>CAWIKL010000005.1:0-221087 GCA_963836665.1 uncultured Acidobacteriota bacterium | reverse complement strand
CCCCTACATTCCTTCGTAATTCGGGCCGCCGCCCCCCTCGGGTGGCACCCAGTCGATGATCTGGTAGGGGTCCATGATGTCGCAGGTCTTGCAGTGGACGCAGTTCGAGGCGTTGATCTGCAGCTTCTTGGTGCCGTCACCCGCGTCGACCATTTCGTAGACATTGGCCGGACAGAAGCGGATGCACGGGTTGCCGTATTCCTCTCGGCAGCGCGTGGCGCAGACGTTCGCGTCGTGCACGATGAGGTGCGACGGCTGATCCTCGGGATGGCGCGTGCCCGAGTAGTGGACGCCGGTCAGGCGATCGAACGTGAGCTGGCGATCGATCTTCACCGGGTTGACGGACGCTTCGGGGTCGGGTCGCGCATCCTTGTAGTAGTCGGCGAGCTTGCGGATGCGCGTCCAGCCGCCGTGCGCCGGCAACGGATCCTTGAACCAGCCGCCGCGGGTGATGAGCGACAGTCCGGTGAACGCCGCGCCGGCGATCGTGCCGTAGCCGAACGCCTGGTGCACGTTACGCACCGGGTAGAGTTCCTTGCGCACGGCACTCGCCTGCACGCGATCGTCGTAGGCCTTCATCGCCGCCTCGGACGTGTCCCCCTTGCGGACCGCCTCGAAGGCCGTGTCCGCGGCGAGCATGCCGGTGCGCATGGCGAGATGGATGCCCTTGAGGCGCGCCGAGTTCATGAACCCGGCGGCATCCCCGGCGATGAGCGCGCCGGCCGCATAGGTCTTCGGAATCGTGTACCAGCCGCCTTCGGGCAACGCCTTGGCGCCGTAGCGGATCGAGCGTTCCCCCCTCGAGCACCGATGCGACGAGCGGATGCCGCTTCAGGTGCTGGAAGGCGACGTGCGGATCGAACATCGGATCCTTGTAATCAAGACCCGCCACCAGCCCGAGCGACACGAGGTTGCCCGGCATCGAGTACATGAACCCGCCGCCGAACTCTTCCATCTTCAGCGGGTAGCCCATCGTGTGGACGACGCGACCGGGCTCGACGCGGCCCGCCGGCACTTCCCACAACTCCTTGAGGCCAATCGCATACACCGCCGGGCTTTTCCCATCGTCCAGCCCCAGCCGGCGCACGAGCGCCTTGGTCAGATTGCCGCGGACGCCGTCGGTGAAAATCGTCACCCTGGCGCGAATGTCGACGCCAGGCTCGAAGGTGGACTTCTTCTGCCCGTGCTTGTCGATGCCCCGATCGCCGGTGCGGACGCCGGCGACCGCGTCGCCGTCGAAGAGCACCTCGGTCGCGGCAAAGCCGGTGAAGATGTCGATGCCTTCCGCCTCGACGAGGCCGGCCAGCCACTTCACGAACTTGTTGAGCGAGATGATGTAGTTGCCGTGGTTCCGGAAGAACGGCGGGGTGATCGGCAGACGAAGTTTGGCCGTGCGCGTCAGGAAGTAGATGTCGTCGCGCTGGACCTCGGCGGCAAGCGGTGCCCCCTTCGCCTTGAAATCAGGCACCAAATCCTTCAGCGTCGAGGGGTCGAGCACGGCGCCCGACAGCATGTGCGCGCCCGCCTCGCGTGCCTTCTCGAGCACCGCAATGGCGAGCGGCTCGCCGCCCTTCTCTTTCTGCAACTGTGCGAGCCGCAACGCCGCGGACAGACCGGCGGGGCCGCCACCGACGATGAGAATGTCGACTTCGAGGGTCTCGCGTTCGGCCACTTACGCGTTCAGGGCCGCGATCAACGCGGGCACCACCTCGAATAGGTCGCCGACGATGCCATAGTCGGCAACCTCGAAGATGGGTGCCTCGGCATCCTTGTTGATCGCGACGATAGTGCGCGACCCCTTCATGCCGACGAGGTGCTGGATGGCGCCGGAGATCCCGAGCGCGACGTAGAGCTTGGGCGCCACGGTCTGGCCGGAACTGCCGATCTGACGATCCATCGGTAGCCAGCCGGCATCGCAGATCGGGCGCGAGGCGGCAAGTTCAGCGCCCATCGCCTGGGCCAGCTGCTGCGCCAGTTGGATGTGCTCCTGGCCCTTGATGCCGCGGCCGACCGCCACGATGCGCTCGGCCTGCGACAGATCGACCGCCTGCTTCGCTTCCTTGAACGGCGCTTCCGGCTTCTGGCGAATCCGGGCCGGGTCGATGGCGATGCCGGCGGCACGAATCGGCGCGCTGCCGCTCGGCATGCTCTTCATAGCGTCGGCTCGGAAAGCGCCTATCTGGAACGTCGCCAGGTGCGGACCGTCCACGGCGATGTCGGCCTGCAGCTTGCCCTGGAACATCGGGCGCACGTATCCGGCAGCCTTCACGGCGGTGCAGTCGGTGACGAGCGGACGCTTGACGCGCGCGGCCAGCGCCGGCGCGAAGTCGCGCGTCTGGTAGGTGTGCGGCAGGAACACGCGGTCCGGCTTCTCCGCGGCGATGAGCTGCTCGAGCGCCAGCACGAAGCCGTCCGCCGTGAACTCCTTCAACGCCGGGTCGTCGACGACGATCACCTCGTCGGACGGCGGCGTGCGCCAGCTCGCGCGCGACCTCGTCGACGCCAGCGCCCAGCACCGCAATCTTGATCGCTCCGCCGGCGGCCTGCGCGGCGGCAATGGTTTCCAGCGTGGCGCGATTCAGCTTGCCATCGCGCTCTTCGGCGACGACGAGAATCACAGCGCCCTCGCTTCGTCTCGCAGACGCCTGACCAGCTCCTTGGCCGCTTCGGCGGGCGCGCCGGGCACGATCTGCGTCTGCTTCCCTTTTTCGGGGAAGTAGAGGCTGGTGACGCGCGGGCCGCCCGCTGCCACGGCCGGTGCCGCGACCTTCTTCATCTCTTTCTTCTTCGCCGCCATGATCCCCTTGAGCGTGGCGTAGCGGAGCTGGTTGATGCCGCTCTGGATCGTCAGCAGCGCCGGCATCGGCAGCTCGACCCACTGGAACCAGCCGCCTTCGAGCTCCCGCTTGACGCGCAGCCGGCCGCCCTCGGCCTGGACCTCCATGATGATGGTGGCGTGCGGTATGCCGAGCGTCTCGGCGAGGACGACGCCGACCTGGCCGAAGCCCTGGTCGTCGGACTGCAGGCCGGTGAGCACGAGGTCGACCTGCTCGTCGCGGATCGCCGCGGCGAGCGCCTCGGCGACTGTCGCGGCGTCGGCGGTTGCAAGGGCGTCGGACTCGACGTGCAGCGCGCGATCGGCCCCGCGGGCCAGCGCCTCGCGGATCACCTGCGTCGCGCGCGCCGGGCCGGCGCAGCAGACGATGACTTCGCCGCCGTGCTTTTCCTTGAGGCGCAGCGCCTCTTCGAGGGCGTAGGCGTCGGGCTCGTTGAGCTCGAAGCTGGCGTCCTGGTCGCGGATCCAGGTCTTCTGATCGTTGACGCGCAGCTGCCACTCGCGCGTGACGACCTGCTTGATACAAACGACGATCTTCATGTTTGGGCGCTCGGGGCCTGTTCAGCCTTCGAATTGTTTCATCAGCAGCGTGCCGTTGGTCCCGCCAAAGCCGAACGAGTTCGACAGCGCGTAGCGGATGCGCATCGGTCGCGCGGTGTGCGGCACGTAGTCGAGGTCGCAGCCCTCGTCGGGATGGTCGAGATTGATCGTCGGCGGCGCGATCTGGTGCTTGACGGCAAGCGCGGTGATGCCGGCCTCGAGGCCGCCGGCGGCGCCAAGCAGGTGCCCGGTCATCGATTTCGTCGACGACATCGCCAGCTTGTAGGCGTGCTCGCCGAAGAGCGTCTTCACGCCGCGCGTCTCGGTCGGATCGTTGATCGGCGTCGAGGTGCCGTGCGCGTTGATGTAGTCGACGTCGGCCGGCTGCACGCCGCCCTTGCGCAGCGCCATCTGCATCGAGCGGATCGCGCCGTGCGCCTCTTCCGGCTGCGCCGGTCAGGTGATAGGCGTCGGAGGTCAGCCCGTAACCGACCAGCTCGGCATAGACAGAGGCGCCGCGCGCCTGCGCCGACTCCAGCGTCTCGAGAATGCAGATGCCGGACCCCTCGCCCATGATGAAGCCGTCGCGATCCTTGTCGAACGGACGGCTGGCCCGCTGCGGCTCGTCGTTGCGCGTCGACAGCGCGCGCATGGCGGCGAACCCGCCGACGCCCATCGGCGTGATCGCCGCCTCGGAGCCGCCGGCAATCATGATGTCGGCGTCGCCGCGGCGGATGATCTCGAAGGCCTCGCCGATCGCGTGCGCCGACGCGGTGCACGCAGTGCAGGTCGCCAGGTTGGGCCCGCGCGCGCCGAAGCGGATCGAGACCTGGCCGGCGGCGAGATTGATGATGGACGCGGGAATGAAGAACGGGGAAATGCGGCGCGGGCCCCCCTTCATCAGCTCGATGTGCTCGCGCTCGATGGTCTGGAAGCCGCCGATCCCCGAGGCGATGAACACGCCGACACCGTCGGCGATCGCCGGCGTCACCTTCAGCCGCGCGTCGTCGACGGCAAACTGCGCCGCCGCGAGCGCGAACTGGATGAAGACGTCCATCTTCTTGACGTCTTTCTTGTCGACGAACTGCAGGGGGTCGAATCCCTTGACCTCGCCGGCGATGCGCGCGGAATACTGCGACGCGTCGAAGCGCGTGATCGGCCCGATGCCGCTCCGGCCCGCAAGGAGGGCGTCCCAGTTTGCCTGCGTTCCGATGGCGAGCGGGGACACCAGCCCGACGCCCGTCACCACTACTCGCCTGCTCAATCAGCCTCCGACTATCGGGTGAATGGCCCGACGGCGAAGCCGGGTCTCCGGACCCGGCCTACTTCTTACCCTTGGCGTGCGACTCGATGTACTCGATAGCTTCCTTGACGCGCGTGATCTTCTCGGCGTCCTCGTCGGGAATCTCGATCCCGAACTCTTCCTCGAAAGCCATGACCAGCTCGACGGTGTCGAGCGAGTCGGCACCCAGGTCGTCCACGAACGAGGCATCCGGCGTCACTTCTTCCTCGTCGACCCCGAGCTGCTCCACGATGATGCTCTTCACCTTGTCTGCTACGGCCATTCCACCCTCCAAAATTGGCGCTCGGCGCCCGACCACGTCCTCAAGCCTACATGTACATGCCGCCGTTGACGGCAAGTACCTGACCAGTAATATACGCTGCCTCGTCCGACGCCAGGAAGCACACTGCAGCCGCGACATCGGCCGGTGTGCCCAACCGCTTGAGCGGGATCTTCGCCGCCCAGTCGGCGTTCGCGCTGTCGGTGATCGCGCGCGTCATGTCGGTCTCGATCAGTCCCGGCGCGACGACGTTCGCCGTGACGTTGCGCGAGGCGACTTCCTGCGCCACGGCCTTGACGAACCCGATCAGCCCCGCCTTCGACGCGGCGTAGTTCGCCTGCCCGGCGTTGCCCCCCTGCCCAACAACCGAGCTGATGCAGACGATGCGGCCGGCGCGCTGCTTGATCATCGGCTTGAGCACGGCCTGCGTCGCGGTGAACGCCGCGGTCAGGTTGGTGGCGATGACGGCATCCCAGTCGTCGCGCTTCATCCGCAGCATCAACTGGTCGCGCGTGATCCCGGCGTTGTTGACCAGGATGTCGATGCGGCCGTGCCGCGCGAGCGCGCCGCCGATCAACCCCTCGACGGCGGCGGCGTCGCTGACGTCGACCGACGCGGTCTCCGCCTTGCCGCCGGCGGCAGTGATCTCGGCGACGGTCCCGGCGGCATTGTCGCCGCGCGCCGCGGCCACGACGGTGGCCCCCTGCTGCGCCAGCATCGATGCAATGGCACGGCCGATACCGCGCGACGCACCGGTGACGATCGCGATCTTGCCGTCGAACCGCATCATAGTTTCAACGCCGCCTCGAGACCGGCTGCGTCTTCGATGCTCGCGACCGTCACGCCGCGATCGATTTTCTTGATCAGGCCGGCCAGCACGCTGCCCGGGCCGAGCTCGATGCAGGTCGTCACCCCTTCAGCGATCAGGCGCCTGACGACCTCTTCCCAGCGCACCGGCGACGACACCTGGCGGATGAGTGCGTCGATCGAAGCGACCGCCGTTCGCTTCGGCTCGGCATCGACGTTGGCGACGACGGGCACGGATGGATCGCTGGCGCTGAGCGCGCGCAGTTCCGGCGCCAGGCGCTCCTCTGCGGGTTTCATCAGCGCGCAATGGAACGGCGCGCTCACCGCCAGCGGAATCGCACGCTTGGCGCCGAGTGCCCTGGCGCGTTCAGACGCGCGCGCAACGGCGGCCGTGTGCCCGGCGATCACGATTTGTCCGGGGGCATTCAGATTCGCCGGCGAGACGACGTCCCCCTGCGCGGCTTCCTCGCAGGCGCGCGTCACGCCCGCGGCGTCGAGGCCCAGGATGGCGGCCATCGCGCCTGCACCGACCGGCACGGCTTCCTGCATGTATCGTCCGCGGCGCCTCACCGTGCGCAGCGCATCAGCGAAGGATAGCGTACCGGCAGCGACGTGCGCCGAATACTCGCCGAGGCTGTGGCCGGCGGCGAACGCCGGCTGAAGCCCGCGATACACGAGCGAGCCGCGCCACAGCCGTGCTCATCGCCAGGATCGCCGGCTGCGTGTTCTCGGTCAGCATCAGCCGATCTTCCGGCCCCTCGAAACACAGCGTGCTGAGCGGCTCGCCCAGCGCGGCGTCGGCTTCGGCGAACGTGTCGCGGCAAATGGGAAACGCGGCGGCAAGCGACCGCCCCATGCCCACCTTCTGCGCGCCTTGTCCGGGGAACACGAATGCGATCATGCGAGGTGGGTGCGAGGCGCGAGACGCGATAAATCACGCGACAGCCGGCCAATCAGATCTTCGTTCACGGCGCGCACGGCCATGGTCACGGCGTTGGCTACCGCTTTCGACGATGAGCGGCCGTGACCGACGATGCAGAGATGGTTGAGGCCGACGAGCGGCGCACCGCCGTACTCGGAATAGTCGACGCGCCGGCGGAAGCGCCGGAAGGCCTGCCGTGACAGCACGTAGCCGACCCGCCCGCCGAAAGTCGCGGCGAGCTCATCGTGCAGCAGGTGCTCGACGGTTTCGACCAGCCCTTCGCTCAGCTTGAGCGTGACATTGCCGGTGAAGCCGTCGCAGACGATGACGTCGGCGTCGCCGGAATAGACATGACGGCCTTCGATGTTGCCGATGAAATGGATGGGAGCGTCCTTCAGCAGGCGGTGCGCTTCACGCGTGACATCGGTGCCCTTGGTCTCTTCCTCGCCAATCGACAGCAGGCCGACCCGCGGCGCGTCGAGTCCGAGGGCGACGCGCGCGTAGGCGGAGCCCATCACGGCGAACTGGACCAGGTGTGCGGCGCGGCAGCCGACGGTCGCCCCCGCGTCGAGCAGGACCGCGGGCGCGCGACGTGTCGGAACGATCGTGGCGAGTGCCGGACGATCGACACCCGGCAGCAGGCCGAAGGCGCCGTGCGCCGCCATCACCGTTGCTCCAGTGTGCCCGGCGCTGAAGAGCGCATCGGCGTGGCCGTCGCGGACGGCCTCGGCGGCCACCTTGATCGATGCGCGCGCCTTGCGCCGCAGCGCCTGCGCCGGTAGCTCGCTCATTTCGACGCGCTCGGGCGTATCGACGATGGCGATGTCGAGACGGCGGAAGAGACTCGCGACCGGGTGCCGAGCCAGCTCCGACTCGATCGCGGCGGCATCGCCGGCGAAGAGGAGTCCGACCTGGAGATGCCGTGCCGCGACGAGGGCGCCGTCGACGATCACCGACGGCCCGACGTCGCCGCCCATGGCGTCGATGGCGATACGCAAGAATTTACTCTTCTGCGGCCTTTACTACCTGACGCCCGGCGTAGTAGCCGCAGTTAGCGCAGACCTGGTGCGGCAGCTTGGCTTCGTGGCACTGCGGACACTCGCTGCGGCCGATCGGCTTCAACGCATCGTGGGTGCGGCGCTTGGCGGTACGCGTCTTCGAGTGCCGCCGTTTGGGATTCGGCATGACTGGTTCTCTCTCTCCTTAATGCTTGTCGCGGTCGAGCAGTCCCTGCAGCGCCGCCAGTCGCGGATCGGTCCACGCCGGCTCGCAGTCGCAGGTCGCGTTATTCAGGTTGGTGCCGCACGTGGGGCACAGTCCCTTGCACGCTTCCGAACACAACGGTTTCATCGGCAGCGCGAGCACGAACTGTTCTTGCATCAACTCGCCGAGATCGATCGCCTCGTCCTTGTAGAACGCCGTCGTCAGATCGTCCTCGGCGACTTCGTGCTCTGTATCTTCCCCATGCGCCGTATGTCTTTGATCCGGACGGCTGGCGGGCGCCGGGGTCGCCGGCACGTAGCGCAGCTCAAAAGCGCTGGCGACCGGGATCTCGAACGGCTCCAGGCAGCGGCCGCATTCGAGGCGCAGCTGCGTTTCCACCCGCCCCGTGACGCGATAGGCGTCGCGGTCCTTGCGCACGTCCAGCACGAGGTGCACCGGCGCGACGACGCGGTATTCCTCGTCCTGCACGACCGACGGGTCGAACTGTTCGGGCTGGAACGTGCGGTCAAGGTGGTCTTCACCACCGCTCCGGGCGAGCTGTCTGAGATCGAATTGCATGGTCACGGGCCGCCCCGCCGTACGTGCGGGAACCCGTCATTATACCTTGAATTCGCGATTCGAGAGAATCGAAGGCGGAGGAATCAGGCGATCAGCGGTGCGCCAGCTCGCGCCGCGACCGGGACGGGTTCCCAGGCCACGATGCTCGATAGGTCTTTCGCCGATCGGCGCTCTCGGCCTGAGCGCGCAACGTGCGCAGCTCCTGGGACAAACGCTCAGCTAAATCCCCGAATGCGTGCGCCGCCTGGCGCAGCAATTCGTTCTCTTCGCGCAGGGCGGCAAGGCGCTGGTTGTCTATGTGACTCTCCATCTCGCAGGGTTCCTTTGAAGTAGAGCAGTATATACCCAAGACGGGAGCTCTGCAAATGACGGACCGCCGAATAGCAAAAACCGGGCCATTCGTACTGGATCGACTCGAGCGCCCGACGATCAGGAGCGGCTGGAAAGCTCGATCCAGGGCTTCGGAATGAAGAGCTCCTGGAACAGGTTGACCGCATAGCGATCGGTCATCCCCGCGACGAAATCTTTCGTCGCGACGTCCAGTCCCTCGTTCGCAATCGTGCGCTCGTCGAGGAACTCCTTCGGATTTTCGCGAACCTTCTCCCAGAGACCGCCAAGAATGCCCGCGGCTTTCTTGAACTCGGCGGTCGCGATGTCGTTTTCGTAGACTGTTTCGAACAGAAAACTGCGCAGGCCAATGGTGGCGTCGAGCACCTCGTCGCTCATGCGCACTTCGCTCAGTCCGCCTTCGAGCGTGCGCATCACTACGTCTGTCACCATGGTGCCGATGCGCTGTGACGAGGAGTCGCCGAGGAGTTGCGTCCGCTCGCGCGGCAGGTCTTCGGCGCGCAGCAGCCCAGCCCTCACCGCATCGTCTATATCGTGATTGACATAGGCGATGATGTCGGCGACCCGCGCAATCTGCCCTTCGATCGTGGAGGCGCGGTGTGCGGGATCGGCGCCGACCGGGACGCCGTGCTTCCCCTTCGAGTGGTGCGCGATGCCGTCGCGGACCTCCCAGGTCAGGTTCAAGCCATGGCCGTCGTTCTCCAGGACGTCGACGATGCGGAGGCTCTGTTCGTAGTGTTCGAAGCCGCCCGGGACGAGCGACTGCAGGACGCGCTCGCCGGCATGGCCGAACGGTGTGTGCCCGAGATCGTGGCCGAGCGCGATGGCCTCGGTCAGCTCCTCGTTCAGCTGCAGGACCTTGGCGATGGTGCGCGCGATCTGTGACACCTCCAGCGTATGCGTCAGCCGCGTGCGGTAGTGATCGCCGGTTGGCGCGAAGAACACCTGCGTTTTGTGCTTGAGGCGACGGAAGGCCTTGCAATGGATGACGCGATCGCGGTCGCGCTGAAACGCCGGGCGGATCGGGTCTTCCTGCTCCAGGCGCACCCGCCCCCTGGTGCGGTCGCTCTTGGCGGCGGCCGCCGCCAGGATCTCGTGCTCGCGCTTCTCGAGCTGCTGCCGAATCATCATGTGAGGATATCGCGAAGGAACGACGTGCCGTGCGGGAGCGGCCCGACCCCGAAAATCTCCGCGATCGTCTGCCCGAGGTCGGCAAACGTCGCCCGCGTGCCGACGTCGGTGCCGGGCCTGACCATCTTCCCCACCAGGAATACCGGGACGTACTCGCGGGCGTGATCGGTGCTCGGCGTCGTCGGATCGTTGCCGTGATCGGCAGTAACGACGAGCAGGTCGCCGTCGCGCAGCGACGGCAGCAGGCGACCGAGACGGACATCGAAGCGCTCGAGATTGGCGGCGTAGCCGGCCGGATCGTTGCGATGGCCGTACTGCGTGTCGAAGTCGACGAGGTTGGTGAAGACCAGGCCCGGCCCCGAAGATGCGATGGCCTTCTCGATCTCGTCAACCCCCTCCTCGTCACTCTTCGTGTGGACGGCGGTGGTGATGCCGCGGCCGGCGAAGAGGTCCTGGATCTTGCCGATGGCATGCACGGTCTTCCCTGCCGTGGTCATCGCATCGAGCAGCGTGAGTCCGCGCGGCGGAAGGGCGTAGTCGTGGCGGTTGGCAGTGCGCCGGAATGCCCCTGGGCTGGCCGACGAACGGACGGGCAATGACGCGGCCGACGTTCATGCCCTTGCCGACCAGTTCGTAGGCGATTTCGCAGATGCGATACAGCTCCGGGACCGGAATCACCTCTTCATGCGCGGCGATCTGGAACACGCTGTCGGCGGAGGTGTAGACGATGGGAAATCCCGTGCGCACGTGCTCGGGGCCCAGCGCGTCGATGATCACCGTGCCCGAGGCGGCGTAGTTGCCCAGCGTCCGGCGGCCGATGCGCCGCTCGAACTCGGCGATGGTCTCGGCCGGAAAGCCGTTTGGAAACGTTGGAAACGCGTGGTCGAGCACGATGCCGGTCATCTCCCAGTGTCCGGTCACGGAGTCCTTGCCGGGTGACCGTTCCGCCATGCGGCCGTAGGCGCCGAGCGGTGTCGCCACGTCGGCCATCCCGGCCACCCTGGCGACCCGCGGCAGGCCCAGCGCGCGCAGGTGCGGCAGCGCCAGCGGCACGGCGCGCGAGAGGTTGCCGAGGGTATCGCTGCCTTCGTCGCCGTAGAGATGCGCGTCGGGCAGCTCGCCGACGCCGACGCTGTCCAGGACGGTCAGGAAGACACGAGTCGGAAGGATCATGAAAGGAGACGAAGGTCACGAAGGATCATGGCGACGGATTCCTGTGTCTCCGGACGCTCGCCGGGGGCGTGAATCCAGTGGAGGTTAGGCTCTTTCCGGAACCAGATCAACTGGCGCCGCGAGTACTTGCGGTTCTCGAGGATGATCAGCTCGCGCGTGGCCGCCTCGTCGCGCACGCCGTGCAGGTGCTCGAGCGCCTGGCGGTAGACGAGGCCGGTGAACGGCAGCGCGTCCTCGGGGACACCGCGCGCCAGCAGGCCGCGGATTTCGTCGAGAAGGCCGCGCGCGAACTGCGCGTGGACACGACTGGCGACGCGCTCGGCCGTCTCCTCCGGCGTAATCTGCAGCGCCACCGCGGACACGTCGTATTCGGGCAGCGGCGGCGCGGTCGCGGCAAAGTGCTCGGTGAGCGGACGTCCGGTCAGCCGCCACACCTCGAGCGCGCGGACGACGCGCTTGACGTCATTGGCGGCGATGCGCGCCGCCGAGGGCGCGTCGACACGCGCCAGCCAGCGATGCAGGAACGCCGGTCCTTTCACCGCCGCGACACGCTCGAAGCGGCGGCGCAGCGCCTCGTCGCGCGACGGCCCGTCGAACAGCCCGCGCGTCAGCGCGCGATAATAAAACCCCGTCCCGCCGACGACGATCGGCAGCTTGCCGCGCGCGGTGATGTCGCGGATGACCGCAGCCGCGTCGCGCGCGTAGCGCGCCGCCGAATACTCCTCGTCCGGCTCGACGAGATCGATCATGTGATGCGGAATCCCGCGCTGCTCGCCGGGCGGCACCTTGTCGGTGCCGATGTCGAAACCGCGATAGACGGCGGTCGAGTCGCAACTGACGATCTCGCCATCGACCCGCGCGGCCATGGCAATTCCCAGCGCGCTCTTCCCCGTCGCGGTCGGACCCACGATCGCGAGGAGCCGCGGCGTCACGAAAGAAGATGTTATTGCGTTCCGCCGCCGGGCGGCATTTCGTTGTAGTAGAAGATGACCGTCATCACCATGCTCTCGTCAGGATACTGCTGCGGGAGCGGCACGGTGGGATTCGAGGCCTTGATCGCGTTGAAGGCCGCCTTGGTAAAGGCATCGACGCTCGACGGCTGGAGCACGATGAGATCGGTGATCGAGCCGTCCTTATGGATGGTGAAACGCAGCACGGTGTGGCCGTGCAGCGCCATCGCCGCGTAGGGAATCAGCCAGTTGCGGTAGACATGGTCCTTGAAGCGACGTAGCCACGATCCGAAATCGACGCCCTTGCTGTCGAACTGGAACGACGGCCCGAAGTCGGAATTCCCCTGGACGTTCTGCAGCGTCTCGCCCTGGGTGTATTTGGACACATTTCGAATCGCGTCGCTCAATACCCCGGGCGGCCGGTTGTCCATCATCGGGTTCTTCGACGGATCGTTACGCGCGAGGGTCGACTGCGCGTTGGTCGGCAGTGCGAGCGCATTGGTGTTGGTGGCCGGCGGCGCGGTAGCCTGCTGCGGCTGTTGCTGATCCGGCTGCGGCCGATTGGCGTCGGCGATCGTCCGGTCGGGCGTGTTGCCGCGCGACATCGGGATGTCGGTCTTCGGCACCGGCGCCTTCTCGGGTGCCTGCGCCTTATGGCTCTCGTCGGACAGGAACTTCGGCACCTTGGGCAGGCGCTCGATCTCGATTTTCGGCTTGGCGAACACGAACTGCATCGGCTCGCGCATCGCTTCGAGCTTGTCACGCTGGTCCTGGAGCTGTTTCAGACGCGCGGCTTCCGCGGCTTTCACGAACGGGAGCTTCGGGTAGGTGATGATGGCGATGACGATCAGCAGATACCCAATGATCGTCAGCAGGAATTGTTCGAGACGGGTGAGCGGCCGATCGAGGATCGGAGTGTCCGGACGACGATCCTCCAAGTCGAAATACATGTATGGATTAGAAGAATTATACGCCGGTTACGCCCGGGTGGCGACGTATAAGTAGACGATGCCGAACGACAGCGGGACTGCGCGCACGGCGGTGAAGCCGTGTGAAGAAATCATGGCAGCAAAGTCCGCAGGCCGTGGAAACTGCGCGACCGATGCCGGCAGGTACGAGTAGGCGCTGTTGTGATGGGACACGAGCCGGCCCAGCCTTGGCAAGACCTGTTGGAAATACCAGTTATAGACAGCGCGCACGCCGGGAATCACCGGCTCGCCGAGCTCGAGGATGGCCAGCCGCCCGCCGGGTTTGACGACGCGCATGAGCTCAGCCAGCGCTTCGCCCGGCTGTGCCACGTTGCGAATGCCGAACCCGATCGTCGCCGCGTCGGCCCAGGCGTCGCGCAGCGGAATGCGCGTCGCGTCGCCGCGCACGAGCGTGATGCGACGGGTGAGCGCTCGCTCGCGGACCTTGCCCATCCCGATCGACAGCATCGCGCCGGCGAAGTCGACGCCGACGATCTCGGCGCCCGCGCGCGCGTCGGCAGCGGCGATGGCGAAATCGCCGGTGCCGGTGCAGAGATCGACGATGCGCGGGTCACTAGGAAGGCCCAGCTCACGGATCGCGCGCGCGCGCCAGCGCTTGTCGCGGCCGGCGCTGAGGAAGTGATTGAGGAAGTCGTAGCGGCCGGCGATCGCGTCGAACATCGAGGCGATGCGCTCGGGGGACTTGTCGAGGGCGATCGGCACGCCGACGGCTACCCTTCCCACTTGGGATAGAGGGTATGCGGCAGACCGAGCGCCGAGAGGATCTTGCCGGCGATGAAATCCGCCAGATCGTCGAGCGTCTTCGGCATCTGGTAGAACGCCGGCATCGCCGGCAGGATCATCGCTCCCGCTTCCGCGCAGAGGAGCATGTTCTTCAGCTGCGGCAGACTCATCGGCGTTTCGCGCGGGACGATGACGAGGCGGCGCCGCTCCTTTAGCATCACGTCAGCGGCGCGCTCGATCAGGTTGCGCGACAGCCCGTGGGCGACTCCCGCGAGCGTCTTCATCGAGCAGGGCACAATGACCATGCCCTCGCAGTCGTGGCTGCCGCTGGCGATGGCGGCGCCGAGATCCTTGTTGCTGAGGATCTCGAAGGTGCCTCGCGCCGCCGCGCCACCGTACTTGCCGACCAGGAATTCGCGCAGACCGTTGACGGTTGCCCCTTCGCCGAGCTCGTCGAGGAGCAGCCGCCGACCGTAATCCGAAATCACGATCTCGAGATGGCACTCCCGTTCGAGCAGCGCCGCCATTGTCCGCATGGCATAGAGCGCGCCGCTCGCGCCGGTGATGGCGAGCGCGAAGGTGCGGGACCCGGGACCCCGGACGCCATCAGCGGACATATACCGCCAACGCCGTTGACGCAAAGTAGAGGATGCCGACGTAGCCGTTGAGGTCGAAGGCCCGCTTGACCTGCGACAGGTCGTCGGCGCTGACGAGCGACTGCTCGTAGACGAGCAGCGCCGCGACCAGCGCGACACCGGCGAGATACAGGACCCCGAGGTCGGCGACGAACCCGAGCGCGGCGAGGCAGACCACCGCCGCCACGTGCATCAGCCGCGACAGCAGCAGCGACCGCGGCACGCCGAACTTCACCGGGATGGACTTCAGCCCGGCGGCGCGATCGAAGTCGAGGTCCTGGCAGGCGTAGAGGATGTCGAAGCCGCCCACCCACGCGCCGATGGCCGCGCCGAGGAGCCACGGCTCGCCGGCACCGAGCGGGCCGCCCGCGGCGAGCCAGCCGCCGACGGGAGCCACCGCCATCGCCAGGGCGAGAAAGAACTGCGTGTAGTTGGTGACGCGCTTGGCGAGCGAGTACCAGAACACGATGCCGAGCGCGACCGGCGAGAGCAGCAGGCACGCTTCGCCGAGAAACGCCGACGCCGCGACGAAGACGACCGCGGCGACGAGGACGAAGACCGTCGCCTCGGTTCGGCTCATGGCGCCGCGCGGCAGCTCGCGCATCGCGGTGCGCGGGTTGCTGGCATCGTACTCGGCGTCGGCCAGCCGGTTGAACCCCATCGCCGCGCTGCGCGCCGCCACCATCGCGACGACAATCCAGACGACGCGCCACGCCGCCTCGCGCCCGGAAAGCGGACGCCGGTGCAGCGCCAGCAGCGCCCCGGTCAAGGCAAACGGCAACGCGAAGACGCTGTGGCTGAAGCGGACGAAGGAGAGGTAGGTGCGGAGGCGGTTCACGGGGGGGGTTCTTCGGGTTCTTCGGGTTCTTCGGGTTCTTCGGGTTCTTCGGGTTCTTCGGGTTCTTGGGTTCTGGGTTCGGGTTCGGGGTTCAACCAGGAGACGTCCGAGGGCTGAATCCCCGACAGAAGATATTCTTCCACGTCCGCACAGTTCGTGGGTAGCCGGACGGCCAGGAGTTGGGCGCGTTTGCCGGGGTGGAGGGAACCAAGTTCGTCGGCGAAGCCCAGGGCCTGCGCGCCGCTCAGGGTGGCACTCTCGAGGATGCGGGCGGCTGGGACGCGGGGGGCGAGGCGGCGGACCTCGGCCATCTCGGCGAAGAGGTTCAGGTCCTCGACGCTGGCCAGGCTGTCGGTCCCGATGGCGACACGGACGCCCGAGGCGTAGAAGCGATCGACCGGGGGCACGCCGGCGCCGGTCCAGTGGTTGCTACGCGGACAGGTGACGATCGTGGCCCCAGCGGCGGCGAGACGCGACAGCTCGCCGTCGGTCAGATGGACCCCATGCACTGCGAGCAGGCGACCGCTCACCAGCCCGAGCCGATCGAGATACTCGACGGGGCCACAGGCGGGAGGCGTCCACAACGGATTCCAGGCTCCCACCGCCTCAAGAAGCGCGCGCCACTCCCCGGTCCCCTCGCGCAGGAATTCAATCTCCTGCGCGGATTCGCCGAGATGGACGCTGAGCGGCCGGTGCGGCGTGGCGCGTCCGATGGCCTGCAATAACGCCGGCGACACCGAATACGGAGCGTGCGCGGCAAGCGAGAGGCGCAGCCATTCAATCGGCGTCAGCTCGTCGAATTTTTCGATTGCCCCCTTGACGATCGCCTCGGGCTCTCGAGCGGAGAAACCGATCAGCTCGGCAAACACCGCCGCGGACAATTCACTGTCGATGAGCGGCTCGTAGGCGGCGAGCGAGTTGGTGACGTCGCCGACGAGACAGCTGCCGGCGGCACGCGCCTGCCGCAGTGCCTCGACGATCGGTTGGGCGGGATCGGGCGCGCCAGCCAGACCGCGCCGCACACCGATCAGCCGCTGCGCCCACGCCGGCATCGACCGGTCCGGCGGCACCTGGCCGCGCATCCACGACAGCTCGAGGTGAGTGTGGGCGTTGACGAGGCCAGGCAGAATCGCCACGCTGCCAAGATCCTCGACCTCGCCACCGTCGTAGGGGGCGACCGAGGTGATCACGTCGCGCTCGATCGAGACGACGCCGCCGCGGATCGGCGGAAGACCGATGGGGAGCACCCAGGCGGCGCGGTAACGCAGCATCAGCGCCGGAGGGTTGCCGCGGATAAACAGGCAGGGGTTGCCGCGGATAAACGCGGAGACGCGCGATAAGAGGTTGGCCGCGGATAGACGCGGAAGCACGCGGATCAATAGGGTGGCCGCGGATAAACGCGGAGCACGCGGATAACACAGGGTTTGTCCGTGCTCGTCCGCGGCTGTCCAGCCGTGTTCATCCGTGGCGCTCGGCCTCGGCGGCGCGCTGGCGCTTTTCCGACGCGGAGCGTGCGGCGTAGAGTCGCAGCTCCTCGGCGCGCGAGGTGTCCCCCTCGGCGCGCGCCGTCGCCAGCTCGAGTTGGCGCGGCACCGACTGCTGGCGGAAATACGGATCGCCGAGGATCTCGTAGTGCATGTTGCGCCGCTTGGCCAGAAAGCCCGCATTCTCGATGTTGCGAACGATCTCGACTTCGTCCATGCAGTAGGCCGCGCCGGCGGCACGGACGACGTTTTCCTCGATCATCACGCTGCCCATGTCGTTGGCGCCGTAGGCCAGGCTCAACTGGCCGACCTTGCCCCCCTGGGTGACCCACGACGCCTGCAGGCTCGGGAAGTTGTCGAGGACGAGACGCGCCAGCGCGAGCATCCGCAGGTATTCCATGCCGGTCGCTTCCCGCCCGCCGAGCTCGGTGTGCTCCGGCTGGTAGCTCCAGGTGATGAACGCGGTGAAGCCGCCGGTCTCGTCCTGCACCTCGCGCAGCCGCAGGAGATGCTCGAGCCGCTCCTCGACCGTCTCGACGTGCCCGTACATCATCGTCGCCGTCGTGCGCAGCCCCTTCTTGTGCGCCTCGCGCATCACGCCGAGCCATTCGTCGGCGGTCGCCTTGCCGTAGCAATTGAGCAGTTGACGTACGCGGTCGACGAGGATTTCGGCGCCGCCACCGGGAATGCTGTCGAGGCCGGCGGCGATCAGGCGGTCGATGACCTCCGGCACCGTCAGCTTCGTCATGCGCGTGAGGTGGATCACCTCGGGAGGCGACAGCGCGTGCAGCTTGAACGAGGGATAACGCTGCTTGACCGCGCGGAAGAGGTCCTCGTACCACTCAATGGGCAGATCGGGATTGTGGCCGCCCTGCAGCAGCAGCTGCACGCCGCCGAGCGCGATCGTCTCGTCAATCTTGCGGAACACTTCCTCGAAGCCGAGCACGTAGCCCTCGCTCGAGCCGACGGGGCGGTAAAACGCGCAGAAGTTGCACCGCGCGACGCACACGTTGGTGTAGTTGACGTTGCGGTCGATGATGTAGGTGACGACGCCGTCGGGGTGCTTGCGGGCGCGGACCTCGTCGGCCAGCGCGCCGAGCAACGGCAGCGGCGCGTGGTGATACAACGCCAGCGCGTCATCCGCCGAGAGACGGCTGCCGGCGCGGACGCTGTCAGCGAGTGACTGAATCGTCGGCATCGTAGAACCGCAGCTTTCCGTCGAACGTCACGAGCCCGAGCTCGGCCGCATAGCGGTAGAACGTCCTCAGCCCCTCCAGCTCGTCGTCGCCGAGGAAGTACCGGATATTATCGCGCAGGTAGTGCCGCGCGACCGCCTGGCGCGCCGTGTCGTCCGGATAGTAGGCGGCGGCGACCGCATCCGACTGCGCGACCCCGGCGTCGCGCGCCCGCTGCAGCATGGCAACCGCGTCGCGCTCCAGGGCCCCGGGCCAGCCCGTCCAGCAGGCATACACGAACGGCAGCCCGGTCAGCTCCGTCCACTCCTCGCCCAGGTCGATCTTCCGCGCGCCGGCCGCGGCGTGGTCGAGAAAGAGCGCCGCGTCGCCGATGATGAGCGCCGCGTCGGCGCGGTTCAGCATCGCGTCGAGATCGGGAGCCATCGGCGCCGGCTCGGCGGTCACGTCAAAGCGCCGATGCAGGAGTACCGTCGCCAGCGCCACCGACGTCCGCGAGCTCGTGTCCATCGCAATCGTGCGGATGTCGCGCGGCTCGCGTCGCGTGTAGATGGCGACCGAGGCCACGCGACCGCGCGAGACCACCCCCAGTCCCGGCACCAGCGCGTACGGCGCCGGCCCTCGCAGGTACTCGAATCGAGGGAATCAGCCCGAGATCCGTCTCCCGCGCGTGCAGCAGCCGCGCGCACTCCGACGGGATGTCATAACGGACATCAAAGTGATCGTTGTGTTCCAGCCCGTAAACCAGCGGCCGCGCGTTGAGATAGGTCACCGCCCCCAGCCGAATCATTCGTCACTAACCATTCGCGATTTTCACCATTCGCCAATCGCCAATCGCCATTCTCCTTATTCGCCAATCAACATTCGCCAATCGTCAATTACGCAAAATTGCGAATGAACCGTCTCTCTCCAGCGGCTCGAGCCCGGCCGCCTTGATATTGCCGCGGATCTCCTCGACGGGACTGCGGCGGCGGCCCAGATCTCCCTCCAGCGCCGACACGCCATCGACGTCGTCGGCCCCGACCGTCAGCGCCACCTGCGCGAGCTTCGGGCCGTAGAGCGGCCAGTCGACCTGGATCGACTCGATGTTGTCGACCAGCAGCCGCGCCACGGCAATCGTCTTCACGTCTTCGTAGCCGGTCGAGGGCTGCGCGATCGAGGTGATGCGGGCCAGCGGGGCGAACGCGCGGATGCCGCCGCTCGCCCGCTGAAGCTCGGCGGCGCGCGCCATGAGGCGCTCAGGCCCGTCCGGGCTCCCCTCGCGAACCGTCAATCGCGGCACGGGCAGGCCGGCCTTGACCGTGGCCTCGATCGCGGGCTCGGCGACGGCCTCGTCGAACGCATCAATCGGCACTTCGGCAACGGCCTGGAGCCCTGCGTCGACAAGACGTCGGGCAAGCTCGGTCAGCCCGACAATCGTGTGGCCAGCGAGATCGAAGAGATCGGCGAGCGAGAACGCGGTCACCGGCACGGTACCTGCTGCGGCCAGCGCCGCCTTCACGGCGGCCACCGCTTCGTCCGCCGATGCCGGTCTGCCGACGACGCGAACCTCACCTGGGGTCGCGCCGGCCGGAATGCTCGCGGGTATCGCGCCGGCGTGGACTTCGAGGACGCGCACGAATGTCGTGCGCGCGCCATGACGGCGCCGCCGCTCGTCGTCACCACGCGCGCCGACGGCGATGAGGTCGCGCTCGGCGAGCAGCGCGCGCGCCTCGTCGAGGCTGATGCCGCTCACGACTGCCACCCCTTGCGGATCCGTTCCCAGATCTGATCGGCGCGCGCCGCCGCCGCATCGCTGGTCCGGATCCGTTTCGGCCACGGGCGCGTGAACCCTTCCGACGCCCACTTGCGCGTCGCGTCGATGCCCATCTTGCTGCCGTAGGCGGGCAGGTCGCTGGCGTCCTCGAGATCGTCCATCGGCCCGCGCATGAACTGGACGTCGCGTTCCGGATCAATGTGCGTCCCGACGATCCAGGCGACTTCCGAGAGGTTCTGGACGTCGACGTCCTTGTCGACGACGATCACGATCTTCGAGAACATCAGCTGTCCGAGTCCCCACACGGCGTTCATGATCTTGCGCGCATGCCCCGGGTAGCGCTTGTCGATCGAGATGATGACGACGTTGTGGAAGATGCCTTCGGCAGGAAACGTCATGTCGACGATTTCGGGCACGGTCTTGCGGATCAAGGGCAGGAAGATCCGCTCGCTCGCCTTGCCGAGATAAAAATCCTCCATCGGCGGAATGCCGACGACCGTGGTCAGATAAATCGGGTTCTTCCGCTGTGTCACGCAGGTGATGTGGAAGACCGGGTAGTCGTCGGGGTGCGAGTAGAAGCCGGTGTGATCGCCGAACGGCCCTTCGCGCCGCCGCTCACCCGGCTCGACATACCCTTCGAGCACGATCTGGGCGCTGGCGGGTACCTCGAGGTCGTTGGTGATGCACTTGACGAGCTCGACCCGCTCGCGGCGCAGGAAGCCGGCCAGCAGCAACTCGTCGAGCCCTTCCGGCATCGGCGCGGTTGCGGCGAACGGCAGCGCCGGGTCGGCGCCGAGCGCGACCGAAACCGGCAGGCGCTGCCCCAGCCGCTCAGCGATGCGGTAGTGCTGCGCGCCCCCCTTGTGCCGCTGCCAGTGCATGCCGGTCGTCCGCTCGTCGTAGACCTGCATGCGATAGGTGCCGATGTTGCGCATCCCCGTTTCGGGATCGCGCGTGAACACCATCGGCAGCGTGATGTAGGGGCCGCCGTCTTCGGGCCACGTTTTCAGGATCGGGATCCCTTCGAGGGTCCCGTTCTTCTTGACGACCTCCTGGCACGGACCGCTACCGACGGTCTTCGGCATCAGGTCCTTCAGCCGGCCGAGCATCGGCAGCAGCTTCAGCGTGTCGAGCACGCCGGCGGGAATCTTCGGATTGGTCAGTTCCTCGATCTCGCGGGCGAGATCGTCGAGCGACTTCACGCCGAGCGCCATGCACATGCGCTTCATCGACCCGTAGAGGTTGATGGCGACCGGCATGGCGGACCCGGCCGGTTTCTCGAACAGCAGCGCAGGACCGCCGCCCGGTGACTTCGACACGCGGTCGGTCACCGCGGCGATCTCCAGCTCGGGATTGACCGGCTCGGTGATCCGGGCGAGCTCGCGCGCCTTGTCGAGCGCGTCGATGAAGGCGTTCAGATCTTTGTACATATTCGCCCGGATATCACACGGTCTCCATCTTGTCCGCGATCGCCTGCGCCAGCGTCAGCGCACGCAGCCCGTCTTCACCCGCAACCAGCGGGCGCCGTTTCTCGCGCACCGCGCGGACGAAGTCGGCCAGCTCGCGCTTGAGCGGCTCTTCCCGCGTGACCGGCAGCTTGCCGCCCTGGATCTGCGGCCGCTCCCCCTCACGCCTGAGTAGCCGGTAGCCCTCGACTTCCTGCTCGGCGTAGTCGATCGACACGTAGGCGTCGGGCTGGAAGAAGCGGATCTTGCGCACCCGCTCCTTGCTGATCCGGCTTGCCGTGACGTTGGCGATGCAGCCGCTCGCGAAGCGCAGCCGCGCGTTGGCGATGTCGAACTTGTCAGTCAGCACCGGCACGCCAACGGCCTCGATCGAGACCGGCGGCGCCTTGACCAGCGCCAGGATGATGTCGAGATCGTGGATCATCAGGTCGAACACGACGTCGATGTCGAGGCTGCGATCCGGAAACACGCCAAGACGGTGCACCTCGATGAACCGGGGCGTGGTCACAAACGGCATTACCGTCGCCACGGCCGGGTTGTAGCGTTCCGTGTGACCGACCGCCAGCGTGACCCCGGAGGCAACGGCGGCCGCGATGAGCGCCTCCCCTTCCGCGATCGTGCGGGTCATCGGCTTCTCGACCAGGACCGAGGTGCCGCGCTGCAGGAACGCCAGGGCGATGTCGTGGTGCGACTCGGTCGGGGCCGCAATCGTCACCGCGTCGACGTGATCGAACAGCTGGCGGTAGTCCGTCAGCGCCTGGGCCGGGGTACCGTCAACCGCCGCGGCGGCGCGCTCGGGGACGGTGTCGACCGCGGCGACGAACCGGACCCCGTCGGCCTGCGCCAGGATCCGTGCGTGGTGCTTGCCCAGGTGGCCGACGCCGATGACGGCCACACGCAGCAGGTCCGGGTGAGAGGCCTCAGGCATGCGGCTCACCCTGCGGACGGCCGACCACGGCGATGCCGGCCGCGTCGGCTGCGGCAAAGAACCGTTCGCCATCGACGATTAGCGTCCGGCCGGCGTCGATAGTAATGGCCGTGGCCCCCGCGGCCCGCATCCCCTCGATCGTCGCGACGCCGACGACCGGCACGTCGAAACGCATGTCCTGCTTCGGCTTGGCCACCTTGACCACGCGCGTGCCCGGCCCGGCGATCTCACCGGCGCGGCGCACGACCGCGTCGGTGCCTTCCATCGCCTCGACCGCGACCACCGCCTTGTCCTTGACCACGATCGTCTGACCGACGTCGAGCGCCGCGATGGCGTCGGCCATGCGATAGCCAAAGGCAAAGTCCTCGAGTTCGGCCGCCGACGGCGCGCGGCGGCTCAGCACGCCGGCGCGGGCCAACAGCGGGTCGAGAAAGGCTGTCGAATTCAGCAGCTCGATCCCCTCGCCGCGCAGCACGTCGGCCACCGCCGAGATGAGCGCGTCGGTATTGCGCGCCCGCAGCCTGGTCAGCACCGAGAGCAGGGTCAGGTCGGGGACAATCCCGGAAAAGATCTTTGCGTGCTTGACCTGCCCCGCCATGATCGCCTGGTGGGCGCCGGCGGCCTTCAGTATCTTGATACACTTACCCAGATGGCCGAGAGAGACCCAGTGGAGGTCTGCTCCGGCGTCGCGCGCCGCCCCTTCGAGCTCGGGAAAGGCCTCCTCTTTCACGGCGACGACGGTTACGTCGTGACCGAGGCTGCGTGCGCCCTGGAGCGCCAGGAAGGGAAACCGGCCGTTGCCGGCAATCAGACCGATGCGGGCCACTGGAAGTCTAAAAGTCTATCATTTGGTAGGAGAAGCAATGTTTCGAGGAATCGGGCGCGGGATCGTCCTGGCGGCGCTGGCAGCGCTGGCCGGAGCCTGCGGCAGTACGACGACCGTGGTGACGCCGACGCCGGTGACCGTCAGCGAAACGTTTCAGGGCACGCTCATCCCGGCCAGCGCCGGCGTGTTCACCTTCAACACCCTGACGGGCGGCTCGGTGGTCTCCACCCTGACCACGCTGGGTCCCGACAACACCAAGACGGTCGGTTTCAGCCTCGGTAGCTTCAACGGCGCCGTCTGCACCGTGATCCTGGACAACCCGGCGGCACTGCAGGGCTTTTCCTTCAACGCCAGCACGTCCTCGGTCGGCACCTACTGCGTGCGCATCTACGACAACGGCAGCACGACGACCGACGGCGTCCCCTACACGTTCACGATTACCGTCTCGCACCCGCAATAGGGCGAAGGACTCAGTCTTCGACCACTTCCTCGACTCGCCGGCTCGGGCGGCGCAGGCCGACGCCGCGCTTCGACGAGCGGATGAACTCCACGACGTAGCGGACTTCGGGGCTCTGCAGCCCGGCATCGCGCTCGATCTGGGAGAGCGCGCGGCTGGTGTTCGAGTGCAGCAGGTAGCGGTAGGCGCGCCGCAGCTTGGTGATCGATTCCTGCGTAAAGCCGCGGCGAATCAGACCAATGGTATTGATGCCGTAGATCCGCGCGCGGTTGCCGACGGTCTTGGCAAAGGGCAGCGCGTCCTTGGTCACGACCGAGTAGCCCCCGATGAAGGCGTAGGTGCCGACGCGGCAGAACTGGTGCACCCCAGAGAACGCGCCGACGTTGGCGTAGTCCTCGACCAGGACGTGACCGGCCAGCGTCGCGGCGTTGCCGAAGATCGTCTCGCTGCCGACGTGGCAGTCGTGGGCGATGTGGGTGTAGGCCATCAGCAGGTTGTGGCTGCCGATGCTGGTGACGCCGCCGCCGCCCGCGGTGCCGCGATGGATGGTGACGAATTCGCGGATGACGTTGCGGTCCCCGATCGTCAGGCGGGTCGGCTCGCCGCCGAACTTGAGGTCCTGCGGCACCAGGCCAATCGAGGCCATCGGAAAGATCTCGTTGCCGTCGCCAATCTGGGTCACGCCGTCGATGACGCACGACGCGCCGATACGACAGTCGCGGCCGATCGTCACGCGCGCGCCGATGGTGGCGTAGGGCCCCACGACAGTGCCGGGCCCGATGGTCGCGCCGGGATGGACGATGGCGGTCGGATGGATATCCCGGCTCGCTGTTTCGACGCCCATCACCAGCTCGGCCTCGGCGGCGACACTGCCGTCAATCCGCGCCACGGCGTTCAGCCGCGCGATGCCGCCGCGCCGCGGACCGGCCGTTACTTCCACGATCAGCTGGTCGCCGGGGACGACGCGCGACCGGAACTTCGCATTGTCGACGCCGCGCAGCCAGGCGCGGGCGATCGCGCCGTCGCCGACGAGCAGGATGGCCGCCACCTGCGCCATCGTCTCGATCATCAGGACGCCGGGCATCATCGGCGCGCCGGGAAAGTGTCCCTGGAAGAAATCTTCGCTGACGCTGACGTTCTTGACGGCTTTGACGAGGCGCCCGGGCTCGTGCGCCAGTACGGCGTCAACGAGGAGCGACGGGTAGCGGTAGGAGAGGCGGTCGAGGGATCCGAGCATCGGGTAATTTGGAAATCGGGTAATCGGGTAATCGTGAAAAATCGGGTAACCGGGTAATAGGCTAATTGGAATCGGGTAGTCGAGATTCTCCAAAGAGATTACCCGATTACCAGATTTCCAAATTACCCGATTTCCCCGATTACCCGATTTCCCAATTACCCGATTTCCACGATCAGTTCTTCTTTGCGTCGAGGCGCTTGATCACTTCGTCCGAGAGGTTCAGCCCGGGGTGCACGTAGGCGAAGCCGGACTCGGCGGTGAAGATCATGTACAGGCCCTTTTCCTTGGCCAGGTCCTCGATGATCGGGATCAGCTTCTTCTGGAACTCGCCCTGCAGCTCGTTCTGCATGTCCTGCAGCTCCGCCTGGGCGTTGCTGTTGGAGAACTGGATGTCGCGCTGGAGCTTGTCGATGTCCTTGTCGAGCTGTGCCCGGGCGGCCTCGTTCATCACGCCGGCGCTGGTGTCGCGCTTGGTGGTGAGGGCCTGAAGCTGCTTGTTCTTGTCGCCGATCTCCTGCTGCTTCTTCTCGGTCAGCCCCTGCAGCTTCTTGGTCGCTTCCTTACCGGCGGCGGAGTTGGAGGCGATCGCCTGGATGTCGACAAAGGCGTACTTCGCGTCCTGCGGAAACGGCTGCGGCGGAGACGGCGGCTTCGGGAGCACGGGCTGCTGCGCCGCGGGCGGCGGCGCGGCGGGCGGCGTCGCCGGCGGGGTCTGCGGCTTGGCGGCCCCCGCCTGCGCGAACGCGGACGCGGACAGCGCCACGGTCAGCGCACCCGCCAGAATCATCGACTTCACTGCTCTCATGGAAATAATGCCCTTTCAATAATTAGAACGTCGTACCTACCGCAAACCGGAACTTGAAGAACTTTTCGGGCTGGAGGTTGTTGTCCAGCACGTTGCCACGCTGCGGGTTCATCGCAAAGATCAGCCGGAACGGGACGTTGAGCACCGGCATGAAGAACCGGATCTCGGCGCCCGTCGACGTCTTGAACGCGCTGGTCGTGCCAATGGTATCGACCCGCGTCGCGTAATTGGTGGTGAACCCGCTCACAGTGTACAACGCGGTCAGGCTGTCCGCCGCGCCGACCCGGTTGATGTAAACCAGCTGCTTGACCGGCTCGCTCATCGAGAAGTGTTCCCCCTCGTCGCGGACCTGGCCGATGTCGTAGAACAGCACCAGGCGGACCGGGCCGGCGATGTTGATCAGGTACTCGGCGTTGCCGAGGATGCTCTTGTTGCCGCCGATGACCAGCCCGGTGGCCGGATCGCGGGGCCCGACGCTACGGATGTCGAAACCGCGGATGCTGTACTCACCGCCGAGGAACAGCTTCTCGAAGATCGGCAGCACCGAATTGATGCAGGTGCTGCCGGCACACGACTGTCCGTACGGGCTGATGTACTGCCACGCGGCACGCAGTCCGAGCGTGGTGCGGCTGGTGTGCTTGAAGTAGCCGATCGCTTCGAGGTTGGTGTCCCAGTACTTCGTGTTGCCGCCGAGACCCGCGAGATCGATCGCCGCCGTGAACTTGCGGCCGGTCGTCGGGAAAATCGGGTTGTCCACGGAGTTGTACTGGTAGCTCGGCCCGAGTTTGCTGATCTTGCGCTCGCCGTTCTGGTTGGTCAGCAACGAGTCGATCAGGAAAGGGTTGGCGGCGAGCGTCGCGGCGTTCTTGTAGAGCGGGTTCAGGTCCTTCACCTGCACCGCCTGGTAGCTGTAGGTGGCAAACAGGCGCGAGAAGGGCCCCATCGGGAAGCCCCACACCGAGTTCATGCCTTTCGACGCCTGCGTGAACTGCCCGATGTACTGGATTTCCTGGTTGAAGACGGTAACGCCGGCCGTAATCGGCCGATCGAAGAGGAAGGGCTCGGTGAAGCCGACCTGGTAGTTCTTGGCGCGGTTGCCCTGCTGCGCCGAGACGCTGAACGTCTCGCCGCGGCCCATGAAGTTCGACGTCTGGAACGCGAGCTGCCCGAAGAACCCTTCGTACTGCGAGACGCCCGCGCCAAAAGTAATCTGGTTGCGGTTCTGCTCCTCGAACTTCAGCCGCACGTCGACCTGGTTGTCGGCGTTCGGCGTCTTCTGGACGTCGATGGCTTCCCCTTCGAGCGGCTTGAAGTAACCGAGCTGGTTGAGGCGGCGCACGCTGTACTTCAGCGCTTCGGTGTTGAAGACGCCGTTCTCATACAGCCGCATCTCGCGCCTGATGACGTTGTCACGGGTGTTCGTGTTGCCGGCGAAGATGATGCGGTTGACGAAGTACTGCTTGCCTTCCTCGAGCCGCATGGTTACGTTGACGAGCGGCGAGTCGTCGACCTTCGCGGTCGCCCCCGAGGGCGCCGAGGGCGCCGATCCGGCCGCTGCCGGAGCCGGAGCCGGAGGCGGAGGGCCCGCCGAGTCCGACGGTGCCGGCGGCGCCGCTGCCCCGGCCGGCTGATTCGGGCCGTTCGGGAACGAGTACTCGGGAGCGCCGGTGAACTCGAAGTAGCCGCCGGTGCCGTAGACCTCGCGCGCCTTCTCAAAGCCCTTGCGGATCTTCTTCTCGTCGAACCATTCGCCCGGCGCCAGCTTGAAGAGCGGCCGGAGCCCTTCGGTTTTCACGACCGTGTTGCCCGTGAAGTTGATCTCGCCGATGCGATAGCGCGGCCCCTCGGTGACCGGGATCTGCAGCTCGACCCAGCGGGTCCTGCCGTCCTGCTCGTCTTCGAGGACGCGCAGCTGCGGCTGGCCGATCTGGGCCTTGACGTAGCCGCGCTCGCGGTAGAACTGCACAACCTTGTCGGCGTCGTCCTCGAACTTGCCCTCGTTGTAGGTGCCCCCCTTGCTCAGGCCCATCAGCCAGGGGTTCGGGCCCTTGTTGTCCTTCATCTTCCGGGCGAGGTCGGCGTCCTTGAGCGCGGTGTTGCCCTGGAAGTCGACGTGGCGAATGCGGACCTTGGGCCCCTCGGTGATGTGGAAGGTCAGGTTGACAGTCTTGGTCGCGGAGCTGACCGGCTTGATCTCCGGCTTGATCTCGGCGTACTCGTAGCCTTTTTCCGCGTAGAGGTCGCGGACGACCCCGGCAACCTGCTTGACGAGCCCGGGATCGACGAACGAGTCGAGGGCAATGCGGATGCCCTTCTTCTTCAGCTCGTCGTCAATCTTCGACATCTCGACTTTCTTGCTACCGATGTAGTCGACGATCTTGACGCGCTGCCTCTCCTCCATGTTGTAGAGGATGATCTTGCCGACCACACCGTTGCTGAAGACGTAATCGTAGGTCTCGGCCGACAGGTCGTCGAGGAAGTTGGTCGCCCACAGGCGCTTGAAGTCCCCCACCACCGTCTGCTCGATCTTGTCGTTGTAGGCGATCCACTTGTCGGCGGTGGGATCGCTCACCTGGTGGGCCATCTCCATGTAATAGAGATAGGTCTGCGGATCGACCACCGAGAAGCCCCCCTGCTTCTCGAAGCAGGCGACCACGTAGTAGACCACCGCGCCGGAGTTGGCCGGCGGCAGCTTGGCCGGCGGGCCGACCTGGTACATGCCGCCGCAGAGGGGCAGCGTGCCCTCGGTAGGCTGCGGCTTGGACGGAGCCGGCGGAGGCTGTGACGTCTGCGCGTGGGCAGAGACGGCAATCGCGATGAGCGATGCCGTCAGAAAACAACGGAATTTCAGCATTTAGCGCGGAGCCGGCCTCCCAGCGGCGGCATGCCGCAGGGACACCAAGCGATAATTCTACAGGACTTTAGACGCGGCAGGTCAGCTCCCGGCTTGCGCGAGTTAGGGGGCGGCTAGGTAAGCCGCCGCCCCTCCTGAGCCTGACCCGCAGGGCGGTAGGCCAACGACCCGCCCTCGAGGTAGACGTCGATGTCGCCCCCTTTGAGGTGGCCGCGGATCAGCTCCTCCGAGAGGGGGTCCTCGATGTAGCGTTGGATGGCACGGCGCAGGGGACGGGCGCCGTACGAGCGGTCCTTGCAGGTCTGCTCGATGATCCAGTCGACGACGTCGCCGCCCAGCGACAGCTTGATCTTGCGGTCGACGAGGTTGTCGTTGAGCTGTTTGACCAGGAGCCGCGTAATCGTGCGGAGGTCGTCGTCGGATAACGCCTCGAACACGATGATCTCGTCGATGCGGTTGATGAACTCCGGGTTGAAGGTCTTGCGGACCTCGCCAAGGACCATGTCGCTGACGCTGCGGGCGATGGCCGCGGTATCCGCCGTCTGGAACCCGAGGCCCGCCTTCTTCTGGATGAAGCGGGCGCCGATGTTCGACGTCATGATGATGATGGTGTTCTTGAAGTTCACCCGGTTGCCGAGGCCGTCGGTGAGGTGGCCGTCCTCGAAGACCTGCAGCAGGATGTTGAACAGATCCGGGTGCGCCTTCTCGATCTCGTCGAGCAGCACGACCGAGTACGGGTTGCGCTTGACCTTTTCGGTGAGCTGCCCCCCCTCTTCGTGCCCAACGTAGCCGGGCGGCGAGCCGATCAGCTTGCTGACCGAGTGCTTCTCCATGTATTCCGACATGTCGAAGCGGATGAGCGCGTGGTCGCTGCCGAAGAGGAAGTTGGCCAGCGCGCGCGCCAGTTCGGTCTTGCCGACACCGGTCGGCCCGAGGAACACGAAGCTGCCGACGGGGCGGTTGGGGTTCTTGAGCCCGGCGCGCGAGCGGCGGATGGCGCGGGAGAGCGCCGAGATCGCCTTCTCCTGCGAGACGACGCGGTTGTGGAGCGCGTCCTCCATATGCAGGAGCTTGTCCCCTTCGTCCTGGTTGATCGACGTGAGCGGCACGCCGGTCCACTTCGAGACGACCTCGTCGATGTCCTGCTTGCCGACAACCACCTTGCGGTTGTTGGTCTTGACGTCGAACTTCTCGCGCACGTACTGCAGCGTTTCGCGCGCCTGCACTTCCTGGTCGCGGTAGTACTGGGCCTTGTCGAAGTTCTTTTCCGCGACCGCCGACTCCATGTTCTCGACGGCGACGCGGATGCTGCGGTTGATCTCGCCGAATTCCTCAGACGAGTAGCCGGCCTCGCGCAGCTTGGCGCGGGCCCCGGCCTCGTCGACCAGGTCGATGGCCTTGTCGGGCAGGAAGCGATCGGTGATGTAACGGCTGCTCTGGTAGACCGCCGCCTCGATCGCATCGGCCGTGTACTCGACGTGATGGAACTGCTCGTAGCGGTCCTTCACGCCCATCAGCACTTCGATCGTTTCCTTCTCGGACGGCGGATCGACCTTGACCGCCTGGAAGCGGCGCTCGAGCGAACGGTCCTTCTCGATGTACTTGCGGTACTCGGCCGGTGTCGTCGCGCCGATGCAGCGGATCTCGCCGCGGCTGAGCGCCGGCTTGAGGATGTTGGCGGCGTCGAGCGAGCCTTCAGCCGACCCTGCGCCGACCAGCGTGTGCAGCTCGTCGATGAACACGATGATGTTCGGGTTCTCGGTCAGCTCCTTCATGATCGCCTTGAGGCGCTCTTCGAACTGGCCGCGATACTTGGTGCCGGCGACGATCAGCGAAATGTCCAGGGCGAGAATGCGCTTGTCGGCGAGGAAGTGCGGCACGTCGCCGTAGACGATCTTCTGCGCCAGCCCTTCGACGATGGCGGTCTTGCCGACCCCCGGCTCCCCGATCAGCACCGCGTTGTTCTTGGTGCGGCGACAGAGGACCTGCTGGACGCGCTCGAGCTCGACGTGGCGCCCGACCAGCGGATCGAGCTGGTTCTTCATGGCCGCGTCGGTCAGGTCGCGGCTGAACTCGGCGAGGAGCGGCGTTTCCTTGACCCGCGTCAGGGTCGTTTTCTCGTTGAGGAGGGCGACGATGTCCTCGCGCACGGTGTTCAGGCGCATCCCCTTTTCCATGAGGATGGTCGCCGCAACCGAGCGCTCCTCGCGCAGGATCCCGAGGAGGAGATGTTCGGTCCCGATGTAGTTGTGCAGCAGGCGGTCGGCTTCCTCCGCCGCAAACTGCAGCACCCGCTTGGTCTCGGCGCTGAACGGAATCTCGACCGAGGTCGAGACCTTCTCACGGAACACCGTCCGCCCCTCGATTTCCTTGCGGATAGCCTCAAGTGACAGGTGCGAGCGCGCGAAGATGCGGCTGGTCAGCCCCTTGCCTTCGCGGATCAGGCCGAGCAGCAGGTGCTCGGTTTCAATGGAGATGCTGCCGAGCTGCGAAGCCTCGTAGCGCGCAAAGAACAGCACGCGTCGCGCTCGTTCCGTGTAACGTTCGAACATCCGGGAGTCCTTAGAGATCGCTACGATTATACGGCAAAAAAGTATTGCCGGGACAACGACTTAAGGGTTGCCCTGTTAGTTTGGACGCCGGGACTCTTAGGGGAGATGCAGGAAAAGAAAAAGGGCGCGCCCGTCGAGGACGCGCCCTGAGCCGTAAAGCGGGCTTACTTACTTCTTCTTCGGCGCGGCCGCGGGCTTAGCCGTGGTCACGTGGACGCTGGTCGCCGTCTTCGCCATGCCGCTGTCGGTGTACTTCACCGCAACGTTGTCGCCGACGTGGACGAAATCGGTGATCGGGGTCGGCTTGTTGTCGGCCTTGGCCGCCGCCGTCTTGTGGGTGGCGCCGGTCGCCTGGACGTTGGTCTTGGCGTCAACCGCGACGACCACGTCCGCGCCATCCTTGCCCTTGACGGTCAGCGAGTCCGCTGAAACCGCCGAAACGGTGCCGGAAACCGAGCCCGCCTTGGCGGCTGCTTTCTCGGTCTTGGCCGGCTTCTTTGCGTCCTGTGCGAACGCCGGGGCCGCGGCCACCATGAGGGCCACCGCGAGCATCAATACCTTCTTCATACCGAATCCTCCTCGTTGAACCGGATATACGACGAAACCGGCCGTTATTGCCCGGGCATTCTAGCGCATCTTGGGCCGGCAACGGCCGGTTGTTTGCAATTTCCCCTCAGCGCGTCTCCCGGAGGCGGCCGTCCTCGAGACGGAGGACCCGGTCGCAGGCCGCCGCCAGGCGCGGGTTATGCGTCGCGATGACCGACGTCAGCCCCCGCTCGCGGTGCATTTCGCGCAGCAAATCGTGCAGCGAATCGGCGGTGTGCTCGTCGAGATCGCCCGTCGGCTCGTCGGCGAGGAGCAGCGACGGGTTCATCACCAGCGCGCGTGCGATCGCGACGCGCTGCTGCTCGCCGCCCGAGAGCATGCTCGGGGTGTGGACCGTGCGGGCGCCGAGGCCGACCCGCTCGAGCATCCCCCGCGCGCGCGTCTCCCGCTCCTGCGCGGGGCGCCGCGCGATGCGCATCGGCATCCCGGCGTTCTCGAGGGCGGTGAACTCCGGCAGCAGGTGGTGGAACTGGAACACGAAGCCGATCTGCCGGTTGCGAAACGCCGTCAGTGGATCCGCCTTCATCGACGCCAGGTCCTGGTCGCCGACCCGTACGCTGCCGCTGTCGATGCTGTCGAGGCCGCCGAGCACGTGCAGCAGCGTGCTCTTGCCAACGCCGGAGGCGCCGACGATCGCCACCATCTGCCCCTGTTCGACGACGAGGTCGAGTGCGCGCAGCACCTGCAGGTGCGTTGCGCCGACCAGGTAGCTCTTGTCGACCGCCCGGGCTTCTAGAAACGCCATGTCACTGATAGCGCAGCGCCTGCGCGGGATCGAGCTTCGAGGCCTGGCGCGCTGGATACACGGTCGCCAGGAAGCTCACCAGCACCGCGGCCGCCACCACCGTCGCAAAATCGAGCGGCTGCAGGACGAAGGGGACGTAGGAAATCTGGTAGACGTCGATTGGCACGCGAATCAGCCGGAAGCGGTCGAGGATGTAGATGATGGTGACCCCGAAGATCGTCCCCGAGACCGTGCCGGCCAGGCCGATGATCAGTCCCTGCAGCATGAAGATGCGACGGATGCTCCCCGTCGACGCCCCCATCGTCTTCAGGATGGCGATGTCGCGCGTCTTCTCCATCACCAGCAGCACCAGCGACGCGACGATGTTGACGGCCGCGACGGTCATGATCAGCCCGATGGTGATGCCGATGGCCATCTTCTCGAGCCACAACGCCGAGAACAGGGACTTGTTCATCGTCTTCCAGTCCTGGGTGACGTACTCGTCGCCCAGCCGCTTGGTGATGTCGTCGGCGACCGCCGTCGAGGCGAACATGTCGTCGACGCGCACCTCGAGAAATTCCGGCTGGTTCTTGCCGAACATGCGCTCGGCCACCGGCAGATCGACGAGCGCGTACTCGGCGTCGAACTCGTAGAGGCCGAGACTGAAGATGCCGACGATCTTGAAGGCGCGGCGGTGCGGCGCGACGCCGATCGGCGTCAGGATCTCATCCGGCGTGATCAGCCGCACCGTGTCGCCGACCTTGACGTCGAGCGACGATGCCAGGTCGGTGCCGAGGACGATGCCGTCCATCTGGTCGTCGGGCTGGCGCACGGCATCGAGGCTGCCCTGCTTCATCGCCTTGCGCACGTCGGTCACCGTCGGTTCGAGCGCCGGGTCGATACCCTTCAACGTGACCGGCGCCTGGCGATCGACGCCGGAGGTGAGAAGGCCCTTGCCGATCAGCGCCGGAGCCACGCCGACCACCCGCGGCACCGTCTTGAGCTTTTGCATCTCCGCGTTGACGTCGGTGAGGCCCTCACCCAATGGCTTGAAGACAAAGACGTGCGCCGAGGCGCCGACGATCCGGTCGCGCAGCTCCCCCTGGAGTCCGGTCATCAGTGCCAGCGCGATCAGCACCGCCATGACACCGACCATCAGGCCGATGACCGAGATGAACGAGATGAGCGAAATGAAGGCCTGCTTGCGCCGGGCGAGCAGGTAACGGACGGCGACGAACAGCTCGAAGGGCAGATCGTTCATCCGCTTCCACTATATCGGACGACGACGGAGAGAGCCGCGGATGGGCGGAGAGAGCCGCGGATCACACGGAAAAGCGCGGATTACGGTCAAGGCAAGTGGTGGACTGAGCGTAAACCAGCAACTCTCCGCGTAATCCGCGGCCTGGCTTTTCGACGATCCGCTGGCGCACTCAGCCGCGCGGCCGCATCAGCGGGAACAGGATTACGTCGCGGATGGACGGGCTGTCGGTCAGCAGCATCACCAGGCGGTCGATGCCGACCCCTTCGCCGCCGGTCGGCGGCAGGCCGTACTCGAGCGCCCGGATGTAGTCGTCGTCCATCGCATGCGCCTCTTGGTCGCCGGCGGCGCGGTCCTTCAGCTGCGCCTCGAAACGGCGGCGCTGTTCCGCGGGATCGTTGAGCTCGCTGAAGGCGTTGGCCACTTCGAAGCCGCCGACGTAGAGCTCGAAGCGCTCGACCGTGTCGGGATCGTCGGCGCGCTGTTTCGACAGCGGCGACACCTCGGTCGGAAAGTCGTAGACGAAGGTCGGCTGGATCAGCGAGTCTTCGTTCAGCCGCTCGAAGATCTCGGTCGCGATCTTGCCGGCGCCGTACGACGCCTGGATCTCGATGCCGAGCCGTCCGGCCAGCGCCGCGGCCGACTCGCGGTTACGCAGGTCGGCGTCGCTGATGGCAGTGCCCAGTTTCCCCGCCGCGCTCTCGCGCGCCCCCTCGCGCAACGAGACGCGGCGGAACGGCGGCGCCAGTGAAATCTGCTGGCCGTTGAAGGTGACCTGATCGGTCCCGACCGCCTCGCGCGCGACCGTCGACAGCATCTCCTCGGTCATCGCCATCAGCTCGCGATATTCGCTGTAGGCCTGGTAGAACTCGAGCATCGTGAACTCGGGGTTGTGCTGCGTCGAGATCCCTTCGTTTCTGAAGTTGCGATTGATCTCGTAGACGCGCTCGATGCCCCCGACGGTGAGTCGCTTCAGGTAGAGCTCGGGAGCAATGCGCATGTAGAGCTGCATGTCGAGGGCGTTATGGTGCGTCACGAACGGCCGCGCCAGGGCGCCCCCGGCGATCGGCTGCATCATCGGCGTCTCGACTTCGAGATAGCCGCGGGCGTTGAGGAAGCCGCGGATGCTCGCCAGCACCTTGCTGCGCACCTCGAACACGCGCCGCGAGTCCGGATTGACGATGAGATCGAGGTAGCGCTGGCGATAGCGGATCTCCACATCGCTCAGCCCGTGCCACTTCTCCGGCAGCGGGACGAAGCACTTGGCCAGGAACTCGAGCTTCGTCGCCCAGATCGTCAGCTCGTTGGTCCGGGTGCGGAACAGATGCCCTTCGACGCCGACGAAATCGCCGAAGTCCAGCAGCTTGAAGAGCGCGAAATCGCGCTCGCTCAGCGCGTCCTTGCGCACGTAAATCTGGATCTGTGACTTGCCGTCGGAAATGGCGAGGAAGTTCGCCTTGCCGAAGCTGCGGATAGCCAGCACGCGGCCGGCGGTGCGGGTCTGGATCTTGGCCGCCTCGAGGACCTCGCCGGCTGTCGCTGAATGCGCCTCGGCCAGCGCTGAAACAGTGTCGGTGCGCTCGAACCGGTGCGGGTACTGCTCGACGCCGAGCTTCTGCAGCTCCTCGAAGTTGGCGCGCCGCTGGCGCAGCTGATCGGATTCCTTCTGCTCGGCTGTCTGCTGTTCGCTCATTGTTTTCCCGCCCGCCCCTCGCTCCTCGCCCCTCGCTACTCGCTATTCGCTATTCGCGCCCGAGCGTCTTCCTCACCGCGTCGAGCACGCCGTTGATCAGCGGCACGGGCTCCTCGCCGCTGAAGGTCCGGGCGAGCTCGAGCGCCTCGTTGATGATTACCTTGGCCGGCGTGGCAGGCTCGGTCAGCATCTCGTAGATCGCCATACGCATGACGAGACGGTCGATCACGGCCATGCGCTCGATGCGCCAGTTCTTCGTATGCGCGGCGATCAGCTGGTCGGTGTCCGCGACCCGCGCGATCGTGCCGGCGACCAGCGCGTTGGCCCAGATGCGGTTGTTCTCGTCGACCATGGCGTCTGGGCTGGCGTCGGCGCGTTCGTCTTCCGGCGACGGGGATGCGTCGCGCCCCGGCCAGTAGGAGCGGACCGCCTCGTGCGCCGAGACCCGCCCCACTTCCCACTGGTAGAGCATCTGCAGCGCCGCCTGGCGCGCGCGATGCCGGCTGGCGCCGAGCGAGTCGCTCATGCGCGGAACCCGAACGGACGCGATCGGCTCGGCGTCAGCCGCTTGTAGAGCGCCGCCATCTCGATGGCCGCGGCGGCGGCCTCGCGTCCCTTGTTGTCGTCGCCGGCCCCGGCGCGCGCCTGCGCCTGGGCGAGGGTATCGGTGGTCAGCACACCGAACGCCATCGGCACACCGGTCTCCCCCGCCGCTTCCATGATGCCGTGCGCGACCGCCGACGAGATGTAATCGAAGTGCGGCGTGTCTCCGCGGATGACGCAGCCGAGGCAAACGATCGCATCGAAGCTCCCGGCCTCCGCCGCGGCGCGTGCCGCCTGCGGAATCTCATACGCGCCCGGGACGTCGAACACCTGCACGTACTCCGGCCTGGCGCCGGCCGCGGCCAGCGCCCCGACGGCGGCGTCGCGCAAACTGCGCGTGATCGCCTCGTTGAAGCGCGACACGACGACCGCGAAGCGGAACGGTGAGGCATCGCCCAAAGGCGCGCGCGCTTCTTCCGGCTTTGACACGTTCAGCGCCCCTTGAAGTCCGCCGGGCGCTTCTCGAGAAACGCCTTCGTCCCCTCACGCATGTCGTCGGTGCTGGCGGCCAGGCCGAACAGCGTCGTCTCGAACTGCTGCGCCTGCGCCAGCGGCATCTCGACGCCCTGATGGACCGCGTCGAGAATGTAGCGGATCGCAATCGGCGCCTTGGCCGCGAGCTTCGTGGCGATGCGTTTCGCCTCGGTCATCAGCTCCGCCGCCGGCACTACGCGGTTGACCAGTCCGATGCGGAACGCCTCGTCCGCCGTGATGTGATCGCCCGACAGCAGCAGCTCCAGCGCGCGGCCGGTGCCGACGATGCGCGAGAGGCGCTGCGTACCGGCATATCCCGGGATCAGGCCGAGGTTGACCTCGGGCTGGCCGAGCCTGGCGGTCGACGCGGCGACACGGATCGTGCAGGCCATCGCCAGCTCGCAGCCGCCACCGAGCGCGAAGCCGTTGATCGCCGCGACGACCGGCTTGCCCATGTGCTCGAGGAGATCGAACACGTGCTGCCCGCGCCGGGCGTGGTCGCGGGCCCCGTCGGGAGTCATCACCGCGAGCTCATTGATGTCGGCGCCGGCGACGAAGGACTTCTCCCCGGCACCGGTGAGGACGAGCGCGCGTACCGCGGTCTCTCCCTTCAGCTCGAGTACCACGCGGCGCAGCTCGTCGAGCGTCTGCGAATTGAGCGCGTTGAGGACCTTCGGCCGGTTGATGGTGACGAGCGCGACGGCGCCGTCGCGCTCGACGAGCAGGTTTTCGAGACTCATACTCGCGGCGCTCGTTGGCATTTCAGAACGGGAACGGATACATCAGCCAGCTCAGCACCAGCGCCGCGGCGACGAAGCCGCCGAACATCATTGCCCCCGTGCGGATCTGTTCGGGCCGGTCGTCCTTCAGCAGCATGGCGAAGACGAGCGAGACCAGCAGCGCGTAGAGGACCATCAGGAGGAAGTGGCTGGTCGGCACTACTTTCTCCCTTTGCCGATGTCGAACGCATCGAGGATGACGAGAAAGTTCAGCAGCCCCGCGGTCATCAGGAACGTGTTGCCGTACTCGTAGGACGAGGCGGTCACGGTCCCAGCCCCAGCGTCAGCCAAGTAAGCGATCAGGTACGGCAGGCCGATGCCGCGATCGGCAATCGCGCCGAGAAACACCAGCGGGTCAGACATTTCGAGAGGAAACAGACGCCCCTGCAGAAACAGGCCGATGCCGAACATCAGCGGCAGGAGCACGAGAAAGACGAGCCCTTTGTCGCGGCGTCCCTGCATCAGGTGCCCGGCGCCTGGAATCAGAAACGACAGCGCGCAGACAAAGGCGAGCCGACCGGGCTCGGCCCCTGCGCGCTGACGTTCCGCTGTGGTGGATTTTGTCGCCATGCCGATCGGGTCATTCTACCTTACGACGGCGATGGACGATGGGCGATGGACGATGACCGAGGGGCGATGACCGAGGGGCGACTTAGCCACGCTCGGCGGCCATACGCGGCGGCGCGCCGGGGAGGACGCTGAAGACGAGCCAGGCTGCGGCAAACCCCAGGGGCAAGGCGGCGATGAAACGCGACAGGTTCGAAAACGGGATGACGCCGGCAAACTCGAGCGTCCAGGTGATGGCGGTCGGGAGCGCGGTAAGGCCCAGAAGCAGCCGAGCCTGCGGCCCCGAAAACGGCACCGCCAGGGCCAGCGCGAACGGACCCGCCGCGGCCGCACCGAGATAGAGGCCGGTGCATCGTGCACAGACCGCCAATTGCCGTCCGTGGAAGAAAAAACTGCGGTCAGGCCGCTGATGACAGATGAAGTGACCCAGGGGAAAAACGAGTGCGGGCGCAAAGACGACGGCCGCAACCCAGAGCATGGCCGTTGCCGCCAGCGCTAGTTGCGAGGCCTTTCCCGATCGCATGCCGCGATCTTAGCCGAGGCGTCGCGCCGATCGTCCATCGTCCATCGCCCATCGGTCATCGGTCATCGGTCATCGCCCATCGCCCATCGCCCATCGTTCATCGCCCATCGTTCCTACAACGAACCGAACTGGTCTTCGTACCGGCCCTTGAATTCGTCCCACGTGTAGGCGTGCGATTGGCCCCCGAGGTGCTCGAGTGCGTAGGTCGCGGCGACGCTTCCGAGGCGGCAAGACACGTCGAGCGAGCTACCCATCGCGAGGCCTTTGAGCAACCCACCGCGGAACGCGTCGCCCACCCCCGTCGGATCGACGATGCGCGCCGGCGGAACTGCCGGCACCGAAACTTCGCGATCGCCCTGGCGGATCGTCGAACCGTTCTCGCCGCGCGTCACGATCAACGCGCCGGTCCTGGCGACGACAGCCTCTTCGTCGAGGCCGGTCTTCTGCCGGATTAGCTCGAACTCGTAGTCGTTGCAGATCGTGATCGCGGATCCGCGCAGCCCCTCGGCGAGCTCCTCGCCGCTCATACGTGCGCACTGCTGGCCCGGATCCCAGATGTACGGGATGCCCAGGGTCCGGCACTCCTCGGCGTACTGCACCATCGCGGCCGGATCGTTGGGCGAAATGATCGCCATGGTCACGGCGCCGGCGTCGCGAAACGACAGTTCGGCGGCGTTGGCCATGGCCCCGGTATAGAACGAGGCAATCTGGTTGCTGTCGGAGTCGGTGCTGCAGAAGAACGACGCGGTGAACTTGTCGTCGACCTGCCTGACGAGCGAGGTGTCGACGCCAGCCGCCTCGAGCCAGCGGCGGTAGTCGTCGAAGTCCTGCCCCGCCGTTCCCATCAGCCGCGGCCGCTCGCCGAGCAGCGCCAGCGTGTAGGCGATGTTGGGCGCGCAACCGCCGCGCCGCTTGTCCATCGAGTCGACGAGAAAGCTCAGGCTGACACGATGCATGTGCTCCGGCAGGATGTGCTCGGTGAACTTCCCCGGAAACGACATGAGGTAGTCGTAAGCGATCGATCCAGTGACGACGGTCGACATCTATTTCATGTACCTGCCGATGATCGGCGCAAGGTCCTGTTTGACGCGGTCGGGGACGGCGTCGGGACGGGTGATGATGGCGTGCTGCAGCGCGTGGGCGCACTCGCAGGTGCGCTCGTAGGGAAGCCGTGACACGGCGTCGGCGATGACGGCCTGGGCGGTCGCGGCGTTGGCGACGAGATTCTGGATGATCATCTCGACCGTCACCGAGTCGTGGTCCGGGTGCCAGCAGTCGTAGTCGGTGACGAGCGCGATCGTGGCGTAACAGATCTCCGCCTCGCGCGCGAGCTTGGCCTCCTGGAGGTTGGTCATGCCGATGATATCCATCCCCCAGGCGCGATAGAGCTTCGACTCGGCCAGCGTCGAGAACTGCGGTCCTTCCATGCACACGTAGGTGCCGCCGCGATGCACGGTGGCACCGACCGCGGTACAGGCCTCATAGGCCACGTCCCCCAGAAGCTCGCACACCGGGTGCGCGAAGCCGACGTGCGCGACCAGACCGTTGCCGAAGAACGTGCTGACGCGCCCCTTGGTGCGGTCGAAGAACTGGTCAGGGATGACCAGGTGCTGCGGCACGTATTGCTCCTGCAGCGATCCCACTGCGCTCGCCGACAAGATGTAGTCGACGCCGAGCAGCTTCATGCCGAAGATGTTGGCGCGGTAGTTCAGCTCGGTCGGCATCTGCCGGTGCCCGGCGCCGTGGCGCGCCAGGAAGGCGACACGCTGGCCGCGCAGGGTGCCGATGACGTAAGGGCCCGACGGATCGCCGAACGGGGTCCTGACGGTCCGTTCTTCGCGGTCGGTCAGTTCCGCCATGTCGTAAAGGCCTGACCCGCCGATGATGCCGGTTCTGATCGCTTCGCTCATGGTCGATGTTCGATGTTCGATGGTCGATGTTCGATGTCACAGTGGTTCGACAAACACACGGCCGTCTCGTTCCCGAATGTATCCGGCGGCAATGTGGGGATCGTGCTCAAAGAAGATAACGTACTCGCGCTCGATGGCCTCGCGGACGAAGGCGCGCTTGAATTCCAAGGTCTCCATTGGGTAAAGGTCGTAGCCCATGATCCAGGGCACGTCGACGTGCGCAGTGGTCGGGATCAGATCGGCGGCAAAGACGGCGACCTGGCCGCCGGATTCGAGGTACACGATCTGGTGCCAGCGCGTGTGCCCGCCGGTGCGGCGGACGCGGACGCCCGGCATCACTTCCTCGTCGCCGCCGGTGAACTCGACGACGCCAGCGTCCAGTAGCGGCACGTAGTTTTCGTCGAAGTAGCTGGCTCGGTTGCGCTCGTGCGGGTGGGTGGCGTCTGCATATTCGCCGGCGTTGATCACGTAGCGCGCGTTTGGAAAGCGCGGCACGACGGCACCTGCGGCGCTCTTCATCGTGAAGCCGCCGGCATGATCGAAGTGCAGGTGCGACGCCAGCACGATTGCGATCTCCTCGGCGCGGACACCGGCCGCCGCCAGCGACGCATCCAGCGTTTCCTCCGGCTCGAATCCGTAAATCTCCTGCAACTTCGGCGGCATCTTCTCGCCGGCGCCGGCGTCGACGATCATCAGCTCCGGGCCGCGCACCAGCAGGGGCCGCATCGCCAGCGGGATCCGGTTGCGCTCGTCGGCGCCCGTCCGCTTCTCCCACAGCGGCTTGGGGACGACGCCGAACATCGCGCCGCCGTCGAGGCGGAAATGGCGGTCGAGGAGCGGCAGCAGCTCGAGATCGCCGATTCGAAGAGGACGCGCGACCGCAGGAGCGCTCATGCCTGTTTGAGCTCGACCAGCACACCGTGAGCCGCCGACGGGTGAATGAAGGCCACGAGGGAACCGTGCGCGCCGGGTCGTGGCTCCTCGTCGATGAGTCGCACGCCTTTCTCTTTCAGGCGCGCCAGCGCGGCGCGGATGTCGGGCACACCCAGCGTGACGTGATGCAGCCCCGGCCCCCGCTTGGCGACGTACTTCGAGATCGGCGAGTCGGCGGAGGTTCCCTCCAGCAGTTCCAGCGCGGTGGCGCCGGCGTGGATGAAATAGGCGCGGACGTGCTGCGAGGCGACCTCCTCCGGCGCGTCGACGGCGAGGCCGAGGGCATCGCGATAGAACGCCAGGGCCTGCTGCACGTCGGCGACCGCGATCCCGACGTGATCGAGCCTCGCCTGCCGGACCTGCGGGTCCGGCGCGTGCGGGTCCGGCGCGTGCGGGTCCCGCGCGTCCGTCACACTGTGTGACGCAAGCGTCCTCGTGACGATCTGATCGACGACTGAATAGGGATCGGTGTCGCGCGCGGCGATGCGATCGAGCAGCGCCTCGAACTCACCCGCGGCGAGCACCCGCCCGGTCGCGTGGCGGACGAAGCGCTGGGCCAGCAGTTCCGTGACCCGGAACTCGGCGCGCGCCCGGCGCCGCTCTCCCAACGTCGCCGCCGTGTGGGCGCGGAACCGGTCGATTGCCTCCACCAGCTCCGTCACCCCCTTCCCCGTCGTCGCCTCGGTCTTGACGATCGGTGGACGCCAGCGGCCATTCTCGAAGGACTCGAGCGATAGCAGCGACTCGATCGAGGCGATGGTCCGGTCGGCGCCCTCGCGATCCGCCTTGTTGACCACGAAGATGTCGGCGATCTCCATGATGCCGGCCTTGAGCGCCTGGACGTCGTCGCCGCTGCCGGGCACGAGGACGACGATCGAAATGTCGGCGGTGCGGACGATGTCGACTTCGTCCTGGCCGACGCCCACGGTCTCGATGAGCACGAGGTCACGGCCGGCGGCGTCGAGCACGAGTGCGGCATCGGCGGTAGCGCGGGCGAGGCCGCCAAGGTGGCCGCGCGTCGCCATGCTGCGGATGAACACGCCAGGATCGGCGACGTGTGACTGCATGCGGACGCGATCGCCGAGAATGGCGCCGCCGCTGAACGGGCTCGTCGGATCGACCGCGACGACGCCGACGGTCGTGGCGCGGCGGCGCAACTCGCTGATGAGGCGGTCAACGAGGGTGCTCTTACCGGCGCCCGGCGCGCCAGTGATGCCGGCCAGATAGGCGCGCCCGGTGCGGGCGAAGACGGCGCGGACGAGATCGGCGCCGGCGGGCTGCTCGTCTTCGACCAGGCTGATTGCCCGCGCGATGGCCCGGGGATCGCCGGCCAGCACGCGTTCAGCGAGCGTCACAGACGCTTCGGCCTTCGCCATTCAGCACTCGGCCATTCAGGCCGCCGTCATTCTGAGGCCTGCTGGGCCAGCAGCTGCCGCGCGATGACCAGCCGCTGGATCTCACTCGTGCCTTCGCCGATCGTGAGCAGCTTGACGTCGCGGAAGTATTTCTCGGCCGGGTAGTCCTTGACGAAGCCGTAGCCACCGTGGATCTGCACGCAGTCGTCGGCGACGCGAACGGCGACCTCGCTCGCGTAAAGCTTGGCCATCGCCGATTCGCGCGTCATGCGCTGGCCGCGGTCCTTGAGGTAGGCGGCACGGTAGGTGAGGAGGCGTCCGGCCTCGATCTTCGTGGCCGCGTCGGCGAGCTTCCATTGGATCGCCTGGAAGGCAGCGATCGGCTGCCCGAACTGGCGGCGCTCCTTCGCATAGTGGCGTGCCGCCTCGTAGGCCCCCTGCGCCAGGCCGACCGACAGCGCCGCGATGCCGATGCGTCCGGCGTCGAGCACCTGCAGCGTGTTGATGAAGCCCTGTCCCTGCTCGCCGAGCATCTGCGCCGCCGGCACGCGGCAATCGCGGAACACGACTTCGCTCGTGTCACTGGCGCGCATGCCCAGCTTGTTCTCTTTCTTTCCCGGCGCCATCCCGTCGGTGCCGCGCTCGACGACGAACGCCGAGATGCCGCGGTTGCCCTTGGCGCGATCGGTCACCGCCATCACCACCATCACGCCGCCGATGCTGCCGTGGGTGATGAAATGCTTCGACCCGTTGATGACCCAGCCGTCGCCGTCGCGCTCGGCCCGGGTCTGCATGCCGGCGGCGTCGCTGCCGGCGGACGCCTCGGTCAGCCCCCACGCGCCCAGCACGTCGCCGGCGACGAGACGCGGCAGGTAGCGCTCCTTCTGCGCCTGGCTGCCGAACATGTTGATATGCGAGGTGCACAGCCCGTTGTGCGCGGCCACCGACAGCGCGATGGCCGGGCAGACACGCGCGAGCTCTTCGATGCAGATGCAGTAATCAAGGGCCGACATCCCCGAGCCGCCGTAACGCTCGTCGAACTGGATGCCCATCAAGCCGAGCGCGGCCAGCTTGGGCAGCAACTCCATCGGAAAGTGCTGCGCTTCGTCCCAGACCATGACGTGCGGCCGGATCTCCGCCTCGGCGAACTCGCGCACGCTGCGACGGAGGAGCTCCTGTTCTTCCGACGGGCGGAAGTCCATTCAGTGATTATACTTTTGCCATGCGCCGATTCTGTCTTCTGACTTCGGTCTTCTGTCTACTGGCCTTCGCGGCACCGGCGCGCGCCGACCTCACGGGCTTTCTCGGCGTCAATCCGACGCCGGTCAATCGCCCGGTCAAGGGGCTGGCTATCGGCGCCGGACTCGTGATCGTCGCCTTCGAGGCGGAGTACGCCGATACCAGCGAAGACATCGTGCTCGCCGGTCCCGAGCTCCGGACCTTCATGTTCAACGGGCTGCTGCAGACGCCGATCCCGATTGCCGGCTTCCAGTTCTACGGGACGATCGGCGGTGGCGTGTACCACGAAACGCTGTCGACGCAGCCGAACAACAGCGAGACGAATTTCGGCACCAACATCGGCGGCGGCGCCAAGATCAATCTCGTCGGTCCGTTGCGTCTCCGCGTCGACTACCGCGTCTTCAACCTGCACGGATCTCCGCGCAATACGCCGGTGCAGCGCTTCTACGCGGGGATCAATTTGAAGTTCTGAGGACGGATCGCCGGAGGTGAATCTCGCGCGATCTATTTGGGGACGGTCGCCGTCGCGTTGGGTGACATGTTCACTACCTGCGACAGGTTGAGCATGGTCTGCCCGCTGGCGAAGCAACTGACGAACTTGGACCAGAGATCCTGGGCGTCGTTGGGGAATCCCTCCGAGAGGATCTGGGTGATCGAATAGTCCTCGTCCTTGACGGGCGGATCGAACCAGAAGACGTAGACGATGTTGCCGCCGAGGCCGGCCTCGGCTCCCTTGAAGACCCGCCAGCTGAGCGCCATCTGCTTGCGGCCTGGCTTATCGCTCTTGGCGAGCGCTTCCTTGACCTTGGCCATCACCGCCTCGAAGTCGGCGGCCTTGTCCGGCTTGATGATGTTGAAGATCATCCCGCCGTCGCCGGTGAACTTGCGCGACGCGGGGACGGCCGCGGGCGGCGGAGTCCCAGGCGGCTGGGCTCCGGGCGCGCCGGCCGCGGGTGGCTGCTGCGCTGCGGGCGGGGGCGGTTGTCCGGGGGCCTGCGCGAGAAGCAGTGCCGCGGCAGGCAGGCCTGCCGCGAGCACTGCGAGTGCGACACGCGCGAACCGTTTACTGATCACTGTGGCGACTAGAGTCCCCCACCGACCGGGGTCACGTTCAGCTTGTTCATGCCGGCAATGGCAGCCGCGTACTTCTTGTACAGCTCGGCGGTGGCCGGATCGCGCTTCTGTTCGTCGGTCAGGGTCTTCTGGATGACTTCGAAAAACTGATACTCGGTATTGGCCGTGGCCGGATCGATGAGGACGACGTACATCACGTTGCCCCCCGCCGCCGGTTCAGCGGCCTTGTAGATCTTCCACGTCCCGGCCTGGGCCTTGAGCGCCGGGTCCGTCGAGCTGGCAACGCCCGACTTGATCTTGCCGATCATTTCTTCAAAGGTTGCCGTCTGGTCCGGCTTCACCTGAACGAGGAGCATTCCGGCGCTCGTGGTGAAGGAAAGCTTCGGCGCGGCTGGCGCCGCGGGCTGGGCAGCCGCAGGTGGCTGCTGACCAGCGGGCGGCTGGGCCGTCGTCGTCGAAGCCTGGGCAAAGGCGGCGGCGGGCACGAGGGCCAGCGCGAGCGCGAACGTCGATGTCACGAAAGAACGCATCCCAATCTCCTCCTTGGGCAAAGCAAAGGAAGGACACTCTATCACACGAAAACAGCCATCACTTCGTTGGCCATCAGCATTCCTTCCCGAGTCAACCGCAGGCGCCCGCCTTCGCGGACAAGCCATGCCGCATCGATAAACGGCTGCAGGGCGTGCCCGTATCGCGCGAATACGTCAACCCCGTAGCGAGTGCCAATCGCTGTCGCGTCGATCCCCTTCCGGAGCCGTAAGCCGGTGAACAGGGCCTCCTCGAAGCGCTCGTCATTGGTCAGGACGCGCCGTTCCACGGCAGGACTCTCCCCGCCCGTTACTCGGCTGATGTATTCCTCGGTCCCGGCGACGTTCTTCCAGCGCACTCCGTCGAGAGTTCCGTGTGCGCCGCAGCCGAACGCCGCCCACTCCCTGTCGGTCCAATACTTCAGGTTGTGGCGCGACTCGCGGCCCGTCCGCGCGACGTTGGAGATCTGGTACTGCACGAGTCCTGCAGCGTCGAGCCGCTCCATCGCCCGCAGGTACATGTCCGCCGCGTCGTCGTCGGGTGCCAGCGACCAGCCGGAGCGGGCCATCTCCTCCTTCAAGGGCGCGTTGGGATACAGCTCCAGCAGGTAGAGCGACGCGTGGTCGGGCGCGGCGGCGATCAAGGCGTCGACGTTGGCCAGCCAGGCCTCGACGCTTTGCCCGGGCAGCCACATCATCAGGTCGAGGCTGACATTGTCGAACCCGGCCGTCCGCGCGTGTCGGACCGCCAAGCGAGCGCCGTCCGCCGAGTGGATCCGCCCGAGCCGGCGCAGTTCGGCATCCTGGAATGACTGCACGCCGAAACTCAGTCGATTGACACCGGCGTCGCGGAAACGTTCCAGCTTGGCGCGGTCGACTGTTTCGGGATTCGTCTCGAGCGTAATCTCACTGTCATCCGCAACGGCGAATCGATCGCGAAGGGCAGCGATGATGCGCGCGACGTCCGCGGGATCGAGCAGAGACGGTGTGCCGCCGCCGAAATAGATGGTGTCGGCGGGTGCGAGCGCCGGTCCGGGTCCGATTTCTCGGATGAGGGCGTCGACGTAGCGCGTTTTCAGCGCTTCGTCGTAGAGGCCGCGATTGAAATTGCAGTAGTTGCAGATGGCGCTGCAAAACGGCACGTGGACGTAGATTCCGAGCGCGTCGGGCTGATCGGATCGCATTCAGAATCGATCATCCCGAATCCACCGAAGAGAGTCAGCGCAGCGAACGAGCCAGCGGAGCGGAGCGAGCCGACGAAGCGGCGAGCGAGCGACGCTGTCGGGGCGTCCGAGGGGCGCAGCCCCTCGGATGAGTCTAGGTCCCGTGCTTCCCACCGCTCCAGCCTAACTCTTTCCCGGGCTTGAGCTGGGCGCGAACGGGACCCTTGGCGCGTGACGGCAGCGTCGTGCGGCGGTTCGGGCGCGCCTTCCACAGCGTGAGCAAATCCTCGCCGGTCGGCCGCGGCGGACCGAGGCGGAAATCGGCACCGTCGAACTCGAGGAAGTCGCACATTTCGTGCAGGCGCGAGTGGATGCGGAACCCGATGCGGGCCTTGAGGCAGTTGGGGTCCTCGTCGTCCGGTGTGTCGTCGTAGTTCGAGGTGAAGATCGTGTGCCGGCGCTCGTTATAGCGGGTGTTGACGATCAAGTTCATCGTCTCTTCGACCCACTCCGATGTTTTTTCCGATCCCATGTCGTCGAGCACGAGCAGGTCGGCATCCATCACCGGCCGCAGGATGTCCATCTCGGCGGTGCGGACGAGCGGGTTGTAGGTACTGCGGATCAAACGCAGCAGATCGCGCGTGTCGTAGAAGAGCCCGCGCGCGCCGCGCGTGAGGATCACCCGACGCAGCACGGCGACGGCGATGTGCGTCTTGCCGATGCCGGGCGGGCCGATCAGGCAGAGTCCCTTCTGCGCGTAGTCGCCGGCGGGAAAATGTTCGGTGAACACCTGCGCGCGGCGCACCGCCGCGATCAGCTTCTCGTTGGGATAGGTGAGGAACGTGCTGAGATCGCAGCCACGATAGCGCGGCGGGATACGCGCGTCTTCGAGCAGCCGCGCGGTCTGTCCCTCACGCCAGCAGTCGCAGCGGACGACGCGGCGAACACCGTTGTCCGTGATCGATTTCCACCCGGTGTCGTCGCAGCGCTCGCACATGTCAATTGCCGAATGCCGGGGATCTTAGCACCGAATCTCATTTGACATTGACATCGGCGCTCTTGTCCGTCGCCACCGGCTCGGCATCGATCACCGGCTGGTGCGCGCGAACGAGCTCCGTCGGCGAGGACTTGACCAGCGCCGTACTCAGACGCTGTTCCCAGTCGCCGAGGCCGCGCGCCAGTTCGTGCTTGACGTACTCCATGAACTGGTTGACCTCGCCCTGCATCTGCTCCATCTTGCGCCGCATGTTGAGAATGATCTCGACACCGGCGAGGTTGACGCCGAGATCGCGGGTCAGCGACAGGATGGTTTCGAGCTGTTCGAGGTCCTCTTCCGAATAGAGGCGGGTGTTGCCCTCGGTGCGCGACGGCTTGAGCAGCCCTTCGCGCTCGTAGAGGCGGAGCGTCTGCGGGTGGATGCTGTACTTCTGCGCCACCGCGCTGATCATGTAGTACGCCTTGCCGCCGCGCTTAGTGGCCATGTTCGGCATCCGACATTGACATGTTCATCGCTGGCCGTACAACCGCCCGAACTCGCGCATCAGTTCCTTGCCGCGCTCATCGACGATCGGCGGCAGGACGATACGGATCTCGACGAGGAGATCGCCACGTCGGGCCGGCGACGGCACACCGCGTTCGCGCAACCGGAAGCGCTGCCCCGCCTGCGTGCCGGGCGGAATCCGCAGCCGCACCGGCCCCTCGAGCGACGGCACCTCGACGCGTGCGCCGAGGACCGCTTCGTGAACGCCGATCGCCAGCGTCACGCACAAGTCGTCCCCCTGGCGGCGGAACACGGGGTGCGCCTGCACGTGCACCGTCACGTAGAGGTCGCCGCTGCGGCCGCCATGCCGCCCGGCGTGGCCCTTGTCGGCGACGCGCAACCGCGCCCCATCAACGATGCCTGGGGGCACTGCGACCGGGACCGCTTCGGTGCGCACCTGGCGTCCCGACCCGATGCACGACGCGCAGCGCTGCGTTCGCTGGCGGCCAGTGCCGTGACACGCGGCGCAGGCTTTCGTGAACACCATGTGGCCGCGCGCCCAGCGGACCTGGCCCGATCCGTGGCACGGCGCACACCGTCCTTCGGGCGTGTTGATCGAACCGACACCCCGGCACGCCGAACACGCCTCCTGCCGCGTGACCACGACCTGCGGCTCGCCGCCGCTCATCGAGGCCTCGAAGGTCAGGGCAAGCTCGGCGTGCAGATCGGCGCCGTGCTCAGGCCGGCCGTCGTCGGCGGTCGGCAGTGGATGCAGGGCCTCGGCAAACAGTTCCGTGAAGGTCGCCGCCTGCGCGCCATGCGCGGCGGCGGAGAAATCGAACCCGGTGAACTCGAACGTCGCGTCCGCCCGATCGATCGGTATCGCGCCGGCGTCGTAGCTGCGCCGGCGCTCCGGGTCGACGAGCGTGGCGTAGGCCTCCGAAATCCGGCGATACAGAGTCTCGGCCGCTTTATCCCCCGGGTTGATGTCCGGATGATAGCGGCGCGAGAGACGCCTATACGCCCGCTTGATGTCCGCGGGCGCCGCGCCGGGTGCGAGACCGAGGAAAGCGTAGAGATCCATCGGGTAATTTGGAAATCGGGAAATCGGGAAATCGGGAAATCTGATCGTCGGGTTTCGGTATGACGATTACCCGATTACCCGATTCCCAAATTCCCCGATTCGTCGTTACTTTTTCTCTTCCTCGACGACTTCCGCGTCGATGACATCACCAGTCGACCCGGCGCCAGTCGAGCCTTGCGGACCCGGAGCACCAGGGCCGCCGGGTTGTCCGGCCGTGGCCTGACCGCCGGCGTTGGCGTTCTTGTACATCGCCTCGGCGGCGCGGTGCTGCGCCGAGGTAAGCGTTTCCATCGCCCGCTTCATCTCGGCGGTGTCGTTGCGCTCGATCGCCTTCTTCAGCTCCTCGATCGCGCTTTCGATCGGCGCGCGGTCGGCCGGCGTCAGCTTGTCGCCCGCCTCGCGAACCAGTTTCTCGGCACCGTAGGCTGCCTGGTCCGCGTGATTGCGCGTCTCGATCTCTTCCTTGCGCGTGCGATCGTCCTCCGCATGCGACTCTGCTTCCTTCATCATCTTGTCGACTTCGTCCTTGCTCAGGCCGCTCGACGCGGTGATGGTGATCTTCTGCTCCTTCTGCGTCGCCATGTCCTTGGCCGACACGTTGACGATGCCGTTGGCGTCGATGTCGAAGGTCACTTCGATCTGCGGCACGCCGCGCGGCGCCGGTGGCAGCCCGGTCAGGTGAAAGCGCCCGAGCGTCCGGTTGTCGCGCGCCATCGGGCGCTCGCCTTGCAGCACGTGTACTTCGACGCTGGTCTGATTGTCCGCCGCCGTCGAGAACATCTCCCCCTTGCGCGTCGGAATCGTCGTGTTGCGCGGAATCAGCGTCGTCAGCACTCCGCCCATCGTTTCGATGCCGAGCGACAGCGGCGTGACGTCGAGTAGCAGGAGATCCTTGACTTCCCCCGCCAGCACGCCCGCCTGGATTGCCGCGCCGACCGCGACGACTTCGTCAGGGTTGACGCCCTTGTGCGGCTCCTTGCCGAAGAGATCCTTGACGATCTGCTGCACCTTCGGGATGCGTGTCGAGCCGCCGACAAGGACAACCTCGTCAATCTTGCTCGGGTCGACCCCGGCGTCCGCCAGCGCCTGCTTGGTCGGCCCGACGCTCTTTTGCAGCAGGTCCTCGACCAGCTGCTCGAACTTGGAGCGGGTCAGCTTCAGCTGCAGATGCTTCGGACCAGTCTGATCCGCGGTCACGAACGGCAGGTTGATGTCGGTCTCCAGCACCGTGGAGAGCTCCATCTTGGCCTTTTCCGCAGCTTCCTTGAGGCGCTGCAGCGCCATCCGATCCTTCGACAGATCGATGCCGTCGCTCTTCCTGAACTCGCTGACGATCCACTCGATGATGCGCTGATCGAGGTTGTCGCCGCCGAGATGCGTGTCGCCGTTGGTCGCCTTGACCTCGACGACCCCCTCGCCGACTTCGAGAATCGAGATGTCGAACGTGCCGCCGCCGAAGTCGTAGACGGCGATGGTCTCGTCCTTCTTCTTGTCGAGTCCGTAGGCAAGCGCGGCCGCGGTCGGCTCATTGACGATGCGCATCACTTCGAGACCCGCGATCTGCCCGGCGTCCTTGGTCGCCTGGCGCTGCGCGTCGTTGAAGTAGGCGGGCACCGTGATGACGGCCTGGGTGACCGACTGGCCGAGATACTCTTCCGCCGCCTGCTTCAGCTTCTGCAGGATCATCGCGGAGATTTCCGGCGGCGGGTACTCCTTGCCGCCGGCCTTCACCCGGACGTCGCCGTTGCCGGCGCGCGCGACGGTGTAGGGCACCATCTTCATTTCTTCGTTCACTTCGTCGTACTTGCGCCCCATGAAGCGCTTGATGGAGAACACCGTGTTCTCCGGGTTCGTCACGGCCTGGCGCTTGGCGACCTGGCCGACGAGCCGCTCTCCCGACTTGGTGAACCCCACGACGGACGGCGTTATGCGGCTGCCTTCCGGATTGGTGATGACGACGGGCTCGCCGCCCTCCATCACCGCGACGACCGAGTTCGTCGTCCCCAGATCGATGCCGATGATCTTGCTCATGTCCTTATGTCCTCGCCTTCGATAAGCTTTATAACGTTCGAAGTATAAAATGTGAGCTTGAATATGTCAAGTCGATCTCTATCGCGGAAATCGCAGTCCGCGTAAGTTGGTGATATAGTGTGAATTGTCACCCTGCCCTGCAATAAAGGTCTGTCATGCTCCCCCGACGGGTTCTGACCGGCGCCCTGATGTTCGTCGTTGCTGCCGGCGCGATGGCTCGAGCCCAGGTCCCTGCCGGGGCTCCGGCGCCGCTCCCCGCGCAGTTCGACGCTCCGGCCTACGTGGCTGTTGTCGACGGGGCCGCGACACTCGAGCGCGATGGTCATATCGAGACAGCCCCGTTGAACATGCCGCTTCTCAGCGGCGACAAGCTGCGCACCACGGATGGGCGCATCGAAGTGCGTTTCGCTGACAGCGGGCGTCTCATGCTGGATACCCACACATCGGTCGACCTGTTGTCGAACGACCTGGTGCGTCTGGCTGAGGGGCGGGTCCGAGTGAACGTCGTGCGGGGCGGATCGCTGCAGGTGAGCTATCGCGTCGACGCCCCGGCAGGATCCGCACGCATCTTCCAACCGGGCGAGTATCGCGTTGCGCTGCTCCATGGCGCGCCGAGCTCTCCCGGCATAGCTGGCGAAGAAATCCAGCTCGAGTTCTCGGTCATCAGCGGCGGCGGCGAGATCGCGACCGAACAGGGCACGACCCCGGTGCGCGCGGGAGAACGCGCCTACGCCAGCGCCGGCCTGCTCCCCTCCTACGCCTACGCTTACAACTCCGCCGAGGGGGATGACTTCGACCACTGGGTCGACACGCAGCACGACGTGGTCTACTCAGCGTCGAGCCCGTCAGCGCAGTACCTGCCGCCCGACATGACGGGCTACGCGTCGACGTTCGATCAGTACGGCGAGTGGCGCTATCAGCAGTCGTACGGCTACGTCTGGTATCCACGCGTCGGGGCGGACTGGCATCCTTATTACAACGGCAGCTGGATGTCGTACCCGACGTACGGCTGGACGTGGATCGCCGCCGATCGCTTCGGCTATCCGACGCACCATTACGGCCGCTGGGGCGTCTCTGCCGGCCTCTGGTTCTGGATCCCGTCGGCGGCGTGGGGACCGGCCTACGTGTCGTGGGCGTACGCGCCCGATTATGTGAGCTGGTGCCCGCTCGGCTACAACAACTACGCGGCCTTTTCGGTCGGCTACTACAACGTGGGCCCGGCCTACTACTCGAGTCACTACCACGGTCACTACTACTCGGCCTGGACGACGGTGCCGCACGGATATTTCGGGCACGGCTACGCCTATCAGCACGCGGTGACCTGGGACAACGTGAATACTGGCGTGCGGCCGCACTTCACGGAGGGGCACGCACCTGCCGGGGGCACCAGCTACGCCGTCGCCCGCGCCACGACCGCGTCGCCGCTGCGCTCCGTGGGCCGATCCGCCGGCACGCAACCACCCTCAAACGGCAGCGCGCCCGCGGCAAGCCGCGCGGCGCAAGCCGGGTTCAATGCGTCTCGCACCGCGCCGCCCTCCCGCGCGGTGAGCCAGTCGCCACGCTACGTCAATCGTGGCAATGAGATCGTGCGATCGCAGACGGCGCAGCCGATCGCCCCGAGGGACACCGCGGTCACACGCACGGCGCCGTCACCGGCCCGGGCCCCGGCTCCGGGACAACCCTCCTCCGCGGACCATCAGCCGAGAGCGTGGGACAACCCGAGCTATCGGCCACCGAATTACAACCCACCGGCGTCGAACGGCATTTCCGAGCGCACGAGACCGCGGCCGACGGTGCAGGCGCCTTCGCCCTACGAGCCCGCGCTCCAGCGGCAGCCGGGCGGGGTGCAGCAGCGTCCGCCTGCGCCTGAATACTCGCGCCCGAGCGCCGGCTCTGCTCGGCCGGCCGCGCCAGCGGGCGGTAATAACCAGGCCGCCCCGCGAGCTTCCGGCGGCAGCGGTCACGTGGAAACCCATGGTCCGTCTGGCGCCGGCGTGGCGCGTCCACCCGGCCGCGGCCGCTAATCGATGGCTACCTACGTTGTACGGCTGGCGAAGAGCGCCGGCCTCATCCTTCTCTTCATCCTCGCCGCGCTGCTCGGCACGGTCAGCGGCGTGCTGCTCGCGTTCGCGGGCGACCTGCCGCAGATTTCCGCCCTCGACGACTACGCCCCGAGCACGATCACCCGCCTCTACGGCTCACACGGCGAGGTGGTCGGCGAATTCTCGACGCAACGCCGCGTCGTCATCCCCTACGAGGGGATGGCACCGGTGCTGCGCAACGCGATCGTGGCTGCCGAGGACGCGGAGTTCGAGCAGCACCTCGGCTTCAGCGTGCCGCACATCATGATGGCGGCCGCCCGCGACGCGCTGGCCAAGGGGCGCGGCCTGATTACCGGGAAGTACACGCGGCCGAAAGGGGCCAGCACCATCACCCAGCAGCTCGCGCGCGGGCTGTTCGCGCAGGAAGTCGGCTACGAGTCCGGCGACGTCAGTCTCGAGCGCAAGGTCAAGGAGATGCTGGTCGCCATCCAGATCGAGAAGCGCTACACCAAGCACGAGATCCTGGCCTTCTACGCCAACCAGATGTATCTCGGCGAAGGGGCCTACGGCGTCGAGGCGGCGGCGCGAACCTACTTCGGCAAGTCGGCCAAGAACCTCAATCTCGACGAGGCGTCGACCATCGCCGGCCTGTTCAAGACGTGGCGCAACGCCCCGACCGTCAGCATGGAGCGCGCCAAGATCCGGCAGGCCTACGTGCTCCAGCAGATGGCCGACGAGCACTACATCACGGCGAAGGAAGCGGATGAGGCCCGCGCGCGGCCGATTGTGCTCGCTCCCTCGGCCGGCCGAACGGACTCAATCGCGCCGTATTTCGTCGAAGAAGTGCGCAAGGATCTCGAAGCGCGCTACGGTGCCAAGCAGCTCTACGAGAATGGCCTGACCGTGCAGACGGCGCTCGACGTGAAGCTGCAGGACACGGCCAATCGCGCCGTCGACGAGGGGGTCCGCCGCCTCGATCACCTGCACGGGTTCCGCAAGCCGAAGCGCAACGTCCTCGACGAGCGGCACACCGTCGAAGGCTTCAAGGACCCGCGCTGGACGCACCCCTTCGCCGCCAACGACATCGTGCCGGCGATCGTCAGCGGTCTCGACGCAAGCGCCATCGAGCTGCGTGCCGGCGACTATCACGTGACGATCGACAAGAAGGGCTTCGCCTGGACGCGCAAGACGCCGCCGCAAATCGTCCGCCGCGGCGATCTCGTCGAGGTGCGCCTGCTGACGCTCGATCTGGCGACCCACACCGGCACGGCCTCGCTCGATCAGCCGCCGCTGGTCCAGGGGGCGGCACTCGCCATCGACAACCGGACCGGCCAGATCCTGATGATGGTCGGCGGCGACAACTTCGAGCTGAGCAAGTTCAACCGGGCGACGCAGGCGTTCCGCCAGGTCGGCTCGGCATTCAAGCCTTTCGTCTACACGACGGCGATCGATCGCGGCTACACGCCGGTCAGCATTCTGCAGGACACGCCGGTCACCTATCCCGGCGGCCCTGGGCAGCCGCCCTACTCGCCCAGGAACTACGAGAACGACTTCTGGGGCCCGATCACGCTGCGCCGCGCGCTCGAGCACTCGCGCAACGTTCCGGCCATCAAGATGATGGACGCGCTCGGGGCCAAACAGGTAATCGCCTACGCGCGCCGCTTCGGCCTGACGGCGCCACTTCCTCCCTACCTGCCGATCGCGCTCGGCGCGGGCGACGAGACACTGATCGAGATGACGAGCGCCTACTCGGTCTTCCCGAACCAGGGCGTCCGCATGGTGCCCTACTCCATCCTCAAGGTCACCGATCGCGACGGCAACCTGCTCGAAGAAAATCGCCCGGCGCCGCAGGACGCCATCCGCGCCGACACGGCGTTCGTGATGGTGAACCTGCTGCGCGGCGTCGTCGAACACGGCACCGGCGTAAAGGCCATGGCCCTCAACTGGCCGATTGCGGGCAAGACCGGCACGACTGAAGACTTCGGCGACGCCTGGTTCCTCGGCTTCGACGCCGACGTCACCCTGGGCGTGTGGGTCGGCTACGACCAGAAGAAGCCGCTCGGCCAGGGGATGACCGGCGCGGAAGCGGCGCTGCCGATCTGGATGGAGATCTTCAAGACGTGGATCGCCAGTCGGACCGAACCGCCGTCGTTCCAGGCGCCCGGGAACATCGTGTTCCTTCCCGTCGACAAGACCACCGGGGCGCTGGCCGAAGGGGAACCTGGCGCAATCAAGGAAGCGTTTATCGCGGGGACACAGCCGGGATCGATTCGGTAGCGGATTGGCAATTGGCGATTGCAGATTGCCGATTCACCGATTGGCAAATGGAGATTGGCGATTGAAATCGGCGATTGGGGAATTGGCGATTACTTCGGCTTGCGGCGTGAGAGACGCATCTGCTTTTGGAACTGCTGGCGCTCGGCTCGGTTGCGCTGGACGGTAATCCGCGAGGCGACGAAGATCGCGGTCAGTTCGTCGGCTTCCTTGATCAACGCGCCGGCCACCTCGATACTGGTTTTTCCGGCCTTCACCAGTAATTCCAGCCAGCCTTTGGATTCGTCGGCTTCCTCTGCGGCAACGCCGACCTTCGCGATGAACTCCTCGGGGCTACGGGCCCGGCAGGTCGCGCGGTAGTTGCTATCGGTCGACCCCGCCGAATCGAGAAGTTGTCCGACGATCTTCTGGGTGGCAAGATCTTTCGGAAGCCTCTCGCAGAAAGCGATCACCGCACTGGCGAATCTCTGAGTTCTGGCCTGCAATTCGAGCGCCTTCGGATTCATGCGCCAGGGACATTGCATCCGAGGCGCCAACCGAAGTCAGCCAAGAATCCGGCGGTTTCTGTTGTGTCTCGACAGGAGGATCGCAGTTCCTGCGGCCTTCGCCCCACGACAGAGTTGCGAATTCTTCAATCGCCAATGGCAGTCGCCAATGCAATCGCCAATCAGCAATTTCCAATCGCCAATCACCAATCGCCAATCCGTCAATCGCCAATCTGCACTCGGCAATCGCCAATCCGTTACTTTTTATTCAAGTCTTTCGACAAGATCAATTTCAGCGTCACCTTGTCGGAGGCCGAATTGAGGCCGAAGCCGATGCCTCCCTCGATGTCCATCCACCCGCCGGTGTGATCGAAGACGCCGTAGATCTGCTCGCCGCGCTGGTGGGAACCGTAGAGATCGTGCAGCGGACCGAAGTCGAAGTAGCCTTCGGCGGCGACAGCCCAGGTTTTTGTCGGATTGAAGGCCAGCCGCGTCGAGGGCGCGAAATCGAGGTTGCCGAGCCCGTCATACGCGGTGTCGACAATTGGATTGACGATGATGTCGTAGCGGTCGAGATGCCAGCCGATGATCGGCCGCACCTCTGATGTGAAGCGCGACGTGTCCCAGCGTTTGGCGTTGATGCTGAACTCGAAGTTGGCGCCGTAGAAGAACCGGCGATCGTCCGCCTTCGGTACGGCGAAGAGCGCGCGCAACTTGAAGCCGTTCAGCCCCCAGCCCGTCTCGTTGTCGCGGCTGTAGAGCGGCATGTAGAGGCCCGCCTCGAACCAGTCGGTGACGCCCAGCGCCCACTCGGGCACGCCGTTGAACGACTTGTCAGCGACGACCGCTCCCGGAAAGGACGGTTCTTTGATGCCGCTCGGCGTGAAGTTCGAGTGCAGCGTCAGGTTGAAGACGCCTTTGGGAGCGAGTCCGCCGTCGTAGACCTGGATTTCATCCGTCTGGGCCGACGCGGGAACGGCCGCGGCGAGCAGGCCGAGGGCAAGCACGATAATCGAAGCGTACGAGTGCCGGGTCAGAGTGGCAGGAATTCTACCTGACCTCGCGGACGCGCCGGCGTGACGTTTCTCTGGCAGCGCTTCGCGACTGAGCTGTTCCTGGCATTCGCCAGTCTGCATCACCATTGACCGAAGACCGATGCCTCAGCCTACTCGTCGTCAGAGGCGTCGGTGGGAGTCAACAGGGCGCCGGCCGCCTTCTTCATCAGGTAGGCCTTGATGAAGTTGTCGATGTCGCCGTCGAGCACGCGGCTGACGTCGCCGGTCTGCTCCCTGGTGCGCAGGTCCTTGACCATCTGGTAGGGCTGCAGGACGTAGTTGCGGATCTGGCTGCCAAACGCGATGTCGCGCTTCTCGCCGCCAAGCTGCGCCAGCTTGGCCTCCTGCTCCTTCGTCTTCATGTCGAACAGCCGCGACTTCAGTACCTTCATCGCCTGGGCACGGTTCTTGTGCTGCGAGCGTTCGTTCTGGCAGGAGACGACGATGCCGGTCGGAATGTGTGTGATGCGGATCGCCGAATCGGTGACGTTGACGTGCTGGCCGCCGGCGCCGCTCGAACGGAAGGTGTCGACGCGCAGGTCTTTTTCGTCGATCTCGACGTCGGCGTCATCAGGTAGCTCCGGCCAGACGTAGAGCGAGGCGAACGACGTGTGCCGCCGCGCCGCCTGGTCGAACGGCGAGATGCGGACGAGCCGGTGCACGCCGGCCTCGGCGAGAAGCAGTCCGTAGGCGTAGTCGCCGTAGATGGCCAGCGTCGCGCTCTTGATGCCGGCCTCGTCACCCGGCTGCATGTCCATGACCTCGCGCTTGAAGCCGCGGCGCTCCGACCAGCGCAAGTACATTCGCAGCAGCATCTCGGCCCAGTCCTGCGACTCGGTACCGCCGGCACCCGGATGAATCGTGATGATGGCGTTGCTGCGATCGTGCTCGCCGCCGAGCATCTTCTTGGTCTCGCCGGCGGTGACCTCGGTCTCGAGCTCGTCGAGCCCCCGAGCGAGATCCGCCAGGACCTCCTCGCCCGCCTGCAGCCACTCCACGAGCACCGCGACATCGTCGGCGCGGCGCTTCAATGACGCGCTGAGGGTGACGTCCGCTTCGAGCGCCTTGCGCCGCTGCAGTGTCTTTTGCGCGGTCGCCTGGTCCTTCCAGAAATCCGGATCGGCGGCCTTCTGCTCTATCTTGGCGAGTTCGTCTGCGGGCTTCGCCGCGTCAAAGATAGCTCCGCAGATCGGACCCACGTCGAGCGAGGTCCTGGTACCGGCGGAGCTGTTCGTCTGGCTGGAGAGTCGACATAAGCGCCCTTCTATCTTACCCTGCGGCGCGTGGCGAGCAGCGCAGCGACGGTCAGCGCCACCGAGAGCCAGCCGGCGACATCGCCGATACGGCTGTAGACGGTGCGCGCGGTCAGGAAACGCAGGTCTTCGGTCATGACCGCGCTCGTGAAGAGATCCGACGCCTGGAGCACGCGGCCGTAGGGATCGACGAACCCGCTGATGCCAGTGTTGGCGGCGCGCGCCAGGTAGCGCCCCTCCTCGATCGACCGCAGCGACGCCTGCTGCCAGTGCTGGTAGGCGGCCGACGAGCGCCCATACCAGGAGTCGTTGGTGATCGTCGTCAGCAGCTCGCTGCCGTGCTCGACGAAGTCGCGAATCAGGCTGGAGAAGATCACTTCGTAGCAGATCGCGGTACTGGCGTGGTGCCCGGCAACCGGCAGTGCCAGCGCCTCGGTGCCCGGGCTGAAGTCCGAAACTGCCTCGACGATCGGCTTGACGAAAAAGAGGACGCGCGTGAACGGCACGTACTCGCCGAAGGGCACCAGGTGGATCTTGCGGTAGATGGCGCCGGTCGAACCGTCCGGCTGAATCAGGTAGGCCGCGTTGTAGAACCGCATCTGCGGCTTCGCCTGATCGACGGGGCGAACCGGCTCGACCTGGTCGCTGCCGACCAGCAGCGTCACGTGCGCCTCGCGCGCCAGCCGGCGGACGGCGTCCCCGGCGGCGACGCTTTCGTCGTAGGGGCGCGGCAGCGCCGACTCGGGCCACAACAGGAACTGGGCGCCCCTGCCGATGGCCTCGCGCGACAGTTCGACGTAGCGCTGCATGATCGGTCCGGCCATCGCCGGGTCCCATTTCTGGTCCTGCAGAATGTTGCCTTGCAGCACCGCGACGCGCACCGGCGTGCCTTCGTGCGTCAGCGTCGACGCGCGCAGCCGCAGTGTGCCCCACAGGCCGGCGAGCACGACCAGCGCCAGCGCCGCCGCCACGACGCGCCACCGCGCGGCGCCGCGCGCCAGCGTGCCATAGGCCGCGGCCGCGCTCACCATCGCAACGAATCCCGAGAGCCCGTAGACGCCGAACACGCTGGCCAGCTGCGCGATCGGCAGGACGCCGGCCTGGCTGTAGCCGAGCAGCTCCCACGGAAAGCCGGCGAGGATATAGGTGCGTCCCATCTCCGAGGCGACCCAGATGCACGGAGCCAGCAACAGCGCGCCACGCCCGAGCGCGCGCACGAGGCGCGACTGGATCAGGGCAAAGAATGCGGGAAAGAGTGACAGGTAGGCCACCAGGATCGCGGCTGCGAACGCCGCCAGCGGGGTCGACAAGCCGCCAAACGTCGTCATCGTCTCGACGAGCCAGTAGAGCGTGCCGGCGAAGTAGACGGCGCCGGTCAGCAGACCGAGGCTAAAGGCGCGGCGCGGCGGCTGGGCGCGATGGGCGACGGCCACGAGCAGCGGCGCGAGTGCGATCCACGCGCAGGCGGGGTGGCCGATCTTTGGAAAACTGAGCGCGAGCAGCGCGCCGGAGACAAACGCGAGAACGAAATCCACGCCGCGAGCTACCGCGATCGAACGTAGGGCTTGAAGTGCTCGTCGTGTTCGAGTTTCTTGGCGATCTGCTCGGCCGCGTCGCGCTGGGAGTAGCCGCCGACCTGGACGCGATAGATGGCAGGCGCGCCGGGCGCCGGATCGAGCACGAACGCCGGGTAACCCTTGGCGGTCAGATCCTTCGCCGACTTCGACGCCTGGTCGCGATCCTTATTCGCGCTGAGCTGGACGATCCACTGGCCGGCGTGTCCCTGCGACGCGGTCGGCTCAACCTTGGCCTGCGTCACGGCCGGCTTGGCGACCGGCTTTTCTGGCTTGGCGGCGGCCGGTTGCGGCGCCGGTGCCATTTTGTCGCCGGCAGCCGGGTCCGCCTGCTGGAGGCGCTTGGCGTAACTCAACTCGTCGTCGGGTTCCTGCGCCGGTGCGGGCGGCTCGGCGGCGGGCGGCCCACTCGAGGGGGCCGCCTGTGTCGGCGTCGAGGCGGGAGGGGGAGTGGTCGTCTGCGTCGCCACCGTGTCGGATGACTCCGGCGCCCCGACGCGATCGCCGCCGCGGACGTTGCGGCCGACCTGGACGCCGCACAGGAAGATCACGACCGCGACGATGGTCGTCGCCATGAACAGGAAGACGAGTTGCTTGCCACTGAGCTGAATCTCGTGGAAGCCGTCGTCGTGCAACGCGTCGTGGTGTGTGCTCTCGCTCACGCCTTTTCTTCTTCCCGTCTTTGATTTCCGGCCCGGTTTTATTTCCGGCCCGGCAGCAGGTTCAACAATTCGATGGGCAGCGGAAAGATGATCGTCGAGTTCTTTTCGGAGGCAATCTCGGTAAGCGTCTGGAGATAGCGCAGCGTGATCGTCATGGGCTCGACCGACATCGCCGTTGCGGCCTGGGCCAACTTGACTGACGCTTCGAGCTCGCCTGCAGCGTGTACGATTTTAGCACGCTTCTCGCGCTCGGCTTCCGCCTGCTTGGCCATCGCGCGCTGCATGTCGGGCGGGAGATCGACCTGCTTCACCTCAACCGACGACACTTTCACGCCCCACGGCTCGGTGTGCTGATCGAGGATCTGCTGCAGCTGCGCGTTCAGCCGCTCGCGCTCGGACAGCAGGTCATCGAGTTCGACCTGGCCGAGCACGCTGCGCAGCGTGGTCTGCGCCAGCTGCGAGGTGGCGTAGTGGTAGCTTTCCACCTCGTTGATCGCCTTGCGCGGATCCATGACGCGGAAATAGACGACGGCGTTGACCTTCACCGACACGTTGTCGCGGGTGATGATGTCCTGCGCCGGCACGTCCATGACGATCGTGCGCAGGCTGACGCGCGCCATCTTGTCGATCGGCGCGAAGACCAGTACGACACCCGTTTTCGTCTCCGGCAGCAGGCGGCCGAGCCGGAAGATGACCGCGCGCTCGTACTCGTTGAGGATCTTGATCGAGCTGAAGACGTAGAACGCGACGACGACGATGACGATGAGCACCGGGGAAAACAGCACAACCGCCTCCTCGCAGGCCACCGGCCCGCGCTATTGCGTTACCCGCGCCGCACGGTCAGGGTCAGCCCGTGGACGGCGGTCACGACGATCGGGTCCCCTTCATGTATCGACTCGGACGCCGTCGCGGTCCAGATCTCGCCGTGCGTCGCCACGCGGCCCATGCCGCCAGGCACGATCGGGGTCAGGGCTTGTCCGGATGCGTGCAGCATACCGCTTTCGCCGGTCGTCGCGGGCAGCGTCTGCGCGCGCACGCCGAGCGTGACCAGGAAAATCAGGATGCCGGCGATGCTCAGCGTGACCGGGATGATCAACCGCAGCCCGATCTGCAGCTCGGGCTGCGGCGAGTCGATGAGCATGAGCGACCCGAAGAGCAGGCTGGCAGTGCCGCCAATGGCGAGCACGCCGTGGCTGGTCACCTTCACCTCGAGCACGAGCAGCACGAAACCGAGCAGCATCAGGGCGAGGCCGGCGTAGCTGACCGGCAGCACCTGGAGCGCGAAAAAGGCCAGCAGCAGGCAGACGCCGCCGGCCACGCCGGGCAGCACGGCGCCCGGGTTCCACAATTCGATTGTCAGGCCGAGCGTGCCGAGGGTGAGCAGCAGGTAGGCGATCTGCGGGTGCGCGACCGCGCTCAGGACGCGCTGCGCCAGCGTCATGTCGATCGTCCGCACGTCGGCGTTGGCCAGCTTGAGCGCCACTGTGGCGCCGTTGAAGCGTTTAATCGTGCGTCCATCGAGCTTGCGGATGAGATCCGGGACGTCGCTGGCGATGACGTCGATCAGCGGCGGGGTGGCCCCAATCGCTTCCTGCTCGGTGAACGAGCGGCTCTCGGTGACCGCCTGTTCGACGAGCGGTACGTTGCGGCCGCGCTGGGCGGCCAGGGTCCTGGCGTAGGCCGCGGTGTCGGAGGCCATCTTCTTCGCCATCACCGCGTCGACCTGCTGCCCGTCGCCCGACACCGGGTGCGCGGCGCCGATGTGGGTGCCGGGAGCCATGGCCGCGATGTCGGCGGCCATCGTGATCAGAAACCCGGCCGACGCGGCGCGGTAGCCGGCCGGCCCGACGAAGATCGCCACCGGCGTCTTGGCGCCGATGATCGCGTTGTTGATGTCACGCGTCGAATCGAGGAGGCCACCGGGCGTGTGCAGCGTGAAGACGATCAGCGCCGCCCCCTCTGCGTCCGCCCGGGCGATCGCCGCTCGCATGAATTCCGCGCTGACCGGGTGAATGATGCTGTCCACGGTCGCGGTCTCGACGATCGGCGCACCGCCGGCGGCGGCGACGACGACCGCCAGCGACGCGACCAGGCTCGCGGCGAGAAAGGACTTCATCTACCCTCCGATCTTCTGGAGCAGCGCCTTGGCGTCTTCCGACGCAGGGTCCATCGCCAGCGCCTTCTGCGCCTGCGTGCGCGCCGCAGCGGCGTCTTTCACGCGCAGGTAGGCGTCGGCGAGCGTCACCCGCGCCGCAACCGAGTCCTTGCTCCAGATCGAAATCTTGAGCGCGTCGATCGCCTCGTGCGGGCGGCCGGCGCGCAGGTGGATACGGCCGATCAGCAGGTGCGCTTCCGCCTCGTAGGGTGACAGGAACACCGCGCGTTGCAGTTCCGCCATCGCCTCGCGATCCTGTTCCGCCTGGAACAGGCGCCGGCCGCGCTCGAGATGGAAGTTGGCGACGTCCTGCTGGTCGCGCTGCGCCGTCGTGGCGATCGCCTGGCCGACGACGGTGCGGCGACCGGCGGCGTCGAGATCGGCCGCCACCCGTTCCAGGTTGCGCGGCAGCGCCTCGCGCCTGGCCGTGGAGTCAGCGTAGCGCGACGAAAGCTGGCCGGCAATCTCGCGCTCGCCCGCCGCTTCGACGCTGTTGCCGGCCGCGTCGAGCGCCGCGGCGAGCACGAAGTGCGCGGCGGCATCGGTCGCGTCGCGCCGCAGCGCCTCGCGCAGCCAGTAGATCGCTCCCTGCGGATCGCGATCGACGGCATAGGCGTAGCCGAGGTTGAACAGGATGTCGGCGTTGTCCGGATCCTGCTCCGCGGCCTTGGTGAAATAGTAGGTCGGCTTGCCGGTTTCCGGTGTCGCTGTGCGGTGCAGCTGGACGATGCCGAGGTCGTTCAGCACGGAGGGATCCGGCGGGCCGTCCTGCAACTGGTTCAGCCGCGTGAATGCCTCGTCGTATTGCTTCAGGTTGATCAGCGAGACGGCAGCGAGAAAACGCGCGCGCCGCGACAGCGGGCTTTCCTCCGGAACGGCCTTGACCGCGGCCAACGCTCCGGCATGGTCTCCCTGCGCGGTGCGCACGTCCCACAGCGCCAGCCGTGCGCGCTGGTAGCTCGGGTCCGCCTTGAGGGCCGCTTCGAGAAACTGCGCCTGCGTCGCCGGCTGCTGGGCTATGAGCCCTTTGACGTACGACTCGAACGCCGGCAGCGACGGCGCGGCGTGCGCCGGCACGTTGGCGCCGCCGCTGGCGACCCGGCGCGCGACCTTCTCGACGACCGCGACGAAGTCCGACAGCGTGCCGTGCTCGACGACCTCCGTGTCGGCGCGGCCGACGTCGAGGCGGATTGGCTGCGCGCGCACCGTCAAGACGTCCCCTTCGACCCGCACCTCGCCGACAATCACTTCGGCGGCACCGACCAGCTCGCCGACCTTGATCACGGTGGCTCGGCTGAGGGCGGCCTGCGGCGGCAGATGCAACTGGTCCGAAGCGCGCTCGCGCGCGGCGCGGGTAATCGCGCCAAGCCCGCGCGCGTTGAGATCATCGGTAATGACGATCGCGGCCGCTTCGCCGAGCCAGTAGGTGCGCCCGTCGCGACCGGGCGTCTCGAACGGCACGACGAGAATCCGCGGCGGCTGCGGCTGCGCCGCGAGGCCGTTCCAGAGGAGCGAGGCAGCGAGGACGGCGTAGATCATGCGGCGACGGCGGAGTCGGTGGGACGGCTGGGCAGCTGCACCGCCAGGACGCAGCCGCGCTGTCCGCCGGCGGCGCGGCACTCCGTGACCCGCACCTCGGCGGGAACGTCGAACAGCTTGAGCACCCCGCCGATAGCCGACGCGTAGAACGTGCACAGCGGGTGCCTCGAGGTCTCGCGCACCTCGCAAAAGAGCGATCCGCGCAGCTCGATGGTCACCAGGCCCTTCTTGATTCGCACCAGCGCGCGCGAGCCCGGGTAGGTGGCGCGAACCAGGTGACGCGCGACCCGCAGCGCTCCGCGCGCACGCAGCGCCGGCGGGAGTGCCGGGATGAGCCGGCGTTCGAACACCGACACGTTTTCAAACGTCCACGCCGCCGCGTACTCACCGGCTCGCGCGGTGATCAGGTTATAGGCTTCCCCCTCGGTACGGAGGAAGCTGAGGACGGCGGTCAATGGCGCCAGCCCGATGGTGCCTTCGCGCAGGCCGGCCACGTTCAGCCAGTTCTCGTAGAACTCGAGGCGCGTCGGCAGCAGGTCGGCGATGGCCTGGTGCAGGCTGGCGACGAGCACCCGTCCGATCCGCGCTTCACTCATCGATCACCTTCGCTGCCGAAAAAACGATTCACATGCCTGTGGTAACGTCGAGTATGAGTTCGCTCTCGGTCGCGATCCTCGCCGGGGGCCGCGCCACGCGACTGCAGGGCGCCGACAAGGCGTCGCTCCTGGTCGGCGGCCGCCGCATCATCGACCGGCAGCTTGAAGTGGTGGCGCCCTTCAGCGCCGACGTGCGCATCGTGAGCCACGACGCGGCGCGCTACGCCGATCTCGGCATCCCGGTGATTGCCGACGCTGTCGCCGGCGGCGGGCCGCTCGGCGGTGTCTACACCGCGCTGATCGCCGCGCGCGGCGACCGCGTCCTGGTCCTGGCCTGCGATCTGCCGTTTGTGTCGGCGGCACTCGTCGAGCGCCTGGCGGCCGAGAGCGAAGCCGCTGAGGAAATCGATGCCGTGGTGCCCCGGACTGCGCGAGGGCTCGAGCCGCTCTGCGCCGTCTATCGGACGCGCTGCGCGGCAGAGGCGCGGGCGCGCCTGGCGCGCGGCGACCTGCGGATGACGGCGTTCGTCGCGGCGCTTCACCGGCGCGAACTCGACGCGAGCGTCGTCGCGGGACAGGACGGGGGAACGGTGTTCGAGAACGTCAACACGCCGCATGATTACGCGCGCGCCCGGGACCGGGTTGAACTTGATGAGAAATCGTCCGAAGATCGTATCACGGAATAATTTGCTGTGATTCTTCCCGTCTTTCGTCTCGTCCGCGATCGCGTTGCCGCGACCGTCGCCCGTCTCTACGACCTGCCTGCCGACGATCCGGCAATAGCCGAGATGTCGATCGAGATTCCGCCGAAACGGGCGCTCGGCGATATCGCGGTCCCGATTGCCTTCGTCCTCGCCCGCCGGCTGCGCAAGGCCCCGCGCGTGACCGCGCAGGAAATCGCCGGCGCGCTCGGCCCGCTCGAGGGGGTGGCACGCGTCGACGTCGCGCCGAACGGCTATCTGAACCTGTTCCTCGACCGGGCCCACTGGGTGCACGCCTGGACCGCCGATCGTCCGCAGATCAAAGCGGTCGCGGGAAAAGGCGGCAAGACGATCGTCGAGCACACCGCGATCAACCCCAACAAGGCGGCGCATATCGGCCATCTGCGCAACGCCGCGCTCGGCGACGCCTTCGGGCGGCTCCTCCGATTCCAGGGCCGTCAGGTCGAAATCCAAAACTACATCGACGATACCGGCGTCCAGGTCGCCGACGTCGTCGTCGGCTTCCAGCAACTGGAGCAGAAGTCGCTGGCCGACGTGCGCGCCGTCGCCGCCTCCGGCCGGTTCGACTACTACTGCTGGGATCTCTACGCCCGCGTCACCGAGTGGTACGAGCAGGACAAGGAGCGCCTGCGGATCCGCGCCGCCGCCCTGCACGCCATCGAGCACGGCAGCAACGACACCGCCGACCTCGCCGCCTTCATCGCCGGGCGCATCGTCGGTTGCCACCTGCAAACGATGCGGCGGATGAACATCGGCTACGACCTGTTGACGTGGGAAGGAGACATTCTCCGCCTGCACTTCTGGGCACACGCCTTCGACTTCCTGAAGAAGACCGGCGAAGTCTACCTGCAGACGGAAGGCAAGCTGGCCGGCTGCTGGGTGATGAAAATCGAGGACGAAGGCACCAAGGAAGACGAAGAACACGAGGGAGAAGAGCCGAAGGAGAAAGTCATCGTCCGTTCGGACGGCACGGTGACCTACGTCGGCAAGGACATGGCGTTGCAGATGTGGAAGTACGGTCTGCTCGGCCGCGACTTCTATTACCACCGCTTCGAGAAGGACGTGTGGTCGACGACCTCCGACCCGGCGGCTGACGTGTCCGATCATCCGGCGTTCGGGCACGCGTCGATGGTCTGCAACGTCATCGACACGCGCCAGGCCTACCTGCAGAAGCTGCTGGCGCAGGCGCTGGCGGCACTGGGATTCAAGGAACAGGCGGAGCGATCGGTGCACTATTCCTACGAGATGGTCGCGCTCACGCACGACACCGCGCGCGAGCTTGGCTACGACCCGGCGGCGGACGCCGGTAAACCGTTCGTGGAAGTGTCGGGGCGCAAGGGACTCGGCGTCAAAGCCGACGACCTGCTCGATCGCCTCACCAGCAAGGCATCGGGCGAAGTCGCGCGCCGCAATCCCGAGTTCACGGCAGACGACGTACGCCGCACGGCGGAGGCGATTGGCGTCGCCGCCGTCCGCTATTTCATGGTCAAGTTCTCGCGCGGCAAGGTCATCGCCTTCGACATCGACGAGGCACTGAGCTTCGAAGGTGAGAGCGGCCCGTACCTGCAGTACGCCGTCGTCCGCGCCAACAACATCCTGGCCAAGCTCGAGGAACGCGAGAGCCTCGACGCCGCCGCGGTGCTCGCGGCGCTGGTGTCAGCGCCGACCGATGCCGTCGCGGATGGCTCCGACGCGTCGCACGACCTGTGGGGACTCGTGCTCGAAGCGGCGCGGCTCGACGACATCGTCGATCAGGCGGTGCGGACGCTGGAGCTGTCGGTGCTGGCGAAGTACGCGTTTGCTCTCGCGCAACAGTTCAACGGCTTCTACCACGCCTACCCGGTCCTCAAAGAAGAACGCGCGGATGTCCGGCTGTGGCGGGCCGCGGCGATCGAGTACTACCGGCGCCAGCTCTCGACTGCGCTCGAGCTGATGGGCTGCTCTGTCCCCGAACGGATGTAGCGAGCTATGACGAGTCCCAAGCCACGTATCGGCGTGACACCAACCTCGCGGTTGGACGACTACCTCGAGTCTGTCAGGAAAGCGGGCGGAGAGCCCGTGGTGCTGTCGAACCACGACAACCCGGCCGGCGTACTCGACACGGTCGACGGCGTGCTGCTCACAGGCGGACTCGACGTCGATCCGTCACTCTACGGCGAGACGCCGCATCCGACCACCGAGATTGCGCCGGAGCGCGACCGGTTCGAGTTGCCGCTGGCCCGCGAAGCGGTGAAGCGCGACGTCCCGTTGTTTGCGATCTGCCGCGGATTACAAGTGCTGAATGTCGCTGAAGGGGGCACGCTCGTCCAGGACATTCCGTCGGAGCTGAAGACCGACGTCGGCCATGCGGTCACAGAGCCCAAGAATCACCAGACACACACGATTGCCGTGACACCCGGCAGCAAGCTGGCGCGGGCGCTCGGCGGTCGAGCCCCCAACGAGACCTGCCCGGTCAACAGCCGGCATCACCAGGCGGTCGGCGCGGTCGCACCCGAATTTGTCGTCTCAGCCACCTCCCCCGACGGCATCGTCGAGGCCATCGAGCGTCCCGCCTCGACCTTCTGCCTGGGCGTGCAGTGGCACCCGGAGAACTTCTGGCGCACCGGGGAATTCGCAGGGCTGTTCAGCGACTTCGTGGCAGCGTCGGCGAAGCGTCGACGCGACTAAGGGCCAATTCGCGCATCTGCGCCTCTCGAAAGGGTTGACGCGGCTCGGATCGCGCTAACGCTCGAAGACCGCGAGGCTTTCCACGTGCGGAGTGTTGGGAAACAGATCGAAGGCGCGCAACGAGGTGAGGCGGTAACCGCCGTCGATCAGGCGGCGGGCGTCACGGGCCAGCGTCGGCGGGTCGCACGAGACGTAAACTAACCGCGCCGCCCGCAAATCGACCAATCGCTCGCCGGCGACCTTCGATAGGCCGGCGCGCGGCGGATCGACCACGACCGTTGCCGGCGCGGTCTTGCGCGCCGCCAGGTACTCTTCGACGCCTGATACCTGCGCCCTCAGCCGAGGCGCCAGCGCGCGCGCATTTTCGCGCAGGTCCGCGGCGCTGGCGTGGTCCCCTTCCACCGCCGTGACCTCGAGATGACCCATCGCCGCCAGAGGCACCGAGAACAGTCCGACGCCCGCGTAGAGATCGAGCACCTCCCCGTGGTCGGGCACCGCGGCCGCGACCGCGTTCACCAGCGGCGCCAGCAGGAAACGATTGCCCTGGAAGAACGCCTCCGCGTGTCGCGTCATGGTGCCGTCGACGACGCGTCCGCCGGTCACGGCGTCCAGCGGATCGTGCACTTCCGGCGAACCGGCGGTGACCAACCGGCCGTTCGCGTCGCGTGCGCTGATGCCACGAAGTCCTGTCGCCGTCGCCATGGTTTCCAGCCGGCTCGGCTCGAACGTCACGCCCGGAGTCAGTTCGAGGTGTGCCGCGCGCTCGTTCCCGGCGATGTTCTCGGTGATAGCAATCGATGCAACCGCATCCGGCCGCTCTCGATCGAGCTCGCCGGCGAGCGCCTGCACCGCGTCGACCGTCATATCGCGCAGCTGCCTGGTCGCTGCCGCATCGCACAGCTGGTGGGTGTTCTCGCGGTAGAAACCGGCGCGCGCGCCGCGCACGTGGAAACGCGCGCGCATGCGGTAGCCCTCTTCCGGCGAGCCGGCGACGTCAATCGGGGCGTCAATCGGGTACTTGCCGAGCCGCGCGAACGCGTCGCGGACGACGTCGGACTTGATCGTGAGCTGACGTTCGTAGCGGATGTGCGAATAGAGCGCACCGCCGCACAACGGGTCCGCCACGTCCTCGCGCCGGTCCGGCGACGCCTCGACGAGCTCGCGCGTGACCGCATAGGCCATCCGCTTCTCGACGCGTTCGATCCAGGCCTTGACGCGCTCGCCGGGGATCGCACCACGAACGAGCACGACCTGTCCGAGATGCCGTGCGATCATCCGTCCGCCCGACACGGGCTTCTCGATCGTCAGCTCGATCTGCTGTCCCTCGAACAGGCTCACGCGTGCATTGTGTCAGAAGTCAGGCGAGCGAAATCACAGGCAGGCCGGCGGATTCGCGCACCAGCCGGATGAACGCGGCCTCGATGGCGGCGCTGCGGGCATCGGCGGGCATTCGCGCGGCGAACGGGGCGATCTCCACTTCCGCCGTGGACACAAGTTGCGCGCGAGTCGCCGCGTCCATCTGTTGGCGCGCCACCTCCAGCAACGCCGCGTCCAACGCGACGAGTCGCGCGAGGATCGCTGCGCGCGACTCTCCTCTCGCCTGCTTGGCCGATCCCTTCAGGCGATCCAGCTCGCGCACGGCCTCCTCGAGACGATCGGAAAACGCATCGCCGCCCCGTCCGGCGCGCAGGGCCGTCAGGCGCGCGATCGTCCGGTCGATGTGCGCCGGGAGCGAATCGTGCTTCCGCTCGCCCGTTTCGTCATCGCCGACAGGGCCGACAGGGCCGGCAACGCCGACGGCGCGCCGCCAGTCGTCGAACAGCTCCAGGACGTCGGATTCGCAGAATTCGACGCGGACGGGACGCCGCCGCGGACCCTTCGCGTAGTAGCGCTCGCAGTATTGGTCGATGCCTTTGAACACCAGCGCGAGCGGGACGCCCTGCGCCGCCCAGCCCGTGACCGTCTCGAACGCTGGCCCGACAATGCGAATGAGGTGTCCCTCGTTCTTGCGGCAGAGATAGGTTTCGACTTCGCGGCAGTAGTCAGCGGGGTCCATTGAAGATTGGCTCGGCAATCTTCAACCCCTCCGTTCCCAGATCAGGCGAAGGCCCTCGAGGGTCAGGTTGGCGTCGACGTGCTGAATCGCTTTGCTCTCCCCGGAGATCACTTCGGCGAGGCCACCGGTCGCGAGCACGACAGCCAGGTCGCCCCCGGGCAGCTCGGCCCGGATGCGGCGGACCAGCCCGTCGACCATCTCGACATAGCCGAAGAACAGGCCCGACTGCATCGCGTTGACGGTGTTCTGCCCGATCACCAGCGGCGGCTTGCGCACGTCGACACGCGGCAGCCGCGCCGCCCGTGTGAACAGCGCCTCGGCCGAGATGTTGATGCCGGGGCAGATGACGCCGCCGAGATATTCCCCCTGCGATGAGATCACGTCGAAGGTCGTCCCCGTGCCGAAGTCGACCACGATCAGCGGCACGCCGTCGGCCCGGCCGTACTTCTCCCAGGCAGCGACCGCGTTGACAATGCGGTCCGCACCGACGTCGCTCGCCGGCGTATAGCGAACCGGCATGCCGGCGTTGGTGGCGTCGATGACAAACGCCTGGTGCCGGAAATAGCGTTCGCTCATCTCCTCTATTGGTCTCGTCAGCGGCGGCACGACCGAGGCGACCGCGATGCCCGTAACGGAGTCGACCGCGACATGCGCCTGCTCGAACAGGCGGGTGATCAGGATGCCGAGTTCGTCCGCGGTCCGTTCGCGGAACGCGGCCAGGCGCCAGCTGTGCGCCAGTCGGACGCCGTCGAAGACGCCGACGGTCACGTTGGTATTGCCGACGTCAATGGCTAGCAGCATGCTAGACCCAGCGTACCTCACCGGCGACGATGCGCACGAGGCCCTCGGGAGTGCGGGCCAGTAGCGCGCCGTCTTCGGCCAGGCCGGCGCTGACGCCGCGCTGCACGCCATACGGCCCGTCCCACTCGATGCGTTCCCCGTTGGCCGACGGGGCCAGTTCCAGCCAGCGCGTGAACAGGGTCGGCGGCCCGGCATGTGTCACCTCCGACAGGACACGATTCAGTCCGGCCAGCACCTGCGCCAGGACGGCGCCGGCGTCGACGCTCCGTCCGAGCTCGGTCTCGATCGACCCGGCGCGGTCGGACAGCTCCGGCGGAAACGACGCCGCACCGATGTTGATGCCGATGCCGAGAATCACATGCTGCACGCCGTCGGGGCTCGACGATGCTTCGGCGAGAATTCCCGCGATCTTGCGTCTCACCCGGAAGCTTCCGCTGACCGAGACGACGTCGTTGGGCCACTTGATCTGCACGGGGAGACCGGTGGCAGTGCGGATTCCTTCGGCGACCGCCACGCCGCCGGCGAGCGTCAACCACGGCGCCATCGCCGCGCGCCGGATGATGATGGAGAAGTAGAGCCCGGCGCCCGGCGGTGAGAACCACTCGCGCCCGCGCCGGCCCCGTCCGGCCGTCTGCGCACCGGCGACGAACGTCGTCCCCTCCGGCTCGCCGCGCTCCGCGGCAGCAGCGGCGAGATCGTTCGTCGATCCTGTTTGCGTGAAGTAGTGCACGCGCGCGCCAAACACACCGCGGTCGGCGGCGGTGACGGCGAGCGCCTGCGCGAACTCTGCTGGAATGGCGTCGCTCATGAGCCGGTCGTTGACTCCCGCGAGGCGTGTGCTCGCCAGCCTGTTACGCCGGTTCGAGTTCGAAGCTGATGTCGACCGCCGGCGCGGAGTGAGTCAGCGCGCCGACCGAGACGTAGTTGGCGCCGGTCTGCGCCAGCGCGGGCAGGCGATCGAGCGTAACGCCGCCCGAGATCTCGATCTTGGCAAGCCCGCGCGCGCGGCGCACGGCTTCCTTGATCGTCTCCACCGGCAGGTTATCGACAAGGATGCAGTCGACGCCGGCGGCGAGCGCCTCGTCGACCTGCTCGATCGACTGCGCTTCGATCTCGATCGGCATCTCGGGATCGTCGTCTTTCATCCGCTTCACCGCCTCCGCGACACCGCCGGCAAGACGGATGTGGTTGTCCTTGATCAGGATCCCGTCGTCGAGGCCGGAGCGGTGGTTGGTGCCGCTACCGGCGCGAACGGCGTACTTCTCGAGCGCGCGCAGCGTCGGCGTCGTCTTTCGCGTGTCGAGGACGACGATCTTGCCGCCGGCGGCGTCGACGAACTGCCGCGTCAGCGTGGCGATGCCGGAGAGCCGCTGGACGAAGTTCAGGGCCGTGCGCTCGGCCGTCAGCATCGGCGCCGCTCCGCCCGTCAGCTCAGCGACGACGTCGCCGGGCTGGCAGCGGTCGCCATCCTTCTTCTTGCGGTCAAACGTGCAGCCCGGATCGAGCTGCATGAATACTTCGACGGCCACGTCCAGCCCCGCGAGCACACACGGCGACTTGACGAGCAGAACCCCCTTCGCGCGCAGCTCGGACGGCACCGTCGCTTCCGTCGTCACGTCTCCCCAGCCAAGGTCCTCGGCGAGCGCGCGGCGCACGATCTCGCGATACAGCGCCGGATCCAGCGGCTGAAAGGGCACCGTTCTCACCTGGGCTCCTCGTAGTCGAGCGCGCACATTACGCTCGCTGCTCCTGGGCGGGTGGCTCCGACGGCGCGAGCGTCACTTCCACTGACAGCGCCGCGGCGGATTCGACGACCAGCTCCGCGATTAATCCGGACGCTTTCAGGTCGGTCTCGCAGGCCCCGAGCAACTCGCGATCGGCGTCGGGCAGGCGGACGACGGCCTTGACGACCGGCGTCTTCAGGGGCCTCTGCTCCTCGCTCTTCTTCTTGCGAATAGCGCCGAGCACTTCGGCGGCCAATTCGAGCGTGCGTGCGCCGCGCTCGTCCTCGCCACCGGCCACGTCGAACAACTCTCCCGGCACCGGCCAGGCGGCGGCATGAATCGAGCCGGGCCGCCACCACGACCACACTTCCTCGGTCACAAACGGCAGGTACGGCGCGAACACGCGCAGCAACGCCGAGAGCGCATTGAGTAGCGCCGTGTTCGCCGATCCGGCGGCGTCGGCCCCGTGATCGCCGTAGCGGCGCGACTTGACCAGTTCGAGGTAGTTGTCGCAGAAGAACCAGAACAGCGTTTCCGCCTTCTGCAGCACGCTGGCGTAATTGTAGTCATCGAGCTCAGAGGTCGCCTCGCGGACGAGGCGGCCGACCATCGTCAACAGGCCCTTGTCGACGGCTGCGCTCACCTCGCCGCGCGGCTCGGGACTGGCGAGAACGAACTTCGAGGCGTTGAGCAGCTTGATCGCGAGACGCCGCCCGACTTTCATCTGCGCAGGATCGAACGCGGTGTCGGTGCCGGGACGCGCGCTCGCCGCCCAGTAGCGCACGCCGTCGGAGCCGTGCTCCTCGAGGAGCCCCATCGGCGTGACGACGTTGCCCTTCGACTTCGACATCTTCTTGCGATCGGGATCGAGCACCCAGCCGGAGATCGCGGCGTGTTGCCAGGGGCTGACGCCGAATTCGAGCTCGGATCGGAGCACGGTCGCGAAGAGCCAGGTGCGGATGATGTCGTGCGCCTGCGGACGCACGTCCATGGGGAAGACGCGGGCAAAGAGATCGTCGTCTTCGAGCCAGCCGCCGGCCACCTGTGGCGTCAGCGAGGAGGTCGCCCACGTGTCCATGACGTCCGGATCGCCGCTGAAACCGCCGGGCTGATCGCGCTGGTCGGGGCGGTAGCCCTCCGGGATGTCAGTTGACGGATCGATCGGCAGACGCGATTCCGGCGGCGCGATCGGGCGCGCGTAATCGAGCGAGCCGTCGGCGAGCACCGGATACCAGATCGGGAACGGCACGCCGAAGAACCGCTGCCGGCTGATGCACCAGTCGCCGTTGAGGCCGTTGATCCAGTTCTCGAGCCGTGCCTGCATGTAGGCCGGGTGCCACTGCAGCTCGCGTGCGCGGCCCAGGAGTACGTCGCGGAACGGAATCGACGTGATGAACCATTGCCGGCTGGTGACGATCTCGAGCGGCCGATCGCCCTTCTCGAAGAACTTCACCGCATGCGTGATCGGACGCGGGTCGCCGATCAAGTCGCCGCTCTCCTTCAACAGCTCGACGATCCGGGTCCTCGCCTTCGCTGCCGAGAGGTTCGCCAGTTGATCGTAGGCACCCTGCGCCCGAGCCGGGTCGATCGACTCCCAGCCCTCGCCGCCGAATGCCACCGGCCGCAGCGTGCCGTTGGCCTGGATGATGGCGCGGACCGGCAGCTTCAGCTCGCGCCACCACACGACGTCGGTGACGTCGCCGAACGTGCAGATCATCGCGATGCCGGATCCCTTTTCGGGGTCGGCGAGCGGATGCGGCTTGACCGGGACGCGCACGCCGAAGAGCGGCGTCTCCACCTCGGTGCCAAACAGCGGCTGATAGCGTGGGTCGTCTGGATGCGCGACGAGCGCGACGCAGGCGGGGATCAGTTCCGGACGCGTCGTCTCGATGGCGACGAACGCGCCGTCGGGCTTCCTGAAATGGATCCGGTGATACGCGCCCGGCTGTTCGCGGTCTTCGAGCTCGGCCTGCGCCACGGCGGTGCGGAAGTCCACGTCCCACAACGTCGGCGCTTCGTTCTGGTAGGCGTGGCCCTTGTGGAACAGCCGCAGGAACGACGCCTGCGACACTCTCTGGGCGCGCTTGTCGATGGTCGCGTAGGTCTTCGTCCAGTCGACGGAAAGGCCGAGATGCTTCCACAGCAGCTCGAACGCCTTCTCGTCCTCGACAGTCAGGCGCGTGCACAACTCGACGAAATTCGGGCGCGAGATGGAGATCGGCTGCTTGCCCGGCTTGTCGGGCGGCTGAAAGGTCGGGTCGTAGGGCAGCGACGGATCGCAACGCACGCCGAAGTAGTTCTGCACGCGCCGCTCGGTCGGCAAGCCGTTGTCATCCCAGCCCATGGGATAGAACACCGCCTTGCCGCGCATCCGCTTGAAGCGGGCGATGACGTCGGTGTGCGTATAGGAAAAGACATGGCCGACGTGCAGCGAGCCGCTGACGGTCGGCGGGGGGGTATCGATCGAATAGACGTCGCCGCGCGGGCGTGAGCGATCGAAGCGATACACGCCCGTCTGCTCCCAGCCGGCAGTCCATTTTGCTTCCAATCCCTCGAGCGCCGGCTTCTCGGGCACGCGCACGGATTGGTTCAACTCGAGCCCCTTGGGCATAAACGAAGTAGTTTATCGGGTAATCGGGTAATCGGGTAATCGGGCGAACGAGCAGATTACCCGATCACCCGATTTCCAAATTACCCGATCGACTTGATTCGTTCGATTTCTTCGCGGACGAGGCGTTCGGCGACGTCGAGGATGGCCGGGCGCGATTCGTCGCTCAGCCGCGCCAGGACGCGCGCGGTGATTTCATCGATGAACTGCTCGGTGACGGCCGGAGTTCCACCGCCGTCAATCGCCGCGGGCGGGGCGGTGGCGGCCGACGGCGTCAGCCCCGTTTTCTGCTCCGCCGCCAAAAGAGCGGCGAACGCCTCGACGAGCGACGGGATCGGCGCCGGCGGCGTGGATGCAACGGCAGTGCGCGGCTCGCTCGCCGGCGGCACCAGCGTCGGGGAAGCGGACGCCGGCACCTGCGCCGCGGTCTTTTTCGGAAACGCCAGCGGCGGCTCGACCGCAGCCGGGCGCGTCGGATCACCCTGCAGGTCCGGATCCCAGTCGGCAAACGGATCGTTCGACCGTGTCTGGCCGGCCGGCCCCTGGGTCGGGCCTGGCGGGCGCCGCGACAGCGGGATCGGCTCGTTCGCCGGCCGCGCCGCCTGCCCCCCCGCGTCGGTGGTCGTGCCGAACGCTGCGTCGAGATGATCGAAATAGGCCTCGAGCGTGTCGCTGTGCGCCGCGGCGGGCCCATTGCCTCCTGCCGGCGCGGACGCCTGACGCACCGGCCCTTGGGCGGGCGGCGGGCTGCTCCACATGCCGGACGGCTGTTTGCCGGCGAGCAAGTCCTTGACGCGGCTGATCACGAGCTGCGGCTCGAACGGTTTCACCAGCACCCCGTCGCACCCGACCGAGCGCGCGCGCGACTCGTCGACCGGCTCGAACGCGCCGGTCAGCAGCACCACAGGAATGTGGGCAAAGGCGGGCGTCCCCTTGACGAAGGCCGCCACCTCGTAGCCGTTGCGTTCGGGCATGCCGACGTCGGCCAGGACGATGTCGGGACGGTCACGTTGGACGCGCTCGATGGCGTCAGCGCCGTTGCCGACGGCGATGACCTGGACGTCCTCGTCGGCGAACGTCAACTCGATGACACGCTGAATCGTGACGGAATCATCGGCGAGCAGCAGCTTGTGCGGCACGCCATCATGATACCTTGACCGGCCAGTCACGCATGCCTGCGAGTCATCCCCGCATCCGCGCGGGCTGGCTGACGCTCGTTCGACATCCTGCTCGTAGTGACGGCCGCCGCCGCGGTGGTCGTGGTCTTGGGCGCGCAGGGGCGCTTCACCGTCGCCGCCACGCGGATCACGATTCGGTCACCGCTGAACCTGTGCCTCGCGGCCGGCACTCTCGTACTGCTCCGCGCCTGGCTCGGCGGGCGGACCCGGCTTCTGCCGGCGATCCCGCTACCCGACCGGGCACTCTTCGAGCGCGAGCGGGCGAGATTAGCGGGCCCGGCGCCCTGGTCCCGGCGCGTGTCACTCTGCGCGGCAGCGGCCGTGGCCGGCTCCCTCGTCTGGATCGTCCCCCACCTGCTGCACCCGCGCTGGGTGCCGGACGCGGGGGATCCGCTCTTTTCCGCCTGGCGGATCGCGCGCATCGCGCACCAGCTGACCCACGATCCGCGGCATCTCTTCGACGGCAACATCTTCTATCCGCTGCCCTACACGCTGACCCTCTCCGATGCGACTTTCCTCCAGGCCCTGCTCGGCGCCCCGTTCGTCCTCGCCGGAGCCGATCCGCTCGTGGTCGCCAATGGCCTGACGATGATTGCGTTCCCGCTGTGCGGGCTGGCATTCTTCTACGCCGGCTGGCGGCTGACGGGGGATCCGTTTGCCGGCCTCGTCGCCGCGCTGCTCGGTGCCTGGTATCCGTTCCACGCCGAGCACTACAGCCACCTGGAATTGCAGTGGGTGATGTTCGCGCCGCTCGCCGTCGTGACCGGCATGCGTCTGCTTGCCGACCCGCGGCCGGCGACCGGCATCCAGTTCGGTACGACCGTCGCGCTGCAATGGCTCGCGTCCATGTACCTGGGCGTCATGCTCATCACATTTCTCGCGCCGTTCCTCCTGATCGTCGCACTGGGCTGGCGCGTCGCTCCCTCGCGCCGGACGATCGCCGCGCTCACCACGGCCTTCGTCATCACGCTGCCGGCGTTTGCCGTTCTCGGCATCCCCTTCACGCTCGCGAAAGGGATCCGCGGCGAACGACAGCGGCAGGAAGTGCAGGACGGCAGTGCGACGCCGATCGACTACGGCCATGCGAACAGCCGCGAGGTCGGCTACCGCTGGCAAGGCGGACGTGGACACAAGGTCGAGCGCGAGCTGTTCCCCGGCACCTCGACGCTGCTGCTCGCCGCGGTGGGCGCGGTGCCGCCGCTCACTGCCGGCACGACCGCCGCCCTCGTCGCCGGCTCGTTCGCGTTCGACTGGTCGCTCGGCTTGAACGGCCTGACCTACGAGCATCTCTACAACTTCGCCTCGATCTACCGCGGAATGCGCATGACCGCGCGCTTCAGCGTTATCGTCGGCGTCGCGCTCGTACTGCTTGGCGGCGTGGGCGCGGCACGGCTCTTTCGTCGCCTGACCGCTCCGGCGCGGCCGTTCGCGTGCGCCGCGCTGGCGCTGCTCGTGCTCTTCGACCTGCACATCGATCCGGGCATCGGGCCCATCCCGAAGGGCATTCCGCCGATCTACTCGCGCGTCACCCCAGACATGGTGCTCGTCGAATTACCGGTCGATCCCCAGATCACCTACATGTATTTCTCAACCTTCCACTGGGCGCAGCTGCTGGGAGGCTATAGCGGCTTTCCGAAGTACTCAGACAACCTCATGGAGGGGTGGAAACAGTGGCCGGCACCCGAGTCGATCGCGTACTTCCGGCGTGCCGGTGCGACACACCTGACCTACAACTGCGGCCTGGAAGCAGGCGGCGCGCGCTGCGGGAACACTCTGCAACTGCTCGATGACAACTCTTCGCTCGAGCTGATCGCCAGCGGCTTGTGGTCGGGAAAAGAGACGCGGCTCTATCGATTCAAATAGCTTCGGCGCGTGGGCGGACGTTGCCGTTGATGAAGTCGATGATCTGCTGCATCGGGCTGCCGGGCAGGAAGATGCCCTTGACGCCGATCTCCTGCAACTTGGGAATGTCGACGTCGGGGATGATGCCACCGACCACGACGAGGACGTCTTCCAGCCCTTTCTCCTTCAGCAGCTCCATCACGCGCGGGCAGATGTGCATGTGGGCGCCGGACAGGATCGACATGCCGATGACATCGGCGTCTTCCTGCAGCGCCGCGCCGACGATCTGCTCGGGCGTCTGGCGCAGGCCGGTATAGATCACTTCCATGCCGGCGTCGCGCAGCGCGCGGGCGATGACCTTGGCGCCGCGATCGTGGCCGTCGAGGCCGGGTTTGGCGATAACTACGCGGATCTTCTGCATGTGAACACTAAATCAGCGGGACCTCTTCGTACTCCCCCCAGACGTCCCTGAGCGCATCGCACATCTCACCGACCGTCGCGTAGGCGCGGACGCAGTCCATTAGCGGATACATCGTGTTGCCCATGCCGCGCGCGGTCTCCTTGAGCAGGTCGGTCGCGCGGCGGACCCTGTCGTTGTCGCGCGTCGCGCGCAGCTGCTGCAGCCGCGACAACTGGCGCTCTGCCGTCGACTCGTCGATGTAGAGGATCGGGATCGGCGACTCGTCTTCCTGCACGTAGTCGTTGACTCCGACGATGATCTTCTCGCGCGCCTCGACAGCTTGCTGGAAGCGGTACGAGGCCTCGGCGATTTCCCTTTGCGGGAACCCCTGCTCAATCGCCTCGACCATGCCGCCCATGCGGTCGATGACCTCGAAATAGGCCTTGGCCTCGCGCTCCATGTCGAGCGTCAGCTTCTCGAGGAAGAACGAGCCGCCCAGCGGATCGACGACGTTGATGACGCCGCTTTCGTGGGCGATGATCTGCTGCGTGCGCAGCGCCAGCGTCGCCGCTTCCGCCGTGGGCAGGGCGAGCGCCTCGTCGAGCGAATTGGTGTGCAGCGACTGGGTGCCCCCGAGCACTGCCGCCAGCGCCTGCAGCGCCGTGCGCACGACGTTGTTGTAGGGCTGCTGCGCGGTCAGCGAGACGCCGGCGGTCTGGGTGTGAAAGCGCAGCTTCCACGACCGCTCGTTCTTCGCCTTGAAGCGACCGCGCATCACCTCCGCCCACAGCTTGCGCGCGGCACGGAACTTGGCGATCTCCTCGAAGAAGTCGCTGTGCGAATTGAAGAAGAACGAGATCTGCGGCGCGAAGCTGTCGACGTCGAGGCCGGCGTCAATCCCGTACTGCACGTACTCGATACCGTCGCGCAGGGTAAACGCCAGTTCCTGCGCCGCGGTCGAGCCTGCTTCGCGAATGTGGTACCCGCTCACCGAGATCGTGTTCCACTTGGGCACTTCCTTCGCGCAGAACGCGAAGATGTCGGTGATCAGCCGCATCGACTGGCGCGGCGGGAAGATGTATTCCTTCTGTGCGATGAATTCCTTGAGAATGTCGTTCTGAATCGTCCCCGACAGCGTCTTCCAGTCGGCCCCCTGCTGCTCGGCGACGGCGAGATACATCGCGAAGATCATCGGCGCCGGCGAGTTGATCGTCATCGACGTCGTAATGCTGCCGAGACTGATGCCGTCGAACAGCCGTTCCATGTCCTGGAGCGAGACGATGCTGACGCCGCACTTGCCGACCTCCCCCAGCGAGAGCTCATGATCCGGGTCGCGCCCCATCAGTGTCGGCAGGTCGAAGGCGACGCTAAGGCCGGTGCCGCCGGCCTTGAGCAGCGCCTTATAGCGGGCGTTGGTCTCCTCGGGCGTGCCGAAGCCGGCGAACTGGCGCATCGTCCACAACCTGGCGCGATAGCCGGTCGGGTGGATGCCGCGGGTGTAGGGGAACTGGCCCGGGTCGTTGACCTCGCGCGCGTAGTCGAGATCGCGGATATCGTCGGTGGTGTAGACGCGCTCGATCGGCCGGCCTGAAATCGTCGTGAAACGTCGCGGCGCTGTCTCGACCGGCGGCACCGCCGCAGTTTTCATAAGTTGTCATTATAACGTGCCGATCGTGCGCGGGCGCGGACGGCGAACCCCGCCGTCTCAACCCCGCCGTCTCAACGCCGTCTCAACCTTGACGCGGGTTGAAAATCCGCAGTAGCGTGGATCGTCATGGAATCAGCCGGCAGCATCTTCAATGCAATGCTCCAGGAGTTCGACGGGGCCGCCCGCATCCTCGGCCTCGACCCGGGCGTCTGGAAAGTCCTGACGCATCCAAAGCGCCAGATCACCGTGTCCTGCCCCGTGCAGATGGACAACGGGGAGATCGAGGTGTTCACCGGCTACCGCGTCCAATACAACATCACGCTCGGGCCGGCGAAAGGCGGCATCCGCTACCACCCGAACGTGACGCTCGACGAGGTCACGGCGCTCGCAGCGTGGATGACCTGGAAGTGCGCGGTGGCGCACATTCCGTTCGGCGGCGGCAAGGGGGGTATCATCGTCGACCCCAACCGACTGTCGCGGCGCGAGCTCGAGGCGCTGACGCGGCGCTACGTCGCCGAGATCGTCGACGCCATCGGCCCTGAGAAGGACGTGCCGGCCCCCGACGTCAACACCAACGACCAGATCATGGCGTGGATCATGGACACCTATTCCATGCACGTCGGCCACACCTCGACGGCGGTCGTCACCGGCAAGCCGATCGAGATGGGCGGCTCGCTCGGGCGGCGCGAGGCCACCGGCCGCGGCGTGATGATCGTCACCCGCGAAGCGGCGAAGCACCTCGGCCTCGACATCAAAGGCGCAACGGTTGCGGTGCAGGGTTTCGGCAACGTCGGCTCGGTGTCGGCCGACCTGCTGGCGAAGATCGGCGCGAAGATCGTCGCCGTCACCGACTGGAAGGGGGGCGTCTACAACGACAAGGGGCTCGACATCGCCAAGATGCTCGTCTACGCCCAGCAACACCGTACCATCGATGGCTTCCCAGGCGGCGAGAAGCTCGAGGCCGGGAAGCTCTTCGGCCTCGACGTCGACGTACTGGTCCCGGCGGCGCTCGAGAACCAGATCACGATGGAGAACGCGCCGTCGATCAAGGCCAAGATCATCTCCGAAGGGGCCAACGGCCCGACGACCCCCGACGCACACAAGCACCTGCACGATCGCGGCATCTTCGTCATCCCCGACATCCTCGCCAACTCCGGCGGCGTCACCACGTCCTACTTCGAGTGGGTGCAGGATCGGCACGGTTACTTCTGGACCGAAGACGAGGTCAACCAGCGCCTCGAGCACAAGATGATGGAGGCGTTTGGCGACGTGCTCGGCATGTCGCTGCGCTACAAGACCGACTTGCGGACGGCGGCCTACATCGTCGCCATCAACCGCGTGGCGACGGTCACCAAGCTGCGCGGCATGTACGCGTAGAACTCCGCCATTCTCAGGCTGTCCGAATTCGAACAAACGCCTGACGTCTGACGTATGTCGGAGTCATGCTGGCTGACGTTCGCTACGCGCTCAAGTGGCTCGTCCGCGCGCCCGGGTTCGCGGCGGTCGCCATCCTCTCGCTGGGCGTCGGTATCGGATTCAATACCGCGCTCTTCTCCATCGTAGACGCCCTGCTCTTCCGGCCGCTGCCGGTCGAACGGCCCGATCGGCTCGTGGACGTCTACACCCGGGGAGCCGACGGCGACACCTACGCGACCAACTCGTATCCCGACTTCCTCGACTTCCAGGCCAAGAACACCGTCTTCACCGACATGCTCGGCTACAGCCCGTCGATCGCCGCCGTCAAGGCCGGCGATCGATCGCGCATGGCGCTCGGCGAAGTCGTCAGCGGCAACTACTTCCAAGTCCTCGGCATCCACGCGGCGATCGGGCGCACGCTGCTGCCCGAAGACGATCGCAAGGGAGCTCCCCGCGCGGCGGTCATCTCGCATGCAGTGTGGCGGCGCGACTTCGGCGCGGATCCGGCGGCGCTCGGGCGGACGCTGCTCATCCACGGGCAGCCGTACGCGATCGTCGGCGTCGCACCCGAGACGTTCACCGGCATGCTGCCGGTGTTGCAGCCCGAATTGTGGACGCCGATCGCCTGGGTCGAGGATGTCGAACCGGCCGGCATCCAGGACGTCGTCCCCTCCCCGACCGGGACCAGCCGGATCGATCGCCGCGGGCAGCGCTGGCTGTTCGCCAGGGGACGGCTCAAGGACGGCGAAACCAGCGCCCGCGCGCAGGCGGAACTGGCGCTGTTGATGGATCGACTCGCCGTCGAGTACCCGAAGACGAACGACAAGCGGCCGATCATGACGGCGACCAACGTGCGCGTGCATCCGCAGGCCGACAAGGCGCTGCGCGCCGTCGCGCTCGGACTGATGGTGGCGATCGGTCTCGTCCTCGTCGTTGCCTGCGCCAACGTAACGAACATGCTGCTGGCGCGCGCCTCGGGACGGCGCCGTGAGATCGGCATCCGGCTGGCGATCGGCGCCAGCCGTGCCCGGCTGATGCGCCAGCTGCTGACCGAGAGCGTCGTGCTCGCGGCCCTCGGCGCCGTCACCGGCATCGCCTTGGCTGCCGTCGCGCTGCAGGTCATCAGCGCGCTGCCGCTGCCGATCCCGATTCCGGTCGCGTTGGCCCTGCACGTCGACGCGCGTGTGCTCGCCTTTACGATCGCGGTCGCCACGGCCGCAGGGCTCCTGGCCGGGCTGGCGCCGGCGACCCGTGCGACACGCGCCGATCTCGTCGCGGACCTCAAGGGAGACGCGCTGCTGACGCGCGGCGGACGGCGCTGGACGCTGCGCGACGGGCTGGTCGTGCTGCAGACGGCGGTGACGCTCGTGCTGCTCGTCGCGGCCGGGCTGCTCACCCGCAGCATCCTGCGCGCTCAACACGTCGATCTCGGCTTCCGCACCGAGGGGGTCGCGGCCCTCGGCACCGAGTTCGGCCTGATCGGCTATGACGAAACCAAGGCGACGCACCTGATGGAACGCGCGGCCGAGCGCATCGCCGGGCTGCCCGGCGTCCAGTCGGTCTCCCGCGTCGTTCGCCAGCCGCTGGCCATCAACTACAACCGCAGCACGGTGACGTTCCCGGGCCAGAACATCGTCGACGAGCGCGGCGTGTCGATCGACGTGACCTGGGTCGATCGGCACTACTTCGAGACGATGGGAATCCCGCTGCTGCGCGGCCGCAACTTCAACAGCGCCGACACGCCGCAAACGACCAAGGTCGCCATCGTCAACGACGCGTTCGTGCGCCGCTACTGGCCTGGCAGCGACGGCATCGGCAAGCGCTTCCATACGCCGTCGGGTGGCGGTACGGACTACGAGGTGGTCGGCATCGCCGCCGACTACAAGGTCGACACCGTGGGCGAGGGGGCGACTCCCTATATTCACTGCGCACTGGCGCAGCGCACGTTCACGGGCGAGGTCCTGCTGGCGCGCACCAGCGGCGACGCCGCAGCCCTGCTCGCGTCGATGCGCCGCGAAATCCTGGCGCTCGAGCCGAACACCGTCTTCCTCGACAGCCAGACGATGACTGCGCAGGTGAGCGCGGCGCTGCTGCCGGCGCGGATCGCCGCGCAGACGATCGTCCTCGTCGGCGTCGTCGCGACGCTGCTCGCCGCCGTCGGCCTCTACGGCGTGGTCGCCTACGCTGTCGGCCGGCGTACGCGCGAGATCGGGATCCGCATGGCGCTCGGCGCGGCGCCGGGCGGGGTGCTCGGCATGGTGATGCGCCAAGGTCTAACCCTGGCCGCTACCGGCATCGTCACCGGCCTCCTGCTCGCCTTGCTCGCCGCGCGCGCGATCGCCTCGGCGCTCTACGGCGTCGGCGCCGCCGATCCGCCGGCATGGGGCGCTGCCGTCGCCGTAATTGTCACATCGACCGCGCTCGCCAACTACATCCCCGCACGGCGCGCGGCCAGGGTTGATCCGTCGGCTGCCCTCCGCCAGTCGTGAGGACGGCACGGCCGTTGACGACGTGGTGCCCTAAGACCCGACCCTGAAGGCGATCATCTGCTGCGCCGATCCCGACGGCGCCTTGGCGTCGACTTCGATGATGTACTCGCCGGCGGCGAGCGAGGCGAGCGGGAAGTCGATCAGCAGCGGCTTTCCCTCGGCAGCCTGGATGGGCACGTCGGCCATCGCGGCGCCGGTGCGGTTGAGCAGCTTCGCCGTGACCTCCGGCTTGTCGCCGCGGGCGGTGTAGGCATCCAGGCGGATCATCAGCCGCTCTCCGTGACTGAAGTCGCGCGACGCCGTCGGCGCCGTGTCCACGTTGTTGCGAATCTGCAACGCCTCGCGTGCGGTGCGCGCGCGATAGAGGCGCGGCGTACTCGAGCGCCACTTGCGTCTGCGCGTAGTCGGGCACCGTCACCGACTGCGTCGTCGAATCGATGACCTGGCCGCTCTCGTTCTCGACGACGATCTTCAAGTCGATTTGCCCCGGCGAGGCCGGGAAGCTGACGCTGGCGGCCGCCGTCGCGGGCGCTGCCGCCTCGGCGGCGCCCGGCTGCGCTACCGGCGCCGCGGCGGAGGGATCGGGCACGCGGCCTCGGAAGATGGGACGGCCGTCGGCGCCGCTGGCGGTGAGCTGCACGCGCGCGGCGGTGCTCGCGGCAGTGCTGCCTTTCAACGGCAGCGCCTCCCAGACGAAGGTCACGCGATCCTGGCCGTTGCCGCCGCGATCCGTGCCGGTCCAGAAACGCGCGGTGTGCTCGCGTGCCGGATCGACGATCGCGCTCAGTGCGTGGGTGATCTCGGGCTTGGCCTCGGCTCTCGGACCAGCGCTGGCGCGCGCTGCGTCTTCGATCGTGTAGGCCCAATAGCCCTTGCGGAACCGCACCTCGACGTTCGGCCGCTTGACGTGGACGTCGATCGCGTGGAACTTGCCATCGGTCGGGGCGGCCGACGACGTGTAGCCGAGCAGGTAGTAGCCGCTGGCGTCCCGCATGATCTGCTTCATGCCGGCCGCGAGGTCGTTGCGGTTGACGATGGCGCGGCCGTCGCTGTTGTCAGCGAGGACGCGCAGTGAATCGGTCGTGGACTGCAGGTTGGTGCGGTCGGTCGCCAGGCTGACGCCCTCGTTGACGTCGTATTCGAACACCGCGAGGCCGCGCGGATCGACGGCGTAAATCGACGTGTTGTTGCGGTTGCAGGTCTCGTAGACGTCCTTCAACCGTTCGAGCAGATCGGTCGACGTAAAGAACTGCTCCGACAGCGCGCGCTGGTCGGTGACGTCCTGGCCCGGCCGCGCCGTGTTGCCGGTACCGGGCATCGCCGCCACCGGATTGCTCAGCTGCAGCGGCAGGTTTGCGGTGAACCCTTCGCTGACGAAAATGATCGACTTGCGCCCCTCGCGCATCGCCCCGAGCTGTGACGCCGCCGCGCGCAGCGCTCCCATGGTCACGTCGTTGCGGATGCTCTCGACCTGCGCCGTCGGGTAATAGGCGTACTTCTCCTCGAACTCATTGCGCGGCAGGTAGTCGTTCTTGCGCCCTTCGAAGTGGTTGATCGCCTCGATGAGGGAGGCCTTGTTGCGCGTAAACGTCAGCGCGCTTGCCGGGGTCAGCGGGTACATCACCGCAACCATGTCCTGCGGGGCGAGCTGGTTCTGCACGAAGTCGATGAGCGGCTGGCGCGACACCATGTCGTTGCCGCGGCGCACGTGGTAGTCGTCGAGCAGGAGAATGAAGAGCCGCACGTTGGGCTTCTTCGCCTCGATCTCCATGTCGGACTCGCTGAGGATCTCCTTCGGCGCGTAGGGCGTCTGCCGCGAGAGCTCGTCGATCTTGACGAGGTCGAAGGTCTCGACCTTCTGCGGCTTCTTGTCCTCGCGAACCTCGAAGTCGTCCTGCTTCATGTCGAGGACGACCTCCCCTGTCTTCTTGTCGGTGACAATGACGTCGACGCTGACGAAGTTGATGCCGCTGCGGATGACCGGCCGCGGGTTCTGCGGCGGCTGCGGGTTCGCCACCGGCGGCGGCGCGGGAGGCTGCTGCGCCTGGGCCTGGGACGGGGCCGGCGATTGTGACGATGCGGCCAGCAGCAGGCCTGCCGCGAGAACGGCGTGCACTCGCATAGGCCGATGATAACATCCGGATCATGGCCGAACAGACGATTGCGCACGCCCAGCCGTTGACTGTTCTTGCCGAAGACGAGGCCATTTTTCGCGACAGTGTCCGTGAGTTCGCCGAGGCCCAGGTGCGGCCGCTCGTCCGAGAGATGGACGAGCACGCGAAGATCCCGCGCGCGCTGGTCGATCAGCTGTTCGCGCTCGGCGTCATGGCGATCGAGATCCCCGAGGCCTACGGCGGAGCTGGCGCCACCTTCTTCCATTCCGTGCTCGCGGTCGAGGAATTCTCGCGCGTCGACCCGTCGATCGGCGTCCTCGTCGATGTCCAGAACACCCTGGCGATCAATGCGTTCCTGCGCTGGGGCAGCGACGACATCAAGCGGCGCTACCTGCCGAAGCTCGCGTCACAGAGCGTCGGCGCCTATGCGCTGTCGGAGGCCGGATCAGGCAGTGATGCGTTCGCCCTGACGACCCGCGCCCGCGAGGAAGGGGACGCATTCGTCATCAGCGGCCGCAAGCTGTGGATCACCAACGGCAACGAGGCGGACATCTTCATCGTCTTCGCCACGGTCAATCCCGAGGCCGGCTACCGGGGTATTACCGCGTTCATCGTCGAGCGCGGCTTCCCGGGCTTCGCTGTCGGCAAGAAGGAAGACAAGCTCGGCATCCGTGCCAGCAGCACGTGCGAACTGATCCTCGAAGACTGCCGCGTGCCGAAGGCCAACGTGCTCGGCGAGGTCGGCAAGGGCTACAAGACGGCGATCGAGACCCTCAACGAAGGGCGCATCGGCATCGGCGCGCAGATGCTCGGCCTTGCCGCCGGCGCGCTCGAACATACCATCAAGTACACCAAGGAACGCAAGCAGTTCGGCAAGCCGATCGCCGAGTTCCAGGCGGTGCAGCACCAGATCGCGCGCGCCGCGGTCGACGTCGAAGCGGCGCGGCTGACCGTTTACAACGCCGCGCGCCTGCGCGACGCCGGCAAGCCGTTCCTGACCGAGGCGGCGATCTGCAAGATCCTGTCGTCGGAAGTCGCCGAGCGCGTCTCGTCGCTGGCGGTGAACCTGTTCGGCGGGAACGGTTTCGTCAAGGAATACCCGGTCGAAAAACTCTTCCGCGACGCCAAGATCGGCCAGATCTACGAAGGCACCTCGAATCTTCAGCTGCAGACGATTGCCAAACAGATTCTCGGGTAATCGGATAATCGGGTAATCTGTCGCATCCTTCGTTCGTTCATCCCGCTCAAGGAGGTCTGCATGCGAGTCACCGCCGTCGTGATCTGCGCCGTGGTATGCGTAGGCGCGCCCCTCGTCGCCCAGGACAAGAAGGCCCCCGCACCAACCAAAAAGGCGGCGCCCGCCGCGGCGCCGGCGGATGCCGACGCGATCAAGAAGGCGACCGCCGGGGCGCCCGCTGCAATCGGCAAGAACGCGACCATCGTCGCCATGGACGAGAAGATGAACATGCGCACGATTCGCAAGGGCACCAACGGGTTCACCTGCATGGTCGCGGGGCCGGGGCCCGACGCGATGTGCGCCGACGAGAACGCCATGGCATGGTTCGACGCCTACATGAACAAGAAAGATCCACCGAAGGACAAGATCGGTTTTGTCTATATGCTGGCGGGCGACAACGGCGCGAGCAACACCGATCCATTCGCGGAGAAGGCGACGCCGACGAACAACTGGGTCAAGACCGGGCCGCACGTGATGATCGTCGGCGGCAAGGGCATGACCGCGGCCTACCCTCACGACGCCAAGGCCGATCCGACCCGGCCCTACGTGATGTGGCCCGGGACGCCGTACGAGCACGTCATGCTGCCGGTCAAGTAAGGATGTGATCGGCGATGACCATCCGCTGGACCTCTGACGTGCCCTGATAGATCTCGGTCGCGCGGACGTCACGAAACAACCGCTCGACCAGCGAGCCGCGCCGGTAGCCGTGCGATGCGAACACCTGCATCGCACGGTCGGCCGCACGGTGCGCGGCTTCCGACGCCGCCAGCTTGGCCATCGCGGCTTCCAGCGTCGGGCGATCGGTCCGCGTCCGCGCGTCGGCGGCCTTGAGCATCAGCATCCGCGCCGCGTCGAGCTCGGTCGCGCTGTCGGCGAGCATCCACTGGATCGCCTGGAAGTTGGCGATCGGCTGGCCGAACGCCTCGTGCTGCTTGGCGTAGGCCAGCGCCGCGTCGAGGGCCGCGCTGCCGACGCCGAGGGCCTGCGCCGCGATCGCGACACGGCCGCCGTCGAGCGCCCACATCGCGACATGGAACCCGTCGGCGGGACCACCGAGCATGGCGCCGGCGTCAACCAGCACTTCTTTCAGGTCGAGATCGACGCAGCCGAGCCCGCGTACGCCGAGCGCGTCTCCAGATGGAATGCGGGTGACGCCCGGGGCCTCGAGCGGGACGATGAACGCGCCCACGCCGCGGCCGCGGCTGCCCGGCTGCGTCGCCGCGAACACGATGGCGAGGTCGGCGGCCTCGGCATTGGCCACCCACACCTTCCGGCCGTTGAGCACATAGCCGTGGCCGTCGAGGCGCGCCACGGTCTGCTGATTGGCAGCGTCGGATCCGGCCTGCTCTTCCGACAGCGCAAAGGCTCCCAGCATCTCACCCGAAGCCAGCCGCCGCAGCCACGTCTCTTTCTGCGCATCGGAGCCAAACTTCGCGATCGGTTCCGCGACCAGCGAATTGTTGACGCTGGCGATGACCGACACCACCGCGCTGGCGTGGGCCAGCGCCTCCAGGGCCAGGGCATAGCTGACGTAGTCGAGCCCGGCGCCGCCGTGCTCGCGCGCGATGGTCACGCCGAGCAGGCCGCGGCCGGCCATCGCCGCCACGAGATCGCGCGGGAACTGGTTGCTGTCGTCGATGGCCGGCGCGCGCGGCGCAACCGCTTCGGCGGCAAACGCCGCGATATCGCGCTGATAGGCGGCCTGGCGATCGTCGAGCCCGAGAATCACCTCTCCATTATCCTCCGGAGGCTCCGTTATACTGGCGCCGTCATCGGCCGATGAATCTGCGCTTCACCGCCTCTTTCACGTTGCTGGCGCTCGCGACCGGATGTGGCAGTACCTCGCCACCCGCCGGTCCCTCGACTCCCGCGGTGTCCATCGTCTCGATTCTGGTGGGCGTACCGGGCAACGGCTCCGCACAGTTGGTGCCGGGAGAGACGCGCCAGCTCTTCGCGCTGGCCACCCAGAGCGAGGGCTCGACGGTCGATGTCACCAACCTGGCGACGTGGCAGTCGTCGAACCCCAATCTCGCCACCGTCTCGCCGGCGGGCGTGGTCACGGCGGCGGCGGAGGGCGCCATCGACGTCAGCGCGACTTACAAATCGGTTAAGGGATCGCTCCACGTCGACGTGAATCCGCCGTGCCGCGTGACCGTGACGCCGGCGTCAGCCGCCTTCAACGCCTTCGGCGGGTCGGGCACCGTCACGGTGACGGCAAGTGCATCCGCCTGCGCCTGGACCGCGCGCACCGACGCCGCCTGGTTCCCCGTCGGCACTCCATCTGGTACAGGCAGCGGCAGTTTCACCTACACGCTGCCAGCCAACAGCACGCCGTCCGTTCGGACGGCGACGATCACCGTGTCGGTGGCCACCGGCGTCTTGGCGGTGCATGCGATCACCGAAGACAAGCCACTCGGCTGCAGCTACGTCACCGTTCCCGAGGAGCTGATGTTCCCGGCCGGCGGCGGCCATGGCGAGTTCACCGTCATCGCCACTCCGGCCGATTGTCAGTGGAACGCGATCAACGGACTGACGGCGTATGGTGTGAGCCTGTCGTCGGGGTTCAGCGGCAGGGGAACCGACCTTGTCCAATACAACGTGCCGGCGCAGTCGCGCAGCGTCGACGTCGAGGGCTATATCGAGATCGCAGGCCTTTCGGGACTCAATCCCAACGGCCGCCACCACGTCATTCTTCTCAAGCGCTGACCGAGGGCTGGAAACTGGAAACCGGCTACCGAAAGCCGGCAGCGGATAACCGTCAGCTCGTCGCCGTCAGCCGCACGAACACGGGCCGCAGCTTCGCCGCGGTGTCGGACAGTTCTTCCGGTAGCACGCGCGTGCCGCCGAGGGCGGTCATGAAGTTCGTGTCGCCGTTCCAGCGCGGCACCACGTGCAGGTGGACGTGGTCGAGGATGCCGGCCCCGGCCGGCTTGCCCAGGTTGATCCCGAGGTTCAGCCCCTGCGGCTGGTAGACCTCGGTCAGCGCCGTCTCCGCCGCGGCGGAGAGCTCGATCAGTTCGGCGCGCTCCTCGCGCGTGGCGGCGGCCAGGCTGGCGATATGGCGGTTGGGGATCACCATCAGGTGACCGTTGTTGTAGGGAAACAGGTTGAGGATGACGAAGCACGCGCGGCCGCGGTGCACGATGAGCGAATCGGCCGAACCGTCGGTCAGCGCGGTGCAGAACACGCACTCGCTGCTGCTGCGCGTGCCGGTGATATACGCGAGCCGCCAGGGGCTCCAGAGATGTTCCATGTCAGTGCCAAATGCCAAATGTCCAACGAAAAATGCCGAACCCCGAACCCTTTCGGCGTTCGGCATTCGGCATTGACAGCGACGTCGCCGGACAGCGACCTCGTCAGACGCCAGCGATGTCGGAGCCCGCAGGGGCCGGCGGCGCGGGCGGCGCATCCGGCTCGCGGTTGATCAGCTCCTTCAGTTCCTTCCCAGGCTTGAAGTAGGGCACCTTCTTCGGCGGGACGTCGACCTTGTCCCCCGTCTTCGGGTTGCGCCCCTTGCGCGGCTCACGGCGGCGGAGACGGAAGCTGCCGAAACCCCGCAGCTCGATCTTCTCTCCGCGATGCAGCGCGTCGATGATGCTCTTGAATACCGTGTCGACGATGACTTCCGAGTGTTTCTTGGTCAAGTCCGAGACCCGCGAGACTTCCTCGACGAGCTCGGCCTTGGTCATGCTGCCGGTGTTCAGCGTGGTCATCGCTACTCCCTCAGGGGCGCCCGTTGCTTACTGCTGGTGCTTGAAGTGATCGCCCAGCGTCACTTCCGGACGGCCGGTCGACTCGGTGTACGCTTCCCAGTCGGCCCGGAACTCCTCGTTCTTCAGCGCCCGAATCGACAGGCCGATCTTCCGTTCCGTCGGGATCAGCTTGATGATCTTCATCTGGTAGGTCTCACCGACCTGCAGATCGAGCTTGCCGTCCTTGCCCTTCTGGTGCGAGTCGTCGAACTCGGAGACGTGGATCAGCCCTTCGATCCCCTCCGCCAACTCGACGAAAGCGCCGAAGCTGGTCATCCGGACGATCTTGCCCTCGACGCTGTCGCCGACATGGTGCTGCTGGAAGAACTCGTCCCAGATGTCGGTCTGCAGCTGCTTGAGCCCGAGCGACAGTCGCTGGTTCTCGGCGTCGATGTTGAGCACCATCGCCTCGACGGTGTCCCCCTTCTTGAGGGCTTCCGACGGGTGCTTCAGGCGCTTGCTCCACGACATGTCCGAGATGTGGATCAGGCCGTCGATGCCCTCTTCCACTTCGACGAACGCGCCGAACTCGGTCAGGTTGCGGACCTTGCCGGTGATCGTCGTGCCGATCGGGTACTTCTCCGAGAGTTCGTGCCACGGGTTGCTCTCGACCTGCTTGAGGCCGAGCGAGATCCGCCGCGCGCCCGGATCGACGCCGAGCACCATCGTCTCGACGCTGTCGCCGACGTTGAGAATCTTCGAGGGGTGCTTGACGCGCTTGCTCCACGACATCTCGCTGACATGGATCAGCCCCTCGACGCCTGGCTCGAGCTCGACGAACGCGCCGTAATCGGTCAGGCTGACGACCTTGCCGCTGAGACGCGCACCCACCGGGTAGCGCTCGATGACGTTGGACCACGGGTCGTTGTGCAGCTGCTTGTGGCCGAGCGAGACGCGCTCGGTCGCCGGGTCGTACTTGAGGACGATGACGTCGATTTCCTGGTTGACCTGGAACAGCTCCGACGGGTGGGTGACGCGGCCCCACGACATGTCGGTGATGTGGAGCAGGCCGTCGATGCCGCCGAGATCGATGAACGCGCCGTAGTCAGTGATGTTCTTGACCACGCCGCGCAGGACCTTGCCCTCGGCCAGCGTATCGAGCGTGTGCTTCTTCTTCTCGGCGTTCTCCTCCTCGAGGAGGACCTTGCGCGAGAGGACGATGTTGCCGCGCTTCTTGTTGACCTTGATGACGCGCATGCGCAGTTCCTGGCCGCGCAGGGCGTCGAGATTGCGTACGGGACGCACGTCGATCTGCGAACCGGGCAGGAAGGCGCGAACACCGATGTCGACCGCCAGACCGCCCTTGATCCGCTCGATGACGCGGCCGATGACGACCTTGCGCTCGGCGTAGGCCTTCTCGACTTCGTCCCAAATCTTCATCTTCTCGGCTTTTTCACGCGAGAGCACGACGTAACCTTCGCGGTCTTCCGTGCGCTCGAGCAGCACATCGACGAGGTCGCCGGGCTGTACCGTGATGTGGCCGTTTTCGTCGACGAACTCGTCGACCGGGATGATCCCCTCGGACTTGTAGCCAACGTCGACGATGACTTCGGACGGCGTCACCTTGAGCACCGTCCCCTTGACGACCTCACCTTCCGCGATGTTGCGGAAGCTGTTATCGTAAAGGTCCAGAAGGCGGGCGTATTCCTGCGGATCGACGGATTCGTCAAATTCGGCGGCGCCACCTCCTGTTGGAATGATCTGCTGCATCTTGTCTGTTGCCATGCTGCGCGGGTCCTCTCTCACGTACTGCCGGCATCGCAGCTCCGGCGGGCTGTAGATTTGCCTTTCGCGTGTGAGCGATAAGCAGTAGATTATCCAACAGTTACGGCCCTTCGGTCAAGGGCTGCGGATCACGCGGACGCGCGGACGGGAGTCCTCGGAATGGCAAAGAAATCCACCCGCAAGGCCAAACCGGCGCGGAAGCCGGTGAAAAAGGCGCCAAAGGCGAAAAGATCCGCCAAAAAGACCACCAAGAAGAGGTCAGTTGCCCGAAAGGCAACCCCCAGAGCTCGAAAGGTCTCCCGGAAGGCGGCCGCACGCGGCACCACTCTCCGCAAGAAACTCAAAACGAAACCCTCCCCCGGGCGATCGCCGAAAAAGGCGACTAAGGAGGGGGGGACCGGCCGCGAGGCAACCCTCTCCCAGACCCCGGAAACAGGGCGGAGCGTTCAAGGACGGACCAATCCGATGCCGACCAGGCGATCGACCGGGACACCGGCCGGCGCCGGCGATTCGCGCCGCTCCCCCGCACTCGACCGCGAGCGCAGACGTCTCCGCGAAATCGAAGAGACCGTTCCGGGTCCTCCGTCTTCCCTCAGCCTAGATCGTGTCCATCCGTCGGCCGCCCGCACAGGCCGTACCGTGCTGCAGCACGCCAAGCGGGAGCGCACCGAGACCAGCCCTGTCCTGACCGGCGGCGATGTCGATGCAGACTGGGAGGACGCCTACGCCGTCGGCGACGAAGCGCCGGGCGGCGATAACCCGACGCCAGACCAGGATCGCGTCGACGACATCGGCCGCGCACTGGGGATCGAGTATGCCGACAACGAAGAGCTGAAAGCGGCCGACAAGATTGCCGAGCGTGACAAGCATCGCTGGGAGCTCGATCCGGCGTCGGCGGAAGACTACCCGGATCACGAAGACGACTGATCAGTTCATCGCCGCGGCCGGCACGAGCGCACCGCGCAGGCGCTCATCTGCGCGCTGAGACGCAAGACCTGACCAGCGCCAGCACGCGCTCGACGACTGCGTCGACTGCCACGCCGGTCGTGTCCAGGACCGTGGCGTCGGCGGCGATGCTGAGTGGCGAGGCCGCGCGCGTCGAATCGCTGCGGTCGCGCTCGGCGAGAGCGGTGGCGACATCGGACAGTTGCGCGGTCTGCGAACTCGTATGCGCGGGGTCAGCGGCGCGGCGTCGCGCGCGCTCCTCAGGCGAGGCATCAAGATAGACCTTCACCTCGGCATCGGGAAAGACCACCGTGCCGATGTCGCGCCCTTCCATTACCACGCCGCCCGCTTCGCCATAGCGCCGCTGGCGCCGGACGAGCGCGCGGCGGACGGCAGGATGCCGCGCAACGATGGCGGCGGCCCGGTCGATGTCGGGCGTTCGGATCGCCGCGGCGACGTCGTAGCCGTCGATGACCACGCGGCCCTGATCGAGATCGAACGTCGCCTGCTCGCCGATGCGAGCCACTGCGACTTCGTCGCCGGCATCGACCCCCTCGTGCAGCGTCTTCCAGGCGACGGCGCGATACATGGCGCCGGTGTCGACGTGGCGGTAACCGAGGCGCTCGGCGACCGCGCGCGCGACAGTTCCCTTGCCCGCGCCCGACGGCCCGTCGATCGCGACGATCAGCTGCTTTGACACGGCCCGAGCGCAACTTTATCATGCGCCCCACTTGAGTTTATTGCGCCGATCACACGCCGCCGGCGCACTTCTGCTGGCGATCACCGTCGCGCTGGTGTTCGCCGGCCATTTCTATCTTCGCGGCGCCGCGTTTGTCGTGCAGGCGGCCGGCCTCGATGGCATGGCGAGCGCCGCGACACGCTGGTACCGCTCGCCAGTCACCGCCTCCGATCTCGCACCGATCCCGTGGCGCGGCGGCACGCTGCGCGCGCGCAGGTACAGCCCGGCACACGCGACCGGCCGTCCGATCCTGATCGTCCCCGGCGTGCACGCCGCCGGCATCGATGAGCCGCGCCTCGTCGGTTTCGCGCGCGACATCGCCGCCATCGGTCATCCGGTGGTCACCGCCGAACTGCCGGACCTGACGCAGTACCGCATCACCGCCCGCACGACCGACATGATCGAAGACGCGACGGTGTGGCTCGCCGGCCCGCAGGCGCCCTTCCACTCCGGTGACGGCCGCGTCGGACTGCTCGGGATCAGCTTCGGCGGCGGGCTGTCGCTCGTCGCTGCCGGCCGGCCCTCGCTCGCGGGCAAGCTCGCGTTCGTGATGGCGTTCGGGGGGCACGGCGATCTGCCGCGCACGCTACGCTTCCTGTGCACCGGCCTCCAGCCCGACGGCAGCCGGCGCGCGCCGCACGACTACGGCCTCGCCATCGTCCTACTCGCCGCCGCCGATCACGTCGTGCCGCCCACGCAGGCGGCCCCGCTGCGCGCCGCGATCCTGTCGTTCCTCGAGGCGTCGCGGCTCGACATGGTCGACAAGCCGGCGGCGGCGCGCGAATTCGCTCACGCGCGGAGCCTCGAAGGATCGCTCGCCGAACCGGCGAAGACCTACATGAACTACGTCAACACCCGCGACGTCGTCCGGCTCGGGCCGGTGCTGCTACCGTTCATGGACGATCTGGGCGGCGATCCGGCGTTGTCCCCGGCACGATCGCCGTTGCCCACGGCGCCCGTCTACCTGCTACACGGCACCGACGACAACGTCGTCCCCGCCGTCGAGTCGACCATGATGGCCGAACAGCTCGAACACGAGCAGCGCACCGTGCACCTGCTGCTGACGCCGCTCATCACCCACGCCGAGGTCGATCGAGCGGCGACGGCCAAAGCGACCTGGTCGCTGATAGACTTCTGGTCACGGTTGCTCGATGAATAAGCGAGAGAAGACAGAAGACAGAAGACAGAATGGCGAGCGTCTGCAGAAGCTTCTGTCTCAAGCGGGCGTCGCGTCTCGGCGCCTGGCGGAGGAACTGATCGTCCAGGGGCGGGTCCAGGTGAACGGCGTCACCGTGACCGAGTTGGGCACGAAGGCGGATCCCGGCGCGGACGAAATCAAGGTCGATGGGCGGCGCATCCGAACCGACACGCGCAAGCGCTACATCCTTCTGCACAAGCCGCGCGGCTACATGACGACGCGGAGCGATCCCGAGGGACGCCCGACCGTGCTCGACCTGCTCCGCACCGTGCGCGAGTACATCTATCCCGTCGGTCGCCTCGACTACGACTCCGAAGGGCTGCTGCTGCTGACCAACGATGGCGAACTGGCAGCGCGCCTGACGCACCCGCGGCACGAAGTCGACAAGGTCTATGAAGCGCGCGTGCGCGGCGTACCCGACGAGCACGTCCTGGAGCGGCTGGCCAAAGGGGTGACGATCGACGGGAAACGCACCGCACCGGCGAAGGTGCGCGTCCTCGATCCCCCGAAGAAATTTCCGTCAGAGAACGACCAGACGCGAGTGGAGTTGGCGATTCACGAGGGACGCCAGCGGCAGGTCAGGCAGATGTTCGACGCGGTCGGCCATCCCGTCGTCCGCCTCAGGCGGGTACGGATCGGGCCAATCGCGGATCCCGACATGCCGCCCGGCCACTGGCGGGAGTTGACGCCTCAGGAGGTGGCGCGGTTGCGGCGCACGGCTGGAATTCCCACCACCGCCACTGAGACGGGCCAGCGGCAGCGACCAGAGAGATCACCACGGCCACCCAGACCGCGACGACCGTAAACCGCTCTCATGAACCGCCGAGAGCGTGTCGGGGAGTCCGAGGAGCAACGCCTTCGGATGAAAACGCTCAGTGCACGCGTTCGGTATCTGGCTCGGCCGTCGCAGTGTCCGGCTCCGCGACGGCACCTTCTCCTGCGGGAGCAGCCTCGTCGAAGGGCAGCGGTGAGGTCGTGACTGTCGGCTCGGCAAGACCAGCGGGCAGTTCGAAGCCGAGCGCATCGGACAATTCATCGACCTTCGGCAGGTCGGTAATATCGTTGAGGCCAAAGCGCTCGAGAAACTCGCGTGTCGTGCCGTACATGAAGGGACGGCCGACGACCTGCTTCCGCCCGACGGTTTTTACCAGCTTGCGCTCAATCAGCGTCTGCAGGACGCCGGAGCTGCTGCTGACACCGCGGATCTCGGCGATTTCCGGCGCGGTCACCGGCTGTTTGTAGGCGATCACCGCAAGGGTTTCGAGCGACTGCACCGAGAGCTTCGACGTGGTGCGCTCGTGGAACAACTTGCGCACCCACTCGTGCAGCTCGGGCTTGGTCGTGACCTGGTAGCCGCCGGCGACCTCGACGATCTGCAGCCCGCCGGGACGGTCGTAATCGGCGCGGACAGCGGCGAGCGCCGCGTCGACGTCCTCCTTCGGCTCGCTGTCGAGCAGCTTGTAGAGCGTCTTGGGAACGATTGGCTCCGGCGACGCGAAGATCAGCGCTTCGATGATCGGCTTCAGGTGATCGGCCACAGGCTAGTGATCCTCTTTCTTGTGCGCGATATGCTCGGCGTGCACCTGCTCGGGGTCGTGCAGCGGCCGCGGCGCGTCGGCCGGACGGGCGCGTTTGTAGACGCGAATCGGCCCGATCACGCCGCTCTGGAACACGCGAATCAGCTTCAGCCGGATCATCTCGAGCAGCGCCAGGAACGTGACGACGAGCCCAGCCCGCGTCTGCACGTCCTCGAACAGATCCTCGAAGCCGCACGCCTCGGTCTCCGACAGCCGTGAGAGGAGCTGCTCGATCCGGTCCTCAATGGCAATCTGCTCCATCGGCAGATAGACCTTGGGCCGCGCCTTGGCGCGCTCGACAACAGTGCGGAAGGCGCTGATCAGGCTGAAGAGATCGACTTCGATTTCCGGCTCCGGCGGCTCGCCCGCAATCTCGGCGATCGGCCCGTCGGGACGGGTCCACTGCGCACTGCGCAGCGTCTCGCGTTCGTGCAACAGCTCCGCAGCAGCCTTGAACTTCTGGTGCTCGAGGAGGCGGCGCATCAGCGCCTCGCGCGGATCCTCGTCGGGATCGTCCTGCGCCGGATCGGGGCGCGGCAGCAGCATCCGCGACTTGATGTGGATCAGCGTCGCCGCCATCACCAGGAACTCCCCGGCCACGTCGAGATTCAGTTCCTGCATCAAGTCGATGTACTCGACATACTGCTGCGTGATCCGCATGATCGGGATGTCGTAGATGCTGACCTCGCTCTTCTTGATGAGATGCAGCAACAGATCGAGCGGCCCCTCGAAGTTCTGCAGCCGGACGGGATAGGCGTCGAGGATTGATTCGAACTCGTGTTCCATTACCGGTACCGCAGCTTCACCGCGTCGCGGACCCGTTCCATCGTCTCACAGGCGACGGCCCGCGCTTTCTTCGATCCTTCGTGGAGGATTTCCTTGACATGGCCGGGTCTGGCCAGCACGGCGGCGCGGCGCTCGCGAATCGGTTCGAGATGCGTGTTGAGCGCCCTCGCCAGCTTCGTCTTGACCTCGACGTCCCCCACCTTGCCGGCGCGATAGCGGGCCTTCAGGTCCTCGACCTCGGCCGTATCCGGATTAAACGTGTCGTGGTAGATGAAAACCGGATTCCCCTCGACCGTCCCTGGAATGTCCGCCCGCACGCGCTTGGGATCGGTATACATCGACCGCACCCGCTTCATCACTGTCTCGGCGTCGTCGGCGAGCTGGATCGTGTTGCCCAGGCTCTTGCTCATCTTCTTATCGCCGTCGAGTCCCGGCAGGCGCGACATCCTCGTGAGCAGAGGCTGCGGCTCGACCAGCGTGACATTCTCGGAATCGCTGCCGCGCTGGCCGAAGAAGTTGTTGAAGCGGCGGACCGCTTCGCGCGCCAGCTCGAGATGCGCCACCTGGTCGTCGCCGACCGGCACGAACCGCGCGTCGTACATCGCCACGTCGGCGGTCTGCAGCAGCGGATAGCCGAGGAAGCCGAGCGTCGATAGATCCTTGTCCTTGAGGTTGTCCTGCTGCTCCTTGTAGGTCGGCACCCGTTCGAGCCACGGCACCGGCACCACCATTGACAACAACAGAAACAGCTCGGCGTGCTCGGGGACTAGCGACTGCACGAAAAACGTGCTCTTCTCCGGATCCAGGCCGGCCGCGATCCAGTCGGCGACCATGTCGTAGGCGTAGGAGACGAGAGGCCCGGTGCTCTGGTACTCGCTGGTCAGCGCGTGCCAGTCGGCGACGAAGTAGAAGCAGTCGTATTGATCCTGGAGCGGAACCCAGTTGCTGAGCGCACCGACGAGATGGCCGAGATGAAGCTGGCCGGTCGGGCGCATGCCGGAAACGACGCGCGCTTTCACGGAAACAGAATCCTCAAGAAAAACTGGTTGGCGGATGAATCAGTGCGGCGGCGGCTGCCGGCAGCAGGGCTTAGCTTAGCACTTATCTCCGTCGTTCGCTCTCGATCATCCGCTTCGCACGGCGCAGATCGGCCTGCTGTTTTGCGTCGACCACGGGGTAACACAGCTTGAGACGGTTCAGGCCGTCGATGATGGCCGCGGCAACGACCGTCCGCGCGAACTTCTTATCGTCGGCGGGAACCACCACCCACGGGGCGTGCGGCGCCGCGGTATGCCGGATGACGTCCTCGTACGCCGCCTGGTAGGCGCGCCAGTGCTCGCGCTCGGTGAGATCGCCGATCTGGAACTTCCAGTTCTTCTCGGGACGCTCGAGGCGCGCCAGGAAGCGGTTGCGCTGCTCCTTGCGCGAGACGTGCAGGAAGAACTTCAGGATCAGGAACCCCTGCCGGGCGAAGTAGCGCTCGAAGGCGTTGATGTCCTGGAACCGCTCCTTCCAGATGCGCGCCGTCTTGAGCTCCGCGGGCACTTTCTCGTGCGCGAGAACCTCCGGGTGCACCCGGACGATCAGCACCTCCTCATAGTAGGAGCGGTTGAAGATGCCGATGCGGCCGCGCTCGGGCAGGCATTTCGCGGTCCGCCACAGGAAATCGTGATCGGTCTCTTCGGACGAGGGCGATTTGAACGAGTAAACCTGGCATCCGGTGGGATCCACGCCCGACATGACATGCGCGATCGCGCTGTCCTTGCCGGCCGCGTCCATCGCCTGGAAGATGAGCAGCACGCCCCAGCGATCCTGGGCGTAGAGCATCTCCTGGAGGCGGGACAGGACCTGGACGCCCTTCTTGAGGAATTTCTTGGCGTCGTGAACGGGATGCGCACCCTTGGTCGGGCGCTCAGCGAGGCGGAAGCCCTTACCGTCGGTGACGATATACGGTTTGGCGAGCGCGCGGAAGCCCCGGTTGGTCATGCCGGGTAACGATACCCGTTCGTGACCACCGGGGCAATCCGCGACGCCGCGTTAAAGTCGGCCGCGTCGCGACCGTGCGATCGTCAGGCTCAACGCCATGGCCAGCATCAGCGCGCCGAGCAGACCCGTTTCCGGCACGCTCGATGCCGTCTTGGGCAGCTTTTTCGCGTGTCCCGCCGGCGCGGCTCCCGCCGACGTCGACGCGTGCGATGAGGTCGTCGAGGCGCCCCCGGCCGCGCCACCCGGCGCTGCGCCCGGTGCGGCATTGCTCGCCAGCGTCGCCTTCAACTGCCGCTCGGTGATGACCTTGGGTGTGCCGGTCGTCACGATCGTCGCGCTCAGTTTGTCGCCGACTCTGAGGTCGGTGATGTTCACCGGCTTGCCGTCCTTGATGATCTCGATGTTCCGCTTCGACATGTCGCCTTCGGAGAACATCTTGATGCCGTCGGCACTGCGAACGATGACCGAGTTGCCGGACTTCTGCACGACCTCACCGCTCTTGACCTCGGTGATGTGGACCGGGGTGACGGTGGTCTTGGTCGTCAGCGTGGCCGTCCCCTTCATACCGGGCTGCAGCTCGTGCACCGAGACCTGCTTGCCGTCGACGGTGAACCGCATGTCCTCGGGGACGGCGTATTCCTTCGCGCCGGTCGAGGTCTTCACAACGACGTTGTTGCCTTCGACCGCAACCACTTCGAACTTCTTGCTTTCGGTGGATGTCGTCGTCGACTGCGCCTGAACAGCCGACGCCATGGCCGCCACGCAGAAACCCGCCGCCGCCAGTCTCCAATAGGGTGCTCGCAAATGCATTGTCATCCTTCCTCACTCCATCGTCATGACGTGATACGCACCGCGCGCACGATGAAGCGCTGCGGGGCGGAGCCTATGAAGTAGAACGGGTAGCAAGTCACCAGCGTCAGCGCGGCGCCCGGCGTCGGTTCGAGAACGCTGACGTCCTCTGGCTCGACGATCCAGGTCCGTTCGATCCGGTAGCGGGTCGTCCCACGAGCGGTCACGAGCTCCACGATGTCGCCGACGCTGGCGTCCTTCAGCGGACGGAAGAAGCCGTCACGATGGGCGGCGATGCCGGAGTTGCCGTCCTCGCCTGGGGCGGCCGTGTCGGCAATGTGCCCAGCGCCGCGGTTGAGAATCGACTCGTCAGTTCCCTCGAGCACCGGCACTTCGAGTCCCAGCCGGCCAATTTTCAAAGTCGCGAGCGGGAGGGGCCCCGCGATGTGCAACGTTTCGCTCCAGGCGCGGACCCGCTCGGGCGACCACAGGCGCTGGTTCGGAACGGCCATGGCCTGGAGCGCCTGCGCCAGCGCCCAGGTGCCAAGGCACCAGACCGCCGCCACCCACGCAGCGATCTCCATGGCCACCCGCAGCCGGCGCGTGAGGCTCACGCCGACATGAAGTCGCACCCGAGGCAAGATGTCCGCGAACCGCATCCAGTGTCTCAGTCGCAGGCTGAGAAATGCCCCAAATTGCAAGAGGCGCACCACGTGAGAACAGCCGCGCATTGAAGGATTCCCGGAAATTGCCTCCGAAATGCCGTGGAAAGCACGGGAGGCCCGTGCCACCGATTCAGCCGCCGAGGGCGGCGAAATGGGCGAGGACCGCGTCGGCGGTCTTGGTGCCGACCACCGCGATGAGATCCTCCCGCGTGGCCCGGCGGACCCCCGCGAGGCTGCCGAAGGCGACGAGCAGCGCCTTGCGCCGACGCGGTCCAATGCCGGCGATCTGATCCAGATCCGATCGCAGGTCGCGCCTGGCCCGCGACTGGCGATGGAAGGTAATCGCGAAGCGGTGCGCTTCGTCGCGGATGCGCTGGATCAGCAGGAGCGCCGGGCTGGTCGCGGCGAGCGCGATTGGCTCGACATGCTGGCGGGTAAAGAGCAGTTCCTCTTTCTTGGCGATGCCCGTCGCGACCAGATTCGCCAGGCCGAGTTCCTCGAGTGCCTCATATGCGGCCGACAGCTGTCCCTTGCCGCCGTCGATCAGGATGAGATCCGGGAACGGGCCGCCGTTGTCGAGGACCTTGCGGTAGCGCCGGAGCACGACTTCGTGCATCGACGCGAAATCGTCGAGGACGCGTCGCGACTCTTCGATATCCGGTGGCCGATGTCCGATATCCGGCGACCCTGGCTTACGGCCTCGGATCCTGAACTTGCGATACTCCGAACGCTTCATCCGGCCGTCTTCACAGACCACCATGGAGGCCACCGTTTCCGCTCCCTGGATGGTCGAGATGTCGAAGCACTCGATGCGGCGCGGTATCGACGGCAGGTTCAAGACGAGACGCAGGGTTTCGAGCGCATCGTAGTGGGCGGCGACGGTCTCGTTGAACCGGGTCTGATACGCGACCTGTGCGTTTCGTGCGGCGAGTTCCAGCAGACCGCGCTTCTCACCCCGCTTGGGCACGGCGATTCGCACTCGATGCTGCGAGCGGTCGGTCAGCCATGTCTCGAGCGTTTCGGTCTCAGCGGGCGGCAGCTCGATCGGCAGATGAATCTCCGGCGGCGCCGCGCGCTCCAAATAGAACTGCTCGAGTGCGGCCTGGAGAACCTCCCCTTCTCCCTCGGACGGCGAGCGCACCGCATCAGTACCTGGCAAGCTCCACACGCTCGACCACCTTGCCGCCGCGGACCTGGAACACCTGGACGATCGCGCCGGCAGGCCCCACCTTGATCCCGAATGCGTCACGGTCGCCGAGCTCTGTTCCGGCCATTTTCTGCTGGCGCTGCTGCACCGTCTGGATCGTGCGCAGCGCGTCGCGCAGCTGCGCCGCCTGCTCGAAGCGCTCGTCCGCCGCCGCCTCCGTCATGCGCACGGTCAGCTGCGCCACCAGTTCGTCGTTGCGTCCTTCGAGAAAGAGTCTGGTGTGCCCCACCGCCGCGGTGTACTCCTCCTCGCTGCAGATCTCGCGGACGCACGGTGCGATGCAGCGATGGATGTCGTATTCGAGACATGGCCGCGCTCGATCACCCGTGATCACCTCGTTGCACGACCGGATGCCGAACAGCTTGTGCGTCAGCGCCATCGTTCGGCGACCGAGCTTGGCCGGCATGAACGGGCCGGCGTAGTAGTGATCGTCTTTGTCCACGCTCCGCGCGATCAGCACCCGCGGGTAGGCTTCGCCGGTCGTCAGCTGCAGGTAGGGATAGTTCTTGTCGTCGCGCAGCAGGATGTTGTACTTGGGCGCGCGCTGCTTGATGAGATGGTTCTCGAGCGCGAGCGCCTCGACGACCGAATCGGTGACGATGAACTCCAGGTTCGCCGCCTCGTCGAGGAGCGCATCGATGCGCGGGCTCATCCCCTGCGCGCCCAGATAGCTGCGCACGCGGTCGCGCAGGACGGTCGCCTTGCCGACGTACAGGGTGTCCCCGGCCTCGTTGTAATAGAGATAGACGCCCGGCTGCTCCGGCAGTCTGGAGATCCGGGTCTTGAGGTCTTGAATCGGCATGGACTACACTGGGCTGTTTCAGAGCGTATCGAACCTTAAATTATAGCAGCGACATGACCTTTACCGGGCTCATCGGGAAGATCTGCATGTTCCCGCTCCGCGCCATCATCGGCGCCTGCGTGGCACTCCGCATCCACCCGAACATCCTCACGTTTGTCGGCGTGCTGATCAACGCCTGGGCGGCGGTGCACCTGGCGCGCGGCGAGTTCATCCCGGCCGGTTTCATCATGATCGTCGCCAACATCTTCGACTTCATCGACGGCAAGGTGGCGACGGAGCTGAACTGGGTCAGCAAGTTCGGCGGCTTCTGGGACTCGGTCATCGACCGCTTCTCGGACATCGTCCTCTTCATCGGCCTGATCTACCTCTACGCCTCGATGGGCCGCGTCGACTACGTGATGGTCGCCTCGTTCGCGATGATGTTCGCGCTGATGACCAGTTACACGCGGGCGCGCGCCGAGTCGCTGATCCAGAAATGCAAGGTCGGCTTCATGGAGCGGCCGGAGCGCATCGTCCTGTTCATGATCGGCGCGTTCACCAATCGCATGGCTGGCGTGCTGTGGGTCATCCTGGTGCTGTCGGTGTTCTCCGTCGCCGACCGGGTCATCCTCACCTACCGCGTGCTCGAGCGCGGCACCGAGGAGCGCCCGGCCGTGATCACCCGCTCACCGTTGCCGGTGCGCATGCTCTGGAACGGCTTCTTCTGGACCTTCGAACGCGCGACCTGGCAGTACGACGTCATGGTGATCGTCATCCTCGCGTTCGTATGGCTGATCCCGCCCGACTGGATCCGCGATCCGGTCGCCTTCGGCAGCGGGCCGATCGGCTGGATCCTCCACCACTAGCGCGCGGCTAGAGACCGATCTCACAAATAGCCGAGACGCTCGCGGCGCGCGAGCGAGCGCCGCGAGCGAGCCAGACGAACGGAGCGAGCCGGCGAAGCGGCGAGCGAGTGAGGCTGTCGGGGAGTCCGAGGGGCAACGCCCCTCGGAGACTAGACGTCGTCCCGTTCGTCGTGCAGTCCCAGATCGAGCGACTTGCCGGTGAAATGGATGTCGTGCGCCGCAATCTTGTCGCGCAGCACCTTGCGCGACGCGGCGTAGAACGGCCGCGGCACTACCAGGCGGCGCGCGAACGAGCGCCAGCGATACAGCACGACGAGGGTCGGGTGCTCCCCGTCCCGCCAGGTCAGGCCGCCGATGTTGGCGTACGGAATGTATCCGCCGTCAGTCCAGATGCCGTCCTCGTAGAGGCCGCGCCGGATTTGCAGTCCGAGCGGCATCGCGTAGACGTAGTAGACGAGCATCATCGTCTCGCCGAAGACAAACTTCGGATGCAGACGCAGCACCGCCACCTTGTAGAAGATGACGATGGCGAGGACGGCGCCAACCCAGAGGAACAGCCGGTAGAGGGGCGGCCGCGGCGGCGCCCACGTCACCAGGGCCCCCCCCTGCAGGCGCCGGTTGCGCCAGAACTGGAAGAACAGATACAGGTTGAAGACGAGGAATCCCGCGCCGAGCAGGAACAGCAGCGACGAGAGCAGACTGGGATCGTTGGTCAGCACCAGCCCGCCTCGCGCCTCGCGCCCTCGCTACTGCCCGAGTCGCGGGTCGAAACAGTGCCGGCAGCGCGCCTCGTAAGTCCCCTGCGCGCCGACCAGCACGCGCTCGCTGCTGGCGACGAGCCGCTGGGTGTGGTTGGCCGGCGCGCCGCAGACCATGCAGATCGCCAGCGTCTTGGTGATGTATTCCGCGATCGCGAGCAGCTGCGGGATCGGCTCGAACGGCTTGCCCAGGTAATCCTGGTCCAGCCCAGCGACGATGACGCGCTTGCCCTGGTCGGCCAGCATCGTGCAGACCGCCGGTAGCTCCGGATCGAAGAACTGCCCCTCATCGATGCCGACGACCTCGGTGTCGGCCTGCACCTTCTCGAGCAACTCGCGCGAACTGCCGACGCTCTCGGCCTGGATCTGCATCGCGCTGTGCGAGGTAATGTGATCGTTGCTGTAGCGGTCGTCGATGCGCGGCTTGAAGATCTGGACCTTGCGCTTGGCGATCTGCGCGCGGCGGAGGCGCCGGATGAGCTCCTCGCTCTTGCCGCTGAACATGCTGCCGGCGACGACTTCGATCCAGCCCGCTCCTGCGCGATGCGAAACGTCCATAGTCATTCACTCGCTGCGCTCGTTCGCATCCCTCAGACTTTCTTCTGGTACTCGCCGTCCTCGGTGCCGATGCGGATGAGGTCGCCGATGTTGACGTGCGACGGCACGTTCACGACCAGTCCGGTTTCGAGGGTCGCCGGCTTCACCTGGGCGCTGGCGGTGGCGCGGTTGATGCCCGGCGTGGTGTCGATCACTTTGAGATCGACCGTCACCGGCAGCTCGATGCCGACCGGCTCCTCGCCGTAGAACTCCATGCTGATCACCATCTCGGGCAGGATGTAGTTGGCGTTGTCGCCCAGCACCTCGGCGTCGAGGTGGATCTGCTCGTAGCTGTTGGTATCCATGAAATGGAACGAATCGCCGTCCCGGTAGAGATACTGCATCTGCCGCTCGTCGAGGATGGCGCGCTCGACGTCCTCTTCGGCGCGGAACTTGTTGTCGGCCTGCTGCCCGTTGCGGATGTTGCGCATCCGCGCCTGGACGAAGCCGCGCTTGTTGCCCGGGGTAAAGTGCGTGAGATCGAGGACGCGGTACAGGTCGTTGCCCATCTTGATGAGCATGCCCCGCTTCATCCTCGTCGCCTGGATTGAGCTCATAGGGTTGGTTTTTTCGCGCCGGACAAACCTAAAGCCTAGCACAGCCTCGCCTTTAACCGGTGCGCCGGCCCCGACAGTGCTACGATCGCCTCATGCCCTGCGATCCCTTGCGCGACCTGCGCGCCTGGCAGGAACGGCTCGAGCGGTTGGCCACGCCGCGCGGCAGCGCCTGGGACCCGCCGATGGACGTCTACGAGACACCGGGGCGCTACGTAGTCACGGCGGAGGTGCCCGGGCTCGCCCGCGAGCAAATCGAGCTGGCCGTCCAGGAAAACCGCCTGACGATCCGCGGCGTTCGTCCCGCCGCCGCCGCCGAGACGCCCGGTCGCCATTTCCACCAGATCGAGCGCGGCCATGGCGCCTTCCAGCGAACGTTCGAGTTCGTCGACGCTGTCGACCAGGACGGCATCAGCGCCGAGCTGCACAACGGCGTGCTCACCGTCACGCTGCGGAAGACGACGACTCCGCCGCGACGGATCGAGGTCCAATGATTCGCCGCGCTCTGGTCGCCAGCATCTTCATCGCCGCCGGGTTCTTCGGTGGCATGGTGTTGTCGGGCCGGTTCCGCGCCGCGGAGGAAGCGGGTGCGGCGCCGCGGCTGCCCGCCCCGCTGGCCGAACCCGCAGCCCAGGCGCCCGCGGCCGTGCTGCCCGATCTCTCCTCCGTCGCCAGCCGCGCCATCCCGAGCGTGATGAACATCACGTCGCTCCAGACGGTGCGCCAGCAGAACTCGCCGTTCGCCTCCGACCCGCTCTTCCGCTACTTCTTCGGCGACCGCGATGACATGCAGGGCAGCCGCAGCCGCATTTCGCAGAGCCTCGGATCGGGCGTCGTCATCTCGTCCGACGGCTACATCCTCACGAACAACCACGTCGTCGGCGACGCGCGCGCACAAGTCTCCGTGGTGCTGCCCGACAAGCGCGAGCTGCGCGCGAAAATCATCGGCGTCGACGAAATGACCGACATCGCCTTGCTCAAGATCGACGCGCACCCCTCGCTGCCGGTGCTGCCGTGGGGGGATTCGTCGAAGCTGAAGGTCGCCGAATGGGTGCTGGCAATCGGCAACCCGTTCCAGCTCAATCAGACCGTGACGCTCGGCATCGTCAGCGCCCTCGGGCGGACGCTGGGGGGCAACCTCGCCACCTACGAGGACTTCATCCAGACCGACGCCGCGATCAATCCGGGCAATTCCGGCGGCGCGCTAATCAACGCACGAGGCGAGCTCATCGGCATCAACACCGCCATCTTCAGCGAGACCGGCGGCTACCAGGGTATCGGTTTCGCCGTGCCGAGCAACCTGGCGCGGCACGTCGTCGACGACCTGCTCAAGTTCGGCGAGGTACAGCGCGGCACAATCCCGGGGATCATGATCGCGCCGCTGACCACGCAGATCGCCGACGAGCTGGGCGCTCCGAACACGCGTGGCGCGCTCGTCAATCAGATGAGCCGCACCGCCGACGCGTGGACCGCGGGCCTGCGCCCCGGCGACATCATCCTCGAGTTCAACGGCCGTAGTGTCGAGGACGCGTCCGCCTTCATGCGCATGCTCTCCGATTCCAAGGTCGGGACCGCAGCCCGGCTCGTCATCTTGCGCGAGAGCCGTAAGCTGGAGATCACCGTCCCGATCACGCGGTCGACGCGCGTCACTCGCAGCAGCGCTCGCTAGCTGCGACCAGGAGCATCGCAGGAGATCGTTCGCGGCTCCCTTGCCGCCGATCATCACCGTGACGTCCCGATCTCCTGGTATCCTCTCGAGCCTTTGGTCGCCCGCCGCGATCGACTTATCTCCACCGGCGCTTCAGCTCGTCGATCACCGCCATCCGGATGTCGCGCAGTTCTTCGATGTTGGAAATCTCGGGATTGTCGCGCGTCAGGAAGCCGAGGTTGGCTTCGCCGCCGGTAAGCAGGAAGTCGGTGATCGCGAGCGTGTAACGGCCTGCCGGGTCGATGGTTGCGGGAATGCCCGCCGTCTGCAGGTAACCACCGGTACCGCGATTACGATCACCGATCTGCAGCACGCGCGACAGCAGCGCTCCGGTAAAGGTCGCCTTGAGCAGCTTCCCGCCGAACGGCAGTACGCGGATCACGTCGTACTCGGTGATCGGACCCGGCTGGACGACGTCGTCGATGCGGATCGAGCCGCTGTTGAAGACGGCGAGGTCGGTCTTCGCTTCGCGGCGCATGGCCTCGCAAATCAGCTCGGTCAGCGTCGTCGATCCGTTGCGCACGGCCGCCTCGCGGCCGTAGAGAGGCTGATCGATGGTCGCGACGGCGTTGGTCGGCTCGAAGCCGTCCTTGCGGAAGGCGGCATAGCCCAGCTCGACCCACTTCTTGACCTCCGCGGCCGTCTTCGGTCCTTCCTTCATCTGGTCGTCGACGCGAACGATGCGTGTCGATGCCACCGGCCTGCCGCTCGCCGGCACCGTCACCGTGACGACCGCCAGGGTGCGGACGTTGGCGTCGGCCTTGATGATCGGCGTGAAATGCGATCCGCGCTCGAGGACGTAGTTCTCGTGCTCGTGCCCGCCCAGCACGAGGTCGATGTCGGAGACTTGCTCGACGAGTTGCTGATCGCCGGCGATCGACAGGTGCGTCAGCGCGACCAGGACATCGTACTGCCCCTTGATTTCGGCAATCGCCTTCTCGGCGGCGTCGATCGGCGGGGCGTAGCGGACCCATGACTGCTTATTCGCGTCGATGGTCACCCCGATCAACCCGACGCGCACGGTGCCCTGTGCCGTCTTGATCGGCACGACGGCGCTGCGCACTGTGTTCGGGAACAACGCCCCGCTCGCGTCGGTGACGTTCGACGCGACCAGCCTGAAATGGGATTCGGCCAGGCGCTGGCGCAGCGCCGCTTCCGGGATGTCGAACTCGTGGTTGCCGAAGGTCGCCCAGTCGACGCCGACCAGGTTCAGCACGGCCACCATCTGTTTGCCGCGCAGCGGCTCGCCGTCGACGCGCGCGGTGCCGAGAGCCGAGGGGGACAGGTAGTCGCCGCCGAGCGTGGTGAGCAGCGTCGGGTCCTTCGCCTTCAGTTCGGCGCGGTAGCGCGCCACACGCGCCAGGCCGCCGGCCCGGCCGCCTTCGACCGGAGTGATCTCGTAGACATCGTTGAAGTGAAGGATGGTGAACGTGACCGGACGCGTGCGTTGCTGGGCGTGGGCGGGAGGAGCGATGTAGAGGATGACGGCGAGGCACGCCGCGACGATACGCATCGGGCCACTATACACTCCGGTATTTCGGAGGTTCTTCACGCCCGGCGTAGCACAACCACGCCCCACCTGTATTTTTCGCCAGGTAAACCGCACCGCCGCATTCGGTACAACATCTGCTAGCCTTGCGTTTTTAGGACTGGAGGGTCCATGACCAAGACGGGTGTCCTACTCACGACAGCGCTGTTCGTCGCGGCCGCCACGCCGGCATTGCGCGCGGCGGGCGATGAGGCGCAGGTGAAGAAAGGCCAGGAAGTCTACACCGCGCAGAAATGCTCGGTGTGCCACGCCATCGCTGGCAAGGGGAACAAGACCAACCCGCTCGATGGCGTCAGCGCCAAGCTCTCGGCCGACGACATCAAGCAGTGGATCGTGGATCCAGTCGCCGCCGCCGCCAAGGCGAAGTCGACCAAGAAGCCGCCGATGCCCGCCAAGTACAAGGCGCTGCCGGCCGCCGATCTCGACGCGCTCGTCGCTTACATCCAGAGCCTGAAGTAGGTCGCTCACTTTCTCGCGAGGGTCCGATCATGACAGACCGCGGTCGCGGTGTTAGCAGGAGAGATCTGCTCCGGCTGTCGGTCGGCGGCGGCGCGGGGCTCGCGCTCGGCGGCCTCGTTGACTGGCCGGCGGCGGCGGCAGCTGCGCGTGCGCTGAAACTGTCGGACGTGCAGGAGTTCACCAGCTCCTGCAACTTCTGCTCGTGCGGCTGCGGCATGATCGCCTCGGTACGCGATGGCAAGTTGATCGCGATGGAAGGGGACTACGACCACATCGTGAACCGCGGGTCGCTGTGCGTCAAAGGCATTTCGATGTTTGCGACGCACGCGTCCCCGAACCGGCTCACGACGCCGCGCTACCGGGCGCCGGGCAGCGATCACTGGGAGGACATCTCCTGGGACGACGCCGTCACGCGGGTAGCGCAGAAGATTCGCAAGACGCGCGACGAGACGTGGATTGCCACCGAGAAAGTGGATACGCCTAAACTCTCCGTGGATCTCGCTGCGGCCGATCGGGTCCACAACCTCCCACGGTTCGTCCCGCGAGGTGCCGCCGACGCAGACGTCCCGGTCAATCGCACCGACGCGATCGGCTTCATGGGCGGCGCGCAGAACACCAACGAGGAGTGCTATCTCTTCCAGAAAGCCGCGCGGCTCCTCGGCCTGGCCTACGTCGAGCACCAGGCCCGGCTTTGACACAGCCCCACGGTCCCCGGTCTGGGGGCCACATTCGGAAGAGGAGCGATGACCAACCATTGGATCGACTTGCAGAACTGCAAGACGATCCTGGTTGAAGGCAGCAACGTCGCCGAAAACCACCCGATGGCCTTCAAGTGGATCCGCAAGGCCCAGGACAACGGGGCGACGATCATCCACGTCGATCCGCGCTTCACCCGGACGTCCGCGGCCGCTGACGTCTACGCGCGACTCCGGCCCGGCACTGACGCCGCGTTCCAGAACACGATGATCAACCACATCATCGTGAACAAGCTGTATGACGAGGCCTACGTGCTGACACACACCAACGCCCTTTTCCTGGGCGACGAGGCCTTCGAATTCAAGGACGGCGTGTTCAGCGGCTTCGACGCCGAGCACCACAAGTACGACACCAAGACGTGGGGCTACCAACTCGACGCCAAGGGCAAGGCGCGTCTCGCCAAGAGCCTCGACGATCCGCACTGCGTGTTCGCGCGGCTGAAGACCTTCGTCTCGCGCTACACGCTCGACATGGGCGAGCGGATCACGGGCGTCCCCGCCGATCAAATCAAGCTGATCGCCGAGACGATGGCGAAGAACCGGCCGGGGTCCATCCTCTACGCGCTCGGCATGACCCAGCACACGACCGGCGTGCAGGGCATCCGGGCGTTCACGATCCTGCAACTCCTGCTCGGCAACATCGGGAAACCAGGCGGCGGCGTCAACGCGCTGCGCGGCGAGCCGAACGTGCAGGGCGCGTGCGACATGGCCGTGCTCTACAACTACATGCCGGGCTACCTCAATTCGGCGACCAATGCCGAACCGACGATCTACCACTACGTGCGCAAGAACGGCATCGCCGACAGCCGCTACCTGGTCAACACGCTCAAAGCATTTTTCGGGGACGCCGCCACCGAGGCCAACGGCTACGCCTACGAGTGGCTGCCCAAGCGCGACGCGGCCAAGGACTACGGCACGCTGCCGATGTTCGAGGATGCCCTCGCCGGAAAACTGAAGGTGATGTGGATCGTCGGCCAGAATCCCGCCGTCACCCTGGCCAATCTCACCCTGACGTTCGAGGCGATGGCGAAGCTCGAGACGCTCGTCGTCCAGGAGATCTGGGAGACCGAGACGGCGGCGTTCTGGAAGCGGCCGGGCGTCGATCCGAAGTCGATCGCCACCGAAGTGATCCTGCTGCCGGCGGCGTTCTTCATGGAGAAGAACGGTACGATCAGCAACTCGGGCGGCATGGTGCAGTGGCGCCACGCCGCGGTGAAGCCGCCGGGACAGGCCAAGCCCGACGGCGAGATCGTGGATCTCGTGTTCCGCAAGATACGTGATCTGGTCAAGGACTCGGCAGCACCGCGGGACGAGATCATCAAGAAGGCGGCCTGGACCTACACCACGGCCGAGGACGTCCTGCGCGAAATCAACGGGTACGCGCTGAGCGACAACCCGGAGACCGGCCTCAAGAAGGGCGATCTGATTCGCAAAGTCAGCGATCTGCGATCCGACGGCTCGACGTCGTCCGGCGCGTGGATCTACGCGGGCGTCTTCGCCAACGGCGAGAACCTGTCGAAGCGGCGCGACTCGACCACGGATCCGGGCGGCCTCGGCCTCTATCCGGGCTTCGGATGGACCTGGCCGAACAACATGCGGATCCTCTACAACCGCGCCTCGTGCGACCAGGATGGCAAGCCGTACCCCGGCTCCAAGCGGATCGTCTGGTGGGACGAGCAGGCGAAGCGCTGGACGGGGCACGACGTGCCCGACGTACCCGTCGCGACCGACGGACCGTCCACGCCGAACGGGCAGCGCGCGTTCCACTTGGGCGCGGAGGGCGTCGGGCGGCTGTTCGCCGCCGTCTACTCAGACCCCGACCCCCGGTATACCGACTACTGGCGCGACGTGGCCTACGTGCCGAAAGACGGCCCGCTGCCGGAGATGTACGAGCCGGTCGAGAGCCCGGTGAAAAACGTCCTGCACCCGGGCGTCAACAGCAACCCGACGCTCAAGTATCCGCGCGTCGCATCGCATCAGCCGATCGGTACCGTCGACAAATTCCCCTACGTCTTGATGACGTCGACCGTCGCCGAACACTGGTGCTGCGGCTCGACGACGCGGAACATCCCCTGGCTCAACGAGCTCGTCCCTGAACCCATGCTGGAGTTGCCGGTGGCCCTCGCTGAGAAACTCGGCGTCAAGTCGGGAGACTGGGTTCAGGTTTCGTCGGCGCGCGCTGCGCTCGAGGTCAAGGCTCTCGTCACCCCCCGTATGAAGGCGCTGAAGATCGGCGACCAGGAAGTCACGGTCGTGTGGATGCCGTACAACTGGGGCTTCCAGGGCCTGTCCACCGGGCCGAGCGTCAACCACCTGACGATCGACGCCGCCGATCCCGGCGCCGGCACGCCGGAGAGCAAGGCGTGCCTGGTCAATGTCGTGAAAGTGCGTAGTCGTCAGGTCAAGGCCAACACGCCGAGGGGGCGCGCATGAGCACGGCAGCAGCGTCGGGCGCAACCCGCTCCACCCTCGTCGACATCACCAAGTGCATCGGCTGCCGAGCCTGCCAGGTGGCCTGCAAGCAGTGGAACGACAAGGACGGCGAGGCCACGACGTTCGAGGACGATCTGGGATTTCAGAATCCCGCCGTCCTCAGCGCCAAGACGCTCACGCTCATCTCGTTCCACGAGCTGATCAACGACAAGGCGCAGGGGGGCGTCGACTACGCGTTCGCCATGCGCCGCTGCCTGCACTGCCTGGAGCCGGCGTGTGCCTCGGCGTGCCCGACCACGGCGCTCTACCGGCAGGACGACGGGCCGGTCACCTACAGCGCGGACAAGTGCATCGGCTGCCGGTACCTGTGTCTGGGCGTGCCCGTGGGGCGTGCCGACCGCCGAGTGGAATTCGCTCGCGCCGAAGATCAGCAAGTGCACGCACTGCGCCGACCGCTGCGATCAGCCGCTGCCCTCCGCGCGCAACGGCGTCGCGCTGACGGCCGCCGAGGGCAAGCGCTATCAGGACACCATCCAGGTGCCGGCATGCGTCAAGGCCTGCCCCGCCGACGCCCTCGAATACGGCACGCGCGATGACATGCTCAAGGAAGCGCACCGGCGGATCGCGGCGCGCCCCAACAAGTACGTCGATCACGTCTACGGCGAGAAGGAAGTTGGCGGTACGACCGTGCTGTATCTGTCCTCCGTGCCGTTCGACAAGCTGGGCTTCCCGACGCTGCCCGACGAACCGCTGCCCAGGACCTCGGCGGTCGCGCTGGGCGCGGTGCCGCCGGCGGTCATGGTGATTGGCGCACTGCTCGGAACGGCCTATTCATTCTTCAAGCGCCGGACTTCGGCCGTGGCCCGCGAGCACCATCCGACCTTCGAGACGCTGAACCGCAAGCTGATGACGCCGTTCAACTGGGCGATGCTGGCGCTCATCGGGCTCGGCGTCCTGTCGATCCTCTCGCGCTTCGTGCGCGGCCTCGGCGGCAGCACCAACCTGTCGAACACCTATCCGTGGGGCCTATGGATCGTGTTCGACTTGATCTGGATCGCACTCGCGGCCGGCGCGTTCGCGACCGCCGGGATCATCTATGTCTTCCAGCGCAAGGATCTCTACGCCCTCGGCCGATCCGCCGTGCTGATGGGATTCCTGAGCTACTCGTTCGTCACCGTGACGCTCGTCGCCGATCTCGGACTTCCCTGGCACGCCTATCAGCTGGCGCTGCAGTCGCCCGAGCACTCGGCGATGTTCGAGGTGTCGTGGTGCGTCGGGCTCTACGTCACCATCCTGCTTCTGGAGTTCCTGCCGGTGCCGCTCGAGCGCTACGGTTACAACCTGGCGCTCTGGAAGAAGTGGCAAGGCGCGTATGTCGCGTTCGCCGTGACGCTGTTCATCTTCCTGATGTCGCGCAACCTATTCTACGCAGCCGGCGCCGCCGTGATCTTCTCGGTACTCGCCTACGTGTTCCGCGCGCGTCCAGGCGACGAGCATCCCGAGCCGATCCTGCTCGCTATCGCGGCGGTCACGCTCTCGTCGATGCACCAGAGTTCGCTCGGCTCGCTGTTCCTCCTGATGCCCGACAAGGTTGGACCGCAATGGTGGTCGCCGGTCATGCCGATTTCCTTCTTCCTCTCGTCGATCGCCGCTGGCACGGCCGTCGTCATCCTCGTCGAGATGTGGATCGCGAAGGGCTGGAAGCGGCCGCTGCGCATGACCGAGCTGGCGTCGCTCGCCGAGTTCACCTGCTGGTCGCTGTTCATCTATCTCGCCTTCCGGCTCGGCGACATGGCGCTACGCGGGCAGGTCGCCGGCGCGTTCAGCGGGCGCCTGGGCCTGCTCTTCGCGACCGAGATCGTGCTTGGGGGCGTCGTGCCGCTGGCGCTCTTCTCGCGCCGCGCCTGGCGTCTCAATCCGGGCATGCTGCTGACTGCCTCTGCGCTCACCGCGGCCGGCGTCACCCTCAACCGCGTCAACGTCGTCCTGCTCGCGATGAACCTGCCCGGAACGATGCCGTGGGTGCGCCCTGAGTTCTACTCGCCGTCGGTGGTCGAGTGGGGCATCTCGGTCGGCCTCATCGCCGCCACAATCTTCCTGTTCGGCCTGGCCGCGCGGCTGGTTCCGCTGCTGCCGACCACAGATCCCAGGGTCACCATCCACCTGTGACCCTCGACGAGTGGCTGCGCGATCGTTCGTTTCTCCTCCCGCTGGCACGGGCCCGCGCGCGCATCGATGCGGCGATAACTGCGGCGGCACCCTCCGCCCCGCCACCGCCAGACTGGGAGGACTATCGCGCGGAGTTCCGGGCCGGTGTCCCGCTGCTGCACAGCACGTCGGCGGACATCGACCTGGATGCGACCGGATCCGCGATCCTGTCAGCCGTGGCCTCGTTGAGCGGGGATTCGTCGGCGGGTGCGCTCATCGGCGACGCGTGCGCGCTGGACGCATGGCTGCGCGGCAACGAGGGTGCGCCGCGACGGACGATCGACTGGCTGCTCGGCGACGACGAATGGTTGCCGCCGCAGGCCGGACTGCTGCGTTGCGTCGGCTGGCTGACCCTGACCACGACGCTGGGGCCGCTTGTCGCGGCGTTCGACGTCTGGCGCGCTCCCGATGGCGAGGACCAGTGGATGCGCCGCTACTGCCCGACCTGCGGATCGCTGTCATCGATGGCGCAGCTGGTCGGCGTCGATCCCGGGCGGATGCGTTTTCTCTGTTGTGGAGGCTGCGGAACGAAGTGGCGGTACGGGCGAAACCGGTGCCCCTTCTGCGAGGCGGAATCGCACAAGCGGACGAGCGCGGTGGTCGAGGGAGAGCACGGCCTGCGCATCGATCACTGTGACGCGTGTGGCGGGTATTTGAAGACCTACGCGGGACAAGGCAGCGAGGCGGTGCTGCTGGCCGACTGGACGTCGCTGCATCTCGATATCGCCGCGCGCGACCGAGGCTGGCAACGCCTGGCCGCGTCGCTGTACGACTTCGTCACGCCGGGCGAGGCGCACCCAGGATCCCGGGGCGACTCCGGCAGCCCGGAGGCCTCGGCCGTTCATTAGGCGGGTTTTGCTGGGAATATCGGCGGTTCAGCGCGGTACGGAAGATGCTGGGCGCCGGGAGGGAGAATGTCTGTGAAGCACCCTGTCTTCCTGGCGGGCGCCGGCCTCTGGGCGGCTGTCCTGACCGTCGGCGTCATCGGCGCGGGTGTGCCGCAGTCGGTGACGTTTCAGAGCCCACCGCCACAGAAGGTGACCGTGCAGGCCACATCGCCGCCGCAGGCGCCCGGCTACGCCGGCTCCGATACTTGCGTGATGTGTCACGAAGCGGAAGACAAGTCGATCAAGGCGTCGAAGCATGGGATGGCGCTGAACCCGCGAACGCCCATGGCGGCGCACGGTTGCGAGAGCTGCCACGGTCCCGGCCAGGCGCACGTCGACGACGACGCAAAGGGGCACATCAAGAAGTTCGGCACCCTGAAGCCGGCGGAAATCAACGAGACCTGCCTGTCGTGCCACAACCGCGGCGAGCACGCCGGCTGGGAAGGCAGCGCGCACGAGCGGCGCAACCTGGCGTGCACGACGTGTCACAGCGTGCACAACCCCAAGTCGGCGGAGCGGCAGCTGGTCCAGCCGACCGAAACGCAGCTCTGCGCGACATGTCACCGACTGCAGGTCGCCAAGACCGAGCGTGCCGTCGCGCACATGCCGGTGCGCGAAGGGAAGATGGCCTGCACTTCGTGCCACAACCCGCACGGCTCGATCAGCAACGTCAAAGCCCTGAAAGTCGGCAGCTCCATCCCCGAGCTCTGCACGAGCTGCCACACCGAAATGCGCGGCCCGATGCTGTTCGAGCACGCGCCCGTCCGGGAGAATTGCGCCACGTGTCACGACCCGCACGGCTCGTCGAACGATCGCATGCTGGTCGTGCGCATGCCGATGCTCTGCCAGCGCTGCCACATCGCCAGCAGCCACCCGGCGACGCTCTACGACAAGGACCAGATCACGACCAACAAGAGCAACCGGATGTTCGGCCGATCGTGCGTGAACTGCCACTCGAACATTCACGGCTCGAACCACCCGTCGGGCCAGTTCTTCATGCGGTAATTTATGCGCCGATTCGCCCTTACGACGATCGCCCTGATCGGCCTCGCGGCGGGACCCGCCGCGTACGCCCAGGAACCCGCGCAGGCCTCGCCGCAGGCGCCGACGCAGCCTGCGGCGCAAGCTCCGTCGCAGCCGGCCGCACCGGCGGCGCCTGAGGCGGCCGAGGAGACGCACAGCCTGTTCTCGTCAACCTGGCACGAGTTCGTCATTGGCGGCAGGTTCACCAGCATCGACGGTGACCCGGCACGCTTCCAGCGTTACCAGGACGAACGCAGCGGCCTGCTCTTCACCAACCTCCGTTACGCCTTCGCCAAGCCTGACGGCAGCTGGGACTTCCATGCGCGCGCTGACAACGTCGGCTATCGCGACCAGCAGTACCTGGCGAGCTACGAGCGCGCCGGCAAGCTGTCGCTGACCGGGAGCTATCAGGGAATTCCGCAGTTCTACAGCGTCGACACGATGACGCCGTATACGGGCAGCGGTGGCACGCTGGTGCTCCCCGACGCGACGCAGCTCGCGATCCAGAATGGGGATCCGGCGAAGCTCAATCTGTACGTTCCGATCGCGACGCAGTTCGACCTTCAGGAGCATCGCGACATCGGCCACGTCGAGGCGGTCGCGACTCCGAAGCCGAACCTCGACGTCAAGGCCAGCTTCACCACGCAGCAGCACGGCGGCGAACTGCCCTGGGGCGCGAGCTTCGGCTTCAGCAACGACGTCGAGGTGCCGCTCCCCTATCAGTCGCGCACCAACGACATCACCATCGGCACCGAGTGGACCAACGCGCGCAACATGCTGCGCGTCGCCTACAGCGGCTCGTGGTTCGACAACCAGGCGCCGACGCTCGTCTGGGACAGCCCGTTACGATTGGACGACGCATCGGGAAATCCGGGCCGCGGCCAGATGTCGCTGTGGCCGTCGAACTCAGCGCAAACCATCAGCTTCGGCGGCTACAGCAAACTCGCGCACAAGACGCAGGTGACGGGCTTCTTCTCGTATGGTGCCTGGAGCAACGATTCGCCGCTCCTGCCCTTTACGATCAACACGGCGCTGCCGGTGATTCCGTTGCCACGCGCCACGACCCAGGGGGAAGCGCACGTCTTCTCGACGAACCTGAGCCTGGTTTCACACCCCTCGACCGACTGGCGGTTCAGCGCGCGCGTCCGCAACTACACCTACAACAACCTCATGCCGGCCACGTCGATTACGGACTACGTCGCCTACGATTCGAAGGTCGGGCAGACGCCCACAGGCGGTCCCGAGCTCTACGCGCACAACCGCACCAACTTCGATGGCGACGCCACGTGGACGAAGGTGAAACCGCTCGCCATCGCGTTCGGCTACTCGCACAACGAGACCGGTTACGACTCGCGGATCTACCAGTCGAACGGCGAGAACGTGTTCCGCGTCTCGGCCGACGCCGTCGGCGCCTCGTGGCTCACCTTCCGGACGAAATATGAGTACGGCGATCGCACCGGATCCGGACTGGATGAAACGCTGCTGACCGCCATCGGCGAGCAGGCCCTGATGCGTCACTACGACCTCGCCGACCGCAACCGGAATAGCTTCACGGCCCAGGCCGACATCGTTCCGTCGGACGCGTGGATGTTCAGCGCGTCCACCGGCGTCCTCAAGGACAACTACAAGAACACGTTCTACGGGCTGTTGGATTCGACTGGCCGTACCTTCTCGCTCGCCGCGGACTTCCATCAGCCGAACGGCTTTGGCGCCGGCGCGACCTACAACTACGAGCGCTACGCTGGAACGCAGCGGTCGCACGAGGGGGATTCGTCGGCCGCGCAGTTCAACGATCCGCTGCGCGACTGGACGGCGGACTCGACCGAGACGGTAAATTATTTCTCGATCTATGCCAACCCGCCACGCATCGGCCCGAACACTGAAATCCGCTTCTCCTACGACTTTGGCCATGCCGAGGGCAATTACCTCTACGCCATCCCGGTGGGCAGCCCAATCGTGACGCCCAATCAACTGCCCAACGTATTCAACAAGCTGCAACAGCTGCACATCGACGCGCGGCATCGCATTTCGGCCAAGCTCGCGGCGACGTTCTCGTATCTCTACGAGCCGCTGAGCATCTTCGACTTTGCGTTCGATCCGAGCGTCGTCAACGGCATCGCGCAGCCGAGCTCGCTGGTCATGGGCTACGTCTACCGGCCCTACACGGCGAACTCGTTCATCGCCGGCCTGCGGGTAATCTGGTGAACCAGCCCGGCTCGCTCATCCGCCACCCGCTGTCCCTGGCCGGCGCGGTGCTCGCCACCGTGTCGGCAGTGCTGTTCTTCACCCTGCTGGCAGCGGGGTTGCTCGGCATGCTCGACAACCCGTACGCCGGGCTCGTCGTCTTCATCGTCGTGCCGGCGCTGTTCGTCGCCGGGCTGCTGCTGATTCCGCTGGGTATCAGGCTCGAGCGCCGCCGTCTGGCGCGGCACCCGGGGGCCACCGCCGACTGGCCGGTGATCGATCTGCGCTCCGCCCCGGTGCGGCGCAGGGTCGTCGTCTTCATTGCGCTGACGGCCGTCAACCTGTCGATCGTGCTACTGGCCGGCTACGGCAGCCTCCATTACATGGATTCGCCGACGTTCTGCGGCCAGACCTGCCATACACCGATGCATCCGCAGTACACCGCGTGGAAGGCCGGCGTACATGCGCGAATCGACTGCGTGCAATGCCACATCGGCGAAGGGGCGCGCGGCCTCGTGCACGCGAAGCTCGCCGGCACGCGTCAGCTCGTCCACGTCATCACCGGCGCAATTCCCCGCCCCATTCCGGCAGGACTGCCGGGGCCGCACGGCGGCTACAGCGGGACATGCGCGCGCTGTCACGCGCCCGGGCGAACCACCGGCGACGTCGTCCGGATCAAGCGCGAGTATGCCGACGACGAACCGAACACAGAAACGGCGACGACGCTGATGATGCATGTGGGCCGTGCCAATGAGACCGGCCACGCCATTCATTGGCATGCCGACCCGTCGACGCGTGTCGAGTTCACCTCTACGGACCAAGGCCATCAGACCATTCCCTACGTCAAGGTGACGTCGCCGGACGGCAAGGTAAAGGAGTACTTCGCCTCGGATGCCGCGGACAAGCCGGTCAATCCAGAGAACCTCAAGCGCATGGAATGCGACGACTGCCACAACATGGTCGGTCACCGCACTGCGACGTCACCAGAGCAGGCGGTCGACCAGGCGATCGCTGCCGGCGAGGTCAGCCGCACGCTGCCCTTCGCGCGGCGCGAAGGGGTCCGGCTGTTGAAGGCGTCGTACGCGGACGGCGACGAGGCGGGCAGGAAGATTGAGGAAGAGTTCAGGCGGTTCTACTCAGCGCAGCCCAAAGCTGTCGACGCACAGGCGCTGTCCCGCGCCGTTGCGGCCCTTCAGGGCGCCTGGAACAACAACGTGTTTCCCACCATGAAAGTGACGTGGGGCACCTACCCGGACAACACCGGCCACATGGCGTCTCCCGGCTGCTTCCGCTGCCACGATGGCTCCCACACCGCCAAGGACGGGTCCACCATCAACGCCGACTGCGAGTTCTGCCACCGCCAAGCCAATTCGAATCCTTAATTAAGGATTAAGGATTCGCTGCCGTCCTGAGAGGGCGGTGCTGTCGGCGGCGGTGACGCGCCATTCCTGCTCGACGCCGACGTTGATGCCGATGCGGCGGCTCCATGCCACCGGGCGTGGGGGAAGCCGACGATCCTCGATACGCAGCGCGCTCCCGGTCAAGTCCAGGCAGTTTTGCGCCAGTGTGATGCCGAGCGCCCGGGTCAGGTTGCCAGGACCGCGGCACAGGTCGCTGCTGTCGGTGCCGACGCGCTTGCCGCGGCGGCGCCGCATCAGGGATACCCCGTCGAGCGGCTCGAGCGCGCGGATGAGCACCGCGGCGGGCCAGCCGTCCGCCTCGGTGACCGCATTCACCAGGTAGTGGATGCCGTAGTTCAGGTAAACGTAGGCGACGCCGGGCGGACCGTAGAGGGGCGCGTTGCGCTTGGTCGGCCCCGGCGCGGCGTGGCAGGCAGGATCGCTCTCGCCGATGTAGGCCTCGGCCTCGACGATAACCCCGGAGGCGAGGCCCGCGCGCGGCGCGTGCACGAGAACCTTGCCGATCAGATCGCGCGCGACGTCGAGGGTGGGACGGTTATAGAAGGACCGCTCGAGGATCACGAGCCTACCCGTCGAGACGCCTCGAGATCACTTAGCGCCAAGGCGGGCGATCGCCCGTTTCGCTGCGGCGGCGACCTGGGCGTCGGTGTCCTTGGTGGCCGTCTCGAGCAACGGCAGTGTCGAAGGGTCGCCAATCACGCCGAGCACGTCGGCGACCCCGGCGCGCACGGTCACGTCGGGGTCCTGCAGCCGTGGCGCCGTCACGCCGAGAATCGCCGGGCCGAGCTCGATCAGATAATCCTGTGCCTGCTGGATCACCTTGTCGTTGTTCATCATATCGACGATTCGGCCCGCATAGTTGCGGCCGAGCTTCTGCAGCGCGAACGCGCAGGCGAGCCGCACCATTGGGGTGTCGTCGCTCGTCACCATGCGTTCGAGCGCGTCGATAGAGTTCATGTCGCCGGCCCGCGCGAGACCCTCGGCGGCCGAGCGGCGCATGTAGGGATCCTTATCCTGCAGTCGCTCGGTGAAGACAGGAATGCTGCTGGCAGGGGCAATCAGAGCCAGCGCGTGGAGCGCCGACCAGGCGCCCTCCCCTTTCTTGTAGAAGGTTAGCTGTTCGTTCAGCGCGGGTATAGCGCGCTCCTCGCGAATGGCGCCGAGGGCGCGCATCGCGGCGTAGCGAACCTCCGGGTGCGAGTCATTGACGGCCTTGATCAGTGCATCCCCGGTGCCCGGAAACTTCGACCGCTCGATGACCCGGGCCGCGCCGCTGCGGACCGCCGGATCGTAGTGATCGAGCGCTTTGACCAGCTTGGCCTGCTGCTCCGCGGTCAGCGGCGGCCGAGCGACGATGCCGAACGCGTAGATCGCCTCGAGCCGCACCCGAGGGTTCTCATCGTCGATGGCCTGCAGCAGCGCGTCAACGAGCTCGGGGGGGGCCGTCCGCGGCCAGACGGCGAGCGGGCCGAGGTCGAACGCTTCCGGCGCCAGGCCTGAGCTGCGCTTCTCGATGACGAAGGCGATCATCTTCTTCGTGCGGACGTCCTGGTCGAGGAAGAAGGTCAGCTCGGCGGCAATTGCCTCGAGCTGCACCTCGTCAAGTTGATCGTCGACGAGCGGCGCGATTGGCCCGACCGCTTCCGGATATCTCGCGTCGCGGAGCAGCTTGACGGCGGCGAGCCGCGTCTTGGGATCGGGATTGCGAAGATTGCGGACGACGTCTTCGAACGTCATTTGCGTCTGCGCCGAGACGGCCGTGCTCGCAGCCAGCAGGAATGCGATTGTTTTCGCTGAAATCATCACTGATCTCTGGGAGAGCGACCAGATTGTAACAGACGCGCGAAGCGAGCCGCAGATGCCGGCTCGCTAGTTCGCGTACGCGTTGGAGCGGCCGGTGGCGAGAACGTCGCGGAGATAACGGCCGGTGTGCGACGCCGGGTTCTGCGCCACCTGCTCTGGCGTACCGGTGGCCACGATGTGGCCGCCCTCCTCGCCCCCCTCGGGACCGAGATCGACGATCCAGTCGGCGGTCTTGATCACGTCGAGATTGTGCTCGATGACGAGCAGGCTGTGACCGGCCTGCAGCAACTTCTTGAACGCGGCCAGCAGCTTGGCGATGTCGTCGAAGTGCAGCCCGGTCGTCGGTTCGTCGAGAATGTAGAGGACGCGATCGCCTGTCTGCGTCGACAGGTGGGCGGCGATCTTGATGCGCTGCGCCTCGCCGCCCGACAGCGTCGTCGCCGGCTGGCCGAGCCGGAGGTAGCCGAGGCCGATCTCGTCGAGGACCTGCAGCCGCCGCAGCACCTTCGGCGAGGTGCTGAAGAAGGTCAGGGCTTCGCGCACGGTCATGTCGAGCACCTGGTCGACGCCGCGGCCGCGGTACTTGACCTCGAGCACCTGCGGTTTGAAACGCTTTCCCTCGCAGACTTCGCACGGCACGAACACGTCGGCGAGGAACTGCATCTCCACCTTGACCTCCCCTTCCCCTTCGCACGCTTCGCAGCGGCCGCCGGGAACGTTGAAGGAGAAGTGGCTGGCAGTCAGGCCGCGCGTACGGGCGTCCTTGGTCGTCGCGAACAGTTCGCGGATCGGGTCGAACGCCTTGAGATACGTCACCGGGTTCGAGCGCGGCGTGCGGCCGATCGGCGCCTGGTCGACGAGGATGACGTCGGTGACGAATTCCGCACCTTCGAGCTTGCGATGGGTACCGACCCGGCGGTCCCAATCCCCCTTGGCCCGCTTCAGTGCCGCGAAGAGGACGTCGTGCACGAAGGTACTCTTGCCCGAGCCGCTAACGCCGGTCACGCAGGTCAGCATGCCCAGCGGGATCTCGACGTCGATGTTCTTGAGGTTGTGCTCGGACGCGCCGAGCACCTTGAGCCGCTGGTTGCTCGGGCGGCGCCGCGTCGCCGGTACTGGAATCGCCAGTTCGTCGCGCAGGTACTTCGCGGTCAGCGAGCGCGGCTCCTGCAGCAGTTTGTCGAGTGGCCCGCTGAAGATCACGCGGCCGCCTTGTTCGCCAGCGCCAAGACCCATGTCGACGACGATATCGGCGACCCTGATCATGTCGGCATCGTGCTCGACGACGAGCACCGTGTTCCCCTGGTCGCGCAGCTGGCGCAGGATGGCGATTAGCCGAGCGTTGTCACGCGAGTGCAGGCCGATCGACGGCTCGTCGAGCACGTAGAGCGTATCGACCAGTGCCGAGCCGAGAGAGGTGGCCAGATTGATCCGCTGCGATTCGCCGCCCGACAGCGTCGACGACAGCCGGTCGAGCGTGAGGTAGTCGAGCCCGACGTCGCGCAGGAACCCGAGGCGCCGCAGGATCTCGCGTAAGACCTTGTCGGCGACGGCGGCGTCCTTTTCGGACAGCTCCAGCTGGTCGAAGAACCCCGCCGCCTCGCGTACGGTCAATCCGCACACCGCGTCGATGGTGCGATCCCCGACGCGCACGTCGCGCGCCTCGCGGCGCAGACGCGCCCCGCCGCATTCCGGACACGTCAGGTAGCCGCGGTAGCGGCTGAGGAACACGCGGACGTGCACCTTGTACTTCTTGCGCTCGAGCCAGCGGAAGAAGCCCTTGACCCCTTCCCACGAGGCGCCGTCACCCTCGATGACGAAGTGCTTCTCGTCGTCGGTCAGCTCCGACCACGGCACGTCGAGGCGCACGCGCTTGCGAGCGACGCGCTTCAGCTCGGCCAGCTGGGTGCGGTAATGGGGCTTGCTCCATGGCTCGACGGCATTCTGCTGGATCGACTTCGACCGATCGGGCACGACGAGATCCATGTCGAGCTCGATGATGTTGCCGAAGCCGTGGCACACCGGGCAGGCGCCGAACGGGTTGTTGAACGAGAAAAGCCGCGGCTGCGGCACCTGGTACTGGATGTTGCACTCGCGGCAGTCGAACCGCTCGGAGAACTTGTGCACCGTCCCCGAGTCGGCTTCGATCGCGAACGCCGCGCCGCCACCTTCCTGATAGGCCGTCTCGATCGAGTCGGTCAGCCGGGCCTGGACGTCGGCGTCGACCTTGACGCGATCGACGATCACCTGCAGCGTCGCCCGATCCCTCAACGCCGCCGTGTCGACCTCCTCGAGGTTGACCGTCCGCCCCTCGACATACAGACGGCCGAAGCCCTTGCGGCGCAGTGTCGCCACCGTCTCAGCGACAGGGTCGACGAGATCCGGCAGGACGGGCTGCGGCGGAGGCGCATCCGGTTCCGCGGCCTCGAGGACGTCTTCCTCGTCCGGTTCCTGCTCGGCCGCGGCCGACATCGTGGCCGTGGCGACGACCGGCATGTCGAAACCGATGAGCAGCCGCGTCCCCTCCGGTAACGCGGACAGTCGGGTGGTGACCACCTCGGCGGTCTCGCGGATCACTTCCTTGCCGCAGCCGCGGCAGAACGTCCGTCCGACGCGGGCGTAGAGCAGGCGCAGGTAGTCGTGAATCTCCGTCGTGGTACCGACCGTCGATCGCGGGTTGCGGATGCTGTTCTTCTGGCGGATGGCGATGGCCGGACAGATACCCTCGATGCTGTCGACGTCGGGCTTTTCCATCCGCTCGAGGAACTGCCGCGCGTAGGCGGAGAGAGACTCGACGTAGCGGCGCTGTCCTTCGGCGTAGATGGTGTCGAAGGCGAGCGACGACTTGCCGGAGCCGCTGACGCCCGTCATCACGATGAGCGCGCGCGGGGGAAGCGTGACGTCGACGTTCTTCAGGTTGTGCGTGCGCGCGCCGCGAACGGCGATCTGACCCCTGGTGTCGCTGCTGGCCATGTATGAGAGGAATTCCGGCGAAACCGGAACAGTCCATGTTAGCGCGCCGGACCCGGCCGTTCAACCTCGTCGGGGGCAAACCGTGTTATTTTGTTTGGGCCCTATATGCCAGTCCGTCTGTTCATCGGCAACCTGCCGTATTCCGCGACCGAGACCGACTTGCGGGAGCATCTGTCCAGCGTCGGCGAACCCACGTCCGTCGTTCTTCCCGTCGATCGTGAGACGGGTCGTCCGCGCGGGTTCGCATTCGTCGACTACGCCGATCGTGCCGTCGCCGAGGAGGCGATCCGCAAGTTCGATCAGCAACTATTCAAGGGCCGCGGTCTCGCGGTCAGCGAGGCGCGTCCGCGTGAAGAGCGCGGCCCCGGTGGACCGCGGCCCGGGGGGTACAGCGGCCCGCGGCCGGGTGGCCCCGGTGGTTTTTCGCGTCCCCCTGGCGGCCCAGGCGGATTCTCGCGTCCGCCCGGTGGACCGAGCGGCTTCAGCGGGCCGCGGCCGAGCGGCTCCGTGGGGGACGCGGGCACCGGCACACGCGCCAAGAACTTCGGTCCCGACGCCCCCCCCAAGCACAAGCGCAAGCCGCAGGGAAAAGAGCGCGACAAGCCAAAGGGCCCGATCAAGCAGCGCCCGATCTCCAGCCTTTACGACGCCGACGAGGACTGGCGCTCGCTCGACGCCAAAGAGGACGAGATCGATATCGACAACATCGCCACGCACAAGGATCCGGAGCCGGACGAGACCGAGGACAAGTAGTTACGACGCCGGTTTCATCTGCGCCAGCAGGATCTCGATTGCCTTGTCCAGTTGCGCATCCCGAGGCCCATAGGATTCTCCTATGGGCCTTTTCACTTCCACGTCGACCGGCCGCGGATGCATCTCCATCGGCGCGCCGGTGCGATCGGTGATGCGCGAGCGCGGCAGGCGCAGGATCGTGCCGTCGAGCAGGCGCGTGTTCCACGTATAGATGATCCACCCGGCCGTCGGCTCGCCGACGACCGTCCCCAGTTTCATCGCGCGATACCCTTCGGTGAAATCCTCCGCGTCCGACAGCGAGTGCTGGTTGGTGACCAGCACGGTTGGCTTCTCGAGCGCGCGCTGCCCGAGCGAGGAGCGAGCCGGCGCCGTCGGCAGGCCGCGCTGCGTCATGTTCAGGTAGTGCTGGCGCGAGAAGACGTCGAGGGCGTAGGCGTTGACGAATCCGCCGTTGTTATTGCGCACGTCGATGACGACACCGTCGTGCGCGATGTTGTCGGCATCGAGATCGACGTAAAGCTGCGCCAGCGACGCGGCCGACATGTCGGGCATGTGGACGTAGCCGAGCCGTCCGTGGCTGGCGGTGGCAACGTAGGCGCGCTTCTCGTTGACCCAGTCGCGATAGCGCAGCCCGCGTTCGGTCGCCGCGCTGATCGGGCGCACGGCCACCTCCCGCACGGCATCGGCACGCGAGGTGCGCAGCACCGCACGGCGGTTGACCTTGTTGTCGAGGAGCGCGTCGAGGTTGACGTGCGCGCCGGCGTCCTCGCCGTCGACCCCGAGCAGCATGTCCCCTCGCTGCAGCCCGGCCAGCGCCGCCGGACCGAGCGGTATCATCTGCGCGATCCGCAGCCGGCCGGATTTTTCGTACTCGGCGCGGTCGAAGTCGACGCCGAGATGCCCGACGGCGCCCGCATTCGCGCCGGCGGGCGGCGCGCTGATGCCCATGTGCGACGCGTTGAGCTCGCCAATCATCAGTGAGACGATGCGCCGCATCTCGTCGGGGGTCCTGGCACCGGCGATGTAGGGCTCGACCCTCGCCCGTGCCTCTTCCCAGTCGATGCCGTTGAAGTTCGCATCGAAGAACTGATCGTGCAGCAAGCGCCACGCCTGATCGAAGACGATGAACTTCTCCGTGGCGAAATCGACGTCGAGCTCCGCGGTCACGCTGACGGCGCGGGTCTCGCGCTTGTCGAGCGTCACCGCCTGCACGCGACCGTCGTCGAGGTAGTAGGCCTCCTTGCTGTCGGGCGTGAACGCAACGCTGGACTTTGCCCCGGCGGTGGTCGTCAGCTGACGGGCGACCGGCCGCTCACGCGCTGTCTCGTCGAGCGACCAGGAGTACAGATTCTGCTGCCCGGCCGCGCCGGCAATCATGACGGCGGTCTTGCCGTCCGGGCTGATGAACGCCTCGCCCACGTCGAGTCCGGTCGGGATGAGCGAGAGCCGCTGGCGGATGCCCTCGAAGACGATGTCGGTATTGATTTTCGCGGGCACCGATGCCGCCGCGGGTGCGGGCGCGGTCTCGGTCTTCGGCGTTGTTTCCGGCGACGGTGCAGGCTTGCGGGGGGATTCCTCGTTGAAGAGATCTCTGAACTGATCCTCGCGAAATCTCGGCGTGCGCAGGATGAGATCAACACGCGCCAGCTGCGAGATCTCGGTGCGCTGGTTGGTGTCGAAGAGCAGGAAGGTGCCGTCCGGCGACCAGGCGATGGCGTTGGCGTTGCCGTTGGCGAGGAAACTCACCGGCTTCACCTCCCCGCCAGCGGCAGAAACGATCGAGACATTGACGAAGCCGCGCGCGCCGGCATTGAAAAACGCGAGCCACCTGCCGTCGGGCGACCAGGCGATCGGCAAGCCGAGGGCCACCGGATCGGCGATGATACCAACGGCCAGCGATCGCTCCTGCTTCGACGCGGCATCCACCACGCGCAGTTCGGTGCCGCCGCGCACGAACGCGATCGACTTGCCGTCGGGCGAGAAGCGCGGACGGTAATCGCCCGCTCCTGACGAAGTCAGCGGCGTTTCCTTTTGCGTTGAAAAATCGTAGAGGACGAGGCGCGCGGCGCCGCTGCCCGCCGCCGGGTTCGCCGGGTCGCGCTCCGACGAGTAGACCAGCCGGCGGCTGTCCGGAGACCACGCGGGGGCCTGTTCCGGCGCCGCGGTCGTCGTGACGCGGACGGCGTCGCCGCCGTCCTTCGCTGACGCGGCGAAGATCTCACCGCGCGCGGCAAACGCGATCTTCTTGCCGTCTGGTGACAGGGCCAGATCCTGGAACTGGTTCGTCAGCCGCAGATGCTCTGGCGCGGGTCCCGCGGGGGCGCCGACGCGCGTGATCGAGACCGGCGCGGCCGCGCCCGTGACGGTGTCGAGCTTCCAAATCTTGAAGTCACGCTCGAAGACGATCGTGCCGCCGTTGGCAGTGATCGACGGCCACAGGAGACGGCCGTCGGTAAACCTGGTCACCTGCCGCGGTGTGCCACCCGCGGCCGGCACCGTCCAGATGTTCTCCGCACCGCTCCGGTCCGACATGAAGAAGAGCGAGGCGTCGCGTCCCCACATCGGCCACAGATCCTTCGAGCCGCCGCCGGTCACCGCGCGCCATGCTGCTGGCGTGTCCGGCGCCGCCAGATCGCGAATCCAGATTTCCGCCTCGTCGAGATGACTGTGACCGTGCCGCCACCACTGGGCCGACGCGGTCCCCCGCGCCGACATCGCGAGCAGCTTGCCGTCGGGTGACGCCGCCGAGAAGAACTCGTTCGCATAGCGATCGCCGCTGACCGGCATCGGCGTGCCCCCAAGCGCCGGCACGCGATAGACGTCGTTCATGCCGCCCGACAGGTCGTGCACGCTGGAAAAGAAATACAGATATTTGCCGTCGCGCGACCACCCGTCGAGCTGGTCGAGGCCATCATCGTAGGTCACGCGCCTGACGTCGCTTGTGGCGAATGTCAGTACGTAGATGTCGCCGCCGCCGGTGCGTGTCGAGACAAACGCCAGCTGTGTCTTGTCCGGCGAGTAGACAGGATGGGTGTCGTTGGCGGCATTGGATACAAGGAGCCGCGCTTCGCCCCCCGCGGCCGGAACGGTCCAGATGTCGCCGCCCGAGACGAAGGCGATTTCGCTGCCGTCAGGGGCGATGCCAGGCTCGGCGTATGCGGCCTGTGGCGCCGAACGACCCTGCGCGACGATCCCAAGTGCAGCCATGCAAAAGATAAGGATGCGGTGCATGATCGTCGGACTCTACCGCAGAACCGTCGGGCGGCGTCCATTTTGCAGAGGTGCAGTCGCCGATGGCGTCGCACACCACCACCGGTGAGTGGAAGAGTTTCGAACTTCGCATGCGCCGGCGCCGCGCCGAGCGCCTCGTGCTCCGCGCGCAATTGGCGGCGGAGGCCGGCTACGCCGAGGATGCTCGCCTGTCCCTGGCCGAAGCGAGGCAGCTGGACCCCAGGCTACCCACCATCGACGCCGTCGAAGAGACGCTGGACCGTCTGCCGGCTCCGCCCGCGCCCGCGCCGACCCGTCGGTGGCGCGGAGCCGCGATCGTGGCAGCTACGCTGGCGGCAGTCGCCTTCGCCGTGTCGCTGCGGCCGCACCCGATTGTACCGGCCTACAGCCTGCAGACGCTCCTCCTCGAACCGCCTGCCGTCACCGATCCTCGGCTCGACCCGATTGCCCCGGCGCCCCCGCCTCCGCAGCCGCAGCTGCGACCGAAGGCGAGCGCGACACCGATGACCAAGGCTACGACATCGCCGATGCCCGCCGTCGCGCCGCTCGGTACGGGAACGAATCGACCCGCCGCCACGCCCAATCGCGCCGCCGGTGCCAGAACGACACGCCGAGCCAGCCGCGCCGATTCCGGTCATTGGAGACGTGGTCGCGGTCGCCGTCGCGATCGAAGCGTTGCCCGCGTCACGCGTTCCGTCGCCCAGCCTGCCCGCGCCGGCGCCGCCGGTGCCGCCGGCGAGGACGCCGCCGACCGACGCGGCTGTGCGGACCGCGCTCGATCGTTATGCCGCCGCGTACAGCGCGCTCGACGCCGACGCCGCCGAACGCGTGTGGCCGCGAGTGAATCGCGCCGCACTGACCCGCGCGTTCGAGGGGCTTCTCTCCCAGCGGATCTCTCTCGGCGACTGCCGCATCGACGTCGGCGGAGCAACCGCGCGCGCAAGCTGCGCGGGGTCCGCGACGTGGACGCCGAAGATCGGCGGCGGCGCTCCTCACACCGAGGCGCGGCTGTGGATGTTTGACCTCGCACGTGCCGGCGCCGACTGGCAGATCGTCAACGCACGCGTTCAGAACAGGTAGTCGACGGCGATCGTCCCTTCGACCTGCGGGTGTTCGCATCGAAACGGTTGAGCTCGACGCCCCGCCGGATCCTTCAGCGTCTTTCAAGGCCTTGATCCAGCGACAATACAGAGATGACGCGAGGCGTTCGCGTGGCGATGGCCGCAGCGTTGGCACTCTTCGGCGCCGCGCGTCTCATTTGTGCCGGTGCCGAAGCGACGTGCGCAGCGCGCGGGGAAGACGGGGTCCGCTGGATCCGCACGGCGCCAGCCAGCGAGCGTCCCACCATCGATCGGTGGTGTGCCGGCGTCGGTCCGCCCGCGCGCATCGCCGCGATTCGCGGTGCGGACGCCCTTAGCGGACCGTTTGCGGTGGTGACGTGGAACACGCACGTCGGCGGCGGCTACCTCGAGCGCCTCGTCGGCGATCTGCGTGGCGGCCGGCTCACCGGCGGCGTGCCGGTCACGCAGTTCGTCCTGCTGCTGCAGGAGGTCTATCGCTCCGGAGCCGAAGTGCCGGAGCCCGACCCGGATCGCATCGCCTGGGCGTCCGCCGAGCGGACGCCGGCCCTCGCCGGCGCGCGCGAGAGCCTGCCGGATACGGCGCGCCGCCTCGGACTCAACGCCGTCTACGTGCCGTCGATGCGCAATGGCGCGCCGCTCCAGACGGACGAGGACCGAGGCAACGCCATTGTGTCGTCGGTGCCGCTCACCGACGTGGTGGCGATTGAGTTACCACTCGAGCGTCAGCGGCGCGTCGCGATCCAGGCGACCGTGCACGTCCGCAGCAGCGATGGCGGGAATGTCGCGGTCGCACTCCTCGACACCCACTTCACCAACATGGTGCTACATCACCTCTGGTTGCTGTCGGAGTCGGGACGTTTACGCCAGGCGCAGGCGCTGAGCGCCGTGCTCCCGAGTGAGGGGCCGCTCATCATCGGCGGCGACTTCAACGCCTGGTTCGGCTTCCACGACGCCGCCTACCGCGAACTGGCGAAGCATGCGCAGCCGGCGCCCGGCCAGGACCGCCGCGCCTCCTTTGGGCCAATGCGGCTGGATCACTTGCTGTTTCGCCTGCCGGGCGGTTGGACGTCGGCCGTGCGGCGCGCGGAGGACCGGTATGGGTCCGATCACTATCCGCTCGTCGCGTTGATCGAGCCGCACTGAACGCGCGGGTTTTCTGCCATCTGGTGAGGATAAGATCGAGCGCGCATGTCCCTTCGGCGGATCTTCGCAGCGATGGCGCTCGTCCTCGTCCTCGCGCCGCTCGCCGCGAATGCGCCCCTGCTCGATCCTGACGAAGGACTCCACGCCGCCATCGCGCAGGAGATGAACCTTCGTCGCGACTATGTGACCCCGACGTTTCTCGGCGAGCCGTTCCTGGACAAGCCGATCCTCTTTTTCTGGGCCGAGGCCCTGTCGCTCCGCGTGTTCGGCGATCGCGAGGCGGCCGTGCGGCTGCCGCCGTTGCTCTTCGGTGTGCTCGGCATGATCGGCGTCGCCGCGCTCGGCCGCGTCCTGTTCGGCAACGACAGCGTGGCCTGGCTCGGCGGCATCGTCTATGGCACGATGCTGCTGCCGCTGGGTGTGAGCCAGGTCGCCGTTCACGATGTCGCCGTCGTGCCGTTCATGTGCGCGGCGTGCGCGTGGTCGTTCCGCGCCAAGGCCGGCGCAGTCAGCTCGATCGTCCTCGCCGGGGTCGCGCTCGGGCTCTCGATCCTGACCAAGGGACTCGTCGCGGTCGCATTCAGCGGGCTGCTGGCGATGGCGCTCGCCGTCTGCGATCGTCGCAACATCGTGCGGATGTTGGTGACACTGGCGGCGGCAGGAATCGTCGCCGTGCTGGTGGCGCTTCCCTGGTACGTGGCTATGGAGCAGGCGCACCCGGGCTACCTGCACTACTACTTCATCCAGCGTCATCTCCAGGGATACCTGACGGCCACGCAGCGCCACGCCGGGCGCGGCTGGTGGTACTACCTCCCAATTGTGATCGGCGGCACGTTGCCATGGACCGGCTACTTGATAGCAGCGGCGCGAAGAGCGCGGCAGCAGCCTATGACGCGCGCCGTGTGGGCGTGGTTCGTGCTCGGCTTCGTCTTTCTGAGCGCCGGCGAATCGAAGCTCATCACCTATGCGCTGCCGCTGTTCCCTGCCACGGCGATCCTCGCCGCCGACGCGATCGTTTCAGGAGCGGGATGGCGGTATCGCCCGGGATTCACGACGTTCGCCGCAACCCTCGCCCTGCTCCCTGCTGTCGCGTTAGCGCTGGTCGCGTGGAGATTCGCGCCGGTGGCCGCCACGATCTGGGTTCTGATCGGCCTCATCACGCTGGCCATTGCTGCCGTGGCGGTCAGGATCTGGCGACAACAGGCAGCCTCGCTGACCGTCGAGACGTTTCGGCTGATGCGGCTGCCAGCCATGGCGCTGTTCGGGCTGATGATCGTGCTGCCGCGAGCCGCCGCGTGGATGACGGCACGGGACCTGGCGGCGTCGCTCAACGATGCCGGGACGCTTCCCTCGCACGTCTCTGTCGCGAGCGAACGAATCGGCTCCCTCATCTTTTATATGTCGCCACCCCTGCGGTCCGCGGCGACACCCGAGCGGGTTGACGAGGCAACGATGGCGCAAGCCGTGGGGCGAATCCGGACCGAGGCCCCCGACGCCGTTTTCGCCGTCCGTGACACTGACGTCAGCCGGTTCAGGCGGCTCTTCAGCGTGGCGCCCACGGCTCAGGCGCATGCCGGAACGTTCACGATCTTCCGCGCAGGGGATTTGCGGCACGCCCTCGGCGAGCGCTGACTCAGGCATACCCGCGGCGGTATGCCTGAGTATTTCCCGCATGCACGGGACGGCAGGATTTGCTTCCGCCGCGGGCGACGAAGTGCGCCGGCCCGCGCGCCCTCGCACAAACGCCGAGGTCGCGCCGCTTGCACGTGCGTCCCATGAACCATCATGCGCATTGCCCAGATCGCCCCCCTGACCGAGAGCGTTCCGCCGCAGCTCTATGGCGGCACCGAGCGTGTAGTTGCCTTTCTCACAAATGCGTTGGTCGACGGCGGCCACGAGGTCACGCTGTTCGCGAGTGGCGACTCTCGGACGCGCGCCGCCCTCCAGCCGGCATGGCCGAGGGCGCTGCGGCTCGACGGCACGTGCCGCGATCCGCTGGCGCCGCACCTGCTGATGCTGGAGGAGGTCGCCCGTCGCGCCGCCGACTTCGACGTGCTGCACTTTCACGTGTCACAGCTGCACTTCTCGCTGGCCCGCCGGCTACCAGTCGCCCACGTGACGACGGCGCATGGCCGACTCGATCTGCCGGAGATCGCGCCGCTCTATGGCGCGTTCGCTGATATTCCGCTCGTCTCGATCTCCGACGCACAGCGGCAGCCGCTGCCCAGGGCCGGTTGGGTCGCCACCGTGCATCACGGCCTGCCACCCGGCCTGCTGCCCTTCCGAGGGGCGCCTGGCGAGTACCTGGCGTTTGTCGGCCGCATCTCGCCGGAGAAGCGGGTCGATCGAGCGATTGCCATTGCCATTGCCTGCGGCCGCCGGCTCAAGATTGCCGCGAAGGTCGACGCTGCCGATCGCGACTATTTCGAGGATGAGATCCGCGGCCTGCTCGACCACCCACTCGTTGAGTTCGTCGGTGAGATCGACGAGCGGCAGAAAGCGGCGTTCCTGGGACGGGCCTCGGCGCTCCTCTTTCCGATCGACTGGCCCGAACCGTTCGGCCTGGTGATGATCGAAGCGCTGTCGTGCGGTACGCCGGTGGTGGCCTTCCGCGGAGGCTCCGTGCCGGAAGTGATCGAGGACGGCGTCACCGGCTTCATCGTCGATTCACTCGATGAGGCGATCGCCGCGACACGGCGGATCGCCGGAATCGACCGGCGCCGGTGCCGTGAGGCCTTCGAACGGCGCTTCACTGCCTCACGCATGGCGGCCGACTACGTCGCACTCTATCAGCGTCTCGTGTGCCGCGCGGCCGCGGCCCCTGCGCTCGGAGCCGCGTGATGGCCGAGGTCGTCAACTTCGAAGAAACATTCGCCATCGTCAGCGAAGCCGAACGGCCGTCGGCGAGCGTCCGCGTGCTCAAGCACAACGACACGTTCGCGGTGTTCGACCCGCACGGCAACATCACGCCGGGAGCGGGCAGTCCGTACGGGCTGTACCACGGCGGCACGCGATTCCTGTCGCGCCTCGACTTGCGCCTCGGCAGCCGCGATCCGCTGCTGCTCAGTTCCACGATCGGCGAGGACAACTGTGTCTTCAACGCCGACCTGACCAATCCCGACATCCTTCACGACAGCCGCGTCACCTTCGAGCGTGGCGTGTTTCATCTGTTCCGCTCGCGCGTGCTCTGGGACGGACGCCTGCTCGAGCGCCTGCGCGTCTCCAATCATGGCCTCCGCGCGTTCCAGATTCCGATCGCCCTCCGCTTCGAATCGGACTTCGCCGACGTATTCGAGGTGCGCGGGACGAGGCGCGCGCGCCACGGGCAGCGGCTGCCGGACGAGGTCACCACGACGTCGGCCGCACTGGCCTATCAGGGCCTCGATCGCGTGTGGCGCCGCACCCAGGTACGCCTGTCGCCGGCCGCGACCCGCATCGAGGCGGGTGCGTGGGTGTTCCAGCTGACCCTGGAGCCGCAGGCGTCGGCGGAGATCGAGGTGGCGATCGCCTGCGAGATCGAGGACGCCGGCGCCCCGGCGCTGACCTTCGACGATGCCGTCGCTCGCGGGCGCGCGCGACACGCGCTTGGCGCGAACACCCAGGTGGTCACCTCGGACCCGACGTTCAATCGGTGGATCCGCCGCTCCTTCGCCGATCTCGGCATGTTGGCCACCGACACGCCGACGGGGACCTATCCGTACGCGGGCATCCCCTGGTTCAGCACACCATTCGGCCGCGACGGAATTCTCACCGCGCTCGAACTGCTCTGGCTCGCGCCCGACATTGCCCGCGGCGTCCTGCTCTACCTGGCCGCGACGCAAGCGACCGAGGTCAACGACGGGCAGGATGCGCAGCCCGGCAAGATCCTGCATGAACGGCGCGAGGGGGAGATGGCCGCGCTCGGCGAAATCCCGTTCGGGCGCTACTACGGCAGCGCCGACGCCACGCCGCTCTTCGTCGTGCTCGCGCACGAATACTTCGAGCGCACGGGCGATCGTGCCACTATCGACGCGATTTGGCCGAACCTCGTCGCTGCCTTGCAGTGGATCGAGAGCTACGGCGATCTCGACGGCGACGGGTTCGTCGAGTACGCACGCGCCAGCGAGACCGGTCTCGTGCAGCAGGGGTGGAAAGACTCCTGGGATTCCGTCTTTCACGCCGACGGCCGGCTCGCCGCGCCGCCGATCGCATTGTGCGAACTGCAGGGGTACGCCTATGCCGCCTGGACCGGTGCGGCACAGCTGGCCGCCGGACGCGGTGCGGGCGCCGATGCCGAGCGGTGGCGGGGACGCGCCGAATCACTCCGGCTGCGCTTCGAACAGGCGTTCTGGTGTGAGGAGCTAGGTACCTATGCCCTGGCCCTCGACGGCGACAAGCGGCCATGCCGCGTCCGCACATCGAACCCGGGCCACTGCCTGTTCACCGGGATCGTGGCCGCAGATCGATCGCGGCGCGTCGCCGATACGCTGCTCGATGCCTCGTCGTTCAGCGGCTGGGGGGTGCGCACGGTGGCATCGGGCACCGCTCGCTACAACCCGATGTCGTACCACAACGGCTCGGTCTGGCCGCACGACAACGCGGTGATTGCGGCGGGGCTGGCGCGTTACGGACACGCGGCGCACGCGCTTCGGGTCCTCGATGCGATGTTCGATCTCAGTCGCTCGGTCGATCTGCACCGTCTGCCTGAATTGATTTGTGGATTCCACCGGCGCCAGGACGCCTCCCCGACGCTCTACCCGGTCGCGTGCGCACCGCAGGCCTGGGCCGCGGGGGCCGTCTCGCTGCTGCTACAGGCCTGTCTCGGCATTCGCGTGGACGCGCCGTCGCGGCGTCTGTCGTTCGCACGGTCGCGGCTGCCCGAACAGGTCGAGTGGGTCCGGATTCATGATCTGCGCGTCGGCGAGGCGCATGTGGATCTCCTCCTGACGCGACATCCGCACGACGTCGGCATAACCGTCCTGCAACGCCGGGGCGATGTCGAGATCGTGGCTCTGAAGTAGCCACCGGCGCCCTGGATGAGATTCGCGCGAACTCCTGTGCCACGAAGGCGCAATCGGCGTATCCTGTCCCATCCTCGATGCGAGTGCTCCTGCTCTCGATGCCGGACTCATTCGAGCATACGCCTGCGCTGACCATGCGCATGCCGAATGGCGCCCTGGCGTCACTGGCTGGTAATGCGGGGCCTGGACACGATGTGGCCATCGCCGATCTGATCCTCGTGCAGGACGCGGTCGTGCCGACCGTCGAGCGGCTGATGCGCGCGCACGACCCCGACGTCGTTGGCCTGTCGATCATGACGTTCCAGCGCCGCACCGCGCTGCGCCTTGTCCGGCTGATCCGAGCGATCAAGCCAGGTGTGCGCATCGTCGCGGGCGGCTATGATCCGAGTCTGGCGCCCGAGGCCTACGCGGCCGACGATTCTGGGATCGATTTCCTCGTTCGAGGCGAAGGGGAACGGACGTTCCGCGAGCTGCTGGCGACGCTCGCGCGCGGCCAGGATCCCGCCGGCATTCCCGGCCTGTCTTGTCGCGCGCCAGGCGGCGGCTTCGCCTCCATCCCGGCGCGGCCGGTGATGCGGCTCGAGGACGAACAGTTGCAGCTTCCCAACCGTGCCGCGCGCGTGCTCGGCGGCTATACCTTCCTCGGGCGCCCGATCGACGTCGTCGAAACCTCGCGTGGCTGCACCTACGACTGCAGCTTCTGTTCGATCATCGAGATGCGCGGCCGCAATTTCCACGTATTCGACTTCACTCGCGTGTTGGCCGACATCGCGGATGCGCGCGCCCGCGGCGCCCGCGCCCTCTTCCTCGTTGACGACAATATCACCCTGAACGTGGCCCGCTTCGAGGCGCTCTGCCGCGCGATCACAGATGCCGGCCTCAACGACATCCACTACATCGTCCAGGCGATGACCTCGTCGATTGCCGCGCACGGCGCGACCCTGGCGCCGCTGATGCGGCAGGCAGGCTTCCGCTACGTGTTTCTCGGCATCGAGAACGTGCTCGACGAGGACCTGGCCTTCCTGCGCGCAACGGCGAAGAACGCGCAGCGCGAGGGCGGCCGTCGCGTCGGCAACGCGACGCTGCAGGCCATCGAGGCGCTGCACCGCGAAGGGCTGGGCGTCGTCGGCGGCATCATTGTCGGCAATCCGGACGACACGCCGGCGTCGATCGAGGCGAATCTCGCGTTCGCGCGGCGCTACATCGACTGGCCCTACATCCAGCATCCGACGCCGTATCCCGGTACGCCGATGACCGTCGACTTCGTGCGGCGCAACCTGATCGTCAACGATCGCGTCGAGGAGTACGACGGCACGACGGCGGTCGTCCGCACCGAGCACGTCGCTGCCGAGGAGATCGAGTTCATGCGCTGGCGGGCGGAGCGCTGGATGAAGGTGCGCCACTTCCCGGCCGTGCTGCGCGCCTATCCCGGCTTCGTGTTACGCCACGCGCCCCGGATGATGGCGCACACCTTCCGCGGATCGTCATGGAAGTCCGCGCTCGGCCTCGAGAGCGAGCGTGAGGTCTTCAAGCGCTACAAGGCCATCCGGGCGAAGGAGCGTGAATACGTGCCGGAAGCGCTGGATGGATCACAGAAGACCAGAAGATCAGGTGGCCAGGGGACGATCCAGCCCGCCGCGACCGTCTCCTCCAACCCGGCGACGTAGCGCGGTCCGCACAGAGTCCCCATCGCATTCGCGATCTCCTGGAATCCTCTTTGTCAGCGGTGGCGTCGCAGCCACCAGCGGTGCGCGAGCGCGTAGACGGCCACCAGTACGATGACGACGACGACCACGACGCCGATGTGGCGGTGCGCCCGTTCGAGCGCCGCTTCCCAGGCTGGCCCGACATACCAGCCGAACGTCATGAACGTCAGCGCCCACAGCGCCGCGCCGGTGTAAGCGAAGCGCGCGAATACCGGCACCGGCAGGCGCGACGACCCGGCGACGATCGCGGTGAAATGGCGGACGCCGGGGATGAAATAGCCGAAGGTCAGCAGCCAGCGACCAGAGCGCTCGAACCAGCCTTCGACACGCGCCAGGTCCTCGCGCGTCACGTGCATCCACCTGCCGAAACGATCGACGACACCAAGACCGAGCGTGCGGCCGATGGTGTAGCTGAGCGTGATGCCGCCCATGCTGCCGCACACCGCCGCGACATAGGCGGTGGCGAAATGCATGTGCCCTTCGCGCACGAGGACACCAGTGAATGTCAGCAGTGTCTCGTCGGGCACCGGCAAGCCGAACACGCCAAGGAACAGCAGCACGAACAACGCCGCGGGCCCGTAAACGGCAATCCAGTGGATGATCGATTCAGGCACGTGGTCAGGCCAGTTTCAGCTCGCGAACGGCCCGGCCGGCGGCGCGAATGTTGTCCAGACGCATCTCCGAATACTTCCGCGACAGCAGGATCCCATGCGCGCCGCCGGCAAACGCAGCCTGCACGGCGTCGTAGACGTCGGACGGCTGTGTCTTCTTGCTGGTGGCCGCCGTCGGGATGTCGACGTCGATGCCGGGCCAGATTTTCATCTTCGGGCCGGCGTTCGCCAGCGCGCGCGCCGTCTCGTTCTTGACGTAGCTGGCCGGCAGCCCGGCCGCGGACAACTCGCTCAACGTGCCGGCGTGGTACTGCTGCACATCGTAGGTGAACGCCAGCGTCTGCTCCGGTGAGAGATCGGCGAGGAGCGATCGATTAACGCCGCGTACGTATTGCGCAAGCCGCTCGCCGCCGCACAGGTTGTAGATCACGACCTTGAGGAAGTCGGCGCAGGCAGCGTAATCGGCATAGTCCTGTTCGGCGCGGTAGAACGGCGAAAACGAGTTGTTGTGCCACACGTGCCAGCCGATGCCCTTCGCCGGTGCAATCTCGTGCGCCAGGCGATACATGTCGCGATAGGTGTCGTAGAGCGATTCGTTCCACAGCCGCTCCCAGGCGAGGAGTTCGGGGTACTTGACCAGTAGACGCCAGAAGGTGACGAAGGCGCCGTCCGCGGGCTTGCTGCCGCGGGCGACCGCTGCCGCCCAGCTCACCAGCCGCGTATAGCCCTCGCGGGCACGATCGACATTGATGCCGTCCTTCTCCGCCGCAGCGAGGCAGGTACTGGCAGAAGCAGGCGACGCGCCCGCCGGCACCGGCGCCGCCGTGATTGGCGACGAGGACGTTGCCGAGCGGTCCCTGCCGCTCGCTGCCCCACATCAGGCCGTCGACGTCGTAGGACCGAAGATAGTCCTCGACCAGCCCGAGCCAAAAGTGCCGTGTGTGGGGGTTGCGCGCACAGGCGAACGTCGATGCCGGGCCGCTCAACACGACCTCGCGCGCCTGATCGAAGCCCGGCACGTTTGCACCGATCACGTCCTCGAACCAGGCGATCACCTTCACACCGCGGCGGTGCGCCTTCGGGATGACGTCGGCGAGTACGTCATAACCGCCGTGATCTGGAGCCTTCTCCGGCGCGATCGCGGTGTCCCGGTAGTACTGCGGATGCGGCGTCGCGTAGTTGCCGCCGTGGAACGTCGACGTGTCGTATTCCTGGCGTCCATGATCCGGCAGCGGCTGGTTCGGCAGTTGGCGCCCGGCGATACCGCGGCCGTAGGTGAAGGTCGCGACAAACAGCGTGTTGATCGCGGCCATCTCGTGCAGCGAATCGAGCACGGCATCGGTTCCCTCGTCAACGAACGACACGGCTCCGACCTGGATGCCAAGCATCGGCGGCTCGGCCTGCAGGCCGGGCACTCGACCCAACAGCGCGCCGCCGGCGAGCGTCGCGGACGATTCGAGAAACTCACGCCGGTCCATCACGGCCTCCTGCGATTCAGCCGATCGTGACGAGCGGCGCGCCGAGTACGTCCACGCGCGGCCGCACGCCAAGTCCAGGCTCGGTCGACGCCGCCATGCGTCCATTGACGCGCTTGGGCGCCCCGTCGGCTGTCGACACCGTCACGTAGCTGTTGAAATCGGTCGTCGTGAACAGCAGTTCGGTAGGCGTGCTATGCGCGAGGTGGGCGATCGCGGCCGTGGTGATGTCACCGCCCCAGCTATCCTCGATCGTCATCGCGATACCCATCGACACGCACAGATCGCGCGCCTGCGCCGTCCGCGTCAGGCCGCCCAACTTGGCGATCTTCAGGTTGACAACGTCCATTGCCAGATCCGCGCGCGCGCGCAGCAACATCTCGAGCCCGTCCACGTTCTCGTCGAGCACAAAGGGATGATCGATGTGGCGACGGACGCTGAGACACTCCTCGTAGGTGAGGCACGGCTGCTCAATGTAGACGTCCACGTCGCGAACAGCTTTGGCGACACGCATCGCCTCGTGCTGCGTCCAGCCGGTGTTGGCGTCGGCGACCAGCCGATCGCCCATGTGCAGCTTCGCCGCGACCGCCCGGATGCGCTCGATGTCGACGTCGGGATCGCCGCCGACCTTGAGCTGGAAGCGCCGGTAGCCTTCGCCACGGTAACCCGCGACGCGCGCCGCCATCGCGTCGGGTGTGTCCTGGGAGATGGCGCGATAGAGGTGAACGTCTTCGCCGTATCGGCCGCCCAGCAGCTCGCACACCGGCAAGCCGGCGGCCTGGCCGAGAATGTCCCAACAGGCGATGTCGATCCCGCTCTTCACGTAGGGGTGTCCCTTGAGCGCAGCGTCCATGCGGCGATTCAGCTTGCCCAGCTCGCGCGGATCGGCGCCGAGAAGGTGCGGCCCGAGCTCGCGCAGCCCGGCGCGCACGCCGTCGGCGTAGGCCGGCAGGTAGAACGGTCCGAGCGGGCACACTTCGCCATGGCCGGCGAGGCCGCTGTCGGTCTCGACGCGGACGATCGTGCTGTCGAAAACGCTGACGCCCTTGCCGCCGGACCACTTGTAGGAGCCTTCGTGCAGCGGGAGCTCGACGCGGTAGGCCAGGATCCGTCTAATTTTCACCCGACACACTGTAGCTGATTGTCCTTGCCGCAGCCGCACCCTGGGCCGTAAAGTACAAGTGTTCGTTCCCCTCGGCCCTCGTTCCGCATCTCGCAGAGAGTTCGTGCACCGTGAGTAGCCTCCTTCTGATCGTCAGTGTTGCCGTTGTGGGCGTGGTTGTCGCGATCGCCGCGCTGTGGTACCGCGCCACTCAGGCAGACGACCTCGGCAGCGTCAGCCACGTCTGGATCGCGGAGTTGCGCGCCGGCGACCCCTACGATTCGTCGCGGTAGCGGGCTGTTCTGGTAGAATGGTTGTCCCCGCTTTAAGCGTGGGAGAACTCCTCACGCCTGGCCGGCGTAGCTCAGTTGGTAGAGCAGCTGATTCGTAATCAGCAGGTCGTCCGTTCAATCCGGATCGCCGGCTCCAATTTCCTCAACAAATCGTCGCTCTCTGAGATCGATTTCGTCAGCTCGCCAACCGTGGGTAACACATGGGTAACACGCCAGTGGCTCTGGGCCGATCACCGAACGAAACGCTTTGGACGTGTGCACTGCAGCCCGTTCCTTCACGGCAATAGCAGATCGCAGCCGTCCTGCCCGCCCCCCCCCCGCCAGGAGCCTTCCCCGTTTCGCTCGACGATCGCCACCGATGGTTGCGCACCGAACTTCGCCCGAGTTGACGGATTTGGAATCCCTCGTGCGGAGGCGTCCCCACTATCTCTTCGCCATCTGTTGAATCAGCGCGGCAGGCACGTCGGGGCCGAGAATGTGTCGCAGCGCTGCTTCTAGCACTTCGTCGCGCCCACTGCGGATGCCTTGAATCGTCGGCTTCGCCTCGATATCGGGGATGATGCCGACACGCTGCGTGGGTTTCTTGTCGGGATAGAACACGCCAATTCCGCTGATCATGGAACGCAGACCGCCCGGCAGTGGGATAGCTGACGCATTGCCGTCGGCGCCGGCCGTCGTACTTCCGATGACGGTGGCGTTTGGTGCCGCGCGGAATGCCATCGCCGTGTACTCCGCAGCGCTCCCAGACACCTCATCCGTCAGGATCACGATCTTTCCCGCATACCGCGGAGCGACGGGTGGAAGCGTGAGCGGTTGGGCTGACCAATGAAACGCACCAGGATTTGCGACATCTCCGGTCGTGAAGCGCACGAACGGGGTCGGTCGGTCGACAAACCTCGAACCGAGAGCAAACACCACAGAGTCCGACGGGTAATTTCGGATGTCGATGATCAAGCCCTTCGCGCCGGCGGCCGCTTCGATGTACGAAGCCGCCTCGGCAGCCTTCACAGACGAGAGTTTCAGGTACGCCACATCAGGCGACAGCATTCGAAACGTATCGCCTGGGCGATCGTGCGGTCCGGCGGCCGCGCTCGTCGCCGATGGCGCGGTCCGGACGGCTTTGACCTGCCTCGCCTTGCCGTCCCGGGAGACCGTCAATACCGCGGGCCCGCAGGCGCCGCGTGTCATCGATTGGGCGATCTCGACCAGTCTCGCCGGCTCATTCGACGCCGCGTAGTAGGGCGACCAGCGCGTCACGAGTTCCGTCACGGCGACGTTATCGATGGCACGGACGACGTCACCGGGTTTCAAGCTCGCGGCGACCTCTGTCGACGATTCCGAGTATCCGGTCACGACGGCTTGACTCCTGACGAATCGGAGCGTGATCGGGATTCGACAGGCCCCCGTCGGTGGACGCGAGTCGAGCGAGCTCCACAGATTCGCGTGCGTGTCGTTGACGCTGGCGATGAGCGCAAGCATCTCCCGCTTGTATGCCTCGTTGTCGGCCGCGAGTGCGACGCGCGGGATGAATGCCGTCAGGACGTCCTCCCAGCTCCCTCCAATGACGTCGCGATACGGAAACCAGTATTGGACGATGTTCCAGAAGCGATAGAGAGCCAGCACTTGATAGCCTGCATCGGGAAGCTTCAGTGTCGCGTACGACAATTCGTGATCGAAAGACGGGTTGCCGATGCCTGGCGCCAACGAAACATAGAACTGCTGCGGGTCCGCGGACCGATTGCGGTAAATACCGCGCAAGGTCGCAGCCAGCTCGGCTCCGAGCTGTTCGTCGGTCATCCAGCTCACGGGGGGACGGAGCTGCAGGTCTGTTTCGACGAGGCTCGCGCAAGACCCGCACGGCGGCACGGGCCCGAGAGTGGCGATCCATTGATTGACGGCCGACCGCGCGGCGTTCGCATCGCTCGCGGCGAGCACGCCCGGCAGAATACGGAACAGCTCGTAGTCCCAATGTCGTTTTCCGCCGGTAACCAGTGGATGGTGGTATTTCAGAAACCCCCAAACCTTCCCAAGCATCGCAAGGTTCGAGATTTGAACCTTCGATAACTCTTTGAGCGCGATGCCAGAGCCACCGTCGAATTCCTTGTCCAAATCGATGACGGTCTTGACCGCTTCGAGGCGCGGCACGGATGCGATCGGTTGACCATCGACAAATAGGCGAAGATCGTCCGCCCACGTGCGTCCTGTCCCGGCAGCCAGCACGCCGACCTTCAACCGTTTCGCAGCTCGATTCAGCGGCAGGCTGACGGAGTACTCCGTCCAATCCGTTGTGCCTTTGAGCTGTCGCCTCTCCATGTTGTCGATCGCGATCATTCCGGCGTCACTGTCCTCGCGCATCCACAGGCCCGCGAAGTTTGAGACCTCTTCCGTGCGCAGGAAGCCGCGAAGCTCGAGCCGCCGTCCGGCAAAATCGATCGGGATCGTCCGTGAGAGCGACGTAAGTGTTCCGGGACTCGTGTCCTTGCGTTCGATCCGTAACGACCAACGGCCGCCGTGGACAATCTGGCCGTCCACGACAAATGTTCCCGACGGCGTTCCCACCCAATTCTTCGGAACATCGCCGGCGTGCTCTGCCTCAATATCCAGCAGGCCGACCAGCTCGGGATGGCCGTCAGCTATCTGCGGCTGCGGACTCTGCGCCGCTAGCGTCATCGAGAGACAACAGGCCAACAGCAGCGACAATCGAATCATGATGCGCATCATGTCTGGCTCCGTTTCCGGCTCGGTTCACTGACGACAGCGTTCCGCGGCCTGTTAAGACGCCAGCCGCGGCGAAAGAGTCGGAAACGACAAAACCGTTTACGACGATGGACGCTGAGGCGGTCTCCGACTGCGTTGAGCCGGCCGCCTTCGGTGCTCTCCCCGGGGACACTGGGAGGCGTGTGACGGATTGGCAGCCGGGCCGGCAGGCGGCCGAGGTGCAGCGGGTGTCTCGGCCCGTGCCGCGACGCGAGCCGCGGCAAGCCCGGAGCGAGTGACAAGCCCGATACCGATACGACTTCGCGAGATGCTGGGCGCGCCACGCCACGAAGTCACGGTCGCGTAGCCGACCAGCCGCTGTATAGTTCGACCGCATGAGCGGGCGTCCCAGGACGACGGCGACGTTGTTCGTCTTCGCGGTCGTGCTTCCCGTCGCGGCGGTCGCCCGCGTCTGGGCGCTGACGTTCGGCCTTCCGCATCCGCATTCCCGGCCTGACGAAGACGCCATCTCTGCGATCGTGGGGGCGTTCCGTACCGGACATTTCGAGCCGCCGGCGTTCAACTACCCGGCGCTATTCATGCTCGCGGTCGCTGGCCTGTTGCGGCTGGCGCCGTATATCGAGCGACTGCTGCACAAGCTGCTGCCGTTCCACTTCGACGCGCAGCTGGACGGTCTTTCGTGGCCGATCAAGAACTACATGGCGGCGCGCATCCTGAGCGCCGCAGCCGGAATCGCCAGCGTGTGGGTGGTCTTTCGCATCGCCCTGCGCCCCTTCGAGCGGACCGCAGCGGTGGCGGCGGCGAGTCTACTAGTAGCGCTGGCGTTTCTGCACGTGCGCGATTCGCACTACGGCGTCACCGACGTCCCAATGGCGTTCATGGTGCTCGTCGCGTTTCTGTGCGCGGTCCGGTTGTCGCAGTCGGGCACGCGAAGCGATCTCGTGATCGCCGGCGTCGCGGCCGGGCTCGCGGCGGGCACGAAGTACAACGGGGCGCTGGTCGGGCTTCCCGTGACATTTGCGGTGTTCATCAGTCCGTCCCCAAAGGCGTTCGCCGCGCGCGTCGTTGACGTTGCTATCGCCGGCACGGTCATGGTGGCGACGTTTCTTGCGACGTCACCCTACACGCTGATCGACTTCGACCGCTTCTGGGCCGATTTTCGATCCGACGCGGCGCACCTGGCGGGCGGCCAGGGCGTGATGCTCGGATGAGGGTGGCTGTATCACGCCACGACGACGCTCCACTACGGCATCGGCACCCCGATGCTCGTTGCCGGCATCGCCGGCATGCTGCTGCTGGTTTACCGCGACGCCCGCAAGGGCGTGCTCGTCTCACTGTTCCCCGTGACCTACTACGCCCTGCTCGGCAGCGGACGCACCGTGTTCACGCGGCACATGATTCCCGTCATCCCCTTCTTGTGCCTCACCGCCGGCTACTTCGCCGCCGAGTGCGCAGGGTGGATCGCCGCGGTCGCGAGACGTCCGGAGTGTCGCACGGCACTCGTCGCGGCGCGGTCGTCCTGCTGCTGTGGCCGTCAGCGCGTTCGGTGGTGATATTCGACGCGCTGCTCGCGCGCGACGACAGCCGCTTGATCACGCGGCGCTGGATTCAGCAGCGGTTTGCGCCCGGCGCCACGATCTCGGAGATCGCGCCGGACGGCGGTGTGGTCTTCATCCCGTACGAAGGCGTCCCGTATCCGCTCAGCCTGGAGCTGCGGCGGAATGGGCCGCATCCCGACATCGTCATCGTGCAGTCGTCGCCGCTTCGTCCACCGCTCGACGACATCGCCGAGGTGCAAGCGGTGCTGAACGAAGACTACAGGCTGGCCTTCGTTCAGCACGGCGTCAACCACGATCCGGGAAACGTATACGACCTGCAGGACGAGTTTTTCCTGCCGCTGGCCGGCTTCCAAGGCATCGAACGCCCGGGACCGAATTTGGATGTGTACGTGCGCAATGGTATCTGGCGCCGGTGGTAACGCGTAGAGACTGTGCACTCCGCCGAACGTCGCGATACTTCCGTCGTAATGTACGGTGCGGTGAGTGCGACGTTTCGCAGTTTCGATTGGCTGCTCTCTTTTCCGCTACGGCTGGACGGCGATGACGCCACTCGCTCGGGTGTCTCGAAGCACGGGCTCATCAAACGGCGATCCTTGCGACCCTCGATCGGATTTACGTGGCGATGTCGTCTTTGACCCAGGCGACGGCGTTGGCCGAGGTCCTGTGGTGCCGCGGAAACGCGCCTTGCCGTTCCAGCCGCCAGGTGGTCGAACGGGACAACCCCGTCCGTGCACGAGCGGCCGGAAACCGCAGCAACCTAAGCGCGTCACTATGCGTTTCGTGAGGCGCACCATCGGCCGTCCCGTGGTCCCCGTTGCGTGATCCCTAATGGGTCGGCGACACATACTCCGTCGCGTGGGTCCGAACCGGTCCGCTAGTCATACCTTGGTAACCGTGTCATGACGAACCTCCGGTTTGAATCGGCGCTCCTCATTCGAGAACAGTATTTCCGGCTCGTAGTCCTCTCGTGTGCCGTCATGGCGCCCGACGCGCATCAGCTCGTGTACAAATCGCCGTCGATCGTTGCGGGTCACGTGCAGCACGAACTGGATCGCATCCGCGATTTGCTGCCGCATCGCCTGATACGGGAGGTCGATGCCGCCTTGGAGTGCACTCGAGGCCAACCGCCTAGATCATCGAATCCTTCGTCAGATGCTGTTCTTTCCAGGCGAGAATTCCGTTCGACGGAACGGCTTTGTTCGAGCTGCCGTCACGTATCAGTCGTTCAACCTCGCAAGGAATTGCAGCGCTCTCAGGCTCGGCATGAAGAGATACGCGCCGGCTTTGACCGTCACGAACCGCGGCAGCGCGGAGGTGCGCAGTCGGAGTGGTTGGGCCGGGATCGTCATGTGGCTCGACGGCTCGTCGTTCCGGTTGTTGTCGCCGCTGATTGGATCCTTGTTGTCGTTGAGTCCGCCGAAGCGCGGATTGTTGCACCAGGTCTGCTGCACGAACTCGAACTGGCTTCGAATGCTCGCGTTGACGCAAAAGAAGTGAATGCCGCGTGCGCGGCCATCCTCGGTCAGCGCGAGCAGCGCGGTGCGACACGCGTCGGACGTCGGATCCGCCAGATCCTTCGGGTCGAATAACGTGGGACCGAACATGCGCGCCCGCCGCAGGAGCCGGTGCGCCTCGGACATGCTCAGCGACTCCGCGGCGGGATATGGCTTGACGTCGTCCCGGGGGTTGGTGCGGCGCACGTGCGCTCCGAGCGGGCAAGCCAACCCGCCTGGGTCGTCTCTGTAAGAGAAGTCGTTCCGGTCGCGAAACTGCGGATCGTCAGCGAGTGGGGCCAGGGCCAGCGGGGCGCCGCTCGGCCACCGCCCGACGCAGCGTGCTGCCAGCCAGACCATCTGGGCCACATCTTCCTTCCCCTTGAAGCGAACCGTTTCGCGCCTCATGTACTGCCAGAACCCGACGACGTCCTGTTGAAGCTTCCGATAGACGATGTAGGAACCGTTCACGCCGAGATCGTGCAGTCTCGCGTGCGCATGATAGGGATTGTTGAGGGCGGGCAGGACACCGCCAGCGTTAGTCTCGGCAGGCACGACCGGCGTCGGCGGCACGATCCCGTAGTGATTCGGGTACCCGAGGATGAACTCGCCGGTGGGCACGCCTTCACCGCTGATGCCGGCGATGGACGGTTGAGCGATGCCGTCGTGAAAGCCAAACGGTTCATGATCCGCGTCCGGCCGGTAGCCGCTCTGCATCGTGCCGGCGAGTTCGGCGACGCCCCCTTCCGTCGCTGCGAGCAGCGCACCCTGTATCTCGCAGGCGCGTTCGAGCGCAGCCGCCGAGATCGCATGAACGATCACGACGGCATGAATGGCCGACTCCTTGGTGCCGCCAAATTCCCAGTTGCCCGGGGCGCTCTCTTCCGTATCGCCGAGAATTGTCGAACGGTGTTCGCGCGTCATTCCTTCCTGGAATTCGACGGGGAACGTACAGAGCACCCGGGATGGCAGCCTGAGCGCCGCGAGGCCGTCGGCCGTAAACGCGATGTTGCACGCCACCGCCGGTTTCAACTTCTTGCCGTCCGCCGTCGTCGGCCACGCCTTGGCCGAAGTGATGGCTGGCGCCATCAGTGCCAGCCACCGTCGTGCCGGTCCGGCTTCCTGAAACTGGACGAAGAGGTACGCGGCATGCGACAGGTGCCCGTAGCCGCTCGTGATAAAACCCTGGATGTCGGCGAGGACATCATCGGGCAGTCGCGGTGCGGCCCTCGCCGACATCACACCCGCTGGAGCAGGCCGCGCAGCGGCTCGCCGGCGGCGCCGGCGCACGCGTGGGCAAAGGCCAGATCGTTGGCGATGTTCAGGACTGTCTCCTCCGGGTACGCGCTGAAGAAGATCTCGGCGGGCACCTGATGACTCCTGAGGAACCGCTTGAACGCAGGCAGATCCCGTGCGCCATCAGGCGGGTAGCCGTACGAAGTCTCCCAGATCGCGTCCAGACCAGAGAGGATCATCTCGGCGAACTCGTCGATGTAACTTTCCCACGATCCATCGTAATCGCTGACCATGATCAAGCGGCGTCCATGGTCGATGACGAGCCATTTGACGAAGTGAATCGTGCTGATGCCGATGAGGGAACCAGGCGGCGACAACCGCTTCGCGTACGAATCGATCGCCGCCATCACGGCACGGACGCGGCCGACCTGTCCCGGCATCACGACCGTCACGAGCGTGAGCTGGTTCTGTGCGATTACGTCTTCCCTGAAGGTCGGCGGTATCTGACGGTCCGGGCCCGACGGCACTTCGTCGCCGGGCACGAGCGGCGCCGGCACGGTGCTGTGGTCAAGCGCCACGCTCGAATACGGCGATCGTCGTTGTGGGAGACGATTGCCGGTCAGACGGTTCAACCAGCGGAACAGCCGATAGCGGTCGAGGCTGGAGATGATGCGCAGCGTACCGCGAGAGACGTTGCCGACGCCACTCCGCGCGACCGCCCGGAATACGTCGGCCACGATCGGAAGCGCGCGGAACAGCCGCCCGGCCGCCGTAACAATCGATGCCAGCGCCTGGCCGGTCGTCCCCGCCGGTGTGCCCGACGACAGGCGCGAGAGCAGAGCGGCGAGCGAGGCGCTCGAGGCTTCGTCGACCAGCGTCTGCGCGCGCCGTCGAAAGGCGATGGCGTCGTGGAGGCGCTCGACGGTTTCGTCGCGAAAGGCGATATAGAAGGCCTCCGGGTCCTGCGTGTGCGCTCGGATGAATGCCGCGAAGGCGGCGTGACCTGTATAACCTTCAACACGGCACCAGATGGCGTTCAGATCGGGAGTGATGGCGATCAATTCGGCGAGGTGGCCATCGAGATCGCCGTCGTAGTTTGCTGAGTACAGCAGCCGTTTTCGATCGCGCCCGCGATCGGGATCGTCGAGGATGACGAAGCGCGCAAAATGGATATGCCGGCTGTGGCGGAACTCGACGCCAGACCGAACGCCTCCCGGCTCCAGCCGCTTGCTCTTAATATCGTCGCCGATCGGGCGCAGGATGGCGCGCAGCGACTCTTCTTCGCCTGCCCGAATGGGCGCGAGCACCGTAAGTGTTCGAGGAGCCACGTCGGTCACGTCGAGCTGGCGCAGGTCGCGGCGTTCAATGCTGCATCTTAGATCAGCCCCAGAGAGGCTGGAACTATCAGCGTGCAGTAGGCGCTCAGTCCTACATCCACCGGAACGGGATCCCGAGCAATCGATAGCTGGCGCGATCGACGACGTGGCCGTAACGCTCATGGCGCAGTCGAAGGTGCCGTCGAGATGCAGCGTCTCCGCCGCGCAGCGGCGCGCAGCAGACGCCGCACGCGAGTGCCGCGCCATCGAGCGTCGAAAGGCTGGCCGCCAGTCACGCGGCCGTGCTACGCTGCGCCGTCCGATGACACGATGAAAATCGTATCGATCCGCGTCCTGGACATCTCCTCTTGCGAACTGCCTCTGGATCCGGCCAGATCCACACGGAGGTCACACGTTGTTGGTCGACCGGCCCTTCGCGCGTGAGCGAGAAGGACATCCTCAGCACGTCAACGACGGCCGCGTGCGCGCCTTCTGCCTCGCTGATCGTGAATGAATATGATCGTCGCACGTCGCCGGCGGTTGAGCCCACGCCAAAGCCCTCCTTCGTTCGGAACCGAGCATCGCGAACCTCGATGCCTCACACGGAGAACTCGCCGCAGGGCCACTCGCGGATGTCGGTGACCATTCCGGGCACCGTTGTGCCAGCGAGCTTAACCTGCAGTGCGGGAGAAAACAGACCCTCCTTGAACAGATCCACCAGCCGCACGTTCTCGCGGCCAAAGAGTTTATACATCTCGTCAACGGTCGTGCCCAACTCGACTTTGCCGGCGCGACCGGTTGTCAGGAGATATTCCGGTGAGGGCGTCTCCCGCACTGGTACTCCTGAATTGGCAGCGACCAGGACAAGCAGAAGCGCCCCCGTCATCGCTGCTTGGGCGTTTGCGTGTGTCATCACGTCTCCGCGTCAGTTTGTCCGGCTAACGATCAGTAGGCTGCCCAGCATATCTCGGCTGCGGCTGGCGAGGCCTGCAGCATCACGCGAGATCGGAGGGAGCGGGGTTATGGCACAAGGAGTTGATTTTGCCGCCTCGTATGCGTCCCGCGGGACACGGGTTCGATTCCCCAGCGGGAACGCGAGATCCGTACGAACGCTGAACCGGAGAAACGTACGAGTTGCTGCGTGAGACTGTCGGCCGGGCTCGCCTACGGAGGCAGAGAGCCCTGCGCTGTCCTGCGTCCGTTACGGGCGGAGGAATGGTGGCCCGCTGTCACCATGGGAGAAGCGTCGACCAAGCGCTTTTCATCGACGGTGTCGCCAAGCCCCAGTTCTATCTTCGACTGCAATGGAGTCGTTCACGGAGCTGCAGACGTCCCAGTCAGGCGGACGAATCCATCCTACGCAGTCCGGACCATCTCGGCAGGCGCGTCGCGACGGCCCGTCCTGCGGAGAGCACGAGACGCGCGGGGTGGCCGGCGAGACGAAACCAGACCCAGCGAGGCCACGTGGTGATGCCGTATCGCATCCGGAACCACCACTCCGGCGGCCAGAGCACGTCCGGCATCAGCCCCACGGACCATTCAGGATCTGAATCGATCGGATAGGCCCGGGCGGTGATGGCCGGACGCTCCACCTGTGCGCGTAACACCTCTGTGACGTGCGGTGACCACGGCACCAAATCATCAAGGACGTGCAGCGCACGCAGCAGGCGGCCGTATTTTCGTCTGAGCCGCGTCCAATCCATCTGATCGATCCACGCCTCGGTGGCGTGCGAGAGGTCGGCGACCGACAGCAGTCGGATGGCGCCGGGGCGCAGCGTGTAGATCACGAACGCATGGGCATACACGTGCCACAGCATGTCTTCGCGCCCGAGCGTCCGACAGGTCATGCCGCCCCAGTCGAACGGCTGCGACCCGCGAATCAGGTCGTCGTAGTCTCGCCGGGCGACGAACGGTGTTCGCGCCAACAGCTCGTGGTGCAGCTCGATGGTGACGGTCGCCCCCTCCACCGTCTTCGCCATCGCCTGCACGTGGTGGTGACGCGCCGTGACAGCAATGCCGCCTGGACTGAAGCCGCAGCGCGTCAAGACGTCGCACACACGTCCGACGTCTGACTTGCGGACGAGCAGATCGACATCGCGCATCGGCCGGAGCCGTGGATCGGCGTACACCAGATGGGCGAGCGCCGCGCCCTTCAGCACGAGCCACGGCACGCGCGCCTGCGCCATCGCGTGGGCGACGTCAGCGACCACCCTTGCCCGGACTGCCGACGCGTGCGCGTGCTGCGTCCATCTTGCCCGGAGACGATCACGGACGGTTGCGGGAATTGCCAGGCCTGTCCGCTCGATGTGTGCGAGCACGAGCGGTTCCAAGCCGTGCTGTTCCGCAGCGAGCGCAAGCTCGTCAAACGACGGGACTATTGCCAACGCGGACGGGAGCCGTTCTTCGACCGCCGAAGATCCGGGCGGCGCCGCACAGAGCGACAAGAACCGGAACACTCCGTCATGCAGCGTCGACATCGACTCCCATCGTGCGCAGGTGATCCGAGCGGCTTCAGGGAGCTACCACGAAATCGTCACCACACCGTAAGACGCTTTCACCCCTTGCTCATGCAGAACAGCCGTCGCGCCGGGCGCCGCGAAGGACGAGCCGCCCCCGCCACCCCCACCGCCCGAGGCGCTCGGATTGCCGCCACCGCCGCCCCCACCGCCAAAGTAGCCGCCACCCCCACCGCCGCCTCCGATGACTCCTGGCTGCTGGTGGGCGCCACCGGTTCCACCCTGAACCGATGCGCCAGCAGTCCCGTCGATGCCGCTGAGGCTGGACTTGGCGCCCCCGGCGCCGCCGGCGGTCTGCGTGCCTCCGCCGCCAGCCCCTCCGCCCTGGGCCGGGCCGACGCCAGAAGCGGCCGTGAGACCACCGCCGGCGCCGCCGTTCCCGCCGGCGGGAGGCACGCCCCCGGATTCAGCGCCGCCGCCCCCGCCGCCGCCGACGACCACAAGCGGAGTGGCCCCATCGCGCACGCTCGACGCGCCGCCGCCGCCGCCCCCGTCTCCCGTGCTGTCGCCGCCTCCGTTGAACCCACCGCCCGTCACAAAATCGGGTCGACCATCTTGGCCCTTGCCACCGACAAGCACGGTGAGCGACGCGCCAGGCGTGACGGCCACGGTCGCCGTGGTCCGACCGCCCAGCCCAGGTATGCCGCCGACCGTCACGCCGCCGAAACCGCCCTCCGCGCCTGCCGCCAGAATCGTGATGTTTATCACGCCGACGGGAACCACAAACGTCTGCGAACCGCCGGTGTAGGTGAACGTCGTGGAACCGGGCGTCGGTAGATTGATCGTGAAGGTTTGCGCCGCGCTTGTTCCGCCGGCCGTGGTGACCGTCACTGTACGAGGACCCGCGGCCGCGGCCAGATCGAGTACGAAACTGGCCGTCAGCGATGTACTGCTACCGACTGCGACGTTGGTGACTGTCACGCCGCCACCGGCAACCGCGACCGTCGTGGCGCCAGCGACGAAATTGGTGCCCGCCAGCGTGACCGCCACGGTCGCGCCCCGGATACCTTGATTCGGCGAGACGCTCGTCAGCGTGGGCGGTGGCAGTGTGACGGTGAAGCCCTGCGGTCCACTGGTCCCGCCGGCCGTGGTGACCGTCACCGTGCGAGGACCAACAACGGCAGCCGGATCGAGCACGAAGTTGGCGGTCAGCGACGTACTGCTGCCCACGACGACGTTGGTGACGGTCACACCGCCACCGCTGACGTTCACCGTCGTGGCGCCGGCGACGAAATTCGTGCCCGTCAGCGTGACCGCCACCGTCGCACCCTGGAGACCCTGATTTGGCGCGACGCTCGTCAGCGTCGGCGTGCCGGGTCCCGGCGGCGGATTGATCGTGAAGGTCTGTGCGCCGCTGGTCCCGGCGGCCGTCGTCACCGTCACCGAGCGTGCGCCGGTCGCCGCCGCGGGATCGAGCACGAAGCTCGCGTCCAGCGACGTCCCAGTACTCACTGCACGGTTGTTGACCGTGACGTTGATGACCGTCACACCGCCGCCGGAGACGGTCACCGTCGTCGCGCCGACGATGAAGTTCGTGCCCGTCAACGTGACCGCCAGCGTGGTGCCCTGGATGCCTTCATTCGGTGTGACGCTGGTCAGCGTTGGAGCGCCCGGCGGTGACAGGCTGACCGTGAAGATCCGCGATCCGCTGCTCCCGATGGCCGTCGTGACCGTCACCGTGCGAGCACCGGCCGCCGCGGTCGGATCGAGCACGAAGTTCGCGGTCAGTGACGTCGTGCTGCCGACGACCACGCTGTTGACGGTCACGCCGCCACCGCCGATGTTCACCGTCGTGGCGCCGACGATGAAGTTCGTGCCCGTCAGCGTGACCGCCACCGTGGTGCCCTGGATGCCTTGATTGGGTGCGACGCCGGTCAGCGTCGGGGCACCCGCCGGCGGCGGATTGACCGTGAAGGTTTGCGCGCCGCTGGTTCCGGCGGCCGTCGTGACCGTCACCGAGCGGGGACCGGTCGCGGTAAAATCAAGCACGAAGTTGGCGGTCAGCGACGTGCTGCTGCTCACGACGATGGAGCCGACCGTCACGCCGCTACCACCGCTGACGTTCACGGCCGTAGCGCCGGCGACGAAGTTCGTCCCCGTGAGGACGACCGCCACCGTGATGCCCTGGATGCCTTGATTCGGCGAGAGGCTGGTCAGCGTGGGCGCGCCCGCCGCCGGCAGATTGATCGTGAAGGTTTGGGCGCCGCTCGTCCCGCCGGCGGTCGTGACCGTCACCGAGCGGGGACCTTCAGCCGCGGTCGGATCGAGCACAAAGGTGGCGGTCAGCGACGTACCGGTGCTCACAGCGAGGGTCCGCGACGTGCCGCTGCTCACGATGACGTTGGTGACGGTCACGCCGCCACCGGCGACAGTCACCGTCGTGCCGCCGACGACGAAATGGGTGCCCGCCAGCGTGACCGCTACGCTAGTGCCACGGACGCCTTGATTCGGCGCGACGCTCGTCAGTGTCGGGGCAGGCCCCGGCGACTGAGCCTCGACGGGAGACGGCGCCACGATCGAGTAGATCGCTGGGAGCATCGCCGCGGCCACGCCGCGGCCGAGGAGCCAACGCCGAGTGGTTGCCGGTCGATCGCCGCGCGACTCGATCGGCAGCTCCAGCAAATGAAGGCGCGCGAGTTGCGTGAGGGTGAGGGCGACGACCGCATCGGCCTCGGGGGTACCTCTCTCCCGGCGCAAAGCAGCCGCGATCGCGTCAGGATTCGTCGCGCCGTCACACCGCCGCCAGACGAAGGCGGCGGTCGGGTTGAGCGCGTGCACCTGCGCGCGGGCCCAATCGTAGACCGACGCTTCGTCGCCCAGTTGCTCCGTGTGCGTGGTGGAAGATTGTCGTGGATACATCAGATCGATCCTTGTGGTAGCAGCGTGGACCGCATGGGCAGTCGGACCTGGCTGAGAACTGCGGACACCAGCGGGCGTGCTTCGCCGCGCAGACCGGCGAACGCCGTGCCACTGCCGACGGCCTGCTTCAGAATGGGCATGGAGTGCGCCGGGTTGCCTCGCGCGGCGACCGTGTGGCGCATCAGCGCGAGCAGCGTGGAGGCGGCCGTCAAGCGGCGTGGTCGCCAGCGAGCACCAGCGCGGTACGAGGTCTCAAGGACGAGTCCGATCGGCAGCGGTGTCGTCCCGGTCTCGGCGCCCAGCGCCGCGGCCGACACGCGGCTATTCAACGCGGTCGAGCCGTCCCGGATCGCCAATGGACGGGCGAACGGATGCACCCTGCCGGCGCGATCAAGAACCGCGAACTCATCGGAGTAGTACGTGGCACCCGCCGCGAGCCACGCCTGGACGAGCGTTGTCTTGCCGGCGAAGCTGGCGCCCGGCATGACGATAGCGCGGCCTTCCCAGCCAACCACACCCGCGTGTACGAAGAGGTGGTCCGGCGCGCGCTCCGCGACGAAGGGCTCCGCGTGTGTTGCCAGCGCCAACCAGACCTCCGTCAATCGGCGCGCTTCCGCGACCAGGTTCATTCCGACATACAGGCGGAATGACGGGTACGCTCCACCTGTTACATTGCTCAGAAGGTCATAGCGAATCGACACCGAAGCCTCTGGCTCGTGGTCTTCAACCGCGCTCCACCCGAACGGCAGAGGCACGCCTGCCGGATCCTGTGCGAGCGTGTCGAGTAGCGAGCGACACTCGACGCGGAGTCCGATCCGCACACCGTACGCAACGAAGCGGCGCTCGCACATCCGGTGGCCCTTCATGCCGATGACGCTCCATCAGACGCTGGGCGTCAACGCGGCTCCGAAATCCCGGAGGAGTCGCCTCCACTTGGGGGCGCTATTGAATCCCCCGAACGGTGCCCCAAGTTCGTACCGCCACCGAAGTCCTGCAGCATCATGAGTTGCACGGATCGCCGGCGCTCCGCTGTATCGGCTGGACCGAAGGCAGAGCAAGCCTCGTTCCATCTGCTTCAGCTGTCGAAAGAATGCCCGCCTCGCCCGCCACGAGCGCGTCGTGCAGGTCAGTTCGGCTCACGTCGTCACGGAATGTCTCGCGGAGCGGTGTTCGCACGCGCCGCGTCCCGTTCGTCACTGACCGCAAGAGACGTCGACTCGTCGGCCGGCTCTCCTGTCGCGATGTCGGTCACGGAGGCGGCAGGCGCCGACGAGGCGCCGACTGGCACCAGGGTTCTGTGCGCGTGAGCGCCGTCAGCGGCCGGGTGCGCCCCGTTGCCGGAACGCGCGACGTCGGCGCCGGCGTACGTCGGGCCGGGCGCGTCGCTGCTCACGCTGTCCTCCGGCGGCGCGGCCAGCAAGGGCGTTCCGACGGGCGAACCCTGCTGGCTGCGTGCCATGAGCCTCGCCTTGGCGATGAGCGCCGCGCTATCGGCCGCCAGTTCCTCCAGTTGCTCGACGCTCAGCCGGCCGAACAATTCACGCTCCTCGGCGAGCGTCTGGTTCATCGACACGTCGGCGGAGAGCTGGACGCGCTCGGCGGGCTTGCCGATGACGTGTCCCCACGCGAGACTCTCGATGGCGGGGTGGACCCGGCGGAGCCTGAAGTCCCGACGCAGTCGGTCTTGGTAGGTGATGTCGTGGCAGAGCGACCCCAGTAGCGCGCGTAGCTCGATGGTTCTTCGGTTCAGCGAGCCCCGTCGCCGGCCCGAGCCCGGTGTACGCGGCGTCCCTCTCGGGTGTGGCGGTGGTGGTCTCCTCATAGGTGGCTCCTGGTCCTATTCCGGCGTCAAATCCGTGCGACGTAATGGACACGCCGCTGGTGCAAACGACCTCTCCCCTTGCGAACACGATCAGAGTGACAGCCGAACTCGCGCCGTTCAAATCGGACGCGTTGACACGCCGGACCGGGTCATCCAATCGACGCCAATGGGAAGGTTTCTTGTCGTCGGATCAGCGCCCAAGTCGGATGCGCCTGGGATGCGTCGCCGTGCAGCAATCCGCATCCGCCTGCATCCTCGACCTCGAAAATCATTAGAAAATCTAGCAATTCTGATGATGTTTGCTATTTCGTAATCAGCAGGTCGTCCGTTCAATCCGGATCGCCGGCTCCAGTCTTCCTAGAAAAAACGCGACATCTTTCTCGAGGCGATCGTCGCCTGCGCGTCCGCGGGCGGTCAGTTTTTCCGGCTCGATCCATAGTTACCGGCCCGCGCGCGCGAGGCGCGTCCAGGTCGCTTGAAATCGCTGCTGAATGGGTATTGTCCCCGGCAGACCTTCCCCACTCATATATGTAATACGTCACATTCCACGTCTTTTCGAATATACTTGGGGAATGCTGCCCTTGGCTGCATTCCTCGACAATCAGCTCTCGCGAGGTCGCGCGTACTTCGCGAAGAGCGAAGCACTGAAGGCGACCGGACAATCGTCCAGAGCTTTCACCTCGGCCGCCTCACGGCTGATGGGCAAACATCGCTTGCTCAGCCCAAAGCGAGGCTTCTATCTCGTCCTTCGCCCAGAAGATCGCGCGGCCGGCGCACCCGAACCCTCGCGTTGGATTGACCCGCTGATGAAGCACCTCGGCGTGGACTACCGTATTTCGTTGCTGCGCGCGGCGGCGTTTCACGGCTCCTCGCATCACGCCGCACTAGTCTTCCAGGTCATCGTCCCGAAGCAGATTCCGCCGCTTGTTGCCGGACGCCAGCGGGTCCAGTTCATCTACCAGGCCCCGGACCTGTTTCGGCGCACCAATCGCGATGTCTGGCTGGCTCAACTCAAGACTGACGCAGGCTTCGCACAGATCGCCGGCATCGAACTGGTGCTCCTCGATGCGGTCCGGTACTTCCACCATGCCGCCGGCCTCAACGGCACCGCCCAGATTGTTCACGATCTCGGCCGACAGGCCGATGTGCGAAAGCTCGCGAAAGCGGCGGCCTGCTACGAGAATTCGACCGCGCGGCGACTTGGCTACCTGCTCGAACACTTCGGTCATCGCCGGCAGGCGTCGGCGTTGCGTCCGTTCACCGAGATCGCCAAGTCTGTGAAGTTGCTGGACCCCTCCGTCAAACACATCGCTGCGCTCAGTCGTGCGACCGGCCCGACGAAGGAGGCTCCTCACTGGAAGCTCATCATCAACGCACCCGTGGAGATTGACGGATGATTCCCGGCGCGTTCATCCAGGAATGGCCTGCGACGACGCCGTGGCCCGATCCACGGCACGTTGAACAGGATCGATCATCTGGCGAGCGCTTTGCGACATCTTCAACGATCCGTGGCTCGCTGAGCGCCTGGCGTTCCGCGGCGGGACGGCGATCAACAAGCTCCTCTTTGCCGCTCCGCTATTCGGAAGACATCGACTTGGTGCAGGTACGGGCGGAACCGATCGGTCCCACCGTCGACATGATTCGTCGTGTGCTGTCCTGCCTTGGGCCTTGTCGCCGCAAGGCCGCGGCCCATTCGATGCACTTGGTGTTCACGTTTGCACCGGAGGCGGATCCGACGACGTCGCTCAAATTGAAGGTTGAGATCAACGCGCGTGAACACGGCAGCCTTTTCGAGCTGCGCGACTATCCCTTCGCCGTCGACAATGGCTGGCACGCCGCGACAACGTCCATTCGCTCGTATGAGCCAGCAGAACTCTTCGGAACCAAGCTCCGCGCGCTGCTCCAACGGTCCAAGAATCGAGATCTCTTCGATCTGAATGAGGGTCTGCTACAGCTGTCGTTGAATGCGGGGCAAGTCATCGCGGCTTTCGATCACTACCTGGCGCACGCAGGCCACCAAATCTCGCGCGCCAACGCCGAAGAACGCATGCTCTCGAAACTCACGCGGAGCCTGGTCGATGATATTGCGCCATTACTGGCCGCCGACGTCGTCGACGGAGACGCCCAAGCGCAGACCGCCTTCGAGCGCGTGTGGTTTCACCTGATCGCTCGATTGACCGGCGAGCCCTGGCATCGTTCGGAGCCGGTGATTGACGAACTTCGGGCGACTTCGTTCCCCGAGCTGCTGCGCGAGCGCCGCTGATCCCTTCCAGTGCGGGTCGGGGGCCTCGGCCGGCGACCAGAATTCGGTGGACGGATGGTGGACGGACGGGAGCATCTGCCCGGATTCCGGAGATCACGCCAGGTCACGATTCCCCAGGGAAACCTCACGCGCGCGCACGGCCGATCGCCGCGGATTCTCATCGACGCACCTGCGTCGGTGCGCGAACTGGCGAGTGTTCCAGGACCGGCGGTGGGGTTACGCCGGACGACTGGAATAGGAACGGCGTATCAGGCCTTTTTCAGCATCGCATGCAGCGTCTCGAAGAATTTGTCCGAGAGAACCACTTTCGGACCCAAGGAGGCAGGGAACGGCCGACGTCGCACGTGTGGTGTGCTCCCGGTCGTACACTCCCAAGTTGCCCTGGCGCGCCGGAGACTCGAGCGAATTACCGCGAGAGGATGCGTCTGGAACAATTCGTCCAGCCGCGGATCATCAGACGCCGAATAGGTGGCCTCGCTGTCAAGGGCAGAATCGTACGGATCCAGTTGCATGCCGGGAATCGGCCGTCCGCCAGTTGCGGGATCCACCGGGCCGGTCATCATGGCAAGAACGTCGACCTCGCCGAGTTGCATCCGCAAAGCGTTGACAAGTGCTTCCCTGGCACCCGTCTCTTGTTCCTCGCCCGCGAGAGCGATCGTGTACGCGAGAGGTGATTCGTCGATGAGGAGCCGCCCCTCGAAGCGAGAGCCAAGACCCTGTCGGTACTTCGTGACGATCTCAAGCGCCGGTGCCCCAGTGGCGGTCTCCACGAACTCCGCAGACACCAAGCCTCCGTGCCGCGCGGCGGCCGCTGAGCGATGCTTTTGTCGGACGGCATCAAGGTCGATCTCGTCAAAAGTCCACGCGGGCGCGTCCTCTCGCGTTAACGTCATGGCCCCGCCGAAGGCGCCTGCCCAGGACATCTGACCACTCGTTCCAGCCCCCAGGCGCCATCCAGCCGTCTGGAAATACGTGCCGGGCACTGTCCACTCACCGCGGGTCGTGCCGGTCCACAAGTCGGGCTCCTCGCCCGGATTCGTCACGCGCTCCCGCTTCTCCCCGCGCCCGAATAACCGTTTGAACATGGCGAATAAGCATACGCCGGTCGAGTTGGCGGCAAACTCTAGCCTTGGCCGCGGTGATCGGGACGAACCCGCCCGACAAGGGTGGTTGCAGAAGGGGGCGGCCGCCCGCATAGTCGACAAACGTGGCAACGCTGTAGAGTGCACAGACGCGCCACTTCGACAACGGGACCTGACCGGTCGTCGCTGAGCCTGAGTCCGCCGAAGACACTGGCGAGCAGCATGTTGGTCACGTTCGCTCACGCGAGGCCCACAACCAGCGTCACAACAAAGAGTCAGCTCCGCGGAACGATCAGAATGACCCCGGACGAGGAGACCGGTCGAAGGCGACTCGATATCCCGACTGCCGCGAACGTCTCGATGAGGTCGTCCTGCGACTGGCTGAAATGCGCCCAACCGGCATGATGCACAGGTACGATGACGCTGCGCGGAAAAGCGACTGCCACCTCCACGGCGTCGTTGGTGTCCATCGTCAGGTAGAACGGCCCGCGTGTACGCGCTGCTCCAGCGAAAAGGAGCACGACCGCCGGATCGAAGCGCCGGGCCACTTCGGCGATCCCTCCGAACCACACGGTGTCGCCGGTGACGTAGACGAGGTCGCACGGTGGATCGATCGAGGAAATCATGAATCCTATGACATCACCGAGCAGCGTCTCAATGCCGGCGGGACCGTGCCGTGCCGGCGTCGCGGTAACCCTGAGCCGGACTCCTGTCGGTGAGTCGAACTCGCGCGACTCCCACGGATCCATACCGATGGTCCGATGACCGATTCGCGCCGCTCCCGCCCGCGTCGTCAGCGTAGGCAGCCCTTCAACGAGCGCGCGGCCGCTGAGATCGAGATTGTCTGCGTGCTGATCGTGGCTTAGCAGCACCGCATCGATCCGGCCGATCCCGACGGCTGGAACCGCCGGACCTTCAGTTTTTCGAAGGACGACCGACCCCGACGTGTACGAGGCGGGATCGTCGAATGTGGGATCTGTGAGAAACCTGAGCCCGGCGACGTCGATGATCGTCGTGGGGCCCCCGACGTATGTCATCGCAATGGTCGGCGGGGTGTGTACAAGAGCCATGTCGTGGTTCCTCTCGATTGGACACCATCGATCTTACCGACCCTTTCGACCAGTGGCATGCTTACCGGTTATAACGGCGACACAGCCACCCTCCCGCGTCGTGGTTGCGCTGCTCCTGATGCACGAGAGGCTCCTCACTGGAAGTTCAGTCGTCAACGTATCCGTGAAGCTTGACGGATGACTCCCGGCGCGTTCATCCAGGACTGGCGTGCGCCGATCCGCACTCGCATTGACTGCCCGGTCTGCAAGACGTTGCTACTTCACGCCGATGGAGATGTCTGGTGTCGAGAGCTCGATTCGCTTGGCCGGACCGGGACTCTTGATCTTCAGGTGATAGAGGGACAGCGGGCGCAGCGGCCCACGCGGCAACTCGACCGTCGTGTTCAGCACCAGATCCACCCGACTCGAGTCTTGCGTCAGCGCCTCGACCTGTCCCCAGTACCGCATCGCTCGGGCCTCGGTTGACCTGTCCAAGAGCACGTAGTCGACATGCATGGCCTCCAGATCTGCCAGTACGTCGGCCGCACTCTGATACCGAAGAGAGAAGTGTGCCCCCATCCAGTCGTCCGAGGCGAGGATCTTGGAGCCGCGCAGGATCATTGGCCGTGGTGTCAGATGCAACACGGCGGCCTCGACGACGCCGGCGCCCTCGCCCGTGTCATTGCTGATGATCAACAGTCGCCGCCCCGCCAGCTCGTTGCGCTCCACCAGAAACGTCATGACGTCCCGGTAGCCGAGTGGCGCCTGTGCGGCCAGGACCGGGTGTCTGGCAACAAGGGCGATCCACAGGACGAGGAAAATCCCCAACTGCGCAGACCAACGTGCCGGTCGCGAACGAATCCCCAGCGTCACGGCCACCACGCCGAGAGCGGTCAGGCCGAGGGTCGGCGCGTACGCCAGCGTGATGTAGCGAGGACTTGAGAGCTGATGCGGGCTGAGCACGTGAAAGACGAACGCTCCGGCCACCATCGTGGCCATACCGGATCCGAGTCCGCGCGTGGGCGAATAGCGATCCAGCCGCTGAGCCCATGCGAAGACACCGCCGATGAGGGCGAGCGCAATGGGCCCGCCGCCCAGTTGTCTCAGCGCATGGGTGCTGAAGAACAGCAAGCGCTCATGGACCAATTGCCAGCTCAGTGGCCCAAAGTCGCCAAGCCGGGCGTCGAGCTGATAGGCAATGGCCAGGGGCGGGGCCGCCAGGACGATCACAATGACCGCGGCGACGTACAGCCCCGGGCGGCGCAGGGCGCGACCATGTCCGGTCAGCGGCAGCAGCAACGCCGCGACGACGGCCGAGAGGCCGTTACCCTTGGTGATGCACGCGAACGCGGCCATCAGTCCAAACCACGCCGCATCCCGCGTTCTGCCGGAGTACGAAAAGCGTCCGAGCCAATACGCGGCCTCCATGGCAAACGCCGCGACGACAATATCGAGCATCACCGAGCTGGTCAGGCTGATGACGACAGGCGTTGCCAGAAACAGGCCGACCGTCCCGATGGCCACGGGCACGGACGCAAACGTCAGGACGACAAAATAGAGGCGCCAAGCGGTCCAGGTCGTAAACATGCCGAGCAGCACGAGCGCGGCGATCGTCGGCGACCATCCGGGCAGCAACACGACGCCGAGCACCACATGAAACAGCGGCGGCCACATCAGGGGCGCAATCTTCGGATAGTGCTGGTAGTAGTCGCGGGCAAAGGTCAGCGGATTTTGCCCGAGACCGTCGCGCAGATAGTCGCGGATCACCAGTCCGTTCATCAGATGCGCCGCTTCGTCCGAAAACAAGCCGCGTTCGCTCCGAAACGCGCCGACGGACACCTGGATGCCAACGACCAACGCGAGCATCAGCAAAAGCATCACGCTCGACGTCGTCAGCCATCGAGGCGCCTGGGCCCGAGCCCACCAGTCCGTGACGGCGGCAGGGTCTTCCTGTTGTTCGGTCGGAACGACGGACAGTGGCGGAGTCGCCGCGCGTGTGCTCACCGGGCGCGTAATAGCACCAAGGGGGCGTGCTGAGTTGGCGAACCGGGGGAGCCGTTGAGCGGCCCGAGGTGCAAGACGGCCGCGGCGGCATGCGTCATTGGTGTCATCTCTGAAGGAGAGCGAGGTATCTTACGATCAAATCAGGAGCAGGAACCGTGAGAAAGGCGCCGCCTGCTGAGCTTCGTTGTATCGAACTGCTCGGTGGTCGGGACAGAACGTCAGCGGTCGGAGAAGCGGGCAGCATCGAACGAGGCCGAAGCCACTCGTTCAGGACTCAGGTACCACCCAGGCTGCAGTTGAACAGACGTTGAAAGCGCGACGCCACCTCTGAATACCTCAGGTGCGGCACGGGCGTACGCGCTGCAGACTTGCAAGCAAAATTTGAATGCGTCGGAGCGTGATATAAGTCGGCGCGCCCACACGTGCTCTTCCTTCACTGGCTCGTCGTTTTTGCGGGGCTCTCAGGTCTCGGTTCGCTATGCCAACCCGAGGATCGTCGTGCGCCGTACCGCATCTTCGATGCCTTTTGGGTTGGCGTGTTCCTCGCGTCTGGTCTACTGCAAGGGGTTCACCTATGGCTCCCGGTCCGTCCCGCGTTCGCACTCGCACTGATCCTGTTCGGCATCGCGGGCGGTCTCGCCAAGAACCCATCCTTCTACGCTCTACGATTTCAGACGTCGACGCTCGTGATGCTGTCGGTATTCGCGTTGTGGGCGACGATGGCATCCCTGCACCAGCCGCCGCAGTTCGATTTTGGGCTCTACCATCTGCCCACTGTTCGCTGGGCTCAAGCCTACGCGGCCGTGCCGGGCCTAGCAAATCTTTACTGGGCGCTCGGACAGAGCAGCTCGTTCTTCGTGCTGACGGCCGCTTTCGATAACAGCCGCATGACGTGGGTGCAGTCGTACCACATCATGGGCGGTCTGTTCGTGCTCGCCTTGGCATTCGAAGGCTGCGTGGCGCTGGCACGGCTTCGCGAGACATCGCAGTTCACTCATTCGGACGTGTTCCGCGCATTTGGTCTGGTCGTCGCCGCAACGCTCGTCGGCAACTGGCTGCCCACGCTCAGTCCCGATGTGGCTGTCTCGGTGGTCGGATACGTGGCTGCGTCTCGACTCGCCGCGCTTCTATTGGACCGCCCACCAGCATCGACAATGGGAGCCACCCGAGCCCTGCTCTGTCTCGCGGGTTTGGGAATGACGCTGAAGCTGACGAGTGCCGTCTATTTCGCTATCGTCGCCATCGTCAGTCTCGTGTCAATACCCGCCGCATTGCGCACCTTGCGAAACCTCGCGCCCATCGTGGCTCTGATTGCGGCGTCGGGTGGCGTCTGGTGCGCCAGCAGCGCTCTCCTCAGCGGTTATCCGTTTTATCCGGCAATGTTTCTGAGCTTCCGAACGGCCTGGGCCGTTCCCGAAGCTATTGTCCGGGGCCACGCCATTGCGACGCTGTGGCACACGCGCGGCGCCGGCGTCCCCATGAATCACTGGGTGCCGCACTGGTTGAAAGACGTCGTGTGGACTGCTGGAAAGTTTCAGGTCGTGGTGCCGCTCGGTCTCGGTGCGATTGCGCTGACGGCGATGGTGACCCGGGGCCGCATTCAGTTTCGCCGTGAGGCGATCCTCTTCATGATGCCGGCGATCGTCGGTGGCCTGGTCTGGGCACTCGCGGCGCCCGAACCCAGGTTTGCGGGAGCGATATTTTGGCACTTGGGGATCGCCGTCATCGTTCTCACGTTGAGCGATGCCGCTATTCTTGGCGCGGCGACGGCTCGTGCGGTGACGGCGTCCGCGGTGACATTCTTGATTGCGCTTTATCTCGTGGCAGGCACTCGCTCACTATCAGCATTGCCTCCGTGGGCACACGCGTCAGTGCCGAGTCTGCCGCAGTTGACCCGCGTCACAACGAAAATGGGGCTGGTGGTTTATAAACCGAGCGATGGCCAATGTCTGGATGCGCCACTTCCGTGTAGCCCGGACCCAGAGCCGACGCTTGCCCTGCGGCGATCCGGCGACTTGGGATCGGGATTTGTCAACGCCGGGCCGTTGACTTCATCCGAATCCAAAGCCAGATTCGACTAGATTACATGGATGCAGCTTCACGTTGCGCGACTGTGCTTGGATTGCCAGGAGATCCACGCCGCTACGCATTGTCCCATTTGCACCTCGGCGTCCTTCGTGCCCCTCAGCAAGTGGGTTCCGGTCCAAGAACGTCGCATTCGTCCACGCGAGGCGAGCGAGGACACCGCGGCGGCGTTCAAGCGCCTGCTCGAGCCCACGCCCGCACGGGCGCGTTCGAAATGGCCGGCGGGTGCCGCCGCGTTAGTGGCGACGCTCGGCGTCGGCGGCTGGCTCTGGAGCCGGACTGCGCGGCCTCGCTCAGCGTCAGCGCGCCCCACAGGCGATCCAAATCCCAAGTAGCGAGACCGTCGCCCATGGTGCCGACCTGGCCTTCCGGGACTACGTCGGCGGAATCCGACGAGGGCGGGTGCGTCGGCCAGATCGTGCCGCGGCGTTCTTGTCGACGCGCAGCTTCCAGGCAGCGCGTAGAGCGCCCGTCAGGATGTCACGATTGGCTCGGGCCAGCCGAATGTGTGTCGCACCCATTCGCCCCCAGCCGCCGGTCACCGGTACGAATAGATCCGGCGCCTCGGCTACGAACTCAGCCTGCATCTCCAGCGTGAGCAGCACATTTCCGAAGCCGTCCTTGACGGAGGCCAGTGTGGCGAAGATGTGCCCACCCACTCGGAAGTCAACCGCACCCATGTGCGATCCCTCCGTGGCGCCATCAAAGCTGAGTGCTATACGCCGAAAGTCGGCCGCAGTCATGTCGAAAGCGGGTCAGCCGTAAACGTACCGGGAACGCGGCAGAGGATCTCGCCGTGGAGGACCGCGTACCAGGCGTCGGGATGCGTCGCCCAGCGGCGCCATCCTTGGGCGATCTCGCGTAGTTCCTGCTCTGTTGCGAGGCCGTCGGTGACGGCTTGCCGTGCGATCGAGGAATCGGTCATGCGATCGGCCCACAGCCCACCCCACCATGCGCGGTCGTCGGGCGTCGCGAAGCACCAGACTGAGGCGCCCGCTCGCACGTCGTCGAAACCCGCGGCGTGCGCCCACGCCAGGAGGAATCGGCCCGCGTCGGGCTCGCCTGCGTTGCGGCGCGCGATGTTGCGGTACAGGGCCAGCCAGCGGTCAATCGCGGGCTCGTCGGGGTACCAACGGAAGGCGCCATAGTCACCGTCGCGCGCCGCAACCAGCCCGCCCGGCTTGCACACTCGCTTCATTTCGCGTAGCGCGCGAACGGGATCGGGAAGATGCTGGAGTACTTGATGCGCGTGCACGACGGCAAACGTATGCTCGTCCATTTCGAGGGCATAGAGGTCGCCGACCGAGAACTCGACATTCGGCCCGCCGCCGGCGCGTCGCGCCTCGTCGATCACGGCGGCCGAGGCATCGATGCCGAGGACCCGGCCGGGCGCAACCCGCCGACCGATGTCAGCCGTAATCGTGCCCGGCCCGCACCCGAGGTCGAGCACGCTGGTGCCGGATGTGAGGTGCGGGGCGAGGTACGCGGCCGAGTTGTCGACCGTACGCCACTTGTGCGACCGCAATACGCTCTCGTGGTGACCGTGCGTGTAAGTCATTGGTTCCCGTGTCATGTCAGCGCGCCGGCGACCGCAGCAGCAAGCGCGATCGCGGCGGCCGTCAACATCACGCGACGGAACGCAGACACAAACGATTCGTCGACCGCGCGGCGAATGTCGTCGCGCCGATCGGGTTCGACACTTGCAACGATGTCCGGGGCCGCCAGCTCCGCGCCTGCCAGTCTAGGCAGTTGGCGGTCGACGGCGGATCGGGCCATCACCGGCAACTGCATCCGGTCGAGAGCCGGCCCAACGCGCGCGTCGAAGCCGCGAACCAGCACGATCCCGAACAGGGCGATCGCAACAAGCCCCGCGACGCGCGACACGGCGTTGTTCACGCCGGACGCGACGCCGGCGTGCTCGGCCTCGACGGCGTTCATCACCGTCGCGGTCAACGGCGCCACCACGATCGCCATTCCAAGTCCGAGCACGGCGACAGCCGGGAAGAACGTCGTCCAATAGGAACCGCCGATGTCCGGGCGTGCAAAGAGCGCCAACCCGATCGCCGAGACGATGGGGCCGACCGTGAGGGGGAGCCGGCTGCCAACCTTCGCAACGAGACCGCCGGACCAGCGCGAGAGGACAAACATCAGGAGCGGGAACGCCAGCAACGAGGCACCGGCAGCAGTGGCGGAATAATGCTGCACCTCGATAAGGTTCAAGGGAACCAGCCAAAAGACCGTGGCCAGGGCAGCGTAGAGAAGCAGCGTCAGCAGATTGGCCAGCGTAAACACACGCGACCGGAACAAACCGAGCGGCACCATCGGAGCAGCCACCCGGCTTTCCACGACGGCAAACGCGATTAGTGAAAGGACGCCAAGCGCCAGGGATGAGGTGGCCACAGACCTGTTTGCGTCCGTCCGTGGCCATTCGATGAGGGCAAAGACCACGGCGCCGAGACCCACCACGCCGAGTAGGACACCCGGCCAGTCGATAACCGAGGTGCGCGAGTCATCTCGGCTCTCGTTCATGAAGCGCACGGAGAGCAGGATGACGAGCGCGGCGATCGGCACGTTGAGGAAGAACGCGGCCCGCCAGTTCACGTGCTCGATCAGCCAACCGCCCGCGACGGGGCCAATGCCGGACGTGATCGCGCTGAAGCCGGACCATGTCCCGATCGCGCGGCCGCGATCCGCTCCGTCGAAGGTCGCGCTGATGATTGCCAGGCTGCCGGGGACCAGGAAGGCCGCGCCCACACCCTGGACCGCGCGAGCCGCGATCAGCCCACGGATCGAAGGGGCTAAGCCGCAGGCAACGGACGCCAGCGTGAACACCGCAACGCCCATAAGGAACATGCGTTTGCGCCCGAATTGATCTCCCAACGATCCGCCGACGAGAATCAGGCCGCCCAGAAACAGCGAGTACGCTTCAATCACCCACTGGACATCGGTAATCGTCGCGTGGAGGTCGGCCTGGAACGCCGGCAAGGCCACGTTGACGACAGTGCCATCGATGAACGTGAGGCTCGAGCCGAGAATCGTAGCAACCAGCGTCCACTGACGCGGCGTGGATTTCATCACTTTGTACCAGACGCAAACCGCCCGAGCAGTTCAACCGGGCCGAACCCAGGTGGCCAGGTATCGGCGAGTCATGCTGGGAACGTTACCGGCGACGCTTGGTGACTACGCGCTTGGCGGGCACTTTGCTCGCCGATGGGGCGCCTCGCTTCGCCATCTGCGCCTGCCCCGCCTTGGTCGTCAAGCGCGATTGTTCGTACATCTCGATCCACGTCTCGGTCGAAATCGCTGCGATCAGCTTGCCAATCGCGTCGAGCGGTAAATCATCGGGCGACTCGAAATGAACGCAACACTTCCCCATGTCGAGCTTCTTCCCCGCCGCCTTGAACGCCGCCTTCAGCTGCTCGAGCTGACTCGCACTCCAAAACGCGCCCATCAGGTAGAGCGAGCAGTAGTTCTTCTGCGACGACAGCGCGACGTAGCAGATCGGCTGCTTGTTGTAAGTATCCGGATATCGAGACAGGGGGATCGTCCAGCCGATCGTGCCCCAGACGAGGCACTCATCGTAGCCGCGCGGCATGTGCTTGTTCACGAGTGCGCGCACCGTCGCGATCGTCTGGGCACGGTCGGCGGGGAGTGAGGCGATGTATTGCGCCGGCGTCTTGACGTTCGATGGTGGTTTCATGGATTCTGTTTCTTTAGTACAACGGCTTACCAAGGGCGTGTAGTGCAGCTATTAGTCCCTGTAGCGTCGCCCACACAGGAACCAGCGCATCACGGACACTTGCCCGGCCCACCGTTGCGAGGTAAATGAAGATTGGAAACACTGGCGCCGTAAAGCGGCCCATCGTCATGAACCCGCCTGCGAACAGGGGAAGTCCAACGAGCAACAACGTCAGCACTGCATATTCGCTCCCCAGCCGTCTGCCGATTGGAATAATCAGAGCCATGCTACCAATCGTCGCCGCGGCGTTCAGGAATTCTGCCGGGTAGTGATAAATGTAGCCCACGAAGCCATCCGTCCAAATTTCGTGGATCCGAGCGGGAATGACGTGGCCAAGATTGACGTCGGGATTGAAACGATTCCAAGCTCCCTGATTCTCCATCCATTCGAGCCAATGTCCGGTGTAGCCGTGCATGTACCAAGAAAAGACAAGAACGCCCACCACAGGTGCACAGACAGAAAGGAGCATCCTCGCCGGCCGTGCCATGGGATGCGAGAACCGCTTGAGCGCCAGTATCGCGATCGGGATTGAGACAAGGAACCCGACCGGGCGCGTCAGCCCGAGAAGCAGCCCCCAGGCGGCGCTCCTGCCCCACCGGTCACGCAGGATCTCAAGCCACGTCCCCGTCAGTGCGAGCAAAAAGAGACTCTCCGTGTAAACCTCGCCGTAGAACACGGCAAATGGATACCACGCCAGCAGGAGCACCGCGGCTGTTCGGGCGTCTGGGCCGACGGTGTGTGCCGCAATAGCGGCGAGATTGCGAAGTCCCCACACGAACGCCAGACACGAAATCATCAGCCCGGCGTAGATCAAGCGCCGCTCCTGAGCGTTCCGAAAGTCCCTTGACTCCCCCTCACGAGCGTCCGTACTAACTACGCGCGCCCCCATCAGGGACCCGACAGTCCGAACAAGCAGGGGATAAGCTGGAAAGAAGGCCACGTTTTGTGCCTTTTGCGTATGCCCTTCCCATACGTAGCCGTGAGCGGCTGTGAACACGTACCAGCCACCGTCCCATTTCAGGAAGATGTCTTCCAGCTGGATCGGTGATCCCGGCGCGGATCGAAGCCGGACGCCAGTACCGTCGGCGCTGAAGGTCAAGGCGAGCACCGCGACGAGCCACATCGCAATCCGACTCGTGGCACCGACCGCAATTGCGGTCCTCCAATCCGCGCACGCAAACATGCTGCCGACACGCCGGCTCACGACCGCCGCAAGCGAGGGCCTCGGACGGAACAGGTGTCGACCTATCAGGAGCACGGCCGCCACGATTATCGGCGGCCACATGGAATCCACTTCGAGTCGTGTTCCGCCGAATCGCAGTCGCACTCCAGAAAACGCGTAGGCGGAGATTGCCAGTACGAGGCTACATAGACCAAGGACATCAGCGACGACTACCGCCGCCGACGAACCCTCCGGCGGACACCCGTCCGCGTTTGCGTCCAACATTTCGGCATCATAGTAGCCTGTTGGATGCCTGCGCCGATGGCCGATACGCTACACTTGACGCTCACATGGTGTGGTTCTTCAAGCGGGCAGATGACGCGCTGCGGATCGAAACGCGTTTCGAATCGGCCACCAACGAGTACGTGCTCGAGGTGACGTGGCCTGGGCGCCCTGTCCAGATCGAGCGCTTTCGCGACGGCGTGGCCTTTGAGACATATGTCACGACGCTCGAGCGGCAACTCGACGCGGAGCACTGGGAACAAGCGGGCGGTCCTGAGATTCTGCCTCATGGATGGCGCGGGGCGTTCTCGCACTGAACCGGGCACGCCCCGGTCCAATATCAGCAGTCAAGCGCATCCCGTCGACGGAAGCCCGGGCCCTCAGACTCGGCCGGCGGCCGGTGGATAACGACCGACAGCGGTCGTGTCGTGTCCCATGCTGAGTTTCATCTGCCGAACCGTCCCGGGTCGCCGATTCCCACGCGTTGCGTTGGCTGGTTTGCTGGTGCTGGGGACGGAGGCACACGCGGCCGCTCAGCCCGTTCGCCAGGTCCTGGTGTTGCAATCGCTCGATCGCGGCAACTGGGTGGTTGACGAGTTCACCGCCAACTTTCGCGTCGAATTGGATGAGCGTGCCGACAAACCCGTCAACGTCATCCAGGTCGTGGTGGGCCCGACAGGGTTTGTCCGCGCGTCCGAACAGGCGGTCGTCGACTACATCCGGTCCGCCTTCATCGATCGTCCCAAGCCGGACCTGATCATGGCCGTCGCCGGCCCTGCGGTGGTATTCGCGCGCAAGTATCGACAGCAGCTCTTTCCCGATACGCCGCTCCTGATCGCAGCCGTCGATCGACGGTATCTCGGCGCCGCTCCGCTTGGAGACAACGAGACCGCTGTCCTGGCCGACGTCGACTTTCCGCGCACCATCGAGACCGTTCTGCAGTTGCTGCCCCAGACCAGACAGGTGTTCATGGTGATGGGGTCGGGCCAGATCGGCCAGTTCTGGCATCGCGAGCTCGAGAGCCAGTTCACTCGATTTCACGACCGGCTGACATTTGTTTGGTTCGACGATTTGTCGCTACCAGAGATCCTGCGCCGATGCGCGAGGCTGCCAGACGACTCGGCGATCTTCTTTGTCACGTTCGGCACTGATGTGACGGGGGCCGCGTATGCGGACGAGCGAGTGTTCGCGGAACTACATGCCCGGGCCAATGCGCCCCTGTTTGCGCCGCTGAGCGTGTACCTTGGCGCCGGTATCGTTGGCGGACCAATGGTGTCTATCGACGACCTCAGTCGTGATACGGCCGGTGTGGCCCTTCGACTGTTGAACGGCGCGCCGCCCCGAAGCATCACCGTGGCGCCGCGAACACCCAGTCCACCAATATTCGACTGGCGTGAACTCCAGCGATGGGCCATCACTGACAGCCTTTTGCCGCCAGGGAGCACGGTGCGCTATCGAGGGCCGAGCCTGTGGAGCGTATATAAGGGCACAGTGCTGAGCGCCGCCGGCGTGCTGGCCGTCCAATCGCTCCTGATCGTCGGGCTCCTGTATCAGCGACGCGCACGCCGAAGGGCCGAGGACGAGAGCCGGAGGAACCTGGCGCTAGCCGCCGACGCTAGTCGTCGCCAGACGATGTCGACGTTGACGAGCTCGATTGCCCACGAGCTCGGCCAACCCCTCAGCTCGATGATCCACAACGCCCAGGCAGGTCGCATGATGATCACCGCCGATCGTGCGACGATCGACACGATGGGCGAGATTCTGTCCGACATCGAGAGCGGGGGCGTCCAAGCCACAGAGATCATCGATCGGCATCGGACAATGCTCCGAAGTCATCAACTGGACAAGAAACCGATCGACCTCGACGGTGTGATACATGGAAGTCTTGCGCTCGTGGCTCACGACATGCGAGCGGGGCAGATCGAGATCACCGTCAATCTGTCGCCGAGTCCCTGCATCATCACCGGCGATCAAGTGCTCTTGCAGCAGGTCCTCGTGAACCTGGTGATCAACGCCATGGACGCGATGGCCGAGACACCCGCGGCGGGTCGTCGCGTCACCATCAGAACCGAAGTCCGGGCGGCCGATGTCGCCATATCCGTGCGCGACACTGGTACGGGTTTGCCGGCGCAGATCAAGGACAGGCTGTTCACGCCATTCGTCACGACGAAAACGCAGGGCCTCGGGATCGGACTCGCGATCACGCGAACGATTGTCGAAGCGCATGGTGGCACCATCGAAGCCCACGACAATCCCGACGGGGGCGCGACATTCACGGTCACCCTGCGCCGCAACGAAACACCCGAGATCCTGTCGGGCCGCTGACCGCATGAGATGCCCGAGCAGGTCGTTGGCGGTCCGCACCATGGGCAATGACGACGTGGGCTACCGCGTCGGGGCGCGGTAGCCTTGGCGCGCTCGCACCTGATAGTGGCCGTCCACGTCGACTTTGATACGCCGGAACGTGCCGTCGCGCTTCGCGTTCGTCGACTCATACCCAACCAGGTACTGATGCGACAATTCGTCCAGAAGATCCTGAAACGCACTCCTGAGTTTGTCGATCTTGTCGGTAAATAACGCGCGCCCGCCGGTTGGCTGCGCCAAGCGCAACATGACTTGTTTCAGAGGCTCCAGCGATGTGCCGCGGCCCAGCCCAATCATGTAGAGCGTGACATCGCTGGCCTGCAGTCGCCGTTCGACCTCGTCGATCGCCGCGTGGCTGCCTTCGTCTTCGCCATCGGTGAACACGACGATCGCCTTGCGTCCGCTCTTGGTGCCCAACAGATCCGTCGCGCGCACGATCGTGTCGTAGAGGACGGTCGTCCCAGACGTCGTCAGCTTGTCGACGGCGTCAGCGCGTTCGGTGAGGTCGGTCGCGCGGCTGGTCAGGGTGGCGATGCTGGCATTGAACGCGAGCAGCGTCACGTGATTCGCCGTCGGGAGCGCGGCCAGGAACTCTTTCACGGCGGCCTTCAGCTGACCGAGCGATGGCGTCATGCTGTTGCTGGTGTCGATGGCCACGACGAGTTCCAGCGGACTGTCGTCTCCCGAAAAATGGGCGATCGCCTGAGGGCGCTCGTCCTCGAACACATGAAATGCCGACTTGGGCAGATCCTTGACGAAATGTCCGTGGCCGTCGGTCACTGTGGCGGTGATCTGGACAACATCCACCTCGACCGATTCCGCAAAACTGATCCCCTTGGTTCGCAGCGTCGAGACGACGCGCGTCCCGCCCGTGAGGGTGGCGACCACCCGGATCTGATGTTCGACGATCCGGGGCCCAGGGTCCCACTCGCACTCGTAGGGGGCCGTTGCCAGCGCACAGATCTGGCGGCCGTCGACGAAGAACACGACGCCGGACGCCGCCATGACTGGCTCGACCACGGCGCGGAGGCGCGTGGGGCCGCTCACGTAGGTGTTCTCCGCCGGGCTCAGAATGCGCACGCTCGCCGGAGCGCCGGCGTTCTGTCCGGCGCGTGCTGCCGCCGGCAACCACCAGCCGATCCCGACGGTGAGGCCGACGATCGCATACCCCAGCGACTTGACGATCGAGTCCGTGCGACGGGTCATGGTTGTCTGTCGGACAAGCCCGCGACGGCGACGAGCGGTCCACGGGCGGTGAGCGCCGAGATGTAATCTTCGATCCGCTCGGGTGAGACCCGTTGCGCCGCGCGTATCAGTGACAGCCAGTCGTCAGGCTCGATCGGCTGCACTTCGTTGAGGTAGTCCTGCATGGCAGCGGCCAGCACGCCGCGCGCAAGTGTCGCGGGCAATTGGTGCTCGTGCAGAACGAGCACGACACGAAGGGTGAGATCCGAGACATAGACGGCGATCAGGCCCGTCTGCGCCCGGCCTCGCGCAGCACTCCACGCACCAGGCGGCAGTAGCTCTGTGCAGAAACACCCGTCAAGAGCGAGCGCCGCATTGCCGAGACGATCCAGTGCCGCATTGCTGGCCGGATCGCCAAGAAAGAGCAGCTCGCGCAGGGAAAAGAATGACAGCGTGCTCGCGCGATCGTTCGCCAGGCTCCACTGAATTTCCCGGCGGCGCCAGCCGTCCATCTGGAGCGACTCGGCGATGGTGTCGAAGCGTTCGTCAGCCGCATCGAGCGCGGCGACACGGGCGCGCCCGCGCTCGATCGCCGCCGCGATGGCGGCGGCATCACTGTCGTGCAGGTCGAATGGGTTCAACAATGCGACAGAGTTTGTGAACGTGTCCCGGCCGACGTCTGGTAATACAGAGGTCGCGCTGACCGCGTCCGATAAACGGCGAAGCGCGAGCGAGGACAGGCCGATGTCGAGACCGAGGGCCGACCCGTGGACGTGCCACGGTACTCCGCGGTCGGCCATCTGCGTCGGAATGGTCCATGGCGCGCGCATGCGTAACTCGTCGATGTGTTCGGCAAAGCCGAAATCGTGGCGACGGCTCACGTTGCCGGCAAGAGTGGCATCGCCTTCGGGATCGCCAAGCTCCAGCGCATAGTCGAGCGACAGCAATGCGTCGCCAAGCAGGTAGTCGACGGCCTCCAACAGTGGCTCCGCGGCATGCGCGGCGTTTTTTACGTCCTTGGCCTTCTTGATCTTCGAGAGATCCTGAACGGTCTTCGAGACGATTTCGTAGGGGTTCACGTGCGCGGCGACGCCGGGTGGCAGAACGACCGGCGCCTGGTTGCCCTTCTTCGGTTGCGGACCGCGCATGGCTTCGATGGTCTGCAGGTCGGTCACGAGCGGCGGGAGCGCCTCGTATGTGAGACCAGGGGCGCGGAGGGCATCAGCCCGTACGGATGAGCGCTGACGGAATCGCGAGCGGCGGTGCAGCAATCCTCTCACGCATCGCCGTGAGGCGCCGCGCCTCCGCGCCGGCAAAATCGATCGTGTAGCGGTGATCCTCCCAGGTGACGACTTGAGGCGCACCCACGGGCGGAGGTCCGGCGAGCGCCTTGACCAGGGCGTCGTCGAGATCATCCATTGATGAAGCTCCGCCGAGCGCCGGCGCCAGTTGCTCATTCAGCCACCGGGCGATCCCGCCGTTGAAGCGGCCGTTGTCGCTCAGAGCCACCGCGGACAGACTCGACACAAGCGCTCCGGCGTGGCCGGCGTCAATCGTATGCACCCGGGCCATTCGCGCGATGAGCGCGAGGGCGCCTTCGAACTGCGACAGTCCGACAAAGCCGCGCTCGGCGTTCAGGCCGGAAAGCCGGTCGGCCTGACGCGCCGCAGCCACGTAGACGGCAGGTGTGTCGACGCCCATGCGCTCGAGCGTCAGCATCAAGGTACAGGTCCCGCGGAAACGCGCGAATGGCGACGAGGGCATCGGGCAGCGCCGCCGCTTCGGTTGAGGCAAACGCGCGGTGCCCAAAATCCAATTGGTCGAGCCGCTCGTGGCGAAAGCGCACGTCGGTGTGCTGAAGTGCCTCGGCGAGCCATGCCGCATCGACGACACCGTCCTCCTCGAAGTTCTTGAGCTGTTTGACGGCATTCTCCGGCAAATCAATGCTGTCGAACGCGCGTGACCAGAACTTCTGCCACGCTGGCGGCGCGGGCGCGCCATTGGGCAGAGCGCTGACACGCGCAAGCAGCAGGACGGTGTCCGTCGGGGGGCGATCGAACGGGCGGTTAACGAGGTCGAGATGCTCGTTGGATGTCACGGTCGCGACCAGTGCTCGAAATCGGTCGAGCCGCCTCGAGGTGTTCACGATGGTCACGCCAAGGGCAAAACCCACCCGCGCCGCGTCGAGGTGCGAAATTGCATCGTACAGGTAGGCGACGCGGCCCGCGTCTCTGGAGAACAGCTCGCGAACGAACCGATCCGGTCGTGCGGCGCTTTCCTCGACGATGGCCTCCCACAATGGTGCGGCGGCGGCGTCTCCGGGCAGGACAACGCGGCCGCCGCGAATGCGGAGACTGCCGGCAAAGGCGGCGAACGGACCCGCATCGTGCTCGTACAAACGGGCCAGCAGCTGCGGTTGATCCGCGAGGAACTGCAGCGTCTCATCGTCGAGCGCCGCCAGACCGTGACAGAGGAGCGCGGCGCGACGGTCGCCGATGATCGACGAAAAGAGCGCCGGCAGCGCAACTTGCCGGCGGAAAATGACTCGACTCCATAGCTCTGCGGTCAGTGGAATGGGGATCGTTTCGGTTGGCAGATCCACCCGCACTGCCTCCCCCGCATTCAGCTTGGTCGCGAGCTGCTCCAAGTTGACACCGAGTTCCGCCAGAACACGTAAGCGTTCGCCGGCCTGTTTGCTGTCGGTAGGTGCGACGCTGAATTTCTTGTTCTTGTCGAGCAGTTTCAGCCCGATCAGATCGAGAAACGCTTTCAGCCGATTGCGATTGTCTTTCTGATCTGCCATCGCGAGCGCAATCGATCCATGGTCAGTTTGAATGGCGGCGAGGGCCTTCTGGAACCGGTCCACCACCTCGAGATGCGTCGCCAGATCGCGCAGCAGCGCATCGGTCGCGGCATTCTTGCCTTCCGGAACGTGGTAGATGACCCGCGTCAGTTCCGTGACAAATCTCGCGCGATCCGGGGCCGCCGGAATCTTCAACGCCCGCGCCAATGCCACCGTGCCACCGGGAATGGGGACCTGCTCCGCGAGTGCGCCGGTACTTTTGTCGGCAGCGTCAGCGCGCGGTGCCGCGACCAGGCCGATCACCGTTAACGCGACAACAATGTAGGACGCAAGCATGACCACGGCGCTGCGAAGGAGCATGCTACTCGACCGGGAAGAACCCGTCATTAGAAAAGCACTGAAGCACTCGAATGGAAGGCGAGTAGAAGTGCCGCCTATTCGCGCAGGGCGCGGGCCAAGTCCAGCCTTGCCGCGCGTCGCGCCGGCAGGACCGTCGCGGCCACCGCCAGCAATCCGACGATCGCGGCGCTCGCACCGAGCACGAATGGATCGCGGGCGCTCACGTCGAACACGTAGCCGGCCACCAGGCGGCCTGTCCACCACGCGACGACGACGCCGATCGCCAGCCCGATCAGCGCCACACCGACGCTCTCGCGCAGCACCTTCGTCAGAATCTGCCCGCGCGTGGCGCCCAACGCCTGGCGGACGGCCAACTCGCCGGTCCGTTGTGAGACCACGTAGGCGATGACCCCGAAGATCCCCACCGCCGCGAGTAGCAATGCCGCGACGCCAAATCCCAGCATCAGCCACATGCCGAGACGTTCGCGATCGAGCGAGGCCGCGACGACCGCGGGGACGCCCTTGGCGTCGATCGCCAGGCGCGGGTCAACCCGGCGCAGCGCGGAGATGAACTCCGCGCTGTGCCGTTCAGGCGCGCCGTCGGCTGTCGTCACGACGATCGACGCGCGCGCGGGGATGAACTGGGCGAACGGGACGTAGAGCACGGGCTCAGTGGGACCGGAGAGCGCCGCATACTTCACGTCGCGCACGACGCCGACGATACGGACGTAGTCGTCGACGAATTTGTTGCCGTCCCGGTGTCCGTGCAGTCCCTTGATCTGCTCACCGATCGGACTGGCGCCGCCCAGATTGCGCCTGGCAAACGCCTCGTTGACGACGCCCACGGGCTGGGTGCGCACGCCGTCCTCGCGGGCAATCGGCCGTCCGTCGAGCAACCGAATGCCCATCGTCTGAAAAAAGTCCGGCGTGACCAGACGCAGCCGGGCGTTCGGGCGCCGATCAACGGGCACGTCGGGGTGCGCGACCATGTCGACAAACACCGTCGAGTCCCACTCGTGCGGTTCGAGCGGCAGCGACGAGGTGGCGGCGACGGCTGTGGCGCCGACTGTGCGCAGCGCCGCGTCCGTCTGGTCCCACCAGGCTTGGCGCCGTTCCTGGAACGGCGGCTGCGGCGCCGGCAGTGCCACATCGAGGACCAGTAGCCCACCCGGCGTGAAGCCAGGATCGAGACGTTCGAGATTCTGGTAACTGCGCACCAGGCGACCAGCGCCCGCGACGATCGCGACAGCGACGGCAATCTCCGCGATCACGAACGCGCCGAGCAGCCGCCGTGTCGTGCGCGAGCCGCGCACGCTCCGGCCCGATTCGTTCATCAGGGACGTGATATCGGTGTCGGCCATCCGCATCGCCGGCACGATGCCGACCAGCACGCCCGTCAGGCCGGCCACGAAGGCGACGAAGGCGATGACGCTGAAGTCAACCGAGATCGAGCCGAGACGCGGCAGGCGGCTGGCGCCAAAGCGCAGCAGCAGCTGGATGGCGACGTAGGCGAGCAGACTGCCAACGATGGCGCCGGCCATCGCGACGAGCACCGATTCGCTGAGGAGTTGCGCGACGATCCGGCGGCGGCTGGCGCCGAGCGCGGCCCGCACGGCCACCTCCCGCACGCGGCTGGTCGTCCGCGCCAGCATCAGGTTGCTGACGTTGACCGCCGCGAGCACAAGCAAGAGCGCCGTGGCTCCGAACAGGATCAGGAGAATCGGCCCGAGACTGCCGACCGTGGCCTCGAGCAGCGGACGGACGGCGTAGGCGCGCCCGGTCTCCTGCTCCGGGTATTTCTTGGCCAGCGGGATGAACGTCTGATTCATCTGCGCCTGCAGCTGTGCCAGCGGTACGCCGGGCCGCGCGCGGACGTAACCGTCATAGGCGTGCCCGACGGTGAAGGGGAACCAGGTGTTGGTCCACAGGTCCGTGCCGCTCGGCACGTCGAAACCGGCGGGCGCGATGCCCACCACACGGGCCGGATGTCCAGCCATGGTGATCGACTGCCCGACCATGTCGGGCCTGCCGCCGAAGGCGTTCTGCCACAGCGCATGCGACAGCACGACGACCGACGGCGCGCCGCGTACATCATCGTCGGCGGCGATCGCGCGGCCGGCCTGGACCGGCACGCCGAAGAGATCGAAGAAGTGATCCGAGACAGCGTAGGCGACGACCTGGCGGGGTTCCGAATCGGTGCCGAGTGTACCGTCCAGCCGCACGGTGCAGGCGACGCCCGACACGACATCCTTCAGCGCGGCCACCGCGGCGAGCTCCTCGGTGCCCACCAGCCCGATCGTGAACCGGCCGTCAGGGAAATAGGTGCGGGCGGCGTAGAGGTCCGTGGGGTGCGCGTAGGGCAGCGGACGCAGGAGCGCGGTATTGACCGTCGTGAAGAGCGTCGTCGTCGCCGCGATGCCGACCGCGAGTGTCCCGGCCGCGGCGACAGTGAAGGACGGCTGGCGCAGGAGCGACCGGACGGCGGCGCGGATCATGCGACCTCCTTAAGCTGCAAGACGACGATCGTACGTATTGTTGAACATGTGACGCCACGGGCGATACTACGTGCGTGCAACGATCCGCGGCGTCGCTGGCGAAGTGTGCGGTCTGCGCCGGGCTGGACTCTCTCATCCTACTCGTCCTCGTCACGGTCCTCGCCATCATCGTCACTGGCGGCGGCACCGTTCACCTCGCCGGCGCGACGATGCGTGCGCGCGGCGTGGAGAACCCGATCTGGATTTTGACTGCCCTCCTGTTGCTGCGGTACGCGTTCGGTGACTGCCCCATATTTGGCGCGCGACGCTGGCCCATTGCCCCTCTTCTCCTGCGAGGCGTGGCGCTCATCGTCGGCTTTCCGTCGGCGGCGAAGAGGTTTGGCCGGCGTCCAGTCGTTGCACTGACCATCGTCGCGATTACGGTCTTCTGTATCCGCGTGTGCCTCGCGTGGGCCTCGCCGGGCTTCTTCAGCGGCGACGACGTGGAGATCCACGAGATGACGCTGGGCGCGCTCTTAGGAAAGCCTTGGCCGGTATGGAACCTGCGCTGCGCGTTCTTCCCCATGACCTTCGTGTATCCAGCGCAATGGCTGGCGATGCAAGTGGGCTGGTCGTCACCGGAAGGGCTCGTACTCGCCGGCAGGACTGCGGTGGCATTGGTGTCCACGGCTGCGGTTCCGCTGGTGTGGTACGTCGCTCGGCACCTTTCGCCGGACGAACCGGATCTTGGCGCGGTAGCCGTGTTTCTCCTCGCTATCAATAAGTTGCAGATGTCGTTTGGCAGCTCCGAGCTGCCGCGGCCGGTCTCTACGATCTTCGTCCTCGCGGCGTTCCTCTATGCGACCAAGAACACGCCCGTCCGCTCGGCGATCGCCGGTCTGCTCCTCGGTACCGCGGTGGCCTTCCGTTTCAGCGAGGTGGTGTTCATTCCCGCCGCGTTCGTGACGATCTCCCGCGAGAAGTACGCTGCGAACGCGTCTCTACTCGTGTTCTCCGCTGTCGGAATGGCGGCCACGATCATCGGGTTGTCGGACCTACTCTACTGGGGCCACCCATTCTCGAGCCTGGTCGCGGCGGTCGACTACTCCATCGTGCAACAACAGTCGTCTCGAGGCTACCAGCCACCGTGGGAGTACCTCAAGATCATCCCGGCGTGGTCGACATACGTCTTGGTCGCGCTCGCCGTCATGGGCAGTTCCCGCCGTGCTCCAGAAACGTGGTGGCTCTGGCTGCCGATCGGCATTCTCAGCCTTCTGCCGCACAAGGAGGGTCGCTACCTGTTGCCGGTGATCCCGTTCTTGTGCATCGCAGCCGCCAGAGGAGTCCTGCGTCTCACCTTCTGGCTTGAGCAGTCCGCAGCCGTCGGAGGTTGGCGTCAGTGGATGAGGGACTTGGCCGCTCCGCTGCTGCTGTTATCCGTGCTGCACGACGTCGGCGGCTGGCGCTTGCCACGATCCGACGAAGGCGTCCGGCTCGCAAATCACCTCAAGGCCGTCGGACTGACCGGCCTTGCGGCACAGGACCTTTGGCGACTCGGCGGCCGTCCGTACCTCTGGTCGCTCGAACCCGTTACCGAAGTATCGCCGGAGACGCTGACGAGCGACGTGGCCCTGGCTGCTGCGGTGAGAGACGCGAGCTTGGTTGCGCTGCGCGTACGTGTGGCTCGCACGGCAGGAGATTCCGTCCTCGAGGCCTACGGGTTCAGGCGGGATCCTGCGTGGCACGGAGAGGACTACGTCCTCTATACAAAGGCCCGGTAGAGCCGTGGCGGCACAGGGGTTGCAGACTGACATCGGGGAGATTTTGATGCGCAAATTCGCCGCAACCGTAATCATGCTGCTCTGGATGTCCATGTGCTTCGGATCCAGGGCCAACGCCCAAGTTTCGCTCAACATCCGGATCGGTCCGCCACCGGCGCCACACGTGGTGCATACGCAACCCGCACGTCCTGGGCCAGGCTACGTCTGGGTCGACGGCTATTGGTATCCGGTCAACAACCGTTACGTTTGGCATAACGGCTACTGGACGCGAACGCCGTACCGAGGGCGCCCACTGGGTCCAGCCGCATTACGAGGGCCAGCACTACTACTACGGCTATTGGGAGGGCCAACATGGGCGTGTCGAGCACGACCATGGGTGGGACAAGAAAAAGGATCGGGACTACGGGCACGGCCGAGGACGTGGCCAGGACAAATAGCACCCAGCGGGACCTTAGGCCCGATGAACCTTAGGCTCGCATGAATTCGACGCCGGGCGGGTCGCCGCAGGATAGACTCTGCGGCGATCTGCCCGATCATGGTCCCCGACGTTCATCCCGTAAGTTCTGAGGATCTCGATCCGCCTCGCTATGTGATCGTGTCGGCGCGCGTCAGCGCTGTGCCGGAGCTAACGCGCTGGCTGTTCGAGCGCCATCGCATTCCCTACGACGAAGAAGTGCACGCGCCGCTACTGCACGCGCCGTTCACGCCGTGGCGGCGCGGCAGTGTCGAGCTCCCCGTGGTGGTGAGCGCGGCCCAGACTTGGAAAGGCGCCCGCGAGACGCTGCACGGGCTGGACAGCCGGCTGCGCGAAGGAGAACGGCTGTTCGGCGACGAGCCGGCCGAGCGCGAGCGCAACACCGCACTCGCCGAGCAGTTGCTGCAGCGGCTGCCGCTCGCAGTCGAGCGCCTTGCCTACTTCCACCTGTTGCCGTTCCGGCGCGTCGTCTTTCCCGTCCTTGTCGACGGAATCCCGGCGTGGGAGCGCGCGGCGATAGCGATCTCGTTCCCGATCTGGCGGCGCCTGGTGGGGCGCGCTCTCGATTTGAGCGACCAGGCAATCGCGGGCGCGCCGCCGAAGATCGAAGAGGCGTTCGCGATCGTCGAGGCGGAGCTGGCAGCGCGTGGCACCTCGTTTCTCGGCGGGGACGCGCCGAACGCGATCGACATCATTTTTTCAGCCCTCGCCGCTCCGCTGACGCTGCCGCACGGCTACGGATCGAAATTGCCGACACTTGACGCGTTGCCGCGGGAATTGCGCCGGTTCGTGGATACACTGCGCGCTCGGCGCGGCGGGCGGCTCGTGTTCGACACTTACGCCGCCGCGCGACCTTTGCCGCAGCCCTCACTGACACGTCCGCGCCGCAATCGGACGCTGGCGCAGCGCCTCCTCAGTCCCGCGGTGCTCCGCGCGGCCGCCCGCGCCGCCGTCGCCTGGGGCACGCCGATCGTCGTCAGGCGGTTCGCGCTCGTCTCGCGCTGGGGTGAGGTAGAGCAGGTGCTCGAGCAGGATCTCGCTTACCGCATCGAGCCGATCAACGGGCCGAACTTCCAGACGATCAGCGGCGCATTCGTCCTGGGCCTCGATCGCGGCCCGCAGTTCGCGCGCGAGCGCCGCCAGATGTATGACGCGGTGTCGCGAATCGACGCCGCGAATCTGCGCGCGCGCATCAAGGGCGAAGCCGACCGGATCATCGCGGACGCGCTCGCCATCGGCGATCGCATCGACGTCGCGCACGGCTACGCGCATCCCGTGGCTGCGCGCAGCGCCGCCTACCTCTTCGGCATTCCCGGGCCGACCGAGGCGGATCTCATGCGCGTGTGCCGGGCTCTCTTTCAATTCAGCTTTCTCGCGAATCCGAGCGAGACGCGGGTCACCGAGCGTGCGCGCCGCGCGGCCGCAGAACTACGGGGCTGGATGGTGGACGAAATCGATCGGCGGCGGCGCGACGCCGTCCAGATTGACGATGTCCTTGGACGGCTGCTCGATCTGAAGGAGGAGAGCGGCGCGCCGCTCGACGGTGAGACGGTGCGGCGTATCCTCGTGGGCCTGCTCGTCGGCGCGATCGATACCACGGCCCCGACGGTACCGCGGATCGTCTACGTGCTCGCGTCCGATCCGGCCCTGCTCGCGCGTGTCCGGCGCGACGTCGATGATCCAATGAAGATGACCGGCTGGTGCTGGGAGGCGCTCCGTATGTGGTCGCCGGCGCCGGTCGTGTTCCGCCTGTACGTCCGCGCCGGCCACGCTCGCCGGCCGCGCGATACCGGAAGGCTGCAAGGTGGCGGCGTTCACGCAGGCGGCGATGTTCGATCGCGGTGTCTTTCCGCTGCCGCGGCAGTTCGATCCGGCGCGGCCGCTCCAGTCATACATGAACTTCGGAGGCGGACTGCATCCGTGCGCGGGCCGCGGCATCAATGGCGTACAACTGCCTGAGCTCGTATCCCGCCTCCTCAGGCACGACATCGTCGCCGTCGGGACCCCACGCTTCGTCGGTCCGTTTCTCGACGAACTCGTTGTCACCGTTCGGAGGCACTAGTGAGCTACACGCTCGTCACGATCATCTGTCCGGTGGCGCAAAGCAACGTCGACCGCGCGCGGGCTCTGGTCGAAGGGTTGGGCAACCCGGTCATCGAGCGGGTGCAGGCGGCGTTCGAGGCCGTCGCGGGCGAACCGGGCGATCTCGCCGTTCATTTCGCCAGCCTGACGGTATTTCCAGCGACCGGCGGCGGCGGTCATCTGCTCTTCGAGTTCTCCGCGGACGGTCCGCGCGACTCGCTGATCGCCGCGCTGGCGAAGCATCTCGGCCCGCTCGTGGACGAGGCCTACGCGCTCGCCGCCGACCGCGGCGGCGCGCCGTTGGCCACCTACTGGACGTCGCACATGGTGGAGGTCGGTCAGGGATTTCTAGACAACGCCGGTGTCGTGTTCGCCGGGACGCCCGGCCTGTCCGTCGGGCGCATCCGCCAGGAACGGGCGCTCCGGGAGCACCTCAAGACGCTCGTCGAAGAGACCGCGGAGCCGTTTACGTCGGCGCTGGCTGTCCTCGAACGGGTGCGCCGCGCGCTCGAGAAGGATCGCGCGTTCTCATGGGCGCTCGAAGCGGACGATGTCGCGGCCCTGCAAAGCGAGCGGACGGGCGTAGGCCCCTACCTTCGGATCGGGCTGAATGTGTTCAGGATGTATCTGTGGCCGCTCGTCGTGCCCGCACTGCTCGTGTTCGGGCTGGCGCTCCTGGCGGACAGGAGCGGCAGCGGCATGACCCGCGCGTTGATGGTCGGCTGGGACGCGTTGATCGCCACGCTGGTGGCGACGCTCGCCGCGCTCGGGATCGCCTACGTCGTGTTCCGCCGGCAGGAAGCCCGCGACGAGCCGGACCATCGCGCGCCGGACCCGAGGAAGATTGCAGCGATCGTCGCGCGTGAAAACTTCCACGCTCACAACCATCTCGCCGCACTGTCAGTAATCAAGCCGGGCCTGCTGCGCCCGGTTGTTCTCAAGGCGGTTTTTGCCGCGATCATGCAACTGGCCACCAACCTGTTCCGGCCCGGCTGGCTAGGCACGCTCGGCACGATCCACTTCGCGCGCTGGGTGCGCGTACCCGGCACGCGCGATCTGATCTTCCTGTCCAACTACGGCGGCAGCTTCGAGAGCTATCTCGAAGACTTCATTACCATCGCGCACACCGGACTCACCGGCGTGTGGTCGAACACCGAGGGGTTTCCGCGTACGTCGAACCTCGTGCAGAAGGGCGCGAGCGACGGCGATTTCTTCAAGCGGTGGGCGCGGCGGCAGCAGGTTCCCACAGGCTGCTGGTACTCGGCCTATCCACAGTTGACGACGACGAACATCCGCACCAACGCGGCGATCCGCCAGGGGCTCGGCACGATTCTGACCGAGGAGGAGGCGCGGCGGTGGCTGCTGCTCTTCGGTGCCGGTCCGCGTCCTGCCTCCGCGCTCGAGGTGAACGAAATCCAAAGCCTCATCTTTGGCGGTCTTGGTTTCCTGAGGTATGCGATGTGCATCGGCGTCGCGTTCGGCGACAGCGACGCACGCGAATGGCTCGCGCTCGTGAGCGAGAAAGTGTCGTTCGGTGACGGCCGTAAACTCGGCGACTGCGCGATCACCCTCGGCCTCGCGCCGTCGGCTCTTCGAAAACTGCATTTGCCGGAGGACGCGCTGGCGACGTTTCCGTCAGCATTTCTGCAGGGCATGGCGGCGCCGTCACGCTCGCGCATTCTCGGCGATGACGGGCGTAATGCGCCGTCGGCGTGGCTGTGGGGCGCCGGCGGGACCGCCCTTGACGGCGTGCTGCTCTTGTACGGCGTCACGGCCGACGCGCTCGAGAGCACGCGCCGTGAGGTCGCGGAGCAGCTCCGCGCGCGAGGTCATCGCGTGGTTATGGAGGTACCTTTCGTCGACCTGCCCGACAAGACGGCCGCGGCCCACGAGATCACCCAGGCCAAGCTGGAACCGTTCGGCTTCGTGGACGGGGTCTCGCAGCCGGCGATCCGCGGTACCTACAAGGCGCTGCGCGGCGCCGATCCGATCCACCTCGTCGAGGCTGGCGAGTTCATCCTGGGCTATCCCGACAACCGCGGCAACCTCCCCGCTGGCCCGACGCTCGACGCGATTCACGATCCCGACAACGTGGTGCCGATCGCGACCACGCCGCAGAACGGCTTCGCGCGTCCGATCGTCAACGACGTTCGCGACCTCGGCCGCAATGGGACCTTTCTCGCGATACGCCAGCTCGAACAGGACGTGGATGAGTTTTGGCAATTCTGCGCGCAGGCCGCCGGCCGCCTGCACACGCAGTTTCCGCAATGGGGCGGTGTGCGGCCGGAGTTCGTCGGCGCAAAATTGATCGGCCGCTGGCCTGACGGCTCGTCGGTGGTGCGCTTCCCGTATCAGCCGGGGAGCGAAGTCGATCGCGAGCAGCCGCTGATTCGTCCGGGCCAAGGGCCAGTCGATCAGGTCGAGGCCCTCTTGCCGCCCCAAAACCTGCCGCCGCAGCCGCCCGCGCAGCCGCAAGCGGTCGCGGCGATGCCCTCGCACCGCACGGTGTCGGTCAAGTTCACGCGCGCGGAAGTGCGCGACATCGCCGCGAAGCCGGACAACGATTTCCTCTTCGGGGCTGAGGATCCACAGGGTCTCCGCTGCCCCTTCGGCGCGCATATCCGGCGCGCCAATCCGCGCGAGAGCTTCGCGCCCGGATCGCAGGAACAGCTGGCGATCACCAATCGCCACCGTATTCTCCGCGTGGGCCGCCGCTACCGGCCGGCCGCGGGCGAGCGTCCGGGTCTCTTCTTCATGTGCCTGAACGCGGATCTCGAGCGGCAGTTCGAGTTCGTGCAGCAGACCTGGCTGCAGGCGCCGTCGTTTCACGGTTTGATGGACGAGCGCGATCCGGTCATCGGCTCACGTCACCCGGATGCGCAGACGCCCGACGACGGCTTCAGCCTGCCGACGCGCGAAGCGCCAGTGCGCTTGAAGGGGATGCCGGAGTTCGTACGCACGCTCGGCGGCGGGTATTTCTTCGTGCCTGGCCGTTCGCTGCTGCGGTACCTAGCGTCGAGCGCCGGATCGCCGGAGAGTCCCGGTAGAACCGGTGCCAGGCGCGGGTAGCCAGCGGGGCGTCCGATGATGTTCACTTCAGACCTGAGGGCGCTCGCGCACGGCGGGCGAGAGCGTAGCGGAAATCGTGTCGAGTACGCGGTCGCGTTGGGCCGCGACGAAGAAATGGCCTCCAGTGAAGAGCCGGAGAGCGAAACCTTGCGCGGTGTGGTATGCCCACGCTGCGAGCTCGAAGCGGCGCACCGTGGCGTCAGCGATTCCGCCGAGCGCGGTAATGGAGCATGGCAGGGGCGGTGAAGGCCGCGGCAGATAGGTATCGCAGGCCTCGAGATCGGCGCGCAGCGTCGGAAGCACGAGCGCCAGCAGTTCGGGTTCGTTCAAGAGCCACTCCGGCAGGCCTTCGAACGACCGCATCGCGGCGATCAGCGGACCGTCCCCGAGGGAATGGAGCGGCGGGCGCAGCCGCCGCAGATGCGGGGCCGGCGCGCTGGCGGCGAAAAGATGAACCGGCAGGGGCGACTGTACCCGCTGAAGACAATTGACAAGCTCAAAGGCCAGAAGCGCGCCCATGCTGTGGCCGAAAAGGGCGTACGGTTTCTGAAGGTCAGGAATGAGCGCGGCGGCCAGCGCTGACGCGAGGCTTCCGAGGTCACGCAGCGGCGGATCGCTCAGGCGGTTCTCCCGACCGGGCAGCTGGATGGCGCAAACCTCAATGTCCGCGGGCAGGGCCTGCCCCCACGGATGGAACGTCGATGCCCCGCCGCCGGCGCAGGGCAGGCAGAAGAGTCGCACCGACGCGTTAGGCCTCGGGCAGGGACGTATGATCCAGCGGGACGGCACCGGCGGCCAGTTTACTCTTGACCGACCCACGCACCGGGGCCAATATACGAAGGTCGCGGGCTAGCGCTCCGCCGGCCTCCGGCGATCGTTGCTGTGAAGAGTTCGTCCTAGTTCGAGGTGCCGCAATGTCAATTGAAGCGTACCACCAGGGACTCGTGGACTACGAGACCGCCCTCCTGCAGCAGCAGGCGGAGCAAGCGCCCACCGCGGAAGCCTACTACATGCAGGGACTCATCGATTACGAGACGGCACTGCTGCAGCAGATGGAGCAGTCGGGAGCGGCCGCGACGGCCGAGGCACACTACGCGCAAGGGCTGGCCGACTACGAAACGGCGCTGCTTCAACAGCAGGTAGCTGCCGCCGAAGCCCCGAGCTCGCCCGAGGAGGATGCCCACGTCCTAGGGCTCGTGCACTACGAGGTCGAGCTACTCGCGGCGCACCTCGCCGCCGCGGTGGCCCAGCTGTCTGGCGAGCAGCGCGCGGCCTACGATCGTGGCCGCGCCGAATACGAGGCGGCCGTCGCGGCGGACATGCCAGCGCCAGAAGGCGCCACTCCCGCGGAACCGAGCGCTCCCACTCCTCGCAGGCCTCGCCGTCGCCGTCGGGTCTAGACTTTCCCCGACGCCACAGTAGCTGGACGCGCAGCCATTGCGCGTCCTGTTATGGTCTTTCCTCAAGCACAAGTCTGAATCATTCGGACGTGCGATGCACGTCGCGGGAACGCCTCGTAATTACAGGGTCCGGTTGTACTCCCAGTTCGGCGCCCACCGCTCCACTTTCGATCGCCGCCGCGAGCCGGGCGATCGTGGGCTGCTCGAACAGCGCCCTGAGTTCGAGCACGATCGGCAGCTGTTCGCGGATAGCACCGAGCAGCCGCGCCGCGAGCAGCGAGTGGCCACCCAAATCCGCAAAGAAGTCGTCGTCTCGACCTACGGCGGGAATCGCCAGCACCCGGCACCAGACGGCCGCGAGGGTTTCTTCGAGCGGTCCGCGCGGCGCCGGCGTTGTCCGCCGGACCGATACCGCGGCCGGATCTGGCAGCGCCCGGCGTTCGACCTTACCTGACGAGCCGATCGGCAGCGTGTCGATCTGGACGAAGGCCGAGGGCACCATGTACTCCGGCAGCTGTTGTCGACAATGCGTGCGAAGTGCAGCGGAATCGAGCGTGGTGCCGGGTCGCGGGACCACGTACGCGACGAGGCGCACGGCGCTCGCGTCGTGCAGGCCGCGTAGCGCTCGCGCGAGCCATACCCGGCGACTCTCGGACAGCGCCGCCAGTCTGTCTGTGTAACGTCCCATCGGCAGTTATTTGACGGCCTGGACGACGACCATGGAATCCGACCACCAGTAATGGCAGTCGGGCGGAGGCCGTAATCCACGCACCACGCTGAGCGTGACCGATCGAAAATGCCCAAACAGCGCCCGCTGATGCCGTCGGCTCATCGTATCAATCTCGTTTGAGTAGTACGTGAACACACCGCCCGGACGCAACCGCGCCGCGGCTGGTCCGAAGAAGTGTTCGGCGAAGGTGACCTGACGAACGACCGTCTGGGTGAAGTCCGCCTCGTCTTGCGGATACGCGTCGAAGAAGATGCCGTCGACGAGCGGCAGCGTGTCCATCACCTGATCCCAGGGGGCGTGCACGATCCGGATATCCCGGCCAGCCTGCGTCTCGCGCCACCGCATCGCCATCGCAACGACATCGTCGTTCGATTCGACGATGATGTGCGACCGAACGCCGACAGCCTGAATGCACCTGGCAGAGAGGCCAAGGCCAAAGCCAATTTCGAGCACGTCGCCGTGCGACGCCGCGGCTACGGCCGCCATCGCTTCCATCAGTGGCAGTTCCCATGCCTGCATCACCTGCTGACCCTGGATGAGCAGCGTCTCGCCGCTCAGCGCGGCGGGACTGGTCTGCCACGGCGTGGCCATTGGCGGGCGCGCGGAGCCTGCAACCATGCCTGGTGCCAACACCCGCAGGTGTTCCAGGTCAGACATCGTTTCCTCGACGGCTCGATCGATTAGCCAGCGTCGCTGCTCACGGGTCGGTGTTGGAATGGCATCACCAGAGGCACGGATCACGACGTGGAGCCCACCACTGCTGCGCCGGGATTCTTCAGGTTCCTCGACAGCGTCGTCTGGCGTCGATTGGTGGGCGCCGGAATCCAGCGGACCGTTCTCGGCCTCCTCCAGCATCTGCTGTGCTAGCCGCTCCGGCAGTGCTTCGAGCAACGCGTCCAACGCATGGACGGTCGCGGCCTGCCAGGACACCTCACGATCGGCGAAAGGCCGCGCCACGACAACCGCATGCTCGACGGCGTCGTGGCCTTGGAGCACGACCTCGACCTCTCGCGGTTCAATCCGGAAACCACGCAGCTTGACCTGTTCGTCGAGACGTCCAAGGAACTCGAGTGCGCCGTCGGATCGGTAGCAGACACGATCGCCTGTCCGAAACAGACGCGCAGCAGGGTCTGTCGCGAAGGGATCGCTGATGAATCGTTCGTCGTCCGGGTTGCCGCCATGCAGATAACCGCGCGCCAAGGGGATGCCGCCTATGCACAACTCTCCCGGCACGCCGATTGGCACACGCGACAACCCGGCGTCGACCACGTAGAGCTTTGTGTTCGCGATCGGTCGGCCTATCGGCACCCGGCCGCGGTCGTCGCCGGTGGCGCGCCACCACGTCACGCCGACCGCCGCCTCGGTCGGCCCGTAGAGGTTCACGACCTCGGCGCACGAGCTCGCCCGGGTCCGCGCGAGCAGCGCCGGGCTGAGCACTTCCCCGCCGCAGAGAATCCGTCGAATCGCCGGTGCCCCGGCGAACGCAGGGTCATCGACTAGCACGTCGAGCAGGGATGGCACGACGTCGATGACGGTCACGTGCTGGCCGGCCACCAGCCGCGCTAGCGCCGCCACGTCAGAGCGCTCGCCAGGAGAGGCTGCGACGAGCGCCGCGCCGGCCGCCAGCGTGGGAAAGATCTCGGCGATCGACGCATCGAAGGAAAAGGCGTAGTGCTGCAGCACACGATCATCCCGCGTCAGCGGGAGGTCGCGCAGCATCCACTTGACGTGATTGCTGACGGCGCGATGCTCGACCATCACGCCGCGTGGCTGGCCCGTCGAGCCCGACGTGTAGATCAGGTAGGCCAGGCAGGACGGCGCGACCTCGGGGCGTGCGCCGCGAGCTCCCGCAACATCGCCCGCAGCCATCATCGCCTCGAGATCCAGCACCACGATTTCGGACGGGACAGCGCCATCAATCCGCACGCTCGCGCTGGCAATAACCACCGCGGCGCGGCTGTCGTTGAGCATCCACCGTTGTCGCACCGCCGGCAGCGACGGGTCGATCGGAACGTAGGCGGCACCCGCCATCAGCACGCCCAGAGCCGCTGTGACGAAGTCGGCCGTCGTCTCTACACACACGGCAACCATCGACTCCGGCCTGACGCCCATGGACGCCAGGCGCTGCGCCACGATGGCCGCCCGGCCGGCTAGGGCACCATACGTGAGGGCGCCCTGCCCGCTGACAATGGCCGGCGCCTCAGGCTGCAGCGCGGTACGCTCGAGCACGAGTTCGTGGAGCAGGTCCGGCCCTGGTAGCACTGCCGTTCCGTCATTCCACGCGTCGAGCGCCGCCGCCTCGTCGTCAGCGAGCAGAGTCAATGTGTCGAGTGGCCGCCCGGAATCAAACGCGACGAGAGTCGCGAGGTGTTCGAAGTGTCCGAGCAGCCGCTCGATGCGGACGCGGTCAAACAGTTCCGTCGAATACTCGACATTGGCGGTGAGGCCAAATGGTCCATCCTCCATGTCGAACGCCAGATCCACGTTCGCCGTCCCGCGATCGACATCAACGATGGCTGGCGCTTCCTCGGCGCCGGCCTCACCGGCCCAGGCGAACAGCTGGAATGTCACCTGGAACAGCGGCGTGCGGCTCAGATCGCGCTCGGGTCGCAGCTCCTGCACCAGTTTTTCGAACGGCACGTCTTGATGGTCATAGGCGCCAAGCGCGACGTCGCGCACGCGTTCAATCAACTCGCGGAAGGTTGGATTGCCGCTGACGTCGATGCGCAGCACGAGGCTGTTCACGAAAAAGCCGATTAGTGGCACGACCTCGGGCCGAGTGCGATTCGCGATCGGACTGCCAATCACGATGTCGTCCTGTCCCGTGTACTTGCGCAGCAGCACGGCAAACACCGTCAGCAGCGCCATGAACAGCGTCACTCCCTGTTGCTGACTGAGTGATCGCAGCCGCTCCGCCAACGCCGCCGGCAGCACCCGCCTGACACGCGATCCCGCCATGGATGGCCGGGCAGGTCTCAGGCGATCGGATGGCAGATCGAGCGTGCGGGGAGCGCCCGCGAGCGCGGCTCGCCAGAACGTCAGCTGTTCTTCGAGCGCCAGGCCGTCCAGCCATCGCCGTTGCCACACAGCGAAATCCGCGTATTGAATCGGCAACGGCGGTAGAGTCGCCTCGCGCCCGGATACGCCGCTGCTGTACAACTCGCGCAACTCATTGTTGAAGACCTCCATCGACCACCCGTCGCAAACGATGTGGTGGGTCGTGACGAGCAATATCCACTGCTCGGCAGCGAGGCGAAGCAGACGCGCCCGGATCAGCGGAGCGGTCGAGAGATCGAACAGTCGCGTTGCTTCGATCGTCGCGAAACGCATGGTCTCCTGGCGACGCGCAACCGGCGGCAACGACGTCAAGTCCTCGACTGGCAGCTCGATGTGAAAATCAGGTGCGACAACCTGGGCGGGCACTCCGTCAACGACGACGATACGGGAGCGGAGGATATCGTGGCGAGCGGCGATCGCCTGGAGGCTACGTTCGAGGACGGCGACGTCGAGCGCATCGTTGATCGGCAGGCCCGCATGCAGGTGAAAGGCCGGGGTGCCAGGCGTGAGCTGCTCGAGGAACCACAGCCGTTCCTGAGCAAACGACAGCGGCGCCGGCGCTCCATCGGCACGCCTCTCGACGATCGGGAGGCGGCTGGCGCCCACACCTTCTGCCTCGAGAAGGCGCCGCAGCAGCTGCTGGCGCTCCGGGGTCAGGCGCGCAAGCCGCGCCGAGAGGTCGTCCTGTCGATTGCTCTCCATCGTCATGGCGGGGTTGGTAAGGAGGCGGCGGTCGCCTGGCATCGGGTCAACGGGCATCTCCCGGAAAGCCGTGGCCTTGTCCATCCAGCAATCGACGCATCTCTTCGTCCGTGAGCCGTTCGACCCGATCGAGGACGCGGACGATGCGCTGGTCGTCGGCGCTGGCCTGGGGCGCGGCCGCGGCAATCAGCAGAGCGAGCGTGGCGACCGTCGGAGCGTCGAACAGCGAACGGACGGTCACGTCAACGCGAAAGGTCTCGCGGATGCGCGAGGCGAGTTGAATGGCCAGCAGCGAATGGCCGCCCAGCTCGAAGAAATTATCGTGTGCTCCGACGCGTTCGATGCCGAGCAGCGTCTGCCACATTCCGGCGAGACACTGCTGGGTATCACCTGTCGGCGCAACGAACGGCGTGCCGATCTCAGGTCGGGTATGGAGCACGACCGGTGACTCGGCGACGGGCGAATCGCCGAAAGGGGGCGCACGGTGGGTCCAGGCACGGATGCGGGTTTGAAGATCGCTGGTCGAGACCAGCACGTGCGGCTGCATCGGGCTCGTCAGGATGCGCTCGAAAGCGTCGCAGCCTTCCGCCGGACGGATGGCTGCTTCGGCTGAGGTTACGTCGGAGGCTGGACCAGCGCCAGCGGTGAAGTCCCAGCCGTCCCAGCCCACGCTGATCCATGGCGTCCCGGGGTCGGTGTGCGATTCGGCGATCGCGTCGAGGACGAGGTTGGCCGCGGCGTACGGCACGAAGCCGAGACCGACGAGCACCGACGAGAGCGATGAGAGCAACATGACGAAGTCAAGGGTCTCGCCGCGCAGCAGTTCCTCCAGCACCAGCGCCCCGCCGACTTTGGGCTGTAACTGACGTTCACACACCGTGACGTCGACGTCGCCGACCATCGCGAAGCCGTCGGTGGTCGTCAGCCCCGCACCATGGATGACGGCGTGCAGCGCGCCGAAGCGGGCGCGCGTCTCGGCGATGACGTGGCGCATCTGCGTGAGATCGGACGCATCCGCCGGCACCACCAGCACTCCCCCGCCGGTCGCATCGATCCCGATCAAGGCACGAAGCGTCTGCGCGAGCGCTGACTCGGGTTGCGCGGACAGCACCGCGTCCCACTCCTCTCGAGCCGGCAGCGCGGTGCGCCCCGTGAGCACGACCTTCGCGGACCAGGCGCCCGCCAGATGGCTCGCGAGCGTCAGGCCAATCCTGCCGAGCCCCCCGGTGATGAGGTAGACGCCACCGTGGCGCAGCAATGACGCTCGTTCCTGCGCCCGCGGCAAGGAAAGCGGCTGGACAAGCGGGCGCCAGGTGTGTGGCCATCTGATCGCGACTTGATTCCCACCGTCAGCGCCGGCGAGCACTGCGAGCAGGCGGTCGAGACTGTCGCTCATCCGGACGCCGGCGGCCGCGTCGAGATCGACGACTCGACACGACAGCTGCGGATACTCCTGGGCGAGCCCCTGACACGAGGCGACCATTGCCCGCTTCAGCGGGACGATTGGCTCTTCGCCGTTGACCCGGTAAATCGCGTTGGAGACGATGTCGACCCGCGCCGGCTGTCCCGGATAACGATCGAGCACTGCTTGCGCCACGGCATTGACGCTGTAGAACCCGGTGAGCAGCGTCCGCTGAGGCGGAGTCGCGTCACCTGCCGTGACGCTCCAGGTGTGCAGCACGCGCGGCGGCGCGCCATCCGGGGCTTCGGCACTGCGCAAAGCGGCGTCGTAGTACTCGCGGTTGCTGATTCGAGGATCGGCTTCGTCGGACGCAGGACTGTGGCCAGACGCGAGCACCTCGACGTGATGGCCCGCCTGACGCAGCCGCTCGGCCAGCGCGAACCCGGGGGTCCCGTCGTCGGCGAGCACGAGCCACCGTTCAGCCGACGCAGCGGGAAAGGCGCAAGCGCCAGTCACCGGCTGCCGTACCCAAGTCAGAAGGCTAAACCAGTCGTCGATCGCCTGACGACCAAGCGGGCCTGTCGGGAGCGCGGCAAGCCGTCCGTCGATCCAAAACGGCGCGCGCTCGAAATGATAGGTGGGCAGCGACAGCTTGCGGTACGACTCGTCTTGGTACAGCGCCGGCCAGTCCACGTCAATGCCGTGCAGCCACAGGGTCGTGAGCGTCTCGGTCGGCCCGGCGGCATCGCCGCCTGTTTCGTCGCCGAGCGCGGAAAGAATCGTCTCCCGGCTGGTGGCGCGCGGCTGCTGGCGGGCGAGCGTTCCCAGCGTCCGTCCCGGCCCGATCTCGAGGAGGATGGTGGATCGATCGCCGCGCACCCTCCGTAGTCCCTCGCTGAACCGTACCGGCTCTCGGAGCTGTCGTGCCCAGTAAGCAGGATCCTGCGCCTCAGCGTCCGTGAGCCACGTGCCGGTTACGTTCGAGACGATCGGAATCGCGGGCGGCTTGCGTGGCACGCGCCGCACCTCGGCTTCGAAGGCCGCGCGCGCCGCATCCATCAGCGGCGAATGGAAGGCCCGCGACGTCTTAAGACGCCGCGCGATCACGCCTTGCTGCGACAAGGCGTCTTCGAGTGCTTCGACAGCGGCAGGTGGACCCGACACAACCGTCAGGGCCGGCGCGTTGACCGCCGCGATTGAGAGGCCTTGGCCGTGGCCGCCCAGCAGCGCGGCCGTCTTGTCGGCGCCGAGCGCGACGGCCGTCATCACTCCGGGTGGCATCGCCTGCATCAGCCGGCCGCGCGCAGCGATCAGCCGGACGGCATCGTCAGGCGTGAAGACGCCGGCCACGCAGGCGGCAACGAGCTCCCCGAGGCTGTGGCCAATCAGCGCACCGGGGACCACGCCCCAGTGCATCCACAGCCGGGCCAGCGCGTATTCGACGAGGAAGAGTGCCGGCTGTGCCACGGCGGTGTCTGTGAGCCGGTCCTCGTCGGCATCGGACCCCTCGGCGGCAAAGAGTAGCGTGCGCACATCCAGTCCGAGGATGTCCTGGATGGACGTCGCGCCCCGATCGATCACATCCGCGACCAGCGGGAACCGCGCATAGAGGTCGGCGGCCATGTTGACGTGCTGCGCGCCCTGACCGGGGAACATGAAGACTAGCTCCGGCGTTGCCGTCTCGACGATGTGATCACGTACGCGATCGTGATCCAGACCGGTGAGGCAGCGCACCGCAGTGACCCGATCCAATACTCGACACGCCCGGCGGTGCGGAAACGCCTTACGTCCCACGCGCAGGGTGTGCGCAATGTCGGCCAGGCGATCGGAAGGATGGCTGATCAGATGTTGCGCCAGCGACTTCGCCATCTGGTCGAGCGCTGTCCGACTGTGGGAGGACAGCAGCAGAACCTCGGCACCCGCAAGGTCCGGCTCGACGACCGGAGACGGTGCCTCCTCGACGATCACGTGGGCGTTGGTCCCACCGATCCCGAAGGCACTGACTCCGGCGCGGCGCGGCAGCCGATTCGTCAGCCACGGGCGGGTCCGCTCGTTGACATAGAACGGACCGCTCTCGAAATCGATTTCGGGGTTCGGGCTTTCGTAGTGCAGGCTGGCCGGCAGAGTCTGGTGCTCAAGCGCCAGCACGGTCTTGATCAGGGAGGCAGCGCCGGCGGCCGAGTCGAGATGGCCGACACTGCTCTTGAGCGAACCGATGGCGCAGGACCGCGGCGGGAGACCGCGGCGTCCGTAGACGTCGGTCAACGCCGCGACTTCGATCGGATCCCCAATCGGTGTAGCAGTGCCGTGCGCCTCGATGTAGGTGATGCTGCCAGGATCCACATCGGCGAGCGCCAGTGCCGCCGCGACGACAGCGGCTTGCCCGGACACGCTGGGTGCGGTGTAGCCAACCTTGGCCGCGCCGTCATTGTTCAGGGCCCAGCCGCGCAGCACCGCGTGAATCGGGTCGCGATCAGCCAGTGCGTCGGCCAGCCGTTTCAGCGCGACTACGGCCACACCGCTGCTGCCAACCGTGCCCTTGGCCGCCGCATCGAAGGTTCGACAGTGACCATCGGGAGAGCCGATGCCGCCCTCCTTGTAGAAGTAGCCCTGTACCTGCGGGATGCGGATCGTGACGCCACCAGCCAGAGCCAGGTCGCACTGAAACGCCTGCAGGCTCTCGCAGGCGAGGCACACCGCGACCAGTGACGTCGAACATGCGCTCTGCACAGTGACGCTGGGGCCACGGAGATTCAGCTTATAGGACGTCCGCGTCGCCAGATGGTCCTTGTCGTTGCTGAGGAATACTTGGAAATCGTCCAGGCCGCCTGGCACGCCAGTGATCGGATAGAGGTTGCGGATGGCGTACAGGCTGAGGGACGTGCCAGCATAGACGCCGATCGCGCCATCGAAGCGGTCAGGATTGCACGCCGCCCGCTCGAGTGCCTCCCAGGCGCATTCGAGGAACAGCCGCTGCTGAGGATCGAGAATCTCGGCGTCGCGCGGGCTGAACCCGAAGAACCGAGCGTCGAATTGATCGACGCCGTCGATCACGCCCGCGGCCGCGACGTAGCCCTCGAGGCCCGATACTTCCGGTGGCGTGCCTGCCGCGGCCAGCTCTTCGGCGCTAAAAACCCGGATCGATTCCACGCCGTCGCGTAGGTTTGCCCAGAACGCTTCGACGGTGGCGGCGCCGGGGAAGCGGCCGCTCATCCCGACGATCGCAATTCCGTCGGCGGCCGGACCCGGACTCATCGCGGTTCCACCCGGCCGACGCCCCGCGCCGCGCCGCGCCGGTGCATCGCTGCCCGCTGCCGCGCGGCCCGTGACTCGGCGCGCTCCAGGACTGACGGTTGCGCTGCTCGCTGACCCAGGTGCGCCGCCAGACCGCGGATGGTTGGGAACTGGAATAGCTCGACGAGCGTGAGCGGAGCCTTGATCGCCTCGGCGAGTAGCCGTTGGACGCGGACCATTAGTAGCGAATGGCCACCCAACTCGAAGAAGCTGTCGTCCACACCGACCTGCTCGCGCTCGAGCACCGACTCCCAGATGAGCGCGATGGTCTGCTCGATGGCGCTGGTCGGCGCCGCGAACGCCGCGTCGGTCGTGACTGTCTCGCGAGTCTCGGCTGCTAGCGCTTCGCGATCGACCTTGCCTGTTGGGTTCATCGGCAGCGCGTCACGCAGCACGAACGCCGCCGGCATCATATATTCCGGCAGCAGGGCGGCGAGATGGCCGCGGACCTCGCCGACCGGTAACTCGTCAGGCGACACGGGCACCACGTGCGCGACGAGATGACGCCCGCTGCCGGTCCCGCGCGCGATTACTGCAGTCGCGCGTACCTGCGGGTGGAGGAGCAGCGCCGCCTCCACTTCGCCCAGCTCGACACGGAATCCGCGGACCTTCAGCTGGTGATCACGCCGTCCGACGAAGTCGAGCACTCCGTCGCTGCGCCAGCGCACGACGTCGCCGGTGCGATAGAGACGCTCGCCACTCGCTTCGGGATCAGAAATGAAGCGGGCAGCGGTCAGGTCTCCTTGGTGCCAGTAGCCATCCGCCAGCCCGTCGCCGCCAACGAACAGCTCGCCCGGCACACCGACCGGCACCGCCTGCAGATGCCTGTCGAGAACTCGCACATGCGTGTTCGCGATAGGCCGTCCGATCGGGACGCTTCCCTGGCGGTCCGACGTCGTCACCCGATGGCAGCAGGTGAAAGTGGTGTTCTCGGTTGGGCCGTAACCGTTGATTAGGCGGCAGTCCGGCAATTCCGAAAGGACTCTCGCAACGTGAGCCGGCGACAGGACATCTCCCCCGGCCAGCCACTGCCGAACACACCGGTAGCAATCCAGGCCGCCGTCGACCACTTCTTGGAAAAGACTCGCTGTTAGCCACAGCGTCGTGATGCCGGCCGATTCGACGAGCTGTCCGAGCTCGCCGGTCGAGAGCGGTCGCGGTGGCGCAAGCACCAGCCGCGCGCCGTTCAACAGGCCGCCCCAGATTTCGAACGTCGAGGCGTCGAACGACACCGGCGCGAACTGCAGGATGGCATCGGACGGGGACAACGAGACGTAGTCGGTGCCGAGCACGAGACGAACGATGCCACGGTGCGGGACCGCGACGCCCTTGGGCGTCCCCGTCGATCCCGACGTGTAGATGATGTAGGCAAGGTCCTCGGCAACAGCACCGGACGCCGGCAGCGACGCCGGCAACGCCGCGATGCGCCGCCGTTCCTCCTCGTCGTCGAGCACGACGAGCGGCCGCGAGAGCTGCGCCGGAATCCGCCCAGCCATGGTGGAGGCGGTGATCACCATTGCCACATCGGCATCGTCCAGCATGAACTGCAACCGAGCGACGGGATACAACGGATCGAGCGGTACGTAGGCTGCGCCCGCGGCCAGGACGGCGGTGAGCGCGACGATCAGGTCGCTTGAACGCTCGAGCAACACGGCAACCCGCTTTCCGCGCGACGCGCCGAGTTCCCGCAAGCGATGCGCGAGAGCGCCGGATCGCGACAGCAGCTCGCCATAGCCGAGGATGTCCGATCCGCAGACGACGGCCGGCGAGGTCGCGTGCCGCGCCGCCGTAGCGGCGAGCAGATCGTGGACTGTCGCGGCGCGCGGATATGATGTGGTGGTTCCCGACCATTGCATCAGCGTCTCGCGCTCGGCGCCGGTCAGCAGCGGCAATATTTCGACTGGACGATCCGGTTCCGAGACAATCCCTTCGAGCAGCTGTTGCAGATGTCCCAGCAACCGCGTGATCCGATCGTCGTCGAAAAGATCGACGTTGTATTCGACGACTGCTGAGAGGCCGCCATCCTCGGTTTCGCCGGTAAACAGCGTCAGGTCGAACTTAGCCGTGCCGCGCTCGACGACGCCAGCCGATCCGGATGACGGATGTGGACCGGCCGCGACCGGACGATCCTCGAGACTCGTCTGGTGCACGAACATCACCTGGAAGAGTGGCGTGTGACTCAGATGCCGTTCGGGCGCGAGTTCGGCGACAAGCTTTTCGAACGGGAGATCCTGGTGCTGATACGCGTCGAGCGCGGCGGCACGCACGCGCGTCAGCAGCGCGCGAAACCCCGGCGCTCCGCCGAGATCAATCCGCAGCAGCAAGGTGTTGACGAAAAACCCGATCAGGTCCTGGACTTCGGCGCGGTGGCGATTGGCGATAGGCGTGCCGATGACAATGTCGTCCTGACCGGAATAGCGGGAGAGCAGTACCGAGAAGAGCGAGGCGAGGGCCATGAAGAGCGTGGCGCCCTGCTCGCGCGCGATGTGACGAAGACCCTCGACCAGGTGCCGTGGGATGTCTGCCATCTGGTAGGCGCCCGCGAAAGTCTGTACTGGCGGCCGGGGCCGGTCCGCGGGCAGTTCGAGAACGCGCGGCGCCGTGGCCAGACGTTCCCGCCAGTAGCGCAGTTGCCGCTCGAGCACGTCACCTTGCAGCCACTCACGTTGCCACAAGGCGAAGTCGGCGTACTGAATCGGCAGCTCGGGGAGCGGCGATGGCTCGCCCGCGGCAAAGGCGTCATAGAGGACGCGCAGCTCCCGGCTGATCAGATCCATCGACCATCCGTCGGACACGATGTGATGGATCGTCAGGAGAAGCACGGCCGCTTCTCCTTCGACGCGGACCAGGCAGGTGCGGAGCAGCGGACCGCGCGTCAGATCGAACGGACGCTGCGATTCCTCGCGCGAGACTTCGGCAATCAGGCGATCGACATCGGCCCCCGACGATCGATTGAGTTCGACGACGGGCAGCTCGAGACGCAGCGCGGCGGCCACCGCCTGGACGGGCTCGGCCTTGACGACAAAGGTGGTTCGGAGCGATTCGTGCCGCGCCACGATCGCGTTGAGTGCACGCCCAAGAATCGCCGAATCGACCGTGACCGGCAGCGGCAACGCGACGTGGATGTTATAGAACGGGTTCCCCGGCGCGAATTGATCGAAGAACCAGAGACGCTCCTGCGCGAATGAGGTCTTGAAGATGAAAAAATCTTGCGTCATGGTTCGGCGGGCCGACCAAGGGGACGGATTGTACCAGACCCAGTAGCAACGAAGACCGACGCTGCGAAGGATGCGTTGTAGCGGTTCCAGGTCGGGTCAGGCCTACCCGGTAGACGTCGGCATTACGTTTACCGATGAACCGTCAATGGGAGTGGGGGTCGTCCGGATGATGACGCGCCCAGGGGGCGCGTTACCCGGCGAAGTACCCACTTCGCGCCTTGACCGTCGTCGAACGAAGGCGAACCCGCACATCGAGGCGGCGCCATTCCCGTCCGGTCGCGGCTTCAACCGCCAGTACGTACCGCTGTCTCAGATCGTCAACGAGACGCGACGTGGCGGCGAGCGTCTCGGCAAACGAGCTGGTGAAGACCAGCTGGCCGCCGGTCCAATCCGCCAAATCCCGGAGGTCTGCCGTGCTCGACGCCCCGCCGCGGTCGGACTGCTCGAGCGCCAGACGCAGGTCGGCCGACGGCACGGTCGCCACCACGAACACGGGGACATCGATCGCGCTCGCCACTCCCGACACCTCGCGCGCCGTCAGCGCGCTGCTGGTGTCGACACCATCGGTGAGCACCACGACGGCTTTGCGCGCGCCGGCACGGTCTGCCAGCTGGCGAGCCACCGCGGCCGTCCCGTCGTACAGCGAGGTGGTGCCGAACGGTGCGAACTCTGTCAGGCCGTCCTTCAAGGCGGCGAGATCGCGGGTGAAGCCGTGCCGCTCGTGGAGCGTCGAGTCGAAGGTGAAGAGCGCCACCTCATCCTCACCCTGACGTAACTGCGAGAGGATCGAGTCGTAGGCCTGACGGGCCATGGCGATCTTCGGTCCGATGCGCATGCTGCCGCTCATATCGACCAGGATCGCCAGGCTGATCGGCGACTCGCGATCCGATCGGAGCGACAAAATCGACCGAAGTTGCCCGTTGTCGCGGACCTCGAAATCGTCGCTGGTCAGTCCGCTGACGACACGGCCGCGGGCGTCGCGGACGGCCGCCTGGATCGTCACCACATCGGCAGCGCTGTGAAAGGTGGGCGGTGCCGGCTTTGCAGCGTCCTGAGCGTGGAGCGCGATCGCCGAGCCGCTGACAATGCCGATGGCGATGACGAATCGACGGAACATAGTTCTTCCCCCCGGCGCGCGCGCGCCGCCTCGTGCAGCAAATTGTTGGGAGCGTCCCCATAATAGCACAGTGTGACGAACCATGACCAACACGACCCTTAATCTGGTGCCTCTCATCCGAAGCGGCGACTTCGCGGCCCTGCGTGAAGAACTGGTTCGCTGGCGCCCGCGCGAGGTGGCGGAAGCGATCGCCGAACTCGCGGCGGAAGACCAAGTCATTGCGTTTCGCATCCTGCCGAGGCGCCTCGCCGCGGCGGTCTTCGAGTACATGCCGCCGGCCACGCAGCGGGCACTGGTCAAGGCGATGGGCCAGGAGGAGGTCGCGGACCTGCTCAACGACATGGCTCCTGACGACCGGACATGGTTCCTCAGCGAGCTGCCGGCCAACGCCACAAAGCAGCTGCTGGCCCTGTTGACCCCTGACGAGCGCGAAGAGGCCGTCACGCTTCTCGGCTACGCGCCCGGGACGGTCGGCCGGCTGATGACCCCGCACTACATCGCCGTCCGGGAAGACTGGGCGGTACAGCAGGTGCTCGACTACATCCGGGAGCGAGGCCACAACAGCGAGACGCTCAACGTGCTTTATGTCGTCGACGACGCAGGCTGCCTGATCGACGACATCCGCACCCGCGATTTCCTGGTCGCACCGACGAGTGCGCGAGTGGCGGACCTCATGGATCGCCGCTACGTCGCGCTGAAAGCGACCGACACGCAGGGGTCGGCGGTCGAGGTGTTCCGTCGAGAGGATCGCAGCGCGCTGCCCGTGACCGACACCGCGGGTGTCTTGATCGGCGTCGTCACGATCGACGATGTGCTCGACGTTGCGGAAGAAGAAGCGACGCGCGCCATCCAGCAGATCGGCGGATCGGAAGCCCTCGGTGAGCCGTACCTCGCCATCTCGCCGTTGCGCATGGTTCGCAAGCGCGCCGGCTGGCTGGTGTTCCTGTTTCTCGGAGAGATGCTGACGGCCACCGCGATGGGATTCTTCGAGAAGGAGATCGCCAAGGCGGTTGTCCTGGCGCTCTTCGTGCCGCTGATCATTTCCAGCGGCGGCAACTCAGGCTCGCAGGCCTCGACGCTGGTGATTCGCGCGCTGGCCGTCGGGGAGCTGCAGCTTCCCGATCTCTTCCGCGTGCTTCGCCGGGAACTGTTCGCGGGACTCGCGCTCGGCGTCATCCTCGGGGCGATCGGCTTCGCGCGCATTGCGATCTGGTCGGCGTTCTCACACCTCTACGGTCCGCACTGGCTCCTGGTCGCCCTGACCGTTGCCTTCGCGCTCGTCGGCGTGGTGCTGTGGGGGTCGCTCGTGGGCTCGGTTCTGCCCTTCATCCTGCGGCGGATGGGGTTCGACCCGGCGACGTCGTCGGCGCCGTTCGTTGCGACCCTGGTCGACGTCACCGGGCTGATCATCTATTTCTCCGTCGGGCTGGTCATCCTTCGCGGGACACTGCTCTGAAGGGGGCTTCGACGGAGCTTTGACGGGGCCGGGCGGCAGATCGCCGGCGATCGACGATCACCTCGCGCACGAGTGCGGTGGTCATCGCCGTTCTCCGGCGACCGAGAGCGAGCAATTACGCGAGGCGCACGTTCTCGCCGCGGGGGCCCTTGGGACCCTGGCCGCGCTCGAAGGTAACTGCCTGTCCTTCGCGCAGCTCGTCGAACCGTGCACCGGTGCAGGCGGAGTTGTGGAAGAAGTATTCGTTGCCGTCACCCGCCAGGATGAAGCCGAAACCCTTGTCCGAAACGAGGCGCTTGATCGTGCCGTTCATGGCTGCCATGTGTGATGTCCTTCGAACCCAGCGAATCGGACGTATTAGCAGGAGGAATTGGTGATGTCCAACGCTGCTGGTGCCGGTCGCGCGCTGGATAAACGCTGGCAGGCTTACGTACAGTGAACGAGAGGCTGACGACTATATCATACATTGCGGATGGCGGCCAACTCTAATTGGGGCCGGCGCGCATGGCTCAAGAGGACAGCAGCGCAGCGATCATCGCGTCGGCGATGAAACGGCCGTACCGTTCCAGGGACCAGCCCCGCCGGAGGACGAGCAGCTCGTAGAGCTCCGGCGAGCTGTAGGCCCACAACACGTCCGTGGCGGCATCGAGCGTGATGCCCGGTCGCAGATGGTGTCCTTTCAGGAGCGTCCGGGCGTTGTGCGTCATGCGCGTCAGCCTGGCCGCGTCCATTTCTTCCTGCAATCTCGCCAATTCCCGTTCACTCGCTGCGGCTTCACGTACCAGCAATAGCACCGGCGCCACCCTCGGCATGACCTCTGTCGTCAGAACACTCCATCCTCGGATGATGACGTGCGGGTCGTCCTCACTCGCCTGCATCTTGTCGGACCTGTGCTCGGCGTGCACCGGACCGGCGCCAAACAGGGCCTGGTCTCGGATCGCCCGCACGAGCGCGATCTTGTTGCCGAACGACTTGTAGACCATCTCTTCCGATACACCGGCGTCCTGGGCGATCCTCGCGATGGTGGTCCCAGCGAACCCTTCGCTCAAGAAGAGGCGGCTCGCCGTCTCGACGACGGCGACGCGCCGCTGTCGCGCGGCCTCCTGACGTCGAGCGGAGTCGTATCGTCGAGCGCGCTTGACTTCCGCGGCCATGAAGCACAGTATACATTTAATTACAGTATTGCTGTATCAATTATGGAGGTCGGTCTGATGAGGAATCACGACACGAGCGATGACGTAGCCGGTGTGCTCGCGCGACTGGAACGCGCCACCAACGCGCATGACGTGGACGCGGTGGTGGCGTGCTTCGCGCCGGACTACCGGAACGACACGCCCGCTCACCCTGAGCGCAGTTTCACTGGCCGCGATCAGGTCCGCCGAAATTGGGAGCAGATCTTCACCGCCGTGCCCGACCTCACGGCGACGGTGCTGCGCTCGGCGATCAACGGCAGCGAAGTATGGAGCGAATGGGAACACCGCGGCACTCGGCGGGATGGGTCTGGGCACGTGATGTGCGGTGTGGTGATCTTTGGCGTCGCCAGCGGATTGCTCGACTGGGCGCGCTTCTATCTCGAGCCGGTGCAGGAAGGCGGCGGCAACGTCGACACCGCGGTTCGTCGACAGGTCGCAACTCCGGGCTCGCTGCCGCCGGCGGCGTCGCCGGGACGATCATGATTCCCGTTGGCGACCGACGCAGTGCATCGCCGTCGCGAAGACGACTCCTGGTATTGGGCGGCACGGGGGGAACGGGGCAGCAGGTCATCTCGCAGGCCCTGCAGCGCGGTCACGAGGTCACGGCTTTCGTCCGAAGCCCGCAGCGACTCACGATTACGAACGACCGCCTACGAGTCCTCGCCGGAAGCGTCACCGACGACAGTCGGGCGCTTGCCGACGCCGTTCGCGATCAAGACGCCGTCATCAGCACCCTGGGCGCCGGGCGGTCTTTCAAGTCGGGCGACCTCATCAGTCAGACCATGCCACGCATCGTGGGTGCCATGGAGAACCATGGTGTGCGTCGGCTCATCTTCACTTCCGCGTTTGGAGTGGGACTCACACACCGCGACGTGCCATTGGTCCCGCGCCTTTTCATGCGTCTACTCTTGCGGGATATCTATCGAGACAAGGCATCCGGTGAAGCGACCCTCCGTGACAGCGGCCTTGACTGGACGCTCGTCTACCCCTCCGGATTGGTCGATGGTGCCGCGGTCGGCCGCTGTCGCGCGGGCGAACGCCTCTCACTCAGTGGATTCCCCCGGATCAGTCGTGCCGATGTGGCGAGCTTTCTGCTGACCCAGATCGACGACACGACCTACGTGAGGAAAGGTGTCCTGGTCAGTTCTTGAGTCAGTGCTCCGTTGATGGAGAGCCCTCAGAGCCGCCGGCGTCCTGGAAGCGGCCCGACGTCCGTCCAGCCCTGCGCGCGCCACGCCTGGAGGAGTTCGTGCTCGCGCGCCAACATGGCGGCGACGGTCTCGAACTGCTCGACCTGCTCGCGGGCGTTTTGCGTGACGACGAGCTGAACTCCGGAGCCGTCTGGGTTCAGGCGCGTTTCGCAGCTCAGGCTGTCGCTGCCGCGGCGAAAGAAAAACACCACGTCGCCGGTATCGGCTCGAAGCGTTCGCCGGTTTAGTCGTCCGGGGAGGGCGACGGATGGCATCGCGCTTGCTCTCGATTGGAGTGCCTCGCTCGCGCGGCACTCTGCAGCGCGACATCACCCCATCCCCCCGACGGGAGGCGCACGTGGCCTCCCGACACGTCACTCTTCAATTCGCCGCTAGAAGTCGCCTGTGAAGACGAACCACGCCCCGTGGACCCTGTGGTCCGCGGGGCGGTTGGTATCGATGAGAAGCGGTGCTTAGAACGTGAACTTCGCGCCCAACCGGATAGCCCGAGGATCCTGGAAGGAACTCGGCAGCAGGAATTGCGGGTTGACCGACATCGAGCCGCTCGTGATGAGCGAATCGATGATGCTCTGGACGTTGACCTGTCCGGCGTAGAACGCAGTCTCGTCGATCGACGGCGTCGTGCCCGCGCGGCGCACGGACGCCACGTAGTTGATGGGCGTGCGCTGATCGAGCAGGTTCAGGATGTTCATGCTCACCTGCACGCGTTTCGCCGAGTGTCCGAGCTTGAACTCGTGCTGCACGTACAGGTCAGTCTGCGACAGCGCGGGCGAGCGCCCATCGCTGTCGCGGCCGTCGAAGTAGAACAGGTAGCCGTGGCTCGGAAGGACGGAGAGCGACCGCGCGATGGGTATCCCGCTCGCCGCGAACTCGTTGAGGCCGAGCGTCGTCCCGAACGGGAATTGGTAGACCATCTGCGCCTTGAACTGGTGCGTCCGGTCGGTCGGCAGCACGCCGTAGAGCGGCTGGCCCTGGCCGTTCATCATCTCGATCGGGTAATCGTAGAGACGGCCCGTGTTCGGCGAGGTGCGTCCGTTCTCATCCGATTCGGACAGGCCCGGGTAGTTGCCGTAGAGTCGGCTCAACGTGTAGTTGGTGTAGAGGCTCCACTGGTGGGCAAAACGCTTCGTGTACCCGAATTCACCGGCGTCGTACTCGCGTTTCGGCTTCGGCAGACTGTAGGCGCCGCTCGAGCCCTGATACGCGTCGCACTGCGTGATGCCGGGCTGCGAACACGGGACCGGAGTGAAGGTCGCGGTCAGCCCCTCGCCCGGGTTGGCGATGACATACAACTCGTTGTTCGAGGTGTCGATCGACCCCGTGTCCTCGATCCCGCGGTCGAGCTGTTTGTGGACGTAGCGCACCGAGATCGAACTCGTCGTCGTGAGCTCGTGCTCGAGGCCGACGCTGGCTTCCTGCGACCGCATCGGCTTGAGGTTGCCCTCCAGACAGGGTCCCCGGCAGGCGCTCGAGCTCAGTGACGGCAGCCGTTCGTCGACACTGGTGATGAATGTTCCCCCGCACGCGGGCGGACAGTTCTGATTTGCGTTCACCGACGTGAAGTCCGGCGTGTCGAGGGTGTAGGTGTACTGAATCCATTTGGCGCCGCCGAACGACCCCTGCGCGAGGTTCAGCTTGAAGATGTCGTAGAAGATGCCCCACGTGCCGTAGAGCTTCCAGCGGCCGTCCCCCTTCATGTCGAAGGCCGCGCCCAGCCGTGGCGCGATCTTGTCGCCGAACCCGAACTGGATCGGGTAGGCGCCGTACTGGTTGTTCACGTCCGTGTACGCCGGGACCTTCTCCTGCTCGGTGCGGATGCCCGGGCTCACCGTCAGCCGGCTGCCGATCGACCAGGTGTCCTGCAGGAAGAGGCCGACGACGTTCGAATGCTCGTTGCCGATCGTAATCGAGCCCTCGCGCGGCGCCACGGCATTGCTGCTGATCGTGTAGTACCCGTAGGCGCCCTGCGGCACCGTCGGGTCGTTGGGGGCCACCTGCTGCCCCCACTGGAACGCGAGATTCTGGGCCTGCTGGCCGCTGTTGACGTCCTCGCTGCGCAAGTCGAACTGCACGCCGCCCTTGATCTCGTGCTCTCCCGCGGCGCGTGTGAACCACGTGGCATCGGCCTGGAAGAACTTGCGCTGCAGGAGGTCGTACTGCGTCGACGAGTTGGACGGGATGTTGGTGTAACCGGACAGGTGCTGGAAATCGGCGGGCACGCCGGCCAAGCCGACGTTGCTCTGCGAGAAGCTGTACTTGGCGTCGGTCGGGAAGCCGAACGAGTGCGTGTTCTGCCGGAAGTAGCCGAAGCGGGCGCCGAGCAGGAGATTCTGGTGCAGTGTGTAGTCGGCCTGGCCCGAGAGCGTCCAGTTCGGGTTGACCGTGCCGGTCGCGTAATTCGTCGTCGCCGCATCCTGGGCGGTCTGGCCCGGCAGGGCGCCGTTGGTCTTGGCCCAGCTGTTGTTGAACGCCACGCGCGTCCGCAGCTTCGCGCCGAGCTGCATGGTCTGATCGGCCGTGAGGTACTGCTGCTGGAAGTTCTGCGTGTTGGAGTGCGCGATGCCGGAGGCGTTGCCGCTCGTCGCCGCGCTCGCTGACCGCACCGTCGACTGCGTCGTCGGTTGATAGGCCGCGAAGAACCAGGCTTTGTTGAGGACGATCGGACCGCCAACCGAGCCGCCCGGCTCGAAGCGGTTCTGATCGTCTTTCGGGTAGGTCCAGTACTCGGCGACCGCGGCGTTAGCAAACGTCGCCCGCAGCGCCGGGTTCACACCGCAGACCGGCGTCGGCGTGCTGATCTTGACCGGCGTGGGAGCTGTCCCGGTCACCGCACCTCTGGAGTCGAGCGGGGAGAGGTCCGGCGAGTTGCACGAACCGACAAGGCCGCTGCCCTGCCAGTAGGTCAGCGCGTTGCCGCTGTAGCGGTTCGTGCCGCTCTTGGTGATGACGCTGACCACCGCGCCGGTCGACCCGCCGTACTCAGCCGGATAGCCCGACGACTTGATCTGCACCTGTTCGACGAAGTCGACGATGACCGGTTTCGCAGACGTGCCGTTCAGGATGTTCGTCGTCTCCACGCCGTCGACGACGTAACGATTCTCGGACGCGCTGGCGCCGTCAATCGAAATGCCGCCCGACTTCGGTTCCTGATTGGCGCCGGGCGCCTGCGTGACAAGCGACGTGAAGTCGCGGTTGTGCGGCAAGAGGTTGACGCGATCGCCACCGATCGCTGTCGCCTTGGTGCTGCTCTTGACGTCGACGATCGGCGATTCCGCCGTGACCTGCACGGATTCCGCAACGGTCGCCACGCCAAGCGTGAAGTCGACTTTCTTGACGTCGCCAAGGTTGACGGAAATGTCCGGGACTTTCTCGGCCTTGAATCCCGAGAGGGTTGCCGAGACGGCATAGGTGCCAGGCAGTAGCGACGGGAACCGATAGGTACCACTGGAATCGGTGGCCGCCGTCAGCATGACACCGGGGCCGCCGGTCGCTTCGACCATGACACCGGGTAGAACGGCTCCGGACTGGTCCTTGACCACGCCTCCAATCGAGCCGCGTTGCTCCTGGGCCGCTGCCGGCATCGCCGCCAGCGCCAAGGCGAGCAGTGCGCCATAAGTCTGTAAGCGCATGTAGCCCTCCCCTTCACATCTCTCCGGGTTAGCGAGACGGGGGCACAACTCCCCGCCAGTTGCCCGCGTTATAGCACTGGCTCCTACGATCCTTTGAGAAGTATTGAGGAATGATGAGCATGATCAGGACACATGAAGTAGAGGAAGCTAAGGGCTGGGCCGAGCGCAGAGTAAGAGCAGAGTAAAAATGGAGCTCAGGATAATGAAACCAAAGAACACGATTTGTCTCTGGTTCGACAAGGACGCACATGAGGCCGCGCGCTTCTACGCTGCGACCTTTCCGGATAGTGAAGTGATCGCAGTTCACAAGGCACCCGCCGACTATCCCGGCGGCAAGCAGGGCGATGTCCTGACGGTGGAGTTCACCGTGGTGGGCATTCCCTGTCTGGGTCTCAATGGCGGCCCGACGTTCAAGCACAGCGAGGCCTTTTCCTTCCAGATCGCGACGGACGATCAGGCAGAGACGGACCGCTACTGGAACGCGATCGTCAGCAACGGCGGCAAAGAGAGCCAGTGTGGCTGGTGTAAGGACCGCTGGGGTCTCTCCTGGCAGATCACCCCTCGCGCGCTCACCGAGGCGCTCGCGGCTGGGAGTGGTGAGGCGAAGCGGGCCTTCGCGGCGATGATGCCGATGAAGAAGATCGACGTCGCCACCATCGAGGCCGCACGACGAGGCTGACGTCCACGATGGGAGGCGGCCGACCATAGCATAGCGACCAGGATGAGCTGGACGATCTCGCCACGCCGGATGCATACGGTAGCGGCGGACCGAGATACGATGGTCTATGAACGCCGAGCGGCGCGCTGATCTCGGCGTGAACAAAAACCAGCGAGACACGACGACTGTCGGTGCGTCGCGATCGCCAGGGCCGATTGAGCTTCTTGGCCTGGAGCGCCTCGAGGATCACGCCCGGCGACTGGCCGCGCTGTTCACAGTCTCGTGGCGCCCGGGTGTGAGCCGGTTGCGTCTCGCGCGCGTCCACCTCAAGCGCCTCCATCAGCACACCGTGGTCCTGCGCCAGGTGTATTCGGCGCTAGCCGACGACGCCAAGCGCGGCGAACCCTCGTCTCCGGCGGCAGAGTGGCTGCTCGACAACTTCCACGTGATCGTTGCCGCACTGCGCGACATCCATCACGACCTGCCGCCGACGTTCTTCCGGCGGCTGCCGCGGATCGCCGCCGACGAGTTCGCCGGCATGCCGCGGATTCACGCGATGGCGCTCGAGCTGATCCGCACCAGCGCCGGCCGACTCGATCCGCAGCGCCTGCACCGCTTCGTCACCGCCTTCCAGTCGATCACCCCGCTGACGATGGGGGAGCTGTGGGCGTTCCCGTCAGCGCTCAAGCTCGGCCTCATCGAGCACCTGCGCACGCGAGCGGACATCCTCGCGACCAGCCGCGCCCATCGCCTCGAGGCGGATCGCCTGGTCGACACCCTCGATACGCCGGCTCATCCGCGCGACCGCTGGCCATCCGAGGTCCATCCAGCCTTCGTCATCCGGCTGCTGCAACGGTCGCGCGAGCGCGAGAACGCGGCGCCGCTGCGTCAGGAGCTCGACGCCGCCCTGTCGTCGCGCGGTCAGACGGTCGAGGACGCCATCCGGTCCGAAGCGCGGCACCAGGCGGCCGAACAGGCGTTCATGGCCAACCTGATCGGCAGCCTGCGACTGGTGTCGTCGTTCGACTGGAGCGAGTTCTTCGAGCGCGTGAGCATCGTCGAGCAGGTGCTCCAGCGCGACCCGGTGGCGATCTACGGGCGGATGGACTTCGCCAGCCGCGATCGCTATCGCCACGCCGTCGAGGAATTGGCCGAGCCGACCGGCGACGGGCAGGTACGCGTGGCGCTGAAGAGCGTCGAACGCGCGCGGCAAATCGCCGAGCGCACGCCGGACGCCCGGGATGCGCACATCGGCTACTACCTGATCGGCGAGGGGCGCCAGCAGTTCGAACAGGGCATCGGCTGGGAGCCGAGCCGCGCCGTTCGACTGCGTCGGGCGTTCTTCCGCTACGCCACGGCCGGTTACCTCGGCACGATCACGCTCGGGACCGCGCTGCTCGTCGCGATCGCTGTCGGCTACGCCCGCAAGCAGGGTGTCGCCTGGCCGACGCTGCTCGCCGTCGCGCTGCTGACGATCGTGCCGATGAGCGAGCTGACGATCCAGGTTCTGCAGCGCCTCATCGCGCGCTTCATCCCGCCACGGCGGCTGCCCCGGCTCGATCTCCCCCGCCTCCCCGAATCGGCGCGGACGATGGTGATCATCCCGACGCTTCTCGACAGCGTCGAGCGCGCGCAGGACCTGGTGGCGCACATCGAGGTACAAGCGCTCGGCAATCTCGATCCGCACCTCCACTTCGCCCTGCTCAGTGATTTCACGGATGCGGAACAGGAGACGATGCCGCGCGACGCGCAGATTCTCGCCGCGGCCACCGACGGCATCGCCGCGCTGAACGCCAAGCACGGCGGCGAGGGCCCAGACCGCTTCTTCTTGTTCCATCGCCTGCGCCAGTGGAACGAGCGCGAAGGCCTGTGGATGGGCTGGGAGCGCAAGCGCGGCAAGATCGAGGAGTTCAACCGGTTGCTGCGCGGTGCCACCGACACCAGCTTCGTCCTGACCGTCGGCGACCCGGCACTGCTGCCGCAGGTGCGTTACTGCATCACCCTCGACAGCGACACGCGGCTGCCGCGTGACGCGGCGCGGAGCCTCATCGGCATCATCAGCCATCCCTTGAATCGGCCGTCGTGCGACCCGGCGATCGGCCGCGTCACCCGGGGCTACGGCATCCTGCAACCGCGGGTCAGCGTCACGTTCACGAGCGCCGCCGGCTCGCTGTTCGCACGGCTCTATGCCGGTCACACCGGTGTGGACCCGTACACCACCGCCGTGTCGGACACCTACCAGGATCTGTTCGGCGAGGGCATCTTCACCGGCAAGGGGCTCTACGACGTCGACGCATTCACCGCCGCCCTCGAGGACTCGGTGCCGGAAAACGCCCTGCTGTCGCACGACCTCTTCGAGGGGCTGCACGCGCGGGTCGCACTCGTCTCGGACGTCGAGCTGGTCGACGAATATCCGTCGAGCGTGCTGGCGCATGCCCGCCGGCAGCACCGGTGGATCCGCGGCGACTGGCAGATCCTGCTGTGGCTGTTCCCCTTCGTACCGACGCGGCGAGGCATCAAGCGCAACACGTTCCCGTTGATCTCGCGCTGGAAGATTCTCGACAACCTGCGTCGCAGCCTCCTCGCGCCGACGCTGCTGGCGCTGCTCGTCGCCGGGTGGATCGCACTTCCCGGGGCACACGGGTTCTGGACCGCGATCGTGCTCGTGGTGATGGCGTCGCGACTCCTGCCGCTGGCCGCGAAGATGATCGTCGGGCCGGGGCGAGCGCAGTCGTTGCCGGTGTTCTGGCGCAATCTGCGAGCCGACACCGCGATCGCGCTCGCGCAGGTGGCTCTCGGCGTGACCTTCCTGGCGTATCACGCGTGGGACACCGCGCACGCCATCGTGCTAACGCTCGTCCGCCTCACGATCACCAAGCGCCGGCTGCTCGAATGGGAAACCGCCGCGACCACCGCGGCACGCGCTGCCGGCATCGTCGGCGGACGCGCGCTGCTGCGCTTCGTCTCCGACATGGTGTCGAGCCCGATCATCGCGCTCGCCACGACGCTTCTCGTCGCGACGACGCGCCCACAGGCGCTGTCGTGGGCGCTGCCCTTCGTCGTGCTGTGGCTGATCGCACCGGTCGTCGCCTATTGGCTGAGCAAACCGGTCGGTCCCCGGGAGCGCCCGCTCGGCGAGCGCGAGCGGCGGCTGCTACGTCTCGCGGCACGCAAGACCTGGCGTTACTACGAAACCTTCGTCACGGAGGCGGACGCGTGGCTGCCGCCGGACAACTACCAGGAAGGCGACGAACCGCGGCTGGCGAGGCGCACGTCGCCGACCAACATCGGCATGACGCTGTTGTCGACACTGGCGGCGCACGACCTCGGCTACGTCACAACCGCGGTGATGATCGATCGTGTCGATCGTACGCTGAAGACGCTGGGCGGCCTCGAGCGCCACGAGGGTCATTTCCTCAACTGGTACGACACGGCGACGCTGGCGCCCCTCCACCCTCGCTACGTCTCGACGGTCGACAGCGGCAACCTCGCCGCGGCGCTGATCGCGCTCGGGCAAGGCCTGGCGATGCTCGCCGAGACACCGCAGACGCTCAAGCAGCGGCTCGAGGGGGTCGTCGACGCCGCTGATCTCCTTGCTGTTGCCTCGTCGTCGAGCGCGCTGCAGGAGACAAGTCGCGACGCCATCGTCCACGTCAATCGCCTGGCCCGCGAACTGGTCACCGAAGCCCGTCGGGCGATAGATAGCGAGGACACCGCGACGCTGATGGCGCTCGGCGGCGACCTGGCGCAGGCGGCCGCGCCATTCGCCGCGCCGTCGCCATGGCCTGAGCCCAGGGGCGACGTCGCCTTCTGGGCCAATGCCGCCGTGAGTGCTGTGACGGCCGTGCACATCGAGCCGGCGAGTGCGCAGGACGCAGCACTCGACCGCTTGGCGCAGCTCGCCTGGGCGCTCGCGGCGAGCATGCGGTTCGACTTTCTCTACGATCGCCGGCGCCGCCTGTTCTCGATCGGGTATCGGCTCGCGGACGCAGACGGCCCAGGCCGCCTGGACAGCTCCTTCTACGACCTGCTGGCGTCGGAAGCCCGCCTCGCCAGTTTCGTCGCCATCGCCAAGGGCGACGTCCCGCAACATCACTGGTTCCATCTCGGGCGCTTGGTCACCAGCATCGACGGCCGCGCCACGCTGATGTCGTGGGGCGGCACGATGTTCGAGTACCTGATGCCGCAGCTGCTGCTACGGGCGTATCCGGGCACGCTGCTCGACCAGAGCTGCCGCGCGGGGGTGCGCCGTCAGGTCGAGTACGGCAAGGAACGGCGGGTGCCGTGGGGCATCTCGGAGTCGGCCTACTCCTTCACTGATCTCGCCGGCAACTACCAGTACAAGACGTTCGGCGTGCCCGGCCTCGGATTGAAGCGCGGTCTGGCCGACGAACTGGTCGTGTCCCCCTACTCCACCGCGCTCGCCGGCCTCGTCGATCCCGCGGCAGCGGCAGCGAACTTGCGCCGATTGACGCGTGAAGGGCTCGACGGCCGATTCGGGTTCTACGAGTCGATCGATTACCAGCCACGCAGACCGGCGAGCGACGCGGGAGCGCCCGCCGACGCCGGCGGACCAGACATCATCCGCGCGTTCTTCGCCCACCACCAGGGCATGGCGCTGGTCGCCCTGACCAACGTCCTGCAAGACGACATCTTCGTGACGCGGTTCCACGCCGATCCCCGCGTCAAGGCGACCGAGCTGCTCCTCCAGGAGCGCGTGCCGCGCGAGGCGATTCTCGCCGACCCGCGTCCTGCGGAAGGCGCGAGCGCCGCCCGCTTGATTGGCACAGCCGTGGTGCGGCGGTTCGGCACGCCGCACACGACCAGTCCGCACACCCATTTCCTCTCGAACGGCCGCTACACCGCCGCGCTCACCCACGCGGGCGGCGGCTCGAGCACGTGGCGCGGCCTGTCGGTGACGCGGCGGCGCGAGGACCGCACGTCGGACGCCGGCGCGCACTTCATCTATCTCAGGGATCCTTGGTCGGGCGAAGTCTGGTCGCCGACCTATCAGCCGATCTGTCATGAACCCGATGGGTTTGAAACCACCTTCGATCTCGAGAAGGGCACCTTCAGGCGCCGCGACGGCGATTTCGAGACCCTGCTCCAGGTGGTGGTGTCGCCGGAAGACGACGTGGAAGTACGGCGGTTGTCGATCACCAACCGCGGCGTCCGGCCGCGCGAAATCGAGGTGACGAGCTACGCCGAAATCGTGCTGGCGCGCCCCGAAGACGATGACGCCCATCCGGCCTTCGGCAAACTTTTCATCGAGACCGAGTACGACGCGCAGAGCGCGGGGCTGTTGTTCAGCAGGCGGCCGCGGTCGGCCGAGGAGACCAACGCCTGGGCCTTCCATGTCCTGGCCGTGGACGGGCGGCTGGGCGGGGCCGTCGAGTGGGAAACGGATCGCGCGCGATTCCTGGGCCGCGGGCGGTCGACAGCCAACCCGATCGCCATCGAAGGCCGGGCCCTGTCGGGAACGACCGGCGCGGTCCTCGATCCGGTGGCCGCGTTACGCGAGCGGGTTCGGCTGCCGCCTGGCGCGTTCGTCCGCGTCACCTTCGCCACCGGCATCGCCACCGATCGAACGACGGCGCTCGCGCTGGTGCGGAAATACCGTGACGCCAGCGCCGCCGCGCGCGCCTTCTCGATGGCGTCGACGCACGTGCAGATCACGCTGCAGCATCTGGGCCTGAGCGAGGACCAAGCCATGCTGGCTGCGCGGTTGGCCTCGCGCGTTTTCGGCGCCGACGCGACCGGCACCAGTCCCGAGGATCTCGCGCGCAACGTGCTCGGACAAGCCAACCTGTGGGGACGCGGCATCTCCGGCGACCTGCCGATCGTGCTGGTGCACGTCGCCGAGACCAGCGCGACCAGCCTCGTGCGGCAACTCCTCCATGCACAGGAGTACTGGCGGGTCAAGGATCTGAAGGCGGATCTGGTGATCCTCAACGATCATCCGGCCGACTATCTCGACGAAGTGCAGGCCCAGCTCACCAATCTCGTCCGCGAACCGCGGTGGAGCGGCTGGCTGAACAAGCCCGGCGGGATATTTCTCCTGCGTTCAGACGGCATGCCGGAGGCGGACTGCCATCTCCTGTCGGCGGTCGCCCGCATCGTCCTACGCGGCGACCTCGGCGACTTGGCGCCGCAGCTCGATCGGGAGGCGCCGTGGCTGCTGCCGGCGCAGATCGTGCCTGGTTCCAGTCGGCTGCGGCCGCCAAAGGCGGCGTCCGTGCCAGCGGCGCCAGGGCCTCGGGTCATGGAGAACGGGATCGGCGGGTTCACGCCCGACGGACGCGAGTATGTGATCGTGCTCGACGGCGAGCGCGAGACGCCGTTGCCCTGGTCGAACGTGATGGCGAACCAGGAATTCGGCACCATCCTCAGCGCGTCGGGCGCCGCGTTTACGTGGAGCGGCAACAGCCGGGAGAACCGCTTGACGCCGTTTGCCAACGATCCGCTCGTCGATCCGACCGGCGAAGCCATCTTCATCCGCGACGAAGACGACGGCAGCGTCTGGGGCGCGACCCCCGGCCCGCTGCCACGATCGGCCGATGCGGGCCGCTGGGTGGTACGACTGTCCGCCGGTCTCAGCCGCTTCCAGACCAACTTCGATGGCCTCGAACAGGATCTCACGATCGCGGTCGCACCCGACGATCCGGTCAAAGTCTCGCGGCTGACGCTGACCAACACCTCGAACAGGCCCCGCCGGCTGAGCGTGTTCGGTTACGTCGAGTGGGCGCTGGGTCCGCCACGCGCCGGCGAGCGCCGGTTCGTTGTCACCGAGCTGCACCAGCCGACCGGTGCGATCCTGGCGAGAAACGCCTACAACACCGAGTTCAAGGATCGCGTCGCCTTCTGGCGCGCCACCGAACCATCGCAATCGCTGACCTGCGATCGCGCCGACTTCATCGGCCGCAACCGCACGCTCCACGCCCCAGCCGGGCTGTTCCGCGAGGAGCTTGGCGGGCGCGTCGGGGCCGGGCTCGATCCATGCGGCGCGCTGCAGATTGCCATCGAGATCCCGCCGGGCGAATCACGCCGTGTCGCGTTCGTGCTGGGTCAGGGGGCGGCCACCGCAGAGGCGACTGAACTCGCTGCCCGCTACTCGAGCGTCGCCGCCATCGACGATGCCATCGCCCGAGCGCAGCGGTTCTGGGACGACACGCTCGGCGCCATCGAAGTACGCACGCCAGACGATTCCTTCGATCTGCTGGTCAACCGCTGGCTGTTGTATCAGGCGCTGAGTTGCCGGATCTGGGCACGCAGCGGGCCGTATCAGCCGGGCGGCGCATTCGGTTACCGCGATCAGCTGCAGGACGTGTTGTCGTTGCTGCATACGCGCCCGGATCTCTGCCGCGCCCATATCGTGCTCGCGGCCTCCCGCCAGTTCGTCGAAGGTGACGTGCAGCACTGGTGGCATCCGCCTGGCGGACGCGGTACGCGCACGCACTGCTCCGACGATCTGCTGTGGCTGCCCTACGCGCTAGCGATCTACATCGAGCGCACTGGTGATCGGTCGCTGCTCGACGAGGTGGCACCGTTTCTCGAAGCGCCACCGCTGGCGGCGGATCAACATGACAGCTACGGGTCGGCGGCGGTGTCTCAGGAGACCGCCTCCCTGTTCACGCATGCAGTCCGTGCGATCGACCGGTCGCTGAAGTACGGCGCGCACGGCCTGCCGCTCATCGGTGCCGGCGACTGGAACGACGGGATGAACCGCGTGGGCCACCTCGGGCGCGGCGAGAGCGTCTGGCTCGGATGGTTCCTGAGCATCGTGCTCAAACAGTACGCCGCCATCTGCGACGAGCGTGGCGACGTCGCCCGCGCGCAACACTATCGGAGCGAGGCGGGCTGGCTGACCGGGATGTTGGAGCTCGCCTGGGACGGCAACTGGTATCGACGCGCCTACTTCGACGACGGCACCCCACTGGGATCGGCGCAGAACGAGGAATGCCGGCTCGACTCGCTGACGCAGTCATGGGCCGTGTTTGCGCGTGACGCCGACCGGACGAGGGTTTCGCGAGCGATGGAAGCGGTCCGCGCCCACCTGGTCCGCCGCGATGCACAGGTCGTGCTGCTGTTGACTCCGCCCTTCGATCGGACGCCGCATGATCCGGGTTATATCAAGGGCTACCCTCCCGGGGTACGGGAGAACGGCGGACAGTATACGCACGCGGCGTTGTGGACCGTGATCGCCCTGGCGCAACTGGGGCTTGGCGACGAAGCGATGGAACTGTTCCACATGGTGAACCCGATCAATCACATGCGCACGCCCGCCGGTCTCGAGCAGTACCGCGCAGAGCCGTATGTCGTGGCCGCGGATGTCTACGCGCATCCGATGCATCTGGGCCGCGGCGGATGGACCTGGTACACCGGGTCGGCCGGCTGGATGTACCGTGCCGCGATCGAAGAGTTGCTTGGACTACGCTCCGCTGGCGCGACCTTCAGCATCGCTCCGTGTATACCGGCTATGTGGCCAGGGTTCTCCATTCGCTGGACCGTCGGCCGGACCCGGTATCACATCTCAGTCACCAATCCAGATCATCGGGGCTGCGGCGTGCGATCGGCTGAGCTCGATGGCGTAGCCGTAGATCCCGCCGCGATCCCGATCGTCGACGACGGGAAGAATCACGAGGTCGTCGTACAACTCGGCGATCCGGCTGCGCCCACGGGCGACGGAGCACGGCGTGCCACTTCGGGTACCGCCGCACGGTAACGCGTTCCTCATTGGCGAAAACGAGAGAGACGTGTCGGGAGGCCACTTGCGCCTCCCGTCGGGGGGATGGGGTGATGTCGCCGCCCAGAACGGGCCGCGAGCGATGCTGCCTTCTATTACGCAAGCGCGATGCCACTGACTCCATTGACCGCGCTCACTATGCCTTCAGCAATTCCGCAAAGGCAGAGAGATCTGGAACCCGTTCACAGACGGCTTTGGCCGCGGCCGTCATCGGGACCGCCAGCAACAACCCCCAGCCGCCCCAGATCCAGCCCCAGAACAACAGGCTGACGAAGACTGCGACGGTATTCATTTCACCGACGCGGCTCATCAGCCACGGTGTGAGCACGTTTCCCTCGACCGCTGCAATTGCGAAGCACAAGCCGCCGACCGCTGCCGCCATCCCCATGGATCCGAATTGCACGAAGGCCGCGATGGCGGCGGCCAGCACGACGACGGCGGGACCGACGAAGGGGATCGCGAAGAGGACCACCGCAAGCACCCCCCAGACACCGGCCTCTTCGATACCGAGGAGGCGAAAGGCGATCCAGATGACGACGCCGACGATGACACTGATGACGACGCGAGTGAGCAGGAAGCGTTCGATCTGCCGATCGATCTCGGCGAGTATCTCGACGGTAATCTTCTTCTCCGAGAGTGTCGGCACGATGCGCACGATCTTCCGCTTGTACATGTCGCCGGCGGCCAGCAGGTAGTAGACCAGGCATAAGACGGCGAACATCTGTGCGGCGAATGCGATCGCGCCGTACGAGCCCTGCCAGAGCCAGTCCGACCATTTGAAGGTCGGTTCCTCTATGCGCACGGGCGTCACGCCATCTTGCGCGGGTTTTGCTGTCGCACCGCTGGCCGCGGACTCCAGTTCACGAGCGGCCGCCTGGACCTTGGAGACGGTTCCTCGGCTTTCTCCCGTGCCCTCCTTGATCGCCTGGGCGACGGTGTGTGCGGCGACCGGCAGATGGTTGATGAAGGCGATCGCTTCGCCGCGCAGTATGTAGGCGCCGCCGCCGCCCGCGGCGAGGAGTGCGAGCAAGAGCGCCGGGACGGCGACGGCGCGTGGAACGACGCGGCATACCAATCGCGCCACCAGTGGTTCCAGGGCGTAGCTGATCAGCACGCTCAAAACGAGGGGCACGAGTACCAGTTGAGCCGCCCACAGCGCTCCAACCACGGCGACGGCCGGCACGATCCGCGTTGACAGCGCTGACCGGCCGCCGGCGGCGGAGTCCGCGTGGACGGTTCCCGAGTCGTCGGGCACCGGCGGAGCGTGCGTCAGGGATCTCTCGTGCACGGCAGCTAGCTACAGGCCGGGTGCTTGCAGTCGCACTGCAATTCGGTCAGACCTGCGGCGTCCTTGCAGTGTTCGCTGCAGTACTTGCCGAATGGGGCTTTCTCCTGGACCATGCACTTGCAAGACGGGTGCGCGCACTTAGTCGGCATAGGTG
>CAWIKL010000004.1:0-408151 GCA_963836665.1 uncultured Acidobacteriota bacterium | reverse complement strand
AGTGGTTGCGGGGGTAGGATTTGAACCTACGACCTTTGGGTTATGAGCCCAACGAGCTACCGGGCTGCTCCACCCCGCGTCAGAGAGACTCTGATACTAACACCGGCATGAGTCGCGGTCAACTAGCGTCGGCCGCTCGTTGCGCGCGTCTCTTGCGCCAACACGTGCACGAACGCCCGTCCGGCAGGCGGCACGGCGATTTCCCCCTTCGCCAGGACCTCGCGCGGCGTCACGCCTGCCCCATAGGCGTTGACATTGGCGCTCTTGTCGGGATGCAGCACACCGCCAGAGAGATCGATGCCCGCGTAGGCACCCTGGGCGCGCGAATACGCGAGGATGCCGGCGTGCAGCTGGGCATCAGGTCCTCGCTGACGCCATCCGGCCGACCGGTCCCGCTGCGACCGCTGCGTCACCGCCGAGGTTCACCTTGTCCTGCAGCAGCTTGTCGACACCGCTCCGGTTCATCATCAACAGGACGAGATCGACCTGCTCGCCGCCAATCTGAAACCCAGCGCTTCCCTTCTCCAGCTCGACGAATACCGGCGCGCTCCACGACGAGCCGTTGCGGCAGCTCATCACGCCCTTGCCGTACTCGCCGCCGACCATGAACGCCGCCTTCTTCATATTGGGAATGACGGTGACACACTCGGCCTTGCTCCACAGCTCTTCCGGAATGCCCTTGTCGGGCGCCGCGCGGAACTCGCGCACGACAGTGGCGGCGTCTTCGAGCCGCTTTGTCTCAGAAGACGACAGATCCGCTGCGCCCGCGATCGCGGACGCAAGTAACAGTGACGCAGATACCGCAATGACTTGCCTCATCGACTGACCTCCTCATAATGCCAGTGAGGTGGGTTGCAGGATTCACGCCGTTAAAACGGGTTGAAGCACCCATCAAAGGCATACACGAGGTTGCGGATGGAGCGGCCGTCGGATGCCGTCACGATCGGGCCGCCGAGCTGGGCTTCGGCGCCTCCGAGCGTCGCCGTGTAGCAGGCATTGGCGCCGACGACGAGATCGTAGTTGTCGCGCAGGGTCGTGCCGTTGGGACCGGACCAAACGACTGTGCAGGACCATTCTCCGGCACCACTGCCGCCGCCGACACGGTAACAGCTCGCAGCTACGCGGAGCGCGGAGGAGGGAATGTCGCGCAAGCCCATCCTTGATAGCTGCACCTGGACGAGGTTGGCAAACGCCGGCTCGACGGCGCGTTCCAGGCGGTTCTCAATGACGGCGCTGCCGCCGCAGGCCGCCATCGCCGCGAATCCCGCGATCACGCAGACCGCGCGCACCGGTCCGTTCATGCGACGTCCCGTCGAAGAAAAATGCGGCGTGACAGCCCAATCAGCACGCAAGCGAGAGCGAGGTTCACCGCGGTTCCGAAGAGGACCGATCCGTAGAACGCCGGCTCGACGAACACGCCATGCCACCCTTCGAATGCGGTCGTGGGGACCAGCACGCGCACGAGCGCCGGAGCGTCGGCGAGGGAGAGCAGCTGCAGCACGAGCGCAGCACAGACCGGAATTCCCACGCCGGCGACACTGCTGCGCGTGGCGACCGAGACGAAGATCGCCGCCGCCGTGATCGCGAGACACGGCGGCAGGACCGAGAACCAGGCGAACGCGATGCGCGCGAGCGCGTCGCCAGGCGCAAGCAGCGCACCGGAGAGCCCGATCAACGGCTGCGTGCCGACGGCGAGCGCCCCGGCCGCGACGGCGCTGACACCGAGCAACAGGACCGCAAGCACGGCAAAACCACAGGCGACGATCGTCTTGGCCGCGAATACCTCGGCGCGGCTGCGCGATCGCGTCAGCGCCGACGCCCAGGTGCGGTAGCGATCCTCGGAGGCGAACATGTCTCCTCCGGCAGCGGCCGCGACGACCGGCAGCCCCCACAGGCCGGCAAAGCCGAGCACGACGAGCGGAGTCGCCAGACCGGACTCCGCAGCCAGGCGTCCAAAGAGGGTGTCGGTGGGAACCGTGCTCTGCGCGCGCAATGCGAGCACGAACACGAACGGCGCGACCGCACAGACGATCAGCACCAGGCGGTACTGCCCCTGCGCAAGCGCCTTCCGCCACTCGACGGCAGTCGCCGCGCGCGTGCCGGCTCCCGCCCCACTCACGCGTGCGCTCCGGCGCGCGTCAACTGCAGGAACACGGTCTCGAGCGAGCGCTCACAGGGCTGCAGCAGGCGTACAGCGATCCCGGCGCGTCCGAGCGCGATGATGTAGCGATCGAGCACGTCGGGATCGCCAGCCGCATCGAGTACTTCGCCGGCGTCACGGCGCCGTTCGACGTGCAAGTCCGCATGCGCCTGTGCCAGCGCGACCGCTGCAGCATCGTCACTCGTCATCAGCGTGTAGACGGCGCGGCCGGCCAGCGCGCGGAGTCGATCGATGGTACCGGTAAAGACCACTGCGCCGGCGCGGAGGATGGTCGCCGACGCGCAGAGCGACTCGATCTCGAGCAAGTCATGACTACTAAGAATGACAGCGGTGCCGGCAGCGGCGAGCTCGCGAATCAGTGTGCGCACATCGTGTGCGCCGGACGGATCGAGCGCGTTGGTCGGCTCGTCGAGGAGCAGCAACTGGGGCCTGCGCAACAGGGCTGCGGCCAGGGCCAGGCGCTGGCGCATGCCCGCGGATACCCGCGACGCGGCGATCGGCGCCGGACTCGAGACCCACGCGCGCGATCGCCGCAGCAATGCCATCATCTGCCACGGGCGCGTCATCCATCTTCGCGAGAAGATCGAGATTGCGGCGGCCAGAGAGGAACGGGTAAAAGCCGGCTCCGTCGAGGGCGGCGCCGACGCCCGCAGGCGGGCGCACCGGACGCTGCGGCAAATCGCGATCGAAGAGCCGAATGTGACCTTCGTCGCGCCGTACCAGTCCAAGCAATATGCGAAGCAGCGTCGTCTTGCCCGCGCCATTGGGACCAAGCAGTCCGTGGATCTCGCCGCGTACGGCGGTTATCCCGACGTCACGCAGGGCACTCACTTCCCTGAACCGCTTCGTCACACCGCTGGCGGCGACGACCGTGGCAGCCGCATTGCACATGGGCGCGTGACCACGTTACCACGCGCATCGGAGCGATCCACCTGGAGACGGCGATGAAGACATCTCACAGACGAGCGCTGGGCGCGATCCCGATCGCGGCGGCCGGCTGCGCGGTGCTGCTGTCGGCGCGGCCATCCGCGTCGACCAAGAAACCGGACGCATTGTCCGCGTCGCAGGACACGCAGATCATTTCCCTTCCCTCGACCGGCAGCGAGCAACTCGCCGGGCTGCGATCCAAGATTCAGCACATCGTGTTCGTCGTCAAAGAGAACCGATCGTTCGACAATTACTTCGGTACCTTTCCCGGCGCTGACGGCGCGACTACGGCTGTCATTTCTACCGGGGAGGAAATCCAGCTCGGCCACACGCCCGACATCATGCCGCGCGACCTCGGTCATGAGTGGGAGGATACGCATCTGGCGATCGACGGCGGCCAGATGGATCGCTTCGACTTGGTGACGGGCGGCAACGTGGACGGCGACATGCTCAGCATGACGCAGTACCTCGATTCCGACATTCCGAACTACTGGAATTACGCAGAGCATTTCGCGCTGGCCGATCACATGTTCGCGTCGCTGGCCGGGCCGAGCTTTCCCAATCATCTCTACACGGTCGCGGCGACCTCGGGCGGCGTCTTCAGCAATCCCGCAGCGCTCGCCTGGGGCTGCGACGCGCCGGCGTCGGCGTCGGTTGGCGTGATGGACGTCAACGGCGACACCACGCGGGCGTATCCGTGCTTCGACTACCAGACCGTCGCCGATCGCCTGGAATCTGCTGGCGTGTCGTGGCGCTACTACGCGCCGCAACGCGGACAGCTCGGCTACCTGTGGTCGACGCTCGACGCGATCAGCCACATCCGGAACGGTCCGCTGTGGGCCAGTCGCGTGATGGGTGACGCACAGTTCCTGGCGGATGCATCCAACGGCAACCTGCCCGCCGTCAGTTGGGTCGTACCAGATTTCGCAGTGAGCGATCATCCGACGCGGGCCGGCTTCGGCAACGCCAGCGTGTGCGTCGGAGAAAACTGGACCGTCGACCACGTCAACGCGATCATGCAGGGGGGCAACTGGCCCTCGACGATCATCGTGATTCTGTGGGACGACTTCGGCGGCCTCTACGATCACGTGCCGCCGCCGAGCGTCGACACCTACGGCCTCGGCCCACGCGTGCCGATGCTCGTGCTCTCACCCTATGTGAAGGAAGGCATCGTGTCGCACACGACCTACGAGCCCAGCTCTGTCCTGCAGCTGATCGAAAACCGCTACAAGCTGAAATCGCTGACCCAGCGCGACGTTGAGGCGAACAGCTTGCTCGACATGTTCGATTTCTCGCAATCGCCCGCGCCGCCCTACATCCTGCCGTCGCGCGACTGCGGGGCGTAAGCGATGCGGTTACCTGTCATCTGCCGAATCACCGCCTTCGTCATCGTCCTGGCCTGGGGCGTGCCCGTGCATGCCCAGGGGACGCCGACCGAGCACGTTGCCATCACTGTCGGGGTGAGCGGCCAGGTCACTTCCACGACGTTCACGCAGTCGATCTCGTTTGAGGCCTACGCCGAAACCGGCACCATCGATACGACGTACTCGATCGCGCAACATGCGCGCTTCACTGCGGGCGGCGTCGTCCGTGTCTGGCGCGGTCTTGGTGTCGGCGTGGCCGGCACGACGATGAGCACGACCGATCCAGTACAGATCAGCGGACAGATTCCGCATCCGATCAACGCCAACTCCCCGCGCGCGCTGACCGGTACGGCCGACACGTTTCACCATGAATCCGCGACTCACCTGCAGGCAGTCTACTGGTTCCAGCCGGCGCCGCGGATCGATGTCCTTGTCAGTGGTGGGCCGTCGTTCATACGTGTGGAACAGGATTTCGTTTCCGACGTCAGTTATTCGCAGACGTTTCCCTATGACACGGTCACGTTCCAGAGCGCGACGTTGACGCGCGAGCAGAAGAGCGTCACCGGCTTCAACGTGGGCGGAGAAGTGGGCTTCCGTCTCGTGGGCGGTATTGGCGTGGGCGCCCTTGCGCGATATTCGCGCGGCACCGCCAGCTTTCCCGATACGGGCGCGTCTTCGGTCAAACTTGGCGGCTTCGAAATTGGAGGAGGTCTACATCTAACGTTCTAGTTAATTTCACAGTTTTGCGCGGCTGAGTCCGCGGTATCCTGTATGTATCCCACATGGTTCATACAGGACGTCGTCGCCGTCTGCTTGCAGCGGCCGGGGCGGTGCCGTGTCTCGCGATTCTCTCTATCGCGAGCGCAGCCAGCGCCACGCCCCAGCAGCGTATTCCCCTCTTCCCCGGCTCTCGGCCCGCTGCGACGACGCAGCTTGACGCGTTCCGGTCGCACATTCAACACATCGTTTTCCTGATCAAGGAAAACCGATCGTTCGACATGTATTTCGGCACGTTCCCCGGCGCCGACGGCGCGACCACCGCGATGATTTCAACGGGCGAACGCGTATCCCTGCGCCACGCCCTGGATCGCATGCCGCGCGATATCGGCCACGACTGGGAGGATGCGCACACGGCGATGCATAGCGGAGCGATGGACCGCTTCGACATGATCCGCGGCAACCAGCGCAGCGACATGTTGAGCCTGACCCAGTTCCTGCGCGCGGACATCCCGAACTACTGGAGCTACGCGGAGCACTTCGCCCTGGCCGACCACATGTTCTCCTCGCTCGCCGGGCCGAGCTTCCCCAACCATCTCTATACCGTGGCCGGCCAGTCGGCCGGCGCCGTCAACAATCCCAGCTCGTTGTCGTGGGGCTGCGACGCGGAAGCCTCCACGAGCGTCGACGTGCTGGCGGCTGACGGTACCCTGTCGCGGCAGTATCCATGCTTCGAAATGACAACCGTGGCCGACCGCCTCGAAGCGGCGGGCGTCTCGTGGCGCTATTACGCGCCGCAGAAGGGGGACCACGGCTACATCTGGTCGGCCCTCGACGCGATCCGGCACATCCGCATGGGACCGCTGTGGAACTCGCGCGTCGTCCCCTACGGCCGTTTCGCGCAGGACGCCAAGGCCGGGACACTGCCTGCCGTGAGCTGGCTGGTTCCCGATTTCGACACCAGCGAGCACCCCACCGTCGACGCCTTCGCCGGCACGACGCTCAACGTCTCGGCGTGCACCGGCGAAAACTGGACCGTGCAGCAGATCAACGCGATCATGCAGAGCCCCGCCTGGTCGTCGACGGCCATCGTCGTGACCTGGGATGATTTCGGCGGCTTCTATGACCACGTGGCGCCCCCGGGCGTCGACTCGCTGGGCCTCGGTCCGCGGGTGCCCCTGATCGTGATTTCCCCGTACGCCAGGGAAGGCGTGGTCTCGCACACGAATTACGAGTTCAGCTCGGTGCTGCAGCTGATCGAGAACCGCTACGACGTGAAAGCGCTGTCGCAGCGCGACGTCGAGGCGAACAGCATGCTCGACATGTTCGACTTCACGCAGCCGCCGGCGCCGCCGCTCGTCCTACCGACGCGCAGCTGTAGTTAAGGCGAGGGCTCCTCCCCGTTTGGGTGATCCGCGCGCGCGCGCCTGGCGCGACGATCCTGGGATGATTGGTTTCGCTGCTGAACGCGACGAAGATCTCCTCGACGCGTACTCGCGCGCCGTCACGGGCGCGGTCGACCTGGTCGGACCCGCCGTCGTCAAGATCACCGCCGGCACGGGCGAAGGCTCGGGAGCGATCCTCACGCCGGACGGTCTCATCCTGACCAACGCCCATGTCGTCGAGGCCAGCGAGCGGCCGCGCGTGACGATGACCGACGGCCGCTGGTTCGACGGCGACATCGTCGGCCGGGATCCGCACACGGATCTCGCCGTCGTGCGCGTCAGTCCTGGCGGTGCCTCGTTGCCGTTTGCGGCCTTCGGGAACTCGCGCGCGCTACGTGTTGGACAGGTGGCGATTGCCATCGGCAATCCGTTCGGGTTCGATCACTCGGTCACGGCAGGGGTGATCAGCGCGCTGGGCCGCTCGCTGCGCGCGCAATCGGGGCGGCTGATGGACGACGTGATCCAGACCGACGCCGCGCTCAACCCCGGTAACTCCGGTGGTCCGCTAGTGACCACGCGCGGTGAAGTGATCGGCATCAACACCGCAACCATCCGCCCGGCGCAGGGCCTATGCTTCGCGATCGCGAGCAACACCGCGCGCCACGTCGCGGCACGGTTGATTCGCGACGGCCGGATCCGCCGCAGTTACCTCGGAGTGGCGGGTCAGAACGTGCCCATCCCGCGCGCGATCGCGCGGGCGAACCGGCTGGCCATCACATCGGGCGTGTTCGTCACGTCGGTCGAGCGAGAGAGCCCGGCCGCCGCGGCGGGCATCCGCGACGGCGACGTCATCGTCGCGTGCGGCGACGCTCCCGTGCGCGGGGTGGACGAGTTGCACGCACTGCTCACCGGCGAGCAGATCGGCGCGCGGCTGACGCTCGCGCTCCTGCGCGGTGGCGAGAGGCGCGAGATCACGGTTACCCCGGTCGAGCTGGCTACAGCGTGATCAATCCCTGGCCTACGGCACGGCGGACGGCGTCGGTGCGGTTCGCGGCGCCGAGCTTGCCCGACAACGACGCGACGTGGAACTTGACGGTCTGATCGCTGACGCCCAGCCGATCGGCGATGGCTTTGTTGGGCAACCCCTCGGCGAGCAGTTCCAGCACCTCGCGCTCGCGCGGTGTCAGCGGTTCCGGGACGGGCGCCTCGTCGCGCGGCGCGACGAGAATCGCCGCCGCCTCGAGCTGGGCCGCGCGCGCTGCCGCAACCGTGTCGAACTCGGCGACGATGGTCCAGCTGCCGTTCACCGCCGCGCGCAACCGCGCCCGTTCCTTCCCGGACCCCGCCAGGATGACCCGCATCTACTCGCTAGGACGCTCACCGATGGTCACCGGTAACTCGATTTGCTCTCCGCCTCGAATTACGCGCAGGGGTACCTGCCGGCCGACCCTGTCCCCCAGCAGGAGATCGAACATCTCCTCGGGCGAGGCGACCTCATGACCGTCGAGAGCCGTAATGAGATCGCCGACAAACACGCCGGCTTTCGCGGCAGGTCCGTCGACGGTGACGGCCATGACCAGCAACGCGCGCGCGCGGTCTCCCGTGCGCTGGCCTTCCGGGAGCGCCACCGGCTGGCCGGCAATGCCAACGTAGCCGCGCTTGAGCGCGCCGTGTTCCAGCACCGTCGCCACCGTCTTCCAGGCAATCGACGCTGGAATGACCACCGTGGTACCGCGGATGGCGGTCGAGGTGGCGACGCCGATCAGCCCTCCGGCCGTATCGATGAACGCGCCACCGGCGAACCCGTCGTGCATCGGCGCCGTCGTGCGGAAGACCTGGTCGATCGCCCGGCGGTGGCCCGTGCGGAGCGGGCCGCCAATCACCGCCACGATGCCGGCGCTGGCACTCACGACGTTGCTCCAGGATCGGCCGACGGCGAGTGCGAGCTGGCCAACCCGCGGCACCGCGGTCGCCGGCGTCGCGGGCGTCGCGGCGAGGCCGGAGACGCGCAGCACGGCGAGGGTGGTCGTTGGATCCCACCCGGCAAGCTCCGCGGCGAAGAGCTCGCCGTCATGGCGACGCACGCGGATGCCGTCTTCACGGCCGAGCGCGCGCACCGTCGTGACGACGATGCCGTCGGCGTAGACGAGGCCACTGGCAGGGCGGCGGCGTCCGTGGACCTGGACGACGGATGGCGCAGCGGCGGCGACCGCGTCGGCCATGGCGTTGGAGAGTGTAGTGAGGGTATCGGCTGTCATGCGGTGATGTTCGCATCGCCGCGTGTGGACTGCATCGCCCAATCGGGTGGGGGGTGCGCGCCCAACGATATCCTTTTGCCTTCAGGCTCAGGCTGACTATGATGCAACCGCCGTGTCTCGACGCGGCTACGGAAGGGAGACAGCGTATGAACCGTCGCGACGCGCTGGGGACGATTTCATTGGGGGGCGCTTCGATCCTGGCCGGCGTGCACCCGGGCTACGCGCAGGCGGTCGCGGGGGTGGCCCCCGTGAAGATCCGCGATATCAAGACCATCTTGACGGCGCCGAACCGGATCCGGCTGGTCGTCGTCAAGATCGAGACCTCGGAGCCGGGCCTGGTCGGCTGGGGCTGCGCCACGTTCACGCAGCGGGCGCTCGTCGTGCAGTACGGCGATCGACGAATTCCTCCGACCGTTCCTGATCGGCCGCAACGTCGACGAGATCGAAGACATCTGGCAATCGAGCTACGTCAGCTCGTACTGGCGCAACGGGCCAGTGCTGTTCAACGCGATGAGTGGCGTGGACATCGCGCTGTGGGACATCAAGGCGAAGCGTGCCGGCATGCCGCTCTACCAGTTGCTCGGCGGCAAAGTGCGGCTCGGCGCGGACTGCTACTTCCACGCCAGCGGCAACAGCCTGACCGAGGTCGAAGACAGCGCTCGCCGCGCGATGGAACAAGGGTTCCGCCATGTCCGCGTGCAGGTGTCGACGCCGGGCCTGGCGGGCTACGGCGCGGGCGGGACACGCGCCAATCCAGGGGCGCCGAGTGACGCCGTCGGTCCGACCAATCCCGGCGCGGTCTGGGAATCGGCTCCGTACGTCCGCATCGTCCCCAAGCTGTTCGAGCACTTGCGCACCAAGCTCGGCGACGAGGTCGAGCTGCTGCACGACGTTCACGAGCGCGTCACGCTCAACCAGGCAATCAACTTGTGCAAGGCCCTCGAGCCGTATCACCCGTTCTTCGTCGAGGATCCGTTCCCGCCCGAGGAGAACGACCACTTCCGGCTGCTGCGCCAGCAGACGTGCGTGCCGATCGCGATGGGCGAGCTGTTCAACAACCAGCACGAGTACGTGCCGCTGATCAAGGACCGCTTGATCGACTTCATCCGCATTCACATCTCGCAGATTGGCGGATTGAGCCCTGCACGCAAGGTGGCGATGTTCAGCGAATACTTCGGCGTCCGAACGGCCTGGCACGGCCCCGGCGACGCCTCGCCGATCGCGCACGCGGCGCAACTGGCGATCGAGCTGTCGTCCTACAACTTCGGCGTCCACGAAGGCAGCGGCTTTCCCGCCGATACCCAGGCGGTCTTTGTCGGCTGCCCGGAAGTCAAGAACGGCTACATGCTGGCGCGCGAAGTACCGGGCCACGGCGTCGAAGTCGACGAGCAGGCGGCGGCACGATTCCCCGTCACCGACACGCCGCCCAACTTCGATTACTCGTGGGGCACGACGCGCCGGCGCGACGGCACGGTCATCCGACCGTAGTGGCAATTCAGAGCAGGCTTGGACGAAGGCGCTACGAATGCCACGTGACACCGCTTCGCTGTAGCGCGTGATCGCCACCCGCGCCCGTTATCGCGTCGTCGCGCTGGCCACCGGCCTGGCGATGATCACGCACCTCGACCGCGCGTGCATCGCCACGCTGGCGCCGGGGATCACCCGGGATCTCGGCTTGACGACCGTGCAGATGGGATGGGTGTTCACGGTATTCCAGCTGGCGTACGCGAGTTTCGAGATCCCGACGGCGTGGTGGGCCGACCGGCGCGGCACGCGGTTGGTGCTCGCGCGGATCGTGCTCTGGTGGTCCTGCCTGACGGCGGCGACCGGGGCAGCGGTCAGCTATCCCATCATGCTTGCGGTGCGCTTCCTGTTCGGCGTCGGCGAGGCGGGGGCGTGGCCGTGCGCCGCGCGCACGTTTTCGCGCTGGATTCCGGCGCGCGAGCGCGGCGCCGTGCAAGGCATCTTCTTCGCGGGCGCGCACCTGGTCGGCGGCCTCACGCCGGCGCTCGTCCTCTGGATGCTCCACTTCCTGACGTGGCGAGAGATCTTCTTCTGCTTCGGCGCGCTGGGCATCGGCTGGACGGCCATCTGGCTCGCCTGGTTTCGCGACGATCCGTCCCAGCATCCCGCAGTGAACGCGGCGGAGCTCGAAACCATCGTCGAGGAGCGGCTGCCCGACAGCCCGCACAGCACCGGCGGCGAATACTGGCGGCGCCTGCTCGGCAGCCGCAACATGATCGCGCTGTGCGTGATGTACATCCCGAACTGCATGATCTTCTATTTCTGCATCACCTGGCTGCCGACCTATCTCAAGCAGCAACATGGCTTCGATGCGGCCCGGCTCGGCATCTTCGCGGGGCTGCCTTTACTGGTCAGCATGCCGGGCGATCTGCTGGGTGGGTTCGCCACGGACCGGCTCGTGGCGCGCTACGGCCTGCGGCTCGGACGCACCGGCCTTGGCGCGATCGCCTACGCCCTCGCCGGCATCGCGCTACTCGGCGCGGCGGCCACCTCGGCGCCGGTCCTGGCGGCCTCGCTCATCGCCCTCGCCACCGGCCTGACGATGTTCACGCTGGGAGCCGCATGGGGGACGGTCATCGAAGTCGGCCGCAACCACGTCAGCGTCGTCGGCGCGGCAATGAATTCAGCGGGCAACCTCGCCGCGATGCTCAATCCGCTGATCGTCGCCTACTCGGTGCAGTGGTTGGGGAGCTGGAACGTGCCGCTCTACTTGATGGGCGTGCTCTTTCTCGCTGGCGCCGGCTGCTGGACGCTGATCGACCCGAGCCGCCCGGTGTTTGATTAATCGGGTCGCCCTCTCACTCGTGCCGGTGAAGATCCGCCACGTAGTGCGCCCGGGCGTCGATCTCGGCCAGCCGCCTCGCGGCATACGCGGCCGCGGCGGCGAACAACATCGAGCGCTCGGCGTCGGGCAGGAGCCGGAGGTCCTCGAACGAGTGCTGGCGGCTCTGGAGAAATTCCTCCATCAGCGCGACTTCGAGTTTTGCTTCGGGATCCTCTCTGGGTACTTCGAAACGTTCAGCCATGCTATTTGTCTGAGCGAAAGTGATGCCAATCAAGGGAGGGCGTAAAAGGCCGATCGATCCCTCCTGACCTCTGCCATCGTACGTTTTTGGTCTCAGTTGATGACGGGGCCGGTTACCGGGAAAGTGTTTCGCGAGCTGCCACGACGGCGCGGTCAAGAGCTTCGGTCGGCCCCTGGACACTCAGCCGGCGGACGCTGTCGAGCGCTTCGCCGTACCACTTGCGCCACGCGTCCATGATCTCAGGCGTCGCGCCTTGGGTCGGCTCGAGCGCCAGCCGTGCGGCGCCGGCACCGGCCACGAGACGAACCACGACCAGCCCATCGGCTTGCGTCGCTGACGCCAGAAACCAGGCGCTCGTCGCGACCGAGACGCCGACGTTGACCATCTCGCCACCGCTGACCTTGTCCGGACGATCGAGATTCGTGTGGTAATAGCGGTCGGTAAAATGCCAGTTGAGCAGCGATGGCACGCCGGCGGTCTTGAACTCGGTGTGATCGCTGCCACCTTCGTAGGGGTTCGTCTTGACGATCCAGCCCGTGTCACTGGCCCGCCGCAGGCAGACGGCGAGGTGCAGATCGTTGAGCAGGCTGCCTTTCAACTCAGACGCCTTCACCTCGCTCGCACCCCACGCAGTGTGCGGATCCGAGGGGCGCGCCCAGACCGCCGACGGATCCGCCTGCTTCTCGATGAGAAAGGCGCCCCCGGTCTTCGTTGTGTCCTCGCCGGTCATGTCCAGTGAGAACATGTACTGAACGCCCGCCGCCTGCTCGGGATGGGCGTTCAGCCAGGCGCGGCTGCCGCGATTCTCGTCGCCCCAGATGAACGTCAGGGTACGGCCCGGCGCCGGCAGCGCGTGCGCGTCGATCGCGTGCTTCAGGCCCAGCACGAGCGCGAGCAACGTCCCGCACCCGCTGCCGTCGTCGTTCGCGCCAGGCTCCTGGATGTGCGCGACCATGACGATCCGTTCATCGGGTTTGACCGTCCCGGGGATCTCGGCGACGACCATGCGGTTCGGGCCGTCGTAGAACGAGGACTGGATGTCGACCTTGACGCGCACCGGACCCGTGCTCAGCCGCTGCCGCATCTTCGCGGCCGCGCGCCAACTCGCCTTGAATCCGAACGCCTTTGCCGTGGTGTCGTAGGGCACGCTGCCCCACTGGAAGACATCCTGCTGATCGGCGGACGTGAAGCGCGCCGGATCGTCGGGGCGGATGTACGACGCGATGGCGGTCGAAATGACGCCGATGGCGCCCCGCTGCTTCACCGCCTGCTGCCACAACTGGCCGATCGCGGCGTTGCCCAACACCACCGCCCCCTTGACGTCCTTGCCGGTGAAGTCGGCGGCCGTGCCGGGGCCGACATCCACGAGCGGCGCTTCGACTGGCCCGCTGGTGGACCACGAATTGATGCAGAGCGAGACGCGATCGGCATCGCGCGACAGCACGACTTCTCCGCTGTCGGCAAACGCGACCGTGCCCCTTTCGTAATCCCAGCCCTTGCCGCGCAACGGGAACTCTTCGACCCGCGCGGCGACGCCGGCACCGGCCAGCGCGGTGTGCACGTAATCGACGGTCGCGTTGAATCCGGGATTGCCGGCGATGCGCCAGTACGGCTCCATCGCACGGACGACACCGAGCGCGGGCGCTGCCTCGACGCGATCCTTCAATGCCATGTAGGCGCGCTCGGCGCCGGCGGGTAATGGCGGGGCGACGGCCTGCGCGCCCAGCGTCGCCACCGACGCGACGGTCACGGCCCAGCGCACTAGGCGTCGCATGGGACGTCCGTGAGATCGAGCAGCACGTCGACACCGGTGTTCTCGTGCGCCGAGATCGGCGCGCGACGCCCCTGACACTCGACGCCCGCGCCGCTTTTCACCAGGCCGAAGTAGTGGCGGCTGACATCGGGCGGCAGGTAGCCGATTTTTTCTCCCGACGCATAGACGGCGACGGCAAAGAAGTCGAAGCGATTATCGGACTCCGCCTTGAGGGTGACGGAGAACTTCGACGGCAGGCGCTGGATGTGTTCGAGGTATGCGGGACCGGCCGCGAGTGAGACGTGCGTGATCGGATTCATCGCGATGTCATTTTATGCCGCTTGCCGCCGCGCTCAGCCACGGATACAGTATGGATACACTGAATGTCCCGGGTTCGCGCCACGATCACGTGCCTCGTTGCCGCGGCCGTCCTGCTTGGAGTTTCGGTCAGAGCGGACGCGGCGCCGCGGCGCGTTCTCCTGCTCTATTCCTACGAGCGCGAGTTTTCCCATTTCACGTTCGCCAGCCTGTTCCGTTCCGAGGTGGCGCGCACGTCGCCCGACCGGATCGAGTTCATCGAGATGTCACTGCAGACCGTGCGCGACAGCCACGGCCCCAGCGACGCGGCGATTCTCGACGACATCCGCGGCACGGTCGGCACCAGCCCCATCGATCTCGTCGTGCCGATTGGCGGACCGGCGGCCGCTTTCGCGCAGAAATACCATGGAGAACTCTTCCAGGGACGCCCGATCCTGCTTGCCGCGGTCGACCGACGCTTTCTCCTGGCCGGGGGGCTGCCCGCGAACGAGACCGCCGTCGCGGCTGTGAACGATCCGGTGCTGGTGGTGCGCAGCATCCTCGAGCTGCTGCCAGAGACGCGCACCCTGCTGGTGGTGGTCGGCGCTTCGAAGCTCGAGCAGTTCTGGCTCGAGGAGATGAAACGGACGTTTCGCCCGTTCAGCGGTCGCGTGAGCTTCATCTGGACGAATCAGATGACGCTGCACGAGATGTTGCAGCGCTCGGCCACGCTGCCGCCGCACTCGGCGATCTTGTTCGGCATTCTGTCGGTCGACGCCGCCGGCGCGCCGCAGATGGAAGCACCGGCCCTCGACGCGTTCCATGCCGCGGGGAATGCTCCGATGTTCGGGCTGCATAGCCATCAGCTCGGGCACGGCATCGTCGGCGGGCCTCTCCTGTCGCTGCCAGAGCTGAGCCATGAAACTGCGGCCGTCGCACTACGCCTGCTCGGCGGCGAGCCGCCCACCGCGATTCCGGCGCGGACGATCGCCGCCGGCACCCCCACATTCGATGCGCGTGAGCTGCGGCGCTGGGGTATCTCCGAGCGGCGGCTCCAGCCTGGCAGCGTGATCGCCTACCGCGAGCCGTCGGCTTGGGGCCGCTACGCCGGCGCGGCGGCGACGTTTGTCGCCGTTCAAACCGTGATCGTCATCGGCCTGGCCGTCACGCTGCTACGACGGCGTCGCGACGCGACGCATCAACCGGCGGATCTGGCGGCCGTCTCGGGGGCCGAGGCGGCGCTCGCGCAGCTCACCCATCGGCTGATGCAGACGCAGGAAGAAGAGCGATCCCGCATCGCCGCCGCGCTGCATGACGATGTCTGCCAGCAGCTGACCGGGCTCAAGATGCGGCTGCAGACCCTCGGCCTCGAACGCGGTCCCGGCGCCGCCGAGACGCGGGCCCGCATCGAGGATCTGTGCGACCAGTTCACAGGCTTGGAGCGGCGGATTCTCGCACTGACCGATCCGGTCTACGCCAGGCTCGACATGCTCGGCCTGACCGCATCGGCGCGCGCCCTCTGCCAGCGGATTTCCCAGGAGCACGACATCGCGCTCGAGTTCGACAGTGACGGGGTCCCGGCGGGACTCTGCGCGGGCGTGACGTTGGCGCTGTTCCGCGTGCTGCAGGAAGCCATGGACAACGTGGTCATCCACGCCGCCGCGCGCCGCGTCACCGTTTCCCTGGTCGGGACCGCCACCGCCATCGATCTCGATGTGCAAGACGACGGCGTCGGGTTCGACCCGGAGGCGGCGATGCGCACGGGGGCGGTCGGCCTCGTCGGCATCCGCGAACGCCTCCGCCTGGTCGGCGGCCGCGGCACGTTCGAGTCGCGTCCCGGTGCCGGTGCGCGCGTCCACGCGCGCGTCGCGCTCTGACGGTTGCCCAGCGCCATCCCGCCTCCTGGCGGTGCAGACGGCCGGGCCCGGTAGGCGGATGATCGGATGAACGTCAAACAGACCGCGCTTCACCTGCTCCGCCGCGCCCGCCTGCTCGAACACGCCGACGTGGCGCGGTTCCGGTGGCTGGCGCTGCGCCACCGCGACGGCCGCGCCGCGTTCGCGCGCCGCCACGGCAACGAAGCGCTGCCGCCAGATGATCTCGCCTACGACGCCTACGGGAGCCTCGACTGGGACTTCTACTGGGGATTCGGGCGGCACATCTCCGGAATCCTGGCCCCGCAGATCTCCGCGCTCGGCGATCGCGGCCGCCTCCTCGAGTGGGGCTGCGGTCCCGCGCGGATCGTCCGCCACCTACCCGACGCGCTCGGTTCCGGTTGGGAGATCCATGGCTCCGACGCCAATCGCCGGAGTATTGACTGGTGCGGCGTCCACTTGCCGCGGATTCATTTCGCCAGCAACGGCGTTGCGCCGCCGCTGCCGTATGAGACGGCGGCGTTCGACTGCGTGTATACGGTGTCGGTGTTCACGCATTTGCCGGGTGAGATGCACGGCGCATGGGCGGCCGAGCTGCGCCGCGTGCTCAAGCCGGGCGGGACGTTGATCTGCTCGCTGAACGGCGACGCCTCGCGCCACCTGCTCCTACCAGCGGAGCGCCTCGCCTATGATGATGGCCGCCTGGTCGTCCGCGGCGGCGTCAGGGGCGGGACGCGCTGCTTTGTCGCCTACCACCCGCCCGCCTACGTCGCCGGCGAGCTACTGCGCGGCTTCGACATCGTGCAGCACGTGCCGGCGCCCAACCCGTTCGGCGAGCGCCAGGATCTCTGGATCGCCCGCGCGCGGCCGTGACCGACACTGCGGGTCGAGCGCGCGGCACCGGTCAGATCCGCGGCAGGGTCACTCCGCGCTGCTTGAGGTACTTGCCCTTCTTGTCAGCGTAGGACACTTCGCACGGCTCGTCGCCCTGAAAGAACAGCACCTGCGCCAGCCCCTCGTTCGCGTAGATCTTGGCCGGCAACGGCGTCGTGTTGGAGATTTCCAGCGTGACGGTGCCTTCCCACTCTGGCTCGAACGGCGTCACGTTGACGATGATGCCGCAGCGCGCGTAGGTGGATTTGCCGAGGCAGACCGTCAGCACATCGCGCGGAATACGGAAATACTCAATGGTCCGCGCCAGCGCGAACGAGTTGGGTGGAACGATGCAGACGTCGGCCTTGACGTCGACGAAGGCACTGGGATCGAAATTCTTGGGGTCGATCACCGTGCTGTTGATGTTGGTGAAGACCTTGAACTCGTCGGCGACACGGATGTCGTAGCCGTACGACGACAGCCCGTACGACACGACGCCCTCGCGGACCTGGCGATCCTCGAACGGCTCGATCATGCCGTGTTCGAGCGCCATCTTGCGGATCCACGTGTCCGACTTGATCCCCGCCATCGCCGCTTACTGCAGCTCCAGGCCGCGGAAGAAGTAGCCGAGCTCGTAGGCAGCCGTGTCCGGCGCGTCGGAGCCATGCGTCGCATTGGTCTCGATCGACTTGCCGAATTCCTTACGCAGCGTGCCGGCTTCGGCCTTGGCCGGGTCGGTGGCCCCCATCAGCGTGCGCCACTTCTTGATCGCGTCGGGCGCCTCCAGGGCCATGACGACGCAGGGCCCCGAGGACATGAACCTGGTCAGGCTGGCAAAGAACGGGCGCTCGCGGTGGACGGCGTAGAAGCCCTCGGCTTCCTTTTGCGTCAGGTCGACGAGCCGCATGGCACGAATGGTGAATCCAGCCTCTTCGATGCGCTGGATGATGCGCCCGGTGTAACGAGCCGCGACAGCATCGGGCTTTATGATGGCAAATGTACGTTCCATATCCTGGGGATTATATATGCGAGTGGATGAGCATGAGGGCGCCGTCGAAGGCGACAAGCCGACCGACCGGCCGCAGCAAGGGAACGAGAACGCACAGGCCGCCGCGCACGCGCTCGACGACCAGGGCCTGCCCGACGACACCGACAAGATCGACGAGGACGTGATCGGGGCCAACCTGGACGAAACCCAGGGATAGTCCCAAGCCCGGTCCTCCCGGCTACTGGCTCGTCTTCAGGTACTTCGTGTACCAGTCGAGATAGCGCTGCAGCCGGTCGACCTTGTAGGACGGCACGGTGATGCCGTGGAACTGGTTCGGGTAGATCACGAGCTCGGTGTCGACACCCAGACTCTTGAGCGCCTGGTACATCTGCTCGCCGCCGACGAGCGGCACGTTGAAGTCCTTCTCGCCCCCGAGAAACAGCGTCGGCGTCTTGATCCGATCCGCGTGAAAGAACGGATACGAGATCTTGATCCACAGGTCCTGTGATTTCCAAGGCGGACCGATCTCGTTCTGGTACTGGGTGATGTATTCATCGACGCCGTACATCGACAGCTGCAGCGCGCTGCCGGCGCCGCTGGTCGCCGCCTTGAAGCGACCGTCGGTGGCGATCGTGTAATCGGTCAGGATGCCGCCGTAGCTCCAGCCGCCGATGCCGAGGCGATCGGCGTCGACGTAGGGCAGCTTTTCCACTTCGTCCATCGCACCGAGCAGGTCAACCACCTCCTTGCCGCCCCAGTCGGCGAAGATGGCCTTCTGGTAGGCGCCGCCGCGGCCGTTGCTGCCGCGATAGTTGACGGTGACGACGACGTAGCCGTTGGCGGCGAAGATCTCACGCTCGAAGCTGAAGGCGTGCTCGTCCTCGCCGTTGGGGCCGCCGTGGATGCGCAGGAGCGCGGGATACTTCTGCCCTTCCCGGAAGCTCGCCGGCTTTTCGATGAGGCCGTGCACTTCGGCGCCGTCCTTGCTCTTCGAGGTGAACTCGCCGGTCGTCCCGAGCAGCAGGTCCTTCATCCAGGCGTCGTTCTGGTGCGACAGGCGGCGCAACGTGCCTTTTTCGAGGGCCGCGACCTCCGCCGGCTCGGTATCGGTCGAGGTCAGCACCGCGTAGGCGCCGTCGAGCGGACCGGCGGACAGGTTGCCGGTGACGCGCCTGCCGTCCAGCAGCCGGTCCACCTTGCCGGTGCTCAGCGTCACGCGCGCGGGGTACTGCGAGCGGTCGTCGGTGACAACGAATGCCAGGGAGCCGCCTCCCTCTTCCCACACCGGCTGACGAACGGGACGATCGAGCGACTCGGCGAGGAGCCGCGGCTGACCACCGCTGGCCGGAATGACGGCGAGCTTCGCCTGGCGATAGGCCGAGTACTTCAACTCGTCGCCGGCCAGATAGCTGATGGATTTCCCGTCCGGACTCCACGCCAGCGGTCCCTCGTCAGGATTGGGGGAGGTCGTCACCTGGCGCGGCTGGGCCCCGGGTTGTGCGTCGATCACCCAGACGTCGGTGTTGTCGTTGCGATCGAGGTCGCCGCTGCCGCGCTTGCTGACGAAGGCGATCCTGGTCCCGTCGGGCGACCAGGCGGGCGACGACTCCTCGTAGAGGAGGCCGGAGGTGATGGCGAGGGCTTTCTTGGTCTCGAGGTCGAAGAGGTAGAGATGCGTCCGCGCGTTCCGCAGGTAGCCCTGCACGTCTTCCTTGAAGTGGTAGCGGTCGATGACGATCGGCGGCGGGGTCTTCTTCTTGTCCTTGTCGTCCTCGTCCTTCGGATCGCGGGGGTCGGGTTCGCTGACGACCAACACCAGCCGCTTGCCGTCTGGCGCCCAGGCGTACTCGTCGATGCCGCCCTTGACATCACTGACCTTGACCGCTTCGCCGCCGGCACGGTTGAGCAGCCACAACTGGCCGTCCTTGGCCCCCTGCCGTGACGAGACGAACGACAGGTACTTGTTGTCCGGGCTCCAGCGCGGCTGCGACTCGCCGTCGGGCGAGGAGGTCACCTGGATTTCCTGGCTGCCGTCCCAACTGGCCATCCAGATGTCGGTGTCGTTCTTGTCGGTGTCCTTGATCGCGCGCGACACCACGTAGGCGACCCACTTGCCGTCGGGCGATCGCTGGGGATCGCGGACGTCTTTCAGGTTGTAGACATCGTTGACGTCGAGAGGACGCTTCTGGGCGACAGCGATGCCGGGGACCAGCAACGCCGACAGCGTGACCATTGCGGCTGCGTACTTCATGGCGGTGCCGTCCACGGGAAGCACAGTCTCCTGTGCGGTTTTCGTCAGCGATGCTCTTCCATCACGGCGTCGAGGACCTCGCGGCCCGGGCGGACGGATTCGGGCGGCAGGAATGCCAGCGGCGAGTCGACCAGGTTGAGCTGAGTCAGGAGGTCGTCCTTGTCGGGCTCGATGTAGAGGATGCCGGTCGCGAATTCGCCGCGGCTGTGCGTTTCGTGCATCAGGCGCATGGCCGAGAGCTTGTCGGTGGGGTTGTAGTCCTCGGCCACCTTCTTCAGGTACAGCTTCGAGCCGTCGTGCATCGTCACCGCGGTGGTGGTGCCGGCGTCGTAGTCGACGTTGATGTCCTCGAAGAAGGGGACGAAGTTGACCTCGCCGCTCGGCTCGTCGTGCTCCTTGACGTAGGCGTAGCTCTTGGTCGAGCCTTCGTGATCATTGAAGGTGACGCAGGGCGAGAGCACGTCGATCATCGCAGTACCGCGATGAGCGATGGCGGCCTTGAGGATCGACAGCAACTGCTTCTTGTCGCCCGAGAACGAGCGGGCGACGAACGACGCGCCGAGCTGCACGGCGAGCATGCAGGTGTCGATCGGCGGCAGGTCGTTGGGCTGGCCGTTCTTCTGGGTCGAGCCGACGTCGGCGGTCGGGGAGAACTGCCCCTTGGTCAGGCCGTAGCAGCCGTTGTCCTCAATGATGTAGATGATCGGGACGTTGCGGCGCATCAGGTGGACGAACTGGCCGATGCCAATCGCGCCGGTGTCGCCGTCGCCGCTGATGCCGATGGCGATCATCTTGCGGTTGGCGAGCAGCGCGCCGGTGCCGACCGACGGCATGCGCCCGTGGACGGAGTTGAAGCCGTGCGCCTCGCCGAGGAAGTAGGCCGGCGTCTTGCTCGAGCAGCCGATCCCCGACAGCTTGAGCACGTCGCGCGGATGGATGCCCATCTCGAAGAAGGCGTCGATGATGCGCTCGGAAATCGCGTTGTGGCCGCAGCCGGCGCAGAGAGTCGTCTTGCCGCCGCGGTAGGGCGTGATCTCGAGGCCGATCCGGTTCTTCTTGACGTCCACCATTTACTCCCCCTCCCGGGCGGCCGTAGCCGCCACCGCCGGGCGTCCGGCGGACGCCGCCCTGATCGTGTCGGGCGCTTTGCGCCCTTCCTGCACGAGGATGTCGTCGGTCAGCGACCGCGCGTCGATCGGCAGCCCGTTGTAATGGAGCACGCTGCGCACGTGATTGGTCGCGCCGGCGGGCATCTCGATGCGGAAAAGCATCTTCATCTGCGCGTCGCGGTTCTGCTCGACGAGATAGACGCGCGGATAGCGGGCGATGAACGCCTCCACGTCGGCCGAGAACGGGAAGGCGCGCAGCCGCATGTATGCGGTCTTGACGCCGGCTTCCTTCTCGAGCTGGGCGCGGCACTCCACAATCGCCCAGTGGCTGGTGCCGTAGCCGATGATCCCGATTTCCGATTCTGCGTCTTCGACGACGGGCGCGGGCACGTGGCTCTTCGCCGTCTGGTGCTTGCGGGCCAGGCGGTCGACGTTGTTCTGATAGTCGTCGGGCCGCTCGCTGTACTGGCCGCGGTCGTTGTGGCCGGATCCGCGGGTGAAATACGACGGCATGCCGGTCGCCGGCAGCGTGCGGTAGGGAATGCCGTCGCCGTCGACGTCGCGATAGCGCCCCCACTCGGCGCCGAGCGTCTTGACGTTCTCGGCGGTGAGCACCTTGCCGCGGTCATAGGCCTTCTCGGGATAGGTGAAGGGCGCCGACATCCACATGTTCATGCCGAGGTCGAGATCGCTCATCACGAAGACGAGCTGCTGGAAGCGCTCGGCGAGATCGAACGCCACCTGCGCCATCTCGAAGCACTCCTCGACCGAGTTCGGGATCAGCAGGATCTGCTTGGTGTCGCCGTGGGACAGGAGCGCGGTCGAGGCGATGTCGCCCTGCGCCGTGCGCGTCGGCAGCCCCGTCGAGGGGCCGACGCGCTGGATGTCGAACACAACGCCGGGGATCTCGGCGTAGTAGGCGAGGCCGGCGAACTCGCTCATCAGCGACACGCCCGGTCCAGACGTGGACGTCATCGCGCGCGCGCCTGCCCAGCTGGCGCCGAGCACCATGCCGATCGACGCGATCTCGTCCTCGGCCTGGACGATCGCGTAGGTGGCCTTGCCGGTCGTCTTGTCGACGCGGTACTTCTTCATGTAGCCGATGAGCGCCTCGGGCAGCGACGAGGACGGCGTGATCGGGTACCAGGCGCAGACGGTGACGCCGGCAAACATGGCCCCGAGCGCGGCGGCGGTATTGCCCTCGATCAGGATCATGCCGCCGGTCTTGTCCATCCGCTCGACGTGGAACGGATCCGCCTTCTTCAGGTTCTGCTGCGCGAACTCTGCGCCGGCCTTCAGCGCGCCCATGTTCAGATCCGCGGCCTTGACCTTCTTGCCGAACTGCTTGCGCAGCGCCTTCTCCATCTCCCCCATGTCGATGTCGAGGAGGTGACTGAGGACGCCGTCGTAGATCATGTTCTTGACCAGGCGGCGCAGCTTGGCGTCGGTGCATACGGTGGCGACGAGCTTGTCGAACGGCACCGGATAGAAGGTGAGGTCGCTGCGCAGCTCGTTCAGCTTGAGCGGTTCGTCGTAGACGACCGCCCGCCCGGGCTCGAGCGTCATGACGTCTTCCTTGGCCGTCTCCGCGTTCATGGCGACGAGAAAATCGACTTCCTTCTTGCGCGCGACGAAGCCATCCTTGTTGGCGCGCACCGTGTACCAGGTCGGTAGTCCCGCGATGTTCGACGGAAACATGTTCTTGCCCGACACCGGGATGCCCATCTGAAAGATGGAGCGCAGAATGACGAGGTTCGCCGTCTGGCTGCCCGACCCGTTGACCGTTGCGATCTGGATGCTGAAATCGTTGACGATACGTTGCATAGTGTAGTTTTCGAATGTAGTTATTAAGCCTACGCCCTGAGCAACTCTTTCACCGCCGCGCCGATGTCCGCCGGACTCTTGACAACGCGCACCCCGGCGGCCGTGAGCGCGTCCATCTTCTCTGCCGCCGTGCCTTTGCCCCCGGCGATGATCGCCCCGGCGTGGCCCATGCGGCGTCCCGGCGGCGCCGTCTGACCCGCAATGAAGCCAACCACCGGCTTGCGGAAGTGGGCCTTGATCCACGCCGCGGCTTCCTGCTCGGCGTTGCCACCGATTTCCCCGATCATCACCACGGCTTCGGTCTGCGGATCGCCGGCAAACAGCGAGAGCGCGTCGATGAAGTTGGTGCCGATCAGCGGGTCGCCGCCGATGCCGATGCAGGTCGTTTGGCCCAGCCCGTTGTTGGTGAGCTGGTGGATCGCTTCGTAGGTCAGCGTCCCGCTCTTGGAGACGATCCCGACGCGCCCTTCCTTACAGATGTGCCCGGGAATGATGCCGGCCTTGGCCTGCCCGGCGGTAATCAGCCCGGGACAGTTGGGACCGATGACGCGCGTCTTGCCGCCGCGAATCGCGCCGAACACCCGCAGCATGTCGAGTACGGGGATGCCTTCGGTGATGCAGACGGCGAGGTCGAGCCCGGCATCGGCCGCTTCGAGGACGGCGTCGGCCCCGCCAGGCGGCGGCACGAAGATCACCGACGCGTCGGCGCCGGTCGCCGCGACGCATTCGGCGACGGTGTTGAACACGGGCCAGCCCTCATGCGTCGTCCCACCCTTGCCCGGGGTGACGCCGCCGACGACGGTGGTGCCGTAGGCCTGCGCCGCCTTGGCGTGAAACGTGCCCTCCCGGCCGGTAATGCCCTGGACGAGTAAGCGAGTCTTCTTGTCGATGAGTACGGCCATAACTCTCCGGCGGGTCTGAGGACCGCCCTACCGCGCGAGCGCCACGACGCGCTCGGCCCCTTCCGCCATGGTATCGGCCGTCGTGAACTTGAGGCCGCTCTCTTTCAGCATCTGCTTGCCCTTATCGACGTTGGTGCCTTCCATGCGGACGACGATCGGCACGGGCACGCCGAGGTCCTTGACCGCGGCGATGACTCCCTCGGCGAGGATGTCGCAGCGCAGGATGCCGCCGAAGATGTTGATGAAGACGGCCTTGACCGACGTGTCGGCCATCAGGATGCGGAAGGCGTTCTTGATCTGCTCGGCGTTGGCGCCGCCGCCGACGTCGAGGAAGTTGGCCGGCTCCCCTCCCGCGAGCTTGATGATGTCCATCGTCGCCATGGCGAGACCGGCGCCGTTGACCATGCAGCCGATCGTGCCATCGAGCTTGATGTAGTTCAGGCTGAACTTCGATGCCTCGACCTCGAGCGGATCCTCTTCGGCCGTGTCGCGCAGCTCCTTGAACTCCGGGTGCCGGTAGAGCGCGTTGTCGTCGAAGTTCATCTTGGCGTCGAGCGCCAGCAGGCTGCCATCCTCGGTGACGATGAGTGGGTTGATCTCGAGGAGGGAGGCGTCGGAGGCGATGCACGCGTGGTAGAGCGCCGTCATCATCTTGCCGGCGGCGGCCACCTGCGGTCCCCGCAGGCCGAGCGCGAAGGCCAGCTGGCGCGTCTGGTAGGCCGCCAGGCCCAGGCCGGGATGGATGAACGCCTTGAAGATCTTTTCCGGCGCCTCCTCGGCGACCTTTTCGATCTCGACGCCGCCTTCCGGGCTCACCATCAGCACGAGACGCTCGGTCGAGCGGTCGAGGACGATGCCGAGGTAGAGCTCACGCTGGATCTTGACGCCCTGCTCGATGAGGACGCGCTGCACCTTCTGCCCGTGCGGCCCCGTCTGGTAGGTGACGAGGTTCATGCCGAGGATCTTCTCGGCGGCGGCGCGAGCCTCGTCGGGCCCCTTCACCACCTTGACACCGCCGCCCTTGCCGCGGCCGCCGGCGTGGATCTGCGCCTTGACGACGACCGTGCCCCCGCCAAGCCGCGTCGCCACACCCGCGGCGTCGGCCGCGTCGAACACGACCTCCCCCTGTGGCACGGGTACGCCGTGCGTGGCGAGCAGAGCCTTTGCCTGATATTCGTGAATCTTCATGGGTGTGAATCTTCGTAATCATATCGTTGATCCGACGACGATGTAAGATCAGGTGTTGATGTCGCCTCGCAGGGTCTTTTCCTCCTCTGTCGGCACCAAGCTCCTCATCGGTGTCACGGGTCTTCTCCTCTTCGGCTATCTGATCCTGCACCTGGCCGGCAACCTGGCGGTCTTCGCCGGGCAGGACACCTTCAATCATTACGCGCACTTCCTGGAAAGCAATCCGCTGATCGTCCCGGCGGAAGTCGCGCTGCTACTGCTCTTCCTGGTGCACATCTTCAAGACGGTGACGATGTGGACGAAGAACCAGGCGGCGCGGCCGGTGCCGTACGAGGCGAAGCGCTGGGCCGGCTACACCAGCCGGAAGAGTCTCGGATCGACGACCATGATCTGGACCGGCCTGGCGACGCTGGTGTTCGTCGTGATCCACGTCGCCCAGATCAAGTACGGCGCGTGGCATCAGATCGGCGAACCGCCGATCCGCGACCTGTATCGCACCGAGGTGGACGTCTTCGCCAACCCGGTGTGGGCGGCGGTCTATGTCGTCGCGATGATCCTCATTGGTTTCCACCTGAGGCACGGCATCTCGAGCGCCTTCCAGTCGCTCGGCGCCAGCCATCCCGTCTACACGAAGCGGCTGGTGGCGATCGGCACGGTGATCGCGATTCTGATCGCGGGCGGCTTCGCGATCATCCCAATTTGGGTGTACTTGACGCGATGACTTTAGACTCCAAGACCCCCGGCGGCGCCCTGGCGGAGAAATGGGACCGCCATCGTTTCGAATCGAAGCTGGTCAACCCGGCGAACCGCCGCAAGTACACCGTGATCATCGTCGGTACCGGCCTGGCCGGCGCTTCGGCGGCGAGCTCGCTCGGCGAGCTGGGCTACCACGTGAAGAGCTTCTGTATTCACGACAGCCCGCGGCGGGCGCACAGCATCGCCGCGCAGGGGGGGATCAACGCCGCCAAGAACTACCAGAACGACGGCGACAGCGTGCAGCGGCTGTTCTACGACACGATCAAGGGGGGCGATTATCGCGCCCGGGAGTCCAACGTCTTCCGCCTGGCCCAGCTGAGCGTGAACATCATCGATCAGTGCGTGGCCCAGGGTGTGCCTTTCGCGCGCGAATATGGCGGGCTGCTCGACAACCGGTCGTTTGGCGGGGCGCAGGTGTCGCGCACGTTCTACGCGCGCGGCCAGACCGGCCAGCAGCTGCTGCTCGGCGCCTACCAGTCGATGATGCGGCAGGTCGAGAAGGGTTCGGTGGAGCTGTACGCCAACCGCGAGATGCTCGACCTGGTCCTCGTCAACGGACAGGCGCGCGGCATCATCACGCGCAACCTGCTCTCCGGCCAGCTCGAACGGCACGCCGCCCACGCCGTCCTGCTCTGCACGGGCGGCTATGGCACGGCGTATTACCTCTCGACCAACGCCGTCAACTCCAACGTCACGGCGGCGTGGCGCGCGCACAAGCGCGGTGCCTTCTTCGCCAATCCGTGTTACACCCAGATCCACCCGACGTGCATCCCGGTCTCGGGCACGCACCAATCGAAGCTGACGCTGATGTCGGAGTCGCTGCGCAACGACGGCCGCGTGTGGGTGCCGAAGAAAGAAGGCGACAAGCGGCCGCCGCAGCAGATTCCCGACGGCGAGCGCGACTACTATCTCGAACGCAAGTATCCGAGCTTCGGCAACCTCGTCCCACGCGACGTCGCCTCGCGCAACGCCAAGACGGTCTGCGACGAGGGACGCGGCGTCGGCGAGAGCGGCCTGGCGGTGTACCTGGACTTCGCCGACGCCATCACGCGGCTGGGGCCCGAGGTGATCAAGGCCCGCTACGGCAACCTGTTCGACATGTACAGGAAGATCACCGACGAAAATCCGTATCAGGTACCGATGCGGATCTACCCGGCGATCCACTACACGATGGGCGGGCTGTGGGTGGACTACAACCTGATGAGCAACGTCCCCGGGCTGCACGTCCTCGGTGAGGCGAACTTCTCCGACCACGGCGCCAACCGTCTCGGCGCGAGCGCGCTGATGCAAGGGCTGGCCGACGGTTACTTCGTCATCCCCTACACGCTGGCGAGTTACCTCGGCGGTACGGCCTTCGCCGCCGTCTCGATCGACGACGACGCGTTCAGGGAGGCCGAGCAGACCGTCCAGACGCGAATCGACAGGCTGCTGTCGGCAAAGGGGCACGAGACGCCGCGTCAACTGCACCGCCGCCTCGGCCAAGTGCTCTGGGACTACGTGGGCATGGCGCGCACCGAGCAGGGGCTACGGCACGCGCTGGCCGAGATTCCTCGGCTGCGCGACGAGTTCTGGCAGAACCTCTCGGTTCCGGGGGATCCCAATAACCTGAACAAGAACCTCGAATACGCGGGCCGCGTCGCCGACTACCTCGAGTTCGCCGAGGTACTGGCGCTCGACGCCTTGCAGCGTACGGAGTCCTGCGGCGGCCACTTCCGCGAAGAGAGCCAGACACCTGACGGCGAGGCGCTGCGCGACGACGAGCACTTCTCCTACGTCGCGGCCTGGGAGTTCAAGGGCGTCGGGGTCGCGCCCGAGCTGCACAAGGAACCGCTCAATTTCGAATACGTGAAGCCGTCGCAGCGGAGTTACAAATGACGGCTGCCAGCTACCGGCTGCCAGCGGTATGACGGCGCGATGAAGATATGCGAATTACGTTAAGAGTGTGGCGCCAGCCAGGACCCAACGAGAAGGGCGCGCTTGTCACCTATGTGGCCGAGAGCGTGTCCCCCGACATGTCGTTCCTCGAGATGCTCGACGTCGTCAACGAGGGGCTGATCGCGAAAGGACAGGATCCGATCGCGTTCGACTCCGACTGCCGCGAGGGGATTTGCGGGACCTGCGGCTTCCTCATCGACGGCCTCGCGCACGGCCCGATGCGCGGCACGACGGTCTGCCAGTTGCACATGCGCTCGTTCAAGGACGGCGACACGCTGACGCTCGAACCCTGGCGGGCGCGCGCCTTCCCCCTGGTCAAGGATCTCGTGGTCGACCGCTCAGCGTTCGACCGCATCATCCAGGCGGGCGGTTACACGTCGGTCAACGTCGGCGGCCCGCAGGATGGCAATGCGATCCTGGTGGCCAAGCCGGTCTCCGACCTGGCGATGGACTCGGCGCAGTGCATCGGCTGCGGCGCCTGCGCCGCGGCGTGCAAGAACGCGTCGGCCGCGCTCTTCACCGCCGCCAAGATCTCGCACCTGGGTCTGCTGCCGCAGGGGCAGCCGGAACGCTATTCGCGCGTCGTCGCGATGGTCGATCGGCACGACGGTGAAGGCTTTGGCAGCTGCTCCAACGAGGGGGAGTGCGAGGCCGTGTGCCCGAAGGAAATCTCGATCACCAACATCGCGCGGATGCACCGAGACTACCTGAAGGCGACACTGCTCGTTACCTCGTAAATGAGAGCGGCGACGAGCGTCCTATTCCTGTTGCATTGATCGCCGACACTGTCAGCTGATAAGTGCCTGGCGACAGATCACTAAAGAACGACGGGGCCGACACGGTGATGTCGTTGTTGGCGTCGGGCGGCGGCTTCCCCGCATCGAAGCTCGATACCGGAATCGCCGTGTTCGGATCGGCGCCAACGGCGAAGACGTCCACGCGGTAGCTGGTCACCGTCGCATCGTCAGCCGAAGGGCTGAACATGACCCCGGTCGGCGGCGGCGTCACGATGTCGGTCGGCGGCGTCACGATGTCGGTCGGCGGCGTGGCAATGGCGGTCACCGTCACGCTGACTGTCGAGGACGTCGTCTGCAGCCCTGCCGCGTTATACGCCATGGCGGTCAGCGAGTACGTCCCGGCGGGCACTGAAGCCCAGGTGAACGTGTAGGGCGCGGCCGTGGCTGTGCCGAGCAGCGTCGCGCCGTCGTAGAACTCCACCTTCGTCAGATGATTGGCGGGATCCGCTGCGTTCGCCGTGATGGCGATCGACGCCGGCGCCGTGTAAATTGCCCCGTCTGCCGGCGACGTCAACGACACCGTGGGCGGCTGCTCGACCGGGGTGGTCTGCGTCACACTCAGCCCGTCGACGACCGCGTCGGTCGCTGTCGTCTCGCTGTGGCTCGTGACGGCGATACCGACGTAGAACGTGTCCGCCATGGGGATGCTGTCAGAGCCGATCACCGTCCAGTTCCTGCCGTCGTCCGAGCGGTAGGCGGTGAAGAGCGGCCCGGCACGCACGACCCGCAGCCATCCCGGCGCCGCGCCGGCCCCCCCCGATGTATACAGGCTCGTGCCTCCGGCGATCGGCCGGCGCTGGAACGCATATCCCTGCCCAGGGGTGAGGAACGCGGCGGCGTAGGTCGAGTCCTCACTCAGGGTCTCGCGGATCATGACGCCCCCCTTCGCCCAGGCGTCAGAGTACGACAGCGACGCAACGCGCACCGACACGTCGGCGTCTCCACTGAGCGGCTGGTATACGTAGTGGAACTGGTCGGAGCCGCCCCAGATGTCCGCGCCGCCGGCGTGAATCTGATACGTCCCGTCGGCGTAGCTGGCCGATCCCGCCAGGGCCGGTGAGCCGATATCCGCATCCTGCTGTCCCGGCGGCAGCCCGAGAGGGGTCACGCTGATCTGTGACAGCGACGCGGTCGTGGCGGCGGAGGGATCATGACCGGTCACGGCCAGGCCGACGTAGGCGGCCCACCCGAGTTGAATCGTGTCGCTGCCAATCAGCGTCCACGTCGTCCCGTCCGGAGACGAGTACGCCGACACACTGCTGCCCTTTCGCACCAGCCGCACCCACTCAGGAGTCGCGGCGGACATCCCGGCGGTGCTGGCGCTCCAGCCACTCGCCGTCGTGCGGCGCCGGAACTCGGTTCCGTACGACGCCGAAACGAGCGCGAAGCCGTGCGCGGCATCGGCCGCGAGCGAGCCGCGAATCATCACGCCCGCTACCGCCAGCCAGGACCCGTAGGTGATGCCGTCGACGCGCGCGCGCACATCCACGTCGCCGACGATCTGCTGATAGACGAAGTAGAACTGATCCGACGTGCCGCCGATATCGCTACCGGCGGCGGTGATGCTGAGTTCCGACGCAGTGCCGGACGAGTTCCCTGCGATCGCCGGATTTCCGATGTCGAGACCAGTCCAACTGGTCTGGCCGATAATCCCCGAAGTGAACAACGAGCACACCAACACCGCCACGTACAACAACCTGCGACGCACTTCACACACAACACCCATTCCCCCACCCTTACCATCGACCGGACAACGCGACGGTGGGCCGGCGCACGCAAGAACGTCGCCGACGAGCGGATCGCGACCTCGAAGGGAATGTGCCTAATCGGCTCTGCGATTCTCGATGACGAAGCGATATCAATGTAAGGTTGGGTCGAGCTGTAGGGCTTGCATACGCATCGGAGCGATCGAATTGAACAGCAGAATGAGACGCCGATCGTTCAGGACGACGCGGCGCTCACACTGGCAATCCTGACAGCACGCTCGTCGAACATCAGAGCGGCACCGCGGCGAGCGAGTGGCGGAGGAGGAGTCCGAGGGGCGAGGCCCCTCGGAAAAATTCACACTTTAATCACGTCGGTCAGCTCTTTCACCGCCGCTGCCGACTTCTTCAGCGCTGCGTCTTCCTCAGGGGTCAGCTTGATCTCGATGATCTGCTCGACGCCGCGTGCGCCCAACTTGACCGGCACGCCGACGAACAGATCGTGGACACCGTATTCACCCTGCAGGTAGACCGAGCACGGCACGATCTTCTTCTTGTCCTTGAGAATGATCTCGACCATCTCCGCGGCGGCCGAGCCCGGCGCGTACCACGCACTCGTGCCGACCAGTTTGGTGATCTCGGCGCCGCCGTTGGCGGTCCGCACGCAGATCGCGTCGATGATTTCCTTGGTCAGCCCCGGATAGTCCGGCAGTGGGATGCCTGCGATCGTCGAATAGCGCGGCAGCGGCACCATCGTGTCACCGTGGCCGCCGAGCACGAAGGCATGGATGTTCTCGACCGACACGCCGGTCTCCATCGCGATGAACGTGCGCATGCGGGCCGAGTCGAGCACGCCGGCCATGCCGATGACGCGTTCACGGGGGAACTTGCTCAGCCGGTAGACCGCCTGGCACATCGCGTCGAGCGGATTGGCCACGGGTACGATGATCGTGTTGGGCGAGTACTTGACGACCTGCTCGGTGACCGACTGCATGATCTTGAAGTTCACGTTCAGCAGATCGTCCCGGCTCATGCCCGGCTTGCGCGGCACGCCGGATGTGATGACGACGACGTCGGAATTGGCGGTTTCCTTCCAGCCCGCCTCGTCGGCACCGGCACCGATGATGCGGGAGTCGGACCCTTCAATCGGGCACGCCTCGTAGATGTCGAGCGCGATGCCCTTCGCCTTCGAATCGGCGATATCGATGATGACGACGTCGGCGAGCTCCTTGTCGGCAATGGCGCGCGCGACGGTGGCACCGACATTGCCGGCGCCGCCTACGACGGTGACTTTGCGATTCATGGTTCCTCTAGAGATTCGAAATGATAGCGTCCGCGAACTGTGAGGTCTTCAACTCGGTCGCGCCTTCCATCTGGCGCGCGAGATCGTAGGTCACCTTCTTCTCTTTGATGGTCTTCTCGATCGCTTTCTCGATGCGGTCGGCCACCTCGGTCCAGCCGAGCCAGCGGAACATCATGACACCCGAGAGCACCACCGACGCCGGATTGATGACGTCCTTACCGGCGTACTTCGGCGCGGTCCCATGCGTGGCCTCGAAAAAGCCGATCTCGTCGCCGATATTGGCGCCCGGCGCCATGCCGAGGCCCCCGACCTGCGCGGCCGCGGCGTCGGATAGGTAGTCGCCGTTCAAGTTCGGCGTGGCGAAGACGTCGTAGTCGGCGGTGCGGGTCAGGATCTGCTGGAACACGCTGTCGGCGATCCGGTCGTTGATGAGGATCTTGCCCTCGCGCGACGCGCCGGCGGTCACTTCGTCCTCGGTGACGATCTTGTCGCGGAACTCCGCCTTGGCGACCTCGTAGCCCCAGTCACGAAACGCGCCTTCCGTGAACTTCATGATGTTGCCCTTGTGCACGATGGTGACGGTCTTGCGCTTGTTGTCCACCGCGTACTGGATCGCCATCCGGACGAGCCGTTTGGTGCCGAATTCCGAAATCGGCTTGATCCCGATGCCCGAGTCGGGCCGGATCCGCTTGCCCATTTCCGTGGACAGGAACTCGATGATCCGCTCGGCCTGCGGGGTCCCCTTCGCCCACTCGATGCCGGCGTAGACGTCTTCCGTGTTCTCGCGGAAGATGACCACGTTCATCAGCTCGGGGTGCTTGACCGGGGACGGGGTGCCCCAGAAATACCGGACCGGCCGCACGCAGGCATAGAGATCGAGCACCTGCCGCAGTGTGACGTTCAGGCTGCGGATGCCGCCACCGACCGGCGTCGTCAACGGACCTTTGATCGCGACCTTGTAGGCGCGGACGGCTTCGAGCGTGTCGTTGGGCAGCCACTCGCCGTGCTGCTCCTTGGCTTTCTCTCCGGCGGGCACCTCGAACCAGGCAATCTTTTTCTTGCCGGCGAAGGTCTTGTCCACAGCGGCGTCGAAGATGCGCACGCTGGCGCGCCAGATATCGGGTCCGGTGCCATCACCTTCGATGTAGGGAATGATCGGATCGTCGGGTACGACAAGGCGTCCGTTCTTCCGGGTAATGGCGGTCCCGGTCGTCGGCGTTTTGAGAATCGAGAAATTCGGCATTAGGTCACGTCCCCGTTTCGGCGTTACCGGTTGTTCACAGAAACTGTGGAAAAGCTTGTGGAAAACCCCGGCCGGCCCGCCGCTCTCACCGCATCAAATCGAGGCTTTCAGCGGTTTGCACCATGCTGGTGCGTGCCGCCAACTCAAACGCGACATTATAATCTGGCGTGCACATCGTCATCGCAGATTCTCTACCCGCATCCGCCGCCGACGCGCTGCGCGCCGCCGGATACACCGTCGACGCCCGTTCGGGCCGTAAACCAGACGAGCTCGCCCGCGATCTTGCCAACGCGGACGCGCTGATCGTCCGCAGTGCCACGCAGGTCACCGCGGCGTTGATCCAATCGGCTCCGAACCTGAGGGTCATCGCCCGTGCCGGCACCGGCGTCGACAACGTGGACGTGCCGGCCGCGACCGCGCGCGGCATCCTGGTCATGAACGCCGCCGGCGCCAACAGCATCAGCGTCGCCGAGCTCGCCGTCGGTCTGATGCTGGCGGTCGCGCGTCAGCTCGCCGCCGCCGACGCCTCGATGAAGGCCGGCATCTGGGACAAGAAGCGCTTCATGGGCACGGAATTGCGCGGGCAGAAGCTCGGCGTGATTGGTTTCGGCCGCATCGGCCGCGAGGTGGCGGCGCGCGCCAGGGCCTTCGGGATGGACATCCTGGCCTACGATCCGTTCTTCACCGCGCGCGCTGCCGACGCGGCGGGCGCATCATTAGTCGATCTGGACGAGCTGATCGCACAGTCCGACTGGATTTCGCTACACGTGCCGGCGCTGCCGGAAACCCGGCACTTGATCAACGCCGAACGCATCGCCCGAATGAAAAAGGGCGTCCGCATCGTCAACACGGCTCGCGGCGAGTTGATCGACGAGCAGGCGCTGGCCGACGCGATCGAAGCCGGGCAGGTCGCCGGCGCCGCGCTCGACGTCTTCGAACAGGAGCCCCCGCCCGACAAGCGGCTGCAATCGCTGCCACAGGTCGTGGCCACGCCGCACATCGCGGCCTCCACCTACGAAGCGCAGGAAGCGGTCGGTACCGAGACCGCGATCCAGGTCCGGGATTACCTGCAGGAAGGCATCATCCGCAACGCCGTCAACTTCCCGTCGGTTCCGCAGGACGACGTCCCGACGCTGCGTCCGTACTTGCAGCTGGCGCAGAAGCTCGGCTCGCTCGTGGCCCAACTGCTCACGGAGCGGCCGACCTCGGTCGGCATCCGCTACTATGGCCCGCTCGTCACCGCCTACGAGAACGTGATCGGCAGCGCCGTTCTGACCGGCATCTTGGGGCGATCGGCCGATAGCGTCACGGCGGTGAACAGCCGCGCCGTCGCGGTCGAACGGGGCATCGAGCTGGTCGAATCACGCAGCTCGCGGTCGCGCGATTTCACGCACGTCATTTCCGTGAAGCTGCGCGGGGAGACGCAAGAACGGTGGGCCGAAGGGGTCGTCGTCGAACCCGCGCACGCGCGGCTGTGCAGCCTCGACGGCGTGCCGGTGGAAGCGACGCTCGCAGGCACACTGGTGGTGACCAAGAACGACGATCGCCCCGGCGTGATCGGCGACATCGGAACCGCCTTCGGCCGCCACGGGGTCAACATCGCCAGCTTCGCGCTCGGCCGCGAGAATCACACGGCGGTCGGCGTGATCACAGTGGACGAAGGGGTCGGGCTGGAGTCGGCGGTCAACGAAGTCCGCAAGCTGAAGGCCATTCGGGAGGCGACGATTGCACGGGTGTAATCGGCAAGCGGAGATTGCGGATTGCAGACTGCAGATTGCAGATTGGGCGAATGGCGAATGGGCGATTGCCGATTGGAATGGCGAATGTCGATTGGGCGAACCGGATGGGTTCAGCGTAAGGCCAGGCGCCGGTAGGCTTTCGTGATGACGTCCTCGAGTTCGACGGCGTCGGCGCCGATTTTTGTGACGCGGTAACGCTCGCCGACGGCCTCCCCCTCCGCCACCATATAGATCGTGTCCGCTTCGCCGCCGATGATGGCGGTGCGGCGCGGGCCCTTGAGTGTTGTTTCTTCGGCGACGCCCATCAGGAGCAGCGGCGGCAAAGGCGTGGCGAAGACCGGCGCGGGCTCGTCGGCTACGGCCGCGTGCGCGGTGGCCGGCTGGGCGTGCGACGCGGAGGCGTTGAACGCGAAGGGATTGCGGGGACTAAGGCCGGGCGCTGGCGCCTGGGACATCGCGTCGTGCAGGCGGGCGGCCTGGACGCTCACCTCGGCGGCGAGCACATCGGGAGTGGCGGCGCGCGGCGCGCGCACCAAGGGCGACGGCGTCTCGGCGGTGTCCTGCGGCATGTTTGCGGCCGCGAGACACGCGATGAGCAGCATGCCGCCGACTCCGTAGACTGCGGCAACGCGTGGCGTCATCGTCTGGCGCTCGCAGCTCGCTCCGCTTCATTCGCCATGGGCTGTTCCGACCTATCTCATCATAACACAACGACTTGGGCGTGAACTGCTTGTGGTAGACTTTGTCGTGCACCCCTTGGTAATCGCGATCGTTCCTGCGCGGTACCAGTCGACCCGACTCCCCGGAAAAGCTCTCGCAGACATCGCTGGACGGCCGATGATCGAGCACGTCTATCGCCGCGCCGCCGCGGCGCGGACGGTGTCGCGGGTCATCGTCGCTACTGACGACGAGCGCATCGCGCGCGCGGTCACGGCGTTTGGCGGTGAGGCGATGATGACGTCGGCGTCGCACCAGAGCGGCACCGATCGCCTCGCCGAAGTCGCGGCCTCGCTCGCCTGCGCCGTCGTCGTCAACGTGCAGGGGGACGAACCGGTGCTGGAGCCGGAGACGATCGACGCCGCCGTCGAGCCGTTACTGGCCGACGCGCGGCTCGAGATGAGCACGCTGCGCCGCCGCATCACCGATCCGGCCGAGCACGAGAATCCCAACGTCACCAAGGTGGTCGTGGATCAGGACGGCCACGCGTTGTTCTTCTCGCGGGCGCCGATTCCCTACACGCGTCCGGGCCAGCCGCCGGCGCCGGCGTGGGCGCACGTCGGGCTCTATGTCTACCGGCGCGACACCCTGCTTCGCCTGGCGTCGCTGCCGCAGACGGCGATGGAGCGCGCCGAGGCGCTCGAACAGCTGCGCGCCGTCGAGCACGGCATCCGGATCAAGGTGATCAAGACCGCCTACGCCAGCATCGGCGTCGATACACCCGACGATCTCGCGCGCGTCCGCGCGCTTCTCGCCACTACCATTCCAACGTGAGAGACCGCACCACGATGCCGCACACCAGTTCGCGTCCCGTCAAGTACATCCTGGTCACCGGCGGCGTCGTTTCGTCGCTCGGCAAGGGGCTCGCCGCCGCGTCGATTGGCGCGCTGCTCGAGGGGCACGGCTACAAAGTCGCCCTGCAGAAGTTCGATCCCTACATCAACGTCGATCCCGGGACGATGAGCCCGTACCAGCACGGCGAGGTCTACGTGACCGACGACGGCGCGGAGACGGACCTGGACCTGGGCCACTACGAGCGCTTCACCAACCAGTTGACGACGCGCAACAACAACTGGACGACCGGCAAGATCTACCTGCAGGTCATCCAGAAGGAACGCCGCGGCGACTACCTCGGGCGCACGGTGCAGGTCATCCCGCACATCACCAACGAGATCAAAGACGCGATCAAGACCGTGGCGCAGGGGGTCGACATCGTGCTCGTCGAGATCGGCGGCACGGTCGGCGATATCGAGAGCCTGCCCTTCGTCGAAGCGATCCGCCAGCTGCGGCAGGACGTCGGCCGCGAGAACACCCTCTACATCCACCTGACCCTGGTGCCGTTCATCGGCGCCGCCGGCGAGCTCAAGACCAAGCCGACGCAGCACAGCGTCCGCGATCTACGCGCCATCGGCATCCAGCCCGACATCCTGCTGTGCCGCACCGATCGCGTGCTCGACGAGGACATCAAGCGCAAGATCGCGCTCTTCTGCGACGTCGACGAGGAGGCAGTGATCACCGCGCGCGACGTATCGAGCATCTATGAGGTGCCGACGGTGCTGGCCGCCGAGGGGCTCGACCGGATCGTGCTCGAACGCCTGCATTTGCCGGCGAGCGAAGCGAAGATGGCCGAGTGGATCGATCTCGCCGATCGCATCCGCAACCCGAGCGACGAGATCACCATTCACGTCGTCGGCAAGTACGTCGGTTACGAGGATTCGTACAAGAGCCTCAACGAAGCGCTCTACCACGGCGGCTTCAAGCACCGGCTCAAGGTCAACATCCGCTGGGTCGAGGCGGAAGCGCTCGAGCAGGACGGCGGCGAGCAGCTGCTCGACGGCGCCGACGGCATCCTGGTGCCGGGCGGTTTTGGCGATCGCGGCACGCGCGGGATGATGCGCGCTGCCGAGATCGCGCGCCAGCGCCGCATCCCCTACTTCGGCATCTGTTACGGCTTCCAGTGGGCCGCCGTCGAATACGCGCGCCACGTCGCCGGCCTCGCCGACGCTGACTCGACCGAGTGCGCGCCCGAGACGAAGACCAACGTCATCTACAAGCTGCGCGATCTGCTCGGCGTCGATGACCTGGGCGGCACGATGCGCCTGGGCTCCTATGCGTGCCAGCTCAAGGCCGGCTCGAAGTCGCATGCGCTCTACGGCAGCGACGTCATCCACGAGCGGCACCGCCACCGCTACGAGTTCAACTGCCTCTACGAGAAGGCGCTGACCGACAACGGGCTGGAAATCGTCGGCCGCTCGCTCGACGGCAAGTTCGTCGAGATCATCGAGCTACCCGCGCATCCGTGGTACGTGGCGGTGCAGTTCCACCCGGAGTTCAAGTCGAAGCCGCTCAAGCCGCATCCGTTGTTCGCCGGCTTCGTCGACGCGAGCTACCGCCACAAGACCGCGCATCCCCATCAGGCCGCGGCGTCCGTGGTAGGGTAAGCCGGTGGCTCCCACCCGCAGCGTCGACGCTGGTGGCGTGCGCATCGGCGGCGGCGCGCTGGTGCTCATTGCCGGCCCGTGTGTCGTCGAAAGCGAGGCACACGCCATCGAAACGGCGCTGGCGCTCGTCGAAATCACGCGCCGCGCCGGCGTTCCGTTCATCTTCAAGGCGTCGTACGACAAGGCGAACCGCACGTCGGCGACGTCGTTCCGCGGTCCTGGCCTGCGCGAGGGCCTGCGGGCGCTCGCCCGCGTCAAGGACGCCGCGCACGTGCCGATCCTCACCGATATTCACGAGCCGGCGCATGCCGCGGCCGCGGCGGAAGTGGCCGACGTGCTGCAGATCCCGGCATTCCTCTCGCGCCAGACCGACCTGATAGAGGCGGCGGCACGCACCGGCCGCACCGTCAACATCAAGAAGGGACAGTTCCTGGCGCCGCTCGACATGCGGCACGCGATCCAGAAGGTGACCTCGACCGGCAACCAGAATGTGATCCTGACCGAACGCGGCTTCAGCTTCGGCTACAACAACCTCGTCGTCGACATGCGCGCCTTTCCAATCATGCGCGGCCTTGGCTACCCTGTCGTCTACGACGTCACGCACAGCCTGCAACTGCCCGGCGGCGGCGACGGCGTCACCGCGGGACAGGCGGAGTTCATCGAGCCGATGGCCTGCGCCGGGGTCGCCGCCGGCGTCGATGGCGTGTTCATGGAAGTGCACCAGGATCCGGCCAAGGCGAAGAGCGATGCGCAGAACGCGCTGAAGCTGGACCTGCTGCCGGCGCTGCTCGGCCAGCTGGTCCAGATCCACCAGGTGCGCCATCCCTCCGCGGTGACGAAGTGAGTACCGTCAAGGCCCCGGTGGAGACCGCACTGGAACTCGCCAAGAGGGTCCTGCGCATCGAGGCGGCGGCGATTCTCGGCCTGGTCGACCGTTTGAACGGCGACTTCGAGCGCGCACTCGACATCCTGTTCGAATGCCGCGGCCGCGTCATCGTGACCGGCATGGGCAAGTCAGGCATCGTCAGCCGCAAGATCGCCGCGACCTTCTCGAGTACCGGCACGCCCGCATTCTTCCTGCATCCGGCCGAAGCCATCCACGGCGATCTCGGCGCCATCCGCGACGACGACGTCGTGGTCGCGCTGTCGCATAGCGGCGAGACCGAGGAGTTGCTGCGGCTGCTCGAGTCGATCCGCCGGATCGGCGCCAGGCTGATTGCGATCACGGGCGCGCCGGCCTCGACGCTTGGCCGTGCCGCCGATGTCGCGCTCGACTGCAGCATCGCGGAAGAGGCGTGCCCGATGAACCTGGTGCCGACGGCGAGCACGACCGCGTCGCTGGCGCTCGGCGACGCGCTGGCGATGACGCTGCTCGTGCGCAAGGGCTTCCGCGCCGAACAGTTCGCCGCCTTCCACCCGGGCGGCAAGCTCGGACGCAAACTGGTGACGGTCGAGAGCGTGATGCACGGCGGCGAGGCGGCGCCGAAGGTCGCGCGGGCGACGATCATGCCCGACGTCATCCACGAGATGTCGAGCAAGCGCCTCGGCATGACCTGCATCGTCGACGCAGACGGCCGGCTCGCCGGCGTGTTCACCGACGGCGACCTGCGGCGGCTGATGATGACGCGCCCGCCCAACGCCGTGTTCGCGCTCGCCGCCGGCGAGGTGATGACCTCGTCGCACCCGCTGACCATCAGCCGCGACATGCTGGCCGTCGAAGCCCTGCGGATCATGGAGACGCACAAGATCACCTCGGTCGTCGTCGTCGACGACGCCGGGAAGGTCGAGGGGGTGGTGCACCTCCACGATCTGTGGCGCACGCAGATGATTTAGTGTGAGCCGAAGGCGGCCGCGAAATCAGACGTCGGCGTCTTCCTTGGCGGGCGCAATGCGCTCCTCGACGAACGTGTTCCACTCGTGGCAGTGCGGGCACTGCCAGAGCAGCTCCGTCGAGCGGTAGCGGCAACGCAGGCAGAGGTGCGGGTCGAGGTAGAAAACGGCCTCGCGGGTCAGCGCTACGTAGCGCGTGACGAGTGCGGGCGGGAGGTCTAGCGCCGAGAGCGTTTCCCAGATCGCCTGGTGCAGCGCCAGAGAATGCGGATTGACGACGAGCGCGTCGAAAAGGAGTGACAGCGCTTCCTGATGGCGTCCCTGGACGCCGACGTGGCGGGCGAGGGCAAGACGGGCGCGCCAGTTCTGTGGATTGGCGTCGATCAGTTTGTCGCAAAGAGCCACGAATCGCGCCGGGGCACCGAGCGCGCCATAGGCGTGTTCCAGCCGCGCGAACGCGAGGTAGGCGCGCTCGGGTGCGGCGTCGAGCAACCGCTCCCAGACGGTGATGGCGTCGTTGCTCCGCTCTTCGCGGAAGCGGACGTCGCCGAGGTTCAGGTGCGCCGGCACGTTGCGCGCATCACGCTCGATCGCCGCCTCGAAACGGCGCGCCGCCTCGCGCAGGTCGCCACCGCGCAGTGCCGCCTGGCCGAACTCGTTTTCCAGGAATGCGAGCACCTCGTTGTGCTTGGGCGATTCGGGGCCGCCGTCGGCCGCGCTCGCCAGCGCCGCCAGCTTCTGCCGCGACGAGTAGGCCTGTTCCCACTGGTGCTGGTCCTCGTAGAGCTTCTCCAGGTTCGAGAGCGCGTAGCGGTTCTCGGGATCGAGCTTGAGCACTTCGTTGAACGCTTCGATGGCGCGATCGACGAAGCCGCCGCTGCGATAGTCGAGGGCGAGGCAGAGCAGGACATTGGCGTGTTCGAGCTTGCGCAGCTTGGGCCGCTGCAGCAGGTTCTGGTGTTCCTGAATCGCGCGGCCGACCTGTCCCTTCTCGCGATACAGGTTGCCGAGGATCAGGTGGATCTCCAGCGGATCGCCCGCCGCTTTCGCCGCCTTGGTCAGCTCTTCGATCGCCTGGTCGACCTGGCTGGCGACGAGGAAATTGAGCCCGAGCATGTAGTGCGGCGACTCGCGGGCGCGGCGGCGATCGACCCAGACGCCGTCCTGCAGTTTGTAACGCTCCCACGCCTTGCCGACGGCGAGGCCGACGAGCAGCATGACGAGCCCAATGAGGAGCAGGACCGGCGCGGCCGTCATCACGAGCCCAGGAATTCGCCGACAGCCGTGGCCCAGATGCCCTGCGCGCGCAGCACGTGCTCGATGCACTCGCGCACGGCGCCGCGGCCGCCGCCGGCACTGCTGATCCACTGAACAGCGCCGCGCACCTCGGGCGCGGCATCGGCGGGAGCCGCCGAGAAGCCGGCGCGGCGCAACACCGGCAGATCCTGGAGATCGTCGCCCATGTAGCCGACCTCGGCGTCGGTCAGGGCATGGTCGCTGAGAATCTGCTGGTAACCGGCGAGCTTGTTGGCGGCGCCTTGGACGACCAGGGTCAGGCCGAGCTGCGCCGCGCGGATCGCGGTGGCATCCGCCGAGCGCGCCGAGAGCAGACCGATGCGCAGCCCAACGCGCTGCGCCCACACCATGGCGGCGCCATCCTTGATGTTGAACTGCTTCGACTCGCTGCCGTCGCCGTGCACCAGGATGGTGCCGTCGGTCAGGACACCGTCGACGTCGAACAGCAGGAGTTTCAGTCCGCCCATCACGTAGAGCCTATCTCACTAGGCGCATCACCGGTCATGGCGCGACGGCCAGTGCCGTGTAGACGTCGGCAACCTGCCGGTTGGTCTCCGCGAAGCCGCGGTCCGTCCAGATGACCCGCGACGCCCGGTTGACCTTCTCACCGATCGGCCACTGCGCGGCGAGACGGGCGCGGGCGTCGGCCTCGCCCAGCCCGTCGCGCGCCATCACGCGGCGTCGCTGCTCGTCGGGGCTGCAGGCGGCGACGATCACCTGGTCGAAGTCGTGGTTGTGCCCGGTCTCGAACAGCAGCGGGATGTCCGCGATGGCGACGACGTGGGTAGAGGGCAGGTTTGTGTACCAGTCGCGGATGCGGCGGTAGACCTCGGGGTGGATGATCGCCTCGAGCGCGGCGCGTGCCTTCTGGTCGGCGAACACGACGCGCCCGAGCGCGGCGCGATCGAGCGATCCGTCGGGTGCAAGAACGCCGGGCCCGAACCGATCGGCGACGGCGTGCAGCCCTGGCGACCCCGGCGCGACCGCCTCTCGCGACAGCACGTCGGCGTCAATGGTCGCCGCTCTGAGTGACGCGAAACGCTGCAAGCAGTACCGACTTCCCCGTCGCAATCCCGCCCGTCAGCGCGACGCGGACCATGGGTTATTGCACGCGAGCGCTGGCGGCAGCGAGGGTGTTCATCAGCAGCATGGCGATCGTCAGCGGTCCGACGCCACCCGGCACCGGCGTCAGCGCACCGGCGACCTCCGACGCGTTGGGGTGCACGTCGCCAACCACGACAGAGCCGCGCTTGTCGAAGGCGGCAAGCCGTGGTGAGTTCACCCCGAAGATCTTCTCCACGACCGCGCGATCCGGCACCGGTGTCGTCCCGACGTCGATGACCGTTGCGCCCGGCTTGACGAAATCGCGGGTGACGAACGCGGGCCGGCCCATCGCCGCCACGAGAATGTCCGCCCGCGCCGCGACCTGCGCCAGATCCGGCGTCTTCGAGTGGCAGATGGTGACGGTGGCATCGCGCTGCAGCAGCAGCATCGCCATCGGCTTGCCGACGATCTCACTTCGGCCGATGACCACGGCGTGACGGCCGGCAATCGCGATGCCGGAACGGTCGAGGATCTCGATCACGCCCGACGGGGTGCACGGTTTGAGCAACGCGCGCCCTTGGACAAGCTTGCCGACGTTGACCGGGTGGAAGCCGTCGACGTCCTTATCGGGGTCGATGGCGTCGAAGACCCGCTGCGCGGCGCTCTTTCCCATGGCATCGGGGAGCGGCGACTGCACGAGAATGCCGTCGTGAACGGCGCTCGCGTTCAGGTGTGCGACCAGGGCGAGAAGGTCAGCCAGCGAGGCCGTCGCCGGCAGGCGCTGCAAATCGACCCACAACCCGGCCTCGCTTCCCGCCTTCACCTTGTTGCGGACGTAGACCTCCGAAGCCGGGCTGTCGCCGACGAGGACGATGCCGAGGCCGGGTGGACGGCCGGCCCTGGCGGTGAAGGCCTGCACCTCCGGCATCGCCGCCGTGCGGATTGCGGTCCCGATCGCGGTGCCGTCAAGGAGTCGCGCGCTCACGCTGTCCATTCTTGGCGGCGCCAGCCACCTCGAGCTCCCTGAGGCTCTTGGCACGACCGAGAACGACGAGGTCGTCGCCGGCGCGCATCACCATCTCGGGCTCCGGGTTGAAGTCCATGCGGCCGTCGGCGCGGCGGATGCCGACCACGACGACGCCGAAGCGCTGGCGCACGCCCGATTCGAGCAGGTTGGTGCCGGCGAGCGACGAACCGGCGCCGATGTGCACCTGCTCGAGGTTGAGATCCAGGTTCTCGGACGAGGTGGCCAGCTGCACGAAGTCGACAACGGCCGGGCGCAATGCCGTCTGGGCGAGCTGGACGCCGCCAAGGTGATAGGGCGAAATGACGCGGTCGGCGCCGGCCCGCTTCAGCTTCGTCCGCGCGTCATCAGTCTCGGCGCGCCCGACGATGAACAGATCCGGCTTCAGCAGCCGTGCGCTGAGGACGGCATAGACGTTTTCGGCGTCGGTGCTGACCGCGGCGACCAGGCCGCGGGCGCGCTCGATGTGGACGCGGCGCAGCACGTCTTCGTTGCTGGCGTCGGCCTCGACGGCGACGAAGCCTTGCTCCATCGCCAGATGCATCCGCTCGGCATTGCGATCAATGACGACAAACGGCACGTTGTGCCGCGCGAACTCGCGGGCGATGATCTCGCCCATGCGGCCGAAGCCACAGATGATGAAGTGTTCGTTGAGATCTTCGAGCATGCGCGTCAGCCGCTTGCGTTGACGCCGCTCCGTCCAATCCCCCTCGGAGAGCTGCGTCATGAACAGCGTGAACGCGTAAAAGAACGTGCCCACGCCCGTCAGGAGGATCACTACCGTGAAGGCCTGCCCGCCACGCGTGAGCGGGTGAACCTCCTCGTAGCCGACCGTCGTAATCGTGATGATCGTCATGTAGAAGGCGTCCCAGGCGGACCAGCCTTCGATGACGACGTAGCCCAGCGTGCCCACCGCCGTGACGGCAATGATGAGCAGCGCCAACAGGCGCCAACCCATTCCCCACCACGGCTGCCGGCGTGCCACCCGCGCGCCTCAGTCGCCCTGCAGGCGGCTGTGGCTCCGGCCGTACCCGAAATAGAAGACCAAGCCGATCACCAACCACACGCCCAGCCGCAGCCAGTTGGTCCAGCCCAGCCCGTAGATCATCGCACCGCAGACGATCACCCCGAGCGTCGCGACGACCGGCAGCGCCGGCACCGTGAAGCCGCGGGGGATGTCCGGGCGGCGTCTCCGCATCATCCAGACGCCGATGCAAACGAGAATAAACGCGAACAGTGTGCCGATGCTCGTCATCTCGCCGACGATGTCGCCGGGGATGAACGCGGCGAAGAGCGCAGTGAAGACGAAGAACACCAGGTTCGACTTGTAGGGCGTCCGGTACTTGGGGTGCACCGCGGCGAAAATCGGCGGCACCAGCCCGTCGTGGCTCATCGAGTAGAACACGCGCGACTGCCCGAGCAGCATCACCAGGATCACCGACGAGAAGCCGAACAGGATCGCCACCGTCACCGACTTCGACAGCCATTCGTAGCCGACCATGTACTTCGAGATGGCAAATGCCACCGAGGCCTCGCGTCCGGTCGAGCGGAAGTCCTCGACCGTCGCCACACCACTGAGCACGTAGGAGAAGAGGACGTAGAGGATCGTGCAGACGACGAGCGAGCCGAGGATCCCGATTGGCATGTCGCGCCCCGGGTTCTTGGCTTCCTGCGCCGCCGTCGACACCGCGTCGAAGCCGATGTAGGCAAAAAAGACGACGCCGGCGGCGCCGAGAATGCCCATGATGCCGCCGTAGGCGTGCGACACGCCTTCTGGCGTCGTGTAGATGGCCGCCGCCGGAATGAACGGGGTATGGTTGGCCGGGTTGATGAAGCCCCAGCCGATGCCGATGACGAGCAGGACAATCGACATCTTGACGACGACGATGATTCCGTTGACGAACGCCGACTCCTGGGTGCCGCGGATGAGCAGCGCCGTCAGGGCGGCAAGAATGAACACGGCGGGCAAGTTCATGATCCCGTGGACGCCGGTGTCGGACGCCATCTCGAACGGCGAATGCGTCCACTCATAGGGAATGCGCGGGCCGAACCAGGCGATGACGCGGTTGGCATATTCGCTCCACGCGATGGCGACGGTAGCGGCACCCACTGCGTATTCGAGGACCAGGTCCCAGCCGATGATCCACGCCACCAACTCGCCCATGGTCGCGTAGGAGTAGGTGTAGGCGCTGCCGGCGACCGGAATCATCGACGCGAACTCGGCGTAGCAGAGGCCGGCGAAGGCGCAGCCGATGCCGGCGACGACAAACGCCAGGACGACCGAGGGGCCGGCGCGGTCCGCGATCGCGGCCGCGGTGCGGACGAAGAGGCCGGCGCCGATGATCGCCCCGATGCCGAGCGCGACGAGCGACAGCGGGCCCAGCGTCCGCTTGAGCGTGCCTTCGCCGGTGGCGGCGGCATCGCTCATCAGGCGGTCGATGGATTTGGTCCTGAACAGTGAACCAGCCACTACTCCCCCTTGCTGAAGGTTTGAAAACTCGCAGGTCTGGCGGAAACCGAAGCGATTATACGCGACGATCGGACAGGCAATTGAGGTAGTCGCGCACCCGCGCGGCAGGATCGCTGCCGGTCACGAGGTCGGAGATGACGGCGACCGAGGCAGCCCCTGCCGCGATCACCGCGGGCGCGCGCGCCAGCGTGATGCCGCCGATGGCGACAATCGGCATCGCCGTGATCGAGGCGGCCAGCCGCACCAGGTCGAGGCCGCGTGCCGCGTAGCCGGTGTCCTTGGTCGCGGTGCCGTAGATCGGGCCGACGGCAATGTAGTCAGCGCCGGTCGCGGCCGCCGCCCGCAGTTGCGCCTCGTCGTGAGTCGAGACGCCGACGATCGCGTCGCGCCCGACCAGGCGCCGCGCCTCCTGCACCGGCAGATCGTCCTGCCCGACATGGACGCCGTCGGCGCCGCACAGCCTGGCGATGTCAGCGCGATCGTTAATCACGAGCCGCGCACCGGCAGGACGCGCGAGCGCCACGGCAGCGTCGGCGAGGGTCAGCCGACCGCCGCTCGAGGCGGACTTGTCGCGCAGTTGCAGGAAGCGGGCGCCGCCATCGAGCAACCCCGCCAGCACGGCGAGCGGATCGAGCCCGCGGGCATGGCACAACTCGACGTCGAGTATGGGATAGAGCGGGGGAAGCAGGATGTCGCGGCGACCTGCAGGCCTCGCGCCTGCCGTGGTCACGCCGTCTCGGCCAGCGGCGTGCTGGACGATTTCTTCTCGATCAGGTAGCGATCCATGAACCCGGTCGAGAGGCGGCCGGCGACGAAGTCGGGCTCGGCGAGGATCTTCAGGTGCAGCGGGATTGAGGTCTTGATGCCCTCGATGACGGTCATCTCGAGCGTGCGGCGCATGCGCGCGATCGCTTCCTGACGGTCGCGGCCGTGGCAGATGATCTTGGCAATCATCGAGTCGTAGTACGGCGGCACGGTGCACTCGGAATGCACGAAGGTGTCGACGCGCACGCCAGGCCCGCCGGGCACGCTGAAGGCGTGGATCACGCCCGGCGACGGGGCGAAGGTCTCGGGATCTTCGGCGTTGACGCGGCACTCGATGGCATGGCCGGTAAACGTCACGTCTCCCTGCTTGAACGACAGCCGCTCGCCGGCGGCGATCCGGATCTGCTCCTTGACGATGTCGACGCCGGTGATGAACTCGGTGACCGGGTGCTCGACCTGGACGCGGGTGTTGACTTCGAGGAAAAAGAAGTTCTGCTTGTCGTCGAGCAGGAACTCGAAGGTGCCGGCGTTGGTGTACTGCACGGCGCGCGCGGCATCGACAACGGTGCCGCCGAGCTTGCGGCGCATCTTGTCGGAGACCGCGATTGACGGCCCTTCCTCGAGCAGCTTCTGGTGGCGCCGCTGGATCGAGCACTCACGTTCGCCGAGATGGACGACGGCGCCGTGGTGATCGCCGAGGACCTGGAACTCGATGTGGCGCGGGTTCTCGACGTACTTCTCGATGTAGACGTCGCCGACGCCGAAGGCCGCTTCCGCCTCGCGCTGCGCGGTCTTGAGCGCCTTGGGCAGCTCCTTGAGATCGCGGATGACGCGCATGCCGCGCCCGCCGCCGCCGGCCACCGCCTTGATGATCACCGGCAGGCCGAGGTCCTTGGCCACCTTGAGGGCCTTTTCCTCGCTCTCGACCGGGCCGTCGCTGCCCGGCAGGATCGGCACGCCGGCCTTCTTCATTGCCCGGCGTGCCCGGGCCTTGTCACCGAGCAGGCGGATCACGTTGGGGGAGGGCCCGATGAACTTGATGTGGCAGGCCTCGCAGACTTCGGCGAGGTATGCGCTCTCGGAGAGGAACCCGTAGCCCGGATGGATCGCGTCGGCGCCGGTGATCTCGGCCGCGCTGATGATCGCTGGCACACTGAGATAGCTCTCGGCGCTGCGCGGCGGGCCGATGCAGACGTCCTCGTCCGCGAAGCGGACGTGCAGCGAGTTCTCGTCGGCCTCGGAGTAGACGGCCACGGTGCGGATGCCGAGCTCGCGGCAGGCACAGATGATGCGGAGCGCGATCTCTCCGCGGTTGGCGATGAGGATTTTCTTGAACATGGCTCAGGCCGTCTTGATGGCGAACAAGCGTTCGCCGTATTGAACCGGCTTGCCGTTCTCGACGTAGGCGCTGACGATTTCGCCGTCGTACTCCGAGGTGATCTCGTTCATCAACTTCATCGCTTCGATGATGCAGAGCACCTGGTCCTTCTTGACGCGCTGCCCGATCTCGACAAACGCGGCCGCCCCCGGCTCCGGCGAACGGTAGAAGGTGCCGACGATCGGCGACTTGACGACCGCGAGATCCACCGACGCGTCGTCGCCGGCGGCGACGGGTCCTGGGGCCGGCCCGGGCCCGACCGCGGGCACCGCTTGCGGCGAGGCTACCATCGGCACGGGGCTCATCGTCGGCGCCGGTGCGGCGTGATAGGTCGGCACCGCGCCAGCCTTGCGGACGCGCAGCTTCAGTCCGTCGCGCTCGAGCTCGAATTCGGCAAGCTCGTGCTCCTTCACCAGCGCCAGTATCTTTTCAATCTCGGCGAAATCCATTACCGCGTGAGCACCTCGCAACCCGTTTCCGTGACCAAGACGTCGTCCTCGATCCGCACGCCGCCGACGCCCGGGACGTAGGCTCCGGGCTCGATCGTGAAGACCATCCCCGGTTCCACTACCACGTCGGGTAACCGTGGCGACACCTTGCCGATACGTGGCTCTTCGTGCACCTCCAGGCCGAGCCCGTGCCCAGTCCCGTGGCCGAACGCGTCTCCCAGGCCGTGGCGTTCCAAGACCGAGCGGGCGGCGCTGTCAATCGCACTAGCCGAAATTCCCGGGCGGATCGCCGCGAGCGCTGCCCGCTGAGCTTCCGCGACTGCCGTGTACAACCCCGCCAGCGCCGCCGAGGCGGCGCCAAGCTGAACCGTACGCGTAAGATCCACGCAGTATCCGTCGTAGACCCCCCCAAAGTCCAGCACCGTAGCGTCCCCAGTCTGGACCGGGCGGTCGGTCGGGCGGGCGTGCGGCAGGGCGCTGTTTGGGCCCGACGCCACGATCGTCTCGAACGCCGGCCGGGAGAAACCGGCCGACTCAAGCGCCTGGTCGATGTCGCGGGCGATCTCGCACTCCGTCCGCCCGACGCGGACGAGCGCCGCGACTCCTTTCGCGACGCCGGCCAAACGGCGGCCGGCTTCACGCAGGGCGGCGATTTCCTCCTCATCCTTGATGATCCTGGCCCGCTCCACCAGGCGCTCGGTCGGCACCAGTACGGGCGTGCCTGCGTCCGAGCGCAGCGGAAGCGGCGCCGCCGCGGCCAGTCCGGCGGAAATCGTGTTGAAGCGGCTCACGGGCAGATAGGCCGCCTCGATTCCAATCCGCATCGCCCCTTCCCGTCCCACGATCTCGACGATCGCCTCGTCGTACGAGCGGTCGAACGTCTCGACGCGGACATGCCCGCCCAGGGAGGCCGCCAGCGAGGAGGCGGCCGTCACATAGCGGAAATCCACGATGAGCAGGCACTGATGGCGCAGAACCAGCGCCGCGCCCGCACTGCCGACGAAGCCTGTCAGATAGAGCAGGTTGGGCAGGTGCGTCACGACAAGGGCGTCGAGGCCGCTCTGGGCGAGGCCCGAGCGGACGCGCGCCAGGCGCGCGGCCACGTGGTGGGGTTGGACCGTCACGCGGAGCGGGCGGTCTCGATTGCGCCGAGGAACCGCTCCAGGCGCGTCAGCATCACCGCGACGTGGGCATGTGGCGCCGCGGTGCGATTCAACGCAGCGCCGAAAATATCGAACGGCGCCCCTGTCTTCGGCTCGTCGTCGATCGACGCGGGTTCCAGAGGTGTGGACAGGGAGAGATTGAAGGTGCCGAGGCTTGACACGGCCTGCGCCCGCCCCGGCTCCAACGCCGGCGCCTCTGGCGCCGGTGCGAGTTGGAGCGCCGGCTCCGGTGCCGCCGGCGGCGGCAGTTCTGACTCGCGGGCGCGGTTCTCGGCAGCCAACCGAATCGGCTCCTGCGCCAGCGCGTGCAGGTCGGGATGCATCTCGACCGAGTGGCCGAGCCGTTCGTTGATCAAAGCGAGGCCGCGAAGCGCGGCGAGGTTTTCCGGCGCCGAGCGGAGCACCGTCTCGAGCTCCTCGCGGGCCGGTTCGTAGTCGCCGACTTCGATGAGCGCGCGGCCGAGCGTCACCCGCGCCGAGAGGTAGGCCGGATGCCGCTGCAGGCCGGTGCGGCAGGTCGCGATGGCGTCTTCGTGCCGGCCGACCCGCCGGAACTCTTCCGCCAGAGCCGCGAAGGCAATCGACGCCGGGTCCGCGTGGACCCGGCGTCGCAATTCCTCTATCCGGGGGTTTTCCGGCACCGGTACGACTTTACCACCACGTCGTCACGGATTGATCGTGATCGCCTTGGTAATGCTGCCAGTCTTGCCGGTGCTGTCGGTGACCGTCAGCAGGACGTTGTAGGTCGTTGGGACGCCGCCCGTGACGGTGAACGAATGGTTGACGACCTGTGCGGTGCCTGATCCGCCGTCGCCGAACGACCAGGAGTAGGACACGATGGTCCGCCCAGGCGCCGCCTGCGTCGGCGACGCGTCAAAGGTCACCTGTTGGCCGGCCTTTGGTGCCGATGGGTTGAACGTGAAGTCGGCCGTCGGATTGCCGTTACCGACCGTGATCGTCTGCGATATCAGCGTCGACTTCCGGCCGGCATCGTCGGTCACCTTCAGAGTGACGGTGTAAGTGCCCACCTGCGAGTAGGAGTGCGTCACGAGCGGCCCGTCGCCGAGGTTGCCGTCGCCGAAGTTCCACGACCACGCCGTAACGGTGTGGCCCGGTTCGGCGGTCGAGCCCGAGCCGTTGAAGTTGATCACTTGATCGATGATCGGCGATCCAGGCGACGCGACGAAACTCGCCACGGGCAGCGCGCCCTGTCCGACGGTGAGGGCGTGGGTCTGGAACTGCGTGCGGCCCAGCTGGTCCGAGATCGTAAGCGAGACGGAATAGGAGCCAGGCTGCGAGTAGCTGTGGGTGACGCTGCGGCCGCTGGCGGAGCCACCGTCACCGAACGCCCACTGAAACGAGCTCACCTGCGCGGTGGCGTCAGCGCCACTGGCGTCGACCACGGTTGCCTGGAACACCGCGGGGTTGCCGACCGACGCCGTCGGCACGGCGAAGTCAGGACGCAGCGGGCTCACCGGCGGTCCGACGATGCCCGGCGGCACGAGGCGGATCGTCGCCTGCACCGGGTTGTTGTTCGCGAAGTCGTTGCTCAACGCCGCAACGCTGATCGCCACGACCGTGTTGTTGTCTGTGTTGATGACCGGGGCGGCCGGCGCGGTGTAGGTGAGCGTGGCACGGCCGGCGCCGTCGGTCACGAGCTGGCGTGCCGACAGCGTACCGAAGTCGGTACTGGCGCCTCCCACCTGGATTTCAGCGCGCAGCGACACGCTGGGCAGCGGCTGGCCGTTGGGTCCGTACGCGTTGATCGTTGCCACTGCCTGCGACTGCCCGTCCTGGGTCAGGACGTTGGGCGTCACGGTGACGGTGATCGACGTGCCGTTGCTCGACGGCCCGCTCAGCGTCGGAGCCTGCTGCTGATCGTGCAGCGTACAGGCAGACGCGGCGAGCGCGAGCGCGAGCGGCAGAATGCGAAGTGATCGTGCCATGTTCATATCCGTTCTCAGCGCCTAGTCGCCCCAGTTGGCGAAGTCGACGTCGATGCGGCCGACGACGGTGACCGCATTGCCGTTCTGGTCGTGCCCGTAAAAGGTGACCTCGGCGACGGTCGAGAGCACCTGGCTGTTGTTGACGAGCGCGGCCAGCGGCGCTTCCTGTTTCGCCTGCACGCGAACGAGGGTGAAGCTGACCGTGCCGCTGGCGGCGATCGTGACGCCCAGGCCGCCGTCAAATTCGTAGGGGACGTCGACGCCCTGCACGTTGTGCCCGTCGGAGCGGATGTACTTGACGTGGTATTGCGTCAACGTGATGGCGTTGGCCGACGACGGCGTGTCGAGCGTGTCCTTCATCTGCAGCTGCATCGTCGCCTGGCCGTTGTCGGCGAACACCGTGGGGTTACCGGACACGACGGTGAGGACGTCGGACGGCAGGCTGCTCGCGAACGACCCCGAGTTGGTGCCACCGCCCTTGGCAGCGGTCAGGCTGTTCAGCTGCAGGTACGACGAGCCGCTGCCGGTGCGCACGGAGTCGCTGCACGCCGCCAACAGGGTCAGCAGGAGCGCGCCGAGCGCCAGCGCAGTCATCTTGGCGTGCCCGCCCCACACGGCCTTGCGGCGGACCTGAGTCGTCATCTGGTATTCGAGATTCACCATTCCACTACCCTCTAAGAATTCGCGGCGTGATGAAGATCAGCAGCTCGCGGCTCGAGTCGGTGAGCGAGTTGCGCTGGAAGAGCCACTTCAAGATCGGCACGCGATAGAGGTACGGCGTGCGGTCGTTGTTGGCCTGTTCCTCACTGACGAAGATCCCACCGATGACGGTCGTCGACCCGTCGGTCACCTGCACGGTGGTCGTGGCACTCTGGGAATTGATCGCAGGGGTTCCGAACGTGACGTGGGTGAAGTCCGGCGACGAATTGGTCAGCGCGATCTGCATGATGACGGTGTTCGACACGGTGATCTGCGGCGTGACCTGCAGGCTCAAGTCCGCGTTCACGAAGGTCGTCGTGACCGTGTTGTTGGCGGTGGTCTGCACGGGGATCTGGACGCCTTGCCGAACGACGGCCTGCTGATTGTTTTGCGTGGTGAGGCGCGGCGTCGAAAGGATGCGTCCCTTGCCGGTGTTCTCGAGCGCGGTCAGCGCGACGTCGAGATTGAACGCCCCGTTGATCGAGCCAAGCGCCAGGCCGATGCCGGCTGTCGCGGCCTGCGCCGTGGGCAGGTTGATGACCGTCCCCGTTTGCGGCGGGGCTGTCCGCGGATCGGTGGGCGCCTGCGAAGTCTGGCCAGTGGCGCCGCCGATCGCGCCGTTATTGGGGAACGTCAGGCCAGTGGTGTTGCCGATCTGCGAGTTGGCGCGGCCGTTGAACCCCCATTGGATGCCCAGCGCGCGCGCGAAATCGCGCGTCGTCTGGACCACACGCGCTTCGACCTCGACCTGCGGCTGCGGCTTGTCAAGCGTGGCGATGAGCCCCTGCGCCGTCTGCAGGCGGTCGGGCAGGTCCATCAGGATCAGAGTGTTGGTGCGGGGGTCGGTCTGGATCTGGCCGCGGGCGGACATCGCCGACTTGAGGATGACCGGAGCGAGATCCTTGGCCTGCGCATAGCTCAGGTTGATCGTGCGCACCTGCAGCTCGCCGGCAAGCGCCTTGGCCTCATTGAATTTCTGCGTCTGCGCCTGTTCGTCGGCGAGAACCGCCAGCGGCGCAATGCGCATGATGTTGCCGTCAACGCTGTAGCCCAGTTTGTTCGAGCGGAGAATCTGCTCGAGCGCCTGATCCCACGGCACGTCGGTGAGCACGACGTTGACGCGACCTTGCACGGCCGGGTCGATGATCATGTTGAGACCGCTGATCTGCGAGAAGAGACGTAGCACAACTCGCAGGTCGGAGTCCTCGAAGTCAAAGCTCACCGGCTGTCCCGTGGTACTGCTTCGGCGCCGTGCCCGGCACCTCCTGCGTCAGGCTCGGCTGGCCAGGCACCTGAGCAGGCCGCGGCTGTGGCTGCGGTGGCGTGACGGTCGGCGGATTCACCGCCGGCGGTGCCGGTCTGGGCTGCTGCGGCGCGACGGGCGGGAGCGTTTGGGTCGGCGGCGCCTGCGGCGACGGCAGAACCGGATCCTTGGGCATCAGCGGCTCGGCGTTGGCCATCGCCTGCGCCAGTGTCAACACGTCGCGGTCGTCCTTCTCGTCCTTCGCTGAGCCTACCGGCGGCGCGATGAGGACGGCACCGCCGGCCCTCGGACCCTCGAAGACGACGGCGAGGTCCCGGCCGTCGGCGCCGGTGCGCTCGACGTGGTAAGTCGCAGACGGCGAAATATCCATGACAACGCGGGTCAGGAGCGGGTCGTGGCTGTTGAGAGCGACCCTGACCTGCTTGACGAAGACACTGTCGACGCTGGTGTGCGCGACGCTGCCTGGCGCGACGTTCGGGAAATCGAGCACCAGCCGCCGCGGCGCATCGTCCGACTCGGTGAGCGACGAGGGGACGAGGCGGCCGTTGCCGGCGATCGTCACCGTGGTCGAGGTGCGGGAGTTCGACGCACGGATCTTGTCGATGGTGGTCGCCGTCGCGATGCTGCCGTCGGCGGCGGGGCCGGCGCGGCGCACGCCCAGGGCGCTCCCCTCGGCCGGCGCCGCGTGGGCGGGGTCGGGGTCGAGCTCGAGGCGGATGACGTTGCGCGCGCTGCGCACCGTGTAGGCGGCGGGCGAGGCGAGGGCCACGCGCACGCGGGCGAGGTCCTTGCCATCGACAGCCGTCGCCTGCTCGAGCGTGACGCCGGCGAGCGGGCCACTGCGCGTCACCTGCGCGGCGGCGTCGGCGACGCGCACGTTGCGCAGGTCGATCAGCACGGTCATCGGGTCGGGCCGGCTGACCGCGTAGGCCACCGGCTCGGTCGCCTCGATTAGCACCGCGGCGGTCCGACCGCTCGCGTGCGACGACACGCCGACGAGGCGGATCGCGTCGGGAGGTGCCGCCGCGCGGACCAGGCCTCCACACAGCGCCGTCGCGAGCACTCCCGCGGCGAGCTTCTTGATGAGAGTCATCTTTGTCTCCGCGCCCTTCACCGTGCCTCCGGCCGAATCGCTTTCCGCACCTCGCGCTGCTTCACCAGCGAGAGCGGGTCGTTGACGTCCTGCGTGAACACCACTTCGCCGGCGGTGATGGTCTTGATCGCGCCGTCGAGCACCTTCTCCCCGGCGTGGCCGATGTACGACTTGCTGTCGGGCGCCTGCAGCAGCGCGACGAAATCCCCCTTCGGGGTCCGCATCACACCCTTGAGGGTCATCTCGTTGATCAGCAACCCCGGCAGCCCCTGCGGCCGTGCCCCGCCCGGCGCCGGCGTCTCACCGCCGCGTCCGAGGAGCGAGATGAACGGATCGCGGCGGCCGGCCGGGTCGTAGGTGTAGCCAGCCCCTGGCGCGGTCGGCGCCCCTTGAGCGGCTGGCGCGCCTGGCGCCACGCTGGCAGCTGGCGCCCCGCTGGCAGCAGGCGTCCCGGCCGGCGCGGGCTTCTCGACCGGCGTCTGCGGATCGAGCGCCTCCGCGTTCTTTTTCTGCGCGGCTTCGGTCTTCGCCCTTGCGTCCTTGGCGGCGTTGATCGCGGCAACCGGGTTCGGACCCTGGGCGATCAGCCCGGCGAGCGCGATCGTGGCAAACATCATGGGCATCACCGTGCGGGCGGCGGAGCGCCACGCCCTCCCTTGCCGACGGCTTCCTGCAGAACGAAGGTCGTCGCCGTCAGCGTCGCGGTGATCGTCGAGCTGGTGTCCTGACGCGGCTTGGCGGCAACCGAGATGTCGCCGACGTTGATGATGCGCTGGAACTTGGCGACCCGGTCGAAGAAGAGCGCCAGGTTGTGATAGTTGCCGTCAGCGATCAGCTGGTAGGGCACTTCGAGATACAGCGGCTGCTGCTTCTGCGTCGCCGGCGTGAAGCGCAGCAACGTGAGGTTCGACTGCGTCGCCAGCCCCTGGATCCGGCGCAGGGTGTCGGCCACGTCCTTCTGTTCGGGCAGCACGTTCTTGAGCGCGTCGAGCCGATGCTCGAGGTCGGTGACCTGACTCTGGAACTCACCGAGGCGGCGCGCTGTCGCGACGCCCTTGTTGATGTCGGCGCGCAGACCGTTGAGACGCGTCTGCTTCATGGCGATTTCGGCGTTCATATCGCTGACGTAGTAGGTGTAGAAGCCGTAGATCGACAGCACCGCCATCACCACGAAGGCGCCAATCTGTCCGTACCAGGGCAGCTTGCTGAGCGAAATGTCCATCGTTGATTTACCTGACCGGCGGCGCTGCGCCGCGTCCGGCCACCGGAGGGGGCGCCGGCGGCGCGTCCGGGTTGTCCGACGTCGCCTTGACGGTGAAGCGCACCAGGTCGCCGTTGGCCGTCTGCTCCACCGTGCTGTCGACGATCTCGACTGGGCGCTTGAACCACTTGCTCGATTCGAGATTGGCGACGAAATCGGACAGCCCGGTCAACGACGTGGTCTGGCCGGCGATCGAGAACTCGGCGCCCTTCTGCGACATCGACACGAGCCACAGCCGATCGGGCAGCGCCTTGCTCACCTCGTCGAGGACGTGCACCGGCCCCTGCTGCCCGCGCCGCAGCTGTTCGATGAGCGTGACGCGCTGCTGCAGCTGCGCCTTACGTGCCTCGAACGTCTGTACCCTCGACAGCACCGAACGCAACTGGTTGGCCTCGACTTCGGAGCGCGCGATGTCGGCGTCGAGCTTCTGATCCTGCTGACGCAGCGACCAGAACCACCAGCCGACGCCGACGACGGTCGAGATCAGGATGAGGGCGGCACCGATGGTGACGCGCTGCGCCGCGGTGACGCCGCCGCCGGTCCGCTTCTTCTTGGCGACCCCGCCGCGATCGGTGGTGAGCAGGTTGATGCGAATCATCGGTCGCTCACCCGCCGCAGCCCGAGCCCGACTGCCACCGCCACCGTCGGCGCGATGTCGGCCGGATCCGTCTTGAACTTCTTGGCGTCGAAGGCGACCTTGCGGAACGGATCGAACCCTTCGACCGGCGCCTCGAAGCGCTCGGTCAGCATGTCGGTGAACCCCTCGGCGCGCGAGGCGCCGCCGCTGAGGATGATGCGGTCGATCTTTTCCGACGCCGCCGTCGCCTTGAAGAAGTCGAACGTCTTCTGGATTTCCAGCATCACGTTTTCGGTGACCGCGCGCAGCACCGGCCGCGCGTCGTCGTAGGTCGCCCCGTCGACCGCCTGGCCGCGCTTGAGCGCGTCGGCGATCTCGAAGGGCAGGCTCAACTCGCGCTGCAGCGCCTCGGTATAGGCGTTGCCGCCGATGGAGATGTCGCGGGTGAAGACCGACTGGTCGCCGTGGAGAATGTTGATGTTGGTGGCGCTGGCGCCAGCGTTGAGGAGCACGACGACGGTGTTGGCGTCGATGCCGTAGTTGATTTCGTAGGCGTTCTGCAGCGCGAAGGCGTCGACGTCGACGACCACGGCGGTGCGGCCGGCCTGGGCGATGACGCCGGTGTAGTCGGCAATCTTCTCCTTCTTGGCGGCGACCAGCAGGACGTCCATCGTCCCCTTGCCGGCGGCCGCGTCCCCCTTGTCGAGGATCTGGTAATCGAGGTTGACGTCCTGGATGTCGAAGGGGATGTATTGCTCGGCCTCCCAGTAGATCGATTCGGCGAGCTCGGACTCCGACATCATGGGCAGAGAGATCTTCTTGACGATGACCGCGTTGCCAGAGAGCGACGCGACGACGTCCTTGGTCTTGATGCCGCGCCCGTCGAACAGACGGCGGATCGAATCGGCGACGGCGGTGGCGTCGATGATGGCGCCGTCGACGATGCTGTCGGGGGGCAGCGGCTCAGTCCCGAAGCCTGTGACCCGATACGACTTGCCGGCCGGCTTGAGCTCGACCGCCTTGACGGCCGACGAGCCGATGTCGAGCCCGACGAGCGCCTTCGCTCTACGAAACACAGATCACCCCAGCGTGCATCGCGTGGTTTATCGGTTGCTGTTGAGTCACTAGCTAGATCTGCCAGTTCCGCAAGCGAAGTGCCATTGCGCGACTGCGTGCAAAATCGGCAGAACTGCGCAGTTCTGGTATTTGGCGGACGCGGACGCCGTTTTTTCGCTGACGAGTTTGGCGGCCGACCGACACTTCTGTAAGTTGACAAGATGATGAATTTCCCGTATCCTCTTGGTTTGCCGTCCTTTGAAAGGTAGAGAGAGGGATTCCATGCGTTCGTTTGTTCCCACTGCCGGCAGTGTGGAGAGGCAGTGGCACGTCATCGACGCCGAAGGCCAGGTTCTCGGCCGGGTGGCGACGGAAGCTGCCCGCCTGTTGCAGGGCAAGCACAAGGCGGTCTACACGCCGCACATCGACACGGGCGATCACGTGGTGATCGTCAACGCGGCGAAGGTCCGGCTGACCGGCCGCAAGGAAGAGCAGAAGCTGTATCGCTACCACTCGGGCTACGAGGGTGGCGTGCGCCAGGAGCGGGCCAAGGAAGTCCGCGCCAAGCAGCCGGCCCGCATCGTCGAAGAGGCCGTGCGCGGCATGCTGCCGAAGACGAAGATGGGCGAAGCGATGTGGCGCAAGCTGAAGGTCTACGCGGGCGGCACGCACCCGCACGAATCGCAGAAGCCGAAGGACAAGAAGATCAGCAGCAGGAGCGAGGTCGCATAAATCGTGGCAGCAGCAATCCAGTATTACGGCACCGGCCGGCGCAAGACATCGACGGCCCGCGTGTTCCTGAGACCCGGCACCGGCGTTCTCACGATCAACCGGAAGCCCCTCGAGCAGGCCTTCCCCACCGAAGCGCACCGCACCCAGATCCGACGCCCGCTGGCGCTGACCGAAACCGCTGAGAAGTTCGACGTGCTGGCCACCATCGCCGGCGGCGGCATCGCCGGCCAGGCCGGCGCGCTGCGCCTGGGCATCGCCCGCGCGCTCGTCGAGTACAACGTCGAGCTCAGGCCGCAGTTGAAGAAGGAAGGGTTCCTGACGCGCGACGCGCGCATCAAGGAGCGCAAGAAGTACGGGCAGAAGGGCGCGCGCAAGCGCTTCCAGTTCAGCAAGCGTTAGGTATGGGAGGAAATTTGAACGGGATCGCGTTAAAAGATCTACTCGAGGCCGGCGTCCACTTCGGACACCAGACGAAGCGCTGGAACCCGAAGATGAAGCAATACATCTTCGGCGAGCGCAACGGGATCTACATCATCGACCTCGCCAAGACGGGCAAGCTGTTCAAGGAAGCCGAACAGTTCGTCCACGATCTGGCGACCGAGGGACGCACGATCCTGTTCGTCGGCACGAAGCGGCAGGCCCAGGACGCGATCGCCGAAGAAGCGCTGCGCTCTGGCATGTACTTCGTCAACCAGCGCTGGCTCGGCGGGCTGCTGACCAACTTCACCACCATTCAGCGCAGCCTCGCCCGGCTCCGCGATCTCGAAGCGATGGAAACCGACGGCCGCTACGAAACGGCGACCAAGAAGGAAATCGCCCAGTTCGAGAAGGAGAAGCGCAAGCTCCAGAAGAATCTCGAAGGCATCCGCAACATGAGCCGGCTGCCCGACGCGATCTTCGTCGTGGATACGCGCAAGGAGAAGATCGCCGTCGACGAGGCGCGCAAGCTGAAGATCCCGGTGATCGGCGTGGTCGACACCAATTGCGACCCCGATGAAGTCGACTTCGTCATCCCCGGCAACGACGACGCGCTGCGCGCGATCCGTCTGTTCGCCTCGAAGATCGCCGACGCGGTCGTAGCCGGCCGCGGCATCGCGGACGCCAACCGCGCCGACGACGCCGGCGACAATGGCGACGACCGCGGCCGACGATCGCGGCCCAATCGCCCGGCGCCGCGCGAGGCGGTCACCACCCCGGCGTCTGTTTAGGAACGGCACCGCCGTTCGATGAACGCCGGCCGAATCCTGGCCGGCGTTTGTATGTACAGCGCTGCTACTGTTGGAGTGAGAGAGAATGACGACTATGGCAATCTCAGCGAGTGACGTGAAAAAGCTCCGCGACGCAACGGGCGCCGGGATGATGGAATGCAAGGCGGCGCTGACCGAGGCCAACGGCGACTTCGAAGCGGCGATGACGCTGCTCCGCAAGCGCGGCCTGGCGACGGCGGCGAAGAAGGCCGGCCGCACCACCTCGGAGGGGCTGATCGGCCACTACATCCACATGGGCGGGAAGATCGGCGTCCTCGTCGAGATCAACTGCGAGTCCGACTTCGTCGCCCGCACCGACAAGTTCCAGGAGCTGACCAAGGAGATCGCGATGCACATCGCGGCGGCCAGCCCCACCTACGTCCGCCGCGAAGAAGTGCCGGCCGACGTCGTGGCGCGCGAGATGGACATCTACCGCGACCAGGTGAAGGACAAGCCGGCGCAGGTGATCGACAAGATCGTCGAGGGCAAGCTCAATAGCTACTACCAGCAGTTCTGCCTCATGGATCAGGCGTCAGTGCGCGACCCCAACGTCACGATCGCGCAACTGGTGCAGGACGCGATCCGGATCCTCGGCGAGAACATCACGATCGCGCGATTCACGCGGATGAAGGTGGGAGAGATCGGGTGATCGGGTGATCTGGTGATCGGGCGGTTCACCGCAGCGGGACTTCGCGAGAACGCCCGCGCTTTGACGACGAACAGATAGACGCCCGGCGTCAGCGATTGGAGGGGGCACGTCCCGCCGCCAGTCGATGGGGCCGGCTTCCCCGACTGTCACATTCCCCGATCACGCGATTTCCCGATCACCCGATATAATTGTCCGGATATGTCTGCGCGTTATAGCCGGGTCCTGCTGAAGCTCTCCGGTGAAGCCCTGATGGGCGAGCAACAGTACGGCATCGACCCCGGGGTGACGTCGCAAGTGGCGAAGGATATCGCCGAGATGCAAGGCCTCGGGGTCCAGGTCGCCGTGGTCATCGGCGGCGGCAACCTGTTCCGCGGCCTGGCGGCGAGCGCCAGGGGGATGGACCGGGCGACGGCCGACTACATGGGGATGCTGGCCACGGTCATCAACGGGCTGGCGCTGCAGGACTCGCTGGAAAAATGCGGCGTCAATACGCGGGTGTTGACCGCGATCGAGATGCGCGCCGTCGCCGAGCCGTTCATCCGCCGACGCGCCGTCCGCCACCTGGAAAAAGGGCGCGTTGTCGTGTTCGCCGCCGGCACCGGCAACCCCTACTTCACCACCGACACGGCGGCCGCGCTGCGCGCGATGGAGATGAAGGCCGAGGTCATCCTCAAAGGGACCAAGGTCGACGGCATCTATACCGCTGACCCGATGCTCCATCCGACGGCCACCAAGTTCGAGCGCATCTCATACATCAAGGTCCTCGAGCAGGGGTTGAAAGTGATGGACGCCACGGCCATCTCCCTGTGCATGGACAACAAGCTGCCGATCGTCGTGTTCAACCTGCGCACGCCGGGCAATCTACGCCGCGTCATCGCCGGCGAGTCGGTCGGCACGACGGTGACCGCGGAGTGAGGACATATGGAAGTCAGTGATCTGAAAGGCCTGTTTGCCGAAGTCAAGAAGCGGATGGATACCCAGCTGGAGCACGTCCGCCGCGAGCTCGCCGGCGTCCGCACCGGCCGCGCCTCGGTCAACATCCTCGACGCCGTCCACGTCGACGCCTACGGGTCGTCGATGCCGGTGAACCAGGTCGCATCGTTGTCGGTCCCTGAGCCGACGCTGATCGTCGCGCAGCCGTTCGATCCGACACTGCTCGGAGCGATCGAAAAAGCGATCCGCGGCGCCAATCTCGGGCTCAACCCGGCCAACGACGGCAAGGTCGTCCGCATTCCGCTGCCGACGCTCACGGAAGAACGACGCAAAGAGATGTCGAAGCTGGTCCACAAGTACGCCGAGGAAGGCCGCAACGGCGTCCGCTCGGTACGCCGCGAAGCGAACGACAAGCTGAAGAAGCTGCTCAAGGATCACAAGATCTCGGAAGACGACGAGCGCAAGGGCCTCGACGAGGTCCAGAAGATCACCGACGGACACATCGCACTCGTCGACGACATCCAGAAGAAGAAGGACGCAGAGCTGCTCGGGAAATGACCATTGGCGATTGGAGACTGCAGATTGGAGATTGAGGGATTGGTGATTGGGGATTGGCGATTGAATTGGGAATTGCCAATTGCCAGTGCAATTGCCAATCGCGCAATCGCCAATCCTTGAATCTGCAATCTGCAATCTGCATTCGCCAATGCGCTACTTCACCCATCTTGAATGCAGCGTTCCCTGCAGCGGGGAGCGCTATGACGCGCGGGTCGAGCAGCATCTTTGCCCGAAGTGCGCGATGCCGCTGCTGGCGCGTTACGATCTGAGCGCGGCGCGCGCCTGGACGAAAGCGTCGCTGGCGGGACGCGAGGCCTCGATGTGGCGCTACCGCGAGCTGATGCCGCTCTTCGAGGGGGAGCAGCCGGTGTCGCTCGGCGAAGGCTGGACGCCGCTCGTGCACGCCAAGCGGCTCGGTGCGACGCTCGGTCTCTCACGCCTGTTCGTCAAGGACGAATCGCTCAACCCGACCAACTCGTTCAAGGCGCGCGGCCTGTCGGCGGCGGTGACGAAGGCCGCCGTCCTCGGCGCGAAGACGCTCTCGGTCCCGTCGGCCGGCAACGCGGCAAACGCCATGGCGGCGTACGCGGCGGCCGCCGGCATCCCGGCGCAGGTCTTCATGCCGAAGGACGTGAAGGTCCCCTTCATCCGCGAGTGCGAGCTCTACGGAGCCCACGTCACACTGGTCGACGGCCTGATCACCGACGCCGGCCGCATCGCCGCCGAAAAGGGTAAGCCGCTCGGTTGGTACGACGTCTCAACCCTGAAGGAGCCCTACCGCATCGAGGGAAAAAAGACGATGGCCTACGAGCTCGGCGAGCAGCTCGATTGGCAGTTCCCCGATTGGATCGTCTACCCGACCGGCGGCGGCACCGGCATGGTCGGCATGTGGAAGGCCTTCGAGGAGTTGGAAGCAATCGGCTGGAAGGAGTCCGGCCGGCGGCCGAAGATGGTGTCAGTGCAGGCCGAACACTGCGCCCCGATCGTCAAGGCGTTCGAGGAAGGCAAAGAACGCTCGGAGCTCTTCCCCAACGCCCGCACCGTCGCCGACGGCCTGCGCGTGCCCAAGGCGATCGGCGATTTTCTCGTCCTGCGCGCTGTCCGCGAGAGCGGCGGCACCGCGCTCGCCGTCACCGACGCCGACATGGTCCGCGACATGAAGGAACTGGGCGCGCTCGAAGGCATCAGCGCTGCGCCCGAGGGGGGAGCATCCCTGACGGCGCTCAAGCACCTGCTGTCGCGTGGCGTCGTCGCCCCCTCCGAAACGGTGGTGCTGTTCAACACCGGTGGGGCGCTCAAGTACCTGGACGTACTCGAGCGGAGTTAGGTTCGATAGGCCGATCCCGGGCCGGCGGGCATCCTAGTCGTTCATTACGAAGGCCCACAACGTGTCGCCGGCGCCGACGACCACGTACTGCAGGCCGTCCATCTCGTAGGTGATCGCGCCGTTGCTGACCGGCGCCCGCACGCTCGCGTGCCACAGCGGGTCGCCGGTGGCCGCGTTCAGCGCAACGAAGTTGCCGCTGCTGCCGTCGCCCGTGAACACGAGGTTCCCCGCCGTGCTCAGGATGCCCGACATGCCGCCCCCTTCCCACTTATGGCTCCAGCGGACCCTGCCGGTCGTGTAGTCGACGGCCTGCACCAGTGTACTGCGACCAGCCGCCGCGATCGGTGCCGCCCCAGCCCTGGGGGTTGTCGCCGGGATCGTAGATGTACCAGACGCTGTAGGCCTGCGCCGCGCTGACGTAGAACAAGCCGGTCTGCGGGCTGAACGACGGCGGCGGCCAGTTGGCCGCGCCTCCCTGGTTGGGCGTGACGAGCGCGCCGGCGATTTGCGGGTTCTTGTCGGGATTGGGAATCGGCTGTCCGTTCTCGTTGAAGCCCTTCGACCAGTTGGTGCGAACGAAATCGGACGAGACGAGCGCCTTCCCTGTCGCACGATCGAGGACATAGAACTTGCCGTTGCGCGATGCCTGCGCCAGCATCTTGTGCGGCTGCCCGCTGATCTCGCCGTCGAAGAGGACCGGCGTCTGCGTCGCGTCCCAGTCGTGGGTGTCGTGCGGCGACGACTGGAAATACCACTTCATCTTTCCGTTATCGGGATTGAGCGCGACGATGCTGGCGGTGAATAGATTGTCGCCGGCGCGGTTGGCGTAAGCGACGACCGGCTGCGGATTGCCGGTGGTGACGTAGATCAGATTCAGCTCGGGATCGTAGGTGACCGGCTGCCAGGTCATGCCGCCGCCGTGCTGTGCCGCTTCGAGATTCGGCCACGATTCGATCCCTGGATCGTCCGCCTTCTGCGGCACGACGTACCATCGCCACTCGCGCTCCCCCGTCTCCGCGTCGTGCGACTCGAGGTAGCCGGGGACATCGAGGTCGTCGCCGCTGACGCCGGTGATGACGTGGGTGCCGACGACAATGGGCGCCACGGAGGCGTAGTAGTACCTGATCAAGGTTGCAGATGTTCTTGCGCCAGCGCTCCTTGCCGTCCTTGATCGTCAGCGAGACGAGATTGCAGTCGCGCGTCTCGACGTAGAGATTGTCCCCTTTGATGGCAACGCCACGGTTCCCTATCGGGATGCCCCCGACCGACTTGTTCTCCCAGTGCCAGATCTCGCGGCTGGTGCGCGCGTCGATCGCCCAGACGTGATCCGGCGCGGTCAGATAGAGGACGCCGTTCAGCATCAGCGGCGTGCCCTTGATCGGTCCGGCGCCTGGCACGCTGAGCCGGTAGGACCAGGCCAGACTGAGATGCTGGACGTTCTTCTCGTTGACCTTGGTCAGCGTGCTGAAGCGACGGCCCGTATAATCGCCGTTGTAACTCGGCCACGCGTCGGTCGGCATCGCCTGCTGGGCGGCGAGCGCGGCCGAGGAGAGCAGCATGCCGCTCAGGATGAGTCGTTTCATTTCAGTGTCCAGAGATACGCGACGACGTCGTGAATCTGCGGGTCGGTGATCTGATCGAGGAGCGCGACGTGCGCCGCGAACGGATCGTCCTTCACCAGTTTCACTCCGGGTGCGCGGCGGAACGTCCGCGGCTGGCCGTCTTCGCCGCGGAGCGTCACGTAGAAGTCGTCCATCTGCACCAGGTCACCCGTGACGGCCGGCCCGGACGGCGGCGTGACGGTGACGCGCACCACGGGCGCCCGCCCGGTGCCACCGCGGCGCCCGCCAACGCCGAATGGGAACAGCACACGCTGCTGCAGGTTCACTGGATCGCTGAAGCGCGAGGCGATGCCAGCGAGATCGCCGGTCGCCGAATGACACTGCGTGCAGCGGCCGTCGCCGCTGAAGTAGGCGGCGCCCGCCTTGGCGTCGCCGACGAGGACGTTGCCGGGCTTGAACATCGGTGCGCCGCGTAGCGTGTCGTTCAGGCGCGACCGCAGCAGGTGAGCGAAGAGCAAGACCTGGGTATCGGTCGGCTCCAGGATCTTGCCAGACGGCAGCTTCGGATGCTGCGACCGGAGATACGGCCCTATCTTGTTACCGTAGCGGTCGCTCAACACCAGCAGCGAGCGCACAAGGTTGGGGCCTTTCGACGTCCCGCGCGCGTCTCTTCCATGGCAGGTCGCGCAGTCCTCGGTCCATAGCGGCTCTGCGGCCGCGACCGCCTTCCCATCAACGATTGGTTTGTCGTCCGCACCGGGCGACCATCCTCCTGTATTAGGAGCGGTCAGCCCGTACCTCTCCGACAGGAAGTCGATGACCGCCGCGAACTCCTCGGGCGTTCCGCGAGCGCCGCGGCCGGTCATGTTCTCGACCGTCGCCTCCCACTGCGCGCGGGTGCGGCGGATGGCGATGACGTTCTCGAAGGGATGACAAGTCGTGCACAGCTTGCGCGCGGTGGTCTCGCGCGGATCGGCGCCGGTCGTCGGGGACGGCGCGGCCTGTCCGGCCGGCGGGCGCGGCGGCGCAGCGCCCCGCTGCCCCTCCACCGAGGCGGCGAGCGCCACGGCAAACACCGCCGCGACGGCGGGCGTCAGGAATGGCATCCGGAAAGACATCGGTGCCGATTATACTTTCCGCGGAGCGAAGGAGGGAGATCGATCATGGCCACATTCACTCGCCGCGAGGCGCTCGGCGCCACGCTCGGAATGACGGCGTTCGCCGCGCACTCGTATGCCCAGGGCACCACGCCGCCGTCAGGGCGCGTCGTCAAGAGCGGCCGCCTGAAGCAGTCGGTGTCGCGCTGGTGCTACGGGAAGATCCCGATGCCGGAGTTCTGCGAGGCGGTGAAGGCGATGGGACTGACCGCGATCGATCTCCTTCAGCCGAACGAGTGGCAGAGTGTCGCCGATCACGGCCTGCTCTGTTCGATGGCCTACGCCGGCGGGGGCTCGATCAAGGACGGCCTCAACTACAAGCGCAACCACGACGCCATTGTGAAGGGGTTCGAGGAGAACATCCCCAAGGCCGCGGCGATGAAGATCCCGAACGTGATCACCTTCTTCGGCAACCGCATGGGGCTCGGCGACGAGGAGGCCAAGGCCAACTGCGTCGAGGGGCTCAACCGCGTCAAGAAGATCGGCGAGGACAACGGGGTGACGATCTGCGTCGAACTGCTCAATAGCAAGGTCGATCACAAGGACTACCAGGGGGACCACACCGCGTTCGGCCTGGAGATCGTGAAGGCGGTCAACTCACCGCGCGTGAAGCTGCTCTACGACGCCTACCACATGCAGATCATGGAAGGCGATCTGATCCGGACGATCCGCGACACCAAGGACTGGATCGCGCACGTCCATACCGGCGGGGTGCCGGGGCGTCATGAGCTCGACGGGGCGCAGGAAGTGAACTGGCGCGCGGTCGCGCAGGCGCTCGTCGATGTCGGCTTCCCGGGCTACATGGCGCACGAGTTCGTGCCGACGCGGGATCCGCTGACCTCGCTTCGCGAGGCTGTTGCACTCTGCGACGTCTAGCTCGCCAAGGCCGAGGCATTGCTCTGATGAATCGGCAGTGGTAGACTTGGGTGTTCGCTTCTAGTAGCGGGAGTCGTGAGTGGGCGCGTAGCTCAGCTGGGAGAGCGCTGCGTTCGCAATGCAGAGGCCAAGAGTTCGATCCTCTTCGCGTCCACCAATTCTTCCCGTAGTCTCAGCTTTCGGCTTCCAGCTTTCAGCTCGCAGCTTCCGCCCTGCGGCCTCGACACCACTCATCACTCATCAACTCCCGCTTGCCCTGGGTCGACGCTCGCGACGGCTAACTTGCCGCGCCGTTTCAGCATCGACTCGACGAGTCCGCGGAGAGCCTGTGCGGCGAGGGCGTTTGCCAGCGTGAGGCGCTGCAGGTCGTCCAGGTCGGCGTCGAAGACGTCGGCATGCGGGTCAGCGGCCTCGACCCGGTCTGCAACGTCACCGAGAGCGGCCGCGGCCGCACGTGCACCGCGCAGCGACGCCTTCAGCGCGGCGATTTCCGTCAGATCGACCATGGACGGACTCTATCGCAGTTGCAGCTTCTGAACAGTTGCCGACGAAACTGTGATCGGATAGTGTTCTGCCACAAGACACGCTCACCCTAACTGCAACACCAGCAGGCGTTACCGCCGCTGGCACACCGATCGCACGATGGTGCGCGGGTTGCAATCCTGGTGGGCCCGTGCACATGTCCGCTGCCCACGACTCCGGGTTGTCCGAGTCTTCGTCCGGCTATGAAGACGGTCTGGGTCGTCGTGTGCTCGTGTTCGATCGGGAAAGCGGCGAGCTGCGCGAGCGCCTTCGCCTGCGTCCCGAGCTGAGGATCTTCCTCAAGCCCCTGCAGGAGCGCCTGCCGATTATCGCCGGCCTCGAGGACGAGCGGTTCGCGCGGCCGCGAACGATCGAAACCGAGGCGGACGGCGGCCTCTCGGTGATCTCGGACTACGTCAGAGGGCGCCGCCTCTCCGACGTGCTCGACGCCGCCGCGGACCAGGGGATCGTCGCCGGCCTCGACGCCGGCCTCGGGCTCCTGCTCGAGCTGCTGCCGGCACTCTCCCGGCTCCACGACGCCGGCCTCACGCACGGGGCGATCGGGCCCGGCCGGATCATGGTCACCGCCGCGGGACAGATCGTCCTTCTCGACGCGATCTACGCGGAGGCGCTGGAGCGCCTGCAGTTGACCCGCAAGCGGCTGTGGGCGGAGTTGCGCCTGGCTTTTCCATCGACTGCCGGCTCGCCGCGCTTCGACAAAGCGGCGGATCTCACCCAAGCCGCGCTCGCTACCGCCGCGCTCATCGTCGGACGGCCTCTCCGCGACAACGAGTATCTCGACGGGCTGCCGGCACTGCGCCAGGAAATCATCGAGATCGCGAGCATCCGCGCATCGAAAGCGTTCGCGGACGGGCTCGACAGGTTTTTCGCGGCGGCGCTCCCGCTCGCGACGCGCAAGACCGCCCTGACGTCGGCCGACGAAGCCGCCATCGACCTGCGCAAGCTGCTGCGCAAGGAGGTCGGGATCACGACCTGCCGCAACGCGATGGTCGAGTTCTTTCAGCAGGTCGACACCGCCGACCGTGAGCGCGCTTCCGCGGGGGAAGCCGACGCTGCGCGGCGTCACGCTGAAGGTGGCGAAGCCGAACGCATCGAGGCGGAGCGCGCGGAGGTGGCCAGACTCGAAGCGGAACGCGCCGCGCGCGAAGAGGCCGCAGCGCGTGAAGAAACCGAACGCCGCGAACGCGAGCGACTGGACACCGAACAGCGTGCGCGCGAGGCCGAGCAAGTAGCCCGTGAGGAGGCCGAACGCAAAGCCCGCGAAGAAGCCGAACGCAAGGCTCGCGACGAAGCCGAGCGCCAAGCCCGCGAAGAAGCCGAGCGCAAAGCCCACGAAGAGGCCGAACGCAAGGCCCGGGAGGAGGCCGAGCGCAAGGCTCGCGAAGAAGCCGAACGCAAGGCCCGCGAGGAGGCCGAGCGCAAAGCCCGCGAGGAAGCGGAGCGCAAAGTCCGCGAAGAAACCGAGCGCAAGGCTCGCGAAGAAGCGGAACGCAAGGCCCGCGAAGAGGCCGAACGCAAAACCCGCGAAGAGGCCGAACGAAAAGTCAGCGAAGAGGCGGAACGCAAGGCTCGCGAAGAAACCGAGCGCAAAGCCCACGAGGAGGCGGAGCGCAAAGTCCGCGAAGAAGCCGAGCGCAAGGCCCGCGAAGAGGCCGAGCGCAAAGTCCGCGAAGAGGCCGAACGCAAGGCTCGCGAAGAAGCCGAACGCAAGGCCCGGGAAGAAGCCGAACGCAAAGTCCGCGAAGAAGCCGAACGCAAGGCCCGCGAAGAAGCGGAGCGCAAAGCCCACCAAGAGGCCGAACGCAAAGTCCGCGAAGAAGCGGAGCGCAAAGCGCGTGACGAGGCCGAGCGGAAGGCCCGCGAAGAGGCGGAGCGCCGGGAACGCGCCGCGGCGGAAGAACGCGCTCGTCTCCAGGCTGAAGCAGATGCTCGGGCCCAACAGGAGGCGCGCGAGCGCGACACCGCCGCCACTCTCGCCGCGATGCTGCCGTCGCAAGAGGCCGAGGCCCCGCGGTCAGCTGCCGCGGCTGCAAATCGCGGGTACCCGATCTACCAGCCTCCGGCCGAAGCGGAGACCTGGACGCCAGACTTCGAACCGCCACCGGCCGTCGAAATCGCGCCGGTCGCTGCAACCAGGCCCGCCCTGATCAAGCTGCAGTCCGCCGCCACGCCGGCAATCAAGTTGAAAGACGAAGATGGCGCGCACGCGGCCGGCCCATCACGCGCCGACAGCCGCCACGAGCCCGTCGACATGTCGGCGGCCGAGGCCTACTCGCCGGTCGCCGTCGAGGAGGAGCCGCGGAGCATCCCCTGGAAACTGATCGCTGCCGGCGGTGTCCTGATCGTCGGCACGTTCGCGCTGACGAAAGGCTACCTGCCATCGGAAGTCCCGACGCCGACGCTCGGCATCAAGAAAGTCGAAGAGGCGATCAAGAAGGCGCCGCCCCCGGCGGCACACGCGGGCAACGGCTCCGACGCCCACCTCGCCGTCACCACGGAGCCGGCCGGTGCGCGGGTGCTCGTGGACGGCAGGTTCGTCGGCACCACGCCGATGACCGTCGACGCGCTCACACCTGGGCGCCACGTCGTCACACTGCAGGGGGAAGCGGGATCGATCAAGCGGGCCGTCCGTATCGAGCCGGGCAAGACGATCTCGCTGGACGTCGCGGTCTTCTCCGGCTTCGCGATGATCTCCGCGCCGATCGTGCTCGAGGTCGCCGAGAACGGCCGCTCGCTCGGCACGAGCGACCAGCAGATCATGCTCGGTCCGGGCCATCACGAGCTGGTTTTCGAAAACAAGGACTTGAACTATACCGGCTCACACTCGATCGACATCGAGGCCGGCGAGACGACCCGGATCACCGTCGATCCGCGCGGAAGTGCCAACATCAACGCCGTCCCCTGGGCCGAGGTCTACGTGGACGGCCAGAAGCAGGGAGACACTCCGCTCGCCAACGTGTCGATCCGGCTCGGCGTACGCGAGATCGTGTTCAAGAACCCCCAGTTCCCTGACCACAAGGTGATTACCACCATCAAGTTCGGCGAACCAGCCACCATCACGGCGGACCTCACGAAGGACAAATTACAATAGGCGTTCCGGTTCACCCGTGAGCGCTTGATCGCCCTGCCGTTTCTGCTGCGCCGCCTGAAGGAACTGCGTCTCGTCGACGAGGCGCAGGAGCAGGCCCTCGTCCGTGACGGCATCGTCACGCTGCCGGATCTCGAACTGGCGATCGCCGAAGGCCGGCCGTCGGCGGCGGCGCTGCAGCAGGCGGCGACGCGGGTCGCGGAAGAACTACGCGCGATATCGCTCGGACGCGCGTGGGACATTCTCGATCCGCTGCTGGCAGAGATCGCGACCGCCTGCCCGGACGTCCAGGCGCTGGAGCCGACCGGCGCGGTGCGGCGCACCGAACCGCTGGTCAAGAGCCTGGCACTCGTCGGCCGGGCGCCGCTACCGCCGCGGGCCGTCGAGACGGTGTCCGCCCTGCCGCTCTTCAGCGATCTCGTCTACCGGGCGAGCCGGCGCCTGGTCGTGCTCTTCCAGGGGCACGAAATCGACATCCGTTTTGCGTCACCTGAAGAGTATGGAACGCTGGTCTTTACCACGACCGGTCCCGCCGCGCATGTCGCCGAAGTGCAAAAGCGACGCGGCGTGCGGCTGAGCGCGTCGGAAACAGAGGTCTACACGCACGCGGGCCTCGCCTACCTGCCACCACAAGTGCGAGACAGCTCAGATGCCCTCGACGCGGCGGTCACCCGCCGGCTGCCGCGGCTGGTGCAGCGCGAAGACATGCGCGGCGATCTGCACATGCACACGAGCTACAGCGACGGACACGACTCGCTGCGGCGGATGGTGATGGCGGCGCACGCCGTCGGCTACGAGTACATCGCGATTACCGACCATTCAGAGCATGCGGGAGCTGCGCGCACGGTCACGCCGTCGGATCTGGCGCGGCAGCGCGACGAGATCGACGCGCTGCGCGAGGACGCACACGGCATGACAATCCTGCACGGCCTCGAGGCCGACATCCTGCCCAACGGAACACTCGACTGCCCAGACGCCGTGCTCACGCGTCTCGACATCGTGCTCGCGTCGCTGCACGACTCGGCCGGACACGGCCGCAAGCGGCTGACCGAACGCTGCCTCGCGGCGATCCGCCACCCGCTGGTGTCGGTGATCACCCATCCCGGCAACCAGCTCATCGGCCACCGTCCGCCTTACGACATGGACTACGACGCGATTTACGCGGCGGCGGCTGAAACCGGCACGGCGCTCGAGGTCGACGGTGCCCCGTCGCATCTCGACCTCGACGGGGCGCGCGCGCGCGACGCGGTGCGCGCCGGCGTGACGCTGGTCATCGACAGCGACTGCCATCGCGCGGGGTCCCTCGATCGGCAGATGCGGCTCGGCGTCGGCACAGCACGCCGGGGCTGGGTCGAGCCGCGCAGCGTCCTCAATACGCGCCCGATTGGCGAGATCCTGGCCTTCGTCGCCCGCAAGCGCGGCCTGTGACAAACTGCGCAGCCGCGCGCCATTGCGGGTCATCGGTCCCCGCGCGGGGGTGCTACACTCGGAAGTGCTTGATCGCACACGCCTTTTTGCTTCTGCTCGCAACGGTTGAGCCTTTCGCTCAAGCCCGTCCCGCAGCGACTGAGACCGCTCGCGCGGTTCAGCAGCAGTACGACCGTGTGAAGGATTTCACCGCCGACTTCACCCACTCTTACGAAGGCGGCGTGCTCAAGAAGAAGTCGGTCGAGCATGGCAGCGTCCAGATCAAGAAGCCCGGCCGCATGCGCTGGGACTACACCGACCCCGAGAAGAAGCTCTTCCTGTCGGACGGCCGCAAAGTCTACTCCTACATTCCGGCCGACAAGCAAGTCGTGATGAGCGACATGCCGGCCGACGACAACGCCACTGCCGCTGTCCTGTTCCTAGCCGGCAAGGGCAACCTGACGCGTGACTTCGTCGTGACCTACGCCACGTCTTCGGAGACGGCTGATACCTGGGCGCTGCGTCTCGATCCGCGGCAAAAGCAGCGCGACTACGACTGGTTGGTCATCGTCGTGGACCGCCAAACGCTGCAGATGCGTTCGCTCACCGCAGCCGACAAGGAAGGCGGCCGTTCCACGTTCGCATTCACCAATTACCGCGAGAACGCCGGCGTCGCCGATAAGGTGTTCGAATTCAAGATTCCGAAGGGTGTCGATGTCATCACGGCAGGCGACCGCTGATCTGTGCCGGACGCTGATCCTGCTGCTGCCGCTGGCGGCAGCCGGATGTGCCTCATCCAACAACCTGCACCTGGCACACCAGGCCGAGCAGGCACAGGACTACGACCGCGCCGTGGTCGAGTACACGAAAGTGGTGCGCGCGGAGCCGGCCAACGGCGAAGCTCGCGCCTCACTCGAGCGGATGAAAATGCGCGCGGCGCAGGAACATACCAACCGCGCGCAGCGGCTTGTCGGCCTGGAGCGCTTGGAAGAAGCGGTCGTCGAATACCAGATCGCGTCCGAGCTGAACCCGACCGACATGCGCGTCGACCAGGCGCTGCACGATGTGCGGCAGAAACTCCGTGCCAAGGTCAGCGTGACACGGGGCGGCAAGACCGAGCTGGAAAGCCTGATCGCCCGGACGCGGGATACACCAGTGCCGGGCCTCGAGCTGCCGGATGACGTGAAGCTGCCGGGGTCCCTGGTCTTCGGCAACGGCGCCACGGCGCGCGCAGTGTTCCTCGCCGTCGGCCGTTTCGCCAACATGAGCGTGATCTTCGATCCCGCGTTCCGCGATCAGCCCCTCAGTATCGACCTGCGCAACGCCTCTCTGCCCGACGCGATGACCTCGCTGACCGCGAGCACCCACACCTTCTACCGGGTCACGGCGGCGCGCACGGTGACGATCGTTCCCGACTCGCCGGCCAAGCGCCGCGAATACGAAGAATCGGTGATCCGGACGATTTACCTCAGCAACGCCGACGTCAAGGAAGCGATCGACCTGCTTCGCGTGGTCGTCGACATCCGCCAGATCTCGCCGATCACGGGTACCAATTCGATCTCGATCAAGGACACGCCGGAGCGGGTCGCCGCAGCGGTGAAACTGATCGAGGCGATCGACAAGGCTCGGCCCGAAGTGATCATCGACGTCGAGTTGCTCGAGGTCGATCGCACGAAGCTCAAGGAATACGGGCTGCAGATCGCCTCACCGGGCTCCGACGGCATCAGCGGGTCGGCCGATGTCAACAAGGCAGGGCTCACCCTCGCCGATCTGAAGAACCTGACCGCGGCGGACGTTTTTTTGTCGGGCGTGCCGGGCTTGTACTACCGCCTGCTGAAGAACGACACCAACACGCGTGCGCTGGCCAATCCGCAGCTGCGCGCCGTGGAAGGGGTCCCGGCGACGGCGCGCTTCGGCGACCGCATCCCGGTGCCGCAGACGACGTTCGCGCCAATCGCCGCAGGTGGCGTCAACACACAACCGATCGTCTCCTATACCTACGAGAACATCGGCGTGAACATCGACATCACGCCGCGGATGCACCATGACGACGAGGTGTCGCTGGCGTTGAAGATATCGGTGTCCAACGTGTCCGGGAGCGGCTACGCCGGCCTGCCGACCTTCGGCAACCGCGAGATCTCGACGACGATCCGCCTGAAGGACGGCGAGACGAACATGCTCGCCGGGCTCATCCGCGACGACGAACGGACCGTGCTGGCCGGCGTCCCCGGGCTGACGGATCTGCCGCTGATCGGGCACCTGTTCGCCAACAACCACAAGGAAGCACAGCAAACCGACATCATCCTGACGCTGACGCCGCATATCGTGCGCGTGCTCGATCTGAATGAAGCGGACCTGCGTCCGTTCCGGCTCGGGCGCGATTCCGCCTTGACTGTCGGCGACGCGCTCGGCGGCGGCGCAACGACGCCGCGCGACGATCTCGAACTACAGGCTCCGGCACTCCCCCAGGGGCGCATTCCGCCCCCGGCCGCTCCGGCACCCGCGGTCGCACCCCTCGCACAGCCGCCGTTTCCGCAGCCGCTGCAGGGACCTCTTCCTGGTGTTCCGCTGCCGATTACGCCGCCCGCCGCACCGAAGAAACCTGGCGGCGGAGGCGGTGGCGGTGGCGGTCAATTGTCAACGCCGCAACTTCCAACTCCCCATTAACGCCAGACTCCGAACGACCAACCTCGCGAGCACGCAGGACGAATTCGCGAGGAAGGAACTCAGGCTCCTAGCTTTTCCACCTGCGCGCCCAGCGAGCGCAGGCGCTCGATCAGGGACGCATATCCCCGTTCGACCGTCTCGAGCGGCGCGATGCGGCTCTCTCCTTCGGCCGCGAGCGCGGCGGCGATGAGTGCCATGCCGGACCGGAGATCGCGGCTGTCGAGGGACCGGCCGCGCAGTTTCGAGGGGCCGCTGACGATAATCCGATGCGGATCGCAGAGGAAGAGGTCGGCGCGCATCGCGCTCATCTGTTCCAGCGCAAACAGGCGCAATTCATATAACCAGTCGTGCACGAGCGTGCGACCGTCGGCCTGCGTGGCCAGCACCGTCACGAGGCTGACGAGATCGCTCGGAAACCCCGGCCACAAACCGGTCGTGATGCGGCGCCCCGCGGTCAGTGTGGAGGGCCCCACCTTCAACGTGTCGTCGTCATAGGAGCAGTCCAGGCCCAACCGCTTCAGCGGCGCCGCGATCACTTCGAGGTCCTGCGTGCGAGCGCCGGTGACCTCGATGTGGCCGTTGGTGATCGCCGCCACCACGCCCCAGCTCCCGGCCTCGATGTAGTCGCCGGCCAGGCGATGCGACGCCCCGGTCAGGCGCGCCGGCGGCTCGACACGGATGCGGGACGTCCCGGCCCCTTCGATGCCCGCCCCCATCGCCTGCAGGAATTCGCAGAGTTCGACGACGTGCGGCTCCATCGCGGCGTGGCGGATCTCGGACGGCCCGGTGGCGGCGACCGCGGCGAGGAGCGCCGTCTCGGTGCCGGTGACCGACGCCTCGTCGAGATAGAACGAAGCGCCCTTCAGGCCGGCGGGCGCGTGCAGCGCGTGGCCGCCCCCCTCGTCGAGCGGAACGGCGCCCAGCGCGGCCAGCGCATCGAGATGGGTCACGATGGTGCGCCGCGTCGGGAAGTCCCCTCCCGGTGGCGCGAGCCGCGCGGCGCCGCGGCGTGCGAGCAGCGGTCCGAGCAGCAAAACCGATCCACGCAGCCGTCCGACCAGGGCCGCGTCGGGACGGTCGCTCGTCACCTCCGGGCATTGAATGCGGAGCGTGCCGGTGCCGCGCCCCTCGACGCGGGCACCGAGCGACACGAGGATGTCGAGCAGCACGTCGACGTCACGGATACGCGGGACGTTGGTCAGCTCGCACGGCTGAGCCGTCAGCATGCACGCGGCGATGAGCGGGAGCGCCGAGTTCTTGTTGCCTTCGACGGCGATACGTCCCGAGAGCGGGCGTCCGCCGATGACCTTCAGGCTAGCCATCAGAAGTCTCCGAGATAGACAATCTCGTCTCTTAGTTCGACACCGAATTGGCCGCGAACGGCCTCGCGACAGCGCTCGATCAGCGTGCGAATCTGTCCGGCGCTGGCGCCGCCGTCGTTGACAATGAAATTGCCGTGGGTCGGCGAGACCCGCGCGGCGCCCGCGCGGGCTCCCTTGAGGCCGGCGCGATCGACGAGCGCACCGGCCGACCACGGGATACCGTCGGGAACGCGATCGCGAGCGGGGTCGGGATTCTGGAAGATGCAGCCGGCGCTGGCCGCTTCGAGCGGCTGGGTGCGCTTCCGGTAGCCGAGCGATTCGCGCGCGATGGCGCGGAGCGCCGCGGGATCGCCGCGACCGGCCTTGAAATCCGCCGACAGCACCACCTCGCGCGTGCGCTGCAGGCGGCTCGTGTCGTAGCCGAATTCCATGCCGGCGGCCGGTATGCGAACCGCGTGCCCATCACCGGCAACGACCTCCACGCTCTCGATTCGTTCGCCGATCAATCGCCCCTTGAAATGCGCATTGCCGTAGATGGCGCCGCCGACGGTCCCGGGCGTCCCCGCCCACGCTTCAAGTCCGGCCATGCCGCGATTGACCGTCCAGCGGACAAGACCATTGATGGTCAGTCCCGCATCAGCCCGTATCAGTCCCTCGCCGATGAGCGCGGCATCGCCCCCGTGGAGCCGGATGACCAGACCGCGGACACCTGCATCGGCGATCAGCACGTTCGAACCGCCGCCGAGAACCGTCACGGGCAAGTGCGCGGCGCGCGCCGCGTCGAGCCCGGCGCGCACGTCGGCGGCGCCGCGCGCCAGCAGCAACCAGTCGGCCGGGCCGCCGACCTTGAACGTGGAGTAGGGGGCGAGAGGGGTGTGAGTGAGCAGGCGGTCGGCGGGCAGGCCGGCGATCGCCGGCCTGCGGCCGTCGATGGTCACGCCCAAGATGTTGTCACAGGTAACGTCATTCCGCGCGCAGCGCCGTCGTCGGATCCGTCGCCACGGCGCGTCGCGCCGGCACGTAACAGGCGAAGGTCGCGACGGCGGCGAGCAGCGCGGTGACCGCGACGAACGTCAGCGGATCGGACGCGCCGACACCGTAGAGCCAACTGCGGATGACGCGCGCGGCGGCGAACGATCCGGCCAGACCGATCGCAATCCCGACGCCGGTCAGGCGGAGGCCGTCGCGCATGACCAGATGCAGGATGGCAGAGGGCGTGGCGCCGAGCGCGATGCGAACACCGATCTCGCGCGTCCGGCGGCTCACGACGTACGACATCACGCCGTAGAGGCCGACGACAGCCAGCGCCAGGGCGACCGCGGCAAACACGCCAAGTCCGAGCATCTCGAAGCGGTCCATCGAGAACGAGACCGAGATCGAGATCACTCATCGCGCGCACGGGCATCGCCGGCAACGCGGGATCAACCGCGGCCAACTCGTGCGCGATCGTTGTCGCTGCGGCCGGCGCCGCCAGCGGCGTCCTGACCACGAGCGACATGAATGACCACGGCACCTGCCGGTACGGCACATAGAACTCCGGCGCCATCGGCTCCCGCAGGGTGGCATGCTTCACGTTGCCCGCGATCCCGACGATTTCCGTCCAATGCGGATCGTCACCGATGCGGAATCGCTGACCGATCGGATCGGCGCCCGCCCAGTACTTACGCGCCATGGCCTCGTTGATCACCGCGACGAACGGCGCGTCGGCGGTGTCGCGGTCGGTGAACGCGCGCCCGCGCCGGAGCGGTTGCTCGACCACGTCGAAGTACGACGTGCTGACGACGCGGAACCCCGCCACGGGCTTGTCGGGGCTGGTCGACTTCTCCAGATCGATGGAGCGTGTGCTGTTGCCGCCGACGAACGGGAGGCGGCCGGCGAGCGCCGCCGACGCCACTCCGGGCGCCGAACGGACCCGGTCGAGCAGGCGATCGAAGAACTGCGCCTGCGACGCCGGCGTGCCATAGCGCTCCGCCGGCAGGACGATACGCGTGGTGACCAGACCCGACGGGGTGAAGCCGGGATCGACCTGACGCAGCAACACAAAGCTGCGCAGCAGCAGGCCGGCCGCGACGAGCAGCACGACCGACGCGGCGCATTCGCCGACGATCAACACCTGACGAACACGCTCTCCCGAGCCGCCCGTCGTGCGACCCGTCGATCTCAACGTGCTCAACATGGCGGCAACGCCCGCGCGCGCCAATTGCAAGGCCGGCACACAACCGAAGATCACTCCAGTCAGCAGTGACACGCCGAGCGCGAACAGCACGATCGTCCAGTCCATGACCGCCGGCACGCTCTGTAGGTCATCTGGCGACATCGCCTGCAGTACGGGGAGCGCCCACCAGGCGGTCAACAGCCCGAGCGCGCCACCGAGCACTGCGAGGACGACGCTCTCGGTCAACAGTTGCCGCACGATGCGGATGCGCGCCGCACCGAGCGCCGTCCGGATCCCGATCTCCTGCGCGCGGCCGCTGGCTCTCGCCATCATGAGGTTCGCAATGTTCGCGCAGGCGATAAGCAACACCAAGCCGGCAACGGCCAGCAGCACCATGAGGGCTGGCGTGATGTCGCCGACCAGCCATTCGCGCAACGGCACCAGGGCGACGTCGATGTCGTCGCCAATCATGTCCTTGGGGTACTGCTTCACGAGGCGCGTGAAGATGGCGCGTTGCTCGCGCTCGGCGGCCGCGACGCTGACGCCGGGCTTGAGCCGACCGTAGACGCCAAGATAGTGGCCCCCGCGATTCTGAGTCTGGTCCACCGTCGGCGCCAGCGGATACTCCGGGACCACGTGGCGCGGCGCAACCCACAACTCGGCTGCTCCTGGCGGAAAGCGGAACCCTACCGGCATCACGCCGACCACGATGTGGGCGGCGCCGTTCAAGAGGATGGACTTGCCGACGATCCCTGCGTCAGCGCCGAAGCGCCGCCGCCACAGCGCGTCCGACAGCACGATGGGGCGTTGCCCGCTGTCGTCGTCGAGCGCGCTGAGCGTGCGTCCGAGCGCCGGCGCCACGCCCATCACGTCGAAAAAACTCCCGGTCACGATCGCGCCCGACAGGCGTTCCGGGCGGTCGCCGCCGGTCAGGTCGAAGTCCGACTCGCGGAGTGCGGCGAGGGCGCTGAAGCTGGCCGCCTGGCCCCGCCAGTCGAGGAACGTCCCCGGTGCGAGATCTTCTGCAATGACGATGCGCTCGGCCGCCGGGTATGGCAGCGGTTTGAGCAGCGCGGCATCGACCACCGCGAACACCGCGGTGTTGGCGCCGACGCCGAGCGCCACGGTCATGAGCACGACTGACGTGAAGACGGGAGACCGGCGCAGCACGCGGAGTGCATAACGGACGTCCTGTCCGAGGGTGTCCAGCGTCATGCCCTGAGACTACTGCGAAACGCATCCTCACGCGTGCGCAGCGCCTCAAGCGCTTCGTCCCTCGTGCATAGGACGAACTCCGTCCAGTCTCCCGGCGCGAGCTGGCCGGCGATCGGGAGATCGGCAGTGATGAGGTTGGCGATCGTCGGGTAGCCGCCCGTTGTCGCACACTCGGCCAGCAAGAGGATCGCCTGGCCGGACGCCGGCACCTGAATCGCTCCCACCGGCATCGCCTCCGAGAGGATGTCGGCTGACCCGGCGTGCTCGAGCGTCGGACCATCGAGCCGGTATCCCATGCGGTTCGACTGGGGCGTGACGGTGAAGCGCCCGTGCGTGAACTGGTGCCACGCCCCGTCAGTGAAGCGCTCGCGGTGCACGGCCGGGAGCACCCGTAGGCGCGAGCCGCTGTCAGGCAGCTCGAGAGGGGGAGGACATGCCACAGCGGACGAAGGAGGCGAAGGGCGTGCCGGGACGGCCACTGGCAACACGTCCCCGGTGCGCAAAGCGCGGCCACCGAACGGGCCCATGTGGCTCGCCAGATGTGTGGCGCGGCTGCCAAGCGTGGCCGGCACGTCGAAACCACCTTGGACGGCGAGCGTCAGGCGCGCGCCCTTGTGACGCTGGCCGAACCGGATCCGCGCGCCCGCTGGCACGGCGAACGGCCGATTGCGCTCGACGCGCACGCCGTCCACCGCCACGTCGATGTCGGCGCCCGCGATCGCGCACGCCACTTCCCTTTCCGCCAAGAGCTCCGGGCCAAGCAGCGTGATCTCCAGCGCCGCCGCACTGGGATCGTTACCGAGCACCAGATTGGCCAGTCGATGCGAGTAGACGTCCATCGGGCCAGATACGGGGACGCCGACGTTCTGGTAGCCGCGCCGGCCGAGATCCTGGACGGTCGTCAGCATGCCGGGCTTGATCACGGTCAGGGTCACGCGTCACCCCATTGGGTGGTCGCCCGGTACTCCTCGGCGGAGATGCGGTGAAAGCGGACGCGGTCGCCGGCGTGGAAGAGGAAGGGCACCGGGCGCGATGGATCGTAGGGGCGGATCGGACAGCGGCCGATGAGATGCCAGCCCCCCGGAGTCGGCGCCGGATACACACCCGTCTGACCCGCCGCGATCGCGACTGAACCGGGCGGCACCCGCAGCCGCGGCGAGGGGCGCCGCGGAGCGGCGATGCGCGGATCGACGCTTGCCATGTAGGCAAAGCCCGGCACGAAGCCGACGACGAACACACGATACTCGCGCGCCAGATGCCGCGCGATCACCTCCTCGACCGGGCTGCCGGCAAAGGCGGCGACGTCGGTGAGGTCGGGCCCGTAGGTATCGTCATAACACACGGGCACGTCGACCTGGCCGCCCGTCACCGCCGCCTGTGTTCCTGAATCGGCGGCAATGCGTTCGAGCGCGGCGGCCATCCCGTCGGCTCCCGCAGCGAGTGGATCCACGTAGACCATCACCGACCGGTAGCCGACAACGACGTCGGTGACCGGCAGGCGGGCGTCCTCGACGGCCCGGGCGATGGCAATTGCCTGGGCGTTGATCTCCGGATCGATTCGCTCGGGTAACTCGACGAGCCACGCCGAGTCACCGGCGGCCAGGACGCGGGAAGTCATCCGCGCGCGGCAAGTGCCGCCAGGAGCTTGTCGTGAATGCCTTCGAACCCTCCGTTCGACATGGCAATGACGAGATCGCCCGGTCGGGCCTCCGTTGCGACCGCGGCAACGATGTCGTCGACCTTCGGAATGTAACGGGCGTCCTTGCCAGCAGCATTGAGATCGGCGACGACCTGCTCGGCCGACAACCGCTGATCCTCGGGCAGCGTCGAGCGAAAGACCGCCGGCAGGAGGACGCAATCGGCGGCCGCGAAGGCACGGGCAAAATCGGCCTGGAAAACCCGTCTGCACGACGTCGCCGAACGCGGCTCGAAAATCGCCCAGATGCGACGGCCGGGATACGCCGCGCGCACGCCGGCGAGGGTTTCCGCGATCGCCGTCGGATGATGCGCGAAGTCGTCGTAGACTGACACGCCCGCGGCGGTCCCGCGCTGCTGCATGCGCCGCCGGATCCCCTTGAACCCGCGCAGGCCGGCGGCCGCGGTGTCGGGGCTCACGCCGACGGAGGCGGCGACGGCGATGGCGGCGGTGGCGTTGCGCACGTTGTGCGCGCCGAGCAGCGGCAGCTCGAACGTCGCGACCGGCTCCCCCTTCCTGCGCAGGCTGAAGGTCGTCGATCCCTCGGCGACGCGCAGATCGTGGGCCTGCCAGTCGGCGCCGTCCGACAGGCCGAAGGTCTCGACCGGGCAGCGCGCGTTGACCGCGAGCGCTGTCGCTTCGGGATCGTCGGCACCGAGCAGCAGCAGCCCGCGGCGCGGAACCAGATTCACCAGCCGCCGGAAGGCGACGCGGATCGATTCGAGGTCGGGGTAGATGTCGGCGTGGTCGTACTCGATGTTATTGACGACGGCGATGTCGGGCAGGTACTTCAGGAACTTCGCCGTCTTGTCGAAGAAGGCGCTGTCGTACTCGTCCCCCTCGATGACGAACTCGCGACCGCCGCCGACGCGGTAGCTGCCGCCGAAGTTCTCGGCGATGCCACCGATAAGGACGCTGGGATCGGTGCCGCCGTGTGTCAGCAGCCAGCCGGTGAGCGACGTGGTGGTCGTCTTGCCGTGCGTGCCGGCGATTACGACCGAGCGGGCGCCCCACAGGAAGTGATCGCGGATGGCCTCGGGCAGCGAACAGAAGCGGATCTTACGATCGAGCACCTCCTCGAGCTCCGCGTTCCCGCGTGAAATCGCGTTGCCGACGACGACGAGGTCGAGATCGCCGCTGATGTGCTCGGCTTGGTAACCCTGCAGCGTCGTGATCTGCTGCTCGGCGAGGAAGTCGCTCATCGGCGGATACATGTTCTGATCGCTGCCGCGGACGTCGTAGCCGCGCGTCTTCAGCATCGCGGCGAGCGTGGCCATCGCCGTTCCGCACACGCCGATCAGGTGAACCTTTTTCATGCGCCCGCGGTCTCCTCAGTCAACTGCCGCCTCCTCGATGACGAGCGAAGGCTGGCTGCCGGCGATCACGCGGGTGCGCACGCCGAAGGGCAGTGTCAGGCAAGCGCCGCTCGTGTGGCCGGACGGCAAGCCGAACAGCACGGGACCGCGGAAACCCTCGAGCAGATCGCCGACGACCTCGCGAATCATGATTCCGGCGGGCCCGGCCGCCTGCGGCTCGTCGCAGCGGGGCAGCTCTCCGAACACGACCGCGGCGGCGCGGTCGAGGATGCCGGCAAAGCGCAGCTGCGTCAACAGGCGGTCGATGCGATAGGGGCGCTCGGCGACCTCGTCGATGAACAGGATATGTCCGCGCGGCGGATCGAACGCATAAGGTGTCCCCAGCGAAGCGGCGAGCTGCGTCAGCGTGCCGCCGGTGAGGATGCCGGTGGCCTCGCCCGGACGAATCGCCTGAACGGAGGGATGCGAGATGACGCCGGCCGGCGCCGCGCGAGCGAGCACGCGCGCGAACGTGTCGGGGTCGTACGCTGAGGTCCCTCTGGCCAGCCGTCCTTCGAGCATCGGGCCGTGAAACGAGACGACGCCGCAGTGGTGCGTGAGCCACGTCAGCAACGACGTGTTGTCGCTGTAGCCGATAAAGGCCTTGGGTGTGCGGCGGATCTCGTCGCGGTCGAGATGGGGCAGGAGCTGGACACTGCCGTAGCCTCCGCGCACGGCGATGAGCGCACGAACCGCCGGATCGCGCCAGGCGCGGATGAACGCGTCGGCCCGCAGCGCCGGCTCACCGGCGGTATACCGCGTCCGCGCGAAGACGCTCTCGTCGTAGACGGGCTCATACCCGAGGCGGCGCAGTTCGGCCACACCGGCGTCGAACTCGTCACGCGCAAATGGGCTGGCAGGAGCGACGACCGCGACGCGATCCCCCTGACGCAGGACAGGCGGCTTCAGCATTGACGACGAGCGCTCAAGCGAACCTCGCCATCTCGTCGGCGACCGCCTGATGCTCGTCGCGCCCGAGAATCGCGCGCAGCGCCGCTCCGGTGGGCGGCTTGGGCCGCGGCGGCGCCAGGAAGCGGGTCTTGACGCGCCGGTGGCGCATCAAAGCGTCCTCGACCCGCGCCAGCGGCAGCCGTCCGTTCTCGACGGCATAGATGATCGCTTCGAGCGCGGCCATCTGCTCGTCGGGCTTCGCCGCGCACATTAACACGGCATCGCAGCCGGCCGCGATGGCACTGACGGTCGCTTCGCTATGACCGTAGCGCCCGCTGATGGCCTTCATCTCCAGATCGTCGCTGAGCACCAGACCGTCGTAGCCGAGCCGCTTCTTGAGCAGGGCGTCGACGATTGCGGGCGAGAGAGTCGCTGGGCGTTCTTCGTCGAGCGCCGGAATCAGGATGTGCGCGGTCATGATCGAGGCCACGCCGGCGGCGATCGCCGCCTTGAACGGCACCAGCTCCACCGCCTCGAGACGCTCTGGCGGGTGCTCGAGCAGCGGCAGCTCGTGGTGCGAGTCGGTGCTGGTGTCGCCATGGCCGGGAAAGTGCTTGCCGCAGGCGGCGATGCCGGCATCCTGCAACGTGCGGATGATCGTCGCGCCGAGTCGCGCCACGTCCTCGGCCCGCTCCGACAGGGCGCGATCGCCGATGACGGGGTTGCGTGGGTTGGTGTGGACGTCGAGGACCGGCGTGTAGTCGAGCGAAATGCCGACGGCGTGCAATTCGGCGGCGAGCGCGGTCGCGAATCGCGCGGCGAGACGGTCGCTGTCGGTAGGGCCGGCGCGGCCGAGGGTAATCATCGGCGGCCATTCCGTGAAGGGGCGCTTCAGACGCGCGACACGTCCGCCTTCCTGGTCGACGCTGACCCACAGCGGCAGCTCCGCGGCGAGTGCCTGCGCCTGCCGCGACAGGTCCGCCACTTGCTCGGGTGAGTCGACGTTGCGGGCGAAGAAGATCACGCCGCCCAAGTCGAACTCGCGGGCGATCGATCGCAGATCGGGGGGGATGTCGTGGCCGTTGAAGCCGGCGATCGCGAGCTGGCCGACGTGGCGCCGAATCTCCCGGAGCGACATGATCGGCATTTTAGCCGATCGGTCATCGTCCCATCGCCCGTCGGTCATCGGTCATCGGTCATCGGTCATCGGTCATCGGTCATCGCCCATGTATGATTTCGCCGTGCACATCCACGCTTCCGCGCCGACGCGCATCGACCTGGCGGGCGGCACGCTCGACATCTGGCCGCTCTACCTCTTTCATGAGGGGGCGCAGACGCTCAACGCCGCGCTGAGTTTGCGCGCGAGCTGCGACATCCGCTCGCGCTCGGACCACCGCCTCGTCATCGTCTCGGAAGACTCGGGCGTGCGCGTCGAGGCCGACCACTGGTCGCAGCTTGGTAACAGCCACGACTTGAAGCTGCTCGGCAAGCTGCTGCACTACTTCCAGGCGGAGGGGCTCGAGCTGACGACCTGGTCGGATTCGCCGGTCGGGGCCGGCATCGCCGGGTCGTCGGCGCTCAACATCGCCGTCTGCGGCGCCCTCAACGCCTGGACGGGCGGCCACCGCTCCGCCGACGAAATCTTCCAGATCGCCATGAACGTCGAAGCACAGGCGATCGAGGTGCCGACCGGCGCGCAGGACTACCGCCCCGCGTTCTACGGCGGCATCTCCGCCGTCGAGCTCGGGGTCAACGGCGTGCGCCGCGTCGAGCTCGACGTGGCACCGGCGCAGCTGCAGGAGCGCATGGTCCTCGCCTACACCAACGCGTCGCGCAACTCCGGGATCAACAACTGGGACGTCACCAAGCGGCACATCGACGGCGACGTCACGGTGCGGACGGCGTTCGCGCGGATCCGCGATATTGCCGCAGCGATGCGCGCCGCGCTCGACCGGCGCGACTGGCCCGAAGTCGGACGCCAGATCGCCGCCGAGTGGGACAACCGCAAGCGCCTGGCGCCCGGCGTCACCACCCCCGCCATCGACGCGATGCTGGAGGCGGCGGCGCGCGCCGGCTCGCTCGGCGGGAAAGTCTGCGGCGCCGGCGGCGGCGGCTGCCTGTTCTGCTTCGGCAACCCGGCCGACCTCCCCGCGATCCGCAAGGCGCTGCACGAGGCCGGCGCGCGGATCCTCGATTTCACGATCGATCCGCGCGGCCTGGTGATCGATACTCTCTAACGTCTGTGGATAACGCCGCCATCGCGCGCGTCCTGAACGAGATCGCCGATCTCCTCGAGATCAAGGACGAGAACCCCTTCAAGATCCGGGCCTATCGCGGCGCCGCGGAAACCGTCGCCGACGAGCCAGAGCCCGTCGCGACGATGACACCGCAGTCGCGGCTGGCGCTGCCGGGCATCGGCAAGGACCTCGCGGCCAAGATCGGCGAGCTGGTGCAGACGGGCACCATCGCGTATCGCGAGCAGCTGCTGGAGGAGTTTCCGCCGACGATCCTCGACCTGCTGCGACTGCAGGGCGTCGGGCCCAAGACGGTGGCGCGATTGTTCCGCGAGATCGGCGTCAGCACGCTCGAGGCCCTCGAAGGCGCCGCCACTGACGGACGGATCCGACGCATGAAGGGTATGGGGCCGCGAAAGGAAGCGCTCATCCTCAAGGCGCTCGATCAGCGGCGCCGCCATTCGAGGGGCGGTCTTTTCACCGATGTCAGCGAGCTCGCCGCCACGCTCGATGGCGAACTGGTCGGCGCCGAGCCGCCGCTTGTCCGGGTCACCGACCTGCGCGGCGACGTGCATTGCCACACGACAACGACTGACGGACGCGACACTATCGAAGCCATGGCGCGCGCCGCGCACGCGTCGGGCCTGCAGTACCTCGCGATCACGGATCACAGCAAGTCGCTGGCGATGGCCAACGGGCTCGACGAAGCCGGCGCGCTGGCGCACGCCCGCGCCGTGCGCGAGGTGGCGGCGCGCCTCGAGTCGACGACCGGTTTTGCCCTGCTGGCCGGCATCGAGTGCGACATCCGGGCCGACGGGTCGATGGATCTCGCGGACGACTGCCTTGCCCAGCTCGACATCGTCAACGCCTCGATCCACTCGGGCTTCTCGCAGGACGGCCCGCGCATGACCGACCGGCTGTTGCGTGCGATCGAGTGCCCCTGGGTCGACGTCATCGCCCATCCGCTCGGGCGCCGCCTGCTGAAGCGGGACGCGCACCAGGCCGATATGGGGGCGGTGTGCGCCGCTGCGGCCAGGGCCGGAGTCGCGATGGAGATCAACGCCCAGATCGAGCGGCTCGATCTCGACGAGGCGCACGCGCGGCAGGCGCGCGACGCCGGCGTCCGTATCACGATCAGCTCCGACGCGCACAGCGCGCACGCGCTGGGCGGCCTGCGCTGGGGGGTGGCTATCGCGCGCCGGGCGGGGCTGACGCCGGCCGACGTCCTCAACACCGGTTCTGTGCAAGAATTCACCGCGTCGCTGCGACGGCACCGCCACGGACGAGACGCATGAAAGGCAATGGCTCCGACAAGATCGCCGAAATCCGCCGGCTCTACTTCGCCGCGACGGCGACGACCATCCAGCGCGACATCGATCGCGCCATCGATCTCCTCAAGACGATGGACAGCGACGACGAGCGGAGCAAGGCGGCGGTGTTCATGGAAGGGTTGAACGAGATGCGCAAGGAGTGGAAAGACAAGCGCTAGGGCTTGCCCTTGTTGACCATCTTGCGGGCCAGCTGGCGCAGCCCTTCCTGCACGTTGCGATCGGTCGTCAGCACCTTGAGGTCGCGATCGTTGAGGCGATGGACCAGCTGCATCGAGATCGCCGGCGGCGTCTTGGGATGCCGGCAGACGCCGGCCAGGATGCCGTAGTTCCTCAGCCAGCCGCGGTTCATGCCGATGGCGCGCATCGTCTCTTCCGAGACGTTGCCCATCTTGGTAAAGGCCTCGACTTCGGCGTCGGTGAGCTTCGGGCTGCTCAGCACAGCGGCGGCGACGAGGCGGTTGGTATCACGCACGAGCTGGGCGCGCTGCTCGCGCGTTCCCTTCATCGCCAGCTTCATCCGCTCGACGACGGGCAGCGATGACAGAGACTGGCGGCCCGACGCCTCCTCCCCCTCGGCGGCGGCCTCCGGGATCTCCGACAGCGTGTCGAGGAGGGGTTCGTCGTTGGTGGCCGCGGCAGCGCTGGCGGCGGCGGCCTCGACGCCACGCGCCGTAAAGAACGCCTTCATCTCGCGTGGCACGTCGGATCTACCGAGAAACGCCGCGAGCAGCGCGATCGGCAAGGCGTCGAGGGTGGCGGCCGTGGTGCGCGCGATGTCCGGATCCGGATCGTCGGCGAGCAGGACGAGCAGCGCCAACTGTTCCTGCGCGCGCGGCGCCAGTGCTCCCTGCGCTGCCAGCAGCCGGACATCACGCGCCACCTCACCGCGCCGGAAGAAGTCGATTAGCGGAGATCGGAACCCTGGGTCCGGCAATGCGTGTCCTCGGGCTAGCGCGTAAACTGTCCGGCGGTCGCCGGCGTCAGCCTGAGCGTCTTCACCTGCCCCCGGTCGCCGAGCGGCTTGCCGGGTTTGCCGTTGATCGTATACGCGAATGCCCCGGCGTCGCCGATTTCGATCGTCGCCTCTCGCGCGATCGCGACGGTCTCGAGCTGGCCGGCGGTCAACACCCGCGCGAACAGCTTCTTGCCGTCCGCCGTCACCGAGACCCAACATGGGAAGGTTGGCCGGATCTCGAGGCGAAGCTGCCCCGGCACAGCCGGCGCCTTGTCCTTGTCCTTGTCCTTGTTTTCCGGGGCAGCCGGCTGCTCTGCCGCCGCGGGCGCCGGCTGCGACGGCGGGACGACCGCCGGTGCCTGCGTCATCTGCCCCTGTTCCTGCGCGCGGCTGCGCGCCGCGCGGGCGCGATAGGCGAATACCGCGCCGACGATCACGATGACGAGTACGGCAATGGCCGCCAGCGCGAGGCGCGCGGCCTGGCGCTGCCGTTCCTGGAACTCGCGCTCTTCTTCCGGAACCTCGGCGGCGACGGTGTGCTCCGTCGCGGCTGTCTCCTGATTGAACCGTTCGACAAACTCGCGCACGGTCTCGTCGGGATCGAGGCCGACCTCGAGCGCGTACGAGCGAACGAAGGAGCGGCTAAAAATCCCGCCCGGAAGCTTGGAAATGTCGTTGCGCTCGAGCGCGTCGAGTGCCGCCGCGGATATCTTCGTGCTGGCCGCGATTTGCCTGAGGGAGATGCCGCGCCGCTCGCGCGCCTGGCGGAGCTTGCCGCCGAAATCGTCCATCGATCTGGACTCTACATGAACCAGCCGACAGCCGCCAAGCCGCCGGCGCCGGCGCGCGCGACGTCGGCTTCGCGCTCCGGCGTCATGCCGCCGATGGCAATGACCGGCAGCGGCGATCGGCGGCAGGCGTCGCTCAGGGCGTCGAGTCCGGCCAGTCGATGGTCCGGGGGCTTGCCGGCCGAGGGAAAGACGGTGCCAAACATCAAGTAGTCGCAGCCGCCGTCGGCGATCGCGGCGTCGACATCGTCCATGGTGTGCACGGATCGGCCGATGACGAATGCGGGCGGCACGATGCGGCGCACGCGCGACGCGGCGGGTGAATCGCCGCGCAGGTGCACGCCGGCGGCGCCCGCCGCCAGCGCGACGTCGGTGCGATCGTTGACCAGCACGGCGGCGCGGCCGCCGAGGGCGGCGAGCATGCGGCGCACGAGATCCAGCAGCGCGGCGTCGGCGAGATCGCGCTCACGCACCTGGACGACCGACGCGCCGCGCTCGACCGCGGCGACGGCGCGGGCGACGAGCGCCTGGGGCGGCAGGCCGAACCGCCGGCGGTCGGTCACGAAGTGCCGGATCACGATTGCGGCTGACGGCGCGATCGCGCGCCGACGACTCCGGCGAGCTCGGCAAGGCCGGCGAAGGCGGTAATCACCCCGACGCCGGTGACGGCGCCGCGGACGTAGGGGCTATCGATCGTCGAACGCAGCGCCGGACGCGAGGCGGCAATGGTATTGCGCTCCCACAAGGCCGACCAGGGCGCCGCCGCTAGTACGAAGCCGGCCTCGAGAAAATAGACGGCAAACAACAGCCGGCTGAACGTCCGGATGATCAGCCTCCGCTCTGGACGCGCGCGAGGCGGTCGATGCACGTCCCGACGTCGCGATATTCACCGGCGTCGGCCTGCAGTTCCATGAACACAGCCAGCGCGCGCGATACTTCGCCGGTGGTTTCCAGCGTCGCGCCGAGGTCATAGAGAAGCTCGCGGCCGGCCTCCGCCGTCGGCGGCGGCGCTTCGGCGGCGCGCTCCAGCCACTCGACCGCCTTGGCGGGATCCCCTTTCTTGAGGAGCATCCGCCCCAGCAGCGACGCCGCCTCGAAGCGATGCCTCGGAATCTTCGCCGCGTTGGTCAGCGCCACCATCGCCTCGTCGACCATGCCCATCTCGGCGTAGTTCTTGGCGAGGGCGAGCTGCTTGGTCGCCTCCTGCACGCCGGCGAGACGCGACGCGGCGGCGCGGCGCGCGTCGAACACCCCGTCGAGATCCTGGTGCAGGGTGACAGGGGCGCCGTCTCGAGCCGTTCCCAGCTGCGACAGTGCGTCGTTGAGATCGATGTCGGGCTCGGGGTCGCCGCGCGGAGGCGCCAGCGGCGGCGGTTCGTGCACGGGCGGCAGCGCCGGCGAGGGGTCGCGTTCGGGGACGGGCTCGGGCTGCGCGGGCATTTCCGGTTCCTGCACGGGGAGCGCCGGCGTGTCGGCGCCGTGATGGCGAAGGATCGGCTCGCTCGGGTCCCCGAACGACTCCGGCGCCATGAACGGATCGGTCGCCACGAAGGGGCCCTGGCCGCTCAGGCGATCGGCAATGAGGGCGTCAGGGTCGGGCACGCCGAGCAGCATCAGCGCGCGGCGGAACCGATCGATGTGCGCGGGCTCCCACGGCTCGCGCGCGACAAGATCCTCGGCGATGACACGCGCCTCGGCTCCCTGGCCGAGCTCGAGATAGGCGTCGGCGAGCTGCGCCTGCGTCTCGTACATCGCCGCTTCGAGGCCACCGTCGACGCAGATCTCGACGAGCTTGAGCAGCGCCGCGATCTGTCCCGACACGCGCGTGGTGAACTCCTGCAGGATGGCAGCGGCGTCCATGTAGTTGCCGACCGCGAGCTCGCCGTTGACCGCGGTGTCGATGCAGACAAACGCCGCCTCGGAAGAGACCGGCGCCAGCGTCCAGGCCAGGTCGACGATGCGCGCGCGCAGCGACGGATCCGCGTGCAGCAGTTCCGAGAGCAGCTCGCGCGACGCGTCCAGCCTGCCGGCACGCAGCTCGATCTCGAGCAGCGGGAACATCAAGGCGGGGTCGCCGCCGGCGGTGGCGCGATCGAGATAGAGTCTCGCGGTGTCGAGGTCACTGGCAGCGACGGCCGCTTTTGCCAGTTCGGCGCGCCCCTCGAGGTCCTCCGGGTTCAAGCGCACCGCCTCGCGCAGTGCCGCCATCGCCTCGGCGGCACGCCCCTTGTCGAGCAGGTCGGCGTGCATCGATCGGTACTGCATCGCGGCAGCGGCGATGTCGCCTCTCTGCGTCAGGGTGCGTGCGCCCAGGGCGCGGGCGTCGAAATCGGCCGGATCGAGGGCGCCGAGCCGCACTGTGATCTCGTCGGCGCCGGCGCCATCACCGCGGGCGCGGCGCTTGGCGGCAATGGCGACGAAGTAGCCCTTGGCGTCGGCGAGCAACCCCTGCTTGGCGGAGATCTCCGCGAGGTGCATCTGCACCGACTCATCGCCGGGCCTGATCTTCAGGATTTTCTTGTAGAGGGCCGACGCCTTCGGGTAGAACCCCTCGTTGAACAGGTGGTCGGCGATCTGCATGTACTGCGCGACCGCATCGTTGGTCTTGCTGGCGCGGACGTAGAGGTCGCCGAGCGTGTTCCGGGTGTTCCAGTCGCGCGGCTGCTGTTCGACCAGGCGCACGTATTCCGCGATGGCAAGATCGAGCTTGCCGGTACGGAGCAGCTTCTCCGCCTTCTTCAGCACCTCGGCGCGATCGATGGGCACGGGAACCTAGATCCTATCAAACAGGCTCGGCGGCCGGAACGAACGGCGATGCGCGTCCGAGTAGCCATGCCGGGCCACCGCGTCGAGGTGCTCACGGGTGGCGTAGCCCTTATGCCTGTCGAACCCGTAGCGCGGATCGCGCCCGTGCAACTCGAGCATGGAGCGGTCGCGCGTTACCTTGGCGACAATCGACGCGGCGGCGATGGCCGTGCAGCGCGCGTCGCCGTGCACCACGCAGCGCTGGGCCATGGGCAGGGCGGGTACGCGGAAGGCGCGGCCGCCGTCGACCAGGACCATGTCGGGCAGGGGCGCACACGACAGAACGGCGCGCTGCATCGCGCGCAAGCCTGCCTGGTGGATGTTGACTTCGTCGATTTCGGTCGGCGGCACGGCGACGACCGACCAGCAGATCGCTTCGCGGGTGATCCGCGCGTAGAGACGCTCGCGTTCGAGCGCCGTCACCGTCTTGGAGTCGCTGATGCGGGGGATGTAGCGTTCGGGATCGAGGACGACTGACGCGGCAACGACGGGACCGGCGAGACAGCCGCGCCCCACTTCGTCGACGCCCGCGACGTAGACGAACCCCATGCGCCGGAGCGCATTCTCGAGGGTCCGGTAGGCGCGCACTTTCATCGGGTCATTTGGAAATCGGGTAATCGGGTATCTGGCATGCGTCGCCTACCGGCGACGTTTCAAAGCGCGGGCGGTAGCCCGCGCATGCACGATTGTCAGAGTACCCGATTACCCGATTCCCCGATTTACGCGGTCTGCTTCTTCCCCGTCTCTTTCATGCGCGCCGCCTTGCCCTTGAGGTCGCGCAAGAAGTAGAGCTTGGCGCGGCGGACCTTGGCCGTGCGCAGCACGTCGATCTTGTCGATGATCGGCGAATGCAGCGGGAAGATGCGCTCGACGCCCTGGCCGAACGACACCTTGCGCACGGTGAATGTCGCACGGGCGCCGCCGCGGTGCATGCCGATAATCATCCCCTCGAACACCTGGATGCGCTCCTTGTCTCCCTCGCGCACCTTGACGTGTACCTTGACGGTGTCCCCGGGCTTGATCGCCGGGCGCTTGGCCAGCTGCCCCCGCTCGACGGTCTCGACAGCATTCATGACGCTCTCCTTTATCCTTCGCTCTCGTTCAACAAATCCGGCCGGTGGCGGCGCGTCCGCGCGATCGCCTGCTCCCGGCGCCACTTCTCAATCTCGCCATGGTGCCCCGACAGCAGCACGTCCGGCACTCTCCAGCCGCGGAACTCCGCCGGCCGCGTGTACTGCGGAAAGTCGAGCAACCCGCCGCGGGCGAAGGTATCGCCCGCCACCGATTGTTCGTCTCCGACGACACCCGGGACCAGCCGCGCCACGGCGTCGACGATGACCAGGGCCGGCAGCTCGCCGCCCGACACCACGTAATCGCCGATCGAGATGGCCTCGGTCGCCAGGTGCTCCCGCACGCGCTCGTCGACTCCCTCGTAGCGGCCGCACAGGATCACCACGTGATCCAGCGCGCGCAACCGCTGCGCCATCCGGTGCGTCAACCGCTCGCCATCGGGCGAGGTCAGGATGATCGCTCCCGGCTCGCCGCGTGTCTGACGGATGCGATCGACGGCGGCAAACAACGGATCCGCCTTCAGCACCATCCCGGGCCCGCCGCCAAACGGCGTGTCGTCGACGACACGGTGGCGATCGGTGGTGAAGTCGCGCAGGTCGTGTACCCGCACGTCCAGCCGCCCCGCCTCGATCGCCCGCGCCACGATCCCTTCCTGGAGGGGCCCTTCCACCATCCGCGGAAAGATCGTGACGATGTCAAATTTCATTGCCCGACACGCGCTATCGCTCGTTCGCCTCAATCAGCCCGTCCGGCGGATCGATGACGATTGATTTCGCCGCCACGTCGACGCGGACGCAGATCCCCTGGACCATCGGAATGAGCACTTCGCCGCGATCGCTCTCGACCACGAGGCGGCTCTGTTCCAGCGGCCCTTCCACGCCGGTCACGCGTCCGATCGCGCGCCCGCCCGTGTCCGTCACTTCACATCCGACCAGGTCGTGCCGGTAATACGTGTTCTCCGGCAGCGCCGCCAGCGCGGAGGCCGGCACCTTCAGGTCCGCGCCAGCCAGCGCCTCAGCGTCGTTCATCGTCTCGACACCGTCGAAGCCGACGATCGGTCGTCCCTGGTGGAACCGCACCGATGCGATCGTCCGCGCGATCGATCGTCCGCCATGTTCGACGACCAGGACGCGGCCCGCCGCGAACCGTTCGCCCGGAAAATCGGTCTCGGGGTTGACGATCACCTGGCCCTTGTTGCCGTGGGCGCGGGCGACACGTCCGACCAGGATCAAATCGTCGGTCAATCCCTGAAATCGACGCTGACCTTGTGCCCGTCGATCTCGGCCGCCAGGTTCGCCAGCGTGCGCACCGCCTGGGCGGTCCGGCCCTGCCGCCCGATGACGCGGCCCATGTCGCCGGGGGCCATCGTCAGTTCGACGAACGTCTGGCCGCGCGCTTCGCGCTCGCTGACGCTGACGGCGTCGGGCTTGTCGGCGAGCGCCCTGGCGATCGCCTCGACCACGGCACGGGCGCGGCTCACTGGACCGCGGGTGCGGCGACGGCCTCGGCCGGCGGCGCCGGGTTGCGATCGAGCATCGTGCGCACGGTGTCGGAGGGCTGCGCCCCCTGCTTCACCCAGTGCGCCAGCCGCTCGCGATCGAGCTTCAGCGTTTCCGGCTTGGTGCGCGCGTTGTAGTGGCCGAGCACCTCGACGAACGAGCTGTCACGCGCCGCCCGCGAGTCGGTGACGACGACGCGGAAGAACGGACGCTTCTTCGATCCGGCACGACGCAATCTGATAACCAGCATTACCTCATCAACCCTTTCAGCGCCGAAAGATTCGGGCGCTTTCCCTTCGCGAGCCCGGCCATGCCCCCCATGGCCTTGAGCATCTTCTTCATCTGGATGAACTGCTTGAGCAGCCTGTTCACCTCTTCGACCGACGTCCCCGAGCCCCGGGCGATCCGCTTCCGCCGCTGCCCGTTGATCAGCTGGTGGTTCCGTCGCTCCTTGGCGGTCATCGAGTTGATGATCGCCTCGACGTGCGAGAACTGCTTCTCGTCCACCTGCTCGCGCGCCTGCTGCATTTCCTTCATCGCGCCAAACCCCGGGAGCATACCGAGGATCTGCTCGAGCGGACCCATCTTCTTGATCGTCCGCAGCTGGTCGCGGAAGTCCTCCAGCGTGAAGTCGTCCCGCCGGATCTTCTCTTCCAGCTTGGCCGCGTCCTCGACCGAGACGGCTTCTTCCGCCCGCTCGATGAGCGACAGCACGTCGCCCATGCCCAGCACGCGCGACACCACACGCTCGGCGTGGAACGGCTCCAGGTCCTGCAGCCGCTCACCGCTGCCGACAAAGGCAATCGGCACGCCGACGACGCCAACCACCGACAAGGCCGCGCCACCGCGCGCGTCGCCGTCCATCTTGGTCAGCACGACGCCGGTCACGCCGATGCGCCGGTTGAACTCGCCGGCGCTCTTGATCGCATCCTGGCCGGTCATCGCGTCGGCGACAAACAGCAGGTCGACCGGCTTGACCGCCGCCTTGATGGCCTCGAGTTCGACCATCAAGTCGTCGTCGATGTGCAGCCGTCCGGCGGTGTCGACGATGACGACGTCGAACCCGCCATTCTTCGCTTCGCCGAGCGCGCCCGCGGCGCGCTTCACCGGATCCATCTCGCCGGCGGGATCGTGGACCCGCACGCCAGCCTGCTTGCCGACCACCGACAACTGCTGGATCGCCGCCGGCCGCCGCACGTCGGTCGAGACCAGCAGCGGGTGCCGTCCCTGCTTGGCCAGCCACTTCCCCAGCTTGGCCGATGTCGTCGTCTTGCCCGAGCCCTGCAGTCCCAGCAGCATGACCACGCGCGGCCGCTCGCTGGTCTGGGCCAGCCCCCCCTGCGCGTCGCCGAAGAGCGCCAGCATCTCGTCGCGGACAATCCGCACGACCTGCTGCTCGGGCGTCAGGCTCTTGAGCACTTCCTGGTCGACGGCGCGATCGCGCACCCGATCGATGAACGCCTTGACGACCTTGAAGTTAACGTCTGCTTCGAGCAGCGCCATCCGGATTTCCCGGAGCGCCAGCTCGACGGTCTCCTCCGTGAGCCGTCCCTGTCCGCGAATGCCGCGGAAAACGTCCTGCAAGCGGTTGGATAGGGACTCGAACATGGCCGCACGGAAGCCCTAACTACTTCTAGGGCAAACCCTTATTGTAAGGAAAGCGGGCCCAATCGTCAAATCCGACCCGGTCAGTGCTTCGAGAAGAGCTCCTGCACGTCCTTGCGCAGTGCCGCCGAACTGTCCGGCCGGCTGTAGAACATGTGGCCGCCTGGGTACTCCCGGACGGTCACCCGCGAGGCGTCCCCCATTGCCGGCATCTGATCGACGGTGAGGATCGAGCCCATGAACGGGCAGGACAAGTCGTTCCAGCCGTGAACGATAAGGACGCGCAGCTTCGGGTCCGCTGCCACCGCCTGGCGCAGGTCGGCAACCGCGCCATTGCGAAGGGCGCCGCTATCGAAGTCCCATTGCCCGCCCACCTCGTAGCTGAGCGCATGATACGCCCCGCTCGCCTTCCAGCCGACGACCCGCGTCACGAAGTCGACCATCGCGGTCGTGGTCGGCGCGACGATGCTCTCGAGCAGCGGATCGGTGAAGCGCTGGTCGGGGGCGTAGGGAAACGGATCGAACGCGGTGACGTTCGAATCGTAGACGCTGCCGATCTTGCCTTGCTCGCGGAACACCTCACGGAGGTAGGCGCCGATCTCGATGCGGCCGCCGGAGCGGCGCACGAAGGCCTTGTCGAGCCCAGTCAACTCGGTGACCTTGTGCACGACGCGATCGGTGGCCTGCGGATCGGAACGGCCCTTGAGCAGGTCCGACACGTATTCGCCGCGAGCGTAGGCGATCACCGGCGCCATCGCCTCCGCCGTCAGCTTGTGCTGCCGCTCGAGGTTGGCCGCCGCAATCGACGGCAGGTCGATGACCCAGGCCATCGGCGACACATCGGGATTCTCATCGAGCGACGGATTGAGATACGGCGACACGGCGACGACACCGTTCATGGCAACGCCGAGCTGCGTCTGCAGGTAGTGGGTCATGCGCGGCACGCGGTAGCCGCCGTAGCTCTCGCCGGCGAGGTACTTGCGCGCGCGCAGGCGCTGGTTCTTCACCAGCCAGTCAAAGATCACGCGCGACAGGTAATGAATGTCGTTGTCGGTGCTGTAGAAATCCTTCTTGGCCGCATCGGCCGCCTCGAGCGAGCGGCTGAAGCCCGTGCCGATCGGATCGATGAAGACGAGGTCGGAGAAGTCGAGCCATGTGCCGGGGTTGTCGACCAGGTTCACCGGGTTCGACGCACTGTCGCCTTCATCGCCGAAGGGGAGGTGCTTGGGACCGATCGCGCCAAAATCCAGGTAGACGGAGGAGGCGCCCGGTCCACCGTTCAACGCAAAGGTCACCGGGCGATCCGCGCCGTCCATCACGAAGGAGGTGAAGACGACTTCGCCGGTCTTCTTGCTGCCGTCGGCGGAATAGACGGGAATGGTACCGACGGTCGCGGTGTACTTCAGCGTGCGGCCGCCGAGCTGCATCGACTGGTCGACGTGCGCGTCTGGCGGCAACGGCGGCAGCGCGTCGGCGGACTTGTCGGCCTTGTCGGACTTGTCGGGTGCCTTCTCGTTCCCCTTGTCCGGCGCGACTGCCTGTTGCGCGCCGAGCGTGGGCACCAGGACGAGCATCACACCGAGAGCGGCCGCGACAGCGTGGCGAGCCGCGGGACCAGCGGCCGAGCGACTGAGAGCTTTCATTCGCCGAGCATACCGCGACTCGCGCCGCGGCTGAGAGACCCGAGCGAGCGAGGCAGGACCCGGACTCTCACGAACGGAGACGCGACGCCGTCAGCCATAAGCGGCGACATCGCTGCACCGTACAGGCTCAGCGGAACCGGCGCCAGTCGATGTGGTACTTGCGGATCTTGTAATTGACGATGCGCGCTGTGGCGTGGAGCAGGCGCGCGGCCTTGGCGCGATTGCCGCGCGCCATCTTGAGCGCGTCCTGGATCAAATCCTTTTCGTAGGCGGCGAGCGCCGTGGCAAGCGGCTGCGTCGCGGCCGCCTCGCTCGTGTCGGCCATCTGCAGCGTCGGCGGCAGGTGATGCGCGTGCACGACGTCGCCGTCGCAGACGAGCACGGCGCGTTCGATCACGTTCTGCAGCTCGCGGACGTTGCCCGGCCAGTGATAGGCCATCAGCATGTCGATCGCCGGCGTGGCGATGCGGCGGATCCGCTTGCGATGGTCGGCGGCGAGCCGCTCGAGGAAATGGTCGGCGAGGAGCAGGACGTCGGTCTTGCGCTCGCGCAGCGGCGGCACGAAGACGGTGAAGACATTGAGGCGGTAGAGCAGGTCCTCGCGGAACGCGCCGGCGGCGATGGCGTCCTCGAGTGGCTTGTTGGTGGCGGCGATGAGGCGGACATTGACCCGCACCGGCTCGGCGCCACCGAGGCGCTCGAACTCGCGCTCCTGCAGGACGCGCAGCAGCTTGACCTGGACCCCCGTGTTGATCTCGCCGATTTCGTCGAGGAACAGGGTGCCGCCGTCGGCGCGCTCGAAGCGCCCCGCCTTGCGGCTGACCGCGCCGGTGAAGGCGCCCTTCTCGTAGCCGAACAGCTCCGACTCGATCAGGGTGTCGGGGAGCGCCGCGCAGCTCACCTTGACGAACGGCTTGCTGGCGCGCTGCGAGTTGTAGTGGATAGCCTGGGCGATGAGTTCCTTGCCGGTGCCGGACTCGCCGCGAATGAGCACGGTGGTGTTGGTGCGGGCCACCTGCATCATCTGCTCGCAGACGGCGTGCATGGCGCGGCTGGTGCCGAGGATGTGCGAAAAATCGTAGCGTTCGCGCAGCTCTCCCTGCAGGCGGACGTTCTCCTGCACCAGCCGCTCGCGGTCCGCCTCGAGCAACTTCTGCACCTTGATCGCATGCGCGATCATCGAGGCGACGACCCCGAAGAACTTTCCGGTGCGTTCGTAGTTGCGATCCGGCTTGAAGCGCAGCTCGATGCACAGCACGCCGGTGGCCCGGCGGTTGAGCACGAGCGGCACGCAGACGAAGCTGCGCTCGTCCTCGCCCGGACGCCGCTCGCCGAGCGACGGCTCGCGGCTGATGCGCGGCACGACGACCGGCCGGGCGGTCTGGAACACCTGTCGCGCGAGCGGCCCCGCCGGCAACGCCGCCGCCCACGCCTTGTCGCGGCCGCTGCCGAGCGACGCGGCGATCTCGAGCGGCAGCTGGTCGCGCGACTCGAGGGCCACGGCGCTGCGGACGGCGTCGTGCGATTTCTCGACAATCTCGAGCACGCGGTGCAGCGAGGCCTTGAAGTTGGTCGCGTTGGCGAGCGCCTGGCTCACTTCGAGCAGTGAGGTGAGCTTGCGAATCTCCCCGGAGGGGCGGCCCGTGCCCAAATCGAAATGGCTGGCCCCGCCGTGCGTGTCTGATGCCGTCGAGCCGGACATTTTCACGACCGTATCTCTCATGGCAGGGGAGCCGACAGCTCCGACTCACCCATCAGGAAAAGATCCACGCCGCGAGCGCAGCTCCGTCCCTCGGCAATCGCCCAGACGATGAGCGATTGGCCGCGCTGCATGTCGCCGGCCGTGAACACGCGCGGCACACTGGTCATCCAGTTCTCGTCCCGCCACACCGTGCCTCGCTCCGTCAGGCGGACGCCGAATTGTTGCACTGGTCCCGGCTCGGGCCCGGTGAATCCCATCGCCAGCAGCACGAGCTCGGCCGGCAGCTCGAAGGCCGACTGCGGGACCGGCGCGAACGTCGTTCGTCCGCTGGCGGTCATCGCCTCGACGCGCACGGCGCGCAACGCCTTCACCGCTCCCCTGTCGTCGCCGACAAAGCCCTCGGTCGAGACCGAGAACAGGCGTTCCCCGCCTTCCTCATGGGCGGTCGACACGCGGAAGATGCGCGGCCACTCCGGCCACGGGTTATCAGCCGCGCGCTCGTCGGGCGGGCGCGGCAGCAGCTCGATCTGGCGAACCGCGGCAGCCCCCTGGCGCAGCGCGGTGCCGAGGCAGTCGGCGCCGGTGTCCCCTCCGCCGATGATCACCACCTGCTTCCCCGCCGCCGAGATGACGTCGAGGTCATCCCCCTCGCAGCGCCGGTTCTGCGCGGTCAGATAATCCATGGCCAGGTGTACGCCGGCAAGCTCGCGTCCAGGCACAGGCAGCTCGCGCGGCACCGTGGAGCCGGTGGCGAGGACAACGGCGTCGAAGTCTTCGATCAGATCCTCGGCCGTCACATCGACGCCGACCGCGCAGCGCGTCCGGAAGATGATCCCTTCGGCCTCCATCACGCCGAGGCGCCGGTCGAGCAGGCGCTTTTCCAGCTTGAACTCGGGAATGCCGTAGCGCAGCAGGCCGCCGACGCGATCGGCGCGCTCGAACACGATGACGCGGTGGCCGGCGCGGTTGAGTTGATCCGCGGCGGCGAGGCCGGCGGGCCCGGAGCCGACGACGGCGACGCGCTTGCCGGTCCGCCACGCCGGTGGCCGCGGCACGATCCAGCCTTCCGCGAACGCGCGATCGACGATCGCCACCTCGGTGCCCTTGATCGTGACCGGGGCGTCGCTGATGCCGAGGACGCACGACGATTCGCAGGGGGCGGGACAGAGCCGTCCGGTGAACTCGGGGAAGTTGTTGGTGTCGTGCAGGCGCTCGCTCGCCGCGCGCCAGCTGTCGTGGTAGACCAGGTCGTTCCAGCTCGGGATGAGGTTGCCGAGCGGACAGCCCTGGTGGCAGAACGGGATGCCGCAGTCCATGCAGCGCGAGGCCTGCGCGCGCAGCATGCGCTCGTCGTGTGGCAGATACACCTCGCGCCAGTCGTGGACGCGCTCGGCGACCGGCCGCGAGGGCTGCTTCTGGCGCGTGACTTCGAGGAAACCGGTGGGCTTACCCATGCGCCACCGACACCAGCGGCGCGCTGGCCGAGGCCGCGGCGACGGCGTCCGCGGCCGCGCGCAGCGCCCGCTTGTAGTCGACCGGCATCACCCTGACGAACGAGCGGAGCGACGCCGGCCAGTCGGCGAGCAAGCGGGTCGCGACCGTGCTCCCCGTCGCCTCCGCGTGCCGCCGCAGCAGCGACGCCAGTTCCTCGCCTTCGTCCGCGGCGATCGACTCCAGCTGCACCAGCTCGGTATTGCAGCGCGGAGGGAAGGCACCGTCGGCGTCGAGCACATAGGCGATGCCGCCGCTCATGCCCGCTGCAAAGTTGCGCCCGGTGCGTCCCAGCACGGCGACGCGGCCGCCGGTCATGTACTCGCAGCCGTGGTCGCCGACCCCTTCGACGACGGCGGTGGCGCCGCTGTTGCGTACGGCAAAGCGCTCCCCGGCAACGCCGCGGATGAAGGCGTCACCACTGGTCGCGCCATAGAGGGCGACGTTGCCGATGATCACGTTGTCTTCGGCGGCGAAGCCCGCACCGCGCGGCGGCACGACGAAGATGCGGCCGCCCGACAGCCCCTTGCCGACGTAATCGTTGGCGTCCCCTTCCAGGCGGAGCGTGATGCCGCGCGGGATGAACGCGCCGAAGCTCTGGCCGGCCGAGCCGGTGCAGGCGATGCGGATGGTGTCGTCGGGCAGCCCTTCGCCGCCCCACGCCCTGGTCACCTCGGATCCGATCATGGTGCCGATGGCGCGATCGACATTGCGCACGGCGCGCGTGACCGACACCGGCGTCCGCCGGGCGATGGCCTCGCGGCACTCGTCGAGCAGGCCGCGATCGAACGCCTGGCCGAGCCCGTGGTCCTGCGCTTCGACGCGGCGGCGCGGCCCCGGCACGAACGGCTCCTTCAGCATGTTGCTGTAGTCGAGGCCGCGCGCTTTCCAGTGCTCGATGGCGGGGCGCATGTTCAGGCGGTCGACCATCCCGATCATGTCGTCCATGCTGCGGAACCCGAGCAGCGCCATGTACTCACGCACCTCCTCGGCGATGAAGCGGAAGAAGTTGACGACGAACTCGGGCTTGCCGGTGAACCGCCCGCGCAGGCCGGGATCCTGGGTCGCGATGCCGACGGGGCAGGTATTCAGGTGGCAGACGCGCATCATGACGCAGCCCGAGACGACCAGCGGCGCGGTGGCAAAGCCGAACTCTTCGGCGCCGAGCAGCGCCGCAACGACGACATCGCGGCCGGTCTTGAGCTGGCCGTCGGTCTGGACGACGATGCGGCCGCGCAGGCCGTTCATGCGGAGGACCTGCTGTGTTTCTGCCAGGCCCAGCTCCCACGGGATACCGGCGTGCTTGATGCTCGTCAGGGGCGCGGCGCCGGTGCCGCCGTCGTGGCCGGAGACGAGCACGACATCGGCGTGCGCCTTGGCGACGCCGGCGGCGATGGTCCCGACACCGGCCACCGCGACGAGCTTCACCGAGATGCGCGCCTGCGGGTTGGCATTCTTCAAGTCGTAAATGAGCTGGGCCAGGTCCTCGATCGAGTAGATGTCGTGGTGCGGCGGCGGCGAGATGAGGCCGACACCCGGCGTCGCGTAGCGGACCTTGGCGATCCACGGATAGACCTTCGATCCCGGCAGTTGTCCGCCCTCGCCCGGCTTGGCGCCCTGCGCCATCTTGATCTGGATCTCGTCGGCGTTCACGAGATACTCGCTGGTCACGCCGAAGCGCCCCGACGCGACCTGCTTGACGGCGCTGCGGCGCCAGTCGCCGTTGGCGTCGCGGCGATAGCGGCCAGGATCCTCTCCCCCTTCGCCGGTATTCGACCGGGCGCCCATGCGGTTCATGGCGATGGCGAGCGTGGTGTGCGCTTCCTCGCTGATTGACCCGTAGGACATCGCGCCGGTGGCGAAGCGCGTCACGATCCGCTCAATCGGCTCGACCTCGTCGATCGGCACGGGTGAGGTCGAGGGGCGCAGCTCGAGCAGCCCGCGCAGCGTCGCCAGCCGACGCGTCTGGTCGTCGACTGCCTTGGTGTATTGCTTGAAGACCTGGTACTGCCCGGTGCGCGTGGCGTGCTGCAAGCGGAAGACTGTTTCCGGCGTGAACAGGTGGAACTCGGCGTTGCGCCGCCACTGGTACTCGCCGCCCACGGTCGGGCCGGCGCCGTCGCGGCCGCGCGGCGCGAACGCGCGCCGGTGCCGCTGCAGCACCTCCGCGGCGATCTCGTCGATGCCGATGCCGCCGATGCGCGACGAGGTGCCGGTGAAGTACTTGGCGACGACGCGGATGTCGACGCCGACCGCCTCGAAGATCTGCGCGCCGCAGTAACTCTGCAGCGTCGAGATCCCCATCTTCGACATCACCTTGAGGATGCCCTTGTTCAGCGCGTGGATATAGTTGGCGACCGCCTCGTCGTAGCTGACACCAGTGAGGTGCCCCTGCTCGATCAGGTCGGCGAGCGACTCGAACGCGAGATACGGATTGACGACGCCGGCGCCATAACCGAGCAGCAGCGCGCAGTGGTGTACCTCACGCGCGTCGCCCGACTCGACGACCAGGCCGCAACGCGTGCGCGTACCCGTGCGCACGAGATGGTGGTGCACCGCCGCTGTGGCCAGCAGACTGGGAATCGGCGCCATATGCCGATCGGTGCTGCGGTCCGAGAGGATCACGATCGTATAGCCGGCCTCGACGGCGTCGGCGGCGCGCTGCTTCACTTCCTCGAGGGCGCGCTCCAGGGCGGCACCCTTGCGCGACGGATCGAACAGCGTCGAGATCGTCGTCGAGCGGAACGCGGGCAGGTAGACGTGGCGCAGCCGCGCCAGCTGTTCGTTGTCGATGACCGGGTAGGCAATCTTGATCTGGCGGCAGGACTCGGGCCGCGGATCGAGGAGGTTCCCCTCGGGGCCGACCGTCGATCCCATGGTCGTGACCAGGCGCTCGCGGATGGCGTCGAGCGGCGGGTTGGTCACCTGCGCAAAGGTCTGCTTGAAATAGTCGTAGAGGACGTGCGAGCGGTCCGAGAGGACGGCGAGCGCGGCGTCGGTGCCCATCGAGCCGACGGGCTCGTCGCCGCCGGTTGCCATCGGCGTCAGCAGCAGCCGGAGATCCTCGTCGGTGTAGCCGAACAGGCGTTGGCGGCGGATGACGTGCTCGTGCTCGACGCGCGGCAGGTAGGGCGGCTCGGGCAAGTCGTCGATGTCGACCAGATTTTCACGCAGCCAGTCGGCGTAGGGCTGCGCGGCGGCGAGCTCCTGCTTGATTTCCGCGTCGGACACGATCCGGCCCAGGGCGGTGTCGACGAGGAAGATGCGTCCGGGGCGCAGGCGGTCCTTGATGACGACCTCGCCGGGCGCGAGGTCGAGTACGCCCGATTCCGAGGCGGCGACGACCAGGCCGTCGCGCGTCACCGAGTAGCGCAGCGGGCGCAGGCCGTTGCGATCGAGCACCGCGCCGACCCGCGTGCCATCGGTGAAGCAGATCGCGGCCGGCCCGTCCCACGGCTCCATCAGCGCCGAGTGATACTCGTAGAAGGCCTTGAGCGCCGGATCCATCGTGTCGTCCCCGGACCACGGCTCCGGGATCATCATCAGCAGCGCGTGCGGCAGAGAACGCCCGGCCATGACCAGCAGCTCGAGCACGTTGTCGAAGGTCGCCGTGTCGCTGCCCCCTTCGCGAATCACCGGCAACAGCCTGCGCAGATCGTCCTCGCGCGGGCCGAACAGGGGCGAGCGCAGCAGCCCCTCGCGCGCCTTCATCCAGTTGACGTTCCCGCGCAACGTGTTGATCTCGCCGTTGTGCGCGACGAGACGGTAGGGATGCGCGAGCGGCCACGAGGGGAAGGTGTTGGTGCTGAAGCGCTGGTGAACGAGAGCGAGCGCCGACTCCATGTCGGGGTCGGCGAGGTCGGGAAACGTCGGCTGGATCTGCGCCGCCGTCAGCATGCCCTTGTAGATCAGCGTGCGCGAGGAGAGGCTGGCAATATAGAACCGCTGTCGATCCGTTTCGGGGAGCGTCTCGACGGCATGCTCGGCACGCTTGCGGATGACGTAAAGCCGGCGTTCGAACGCCATGGGGTCGGCCGCCAGCGCGGAGACGATTCCGGCTGAGGCCGCGATCAAGACCTGCTGGATGACCGGACGCGTCGCCGCGGCCGAAGGACCGAGATGGCCGTCTTCGACCGGCACGTAGCGCCAGCCGAGGAGCGTCTGCCCTTCATCGGTGACGATGCGCTCGACGGCGGCGCGAACGCGCGCGCGCGCGCTGTGATCCGTGGGCAGGAACACCATGCCGACGCCGTAGTGCCCCTGCTCGGGCAAGGCGACGCCACTCTGCGCGAGCGACTTGCGCAGGAACTTGTCGGGAACCTGGATCAGAATGCCAGCGCCGTCGCCGGTATTCGATTCGCAGCCGCAGGCGCCACGGTGCTGCAGGTTGATGAGCACCTCGAGGCCGCGAGCGATCACCGCGTGCGAGCGCCGCCCGGCGATGTCGACCACGAATCCGACGCCGCACGCGTCGTGCTCGAACGACGGATCGTAGAGACCTATGCGCTGCGGAGGGTTGGCGTCTTGCTGTGCCACGCGGCCGTTATCGCACCGCGCGAGCCATTAGCAAAATAGAATGATCACATCGAACCCATTCCTTTGAGAGATGGCAAGGGTTACGCGTGCAATGACCGCATCGAATTGACCGTCTCGACCGCCGAGCCCATCGGCCGGTCAACGGCCACCGACATCGACGCCGACCCCTCGGCGTGGACGTAGGCCTCCTCGCCGTGCTGACTGAGATCGAGACCCACCGATTCGTCGTCAGCCGCGGCCCGCAGCGGCGTGATCGCCCCGATCAGCTTGAGCAGTCCGAAGCTCATGACCCCGCTGTAGAGCATGGTCGAGAGTACCGCGGTCGCCTGGATGAGGACCTGCATCGGGTGCCCGTAGAGGGCGCCGTCGGCGACGCCGTTGAGGGCCTTGTTCGCGAACACGCCGGTCAGGATGGCGCCGACGGTGCCGCCGAGGCCGTGCGCGGCGACGACATCGAGCGAGTCGTCGAGCGAGGTCCGCGCGCGCAGGACGAGGCCGAAATAACTCGGCACCGCCGCAATCGCGCCGAGGGCAATCGCGCTCATCGGCCCGATGAAGCCGGCGGCCGGGGTGACGGCAACGAGGCCGACGACGATTGCGGTGGCGCAGCCGACGGCGGTCGTCTTTCCCTGCCGCGCCATGTCGAGGAACGTCCAGGCGACCAGCGTGCCTGCCGGCGCGAGCAGCGTCGTCGTGAAGGCGAGCGCGGCGATGCCGTTGGCGGCAAGCGCGCTGCCGGCGTTGAAACCGAACCAGCCGAACCACAGGAGTCCCGCGCCGAGAAGCGTGAACGGCACGTTGTGCGGCAGGAGCGACGACGAGGGGTAGTCGGCGCGACGGCCGACGACGATCGCCGCGATCAATGCGGCGACGCCGGCGTTGACGTGCACCACGGTGCCGCCGGCAAAATCGAGCGCGCCGAGCTTCGAGAGCCAGCCGCCGCCCCACACCCAGTGCGCGATCGGCGCGTAGACCAGCAGCGCCCACAGCGTAATGAACGTGACGTAGGCGGGAAAGCGCATCCGCTCGACGATGGCGCCGGAAATCAGCGCGGCGGTGATGATGCAGAAGGTCGCCTGGTAGCTGGCGAACAGCACGTGCGGGATGGTGCCGTTGGGCTCGAGACCGACGCCGCGGAAAAAGACGTGCGCCAGACCGCCGACAAAGCCATTACCGGCAGCAAAGGCCAGGGAATAGCCGGCGACGGCCCACGCGACGCCGGCGAAACCGAGCGCCACGAAGCTCATCATCATCGTGTTGAGCACGTTCTTCGAGCGGACCAGGCCGCCGTAAAAAAAGCCGAGTGCCGGGGTCATGAGCAGCACGAGCGCGGTCGACACGAGCATCCATGCGGTATCAGCCTGGTTCATCGCGACATCTCTCCCAAGGGTCCGTTCCTCCAGACACTGCGCTTCGCAAGAGCTGATCCGGACGGGGGCGCGAAAGTGCCCGGAAATCAGCGATACGGGATCGACAAGAACGTCGCACTGACATGCAACAGCGACATTTTTGTCGAGATCGGCCTTTTACCCTAGGGCGGGCCGCCCCGTCCGCGCCCGTCCACGATCTGACGTGAATCTACACAATTGTTCATTTCTATCTAGAGATAGACATTCCTGTCGCTCAGACAACATCTTCTTCGCCGGTGCGGATCCGGTAGGCGCGCTCCACCGGCAGCACGAACACGCGGCCGTCGCCGATTTCCCCGGTCCGCGCCGCTTCGACGATGGCGCGGATGGCCTCTTCCGCGATGTTGTTGGTGACCACCACTTCAATCTGCATTTTGGGCAGCAGGCTGACGTTGTATTCCTTGCCGCGGTAGATCGCGGTGTGCCCTTTCTGCTTGCCGTGCCCGCGCACTTCCGTCACCGTCATGCCCGAGATATTCAGCTTGGCCAGCGCATCCTTGACGTCGTCGACCTTGCTCGGGCGGATGATGGCCTTGAGCAGCTTCATTCGTTGTCCTCCAGCGTCCGTTGCAGATACGCGGTCAGCTCCTGCTGCTCCGCGGCCGTCAGTTTAACGCCGCGGCTGGTCAGGTGGAACACGTCGATTGCCGTCTCCCCCTCGGTCGAGATCAGGACGAGATCGATTTCGCAGCCCTGCTCGGAGATGGCGCGGCTGATCCGATAGAGCAGGCCGAGCTCGTCGGAGACAACGAGCTCGAGCACGGTGTACTTGCGCGACACGTCGCCGTCGATGCGGACGATCGGCGCGAGGCGCACGGCGCGGCGACGGCGCAGCCCGCGCAATCGCCCGCGCAGCCGATCGGCAGCACTCGAGCGGCCGGCGACCACTTCCTCGATCGCGTGCAGCACGGTCTCCGACGCGCCCGGGTTGAGCGCGAGGAAGCGCTCGGCGTCGGCGAACTGGAACACGTCGAGCACCAGCCCGTTGGGATTGGTCATGGCGTGGCCGCGCAGGATGTCCATGCCGAACGACGAGAGCACCCCGCAGATGTTGGCGAAGAGCATCGGCTTGTCGAGCGTGACCACCGTCAGCTCCCACGCCGCCTCGGCACGGACCAGGCGCAGGTGCACTTGGTCGGGATGGATGTCGCGGGCCAGGCGGACGTGCTCGTAGACGGCGCGGCGATCGAACAGCTGCAGGTAGCGCTTGGGCAATCCCTCGAGGAAGGCGGTGATTTCCGCCGCGTCGAGGTCCGGCGGACGGCGATCGACGCAGGCGGTCACCATGCTCTGCGTCCGCTCGATCACGTCGTCGCCGTACTGCAGCGTCAGCACGTTGTAGGCGTCGACGTAGAGCCGCCAGAGCAGCTCCTCCTTCCAGCGCGTCAGCGTGTCGGGGCTGACCGCTTCGACGTCGGCGAGGGTCATCAGGCCCAACAGCTTGAGCCGCTCCTCGCTGCCGACGAGCGCGGCGAACTCGCGCACGACCTCGGGATCCTCGGTGTCGCGCCGGAACGCGACCTGCGACATCCGCAGGTGATGGCGGATGAGGAAGAGAACCGTCTCGCGGGCCGCGAGCGGGAGCTGCAGCTGATCGAGCAGACCGTCGGCCATGCGCACGCTTTCGACGGCGTGGTCCTGGTCGCGCCACTTGCCGACGTCGTGCAGCAGCAGCGCCAGCACGAGCAGTTCGGGCGACTCGACTTCGCGCAGCAGCGCCGAATAGCGCGGGTGCAGCTCGGGTTGCGTGACCAGCCGTTCGACGTTGCGGACGGTCTGCAGCGTGTGCTCGTCGACGGTGTACTTGTGGTAGAAGTCGCGGACGACGCGGCAGGTCACCGAGTGGAACGGCGGCACCATCCGCCCGAGCAGCGCGCAGGCGTGCATCTCGGACAGGCGCGCGTAGAGCCCGGCGCGCGGCACGAGAAAGGCCATCAACGCGCTGCGCCGCTCCTCGGTGGGAAAGAACGCGGCAAACGGCACGTGGTCGACGTGGCGGCGGATGGCGTCGAGCGCGTCGTCGGCGACCGGCAAGCCGGCGTCGATCGCCGCCTGAAACGCGCCCAGCCAGGAGTCGGGCTGCAGCACGGCGCGGCTCTCGTCGATGAAGCGAATGCCGTCGCGGCTGCGGCCGAGATTGACGCCGACCGGCACCGGTGCGGTGCGGCGGATCCGTTCCAGCGCGCGCGCCACGGCGCGGGCGTGGCTGAAATAGTCGGCCATCAGCGACTCGACCTGCTGCCGCGGCGCCTGCCCCGGATAACCGAGCTGGCCGGCAATCTTCTCCTGGAGCTCGTGGCCGAGCACGTTGTCGTTGCGCCGGCGCTCGAGGTGCAGAAGCGTGCGGACGCGCAGCAGGAAATCCTCGGCCTGCGCCAGGCGGGCCGCGTCGTCGTTACGGCGCAGGAGCGCGGGATCGCAGGCCTCGGCGATGGTGCGGGCGGCGGAGATGTCGCGCAGCGCGCCTGGCGCCTCCTTGACGTCGGGCTCGAGCTGATAGAGCGTGTGATTGAACTGGGCGTGGCGCGCCTCGATCAATTCCTGCAGCGCGCCCAGCACCCGGGCGCGCGTGCGCGGCCGATCGGCGGCGTCGCGCAGGCGGTGCGAGAGCGACGCGTCACCAGCGACGTGGCGGGCGTCAACGACGGCGAGGAGAAACTCCGGGTTGTCGCCGTCGAGCGTGGCCAGCTCGCCGGCCTCGCGCACCTGGTGCCCGACCACCAGGCCGGCATCCCACAGCGGATGCAGCAGGTCGCGCAGGAAGCGCTCTTCCGCGGCGCCGACGGGGCCGCCGAAGAGGACGAGCAGATCGATGTCGGAATAGGGACAGAGGTGATAGCGGCCATAGCCGCCGAGCGCGATCAGCGCCACCGCCAGCGCGTCGCCGTTGCCGGCGGCATAGAGGCGCTGGATTTCGCGATCGATGTCGGCGGCGTAGCGGCGCAGCGCCGAGGCGCCGTCGCCGGCGATCATGTCGCGCCCGATGGCACGCCGCGCGTCCTCGAGACCCGTCACAACGGGATAACCGTACATCGAATCGCGAAGCGGCGGAGTCGTCATCGGGGATCCTCGCCGGCGCAGCACTGCAAATCGACGGCCCGCGCCCGGCCCGGCGACGCCCGGAGCGGGCGCCAGGCGGGCGAACACGACTGTCGATTCCCCAGTCGGAATAGACATTTCTGTCGATCCAGGCAGGATGCGCCTCACACGCTGAGGTGCCGCCGCACCACGTCGTCGGTCAGGTCGCCGATGGCGCCGCCGGCGACGGCGCGACCTTTCTCGAAGATGTGGAAGCGCGTCGCGATCCGGCGCGCGAACGGCAGCTTCTGCTCGACGAGGAGGATGGTGACGCCCGCTTCCTGGTTGAGGCGCAGGATCACGTCGCCGATCTCGTGCACGATGTTCGGCTGGACGCCTTCGGTCGGCTCGTCGAGAATCAACAGCCGCGGCTCGAGGACGAGCGCGCGGCCGATCGCCAACTGCTGCTGCTGGCCGCCCGAGAGATCGCCGCCACGCCGGTGCAGCACCCGCTTGAGCGCCGGAAACAGCTCGAAGACGAGCGGCGGAATCGAGCGCGGGCCAGCCGGCCGCACGCCGAGCCCGATGCGCAGGTTTTCCTCGACGGTGAGCTGCGAGAAGATCTCGCGCCCCTGCGGGACGTAGCCGATGCCGAGCCGCGCGCGCGCGTCGGCCGGCAGCCGGCGCAGCTCGGTTCCCGAGAACGCCATGCTGCCCGACGAAGACGGGAGCAGCCCCATCACGCACTTGAGCAACGTCGACTTGCCCATGCCATTGCGGCCGAGCACGCAGGTGCGCGAGCCTTCCGGCACCTCGAAGGCGACATCCCACAACGTGTGGCTGCCGCCGTACGACTGATTGAGACCGGCGATGGTGAGCATGCTCACGCCCCCAGGTAGACCTCGATGACGCGCGGATCCTTCTGCACGCTTTCGGTGTCCCCTTCCGCGAGCACGCGCCCCTCGTGGAGAACGGTGACGCGGCCGGCGATGGCGCGCACGAAATCCATGTCGTGCTCGACGACAATCAAGGTGTGTTCGGCCTTGAGCGCCTGCAGGAGGCTGGCGGTCTTCTCCGTCTCGTGCGGCGTCATGCCGGCGACCGGCTCGTCGATCAGCAGCAGGTCGGGCTCCTGCATGAGCAGCATGCCGATCTCCAGCCACTGCTTCTGGCCGTGCGCGAGCGCCCCGCCGGCGCGCTCGCGCTCCTCGTGCAGGCCGATCACCTCGAGGATGTCGTCGAGGTGACGGCGCTGCGACACCTGCAGCCGCGCACCGAGCGCGGCGCGGAACGACTTGTCGCCCCACGACGCGAGCTCGAGATTCTCGAAGACGGTGAGCCGCTCAAACACGGTCGGCTTCTGAAACTTGCGTCCGATGCCGGCGATCGCGATCTCGGGCTCCGAGAGCGCCAGCAGATCGATGTCCTGGCGGAAGACCGCGGTGCCGCGATCGGGGCGCGTCTTTCCGGTGACGACGTCCATCATGGTCGTCTTGCCGGCGCCGTTGGGTCCGATGATGCAGCGCAACTCGCCGCGCGCCACCTCCAGCGTGAGGCCGTCGAGCGCCTTGAAGCCGTCGAAGCTGACGGTGACGCCCGACAGCGCCAGCAGCGGCCCCTTCGGCTCGTCCAGCCAGGCGCCACGAACGTCGGCGGCGCTCATGCGGTGCGTGCCCCCGGCAGCAGGCCGGCGAGGCCGCGCGGCAGGAACAGGGTGACCAGGACGAAGAGCGCGCCGAGCGCGTAGAGCCATACCTCCGGAAACGCGGCCGTGAAATACGTCTTGGCGTAGTTGACGAGCAGCGCGCCGGCCACGGCGCCGACGAGCGTGCCGCGGCCGCCGACCGCCACCCAGATGACGACCTCGATCGAATTGATCGGCGCGAACTCGCTCGGGTTGATGATCCCGACCTGCGGCACGTAGAGGGCGCCGGCCACGCCGGCGAGCACCGCCGACAGCACGAACACCGCGAGCTTGTAGGACTCGACGCGGTAGCCGAGAAAACGCACGCGCGTCTCGGCGTCGCGAATGGCGCGCAGCACGCGCCCGGCGCGCGAGTCGACGATCGCGCGGCAGGCGGCGTAGGCGGCGGCGAGCGCCGCCACGGTCATCAGGAACAGGCAGACGCGCGTGCGGTCGGCGTGGAGGTCGAAACCCAGGATGTCCTTGAAATCGGTGAAGCCGTTGTTGCCGCCGAAGCCCATGTCGTTGCGGAAGAACGCGAGCATGAGCGCGTAGCTCAGCGCTTGCGTGATGATCGACAGGTAGACGCCGGTGACGCGCGCGCGAAACGCGAGGCCGCCGAAGACCCAGGCCAGCGTCGCCGGCACGAGGACAACCATGGCCGCGGCATACCAGAAATGGTTGAACCCGACCCAGAACCAGGGCAGTTTCTGCCAGTTGAGGAAGACCATGAAGTCGGGCAGCAGCGGGTTGCCGTAGACGCCGCGCGGCCCGATCTGTCGCATGAGATACATCCCCATCGCATAGCCGCCGAGCGCGAAGAACGCGGCGTGGCCGAGGCTGAGAATGCCGGCATAGCCCCAGATCAGATCGACGGCGAGCGCGAGGAGCGCGTAGCACAGATACTTGGCGACGAGCGTCAGCACGTAGGTGGAGAGATGCCAGGGAGACGCGGCCGGCACGGCCAGGTTGAGCAGCGGCACGGCGACGGCCGTCAGCGCGAGCGCCGCATACAGCAGCCGTCCGCCCGGCTCGCGGCGCACTACGCCGCCTCGCTGGCGCGCCCGGTGAGCGGAAACAACCCGCGCGGCCAGCGCTGGATGAAGAGAATCAGCGCCACGAGCACGACGATCTTGGCCAGCACGGCGCCGGCGTACGGTTCGAGGAGCTGATTGACGATGCCCATCGCCATACCGCCGGCGAGAGTACCCCACAGGTTGCCGACGCCGCCAAAGACGACGACCATGAACGCGTCGATGATGTAGGACTGGCCCAGGTTGGGCCCGACGTTGGTGAACTGGCTCAGGGCGACGCCGGCCAGTCCGGCGATGCCCGAGCCGAGGCCGAAGGTCATGGCGTCGACCCACTCCGTGCGGATCCCCATCGCACGCGCCATCGATCGGTTCTGCGACACGGCGCGGATGTCGAGCCCGAGTCGCGTCCGCTTGACGACCAGGAGCAGCGCCGCGAACACGGCCAGCGTGAACGCAATGATGACGAGACGGTTGACCGTAATCGCCAGCGCTGGATTGATCATCAAGGTTCCGCTCATCCACGCCGGTGTTTCCACGGCGCGGTTGTTGGCGCTGAACAGCGAGCGCACCAACTGCTGCAGGATCAGACTGACGCCGAAGGTCGCCAGCAGGGTTTCGAGCGGCCGCCCGTAGAGGAACCGGATCACGCTCCGTTCGAGCACGACGCCCGCCGTTCCCGAGACGAGAAACGCCGCCGGCAGCGCCAGCAGCACCGACAGGCCGACGTGCCCCGGCATCGCCGCTTGCACAACGTAGGTGGTATAGGCGCCGAGCATCATCAGCTCGCCGTGCGCCATGTTGATCACGCCCATGACGCCGAACGTGATCGCCAGGCCGATCGCCACCAGGACCAGTACCGACCCGACACTCAGGCCGAACAACAGCGTCTGGATGACCGAATAGAAGACGCGGCGGCGGTCGATGCCGCGGATCACGTCGGCGGCGGCGCGTCGGACGCGCTCGTCCGGTTCCGCCGGCGTCCCGCCGGAGGCGTCGATCAGCGCCGCCAGCCGGTTCCGCACTTCCGGCCGCAGGCGGCCGCTGAGCGCACGGACGGCGTCGAGCCGTGCCTGCGCGTCGCTGCCGTCGAGCGCGGCGAGCGACAGTCCGACGTCGATTTCCTCGCGCACGCGCGCGTCGCGCTCGATCCCCTGCTGCTGCCGCAGCAGCGCGACGTTCTCGTCGTCGAGCGATCGCATCATCTCCTCAACGGCCGCGAGGCGCACGGCGCGGTCCGGGCTGGACAGGTCGAAACGCGCCAGGGTGATGCGGAGCACGCGGCGCAGGCGGTTGTTGGTGCCGATCTTGGCGAGGTCGCCCGGCGAGGCCGTTCCGGCCGGCTGGCCGGTCAGCGGATCGACCAGCGGCATCGAGGCGGCGTTCTCGTCGGCGGTGGTCGTGATGAAGACGCGCTGGTCGGCCGGGCGCAGGTACACCCGATCGTCGAGCAGCGCACCGAGCACGCGCCGCGCGGCCGGCCCTCCGGCGGCGCCGAGCCGCTGCACGATGACTTCCTTATCGGCGAACGAGGCGTCGCGCAGCTCGGCGACGGCCGCAGCAACACCGGCATCCGAGGGCTGCGCTTGCGGCGGGCTGGCCAACAGCCGCACGCCGATGGTGGCGGCGAGCAGCGGCCAGAACCGCCACCCGCCGCCGCGGGACCTCACTTGTAGTTCTGTCCCGCGCAGACCTTCGTCTTGGTGTTGTAGTTGCCGCACTTCAGGGTCACCCAGTCGGCCTCGATGTCCTTGCTGCCCGGCAGGTAGTCCGACCAGGCGTCGCCCGGCACCGTCCCCGGTGTCTTCCAGACGACGTCGAACTGCCCGTCACCCTTGACCTCGCCAATGTAGACCGGCTTGGTGATGTGATGGTTCGGCAGCAGCTTCGCCGTGCCGCCGGTCAGGTTCGGCACCTCGAGCCCGGGCAGCGCCGCGATCACTTTCTCGACGTCGGTCGTGCCCGCCTTCTGCACCGCCTTCACCCACAAGTTGAAGCCGATGTAGTGCGCCTCCATCGGATCGTTGGTGGTGCGCTTGGGGTTCTTGATATAGGCGTGCCACTGGGTGATGAACGCGGTGTTGGCGGGGTTTTTGATACTCATGAAGTAATTCCACGCCGCGAGGTGGCCGACCAGCGGTTTGGTGTCGAGGCCGGACAGTTCCTCCTCGCCGACGGAGAACGCGACGACCGGAATGTCTTCTGCCGAGATCTTCTCGTTGCCGAGCTCCTTGTAGAACGGCACGTTGGCGTCGCCGTTGATGGTCGAGACGACGGCGGTCTTCTTCCCGGCCGAGCCGAACTTCTTGATCGCGGCGACGCGCGCCTGCCAGTCGGCGTAACCGAACGGCGTGTAGTTGATCGAGATGTCGGCGTCGGCGACCCCCTTCGCCTTCAGGTAGGCTTCGAGGATCTTGTTGGTGGTGCGCGGATAGACGTAGTCCGTACCTTCCAGCACCCACCGCTTCACACCGACGTCCTTCATCAGGTAGTCGACCGCCGGGATCGCCTGCTGATTGGGCGCCGCGCCGGTGTAGATGACGTTCTTCGACGACTCTTCGCCCTGGTACTGCACCGGGTAGAAGAGCAGCCCGTTGTCCTTCTCGAACACCGGCAGCACAGACTTGCGCGACACCGACGTCCAGCAGCCGAAGACGACGGCGACCTTGTCCTGCTCGAGCAGCTGCCGCGCCTTCTCCGCGAAGAGCGGCCAGTTCGATGCCGGATCGACGACGACCGGCTGCAGCTGGCGGCCGAGCAGGCCGCCCTTCTTGTTCTGCTGATCGATCAGCATCAGGACGGTGTCTTTCAGGGTGGTTTCGCTGATCGCCATCGTCCCCGACAGCGAGTGCAGGACGCCGACCTTGATCGGACCGGCCTGCATGGCGGACCCCGTCCGCACGACCGCGGCGGCGACGAGGACGGCGACGACGAATACGTGTAAGCGCCTCATGATTTCTGCCCCTCCGTTACATCTGCACCTGGAAACCGACGCCGAACTGCTTGTCGTTGGCATGCACCGCGGAAAAATTCTTCTGCAGGTAGAACACCATCGCGCGCGCCTTGAACTGCGAGATCACGTAGTTGAAGTTCAGTTCCGTCGTCTTCTGCGTGTAGTCGGGATCGGTCGGCGTGACCGGCTCGGTGAACGAGGCGTTGGCGAACTTACCGAGGATCTCGAAGCGGCCGGTCATGCCGGCGGCCGGCGGGAACAGGAAGCTGCCGAGCAGGTAGCCACCGTGGCTGAGGGCGTAGCGCGGGTCGTAGCCACCGAGCTTGTCGTAGCGCGAGAACTCGGACTCGACCGAGAACGCGCCGCCGCCGCCCACCTTCTTTTCGAGCAGGAAATCCCCCGTGTACGCCTGTTTCACGCCGGTACCGTCGACGCCGCCGCTCTGCCACTGCCCGGCGCCGCCGACGGCGAGGATGTTCTTGTCGCCGTAGAACGTCCCGTTCATGTAGTGGCCCGGCTCGGGATCCCAGAAGTCGTACTGGCCGCGCGCGGCGGTGAGCAGTTCGGGGCTGGCGGTCGCCGATTCGCCGTCGTAGACACCGCCTTCGAGACGCAGCTTGTCGAACTGGCCGAAGTAGAGAAAGCCGTTGTCACGGCCGGTGGCGACAAAGGGGTAGCCGTCCTGGACGCCGTCGGTGTAGACCGCCCAGTGATGCGCGTAGTACGGACCGTAGAGATTGGCGCGGTCGCTCGGCGGGAGCATGCGGCCGACCCAGAAGTTCACCTTGTCAGAGATGCCGATCTGCGCGACGGCGTCGAGCACGGTGACGTGGTTGCTGCCGCCGTCGTACTCGGTATTGAACATGAACTTGATCTTCTGGGTCGCGGATCCGCTCACGTACAAGCGCACGCTGTTGAGCAGGAACTTGTCCGTCGAGTCTCCCCCGTCCGGCATGTCGTGCACGTAACTGGTCTGCACGCCGGCGCCGATGCTGACGGGCGGCAGCGCCGTCCCCTGCGCGCGCGCCGTGACGCTGCCGGCGAGCAGCGTCATGCCGGCGAGCCCCGCGATCCAATGCGACACACATCTATCCATTCCCAGCCTCCCGTCGAGCTGTCAGTTGTCATCTCGTATGTGGCTTTTGTGTGGCGCGCTCGGCCGCCGCAGGAGCAAGAGTGGCGCCGGAACGCTGGTAACGGCGGTGTAACGCCGATACGCGGCAGATTGCGCCCGAATGCCGCGGATCTTCGCCGCCCGATCGCGCCCGCGCGAGGCTGACGTGAAGCGACACGATTGTCCGGAGAGCGGCACAACAGCGACATCGATGTCGATCCGCGATCGCGGTGCAATCTCTGCCGTGCCCGGCGGCGTCACGTCATCGCGACTGCGTCGTCCAATTTTGTCGGGATGCTGGCTGCGCCGACATTTTTGTCGCCGTGCGGCGCCGTCGCGACGCGCCCGTGAATCGTGCTAAGGTGTTTCCAGTCCGCATGGCGGCTTTCACCTGTTGTTGTCCGGCCTTCTCCACCGACGCGTGTCGTTGCGCGTGTCCGTGTACGGTGCCGGCAGCTCGCAGGTGAGAGGCTCTTCACCCCGCTAATTCCTTCCAGCTTCTCCCGCGGCCTACCCGGCTCGACCCAGTCGCCGTGTTGGGTTTCCCAGGAGAAGCTTCATGCCGTCGCATCTCGCATCGTTCGCCGTCATCACCTTCGCCGCCGCCGTCGTCAACGGCGCGCTCGGGTACGGCTTTTCGTCGATCACCGTGCCACTGGCACTGCTGTTCACGACCAGCCGCCTGCTGAACCCGGCTCTGGTGCTCGTCGAACTCGTGCTGAACGGCTACGTCCTGTTCGTGAACCGGGCGGCGCTGCCGGACGTCCGGCGCCGCATGACGCCGCTGATGCTCGGCCTCGTGCCTGGCGTCGCCGCCGGGACGCTCGCCGTTGCGCTGGTGCGGCCTGACTGGCTGAAGCTCTGGACGTTCGCCGTCCTGCTGCCGCTCATCCTGCTGCAGGCGGCCGGCGTGCGCCGTCCGCTCCGCTCGGAACGGCGCTGGAGCCTCCCGCTCGGAACCGGCGTCGGTGCACTCTACGCGCTGACGACGATCTCCGGCCCACCGCTGGCGCTGTTCCTGAACAACCAGGGGCTGGCCAAACGAGAGTTCCGCGCATCGCTCGGGCTGGTCCGGGTAACTGAAGCGACACTGACGGCGGCGGCCTACTGGTACGCCGGCCTGTTCACGCGCGAGGCACTCGCGCTGACGCCGGTAATGGTGCCGAGCCTGCTCATCGGTGTCCCGCTTGGCGCGTGGATCATCCGCCACGTCGAGGCGGAAACGTTCCGGCGCGTCTGTATGAGCTTCGACGCGTGGGTCGTCGGCTTCGGCATCTCGACCCTGCTGCGCATCCTGCAGATCGCCGACGGTCTCGAGGCCTATGGCGTCCTGGTTGGCGTGGCCGCCCTCGACTCGGTCCTGCTCTACCGCTTCTTCGCGCGCCATCGGCGGCCGCCCGCCGTGCTGTCGCGCTCACTGTCGCACGGAGGTGCGTGATGTCGAGCCAGTTGCGCGCGCTCGAAGCCGACAGCATCCACATCATGCGCGAGGTTGCCGCCGAATTCGCGCGGCCGGTGATGCTGTACTCGATCGGCAAGGACTCGTCAGTGCTGCTGCGCCTGGCGCAGAAGGCGTTCTATCCCGCGCCGATCCCCTTCCCGCTCCTGCACATCGACACGACCTACAAGTTCCGCGAGATGATCGAGTTCCGCGATCACCAGGCGGTGGCGGTCGGGGCACGGCTGATCGTGCACACCAACACGGAGGCGATCGCGCAGGGCACACAGCCGTTCGCCGTCGGCACACAGCGGTGCTGCGCGCTGCTCAAGACGAGGGCGCTGCTCGACGCGCTGCAGGCCGGCGGATTCGACGCGGCGTTCGGCGGCGCGCGACGCGACGAGGAACGCGCGCGCGCCAAGGAGCGCGTCTTCTCGCTGCGCGACCCGCTCGGGCAGTGGGACCCCAAGCGGCAGCGGCCGGAACTGTGGCGCCTGCTCAACAGCCGCCTCAATCCGGGGGAGAGCGTGCGCGTGTTCCCGCTGTCGAACTGGACGGAACTCGACGTGTGGCACTACATCGAGGCCGAGCGCATTCCCGTCGTCCCGCTCTACTTCGCGCAGGAGCGCGACGTCCTCGTCCGCGGCGAGAGCCTGATCGTCCCCGAGCAGCCGTTCGTGCCGCTGCTCCCCGGCGAGCGAACCCAGCGCGTCGTCTGCCGCATGCGCTCGCTCGGCTGTTCTCCCTGCACCGGCGCGATCCGATCGACCGCGACCACGGTTCCCGAGATCATCGACGAGCTGGTCGCGGTCCGCCAGTCGGAGCGGCAGCTGCGCATCATCGATCACGACCAGGACGGCTCCATGGAAATGAAGAAACGCGAGGGCTACTTCTGATGTCCGGACTCCTCCGCATTTGTACCGCGGGAAGCGTCGACGACGGCAAGAGCACGCTGATCGGACGGCTGCTCTACGATTCGCGGAGCGTCTACGAGGACCAGGTCACATCGGTGCGGGCCGCGTCGCGCAACCGCAGCGCCGGTCCGCTGGACTTTTCGCTGTTCACCGACGGCCTCCGCGCCGAGCGCGAACAGGGCATCACCATCGACGTCGCGTATCGCTATTTCGCAACGGCCCGGCGCAGCTTCATCCTGGCCGACACGCCGGGACACGAGCAGTACACGCGCAACATGGCTACCGGGGCGTCGACCGCCGATGTCGCTGTCCTGCTCGTCGACGCCTGCCAGGGCGTCCGGCCGCAGACCGAACGTCACGCCCGCATCGCGCGCCTCCTCGGCATCTCGACGTTCGTGGTCGCGGTGAACAAGATGGACCTGGTCGGTTTCGACGAGCGTGTCTTCGCCGACATTCACGCCAGCCTCCCGGAGGTGCTCGACGGCGCGCGGGTGCAACCGATCCCGATCAGCGCCCTCGACGGCGACAACGTGATCGCCGGCAGTGCGCGCACGCCGTGGTACGACGGGCCGGCACTGCTGCCGTTTCTCGAGGCCGCAGAAGCCGGCCGCAGCGACGCGGCGGCGCCGTTCCGCTTCCCTGTCCAGCTGGTCGTCCGGCCCGACCACACGTTCCGCGGCTACGCCGGACAGATCGCGTCGGGGCGGGTCAGCGTCGGCGACGAGGTCGGCGTGTGGCCATCGGGGCGCACGACGCACATCGCACGCATCGTGACCTGGGAGGGCGACCTGAAGAGCGCGGCAGCGCCGCAGTCGGTGACGCTGGTGCTCGCCGACGACATCGACATCAGCCGCGGCGACACGATCGCGGAGGGCGCCCCGCACGTCGGACGCCGTTTCAGCGCCAATATCGTGTGGATGGACGAACGTCCGCTGCAGCGCGGCCGTCCCTACGTCCTGAAACACGGAACGCGGACGGTGACCGCGGAGGCCGACACGTCGCTGGCCCTCAATCAGATCGGCGTCGTCACTGTGACGACGGGGCGGCCGCTGGTCTTCGAGCCTTATGCCGCCAACCGGACGACCGGCAGTTTCATCCTGATCGATCCGGCAACCAATTTCACCGCGGGCGCCGGCATGATCGTCGCGGCGCTGCACGAACAGGGAGCGGGCGTCAGCGCGGGTACGGCCGAGCGGCTCGCCGCCGCCGCCCGTCAAGCGGCATCGGAGGATGACGCGATCGCGGCGGTCCGTGCGGTGCTCGAGGAGGTCCTGGTATGAACGTCGATGCCACGCTCGCACTGGTCGCCGCGGAAGCCGATCGGGCGGCCGCGCCGTGCGTCACGGCGAGCTTCCAGGCGGAATGCGTCGTGCTCGTGCACATGCTGCGCGAGGTGCGTCCGCGCATCCCGGTCCTGTTCCTCGATACCGTCCATCATTTCGAGGCGACGCTTCGTTACCGCGACGAGATCGCAGCGGCGTGGGACCTCAACCTGGTCACTCTGCGCGCCACGGAGCCGGCGCCGGGGCTCTGGCGCGAGGATACGCAGGCCTGCTGCGCGCGCCACAAGGTCGAACCGCTCTTCGCGGCGCTCGCCTCCCACGACACGTGGTTCACGGGCCTGCGCCGCGACCAGTCGCCGTCGCGCGCGGGGCTCGAAGAAGTGGAGCCGTTCACCCTGGCGGCGGGTGCAACGCTACGCAAGGTCAGTCCACTCGCCCGCTGGACGACGAAAGAGGTCTGGCATTACGCGAAACGCCACGGCATCCCGCTGCTGCCGCTCTACGAGGCGGGCTATACCAGTGTTGGCTGCGAACCCTGCACCACGCTGCCGGTCGATACCGGCAACGAGCGTTCGGGACGCTGGGGCGGCCAGAAACTCGAGTGCGGGATACATATACAACCGATCGGGTAGAAACCGGGCCGCGGATCACACGGACGGGAAGATACAGGGCCGCGGATCACGGGACGAAAGAAACAGGGCCGCGGATCACGCGGACGGAAACGCGGATCATGCTGGGGGAGGGCCGCGGATCACGCGGGGGAAACGCGGATCATCCGGGGGGCATCTTGGCGGCACCGACTACACGCCTTTGAGGCGGTGCCCGAGCTTGTCCTTCTTGGTCTTCAGGTAGCGCAGCGTCGTCTCAGACGCCGGGATCTCGAGCGGCAGCCACTCGGCGACCGACAGCCCGTAGCCTTCGAGGCCGACCAGTTTGCGGGGGTTGTTCGAGAGGAGCCGCATGGAGCAGACGCCGAGATCCTTGAGGATCTGGACGCCGATGCCGTAGTCGCGCTGGTCCGCCTTGAAGCCGAGCCGCTCGTTCGCCTCGACAGTGTCGAGCCCCTGCTCCTGGAGCTCGTAGGCGCGGATCTTGTTGGCGAGGCCGATGCCGCGTCCTTCCTGATTCAGATACAGAATCACGCCCCGCCCTTCCTGCTCGATGCGCGACATCGCCGCGTTCAGCTGCGGGCCGCAGTCGCAGCGCATCGAGTGGAAGACGTCGCCGGTCAGGCAGCGCGAGTGCACGCGCACGAGGACGTTCTCCCCATCGCCGATCTCCCCTTTGACCAGCGCGACGTGCGTCTCGCCGTCGATGCCGCCGTCGAAGGCGACGGCGCGGAACTCGCCGTACTCCGTTGGCAGCTTGGCCGAGGCGACGCGGTGCACGAGCGTCTCCGTCCTCATGCGGTACTTGATCAGGTCCGCGATCGTGATCATCGGAAGCTTGTGCTTCCTGGCGAACCTGGCGAGCTCGGGCACGCGTGCCATCGTGCCGTCTTCGTTCATGATTTCGCAGATCACGCCGGCCGGATACAACCCGGCGATGCGGGACAGGTCGACTGCCGCTTCGGTCTGGCCGGTGCGGACGAGGACACCGCCGTCCCTGGCGCGCAACGGCGAGACGTGGCCGGGGCGCGCGAGGTCCGACGGCCGCGTCCGCGGATCGATGGCCGCGAGAATCGTCGCCGCCCGGTCGGCGGCAGAAATGCCGGTCGTGACGTGCTGCTTGGCGTCGATCGGGACGCAGAACGCCGTGCCGAACGGCGTCGAATTGTCGGTCACCGCCAGCGGGAGATCGAGCTCGTCCAGACGCTTGCCTTCCATCGACAGGCAGATCTGGCCGCGCCCGTAGCGCGCCATGAAGTTGATGACCTCGGGTGTCACTTTCTCCGCGGCGATCGTCAGGTCCCCTTCGTTTTCCCGATCCTCGTCGTCGACGACGATGATCATGTGGCCGTCGCGGATGGCGGCGACGGCCTGCTCGATGGAGGCGAACGGATTCTTTTCCCGGCTGCGCTTCTTCACTTCTTCCCGTCTTTCAGCGTCTCCATGGCCCGGAGGACGTACTTGCCGATCATGTCGCACTCGAGGTTGACCGTGTCGTGCACCTTGAGTGACTTCAGGTTCGTATGTTCCCACGTGTAGGGGATGATCTGCACGTCGAGGCGCCGATCGTCGACACCGGCGACCGTCAGGCTGATGCCGTCGATGGCGACCGAGCCCTTACGCACGATCTGCGCGCCGAGCGACGGCGGGAACTTGATGGTCAGCCACCACGAATCGCCGTCCTGGCGCAGGTCTTCGATCGTGCCGGTCGCATCGACGTGCCCCTGGACGAAATGCCCGCCAAAACGCGCGTCGGCACGCATCGGACGCTCGAGGTTGACCGGCGTGCCCCGCTTCCACGCCGCCAGCGTGGTCACCCGTAACGTTTCCGGCGAGACGTCCATGTTCACGCCGCCGGCGTCGGCTGACACCACAGTTAAACAGACGCCGTTGACCGCCAGCGAGTCCCCGGGCGCGAGCTGTCCCGACAGCTCCGTGGCCAGACGCAAGCGGATCCCCGAGGCAGTCGGCTTGACTTCGGCGACCTCGCCGACCGCTTCAACCAGTCCCGTGAACATAGCCTTCCACCAGCATCACGTCGCCCAGCCAGCTCGCGCGGCGATTCTGGAGGGCCTCCCATGACAAGCGGCCGCCGCCAATCCAGCCAACCGCGTCGGGCCCCAGCAGCGGCGGCGCAATATACAAGTCGATCGCGTCGACCGCGTTCGCATCGAGCGCGGCACGATGCAGCGCGGCCCCACCCTCGATCACGATTGACGAGACTCCGTATTGGTTCAATGCACGAAGTCCCGCCACCAGATCCGGCTCCGGCAGAGCGAGTACCCGGGCACCGGCGTTGGTCAGCTCCGTCACTCTGGCACTCTTATCGTCACATATGACTTCGGGTACTGAGCACGATTACGGGTCCGACAGCCAGCGTCGAAAACACCCGGGCCGTCGGCGGGGTGCGCAGGCGGCGATCGAAGATGACTCGAGTCAACATCCGGGCGCGATACGCGCCGCGCGGCGTCAACAACGGGTCGTCGGCGAGGATCGTTCCCGAGCCGACGCCGATCGCGTCGACTTCGGCGCGCTGCCGGTGGACTCGGCGGTTTGCCTCCGGGCCGGTCAGGTAGGTGCGCTCGCCCGCCGCGGCGGCGATCTTGCCGTCGGCGCTGAGCGCGGCCTTGAGAATCACGTATGGCCGGCGCTGCCGGATGTTGGTGAAAAAGACGGCATTCTGTTCGGCCGCACGTGCGCGCTCGATGCCGACCTCGATCGCGAGGCCGTGCTCGCGCAGGTAGCGCAATCCCGCGCCACTGACGAGCGGATTCGGATCCTCGATCGCGACGACCGCGCGCGCGATGCCGGCCGCGGTCACAAGCGGCGCGCACGGGCCGGTGCGACCGGTATGCGAGCAGGGCTCGAGCGTGCAATACAACGTGGCACCCCGCGCGCGCGCTCCGGCCTCTTCGAGGGCGAAGACCTCGGCGTGCGGCCCGCCCGCGACTCGATGGGCGCCGCGCCCCACAATCACGCCACCAGGGTCGACGACGAGCGCGCCGACAAGCGGGTTGGGGCTGGTCGTCCCCCGCCCGCGCTCCGCAAGCGCCAGGGCTTTGCGCATGAAGTGGTTGTCGTCATTCATGGGCGACGAGAATTGGCGACTGCAGAGTGCAGAGTGCCGATTGACGGATTGGCGATTGCCGATTGGAGATTGAAATGGAGATTGGCGATTGACCCAATCGCCAATCTCCAATCCTCAATCCGTCAATCGCCACTCTGCACTCTCCAATCTGCAATCCGCTACCACTTCTCTTCGAAGAGCGCGTTGACGTAGTCCTCGGGCGAGAACGGGATCAGGTCGTCGATCCCTTCGCCGACGCCGACGTAGCGGATTGGCAGCTTGAGGTCGTGCGCGATGGCGACGGCGATGCCTCCCTTGGCGGTCCCGTCGAGCTTGGTCAGGACGATGCCGTTGACGCCGGCGACGCCCATGAACTCGCGGGCCTGGTTCAGACCGTTCTGCCCGACGGTCGCGTCGAGGACGAGCAGCACTTCGTGCGGCGCGCCCGGCACTTCGCGCGCGGCGATGCGCCGGATCTTGTCGAGCTCGCCCATCAGGTTGACGCGCGTGTGCAGGCGGCCGGCCGTGTCGACGAGGATCACGTCGCGGCCGCGCGCCTTGCCGGCGGCGATGGCGTCGAAGACGACGGCGGCAGGATCGGAGCCCGCCTGCGCCCGGATGAAATCCACACCGGCGCGCGTCGCCCACACCTGCAGCTGCTCGACAGCGGCCGCGCGGAACGTATCGGCCGCGCAGATGAGCGGCGTCCGTCCTCCGTCCTTAATCACCCGCGCCAGCTTGCCGACCGTCGTCGTCTTGCCAGTGCCGTTGACGCCGACGACAAGCGTCACGTGCGGCGTCGATCCGTTGGGGGCGGGCGTCTCGGCGGCGTGGAGAATCGCCAGGATCTCCTGCTTGACGAGATCGCGCAGCGACCCGCCTTTGGTGCGGCGCTCGCGCACGGCGCTGACGATCTGATCGGCGGCGGCGACGCCGACGTCGGCGGAGATCAGCGCTTCCTCCAGCGCCTCGAGCGTCTCGACGTCGATCGGGCGGCTGCGCCGTTCCGCAGTCTCGGCACGCCCGAGGATGTCGTCGAACCGCTCGACGAACTGTTCTTTCGTCCGCGCCAGGGACGCCTTGATCTTGTCGAAGAAACCCATCATTTATCCGAGGGGCGTCGCCCCTCGGACTCCCCTGCAGCCTCACTCGCGAGCCGCTGCGCCGGCTCGCTCCGTTCGTCTGGCTCGACTCGCTGCGCTCGCTCGCATCGTCCTACCAGCAGGATCGCCCCCTCGGACTCCTCCACAATCTCACTCGCGCGCCGCTGCGCCGGCTCGCTCCGTTCGTCTGGCTCGACTCGCTGCGCTCGCTCGCATCGTCCTACCAGCAGGATCGCCCCCTCGGACTCCTCCTACAATCTCACTCGCGCGCCGCTGCGCCGGCTCGCTCCGTTCGTCTGGCTCGACTCGCTGCGCTCGCTCGCATCGTCCTACCAGCAGGATCGCCCCCTCGGACTCCTCCACAATCTCACTCGCGCGCCGCTGCGCCGGCTCGCTCCGTTCGTCTGGCTCGACTCGCTGCGCTCGCTCGCATCGTCCTACCAGCAAGATTCGCCCCTCGGACTCCCCTGCAGCCTCACTCGCGCGCCGCTGCGCCGGCTCGCTCCGTTCGTCTGGCTCGACTCGCTGCGCTCGCTCGCATCGTCCTACCAGCAAGATTCGCCCCTCGGACTCCCCGCAGCCTTACTCGCGCGCATCCTATGCCCGGTCGCTTTCCGAGCGTTGCGGGCGGAGCATCAGCACCTCGACGGCGCTGCGCGCGCTCGTCCGCCCGTCGAGCACCGCGGCCATCTGGGCCGCGAGTGGCAGTTCGACGCCATGTCGCGCGCCGAGCGCCAGCGCCGCTCCCGTCGTGCGCACCCCTTCAGCGACCATCGGGGTGTCGGCGAGGATCGCCTCGAGCCGCCGTCCACGCCCAAGCTCGATGCCGACGCGGCGGTTGCGGCTCAGATCGCCCATGCACGTGAGCACGAGATCGCCCAGGCCGCTCAAGCCGGCGAGCGTCTCCCTGCGGCTACCCTCGGCGCACGCCAACCGCGACATCTCGACGAGGCCGCGGGTGATCAGCGCCGCCATCGCGTTGTGGCCGATGCCGAGTCCTTCCACGACACCGGCCGCGATCGCGATGACGTTCTTCAGCGCCCCGCCGAACTCGACGCCGGTTACATCGTCGCTGCCGTAGAGACGCAGCGTCGGGCCCTTGAGGCAGTCCTGCACCCGCATCGTCGCCGATGGATCGGCGGAGGCGACGACGACCGCGGTCGGCATGCCGCGCGCGACCTCGGCGGCAAAGCTCGGTCCCGACAATGCCGCGATCGGATGCCCCGGAAGTTCCTCGGCAATCACCTGTGACATGCGGGCCAGCGACGTCGTCTCGAGCCCCTTGGTCGCGCTGACGATGACCGCCCCCGGTGAGAGAAACGGGCGCGCTTCCTCGAGGACGCGGCGCATGCCGTGCGACGGCACCGCGGCGATGACGATCGGTTCCCCATCGAGCGCCGCCTCGAACGACGAGGTCGCCAGCACGCCGTCTCCAATCGTGGTCTCGGGCAGGTAGCGCGCGTTGCAGCGCATGTCCGCAATCGACGTCATCAGCGCGGCGTCGCGCCCCCAGAGCCGCACGTCGTGGCCGACGCGCGCGCAGTGAATAGCGAGCGCCGTCCCCCAGCTGCCGGCGCCCAGGACGGCGATGCTGTCGCTCATCGGCGCCACTCCCTCGCGTCCCCCGATGGGCCGCTGTGCAGCCCCATGCGCTGCTCGGTGCCGGATGCGATCCGGCGCAGGTTGGCGCGATGGCGAAACAGGATCAAGGCGCCGCTGCCGACCGCTGCCGCGGCGACCGACGAGGAGGCGCCGCTCATCAACGCCACGGCGGGCAGCGTCACCGTAGCGGCGATCGAGCCCAGCGAGATCACGCGCGTTCCCCAAACAACCAGCAGGAACACGGCGGCCGCAGCCACAGTGGCGACCGGCGCCAGCACGCAGAACACACCGGCGGCGACGGCAACTCCCTTGCCGCCGTGAAAACGCAGCCACACGGGATAGATGTGGCCGACGATCGCCGCCGCGCCCGCCGCCGCCATCGCTGGGGCGGTCCCTTCGAGCGCCGAGGCGAGAAGCACCGTCGCGACCCCCTTGAGAATGTCGAGGGCCATGACCATCACACCGAGCGGCATGCCCGTCGTCCGCAGCACATTGGCGGCGCCGACGTTGCCGCTGCCGGCGACACGAACGTCGATGCCGGCACGGCGGGCGAGGATGAACGCGAAGGGCACGGAGCCGAACGCGTAGCCGATGAGGATCCACGGGACCATCAGGGACAGCGTATCAGACCGATGGGAGGCGAGGGGCGAGGGACGATGGGCGATGGGCGATGGGCGATGGGCGATGGGTCAGCCTGTGAAGGGCACGTCTAACGGCGCGTGGTACGACGCGCCCTTAGGTGAGAGGCCCGCGGCGCATCGCTGATGCGGGCTAGCGTCAGGTGCGCGCTGAATGCGCGGGGTCATCGGATCATCCGAGCATCGAGGACCATCCGCCTTACCCGATTCAGCGCGGCCTGCGTGGACTGATACTTGACCTGCGTGCGCGCACCGATGAACTGAAACGTTCGGACGTAGCCGTCGTGCCCTGGCGCCAGGACGGCGATGACCACGGTGCCGACGGGCTTCTCTTTGGTTCCGCCGCCGGGTCCCGCGATGCCGGTAATGCCGACGGCGACATCGGCGCCGGTGCGCGCCCGGATCCCTTCCGCCATCGCGACGGCGACCGGCTCGCTGACCGCGCCATGCCGCTCGATCAACGCTTCCGGCACGCCGAGGAGTGCCGTCTTGTCGGCGTTGTCGTAGGCGACGACGCCGGCGCGGACGTAGGCGGAACTGCCGGCGACGTCAGTCAACCGCGAGAGCAGCAAGCCACCGGTGCAGGATTCCGCGGCGGCGATGGTCCAGCCGCACCCCTTCAGCAGATCGCCGACGACCTCTTCCATGACGCGCCCGTCCGTACTGTAGATGTGCTCGCCGAGCACGCCGTGCAATTCGGCACGCACCTTGTCCAACGTGGCTCGTGCGACCGCTTCGTCGGGGCCGCGCACCGACAGGTGCAGCTCGACCTGCCCCATCGCCGCGAGGATCGTCGTCGCCACCGGTGGCGTCGAGCGGCGCCATCGCGCGTAGATCGGCTGCGCGAGCTGTTCGACATGCGACTCGCCGAGGCCGGTGATGAAGAGGGTCGTGCGATAGACGCGCTCGGCGCCGGCCCGTTCGGCAAGCGGCCCGGCGCAGACGCCGTCGAACATCGGCTGCATCTCGCGCGGCGGCCCCGGCAGGAGCACCAGCGCCTGGCCATGGTGATCGATGAACAGTCCCGGCGCGGTGCCGTTGGGGTTGTCCAAAACGACTGCGCCGCGCGGCACCTGCGCCTGGCGGCGGTTCACTTCCGGCATCTCGAAGCCGCGCCGCGCGAAGCGGGCGCGGATCTGCTCGACGATCCTCTCATCGAGCGTCATCGGGAGTCCGAGCACGCCCGAGACAACGTCGCGGGTGAGGTCGTCGTCAGTCGGGCCGAGGCCGCCGGTCAGCACGATCACGTCGGCGCGCGCCAGTGCCTGGCGCAGCAGCACAGCAAGATCGTCGTGCTCGTCGCCGACGACGCTCTTCAGGCGCAGCTCGATACCGAGCGCGGCCAGCTTGTCGGCGATGTAGAGCGAGTTGGTGTCGACGCGTGCCGAGCCGAGCAGCTCGGAGCCGACCGCGATGATCTCGGCGGCACGCAACGGCATGTCAGTGGATCCAGGCCGGCAGCAGCCAGATCAGCAGGCGCAGCGCCAGGTTGGCATAGACACCCGCCATCGCGTCGTCGGCCATGATGCCGAAGCCACCATGGAATGTCTCGAGGCGGTTGGCAGGAAACGGTTTAATCACGTCAAAGACGCGGAACAGCACAAACCCGGCGAGCGCGGCGGACCAGCCGGCAGGAATGAACGCGAGCGTGATCAGCATCCCGAGCACTTCGTCGATGACGACCGGTCCCGGGTCGATGCCGCCAAAGTAACGCTCGGCGTGCGTCGCCGCCCAGGTGCCGATAACGAAGGTCGCGACGATCAGCCCGACTTCGACGATCGGTGAGCGCGTCCACCACACGAGGAGGTAGACGACCAGGCCGGCGGCGGACCCGACCGTGCCTGGAGCGACGGGAAAGTATCCGCAGTAGGCGACGGTGGCGAGGAAGACGGCGAGGCGGATCACGCTTTGACGACGCGGGTATCGGCGAGACGATCGTGCAGCCCGCGATGCTCGCCGAAGAGCACCGGCAGCAGGCCGAGGCCGGCAGGCAGCAGCGCGACGAAGAACGCCGCGGCCCGGACGATGGCGTGGCCGAAGGTGACGCGCTCTGCGACCGACGCTGCGGGATCCGACGGAACGACGCGGATGCCGGCCGCCATCTTCCCGATTGTCTGGCCGCCCGCCGCCACGAACGCGGCGAAATAGCCGCCATCGAGCAGGAGCAGGAACGAGAGCAGCGGCGCGGCAGGCAGCAGCAGGATGTCGGCGAACCTGAGATCGCAGATCTTCAGGGTGAAATACAACACCGTTATGTTGATGCTGGCGAGAAGGGCGACGTCGATCGCGGCCGCGCCGACGCGCGCCCCGGTGCCGGCAGTCTGCTGCGCCGCCAGAGCAACCGGCGGCGCGGCTGGCGGCTTCTCGACAGCGGCGCGCGCGACGGGTTCAGGCACCACCGACAGCTCAGCGGTGTCGAGCGCCAGGCGGGGCTCGGGGTCGGGGCCGCTCCGCTCGCGTTTCGCCCGCGCCGGACGGCCGGTGGTGGGGGCGCCGCGACGGACGGCCAGCGGCGCGCGCGGCGTCGCGTTGGGCGGCACGAGTGGAGCGTCGGGATCGCCGGCGGGGGTGAACAGCGGCAGGTTGCCGGGCGCCTCGTGCAAGATCAAGTCGCCGAGCGGGCCGAGCGGTTCGGTGCCGTTCTGAATCTGCAGATCCTCGGCCGGAAAGTCGGGCACGAGTGAGAAGTCGTAGCCGCAGTTACGGCAGCGATCCCCGCTATCGAAGCTGAAGTACTGGCACTTCGGGCATTTCGGCATTTATCGCGCCGGTTCGCTCGGCGCCGCCGGCCGCGTGGCGCGCGCCGCCTCGAGCAGTCTCTGCTGGATGGTGGCGCGCAGGTCGTCGGCGCGCGGCCGCAGCGGATCGCCGGGGCGGATAGCGGCGAGCGCCGCCAGCGCGTCGCGCAGGCGGCCGCTGCGATACCAGGACGTCGCGCGGGCGAGAGCGACGTCGGAGGTCGACGGCACCGGCAACGGCTCGGGGGCGACGCGCACGTCCGCGGCAGGCGAGGAAACCGGTGCCCCCGGCAGCAGTCCCGAGCTCCACGCCATCATCACGAAGGCGCCGCAGGCCAGGCCGATCGCCAGGACCAGCAGCAGCGTGGCGGCACTGACGCCGCGCCGTTGCACGGTGAGCACCTCACCGACATGCGACGCGCGGCGGCGCCTGAGGACGGGTTCCACGACGGGCGCGAGACGCTCGATCCGCTCGAGCGCCGCCATCGCTTCCTCGGGCCGGGCGCCGCGCTCGACGGCGGACTGCAGCAGGCGGCGTGCATCACCGGCGTCACCGCGCGCAAACGCGGCGAGGCCCGCGTGCAGCAGTTCGTCCCCTTCGCGGTGACGCTCGGCAATCGCGCTCCTGGCGCGCTCGATGTAGGCGCGGGCGCGCGCGTGGGTCCGATCGAGGAAGAGGACGCGCGTCCAGACGTTGATCGCGAGCTCGTGCTGTCCGTTGAAATAGTGATCCAGTCCGGCGAGGAGCAGCTCCTCGATTCGCGAGTCGGTCACTTCATGTTCGCGAAGCGGATCCGCCATGGAATGTGCGAGATTATATCAACATGGATCGCCAATGACGCAGATTATCGAGTGCATTCCCAACGTCAGCGAGGGGCGCCGCCCCGAGGTCATCGAGGCGATCGTCGCCGCCGTCCGCAGCGTAGCGGGTGCCCGGCTGCTCGACTACTCGTCGGATGCATCGCACAATCGCTCGGTTTTCACGCTGGCTGGCGATGCCGCGGGGGTCAAGACCGCGGTCCTGGCCATGTACGAACAGACGATCCCGGCGATCGATCTCCGTTCGCACAGGGGGGAGCATCCGCGCCTCGGTGCCATCGACGTCGTGCCGTTCGTCCCGATCGAATCGGCCACGATGGCGGACTGCGTTGCGCTGGCGAAAGAGGTCGGCCAGGCAGTCGCCTCGCAGTTCAGCGTGCCGGTTTACTTGTATGAAGAAGCCGCGACCAACCCGGCGCGCCGGAACCTGGAAGACATCCGGCGCGGCGAGTTCGAAGGGCTGGCCGCCAAGATGGCCAGCGAGGGCTGGGCACCCGACTACGGACCGTCGGCGCCTCACCCGACGGCCGGCGCCTCGGTCATCGGGGCGCGGATGCCGCTCATCGCCTACAACATCAACCTGAATACCGATCGTCTCGAAGTGGCGAAGAAGATCGCAGCGGCGATCCGGCACAGCAGCGGCGGTTTCCGCTTCGTCAAGGCAGCCGGCTTCGCGCTGGCGGACCGCGGCATCGTGCAGGTGTCGATGAACCTGACCAACTACGAGAAGACCCCGATCTTCCGCGTCTTCGAAGCGGTCAAGCGCGAGGCGGAACGCTACGGCGTGTCGATCCTGGAGAGCGAGATCGTCGGACTCGTTCCCGCGGCGGCGCTCAACGCCTGCGCGGAGTATTACCTGCAGGTGACGGACTTCAGCCCGCAGCAGGTCTTGGAGAACAAGATCAGATAGATCTGATCATCGGGTGATCCGGTGACCTCAGATCACCCGATGATCAGATCACCCGATCACCCGATCACCCCATCACCCGATTCAGACCGCTTCTTCTTCCCGCCTCGCCGGGGCGATGCCGAAGCCGCGCATCTTGCGATAGAGGTTGCTGCGTTCGACGCCGAGCGCGTCGGCGGTGCGGGAGATGTTCCCGTGGTTGGCGGCCAACGCGCGCAGGATGTAGTCGCGCTCGAAGCGATCGCGCGCCTCGTGCAGCGGTAGTGACGTCGCCTCCGCCGCCTCCGGCGCGAGCGCCCCGGCCCGGTCCAGGAAGGCCAGGTTCGGCAGCGTGATCATCTCTCCCGGCACCATGATCATCAGCCGCTCGATCACGTTGCGCAGCTCGCGCACGTTGCCGGGCCAGCGGTAGCTGCGCAGGCCAGTCGCCGCGCCGCTGTCGAAGTGCTTCGGGCGGCGCCCGTACTCGCGCGAGAACTCGCCGATGAAGTGCTCGGCGAGCAGGGTCACGTCGTTGTCGCGCTCGCGCAGCGGAGGCACGAAGATCGGAATGACGTTGAGGCGGAAGTAGAGGTCCTCGCGGAAGCGGCCGGCGCGGATCTCGACGGGCAGATCCTTGTTGGTGGCGGCAATCACCCGCACGTCCACCTTGACGCTCTGGGTGCCGCCGACCGGCTCGACCACCTGTTCCTGGAGCGCGCGCAGGACCTTGGCCTGCGTCTTCAGGCTCATGTCGCCGATCTCGTCGAGGAAGAGCGTCCCGCCGTCGGCGAGCTCGAACTTGCCGCGCCGGTCCGCCGTCGCCCCAGTGAACGAGCCGCGCATGTGCCCGAACAGCTCGCTCTCGATCAGCTCCTCGGGAATGGCCGCGCAGTTGACCTCGATGAACGGCCCTCGTGAGCGCCGGCTGTGCCCGTGGATCGTGCGCGCCACCAGCTCCTTGCCGGTGCCGTTCTCGCCGTAGATCAACACCCGCCCGTTGGTCGGCGCCGCCATCGCGACCTGTTCGAGCAGCTGCCGCATGACGTAGCTCTCGCCGACGATCGTCTGCTTGCGCCCGACGGTGGCGCGCAACTCGCGGTTTTCCGCCTCGAGCCGGCGCTGGCGGACGGCGTTGCCGACGACCAGCACGGTCTTGTCGAGTGACAGGGGCTTCTCGACGAAATCGAAGGCCCCCATCTTGATGGCGCGCACCGCCGACTCGATGTTGCCGTGGCCCGAGATCATCACGACCGGCGCGTCAATCCGCCGCTCCTGCAGCCTGGCGAGCGTAGCCAGGCCGTCCATGCCGGGGAGCCAGATGTCCAGCACGATCGCATCGAACGCCGTGCGCATGGCGCGGTCAAGGCAGGCCTCGCCCGAGTCGACCGCTTCGACGGTGTAGCCCTCGTCGCGCAGCACTCCGCTCAGCGCGTTGCGCACGCCGGCTTCATCGTCGACGATGAGGATCCGTTCCTTCATCTCAGCACGGCAGCTCGATCACGAATCGCGAGCCCCTCGGAGTATTGTCGCCCACTTCGATCGACCCGCCGTGCTCGCCGACGATGCGCCGGACGATGGCGAGGCCGAGGCCGCTGCCGCGTTTCTTGGTCGAGTAGTAGGGCATGAACAGCTTCTCGCGGTCGGCGGGCGGCACGCCGGGTCCGTTGTCGGCGATCACGATCCGCGCGACGGCGTTGCCCGGATCGTGTTGCGTCTGCACGCCGATGCGTCCGCCGGTCGTCCCCGACAGCGCTTCGATGGCGTTGTCGATCAGGTTGATGACGACCCGCCGGATCTGCTCGACGTCGAGCCGCACCGGCGGCAGCGCCGGCGCCAGCTCGCGATCGATGGTGATGCCGCTGAGCAGCCCGCTGTAGAGCGCGAGCGTCTCGGTCAGGACCGCGTTCAGGTTCGCCGGCACCGCACGCGGCGCCGGCATGCGCGCGAACTGCGCGAACTCGTCAACCAGCGCCTTGAGCGACTCGACCTCGGTGACGATGGCGCTGGTGCACTCGTCGACCAGGGCGCGGGTGGCTTCCGGGGCTCCGGCGAAATGCCGCGACATGCGCTCGGCCGACAATTGAATCGGCGTCAGCGGATTCTTGATTTCGTGCGCCAGCCGGCGCGCCACGTCACGCCACGCCGCGACGCGCTGCGTGCGTACCAGCGGGGTCACGTCGTCGAAGACCAGGACGGTCCCTTCGTGTGCGCCTCCCTCGCTCTGTAGCGCCGTCGCTGCCGCGGCGAGGTGGATTTCCCGACCGTCACGCGCCAGGGCAATCTCCTGGCCGGCCGGCTTGCCGCCGCCCGCGATGACCGCGCGCACCAGGGTGGCGAGCGGCTGCAGGTCCTCGCGTGCCAGCACCTGCTCGATCGCCACGCCGACGATCGCGGTCTCGACTTCGAGCAGCCGCGCCGCGGCGGCGTTGACGGTGCTGACCCGGCCGTCGGGCCCGATCGAGATGACGCCGGTGGCGATGCGCTGCAGGACAGTCTCGATATAGCGGCGGCGCTCCTCGATCTCGGCGTTCTTCCGCTCCATCTCGAGGCGGGAGCGATCGAGACGGCGCTGGCTCGTGGCCAGCTCGGCGGCCATCGCGTTGAAGGCCTCGACGAGCGATCCAAACTCGTCGCGCGTTTCAGGCTCGATCCGATGATCGAGATGGCCGGCGCCGATCTCGCGCGCTCCGGCGGCGAGCATGCCGACCGGCCGTGTGATCCGCTTGGCGAGATAAAAACCAAGCCAGGTGGCGCTGACGAGAATCATCAACGTCATCATCACGAACAACGACAGATAGACGCCTTCGAGCGGTCCCTTGAGCACGCGCAGCTTGCTGTAGTCTTCGTAGGCTTCGGTGATTTGCCGCGCCGCCCGCGCCATGTCGCCCGACAGGAAGTCGCTGGCGATGATCACCCCAACCGGCCGGCCGGCCGCGTCGCGGACGGCGGCGCCGGCGCGGACCAGTTCGCCGCCGCCGTCGAGGGGTTCGTGCGCCTGCGTGTCGGTGCTGCCACTAGCAATCTTCGCCGCCAGGCGATCCGAGGACGCGCGCAGGTGGCCGGGCGGCAGGCTCGGTGCCTGCAGGGCGACGACCGGGACGACGTCGGGGTGCATGCCCGAGGGTTGCAGGCGGTAGATCTCGATCATCCCGACGCGCCCGTCCATGACCGGCGCGGTCACGGCTCGCTTCAACGTCTCGACGTCGCCATTGAGCAGCAATGACGCCGGCACGGCCGCGACGAGCGACGCCGCTTGCGCCGCCACTGCCGCTTCGCGATCGCGGTAAAAGGTACCGGCGATGCGGTTGGCCGAGCTCAGCACGTCGGTGACCGGCTGGCTGAACCAGCGCGCGGTCGTCTGCCGGATCAACTCGGTCCCGGCGGCGAGGACCAGTAATGACGGAATGATCGTCAGCCCGAGGAGCGCGGCGACGAGCTTGAGGCGGAAGCGGGCGAACGGCAGGCCACGCCGGCGTTCGACCGCGAGCTTGATGACGTTGCGGGCCAGGACGAAGGCGAGCGCGAGCAGCATCGTGACGTCGGCGACCGACAGCGTGTAGAGCACCGCTTCGCTGAGGAAGTCGGGATTGAGCTGCGTTGTCCGGTCGGAGATGCGGATGATGACGACAAGGCTGACGAGGAGCAGCAGAATCCCGGCGAGAATCAGCCGCGGGTTGTCGCGAAATGGCCGCCGCTCCACCCCGCCGTCCGCCGCAGGACGGCGCGCGACCGGCAGCGGATTGGCGCGGACGGTCATGGCTTGCTCTTCTGGAGCTCGTCGATTTCGCGCGTGAACTCGCCAACGTCGCGGAATTGGCGATAGACCGAGGCAAAGCGGACGAAGGCCACCTGGTCGATGCGGCGCAGTTCGTCCATGATCCGTTGCCCGATCTCCGTCGTCCTCATCTCGCGTTCGGGACGATCCTGGAGGTCCGACTCGATGCGATCGGCAATCCCTTCGAGCTGCTGCGCGCTGACCGGCCGCTTCTCGCAGGCGCGGACCAGTCCGCCGACGAGCTTCTGCCGCTGGAACGGCTCGGGACGGCCGTCCTTCTTGATCACGCGGTACTCGATCTCCTCGATGTGCTCGCGACTGGTGTAGCGCTTGCCGCAGCCGAGACATTCGCGCCGGCGGCGGATGCTGTTGCCTTCCTTGCTCTCGCGCGAGTCGACGACCTTGTCGCCCAGATGCGAGCAGAAGGGGCATTTCATGCCGCTTCCCCGCCCGCCATCTCGCGCATCCGGCCGAGCGAGAGGCCTTCCCGCGCCATGAAGACCAGACCAAGCAGTGTCACCGGCACGAACGACACTGCCCACAGCACGATCGCGGCGCCGACGGCCGTTGGTTCGCTGGCGCCGAAGAACGTCATCACCGCGATCTTGTAGGCAGTGTGGAACCCGCCCACCTGCCCCGGCGTCGGCACCGCGACGCCGACCACGAGCAGGGTCATCACGAGGAACGAACCGAGATAGCCGAACGTCATATGGAAGGCGCGTGACGTCACGAAAATTCCCAGCGCGATCGACAGCCACAGCGGAAATGACAGCGCCAGCGACCCGAGCAGGTGCGCGGGCCGCCGCATGACCGCCAGCCCCTCCGCGAAGCTCTCGACAATCGATGCGACCGCATGGGCCAGCCGCTCCGGCAGCACGTGCTCGATACGCCGCGCCCAGGCGCCCAACTGCTCGGGGTGGCCGGCGAGGAAGAAGAAGACGAGAAATCCGGCGACGGCCGCCGCCGCCGCGAGCAGCCCACCGGTCTTCACTTCCGCGTACAACGCCGGGGCACCCGTGAGCGACGCGGGATCGACGAACAACACGAACACGCCAAACAGCAGCAGCACGGTCAGGAGGTCGAGCAACCGTTCGAGGATGATCGTCGCGAAACAGGCGGTGGGCGGCAGATGTTCACGTCGCGCCAGCAGGTAGGGGCGGAGCACTTCGCCGGCGCGCGCGGGCAGCAGGAAGCTCGCCATGAACCCGATCACCGTCGTCTGGAACGCGGTGGCGAACCGCGTCGGTCCGATCGGCGCCAGGAGATACTGCCAACGGAACGCGCGCAAAGCGTAGGTGGTCATCGTGACGCACACGCCAAGCAGGAGCAGGCGCGCGTCGGCCTCGCGCGTTTTTTCCCACACCTCGCCCAGGTTGACGCCGCGGAGGAAGTACGCGAGCAGCCCAACCGTGAGAAGCAGGACGATGGCCGCGCGAAGTCGGGACCGCATGTTTGAGCGCTACAGTCGGGATTAGAATCCGGATGGCCGGGAGACGACCGGTCCGGACTCTACTACGGAAACTGCCGCCAAGTCTATGGGAAAACGCGAGTTAGTCCTCATCGCCCTGTTCCTCGTGGTGGGGATCGCCGTCTATCAGTTTACGGCGCCGCCGGCGCCGCCGGGGTCCGACCTGAGCGTGGGGGGGATCTTTCAGCGGATGCGCCGCGGCATGCAGGGGCCGCGCGAAACGGCGTCGTCCGATTCGCAACAAACCTTCCCGGTGGCCCCGGGCGTCCAGAAACTGCGCTTAAACCTGCTCCGTCCGTGCGACCTGACGGTCACGGGCAGCGATCGCTCGGACATCGCCGTGGAGATCAGAGTCGTCGCCCGCGGCTTCGAGCAGGCGGAGGTCAAGGCGGCAGCGGACGGGGCGCGCCTGACTCTTGATCCGACGAAAGGGGACACGATGATCATCACCAACGCCTGGAACGACCGCCGCATCGGTCAACAGGCGTTCGTGACACAGGTGGCCATCACGTTGCGGGTACCGCAACGGCTCCAGCTGACCGTGCTCCCGCACGTCGGGCTGCTGGCGGTAAAAGACGTGGCCAGCCTCGACGCCGCCTCCTCGCGCGGCGAGACGCATGTGAGCGCGATCGCGGGGGATGTCCGGCTGACGCACTTCGGCGGGACGCTCGAAGTCGCCGGCGCGACGTCGTTGAAGGTGACGACACGGAATAGCCGCGGCGAGATCTCGGCCATTACCGGCACCGTCTCGGTCGACACCTCCGGCAGCCGCCTCACGCTCAGGGATATCGGCGGACCACTCGACATCGAATCGCGCACGACCGACTTGACGATCAGCGCCATCGACGCCTTGAAGGCGCCGCTCCGCTACAACGGTACCAATGGCCAGTTGCGGATCGAGGGGCTGCGCAGCGAGGCGCGCCTCGACGGCCACAACACCGACATGGACGTCCGCCTCGCCACTGCCGCCCCGGTGACCATTTCCAACCTCGGCGCCATCTCGGTCACCGCGCCGCCTGACGGCTACACGCTCGACGCGGCTGCGGCCGAGGGGCGGATTACGACGGACGATTCCTCCATCCCCGCCACGCCCTCTGACGGGCCCGACGCCCGGGTGAACGTGAAGGTCCGCGGCGGCGGCCCGACGCTGACCCTGCGCGCCACGCGCGGGCGGATCGAGGTGCGAGGCGCGGGCAAATAACCTATGCGCGGAGAATCCGCGGTTCGCAGTTAGCAGGCCACGGTTTGCAGTTACAATTTGCAGCTCGGACTGCGAACCGCATACTGACCATGCCTCCAGTACTTGAAACCGCTTTCCCTGATCTGACGCTTCACGGCCGCGGCAAGGTCCGCGACCTCTATCAAGTTGGCGACGACCTGTTGCTGGTTGCAACCGATCGCATCTCCGCCTTCGATTACGTGCTCGGCTCCGCCATTCCCGACAAGGGAAAAGTGCTGACCCAGTTGTCCGCGTTCTGGTTCGAGCGCATGGGCGATCTCGTCCCGAACCACGTGATCGCGACCGATGTGGCGAAATTCCCGGCCGTGCTGCAGCAACATGCCGCCGAACTGAAGGGACGCTCGACGCTCTGCCGACGCACGCGGCCGGTCCCGATCGAGTGCGTCGCGCGCGGCTACCTGTCCGGGTCGGGCTGGAAGGAATACCAGAAAACCGGGAAGGTCTGCGGCGTGACGCTGCCGGCCGGCCTGCGCGAATCGGACCGTCTGCCGGAGCCGATCTTCACGCCGGCCACGAAGGAAGAAAGCGGGCACGACATCAACATCAGCGAGGACGACGCGGCGAAGATCATCGGCCGCGAACTGACGACGCGGCTGAAACAGCTGACGCTTGAAATCTTCCGCCGTGGCTGCGCCTACGCCGAGGCGAAGGGCATCATCATCGCCGACACCAAGTTCGAGTTCGGCCTCGTCGGCAGCGGCAATCCCGCGACCGACGTCGTCCTCATCGACGAAGTGCTGACGCCCGACTCGTCGCGCTTCTGGCCGAAAGACCAGTACACCCCGGGGGGCGCCGTACCGAGCTTCGACAAGCAGTTCGTGCGCGACTACCTGGAAGAGATCAAGTGGAACAAGCAGCCCCCGGTGCCGTCGCTGCCCGAGCCCGTCATCGCCCGGACGCGCGACAAGTACGTTGAGGCGTTCCGCCGTCTGTCGGGCCGCGAGCTCGAGTAGGTTTCGTGCGCGAGCATCTCGAACGGCTGGTTTCGGACATGCTGGACAAGGGCCTCCATTACGAGGACGTCCGCCACGAGCTCGAGAAACTCTCCATCACCCGCGCCCTGCAACGCACCAAGGGCAACCTTGGCGAGGCGGCCGATCTGCTCGGGGTTCATCGCAACACGATTGCCCGCAAAATCACCGAATACCGCATCAGACGCACCAGCTGAGCCGGCCTGGGCCTGCGGCCGTGGGAGGGCGCGGCCCCAGGAAGCTGGCCGCCCGGACCCCCTAGCTCGAGTAAAGAATTTTAGCAGTCGTTACATCAGACTGCTTGACAGCGCCGGCCGGCCTCCATAGAATTAGCAGTCGGTCAGGGTGATTGCTAGGTCGCAGACGCCACACGAGTGGCGCCGCAGGCCGCCCCGGCCAACCCCTTCTAACTACAACGGAGCGACGAAATGGCAGCAACTGCAACCAAGGTAGGCATCCGCCCCCTGCACGATCGCGTGATCGTGTCCCGTATCGAAGAGGGCGAGCAGAAGGTCGGCGGCATCATCATCCCGGACTCGGCCAAGGAAAAGCCGCAGCAGGGCAAGGTGATCGCGGTCGGCAAGGGCAAGGTCGAGAAGGACGGCAAGGTGACGCCGCTGGACGTAAAGGAAGGCGACACGGTGCTGTTCGGCAAGTACTCCGGCCAGGAGATCAAGCTCGATGGCGAGGAGTATCTGATCATGCGCGAGGAAGAGATCCTCGGCGTCATTACCAAGTAGTAGGCCGGACCGTCGGGTCTCGGCAACCGCTAGAGGAGATTCAACAAGCCATGGCAAAGCAGATCGTTTACGGCGAGGAGTCGCGGCAGGCCATCCTGCGCGGCGTCAACCAGCTCGCCAACGCCGTCAAGGTCACCCTCGGCCCCAAGGGCCGCAACGTCGTCCTCGACAAGAAGTTCGGCTCCCCCACCATCACCAAGGACGGCGTGACGGTGGCCAAGGAGATCGAGCTGAAGGACGCGCTCGAGAACATGGGCGCGCAAATGGTCCGCGAGGTCGCGAGCAAGACCTCGGATATCGCTGGTGACGGCACCACCACGGCCACCGTGCTCGCGCAGGCGATCTTCCGCGAGGGCGCCAAGAACGTCGTCGCCGGCGCCAACCCGATGGAGCTCAAGCGCGGCATCGAGAAGGCCGTCGAGATCGTCGTCGCCGAACTGAAGAAGCAGGCCAAGCCGGTCAGCGGCACGGCCATCGCGCAGGTCGGGACCATCTCGGCCAACAGCGACGACACGATCGGCAAGATCATCGCCGAGGCGATGGAGAAGGTCGGCAAGGACGGCGTCATCACGGTCGAAGAGGCAAAGTCCATGGAGACCTCGCTCGAGGTCGTCGAGGGCATGCAGTTCGACCGTGGCTACCTGTCGCCCTACTTCGTGACGGATCCGGAGCGCATGGAAGTGGCGCTCGAGAACCCGCTCATCCTGATCCACGAGAAGAAGATCAGCTCGATGAAGGACCTGCTCCCGCTGCTCGAGCAGGTGGCGCGGGCCAGCCGTCCGCTGCTGATCATTGCTGAAGACGTAGACGGCGAAGCGCTCGCCACCCTCGTCGTCAACAAGCTGCGCGGCACTCTGTCGGCGGCCGCGGTCAAGGCGCCGGGCTTCGGCGATCGCCGCAAGGCGATGCTCGAAGACATCGCCATCCTCACCGGCGGCAAGGCGATCACGGAAGACCTCGGCATCAAGCTCGAGAACATCAAGCTCGACGATCTCGGCAAGGCCAAGAAGGTGACGATCGACAAGGACAACACCACGATCGTCGAGGGCTCCGGCACGCAGGGCCAGATCGAAGGGCGCGTCAAGCAGATCCGCACGCAGGTCGAAGAGACCACGTCGGACTACGACCGCGAGAAGCTGCAGGAGCGCCTCGCCAAGCTGGTCGGCGGCGTGGCCGTGATCAAGGTCGGTGCGGCTACCGAGACCGAGATGAAGGAGAAGAAGGCGCGCGTCGAGGACGCGATGCACGCGACCAAGGCGGCCGTCGAAGAGGGCATCGTGCCCGGCGGCGGCGTGGCGCTGATCCGCGCCGCCAAGGCGCTCGAGGGCCTCAAGCTCGATCACGACCAGAAGGTCGGCGTCGACATCATCCGCAAGGCGATCGAAGAGCCGCTCCGCTGGATCGCGACCAACGCGGGCCAGGAAGGCTCCATCGTCGTCCAGAAGGTGAAGGACGCCAAGGGAGACGAAGGCTACAACGCCGGCACCGACAAGTACGAGGACATGGTGAAGGCGGGCGTCATCGATCCGGTGAAGGTCGTCCGGACGGCGCTGCAGAACGCGTCGTCGATCGCGTCGCTCCTGCTCACGACGGAAGCGCTCGTCAGCGAAATTCCCGAGGACAAGAAGGAGCCGGCCGGCGGCGGGATGCCTGGCGGCGGCGGCATGGGCGGCATGTACTAAAGCTCGCTGCGTTGGCCAGTCCTGGGACTGGCGAATGCCGACTAGCGAATGTCGAAAGGGCCGGCTGGAGAAATCCAGCCGGCCCTTTTTTGTGTCCGGTTGCAGTAACCGGTTACCGGTAACTGCAGCCGTGTAGGTGATCGTTGACCACCCCCACGGCCTGCATGAACGCATACATCGTCGTCGGGCCGACGAACGTCCAGCCGCGCTTGCGCAGGTCTTTCGAGAGCGCGACCGACTCCGGCGTCGTCGCCATCGTCTTCAGCACGCTCCACGTCAGGATCCGCGGCCTTAGCCTCGCGTTAGGCTCGAAGCGCCAGACGTACTCTGAGAGCGACCCGAATTCGCCGGCGAGATCGAGGCAGCGCCTGGCGTTGTTGATCGTGCTCTCGATCTTGCCGCGGTGACGGACGATGCCGGCATCGGCGAGGAGACGGGTCACGTCGCGCGCCGTGAACCGCGCCACGCGCGCGGCCTCGAAGTTGGCAAACCCGCGACGGAAGTTGTCCCGCTTGCGGAGGATGGTCAGCCAGCTCAGGCCGCTCTGAAATCCTTCGAGGCAGATCTTCTCGAACAAGGCCCGATCGTCGCGCAGCGGCCTGCCCCACTCGGTGTCGTGGTACGCCATGTAGACCGAATCGGCCTGGCACCAGGCGCAGCGTAGCCGGCTGTCGGGCCCTCGCCAGAGACCCGCCGGCGTTCGTTGAAGAGTCATGGAAACCTGCGCCCGTATCCTTTATCCTTCAATCATGCGGTTCCTGATCCGGCTCGCCGTCAACGCCGCGGCGGTATACCTGGCCGCGACCCTCGTCCCGGGCATCCACGTTCGCAGCGCCGGCGCGGTCATCGTTGCCGCGCTCATCCTCGGCCTGGTCAACGCGCTGGTCAAGCCGGTGCTCTTCGTCCTGACGCTACCCTTCACCATCGTCACGCTCGGGCTGTTCATCTTCGTGGTGAACGCCATCTGCCTGGCACTGGTCGCTTGGGTGGTGCCAGGTTTCACGATCAGCGGCTTCTGGCCTGCCCTCTTCGGCGCGATTGTGATCAGCCTGGTCAGCTGGATGCTGCATGCAATAGTCGGCGACCGCCGGCACCACTAGAGCCGGGTCGACACGAGGCGGTGGACGATCAGGGCGAGAATGCCCAGTACCGATTCCCGACACCACGCCGACGATCGGCCCGGTGACGAGCATCATCGCCTTCGGCGCGAGCGGCATCCCGGCCATCATCTCGGCCTCGCGGGTGTGACGGACGATGTACTGATCGAAGAGCAGCACGTGCGCTGACGTAATCCACACGGCGTTGAGGATGCCGACGAGCAGCCCGTGCAGGAAGTAGCTGGCCGGAGCGCGCCGTGCGATGAGATACGCGCAGACGACGAAGATCGCCAGCCAGCAGAACGGCTCGACAGTCGACGAAATGACGAAGACCGTCGCAAAGGCCATCACCAGGCCGAACATCGAGAGCAGCAGGATGAGCTTCCAGTTCATGCGCGCCATGATATCCCCGGCCGCCGCCGCGGCAGCCGCCTTAGCGCTGTGCGGTATCGTCGCGGGCGCAAGCGCTCCGGCACCCGCTTTTCCACCCGGCCTGACGACCTATTTCGATACATACGTCCACCTCGACGCCGAGGCCCGGGCGCAGCTCGCCGCCGGCCGGCCGGTCACCAAGCTACTCGACTCGGACGCGTCAAAGGAAGTCGCAGTGTTTGGCGCCGTCTGGGTCAAGGCACCGGTGGCCAGCTACCTGGCATCGGTGAACGACATCGAGCACTTCGAGTCGGGCGAGGCGTTCGCCGTCACCAAGAAGATCAGTGCGCCGCCCCGCCTCGACGATTTCGCCCGGCTCACGCTACCTGAAGACGACATCCGCGACCTGCGATCGTGCAAGGTGTCGGAGTGCCAGCTGAAGTTGTCGGCGGAGGGCATCGATCGGATACGGCGGGGAATCGATTGGAGCAGGCCCGACGTCAGCGATCAGGTGAACGCGATGGCGCGCCAGGTGGCACTCGAGTACGTGACCGGGTATCTCGAAGACGGCAACCGCAGCCTCGCCGTCTATCGCGATTCGGCACGTCCGACCTTTGTCGCGCAGGAGTTCGCGTCGATGATCGAGCGCCTGCCGGCGCTGACGGAACTGCTGCCCGACGTCCGCCGCTACCTGCTCGACTATCCGCGTGCGACGTTGCCGGGCAGCACGTCGTTTCTCTATTGGCAGGACGCGAACTTCGGGCTGAAGCCAACCATTCGCATCAGCCACTTCACGATGCACGAGGATCGCGACGGCGCGATCGTCACGTCGAAGATGATCTACGCGAGCCACTACTTCTGGACCGCGCTCGAACTGCGCGTGTTGGTCCGCGATTCCGCCCGCGGCGAAGGCTTCTGGCTGGTCACCGAGAGCCGCAGCCGATCGGACGGCCTCAGCGGCTTCACCGGGCGGATCATCCGCGGCAAGGTCCGCAGCGAGGCCGAGAAAGGGACTGCCGCCGTCCTGCAGCTGACCAAGCGCACGCTGGAGAGCAAGTAGCCGCCAGAGCGCGGCTCCGATCACCGCCGCGAACAACGGGCGAGGCATCTGCCGTCAGCGGGCACGGGCATCTGCGCACCGACCCTCCGTCAGTGCGGCTGATAACACGTTCGACTTACAGAGTCAGCGAGGGGTGAGTAGCGAGGGGGGCCGACGTGCAGAATATTCCGGTTGCGGCGGACGTAACCTCCGCTAAGCTCTGGTCACGAGATCACAGCTGCACACGGCGACGGCCCTCGCCGCAACCACCGGGCTCCTCCTCTGCTTGTCCGCGGCGAGTGGACTCACCCACGGCGCCGCGCCGCCACACGATCTCCTTTCCTATCTCGATCGATACGTGAAGCTGCCTGCCGAGGCCAGGGCGCGCCTGCTCGGCGGCAGCGCGGTGAGCGCACCGCTCGAGTCGGATCCGAGTGAAGTGGCAGTGTTCGGCGCGGTCTGGATCGACGCGCCGATGTCGCGCTATCTGGCGGCGGCACGCGACATCGAACGCCTCGAGTCTGGTTCAGCCTTCCGTCTCACGCACAAGATCGGCGCGCCGCCGCGTCTCGATGACTTCGACGCCCTGACACTATCGGCCCGCGACGCGCGCGACGCGCAGTGGTGCCGCGTTGCCCGCTGCGGACTGAAGCTGACGGGCGACGGCATCGAGCGGATGCAGCGCGACATCGACTGGACGCGTGCGGACGCTTCGGACCAAGTCGATCGCTTTGCGCGCCGGTTCCTGTTCGACTACGTCAACGGATATCTCGCCGGGGGCAACGCCAGGCTCGCGGTGTACCACGACGGCGAACGGCCCATCGCCGTCGCGCAGGAAGTCGCGTCGCTCGTCGATCGCGTGCCCGCCCTAGCCGATCTGTTCCCGGACGTGCGGCGGTATCTGCTCGAATTCCCGGCAGCGACGCTGCCCAACAGCGAGTCGTTCCTCTACTGGCAGGAAACGAAGTTCGGGCTGAAGCCGACCATCCGCATCAGCCAGGTCGTCATTGCCGAGCGCCAGAATGTTGGGATCGTCGTCTCGAAGCTGATCTACGCAACGCACTACGTCCGCGGCGCGCTCGAGGTCCGTATCCTGCTACCCGACCCGTCCCGCGGCAGTGGGTTCTGGATGCTGGCCGATCACCGGATGCGCACGGATGGCCTGACCGGCTTCAGCGGACGCATGATTCGCGGCCGTGTGCACGGCGACACGGAGAAAGGGACCGTGACCCTGCTGCAGTCGATGAAGACGCGGCTCGAGGCTCGTTAGACCGTTCGTCTCGTCACTGTGGCGGGCGGCAGTCCCATCGTGGTAAACGTTCCCGATGCCGACCGTCCGCCCAGCCGCCATCGCCGACTTGCCGGCCCTGACGGCGATCTACAACCATTACGTCGTACACACGCCGATCACGTTCGATCTCCGGCCGCTGCAGCCCGACGAGCGCCGAGCGTGGTTCGATGAGCACCAGCCCACCGGACGTCATCGTCTGCTGGTCGCCGAAGAGGACGGTGCGCTGCTCGGCTATGCCTCGACGAGCCGCTGGCGGCCGAAGGCGGCGTACGACACGACGGTCGAGTCGAGCGTCTACGTCCGCGCCGATTCGCACGGCCGCGGCATCGGCCGGCAGCTGTATAGCGCGTTGTTCGAGGCGATCCTGTCGGAAGACGTCCGTACGATCGTGGCGGGCGTGGCGCTCCCCAACCTAGCCTCCGTAGCGTTGCACAAGCGATTCGGGTTCAACCAGGTCGGCATCTTCCAGGATGTCGGCCGGAAGTTCGATCGTTTTTGGGACGTCGCCTGGTTCCAGCGTCCGGCGCGCTGAGGCGCGGTCCTTCGCTATCGCGTCACCTCATGGGTGGCGCGACGGATCCCGAATTGCTTTCCCAGTCGGCATGACTACCAGCGATTATCTCGTGCAGCGATTGTCGAGCTGGGGCGTGACGCGCGTCTACGGCTATCCAGGCGACGGGATCAACGGCATCATGGGCGCGCTCGAGCGCGCGCAAGATCGCGTCCGCTTCATCCAGGTCCGCCACGAAGAAATGGCCGCGTTCATGGCGTGCGCGCATGCGAAATTCACGGGGGAGGTCGGCGTCTGTCTCGCCACGTCCGGTCCCGGCGCCATCCACCTGCTGAACGGCCTCTACGACGCCAAGCTCGACCACCAACCGGTCCTCGCCATCGTCGGGCAGTCGGCTCGAGCGGCGCTCGGCGGCGAGTACCAACAGGAGGTGGACCTCCTGTCGCTGTTCAAAGATGTCGCCCACGAGTACGTGCAGATGGCCAGCACGCCGGAGCAGATGCGCCATCTCGTCGATCGCGCGATGCGCATCGCGCGTGCCGAGCGGACTGTGACCTGCCTCATCGTGCCGAACGATGTGCAGGAACTCGACGCGGTCGAGGAACCGCCGCGCAAGCACGCGACGGTCCATTCCGGGCTTGGCTTCACGGTGCCGCGCGTTGTCCCCTACGACCAGGATCTGCAGCGCGCCGCCGACATCCTCAATGCGGGTGAACGCGTGGCGATGCTCGTCGGCGCGGGAGCACTGCATGCCACCGACGAGGTGATCGACGTGGCGGATATCCTTGGGGCCGGCGTCGCCAAGGCGCTGCTCGGCAAGGCGGTCCTCCCCGACGACTACCCGTTTGTGACCGGCCCGATCGGGCTGCTCGGCTCGAAGCCGAGCTGGCAGATGATGAACGCCTGTGACACGCTGCTGATGGTCGGCAGCAACTTCCCGTACTCCGAGTTCCTGCCGAAATCCGGCCAGGCACGCGGCATCCAGATCGACATCGACGGGCGCCAGCTCAGCATCCGGTATCCGATGGAGCTGAGCCTGGTCGGCGACAGCCGGGAGACGCTGCGGGCACTGCTGCCTCTGCTCGTGCGCAAGAGCGATCGCGGGTGGCGCGACACCATCGAGAAAAATGTCGCCGAATGGTGGCAGCTGCTCGAAGCGCGTGCGCTCGCTGACGCCGAGCCGTTGAATCCGCAGCGGGTATTCTGGGAGTTGTCGCCGCGGCTGCCGGACGACTGTATCCTCTCGTGCGACTCGGGATCGGCCGCGAGCTGGTACGCGCGCGATCTCAAGATCCGCCGCGGCATGATGGCGTCGTTGTCGGGAACGCTGGCGACGATGGGGCCAGCGGTTCCCTACGCGATCGCGGCAAAATTCTGCTATCCCGATCGGCCCGTCATCGGCATCGCCGGCGACGGCGCGATGCAGATGAACGGACTGAACGAGCTCATCACCATCGCGAAGTACTGGCGCGAGTGGCGCGACCCGCGATTGATCGTACTGGTGCTCAACAATCGCGACCTGAACATGGTGACCTGGGAAGAGCGCGTGCTTGCCGGCGATCCGAAGTTCGAGGCATCACAGAACCTGCCCGACTTCCCCTACGCCGATTACGCGAAGTCGCTCGGCCTCGACGGCATCCGGGTCGACAGCCCGATCGCGCTCGGCGCCGCGTGGGATCGCGCGCTGTCGGCGGACCGGCCGTTCGTATTCGAGGCGGTCACGGACCCGAACGTTCCGCCGCTGCCGCCGCACATCTCGATCGACGAGGCCAAGGCGTTCACGTCCTCGGTGCTCAAGCGCGACGTCGATGCGCTCGGGTTCATCAAACAGACGATTAAGCAGGTGACCGCCCGGTTTGCGGCGCCCCGAAAATAAAAAGGGGGGAGCGCCGCCAGGCGCTCCCCCCTTCTGAGTTCTGTCTTCTGACTTCGGTCTTCTGTCTTCTGTCCGTCCTTACTTCTGCCCCGCCGTGGTCATGTCCCTGGCGTTGGCGATCTTCGGCACCTCGAAGCCCTTGCGGTACTCGCGGGTCAGCAGATCGTTGGCTTTCTTTTCGTTGCCCTTGAACTGCTCGGTCTTGCCGTCGAACTCGAGCGAGTGGCCGACGAGGTAGGACGCGTTGGCCATGTGCACGAGCGCCGCCGAGAGGTGGCCTTCGAGGATGTCGCAGGTCAGGATCTTCGGGTCGTTGGCGCGAATCGCATCGATGAAGTTCTGGTAGTGCGGGAACTCGATGGTGGTGAGCCCCTGCGCTTCGGCCTGCTGGGCGCCGGTCTTGTCCTCAGAGCCCGGCCCCTTCTGGTTCTTATCGCCGACCGCTCCGATGTACGACTGCCATTTGCGGCCGCTCTCTTCGATCCACAGCCAGCCCTTGGAGCCGTAGAAGATGTTGCCGATGCGGACGCCGCCTTCGTCGTTGGTGTGCTCGCCGCGCGTGCCGAATTCGAGATACGCGCCGTCGGCGTACTGGAACAGCGACGTCTGCATGTCGGGCGTTTCCTGCGCCGACGGCTGATCGCCGAAATAGCCGCCCATGGAGCTGACCTTGACCGGGTGCTCCTGCTGGCCGAGGCCCCAGCGCGCGATGTCGAACTGGTGCGGGCCCTGGTTGCCGGTGTCGCCGTTGCCGTAATCCCACTGCCAGTGCCAGTTGTAGTGGAAGCGGTTGCGGTTGAACGGCTTGGCCGGCGCGGGACCGATCCACAGGTCGTAATTGACCTTGGTGAGGTACTCGGTCGTGTAGGGTCCGTCGTTGCCCTTGCCGCCGACCGTAAACGAGAACGGCGCGTCGCTCGCCTGCATCGGACCGTCGGGGTACTTGCCGATGTTGAGGCGCGGCTTGAAGCAGAGGCCGCGCGCCATGTAGACCTTGCCGATGCCACCGGTCTTGATGAAATTGATCGCGTCGATGACCGCCGGACGGCTGCGGTTCATCGTGCCGACCTGCATGATGCGGTTGTTGTTGCGCGCGGCATTGATCATCTGCCGCCCTTCCCACATCGTGTGCGAGGCGGGCTTCTCGATGTAGACATGCTTGCCGGCCTGCGCGCCCCAGATACTGGCGAGCGCGTGCCAGTGGTTGGGAATGGCGATGGCGACGGCGTCGATGTCCTTGTCGTCGAAGACGCGGCGCAGGTCCTGCTGGAATCCCGGGTTGAACGACGGGACCTTGTCGAGCACGGCCTTGTCGTTCTTGCGCGACTCGTAGAGATTTGCGTCGACGTCGCAGAGCGTCTTGATCTCGACGTTCTTGAGCTGCGCGAATCCCTTCTTGAGGGCATTGCCCTGGCTGTGGATGCCAATCTGTGCGATGACGACGCGATCGTTGGCGCCGAGGATGCGGCTGCCGGCGTGCGGCGCCGCGTTGGCGAACGGGCCGAAGACGTCGGCGGCGACGACGCCGGCCGCAGCCACGCCGACGCGTGTCGCGAAATCACGACGGGTCATGCCGTTCTGATCGATGGGATCAGCTGCCACGCGAACCTCCTGGAGAGTCGAAGAGGCGGAAAAGCTCCGGACCGGCGCATGTTAGCACGCGCCGGCCCGGATTCCCGAATACGGTAACGGTAAAGCTAGAACCTGACCTTCAGCCCGATCTGCACCTGCCGCGCCGTCGTCCCGCACAGCGAGCACGACGGGCTCGACAGCATGGCCGAGATGGTCCCGACGGCGGCGTTGCCGATCGTCGTGTTCGGATTGGCGAACTGCGGATGGTTGAACACGTTGAACGCCTCGATCCGGACCTCGGTGTTGGCGCGACCGATCTTGGTGTTCTTCACGAGCGACGCGTCGACGTTGACCGAGCCGGGTCCGCGGATGATGCCGCGGCCGGCGTTGCCGTAGGTACCGGTCGTGTCGGTCGTCGGCACGAAGCACGACGTGTCGAACCAATGATCGATCGTGGGGTCCGAGAGCGTGCCGTTGCAGATGCGGTCCGGACGGTTGCCGGTGCCGGTCGAGGCGACGCCCTGCGTTTGCGTCACCGTCAACGGCAGTCCGCCGCGGATCAGCATGATGCCGGCCAGCTGCCAGCCGCCGTACCACTCGCCCTGGGCCCACGGGAACTCGTAGACCCAGGCTGACGAGAACGTGTGCTTGATGTCGTAATCGGCCGGACCGCGGTTGTACTGCGGGTCGAAGATATTGGTCAGCGTGACGGTGCCGTCATTGTCCGAGGACAAGTCGAGCACCTGGCCCCAGGTATACGAGTTCAGGAACGAGAAGTGCTGGGCGAAGCGGCGCTGGAACTTCACCTGGAGCGCGTTGTAGTCGAGGGTCCCGCTGCTTTGTGCCTGGCCGAGCGTGCGCAGCAGCGGGTCGATGGTGATGAAGGGGCGATTGACGTTCGCGTCAGTGACACCGACGATGGGCGGCGCCTGGTTCGCGTCGGTCTTGATCATGATCTGGCGTCCCTGCGATCCGACGTAGGCGATTTCGACCAAATAATTGGTCCCCAAGCCGCGCTGCGTGTTGATGTTCCACTGGCGCGCGTAGGCGTCGCGGAAGTTGACGTCGAAGATCGATCGCGTCGAGCCGGTTGGCGAGGCCGACGGATTCACGCCGGGCGGCGGCGGGAGGCTGTCCTTGAGCAGCAGGTTACTGCCGTAGGCGCTTGGCGTGGGGGTCAGCGCCGTCGACTGGAGAAACGGCTGGTTCTGCGCCTTGGACGAAGACGTGCCGCCGGGCGAGAAGTTCCAGTAGATGCCGTAGCCCCCGCGCACGAGTGTCTTGCCATCGCCCGACAAATCGTAGGCGAAGCCGGCACGCGGCCCGAGGTCCCCCTTGGAATAGGTCTGCAGTCGGCGTCCCACGGTAACGCCGTCGATCGTCGCGCCATCCGCGGCGAGGACGAAGTGGCCGGTCGTCACGTCGAAGTTCGACTGCCGGTTATCGATTTCTTCCCAGGGGGGGAAGACGTCGTAGCGCAGTCCCATATTGACCGTCAGCTTCGACGTGACGCGATAGTCGTCCTGCAGGTAGGCGCCGATCTCCGGACGCTTCTCGGTGTAGGTGTTGGCGTCGAACAGGTTGCGGTTCTTCGCCGAGGTCAGACCGAGCTCGAAGCTGGCGACGTCGAAGCCGGTGTTGCTGTTGACCGTGCACCCCGCCGGCTGCCCGGCGCAGTTCGAGGTCATGTTGTTGTTGAAGCCGAACTGGCCGACGATCGTGTCGGCGTTGAGGATCTCGCGCGAACGCAGGATCAGGTTGCCGCCCGTCTTGATCGTCTGCTTGCCCTTGGTCCAGGTCACGTTGTCGGCAAACGAGAAGTCGTTCTGGTTGGTGATGAGCGGCTGGTTGCTGTTCGCCCCCAGGTTGCGGATGTTCTGGAAGGTCAGCTGCGTCATGCCCGAGGTGGCGTCATTCAGGTTGATGTTCGCCAGGCCGACCGCCGCCGCCGGATTCTGCAGGTAGTCGATCGGCGTCATGAAGAACTTGATCGACGTCCAACCGAAGCGCGCCTCGTTGAGCAGGTGGTTCGAGATGATGTGTGTGTCGTTGAACGCCAGCCCTTGCGCCTTGATGTTGCCGTCGCCGGCGCCGAAGGTGACACCGGCGTCGCCGTGCGGGAGCGAGGCCGGCTGGATGCGATGCGTCTTCTGGAAACTGTAGCGCACGAAGAAGCGGTTGGCGTCGCTCAGGTTGTCATCGAACTTGCTGTCGATCTGGTCGTCGTGGCGCGTCTTGACCGGGTTGAGCAGGTAGTTGTTGATGATCTGCCCGTTCGCCTGACGCGTGCCCGCGGTGTTCGGCTCGGGATACAGCTGCTTGAGGATGTTGGCCGCGACCGGGTCAAAACGCTGCGTCGGGATCACGTTGCCGGGGAACGGCTGGCCGGTCTGCGGGTCGAAGATCGTCCGGTTCAGCTCCGAGAAGTCGCCGTTGCGCATCGCCAGCGTCGGGACGGTCGAGAGCGCCGTCTGCCCCTGCGTCTCCCGATGGCCCTGGTACGATCCGAAAAAGAACGACCTGTTCTTGAAGACCGGACCGCCAAGGGTGCCACCGAACTGGTTCTGCTTGAAGTCGGGCTTGGCCCGGTTCGCGCGGTTGTTGAAGAAATCGTTGGCGTCGAAGGCCGAGTCGCGATGGAACTCGAAGGCGCTGCCGGTCAGGTTATTGCTGCCCGACTTGATTTGCAGGTTGACGACGCCGCCGAGCGAGCGGCCGAACTCCGCCGAGTAGGTGGAGGTCTGCAGCTTGAACTCGTCGAGCGAGTCAACGCTGGGGAAGATGACGACCGTCTGCAGCCATGTCTCGTTGTTGTCGACGCCGTCGAGCATGAAGTTGTTGTCGCGCGGCCGCTGGCCGTTGGCCGAGAACGACGCCGAGGCGCGCCAGGCGAGGCTGCCCGCGCCGTCGATGTTGGCGCCAGGGATGCCACGGAGCACGCCCGGCACGGTGCGCGTCAGGTTGACGAAGTTACGGCCGTTGAGCGGCAGCGCTTCGATCTGATCGTGGCCCACCGTCGTCCCCAACTCCGAGGTCGACGTCTGCAACAGCGGCGTCTGGCCGACGACAGTCATCGTCTCGGTCACGCCGCCCGCTTCGAGTTTTAGAACGATCTTGACGTGCTGCGAAACGCCAAGCTCGATGTTCGAGAGCGCGAGCGTGCGGAACCCGGTCAACTCGGCGGTGATGGTGTAGTGGCCCGCCGGCAGTGACGAGAACGTGTACTCGCCGTTGGCGTCGGACACTTCCGTCTGGCTGAGACCCGTGCCCTCATTCACCGCCGTGACTTTGGCATTGGGGTGCACGGCACCGGTCGCATCGGTCACCGTGCCTAGGATGGTGCCGCTGACGGCCTGCCCGAAGACCGGGCCCGCCGCGCATGCCGCGATCAGCATGCCTATCGAAAGAACACGCCTGAACATGAAGCTCCTCCCGTTTCCAGGGATGTTTCCGAGGCCGGGCGAAGCGTATAGCATGGGCGGCCATGCGGCAACGGAATACTACGGGGAGCAGCCCTTGCCTGTGCGCAGTTGCCACTGGCCGGTAACCACTTGCCGCTGAACCAATTACGGACAGGTAATTGGAGACTTGCGAAGCTGGAAAATGGGAAACCGGGACGGAACTATCTGAGCGTGAAGGTCAACTCGACGTTGACGATGACCGGGACTGGCTGGCCCTTGAAGGTGCCGGGACGGAACCGCCACTGCTTGACGGCAACGATGGCCTGCTGGTCGAGACCAAAGGTGGAATCGAGCGAACGGGTGATCTTGATCGACTTCGGATCGACGGTGCCGTCGGGCAGCACGATGCACTCCATCTCGACGACACCCTGCAGCTTGGCCCGCATCGCGTCGCCGGTGTAGTTCGGCTTGACTTCCTTGACGAGCACGGGGGACGACACGCCGTTGCCGATCTGGTAGGCGCCGCCGCCGAAGCCGCCGCCTTCACCAGGGCCGACGCCGCTGCCGGTGCCAGTGCCGATGCCGGTGCCGCGTCCGCCCCCGGCGGTGCCGGTTCCGTTGGGCACTTCGAGCCCGGAGATCGATCCCGGCAGCGTGACGACGGCGTTCTGCGTTTGGATGGGCACGACCACGTCTGGCGTCGGCACATCGGCCGGCTTGGGAATGGGCTTGGCCTGGACCGGCTTCGCCGCGACGATCTCAGCCTTGCGCGGCGGCTCGGGATCCTTGGGCCGGCCGCCACCACCGCCGCCGGGTCCCTTTTGTGGCAAAAAGATGAAATCTAGCTTCGTCGGGACTTCGGTGATCGAATTGACGATCTGCCTGGCGTGCGTCGCGCTGTAAATGAACACACCAAGGAGCAAGACGTGCGCGGCGATGGAAACGCCTGTGCCTTCCCACCACTTTGTCTGCGTCGCCCCGTGCGGCAATTCGCCGACGAGAAACTGAGAGTTGGGGCTGGCGCCCTTGAATTCTGCGTCCGCCATGGCGGGAACTAAAGCCATTGTACGCAATTTTTGGTCCTGTGGTTCTGACGCCGCCCCCTCCACCTTGGCCGCGTATACGCTAAACAACAGTGGAGCGTTTCGAGGTCATTGTCATCGGCGGGGGACCGGCGGGCTCAATCGCGGCGCACGGGCTGGCCGCCGCTGGGGCGCGGGTCGCACTGGTTGACGGCAGTCATCCGCGCGAAAAGGCGTGCGGCGGCGGCGTCACCGCGCGGGCGCTGCAGCTGCTCGGCGGGCTGCCGGGCGTTGCTGCCGCGCAGGTCGTCCGCACCATCAGCTTCGAGGCGGGCAGTCGCGCGACGCGGGTCGATCTTCCCGAGCGATACCTCGACGTGTTCGCACGTGAGCCGTTCGACGCCGCGCTGCTCGAGCGCGCGACCAACGCCGGCGCCTGCCTCGTTGCGGAACGCGCGACGGGACTCGCGTCCGACGGCGCGGCGTGGACCGTGACCACCGACGCGGGGCGCCGGCTCTGTGCCGCGTGGCTCCTCGGCGCGGACGGTGCCTGCGGGATCGTACGCAAGAAAGTCGCGCGCCCGTTCTCGCGCGCGCAGCTCTCGATCGCCGCAGGCGCTTACGTGGAGGGCTCCGATATTTCGGAGATCGTCATCCGTTTCGTGGACGATCCGCAAGGCTACCTCTGGTCATTCCCGCGTCCGGGACACCTCGCCGTCGGCGCCTGCGCGCAGGCCGACGTGACGTCGGCGGCCGAAATGCAGCGCGTCACCGACGCATGGCTCGACTCCTACGCGCCGGCCGCGGCGCGGCCGCGTCGCCGCTACGCCTGGCCGATCCCCTCGCTGTCGGCGGCTGACGTCGACGCCGAGCGCCCGTCCGGAAAGGGATGGCTGCTGCTCGGCGACGCCGCGGGTCTGGTCGATCCGATCACGCGCGAAGGCATCTTCTTCGCCGTGCGTTCGGGCCTGCTGGCCGCGGCGGCGCTCGGCTCCTTCTCGTCCGCGCATCGTTACGACGAGGCGGTACGCGACGAACTGCACGACGAACTGCGCCGCGCCGCGCGGCTCAAGGCCGGATTCTTCCAGCGCCGCTTCACGTCGTTGCTGATCGAGGCCCTCGGCGACAGCGCCGCGATTCGCGACGTGATGATCGATCTCGTCGCGGGCCGGCAGGCGTATCGCGGGTTGAAGCGGCGCCTGCTCGGCACGCTGGAGTTCGGGCTGGCGCTGCGCGCTCTTCGCGGCACCTGAGGAGGCCGGATTGGACCAGCCCTCACGCGCACCCTCGGCAGCTATCTCGCGAGATACCCGTCGCGCGCCCGCACCGTCACATCGGGACGGCGGACGCGCACGGTAATGCTGCGCCACTCTTTCGCCCCGGCGACAATCGGCTTCGACGGCGCGTAGCCGAGCAGGTACTGATGATGCAATTCGTTGGCGACCTGGTGCGCGATGGCCTGTAGTTGCGCGGGATCACGCGCCTGGAACGACCGTCCTCCCGTCAGCGCCGCGAGCTGCGGAAAGAGCTCGGCGCGTGCCGCGCCGATCGCGATTGGATAGACCATCACGTCCGACGTGCGGGCACGATCGAGGGCCCCGCTCGCAGTGGCCGTGCTGTAACGATCCGCGCCGTCGGACAGCAGCACGAGCGCACGGCGGCCGCGCGCGGAGTCAACGGCATCGATCGCCGCGATGATCGCGTCGTGCAGCCCGGTCGTGCCCCATGGCGTGAGCGCGGCCAGCGCGCGCTGTTGTAACGCGCGGTCGCTCGACAGCGGCGCGATGGTCTCGACGCTCGACCCAATCGCGATGACCGTCGACTGATCCTGCGGCCGCAGGTCGCCGAGGAACGTCCGCGCCGCGCCGATCACCGTCGGCAGGAGCGCCGTCATGCTGAAGCTGCGGTCGACGGCGACGGCCACTGACAACGGAAAGTCTCCCTCGGCGAACGCCGAGAGCGCCTGCGGGGCGCCATCCTCGAGCACGGTGAAGTCGCCCCGTGTCAGGCCGGCTACGGGCGCGCCGGTGCGATCGACGACGGCGGCGTAGACTTCGACCAGATTCACGCCAGACGAGAACTGGGCGGCCGCGGCCGCCCAGCCCAGCAGCGTCCACGCGAGGACCACGGCGGTGGTAAGATTGAGCGGTCCCTCATAAGCGAAAGGCTTGGTCATGATCGGCAGGCTCGGCATCCCCGAACTCCTCATCATTCTCGCGATCGTCATCCTGATCTTCGGGGCAAATCGTTTGCCGGAGATCGGCCGCGGGATTGGCAAGGGCATCCGCAATTTCAAGGACGCCACGAAAGACGGCGAGAACGACCACAGCTAGTCCCCGCTAGAGAATCACCCGTGCGTCGCCGACCCTCCTGGTGACGCGCTCGCGATCGAGCCATTCGAGCAGCGGGATCGCGAACTTCCTCGACACGCCGAACCGTTCCTTGAACGCGGCGACGTCCAGCGTCGCCTGTGCTGCTTTCATGCCCGAGACCTCGCGCTTGAGACCGTCGAGCGCCTCGGCATGGAACAGGATGGTGTCGACGCGTACCAGCATCTTCTGCCGCAGGAGCAGCTTGGCCACGCGGTCGGCGACGGCGCCGGTGACGCCGGTCGATGCCGCGGCCGCGGCCAGGTCCGGCGGCGCCAGACGTGCGCCGCGGAACGCCTGTTCGATGGCGGCCTGCGCGCGCGTCTCCTCGTCGCTGAGCGAAACCCCACGCCCGGGCAGGGCCAGGCGATCGCGCCCGGCCAGCTTGCCCGCGCTGGCGAGGCGCTGGACGACCGCGTCGAAGAGCGCCGGCGGGGCGACGCCGAACAACCGTTCTCGCGCTTCCTCGCGCGGCATCCCTTCGGCGAGCGGCTGCGCGCGATGGTACGCCTCCACCGCCGCCAGCAGCCGCGTTTCCAGGTCGGCGACGACGGCGGCGCTGAAGACTCTCGCCCCAACGGTGACGATCGCCCCCGACGGAGGGGCGCCGGCGCGCCGGGCCAGCGCCGCCTGATCGATGCCGGCGGCGCGCGCCTCCTCGACAAATGCCATCGCCGCATCGCCGTCCGACGCGGTCAGGCGCATGAAACGCGCCCGCCCCGCCGGCGTACGAATCGGCGTGCGGGACGGCAGCGGATCCAGCACTGTGCCGCCTCCGACGGTCAGCGGAGGCGAGTACTGCCGCAGCACGAACCGGTCTCCGCGCGTCAACACCGCCGGCGCTTCGAGTCGGATCCGGACGAACGCGCGCCGGCCTGGCGGGATCTCGGCCGTTCCTGCCGGGTCCGCCCCGTCCGAATCCTTCCGCGCCGCCGCCTGGCCCGTCACCGCCTGATCCGCTACCGCTTGCCCCGCTACCGCTTGCCCCCCCACCGCCTGACCCGCTACCGCCACGCGCGCGAGCAGCTCCGCCGTCCCGTGATGAAAGCGCACGCGCGCGCCGTTGCGCAACGCTCGGGCGTCGGCGAGTACTTCGACGAGGGCGTCGAAGCGGCGCGTCACGTCGTAGGCGCCGTCGGCGGTGAGCGTATCGCCGCGGGACAGATCCGCGACCTCGACACCCCCGAGGTTGACGGCGACGCGGCGCCCCGCGCCGGCGTGCGGTTGCGGCGTGCCATGCACCTGCAGTCCGCGCACCTTGACGCGCCGGCCTGAGGGCAGCACCACCAGTTCATCGTCGACGTGCAGCGTGCCGGCGGTCAGCGTGCCGGTGACGACCGTGCCGAAGCCGCGCATGGAGAACACGCGATCGATCGGCAGGCGCGCCGCGCCAGACGGCGGACGGTCGGGGGACGCCGCGGCGACCGACGCCAGCGCCGCGCGCAAGGCGTCGAGCCCGTCGCCGGTGCGCGCCGACACGGCAACGACTGGGGCATCGGCGAGGGGGGACCCGGCCACCAGGTCGCGCGTCTCCATCTGCGCGACGGCAAGCGTCTCGGCGTCGACGAGGTCTTTCTTGGTAATCGCAATGACGCCGCGCGGGATCCGCAGCAGCCGGCAGATCGCGAAGTGCTCGCGCGTCTGTGGCATCACCGACTCGTCGGCGGCGACGACCAGCAGCACGGCGTCGATGCCGCCGACCCCGGCCAGCATGTTCTTGACGAAACGCTCGTGTCCCGGCACGTCGACAAACGCGAGATCGACCTGGCCTACCTGCGCGTGCGCGAACCCCAGGTCGATGGTGATGCCTCGGGCCTTCTCTTCCTTCAGCCGATCCGGATCGGTTCCGGTCAGTGCCAAGACGAGCGAGCTCTTCCCGTGATCGATATGACCGGCGGTGCCGATGACGACGGACTTGGTCATTTCCTCCGCGCGGCGCGCTCCTTCCGGCCCGGGCGCGACTTGCCCGACTTGCCCGACTTGCTCTTGTGGGGCGCCTTCAGGTGCCGCTCCGCCTTCGGCTCCGCTTTGCTACGCCGCGGGCCGCGGTTCTGCTCGGAGTCGCGCACGCGGGCGAGGATGTCGGTCAGGCCCAGATCGATCTGGCGTCGCTCCATGTCGACCTTGATCACCTGGACGCTGACCCGGTCGCCGAGACGGAAGGTCCGCCCGGTGTTCTCGCCGCGCAGGATGTGCGCCCGCTCGACGAAACGGTAATAGTCGTCGGCCATCGTCGACACGTGGACCATGCCCTCGACAAAGTGCTCGACGAGCTCGATGAACAGGCCGAAGGCGGTCACGCCGGTGATGTAGCCCTCGAACTCGTCACCGACCTTGTCGGCCATGAACCGCACCTTTTTCCACTGCACCAGCTCACGCTCGGCGTCGTTAGCCCGCCGCTCACGTTCGGAGGTGTGGCGCGCCATTTCCGGCAGGTCCTCGACGAGCTGCTCCGCGCGCTCCTCGCTCATGCCGCGGCGCGACTCGCGCAGCGTGCGATGGACGACGAGATCGGGATAGCGGCGAATCGGCGAGGTGAAGTGCGCGTAGTAGCTCGCCGCCAGGCCGAAGTGGCCGAGGTTCTCCGGATCGTAGCGCGCCTTCTGCATCGTCCGCAGCATCAGGAAGGCGATCGGTTTCTCTTCGGGCTTGCCCTGGATTTTCTCGACCAGCCGCTGGAAGTGGCGCGGCTTGATCGCGTTGGGCGGCGCGCCGAGGCTGTAGCCCAGCGGCCCGATGAACTCGTCGAACTCCTCCACCTTCAGCGGGTCGGGCGACTCGTGGATGCGGTAGAGCGTCGGTACGTTGTGCTCGTCGAGATGCTGCGCGACCGTCTCGTTGGCCACGAGCATGAATTCCTCGATGAGCCGGTGCGCGACGTTGCGTTCGAGCGCGGTGATCTGCTCGACCATCCCCTGGTCGTCGAGGACGATCTCCGGCTCCTTCAAGTCGAAGTCGATCGAGCCCCGGCGTTTGCGCCTGCCGTTGAGAATCGTGAAGAGCTCGCGCATCGTCTCGAACATCGGGACGAGCGGCTGGTACTGGCGAACGAGCGCGGGATCGCGATCGGTCAGGATGGCGCTCACCTCGGTGTAGGTCATGCGCGCGTCGCTGTGAATGACGCCGTCGTGGATCTCGTAGCGGACCACGTCACCACGGCGATCGATCTCCATCAGACAGGACTGGACGAGACGATCGACGTGGGGGTTGAGGCTACACAGCCCGGTCGACAGCTCCGCCGGAAACATGTGGACCGCGCGTTCGGGAAAGTACACCGACGTCGAGCGCTCGTACGCCTCTTCGTCGAGCGCCCCTCCTTCCGGCACGTAGTGCGCGACGTCAGCGATATGGACGCCGAGCCAGTAGTTGCCGTTGGACATCTTCTCGATGGTGATCGCGTCGTCGAAATCGCGCGCATGCTCGCCGTCGATGGTCACGGTGGTGATCGGACGAAAGTCGGTGCGGCCGAGGATGTCCTGCTCCTTCACCGCGCCGCCGAGACGCTTTGCTTCCTCGATCGCCTCCTCGCCGTGCACGTCGTTGATCCCGTACTTGCGGATGATGATCTCGGTATCGACGCCGGGCTCCTCGATGCCGCCCAGCACGTCGAGGACGCGGCCGAGCGGGCTGCGGGTGGGAGTCGGCCACCGCGTGATCTCGACCACGACCATGTCACCAGGCTTGGCGTCGCCGCGTTGATCGCCGGGGATCAGCACGTCGACGATCAGCCGCCGGTCGAACGGAACGAGAAAGCCCATTCCCGATTCGTCGACCTCGAACCGGCCAACGACGCTGGAGGAGCCCCGCTCGAGGACGCGGACGATGCGCCCTTCGGCGCGCTCGCCGCTGGTCCGTTCGAGACGGGCGACGACCTTGTCGCCGTGCATCGCCTGATTGAGGTTGGCCCCGGCGATGTAGATGTCGCCGGTCACCCCTTCGATCGGGCGGTCGGGGACGACGAAGCCGAAGCCCCGCGGATGGGTCTGAACCTTTCCGACCACGAGATTCATCCGGTCGGGCAGGCCGAACCGGTTGCCACGCGTCTGAACGAGGTGGCCGGCCTGGACGAGCTCTTTGAGCAGCCGGGTCACCGTCGCCCGCTCGTCGCGCGGTATCTTGAGCCGCTGGAGCAGTTCGCGGGGAGTCGCCGGGTGCTCGACCTTTTCGCGGAGCAGGGTCAGCAGCTGTTCACCGTTAAGCATTGGGTTCATTCTACTTTTCCCAACCGGAATGCCGGCTCGTCCCTCTAGACACCGTGTGACCGCCCCGGAGGCCGTCAATTGCGACGATCTGGCGCTCGTTCGCCGGGCCCAGGCCGGCGACGTGGAGGCCTTCGGCGAACTGGTCGAGCGGCATCGGCGAGCGGTGTTCCGAGCCGCATTGGCGGCCGTCAGGTCCCCCGCCGAGGCGGACGAGGTGGCGCAGGACGCCTTCATCACCGCGTTCCAGAAGCTGTCGGGGTTTCGCGGTGAGGCGTCGTTCAAGACGTGGCTCCTCTCGATCGCGTGGCGGAAGGCACTGGATCGACGCAAGAGCCTGACACGGTGGATGCAGCGCCTGGTGACGCCATCGCGTGGCGAAGGGGGGAGGAGTGGGATCCGATGGAGCGGCTGGCGACAGGTAGACAGACGCAGGAGGACGTCGTCATGACGTCGGACCTGCAGCGTCGGCTGAGGCCGCTCATCGCGGGGCTGCCAAAGAAGCTGCGCGACGCGCTGGTGCTCGCTGGCTCGGGAGATCACAGTTACGAAGAAATCAGTCAAATGCTGGGTATTCCCTTGGGAACGTTGAAATGGCGCGTCTCTGAGGCGCGCAAGGTGTTGAAGCGAAAAATGGCGGCGATGGGGTACGACGATGTCCGCTGACTTCGACCGGGCGATCGACGACGCGGTGCGCGAGATGCTCGCCGTCGAGCCACCTGCGGACCTGAGGGGACGGGTGATCGGACGGCTGCCGGCTTCCGGCTTTCGGCTGGCGGCTTCCGGCTTCCGGCTGCCGGCTGCCGGCTGGGTTCTGGGTTCGATGGCCGCAGTGGCGGTCGTCGTGCTTGCCGTGATCGTCGTGCGGCGCGGCGAGCCGGTGCCGCCGCAGGCGTCCGTCTTCGCGCGCGCGATGGACCGGCATCTGCCGTCGGAGCTGCGCGCTCGTCCGACGGTTCCGGCGATTTCGTCGAGCGCGCCATCGGCTCGACTGGTCGTCTCAGTGCCCGCCCCCGGACGTCTCACGCACGGCGGCGTGCAGGCAACCAGCGTCCCTGACGCTGATGCTTCGGCGGCGATGGCGCCGCTGCCGTCGATTACACCGATCAGTGTCATGCCGATTGTCGAGAGCCGAATCGCGCCGGCAGAGATCGCCGTGCGCTCGTTGACCCCGATTTCCGAAATGCAGATCGCGCCATTGACGCCGCCGGATCGGCGGTAGACGAGGAGTCTATGTTGAAGAGAGTCGTATTCATGATTGTGGCTGTCGCGCTCGCCGCGACGGCAGCGGCGCAACAGACGAAGCAGCCGCCGGCGAAGGAGCCGAGCAAGAACGAGGCGCCGGCGTCGAAACCCGCGCCTGAGCCGGCGGGACTGCCGATCAACGTGAAGATTGAGGTCTCGATTACGGATCAAACCGGGACAAACGCCCCGGCGAAGAAAGTCGTGACGATGCTGACGACCGATCGTCAGAGCAACAGCATTCGCAGCAGCGCGAGCGTGCCGGTGAAGATGGGCGGCCCCTCCGCCGCGCCGAGTCCGGTCACCTACCGAAACGTGACCATCAACGTCGACGCGCGGCCGACGATCATCGCCAAGGAGCCGAACAAAGTGCTGGTGGCGTTCGGCCTGGAATACCTGCCGAAATCCGCTGGCGGTGCCGAAGAGCTCGAGCCAGGGATGTCGCAATTGAATGAGCGCCTCAGCCTCGTGCTGGAATCGGGCAAGCCGATGATCGTGTCGCAGGCGGCCGATCCGGTGTCGGATCGCAAGATCACCGTCGAAGTCACCGCGACGATCCTGCGATAAACACCTGCAGGTCACCGACGTTCGTGCCGGTCGGTCCGGTGACGACGAGATCGCCCAGTGCCTGGAATAGCGGATGCGAGTCGTGGCGCGCCAGCGCCGCGCTCGCATCCAGTCCCCGCGCCTGGGCGCGTGCGATCGTCGTCGCGTCGGCGATCGCCCCGGCGGCGGTGGTCGGACCGTCGATACCATCGGTGCCGACGCTCGCGAGTGCGACGTTGCCGCTACGCGCCATGGCCAGCGCCGCGGCGAGCGCGAGCTCCTGGTTTCTCCCGCCGATACCAGTCTTCCCTTCCAGCGTCACCGTCGTCTCGCCGCTGCCGATGATGCAGGCCGGCCGGCCGACGCGAGCGACGATCGCCTGCGCCGCCTCGACGAAGGCCCGTCCGGCCACGGCCGCGTCGCCCAGTGTCGGGGGGTGAATGCGCTGCACGATGTATCCGAGCTGCTGCGCCTCGACGGCGGCGCCGTCCATGGCGTCGCGCCGCGAACCGGCCAGCACGAACGACGCGTGCGCCAGGCGCGGATCGCCGGGCTTAGGCGTTTCTGCGATCTCCCCCCGTATCCCGCGCTGCAGATGCTGCAACACATGGTCGAAACCGGCATCGGCAAAGCCAGCGTGGAAGGTGATGTCAGACCCGGGCTGACCGATGGCGGCAAGCGCGTCGGCGTAGGTCGACGGATCCGCCACTGTCGGACCGGATCCGATGACGGCGGGATCGTCCTCGACCGGCGCGTGAACGTCGGAGATCGCGTAGGTGACGGACCAACCGGCCGCCGCGGCGAGGCGCCCGCCCTTGATGGCCGACACGTGCTTGCGGATCGCGTTCATGGCGGCGATCGGCAGGCCGCTCCTGAGCAGGTACCGGGTCAGGGTGACCTTGTCGTCGAGCGTGAGCCCCTCGGCCGGCGCGGCGAGCATCGCCGAGGCGCCGCCCGACAACAGCACGACGAGGAGATCGCCGCGCGCCTTGGCATCGCGCGCAAGAGCCAGTGCGCGCTGCGCGGAATCGACGCTGGCCGCGTCGGGCAGCGGGTGCGATCCGTAGGCCACGAACCGCTCGCGGATGCGCCCTCCGTACTCCCCCGCCAAAGCGTCAGCCATCGGCGCGGCGGCTTTGCCGGCAGCGACGACACTTAACAGGACACGGGGCGGAACGGGATGCGCGGCGATCGCACGCGCGACGAGCGCCGCGGGATCGCAGGCACGAAGCGCAGCAGCGACGATGGCGCGCAGGTCGCCGTGAAGATGCTCAGTGATAGTTCTTGGGATCGGTCCAAGCCGACAGGGCCGACAGTCCGGTCACGACATCAAACTTGCGCAGCAGCGTGCTCATGAGCGCGTCGGCGTCGTCGCTGGCGCACAGGCGATCGAGCTCGCTGAGGACTTTGCAAATGGCGCAATCGGCGTCGGCAATGGCGCGCTCGGAGTAGTACTCGCGCTGTTGGGCCAGGCACTGGCGGTGCTTCAAGAATTCTTCACGATAGAAGTCGGTGAGAAAAGGAACGCCAGAAACCCGATCCGGGCTGAGAACGCGTGCCATGCGACTCCTCGCGTGGGACATATTCGGTTGGGTAATTCGAGTCTAAGACGGGTTCGCGGCCGTTGTCAAACAAATGTCACACGGCTCCGCGGACGGCGCGCGCAACGACGAAACCGCCCAGGCAGCCGAGCGCCATCCCGCCAACTACCAGCAGCAGCAACACTTGAGTCGGCACGAAGGTGACGCCGGACAGCCCAATCGAGTCGCCGATGAAGGCGCCGTAGCGCGCGCGGATGGCCGCAAATGTCACCAACAGGCCCACCACGGCCACAATGGCTCCCATCCCTCCCTGGAGCAGGCCTTCGGCAATGAACGGCCCGCGGATGTAGGCGAACGGCGCCCCGACGAGCTGCATGATTTCGATTTCCTCCCGCCGCGCCAGCGCCGCGAGACGGACGACATTGGCCACCGTCATGGCGCTGGCGACGGCGAGGAGGACGATGATGATCACGCCAGCGGCGCGGATGACCTGCACCGCGGCGTTCAATCGCCCAATCCACGTCTTGTCGTAGCGCACGTCGGCCACGCCGCCCATCGCGGCGAGCGCCGCCACCATGTTGTCAATGGCGTCGGTCGCGTCCTGGGCGCGCGCGTTGAGGCGGACCTCGAACGAGGCGGGAAACGGATTGTGGTCAAGCGCCGCAGACGCCGCGGCGAGGTCCGGGAAGTCACGTGCGAACTCACGGCGTGCGTCGTCTTTCGAGACGTACTGCAGCGAGGACGCGAGGCCGCTGCTGGCGATCATGTCCTTGAGCGCCGAGACCTGCGGCGGCGGGACGTCGTCGCGCAGGTAGACGGCGAGCTCCGCCGCGTCGGTCCAGCTGCGCACCAGGCGCTGCAGGTTGGCGTTGACCATGACGAAGAAGCCCAGCACGAACAGGCCGGCCGCGATCGTAAGGATCGACAGCACCGCGGCGCGCCAGCTCCGCCAGAGGCTCTCGGCCGCCTCACTAAAGAAATAGGAGAAGGCGCGCATTACGCCACCTCGACGACGGCGCCGTGATCGATGGTCAGCGTGCGGCGCCCGACGCGGCGGATCAGCTCGCGGTCATGGGTCGCGACGAGCACGGTCGTCCCCCTGGCGTTGATCTCGCGGAACAGGTTCATGATCTCGAGCGACAGATCGGGATCGAGGTTGCCGGTCGGCTCGTCGGCGAGGATGACGACCGGATCGTTGACCAGGGCGCGCGCGATCGCGATGCGCTGCTGCTCGCCGCCCGACAGCTCGACCGGAAACGCGGCCATGCGATGCTGCAGGCCGACCCACTTCAGCACCTGGAACGTGCGCCGCTGCTGTTGGGTCGCGGCCATGCCGAGCACGCGTGGCACGAACGCCACGTTCTCGAGAACGGTCTTGGTGGGCAGCAGCTTGAAATCCTGGAAGACGAAGCCGAGCGATCGCCGGTAGGCCTGGATCTGGCGCAGGGAGAGCTTGGCGAGATCCCGGCCACCGACGACGAGACGCCCCTCGCTCGGTACGTCCTGGCGCAGCAGCAGCCGCAACAGCGTCGACTTGCCGGCGCCGCTCGGGCCGGTCAGGAAGACGAACTCTCCTTTGTCGATGCGCAGCGAGAGGTCGCGCAGCGCGTAGACGCCGCGGCTGTAGATCTTGGAGACGTGCTGCGCCTCGATCACGCCGACCCCTCCGGCCGATCGAGGAAGCGGGTGACGGCCGCGTTGACGCGTGCGGGATCGGCCTTGCCGGCGGTGGCCTTCATCACCTGGCCGACGAGGAAGCCGAACGTTTTCGTCTTGCCGGCGCGGTATTCCGCGACGGTCGCGGCGTGCCCGGCCAGCGTCTCAGAGACGATGCGATCGATGGCCGCCGCGTCGTCTATGCGGGCGAGCCCCTCGGCGTCGACGATGGCGCGCGCCGATCGCCCGGACCCGTACATCTTCTCGAACACGTCCTTGGCTACAGGCCCGGTGATGGTACCGGCATCGATGAGCGTAATCAGGTCGCCGAGCGCCGCGGCGGCCAGGGGAACCGATTCGATCTCGTCCTTCGTCTCCTTCAGCTTGCGCGTGAGCTCCCCCATCACCCAGTTGCTCGAGGCCTTGGCGTTGCCGCTGGCTGCGGCGACGCGCTCGAAGTAGTTGGCGAGGGGCATCGATTGCGTCAGTACGCCTGCGTCGTACTCCGGCAGGCCGTACTGGCTGACGAAGCGCTGGCGCCGCGCGTCGGGCAGCTCGGGCAGGGCGCGGCGGATCCCGTCGATCCACGCAGCGTCGATGACGAGCGGCGGCAGATCGGGCTCCGGGAAGTAGCGATAGTCGTCGGCTTCTTCCTTGGTCCGCATCACGGTCGTGCGGCCCGTCGCCGGATCGAAGAGCCGCGTTTCCTGGACGAGGGGCGTGCCGTCGCGGCGCGCCTGGGTGTGCCGCTCGATCTCGAACTCGAGCGCGCGCTGCACGTGACGGAACGAGTTGAGGTTCTTGATCTCGGTCTTGACGCCGAACGCGGTGTCACCGACGGGGCGAACAGAGACGTTGGCGTCGCAGCGCAGGCTGCCCTCTTCCATGTTGCCGTCGTTGACACCGACGGCGACGAGGATCTCGCGGACGCGGCTGAACGCTTCGGCGGCGTCGGCCGGTGAGCGCAGGTCGGGCCGCGTGACGATCTCGATGAGCGGCACGCCGCTGCGGTTGAAGTCGAGATGCGTCGATCGCGACGACTCAGCGAAGCCGTCATGCAGGGACTTGCCTGCGTCTTCTTCCATGTGGACGCGGATGACGCCAACCGCGACGCGCCGCCCGTCGGCGGAAAAGGCGATTTCGCCGTCAGTGGCGAGCGGCCGATCGTACTGCGAGATCTGGTAGCCCTTGGGCAGGTCGGGATAGAAGTAGTTCTTGCGCGCGAACACCGACGCCGGATGAACGGCGCAGCCGAGCGCGAGCGAGGCGCGCGCCGCCAGTTCGACCGCACGCCGGTTGAGCACGGGCAGTGCCCCAGGCAGCCCGAGACAGACCGGGCACAGCGCGGAATTGGGGTCGGCACCGAAACGCGTGGAGCAGCCGCAGAAAATCTTGGTCGCGGTCAGCAGCTGCGCGTGGATCTCGAGGCCAATTACCGGCTCAAAGTCGGGCACGAAGGCATGATTCTAATCGGGGAATCGGGTAATTTGGAAATCGGGTAATCGAAAATGCAGATTATCCGATTCCCCGATTTCCCGATTCCCCGATCAGATCTGCACGATTCGGGTGAAGACTTCGACGACGGCGTCGTCGAACTGGGTGCCGGCGCAGCGCTCGAGTTCGAGCACGGCCTCGCGCGGCGAGATGGCGTCGCGGAAGACGCGGGGGCGCGTCATCGCGTCATAGGCGTCGGCCACCGCGATGATGCGGGCGCCAAGCGCGACGTCGAGCGCGCGCGCGCCGTTCGGGTAGCCGAGACCGTCGACGCGCTCGTAGGCGTCGCGGACCAGTTCAGCCGCGGCCGAGAGGTACGGCACCTCACCGATCAGGTCCGCGGCGATCGTCGGGTGCCGACGGATGATGACCCGCTCCTCCGCGGTCAGCGGCGCCGGCTTGCGCAGGACCGCATCCGGCATCGCCAGCTTACCCAGATCGTGCAGCAGCGCGGCGCGCTCGAGCGCAGCCATGTCGTCGTCGGACATCCCCAGCGCGCAGCCGACGCTCGCCGCCATTGCGGCAACGCGATAGGCATGGGCATAGGCGTCGCTATCGGCCAGGGTGAGCGTCGCGAGCAGGGCATCGAGCGCCTCGTCGCAGTCGATGGTGGTCGCGGCCAGCGCGTTGCCCAGGCGCTGCCGCCGCCGGTCGACCTCCTCGTCGAGCACCTCGCGCCAGCGCCGGGAGTCGGCCGCCGCGTTGTGCCACTCGACGCCCCGCAGGACGGACTCACGCAGGCGCTCGCGGCCGAACGGCTTGGTCAGGTAATCGACGACCCCCTCGCGCAGGCTGGTGACCGCGGAGCCGACATCCTGCACGCCCGTCGACATGATCACGGCGGTCTCGGGCGCCTCGCGGCGGATGTGATGGACCAGCCACAGCCCGTCGCGACCGGGCATGCGAATGTCGCACAGCGCGACTGCGGGCGCGCGATCGTGCACGCGCTCGAGCGCCTCGTTGGCGTTCGCCGCCGTCCGCACGTCGTAGCCGCCGCCGGTCAGCCAACGAGCGATCAGTTCGCGGATACCGTCTTCGTCGTCGACGACGAGCACCGACATCGGGGAATCGGGGAATCGGGTGATCTGGTGATCGGGTGATCGGGTGATCTGATCGGGCGGCGTCATGCGCCGGGGCACGGTGCAAAGGCACCGCCAGCCAGCTCGACGGGTAAGTTGTTGAAAACGCGCGGGCGGGTGAGGCGGCTGTGCGCAAACGGCACGCCACGGCGCACACGCGTGCGCCTCAGGCGCCCATCGCGTCGAGGCCCGGCTGGCGCCGGGCAATCGTGTTGCCGAGATCGAGGCGCTCCAGGCGGCGGTAGAGCGCACGGCGGCTCAGGCCGAGCATTCGCGCCGCGGCCTTCTTGTTGCCGTTGGCGCGCACCAGCGCACGCTGGATGTGCTCGCGCTCGACGTTGATCAGCAGCGCGTCCTCGGGTGGCGGCGCCGGGACCGCCGCATCGCGCGCCGCCACCGTCACGGCTGCCAGCGGCCTCGACGGCATGCTCACCGCCAGCTCCCGCTCGGTGATGAAATCCCCGTCGGCGAGAATGCAGGCGCGCTCGATGGCGTTGCGGAGCTCGCGGACGTTGCCCTCCCAGGCGGCAGCGCCGAGGATCCGCTCCGCGCCGGGGGTCAGGCCGACGAGCGCCTTCTGCAAGCGCTCCGCAGTGTCACGAACGAACGCCGCGGTCAGGTAGGGGATGTCTTCGCGGCGGTCGCGCAGCGGCGGCAGCCGCACCTCGACGACGTTGAGACGGTAGTAGAGATCGCTGCGGAACCGCCCGGCGGCGACGTCGGCGCGCAGGTCGCGGTTGGTCGCGGCGATGACGTGCACGCTGACCTTGCGCGGATCGAGCGAGCCGACGCGGTGCACTTCGCCCAGCTCGAGCACGCGCAGCAGCTTGGCCTGGACGGTGAGCGGGAGCTCGCCGATCTCGTCGAGGAACAGCGTGCCGTGGTCAGCGGACTCGAACAGCCCGGGCTTGTGCTCGGTCGCCCCGGTGAACGCGCCGCGGACATGGCCGAAGAGCTCGCTCTCGAACAGCGTCTCGACGACCGCGGAACAATTGACGGTGACGAAACGGCGGTCGCGGCGCGGTCCGGTGCGATGCAGCGCGCGCGCGACCAGCTCCTTGCCCGTTCCGGTTTCGCCGCTGATGAGGGCCGTGCGGACGTGCGGCGCCAGGCGCCGGATCATCCCGAACAGTTCCTGCATCGCCGGGCCGCGGCCGATCATGCCGCAGAACTCGAGGCGGCGGGCGACGTCGTTCTCGATGGAGAGCAGGCTGCATCGGCGCTCGAGATCGTCGCGCACGCCGGTGAGCAATTGCTCGAGGCGCTGGAAGTCGAGCGGCTTGCTCAAGTAGTCGGTCGCCCCGAGCTTGATCGCCTCGACGGCGGTCTCGACCGACGCGTAGCCGGTCATCAGGATTGCCTGGCAACGCGGGTCGATTTCGCGAATGGCGCGCAGCACGTCGAGGCCGCCGACGTCCGGCATCCGGAGGTCGACCATCACCACGTCGGCGCGGCGCACCCGCAGCCGCGCGATGGCGTCGCGGCCGCTCGAATAGGTCTCCGTCTCGTATCCGGCGCGCGTGGCAAACCGGCTGACCACGTCAAGGATGCCCTGTTCGTCGTCGATGACGACGAGCAGCGGCTTCTGCCCGCTCATACGTGCTCCTTTGCCTGCCCGCGCAGGGCCGCCTTCAACGCCGCCAGCTCATAGGGAGGCGCGACCCCGCCGTCTTCCGCCGCTTCGGTCATGGAAATCACCAACGTGGCGTCGCCGCCGCGCCCGGCGCGCGCGCGCCGATCGCCGCCGACCAAGGCGGCGTCGAGGAAGGCGACGTCGAAGCCACCCCCCTCCAGCCGCGCGCAGGCGTCGTCGGCGCTCTCCGCGCTGGTGACGGTGTGGCCCCACCCGGTCAACGCGGCCGCGACGTAGTCGCGCTCGGTCGGGTCGTGATGCGCGACGAGCACGCGCAGCGCCTCCGCTTCACCGGCGACGCACGCCGGCAGCAGGAGCTTGAACGTGGTGCCGAGGCCGACGCGGCTCTCGACGGCGATCTGGCCACCGTGATCGCGGACGATGCCGTAGCAGATGCTGAGGCCGAGGCCGGTCCCCTCACCGACTTCGCGCGTCGTGAAGAACGGATCGAAGATACGGCGCAGGTTCTCGTCGGCGATGCCGTGGCCGGTGTCGGCGATGAACAGCTCGACGGCATCCGCCTCCGGCACGTAGCGGGCGCCGACACGGACGCGGCGCACCGCGCGCGAGCGCATCGCCTGCTCGGCGTTGAGCAACAGGTTGAGAAGCGCCTGCTGCAGCTGTCCGCCGTCGCCGAGGACCGGCGGCAGACCCGGATCGAACTGGGTGTGCAGCTCGACGGCGTTGAGGCGGAACTCGTAGGCGCGCAAGGCGAGCACGCGGTTCATCACCTCGGCGACGTCCTGCGCGGCGCGCGCCGCCGACTGCCGGCGCGCGAAGGCCAGCAGGTTACGGACGATCCGTGCGGCGCGCTCGGATTCCTCGGCGATGCGCCGCAGATCCTGCCCGAGCTGCTCGCTCGGCCGCGGCGGTGCGCCGGCGCCGACCTCGCGCAGCTCTTCGAGCAGGAGCTGGGCGTAGCCGATCACGCTGGTCAAGGGATTGTTCAGCTCGTGCGCGACGCCGGCGACGAGCTGGCCAATCGCCGACAGCTTCTCGGCCTGGAGCAGCTGCGCCTGCGTCGCCTTGAGGCGCTCGACGGTCGCGACCAGGCGGCCATTGGTGGCGGCGAGTTCGTCGCTCATCTGCTGCATCCGTCGCGCGCTCTGGATCTCGCGAGTCACGTTCTTGGCGATCTGCACGATTGCCGCGCCGCCCGACGCTTCGAGCACGGGACAGGTGGTGACGCTGAAGATTTGCTCGCCGCGGGTGACGTCCTCGCGCAGGCCGCTCCGCCCACTGCCGCCGACGGCGCAGCGCGGGAACGGGGCGCTGCAGAGACCGACTTCGTCGCAGCGCAGGCCACGTAGCGCCGTGACCGGTCGCCCGAGCAGCGCTCCCAGGCCGGCGTTGCCGCGCAACAGGCGTCCGCCGCGATCGAACACCGCGATCGCGTCGCCGATGGCGTCGAAGGTCGCTTCCCACTCCTGCTTGCCGGCGCGGATGTAGGCGTGCAGGCGCGCGTTCTGCACCGCGACCGCCACCTGGTTCGCCACCGTGCAGAGCAGCCGCTGATCGTCGGCGGTAAAGCGATCCGGATCGGCGCTGCCGACGCTGAGCGCGCCGATCAAGTCGTCGCCGGCGAGCATCGGCACGCTGAGCGCCGAGCGCAGCGGCACGGCGGCGCGATGCTCCGGCGCCAAAGCGGCGTGCAGGTCGGCGATCCGTACCGGCCGCCGCGTCGCGAGCACGCGATCGCTCGGCCGCGGCAGCAGCGGCTCCGACGCGAGCCACGCCTGCTGCAGCTCCGGCGGCGCGCTGAGCAGGCGGAAATCATAGGCGCCGGTCTCCCGGTTGAGCAGCCGCGCCGCGCTCAGGCTGACGCGCATCCCGCGCGTCAACCGCCGCAGCAGGCGCTCGACGAGCTGCTCCGGCGCAAGCAGGTTACGCAGTTCGTCCCCGATCTCGTTGAGCAGCGCCTGCTCCCATGCCAGCCGCTCGGCGGCGCGAATGACGCGCCGGTGCTCGATGGCGCGAGCCACGGCGGCCAGGACCTGATCGGGATCGAACGGCTTGGCAATGAAGGAGAACGCGCGCAGTTCGTAGGACGCCACCGCGGCGGCGAGCGAAGACGTGCCGGAGACGACGACGATCTCGGTTTCACCCGTGCGCGCGCGAATGGCGCGCATCACGTCGAGCCCGGATTCGCGGCCCAAACCGAGATCGACTAACGCGACGTCGAAGCGGTCGCGGGCGATCGCAGCCACCGCCTCGGCCAGCGTCGGCACGATCGTGACGGCATAGGCGGCGGCAGCCGGATGCTGCGCCAGCAGCGCCACCAGATTGGCATCGTCTTCGATTATCAAAAGAGAGGGAGGCTGTACCGGCATCTCGACCCGATGCCGAGCAAGAGGCGGGCCGCATCCGCACACGGCGCACGCGCGGGTAAACAGGCTGTAAAGCGCGGGGCGCGCCAGCGGCGGGGGGCGGAGCGTTTCAATGGTGAAACGCCCCGTGTTTCAGATCTGGTGCTTCTTCATCAGCCGCCACAGCGTCGTGCGGCTCACCTGCAGCTCGCGCGCAGTGGCGGTCATCTCACCGCTGTTGCGCGCCAGCGTCGTCACGATCATCTCGCGTTCGGCGCGCTCGCGCGCGGCGGCGACGGTGCCGTCGGCGGCGGTGGCCTGCGCGTCGACCTGCCGCGAGGCGAAGAGCTCCTCCGGCAGGTCGTCCGGCTCCAGCACCGTCGCGCGCGCCACGGCAACCGCGCGCTGGATGATGTGCTCGAGCTGACGGACGTTGCCCGGGTAATCGTAGGCGGCGAGCGCCTGGCGCGCCGCGTCGGAGATCCCCGTCACGCCAGCCGGGGCTCCCACCTCGGCCAGGAAAAATGTGATCAGCTGTTCGACGTCGCCGCGCCGCTCGCGCAGCGGCGGCAGGTGGATGCGGTGCAGGTTGAGGCGGTAGTAGAGGTCGCTGCGGAAGACTCCGGCGTCGACCGCCGCCTGCAGGTCGACGTTGGTGGCGGCGACGAAACGCACGTCGACGCGGCGCGGCTCATTCTCACCGATGCGCCGCACTTCCCCGGCCTCGAGCGCGCGCAGCAGCTTGGCCTGCACGCCCGCCGGCATCGTTCCGATCTCATCGAGGAAGAGCGTGCCGCCGCTGGCATGCTCGATCAGGCCGGCGCGCGCCGCCGCCGCGCCGGTGAACGCGCCGCGCGCGTGGCCGAACAGCTCGTTTTCGAGCAGCGAGTCGGTCAACGCGGCGCAGTTGAGCGCGACGAAGGCGCGCTCGGCGCGCGCGCTCAAGGCATGAATGGCGCGCGCCGCAATCTCCTTGCCCGTCCCCGTCTCGCCGGTGATGAGCACCGTCCCGGGCGCCGCGGCGGCACGGACGATGATGTCCTTGACGCGCTGCATCGCCTCGCTGTCGCCGACCAGCGCCTCGAGCGGCGGCAGCGCCGAGCGCACCTGCCGCTGCAGCAGATCGACCTGGCGCGCCAGCTGGCGCCGATCGGCGACCGACTTGACGCGCAGCAACAACTCGTCGCGGAAGAACGGCTTCTGTACGAAGTCGACCGCGCCCAGCTTCATCGACTGAACCGCGGTGTCGACCGTGCCGAAACCGGTCATCACGATGAACGCGGCGTCGATGCGCTGATTGCGCAGCTTGCGCAGCACGTCGAGGCCGGAGATACCCGGCATCCGCATGTCGGACAGGATCACGTCGAAGGCGTTGCCCTGCGCCAGCGTTAGCCCTTGTTCGCCGGTCTCGGCGGTCTCCACCGAATAGCCGGCGCCGCGCAGCATGCGCGTCATGCTGTCGCGGACGCCCTGGTCGTCATCGATCACGAGAATGCGGGACACGGCGCTAAGTCTATGACAGGTAACGGCCGATAAGATGGTGCGGATGGTGCGAGACAGGCGCGCGGTGGTCGGAATACTCGCCATGCTGATGGGCGTGGGCGCGTGCGTGCCCGGGCCGGTCACGGTCGCGACGCCGCCGCCGTCGGCGATGGCGCGCCCGGTGATGCTGCGCGTCCAGGTCCGCGAGGGTGAGCGGATGGTGGTGCGCGAGGTGGCGCTCGAGGACTACGTCACCGCAACCGCGCTGTCGGAAGTGCACCCCGACCCCGCCGACGGGCCGATTGCCGAGCGGGTGTTCGAGGTGCAAGCGGTGCTGGCGCGCAGCTACGCGCTCTCGAACCGCGGCCGGCATGCCGGCGACGGGTTCGATCTCTGCTCGACGACCCACTGCCAGCTCTATGAGCCGTCGCGCCTCGGCACGTCGCGCTGGGCCGCAGTCGCTCGCGACGCGGTTGCGCGCACGGCTGGGGAACTGCTCTGGTTCAACGGCACCCTGGCGCACGCCCTCTTTCACGCGGACTGTGGCGGGCACACGAGCGACGCAGCCGCGGTCTGGGGCGGCCCCGCGCCGCCCTATCTGGCCGGCGCCAGCGACGGCGGCCCAGCGGAATCGGCGCACACCGACTGGACGTTCGAGGCCTCCCCCGCCGCGCTCCGCGTCGCGCTGAACGCGGACCCGCGCACTGCGATCGGCGCGCGGCTCGAGCGGATCGACGTCGCCGGCCGCGACGCCGCCGGGCGCGCCGAGTTGATCACCCTCGGCGGCACGCGCACCTTCGTGGTGCGCGGCGAGGTCTTCCGGGACGCCGTGACGCGTGCCCTTGGCGTCAAGTCGATCCGCAGCACGCTCTTCACCGTCAGAAAGACGCACGAGGGCTTCGTCTTTTCCGGCAAGGGATACGGTCACGGCGTCGGCCTCTGCCAAGCCGGAGCCATCGCGCGGCTACGAGCCGGGGCCAGCGTCACCAGCGTGCTGGCGCATTATTTTCCGGGGACAACAGTCGGAGTGAATCGTTGAGGGGCGATGGGCGATGGGCGATGGGCGATGGGCGATGGGCGATGGGCGATGGGCGATTTACGATGACATGCAATAAACAACGATGTTGACCGCAAACTTGGTGTTGTCCTCTCGCTGGAAGCGTTTGTTCCGCCAGTCGTAGTCCCACTCGCAGCCGTAGTCCTTGTTCGAATAGAGCACGCCGAGGCGGCCGTGGTGTTCGACGCCGCGCAGGTAGTCATGGACGATGTCGTCTCCCCAGCCGTTCAGCTCGTGCGAGGTCGTCGGCGGCCCGTCCGGGAACTGGAAGAAGCAGCGATAGATCGGATGCCTGGCCGGAAGCTTGGCCAGGGTCGTCGGGACCGGGAATATCGTCCGCATCTCCTGCTCGAAACTCCTCGCATAGAGACCGTTGACGTCGTGGTTGCAGTCGTCGGAAAAGAGAAGCCCGCCCTGCTCGACGAACAGTCGCAGATGATCGCGCTCGGCGCGGCTGAAGCGGACCAGCTTGTGCCCGGTCATAAATAGGAAGGGAAACGCCAGCAGATCCGGCGCGTCCGCGGCGATGACGACCTCCTCGGGATAAACCGGGATGGTCGTGTATTCGACCAGGGAATTGAGGACGTTCGCGGCGACTTTGGGGTTATAGTCCCAATCTCCCGAGTCGTAGCGCAGGCGGGCGAAGACGAACTCGGAGGCGGCCGGCCGGCGGACCTGGACAGCGCCACCGACCGCCGGAAACGATTCCATCGTCGTATCTTATCGCCGCCCTTTATAATGGACGGTATCAGCCCCGGCGCCCCACCCCGGTAAACACCCTTGGCGCCACGGCGTATCTCAATGGCAGGAAGCTCGCCCGCGCTCGTCGCCGCCCGCGAAGCCGACGCTGTCGCGGCCTCTGCCGTCAAGGCACTGCAGGCCGCCGGCGCCCAGGCGGAGGCACGCGACCGCTATGGCGAGCTGGTGGCGCGCCATCAGCGCCGTGCAGGACGGATCGCGTACCACTACCTGCGCGACGCGGCGGAAGCGGACGAAGCGGTGCAGGACGCCCTGGTCAAGGCGTACCAGCATCTGGCCTCGTTTCGGGAGGAGCTGCCGTTCGACGTGTGGTTCACGCGCATCCTGATTAATGGATGCCTGGACCGGATCAAGGCGCGGACGCGCCGCGAGCGCTGGCTGGTGCCGATGGCGGGGCGGCCGGTGTCGTCGGGATCGGATGGGCCGCCTGTGGAGCGCGACTTCACCGAGCGGGTCGCGGCCGGCGGCTTGTCGCCGGAGGAAACACTGCTCGGACGCGAGCGGCGTCGGGAAATCGCGGCGGCGCTGTCGCGGCTGCCTGAACGGCAGCGATCGGTGTTCGTGCTGAGCCACGTCGAGGGGCGCACGTCGAAGGAAGTGAGCGCCCTGACGGGACTCAATGAGTCGACGGTTCGCGTGCATCTGTTCCGCGCGATCCGGAAGCTGCGGGCGCTGCTGGCGCACGACGTCGCCGGCACGCAGGGGGAACTGAAAGGAAAACGCCGTGTCACTTCTTGAACGCCTCGGGCGGGTTCACTTGAGCGACGACACGCTTGCGCGCCTCTGGACGGCCGAGTCCGACGGGGCCACCGAAGGACGTCCCGCGCACCCGCACCTGCATGATTGCGCCGCCTGCCGCGATCGCTTCACCGCCTTCGGTACCTGGATGGCTGATGTCGCCGACGTGCTCCGCGACGAGGCCGACGAGCTGCTCACGCCCGAGCGACTCGCCGTGCAACAGGCGCAGATCGCCCGCCGGCTCGAAGCGATCGATCGGCCAGCCCGTGTCATCGCGTTCCCGAAGGCGGCGCGTGCCGTGATCAGCGGGCACTCGCACGTGCGCCGCTGGGTGACCGTCGCCGCGGCGGCCAGCCTGATCCTCGGCTTCGGCCTCGGCCAGGTGGTGCCGATCCACACAACCCGGCGTCCGCTCGTGCCGGTCGAGGCGCCGCTCACGCTGCCCGCCGCAGCGCAACGCGCGGTCGAGATCCCCCCCGTGGTCGAGTCGATCAGCGAGGACGAACTGTTCTCCGACGTATTCAGCCGCTCGCACGTCGCCACGCTCAGCGCGCTCGACGACATGACGCCGCACGCGCGCGACACGGTCCTGAACCGCCGCAACAGCAAGTGACCCGAGCCAGCGCAGGGGACCCGCGGGGCCACGGCCCCCGGACATAAGTGAGCACCTCGCAACCATTGATCTTCCGTAAGGGCCTCGACATGAAGGAGGCCGTCAGGGGGGAGCTCGCCGCGGCGTATCACAGCCGGCTGGTCGACGAGGTCCGCGCCGCCGGGTTCGAGCACCGCAAAGGCCGGCTGACCCTGCATCTCGCCAAGGAGTTCGGCTTCTGTTACGGCGTCGACCGCGCGGTTGACTACGCCTACCAGGCCGTGGCGCGCTTCCCCGGGCGCCACGTCTTCCTCACCGGCGAGATCATTCACAACCCGCACGTCAACGATCGCCTCCGCGCCAACGGCATCCGTTTTCTCAGCGACCCTGACGAGCGCGGCCGGGCGCTCGGTCCGGAAGACGTCGTCATCCTGCCGGCGTTCGGCATCGCCGTCCAGGAGATGGTCCGCTTCAGCGATCTGGGCTGCACGCTGGTCGACACGACATGCGGATCGGTGCTGAACGTGTGGAAGAACGTCGTCCGTTACGCGCAGGACGGGTTCACCGCGGTCATCCACGGCAAGGTGAAGCACGAGGAGACACGCGCGACCGCATCGCAGGCGTTGAAGTACCCGGGCGGGCGCTATATCGTCCTGCTCGACCGGGAAGAGGCGCAGGAAGTGTGCGACTACGTCCGGCACGGCGGCGATCGGGTGGCGTTCCTGGAGCGGTTCGGGCAGGCCATCTCGCCCGGCTTCGATCCGGACACGGATCTTCAGCGGATCGGCTGCGCCAACCAGACGACGATGCTGATGTCGGAGTCGCTGGAGATCGGCGAGATGTTCGCCGCAGCCATGCGTGATCGCTACGGCGTCGATCATGCCGCCGAGCACTTCCGCGCTTTCGACACCATCTGCAGCGCCACCCAGGAGCGGCAGGATGCGGTCATCGCGCTCCTCGACCGCCAGCCGGTGGATCTGATGATCGTGGTCGGCGGCTACAACAGCAGCAACACGTGCAACCTGGCCCGCATCTGCGCGGGACGCGTGCGGACCTATCACATCGCCGATCCGGGATGCCTGCTGTCGGCCGAGCGCATCCGCCATCGTCCCGTCGGCGCGCCATCGACCGCGACGGCGGCGGAAGTCGTGTCGGAGAACTGGCTCCCGGCAGCCAATCGGGTCGTACTGGGCCTGACAGCCGGCGCGTCGACCCCCAACAACATTGTTGGGCAGGTGATCGAAACGCTGGAAAGGTTTACTGGGATCGGGTGATCTGGTGATCGGGTGATCGGGTGATCTGGCATGCGCTCGCTAACGCGAGCACCTTGGAAGGCGCCGGTAGCTGTCGGGACGATGTGAGATCACCCGATCACCCGATCACGAGATCACCCGATAATTTTTATCGTTCCAGCGTCGAGAGTTGCCTTCCGTCGACGAGGGTCAGGGTGATTTTGACGTCGCGTCCGTTCTCCCGCACCAGGAAGCGGTGGAGGGGGGTGCCGGGCTTGACCAGAAGAGTCGTGTCCTTCCCTAGTGAAAAGTACCCTTCGTCAGTCTCGTGATCGGCGGAGCTGACCTTGGCGGTGAGGACGGCTTCGTCGCCGTCGGCGGCCCGGCCGAGGCTCATCCCGAGCAGTAGCGCCGCCAAGACCATCCATCCGAGCATCGCTTTCTTCACGGCCCGCCTCCTTGCGGACCCGACGTCCGCGGCGTCCGACAAGGCAAGCAATATGCCCAGCTTGGAACCTCAGTCATTACAATGTCTTACGGCTGCCACACTAATGCCATGGGCAATCCGTTACCTAGGGCACCGAGTAAACGCGCACCGCGAGGAGGTCGTATACGCCGCAGAAGTTCCAAGGGAGAGATTCGCGTACATGTCAAGGTTGTTCGTGTCGGCGTTCGTGGCCCTGCTCGTGTTCCCTGCGGTGGGGTCCGCAGCGGACTGTGAAAAGGGCCAGAATCCGGGGCGCAACGGAGCGCAGTCAACCCATACTGAGGGGCGGGACGACCAGAATCATCAGCCGCTGAAGTTCTGGATTGACCCGAAGCTGCGCGCGGAGCTCGGGATTACGGATTCGCAGTCGTCGCTGATCGAAGCCATCTGGAAGAAGGACCTGCAACAGCGGTCCGACAGCCGGAGCCGGCTCGACAAACTGGAGACGCAACTCGACCAGATGATGCTCGACGCCTCGCTCGACGAGGTGGCTTTCATGGCGCAGCTCGACCGAGTCGAAGCCGCGCGCACGGAGGCGAGCAAAGCCCGGATGTTGATGCTCTACCGCATCAACAAGGTGCTGTCACCGGAGCAGCGTGCGAAGCTGGCCGACAAGGCCAAGGCGATGCGCGCGCAGCGCGACGGCCGCGGCGATCACCGGTAGACTCTAGGTTTTCATCCCCATCGTTTGTTGGAGGCAATCGTGAAGAAGAACGTAGTGACGGCAGCTGCGCTCGTGCTGGCGTCGATCGTGCCCGCCGCGGCGCAAACCACGCCGACGGCGCAGCCGCAGACGCCCCCGGCCGGACAGACGCCTACGGCGCCAGTGAGTGGGCCGCAGGCGTCCGCCCCGTTTCGAACAGCGGGACCGCGCGTCGATCTCTCCATCGAGGACGCGGCCGCCCGTGCCCGCGACAAGAACATCGACATCGCGGTGGCGCGCATCACGCCGCGCCTCTCCGACTTCTCCATTCTCGGCCTTCAGGCGAACTACCTCGTCAATCTGACGGCGAACACGAACCAGCAGCGCCAAAGCCGTCTGCCGACGACCACAATTCAGGGCATCTCAACGATCACGCCCACGACGACAACCGGCTGGGGCTCGGGGTTCGCGCAGAACATGTGGAGGGGGGGCGGCAACTGGACGCTGGGCTTCACCAATTCGCGCGTCAACACGCCCGCGACCAACAACATCCGCAACCCGCAGTTCAACTCGAGCCTGTCGGGTTCGTACGCGCAGCCGCTGATGCGCGGGTTCCGGACTGACGCGACCCGCGCGTCGCTGCAGACGACCCGGATCAGCCAGCAGAACGACGAAATCTCGCTGCAGACGACGATCGCCAACACCGACGCCAGCACGCGCAACGCGTACTGGGACCTGGTCTATTCGATTCAGGCGGTCGAAGCCGCGCAGAACTCGCTCGACATCGCCAACAAGCTGGTCTCCGACAACCGCGCCCGTGTCGAAATCGGCACGCTGGCGCCTCTCGACGTGCGGACCTCCGAGGCGGAGGCGGCGAACAGCCGCCTGACGCTCGTGCAGGCCCAGGCGACCGTCCGCACCTCCGAACTGGCGCTCAAGCGATTAATCGTGTCCGGCACGGACGACCCGATTTGGACCTCGTCGCTGAACCCAACCGATCGGCCCCCGACGACGCCCGAGCCGCTCAACGTCGACGCGGCGATCGCGCGCGCGCTGAAACAGCGCACCGATTTGCAGCAGTCGAAGAACAGCCTGGAGATCAGTGACATCAACCTGCGTCTGCAAGCGGATCAGACGCGCCCGCAGCTCAACCTGACGGTGTCGTACGGACTACAAGGGCTCGGCGGTCCCCAAATTCAGGGAATCACCACCATCCCGTCTGGCTACTGGGATGCAATCCGCAACATCTACGGCTTCGACGCGCCGCAGTGGAACTTCCTGCTCAACTTCGCCTACCCACTCGGCCGGAGCGCGCAGCAGGCCACGGTCGAGCGGTCGAAACTGTCACTCGAACAGTCGCAGGCAAACGTGAAGGCGCTCGAGCTGCAGATCGCCACCGACGTGCAGAACGCCGCGCTCACCGTGCAGAGCGGCCTCGAGAGCGTGCAGGCCGCACAGGTGGCTCGCCAGCTGTCGCAGGAAAAGCTGAGCGCCACGCAGGCCAAGCTCGATGTCGGCATGTCCACCAACTACGAGGTCGTGCAGGCGCAGCGTGACTTCGCCGATGCGCAGAACGCAGAGCTGCGCGCGGTCGCCAACTACCGCAAAGCGCTCGTCAACTACGAGGCGGCGCAGACGGTCGGCACGCGCGCCGTCGGCTCGACGGTCGGCAGCGGCACTGGCGGCACGGGTACCACGACCACGAACACCGGCACGACCGGCGGCACTGGCACGACGGGCGGCGGTGGCGGCGGTGGCGGCGGCGGGAGCCTCTAACTCGGATTAGCGAACACAAACTACAGACACAGTCACATGAAAAAGCTGCTTCCTGTTCTCATCATCCTGATTGCCATCGGTGCCGGCGGTGCGGTGTTCTATGCCAAGCGCGGTGCCGCGGAACCGTCGGTGACGACCTTGCCGATCTCTCGCGGCACGATCATCGACGGCGTTCGCGCCACGGGCACGCTGCAGGCGGTCACGTCCGTGACGGTCGGCGCGCAGGTCTCCGGCATCGTCCAGGACCTGCCCACCGACTTCAACGACATCGTGAAGAAGGGGCAGGTCATCGCCCGCCTCGACCCTTCGATCCTGCAGACGCAGCTCGAGACGGCGAAGGCCAACCTGGTCAACGCCCAGGCAAACCTCGAACGGCAGAAGGTCGCGGTCGAGGACGCGAAGCAAAAGCTCGATCGCGCCGTGGAGCTCGACAAGAAGCAGCTGGCGACGCGCGTCGACCTGGAAAACGCGCAGGTGACCTACAAGTCGGCCGACGCGCAGCTCAAGGCGACTCAATCGCAGATCGTCCAGGCCGAGGCGGCAGTGAGCAAGGCGGAGGTCGATATCGACCACACCGTGATCACCGCCCCGATCGACGGCATCATCATCAAGCGCAGCGTCGATCGCGGCCAGACGGTCAACGCCGGCATGCAGGCGCCGGAGCTCTTCATCATCGCCGCCGATCTGACCAAGATGCAGGTCAACGCCAACATCGACGAGACCGACGTCGGGCGCATGCGCCCAGGACAGGACGTGAACTTCACGGTCGACGCGTATCCGACCGACACGTTCCGCGGCTTGGTCAAGCAGGTGCGCCTCAACCCGACGACAGTTCAGAACGTCGTCACCTACTCGACCGTCATCGACGTGCCGAACCCGGAGCTGAAGCTCAAACCGGGCATGACCGCGAATGTGACCATCCAGATTGCGCGCCGTGACAACGTGATGCGCATTCCGAACGCGGCGGTCCGCTTCCGGCCGACCACCGACATGTTCGACGCGCTGCACCAGGCGGTGCCGCCCGAGGCGCAGCGCGGCTTCGGCGGGCGCGGCGGCGGCGGACGCGGCAGTGGCGGCAATGGCGGCAATGGCGGCAATGGCGGCAATGGCGGCAATGGCGGCAATGGCGGCAATGGCGGACGGTTCAACGCGGGTGGGCCGTCTGGCGCTCCAGCCGGCGCGGCAGGCGCGAACGGGGCGCAGCCCCAGGGTAAGCAGGCGCGCGCCGATCGCCAGGGCGGAGCCCCGGGTGCTCCGCAAGGCGCCGGGCAGGGTGCTCCGCAGGGCGCCGGACAGGGTGGCGGTCAGGGCCAGGGCCAGGGCGGCGGCGGACGTTTCGCCAACATGACGCCGGAAGAGCGCCAGAAGGCCATGGAAGAGCGGATGAAGAACATGACGCCCGAGGAGAGGGCGCAGTTCGAAGAGCGCCGCAAGCAGCGTGACGCCAACGGCGGCGGCGGTGGCGGCCGCGGCGGTTTTGGCGGCGGCCAAGGCCAGGGCCAGGGCGGTGTGAACGCCCAGCGCAACGGGCAGAGTAATTTCGCCGCCGGCCCCGGCGGCAACTCCGCTGGACGGAGCGGCGGCAACGGCGGCAACCGCGGCGGCGCCAACGCGAACGCGGACGCCTCCAAGGCACCGGCCGGGGGCGGCGCCACGACGATCGACGCGCTCTTCGGTCCGCTGCCGACGGTGGAGAGCCGAGGTCGCGCCTGGCTCTACATAAACAGGCAGCTGAAGTCGATTGACCTCCGTCTTGGCATCACCGACGGGACCTACACCGAAATCCTCAACGACGCGACCGAGCTGCAGCCGAACACCGAAGTGGTGGTCACGTTCATCACGCCGGAGCAGGCGAGCCGACCGGCCGGTCAGCAGAATAACCAGAACGGCAATCCGTTGATGCCGCAGCAGCGCGGTCGCGGACCCGGTGGACCTGGCGGCCCTGGTGGTGGCCGTGGCTAACGCACCGGCCATGAACTCGTCACCGACGCCCGGCACCGTCATCGCGGTCCGGGATCTGACCAAGACCTACCAGGTCGGAGACATCGAGGTGCGCGCCCTGCGGGGCGCGTCCCTTGACGTCGGTGCCGGGCGAGTTCGTCTGCGTCACGGGCCCCTCCGGATCCGGCAAGTCGACCTTCATGCACATCGTCGGGTGCCTCGATCGGCCGACCGCCGGCAACTACTTCCTCGACGGGAAGGACGTGTCGCGGATGTCGAAGGACGAACTGGCGATCATCCGCAACAAGAAGATCGGTTTCGTGTTCCAGGGCTTCAACCTCCTGTCGCGAACCACGGCACTCGACAACGTCGAGTTGCCGCTGCTCTACAACGCGGGCAAGGACAAGCTCAAGTCGGCCGAGCGCCACAAACGGGCCAAGGAAGTGCTGGAGATCGTCGGCCTCGGCAAGCGCATGGACCACTACCCCAACCAGTTGTCGGGCGGCCAGCAGCAGCGCGTCGCCATCGCGCGCGCGCTGATCAACCAGCCGTCGATCCTGCTCGCCGACGAACCGACCGGCAACCTCGACACGCGCACCTCGATCGAGGTCATGGACATCTTCCAGAAGCTGAACATGGAGCGCGGCATCACGGTCGTCCTGATCACGCACGAAATGGACATCGCCGAGCACGGCACACGCATCGTCAAGTTCCGCGACGGCCGGATCCAGATCGATCAGCAGATCACGAACCGCCGGATGGCCGGCGAGGAGCTGAAGGAATTACCGGCGGCCGACGACGACACGTCGCACCTGCCGGCCTCGGTTGTCCAGGCGCAACAGCCGCCGCAGCCACCGGCGTCGCACTGAGGTTCATATGTCACTGCTCATGACCCTGCGGATCGCGCTCAAGGCGCTCAACCGCAACAAGCTCCGCACCGTGCTGACGATGCTCGGCATGATCATCGGCGTCGGCGCCGTCATCACGATGGTGGCGCTCGGCACGGGCGCGCGAACGACGATCGAGGAGCGCGTCAAGTCGGCGGGCACGAACATGATCCTGGTCAACGCCGGCAACTTCTCCACCGGCGGCGTCCGCATGGGCCAGGGCAACTCGACGAAGCTGACGCCCGAGGACGCCGGCGCGATCAAGCAGATCCCCGGCGTTGAGTATGCGGCGGCCGGCGCGACGACGCGCAGCCAGATCATTGCCGGCAACCAGAACTGGTCCACCATGGTCCAGGGCACCGACATCGACCTCCCGCAAATCCGCAGCTGGCCGTGCAAGTACGGCGCGTTCTTCACGCCACAGGACGTGACCAGCGCCGCCAAGGTCGCCGTGCTCGGCACCGTCGTTTCCGGCGTACTCTTCGGCGACGACGTCGATCCGACCGGTCAGATCATCCGCATCAAGAACCAGCCGTTCAAGGTGATCGGCGTGATGATCAGCAAGGGACAGTCCTCCCAGGGGCAGGACCAGGACGACACGATCTTCACGCCCTACACCACGGTGATGAAGAAGCTGCAGGGGCAGACCAACATCAACAACGTGACCGTCTCGGCGGCGAGCGGTGACACTATCGCCGAGACAGCCGAGGCTATCCGCGGTGTGCTCCGCGTCCGCCACAAGATCAGCAACCCGGCCGACGACGACTTCATGGTGCGCACGCTCGAGGAAATGGCCAGCGTGCAGACGGAAACGACCAAGACGATGACGACGCTGCTCGCCAGCATCGCCGGTGTCTCGCTGCTCGTCGGCGGCATCGGCATCATGAACATCATGCTGGTGTCGGTCACCGAACGTACCCGCGAGATCGGGCTGCGCATGGCGATCGGCGCCCGCGGCAAGGACGTGCTGCTGCAGTTCCTCGTCGAAGCGGTGGTGATCAGCCTGATCGGCGGCATGATCGGCATAGGCATGGGATTTGGATTGAGCGCGGCGGTGCAGAAGTTCATGCAATGGCCGGCCGATATCTCAGCCGATGCGATTGCGCTGTCGTTCGGCTTCTCCGCCCTGACGGGCGTGTTTTTCGGCTTCTACCCGGCTCGCAAGGCGGCGAGCCTGGATCCGATTGAGGCGCTGCGCTTCGAGTAACGTAGCGCTTTCAATAGCACGTGTGAGTCAATACTCGTTCATTGATCGTTCATCAGAAGGAGACAGAGCATGAGGCGGAAACTCGGATTAACGGCGGCTCTCGTCGTCGCGCTGGCCGTGGCCGGCTACGCGCAGAAGCCGGACTTCTCCGGCGTGTGGACCCCGGACGTTGATCCGGCGGCGGCGGCAGCGGCGGGCGGCGGCGGCGGCGGACGTGGCGGCGGCGGCCCGATGACCGTCAAGCAGACCGCGACCGAGCTCTCGGTCGAAACCCAGGGCCGCAACGGCCCGCAGACCCGCACCTACAAGCTGGATGGCTCGGAGACGGACATGCCGATGGGCCAGATGACCGCCAAGGTCTCGGCCAAGTGGGACGGCAGCAAGCTGGTGATCACGACCAAGACCGACCAGGGCGAACAGACGGCGACCTGGTCACTGGCAGACGGCAAGCTGAAGGTCGACCGCACCGGCGGCCGTGGCCCGTCCTCGACGACCTACAAGAAGACCACGTAGGGAATCGGGTGATCCGGTGATCGGGTGATCTCGGAATCGGGTAATCGGGTAATTTGGAATCGGGTAATCTCGAAACCGGGTAATCGAAAGGGCCGGGGCTGGTGCTCCGGCCTTTTTCGTGTATACTGCGCGACCTTACAGTATGACCAAGGTCGTCTGGAGCTAATCGGTCAGCTGCGCGAGCAGTTCGCGCATGGTCATTCCGGTGACGGGGTCCCTCTTGTCGGGGGCCAGTCCCGCGAGTGGCTCCAGCACGAAACGCCGCTGGCGGAATCGTGGATGCGGCACCTGCAAACCTGCCGTTTCCAGAATTTCATCATCGACAAGAATTAGATCCAGATCCAGCGTGCGCGGCGCGTTGGGGTAGGGTCTGGTTCGTCCCGCCGCGTCCTCGATCGCTTGCAGACGCGCCAGAATGGCCTCGGGCGGCAGCCCCGACTCCCCTACTCCCACGGCGTTCAAGTAGGGGGGATCGTGTTCAAGGCCCGCCCCAAGGGGTGCGGTTTCGATGATCGGAGACAGGCGAAAATCGGAAAGGAACGACGCGACCGCCACGGCCGCGTCCTGAATCTGGCGTTCGCGGTTACCGATATTCGACCCGAACGCTACAACAACCACGGCCGGATACTGGAAGCTGACAGCCGGGAGCTGGGAGCTGGGGACTGGAAGCTGGAACTGTCACCCCGAAGCGGCCAGTCGGCCCGAGCTCAGCGGGCGTCCCCGACCCAGCGCGTCGGCAGCACCGCGCCCGCCGTCCTCGCCCCGTCGGCGCTGCGGCCGAGAAGATCCGTGCGTCCAGCCGCCATCTGATCGAAGAAGCGCTTGGCCTCCATCGTCTCACCGATGATGACGCGGAGCATCGACCGGTTGCGCGCGTTGCTGACGTGATCGACGCGCGGCGTCCACTTGTCGACAAAGGCCTGCGCGCCGGCGGCGTCTTCCGTGACGAGGGCAACCATCGCCCCCTTGCTCTTGCCGGGCGACTTGACCTCGACCTCTCCGACCTCGTCGATTCTCGCGCCGCGATCCTCGATCGCGTCACCCAACCACTGCAGCTGGATCTCCTCGCGGTTGATCACGTACTGGTAGGTGTTGTTGAAGTCGTAGTCGGGCACGAGGCGCGCGGCGGCAAGGTGGCGCTGGCGCAACCCGGCCTTGTCGCGGTAGCACTCGCGGAGCAGGTCGATGAGGTCAGCGGGTTTCACGCGTTCTGTTTTTCCTTGCAGGTGATGCAGACCCGGGTCCACGGAATCGCGTTGAGCCGAGGGGCCGCGATTTCTTCCCCGCAGTCGCGGCAGATGCCGTAGGTGCCCTTCTCGATCCGCCACAATGCCTCTTCGATGGCCTGGAGGATCTTGGCGTCGGTCTGCTTCAGTTTCAGCTGGATGTGGACTTCGTTGTTGCCGCTGGCCTGGTCCGCCAGGTCACCCTGGCGCGAATTGACGTCTCCCATGGTCGTCTGGATGGGCTTGACGCCGCCACCCTGGGAGAGGATCTCGCCGCGCTTCTTGAGCAGCGCTTCCTTGTAAATCGACGTATCCATGCCCTGAAATCTCCGCGGGAGCCCGTTTAAACGACTATCTTATCACTGTCAGAAGCGGCTATTCGGCGCGCAGCGTGCCGAGCGGCTTGCGGCGCAAGACGTCGTAACTGGACGTGACCCCCACGATGCCGACGAGCAGCGTCGTGACCAGGGCGCCGATGGCGGCGAGCCCGGGGGCCGGGCGCCACGGGATGTCGAAGACGTGGCGGGACACGCCCCAGGTGAGCGCGATGGCTCCCCCGGCGCCGACGAGGCCGGATAGCAGCCCGAGGGCACCATATTCGAGCGCCAGCATCGCCGCCAGCACGCGCGTACTGGCGCCAAGGGTGCGCAGGATGGCCGCCTCGTAGACGCGCTGGAACTTGGTCATCGCCACCGCGCCAGCCAGGATGAGCACCCCGCTCACCAGGGCGACGGCGCCGACGATCGAAATCGCCAGCGTGACGTTGCCGACCGCCTGCTGGACGGTGGCCAGGACCTCGCGCACGTCGATCGCCGACACGTTGGGGAACTTGGTGACGAGGTCGCGCTGGAACCGGCCGCGCGCCAGCGGATCCGGCGGCGCCTTGAGGATGCCGATATAGGTCTGCGGCGCCTTGTCGAGCGGTCCCGGACGGAACACGAACATGAAGCCGCCGCTGCGCGCGTCTTCCCACTCGACGTTCCTGATGCTCGACACGCGTGCCTCGACCGTGCGCCCGAGGATGTCAAAACGCATGACGTCGCCGACGTCGACGTGCGCGCGCTCGTGCAGGCCGCGTTCGACCGAGACTTCCGCCGTCGCGCCTGGCGGCGTGGGGGTGGTCCAGAACGTGCCGCCGACGACCTTCTCGTTGGCTTCGAGGCCGTCGCGGTAGGTGATCGTGAACTCGCGCGACAACGGCCCCTGGCGGCGGACGTCTTCGTAGGTATCGAGGCTGGTCGCGTGGCCGCGGACGCCGGTCACGCGCGCGCGCAGGACGGGGATCAGCCGCGGCTCGGCGGCGTCGGACGCCTTGCGCGCGTCGAGAAAGGCGCGGACGTCGGTCACCTGCGACGGCAGGATCTCGATCAGGAACATGTCGGCGCCGCTCGAGCCGAGCTCGAGCTTGAACTGCTGCAGCAGGTTGGCCTGCAACGAGCGTACGCCGATGACGAAGAAGCTGCCGATGCCGACGGCGAGCAGGATGACGCGCGTCTGGTTGCCTGGGCGGCCCAGGCTGAGGACGGCGTGGCGCAGCGGAAACCACTTGGCGCGTGCGACCGGCCGCACCGCGCGGACAACGGCGCTCGATACGAGATGCAGCACGAGGGCGATCCCGGCAAAGCCGCCGCAGACATACAGCCCGACCCGCAGCGACGCCGCCTGCCACGAGGCGACGGCGACCAGCGCCGCCGTCACCAGTATCGCGGCAAGGGCCTGGACGCGATCGAACGCCGCCGCGCGCGCGCGCAGGCCGGCCGGCGTCCACCACGGCGCCTGGAACGACGTGGAGCCGCCGCCCGTACCGCCGCGAATCAAGAGCAGCGGCTTGACGAGCCGCACCTCGAGCAGTGGCACCAGCGAAAACAGCAGGGAGACCAGCAGCCCGACGGCCACTCCCTGCCACACCGCCGACGCCGTCAATCCATATGACGAGGCGCCGAGCGCAGCGGCGACGGACTGGGGAATCGCGGCAATACCGGCGCGCGCCAGCACGACGCCCATGGCGCTGCCGGCGCACCCGAGAAACACGACCTGCAGCACATAGGCCGACAACACCTGGCTCGTCGTCGCGCCAAGGCACTTGAGGATGGCGACGCTGCGGATCTTCTGGCGGACGAAGACGCGAGTCACGCTCCACACGCCGATGCCGCCGAGCACGAGGATGATGAAGCCGACGAGGCTCAAGTAATTCTCGGCGCGGTTCAGGTCGTCGCCGATCTGGTCCTCGGTCGCGCGGAACGAGTTGACGGTGATGAATCGCGCGCGGAAGTCGGCGCGAATCCGCGTCGTCAGCGCATCGACCGCCCCCTCGGGCATCTTGAGAAGAAGCTTGTAGCTGGCACGGCTGCCGAACGAGATCAGTCCCGTGCTCTTCAAGTCGTCGTAGTCGACCAGCACGCGCGAGCCCAAGCTGAAGGATCCGACGCGGCGGCCGGGCTCCTGCGCGATGACGCCGCGGATCGTGAACGGCTTGCCGCCAATGAGCAACGGGTCGCCAACCGCCAGCCCGAGCTGGACCAGCAACTCCGGTCGCACGAGCGCGCCGTGATCCGCCAGCATCGCGTGCGAGAACGGCGCGCCGTCCTGCATGACGACGGTCCCGTAGAAGGGAAAGCCGTCCTGCACGCCGCGCAGCTCGACCATCCGCGCCACGTCCGAGCCCTTCCCTTCCGCGGGCCGGACCATCGTCGCGATCTCGATCGTCTCCTGGCGCGCCTGGATCGGCGCGGCGGCCAGCCGCTTCTCCAGGTCGGCCCGCACGTCATCGGCCCACGGCCGGTTGGTACCGATGACGACGTCGGCCGAGATGAGCGCGCGCGATTCCCGAATGAGCTGACCGCGCACGTTCTGGATGATCGAGCGCAGCATGACGATGGCGCCGACGCCAATCGCGACACAGACAAAGAAGAACAGCAGGCGCCGCCACGACGCCCGCACTTCCCGCAGCGCCATCAGGGCGACGAATTTCATATTGGCGCTGCGCTCGCTCGCATCGTCACACTACGCCTCAGACGACGCGGCCGTCGCGCAGCGCGATCGTCGTGTCGGCGCGCTGCGCCAACTCCGCGTCGTGCGTGACGAGGATGACGGTGGTCTTGCGGCGGCGGTTGACGTCGAGCAGGAGATCGATGACCTGGTGCCCGGTGGCGGAGTCGAGGTTCCCGGTCGGTTCGTCGGCGAGCAGGATGGCGGGGTCGTTGGCGAGGGCGCGAGCGATGGCGACACGCTGCTGCTCGCCGCCCGAGAGCTGCGACGGGTAATGGTGTCGCCGCGGTCCCAGGCCGACCTCGGAGAGCAGTGCGTCGGCGCGCGCGCCGGCGCCGGCGGTGCCGGCGATCTCGAGGGGGACGCGCGCGTTCTCGTAGGCGGTGAGCGACGGCAGCAGGTGGAAGAACTGGAACACGAAGCCGATGCGCGTCCCGCGGAACCGCGCCAGCGCGTCTTCCGACATCGCGGTAATGTCGTGCCCGTCGATCACGATGCGGCCGGTCGAGGGCGCGTCGAGCCCCGCGAGCAGCCCGAGCAGGGTCGACTTGCCGCTGCCCGACGGCCCGACGATGGCGGCGACGGTGCCCGACTCGATGCGCAGATCCAGCGGGTGCAGGATCGTGAGCATCGTGTCGCCGCTTGGAACTGTCTTGGAAACTCCTGTCAGCTCGATCATCGCGCCGGCGCCCGATCCACCATCGGCTTGAGCGCCGTCCACACGTTGTCGGCCACGATCTGCGCGCCGTCCACGTTCGGGTGGATGCCGTCTCCCTGGTTCAGCGACGGCACACCGGCCACTTTGACGAGCAGGAAAGGGAGCAACGGGACTTTGTACTCCCTGGCGAGGTCGCGATACACCTGCCTGAACGATACGGTGTAGTCCGGACCGAAGTTCGGCGGCGCTTCCATGCCTGTCAACAGCACGGCGATGCCTTTTCCCTGTGCGCGCTCAATGATGGCCCCGAGATTTCGTTTCATTTCGTCGACCGGCAGTCCGCGCAGGCCGTCGTTGGCGCCCAATTCGAGGACGAGGATTCGGACATTGCCCTGGTCGAGGGCCCAGTCGACACGCTCGAGACCGGCCGCTGACGTGTCACCCGAGACGCCGGCGTTGACGACGCCCCACTTGTAGCCAGCGGCGTCGAGCCGGCCCTGCAGCAGCGCTGGGTAGGCCTGCGACGGCGAGAGACCGAGCCCGGCGGTCAGGCTGTCACCGAGCACAACGATTTTCGGAAGCGCTTCGGAGGGCCCGGCAGCGGGTAGCGGAGGTGCCGTCGGGGCCGGAAGTGCGGTAGCCGCCGCCGGAGGTGCTGCCGCGGCCGGAGGCGCCGTCGCCGCCGCCGGAGCCTCGTCGGACACGGACGTGCTGGCGCCACGGCTGCATCCAACCGCCAACACGAATAGCAACGGCAACACGACACTTCGACGCCAACGCACGAGCATTGAACTTTATTATAGAAGGCGTATGGCCCGAGGCTTCGAGTCCAAGATGGTGGAGTTCCAGCAGGAAGAGGCGGCGCGCGCGAAAAGCCGGAAGGCCGACGTGCCCCCTGCCGAGCGCGAACGCGCGGCCAGGCGTCGCAGCTTGGAGCTGGCGCGGGCCCGCGCGGCCAGCGATCTCGACCGCGCGACCGTCCCGGCACACCAGGAGATGCTCAAACAGGCGATCGCCGCGCTCGACGAACAGCTGCGGGATATTTAATACCTACGGTCGAGCTTCGACACGGCGGCACCTCGTTTGCTCTTCAACCTGGAGCATGCCGCCGAAGGACATCGTCCGTCTTGCCGCCATCGGCGACCTCCATTACGGACGGAGCACGCCGCCGGGCTCGCACCAAGCGCTCTTCGCACAAATCTCCGAGTCGGCCGACATCCTCGCATTCGCCGGCGATCTGACCGATTACGGCCTCGCCGACGAGGCGCGCGGCTTCGCGAAGGAACTCGCGGCCGTCCGGATTCCGATGGTTGGCGTCCTCGGCAATCACGACGTGGAGTCGAACCAGCAGGCGGAGATCGCCGCCATCCTCACCGACGCGGGCGTCACCATACTCGACGGCGAAACGACCGAGATCCTGGGCATCGGCTTCGCGGGCGTCAAGGGCTTCTGCGGCGGGTTCGGCCGCCGCGCGCTCGGCCCGTGGGGCGAAGAGATCATCAAGAAGTTCGTGCACGAGGCGCTCGACGAAGCGCTGAAGCTCGAGAGCGCGCTGGCGCGTCTGCGCAGCGAGCATCTGGTGGCGCTGCTCCACTACGCGCCGATCCAGGCGACGGTCGAAGGGGAGCCGCTTGAAATCTATCCGTTCCTCGGCTGCAGCCGTCTCGAGGAGCCGATCACGCGCTACCCGATCAGCGCCGTGGTCCACGGCCACGCGCATCACGGCGCGCCCGAGGGACGCACGCGCACCAACGTCCCCGTCTACAACGTGTCGTGGTCGCTGATGCGCGAGCATTTTCCCGACCGGCCGTTCCGGCTGATCGAAGTCGGCCCGGGCAGCGCCCTCTCCGCCGAGCGCCGTACCGGCGCCGACCGACGGAGTGCCGCAGTTGCAACGGCGGAAGACACTGTCAGGCAGACGATGCCCGAATTCAGAGCAAGCCAGGAGATGAGCAGATGAGGAGTTTTCTTCTTCCACTGTTGCTGGTCGCGCAGGCCGCCAGCGCAGGCCAGCAGCATCACGCGCCGGCGCGAAAGCCGCAGCACGCGACGCGAAAGGCGGCGCCCAGGGAAGCGCCGCTCGACATGCAGACGCTGGCCACGCAGGTGATGCTCGATCGTGCCGGCTTCTCGCCGGGGGAGATCGACGCCCGGCACGGCACCAGCACCGATCGCGCGCGCGCCGCCTACACAGAGAACGGCGGCAAGGGCGATGCACTGCCACAGGACGCACTGGTCGACTACGCCATCACCGAGCAGGACGCTGCGGGTCCCTTTACCCCCTCGATCCCGACGGAGATGAAGGAGATGGCCACGCTCACGGCCTTAAACTATACGAACGTGCTCGAGATGCTGGGCGAGCGCTTCCATGCGAGCCCGTCGCTGCTGAAGCGGCTCAACCCGGACGCGAGATTCGCCGCGGGGGAAACGATCAAGGTGCCCAACGTCGCCGGCGCCGACACTGGGGTCGGTCCGTCGCGTGGCCGTCAGAACGGCGCGGCGAGCGCCGCCACCACGACCGTGACCGTGCGCAAGAGCACGAGCGATCTCACCGTTACCGACAACGCCGGCAAGGTGCTGATGTATGCGCCTGTGACGACCGGCAGCGAACACGATCCGCTGCCGATCGGCGACTGGAAGGTCAACGGCGTCGAGCACGACCCCAAGTTCCACTACAACCCGGCGCTCTTCTGGGACGCGCAGGCGACGGATGCGAAGGCCACGATCCCGCCCGGCCCCAACAATCCCGTCGGCGTCGTGTGGATCGACATCTCACGTCCGCACTACGGCCTGCACGGCACGCCGGAGCCCTCGAAGATCGGCAAGACGGAATCGCACGGCTGCGTGCGCCTGACCAACTGGGACGCGCTCAAGCTGTCGTCTCTGGTCAGGCCGGGCACGAAGGTGATCTTCACGGAGTAGCACAGCAATGCCGGAGACACCACGCCCAGACTTCCGGTATCTGATCGCCGCGGGACTGCTCGGCTTCGTACTCGGCGCCTTCATCGTCGGCTCGCTCGGGAGCCTGACGGCGCCCGGACCCGAGACGACGGCGGCCAGCCACCCCTCTCCCGCGGTCGATGAGTCCGCGAGTGCGGTGGTCGAGGTTCCCGCGCCAACCAGCGGGCGGACGGGCATCATTCCGCGAGAGGCACCAGAGGCCAAAGACCTCGCCGCGCGCAAACTGACGATTCCGGTCAACGGCGTCAGCGCGGACAAACTGGTGCGCTCGTACCACGACGCGCGCACCGGCGGACGCGAGCACGAGGCACTCGACATCCTGGCACCGCGGAACACGCCAGTCGTCGCTGTCGAAGACGGGACCATCGCCAGACTCTTCCTGAGCAAGGCCGGCGGCATCACCGTCTATCAGTTCGATCCAGCGCGCGAGTATTCCTACTACTACGCCCACCTCGAACGGTATGCCGACGGCCTGAAGGAGGGAGACGCAGTCCACAGAGGCCAGGTCCTTGGTTACGTCGGCACATCGGGCAATGCCCCTAAGAATACGCCGCACCTCCACTTCGCCATCTTCCGCCTGACGCCGGACAAGCATTGGTGGGAGGGCACGCCAGTCGATCCGTTCGATATCCTGCGATAGCCCAAAAGCCCGTTCCAACCTTCCGGCCAGCCTCAGCATCCAAACTAGTGTAAGGATGGAGCTTGGAGGCACTGGCGCTGGTTTCGCCCGCTCGAGCCGCATCACCGGCTGAGCCGGTCCCCGACGTAGCCCTCGCTGCGGCGGGGGACGTGCGCGCATTCGAGGCGCTGTATCGCACTCACCTGCCGCGCGTTCACAGCCTGATCCGCCGGATGACGGCCGGACGGGACGCGGACGAGCTGACACAGGACGTGTTCGTTCGCGTCTGGCAGAAACTCGGGACATTCCGCGGGGAGTCGTCGTTCACGACCTGGCTGCATCGCCTGACCGTCAACGTTGTCATCGAGCGTTTTCGTACGGACCAGGTGCGGCGCGCGCGGCTGGCGGACGGCGACGCCATCTTCGAGACCATGGCCGCGCCGCGCGCGACCCGCGATATCGGCATGGACTTCGAGTCGGCGCTCGAACACCTCCCCGACGGCGCGCGCGAGATTTTCGTGCTGCACGACGTCGAGGGTTACAAACATCACGAGATCGCCACGCTGCTGGAGATTTCAGCCGGCACGTCGAAGGCGCAGTTGCACAGGGCGCGGATGATCCTGCGGAAGCACTTGAAATGACCGATCAGTGGACGGAGCAACTCTCCGATTACCTCGACGGCGAGCTCAACGCGGCCGACCGCGCCGCGCTCGAGGAGCACCTGGCTGTCTGCGCCAACTGCACGTCCACGCTCGACGAGCTGCGCGAGGTCCTGGCGCGCGCCGCGACCATCTCATCGCGGCCGCCCGCGGTGGATCTTTGGATCGGCATCGAAGCACGGCTCAATCGCGTGACGCCCGTCCTCACGCCGTTGGGCGCGCGCATCGCGCCCCGCGTGTCGTTCACGCTGCCGCAGCTCGTTGCGGCCGGCCTCGCCCTCATGGTCATGTCGGGCGGCGCCGTGTGGGTGCTGCAGCATGGCGGACGAGCGACCGATCTGCCGCCCGTGGCGGCGACGAGCGATCCCGACGCGGCCACGTTGCCGGTGTCGCTGACGGATCCGCGCTATGACGAAGCGATCGCGGATCTACAGCAGGCGCTGGACGCCGGCCGGGCGCAGCTCGATCCCGGCACGGTCAAGATCCTCGAGACCAATCTCGACGCGATCGACAAGGCCATCGAACAGTCGCGCCGTGCCCTGGCGACCGACCCGGCCAACTTGTATCTCCATAGCCACCTCGCCGACGCACGGCAGCGCAAGCTCGCGCTGCTTCGCCGCGGCGTCGATCTGGTCAACGGCAAGAGCTGAAACTGATGCTGCTATCGACCGTGTTTCTCACGTTCATCCTGGCGCAGGGGGCAACGCCGCGCGTCGGCACGCCGCAGACCGACGAAACGGTGCCGGTGCAGAAAGGGACGCGGCTGCTCGTCAACAACTTCGCCGGCGACGTCATCATCCGCACCTGGGACAAGGACGCCGTGCACGTGACGGCCCGACATCAAACGCGCACCACCGTCAACATCCGTCCGACAGCGGGCGGGCTGGCCGTGACGTCTTCTGCGTCGCGCGGGCCGCAGGGGTCGGTCGACTACGAGATCACGGCGCCGGCATGGATGCCGGTGCGCGTCGAGGGCACCTACAACTTCGTCACCATCGACGGCGCGCAGAACGAAGTGTTCGCGAACACCGTGCGCGGCGACGTCATGATCAAGGGCGGTTCCGGCGTCATCACCGCCAAGTCCGTCGAAGGGGAAGTCCACGTCGAAGGGGCGCGCGGCAAGGTGAACGTCAGCTCCGTGAACGAGAAGATCGTCATCACCGATACCAGCGGCGACATCACCGCGGAGTCGATTAACGGCGGGGTGACGATGACGGGGATCGACTCGAAGAGCGTCGACGCCTCAACCGTCAACGGCGACATCGTCTACGAGGGGAAGATCGCCGACGGCGGGCACTACAGCTTTGGTACGCACAACGGCAACCTGCTGCTGGGGGTGCCCGAGGTCGTGAACGCGACGTTCACGATCCGCACCTACCAGGGGAGTTTCAGCACAGACCTGCCGCTCGAAGGAGTGAGCCGCGCCGACGTGCAGCGCGGGCGCCGGGTGACGACCGCGCTCGGCAACGGGAGCGCGGACGTGACCCTCGAGACCTTCGGCGGGTCTATCCGGCTGCGTAAGGGATCCGCACGGGCACGCGGACGTTAGGCGGCGGCGCCCACCCCTGCAACCGCAGGCTCTCCTGGAGACGCTGCGACCGCTCGATCAACGCGTGCGGATCCTGGTACTTCTCAACTTCCTGCCGGCCATCCGGAAACGTCACCACGAGTTCGTAATCGTGACCGTCGAACTGTCGACGAATCTCGTAGAGTAACCGGGCGGCGTCGCGTTCAAAAAACCAAAGCATCGAAGCATTTATCGGCCTCTGCCCCGGTAACCTTAGTTGCCGTTAGCGGCCCAGGGCAGTCATCGGCTCGATCCTCGAGGCTCTATGCGCAGGCAAGTATGCTGCCACGGTCGCGACGACAAGCAACGCGACGGCGCCCCCGGTGAAGGCCACGGGATCGCCTGGAGTGACCCCGAACAACAGTGCCGCAATGCCGTGCGCAGCGAGATAGGCCAGGGGAATACCTGCCCCCACACCGACGGCAACCAGCGTCATCGCCTCGCGCAGGACCATCCACAGCACCATCGAGCGATCCGCCCCGAGCGCCATTCGCAGCCCGAGTTCAGCAATGCGGCGACTGATCCCGTATGAGATGGTCCCATACAGCCCGAGGCTGGCCAGCAGCAGTGCGAGCGCACCGAAGATTGCCGTCAGGCCTGCGACCATCCGGTCTTGCATCACCCCGCGGGTCAGGCGGTCGCTCAGCGGCAGGACTTCGACGACTGGCAGCCGCGGTTCGAGTTGCACGAGCGTCTCGCGCACGGTCTGCACCATCCGCTGGGCCGCCCTGTCGGTGCGCACCTGCAGGTCCGTCAACACTTCGTCGGGGGACGCGTCGGCGAGTCGATACGCCATGTTGGGCGGCGCCGTCTTGACGTCGACGTAACGGGCGTCTTCGACAACGCCGACGATGACGTTCGCGTCCGTGCCGATGCCATCACCGTAGCTCCAGCGCCGGCCGACGGCACTACGTCCTGGGAAGAACCGCCTGGCCATCGTCTGGTTGACGATCGTGGCGTGCGCACCTGACGCACGGTCCGCGGCGTTGAAGTTGCGCCCTTCGACGATCCGAAGCCCCATCGTCTCGAAGTAGCGATCGGTGACCACGTCCTCGTTGGTCCGCAGTTGCTCGTGCGGCGCCGGCGTGTAGCCTTCCACGCTCAAGCTGCTGATGCGCTGCGATCCGCCGAGCGGCCCGGTCAGCGACAGACTGACGGAGAGGACACCAGGAACGGCAACGAGCCGCTCGCTGAGGCGCCGGTAGAGTTCCTGCCGCTCGGCCGCGCCATAGCCGGCGCCGCGAACGTCGACGCGCGCGGCGAGCACGTGGTCGCGATCGAAACCGATGTCGGTCTGGACGATGGATCGCAGGCTGCGCGCGAACAAGGCAGCGACGACGAGCAGGAGGAGGCAGAACGCGATCTGCACCGCGACGAGCGCCTTGCCGACGAGGAGCCCGGCGCGCCCGCCCTCGGTGACCGAGCCGCGGCCATCCAGCTTGAGTGCGTCGGCGACGCTGACGCGGGCGCCGCGGATCGCCGGCAGCAGGCCGCAGGCGATGCCAGTGACGGAGGACACGGCGATTGAGAAACCCAGGACGCGCCAGTCGAGCCCGGTGTCGAGGTCCGGCGGCGTTGCCGCGCTGCCGACGTTGACCATCAGCCCCAGCAGCGCGTCGCGCGCCCACACGGCGAAGGTCACGCCGACCATCCCGCCGCCGACGGCAAGTACCAGCGATTCCGCCAACATCTGGCGTACCAGCCGCCCGCGGCCGGCACCGATCGACTGGCGGATGGCCATCTCGCGCGCGCGCCCGGTGGCGCGGGACAAGAGCAGCCCGGCGACGTTACCGCAGGCGATGGCGAGCAGTACGCCGACCATCGCCAACAGCACGTAGAGCGGATGCGAGACACTGTTGCGCAGCGACGAAATGCCGGTGGACGCGTCGGCGAGGGCGACGCGCTGGCGGCGGATCGCGTCGCGATCCTCGGCAGACGCATCCTTGGGCAGCGTCGCCTCCCCCTCACGCTGCAGGACCGTGGTGAACGCGGCCTCGACCGTGCCGCGCATATTGCCGCGCACGCGGGCGAAGACGTTGAGCCACGCCATCTGCGGCTGCGGCGGCCAGGGCTGGAGGGGATCGGCGCCGGAGTTGCTCGCGTTCTGCGAATAGCGCACGACCGGTTGCATCATGTAGGGCACCCACACGTCGGGCGCGCGCAGGGCGACCGTCGTTCCGAAGAAACCCGGCCGCGTCACTCCGACGATGGTGAACGCGGCGCCGTTGATCGCCAGCGTGCGGCCGACGGCGTCCGGGGCGGCGTTCAGGCGCCGCCGCCAGAAGCCGTCGCTGATGACGGCGACTGGATGGGCGCCGACGGTGCGGTTGTCGGTGGCCGTGAACAAACGGCCGCGCTCGGGTTGCTGTCGCAGCGCGGCGAAGTACTCGCCTGACACGAGCTGCACGTTGCCGCGCGCCGGCGCGACGTCGCCGTCGGCCTGCAGCTGCACGCCGGCGACGCTGGTCGCGGCGAACAGCTCGCCGAGGCCGCGCGCCGCCAGTTCGTCGCGCGCATGCTCGAACGCCGGGGCCGAGAACAGATCGCCGAAGTCCTGGCCCGGCATGATTGACTGCACCTGCGACAACTCGCCGGCGTTGGGCACCGGCAGCGTGCGCAGGACGATGGCGTTGACCAGGGTGAAGACCGCCGTGGCGCCGCCGATGCCGAGGCCCAGCGACAGAATGGCGACGGCGGCAAAGCCCGGGCTGCGCCGGAGCAGCCGGCCGCCAAATCTCACGTCCTTGATGAACTCGTGCAGCATCAATTCGCTCTCGAAGGTTGACCGGATTGACTCATCCGCAAAGGGCGGGCCACGACGGTCCGTCCCAACAGCGGGCGTTTTACAGGGCTGTCACGGGCGCACGGCGCCGCCAACTGCTCCGCTTCCGGGACGAGACTGTGCGAAAGCGAACAGCGCGCCGGTCCATCCCTGATTGGCTAGGCACGTTTCTCCGCCTTCTTCCGTCAAAGACACTGGTGGCATGCGCTTTGGAAAATGCGGAGCCCGAGCCCAAGATGATCGCCTCCGTCGTTGACGGTAGCACGCCCAGGATCCTGATCGCCGACGATCAGCCGGATCTTCTCGACGCGCTGAAGCTCCTGCTCAAGGGGCAGGGCATCGACTACGACGCGGTCACGTCCCCCGACGCGGCGCTCGCAGCGTTGCAGGCGCGCGCGTTCGATCTCGTCCTGATGGATCTCAATTACACGGGCGACACGACCTCAGGGCGTGAAGGCATCGATCTCCTGGCCCGCGTGCAGGAGATCGATCGTCTGCTGCCGGTGATCGTGATGACGGGCTGGGCCAGCGTCGATCTCGCGGTCGAGGCGATGCGGCGCGGTGTACGCGACTTCGTGCAGAAGCCGTGGGACAACAGGCATCTGCTGGCCACGCTGCACCAGGAGATCGCCGCCGGGCGCGTGCGCCGGCACACCGACGCCGCGGAACGGCGCGACCTGGCCGAAGCGCTGAAGATCCAGCGCCGGCTGCTGCCCCAGCAGATCCCGCAAGTCGACGGCTGGGAGATCGCGGCGAGCTGGCAGCCGGCCTCCGGCGTGGGCGGCGACTGTTTCGACGCCATCCGGTTCAGCGACGGCCGCCTCGCCATCTCGATTGCCGACGTGGTCGGCAAGGGCATTCCCGCCGCGCTCTTGATGTCGAACCTGCAGGCGGCGGTCCGCGCGTTTGCCTCGGAGGCGGTCGAGCCGCAGGCACTCTGCCAGCAGGTCAACCGCATCCTCTGCGGCAATATCGCGGAGGGGCGCTTCATCAGCTTTTTCTACGCGGTGCTCGACGCGGCGCACGGCGTACTCACCTACGCCAACGCCGGCCACTACTTGCCGGCGCTGGTTCGCGTCGACGGATCGGTCGAGCGCCTCGGGGCAGGAGGTCCGGTCCTCGGCGTGATCGGCGGTGCGGAGTACGAGCAGGCCCATGTGCTGCTCGCGCCCGGCGACCGCCTGGTGATCTTCACCGACGGCCTGACCGAAGCCCGCAACGCCGACGACGACGAGTTCGGCGAAACGCGGCTGATCGACGCGGCCGTCCACCACCGCGCCTGTTCGGCGCCGGCGTTGCAGGCGCGACTCGTCGATGCCGTCGCCGCCTTCACCGGTGGCCGACTGCAAGATGACGCGACGCTGATCGTCGCGGCGGCCGAGCTGTGATGAAACGCCGCCTCGACGTGACGGATGGCCGGTATTTCGGGATGGAAAATGCGTTGTTGACCCGCCTTTCTCCCGCTGCGGATACTGTTCGGATGCGGAAGTCGTGGACTCCTCCCTGGGGCTGGGTGCTTGGCATCGCCACCCTCCTCAGCCTGTTCTCGTGGCTGGAAGCGTGGCGCCTGACCGTCGTCAACAGCAAACCGGGGATGGCGTCGCACCCCGAGAAGCTTCTGGCGCTGAACCTGGCCTATTGGTTCATTCCGGCGCTGATGATGCCGGCGGTGGTGTGGGCGGCGCGCCGCTTCCCGATCGTCAGCGGTCACAAGGTACGCGCGGTGTTCGCGCACGCGTTCGGCGCGATGCTCTTCGCGGCCGGATGCATCGGCGGGCTGATCGCGATGCGCTTCCTCCTCTGGGAAGACGCCGGCAAGTGGTCGGGCGCGACCTGGGCGCAGTTCATCCAGCGGATGATCTTCGAGCAGCTGGACTGGAGCCTGATGGTCTACGCGGTGATCGTCGGCGCCAGCCACGCGATTGCGTTCTTCCGCGAGTCGGAACAGCGCAAGGTGCGGGCCGCGCAACTCGAAACACAGGTGGTCGAAGCACGGCTGAAGACACTCGAGGCCGAGCTGCACCCGCATTTCCTCTTCAATACGCTGCACGCGATCTCCACTCTGGTGCACCGCGATCCGGATGCCGCCGATCGGATGATCAGCCGTCTCAGCGACCTGCTGCGCATCACCTTCGACCGGAGCGGCGAGCCCAAGGTCTCGCTCAAGGAGGAGATCGATTTCCTGCAAAAGTACCTCGACATCGAACAGACCCGCTTCCAGGATCGTCTCAGAGTCAGCGTGAGCATCGATCCCGACGCGCTCGACGGCGAAGTGCCCCGGATGATCCTGCAGCCGATCGTCGAGAACGCGATCAAGCACGGCATCGCCGGCCGGCATGGCGGCGATCGCGTGCACATCAGCGCGGGACGCCACGGCGAGCGGTTGTGGATGCAAGTGCACGACAACGGCGGCGGCCTGCACGTGGGCACGCTGCGGGCGCTTCGGACCGGCGTCGGACTGGCCAACACCCGCGACCGGCTCGATTGCCTCTACGGACGCCTCTATCGCCTGGAGTTCTCCGATCGCGACGGCGGACTCTCGGTGCTGATGGACATCCCGTTCCAACGCGTGGCAGCGCCTGGCGCTCCCACCTTCCGCGTGGCCTGACCTATGAACACAGCAGCTCCAACCCGCGTCCTGATCGTCGACGACGAACCGCTGGCGCGCGAGCGCATCCGCACCCTGCTCGGTGAAGACACCGGCTTCGAGGTCGCCGGCGAGGCCGGCGACGGCGCCACCGCCGCGCAGGCGATCGCCGCGCTGCATCCCGATCTCGTCTTCCTCGACGTCCAGATGCCTGGCGGCGACGGCTTCGACGTCATCGACGCGGTCGGCGCCGACAAGATGCCGTTTGTGGTCTTCGTGACGGCCTACGACCGCTACGCGCTGCGCGCCTTTGACGTGCACGCGCTGGACTACCTGCTCAAGCCGTTCGACCGCGAGCGTTTCCGCCAAGCGCTGACGCGCGCCAACGAGCAGCTCGAACACCAGAACGGCGGCGACATCGAAAAGCGGCTGGCGGCGATCGTCAACGACCTGCGTCCGGGCAAGGCACGCACCGACCGCTTCGTCGTCAAATCTGGCGGCCGCATCTTCTTCGTGCGCTCGGCGGAGATCGACTGGGTCGAGTCGGCCGGCAACTACGTCAAGCTGCACGTCGGCAACGACTCGCACCTGATTCGCGAGACGATGAACGGCGTCGAGACCAAGCTCTCGCCCGAGACGTTCGTCCGCATTCACCGCTGCCACATCGTCAACATCGAGCAGGTGCGCGAGCTGCAGCCGTGGTTCAACGGCGAATATGTGGTGTTCCTGAAGAACGGCACGCGCCTCACGCTCAGCCGGGGGTACCGCGAACGGTTGCAGGAGCGGATTGGGAGGCCGATCTAGACAGCGAGGACGGGGCAGTCAGGGGTTCTTCAGGTTCTCCGGGTTCTTCAGGTTCTCCGGGTTCTTCGGGTTCTCCGGGTTCTCCGGGTTCTTCGGGTTCTCCGGGTTCCTTCCGGGTTCCGGGTTCTTCGGGTGGTGCGTTACGCACGACGAAGGAACCTGAACCCCGCACCCGAAGAACCTGAAGAACCTGAAGAACCCGCCGAACCCCAAGAACCCCAGAACCCAAGAACCCCAGAACCCGCTAAGCTACGGCGGTGCCAGCGGCGTACCGCTTCGGGCCGTTCCTCGTCGATCGCGCCGGCTACCGCGTCATGCGCGGCGGGCGGGCGCTCGATCTCTCGCCCAAACTGCTCGACCTGCTGCTCCTGCTGCTCGATCGCGCCGGCGAACTGGTCACCAAAGAAGATCTCCTCGACACGCTGTGGCGCGACGCCAACGTGACCGAGAATGCGCTCACGCAGGCGGTGTCGGAGCTGCGCGACGCGCTCGGTGACGAGCCGGCGGCGCCGACCTACATCAAGACCGTGGCCCGCCGCGGGTATCGCTTCGTGGCGGCGGTGACGCCACTGCCAGAGCCCACGGCGCCGGTGCCGGCCGAAGTCGACGAGGACGCGCTGGCGGTACTCGACTTCACGAACCTGACCGGCGAGACGGACGCGGCATGGCTATCGGCGGGCATCGCCGAGACGGTCAGCGCCGATCTTGCGGCCCTCGGCCGCTTCAAGGTGGTCGATCGCTGGCGCGTCGTCGAAGCGACGCGGGCCGGCGGCGCGGCGCTGCAGGAGGTGGCGGCGGCGCTGCGGGTGCGTCTCGTTGCGGTCGGCAGCTTCCAGCGCAATGGGGAACGCCTCCGGATCACCGCGCGCATCGTCGACGTGACGAGCGGCGAGGCGATCGCCGATGCGAAGGTCGACGGCGCACTCGACGACATCTTCGCGCTGCAGGACCAGGTCGCGGCGCAGTTTGCCGGTGAACTGGGCGCCGGCGCCGAGCCGGCCGCGCGGCCGCGCGATACCGCGAGCCTCGACGCCTACCGTGCCCTGGTCGAGGGCTGGCTCAAAGTCGAGACGCTCGACGTGCGCGCGCTGCCGGCGGCGATCGCCGACTTCGAGCGCGCGATCGCCCTCGATGCGAAATACGCGCTGGCGCACACGGGCCTGGCGTCGGCGGAATTGGCGTCCTACGAGGCGTCGCGCACCGAGAATCAGCCGGAGTGGCAGCGGCTCGAACGCGCCGCGACGCACGCGCGCCGCGCCGTCGAGCTCGACGAACAACTGGCGGAGGCCTACGGATCCCTGGCGATGATCCTCGTCGGCCTGTGGGACACGCCCGGCGCGATCCGCGCCGCGCGCAAGGCCGTGGCGCTGGAACCTGGCAACTGGCGGCATCTGTTCCGCCTCGGGCACGCCACCTGGGGAGAAGAGCGGCTCCGTGCCGGAGCAGCGACGCTTGCCGCCTACCCGGATTTTGCCTTCTCCTACTTCCAGACGGCGATGGTCTACGTGGCGCGCGGGCACCTCACGGAAGCGGAGCGCGTGCTGCAGCACGGCACGGCCGTCCAGGATCGGCAGATTGCGCGGGGGGAGCGCTATCCCGCGCTCGGCCTTCACTGGCTGCTCGGCCTCGTCCGCCTGGCGCAGGACGATGTCGGCGAAGCGCTCGAAGAGTTCGAGCGGGAGTACGCGCTGGCGGCACCGCATCGCCTCTACGGGCGCGAGTACGCGATGTACGCGCGGCTCGGACGGGGCAGCGCTCTCGTCCGCGAGGGACGCCCCAGCGAGGCGGCCGAGGCCTTTGGCGACGCTCTCGCCCTCTATCCGGAGCACCCGCTGGCGCTGATCGCCGCCGCGATGACGGCCGGCGGATCCTTCGCCCGTGCGGAGGCGGCGATCGCCGGCATGACGGCGAGCAAGCCGATTGAGGCGGCGCTGGCAAAGGGCGCCCTGCTGGCCGCGCGGGGCGACGCCGACGCTTCGGCCGGCGTGCTCACTCAGGCGCTTGCCGACGCGCCGCCGGGCTTTGCCGGCTGGCAGCTGCCGATCCAGCCACTATTGCGCGAAGTCGCTGAAACGCCGCCAATTAGGGCAGTATTAGGGCGGCTCGCGGAGCGCGCCCGCTGAAGGCCGCCGGTAGACACGGATAAACAACGGATACTAAAGCACTTATCCGTGCCTGCGTCTAGCCTTCAGGATTTCTCAGGGTTTGCTCAGGACAGGCGCGCGCGGCCGGCCTATCGTGGCTCCCGAGGAGAGACATGACCGCGCATAGCTACCGCGAAACGCTCCGCCGACCGGGCCTCCAGCCGTTTCTGTGGACCCAGTTCCTCGGCGCATTCAACGACAACCTCTTCAAGATCGTCGTCTCGATGGTGGCGATCCACGCCGCCAGCGAAGCGTCATCGGGGCGCCAGCTGTCGATCGTCGGGGCCGTCTTCATCCTCCCGTTCCTGCTCTTCTCGGGCTATGCCGGGCAGTTTGCCGACGTCTACAGCAAGCGCTCCGTGCTGGTGATCACCAAGTCGCTCGAGATCGTCGCCACCGGCCTCGGCCTGGTCGCGTTCGCGACCGGCCACCTGCAGCTGACCTACATCACGCTGTTCCTCATCGCCGTCCAGGCGACGTTCTTCAGCCCGGCCAAGTACGGCATCCTGCCCGAGGTTCTCCCGGACAGCGAGCTGTCGCGCGCCAACGGCGTCCTCGAGATGAGCACCTTCGCGGCGATCGTCATCGGCACGGCGCTCGGTTCCGTCCTCTTCGACGCGTGGAAGGACCGCCTGTGGATCATCGGGGTCATCGTCGTCGCGGTCGCGGTGCTCGGCACCGCGTTGAGCCTGCGCATCCCGCACGTCGCACCGGCGATGCCGGGGCGACGGATCTCGCTCAATCCCGTCGGCGACGTGATCGTCGGGTTGAAGCGGCTGTGGCGGCAGCCCGTGCTGTGGCAGAGCGTCGTCGGCATTTCCTACTTCTGGTTCATGGGCGCGCTGCTGCAGTCGGTGATGATCCTGTTCGGCACGCAGGTCATGGGTCTTGCCGATCGCTACATCGGCGTGCTGCTGACCTTCGCGGCGATCGGGATCGCGGCGGGCAGCCTGGCGGCCGGCCGACTGTCTGGCGACAAGATCGAGCTCGGCCTGGCGCCGATCGGCTCGATCGGCATGGGCGTGTTCGGCATCCTGCTCTCGCTATCGCGGCACTCGTTTGCCTTCGCCGCGATCAACCTCGCGCTGGTCGGCTTCTTCGGCGGTCTCTTCGCGGTCCCGCTCAACGCGCTGCTGCAGCAGAAGAGTGGCGATGACGAAAAGGGCCGCATCATGGCCACCAACAACGTACTCAACACGGTTGGGATCCTGCTCGCGCAGGCGGCGCTCTGGTTCACCAGCGACAAGCTGCACTGGAGTCCCGACCGCATCGTGCTCGTCTTCGCCGTCCTGACCGTGGCGGCCAGCGTCTATGTCCTGGCCATCGTCCCCGAGTTCCTCGTCCGCTTCTCGTTGTGGCTGGTCACGCACACGCTCTACCGGATCCGCATCGACGGGCAGCAGCACGTCCCCGCGCGCGGGCCGGCACTGCTCGTTTGCAATCACCTCTCCCACATCGACGGCGCGCTGGTCGGCGGCAGCATGCAGCGCTTCGTCCGTTTCCTCGTCTACAAGCCGTACTACGAGCACTGGGCCGTCAACCCGCTGCTGCGGATGCTGCACGCGATCCCGGTCGGCGACGGACGGGAAGCCCTGAAAGCGATCGAGGCGGCGCGCGCGGAACTTGCTGGCGGCCACGTGGTGTGCATCTTCGCCGAAGGGGCGATCAGCCGGACCGGCAACCTCCTGCCCTTCAAGCGCGGCCTCGAGCGGATCGTCGAGGGGCTGGACGTGCCAATCGTGCCGGTTTATCTCGATCGCGTGTGGGGCAGCATCTTCAGCTTCAAGGACGGCCGTTTCTTCTGGAAACTGCCGGCGCGGCTGCCCTATCCCGTGACGGTGGCGTTTGGCGCGCCGCTGCCCGCGTCGACGCCCGCGGCGGAAGTGCGCCTGGCGCTGATGGCGGTCGGCGCGCGTGCGGCCGCGCTGCGCCGCGGCGGGCGCGAAGTGCTCGGCCGTCGCTTCATCGCCGCCGCGAAGGCGCGCCGCGGCGCCTTCTGCATGGCCGACGGCACGACCGCTCCGTTGACGTTCGGCCGGGCGCTGACCGCATCGCTGCTGCTCTCGCGCTGGATCCGCCGTCAGGCGCCGGACCAGCCGCGCATCGGCTTGCTGCTACCCGCCTCGGTCGGCGGCGCGCTCGCCAACCTCGCGACGGCGCTCGCCGGGCGCAGCGCCGTCAACCTGAACTTCACGGCGGGCCGCGAGGCGATGCACTCGGCGGTGGCGCGCTGCGAGCTGAAGACGATCCTCACGTCGAAGCGCTTCGTGGCGAAGGCGGACATCGCCGCGATGGACGGCATGGTGTTCCTCGAGGACGTGATGGCCTCGTTCTCCAGGTTCGAGAAGATCCGGATGGCCGCCACCGTCTTCCTGCTGCCCGCCTGGGCGCTCTCGGCGCTCTATGCGAACGAGGGGATGTCGGACTCGCTCGCGACGATCGTGTTCTCGAGCGGCAGCACCGGCGTGCCCAAGGGGGTGATGCTGAGCCACGCCAACATCCTCTCCAACATCGACGCGATCGCGCAGGTCTTCCAGCTGCGTCCTGACGACGTGATCGTGGGCGTACTGCCGTTCTTCCACTCGTTCGGCTATACCGTCACGCTGTGGTTGCCGATGGTCGCCGGCTTTGGCGCGGTGTTCCATCCCAACCCGATGGACGGCAAAGGCATCGGCGCGCTGGCCGAGCGCTGGAAGGGGACCATCCTCGTCAGCACGCCGACCTTCTACGGCGGCTACATCCGCAAGTGCGAGCGAGAACAGTTCGCGCACGTGCGCTACGCGCTCGTCGGCGCCGAGAAGCTGCGCCAGCCGATCGCGGCGGCGTTCAAGGAAAAGTTCGGCGTCACGCTGCTCGAAGGTTACGGCTGCACCGAGATGTCCCCGGTCGTGGCGGTCAACGCGCCGGACGTGGACGAGGACGGCCTGCACCAGCGCGGCACGCAGGACGGGTCGGTCGGTCACCCGCTGCCGGGCGTGGTCGCCAAGGTCGTCGATCCGGCCACTGGCGAAGGGCCGCTCATCGGGACGGAGGGACTGCTGCTCCTCAACGGGCCGAACCGGATGCTCGGCTACCTGGGCGATCCCGAGCTGACCCGCGATTCACTGCGCGAGGGCTGGTACGTGACTGGCGATATCGCGTGCATCGACGAGGCGGGCTTCGTCCGCATCACGGATCGCCTGTCACGCTTCAGCAAGATCGCCGGCGAGATGATCCCGCACATGAAGGTCGAGGAGCAGATCCAGGCGCTCATCGACACCAACCACGGCTGTGCGGTCAGCGCCGCCCCTGATGACGCGCGCGGGGAGCGGCTGGTCGCGTTCTACACCGACCCGCTTGTGACGCCGGCGGAGCTGTGGGAACGGCTGTGCCGCACCGACCTGCCGCGGCTGTGGATCCCCAAGCGCGACGATCTGCGCTTCATCGAGCAGATCCCCACGCTTGGCACCGGCAAGGTCGACCTGCGCGCCGTACGCACGCTCGCCGCCGGCGCCGGCAGCGCGGTGGCGTAATGAGCGAGGTCGTGCTCTTCGCCGTCGCGTTCGTCTTCGCGACGGTATTCGTCCTCGCGCTGCCAATCGCGGTGATCATCCTGTTCGCCCGCACGCGGCAGCTGCAGCATCGCCTCGACGCCTTGAGCCGCGACATGCGCGCCGCTTCCGCGGTGCCGAGCGTTCCGGACGCGCGCGAACCTGCACCGTTCGCACCGTCAGCACCCTTAGCACCCGCACCGTCAGCACCTTTAGCACCCTCTGCACCGTTAGCGCCCGCACCGCTAGCACCCCTGGCCGCCTCAGCACCCCTGGCAGCCTCAGCACCCCTGGCAGCCTCAGCACCCTTGGCACCGTCAGCACCCGACTCCCTCGAGACCCGGATTGGCTCGCGGTGGCTCCTCTACATCGGCATCCTCGCCATCGTGATCGGCGCCGCCTACTTCGAGAAACTGGCGATCGACTACGGCTGGATTGGCGAGCGGGCGCGGATTGTCCAGGGTGCTGTCCTCGGCCTCGCGCTGATCGCAGCGGGCCTGCAGTTCGCGCGGCGGGGCTTTGCGTTGTATGGCCAGGTCATGTCGGGCGGTGGCGGCGCGATTCTGTACCTGTCCACGTACGCGGCGTTCACCTTCTACGCGCTGATCGGCCGGGCGGCGGCGTTCACGCTGATGGTCGCGATCACCGCGCTCATCGCCTGGCTGGCCGACCGCCAGCGCTCGCAGGGGCTGGCGCTCTTCGGCGTCGGTGGCGGCTTCGCCACGCCGTTTCTCCTGCCGGGCACGACCGACGCGCAGATCGCGCTCTTCACCTATGACGCGATCTTGATCGGCGGCACGGCGGTCCTGGCGCACCGGCGCGACTGGCCGTTCGTGAATCTGGTCAGTTACCTGTTCACACTGCTGACGATTGCGGCCTGGGCGGATCGTTTCTACACCTCCACCGAGTACTTGCGCACGGAGGTCTACCTGACGATCTTCTGCGCGATGTTTCTCTACATCGCCAGCGAGTGCCGCCGCGCCGCGACCGACGCCGGCAGGGTCGTGTGGCTGATGCTGTGCACGGCGCCCCTCGCCTACTATCTCGCGTCGCTGGCCATCCTGGCCGATCACGACACGGCGCTGCTGGTGTGGCTCGTGCTGGTGATGCTCGCCGGCGGCATCGCCGCGACCCGCACCGCGGCGGCGGTTGGCCTCGGCGTCTGGGTCGCGGTCGCGGCGCCGCTGGTGATCTGGTGCGCGTCGCCGGACGCGCGAGGCCTGCGCGGGGACGGACTCATCGCGCTCGGGGCCGTCTATGCGATCGCGCTCCTCGCAGAACTCGAGGGCATCGTGCTGCGCGACGAACCGCGCGCACCACGCTGGACCGACATCACCTGGGTGCACCTCAACCCGTTGGTGATCTACGCCGGCGCCTACGTCCTGCTGTTCCCCGTCAGCATCGATCACTCCGGGTATCTCGCTTCCGGCTTCGCCGTCTGGAACGCGGTGATCGCGGCGGCGCTCTGGCGGCGGCGCCCCGATGTCGCGGTCCACTTCGTCGCCATCGCCCTGACGCTCGTCGCTGTCGCGATCGGCCTGCTCTTCGACGGAACCGCCGTGACGGCGGGGTGGGCCGTGGAAGGCGCGCTGGTGGTGATATTGGGCCTGTGCCAAGGGCTGCCGTGGCTGCGCAGCGCGGGCGTCCTGCTCTTTGCCGTCGCCGTCGCGCAGACGCTCGGCCTGCTGATGGCGCCAGGACCGGCCAGCCAGGTAGTCCTCCTCAACCCGCGGACGGCGTGCGCTGCGCTGGTGACCGGACTCTGCTACCTGCTGGCGTGGATGAACTGGCGTGATCCTGTGTCGGCATCGCGCAACGCCGGTCTCGGCGCGGCGCTGCTGACGGCCCAGATGATCACGCTTGCCGCCCTTACGAGCGAGATCAACACGTTTTGGGCCATCCGCAACGGCCGTCTCGAACGCGAGCTGATGCTGTCGGTGACCTGGGGCCTGTATGGCACCGTCCTCGTCGTCGTCGGTCTCGCCAGAGGCTACGCGCCGATCCGATATTTCGCGATTGGAGTCCTGGCCCTGACGATCGCCAAGGTCTTTTTCCTAGACATGGCCGAACTCGACCGTATTTACCGGGTCGGCAGCATCATCGCGCTGGGGGTCCTCCTGCTGGTCACGTCCTATCTCTACAGCCGGTCCAAACAAGCCATTGACGACCGTAATGGTCGGGTATAAACTCGCTATACGACTGTTAAGGTCGGATATTACAAGTCCTTATTTCGGCAGGTCTTAACAACGTGAAGTCTCGCTTGGTATCGGTGCTCATCGTTGCCGGAGTCGGCACGGTGGCGGCCATCCTGCTGCTGCAGGTCCTCCGCACCGGCGGGCTGCCGGATCCGCTTGCGCACCGCGATTTCGGCGCCCGCATCCTCGACATCGCTGTGCTGGTGTTCCGCGAAGGGCTCGAGTGCATCCTCGTCCTCGCCGCCGTGACCGCCAACATGGTCGGCGCGCGCCAAAGCTTTCAGCGGCCCGTTGTGGCCGGCGCAGGCGCGGCATTCGTCGCCTCGCTGGCCACCTGGTTTGTCGCCGTCGGCATCATCGAGAGCCTGTCCGACAGCGTCTCAGCGCTGCATCTGCAAGCCGCGACGGGGCTCGTCGCCATCGTCGTGCTGCTGATCGTGATGAACTGGTTCTTCCACAAGGTCTACTGGACGGGTTGGATCTCGATGCACAGCCGGCGCCGCACCAAGCTGCTGCAGGAAACGTCATCGGCGAAACTCTGGTGGGGCCTCGCGCTGCTCGGATTTTCGTCGGTCTATCGTGAGGGCTTCGAGATCGTCCTGTTCCTCCAGAGTTACCGGCTGCGACTCGGCACGGCACCGGTCCTCTACGGCGTCGCCGCCGGGCTGACTCTCACCGCCATCATCGGCGCGCTCACCTTTGTCGCACACCGGCGCCTGCCGTACCGACGCATGCTGGTCGTGACCGGCGTGATGCTCGGCCTGGTGATGCTGGTCATGGTCGGCGAACAGGCGCAGGAGATGCAGCTGGCGAACTGGCTGCCGACAACGCCGATCGCCACGCTGACGCATGTGATTCCAGACTGGATGGGCCTGTGGTTCGCAGTGTTCCCGACCGCTGAAACATTGGCCGCGCAAGCGCTCGCGGCGGCCGTCGTCGTCGGCTCGTATTTCATCGCGCGCGAACACGCCGGTGCCCCTGTCGCGGGCTAGCGTCTCGGCCGGCGCCGCTATCGTGGCCGCCTGCCTCGCGGCACGGACTGGCACCGCGGCCCCGCGTGCGACCGGGCGCATCGAAGGCCGGGTCACGATCGCCGTCCCGGTCGCGGCGGCGCCCCCCTCGGCGGCCTACGCCTCGCGGCGCCTCGCGCCCGCGGCGGCGCCCGCGCCTGCCTCCGAAATCCGCAACGTCGTCGTTTACGTCAAGGATGCGCCGCGACCGGCATCGCTCGCGCCGATGCGGGCGTCGATTCTGCAGCAGAACGAGACGTTCGTGCCGCACCTGGTCGCGATCACGACCGGCTCAATCGTCGAGTTCCCCAACGGCGATCAGTTCTTCCACGACGTGTTTTCGCTCTCGCGGGCCGGCTCGTTCGATCTCGGCTCGTACCCGAAGGGCAAGAGCAAGTCCGAGCGGTTCCCGCGGACCGGCCTGATCAAGGTCTATTGTCACCTGCACTCGCACATGTCGGCGAGCATCATGGTCTTCGACCATCCCTTTTTCGCGATTCCGTCGGTGGAAGGAACGTTTGTGATCGACGACGTCCCGACCGGCAGCTACACGGTGACCGCCTGGCACGAGCGCATCGGAGACAGCAGCCAGCGGGTCACGATCGAAGCCGGACGCACGGCGGAGATACAATTCTCCCTGCCAATCACCGCCAAGTAATGGCCTCCAGGACGCCCCCGCGCTTCGTCGTCCGGACGATGCTCACGACGTTGTTCACCGTCGTGCTGATCCTTGCCGCCGTCTTCCTCGTCGTCACCGCGATCGTCGGCACCAGGGTCCGCGGCACCGTCATGGCCCGTCTTGCCAGCGAGCAGGCGATGCTGAGTACGCTCGAGGCGCGACGCGCCAGCGAGATGCAGGCGCAGGCGGAGACGCTGGCCGAGTCGCCGACGATCAAGGCGGCGATGGACACCTACCAGGCGGAATTGGCCTCGTCAGACGAGGATCGCCGGCGGCAGCTCCTGCGAACCGTGCAGCGCGAGGTCGAAGAGCTTGCCGACCGCATCAAGCCGGATCTCGTCGCGGTGGCGACGCCGGCCGGAGCGGTGGTCGCGTCAGCGGGCCGGCGCAGCGGCGATTGGCCGCGGGGTTTCTCCGGCGGCGTACCCTCGACCGAGTTCGTCGTGGTGCCGAACGGCGTGTTCCGTCTCGCAACGGCGCAGCTTAGAATCGGTACGGCAGTCGTCGGCGACCTGCAGCTCGGCTCCGCACTTGACGACGAATACGCGTCGCAGCTGACGAAGCTCTCGGGCGCGGGCGCAATCATCACGGCGCGCGATACGGTCGTGGCCGGCACGCTGCCGATCGGCGCGACGCGCGCGTTGACGCCGGCCGTGCTCGCGGTGCTGCCCGGCGTCGACACGATCGACCTGCGCGGCGAGCAGTACGCCGTCCGTAAGCTCGTGCAGCACGGCGACGTCTCGGTCTACGTGCTCGAGTCGGTCGACGCGTCGGCGCGGCCGATTCTCTCCGACACGCTGAGCGCGCTGGCGCTGGTCGGATTCGGCGCGCTGGGGCTGGCCGGGGTGGCGAGCATGGTGCTGGCGCGCTCGGTCGCGCGGCCGATCGACCGGCTGACGCGGTCGCTGACCAAGCTCGCCGGCTCGCGCGATCTGCGGGCACCGATCGCCAGGACCGGATCGAGCCTCGAAGTCGACACGCTAACCGACACGTTCAACAACCTGATGGCGACGCTGACCGCCGCCGAGCTGGAAACGCGCAGCACGTACGTCGGCGCCATCCGCGCGTTGGCGCTCGCGCTCGACGCGCGCGACCCGTACACGGCAGGCCACTCCGAGCGGGTCAGCGCTCTTTCGACTGCGGTCGGCCAGCAGCTGGGGCTGGGAGACGAAGACCTCGACGTCCTCCGGCTCGGCGCGCTCCTGCACGACATCGGCAAGATCGGAATCAGCGACGCCGTGCTGCACAAGGCGGGGCCGCTGACCGACCAGGAGTACGAGGCGATCAAGGAGCACCCGACGACGGGTGCGCGCATCCTGCGGAGTGTCGCCTTTCTCGCGCCGCACCTGCCGATCGTCGAGCTGCACCACGAGCGGCCCGACGGCAAGGGCTATCCACACGGCCTGATGGCCGACGAGATCCCGCTGCTCGCGCGCATCGTCCACGTCGTCGACGCCTTCGACGCGATTACCAGTGCGCGCGCCTACCGCCCGGCGCGCAGCGCCGCCGAGGCGCTGCAGGAGTTGTGGCGCTTAGCCGGCACGCAGTTCGACGCCGAGGTCGTGCAAGCGCTCGCTGTCACGATGCCGACCTTCCGTCTCGAAGATCATCGCGTCGATGCCTCCGTGGCCCGCGCGGGGCGCAAGACAGGCGTCGTCGCGTTCAATCGCTGATGGGCCGCGCCGGGCTCGCGGCCGCTTTCCTTCTCGCGGCCACCGCCGGCGTGCACGCGCAAGATCGCACCGAACCGATCGTCTCGGCGGAGGCGGCGGTGTCGGCGGCGATGCTCTCGTCGTACCAGAACGTCTCGGCCGTCGCCGACATCACCGGCACGGTCCGCGTCGGCCCCGGAGCCATGGTGGTCCTGCGCCCGTGGGCGTGGCACCGGCCCGACGGCAGCTGGGCGTTCCAGTGGTATCAGCTCCAGCTCCGTTACCAGTCGCCCACGCACACGCCGGTGCGGATCGACGCGGGCGTCATCACCGAGCCGCTCGGTCTCAACCCGCTGCAGATGCGCGCAGATCTGAACCCGACCATCTCGGCCGTGCCCTACTACGTGATCCCGTTGCCCCGATTCGAGCCGCGCTTCGAAGGCCTGCAGCCGCTGAGCGCGGGCTATCCCCTCGGCATCGTCGCCAGCACGTCGGGGACGCGCTGGGACGCGCGCGCCGGCGTGCTCGATACGACGCCGGCCCGACCCGGCGTCGAACTGAAAGACAACCCGTATCCACGGATGGCGCAGTTGGTGGCTGGCGGCGGCGTGACGCTACGTCCAGGTTTTCGCGTCGGCGCAGGGTTCGCGCACGGCGGCTACCGCGAGGGGGACGTCACCGTGCCGGCCGGCGACGCCACCGTCGCCAACGTCGAAGTCGAGTTCACCGTCAATCACACACGACTCAGCGGCGAGTGGGTCGGCGATCGGTTTACCGGGGCAACCGGCACGGTCGCGGCGAGGGCGTTCTACCTGCAGGGGGTGCAGACGATTACGCCGCGCGTATTCGCGGCGGGACGGTTCACTCGCGCCGACACGCCGCCTGTCATCGGCGTCGGACGCTCAACGGACTGGACGGCCGCCGAGTTGACCGGCGGACTACGGGTCACGCCGCACGTCGCGTTCCGCGCGGGATACTACGGCCAGCGCCCGTACTTCGGCGTCTGGAGCCACGCGGGTGGAGTGTCGATCGTCCTCGACGGCAGGTGGTGGCGCTAGCGAATTGGCGATTGGCGAATGCAGAGTGGCGATTTCCATTGGCGAATGGCGAATGCAGATTGGCGAATGCCAATGCCGAATGAAATTCAGCGCCAGCGGAGGTCCCAGCCGGCCGAGAGCGCGGTGTGTCCGTCAGCCAGTCCGCGGGCGAGGTCGATGCGCATCGTGCCGACGCCGGGCACGGCCAGGCGCAAGCCGATTCCCGCGTCGATCTGAAGCGGCGTCTGGCTGCCGTCGAGGCCGTGCCACGCGCGCGCGAGATCGGCGAATACCGCGGGCGCGATTCGCACGGGGGCGCGGCGCAGCAGTCGCCACCGCTGCGCTTCCACGGTGGCAAACGCCAGCCGGCGGCCGAAGACGCCGCCAGTGACGATGCCGTTTTCGAGCAATGGATGGGCGCGCAGCAGGATGTCACTGGCGTGACCGGTGTCGGCGCCGGGCCAGATCGACAGTGGTGATGCGGCGGACACGGCGCCGTAGCCAACGACGCCAGAGAGCACGAGTCCTTGGTACGACGCCTTCGTGCGCGCCGCCGCGGCGACGCTACCGGCGGTAAAGGGCGCGGAGCCGATCGCCTGCGCGATCGCTGCCGACAGTCGGACCCGATCGTCGAACCGCCAATGCTCGAGGCCGTACGACAGCGTCGCGTCGCCCGGACGGTCGCTCCACCGTTCGGCACCGGCACCCGCGGTCATGCGCGTGCGATCCGTCATCCAGCGCGCGAACGTCATGGCCACGCGCGTGCGCGTCTGGGAGGACGCCGTCGTGCCGAACGTCTGCGTTTCGTGTAAAGCGTCGAGGCGAACGCTGCCGCCACCGATGAACGATGGCGTCGGGACCGCGAAGAAACCGGCGAGCATCGGCCGGTTCTCCCACCACCGCCACGTCACGCCGGCCGCTTCCCCGCCGCCGGTCATGCTGCTGAAGGCCGCCGAGACCTGGCGATTCGTGGCGGCGTCGAAGCCCATCGCAAGCCACGCCGGGTAGCCCCACGGTGCGCGATCGCGCTCGAGGACCGACGCGTCCACCTGCACGTGACCGTTCTCGACGGGATGAAACGCGACACGCGCGGCGGCGATCGACGGCACATCGTGGAGACGCCGCTCCGCGAGCCGGAGGGCCTTCGGCGTCAGCGTCGACTTCAGCGGGACGCCAATGGCGTCGGCGACCACACCGTAGCGTGTGCGCTCGAGCCCTGTGACCTCGATGAGGCTCACGGCCGGCCCGCCGGTGCGATTCCACGCGGCAAGCGCCCCGACATCGTCATGACGCAAGTAATTGGCGGTGGCCAGTATCCGCCAGGCGTAGTCGTCATGCGGCGCGAGGAACACGGCGCGCTGCGCCGCGGTCGCCGCCGACGGCCAGTCGGCGTCGAGCGCGTCGAGTCCCGCCAGTTCGCGCCATGCCGCACCGCTGCCCGGGCACTCTGCGGTAGCACGCGTCAGGGAGGCACGAGCCGCGCCGCGGTCAGTGCTGGCGCGCGCGATCCCCTCGCTGACAAGAGACGTGCAGGCGTCCGCGCTCTCATCGCGATCGCGCCCGAGAAGATCAGCCGCGGTCCGTTCGTCCGCACGTGCGGCCGGCGTGGCCGGCGACGACGGCGGCAGCACGATCAACATCCACCGTTCGGAGCGCTTCCACTCCGCGTCAAATCGCGCGGCAGGCAGCGCGCGCGACGGCGCCCGCGCCGGATCGTGCACTGTGACCGTTCCGCCTTCCCAGCCGACGATGACGACGTAGTGATAGCGGCCCGGGCTGTCCTCGATCAGCGCAATAACAGGACGGCCGCGCCGGATTTCCTTCGTCGCGTCCGCTTCGTTTCCCGCGCCGGCGATCGCCGTCCAGCCGCGACGCTGGAGATCCGCGGTCAGGGCTCCGGTGCGGATGCCGCCGGCACGCTGGTCGACGAGTGCCTGAAAGGCATCCGGGTAGACGTCGGACGCTCCCCAATAGCGCATGACCATCGCGGCCGCGGCGCCGCCACAGAGATCCTCGGTTTGCGGAAGATAGGGAACGGCGAGGAGCGGCGCCCCTGCCGCCACGGGGGACGCGGCCGCCGCGCAGAACACGGCGGCCGCGACGAGCCAGCGCCACGGGAGCGCGGCCACGCGGATCACTTCAGGGCAAGAATCAGAATAATGACGATCAGCAGGATGATGATGATCGTCCAGGTGGAGATGACGATGGTCGAACCCCCGGCAAGCTGGTCGTTGATGACGCGGGCTTGTCCGGCGGCCTGTCGAAGTTCATCGCCCTGCAGCGTCGGCACTGCCGCCTCAGCCTTGTCGATTGACAGCCCTGCCCTCGCCGCGACGTCTCTCACCGCTTGATTCTGCAGAAATGTACTGACGGCTTCGCGATCCGCCTGATCCTGGGACACACGCTGCTGGACCGCCTGGTCGAGCGCCGACGGGCTGATCACGTGAGGGGTCTGCTGCGCGAACGCCGTGGGCGCTGCGAGCAGCACCGCAAGCGAAGCACCAAGGAACCGACGAAACATCTGCATGAGCTGCCTCCTGAAAGTCGCACACATACGCAACTCACGGGAAAGCATCTTTCGTGCCTGCAGCGATCATTCGCGCCGGGTTAGATGAGCAGCTGCTCCAGTTCCTCGACGTGAACGGCTCGCGCCATCGCCTCCTGCCGTTCGACGAGTCCATGCTTGACCAGCTGCGCCAGCGATTCCTCGAAGGTGAAGGAACCGGCCTTCCGTGTGATCGTCGTTTCCTGGTGCAGGTGCTGCAGCGCGTTGCGGCGAATGTGCTGGCGCGCGCCGTAGCTGACGACGAGCAGTTCCGCGGCCGGCACGAGACCGCCGCCAACGCGCGGCAGCAGGGTCTGCGTCATCACTGCGGCCAGCGCCATCGCCAGCTCCTGCCGGATCGTATTCTGCCGCTCGTCGGGAAACGAGTCGGCGATGCGGGCGACAGTCGACGAGGCGTCGGTTGTGTGCACCGTCGACAGTACGAGGTGCCCTGTCTCGGCTGCCGACAGCGCAATCCGCATCGTCTCCGGATCGCGCATCTCGCCGACGACAATCACGTCGGGCGCCTGGCGCAGCGACGCGCGCAACGCCGTCGGGAAGTCGGGCGCGTCGACGCCGATCTCGACCTGTTCGACGACGCAGGCGTGGTGCGCATGCTCGTACTCGATCGGATCTTCAATGGTGACGATGTGCCGGGCGTCGCGGCGGTTGATCTCCTCGACCAGCGCCGCCAGCGTCGTGGTTTTGCCCGAGCCGGTCGGGCCGCCGACGAGGACGAGACCACGCGGCAGGCGGGTGAGCAGTTCGACGCTGGGCGGGAGCCCGAGCGAGGCCAGGCGCGGCACCTTGGCCGGCAGCGCGCGCACCGCGGCGGCGGCGCGACCGCGTTCGCGGTGCAGGTTGATGCGGAAGCGGCCCAGTCCGGCGACGCGAAAGGACGCGTCGGCGATGCCGGTGTCGCGATAGCGCCGCCGCGCGTGTGGCGCCAGCGCCGGCACCACCGCTTCCTCCACGTCGACGCCGTCGATCGGCGCGTCAGCGAGCGGTCGGATCCGGCCGTCGACGCGCATCGCTGGAGGCGCGCCGGCCACCAACAGCAGGTCGCTGCCGCCAGCGTCAACAAGCAGGCGCAGCCAGCGCTCGATCCGACCGGTGTCGCCGGTGGCCGATCCCGGCCCGGAGACGGAGGCATGCAGGTCGGAAATCAGCTGCTCGAAGTCGTCGGCGTCGCACGGCATGGCCCATCCTACCGCTACGGCGGTGGCCGCCGGTGTGCAGCAGGCGTATCGCTTCGATGCAGGACCTGCGCGGCAACTGCACCTAGGGCGCTGCCGGCCACGCCGGCAACGACGTCGGTCGCTGACGGGTCGCGCAAGACGAAGAAGAGCTGCGCCGCCTCCACGGCACATGACGCGCCGAGTGTCGCCGCGACTGCGGCGGCGACGCGTGAGGCGCCGCGCCGCTCGGCCGCGAACGAGAACCCGAACGGCACCCACATCGCGACGTTGGCGACCATGTCGCGCGGCTTGTCCTCGGCGCCGTGAAAGGGAATCCAGGTAACACGCTGCCATTGCGGCGTACGCGTCACGCCGTACCACGGGCCGCTCGCCGCGATGACGACGAGCAGCCACCATTTCCACAGTTTCATCAGCGTTTTCCTCTATATCCGAGGGGCGTCACCCCTCGGACTCCCCTACACGCTCTCTCGCGCGCCGCTTCGCCGGCGCGCTCCGTTCGCGTGGCTCGCGTCGCTACGCTCGCTCGCACAGTAGCAAGCGGCATTTGGCCTCGTTTGAGATACGACCTGGTCAGCGCGCGGACACCGTCAAGTGATCGATCACCTGTGTCACCCCGGCCGTCTCACTTGCCAGCTGCAGGGCGCGCGTCCGCTCGGCGGCGGTCTGTACGTGCCCTGACAGAGTGACGACGTGGTTGGCGGTCGAGACATCGACGGTGCGCGAACGGACGGTGTCGTCGAGCGCCATCTTGGACTTGATCTTCGCCGTCAGCGCGCCATCGGCGAGCAGCGCGCCGGCCTTGTTGGCGGCTTCGGCCGTTTTCTCGCCTACCGCGGCGCCGGCGTTGCGGGCGCGGTCGGTGTTGACGTGGTCACCTGTGCCGACCGTCGCCGTCGAATCGTGGGAGAAGAGATGGCCGCTTCCCCAGTACCCGAGGAAGAAGGTCCCCGCGGCGACCAGCACTACCAGCAGAACGATCAATCTCAGCAGAGCGCGGAACATGAAGCCTCCTTCACGTCCAATGCGGGGGTGCACCTTCCATGCCCGGCGCCAGATGTGTGAAGATCGCCGAGATGTTCGTTCCCGATCCGGCCAAAGATCCGCTCGAGCAATACCTTGCGGCTACCGAACGGGCGCGGCGCGCGGCCGTGGATACGGCGCCTGCCGCGCTGGCGACCGCTGATGTCGACGGGCATCCGTCGGTACGTATCGTTCTGCTCAGGGGGGCCGACGAGCGGGGATTCGTCTTCTTTACCAACTATGGCAGCCGGAAGGCCCAAGAAATGACCGCGAATCCGCGCGTGTCGCTGTGCCAGCACTGGCCGAGCCTGGAGGAGCAGATCCGGATCGAGGGGGCGGCGGAGCTGACGGATCCGGCCGAGTCGGATCGTTACTTCGCCGGCCGTCCGCGCGACAGTCAGATAGGCGCGTGGGCCTCTGAGCAGAGCGCGGTATTGCCGTCGCGCAACGTGCTCGAGGATCGCCTCGAGGAGTTCGAGGCCCGCTTCGCCGGCCAGGCTGTGCCTCGCCCGTCGTTCTGGGGCGGCTTCCGCGTGGTTCCCGATCGCATGGAGTTCTGGTACGGCCGGCAGGGCCGCCTGCACGACCGGCTGCTCTACGCACGCACACCGTCGGGCTGGACGACCAGCTGGCTGTATCCCTGACGCGGGCCTGACCGGTTGGTCCGAAGAGCAGCTCCTTTGGATGAGGGCTAGTCGCCGCTGCCGCGGAACTGATCGTCCTCGTCGGCGAACAGCACATTGAAGCTGGTTAACGAGCCGTAGCAGGCGGTGACGTAGCCCTGGAGCTTTACCTTGGCGTCTTCCGGGATCTCCATGGCATTGACCTGCTGCTCGAGCGTCCGCAGGCGGTTGCGCAGCATCACGACCTTGTGGAAGAAGGTCTCGATCGGCCAGCTCTTTTCCTGGAGGCCCGGCGTACCGGGACGCAGCACGAGCAGGCCGTCGCGCCATCGCTCGGCCGGCGCGACCGGCGTCAGTCCCGTTTCTTCGCGGATGATCCGCCGCAGCAGGAGTTCGACGTCGTTGGAATCAAGGCTCATGGCCGCCGCTGTCCTTTCGCGATCGCTGACGAGCGGGAACGGGACTCCGCTGTCGGCCCGCGGCAGCCCGTGCTCGCCGCTCGGCGGTCTAGGTGTAGTCGCAGAACGGGCCGATGCCGACGGCCCGCCGCGGAAATTGTGTTCGCTCCCGCAGTAGCCGCAGGACACGCGCAGCGGACGGCCGTCCTCGCCGGAGGCGACAACCGTGTGCATGCGATCGAGCTTGCACGCGCGGCACAGGTCTTCTATTGAATCGCCCGCGCGGTAGCGGCGTTCCGCCATCGGCGAATCATACTCTCTCGCGGCGCACTGAGGCGCCGCGTGAGAGAGCGTGTCAGCGAGTCCGAGGGGCGAGGCCCCTCGGTTAACTAATGCGGCTTGCGCCCGATACCGATCAGGCTCAGGCCGGGACCCAGGTGCATCGCCTCTGCTGCCTTGGCGATCGGCAGCAGCCACTCGAAGAGCCGCATCTGGCGCGGGTTGAGATCGCGCCGTCCGAGCTGCTTGTTCAGCCACCACCCCGGCACGCCGAGGCGGTTGAACTCGTTCATCTGCACGATCTCGAAGCCGACCTTCTGCATTTTCGTGTGCAGTTCGGCCTGCGTGTAGCGGCGCTCGTGCCCTATTGCCGCGTCGCACGGGCCGTAGAGCCACATGTGCGCCGGCACCAGGATGATGGCGTGGCCGCCCGGCTCGAGCAGATCGTAGTAGGCGCGCAGCACCTGCTCGTCAGCCTTGATGTGCTCGAGCACGTTCAGGCAGACGATGGTGTCGACCGATTCCTGTTTCAGCTCCGCGTAGGCGGCGGGGTCGGCGAGATCGAACCTGAGAATCCGGGCGTTTTCGAGGTGTCCGAGCCGCCAGTTGAGCATCTCGACGTAGAGCGGATCATTGTCGACGCAGAGCAGACGCTGGCGATCGAGCAGCAGCTCGGTGAAGTTGCCGATCCCGCAGCCGGCCTCGAGCACGCGGCTGCCGATGAAGGGACGGAACTGCTCCAGAATCCACCGGTTCAGCCCGCGGGCGCGGCGCATGCTCTGCAGCACGTAATAGCCGTCGTGGGTCGTGAAGCGGTCGTCGAGGAAGCGGTACTTGAAGAGCGTCCACACGGCCGAGAACGCGTCCTTCCAGCCGATATTCTTCCCTTCCGCGACGGTGCGGCCGTGGTAACTGATCGGGACTTCGTAGAGTCGAACGTTCCACTGCGCGAGCCGCGTGGTCAACTCGGGCTCGATGCCGAAGCGTTGGCTGTGGAGCGGGGTCTGCTTCAGGATATCGGCACGGACGGCCTTGTAACAGGTCTCCATGTCCGTCAGGTTGATGTCGTTAAGGATGTTGGTCAGCCAGGTCAGTCCCCGGTTGGCAACGCCGTGCCAATAGAGCAGGACCTTGCGCTGACTCGCGGAGGCGAAGCGGGAGCCGAATACCGCGTCGGCTTTTCCCTGGAGGATCGGCGCGAGCAGGGCGGGATAGTCGGCCGGGTCATATTCGAGGTCGGCGTCCTGGATGAGCGCGAGGTCGCCGCCCATGTGGCCGATGGCCGCGATGATGGCCGCCCCCTTGCCCATGTTGCGGGGCTGGCGGAAGACGCGGATGCGCGGATCAGAGGCGGCGAGCGCGTCGAGGATATCGGCCGATCCATCGCGGCTGCCGTCGTCGACGCAGACCAACTCCATCGGGATCCCGACCGGGCTGGCGAGCACACGCCCGACGATCGTCCGCAAGGTGCGGGCTTCGTTGTAGACGGGCATGAGGACGCTGAGAAGCGGCGGGGATCCGATGGTCGACTCTGGCATCGCTTCGGAGAACACGAAAGCGTATCACGGCCCGACCGTCGAGCCTGCTTCCGTCGTCTAGAATCACCGCATGATCAGAACAGGTCTTCGCGGCCTCGTCGGCGTCCTCGCAGTTGCCGCGCTGCCGGGTATGGCGCCGCAAGAGAAGCCGCCGATGCGTCTCGCGCTGGCCGGCCTCGTTCATGGCCACGTCGGCGCATTCGTTCGACTCGTGCAGAAGCGCTCCGACGTGCAGATCGTCGGCGTCTTCGAGCCTGACGCCCTGCTCCTGCGGAGTTACGGCGATACGTTTCACATTCCCGAAGACGCACGATTCACCGATCTCGCGACGATGATCGACCGCACGCATCCGGAAGCCATCGCCGGCTTCACCAACACGCGCGACCATCCAGTCGTCGTGGAAGCCGCGGCACGGCGCCACGTGCACGTCATGATGGAGAAGCCGCTTGCGGTGAGCAACGCAGACGCGCAGCGGATTCGCCGTGCCGCCGAAGCGAGTGGGATCCAAGTGATGGTCAACTATGAGACCACCTGGTACCCGAGCCACGGCGCGATCTGGACGTTGCTGAAGGAACAGAAGGGGGCCGGCATCATCCGCAAAATGGTCGCGATGGACGGCCACAACGGCCCCAAGGCCATCAACGTGCAGCCGGAGTTCCTGGAGTGGCTCTCCGACCCGGCGCGCAACGGCGGCGGCGCGCTGTACGATTTCGGCTGTTACGGCGCCAACCTGATGACGTGGCTGATGGACAACCAGCGGCCGATCGCCGTCACCGCCGTCACCCAGCAGTTCCAGCCGGCGGTCTATCCGCGGGTGGACGACGAGGCGACGATCCTGCTCGAGTACCCCACCGCGCAGGGCATCATCCAGGCGTCATGGAACTGGCCGGTCGGCCGCAAAGACCTCGAAGTGTACGGCGAACACGGCATGGCGATCGCGACAGGTGGAAGCGGGCTGCGCGTTGCGCTGCCGGACCACCCCGAGCACGCCGTCACGCCGGAGCCGCGCGCCCTCGACGAACTCGATTCGATCTCGCACCTGCTCGCCGTGGTCCGTGGCGCGCGCAAACCGAACGCGCTGTCGTCGCTCGAGAACAACCTGGTCGTCACCGAGATCCTCGACGCCGCGCGTACCTCGGCACGAATCCACGCCCGGGTCACGCTTGCATCCGCGCGGTGACGAAATCCGGCGTCGTGTGCCGCGGGCGCACTGGTCCCACCGTTGGTCACGAGCGTCTCGGCCGGCCAGGCGGCCCCTCCCACCCATCTGGCCTATGATGGCGCTTCGGTAAGGACCGCCCATGATGCATCGACGCGATTTCGTTCAATCCATGATCGCCCTCGGCGCCGCAACGACGCTGCGGCCGGCGGCCGAACTCTTTGCCGCGGCCGATAACGAATTGAAGGGGCTTGCCGACGCCGCGCTCGCCGCGGCCAAGCAGGCCGGGGCGTCGTACGCCGACATCCGCATCAATCGCTATCGCAACCAGTTCCTCTTCACCCGCGAGGGCAAGGTCCAGAACATCGTCAACACCGAGGACTTCGGCTTCGGGGTGCGGGTCATCGTCGACGGCACGTGGGGCTTCGCGAGCAGCAGCGCCGTGACGAAAGAGGAAGTCGCCGCGGTGGCGCAGCAGGCCGCCGCCATCGCCAGGGCGAACCGCGCCGTCAACACCGACCCGGTCCGCCTCGCGCCCGTCGAGCCCTACCCCGATGTTGAGTGGCACACGCCGTTGACGAAAGATCCCTTCGAGGTGCCGCTCCAGCCGAAAATCGACCTGCTGCTGCAGATCAACGAGGCAGCGATGAAGGTGAAGGACGCCAGCTTCGTCTCGGCGTTCATGCTCTTCGTGAACGAGAAGAAGTTCTTCGCCTCGAGCGAGGGCTCGTCCATCACGCAGTCGCTGGTGCGCTCCTACCCGACCTTCACCGTCACCTCGGTCAACCGCGACACCAACCGCTTCTACGAGCGCAATGCGCTGACCGCCCCGATGGCCGCCGGCTACGAGTACATCGAGAGCCTGCCGCTCGTCGAGGAAGCGCGCGTGGCCGCCGAAGAGGCCGTGGCCATGCACAAGGCCAAGACCGTCGTGCCGGGCCAGAAGACGCTGATCCTCCACCCGTCGAACCTGTGGCTGACCATCCATGAGTCGGTCGGCCATCCCACGGAGCTCGATCGCGCGCTCGGCTACGAGGCGAATTTCGCCGGCACGAGCTTCCTGACCACCGACAAGCTCGGCAAATTCCAGTTCGGATCGCCGCTCGTCACCATCATCGGCGACAAGACGCAGGAACGCGGCATGGCGACCTGCGGCTACGACGACGACGGCGTGAAGACGACGAGCTTTCCGATCATCAAGGACGGACTGTTCGTCGACTATCAGACGACCCGCGACCAGGCGCACCTCATCAACGAGAAGGCGTCGCACGGCTGCAGCTACGCCGACAACTGGTCGTCGATCCCGTTCCAGCGCATGCCCAACGTCTCGTTGGAACCCGGCGAGAAGCCGGTCACCGAGCAGGACATCATCGGCGCGACCGAGGACGGCATCTACGTCAAGGGGGACGGCAGCTATTCGATCGATCACCAGCGCTACAACTTCCAGTTCAGCGGCCAGACGTTTTGGGAAGTGAAGAAGGGCAAGATCACGACCCAGCTGCGCGACGTGGCCTACCAGTCGAGCACGCCGGAATTCTGGAAGTCGCTCGACATGCTCGGAGGCAGAGCGACGTATGCGCTCGGCGGCGCCTTCAGCGACGGCAAGGGACAACCGGTGCAGAGCAACTCCGTCAGCCACGGCTGCCCGATGGCGCGCTTCGCCCGCGTGAACATCCTCAACACGGCGCGGTGAACTCATGATCTGGACACGAGAGCAGGCCAAGACGCTGATCGATCGCACGCTGTCGTTCAGCAAGGCGGACGAAACCCAGGTCACGCTGACCGGCGGCGACCGGGCCAACGCGCGCTTCGCGCGCAACAGCGTGACCACGTCGGGCGCTTCGTCGGGCTACAGCGTGGCGATCCAGGCGAAGTTCGGACAGCGGATCGGCACGGTCACCGCGTCCGAGTTCTCCGACGCCTCGCTGCAGCGTGCCATGCGCAATGCCGAGGAAATCGCGCGGTTGTCGCCGGAGAACCCGGAAGCGATGCCGTTTGTGGGCCCTCAGACCTACGCTGACGTGCATACCTATTTCGAGGACGCGGCGGCCGCGACCCCGGAATGGCGCGCCGGCGCCGTCAAGGCGGCGCTCGACGCGGCGAAGACCAGAAACGTCGACGCGGCCGGCTACGTCGAGACCTCCGCCCAGGTCCAGGCCGGGGCCACGTCGAAGGGACAGTTCGGCTACGGGCGCTACACCGCGGCTGATTACAACCTGACCGCGCGGACACCCGACGGCGCGGGTTCGGGCTGGGCGTCGAAGTCGTACAACGAGCTCCGCCTGCTCCAGCCCGGTACGCTCGCCGGCGTCGCCATCGACACGGCAGCACGCTCGCACAACCCCACCGGCATCGAGCCGGGCAAGTACACGGTGGTGCTCGAAGCCGCCGCGATGGCCGACCTCGTCGCTAATCTCGCGTTCGCCGCCGACGCCCGGCAGGCCGACGAAGGGCGCAGCTTCTTCTCGAAGAAAGGCGGCGGCACGCGCATCGGCGAAACAGTCGTCAACGAGAAGGTGACGATCTACTCGGATCCGGCGCACGCGCTGGCGCCGGCGATCCCGTTCGACGGCGAGGGGCTGCCGCTCGCTCGACTCAACTGGATCGAAAAAGGGGTCCTCAAGAACCTGTCCTACTCGCGCTACTGGGCGCAGAAGCAGGGCAAGACAGCAACGCCCCAGCCGGGCAACCTGATCATGGAGGGGGGCACGTCGACGCTCGACGAACTCATCGCCGGCGTCCAGCGCGGCGTCCTGGTGACGCGGTTCTGGTACATTCGCGCGCTCGACCCCCAGACACTGGTCTTCACGGGATTGACCCGCGACGGACTGTTCCTGATCGAGAACGGCAAGGTGACGCGTCCCGTGAAGAACATGCGCTGGAACGAGAGCCCGATCTTCGCGCTGAACAGTCTCGACGCGATGACGGCGGCCGAACGGACGGTGAGCGGTGAGGGCGTCGGCGGGGCCGGCTTCTCGATCGTGTGCCCGGCGGCGCGCATCCGCGAGTTCACCTTTTCGTCGGGATCCGACGCCGTGTAGACCAGCCGCGACGGTTCGCGAATCGTGAAACACTAGGCCTTTCGCCTTCGCCGGGGTGGCGGAACTGGCAGACGCATCGGACTTAAAATCCGAAGATCCCACAAGGATCGTGAGGGTTCGATTCCCTCCCCCGGCACCACCAACGCTGTCGATCGGTTGCGAGTGTTCGGCGGTCAACGAACGCCATCTGGGTCCGCTCTTCTCGCAGGCGGCCGCCCGCGACGAACAAAGTCATCTCCGACGGTGACTTCTGCGCTCGTTGGCGGACTCATTCGATCCCATAACACAATGACTTATAAGTGTTTATGCGAAATTAAAGAACCATTCTCCTATGGCACTGCTGTTGCTGATACGAGTGCAGACCCTACAAGTCGGACACGGCCAGAAGGCCAGGATAGTCAAGGAATAGCATGCGCACAATTTGTCAGATCATCGCAGCCGGCGGGTTGATCGCCGGGTTAGCAACATCGGCTTCGGCGTCGACCATCATATTCTCCACGCCTAGCGGCGCGACGACCGGGGGCGGCCCGGTGAAGGCTCAGGCCACGTTCATCACAAGCGCCGGCAGCCTATTTATCAGGCTCGACAATCTGCAGGCGAATCCAACCGACGTCGCTCAGTTGCTCAGCGATTTGTTGTTCACGGTCAGTGATCCGACACTGATCGCCGGGTCGGTGTCGTCGAGCAGCGGGCAGCAGGTGTTTATCGCCGGCGGCGGCGGTGCCGCCCTCGGCTCGACCGTGCCGACCGGCTGGCAAGTGACCCCACTCGGCACCGGCCAGTTTCACCTCAACGATTTGTGTGGTGGCGCATGCGCGGGGCCGGCGCAACTGCTTATCGGACCCGCCGGCCCCGGCGGCGTCTACACGAATGCGAACGGCTCAATCGCCGGGAATGGACCGCACAACCCGTTTCTAAACGAGGAGGCCCTTTTCACGATCAACATTGCCGGGCTAACCGCCCTCGACACGATTACGGCCGCCACGTTCTCGTTTGGCACCACGGCGGGAATTAACGTCGTCGGCACGACCTGCATTGACTGCTCAGCGACGCCTTTCAGCACGGTGCCCGAGCCCGCGTCGCTGGCCTTGCTCGGCAGCGGTCTGATCGGTGCTGGCGTTCGCCGCTGGCGGAATCGGCGCACCGCGGCCTAACGGCCGGGATTCGCGCAATCGTTTTACGAAGGCCGCCCCATCCTGGGGCGGCCTTTGCTTTTTGCGCTGATGGTTGGGGGGTAGATTCTCACCCCGGCACGCCCCATGCTTCAACCACGAGCGTGACCGGGTCCGAAACACAGGGCCGAGTCATCCGCGCGGATACACCGCCACGGCACGACGGCGTCCCCGAGGCGCGCGAGGTCCTGTGGATGCTATCGCGCGAAGGCGGCGCCGCCGCCCGTGCCGAGCTGGTGGGGCTGATCGACGGAGTCGAGCTGGAAATGTTCAGCGGCGGCCGTTTCCGGCGCCGCTGGCGGTTCATTCGCGACTCCGCCGCGCGCCGTTATGCCGACCGCGTCAAGGCCCGGCTGCTCGCCCGCGGCCATCACGATAGGCGCGGCCCATCGCGGACCGGCGCCTGGCCCGAGTAAATCCTTCCACAACGACCAGCGGCGCGACACTCATCGCGTGCCGAGATGGGATGTCGCGAGCCCGGGCGGACGCCGGTGATGCGTGAGCTGCTCGTAGGAAGTAGCCAACGCAATCAGTTTCGCTTCCGACCAGGCGGCCCCGATGAACGAGATGCCGACCGGCAGTCCAAACGCCTGTCCCGCCGGGAGCGTGATCGATGGATATCCGGCGACGGCTGCCGGCGTCGAGCTGGCCCCGCTGAAGTGATCGCCGTTGACGAGATCGGTCGTCCACGCCGGTGATCCGGTCGGCGCGACGATCGCGTCGAGGCGGTGCTCGCGGAGCACGAGATCGATGCCCTGTACTCGCGCCAGCGCGCGGCACTTCGTTCGCGCGGCGATGTAAGCCGCCGACGTCAGCGGCCCCTTCTTCTGCGCACGGATGAACAGCTCCTGCCCGAAGTACGGCATCTCGCGAGCCTTCTCCCGCTCGTTGAAGGCGATTAAGTCAGCGAGCGATCGCACGCGACCCTCCGGCGGCCGTGCGGCAAGATACACGTTGAGATCCGCCTTGAACTCGTAGAGCAGGACCTCCATTTCGCAGCCGTCCATCTTCGCCGCCGTCGGGATGTCGGCGGGATCGACGATGACGGCGCCGGCGGCCTTCATGTCGGCGATCGCCTGATTGATCACCGCGTCGGTCGCGTCGCTGTAGCCGAAGTACTGTTTCCGGGCGATGCCGATGCGCGCCCCCTTCAGAGCGTCCGGCTTCAGCGCCTTGGTATAGTCTCCGCCCTTGCCGGGAACCCGCATCGCGGTCAGCAGCAGCGCCGCATCCGCCACCGTCCGGGCCATCGGCCCCGCCGTATCCTGGCTGTGCGAGATCGGGATAATCCCCGCCTGGCTGACGAGTCCAACAGTTGGCTTGATTCCGACAAGGCCATTCGCGCCCGAGGGACAGACGATCGAGCCGTCCGTTTCAGTGCCGACGCCAATTGCGGCGAGGTTCGCGGCAATCGCGGCGCCGGTGCCCGAGCTCGAGCCGCAGGGATTGCGATCCAGTGCGTAGGGATTCTTCACCAGGCCGCCACGGCCGCTCCACCCGCTCGTCGAGTGCGACGAGCGGAAGTTCGCCCACTCGCTCAGGTTCGTCTTGCCCAGGATCACTGCACCGGCGTCGCGCAGCCGCGTCACCAGCGCCGCGTCCTTGGCCGGACGCGAGTCCTCCAGCGCCAACGAACCCGCCGTCGTCAACATGCGATCGGCGGTGTCGATGTTCTCTTTGATCAGCACGGGAATGCCGTGCAACGGGCCACGGGGGCCCTTCGCCTTGCGCTCGGCGTCGAGGCTCTCGGCAATCGTGAGCGCGTCGGGATTGACCTCGATCACGGCGTGGAGCGCGGGTCCGCCGCGGTCAATTTCTTCGATGCGATGGAGGTAGAGCTCCGCCAGCTGCCGCGCCGTATAGCGGCCGCTCGTCATCCAATCCTGCAGCTGGGAGGCAGTGGCTTCGTCGAGTGGGAACGACGCCGGCTGCGGGGCCTGCCCCTGCGCCAGGGCCGCGAGGACGATCAGGAAGGCAACGCGTTTCAGCATGATGCGTAGCCTATGCGATCTCACGACTGGCGACTGAAGACTGCAGATTGAAGATTAAAGAACTGGTGATTGGGGATTGGCGATTGGTGGCTAGGCGCTGAGCCGGTCGACGATCGCGCGCCAGGTCCGCGCCGACGCCGAGTGCTCGGCAGAAAGGGTCGCACCGCACACGGAACCCGACACTCCCGGTTCGGTCTGGGTCCAGACCGGTTCCACCTCCAGGTGCAGGCCGATGCCGGCGACCTCGACGTCGAAAGCCTTGGGCAGCGGCGCGCCGTCCGGCAGTTCGAGACGCAGCCCGCCGTACGACACGTCTACCACTGCGGCGGGGCGGCCGTCGACGGTCACGCGAAAGCCGCCGACGACACGCTTGCGCGGCCAGCGGCGCTGACGTCGTACCGCGGTCAGCAGGGCGGCGACCTTGTCCTGGAATTCGACCGGGCGAATCGGCTTACGCACCAACTCGGCGCGATACCGGTGGGATTCCAACTCGATCATCGGATCTTCGTAGCCCGTGATGATCATTACCGCCATGTCGGGATGATCGGCGCGCGTCTGCATGACGAGATGCAGGCCATTGAAGGAGCGTACGCGGACGTCCGAGATCAGGAGGTCGAAGGGGCCGACGGCGAGCAGCCGCTTGGCGGCGTCGTAGGTCGCGGTACCAGTGACGTGATGGCCCGCCTCACGCAGCAATTCCACGATGCCGCCGAGGGCATTTTCGTCGTCATCGAGGACGAGGATGCGGTAGGGCAGTTTCATGCTGAGGGCGGGAGCGTTGGCAAGAGGAGTGCCGACGGCGCGACGGGCAATCTGGCGGCGATCAGTGAGAGTGCGCGAAGAGCCCTCTCGATTCTGTAACCGCGATCACGCTAGTGAATAGTGGGGCCGGGTAAGGCCGCCCCGGCGATGACTCGCCGGATCAACGCGTCAAGACGAGGCTGGTCGATCGTGAACGGCCCGGCCACCGCCGCGCCCATCGGAATCTCGATCGCGATGACGACGGCGCCGTCGACGGGCTCGACGATCCAGCTGAAGCCGCGCAGCGCGACGTAGCGCGTCGCCATAGCCGGGTTCTTGGCGCGATCGATGGCGAGCAGGATCTGCTTGAGCACCGTCTCGACATCCGCCTCACGCCACGCCGCCGGATCGGTCCCGTGCTCGAGGCGCTCCGTCACGGCGACGTTCTGCTCGCGCAGCACGATCTCGACGTTGAATTCCATCAGCGGTCGGTCCAGCGCGGCGGGCGCTTCTCGAGGAAGGCGGCGACCCCTTCCCGTGCGTCTTCACTCTGCATCAGCGAGTCCAAGTATAGCCGCTCGAGTTGCGGCAACAGGGTGGCCGTGTCGTCACGAAGACGCAGTCTCACCGCACTGGTCGCGTGGCGCAGGGCTTCGGCCGAGCGGCCGGCCAGGTGGTCGCCGAACCAGCGGTCGACGTCGGCGGCCAACTCCCCCGCCCGGCTCACCGACGCGACCAGCCCGGCGGCGCGCCACTCCTCCGCGGCCATCGGCGCGCCAGTGACAATCGCGGCCGTCGCCCGCGCTGTGCCGACGCGCGCGGGCAGGAGTACCGACGCGGCCGGCGGAAACACACCGAGCGCGATCTCCGGCAGGCCGAACACGGCCCCCTGCTCGGCGAAAATGAAATCGCAGGCCAGCGCGATCTCGAAGCCGCCGCCGAGGCAGCGACCGCGCACGAGCGCCGCCGTCGGCGCGGGAAAGGCGAGCAGCTTCGCGATCAGCTCGTGGGCCTTGGGCAGCACGGCCTCGATTTCGCCAGGGGCATGCTCGGGAATGCTAGCGCCGAAAGAAAAATCGGGAGGCGGCGCGTCGATCGTCAGCAGCTTGAGCGCTCGGATCGGCGCGAGCTCGTCGAGCGCGGCGTCGATGGCCGCGATCAGGCCGGCCGTGATCACGTTTCCCTTGCCGGACCGCAGCGTGATCGACGCGCGGGCGCCGTCCGGCGACGTGGTGACGACGCCATCGCCACGGCTCACGACGCGCGCAGCTCCGCCTCGAGGGCCTCGGCCGTCGTCACCGGAGCGCGGCAGGTGAAGTCGCGGCAGACGTAAGCGGCCGCGCCGCCGCGCGCGGTCATCGCCGCCACGAACGGCAGCGCCGCGGCAACCTCTCGCTGCCGCGACGGCGCCACTGGGATCTCGATCGCAAACGGCAGATAGTGCGATGCCACCACCCGCGCAAGCGGCAGGCGTCCCTCGGCCTCGCCAACCAGCACGATTTGCGTCGCTGCGCCATGCCAGGCCGACAGCGCGGCCATCATCATCGGGATCACCCGTGCCGCGCGGCCGGCCCGCGCGCCGTAGCGACCCAGCGTTCGCTCTGCCTTCAGGCGCGCCCCCTCGTCATCGCTCAGAAAGGAGAGCGTGAGCAGGTTGTGCACCGAGACGGAACTGGCCGACGGCTCGGCGCCGTCGTAGTCTTCCTTCAAGCGCAGGAGCACCGTCGGATCCTGCCCGGTCGTGCTGAACCAGCCGCCCTCCTGCTCGTCCCAGAACAGTTCGTCCTGGCGCGCCTGGAGCGTGCGCGCCCAGGCGAGCCAGCCCGCGTCGCCGTCCGCCTGGAACAATTCGAGCAGTCCCCAGATCAGACAGGCGTAGTCTTCGGCATAGGCATCGATGGAGGCGTCGCCGTCGCGATACCGGCGTCGCAACGTCCGGGTCGCGTCGTCCCAGAGACGGGCACGAACGAAGCCGGCGGCGCGTTGCGCGACGGCCAGCCACTCGCCCGCCTGCGGGCGCCCGGGTAGGGCGCGCGCGGCGCGGGCGAAGGCGGCGATCATCATGCCGTTCCACGACGTCAACACCTTGTCATCGAGGTACGGGCGCGGACGGCCCTCCCGCGCGTCGAACATGGCGCCGCGCGCGCGGCCGAGCGCCGCGACAATCGGCGCCGGCATCCTTACCCGTCCGCGCCGTGATGTCCTCGATTGACTGCGACGTGTAGAGAATGTTCTGCCCGGTGAACTCGCCGTGCGGATCGTCCGGCGCGTTGCCGTCCGGCTCGATGCCGAACCGGGCGCGGACCACGTCGGCGTCTTCGCCGAGCAACGCGTCGATCTCGGCGGCGGTCCACACGTAGAAGGCGCCCTCCTTCTTGGGTCCGCCTGTCGCCGGCAGGCTGTCGGCGTCCTCCGCGGAGTAGAAGCCGCCGTCCTTATCGCGCATGTCACGCATCACGTAGGCCAGCGTGTCTTCGGCAACGGCTGCGAAGAACTCGCTGCCGCTCGCCTGTGCGGTCTCGAGATAGGCGATCACCAGCTGCGCCTGGTCGTAGAGCATCTTTTCGAAGTGCGGCACGCGCCAGGCGCCGTCGACCGAGTAGCGATGGAAGCCCCCGCCGACGTGATCGCGCATGCCGCCGTGCGCCATGGCCCGCAGCGTTTCGCTGACCATCTGCAACGGCGCCTCGGCGCCGCTACGCGCGTGCTCGCGCAGCAGGAACAGCAGTTCCGACGGACGCGGAAATTTCGGCGCATCGCCGAAACCACCACGGCGGCGGTCGAACGCCGTCTGGTACTGCTCGACCCCCTCGCTCAAGGCCTCGGGCGCGGCAATCGTCGAGTCCGCCTGAGCGCGGCCGTCGGCGCCGGCGACCGCCTTCAGCCGGTCGAAGAGTTCCGCCGACGCGTAGTCGACGCGGGGGCGATCGTGGGTCCACACACGAGCGATCTCGCCGAGCAGGTCGATGAAACCCGGACGCCCCCAGCGCGACGTCGGCGGAAAGTAGGTGCCGCCGTAGAACGGCTTGAGCTCGGGCGTCAGAAACACCGTCATCGGCCACCCGCCCGATCCCGTCGTCGACTGCACGAACGTCATGTAGACGCGATCGACGTCCGGCCGCTCCTCGCGATCGACCTTGATCGACACGAACGCGTCGTTGAGCGCCGCCGCGACGTCGCCGTTCTCGAACGACTCGTGCTCCATGACGTGGCACCAGTGGCAGGTCGAGTAGCCGATCGAGAGGAAGATCGGCTTGTCTTCGCGCCGCGCCTTGGCGAATGCCTCGTCGCCCCACGGGTACCAGTCGACGGGGTTGTTCGCGTGCTGCAGAAGATACGGGCTGCGCTCGTCCGCGAGACGGTTCATCCGTTCATGCTGACATACAATCCTGTGCCATGGAATTCGCGGTCGAAACGCACGGGCTGGTCCGTACCTTCGGCGCCAAACGCGCTGTCGACGGGATCGATCTGCGCGTTCCGGCTGGCAGCTTCTATGGCTTTCTCGGCCCGAACGGCGCCGGCAAGTCGACGACGATCAAGTGCCTGACCGGTCTGCTGCGTCCAACCTCGGGCGATCTGCGCATCCTCGGCCTCGATCCGCAGACCGCCCCGGTCGACATCAAGCGCCGCGTCGGTGTCGTGCCGGAGGATCTCGCGCTCTTCGACCGGCTGACCGCCGCCGAGACCTTGAGCTTCGTCGGCCAGGTCCACGGCCTGGCCCCCGAAACTTTCAAGGGCCGCTCCGCCGCCTTGCTCTCGCTCATGGACCTGACCGCCGCCTCGACGACGCTGGTGGCCGATTTCTCGCACGGGATGCGCAAGAAGCTGTCGCTGGCGGCGGCGCTACTGCCGGCGCCGCGGCTGCTCTTCCTCGACGAGCCGTTCGAAGGGATCGACGCCGTCGCCTCGCGGCAAATCAAGGAACTTCTCCATTCCTTCATCAGCCGCGGCGGCACCGTCTTCCTCACCTCCCACATCCTCGAGATCGTCGAGCGGCTGTCGACGCATATCGGGGTGATCGCCGACGGCAAGATCGTCGCGCAGGGGTCGATCGAAGAAGTCCGGAGCGGCGTGCACGGCCACGGCACGCTCGAGGAGATGTTCATCGAGCTGGTCGGCGGTGAGCGGGCCGCGGTCGACCTGGACTGGTTGTAGCGATGGGCCGCATCTTCCGCGCGTTTGTCTGGATGCGCTGGCGGGTCCTCATCAACTCGCTCGAACGGACCGGCGCGCGCGACACGCTCGAACGCTTCTCGGTAGCGACCGACAAGCTCGGGCCGATCATCGCGCTCGTCCTGCTCGTGCCCTCCGCACTCGCGCTGGGCACGCTCGGCCTGACCGCCGGATTCGGCCTGGCCACCGACGCGTGGGCGCCGCTGATGGGCGCGGTGCGCGGCATCCTGTTCGTGGTCATCGCCGTCACCTGCATCAGCCCGCTGATCCTGCCGATGCGCGACGGCTCGACGGTCGTGCGCATGCTGTTGCTACCGATTCCGCGCCAGATCCTCTACATCGCACAGACGGCAGGAGGCCTGGGCGACCCGTGGATCCTGTTGACGATACCGCTGCTCCTCGGGATGGCCCTCGGCCTGGCGATCGGACTGCATCTCGTCGCCGCCGGCGTGGCACTCCTCGCGGCAGTGGCGTTCGTGATCGTGCTGACGGGGATCGCCTCGCTGGCTTCGTCGGTCATCCACCTGCTGCTGCGCGATCGCCGCCGCGGCGACATGGTGATGTTCGTCTTCATCTTCCTGATTCCGATGATGGCGATCGTGCCGCAACTGCTGATTCACGACCGGTTGGCGGACGGACGCCGCCTCACCCGGGAGGAACGGCGCGCGCTTCCCCCGTCGCCTCTCGCCCAGGCCGCGTTGCGCCTGGCCCCCTATGCGCCGTCGGAGATGTACCGGCGAGCCGCCACCGGCGCCGTCCACGCTCCGGCCAGCGCCGTGATGCCGCTGGCCGAGCTCGCCGGCGTGGCGCTGCTCGTGCAGGCGGCGGGATTCGCCGCGTATCGGCGCGTGCTCGACATGCCGGTGTCACTCGGGACGCGGCGGGCGGGCACCTTCGGCGGACTCTACGACCGCGTCGTGCCCGGTCTGACGCGGGGCGCATCGGCGGTCGCGTTCACGCAGCTTCGCGTGGCGCTACGCACGCCGCGCGGCCGGGCGACGCTGGTCTCGCCGCTGCTGCTGCCGCTGGTGCTGGGTGTGCTCGCGTCACGCCGCGGCGGCCTGTCGCTGCCCGGGCTGCCGGACGAGCGCGGCCTCCCGCTCGCCGCCATCGGCGTGTTCGCCTCGGTCCTCACCCTGCTGCCGTTCACGATGAACCAGTTCGCGATCGATCGGTCCGGGTTCACGCGCCAGATGCTGTCACCGCTGAGCGTGGGCGAGCTGCTTGCCGGCAAGGCGGTGGGCAACGCGCTGATCGCCTCCATACCGGCGAGCTTCTGCCTAATCGTCACCGCCATGATCTTCGGCACCGCGCATCCGCTGCTCTGGCCCGGGCTGATCTTCGGCATCATCGCCACCTATTCGCTGCTGGCGCCGGCGGCGGCGGCACTGTCGGCGATCTTTCCCAAAGCGGTCGACCTGAACAGCATCGGCGGCAACAGCAACGCGCACCAGGCGGCCGGGCTGCTCGGCCTGCTGTCGTTTGCGGCGTCGGCTGCGCCGGCGGCGCTCCTCAGCCTGCTCGCGCTCGCCGTCCTGCATCGGCCCGAGCTGGTGCCATTACTCCTGCTGGTGTGGGCGCTCGTCGCCTACGGCATCGGCCAACTGCTCTTCATCCCGGTGCGCCGGCTCGTCGCGAGCCGCTGCGAAACACTCGCACAGTATTACTGATTCAGCCCAGGCGCTGCGCTCGAGCACTGCGGCGTTTGCGACAACTGCGCCCGTCCGATGGAACAGCGCATCGCCGGCTGATTGCCGCTAGCGCTGGCGGTAATCGGGGCGGTGCTCCGCCCACCACCAGACGGCGATCCCCGTCCCGACGACCGTCATGGCGATGGTGGCCATCGGCACCGTGTGGATCTGGCCCCACGACGACGACTGGTTCGGAAGCTCCGCCACCGCATCGGCCGCCACCATCAGCATCTGCGCCAGCGCCGCCACGTTCAGCAAGCTGACGACGGCGACGACGATCAGCGTGACGCCGAGGGCGATCGCCACGTTGAAGGCACGGTCGACGTGCTGGTCGTACTCCCAGCGCCGGCGGCGAATCGCGCCGGTCACCGTTCGCGTGAAGTCGGCGGGAGCCGCCTGCTCGGGCCGCATCCGCAAGGCGCGCTCGATACCGCGCGCGAACTCGAGCGCGACGGTGCACTCGTGGCATCCTGCCACGTGCGCCGCGAACGCCGGCGGCGCCGCGATGTCGCCCGATGCGACTGCCTCGATCAGCTCCTGTGCCTCGTGACACGTCACCGAGGCGTCCTCATTCCGACAGCCGCTCCCGCAGCAGCCGCTTGGCGCGATAGAGGTGGGTCTTGACGGTGCCGAGCGGCATGCCAAGCGTCTCGGCCAGCGCCTGGTACTGGACGCCGCGCAGGTAGTGCGCGGCGATCAGGAATCGATAGTTGTCCGGCAGTGCGGCCATTGCGCGCTGCAGCCGATCCTGCAGCTCCAGGTTGGCGAACGCGGCGTCGTGGTCTCCCGGGTCTATGGGTGGACGGCCGTCGCCGCGATCGAGCGGCTCCTCGCGCGGGCGCCGCCGGGCGCGGTTCTCGCAGCAGACGTTGAAGACGATGCGATAGAGCCATGTCGACAGTTTCGCGTCGCCGCGGAAGTACGGCAGCCCGCGGTGAATCTTGAGAAAAACCTCCTGTGCCAGATCGTCGGCCTCTCCGCGATCGCCGCTCAGCCGGTAGACCAGAGCGTAGACCAGGCCCTTGTACCGATCGACCAGTTCGGCAAACGCCGTGTCGTCCTGCCCGCGCCGGCAGCGCTCGAGCAGCGCGTGTTCATCGGACTGGTCCATCCGCCACCACAGTTAGAGCGCCGGCCGCGGGGAATTGTTTCGCCCGAAACAAACCCCGGAATCGCCCAGTCTAACGTGGCGTATGAGGCAGGTGCGCAATGATTGACGTGGGCAGCATCCTGGCGGTGGCGTTGCCGGTAATCCTGTTGCTGGGCGGGTTGGGGGTGACTTTGATCGCGCTGCACGGGCGCCACCGCCTGAAGGAGCTGGCGTTTCAGGAGCGGATCGCGCTCATCGAGAAGGGGCTGGTACCCTCGCCCGAATCGAATCCCGCCGGATTCGAATCGGCGCTCGCGCGCGCACGACCCAGCGCCAAGGCGCTACGTTACCGTTCGGCGGGGCTTGTTCTGACTGGCGTCGGGCTAGCGCTGACCACCTTGATGTTCTTCGTCATGCCGGCCGCCGCTCGTGGCATCGCGATCGGCGTCGGCGGGTCCCTGACCGTGCTGGGTCTGACGGTGCTGGGCAACGGGCTGCTGCTCGCAGCGGACGACGTGGAGGGTAGCGGAGGCGACACGGCACCGCAAGGCTGAGGCAAAGCAGGACATTAGGTGTGACCCCGGTTACCCACACGGCCGGCTCTAGGGCCCTCGTGGCGCGGTTTGCGAGGTGCACAGGCGCAAATCGGGTTGGCACACCGCATGCTCCATAGAGCGGTGTCCGCGCGCCGCAAGGCAGCCGGGCCACATCGCTCGGGCGTTCCGCCGGAGCAACCGCCCCGCCTACACTGCCTGCCAAAAGGCTACAGGGAGCGTCTTCGGACCTCCCTGTCCTGCCGTACGCTGTGTCGGCGAGCGGTTAGACGCGAGGTGCCGGCGCGGCGGGAATCTCGTCGGGACGATGACGGCGCAGTCGTGCATTCGCGGCCGTGACTTCGACGCCGTAGAGCAGTAACACGGCCGAGGTGTAGATCCAGATCAGGAAGACGACCACCGCGGCAATCGAGCCGTGGATATGGCTGAAGCGTGAAAGATCGCGCACATAGAGCGAGAAGCCGAACAGCGCGCCGCGCCAGAGCAGTCCCGTCACCACCGCGCCGACCCAGACGTCGCGAAAGCGAACCTTGGCGTTGGGTACGAAGTAATAAATCAGCCCGACGACCCCAATGAACAACACCGTGCTGAACCAACGCACGGCGAAATGGTCCAGCGCGGTCAATACGCGAGGGGCATGAATGGCAACGTTGGCGAACCAGTGTGCCTCGAAGACGTCGATCGCGCTGACGAGCAGCAGACCGACGAGGAGCAGGACGCTGGCGCAGACCAGCATCGTGAAGGAGATCAGCTTGTGCCGGAGGTAGCTCGGCGTCTTCTCGACGCCCCAGGCGTGGTTAACCGCTGAGGTAATGGCCCCAAATACCCCCATCGCCGCCCAGATCATGAGCAGGCTGCCGGCCACGCCGAGCTGCACGCGGGCCTCCTGCATGGACGCCAGCTGCGTGGTGACGAACTCGAACTGTCGCGGAAAGTAGCGCAGGACGAAGTCGAGGATCTTGACGCGGTCGTTGGGGTTGGAGCTGACGCTGCCGAGAATCGAGAGGACGAGCAAGAAGAAGGGAAACAGCGACAACAGCGCGTAGTACGCGATTGATGACGCAAACGTCAGGTCGTAGCTGCTGTACACGCCGACCACTCCCCGCCAGATGGCGAGGAGGGTCAGCCGCATCTCGGCGTAGAGGCGCGGCGCCAGGCGGCGCGGAATCACGTCCCTATCTTACTGAGACACCGTGCCCCTGGCCGGATTCCTCCCACGCGTTGTGTACGGTGGTGGCTAAGAAGACGGCGAGCGGTCCCATGGCATAGGCCCTGGCGAGCCGCCATGCCTGCCGCCGCAGCGACGGCGACCTCAACACCACGGCCGCGACGCCGATGGCGGCGCCGGCCAGGATGGCGTTGGCCGTGGTACGAGCGTGTTGTTCAGTCATCTTGACGACCGAACTAGACGCCGTAGGTGTTGCCAACGCTGCCGGTGCTGCCGGTGCTGCCGGTGCTGCCGGTGCTCGGCTTCGGCGTGCTGGTAGCGCCGCCCGAACCGCTGGTGCCCTGGGACGCCATCTGGCTCACGCCCGAGCGCGCGCGGTCGTAGGCCTCGCGGCCACGATCCACTATCTGGTTCACTTTCTCGCTGGCCTGGCTGTAGGTCTGGTCCGCGACGTCGCGCAGACGTCCAGTCCCGTCGGCGATCGAGCTGCCGAGCTGCGAGCGCAGTTCCGATCCGGACTTCGGCGCGAACAGCATGCCGAGACCCGCGCCGAGCACCGTGCCGGCCAACAGGCCCATCAGAAACGAGCCGCCGCCTTCTTCCCTCTCGAACCGATCGTATTCGTACGCCATGAATCCTCCTGTGAGCTCTACGCGTGAGATTCCCGATTAAGCAGCGTCATGATCACGGCGCGAATGCCGCGAACGACGCCGACTGTCTGGTAGACCTTGTCGTACACGCCCGCCCGAACGCGCGTGGCGGTTTCGTCAACGCGCTGGATAGTGCCCGTAACCGCGTCGTCGACGCGCTCGGTCTGGTGCGCTACGCGCGCCGTCACGACTTTGACGTCGCCAAGGATGGCATCGACCTTTTCGCGAATCGGCGCGATCTGCCGTGCCTCGAGGTCGGTGACGAGCGTCATGATGCGGGAATAGACGAGGTAGCCCCCGATACCAATCCCGATGAGCAGCAAGGCCTCGAGAATGCTCAGGCCCGCCATGATCCACAGCGGCGTTGCGAGTGAGGTGATGTCGCCCGTCATGCTGTCCCCCTAGGCCGACCAGCGCCCCTGCGCCGTCGTGCCCGCCATTTCGTTGAGCGACTGCCAGCCCTCGTTCGCCGCCGAGCGCGCCTTCTGGACCGTGCCACGCACGTTCTGGAGCTCGCGCATGAAATCGTCGAGCTTGGGTTCGATCTGGCTACGCATGCGCCGGCCATTCGCAGTCAGGTAGAGCCAGCCCCACACACCACCAGCAACCGCACCAAGCACGGTGGCGGCCAATACACGGGATCGTTCGTCCACGTCTTCCTCCTTCACCCTGGCAACGCGACTCTCGCCGCGCGGCTCTCATCGATGAGGATGTATCAATCCGTATGCCAAAGAGAAGAATCGGGTGATCGGGTGATCGATTCCCTTCAGTTTCCGACCGCCCGGCGGGCGCCGGATTTGCCGCCGTCCTGGATTTCGTGCTTTTTCATCTTGCTGTAGAGCGTCGGGCGGTAAAGGCCGAGGATCTGGGCCGCTTCCTGCTTGTTCCAGTTGGTGCGCTGCAAGGTCTGCAGGATGGCCATCTTTTCAATTTCGGCGAGCGTGCGGTGCGGCGGAATGACGAACTCGGCGGTCGTGGCGTTGTCGCTCCGTAGCGACTCGGGCAGATCGTTGACGGTGATCTCCTGGGCCTTAGCCACCAGCACGCCACGTTCGATGACGTTCTCCAGCTCGCGCACGTTGCCCGGCCAGCGATGGCGGATCAACACGTGATAGGCCGCCGGGGCGATCGACCTGACGTTGCGCTGGTGACGCTGCTTGTACTTCTCGAGGAAGTGCTCGCAGAGCAGCGGAATATCCTCAGTGCGCTCGCGCAGCGGCGGCACCCGCAGCGTGATGGTGTTGATGCGGAAATAGAGATCCTCGCGCAGCTTGCCGTCTCGCAGCGCCGCGTCGAGATCGATGTTGGTCGCACAGACGAGACGAAAATCGACGCGGACGATGCGATCGCTGCCGATCGGACGGTACTCGCGCTCCTGGAGCACGCGCAGCAGCTTGGTCTGCAGGTAGGGCGGCATCTCGCCGATCTCGTCGAGCAGTAGCGAGCCCCCCTCGGCCATCTCGAAGAGGCCCTCCTTGTCGTTCTGCGCGCCGGTAAAGGCGCCCTTCTTGTATCCGAAGAGTTCCGACTCGATCAGGTCCTTGGGAATCGCCGCGCAGTTGATCTTGATGAACGGACCTTTCGCGCGCTTGCTGTTGTAGTGGATGGCGTTGGCGATGAGCTCCTTGCCGGTGCCGTTCTCTCCCTGGATGAGGATGTTGGCGTCGCTGCCGGCGACACTCTCGACCAGCTCGAGCACTTCGTGCATCTTCTTGCTCTTGCCGATGATGTTGCCGAAGCGGAACTGCCCCTCGACCTTCTGCTTGAGCAGCATGTTCTCGCTCAGCAGATCGCGCCGCTCGATCGCACGCTCGAGCATCTGCAGCAGCGTGTCGGGCTCAATCGGCTTCTCGACGAAGCTATGCGCCCCCGCCTTCATCGCCTCGACCGCCTTTGGCACGCTGCCATGGCCAGTGACGACGATCACTTCGGTGTCGGTGTGGGTCTGCTTGAAGCGGCGCAGCAGCTCCAGCCCGTCAATGTCGGGCAGCATCATGTCGGTGATGACGACGTCGGGCTTCCACGTCTTGAAGATCTCCTCGCCACGCGTCCCGATCATCGCGGTGCGCACTTCGTAGCCTTCGTGCTCGAGCAGAATCTTCAGCCACTCGATCATCGCCGGCTCGTCGTCCACCGCCAGAACGCGATATCTCTTCTTGATTGGTGTCGTCATACCACCCTCGAATATATACACAACCACAAGGCTCTGACCAATTACCAGACATTTGTTCAAAATCCAGTCACGGCTATAATTCCCGCATGTCGCACGCATCCATCTGATGGATCGGCTGCCGACGCACGTCGATCCGGCCTCGGATGACTTCCAGCGCAACCGCAGCCGCATGGTCGCGCTCGTCGCGGAGCTGCGGGCGCGTATCGCCCAGGTGCGACTCGGCGGCGGCGAGAAATACCTCCAGCGGCACCGCGCTCAGGGAAAGCTGCCCGTCCGCGAGCGCATCGACAAGTTGCTCGATCCCGGTTCGCCGTTTCTGGAGTTGTCGCCGCTCGCCGCATGGGATCTCTACGACAACGGGGCGCCTGCGGCCGGCATCGTCACCGGCATCGGCCGCGTGTCGGGACGGGAGGTCCTGATCGTCGCCAACGACGCAACGGTCAAGGGAGGAACCTACTATCCCCTGACGGTGAAAAAGCACGTCCGCGCCCAGGAGATCGCGCTGCAGAACCGCTTGCCGTGCGTCTATCTCGTCGATTCCGGCGGCGCGTTCCTGCCGCTCCAGGCCGAGGTGTTCCCCGATCGCGATCATTTCGGCCGCATCTTCTTCAACCAGGCCCGCATGTCGGCCGAGCGAATTCCGCAGCTCGCCGTCGTGATGGGTTCGTGCACGGCGGGGGGCGCCTACGTGCCGGCGATGTCGGACGAGACGATCATCGTACGCGGCACCGGCACCATCTTCCTCGGGGGACCACCGCTCGTGAAAGCGGCAACGGGCGAAGAGGTCACCGCGGAGGAGCTCGGCGGCGCGGACGTCCACACGAGGCTTTCCGGGGTCGCCGACTATCTCGCCGAAGACGACGAGCACGCCCTGCATCTGGCGCGGACAGTGGTCGGCACGCTCAACACGGCGAAGCGGCTCCCGGCCGACGTCGCCGCGCCGGAAGATCCGGCCTACGATCCCGCCGAGATTTACGGCGTCGTCAACACCGACACGCGCCAGCCCTACGACGTGCGCGAGGTCGTCGCCCGTCTCGTCGACGGCTCCCGCTTCGACGAGTTCAAGGAGCGCTACGCCACCACGCTCGTCACCGGCTTCGCCCGCCTGCACGGATTCCTCGTCGGCATCGTCGCCAATAACGGCGTGCTCTTCTCGGAGTCGGCGCTCAAGGCCACGCATTTCATCGAACTGTGCAACCTGCGCGGCATTCCACTCGTGTTCCTGCAGAACATCACCGGCTTCATGGTCGGCCGCCAGTACGAACGCGGCGGGATCGCCAAGGACGGCGCCAAGATGGTCCACGCCGTCGCCAACTCGGTCGTGCCCAAGTTCACGGTGGTCATCGGCGGCTCGTTTGGCGCCGGCAACTACGGCATGTGCGGCCGCGCCTACGAGCCGCGGCTGCTCTGGATGTGGCCCAACGCCCGCATCTCGGTGATGGGAGGCGAGCAGGCCGCAGGGGTGCTGACGACGGTCAAGCGCGACCAGCTGGCGCGTGAGGGAAAGGCGCTCGGCGCCGCGGAAGAAGCCGCCATCCGCGATCCGATCCTCGAAAAGTACGATCGGGAGGGATCGCCGTATTACTCGACGGCGCGGCTGTGGGACGACGGGATTCTCGATCCCGCCGAGACGCGCCAGGCCCTGGCTCTGGCCCTGTCGGCCGCGTTCAACGCGCCCATCCCTGAGGCGAGGTTCGGGGTGTTTCGCATGTAATGGGAATGGGGCTATGTCGCTACTGATTGAGACGCGGGGTCTGGTCGTGCACGTCACGCTCAACCGACCCGACGTGCGCAACGCGTTCAACGAGGAACTGATCGCGCGGCTGACCGAGTGGGCGTTATCGGTGCGCGCCGACGGCCCGACACGCGTGGCCGTGCTGTCGGGCTCGGGCAAGGCATTCTGCGCCGGCGCCGACCTGACCTGGATGTCGAAGATGGTCGCCTACACGCGCGACGAGAACGTCGGCGATGCCCGCGCGATGGCGGCGATGTTCGACGCGCTCGATCGCCTGCCCATCCCGCTCATCGGCCGCGTGCACGGAGCGGCACTGGGCGGCGGCGTCGGTCTTGCCGCCGTCTGCGACATCGTGGTCGCGGCCCAAGACACGATCTTCGGCTTCACTGAGGTCAAGCTCGGGATTATGCCCGCGGTCATTTCTCCCTACGCACTGGCGAAGATCGGGAGGTCGGCGGCGCGCGAGCTGTTCCTGACCGGCGCCCGTTTCACAGCCGGGCGCGCGCGCGAGATCGGGCTGGTGCACGCGGTCGGCGAAGACGAAGAGCTCGATCGCATGGTTGGCAAGTATGTCAACGACCTCCTCACGTCGGCGCCGCAAGCGGTCGCCGCGGCGAAGGCGCTGATCGCGGAGGTCGCGGCGGCTCCCGATCGCGCGACCGCGACCGCCCTGACGGCCGGCGCGATCGCGGATCGGCGCGTCTCTCCCGAAGGCCAGGACGGCATGCGCGCCTTCCTCGACAAACGGTCCCCATCATGGCTATCCGGCGGCTCCTGATCGCCAACCGCGGCGAAATCGCGCTGCGGATCGTGCGTGCCTGCCGGGAGCTGCATATCGAGACGGTCGCGGTCTTTTCCGATCCGGACGCATCGGCGCCTCACGTGCGCGCGGCGGACTTCGCGGTCCGCGTCGGCCCGGCCGCGCCGGCCGAGAGCTACCTGAACGTCGCGGCGATCGTCGACGCCGCGCGCCGCTCCGGCGCCGACGCAGTCCATCCGGGTTACGGCTTCCTCTCAGAACGCGCGGCGTTCGCGCGCGCGTGCGAGGCGGTGGATCTCGTCTTTGTCGGCCCGCCGGCCGCCGCGATCGAGGCGATGGGATCGAAGATCGGCGCGCGGCAACTGATGGAGCGCGCAGGCGTGCCCGTGGTGCCCGGACGGACGCCGGCCGATCAAGCCGACGCGGGTATCGCCGCAGCCGGGCAGGACATCGGCTTCCCCGTCCTGGTCAAAGCGTCGGCGGGTGGCGGCGGCAAGGGCATGCGGATCGCGCGCGACGCGGCCTCCCTGGCCGAGGCGATACCGGCGGCACGCCGCGAGGCACAGGCTGCGTTCGGCGACGGTACGCTCTACGTCGAACGCCTCGTCGAGCGGCCGCGCCACGTCGAAATCCAGGTTTTCGCCGACGGGCATGGCCACGCCGTGCACCTGTTCGAGCGCGAGTGCTCGGTGCAGCGCCGGCATCAGAAAGTCATCGAGGAAAGCCCGTCGCCGGCCCTCACGCCCGGGCTGCGCGCGCGCATGGGTGAGGCCGCCGTTGCGGCGGCCACGGCGTGCGGCTACCGGAACGCGGGCACGATCGAGTTCCTGGTCGAGGGACGCGGGGACGCGGCGCACTTTTATTTCCTCGAGATGAACACGCGGCTGCAGGTCGAGCATCCGGTCACCGAAGCGGTGACCGGCACCGATCTCGTGCGAGCGCAGCTCCACGTCGCGGCCGGCGGCACGCTGCCGTGGCGCCAGGACGATCTCTCCCAGCGTGGACACGCCATCGAATGCCGCGTCTACGCGGAGGATCCCGGCGCGGGGTTTCTGCCACAGGCCGGTCCGCTGCTGCTCTACCGCGAGCCGTCCGGCCCCGGCATCCGTGTCGACAGCGGCGTCGAGCAGGGGGGCGAGGTGCCGGTGCAGTACGATCCGATGCTCGCCAAGCTCATTGCGTCGGGCGAGAGCCGTGAGGCGGCGATCGCGCGGGCGCGGGCCGCGCTGCGCGACTTTCCCGTCCTGGGCGTTCGAACCAACATCCCGTTCCTGATCGCCATACTGGGGCATCCCGCGTTCGCCTCTGGCGACATCGACACTGGCTTCATCGACGCGCACCTGCCGGACCTGCTGCGCGTGCCAGCGCCGTCCGACGCGGTGCGAGCGGCGGCCGCGTTCGCGCGGACGACGGCCCGGCCGGCCACGACCGCCGGGGTGCCCGTCGTGGATCCGTGGACCGACGTCACCGGGTGGGGGCGATGAGCGCGACCGTGACGCGTGGCACGGCGCCGGGCGAGCTGCTCGTTCGCGATGGAGAGCGGATCCAACGCCTGTTCGCAGTCGCCGCGGGCTCCCGTGACCTGGGTCTTTCACGACGGCGACGTGTTCCGCCTCGAGGAATCGGCCGGCACCCGCCGTGCGACCCAGACGCATGGCTCGCTCAGTTCGCCGATGCCGGCAACGGTGATCAGCGTCAACGTCGCGCCGGGCGACCACGTCAAGAGCGGCCAGACGCTGATCGTGCTCGAAGCGATGAAGATGGAACTGCCGGTGCGCGCGCCCGGAGACGGCCGGGTCCGCGCTGTTCACTGCAAGCCGGGCGATCTCGTGCCGCCCGATGTCAGCCTGATCGACTTCGCATGAAGATGCTCCCCGCTCGCGTGCGGATCGTCGAAGTCGGCCCGCGCGACGGTCTGCAGAACGAGCCGGCGCCGATCGCCACGGCCGACAAGATTGCCTTCATCGACCGCCTCAGCGATGCGGGGCACTCGGTCGTCGAGGTGTCGGCGTTCGTCAGCCCCAAGTGGGTGCCGCAGATGGCGGACGCCGCCGACGTCTTCGCCGGGATCCGCCGCCGCCAGGGGACGCGCTACACCGCGCTCGTCCCGAACCTGGAGGGCCTCGACCGCGCGCTGGCGGCGCGCGCCGACGAAGTCGCGATCTTCGCCGCGGCCTCGGAATCGTTCAGCACGCGCAACATCAACCAGACGATCGCCGAGTCGCTGGCCACCTACGCCGCCGTCTGCGCCCGCGCGCGCGCGGCGGCGCTGCCCATTCGCGCCTACGTCTCGACGGCATTCGGCTGTCCGTTCGAGGGAGAAGTCCCGGCCGCGGCGGTCGCGGACGTCAGCGCCGCGCTCGTCGACATGGGCGCCTACGAAGTCGCGATCAGCGACACGATCGGCGTTGCGCATCCCGCGCAGGTGCCGCGCGTGCTCGATGCGGTCGCGCCGCGGGTGCCGCTCGATCGCATCGCGCTGCACTTTCACGACACGCGCGGCATGGCGCTCGCCAACGTGCTCGCCGCGCTGCAGTACGGCGTCACCACATTCGATGCGTCCGCCGGCGGCCTGGGCGGCTGCCCCTACGCGCCAGGGGCGACGGGCAATCTCGCCACCGAGGACCTGCTCTACATGCTCGACGGCTACGGCATCGCCACGGGCGTCACGCTGGAAGGGGTACTCGCGGCGTCGCGCTTCATCGAGCCGAAGCTCGGCCATGCGCTTGCGTCGCGCTACGCGACGGCGGTCAGGCGGCGGACGAGCGCGCCTCCAGCCACGCGTTGAATTTCGTCTCGTCCCAGCAATTGACGACGCGGTCGGCGGCGACGCCGGCAACGCGGGCAATCGCGATGGCGTAGTCCGTAAACGCGAATTCGGCGATGCTGTGGGCGTCGCTGTCGAGCGCGAACAGGCAGCCCTCCTCGAGCGCGACCTCGGCCAGGACATAGTCGACGTCCTGGCGGTACCAGTTGCCGTCGATCTCAATCGCGACGCCGCGCTTGGCGGCTTCGCGGAAGACCGTGCGCCAGTCGGCGGTGACGCCCGGGCGGTTGTTGTACATCCGTCCTTGCGGATGACCAAGGATGGCGACGCCGGGCAGCGACACCGCGGCCAGCATGCGATCGGTCTGATCGTGCTCCTTGCGCAGCGCTGAGTGCGGCGAGGCGATCACGTAGTCGAAGACGGCCCGCTCGTCGGCCTCCAGGTCGAGGGAACCGTCGGCGAGGATGTTCGCCTCGATCCCCTTGTAGACGCGGAGGCGGCCCGCGAGGCGTTCATTGAGCGCGTCGACCTCGTGGTGCTGTCGCCGCGCCGCGTCCATGCTCATCCCGCGCGCGATCGGCAGGCCATATGAATGATCGGTCACGCCGATTCGCGTCCAGCCGAGCTCGATCGCGCCCTCCGCCAGGTCGGCGATCGACTCGACGCCGTCGCTCCACGTCGAATGCATCTGCAGGTCGCCGGCGTATGAGGCACGCGACACGACCGACGTGGCGAGCGGCGCGTCCATCGCCAGGCGCATGCCGTAGCGGCTCAAGTAGGCGCGGCGGTAGCGGCGGCGCTTCTCCACTTCGCCGCGCCGCGGTGAGGCGGTCACGGCGCGCTCGACGAGCGCCGAGGTGCCCGTCTTCACCAGTTCCGCGGCGACGCGCTCGCTGGCTGCGCCGACGTAGGGGATGTCGCGGAGGCTTCCCTCCGCGATCAGCTCGGCGATCGGCCGGTCGATGGCGGCGGCGATCGCCTTGGCGGCGCGCTTGTATCCGAAACGGCTGCGCTCGCTTGGCTGCAGCAGCGCGAGATCCTGGAGAAGACCGGCGGCAACGATGTTCTGGTCGCGGCCGATCGCATCTCTCAAACGGTTCGACATCTTGCTCAAATGGGTAGCCTCTTACGTCTGTACTTGTCAGCCGATTCGAAGGCACCCCGCTTGCTGACTCTCCCTGCGGAGGTTCGGCATGTCGGAAGCGCGCAGGCTGACAGCCGTCGTGCTGGCGGCCACGATGGCCGCCGCCTGCGGGAGATCCGAGAAGCAGCACGCGCGCCAGCCGGGTGTCGTCGGCACAAGCGGTAACCGCGTCGCCGAGTCGCTCGCGGAACGCCTGCCGTCGCATCCGCAGTACACGCGCCTGCGCGATGCCTTGCGTCGGTATCGAGAGATTCAGGAGCAGGGGGGCTGGCCCATGTTGCCGGCCTCGCTGACGCTCAAGCCCGGACAAGAGAGCGATCAGGTCCCGCTCCTCGCCAAACGCCTCTCGATCACAGGTGACTACACTGGCAGCGTCGGTGACGGTGACACCGTCTATACGCCGGCGCTGCAGGAAGCGGTCAAGCGCTTTCAGCGCCGCCATGGCGTGGCCGACACTGGAACAATCGCCCAGGCGACGATCGCGCAGATGAACGTCCCGGTCGAGCGGCGCATCGATCAAATTCTGTTGAATCTCGAGCGCTGGAGTTGGCTGCCGCGCGACCTCGGCCGGCGTTACGTCCTCGTCAACATTCCTGAGTACCGGCTCGAGGTCTGGGACGGCGCAACCGTGCCGCTTTCGATGCGCGTGGTGGTCGGCAAGAAAGACACGCCGACGCCGATCTTCAACGCCCAGATGACCTACCTGGTCTTCGCGCCCTATTGGAACGTGCCCGCCGACATCGCCTCGAAGGAGACGATTCCGTCGGCGATGAAGGACTCCGCGTTCCTGAACAAGACCAACATGGATGTCCTCGACCGGAGCGGGAGCGTTGTCGATCCGGACTCGATCGATTTGAGCCGCGCCGGCGAATACCGCTTCCGCCAGCGGCCCGGCGGCAAGAACTCGCTGGGATTGGTCAAGTTCATGTTCCCGAACCGGCACAACGTCTACCTGCACGACACACCGGCCGGGTCGTTGTTCGCGCGGGCGACCCGATCGTTCAGCCACGGTTGCGTCCGCATCGCGCAGCCCGAACAGCTTGCCGAGTACGTCTTGCGCGACCAGCCCGAGTGGACGCCGGATCGCATTCGCGAGGCGATGCACGGCGGAGAGCAGAAGACCGTCAAGCTGCGTGAGCCGCTGCCGGTCTACCTCGGTTATTGGACGGCCCGAGTCTCCGCAGACGGCCTCCTCCAGTTCCGGGACGATCTCTACAACATCGACGCGCGGCAGGACACGCTACTGCGATCGACGGTGGACAGATTGAAGTCGCCCGCGGAGGGCGCCAGTGGCGTCGCGCCAGCCATCGCTGGAGCGGTGCGCTAGCTGCCGGCGCGGCAGAACGGCTGAATCGTTTCGATCAGTCGTTCGAGGTCGAGCGGCTTGGCCAGCCAGCCGTTCGCCTCGATTGGCGGAATATCGGCGCGGTCACGCGGTGCGCCGCCCGCGCGCCTCGGCGATGAGCGCGTGCAGCGTCGTGATGAGATCGTCGGGGTCGCAAGGCTTGGGAAGAATCGCGTCGCAGCCGGCGCGATTGGCGCGAGACGGATCCTGTATGAACGGCGCGTAGCCGGTGACGGCGAGGACCGGAATCGATGACGTGCGCGGATCGCTTTTGACGCGGCGGGTCAATTCGTATCCATCGATGCCGGGGATGTGCAGATCGGTGAGAATCGCGTCCGGGCGTGTCTCGACCGCGCGCTCGAGCGCCTGCAGGCCGTTGTGCGCCGTCTCGACACGAAAGCCGCCGTCGCGCAGCCATTCGGCGAACAACAAGCGCCCGTCACGATCGTCTTCCACGAGCAACACCAACGGATGCTCGGTCGATACGGACACTGAAGGACTCCCGCAGCCAGTATACCAACTGCTACCGCGCTCAACGCGCGTTGGCGGCAGGCGGAAGTCCGACGAGTGCCAGCTTGTCACCGCTGGAGCTTACCGCCAGACGGGTGACGCCATGCAAGCCCATCCGTCCAAGCTCGGCTATGGCGCTCCAGCCTGAGGCCTCGCGCCGCCAGGCGTAGAGCACGTCGTCTTTCACCATCAGCAGGGTGCCGTCCGGTGTCCACGCGACATCCGCCTCGCGGCTGCCGTCCACGGCGGGCGTCAACGTCTTCGTGCTGCCGGTCGCGGGATCGAATTCCTTGATCAGCAGCAGGATTGCGTCGCCGCGCCGCTCGCGCTGCACGAAGCTGATGTGCCGCGCCGGCCCGCTGCCCGGCATACGCTGAATCGATCGACCGATATCGGTGGCGATCACGCGTGCCTGGCCGCCACGCGTGTCGGCGAGCTGCAGCGTCGCGGGCGCGCCGCTCGCGCCGAGGATGAACAAGAGCAGCGTGTGATCGTCAGCCCACGCGTGATAGCCGACGGGCTTGACCGCCGGCAGCAGGACGGCGCGTTCGATCTTCGGACCGCTCGGGATGATGCTCCAGAGCCGTTGCGAACCGTCGGCTTCGACCGTCACGGTCGAAATTTTCACACCATCGAGCATCGGCGTCGGTGAGTACTCGCTCTCGGGAGTCTGCGTCACTGGGGTGATGACGTGTGACGCGATGTCGTAACGAAAGATGTCGGTCTGCGCCGCGTTGGGGGTGTCGCGCAGCCCCGGCGCCGATCGCACCGACGTGAACAGGATCGCTCCTCCGTCGGGCGTGAAATACGGCTGGTTGTCATAGCCCGGATTGTTGGTGATGTTGGCCGGTGTGCCCACGACGATCCGGCCGTTCTCACTGGTGAGCGGCGCCAGGTAGATTTCCGTGTCGGGCGGAGCCGTTACCGGCGCCGCCGGCCGTGGCGGCGACGGAGCCTGCTGCGGAGGGGTGCTCGAAAGACCTCCGACGCAGAACAGACTCGAGATGAGGGCCGCGGCACGCATCAGCGGACGCATAGCGCGGAGTATAGTGCTTCGTTTGCGCGCGTGCGCGGGCGTGAGATGATCAGGAACGCGGCAGGCTGGTCATAATAGGGGAACGTGATGGTCATTGTGTCGCTCGCCCTCGCTGCGGCGCTTGCGCTGGCGGCCGGCGCGCCCAGCCAGACGCGGAACGCGAAGACCGACCCGTTGGTCGAGCGTCAGCACGTCCTGACCATTACCGCGCAGCAGATCGACGGCGGCGTCCTATCGGAGATCACCTGGGACAACGGCACGTTGCTGCTACAGGGAGCGGTCGCCAATTCCGACGGCTCCCTGTCGGGCCGCTATCTCGTCGTCCCCGCCGTGGGGACCACGCTGGCGCAACTGACGGAACAGACCGCGGCCTCGATGGACTACTGGACCCGCAAGTCGAAACGCACCAGTCCAACCGGCCTGGGCACGATTACGAGTCACCAGGATTCGAAGATGCCGATGTACGGCGTCGGCGGCCTCGACCAGCGCATCGGCAATGCGGTCGATATGGGCGGCATCCAGCACAAGGTGGTGCTCCGCCTCGGCAAGCTGGTGATCCACGAACGCGACCACGATGTCGAGCCCTACGACGGCGAAGTGTGGTCCTGGTCCCCGGCGGAATTGAACCGGATTGCCTACGTCGACGGCGGCGGGGATCTGTGGGTGGCCTCCGCGGACGGCCGCGATGCGGCCCACCTGCTCAAGGGACACTTCACGCTGCCGGCCTGGTCCGAAGACGGCACATCGATCGCCGTCGCCGAGCGGCAGGAGAACGGCCGCCGCTGGGACATCAGCGTCGTGCGGTTGCCGCCCGAACTGCGATCCCCGCGATGACGGCGGCGCTCCTCGAATGAGATTATGACTGACACACCCAAGAGCGCGTATGAACTGGCGATGGAACGGCTCCACAAGAAGGACGCGGAAGCCGGCTTCGTCGAGCAGAAGCTGACCGATGACCAGAAGGCGGCAATCGCGGAGGCGCGATCCATCTACGAAGCGCGCGTCGCCGAACGCCAGATCCTGCATCGCGAAAAGCGGCTGACGACGTTCGAGCCGGCGGAGGCCGAGAAGATGGACGAGGAGTACCGGCGCGACATGGACCGGTTCGCCAGCGATCGCGACGCCAAGATCCGGCGTATCCGCGAGGGCACGCAGTGACGCGTCGGGTCCTGACCGGCCTGGCCGTGGCCGCCACCGCCACGGTGACGGCCTTCGCGCAGCCCGACGTCCTGGCCCGTATCCGGGACGAAGCACTGAACCGCTCGCAGGCGCCAGGGTATTTCGCCACGCTCACCGATGACATGGGGCCGCGGCTCACCGGCACGCCCGCCTACAAGCGCTCGGCCGAGTGGGCGCGCGATCGCATGAAGGAAATCGGGCTCGCCGAGCCGCATCTCGAGGCCTGGCAGTTCGGCCGCGGCTGGCAGCTCGATCATCTCGTCGTCGAGATGGTCGAGCCGCGCTACATGCCGCTCATCGGCTATGCCGAGGCGTGGTCGGCGTCGACGAAGGGGGATGTCGTCGCGACGCCGGTTATAACCGGCGGCCGCAGCGTCGCCGACGTCACGGCGATGAAGGACACCTTGGCCGGCGCTGTCGTGATGCTGTCACCCGACGCGGCCTTCATCAAGGAGGACCGCCCGCAGCCGACGCTGTCGGATGTGCCGGTGCGCATCGGGCAGCCCGCGCCGGTCCTGCCCCGCGCCAGCGCCGCCGACGCGCGCGCCATCGGCGACCTGATCCAGGCGGCCCGCCCCGCCGTGACGATCCGCACCAGCGAGGGGGAGCATGGCACCGTGTTCGTGCTCGGCAGCGATCGTGGCGATCGCGCCGTGCCGTCGATCGTGCTCGCCGGCGAGCACTACAACATGATCGCGCGCATGCTGCGCCGCGGCATCCCGGTGAAGCTGCGTCTCAACGTGCAAGCGCACTACGTCACCGACGATCTCAACAGCTACAACATCGTCGCGGACCTGCCCGGCGCAGACCCCCAACTGTCGTCGCAGGTCGTCCTGCTCGGCGCACACCTCGACTCGTGGCATACGGGCACGGGCGCCTCGGACAACGCCGACGGCGTGGCGGTGATGCTGGAAACCATGCGAATCCTCAAGACGCTCGGGCTGCGCCCGAAGCGCACCATTCGCGTGGCGCTGTGGGGCGGTGAAGAGGAAGGGCTCCTCGGATCCAAGGCCTACGTCAGACAGCACTACGACGGCCCCGGCAACCAGGCGGCGCGCGACAAGGTCTTCGTCTACCTGAACATCGATCCGGCGACGGGGCCGATCTACGGTTGGTACATGCAGGACAGCGAGCCGGCGAAGGTGCTCTTCGACGGCTGGCTCGCGCCGCTCCGGGACGCCGGCGCGCGGCGCAACGTGATCGAAGGGATCGGCAATACCGATCACCTGAGTTTCCGCGCCGCCGGCATTCCCGGCTTCAATCCGATCCAGGAGTACAAGGACTACGACGTCCGCATGCACCACACCAATGTCGATCTCTACGAGCGCGTCGACGAAAAGGACCTCAAGCAGAATGCGATCGTGATGGCGTGGTTCGCGTGGCAGGCGGCCAACACCGATCAGGCCATTCCACGACCCGAGCCGGCGACGAGTGGCCGATAACGCAAGCGGCACGCCGCCGCGACGCCGCGTCCGCGCCGACGCGATGGTTGCGGCGGGGATCATGGCCAGCCGCCTGTCGGGGCTGGCGCGGACGACGATTTTTTCCTACTTTTTCGGCCTGCAATCCGACGCCGCCGACGCATTCAGCGCCGCGGTGCGCATTCCGAACCTGCTGCAGAACCTGTTCGGCGAAGGCGCGCTGTCGGGATCGTTCATCCCGATCCACGCGGGCCTGCGCGCGCAGGGGCGCGAGGGGGACGCGGCGCAGACCGCCCGCACGGTGTTCGCGCTGCTGATGCTGCTGATGGCGGTGCTGGTGCTGCTCGGCGAGCTCCTCACGCCGATGCTGATCCCGACGCTCGTGCCGGGATTTCACGGCGAGAAACGCGAGCTGACGATCCGTCTGGTGCGGATTCTCTTCCCCGGCGCGGCGATGCTGGTCGCAGCGTCGTGGTGCCTCGGCGTGCTCAACAGTCACGGCAAGTTCCTGCTGTCGTATGCTTCCGGCATCGCCTGGAACGCCGGGATGATCGGCGCGCTGCTGCTCGCCGGCCCGGGAAGCCGGTTCAATCTCGACCACCTGGCCGTGATGCTGGCGTGGGGATCCGTGGTCGGCAGCTTCCTGCAGTTCGCCGTGCAAGCTCCGACGGCCTTCGGCCTATCGGCCGGCGGGCGATTCGGGTTGTCGGAGCCGGTGCGGCGCGCCATTCGAGATTTTTTCCCCGTCCTCATCAGCCGTGGGTCGGTCCAGATCTCCGCCTACGTCGACCAGTACATCGCCAGTTTCCTGCCGACGGGCGCCGTCACCGGGCTGACCAGCACCGCGCAAATCTACACGCTGCCAGTGAGCTTGTTCGGCATCTCGGTGTCGGCGGCGCAGTTGCCGGCGTTGTCGCACGACGCCGCGCAAGCGGACATGGCGCGGCTGCGCCAGCGGATCGACGGCGGCCTGTCGCGCCTGGCGTTTTTCGTGGTGCCCTCAGCCGTCGCGTTTGCCGCCGTCGGCGACGTGATCGCAGGCGTGTTGCTGCAGCACGGACGCTTCAGGGCGCACGACTCGCAGATCGTCTGGGGCATGCTCGCCGGGTCGGCGGTCGGCCTGGTGGCGTCCACCCAATCGCGCCTCTATTCTGTTGCGCATTACGCGCTCGGCGACACCAGGAAGCCGCTCTACTTCGCGCTCATCCGCATCGCCTTCGTGACGGGGCTCGGATGGGTCTGCGCGCTGGTGATTCCCCCCTACCTCGGCGTGCCGCCGATGTGGGGCGCCGCCGGGTTGACGGCATCGGCCGGCGTGTCCGGGTGGATCGAGTTCGCGCTGCTGCGGCACAGTCTCAACGGCCGCATCGGCCGGACCGGGCTGCCCGTGGCGCGAATGCTGACGTTGTGGGCGGCGGCGCTGGCGGGCGCAGCGGTCGCGTGGGGCGTCAAACTCTCGATACCATGGTCGAACCCGGTGATTTGCGGCGGATTGATCCTGCCGGCCTTCGCACTGACCTACCTCGCCTGCGCGGCACTCGCCGGCATCGACGTCAGGCATCAATTGTTGCGCGACTAGCGGCGGCGGCGCGCCCGCGATACCGCATCGAGCACCGACTCCTGCACGAGGGGCTTGTGCAGGATCATCAAGGCGCCCAGACCGTCGAGCTGCCGCAGCCGAATCGGATCGGTGATGCCGGTCATGACGATGACCACAGGCGGACGGGGATACTGCCGCAGTGCGCGGCACACGGCAAAACCGTCGGGCGGCGGCAGGATCAGGTCGAGGAGAACGATATCGGGCACCTCCGCAGAGACGGCCGCCAGCGCTTGCATCCCTGTCGTGGCCGTCGTGACGAGATACCCCTCGTCCTCGAGCCACGCGCCGAGGAGGTCGACGAGTTGATCGGAGTCGTCGACGACGAGAACACGTGCGGCGGCGCCGCGGGTGGGGCTCGAAGTACTGAGCGCAAGGTCGATCATCCACACACGATTACAGATCTCGCAGCGATAGAATGCGCGCGCATCCTCATGGCCGGCAGGGGTCGCCGGCGTACCGCAACGCGGACAGAGGATGTCCATCACACGACGTCTCCGCATCCGCTCGCAAGATCGACACCGTCCTCAATTACACTGTCGTCACCAACGGAGCATTGCATGGAGATGTCACGGCGGACGTTCGTACAGACTTCGATGATGGGCGCGGTGGCCGCGACGCAGGTGCGGACGCCCGCTGGGAACAACGTGCCCGCGTCGATCACCTCGCTCACGCCGCTGCCGAATCCGGCGCCGCCGATTACGAGCGACGAACGTCTCGCACGCCTTGCGAAAGCGCAGCGCCTGATGGCCGAACGGGGCATCGGCGCGATCGTGCTCGAGGGAGGCACGAGCATGTCCTACTTCGTCGAGGTGCGATGGGGACTCAGCGAGCGCCCGTTCCTGCTGGTGATTCCGGCCAAGGGAGACGTCGCCTATGTCGCGCCCGGGTTCGAGGAGCAGCGTGCGCGGGAAGTGATCAAGTTCTCGAACGATGTCCGCGTGTGGCAGGAAGACGAGGACGCCACGGCGCTCGTCGGCGGCATCCTCAAGGATCGTGGTGTCTCGACGGCGAAGATCGGCGTCGAAGAGCGCGTGCGTTTCTTCATCGCCGACGGGCTCGCCAAGGCCGCCCCGGCGTCACAAGTCGTGCTGGCCACGCCCGTCACCGCGGGCTGCCGGATGATCAAGTCGGCCGCCGAAATCGCCAACATGCAATACGCGATGAACATCACGCTCGCGGCGTTCAAGGCCGGACTCGGCACGCTGCACGGAGGCATGACGCAAGGGGAACTCGCCTCGAACATCACCGCGGCGTACCGCGCGATGGGGGCCAACGGCGCGGTGTCGGTCTCATTCGGGCAATATACGGCGTTTCCGCACGGCAGTATCGAGCCGCAGCGCCTCAAGGATGGGGACGTCGTGCAGATCGACGACGGCGTCAGCTGGAACGGATACCAGTCGGACATTACGCGGACGGTGGTGTTCGGCAAGCCATCGCAGCGGCAGATCGACGTGTGGAATCTCGAGAAGAGAGCGCAGGCGGCGGCGTTCGCCGCCGCGCACCCCGGTGCGACCTGCGAGTCGGTCGATGCCGCCGCGCGCAAGGTGATTACCGATGCCGGCTTTGGTCCCGGCTACAAGGTGCCGGGCCTTCCCCACCGGACCGGCCACGGCATTGGGCTCGACGGCCATGAGTGGACGAACTTCGTGAAGGGCAACACCACGAAGCTCGAGGCCGGCATGTGCTTCAGCGACGAGCCGATGATCGCGATTTACGGCGAGTTCGGGATCCGCCTCGAGGACTGCCTGCACGTCACGCCCGACGGTCCGCGCTGGTTCACGGAACCGAGTCCGGCGATCGACCAGCCATTTGGGTGAGGGACGATGGGCGATGGACGATGGGCGATGGGCGATGGGCGATGGGCGATGGGCGATGGGCGATGGGCGATGGACGATGGACGATGGGTCGAGTGTAGATTCGGCTGTTTATTTAGTATCGTCTAGATATGAAATCTGTTCTCGGCGCCGCCGCACTCGTCGCGGTCGCCTGCGCGTCCCAATCGCCGCCGCTTCCGCGCGACTTCGTCAACGGCGACGTCCGGCTCGCCTTCACGCTCGACCTGCCATCGGGACACGGCCCCTTCCCCGCCGTCGTGATGGGCCACGGATCCGGCCGCGTCACCCGCGATCAGCTGATGTGGGCCTCGCGGCACTTCACCGCGCTCGGCTACGCCGTGCTCCGCTTCGACAAGCGCGGCGTCGGTGAGTCGACCGGCACGTTCGTCTTCGTCGGCACGAAGGACAGCCCGTGGGTCTTTCCCCAACTGGCGAGCGACGTCGCCGCCGGCGTGCGGTTCCTGCGGACGCGGCCGGAGATCGATGCGCACCGCATCGGCCTGTTCGGCGCCAGCCAGGCCGGCTGGATCCTGCCACTTGCCGCGCGCGAGTTCGGCGGCCTCTCGTTCATGATTCTGTGGTCCGGCCCGGTGTCCAGCGTCGGCCAGGAAATGTTCTACAGCGACATCGTCGAAAACACGTCACGCCCGGTGGCCGACGGCAACGCCGCGATGCCGCAGTTTCACGGTGCGCCCGGTTTCGATCCCGTGCCGGTGCTGTCGGCCATCGACACGCCATCGCTGTGGCTGCTGGGCCTCGACGATCACAGCATCCCGGTGCAGACGACGCTCGACAACCTGACGCGGCTGAGGGCCCAGGGCCAGCCGTTCGAGTGGCGGACCTACCCGGGACTCGACCACCAGCTCTCGCCTGAGGTGTGGAACGATGTCGCCGGGTGGATCAGCCGGCCAACCTTCGCCAGCCGGAATCCGTCAAAGCACCAATGAGCACGCTGTCCGATCTCCGCCTAGCCGTGCGCGGCCTTCGCCGCAGCCCCCTCTTCGCCACGGTCGCCATCCTGTCGCTGGCCCTGGGCATCGGCGCGAATACGGCGATCTTCACGCTGATCGACCAGATCCTGCTGCGCCAGCTCCCCGTCTCGCACCCCGAGCAGCTGGTCATGCTCTACCAGCAGGGCAGCAACATGGGGAGCAACATGGGGGCGCGGATGCACTCCTATCCGCTCTACCAGGACATTCAGCAGAAGGCGGAGCCGCTGTCCGAGACGATCTGCCGGCGGCTCTTCGAGGCGTCGGTCGCGATCGACAACACGACCGAGCGGGTCGACGGCGAAATGGTCTCGGGAAATTACTTCAGCATGCTCGGCGTCAGGCCCGCCGCCGGCCGGGTGTTCAATTCGCGGGAAGACGACCAAGTCTACCGCGGACATCCGGTTGCCGTGATCAGCTACGCCTACTGGGAGGGGCGCTTCGCGCGCGATCCCAACGTCATCGGCAAGAAGATCCGCGTCAACGACTACCCGATGACGATCGTCGGCGTTTCGCAGGAGGGGTTCGCGGGCCTCGATCCGTCGCGCTCACCGGAGATCCGCGTGCCGATCCTGATGATGCCGACGTTGATGCCGGAATGGGCGTGGATGCACGCCGACGATCGCCGCTCCCGCTGGGTGCAGATGTTCGGCCGCTTGAAGCCGGGCTACACGGTGCAGTCGGCCGCCGCGCCGATCCAGGGCTTGTTCATGCAGATCCGCGCCTATGAAATGACGCTGCCGGCGGCCAAGGAGTGGTCGCAATACTCGCGCACCCAGTTCATGAAAGGGCGACTGCTCGTGACTCAGGCGGACCTGGGATACTCGCCGCTCAGAAATGATTTCTCGACGGCGTTGATCGTGCTGATGTGCATGGTCGGGCTGGTGCTGCTCATCGCCTGCGCCAACGTCGCCAACCTGCTCATCGCCCGCGCCTTCGCGCGCCAGCGCGAGATCGCGGTCCGTCTCTCGCTCGGCGCCTCGCGCGGCCGTCTCGTGCGCCAGCTGCTCGTCGAGTCGGTCGTCCTCTCGTGCGCCGGCGGAGCGCTCGGCTTGCTGATCGCATTCCTGCTGACGCGGTCGTTGCTCTCGTTCATTCCGACCGGCGATCAACCGCTGCTCATCACCCCGCATCCCGACGCGCGGATCCTGGGGTTCACGCTCGGGTTGACGTTCGTCACCGGCATCGTGTTCGGGCTGCTGCCGGCGCTGCGCGCCAGTCGCCCGGACCCGTGGACGACATTGAAAGACACGATGGGATCGATCGCCGGGACGGGCGGCTCGCTCTTCCTCCGCAAGGGACTCGTCACGCTGCAGGTCGCGCTCAGTTTCCTGCTGCTCTTCGGCGCCGGCCTGTTCGTGCGCAGCCTGCAGAACCTCAAGACCACCGACACCGGCGTGCAACTCGACAACCTCGTCTCGTTCCAGGTCTCTCCTGCCTTGAGCGGCTACGACGACAAGCGCGGGCAGGTGTTCTACCGCAACCTGATCGATCGCCTGCGTGCGATGCCCGGCATCAAGTCGGTCGGCCAGGCCACCGTGCCGATTCTGTCGGGCGACGAGTGGGACAGCTCGATGTCGGTCGAGGGGCACACCGCCAAAGACGGCGAGGACATGCAGGCGTTCATGAACGCGCTCTCGCCGGGCTACTTCCAGGCGATGCAGATCCCGCTCGTCGAGGGGCGCGACTTCAAGGACAGCGATGCGTCCGCGATCCCCGATGACGTCCCCAACTGGCGCGGTGTCGCCATCGTCAACCGTCGCTTCGCCGACCACTTCTTCCCCGGCCAGAGCGCCGTCGGCAAACACATCGGGTGGGGCGGCGGGCCGAAATCCAAGCTCAACATCGAAATCATCGGTGTCGCCGGCGACTCGCTGTATGAGGGTCCGCGCGAGGGGGTGCATCGCCAGGTGTTCATTCCCTTCTACGGCAAGGGCAGCTCGGTGTTCTACCTGCGCACGCTCGCCTCGTCGGCCGGCACCTATTCGCAAATCCGCAACGAAGTCCGCCAGCTCGATCCCGCGATTCCGGTCTACGGAGTGAAGACGCTCGAGGCGCAGCTCGACGAGACACTGCTGACCGACCGCTTGATCGCGATGCTGTCAGCCGGCTTCGGCCTGCTGGCCACGCTGCTGGCCTCGATTGGCCTCTATGGCGTGATGGCGTTCGTCGTCGCGCGCCGCAGGAAGGAGCTCGGCATCCGCCTCGCGCTCGGCGCCCAGCCCGGCTTCGTGATCTGGATGGTGATGCGCGAGGTGCTCGGGCTGCTCGCCGTCGGCCTGGCGATCGGCATCCCCGCCGCCCTGGGACTGGGCGGCTATGTCGCCAGTCAGCTCTACGGCATCAAGGGACACGACCCGGTGATCGCCGTGTGGACCGTCGTCCTGCTCAGCATCGTGTCCGCGCTGGCGGGCCTGATTCCGGCGACACGCGCGAGCCAGATCGATCCGATTCTCGCGCTCAGGACGGAGTAGCGCGCCGGCCGACGGCCGAACCACAACCGTTGAAATGTCAGGCAAGCTGGATTAGCGTGACGCCATGCATGTTTCACGTTGGCTAACCGCTTGCGCGATCTCGGCCCTTGTCTGTGGTGCCCTGACCCACGCTCAGAAGCCCGGCGCCGCAACGTTCACGATCGATGATCTGGTCCGCATCAAACACCCGAGCGGTCATCAATGGACACCTGACGGCACCCACGTCTGGTGGACCTATGACGATGGCGGCGTCAACAACGTGTGGACGGCTACGGCTGACGGCAGCGGTCAGCCCATACAACTGACGAAGTATCCCGACGGTCAAACCGGCGCGGGCGGATTCTGGAGCCCGGACGGGCGGACATTCTTCTTCCAGCACGGCGGCGCGCTGCAGGCCGTCTCCAGCGGCGGCGGCGACCCGCACGTCGCGTGGCCATCGGCTGCACGCGCCAGCGGTTTTGCGGTGTCGCCGGACGGATCGACGGTGCTGTTCATCATCGGACAGGGTGGAGGGACGGGTGGCGGAGGGCGTGGGCGCGGCGGAAGAGGGACGAACGCGAATCCGCCGCCCGCGCAAACGTCCGCGTCCGGCGTCGATCTCGTCGCGCACGCGCTGGCCACGGACAAAGATCAGCACATCGCGCACGTGGATGGCCGCATCGGCGGCGCGTCGTGGTCACCCGACAGCACACGGATTGCCTACACCACGACCGCCGGCGGCCAGACCGAGCTGCTCGTCGTCAGCCTGGCAACGGGAACCCCGGTCTCAATCGTCAAGTCCGCCGAGGCCATCGGCGCACCGTCGTGGACACCAGACGGCGCCAAACTGGTCTATTCCGTGGGCGGCGGCGGTGGCGGCCCGATTCAGCATCCAGTCTCACCGCCGGAGATTGGGCCGAAGTTAGTCTTCATCGCGACAGAAAACGGTCGCGGCAGTCCGGGCACGAGCTATCTCGTGCCGGCGACGGGCGGTTCGCCGACGACGATCAATGTTCGCGGCGGGACAGGCTTCGGCGGTGGCGGGGGGCGCGGCGCCGGCGGCGGCGCGTGGCTGGACAGCACGCACCAGTTGAGCGCGTCGACATCGAACAACGGCAAGACGCGTACGACCGTGTCGGTCGACATCATCACGGGAGAGGCGAAGACCCTTCACGAGGAAACCGAAGACAAGTTCTTCAGCGCCGTGAATACGACTCAGTCGGCCATTTCGCCGGATCGCAAGTGGGTGCTCTACACGGCCGACACGAGCGGGTGGGATCAGATTTATGTGGTTTCGACGTCCGCCGGCACTCCCGTGCAGCTCACCAAGGCACCGGGTGAACACTGGCGCGCCGTGTGGTCGCACGACAGCAAGCACATTGCCTGGGACACGAACGCGCAGGACAAACCCGGCACGCGCCAGATCGAGTTCGCGACGATGGGCGACGATCCGGCCAAGGCAGCCGTCACCGTCGTCACGTCGGGCAGCGGTACGAATACGTCCCCACAGTGGTCGCCTGACGACAAGCGGCTATTGTTTCAGCACACAGACGCGCAGAATTCCGCCGATCTCTACGTTGCGGACGCGACGGCACACGCGAAGGTCACGCGCCTGTCATCGTCGCTGCCGCCAACGATCGACAAGTCGATGCTGGTCGCCCCTCAGCTCGTGCATTACCCGGGGCCCGACGGCAAGCAGGTGCCGGCGTGGCTGTTCGAGCCGAAGAACCTCGATCGCACGAAGAAGCATGCGGCCATCGTGTGGATTCACCCGGATGGCGTGAACCAGAACTACGACGGCTGGCACACGGACCGCAACGAAGCCGTCTACTACGAAATGCATCAGTACCTGCTGCAGCAGGGCTATGTCGTCATCGCACCGGACTATCGCGGCAGCATCGGTTATGGCCGGGACTGGCGCAACGACGTATACATGGATGTCGGCGGCAAGGACGCGAAAGACGCCCGTATGGCCGCCACGTATCTGAAGACACTCGGTTACGTCGACGCCGATCGCATCGGCGTGTGGGGCCTTAGTTATGGCGGATTCTTCACGCTGCTGGCGATTACGCAGGAGCCGACGTGGTTCCGCGCCGCAGTCGACGTAGCGGGCGTGGCCGATTACGCGCTCTATTACGATGATCCATACCATGGCGGCTGGACGACGAGCCGCATCGGGACGCCGGAGGAGAATCCCGACGTCTACGCCCAGGCAGCGCCGATGTCACACGTCGACCAGATTCAGCATCCGCTGCTGATCCTGCACGGCACGGCGGACGTGAACGTACCGTTCCTCCATTCCATGCTGCTCATCGATCACCTGCTCAAGGCGGGCAAGGGCGATCTGGTGCAATTCATGGTCTATCCGGGCGAGTTCCACTACTTCGATCGCAGCTTCGTGGTGCGCGACGCCTGGCGGCGGGTTGACGCGTTCTTCCACGACAACCTGCATCCGGAGAAGTAGAGGCGGGCGGCCGCCGGGCGCCAGACTTATTCATGCTCCTGTCATCTGGCTTCTTTCACCATGGCTGCAATAAGGAGATGACATGAAAGCATTCGTCTTGGTCCTGGCCCTCGCCGCCGTCGCGGCACAGGGGCCGTATAAGATCACGAACACCTTCGCCGTCGGCGGCAACGGGTCCTGGGACTACATCGTCCCCGATCCACCCAACCATCGCGTGTTCATCGGCCGGTCGGACCGCGTGATGGTCGTCGATACAAACGACGGCAAGCTGCTCGGTGAAGTCACCGGCATCAAGGGGGCGCACGGCGCCGCCATCGTCGAGTCGGATGGGCGCGGCTTTGCCACCGCTGGTGATGGCAAAGAAATTGTGATGTTCGACCTGAAGACGTACAAGACACTGGGCACGATCCCGGCGGCGGAAGACGCCGACGCGATCATCTACGACGAGGCGTCGCACCGCGTGCTCTCGTTCAACGGCGACGCGAACAACACGACCATCGTCGATCCCAAGGCCGGCAAACTCGTCACCAACCTCGCGCTCGGGGGCAAGCCCGAGTATGGTGCCGCGGCGGGCGACGGCAAGGTCTACATCAACCTGACCGACAAGGCGGAGATCGTCGAGGTCGACGCCAAGGCGGCGAAGGTCCTGCGCCGCTGGCCAACGGCGCCGTGCAAGAACCCGGTCTCGATGGCGATCGACACGAAGAACCACCGCCTGTTCAGCGGTTGCCGCAGCGGCGTCATGGCCGTCTCGGACTACCAGGCCGGCAAGGTCGTCGCCACCCCGGCGATCGGCACCGGCGTCGACGGCGCCGGCTACGACCCGGCGTCGAGCGACGCGTTCGCCTCGAACGGCGAGGGCACCCTGACGGTCATCCACCAGGATTCGCCCGACAAGTACACCGTGACGCAGACGCTGCAGACGCAGCCGGGTTCGCGCAACATGGGCCTCGATCCGACGACGCACAAGATCTTCCTTGCGGCGGCGAAGTTCGGGCCGGCGCCAGCAAGCGGACGCGGGCGCGGGCCGATGGAGGCCGGATCGTTCAGCCTGCTGGTCGTGTCGAAGTAAACGGACGGCGCCTCATCGCGGCTGCGTCAGCAGCTCGATGAGGTGCTCCTCGAAGCTGTCGAGATCGGCGCCGAGATCGTGCGCGGCACCGGTGAAGACGAGCCGGCCGTGGGCGAGGATGCTGATCTCGCTGCACAGGCTGCGGATCTCCTGTGCGTCGTGGCTGCTCAGAAACGTCGTCACGTCCTGCTCGGCGGCGAGCCGGCGCAGCAGGTTCCACATCTCCCGCTTGGCCGGCAGGTCGAGGCCGCGCGTCGGTTCGTCCAGGAACAACACCTTCGGCGCGCCCATCAAGGCGCGCGCGATCTCGACGCGGCGCTTCATGCCCGTGCTGTAGGTGCCGATCAGCCGGCCGCGAAACGCCGGGTCAAGGCCGACGTCGTCGAGGATTCGCTCCACCGTGCCGGCCGGATCCGGCTGCCGGCGGATGCGCGCGAAGTAGCCGAGATATTCGCGTGCCGTCCACGTCGAATGGCTCTCGCTGGTCTCGTCGCTGACGAGACCGACCAGGCTGCGCACAGCCAGCGGATGGCGCGCGACGTCGTGCCCCCACAGCCGCGCCGTGCCGGCTGACGGCGGAAGCAATGTCGTCAGCATGCGAATGGTCGTCGTCTTGCCCGCGCCGTTGAGGCCCAGGAACCCGTAGAGATGCCCCTTGGGGATCCGCAGCGCGATGCCGTCGACGGCCGTGAACGCGCCAAAGCGCCGTGTCAACGCGGTCGTCTCGATCGCGTACTCGACGGGCGTCGTCATCGCGTGCGTCTCCACCGGCGAAGCGCCGCGACGATGCAGGCCAACGGCAGGAAGGCGGAGGCGGCGCCCATCTCGTAGATGGCTGGCGCGACCTGCGCGTCGATCGCAGCGCGCGCATTAAACGTGCGGACCTGCGGATCATCCGCGACGCGGTAGGTGGCGACCACGTTCAACGGATAGCGCATGCCGCCAATGTCCCAGATGTGGGTCGGTCGGATGGCGACCGGGACGCGCGCGACCCACCCGGCCTGGATGTGCCGGCCGTCAGGCGCGGGCGGACCTGAGTCGTTCGGGTACTGGCGCGTTTCGAGCGCGCCGCTGGCAACGCTGGCGGCGGTGGCGGGATCGATCCAAATCTCGAGGCCGCCCTCGCCGGTCACGGCGACGCGCAGGTCCTTCACCGTCTGAGTCGCATCCACCGGAAGCAGGACCATGAGGTCCCGGCGTGTGACTTCATCGGTGGCGAGGGCACTAGCGTCGCGGTTGAGGACGGCGCCGCAGCAGAAGCGGGGCGGGGCGCCGCCGGGCTCGACGAGGGCGAGGCTGGCGACCGCGCGTCCGAACACGCCGCGGACCTGGGGCGCGTTCGTGCGCCGCGGCGCCGGCGTGTCGTAGTTCGTGTCAGCGATCGCGGCCGGCAGCAGGATCAGCAGGGCGACGGCGGACCCCAGCGCCCAGCGCTGGGAGCGGTTGGCTTCCCACGTCTCGACGCCCTGGAGACGCAGGAACACCCAGAACGCCAGCGCGAGCGCGCCGGCAGCGACCGCCGTGACGCAGAACTCCGTGCGCGCGACGCTCGAGGGGATTGACGGCGCGACGAGCGAGAATCCGAGGGCGTTCTTCAACAGCACAGCGGGACTCAGCAGCGTCACGTGACCGGTCCGCGACGCACCATTCCCCTGCGCCACCATCAACTCCTGCAGCGGCACCAGCCCCCCATAGGCGAGCAGCAATCCCATCGCCGTCGCCGCCGGCGCGGCGATGCTGCGGCCGATGAAGAGCACGCCGACGAGCGCGCCGACCGCGACCGACGCGCCGATCAGCAGCGGCGCCCAGGCGAGAAATCTGCGGAGAAGCAGCGGCAGGCCGACGTGATGCGCGTAGACGAGCATCATCGGTACGAGCGACAGGTAATAGGCCAGGCCGAGGGTCAACACGACAAGCAGCTTGGCGATCAGCCAGCGCCGGCGGTCGACCGGCGCCGTGAAAACGCTCTCGACGAATCGATTGGCGCGCGGACTGGCGAGGGCGATCGCGGCCACGGGGATGAAGGCGAGCGGTACGACACCGTAGGCGATGATGCCGAATCCGTCGAGCCAGGTATCCTGCGTGCCGACGGTGGCAAGGCCACCGGCGGCGAGCAGGATCACGGCTGCGCCGAGCCACGCGAAGTGGCCGCGCATGAGTCCCTTGAGCTCCTCAGCGTAGAGGATGTGGAGCGGCGCCGACGGTGTCACTTGCCGATCATCAGGATCGTGAAGGAGCCCGGAATCGCCGGCCCCCGCCCGCCGCGGCCGGCGGGCGTCCCGGGCGGAGGCGGCGGCGGCACCGGACCGAATTCCTGCGCCATCGTCAAGATGTGTCCCCTCTGGGCGTCGAACGCAATCGTCCGCGCGCCGTTCATCGTCTGCAGGGTCTGCTCGACCTCGAACGACGTCGGGCTCTTCTCTTTCACGATGGTCATGGTGCCGTTGCCCTGCGTGCTGAAGGCTTCCATCGTGTCGGGACTGAAGGTAGCGCCGTCCGAGCCGCCGGCCAGCGGCAGCCTCGCCAGGATCTTGCCGTCCTTCGCGCTCAGGATCACGAATGCCTGCGGGCCGGGCGTGCCGGCGGGCGGCGGAGGCGGCGGCGCGCTTCCTCGTGCCGGCGCGGGACCGACGCCGGCGCACGCCGCAAAGAGGATGCCGTTCTTCGCGTCGAGCGCGAGGCCGTTGCAGCTGCCGTTGCCCGTCGCTTCGTCGCCGAACATGTACTTCGCGGTAACCTTCAGCGTCTTCGCGTCGATGACGGCGACGCCGCCCGGCCGATCCTGCAGCACCTGATAGACGGTGCCTTTGCCGTCGGCGATCGTCTGCTCGGGTGTGCCGCCGAGATCGACGCCGCCGACGACCGAGCCGTCCTTCGCGTCGACGACCAGCAGGCTCTTGGTCGGATGGCTGCCGATGTAGACGCGGTCGTTGAACGTGTCGCAGTAGATGCCGTCGGCACTCCACCGGGGCGCGTCGGGCGTTGCCTGCGCCGGGATCTCGATGTTCTTCATCAGCGTCATCGTCTGAACGTCGAACATCGCTGGTGCCGGATGATCGCTGGTGAAGCCGTGCCCGGTCTTCGGGCATACTACCGCGCCGTTGCCACCGACGCCGGAGATGGTGCCGACGGGCTCGAGCGTTTCGAGGTTGAAGATGGTGGTTCGCTTTTCGACAGCCGGCGCCGCCGGCGACGTGTCGGTGGCGGGCACTTCGGGCCTCGCGCCACGCGGGATATAGAGACGGCGTCCGGCGGAATCCGCGTAGATGTAGTCCCAGCCGCCCTCGCCACCAACCTTCACCGTCTTCAGGACTTTGTATGGACCGTCGCCCGCCGGCTGCGCCAGGGCCGCCGTCAGCGCGCAGACGATCCCCGCCGCGATCATCGCTATGGCTCGCCTCATCTTGTCGCTCCTTCCTTCATGCTGATGCCGGAATGGTGGCCGCGAATACGCTGCCGCGCGCATCGCTGCGCAACAACTCCACCTGACCGCCGTGCACCTCAGCGATCCAACGCGCGATCGCCAGGCCGAGACCGGCGCCTCCTTCGCCACGGGCCGGGTCGAGGCGCACGAACCGCTCGAAGACGCGCTCGCGATCCTCGGCCGGAATGCCGGGGCCGCTGTCGCTGACGCGGATGCTGGTCGCGCCGCGTTCCTCGACGATGGCCACGTCCACGGTGCCCCCCTCGGGCGTATACGCGATGGCGTTGCTCAGGAGATTGCCGACGAGCCGCCGCAAGAGGGCTTCATCGGCGACCGCGCTGACGGGACGGACCTGCGACGACAGCGTGATGCGCTTGGCGGCCGCCTTGGCCGCGAAATCACGAATGGAGTCGAGAACGATCCCGTCGAGATCCACTTCCGCCCGCACGATCGGATAGCCGCCGGCATCGGCACGCGCCAGCACGAGCATGTCGTCGACGAGGCGCGCCAGCCGTGCCGATTGGTCGGCAACGACGGCGAGCGCGTCGCGGTACTCCGCTTCGTCGCGGCCGGTCTGACTGAGTGTCACGTCAGCGGCCGTCCGCATGATCGACACGGGGGTGCGGAGCTCGTGCGACGCATCGGCCATGAAACGGCGCTGCGTGGCCAGCGCCAGCCCGAGACGCTCGAGGACGTGATTGAAGGAGCTGGCCACCGCGTCCAGCTCCACGCCCGCTCCGGCGATTGCAATCCGCGAGTGGGGTGTCCGCTCGGTAATGCCGCGCGTCTGATCCGCCATGGCCTGCAGCGGCGCCAGTCCGCGGCGGCCCAGCCACCACCCGCCGGCGGCGGCGATCAGCATCACGAACGGAATGCCGATCGCGCAGGCCTTAACGAGCGCCCGCCACTGTTCCTCGATCTCGCTGAGCGGCGCGCCGATCACCACCGTAAAACGCACCCCGCTCGATTCTCCCGCCCGCGGCATCACTCGCCACGGGTGTCCGTCCGAACCAGTCACCGTGCGCACCCCGGCAGCCGACTGGCGAAAGGTGTCGAGCAGAGGCTCGGCCACGCTGCCCAGCAGCTTCGTGCCGCTGCCGTCGAGGACGGCGGCCTCGTAGTTGCGCTGGCGGACCACGCCGACCATTTCGTGGGCGGCGTCTTCGAGCGTCGCGTGCTCGGCCAGCTCGGCGTCGACCACGTTGACGGCGGCGATGGCGAGGGCGCGCAGCGATTCGTCCGCCTGCCGCACCATCAAATGCCAGTGCAGCCACAGCACCGTCGCGGTGAACAGGACGAGCGCCAGCAGCAGCAGACCCGAGTACCACAACGTCAGCCGCGTGCGCAGCGAGATGGCCATGACGTCAGAGGAGTTGGTAGCCCTGGCCGCGCCGCGTCCGGATCGCGGAGGGGACGCCAGGCTCGTCGAGCTTGCGGCGCAGCCGCTGGATGTAGACGTCGACGACGTTCGAGAAGGGGTCGTAGTGCTCGTCCCAGACGTGCTCTGCGATCTCCGCACGGCCGACCACTTCGCCGGCGCGCCGCGCCAGGAACTCGAGCAGGGCGTACTCGCGACTGGTCAGTGACACTTCCCCGCCGCGGCGGTAGACGCGCCGCGCCGGCACGTCGATGCTGATGTCGCCGACGTCGATGCGGGCAGGCGCGAGCGGGCGCCGATCGCGCCGGGTCAGTGCGCGCACGCGCGCCAGCAGCTCGCGGAAATCGAACGGCTTGGTGAGGTAGTCGTCGGCGCCGGCGTCGAGCCCTGCGACCCGGGCTTCGATGGCGTCGCGGGCGGTGAGCATCAGCACGGGCACGTCGGAACCAGCCGCGCGCAACTCGCGGCAGACCGACAGGCCGTCGCGGCCCGGCAGCATCACGTCGAGCACCACCGCGTCGTAGTCGTTCTGCTGGCACTGAATGGCCGCCGACGTGCCGTCGGCGGCAATGTCGACCGCGTAGGTCGCCTCGCGCAGCCCCTTGGCGATGAACCGGGCGGCGCTCGGCTCGTCCTCGACCAGCAGGATCCGCATCGATGCAGCTTACCCCTTCACCAGCGTCAGAAGTGCATCTCCGCCGAGAGCTGGATGCGCCGCGGCGGCTGTGCGGCGATCGGCTGCCCGAAGAATGGGGATGTCAAGGTGCCGACGTAGCCGACATAGTTCACATGGTTCAGGATGTTGAACGCCGAGACGCCTATCGACCAGGCCGGCCCGTCGTCGCCCTTCTTGCCGCCCAGCGCGAACTCGCGCGACCATTTCAGGTCCACCGACGCATAGCCCGGCCCCTGCAGCGTATTGCGGGAGACATCCGGCGGGCGGGCGTTGGTCTGTCCGGTGTTGTAGGGATCGGTACCGGTGCGCAGCGTGTAGGGACGGCCCGACAAGAGCGAAACGGCGATGCCGAGGTGCATCCAGTCGCCGCCCTTGTACTGCAACAGCCCTTCGAGGTGGTGTCGCTGATCGAAGTCGGCGCGGCCGTACTCCCCGGCCAGATCGTAGTTGTTGGCCGGTAGCGCGTTGATGCCGCTCGTGTCGTTGTGCGCCGACGACAGGGTGTACTGCACGTTGCCCTGCAGCCGCGGCAGCAGGCGTCCGCTCGCCAGTAATTGCAGCGAATGGACGGTCTGACGGCCAGTCGATTCGATCTGCCGCACCTGGCCGAACGAGAGATCCGGCCGCGCCAGGTAAAGCGGCGGGAGGGGCGCGTTGACGTCGCGCGACCGGAACAACTCGACGCCGCGGGACCCCAGGTAGGTGACCGCGATGCTGCTGCCCTTGCGCAGCTGCCGCTCGATGCCGCCGCCGAACTGCACCGTGTAGGGGGTGCGAATGTCGGGCGCAAGGACGACGATGCTGGGCGGCGTGTTACTGGCGCTGCCGCCCGCGAACGCATCCGGGTAGGACGGATCGGTAATGATGAACCGCTGCAACCGGTTCTCGCGCGAGCGCAGCACCTCGTGTATCGCGCTGTCGCCGGCGCGGTCGTAGAACACCCCGGCGCCGCCGCGCAGGACGGTTTTCTTGTCAAGGACGAGGGCGGCCGACACACGCGGCGCGAAATTATTGTTGTCGACGAAGATGTTCTGCCAGTCGTAGCGCAGCCCCGGCGTCACCGAGAAGCGACTGCCGACCGTGATCTGATCCTGCACGAATGCCCCGAACACCTTCTGCAGGAAGACCAGGCTGCCGTCGCCGCGCTGTTGCACGAAGGACAGCGGCACGCCGCGGCTGTAATCGTCGAGACTCGAGAAGGTGAAGGTGCCCGCGCGATTGGTGCGATCGTCGTAGCCGCGGCGGCTGAAGTCGGGAATCGCAAAGCCGCCCTTGAGCAGATGCCGGCCGTGCAGATAGGTCAGGGTCTCGGTCAGGTTGAAGTGGTATTCCGACGTGCTCTGATCGGCCTGGGCGCCGCCGGCGGTGAAGGCGTCGAGCACGACGACGCGTTGCGCCGGGTTCAAGCTGGCCGTCGAGGTGATCTCCCGGCCAAAGAGCCAGCGAAATTCGCTCAGCAGCCGCGGCGTGATGATCGATCGCGCGCCGACAATCACCTGTTCCTCGTCGCCGTGGTCGTTGCTGCCTGCCTCCGCCAGCGTGGTGCCGCCGACTCCCTGGTTGTGGTCGTTGTTGACCTCGGAGGTGACACGCACGAACAGCGTATTGTTCTTGCCCTGCTGATGATTGATCGACCCCGATACCTCGGTGCCGCTGGTCGGAGCGGCCACGATCTGGTTGATCAATCCGCTGGGACCCGCGGCATAGACAATCGACTGCAGATCGAGCGCACGCCGCTCGATCGTGAACAAAAACGAGTTGTTCTTGCCGTCGGCCACGGGACCGCCGAACACCCCTTCGTAGATGCGCCGCTGTTCGGGCGGGGTCGTGAGCGCGAACGGATCGCGGGCATTGAGCGCCGAGTCCCGGAACGTGAAGTCGAACGACCCGTGATATGCGTCGGCACCCGCCTTGGTCACCACTTCGATGCGGCCGCGGCCGGGACGCGGGAACTCCGCTGAGTACGGGTCCTGGTTGACCTTGATCGACTGGATGGCTGACGGCGAGACCCCGACCTTGCGTGCCTCCATGCCGTCGACGACCAGGGTTGCGCCGCCGGTGCCAAGCGACGACGCGTCGAGGAAGCGCGACAGGGTGGCGACGACATCGCGGTCGAACACCGGGATGTCGCGGATATCGGAGTCGGTCACGCCGATGGCGTCGCGATTACTGGCGGCAGAGGCGGCAATCACGTCTTCGCCAGCGTTGACAGAGACTTCCTGCGGCACCGAGGCCAGCTCGAGCACGATTGTCAGTGGCGCCGGCGGACGGCTGCCAGTGAGGCGCGCCTGGACGGTACCGGGTTTGAAGCCCTCGAAACGCGCGCGGACGGAATACGTGCCGCGTGCCAGGCCGTCGAACCGGAATGCGCCGGTGGCGTCGGTGGTAGTGGTCGCGACGGTCGTCCCGGCGGGGTCGAGCAGCTCGACAGCGGCGCTGGGGAGAACGGCGCCGGTTTGGTCGCGGATCACGCCCCGCACCGTGCCGTCCGCTTGACCGAAGAGCCCGGCGACACTGATCAGGAGCGCAGCGATCAGGTTGACCGGGTGCGGCATGTCTAAAACTATGCCGTAGGGCACATGACAGCGGCGTGAATCGCGTCTGTCATCATACGTTCATCGCCGGGCGGCGAGGATGGGAGGCGTGCCGCGTAGTAAGATTCGCCCGGATGAGCGACTCATTTTCTCTGAACCGGCGGAATGGGCCCGACCGACGCAACAGCCCGCGCGGCGGCCGCCGCCCCTACGACGTGCAGGGCTACGCCCCTCTAATTCTCGTCGCCGACGACGACGCCAACAGCGGCGCGCGCTGCGTGGCGATTCTGGCGCGGCTGCGTTTCGCGGTCGCGCCGGCGCATTCGGTCGCCGAAGCGCTCAAGATCATGACCTCGCTGCACCCCACGCTGATCGTGGCGCGGCTCAAGGATCAGGCGGCGCTGCGCGCCCACATGGCCGCCGATCCGTCGTTTGGCGACATCCCGATCCTGACGCTCACGGCCGAGAACGAGGCGCCGCAGCTGATGGTCGAAGATATTCGCCGCGTGCTGCGCGGACACTGATCGGCACATGCGTGTATTGAAGACGCTGACGCCTGTCGGCGCTGCGGTCCTCTGGACAGCGGTCCTTTCGGCGCAGGCGCCGGCGTCGCTGACGCTTGGCGACGCCATAACGCGGGCAGCGGAGTCCAGCCCGGCCGCGGTCGCGGCCCGCATGGCTCGCGCGATCGATGTGGCCGGCCTCGACGTCGCCGGGCAGCGACCCAACCCTGATTTCGCGTTCGAGTACGACAAGGAAACGCCGCATTGGGCGTTCACCGGGACGCTGCCGCTCGAGATCTCGGGCAAGCGGCAGCGCCGCATCGACGTGGCCAATGCGACGCTCGCGGTCACCGACGCGCAGACGGCGCGCATCAACGCGGACCTACGCGCCGACGTGCGGCGCGCCTATTTCGAGGCGGTCGCCGCCGAGCGCCGCATCACCATCGCGCAGCAGCTCGAACAGCTCGCCACGCGGGCACGCGATGCGGCCCAGGAACGGTTCCAGACCGGCGCGGCGCCGCGGCTGGAAGCGCTGCAGGCCAGCCTGACGCTGGCACAGGCGAGCAACGACGTCGGCGCCGCGCAAGGCGACGCCACGGCCGCGCGCGCCGAGCTCAACGCGCTGCTCGCCTATCCGCTCAACGCCGCGCCCGCGCTGACCGAGCCGCTCGAGTCGGCCCCGCTGCCGACGCTCGAAGCGGCGACGCAGCAGACGCTCGCCGGCAACGCCGAGCTAGCCGTCCTGCAGAAGGAGATTGACGAGGCGCGCGCGCGCGCGAATCTCGCCCGTGCGATGCGGCACCCCGATCCGTCGGTCATGGGGGCGTTGACCTATGACGCGCCGGGCGAGTTCACCACGGGCTGGCGGGCCGGGGCCAACATCGCCCTCCCGATTTTTACGACGGGTAAAGCCGACGTTGCCGCCGCGGACGCGACCGTCCGCCGCGCCGAAGCGGACCGCCAGGCGCGTGTGGCGACGATTACCGGCGCCGTCGCCTCCGCGATCAGCCGCGCCACCGCCGCCAAGCAGACCGTCGATCGTTATCTGAGCGAGATCCTGCCCGCCTCGCAGCAGGTGGAACAGATGGCAGACGAGTCGTATCGCGCCGGCCAGACCGGCCTGCCGGCCTACCTGCAGACCGTCCAGGCGGCACGCGACGTGCGCCAGCGCGCCCTGCAGGCCGGCCTTGACTATCAGCACGCGCTGGCGGATCTCGAGCGCGCGATGGGAACGCCGATCAAATGAGAAGGACACTCCTCGTCATCGCTCCCGCGCTGCTCCTGTCGGGCTGCGGCAAGACCGCCGTCGAACAAGTCGACACGAAAGCCGCGGCCTCGGTCACGACGGTGACGCTCGCGCCGCAGACGCTCGAAGGGGTCGTGTCGGCGAGCGGCGTCGTCAGCGCCGCGCCGGGCGCCGACTGGATGATTACCGCCCCCGAGCACGGGCGCATCGCCGAGATGCCGAAGGCCGAAGGGGATCGTGTCAAGCCGGGCGACCTGCTGGTCCGGTTCGACATCCCGTCGCTGCAGACCGACGTCTCGACGCGACGCGGCGAGGTGGCCACCGCGGAAGCGCACGTGCAGAACGCGCAGGCTTCGGTCACGCGCCTGACGACTCTCGTCGAGCACGGCGTGGCGGCGCAGAAGGAGCTCGAGGACGCGCAGCGCGACCTCGCCGAGGCAAAGGCCGCCCTCGGGCAAGCGCAGGCCGCGCTCCAGAACGCGACCGAGGTCGCGGCACGGACGGTAGTGCGCGCGACCTTTCCAGGCGTGGTCGCCAAGCGCGTGCACAATCCGGGCGACATCGTCGACGCTTCCACCACCGACGTCATCCTCCGCGTGATCGATCCGAACAAGCTGCAGGTCGTGGCTTCGGTGGCGCTCGCCGATCTCTCGCGCGTGCAGCTCGGCCACGCCGCGCGCATCATCGTGCCGGGCGCCGACGATCCCGAACCGGGCAAGGTGTTGAGCCGTCCGGCCGCAGTGGATCCCACCGGCGTCTCCGCCGACGTCCGTGTCTCGTTCACGACCGCGACGAAACTGGCCGCGGGCACGCCGGTGCGCGTGGAAATCGTCGCCGAGAAGCGCCAGAACGTGCTCGTCGTGCCGGTCGAAGCCGTGCTGCACGAGGACGCAGACTCGTTCGTCATGGTCGCCGGCGCCGACAAGAAGGCGCACAAGACGAAGATCACGGTCGGATTGACGACGCCGAAGGAGATCGAGGCGACCGCGGGCCTCAAGGCGGGCGACGCGGTGATCGTCAAAGGCCAGCAGGAGCTACCCGACGGCGGCGACATCGCGGTGAGCGGCGCGAAAGACGACGAGAAGAAAGACGACGAGAAAAAGGACGATACAAAGACGACAAGAAAGACGACAAGAAAGACGAGAAAAAGGACGAGAAGAAGGACGCCAAGGACGAGAAGGGGAAATGAACCTCGCGTCCTTCGTCGAGCGCTACGGGCGCGCGATTGTCATCATCACCCTCCTGCTCGCCGCGGCCGGCCTCTATTCCGCCTTCCAGCTGCCGAGCGACATCTATCCGCCGCTGGTCTTTCCGCGCGTCGTCGTCATCGGGCATGCCGGATCGCTGCCGGCCAAGACGATGATGCTGACGGTGACGCGGCCGCTCGAGCAGGCGCTGCTCGAAGTGCCCGGCATCCGCCGCGTCCGGTCCAAGACCTTCCGCGGCTCGACCGAAATCTCGGCGCAATTCGATCCGGCGACCGACATGATCCCGGCGCTGCAGCAGGCGCAGGGGCGGATCGCCGAGGCCCGATCGTCGCTACCGAGCGATCTCGAACTGACAATCGAGCGCCTGACGCCGTCGGCGTTTCCCTTCCTGAGCGTCAACCTGACCGGCGGGCTGCCGGCCGCCGATCTCTACGACTACGGCTTTTACGTGATGCGACCGGCGCTGTCGCGGGTGCCCGGCGTCGGCAACGTTGAGGTCCTGTCGAGCGATCAGCCCGAAATCGAGGTCATCGCCGATCCTGCCCGCCTGACCGCCACCGGCCTCACGATCGGCACCGTCGCAGACTCGCTGCAGGCAGCCAACACCCTCGCGCCCGTCGGACGCTACACGCAGGGCGGCCTGCTCCACCTCGTGCTGGCCTCGGGCATGTGGAAGGGGATCGAAGACATTCCCGCCACCCCCCTCGTCGTCAAGGGGGGCACGACAATCCGCGTGGCGGACGTCGCCACGGTCGAGCGCGGCGCGCCCGACCGCATGTCGCTCGTCAGCGGTGACGGCAAGGTCGCGGCCAATCTCAGCATCTCGCAGCAGATTGGCGCCAACATCCTCGACGTGCGCGCCGGCGTCGAGACCGTGCTCAACGATCTCGCCAAGTCGCTGCCGAGCGGGCTGAAGCTCTCGAAAACCTACGACCTCGCCGAGTTCGTCACCGAGGCGATTATCAACGTCCGCGACGCCATCCTGATCGGCGCGATTCTCGCTGTGATCGTCCTGCTAGTGTTCCTGCGCGACTGGCGTCTGACGCTCGTCGCCTCGGTCACGCTGCCACTGACGATCATGACGACGTTCCTGGTCATGCGCTGGGTCGGCCAGACGATCAACGTCATGTCGATGGGCGGTCTGGCGGTCGCCATCGGCCTGGTCATCGACGACGCGGTGGTCGTCGTCGAGAACATCTACCGGCACCTCGATCGCGGCGAGCAGCCGGCGGAGTCCGTGGCCCTGGCGATGAAGGAAATCATGGCGCCCGTTGTCGGCTCGACGCTGACGACCGTCGTGGTGTTCGTGCCGCTCGGCATGCTGTCGGGCGTGGTCGGCCAGTTCTTCAAGTCGCTGTCGATCACGCTGGCCGCGGCGGTGCTCATTTCGCTCGTCCAGGCGCTGACGCTGATTCCGCTGCTGGCGCGCATGGCGGCGCGCCGCCGCGAGGGCACGGCAGAGACACCGCACGAGCATGCGGCCGGGACGCTCGAGCGCGTCTATTCACGGACGCTCGATTCGACGATGCGCCGCCCGGCGCTCGGCGTCATCGTCGCACTGGTGCTCGCCGTGGCCGCTGGCCTGCTGTTCATGCGGCTCGGCACCGGCTTCCTGCCGGAAGCCGACGAGGGGGGCTTCGTCATCGACTACAACGCCCCGGCCGGCACGGCGCTCGACGAAATCGACAAGGACGTGAAGAAGATCGAGGCGATCCTGCACGAGACGCCCGACATCGCGGCCTACACGCGACGAACCGGGACTGAGCTCGGCCTCTTCGCCACGCAGCAGACGAAGGGAGACATCCTCGTCCGCCTCAAGGCGCCGAAGGGTCGCCGTCGCGCCGACGACGTGATCGAGGAGCTGCGCGGCAAGCTGACCGAGACCGTGCCGACATTCGACATCGAGTTCGTGCAGCTGCTGCAGGACATGCTCGGCGATCTCGAGGGGGCCGCCGAGCCGGTCGAGGTCAAGGTCTTCGGCGACGATCCCGAGACGCTCGCCGACCTGTCCGATCAGGTCGAGAAGCTGCTGCAGAGCACGAAGGGGGTCGTCGACACGGCCGGCGTCCGCCGCGGCAACCCGGAGACGACCTGGGAATTCGATCGCGCCGCGCTCGGGCGTCTGGGCCTGACGATTACGCAGGCGTCGGAGCAGCTTTCCGATGCGTGGCTGGGCGACGTCAAGACCGAGCTGCGGCTCGCCGATCGGACGATCCCCGTACGTGTGCGCTACCCCGACGCCTACCGCCTCGATCCGTCACGAATGGCGACCACGCCGATCCGGGCCGACGATGGCCGCGCCGCGCCGCTGAGCGCGCTGGCGCAGCAGACGACGACCGAAGGGGAGATCATCCTGGACCGCGAGAACCTGCGCCAGATGGCGCTGGTCACCGGCCGGCTCGAAAACCGCGACCTCGGCAGCGCCGTCGCCGAAATTCAGCAGAAGCTGGCGACCTTGAAGTTACCGGTCGGCTACACGACGGAAGTGGGCGGCCAGTACGAAGCGCAGCGGCAGTCGTTCCGCGAGCTGCTAACCGTGTTCGCCATCGCCGCGTCGCTCGTGTTCATCATCCTCGTCATTCAATTCCGCCGGTTACTGCCGGCGGTGCTGATCCTGCTCGCCGCCCCACTGTCGCTCGCGGGTGCCTTTGCGCTGCTCCTGATCACCGGCATCGTCCTGAACGTGTCGTCGGCGATGGGACTGATCCTCCTCGTCGGCCTGGTCGTCAAGAACGGGATCGTGCTGATCGACTATGCGCACCGCCTGCGCGACGAAGGCCGCCCGTTCACCGAGGCGCTCGAGATCGCGGGACGCGTGCGCCTGCGCCCGATCCTGATGACGACGCTGTGCACGCTGTTCGGGCTACTGCCGCTGGCGCTCGGGCTCGGCGCGGGTGCCGAGCTGCAGCGCCCGCTGGCGGTCGCCGTCATCGGCGGCCTGACGCTGTCGACGTTCGTCACGCTGTATCTGGTGCCACTCGCCTATCGGGCGCTGTCGCGGACGGCGTAGTCGATCAGTCCCCTCTCAAGGCGATCATTGGATCGACGCGCGTCGCGCGACGTGCCGGCACCAGAGTCGCGACGATTGACACCAGCGTGATCAGCGCCGTCACCGACCCGTAGGTCAGAGGATCGCGGGCCGTGACCCCGAACAGGATGTTCTGGACGGCGGAGCCGAGCGCGCTCGCCAGCACGAACGCGACGCCAAGGCCGGCCGCCAGGCCGACCGCCAGCTGCAGCGCACCCTGCCGCAACACCATTCGCAGGATGCGGGTGTAGTGCGCGCCGAGCGCCATGCGGACGCCGAATTCCTGCCGCCGCTGGTTGACTGAGAACGACATCACGCCGTAGATCCCGACCGATGCCAGCAGTATGGCGACGGCGCCAAACACCGTGAACATGAGCGCGATGATCCGGTTCTGCGCGACGAACCCATCGAGTTGCGTCTTCGGTGTGCCGACGAAATAGAGCGGCAGATCGGCGTCGACGGCGGCGACCTCATGCCGCAGGTGCGTTGCCAGCGCATCGGCGCGCTGATCGCCGCGCGGCTTGACCGCGATGGTCGTGAATTGCCCGACGAACGGCCCCGGCTGCAGGGGACCGAAGGGATTGGCGTAGAACGGCACGTAGAAACCGGTTTCGTCGACCCCGGGATTGTTGAACGGCCCGAGCATGCGAATCGTGCTCACGACGCCGACGATCGTGCGCCATGGCCCGAACTGGCGGCCGTTGCCGGCGACGGTGCGGAAGCGCCGGCCGAGCGCGCTCCCGGTGCCGTAGTACTTCCGCGCAAACGCCGCGTTGACGATCGCAACCGGCTGGCGCGAATCGAGGTCGTCGGCGGAGAAGGTCCGGCCTTCGACCAGTTTCTGGCCAGTGACGGCGAAAAAGCCGCCGGTCACCTGCTCGAAGTTGGCGTTGGGCCGGTCGCGATTCTCGCGATAGGTCTTCCCTTCGATCTCGATCGGCCCGTTACCGGAGAAGACCATGCGGAAGCGACTGGTCAGACCAACCGCTTCGATCTGCGGATCTGCCTCGAAGTGGCGCACCAGCCGGTCGTAGAACATCCGCCGCGACTCGGGAGTCGGATAAGCCCCCTCCATCAGCCCCATGCGGGCCGACAGGATCGCCGACGTGTCGTAGCCGTAGTCGATCGTCTGCTGGTTGGTGATCGATCGCACCTGGAGGAGCGAACCGACCAACAGCACGCAGGTGACGACGATCTGGAACACCACCAGGCCGCGCGACAGGACGGACACCCCCCGGCTGGTGTTGCCGCGGCCGCCGTCGCGCAGGACCGTGACGGCGTTGGTCCGCGATGACATCCACGCCGGCAGCAGGCCGGAGAAGATCGCCGCGGACAGCGTCGAGAGGACGGTGAAGGCGAGCACTTTGCCGTCGATGTCAAAGACGATCCACGACGGCGGCGGGTTGTCGAGGTTGTGGACGGTGGCGTTGAGCCAGTCCGTAGCGCCGTAGGCCAGGGCCACCCCGAGCACCGCGCCGATGCCAGCGATGAGCAGACTCTCGGTCAGCATCTGCCCGACGATGCGGCCGCGCGACGCGCCGAGCGATGAACGGACGGCCAGCTCCTTGGCCCGCAGCGTGGCGCGCGCGAACTGCATGTTCATCACGTTGACACAGGCAATCAGCAGCACCCCGACGCAGAAGCCGAGCATCGTCCACATCGTGCCGCGCAGCGCGCGTCCCGTGAAGGTATCGAGCAGCGGCTGGACCTGGCCGGTGTTGAACTGCTTGTTGGTCTCGGGATACGCCGCCGCAAAACGGCGCGCGATGGTCGACGCTTCGGCGTTCGCCTGGTCGAGCGACGTGCCGGCCTTGAGCAGGCCAAGCACGGACGGGTTGGCTGGCGCGGAATCGTTACGGGGCTTGGGCGGGAACTCGCTGTAGAGCGGGATCCAGATTTCTTCGTTCGTGGGAAAAGCGAAACCCCTGGCCGCGACGCCGATGACCGTTGCCGGCTTGCCGTTGATGCGCAGGCCCTGGCCGATGATGTCGGCGGCGCCACCAAAGTCGCGTTGCCAGATGTTGTAGCCGATGATCGCGACCTTGCCGGCGTTCGGGGTGTTGTCAGCGGCGGTGAAGTCGCGCCCCAGCATCGGCGCCGCGCCGAGGATACGCAGAAAGTCCTCGGTCACGTAGGCCCCGGTATAGCGCTGCGCGTGGCCGTTGACCGTGGCGTTGACGGTCGAGCCGTTCAGGTAGGCGGCGAGCGCCTGGAACGACTGCTGCACCGGACGCAGCTCGTCGAAGTCCATCGCCGAGACCTGTCCGTTGACGCCGAAGAAGGTGGTCGTGGAAGGGTCGACAAAGTTCAGGCTGACTAGCCGCTCGGCGTTGGGAAACGCAAAGCCGCGCAGCATCACGCCGTTGACCACGCTGAACATGGTCGTCACGCCGCCTATCCCGAGCGCCAGCACGACCACGGCGAGCGCGCAGAAGGCTCGTTCCTTGACGAGGACACGAAGACCGATGCGGATGTCGCGAATAAGCGTGTCGATCATGTGACTCCAGTGCTTAGACGACGCGCTGGTCCCTCGGTTCGCCCCTTTGCCCGATCCGCTCAAACCCGTGTCAGGGCGGACCCGTGTCAGGGCGGATATGATGGCGCGCATGATCCGCGCCATTTTTGTCCTGCTGATCCTCGTCTCATGCGCCGGCGTGCTCATGACCGCCCAGACGCCCCAGGCCGTGACCATTCGCGCCGGCCGGCTCATCGACGGCCGCGGCGGCTCGCAGCAGAACGTGGTCGTCACCGTTCGGGACGGCAAGATTGTCAGCATCGCCAAGGGGTCCAGCGCTGCGACATACGACCTCTCGAAATACACGTTATTGCCCGGCTTCATCGACCTGCACGTGCACATCCTGTGGCACTTCGGCGCCGACGGCCGCTTCGTCGGCGGCCGGGAAGACCCCGCCGTGCGCCTACAGGCAGGCGTCGAGAACGCTCGGGCAACGGTGATGGGCGGCTTCACCACTGTTCAGAGCGTCGGCGAGCAGGCGGACCTCGATCTCCGCAAGAAGTTGGACGATGAGCATCTGCCAGGCCCGCGCATCCTCACCTCGGTCCGCCAGATCACCAACACGCGCGCCACTCCCGACCAACTGCGCCAGAACGTCCGCGACGCGAAGGCGGCGGGCGCCGACGTGATCAAAATCTTCGCCTCGGCCAGCATCCGCGACGGTGGCAAGCAGACGATGACCGACGAGCAGATGGCGGCGATCTGCGGCGAGGCCAACGCGGCGGGCATGCGCACCATGGTGCATGCCCACAGCTCGGAGTCGATCAAGGCATCGGTGCTCGGGGGCTGCAAGCAGATCGAGCACGGCGTCTTCGCCGACCAGGAGGTCTTGACGCTGATGGCCGAGCGCGGCGCCTACTTCGATCCCAACATCGGCCTGGTGCTGCAGAACTACATCGAGCACAAGCCGCAGTACATGGGCATCGGCAACTACAACGACGAGGGCTTCGCCGCCATGGAGAAAGCGATTCCCCTCAACTACGAAATGTTCAAGAAGGCGCTCGCCACGCCGAAGCTGAAGATCGTCTACGGCACCGACGCCGTCGCCGGCGCGCATGGACGCAACATCGAGGAGGCGGTCGTGCGCGTGCAGAAGGGCGGGCAAAAGCCGATGGACGCGATCGTCTCGCTGACGTCGCTGTCAGCCGAAGCGCTCGGCATGAAAGACACAATCGGCGCGATCGCGCCGGGCCTCGAGGCCGACCTCGTCGCCGTCGACGGTGATCCGCTGGCCGATGTCACCGCCCTGCGCAAGGTCGTGTTCGTGATGAGGGGCGGGAACGTTCTCAAGTCTGATCGATGAAGTAGGGCACTGCCCGCAGCCCCAGCGCGGCGGCCAGCGCGAGCAGCGCCGGCACGGCAAACCACTCGTAGACAGGCACGTCGCGCACGTAGACGTGGCTGACCAGCAGCCCCTTCTCAATCTGATCGATCGTGCGTGACGCAGCCTGCAGATCCTTTTCCGAATCTGCGCTGAAGTACTTGCCGCCGACGTCGCCAATCGCCGCCATGAGCATCTGCACCGCCGGCTTCTCCTTGACGTCGCGCTCGAGATCGACGCCGATCATGTGCACCCGGATGCCGGCGGCCTTCGACTCTCCCAGCACGTCAACCGGCTCGCGGCCGCGGTTGTTCTCGCCGTCGGTAAAGAGCACGATCACCTGGTGGCCGCGCGAGTCCTTCGTCGCCTGGCGCGACAGGACGTAGTTGGCGAGCGCCAGGCCGTCGCCGATTGCCGTCTGCCCCTCACCTTGCAGGATCTTGTCGTCGATTAAGTCGACGTAGTGCAGCAGGTATTCGTGGTCGAAAGTCAGCGGGCTGATGACATACGCGTTGTCGGAGAACACGACCAGGCCGATGCGATCGTCGCGGCGGGTGCGCACGAACGTGCGGACGGCGTCCTTGACCGCATCCATGCGGGTACGCCCGGTCGGAATCATCGGCCGGTTCGGCGTCTGCCCCGAACCCATCTCTTCCTGCATGCTCGACGACAGATCGATGAGCAGAACGACGTCGAGGCCGCGCGACTGGAGATCGGCCTGCGCGTAGGGAATCACCGGCTGCATCAGCGCCAGGCTCGCACACCCCGCCGCCACAGCGAGCGCGGCAAAGGGCAGCCGGCGCAGCGGCGAGGCTCGATGGCGAAACCGCTTGAGCGGCACGAGCGCCGTGAACGCGGCAAAGCGCCAGCGAACGCGCCAGCGGAGCAGCGCAACGATCGCAAAGGCGCCCGCCAGCCAAACGCCGGCTTCCGGATACAAAAAACGCATTTTTTTCAGTCGCGGGGTCCCCTCGCCCCGCTCCGGCTCACTCCGTTGCGCTCGCGCGTTGTCGCTCGCTCCATTCCGTTTGCTCCTTCATCGCGGGGCTCCACGCCTTAGCTACCGTCCCGACAGCACCTGCTCTGCCGACTCCAGCGCCTCGCGGCAGGCGTCGGTGGAGAGCACCGCGCCCGACGGCTGATAGCGCGCGGTGTCGCAGGTCTGCAGCAGTGAGACGACGCGTTCGCGCGGCAGGCGGCTGCGTCGCGCGCCGAGCGCCGCGTCGATTTCCGCCGGGGTGAGCGCCGCGGCGGGCACATTGGCGTGCGCGGCGATGTAGCCACGCACGGCGGTGCTGATCTCGTCGCAGGCGCGGCGGCGATTGTCCTCGGTCGAGACGTCGAGCGTGCGCAGACGCTCGAGCGCGGCGCGTTCGTCCTGCCTGGCCTGGCGCACGGAGCGCCGTGCCGGCTGTCGCGACGTTCGCCGCCGCACCGCCGACGCGAGCACAGCCAGCGCAGGTGCCAGCGAGAGGACGACCAGCGCCAGACCGATCTGGGAGGCGCGGACGAAGAAGACACGCCGCGGTTGGGGGGCACGGCCGTCACGGACGGCGAACTCGGGCTGGTTCTCGGGCAACGTGCTGCGGAACGCGAGGATCGCGCCGGGAACCTGCACCTCGCCCGCCGGCGCTACGTCCTGCAGGCGCTCGCCCTGGCGTCGCGCGTAGTAGCGCACGCTGATTGGCTCGATCGACGGGGACGGATTGTCGACCCGATACGTCGTCAGCACATAGCGGAAGCGGTGCACCGTCCGATCCGATGCGTCGGTCGTCGCCGAGCTGTCGTTGCCGACGACCTCGAGGCCATTCAGGCGCAGCTTCTCCTTCGCCATGTCGTCGAGCAGGACGTCGACGCCGGGCGGACAAGCAATCTCGACGGTATAGTCCACACGGTCGGCGACCCACACGGCCGTACGGTCGACCGCGGAGGTGACGCGCGGCGGCGTCACCTGCGTCGGAGCAGGGGCCTGAGCGCGCACGGCAGGCGCGATCGCCAACACCGCAACGGCGCAGAGGGTGACGGGCACGCGGCGGTTCACGCTTTTCTCCTCGCGAACAGTGACAGCACGGGCAACACGGGACTGCCCTCGGTCGGCACGAATACGTGGTCCATCGGCACACGATAGAACGCCCTGGCGAGCGCCTCGCGCCGAGCCCGTGCCGACGCCACGAACTCCTCGCGCGCGCCGCGCCCAAGGCCGGCGCTGACCCGGCGGCCCGACTCGAGATCGCGCAAGTGCACGTAGCCCCCGCCGGGCGGCAGCGTACGCTCCGCCCGGTCCTCGGGCACGACGCCGATCAGGTCATGATGCGCCGCCAGCTGCGCCAGCTCGCCGCTCTCGAGCACGTTGTCGTCGGTGACGAAGTCCGAGACGATAAAAACGACACTCATTCGCTTGAGCGCGGTCGCCAACTCGCGGATCGCGGGAATCATCAAGGTCTTGCGCGACGACGGCGACAGGTGCCACGCCTCTTCGAGCACGTTCCACGCAGCGCCGCGCGTCCGCTTGGGGCGCGTCGTCATCAGCACACGATCGGAGAACGCCATGAACCCGGTGTTGATCTGATCCGAAATGGCAGAGAACAGGATGGACCCTGTGATGTAGGTGAGCGCTTCGCGCTTGGAATGCGCGCTGGAACCGAGCGCCATCGAGCGCGACACGTCCATGACCACCATCACGTTCATTTCGCGTTCGGCGTGGGTGTGGCGCACGAACGGCGCGCCGAGACGCGCGGTCACATTCCAGTCGATGCGCCGCACGTCGTCGCCAGGGCGGTAGGGCTGGTGCTCGTCGAAGTCGAAGCCGGCGCCCCGCAACGGGCTCTGGTAGGCGCCGACGCGCTGGTTGCGAATCTTGCGGGTCGTCTCCACTTCGATGTAGCGGAGCTCGCGCATCACGTGCTCGGGGATCATGGGATCGGCACCGCCGTGAGCAATTCCTGCAGGATGGCATCGGCGTCCACTCCTTCCGCCTGCGCCCGCACCGTGCGCGCGACGCGGTGCCGGGTCGCATCGCAGAAGATCTCCTTTACGTCCCCCGGCAGCACGTAGTCGCGTCCGTCGAGGAACGCATTGACGCGGCAGAGCGCGAGCAGGTGCTGGTAGGAGCGCGGAGAGATGCCGAGCATGAGCATCTCCTTCAGGTCGTCGCGGCCCACCGAGCCCGGCTGACGGGTGGCGCGCCCGAGGCGGACGATGTACTGCAGGATCTTGTCGTCGACATAGACGGTCGCGTAGATGAACTCACGCAGCACGTTCACGTCGGACGGCGAAACGCGGCGCTCGATGGTCGTCGAGGCGAGCCGCGCCTGGAGCATGCGCACTTCCTCCCCTTCCTCGGGGTAGCCAACGCGCAGCATCATCGAAAAACGATCGAGCTGCGCTTCCGGCAGCGTGTAGACGCCCTCCTGCTCAACGGGATTCTGCGTCGCCAGTACCCAGAACGGGTCGTCGAGTGGAAACGTGGTGTCGGCAAGCGTGACCTGCCGCTCCTGCATGGCTTCGAGCAGTGCGCTCTGGGTTTTCGGCGTCGCGCGGTTGATCTCATCGGCGAGCAGGATGTTGGTGAAGATGGGCCCCTGCTCGATGCGGAACGTCGAGGTTTTGGCATCGTAGATGCGCGTGCCGAGGATGTCGGCCGGCAGCAGGTCGGGCGTCAACTGCACGCGTTGGAACTTCGCCGAGATCGCCTGCGCCAGGGTCGTCGCGGTCAAGGTCTTGGCGACGCCGGGCACGCCTTCGAGGAGCAGGTGTCCGCAGCCCGTGCGAGCCTTGCCGCGCGAGGCGGCGAAGGGGATCGCGGCGAAAAGGGCCGTCAGCATGCGGCGGATCAGCGTGTGCTGGCCGATGATGACCTTGCCGATTTCCTGCTCGAGGCCGGCAATGATGTCGACGGCGGCCTGGGCATTCAGTTGCTTTTCCATCAGATGACAAACCACAATCCGGCGATCGCTAGGGCCGCCGCGACCAGCGCATACGGGTAGAGATCGCGGTATTCCGTTGTCGTGCGCCAGCCGGCGAGGCGGCGTTCGCCCTGCTCGATCTGCTGCAGCGCCTTCGTCAGGTCGTCGCCCGTCCGCGACCGCACGTAGCGGCCGCCTGAGGCTGACGCCAGGTCGCGCAGCGTCCCCTCGTCGAAGCGGGTGCGGACGATGCGCCCGGCTTCGTCGCGCAGCGGAACTTCCTTGCCATCGGGCTGGAGCTCGGGCACGGGCACGTCGTTGTCGGACCCGATGCCGATGCTGTTGATGTGATGCCCTTCCTGGCGGTAGACGGCGAGCTGGCGGCTCACCTCTCCGCCGTAGTCCTCGCCGTCGGAGAGCAGCACGAAGATCTTCCGCGTCTTGCGATCGTCCTTGCGGGCCACTTCGAGCGCGTTTTTTAGCGCCGCGCCGATGTTCGTTCCCAGCAGCGTTTGCGGGTCGCTCTCGATCCAATCGAGATAGAACGCCACGGTGTCGAGATCACGTGTCAGGTAGGAGAGGATCACCGACGTGCCGGCGAAGCCGACCAGGCCGACGCGGTCGATGTTCTCCGGCTTGTTCTGGAGAAAATGACGGATCTCAACCGTTGCCCGCGAGAAGCGGGACGGGCTGACGTCGTGCGCGCGCATCGACGCCGAACGGTCGAGCATGATGACCAGATCTTCACGCTCGTACTGCGGAACGGTCGTGGTCAGTTGCGCCTGCGGCCGTACCAGCGCGAAGACGAGGGCGCCGCCTGAAGCGAGGGCAAACACGAGGATCGCCGCCTCACGCGCGAGGGTGGATCGCCGCGAGAGCGGCAGGAAGCGGGTCGGGACAGCGGCGCGGCGGCGCTGGCGCGCCAGGTAGAGCGCGTGCGCGGTGCAGCAGGCCACGAGCAGCGGCAGCAGCTGCCACCACGACGCGTACTCCGGACGGAGAAAACGCACGGATCAGCCGACCCGCCGCGGCGTCTTCACGCCGGGCTGCGGCGGACGCAGCAGCTGCATGATCTGCTTGGGCGGCGTCTTCGGCTGCTTGCGCAGCTCCGTGGCGAGGCGCGTCGTCAGCTCGAAGTCGTACTTCGTATCCCAGTCGCCGGGGGCGGCTTCGATCGCCTTACGGAACTCGTCCTCCGCGCGCCCCAGCCAACCCAGCCGGGTATCAGGCTGCTCCTCGGCAATCGCCTTCTGGAAGAACGCGCTCCCGGCCCAGAAGCTCGGCGCCGCCGCGCCGGGCGCCCGCTGCGCCAGGTCGATCACCTCGTCGTAGCGCTTGAGCCGGTACAGCGCGATCAGATGGTTGGCGAGGACGCGCGCGTATTCGTCAGTGGCGAGTTGCCGGACCACCGGCAGCGCATCGAAACGCGCCTCGGCGAGCGTGTACTCCGCCAGCGCCTGGTCGAGCCGGCCGTCGGCGAGTGCGGCATCGCCGCCGAAGACGTGCGACGTCCAGCTCGAGTAGCCGATGAGCGCCAGTCCGGCGCCCAACAGCACCACCACGATTGTCGAAACAACGGCGCGTGTCATCGCCCTGAGGTCGAGATCGGATCTCGATTCTCTATCGAAAACCGAGATCCGACCCGACTTTCGGTACCCCTGTTCGTCACTGCTCGGGACTTCTCAGCGCGAGCCGATCTTAACGGGGGCTTCGGGGGTCTTGCCAAGGCTGAGCAGATTCGCCAGCAGCTGATATGCGCCGTCGGTGCCGGCCGGCAACTGCCGCCACAGACCCAGGCCGATGTAGATCCAGCGCCCCTTACCAGTCTTGCCCTCGACGAGGGCCCCGAGCTTGACGCCCGGGTTGTCGGCGAACGAATCAACCATCGAGACGAGGTCCGTGTACTTCGCATCCTTTTCGCCGAGGAAATACAGGCCGCGCTCCTGGACCCAGCCGTTCCAGGCCTGGGGCCCGAGGCGGTTGGGTCGCGTGAACACCGGGCTCTCCTTCTGGAGAATTTCCACCGGCACGCTCTCGTCCGACACGCGATCGTTGCTGACGCGTGCCGGGAACGGTCCGTACTGCTGCTGGTTGAATTCCATCTTGTTGTATTGCACCAGCACCGTGCCGCCGCGCTCGGCGTACTCGAGCAGCCGCTTGTTGTAGGCGCGGAGATCGTCGCGGCGTTCGTAGGCACGGACCCCGGTCATGATGACGTTGTACTTCGAGAGATCGCCCCACGCCAGCTCGTCACGGTCGATGTAACTGAGCTTGGCGCCGAGCTGCTCGATCGCGGGGGGCACCTGGTCGCCGACGCCGACGACGTATCCGACGCGCAGGCCGGGTGCGGTCTTGACGTCGATCACCTTGACCGAGGTTACCGCCGGCTTGATCACCTGGCGCCGCTGCACGTGCGGGTACTCGATGTCCTGGTAGCCGTCGGAAAACTTCTGATCACCGGTGGCACTCGAGGTGACGACGGCAGTGACGGGGTACTCGCCGGTCTTGATCGACGCGGGCGCCGTCACGCGGAACCTTGCCGACAGCGATTCATCCTCGTGACTGAATTCGATCGGCGCGGCCGCCGGCGTCGCTTTCCACCCCGCCGGCAGCTGCAGCGCAACCTCCGCCTTCGTGCCGCCTTTCGTGCCGTTGGTCACGGTGACGTAAATCTCACGATCGACAGGCTTCGCCTCGGCGGCGGTCTTCGCCGACGGAATCACCGCCAGGCCGGGCGATACCCGCACCGAGAAGGCCGGAACGACGTTCAGCTCCATCCGCTTGTCGCCGAGATAGATATCCTTGGTATAGCGGAACTGGATCGGGGTATCCCTGGTGACCTCGACGCTTCCCGCCTTGACGTGATACTTCACCCGGAACGGCGACGGCGCGAACGCAATGCCGAACGGTATGCCGGTCTCGAAGTCGTTGCGGGCGAGGTTCTCCGGGTGCTTCCAGTAATTGTCGTGGAAGTACGGTTGAGTCGGCTTCACGTCCTTTGGCACCTGCAGGTCGGCATTGCAGCCATAGAACGCGTTCTTCGGCGCGGCGCCGCCGGCGCAGTTCGCCGGGCCGGCAAAGCCGGAGACGTCGATGCCGGTGACCGTGACATCCGTCGCGCCGCGGTTGATCGTCACGAACGACGCTTTCAGCGGCTGCCCGGCGATGATCAGCCCGTCGTCGGCCAGCGCCTCGAACGTGAGGCCATGCGCCGCGATGACAGCGTCCTCGAAGTTGCGCTCCTTCTGGGTCAAGCGGAAGTCGATTTCGTAGCGGGCGTCGTCTGACAGGCCCATCGACGCCAGCTGCGCGCGCAGCGCGCGAACGGCGGTCAATCCGGCCTCGATCGGCGCGGCGGTCGCCGCATCTTCGCCGCTGTCGAAGGCCTTTTGCGCCTTGACCGCCTGCTCTGACACCGCCGCGAGACCCGACGTGAGCGCCGCGGGAGGATTCGCCCCGGCGTATCTCGCCATGCCGGCAAGCGAAGTATCGATGCCTTCGAACAGCGACGTCTCGTCCTTGTCCATTTCGCCGGGGATCGCGGAGTCCATCAACTGATACGTTGCCTGGCCGCCCCCGCCGGGACCACCGCCTCGGCCACCGAACTGAACGCCGGGGATCGCCGGCACGCCGCCGGTGCCCTGACACTTGTGGTTCGTGCGCGCGTCGGCGCCGATCTCGGCGTAGGTGCGGCCGAGCAGCTCGTCATAGGCGCCAGTGTTGATACGGGCCAGATGCGGCGCAGCACCCGCGGGCGCCGCCTGTTGGGCGGGGGCGCCTGCGGCGCCGGAACCGACTGCGGAGCGGGGGGCGCCCCGCGGTTGCCGCGCCCGCCGATGACGCCGCGTCCGCCGGTGAAGTAGAGCTTTTTCGGCTGCCAGGCGCGAAGCCCTTCCTTGATCTGATCGGGATACTTCGTAGGATCGCCGGCCGCCTTGTAGGCCTCGCGCGCGAGAATCGTCGTCGCCTCGTGCGCACGATCGCCTCCGCCGCCCTGGATGTTCATGGTCAGGAACACATCGGGACGGAACGTCCGGATCTGACGGACGAAGTCGCCGACGGTTTCATCGTGTCCCCACTTGTCGATCACTTCCTGCGGGCTGAACGAGTAGCCGTAGTCGATGGCGCGGGTGAAGTACTGCTCGGCGCCGTCGATGCGGTGCGCCGAGAGGAGTTCCGAGGTGCGCAGGACGCCGATGTCGCGGAACAGCTCCGGGCCGATCTCGTTCTGTCCGCCTTCGCCGCGATTGGTCTGCAGATCGATCGACCGCAGCCCCAGGCCGTGGGTATAGAGGGCGAACAGCGCGTTGTGCTCGTCATCGGGATGCGCCGCCGACTGCATGAACGTCCCCGAGACGTTGAGCTTGCGGACGGCGAGCCCGAGCGCCACGTGCCCGCTGTCGGTCGAGACGACCGAATAGGACATGCGGTTCTGGGCCGAAGGAACGGCCGCGGCAGCGAGAAGCGCGGCCGAACCGAGAACCAGCGAAAGAGTGCGGGATTGTGTCATGAGCAAGGTGCCGACGCTCTCAGAATCTCACCTTGAATCCGAGCTGGAACTTGCGCTGCTCGAAGCCAGCGGGGGTGGTGAACTGATTGGGATCCGTCGGAATCGCCGTCAGCGGATTGCCGTTGGCGTCGACGGCGAGTGTTGTGTTGATCCCGGACATCTGGACCGTGTTGAACACGTTCTTCAATTCGGCGATCACTTCCGCGCGAACGCTGCCGCCGATCGGAATCCACCGCGTGTAGCGCAGGTCCATGTTCTTGCGCGCCGGCAGATACAGCGAATTGCGGGTGATGTCGAGCGGCCGGTCGCTGCTGGTCGCATCCTTGTTCAGATCGGTATTGGCCAGGATGTTAGTCGGCAGGCCGCTGTTGAATTGCAGCAGCACGCCAAACTGGTTGTTGTTCAGCAGACCGCGCACGATCGCGTTCGACGAATGGTTCGACGTCTGATAGACGACGTTGCCGTTCAGGCTGTGCCGCATGTCGAGCGGGTTGGGCCCTTCATCGCGTTTCAGGTTGCTCGGATCCGAGGGACCCGCCTCCGACTGCACCGTCAGCTGGGTGCGCAGCGGCGTGTCGTCGGTGCCCTTCCCGAACGAGTACTGCACGTTGAAACTGAGGCCGTGCGAGAAGCGCTTGTCAGTCTGGAACGTCACCGACTTGAAGTCCGACTCGCCGATCGACTGGACTTCGAAGATGTGATTGAACTGCGGGTTCTGGCGGGTGCTGGCGTTCACCGCCGTGCTGTAGATCGGGCGACCGTCGGCGAGCGCGCCGACCGGGTTGATCAGGTTGACGTCGTTGACGACCGGCAGCTGCGTGCCTTTTGCGTACATCACCGCGACCGACGCGGTGAAGTCGCGGCCGAGCGCGCGCTCGACCTGCGCGTTCGACTGCCACGTATGGCCAACATCGAACGCCGGGTTGACTGCCCAAGGCGACTGCTGGGCGACTGTGCCGCTGGTGACGCCAGCCGGGAACGCGGGCGCACCGGCGGAGGTGCCGCTGAACGTGTAGATCGGGGCGCGTGGCGAACCCGAGAGCTGCAGCGCCTGCTCGTAGCCGCCGAGGATCGGCTGGTCGTACATGATCCCCGTGCTCGCGCGCAGCACGGTGTCCGCGTCGATCGACCAGGCCGCTCCGACGCGGGGGCCGAAGTTGTTCTTGTCGGTGTTGAAACTCTGCGTCTGCGGCAGCGGTGCATCGGCCAGCCCGGCCGGGTATTTATAGAGGTCGTAGCGCAGCCCGTAGAGCAGCTTCAACGACGGCAGCAGCTGCCAGTCGTCCTGGACGAACGTGCTGAACACGTTCGAGCTCATGTCGAACGACAGGTTCCCCGTGATCTGCGACATCGACGTATAGCCCAACGGCGCCGTCCCGCTCTTCGCCGCGTTGTAGGAGTCAACGGTCGGGAAGGTGTAGATGAACTGCGGCGCACTGGTACGGGCATCGTAGATGTGCTGGTAATCGAAGCCCATCTTGTAGCTGTGGGCACCGCGGATATAGGTGAAGTTGTCGATCGCCTGCGTGATGTCCTGCTTGAAATCGAAGCCGGCGTTGCCCTGCCCGGTCGCGCTCCACGGACCCCCGAACGAAATCGCCGGGGCGCTGATCGTGACCGCCGGGCCGGTGCCGGAATCGCCGTTGGCGACCGAGCTCTGGTGCCGGTGCGCGTACTGGAAGCGGAACTCGTTCAGCTTGTTGCTGCTAATGGTCGACACCAGCTGCGCCGCGGTCGAGTCCATCGCGTCGAGGAAGTCGGTGGCCCGCTCGAGCGTCGCCGTGCCGCCGCCGCTGTTGTAGGGCGCGTCGTTATGGAACTGGATCCAGCGCGCAGTCAAGCGCGTTCCTTGCGAAATCTGGTAGTCCCCCTTGCCAATCTTGAACTTGGCCGTCTGGACGTTCGGTGCCGCCGCCGGCTGCGCCTTGACGCCGACCGAGGCCACAACCGCGGGGGAGACGGTGATCAGGCTCGTCGACGACAGATCGCGGCGCGTCTGCTCCCAGCCGCCGTAAAAGAACAGTTTGTTCTTGATGATCGGGCCGCCGACGTCGGCCGTGCCGGTATCGACGCGGGTCTCAGGCTTCTGGTTGGCAATGAAGTCGTCGTGGGTCTTGCCCGGATTGGCCGCCAGGTAGGTCTGCTCGACAGCATCGAGCGAGGGGCAGGCAGCGGCCGCCGTCGTGCTGCCGCAGCCGAAATAGAACGGAAACGCGCTGAACGGCTTGCGGCGGAAGAGGTAGCTCCCTTCGCCGTGGAACGCGTTCGTGCCCGACGGCGTGACGGCGTTGAAGACCATCCCCATGGTCTGGCCGAACTCCGGCGCAAAGCCGGTCGTCACGACCTTCACTTCCTGGATCATCACTTCCGACATCGGCAGGAGGCGCAGCCCGGCGCGGTCCTTCTCGGTGTTGGTGTTGCCGTCGATCATGTAGTTGATGCGCATCGACGCGCCGTTGGCGGCCAGGTGGGGCACGCCGAACTCGACGTTCTCGGTCCCGGTCACGCCCGGCTGCACGAGGGCGAAGTTGTACGGGTTGCGCGCGACGAGCGGGAGGTTGTGCACCTCGGTGTTGCTCATCGTGTGCCCGACGTCGATGCGGGCGGTGTTCAGCGCTGGTGAGTCAGCCGAGACGTTGATGGTCTCACTGACCTGCCCGACGCTCATCGCCGCGTTGACGACAGCGGTTTCGCCGACCGAGAGCGTGATGCCGGTCTTCTCCACCCGCTTGAATCCCTGCAGCTCGGCAACCACCTTGAAGGTGCCGAGCGGCAGCAGAGGCGCACGGAACAGGCCGCGCTCGTTGGTGACAACGGTCTGCGAAATGCCCGTCTCGATGTTGGTGACCGTCACGCTCACGCCGGGGAGCACTGCCCCCGACGCGTCGGTAATCGTGCCTTCGATGCTGCCGTTCGACGCCTGCGACTGCGCGCCGGCTCGGGCGGGCATCAGCGTGAACAGCGAGAGCAATGCCAACGCCGCCGCCTTGGCGGGTAACCCTCGAAACATTCTTCTCCTCCTGAGTAGCAAAGAGTAGCATGGGGCGGATGACCGCTCTTGCCGTTCTCATCCTGACTCTCGGCGCCCCGTCCTGGATCCAGACGGCGCCCGGCACTCTCGCGTTCACGGCACCCCCAGCCTGGCAGACGCGGCCAGCGGCCAGCAGCATGCGGGTGGCCGAATTCGTCATCCCACGCGCCGAGGGAGACGCCGAGGACGCCGAGTTGATCATCTACTACTTCGGGACGGGGGCGGGGACGGTCGAAGCCAACATCGACCGCTGGATTGGCCAGATCCAGCAAGCGGACGGCTCTTCGACGAAAGACAGGGCCAAGCGGAGGACCCAGACGATCAACGGGCTGGCGGTGACGCTCGTGGACGTGTCGGGAACGTATGTGGCAGAGATGCGGCCGGGCGGGAGCGACCACTTCAACAAGCCCGGCTTCCGGCTGCGCGCCGCGGTGGTCGAGACGCCGCGAGGGCCGTACTACGTCAAGATGACCGGCCCGGTGAAAACCATGGGAGCCGCGGACGCGGCCTTCACCGCGTTCCTCGGCTCCCTCCGGTTCGTGCCCTAGCCTGGTGCCGCGTGTTACCCGCGGCTGACCAGCGCGACGACGACGACGATAATGATGACGGCGATGATGACGCCCGTCCAGACGCCGGCCTTGAAGATCCCGGCAATCGCCGCGCATCCCGACAGGGTTACCGCGAGCAGCACTACGAGCAGGATCCGCATCAGCAAACTCAGCATTAGTCCTCCATCCGCTGTGCCACTTTCATGGATCGTGCCGATTCCCCGATGCCTCTGACTTTGCTCTGTATCGCCACCTACCGGAAGGGGGACGAGTTCCTGCGCGAATGCCGCCGCCAGGGGTGCCGCGTGCTGCTGCTCACTGACGAGAAGCTGCGCGACGGCGACTGGCCGCGTGAGTCGATCGACGAGTTCTACTACCTGCGTCGCGACATGCCCGAGGCCGACGTCCGCAAGGGGGTGGCCTACGTCGCGCGCAGCGAACGGATCGATCGCATCGCGGCGCTCGACGACTTCGACGTCGAGACCGCAGCCACGCTGCGCGAATTTCTCGTGGTGCCGGGCATGGGCGAGACGACGGCGCGCGGCTTCCGGGACAAGCTGGCGATGCGCGCGCGCGCCCGCGCCGCCGGCATCCCCTGTCCCGACTTCGTCCACACCGTCAACAACGACGCCGTCCAGGCCTGGATCACGCGGATCGCGCCGCCGTGGGTGCTCAAGCCGCGGTCGCAGGCGGCGGCGATCGGCATCCGCAAGGTTGGCAGCGGCGAGGATTCTGTGGCACACGCTCGACGCGCTCGGCGACGACCGCGCCGAGTACCTGCTCGAGCAATTCGTCCCGGGGGACGTCTTCCACGTCGATTCGCTGGTCTTCGACCGCCGGGTCGTGTTCGCCTCGGTCAGCCGCTATGCCACGCCGCCGATGGCGGTCGCGCACGAAGGTGGCATCTTCGCAACCCAAACCCTGGGGGATCGGGATCCCCTGGCCGCGGCGATGCAGGCGATCAACGCGCGACTGCTCGAGGCGTTCGGGATGCAGCGCGGCACTTCGCACTCCGAGTTCATCCGCGCCGGCGACGGGCAGATCTACTTCCTCGAGACGTCGGCGCGGGTCGGAGGGGCGTACATCGTCGACGTCGTCGAGGCAGCGACCGGCGTCAACCTGTGGCGCGAGTGGGCCAAAGTCGAGATCGCCGGCGAACACGGCTCCTACACACCGCCGCCGTCACGCGGCCACTACGCCGGCATCGTCCTGTCGCTGGCGCGGCAGGAATGGCCCGACCTGAGCGGCTACGCCGATCCCGAAATCGTGATGCGTGTGCACAAGCGTCATCACGCCGGGCTAATTGTCGCCTCGCCCGACGAAGCGCGGATCGGTCATCTCGTGGCGTCGTATCCGCCGCGCTTCTACGCCGACTTCCACGCGTCTGAACCGCCGCCGGCGCGCGCGATGGATTGATTACTTCGCGAGGAACTCCACAGCAATCGCGCGCTGCGATTTACCATCCGGTTTCCACGTCACATAGACGGGCTTGCCGTCGCCGAATCCCTCGCACGTCACCGGCCCGTGGAAGTTCTTGTCGTAGACGATGAAGTCGACCGCGGCGATCGACGGCGCCGTGTACTGCACGACCGCATTGTCCTTCTGCTTGACGACGAGGGTCACGGAGTTGCGTCCGCTGCAGACGATCCGGCGCAGCAGGCCCTGGCTGCGCTGCTCCCCTGGCTGCAACCTACGATAAACCGCATGGTCGCCACCGTTGGGGTTCGGCACCCGCACCGGCGGTGCCGCCTGCAACAGGAGGACGGCTGCGATTGGCATCAGCGTCATCGGTCGTTCTCCGCCCGGGTCAGAGCAAGTCGAACTCGTAGCGTGGCAGCGTGCGACTGCGCGCGCCAGGCATGGGCGCCGGTACGTCGCCGACGCGGAGGGCGCCGAGCTTCTCGTAGAAACCCGTAGCGTAGGGATCAGACAGCAGTTCGACGACGCGCGCGTGGCGGTCGCGCGCGGTCTGCAAGGCCCGCATGACGAGCGTGCGGCCGATGCCGGCCCGGTGCCGCGACGGCTCGACCCAGACGTGCTCGAGCATCCAGCGCGCGCCGCGATCCTCGAGTGCGCACATGCCGACAATCGCCCGGTCCTCCTCGGCGATCCACACATCGTGCATGTCGATGTAGCCAGGAAGAATCGTGAGCTGCGCGTCCCATTCGCGCATCCAGCTCGCCGAGTATCCCCAGTGCGCTTTGGCGCGGTGCGCGAGGTCGGTGAGCGCGTCCGCGTCTTCTCCGGTCGCCGGCCGCAGGGTGGCCTGCACTCGCGAAGGTTACCACCAGACGATGGACGATGGACGATGGGCGATGGGCGATGGGCGATGGGCGATGGGCGATGGGCGATGGGTTAGTATGGCGGCGATGAAATATCTCATCATGCTGGTCGTGCTTGGCAGCGCGATCGCAGCTGCGTTGCCATTGCAACGCGCCCGACTCACGACGGTCCGTGTCGCCGAGGGGCAGCTCGGCGGAACGCCGTCGGCCGACGGATCGAGCGTGGCGTTCAAGGGCGTCCCGTTCGCGGCGCCCCCGGTCGGCGATCGGCGCTGGCGCGCACCGCAAGCCGCCGCGCCGTGGCAGGGTGTCCGCCAGGCTGACACCTACGGCGCCAACTGCGTCCAGAACATCGTCGATGGGCGCAAGCCGTGGACCCACGAGTTCATGGCGCACGGCGCGACCAGTGAGGACTGCCTCTACCTCAACGTCTGGACGCCGGCGAAGGCGGCGGCCGAGCGCCATCCGGTCTACGTCTTCATCCACGGGGGGGGCAATACCGAAGGCTCCGGATCGGTGCCTGTCTACGACGGCAGCGGGCTCGCGTCGAAAGGGCTCGTCGTTGTCACGATCAACTACCGGCTCGGCGCGTTCGGTTTCCTCGCGCACCCGCAGCTGACGCAGGAGGCGCCGTATCACGCGTCGGGCAACTACGGTCTTCTCGATCAGATTGCAGCGGTGGCGTGGGTCAAGGCGAACATTGCCGCCTTGGGCGGCGACCCCTCCCGCATCACCGTGGCCGGGCAATCCGCTGGTGCATTCGCGGTGCGCAACCTGATCGTCAGCCCGCTCGCCGCCGGACAGTTTCAGCGCGCGATCGCGGAAAGCGGCGTATCGCTCGGCGGCTTCGGTGCGTCGCGCACGCTCGCCGACGCCGAACAGGACGGGGTGCGCTTTGCGCGCGCCAAGAACGCGGCGTCGATCGCCGAACTGCGGGCCTTGCCAGCCGAGAAGATCGCGACGCCGCCGGTCGGCGGCGCGCCGATCCGCTGGGGTACCATCATTGACAACTACGCCCTCACGGCGAGTGAAGCCGACGCGCTCGCGAGCGGCAAGTTCAACGACGTACCGGTCCTCACCGGCATGAACCGCGACGAGAGCGGCGCCGTGCCCCAGCCAACGATGACGGCCGACGCGTTCGTGAAACAGGCGCAGCAGCGCTACGCCGATCGCGCCGCGGAGTTGCTCCAGCTCTACCCGGCCGGCTCCGACGAAGAGGCACGATCCGCCCAGAACGCCAGCGCGCGCGACGGCTCGCGCGTCACGACCTCGATGTGGACGGCATTGCGCGGCAAGACCGCGAAGACGCCGGCCTTCACGTATTTCTGGGATCACACGCTGCCCGGTCCCGACGCCGGGCAATACGGCGCGTTCCACACCTCGGAGGTGCCCTACGTGATGAACGCGCTGGCGTTTTCCGATCGTCCGTTCACCGCCGACGACAAACGCATCGCCGACAGGATGTCGTCGGTACTGGGCGAACTTCGCCACCACCGGCGATCCCAACGGCGCGGGACTTCCCCACTGGCCGTCGGTCGCGGAAAAGCCTGACATGACGATGAACCTCGGCGACAGCTTCGCGCCGATCCCACTGGCGGGCAGTCCCGAGAAGCTACAGACGCTGCGATTGCTGCTGCAGCCGCGTCCGCGGAGCTGACGGCAATGGCGCCACAGCCGACGCGGCGGACGTTCTTGTGGACGGCGGCCTCGGCGGCGGCCGCCGCCAACATCCGCAGCACCGCAGGCGCCGCGAGCTTGACCGCGCGGGATGTGGCGGACCGGCTGCACGACAAGGTCGGCGTACCGTGGCGCGACGGCTCCATCGACGGCTTCAAGGCCGGCAGCCCGGACACCACCGTCACCGGTATCACGACGACCGTGATGGCGAGCGTCGATGTCCTGCGGCGCGCGGCAGCCGCCGGGCGAAATCTCGTCATCACGCAGGAACCCGCGTTCTACACCGCTGCGGAAGACGGCGGCGGCCGCGACGCCGATCCCGTCCTTGCCGCCAAGAAAGCGCTCGTCGACGATCGCCATCTCGTCGTCTGGCGCTTCAGCGAACACTGGAACGCACGCAAACCTTCCGAGCCTGTACGGGCGTTGGCCAACGCGCTCGGATGGAGCGCCTACCGGCAGGCCAACGGCGACGATCTCTACACGATTCCCGACGTCCGGCTCGACGCGCTGGTCGAACACGTGCGCACGCGACTGCACGCACGCGGCGGACTGCGGTGGCTCGGCCCGGTCGATCTGCCGATCCGTACGGTCCTGCTCAGTCCCGGCACGACCGATCTGCCCTCGACGGTGGCGCGCATGCCACGCGCCGACGTCGTGATCGCGGGTGAGCCGCGCGAATGGGAAGCGGTGCCCTACGTCCTCGATTCGCGCCCGCGCAAAGCAATGATCGCCGTCGGGCGCATCGTCTCCCTCGAGCCGAGCGCCACTGCGTGCGCCGCGTGGATCCGCGCGGTGGTCCCGGAACTGCCGGTCGACGCGATCGCGGTGGGCGATCCGTATTGGAGTCCAGGGTCATGACCGCGCAAGACATCGTCGCGCGCATCCAGCAGCGACTGGCCGGCGACGGCATCGCCTGGCGCGCAGCCACGGTCGACACTTTCAAGGCCGGACGTCCGGAGACCGTCGTCCGCGGCGTCGCCACGACGGGGATGGCGACACTCGATGCGCTGCACCGCGCTTCGGCAGCCGGACGCAACTTCGTCATCACGCACGAGCCGACGTTCTATAACCACCAGGATCAGACCACGGCACTGGAACAGGACACGACCTTCCAGGCGAAGCGCCGCTTCATCGAGGACCAGGGGCTGGTGGTCTGGCGCTTCCACGATCATGCGCACCTGATGCGCCCCGATCCGCTCGTCGCCGGCTCGGCGCGAACGCTCGGCCTCGCGCCGTACGCGTCGCAGACCGAGCGCGGAGTCTACGTCGTTCCGGAGACGACGCTGCGCGCGCTCGCCGCCGATATCGCGCGGCGCCTGGGCGCCCGGGCCATCCGCGTCTGCGGCGATCCCGACATGAAGGTGACGCGGATCACGATGGGCCCTGGCTACGGGGTGCCGCCCTTAAGCCAGGCGATCGACGTCTCCATCGGCGGCGAAGCTCCAGAGTCGGGCGGAAACGCCGAGTACGCCCTCGACGCGCAGGCGGTCGGACGTCCGCGCGGCGTTATCCTGCTCGGCCACCTGATGTCGGAAGACTGGGGCATGCGCGAAGTCGCCGACTGGCTGCGCGGCGTGGTCCCCGAGGTGCCGGTCGAGTGGATCCCTGCGGCTGAGCCTTTCGGCGCGCCGCGCGCGTGACCGGGTCGCGAGTCAACGAGTGATCGTCAGGATGACGCGGCGGTATGACGTCAGTGACGGCGTGCCGTTGTCCTGCACCGCGAGAATGATGTGCGCGGTGCCGGGGACGCGCGGCGTGACGCTGACCCGCGCGGTCGAGGCGCCGGCGAGCGTGACCCGCGCGGGTGGTTCGGGAGGACCGCCGGCCGCGGCGGACGGGATGCCCCCTTCGTCGCGATTGCCGCCGCCGCCAATCGGCACTTCCGGTCCCGTCGCGACTGGCAGGCCGGGCACGCCAGTGCCCGCCTCCGGGTAGTAGAACCACGTGTAGGTCAGCGCGTTGCCATCGGGATCCCGCGTGCCGGCAGCATCGAGCGTCACCGCGGTGCCGGCCTTCACGTCGAGCATGAGCGGCGCCTTGCCGGCAATGCCGTTGACGATGACCTCCGGATTGTGGTTGGCTTCGCCAACGCTCTTGATCGTCCAATCCATCCGCGCCGCGAAATCGTGCTGGAACGCCTCGCGCCATCGCCAGATCGTGGCCTGGTCGCTGGTGTAGATGCGGCCGTCGGCGCCGACGACGGTGTCGCGCGAACTGTCCTTGCCGGGAAACGCGTCGCCTCCTTGTGTCCAGAACGGCCGCGTCTCACCAGCGAACGTGCGCCAGACGTAACGGCCGCCCCAGCCTCCGTACGCGGGGCTCATGAAGCTGGCGAGCCCGTTGTTGATCAAGCCGAGGAACGACGGCGTGTCCCCTTCGTGAATGCAGCACGGCATCGGATAGTGCTGGCCAAGCGGCCCCTTGGCCCGGATGTTCGCGTTGACCCACGCATCGGTGAACGTGGTGAAGTCGGCGCCGGGCGCGTTCTTGTAGAAGCGATCGCCGCTGATGCCGGTCCAGGTCGCAAAGTAGTACTGCTCCCCGTCCTGCGTCGAGGGAGTGGCGATGTAGTGCAGCGACGGAAATTCACGGCGAATCCACGGTCCCGCGTCGTCCTGATCGGAAATCGCATAGACGCGCAGCTTCGCGATCAGGCGGTCAAGGTCGGCGGGTGACCGATCCGCGCGCGCCTGCGTCAGCCCCTGTGCCAGCGTGTTGGTGCCGCCCCATGCCAGCACCCAAAGCGGCCGCGGATCGGGCTTGTCGGCCGCACGCAAGATCAGATCGGCGCCCAAGCTTCGCCGACCGGGTCCGACGGCGGCCATGCCGTAGGAGGGCTGCCCCGAGACGATCACCGCGCGCAGGGCGTCGGCCGCGGGAAATCCGGGCTGGTGCCGCAGGAGCGAAGGGCGGACCTGCTCGTAGGCATCGACCATCGTGCGGATCACGTCGGGCCTGACGCGCTGGCGCATCCAGGTCGAGGTCGCCGCGACGAGACCCTCGACATCGAACTGGTTGGAATAGACGAGGAACCGCGCCATCGACATCTGATCGTCGGGCTCGTTGGCGATGTCGGTCATGACGACGACGCGCTGTTTCTCGACGTAGGGGTCGACGCGCGCGGCCAGCGGATTCGGCGCGACGGGAGCCTGGGCGAGGACGAGGCCGCTCAACAGCAGAACCGCGACGAGGGTGCGCATACGCGACAGACGATACCACTCGATGCGAGGCACGATTGGCGAGACGTCTCTATCTTGGTAGCGCGAAGGCTACATACACGCCGCCTGGGCCACCCTGGGGCGACTTTCCGCCGCCGGCGGCGATGACGACGAACTCGCGGCCGCCGCTTTCGTAGACCGCCGGCGTGGCATTGCCGGAAGACGGCAGGACGTAGTCCCAGAGCAGCGCGCCGGTGGCCTTGTCGAACGCGCGGATTTTGCGATCGTGATTCGTGGCGGCGATGAAAAGGAGGCCACCGGCCGTGACGACGGGCCCGCCGTAATTCTCGCTGCCGGTGTTCTTGATTCCGCGCGCCGCCAGTTCCGGGTACTCGCCGAGGGGTACCTTCCACACGTACTCCCCCGTGTTGAGATCGATTGCGTTCAGCGTGCCCCAGGGGGGGGCGACGGCCGGGTAGCCGTCGGGATCCACGAATTTCTTGTATCCGGTGAAACGGTAGTCGTGGTTGATGAGCGGATGCGCGGATGCGGGTCTCTCACCCGAGTTGCCGCCTGTCGGCGCCGGCGCGTCTTCCCCGGTCAGCACGTATTGCACGATCGCGTTGACAGCTGTCTGCTCGAGCACTGGAAAGCCCGGCATCCGGCCGGCGCCCTTGCGCACGATGTCGATGACTTCGGGAAACGACCGGCGTGACGCCAGCCCGACGAGCGACGGAATCTGCGGCGGCGTGCCGGCGCGATCGTCGCGATGGCACAGCGCGCAATGCTCCTGATAGAGCGCCTTGCCGCTATGCGCGCCTGTCGCGGGCGCGAGCTGGCCGGTCCAGGCGAGATCATTGGCATTGACGTAATAGATCGACGACTCGGGATCGAAGGCTTGACCGCCGTATTCGGCGCCGCCGTCGTAGCCGGGAAATACCACCGTCGGGCGGTCGATCGAGAACGGCACGAACTGGCCGTTGCTTCGCATCGTGCGCCACTCCTCGAGCGCCCAGGCGTGGGCCGCGGGCGTGCGGTCCGTGAGCAGATCTTCCGTGAGCCGCTGGCGCGCGAACGGCGCTGGTTTCGCCGGCAGCGGCTGTTCGTGCGCCGCCACCTCACCCGGCACGGCGCTCGGCGGATAGGGGCTGTGGACGATCGGAAAGAGGGGGGTGCCGTCGGCGCGATCGAACAGGAACAGGAATCCCTGCTTTGTCGCCTGCGCAACCGCGTCGACGCGGCGGCCGCCGCGCGATACCGTCACCAGGCTCGGCGGGGACGGCGGGTCGCGGTCCCACAGGTCGTGACGCACGAACTGAAAGTGCCACAGCCGCTTCCCGGTCGCCGCGTCCAGCGCCAGCAGGCAGTTCGCATAGAGATCATCGCCGACACGGTCCGCGCCGTAGAAATCGGTCGCGGCCGATCCCGTCGGCACGTAGACGATGCCGGTCTTCTCGTCGAGGGCCATGCCGGGCCAGTTGTTGGCGGCGCCACTGTATTCCCACGCGCGCGGCGGCCAGGTCTCGTAGCCGGGCTCGCCGGGATGTGGAATCGTGTGAAACGCCCATCGCAGGGCCCCGGTGCGGACGTCGTAGGCGCGGATGTCGCCGGGCGAGGTCGGCAACGCTTCGCCGACGCGCCCGCCGACGATCATCAGGTCCTTGAAGATCACGCCTGGCGTCGTCAGGCGGACGCCTTGCGCTTGCGGATCCCGGCCGAGATTCTCGCGCAAATCGATACGCCCGCCTGTGCCGAACGTGTCGATCGGCTTGCCGGTCGCTGCGTCGAGCGCGTATATGAAATTGTCGACGGCGGCGAACACGCGGCGCTCGCCTCCGCTTTGCCAGTACATGACGCCACGGTTGGGACCGCTGCCCTTGATGCCTGGATCGAAGGTCCACAACGGCGCGCCGGTCGCGGCCTCGATCGCGAACGTCTTGTGCGTTGGCGTGTAGCCGTAGAGCACATCACCGACGACAACGGGCTGTGTTTGGAGCGGACCGGGCTCTCCGGTGTCGTAGGTCCACGCGACCTGGAGTTTCGTCACGTTACCGCGATTGATTTCGGTGAGGGGCGAATGGCGGATCTGCGCGGGGCCGCCGCCATAGGCCCAGATTTTCGGCGCCGGCTGGTCTTGCGCCACGGCGGCGAGGCCCGCCAGAACGGAGGCCACGAGGGAGAATCGACGCATCCGCGGAAGGATACTCCTCCTATGAGACACTACCGCCCCATGACGCTCCGCACGCTCCTCCTGGGCGCGGCAATCGCCATCCCGATCGCTGCGCACGCACAATTCCAGCCTCCACCGCCCCAGCCGATCGATCCTGCCAGGGTCCCGGCCGGCAGGCCGATGCCGAAAACTTGGACGGCCGCGGAAGACCACCAGAACATGCTGGAGCAGCTCGGCATCACCAAGCTGCGCCCCGGCCCGAGCGGCAACGAGCAGGCGCCCAACCACGCCAACTACGACGAGGCGACCGCCAACCCGTATCCAGATCTCCCCGACGTGCTCACGCTGAAAAGGGGCCAGAAAGTGGCAACGGCGGCGATGTGGACGAACGAGCGCCGGCCGGAGATCGTCGAGGACTTCGATCGCGAGGTGCTCGGCCGCGTGCCGAAGAACGTGCCGAAGGTCACGTGGGAAGTGACGTTGACTACGAACGACACGCTCGGCGGCATGCCGGTCGTCGTGAAGAAGCTGACTGGTCGTGTCGACAACTCGACGTTCCCGGCGATCGACGTCAACATCGAAGCGGGGCTCGTCACGCCAGCCAACGTGAAGACGCCGGTGCCGGTGATGATCATGTTCGGAGGCGCCTTCCTCTTACCGGGCTGGACGCCGCCGGCAGGCGGCCGCGGCTTCGGCGCCCCGCCGGCCAACGCCGCTCCTTCCGACCTGCCCGCGACCCAGCAGCTCATCGCCGACGGCTGGGGCTACGTCGCGCTGAACCCAACGAGCGTACAGGCCGACAACGGAGCCGGCCTGACGCGCGGCATCGTCGGTCTGGTCAATGGCGGACAACCGCGCAAACCTGACGACTGGGGCGCGCTACGCGCCTGGGCGTGGGGCGCGTCACGTACGCTCGACTATCTCGACAGCGACAGGGCCGTTGATGCTAAAAAAGTAGGCATCGAAGGGGTCTCGCGCTATGGCAAGGCGGCGCTCGTCACCATGGCCTACGATCAGCGCTTTGCCCTCGTCCTGGTCGGGTCGTCGGGTGAAGGGGGCGCCAAGCTGCATCGTCGCAACTGGGGCGAGGCAGTCGAGAACCTCACCGGCAGCGGCGAGTATCACTGGATGGCCGGCAACTTCCTCAAGTACGGCGCCGACGAGGCAACGTTTGGGAAGAAGACCCCGAACGATCTTCCCGTCGACGCGCACGAGCTGATTGCCCTGTGCGCGCCACGTCCAACCTTCATCAGTTATGGCGTGCCGGAAAAGGGAGACGCGAAGTGGCTCGATCACCAGGGCAGCTTCATGGCCGCAATCGCCGCACAGCCGGTCTTCCGCCTGCTTGGCGCGAAGGATCTCGGCCGCAGCGACGACTACAAGAGCGAAAAGATGCCACCGGTGAACACGGCGTTGACCACCGGCCAGCTAGCCTGGCGGCAGCACGACGGCGGCCACACCGATGGGCCGAACTGGCGCTACTTCATCCCGTGGGCGGACCGCTGGCTGCACCACGCCGCTTCGTCGTCGGTGCCGGCGCCGCGCGTGGATCCGAACTCGGCGCAGGCCCACAAGGAGCTGCTCGACAAGGCAGCGAAAGGCGGCATCGACGTCTACTTCGAAGGAGACTCAATCGCGCGACGCTGGGGGGCGCTCGATTACCCGGACTTACTGGCCAACTGGAAAGACAACTTCTACGGCTGGAACGCGGCTGACTTCGGCTGGGGCGCCGACAAAACGCAGAACATCCTGTGGCGGCTCGAGAACGGCGAACTGGACGGCGTCAACCCCAAGGTCATCGTGCTCCTCGCCGGCACCAACAATGTCGGCAGCCTTCCTGGCGACGCAGCGAAGGTCGAGGACATCACGGACGGCATCAAGCGCATCATCGAGGTGAGCCGGATCAAGGCGCCGAAGGCGACGATCGTCGTCACCGCGATCTTTCCGCGCAACGACAACATGGCGGTCATGCCGGAGATCACTCGGATCAATTCCAACCTGGCCAACCTGGCGAAGCTCGCCGACGCCAGGACTGTCCGCTATCTCGACATCAACGACAAGCTCGCCGGCAAGGATGGCCGGTTATTCGACGGCATGATGAACGCCGACAAGCTGCACCCGACGCTGAAGGGCTACCAGGCATGGGCGGACGCGCTGAAGCCTATCCTGCGCGAGCTGCTCGGGCCGCCGGCCGCCACGGACCACGCGCCGCCGCCGACGGGCGACCCATCCGCAGTGAAAAGGGGATCGAATCCCTGATCGCTGATCGCTAATCCCGCATCGCTAATCCCGCAGCGCGCAGCGCGGCATCGATCCTACTTCCAGTTGCTGGCGTTCTGGCGGAAGCGCGCGGGGAGTTCAGGCTTCTTCTCAGCTGCCGGCGCGGCGGGCTCCCCTTCCGCGGCGGCGATTTCCTTTTCGAGCTCGTCGTCGTTGGGAAGCCCGGCGAGCTGATCGACGAACACCATTGACTGCTGCGACGGGATCTCGAACCGCTTGCTGCACGACTTGCACACGACTTCGTCGTCGAGACGGAGCAGGTAGTCCCGCAGCTTGGCGAACTTGGCGCGATCCTCCTCGCGCGCGCCGGGCGGCAACTGTTTCTTCATCCGCCGGACCCAGCGGATGCTGTAATCGTTGCCGCGCCGGCACTTCGGGCAGGTGAAGCGTCCCTGCCGGGTTTCCGGCTTTTCGTTGAAAAAAGCGCGTTCGTCGAGGGCCATACCCCGATCTTATCAGTCTCCGGCGGGGGTTTGATCGGTGATAGCGGTCAGGCGCCGGCGCATGTTGGCGCTGCGGTTCGTTTCGATGTAATCGACGCCATCGGCGGTGATGGTGAGTCGCGACTGGTCGTCGCGGGTGACAAACTTCTTCTGATTCAGGTACCAGAAGGTGAATTCGAGGTGCTCGCGCGGCTGGCCGGTGAGCTGCTGCAATTCGTAGGGCGCGAAAGACGGGTTCGACGGCTCGGCGCGGCGTCGCGCGTAGAGGATTTCGAGAATCGTGCAGCGCATCTGCTGCTCGAGCTCGAAATCGTCGGTCGTCTTCACCTGGGCGGCGAAACGCCAACGTTCCTGGCGGAGCGCCTGGTGATGGACGTCGTACTGCGCACGCTTGTCGGGCGCGCTCAACACGGAGTAGGCCTCGTGCAGCGCGCGGAACCGTTCGGCATCGCCCGTTTCCGCGTTGTCGGGGTGAAAGCGCTGCGCCAGCATGCGGAACACACGCTGGATCGTGTCGGCGTCCGCATTGGGGCTGATCTGCAGCGTTTCGTAATGGTCGACCGGTTCAGGATTGGCCACGGTGCGGCCATGATGCCGGAACTCGCGGGTGCACGCAAACGCCGACCGAGCGCGCGCGCGATCGTTACCGCTGAATCGCCGCGAGGTCGCCGGCGAAAATGGCGTCGACTGTATGGTCGATGCGGATTGTGGCCGACTCGTGACGTACCATAACGACGACGCCGTCGCCAACGGTGGAGGGCTCGCGACCGTCTTTCCGCGGATGGAACAGCGTGACGCGCTGACCCGCGCAGACGCCGGACGTCTCGCCGAGGTCGATCACCGCCATTCGCCTGGGGGCGCCGACGATCTGTCCGATGTCGAAGAAGATAATTTTCGCGGCGCCGCGATAGTCCGCTTTCCCCGCCGGCTGCACCGGCCGACGCGGCTCAGGACGAAACACGGCGAGCCGATCGCCAGGGAGAATTTCGTCGCACGCGTAGATCACAACGGCAACGGCTGTCTGCTGGCCGGCCGCGACGATCTGCACGAGACCGGCGCTGTGTTCTCCGAGAACCGTGGGCGCGTCGGGGGCTGCCTGATAGGTCCGGCGCACCACGAAGCTCTGTCCGATCTCGAGACCGCTGGCGAAACCCCCGTCGATGGTGAGTTCGTCGCCAGCGCCGTAGAGCCCGTTGGCGGCGTAGCGGCGCGACAGGATCGACCCGAGGGATTCAGGCGCCGACTCGAGCCTCGCAGGCCCGCACACCGATTCGCGATCGTGCTCAGGCACGGCCCACATGACGGGGCGCGGTCGGATCCGTGGCGGCGCTGGAGGCGGCGGAGGAGGAGGCACCACGGGAATCGTCCCGATGACGTCGACCGTCTCGGATCGCGGCGCGAGGCCGAGGCGCTGGTTGGCGACCGCGTCAGTCTCGCCGATCGCCACCGCCAGCGTCGCCGTGGCAAAGCCGTCGAGTTTGAACGTGACCGTGACCTGTCCGGCGGCGAGCGGGCCGAGCCGGTATCGACCGGCGCCATCGGTCACCGTCGACGACAATACGCGCCCGTCGGTGATCGATGCGGCCACCGTCACGCCCGGCAGCACGCCGCCCGATTCGTCAGTGACGAGGCCACGCAAGAGATGGTCGCCCGCGACCGGCGAGATCGCCTGGCAGACGACCACGAACAGGAGGATGGCGATGCGCATATGGCCTTCCTCTTATCGGCGCGGGGCGCCCTCGTCCGCAGTGGAATGCGCCGCCAGCTCGAGAATCAGGCGACCCCCAAGATGGCACTGGCGGCCGCGATCAGCGCTCACCGCTCGGCGGCTGCGCCTTCAGGCAGCTTCTTCAGGGCCACCGCTGCGATGAAGGGCCTGATCACACTCGATGAGCGTCAACTCGGAGGTGGCGACCAGCTCAGCGATGAAATGATGCGCCGCGCCCCTCGTCGAGGAGTGTCTGGCTGGTCGGCCCCTTCCGCAAAGGACGCTGCGGCGGGAAGATCGTCGGGCCGTCGGGCGCAGCCGGGAGTTTGGCAACGCCTCGCCGTGCGAGCGCGGCGAGCCCGGCTGCAATTTTCGGATCGTGGGCGGACCGTCCCGGCGGCGCCAGTTCGGCCACGACCTCCCCGCGGTCGGTGACGAGAATCGACTCCCCCGCCTTCACCTCGCGCAAGTACTCTCTGAGGCGATTCCTGAGTTCGCGGACACCGACCGCCTTCATGGATTCAATGTAGCCTGATGGTCTACATTGTCAAAGCGCGAGCAATGGCAGCGAGCGAAGGGTGGGGGGAAGGGAAAAATGGAGCGGGAAACGGGATTCGAACCCGCGACTTCGACCTTGGCAAGGTCGCACTCTACCACTGAGTTATTCCCGCTCGCAGGTAGAAGATGTGATCGTACCACAGCCGTCTGTGGCTGACAACCACCCCGTCCTTGATCCTCGCGGGTGCGTTTGGTACGATGCGGTGCTCCACGCCTGCGGGGAATGCTCTCCGATCGGCGCCGTCGCCAAGTGGTAAGGCAGAGGTCTGCAAAACCTCCATCCCCGGTTCAAATCCGGGCGGCGCCTCCAATTTTTACTTCGCTCGATGGGGCCCCTTTAGCTTCCCCATCTCGCTGCGCGCTCGCGGTCGTTCGGCCAACGCTAACGCGTTCTGGCCTCACGACTTCCCTCCGGCGCTCGCTTGCGGCCGCAGGCGCTTCTGCGGTGACTTCTCGTTCGACATTTCCTCACGCCAATTCGTTGTCCGCTTCCTGCGACTTGGGAACAGTTGGGAACAACTGGCGCTCCAACGCTTCGATCGCCTGCCGATGCGAGGCGTCGACGACGTGCGTGTAGATGTTGAGCGTCGTCGCGATGCTCGCGTGCCCGAGTTGCTCCTGCGCGATCTTCATCAGAACGCGGAAATCGTTGAGCAGCGACGAGTGAATATGGCGGAACTGATGCCACGTCACCCGTCCGAGCCCCGCGCGTTCCGCCGCCGGCTGCAGCACGCGCTGCAGCAGCTTCGATTCGCGCAGAGGTTCGCCGGCCTTGTTCGGGAACACGAGGTCATCGTCTCCCGTCCGCGTCGATCGGGCCCCATGCGCTCTCAGCGACGCCACGGCGTGCGGCCCAAGCGGAATCGTCCGCCTGGACTTCTGCGTCTTCGGTCGCTGGAGCTTCCGTTCGTACACCGACTCGCGGACCGCGAGCGTACCGACCTCCAGATCGAGCGCGCGCCAGCGCACGGCCAGTAGCTCACCGACCCGCAAGCCCGTCGCCGCAATCAGCTCGACCATCGTCCGGTACGGCTCGTCGACTTCGTTCAGGAGCCGCGCGAAGGCGTCGCCGGCGATAATCGCCGGCCCCTCACGAACGGCCTGCTGCGGGAACTTCACCCCGCGCGCAGGATTCACCGTGAGGTAGCCGTACTCGACCGCGGTCTCGAGGATGCCGGACAACAGCGTCCGCGCGTTGCGGACCGTCTGCCATCCCGCCTGCTGCCGGCACTTGTCGGCGACGAACTGCTGCACATCGAGCTTCCCGATGTCCCGGAGGCGCCAGTCCCGCCAGTAGGGTAGGACGTGCTTGCTGAGGACGTTCTTGTAGCCGTGCTGCGTCGAGAGCTTCAGCGTCGACAGCACGAGCGTCGACCATTGGCTCTCCGCGAACACGCCGACCGACATCGACGCTCCCGGTCTCGCCGTCCCCTGGTTGACCGGCCGGATGTGCTCGTCGAGCTTCGTCAGCGCGTGGCGCTTGGTCGGCAGCTCTGCGACGGTGCCGAGGACCACCGCTTTACGAGGGCTTATTCGGCCCGGTTCGGTATACTCAGCGGCCGGCATCGGCAGAATAACAGCGACGCGGCGAGGCGACGACCCGCCCGGCATTTGCCATGTCCAATCGAAAATCGAGCGTCGCTTCGCGGTTCCGACGAAGACACTCCGATGCGAAACACGGTTGTTGCGTTTCCCCTCCTTGCCACCGCGCTTTCGTATGCCGGCGGGACCAGTCAGGGCGTCATCGACGCGGCGCTTCAGATCCCTTTCTCCTTCGAGCACAACGAGATCATCGTTCAGGCCACGATCGGACAGAAGGGCCCGTACACGATGCTGCTCGACACCGATTCGAACCCGTCAGTGATCTCGCTGGCGCGAGCGCGATCGAGCGGGCTCGCGCTGCGCAAGATCGGTGGACATGTGAGTGGCGGCGGCGGCGACCGTCCAGGCCTCTATCTGACCAAACTGACAGGCGTCCGCCTTCACGGGTCGCCACCCAAGGACCTCCAGGCGATTGCGGTTGACCTGGACGAGATGAGCAATCGCCTCGGCATAACGCTCGACGGAGTGCTGGGACACGATTTCCTTTCCGGGAATGTCGTGGAGATCGATTACCCGAACCGGCTGTTGCGCTTCGGGAAGCGTCCGTCGTCATCGGCGCGGGTCGTCGCACGCCTGCCTTTCCGATACGACGGCGACAGCAGTTCGCTCGTCGTCGACGGCGTACTGGTGAACGGCACCAAGGTGTCTGCCACCGTCGATACGGGTTCCGATGGGACGTTCAAGCTCACGCCGGCGGCCGTCGATTCGCTTCGACTCACCGAGGCGGCTCGCAACGGAGCGCCGGATGCGTCGGTCGGCTACAACGGGATCGCGCACAACACGCTTGGGCGCGTCGAGGAAATCATTATCGGCGACATCCGCGTGCCTTCGCCGGACGTCGTCTTTTTCGGCAAAGCAACAGGCCGCGATCGAAAGCCCTGGGGAGTGAATATCGGGAACGGCTTCCTGCGCGATTACATCGTGACCGTGGACTATTCGCGCAAGCTGATCACGCTCCAGCAGCAGTAAATTTACTGGACGAGAGCGGCCCACGTCACATAGCCGACGTACTACCGCCCGCCGGATAGTAACGAAAAGTAGGGCGGATTGACGAGTCCGCCCCAGGGCCACGGCTGGTCAATTGGCGTCAGGCTCGATTCCCAATCGGTCGTTCACCGCCGGCGTAACTCGCCCTGATCCGCTGAGCGCGCTCGTCACCACGACGTTGATCGACTCGGTGGCTGGATCAAACGTGATATGCGCCTCGCCGCGTCGAAGCTGTCCCAGCACCTGCGCGACCTTGTCCTCGAGCGACGTCTCGTGCACACCATAGTCGGTGCCCTCACGCAGCACGAACGACTCGATCACCGCGCGCAGCGTGTCTGGCTCCAGATCGTCTGGCGCCACTCGGATGAGGGCGATCTCCCCGCCGCCGCGCTCCCGTTCAAGTTCGACCGCAAGCTCGCGCTCGTTCTGCATCTGTCACAACGATACACGATGGCAGTGCCGCGAGTCGCGCTCGCCGCACGGGAGCACGGCGTCAGAGGCTTCTGCGTAGAAGGACCAGTCCGCCTAGCGCACGCGCGCGCGATGCGGTCGCCGCGATCACCCCTGAGTGGGTTGCCCAGTGCTGGACGATTTGCTGAACCGAATCGGTCAAACCTGCTGCGTTACACAGGGTTCACCCAGCGGGGAGGCCCCCGTCGCGCGGCCGGCGTTCCGGCCGGACCCTCGTGCTACCTTCAGCGGATGGACTTCCCGAAGCCGGTGATCTCGCTGGCGATCGACCCGAAGACCAAGTCCGACCAGGAGAAGCTGGGCGTCGGCCTGCAGAAGCTGCGGGCCGAGGATCCGACCTTCCACGTGCAGACCGATCAGCAGACCGGCCAGGTCATCATCGCCGGCATAGGCGAGCGGCACCTCGAGATCATCGTCGACCGCCTGAAGCGCGAGTTCGGCGTCGAGGCGACCGTCGGCAAGCCGCAGGTCGCCTACAAGGAGACGCTGACTCGTCCCGCGGACGGGGAGATGAAGTACGCGAAGCAGACCGGCGGCCGCGGCCAGTACGGCCACGTGAAGATTCATCTCTTCCCCGGCGAGCCGGGCACCGGCTACATCTTCGAGAACGAGACGACCGGCGGATCGATTCCCAAGGAATTCATCAAGCCGATCGACGAAGGCATCAAGGAAGCGCTCACGCGTGGCGTGCTGGCCGGTTATCCGATCGACGACGTGCGCATCGAGCTGTACGACGGCTCGTACCACGACGTCGACTCGTCGGAAATGGCGTTCAAGATCGCCGGCTCGATGGCGTTCCAGGATGCGGCGAAGAAAGCCACGCCGGTGCTGCTCGAGCCGGTGATGCGCGTCGAGGTCGTCGTTCCGAAGGAATACATGGGCGACGTGATGGGGAATCTCTCCAGCCGGCGCGGGCAGATTCAGAGCCAGGAAGACCGCGGCGGCACGCAGATCATTCAGGCGCGGGTGCCGCTGTCGGAAATGTTCGGCTACGCGGCCGATCTGCGGTCGCGCACGCAGGGGCGCGCGACGTACTTAATGAATTTCGACCGGTACCAACAGCGTCCAGGCGGTCCTGACGATGATGACCGCAGGTCGCCTGTCGGTGCGCCGCGTAAGCCCGCGCCAACGGTGAACGATTCCGCGGTCGCCCTGCCTGAGCCGGACGACGACGGCCTTTGAGACGTGATCACTGGTCAGCACCTCTCGTTGGCGTGGGTAACGAGTAGCCAAGGGTGACCCTACGCTGCGTCTCGACGCTTCGGCCGATCCGAGGTCGCCCAACCATGGTTTGTGGCCCGCAGACAAACGCGCCAGAAGCGGACCCCGACCAGCGTCGGCGCGTCGATTCGTCAGCGGTTATGCTGCGCGCAGTGGGCGCCATCCAAAAGCTCCACGACGGTGCCGACCTGGCCGCGCAGGAGACCGCGCGCGGGGACGTCTGTGAGGAGCGCGACGACATCGAGCAACCGTGGTGTGGTGTTGATGGCCTGTCGCCTCTACTGCACGAAGCAACTCGTTAAACGGGGCTTACGCAGCACGCCGGCGCTTCGGTCGCTCCGAGATGGGCGCGAGGCTTAGCTTCAAGCGGAACGGCCTCAGAAGCCGATTTAGCGTGCTCTGAGTGGGATTGTGACGTGGATTGAGGGTCCGCAAGAGATTCGGACTTGCCATCCCTACCTTGGCCGCGAACTCCTTCACGCCCATCGCTCGAACAACCTTGCCCAGTGCGACCTGAAGCGGAACTTCTTCGTCGATCGCTCCGAGTAGGAATTCTCGGGCGAACTCCGGATCTCGAAGATCCTCGGCCAGCCCAACATTCCAGTCCTCATGTCGCCTTGCCATGCTTGTTCACCTTGAAATAGTCGCGCCAGAATCCTCGTGCTCGCGCCATGTCCTTCGCTTGCGATCCCTTATCTCCACCGACCAGCAACACGATGATCGAGTCGCCGTCCTTCCCGAAGTAAATTCGGTAGCCGGGCCGAACATCACCCGAGCTTCCCAGACGCCCTCGCCGACGTTCTTGTGGTCGCCAAGATTGCCAAGCTCAAAGCGCTGGACGCGCAGCTGAATCCGCGCCCCGACGGCTTTCGTCAACGACCTGAGCCATTCGCGGAATACGTTCTTGCCGTCGGCGGTCAGGTACTCTCGAACGGTTAGGGCCATCCGCGGCTCGCCACTAAGATATCATATGTGATAATAATCGTAAACGAGCCTCTACATTGATGACCTGACGAAGTGTTGCCCTCCGATGGATGCAGTTCCAGACCCAAACCTGATCGACCGTGACGTGAATCGCGAGGAACGCGCGGCGGACCTACATTTTTTTGTCTCGGCCGAAACCGGGATGATCTCGGGCTGACTTCTGCACTCTCCTCGAGATGCCAAACTCGGGGGCCCAGCGTCGACGATCCATCTACCTTCAGCCCTTCGGGCCAGCGAGTGACGCCGTCCTTCCGACGCGGGATACGGGCGGGGGCGGGAAAACGGGAAAAAAGGCGGTAGAGATTACCGGGTGTGTGAGTGCCGGCTCCGTTCCGGCTTGGTGCTGCGCTTGTCGTCATCGCGCCGGCCATCCGGCTGGCCGCCTACGCAACGGGGTTCGAGCCGGGCTTCTCCGCCGGTTCGATCGAGGGCCAGGAAGCGTGGTCCGGCGGAACGATCCCAGTCTCCGCGAGCGTGGACCAGACCGTTGACCTATCCGGTCTCAACCAACGTACTGGGACGGGAGACTGGCGGATCTCGAACAACACCTCATCGGGCAACATCAACGGGGGCTTCGTCGGGTGGGTGTTCGGCCCGCCCCTCCCGGTGTCCGCCGGCCAGCCATCATCGGGGGCCGGCGCCGATCAGTTCACCGCGACGCTGTGGTTCCGCTCCGCGAGTACCGGTAGCCGATGGCTCCAACATCGAGATCGATCTCGGGACCGTCACCAGCGATGACCGCAACACCTTCCTGGCGGTGACGAACCGGGCCGACGCCGACGGCGGCCTGCAGCTTCGGGTCAGTGAGCCCGATGGCGCGACCGGCAACTTCCTTCCCACCCAAGTGATCGCCTCGGGAATCACACGCGGCGTCTATCACCGCCTCGATATCACTGCCAAGTTCCTCGACGGGACGGCGAACGACACCGTCGAATACGCACTGGATGGAGTCCCCCTCGCCAATCTGCTCGGCGGCATCACGTTCGGCACCTTCGAGGGCTGGCGCGACGGGCTTCAGTTCACATACGCCCTGACCAACCGCCTGTTCTTCCGCTCGGGCGCACCCCCGAGCAGCTATGGCGCATTCGCCGACACGACCGCCCAGGGCTTCTACTTCGACGACCTGTTCTACGCCGTCGCGAACCAGTCAGCGCCGGCCAGCTCGCTGGCCGCTTATGCGACGGGGTTCGAGCCGCCCGCCATTCCCGCGCCGGACCTGACTATCACTAAGAGTCACGTCGGTAACTTCACGCAGGGGCAAATCGGAGCGCAGTTCACTATCACGGTGACGAACAGCGGCACGCCCTCGACCCTTGGGGTCGTCACCCTGAGCGACACTGTCCCGACGGGCCTCACTCCGACGGGGGCGAGTGGTGCTGGTTGGACCTGCAACGTCGCCGGAGCAACGGTCACTTGCACTCGAAGCGACGCTCTGGCTCCGGGAGCGAGTTACCCGGTTGTCACGATCACTGTCAGTGTCGCAACCAACGCGCCCGCGTCGCTGGCCAATACGGCGACCATTTCCGGCGGCGGCGATGTCAATACCGCGAACAACACGGCAACGGACGTCACCACAATCATGCCGGTGGCATCGCAGACGGTGGATCTCGCGGTCACGATGACGGATGGTTTGACGACCTACACGCCGGGGACGACGAACAGCTACACGATCACGGTGACCAATGCGGGGCCGTCCACCGCGGCCGGCTTCAGCATCGCCGACAACGTGCCGGCATCGATTACCGCCGTATCGAGCACGTGCGCGATCACCGGCACGGGCAATTGTGGTACGAACGGCTCGTCGGGCAACAGCGTCAGCTTCACCGCCGCGAGCCTCGCCCCCGGAGCCGGCAACATGCTGACGCTGACGGTCAACGGCAGCGTGAGCCCGGGAGCGATTGGCGCGCTCGTTAATACGGTGACCGTTGCAGCCGGCGTGGGCGCAACCGACACGAACCCCGGCAACAACTCAGCCACTGATACAGACAATCAAAGAACCGGCGTCGTGGCGTCGGTTGCGAGCTTCTACGCATTCGACCCGGCGTTCCAAGGCGGCGTCAGCGTGGCGGTCGGGGACGTGACCGGCGACGGCGTGGCCGACATCATCACCGGGGCAGGGCCAGGCGGCGGGCCGCTCGTGCACGTCTTCAGCCTGGCGGGCGGCGTCGTGACGGAAGTCGCGAGCTTCTCTGCCTATACTCCTGGGTTCCACGGCGGGGTCCACGTGGCGGTCGGGGACGTGAACGGTGACGGCGTGGCGGAGATCATCACCGGGGCAGGGCCCGGCGGTGGGCCGCATGTGAAGGCGTTCAGCCTCGCGGGCGGCGTCGTGACGGAAGTCGCGAGCTTCTATGCCTATGACCCGGCGTTCCCGGCGGGCGGCGTCAACGTGGCGGCCGGGGACGTCACGGGCGACGGCGTGGCGGAGATCATTACGGGAGCCGGTCCCGGCGGCGGGCCGCACGTTCGTGTTCTCAACGTCAGCGGCGTGACGGTCAAGTAGGCGGGGGTCCGCGCCAGCGGCTGATCACGACGGCGCACTAAAAGGGACTCCAGGTCCGAACTGTTGCTGGCATCGTTCGGTCGTTCGCGTGGACCCAGTCGACAATGGGCCAACAACAACGGAAGCGCGATGGTGCTAGGGTTGAGTCTGGAGGTCCTGGATGCTCGGTCGGACTATCGCCTGCGGCGCCATCGTTGCCGCCCTCGTGCTGTGGCTGAGCGGACCCTTCATTCCCGGCTGGCTATTGGCGGTCGCCGTAGGCGCCGCGTTCGCGTTGGGCGTGCCCGCAAGCGTGAAACAGAAGCGCATGGAACGTGACTTCGCGCGCGCGTGGTAGCGCGGCGTCACGAAGCGAACCTAGGAACGCCGAACGTCGCAGCGACAGCATCCGCGTCACCACTGGCACGCCTTAAAAACACGCTCGCGCAAATCCATCGAATACGCCGCCGCCATCGTGACCTCCGGCGTCAGAAGTACCACGACCGCGTACTGCGTACAAGCTGAAACTGCTCTAACGTCGGGCCTCACAGTCACTATCCGCTTCGGGATGTCACATCGGAACCAGGCCAAACTCGGCAGTAATTCCAGCTGTGACGACACGAAGACGCAGTTGTTCATTACATCGGGGTGTTGTATAATCAGCGACGGCGTTAGTCGACCCCGACGACGCTTGAACCGTCGCGCCGCCTCAGCCTAGACAACGGTGGGGCCCTTCGGCGGCAGCCACGCAGGTCGGACGGATGCTGATCCAAGCGCCGTCGAGGCCTCTTGAACTTCTTCTTCGCCCGATCACGCTAAGCCATCGGCACCCACGAGACGTTAAAAATGGGCACCCGGTTGATAGTGGATAGCGGTGCGACCGATACAGTGGCCATCACAGGCCGCGAGGTCCAGCTGGGGACCGACCACGTCGTCTGTGTGAATGAGCCGCTGACAGCACAGCCGAGAACCTTGGGCGCCGCCCAGAGCGGCACAATTTTGATTTTGAGTGAGGAACGATGAGAAGCCTTGTGCGGTGTGGCGCGATCCTGTGTCTGGTCCTTCTAGGTTTGACGCCTGTCCGCGGACAGACGGCGCTCAACCTGTCGCAGGATCTCGTGGCGCTGGGGATCGCGCCGTCGAACATGGCCCCGAACAACCAGTCCCAGGATGCCGGACCGTTGTTGATGGCGGGCCTCAACTACGCGAAAGCGAACGGCATTTCGTCTGTGATCGTGCTGATCCCGGCGCGTACTACTTCCGCACGGAGTCACAGCAGGGCATATCCGTGTCCATCAACCAACTCTCGAACGTCACGCTCGACTTCAAGGGCTCCGACCTCCATTTTGCCAGCGTCAACGCCGGTCTCTATTTCACGGGCTGCTCCAATCTGATTGTCGAGAACTTCACCATCGACCGCGATGAGCTCAGCTACACGCAGCTTCAAGTCACCTCCATCGACCCGGCTCTGCGCCAGATCAAGTTTACGGCGCAGCCCGGCTGGAAGCACCCGACGGAGCTGAACTACCTGCTCAACAATCCCGCGGTCGCGTTTGCGAACCCGGCGCTCACCGATGTCTTCATCTTCCGCAACGGGCGGCTGTGGGACAACTACACGCCGATGCCGGTGCAGCAGCCCTTCAACGACGACAACCTGATCATCGAGCCCAGCAACTTCATCACGAGCGCGGTCCTGTCCTCCATCCGTCCTGGTGACATTGCCGTGTTGCGCGTCCGAGTCGGCCTCAACGCGATCCTTGCCGACTGCACCGGATGCACGTTCCGCAATATCCAGATTTATTCGGGATTGTCAGGTATCGACTTGATGGGACCCTCCTCATCATCCGTCGTGGATCACGTCTACGTCATGCCGAAACCAGGCACCGATCGCCTCATCAGCACCGTGGCCGACGGCATCACGCTGACCCAGCCCGGACCGAACAACACCGTGCGCTTGTCGCGTTCCATCCGCACGCTCGACGACGGCATCTCCCCCCATACCTGGATCTGGGGCTCCGTTCAGAGCACCTCCGCGAACACTGCCGTCATCACCGCGGGGGGCGTCACCGCGCTTTCGCAGTCCCGGCCGCTGCCCGTTGGATCCCACGTCGTCTTCCAGCGCGTCAGCGACGGTGGGATTCTTGGTAGCGCGGTAGTCACCGCGGAGTCATCGATTACGCAGGTAAGCGGCCAGAACCAGGTCACGGTCACGTTCGACAATCTGCCCGCCAATGTCACCGGCGCGTACATGTACGCGACGGACGCCTCCTGGCGAGGCACCGGGTTGCGCCTGGAGCGCAACACCGTCCAGGAGCAAGGCTTCGGAAGAGGCATCAGCCTCTGGGGCCTGATGAATACCACGGTGACTGGCAACTACCTCCGCCGCACGGCCCTGAGCGCCGTTCACCTCAGCCACAGCTTCCGCTCCGGCGACTGGCTGACGCCCCCGCTCGTAGGAATCACCCTTTCCAACAACGTCATCGATGGCGCGCCGACCGAACTCGACGACCAAGGCAACCTGGAACTTGCTGCGATTCAGGCGACTGCGTTTGCCCCCAACTTCTCGGTCATGCCGACCAGTCCGAACCAGAACCTCACCTTCACCGGGAACTTCATCGCTGACGCCGCGCGCTCGGCGTTCTATATCGGCAACACGACCGGCGCAAACGTCAGTAATAACTTTCTCTTCCGTCCTAACAGCAATCCCCGCCAGGATCGAGCGCTCAACCAGAGTGCCGATGCTCTGCTGCCGATTGCCATCGAGGACTCGGTCAACGTCTCGACGAGCGCCAACTCCGTCGATACGACCTCCGGGCAAATGTGGGTCACCGACGCTCAGTACCGCGAATTAGCCGCGTACGTCCCCGGTAACACGATCCGTCTGAATGCCTACAACCTCGGTGCGCTCGCCGCGCCGACGGTAACGCTGACCGACGCCGACGGGGTCAACCGGGCCGTCACCATCCAGAGTGCGTCTTCGCACGCGCTCGACGTGCTGATTCCGGCCGGCGCCGCGCTCGGCGGCGCTCATGTGACGCTCACGTCGGGAGGGACCCAGTATTTCGGAACGTTGTTCCTGGACAGTCAGGACAGCATCCCGGCGTTGAACGCCTGTGTTTATGAGGTGTCGCCGGCGTCGCCCTTCGTGCCGGGGACGGCGACGACCCTGCCGATACTCGTGGTGACGCAAGCGGGCTGCAGCTACGGGGTGCTGGGGTCGGATGAGTCCGTGACGCCAAAGCCATGGCCAGGAGGCACCGGCACGGGGGTGATGACCGTCGGCTTCGCAGCCAACAGCGGCGACACCGCACGCAACACGACGATTGAGATCGCGGGCCAACCCTTCACAATCCGCCAGGCAGGCCGCCCGGCCGCCTCAGATCTCAATGTCGATACGCCGGCGGGTGGCACGGTCTCGACATCGTTTCTGATCGCGGGCTGGTCGCTGAACCGCGCCGCCGCGGTGGGCACCGGCGTCGATGCCATCCACCTCTACCTGACGCCGTCCGGGGGGACGACGACGTTCTTGGGCGTCGCCACGTACGGCGCGGCGCGCGCCGACCTCGGCGCCCTCTTCGGATCGCAGTTCACGAATAGCGGCTTCAGCTTCAGCGTCAGCGGTCTGGCGCCCGGCACCTACACGCTGACTGTCTTCGCGCACGACGCGATGACCAATACCTTCGACGCGAGTCGCAATGTGACGTTCGCCGTGATCCGACCGGTCCCCGACCCGCACATCGCGGTCGATACGCCGTCGCGCAACGCGACCGTCACCTCGGCCTTCGAGGTGGGCGGCTGGCTGCTCGACGCCGGGGCGACCATCGGCACCGGGGTCGACGACGTGAAGATCTACGTCCAGGTCCCGGGCGGCGCTGCGCCCGGCGTGTTCATCGGCCACGGCCGCCTCGGCCTGCCGCGCGCCGACGTCGGTGCGATCTACGGCTCGCGCTTCAACAGCGTCGGGTTCCATTTCACCATCACCGGCCTGGCGCCCAACGTCGGCAACACGCTGTGGGTGATCGGGCACGACACCCTGACCAACGCCGACACCATCAGCATGTCGGTGCCCTTCAACGTCGACGCGAAAGCTCTCATGTCGATCGACCTCCCGTCGGCGGAAGCCGCGATCGCGTCCAACACATTCTTCGTGTCAGGCTGGGCGATCGACCGAGGCATCGAAGACGGCTCGGCGCCCGGCACCGGCGTCGATAACATCGTGCTCTACGCGTTCCACAATCCTGGCAGCGGCGAACCGGCGATTTTCCTCGGCTACGCCGACTACGGTCATACCCCGCGCCCTGACGTGGGAGCGTTCTATGGCAATGACCGCTATACGCCGAGCGGCTACTTCTTTACCGTCGACCGCGCCGCAATGGGGCTGGGTACCGGCGAGTACAACATCGTCCCCATCGCGCACAGCACCGCCACGGGGACCTATAACAACCTGGCGATCGTTCGCGTGGTCCTGCAGTAAGTCTGCGGCGGATATGCACCCGACGTCACGACGGCCGGCCGAAGAGGACTCGGATGAGCACCATTCCTGCGGTCACGGCGCCGACGATTGCGGCCAGGACTTGCCAGACGAATCGCTCCATCCGGTCCATCGCGTGATCGAGCAGGCGCTCACTCATGTGGCCCATCTCGGTGCTCAGCAATGATTGCTCCGTTCCGAGCGCCTTACGGAGATCGTCAATCGTGGCCTTGCGTTCACTCGTAATGTAGGTCAGCGCCGCGAGCCGCTCGCCCTGCATGAACGCGATCGTCCGATTCAAGTCGGCGTTGATCGCCTCGACCGCAGAGCGCCGTTCGGCGGCGATGATGTCGGGCATGTGTTCGGCGACACGCGCGGCGCCGTCGACGGCCGGCTCGAGCCGATCGATCGCACCGGCGACCTGCTCCACGGAGACGACCGTGCGCTCCGCGAGCGGGACGGTCTCCTTCATCGATGCCGACACGCCATCGAGAAGCTCGCGCTTCTGCCTGTCCACTTCCCATCGCGCCTGCCGCGGGAGCTGGGTACTGTAAGACGCCAGCTGTCGATTCAGATCGTCGAACGCGACGGCAATCTCGGCCGCCGACTCGCCGACCAACAGCGATTCGCTCAGATCTCTGAAGTCGACGCTGAGCACCGGCTCACGCGCGGCGATCGTCCCGGTGATTGGATGGGCCGCGGCCCACTTGCGGACGAATTCCCTGGCAGCCGAGACGTCGCCGGACACTGTCGCGGATGCCGCCACACGAGTGAGATCCGCTTCGAGAGCCACGCAGGCGGCGGCGGCCCTTCCGCTGAACGCGCCGAGGCGTGCATGCCCAGGACCAGCATCGAAGTAGTCGCTCATCTGGTGCGCGAACACCCAGGCGTCCATGAGCGCCAGCGACGGACTGGGAATGAACAGCGCATCACGCATGGCGGGAACGGCCTCAATCTTCCAGTCGAGAGCCGCGTCCTGCACGGCGCGATCGGTGGATGCGGTGGCGATGTCGTCCGCCGCCGACTCGATTTTTCCGGTGATCGGACCGACCAGGGCACGCATCTTGAGGCGCATCTGCTCGCGATTCACGGCGATGTCGTCCGGATGGTGGAGGCCGGCGGTTGCGCCGCGTGGACCTGCCGACAGGCAGGCTCCGATCGGGAGCAGGCACACCGTGGCGATCGAAACAGCACGGAAGCGATCGATGAAGGCGGCCATACGAACAACCCCCATCGGTCAGGTTAGTGGAGCGCCCCTGCCACCGCCACTGACACTTGTTACAGCGCCGGCAGCACTGTCTCGGTCATCTCGCGAACGCTGGCTCCGGATGAGCCAGCGATTTCGGCCTGCGTTGATGAACAGGTACTCACATCCTTATGCTGATTTGACGGACTACAAAATGCCGCGGCCGAGCGCTACGCTCAGTCAGTGACGAATGGTCACGAGGTCGTCCCCGCTCGAGCCAGACGGGCATGACTGTGCTCGTTGTCGGTCTGGCGTCGTGTCGGTGCCCTCGCTCGGCACCGCACCGGCCGGTGCGGCGCAACTCAACCCACGGCGAAGGTCTACGAGCTCCGCATCTACACGGCTAATGCCGGTAAACTGCCGGACCTGCAAGGGCTGTTTCGCAGTCAGGGCACTCGCCTCTTTGCAAAACACAGCATCCAGAACGTCTTCGCCGGCACGGTACTCGAAGGCGCAGCCTCCGATGGTGCTGATGCGCCGAACATGGTCGTGTGGATAGTCGGCCACTCGGACCGTGCTGCCGCCGACAAGGCACAAGGACCGTGAAACCGCACGTGCGTCGTGGTCGAATTTCGTGACGCCATATCGTGCTGACGCGATCGCGGCTGTTCCCCGTACGGCCGAGGATAATCGCTTTCTCGTACCGACGGACTACTCCGCGCGGCGCTGACGGGCGATGGTCATGGGATCGGCGAGCGAATAAGTCGTGCTCCGGCCGCCACCGGCATCTTTTTGCAGGAGGCCTCGATCAATCAGGTCCTGAATGTCGCGAAGGGCCGTGTCGTGAGAGCACTGCTCGAGCTTCGCCCACTTCGTCGTTGTCAGCTTCCCGACGAACCCGTCCAACAGCCGATTGATCACGTCGCGCTGCCGGTCATTCATCGGAGCGCGGGCGTGCTTCTCCCAGAACCGTGCCTTGCGCAGCACCGCGGACAGCGTGACTTCCGTTCCGTCAAACGCACGTCCGAGACAGCCGAGGAACCATTCCATCCACGGCGTTATGTCGAGTGTTCCCTTCTGCGTCCTTTCGAGAATGCCGTAGTAGTCGTTACGCTCGTGACGGATTTGCGCCGACATGCTGTAGAAGCGCCGCGGGCTGTTCTCGGAGCGCGCGAGCATGCCATCTGCAATGGCGCGCGCGATTCGTCCGTTGCCGTCGTCGAACGGGTGGATGGTCACGAACCACAGATGCGCCAGCGCTGCGCGGAGCACCAAGTCCGTTTTGTCGCGTGAGTCATTCGCCCATGCGAGAAACGCGGACATCTCTCTCTCGAGAAGCGGGGCCGCCGGCGCTTCGTAATGGACGTTCACTTTGCCGATAGGACCGGACACAACCTGCATCGGTCCACCGGCATCGTTGCGCCACGAGCCAACGATGATTTTCCGCATCCCACTCCGGCCGCTCGGAAACAGCGCCGCGTGCCAGCCAATGAGCCGCTCCTCACTCAAGGGCGTCGCGTAGTTCTGAGTGGCGTCGAGCGTCATGTCGACGATGCCATCGACGTCGCGTCCGGCTACCACCATTCCTGCCGTCTCGATGCCGAGCCGGCGGGCAAGAGAGGAGCGCACCTGGGCGACGTCGAGTGTTTCCCCTTCGATTTCGCTGGACTTGAGCACGTCGAGCGTCAGCGTTTCGAGCTCGGCTTCTTTGTGGAGGGTGAAACCAAGGCCTTCCATGCGGCCCAGCAATCGGCCCTGCCGATGACGAATCTCGGTAAGAGGTCCGGCAAGGGTTTCGTGGTCCCAATGAAATCTGGGCCAGCCCGACAGGTGATGAATATATCGGACCATAATATACGCAGTAGCTGCGTATATTATAGCCGCTATTCTACGCAACGTCGTTCAAAGGATGGCTCTAGTCCTCGTCCCCGTCTGACTTGTCATGATCGCCGTGCTGGTGCTCGCGGCGCCCGTCCCGGCTTTCTTCCTCCCGTTTCTCACAGCACTCGCGATGGTGGTCCTCGCAGCAATCGCGGTGGTGCTCGTCGCAATGACGCCCCGAGCGGCACTCCTCACAACACTTCTTGCAGCAGCAGCGTGTCCAGGCGATGACATCAACTTCTCTGACTGGGGTTGCTGGATCGTCGCTGCAGATCACGACTTCACAGGGTCCTGGCTCCTTCTGCGTAGCTTTGTAGCGAATCGTCACGCCCAGACTCGACTCCTGGATGCAACGTCGCCGGGAAGGGATTGTGGACCAGCCGCCAGTGGCGATTCTCATGCTCGAAGGCAACCTTGGTGACGTGCAAGTCGCAGTCGCCCACGTTGCACACCTCGATGGTCCGGAACGCTCGCCGACCACACTTCACTCCACCGAAGTCGGCCGAACCCGTCACGGCAAGCTTTCCTGAAGGCGCATTCCCCGTGAGCGCGATCGCGCGCGGACCGGCGGGATCGTCACTCGTCACGGTTATCGTCGCCGACTTGATCCCGAAGCTACCCGGTTGGAAGCGGATGGGCACTTCCAACTCGCCTCCCGCTTCGATTGTCAGCGGGTAGGATAAGACCAGCGGGACCAAAAAATCACCCGACGAAGAAGTGATCCCGGTTACCGTCAGCGTGCAGCGTCCGCCATTGTTCAGGATCAGCGGCTCGTCCTTGAACGATCCCACGCAACAGTTGCCGAAGTTGCCGGTATTGGCGATGACAAGTGCCAGCCGCGGAGCCGGCGCAAAACCGGAAACGGCTACCGTGCGCGCGCCTGCGGGGTCGTTGCTGATCAAACTGATCGTGGCGGACTTGGTGCCGAAACTGGCGGGCTGAAAGCGGATCGTCACCTCGGTCGATTCACCGGAGCCGAGCAGGAGCGGAGCGGTCAGGTGGGGCGCGAGGAATTCTGCGGACGACGAGACGATGCCGAGGACTGCCAACAGGCAATTGCCGCTGTTATTGATCGTCAGCTCCGCGTCGGCAAACGAACCCAGGCACGCGTTGCCGATAAACCCGTTGTCCACGATCGCAGTTCCGAGGTTCGCGGTCCCTTGCATGCCGGTCGCCGCCAGGTCCACAAAAGGCGCCGTCGGATCGTTGCTGATGATCCGGATGGTGGCGATCTCGAGAACGCCGAATACGGTCGGCGAGTAAGCCACGGTGAACTCGATGTCTTCTCCCGGGGGGATGATCAACGGTGTCGCCGGGTTGGAGAGCACGATGAAGTCGCTGGATCCCATGAGGCGCTGAACGCTGCTGATGACGAGATCCTTGACGCCGACGTTGTAGACCGTGAGGGTCAGGTAGTGCGGCCCCTGGCAGACCGTATTGAAGGCCAGACCGTGTTCGAGAGCGAGCGCAATGGACGGTCCCGCCGGCTTGACGAACGAGAATACGCCCCGGCCAAAGGTCGCGGCGCGCAGCTCACCGCTGTGGAACACCAATTCGAATACCGGCGCGCCCGGAAAGTGGATGTCGTCGAGGATGGACCAGTTCGCGCCACCGTCCACGGATCGCACCACGCCGAAGTCCGTCCCGGCGTAGATGCTGGTGGGTGTCTCGCTACCGTCGAGAGCGAGAGCGTTGTAGGGAAGGTCGACCGGCGGAGAAATGTCCTTCCATTTCGACGCGCCGAGCGTGGTCCGAAATACGTGTCCTCCCGCGAAGCCGCTGAACCCACTGAGCACCGCGTAAATCGCCGTCGGATCGGTGGGATCGAACGCCACGCGAGTGACATTGAGGCCGGGCAAATCCCGTGTGATGCTGCTGAAGGTGAAGCCTCCGCCAACCAACGCGTTGGTGGATACGAAGACCTGCCCGCCGACGGCAACCACGACGTTGTTGCCATTGGTTGGTGCGACGTCCACCTCGTTGGCGGGACCCGGAAGCGGAAAGTGGTTCGGCCAGGTGGCTCCCCCGTCAGTGCTCTGCCAGAGGTTCTGCTTCCCCGCCGCATAGACGACATTCCCCTGGCTGGGATCGCTGGCGACGGCAGCCAGGTAGACCCCTTGTTCGGGAACTCCGAAGGGCGGCGTAATGGTCGTCGGATACGAATCTCCGTTGTCCGTCGAGCGGAAGATGTTGCCGTTGCTCCTGGCGTAGGCCCGTGCTGCGACCTGCCCGTCGTGCGCCACGTCGAAACCATCGCCGCCCAGGCCCGCTTGCCAGGCGGGACTGACGGCGCCGGCCGTGGTCGCAACGCCGTTGTCCTGAAGCGCCCCAAGTGTGACGCTGGCGGTCGCATCGGGTTTGACATCGAGGTTGTAGAAGAGGCCGGTCTGGAGCCCGCCCCCGTTGAGCGAACTGAAATTGACGCCGTCGGTGGACATGAAGATCCCACCGTCGTTCCCGCAAAAAATGATCGTCGCGGAGCCGGACCGTTTCGCGAAGGCCCAGGTGTGAGTGTCGGCGTGAAGCCCAGTCAGGCCCGTGAAGGTCGCACCCGCGTCGGTCGATCGCACCTGCGCCAGGGTGCCGAAATAAATTGTGTCGGCCACGCCGTCGCCCGGCGAGTCGGGATCGACGGCCATGTGAAATGCGTATCCACCGTAGGTCGTGGAGCTCGTGCCCGTAGCGGCTTGTGCGGTCCAGGTGCTGCCCTGATCCTGGCTCAGAAACACACCGACCGTGTCCGGAGTAGCAAACACGTTCGGGGTTCCCACCATCGATGCATAGAGCACCCGGATACCACCGGGATTGGCTGGAGAGGTCGGCGGAGCGAGAGCGACCACCACCTTGCCGAATCCGGTGTATCCACCGGCCGTGAGCTTGGTTACCACCGCCGGCGTGGCGGTATTGAGGATCGTCGTCCAGTTCCGTCCGCCATTCGTCGATTGCACCACGCCCAGGCCGTTAATGCCCGCGTAGAGAATCCGTGCCGCTGCGGGCGAGGTCGGGTCGAAGGCCAGCGAGTTCACGGCCCCGACCGGAGCCACCCCTGGACTCCAATTCAGCCCGCCGTCGGTGGAACGAAAAAATCCGAAGTTGGAAGCGAGGTAGACGATCTGATTGTCAGCCGGATCGACGATGACGACGTTGATGGACTGATTGAAGAAAATGTTCGCGTTGCTCGGGGCGCTCGACGGGTACGGCCAGCCGAGGCGGACCCAGCTGGCGCCGCCGTCGGTTGACTTGAACAGCCCGGCTCCTGGTTGCGTGGCGTTGCGGGAGAACTGGGAGCCCTCGCGATTGCTGGTACCGGCGTAGATGATGCTCGTGTCAATCGGGTCGATCGCTATGGCGGCCGACTCGCCGATGCCGAGCGACGGGGCGCGATCAAAGAGCGGCGTCCAGCTCGTCCCGCCGTCCCGCGTGTGCCAGATACCTCCCCACGCGGTGCCGATGTAAATCACCTTGGGGTTATTCGGATTGACGGCAATGGACGTCACCTGGCCGTTGACGTCGATGCCCGCATGGAGGGGGCTCGGGCCGATGGGTGCCCAGACGGTTCCATTGAGGCTCATTGGGACCCGTCCTTTCCGTCTTCATCTACCACTGGATTCCGCCGGCTTGGCCTGCGAATCGGCGGGCTGATTTGTCACCTGGGTTACAGGAGACCTCACAACAGAGCCAGGAAGCCGATTCCACGCCGCGCGCGCAAGCTCGTATAACTCCGGCGTCGGCGGTAGCCCTCCGCGAAAGCGGCGTTCCTCGATTTCGATGTGCGAAGCGTTGCCCTTGTCGTGCTCGACTTCGTGGCCATGGTCTCCGCCACCATACTTGCGGCCGCGATCGGATCCTTCCGGAGGATTGGGATGCTTAGCCATATTTCGAGCCCTCGGAAAGAGAGTCTAGGTAAGCGTCAGTCCCGCGATCAGGACTGAGAAGTGGACGACCCAGCGGGACTGTATCACGCGTTTGTTCGCGCTGTTGTGCAAACTCGACGAAACAATACGACGGACCCGAGAGGGCTCACGGCTCATTATGTGAACAAAGTTCTCACAAGCAGCTGCTGTTGGAAAGGCACGGACGACAAGGTACGGGCCGTGCAGTCATGGGGTCATGTTCGCTGCCTTCGCGCTGACCCTCCTCATCGGTTCGGCACCAATCCGAACGCTGCCGCGTCCGGCGCGTGACGTCACGCACCGTCCGGTGCGGATGACCGCGACCGCCTTCTGTGACAAGGGAGAAACGCGCCTCGGCATCGACGCGCAGCGGGGCGTTGCTGCTGCCGATCCGCGCCTGGTGCCGCTCGGCTCGACCATTCGCGTCGACGGACTCAGCCGCCGCGCCGAAACCTTCCTCGTCGCCGACACCGGCGCCGCGGTCAAAGGGCGGCACATCGATCTGTTCATGCCAAGCTGCGCCGCTGCCAGGCGCTTCGGCCGGCGGCCGGTGGTGGTGCACGTCATCAAGGTGGGCGATTCGACGAAGCGCTAAGCCATGCCAGCCGGCCGCTCGGCGGTTCTGACATAATCACGCGACCGCGTGGTCAGCCCTTCCCTCGCCGCTCGTGATTCCGCCGTCGACGTCGGCACGTTAATCGATGGCGGGGTGTTCAGCGGTTACCAACGACTGCTCGTCGCGCTGACGGCACTGACGATCATCTTCGACGGTGTCGACAACCAGCTGCTCGGCGCCGCGCTGCCGGTGATCATGCGCGAGTGGAGCCTGCCACGCGCGGCTTTTGCTCCTGCCCTTGCCGCCGGGCTGTTGGGCATGATCGTGGGAGGCGCGATTGCCGGCCTATTCGGCGATCGGGGCGGGCGCCGGCGTGCCCTCATCACGAGCGTACTCGTCTTCGGCGTCGCGACGGCGGCCTCAGGGCTTGCCGCCTCGGTGACGATACTCTCGGCGCTGCGCTTCGTGGCCGGCCTCGGTTTGGGCGGGGCGCTGCCGAACGCGGCCGCGCTCGCGACCGAATTCGTGCCGCGCGCCCGCCGCACGATTGCCGTGACGCTGACCATCGTCTGCGTTCCGCTCGGCGCGACTCTGGCGGCCCTGCTTGCGATCCGCGCACTGCCAGCGCTCGGATGGCGCGCATTCTTCGAGGTCGGCGGCGCCGTGCCGATCGCCATCGCGCTCGTGCTCTTCTGGCTGCTACCGGAGTCGCCGCGCTACCTGGTCCATCGGCCGGAGCGTGTCGCAGACCTGCGCCGACTGCTGGCACGCATGGGCCACCAGGTCGACACCGCATCCACATTCGTCGATCGCAGCGAGCACAGCGCGAGCGCGGGCGTGCGCGCGCTGTGGTCACCCGCCTACAGGCGCGACACGATCGCCCTGTGGTTCGCATTCTTCGCCTGCCTGCTGTCTGTTTACCTCGGGTTCAACTGGATCCCGGCGATGCTGACAGGCGCTGGGCTGCCGCCGTCGATCGCCAGCACGGGCCTGACGGCCAACAACCTGGGAGGCGTCATCGGCGCCGTCGTCAGCGCGCTGGCGTTTCCGCGCGCCGGCTCGAAACGCGTCATGCTCGTGCTTGCGGCGGCCGCCATTGTGTCCTCGGTGTTCGCCGCGTGGATGCCGATCACACCGGCGCGCTCGGCGCTGTCAATCATCGCGACGATCGCGATCGTCGGCGGCTTCACCAACGCGGTACAGACGACGTTGTATGCACTCGGTGCGCAGGTCTATCCGACCCCGATGCGTGCCACCGCCCTGGGCACGGCGCTGGCGATCGGCCGCGTCGGCGCGGTGTTCAGCTCGTACGCCGGTGCCGCGGCACTCGACCGGGGCGGCCCACTCGCCTTCTTCCTCCTGATCGCAGCGGCGATGGTCGTCGTCTTCGCCGCACTGGCGTCGCTCGAGCGCCACCTCCCGCCGTCAAGCTCGTGATCCGATAACAAAACTGATCGGCGCGTAAGATTTTCCGCACACGGATACTTCCGAGGCGCACACATCGCGGGCGTCCGAGCGATCAAGCCCATAGGACCGGCGTCGTCGCGTGGCAAAGATTGTGAAGACCGTTCCCAGCCCATGAGAAACCACGCTCGGGACTGGATGACAGGTGCGGCATGCTCCGAGGGTCCGGCGCCGGTGATGACGTTCTTGGATCTACCCCGGCATCAGCGGAACGAGGTCCTACGCTTCGCGCTGGTCGGCGCTGCGTCGACGGCGTATTTCGTGGCGGTCGCGATTCTCGCCGCGCCGCTGCCGAGCCGCAGCCTCGCGGCCAATGTGGTGCTCGAGGCGGCGTTCACGCCGCCCGCCATCGACGTGCTGCCCGTGCACCCGCGGGTGATACGGGCTCGGCCGGTCGTCGCGGTCGCGGCGCTCCATGAGCCGCCGGACGACCCTGGCCCCGTTCAGGCGCTCGCGGCCCTGGACGACCCGGCCGGCGACCCCGCTCCCACGCCCGCGCCTCCGCGCCGGAACGCGCTCAGCCGGTTCTTCCATGGGGTATTCCACAGCCGCCAGCCGGCGCGTTCGCGCGCCAATTCTCTATAGCGCCGCCGTGGATGCGGACGCTACACGGCCCCCGCGGCGTCGAAGGCGGCAGGATAGATCGTTACCTGCGGCGACTCGCTGAGCGCGTCGTCGACTGCGACAACGTCGAAACGGCAGGGACGATTGACGATGTTGCGACGCGATAAGTAATCGACCGCCATCCGCGTTACCTTGCGTTTCTTGACATCCGTGATGCTTTCCGCGGCGGTACCGAATTCGGCTGTCGCTTTTGCCCGCACTTCGACGAACACGAGCGTGTCGCCGTCCTGGGCCACGATGTCGATTTCTCCGTACTCAGTGCGATAGCGGCGTTCGAGAATTGCGTACCCGCGCGAAGCGAGTTCGCGCGCGGCAAGGTCCTCACCGACGAGGCCGAGCAGCTGACGTGCAAGGGTCATGGCTTGGCGGCGATCGCAATCGCCAAGCCAACGAATCGCGAATCGTCGTCCTAAAAGGCCCACTCCATTCCGACGAGCGGGGTCAGGCGATCGGTGAGGCCGGCGTGATTCAGGGCAAAGCGCAGGTTGAAGTTGATCAGCAGGCGCTTGGCGATATTGGCTTTCAGGCCGACGGAACCATTCGTGGACCAGAAGTTTTCCGTGGTAAACGCCAAATCCTGGAGGTTTATCGATCCGGCCGGACCCGAGGCCACGAAGGGAAACGTCTCGAGGCGCGGCGAGTTCAGGAATCGTTGCGCCAGCACGTCGAAGACAAACGTGACGTGCGGGTCCATCACGACCTCGGTTCCACCGGCGACCTGAAACTGATCCGGCAGGTCGGCCTTGACGTTGTCGCGCACGTCGCCGGCGAGGACGCTGGAGCCGTTCCACTGGTAGGCGACGTTGACGTGCGGCGACACCGCCCCAAACGCCGACGAGAACGCCGCGAAGGGGCGAGCGCCGAACGCGCCGGAGCCAAGCAGGTTCTCCTCGTCGCCTGAGGGCAGGCGCACGTCGATCCCGGCAGCAAGCGACCGGCCGCCTCCCTGGAGCACGGTCGCCTTCGTGCGCAGGACGACGTCGCCGATCCCAGCCGCTGATCCTTCCGTGAAGAACTGGTGCGAGGTGCCGTGGTTGCCGAGCGCCGCCTGATCGTAGAAATAGTGGATCCCGAGGTTGCTCCCCGTCCCGACTCGTTCGATAGTCGCGTTCGAGAGCAGCGACATCTGCGTCCGCACCAGCGGCACGGCCGCCGACACTTCGACGCGTTCGGTCACGCCGTAGGTCAGAGCGAAGGTCGTCTGCGTGACGCTGGCCGAGATCGAGTTCTCGGTGAAGATGACGTCCGACCGCCCTGGCGTCGTCTGGTAGTCGTCGTGCTTGAACACCGCGGGCACGCTGGTGAGGCGCGTGCCATCGAGGTGATCGAAAGAATAGAACTGCATGTTGGTGCCAAACGCGATGCGGCCGCGGCCGATCGTCTCGCCGCGATCGGACAGAATCGGACCGAAGCTGCGCGTCGAGCGCTGGAACGTGCCGGTCGACGGATCGAACTTGTAGGTAAAGCCCGAGGCCGGCGATGGCAGCGGCACGGCGGTGAGCTGGGTGGCGAGCGCGATGTTCATCAGGCGGAAATCCGACTGAAACGAGCTGTTGAAGTGCGCGGCGTGATTCGTGCCATCGAGCAGCACATCGTCACTGCTCACGACGAGGCCGTTGGGGCCGAAGATGTCCTCGAACAGCGTCGACAGCGTAGACGGCCGGGTCTGCGTCTGGGCGAACGCGGGCGTCGAGGCAAACAGAGAGGCACACAGCACGAACGCGCACGATCTCATCCAGGTCTCCTGACAATTAACGAGGGGGGAATCGTATCGACTCGACGAGCCATGTATCGCCGGAACGGCGCACGTCCATGGTCGCCTGCGAGGTACTCTGCAAACGCTGGCCGTCGACAGTCACGACGCTATAACTGCGAACGAAGATGATGCGGCCGGTCGAGGCGGTCGCCGACACCCGCGGGTCGGAGATCTCGACGGTGATACGCGCCGCGTGTTGAAACTCGTCGCGCACGGCGGCCTCGGCCGGGCCCGTGAGCGACGGCCAGATCCGTTTCAGTTGCTCCAGGCTCCTCGCCTCGAGCGACGCCTTGTAACGCTGCAGCAACTCGCCTGCGCGTTCGGCCGACAGCGACGGCGCGTCAGCGGCAGCTGGCGGTGTCGCCGCCTGACCGACGGCCACCTGTGGCGGCGCCGGCGCAGCCTGGGGCACCGGAGCGGGCGGCGGCGGCGCGGGTAGGACGGCTGGAGGTTGTGGCGAGGAAGGGGTGACGGTCGGCTGCGGGGCGGCGGGTGACGGGGTCGCCGATGCCGCCGGCGGAACGGCCGGCGTTTCGACGCCTGCTGGAGCCGTCGTTTTCTTGCGCGATGACGGAGGCAACGCCGTCTGCGGCGGTGCGGCGGCGTCCTTTTTCTCCGCGGTGCGCCGGTCCGCCGCCGGCCGCGATTGCGCCGGCGCGGCCGGCGGCGCTTCCGCGACCGTCGATGCGGGCGCGGAGGGGGTGGCCGGAGCCGCCGGTGGAATGGATGTGGTCTGCGTCATCGGCGTCGAGGGCCCCGGTCCGGGCGACGGGGGTGGCGCCGGCCGGTTCGCCATCCAGACGACCAGCGAGGCAATCGCCAGCCCGCCCAGGCCGGTGCCGACCCAGAATCCGCGAGTCGTATTGCCGGCAGGCGCCGTCGGCGCCGGAGGAGCCGATCCGGGCGCCGAAGCCGTCATCGGCGGGGCACCCGATCCCGGTGTCGGCGCCGGAACGGCCGCAGCGCCAGACGCCGGTAGCGGCGTCCGCGCCTGGGCAACGGCCGGCGCCGCGCCAGGGAGCGACGGCGCAGCGATCGCCGGCAAGCTCGATCGCGGCGTCGCCGGCAGCGTGACGTCCGTCGCAGGCCACGGCGTCGACGGGGCAGGCTGATGCGCCAGGGTCTGCAACACCTCGAGGTCGCGGCGCATGCTGGCCACGTCCTGGTACCGTTCGTCGCGCGGTTTGGCCAGCGCGCGGTCGACGATCGCGATCAGCTCGCGCGGCAGATCGGAATCGATCCTCCCGAGCGGCTCGGGATACTCCTGCAAGATCTTGTAGAGCGTCGACGCGGCCGAGTCTCCGTCGAAGGCCCGGCGGGAACCGAACAGCTCGTAAAACACGACGCCAATCGAGAACAGATCCGACTGCTGGTCGGCGCGCTCGCCCCGGACCTGTTCGGGCGACATGTAGTTGATCGTGCCCAGGAGCATGTTGCTCTGGGTGAGCTGCGAGGACATGAGCCGGGCCAGGCCAAAATCCAGGATCTTCACGGCGCCGCCCGCGGTGATGAAGATGTTGCCCGGCTTCAGGTCGCGGTGGATGACACCATGGGCGTGGGCGAACTCCATCCCGTGGCAAATTTCGATGGCGATTTCGACCTTGCGCCAGAGACTGGCTTTCTCAGGACGCGCGAGGCGCCGCTGCAAATCCTCGCCGTCGAGGAATTCCATCGCGAGATAAGGCTGCCCCTGGTGTTCGCCGAGGTCGTAGACGGTGACAATGTTCTTGTGGGTGAGCTGGGCGGCGGAACGCGCTTCGCGGAAAAACCGTTCCCGCGCAGACGGATCGGGGTCGCCCTCGCCGATCATCATCTTCAGCGCAACGACGCGCTCGAGCACGGTGTCCCATGCCCGATACACGACGCCCATGCCACCCTGCCCTAGACGATCGTCGAGACGATAGCGACCAAAAAGGTCGGCCATTGGGGCAACAATACCCTAACACTCGCCGGCAGGCCAGCTGAGGACGCAGATTTCGCGATGCAATGCTGCCGCGCTCGACCGGACGCGCGCGCTCAAGACCGACTGAGCGCCGGCTGCCGCTGGCTGACTTCGCCGAGCGCCTCGTCGAATACCCGCAGCACATCGTCGGCCTGCGCGCTGGTCAGGACGAGCGGCGGCGCGAAGCGGACGGCGTTGCGTCCGGCGCCGAGGACAAGCACGCCACGGCGGAACATCGCCTGCACCAGCGCGTTGCGCTCCTCAGGCGCACGCTCCTTCGTCTTCCGGTCGCGCACGAGCTCGACGCCGATCATCAGACCCTTGCCGCGAACGTCGCCGATGAGGCTGTGCTTGTCGGCCAGCGCGCGAAGGCCGTCCATCAGGTGGGCGCCGACGGTCGCGGCGTTCTGCACGTACTGATCGCGCAGCAGGCGGATCGTCACCAGCGCCGCCGCGCAGGCGACCGGATTGCCGCCAAACGTGCTGGCATGCGCGCCGGGGGGCCAGTCCATGACGTCCCGTCTGGCGCAAGTGACGCCGAGGGGCAGGCCGGAGGCAATTCCCTTGGCGATATTGACGATGTCGGCGGTAATGCCGAAATGCTCGGCGGCGAACATCTTTCCCGTGCGTCCCATGCCGGACTGGACTTCGTCGAGCACCAGCATCATGCCGTGCTGCCTGGTCAGCTCACGCAGCCCCTGCAGGAACGCCGCCGGCGGGACGATGTAGCCGCCTTCCCCCTGGATCGGCTCGACGACGATCGCGGCGACTTCGTCGGGCGACGTGAGGTGGACCAGGATCTGGTCGCGGATGAACGAGAGCGACGTCTCGGCGCAGGCGTCGGCGCTGCCGCTGAAGCGATACGTGTCGGGATATGGCGCGTGATACACGCCCGGCATCAGCGGCCCGAAGCCGCGCCGCTGCACCGACTTGCTCGACGTCAGCGCCAGCGAACCGAGCGAGCGGCCGTGGAATGAGCCGAGGAACGCGATGACGTTCGGCCGTTTCGTGTGGTAGCGCGACAGCTTGACCGCCGCTTCCGTCGCTTCCGTTCCGGAGTTGCCGAAGAACGATCTGACGTCCCCGGCGATCGGGACGATCTTCGCCAGCTCCTCGGCGAGCCGCACCTGCGGCTCGTAGTAGAAATCGGTCCCCGACATGTGGATGAACTTCGCCGCCTGGTCGGCGATGGCCTTGACCACCTCGGGGTGCGACACGCCGGTCGAGTTCACCGCGATGCCGGCGGCGCAGTCGAGGAAGGTGTTGCCGTCGACGTCCTCGACGATGGCGCCCTCGCCGCGCGCGATGACCAGCGGATAGTCGCGGGTATATGAAGGCGAGACAAAGGCCGCGTCGCGGTCGATGATCGCTTTCGCCGCGGGACCGGGCAGAGCCGTCTTGATGCTGGGCGCTTTCATTTCCGCTTCCACCTCGTCCCCGAGGGGGTGTCTTCGAGCACGATGCCGCGCGCGTCGAGATCCTGGCGGATGCGGTCGGCCTCAGCGAAATGGCGCGCCGCACGCGCGGCTCGCCGGGCCTGGATGAATTCTTCGATTTCCGCGACCGGAACCGGCGGCTGCTCGTCTTCGACGCGCCGCAGCGACAGGATGCCGAGCACGCGGTCGAAACGATCGAACGTCTCGCGGATGGCCGTGGCGTCGCCGCTCTTCAGTTCGCCGGCGTCGATCGCCGAGTTGAGCGCGCGGACCAGATCAAAGACGACGCCGAGCCCTGCCGCGGTGTTGACGTCAGCCGCGATGTGCTCGGCGAACGCCTTGGCCGCCTCGTCGAGGCGCGTCCCGGTCGCCGGGCTGGCGGTGCCGGCCGGCAGCACGTCGAGGCGCGCGAGGAAGTCGGTGAGTCGCTTCAGCGATTCCTCCGACTGCCGCATCAGCGCCCACGAAAACTTCAACTGCTTGCGGTAGTGCGTGCCGAGATACAGGTAGCGCAGCGTCGAGGCGCGGAAGCGCTGCGCGGCGACATCCTCGAGGTTGTAGACGTTGCCGAGCGATTTCGACATTTTCTCGCTCTTGGCTGCCTCGGCCTCGTCCTCGGTCTCGATCATCAGGTGCTCGACGTGCACCCAGAAGCGCGAGAACTTCTTATTGGTCGCCCCTTCCGCCTGTGCGATTTCGTTCTCGTGGTGCGGGAAGATCAGGTCGACGCCGCCGCCGTGGATGTCGATGGGCAGCTCGCCGAGCAGCTCCTCGGCCATCGCCGAGCACTCGATGTGCCAGCCGGGGCGCCCCTGCGGCAGACCCGCCTCCCACGACGGCTCGCCCGGCTTCGCCGCCTTCCACAGCACGAAGTCGCGCGCGTCTTCCTTTTCGTACTTGTCGGAGTCGACGCGGGCGCCCGCCTTGATGCCGCCGTGGTCGAGGCGCGCCAGTTTGCCGTAGTCCGGGAACGTGGAAATCTTGAAGTAGATCGAATCCGTCGCTGGCGTAGGTGTGGCCGTTTCTTTCGAGGGCGCGGATCATACCAGCCATCGCCTCGATGTGATCGGTGGCGCGCGGCGAGAATTCGACCGGCTCGAGGCCGAGCGCCGCGGCGTCCCTTTCGAAGGCTTCGACGAACTGCTGGGTGTGCTCGCGCAGCGGCCGGCCCGACTTTATCGACTCGACGATCGTGCGATCGTCGACGTCGGTATAGTTGCGCACCTGGATGACGCGATACCCTTCGAACTCCAGTGCGCGGCGCAGCACGTCGAGCGCGACGAAGGTGCGGAAATTGCCGATGTGGCCCCGTGCGTAGACGGTCAGGCCGCAGGTATACATGCGGACGGTCTGGCCGTCCGAAGGCACGAAGGCTTCTTCGCGTCGGGTCAGCGTGTTGTAGAGGCGCACGGTCAGTCCGTCAGGGGAAACGTGGCGCGGTGGGTCGAGGGTACGGTCGTCAGCACCAGCTCACCGTCCCGGCTGACCAGCTCGATGTCGATGCTGTCGCCGGTCGTCTGCGCCAGCGCCGTTTCGACCGCCGTCTTCACGTCGGCGGCTCGCTCGCGCGACACGCCGGCGAACTCGGCGAACTTGACCGACAATTCCGTGGCCAGCTCGCGATACGGCGGCTTCGCCGGGATTGTCAGGCGCAGATCCATGCGCCGAGTCGACTCAACCATCAACTGATTCTATAGCGAAATATGTCCGAACAGCCGGCGGGCGGCGCGGCAGTCGGCCTCGATCTGCGCGCGCAGCGCGTCCACGTCAGGAAACCGCCGCTCGTCCCGAAGCCGCTGCACGAACGAGAGCCGGAGACGGGCGTCGTAGAGATCGCGTCCGCCCTCGAGGAGGTGCGTCTCGATCTGCAGGCCCTCGACGTCGTCAAATGTCGGGCGCATGCCGACGTTGGTCACCGCGGGATAGGCGACGCCGTTGACCGCCGCCATCGTGGCGTAGACGCCGGCGGGGGGCAGCAGCTCGTTGTCGGTCGCGAGGTTCGCTGTCGGAAAACCGATCTCCCGGCCGCGCGCCCGGCCGCGCACGACCAGGCCGTCGATAAAATAGTGATGGCCGAGCAGCGCGCCCGCCTCGTCGACCCGCCCTTCCGACACCAGGCGCCGCACCCGCGTGCTGCTGACCACGAAATCCTTGTAGCGCACCGCGTCGATCTTCTCGGCGCGGAAGCCATAACGCATGCCGAGGCTGCGCAGGACGCTGAAGGTGCCGGCGCGATCGTGGCCGAACAGGAAATTCGCCCCGACCCACACCTCGACGACGTGCAGCCAGTCGACCAGCACGTTGCGCACGAAGGTCTCGGGCTCCCACTGGGACATCTCGTGCGTGAAACGGACGATCGCCACTCCCTGCATGCCGGCGCGGCCGAGCGCCTCGATGCGCTGTTGCGTGGTCATCAACAGCGGCGGCGCCTTGTCGGGCCGGACGACCCGCGGAGGATGCGGATCGAAGGTCATCGCCGCCGGCGTGCCCCCCCGTTCGCCGGCGCGGCGGCGTACGCGGTCGATGATCTTGGCGTGCCCGCGGTGCAGGCCGTCAAAGTTGCCCAGCGCCAGCACAGGGTTGTGCCAGCGCGGCGGTGTGTCTTCAGGATAGTGCGCGATCACAGGTCCAGCGTCAGCCCGTCGTACGCGAGACGCATGCCAGCGGGTAGCTTGGCGTTTGTCGCCTCGTGCGGCAGATGATGGCACATGTGCGTAAACAGGGTTCGCGACGCCGCGATCCGCCGCGACGCCGCGACCGCCTCATCGAGCGAAAAGTGGGTCGGGTGCGGCTGCTCGCGCAGCGCGTCGATGACCACGGTGTCGAGCCCCTCGAGGAGCGGCCACGCCTCGTCGGCGATACGATTGCAGTCGGTCAGGTAGGCGAAGCGATCGAAGCGGAACCCGAGGATCGGCCGCGCGCCGTGCCAGAGCGGAATCGGCTGCACGGGGATGTCGCCGACATGGAACGGGCCGTCGATGGCGCGCAGATCGAGCGCGGGCAGCCCTCCCCCTTTCGGCGTCGCCGGGTCGAACACGTAGTGAAACGTCCTGCGGATGTCGGCGAGCGTCGGCGCATCGCCGTAGCAGGGCATCGAGTTCTTCATCAACGCGTTGAACCGTCGCACGTCGTCCATGCCCAGGATGTGGTCGGCATGGCCGTGCGTGAAGACGATGGCATCGAGGCGGCGAAGATCATGGCGCAGCGCCTGCGTGCGAAGGTCCGGCCCGGCGTCGACGAGGACCGCCGTCGATCCCCGACGGACGACGATCGAGGGGCGCAGGCGGGCGTCGCGTGGATCCGCCGATCGGCAGACGGCACAGTCGCAGCCGATCATCGGCACGCCGTGCGAAGTACCGGTGCCGAGAAACGTGACTTGCAAGCTCAGGGTTCGATGATCCGCTTCTGGTTGCCCTGCGCCTGGACGAAGCGCAGACGCAAGTCATAGAGCAGGTCCTCGAGGACTTTCGCCTCGGCGGCGGTGAGGTTGCCGCGGGTCTTCTCCTGCAGCATGCCCAGCATCTCGATGAACATGCCCGCCGCCTCGATGTTCGGCTCGGGGCGCTCCCCGGTGGCATCGGGCAGATCGCCAAACGCCATCGCCGTCATCTGTCCGATGTAGACGATCAGATTGGCGAAGTTTTCGTCCAGCTCGTCGGCAAATTCGCTCACGTGCCGATGGTACCATACGCCCCGCATGGCTTCCGACGCAGGTCCCGCTTTCCAACAACTCGTGGACATCATGGCGCGGCTGCGTGGCCCGCAGGGCTGCCCATGGGATCGCGAGCAGACACTCGAGTCGCTGCGCGCGTTCCTGCTCGAGGAGACGCACGAGGTGCTCGACGCGATCGATCGCGGTGACAGTGACGCGCTGCGCGGCGAGATCGGCGACCTGCTGTTCGAAGGCGTGTTCCTGGCACAGGTGGCCGCCGACCAGGGACAGTTCACCGTGACGGATTCACTGCGCGCCATTGCCGCCAAACTGATCCGGCGGCATCCGCACATCTTCGACCCCGAGGGCCGTCCGCTCGCGACACCGACCGAGGTGCATCAACAGTGGGAGCAGATCAAGGCGAAGGAGCAAGCCGACGCCGGCGAGCGCCGCTCCGTACTGCGCGGCCTGTCCACGTCGCTGCCCTCGCTGCTGCGCGCCTACGAAATCGGCACGCGTGCCGCCGCGGTCGGCTTCGACTGGGCACGCAGCGAAGACGTGATCGACAAGATCGAGGAAGAGGTCGCCGAACTTCGCCAGGCCGTCGCCTCGGAAGGGGCGGCGCGCAGCGAGGAGGAGATGGGCGACCTGCTCTTCGCGCTCGCCAACCTGTCACGCAAACTCGGCATCGACCCGGAGTCGGCGCTGCGCAAGGCGAACAACAAATTCACTCGCCGCTTCGAAGCCCTCGAAGATCGCTTGCACGCGCAAGGGCATTCTGTCCACGAGGCGACGCTCGACGAGATGGAGCGCGAGTGGCAGGCGGTGAAGGCGTCCGAGGGGCCCATGGAAGAGCCCCTCGGATAAGCAGCTAAAACGTAAAGCGAATCGCGAGCTGCGTGATGCGCGCGTCGCCAGACAGACTGGTGATCGTCGCTACGTCGCCACCGGAGATGTTGTGCGCGGGCAACCCGAAGTTCGTCGTGTTGAACAGGTTGAACGCGTCGAGCCGCAGTGTCACCGTGTAGCGTGACGCAAAGCGGATGTTTCGCTGCACTGTCAGGTCGAAGCTCTGGAACCCTGGCCCGCGCAGCTGGTTGCGGATCTCGTTGCCAAACACGCCCGACGCCACCGGGGTGAAGATCGACGGGTCGAACCACTTGTCGACCGTGCCCGGATAGCTCGGCGTCCCGTTCATATTCGGCAGGCCCCACATGCTGTTGCCGACGTTGTTGGTGGTCTGGTTGACGGTGAAGGGCCGTCCCGAACGCGCGGCGTAGACGCCCGAAGTGACCCAGTCGCGCGCGAACGCGTTGTCGCCGAGCGGCAGATCCACGACGAAGTTCGCCGTGAACCGGTGACGGACGTCGTAGTCGCTGGGCCCGTACCAGTTCGTGAAGTCGCGCCCGTTCTGTGGAAAGGCGTTCGACCCCTGCGTCGTCAACTGCTCCGACGCGTTGTCCTTCGAGTCGCTGAAAGTGTAGGCGATGCCGAACGAATTGCCGTGTGCGTAGCGCTTCTGCAGCCCGACGTCGATGCCCTTGTAGGCCGCCTTGCCGTCGTTCGACCGCCACTCGACGAAGCCAAAATTCGGGTACGGCAGCGGCCCGAGGGCGTCGTTGGCGCCCGGTGCGCTCGGCAGCGGCTGGTTCAGGTTGATCAGCGTCGCCAGATCAGTCCCCTTGGTGTAGACGAAGTCGGCCGACGCGACGATGCTCGAGAATTCGCGCTGGAAACCGATGCTGGTCTGTTGAATCCGTGTGTCCGAATCATTCGGGTCGATGGCGCGAACGCGAATCGGTTTGAGCTGGCCGTCAGCCGGATTCAGACTCGGCGGAGTGAGGAAGCTCGCCGGAATGCCCTGCTGCAGGAAGAACACCGGCGCCCCGGTCGTCTGGGTGACGCTCGAGTTGATCAGGCCGGGCAGATTCAGCGCGAGCTGATCTTCGCTGCCGACGCGGTCGAACAGGTTGTAGAAAATCCCCCAGCCGCCGCGGATGACCGTCTTGTCGTTTATCTGATAGACAAAGGCCGCGCGGGGCGCAAAGTTGTTCTTGTCCGGATTCACCAGCGCGCGGTCGGCGAGCGAGCCGCCGGACGCAAAGACGAGGTTGCCGGTACCGGCGGGATTGAAGTTCGTTTCGCGGTCGCTCGCCTCGAGCGCCGGAGTCATGAAGTCATAACGCAGGCCGAGATTCAACGTCAGCCGGTCGTTCACCTTCCAGTCATCCTGCGCAAATCCCATCGTCGCCCAGTGCTGCTGCTGGACGACGTAGACGTTGGAGAGCTGGAAGTTGGCGACGTAGCCGAGCAGAAAGTCGGCCATCGGATTGCCGCTGAAGGTGCCGCCGAAGGTCATCGAGCCGCGCGTCGCGGGGACGTCGAAGAATTCGTTGTTCATCGGGGCCATGATGTCGGCGCCGAACTTGAACGCGTGGTTGCCGTGCAGCCACGAGAGTGTATCCAGGTACTCGAACTGGTTGGTGTGCTGGAACTTGGGTAGGAAGTCGGGCGAGCCGAGACGGCCGAGACCGGATCCGCCGAAGTAACCCGTCACCGAAATGCCGGGGAAGCCGCCCGCGACAATCGGGTCGGTGATCATGCCCGGGATCTGAGCGTTGGCCGGCGGCGTCAGGCCGAACGCCTGCTGCACGGCGTCGGAGTTCGACTGCGACCACGAGACGCGCGCCTCATTGACCATCCGCGGTGACAGCACGCGCGTCCAGCCGCCAACAAACGCGTTGGTCTTGATCTTCTGGTTGCCGAACGCGGACGTGCCCGTGCCGTCGATGACGCCGCCGAAGGCGCCGGGGATCTGGCGGTCGCGGTTCGAGTAGATGTAGCGGCCGAAAACGCTGTCCTTCGGGCCCGGATGCCAGTCAACGCGCGTCAGGACGCGATCTGAATCGTCGAGCAGACCCGCGTTGCGAAAGTAGTTATTGACACCCGACTGGTTGGGCAGCGGCACGAGCGCGAGAATCCCCGCCGCGTAGGGATCGATGCGGTTGGCTGGGATCGTGTTGTTGGTAAAGGGCTGGCCGGTCACGGGATCCTTCACTGCAGACGCAAAAATCCCGTTTCGCTCGTCGGCCGTCGGAACGCGGGTCACGCGGCTGACGCCGCGATTGATCCGGGTGGCCTCGTAGTCGACGAAGAAGAAGGCGCGATTCTTCAAGATCGGACCGCCAATGTTGCCGCCCGGTTGATTCTGATGGTTCTCGGCTTTCGGCGCGCCCGCCTTCTCCGTGAAATAGTCGATCGCGTCCATCTTCTGGTTGCGGTAGTACCTGATAGCCCGTGCCGTGAAAAGCATTGGTGCCCGACTTGGTCGACACGCTCACCGCCGCACCAGGCGATCGTCCGTACTCGGCGGAGTACGGACTCGTCACGACCTTGAACTCCTGGATCGAATCCACCGACGGGCGCGACACCTGGCTCGTTAGTTCCTGCACGTTTTCCGAGATGCTGTTGTTGTCGACGCCGTCGAGCAGGAAGTTGTTCTGGAGCGCCCGGGCGCCGTGAACGTTGACACCGCCGGTGCGCCCGAACGCCGTGCCGCCGCCCTGCTCGGTGTAGCGCTCGCCCTGCACGCCGGGCACAAGCGACAGCAAATCGTCCCAGTTGCGAATGGCCAGCGGCAGGTTTGCCACCTGCTCCTGCGAGATGACCGTGCCCAGCGACGCGTCGTTGGTGTTCAGCAGAGGCGACGCTCCTTCGACGCTGACGCTCTCGCTGACGTTGCCAACGGCGAGCGTCGCGTCGGCGCGGGCCCGTTGCCCGACCTCGAGCACGACCGTTTCCGAGCTCTTCTTGAATCCGGCGAGCTCGACGTCGACGCGATACTGCCCAGGGATCAGGTTGACGACCAGATAGGTGCCGCTCGCGGTGCTTTGCTGGGTAACGGCGACGTTGGTCGCCACATTCGTAACAGTGATGGTCGCGCCGGGGATGACAGCGCCGGCGCTGTCTTTCACGGTGCCGGTCAGGGTGGCGCGATCGACCTGCGCGAACGCGAACCGCGGTGTGGCGAGCACACAGAGCATGGCCACAGCCGCTAGAAAACGATTCATCAAGACTCCTCCTCGAAACAACGTGCGTTGTACCCGCAGAGCACTATACGAAGCGCGCGTATCGAAGACGTAACGACGTATCATCGGCGTAACAACTGCGTGGTATCGTGCGCGCATGCTCACGCTGCTCGCCGTCGCGCTCCTCATGCAGTCTTCCCCTGATAGGCAGCGCATCGATCAATCCTTTCAAGTGGGGAAAGCTGGCGAAGCGGTCGTCACCATCGCCGCGGGTTGCGCGAACTGCGACTGGGCCGTCGAAGGGCGCGAGGCGGTGCTGCTCGAGATCGACGTCGACGGACAGTACTCGCAGCACCTCGCGCTCACGCGCGGCGCGGGCGTCGTCGACTACCCGATCGTGATTGGCGCGGTGACGGCCGGACCGCACCGCCTGACGATCGCACGCGACGAGCAGCGCTCGGCCGCGCAGGCCGGCGCGGTGACGTTCGGCCGTGTCGACGTGCACGTCTACGAACCCGGCGCGCCTGAGTACGACTGGATCGCACGGGCGCCGATCCTGCGAGCCCGCCCCGGCACGGTCGAAAAATTCAGCGACTTCCCGCTCGTCATGTATGCGGAGCGGAACGTCGGCGGGGAGAGTGGCAGCGGCTATTCGCTGCAGTACACCGTCATCTTCACCAACGAGGACGGCGGGACGCCGACCGATCGGCTGATGGCCACCTGGGGACGCACCACCGACATCGAATTCATTTACGGCCTCACCGACCCGGGCGGACGCGAAGAAATCCAGGCCGAGGGCCACAAGTGGATTGTCTTCAACGGGCCGCGCGTCGGCACGCATCCCGTGCTGTGGGTCGCCACTCTCAACAACATGGTCGCCGACCACGGGCCCGACGAGATGATCCGCTTCGCGCCGGCGCCGCAGCTCGTGTCCCTCGAGCACGCGTCGCGCGAGAAGGTCATGGACGACAACCCGTGGATGTACGCGGTCACGTCGGCGGAAATGGTGCGCGAGCATCGCGTCGATCCCCTGGCCAAGCCAGGCTCCGGCACGATCGTCGACCCGCGCCGCTACATGACGCTGGAGGCGTGCGGCCAGGTGAAGGACGCGACGCTGGCCTTCGACATCGGCGTCACGACGGCCGGCGGGGCGGTCGCCTGGCTGCCGACGGACACCGATCCGCGCTTCCGCATCGCGCGTGGCGGCTGTTTCCGAGGCGGTGCGCCGATGCCTGCCGGCGTGACGGCGGCGGATTTCGCCGGCTTGCGCATCCGCGCCTACGCGCGAGCCTCGCGGGAAGGTGAGCCGGCGCCGCCTGCCCCGGCTGTCACACTCGAGGCGGTGACGAAGGTGTTCATGCTGAACACCGCGTTCGTGCCCGGCGTGCTGCCCGTGACGTGGAAGGGATCACTACCGGTCCGCACCGACGGAACGCCTGTTCAAATACCGATCGCAGCGCGATGAGCGATTAGACGCGCCACGGCGTCTCTGGCCGCTGGCCGTTTCAGCCGGTGGCCGCGGCCAGCAGCTCGTTGACGTCATGGAGCGAAGGAACGCTGTTGATGGCACCGCGGCGCGTGCAGCTGACGGCAGCTGCGGCGCAGGCAAAGCGCAGGACCTCGGCCGGCCCATCGCCGCGCAGCGTCGCGTAGATGAAACCGGCGCGGAAGACGTCCCCCGCCCCGGTCGTATCGACGGCGTCGACGTGGAACCCCGGCTGATGGATGAAACGGTCGCCGTCGAGCGCCGCCGCCCCCTGCGCTCCGAGGGTGACGCAGAGCAGCCCGCCATGTCGGTTACGGAGCGCGCGCAGCGCCTGCTCCGGATCGGGCTCGCCCGTCAGGGTGCGCGGTACCTGTTCCGCGAAAATCGGCACCGAGACGGCGGCGATCAACTCGTTGGTGCGCGGCTTGACCGTTTCGATATCAGTCGTCACCGGGACCCCCGCAGCAACCGCCGCCTTCCCCGCCGCGATCGCCGCCGCGATATCCACGTCGTCAACGAAGACAAAGCGCGCGCCGCTAACGACCCCGGCCGGAAGGTCATCCGGCGCGAGCGTCATTTCATCAGGCCGCTTCCACAGGACGATGCGCTCACCGTGCACGGTGGCTTCGTCGGCGACGAGAATGACGGCGAACGGATTGGCGCCGTCGCGCAGGATCGCGCGCGAGGTGTCGACGCCGCGTTGCTTCAACGCCTCGAGAATCAGCGAGCCGTTCTCGTCCCGCGCGACGGTGCCGACGTACGACGTCCGCAGCCCGAGCGACGCGCACGCCGACAGCACCGTCGCCGCCTGCCCGCCGGGTGAACGCTCGTAGCTGCGGATGTTGAGCTTGGAATTGGGCCCCGACGGCTCCGGGTAGAGCGGGAGCCGGCAGACAAAGTCGATGGAATTGGCACCGACGCCGACAACGTCATAGGACGATGGACGATGGGCGATGGGACGATGGGCGGTGGACGATGGGCGAGGCGCGGGACGCGGGGCGGTCACCGCTCAAAGCTCACCGGCGCGTCGGCCTCGATGGACATACCGACCGTATTATGCACGGCCAGACATCGCTACTTGCGGCTGACCGGCACGTCGGCGTGGTACTCCTGCAGTGAGCAGACGTCGAGGGCCTCGGTATGCAGCGCCTTGATCGCCTGCACGGCGGCCGCAGCGCCGGTCAACGTGGTGATGCACGGCACCTGCTGCATCATCGCTGTGCGCCGGACCTGCTTATCGTCGAAGAACGACTCACGGCCGAGCGGCGTGTTGATCACGAGCTGGACGCGATGGTTGACGATCTCGTCGCCGATGTGCGGGCGCCCTTCGTTGACCTTGAAGACGATTTCCGCGTCGATGCCGTGCGCGCGCAGGTAATTGGCCGTGCCGCGCGTGGCGATTAGCGCGAAGCCGAGCGCCTTCAAGTCGCGCGCGACCTGGACGACCGCGGGCTTGTCGTGGTTGCTGACGCTGATGTAGACCGTGCCGCTCGAGGGCAGCTTGACGCCGGCGGCCAGCTGCGCCTTGGCGAACGCCGCGCCGAAACTGCGCGCCCCGCCCATGACCTCGCCGGTCGACTTCATCTCGGGACCGAGGATCGTGTCGACGCCGGGGAACCGCACGAACGGAAACACCGGCGTCTTGACGAACACGCCGGCCACTTCAAGGTCCGCCTCGAGGCCGAGCTGCGCCAGTGTCTTTCCCACCATCACCCGCGCGGCCACCTTGGCGAGCGGCACACCGGTCGCCTTCGAGAGGTAGGGCACCGTGCGCGACGCGCGCGGGTTGACCTCCAAGACGTAGACGGTCTCGTCCTTGATGGCAAACTGCGTGTTCATCAGCCCGATCACGCGCAGTGCCCTGGCGATGCGCCGCGTGTAGTCACGGATTTGCTCGAGATGCCGCTCGGCGACGCGGTAGGGCGGCACCACGCAGGAACTGTCGCCGGAGTGGATACCCGCTTCCTCGATGTGCTCCATCACCCCGCCGATGACGACCGCGCCGGTGGCGTCGGCAATGCAGTCGACGTCGAGCTCGACGGCGTCCTCGAGGAACTTGTCGATGAGCACCGGCCGCTCGGGCGAGGCCTGCACGGCCGTGGACATGTAGCGGTCGAGCGCGGCCAGGTCGTAGACGATGGCCATGGCCCGGCCGCCCAGCACGTAGGAGGGGCGCACGACCAGAGGGAACCCGATCTTGAGCGCAACGTCGCGGGCTTCTTCCGGTGACGTCGCGGTGCCGCTCGGCGCCTGCGGGATGCCGAGCTCCCAGAGCAACTTCGAGAAGCGCTCGCGGTCTTCGGCCAGATCGATCGAATCGGGTGAGGTCCCCAGGATCGTGATCCCGGCGCGCTGCAGCGGCAGCGCCAGCTTGAGCGGCGTCTGCCCGCCGTACTGCACGACGACGGCGACGTCGCCGCCGGCGGACTGCTCGCGGGTGATGATCGCCGACACGTCCTCAAAGGTCAGCGGCTCGAAATAGAGGCGATCGACCGTGTCGTAGTCGGTCGACACCGTCTCCGGATTGCAGTTGATCATCACCGTCTCGAACCCGTCGTCGCGCAGGGCAAAGGCGGCGTGCACACAGCAGTAGTCGAACTCGATGCCCTGGCCGATGCGATTGGGACCGCTGCCAAGGATGACGACCTTCTGGCGCGGGGTCGGATCCGCCTCGCACTCCTTCTCGTAGGTGCCGTAGAGATACGGGGTGAAGGATTCGAATTCCGCGGCGCAGGTGTCGATCCGCTTGTAGGCCGCATTGAGCCCTTGTTCCATGCGCGCGGCGCGCACGGCGTCTTCGTCGGCCCCGAGCATGCTGCCGAGCTGCCAGTCGCCGAAGCCGGCGCGCTTGAGCGAGCGCATGAGATCGGGTGAAATGCCGCGCAGGCCGACCAGCGTCGCTTCGTTCTTCAGATCGACGAGCTGCTTGAATTGGGTCAGGAACCAGCGATCGATCTTCGTAAGACGGTGGATTTCCTCGAGATCCCAGCCGCGCTCCAGCGCCGTGAACAGCGCCCACATACGCTGGTCGTTGGGCACGGCAAGCGACCGCTGCAGCGTGCTCTCGTCGTCGTCGGCGTCGACGGTCGCGGTGGCGTTGATCCGCCCGCCGCCCTTGGCAAACAGCATGTTGCCACGCCCGAGCTCGAGCGAGCGGAAGGCCTTCATGAAGGCTTCCTTGAAGGTGCGGCCGATGGCCATGACCTCGCCGACCGACTTCATCTGCGTGGTCAGCGTCCGATCGGCGCGTGGGAACTTCTCAAACGCCCAGCGCGGCACCTTGACGACGATGTAGTCGATGGTCGGCTCGAACGACGCCGGCGTCAGGCGGGTGATGTCGTTGGGGATCTCATCGAGCGTGTAGCCGAGGGCGAGCTTGGCCGCGATCTTGGCGATCGGAAAACCGGTCGCCTTCGAGGCCAGCGCCGACGAGCGCGACACGCGCGGGTTCATCTCGATGACGACGATGCGCCCGTCGTCGGGATTGATCGCGAACTGGATGTTCGATCCGCCGGTTTCGACGCCGACGCGGCGGATGATCCGCCGGCCGATGTCGCGCATCCGCTGGTATTCCTTGTCGGTCAGCGTCAGCGCCGGCGCCACGGTGATGCTGTCGCCGGTGTGCACGCCCATCGGATCGATGTTCTCGATCGAGCAGATGACGACGAAGTTGTCGGCCCGGTCGCGCATGACCTCGAGCTCGAACTCCTTCCAGCCGATCACCGACTCCTCGAGCAACACCTCGTGCACGGGACTGAGGCTGAGGCCGCGTTGCGCGATCTCGCGAAACTCCTCGATGTTGTAGGCGATGCCGCCGCCGACGCCGCCGAGCGTGAACGAGGGACGGATGATGATCGGGAAGCCGATCGGCGCGACCGCCTCGAAGGCTTCCTGCATCGACTTGACGTAGCGGCTGTTGGGCGTGGCGAGGCCGATCTCGGTCATTGCGTCGCGGAAGAGCAGGCGATCCTCGGCGACCTTGATTGCGTCGATCGAGGCGCCGATCAGCTCGACGTGATACTTCTCGAGCACCCCTTCCTCGGCGAGCTGCACGGCCAGGTTGAGCGCGGTTTGGCCGCCGACGGTAGGGAGCAGCGCGTCCGGCCGCTCGCGCTCGATGATGCGGGCGATCGTGCCGGACGTGAGCGGCTCGACGTAGGTGCGGTCGGCAATCTCCGGGTCCGTCATGATCGTGGCCGGGTTGCTGTTGACCAGCACCACTTCGAGGCCCTCGGCCCTGAGCGCCTTGCACGCCTGGGTGCCGGAGTAGTCGAACTCGCACGCCTGGCCGATGACGATCGGGCCGGAGCCGATGACCAGAATCCGCTTGAGATCAGTACGCTTCGGCATCGATTACGCGCGCCGTTCCATTTCTTCGACGAATTGTTTGAACAGGTAATCCGCATCATGCGGACCGGGGGACGCCTCCGGATGGTACTGCACGCAGAACACCGGCTGCGTGGTGTGGCGCAGCCCTTCGATGGTGTCGTCGTACAGGTTGGTGTGCGTCACCTTGACGTCGGACGGCAGTGACGCCGGGTCGACGGCGAAGCCGTGATTCTGCGACGTGATCTCGATCTTGCCGCTCGCCAGGTCCTTGACCGGGTGATTGGCGCCGCGGTGGCCGAACTTCAACTTGTAGGTGCCGGCGCCGAGCGCCAGCGACAGGACCTGGTGGCCGAGACAGATGCCGAACACCGGCAAGTCGGCCTCGATCAGCTGCTTCGCGTTGGAGATAGCGTAGGACAGCACCGCCGGATCGCCCGGGCCGTTGCTGAGGAAGACGCCGTCGGGTCCAGCCGCGACGAGCTCCGCGGCCGGCGCGGTGGCGGGAAAGACCCGCACGTCGCAGCCATACGCGGTGAACCGGCGCAGGATGTTCCATTTCATGCCGAAGTCGTAGGCGGCGACGCGCAGGTTGCGGCGCGTGCGCGCTTGCACCGGCGGCGCGAACTCGGCGTCGGCGGGCCCCGACCCGTTTTCGGACGACGGCACCCAATCGAACGCACGCTCGCAGGTGACGCCGAGCACGAGGTCCGATCCTTCCATCGACGGCAGCTGCTGCGCGCGATCGACAAGCACGTGCGGATCGGCGTCGCCGGTGGCGAGGATGCCGCGCATCACGCCGGCCGAGCGCAGCACCCGGGTCAGCGCGCGCGTGTCGACGCCGGAGATGGCGACGATGCCGTGGCGCATCAGGTACTCGCGCAGTGTGCCGTCGGCGCGCCAGTTGCTCGCGATCGGCGACTCCTCGCGGACGATGAAGCCGGCGACCGTCGGCGCCCGCGACTCGAGATCGTCGTGAGCGACGCCGTAGTTGCCCATCTCGGGCGCCGTCATCGTCACGATCTGTCCGGCATAGGACGGATCAGTGAGGATCTCCTGGTAGCCGGTCATGCTCGTGTTGAACACGACCTCGCCGCCGGCTTCACCCGCCGCGCCCGCCGACTCCCCTTCGTACCAGAGACCGTTTTCCAGGGCCAGAATAGCTTTCATCAATATTTCTACTTGTCTTCCAATGACACGGTGACCCGTTCGGTCTTGCCCGCGGCGATGCGGGGGTTGGCCGTCACCGGCCGCTTGCCGTCCATCTCGATGCGCACGACATGCGAGCCGACGTGGACATCAGCGATCGACACCGGGGTCTGGCCCACGCTCTTGCCGTCGACGAACACGGTCGCGCCGCGCGGCCGCGAATCGACGTAGAGCGATCCGTTGGACGAAGCCGACGCCGGCTCAGCGGCCGGGGCTTTCACGGGCGGGGCTTTCGCGGGCGGGGCTTTCGCGGGCGGCGGAGATTCGCGCCCCGGCGGAAGCGTAGGCGCGGGCGCAGGCGAGGCAGTCGCGGGCACGCGTTCGAGACGCGGCATGAACGTGCGCGACGGCGTCCGCGCGTTCAGTGTGAACTCGTCTTTCGCGACCTGATAGCCGGGCTGCACGACACGCACGACGTAACTGCCAAACGCGACGTCATCGATCGTCAGCGGGGTGCGGCCGCGCCACATGCCGTTCAGCGATACACCGGCGTGCGTCGGCAGCGAGCGGACAACAATCTGTCCCTTGCTGACGGCCGCCGCGTGCGGCTCGGGCGCGGGGCGCGACGGCGGCGGCGCGGGGGCTGCCGCTCCTCCGGGAGCGCCTTTCGCAGCCGCCGGTTCCGGCGGTGCAACAGGCACGCCGGTGGCCGGCGAAGAGGCCGGCGGCGCTGAGGCAACAGTCGGCGCTGGCGCCGGAGGTACGGACGACGGCGTTACTTTCTGGTCACTGTACTGCGCGGTCTCCGCCGGCGCGGCGATCCGATCCCGGCTGCCGACGAAATAGCCACCGGCAAAACCCACGAGCAGCATCGGCACGGCGACGAGCGCGTAGGGCAGGATCGCCGGGCGCATGTGTTCGGAGGGATCCGGGAAATCCGTCTCTCCGGCGACGGTGCGGAACATCGGGGGGGCGGCGTCCACGGAGTGCGGCACCGGCGTCTCGCGCGGCGTGGCGGCATACGGAGAGGCCTCAGCCGCAAGCGCCGGCTTCGCTTCCGGCGCGCGGCGCAAGTCCGCGGTGAGGGTCTCTTCCTCGACGAAATCGTCAACGAAACGATCGCGGTGCGGATCGGGGGCGGCGTCGAACAACGGCACCGGCGTCGGTTCACGCGCCGCTTCGGCAGCCGGAGCGGGCGCCGCCACCTCGGGGGCGTGCGCGATCGCCAGATCGTCGAGCGTCTCCTCCTCCTCCGGTTCGGCCGCCGCTTCGACAGCGGACTCTCCCGGCGCCGGCTCCGACACGGGCAGGACGATCGGCGCAATCAGACTCGCCCGCGCCGTCTTCTCGTCCTCTTCCGTCAGTATCCGTCCCTGGCTCGCCGCCTCCAGCGCAGCGGCGAACGCCAGCGCGCTCCCATGGCGACGCGCGGGTTCGTCGTCCATCGCGCGGGCAAGCACCGCCTGCATGACGGCGGCGGTGGGGCCGTCGGGGAGCGCCCCGATCTGTGCGCCTGTTCCCGCGGGGCGTTTCCCGGTCAGCAGCTCGAAGGTGATCGCCGCCAGCGAGAACACGTCGGCCGGCGTTCCCCACGTCGTGCCGGCGATCCGTTCGGGCGCGCTATACGGCCGGCGGATCGGCGCGCGGATGCCGACCTGCTCCAGCGCATCGACGACGCCGAAGCCTGTGGCGCGGGCCTCGTCGGGTGTCACGAAAATGTCACGCGGATGCAGCCCGCCATGACCGACGCCTGCGGCACGTGCGAAATCGATCGCCCCGCCGAGCTGCGTGATGAACGGCAGCACCTTTTCGAGTGGCGCGGGGGCGTAGTGGCGCATCGCCACGTCGAGCGATTCGGCGGCGACGTACTCCTCGGCGCGATACGCAAGTGTCCCTTCGACACCGGCGTCGATCGGCTCGACGATCGACGGATGGAACAACGAGGCCTGCGAAGCGCGGCTCAGCGCGAGCGCCAGCGCCTGCGCCTGCTCTGGGACGATGTCGAGACGGAAGGCCTTGACGGCGACGAGCCGATCGCGGCTGGGTTCGTAAGTGCGGAATACGGGACCAAGCGTGCCGATGCCAATCTGGTGCAGCACTCGGAACGGGCCGAAAGCCGGCGGCGGTGAGAATGCGCTCGGGTCCTCAGTGGTCAGCGACGGAACTCCTCGGGCAGATCAAGAGAATGTAACACGGATCGCGGGATCCTTTGCGGCGGGAATGGCGTCAGAAGCGTCATGCCATGTTGCCGCGCCTTGACAGGTTTCGGATGGCTCTGAGAGAGTACGACACCGTGACTGCCGAGCCGTCCGCGTTGCCTCAGTCCACCGGCCGCATGGGTGTGACCGGAATCGACGTGCGGCGCTTTCCCTGGATTCGCCCGCTGGCCGGCGACTACGTCTACAACTTCTCGCGCGTCGAAGACCTCTACGCCGGCAATCCCCTCGACGCCGGCGCCTGGCGCGAGGCCATCACGCGGGCGCAGGCGCACCCTCGCGACCGCGCGCGCGTTGCCGAGCTGATCCGGGCGCAGCAGGACGAGCGCGGCGCCCCGGCCGAAGCCCGCAGCGCAGCGACACGCCTCGCCGATCCCGCCGCGGTCGCTGTCGTCACCGGTCAGCAGGCCGGCGCCTTTGGCGGCCCCATGTATACGCTGCTCAAAGCGATCAGCGCACTGCAGCTTGCCCGGCGCACCGAGCGCGAGCACGGCACGCCGGCGATCGCGCTCTTCTGGGTCGAAGCCGAAGATCACGACTGGGCGGAAATCCGAAGCTGTACGGTGCTCGACGCCGAGTTCCAGCCGCGCACGGTGACGCTGGCGGATCTCGAGGGCGCGGGCGAGCGGCCGATTGCGCACCTCACCCTCGACCACGGCGTCGAGCAAACGATCGACGAGCTGGCCGGCCTGCTGCAGCGGTCAGAGTTCACCGCCACGGTGCTCGACGACCTGCGCGCGGCGTGGAAATCTGGTACCGGCATGGCGCGGGCCTTTGCCATCTGGCTCGAGCGCGTGCTCGGGCCGTTCGGCCTGGTCGTGTTCGAGTCGGCCGACCCCGCCGCCAAGCCGCTGGTCGCCAGCGTCTTCGCCAGGGAGCTCTCGGACCCGGGGCAAACCGCCGCCCTCGCGGCGCGCGCAGGCGAGGAACTCGCGGCCCGCGGCCACGCACCGCAGGTCGTCAGCCAGGCCGACAACGTCGCCCTCTTCTCGATCGAAGACGGACGCAAGCCGATCAAGCGCAGCGGGGATCAGCTGGCCATCGGCGATCGCACGTTCGACGCGGCGGCGCTGGCCCAGACCGCAACCGCCTCGCCCGCGTCGTTCAGCCCCAACGTCCTGCTCCGGCCGATCGTCCAGGACACGCTGTTCCCGACGGTCTGCTACGTCGCCGGCCCGAGCGAGCTCGCCTATCTGGGCCAGCTGCGCGGCGTCTACGACGCCTTCGGCGTGCCGATGCCCCTGCTCTTCCCCCGCACGTCGGCGACGCTGCTCGACTCGGGGGCGACACGGTTTCTACGCAAGTACGACGTGCCGTTCGAGGAGCTGCGCACGCCAGACGAATCGGCGCTGAACAAGCTGCTCGAAGCGCAGCTGCCGGCGAACGTCGAAGCCTCGCTGCGCGACGCCGGCGCGGAGATCGACGACGCGATGACGCGGGTCATGCAGGCACTTCCGCAGCTCGACCCGACGCTGGCCGGTGCGGCCAAGACTACGCTCGGCAAGATGGAGCACGAGCTGCAATCGCTGCACACGAAGGTGATCCACGCCGCAAAGAAACGCCACGACGTGCTGCGGCGGCAGTTCGTCCGCGCGCAGGCGCAGGCGTTTCCGGAGGGCCACCCGCAGGAGCGCATGCTCGGCTGCGTTTATTTCCTGAACAAGTACGGCCCGGGCCTGGTCGCGCTGCTCCTGGAGGAGCTGCCGATCGACGCCGGCCAGCACTGGCTAGTCACACTGTAGCGCCGGGAACCGTCGCGCCGCGCTGACGGCACACCTAAGACGACGCGAGCGGGCGCAGCGACAGCACTACAGCGCCTTGGCGGCTGTGCGGAGCATGGCGTCCGCGGCGACGAGGCGCGTACGCGTGTCGTCGAGCCATGTCTCGTCGGCGGCCAGGCACACTTCGGCAACCCCCAGCGCGCGGGCTGTCTCCAACGGTGAAGGGCCGCCGTGCGTCCGGCGTACTTCGACGAAATGGCGTGGGCTCAGGATCTCGGTCAGCTGCGCGTCGCTGTAGACGATCTCCCGCCCGGTCACCTCGAGCGACACCTCGCGCAACACCGTCGCGATCGGCGCGGCCGGTTGCGCCCGCGAACCTGCCACCAGCTTTGCCGCGATCTCGTGGCCGGCGCGGAACGGCAGCCCGTGATCGCGCGCCAGCGTGTCGGCCAGCTCCGTAATCGTGATCCAGTTCTGCCCGGCACGGGCGCCAAGCCGCTCGACATCGAACGCCGCGCCGGTCATCGCCGCCGCGACCAGCGCCACCGCGCGCGCGGCGTCGCTGAACATCTGCGTCACCAGCGGCTGCAGGTCGTCCTCGGTGTCGACGATGTCGCCAAACGGCGTGTTGTGAACGGCGAGGACGATGGCGGACGCCTGTCCGAGCGCCTTGCTGGCAATGGCGCGGGCGTGTTCGAGCGCGACCGGATTGCGCTTCTGCGGCATGATGCTGCTGCCCTGCACGAAGCCGTCGCTCAGCCGCAGGTAGCCAAACTCCACCGTGCACCACAGCAGCAGGTCCTGGACGACGCGGCCGAGGCCGGCGAGGAGCACCGCCGTCGCGCTGACGCTCTCGAGCAGGTAATCAACGGTCGCAATGCTGCCGTAGGTGTTGCCGGTCGTGCCGTCGAACCCGAGCAGCGCGGCCGTCCGTTGGCGATCGATCGGGAACCCGGTGCCGGTAATGGCGCAGGCGCCGAGCGGATTACGGTTGGTGCTCGCAAAGGCCGCCTTCAGGCGGACGGCGTCGCGCTCGAGCTGCTCGATGACCGCGAGCAGGTAATGGGCGATCGTCGAGGGCTGCGCCGGCTGCGTGTGGGTGTGGGCCGCGAACACTGCCTCTCGATAGCGCTCGGCCAGCGGCAGCAGCGCCCGCCGCAGCGCCAGCGCCCCTTCGGCGACGGCGAGGATCAGTTCGCGCTGCTGCATGCGGTACATCGTCATGTCGATGTCGTTGCGCGAGCGGGCGGTGTGTAGGCGGCCGGCGACGTCGGCGCCGCAGCGCGCGGCGATGCGGTTCTCGAGGTAGAAGAACAGGTCCTCGTAGGTCCCGTCGTAGACGACGCTCCTGACCTCGTCGATCGAGACGGCGTCGAGCGCCGCCGCAATCGCGCGCGCGTCCGCACTCGACACGATGTGGCACTCGGCGAGCATGACGAGATGGGCGTAGTTGATCGCCATCAGCGGCAACAGGAACTGTGCCTTGGCGTCCTCGAAGTTTTCGTTGAGAACGAGACGCACGTACTCGGGTGCGAACATTTACGATTTTCCCTAGGCTGAGCAGGTTCGCCAGCAGGCGGTAGGCGCCGTCGACACCGGCCGGCAGCTGGCGCCACAGGCCCAGCCCAGTGTAGATCCAGCGCCCGCGCCCGAGGCGTGCTTCGACCAGCATCCCGGTTTTCGCTCCCGCATTGTACGGGAACGGGTCGGACGAACGCAGCAGATCCACGTAGCGCGGATCGCGCTCCCCCATGAAGTAGGTGCCGCGTTCCTGCACCCAGTTGGCCCAGGTCTCCGCGCCGAGCCGGTTCGGCGTCGTGAACACGGGATGATCCGGCACCAGGATCTCCATCAACGCGTTCTCGTCGGTGACGCGCGCATCGCTGGTCTTGGCCGGGAACGGGCCGTACTGCGCGTCGTTGAAGCCGCCGCGCTGGTATTGCACGATCAGGGTGCCGCCGTCATTGACGTAGTCGAGGATCCGCTGGTTGTTCGCGCGCAGGTCGAGCCGGCTCTCGTAGGCACGCACGCCAACCATGATCACGTTGTACTGCGAGAGGTTGCCTGACGCGAGATCGCCGGCGTCGAGCCGATCGACGGTGGCGCCAAGCTGGGCGACGGCGTCGGGCACGCGATCGCCGCTGCCCATGATGTAACCGACCTGCAGCCCCGGCGCGATCGTCACGTCGATGGCCTTCATCCGGACCACCGCGGGCACGACGACGTGCCGGCGATGGATGTGCGGGTACTCGACGACCTGGTAGCCAAGACTCGAGCTGCCGCCGGAGGCGGCGGTCACCGTTGCCGTGATCGGCCACTCCCCCGCGGCGAGCGATGCCGGCGCCTCGACGGTGAACTTCACGGTGGCTTCCTCGTCTTCGCGCAGGAAGTTCACCGGCGCCGACGCCGGCGTCACGGTCCAGCCCGACGGCGCCATCAGCGCGACCGTCGCCGCGGTCGGGCCCTTCTGGTTGTTAGCGACGGTGACGTTGAGGGTTTTCTGCCTGACGGCGGGGGCGACGGGTGCGTCGCCGCCGGCAACCGGGAAAATCGCGATACCCGGATCGACCCTGACGTTGAACGCCGGCGAGACATTCAGCTCGGCGCGCTTTTCGCCGGCGACGAGGTTCGAGTAGCGGTACTGCACGACGCGGTCGACGCGGACATCGGCGCCGCCGATGCGCAGCGCGAACGAGGCGCGGAACGGCGACGGCCGGAACGGAACGCCGAAGGGCACGTCGGGCTCGAAGTCGTAACGGGAGGCGTCGGCGCGCGGCGTCCAGTACCGGCGTCGACAGGTGCGCCGATGCCGGGACCGTCGCCGCCGCTTTGCAGTTCACCGCCGCGCCGCGCGCGAGCGTGCCGGTGCAGACCGCCTGCGGCGTGCCGTCGAAGCCGGCGAGGCTGGTGCCGGCGAGCTCGACACCCTCTGTGGCGGCCGCGGCGGCGAGCGTCAGATTCACCGTTTGCCCCGGCGTGACGACGCCGTCGTCGGCGAGCGCGTCGAGACGCGTGCCGGTCGCCACGATCAGCGCGTCCTGGAACTGCCGCTCCTTTTGCGCCAGGCGGAAATCGATCTCCGCCGGCGCGGTGGCCGCGGCGCCGCCGCCAAGCAGGCGCGCCAGGTCAGTGCGCAGGGCGCGGACCGCGCGCAGCCCGGCGGCGAGCGGCGTGACGGTTGCGGCGGAGCCACGCGCGGCCAAGGCGGCGCGAGCGTCGATGACTTGTTGTTGCAGCGCGACGAGCGCCGTGCGGAGTGACGGCTCGGGGCGCTCGCCGGCGAAGCGCAGCAGCCCGACGATTGACGTGTCGATGCCGTCGAACAGCGAGCCGTTGGCCGGCCGGCCGTCCTGGAACCGGTAGGTCCGGCTCTGCGGGACACCCGGCAGCAGGAGCAACTGCGAGGTGCCCTGGCACTTGTGCATCGAGCGCGCCTCGAGGCCGAGTTCCGCGTAGGTGCGGCCGAGCAGGCTGTCGAACGCGGACAGATCGAGCCGCACCCGGTCGGGCGTCAACGGCTGCGGAGGGCCGAACGAGGTCTCGTCGGTGCAGAAGATCCGCACCGGCTGCCACGGCTTGAGGCCATCGCGCAACTGTTCCGGGTATTTCGCCGCGTCGCCCGCCGCGCGAAACGCCTCGAGGGTCAGCTTTGCCGAGGCCTGGTGGTGCAGGCCGCCCGACGTGCCGCCACAGAGGAAGCCGACGATGACATCGGGACGGATCGCGCGGATCTGGCGGACGTAATCGCCGACGATCTCGTCCTCGCCCCACTTCTGCACCGACTCGTCGACGCTGAAGGAGTAGCCGAAGTCGACCGCCCGTGTGAAGTACTGCTCGGCGCCGTCGAAGCGATGGACGGCGAGCAGCTCTTCCGTGCGCAAGACGCCGAGCGCCTGGCCGAGTTCCGGGCCGATCTCGTTCTGGCCGCCGTCGCCGCGCGTCGCCGTGACGAGCGTCGCGCGCATGCCCAGTCCCTCGCCGAGCATCGCCAGCAGGCCGTTGTCTTCGTCGTCGGGATGCGCATCGGTCTGCATGAAGGTGCCGGTGCTGGCGAGCTTTCGCAGCAGCAGCTCCAGGGCCTGCGCGTCGGGATGCTCTCCGACAGGGGCGACGCGTAGCTGCGCGGGGACGCGGCTTCCCAGCGCGACGACAAACGCCATGACTGCAGCGGCAACGGTGACACGACCCAGAGGGCGTCTACTCATCGAATCGGCGAAGGCGGGCAGGGGGTCAGTATACAATCAGCGGCGAAGTCACCCGGTGCCCACGGTCCGCCCGACGAAGCCCGCGGCGAAAAAGCCAACCTCACGGCGCCTGGGATTCCTGCGGCGGCGCGGCTGGAAGTTCTACGCCGCGCTGGCCATTCTCCTGCCGGCACTGGTCACCGCCGGCGCCATCACTTACTACTACATCACCTTCTCGCGGCTGCTCGACGCGCGCATGCACGGCGAGTTCGCGCGCACCGATCCGCGCATCTTCGCGCGGCCGCTGACGGTGCGCAAGGGGCAGCGCGTCACGCTGCGCGAGATGATCGATCGGCTCAACGATCTCGGCTATGCGGAGAAGCCGCGCGTCGAGCAGCCCGGGGAATTCGCCATCGGGCGTGACGCGCTCGCGGTGATTCCGCGCAGCGGCGATCGCGCCGGCCAGACGCTGCGCTTCACCTTCGCGCCCGACAAGAAGGGGATCGCCGGGCCTCTCACCGGCATCGAGTCGGTGTCGAAGCGCCAGCCGGTCGAGGAAGTGGCGATGGATGCGCCGCTGCTCACGGCGCTGGTCGAAGGGCGCGAGAAACGGCGCGACGTACCGCTGAGCGCGATTTCGCCGCGCATGGTCCAGGCGGTGATCGCGATCGAGGATCGCCGCTTCTACGATCACCCCGGCGTCGATTTCATCGGCACGACGCGCGCGGTGGCCAGCAACATGTTCGGGAGCAAGAAGTACCTGAGCGGCGGGAGCACGATCACGCAGCAGCTAGTGCGCAACACCTTCCTCAGCTCGATGTGGGGCCTGGACAAGGCGCGCGAGCGCGGCGGGCTGGCTGGCGTGAAACGCAAGTTCACCGAGTGGTTCATGTCGATCGCGCTCGAGCGCCGGCTGACCAAGGACAAGATCCTCGAGCTCTACCTCAACGACGTCTACCTCGGGCAACGGGGCTCGTTCGCGATTCACGGCGTGCCCGAAGGGGCGCGGCTGATCTTCGGCAAGGACGTCAGCAACCTGTCGCTCGTCGAGGCCGCGACGATCGCCGGCGTCATCCACTCGCCCGCGGTCGATTCGCCGTTCCAGCACGCCGATCGCGCCAGGGACCGACGCAACACCGTCCTGCGGGTCATGGCCGACACCGGCATCATCAGCGCCGACGCGGCGGATCGCGCGGCGAAGGAGCCGGTGCAGATCGTCGCGCGCCGCGATCGAATCCGAGGCCCCGTACTTCGTCGACTACCTGACGCAGGAGATGCAGGAGCGGACGAAGGCGTCCGGCCCGGTGGACGTCTACTCGACGCTCGACCTGCACCTGCAGCGCATCGCGCAGGACGCGGTCCGCGACGGCATCGCCAACGTCGAGAAGCTGCTGGCGAAGCGCAAGCCGCGCGTGCCGCAGGCGGCGCTGATCGCCGTCGACCCGCGCACCGGCGAGATTCTCGCCATGGTCGGCGGCCGCTCCTACAACCAATCGCAGTACAACCGCGCGACCACCGCCAAGCGGCAGCCCGGCTCGACCTTCAAGCCGTTCGTCTATCTGGCCGCGTTCGAACGCGCGCTGGCCGAAGAGCGCACCGACATCACCCCGGCCACCGTGGTCGTCGACGAGCCAACCGAGTTCAGTTTCAACAACCAGGTATGGGCGCCGGGGAACTATCAGAACGAGTACGACGGGCCGATCACGTTGCGGCGCGCGCTCGCCCACTCGCGGAACATCGCGACGATCAAGGTCGCCGAATCGATCGGCTTCGACAACGTCGCCAACCTGTGGAAGAAGTTCGGCATCGGCACGCCGCCACATGGTTATCCCTCGATCGCGCTCGGCGTGTTCGAAGCGACGCCGCTCGAAATGGCGACCGCCTACACCATCTTCCCCAACGGCGGCACGATGCGTCCGCTGCGCGCGCTCTCGCGCATCGTCGCTGACGGCAAGGACCTGCCGATCGCGGTGCCGGCGGAGAAGACCGTCGCCCGTAAGGACACGACGTATCTGGTCACCAACATGATGCGCAGCGTCATCAACGAAGGGACGGCGGCCGCCGTGCGCGGCGCCGGCTTCACGCTCGACGCGGCCGGCAAGACCGGCACGACCAACGACCTGCGCGACGCCTGGTTCATCGGCTTCACGCCCGAGCTGCTGACGGTGGTCTGGGTCGGCCTCGACGACAACCAGCCGATCGGGTTGAGCGGCGCGCAGGCGGCCCTCCCCATCTGGACGGCATTCATGATCCGCGCGCTGGCCGGGCATGCGAGCGAACCGTTCGACGTGCCTGACGGCGTCGTCTTCGTCGACATCGACAAGGACACGGGCAAGCTCGCCACCCCTGCCTGCCCGAAGGTCTTTCGCGAAGCCTTCCTCCCCGGCACCGAACCGACCGAGCCCTGCCCGATTCACTACTTCTGATTTAGAATCGATCGTTCTCGTCTCCAACTTGTTGAGGTGTAAGTGAGATCCAAGTTCGTCTCGTGTGCCGTCGTCGCCCTGCTTTCAGTGAGCGCCTGTAAGAAGTCTCCCGCGGCCCAGGCCAGCCGCGACCGCTGCGACGCCGCCCGCCGTCAACGGCCAGGGCAGCGGCACGCCGCCGGCAGCGCCGCCGGCGCCCGTCCCGCCCAAGCCAGTTCCGGCGACCCTGCCGCCCGTGGTGGCCCACGTCAACGGCGAGGACATCAAAAAAGAAGACTTCGACCAGATGATCAAGGGCATGGAGATGCAGGCCGGACAGCAGATTCCGCCCGATCGCCGCGACGAGATCCTGCGCAACGGGCTCGATCAGCTGATCGTCTACAAGCTGCTCACGCAGGAAAGCAACTCGCGCGGCCTCAAGGTCGAGGACAGCGAAGTCGACGCCAAGGTGAAAGAAGTCCGCGATCGGTTTCAGACGCAGGACGCCTACGAAAAGGCGCTCAAGGCGCGCGGGATGACGCCGGACGAGCTGCGCAAGCAGGCGCGTGCTGACCTCGTCGTCAGCAAGCTCGTCGACGCGGAAGTCGGCACCATCTCGGGCCCGAGCGACGCCGACGCGAAGGCCTACTACGCCAAGAACTCCGCCAAGTTCAACCAGCCGGAGAGCGTCCGGGCCAGCCATATCCTGATCCGTGTCGACGAGAAGGCGGACGCCGCGACGAGAGCGAAGGCCAAGGCGACAATCGACTTGGTGCTGAAAAAGGCGAAGGCTGGCGAGGACTTCGCCAAGCTCGCGCAGGAATACTCGCAGGACGGCAGCGCCGCGCAGGGCGGCGACCTGGGTTACTTCCCGCGCGGTCAGATGGTGCCGGCGTTCAGCGACGCCGCCTTCGCGCTCAAGCCCGGCGAGATCAGCGGGGTGGTGACGTCGCAGTTCGGCTACCACGTCATCAAGCTGATCGACCACAAAGCGGCCGGCATCACACCCTACGAGCAACTCTCTCCCGACAACATCTCCAAGCTGAAGCAGATGATCGAAGGCGAGAAAAAGCAGCAGCACATGGACGCCTTCATCGACGGACTGAAGAAGAAGGGCAAGATCGAGGTCCTGATCTGAACGCCCCAGGCCTATGAACACCTCAGGCCGATGAACGAAGACGTCCTTCCGGCCGCGGCAGCGGCGCTCGAGCGCGGCGAACCAGCCGCGCTGGTGACGATCGTCCGCTCGAACGGCTCGACGCCGCAGCGCACCGGCGCGAAGATGCTGGTGTTCGCCGACGGCCGCACCGTCGGCACGATCGGCGGCGGTTGCTACGAGAACGAAGCCATCGGCAAGGCGCGCGCTGCTATCGCCAGCGGCACGCCGCAGCTGGTCACCTTCGACCTCAACGACGACTTCGTCGAGGAGTCGGGTCTCATCTGCGGCGGGCAGATGGACGTCTACATCGATCCGATCGCGCCGGCACCGCCGCTCTACGTTATCGGCGCCGGTCACGTCGGCTGGCACCTCGCCCGCTTCGCCGCCGACGCCGGCTTCCGCATCCACGTCGTCGACGACCGCGAGAAGTTCGCCAACCGCGAGCGCTTCCCCGCTGCCGACTCGATCGTCGTCGACGACATCGGCCGCTGGCTGCACGGCGCCGAGGTCCCGCCGTCGGCCTACGTCGTCGTCGTGACGCGCGGGCACACGCACGATTTCGAGGCCGTCCGCGCGCTGGCGGCGCGCGATCTGCGTTACCTGGGTCTCATCGGCAGCCGCGCCAAGGTGACACGCATCTTCGACGCGCTCGATGCCGAGGGGATGCCGGCCGAGTGCCTCGACCGCGTGCACGCCCCGATCGGGCTGAACATCGGCGCCATTACCCCCGCCGAAATCGCGGTCAGCATCCTCGCCGAGCTGATCGCCATCCGCCACGGCCGCGATGTGACGCCTGTGGCGATGTCGTCGCGCCGCAAGCCGCGCAGGACGGCAAAGGATACGAAGGAGCAGGAGGCGAAGGGGCTGTAAGCTCCTTCGTGATCTTCGATTCCCTCGCGTCCTTCGACCGTTATCCGCAACGCCACTATCGTCACGATGAACGATGCCCTCGACATCTTCGAGGGCGCGGTGTCCGTGCACGATGGGCTGATCGTCAGCGTCGGCGCGGAGCCGGACACGGTCCACGATCGCGTCATCGACGCGCGCGGCGCGTATTTGCTACCCGGCTTCATCCAGACGCACGTCCACCTCTGCCAGACCCTCTTCCGCGGCTACGCCGACGACATGCCACTCCTCGAGTGGCTGCGCCGCCGCGTCTGGCCAATGGAAGCGGCGCACACGCCGCAGACGCTGCGCGCCTCGACCCGACTCGCCGCGGCGGAGCTGCTCCTGGGCGGCACGACGTCGGCGTTGACCATGGAGACCGTGCACGATACGGACGTCGTCTTCGAGGCGCTCGACCAGATCGGTCTGCGCGCTGTCGTCGGCAAGTGCATGATGGACTCCGACCAGCAGGTTCCTGCACGGCTGCAGGAGCAGACGCAGGCATCGATCGACGAGAGCCTCGCACTGCGCCAGCGCTGGGACGGCCGCGGCAACGGGCGGCTGCGCGCCGCGTTCGCGCCGCGATTCGCCGTCTCCTGCTCGCGCGAGCTGCTCGAAGCGGTCGCCGACCTGTCATCGCGCGATGGCGTGATCGTGCACACGCACGCCTCAGAGAACCGTGACGAGATCGACCTCGTCCGGCGGTTGTCGGGTGGCATGAGCAACCTCGAATACCTCGCCGACACGGGACTGGCGACGCCGCATCTCTGCACTGCGCACTGTGTGTGGGTCAGCGAGCGCGAACAGGCGCTGCTCGCCGAGCGCGACGTCAAGGTGATGCACTGCCCCAGCTCGAACCTGAAGCTCGGGTCGGGGCTGGCGCCCGTGACGGAGATGCGCGCGCGCGGCGTTTCCGTGTCACTCGGCGCCGACGGCGCCGCCTGCAACAACCGGCTCGACATGTTCGAGGAGATGCGGCTGGCGGCGACGATCCAGGCGGTGCGCCGCCACCCCGGCGCGCTGACCGCCCGCGATGCCCTCTGGATGGCGACGCGGGAGGGCGCCCGGGCACTCGGGCTCGCCGATGAGATCGGCTCCGTCGAGCCAGGCAAGCGGGCGGATCTCATCCTTATCGAGCGGGACCGCGCCCATCTCGCCCCGGACCCGGATCCCTGGTCGACGCTCGTCTATGCCGCACGCGGCACGGACGTCCGGCTGACGATGGTGGACGGCGAAATCCTGGTCAACGACTTTGCCCTTGTAAATGAAGAGGTTACGGCGATTACGGAGGAGGCGCGCGCCGCCGCCGCTATGCTCGCCGCCCGGGCTGGCGTATAATTTAGCAATCGTATTCTCCGACTGCTAATTTGGTATGAGCCGTCATCCTGAGCTTCCCGAACGAGATAGGCGGATTCTCGCCACTCTCGTGCAGGCCTACATCGAGCACGGCGAGCCGATTTCCTCGCTGTGGTTGGCGAGCCGTGGCTTTGGTGTGTCTTCGGCGACTCTCAGAAACGTCATGGCGCGGCTGGAGGAACTGGGCTTCGTACGTCAGCCGCATACGTCAGCCGGGCGCGTTCCCACCGATCTCGGCTACCGGGCCTACGTGGATCAGCTGCTCTCGGAACGGCGCAAGTCGCGCCACGCCCCCGACGTCGAGGAGCGGCTCCGCCGCGCCGGCACGATCGAGGACGTCCTCTCGCACGCGTCCCAGGAAATCTCGCGCGCCTCGCATCAGGTCGCGTTCGCGATGGTGCCGGCAACCGAAGCGACCTTCGAGCACCTCGACTTCGTCGTCCTCGACGGCGGCAAGGTGCTGGTCATCCTGATCTCGAATGGCGGCCACATCTCGCACAAGGTGGTCGATCCGCAGGAGTCCTACTCAAGCGTCGAGCTGCAGCAGGCGGCGAACTTCCTCAACAGTGAATTCAAGGGGCATTCGCTCAGCGAAATCCGGCAGGCGATCGTCGATCGGCTGAACGAAGATCGCCATCTCTACGACCAGCTGAAGGCGCGCGCTTTACGCCTGGCCAGCCGGACGTTCGAGGGGATGCAGCGCACCCCATCGATTTACGTGCAGGGCACGGCGCTGCTGTTCGATCTCGCGACCGGCGGCGATCCCGAGACGACGCTGGCGACGCTGCGGTCGCTGGTGCAAATGATCGAAGAGAAGTCGCGGCTGGTCCATCTCATCGACGCGTGCATGGACGGCAGTGGCCTGACGGTGATCATCGGCTCGGAACATCAGGATCCGGAATTGCAGAACTTCAGCATGGTGACCTCCACGTATACCGATGGCCGGCGGCGCGGCGCCGTTGGCGTCATCGGCCTGACCCGCATGCGCTACTCTCGCGCGATCAACGTCGTCGAGAGCCTGTCGCGCACGATCAACCGCGTTTTCGACAACCCGTAACTCATGGAAGACGAACTCAACGACACCTCCGGGCAGACCAGTGCCGCGGCGCCACCGGAGCCGGCCGGCACCTCGCTCGACGCGGCCGCGCTGAAACAGCAGCGCGACGACTACTACGACCGCCTGCTGCGCAAGACGGCGGAATTCGACAACTACCGCAAGCGCACCGAGCGCGAGCGCATCCAGCTCTCGGAAGCGGCGGCAGCCGACCTGCTGACCGAGCTGCTGCCGCTGGTGGACGACATGGAGCGCGCCCTCAAGGCGGATCCCGGCGGCGACGCCGGCGACGCGGTCCGCAAGGGCGTCGAGCTGATCCACAAGCAGATGCTCGAGATCCTGCGCAAGCGCGGCGTCAGGCCGATCGAGGTACTCGGCGCCGATTTCGATCCGCACTTCCACATGGCCGTCGCGCACGATCCGGCCGAAGGGCGGCGTGAAGGCGAAGTGATCGAGGAATTCCGCCGCGGCTACATGCTCGGCGATCGCCTGCTGCGGCCGGCAATGGTGAAGGTGGCCAAAGGGTGAGCAAGCGGGATTACTACGAGGTCCTCGCCGTCGAGCGCACGGCCACCGACCAGCAGCTGAAGAGCGCGTATCGCAAACTCGCGCTGCAACACCATCCGGACCGCAATCCGGGCAGCGCCGAAGCGGAAGAGCGCTTCAAGGAAGCGGCCGAAGCCTACGCGGTCCTCTGCGATCGCGACAAGCGGGCGCTCTACGATCGCTACGGCCACGCCGGCGTCAGCGGCGCCGCCGCCGGCGGCTTCGATCCGAACGCGTTCGCCGGCTTCGAAGACATCTTCGGCAATCTCGGCGACATCTTCGGCTTCGGCGACCTCTTCGGCGGCCGGCGCCGCCGCGGCGGCCCGCAGCGCGGCGCGGACCTGCGCTACGACCTGGAGATCTCGTTCGAAGAGTCCTACGCCGGCACCGAGACCGCGATCCAGATTCCGCGTGAAGAAACGTGCGAGACCTGCAGCGGATCAGGCGCAGCCGCGGGCAGCGCACCCGAGGTGTGCCCGCACTGCAAGGGCCAGGGGCAACTCCGCTTCCAGCAGGGCTTCCTCACCGTGGCGCGCCCCTGCTCAACCTGCCGCGGCAGCGGACGCGTGATCAGCCGACCCTGTCAGGCCTGTCGTGGAGCCGGCCGCGTCGGCCGCGAGCGCAAGCTCACCGCGAAGATCCCGGCCGGCATCGCCACCGGTCAGCGGCTGCGTCTCTACGGCGAGGGAGAACACGGCAGCGCGGGCGGCCCGCCCGGCGATCTCTACGTTGTCGTCCACGTCCAGGAGCATCCGTTCTTCCATCGCGAGGAGGACGATCTGTACTGCGAGCTGCCGGTGACGTTCCCGGTCCTGGCGCTTGGCGCCGACGTCAAGGTCCCGCTCGTCGACGGCGAAGACTCGCTGAAGATTCCGGCTGCGACGCAGGCCGGTGCGCGGTTCAAGCTGCGCGGCAAGGGCATGCCCAACGTGTCGGGGCGCGGCCACGGCGATCTCTACGTCATCACCCGCGTCGCGGTGCCGAAGAAGTTGACCAAGGAGCAGAAACGCCTGCTCGAGGAGTTGGCCAAGACGATGCCGCAGGAAGCGTTCGAGCCGGGGGCCACGGAGGCCGGCGAAAAGCCGTTCTTCGAAAAGGTGAAGGACATCTTTGGCTGATTACCCGGCGCTCGACATTCCCTGCGACGCCGACGACTCCGTTCTGCTCGATCGCCTCTACGCCCTGCTCGACGATTTCGACCCGGTCGCGGTCCACGAGACGGACGGCGGCATCCGCGTCTTCTTCCAGTCCAGCGACGGGCGCGACGCCGCACAGCGCGCCGTCGTCGATCGGACGCGCGTGGACGCGGCGCCGATCAGCGTGTCGGACGAGGACTGGGCGCGCCGCTCGCAGGACAACCTGCGCGCGATTGAGGCCGGCGGCCTGGTCATCGCCCCGCCGTGGGACGTACCAAAAGGATCGACGCCGGTGATCATCATCGAGCCGTCGATGGGCTTCGGCACGGGGCACCATGCGACGACGCGCCTCTGCCTGCGGATGCTGCAGCGCCTCGAGGTACGTGGCGCGCGCGTGCTCGACGTCGGCACGGGATTCGGGTGTCCTCGCGCTGGCGGCGTGGAAGCTGGGCGCGGCCGAGGTGACGGCGGTTGACAACGACGCCGATGCCCTGGAAAACGCGCGCGAGAACATCGCCCGCAATGGCGCCGGCCCCTCGATCGACATCATCCATGACGATCTGCGCGGCCTGCGCATCGAGCGCGCGGACATCGTCCTGGCCAACCTGACCGGCGCCGTCCTCGTCCGGCATGCGGAGGCGCTGACCGGCCTCGCCGTCGACGGCGGATATCTGATCCTCAGCGGCTTCGCTCCCCAGGACGCCGCCGTCGTCCGCACGGCGTTCAAGGGACTGCAGGTGGTGGACGAGTCGTCGGAAGCGGACTGGGCTGCCCTGACGTTGCGCCGGGCCTGAAGTTCCGCGAAAGGGGGCAACCGGGTCCGCGCTAAACCGCTGCCCCTGATTACCCTGGCAATTCGGTCACGAGTTGGTGGACAAGTTCGACGACCGAAGTCCTTGTCTTCGGTCAGAAGCACGCGCGATTCATACCGGGCCATTGCAAGGACCATGTCGTCCTCAGCGCCAGGATTGATCTCTACGATGGCCGAGACGTCGTGGCCGGCTGCGCGAAGAGCGGTGACGACAGCGAAATCGCAACTCTCGTCAGCAAGGAATCGCACCGGCTACTCTTGGCGGGCGCTGGAGTCCTTGCCGATGAAGACGACCTCTTCGTGGGCGATGGTGTCCGCCGCGTATCGCATCGCCGCCTGGATATCCTCGCGAGCGAGGTTGGGATAGGCGTCCAGGAGGTCCGCTTCGGAGGCCCCTTCGCTCAGTTTGCGAAGGATCAGTTCGACCGGAATCCGCGTTCCACGGATGACGGGCTTCCCAAGCATCACCCGCGGGTTCATTTCTATGCGATCTGTGAACGTCATGCCAAGCCTCGTTCTTCGAGCGTGCCATTAGGCGGCGGCGAATTCCAGCACTGCGTCGATGTCTTCCGCTTCGAGGTAGGGATAGTCGGCCAGGACCTCTTCCAGCGACGCACCAGCCGCCAGGAGACCGAGCACATCCTTCACACGAATGCGAAGGCCGCGAATGCACGGCCAGCCGAGCTATAGCCATTGTAGCGCCTCAATTACTGGCGCCCCATGCCGGCTCAGCCAACGTTGAGGATTCTAGACGGGAGGATATCTCGATGGATTTTGAGTCTCGTGACCGTGACTCTCGTGACGATGATCCGTGCGGCCGTCATGGCGAACGACACAATGAAGACGTCCGGCCAGCGGCGGAATCGCGCGACCGAGAAGGCCAGCGCTGCGTGCGGTTACGGGCCGCGTCGTCAGATCCGGCCTACAAGTCGCTCCACAGGTACTGCAAGACGCCAAGCGCGACCACCGGCATCGCGTCGGCGCGCAGCGTCCGGCGGCCAAGCGTGATCGGCAGGTAACCCGCCGCGACGGCCGACTCGACCTCGCGCGCGCTCCAGCCCCCTTCGGGGCCGATCAGGATCGTTGCGTCCGCCGGTCGCGTGCCTTGCAGCGACGACGCCGGATGCCCCTCGACACTCGCCGACGGCTCGACCAGTAGCAGGCGCAACGGCCGCGGCTCACGCAGATCGCCATCACGCACGATCCAGTCGGCGAAGTTCGTGCCGGCGCCGATCGCGGGCACCACCGCACGGCGACACTGCTTCGCCGACGCGATCGCAATCCGCCGCCACCGCTCCGGTGCGCGTCCCGCTTTCAACGGCGCCGCGGTGTACTCGCTGACGAGCGGTTCAATCGCCGCCACGCCCATCATCGTCGCGTCACGGACGACGTCGTCCATCTTGTCGCCTTTGAGGGCCGACTGCGCCAGCGTGACGCGCACGGCCGGCTCGGGCGCGGGCTCGTGCTCCGCGATCAGGCGCAGCGACGTGCCGTCGCGGGCGATCTGCTCGACGCGCGCGCGGAACTCGCGCCCGGCGCCGTCGAACACGGCGATCTCTTCGCCGGGACCGAGGCGGAGGACCTGGGCTAGGTGTCGCGTCTCGTCAGCGTCGAGACGCGCGGTGCCCGAGACGGTGTCGATGGCGGCGAGGAAGCGCGGCAGCATGACGTATACTCGCTCTCACTCCCATTGCTGTTCAAGGGCCAGCAGCTCGGCAAGTACAAGATTCTCGCGCCGCTCGGCAGCGGCGGCTTCGGCACGGTCTACCTCGCCAACGACACCTGGATCGACAAACGGGTCGCGATCAAGGTCCCGCACCGCCAGAACCTCGACTTCGGCGAGCTGCTGCGCGAGCCGCGCCTGCTCGCGTCGGTCTCGCACCCCAACATCGTGGCGGTGACGACCGCGGAGAAGCAGGACGGGATCTTCTTCATCGTGATGGAGTACGTCCCCGGGGAAACGCTCGAGAACATCATCGCCACGCGCGGCGCGCTCGATCTGACGCGGGCGATCGACTTCACCTGCCAGATCTGCAATGCCGTCGACCACGCGCACCGGCAGGGTGTCATCCATCGCGACCTGCGGCCGGCCAACGTCCTGGTCGGCGAGCACGACATGCTCAAGGTCGCCGACTTCGGCACGTCGCGCTTCCTCGAGATCGCCGCGCACGGCACCACCGTGATCGGCAGTCCGCCCTACATGGCGCCCGAGCAGTTCCACGGCAAGGCAGTGTTCGCCTCCGACCTCTACTCGCTCGGCATCACGATGTACCAGATGCTGACCGGGGTGCTGCCCTACGACACACCGGCGCCGGCGGATCTCGACAAGCTGATGTCGGGGGAATTGGTCTCGCCGCCGCGCCTGCGCAATCCTGCCATCCCGAAGGCCATCAGCGACATCGTGATGAAGGCGCTGGCGCCGGAGCCGACCGCCCGCTATCAGCGCGCCACGGATCTGCTCGAAGACGTGCTGGCGGCGCGCGCCGCCTCGCGGACCCCGCCGCCGTCGAGCCTGCCACGGCCACTGGCCGGCGGCGGACGGTCCGGCCGAGACGATGTGCAGAGCATCCAGACGCGGCTGCGTGCGCGCGAAACGCCGAGTGCCCGCTTCTGCTGGCATTGCCGCAAGCCGCTGCACGCGCGGACCGACCGCTGCCCGTTCTGTAATGAGAAACAGTGATGGCGAGGCCATCCGCGATTGGCCGCTGACGGGCCGGATCGCTATGCTACGATCCCCGCAGGAGTAAGCGCATGTCCTTCGGCACCGGCAAGATCTGGATGAACGGCTCGCTCGTCGACTGGGCCGATGCGAAGATTCATATCGGCTCCCACGTCGTCCATTACGGCAGCGGCGTGTTCGAGGGGGCGCGCTGCTACGACACGGAGCGCGGCGCCGCCTGCTTCAGGATCGACGCGCACCTCGAGCGCCTGTTCGACTCCTGCAAGATCTACCGGATGGAGCCGCGCCAGGATTACGACGCGCTGCACGGCGCCATCCTCGAGACGATCCGCGCCAACCAGTACAAGGCCTGTTACATCCGCCCGATCGTTTATCGTGGCTACCACACGCTCGGGGTCAACCCGCTGCCCTGCCCGGTCGACACCGCGATTCTCCTCTGGGACTGGGGCGCGTATCTCGGACAGGACGCGCTGACCAACGGCGTCGACGTCAAGATCTCGTCGTGGTCGCGGGCCGCGGCCAATACCTTCCCGACCCTGGCCAAGACCTCGGCGAACTACGCCAATTCGACGCTGATCAAGATGGAAGCGGTCGCCGAGGGCTACAGCGAAGGCATCGCGCTCGACACCGCCGGCTACTTGAGCGAAGGCAGCGGCCAGAACCTCTTCGTCGTGCGCAACGAGACGATCTATACACCGCCGGTCAGCGCCTCGATCCTGCCGGGCATCACGCGCGACTCGATCCTCACGCTGGCGCAGGATCTCGGCTTCAAGGTGCGCGAGGAGATGCTGCCGCGCGAGCTGCTCTACATCGCCGACGAGGCGTTCTTCGTCGGCACCGCAGTCGAGGTCACGCCGATCAAGTCGGTGGACAAGATCTCGGTCGGCAACGGACGCCGCGGCCCGATCACCAGCGCCATCCAGGAAGCCTTCTTCGACATCGTGAATGGCCGCGTCAGCGACCGCCACGGATGGCTCGAGTTCGTCTACGACGGCGATCCGCGCCCCGAGCCGGTTGGTGCCGCGCGCACGGCGCGCGCCTAACCCTGCTAAGATGCGGGCCCGGGTGCCCCCATGGACATAAACCAGCTGCTCCAGACGGCGGTCGCGAGTGGCGCGTCCGACCTTCATCTGAAGGTCGGCAGCTATCCGATGATGCGTATCAACGGTACGCTCGTCGTCGCCTGCGAAGACAAGCGCCTCGATCGGTCGGACACCGAGACCATGGCGCAGGGGATTCTCAATCCCGAACAGCTCGACAAGTACCGCAAGAACCAGGACGTCGACCTCGCCTACAGCATCGACGGCCTCGGCCGCTTCCGCGTCAACGTCTTCCAGCAGCGCGGCACCATCGGCCTGGTGCTGCGCGTCATCCCGACCCGGATCAAGAACATCGACGAGCTCGGCTTGCCGCCGGTGCTGAAGCGCATCGCCTCCGAAGAACGCGGCCTGGTCCTGGTCACGGGAACGACCGGTAGCGGCAAGAGCACCACCCTGGCGGCGATGGTCGACTACATCAACGCGACGCGCCAGGCGCACGTGATGACGGTCGAGGACCCGATCGAGTACCTGCACCGCGACAACCGGTCGCTCGTCAACCAGCGCGAGATTGCGGTCGACACCAAGTCGTTCGCCCACGCGCTGCGCGCGGCGCTGCGCCAGGATCCCGACGTCATCCTCGTTGGCGAAATGCGCGACATCGAGACGGTCGAGACCGCGCTGCACGCGGCGGAGACCGGCCACCTCGTGTTCTCGACGCTGCACACGCTCGACGCCACCGAGACCGTCAACCGCATCATCGCCGTGTTCCCGCCGCACCAGCAGCGCCAGGTGCGCATCCAGCTCGCCGCGGTGCTGAAGGCGGCGATTTCACAGCGCCTGCTGCCCCGCGCCGACAGCCTCGGCCGCGTCCCGGCCGTCGAGGTGATGACGACCACCGCCTTCATCCGCGACTGCATCGTCGACAAGGACCGGACGTCGATGATCGCCGGCGCCATCGCCGCGGGCACGTCGCAGTACGGGATGCAGACGTTCGATCAGGCGATCTTCGGCCTCTACTCGCAGAAGCTGGTCACGCTCGAAGAAGCGCTGCGCTGGGCGTCGAACGTCGACGACTTCAAGCTCAAGGTCGCCGGCATCTCGACCACGACCGACATGGCCCGAGATGAAATGGCCGCCAGGACGGCGGCCGGGGTCAAGCCCCCGGCGGCGCGCGAAATCGGCGCTGCCCAAGTCGATGCCTACCATCGAACGCTTCGGCGGGCGGTAGCGACAACCCGCTCCGCAGATCACGGGTTCACATGCCAGAGAGGACGGCCTACGTCGACGGCCTGCACCTGCTCGGCCGCCGCGAACTCTCCGTCAAGCAACTGCGCGACCGTCTCCTCGAGCGCGATCACGCGCGCGAGGACGTCGATCGCGCCCTCGAGCTCCTCCTCGAAAACCGCGCGCTCGACGACGCCCGCGTCGCCGCTGCCTATGTGCGAACCGCGCTCAAGGTAAAAGGGCGCGGCCGGCTACGCATCCGCCGCGAACTGCAGGAAATGGGCATCGACCAGGACATCGCGGCCGCCGCCCTCGCCGAGGCCTTCGGCGACGTCGACGAGCGGGCGATGGTCAACGCCGCGATCCGCAAGAAGCTGCGCGGCAAGCCGATTGCGACGTCGTCGGACTACGCGCGCGTGTTCCAGCACCTCATGCGCCAAGGGTTCTCGCCTGGGACAGTCACGGCCGCGCTTCGCGCGGCACGCAAGGGAATCCCTGATCCTGATCCGATCTGATGCGATTCGACTAGTTGCTCATGGATGCGAGGAGGTCGGCGAGCGTGTCGAGATCGACGGGCTTGACGAGGTGGGCGTCGAAGCCCGACTGCCGCGTCCGCTCGCGATCGGCGGCCTGGCCGTAGCCGGTGATGGCAATCAGCTTCAGCGACGGGCCCCCCTTCCGTCTGGCGCAGCCGCGACGCCAGCTCGTAGCCGTCCATGACCGGCAGGCCGATGTCGAGCAGCGCGATGTCGGGCGCTCCCTCGACGGCGGCCTTGAGCGCGGCCGGGCCGTCGTGCGCCGCCCGCACCTGGTAGCCGAGCGACTCGACGAATTCGGCGAGCATCGCCGCCGCGTCCTCGTTGTCGTCGACGACAAGGACAGACGGCCCCGTGCGCGCCGGCATGTCGGCCCGCCGGATCGGCGCCGGCGTGGCATCCGCGTCGGTCGTGCCTGCGGCGAGCGGCAGCCTGACGATGAACTCGCTGCCGCGATTACGTCCCTGGCTGTGCGCCTCAACGGTGCCGCCGTGCAGCGTGATCAGGTTGCGCACGATGGTCAGGCCGAGACCGAGGCCGCCCTGCGTACGATCGAGCGCCTGCCGCTCCTGCGTGAACATGTCGAACACGCGCGGCAGCATGTCGGCCGCGATGCCGATGCCGCTGTCGCGCACACTCAGCACCGCGAACCCGGCGTCGGACCGTACCCCAACCCGGACCTGTCCCCCTCTTTCGGTGTACTTGGCGGCGTTGGTCAACAGGTTGGCGATGACCTGCGCCAGTCGGGCCGGGTCGCCGTCGACGGTCCAGCCGCGCGGCACGTCGACCTCGAGCGCGTGCTCGCGCTCTTCGAGCAACGGACTGGCCATCTCGATCGCCTTGGCTACCACGTCGGCCATGTCGAGCCGCTCGAGGCGCAGGTCAATCTTGCCGCGGGCGATGCGCGACACGTCGAGCAGATCATCGACGAGGCGGACCAGATGGCGTGTCTGGCGCTCGATGACGATGCGCTCGCGCTCGAGCACGGTATCGCCGCGCAGACGCATCAGCTGCAGCGCCGTCAGCATCGGCGCCAGAGGATTGCGCAGCTCGTGGCCGAGCATGGCCAGGAACTCGTCCTTGGCGCGGCTCGCCGCTTCGGCTTCGCGGCGGGCGCGCACGAGCTCGCTGACCTCGAAGACGACTACGGCAATTCCCTCGATGGCGCCAGTGGCGTCGCGCACTGGCTGGTAGACAAAGTCGAAGAAGGACTCCTCGGGCGGCCCGCCTGGCCGCGCCACGATCATCGTGCGCACCGCCTTGCCGACAAAGCGCTCGCCGGTCTGATACACGCCGTCGAGCAGCTCGAAGATGCCCTGACCTTCCAGCTCCGGCAGCGCCTCGCGCGCCGCCTTGCCCACGACGTCGCGGTTGCCGATCAGCCTCACGTAGGCGGGATTGGCCAGCTCGAAGACGTGGTCCGGGCCGCGCAGGATGGCGATGGCGGCCGGCGCCTGTTCGAACACGTCTGTCAGCTGCCGCCGCTGCAGGTTTTCGACGGCGCGAATCGAGGCGCGCAGCAGCTGCATGTCAACGCGCGCGTGGAGCTCCCGTGCCGAGAACGGCTTGACCAGGTAATCGTCGGCGCCGGACTGCAGTCCCTCGAGGCGTGCTTCTTCGCCGGCGCGGGCGGACAGCATTAGCACCGGCAGGTCACGGAGCGCCTCGTCGGCGCGTAGCGCCGCCACCAGGCCGAAGCCGTCCAGCTCCGGCATCATCACATCGGTAATCACCAGGTCCGGACGCGCGCGGCGGATCGCCGCCAGGGCGCGCCGGCCGTCGCCGACCGCTTCGACGTCCCAGCGCGCGCCGAGGAGCCGCCGGACGTACTCGCGCATGTCGGCGTTGTCGTCGGCGAGGACGATGCGCGGGCGTGTTGACGATCCCTCCGGCGCCTCGACCGGCACCGGCTCGGCCGCTAGCGTCCCGGCGTTTTCCAGCCAGCGCTCAGCCTCGACCACGAAGGCCTGCGTGCCAATGGCCGCCGCGTCGGCCGAGGGTGCGCGGCCGATCTGCGACGGGTCGAGATGCGCGTGGCCGGCGGGAATCGTCACGGTGAACGTGGTCCCTCGTCCGGGTAGGCTATCGACCGCGATCTCGCCGCCGTGCAGCTTGACGAGATCCCGCACCAGCGCGAGGCCGATCCCGGACCCCTCGTGCGTCCGCGCGCGCGTGCCCTCGATCCGGTGGAAGCGCTCGAACACGCGCGGCAGCTCCTGGCGGTCGATGCCGACGCCTGTGTCTTCGACGACGAGCACCGCCGCGTCGTCCGTCAAGCGCGTCGACACGCGGATCTGCCCGTCGAAAGTGAACTTGAAGGCGTTCGAGATGAGGTTGAGGACGATTTTCTCCCACATCTGCCGATCGAGATAGATCGGTTCGGGCAGCGCGGTGCAATCGACGACGAGCTGCAGGCCGCCGCGTTCGATCGCGGATCGGAACGTGCTCGCCAGGTCCGCCGACAGACCCGCGAAGTCGGTGGGTTCATACGTGGCGCGCGTGCGCCCCGCCTCGATGCGCGAGAAGTCGAGCAGCGAGTTCACCAGCTTGAGCAGCCGCAGCTCGTTGCGATAGACCGTTTCGAGCTGGTCGCGGCCCATCGTCCCATCCGCGGCCAGCGCGTCCTGCGTCGGGCCGAGCATCAGCGTGAGCGGCGTCCGGAATTCGTGGCTGACGTTGGAGAAGAACGCCGTCTTGGCGCGATCGATGGCGGCGAGCGCCTCGGCGCGGCGCCGCTCTTCCTCGTAGACGCGCGCGTTGGCCAGGCTCGCGGCGATCTGGCCGACGAACAGGCCGACGAAGCTGAGCACGCTCTCGTCGACCGGACGGTACGGGTTCAGTCCGGCGACGAACGCTCCCGCCGGCATCGTCTGTCCCTGGTTCGGCAGCGGGACCACCAGCACGTGCGACGGCGGCTTGTCCCATGGGCCGCCCGGCAGCGGCCGCGCTTCGTCCGATGGACATGGCATCAGGACGGCCTCGGCGCCGCGCGCCACGGCGGACAGTCCCCATGGCGTGTCGGGCGACGACAAATCCAACGCCGGCGACTGCGCCATGACGCCGGACCGTCCCGAAGCGGCCGCGAGACGTGCGGACCCGCGCGCTCCGTCGAACAGGTAAAGCAATGAAAAAGGGATGTCGCGGGGCTTGGCCGCGAGACTTTCCTCGACAGCGGCGGCGACCTCCCGCTCGGTCGTCGCCTGCGCCAGCCGCGACGCGAGCTCGCGCAGCAGCGCCAGGCGGCGGGCGCCGATGACCCGCTCGGTGCCCTCCGTGACGACGCAGAAATTGCCGGCGATCCGTCCGTCATCGCCGGGCAGAGGGCTGTAGGAGAACGTGTGATACGTCTCCTCGGGATAGCCGTTGCGCTCGAGGAAGAGCAGCAGGTCCTCGTCCCAGGTCGACTCGCCGTGCTCGACCACCCGGTTGATGCGTGGTTCGAGGGTGTGCCAGATTTCGGCCCACACTTCACGCGCCGGCCGGCCGAGCGCCCACGGGTGCTTGGCGCCGAGTGTGTCGTGCGCGTAGGCGTCGTTGTAGAGGAACGCGAGATCGGGTCCCCAGCCCAGCCACATCGAGTAACGCGACGTAAGCAGGACGCGCACCATCGTGCGCAGGCTCTGCGGCCAGGTGTCGGTCGGACCGAGCGACGTCGCGGCCCAGTCGTGCCGCGCCATGATGGCGCCCATGTCACCGGCGCCTTGGAAAAGGACGTCCATGCAGCCACATCGTAACTCGCCTGTTACGACCTCTTAGCTCAGCCATGTTGAATTGTTTAGTTACAATATCCAGATGACCTCGCGAGAAATTCGCAGCAGCTTCCTGAAGTACTTCGAGACGCACGGCCACGCCATCGTCGCCAGCTCGTCGCTGGTGCCCATCGACGATCCGACGCTGCTGTTCACCAACGCGGGCATGAACCAGTTCAAGGACGTGTTCCTCGGCAAGGAGAAGCGCCCCTACCGGCGGGCGACGACCTCGCAGACGTGCATGCGTGTCAGCGGCAAGCACAACGACCTCGACAACGTCGGTCCCTCGCTGCGTCATCACACGTTCTTCGAGATGCTCGGCAACTTCTCCTTCGGCGACTACTTCAAGAAGGACGCAATCCCGTTTGCGTGGGAGTTGCTGACGACGGTGTGGCACCTGTCGCCGGAACGGCTGTTCCCGACGATCTTCAAGGGGGACGCCGGCATCCCGCGCGACGAGGAGGCCTACGCGATCTGGGAGGCGTTCGTACCGGCCGACCGCATCACCGAGCTCGGGCTCGCCGAGAACTTCTGGCAGATGGGGGAGACCGGCCCCTGCGGCCGCTGCTCCGAGATCCATTACTTCCGCGGCAACCAGGTGCCCTGCGAGGTCGAAGCGCGGGGCGGCACCTGCGTCGGCCTCGAGTGCAGCTGCGACCGCTACGTCGAAGTGTGGAACAACGTGTTCATGGAGTTCGATCGCCAGGGGGACGGCAAGCTCAACCCGCTGCCGGCGCCGTCGATCGACACCGGCATGGGACTTGAGCGGATCACCGCGATAATCCAGGGCAAGCTCTCGAACTACGACACCGATCTGTTCACCCCAATCCTCGACGCCATTGGCGCGCGGGCGGGGCGCAGGTACGCCGCGTCGCTCGACGATCCGTCCGACGTCTCCATGCGCGTCGTCGCCGATCACCTGCGCGCGATGACGTTCCTGATCGCCGACGGCGTGGTCCCCTCGAACGAATGGCGCGGCTACGTGCTGCGCAAGATCATGCGGCGCGCGATGCGTCATGGCAAGAAGCTGGGGATGACCGAGCCGTTCCTGCACGCGCTCGTCGATGTCGTCGTAGCGGAGATGGGAGACGCCTATCCGGAGCTGCGCCGTAACCGCGACAACGTCGTCTCGGTCGTGCACAGCGAGGAAGAACGGTTCGACGCGGTGCTGACCGCCGGGCTGCCGCGACTCGAGGACGCGCTCGATCGTGCCGCCGCCGGATCGAAGGTCCTGCCGGGCGAGGAGATGTTCCGCCTCTACGACTCGCTCGGCGTGCCGCTCGACTTCATGGAGGATCTCGCCGGCCAGCGCGGGCTGGGGATCGATCGCGAGGGCTACGAGCGCGCGATGGAAGGCCAGCGCGAGCGCGCGCGCGCTGGCAGCTCGTTCGACGCGAAGAAGACGCAGGATTTCGCCTTTACCTCGGACGAGGCGCGTGCTGCCGCCGTCGCGGCCGGCGATCAGTTCGAGGGCTATGCCCGCACGACGGTCGCGGGCGTACCGGTGGTCGCGGTGTTCGACGCCGAACGCCGGGAGGCCGCCGAGCTTGGTCAGGGACAGAGCGGGTTCGTGGTGCTCGAGCGGACGCCCTTCTACGTCGAATCCGGCGGCCAGGTGTCGGACAGTGGATCGATCGTGAACGAAGCGACCGGTGCGTCGGCGACGGTCGCGGGCCTCGCGCGCCTCACGCCGGGCGGCCCACGCGCGCATCGCGTGACCGTGGCGAGTGGCGCGATCAAACCGCGTGACATCGTGACTGCCACCGTCGACGAGAAGACCCGCGACGCGACGCGACGCAATCACACCGCCACGCACCTGCTGCACGCGGCGCTGCGCCAGGTGCTCGGCACCCACGTCAAGCAGGCGGGATCGCTGGTCGCGCCCGACCGGCTGCGCTTCGACTTCGTCCACTTCTCCGCCGTCACGCGCGAGCAGCTCGATCGTGTCGAGCGCATCGTCAACGAGCAAATCTGCCGCAACACGACCGTATCGACCGAAGTGCGGGCGACCGAAGACGCGATGGCCTCTGGGGCGATGGCGCTCTTCGGCGAGAAGTACGGCGATCGCGTGCGCGTGGTGTCCGTGCCCGGCTTCAGCCTGGAGTTGTGCGGCGGCACGCACGTCCGTGCGACGGGGGACATCGGTTTCTTCGCGGTGACGCAGGAAAGCGGCGTGGCGGCGGGCGTACGCCGCATTGAGGCGGTGACCGGCGACGGCGCGGTCACCCACTACCAGCATCAGCGTGGCGCGCTCGACCGCATCTCCGCGGCCCTCAACACGACGCCCGACCAGAGCGTCGAAATCGTGCAGCGGCTGCAGGCCGACGCCAAGCGGCTCACGCGGGAGCTCGAGCAGGCGAAGATGAAAGCGGCGCTCGGCGGCGGCAGCGCCGGCGGCGCCCAGGACGACACGCACGACGTGAAGGGCGTGAAGCTCATCGCGCGCCGCGTCAGCGGGCTCGAGAAGGGGGCGCTGCGCGGCCTGTCCGACTCGCTCCGCGATCGCCTCGGGTCGGGCGTCGTGGTTCTCGCCTCCGAGAACGACGGCAAGGTCTCTCTCATCGCATCGGTGACCAAGGACCTGACGTCGCGCATCCAGGCAGGACGGCTGGTGAAGGAGCTCGCCCCGATCGTCGGCGGGGGTGGCGGCGGCCGTCCCGACTTCGCCGAAGCGGGTGGCAAGGACCCGTCAAAAATCGACGAACTGATTTCCCAGGCGCCGCGAGCGCTTGAAAGCCTGCTGGCCTGAAGTCAGAGGGCTCGCCTCAGTTTTGTAATCGCCTGTCCTGAATCGGCGCGCAGCAGCCGATAGATCTGCCGTAAGTCATTGAACAATGGCGGCAGGCCCCTTGCCTTCCAGGTAGCGGCGCGTCTGCGCTAAAGTGTTGAGCTTCAAGGTAAAAATGGTCCGGACCGCTGTCCTCGCCGCCGCATTGTGCGCGCTGACCCCGTCGCTCGCCCAGGCGCAGCTCTACTCGTGGAAGGACGCAGGCGGGCGGTTGATCATCTCCGACCGGCCAAAAGATCCGTTGGCTCAGAGCTATCTGGTCTTCGGCTCCGACGGCAGCAGCGCCTACCGCGCGACCAAGCCCGGCTCGCCTCGGGCGGCGCAGTACCAGTCGCTGATCAGCGAGCACGCGACCGCCAACGCGCTCAGTCCCGACTTCGTTCGTGCAGTGATCCAGGCGGAATCGGCGTTCAACCCGCGTGCGCGCTCGGTTAAAGGGGCGATGGGGCTGATGCAGTTGATGCCGGAAACGGCCGCGGAGTACCGCGTCGCCAACGCCTACGACCCGGCCGAGAACATCCGCGGCGGCGTGGCCTATCTGAAAAGCCTGATGACGCGCTACGACAACGACGTGTCGCTGGCGCTCGCCGCGTACAACGCGGGACCGCGCGCCGTGGACAAGTACGGCCGCACCGTACCGCCCTACAAGGAAACGCGCAACTACGTCGCGCAGATCAAGAAAGACACCGACGCCCACCACGCGGTCAACTCGCCTACCGCGATCTACAAGGTCATCCGTGTCGTCGACGGCCGCGAGATCATCAGCTACTCGAACAAGCCCTCGCCAGGGGCTGTGGCGGTTCGTTAGTCAGCTCGCAAGGGTCGTCGCGGTCTCAACCGGCGGCGTCCGAGCGCCAGCAGACCGGTGCCGAGCAGTGCCAAGCTCGCCGGTTCTGGCACCACTGAAACCGACCGGATATTGTCGAAATCGTAAGCCCGCGCCACGCTGCTGAATGAAAGCGTCACTCGATCAAACGGTGTTGCGTCGGCGATGCCCGCAAAGCCACCGGCGAACGTGGGGTCCGGCGCGCCGGTGTAACTCAACGAACCCAGATTGGTGGCCCCATTGAACAACGTAACGGTTACGGCGTTCGGAACAGTTTGCAATGCGATGACCGCATAACCAAAGCCGAATTCGGACATGAGATCTGGCAGGAGAATCGTCAGCACTTCGCCGGCGGGATTCGCATTTCCCAGTGCGGAGGGCTGAGTAATGTTCGTGGTGTCACCTGGACCGCCGTTCAGCGTGCTCACAAATGTATTCGAAATCGTTTCGCTGAACGTGAAGCCGTTGATCGTCAGGCCGTTCAACGCGGTACCGGATGGCACTCCGGTGAAGGTCACAGCAGGTGCACCAAAGTCGCTTATCGGCGCGATGACCGGAGTGGCGTTCGCGCTACCACATACAAAGACCGAGGCGCAGCTTGCCACAAACGAGGTGATTAACCACTTCTTCGGTTGAAACGTCATTCCGGAGCGCTCCTCGTGTTTGCTTGGACCACACATGGGGATCAGGCATCCATCGCCTTGGCTTCCGGGCCTTGGCTTCCGGAACGCACTCGCACAGTCCAATCAGGGCGCGAGCATGAGGCCTCGTGCCGGCCTCCCAAGCAATTACCATTCCGTAATTGCCCGCCGATCCTGGGTGATTCTACGCAGGCGCGCAGACGTACTGTTGATTTGGCAGACTTTTCTCTGACTGTCTGCCTCTCTCAACCAAACGCCGTGGTCTTCGTCTAATACATCCGTAGCGGATATATGGCGAGAACGCGCGCCCCTGAACCACACGACTTTCTCCCCCTGACGCCGGCCATCGCCCACATTCTGCTGGCCTTGGCCGACGAGGACCGGCATGGCTACGCGGTCATGCAGGAAGTCGAGCGCATGACGGACGGCGCCGTGCGCATGGGGCCTGGCACGCTTTACGGGACCATCAAACGGATGATCGCAAGCCGGCTGATCGAGGAAGCGGAGGAACGCCCCGACCCCGCGATCGACGACGAGCGGCGACGGTACTATCGGGCGACCGCACTCGGGCGGGCCGTGCTGGCGGCAGAAACGGACCGAATGGCCCGTCTCGTCGGGGCCGCGCGCGCCAAGCGGGTGCGGACGTGATCACTCGGCAGCTCCTGCGCCTCTACTCGGCTGCGCTGCACACGTATCCGCCCTCGCTGCGACGAGAGTATGGCGCCGAGATGATCCAATGCGCGCGGGCCGAGGCGGCGGTGCATGGCGCGGCCGCTTTCCCCCGCCTTTTCGCCGATCTGCTGCTCACCGTTCCCGCCGAATGGCTGCTCCTCCTGAGAGGTTTCCCCATGAACGGACTCGCCCGCGACGTCTTCTATGCGCTCCGCCTGCTGCGGCGCAGCCCTGGGTTCAGCGTTGCCGCCGTGATCACGCTGGCACTCGGCATCGGCGCCAACACCGCGATCTTCACACTCGCCGACGCCACCGTACTGCAACCGGTTCACGTAGGCGATCCCGCCCATCTCGTAGCGTTCAAGTGGTCGGCCTCACTGCCGGACTATCGCGAGTGGGCGACCCGATCGGATCTCTTCACGGGTGTCGTCGCGAGCGCCAACGTCCGGGCGAGCGTCACGATCGACGGTGTGACCGAGCCGCTCGATACGGCGCTGGTGTCGGCAAACTACTTCGACGTGCTGGGTGTCCCCGCCTCGGCTGGCCGGTTACTTGGCGCAGCCGATCAGGAAGGCGGGGCCGCGCTTGCCGTCGTGCTCGATCGCGACTGGTGGCGAACCCGGATGCACGCTGATCCGTCGATGCTCGGCGCCACGATCCACGTCAGCGGCGCGCCAGCCACGATCGTCGGCATCGCGCGGACGGTTTCCGCGGCACCACGCTCACGCGTAATCCCAAACTCTATCTACCGGTGTCGTGGGCGGCTCGGCTGCTGGCGCGGCCGTTCAGCGCTCCGGGCGCGCTCGAGAACCGTGGCTTCGTCTGGCTGACGGCCATCGGGCGCCTGCGGCCCGGGGTGTCCGCCGTGGCTGCCGCTGGAGAGATGAACGCGATGTTCGCGCGGCAACACCCCGAGGACCCCGTAGCGCGCGACCAGATCGAGCTCGATCCGCTGCGCAGGCGCGCGCTCGGCGATGCCGGCGGCGTCTACTCGTTCGTCGGCCTTCTCGCGGCCGTCGTCGCGCTGACACTCCTCATCGGGTGCGCCAATGTCGCCAACCTGCAACTGGCTCGCGCCGCGGCGAGGCAGCGCGAGATTGGCGTCCGCCTGGCGATTGGCGCGGGCCGCGCTCGCATATTCCGACAGCTGCTGACCGAGAGCGCGGTCCTCGCGGCCCTCGGTGGCGCGCTCGGGCTCGGCATGTCAACGCTCGTCCTGCGAGCGATGACGCGCTTTCAACTTCCCGGCGGCGTCGACATCGACGGGCTGCCGCTCGGCGTCAACCGCGACGCGCTCGCCTTCGCGGTCGGCCTGTCCGCCTTCGCGGTCATGCTCTTCGGTCTGCTCCCAGCCTGGCAGACGGCGCGCGGCGCGGGGCTGGCGCCACTGCGCGGCGAGACGCGCGTGACGGCGCGCAGCCGGTTGCGCTCGACGCTCGTCGCCGTGCAGATCGCGCTCAGCCTGGTCCTTCTCGCCGGGACGGGACTCTTCATCCAGAGCTTGTCCGCCGCCCTGCGCGTACCGCTCGGCTTCACGCCAGCCGGCGCAGCGACGACGACGCTGACGCCGTCGGTGAACGGATTCGACCGCGCCCGCGCGGCGCGCTTCTTCGAAGATGCGCTGGTCAGGGCGCACCGCCTGCCGGGCGTGACCGCGGCCGCCTGGACCACTGTGCTCCCGACCAACGGCTCCATGTCGATGTCGGCGACGGTCGAGGGATATACCAAACAGCCCGGCGACGACATGCACATGTACGTGGCCAACGTCGGACCCGAATACTTCGCCGCCGCGGGTACGCGGCTGCTGCGCGGGCGCCCGTTTTCGTCGGCCGACACCACCGGCTCACCGCTCGTCGGTATCGTCAACGAAACGGCCGCGCGGCACTTCTGGAGCGGCCGCGATCCACTTCAGGGACGCGTCATGATCGACGACACGCACGCGATCCAGATCGTTGGGGTGGTCGAGGACACGAAGATCCGCTCGCTCGACGAGCGGCCGTCGGCTTTTCTGTATGCGCCGTTCGCGCAGCCATCGGGCCCGTTCGCGATGGACCGCGGCACTCTAATCGTGCGCACGTCCGGCGACTTGCGCGGGCTGATGCCGGCGCTGACGACCGAGCTGCGCGCCCTCGATCCGGACGCGCCGCTGACGACGGTGACGACTTTCGAATGGCAGGTGCGGCAGCTCGTCATGCCGCAGCGCATGGGAGCCACGTTCTTCGCCGCCTTCGCCGGACTGGCGTTGATGCTGGCGTCGATCGGCATCTATGGCGTCGCGTCCTACGTGGCGGCCCTGCGCACGCGTGAGATCGGCATCCGCATCGCGCTCGGAGCCGATGCGGCGCGCATCCGCTCGCTGGTCCTGCGCGAAGGAACCGGGCCAGTCGCGGCAGGTATCGCCGGTGGACTCGCGCTCGCACTTGCCACCAGTCGTGCCGCCGAGGGCTTCCTGCGCGGCGTCACGCCGCACGATCCAGTCACCTACGCGGCTGGGGCCGGCGCGATCGCGCTGATTGCGCTCGCTGCGACCTGGCTGCCGGCCCGCCGCGCCGCGGCGCTCGATCCGATCCGGGCGTTACGCCAGGACTGAATCGGGTGATCGGATGATCGGATGATCGGATAATTGCGGGCGGTTCTGGAGAGTTGCATCGATGTTTGAGATCGTCGGGGATATCACGAACGTGCGGGTGATCGCCACGGGTCGCGGCATCCGGCGCCTCAACATACTGCGAAAACGATACGGCGGGAAGCGTTGGCGCAAACTCAAAGGAGATGCTACCGTTCGGTTAGCGAACGGTTCTCTTCGTCTGGCTGAGATCCACTGGTACGAGGCTCACGGCGTCGGCAAACGCGGCTTGAAGATCAAGCGCTTCTTGGATTAACATCATGAGAGTTCAGCAATCGACTGGCTCATTTGCGCTCTGTCTCGAAAACGGCGGATTGGAAGATCTCGAAGCATGCAAAATCTACCAGGTGCTCCCTGATCCCGCTGCAGCCCGGGAGGGCTACATCCGCGTAGTCGACGAGTCTGGCGAGGACTACGTGTACCCGTCCGACCTCTTCGTGCCGGTCAAGCTTCCAGCAGCTGTTGTGCGGCGACTCCGTAGGCCAACTCCATCGAAGCCATCTGCTGGAGGACGCACGATTCGACGAGCCGGCTAGCGTCTGTTGAGATCCTCATCTCGAAACGCTCGCGGGTCGTAAGCAGATCACCCGATCACCCGATCACCAGATCACCCGATGCGCTTAGACGTTTGGCTCGACGTCACCTGCCTCTTCAAGACACGCTCGGAAGCGAAGAAAGCGTGCGAAGGCGGGAAGGTCCATATCAATGGCCAGGCCGCCAGACCGCACCGCGATCTCAAGGTCGGCGACGAACTCGATATCACTCGCCCTGCGGGGCGCCGGCAGAAGATCGCCGTGCGCGGGCTCGCCGAGCAGCACATGAAGAAAGCGGACGCAAAGCTCCTCTACGAGGACCTGACGCCCAAGCCGTCGCCCGAGGAAGTCGAGTTGCGCCGCATGATGCGGCTGTCGGCACCGTTTGTCCGGCCTGCGTCGGCCGGCGCCCCGGATCGCCGGGAACGCCGGGCGATCCGACGATTCAAGGAGCGTGGCTGAGGTTACTGTGCTAAAATCAGAGGTTTATGGCTAGCCACGATTCCGCCGTCAAGGCCCACCGCCAGAGTCTGATCAGGCGCGAGGCCAATCGTCAGTACCGCACCCGCATGCGCAGCGCGCTGCGCAACATCCGCGTCGCCATCGACTCGGGCGATCCGGCCAAGGTGAAGGACGCGCTCCGCGACACGATTTCGCTGGTCGACAAGCTCGCCGGCAAGAAGGTCATCCACCGCAACGCCGCCGCGCGCTACAAGGCGCGCCTGGCCAAGCGCGTGGTGCGCCGAGCGGCCGCTTAGGCCGGCCGGTCAGCCGCGGCGCCCGCAAAGCTCGACGACCAGCCGCTCAAGCAGGACCCTCGGGTCCCCTCCCGAGCTTTTCAGGTCCAGATCCGCACGAAACAAGGCGTCGATGGCCGGTGGCACACGGTCGACGTCGATGTTGGGGAGCTTGTCACGTACGAACCAGGCGAGCTGCCCGAGGATCATGTACGGGATCCCGCCCGCGTCCATCGCCAGCGACAGCTGCCGGAGCGCCTCTCCGGTCTTGCGCTGCGCGATCGCGTTGGTGACGGCCCAGTCGTCCTGCGCCGTCTCGCCGCTGACCACCTCCCGGGCGTCGTCGAGGGTGATCTTGGGCTTGCCGGCGGCATAGAGCGTCAGCCGCTCGACGTCGCCGCGCAGCCGGACGATGTCGACGCCGGCACGCTCGGCGACCAGGCGCGCCGCCGCCGGCTCGATCTGCTGCCCTGATTCGGCGACGATCCGCCTCAGCATTTCCTCGGCCTTGCGCGCCGCCGCACGAAAATCGACGAAGCGCGGGTTCTTCTCGTTCTTCAGCCCCCAGCACTCCACGACGGTAGCGTGCTTGTAGAGCGCCTTGCCGATGCGGCGAGTCTTGTCGACGTCCGCACTGACCAGCACCATCGTCGTCGACGGCGACGGCGCCTGCAGGTAGTCCGTGAGCGCGTCGGTGTCGCTCGACGGCTCACCCTCTTCGTCGTCGTCGGGCTCGTCAGTCTTGGCGCGGCGCTTCGGCTTCAGGATCCGCTCGGCCCGCAGCACCACGACGACACGGCGATCCCCCATCATCGGAAGCATCTGCGCGGCTTCGACGATCGCGGCAGGGGAAGTCCCCTTCTCACCGGCATACAGCCGATCGACGTTGAAAGCGCGGAGCTCGTCCTCGACGAGCGACATGAAGTCGGCGGCCAGATGCGACATCTCCGCTTCGTCATCGCCGAGGATCAGGTAGACCGGGGCCGGGCTGCGCTTGGCGATCGCGGCGCGGACGTCTGCCGCGGAGGCCTGAGGCATGATTTATTTTATCGCGTCGCTATTTCTGAGAACGGAGCGCGTTGACGCCAAGGGCGACCACGATCAGCAGCCACGCCGCCGCTGGCACGACGAGATAGACGAAGCCCGCCTTCATGACGCCGCGCACGGCGTGCATGCTGTAGATCGCGAGGCACAGGACGGACACGCCGATCATGGCGGCGGACAGCGCCGTCTGCATCCGCGGCGACCAGCGTGCGGCGCGCAGGTTGGCGAGGGCGAGCGCGATGAATGGAGAGAGCACCCATCCACTGAAGAGCAGGATGAGCACCGTCGATGGCTGCCGCGAGCCGGCGCGGAGCATCAAAGCGATCGATCCTGCGGCGCCCGCGAGCAGCGCGAGGCGTGCCGTCGCGCGCAGCCCCGGCATCCAGACCTACTTCGGCCTGGTGCCGGCGACGTCGGCCTTGCCCTTGAGCAGGCCTCCATCCTGGACAATCAGCCGCGACGCAACGACGTCGCCGAGAAGCGTGCCGGTGGACTGGATCTGAAGACGCTCGGTGACCGTCACGTCGCCGTGCAGGGTGCCGCCGACGAGAACGGACCGGGCGTTCACGCTGGCTTTCACCTCGGAGCCAGCGCCGAGTACCAGCTCGTGGTCGCCGACCTCAATCGAGCCATGGACCTTGCCGTCAACGCGAATGTCCTGGTTGCTGACGATGCGACCTTCGATCGTGACGCCCTGTCCGATCCAGGCGACTTGACGGCGTTCGGTAGACACCTCTCCGGCCAACGGGGACTCCTTCCCACTAAACGCAGGGCGGTAGGGACTTTATCAGATGTCGTCGACTAAAACGCCTCGAGAATCGCGCTGACGAGCGAGCGGGAAAACTCCTGTGACAGCCGGTCGAGGGCGTTTGCGTCCTGGCCGAAGTAGGTGGACGTGTCGAGCGTGTTCGAGGAGGCCGGCACGTCGAACTCCTGGCGGTAGGACATCGACGGATTCGACCAGATGACCTTGTTGGCCTGCAGGTCCTTGAATTCGACGGAGCCACTCATCGTCAGCGCGTAGCGGGTCGCCTGCTGTTGCTGGTTGAATGCGACAGGGGTCAAGAAGACGCCGGTGATCGTGCCGCTGACGATCGCGTCGACGCCGGTCTGATCGGGCACGATCGTCCATTTGCCGCGACCGATGAACTCGGAGCGCACCATGTCGGTCACCTTTTGATCCAGGTTGAACACGGTGGTGCCGTTGGCGAAGAGCGGGATCCCGATCCGCTTGATGTAGGCCGGCAGGAACGAGCCGCGGCCAGCGAGCGAATAGCCGCAGCCGCTCTGCGCGGCCACGGCCAGCATCAGAAGAACGATCGACAACGGCTTGCGCATGTTCGGACTTCCCGTCTTCCGGCCTTCAGCCAACGACAATGCTGACCAGTTTACCCTTCGCGATGACGACTTTCTTGACCGTCTTACCGTCGAGGTGGACTTTCACCTGCGGATCGGCCAGTGCCGCCTCGCGCAGCTGGTCGTCACCGGCATCGGCGGGGACCGTGACCCGCCCTCGAACCTTGCCGTTGACCTGCACCGGCACGACGACCTCGGACGCCTTCGCGACGGCCTCGTCGAAGTCCGGCCAGCCGGCGGCGACGATGCCGTCCGGGTGGCCGAGGGCTTCCCACAGCTCTTCGCACATGTGCGGGGCGAAGGGAGAGAGCATCCGCACCAGCGCTTCGACTGCTTCCTTCAGCACGGCGACCGTCGCCGGGCGGTCGACAGTACCGATCTTGTCGACCTCCTCCGGCGCGCCGATCGCGACGCAGCGGTTGGTGCTGCAGAAGGCGTAGAGCTCGTTGACCAGCTCCATCATCGCCGAGACCGCGGTGTTCAGGTGCACGCGCGGATCGAGGTCGACCGTGACACGCTTGATCGTTTCATGCGTCTTGCGGCGCAGGGCGCGTTCGGCGTCGTTCAGCTCGAGCTTCGCGGGCACGGGAATGCCTTCGCCGCCAATCAACTCCTTCAGCGAATCGGCGAGCCGCCACACGCGGGCGAGGAAGCGCCAGCTTCCCTCCAGGCCCGCGTCCGTCCATTCGATCTCCTTCTCGGGCGGCGCCACGAACATCACGTAGAGGCGCAGCGCGTCGGCGCCGAACTTCTGGATCATGTCGTCGGGGTCGACCACGTTCCCCTTCGACTTCGACATGACCTGGCCGTCCTTGAGGACCATGCCTTGCGTCAACAGGCGGGAGAAGGGTTCGCCCAGGTAGGTCATGCCCAGGTCACGAAACACCCGCGTGAAGAAGCGCGAGTAGATCAGGTGCAGGATGGCGTGCTCGACGCCGCCGCTGTAGAAGTCGACCGGGCCCCAGTAGCCGACCTTCTCCGGATCGAAGGGCAGATCGTTGTCTTTCGGATCGCAGAACCGGAAGAAGTACCACGACGAATCGACGAACGTGTCCATCGTGTCGGTCTCGCGCCGCGCCGGGCCGCCGCACGTCGGGCAGGTCACGTTGACGAACTCGGGAATCTGCGCCAGCGGCGAATCGCCGCGGCCGCTGAACTCGGCGATTTTCGGCAGCACGACGGGCAGATCGTCGTAGGGAACCGGCACGACGCCATCCTTGTCGCAGTAGATGACAGGGATCGGCGTGCCCCAGTAGCGCTGGCGCGAGATGCCCCAGTCCTTCAGGCGGTACTGCACGGTGCCGTAGCCGATGCCGCGCGCCTTTGCGTCGGCGGTCATCGCGCGGTTGGCCTCCGGCCACGCCATCCCGGTGAACGGACCGGAGTTCACCAGCGCGCCTTCACCCGCGTGCGCCTCGGTCATCGTCGCGGCGTCGAGCGGCTCGCCGTCCTTCTGCACGACGATCGTGACCGGCAGGTTGTACTTGCGCGCGAACTCGAAGTCCCGCTCGTCGTGCCCCGGCACACCCATCACCGCGCCGGTGCCGTAATCGATCAGGACGAAATTGGCGACCCAGATCGGCACTGGTTGGCCGGTGAACGGATTGATGGCGCGGCGGCCGGTGTCGAAGCCTTCCTTCTCGACCTCCCCTTGCAGACGATCTGACTTGTCCTGCGCGGTGAACTTCGCCACCTTCGCGCGAAATGCCGCCGGATCGGCGGACGCCGCCACGAACGTCTGCACGATCGGATGCTCGGGCGCGAGCACGAGGAAGTTCGCGCCATAGATGGTGTCGATGCGGGTGGTGAAGACTTCGATGGGCGATGGGCGATGCTCGATGCTCGATGATCGATGGTCGATGGTCGATGAATCCGCGATTTCGAACTTCACCCGGGCACCCTCGGAGCGGCCGACCCAGTTGCGCTGCATGATGAGGACCTTTTCGGGCCACTCACCCAGCTCTTTCATACCGTCGAGCAGTTCGTCGGCGTAATGGGTGATCTTGAAGAACCACTGCTCCAGTTCGCGGATTTCGACCACGGACCCGCAGCGCCAGCACGTGCCGTCCACGACCTGCTCGTTGGCCAGCACGGTGTTGCAGCCCGGGCACCAGTTGACGTTGGAGCGCTTGCGGAAGGCCAGCCCGCGCTCCAGCATCTTCAGGAACAGCCACTGGTTCCACTTGTAATAGTCGGGCAGGCACGTCGCGATCTCACGCTCCCACGCGTAGCTGATACCGAGCCGCTGCAGCTGCCCCTTCATGTGGGCGATGTTCTCGAGCGTCCACGTCTCGGGGTGCGTGCGGTTCTTGATTGCCGCGTTCTCCGCCGGCAGGCCGAAGGCGTCCCAGCCGAACGGATGCAGGACGTTGAAGCCGCGCATCCGCTTCATGCGTGCGACCACGTCGCCAATCATGTAGTTGCGGACGTGCCCGACGTGCGCATGCCCCGACGGGTAGGCGAACATCTCGAGGCAGTAGAACTTCGGCTTCGAGGGATCTTCAGTGACCTCGAAGGCGCGCGTGCTACGCCAGCGTTCCTGCCACTTGTGCTCTATGGATTGCGGCTTGTACTCGGCCACGATCTCTAAAGTATAGCTGACGCGACAACAGCCCCGGTTGTCCTGCCCCTCCGCGAGCAAAGTCGCCAGAAGGATGGACTTCGCCCGATCACCATTCTGAAAGGCGAGGGAGAAATGTCGTCGTGGTCGATAGTTACGGCTTGACGCTCCAGTAGCGCCGGCTGGTGACTATTTTGCGAAACCGCCTCTTGTGTTCAACCCACTCTGAAAGGACGAATCGATGAGATCGCGATTCACCCCGGGCTTCTGCTGGCGCGGCGATCATGGCTGCGGCCTTACTGGCACCCAGTGCAGCGCAGGCGTCGGCGATTACCTTCAGCACATGCACTCGACGGCACGACCACGTGTGCGATCGGCTACACCGGCGGCACACTCACTCTGACGCCCGCAGGGGGAAACTTCGAGTCCAAGACATTTAACGGTGCAACCGGCTTGGGTGTCAGCGGCGGGACGGCAGGAGAGATCGATACCAACGAATCAATTGGCGGCACATTCTCGACGGACGTCACGCTGGATGACTTCAAGCTGCTGTTCATCTACAACGGTCCGGAATTCGGCGATCCGAACGAGATCGCGCAGGTGACCATCAACGGCACCACCAGTCAAACGTTGACGATCAATGGAGAGAATTCCGGTGTGTGGAGCGGCGCGGGCGCAACCGTGGCCGGCTGTGCGGGGGACCCGGCGCATAACACGACGAACGACGGACCGGGATGTTTCCTGGTCAGTAATCCGTTCGGGTCCACGCCGATCCACAGCATCTCCTTCACGGCGCTGCACACAACGATCGGCATTGCTCCGATCTCGAACGATTCCGACTACTCGCTGGGCCAACTCGACGTCACGGCCGTTCGCGGGGGGACAACCGATTTCACCCCTGTCCCCGAACCGGCGTCCCTGCTGCTGCTGGGAAGCGGCCTGCTCGCCGCAGCTCGGGCACGGCGCCGGGCGAATCCGTAATCCTTGATCGCTGATCCTGGATCGTTAATCCCGTATCCCGCATCGCGCGGGATGCGGGATCCGCGAGATCCCTGGTTCGCGATCAGCGCTGCCGAAGCGTGGCCCAGAATTGGCCCTGGGCCTCGGCCACCGCGTCGAGCGCACGCACGGCACGCTCCGATTTCCCGGCGACGGCAGTCGGGCCAGCACCTCTCTCCGACAGCACATCCATCGTCGCGCTCACGCACTCGTGCAGCGCGTCGAGATCGTAGCCTCCCTCTGTGACTGCGGCGATCGGACAGGCGACCGCGCCCTTCAAAATCGCGACAACCGCGGCAAATCCGTAGGCGGACATGCGCATCGACGCGAGCGGATCGTTCGCGTGGGCATCGAAACCCGCCGAGATGAGCAATAGTCGCGGCTCGAACTCGGCCAGCACACCGGCGATTGCGCCGTAGACCGTCGCGTAGTCGGCGTCGGTCGCTCCCGCCTCGAGAGGCACGTTGAACGTGAACCCCTTTCCGGCCCCGGTCCCAATTTCATTCGCAGCGCCGGTACCTGGATAGAACGGGAACTGGTGCGTCGAGATGTAGAGCATGCGCGGGTCGTCGTAGAACATCCACTGCGTCCCGTTGCCGTGATGCACGTCGATGTCGACAACGGCGACACGCTCGAGGCCGCGCGCGAGCGCCGCGGCGGCCGCCACGGCGACGTTGTTGAACAGGCAGAAGCCCATCGCGCGCTCGCGCTCGGCGTGATGGCCGGGCGGCCGCACGAGCGCGAACGCCGGCTCTCCGTAGTCCAGCGCGTGCTCCATCGCCTGGACAGCCGCGCCCGCTGCGAGCAACGCGACCTCGTACGAATCGGGAGAGGTGAACGTATCCGGATCCAGCATCCGACCGGCAAGCCCGGCTGTGACGGCGATACGGTCGATGTGTGCAATGTCGTGCACTCGCGCCAGTTCTTCGCGTGTCGCCGCCCGCGGCAGGGCCACACTCCCGCCCTTTTCAAGCCACTTCGTGGCGATCGCGTCGAACACGTCGGCCCGTTCCGGTCGCTCGGGATGCCCCGGCGGCGTGACGTGCGCGTCGAAGCGGACGGAAGAAATCAGCAACATGGCCAGCTGAATAGTACTTTCGGATCGGTCTTCGTTGTAGGATGCTCCGCAGCATGACAGATGGCGCCGTCAAGCGGATTCTGATCGTCGACGACGATACCTTGCTGCTGGAAGCGCTGGAGCGCGGCCTCCAGTTCCATGGCCTCGAGGTCGTGGCGCACGGCACGTTCGAGTCTGCCCGGCGGGCCCTGCGGAGTGAGTCGTTCGACGCGCTGCTCACGGACGTTCGGCTTGGCGCCTTCAACGGCCTGCATCTCGCCGTCGAGGCCCGCAACATGCACCCCGACATGCGGATTATCGTGTTTTCCGGGTTCGACGACCCGGTTCTCCGGGGCGAGGCGGAGAACATCGGCGCGCTCTACATGGTCAAGCCGGTCACGGCCCAGCAGCTCACCAGCTATCTCGCCCTCGCACAGAAATAGGCGTCCCTGCAGCGCATCAGTCGGCCGCGCTCGCGTCCGCCGGACGACCGGCGGCGACGCGAAACGGCTGGAACGCTTCCTGGCACTGGTGCTTCCGCAGGAAGTTCAGGAATCGCTTGTAGTCGGTGGCCGGCATGTTGAACAGATCCGTCAACACGCGATAGCTGCCCGATGTGCGCTCGAGGCCCTTGCGCACGATGGCGCGCAGGTCGTCACGCGTAATATCCCGTGCCATGAACATCGGGTAGACCGCGGTCCAGAACGATTCGCGAGTGACGACCATCTGGTCGAACAAAGCGTCGGCGCGACTGACGACCGGCGCCTGCGCCGCCGCGGACGGGCGCGACGTGCCGCGCAGCACGTCGAGCGGCAGGTCTTCGGGCTGGATGACGTCCGTTTGCGCACGAACGACCAGCCGTTCCGCGAGGTTCTTCAGTTCGCGCACGTTGCCGGGCCAGCTGTGCGCCCGGAGGATGTCGAGAACCTGCGTGCTCACCGTCGGCGCGGTGCGGCCATACGTGCTGGCGAACTCCCCCAGGAACTTCTGAAACAGCGGCTGCACGTCGACGATCCGCTCGCGCAACGCCGGGACGCGAATGTGGATCACGTTGAGCCGATAGTACAGGTCCTCCCGGAAGATCTTCTCCTGGACGCTCTCGATCAGGTTGCGGTTGGTCGCCGCGATGACCCGAACGTCGACTCGGTTGTCCGCCCGGTCGGAGCCGACCCGCTGTATCTCCCCCGTCTCGAGAAAGCGCAGCAAAAGCCCCTGCATTCTCGGCGTCGTCTCGCCGATCTCGTCCATGAACACCGTGCCGCGGTGGGCCAGTTCCAGGACGCCAGACCGGTCGCGGATCGCGCCGGTGAAGCTGCCGCGTACATGCCCAAACAACTCGGTCTCGAGCAGCGTTTCCGTGAGGGCCGCGCAGTTGACGGTGATGAGTGGCGCCTGGCGGCGCTGGCTGTTGGAGTGAATCAGGTGCGCGACGACTTCCTTGCCCACCCCGCTCTCGCCGGTGATCAGCACCTTGGCGTCACATCGGGAGGCGTACTCGACTTCGGCGCGGATCGATTCAAGCTGCTCGCTCTGACCGAGAAGATCGACAGGAAGCTTTTGACGCGTCATGCAGTGGGGCGACGGCGGGCAGAAACGGGGACAGACAAACTGGAGGTATATCGTCCCGCTGGGCTAACAGTCAAGCTCCTCCGATTGCCATGCATTATACGGGAAGCCGCCATGGGGCACGCAGATTGCTTTGTGGTAAAAGCTCAAGCATTCGTGTCAGGGCGTTAGTTCATCAGAGGCCACACTACATGGAGATTCGCTTCATCTCGTCTGTCACCCCAGAGGACGAGAACGTCTACGCCCCCACCGTGCTGAAGACCATCACGGCCATCCTCGATAAACTCCCTATTGCCTATACGCTGCGGATAGAAACCGCCGGCGCGCAGGTGTTTCAGCACACGCACCCATCGGTCGGCGACGTCAAGCTGCGGCTGCCGATTGAGGAGTCCGTGCTGTCGCGCCTCTCTCGAGACTGACCGACGACGGTCGCTGTAAAAAGCGATTACGTTTTCTGCGTCGGCCGAGACTTAAGTCAGCCGGGGCGCAGCCTGCCCGATCGCCGACCTGGAACCTTCGTCTCGAAAAGCCATCCAGAACGCGGACATTAGGCGGCCTGCAGGGCGCCCTCTTCTGCGACGGAAACGCAGACCCCGCCAAACGGCGGAAACGTGGCGGCACTTCCCTTGCGCTTCCAACGTGCATGAACAGCGCACGGCCTCTTCGCATCGCCGCTCTGGGCGGAGGAACCGGATTGCCAGCCGTCCTGCGCGGACTGCGGGCCGCCGCAGCGGCTACGGGACGGCCCATCGACGTGACCGCCATCGTCACGGTCATGGATGACGGCGGCAGCTCGGGGTGGTTACGCCGCGACTGCGGCCTGCTGCCGCCCGGCGATATTCGTAATTGCCTGTCCGCGCTGTCGCCGCAGTCCACCGAGCTTGCGACCATCCTGCACAACCGCCTGCGATCCGCGGACAGCGACGTCGCGCACCCGGTCGGCAATTTACTGCTCGCCCACTTCACGCGCCTGCATGGCAACTTCCTTACGGCGATCGACACACTGGCCGGGATGCTCGGTTCGACCGGACGTGTGCTACCGGCCACGCTGGAGAGCGCGCACCTGCGGGGCCATTTCGTCGACGGAACCCGAATTGACGGCGAGTCAGCGATTACGGCCCGGCGCGCGCCGATCCACCGCGTGTCGCTGACGCGCAGCGTCGCGGCGCTGCCCGAGGCGCTGGCGGCGCTCGAGCAGGCGGACCTGATTGTCGCCGGCCCCGGCAGCCTCTTCACGAGCGTCATCCCCACGCTGCTCGTCGGGCGCATCCAGGACGTGATCCGCGCCACCCCCGCGCCTTGCGTCTATGTGGCCAATCTCATGACCCAGCCGGGCGAGACCGATGGCTATTCGCTCGCGGATCACCTGACGGCGCTACGCAGCCACTGCGGCGGGGACCTGTTCGATTACGTCCTGCACAATCGCGGATCGTTTGACGCGCCGGCGCTGCGGCCGTACACGCTCGACGGCGCCACGCCGGTGACGCATAATGCAGGCGTGCCCTGGACCTTCCGGACGAAAATCGTCACGGCGCCGCTGGCGATGACGCCGGCGGACGGAAAGATTCGTCACGACGGCCGTGCGCTCGGATACGCGCTCCTTGCGTTGGCCGCGTCGGTGGAACGGCCGGCGATCGCGCCTCCTGTGTGGGCCGATGCCGTGCCCCCGACGAGGGCCTGCGCATAGCCGCGAGCGGCGCCGGCCACACATGGCTAAGACACTGATCCGCATCGTTCGTACGGCGCTCATCCTTCTCGCCTGCGGCGCCCCGGCACGCAACGCCGCGGCCCAGGGCCCCGAGAACGTCGCCGTCGTCATCAACGATATGAGCCCCGTCTCACAGCGCATCGGCGAGTACTACGTCCGCAAACGGGGCATCGCGCCTTCGAACGTCATCCGGATCAAGACGGCCACGACCGAAGAAGTATCGCGAGTGGTGTATGCGGCAACGATTGAGGGCCGATTGCCGCCGCCATCGCCAAGGGAACCCTCCAGGATCGCATCCTCTACATCGTCCTGACCAAGGAGGTGCCGCTGCGGGTGACCGGCACCTCGGGACCGACAGGCACCGTCGCCAGCGTCGATTCGGAGTTGACGCTGCTCTATCGAAAGATGGTCGGCAACAACGTCGCCGTCGGCGGCCGGATCAACAATCCATATTTTCTGGGGACCGCCGACCTGGGCGCTGCCCTCCCCTTTCACCCACGAGAAGCAGGACATCTACCTCGTCACCCGACTCGATGGTTTCACGGTGGAAGACGCGATCGCGCTGGTGGACCGCGCCGCCACGCCCGTGAACACCGGCATGTTCGTGCTCGATGGGAAGGACACACTCTTCAACCGGACGGGAGACGACTGGCTGGACGCGGCCGGCGCACGACTGACGAAAATGGGTTTGGCCAACAGAGTGCTGCTCGACGACGCCCCGAAGGCCGTGCGTGATGTCCAGAACGTGCTCGGCTACTTCTCGTGGGGTTCGAACGACCCCATGAACCGCGTGCGGCACTTCGGGATGTCGTTCCTGCCGGGCGCAATCACGGGCACTTTCGTCAGCAGCGATGCGCGCACTTTCAAGGAGCCGCCCGCCGACTGGCAGCCGCTCAGCAACTGGAACGATCAGAAGACATGGTTCGGCGGTTCGCCCCAGTCACTCACCGGCGATCTGATTCACGACGGCGCCACCGGCGCGTCCGGCTACGTCGCCGAGCCGTATCTTGAAAGCACCGAACGGCCGCAGGTCCTCTTCCCGGCGTATGCGTCGGGATTCAACCTGGCGGAATCGTACTACCTCGCACTGCCGCATTTGAGCTGGCAGAGTGTCATCCTCGGCGATCCGTTGTGCCGGCCGTTTCCCCGGAAGACGCTTGGCCGCGCCGACATCGAAGCGCCTCTCGACGAAAAAACGGAGCTTCCCGGATATTTTTCGAAAGCGCGCCTGGCCGCAGCCAGGGTGCGGCTGCACATCGACAGCCCGGATATCCTGGCGCGCGTCGTCAAGGCAGAGGCACGCATCAATCGCGGTGATGGCCCCGGCGCAAAGAAAGCCTACGAGGAGGCCGTCGCGGCTGATCCGACGATCGCCGCGGTGCAGTTCCAACTGGGCATGCTCGAGGACGCAGAGGGCAACCACGAGGCCGCGATCGAGCGATACAAGAAGGCGATCGCCATTGAACCGCGGAACGCCACCGCCCTCAACAATCTTGCCTATGGCCTCGCCGTTTACAAGAACGATCCGGCAGCGGCTCGACCCTACGCGGACAAGGCGGCGGCGCTGTCGCCAGGGCAGGGAGCAGTGCTCGATACGCTCGCGTGGATCCAGCATCTGCAGGGAGACAATGCGTCGGCAGCCAAGGTGATCCTGACCGCCGTGAACAGCGCGCCGAACAGCGCAGAGGTCCGGATGCATGCCGCGTTCATTTATGCGGCCGCAGGTGCCACGGCGGCGGCGCTGAGCGAGTACGGCTTTGCGGTCAAGCTGGACCCCGCGTTAGCGGAGCGTCCAGAAGTGAAGGAACTGAAGCGCAAGCTGGAAGAGAAGCGCGGCGACGGGAAAGGCTAGATTGGGGCGCGAGGCGCCGATCCAAGCGAGCCAGACCGGGCGAGCGCACCAAGCTCGGCGATCCGCGCCTTGCGTACCCCACCCCTCGTCAGACGCTGACTGTTCTGCAGACCATAAGCCGCAGCCTTGATGTGCTCGCTCTCGGCAGAATCGCCGATTCGCGGAGGCGGCAGAAGAAAGTCTCCTTCAGGGATGTATTTTCGAGATTGCAGGGATGTAACCCAAGGGCAAACGATTAACGACTAAACGAATAAGTCTTTTTGTTTAAGATACTTACATCGACGCAAAAATCACAAAATTGTCGCGGCCTCCCCAAACGAGCGTTGGCAGTGGCGTTGCTCAATAGGATGGCGCTGGTCGTAGTTAAAGCGCCGGCTTGGGTTATCTATCGGACAAGGGCGACCCGCCTCTGGGCTCGTTTGCTCTGACGAAGCGTGTCCGATTCGTTCGGGGTCGTCTTTGATGGAGGGTATCGGTTATGAAGCGAATTTTGACAGTTGGTTTGATTGCGGGGGCACTTGCCTTGGGCATTCAGTCCCAGGCCGAGGCAGTAACCCAGTTGTCCGTGGTGATCTGTCAGGGTGGTTTGCTCTGTCAGAACTCTGCAGTAGTGCCTGGACCCGGACCCGTCTTCAACCCGTCAATCACCGTCGGGGACTACACAATTAGCGGGTCGGTTAGCTCCAACGAAGACCCAGCGGGCTCCAACTCGGCGACGACTGCGATCAGCGTCAAGCGGTTGGCGACGGCCAATGCCGGGAACTTGCAGATCTGGGCAACGGCCAGCAACTTTCTCCTGCCCGTCGGGCCGCAATACATCTTAGACGAAACGCTGACAGCCACCGCGTCGTTGGCTCCCGCGGGTTCGACCGTGACCTATCAGTCATGGTTGGTGCCAGGGAACTTGGCGCCCTTCGTCAGTGCCCCCCCGGGGGGTTCGACCCCAGGCGTGATTTCTTGCGCGCTTGGATCCCCCACGGCTAACTGCATTTCGCCGGACGCAACAAAACTTGGGCCTGGCGGCGTTCCGTTCACGCTCGTCACGCTCACGACGTTCAACGTTCTCGGCGCGAGTACCGCCGCCACGTACACCTCAGGCGGTCAGGCCAACGTCACCGCCGTGCCGGAACCCGGCTCGATGATGCTGCTCGGCACCGGCCTCTTCGGCCTCGCGCGCTTTGGACGTCGCCGGTTCAATCAGGCGACTCGATAGGAGCTGGTTGCGACGATGTATCGCCGCCTCCATTCAGACGATCAGCAGGGCGGGGACTCGATGTCCCCGCCCTTTTTTCTTTGCCCGTAGTACCATTGTGTCAGCCATGAAGACGCTGCAGATTCTATGTCTCGTCGCGTGTGTTGGCGCTCTGGCGGCGAGTTGTTCACGCGACCCGAAAGCGCAGCGCGACAGCCACTTCCAGAAGGGTGAGACCTACTTCAAAGACGGGAAGCTGTCAGAGGCAGCGGTCGAATTCCGGACCGCCTTGCAGTACGACCCGCGGATGGGCGTCGCCTACTCCAGGCTCGGCGAGATCGCCGAAAAGCGAGAGGATGGCTCAGGCGCCTATCAGGCGTATATCCGCGCTGCTGACCTCATGCCAACGGACATCGCGGCGCAGATCCGCGCCGCGAACTACCTGATGGCCGCGCGACAGTTCGAGGACGCCAGGACCACGGCGCTCAAGGCGGTGGCGCTCGATCCCAAGAACGTCGAAGCCCTCATTCTGGTCGGCAACGCCAGCGCAGGCCTCAACAATTTGACCGCGCGATAGAGGAGCTGCAGGCCGCCCAAAAACTCGACGCCACAGATCCTCGCATTTACAACAACCTTGGGTGGTTCGAAGCCCTGCAAGGCCGGTCCGACCGGGCGGAGGCTGTTTTTCGCAGCGCCGTGGCGTTGGCGCCAAAATCGGCCGCGGCCCACGTAGCGCTCGCAAACTACCTGAGTGCCACCGGCAGGCGCGACGAGGCCGAGAAGAGTCTGCGGGCGGCCGTCGCAGTTGAACCCATGAATGTTCCCGCCCTGCGGGCAATTGGCTCGTTTCTCGCCGTGGCCAATCGTGCCAAAGAGGCCGAGCCGTTCCTGGTGGACGCGGCCCGGTACGATCCAAAGCCGGACAGCCGGATCCTCCTCGCAGACTTCTACGTCTGGTCCGGTCGGGACGCCGATGCCGTTCGCGTGCTGGAACAGGTGAAATCGACAGCACCAGGTAATGTGCTCGCCGACACGCGGCTTGCGTCGATCTTCTACCGGACGGACCGCCCCCGAGCCGCGAGTCTGGTGAAAGCGGTGCTGGCGTCGCATCCGGAGAATGCCGATGCTCAGTTGCTTTCGGCACAACTGTCATTCGAGGCCCACAAGCTGACCGAAGCCATGTCGGCGATCGATGCCCTGATCAAGCAATATCCTCGACTGGCTCAAGCCCATTTCTTGAAGGGACAGGTGCTGCTGGAGCTCGGTCGTTTCGGCGACGCAGCCAAAGCCTTCAACGAGGTGGTCGTCCTCAATCCGCGGGCGGTCCCAGCGCGCCTGTACCTCGCGCGACTGCAGCTCCTCGACAATAAGGTGACGGCCGCCCGAGACCTTGCGAACGAGGTCCTCGCGCTCGCGCCCGGCAATCCTGGCGCTCGCCTGGTCATCGCTCAAGCGGATAAGGCGTCGGGAGACTTGGCGGCCGCCAATCGACAGATCGCCGACCTGGCACGATCGTATCCTGACTGGAGCCCGGTTCAATACGAAGCCGCCCGCCTTGCCATCTTCCAATCGGACTGGGCGACAGCGGGGAAAGCGCTGGACCGTATCGAAGCGCTGGATGCAAACTCGAGGGAAGTGTTTGAAGGCCGGCTTGCCGTGGACGTGGGCCGGAAGGACTTCAAGAGCGGATTCCAGCGTCTGGATAGTCGGCTGGCCAAGGATCCCAACGACCAGAGGGCATTGCTGGTTGCCGGGCAGGTCTACCTGGCGGCGGGCGACCAGGCCAGGGCTGAAGGGGCCTGGAAGAAGCTCCTGGCAATCAATCCCAATAACAACGACGCCTACGACGCGCTCGGGCGCCTGTACGCCAACTCAGGCCGCCTCGCGGCCGCCGAGCAGCAGTTCGCGACTCTTGCGGATAAGGGAGGGGATGCAAGAGTACGGGCTGATTCTGGCGGCGATCCTGGCGCACAGCCAGGGGAAGCTGGACGTCGCCAAGCAGCGGTACGAAAAAGTGCTGGCGACCAATCCCCAGGCTGCCGTGCCGGCGAATAACCTCGCGTGGATCTATGCTGAGGAAGGTGGCAACCTTGACGTCGCATTGAACCTCGCCCAGACCGCGACACGAGTAGCGCCGGACAATCCGGGCTTCATCGATACGCTGGGCTTCGTCCTCCTGAAGAAAGGACTGGCCGCTGGTGCGATCTCTGAATTTCAAGCCGCGGTGAACAAGTCCCCGAAGAATGCCACGATGCAACTGCACCTGGCACAGGCCTTCGCAGCCGCGGGGAAGGCCGACGAGGCGAAGATGACCGCGCAAAAGGCGCTGGCCATTGATCCCGCCTTTCCGGAGGCGAGTGAAGCACGTGCGATCGTCGGACGTGGCGGCAAGCCAGCGAGTTCACCCAAAGGGGACTGAAGCCTCCCCCATTTCGTTCAGGCCGCGACCGCCGCGTTGAATCGTTCCCAGCCGATGGACGCGAGCCCGACCCCGACGAGTGAGCCGACTACGCAAACGCCCACGTCGGTGACGTCGGGATACCGTCCACTGATAAACCCCTGTGCGAACTCAAGTGGGATGACTGCGAGCCCCGTGCTCGCCGCCGCCAGGACCCATCCCCGCCCACGCGTGACGCTCAGTGACAGCACGAATCCGAATGGCAGGAACATCAGGAGCATTTCCAAGACGTGGGAAATCGTGACGGTCGACGTGTACTGGTAGTAACTGAGAAACGGAATCCACTCGACCGGATTCCTGGTCGGGGCTACCGCGAACGGCGACAGCTCCTGGATTGCGGCGCCGATGATGGTCAGCAGGTAGACCAGCGTTGTCAGGAGCGCGGGGCGGAGGCGCTGAGACGCACCGGCGAGCGCTGCGCCTGCGATAGCTCCGAACCCGTGCACCGCGGCATCGCGAAGGTCGGGTCCACGCGACTCGATGAAAAACTGACTCGTCTCGAGGCCGCACGCGAGCACGACCCCGACAGCAGCCGCGAGGGCACGCGGCCATCGGACGTTGCAGATGCGAAACCACAGGGCCGCGGCCCCTCCGACCGCCGCGAATCGCAGCCACTCGAGAACCTCGTCGGTGAGCGGGCCGGTGTCCCAGGGATGCGCCCGGAACAATTTCACGTTCCCCCACACCGAGCTGACATCGAGCGTCACGTCGAACGGGTGCCACTCGGCAATGCACGCGACAGCGAGAAACGCCATCAGCGGAAAGGCGAACGCCTTGCGCTCAAAGCGCGCGTTTGAGAAGCGCGTCAGGGCAGCCTGGAAGGCGCGCTCGTGGGCGGCGAATGCAGCGGCGCCGATCAGTGTGCCGGCCGTGTCGGCGGCAAGATCGCTGACCGCGGTAATGCGGTCGGCAGTGAACAACTGCAGGGTTTCCACGCACGCGCTCAGGACTGCGCCGAGGAGGGTCACCGTCGCGATGCGGCGGAGGCGGCCGCCGGATCCTCGGGCGATCATGCCGAGCACGCCAAAGGGCACGAACAGCAGCACGTTCTGGAGGACATCGGGAATCGACAGGCGGCTCCCGTCGGGAGACACGAACGGACTAAAGTGAAGCGCGGCGAGCTTTGCTTGCACCAGTGCAAAGTTGCCCACAAATCTGAACGGAATCGCGGCCGCGTAGACGACGAATAGCGTGAACAGCAACCACAGAACAGAGGAAGGCGGCCAGGTGCGACGACCGGGCGAGTCGAAAGCCGCGGCGGGGAGTGAGAACCGGGTGCGGAACAGCGATCGATAGCCGCGGCGGCGCACCGGGATGACGCGGGTCACTTGCTCAAGCACACGAATACACACAAATACATGAAGCGGTCCTCGGGTAGAATTGCTGATTCCGATTATTTAGCAAAGTCCGGACCGGAAGTGGTCTCGCCTAAAGCAGGCTATCGTCTCCTCAAGACACCGTGCACCAACGTCGTTTACAAGTCGGTCGAAACCGCAATGGCGGCGAGGAAAGTCGCCGCTGCAGATCCCTTTCGCGCGCTCATTTTTTTCGCAGACGGCATCGTCAGAGCGGGCACGATGTTGTTAACTGGCTCATTTTAAGATACTTACGGCGTGCCATCCTATGAATAGCCGGCCAGTCTAGCCATGGCAGTTCACTTGCGTAAATAACATTGGGCGGGAGTGTCCCGTGCCTGATGCGTGCGACGCGGCGCGCGGTATCGCGGTAAGCTGATACCAGACAGCGGGATTACACAAGAATCGGATGAGGGCTGTGAGATCAGTAATTAAGCAGTCGAGTCTATGGCTCGGAGTCGCGGTGGCGTTGACAGTCGTGACGCCTCGCCCTGCAGCGGCGACGACGGTCTGCAGCCTCACGACGGCAGGCTCGAGCTGCACGTTCGGCCAGGGTTTGTTCTTCACGGCCGACCAGCACCCATCGGGGGCCGCAAATTTTGATTCGTTCCTGCAAATCCAGCAGAACGGGACCGAACAGGGCTACAACACCAGCGCTCAGCCGGCGCAGGGCGTGACGAACACGCACGATCTCGCCATTTCGAGCATCGGCACGGAGAAAATCGGTAACGTTGACTATCTTGCGTTTTTCCTGGACGTCAACGAAGCCGCGTCGCTGAGAAAGAGCTACCTGACGTTGGATCAGCTCGAGATCTTCGGCTCCAACAAGACTGACCTCACGGGGTATTCGAACGCCGGGGCGAATAACGCGAGCGGTTCGTTGAACGGTGCGACGAAGCTCTATGACATGGATACGGCGTACACCGACAATGCCATCACGGTGAATTACCTTCTGAGCGATGCAGGCAGTGGCAGCGACTTGGTCTTCTACCTCCCCAAATCCCTGTTCAACGGCTATACCTACGTGACGCTCTATTCAGAATTCGGCAATATCAACAATAGCAACAAGAAATACAGCTCTGACACCGGATTCGAAGAATGGTTCACGAAGTCATCGATTCCGGGAGCACAGGCTCAATTGATCGCCAACCCGGAGCCGTCAACTCTGCTGCTGCTTGGCAGCGGCGTGGGTTTCTTGCTCAGAAGGCGGAAAAAGTTCTTCGAATCGTAGTCAATAGTCTGCCCTAGAGCAGACTATTGAGTCGTCGACCGTGGCATCGTAGACGGCAGAAACCACACAAAGCCAACGCTACCAGTAATTTAACTGGTAATCTGGTAGCTCGGTCCGTTAGGGCCCTTCCTTGCACAGTCCTCAGCCGGTCGGAGGACTTTTTTCTGTACTCATCTTTAACCCATCGCGTTGTTCTGCTCGTTCTGGTTATGGCTGGGGCAACCGCGTGCAACAGCAATCCGGATGAGGTGAAGCGCGAGCTCCTCCGCAAGGGCCAGGCATACGCGGCTCAGAAGCAATACGCCGAAGCCATCATCGAATTCAAGAAGGCGGCGCAGCAGGACACGCGCTTCGCTGAGGCGTACTACGGAATGGGGGAAGCGTACGTCGCCTCTGGCGACCTGAAAAATGCGCTTCTCGCGTATTCCAGGGCCGCCGACCTGGCGCCGGACAACATCGACGCCAACCTCAAGACCGGCAACCTGATGCTGCTCGCCAGACATTTCGAGGACGCGAAAACCCGCGCCCGCGGGATCCTGGTCAAAGAACCAAATAACTTGCAGGCGCTCGTGCTCCTGGGAAATGCGCTTGCCGGCCTTCGCAGCCTGGACGACGCCGTGGACGTCGCGAAACGGGCGGCGGATCTCGATCCTGACCGTGCCGGGCTCCACACCAACCTCGGCGTCCTCGAACTCGCGAACGGCAACGTCGACCAGGCCGAGACCGCGTTCAAGACTGCGGCCGCTACCGATCCGACGGCGATCAAGCCGCTGCTTGCGCTCGCGAACTTCTACCAGAGCGTCAACCGGATGAACGATGCCGAGACGATGCTGCGGAAGGCGCTGACCATCCAGCCGCGACACGCCGGGGCGAACCAAACGCTCGGCCTGCTGCTCATCGCCACGGGGCGGCCGATGCAGGCGGAGCCGTTCATCGAGACCGCCTCCGAGGCGGTCGGCACGGTCGAAGCGCAACTGACGCTCGCCGATTACTACCTGGCCGTCGGGAAGGTCGATCAGAGCCTCGCGCTCCTCGGCAAGGTGTCGGCCACGACGGAAGGCTACGCGGCCGGCCAGATTCGCACGGCCATGATCAACTACGCGTCCGGGAACCGCGACCAGGCGCACGCGATCCTCCGTGAAGTGTTGACCAAGGATACCAAGAACGCCTCCGCGCTGGCGATCGAGGGGCGCATGCTCCTCGCCGACCACAGAGTCACCGAGGCGCTCGCGCTGGCGAATAGCGCGCTGGCCGCGGATCCGCGGAATGTGCAGGCCTATGTGACGCTGGGGTACGTCCAGCTCGCGCGGGGAGATCGCGACGCCGCGCGCAAGGCGTTCGCCGAAGCCCTGAATAACGACCCCGCGCGGTCGGAGGCACAGATCGAGCTCGCGAAAATTCACTACCAGCGCCAAGAACTCGACACGGCGATCGACTACGCCGAAAAGGGAATCAAAGAAGCCCCGGCCAGCTTGGAGGCCCATCTGGCGCTGGTGCGCAGCCTCACCGCCCGGCCCGACGACCTGCCCCGCGCGAAAATAGAAATCGCGGCACTGCTCGCCCGCTATCCCAAGGCGGCACCGGTGCGGGCGATCCAGGGCATCTACTTCCTGAGGCAAGAGGATCCTGCCAACGCCCGCCGGGCCTTCAACGAGGCGCTTCAGCTCGATCCCGACAACACTGAAGCCCTCGGCGGACTAGCGGCGCTGGATTTCGAGGCCAAACGGCCGGAAGACGCACGCAAACGCATCGAGGCGCGCCTCTCCGCCACGAAGGAGCCCAGTGACGCTCTGCTGCTGCTCGCGGTCAAGACCTACAGCTCGATGCACGATGGCGCGAAGACGGAAGCCACGCTGAAGCGGCTGGTCGATCGCGACCCATCGAACCTGGAAGCCGTGAACCTGCTGGGGCAGTTCTACGTGGCGACCCGTCAGTTGGATGCCGCAAAGGCCCAATACACCAGTATCGTGGCCAAGGAGCCGAAGTCGGTCACGGCGCAGACGCTGCTCGGCCTTCTCAACCAGGCGTCAGGGGATACAGCCGCGGCGAAAAAGGCCTACGAAGCGGCAGTCACTGCTAACCCGCGGGCTGCGGCGGCGGCAAACAACCTGGCGTGGCTCTACGCCACGACCGGCGGGAATCTGGATGTCGCCCTGCAACTGGCGCTCTCGGCGCGAGCCGAGATGCCAGGCTTCCGCGGAGGTCGCGGACACGGTCGGCTACATCTACTACAAGAAGGACATGCCCGGCTTCGCGATCCCGGTGCTGACCCAGTGCATCACGAAGGACCCGAATAATCCGACGTACCTGTTCCACATCGGGCTGGTCTACGCGGCGTCGGGAGAGGATGCGAAGGCACGGGACGCCCTGAGCCGGGCCTTGAAGATTAACGGAGGATTTGAAGGCGCGGAAGAAGCCCGCCGGGTCCTCGCCAAATTGGTCTACTAAGGAACCCGGAGCAACAAGATGCGTGCTGTCCGAATTTTCCTCGTCATTGCGCTGGCTGCGATCGCGGCGGCGGGCTGTTCGAAGGATCCACAGAAGAGGAGCCGCGAGTCCATCGCCAGCGGCGATCGCTACGCCGCCGACAAGAAGTTCAAGGAAGCGGTCGTCGAATACCGCAACGCCGTGCAGGCGGATCCGCGCTCGGGCCAGGCACGGTTGAAGCTGGCAGACGCCTACCTGCAGCTCAAGGACGCCCCCAACGCGTATCGCGAGACGATCCGCGCGGCAGATCTGCTCCCCGATAACGTCGACGCGCAACTGAAGGCCGCCACCTTCCTGATGCTGGCCAACAAGTACGAAGACGCGCGCACCAGGGCTCAGAACGTGCTGACCAAGGATCCTCGCAATCTCGCGGCGCAGATCCTGCTGGGCAACGCGACCGCCGGGATGAAGGATTTCGACGCCGCCGTCGCGGACATGGAAGAAGCCATCCGGCTCGATCCGGCGCGCGCCAATACCTACGCCAACCTCGGTGCGTTGCAGCTGGCGCGCGGTAAGAAAGAGGCGGCGGAAGCCGCATTCAAGAAGGCGGTCGAGATCGATCCCAAGTCGGTGCCGGCGCGGCTGGCGCTGGCGAACTACTATGCAGCCTCGGATCAGCGCCCGTTGGCCGAACAGACGCTCAAGGAAGCGCTGGCGATCGAGCCGAAAAACCTGCTGACCAATCGCGCGCTGGCGCTCTTGGCGATTGCCGATGGCAAGGCGGCCGACGCCGAGCCGTACCTGCAGACGATGGCGGCGACATCGAATGAGCCGTCGGTCAAGCTATCGGTCGCCGACTACTACATGGCGATGGGCCGGCGCGACGATGCGGCCAGGCTGCTGGAGGCGCTGGCCGGTACAGCCGACATGTACGTGCCGGCAAAGGTGCGTCTCGCCACGCTGGCTGCGTCGCAGAACGAACGGGCGCGCGCGAATCAGATCGTCGATGAGGTCCTCACCCACGACGCCAAGGCCGGGAGTGCCCTCGAGTTGAAGGCCCGGCTGCTGCTGGCTGACGGCAAGCGCGACGAGGCTCTAGAGAAGGCCAAGGCGGCCGTAACGGCGGAACCGCGGCTGGTGCCGGCGCATTACACCCTCGGCCTCACCTACCTGGCCGCCGCCGATCCAGACAACGCGCGGAAAGCGTTCGAAGAGACGCTAACCCTGAATCCCCGTGCCGCAGCGGCGCAGATGCAGTTGGCGCGGATCCAGCTCGCCACGGGTAAGCCTGAATCATCGGGCCAGTACGCGCAGGACGTGCTGAATGCCGATCCGAAGAATCCCACCGCGAGACTGATGCTGGTGCGGAGCCTGCTGGCGCGCGGCGACGCGGCCGGCGCCGAGCGCGAGTTGGCGCCGCTCAGCGACAAGTACCAGAACGCGGCCGCAGTGCAGGCAGCGCAGGGATCGCTGGCCCTGCTGAAGCACGACCAGCCGGCCGCGCGGCGCGCGTTCCTGCGAGCCGCGCAGATCGATGCCGCTAACGTCGATGCCGCGCGTGGACTGATCATGCTCGATGTCGCCGAAAAGCATCCCGCCGACGCGCACGCGCGCGCCGACGCGTTGGTGAAAGCGAACCCGACGAGCTTGGCGGCGCTGACCATCGCGGCCCAGACCTACCTGGCGACGGGCGACACGGCCCGCGCCGAGGACCTCCTGCGCCAGGCGATTGCCGCGGCGCCCAATTCCCTCTCCGCTTACGCGATGCTCGGACAGCTCTACGCGTCCCAGCGGAAGCTCGAGGCGGCGCGGACCGAGTATCAACAGATCGTCGCCCGGCAGCCGAAGTCGGTGACGGCGCGCACGATGCTGGGCATGCTCTACGACATGGACAACAAGCCGGCGGACGCTGAGAAGGCCTACGAGGCGACGCTGGCGATCGATGACCACGCAGCCGTGGCCGCGAACAACCTGGCGTGGCTCTACGCGGAGTCGAACCGCAATCTCGATCAGGCACTGCAGCTGGCCCAGACCGCCATGGCGGCGCTCCCCGATGAGCCAAACGTCAACGACACGCTCGGCTGGATCTACTACAAGAAGAACATGTATCCCCAGGCGCTCGCGGCGTTGCAGCACAGCGTGGAAAAAGACCCGACGAACGTGTCCGCTCAGTATCACCTCGGACTGACCTGCGTGAAACTGGCCGACCTGGACGGTGGCCGAAAAGCGCTGAAAGAGTCGCTCCGGTTGAATCCGAAGTTCGACGGCGCGGTCGAGGCGCAGAAAACCCTCGCGCAAATCGGCGGATAGGCCTATTTTTACAGAAGGCACATCGATAGGTTCAGCTGAATGCAGATTTCACCAAAAGCCGTGTCGGCCGCCCTGGTCGCGGCCGCCGGGTTCGCATTGCTCTATTCCCACGTTCTCGTCAAGCTGGTTCATGACTGGGCCACCGACGACAACTATTCGCACGGATTCCTGATCGTGCCGATCGCGCTGTACTTTGCGTGGGAGCGCCGCCACGCGTTGGCGGCACTGCCTGGTACGGCCGTCGTGGCTCGGTCTCCTCGTCGTCGCTGGTGCGATCGCGGTCCTCGCCGTTGGGACCCTCGGTGCCGAGCTGTTCCTGACCCGGATTTCGATCATCGGTGTGCTGGTAGGGACCGTCCTGTTCGTCGGCGGATGGCGTCACGTGCGAGCACTTGCCCTGCCACTCGCCTTTCTCCTGTTGATGATTCCCCTTCCGGCGATCATCTTCAACCAGATCGCCTTCCCGCTGCAGTTACTGGCGTCGCGAGTCGGCGAGGCAAGCATTTCCGCGCTGAATATCCCAGTCCTCCGGGAAGGCAACGTCATCGTCCTGGCGAATACCACGCTCGAAGTCGCGGAGGCGTGCAGCGGCATCCGGTCTTTGATCTCCTTGCTGACGCTCGGGATCGTCTTCGGCTATTTCGTCGATCCCCGTCCGTGGATGCGCACGCTCATCGCCCTGGCCACTATCCCGATCGCCGTGTTCGCCAATGGTGTGCGCGTTGCCGGAACCGGCATCGCGGCGCACTACTACGGCGCGGCGGCGGCGGAAGGATTTCTCCACGAGTTCTCCGGGTGGTTGATCTTCATCGTCTCTTTCGCGCTCCTATTTGCCGTGCAGCGCGCCCTGGCGCGTCTGTTACCGGTTAAGCTCGCGTCGGCGCCGCTCGTCGTACGCACCCGCAGGGGAGGCACAGGCATGACTGCTCCGACTCTACGTGCTGGCGCTCATCTTCGTCGTAGCGACCGGTGTGATCGCGCAGGCGACGAAGTCGGAACCGGTAGCGATCCGCAACTCGTTCGTCAGCTTTCCCATGACGATCGACGGCTGGAACGGCAGCCGTGGAGAACCGTTCGATCCAAAGATTCTCAAGGTTCTCGGGGTGGACGAATACCTGAACCTCGTCTACTCCAAGACCGCCGACCTCCCGATCGGGCTGTACGTCGGCTACTACAAGAGCCAGCGCGAGGGAGACACGATGCACTCCCCGCTGAACTGCCTGCCGGGCGCGGGATGGGCGCCAGAGTCGCAGTCGTACCTGACGATTCCCGTCTCCATGAGTCCCGGCGCGGCCCCGCAGCCGATCACCGTAAACCGATACCTGATTCGAAAGGGTGCCGACCGGCAGCTGGTGCTGTACTGGTATCAGAGCCACGGCCGCGTCGTCGCCAGCGAGTACAGCTCCAAGATATTCATGGTGCTCGATGCGATTCGCACCAGTCGCACGGATGGCGCGCTCGTTCGTGTAATCACGCCGGCCCTGGACGAGGATACGGGTGCTGTGAAGGCCGAGAAGCGCGCCGTCGGATTCATCCAGGGAATG
>CAWIKL010000003.1:0-76714 GCA_963836665.1 uncultured Acidobacteriota bacterium | reverse complement strand
AACGCGGAAGACGATGCTCCCGCGCGAATTCGTCGAGGAACTCATCAGCTGGTTTCATGCGGCCCGCCTTGAGGTCCTCGAGCCCCTGCCGCACCGCCTGGACGGCTTCCTCATAGTCGTGACGCTCCCAATCGAGATATTCGGCCAACACGTCGTCGAGGGCGTCGGCGGGCGTCTTTCCACGTCGACGCGCAAACTCCTCGAGCGCGGCGAGCCTGTCGGACGTGATCGGTACCGTCGGCATGCCCCGAAGATAGAGACTCCCTGATCCGATGTCAACGCGCCGCCCTGGCTTGACTCAGCCAGTTGAGGTTGACGGCGTTTTCGCGCGGGCCTATCCTGCTGGTTATCGGTGCTCTTCGAGCATCCCTCCGCGCGGCCAACGCAGCGGAGCGCGTTTCCGACCGACGGCCGCAAGCCCTCAGCCGGACGCACGACAGAGATTCCGTGTAGGTCGCTGCGCGTCGCGCAGCGAAGTCGCGCACGGAAGTGACACGACTGGCGGCGCTCAGCGGCGTGGTCCCACAGGGCCAGCGCCAGCCGACCGGCGCGCGGTCGATTCGGGGCTCAGGTCACGAACCCTCGCCGGGCTTTGGGTGGAACAGAGATCGCTGAGATCGTCACCCACACCGCGCGCACGACATGTGCCCACGGCTTGATGCTGCCGCAACGCCAGCATCCGCGCCTACCACTAGCACCGCGCCGCCCGGCGCGCCTCGGCGCGTAAGTCCCCATCACAACTCGTTTCGAGGTCGGCGAGGCGCGGACCGGGGCGGAGGGCCGTATGAAGACTTGGTACACCGTGAGTGAGGGCGCCGAGTACGCCGGCGTCAGCCGCGACACCATCTACACCGCATGCGAGCGGCGCGAGCTGCACCATGCACGAATCGGCGGCCGGCGATCGATCCGACTGAAACCTGAATGGATCGACGCCTGGTTGGAACGACACGCTCGGAGCGCGGAGCCCGCGCGGGGAGAAACAGAACTCGGTGCCTGACGATCTTTGGTGGTGAGCGAAGAAAGGAGTAAGCATCATGGGTCTCTACAAGATCTGCGAACACAAAGGACGCCCTCGCGATCGATGCGACCACGCGTGGTGGGGCAGTTTTCGCGGCAAGCGGGTAAGCCTTGCCAAGTGGGCGAACAGCGAGATCAAGAGCAAGGCCGAAGCCGGCAAGGCTCTCGACGACTTGAGAGCCGCAGTCCGGGCAGGCACGTTCGACGAGCGAGGCCTCGAGCCTCCCGTCGAGAAATCACCGCTGACGTTCAGCAAGTTCGCTGACGTCTACAAGCAGCGGCATGTTCTCGCCAAGGGACTGACCCTGGCGGACACGATCGACTACCGGCTCAAGCCGCTGATCGAACGTTTCGGCGACCGCCTACTTGCAGACATCAAGACGGCGGACATCGAAGACTTCGTCGCCGACTTGAAGAAGCCGCGTGTCGTGAACAGCATCGATGGGCGGACGCTCAGCGCGGCGTCGATCAATCGAACACTCGGGCTGCTGCGGCACATGCTGAACTGGGCCGTCGGGCGCGAGTACCCTGGATCGGACGCCCTTCCGGCGCGGCACCGAAGTCCTCGTCCGACTCGAACGCGAGGACAACAAACGGCGCCGGCGACTGTCCGAAGAAGAGGAAACCGCGCTGCTGGCGCTTGCCTCACCGCACTTGCGGTCGATGATCGTCGCCGCGCTGGACACCGGCATGCGACGCGGTGAAATGCTGGCGCTCCGGTTCGGCGACATCGACTGGAAGCGACGGGTCATCGTGCTGCGTGGCGAGACGACGAAGAGTCGTCGGACGCGCGTCGTGCCGATTGGAACGTCCCGGCTGCTTGCGGTACTGGAATGGCTGCGGCTCGACAGGTACTGGCGGACGCAAGAGCGACGAGGTCCCGGTCTTCAGCAATGAAGCCGGCGAGCCTCTGAAAACGTTCAAGAAGGCCTGGCAAGTGGCCGTCCTGAAGGCTCACGGCGTCAGCCCCGAATGGCGCAAGGGCAGCTACAAGGATCTGACGCCGGACGGTCAAGAGCGCCTCAGGAACATCAACCTGCACTGGCACGACCTGAGGCACGAGTACGCCTCACGGCTGGTCGAGAAAGGCGTTCCGCTTGCCCAGGTTCGCGATCTGCTCGGTCACGCGTCGATCGTGACGACCGAGCGCTACGACAACCAGCGGCTTGAAGCGCTTCAAGCTGCGGTCGCACGGCTCGAAGACGGCAAGGTATTCGACGCCGTGAAGGAGGCCACGGAGAACTTGTCCCGCCGAAGCAGCATGGTTCCCGCTGCGAAGGCGGAAGTTTCAAGAATCTTTCAAGTTCCGGCCGAACCGAGCGTCGGCGACGACTCGGTGTCGTCGAAGGAAATCGGCAGAAGTAACTGAGAGAGTTCCGTTTGGAGGTTTGGTACCGCTACGCGGTTATCCGATATGTGGCGACGGTGAGAACATCCAATTTGTCGGCGTCGCCGCTTAGATTCCAGCCTCCGCCAGAGTGCTCTCGCTTACGACTTCGGCAACCTCGGCCAACGCGCGATTGCTAGCGATTGAACCTGGCGAGGATCGTGGAGGTTTGCCCCGCATCGATCAGGCGGTTCAACGTCTCCTCTTCGATGCCCGCTATCCGGCCCAGGATGGTCAAGGCAGCTTCGGCGTGTCCGATGTTGCGCCAACGGGCCATCTCGAGGAGCGATTCAAGAGCATCGGCGCGAAGTTCCTCGAGCAACTTCGTCTCGCGCGTCGTCGTGAGCGCGACGAGGACCAGCGAGGCCTTGTTGTGATCCAACCAGGATCCAGATCGCAGGAGCCGAACGAAGGGCTGTGGTGGAATGCGGCGAGCCAGGTCCGGCTTCGCGGTTGCCAGTACCTCCAACGCCCGTACCGCATTATTGCGAACGCCATCATCCGGGTCGAGGCTGGCTTGGACCAAGTCGCTGGTCTGTCTGTCGGATTGGCGCCCGTACCCCATCATTTGCGCCGCGAGGGCGCGATGCTGGGCGTCAGAGGACGAGGTGAGGACTTGCCGAATCAGTTCCTCGTGCTGCAGCGCGTAATCCCGAAGCGCCAGCTGCACCTTCCGAGCCTTCGGATCGTTGGTCAGCGAATAGCCTGCTGAATCATCCTCCGTGGCGTGCCCTGTCATGACCGCGCTCGTCCAGGCGCGATCCATGTCCTCACCCAGTTTGAGGGCATCCTTGGGGAATCGGACGCCGCCCGTCGGGACAGGACCGAAGGCCAGCGCCTCATAGGACTCACCCGGCAAGCCGATGTAAACCATGTAGTTCTGTTTGGCGTCGCAGCAGACGAATGACACGTCCGTCGGTTCGCGGCCAATGGCGCGCTCGATCGCCTGGGCGACCTGCCTCTTCAGCTGATCCGAGTGGACCTTCGCCGGTGGAAAACTATCTCCCTCGCGGAACGGCAGGGCGTCCCGGACCGCGGCGAGATCGAGCCCTTTGTAGCCAAAGAAGTCGACCGCACCCAAAGGCCTTCGGTCGGGCGCGAGGGAGGAGGTCGCCCTCGGCGCAAGCAGGACCACCATCACGATAGCAGTGCACAGCTTCATGGGTCTCCTTGCCACTGTTCGACTTCCGGTTGGGCACGTGACGAGCGCGGATGTGAAAGACAGAATAACGCCGACAGCGTCAGCGGCCCACCCTCGCTCGCCAGCGTTGAGCGCGAGAGCGGCAGTGGGACAACGGTCGCATGGTTGATACAAGCGAGCGGCGCGAGGGAGCGCAGCGACCGAGCCAGACGAACGGAGCGAGCGCCGCAGCGCGAGCGAGTGAGACTGTTGGGGAGTTCGAGGGGCGAAGCCCCTCGAGAAGGGATTTACCGCTACGGGGATTCGAACCCCGGTCCCGTGGCTGAGAACCACGTGTCCTGACCCCTAGACGATAGCGGCACGGGTCGGCCGAAACTCTAATTTTAGCACGCGTTCGGGGATCTTTGGAAGCCCCGGCCGGCAAGGGAACAGGTGTCTACGGCGCTGCACTGCCGTAGATCTGCCGAATGCCGTCCAGTGTCCGGTCGATGGACTCACGGGCGATGCGATCGATCATCGGACGGACAACGCCGGTCAGTCCGAAGGGCATTGCCCGGCTTAAGGTCAGCGACTCGAGCTCGACGATGACCCCGCCGGGAACCTGCTCGTAACGCCAGTAGGCGTTGAGCCGCCACATGTAGCCGCGATCGGTTGCGGAGGGTCTCGCGTGCGCTACAGCGGCGTCGTCCTCGTCGATCTCTACGATCCTGGTGGCGACGCTGCGGCTCGATGCGCGCTCGGCGCCATGATGCCGGTAGGTGACTTCGTGCTCGGTGTCGTAGGTCACGGTCACGATTTTCGTGCGCGTCATCCGGATGTACATCGTGAGCGCGTCGGGCTTTCGCTCCAGGACGCGAAGCGCCAACACATCCCGCGGAAAGGGTCCCTGCTCCGGCGGGTTCTGGAGTCGATGCAACAGGGTCTCGAGCGTAAGACCCGGAAGAAAGACGCTGCCGCGCCAATGCGAGACGAGCCCGTCCGGAATGTCGATGGTGTTGCCACCGACGCGGGTGCTCATCTTGTTCATGACCACCTCGCCGCGCAGCAGACGCGCGCGGACGTCGGCCGCGTCCGGCGTGAAGTCCGACGCGAGAAATCCCTGCGTCGAGGCGAGCTCGCTGCCGATCCGCATCTCGGTGGCCGCCACATAAGCCTCCCAGGCCTTCACCGTGTGCGGCTGAAGCGGGCCCGCCGATGCACGCCCGGACGCGAGCATTGCCGCCGCGAATAGAACGACCAGGCCCCGAGCGCTCGTCACCTCACTGCCCTCCCCGGGCAGGAGTCACCGGCCCGTCATACCGGAAGGCGCAAAGCGAGCGGGAATCGGCTCATGCCATGCGAGCGCCTGTCACCTCTGACAGGATGCCGCCGGCACGAGTTGGATATAGCATGCGGCCCTGCGAGAGAAAGACGTGTTTGAGTGCTGAGACTCTGCGGCACACACGGCGCACCGCTTGTCGTCTTCCTGTGGCTCAGCGCGCCGGCGGCGGCGCAGGACACTGCCGCAGCCTTGCCTCAGACACGCGCCGACGTGATCGCGGCCGAACGCGTCGAGAAGGTTGCGACGCTCTGGCCGGAGCGCCAGAACGCCGTGGCGGACCTGGTCAACGGCTGGGTGGAGCGTGGACTGAAGGAGGGCCTCGACTCAGGGCTGGGCGCCAACGGCCTCCAGTTCGTCCTCGGTGGAATGCGAGCGGGTCAAGGGCTCAGCGGCGGGATCGGCTATCGCCGATCGGACCTGTTCCGCGATCAACTGGGACTGCGAGGCACGGCGCGAGGCACGATTTACGGCGCGTACATGTTCGACCTGGATGCGGACTTCAACGGGCTTCGCACCCGGCGGACGTCGCTGCGTTGGTACACGAAGTTCGAGCACTCGCCCCAGATCGACTATTACGGCACCGGGAATAGTTCTTCGAAGGACGATCGTACGAGCTACCGCTACGACGATTTGTCGAGCGATTTCTCCGGTTCGTTCGAAGCAGCGCGTTACCTGCACCTTGGCGTCACCGGCGGCTACTTCCAGGCGCACACGGCGCGAAGCGACGAAGGAGGGCCGCCACCGATCGACGAGGCGTTCGCGCCCGGCGCCATCCCCGGATTTGCCACTGACACTGACTACACGCGCCTCGGAGCGTTTGGCTACTTCGATACCCGCGATTCGCTGACCGGACCGCGAAGCGGGGCGATCTACGGCGCCCAGTATCGCGAGTATTGGGACGTGCAGCACAAGACCTTTGCCTTCCGTCAGGTCGAGATCGAGGCGCAGCAGTATTTTCCCTACTTCAACCGCGGCCGCGTCATCGCTGTACGCGGTGCCGTCATCCTGACCTATCCCAAGGGGAACGATGCCGTGCCGTTCTACCTCCAGCCTATGCTCGGAGGCAACGACGAGCTCCGCGGGTTCTCGCCATATCGCTTCCGCGATCACCACGCCCTCTCGCTCGGACTCGAACACCGGTGGCACGCGTTCAGCCTGCTGGACATGGCGCTGTTCGCCGACGCCGGCAAGGTCGTGCCGCTCAAGCGCGAGCTGACGCCTGAGCGCATGCACTACAGCGGCGGGATGGGCTTTCGGTTCCGTCTACGTTCGGCGATCCTCAGCCGGATCGATTTCGCTGCTTCGGACGAGGGCTTCAGAATGATCTGGACCTTCAGCGACGTGTTCAGCGGGAAGGTCCAGCGGCAATGACCTGGCGATTTTCGGCGGTCGCCGGGCTTCTCCTGGCCGCGCTGCAGGCAGCGCCCGCGCCACCGAAGGGCCCGCGTTTCTACCCTGACGATCCGCTCGCGGTCGAGCCCGCGCCGGTGCCCGTCACCGACGTGCAGCGGCGCCCGCTCAGCGCCGCGTTGGAGACCGTGTCGAATTCCTTCTCGACCCGGGGGCAGCGGCACCCGGCCAGCGGCGTCATCGAGGCGCAAGGGGTGAACACCCTCGGTGAAGTGATGGACGGCGATTGGTACGTGAACCGCCAGGCGGCGCGGCGAATGACCATCGCCGAGTTGCAGCGCGGCCCCGGCGCGGAACACCCGCCTGCGACCGATGCGCCGTGGCAGGTGCTCATCGTAAAGCCGTTCGGTGTCAACTCGGGGCTGCTCGTTGCCGACAGCAAGAACGATCTCTACCTGCTGCGCTTCGACGCGGTTGGACACCAGGGCCTGGCGACTGGCGCCCAGATGGTGGCGTCACGCTTCCTCTACGCGCTCGGCTACTTCGTCGTCGAGAACTACCTTGTGCAATTCGATCGCGCGCGCCTCGTCGCGCACGTATCCGGACAGGCGGTCTCGAGCGCCGGCAAGCCTCGCGCGCTCGTCACGACCGACATCGATGCGTTTCTCACCGCACTGCCGCAGACTCCAGGAAAGACCTACAGGGCGATCGCCACACGGCTGCCCGAACGCCGCGAAGGGCTCCTCGGTCCCTACCAGGTCTGGGGGACGAGGAGCGACGACCCCAACGATATCGTCGCCCACGAACACCGGCGCGATCTCCGGGGACTGTCGGTGTTCGCAGCGTGGCTGAACATCAGCAACCTGCGCGCCGTCGGGACACAGGACATTCTCACCACCGCCGAGAGCGGCAGCTCGCGGATCCGTCATTTCATCGTCGATCTCACGAGATCGCTGGGCAGCGGTTTGTCCGAGGGCCCGAAGCTGGCCTGGGAGGGCAACGAAGACGCGTTCCTTGCATTTGGCAACGTCGGACGCAACATCGCGGGCTTCGGTCTGGCGACGCCCGCATGGATGAAGGAGAAGTTCCCGGACCTGCCGGAAGTGGGCGCGTTTGGCAGCACGGCGTTCGACCCGTTGACCTGGACGACGACCGAGCCGATCGCGCCGTTCGAAAATCGCCTTCCGGATGACGCGTTCTGGGCCGCCCGGCAGGTGATGGCGTTCAGCGACGACGAGATCCGCGCGATCGTGCGCACCGGCCAATACAGCCAGGCGGCAGAAGATTGGATTACCGCCACCCTCATCGAACGACGAAATCGGATCGGCCGGACCTTCTTCACGAAGGTACTGCCGCTCGATCGATTTCGCGTCGCCGGTGACACGCTGGTGTTCGACGATCTGGGCGTGACTTACCAATTCGCGGCCCCGCGCGCGTACACGGTCGACTGGTTTGGATTCGACAACCCGAAGGATGTGTTGACGACGCCGATGGGCACCGGGCCCACCCTGCCAGCAGGTGCGGCCGCCATGACGGAGGGATCGTATATCGCCGCACGCGTGGCCGCAGCTGCCCCCGCGATGCAGGTGACGGCATATCTGCGCCGGCAGTCCGACGGCTTTCACGTCGTCGGGATCGATCGCGCCTGGCCCGGCAGAGTGGTCGTCAATCCTCCTGCTCCGCCACGGGCCGATCGGCGGGTGTTCGAAGACCTCGCGCCCCCACAGCGCGACCTTTTCGCGACCTACGTAGAGAACTACAACAAGGCGCGCGGCAGTCAGTACACCGTCGAGCAGGTCTTCGAACGCCTCTCGGTCTCGGAGCAGACGACGTTCTATGGCGTCACCCATGCGCTGCTGCACTCGTCGCTCACCGACCGAAGCGGCGCGTCGCAGGGCACGGCGCTCGATCGGATTGTGGCAGTCGAACGCATCGCAGGGCAGTACGCCGGGAAAGGCGGCGACGAGCAGTTCCGCCTCTACGTGAAGCTGAAGCCGGACACGCGCGGCGTGCTCGAGAACAGCCGCGAATTCTTCCGCGATCACGAAAACACCGTGTACCACATCGGCTACCCGCACTCGTTCCGCCAGACGGGCAAGGAGCCGAATGTGCAGATTTCGATGTCCGAGGACGGGCTGAAGGCCGACATCGACGTCGACTACCGATCGAGCCGCAGCCCCCAGGCACTCTTCAACGGGCACCTCACGGCGTCGAACTCAGACGTTCGCGCGGGAGAGAACCCCACGCTGCACAGCGGCCGCTGGCAGGGATTGGTCCTCTGGTGGCAAGACGTCTTCGGCAAGCTGAAGGAGTCGCTGCCGAAGGCGACCGACGTCATGGACCTCGATCGGCCCGACGGGCCGCCGACGCCGTTGCCGCCCGATCGCCCGATGGATGCCGCACCGGATCGCGTGGAGGACGCCGCCCAGGAGTTCCTGACCGACTGGCTCGTGCGTCGCCAGTACCGATCAATCACTGGCCGTGCTGTCATCGCAGTCGTACGCCTGCCTGACGCTCAAGAACGACACCAGAGGCGAGCCGCTCGACGCCGCCGCCTCGCGCCGGGAGCTGCGGCGGCTCATGGAGTACTCGAGCCAGAAGCTGGTCGCTCATGCGGATCTGACCAGCCTGATCGCCGCGTTCACGCCGCGCGATCCGCAGCGCCAGGTCGTGGACCATCCGTTCCGCCGCGAATTCCTGGTCATGCCGCTGACCCAAAGCGAGGCCCGTCAGTACCTGTGCGATGCCTCGGCGGCGCAGCCTGGCGGTGCTGAATACTTCGGCGTGGTCTTCACCTTCCGCATGGCGGGTGGCGGCACGCTGGGGTTGCTGTGGAGCCGCGAGGCGGGCAAGTGGAAGATCGTTTCGTACCAGCTGCTGACGCAGTAAAGCGGGAGACGCTCAGCTCCCGTGTTCGTGGCGCATATAATCCGCGATGCAACCCACCATGCCCGTCACACCTGAGCACTGGCGGCGGGCCTCGTGAGTGATCCCCACTGGTCGATACCGGCGGGCCACCGAATCGGCGCGTATCAAGTTCAGGCTCACCTCGGTGCAGGCGGCATGGGCGTCGTCTACCGCGCGCTCGACACGAAGCTGAATCGACCGGTTGCGATCAAGGTGCTGTCGGGCGACCTGGCCGACGCAGCGGCGCGACGACGCTTTCAACGCGAAGCGCAGACGGCATCCTCGTTGAATCACCCGCACATCGTGACGGTTCACGACGTGGGAGAGAGCGACGGCCGTCAGTACCTGGTGACGGAGTTTGTCGATGGCGGCACGCTCAGGGACTGGGCCGAGGCCACCCCACGCACGTGGCGGCAGACCATCGAGCTGCTGACCGGCGTGGCCGACGGCCTCGCCACCGCCCACGCCGCCGGCATCGTCCACCGGGACATCAAACCCGAGAACATCCTGGTCGCGACCAACGGCTACGCCAAGCTCGCAGACTTCGGTCTGGCCAAGCTCTGGGAAGCCGCGGACACCGCCGCGCTGACCCAGACGCGTTCGGCACACACGCGACCCGGAATGATCGTCGGAACCATCGCCTACATGTCACCCGAGCAGGCGGCGGCCCAGCCCGTGGACGCGCGCAGCGACGTCTTCTCGTTCGGCGTCGTCCTGTTCGAGTTGCTCGTAGGCGGGCGTCCGTTCGACGGGGCGACAGACCTGGAACGGCTTCAGTCGCTGATCGGGCGAGCGGCACCGACATGGCCCGAATCGTCGATGGACCTGCCCGCGGACCTGATGAATATCGTCGAGAAGGCGCTGGAAAAGGATCCGGCTGCACGCTATCAGACCGCGCGTGAGCTGGCCATCGACCTGCGGCGGCTGGCGCGGCTCGCGACCGATGGGCAGCCCGGCGCGCGCCGTGCGCCGAAGGTCGCCGCGAAACACAAGATCGTGGTCAGCGAATTCGAGAACAAGACCGGCGATCCAGTGTGGGACGGCATCCTTCGGCAGGGCTTGTCGGTGCAACTGGAGCAGTCTCCGTTGCTGGGCCTCGTCTCGGATCAACAGGTCCGGCAGATACTGCGTTTCATGAGGAAGACGCCTGAGACGCGGCTTACCCCTGAAGTGGTGCAGGAGATCTGCGAGCGGGCCGGAGGAACGGCCGTGCTGGACGGCTCGATTGCCAGCGTCGGCAGCCAGTACGTCCTGGGGCTTCGCGCCAGAGATTGCCGCACGGGCGACATTCTCGGCCAGGAGCAGGTGCAGGCGCGAAGTAAGGAAGACGTCCTCGATGCCCTGACGCGTATCGCCATTCAAATCCGGTCGCGACTCGGCGAATCCCTGTCCGCCATCAACGAGCAGTCGACGCCGCTCGAACAGGCGACGACGCACTCGCTGGAAGCGCTCAAGGCGTATACCGCCGCGCGCCAGGCTGTGTTCGCGCGCGGTTTCGCCGCCGCAGTGCCCCACCTCCACCGCGCGATCGCGGTCGACCCTGAATTCGCGATGGCGCAGGCCCACCTGGGGTTTTATTACTGGAACATGGGACAAACGGATCTCTCCCGTGACCCCATCCTCAGAGCCTGGGAATTGCGGGATCGCGTGAGCGATCTGGAGAGATTCTTCATCATCTTCCTCTACGAGGGGCGACTGACGGGGAATCTGCAGAAGGAATTGGAAACGATCGAGGCGTGGGTGCAGACCTATCCCCGTGATTGGCAGGCCTGGGGGGTCCTGGGTGGATGGGGCACACGCGGAACGGGCCAGTACCAGAGGGGGATTCAAGCCGGACACCAGACGATTCGCCTGAACCCCGACATGGTGTTCCCCTACGAGGGCCTCGCCAGCCACAATATTTCGCTCGGCCGGTTTGCAGACGCCACGGCCGCGCTGCAGCTGGCGGCGGACAGAAAGCTGGAAATCCCGCTCTTCGTTGTCCAGCGCTACTACCTCGCATTCCTACAGCACGACGACGCCGGGATGAAGCGGGAAATCGAGCGGGCGCGCGGAAACCGGGAAGCGGAAGACTGGATGTCGCACCACCAGGCGATGGTCCTGGCCCACTCCGGGCAGATGCGCAGCGCGAGGAGCATGAGGCGGCGCGCGATCGAACTCGCGCTGCAGGCCGGCGACAACGAGAAGGCGGCTATCTACGAGGCGGCGGCCGCCGTGTGCGAAGGGCATGCCGGGAATCTGGCTGAAGCGGACGCGCGCGCCCGGGCGGCACTGGCGCTGGGAAAAGGCCGCGACGTGACGTACGCGACCGCGTTTGCGCTCGCGCTGTGCGGCGACGGCGCAACCTCGCAACGTCTGGCCGAGGATCTGGCCACACGATTCCCGGAGGATACCCCGGTGCAATTCGAGTATCTTCCCACGCTGCGCGCGCTGTTCGCGCGCTCCCGCAAGGCGCCGCTGGAAGCAATCGAGCGGCTGCAGACCGCGCTGCCCTATGACCTGGCGATGCCGGGCACGGCGTTCTTCGCCAGATTCGGCGGGCTGTATCCGGTGTATGTGCGCGGACAGGCGTACCTTGACGCCGGACAAGGCCGGGAGGCCGCCGCGGAATTTCGGAGAGTCCTGGAGCATCCAGGCATCGTGCTGGCCGATCCGATCGGCGCCATCGCGCACTTGCAGTTGGGCAGAGCGCTCACGTCGTCAGGAGAAGCGGCCGGATCGAAGAAGGCCTACCAGGACTTCCTGGCGTTGTGGAAAGACGCCGACTCCGACATTCCGATCCTGACGCAAGCTCAGGCCGAATACGCCAGGCTGCAGTAATCCGCGGATCGCAATCCGCGTGGCGCGGGTCGGCGCGGTATCATCGACACATGCGGTATCTCCTCGCCCTTCTTCTGCTCGTCGCCCTCGTCGCAGGCGGACTGTTCGTGTACGCCGGCCGGATGCCAGGACCGGCGATCGAGATCGCCAAGCCCACGAAATACGTCGGCGCGTCGACACCTCTCGAGGTACAAGTGACGGCGCCGCAGGGAAAGGTGACGAAGCTGGATGTCGCTTTCGAGCAGAACGGCAAACAGACGCCGCTGTTTTCCCTCGAGAAGACGCCGGCGGGCGCCCCGGCAGGAACGGCAACGACGAGCCTGCAGGCGACCGGCGGCGCCACGCCGGCCGGAGCCGTCCTGACGGCGACGATCACACGCGAGAACGTGCCGGATTTGAAGAGCGGTCCGGCGCGCATCGTCGTCACGGCGGAGCGACCGGTGCTCTTCGGGATGCGAAAGGCGAGGTCGACGGCGACGCGTGACGTCACCGTCCGGCTCGAGAAGCCGACGATCGCGGTGCTCTCGACCAAGCACTACATCAACCTCGGCGGCTCCGAGATGGTCGTCTACCGCGCCACGCCAGCGGACGTCGAGTCGGGTGTGATGGTCGGCGATCTCGCCTACCCAGGGTACCCGGCGGGCGGGGCGAAGATGGAAGGGGTTCACATCGCCGATCCCGCGGTGAAGGTTGCCTTCATCGCGCTGCGCTGGGATCAGGATGTCAACACGCCGATGCACGCCTACGCGAAGGACGAAGCGGGCAACAGCGCGCGTGCCGACTTCGATCACCTCGCGTTCCCCAAACCATTCAAAAAGAGCACGATCCCGATCGACGACAAGTTCATCAACAAGGCGGTGCCGTGGATCTACGAGAACTCCCCTGAGGTCAAGACCACCGGCGACCCGCTGCAGGACTTCCTTCAGGCCAACGGCAAGCTGCGCCAGATCAACGCACAGAAGATCGCCAGTTACGCGAAAGAGTCGTCACCCGACATGATCTGGGGCGGCGTCGTCTTTCATCCGTTCACGAACTCCGCCGTCGAGGCGGCGTTCGCCGATAAACGGACTTACATGTACGGCGGGAAGGAAGTCGATCGCCAGACGCACCTGGGCTTCGATCTCGCGCGCGTCGTCAACTCGCCGGTCGTGGCCGCCAACAAAGGCAAGGTGATGCACGCCGGACCGCTCGGCATCTACGGTAACTGCGTCATCCTCGACCACGGCATGGGCGTACAGTCGCTCTACGGCCACCTCTCATCGATCGCGGTCAAGGTCGGGGACAGCGTCGAGAAGGAACAGGAGATGGGCAAGAGCGGCATGACCGGCATGGCCGGCGGTGATCACCTGCACTTCACGATGCTGGTCAACGGCCAGATGGTGAACCCGGTCGAATGGTGGGACGCCCACTGGATCCAGGACCGAATCATCCGCAAGCTGCGGGAGGCATCAGGTTCGTGATAGATCTAGAGGGTTATGTTCCGCATTTATAAAGCCTTAGCGCCCCTCACCCTCGCCCTCGTCATCGCCGCCTGCGGCGGATCCGATCAGAGTAAATCGGCTCAGGCCTCGTCGCCGAAAGCCGCGCCTGACGCCAAACGCGTCGACGCCGCCACGGCCGGCACCATCTCCGGCAGGGTCGTGCTCGAGGGAGCCGCGCCACAGAATCCGACGATCAAAATGACCTCGGATTCCGCCTGCGGCAGCGCCGAGCTCGCCGGCGAGTCCTACGTTGTCGACAACGGCGGCTTGAAGAACGTCTTCGTCTACATCAAGGACGGTCTCGGCAACAAGTACATCTTCGAGACACCGACCGAACCGGTGCGGATCGACCAGAAGGGCTGCCACTACGTGCCGCACGTGGTGGGGGTGCGGACGTCACAGCCGCTCGAGATCGTCAACAGCGACAATACGCTGCACAACGTGCACGGCATGCCGAAGGACAACCAGGAGTTCAACCAGGGACAGCCGGTGCAGGGGATGAAGAACGATTTCACGTTCAAGTCGCCCGAAGTGCTGATCCCGCTGAAGTGCGACGTGCACTCGTGGATGAACGCCTACGTCGGCGTCGTCGATCATCCGTACTTCGCCGTCACCGGCGACGGCGGCAAGTTCGAGCTACGCGGAGTGCCGCCCGGCACCTATAGCATCGAAGCCGTCCACGAGAAACTCGGCCGCGTCTCGCTGCCGGTCACGCTTGGCGACAAGGAGTCGAAGGAACTCACGTTCTCGTTCAAGGCGCAGTAATGGAAGACCGGGCCTCGCACCTCGCGTCCCGCGCTTTGCTCTGGCATCACCGTTACGCCACGCTCGTCGCCGCCTGCACGGTCCTGCTCATCGCCGCCGGCGGCATGGTGACGAGCACCGGCTCGGGGCTCTCCGTGCCCGATTGGCCGACGACATACGGGTGGAGCATGTTCACGTTCCCGATGAGCAAGTGGGTCGGGGGGATCCGCTACGAGCACTCTCATCGGCTGATTGCCAGTACGGTCGGCCTCCTGACCGTCATCCTGGCGATCTGGACGTGGCGCGTCGAGCCGCGCGCCTGGGTGCGCCAACTCGGGCTCGCGGCACTCGGCGCGGTGATCCTGCAGGGGCTGCTCGGTGGCATCACCGTGCTGCTGTTCCTGCCGCCGGCGGTCTCGATCGGCCACGCGGGTCTGGCGCAGATCTTCTTCTGCCTGACGCTGACGCTGGCGCTGGTCACGTCGTCGGGCTGGAAGAACGCCATCCAGCCCGTGGACGATCCGATGCTGCGCCGCGTCGCCGCGGTCACGACCGCGCTCGTCTACACCCAGATTCTTCTCGGCGCGACGATGCGGCACAACGCCGCGGGTCTGGCCATCCCCGACTTCCCGTTCGCCTTCGGCAGGCTGCTGCCACCGGTCTGGGACCCCAAGATTGCGATTCACTTCGCGCACCGGGTCGGGGCGCTGGTAGCGACGCTTGCGATCGTCGCCACGTCTGGCCACGTCCTCTACCATCATCCGCGGCGGCTTGACCTGGTGCGGCCGGCCGTCCTGCTCGTCGGCCTGGTCTTCGTCCAAGTCACGCTCGGCGCTTTCGTGATCTGGAGCGGCAAGAACCCGCTCATCAACACGGCGCACGTCGTCAATGGCGCGGCGGTGCTCGGCACCTCCCTGGTGCTGACGCTGCGGACCTTCCGCGTCGGCTTCGAAAGGTCGGTGCAGCCGATCCGAACGCCACTTGCCGAGCGCGGGCAGGCGGCAGAGAACAGGAACATGGGGCTGGTCCAACCGTGAGGAGCGACGCGGCTACGCTGCCTCAGGCCCAGGCCCGGTCTCGCGACTACTCCGCGCTGGCCAAGCCGAGACTCAACATGCTCGTGGTGGCCTCGACGCTGGCCGGCTACGCGATGGGCGATGGCGAGCCGCTCGGCCTGCTCCGCGTGGCCGGGCTGCTGCTGGGGACCGGGCTCGTCGCGGGGGGCGCCTCGGCGTTCAACCAGGTGATCGAGCGCGACACTGACGCGCTGATGCGGCGCACGCGAACCCGGCCGCTGCCGGCGCACCGCCTTCAGCCCGTCGAAGGGCTGCTGTTCGCGATGGTGATGACGCTGGCCGGCGTGCTGATCATCTTCGCGGCGGCGAACCTGCTCGCGGCGGCGGTCGCGTTGACCACGCTCGTCACCTACGTGGCGATGTACACGCCGCTCAAGCGCAAGACCTCGTTCAGCACGGTGATCGGCGCGATTCCCGGCGCGCTGCCACCGATCATCGGCTGGGCGGCCGTCGCCAACGAGCTGCCGACCAAGGCGTGGGTGCTGTTTGGCATCATGTTCCTCTGGCAGCTGCCGCACTTCCTGGCGATCGCCTGGATGTACCGCGACGACTACGCGCGCGCGGGCTTTCCGATGCTGCCGGTAATCGAGCCCGACGGCCGGAGCACGGGCCGCCAGGCTGTGGTCTACGCCGCAGCGCTGCTGCCCCTGAGCCTGGCGCCGACGCTGATGCACATGAGCGGCGACGCATATTTCGCCGCGGCGCTCGGTACTCGGGACCCTGTTTCTCTGGCTCACCGTCCGCTTCGCGCGCACGCGCGAGGTCCGCGACGCGCGCCGCGTTTTCTTCGGATCCATCCTCTACCTGCCGGTGTTGTGGATCGTCATGATCGCGGACAGGCTGTAGCGTCCCGCTCGTGCCGGTTTCACATCTGCCCGCGCTCAACGCCGTGCTCAACGCCACGTCGGCGGTGCTGCTGACGATCGGCTGGACGCTGATCCGGCGGCGTCGTGTCGCGCAGCACCGAAAGTTCATGATCGCCGCCTTCTGCACGTCGGTGCTCTTCCTGGTGTCGTACCTCACCTACCACGCGCAGGTCGGCTCGGTGCGCTTCACCAAGCAGGGGCCGATCCGGGCCGTCTACTTCACGATCCTATTGACGCACACGGTGCTCGCCGCGGTGATCGTGCCGCTGGTACTAATGTCCTTACGGCGTGGCCTGAAGCGGCAGGACGCACGGCATCGCGCCATCGCGCGCTGGACCCTGCCGCTGTGGCTTTACGTTTCCGTCACCGGAGTCGTCGTCTACCTGATGCTCTATCAACTTTAGAATTGTCGGGTGACCGCGTCACAGGCCCTGGCGGCGGAGGCCGCCGTCCTCAACCCACACGTCGTCGCCGGCTCGGCGGCGATCGTCATCGCGCTGCTCTCGCTGCTCGTCTACCTCTACCGGCGGCGGCGGTTCATCCTGTGGTGGGTCGGGGCGTGGATGCTGGTGGGAGTGTCCATGCTCGTGGTCGCCCGCGCCTACGGCAACGAGAAGCTCGGCGCCATGGCCTACGGCGGGTCGCAATTCCTCGGCGTGCTGAGTTCGCTGGCCTTCGTCGTCGCCGCCGACGCCTATCGTCAGCGGCCGCGGCTGCGGCGCACCTATGGCATCGTGCTGCTGCCGATCGCGATCTACTTCATCTTTCTGCCGGTCGCGCTCGGGCCGCGCATCGTATTCGCGGTCGGCCACCTGCTCATCGCCGGCGGCATGACGGCGGCGGCGGTCGCGCACCTGCTGCTCTTGCGCTATTCGCGCCTGCTCGGCGCGACGATCGTCGGCGGCGCGCTACTGGCGATCGCCGGTCTGAATATCTGGATGGGGGCGACGATCGGCACGCCCGACAGCGCCGGCTCGCTCACGCAGGTGTTAATCGGCATGTCGGTCGTGTTCCTCGTCGGCGGCCTCGGACAGCAGCTGATGGCGTTCGAAGACATGACCTTCGAGCTGCAGCAGACAAACCACCGGCTCGAGACGGCGCAGAACGAGCTGCGTCAGCTCGTCATCACCGACCCGCTGACAGGCACGCGCAACCGACGTTTCTTCGACGAGATCATCCCGCGCGAGCTACAGCGGCACCGCCGCTACCGGACGCCGCTGTCGCTGGTCTTCATCGACGTCGATCGCTTCAAGGCCATCAACGACACGCTCGGGCACGAGACGGGAGACCGCGTCCTGCGCGACGTCGCTGTCTTCCTGCTGCGCAACATCCGCGAAGCGGACTACGTGTTCCGCTGGGGCGGTGACGAGTTCCTGGTCTTGATTTCCTGCAGCGAGCAGGAAGCGCTGCACCGCGCCGCCGCCCTGCAGGAGGCGTTCGTCCGCTCCCTGCACGCCGCGACCCTCCCGCCAGGCGTCGGCCTGAGCATCGGCTGCGTCGAGGTCCCGCCGGACACCGACGACATCATGCCGCTGATTCAAACCGCTGACGAGCGGATGTACGCCGACAAGAAGCATCACCACGCCGCGCGCCAGCGTGCGCATTAGAGGGGCGCCGGGGCCTCTGTCAATTCCCCAACGTCGCAGCGCGCGACGTTTTCAATACAACAGATACTTCGCGCGGATCAGCCGCCACTTCGCCTCGGCGGCAGCCCATGACGCGGTAATCGACGTTGGGTCCTCTCCGGCGCGGACGCGAGCGAGGGTGTCGCGCGAGCCGACGAGGCGCAGCGCGTCGGCGAGCGCGAACTGCGCCGGGTAGATCCGCGCCAGGGCCGACGCGATCTCGAGGCCGACGCGAACCGGCCGCAGCGCCGTGCGATCGGTGACGATGATGAAGACGCCCTGGCATTCCTCGCGGACGTACTTGCTCGACGATGGCGTGAAGCGGACGGGATAGAAACGCACACCAGGGACGGCACGTGCGTTCAACGTGTCGGCGAGCTGCACGCCGTCGATCCACGGCGCGCCGACCTGCTCGAACGGCGTATCGGTGCCGCGCCCGACCGAGATGTTGGTCGTCTCGATGGCGCCGATGCCCGGATAGAGCGCCGCTTCGTTCAGGTTGCGCATGTTCGGCGAGGGGCCGATCCATGGCAGTGCCGTCTCGTCGTACCAATCGTCGCGGCTCCAGTTCTTCATAGCGACGACCGTGAGATCCGCGCCGATCCTGTTCTCGCCGTTGTAGAGCCGCGCCACCTCGCCGATCGTCATGCCGTGGCGGATCGGCATGCCCTGAAAGTAATTCGTGAAGGAGCCCGTCTGATCCGCGTCCAGCGACGGACCTTCGATCTGCCAGCCATCGACCGGGTCGGGACGGTCGAGCACGAACACTGGCAGCTTGCGTTTCGCCGACTCCTCGAGCACATAGGCCACGGTCGTGGTGTAGGTATAGAAGCGCGCGCCGATGTCCTGCAGGTCGATAACGATGACATCGAGTCCGTCGAGCATCGCCGCGCTCGGCCGGCGCGTCTCGCCGTAGAGCGACATGATCGGAAGCCTGGTCTTCTCATCGGTTTCCGACGGGACGTTGTCGTCGAGCACGCCGCGGATGCCGTGCTCCGGACTGAACAGCTTGCGCAGGACGACATCCTTGGCGCCAAAGAACAGATCTATGGCGGTCGCGCCGTCGCGCGCGCGCCCGGTGTGATTGGTGACCAGGCCGACGCGCTTGCCCTGGAACCGCGCAAACGCCTCGGCGCGAACGACATCGAGGCCGGTCTGGACCGGCGGCCGCCTGGCGCGCGCCGGTGCAGCGCCGCCGGCGCCGAAGTCGCGGCCGGTCATGCCGCGGGTTCGCGCGGCGTCGGGCGGGGCGTCGGTGATCGCCGAGGCGGCGATCGTCGCGATCTTCGCGCGCAGCGGCGTCACGTCGCCCTTGCCGTCAGGATGGACTCGATTGGACAGGAAGATCACGAACTCGCGCGTGGCCGGGTCGATCCAGATCGAGGTGCCGGTGAAACCGGTGTGCCCATAGGAGCCGAGCGGCAACAGTTCGCCGCGGTTGGACGAGTAGGCCGAATCGATGTCCCAGCCGAGCCCGCGCACGCTGGAGTCTCCTGATCCGCTCGCCGCCGAGGTCATCTTCGCCACGGTCAGCGGCGACAGGATGCGCACGCCCTGATACACGCCGCCCTCGAGCAGCATGCGGCAGAAGATCGATAGGTCGGCCGCCGTGCTGAACAGCCCCGCGTGACCGGCGATACCGCCCATGCGCCGCGCCGTCGGGTCGTGCACGACCCCGCGCAGGTGCTCGGTCGGCGCGATCCGCGGCTGCAGCGCCGCGGCTGGCCTGAACATGGTCTCTTTCATCCCGAGACGATCAAAGATCTGCGTGCCGGCGAACTCGTCGAGCCGCTGGCCGCTGACGCGCGTGACGATTTCGCCGAGCAGCTCGTAGTTGATGTCGCTGTAGACGAATCGTTCCCCGGGGGGCGCGGTCGGCACTTCGTCGACGGCGAGCGCAATCGCGGTGTCGTAGCCGTTCCAGTCGTCGGCGAGGTCAAGGTCCGGGCGCAGGCCGGACGTATGGGTCATCAAGTGGCGAATGGTGATGTTCGTCTTGTTATGACGGCCGAATCCCAGCACGTAGTCCGACACGCGGTCGCTGAGACGGATCCGGCCGTCCTCGACCAGCTTCATCACGCTCGTCGTCGTTGCCACGACCTTGGTGAGCGAGGCCAGGTCGAAAATCGTGTCGAGCGTCATCGGCTCGAGCGCCGGCTCGACCGCGCGATGACCGACGGCCTTTTGCCACAGAATGCGTTCGCCACGGCCGATAAGGATCACGGCGCCGGGAAGTTTCTTGTCGGCGATGGCTTGCTCGACGAGCGGCGGAATGGCGTCGAAACGGCGGAGGTCGACGCCGGGCGCCGGGGTCTTCTGCTGAGCCCCGAGCGTCGCGGCGCAGGTCAGAAACGCCGCAACTACGGTCAAACGCAGGAGTTCGTGCCTCACGCGCTGGATTATACTTTCGCGCATGCGCCCGGTACCGCTTGTCGTTGCATCGCAGTACGACATCTGTGTCGTGGACGTCCGCTGACCTGCTGCGAAGGATCGTCGCCCTGGCGGCGATCGGCGCCGCGGCCTGTTCATCCGGCACCGGACACGGCGCGGCGTTCGAGCGGCGCGCCGACCAGAACGTCCTGCTCGTCACCATCGACACGCTGCGGGCGGATGCATTGTCGAGCTACGGCGGCGCGGCAAAGACACCGAACCTGGACGCGCTGGCGTCGCACGGAACACGTTTCACCTTCGCGCACGCCCACGCGGTGTTGACGCGTCCGTCGCACGCGAGCATCCTCACCGGCCTGTATCCCTACGAGCACGGCGTGCGCGATCACAGCGGCTATCGAATTGCGCCCGGTACCGCGACGCTGGCGACCCTGCTGAAGGCGCGAGGCTTCGCGACCGGAGCGTTCGTCGGCGGCGCGCCATTGATGCGGGCGTTCGGCCTCGACGCCGGCTTCGACGTCTACGACGATCACTTCGCACGATCGCCCGGCTCGGATTTCACGCTGGCGGAGCGGCCGGCTGGTACGGTGGTCGAGGCAGCGACGACGTGGATCGGCGCGCAACAGGAACGCTGGTTCGCATGGGTGCACGTCTTCGATCCGCACGCCCCATACCAGCCGCCGGCGCCGTTCGACAAGGAGTACGCGAACCGCCCGTACTACGGCGAGGTGGCCTACGTGGACCAGGCGCTCGCGCCGTTGCTGGACCTGGCCGGTCGCAGTGCGCGGCCGACCGTGGTGCTCGTCACTGGCGACCATGGTGAAGGGCTTGGCGATCACGGTGAATTGACCCACGGCACGTTCGCCTACGAGTCGACCCTTCACGTGCCGCTGATCCTGGCGCAGCTGCCCAGCCGCGGTGAAGGCGTCGTATCCGACACCCCGGCGCGCCACATCGACGTCGTGCCGACGCTGCTCGACGCGGTCGGCACCGCCGTTCCTGCGTCGCTGCACGGCCGCTCACTCGCTCCCGGCGCGCCACCCGTGGCCGATGCCGACGTGACGTCATACTTCGAGGCGATGTCGGCGATGCTCAATCGCGGCTGGGCGCCGCTCTCGGGAGTCGTGGCCGGCCGCGAGAAGTTCATCGACCTGCCCAGGCCGGAGCTCTACGAACTGCCGGCGGATCCGGCCGAGACGTCGAACCTCGCGGACGCCCGCGCCGACCGGCGCCGCGCGCTCGAGATTCGCCTGCGCGATTTCCACGCGGCGCCGCCGGGCGAGCGCGCGAGCGAAACACCCGAGGTGGCGGCGACGCTGCAGTCGCTCGGCTACACGTCAGGCCGCGCGCCGCGCAAGGCCGCCTACACCGACGCCGACGATCCGAAGAATCTCGTGCAGCTCGATCAATGGATCCAACAAGGCATCGAGGCATGGCAGCAGGGCCGCCGTGAGGAGGCGCTGGCCATCTACCGGCGGGTGATTGCCGCCCGCCCGTCGATGGCCATCGGCTACAAGAACCTGGCCTTCCTGCAGTGGCAAGGCGGGGACGCGCGCGCGGCGATTGCCACGCTCGAGCGGGGGCTCCGCGAGGGAGCGGCCGATCCGGCCGTCACGGCGCAACTCGGGTCGTACCTGGCTGAAGCGGGCAAGCCGTCGGACGCAATCGCGCTCCTGGAGCCGCTGACGGCTGGGGCGACGGCTGACGCAGACGCGCTCAACTCACTGGGCATCGCCTACGCGCGCGCTGGGCAAGACGGCAAGGCGGCGGCGGTGTTTCAGCGCGTCCTTGCGGCGGACCCGCGCGACGCGCAGGCACTCGAAAACCTCGGCACGCTGGCGCTGCAACACGACGACTTCACCGCGGCCGAGCACGCGCTGCGGCAGGCGATCGCCGCCGATCCGCGTTCGGCACGCGCGCACAACGGCCTCGGTGTCGTAGCGATGAAGACCGGGCGGCGAGACGAGGCGTTCGCCGAATGGAAGCAGGCGGTGGCGCTGGCACCCCACGACTACGACGCGCTCTTCAACCTGGCAATCGAACTCGACGCCGCCGGACGGCACGACGAGGCGCGGCCTTATCTCGCCCGCTTCGCCGCGGAAGCGCCGCCGGCGCACTACGCCGCCGATATCGCACGCGTGAGAAAGGCGCTGGGGCGATGAAGAGAGCGCCAGGGGGAATTGCGGTCTCCGTGGTCCTTGCGGCCTTTCTGTTCGCAGCGTGTGGTCGGGCCCGTCAGGACGGCCCGATCATCCTGATCTCCATCGACACGCTGCGCGCCGACCACCTGCCTGCCTACGGCTACGACAAGGTCCGCACGCCGAACATCGACGCGCTGGCCGCCGAAAGTGTCGTCTTCGACCGTGCCTGGTCACACGCACCGGAGACGCTGCCGGCGCACACGAGCATCCTCACCGGCGAGCTTCCATTCGAGCACGGCGTTCGCGACAACGTCGGCTTCACGGTCAAGCCGGGACAGTGGACGGTGGCGAGGGCGCTCGCAGCGAAGGGCTGGCCGACCGGCGGATTCGTCTCGGCGTTCGTCCTGCGCAAGGCGACCGGCATCGGCCAGGGGTTCGAGACCTACGACAGCGAGATGCCGCCGTCTTCGGCGGAGGTCTCGATCGGCCAGGTACAGCGCAAAGGGGAGGATACCCTCGCGGCCGCGGAAAAATGGCTCGACGCGCGCGATCGCCGCAAACCGTTCTTTCTCTTCTTCCACATCTACGAACCGCACAAGCCTTATTCGCCGCCGCCGCGCTTCGCAATGTACGCGCCCTACGACGGCGAGATCGCCTACGCCGACGAGATCGTGGGCCGTTTCTTCGACCACTTGCGCGGCATAGACCTCTACGATCGCGCCACCATCATCCTCCTCGCCGATCATGGCGAGGGGCTCGGCGATCACGGCGAGCAGGAGCACGGGCTGTTTCTCTATCGTGAGACGACGCGGGTTCCGCTGATAGTCAAACCGCCGGGACGGCACGAGTCCCGGCGCGTCCCGGTCCCAGTGCAGCACATCGACGTCGCGCCGACGATCCTGGACCTGGCGGGCGCCGCCACGGCGCCGGCGCTGAAAGGCCGTTCGCTGCGACCGCTGCTCGACGGCAGCGGCGGCATCGCCGACGCCGACATCTACGCCGAGGCCTTTTACTCCCGCTATCACTTCGGCTGGAGCGAGCTGTACTCGCTCACCGACGCGCGCTATCGCCTGATCCGCGCGCCGCGCGACGAGCTATTCGACGAGCAGAACGATCCGGCCGAGACGAAGTCGCTCGCTGCGGACCGCCCCCAGGTGGCGCAGGCGATGCGATCGGCGATCGGACGGCTGATCGCTCACGCGTCGATCGCCGCACCGACGGCGGTCAGCGACGAGGACCGGCAGAAGCTGGCCGCGCTTGGCTACATCGGCGGCGGCGTGGACACCTCGCTGGCGCTGGCGGGCGACTCGCTGCCCGATCCAAAAGACAAAGTGCACGTCCTCGAAAGATACCGCCGCGCCGCCGATCTCGCCGGTCAGCGAAAATTCGAGGAGGCGACGATGCTCTACCGTGAAGTGCTGGCGCAAGATCCGGGCATGACCGACGTGTGGCTGCAGCTCGCCGAGGTCTACGTCCGCCAGGGGATGAGCGAACAAGCGGTGCACGCCTACGGGGAAGCGATCAGACGCAATCCCAAGGATCCCGGCAGCCTGATCGGCGCCGCCGCACAACTGCTCCGGCTCGGACGGCTCGACGAGGCGCGCCGGCACGGCGAGCTGGCAGTGCCGCTGGCGCCGGCCGGCGGGCACGAGATCCTCGCCAGGATCGCGCTGGCGCGCAAGGACAAGGACGGCGCGATGAATGAAGCGCAGCTTGCACAGCAGGCGGACCCGACGCTGCCGATGCCCCTCTATATTCAGGGGCTGCTGCTCTACAACCAGGGGCAGTTCGCCGCCGCGTTGCCCCCGCTGCTGCAGGCGCGGGACGCGATGCGCGGCCGCACGCTGCAGATGAACGACTTGAACTACTACATCGGCGATTCGCTGGCACGGCTCGAGCGCTATGGCGAAGCTGAGCCGTTCCTGCTCGAGGAAGTCCGGGTCTTTCCCCAGAACAACCGCGCCCGCGCCGGCCTCGCCATGCTCTACCGCGCGATGGGACGCGACGCCGCCTCCGAGCGGGTGATCGACGATCTTCTCCGCGTCTCTCCCACTCCCGAGGGGCGCGACATGGCGGCGCAGCTCTATCGGATGTTTGGCGAACCGGACAAGGCCGGCCGCATTCAGCGGTAAAATTCGAGAACCATGCGGGGTGCCCTGGTCGTGGCGCTGGTGGCGGCGGCGTTCGCGGTGCAGCAGAACCCGCCCGCGGTCTTTCGCTCCGGCACCGATCTTGTCCGCTTCGACGTCCGCGTCATCGACGCCAGCGGACGCCCGATCACGGATCTGCGGGCGGACGAGATCACCATCGTCGAGGACGGAGGCCCTCGACCGATCCTGCTCTTCCAGCACTTCGCCGAACCGGCCGAGGCCTACGCCGACGCGCAGCTGCGCGCGGTGTCGGCGGAAGTGTCGAGCAACCGCGGCGCGCCGCGCGGGCATCTTTACATGATGGTGTTCGACCAGTCGCACATCGCCAGCGGTAACGAGCAGATCGCGCGCCGCGCCGCCGAGCGGTTCATCACCCGCCACGTGCGCCCATCGGATCGCATGGCCATCGTCGGCCTGCCGGGGCCAGGGCCGTTGAGCGGATTCACGGCCGATCGCGCGCACGCCATTCACGAGCTCGAGAAGGTGCGCGGCGGGTTCGAGCGCGACGTAACGACCGCGGTCGGCCAGTTCTCGGTGCACGAGGCCTACGAAATGGCGGCCGGCAACGACGACATCATCACGCAGGTGGTCAACCGCCAGCCGCTGCAGACCGGGGCGGACGTCGGCGGCACCGCCAGTCTCACGACCGCGGCCACGGCTGGCCGACAACGGGAGCGCGACGAGGATCCTGCATCGGTCCGCCGCGCCATCGTCGAGAACGCGAGAACCGTGGTCGCGCAGGCCGACTCCACGTCGCGTGATTTCATGCAGCGCCTCGCCGACGTGCTCGAGCGTTACAAGGGCGTCGAAGGGCGCAAGATTGTCATCGTGTTCTCGGAAGGCTTCCACCACGCGAACGTGACGCGCGAGCTCGAGCGGGTCGAGGCGGCGGCCGCCGACACCGGCGCCGTGTTCTACACGTTCGACCTGAACCGGCGGACCGGCGCTGACGTGAGCGCGGCATCTCCCGACGCGAGCCTGGGGTCTTCCGAGATCCAGGCGCGGCTCGAGCCGCTCGGCAGCCTCGCCGCCGAGAGCGACGGACTGCTGATTCCCGACGCGAGCAGCCACCTCGACGACGCGCTCGATCGCATCGCCGCGCAAACGCAGGACTACTACCTCGTGGGCTTCTCCCCGGCGCCGGCGGCGCTCGCTTCACCAGGCGCCTACCGCCACGTCGAGGTGCGCGTCACCCGCCCCGGCGCGCACGTCAGCGCGCGCAGCGGATACGCGGTGCCCAAGCCGGGCTCGACGCTCGAGCGGCGAACGGCCATCGACACGGCACTCGCCGCGCCGTTCGCGCAGCAAGGGCTGCGCGTCGAATACTCCACCTATGAGATGCGTGGCGACAACGCCGGCCGATCACGAGTGTTCCTCTCGCTGGAGGCGGAACTGCCGTTGCGCGACGGGCCCAACGGCACCGCCGACGCCGTATTCGTCGTTCGCGACATGCGCGACGGCCGCATCGTCGCCAGCGGTACGGACACGATGCCGCTGCCGTCGACGTCCGCCGACGGCGCGAGTACCGGCGTCGGCCGCTACCGCGTGCACTTCGACCTGCCGCCGGGCACGTATCTGATGCGTGCGGTGGTGCGCGAACCGGGCGGGCTCGTCGGCAGTGCCGACCGCCGGATCGACGTGCGCGGATTCAGCGGACCGGACGTCACGGTGAGCGATCTGTTCCTCGATTCGCCCGCCGCGCCACTGCCGGTGCGCGCGCGGGCCTACACCCGCGATGGGCTCTCCGGATTTCTCGAGACCTACGGACGGACGAGCGATCAGCTGCGCGACCTCGCCGTGACAGCGACATTGGTACCGGCCGACGGCGGTGCGCCTGCGGCGACGTTTCGCGCGGAGATCGCCGACGCTGCGGAAAGCGGCACGGCCCAGACGCGGCGCGCCACGTTGGCGGCGCCGCTGACCGGCGTTCCGTCCGGCTCATACCTCGCGCGCGTCAAAGTGACGACGGGTGGCGAAACGGTGGCTGAACTGACGCGCGAAGTGGACGTCTTCGACGGCACGGCGCCGGCCGTGGGGCCTCCACCGGTTCCCGACCTCAACCCGCGAGACGTCCTCGACAGTGACTACGTGAAGCCGGCGCTGACGGGCATGCGCACTGCGTCCACGCCGGCGGCGGCGCGGGCGACGAGAGGGTTCGAACTCTTCGAGCGCGGCGACTATCCTGGCGCTGCGACTGAGCTCAGCGTCGCATTCGCCGCTGATCAGCACAGCGCTCCGCTCGCGTTCGTGCTCGGATGGGCCTACGAGGGCAGTGGGGATCGCCGGCATGCAATCGGGGCGTGGCGGGCCGCCGCGACCATCGATCCCAAATTTCTCCCCGCCCATCTCGCGCTCGCCGAGATCTATGAGCGGATGTCGGAAGACGCGCTGGCGATGCAAGTCGTCAAAGCCGGGCTCGCCGCGCTCCCCGATTCGCCGGAACTGCAGTCGAAACTCGCGCAGATGCAGAAGCGATAACCCATGACGATCACCCCGTTCATCCTCGCGCTGGCCGTGCAGATTGCGACCCCGGCAAGAACCGCGACCGTCGAGGTCAAGGGCGAACCGATCCGGCTTGCATGGTCCGTCGACGGCAGCCAACTCGCGGTACAGACCGCCGAGCGCGACAAGGCCGGCATGATGACTGGCAACCCGCGCTTCTACGTCGTTTCGGCCTCCGACGGCAAGACGACGAGCGCCGCGGCGTGGCCCGACTGGGCCGACAAGTACTGGGCGTGGAAATCAAACAACTACACGCCGTGGTCGAGTACGACGTCGATCGATTTGAAGCAGGAGCAGAAGACGCTGGATGCTACCTCGGCGCCCATGGGCGGCGCGCTCGCCAAGGGGGGCAGCGTCGCCGGCAACTCCGGGTCCGCGCCGGAAGACATCGCTCGCCACGCCTACGAAATGCAGAAAGTGAACACGGTGACGCTGACACTGATGGGCGAGACCGTCGGCTACTTCGAGGCGATGCAGTTCATCCCCGGCTACACGTTCGGCTGGGCGCCGAAGGACCTGGCGTCAATCGCCTACGTCAATCGCTCGGGGCACCTCGCGGTGATGGACAAGGACGGACACAAGCAGCAGGTCGATTCGACGAAGGACGTGATCCTGCCGGCGTGGTCGATCGACGGGACGAAGATCGCCTTTCTGGAGAAGGCGAGCAAGAACAAGTACGATTTGTATCTCGCCGCCGTGACGAAGTAGGTGGGGCGATGGGCGATGGGCGATGGGCGATGGGCGATGGGCGATAGGCGATGGGCGATGGGCGATGGACGATAACCGATGGACGATAACCGATGGACGTGAAAGTCGATGGGATCGAAAAGGCTCGCGGCGCTTTCACTGCTGGTAGCGGGTAGCTGGAAGCTGGCCGCCGGCGGCTGGCAGCTGGAAGCCGCTGGCCGGCAGCAGCCGGTGGCGCCGCCCCAGACGTTTCGCTCCGGCGCGCAGGTCGTCCAGGTGGACGTGCGCGTGCTGAAGGATGGCCGCTTCGTCACCGACCTCGGCGCGTCCGACTTCACGATCAGAGAGGACGGCGTCGCGCAGAAGGTCGAGTCCGTCGCCCTCGTCAGGGGCGCACCTTCAGCACCCTCAGCACCGTTGGCGCCCCCCGCACCAGCACCCTCGGCACCCTTAGCATTATCGGCACCCTCTGCACCTTCCGTCTGGGTCTTCGTCTTCGACACCGAACACCTCTCACCCGGTGGTCTGACGCGCTCGCGCGACGCCATCGTCGCGTTCATCAGCGACCGCTTCCACAAAGGCGACGTCGGCGGCGTCGTCTTCGACGGCAAGATGGCCAACAACCGGCTGACGTCCGATCACGACGAGTTGAAGGCGGCTGCCGCCGCGGTGAAGATGCCCGGCGAGCTGCGCAGCCGCCAGCTCGAGCTGCTTGAGTGGCCGCGCCTGCAGGATGACGACGAGGCGTGGCGGATTGCCACCGGCGATCAGGAATCACTGAAGGCGGCGACGGTCCGTGCGTGCAACGAAAATCCTGACATGTGCCACGGCGTGGATCCGACCCTGCAGGTGTTGGAGAAGTCGCGGCGGCTCAATTCGCAGACACAACTGGCCGCCCTGAAGACGTTGAGCGCCGCCGAGGCGCTGTCCAGCGGCCTCGCGCGGATGCCGGGATCCAAGACGATTGTCTTCCTCTCCGAGGGATTCTTCCTCAACGACAAGGTCGCCGAGCTGCGCCACGCGGTGGGCATGGCCGCCCGCGCCGGCGCCCGCTTCTACAGCATCGACGCGCGCGGGCTCAACAAAGGCTCCGCCAGTTCAGAGATCATGGATCAGGCCGTCGTAGCGGCCGGCTTCGGCGCGCAGCAAAAGTTCGATACGCAGGCCGACGGGATGAACAGCCTCGCCATCGACACCGGTGGCTTCGCCATCCGCAACGAGAACAACTTCGGCCGCGCGCTCGACGAGATCCAGCAGGACTCCGCCACCTACTACGTTGTGTCCTACTTGCCGTCGAACACGACGTTCGACGGCAAGTACCGGGCGATTGACGTCGGCGTCGATCGCCCTGGGGTCAAGGTGAGGGCGCGCCGAGGATACCTGGCCGTCGAGCCTGCCCTGCTGCTGCGGCCGGCTGCACCGGTCGCGCCTGTCGCAACCGTCGCGCCGAAGCCGGCCAGCGGCGGACCGGCAAAGGTAGACAGCACGATGCCCGACCTGCCCGTGTCTCCGGGGCTGATTGCACTGCCAGAGGCGCCGATGACCGGCGACGCCGGCGCCGTTATCGGCACGATATCGAACGCCACCGCGGTACGCGCACGCATCGACGGCGGGAAGATGGTCGCGGCCCTCGGCCGATCGGTGTCGTCAGGCGATTCCGAGGCCGAACGCGGGTGGGCGGCCTACGAGAAAGGGGATGTCGTCACGGCGGCCACGCACCTCACCGAGGCCGCGAAGATACCCGGCGCGAGGCCGTGGGTCCACTACGCGCTCGGGCTGTCCGAATTCGCGCAGCAGCACTACAAGGAAGCGGCGGCAGCGTGGGAGCGAGTGCTTCACGACGCACCGGAGTTCGAGGCGATCTACTTCAACCTCGCCGACGTCTACGGCCTGCAGCACGACGAGAGCGGGGCGATCAAGGTCCTGCGCGAGGCGCAGCAGCGCTGGCCAGCCGATCCTGAAGTGTACGACGCGCTCGGTGTCATGCAGGTGAAACGCGGCGCCCTCGACGCCGCGATCGACTCGTTCGACGCGGCGACCAAGACGGCGCCGCAGGAAGCGCTCGGCTGGTTCAATCTCGGACGCACGCTCCAGATGCGGTGGCTGAAGACGCAGCGCTACGACCGCACGCGCGAACGGTGGATCGGCCCCGACGACGACCGCAAGCGCGCCGCCGTCGCGTACCAGAAGTGCCTCGACATCGGCAGTCCTTACGACCAGCAGGCCAGGCAAGCGTTGGCGGCGCTTGCCTGGAAATAGCGGCAGCGGTCGAGCACACCACAGCAATTGTCACGCTCTTCGACAGCCGGCACGAATGGCTCACCGGAGCTGTGTGACCGACGTCATCTTGCCTTCGGTGGCGGCGCCGAAGAACGACTGCCACTGCGTGCGGATGCGATCGAGCTTGGTCACCTGCGCCTGGTCCAGGCTGCGGCCGTTGCTGACGATGTAGATGAATGCCTGGCGGAACGTCTTGGGGGCAGTGTCGGCGGCCGGCTGACGGGCGCCGTTGATAGCGATCACGTCGTCGACCAGCACGTCGCGGCGGGTGCCGGTGAAACTGACGCCGATCTGCGGCGCGTCGGCCGGCGTGTGCGTCGAGTTCGGGCTCTCGACATAGAAGAACGATGGCACCTGGCTCGGAGGGATCGCGCCCATGATGTATTGGTCGAGACGGCTGTAGCGCTTCACCGCGTCGACAGTCTGGAACGAGCCGCCACCCAGGTCCTGGATGTCGTTGCCCTCCATGACCGAGGCGTCCGAATCCATGAAGAAGCTCCAGTGCGCCTGGTCGCGGCCGAGCAGCGCTGTCGAATTGGCACCGGTGCGATCGCGGAAATGAACGTAGGCGAGCCAGCGATGGCCGCACTCCTGCCCGAGCACGCTCAGCGTGTTGTTCTCGCCGAGGAATTTCTGCGTCGGATCGTCGGGGTACTTGCCCAGCCAGTCCATGTTGACGAGCGAGCGCAGCCGGCCGGCGCTTCCAACCGCGGTGCTCAGATCGAAGATGTCCTGCCCGATGCCCTTCACCTCGTTGGCGATGTTGATTTCGTAGGCGAAGGCGTCACGGATGAGCGGCTGGTCCGTCCACAGCAGGATCTGGTCGTAGTTGTCCGGATGCGACTGGTAGAACTTCTGCGCGACGGCAAACGTGTCGATCGACACCGCCGACGCGAAGCGTTCGGCGATCGCGGCATTGCCTGATCCGGTAAACGTGGTGAAGTCGACGAGGTTCACGTCGCCGGTGTGGCCCGGCGAGATGCCGACCACGGCGTCGGTGATATTGATCGACGAGTCGAACTTGAGCTCGACGCTGCCGTCGGGTAGCAGCGTCGCCTGCGCCGTCGTCGTGTGCGTCGTGTCGAAGCCACGGACGCCGCACCAAGTGACGGTGTACTGGTCGGCGGCGGCGTTGACGAAGATCTTGCCGCCGCTGGTCGGATCGAGATCGGCGAAGAACGGCGAGATACGGGGCGGTCCCGACAGCATGCGCGCAACGTTTCTATCGGTGCTGGAGCTGTCGGCCTCGACGAGCGTGATGTTACCGTCGGAATTGACGAACGCGGCGTTCTGCGCGCTGCCGTAGAACGGGAACGCGAAGGGGATCGCCACCGCGGCGCTGTCGTCGTCGCCGAGGGTGACGCGGTTCCCCAGCGCGGTGCGGAACGTGCCGTCGATTTTCGACACAACGTAGCTGCCGCCATTGCGGGTAAAGCGGATGCCGACGCTGCGCAGATCGTAGACGTTCTGCGGCAGCACCAGGTCGCCGGAGTCCTGTAGCACGGCGATCTCGCCGACGTCCTGCGCGATCGGCGCCGGGGCGGCCGCCTCGGGGCGATCCTGCGACGCGGTTTCGACGGTACGGCGGATCTGCAGGGTCTGGCGGTATTCGTCGGCCTTGCGGTTGAGCGCGAGCGCCTCGCCCAGGCGGCCGCGCGGATCGCCGTCGATGAGCGTCTTCTTGTCTGTGGCGGGACGCGCGCCGCTCTGAGCAACGGTGCCGACCGCCGCGATCTGCGCGTCCTCTTCCGTGAGTGCCGTAGTACAGGGGTTCACCGGCGTCGTGCCGCCGCTTCCGCTGCCGGAACCGCCGCTGCTGCCGCTTCCGCTGCTGCTACTGCTGCCGCCGCCGCACGCGGCGACGAAAATGGCGAGGAAGGACGCGATCGCGAGCGCGCGCAGACGAACCATAAGAGTCTTCACCCTTGCGAACGACTGGCGCTGGCACGCCCTGATAAAAAAGGCCGGGGCTGCTCAGCAACCCCGGCCCCAAGTGTAGCGCGACTTCACGTGCGCCCGCCTGAGTACGGAACTCCGAGGGGCAAGGCCCCTCGGACGATGTCAGAACGTGAATCGCGCGCCGACGCGGGCGATGCGCGGATCCATGATCTCGAGGACCTGGTTGAAGCCGGTCGCTCCGGTCAGCCGCAGATCGTACTGTTGGCCGAGCACCGTCCCCGAATTCGTGACGTTGAACACGTCGAGGTCGAGCATCAGCCTGGTACGGCCGAACGGGATCGCCTTCTCCACGCGCAGGTCGAGCGAGCTCACCGCGGGCAGCCGGAAGTCGGTGACGTCGCCGACGACGAGCACGCGCTTGAGGCCAAGCGGATCGCCCGTGTTCACGTTGCTGCGGTAGTAGGGCATGGCGTAGCCCTGCCGCATGACCCAGTTCGCCCCGAAGTTGATGCCCCAGCCGGCCTGGTACATCCCGTTGGCGATGAACTGGTACGACGGCAGCACGAGGAAGATGTTGCTCTTGCCGCTACCGCCCGACAGTGTGATGACGCGCCCGCCATTTACGTTGGGACTGGTCCGGGTCGGCGTCGGATCGGTGATCGATGTGTTCGGATCATCGAAGTACTCTCGATGATCGTTGGTCGAGAATCCGAAACGTCCCATCCAGTGATTCGAGAGCCGCTTGGTCGCGCTCAACTCGAAGCCGAGATAGCGCTGATGGTAGCCCTGGCGTTCCTCGTAGACGGTGCCGGCACCGGGCGGCACCTTGGCCGGGTTGAGTGCGTAATACGGAACGCTGAACTGGCCGATCGGATCGACGTTGCCGGTCAGCGTCCCCGTCTGTGTGTAGTCGGCTCTGGTCACGCCGATCAGCGGAGTCCAGTCGAAATGATCGTAGTAGCGGTAGGTGAACGTGGCGCTGACACCAAAGTTCGGAGCCAGCTCGTGGTCGACGCCAAACAGCAGTTCCTGCGTCCTCGGCGTCGTGTAGTTGCCGATCTGGTTGTTCGTGGTCGCCTTGCCCGGGTTGCTTGGATCGACCCCGTAGTAGCCCACCGGCCCGAGGTTGAACTGGATCTCGTTGGGATCCGCGATCTTGTTCCCATTGAGATCGGTCGCGTAGTAGTAGATGCCGGTGTACTGAATCGTGGAGATCTGTCCCGAGGCACCGTTGCCGAGCTGTGACGCAAACATCGAATAGCTCGCGCGCAGAATCGACTTCCGGTTCTCACCCAGCGCGTAGGTCAAACCGACCTTCGGCACGACCGAATTCCAGACGATCGCGTCCTTGACCGCCGATGCACTGATCGACGGCAGGATGCTGGGGAAGGCCGGGTTCGCCGGCACCGTCGCCGCGTCGAGCGAGCTGGTCTGACGATCCCAGCGAAGGCCGCCGACCACCGTCATGCGATTCATCGTCCAGGTGTCTGACACGTAGGCGTTTGAGTACGAGCCGGAGGCGAAATTCGCCCAGTCACGCCTCAGGTAAGCCAGCATGTCGGGATAGCCATTGTGGTAGGTGATGATCCCGTTGCCCGGGTAGGTGTCGGTCGAGCTCACGTCGGCCTTGCGCCAGCCGAAGCCATACTTCAGCTCGTGGTGCCCCTTGAATACGCTGCCGTCGGCGAGCATCGTGTTCTGCGGGCGATCCGACTTGTAGAAGTCGGTGGTACCGTGCTGCACGCCGGAGTCGTCGGTCCACTGCTGCGCGGCCAGGCCCCCTTCCGGTGCCAGCTGGAACCCGCTCGAAATGTGCGCGCCCTTGACGGACAGGAAGCTGCTGCCGCCGAGGACGAAGTTGAATTCGCCCTTGTACATGTTGGTCGGGCCCGACTGGTCATAGGTCGTCTCAGGCGGGTGCGTCGAGCTCGCGCCGCGGCCGAACTTGTCCTTGTTGCCGCGGAAGTAGGTGAAGTTGGCGCGGACCTTGGGCGAGAACTGCCCAGTGGCCTTGAACCCATCATCCTGCAGCTCGGTGCGATCGTGGAAGCCGGTCAGCGTCAACAGGTCGATGTGCGTCTTGCCCACCGAGCCCCAGGCCCACAGCTTGTCCTTGATGATCGGGCCGCCCAGCTCGAATCCGTAGTCCTTGTACTGAGCGATGCGGTTGCCCTTGCCGCTCGTGCCGCCGATGCTCGCGGCGAGATCGGGAGGCATGTTGTTGGCCTCGAGGCTCTCGTTCTCGAAGTAGATACGCGTCGAGCCGTGCGGCGTGTTGCTGCCGCTCTTCATGACCATGTTGAGCTGCACGCCAGGCGTCGAGTTGGTCACGTCGGCGCCGCCGGTAGTCACCTGCATCTCCTGGAACATGTCGAAGTCGTAGTAGGTCGTGCTCGACCCGGTCGCCGCCATGTCGGTAAAGGCGATGCCGTCCACGTTCCACGTGTTGTCGGCGCCGCTCGCCCCCTTGGCCTGATAGCCGGGCTGCTGGCCGGACTCGCCGCCGCCGACATTGACGCGGTCGAGCACGATGCCGGGGACCGTTTGCATGACCACCCACGGATCGCGCGACGAGGGGATGTTCTGCAGTTCTTCGACGCTGACGTTGGTCGACGTCGTCATCTTCTTGACGTCGACGACGGGCGAATCGCTCGTGACCTGAACCTGCGTCGAGACGCCGGCGACGGTCAACGAGATTTTCAGCGGTACGCTGGCGCCAGTGGCGACGACGAGGCTCTTGTTCAAGTAATCACTGAAGCCGGAGAGCTTCGCACTGACGGTATAAGTTCCAGGAGCGAGATTGAGGAAATGTGCTTCACCGAGGGGGTCGGTGACGGTGGAGTGGGTTTCGGGGCCGCTGATATCGAGGGTGACCCCGGGAAGAACCGCGCCGGTGCTATCGGTGATGGTCGCGTCTATGCGACCGGTCGATACCTGCGCGATTGACGGCGTTACCGAGACGCCCACCAGGGCGGCACACAACGCCATCATCCTTGCGAGTCGAGAACTCATCATCCATCCTCCCAGACAGAAAGAGACCCGATTTTTCGCGAACGGACGGTGTCCGATACCGGACACGTCACTATGGTCCCGGATTCGGCGAAATGCAAGATTTAATGAGGAAGAGCTAGCGTGCGAAGCGATCGAAGATGTCGACCAGTTCTGCGAGGCGCGCGCTGCGATCAGGCTCCCCGTTCTCGATTCCGCGCGGGACGCAATTTTCCACGTGGCAGCGGAAGACAGCGAGGCTAATGCGATTGAGGGCGGCTTCGGCCGCCGAGAGCTGCTGCAGAATCTCGATGCACAGACGGGGCTCCTGCACCATGCGGCGAATGCCGCGCACCTGGCCTTCGATGCGGTTCAGGCGCGTGACGATTGCCTGCTGTTGGGCCTCGTCGAGCATGGGCTTACCCTAGCATAATGAGAGTCCGCCAGGCGGCCGTCCTCGGCGCCGGTGTCATGGGCGCGCAGATCGCTGCGCATCTCGCCAACGCAGGGGTGCGCGTACGGCTGCTCGACGTCTCGCGACAGGCGGCGCGCGAGGGGCTGACCCGCGCCGTCCGCCTCACGCCCGATCCGTTCTTCACTACGTCCACGGCCGCGCTCGTCGAGACGGGCGGCTTCGACGAGGATCTCGCGGCGCTCGGTTCGGCCGACTGGATTATCGAGGCGATCGTCGAGCGGCTCGACGCCAAACAGGGGCTGCTCGCGCGCATCGACGAAGTCCGACGCGCCGATGGCGTCGTCAGCTCGAACACGTCGGGGATTCCGATCGCGTCGATTGCCGCGGGACGCAGCGAGAGCCTCCGCCGGCACTGGCTCGGCACGCACTTCTTCAACCCGCCGCGCTACCTCCATCTTCTCGAGCTGATTCCCACACCCGAGACCGATCCCGCGGTCGTCCGCGACCTGACCACTTTCGCTGACGTGCGCCTCGGCAAGGGCGTTGTCGTCGCGAAGGACGTGCGGGGGTTCATCGCGAACCGCATCGGACTGTTCGGGTTGACGCGTGTGTTCGAGGCGATCGTGTCGGGTGAGTACACCATCGAGGAAGTGGACGCAGTCACCGGTCCCGCGATTGGACGGCCGAAGAGTGCGACGTTCCGCACCGCCGACATCGCCGGCATCGACGTCATCGTCAGCGTTGCGCGCACGCTCGGCTTCGCGCTGCCGGCGTTCATCGAAGAGATGCTGGCAAAGGGCCTGATCGGCGCGAAAGCGGGCGCGGGTTTTTACAAGAAGGCCGGCGACGAGATCCTGACGCTCGATCTTGCAACGCTCGAGTACCGTCCGCAGCAGCCGGCGAAGCTGGCGCCCCTCGACGCCGCTCGCTCGATCGAGAACGCCGGAGAGCGGATCCGGATTCTCTACCACGGCCAGGACAAGGTCGGCGCGTTCCTGCGGGCGACGCTCGGTCCGACGCTCGACTACGTTCAGCAGATCTCCGGCGAGATCGCCTACTCACCCAACGACGTCGATCGTGCGATGAGATGGGGATATGGATGGGAACTCGGGCCATTCGAGACGCTTCGCGCGATCAATTCCGTACTCCGCACTCCCCAACTTCCAACGAGTAGCCGAACACCAACTGCCAAGACCAAGGTCATCAAGAGCAACACCGGGGCGAGTGTGGTCGACATCGGCGACGGCGTGGTCCAGATCGAGTTTCACTCGAAGATGAACGTCATCGGCGGCGACACGATGGAGATGATCCGCGCGGGCGTGCGGGAGGCGGCGATGAATTTCGCTGCCATCGTTGTCGCCAACGGTGCGGCGAACTTTTCCGCTGGCGCCAACCTGCTGCTCCTGCTACTCGAGGCCCAGGAGGGCAACTGGGACGAAATCGATCTGATGGTCCGCACGTTCCAGGCCGCGACCATGGCGCTGAAACATGCCGACGTGCCGGTCGTAGTCGCGCCGGCGGGGCAAACGTTGGGCGGCGCCTGCGAGATGACGCTGCACGCCTCGCGCGTGCAAGCGGCGGCGGAGAGCTACCTCGGCCTCGTCGAGTCGGGCGTCGGGCTGGTGCCGGCCGGTGGCGGCACCAAGGAAATGCTGGCGCGCGCGACGGAAGGCCTGGTGCCGGGCGCCGAGCTGCTGCCGCCGGTACAGCGTGTCTTCGAGACTATCGGCTTCGCGAAAGTCTCGAAAAGCGCCGCGCAGGCGCGCGAGCTCGGCTTCCTGCGCGACGGCGATGCCATTTCGATGAACCGCGATCGTCTGCTCGAAGACGCGAAGGCAGCGGCGCTGCAGCTGGCGCGCGACTTCACCCCGGCCCAGCCGCGCGCCGCCATCCGCGTCGGCGGCGAGGCGGTGATGGCTGCGCTCAAGCTCGGCGTCCATCTCGCGTGGCGCGCCAGCCGCATCAGCGACCACGACGCGCTGATCGGCCGCAAGCTGGCTTGGATCCTCGCCGGTGGTGATCGGCATCACCCCGCGACGCTCAGCGAACAGCAGCTGCTCGACCTCGAACGGGAAGCATTCCTCAGCCTCTGCGGCGAGCGTAAAACCCTCGACCGCATCGCGCATACGCTGAAGACGGGAAAGGCGTTGCGAAATTGAGAGCGGCTGACCTCGAATGAGCCAGGTCTTCGACAAGGGATCAGGGGTGCCGCTCGTCGTGATCCCCGGGGTGCAGGGGCGCTGGGAATGGATGGCGCCGACCGTCGATGCGCTGTCGCGGCGGTGCCGCGCGATCAGCTACTCGCTCGCGCCGGCGGAGACATTCAGCGATCTGCTCGCCCAGCTCGACGGGATCCTCGACGAGCGCGGACTGCGCCGGGCCGCGATCTGCGGCGTGTCGTTTGGCGGCCGCGTTGCCGTGGCGTACGCCGCGACGCGGCCCGAGCGCACTAGTGCGCTGGTCATCGTGTCCACGCCGGGGCCGTCGTGGCAGCCCTCGCCAGTACAAGCGGGATATCTCCAGCGCCCGTGGCGGTCGACGCCGTCTTTCGTGGCGTCGAGCCCGGGGCGCCTGTGGCCCGAAATCTCGTCGGCGATTCCGGGCCTGGCGGCGCGCGCACGGTTTTCCGTGGGGCACGTCCTCCGCATCGTCACGGCGCCGATCGTCCCCGCCGAGATGGCGGCGCGCATGCAGCTGCCGCTGGCCCTCGACCTGGCAGAGGCATGCCGGCTCGTCACGGCGCCGACCCTCATCGTGACCGGCGAACCAGCGCTCGATCAGGTGGTGCCGGCGGCATCGAGCCGCGAGTTCGCCTCGCTCATTCCGGGCGCAAAATACGAGATGATGAAGGGTACGGGGCACATCGGCCTGGTGACACAGCCGGATCGTTTCGCCGAGATCGTAGGAACTTTCGTCAATGCCGCCAGTTCATGATCTGACCGGGCCCGCGGGCCATCTCGAAGCGCTGCTCGACGAGCCGGCCGGGCCGCCGCGCGCGGCGGTGGTCTTCGCCCATCCGTTGCCGACGCATGGAGGGACGATGCACACCAAGGCGGTCTACCAGGGCGCGAAGGGACTGCTGCGCGCCGGCTGCGCCGTGCTTCGCTTCAACTTTCGCGGTGTCGGCAGGAGCGAAGGATCATTCACCGGCGGATCAGGCGAAACGGAAGACTTCAACGCAGCGCTCGACTACATGGCGGCAAGGTTTCCGGCTCTGCCGCTATGGGCCGCGGGATTCTCCTTTGGTTCGTGGATCGCGCTCGAAGCCGGTGCGGCCGACGACCGCGTGAAGGTGCTGATCGGCATCGCTCCGCCGGTGACGAAGGACGGCTACGCCTTCACTCACACGCGCACGAGCACGAAGCCGAAGTTCTTCGTCCAAGGAGAGGCGGACGACATCTGCCCGATCCAGGACATGTGGAAGTTCTACGGCGAGCTGCCGGAACCGAAAGAGCTGGCCGTGATCGACGCGGCCGATCATCTTTTCGAGGGGCATACGGCCGAGGTCGGTGAAGCGCTAGAGGATCTGCTCGGGGACTTCGACGATTCGAACGAGCGTGCCATGAGAGACGCCTTCGTCGTCGCGGCCGTGCGCACGCCAGTCGGGAAGGCTCCGAGCGGCGCGTTGCGGTGGGTCCGCCCAGACGAGCTCGCCGCCATCGCCATCCACGGCGCACTCGCGCGCGTACCGTCGATCGGGAGCGCCGAAGTGGAAGACGTCATCCTCGGCTGTGCGATGCCGGAGGCGGAGCAGGGGCTGAACGTCGCCCGCATCGCCAGCCTGCGCGCCGGGATCCCGGTCACCGCTTCGGCGGTGACGGTCAACCGCTTCTGCTCTTCCGGGCTGCAGGCGATTGCCTACGCCGCGGAGCGGATCATGGCCGGCGGCGCCGACGTGATCGTCGCCGGCGGCACCGAATCGATGAGCATGGTGCCGATGGGCGGTCACAAGATCGCGCCGAACCCGGCGCTCGTCGACAGTTATCCGGATGTCTATCTCACCACGGGCCTCGTCGCCGAGAACCACGTCCGCGACTTCGGCATCACCCGCGAGGAACAGGATGCCTTTGCGTTGAGGAGCCACCAGCGCGCCCTCGCCGCGATCGACACCGGCCGCTTCGCCGACGAGCTCGTCGCCGTCGACGCCCTGGCGGCGGACGAAGGGCCGCGGCGCGATACGTCGCTCGAGGCGCTGGCAAGGCTCAAGCCGGCGTTTCACGCGCACGGTAGCGTCACTGCGGGCAATTCGTCGCAGATGAGCGACGGCGCGGCGGCGGCGATCGTCGTCAGCGAACGCGTGGTCAAGGACCGCGGCCTGACGCCGCTGGCGCGCTTCGCCGGTTATGCAACGGCCGGCGTCGAGCCGGAGCGTTTCGGCATCGGACCGGTGCCGGCGGTGCACCGGCTCCTGAAGCAGACGGGGCTGGCGCTCGATCGCATCGATCTCGTCGAGCTGAACGAGGCATTCGCGGCTCAGGCCATCGCCTGCCTGCGCGAGCTGCCGATCGACCCGGATCGGGTCAACGTCAACGGCGGAGCGATCGCGCTCGGGCACCCGCTCGGCTGCACCGGCGCGAAGCTGGCCGCGACGCTGCTGCACGAGATGCCACGCCGCGGCGCGCGCTACGGCCTGGTGACGATGTGCGTCGGCGGCGGGATGGGGGCGGCGGGTTTGTTCGAGGCGTGTTAACTGGGGTGACGATGACGCCGACAGTCACATCGGCCAGAGGCGGCCGCTGGTTGATCGAGGATGCACCGGCCGACGGGATTCTCACGCGTGAGCGGTTGACCGACGAGCAGCGACTCATCGGCCAGACGGCTGAGGCGTTCGTCGACCACGAGGTCCTGCCCAAGCTCGACCAGCTCGAGTCAAAAGACTGGGGGCTGGCGCGCCAGATGGTCCAGGGGGCTGCCGAGCTCGGCCTGCTGGCGACCGACGTGCCGGAAGCATACGGCGGCCTCGAGCTCGACAAGACCGCGTCGGTGGTCGTTGGCGAGGCTGTCGGCCGCTGCGCGTCGTTTGCGACGACGTTCGGCGCGCAGACGGGACTGGCGATCACGCCGATCCTCTGCTTCGGCACCGACGATCAGAAAGAGCGGTACCTGCCGCGGCTCGTCAGTGGCGAGATCGTCGGCGCCTACGCCCTCAGCGAATCCGGGTCCGGCTCCGACGCGCTCGGCGCGCGCGCCCGCGCGACCAGGCAGGCCGACGGCAGCTACCTGCTCTCGGGCGAGAAGATGTGGATTACCAACGGCGGCTTCGCCGACATCTTCATCGTCTTCGCGAAGGTAGACGGCGAGCACTTCACGGGCTTCATCGTCGAGCGGGCGTTTGCCGGCGTATCGAGCGGCAAGGAAGAACACAAGCTTGGGCTCCTCGGCTCGTCGACGACGCCGCTCATCCTGCAGGACGCGCGCGTGCCGGCGGCCAACCTGCTCGGCGAGATCGGCAAGGGGCACAAGATCGCGTTCAACACGCTCAACTATGGCCGGCTGAAGCTTGGCGCCATGTGCAGTGGCGGCGGACGGCTGGCGATCGAGGAAGCGGCACGCTACGCCGCCACGCGCAAGCAGTTCGGGAAGCCGATTGCGTCGTTTGGCGCCATCAAGCAGAAGCTGGGAGACATGACGGCGCGGCAGTACGTCGTGGAGGCAATGCTCTATCGGACCACCGGCATGATCGACACGGCGCTGGCGGCCGATCATTCACCCGGGCAGGTGCTCGCGGTGCTGGAGGAGTTCGCCGTCGAAGCATCGATGCTCAAGGTCGCGGCGAGCGAGGCGATCGATTTCATCCTCGACGAAAACGTGCAGGTTCACGGCGGCAATGGCTTCGTACGTGACTACCCCGCCGAGCGCCACTACCGCGATGCGCGCGTCAACCGCATCTTCGAAGGGACCAACGAAATCAATCGGTTGATCATCCCCGGCATGCTGGCGCGGCGCGCGGCCAAGGGAGATCTACCGCTCATCCCCGCGGCGAAGCGGTTGATGGACGAAGTGCTGGCGCCGCCATCGCTCGACCCCGAATCGGAAGGGCCGCTCGACGCGGAGCGCCGCGCCGTGGCCGCCATGAAGAAGGTCGCGTTGATGGTGCTCGCCAGCGCAATGGACACCTACCGCGAGAAGCTCGCCGACGAACAGGAAGTACTCCTGGCGACAGCGGACATCCTGATCGACGTCTATGCGTCGGAGAGCGCCGTGCTGCGGGCTGGACAGGATGGCAGCCCCCTCCATGAAGCTGCGGCGCGCGTATTCGTGCATGAGTCGGTGGCGCGGATCGAGGCGTCGGCGAAGACCGCGCTCGCGGCACTGGCCGAAGGGGACATGCTGACGACGCGGCTGGCCGCGTTGCGGCGGTTGCTGAAGGTCAGGCCGATCAATACTGTGATCCTGCGGCGGCAGCTGTCGGACGCGACTGTTGAACGGCGAAGCTACCTCTTCTGAAGCTCAGCGGCCCGTCACACTTTTGCCATCTAATCCGAAAGTATAATAAGCATCTCCAACGATGTGGATCGTCCGCATAGCGCTGAATCGCCCCTACACGTTCATCGTGATGGCGATCGCGATCCTGTTCGTCGGCCCGCTGGCCATCATGCGGACGCCGACCGACATCTTTCCCAACATCAACATCCCGGTCGTCACTGCCGTCTGGCAGTACAGCGGCATGTCGGCCGACGAGATGGCCAACCGCATCGTGTCCGGCTTCGAGCGCGGCCTGACGACGACCGTCAACGATATCGAGCACATCGAGTCGCAGACGCTGCGCGGCACGTCGATCGTCAAGGTGTTCTTCCAGCCGGGGACGAAAACGGAAGCGGCGGTCGCCCAGATCACGTCGATCTCGCAGTCGTCGATCCGGCAGGATCCGCCGGGCACGAATCCGCCGTTCATCATCACGTATAACGCCTCGAGCGTGCCGGTGCTGCAGCTCGGACTGTCGGGGCAGGGGCTGTCGGAGCAGCAGCTCTACGACATCGGCGTCAACTTCCTGCGCGTCCAGTTGGCCACGGTGCAAGGGGCGTCGATCCCCAACCCGTACGGCGGCAAGCAGGCGCAGGTTCAGATCGATCTCGATCCCGACGCGCTCAAATCGAAGGGCCTGACGCCGGTCGACGTGGTCAACGCGGTCGCCAACCAGAACCTTATTCTGCCGGGGGGCACGTCGAAGATCGGCGGCACCGAGTACGACGTGCGCATGCACGGCAGCCCCGACACGGTCGAGGAACTGAACGACCTGCCAGTGCGGACGGGGGACACGCCGATCTACATCCGCGACGTCGCGCACGTCAGGAACGGCTACCCGCCGCAGACCAACATCATCCGCGTCAACGGCCAGCGCGCCACGATGGTCTCGATCATGAAGACCGGCTCGGCCTCGACGCTCGACATCATCGACCACGTCAAGGAACAGCTGTCGACGATCGCCGCCAGCCTACCGCCCGCGCTCGAGATCCGCAGCATGGCGGATCAGTCGGTGTTCGTCCGCGCCTCGATCCAGGGCGTCATCCGCGAAGCGGTGGTCGCCGCCTGCCTGACGGCGATCATGATCCTCGTCTTCCTCGGCAGCTGGCGCAGCACGATCATCATCGCGGTCTCAATCCCGCTGTCGATCCTGACGTCGATCATCGTGCTCAGCGGGCTCGGCGAGACGATCAACATCATGACACTGGGCGGCCTGGCCCTCGCCGTCGGCATCCTCGTCGACGACGCGACGGTCGCGATCGAAAACATCAACACGCACCTCGAGGCGGGCAAGGAACTCGAGCCGGCCATCCTCGAGGGCGCGCAGCAGATCGCGATCCCGGCGTTTGTCTCGACCCTGTGCATCTGCATCGTGTTCGTGCCGATGTTCTTCCTCACCGGCGTGGCGCGTTATCTCTTCGTGCCGATGGCGGAAGCGGTCGTGTTCGCGATGCTGGCGTCCTACGTCCTCTCGCGCACACTGGTCCCGACGATGTCGAAGTACCTGTTGAAGGCGCACCAGGAGCACGGCCACTCGGTCTCGCGCAACCCGTTCGTGCGCGCGCAGCAGGCGCTCGACCACGGCTTCATCCACCTGCGCGGCGCCTACCGTCGGACGCTGGCCGCGTGCCTGTCGCGGCGCGCTCTGTTCGCGGCGGCGTTTCTCGGGCTGTGCGCGCTATCCTTCGTCCTGCTGCCGTGGGTCGGGCAGGACTTCTTCCCGGCGGTCGACAGCGGCCAGTTCAAGCTCCACCTGCGCGCGCCAACCGGGACGCGTATCGAGGAGACCGCGCTGCTCTGCGATCAGGTGGACGACGCCATCCGCGACGTCATCCCGAAGAAGCAGCTGGAGAGCCTGGTCGACAACATTGGGCTGCCCTACAGCGGCCTCAACCTGTCGTACTCCAACTCGGCGCCGATCGGCGCCGGCGACGCCGACATCATGGTCGCGCTGACCCAGGATCACGAAGCGACCGCCCGCTACATCCACGATCTGCGGATCGAGCTGAACCGCCGCTTCCCCGGCGTGCAGTTCTCATTCATCCCGTCCGACATCGTCAGCCAGATCCTCAGTTTCGGGCTGCCGGCGCCGATCGACGTGCAGATCGTCGGACGCAACTTCGAGGCGAACCGAAAGTTCGCGGCGGCGCTGGCGACGAAGATGATGCACGTACCCGGCATCGTCGACTTACGGGTGCACCAGGTCGCGAACGAGCCGGCGCTGGAGGTCGACGTCGATCGGACGCGCGCCGCGCAGCTCGGGCTGACGCAGCGCGACGTCGCCAACAACCTGCTCGTCTCGCTGAGCGGCAGCGGCCAGACCTCGCCGACGTTCTGGCTCAATCCGTCGACCGGCGTCAGCTACGCGATCAGCACGATGACGCCGCAATACCGGATGGAGTCGCTGGACGACCTCAACACGATCCCGATCACCGCGGGGGATGGCATCCAGCCGCTACTCGAGAGCGTGGCGACGGTGCACCGCGAGGCCGGACCCGCGGTCGTGTCGCATTACAACGTGCAGCCGGTCATCGACATCTACGGCTCGGTGCAGGGGCGCGACCTCGGCGGGGTCGCCAAGGACATCCAGCCGATTATCGACGCGGCCCAGAAGACCCTGCCGCGCGGTTCCTCCATCGTGGTGCGCGGCACCATCGAGACAATGCGCACGTCGTTTCTCGGCCTGGTCGCCGGCTTGGCCCTGGCCATCATCCTCGTCTATCTGTTGATTGTCGTGAACTTCCAGTCCTGGCTCGATCCCTTCATCATCATTTCCGCGCTGCCGGCGGCGCTCGCCGGCATTGTCTGGATGCTCTTCCTGACGCACACAACCCTGAGTGTGCCGGCGCTGACCGGAGCCATAATGTGCATGGGCGTGGCGACGGCAAACAGCATCCTCGTAGTGAGCTTCGCGAAGGACGAACTGGCGCGCGGCCAGTCGGCGTTCGACGCCGCGCTCGAGGCCGGCTTCGGCCGGTTCCGGCCGGTCTTGATGACGGCGCTGGCGATGATCATCGGCATGGTGCCGATGGCGCTCGGCTTCGGCGAAGGCGGCGAGCAGAACGCGCCACTTGGTCGCGCGGTCATTGGCGGCCTGTCGCTGGCAACCGTGGCGACGCTGTTCTTCGTGCCGGCGGTGTTCGCGCTACTGCACAAACGGACGCACGTCGCGCGGGAGGTGGCGTCGTGAGCGCGGCTGCGCCCGAGACCGTGGCCCGCCGCTCGTCGCGCGGGGCACTGATTGCCGTCGTCCTGATCGTAGCCGCAGCGGTGATGTCGGCGGCGTGGGGCATCAACTCGCGCGTCAAGGCGCTCGCCGACCTCGGCAAGGAAACGCGCGACATGGCGGTGGTCACCGTCGCGGTGACGCACCCGAGCAAGGCCTCGGCAGCCGAAGAGGTCACGCTGCCGGGGAACATCCAGCCGTTCACCGATGCGGCCATCTTCGCGCGCACGTCGGGCTACTTGAAAGCCCGGCACGCCGACATCGGCTCGCGCGTGAAGGCTGGACAGATGCTGGCCGAGATCGACACGCCGGAAATCGACCAGCAGCTGCTCCAGGCGCGCGCAGATCTGGTCAGCGCGCAGGCCAACGCCAAGCTGGCGAAGACGACGGCCGACCGCTACGAGGACCTGATGAAGAGCGACTCGGTGTCGCGGCAGGATCTCGACAATGCGCAGGGGAGCTACGAGGCGAAGCAGGCGGCGGTGCTGTCGGCCGACGCCAACGTCAAGCGGCTGGAGGCGATGCAGAAGTTCCGCGTCGTCTACGCGCCGTTCGACGGCGTGATCACCGCGCGCAATACCGACATCGGGGCGCTGATCGGCGGCGGCGCCACCGCCAAGGAGTTGTTCCACATCGCTGCCGTGGATCGGCTGCGCATCTTCGTCAACGTGCCGCAGACCTACACCTCGGCGATTCGCATCGGCACCGAGGCCGACATCGAGATCCAGAACCTGCCCGGGCGCGTCTTCAAGGGCAAGATGGCGCGCACGGCGCAGTCGATCGACGTCAACAGCCGCACCCTGCTGACCGAGATCGATCTCGACAATCCGCGCGGCGAGATCCTGCCGGGCTCGTTCGCGCAGGTCCATCTCAAGCTGCCCACCGACGCGACCACCTTCCGCGTGCCGGTGAACGCGATGATCTTCCGTTCCGAGGGCATGCGCCTGGCGGTGGTCAAGAGCGGCGTCGTCTCGCTCGTGCCGGTGACGATCGGGCGCGACTTCGGCACGACGATCGAAGTCGTCGCAGGGCTCAAGGGGGGCGAAGCGATCGTCGTCAATCCACCCGATTCGCTCGCCGACGGCCAGTCGGTCGCGGTGGCGGCGCCCGAGGCGAAAAAGCCGCAGCAGCCGTGATTCACCTTCGCGTTGCCCCCCGCGCCTTGTTCCCTGACCGCTTCGGTGAACGAGCCTGGACGCTGATCGTCGCGGCCGCGTTGTGTGCCGGAAGCTGCACGGCCAAGACGCCGGAGCCGCCGAAACTCGAACCGCTGCCGCCGGCCTTCAAGGAGAACGCCGACTGGAAGTCGGCGCAGCCGGCTGACCAGATCGCGCGCGGCGCATGGTGGCAGGTCTTCAAGGAACCACAGCTCGACGCGCTCGAGGCGCGGATCGACGTTTCGAACCAGACGCTCAGAGCGCAGCAGGCGCGCTTCGCGCAGGCGCGCGCCGCGGTAGCGATCGCCGGCGCGGCGAAGTACCCGCTGGTCACCGCCACGCCGTCGATCACCGCCGGCACGCAGTCCGGCAACCGGCCGAACGCGACCGTTCACACCAACACGAGTGACTTCCTGCTGCCGGTGGACTTCTCCTACGAGGTCGATCTGTGGGGACGTGTACGCCAGACCGTGCTCGCGGCGCAGGCGACCGCCCAGGCGAGCGCCGCCGACGTGGAATTCGTCCGCCTCTCGCTGCATGCCGAGCTGGCGCTCGACTACTTCGAGCTGCGCACGCTCGACGCCGAGCAGGCGCTGCTCAATGACTCGGTCGCGGCGTTTCAGCGGGCGTTGGATTTGACGCGCAACCGCTTTGCGGGCGGCATCGCCTCGGCTGTCGACGTCGCGCTTGCCGAAACGCAGCTCGAATCGACACGTGCGCAGGCGGTTGACACCGCCGCCCAGCGCGCCGCACTCGAGCACGCGATCGCCGTGCTGGTCGGCGATGCGCCGGCCAGGCTCACCTTGGCGCCGTCTCCGCTGACGGCACTCCCTCCTGAGATTCCCGCCGGCATCCCGTCGGACGTACTCGAGCGCCGGCCCGACATCGCCGCCGCCGAGCGCCGGGTCGCCGCCGCCAGCGCCAACGTCGGTGCCGCCAATGCCGCGTTCTTTCCGCGCCTGGCGCTGACGGCAGCCGCCGGCCTGGAGAGCCGGTCGCTTCTCAGCTGGGTGTCGGGGCTGAGTACGTTCTGGTCGGCCGGTCCCGCAGCCGTGATCACGCTCTTCGACGCGGGACGCCGCCACGCCGTCAGCGACCAGGCGATGGCCGCTTTCGACGAGTCGGTGGCCGACTACCAGGACACGATCCTGCGATCCCTGCAGGACGTCGAGGACAGCCTGGCGGCGCTGCGCGTGCTGCGCGAAGAGGCGGACGTACAGGCAGCCGCGGTCGCGGCGGCGGAGCGGTCGCTGACGCTGGCGACGAACCGCTACCGGGGTGGGGTCGCGACGTATCTCGAGGTCATCGCGGCGCAGAGCGCGACGCTCAACAACCAGCGGGCGGCGCTCTCGGTGCAGTCGCGCCGCATCACGACCAGCGTGCTCCTGATCAAGGCGCTCGGCGGCGGCTGGACGACGCCATGACGCGTTCCGCCGGTGCGTGCGCAATGGTGTTGGCGCTCGCGCTCGGTTGCTCGTCTGAGCCACCCCCCTACCCGGATCAGATTGCCGCCTGGCACGCCGAGAAGGATCGTTTCATGCGTGAGTCGTCCGACTCGCCTGTGCCGGCCGCCGCGCGCGCGGCATTCCCGCCGTTGACCTATTTCCCGACCGACCCGGCGTATCGGGTGCCGGCGATGTTGCACACTGACACCAGCGGTGCGGCGATCGAGATGCTGACCTCGACCGGACAGCACCGGCAGATGCGCCGCGTCGGCATGCTCGGGTTCACCGTCAATGCCCAGCAGTTGTCGCTCGGCGCATTCGTCGAGGCAAACCAGACCGATCTGCAACGGCTGTTCGTGCCGTTCGGCGATCTCACCAACGGCCTGGAAACCTACAACGGCGGCCGCTACCTGGAACTGGATCGCACCGCGACCGGCGTCTACGATCTCGATTTCAACCGCGCCTTCCACCCGTTCTGCCTCTACAACTCGTCGTACGACTGTCCCTATCCTCCACCGGAGAGCCGCCTCAAAGTGCCGATCCGCGCTGGTGAAAAACTGGGAAGCGTTCGCCACTGAACCGGTCTCTGTCATCTTCGTGGCCTTTGTCGCCGGACCTTTAGAGGCGTGTCAGCCGTGAGTGCAGTCCAGGCAGTAGTCTTCGACTTCGACGGCGTGCTCGCGGATTCCGAGCCGCTCCACCTCCAGGCCTACCAGGCGCTCCTGGCACCGCAGGGGATTCACCTCGACAAGGACACGTACTGCGAGCGCTATCTGGGCTACGACGACGAGGGGGCGCTCAGGAAGATGGCCGAGGACAACAGGCTGCTGCTCGGCGACGAGGAGATCGAACTGCTCGTCGTGGAGAAGGGACGCGTGTTCGAATCGCTGGTCGGCAGCCGCGACGTGCTCTATCCCGGTGCCGCTGACTGCGTGCGGCGGCTGGCGGCCGCGTGGCCCGTGGGGGTGGCGTCGGGGGCGCTCCGCGCCGACATCGATCTGATACTGCGCGGCGCCCGAGTCGGCGAGCTGTTCCGATTCATCGTCGCTGCCGGCGACACAGAGCGCACAAAGCCGGCGCCCGATCCCTACCTGCGCGCTGCCGCGCTGCACGGCGTGGCGCCGTCGGCGTGCGTCGCGATCGAGGACTCGCGCTGGGGCCTCGAATCGGCCCGCGCGGCTGGCATGCGCACGATCGCCGTGACCCATACCTACCCGCGCGCGGCGCTGACCGCCGCCTCGGATCGTGTCGTGGATTCCCTGGCGGAGCTGACGCGCGAGTTCGTCGCGCAGTTGTAAGCGTCCCCCGGCCTGCGCGAGGGTCGCGCTCGCGCCGATACATTCTCCAATGCGACCGCGCTACAATCGGGCCGTGCCTCTTCCCCTTGCTGCGCGTCTGCCGCACATCACGGACGACCTCCTGCGCGCGCTGAACGAGCCGGGGGAGTCGTTGGCGCCGGCGGCGCTGGCGATTGCGCGCGTCGAGTACCCGTCGATCGACCCGGGGCCGTACCTGCAGCGGCTCGAACGGATGGGGGAGGCGGCGGAGGGACGACTGCAGCGCCAGGCCCACGCGGGCCTCGCGGCGCAGATCGCCACGCTCAACGCCTATCTCTTCGAAGAGCTCGGCTTCAGCGGCAACGCCGAGCGCTACGACGATCCGCGCAACAGCTTCCTCAACGAGGTTCTCGATCGGCGGCTCGGCATCCCGATCTCGCTGGCCGCCGTCTACCTGGAGATCGGCCGCCGCGGCGGACTCACGCTCGACGGGGTCAACTTCCCCGGCCACTTCCTGGTGCGCGCCCCCGATGCCGCGGAGGATCTCATCGTCGATCCGTTCCACGGCGGCGCGTTGCTGTCCGAGATCGATTGCCGTCACTTGCTGCGTGAGTATGTCGGCGACGAGACGGCGTTCGATCGCGCGCTGCTGGCGACGGCGACACGCCAGCACATCGTGGTGCGGATGCTGGTCAACCTGAAGCGGCTCTACGTGCGCATGCAGTCCTTCCCGCAGGCGCGGGCGGTCGCCAATCTCCTGCTCGCCGTCGATCCGTCGGCGCTCTCCGAGCTGCGCGATCGCGGGCTGCTCGCGTATCACATGGAAGACTTCGCATCGGCGCTGCGCGATCTCGAAGCCTACCTGCGCCTGATGCCACACCCGGATGCGGCGGAGGAGCACGAACACGAAGAAGGAGAAGACGCGCCGGCGTCGGAGTCGGCGCAGATCTGGGAGCACGTGAAGACGCTGCGGCGTCGAGTTGCGAGCTTCAACTGATCCGCCTGCAAGCTGTAGCGTTTCGCGCGTAGAGAAGCCGGCTTGGATGTTCAATCCAAGTGCTTGAATCTGTAACGAACACTGCGCGAATTCGTGACAAATCTGCGACAGCGAACGATCTAACAAGTCGTTTGTCCACACACACTTAAGTACTCGTCACACCGTTCGACACGATGCGCGGACACCGTTCGAGTTTGGCACCCGTCCTGCTCTTTCCTTCACGAACGTTCGCATCGTTTTCTTTTCGTGGAGGCCAGAAAAAAATGAAATCGCGTTTTACCGCCCTGTTGGCGGCGCTCGTGCTCGTACTGGGCGCGTCGTCGGCGTGGGCACAGTCGCAGACGGGCGACATCTTCGGCAAGGTCACCGATTCGTCCGGCGCAGTGCTGCCGGGCGCCACCGTGACGTTGACAGGTCCGTCACTGCTCCAACCGCAGACCGCTATCACCAGCGAGACGGGAAGCTTCCAGTTCCCGCGTCTCGAGGTCGGCACTTATACCGTGAAGTTCGAGCTCTCCGGCTTCAAGACCGTCGTCAGGGAAGGAATCATTGTCACCGTTGGCTTCTCCGCCAACGTCAGCATGCAGCTCGGAGTCTCTGCCGTGCAGGAGACGGTGACGGTGACCGGCGAGAGCCCGATCATCGACACGCGTAACACGGGCACGAAGCAGACCTTCACGCTCGATCAGCTGCAGAACATTCCGTCGGCACGTGACCCGTGGGTCATCCTGCAACAGACGGCTGGCATCGCCATGGACCGCGAGAACATCGGCGGCAACATGTCGGGCCAGCAGTCCAACTTTGTCTCGCGCGGCGGCAACCCGACCAACACCAAGTGGTCGCTCGACGGCGTCGACATCACCGACATGGCCGCGACCGGCGCGTCGCCGACCTACTACGACTTCGACGCCTTCCAGGAAATGACCGTCAACACCGGCGGCGTCGACGTGACGCAGCAGACCGGCGGCGTGGGCGTGAACCTGGTGACCAAGAGTGGCACCGACAGGTTCAAGGGATCGGGGCGCATCTTCAACACCAACGACGCGTTCGAGGCGAACAACATCACCGACGCGATGCGGCAGAACGGCGCGAGCTCCGGCAACCCGATCCAGAACATCAACGACTACGGTTTCGAGATGGGTGGACCGATCAAGCAAGGAAAGGCGTGGATCTGGGGCAGCTACGGCAAACAGGATGTCAAGGTCGGCGTCATCAACTTCTATCAGCCGACGCCGGCGTGCCAGCAGATCAAGTCCGACCAGGCCAACAACCCGCTGGCGCACCCGATCCAGGACGTCAACAACTGCCTGAACACGGACCAGACAACGATCGGGACCACCAACCTGAAGGGTGAAGTAGAGCTGTTCAAGGGCAACAAGCTCTCGCTCTACAATCTGTTCTCGCTGAAGGAGCGCAACGCCCGCAACGCGAGCGACACGACGCCGCCAGAGTCGACCGTGCGCCAGACCGAGGTGAACAACACCTACGGCTTCAAGAACTACTGGGACGTCGGGCCGAACCCGACCTACAAGTTCGGCGACCAGTGGGTAGTCAGCGACCGGCTGCTGCTCGACGTGCAGTACGCGCACGTCGGCAACAACTTCATTCTCGACTACCACGACCCGTCGCTGGCTGACGTGCAGCCGCTGTTCATCATCAGCACAAGCGTCAACGGCCGCTCGACGCCCGACAACGCCCAGTCGGTGAACATCCGTCCGACCAACCAGATCTCCTTCAACGCGAACTACTTCCTGCCGGGCAAGATTCTCGGCGATCACGCGTTCAGGGTCGGCGGCTACTACAAGAACGCGCTCTCGTACGGATCGACGCACACCCCCGGCAACGCGGTCGCGCGTTTCCCGACGGCGGCGATGTCGACGAGCGACAATGACTGCGCGACGGTCGCGGACGGCTGCCAGCTGCAGCTGACGCGTGACGGGCAGACCTCGTACACGCTGACCAACAACTCGGTCTACGGGCAGGACACCATCACCCACGGCCGCGCCACCTATCAGCTGGGCCTGCGCTACGACTACAACCACGACGTCGCGAACGCGTCGAACGTGGGCGCCAATCCGCTCTATCCGACCTGGCTGCCGGCGGTGAGCTTTGCCGGCGTTGATCCGGGCGTTGCGTTCAATACCTTCTCGCCGCGACTCGGGCTCACCTACGACCTCAAGGGCGACAGCCGCAGCATCCTGAAGGTGAACTATGCGATCTACTACGGCCAGGTCGGCACCGGCGCGATCGCGGGCCAGATCAACCCGGTGAGCCGCGTCAGCTCGCGCTACCGCTGGATCGACTTCAACCACGACAAGTTCGTGCAGGCCAACGAAGTGGTCAACGCGGCCGGCGGAGCGGCGGTGCCGACCGACACGCTGGTCACGCCGACCGGCAACTGGGATCCGAACAACCCGACTGTCGTCACGACGCAGAACACCGTGGATCCGAATCTCAAGGACGACCGCACGCAGGAGTTCATCGTCGGCGTCGATCACCAGCTCGGCAAGGGCTTCGCGGCTGGCGTCAGCTACATCTGGCGGAAGTACGACGACTTTACGTGGTCACCGGCCAACGGTATCCCGACCGACGGCTCGGCCTACTCGGCCGCAACGTTCACGCCGGATCCATCGACCTGCCCGGCGGGCGCCAGGTGCCCGACCGTTAGCTACTACACGCCGAACGTCGTCGTCGGCTCTGTGACGACGTTGACGAACCAGAACCTGTGGCGCGACTTCAACGGCATCGAGGCGAGCGCGCAGAAGCGGATGTCGAATCACTGGATGATGAACACCAGCTTCACCTACAACAGCGCGGTGCAGCACTACGGCACGACCAACGCGTACCAGGATCCGACCAACATCGTGCTGCGCGACGGCTTCCAGTACGACTACGCGAGCGCAGGCAGCGGCCTCGGCAATGTGTTCGTGAACACGCGGTGGTTGTTGAAGGCGAGCGGCATGTATCAGGCGCCGTTGGGCATCAACCTGTCGGCGTTCTACAACGCGCGCCAGGGCTTTCCGTTCGAAGCCACCGTGCTGACGCCGAACCGCCCGAACAACGGCGGGCAGGTCAACGTCCTCCTGGATCCGGTAGGCGAGAACCGCCTGCCGAATTTTCAGAATGTCGACATCCATGTCGAGCGCCCGATCAAGTTCATGACGTCGCATCTCGTGCCGTCGATGGACCTCTTCAACTTGGGGAACTTCAACACCATCCAGGCCATGCGGCCGTCGCAGAACGCGACTACGGCGAATCAGATCAGCGCCGTCGTGGCGCCGCGCGTGATCCGCTTCGGAATCCGAGTGAGCTGGTAGACGACTAGTTCGTTCGGGAGGGGAAGGCCGGGGTCTCGAAAGAGACTCCGGCCTTTTTTGTTTCACGAAGCAGGGCGAAGACACGAAGGAAGGAAGGCGCGTTGACTTCCAGTCCTGGTCCTGCTACCTTTTTATAACCAGGTAGCTGTTACTGCCATGGGCGCCAACGAGAAGTTCGCGGCGATTCGCAAGGGGCTGCTCGAGTTCCTCATCCTGAAGATCGTCTCGGCGGACAAGGTCTACGTCGCCGACATGCTGCAGCGGCTGGCCGACACCGACTTCGCCACGCAGGAGGGGACGCTCTATCCGCTCCTCAGCCGCATGCGCCGCGATGGCCTGCTCGATTACGAGTGGCAGGAGTCGGACGCCGGGCCGCCCCGCAAGTACTACCGTCTCACGCCGGCGGGGCGCGCGCAGCTCGCCGAGCTCAACGACTACTGGAAATACATCAACACCACGCTCAACAAGATGGGGCGCTAGCCATGCAGAAAGTGGTCGCCATCAACCTGAACGGCCGCGCGTATCACGTCGAGGAACCTGGCTACGACGCGCTCGTCGCCTATCTCGATCGCGCCGCGACGCGGCTCGCCGACAACCCGGATCGCGCCGAGATCCTCGCCGATCTCGAACAGGCTATCGCCGAGAAGTGCGATCGACTGCTCGGGCCGAACAAGACGGTCGTGGCCGCCGGCGAGATCGATCGCATCCTCACAGAGATGGGACCGGTCGATGCCGGCGACGCGGACGGCACCGCCGCGGCGGGCGACACGGCCACGGGCGGCGAGAAGGCGACCGACACCAAGGGGGCGACGCGGCGGCTTTACCAGATCCGCGAAGGCGCCATGATCAGCGGCCTCTGTCAGGGGCTGGCGGCCTACATCAACGTCGACGTCACTTTCGTCCGTATCGCCTTCGTGGTGCTGGCGGTCCTGACCAGAGGCGCGTGGCTCCTCGTCTACGGCGTGCTGATGTTCGTCATTCCCTACGCCGAGACCTCCGAAGAGCGCGCCGCGGCGAGCGGCCGGCCGTTCACGGCGCAGGAGCTGATCGACCAGGCCAAGCGCAACTACGCCGACTTCAAGAACAGCAAGGACTGGCGGCGGCAGTGGCGGAGGCAGCAGCGCGACTGGAGGCGCCGCTGGTTCTACACGACGGCGCCGTACACCTGGAACGCAAGCGCGGCCCACGCCTCACGGGTGTGGACAACCGCGACGGCGCCGGTCTTCGGCCTGATCAACGCGGCGCTGGCGCTGGCCCTGGTGTTCTCTCTCTTCTCGCTGGCGTCGACGCAGACAGTGTTCGGGGTGCCACTGCCGGCCGGCGTGCCGCTCTGGGCAGGCTTCGTGATCGTGATCGGGCTCTATCAGGTCGTGGCGATGCCGTTCATCGCGGCGCACCGCGCGGCGGCGCATCCGGGACCGCCCGGGCTGATGCTATGGATGTCACCGGTCGGCAACCTCTTCTGGCTCGTCGCCATCGGCTACAGCATGTGGTACGGCTACCACCACGTGCCGGCCGTACACGATGCGATCGAGACCGTGCTCACGACGCTGCGTCACACGGCGGCGGAGATGCAGGAAAAATGAGCCAGGCTCTAGCCTTTCGCGATCTCGTCGTAGAGAAACGCCGACGCGATGATGCCGCCATGAAAGTTCCCGAGGTCGAGCTTCTCGTTCGGGGCGTGGGCGTTTTCGTCCGGCAGGCCGACGCCGAAGAGGACTGACGGCAGGCCGAGGATCTCCTGGAAGGTGGCCACGACCGGGATTGAGCCGCCTTCACGGTTGAACACCGGCTCCTGGCCGAAACCGGCCTTGATCGCGCGGCCCGCCGCCTGCACGTACTTGTTGTCGAACTCCGTCATCCACGGCTTGCCACCGTGCATGCGGGTCACCTTCGCCTCGACGGTCTTCGGCGCGACCTTCTTCACGTAGTCTTCGAACAGCTGCGCGATCTTGTCGGGATCCTGGTTCGGCACGAGGCGCATGCTGACCTTGGCCATGGCGAGCGCCGGGATCACCGTTTTGGCGCCTTCACCGGTGAAGCCGGAGAGAATGCCGTTCACCTCAAACGTCGGCCGTGCCCACACGCGCTCGAGTGTGGAGTAGCCCGTCTCGCCCCACAGCCGCGGCGCGCCGAGCTCCTTGGCGTAGCGCTTCTCGTTGAACGGCAGCTTCTTCCACTGCTCACGTTCTTCCTCGCGCAGCTCGCGGACGTCGTCGTAAAAACCCGGAACCTTGATGTGGCCGCCGCGATCCTTCATCTGCGCCAGGATGTTGGCGAGCACGAACGCCGGGTTGGCCACGGCGCCGCCGAAGGATCCGGAATGCAAGTCCGACTTCGTGCCGCGCAGGTCGATCTGGAAGTAAACGAGCCCGCGGAGACCGTAGCAGATGGACGGGATGCCGCGATCGAACATCGGCGAATCGGAGATGACGACGACGTCGGCTTTGAGCTCGTCTCGGTGAGCCTTGACGAAGTTGTCGAGATTCGCGGATCCGACTTCCTCCTCGCCCTCGAGGATCACCTTGATGTTGCAGGGCAGCTTGCCGTTCTGCTTCAAGTGCGCCTCGATCGCCTTGAAGTGCATGAACACCTGCCCCTTGTCGTCGGCGGCGCCGCGCGCGTAGATCTCGCCGTCGCGGACGGTCGCCTCGAAGGGCGGGGACTCCCACAGGTTCAGCGGATCGACCGGCTGCACGTCGTAGTGCCCGTAGAAGAGAATCGTCGGCGCCCCGTCGGCATGCAGCCAGTCGCCGTAGACGACCGGAAAGCCCGGCGTCTCGACCAGCCGCACGTTCTCCATGCCGATGCGGCGCATCTCGTCCGCCGTCCACGCGGCGCAGCGCTTGACGTCGGCGGCGTGCTCGGGCAGCGCGCTGATGCTTGGGATGGCGAGATACGCCTTCAGCTCGTCGACGTACTTGTCGCGATTGGTGTTGATGAAATCGATGACTGCATTCATGAGGGGCTAAAAGTACTCCGACCTCATTTTGCCTCGTAAATTCGCGACAAATCAAACGGTATGGTTTCTGCCAAACGCGTCACGGCCGCTGGACCGGCAACTCCTCCCGGTCTCCCCATTCCTTCCATGAACCCGTGTAGTTCTTGACGCGCGGATATCCGAGGAGGCGCAGCGCGAGATACGCGTGCGCGGCGCGGTAGCCGCCCTGGCAGTAGGTGACGACTTCCTTCTCCGGAGTGACACCGGCCTGCTCGTACATGGCGCGCAGCTCCGCCGCCGACTTGAAGGCGCCGTCGGGGCCGAGATTGCGCTTCCACTCGACGTGCGCAGCGCCGGGTATCGCGCCGCCCCGCTTGGCGCGCACCAGCGTGCCGTAGTACTCCTCGTCGCTCCGCGTGTCGAGAATGACCGTTCCGTCGCTGCCCAGACGGTCTTTGACCTCACGCCAGGTCGCGAGACGATCCGCACGCGGCGAGCCGGTCCACGTGCTCTTGGGCGGGGCCGCGGCCTCTCGCGTCACGGGCAAGCCCGCCTTGATCCACGCGCCGAAACCGCCGTCGAGCATCTGCGCGTGGTCGTGCCCGAAGTATTCGAGAAACCAGAACGCACGGGCGGCGCGCATGCCAGACTGCTCGTCGTAGACGACCACAGGCGTCTTGGCATCGACGCCGCGCAAATTGAAGAGGTGATCGACGATCCACATGAACGCTTTCAAGGGGCCCGGGTCGGTATCGATGAGAGACAGGCCCCACAAGTCGAGATGCACCGCAGCGGGCACGTGGCCGGCGGCGTAGTCCTCAGCTGGACGCAGATCGATCACGAGCGGCCTGGTCGCGCCGCCGAGGGCCGCCTGCAGCGCCGCCGGGGTGGTCAGCAGATGAGCGTTCGGGTACGTGTCCATCGCTGAAGCGTACACCGGGCTGCGGACTTGACCGAACGCTCTTTACGCTGCAAAGTATAGGCATGGACGCCGCGCGGGCACTCGACCAGATCGCCGAAATCCACCGGCAGATGGCCAAGGGCGAGGTCTACCGCGGCTACCGGTCGGCGCCGGTCGCGATGTCCGGCGCAATCGGGATCGCCGCCGCCGCGTTCCAGCCGGCCGGTCTCGTCGTCCGCGACCCGACCGGGTTCGTTGTCTACTGGACGGCGATCGCGGCGGCAGCGGCACTGGTCGGATCGAGCGAAATCCTGTTCAACTACGCCGCGAAGGAAGACGCCGGCGGCCGCCGCCGGACCCGCCGGGTCGTCGGCCAGTTCCTGCCATCCCTGGCCGGTGCCGTTGTGCTCACGATCTGTTTCGCGCACGTCAGCCCGACGCTGGTGGCACTCCTGCCGGGGGTGTGGGCGGTCTGTTTCGGCATCGCCATATTCGCGTGCCGGCCGTACCTGCCGCGCGCGAGCGGCTGGGTCGCGCTCTTCTATTTCGGCGCCGGCAGCGCACTGCTCTGGGCCGGGCACGGCGCCGACACGATTGGCGGCTGGTCAGTCGGAGGCACGTTCGGCCTCGGACAGCTCCTCGCTGCCGCCGTCCTCTGGTGGAATCTCGAACGGACTAACGACAATGCCTAGACGACACACGCCCCGCGACGAACCCGGACGCTACGCCTACGACGGCCTCGACCGCGTCCTGCACGAGAAGGCCCGCCTCGGCATCATGACGACGCTGGTGACGCGCCCGGAGGGAGCGGTCTTCAACGAGCTGAAGCGGTTGTGCGCACTGACCGACGGCAACTTGAGCCGGCACATCGACGTGCTACAGGAGGCTGGACTGATCGAGGCCTGGCGCGGCACCGACGGCGGCCGCCCGCAGACGCTCTATCGGATGTCGGCCGACGGGCGCGCCCGCTTCGCCGCTTACCTCGAAGAGCTCGAACAGGTCGTGCGCGATGCGCTTCCCAAGGCCGCCCGCCGCTCCGAGCGCACGCCCGATCTCCCGCCGGGTACCAACCTGCGTAATCAGTGCTAGTTGTCAGTCGCCTATCGCGAGCTGCCAGGGTCGGCTGCCGGCTAGAGCGTTTTCTGATCCTACGCCGCGGCTGACACCGAACGTCGCGGCCACGGCATCCGTGTGACTACTGGTTTGCCACGCTTTAAGACGCGCTCTCGCAATTCCATCGAATACGCCGCCGCCATCGCGACCTCTGGCGTCAGAAGTAAGCGCTGCCAAATTTGAGAGCGTGCGGGCGTAACTCACAGATAAAAGGTCGATCGCCGGGCGACTTCACGGAGGCGCCGTCGAAAGCGTGCGTATTTATTTACATACTGATGGCCACAATTGTGCAACACCTTGAGCCCCGGAGGCTTCCCCTTAATGTACAGATTTCAGCGAGTTGTTTTCCTAGCCGTACTTCTTGTGACCTTGGCTGTGCCAAAGCCCGCCAGCGCGAGTGCGCTGACCATCAACGCGGCTTATGGTAGCGGCATGTCCGCCGCCGCGATCGCAGTCGTGAACAGTGCGATCGCGTTCTACGAGAGCACGTTCAGCGACCCGATCACAGTCAACATTGCGTTCAACAATATGACCACGGGGCTAGGATCGAGCTTTTTTGGCTTGTACTCCATAAACTACAATACCTTCAGCGCGGCACTCCACGCCGATGCGACCTCGGCCGACGACGCCACGGCTAACGTCGTCGCCGCTGCCAATAATCCGGTAACGGATGTCCCAAACATTTTTGTGAAGTCTGCCAACCTGAGGGCGATCGGCATCAATCAGGTTGCAGAACAGAGCTGCGGCGGTGGCGTGACGGGTGCGTTCGACGGCTGCATCGGGCTGAACCTAGGGCTCACCAACGTAGGGACCGGGGCGTACAGCCTCCTCGCAGTGGTCGAGCATGAAATCGACGAAGTGTTGGGTCTCGGCTCCGCGCTGGGACTCAATTTTGCGTCCACCGTTATTTCACCCGAAGATCTATTCCGCTATTCGTCGGCCGGCGGGCGTTCCTTCGCGCTGAACGCCGACTGTGGCTCGACTCAGGGTCCACTGGCGTACTTTTCGATCGACGGCGGCACCACGAATCTGGACAGTTTCAACAACTGCGACGGCGGCGATTATGGCGATTGGGTCACGCATAACCCGGCCCAAGTCCAGGATGCGTACGGCACGCCCGGCAGCACGCCATCTCTCACCACGAACTCAACTGAGACTCGAGCCCTCGACGTCATCGGCTACACCCGGGCGACTTCCGCGACCCCCGTGCCGGAGCCGGCGACCCTCGTGCTGTTCGGGACGGGCCTGGTCAGTTCGGCGTTGGCGCGTCGACGGGCACGCCGGTCGGGCAGCCAGTAGTCACCCTACGATTCACCTGAGCAAGACCTCCGGCCGCTTCCCTTGGAAGCGGCCGGTTTTTCTTCTTCCACAATAACGACGCCGGGTGTGGTGCCCACGCCGCGGTTCAGCGGCATTGGTGGCGACTACAAGCACTTCGAGAGTCGGCTGGAGACGCCGCGCTCGAGTGTCAACGGCCCGATTGTGTTGCCAGTGTCAGTCAGACGGATGGTAAGGGTCATCTGATCGGCGGTCACAGTCCCAGCGATCGTCGACGGGTGGGCGTCATCGACCTGAACACCGACGACAACGGGGTGCTCAGGGACGTAGCGTCCTGGCACGGTGAACTGCTGACGCTTGTCAAGCGTGAGCGGCTGGGACGAGTCCGCACTGGCGCAGTCGAACTCGAAGTGGGCGCCTGCTGCGGTGACGGTCGCCGCGACGTGTTCCCCACCCCATTGACCTTCCGGCACGAGCGATGGCTCCAGCGGCGAGCCACACGCAAGCATGGACCCGCCGAGACAGATGACGCCGACCAGCCTGGGGGTTCGCCAAACCACGAGCCGATCCCCTCGGTCACTCTCAAGGAACAATTCTTCTCCCTTCTCTAGCCTGTCTACCTTCTATCTTCTATCTTCTATCTTCTGTCTTCTTCTTCTAACTTCTCCCTTCTTCTCTGAGCTTCACGAGATGCGCGCGGACGCTTTCGGCGGCGGCGGCGCTCAGCGATTCGGGCAAAGCCGGGTAGACGTGGCGCACGATCTCCGGGACGGTGCGCGCGCCGTCGAGGATCGCCTTGAGGATCTGCTGTTCGCGCTGCCCGCGGTGCGCGATGTAGGCATCGACGAGCGCGGCCGGGTCCTCGATGATCGGCCCGTGCCCGGGCAGCAGGCGGCGCGGCGCGAGCGCGCGAACGAGGCGCAGTGATTCGAGGTAGGCGCGCAGATCGCCACCCTTGCTCGCCGGAATCACGATCGTACCGTCGAGCCGGGCGAGATCGCCGGAGTAGAGATCGCCCGACGCGCGATCGAAGAAGCACAGGTGATCCGGCGAATGTCCCGGCGTCGGCACGATTTCCAGCTCGCCGTCCCCAGCCACCACCGGAGATCCCTGGGATTCGACGACGACAAGGTCCTTCCAACGTACCTGCAGCGCCGGCAGGCCGCTGACGTGATCGGGATGCCAGTGAGTGATGAGCACGCGCACCAGCGCCATCCCCGCGAGCGCCTCGGCGATTGCGTCGACGTGCGCCGGCAGACCGGTGCCCGCATCGACCAGCGCCGGCTCGCGGCCGCGAATGAGCCAGGTGTTGTTACCCGTCGGCCCCGTCCACTCCGACGGATTGCCGGCCCGGATGAGCAACGGCTGCGTGTCCCCCACGTGAAGCAGCATACGATGAAGCGATGCGCGCGCTGGTGGTGATGCTGGTGACGGCTGCGGTCGTAGGGCTCGCCGCCGAGCCAGACACGGCACAGGCTGGCGTGCCCGCAATGCTGGTTTCGCGGCAGTTGCTCGAACGCGAACACCTCTCGGTCGGCGACGTCGTCGAGCTGGCGCGCGACGCCGCGGGCGCTGGACCACAGCGGTTCCGGATCGAGGGCGTCTACGAGCCGGTGCCCGATCCGATGCGCTTCGCGCAGGAGCGCTTCGAGGCCCGCATCCACCTGCCCGATCTGAATGACACCGCGATCACGAGCATCAACGTTGTGCTCGACGACCCGTCTTCGGCGGCTGCCTTCGCCGCCGATGTCACACGCCGCCTGCCCGGCTTGACGGCGCGCGCCACCTCCGCGCCCGACGAGCGCGCATCCACGTTCGTCGTGCTGGAACGCTTCCACCTCGCCATCGCCATCGTCACGGTGATCGGCAGCGGCGCCTTTCTGTTGGCGCTGATGGTGATGCTCGTGGACGAGCGCCGCGAGATGATGACGACGCTGCGGCTGATTGGCCTGACGCGCGGCCGGCTGCTCCTCCAGGTGCTGATCGAAGGGGCCTTCATCGCCGGCGCGGGCGTGGCGTTCGGCGCCGGCTTTGCGCTCGCGGTAGAGCCAGCCTTCAACCGCTTCTTCCAGTGGCGCTACGACACGGCGCTGGTCTTCCTCCACGTGACGCCGTCCATCGTCGCGCGCTCGGCCGCGATCGCCCTGCCGGTGGGAATGCTGGCGAGCGCCGCCGCCGGCTGGACGATCTTGCGCCACCGCACGCTGACGAGGATCGGCCGGTGATCGCGCGCGCGCTTCGCTTTGCCTGGCTACGCGTACGCCGAGAGCCCGGACGGACTGCGCTCGGCGTTCTCGGCGTGACCGCAATCGGCGCACTGCTCTTCGACATGCTTCTGCTGTCGAACGGCCTGCTGGTGTCGTTTCGCGACCGCCTCGACCGATCCGGTTTCGACGTGCGGGTGATGGCCAGCGAAAGCCCGGTGATGGCCGGACCGCCGATCGAACAGGTGGCTTCGCTGATGTCGGCGCTGCGGCGGTCTCCGGTCGTCGCCGCTGTACAACGCGTCTCGTTCGGATCAGCGGACGTCGAGGGACACGCCTCTTCGCGGCGCATCGCCCTGGCCGGTGTCGATCTCGCCGCCCCCGTGCCGTGGGCGATCGTTCGTGGGCGCGGACCGCTCGACGCCGACGCGCCCGCTGGCCTGGTCGTGAATCGAAACCTGGCGCGGCAGTTCGGCCTCGACATCGGGTCCGCCGTCTCGCTGCACGGACGCTGCGGCGGCGGATCCGCGCCCCTGCCGCTCCCAACGCGCGTGATGGCCATCGCCGATTTTCAGAACGACGCCGCCGACGCGTTGACGGCGGCAATGTCGTATCGCGCCCTCGCGACGCTGTGCGGGGGCGGGGATGGCGATCGCGCCGACATCCTGTTGGTGACGAGCCGCGCGGGCAGTGGCGGCCCCGACGCAGCAGCCGCCGCGATCCGCGCGTTGGCGCCGTCGCTCTACGTTGTCACCAACGAGCAGCTCGTCGATCGCTTCGGTCGCGTCGAGTTCTCGTACTTCCGCCAGCTGTCCAGCGTGCTGACCACCGTCACTCTGTTTTTCGGGCTGCTGCTGGTGGCGGTGCTGCTGACGGTGTCGGTGAACCAGCAACTCGGCGAGATCGCAGCGCTGAGGGCGCTCGGCCTGTCTCGTGCGCGGGTGATGACCGGCGTGTTCTGCGAGTCGCTGCTGCTGATCGGCCTCGGCGGGGCGGCCGCGGTGCCGCTCGGTACCGTGCTCTCATGGTGGCTCGACGCGATCCTGCGCTCGCTCCCAGGCATTCCGGCCGATGCGCATTTCTTCGTCTTCACGGCACGCGCCCTCTTCCTGCATGCCGCGCTGATGACGACGGGGGCGGTGGCGGCGGCGCTTTACCCGATGCGCCTGGTGGCGGTGCTGCCGGTTGCGGCGACGCTGCGCCGGGAGACCGGCTCGTGAGCACTCCGGCCGTGGAAGCCCGTGACGTTTCGCGCATCTTCACCATGCGCGCGGGGCCGGTCCGTGCACTCGAACACGTCTCGCTGAGCGTCCAGCCCGCCGACTACGTCAGCATCGTCGGTCCGTCAGGATGCGGCAAGAGCACGCTGTTGCACCTGCTGGGCTGCATCGACGCCCCGACGAGCGGACGCGTGTTCGTGGCGGGGGAAGACGTGAGCCTCCTGTCCGACACGGCGCGCAGCCGCCTCCGGCTGCGGCGCATCGGCTTCGTCTTCCAGCGTTTCTTTCTGCTGCCGATGTTGACGGCTTGGGAAAATGTCGAACTGCCGCAGGCGGAAGCCGGTGCCAGCGGACCGCAGCGCCGCCAGCGCACGCGCGAGCTGCTCGAGTACGTCGGCCTCGGCGCGCGGGCATCGCATCGGCCGTCAGAACTGTCGGGCGGAGAAATGCAGCGCGTGGCGATCGCGCGCGCACTGGCGAATCGGCCGTCACTGCTGCTCGCCGACGAACCGACGGGAGAGCTCGACCAGGCGACCGGTGCCGAGATCGTCATGCTCTTCGATCGGCTCAACAGCGACGGCACGGCCATCGTCGTCGTGACCCACGATCCGGCGGTTGCGGCGCGGGCAAGGCGCACTATACGGATGCGCGACGGCGCAATCGTCGACGGGTACGGAGAGACGCCATGATCGCCCGCGTGGCGCTCCGGTCGCTCGCGGCGCGGCCGATCCGCAGCGCCGTGCTGGCAATCGGCTTCGGGCTCGGCGTCGGCGTGATGGTGACGCTGCTCGGCGTCGGCGACGTGATCCTGCAGCAAGCGAGGACGCCAGCGCTCGTGGGCGGCGGCGACGTCGTCATCGGATCGGCATCGGGACAGATCGCCAACGCGCCGTTCGTGCTCTATGCGCTGCGCCCCGGCGGACCGTTCGCCGGCGTACGAACGCTCGCGCCGTCCGCGCGCGAGACGATGTATCTGCGTCACGGCGGCCGCGCCGTGCCGATCGCCGTCCGCGGTGGCATTCCGTCGGCCGGCCGCCGTCTCGGCGATCGCGAGACGGCGAAGGTCGATGGGTGGAACGACACGGAGGCCGATCGCGCATGGATGACGGCCGATCCCAGCCGCGTGCTGCGATCAATCGATCGGTTTCACCCGGTGCCCGACGTTCCCGCGCGGGCGGCGTCCTGGGCAGAGTGGCTGTATTTCAACGGGACCTCCAGTGGTTGCCGGTTCTACCTGTCGTTCATGACGGGACCGGAGATCGCGCCGGGGACGCGCAGCGTCGGCGTGCGACTGCAGCTTGAGCGCGGCGGCGCGCTTGCCGCCTATTCGGCCCGCGCGACTGCAAGTGCGGGCGAGATTGCCGCCACCGCACCGGATCTCACGATCGCCGGTAACAGCGTCCGGCTGGTGGGCACCGACTACCGCGTGACGCTCGATCTGCCGGCCGAGCGCGGCGGCGGCCGCGTCACCGGAACGATCGTAGTGCACGCCAACCCGGATCGCTCTGTTCCGCCGATCGTGCTGCGGGGAACCGGCGGCTGGATCTCCGGCTACACCGTCCCGGTCATGGCCGGCACGATGGACGGTGAACTGCGGGCGGATGGCACGCGGCTCGATCTGTCCGGCGGCAGCGTCTATCACGATCACAACTGGGGCTTCTGGGACGGCGTGTCGTGGCAATGGGGCCAGGTGCAGCACGAGGGCCTGTCGTTCGTCTACGGCCGGATCAGACCGCCGGCCGACGCCGCGGATTCCACCTACGTGCCGGGATTCCTCGGCGTGCTCGGTCCGAACGGGCCGCTCGCCTTTTCGACCGACGCGACGATTGAGGAGACGAACACCCCCGGCGAGGATCGGCCGTCGCACATCGTCGTGCGCGCCGCCGGCGACGATTTCGACCTCATCCTGACGCTCGATGTCAGCCAGACGACGGTGACGCGAGGGCGCGAAGGACGCGGCCTCGGCGGCGGCCTCGACTTCCTACAAATGCGCGCGGCCTACACCGTCAACGGGCGCATCGGCACCCGCGCAGTAGAGTTCACGGCCCCGGGCAGCGCCGAGACATTTCGCGGCTCACCTTTGCCCGCGACGCCAATGGCGCGACAATGAGTTGATGGTCGTCATCTACGGCAAGGAGCATTGCCCCTACACGCAAGCCGCGAAGGACCACTACAGCGGCCGCGGCGTCGCGTTCGACTACATCAACGTCAAGGCCGACAAGGACGGGATGGCGCGGATGCTCGAGCACAGCAGCGGCCACCGCCGCGTGCCCGTGATCGTCGAAGAAGACGGTAAGGTCACGATCGGCTTCGGCGGAACTTGAGGAGTCTAAGAGGAATGCCGGCGGCATTCGTCATGTCGGCGTCAGCAACGCGCGGATCGAATCGGGGATTCGTACCGGCTTGTTGACGGCATAGTCGTACATCACCTGCACGGTCTTCGCGGTCAGGACCGTCCTGCCCTGTTCGTCGACAATCTCGTACTCGTAGGAAAAGCTGCTCCGGCCGACGTCGGCGACGGTCAAGCGTATCTCCAGCACATCGCCGTAGCGGGAGGGCCGCCGGTAGTCGGCCTCGATATGCGCGAGGATGACGCCCGGCAAATCGGGCGGGGTCTGCGGGTTGCCAAAGCCACAGAGCGATCGCCAGTGCGCGAAGCGTGCCTGCTCGAGAAACGTGAGATAGACGGCGTTGTTGGTATGCCCCATCGCATCGCAGTCGCGGAAACGGACCTCGAGGCGATGGCTGAAATGACTCATGCCGTCCGAAACGCTCATGTACAATCCTCGGTCGTGATCACCCCGCCAGAGACGTTCACCCCGGCGGAGCGCGACGCGCTCACACCATTCTTCACCAATACCGACCGGCACGTCTTCGGGCTGACCAATCTTCCCGAGACGGTGAAGGGGGCGCTGTTCGCACGCTATTCACGGTCGTCGAAATCACTGCGCCGGCTGTTCCTCGACGAGTTCGCCGGCAATCTCGATCGTGTCGGCGCGGCATCCTCGGTCGGCGTCGAACGCGCGGAAAGACTCTACGCGAAGGTCTTCAACGAGTACGGCGACGACTCGGTCGCGCAGCTCGGCGGCGCCCACATCGCCTGCGAGTACGTCTCGAACGTTCTCACCAAGGCGCTCGAGTGGGGCCGGTTGATGGCCTATCTCGAGCAGTCGACGCGCTACGTGCCCTACACCGACAAGCTGCACGGCCGCTGGCGCTATCACGTCCCGGCCGAAGTTGAAGGGACGCTGCGCGATCGCTACGTGAAGACGATGGACGTGGCGTTCGAGACGTATGCGGCGTTGATCCCGGCGATGCAGGCGCACTTCGCCGCGCGCTTCCCGAGGTCGGCGCAGGACTCCGACGCCGTGCACCGCGCGGCCATCCGGGCCAAGGCGCTCGACACGCTGCGCGGCATGCTACCGGCGGCAACGCAGTCCAACGTCGGCATTTACGGCAGCGGCCAGGCCCACGAAGCGCTGCTGCTGCGGCTCCAGGCGCATCCGCTCGAGGAAGCGCGCGAGTGCGGGCGCCAGATGCTCGAAGAGCTGCGCAAGATCATTCCTGCGTTTCTCACCCGCGTCGATCAGCCGGAGCGCGGCGGCCGGTGGAGCGAGTACCTCGCCTCGTGCCGTCACGCAACCAGCGCGGCCGTGGCCGCATTGACTGCCGGTGTGAACGCCGAGGATCGCGACGAAGTGACGCTGACCGACTTCGATCCGGACGGCGAGATCAAGGTGGTCGCGGCAGCGATGTACCCGGCCACTGACCTGCCGGACGACCAGCTCCTCGCCATCGCGCGGCGGATGAGCACGGACGAACGCCTCGGAATCTTGCGCGCCTACGTCGGTGCGCGCGGCAACCGCCGTCACCGTCCTGGCCGCGCCTTCGAACGCACCAGCTACCGTTTCGATGTACTGACCGACTACGGCGCCTTCCGCGATCTGCAGAGGCACCGACTCCTGACGCTCGAATGGCAGCCGCTGTCGACGCGGCACGGCTACTCCGAGCCGGACGCGCTCGGCGACGCCGGCGCCGCCGGCGACTGGACGCGCGTCATGGACGCTTCCGCCGATTTGTACGAGGCGATGCGGACGGCCGGGCTGCACGCAGCCGCCCCCTACGCGGTGGCGATGGCCTACCGTGTCCGCTTTTACATGGACATGAACGCGCGCGAAGCGCTGCACACGATCGAGTTGCGTAGCGCGCCGCAAGGGCATCCCGCCTACCGCCGTGTCTGCCAGCAGATGCACCAGCTGATCGCCGACGGCGCCGGTCACCGCGCCATCGCCGCCGCGATGCAGTTCGTGGATCACTCCGAGGTGGAGCTCGAACGGCTCAAGTCCGAGCGCGAACTGGAACGGAAACGCTCGACCTCTTCTTCGTCAGCGTAGTCCCCGACGCTATTCGTCGGGCACGTTGCGCGAGCTCCAGTGGCGGTTGAATTCCTCGAGGAACGTCAGTGTCTCGAGCGATCTCATCCGGTCCATGAACAGCACGCCGTCGAGATGATCCGTCTCGTGCTGGATGACGCGTGCGGTGAAGCCGCGGGCGTGGATCGAGACGCGGCGGCCGCGGCGATCGTAGGCCTTCACTTCGATCTCCCTGGCGCGTGTCACACGGCCGCGGATCTCCGGGATGCTCAGGCATCCCTCCCAATCCTCAACTGTCGCCTCGCCGAGCGGCGTGATTTCGGGGTTGACGAGCGCCATCAGCGGCACGCGTGCGTCCTCGTCCTCTTCCTCGTCATCGCCGGGGCGCGGCGGAAAGCCGGCGACGAACAGGCGCACGCTTTCGTGGACCTGCGGCGCCGCCAGGCCGACGCCGTTGTATTCCTTCATCGTCTGGAACATGTCGTCGATGAGCTGCTGAATGCGGGGAGACTTGATGTCGGCCGGGTCGACGGCCTTGGCACGGGCGCGCAGCACCGGGTGTCCCATGTGCGCGACCTTCAGAATCGACATTTCGCTATGGTATAATTCACGCCTCCCCTGCGAAAGCCCCCGGTCCCATGAAACACCTACTCCCCATATTTGCCTGTGCGGTCGCGGCTACCGTGGCGGGATGTGTCGGATACGAGAGCAAGACGACGACGCCGAGCAGCCCGACATCGACGACGGTCGAAGCGCTGGCCGGCACCTGGAAGTCGGCGTCGACGAACATCATCCCATCGCCGTCGAGCTGCACGAATTTCGTGTGGACGCCGACGCAGCAGTCGGCGACGGCGGCGGTCGGCGCCTTCAGCGCGACCTGCGCGGGCGGCCTGACGGTCTCGGGAACAGCGGGCGGCACGTTGAGCGGCACGACCATCACGTGGTCGGCCAACGGCATCGCGACCACGCCGGAGATCCCGTCGTGCGCCATTTCGCTGAACGGCACTGCCGAGCTCGGCGCTACCACGATCCGCATCCCCTATTCCGGCACGACCTGCCTGGGGCCAGTATCGGGAGTCGAGAACCTGAACAGGAAATAGCCAGTGACCAGTTGCCGGTTGCCAGACTGGAAACCGGTAACTGGAAACTGGTGACTGCTCACTATCCCGCGAGTGCGTCGGCGCTCTTGGCGCCGTAGAACTCGAACCAGGGGTGCGCCGGCTTCAGACGGTCGTTGACGTTGGCGATGTTCTTGACGCCTTCGTCCTCGAGCCACGCGCGGAACGCGTCGGCGCCCTGCTTGGCGTAAATCGGGATGCCGTCTTTCCAGGTGGCACGGCCGCAGAGGACGCCGGAAAAGCGCGTCCCGGCTTCGCCGGCGAGCTCGAGCGTCTCGCTGAACTCCGCGTTGCTGACGCCAGCCGACAAATAGATGAACGGGCGCGTCGTCGCCTCCGCGGTCTTGCGGAACCAGTCCTTGGCCTGCTCGCGATCGTAGGCCGCCTGCCCGGCGAACGCCTTGGTCCCGCCGACGAATTTCATGTTGATCGGCACTTCAACCTTGAGCACGTCGACGCCGTAGCGGTCCTTGGTGAACTCGCGCATGTAGGCTTCGACCAGCTGCGGCTTCTTCCTGGCGAAGTCGAGCCCCTTCTCATCGAGGCCATCCTCGTAGGCGATGATCTCGAGGAAGAACGGGATGTCGTTGGCGCGGCACTCGTCGCCAATGCGCTCGACCCAGGCGTGCTTGTGGTCGTTGATTCTCTGCTGATCGTTGGGGGCGTAGTAGAGCAGGATCTTGACGCAGTCGCCGCCCGCTTCCTTGATGCGGCGCGCTGACCACAGGTCGAGCAGGTCGGGCAGCCGCCCCGGCGTGGCCGCGTCGTAGCCGGTCTTTTCGTAGGCGAGCAGCAGCCCGGAGTTCTTCGCGCGCCGCTTGCTCGCCGGCAGGCCCCACTCGGGATCGAGCAGGATCGCGCTGGCATGCTTGGTCAGGACCTCGGTGACGATGACCTTGAACTCCTCGAGATCCTTGTCGCCGACGGCGCCGCCGCGCTCCTTGGCCAGCGCCTTCTGCAGCGAGCCGCGCTGATCCATGGCGGCGGCCGCGATCACGCCGCGATCATCTGCCACTGCCTTCATGCCCGCGAGTTTGCCTGCTGTGATTTTCACGGCTTCAATTCTATATGGGAAAACGGTGATGCTCCACCACCGCGGCGTCAACAGCGGCTGTGACAATTTCGTCGATCGGCAGCTTCGCCTCGGCGCGTTCCACATCGTCGCGCTTCGCTTTCGTTGCCGGATGCCGCGGTGTGAACAGCGTGCAACAATCCTGGTCGGGAATGATCGAGACGGGATAGGTGCCGAGGCGCTGCGCCTCGACGATAATCTCGTCCTTGTCCATGCCGACGAGCGGCCGCAGCACCGGCAGCGACACGACGCTGCCGATGGTTGCCATGTTCTCGAGTGTCTGTGACGCCACCTGGCCGACGACCTCGCCAGTGACGAGCGCCTGGGCGTGCTGCCGCGTGGCGATGCGCTCGGCGATGCGCATCATCAATCGCCGGTAAATGACGACGCGCAGCGGCGGCGCAACCGCGAGGACGACGCGTTGCTGGATTTCGCCGAAGGCGACGAGGAACAGCTTCGAGTCGAACTGGAAGCGCGCCAGCGACCGCGCCAGCTCCTGCGCCTTTTCCTGCGAGGCGCGCGACAGGATGGGATAGCTGTGGAAGTGGACGAGATGGACGCGACAGCCGCGCCGCATCATCCGCCACGCCGCCACCGGCGAGTCGATGCCGCCCGAGAGCAGGCAGGTGACACGGCCGCTGGCGCCAACCGGCAGCCCGCCCGGCCCGCGCTCCCGGCCGAACGAGTAGAACGCTTCGCCGGTCAGCGCTTCGACGTTGATCGTCAGCGCCGGCTCGTCGAGATCGACGGTCCAGCCGCGCGCCTCCTTGATGCGGCCGCCGACCTCGCGCTCGATCTGTGGCGAGGTCAAGGGAAAGCGCTTGTCGGCGCGCCGCGCGGAGACACGAAACGTCGGCGGATCGTCCGGGCCGAGGTCCTTGAGGATCTCCGCCGCGATCGTCTCGACGTCGAGCTTCACACGGGCGGCGCGCGCGAAGTTGGCAATCCCGAAGACGGTCGAGAGGCGGCCGCGCACGGCGTCCCACGACGATTCCGGACCGAGCACGACCTCGATGCGCCCCATCAGGACGCGCACCTCGGCGACGTCGAGCCCGCGCACCGCTTCACGGATGTTGCGCGTCAGCCGGGCGATGAACCACGGGCGGTTCTTCCCCTTGAGCGCAATCTCCTGGTAGTGGATGACGATTGATTTCATTTTCTTGCGGCGCTCGCTCCGCTCACTCGGTTGAAGACTCGATCGCTGCGGCGGCGGCGCGATGACCCGCGACGGCCGCGCTCTCGATTGTCGCCGGTAACCCGGTGTCGATCCAGTCGCCGGCGAGATACAGGCCGCGCACCGGCGTGATGACGGCCGGGCGCGGCGGCTGGCCCGGCGCCACCGAGAACGTCGCGCGCTTCTCGCGCACGACGGTGCCGCGAAGGAGGCGCGCGTCGCGCGCGCCAGGAATCGCGCCGGCCACTTCGCGCGCTGCCATGGCGACGAGATCGGCAGTCGAGCGCGGTGCCAGCGCGTCGGCGCCGCTGGCGACGAGCGACAGGTGCGACGCCGACTCCCCGAAGACGCGCCGCTTGTCGAACGCCCACTGCATCTGACAGCCGGGCAGGCCGACGAACTCGTCGTCCATCACCGCCCGGTCGTACCAGAGATTCACCGTGACGATCGGCTTCGCCGCCATCGCCGCCGCGTCCTTGAGGATCCCCGCCATCGGCGCGAGGTCTCCCGTCAGCAGTGTCTCCAGCGCGAACCAGGGAACGGCGGAGACGACGGTCGTGGCGGAGATCGGCTCGCCGCGCACGTCGACGCCGGCGACAGCCCCGTTGTCGAGGCGCACGCGAGCGAGCGCGTTGACGCGCACTTCGCCGCCCCGATCCTCGAGATAGCGCCGCGCCGGAGCGGCGTACATCTCCTGCAGCGGCACGGCCGGAAACGCGATCGAGGCGTCGGTGCGCACCCCGCCGAACATGCGCGCGAGCACTTCGACGAAGGGCGCGGCCGACGCCTCGGCGGGCGATTCGTTCAGGGCGGCGATCGCCAGCGGTTCCCACAGCCACTCCCGAATGCGGCCGCGCTGGCCGCGCCGGGTGAGCCAGCCGGCAACCGTTTCTTCCGGCCGGCCCCGCCGGCGGCCGGCAGGATCGGCCGAACGCCGGCGCAAGTCACCTCCGACGCGCAGCACGCGCAGTTTCTCGCCGATCGGCAGAGCGTCCCATGCCCATACGCCACCGAGCAGGTGCAGCGGGGACGGCCACCGCGGGCAGCGCAGCACGGAGCGCCTGCCCCGGCCATCGAAATAGGCCACTTCGAGCGACGGTTGCACGCGGACGTTGGCTTGGGCGCCGACGCGGCGGAGCAGCGCGAACGTCTCGTGATAGCAGCCAAACAGCACGTGCTGGCCGTTGTCGACACGCTCCCCGGTCTCACGGTCGCGAAACGCCGTGGCGCGTCCGCCGAGCTCGCCGCGGGCCTCGAGCACGATCACGCGCTTGCCTCGCTCGGCAAGCGCCGTGGCGGCAGCCAGACCGGCCACTCCGGCGCCGATGACGGCGACGTCGAAGTCAGATCCAGCCATGAGCGCGAAGCACGCCTGTCATCGGCCGGTGACGAGGGTCCGCGCCCAGGTGCCGGCGGCGATCAGCGCCCGGCGCGGTCGCGGGACGCGGATGACCGCGCTGAACACATCGTAACCAGCGCCCTCGATGCGGTCGAGGATGCCCCGGTAAATGCGGCCCATGATGCGGGCCGCGACCAGGCGGCGCGCGTCGGCGCGCGGCAGCGCCGCGTCGGCGCGGGCGTAATAGGCGCGGGCGCGCGACGCCTCGAACGCGAGCAGCGCCTTCACCCTGGCCGAGACCACGCCGTGGCCCGCGCGCGCGACTTCCGTCCCGAGATCCCCTTCGCTGACGCCGAAACGCTGCAGATCGTCGAGCGGCAGGTAGACGCGGCCGCGGCCGAGGTCGCCCGGCACGTCGCGCAGGATGTTGGTCAGCTGCAGCGCGACGCCCAGGTCGATGGCGTACTGCTTCGCGCCCGGATCCTGGCAACCGAAGATCTGCACGCACATCAGGCCGACCGCCGACGCAACGCGGATGCAGTACTCGGTACAACTCCTCGAACGTGCGGTAGCGGCGCCCGTGCAGGTCCATCTCTACCCCCTCGACGAGCGCGTCGAAGGCCGAGCGCGGCAGGCTGTAGGCGGCGATGAGCGGCTGCAGCGCACGCCCCTGCGGGGTCGCCGGCGCCGTGCCATCGAAACACCGCGCCACCTCGTCGCGCCAGCGCTGGACTTCCACCGCACTCTGCTCCGCCGGCGCCTCGTCCACGGCGTCGTCGACCGCACGGCAGAAGTCCCAGACGGCGACGATCGCGCGCCGCTGGTCGGCCGGCAGTACCAGGAACGAGTAGTAGAAGCTCGTGTCTCTCGCCAAAGCGGTCCGGTCCCTCGTGGCTACTGCGCCGCCGGCCGCGCGTCCCTGGCCCAGGACAGCGTGCCCCAGAGGATCGACGGCGCGTCGGCCTTCGTCAGCGCCGGCCGGTGCGTGTAGACGTCGAAATTCGCCGCTTCCAGCTTATCCAGAATCCGCGTGCCGCCAAGCCAGGTGGCGCGAAGCTCGAAGCGAAGACGGCCGCGGACCCCGTCGCAGACGGGTCGGCCGGCGGCGAACAGCGCCCGCGTGCGCGCGACCGCCTCGGCAAGCGCCGCGCGCCAGGCGGGCGTCATCGCGCGGGCATCGAGATCATCGAGCGCGGCGCCGGCGGACTGCCAGATCGACGCGGGAACGTAGAGGCGTCCCTTGCGCCAGTCGATGGCGAAGTCCTGCCAGAAGTTCGTCAACTGCAGCGCCGTGCAGACCGCGTCGGAGGCGGCATCGAGGGCGGCGTCCTCGTAGCCGGCCACGCGCAGCACGAGGCGCCCGACGGGATTGGCGGAACGCCGGCAATAGTCGAGCACGTCCTCCCACGTCGCGTAGCGCGGCGTGGTGACGTCCTGACGGAAGGCACTGAGCAGGTCGCGAAAGAGCGGCGCCGGCAGGCGGCAGGCGCGCATGGTCTGGCGCAGAGCGATGAAGACGTCACCGTGGGCTTCGCGGGGCAGCGGCGCGGTGCCCGCCGCCGCGTCGAGGCGCTCGGCCCAGTCCTCGAGGTCGGCGAGCCGCTCGCGCGCCGGGCGCGTTCCTTCGTCGGCCATGTCGTCGGCGATGCGGGCGAAGGCGTAGATTGCGGCGATGTGCGGCCGCATCGTGGCCGGCAGCAGCCGCGAAGCGACGGGAAAATTTTCGTAGTGCGCCTGCGCCAGCCGCTCGCAGTAGGCGTAGGCGCCCGCGAGCTCGGGCGTCACCACTCGATGTCGGGTGTATCGTCGCGGACGTTGGCGACGCGGGCCATGACGAACAGCAGGTCGGAGAGGCGGTTCACGTAGACAATCAGCCCCGCATCGACGGCAGGCTCGTCCACGGCGCGCAGCGCCACCATCGCACGCTCGGCGCGCCGGCACACGGTCCGTGCCAGGTGCAGTGTCGCTCCGGGATTCGATCCGCCGGCGAGGATGAAGCGTCGCAGTGGCGGCAGCATCGAGTCGAGCAGGTCGATCCAGTGCTCGAGGCGAACGATCTCGGACGGACCGATCTCGATCTTGGACACCCGCGCCGCGATGTGGTGCGAGGGATCGGCCAGCCGGGCGCCAATCGCGAACAGGTCACGCTGCACCTGGACGAGCATTTCCGCCAGTTCGGCGTCGCCCGAGAGCATCGAGCGCGCGAGCCCAAGCCAGGCATTGAGCTCGTCGACCTCGCCATAGGTCGCGACACGCGGGTCTGACTTGAGGACGCGCGTCCCGTCGAACAGGCCGGTTTCGCCGGTGTCGCCCGTCCTGGTGTAGATTTTCACCGTTGGCAATTATAAGACGCACGGATTGCAAGCGTGCGCCGCAGTTACTCGCACCCGCGGCACGGCAGACGTTCCGCAGACGACTTCTCACCTGGTACCGCCGCCACGGCCGTGATCTGCCCTGGCGGCGGACAACCGATCCCTACCACATCCTCGTCTCCGAAGTGATGCTGCAGCAGACGCAGGTCGATCGCGTGCTGCCGAAGTACCACGAATGGCTCGAGAAGTACCCGAGCCTGCACGCCCTGGCCGCGGCGCCGGAAGACGACGTGGCGGACACCTGGCGGCCGCTCGGCTACAACATCAGGCCGCGCCGGCTGCACGCCATCGCGCGGGAGTCGGTCGAGCGCTACGGCGGCGCGCTGCCGGGCGACGAGGAGACGCTGCGTTCGTTCAAGGGCATCGGCGAGTACACCGCCGGCGCGGTGATGAGTTTCGCCTTCGGCAAGCGCGCCGCCATCCTCGACACCAACGTCGCGCGCGTCCTGTTCCGCGTCTTCGTCGGCCGCGGCGACCCGAAGTCGCACGCAATGAAGAAGCACCTGTGGGCGATCTCGCGCACGGTGCTGCCGCACCGCCATGTCTTCGACTTCAACCAGGCGCTGATGGACTTCGGCGCGACGCTGTGCACGGCGCGGCGGCCGCAGTGCCTCGTCTGTCCGATGCGCGGCAGCTGCGCGGCCTACCCGATCAGCACCGGGCAGCCGCAGCGATGACCATCGTCGTCGCCGCCGCCGTCTGCGAGGACGGCGGACGCTTCTTCGTCACGCGGCGTCACGCCGGCGTCCACCTGGAAGGCTACTGGGAATTTCCCGGCGGTAAGTGCGAGGCGGGCGAAACGCTGCAGGCGTGCCTGGCGCGCGAGCTGCGCGAAGAACTCGGCGTCGACGCCGCCGTCGGCGCGGAGATCTTCAGCGTCGCCCACGACTATCCCGACCGGCGCGTCGAACTGCATTTCCTGGCCTGCCGGCTCGACGGCACGCCGGCGCCACTGCTCGGACAAGAGATGCAATGGGTGGCGCGCGCCGATCTTCGATCGCTGCGCTTTCCGCCCGCCGACGACGAACTGATCGAATCCCTCATCGCTGATCGCTGATCCCGCATCCCGGATCATACAAACGGCAGCGCTACGACGGTTGCGGCGGAGCCGCCGGCCGAGAGCGGCGTCCCGGGCTCGACGAAATCGCGGTGCACGTAGGCCAGCGCGATTGGATGGGCCAGCGATGGCGACCACACGGCACTGGTGACGCGGCCGATCTCCTTCGCGTCCGCGAGGATCGCCGTCCCGCCGGCGGGGACGGCGGCTTCCGCGGCCAGACCCAGGCCAACCAGGCGGCGGGCGACGCGACCGTGCCCGCGGTCGAGCACGCGGACGATCACTTCCTGGCCGACGTAACAGCCCTTTGTGCGCGAGATCGCGCGCTCGTCGAGGCCGGCCTCGAGCGGGATCGTCTCGGTGTCCATGTCCACGCCGAAGAGCGGGCGGCCGCTCTCGACGCGCACCGCTTCGACGTCCGCCCCGGACGCCGCGACCGGAAATTCCTGAGATCATCCTCCGTCTTTCCGAAATAAAGGTACAGCATGAACTCGACAGGCTCTGTATCGCCTAGCGCGATGAACTCACCCCCGCCGCAATAATCATGTGCTGTTTTGAAGGTGACGTTTGCGAGAAAATATTTGATCAGTTTCGCCTTCGACCAAGAGGTCCGAATGTCGGTAAGTCCTGCGTCTTTCCCGCCTTTGATCAGAGCCTCTTTTGCGTGGCAGAGGATGAAGTCGGCATAATCGCCTTCGACCAGAGCACGCACAAGGTTACAATTTCGCAGTTCTTGTAGCGCGCTCCGGGCATCGGCAATCTCGGCATAACGGAATGCGCCGTGACGGAAGAGGCGTCCGCGCCGGTTGATCATCCGAATCAGAATGCACTGCGCGTCCTTTGAGAGCGTCTTGAATGTCTCGACGAACGCGCGATGGCGCTCCGTGAGTACAGGCCCGTAGGTCTCGCTGACGAAAAACAGCATCTCGGTGAAATGGTCGTGATAATAGTAGACCGGAAGGACTGGCAGCCTCATCCGTGCCGGCATTTCCAGTCTCTCTTCGCAGCAGCGTAGACTTTGTTGGCAATGGCTAGGCAGCTTTGTCGGAGCGGAAATATCACGGCGCCGTTCTCGCAGGTATCAGCGTCCAGGAGTTTCTCGCGGCCACCGCGACTTGAGTGAGTTGATACGTAATCCTTCATGTTCTCTTTTTTTTCTCAAGTTGCGGATTGTCAAGCGAATGAACCAGCAACAGTGACCGGAATTCTCTCTACGCCGACGGCGGACGTCTTGCGTCTAGGAAACGCTCTTGTTGCAGATCACGGCGGCGCTTGAAAGGCGCGGGGCGACACGCAAGATGTTGTCGTAGCGGCTCCGCCAACGTTAGAAGAACCTAGCACCAGAAGCCGATACCGTTCATGCTCATCACCGGGGGGTCGGAAAGGGCTGATCAAGTCTCGCTTGCGTCAATGGCTTCGGTGCCGAGCAGGGCGTTCAGTCGGATTCGCCTGACGATCGGAAGGCAAAGCGTTTTCCAAATCA
>CAWIKL010000002.1:0-1936863 GCA_963836665.1 uncultured Acidobacteriota bacterium | reverse complement strand
AGCTCTCCGGTCAGACGTAATCAGCGTGTGTCCCATGACGGCTCCGGGAAAAAGGAATTCAAGGGCAAGCGGTACCTCGAAGAGACGTAAGACCGCGGCAAGGCCGACGTTCGCGGTCTGTGTCCGCGACGAGGGATACGAGGCATCGCTCCAGCGCAACAAGATCTACGCCGTCCTCCCTGATGACGACGCTGAGCGGGATGGCGATCTTCGGGTGGTCGACGAGAGCGGTGGGGATTATCTGTTCGCCGCCGATCGTTTCGTTGCGATCGAGGTGCCGACCGCAGTCAGGGCCTCGGTCCTGAAGGCATCCCGCGCCTGAAATCGGTCCCAAATTCGTAAAGACCGTCACCGCTACAAGGTCCGTCGGCCATCACGTAAGGGCTCGGACATGCGCTGCGCGCAGACGCGGTCAAGGCCCGCAGCCGCGGAGCGGTCGGTGCGCAGCGCCGAGGCCTGGACCGCGGCGAGCACAGCGCGATCATCGACGCCGTGATGGCCGACGATGACGCGCCGACGCTGACTACAGATCGACCCTGGCTGAAGCATAGGTTCAATCGATGCTTGGCGAGCTAGAATGAGACCTGCCGGTGAGCCGACGATTGCAAGGACACCGCTGGGGGGCACGACCAATGGCTGACAATCTGATCGTCTCAGATCCGCAGATTCTCGGCGGCAAACCGTGCGTTCGCGGCACGCGCCTCAGCGTCGAGTTCCTGCTCGAACTCGCCGCCAGTGGGGCAACCCAAGAGCAGATTCTTGCCCAGTACCCTCAGGTGACTCCAGCCGGCCTGGCCGCTGCGTTCCAGTACGCGGCTGACGCGCTCAAGGGCGAGCACACGTGGGAGCTGAGAATCACGGCGTGAAGCCGCTCGATTTCCCCCTCCTCACAGACGAGAACATCGTTCCGGACGTCGTCCAGGGGCTCCGAGTCCGCGGCTGTGATGTCCGCAGCGCCAGCGATGAACGTCTGCTCGGTCGGCACGATGCAGACCTTCTCGAACACGCCACACGTCAGCGCCGGGTCATCGTCACGCACGACCTGGCCTTCGGGCGTGACGCCATCCGCGCCGGCACCCCGTTCGTCGGCATCATTTACATCCGTCCGGGCCACATATCGGCGGGTTTCGTGCTCGCCGTGATTGATGCGCTGCAGACTTCGTCGGTGGAGGTTGAACCGCCGTTCGTCGCTGTCGCGGAGCGGCAAGAATCGACAGTCCGCGTCCGCGTTCGAACGGCGCCGCCTTGGTAGGTCCACGCGCGAAGCCGTGTCTGATCCTTCGGGCCCGGCCCAACCCGCTGACGTCGCGGTTCTGAACTCGATGGCTGGCACGCGCCTGACAACGACCAGGCACGATGACCTGATTCAGGTCCGCGTCTGCCTCGCACGAATGGACAATCAGCGCGTCAGCGGCGTGTGCTTCTTCGCGTCGGCGAGCTTTTGGTAGAACATCGGGTCGGCGTCGCGCGCCGCCTGCCGCGCGGTGTCGAAGTCCTGCCGCCGGCCCTCAAGGTATCGATCGACCTCATCGCGGTGACCCAGGTAGTAAGTGATGGCGCCGTAGACCTGCTCGAGGTTCAGGACCGGGAACGCCTGCGCGATCGCCTCTGCCGATTGTCCGGACAGAAAGGCGCAGACGATCGAGTCGAGGGACACGCGGGTTCCCGCAACGACGTACTCGCCGTCATGCTGCTCGATGTAGGCGTTGCTCATGGCTTCTTCGTTTCCACATGTTGGGCTTTTGGCGTCCTCGAATCAACCGCGCGGCCTGCCGCGACGAGCCCGAGTAGATAGCCCGTCCCGCACTTGCATCTGCCGTAAGTTCGGAGGGACGGTCAGCCCCCGAAGCTGACAACTGGATGGCTACGTACACGGCAGGGTCCCGGCAGGCTGAAGGCCCGACAAGCCGCCGCCAAAGTCGACGCCCACTGGGCGGCGCACTCGGCGTTCCCGGGATAGTCTCGGACGCAGGAACTCGGACAGACAAACCCTGGCGTGAGCGACCCTCATTTCGCGCGCAAGGTTCGGCGCGCTCGGCTCTGGCGGGGTCGCTCACGCCAGGGTTTGTGCAGAGTCGCCGGCACAAACCCGGATGGCGGGCGGCAGAGAGCGCCGCCCGCCTCGTCGCCGCCAGTGGGGGTATCTCTGCGAGCATCAGATAGTTGCGTCTGCTCGCGCGCGCGATGTTCGTGCAGCCGGAAGGCTCGGCGTCCGCCAGCCAGTGACGACAGATGAGGACGACCTTCAGAGCCGAGGTCGTCCCGACGGTCGTCCTCAACTGTATGCGCCTGATGGGCGCGTTCGGGCCGCGTCAGTGACCGCGATCACGCGACGCCGACGAGCGACGAGAGGTGGCAGTACCTGGTGGGTCAGCTTGACGAATTCGACGCGTCCTTCGCCTCGTTGGAGCGCGTCGCGCAGGCCGTAGGATTGTGCCGCCCAGATGACGGGATCCCCGAGCTGTTGCCACGCCCGGAACAGCGCCCGAAACCGCGGCGCGCCGTAGGCCAGTGACAGGGAGTGCAGCCGCGGATCGGGAGGCGCGGACGGCGTCTCCCGGCGCCGTTGCCGCTCGAGAAACACCGAGCGGAGGACCTCGGCATTCGAGGGTGGAAGCGGCGTCGCGAGCGTCTCGCGGGCCGCATGGCCGAACAGCCGAATCGCGCTGGCGAAGGGCGCCGGCACCAGCAGCCGAATCGTCCAGCGGTACAGCCCGCGGAGCACCTCAGCGTGGCGTAGAAGAAAGACCCGGAAGTCCATCGGGACAGGGCTCGTCACCAGGTAGACGAACACGTGATCCTCATCGCGAGTGCTGATCCCGATCGGCAGCTTGTCCGGGAAATAGCGATGCCTGGCCGTTGCGCCGGTACCGAACGTAAGGCGCGGCAACTCCTCTCGTTTGACACGGTCGCGAAGTCGCCGCGTGAAGTAGCTGTGCTTGTCGAACTCCGTACCTATCGCATCCTGTTCACGATCGAAGGCGACGTGGTGCAGGTGCTTCATGTCCGGCATGCACGCTAGCAGCCCGTGGTGCAAGTGCATGAATTGAGATCGACAGGCTCCCTGGGTCGTACTACACTGCGCGCATGTCGATGGGTAAACGCAAGCGTCAGCGTGCCACCGAGCTGTGGGTGCCGACCACCGACCTGCCGGTCGCCCCGTCGCACCCGTTCTATCGGCGCCTGAACGACCTCCTCCGCGTGGGTGACTTCGATCGGTTTGTCGAGGGCGCCTGCCAGAGATTCTACGCCGCCCGCATGGGCCGGCCGAGCCTGGCGCCCGGTCTGTACTTCCGGCTCCTGCTGGTCGGCTACTTCGAAGGACTCGACTCCGAGCGCGGGATCGCGTGGCGGGCGGCGGATTCGCTGGCGTTGCGCGATTTCCTCGGGCTGGCGTTACACGAGTCCGCGCCCGATCACTCGACGATCTCGCGCACGCGACGCCTCATCGATCTCGAGACCCATCAAACCGTCTTCCTCTGGGTGCTGGACTACCTCGCGGCGGCGAAGCTGCTCAAGGGCACGACCCTCGGCGTGGACGGCACGACGCTGGAAGCGAATGCAGCCCTGCGGACCATCGTCCGGCGCGACACCGGCGAGGGCTATCAGGAGTTCTTGACCGGGTTGGCGAAGGCGTCGGGCATCGGGACACCCACGCGGGCCGATCTCGCGCGGATCGATCGGAAGCGAAAGAAGAAGGGCTCGAATGACGATTGGACGCATCCCCATGATCCGGACGCCAAGATCACGAAGATGAAAGACGGTCGCACCCACTTGGCCCACAAAGCCGAGCACGCCGTCGATCTCGACACCGGGGCCGTCGTGGCCGTGACCCTCCAAGATGCGGATGACGGCGACACCACCACAATGCAGGAGACGTTGCGCCAGGCCGCGGACCATCTCACGGCCGTGCTGCCCGCCAGCGACGGGTTCCGCGCGTTAGTCACCGACAAAGGGTTTCACAGTAATGACCGGTTGGTCGACCTGACGCGACGCGGCATCCGCACCTACATCTCGGAGCCGGACCGAGGACGGCGGCACTGGCGGCACAAGGCGGAGGCGCGCGATGCGGTCTACGCCAACCGGCGACGGATCCGCGGACCGCGCGGCCTCAGGTTACTCCGCTGCCGCGGCGAGTTGCTCGAACGGACGTTCGCCCACATCTACGGCACTGGCGGGATGCGCCGGACGCATCTCCGCGGTCACCGAAACATCCTGAAACGCCTACTCGTGCATGTTGGCGGGTTCAATCTCGGCCTCCTCATGCGGACCATCTGTGGCGTGGGCACACCGCGGGGCCTCCAGGGCCGAGTCGCCGCGCTGTTGGCGACGCTATGGGTGATCATCGACCCGAGGCGACGTTCAGCGGCGGTCACTCACGCGTTCCACGCCCAACGCACCGCCGTGCGCGGGACCTTCACGCAGTCGCCGTTGTTCATACGAAGCGCGACTTGTGCCACGGGCTGCTAGCCCCTCGTGCTACTTCACGCCGTTCGACGACGTTCCCAGGAACACGAAATGATACGGGCCGGAGCCACCGTCACCGGCGTTGATGACCAGTTGATAGGGTCCAGTCGCCGTTAGGCGCGCGTCGGTCCCGGACCGGCACGAGGGCCCCAACGTGTCCTTGCCGGAGGGATCGATCAGCCCGATGACAAGGTTGTCGACTGAGCAGCCTTCCCCGGCGACACGGAGCACGTCGCCGGCATGGCCCTGGAAAGCGTAAACGTCGTGCACGCCGGGTGTTTCAATCACGCCGCTCGCGATGCCGCCGTATGAGATCTCGTGATGCCGATCGGGTCGCACGAACCGGATCGGGACGTGATAAGTCCCGAGCGCTATCTCGTGCTTATAGTCCGGCACTTTCAGCGTATAGGTGCCGGATGCCGGCAGCGTGAGGCGGCCGACGCCGCACACCCAGCTACCGGCCGCTCCCTTGCCATCCGGCCGGAACAGCCAGACCAGGTAGTTGTCGGTGCAATCGGGATGGCCAGCCCAGACGGTGTCGCCCGCCTGGGCGGCAAACTGCAGCGAGGGCCGCGAGGACTGGTCCGTGACCTGGGCATCCAGCGTCACGGTCCTCAGGATGCCTGGCGTTGCTGACGGCGCCAGGCGCGCATGCGCGGCGAGGACCTGCTGGGCGTGACTGTAGGAGCTGACGAACAGAAAATCGCTCGTTACGGCGAAATCGACGATGCAGTTGTGCAGCAGATGCGAATCGATGATGCCGGACTCGCGGCAGCGCCTCTCTGCCTCGGCGGCATTGGCCGCGTAACTCGGGTCGACGTGAGGGTCCGGGAACGTCGGATCCGTGAAAGTCGCGGCTGACTGCCCCGGGAGATAGTCGAACAGCGACGATTCCTGCGTAACCCGCCAGCGGTCGGCCAGCGCGTGCCCGATCTCCTCCGCGCTCGGGGTCGGGCCCAGGCCGGCGTTGCCGGTCCCGACGAGGTCGTTGGCCTTCGACCCGTCGGCGTCGCCGAGCAGCCCGGCAAGCGTCCCCTTCCGCGCCGGCGCCGGCTTGACGCGCACGTTCAGCAGGCGCGCACCGCTCACCGTCGCGCGCGTCCCGTCGGCCCACTCGAGGACATAAGAAATCCCGTACATCGTCAACGATCGGGTAATCGATCCGCCCGCTAACCTGGGGATCGGATCGGGCGGGACCGCGCCGTCGAGGCGCAGGACCAGCTGACTGTTCTCGCTGGCGATCGACACGCGCGTGCTGCCGATCCGGGTCGCCATCGCCTGATTGACGGTCACGGTTCGCGACTGGAGCGCCGGCACCTGGCGGATCTGGATCGCGAAGTCGTCCTTCGTCGAGCTGACGAGCGTGTACTCACCGACCACCTGGAAGTCGTACCGCACGCCGTCAAACGTCGAGATGTGCGTGTCGCCTTCACTCGACCCGCCGTCGGGGTGCGGCTTGTCGGGATCCGCATCGCCCCCGCCCCCGCCCCCGCCGCCCCCGCCATTCCCGGGCGGCTGCGGCGTGTCCGGCTGCTTGCAATGGCGATCCAGTGACTTGCCCATCACGAGCAGCTCCGCGCCGGCGTCCGCCCCTTCCATGCCCACGGAGATCGGCGCCGTGGCTCGCTGGGTCGAGAGCGACGCGCCCGGCGATCCGTCCGGACACGTACAGCCTCCGGACTTGATGCAGAGCGCCAGCGGCCCGGAGGTATCGAGTCGGCTGTCGATGTTGAAGGGCTCGTCGTGCACGCGACCGTATCCCGTGAGGAGACTGACGATGACGATGTCCGCGTTGCTGGAGATCCGGACCATGCGCGCCTGCCAGCTGGCCGCATCGACGACTTCCGTGCTGTCGGGCGCGACCGACACGCCTCCAGGCGTATAGCCGGACTGAGCTGGGTACCCCGGCCCCGACATCGTCCACGGCACCTTCCCGGCGGTCAGGTAATAGCTCGACCCCCAGGACGAAAAATAGTTATCGTCATTTCCCTCGATGAGAAACTTGAGCGCCGTCACGTCGTCACCGCCGATCGCCGCTTTGGTCGCCGGCAGTAGGCGTGGCCATGTCGCCTCGCTGCCGACGAGATCGCTGAAATGACCGAAAACGCCAACGGCGTCGTACGAGCGGTCGGAGAACGCGGTCGCCGGTGACGTGGCGTACGCGTCCCAGGTACCTGCGCGACGACTCCCTTGCCGCCCGGCACCACCTGCGCCATCGCCCACGTGGCCTCTCCCTCCTTTACCCACAACTTCGCCGTGGTCCAGGCGTTGAAGTCGCCGACGGTGCGCTGCTGATAGCAGTGCATCATTTCGTGCGTCATGACGGCGCGCGCGTCGAGATCGGTCAGACCCTCGAACTGCCCATCAAAGATCCGGACGTTGCACGTGCCTCCGGAGTTGGGCGTCCAGTTCCTGGTGAGGATCTGGAATCCATTCCAGGAGAGCGTCATGGCTTTCGTGGTCCCGTTTGGGGGATCTCCGTAGTCGACGTCGTAGGTATAGGTGATGCCCGGCTGGTTGAGCAACACCCCGAGCGCTCCGTCGGCGTCCTTCAGGTACGCGTTGTAGTCGAAGCGGGGCGCGCCGACTCGATAGGCCATCTTCACGAGGGCCGTGCGGGCCGGCAGGTCCATCAGCTGCGCCGCGACCTGGCGTTGGCCCGGCGTGAGCGTCTCCCACACCTCCATCAGGTCCACTGCGGCCGGCGTGCCATCGAATTCGGCTCGGTCGCGCGTCATGCCGGGGGGAATCGTCACGCCGGGCAGCGAGCCGATCGCGAGACTGAAGTACAGCTTGGCGCGTTCGGGTGTGACGCCATCCTTCGCGATGAGAGCCCTGAGCTGCTGCTGAGACTGCGTGCCGCTCGCCTGGACCGCCGGTGCGGCGGCTTCGCTGGCCGCCGGCGCAGAAGCGGGAGCTGGCTGGTGCTTGAGGCGAATCAGCAAGGCAAGCGCGGCGGCGATCAAGATGATGGCGACGACGATGGCGGTAGTCTTCCGACCCATGGCGCGTCCTCCCGGGAGGCCACATTATCGCCAACGGCACCACGATTTCACGCAGCCATGTACCAAATTCCAACCCGACGGCTTCAGTCACCCTACATCTCCCCGTACTCGCACCCCGTTAGACGCCGTCGTCGTCCCGGTCGGCGGCGGTGGGCTGCGTCTCACCGCTTGGAGGTTCGTGAACGTCTCGGACGAAGAGAACGCGCTACAGCCAGCCCTTCATGCGCGCCAGCCGCGCTGCGTCCACGCGGTTCTCGGCGCCGAGCTTGCTGATCGCCTCCGACAGGTAGTTGCGGACCGTGCCTTCGGACAAGTGCAGCGCCGCCGCGATTGACGGCCCGGACTGGCCGTCGGCCGCCAACCGCAGCACCTGGCGCTCTCGGTCAGTCAACGGATCCGGATCGGTCCAAGCATCGGCGGCGAGCTCCGGATCGATCGCGCGGCCGCCGGCGTGCACCCGGCGAATGGCGTCCGCCAGGCGATCGGACGGCGTGTCCTTCAGAAGATATCCGGCGGCGTTCGCGTCGAGCGCCCGGCGCAAGAAGCCTGGCCGGCCGAATGTCGTGAGAATGATGACGCGCCCCGGCGCACCCAGCCGCTTCAGTTCGGCAGCCAACTCGAGGCCGCTCATCTCCGGCATCTCAATGTCCGTCAGCACGATGTCGGGCCGTTTCGTCAGGGTCTCGCCGAGGGCCGATCGGCCGTCGCGAACCTGGCCGACCACCTGAATGTCGGTCTCGATCGCGAGCAACGCCGCCAGTGCACCCAGCACCATCGCCTGATCCTCGGCAATGAGCACGCGAATCATCGTGCGCCCGCCGTTTCAGGGACGATCGCCGCGGGCGCTGCCGCCTCGATCGGCAGCGTTACGGTCAGATGAGTGCCGTCGCGCCCCTCGCGCTCCACTCGCCCGCCAAGCGCCGCGACTCTCGCTCGCATGCCGAGCAGCCCCGAACCATCCGGCTCGGCGCCGCCCTTGCCATCGTCCCGCACATCGAGGCGCAGCATCGAGCCGTGGACACCCAATCGAATCTCGCAGCGACGGGCGTGGGCGTGTCGGATGACGTTGGTGACGGCTTCCCGAATCGACAGCGCCAGCGCCTGCTCGGCCGCCAGGCTCAGCGTGACCGGTGCGGCATCGCAATCGAGCACGGCGCCGGCCGACTCGAGCGCGGTACGCGCGTACCGCAATTCGCCGGCAAGCGTGGACCCGCCGTAACCCTGCACGGCGCGGCGCACTTCCTGGAGCGCCTCGCGGGAAATGCATTCCACCTCGCGGATCTCGGCAAGCGAGCGGTCGGGATCGCGCGACGCCAGCTTCGACGCCAGTTCGGCCTTCAGCGTGATCACCGACAGCGTGTGCCCGAGCAGGTCGTGAAGATCGCGGCCGATACGCTCGCGCTCGGCGACGATCGCCATACGGCGCGCGTCATCTTCGGCCGCGCGCCGCAGCTGCGCCTGGCGGCGCCCGATTTCGAGGAACACGACGTTGAGTCCGCCGATGAGCACGATCAACGGCAGCGCCGGTCCCCAGGCCTCCGGTGGCAGGTGGGCAAGCCAGGCTTCGATCGCCACGGCGGCCAGGAGCGCGCAGAGCACCTTCGTACCGGCCATCGGCCGGCCGACGCGCCCGGCGAACGATGCCGCGTAGACAAAGAAGACGAACCCACCGTAATTGAGCGGGATGAGCCCGACCCCGATCGCCGCAATCGCCGCAATCGGGATCAACACGCGTCGCTCGACCAGCCAGAAGCCCCAGAAATAGAGCGGCAAGAACGCTACGGCGGCCGCGATCGTCCAGAGGAGGGCCCCCGGTCCGCTGGCGCGGCCGGATGCCGCATACCAGAGCGGCGTGCTGAGGTAGACGAGCCAGATGTAGCCCGTCCACGAGAAGCCGTCGCGCGGGAGCAGTCGCGGGCGCAGCATGACGTGAAGTCTAGCGCGTGACGAGAACGCCGTTGCGCCAGACCTGCACGATCGCGCGCGTCGCCCGGATGTCGCGACCGGGGTCGCCGTCGACGAGCACCAGATCGGCGCGCAAGCCCGGTGCGATGCGGCCCCGGTCGAGCAGCCCGAACAGCCGCGCCGGCGTGGATGTGGCGGCCGCGAGCGCCTCGATGGGAGTCAGCCCGGCGGACACCAGCAATTCGAGCTCCCGATGGAGGCTGGCGCCGTGCGCCGTGCCGGGGTTCGGCGCGTCCGTGCCTGCGAGGAGGGGAACGCCGGCGGCCTCGAGTGCCGCGACAGCCTCGCGTGCGTGGTCGAGCGAGAGCGTCTTCAGCCGGCCGGGAAACTGAAACGACGACGTCAACCCCTGCACTTCCGCCTCGGTCAGTCGCGGCGACAAATGTGGATCGGTCGCAAGCGACGCGCCGCTCGGCCTACCCGTTTCGCTTTCGAGCACCGTCAGCGTCGGCACGACGAACGCGTGATGCGCGGCCACCCGCGCCGCGAAATCTGCCGCCGGGGGCGAGTCCTCGAACAGGTGCACCAGCCCGTCCGCGCCGGCCTCGATCGCAGCCACCGCGTCGGCTTGTGTGCCGATGTGGACGACCGCCATTTTCTGGCGCCAGTGGGCCGCGGCCACGACCGCCGCCAGTTCTTCGTCGTTCAGAGTCGGCCACGAGATTCCGTACGGGGATCCGTCGTCTTTGACGATCTTGATGTAATCCGATCCCTCGGCGATCCTCGCGTCGACGAACGCCCGCGCGTCGCCGGCGCCGGCGAGCGTGGGGATTTGCTGGCCGAACTCGGTCCCGTGGCCGCCCGGAGCCGTGACTAGCACGCCGGCCGATCGCAGGTCGGCACGCGTGGTGACTCGATGGCTGGACTGCTCCGCGCGATCGCCAGCCGCGAACGCCGGATCGGCGAACATGTCTAGTTCGGTCGTCACGCCGAACTGCACGGCTCGCTCCAGCGCATCGCCGCTGGCGTGCGTATGGGCGTCGATGAAGCCGGGCAACAAGGTCTTGCCGGCGCCGTCAATCAGATCGGCGCCAGGGGGCGCCGAAAGGTTCGAGCCCAACGCGGCGATGTGATCGCCGTCGATGACGACGGTGACGTCTGGCAGAAAGCGCTCGCCGTCGAACACGCGCGCGTGCACCAGCGCGGTGCGTGCGCCTCGAGGGGCGGCGGCGACGCGCGCCGCTACCGGAGCCTGCGGCGGTCGATCGAGTGCGATGCCGGAAGCCATGATGCCGGCACCCAGTGCGCCGGTGAGCCAGAGCGTGGTGCGTGTGGTCATGCGTCTATCCGTAGGTCTTGTCTTCGTCGCGGCGGTAGCCGGCATACGCCAGCGAGAGGCAGAGGATCGTGAATCCCACCAGCGCCAGCACGTGCCCGGCGATCGATCCGGGCTGGTTCTGCCCGATCGTCGCGAGCGCCAGTTGGCTGTAGTGATAGGCCGGCAGGAATCGCGCGATGCTGCGGACGAAGGCCGGCAGGACGTTGAGCGGAATCCACAGCCCTGAGAGCATCGCCATCGGCATGCTGACGAGGTTGACCGCGGCTACTGCGGAGTTTGGACCCATCCAGTAACCGATGACGAGCCCCAGCACGCAGAACGGCGTGACGCCGAGAATCAGCAGCGCCGCCATCTCGCACCAGGCGATCGGCGACACACGGACGCCCATGACCAGGACGCCGGATGCGGTGAGGAGGACAACGATTGACGCCGCCGACACCAGGCTCATGGCGAGCTTGCCGATGAAATACGCGGCATACGGCATGGGCGACGCGCGCTTCAAGAGCATCCAGCCCTGTCCGCGTTCGGTCGCCACGCCGACGCCGAAGCCGTACAGCGCCGCGGTCACGATGCCGAAGGCGCCATAGGTCGCGATGTAGAACAACGCAAAGGATCCGCTTCCGGCGCCGCCGCCCCGGCCGAAGAGCAGGCCGAACACGGTGTAGAACATCAGCGGAAAGCCCATGGAGAAGATGAGCTGCGTTGGGAGGCGCAGCTGCTTGACGCACTCGTATTTCGCCTCGAGGGCGTAGATACGCAGCAGGTGTCGAAGGGACGGGGAGATCATCGGGCCTCCGGCGATGCCGCGCGCGCGGGCTCGGCAATCGTCAGTTCAAGGAACGCGTCCTCGAGGTTGGCGCGGGCGATTTCGAGTTCGGCGAGCGACGAGTCACGAGCCAGCAGTTCGCGCACGACGGATTCGACCTCGGCGGCCACCACGACCGTCGCCTGCTTCTCCTGCCGCACGGCTCGCACGCCAGGTATGGTCTTCATTTCCGCTGGACTCAGGTTCGTCACACAACGGATGCTCCGTCCCGCCACGCGGGCTTTGATGTCGGCCGGCGAGCCGTCGGCGATAATCCGGCCGCCTTGCAGGATCACGATGCGATCGGCCAGCGCTTCGGCTTCTTCGATGTAGTGGGTCGTCAACAGCAGCGAACGGCCGCGCGACACGAGACGCCGCATCTCGCCCCAGAAACCGCGGCGCGCCTCGACGTCCAGCCCCACGGTCGGCTCGTCGAGCACCAGGAAGTCCGGATCGCCGCAGATCGCCAGCGCGAACAGCAGCCGTTGGCGCTGGCCGCCAGACAGTTTGCCGAACGCGCGCTGCTGGAGTCCCGCCAGGCCGGCGGCCTCGATGATCTCGGAGGCTGGCAGCGGAGACGGGTAGTAGCTGGAGAACAGCTCGACATGCTCGGCGACGCGCAGGGTCTCGGGCACCTTCGACACCTGCAGCATGACGCCCACGCGTTGACGCGCGGCGGTAGCCAGGGGGTCGTGGCCCAGCAGCCGCACGGTGCCGGATGTCGGTTGAGCCAAGCCGAGAATCAGCCGGACGGCAGTGGTCTTCCCGGCTCCGTTTGGCCCAAGAATCGCGGTCACCTGGCCGGCGGCCAGCGTCATATCGACGCCGTCGAGCGCGGTGACCTGCCCGTATCGCTTCGAGACGCCGCGAAGCTCGGCTGCCGCAGAAGTCATTGCAGCGATTGTGGCGGGCGGCGCCGGCGCCCACCAGTGGCAGCTGTCAGCGTTCTGCTGTGACAAGTGTCATGCGTTCCACGCCCACATCAATTGATGCCGCTCGACGAGCAGCATGAGCTCGGCATGATTGGCCACGGCTGTCGAAGGGGAAGGGGTTGGAGGGAAGGGGTTGAGCAGAGCCCGAGAAGGAGCGTCCTGCTAGCGGCGAGACGGCCCTGGTACCACCGATGTTTCGCTCGCGGCTTCGCGGTCGACATGAGCTCGCCGCGTCCTGAGCACAGTCGAAGAACGCCCGCTCGCTCCAGGGACTATACGTCCTTGGATCACGCCGGCTTGATCACTTCCATCTCCCCGCCATTCGGCGGTTCGCTGCGCACGGTCTGCCCGCCGATGGTGATCTCGCACACGAACGGGTAGATGTTTTGCGACTGCGCGTCGTGGGCCACGACGGCAAGAGGCGTGGCGGCGCCGTACGCCACCTCCCGCGTCGCGAACGGCGTCGGACCGGGAAACCTGATGGTGGCGCCTGTAGCGCCCGGCGGCAGAGTGAACACGACTGTCTCACCCTCCTTCACGAGCGTGCGATGGCCTTCCTGCGGCTCGACGTGGTCGCCGTTCTTGACGATCTTGATCTCACGCATTGCCGGACCTCCTGGCGCGCGCGCGCCATCGAGACTATCGAGCCGCGGACAATAAGGACCGGAACCGGGCGTCCGCCTGAAGACTCCTGAGATCCGGTTGGCGGCTGAGTTCTTCGAGTACCCCGCGCGGCGCCGACTGTAGCACGCCCAACGCGAGATCCCGATGTCCCATCGCCTCGTAGACAATCGCAGCCCGCCGGACGACGGTCCGGGACGAGGGGTCGAACGCCAGCGCCTGGGCCAGTTGGTGCTCCGCCGTCGAGGAATCGCCGAGCCGCATGGCGAAGTAAGCCAGGTACGCCCGCGTCACGGCATCACGCGGGTTGCCGGCCAGGTGATCGTCGGCTATCACGCGGCCGGCCTCGTAGACGACTGACGCCTCGTGCAGGCGCCCGAGGCGCCTGTACGAGTCGCCCAGATTCAGGAGCAGGGTCTCGCGGTCGGGGCCAATCGCCCGCGCGCGCTCGAATTGGGCCACGGCATCGGTGTCGCGGCCCATGTACTGGTACAGCGATCCCAGGTTGTTGAAGGTCTTGGACTCGTGAGCGTCGATCTCGGTGGCGCGCCGCAATTCGCGCTCCGCGTCGGCGTAGCGCCCGAGATCGCCGTAAAGGCCCCCGAGATCGACGTGTGCCGCCAGGCCATCGGGCGCGAGCTCGGTCGAGCGGCGCCACATCGCCTCGGCCTGCGCATAGTCGCCGTGGAGACGATAGAAGTCGCCGGCGTCAATGAGGGGAGCAAAAAAGTCTGGCTGTACGGCGATAGCCTTCTGAAATGCGGCGGCGGCATCAGAGGTACGCTCACTCATCTGGTCGTAGACACGGCCGAGGCCGCGCCAACCTTCGCTGCTGTTGGGATCGATCTCCGTCGCACGTGTGAACTCGCGCACGGCGCGCGGAAAATCGTGCGACATTTCACTCAGCCGGCCCGCGGCCAGCCTCACCGCGAGCGAGTCCGCCGATACCACCGAGGCGTTGGCAAGCGCCTCGCGGCCGCGCGCCAGCCATGCAGCCTGTCTCGTCGCGTTGTAGGCGTCGGCCGAGATCTCAACGAGCAGCGTCCTCGGCAACGCGGATGTGGGATCCAGCGCGGCCGCTCGGTCCGCCGCCGCCGCCGCCTCGTCGTAGCGGCCGCCACCGTCGCGCGCGAGCGACAGGGCTCTGGTGTAGCTGTCGTACGCTCCCGGCGCAATCGCCTCTGCCGCCGCGGCTTTCGGCGCCCGGAACGCGGCGGTTACGGCCGCGATGATCGACGGGGCGATCGCCGCGGCGTTGCTCGAGGGAAATTCGTCGGTCCATTGGCTCAGCGGCGCGGCCGACGTCGTGTCGATGATCGATCCGCGCACGGTGATCAGGGCGTCGCGCTCGGTGACGACGGCGCGCACGATATGTGTGGCACCGAGCGCGGTCCTCACGAGTTGTGCGCGGTCGCCGGTGTTCGGCAGCGTGAGGGTTTTCTCGAGCGGGATGAACACAAGCTGCCGCGGCCGCCGCGTCAGCTGTCTCAGCCGCCGGTCGACGTCAATGGACGCACCGCGAATCAGTTCTTTCGTCGCCGCGCTCGCGTCGTTTGCCTCAATCGGCAGGACGACGACCCGCGCGGCGAGCGGTGTCGGCAGAAAGATGCGCCAGGCCACGGCGCCAGCGGCCGCCGCGCCGACGACGGCCGCCGCGACTCGCCAGCGCCGCTGACGCCGGCCCGAGAGCGCGTCGGCGACCTCCATCGCTGACTGAAATCGATCTTCGGGACGCGCTTCCAGGCAGCGCGCGATCACGCCGCGCCACAGTGCCGGCACGCCGTCGTCCAGTACATTTCCGTCCTCGGCATCGCGGGTGGGCCCGTGGCCGGTGACGAGCTCGTGCAGGACGACGCCCAGGGAGTAGATGTCTGACGCGACCGACGCGCGCGCGCCGCGCCGGCGTTCGGGCGCGAGATACTGCGGCGTGCCCGCGATATCCGTCAGCAGCGCCGTCGCGTGCCGCTCGTTCGCCGCAGCCGGAGCGACAGGCTCCTGCGCGATACCGAAATCAGTGATGACCGCGCGTATCGTGCCTGGTGGTTTTTCCTCGATCAGCACGTTGCCGGGCTTGAGGTCGCGATGCAGAACGCCCTGCGCGTGCGCCGCCGCGAGTCCCGCGCAGATTTGGCGGGCAATCTCGCGTGCGTCCTTGAGCGGCAGCGGGCCAGCCGCGAGACGGGCGGCGAGCGTACCGCCCTCAATCAACTCCATCGTCAGGAAATCCGCATTGCCGTCCGGCAGGGAGGCCGTGTGAATCTCGAAGACGCGGCATACGTTCGGGTGCGTGACGCGCAGCGCGTGCCGGGCTTCCGGGGGCAGCTGCGCTGCAAAGCCTGGCCTGGCGCACTTCAGCGCGCGCCGCTCTCCCAGCTTCTCGTCGAGGACCTCGAAGACAATGCCCATGCCGCCGGCAGCAATCGTGCGCAAGACGCGAAATCGGCCAGCGATGAGCTCGCCGGGCTGAAATGACGTGTCGCGTCCGGGTACAACCGGCTCACCGCCCGTGACCGTGCTCGCATCGTCAGGCAAGGGCCGCATGAGATGGCTAAATCATAGACCCGCCGCCCACCGCACGCGCAGCACTTGGTTCAAGAGTGTGTTTCCCGCGAAAGGGTTGGAAGGTAGACTGGTTTCGCCCCTCGAACTTGCTTCACCGCACAGGACACAGTCTTCGACCTTCAGCAGCCGGGACAGCGCTTTCCGAACGGATTCGTTATCATCCAGGACTAAGATGCGCGCACGCGCCGTATCGGGCGTCACCAGCGGAGTCGCCATCCTGCGCTCTTCCTGGTGCCTCGTGGGGCTTCTGCTGTGGGTACTTGCCGGTTCGGCCAACGCAGCGCCAACGCCGAAGAGCGTCGTGCTGCTGTTCAGCGACTTTGGACAACGCACGAACTTCCTGGATTTGTTCGAAACGTCCTTGCGATCTCAGGAACCGGGCCCCATTACGTTTTACGAAGCGTATCTGGACCCCCCGCAGGGGGGTGAGTCATCCTACCTGGAGAGCGAAGCGGACACACTTCGAGGTCGATACCGAGGACTGACGCCCGACGTCGTGGTTGCCGTCGGACCTTCAGCGCTCCAGTTCGCGTTCAAGTATCGCGACAGAATCTTTCCGGGCGTGCCGATCGCGTTCACCGGACTCGCCACTCGGCAATTCGCGGGACAAACCTGGCCGGGCGTTACCGGCCTGACCACGCCCGTTGGCCTGGGTGAAACCATCGATCTGGCGCTTCGTCTTCAGCCAGATACGACGACAGTCGCCGTGATCGCGCCCAAGGAGGATCCCTACTGGCTGGCTGCAACCCACACCGAACTCCTGCGCTACCGCGACAGGATCAGGGAGGTGTACTTCTACGGGCCTGCCAATCGTGAGTTGTTCGAGAAAGTGACGGCCATGCCGGCGCACACCATTGTGTTGTTTCATTTCGCGCCGCCGGCGTCCGGCCAGCCGCCGCTCGCCGGTCTCGATCTGATCGACGCGGTCGCGGAGAAGATACCGACCTACTCCGCCTGGCGATCGCTGTGTCTCGGTCACGGGTGCATCGGCGGAGCGTACGGAAACAGCGCGAAGGAGACCGCGCAATTCGCAGAATTGACCGCGCGTCTATTGGCAGGCGCGCGACCCGAAAGCATTCCTGTCGTGAACGCCGGCAGTCTCACCGTTCAGGTCGATTGGCGGGCGCTTCAACGATGGCACATTCCCGAATCGTCTCTTCCCCCAGGCAGCGAGGCCTTATATCAGGAGCCTTCCCTGTGGGAACGCGGCCGCCGGTATTTTATTGCCGGGGCGGTTGTCATTGCGCTGCAGACGATGCTGATTTCTGCACTGTTTTGGCAGAGGGCACAAAAGAGAAAGACCGAACGGGCGCTGCGCCAGTCCGAGCAGAAGTTCTCCAAGTCGTTCCGTCGTAGCCCCCTTGCCGTTACGCTCACGCGCCTGAGTGACGCCCGCTACGTCGACGTGAACGATACGTTCGAACAACAGACGGGGTGGACGCGTCAGGATGTCATCGGCAGGACCCCTCTCGAGATTCATCTCTGGGAAAACCCGGATCAGAGGACGTGGATGGTAGAACAGCTTCGAACAACTGGCCAGGTGCGAGATCTGGAGTTTAGAGCCCGCCGCAAGGACGGGACGATCATCACGGCTCTTGGTTCAGCGGAGCTGATTGACGTCAATGGCGAGCCGTGCGCGCTCTGCGTCGCCGCCGACATCACCGATCGAAAGTTGGCGGAAGAGGCGCTTGCCGGTGTCGGCCGCAAACTGATCGAAGCGCAGGAAGCCGAGCGCACCCACATTGCAAGAGAACTGCACGACGACGTCAATCAGCGCATTGCCGTGCTGGCGATGAATCTTTACATGCTGCGGCAAGAACTGTCTCCCTCCGAGATCGGTACCGGCGAACGACTCGACGACGCGTACGAACAGGTGAGGACTCTGTCGGCCGATATCCAAGCGCTGTCCCATCGTCTGCATTCGTCACGACTTGAATACGTTGGCCTGAAGGGGGCAGTGACCGGGTTCTGCCGGGAACTGTCAGAGCGGCAGAGACTGCAGATTAACCTCCGCGTCGACAACCTCCCCGAAACGCTCCCTCCCGAAACCTCACTGTGTCTTTTTCGGGTGCTGCAGGAGGCCGTTCACAACGCACTGAAATATAGCGGTACGGGTGAGTGCGACGTGTCGCTGACGGGAACAGCCACTGACATCCAACTGATCGTGCGGGATTCGGGAGCTGGGTTCGAACCCGACAATCTCAAAGGTCAGGGACTGGGGTTGATCAGTATGAGAGAGCGGCTGCGACTGGTCAAAGGGCAGCTGTCGATCGAATCGCGACCAGGGCACGGTACGACCATTCGTGCGACTGTTTCTGTGGATATGAGAGTGCCGGTGCTCTCGCGCTAGGAGCGTCTGTCCGAAGCTTGATATAAGGGCTCGGTAGCCAGGATCTCCGCAGTCGCGAGGGGCCGCCCCGGGCGCAAGAAGCAAGGGGGTATCCTGCGCGAAATGCTCGAGGATCATCCGGAGTGGTCGTATTCGTTCGCGGTCGTTGCTGAGGACACTTCTTGCTGGACCTCCTCGCTGTAGATCTCCGATACGCGCTGCGTATGTTCCGCCGGAGCCCCGGTTTCGCCGCGACGGCTGTCGTCTCCCTCGCAGTCGGGATTGCCGCCGCTACAGGGGTGTTTAGCATCGTGAACGCGGCACTACTGAATCCTTTCCCATTCGCCGACATCAATCGGATCGTCAGGCTGGACATGAACGACAAAGGCAAGCCGCGTGGTCTGTCTGTCACAGCGCGACAGCTCGTCGCCCTTCAAGACAGCGACGTCTTCGAGGGCGCCTTCGCCTGGAACACCTATGACATGACGTTGGCCGGCGAGGACTTCCCGGAAACGGTGCGCACCCAGTATTTTTCAGCAAACGGTTTGACCGTACTCGGGGTTCCGCCCCTCCTCGGACGAGTCTTCAACGAGGCGGACGGGCCCGCGGGCGAGCAGGCCCGGCGGGTGGTCGTGCTGACCTATCGGTTCTGGCACCGACACTTCGGCGCGCGGCCTGAGGCACTGGGGCAGACCCTCTCCTTAAACCGCGAGTCTTACACCGTGATTGGCGTGCTGCCACGTCAATACTTTGCCACTGGTCCGGAGATTCTCGTTCCTCTTGATCTGAAGTTTGATCCGACCCTTGCATCCGTCGGCGCCCGTGCTTGGCCCGTCCAGGCCCGTCTCAAACGGGGTGTCACTCCACGCATGGCCGAACAACGACTTCAGCCGCTCTTCGACCAATTCGCCAAGGAAGCGCCGCGACGCTTTCCGAGGGAGATGCGTCCGCTCGTACGAGGTTTGGTGGAGGAGGAAAGGGCGGCCGAGTTTGTGCCGACCCTCGTTTTGATCTTCGCGGCGTCTATGTTGCTACTTCTGCTCGCATGCGCGAACGTGTCCATCCTGCTGTTGGCGCGTGGGACGGCGCGGGCGCAAGAGTTCGCCGTGCGAGGCGCCCTAGGGGCAAGTCGTGGACGGTTGATACGGCAACTCCTGGTCGAATCGCTGCTCCTGGCAGTCACCAGCGCCGCGCTGGGCGTTGCGGCGGGCTACTGGGGCATGCCGGCTATCCTTAGGCTCTTGCCCCCGAATTCGGTTCCGGTCGGGAACCTCATCGCGGTGCCCGTCAATGTACCGGTCTTGCTCTTCAGTGCGGGCCTTGCGATGGCGTCGGCTCTGATTTGTGGACTGTCACCGGCCTTGTCGTTTTCGCGCGCACGCCTGACGGCGACTGTTCGGACGACCGCCGGCGTCGAAAGCCGGCGAGCGCATCACCTCCTGCTCGCGGCTCAAATTGCGCTGACGGTGCTGTTGCTCGTGGGTACCGGCGCGGCCGTCCGGGTGCTCATTGGTCTGTACCGGACATCGCTTGGCTACGATCCGCACGATGTGATCATCGCTTCGATCAACCTTCCAGAGAACAGTCACACGGAATGGGCCGACCGCGCCGCGCTCTATGAGCGCCTACGGAATCAAGCGGCAGACGTGCCCCAAGTCGAATCGGTCGCGCTCGCCAGCAACAGTGGAATACCACCTCAGTCGGGCCAACGGTCGGTGGTCGACGTTCCAGGACGGGACTTGAACGGGGACGAGGCCCCGCTTCTCCAACGGATTAGCGCCGACTATTTTGCGACGATGAAAATCCCGCTCATTCAAGGCCGCGTCTGGTCAGATTCAGAGAGTGCGGGAACGCCTCACGTCGCCATCATCAACCAAACGATGGCTCGTGAGCGTTGGCCTGACGAATCGGCCGTTGGACGACGAGTGCGGATGCCAGAGTACATCAAATCGACCTCCTATTGGAGACTACCGGCGCCCGGCAGCGACGGCTGGTTCGAGATCATCGGCGTTGTCGGCGACACACCCAACGTCGGTCTCCACGAGGGGCCGGCGCCATCGATTTACGTGCCCTACACGCTCATGTTGAGCGACACCCAGTATTTGATACTGCGGACGAGTCGCGATCCACTGTCGATGACGCGATCGATTCGGGAGGCGGTGCAGACCGTCGATCCCAATCAACCAGTGAACGCAATACGCACAGCGGAAGACGCATTGGCGGATGCGGGTTGGGCGCGTGAGCGGTTCGTGACGGTGCTGTTGCTCGGCTTCGCGGTTTTTGCGCTGATGCTCGCAGTCGTCGGGCTCTACAGTGTCGTGTCGTACTCGGTGTCGTGCCGGTTCAAAGAATTTGGCATCCGTATGGCGCTCGGTGCCGGTCGCGGGCGCATCGTAAACGCTGCGGTGCAGCCGGCGGTCCTGGCCATCGTCGCGGGCCTCTTCGCTGGTCTCGCATTGAGCGTGGGGCTTAACAAGGTTGTCGCCCAGTGGTCGATCGGCACACTGAACGATCCGGTCGTGCTCGCCGCCGTCAGCCTGGTGCTGTTTGCCGCTACCATGATGTCTGCCGCGATTCCAGCGAACCGAGCTGCCTCGATTCAGCCGGCAGACGCGCTTCGGATCGACTGAAAGGTCGGTCCTTAGACGACTGGGCCGCGATGTCGCCTTTAAGGTAACGGACCGCTGCTAGACTTCGCGCGTGTGGGACGCACTCCGCCTTGACGTTCGGCATTCATTCCGCAGTTTGCGACGGGCTCCGACGTTCTCCTTGATCGTCGTCGTCACGCTGGCGCTGGCTGTTGGCGCGACCACGGCATTAGGCAGCCTGCTCAACGCACTCGTGTTGCGAAGACTCGCGGTTCCCGGTCCAGAGCAGCTCGTGACCCTGTCGGCCCTCGAGCCCCGGGCGAATGTCGAGGGGTACTTCTACGCCGACACACTCAAGGCTTACCGGGGCGCCCAGAGATCCTTCGCGCAGCTGTCGCTGTACGCCGGCGGCGGTATCGCCCGCGTCGAGGTCGCCGGGGTGCGTTCCGGCGTGTTCGAGAACGCCGTGGCGGAAGTGGTCTCGCCCGACTACTTCGACATGGTCGGCGCGCGAGTATCGGCGGGACGGTTCTTCAACGAATCAGACGACGCTGCCGTGGTGATCAGCGAGGCGTACCGCCGGCGCATCTTCGGGAATGCTTCGGGCCTCGGCGAGGTAATCAAGCTCGACGCGGCACCGGCGACGGTGATCGGCATCGCGGCGGACGGTTCCGGCGGTCTCGAATCCGACGGCAGTTTCGACATCATTGTGCCCTTCGCGCTGATGCGAGCGGCCGGCGGCGGCGACCCGTCAGCGCCGTTCCGATCGAAACAGGTGGTCGGACGTCTCGCCCGCGGCGTGTCCATCGAAGCCGCGCGCGCGGAGTTGCTCGCGCGATGGCCGTCCATCCAGGCGGCGACGCTGCCAGAGGCGTTGCCCGAAACCGAGCGGGAGGCGCTGCTCCATCAGCGCCTGAGCTTGGCGCCGCTCGCGTCGGGCTTTTCGGTCCTGCGCGACCGCTACGGCACCACGCTCTGGGTGCTTCTGGCGCTGATGGGGATCCTCCTGGCGGTCGCGTGCGCCAACCTTGCGGGCCTGACGCTGGCGCGATCGCTGACGCGGCGCCACCAGGTCGCGATTCGTCTCGCGCTGGGTGGAAGCGCGCGGCGCGTGTTCTGGCAGCTGCTCGTCGACGGGATTCTGCTATCAGCCCTGGGGTTCGCGGGCGCGGTTCCGCTCTCGTGGGGAATCATCCGCGTCGTCACCGCATCGCTGGTAACCCCGCGCGGACCTGCGAGGTTTCCGCCGGTGACGCCTGATGCCGCTGTCATCGTCGCGACGGCGCTGCTCAGCATGGGCATTGGCCTCGCGATTGGCGTCGTGCCCGCGTGGCAGTCCGTCGCCGTACGCGTCGACGAAGGATTGCGTCCCGGCCGCGGAGTGACCGGGTCGTTAGGACCGTTGGGGCGCGGCTTGCTCGTCGCCCAGGTTGCGCTGACGATGACGCTGCTCGTCGGCGCGGGACTCTTTACGACGACGCTGGCTCACTTGCGAGCGAACGATACGTCCCTCCAGTCGCAGCGCATCGTCTTCAGCCGTGCGTTCCGTCAACCCGGAGATCGGGAACTGTTGCCGCCTGGGTACTACCAGGCGCTCGTGACCGAGCTTGCCCGCATGCCGGGCGCCGATGCGGCCGCGCTGTCGGTGTATTACCCGACATACTTCGGGCTCAAGGTGGCGGTCCCGACGGACTATCACTACATGCGGGCCGACGGCGTCACAGCGCTCGACGGCACGGTGCTGACGGACTTCGTATCGCCCGGGTTCTTCGATCTGTTCCGATTCCATCTCGTGAAGGGCCGCGACGTCTCGTGGGACGACGGCCTGGGGACACCCGCCGTCGCGCTGATCTCGGCGTCCCTCGCTCGCGCGGTGTTCCCGGCAGGCGGCGAGATCGGCCAGCACATCCGGATCGCCGGGCCCGATCGTCGAGACGTCGAAGTGATCGGCGTTGTCGCCGATGCGGCATACGTCAAGCTGGACGACCGGACGCCGCTCGTCGTCTTCCGGCCGATCATGCAGGAAACGGCACGGACCCAGTTTCCGATGGCGTACGTCCGCGCGAAAGGCGACCTGGCGACGGTGCGCGAGGGCTATACGCGCGTCATCAAATCGCTCGGGCATCGGTCGCTGCGCGCATTCATCACTTCGTCAGAATGGGTCGACGGCGCGCTGGTGCAAGAGCGCTTCACCGCGGCGCTGGCCACATTGGCGGCGGCGCTCACAGTCCTTCTGGCCTGCATGGGCGTGTACGGGCTGCTTGCGTACTCCGTGACGGCGCGAAAACGGGAAATTGGTGTGCGCGTGGCCCTCGGCGCCACGCGCCGGACGGTCGTCTGGATGATTGTGCGGGACGGCCTGGCGATTGCGGGCCCTGGCGTGTTCATTGGTGCTCCGTGCGCGTGGGCTGCCGCGTGGCTCGTACGGGCGCAGCTCTACGGCATCGCCCCCGGCGATCCCCGAACGCTGCTGATTGCCGCAGTCATACTTCTTGCCACGGTGTTCGCCGCGTCACTGCTTCCGGCCCGGCGCGCGTCGAGGGTAGAGCCGATCGAGGCACTGCGTGAGGAATAACCATCTGAAGTAATCGCGCGGTGTTTAGCGTTCGGTCATGGGTCGCTCCATTTCGCCGCAGCCGCGCGGAGTGCCTCGACCGAGGGCCCAATGCTTACCGCGCCGAGATAGCCATCCGGCCGAATGAGCAGCGCGGTGGCGTCTCCGTAGATCGCACGGAAGGCCGCAGTGGCCCTCAGGCGGTGTGCCACGAGGCTGGCCGGCCATTCACGTTCGGTCCCCACGCGGAAATCGACGACAGTTGGCGCTCCGGAGCGCAACAATTCGAATAACCGCACCGAACTTCCATCTTCGCGCACAACCGGCGCATCGGGTGCGCGGTCGCCCGCGCGCTGGCCCGCGGACGTCTCGTCTCCTCCGCCGAGGGGTCCATCGCGGTATGTGAGCCGCAGTTGCTTTTCTGCGTCACCGCGCCGCAGTGACGGCTTGACGAGGAGGCGCTTGCTCAGGCCGAGGACCGCGGCCGCCACCGGTAGCCGCTCGGCCTGGTACGTGTCCAACAAGTCCGCGTTAGCGCCTCGCAGCACGCGCGCCAATTTCCACCCGAGGTTGAACGCGTCCTGTACCCCAGTGTTGAGTCCTTGGCCCCCTGCGGGAGGGTGAACATGCGCGGCGTCTCCCGCCAGCAGGACGCGGCCGACCCGATACTGTGTGACCATCCGCACCTGCGGCCGGTATATCGACGCCGAGCGCACCTCGAGCACCTTGATGCGTCCGCCCGTCGCGCCCGCGACGCGCTGTCCGATCGCCGCGAGCGAGATGTCCCCCGCCCCGGGCTCGTTCCGGCACATCGCGATCAGTTGGTAGAGGTCGGTTCCTGGTAGCGGGCAGATCGTGACCAGTCCGCCGCGTGCGAGCGGCCAGGTGTCCCAGTGCCGCCGGGCCTGTCCGCTCAGCCGCACGTCGGCCACGACCATGTCCCGCCGCGGCAGCGCCTCGCCTTCAAAGGGGACGCCGAGCGCCTTCCGTACGAGGCTCTTGCCGCCGTCGCAGCCGACGAGATACTTCGCCCGAACGATGGCGCCATCGAGCTCCGCATCCACGGCGTCCCCACATATGGTGAAGCGGCGAAGCTCTGTGTGATGGTCGACGTGCCCGCCGAGTGATTCGAGCTTCGTCCGTAGAAGCTCCTCGGTCTTGAACTGCGGCACCATCCACAAGTTGGGCTGCGGCTCAGACGGGGTGGCGCCGACCGGCTTCGACAGCCTGCCAATCGGCAGCGCCAGCGGCCCCCACCGGACGCGCATGGGCGGGTAGAGCGCGCCCGCCTGGACGAACGGCTCGAGAACGCCAGCGAGATCGAACAATTCGAGCGTGCGCGGCTGCAACCCTTTCCCGCGCGAGCCGCCCTCACCGGGGCCCGCGCGGTCGATCAGCCGCGTCACGATGCCGCGTCTGGTCAGTTCGATAGCCAGGGTCAACCCCGTCGGTCCGGCGCCGACGACCAGCACTTCGGGCTCGCTTCGCCTTACCTGCTCTACTTTATCGTACATTGTACTAATAATTCATACATCGTACGCTAGCCCAGTGCAAGTACGCTGTACCCATGTCACGCAAACTCGCCGAGTCGATCTGGCTACGGCCCGAACCGAACGGGCGGCAGCCCACCCTCAGCCGGAGCCAGATCGCCGCTGCCGCCCTGGCAATCGCCGACGCCGAAGGGTTCGAGCAGGTGACGATGCGGCGGGTGGCGGCGCGCTTGCGGGCGGGAACGATGACCCTGTATCACTACGTGCGCACCAAGGACGACTTGGTCGCGTTGATGGACGACGCCCTGATGGCCCACGTGCTGGTACCGTCAGCGGAACTCTCGAAGGGCTGGCGCGAGGCGATTTCAGCGATCGCGCGCAGGACGCGCGCCGTCTTTTCGCAACACTCCTGGGCGCTGGTGTCGATGCAATTGGCGCCACCCGGTCCTCACGCAATGGAGCACTTCGAGCAGTGCCTCGCAGCGCTTGCTGACGCCCCGCTCGAGCCCACTCAAAAGCTGGTGCTGTTGGGCTCCGTCGACGATCTCGCGTTCGGCAGCGCGCTTCGCACCGGCGGCGCCTCGCGCCGCGGGTCAGTCAACCGCGGCGCGAGACCGGCGGTCAGAAAGCTGGGCGAGCAGATGCTCGCAACCGGCCGCTTCCCACACATTTCGGCGTTCTTCGAGGGCCGTTCGGAGAAACAATCGGCTGCGCTCTTCACCTCCACAACGGAGGACGACCGGTTCGAACTGGGGTTGGCCGCGATTCTCGACCGCTTCGATCCCGCGCAGCCGCGTCGAATACCTGGCCGTCGGCGTCGCGCTGACCGAGCAGATGTGCATCGCTCGTCCTGATCCTTCAGGCCGGACAAACCGCTGACGTCGCGGTTCTAAAGTCTTTGCCCTACTCAAGACAATTACTTTGCGTTACAAAGACAATCGTGATTAAATCGTGGCGACGTTCACGGGTATCTGCTTCGGGCCGCCGGCTCGACGAGCACGGCCCGATGCACCGACATGTTTGGACTGGAGAAGAGCGGAGCGTATGAATGCCGGCCTGACCTCGGTCTCGTGGCTTGACTGGAAGTTAGGCGCCCGTCTGCTGCTGAAATATCCGGCGCTCACGATCATCGGGGGCCTCTCGCTCGCGGGTGCCATTGCGATCGGGTCGGTCGGCATCGAACTCGCCGACGAACTGCTCTACAAGCGGCTGCCGTTCCCTGAAGGTGGTCGAATCGTGCGCCTGGAGACGCAGGACGCGGCGGCGTCACGCGTGGAGTCGAGGGTGCTCCACGATTTGGCGATCTGGCGCAGATCTCTCAAGACCGTGGGGGAACTCGGCGCCGCCCGTGTGAGCGAGCGCAACGTACTCACGGGCGAAGCCCGTGTCGAATCGCTGCGCGTGGCGGAGATCACGGCGTCTGCGTTTCCGCTCACCCGCGTGCCGCCGTTGCTCGGCCGACCGCTGCAGCCGACGGACGAAATGCAGGGTGCGGAGCCCGTCGTGGTCCTGGGTTACGACGTCTGGCAAAAACAGTTCCTGCAGGATCCGGCGATCATCGGCCGCGTGGTGACGGTGGGGCGCACGGCTCGCACCGTGGTGGGCGTGATGCCGCCGCGCTTCGGCTTTCCGTACAACCAGCAGCTCTGGGTGCCGCTGCCGGTTCAGGACGCGCCGCCGCGCGGAGGCCCGGCAGTGCAGGTGTTCGGCCGCCTCGCCGGCGGAGCCAGCTGGCAAGACGCCGCCGCGGAGCTCGACGTCGTCTCGGCACGCCTCGCCGCCGACCAGCCGGCCACCCACGCGCAGTTGCGTACGCGGATTCGCGCATTCGCCGGGCGCACGCCAGGCGATCCGCTGCAGCTGGAAGATCTGGCGGTCCACGCCATCGTCCTGCTGCTGCTGGCGGCGGTGTCGACAAACGTCGCGACGCTGATCTTCGTGCGCACGGCGATGCGCGAGCCAGAGCTGGTCGTCCGTCACGCGTTGGGGGCGAGCCGTGCCCGCGTGATCGCGCAGATCGTCACCGAAGGGCTCGTGCTGGCCCTCGCCGCTGCCGTGCTCGGGCTCGTCGTGGCCCAGACGACCGTGGGCTATGCCTGGGCCCGGGCGAGTCAAATCATCGGGGACGGCCTGCCGTTCTGGGTGGATCTGGAACTCGAACCTGCCGCCGTGGCGTATGCGCTGCTGCTCGCGCTCGTCGCCGCGTTGCTGATCGGCCTGCTGCCGGCACTGAAGGCCACCGGCGTGTCGGTCCAGCGGGGACTGCAGGGGATCACGAGCACCGGCGGCACGATGAAGTTCGGCGGCATCTGGTCGTTCATCGTCGGCGCGCAGGTCGCCTGCACGCTGCTGTTCGTGCCCGCTGCGGTGGGAATCTTCACCAACACCCTCCACGACAAGTCGAGGTCGACCGAGTTCCCGGCGGAACATTACCTGACTCTCCGCCTCAGCATGGACGACGAGGCGCTGGCCGGCGAGCGCGGTGTGCCTGACGATGGGCAGACCGGCGCGCGTCGCGCGCGTGCATACGAAGAGCTCGCTGGCCGGTTGCGTGAGGAGCCTGGTGTGACGCACGTGACACACGGCGATCGCCTGCCGACGACGGCCCCGGAGTGGGTGGCGGTGGAACTGCAGCAGGACGGTGCACCTCCGGCTCGTCTCGATGGCAATTACGAGGGCGGATTCGCGATGGCGGCCGTCGGTGCCGGCTATCACGACGCGTTCGGCGCGAAGATCGTGGCCGGCCGCGGCTTGCAGGCCGCTGACGCCGGGACGCCGAACGGCCCCGTCGTGGTCAACGAGTCATTCATGCGCGTGGTGGGCAGGAATCCCGTGGGCGCACGCGTTCGCACGCTCCAGCGAGGCAGCGAGCCCAAGCTGGGACCCTGGCACGAGATCGTCGGCGTAGTCACCGATCTGTGGACGTTCCCCGCCGATTGGAGTGGGGCGGCGTACATCTATCCCGCAGCCTCCGCTGCGGAGCTCGATCCTGTCGTGGTCGCCGTGCGCGTCGCAGGGGACGCAGCGCCGCTTGCGCCCCGCGTCGCTGCCCTTGCGCGGCAGATCGATGCCGGTCTGCACCTCCGGGACATTGTCACCCTCGACGATATCGTCGCCCACGAGCAGAGTCGGATGGTGGTCGGTAGCGTCGTCTTCGGCAGCGTTCTGCTCGCCGCGGTGGTCTTCTCCGCGGCCGGTCTGTACGCGCTCATGGCCGTCGCCGTGGCGCGCCGCACTCGCGAGATTGGGATCCGTATCGCACTCGGCGCCAGCCCCCGGCACGTGCTCCGCAGCATTTTCGCCCGCGCCGGTCGTCAGCTCGGCGGTGGAATTATCGCCGGCAACAGCCTCATTCTGCTCCTCGCGTGGCGCGCCGACAGCCTGACCGCGGGTCTCCTCGTAACGTCGGTGATTACGTCCGTCATCATGGCGGCGGTGGGTGTGCTTGCGTGCACCGCACCTGCGCGCCGCGCATTGCGTGTTCAACCGACCGAGGCGCTGCGACAGGTGTGACGCCCATCGCACCGTCAAATGCCGTCCGGCTTGATTCGCCACTCCCGCAGGATCGCCGCCTCGTCTCCCTGACTCATCGCCTTCTTGAAACGGGCGCCGGGGCGACCCTTGACGCGTCGTTCGCAGTCGGCCCAGTTCGCGTGCCGCGCGAGCTCGCCGTCCACCACGCTGAGATAGGAAAATGGCTTCGACGCCGGCGCGGCGCGACCGCCGGCGGGTGACGTGCGGGTTGGGACGGATGTCTCGGATGGGAGATCGAGAATCGGCAACGGATAGCCGAGCAGTGGACCTCGATAGAGCGTGATCGCCCGATTGTCCGCGAGGCCGTCGGCGATCTCGTCGACGCGCTCGTTGCCGGCAACGCCCGCGTGGCCGCGCACGTAGTGCCACTCGACACCGCTCCGCGCGCGGGCGGCCACCAAGGCGTCGAGCTGCTCCCACAAGTCGCGGTTCAGGACTTCGCCGCCCGTCGCCGTCTTCCACCCGCGCCTGCGCCATCCGTGAATCCAGCCGCGAATGCCCTGAATGACGTAAGTGGAGTCGGTGTAGATCGCCAGCGGACCCGGCACAGCGCGCAGCTCGGACAGTGCCTCAATCGCCCCCGTCAGCTCCATCCTGTTGTTGGTGGTCGTGCCAGCCGCGCGGCCGCCGAGCTCCGTCACTTCGCCCCGGGGCGTCACGATGACGACGCCCCATCCGCCCGGCCCTGGATTTCCTTTCGCAGCTCCGTCGGTAAACACCACAATCGAATTCACCATTTGTGGGAGTACCAGCCGTCAGTTCCGGCGGCGCCGTCGCGTCCGCCGGTAATGGTGTTGAATCCGCCCCAATAGTAGTCGTAGGGACTCGCAGTCCGGTGGTTGGAAACCTGCAACAGATACGGATCGAGGTTGAGCCGGTTCGCTTCGGCGTCGGTGAGTGTGTGCGTTCCGAAGAAGCAGTCGCTCAGGAACTTGCCTTCGACCGCGGTGCCGGCAGCACCGTGCGGATCGCCTTTCGACACGTAGGTGCCGCTGTTGAACTTGACCCGCGTATCCCCGTCGACGCCCATTGTCCGGTACACCGCCTTGGCGATTTGGAGGCTCATGTTGTCGGTCATCGCGCCGTCGTTGTAGTCATTAAGGTTGGTGTCGATGAGAATCGCGCGATCCGGCGCGAGCGTGGCGACCAGCAACGCCTGGTCGAAGGGCAGCCGGCTGTACTCGCCGTAGCCGTACGAACCCTCCTCGTGTTTGTACATGTGTCCGTACGGCATGAAGTGCCGGAACAGCTCCGTCTCGCGAACGCGATTGTGACGATAGCTGTTGCCGGGGCCCTCGGTGCCGTGCGCAATGATCGCCTCCGCGCCGATGTCATAAAACGGCGTGTTGCTGAAGTCGTATTCCTGCCCCTGCGCGTTGTAGCGCCAGTTCGCCGGGCCAGTCGCGCCAGCGCCGCCGACGATCGCCACTTTCACGCGTTCGTCGAAAAGGGCCGCCACGAACGCGTTCTTGCCGCCGATTGAGAAGCCCTTGACGACTGCCCGTGCGGGATCGATCTTCGCCTGCAGGCGAGGATTCTGCGTTGCGGCCGCCTCGAGGATGTCGAGCCCGACCGAGACAGCGGTCGCGTTGGCGATCAGGATGCTCGAGTCCGCAGACGGGCTGTTCCGGCTATAGGGGAACAGCTTGTAGAACGTGCCGTTGCGGTTGGGTGATCCCCATGCGCCGGCATCGCTGCGGCTGTCGCCCGCCCAGGCAGGGAAGGGAACACTGGCGATGCCGTTCGCGACCCAATTGCCGCCGAACGAGATCGGCGCTCTCTGGCCCTCCGGCACGGTCGCGGGCAGTGCCACCGTGATTGTCCAATCCACGAAGACGCCACCGGCGAAGCGCGCGTTGGTCGGTGTCACGCGCGCGGTGACGCTGGGATTGCCAGTCCCGTCGTAACTGTTTTCGCTGATCGCGATCGTATAGTCCACGCCGAGTCTGGGCTTGTATCCGTATTCGTAGAACTGCGCCAAATCCAGAAGCTCCTGCTTGCGCTGCGCCCATTCGCTCGGGTTCGTGACCATCCCCCTGGTGCCTTTCTTCTTGTCGAAGAACTGCCAGATGTTTGGCAGGATGTTCACCGTGGGCAGATCGTGAGGATCGGGATACGTCTGGTCCACCCATCGAAGCGCGGCAAAGGCGCGGCAGACTTCGAGGACGGCAGCGTCCTTTTGCGTACGCGTCGCGCCGGGACGATCCTTGATCGCGAGATAGGCCTCCGTGACCGAAGTCATTCTCGCGGCGGACCGTGGCGTCCACACGGCGCGCCCCGGGTTGCTCTTGGAATCCCAGAAACGGATGTCCTCATCGGCGCGCCAGGTGCTCGACGCGAATGGTGCGGTTCTGTTCCAGCCCGCGAGCGTGACGACAGCCCAGTCGCGGTTCCTGACGCGTTCGGCGTTCGGCAGATTGGAGTTGCCCTCACGTCCGGCCAGCACGCTGGTCCTGCTCAAGTGTGTAAAGGACGCGCCTTGGTCGAATAGGCCGATCTCGAGGCCGATCTGCGTCCCATTGGTCAGCGAGCGATCCCACTCGTCGCCCCAGCCCTCGATCCGAAGCGCGATCTCATAGGTGTAGTTGACGCCGCTGCCGGGGCGATAACCTGAAGACGCGACGGCTTGCAGTCGTGTCGCGTAGTCCTGGTTGTTGGCGTTGAAGAATGAGCCGAGCGACGGGATGCCAGCATTGCTGAACGACGTCACCGACCTGAGCGCGGGATTGGCGCCGGCGAAGAAGACGCCCTGTGTGTCGGTTTCCATGCTCCATTGGTCGTTGAACACATCCATCCAGACGAAGAGCCCATCGGTGTCGGGTGTGTAGCTCGCGGTGTTCCAGGCGGGCGTTCCCGCGTCGGACTTCGTGGTGTCGCCAGTGACCTCGACCAGTAGATACAGGACCGGCCCGTCCCAGAGGAGCCGCAGCGTGCCGCGCGCCGTCGCGTCGGGCGCATCACCGGTCATGCTGGCGTTGAACGCGTGCGCGATCGGGAACGGAGTCGCTGCGTCCCACGCGGCTTCGCGGACGCCGTCCACGACGATCGGCCGGGTCGTGAACGTGGCCGTCGCCTGCGCTCGGGGCGCGGACAATTTCGCGCTCTGGTTGTTGCCGACGCCAGGCGCCGTCCGCTCGAGCACGGCGGTGTTGTTCACGAACTTCTTGTCGCCCGGCTGGTCGTACGGGTACTGTCCAGCCACTGCCGCGCTCAGCGCGAGGGCGCCAATGAATAAAGCGATGCGCATGATCAGAGCTCTATATCACGCGCAAGCGCGAACGCGCTGACAGAGGCCCTCCTGCCGCTACATGTGGTGATGCGCCGGCATGGCGCTGTGTGACCCCATTGTCATATTCCACATCCGTTGCTCGGGAGGCCGCGCGACGCGGATGAAGATGTGGTAGGAGACCGGGTGCGGGCCGTGCGTGATTTGGAGAAGCGGCGGCGGCTGATACAGTGTGATGTCGCCGCCAACGCCCACCAACAATCCTCCGACGGTTCCCAGATCGCGAACGGCTCCTGCCGTGTAAGCGCGAACGGGATCGACGAGTTCTCCCGGGTGCGGACGGTGAACGAACTCAGGAAAGAGCAGGATCTCCGTTTCTTGCGACACCCTTTCGAATCGGCCATAGATCGACGTGCGACCGACGCGTTTGGTGCCCTCTGCCAGCACGGCCCCGACGAGACTGTAGGTCCGGGCCGTTCGTCCGACGGCGAGTGTGAACGCCGTGTAGTCGGAGCCTCGCTGCCGGAGCCACGAGATCGAGGCGTTAGTTCGGCGCTGATCGCCCGGCTCCAGCTGTTCGGGCTGATGCAGGAATCCGTGAGACACCTGAATCGTCCACGCGGGCGAAGGGTGAAACCAACCGCGGACCGCCCACGAGTCCAGCTTGCCGAGTTCGAGATCGTACCGATCCTCGTCAGGCTCGCGGCCCCGGAAAACAGAGCCCTCGAAGGCGAATACGCCACGTTCGAGGCGTCCGAGCACCACGCCGTGGGTAACGTGCGTGGAGTCAAAAATGTGATGCGAGAGCGGGGCCGTCGGATTCTCGCTGCTCGATGGACGATGCATGAACGCGGCCGGGCCCAGCGCCGGTTCTCCGACCGGACCGCCCGCAATCGTGACGCTTGTTTTATCTCCGATGGGTATCCGCCACGATCCCGACAGCTGTGCGAACAAGTCGTGTGGATGCTGGCGATCCGTGACCTGCAAGCCGTGATACGCCTCGCCTTCCTGAAAGAGCTCGGAATATCCGGCCTCTCCGACCGTCAGCGGCTCGGCCGTCAACATGACGACGATCGTGATCGAGGAGCGGCCCGTCTGGCGACTGGCCATGCCCATGCCCCAGTTTTGCGATCGGAACTGGGTCGTGCCACGTGGACCGCCCTGAACGTTGAACGTCCCAAAGGCAGCCCCATCGAATTGGAAGTGCCAGCGCTTGGGCTCGGTGCTGCCGCTGCCGGTCGCCGCCATCGGGCTCTGACCAGCCGATGACGCGGGCGAGGCCGTCGAGTCCTGGACCTGATGGGCCAGCAGTGGCGCTACGCCCAGCCAGAAGCCGATCGACGACGCCGTGAACAGCCAGGCGGCGATTCGCCAGCGGGCGATCGAGTTAATCGCGCACCCCACCGCGTTCCACGACGTCGACGATTTCCAGGTCGGTCGTCCGGCCCGCGTCCGTGTCGTACCATGCCTGGCGTTCCCCGAAGCGCCTGGCCTTGGCCGGATCGTCCGCCATGGATCGAAAGAGATCTTGGAGCACAGCTGGACGTTCGACCCACGCGCCGGCGTCCTGTCCTCTGCGGATCACGACGACCACCGGAGTCACGCGACGACCGTCGAACGCAGGATGACGGTCCATCAGCGCTGCGCCGGCGGCGCGGTTCAGCATCCTCACCTCGACGCCGGCGGCGCTCGCTAACTTGACGATGTAGGGAACGGTGTTGACCGAGTCCGGGCACCAGTCTTCGGCGACGATGAGCAGGCTGAGGCCGTCGGCCGATCGCCGTAGACGAGCGGCCAGGTCCGGCGGGGCTTCAGCTCTGGACCAGTTGCGCCGCCATTGCTCCCCATTCACCGTGACACCGTCGAGAAAGGTCTGCCACGGAATCGCTCGAGCCCAGAACGGCGTGACGTCCGCCATCCGTGACTGAGAAGCGGTTAGCGTATGGAACAGAAACGACAGGGCGAGAAACACCATGGGGACGATATCATCACGACCGCGTCGGTCAGGAGGTGGGCAGAAGCGTGATCACTGTGGATTGCGGCAAATCGCCGTTGCATCCGGATGCCGCGGTGAATGACCCGACTGTCCAATGAATCCCGTCGGTGCCAATCGGTCCGTCGACGTTTGCGGTGGCTCTGCACGCGCCGCCTCCGTCGGCTGTGCGTTCGAACGAGATCTGGCCGCTGAACGACGTGTCAGTCGCAAGCCCACTGATGGCGCCGCTCCATTGCCCCGCGGCGTCCTTCCACGCGCCATCGACGCACGACAGGCCCTGGACAATCGTCATCGTAATCGTCCGCGTCGGGAGGTTGCTCGTTTGAAAGGAACCGTTCCAGTTGCCCGCGATATTGAAGGGCGGCGGACCTGTCGGGGCCGTGAACGCTGGCGGGATTGGAGCGGCCGGCGCTGCGGAGGAGCAGCCACTCACGGCTATCCCGCAGAGCATGAAGACCGCCGCAAGCTGGATTTTTGTCATGACTGTTTCGAACCGGAGGGCCCATTGAGGACGGCCTTGGAAGGGTAACACGCCTCAATGTCGATGACCGGCACCGCGTTCTTGGCGCCTGCCGCTCGTGTGCGCGGGGTTCGATGCCATCCTCGTGCCTTCGCTACTGCTTCAGCGTGACCATCGGATCGACGCGCATCGCGCGGCGCGCCGGCCACCACGAGGCCAGCAGCGTCACGCCGCCGAGCAGCGCGACGGCCGCGCCGAGCAGGCCCACGTCGAAGGCGCGCACCCCCAGCAAGATCGACGACAGAAATGCCGTCAGCGCGGTCGCGAGCATCAGCCCCGCCCCGACACCCGCCGCCGCGACGGTCAGGCCACGCCCCAGCATCAGACGTCGGACGGCACCGGCGGTTGAACCAAGGGCCATCCGGATGGCGATCTCCCGGCTGCGCGCGTTCACCATGATCGCCATCACTCCGTAGACGCCGAGCCCGGCGAGTAGCAGCGCGATGCCGCCCAGCGTACCGACGACCAGGCCCTGCGATCGCCGGTCGCTCGCGTACCAGTCGTAGGTGGCCTTCATCGTGTTCGTGCTGATCGCGAGCGACCGATCGAGGCCCTGCACCGCATCCCGCGCCTGCGCGGCGACCCCGGCCGCGCCCGACGTCGTGCGGACCATCAGAGACACCTGGCGCGCGGGTGCCAGGGGCACGTACAGCTGGTTCTCCGGCGGGGCGGGCAGCTGGCGTTGGCTGACCTCTCCCACGATGCCGACGATCGTGTAGACCCCTTCGGTATCGACACTTCCCGTCAGGCGCAACCGCGTGCCGATCGGATCGCGGTCAGGCCAATAGCGCCTGGCCATCCTGTCGTTGATGAGGACGGCGCGGTCCCGCTGATCGCGCGCTTCGGCCGCGGTGAAGGCGCGCCCCCGGTGGATGGGGATGCGCATCGCCGCGATGTAGCCCGCATCGACGAAGCGGACGGACCCGCTCGGCATCCGCTCAGCCGGCGCGGCGTCCTCGGGGGCGAACGCCGTGTAGAACACGTCACGGTCGATCAGCGGGAGATGGCTGACCGCACTCACTGAGGTGACACCCGGCAACGCTCGCAGGCGGCTGGTTGCGGCATCGACGAAGGCAAAGCGCTGCTCGGGCTGAGCATAGGCGGACCCGGTAAACGTCACCTTGACTGCGAGGATGCCTTCTTTGTCGAAACCCGGGTCGATGTCGCCGAACCGCATCGAGCTCGTCACGATCGATGCCGCGCCGGAGACGAGCGCGAGTGACAACGCCAGCTGTCCGGCGACCAGCAGATCGCGCGCCCGTCGCGGCCCGGGTCCCGGCGTCGATGTGCCCGCATCGCCTTGCAGAACGCCGCGAATGTCTATCCGCGTGCCGCCGACCGCCGGGGTGAGCCCGAACAAGAGGGCCGTGACGAGCGCCGCGGCCAGCGCGAAGATCACCACGCGGCCATCGACCGCAAACACGATCCACTCAGCGCCCAGCGGCTTGCCAACGGTGGACGAGAAGAGGTCGACACCCCACTGCGCGAGGATCAACCCGCCCGCGCCGCCCGCGGCCGCCAGCATCACGCTTTCGGTCATCAACTGGCGCACCAGCCTCAGACGATCGGCGCCGATAGCGGCGCGAAGCGCCATTTCGTACTTCCGTTCGCCGATATGGACCGTGAGCAGGCCAGCGAGATTCGCGCACGCCAGGAGCAGCACGAGCGCCGCCGCAGCCAGCACGACCAAGGCCATCTCGCGCTGCTTGCCGCCGATCATCTCACTGCGCAACGGTGTCGTCATGGCGACGCGGTCCGACCCACCGGCGCCGCCCAGCGCCGCCGACAGCGTCGCGTCAGCCCGCGCCGCCGACACGCCCGGCTCGAGGCGAGCGACGATATCGACGAGTTGAGTCCCGGTCAACCGATCGAACGGCACCCAGAGACGCGAGTCCTGGGGAAAGCTGAAACCGCGTCCGGCGACGCCGACGATGACATAGGTCTCTCCGTCCAGCGAGAGCGTCGTGCCGACGACGTCGGGGTTCGATCCGAACCCCCGCACCCACAGATCGTCGCTGACGATGGCCGCGTGACTCCCTGCGTCGGCCGCGGCCAGCGATCGACCCCTCTGCACTGGAACGCCCATCAGGGAGAACAGGTCTCCCGCGATTCTCGCGACCTGCACCTGCTGCGCGACGACGCCCGTGCCGGCCACCGTCGCCTCGCGCGTGTCGTACGCGGCGGCGCCCGAGAAGGTTCCCCGGGTCTGTTGCAGCGCCGCGAACGTATCCAGCGATAGCCGCGGTCTGACGGCACCGCGACGATCGAGCGAGCGGAGCGCAACGAGACGGTCGGGGTCCGCGAATGGGATCGGCCTAAATGCGACGGCGTTGAGGACGGCAAAGCAGGTTGTGATGGCGCCGATACCCAGCGCGAGCGTCACCACCACGATGAGCGAGAACCCCGGATGGCCCGCCAACTGCCGGCTGGCAACACGCAATTCATGGAGAAAAGTGCTCATGGGTTGCGAGGGGTCAGCAACCACTATGCCACCGCCGTTCGCCTTGTTTCTGGTGACCGGCGGATCGCGGCGCGTTTCCGGATGACCGCTTCCGGAAAACGATGTTCGGGCGGGGACAGAACAAGACGTAGACCTTCTACGTCTATGAGTAGCGCATGAAGCACAACGCCATCCTGGTCGCCACCTCTCTGCTCTCGATCCTCTTGCTCACGCTTCACGTCACGGACGACATCGTCCGCGGCATATCGAAGGCCGAGCCGTCAAATACCGCCCTGCTCGTCCTCGTGGTCTTCCTGTACGCGACGCTCGTGCTTGCCCAACGCCGATCGGGGCACGTCATCATGCTGCTCGTCGGGTTGTTCGCCGCAGCCATGCCCGTCATCCACATGCGGGGGGCACACTACGCCGAGATCGCCAGGTCCACCGGCGGCTTTTTCTTCGTCTGGACACTCTGGGCGCTCGGCGCGCTCGGGGGCGTCACCTTCATCCTCTCGGCGCGCGGGCTCTGGAGTCTGCGACACGGGTCCAACCGAGGTGGTCCAGGCTCGGAGCCATGAACCGATCCTTCATGACCGGCCGCGCGCAGGGCGTTAGCCTGCGCGGATGGAGCGATCTGTAGAAATCCTCGCCGTCCTGCTCTTCGGAGTGATTGGTCTCTCGCACATCCTGCAGCCAAAGGCCTGGGGGACTCTTGATTAAGGGCACTATTCCCTTCTGCGTACCCAAACAAGGGCTGAGGATGATGGCGCGAGTGTCCCTGGAGCGGTCCTGGGAATTTCAGGCGGCGGGCATCGGGCTGTTGGCCTTTGCCGGCCTTCTTGGTTACGGAGTCTACGCAGGGTAGCGTCGGAGGGACGTTCGGGCTCGAACAGGGCCCTCCGGGCAAAGCCGCTACACTATCGACCATGCTCCGCAAGGCCGCGATCGGCGTCGGGCTCGGCCTGCTGGCAGCGCTGCTGGTGCTGACGCTCGCGGCGTCGAGCGACTTGCTCGATCGCTACGAGCTGACGACCTATGACTGGCGCATGCGGCTCGCCGCGCAGCCCCAGGCTGTCAACAAAGACATCGTCTTCGTCGAGATCAACGACCTGAGCATCCGCGAGCTGCAGGAGGGCTTTCGGATGCGCTGGCCATGGCCCCGCGTGGCCGCCGGCCTCGCCGTCGAGTTTTTGCATCGCGCTCCGGCAAAAGTCGTGGCCATCGACCTGACGTTCCCCGAACGCGATCAGGTCAAGGCCTACGTCTTCGACGACCCTAACGACGTATGGTCGGGTGGGCAGAGCGACGAGAACTTCGCGCAGGCGACGCGCACGGCGGGAAACGTGGTGCTGCTCGCCGACGCTGTCTACGAGGGCATCGCCGACCTGCCCGTCAAGGATGTCTCCGCCGCGGCCTGGCGCGGATCGCCGTTCAATGCCGCCTCGCTGGCGGAGCCGCGTCCGCTCGTCCTGGCGCCCTATCAGCTGCTGACCGACGCGGCGGCCGCCCTCGGCCACAACTTCCTCTCCATGGACGATGACGGCACCGCACGGCGGATGTCGCCGTTTATCGTGAGCGGCGGGAGAGACCTGCCGTCGCTCGGCGTCGCGGCGGCGCTGCTCGCCGGCGGCTTTCGCCCGCAGGACGTCGCAGCCGACGGCGCGACACTGCGCATCGGCGATCGCCGAGTCCCGCTCGTCCATCGCCGCGTCGGCACGCACGAGCAGTGGTCGATGCTGATTAACTACCGTGCGCCGGCGCTGGTGACCGGCACCGGCGGCCGGCTTGAACGTCCCTACCCGTCGTACCAGTTCAAAGACGTCTTCGCCGCCGAGCAGGAAATCCTGGCAGGGAAGAAGCCTCGCATCGACCCGGCGGTATTCAAGGACAAGATCGTCTTCATCGGTCTGACCGCCTCGGGTCTGATTGATGTCTTCTCCACGCCGATGTCGGCCGATAAGTCGGGATCGATGCCTGGGATCCAGTTGCACGCGAGCATGGCCGACAGCATCCTCGCCAATCGTTTCATCACACCGGAGTCGAACCGATCCAGCCTGGCAACGCTCTTCGTCACGGCGATCGCGATCGGGCTGCTTGCGGCGTTCCTGCCGTTGACCGGCGCGGTGGCCGCGTCGCTGGGGCTGCTCGGCGGGTGGACGTGGTTTACCGTCGGCGCGTTCAAGACGGGCCTCTGGCTGAACCTCCTGCAGCCGCTGACCGCCGGCACCTGTGCGCTGTTCTTCGGGACCGCCTACCAGTATTTCGTCGAGGGGCGGGAGAAGCGAAAAGTGTCGAAGCTGTTCGGCCGATACGTGTCCCGGGACGTCTATAGCCAGTTGATGGCCAATCCCGATCTCGCCGAGCTCGGTGGAAACCGGCGCGAGATGACGGTGCTGTTCTCCGACATCCGCGGCTTTACCTCGGTGACCGAGCGCGGCGATCCGGAGGCGCTGGTCGCGCAGCTGAACGAGTACTTCTCGCGCATGGTGGCGATCGTGTTCCGTCACCACGGCACCGTCGACAAGTTCGTTGGTGACATGGTCATGGCGCTCTTCGGGGCGCCGCTCGACGATACCGGCCACGCCGATCACGCGGTGGCGGCGGCAGTCGAGATGGTCAGGGAGCTCGGCGACCTGAACCGGGAGTGGGTGACCCGTGGCCTGCCACAGCTGGATATCGGCGTCGGCGTCAATTCCGGCGACATGATCGCCGGCAACATCGGGTCGTCGTCGATCATGAGCTATACCGTCATCGGCGACAACGTGAACCTGGGCTCCCGGCTGGAGTCCTTGAACAAAGAATATAAGACCCGGATTATCATCAGCGACGCCACCCGTGCCCGGCTGGTCACCGCCTACGAGATGCGCCCCCTCGGAGACGTTGTGGTCAAGGGAAAGAGCAAAGCGGTGGCGATTTTCGAGGTCAAGGTTCCGGCTCCCCTGATTGAGGTGCAGACGACATGAAGGCAGCAGCGTTCGTTCTTGCGGCGGTGTTGTTCGCCGCGCCGGCCTACGCGCAGTTCGGCGGTGCGCTCGGCAAGATCCAGAAGGGGGCCGACCAGGCCACCAAAGCGAAGAAGAACTATGACGAGATCCACTTCACTGACAAGGAAGAGCGCCAGCTCGGTGAAAACGTCAGCCTGCGCTTGCGCCAGCGCTTTGGCGTGGTGCAGGACAAGGAGCTCACCAAGTATGTCGCGCTCGTCGGCACGGTGGTTGCGCAGCAGAGCTCGCGGCCGACTCTCCAGTGGACCTTCATCGTGCTCGACACCGACGGCGTCAACGCCTACGCGGCGCCGGGCGGGTTCGTCCACATCACCCGCGGCCTCCTCGGACTGATCAAGAACGAGGCGGAACTGGCCGGCGTGCTTGGGCACGAGGTCACCCACGTCGCCGACAAGCACACGATCCGCGCCATTCAACGAAGCAAGGGCATGGACATCGCCGCCGATTATGGGACGAGTAACGCCGGCTGGACCACGGAACAGCTCACCAAGATGGGGGACAAGCTGTTCCAGCACGTCTTCGAAGGGCAGTGGAGCCAGGGTGACGAGAACGACGCCGACCACGGCGGCGTGATCGATGCCAACAAAGCAGGCTACGACCCGCACGGCCTGGCTACAGCCCTCGAAAAGGTCGATGCACGCAATGCCGCCTCGACTGGCCATAATGGCTGGTTCGCGTCGCATCCCGACACCAAGGACCGCATCAATAAGGTGACCAAGCAGATCTCGTCCGAGAAACTGACGAGCAAAGCGACCGTCGGGGCGCGCTTCAAGCAGTACGTGACGTTCGACGCCAAGCCGCTGAGTGAGATCACCACGGTGGACGCCGGCGCCTCAGGGCTGGCGAGCGGCGAGGCCAAGAAGAACGACCAGACCAAGAACGACGACAGCCAGAAAAAGGGAGGCACGAGCAGCGTGACGACTGGCAAGCAGCAGGCGTCCACGCAGCAGACCGCCTCGGCCGGGGCGCGTGGAATCGGGAATGATACCTACGCCAAGGGAGGCAGCACCCCGGCCCTCGTCGCCGTCAAGCTCAGCCCCGAAGAAATCACCACCTTCAAGAAGGGCATCGTCTGACGCATTCCGAGCACGTAGTCCTGGGCATCGCGGCGATGGCCGTGATGCTCGGGATGATGACCGTCACGGTCAACCGGCTCGTCCGGCGGAAACTGCGCCTCTCGCTTTTTCTGCTCGGCGCCTTCGTCCTGTCCGACCTGGTGCTCGTTCTGTGGGGCGGCCGCCTGCATGCCTCCGCCGACACGATGAGCGAAGTCGGCGCCTTCGCCCGCCTCGCCGTCGCCGCCGCGATCATCAATGCAGTCATCGTCCTCCTGATTAATCCCCTCCGCGAGGATCGCGTGCCAGATCGGTTCCCGACGATCCTGCAGGACGCGATCGTCCTCGGGCTCGTGCTGCTCGCATCGACGTTCCTCAGCGAGCAGCTCCTGACGACGTCCGCGGTGAGCGCGGTCGTGCTCGGCTTCGCGCTGCAGGATACGCTCGGTAACGCCTTCGCCGGCCTCGCCATCCAGAGCGAGAAGCCGTTTCACGTCGGCCAATGGGTCAAGGTTGCGGACTACGAAGGACGCGTCACCGAGGTAACGTGGCGCGCGACCAAACTTCGCACCAAGGCCGGTAACTTCGTCGTCCTGCCCAACAACGTCGTCTCGAAGGAAGCGATCATCAACTATTCGGAGCCGGCGCTGCCGGTGATGATCGAGGTCCTCGTCGGCGCGACCTACACGGTGGCCCCCAACCAGGTGAAGGCGGCCATACTCGAGGCGATGCGGCATTCCACGCGCGTGCTGTCGGCGCCGGCGCCCGACGTCCTGCTCCAGGCCTTCGATGCCTCGGCGATCACCTACAAGGCGCGCTTCTGGATCGACGACTTCGAACACGACGAGTTGGCGCGCGACGACGTGCGCACGGCGATCTACTACGCCTTCCAGCGCCACCGCATCGAAATCCCGTGGCCCATCCAGATCGAGTACAGCCGCGAATGGAAGGAGCCCGAGCCGCACGAGCAAGCGGACCGGATCGAGCGCGTCCTGTCGCAGGTCGACCTGTTTGCGGAGGTCCCGTCGGATTTCCGCCGCGAGCTGGCCCTGGCTGCCGACCACGTCGTCTACGGCACGGGGGAGACGATCGTTCGGCAGGGCGACCCGGGACAGTCGATGTTCGTGGTCGCCGAGGGAGTGGTCAGCGTCGTACTCGGGCCCGCGCGCAACGAAGTCGCACGCATCGAGGCCGGTGGTCACTTCGGAGAGATGTCGCTGCTCACAGGCGAACCGCGTACCGCCACCGTGCTGGCGATGGGCGACGTCGAAGTGATCGAGCTGAACGCGGATCTGTTCCGGCGCCTCGCCGAGGCCGATCCCCGCGTCATCGAGCGGATCGCCGAATCGGCGGCCGCCCGTCAGTCAGGCCTCGCAGCGGCGCGGTCGGCGTCACTAGGCACGGTCTCCGCGGATACCGGCACCCTGATGGCGCGAATGAAGAAGTTCCTGCACTTCGCCTGATCTATTCCGACCAGACCAGCACGTGCGAGCCCTTGCGGTCCTGATGGTCAAGAATCAGGGCCGGTCCGAAGCGTTCGAGGTCTTCAACGGTCAGGTGCATCTTCGCCAGGTCGACCGCCTCGCCGTTCATGCTGAAGTGCGACCCGCCTGATTTCAGGCGCAGCAGCCAGAACGGCAGCGCCATTCGTATGACCTTCTCCTCGTCGGGATCGAACGCCATTACGTTGAGCGTCTGCGGTCGTACCGTGCCCGCGGGACGGTCGGTATTGGCGCGGATGAAATCGCCGCGCTCGTCGAGCTCGATCAGCGGCCGCTCGGTGGCGAAACGGGCGCGCACGCTGGCGAAATCGCTCGTCGCCGCCGCACTCGTCGTCTGGTGGACGTCGACGTGCGAGCGCACGAACCACAGCCCGGCCGCCGCCATCGCGACGATCCCGAGGATGCCGATGGCGATGACGCCGACGACGACCCAGATCCACGTCTTGACTTTCGCCATCTAGCGAATCTTTCGCGCCTCCTCGACGCACGCCGGATCGTTGCCCGCCTCGCACGAAGCGATCGCCTTCGACGCTTCACGCTTGGCGGCCGCCGTGTCCCCCTGCTGCGTGGCGATGCGTGCGGTCTCGAGGTGCGCGCGGCCCTGCACCCATGGCAGCGACTCGGGGCGCAGCGCCACCGCCAGGTCCTCGCGCGCCTCGCCGAACCGCTTCAGCCCGACCCGCGCGGCGCCGCGCTTGTAGTGCCACAGGCCGTCTTCACCGGGCATCCGTGGCCGCGGATCCTTCGCCAGCGCCTCGAGTCCCTCGCTGAGCAAGGTCTCGGCCTCCTGCAGCTGGCCGCCGCGGAGGGCTGTCGATCCAGCCTCGAGCAGCACCAGCCGATTGCGAGGGTACTGCCTTCTGAGCGCCGCTAGCACGCGCAGCGCATCGGCGTAGCGGCGTTCCCTGTTATAGAGCAATACGAGCGCAAACTGCGCGTCCGTCCGATTCTCGGCTTCCGGTGTCGCGGCAGTGTCCTCGATCATCTTGAGGCCGCGCTCCTTGCCGCCGCCAAAGCCGGCGACGTAGGCCATCATCCGCATCGGCAGTGCCAGCGTCGAGACGATGTAGCGGTAGGTCCCGACGACCAGCGCCGGTTCCTTGTGGCCGGAGTCGAGCGCGAGCGCCTGCTCGCACTCGTCGTAGCTGCGGCGCGCGGCCTTGAAGGCCGCCGTCAGCCGTCCTTCGACCGATGCCATGTAGGTCGCCTGGAGTCCGAGCGAGGTGCCCAGATCCAAATGCGCGAGCGGGTCCTTCGGGCGCGCCGCCAGCTCCTCTTCCGAGAGCTCGACCGCCTTCGCCGACTCGCGGCGGAACTCCGCATCGAGCTCCGGTGGCGGGCTTTTCAGCGCGACGTTCGATTGGGTAAAGCTGCCGAGATAGTGGTCGACGGTGACTGCGCCACGGCGGAAAAGAATGTTTAGCCAGATCGTTGCGGCGAGCGCCCGGTGGTTGTCCGGGTTCGAGGGTTCCAGCGCGACCGCCTGCCGGAGCAGCTCGATCGCTTCCTCATGGTCGAGGTTATAGGCGAGATCGGTGGCGCGATCACGCAGTTCGCGCGCGTTTTGCCCGAATACCGGCGCGGCAATCCCCAGCCAGACGGCCGCCGCGACGGCGGCCGCAACAACTGGCCTGAGCCGCACCATCGTCATATGATAGCCGCGCTGCGAGGCGCAGGGCGCGCGCCGCCTGGCTCAACGCGCAGGGCGCGCGCGGCCTGGCTCATCGAGGACTAGCGACGACCTACACGATCACTCCCCGTCCGAGTCCCGCGGCGGCGGCTCGCTCGAACGCGAGGCGCGCCGCGGCGACATCTTCCACCGCCATCCCCAGCGACTTGAAGACTGTGATCTCATCTGGCGTGCGCCGTCCTTCGGCGCGGCCGCCAAAAACGTCGCCGAGCTCCGCCGCGATGTGGCCGGCGTCGAACGCCCCTTCCTGGATCGGGATCACCAGGTCGCCGGCTTCGGCGAGCGCGCCCGCACGCGAATCGACGAACACCCGCGACGCCCTGACCAGCGCCGTGTCCATCTCGCGTTGGTTCGGGCGGCAGGCGCCGACCGCGCAGATGTGCGCACCGCCGCCCACATCTGCGCGGGTCAGGACGGGCGTGGGCGAAGCGGTGACCAGCGCGATCACGTCGGCGCCGTCGGCGGCGTCATGCGCGGTCGGCACGGCGTCCACGCGGATCCGTAGCGACGGCGCGAGTTCCGCGGCGAGCGCCGCGGCGTGGTCGGCGCGCCGCCCCCAGATGCGGATTTCGTCGAATGGCCGCACGCACAGCATCGCGGCCGCATGGCTGCGCGCCTGGACCCCCGTGCCGAGGATCGCCAGCACACGTGCCTCGCGTTGGGCCAAATGCTTCGTCGAGGCCGCCGAGACCGCGGCGGTGCGTGCCTCGGTGATGTAGCGGCCGTCCATGACCGCCTGTAGCTCCCCCGTCGCCGGATCGTGCAGCACGATCGTCGCCAAATGCGTGGTCAGGCCGCGCGCTGTGTTGCCGTGGTAGACCGACACCAGCTTGGTGCCGAGCGCGGGCGGATCCTCCATGTAGGCGGGCATCACGCCGTAGAAGCCGTGTCCAGCCGCGTCGACGACGGTGCGCAACGGTTGACGGACCGCTCCCGCTGAAAAGCGCTCGAGCGCAACTTCCATGGCGGTGACGAGGTCGTCCATCGGCAGGACCGCGCGAACGTCCTGTTCGGTCAGCAGCAGGGGCATACGCGCCGCACGTTAGCACACGGCCGGCCCGGCCGAATCTGCTAGACTCCGTTTCCCTGGAGACCTGAGAAAACGCCATATGGTGGGCCAGACGGTCGGTAAATACCGCGTCGTATCGCGACTCGGACGCGGCGGCATGGGCACGGTCTACAAAGCTGTCGACGAGACGCTCGATCGCGACGTCGCCATCAAGAGCCTGAACGCCGATCTCGGCGATCCGGATCTGCTCAAGCGTTTCCGTGCCGAGGCCATCACGCTGGCCCGGCTCAACCACCCGAACATCGCTACGCTCTACGAGCTCACCGAGTACGAAGGCCAGCTGCTGATGGTGATGGAGTTCGTGCGCGGCGAAACGCTCGACCGCCTGTCGCAGCGCGAGGGGCCAATGCCTATCGGTCGCGCTGCCCAGTTCTGCGTGCAGGTGCTTGACGCGCTCGAGCACGCACACGGCGTGGGCATCGTGCACCGCGACCTCAAGCCGGCCAACCTGATGCTGACCGAATCGGGTCTGGTCAAGGTGATGGACTTCGGCCTGGCGCGGATGGTCGGCTCTGAGCACCTCACCACAGCGGGCTATATGGTCGGTACGCCCGCCTACATGTCGCCCGAGCAGGTGCTGGGGCGCGAAATCGACGGCCGCGCCGACATCTACGCTATGGGCGTGGTGCTCTTCCGGTTGTTGACAGCGCAGCTCCCCTTCAAGGCCGACAGCGGCATCGCGATGGTGCACCGGCAGCTCAACGATCTGCCGACACCGGTGCGGCAGATCCGCAGCGAGCTACCCGAGGCGGTCGAATCCGTGATCGCGCGCGCGCTGGCCAAGTCCGCGGATGATCGCTACCAGACGGCGGACGAGTTCAGGAGGGCGCTCACGCAACTCGATCCCGGGCTGGCCTCGACCGGCATCTCGCGTATCTCGGTCGTCGCACCCGCGCCGCCCGACCCAGCGGCGACGCTGGCGACGCCGGCGCCCCCCCCGGTGTCAGCGCCGATGACGACCTCCGTGCCCCCCTCGTCACCGGCGACGCTCGTCCTGACGCGTCCGCAGGAGGGATCGCCCGAGGCCTCCCCCGTGCCACCGGAGCAGGGGACCGAACGGCTGATGCCCGAGCAACCGCGGCAGCCAGTCGCGGCCGAGCCGCCTGCCGCCGTCACGCCCGTCACGCCCGCGGCGTCCGGGACGATTGTCGCGCCAGCCCCAACCGCCCCGCAGGCGCCGCCCCCATTGCCCTCGGCGCCAGCGCGCGCACACACCGCCGCAGCGATTACGTCGTCGGCAGTGCCCGGCGCGACGAAACCAGCCAGGAAGAGTCCCGCGGTGCCGATCGCGATTGCCGCCGCGCTCCTGCTGTTCGGCGGGATTCCGGCGGCTTTGTTCTGGCGCGCGCACAAGGCCGCATCCGTGGCGCCGGCCGCCGCGTCCGCAGTCGCGGCGACGCCGCCGGTGACCGCGCCAGCGCCGACGCCACCGCCTCCCGCGGCGACCGAATCACCGGCGCCCCCAGGGCCGGTCTCGGATGCGGCTGTGCCGTCAGCGCCGGGGACGCCTCCGGATACGGGGGCGCCGTCGTCCGCGTCCTCACCCGCTACTCCCGCGTCACGCGGGCCGGCCAGAACCGCGACATCGGCGTCGACCTCGGCAAAGAAGTCCGCACCGCCCGTGAAGCCTGCGGCCGGTGGATCGGCCGTTCCCGCGACATCCGCACCGTCGCCAGAGCCGCGCTCCGAGAACGCCGTGGCCCCGTCATCGCCGCCCACCCCTGCCCCCGAGGCTGCGCTCCCAGACGTCACCTTCGCTAAGTTGAAACTGTTGATCGTCGACGAGGCGAAGACGCGTGATCGCGATGCGGCGCTTCGCCTCGGCCGCGACAGCCTCGAGGTGATGGACGGCGCCACCATGCTGCACCGCGCTTCGTACAGCGACGTGATCGGCGTCTATTACTCGCATTCGAAGGAGCCGCGCTGGACGACGGCCGCCGGCCAAAGCCTCGCGGTCGCGAAGGCTGGCAGCGCGTTCGGCCTCTTCCGCGGTACTCCCGACTGGATCACGGTGCGCACGAAGCAGGTTTTCATCCCGCTGCGCGTGCGCGAAGACGACGTGCGCAAACTGACCGCCGAGCTCGAGGCGCGCATCGGCACGCGTGTCGTCACGACGAAGTAACGCGGAGCGCCGCTACCAGCCCGCCGCCATGCCGTCCTTGCGCGGATCGGATCCGGCCTGGAGCACGTGCGTTTTCGGATCGATCAGGATCCCTTGGAATCCCCCCCATACGCCGACGCTCTGAATCAGCTTGTGGCCGCGTGAAGTGAGACCGGCGCGCGCGTCGGCGGAGAAGGGAGACTCGAGCGCGAGACCCGTGCCGCTGTCGCGGAACCGCGGCGCCTCGCCGGCCTCCTGGATGTTCATCCCGAAGTCGATCAGGTTGGCCAGCACCTGCGCATGTCCCTGCGCCTGCATGTCGCCGCCCATCACGCCGAACGACACCCAGGGCATGCCGTCCTTCATCACCATCGCCGGGATCAGCGTGTGAAACGGCCGCTTGCCCGGCGCGATCTGGTTCGGGCTGCCGGGGGAGAGCGTGAACAGGTTGCCGCGATTGTGCAGCACGATGCCGGTGTTGCCAGCGACGATGCCGGAGCCGAACGTCTCGTAGAGCGACTGGATCAGCGAGACGACGTTCCCCTCGGAGTCGGCGGCGGTGAGGTAGACCGTGTCGCCGCGGCCGATCGGCTCGTCGCCGCCGTCGGGGGTGCGACGGCCATCGAGTTTCAGCGGCGCGTAGTTGGCCGCGGCCTTGTCGGGAGTGATTTCCTTGCGCCGCTCTCCCGCGTACTCCTTCGAGAGCATCCGCGCCACGGCTTCTTGCGGCGTCGTCGACGGGTCGCCGATCCACGCGCCGCGATCGGCGAAGGCGATGCGCTTGGCTTCGACGAGCGTGTGCAGATAGGCCGCGCTGCCCCAGCCCATCGCCTTCAGGTCGAAGCCCTCCATGATGTTGAGCATCTCGAGTGCCGCCACCCCCTGCGTGTTCGGCGGCAGCTCCAGCACCTGGTAGCCGTGATACGTCGTTGAAATCGGATCGACCCAGTCGGCGTGATGGTCGGCGAGGTCTTTGAGCGTGATCAGGCCGTGCCGCTTTTCCATTTCGTCGGCAATGGCCGTCGCGATCGGTCCCTTGTAAAATGCGTCGCGGCCGCCCTTGGCGATCAGTTCCAGCGACGATGCCAGATTCGGATTGCGAAAAACTTCGCCGGCCTTCGGCGTCTTGCCGTCGATGAGAAACGTTTTCGCCGAATTCGGATCGCGCGCCAGCATCGACTCGACTTCGTTCCACTGGCCGGCGATGATCTCGCTCACACCGTAGCCGTCGCGCGCGTACTTGATCGCCGGCTGGAGCGTGTCGGCGAGCGATCGGGTGCCGTATTTGGTCAGCAGCTCGTTCCACCCATCGACGACTCCGGGGACGCTGATCGAGAGCTCACCTCGCAACGGGATGCGCTGAACGCCGCGCCGCTTGAACTCGTCGGGGGTCGCCAGCGATCCGGCGCGGCCGCTCGCGTTGAGACCGTGCACCTTCCTGTCCTTCGCCGAGTAGACAATCGCAAATAGATCGCCGCCCGGCCCGTTCATCGTCGGCTCGACAACCGAGAGGACGGCGGCCGCGGCGACCGCGGCGTCGATGGCGTTGCCGCCGTTCTGCAGCACCCGCAGCCCGGCCGCGGTCGCCAGCGGCTGGCTCGTTGCGATCGCGCCGTTGCGTGCCATCACCACGGATCTCGTGCCGCGCATGTTTCCCGCCGGTCTATCGCCTGCTGGCTGCTGCATCAGAATGGAGGTGGTGATCATCGCCGCCGCGGCTACTCGCATGGCGGCAATCGTAGACGATCTCACGGGAGCCGGAATACCTCGTATTCTGATTCCCTCGCCTCCTGTAATGTATGGGGCAGTGGCTGGCTTCCGTGATCGTGTGGCGCGTCTCACGGTCGAGTTGCCCCAGGCGCCGCAGTACCCGACGCAGGGGGCGACCATATTCGTCGACCTCGAGCGTCGCGAGTTGCGGCGCGGCTACACGCCGCTGAAGGTAGTGCGGGCGCTGCTCGGCGGGCGCGGCGTGAACATGTTCTACCTTTATCGCCTGCTCGACGAGACGCGTCAGCCGCTCGATCCCGACGTACCCCTTATTTTCGGCTCCGGCGTCCTCACCGGCATCGTCCCCAGCGCCGCGCGCGGCAACGCCACGTCGTGGTCGCCTGAGTCGGGCGTCCTGATGGACTCCAACGCCGGCGACTACTTCCCGTCGTTCATCCGTATGAACGGCATCGACCACCTCGTCGTCTACGGCCGCTCGCCGGCCTGGACGTTGCTGCACGTGCAGCACGGCGACATCACCTTTCGCGACGCGACGCCGTATGTCGGGCTCGACAACATTGACTTGCGCGCGCGTGTCCCCGATGACTTCGCCGGCACCTGGACGCGCGACCTCGCGATGGTCAACATCACACGGGCCGGCGAGAACCTCGCGCTGAACGCGGCGATTATGGCCGGTCCCAAGGCGTGCTACGCGCGCGGCGGACCGGGAGCGAAGATGGGGTCGCTCAAGCTCAAGGCGATCGTCGTGCAAGGGCACACCCGCGATTTCGACACCGCGCAGCCCTACAAGGGCTACAACAGGACGATTGCGCAGAAGCTGCTCGATACCTCGGTCGTCAAGCACGCGCTGAAGACCCGCGGCACGCCGTTTCTTTATAAGCCGAGCCGGCTGCTCGGCGCGATGGGGACGAAGAACAACCAGCTCACGACGTGGACGGACAAGCTCGACGCCGAGAACATCGATCCATACCGCCCCGGCATGAGCGGCTGCTTCCGCTGCCCGGTCAACTGCCGTCCCCTGAACGAGATGAATCAGGATCCTGCCGACCGCTACGGGCGCGGCGACGGCCCGGAGTACGTCACCCTCGGCAAGTTCGGCCCGAACATTGGCGTCGATCGTATCGAGACGGTCATCCGCCTGAACAACATCTGCAACGATCTCGGCTTCGACACGGCGTCGACCGGTTCGGCGATTGCGTGGGCGATGGAGCTGTATCAGCGCGGCATCATCGATCGGCAGAAAACCGGCGGTCTCGATCTCGCCTGGGGCAACGCGGAAGCCGTCGAGGAACTGCTGTTCCTGACGTCTCGCTGCGAGGGCTTCGGCAACGTGGTGGCCGATAGCACCCGCGCCGTCGAGCGCGGGCACTACCCAGCGGCGGCGCTGAAATACCGGATGGCAGTGAAGGGGCTGATGCAGAGCGACCCGCACGACGCGCGCATCCTCAAGGCGTTCGCGCTCGGCCTCGCCGTCGCCACCCGCGGCATGGATCATTTACGCAACCGCGTCACGCTCGAGATCAACTCGCGCATCAACGACGACTCGGCGTTCAAGGAGCGTCTCTACGGCGGCCCCGTCAGCGCGGCGCCGAACTCGTACGAGTCGAAGGAGCGCGCGGTCAGGGTTTGCGAGAACGCCTACGCGGTCGGCGACAGCGTCGGCATGTGCCGCTTCACGACGAAGCTGTTCAACAGCCCGTCGCTGCCCGGGCTCGACGAATTCGCCAACCAGGTGGCCAACGTGACCGGCCTGGAGTTCGCGCCCGCGGATCTCGACGCCGTCGGTCACAACGTGATGGGCGTAGAGCGCCTGATCAACGGTCGCCTCGGCGTCAGCCGCGCGGACGACACGCTGCCGGACCGGTGGTTCGAAGAACCCGTCACCGTCGGCCAGCATGCCGGCGAACGCATCGACCGCGCGGAATTCGATGCCCTGCTCACTCGCTTCTACGACCTGTCCGGCCTTGACGCGAGCGGTCAGCCCGCCGGCGAGTGGGGCGCGCGTCTGCGAGCGCTGGTCGCGCCATGATTACGGTCAGGCTGCCCGCGACCCTGCAAATCGGAACGACTAGCACGCTGGTGTTCAGCGAGCCGCTGGCCACGATCGCCGAGCTCGTCGCCGCCCTCGATCGCCGGATGCCGGGATTCCGCGACCAGCTCGACGACTCGGTGTTCAACTTCGCCGTGAACGACGAGCTGCTGCTGTATCATGCGCGCGACCGTCGGCTCTCCGACGGCGATCGAGTTGAGATCATTCCAACCATTTCTGGCGGCTGAGAGTATGAGCTCCACTTCGTACGACGATCTCTGGCACACGGCGTGGGGTGACATTCAGCGCCACGGCCCCGTTCACCGCCACGCGACCGAGGATTTGCTGCGCACGGTCGCATCGCTCGGCGTGCGGACGATTCTCGACGTTGGCTGCGGCTCCGGCGACAACCTCGCGGCGCTTGCGCGCGAGAATCGTTACGAGCTAAGCGGCGTCGACTATTCGGAACAGGCACTCGCCATCGCGCGGAAGCGCGTGCCGGACGTCACGCTCGGCGTCCTCGACGCCCAGAGTCAGACCCTGCCGCAGACCTTCGACCTCGTCATGAGCCTACAGGTCGTCGAGCACTTGCTGGACGACACTAGCGCGATACGCAATATGGCGAAGATGGCGGGCCGCTACCTGCTTGTGGCTACGATGCAGGGACGGATGCGCAAGTCGGAGCTATCGATCGGACATATCCGGAATTACTCGGAGGTTGAGCTGCGGAAAAAGATCGAGGCGGCCGGCGTCGAGATCGTGTGGATCCGCGGCTGGGGTTTTCCCTTCTACTCACCCATGTACCGCACGCTCGCCGAGTGGCTCCCCGGCGGTCCGCCAACAGGAGCGATGGGGAAGGGCAGTCAGGCGGTGGCTTCTGCCCTGTATCACCTCTACCGCCTCAATATGCCCGGCCGTGGCGACGTGATTACCGCGCTTGCGCGCGTTCCCGCTGCGCGGTGACACGGCGGAACAGCTCCGAGTAGTGCGCGGCTGTAGCGCTCCAGGACCAGCGCTCGCGTGCGAAACGACCGAGAGCCTCCCGACGATCGCTGGGCCGGCCCGCCTCTGCTCGAAGCTCCTCGCGCACGGCCGCCGTCCACGCGTCGACCGCTTCAGGTCCACCCGTCGGACAACCGCGCACGGCCCACGCTGGGGCGCCGACCGCCCGCGCGGTTTCGGAATCTACCAGCGCCGGCGTGCCGCAGGCGAGGGATTCCTGTACGACGAGAGGCAATCCCTCGCCGAGACTCGGGAGAACGAGAAGATCTGCGGCGCGATAGAGGGGGACGAGGGTCGTTCCGCGGAGGCCGCTGAATACCGTTACGTTAGGCGCGTTCCACTTTCGCGGATCGATCGGTCCCCAGCCCGCAAGCGCGAACTCGACATCGGGCAGACGCCTCGCCATTTCCTCGATGAGCTGCAAACCTTTGGCTGCGACGAACCGTCCGACAAAGAGTACAACGGGACGCGACGCCTCGAACCCGAATCGCGCGGCGGCCTGCTCGCGAGAGGCAGAATCGGGTGAATAAAGATCGCTGTCTACCCCGTTGTAAACGATTTCCGGCCGCCGGCGGAATGCGACGAAGCCCTGGTAGTACTCGCGTACGACCGGGCTGATGAAAACGACCTGCGTAGCGCGCGCCAGCAGCAGACGTCCGATCGTGCGGTGCAGGATCCGCAACAAGAACGTGAGCAGCGCGCGGCGGTATCGGATTAGTCCGGCGTGCTGCGTAAGCACGATCGGCCGGCGCCACAGTCCGGCGAAAAGGAACGCGGCCCAGTTGCCGGGGTAGACGACGTCGTGCACGTGGACGACGTCCGCCTCGCCGACCTCACGCCAGAGCCGGACGAGAGAAGCAGGTCCCCAGAGCGGAAACGGTAGGCCCGTCAATTTTTCGATTCCGTTAAATGCGCGCATTGGCAGGACGCGCACGTTCGATGACATCGCTGGCGCGGCGTTGCAGTCGCTGGCGGCCCAAGCGACGTGGTGCACCGCTGAAAATTCGGCCACTAGCCGGCCGGCGACGATCTCGATTCCTCCAGCGTGCGTCGAATAGAAGTGCGTGACGACGAGGATCTTCATCCGCGGACGGCGGAGATGTCTTCGGGCGCCATGTCTGTGGCGCGTCGCATGCGGCCAGCGCCGGTAAAGGTCGCGCCCAGCATCAGCGCGGAAAGCCCGATCTGCACCGACATCGCGATTAAGAGAAGCCCGAACAGCGTCAGCCGCGTGTAGAAGGTCGTCAGCGTGCCACGGGACTGGTAGAGCCAGTACGAGAGGACGTAGAGGTCGAACGCGCAGCCGCTGAGGAATAACGCCGCGCTGACGACGGCGGCCCGGTCGAACGAGTACCAGCGATGCGCCGCCATCAAGGCGCGCACATGCTTCACGCGGCCCGCTGGCATCGTCGCCCCAATAACGAGTCCCAGCGTCGTCGCCGACGTGCCGACCAGCGCCAGCGTGACGCCGAGAATCATGTAATGGATGTCGAAGTTGGTGAAGCCGATCGTGACCTTGCCACCAAGCTGCGAGAGGGCGAGAAGCACGCCGAGCGTGAGCATGATCAGCCCCGGAACGGTCATCATGTGATCGGGGGCGTGCCACAGCAGCAGCCGCAGGTGGCGCCAGCCGTCGCGGAACGAACGCAGGTGTGGACGGCGATTGCGCCGGTCCTTGTAGAAGTCGATAGGTACTTCGGCGATGCCGACGCCGACCACCGCTGCCTTGACGATCATCTCGGAGGCGAATTCCATGCCTGGTGAGACGACCCCGAGCGTGAAGAACGTCTTGCGCTCGATGAGCCGCATGCCGCAGTTGCAGTCCGAGATGCGCGTGCCGAAGAGTAGGTTGAGGATCCAGGTCAGGACCGGCGTGCCGACGTAGCGATGCAACGGTGGCATCGCACCGTCCTCGATCGTGCCGCGTAGCCGGGATCCCATGACGAAAGTCGACGCATTTCGAGCCGCGTCGATGAAGCGTGGCAGCAGCGAGAAGTCGTACGACATATCGCCATCGCCCATCAGCAAGTAGCGCCCGCGGGCGTGTCGAAAGCCCCACGCAATTGCCGCGCCGTAGCCGCGCGTCGGGCACGAGACGACGCGCGCGCCAGTTTTCTGCGCGATCTCGACGCTTCCGTCAGTGCTGCCGTTGTCCGAGACAACGACTTCGCCCCTGATGCCCTGCTGCCGCATCGCCATCAGGGCCCGCTCGACGCAGGGGGCTATCGTGAGCGCCTCGTTCAGGCACGGGATCACAACAGTGAGCTCGAGATCGTTGTCCAGCGTCACGGAGTGGCGTCGTTCCCGGCCAAGCGTACGGCCGACATGCTCGCGAGTCCAGCCGAACCGGTGAGGGCGAGCGCGGCTAGCGCCCATGAGAGACGAACGAGGTGGTTGTGGGGTACGTGGCGCATCCAGAGAGGCCACGGGCGCGGCAGCCAGAATACTTGGTAAAGGCGCATCCACGCCGGCTCCGGTAATTCCGGGTGTCCCCAACCGCCGAACACAGCGTAGGTCAGCATCCGCGAATACGGTCCCGGGCGAAATTCAGTCGCCTCGGGTGGTATCCCCTTCAGCGACTGGACGATTTCGCCGGGCCGATCGAACAGCGCCGAGTGGGAGAAGTAGTAGCCGGGCTGGGTGTACCAGAAGAAGGTAGGCAGCGATCGGCCGTAGAAGAAACGGTGTTGATCAACGCTCACCGCCATGACCTGGATCACGAGGCCGGTGGCGATCGCCAAGCGAACGGCGGTGCGCGCGCCGATGGTGCCAGTCTCGATGAAGCCAAATCCAAGCGCCACGAGCGGTAGAACGGCGGCGAAGTAGCGAGGACCCCAACACCAGTCGCCGCCATAGAACGTCAGCGACGCGATCATCGCGAAGTGTAGGAGGCACGTTGCGGCAACGGCCTGGCCGAGGCGTCGCTCACGCCAGTAGAGTCGGACGAGTCCGAATAGCGCGACGACAGTCGGCGGGCTGTAGAGGAACAGCGACTTCCCGGGGCTGAAGAGCAGTGCCGGTCCGCCTATGAACGGGTTGCCGCGTGCCGGCGGATGTCGCGGGTTCATCTGGACGCCGGCGAGCAACGTCCCGAATCTAAAGTTGTTGATGCCCATCCAAACGCACACGCCGACGGCGCCCACCGACGCGACGAGCCCGGCGCGCTCGAAGCCTCGCTTGCGCTCTTCCGCCGACGCGCCAGGTAGGGCGAGCGCCGCGATGGCGACCGCGGGCAGCAAGATGACGTAGGTGATCTGGTAGTTGACGAGGAAAGCGAGTGTCGCACCGGCGGCGGCGGCGAGTCCGCGCGAGTCGCGCCGCGCTGATAGGAATGCCAGCAGGCACGCTAGCAGAATAAAGAATCCATGCTGCGTCTGATCGAACGTAGACGTTGCCACCGGCCACGCAAGCGTTGCGAATGAGGCGACCATCGTCCACCCCAACGCACGTCGCGGCGGCACGGAGAGGTCTGTGAGGAATAGGAATAACACGCCTGCAGTTGCCGCGCCGAGGATCCCTGACGTGAACGAGAAGAAGAACTGCTGCCGATCCTGCGACGGCTCACCAAACCAGTTCGCTATCGCGACGAGCGGCACGCCGACCAGCGATCCGGAAAGGCCGTACGGCGAATAGTCGCCGAGTATCCCCTTGACCGCATCGCCGAGAAAAGGATCGCGCAACTGGATCGACCAGTCCTCGACGACGTTTTTCGCGACCTCGAAACGGTACTGGCCGTCGATTATGTCGATGCGCCCCGGCCCCGACGCGATGTAGACGGCGGCGGTGAAGAGACACACCCCAAGAGCCGTCAGGAGTCGCGGGCGCATGGCAGACGCCTCTCGTATCGGCGGCGACGCCCTCAGGGATTAGGGTGAGTTTTCGCAGCCCGCCGGTATCGCGCCAGACCGATCGAACCCCAAACGGCGTTCACGGCGTACGACGCCGCCTGCAGCACGAGGACGAGGCCGATCGCCTGGGCCCGGCTGAACCCGAATGGCGACAACACCATGACCGAGACAAACTGGAAGATGCCGACGTAACCGGGCGTCGACGGCAACGCGCTGGCGACACCGAGCGCCGAGAGCAGCAGGAACGCGATCGGCAGCGACAAGTGCAGGCCAATCGCGGTGGCGGCGACGACGGCCGTGAGCGCGTCGACGGTCCAGATAAATCCAGTTAACGCGATGAACCAGGCGAGGCGCGAGGCGCTATGAAAAGCGCGCAGCCCGCGGATCGCGGCGTCGACCGCCCGCACCGCGCGCGGCTGAAGCGAAGCGGGCATCGGGATCGCGCAAACCATGCGATGTGGGAGCGTTCCTGTCAGCGGTAGGACCGCGACGACCACCGCGCCGCATACACCCGCCAACGCAAACGGCCGCGCCGCGCCAGCAAGCCAGCCAGCATGGCCGGGGAATAACATCAGCACGATCGAGGCGATCAACACCAGCACGATCGCATCCGTCACGCGCTCGGCGAGCGCGGTAGCTAGCACGTAGGCTCCGTCGAGCGGGCTGGACCATGTGACAAGCAGCGTGCGCACAAGTTCGCCCGCCCGCGCCGGTAGGAAGTTGTTACCGAAATACCCGGCCGCCGTCGCCCAGAACACCGTGCCGAAGGCGACGTGCCCTTCGCTGTTTAGCAGTACCTGCCAGCGAACGGCACGGACGAAGAGCGTAACGCTGCTCAAGACGCACGTCACGACGACCAGCCCCGGATGAGCCGAGGCAAGCGTCTCCCCGAGTGCGTGAAGATCGACGCCCCGTAACGCGTAGTAAAGAAAGACGGCGGCGAGGAGCAGCCCGCTTACCGTCCATGCGAGGCGCTGCCATCGTTGCGCCGTATTTGCCGGCATCTTATGACGTTTGCGTGAATGCTAAACCGAAGGACCCGTGCCCTCGTCTAACTCTCTGAAAGGGGGTTCAATGGTAATGCGGAACATTTCCTGGGACTTCTCGAGCAACGCTGACAAGCTGGTGGCGCTGCTGCTGGTGGTGACGGTCCTCGCCGTCCTCGTGTAACACCCGCGTCACTGCACGCCCGCTGACGCGGCCAGGTAGGTCTTCCGGGCCCGGGCCGTCATCCCGGCCTTCTTCACGCGCACGTCCAGCTTGTGAATCTTCCCGTCCAGCGACTCCGGTGAGAACCCGAGCACGTACTGGCTGTGAAGCTCCTGGGCGACGCGCGTGAAGGTCTCATTCAGGTCGGCGCCGTGCTTCAACTCGAAGTAGCCGCCGCCGGTGTCTTCGACGAGCTTCTTCAGCCCCTTGTCCGGCGAGCTGTGCTCCATCCGCTGGCCATTGAAGTACACGCTCTGGAAGCCGACGCCGTAGATCATGATGTCTTTCTCGCGGGCATGGTCCATCACCTTGCCGACACCGATCTTGCTCGACGTGTCGTCGCCGTCGGTGAAGAGCACGACCACTTTGCGCCCGTCCATCGGTTCCAGGCGCAGCACGCTCTCCTCGGCCGCATCCCACAACCGCGTCGGATATCCGAAATCGATGTCGTTCTTCAGCAGGTAAATCAACCGATCGCGGTTGTCGATGAACTCGCCCGGATGAAACTTGATCTTGTCGTTGAACTCGCCCACCTGCGCCTTGTCTTCCGGCAGGAGCCGGAGCAGGAACTGCTCGACGCCCTCCTTGAGGAAGTCCATGTTGCCGGTCATGCTGCCGCTCGTATCGAGCATGACCACCGTGGTGATGGGCACAGGCTTGTTGTCGAAGACAGTGATCGTCTGCAGCTTCTGGTTGTCGAAGACCTCGAAGTCTTCCTGCGTCAGGTCGGGAACGAGCTGCTTTTCCAGATTGGTGACGGTGACGTAGACCGGGACCGAGGCGGTCGAGACCTTGATCTTTTGCCCCTGCGCGAAGCCCGACACGGTTAGGGCACTGATCACCGCGGTCAGTAAGAGCACGATACGGCGCATACGTCTTCCTGGATGAGGGTGGCTGGCACCTCCCAATATACCCCCGAGTAGGGGCAGCGTACGCAAACACCCGCCGGGAGCGCGGCGACGCGGGGGCGTTAGAAATACAATGGCCCGACATGCGGGCGCTCTATCTCGTCGTTCCCGCCCTCGGGATCCTGGCCATCGCCTATCGCTACTACAGCGCGTTCATCGCGGCGCGGGTGATGTGCCTCGACGATCGGCGCGCGACACCCGCGCATCTCCGTCCCGACGGCCAGAACTACCACGTTACGACCCGCTGGGTACTGTTCGGTCACCATTTTGCCGCAATTGCCGGCGCGGGACCGCTCATCGGTCCGGTACTGGCGGCGCAGTTCGGCTACGCGCCCGGCCTTATCTGGCTGGTCGCCGGCGTGTGCCTCGCCGGCGCCGTGCACGACATGATCGTGCTGTGGGCCTCGACGCGGCGCGGCGGCTGCTCGCTGGCCGACATCGCCCGGCGTGAAATCGGCCCCGTCGCCGGCACGACCGCCGCCATCGCCATCCTCTTCATCGTCATCATCGCACTGGCCGGTCTCGGCCTGGCGGTCGTCAACGCACTCGAGCACAGCGCGTGGGGCACGTTCACGATCGGGATGTCGATTCCGCTCGCGCTCTTCGTCGGATGGTACATGTATCGCCTCCGCCCCGGCCACGTCGGGGAAGCCACCATCCTCGGCCTCGCCGGGTTGCTCCTCTGCGTCGTCCTTGGCAAGCCGCTGGCCGCGTCGTCGATCGGCCACTTCTTCGTCTTCACGCGCGCGCAGCTCATCGTCCTGATGGCGGCCTACGGCTTCGTCGCCTCGGTGCTGCCGGTGTGGCTCCTGTTGGCGCCCCGCGACTATCTCAGCTCGTACATGAAAATCGGGACGATCTCGCTGCTCGTGCTCGGCGTGGTGATCGTCAACCCGGTGCTCGAGGCGCCGGCGTTCTCGCGCTTCGTTGGCGGCGGCGGCCCGATCGTGCCCGGCCCCGTGTTTCCGTTCGCGTTCATCACCATCGCCTGCGGCGCGATCTCCGGCTTCCACGCGCTGATCTCGTCGGGGACGACTCCCAAGATGATCGACCGGGAATCGGACATCCGGCCCATCGGCTACGGCGCGATGCTCATGGAAGGGGTCGTCGGCATCATGGCGATCATCGCCGCGTGCGCGATGACGCCGGGCGATTACTTCGCGATCAACACGACGCCGAAGGTGTTCGCGACGCTGGGCCTGTCGGTGACGAACCTGCCGGCGCTCGAAGCGGCCGTCAACGAAACGGTCGCCGGGCGCACGGGCGGGGCGGTGTCGCTCGCCGCCGGCATGGCGCAGATCTTCGCCGGCATGCCGGGCATGCGCCACCTGCTCGATTACTGGTATCACTTCGCGATCATGTTCGAGGCGCTCTTCATCCTGACGACGATCGATGCCGGCACGCGTGTGGCGCGTTTCCTCGTCGGCGAATTCCTCGGTCGCACCTACGCGCCCTTCGCGCGCCACGACTGGCTGCCCGGCGCGCTCGTTTCCACGTTCCTCGTCGTCGCATCCTGGGCATATTTCATCTGGGCCGGCAGCATCTCGACGATCTGGCCGATGTTCGGCATTGCCAATCAACTCCTCGCCTCGGTGGCGCTCGCCGTCGCTACGACCGTGATCATCAACGCCGGCCGCAGCCGCTACGCGTGGGTGACGGTCGTGCCGCTGTCGTTCGTCGCCGTCAGCACCCTGACCGCCGGCGTCCTGAGCGTCCGCGACAACTTCTACCCGATGGCGATCGGCGCCGACGTCACCAAGCACGTCCAGGGCTACCTGAACTCCGTGCTGACGGTTGGGATGATGGTCTGCGTCCTCGTCATCCTCGCCAGCGCCGTCACGAGCTGGATTGGCGTCCTCAGCGGTCGCCAGCAGCCGGTGCCTGAGCCAGCAGGCTGATGGCGCCTCAGCGGCGCGCAGCGACTACGCGTTCGATTGCCGGCGCGATCGCATCCGCCATGCGCCGGTAGCCATCCGCATCGGGATGCAGTCCGTCTGGGGAACTGACCAGGAGGTCCGGATTGCCAGGCGCGGCCACCGCGGCGCGCGTGTCGGCGAAGGTAAGGAGGCCCGCGTCGGCCTGGGCGCGGATCCAGGCGTTGACCTCGTGCATGCAGGCGTTCTGGTCGGCAGTCGCCCTGTTGTAGGGGATGATCGTGCCCGCGACGACGGCGATGCCCGTGACGCGGGCGCGGGCGTACATCGCGGCGAGCTGATCCTTCACGTGCGGCGCGGGACGCCCCTGGTAGATGTCGTTCACGCCGGCGATGACGACGACGATCGCCGGCTTCTTCGCAATCACGTCCTCGTCGAAGCGTGCCGCGATCTCGTCGCTGCGCTCCCCGTTGATGCCCTGATTGACGACGTCCCAGTCGGGATGCGCCTTGATCAACCAGTACCGCGTACTGGCTGGTCGCGTCCCCCTCGCCGCGCGGCGGCGCCTCGCGTGGCGACTTGAAGGCCGGTGTCCCGGCAGTCGTCGAGTCACCCAAAGCGACGATCCTCACCCTGTCCCTCATTCGTCGGTGAGGAGACGCAGGATCGCCGCCAGTCTTGCGTTGCTGGGGTCGCGCGCCAGCATATCGCGCACGCGATCGGCGGCATTGCGGCCGGCACGGTCGCGGGCGGTCGGATCGCCTCCGGCGGCGAGTACGGCGCGGACGGTCTCGGGATCGCCGGACAGGGCCGCCTTCATCACCAGGGTGACGCCATTGGCATCGCGCCCGCGGGCGTCATCCCCCTGCGCCAGCAGAGTCTTTACTCGCGCTGCGTCGCCACGGGCCGCCGCCACATCGATCGCGTCCTTGATCCGGTCCTTGTCGCCACGAACGTAGCGTGCCACGCCGGAGACGTCGTCGATGCGTTGCTCGATCTCCTTCAGGGCGGGGGGCGCGCCGTAGTAATCCTTGATGCGCTTGGTCCGCGATCCGATCGTCAGTGTCGTGTAGGTCGTCGGCTGGTCCGTGATGAGCGCCGTGTACTCGTCCCGCATGTCGAAGAAGCCGGCCTTTTCGATCTCGGACGCCAGGGCGCGGACGGCCGTCTTGTCGATGCGCCACTCCCGCGCGCCGGCGACGTGTACGAACTGTCGCCCGTTGTAGGTCACTCGGCCGTCGTCGCCGATCGTCACCGTATAGACGGGGCAGACCCCGAAGCAGGCCGTCCGCTCCAGACTGATGCGCACCGATTCCTGCGCGACCGTGGGCGCAGCTGTGAGGGCAGCGAGTAGCGCAACGGCCGGGGCGTTCATTTGATGACCGCCGTCGACGGGCCGCGCTCCGCCTGCAGGCGCATCGACACGGTCTCGGCCTCGCGGAAGACACGCATGACGTTGCCGCCCAGGATCTTCTGCACGTCGGCTGTGCTGTAGCCGCGCGTCAGCAGCTCGGCGGTGAGATTCGGATACTTCGACACATCGTCGAGCTCCGGGATCGTCTGCGTGATGCCGTCGAAGTCGCTGCCAATGCCGATGTGATCGATGCCGGCCACCTTGCGGATGTGATCGATGTGGTCGGCGACCTCGGCAATCGTCGCGTCCGGCATCGGGTGCGCGGCCGTCCATGCGTCGACCCCTTTTTTCACCGTCACGGGATCGGGATTGATCTTCTTCAGCCGATCCTCCTCCGTCGTCTGCTGCTTGTTCCAGTCGTTGACTTTCGGCGAAACGAAGCCGGGGACGAACGTGACCATGATCACGCCGCCGTTCTTGGGCAGCTGCTGCAGGATGTCGTCGGGCACGTTCCGGATGTGATCGTTCAGCGCGCGCGCGTCGGAGTGCGAGAAGATCACCGGCGCCTGCGTCACGCGCAGCGCCGCCGCCATGGTCTCCGGCGAGACGTGGCTCAAGTCGACGAGCATGCCCAGCCGGTTCATTTCCCTGACGACTTCTTCGCCAAACGGCGTCAGGCCGTGATGCTCGGCCGGCCCGTTGGCCGAGTCGGCCCAGGGCGTGTTGGCGGTATGCGTGAGCGTCATGTAGCGCGCGCCGAGGCGGTAGAACATGCGCAAGGCCGCAAGGGAGTTGTCGATCGAGTGGCCCCCTTCCATGCCGATCAGCGACGCGATCTTGCCGCTCTTGTGGATCCGCTCGATGTCGGCGGCGGTCAGCGCCAGCTCGAACGCCTCCGGGTACTTCCGCATCATGCGGTGGACGATGTCGATCTGCTCCAGCGTGGCGGTGACGGCGGCCTGCCCCTGCAGCTCGACGGGCACGTAGACCGACCAGAACTGCCCGCCCACGCCGCCCGCCTTCAGCCGCGGGATGTCGGTCATGATCGACGGCTGGGCCTTGTGGATGTCGAGCGTATCGAGATTGCGCGACGGGTCGTGCTCGCGCAGCGCCCACGGGTAGTCGTTGTGGCCGTCGATGAGAAGCGACCGCGCGTGTAAGGTCCGGGCACGGGCGAGCGAATCGCCCTGTCCCTGGCGCGACTGCGGTGCCATCAGGACGGCCAGGACAAGCAGGCAGAGGCTCGGTCGAAGCATGCCCTCATTATCGTCCGTCGCTTCCGGCACGGAAGACGTCCTCGAAGGTACCGACAACTATAGCGAATGGCGACTTGACCGGTCGGAGTTCGCTCGATAAGATTTTCGTTCATCGATGCTTCAGTCGTTCGTCATCACCCTGCGTGAAGGACTCGAGGCCTTCCTGATTGTGGCGATCAGCCTGGCCTACCTGAAGAAGACCGGTCGTCAGGCGCTGGTCCCGGCAATCCACTGGGGCATTGCCGCGTCAGTGGTGTTGAGCATCGGCGCCGGCCTGCTGCTCGCCAGGGCGCGCAACCAATCGCTGTGGGAAGGCGTCCTCGGCATAGCGGCGGCCTTCCTCGTGGCATCGCTCACGGTCCACATGTGGCGCGCAGGGCGTCACATGAAAAGAGAGATCGAGGGGAAGCTCGAGGCCTCCTCCGACCGCCTCGGCCCGGCGGCGTTCTGGGGCGTATTTTCGTTTACGCTGCTCATGATTACGCGCGAGGGCATGGAGACCGCCATGCTCATGAACGCCCTGCTGTTCCAGGTGAAGGCGCTCAGTATCACCGCCGGCGCCATTGCGGGGACGGCGGCGGCCGCAGGCATCGCTTTCCTGTGGTCACGATACGGGCACCGCGTCAACCTCGCGCGGTTCTTCCAGGTGACGGCCATCTTCCTGCTCGTCTTCGTGGTGCAGCTTTTCATCTACGGGTTTCACGAGCTGGCCGAGGCCAACGTCCTGCCGAACAGCCAGTTCCTGCACGGAGCCACCGAGCCGTACGGGCCCGACGGGATCTACGGGCACTATCTGACCTACCTGCTCGTCGCCTTGCCGCTGGCGTGGCTCGCCGTTAGCAGCCTGTTCAAGCGCCAGAGGCTGACCTCCGCCTAGCCGCTGATCACACAAGCGCACACCCATGGCACCCAAGGCACCGACGACGCTCGAGATTGTCTGGACCCACGAGCTGGTCTTCGAGGGAAGGTCGGGCCACGCCTCGATGATCCTTGACAGCGCCGGCAAGTCCGGGCCCTCTCCCGTGCAGACGCTCGCCTTCGCGCTCGCCGGCTGTATGGGAATGGACGTCGTCCACATCCTGAAAAAGGGGCGCTACGAGCTGCGCGGGCTGAAAGTGTCGCTCGTTGCCGAGCGCGCCCAGGAGGATCCACACCGCGTCACCGCCGTCACGATCGACTTCACAGTGGTCGGCCGGGTGCCAAAGGAGCAGGTGCAGCGCGCGATTGATCTCTCGCAGCAGAAGTACTGCTCGGTCTGGCACTCGATGCGCCAGGACATCACCTTCCAGTCTCGTTTTACCGTTTCCGAGTAGCGACGCAAACGGAGACATGAGCCCCGCGACAGCGACCCGCCGCACGTATCTGGATGTGCTTCGCGGGGTAGCCGTCCTCGTCATGATCGAGGCGCACGTCATCGACTCGTGGACGCGCGCGGCCGATCGCCAGACGCATGGGTTCAGGCAGTCGCTGGTGCTCGGTGGCTTCGGTGCGCCGCTGTTCCTGTTTCTTGCCGGAATCGCCGTCGCGATGTCGGCCGCGTCCAAAGCGCGCCGCCTCGGCGATGACTCGGCCGCGATGCGCGCCGTACAGAAGCGCGGCGTCCAGATCTTCCTCCTCGCGTTCTTGTTCCGTTTCCAGTCATTCGTGCTGAGCCACGGTAAGGCGTGGACGCTACTGAAGGTGGACATCCTCAACGTGATGGGGCTGTCGATCGTTGCGGCCGCCACGATCTGGGGCGCCGCGCGGACACCGCGGGCGCGCCTCCTGGCCTTCGCGTTCGCCACGGCGGTGTTTGTCTGGCTGGCGCCGGCTATTCGCGGCATCGACGCGCTGGCGGTGCTGCCGGACCCGCTCGAAGGTTACCTGCGCCCAATTCCTGGGCTGACCAACTTCACGCTGTTTCCGTGGACGGCGTTCGTCATGGCGGGGGCGTGTGCCGGGGTGCTGCTCGACGCCGCCCGGGAGGCCACCATCGACCGCCGCGTCAATCTGGGTTTCGCGGCGGCCGGCGTCCTGATGGCCTTCCTGGCCTGGCGCTGCTCGTTCCTGGCGCCGCTCGACCCCCGATCGCGATTCTGGACGACCTCAGCGAGCTTTTTTTTCATCCGGCTGGGAGTGATGGTGGCGGGACTGGGGGCGGCCTATCTGTGGGAGCAACGGCCGACGGCCGGCCGGCGCTGGAGCCCGCTGCAGGTGCTGGGACGTAGTTCGCTGTTCATCTACTGGATCCACGTCGAGCTGGTCTATGGGCTGATATCGAACCCGTTTCATGGGGCATTTCCCCTTGCCGGCGCCTGGGCCGCCCTGGCCGTGTTCTGGGTTCTCATGATCGCGGTCGCGGTCGCAAAAGACTGGACCACTGGCAAATTCAACAAAGGCAGCAGCTTACGCTCAAACCTCAGCCGTGTGGTTCAGCCCTTGATGTTCTAGCGCCGACACAATATAAACAGCAGACACGGGAGGCTCATTGATCAGTGTTGCCGCCATCCGGATGCAGCAATTTGGAGTGCAGTTCTATCAGGCGTCACTTTCGGCGAACGATATTGACAAACTCGTCCGCTTCGAAGTGCTCGATTACGGCGAACAGGCGCAGCCCGTGCGCGGCGGACGTCGGAAAGGGGCGTCCGGCCCGTCGAAGGTCAACTGGGATCTCCTCGAGAAGCGTATCGCGTCGAGCGACAAGGCCTATCAGCGCGCGATCATCCGCCGCAAGATCGACGAACTGGTCCAGTACTACGAGCAGTGCCGCCAGGCGCGTGACCTGCCGTCGATTGCCGGCGCTGTCATCATCTCCTGCGACGAGCCCTTGAAGTTCGAGCCGGTTGAATCCGGATCGCCGCTCGGCACGCTGAAAGTGCCCGAGCGCGAAGGCATCCTGCGCGCGATCGACGGCCAGCACCGCCTGCTGGCGCTGCACGCCGACATCGACAACATGCGCGAGGACAACTTCACCGTGCCGGCGATCATCTTCGATCGCCTCCCCGAAGATCACATCGTCCAGATGTTTGTCACGATCAACGCCAAGCACACGCGCTTGAACGCGTCGCACCTCGTGTCGCTGTCGGGGCGGCAGCTCTATCGCGACGACAACCTCGCCGCGGCCCACGACGTCGTCCGCGCGCTGAACGACCGTGAGGACTCGCCGCTCTATGGCGAGATCAAGCTGCTTGGCGTCGGCACCGGCCGCGTCGCGCAGGCGCCGCTGGCGCAGGAGCTCAAGAAGCTGTTCGCCGGCGAAGCGTTCGGGCAGGGGAAAAAAGGGGAGCAGTTCCGCGAGGACTCAAAGAAGTTCTTCGTGAATTACCTGAAGCAGGTCGCGCAGGTGTTCGGCGCCGCCTGGAACGGCCGCAAGTACAGCATCAAGAGCGCGACCGCCCTGCGCGCCTTCGTTAAGGTCGCGCCCGACGTGGTGCGCCGGCTCGACCAGGAGCACGCCGACCGCACCGACTTCCGCGCCATCGGCCGCGTCATCTCGCCGTGGGGCCGCCGCATCGGCGATCTGCGCTTCGAGACCGAAGGCGCCTGGAAACGCGGCGGGACGACCGTGGACTCGTTGGTAAAAGAGCTGCGCCTCGCCCTCCAGTACCCGAAGGAGCGGCAGTCTGATCGGGTGATCCGGTGATCGGGTGATCTGGCATGGCGCCGGCTACCGCCGGCGCCTTTAATGCGCTCCGATAAAAAAAGGGGCATCGATATTCTCGATGCCCCCACGGATTTGCGGGCGACCCGGCTCCCCAGCAACTCACGGCTCCCTGCCGTAAATATTCAGGCCGCTCGCACCACCCTATTAGGCAAGCGCTGTACCCGCTGATTTTCAAGGGTTTTTGCCGATCCCGCGCTTCTCCCTGCCACGGTTTTCGCCGGTGCGATTACAGATCTGCGTACTCGCAAGCACGTCGGTCGACTCGAGACCGCCCGTGATACCTTCCGTGCGATTCCTCGTCGGAATCTGACGAGCGAGTAGCGAGGCAGAAGTGCGATTCATGATTCTCGGGGCGGCGTTGCTGATGGCCGCGGCAGCCGGACAACCTGATGATCTGCGGCGGACCGTGAACGAGTACACCGCGCAGCACCAGCAGGCAATCGTCGGCGAACTGACCACGCTGCTGGCGATTCCCAACGTCGCCGCCGACACGCCGAACATCCGCCGCAACGCCGAGCATCTGCAGCGCCTCCTGACCAAGCATGGGTGGCGGGCCGAGATCCTCGAGACGGCGGGCAACCCGCTGGTGTTCGCCGAAACCCCGCTGCAGCCGAATCTCCCCGTCGTGCTGTTCTACGCGCACTACGACGGGCAGCCCGTCGACGTGAAGAAGTGGACGCAGGGGGATCCGTGGGAGCCTGTCACCCGCGGCGCAGGCAGCGAGACGCGCATCTACGCGCGCTCGGCGTCCGACGACAAGGCGCCGATCGTCGCGCTGCTGGCCGCCAACGACGCCCTTCAGGCGCCAGGCCTGGCCCGGCGTATCAACGTCAAGCTGATCCTCGACGGGGAGGAGGAGGCGAGCTCGCCCAGCCTCGTGCCGGCGATCGCCCGCTACAAGGACCGGCTGCGCGCCGACCTGATGGTGATCCTCGATGGTCCCGGGCATCCGAGCGGACGTCCGACGATTGCCTACGGCGCCCGCGGCATCGTCACCGTCGACCTCACCGTCTACGGCCCGAAATCGGGCATCCACAGCGGCAACTATGGCAACTGGATTCCGAACCCGGCGATGCGCCTCGCGACGTTGATCGCTTCGATGAAGGACGACACCGGGCGGGTCACAGTGCCCGGCTATTACGACGCAGTGCCGGCGCTCTCGGCGGACGAACGCGCCATGCTCGACGCCGTCCCCGACGAATCGGCCCGGATGCTCTCGGCCTTCGGTGTCGCCGCGCCCGAACAGGCGTTTCCCAAGCTGCAGTACGCGCTGCAGTACCCGACGCTGAATGTGCGCGGTATGGTGAGCTCGTTCGTCGGCGAGAACGCGCGCACGATTATTCCCGATCGCGCGACGGCCGCGCTCGACATCCGCCTGGTGAAGGAGACGAAGGCGGACGATCTGATTGCCAAGCTCCGGACGCACGTCGAGCGACAGGGATATCACCTCGTCGACGCCGATCCCGACGACGTGGCGCGGGCGGCCTATCCAAAGCTGGCGCGCCTGCGCCTGAACGGGCCTGTCCTCAGCGCCTTCCGCACTGCGGTCGACGAGCCGCGTGCCCGGGCCGTCGTGGCCGCGCTGACGCAGGCGTTTGGCCAGCCGCCCGTGCAGCTGCGGACGCTCGGCGGCACCGTACCGATCGCGCCGTTCATCGACGCCCTCGGCTGTCCGGCGCTCCTCATGCCGATTGTCAACTTCGACAACAACCAGCACGAGGAGAACGAGAACCTGCGCCTGGCCAGCTTCTTCGACGGCATCGTGACGATCGCCGCGGTGCTGCGCCAGTGACCGGCGAGCGAGAGAGCGTGTCGGGGAGTCCGAGGGGCAATGCCCCTCGGATAATGATCGACCTCAACTGCGACATGGGTGAATCGTTCGGTCCCTGGAAGATGGGGGCGGACGAAGAAGTGATGCCGCACATCACGTCGGCCAACATCGCCTGCGGCGCGCACGCCGGCGATCCGGGCGTGATGCGGCGCACGGTGAAGCTGGCACGGGCGGCCGGAGTCGCCGTCGGCGCGCATCCTGGCTTCGCCGATCTCCAGGGCTTCGGACGCCGCGAGCTGCAGGCGGATCCGGTCGAGATCGAAGACGCAGTCATCGCGCAAATCGGCGCGTGTGCCGCCATCGCGAAGGCGGAAGGCGCGCTGCTGCAGCACGTGAAGGCGCACGGCGCGCTCTACAACATGGCCGCGCGCGATCCCAAGCTGGCCGCCGCCATCGCGCGCGCCATCCGCCTCTCCGACCCGTCGCTGATCATGTTCGGCCTGCCCAACTCGGCGCTGCTCGACGCCGGCCGCGGCGAAGGACTGCGCGTCGCCGCCGAGGGGTTCGCCGACCGCAGCTACGAGCCCGACGGATCGCTGACGCCGCGGTCGCGTCCAGACGCGGTCATTCACGACGTGGATGCCGTCTTCAAGCGCGCGTTGCGCATGGTGCGCGACGGCGTGGTCCTGACCGCGGACGGACGCGCCGTCGAACTGCGCGTGCAGACGATCTGCGTACACGGCGACACACCGGGCGCGGCGGATCTCGTTGCGCGCCTCGGCGCCGGCCTCCGCGCCGCCGGCGCCGCTGTGCAGCCAATCGGGACCTGGTTGTGAACTGGTGGCGCGAAGCCGACACCGCCGCCCGCCGCGCGCTGGCCGCCGGCATGGTTGGCTGGATGCTCGACGCATTCGACGTCATGCTGTTCGCCCTCGTCCTTCCGAACCTCAGCGCGGAGCTCCATCTCACCAACGGCCAAAGCGGACTGCTCGGATCGGCGATGCTGATCGCGGCCGCCACCGGCGGCGTCGCCTCCGGCCGGCTTGCCGACCGGTTCGGCCGCACCCGTATCCTGATGCTGAGCATCGCGATCTACTCGGTGTTCACCTTCCTGTGCGGATTCGCTGCGACGCTGGCGCAGTTCGTCCTCCTGCGCGTGTTCCTCGGTTTTGGCATGGGCGGCGTGTGGTCGAGCGGTGCGGCGCTGGTGTCGGAGTCATGGCCGGCGTCGAGCCGCGGCCGTGCGCTCGGCTTCATGCAGAGCGGATGGGCGATCGGTTACGCCCTTGCCGTCCTCGTCGCCGGCGTCGTCCAGCCGCGCTATGGCTGGCGGTCGGTCTTCTTCGTCGGGCTCCTGCCGGCGCTCTTCGCCCTCTGGATCCAGCGCCGCGTCAAGGAACCTGAGATCTGGCAGCGATCGGCGAAGGATCCGGCCGGCGCCGCGCCGGGGTTCGCCGGGTTGTTCACGAGCGGGATCGCCGCGCTGACCCTCGTCCTGACGCTGATGAACGCATGCACGCTGTTCGCGTGGTGGGGCTTCAACCTGTGGCTGCCGAGTTACCTGAAGTCGAGCCCCGCGCACGGCGGCGCCGGCTTGACCGGCGCGGCGACGACCGGTTATCTGCTGCTGATGCAGGCAGGCATGTGGGTGGGCTACGTCACCTATGGTTTCGTCAGCGATCGCATCGGCCGGAAGACCACCTACGTGCTTTACCTCCTCAGCGCCGCGGTCTTGCTCGGCGTCTACGTGTCGATCCGCCAGCCGGTGCTGCTGCTCGCGCTCGGCCCGCTCGTCGCGTTTGCCGCGACCGGGTATTTCAGCGGCTTCGGGGCGGTCACCGCCGAGATCTACCCGACCGGCATCCGCGCCACGGCACAGGGATTCACCTACAACATCGGGCGGCTGGCCAGCGCCGCCGCGCCGTACCTGGTCGGCACGCTCGCCGACACGCGCGGCTTCGGCACGGCGCTCCTGATCTGCGCGGCGGCGTTCGTCGTCGCGGCAGTGTTCTGGATCTGGATCCCGGAGACGCGAGGACGGACGCTGATCTGACGCTCGGATCTATACTGGCGGAATGCTCAAGGGATCGAAGCCGGCAATCGTGCGCAAGGTGCAGCCGGTCAGTATCCACGGCCAGGTATCCCTCGACGTGTATTACGTCGAGCCTGAGGATCCCGAAGGACAGGTCAGGATCGCGCGCGTGGGAAAGGAATCCATCCCGCGGGGCCTCGATAGCGGCGATACGGTCGAGCTGCACTACGTCGTCGGTGTCGTCACCCATATCACCAAGACCTAGCCACCGCGCACCTCGCCGTGCGCTACACTAGGGGTGCATCCCCGCCTGTGTCAGGAGTTCCTGCCATGTTCGTAAGAGTCGCCACGCTGGCGGCGCTGGTATCCGCGTCAGTTTACGCGCAGGCCCCCGCGGCCAAGGCCCCCGCCGCCGCTGAACTGCCCGACGCGCGCACCATTGTCGAACGCCACATCAAGGCAATCGGCGGGCGGGAGGCCGTGCTGGTGCACAAGTCGATGCACGCCAGCGGCACCCTATCGATCGCCACGTCTGGCATCAGCGGCCCGGTCGACATCTACGGCGCCGCCCCCGATCGTGTGCTCGTGCGCACGGCCGTCCAGGGCATCGGCGAGATCGTCGACGGCTACGACGGCGCGCACGGTTGGTCGATCAGCCCGATGACTGGCCCCACGCTGAAAGCCGGAAAAGAGCTCGAGCAAACCAGGCTCGACGCCGATTTCTACAGCGAGTTGCGCGACCCCAAGAAGTACACGATGCAGACGATCGAGAAGACGACGTTCGACGGGCGTGATTGCTACAAGGTCAGCGTCAAGCGCGTCGATGGTACAGGAGGACTTCGACTTCTACGACGCCGCTACGGGCCTCCGCGCCGGCAGCATCAACACGCGCGAAACGCAGATGGGCCCGATGACGGTGTCAAACGTCGAGTCGGGTTACAAGAAGTTCGGCCCGCTGACGCAGGCGACCGTGCTGACGCAGAAGATCATGGGCGTCGAGCAGAAGATCACGATCGAGGCCGTCGAGTACCGACAAGGTCGACCCGTCGGTGTTCGAACCGCCGGCGCCGATCAAGGCGCTGATCAAGTGAAACGCCTCTTCGTCGCGGCCCTCTTCGTCGTCGCCGCGGTTGCGGCGGGAAAAGCGGCCGAGGCCTACAAGGCGGCAGAGACCTTCGACGCCGTGTGGACGATCGTCCGGGACTCGCACTTCGATCCTGCGTTCGATCGCGCCGCCTGGGATCGCGTCAACGCTGAGCTGCGACCGAAGGCTGTCGCAGCCGCCACGCCCGGCGATCTCCGCGCCGTGCTGCGCGAGATGCTCGGCCGGCTCAACCTGTCCCACTTCGCGGTGATTCCGGCGACACCTGACGCGCCCAGCGACCACGTCGATCTCGCGGCTGAGCCCGGTTTCGACACCCGCCTGATCGATCACCAGCTCGTCGTGTCATCCGTCGAGCCCGACGGCGGCGCGGCCGACGCGGGCGTGCATCCGGGCTGGATCGTCACCGCGATCGACGGCACGCCAGCGGCGAAGCTGCTCGAGACGGTGACCGACGCGATGCCGCCGCGCCTGGCGCAGGTCGAGGCGTGGCGCCTCGCCGTGTCGCACCTGCGCGGCCCCTACGGCTCGCACGCGGCGGTCACGTTTCTCGACGGCGCGGGCTCCGCTGTCACCAAGACGATCGCGCGCAGGGGGGACCGTGGTGAACCGGTGACCGTCGGGACGCTGCCCACGATGTTCGTGCGCGTCACCGCCGACCCGAAGACAACCCCAGGCGGGCGCACAGCCGGCGTGATCGCGTTCAACGTGTGGATGACCGCCGTCAATCGCGAGTTCCAGCGGGCAGTCGATCGTTTCCGCGGCGCCGACGGCATCGTCGTCGACCTGCGCGGCAATCCCGGCGGCCTGGCCGCGATGATCATGGGCATCGCCGGACATTTCACGGAGAACCACGACACGCTCGGCGTGATGAAGACGAAAGAGAGCCAGCTTCGCTTCGATGCCAATCCGCAACTGGTCGACGCCAGCGGTCGGCGCGTCCAGCCCTACGGCGGTCCGGTCGCGATTCTCGTCGACGGCATGACCGGCAGCGCCTCGGAGTGCTTTGCCGGCGGCATGCAGTCGCTCGGCCGCGCCCGCGTCTTCGGGCAGACGTCTATGGGACAGGCGCTGCCGGCCCTCTTCGACAAGCTCCCCAACGGCGACGTGCTCATTCATGCCTGGGGGGACTTCGTCACCGGCACCGGCGTTCGCATCGAGGGACGCGGCGTCGTCCCCGACGTGCCCGTCGCATTGACCCGGGCGTCACTGCTGCAGGGCCGCGACGTGACGCTCGAGGCGGCGCTCGCGTGGATTGACACGGCAGGGAAGGAAGACCGCAAGGGCCAGTAAGCGCAGGTACTTGCGGTTCGGATTGTTGCACCGGCGGTGCGCGTCTGTTAGACTTGCCCAACACCTTCTGACGGACGCGTCATCCCAAGCTTTTCTCAGGACAATTCGGGGGAGTACATGGAGCAGCGCAGGCTGCGTCTCGGTGACATTCTGGACGACTACTGTCCACGCGAACGCCGTGTGACCAATCACGCCGTTGTCGCGATGGTCGAGGAGGACGTCAAGCAGACGCGGTGCACGACGTGCGACGCGGAGCACCTCTACAAACGTGGTAAGGCGCCTCGCCGGAAGAAGGCGGACACGACCACCAAGCTCTATAAAGAGGTCCTCGCCGGGATCACCGACGATCCGGCCGCCCCCCTCGCGGTCGAAGCCGAGATGCCGGAGGGTGCCGACGTGCCTGAGACCGAACCGCAGCCGATCGAGGTCGTCGCGGACGTCGTCGAGCGCGTGCCCGTTCGCGACGAGCCGCACAAGGAGGTCGAAGAGGAGATCGAAGACGAGGCGCAGCCGCCATTCGTCGACGACGGTCCCGTGCATCGCCCGCTGATACGCGCGCAGCTGCCTCGGATCGAAGGTCTCAAGCCGGAACGTCAGGCTCCCGATTTCACGATGCGGCAGCCGTCGGGGCGCGGCAACTTCCGCGGCGGCGGCGGTCAGAGCGGCAACGGCAGCAACAACAACGGCCACCGCTTCGGGCGCGGTCCCAATCGCGGTAGTGGCGGCAGTGGCGGACGTGGCGGCGGTGGTCAGAGTTTTGGACGTCCCGGCCAGGGTCAGCGCAACCGCCGCGGACGATAAGCCGTGCCATCGCTCGAAGGCAAGACCGGCCTGATCGTCGGCGTCGCGAACAAGCGATCGATTGCCTGGGCGATCGCCAAGGCGGCCTCCGACGCGGGCGCGCAGCTCGCCATCACTTACCAGGGCGAGCGCCTCGGCGAGAACGTGCGCGAGCTCGCCGACGGGCTGCCCGATCCGCTGCTGCTGCCCCTCGATGTCACCGACGATGCGCAGACCGCGGCGGTCTTCGACGGCATCGATCGAAAATTCGGCGGCCTCGATTTTCTCGTCCACGGCGTCGCGTTCGCGACGCGCGACGATCTCTCGAACCCCTTTGTGCAGACCACGCGCGAGGGCTTCAAGACCGCTCTCGACATCAGCGCTTACTCGCTCGTGTCCCTGTCGCGTGGCGCGCTGCCGCTGATGGAGCGGCGCGGTGGCGGCAGCATCCTCACGTTGACCTATCTCGGCAGCGATCGCGTCTTCGTCAACTACAACGTCATGGGCGTGGCCAAGGCGGCGCTCGAGGCAACGGTCCGCTACCTCGCCGCCGACCTCGGTCCGAAGAACATCCGCGTCAACGCCATTTCCGCCGGACCGATCAAGACGCTCGCGGCATCGGGCGTCTCGGGCTTCTCGGGCATCCTGCAGGTCTATCGCGATCGGGCTCCCCTCCGCCGTACCGTCGACACCTCGGAAGTGGCCGATGCGGCGATGTTCCTCCTGAGCGACGCCGGCCGCGCCGTGACAGCCGAGGTCCTGATGGTCGACGGTGGCTACCACGCGACCGGCATGTAGATTCCGCCTTCAGGCGGAGACGGTTCTCCTCATCGCGCTCGTCGTTCTCTGCGCTTGCACGCCTCACCAGCCCGCCGACGATTTCACCATCAGCACCCAAGTCAAGATTGAGCTGCTCGCCGATCGCGAGCTCGGCGCGCTGCGCTTGCAGGCTTCCACCTTGAACGGCGTCGTCACCCTCAGCGGTACGGTTCCGTCGCAGGCAGATGCCGAACGCGCGGTTGCCGCCGCCAGGCATGTCGCCGGCGTTCGTGACGTGAAGTCTGAGCTGAAGCTCGGAAGCTGAGAACGAGTGACCCGTTGCCGGTAAACTGAACGCGTGACGGTTCGTATCGTGACGAACGAACCCGAGACGCCGACGACGCGGCGTCTCAGGGTGGCGCTCGACGGGCTTTCTTTCTCCTATCGCGCCGGCCAGGCGGCGTCGCTCTCTGCTGGCAATGCGTCGCCGACGCCATATTCGATTGCCTCGGCGCCGTCCGAGACCGTGCAGCACGGGTGGCTGGAGTTCCTGATCAAGGTGGACGGCTCAAATCGCTTCGGCGCGATCGTCGACACCTTGCCACCAGGTGCGCCGCTCGATGTGACCGGTCCCGCGGGCGGTTTCGTCCTCGATCGGGTTGTCGCCGGCGGCCCGATCCTGTTCATCGCCGGGGGCACGGGGATCGCCCCGATGCGCTCGATGATCCGCGAGGCCATCGAAACGGGGCAGTATCACTCGCTCGCGCTCGTCTACTCGAATCGCACGCCGGACGAGTTCGCCTATCTCTCGGAGCTGCAGGCGCTCCGCGCCGGCGGACGACTGGACTTGACGCTGACCCTGACCGGCGACGCGCGCGACTGGACGCACGCCCGCGGCCGCACGGGCGCCGCTCACCTCGAGACGTTCATCGCTGCCGGCACGAACGTGTTCATCTGCGGCCCGCCCGCCATGGTGAGCGAATTGCCCGCCGCGCTCGAGTCACTCGGCGTGTCGCGTACCCGCATCATCACCGAGAGCTGGTAACTCTGACTAATCGCCCCTCGCCCCTCGTCCATCTACAGAATTCCCGCGGCGGCGCGCTGGATGTCAATGTCCGACAGTTCCCGATACCCGCCGCTCGTCTGGAGCGCCTCCGGTGAAACCCCGTCGCCTCCGCTGCGGCGCTTTCGCCCCGCCTTGTCCTGGTACATGCGGCTGTCCGCGGTGGCCAGGAGCGCCTCGTATGACTCGCCGTCCTGCGGAAAGACCGCCGCGCCGACGCTGATGCCGAGCTGCAGTTTCTTGCCCGGGCGCGCCTCGAAGTAGACGTCGTCGATGCTCTTCTGCAGTTCCTGGCGCTTGTGTTCTGCCTCGTCGGCGCCGCAGCCTGAGAGCACCACGATGAACTCGTCACCGGCGTAGCGGACGCAGATGTCGTAAGGACGGATGGCGGCGCGCAGCACGCGCGCGACTTCGCAGAGCGCACGGTCGCCGACGTGGTGGCCGTGGCTGTCGTTGATTTCCTTGAAGCTGTCGAGGTCCATGACCATCAACGACACTTCGGACTTCAGGCGCTCGGCGCGTGCCAGCTCGCGCGTCAGGTGCATGAACAGGAACCGGGTGTTGGGCAATCCCGTCAGCGGGTCGGTCAGCGAGTCTTCCTGCGTCTGCTCGAACAACATCGAGTTGTTGATGACTGCGGCCGCCTGTTCCGACACGCGGTCGAGGAGCCGCCGATGGTCGTCACGGTAGAACGCGGCGTCGGTGTGGTAGACCGACAGCGTGCCGATGAATCGCTCGTTGAACATGAGCGGGCAGACGAGCGCCGACTGCAACGTCGTCGACAGGTGGCTGAGACTGGCGGCTTCGAGGTCGGCGCTCGGGCGGGCGTTGACGAGAGGGCGGCGGTTGCGCGCGACCCACCCTGTCAGTCCCTCGCCGCTGTGGACGGCGACCTGTTGGATGATCTCGGCGTCGGTGCCGGTGGCGAAGCGGCAGCGCAGCGTCTCGGTCTCCTCGTCGAAGAGGAACAGCGCGGCGCAGGCGAACGGCACGAGATTGGTGAGCTTTGCCGAAATCAGCGCCATCGTGTCGGAGACGCCCAGGCTGGTGCCCATCGCCTGCGCGATCTCGTAGAGCGCATAGATCTCACGGTGCGCCAGGGCGATGTCTTCGAAGACGTTCTTCTTCGCGCGCTCCGGCGCGAGCCCGGTCGCCGGCATGCCCTGCGGCGTCTGTTCGTCGGGCGCGGCGCGCCGCATGTTCTGATCGAGCCTGAGCGCCTCGGCCTGCAGTTCCGGCAGCAGCTCCGTGAACAGACTGACGACCTGCGGATCGAGCCCTTTGCCCGCTTCCTGCTGCAGTAGCCCGATTGCCGATTCGGCGCTCATCGCCTTGTGGTACGGGCGCTCGGCCATCAGGGCGTCGAAGTAATCGACCACCGACAGGATGCGCGCGCCGAGCGGGATCTCTTCGCCCTTCAGCCCGGCCGGATAGCCCTTGCCGTCCCACCGCTCGTGGTGGCTGAGGATGAGGGGCGCGACCGGGTATGGGAAGGGCACGGAGCTGACGATGTCCGCGCCGACCTTGGGATGGGCGCGGATCTTCTGGAACTCTTCGGGGGTCAGCGGTCCCGGTTTGCTCAGGATGTGCTCCGGCACTGCCAGCTTGCCGATGTCGTGTAGCAGCGCCGCCGTCTTCACGCCCTGGATCTCGTTCTCGGCCATCCCCAGCCCGCGCGCCAGCGCCGCGGCGTAGAGCTGGACGCGGCGGATGTGCAGCTGCGACGTCTGGTCCTTTGCATCGATCGCCAGGGCGAGCGCTTCGATCGTCGCCAGGTGCAGGTCCGCCATTTCCTGCGTATGCCGCCGCTCGTCTTCGACGCGGCCGAGGTAGACCTTGTAGGTATGGTAGGTCAGGTAAATCGGGAAGGCGGCCAGCGCCACCACCCAGATCGCCCAGCTGTTCTGCAGCCCTAGCAGCCACGCCGCCAGCGCCGCCGCGGCGGCACCGACGAAATAGCTCGGCGCGCTCCACAGGAAGTTCTCGTGCCAGACCTTGAGGAGCCGTTGCCGCATCGACAGCGCGATCGCGGTTGCGACCGTAAAGGTGTTGAAGACGAAGTAGGCCGTCGCGGCGCCGATCAGCGGCTTGGCGATTTCGACGCTAGTGATGACCCCGGGGCGGCCGCCCATCCAGTGATAGACCACGCCGGCGGCCTGCACCGTGATCACCAGGCACGACATGCTGAACAGCGTGCGATGGATCGGATTGCGCTCCTTGATCCGGAACGTGCACTGGCTGAACGCACTGGCGGCGGCCACGATCATCGTCTCGTTCGGGCCGAGCAGGAGCAGCGACGCGAAGTCGACCGCGTACGACACCGACATCGTCGACGAACGGCGCGCCAGCGGCAGGTTGACCTTGAACACCGACGTCACCGACGAGAGGAGCAGCAGCGTCAGGAAAAGCAGCGGGTTGGCGGTGTGCGTCGGAAAGAAGGCCGCGACCAGCGCTGCGCCGATCGCGATGATGGCGCACACGTAAATCCGGGCGGCGAGCGGCAGCGACTTCATCTGAGAGGCGAGTCCATGTTGGCGATCACGCGCGACCGGCGGCGGATGGCCGGCGCGCTCCACAGAACGTCTTCTATCGGATCCGCCGTCGCCCCGACGATGTCGTCTCCTTCGCCGTCAGCCGCAGTCCCCCACAGGACGTGGCTGCCGTCGGAATCGCGGCCCCAGACGATGTCGTCGCAGTTGGCGCCGCCGCATTGCGACCCCCAGACGATGTTGTCGTTCTCGACCGAGGCCCCTTGCACGTCGCCGTCGCCCCACAGCGTGCCGGTCGCCCACACCGCGGCGGCGTCAGCCAGCGCCGCGCCGCTCAGCATGTGGTTGCCCCAGATCACGTGGCCGCTCCACGGCGTCGGGTCGGTGTGCGGCGCGGCGGAATCGAACGTGCCTCCCGACGCGAGCGACTGCGCCAGCTCCACCGCGCCGCGCGCGTTGAGGAATCCGGCGCCGAATGTCAGGCCGTCGTAGCCGCCGCGGCTCTCGGCCGTGAACTGCAGCACCGCCTTGACCTGGTTCGGTGTCAACGCCGGGTTGGCCTGCAGCATCAGCGCAATCGTCGCGCTGACGACCGGCGACGCCATGCTCGTGCCGCTGAGAGAGAGATACGGCTCGGTCGCGGTCTGCACGGTGCCCCACAGGCGCATCAGCGGCTTCGTGTTGTAGAGCGTGCTCCCCGCCTCCGCGAGGGATTCGATGCCGACGCCGGGAGCGACCAGATCCGGCTTGGCCTGGAAGTCGATCGCGCTCGGCCCGCGCGAGCTGAACGTCGCGACGCTGTCGTCGGCGCGATCGGCGGTGCCGTTGTGGCTCGAGGCGCCGACGGTGATCACCCACGGCGCGTTGCCCGGCGCGCCGACCCCGCCGTACTGCGGCGTCCCGTCGGCCGCCTTGCCGAGGTTTCCCGCCGCCGAGACGACGACGAGCCCGGCCTCGACGGCCCGCCGGGCGGCGAGGGTCAGCGGATCCGTGGTGTAGGACTCGTAGACACCCGCGGCGACCGAGAGATTGACGACGCGCAAGTGCAGCACGTCCTTGTTGGCGATGGCGTAGTCGATCGCGGCGATCACGTTGCTGATGTAGCCCTCGCCGGCGCCGTCCAGCACCTTCTCGACGAGCAGCGTCGCTCCCGGCGCGATGCCGCGCCGGCGTCCGCTGGAGTCGTAGCCGCTGCCGGCGAGAATGCCGGCGACGTGCGTCCCGTGGCCGTAGTCGTCGTAAGGCGCCTGCTGGAAGCCGACGAAGTCAACGAAGCGGAGAACGCGGCCCGAGCCGAGGTCGTCGTGCCAGCTGGTCACACCGGAGTCGATCATGGCAATCCCGACGCCCGTGCCGTCGACGCCAAGCGCTTGCTGGACGTAGGTTGCGCCGATCGTGGCGCCCGTGCGCTCGAGCGTGCCCTCGACGCGCCGATCGAGGCTGACGCCGCGGACGCCCGGCTGATGCGCGAGCGCGTCGAGAACCGAATCAGGGACGTCAGCAACCTGCGCGCCGACCGAGAGGAGACGGCGTCCCGCCGTGCCGTGGACGCTGCGGATCACGATGTCGCCGTTGACGCCAGGCTCGAGACGGACGATGACGCGGGAATGGCCGCGCGGCGCGCGCGCACGCTGCCGGAGCTCGCTGTCGAGCCGTCCGCCGGCATGCAGCGCGGCCCCGGCGGGCGTTACGCATGCCAGCAGAAATACGCCAAGCCAGACCAGCCGTCGCAGCATCATCGCAGGGTGTGGCGGAGGACCGCCCGAAACGGCCCGGCCGTTGCAATCGCGCTGCCGAATACCTGAGCCGACAGACACTTTCGCAACTTATTGCGCTTATGTAACTTAGGGCGTGTCTTGGAAGGCGCGCTCGAAGGGAGATACAAAAGTCCCGAACACAAATTGTGCTGTTTCAGGACACTCGTGATCGAAAAGAGTCGTAAATCGTTACGGTTGAGTCATCTGCGCCGTGTTCCGAATCAAGCGAGAAATCCGCTCTTATGTCTTGTTTCGGGACGCCGGTGGGGTCTCTTCCAAGCCGTACTCCACGATCTTTCGATAAAGGGTGCCGCGGCTGATCTCCAGCACCGCGGCCGCCTGTTTCTTGTTCCAGTTGACGCTTTCGAGTACGCGCCCGATATGCGCGCGCTCGGCATCGGCCAGCGACGGCAGGCGTTCCCGCGACGATTCGACCGGCGTTTCAGCGGCGTGCAGGAACTCGATGTCCTGCGGCCGGATCATCCGGCCCGGCGATGACAGCGCGGCGCGCGCCACCGTGCTCTCGAGCTCACGGATGTTGCCCGGCCAGTGATACTGCATCAGCTGATCGACAGCTTCCTTGGCGAACGACTTGCCGTCGAGCGGCAGCCCGTTGGCGGCGCAGTAGCGCGCCAGGAACCGCTGCGCCAGCACCGGGATGTCGGACGAGCGCTCGCGCAGCGACGGCAGTCGAATCGAGAACGCGTTGACGCGATAGTAGAGATCCTCGCGAAACCGCGTGTCGCGCACGAACTGCTCGAGCGGGCGGTTGGTCGCCGAGATCAAACGGAAGTTCACCTCGATCGAGGCATTGCCGCCGAGCCGCTCGAAGCGGCGTTCCTCGAGCACGCGCAGCAGCTTGGCCTGCGCCATCAAGGACATGTCGCCGATCTCGTCGAGGAACAGCGTGCCATTGTTGGCCAGCTCGAGTCGTCCCGGCTTGCGATCGTGGGCGCCGGTGAAAGCCCCTTTTTCGTAGCCGAAGATCTCCGATTCGAACAGCGTGTCTGGCAGCGCGGCGCAGTTGACCGCCTGGAAGCGGTGCGTGGCGCGGCGCGACAGCTCGTGGATCATCCGCGCCACGAGCTCCTTGCCCGAGCCGGTCGGGCCGAGGATTAGCACCGAGATGTCCGACTTGGCGGCGGTGCGGATCCACTCGAAGATGACCAGCATCTTCTCGTCGCGCCCGATCATTTCGCGGAAGCGTTGCACCGCCGGCGAGCGATCCTCGCTGCTGACGGTGGCGCGCCGCTCGAGGAACTCGTCGAGGAGATCGTGGACGACATCGCTTTCCGGCTGGACGAAGCCGTAGCGTGGCGCGCCGCCGCCAGACGGCGTCACCTTCTTGGCGATGCCGAAGGCGACCAGCTCGCGCACGCAGTTGTCGACGTCGAGGCGCATGCGCCCAAACGTCTGCATCACCGCTTCGACGTCGAACGTCTCGTCGGGGCGGGCGCAGAGGAAGCGCAGGATGCCGGCGCGCAGCGGCGACTGGACCAGGCCGGTGAACTTGGCCGCGATCTCCGCCGGATCGGCCCGGCGGCTCATCAGGTTGTCGGCGTTGGACATCGTCAGTGCCGGATCATTGTGGCGGGCCGCCTTTGTAATACGCCGACTGGTAGTCGTTGATCAGCCGCTTCATCTCGAAGGCGTCGCGCTTGCGGTGCCCGTGGCAGCGCACCGGGTCGGATCCGCCGCTCGTCTCGATTTCCACGTTCGAGAAGAACAGGTTCGTCGAGATGTCGACCGATGCGACATGCGCCATGTGAATTGTATGCTCCCGCCGCCCGACCCAGCCGGGCAGATACTGGATCACCTCGGTCGGCGTGATCGCGAGCTGCGCCGGGAACACGTGGTTGCCGCGGCTCCAGCGGCTGGCCACGAAGACATGGTCTCCAGCCATCCGGCGCCCCCGCGCGGCGACCAGCGCCGCCAGTCCGGCGAGCACCACGACCACGGCGGCTGTTCCCCAGACCAGAAGCGAATGTGTCTCGGTCATCCTGAAGCGCGGAGCGTTACAGTCGCTCCGCTGGCCCTGCCCTGTCAAGTTTCGGCACAATGGCCGCTGAACTGCAGCATGCGCAATCGGCAGGTGGTCTGTTATTCTCCCGGGTATGCCCCACCGAGCGCCCGGATCGCCGAGTCCCGCCCAGTATCTCAAGGGGAAACCGATTCGCTACTACCGGCCGACGGGCAATGCCGGTATCCGCGCGCTCATCGACGGCGGTTTCCAGGCGTTCAACGCCGGCCGTCTCTCCGAGGCCTGCAAGATCTACACGGAAAAGATGCTGGCCCCGGCCAACGACACGACGATCGGCCTCACCGTTGCCGGCGCGCTGACTCCGGCCGGCCTCGGTGGCTGTGTCATCGAGCTGATGGAGCGCGGCCTCGTCGACTTCCTGATCAGCACCGGCGCCAACCTCTATCACGACCTGCATTACGCGCTGAACTTCACGCTGCATCGCGGCTCCCCGTTCCTCGACGACGTCGAGCTCTACGAACAGGGAATCATCCGCATCTACGACGTGCTGTTTCCCGCCACCGTGCTGCTCGAAACCGACAGCTACATCCGCGACTTCCTCGTCCGCTCGAAGTTGTCAGGTCCGATCTCGAGCTCCGAGCTGCACTACCGGCTGGGCCACGATCTGCTCGCCCGCACTCCTGGATGTGCCGAGTACCGGGTACTGGCCACGGCGGCGCAGTGCGGCGTGCCGATCTATACCTCGTCGCCCGGCGACAGCTCGATCGGGATGAACATCGCCTATCACGAGCTGATCAACGGCAGTACGCTGATGGTCGACCCGAACCGCGACGTCAACGAGGTGTGCGCGATCATCCTCGCCGGCAAGCAGAACGGCTGCGTTATCCTCGGTGGCGGCTCGCCCAAGAATTTCTACCTGCAGGGACAGCCGACGTTGTGGGAGGTCTACGGCATTCCCAAGGGCGGCAACGACTACTTCATCCAGATCACGACCGACCAGGTCGTGTGGGGCGGCCTCTCCGGCGCAACCCCGGCGGAGGCGGTCAGCTGGGGCAAGGTCAACCCCGGTGTGCTGCCCGACACCGTCGTGGCCTACTGCGATTCGACAATCGCCTTCCCGCTCTTCGCCGAGTACGCCGTTGGCTCCGAACACAACCGCCGTCCGCGCCGCGAGCTGGTGCACCAGCGGGACGCGCTGGTCGCGGACCTCTTGACGCAGGCCAGATCCGCCACATCCGCCAAGGACGCGCAGCGGCAGCAGCCCGCGGAGATTGACCGACACCGCTGAATGGGGACGCTCTCAACCGAGCTCGGGCCGATCGTCGGGCAGGCCGCCGGCCGGCCGCGCGTCTACGCTGACGCCAACGTGCCGCTTGGCGCAATCGGCTACATGCGCGACAAGCTCGGGTGGGATGTCCTCTCGGTGATCGAGCATGACGATCTGCGCCGCGCCCGAGACATCGAGCACTACCGTCTGGCCCGACAGCTCGGCCGCACGCTGGTAACGCTCGATCGCGACTATCTCGACGATCGCCAGTTTCCCCCCGCGGAGGGAGCCGGCGTCATCGTCTTCTGTGTGCCGGACGAGCGGTGGCTGCGCCGGCTGCTGTCGCGTGCAGACCGCGAGCTGTTCCGTGCCGAGCAGTCCAGCGCCCTGCCGCTCGAGCGGCGCAAGGTGGAGTGGCATATCGATGCACAGCCTGGGTCTTGATCTGTCGGATCGCGCCAGCGCCCGCGCCGTCGTCATCGACGACGCCGGGAAAGTCGTCGCCCACGCGGCCGCGGCAGACGCCCGCGACGCCGTGCACGACGCGACACGGGCGCACCCAGCCGACACCGGCGGCGTCGCCAGCCCGATCGAGCAGCCCGACGTGCCGTTCGCCGAGCCCCGCATCGCCGTCCGCTGCGCGCCAGGCGTCGCCGCGATTTCCGCCGAGGAGTGGATCGGCGCCGCCACGGGCGCGCGCCATGCCGTCTGCCTCCACGTCGGCGAGGAGGTCTTCGCCGGCGTGTGGCTCGACGGCAAACCATGGTCCGGCGCGCACCACCGCGCCGGGGCGGCCGCCTGGTTCGCGTTCAATCCCGTCGAACGTCAGGACTACCGGCGCTTCGGCAGCCTCGCCGCCGAGATCTCAATGAAGGGCATCGCGCACCGGCTATCGTGGCGGATTCAGGCCGGCGATCGATCGCGTGTGCTCGACATGGCCGGCGGATCCGTCGAGGCGATCACCGGCCCGATGGTGTTCGACGGCGCCCGCGCCGGCGACGGCGTCGCCATCTCCGTCATCCGCGACACGGCGAAGTACATCGGCATGGCAATCGCCACCTTCGCCGCCGCGATCGATCCGGAAGTGGCCGTCGTCAGCGGTACGGTCGCGGCGGCGGACCTGATGCTCGAGCCGGTCCGCCAGGAGTGCACGCGGCGTCTGCCGCCCGACGCGATGAACGACTTCCGCGTCGAATTCTCGACCCTTGGCCCCGACGCGATTGCCATCGGCGCGGCGCGCCTCGCGCTCCTCGCCTCCGCATGATCTGCCTCATGAACGTCGACGCGATCCTGCCCGATCGCGTCCTCAGCGGCGCCACGCTGGCGATCGACGGCGAGCGGATCGACGCGATTGTGCCCAAGCCCTCCACCCTCTCCGATGGAGACGTCGGCATCGAGTTCGGCGATCATTACGTCCTGCCCGGCTTCATCGATGTCCACGTCCACGGCGTCGAGGGGATCGACACGCTCGACGGTGACGACGCCATTACCCAGATCGCCGAGCGGCTCGCCCGCTACGGCGTGACGGCGTTCTGTCCCACGTCGATCGCTTGCGATCCGGTGACGCTGCGGCGGATGCTCGATGGTGTTCGTCTCGCCCGGACGACGCGTCCGCCGGGCGGCGCCCGTGTGCTGCCCGCGCACCTGGAGAGCAACTTCATCAATCCGCAGTTCAAGGGCGCGCAGCCCGCGTCCTGCCTCAGGTCTCCCCGGCCGGATCCACCGCGACGAGGCGCCGCGGGCGCCACGATCGATCGGCCCGCCGACTGGACCGGCGGCGACATCCTCGCCGAGATCGCCGCGGCGCGGCCCGACGTCGGCATCGTCACCGTCGCCCCGGAGATCGAGGGTGCCATCGATCTGATCCGTGATCTCGTTGCGCATGGGCATCACGTGTCGCTCGGTCACTCCGGCGCGAGTTACGAGCAGGCAATCGACGCGGTCCGCGCCGGCGCGCGCCACGCCACGCATCTCTTCAACCGCATGACACCGATGACGCATCGGGCGCCGGGCCTCGCCGCCGCGATGCTCGAGAGCGACGACGTAATCGCCGAACTCGTCTGCGACGGCGTCCACGTCCACCCGGCAATGATGCGGGTGGCGCTCGCCGCCAAGCGGCCCGAGCGAATCATGGCGATCACCGACGGAACCGCCGGTTCGGGCCTGCCGCGCGGCGCCACCGCTCGCCTCGGCGGACGCATCATCACCGTCGGCGACGCCGCCTACCTCGAAGACGGCACCATCGCCGGCAGCACGCTGACGATGGACCGCGCCTTCGCGTTCCTGGCCTCGGCGGTCGGCCTCAGCTTGCCCGACGCCGCGGCTGTCTGCGCGACCACGCCGGCCCGCGCTCTCGGCCTCCAGGGATTCGGCGTCCTGGCTCCCGGGGCAGTCGCAGATTTCGTGGTGCTCGATCGCGACCTTCGCGTCGTCCAGACATGGATTGCCGGAACACTGGCCTTCGACCGCACGTCCAACGGATCTGTATGAAATCACTACTACCTGCCGCCGTGGTCTGCGCCGCGGGCGTTTTCACCGGGTGCGTCGTCGTCGACTCGCAGGCGCACATCGCGCGCGAGGAGAAGCGCTTCGACGTCAGCGGCACGCCGGAGCTGACGCTGACGACCTTCGACGGCGCCATCGAGCTGCGCGCCGGCGACGCCAGGACCGTCGTCGTCGAAATCGAGAAGCGCGGACCGACCAAGGAAGGACTCGACGGGCTGCGCGTCGAGACCAGCCAGGACGGCAATCACATCACGGTCGAAGTGAAGCGGCCCGCGCATGAAGTCGTCTTCTTCGGCATCGGCGCCACGCCGACCGCGAAACTGATCGTCACGATGCCGCGCGAGGGCAACGTGACGGCGCGCAGCGGCGACGGCGCGATCAACGTCGACGGCATCCACGGCCGTCTCGAGCTGCGCACCGGCGACGGCAGCATCAAGGGGCGCGACGCCGGCGGCCAGATGACCTTCGTCACTGGCGACGGCTCGGTGACCCTCGAGTCGGCGACCGGCACCATTGACGGCGAGACCGGCGACGGCAGCGTCAGCGTCACCGGCACCCCGGCGGCGGTCAAGCTGCACACCGGCGACGGCAGCATCACCTTCCACGCCGATGGCGGCACGCGCATGACCGACGATTGGTCGTTCACGACCGGCGACGGCAGCGTGGCGATCGACCTGCCGCGGGATTTTGCCGCCGACCTCGACGCCCACACTGGCGACGGCACCATCCGCAACGAGCTGACCGTCGCGGCCGAAGCGGGCGATGACAACAAGCGCAGCGAAGACGAGCGTCGCAGCCTGCGCACCCGTCTCGGTGCCGGCGGCAAGACCCTGAAGATCCGCACCGGCGACGGTTCAATCAAGTTGAGATCGAGCTAAGCCAACAGAGTCGACAGGTTTCAGCGCCTCGGCTGCTGCCGATAGCGAGTCGGATCCTCGACTCCAGCCCCCCTGAAGGCATCGCGCCGCTCCCGGCATTTGGAGCACTGCCCGCAGTGCTGCCCGTCCGTCGCTTGCATGCACGACAGCGTCAGCTCGAACGGCACCCCCAGCTCGACGCCGCGCTTGATCACGTCGTCCTTGTGCAGCGTCGCAAACGGCGCCTCGATGCTGATCGCCGCACCAAGGCCGAGCGTCAGTGCGCGCGACATCGAGTCGAAGAACTGCGGTGTCGCGTCCGGGAACGGGTTGCCGGCGAGGGTGCCGAGCAGGAGGTGCTCGATCCCTCCGCGGGTCATGTCGACCGCCGCCTTGGCCGCGAGGATCACGTTGCGGCCGTGGATGTAAACGTCCTCGTCCGGCGTGTCGAACGCCGGCGCCTCGCCGCGGACGGCCCAATGCGACGCCGGGAAGACATCGCGCATGTCGAAGGTCAGCGCCACCAGCGGATCGATGCGGCCGGCAAAGGGCGGGCCCGCCAACAGACGCGCCGCCATCGCGCGCTCTTCAGCCTCCCACGCGAACCCGACCGCGACGTAGATCGGGCGCACGCGCTGCCCGCGCGCCAGCGCGTCGGCGGCGAGAACGGCGCTGTCGAGGCCGCCCGAAAAGAGCACCGCGCTATACTTTCCGGACATGTATCTGGTGACGAAGCGGATCGAATTCTGTTACGGGCACCGCCTGCTCGACTACGACGGCGTGTGCAAGCACCCGCACGGGCACAACGCCTCAGTCGAGATCGACGTCCGCACCGACCGGCTCGACAGCCGGAATATGGTCGTCGACTTCAGCGACATCAAGCGCATCGTGAAAGGGTGGATCGATCGCGAGCTCGATCACAAGATGATTTTGCGCCACGACGATCCGCTGGTCGGGCCGCTGCGCCAGCTTGGCGAACCGATCTACCTGCTCGACAGCAATCCAACCGTCGAACGCATCGCCAAGCTGATTTACGAGCAGGGGCGCGCCCTCGGTGTCGACATCCAGGCCGTCCGCGTCTGGGAGACGCCCACCTCCGTCGCTACTTACGCGGAAGTCCCTTGAACGGACCTTCGTAAGAGAAGTACAGGAACAGCGCGCGGCTGGTGTCGCCGCCGGTCCAGGTGATCGGCAGCGCGGCGCCGATGATGATCTGCTTGTCATCGCCGATGTTCCAGCCGCCGCGCACGCCGGGCGACAGCGTGGTCGCGACAGCGCGGTGACTCGTCGGCGGAGCGCCCGGCGTCGTCGGCGCTGCTTCCGCCGCAAGGCCGGCGACGACGCTTTCCAGCATCAGGTTGACCATCTGCCGCGCGCGGTAGATGACGCTGCCCGCCGCCATCGGTGAGGTCAGCGAGACGCCGTCGCTCGTGCGCTGCCACGTGAAACCGCCGTTCCAGTGGAAATAGACGTCGCCGCGCCGCTTGCTGAAGGGTAGGTTGACCTGCATGCCGTGCGTGCCGGCCCCGGCCGCGACGCTGCCGGTCGGCAGAATCACGCTGACGCGCGGGGAAAACGCAGGATGACCGTCTCCCTCTTCGAGCACCTGCAGGCGATAGTTCACCAGCATGTCGCCCATGCCACTCGTCCCCTCGAGTGCCTGAACCGGGATGGTGTAGGAAAGCTGGTGTCGCTGCCGCGGTACGGGAAATTCCTGCGTGAAGGTGAACTGCCAGTCGCGCACCGTCAGGCGCTGGAAGCCGAAGATGTTCTGCACGACGTGCGGGTCCTGGTTGAAGGCTTCCTCGACCAGGAACGAATTGTCGATGATCTTCCACTCCTCGCTTGCCGTCGTCTGTGCCGACGCCTGACGCGCGCCGGCAAGGCATCCCAGCAATGCGGCCACGAGAACGCAAGGCCGACGCATGTGCGCGGATTCTATCGCGACTCGGGAGTACGATAACGGCGCGATGAGCGATCTCCGCGGTGCGCTCGCGACTGAGGACGCCAAGGCCGGCTACGTGCGGCGTCTCTTTCACACCATCGCCGGCCGCTACGATTTGATCACGCGCCTGTTGTCGTACGGCCAGGACCAGCGCTGGAAGGGGTATCTCATCGACATGGCGCAGCCGCGTGCCGGCATGCGCGCGCTTGATCTCGCCAGCGGCACCGGCGACATCGCCCTCGCGCTCGCGGCGCGCGGCGGCCGCGTGACCGCGCTCGATCTCACGCACCGCATGCTGCAGCTGGCGCGCGCCAAGCCGGGCGCCGAGGCCGTCCACTTCGTGACCGGAGACATGATGGCACTGCCATTTCCGCCGGCGTCGTTCGCTCTCGTCACCACCGGCTACGGCATCCGCAACGTGCCGCGCATCGAGACGACGGTGGCCGAGATCCATCGCGTGCTCGAGCCCGGCGGCGTCTTGCTGTCGCTCGACTTCAACCGTCCGGCGAACCGGCTCGTGCGCGGCGTCTACCTCGCCTACCTGACGGTTGTCGGATCGGCACTCGGATGGATCCTGCATCGCGATCCCGACACGTATCGCTACATTCCCGAGTCGATCCGTCGTTACCCGGGCGCCGATGGCGTGGCGCGGTTGCTCGCGCGCGCCGGATTCGACGCGTGCCGCGTCGTACCGCTCTTCGGGGGCCTGATGGCCATTAATGTTGCGCGGAAGCCCCGTGAGGTACCATCACCCAATGGAAGTGTCTGACGTCCGCCGGCGCCTGCGAACCGCGATCGACGACGCACGGCGGCGGGCCGAGGAGCGGCGCGGCCAGCGCGACGAAGCGTCGCGCGCGTGGGATCGCCTGCTGGCGGAGGTCGCCGTCCCGGCCTTTCACATGATGGCATCGGCGCTGACCGGCGAAGGGCACCGCTTCAAGGTCGAAACCCCCGGCACGGCCGTTCGCTTGACGCCGGAGCGCGGCGGCGAGGAATTCATCGAGCTCGCGCTCGTCACCGACCGCGAGGAACCGGCGCTGCTGCTCACCTCGACCCGCGGCCGCGGCCGCCGCGTCACCTCGACCGAGCGCGTGCTTCGCGAGGGCTCGTTGCTCGCGACGGTCACCGAGGACGACGTGATCGCGGGCCTGCTCGAAGCGCTGGTGCCGTTTGTCGAGCGATAGCCCGCGCGTTCAGGTGAAGTCGGCGATCTCGGCCTCGCTCAACCCCACTTCCCGCAGAATGCTGGCCGTATGCTGTCCGAGCGTCGGTGGCGGCGTGCGGACGGCTGCCGGCGTGTCCGAGAGTTTGACCGGCGTGCCGAGCACCCGGATCGCGCCGGCGGTGGCGTGCTCGAGCGGGACGATCATCTCGCGCGCGGCCAGCTGTGGATCGGCGAGCGCTTCGGTGACGCTGCGCACTGCGCTGCCGGGGACGCCAGCGGCGGTGAGAGCCTCCAGCAAGTCGCCGCGCCGCCACCGTGCCAGCAGCGGCGTCAGCACCGTACGCAGCTCGTCGTAGCGGCGTACGCGCGCCGCGTTGGTCGCAAAACGCGGGTCGCCGGCCAGCGCCGGTTCCTGCAGCACGCCGCACAAGCGACGGAACTGCACGTCGTTGCCGACCGACAGCACGAACGCTCCGTCCTCCGCGTCGAACGTGTCGTACGGCGCGATCGACGGATGCCGGTTGCCCATCCGCACCGGGGTCGCGCCCGTGGCGAACGCGCTCGAGGCCTGGTAGGTCAGCAGCGCCGTGACCGCGTCGAGCATGGCGATGTCGACCCGCTGGCCGCGTCCGGATCGCTCGCGTGTGAACAGCGCGGCGAGAATCCCCTGCACGGCGAACAGGCCGGTCGCGATGTCGCCGATCGCCACGCCCAGGCGGAACGGCGGGCCGTCGGATGCGCCGGTGATGCTCATCAGCCCGGCTTCGGCCTGCATCATCGCGTCGTAGCCGGCTTCGAGGCGGCGCGGGCCGGTCTGGCCGAATCCGGAGATCGAGCAGTAGACCAGGCGTGGATGGGCCGCCTGCATCGTGTCGTACGACAGTCCCAGCCGCTCCATCGTCCCCGGCCTGAAGTTCTCGACGACAACGTCGGCGCGCGCGATCAGCGGATCGAGTACGCGCCGCGCGCGCCGGTGCTTGAGATCCAGCGCCACGCTCTCCTTGTTGCGGTTGACGCTGAGGAAATACGCGCTCTCGCCGGCGGTGAACGGCGGCCCCCAGGCACGCGTGTCGTCTCCCTTGCCGGGCTGCTCGACCTTGATCACGCGCGCGCCGAGATCGGCGAGCTGCATCGTGCAATAGGGGCCGGCAAGGACACGGCTGAAGTCGAGGACCGTGATGCCCTCGAGCGGTCCCTTCGCGGCCTGCCGCTCGTCGCGCGCCGGCGTCATGCGCGCGGCGCCCGCGCCGGAGGCTGCCGGCGACGGATGGTGAGGAGATCGGTGAGCAGCGCGTAGGCGGTGTGGGTCAGGCTGCCGCTCAACTGCGAGACGGCAATCTCGCCGAGCAGATCGGTGTGCAGCACGAGCGCGTTGGCCATGCCGCGCAGGCTGGCGAGGAGATCCGTCTCCGGGAGCTCGACCGGCCGCACCGAGGTGACCAGGCCGCCGGGCGTGCTGCGTGCCGACCCGACCAGCCGCACGCGCATCCCTCGCGCTTTCGCCGCCATCGCCAGCCGCGCCGTCGCCGGGCCGATGCCTTCGCGCTCGACCCCTTGCGGCGTCATCCGCGCGCGCATGAACACGTTGGCCAGTGCCGACACCTTCGCCGCCGCATCCCAGCCGTCGACGTCGAGCGAGGGATCCGCTTCGGCGATGCCCGCCTCCTGCATCCGCGCCAGCGCGGAATCGAAGCTCTCGCCGTCCTCGAGCGCGCTGAGGATGTGGTTGGTCGTGCTGTTGACGACGCCGCGGAAGCCGAGGATCTGCACCGCCGGCAGCGTTTCGCGGACGAGATTGAAGATCGGCACGCCGTCCATCACCGCGCCTTCGAACAGAAACGACCGCTCGCGATTCGCCGCCAGCGCGCTCAGTTCCTCGTAGGCGAACGCCGCCGGCCCCTTGTTCGCGGTGACGGCGTGGCAGCCGGCCTGGAGCGCTGCGCGCACGTGATCGATCGCCGGCTGTCCCGCGCTGATGTCGAGCGTCGTCGTTTCGATCAGCACTCTCAGCGGTGCGTCGGTCGCGGCCAGGCGCCGGATCACTTCGGCGCCGTCGGCCGCTTCGCTGCCGGCGTCGGTGATTAGATGCCCTTCCTCCAGTTTGACCGCCAGGTCGGCGGCGTCGAGCCCGCCGTCGCGGAACACCGCGCCGTGGTGCCGCGTCGCGATGCCGACGACGCGGCAGTCGAGATCGTAGTCGAGCGACAGCCAGTCCCGCCGTTCCTCGATCAGGCGGGCGAAGCGGCGCCCGACGTTGCCGAAGCCGACGAGCGCGAGATCAGCGCGCATGGCGGACGGAACTCAATGTCTCCTGAGCTCCTGGTTCTCCTCCGATCCGATGGCGTCGAGCATCTCGCCGATGAGCGTCAGCGCCGACGTCAGGTATTCGGGATGGGAGCCAAAGCCGACACGCAGGTAGCGATCCATGGCGAAGAAGGATCCCGGCACGACCAGCACGCTCCGCTCGTCGCGCAGCCGCGTCGCCAGATCCAGCGAGCCGATCGGATGCGTGTAGCGGACGAGCGCGATCGCGCCGGCGTCGGGAGGCACGTGGGTCAGGCCGTCGTGGGCCTCGATCCAGCGCCGTAGGACGGCGTAGTTGTTGCGGATGATCATCCGCGTGCGCGCCAGCAGCGTCGCGCGCGCCGCCGGCGCGAGCGCCACCCGCGCTAGGCGATCGTTGAGCGCGCCCGGCGCGATGCTGGTGTAGTCGTGCACGCCCCAGAGATCCGCGACCAGGTCGGGCGGACCGGCGACCCAGCCGATGCGCAGGCCGGGGAGTCCGTAGGCCTTTGACAAGCCGCTGGAGACGACAGCGCGTTGGTAACCGCAGCCCCACACCGACGGTGTGTCGGCAGCACTGCGCTCGGCGCCGCGGTAGATCTCGTCGCCGATGACCCACGCGCCGACCCGCGCCGCCGCCCGGCAGACCGCGTCGAGGCAGGCGGCGTCGAGACAGGCGCCGGTGGGGTTGTTCGGATTGCAGATCACGATCGCCCGCGTCTTCGCGCCGACCAGTGCCTGCAGTTCGCCGGCGTCGGCGGTCCAGCGCGCCGTCGCACCCGTTCCGCTCTCGCGCAGCCACCACTCGCGCACGGTGGCGCCGAGCGCGCGCGCCAGTCCGGGCACCTGCATGTAGGTCGGCATCAGCACGACGATTTCGTCGCCGGGCTCGACCAGCCGCATCAGCAGCACGCAGTTCGCTTCCGAGCCGCCGTTGGTGACCTGCACGTGCGAAGGTCCCGCACCGGGATAAAGCGCGGCAATCGCTTCGCGGAGCTCGATCGTGCCGTTGGTCTGCGGGTAACCGAGTTCCACCTGCAGCAGCGCCTCCTGCGCCTCCCTGCTCTCGATGAGCTCCCCCGCGCGCAGCGGGTGCACGCCGCTCTCGGACAGGTTCCACGCCACCCGGTTTTCCCAGATCGATTGGAAGCGCTCCAGCGCGAACGGCTCGATCCGCATGCCGAAAAGTGTAGTCGAAAAGCTCGATGCGCTATCCTTGTCGCGTCCCCGATGGCGTCCGACCCCGCGCCCGAACTCGCGCTCATTCCGGCTGGCGAATTCCTCATGGGCTCCGACGATGCCGAGGAGGACGAACGCCCCGTCCACTGCGTGCATCTCGACGATTTTTTCCTCGGTGTGCAGCCCGTGACCAACGCCGAGTACGCGCGCTTCGTCCGCGACACGGGGCACCGCACTCCCGCCATTTACGAGCTGCCGGTCGTCGTCAAGGCCGGCGGTCCCGAACGCGAACGAACGTTTCGACAGATCGGCTTCCCCTACGTTTGGGAGGACGGTCATCCGGTCCCCGAGCGCGCCGATCATCCCGTCACGCTCGTCCGCTACGACGATGCGTCGGCCTATTGCGCATGGTTGTCGGCCCTCACCGGAAAGCCCTTCCGCCTGCCGACCGAAGCGGAGTGGGAGAAGGCCGCACGGGGTGGCTCGGAGTCCAAACGGTACCCGTGGGGCGACCGCCTCGATCGCAACATGGCGAACTTTCTCGTCGATCCGGCGATGAAGACGACGCAGGGCTCCACCCCCTGCCGGTCGTATCCGGCCAACGCGTTCGGCCTGTTCGACACGGCCGGGAACGTCTGGGAATGGGTCTACGATTGGTACGACGCGCGCTATTACGCCACCGGCGGGGCGCGCAACCCGACCGGGCCGCCGCTCGGCCACTTGCGCCTGGTGCGGGGCGGGAGCTGGCTCGTCGCCGACGTCCGCATGCTGTCGTGCAGCCATCGCCACAAAGTGCCGCCCGACACCTACTCGTACTCGATCGGGTTCCGCGTAGCCTGTAGCCTGTAGTCAGCCGATCGCCCGAGCCAGACCAGCCGTCCGCGATCCGGCGTATCGAGAAAGGCGCGAGCCGATGAAGATCCTCCTGTGCGTGCTCCTCTCCGTTGCTCCCGTCCTCGCGCAACAGCAGGCACCGCCAACACCGGTGATCGTCACCAGCGGCGAAGGGATGGTCACGCACGCGCCCGACCGTGCCTGGGTGACCATCGCCGCGGAAACACGCGCCAAGACCGCCGCCGATGCGCAGCGCGCCAACAGCGACGCCATGACCGCGGTGCTCGACAAGATCAGGGGCGTCGGCATCCCCGGCGACGCCATTCAAACGACTGGCTACAACCTGCAGCCGGAGTTCGACTACGCGAACGGTCGGCAGACACTGCGCGGCTACGTTGCCCGCAACCAGGTGCAGGTGAAGATCGAGACGCTGTCGAAGACTGGTGACGTCATCGCTGCCGCGGTTGGCACTGGCGCGACCAACGTCAGCAACGTCCGCTTCGATATCAAGGATCGCGACGGCGCCGAACGGGAGGCGTTGCGCCTCGCGGTACGCGACGCGCGCGGGCGCGCCGACGCCGCCGCGGCCGGCGCCGGCGTCCAGATCGGCGGCGTACAGCGGATCGACGAGCAGCGCGAATCGATGCCGATGCCGCGGCCGATGGCGATGGCCGGCATGGCGCCGCGCGCCGAGATGGCGCAGGCCGCCGTCCCGGTCGAAGCCGGCGAGATCGAGGTCCACGCTCACGTGACGCTGACCGTGTGGATCAAGTAGGCCGCAGAGCGCGGAACGCGGGCATCAGTCCGGACAACGCTGGGCGTGATCTTCGCCCGTCCCTCTGGCCGTCGCTACCCGAGGCTGTCGTCGAAAAGGCCGGCGAGCTGCCGGGTGCCCAGCGCGCGCGGCGTTTCGTCGATCACGTCGACGTCAGGTAGCTCGTCACCCGCGCTGACCCCTTTGTCCTTCAGCCGACGTGCGGTGACCAGGACCCGGCTTTCGAGCGTTCCCACCGCGCCGTTGTAGGCGGTCACCGCTCTCCCCAGGCTCTTGCCGACGTTGTCCCAGTGCTCGGCAAGCTTGGCGATCCGCTCGTAGAGTTGACGGCCGAGATCGCTGATCTCCATCGCGTTCTGCGCGATCGTCTCCTGCTGCCAGCCGTAGGCGATGGCGCGCAGCAGCGCGATCAGCGTCAGCGGGCTGGCCAGCATGACCCCCTTGCCCATGCTGAACTCGAGCAGCGTCGCGTCGTGTTGCAGCGCGGCGCTCAACAGCGCTTCCCCGGGGATGAACATGACCACGATGTCGGGCGCGGGCTGGAAATGCGTCCAGTAGGCCTTGTTGCCGAGGTTGACGACGTGATCTTTTACCTGGCGGGCGTGATCACGCAGCTTCTGCTCACGCTGCCCGTCGTCATCGCACTCGAGCGCGTCGAGAAACGCCGTCAGCGCCACTTTCGCGTCGACGACGACGTTCTTGCCGCCGGGCAGCTTGACGATGACGTCGGGCGTGAGACGGCCTTCGTCGCCGTGCACCGTTTCCTTGATCTCGAAGTGCTGTCCCTCGACGAGGCCGGCGGCTTCGAGCACGCGGCGCAGCTGCAACTCTCCCCACTGGCCGCGGATGTTCGGCGACCGCAGGGCGCGGGCGAGTCGGCCGGTCTCCGACTGGAGCGCCGCCTGGGCCAGGGTCAGCGAGCGGAGCTGTTCGGTGAGCGCGGCGTGCGACGTGGCGCGCTCGCGGTCGACGTCCTGCAGCTTGGCGTCGACTTTCGTCAGCGACTCGCGCAGCGGCGCGACGAGATCGTCGATCGCTTTCTGCCGGCTGGCGAGATCAGTCGTGGCGGTCGAGTGCAGCTCGCCGAATTTTTCTTTCGCGAGGTCGAGAAAGCGCGTGTTGTTCTGCGCGAGGATGTCGGCGGACACCGCCGCGAAGGCGTCCTTCAGCGTGGCGCGCGCCTGCTCGAGGACGGCGAGCTTTTCGGCGGCGTTCTTCTGCTCCGCTTCGAGACGGGCGCGCAGCGCCGCTTCGGACTGCTGCGCCTTCGCCAGCGCATCACGCCCGGCGGCGAGAGCCGCGCTGGCGGCGTCCAGCGCGCGCTGGGCATCGCCGGCGCGGCGCTCTGACGCGAAGGCCCACGCCAGGGCTGCCGCGGCTACCGCGGCCAGTCCCGCGGTGAGAAAAAGTGTGAAGGACAAGGCCACTTGAGTGTAGGCGAACAGATCGCGAACCTCAACCTCGCCCGCCGCAACGCAATATGATCGACCGGTGGAAGGGCTCTCCCTTTCGGAACGGCAGCGCTACAGCCGCCACCTCTTGCTGCCCGAGGTGGGCGAAGCCGGCCAGCGCACATTGAAGTCGGCTCGCGTCCTGGTCGTCGGTGCGGGCGGACTCGGATCGCCCGCGGCGCTGTATCTCGCTGCCGCCGGCCTCGGCACGATTGGCCTCGTCGACTTCGATACCGTCGACCTCAGCAACCTGCAGCGGCAGGTCATCCATGGCACGGCCGACGTCGGGCGGGGAAAGCTCGATTCGGCGCGCGACCGGATCACGGCGCTGAATCCCGGCGTCCGCGTCGAGACATTCAATGAGGCGTTCTCGGTCACCAACGCGAAGCGCCTCGTCGAAGCCTTCGACCTCGTCGTCGACGGCACCGATAACTTTCCCGCGCGCTATCTCGTGAACGACGCCTGCGTGCTCTTCGGTAAGCCGAACGCGTGGGGCAGCATTCACCGTTTCGAAGGGCAGGCCGCCGTGTTTGCCGCGCCGGGCGGACCGTGCTACCGCTGTTTGCACCCCGCGCCGCCGCCCGCGGGCCTCGTGCCGAGCTGCGCTGAAGCTGGCGTGCTTGGCGTTCTCCCGGGCGTAATCGGCACGATCCAGGCGACCGAAGCCATCAAGATGCTCCTCGGCATCGGCGATCCACTCGTCGGCCGACTGCTCCTTTACGACGCCCTGCGCATGCGCTTCCGCGGCATCAGGATGCCGAAAGACCCCGATTGCCCGATCTGCGGCATGCGTCCGTCGATCACCTCGCTGCGCGAAGAGGGCGTCTACTGCGAAACCGCCAGTCCAGGGTCAAACGACCACATGACGGTGCAGGAATTGAAATCCCGGATTGACGCCGGACGCGCGCCTTGCATTCTCGACGTCCGCGAACCGTGGGAAGTGGCAGTCTGCCGCATCCCGGGCGCCATCCAGATCCCGATTGGCGAGCTCGACGCGCGAGCCAGGGAGCTGGACCCTGCCGCGGAAATCGTGGTCCATTGCAAGTCGGGGGCACGAAGTGCGCGCGCCTTGAGCCTGCTGCGCGCGCGCGGGTTCAGCGCGGCGTCGAACCTGGCTGGCGGTATCCGTAGCTGGGTCAATGAGATAGACCCATCTTTGCAGAGCTATTAACGTCGTTCTTGCGTCCTGGCGTTCGGCGGCGGTAAAATAAGACTCTTCTGGTCGGCATTAGGCCGGCCGCCCTGTTTCAGCCATGCTGCAGATCAGCGACAACGCCGGAAAACTCATCCGGAAAATGACCGCGAAAAACGGTTTCCCCGAAGGGGGACTCCGCATCGGCATCAAGGCCGGCGGCTGTTCCGGCCTCAGTTATACGTTCGCCTGGGAACCGTCACCGCGCGACGGCGACCACGTGTTCGACGGCCCCGACGGCTCGCGCGTCTACGTCGATGCCAAGAGCTTTCGCTTCATCGACGGCACCACGCTCGACTACGACACGAGCCTCGTCAGCAAGGGCTTTATCTTCAACAACCCGAACGCGAAGTCCTCGTGCGGGTGCGGCACGTCCTTCAGCGTCTAGGGCGGCCCCGCCTCCAGGCGGCGGCCGGAGTACAGGAATAGCGGCAACCGAGATGTCTACATCCACCGAGACCATCGAACAACTGGCCACGCGCGAGTACAAGTACGGCTTCTACAGCGACGTCGAGAGCGAGACGATTCCCAAGGGCCTCAACGAGGACGTCGTCCGGCTGATCTCGCAGAAGAAGAATGAGCCGGCATGGCTGCTCGAATGGCGGCTCAAGGCCTTCCGCCTGTGGCTCACGATGAAGGAACCGACCTGGCAGAACGTCAAGTACGACCCGATCAACTACCAGGACATTGCCTACTATTCTGCGCCGAAGAAGAAGAAGGTCCTGAACAGCCTCGACGAAGTTGATCCCGAGGTGAAGCGGACGTTCGACAAGCTGGGCATCCCCATCGAGGAGCAGAAGATCTTCGCCGGCGTCGCGGTCGACGCGGTGTTCGACAGCGTCTCGGTCGCGACGACGTTCCGCGACAAGCTCGCCAGCATAGGGATCATCTTCATGTCGTTCTCGGAAGCGGTGCAGCACCACCCCGAGCTCGTCCGCAAGTACCTCGGCTCGGTCGTGCCGCACACCGACAACTTCTTCGCCGCGCTCAACTCGGCGGTCTTCAGCGACGGTTCGTTCGTTTACGTCCCCAAGGGCGTGCGCTGCCCGATGGAGCTGTCGACCTACTTCCGCATCAACGCCAAGGACACCGGGCAGTTCGAGCGGACGCTGATCATCGCCGATGCCGGCAGTCACGTCAGCTACCTCGAGGGCTGCACGGCGCCGATGCGCGACGAAAACCAGCTCCACGCCGCGGTCGTCGAGCTCGTCGCCCATGACGACGCCACGATCAAGTACTCGACGATCCAGAACTGGTACCCCGGCGACAAGGACGGCAAGGGCGGGATCTACAACTTCGTGACCAAGCGCGGCCTCTGTCAGGGGCGCCAGTCGAAGATCACCTGGACCCAGGTCGAGACCGGCTCCGCGATCACCTGGAAATACCCGGGCTGTATCCTGCAGGGGGACGGCTCGATCGGCGAGTTCTACTCGGTCGCGACGACCAACAACTGGCAGCAGGCCGACACTGGCACCAAGATGGTCCACGTCGGCAAGAACACGCGCTCGACGATCGTGTCGAAGGGCATCTCCGCCGGCCACGGCCAGAACACGTATCGCGGTCTGGTCCGCATCGGCAAGAACGCGGCGAACGCTCGCAACTACTCGCAGTGCGACTCGCTGTTGATTGGCGACAAGTGTGGTGCGCACACGTTCCCCTACCTCGAAATCCGCAATACCTCCGCGCGCGTCGAACACGAGGCGTCGACCTCGAAGATCGGCGAAGACCAGATTTTCTACTGCCGCTCGCGCGGCCTGAGTCTCGAGGACTCGATCAACATGATCGTCAGCGGCTTCTGCAAGGAAGTGTTTCGCGAGCTGCCGATGGAATTCGCGGTCGAGGCGCAGAAGCTGTTGTCCGTTTCACTGGAAGGATCGGTTGGTTAATTCGATGAGCATGCTCGACATCAAGAACCTGCACGTCAGCGCGGAAGGCAGCGAAATCCTCAAGGGACTCGATCTCCACGTCAATCCCGGCGAAGTGCACGCGATCATGGGCCCCAACGGCTCGGGCAAGAGCACGCTGGCGCGCGCCCTCTCAGGCCATCCGCTCTACCTGGTCACCGAAGGGGACGTCCGCTTCGAGGGCAAGGACCTGCTCGCCATGGACCCGGACGAACGCGCCCGTGAAGGCGTGTTCATGGCGTTCCAGTATCCGGTCGAGATCGCCGGCGTCAACAACGCCAACTTCCTCAAGGCGGCGCTCAACGCCAAGCGCAAGCACCTCGGCCAACCCGAGCTCGACGCGTTCGAATTCCTCACGCTGGTCAAGGACAAGTCGAAGCTCCTCGAGATCGACGAGTCGATGCTGAAGCGCGCCGTCAACGAGGGGTTTTCCGGCGGCGAGAAGAAGCGCAACGAGATCTTCCACATGGCGCTGCTCGAGCCGAAAGTGGCGATTCTCGACGAGACCGACTCGGGGCTCGATATCGACGCGCTCAAGCTCGTCGCCAACGGCGTCAACGCGATGCGCTCACCGCAGCGGTCGTTCATCGTCGTGACCCACTACCAGCGGCTGCTCACCTATATCGTGCCCGACTTCGTGCACGTGCTCAGCGGCGGCAGGATCGTGAAATCAGGCGGCAAGGAGCTGGCGCTCGAGCTCGAGGCGAAAGGCTACGGCTGGATTGACGCGGCGTGACGACGCCATACTCGCGCCCATCTCCCAGGGTCGATCACCCTTGGGGGGTGCCGGTCGGGAGTCGGGGATTGACAGCTTCTACTGACAAGAGATGACGCAAATAGCAGAAAAGCCGACCGTGTTTGCCACCGCGCTGGAACAGCGCCCCACCGGCGGGCCTCGCTGGCTCGACGACCTGCGCGCACGCGGCGCGGCCAGGTTCGCGGCGCTCGGCATGCCGACGGTGCGCGAAGAGGAGTGGCGTTTCACCAACGTCTCGCCGATCGGCGCCGTCGACTTCGAGCCGGCCGGGCAGATCTCCGGCACCGCCGGGCGGCTGCACGGCTTCGCCTACACCGACGCCGCGATCCGCCTGGTCATCGTCAACGGCCGCTTCGACACCACGCTGTCGCGGGTCAAGGGACTGCCCGGCGGCGTCCACGCCGGGTCGCTGGCCACCGCGCTCAAGGACGACGCGGACGTCGTCCAGCGCTATTTCGGCCAGCTCGCCGATCTCAACGGCCGCAGCTTCACCGCGCTCAACACCGCGTTCGTCCAGGACGGCGCCTTCGTGCACGTTCCCGAGAACCTTGCGCTCGAGACGCCGATTCACGTCGTCTTCGTCACCGGCGGGGAAGGGGCGCGGGTCATGGCCCACCCGCGCACGCTGATCGTGGCAGGGGCTGGCGCACAGGCGACCGTCATCGAGAGCTACATCGGCGCCGCCGGCGAGACCTATTTTTGTAACGCCGTGTCCGAGGTGTTCGTCGGCGAGAACGCCAGCGTCGACCACTACAAGGTGCAGCAGGAATCGCTCGAGGCGTTCCACATGGCCGCCCTGCACCTGCACACCTCGCGCAGTGCGCGCTTCTCGTCGCACTCGTTCTCGCTCGGCGGCCGCCTCGTCCGCAACGACGTCGGCGCGATCCTCGACGGCGAAGGGGGGACGTGCACGCTCAACGGACTCTACCTGGCTGATCACGATCGCCTCGTCGACAACCACACCACGATCGACCACGCCAAGCCTCATTGCCAGAGCCACGAGGTCTACAAGGGCATCCTCGGCGGCAGCGCGCGTGCGGTCTTCAACGGCAAGATCATCGTCCGCCAGGACGCGCAGAAGACCGACGCCAAGCAGACCAACCGCGCCCTGCTCCTGACCGACGGCGCGACGATCAACACCAAGCCGCAGCTCGAGATCTTCGCCGACGACGTCAAGTGCACCCACGGCGCGGCCATCGGGCAGCTCGACGACGAGGCGATTTTCTACCTGCGCGCCCGCGGCATGACCTACACCGAGGCGCGCGACATGCTGATCCATGCCTTCGCCGCCCAGGTCCTTGACGGCGTCGCGGTCGAGCCGCTGCGCGTCACGCTCGAGACCGAGCTCTACACGCAGCTGGCGCGCGATCTCGCCGAGGTCGACGGCGCCGCCAAGTGAAGGGTGGAACCGACGTGGACGACAACACCGCCATCGCGACCCAACGCAGCGAGCAACGCCCTGCGAGCGCAGCGGACCGTCGCGCCACGCTGCCGCCGGGGATCGACGTGGCGCGCATCCGCGCCGACTTCCCGATCCTGGCCCGCACGGTCCACGGTAAGCCGCTCGTCTATCTCGACAATGCCGCGACGACGCAGAAGCCACAGGTGGTGCTCGACGCCATCGTCGCCTACTACACCGGCATCAACGCCAACGTCCACCGTGGCGTGCACGAGCTGAGCGCCCGCGCCACCGACGCCTTCGAGGCCGCGCGCGCCCGCGTCAGGGCCTTCTTCAACGCCGCCTCGCCACGCGAAGTCGTCTTCACTCGCAACGCCACCGAGGGAATCAACCTCGTGGCGCACGCCTTCGTCAAGCCACAGCTACGGCCGGGCGACGAAGTGCTGATCTCCGCAATGGAGCACCACTCCAACATCGTCCCGTGGCAGATCGTCTGCGAAGAGGCCGGGGCGCGGCTGAGAGTGGCGCCGATCGACGACGCCGGCGATCTCCCGCTCGACGAGTTCGAGCGGCTGATCGGTCCGCGCACCCGCATCGTCGCCGTCACCAGCATGTCGAATGCGCTCGGCACGATCACGCCGGCCGCCGACATCGTCCGCCTCGCCCATCGGCATAACGTGCCGGTGCTGCTCGACGCGTCGCAGGCGGCGTATCACATGCGCCTCGACGTGCAGGCGCTCGACTGCGATTTCCTCGTCGCCACCGGCCACAAGCTCTACGGCCCGACCGGAATCGGCGTCCTGATCGGCAAGGAAAGCCGCCTCGACGGTATGCCGCCGTTCCTCGGCGGCGGCGACATGATCAGCTCCGTCACCTTCGACAAGAGCACCTGGAACGCCCTGCCCTACAAGTTCGAGGCGGGCACGCCGCACATCGCAGGGGCGATCGGGCTGCACGCGGCGCTCGACTACATCGACGCCGTCGGGTTGGATGCCATCGCTGCCCACGAGCGCGAGCTGACGGTCTACGCCACCGGCCTGCTCGAGTCGATCGACGGCGTCCGGATCATCGGCACGGCACCCAACAAGTCGAGCATCCTGTCGTTTGTCATCGACGGCATCCACCCGCACGACATCGGCACCATTGTCGACCGCGAAGGCATCGCGATCCGCACCGGCCATCACTGCGCGCAGCCGGTCATGGATCGCTTCAAGATCCCGGCAACGGCGCGCGCGTCGCTGGCGATGTACAGCACTCGCGAGGACGTCGATCGGCTGGGGCGCGCTCTGCACAAGGTCCGCGAGGTATTCGCCTGATGTCGGACCTCAACGATCTCTACCAGGAAGTGATCCTCGATCACAACCGGCGGCCGCGGAACTTCCACCCGATCGCCGACGCCAGCCACACGGCCGAGGGCTACAACCCGCTGTGCGGTGATCGCCTGACGCTCTATCTGAAGGTGGCCGACGGTATCGTCGTCGACGTGTCGTTCGAGGGGGCGGGCTGCGCGATCTCCAAGGCGTCGGCATCACTCATGACCGACGCGGTCAAAGGCCAGTCGGTGGCCGGGGTCCAGGCGCTGTTCGAGCGCTTCCACCGCATGGTGACAACGCCGCCGGACGAGCCGGTCGAGGATCTCGGCAAGCTCTCGGCGTTCGCCGGCGTGCGCGAGTTTCCGGTCCGCGTCAAGTGTGCGAGCCTGGCCTGGCACACGCTGAAGGCGGCGATGAGCAACGAGAAACGGACGTCCAGCGAATGAAGCCGCTGCCTATGGTTCCAGACACACCCGAAGTTCCGCCCGATGCACCGCGTGGCGCGTCTGTTGACGGTCTCGTCGCCGATCCGGCGCAGACCGGGGCGCTCGCTCCAGCGATCCAGGCCGCGCTCAAGAAGGTCTACGACCCCGAGATCCCGGTCGACATCTGGGAGCTCGGACTGGTCTACGACGTCTTCGTCACTGCTGACGGCGTGGCCGCGATCAAGATGACGCTGACGGCGCCGGCTTGCCCGGCGGCGCAGATTCTGCCCGGCCAGGTCGAGCAGGCCGCCCGCGGCGTCGACGGGATCACCGACGCGAGAGTGGAGATCGTCTGGGAACCGGCGTGGTCCAAGGACCGGATGTCGGATACGGCGAAGCTGCAGTTGGGGATGTGGTGAGCGTGGGAGATTTATGCTGAGGCTCTCGAAAAAAGCCGACTACGCGCTGATGGCGATGAAGCACCTGGCGACGCACACCGACGCCGCCTCGACCAGCGCGCGCGCCATCGCCGAGGAATATCGCATCCCGCTCGAGCTGATGGCCAAGGTGCTGCAGCAGCTGGCGCGCCGTGGTCTGCTCGCCTCGCACCAGGGGACGCGCGGCGGCTACACGCTGTCGAAGGCGCCCTCGTCGATCTCGGTCGCCGACATCATCCAGGCTATTGACGGGCCGCTCACCGTCACCGCCTGCTCGACCGACGACGAGCAGTGCGAGCAGTTCAAGAGCTGCAATGTGCGCGATCCGCTGTGGCGGATCAAGGACCGGATCATCATCGCTCTGGAAACCGTGTCGCTCGCCGAGATCGCCTCGGAAGTGCCCCTGCCGTCCGACGTCTCGCAGGTCTCGTTCAGAGGCAGAGCGCTGAACCCGCAGAACCTGTAGAACCCGCAGAACCTGTAGAACCCGTAGAACCCGTAGAACCCGTAGAACCCGTAGAACCCGTAGAACCCGTAGAACCCGTAGAACCCGTGAACCCGTGAACCCGGAGACCCCACAGCGCGGAGAACCTGCCCCGTGAAACCCCTCTACCTCGATTACCACGCGACGACGCCGGTCGACCCACGCGTGCTCGCCGACATGCTGCCCTACTTCAGCGAGAAGTTCGGCAACGCCGCCAGCCGTCAGCATGCGTGGGGCTGGGAGGCGCAGGACGCCGTCGACGAGGCGCGCGGCCGTGTCGCCGCCCTGATCAATGCGTCTGCATCGGAGATCACCTTCACCAGCGGTGCTTCCGAGTCGAACAACCTGGCGCTGAAAGGCGCCGTGGCGTCACAACGCGGCCGCGGCCGTCACGTCGTGACCAGCGCCATCGAGCACAAGTCGGTGCTCGACGTGTGCAACGCGTTTGCGGAGGACGGCTGCGAGGTGACCGTGGTCGGCGTTCGCCCCGACGGCCTCATCGACCTCGAGGCCCTCACCCGCGCGGTCAGGCCGGGCACGATTCTCGTCAGCGTCATGGCGGCCAACAACGAGATTGGGACCATCCAGCCGCTTGCCGAAATCGCCGCGATCGCACATTCGCAGGGCGCCCTCTTCCACTCCGACGCCGCCCAGGCCGCCGGCAAAGTGCCGCTCGATGTCATCGCCGCCGACGTCGACCTGCTGTCGCTGACCGCGCACAAGTTCTACGGGCCCAAGGGGTCTGGAGCGCTGTTCATCCGCAAGCGCCGTCCCCGGCTGACGATCTCCGCGCAAATCGCCGGCGGCGGTCAGGAAGGCGGCCTGCGCTCGGGCACACTGAACGTCCCCGGTATCGTCGGCCTCGGGCGCGCCGCCGCGATCTGCTGCCTCGAGATGGACGGCGAGGCGCGGCGGCTGTCGGCGCTGCGCGACGGCCTCCTCGCCGGCCTGTCGTCACGGCTGCCGGGCGCTGTCCACGTCAACGGTACGATGAAGCCGCGGCTGCCGCACAACCTGCACGTCAGCTTCGACGGCGTCGAAGGGGAGGCGCTCCTCATGGCGCTCGCGGATCTGGCCGTGTCGACCGGATCGGCCTGCGCGTCTGGCAGCAAGGCTGTCTCGCACGTCATGGAGGCGATCGGCGCCACCGGCGATCGCGGCCGCGCTTCGATTCGCTTCGGCCTCGGCCGTACGACCACAGCCGAGGACGTCGGGTTCGCCGTCGATCGCGTCGTCGCCGTCGTCAGCGCACTGCGGGCGAAGGCTGGCGCGTCGGCGTAGGGCCGACGCCGTACCAGACCAGCAGCCGTCTCATCGTCAGGCCTTGCACTAGCGTCGAGAAGACGACGACGGCGTAGGTCGCGGCCAGCAGATACCCTTTGTCCGCCATCGGCGGCAGCGAAAGCGCCAGGGCGATGGAGATGCCGCCGCGCAGTCCGCTCCAGGTCAGAATCGGCACCAGGCCGCGCATGAACTTCGCGCGCAGGCGCATCGCGGTGACCGGCGCGGCCACCGACACCAGCCGTCCGATAAGCGCAATCGGGATAGAAATCAGCCCCGCCTTGAGCGCCGCGAACCCCTGCGGCACCCCGAACACCTGGATCGCGATCAGCAGGAAGAGCACGGAATTGAGGATGTAGTCCATCAGCCGCCAGAACGCGTCGACGTGTTCGCGTGTTTCGCTGCTCATCGCCAGATGCCGTCCCGGGTTGCCGATGAACAGCCCGGCCACGACCACGGCGATCGGGCCGGAGACCTCGAGGTGGAACGACGCGGCGTAGACGCCCGTGGCGATCGCCAGCGTAATGAGCAGTTCCAGCGGGTGATCGTCGATCTGCTTGAGTGCGTGATAGCCGGCCGAGCCCGCCGCGAGGCCGAGCAGGACGCCGCCGCCGACTTCTTGGAGGAAAAAGATCGCCACCGACGTGCCGGTCAAGGTGACGTGCGCCGGCTGGCCGGTATGCGGAGCGACTAGTGAGATCAACGCCAGGAACACCACGACGCCGACGCCGTCGTTGAAGAGCGACTCGCCGGCGATCTGCGCCTCGAGGCTTTCCGGCGCGCTGAGTTCGCGGAGCAGCCCGACGACGGCGACGGGATCGGTGGGCGAGATGAGGGCCCCGAAGATCATCGCTGCCGAGAAGGAAATGGGGATGCCGCACCAGCCGAACGTCCACCACGTGAGCCACCCGACGATTCCCGTCGACATGAGGACGCCGACCGTAGACAGCGCGCCAATGGTCCACTTGTTGCGCCATAGACCGCCGAGATCGACGTGCAGTGCGGCCGCGAACAGCAGGAAGCTGAGCATGCCCCGCATCAGCATCTCGTTGAAGTCGATGTCTTGCATGAAGCGCACGATCGGGCGCTGCAACGGTGTGGCCGGGGTGAAGGCGTCGATGGCGACGATCGCGAGCGAACTGAGGAGCGCGACGGCGAGCGTCCCGGTCGTTGCCGGCAGCCGCAGGAAGCGGTAGTTGAGATAGCCGCACGCCGCCGCGATGCAGAGAAGGACGGCCGCGGTCTCAAAACTGCTCACCCCTTAACGTTACCGGAATCCCCGGTTGCAGGTAGACTCAAACGATGTCTCAGCGGATTACCGTCGCGCACAGCCCGGATTCGGACGACGCATTCATGTTCTATGGCCTGGCGTCGGGCGCCGTCGACACCGGCGGAATCGAGGTCGATCAGGTTCTGTCCGACATCGAAACGCTGAACCGGGCCGCTTTCGAGGGCAAGTACGAGGTGACGGCGGTCTCGTTTCATGCCTACGCGCATCTCGCCGACAGATATGCGCTGCTGCCGCACGGTGCCAGCATGGGTGACAACTACGGCCCGATTGTCGTCGCGCGTCAAGAGGGTGCCACCCAGGTGAAAGGGAGCAAGATCGCCATTCCCGGGACGCTGACCACGGCCTACCTCACGCTCCGCTTGTACGAGCCTGCCTTCGAGTACGTCGTCGTCCCGTTCGATCAAATCGAACAGTTCGTCGCTGACGGCAAGGCGGACGCAGGGCTGCTCATCCACGAGGGACAGCTCACCTACGCCGAGAACGGCTTGCGGAAGATCGTCGATCTCGGCGAGTGGTGGAACCAGCGGACCGGTGGCCTGCCGCTGCCGCTCGGGGGCAACATCATCCGCCGCGATCTCGGGCCGGAGATGATCCGCAAGGTCTCGAAGCTGCTGCACGACAGCATTGCCTACGCGCTGTCGCACCGGGAAGATGCGGTGGACTACGCGCAGCAGTTCGGGCGCGGCCTCGACAAGGCGCGCACGGACAAGTTCGTCGGCATGTACGTCAACGACCTGACCCTCGGCTACGGTGAGCGCGGGCGTCAGGGAGTCGAGCGTCTGATGAACGACGCGTTCGAAAAGGGGCTGATTCCCAGGCGCGTCGCGGTGGAGTTCGCGGCGTAGCATGGGCCCGCGCGCGCGCCAGACGACGATAGCGTGGCAATGACGCTGATCTTTCTGCTCTCTGCCGGCCTTTTCTTCGCCGCCTGGCCGCACGCCATGCGCGAGGCGGGGTTTTCGCCTGGCACGGCGCTGATGATGTACGGGCTCGTGTCCTGCGTCGGCGGCCTAGCCTGGGTGCTCGCGTCGCGCGACCTGCACCAGCTGCAGGGACGGCCGTTGGCCTACGGCCTCGCCGGGGGCACACTCAACGCGCTCGGCGGATTGCTCTTCGCCTACGTGCTGACACGGCGCACCCGCGTCGAGCTCGCCGAGGACGTCATGATCCTGCTGATCGTCCAGGTGGCGTTGAACGCGGCCTGGGCCGCCTACCAGGCGGGCGCGGTCAGCTGGCGACTCGCGATCGGCACGCTGACGGCGTTACTGACGATCGTCCTGCTGCGCTAACTGCGGCGCTCAACCAGCCCGGCCGTGACCCGCGCATATACTAGAGAGTCTGTGCGGCATCGTGTGATCAGCGCAGGGCTCGGCGACATTGCCGATAGGCTCGACGCCGGAGAGCGGCTCTCGTTCGACGACGGCGGCCGGCTGTTCGCCTGCCCGGACACGCTCGCGCTGGGCTGGCTGGCGAACCGCGAGCGCGAGAAGCGCCACGGCCCCCGCACCTACTACAACTTCAACATCCGGCTCGAAGCGACCAACGTCTGCGTGGCGAGCTGCCTGTTCTGCTCGTTCGCGCGCCTGCGCCCCGGTGACGAGGGTTCCTACACGATGTCGCTCGAGCAGGCGTGGGACAAGCTGCGCCAGCGCGCCGGTCAGCCGATCACCGAGATTCACGTCGTCAATGGCTTGCATCCCGACCTGCCGTTTTCTTACTACGTGGAGATGCTGCGCGGCTTCAAGCGCATCCGGCCCGAGGTACACCTGAAATGCTTCACCGCCGTCGAGATTGCCTTCTTCGCTGATCTCTACGGCAAGAGCGACGAGCAGGTGCTGCGCGAACTGCAGGAGGCCGGGCTCGACTCGCTGCCCGGCGGAGGCGCCGAGATCTTCGCCGAGCGCGTCCGCAAGAAGATCTGTGACGACAAGTGCGGTGCCGATCGCTACCTTGCGATCCATCGGCTGGCGCACGGCCTCGGCATGCGCACCAACGTCACGATGCTCTACGGCCACATCGAGACGGCCGAGGAGCGCGTCGATCACATGCTCCGCGCGCGCGCACTGCAGGACCAGACGGGCGGACTGCAGGCATTCATCCCGTTGGCCTTCCATCCCGACAACAATCAGATGCGCAAATTGCCGGCGCCCAGCGCGATCGAGACGCTGCGGGTACATGCCGTTGCGCGGCTGATGCTGGACAATGTTCCGCACATCAAGGCGTTCTGGATAGCAACCGGCGTCGAGACGGCGCAGCTCGCGTTGTGGTTCGGCGCCGACGACCTCGACGGCACAGTGCAGGAAGAGCACATTTACCACATGGCCGGATCGCGCACGCCGGAGGGTATGACGACGAAGGCGATCCGCCGGCTCATCCGCGAAGCGGGACGCGAGCCCGTCGAGCGCGATACGCTCTACAACGTGATCACCGGCCCCGACGCCGACCTACCGGAGTTGTCGCGGAGTCTCGCACAGCGAGGTTAGGACGGCCAGCAAGGGCCGCAAGCGACCATGGACATAAAGCTGCTGACGCAGGTCGAAAAGCAGAGCATTGGCGAGCGCCAGCCGCTCCCCGAAGCCTATCTGCGCCTGTCCGACGATGAGATGGACGCGCGGATCGCTACCGCCAAGCGGACGCTGGGCGACCGCCTCGTCATCCTCGGCCACCACTACCAGCGCGATGAAGTGATCAAGTTCGCCGACTTCACTGGCGACTCGCTCAAGCTGGCGCGCGCAGCCGCGACCCGCCACACCGCCGAATTCGTCGTCTTCTGTGGCGTCCACTTCATGGCCGAGAGCGCCGACATCCTGCGCGGGCCGAACCAGAAAGTCGTCTTGCCGGATCTTGCCGCCGGCTGCTCGATGGCCGACATGGCGGCGGAGGACCAGGTCGACATCGCCTGGCGCGAGCTCGCTGAGATGGGCGTCGACGTCTCGACCATCGTTCCGGTCACCTACATCAACTCGTCGGCGGCGATCAAAGGTTTCGTCGGCGCGCACGGCGGCGTCGTCTGCACGTCGACGAATGCGGCGAAGGTGATGGCCTGGGCGTGGGCGCGTCCAGTATCAGGCGACGTCAAGCTGCTGATGTTGCCCGATCAACACCTGGGCCGGAACACCGCCTACAAACTCGGCGTTCCAGTGGACCGCATGGCGGTGTGGGATCCCATGGAGGTCGGTGGTGGTCTCAACGTCGAGGAGGCGCGCGGCGCGAAGCTGCTGCTGTGGAAGGGCCACTGCTCGGTCCACACGCGATTCACGGTGGCGCAGATCGATGCCTTCCGGAAACAGTACCCGGCTGGCAAGGTGATCGCCCACCCCGAATGCACGTTCGACGTGGTGCAGGCGGCCGACGTCAGCGGCTCGACAGAGACAATCATCGACACGGTGAAGGCCAGTCCAGTGGGATCGGTGTGGGCCGTCGCGACCGAAATCCACCTCGTCAACCGGCTCGCCCGCGACGTCTCGCCGGACCGCACCGTCGTGACGCTCGATCCGTTCGGCTGTCTGTGCTCGACGATGTTCCGGGTGTCGCCCAATCACTTGCTGTGGGTCCTCGAGGGTCTCGTCGCCGGCGAGATCCACAACCAGATCGTCGTGCCCGACGACGCGAAGCGCCAGGCGAAGCTGGCGCTCGATCGCATGCTCGACATTCACTGAAGGAGACGCTTAGATGGCGCATTCACTCCCCCCTCTGCCCTACGACTACAACGCGCTGGAACCGCACATCGACGAACAGACGATGCGGATCCACCACGATAAGCATCACGCGGCCTACGTGAACAACCTCAACGCGGCGCTCGAGAAGCATCCCGAGCTGCAGGGCAAGAGTGTCGAGGACCTGGTCAAGGGCATCAACACGGTGCCGGAAGACATCCGCGGCGCCGTGCGCAACAACGGCGGCGGCCACATCAACCACACGATGTTCTGGGAGATCATGGGCCCTGGCAAGGGCGGGAATCCGACGGGTTTGATCGGGGAGGCCATCACCTCGGCCTTCGGCGACTTCGAGAAGTTCAAGGCACAGCTCAACGACGCCGGTGTCAAGCGCTTCGGATCGGGCTGGGCGTGGCTCCTCGACGTCGGCGGCAAGCTGGTGATCGAGAGCACCGCCAACCAGGACTCGCCCTTGATGGAAGGCAAGAAGCCGATCCTCGGCGTCGACGTGTGGGAGCACGCCTACTACCTGAAGTACCAGAACCGCCGTCCCGACTACCTCGCGGCGTGGTGGAGCGCCGTGAACTGGGACGCGGTCAACAAGCGCTTCCGCTGATCGCGCCTGAATTGTCACTGACGACTGCCAAACGACGACTGATGACCGGAGCGTAGGCTCCCGTCATCAGTCAGCCTCAGTTACGTCCAGCCAGCTTCGCGGCCGCCATTGCCGTCCGTCGTTGATTCGTTGCACAATCGTCGCAGTGTCTTTACGTTCCTGTCTCACGCCTGACAGGCCGCTCGACCGGAGACTCACCACCTGGCTCGGCGGGCTCGCGGCGCTGGCGGTGTTCAACGTCGGGCTTTGGATTTGGATCGCGCGATCCACTGCGTTACGCACGCCGTACACCGAGGTTCAGCTGCTCTTGTCCGGCGTGTACGTGGGGGTGTGCGGCTTCCGTTCGCTCTTTCCTCGCGTTGATCTCGAGCGCGTCTGCCTGTGGGACAGCTGGCTCTCCACGATCCTGCTCGGTCGTAGCGCGGCCACGATCGCCGAGCTGTGCTTCGCCCTGCAGTGCGGCCTGTTTGTGCGGCGGCTGTCGGATATCGTCGGCATACCGCTGATCGACGCGGGAACCGGCGTCTTCGTGCTGCTGGCGCTCCTGGCCGAGGTGGTGTGCTGGTATGCGGTGCTGTCGCTGAACCATTTCGGCCACGCGATCGAGGAATCGCTCTGGGCGTTCCTCATGCTGCTGCTGGCGATGGCGTCCGGAAGGGCGGCGTTCGTCACGCACGGACCGTTGCGCCCGATACTCGTCGCCGGGTTTCTCGTCTACACACTGGGTGCGGCGCTGACGATCGCGGTCGATGTCAGGATGTACGTCCGCCGCTGGCGCCTGAATGCGCGTAGCAGGCATCTGACCCTCGGGAGCGGATTGCGCGATAGCCGCTATCGACGGCACCCTACCGCGGCGTGGACCGTCTGGCGCGAAGAAGCGCCGTGGATGACGGTCTACTTCAGCGTGGGCGTCTGGACGAGCCTGGCGATGGTGCTGCTGGAGCGGGCGGCGCATGGATGAGCCGCAGGCAGCAGCGGCGACTACGACGGGGCTATCCTGCCGTTAGCGCGGCGAGAATCTCCTCGCGGCGGGGAAATTGGGTCTGGTTGTCGCCGATCCATGAGCCCCGTATCGTCGTGTCCGGGTTGATCAGGAACGCCGCCGGCCGCGCCACGCTTCGGACGATGAAGCCGAAGCGGTGCCACACGCCGTACGCGCGGATGACGTCCTGCCGTTCGTCGATCAGGACGTCGAACGGGAGCCCGGCGTCCTCGATGTAACGACGGATCTTCTCGCGCCTGTCGGCGACGATGGCGGTGACCTGGAGGCCGGCAGTCTTGTAGACGGGGAAGTCGCGCGCGAGCTCACCGAACCGGTGGCGGCAATTGGGTCAAGTGGTGCCGCGATGGAATGCCAACAGCAGCGGGCCGCGCGACAGGAAATCGACGAGCGCGCGCGCCCGTCCCTTCTGATCCGGCAGCATGAACCCGGGCGCGCGCGCTAGCGATGACGTTCGCATGACGAGCGCGTCAAAACAGTCTGACCTCGACCAGCTGGCCGGCGTCGACGATGTCGACGTGCGCGGGGATTTCGATGTAGCCGTCGGCGTGGGCCATGCTCGTGATGTCGCCCGACGCCTTGAATGCGGGCGCCGCCGCGCCGCCCGCCAGCCGAACCGTGTAGAACTGGTGCCGCCCCGTCGTCGATACGATGCGCCGCGCCAGCGGCACGGTCACGGTACGCGGCTGGTGCTCCGGCAGCCGCGCCATGCGGCGTAGCATCGGCACGAGCAGCATGTAGCCGTTCGACAGGCACGAGGTTGGATAGCCCGGCATGCCGATCACCGGCGTCGCGCCGATGCGGCCGAAGACGGTCGGCTTCCCGGGCTTGACCGCGACGCCGTGGAAGATCACCTCGCCGCGCGCTGCGATCACGTCGAGAATGAGGTCGCGTTCGCCGACCGAGCTTCCGCCGGAGAAAATCAGCACGTCTTCCGCCATCGCGCTGTCGACGGCCGCCGACAGTGCGTCAATCGTGTCGGGCACCGATGGCAGCGGCACGGCGATGCCGCCGTGCGTTTCGACGATGGCGGCAAGCGTGAAGCGGTTGATGTCGTAGATCTGGCCTGGCGCGAGCGGTTTCCCCGGCTCGACGATCTCGTTGCCGGTCGACAGAATGGCGAGGCGGGGCTGCGCGAACACCTCCACGTCGCGCGCGCCGATCGCCGCCAGCGCACCGATGCGGCTCGGCGTCAGGACATCGCCCGGTTGCAGCACGGCGCTGCCGGCGGCAATGTCGGCGGCGCGCCGGCCGACGTGCTGCTGCGGGTAGACCGGCGTGAAGATGCGAACGTCGTCACCGTTGCCGCGCTCGGTCTCCTCGACCATCACGACCGCGTCGGCGCCGACGGGCATGGGCGCGCCGGTCGCGATCTCGACGGACTCGCCGGGGCCGACGCGCGCCCGCGGCACCTGCCCCGTGTAGACGATTTCGATAGCGCGCAGCGTCTTCGGATTGTGCCGTCCAGCACCGAAGGTGTCTTCGGCGCGCACCGCGAAGCCGTCCATCGCGGCGCGATCGAACGGCGGTACGTCCACTGGCGCCGTCACCGCGGCAGCCAGCACACGGCCCGACGCGCGGCCGATCGCGACCCGCTCGGTACGGGCGATCGGGACGGCGGCGTCGAGGATCAACGCCAGCGCCGCGTCGAACGGAATCGTTTCGAGAATCGGGCGCATGGCCTGCCTCACAGGGCGATCATAATCCGGCGGGGCGCGCGGATCATGCACAGCACGACATGAGCCTGCCCCCCGGGTCCTTCTGGGACGATGCGCGCCCGTAGCGGCTACCGCCGCAACTCCCGTACGACGTGGCCCAGCTCTGGCAGGATCAGCTTCGTCATCCCGAGGCGCACTGCGTTCTCCGAGCCTGGGAGGATGAAGATGGCGGTGCCACGTGCGACCCCCGCGATCGCCCGCGTCAGCATGGCAGCGCTGCCGACCTCCTGGTAGCTGAGGGCGCGGAACAGCTCGCCGAAGCCGTCGAGCCGCTTCTCCAGCAGGCCGGCAACCGTCTCAAACGTGCTGTCGCGCGAACTGATGCCGGTGCCGCCGGTCGTGACGATCGCGTCGACGCCGCCCAGTTGCGAAACGATGGCGTCGTACACGTCCTTCGGCTCGTCGCGCAGGATCTGGCGCTTCGCGACGGCGTGCCCCGCGCCCTCCAGCAGTTCGACGATGGCGCGGCCGCTGAGATCGGTTTCGAGCGCGCGGGTGTCGCTGATGGTGAGCACGGCGCAGCGCACGCCTGCGACGGCCGCCTTGCGGTGCTCCGAGACACTCACCACGCCATCTTACCTTGTGGCTTCCGCCTGCAGGCGGAATCGCGTACGATCCCGCGATGCGTTGTGGCGCGTCAGTCGCGGCGGTTCTGCTTGCGGCGTGCCTCGTGCTCTCAGCCCAGGCTCCAGCCGGTCGTTTGACCCTCGACCCTGAGGGAGAACGGTGGGTCGCGGCGACGCTGAAGAAGATGACCCTCGACGACAAGGTCGGGCAGCTGCTCGTCTCGGCGTTTCAGTCCGATTATTTGAGTACCTGATTCGAGCGAGTTCGACGCGCTCGTCAGGGCGGTGCGCGAGTATCACGTCGGCGGCTTCCATGTGTTTGGCGGCACCGAGGCCGCGCCCGACGTGCTGCTCGATGCGCACTATGGCACCGTCACGCTCGGTCAGCCGTTGGCCGCCGCATCGATTCTCAACCGGCTGCAGGCGCTCGCCCCCTATCCGCTCCTCAATTCCGCCGACTTCGAAACCGGCGCCGGCTTCCGGCTGGCAGGCGCGACGACGTTCCCGAGGAATATGGCCTTCGGTGCCGCCGGTGACCTGCAGCTCGCCTACGACGCCGGACGGATCACTGCGCGCGAGTCCCGCGCCATCGGCGTACAGGTCGACTTCGGCCCGGTGGTCGACGTCAACAACAATCCGCGCAACCCCGTGATCAATACCCGGTCGTTTGGTGAGGACCCGGCGCTTGTCGCCAAGCTGGGCGCCGCCTACGTGCGCGGCCTCCAGGACGGCGGAGTGGTCGCCACGCTCAAGCACTTCCCTGGGCACGGCGACACCGACGTCGACTCGCATCTCGGCCTGCCGATCATCAAGGCCGCGCGCGAATCTCTCGAGACGACGGAGTTCCCTCCCTTCAAGGCCGGCATCGCCGCCGGCGCCGGCGCAGTCATGACCGCGCACATCGAGATGCCGTCGCTCGATCCCTCGCCGAACACGCCGACGACGCTCAGCCAGCCGATCGTGTCCGGCCTCCTGCGGCACGACTTCGGGTTCGACGGATTGATCTACACCGATTCGATGGGCATGGCTGGCGTCGCCGCGATCTACGCACCCGGTGACGCCGCCGTGCGCGCGATCAGGGCGGGCAACGACGTCGTCCTCCACTCGCCCGACGAAGGGGCGGCGTTCGCCGGGCTCAAGGCGGCAGTGGAGTCGGGTGAGATCCCGCGCGCACAGCTCGACGCCTCCGTCGCGCGCGTGCTGCGCGCCAAGGCATTCGCCGGCCTCCATCATTCGCGCGCCGTCGACCTCGACGCCCTGCCCGCGGTTGTTGGCACGCGCGCCAACCAGGCCGTCGCCGACGAGGTCAGCCGGCGGTCGATCACGCTGGTCAAGGACCTGCGATCGCAGGTGCCGCTGACGATCGCGCCAGACGCGCAGCTGCTCTACCTGTCGATCCTTGACTCGCCGAACGGCTGGCGCATCGCCGCGCCGAGCCGCACCTTCATCCCCGAACTGAAAAAGCGGTGGCACAACGTGACCTCCGTCGAGCTGTCGGAGCGCTCGACGGCGAACGAGATCGAGCTGTTGCGCGCGATGGTGCCACGCTACGACGCTATCGTCGCGGCGGTCTTCGTCCGCGCCGCATCGGGTAGCGGGCGGATGGATCTCCCGGTCAACATGCAGGCGCTATTGCGGGCGATCGCGCGTCAGACCGAGCCGTCGAAAAAGCCGTTCGTCGCGGTGCTGTTCGGCAATCCCTACACGGCGACGTTTCTCGCCGACGTCCCAGCGATGATCCTGACCTACGATTTCTACGATCGCGCCGAGCGCTCGGCGATGGCGGCGCTCGCCGGTGAAGCGCCGATCACGGGGAAGCTGCCAATCACGCTTCCCGGCCTGGCCGAGCGCGGAACGGGGATCATGCGCGCGCGCACGAGCACGAGTGAAGCAAAGTGAGGGGGTGAAGATGAAGTCCCCGGACTTGATCGCGGTCTCGACATTTCGCTCAACAGTGGAGGCTCAGATCGCGAAAGGCATCCTGGACGAAGCCGGGATTGAGTCGATGATCCGATCTGACAACGCAGGCGGAATGTATCCGCCTATTGCCGGGGCCGACCTGCTCGTGAGGGCCGAAGATGTGGAGAAGGCAACCGAAGCGCTTCATCGCCGGCACCGCGGGTCAGGCTGACCCTACATCAGCTCCTTTGCCTTTGCCGTGCCACCGCCCCGCACGCCCCAGAGCGGATGGACCCTCACGGGTGGACTTGATATAATCATGGTTTCGCCGCGCCCTTAGCTCAGTTGGATAGAGCGTCTGGCTACGAACCAGGAGGTCGCAAGTTCGAGTCTTGCAGGGCGCGCCAAATTTCCTAAGAAAGTCAGTCACCCACCACGGTCAGGCTTACGCTCCGACGTATCGGGTCTTGAGCCCCAGCGCGTCCGCCACCCTCGTCTGCTGGATATCGGCGCTGATGAAGGTGAACGTCTGTGAAGCCGCGCGATTTCCGAACAACCTGGCCGACGCCACGTGGATGGCATCGAGCGCGCGCAACGGATGCGCGCCGGTCAGAGACTCGGCCGACGCGAGCACTTCGTCCGAGACCCCGATGACCATCCAGTAGGCACGGTCGGCGGCGAGCTGTTTCAGAATGCTCGGCACGCGCTTGCCGTCCAGTGTCTTCTCGGCGACACGTCGGCGCAGGTCACTGCGTACTTCCAGCGGCAGGATGGCCGAGACTACGCACTGATTCTTGCGGAGCAGGCTGAGAACGTCGCGACGGCCCAATTCTTCGACATAGCGCTTGATCAGCGCGCTCGGGTCGAAGTATCCGTAGTTCATTGGCAACTACACACGATCGTCGCGATCGTCGATGACCGTCTGCGAAATCGATTTGCCGGCGACCGGGACCGCTGCGAAGCGCGGCAGCGGACCCTTGCGGGTGGGCAGCGCAATCAACCCTTCGTCCGCCATCCGCTTGAGCGCGGCTTCCGGTTCGTGCTCGACCTTGATCGGCGTGATGATGGCAATCGGTTGGCCTCGCTCGGTCAGCACGACCTCCTTGCCGGCGCGGACTGCCTTGATCGCCTTCGAGAAATGCTGGTTGGCTTCGCGGAGCCCGAGCTTCATGTAGTGATGTTACTACATTCTGGCCATACGGTCGGGCTTGACGGACAAATGACTACAATGGCGGTGAAACTGGCATGACCGATCAGCAATGGATGCGCTACGCACTGAACCGCGCCAGACAAGCCGGCGAGCGCGGCGAAGTGCCGGTGGGTGCGGTCCTGGTGATGAACGGTGAGGCACTCGCCGAAGGGATCAACGAGCCGATCGGCACGCACGATCCGACCGCGCATGCCGAGATCGTCGCGCTGCGCCGAGCCGCCGCCCACATCGGCAACTACCGTCTGACGGGGGCGACCCTTTACGTGACCATCGAGCCCTGCATGATGTGCGTCGGCGCCATGGTCCATGCGCGCATCACGCGACTCGTCTACGGCGCCCCCGAGCCGAAGGCTGGCGCCATCGAATCCGCCATGCGGGCGTTGGATCACCCGACCTTGAACCACCGCTTCGAGGTGACGGCCGGCGTACTCGCCGAAGAGGCTCGCGCGGTGCTGCAGGCATTCTTCGAGGGCCGCCGCCGCACGGCTCGGGCGGAGTCGTAGTAAAATAAGAGGTTCCCGGGCGCCGCGAAGCGGCGGCTGCGAGCGCCATAATTGGAGAGGTACCGAAGTGGTCGTAACGGGGGCGCCTCGAAAGCGTCTTGCCGGGTAACCGGCACGGGGGTTCGAATCCCTCCCTCTCCGCCATACTTAACAGCGTAAGTTATTTATTCATAATAATTTACGCTGTTGTTATTTTGTCGAATCCCACATTCAATCCCACGTCCCGTTCGCGTGATGCGTGCGGCCAGATGCGCGATGGTGCCTGCGAAATCGGCCTCACCGTCGTCGCCTGACATATCTCGGCGCCGTTGCTTGAGCGCGATCGGCGACGCTGACATTGACCTCTTCCGCAAGGAAATCATGAAGTGGATCGCACCGTCCGAGAAGGACACCGGCACCGACGCGCTGGAAGACCGACTGTGGGCCGCAGCCGATCAGCTCCGCGCCAACTCCGGCCTGACGCCCGCTCAGGTACTCGCAGCCGTCCTCGGCTTCCCATGCGTGGCGTCTACTTCTAGTTCCTGCGGCGGACCTTCTTTTTGGCCTGAATCGTGCGGTCCTTCGACACGTTCTTCACTGACGGCCCATCCGTCTCCTTGACGATCTCTCGGTGGACCACGGTGTCCCCGGCCTCGGTTGCCAGAGTAGATGTAGACGACGTCGGTGATGGCGCCAGTGGTATGGACCTCTCGAACTCTTTCATGATGTCGTCGCGATTCGCACTTGATCGCGGGGCGTAGTCCTCATCGAATGAGCGCGCCCAACTTCTCAGTTCGTCAATTCGATCGCCCACAAACGTGGCAAGAATGTCGGCCAGTTCCCGATCGTTGGCTCTCCCCTCGTAGAAGTCTGCCAAGCGGGACAGCGCACCGCCGAGCTGCCGGTCGATATGCGCGAGCCCATCGCGGAAGGGTTCGTTGCGTTCATGGAGCTTCATCTGAAGCGCGCGCATGGTCTGGCGTACGGCGTTCACGCCATACATCCCGACAGGCCTAAACGTCTCGTCATTCACAGCATCGTGCAACTTCTCTAGCGGGTGCCCGAGCCCTGCAAAGACTTGTTCGAGCCGCTCCTCTTTGAACTTTTCACGGTGCTTCCGTTCGTCAGCACTGGCTTCGTTAAGCGCGCGAGCCAAGACAACCTCCAGAATCCCAAGTTGGGCCTTCACGAGCGCCGGAATATTCACGTGCTCGGTCGTGCGCTTCCCCGCGTGATCGATCGCCCTGAGTTCAAATCCCGCGGAGCTAAGCGACATACGAGTGATGAATGCCGACGCGTTTGGTGATCCCTTTCCCTGATGAAAGTTCATCGGGTGCCCGATGCTCTTCGCCCGCAACCTCCGGACCTCCGAGAGCTTCGCGTAGTCCGGCAATTTGACCCATTGGCTGCCTGCCCTGACGACGTCGCGCGGATAGCCAAGGCAGTCGCAGAGGTCGGCCGCTGCGTCTTGTTGCACGTAGAGCACCTGTAACGCGCCGAATACGGTGAGATAGGACACGCCGGGATCGTGCCCTTGATGGGTCATCGCGAGGTAGGCGCGGAGAGCCTCTGACGTGTCGCTAATCATGTCCATCGCGCTGCACAGGCGCAGGTAGCGGGCGCGGTCAGATACGGAGGTGGGCGTGCATACGGGTTTGGTTCGCATACCGGCGTACGCGAACCAACAGCGCGAGAAGCGGCCTGACGGCATTCTCGCGTGTCATCGAGCCATTCTACAGAGACCTGGCCGCTCAATCTGTTTCAACTCGGTCCGAGTGAAGCGCAAACACGGGGCTCATTCGTGATCGATGGGACCCCGTCGACCGGGGGGCGGCTGGCGGCCTGATCAGGGGTTCTACGCCAGAGTGGGGTGGTGCAGGGCCGGGAGGGCTCGTTTGCATCGCCGCGCCGCCGGCGGGATCATTCCAGATGGTCGCGTATCACCGGACCGAGGCGGACGACACAGTCTGCGCGACCGCCTTCGATCCGGCGAGCACGAGGTGTCCGCTGCTCCGGCGAGCACGCGTTCCCTGGCGCGCCCTACGCTCAGCGCGAGCTGCACCGGCGCGGCGGCTTTGCAGATTTCGCGCGCGTATTTGATCTGCGCGCCCGGCTTGTCGACGCGGATCGCCTGCGACGGCGAGATGACCACGTGGTCGGAGCCGCTCGGCGTGACCAGGTGGTCGATCAAACCAGCTCGGGCGTTCGTGGCGAACGGCTCCAACGAACTCGACAGGAACCACTGCACAGGGTCGGCGCTTGGGGGTACACTACCGGGGCCAGCCGCACTTCGCGAGGTGACTTCGTGGTCCAGGCGTCGCGGTTCATCGCCCTCTGCCTGATTGCGCTCCTCGGCCAGGCCGGGCCGCAGCCGCCCCCGGCGCCGCCACAACAGCCGCAACAGCAACCACCGCAGCAGCAACCACCGCAGCCTCGACCGCAATTCCGCGCCGAGACCAACTTCGTCCGCGTGGACGTGTACCCGACGAAGGGAGGCGTGCCGGTCCAGGATCTCAGCGAGGAAGACTTCGAGGTCTCCGAGGACAACACGCCGCAGAAGATCGAGTCGTTCGAGCACATCGTCATCAATCCAGCCGGTCCGCAGGACGCGATGGTCGAGCCTTCATCGCCGTCGCAGGCGCTGCAGCTCGTCGCCGATCCGAAGCGCCGTGTCTTCGTCATCTTCCTCGACACGCACAACGTGCCGTACGGAGGCTCGCACGACATCAAGCAGCCGCTCATCGACCTCATGCGGCGGGTGCTGGCGATGACGATCTCGTCGCGCTGATGACACCCGACATGAGTCCCGATCAGCTGACGTTCGGGCGCAAGACGGGCGTGATCGAGGCCGGGCTGCGCGAGGGTTGGATTTGGGGCCGCCGCGACACCCTCAAGCTCGACGAGTGGGAAAACAAGATCGACGACTGCTTCCCGCCGCTGCCCGGGGAACCCTACCCGTCGCCGCTGGCACGGGCACTGATCGCCCGCCGGCGCGAACGGGTCACGCTCGACGCGCTCCATGACCTCGCGCGCTCCATGGGGACGTTGCGCGAAGGACGCACCGCGGTCATCGCCGTGTCGGACGGCTGGCTGCTCTATCGCCCCGATAATTCGTTGAACACGATACGCACGGATCCACACACTGGACGGAACGTGGATCCGATGCCCGGCTCGCCGACGCCGATCGGGGTCGGCCGCGGCGGCACGATAACGAAGGAGCCGGCCAACGAAGTGCATCCAAACGATCGCACCAGCTGCGACGCCGATCGAATGGATCTGGCGATGAGCGACGACGATCAGTATTTCAAGCTGATTTACGGCGAGGCGAACCGCGCCAACGTCAGTTTCTACACCATCGATCCGCGTGGCCTCGTCGCGTTCGACGCGCCCATCGGACCCGATCCGCCCCCTGATTTGGAAACGGACCGCGCGATGCTGGCGCAACGGCACGAGGTGCTGCGGACGCTGGCGTTAGCGACCGACGGGCTCGCGATGCTGGACAACAACGATCTCACCAAGCAACTGGGCCGGATCGCCGACGACCTGACGTCGTACTACCTGCTCGGGTATCGTTCGACGAACAGCAAACTGGACGGGCAGTACCGCACGATCAAGGTGCGCTCGAAGCGGCCCGGCATCGAGATCCGCGCGCGTCACGGCTACAACGCGGCGACCGCCGAGGAAGTGGCGAAGGCGCGCGCCGCGGCCGACGTGGCGGTGCCGGAGGCGAAGGCGGCGCTCAACCGCGCGCTCGGCACTATCGAAACCGACGCCCGCGCGCAGGGACGGAGTCTTGTGCGCGGGCCGGGCGAGCCGCTGCTGTTCCATCGCGGGCCCTCAACCGGCAACCAGGTGCAGCCGGCGCCGGCCCGCGTGTTTCCGCGCAGCGACCGCCTCCACGTCGAGCTTGAAGCGCCCGCCGCGACCGGCGCCTGGTCGGGTGCGCTCTTGGACCGCAACGGCGCGAAAACGGTGATCCCGGTCGTGACCGGCGAGCGCACTGATCCCGCCAGCGGCCAGCACTTCCTGACCGCCGACATCACCCTGGCGCCCGTCGGCGCCGGCGACTACGTGATCGAACTGACGACCGCGCAGGGGAGCCAGCAGAACAAGACGCTCATCGGCATCAGAGTGACGCAGTAGTCGGCTCAATGGGCGTCGTCATCGCCACCATGCGGGCGATCCGCCTGGACTCCTCCCAGGGGCACGAGCCTCTCGGCACGCTCGTCCCGGCGAGAAGTGCATTCAAGCATCGGACGCGGGTCCGTGGTAAGAGATCGCCATGCGCCATCCGTTCCGCGCGTGGATGCGCGTGCTCATCGCCGCCGGCGTCGTTTCCATGGCGGGATGTGGTGCACCTCCGCCCTCCGGATCGCCGACCGCGCCAGGTCCTCCGGCCGCGGGTGTGCCTCTGCAGTTCGCGATCCGTTCGCAGCGAGTCACGCTCACCAGCAACGAGATCGAGCTCGGTTGGACGGGCTCGTCGTCATCGTATCGGGTGTCGATCGGTAGCAGTGCCGGCGCCAGCGACGTGAAGACCGCAGACGTCATGTCCACCACCTACACCTTCGTGGCGTCCCGCACAGCGAATACCTACTTCGCACGCGTCGCCGGCATCAGCGGCGAGCAGCTGACGCCGCCGACCCCCGACATCTCGATCTCGACGCTCGACGTACGGGAGATCGTCGATGCGCTGTTTTTCGACGCCGGTCCGATGTCAGAGTTCCACTCCATTCAGCTCGGGACGAAGGCGGCTGGGGTGTGGGCCGCAGGGACACGATTGAGCGCGCCGGTCTCCGCGGAGGCGGGCGACCGCATCCGAATGTTGGTGCAAGCGGCGATTGACGACTACGGCGGCATCGTGAACGGCAGCGTCACCGGAACCGCGGTCCTCGTCGACGACAACATGCACGCACTGACGAGTCCGGATCAGCTGCCGCCTTTTACGGTCGCGACGCGGCTCTTTCCGGCCGGGTGCCCGTTGACGGCGACCGGGTGCGCCAACTTCGGGCCTCAACCGGTGGGACCGAATGCCGCGATCGTCACGGTCACGAACGCGGGCGTCTTGAATACCGTCGCGCACGAGTTCGGACATGCCTACGGACTGCATCACATCCGCAGAGCGGCCTCTGATCGGCCTGAATTCCGTTTTCTTATGACGTCGCCTGTGCCGACCGACAAATTCAGTGATCCGGAGCGGGCGGCGATCGCCGCGGCGTGGGCCGGGGGCATTCGCGGCGGCACCACACGCGACGAGGCGCTCGCGGCTGGGCTCGTCCTGCCGTACTCGGGCGGCGGCTGATGCCGATCCTCTGAAAGCTGCGGCGCGGACGTTCGTTGCCATGGGCGAGTGGAGGACGAGACGTTGATCATCTCGAACTGGAGAGCTGGCAGACAATCAGTCTCATGAGTGCTTGCCCTGTGTTCGCAACCTCCGTATAGTTGAACGGCCTTCCGCGGCGCGTTGATGCTAAAGGCTGTCTTGTTCGATCTGTTCGAGACGCTGATCACCGAATCCCGGACCCAGCCGGCCGGCGTGTCCTCGCTGGCTCTGGAGCTTGGGTATGAGCGAGACGCTTTCCGTCGAGAATGGAAGGCGCTTCGACCCGCTGTGACGGTGGGAAGGATGTCGTTCCGTCAGGCGCTGAGCGACATTGCGACCTGCCTCGGAAGGCCGGCTGAAGATGTCCGCGTGCAGCGCCTCTGCAACGAGAGGACCGCCGCAAAGGCAGAACCCTTCGCAGAGATCGAGCCCCAGGTCCTCATGATGACCGACTACCTTCGGCGTCGGTCTTTGCGCCTGGGAATCATCAGCAACTGTTTCGCCGAAGACGTGGCGGCCTGGCCGCGATGCGCCCTCGCCTCGCGCTTCGATTGCACGCTTTTCTCGTTCGAGGTCGGCCTGGCGAAGCCCGATCCCGAGATTTACATGGAGGCCACCCGTCGTCTGCGGGTCGACGTGTCTGAAACGTGGTTCATCGGCGACGGGGGACACGAGGAACTTTCGGGTGCGGAGCAGGCAGGTCTCCGCGGACTGAAAGCCCTCTGGTTTCTGAAACGTTGGCCCCAATTCCGAGACGAGCCATGTGCTGCCACGACCGTGGCTACCGTCGACGAGGTCGTCAGCCTTGTCGAACGAGTGATTGGGCCGCCCGACGGCGCGCCACAAGGGTCGATGCCAGCGTGAATGGCTGGCGCCGTAGCAGTATTACGTCCGACTGGCACCACGAGGTGTCTAGACTTCGCGCGTTTTGGTTTTGAGGAGGTTGCCGATGCGTATCGACAGGTATACGAAGGTGGTCCTCACAGTTATCGCCGCATGTCTGGTTTGGTTGTCGCTGGGCGGTCCCAACCTTCTGCCAACAGCTCACGCTCAATCGACCCCACACGTCTTGATTGAAGGGTGGGTGGACACCCAGGCCAAGGTTCACTATTTTCCGGTTGACTCGAACGAAACGTCGAGATTGCCAGTGGCGGATGTTTCTGCAGCGCGGTAGCTAGACAGCCGCGGATCTTGCCGGACGCGGACGTGCAGAACACCCCGACGGTTCGGCGATCGATGGGACCCCGTCGATGGGGGGACGGGTGCCGGCACGATCAGGTTTGCTACCCGCCGGGTGGGGGATGTGCTACGCCGGGGGACCCGGTTGCATCGCCGCGCCGCCCGACGGGATCACCGAGCGCGTTGCCGTTCTGATAGGACTGGAGGGCATCGATGAAGCGCATGACGGTTCGACTCGCACTCGCCGCGGGGTTGCTCTCGCTCGGGTGGGCCGTTGGCCGGGCGCAGCCCGCCCAGCCTGACTTTGAGATCGTTGTGGATGCGCCCGGAGGTGCGACCAATATCACCTGCGTCCGTGGATGCGCGCTGGCGTGGGTCGAACGCGGCGTCAACCCGAATGCGACACCAATGCCGACGTTCAGCTACAACTGCACGGCCGCGCGGTGCTCATCCTACAGGGTCGGTGGCTGGATCAAACAGTAGCTGAGCGTCGCTTCCGCGCAACAGCCGTTGACGTAGTATAGACACGTCTATACAATGGCGGTGATGTCACCGAAAGAAATGACCGCCTTCCGGATCGAACCGGAGATCATGGACGGCCTGCGCTTCGTCAAGGATCGCGACGGCGTCCCCCTCTCGGTTCAGGTCGACCGCGCCTTGCGCGCGTGGTTGGAGAAGAAGGGCGTCGATGTGGACAAGGCGTCGAACCCGAGGGGGCGGGCAGCCAAGACGGCGACACGCCGGAGGAGAGCGTGAAGGTCGGCCTCTACGCGAGAGTGAGCACGCACGACCAGACCGCCGAGAACCAACTAATCGAGCTGCGCGCCTACGTCGCGGCGCGCGGCTGGAGCGCGATCGAGTACATCGACGAGGGAGTTAGCGGCTCGAAGGACCGTCGGCCTGCGCTGGACCAGCTGATCGCCGATGTGCGTCGACATCGAGTTCAAGCTGTCGTGGCTTGGCGCCTGGATCGCCTGGGCCGCAACCTCCGTCACTTGGTGACGCTGCTCGACGAATGGGCGTCACGCGGGATCGTGTTCTGCACGTTGCAGGAGGGCATCGACAGCGGCACGGCCGCGGGCAGGCTCGTCGCCGGCGTCCTCGGCTCGATCGCGCAGTTTGAGCGCGACCGCCTTCGCGAGCGCGTCATGGCGGGCCTGGCGCGCGCCCGTGCACAAGGCAAGCGGCTCGGGCGACGCCGTGGCGGTGCTGCGCGGCGGCTCGATGAGTGTGAGGGTCTGTCGCACGCGGAGGCCGCTGCGCGGCTCGGCGTGTCAGTCGCCACCGTCAAACGTTGGCGGCGGGCGGCGAGGGCAGGGTCAGAAACGTCGGCCGCAGTCGCCTAGCTTTCGCCCCCATTTTCGGGCCGGCGGTGAGCAGCAGGCGCCTGGGTCACATTCAGTCGGTTCTGACCCGACACTGGCCTAAGCTAGAGCCCCGAAACGTCCGGCGAGTGTCGGATGCATTGCCCAAGAAGGCAGGACTTCTGATCGGCGCTATGCGCTTCTGGCGCGTCACGACGACTATCAGATTTGTCCAAGGTACGCGAGATTTGCGGCGAGCTGTCTGAACGGATTGAACTGAGCGGCGGTAATCATGGCGAAGCCGTTGAACGTGTCGCTCCAGACCAGTCGGTAAATGCTCAGCACTTTCAGATTGTCCTGATTCGCAAGGAACCCCTCCGACGTGTTCAACGGCGGCCTCAGCAGCTCATGCTCATGGTGATTGGCTCGCAAGTCCGTTCGGCCGTTGGCTGATATGTAGACATTCGTTGCGACGACAGCAAGAAATTCTTCGTCGTTGTCGTAGAAGAGATCGTCGGTTGGAACATGGTTGGCCTTGCCCTGCATGAACCGCAAGGCATGGACCATCTCATGGAACAGAACATCGTCAGCCTGAGACGCCGGTCCGCTGGAACATCGCCGTCGCCGATACTGGTTGACGTCGAAATGGAGCGTTACGTCAGTGCCTTCTCCCGTTCCGATCCATGACGGTGGTACGAAATTGTACCGTTCGTCTTCCCGGGTCATCACGTTGTCCTCATCGCCACGGAAAAACGTGCCCGACCGAGCGGACACGCCCAAGGGCGCCTGTGCCTGTGTATTGACTCCGATCGTCATTCCATTGCATGGGCCGTGGTCGGCGATGTCTTTTAAGCTCATCGGGACGAATACGAGATTGCGGGGACTGTTTCGGATGCCAGCGATGATCACGCGACCTGCCGGGTTTTGCTCGATGGCGTCAAACACTCTGTAGGTCGATGCGTTATACGCGTTCGACCCCTGGAAGTAGATGCCCATTGCGCGCCTCCAGCGGTGTGTCGATGGGGTTTGGCCTTTCGGAAGAATACTGCCGGTAGTCGCTCCCATTGCCAAAACTTGAGTACCGAGACGGTCGCCACGAGAACAGCGGTCATAGCACTGGTGGAGCTGTTGGAAAGGACCACGCCCTCGGGCGGTCACGACTAGGATGTGGTCGGTCGCGACTGATGGGACAATCGTCGCCGCGCCGACCTCGGTTTGGTCCCTTTCTTCCGCGCGACGATGGTGCCGATTTACTCCTGGGACAGGCAACTCATTGTCCCTGCGGACTGATCTCGTATGAGGACGATGTTGGAAGGAATGGTCGTTATCGGCAGCGACGCCCTGGGTTTGCCGCCCGGCACGGTTGCCGAATTGGATGACGTGTTGCGGAAACTGGCAAAGGAGGACGTCGCACGACGGTGCGTATCCCTGCTGAACGCGCTCGCCGCCGATCGCACGGAATCATTCGGCAGAGTCAACAAGACATTGATTGGGGCATTGCCAGAACCGGATCGCACGATGATCTTGAGCGCATTGCGGGACGACACGCTTTTTTTCGAGCCCCTGCAGCAGTTGGTTCTCCTGCGTCGCGCGCTTGTCGTATGTCCGTCGGCAAGCGACGTGTCGATGCAAACGGATGACGGCATTCGGCTCTATGTGCGCGCGTCGCGGCTCGCGACGGATGCGATTCCAAAGCCCGAAGAAGTATCGAACGGCAATCGCGCGGGCGACTGGCTGAGCGTGGCTGCGGGGCTTATGACGCGGATGTGGATCACGCATCCAGTTCATCCCACTCGCTGGATAGGCCGCTCGATCGAAATGTTCGAGAGGCTCCCTGAGTTACGTCCGGAGTTGTCACCGGCGGCTGACCGCCTGAAAGAGGCACTTGCGAGTGGACTGGGCGTGTCCTTTCCTATCGCGACGACCCTCATACGGTTTCTGTCGTTGTGGGCGATTCGGCTCAAGGTGGAGGAGGTCTTTTCTAATCCGAATGCCGCGGTGTTCGATCCCAAGACGTGGATGGACAAACTCAATATCCCGGCCGCGGATATCGCACAGTTTTTGGACCGGACCACATTAGGCATAGACGACAAGCTCGATAACGAGCTGCCGGGAGGGGCGATTGGGATCATCCCATTTCGTGACCGTCCCCTCATTCGATTTAGCGACGGTTTTGTCGCCCCGATTTACCCGGAACTCCTCATCGAAAAATTGACGCCCTTGATGTTTTGGTGGAGCAGCAGCCCAGGCGCCAAGCAACAGCACCATTGGCGAGCTGATTGGGGCGTGCTGGCCGAGGCGTATGTCGCATTGGTGTTGGACAGGATCGCGAAGAAGACGGACTGCACCTTTGTGGCTGATATCAAGAAAGATGAAGAGTGGCAGATCGACGGGGCGCTCTGGTCGGGTGACGACCGTGTGTGTCTGTTTGAAGTATCGGCGGGCGGCATGAAGGATGCCGCGTCTGCAGCTGGCGATGCCGGACTACTCAAGGAGGGGCTGCGTTGGACCTTCGTAGAATCAACAGGAAGGGGAAAACCAAAGGCAGAGGGAGTCCAGCAGCTTGGACGTGATGTTCGACTTCTCGCCGAGGGCGTCCTGCGCGACTATGGAGTGCCATTGCCGTCCAGAGTCCACCCGGTCTTGGTCACCTTTGATCGCCGGCTTCAAACGCCGGGAGTGTGGTTTTATCTCGATGACGAACTCACGGCGGTACTTCCTCGCGATCGGCCGTGGGACATTTCGCCGCTCGCCGTGATGACAATCGAAGACTTGGAAGCCATCGAATCTCTCGCTGAGGCCGGAAAACTCGGAGGCAGCCCTCCTGGCATTCTGAAGCCGCTGCGGCTTTGGGAGGCGACCCACGGTAAGAGAGAGGCCTGGTGGTCATGTTTCGCCGAGAACTGGCCGAAGCCTCCAGATAATCAGCGGCTCAAACGAACCGGAGAGAAGTGGATGGAGTCGATCAAACAATGGTTCGAGGCGGATTGACGAGGCGCCACGTCGCGCCCGTCATTTCGCAATCCCTGCACGCAGTCTCTGCAGCCTGCATCGGGTGGTTGCCAGAGCTGCTGAGCGCGCGCTCTCTTGAACGCCGTGCCGCTTAAACGTGCTGCACCGCCACGCGTGGGCCGGCCGGCCGATCCGCCTCGACTCGATGTTCACCATGACAAAAGGTCGGCACGCCACGGACTGTTAGTTGTGGACACGCGTGCTTCTGGTGGGAGCTGCGGCTGACCGCCGGCACCACTTGCGATCCTGCGCGCCGCTGCTGAAACGCGGACTCTCACGAACAAAGCCCTTGGAGAATCGATGATCATCGCCGTATCAATTCTGCTGTGCATGTTGGTGGGTGGGGAGCAGGTGCAGTCCCCGTCGAACAAGCCGACGCTCGCGCCCATGTTCATCTCCGACGAGCCCGGCCGAGGACCGGCCTTCCTGGTCGAGTGCACCAACACCACCGGCCAAACCCAATCGTCGGGTTCTGATTTGTGGTCGCTGACGCGGAACGCGATCAGGCTCGACGGCCAGAATCTCCGCGATGAAGGCGGCAGGATCGGGCCAGGCCTGACGATGCCAGTTCAACCTGGTGAGACGTGGCGCGGCATCATCGAACTGTGGCAGGTGAGGCATGACGTATCGCGCGCCGTGGTGTTTGGCGCGATGGTTCGCGCGCCGTTGCTCTTGCCGTTGAGTGCTGGTCATCACACGATTGCCGTGCGCTGCGGCCAGCAGTGGTCTGACGAGGTCGTGTTCTTCCTCGAAAAATAGCGGCGGTGGCGCAACGAGGATTCGGGGTGAAATGCGCGCGTATGGATGGAGAGGCATTCAAGGCGGAGGGGTCGACTGGCCAGTCGATCCACCTCGGCTCGATGCTTGTCCTGCCCAAGGGCAGCACACCGCCGACCTGTGAGCTGTGGACCCACCAGCTCTGGTGGGAGCTGCGAACGACGAGCGGCGCGGGCCGCTGTAGTCGCAGGCATGCCGCGCGCAGGACGACGTGCTCGGCGCGCACGAGGCGTGGAAGGCACATCTATGCCCGACTAAAGGCGGATGCGACTGGACACAGGCCGGTACCGAGCGCAAGCGCAGACGGAATGGGAGCTACGGTTCTCATCAGTCCAACGGAGTCGAGGCTCGCGGTAACATCAGCAGGTGGCTTCACGAAGACCGTGGCCGATCCTTTTGATGGTTGCAGTCGCCGCGTGCGCAGTGAATCGCGAGACAGCTTCGCCGGAACGGGCGGGGACATCATCGCCAACGGGATGTGACGCTCGGTTGGAACTTACCGGTAGGTTCGCTCGCGTCAATGATGTCCGGTTCAGCCTCCAGAATCGGTCAACCGGTCCGCAGTGTCCGGCGACACGGCTCGTGGTTCTCTTCTCGGGACCACTGCGTCCGGCGGCCTTTCGTGTCTCAACACCGTCCGGTTGGAAGTGGCACAGCGTCCCCTGCGAAACGGGCGGCGGCGTATGTGGCTTCGACTGGCGGACGCGTCACGGCGTCCTTCCGGGAACTGAACTCCCCGGGTTCGGCCTTGCATACGACCCCGCCGAAGTGCCTGAGCCATGGTCGAGCATTGTCGACGTTGGCCGCCGGCGCGTCGAGATGCGAATCGGTACCGGGGCCGGTTGACCGATCGACGTTGTCCCTGTCACCGCATGAGGAGCCAGCCGCGCTTTCAGCCGGCGGCACGTCGAACGAGTGAACAGCGTGAAAAAGGAGGATACCGTGAGTAGACGCGTACTGGCGACGGTGATGCTGCTAAGCGTCGCGATTGGTGGTTCGGGTGCGATTCGCGCCGCTCGGCCTGAGCGTCAGGGGTCATCGCGACAGGACCACGTCGCTTGGGTCGCCGACGCCCTCAAACGTATGCAGACCATCAAGGTGGGAATGACGAGGGCCGATCTCATTAAGGTTTTCGGGACAGAAGGAGGGCTCTCCACGGGTCTACAGCGGACTTATGTGAGTCGGGATTGCCCGTATTTCAAGATTGATGTGGAATTCAGGGCCGTCGGCCGACCGAGCCGAGATAGTGATGGGCGCGTCACCTTGGTCGAGGGCAATCAGGACGTGATCGTCAAGATTTCCAGACCGTACCTGCAATTCACCGTCATGAACTAGAGGCACGAGGAGGGGCCGTCTAACAAACGAATGGAGCCGCCGTCCCCGCTGGTACCGTAGCGTCGTCGTCGCGTCCGCAGCCGGCGCTGCGCCGTGGGATAGCGCGGCACTTCGCGGGGGCCTTCGCCGCGCCCCGACTATCGTCAACGACCATCATAAGGTAGCGACTTACCGGCCCAGCCTCGTCACAAGGAAGCCTCCGCTGAAGGCCCGACACAGGTCATCGAACGATCATGATGTGGACGTGATTTCCGGGATCTTGAAGAGCAAGTAAAGCCGGCAGTTTCCTGACACGATCATCGTAAACCTGCACTTCCAGGCCAGGCCGCGTGGACGCGCTTTCTTGGTCGCTCAACAGCCCCGCATCCGTCAGCTTCCCGCTAATGGCGATGAACAGGTGCTGCTGGCGATCGACGAACGATTGCAGGTCGTTCAGGAACTGTCTGTCGCTCCGCCAAGTAATGGCGTCCCGCACGAACGATCGAACAGACGGAACTTCGGGGGACTCCCCGACGAGACGCGCCAGAAGATGTTCCCTCAGTGTGTTCCGGACACCCGTCGGCCAAGGGCATATTTCAGAGCGCGCGCGGTCAGGATCCGGTCCGGCCACGCTGCGGAAATAGAACGACGGATCGGCGCCTGACACCATCAACACCGGCGCTGGATAACCGTCATCGGCGTAATAGTTCCCAACCGGCGGCCAGCCAGTCTGCGGTCCAGGCAGCCCAAAGGGACACGACCCACCAACGCCCATGGGCCGCCGCGCAGGGTCGCGGCCCTGATCAACTACGCTAATTTCCGCGTTCACCGTCAGGCCGCCGAGCACGGCGGAAGCGAAGCCCGGGACCTTCAACCTGCAGTTCGCCGCGGGCCAAGAGCATTGCGTTCGGTTCATCAAGAGATTTCCTGCGGCGAGCCACGCACGGGTCGATTTGCTTTCCTCTCTGAAGATCTTCAACAGGAAGTCGTCGGCCGTTCGATCGGAGTGGGAGAGGAGAATCAAGGACTGGACCGGGAACTCCGGATAGAGCGTCTCCGACGCTTCGGCTGGAATCCTGCCTTCCAGTTGGATCACGGCATCCAGCACACTCAGCATCGCGTCGTGCTCATCGCGATCCCTTCCGCCGAGCGGCCCCGTCTTGACGGTATAAGCTTTCGCTAACCCGACAAGCTGAGGGAGCAACTCGTGCCGTCGATCCCGCAGCGCCACGTAAGCGCCCCAGGCTAGGACCCGCGCGTCGGCGCTGGCGAGCCACGTCGAGGCAAACTGGCCGGACTGACTCTCTTGCGATTGGACGATTGCTGCAGGATCAGTCTGCGTCAGACCCAGCCCCTGACCCCTTGCGGCCGGGTTCGCAGCGGCAGTCACGGCAAGCGCGACGCTACCGGCCGCTAGTTGGCGTAATCCATAGGCCATCACGACACTCCATGCGCTCAGATTCCGATTCGATTGAGAAGTCTTTCCGGCTTGGCAACCGCGCGATACTCCGATCGCAGCAACTCACGTGACTCGACCCCACGCGCGGCACTCCATCAACTGATGATAGGTTGCGCCTGTTCTCTGGCAGCTCCGAACATGAGGTCTTCAAGACGGTCGAGCACGTCACGCTTAGAGACCCGCAGCTCAGTCTCTTGGCATTCGCGCTGTACGGACACTGTTCGCAACGATCTAGACGGCGAGCGAAATGGCCGCGGCTGTCTTAGGAGCGCGGGGTGTCCGCTCTCGTCCCATATTGGCGAAAATCTCCTAATCAGATCGACCAGGGGTGGCACTGAGCCGTGAGTGGCCGCGCAGCGACGTATCTGTTGGCGGTGAAATCGCGGCTCACCTTGCCGCGAGTCCCTTCAACGGGCGGCCTTACCTCCCAAGAGTGACGATGCACGCGGCTATCTGCTCGATCATCATCTGGCGCTGCGGGTCGGGCGCGCGCGCCTCGCATTTCAGATACCCCACGACCTCGGGCACATCACGAATGGCCAGCCCGATCTGGCCCGCCGAACCCGGCATCTTGGACGGCACACGCGACGTCCGGACGACACGCGCGCCGCCGGGTGCATCCACGTCGTCCACATAGACAACATTGTCCGCGCCGAGATGCACCTCGTGGCCGTTGATGGCCACCGTGTCGTCTGCACCGTAGTCCAGCGTCAGGCGGGTGTTTCCGTATTCGATGATCCGGTGGGCGCGTGGCCTGCCGGATGACAGGCCGATCCTGCCGCCGCCGACGAAGAACCAGCCTGGTGTACCGCGCCAGAGGACCAGCAACCGCAACTCCTCGGGATCATTACCGACGCGCTCGGTGACCCAACTCGCGAACACGGTCGGCGAGATCATCGTGTTACCGCCGCCGGTCGAGCGCGTTGGCGCGCTCTGGAGCCCGATCGCGACGGTGTTGCCGCCGCTCAGCGGGGATAGCGGCGCACACAGGAGCCCGAGCGCAACCGCAAGCACACCCGCGACGGCCGACAGCATCGCCGCATGATATGCGAAGGCGTGCGACGCGTCGCGTGATGCGGGCCGCCCAGTGTCCCGCACGGCCGCGAGCAGGATGCCCCATCCGAATTCACGATCGGGAAGCGGCTGAGGACGATGGTGCCGTCCTGGTGGTGACGGAGCGTGCGGACGCGACGACCGCGCGCTACTGCGGATCGACGTCCGGGTCGCGGTTGCCGACAGGCCGCAGGTAGGCGATCCGCGCGTGGTAGACGAGGTTCGGCAGCAGCGTGTCGCAGAGATTGCCGACCGAAAACCCCTCGCTCGTGTGCCAGTAGCCGAGGGCGTGGACGACTTCGTGGTAGAACGCGCCGGCGACCAGATACCCGCATGAGGCGACCGGCGTCATGTCGAGTCGCAGACTGATCGTGCCCGGATTGGCGCCGACCGGGGTCAACCCGCCCGCGCCCGGCTGCCCGGGAATCCCACCGGCATACACCTTGACGACGATCCATCCGTTCGTGTCCGCGGGAGGGATCTCGCCCCGATCGAACTGCGCGACCGCGAACTGACCGCCGGTCAGTGGCGGCGTCTCGCGCGTCGCCATGGCCTGCATAATGTCGATCGCGGCGTCTGCAACCCGTTCCCCCGTGTCGATCGTCTTGTTCATCACGAAGAACTTCGGCGCCTGCGTCCAGCGCGCCAGCGGCAGGTAGCTGCCGCTGTGATCGAGCGCGCCGCGCACGAGCTGACGGTAGTAGTCGAGCGAGAACGGCGGTGCGAGTGAGATCATCATCGGCGATGCGTTCTGGCGAGAGTTGACGCCCCAGGGAACCGCGCGATCGACGTAGCCGGGCGCGACAATTCCGAGCGTCCATGCCACCGCGCTGCCGGGGACCGACAGGGTATAGGTCCCGCCGGCGTCGGTCGTACCGGTGACCGTCTGCTGCTGGACCGAGAACGCCGACACGGCCGCGCCGGCGACCGCGTCGCCGCCCTGCAGCGCCGTCACGCGGCCCGTGATTGTCACCCGCGGCGTCGTCTCGGTCGGCGACGTCGTCGCGGAGCCGGAACACGCGCACGTCAGCGCGCCGAGAGCGACCACCGCGTGCCGCATCAGACGATGGGTCACGACGGAGATTATAGGTGCTGCCGCACGTAAGCGCAGCCGATCTTGACTGTCGCGGCGCCAGGTTCATCGTCGCAAGCCGACTAGGTGGGTACGGCGGTGCCGGCGCTCGCCCCAGCTTCTTCTGCTTGCCTCATTGAGTCCGCAGTGCGACGAGCGGATCGACGCGGGCTGCGCGGCGCGCGGGGATCCAGCAGGCCATGATCGCCACGATCGCCAGCCCCGACGCGACGATCACGAACACGAGCGGATCGCGCGGGTCCACCTGAAATAGGAAGCCTTGCACCGTCTTCGAGAGCCACCACGCGCCGACGGCGCCGCCCGCGAGGCCGGCGAGCAAGATCCTGATCCCCTCGCGGAGAAACAGGGCGACTACCTGCGATGGCCCGGCGCCGAGCGCCAGCCGTACCCCGACCTCCCGCGTGCGCTGCTGCACCATGAACGCGATCACGCCGTAGATCCCGGTTGCCGCGATCGTCAGTGCGAGCGCGGCGAAGATCGACATCAGCAACATATTGAACCGCCGTGACGCCGTCGCGCGCGCGAACATCTCCTCCGAGGTCCGGGTGTTGGTGATGGGCTGTCCGGCATTCACACGCCAGATCGCCGCTTTGACGGCGGCCGTGCTGTTCGCCGGACCTCTAAACACGATCGTGCCGCCATTCTGTCCCGTTTGTTCGAACGGCAGGAACGCCTCCGGCGCGGCAGCGGAGGCCGGTCCGCCGTATCGCATGTCGCCGACGATGCCGACGATCGTGTACGTCGTGGCGTTGATCGTCAGCGGCTGCCCGATGGGATCACGGTCGTTCCAGTATCGGCGCGCCGCGAGTTGATTGACGACTGCGACTGGGGGGGCGCCGACGCGGTCGCTGCTCGTGAACGTGCGCCCTCGAACGAGCGGGACGTGCAGCAGCTCCAAGAACCCTGCGCTAACCTTCCGGTACCGGATCATCTGCGACTCATCGCCGCGAGCCGGTGGGGGGCTCCCCGGACGGGTGACCGGGAAGGACGAGAAGCCGCCCGTGAACGGCCCGCCCGACTCGGTGAGCGCGGCCTCGACGCCGGGCACGGTCCGCACGGCCGCGAGGGCGGCGAGCATGAACCGCAGATTGGCGACCGCGTCACCGCGCGGCCCGGAGACGTGCAGCGACGCGAGACCCGAGGCATCAAATCCCTGATCCACACGCAGCAACCGCATAAAGCTCTTGATGAAGAGTCCAGCGCCGGCAACCAGGATTACGGCTAGGGCGATTTCCGCCCTGACGAGCGTGCGGCGCACGCGGCGTCCCGCCCGTCCCGTCGTCGCGCCCGGCGCGCCTTCCTTCAGACCGGAGACGAAGTCCACGCGGGAGCCAGCGACCGCCGGGAGCAGGCCGCACAGGAGTCCGGTCGCCACCGCCACCGACAGCGTGAACAGGAGCACGCGGGTATCGAGTCCCACATTGGCGGCGCGCGGGATCGACGCGGGAAGGGCCGCGCGCAGGACCGCGACGCCCCACCAGGCGACGAGCCAGCCACAGGCGCTCCCGATGGAGGAGAGCAGGAGTGCCTCGGCGAGCGACTGCCGGGCGAGGCGCCACCGGCTCGCGCCGAGCGCACCACGCACCGCCATTTCGCGCGCGCGAGTCGTGCCATGCGCGAGGAGGAGGTTGGCAACGTTCGCGCACGCGATCAGCAGCACGAGCGCCACCGCGCCGAGGAGCGTCAGCATCCCCGGCCGCGCGTCGCCGACGTATTCGTCGAGCAGGGGCGTCAACTCGACGGTCGTGAAGCCTTTGTTGAACGTCGCGTGCGTCCCGTCGAGGCTGGCCTGTAGCTGCGACATCGCCGCTTGGGCCTGCGCGACCGTGACGCCGTCCCGCAATCGCCCGACCGGGTCGGCGGCCATACTCTGGAGCACGCCGCGCCGGCGGTCGTCGTCGGTGAACGTCATGGGCAGGAACACGCCCGTTTGTCCCGCCGCGCCCGCCGGGTGCTGGAACTCCGCGGGCAGCACGCCGATGATGGCGTACGTCTGATCGTCGAGCCGGAGCGTCTTGCCGATGACGTCAGGTGCGCCGGCGAAGCGCGCCTGCCAGAAGCCGTGGCTGATGATCGCGACCGCGCCGCCGGGCTGCTCATCGTCTTCCGTGAAGCTGCGTCCCAGCGCCATGCGCGTATGCAGCATTTCGAAGTAACCCGCCGTATAGCGGACGATGCGGAGTTCCTCGGGCTCGCCGGAGCCGAGCAACGTCCGGAGGCCTCCGCCGCTCACGCCGACGCGCTCGAAGACGTCGTGGCGGTCGCGCCAGTCGAGAAAGTCACGGGGCATCACGCCGGTCGTCGTACGTCCGTTCACCGTGTCGTGCAGCGTGAACGTCACGAGGCGATCGGGGCGATCATACGGAAGCGGGCGCAGGACGGTGGCGTCGACGATGGAGAAGATGGCGGTGTTCGCGCCGATACCCAACGCAAAGGTCGCCACAGCCGCCGCGGCGAAGCCGGGTGATCTCCTGAGGGTCCTGAACGCGTACATCAGATCGTGCACCATGGCCGGTCCTCCGATCGACGGTGCTCATGTTAGTCCAGGAGTGAACTGTCCTTGTTGGGGCGGTTCTCTGACGGCCGTAGACCGAGACGTCTGGCCTAGGGCGGCTGTTTCGTGCAGGTGAGCGGCGGTCTCACCGGCGGTTGCAGTTGACGGCGGTGGGTGCGACTATGAGCCGCCACGGCTGAGGCGCCATGCGACGCGGACCGGATAGTCCGTGAATGGCCGAGGGTGGGTGCTGGAGTCATTTTGAAAAGCCGGCCCCTGACGCGCGTCGGACGATGATGAGGCTAACGGAGAGGCTCATGCGATTAGCAGTCGGTTTGATCGGATTGATGACGCTGACGCTACCCAACACTCCGGCTGCTCAGCCGACGCGAGTCTTACTCCACGTCAACAACCTATCTGACGAGATCCACTCCCTAAGTGTGGTTGAGACGCCGGAGATTTTGGAGGTCTTGCTGAACGGGCAGTCGGTTAAGGATGGTGAAGCATTTACCACACAGTTGAAGTACTTCCGCATCCAGGCGTGGCTTCTGCGCACTGACGGCACGGCTCTCGCCCAGGCGTCGCCGCCTGGTCATGTCGGTGTCGGTAACGCGGGAGAGTCAACCGACATCATGGCTTTCACGTTCAATCGCGCGCCTGCGACAGAGATCGCCGGCGTGGTGGTAAGCGTGAATGGCAGTCTGTACATCAGAAAAATCTAAAACTGATGTCCCGCTACCCGAGGTGGTGAATTACAGGAGGATCCCCATGACGTTCAGTCGATTGTTGGTCGTCGCATGTCTCTGCTTGGGCGCGTCACTCGCCAATGGGCAGGAGTCCATTCGGCTCAGATTTGAGGTCGTCAAGGACGGGAAGACGGTGGCCACGCCAGAGGTCGCCGTCGCGGCTGGTGCAACCGGACGCATCAAAGTCGACGCTGTTGGCGACATCGCGTTCACCCCAACTCTGCGCGGTTCAGAGAGCGTCGACATCGCCTTCCACGTCACGTCGGCTGGTAAAGACCTCCAGCCGCGTCTGGTGATTACCCAGGATGAACCAGGCGCCCTGTCATGGGCATCTCCGGGCCCGCACGCCTTTACGCTCAGCGTGTCCTGGGTTCGTTAGGGGGCGCCCAGGCGTCTGCCGCGACATAGCGGCCGGTACGATCGTGTGCGACACGCAGTCCAGCTCTTGCGCGGACTCAAGCCCTCCACGATCCACTAGTGGAGACGCGGCGCCGTCACAGACTGCCAGATCGCCGCCTCGTCGTTCGCGTCGATAATGCACCTCGCGTGAACACGGCAGACGGTACAGGTCCACGTGATTTCGAGAAAACTCTCAAGAGACTCGACCGTGCTCCTTAGTGCCGGTAATTCGGCGCGCCTCGGTGGCCGACCTTCAGGCCATGACGGATTGCCGCAGAGTAAGTGACGCAAGAGGAACCCGCTCTCAATAAATTCGTGGAAATTCACGGTCGTTCTCCCGGCTATACACCTTCACAGATGGGTCAGTGGGCAGCATCTGGCCGGTGGGCGCGTTGGGCCAGCGGCTGTCGTCAAAGCTCATCTCGCGGAACCGTGTCGGCACCAGCCGCGTCCTCCTGGTCAGTGACCGTGGGAGGCGTAGGCTGGCTAGTCGGCTCGGCCGTCGCGACACTCGCGACAGGCGACGGCGACACGCGGACCGGTCGCGCAGTGACCTCAGGACCGTCCCCAGCCACCGGGCGATCCGTATCGCCGGTGCCGGTGGCAGGAGTGCCGGTGTCCGTGGGGCGGCGCGCGTAGCTGCCCGCGTCATGTACCATCGGCGCGCGGCGCGCGGTCACGGCGTCGGTCGTCAGTGCGTTCGCCCGTGCCATCGTCATCGCCTTGTCGACGAGCGCCTGCGACTCCGCCGCGAGCGCCTCCAACTGCGGGACGTCCAGCTGGAGGAACAGCTCGCGCTCTCGATTCGAGCTTCTGGTTCATCGTGACGTCGGCGGTGAGGCGAACCTGGTCGGTCGGCCTGCCGACGACGTGCCCCCACACGAGCGCCTCGATCGTCGGGTGAATACGGCGTCGCCTGAAGTCCGCGCGAAGCCGATGCTGATAGTCGACGTCGTTGACGAGCAGCGTCAGGAGCGCCTTCAGCTCGATGGTCTTCCGGTTCTGCGAACCCGGCCGCCGGCCGGAGCCCGGCGTGCGCGGTGCGCCCCGCGGGTGTGGGGGTGGTGGTCTCCTCATAGGTGGCTCCAGGCTCTATTCGATGGTGAAATACGTCGTTGCGGCGTCAGTGTGTAAGACTCGCGCGCGCTAAATTAGTCAGCGTGTCACGCCGCTATTTATGCCACCAGGCACGGTGCGGCGCGGCTGTCACATCCTCGATCTCTTGGCGGGGCACGACCGTCACCACCGTCATACCGTCATCCACCGCCAAGACGGCTGCTGCTGCGCGGCCCCGTGATGACGGTGGGCAACGAGCGCCGTGTGAACGACCTCGTGATCCTGCCGTTCGACGCGCGCGCCGGCGCGCGCTTCACGGCGAAATTGTCCGTCACGGCTACCGGTGTGCACGGCGACGGCTGACGGCATCGTGACGTTCGCGCCGCCAGTAGACGAACGGCAGGACACGGATCAACTGTTGTCCGCACGCTGACGTCAGCCGAGAAAATGACGGTCGTGAGCGTAGCCGAGCATCATCGCGGCCAGCCAGGTGGTCCACGGCGCCGACAACGACGCCGCGCCGGCGCCGCAAGCGTCGCGATCCTCACCGTCCTGCCCCTACCTGGCGACTGGTAGTGACGGTCGTGACAGTCATGACGGTTCCACCCCCGCCTCGCTGATGACGATACGGCGCCGCTCGGCTTGACGCTTCGGGAACGTGACGTTGATGCCCACTCGCCGCAACTGGGGGGCGAGCCGCCGCAAGGCGCCGGAAAGCCCACGGGGCGACTCCGGCCAGCCCTTCGGGCGCGCCGGCGGAGTGATCCGTGACAACAGCTCCGCGGCGGAGCCCTCATAGGGCATTGACAACGCGCGGATCGCCACGGCGACGGGATCGCCCTCCAGTGCTTGCTCGATGGCCTCCTGTCCGTTTCTGGTGTAGGCCGCGAGCATTGCGCCCTCCTGGTATCCCAATGCAGGTTCAGCCGCTGTGATCCAGATGCCGAAGTCCGCCATGCGGGGCAGTTGAGGAACACGAATGTCTTCCCGCCGTCGCAGCGCGCAGGCAACTGCGTCAAGGAGCGCCCCCAAGGCCGTTGGGTGTATCCGTTCGTACTCCCGCCACAGTTCCACTTCCGTACGGCGTTTGTCATCGGAGACGGCTGGCAGCGTCAGCGAGATGCTGCGGTCCTGCAGATCTCCGCGGACCACGACCTGCGCGATGCCGGTGATCAGGCTGGGGCGAACCGCCTCGATGATGTACTCGTCCCCGTCCGTGTAGAGCATCCGCGTCGATAATGCTCCGCCGGTGGAAATGCGGCACAACGCATCGGACAACCAGGGCGGTAAGTGACTCACATTGTCGAAGGCGATGATCCACCCGCCCGACGCCGCGACCATCAGGTCGCGGATCTCGCGCGGCTCAGCGCGCAGGTCCGCGGACGACGGGTCGATCATCCGACGCACCAGTCGCGCGCCAGTGGACTTGCCGGCGCCCTGTTCACCGTCAACGGCGAGTAGCGGATAGGGGCCTCGCGGCTGCAGACTGCCTACCAGCCACGCCACGATGAGCCGCCAGTCATCCTCGCTCCCGACGTGTACGATGTCGCGGAGCGCGTCGAGTCGCCCGCCAGGCTCGGGTATCGGCAGCGTCTGGATAGTGATCCCCCTTCGGAAGCGCAGCGGCGGCCTCGCGACGATGCTCCAGCCGTCGGCGGTAATCTCAATGGCCCGCCACAGCGGGTCGCCCACGTCGAGGTAGACCGCGTCACCGTGCGCCGCGACGCGAACGTGCACGTCATGCTGGGCACCGTCGTAACACGCGATGCCGCTGAGAGTGCTCAACGCGTCCTTAATGGCCTGCCCCCCGGGCGGGCGGCCGGTCTCACAGTGGTGCAGACGTGCCAACCAACCGCGAACGGCCTTCCCTTCCAGACGATGGTGCTCGACGTGAATGTCGGCGGGGATGCTGATGTACGCCTCGCCCGTCCCGGTGTGCCACAACTCCACGCCCGCTGCCTGCGCGAGGTCGACGATCCTGGTCGCCTGTGAAGCCCCCTGCTTGCAGGTTGCGGCGGCGACGTTCTGCGCCTTCTTGCCGACCCAGGTGGTGGTCGTCGCGGCGCCGTTGCCGCCGATCTTGGCGTTGCCTGCCGTCGTGATGGTGGTGTTGGTCGCGTCCAGGGCGCCGGTCGCCGCAGTGGCGGTGCCGTTGTTGCCAAACGGCGCGTCTGTGCCACTGGCCTCAGCGCGCCGACCGGCACGCGCGTCGATCAGTGCACGGATCCCAGCTCGCTCGCCGGTACGATCGCGAGGCGGGATCATGCCGACCTCCGCTGGGTCAGCTCATGGACGCGCGTACGAAGTTTGGCGATCTCCGATCCGGAGTCGTGCATCATTTGGAGCAAGACGGAGACCTCGGTGCGGACGGCATCAAGCTCCTCGCGCAGGTCGACGACGGTGGTCGCCAGCTCCGTGATGACGTCCGCGGCGAGCGCGTCCGTGATCACAGGCAGGATCGCCAGGGCCATCTCGACGGCGGGCTGTGATGGCAGCCAAGGAGACGGGGCGGCGGGTCGGTCGAAGAGGTCATTGGCGGTCGGCATCCCCGGTGCGTTCGCGGACGCGTCCGGCGTCGCGCGCACCGTGTCGGAGCCGTCGACGAGGATGTGCTCGTTCAGCATCACAGCACCCCCGTGAAAGTGCCGCGCGCGGCTTCCAGCTCGACGACGAGCGCGCGGATCTGATCGTCCGACCAGCCGCTGATCCGCGCCCTGTTCAGCGCGACGATCTCGCTCTGGGGCCAGCCGACGATACGACCGCCAAGGCTCACGGGCCGGGTCATCAGGCCCTTCTGGATCCGGTTGTAGAGAGTGGACCGTCGGGGACCCATCTGGGCCTCGACTTGTTTGCGGCGCACGATCGTGAAGTGATCCGCGCTGGGATGGGACGAGAGCGCCGGCTGCGCCGGCGGCTCCGGATCGGAAAAGGGTTTCTTGTTCATGCCCCTATGGGGCGAAATTTCGATCGGCGCCTCAATTTTTCGACGAATTATCGGCGGAAGACATTGACCGGCAAGGGCCGACGGGCTCCGTCAAGTTTCTTTCGGAACCGAGGATGCGTTCGTCCGGAGCTACTTCTTGTACGAGAGACCGACACCGAGGCGGAACGCGGCGACATAACCCTGATCCGTCACGAAGGGCAGGGGGTCACCGGTGGGGACGACGATCTTCCGCTGCTCGAAGTACGTCCGGAGCGTGCGGCGGATCTCCTGCACGCGCTTCTCGACCTTCGACCACGGGATACCGCGCGGCGGCGTGCTGATGCGGCCGCTCCCCTCCGCGATCGTCCGGAGCATCGTCCAGGCGACATTCGGGTTCTTCGTCTTGCGGTCCTCGAACCCCATCTCGGCGTAGTTCTCGATGTAGCTGCCGCCGGGCACGGTGACCTGGACGCGGTGGTCGCTGGTGAACTGGATCGTCAGCTCCGGCCAGCTACCGCAGAGGATCTCGGCGCGGTCTGCCGCGTGGGCCAGCGCGGCGTCGACGGCCTTCGTGCTCTCGCGAGCCAGCTTCAGCGCCTGCTGCTGCCAGTGGGCCACACGGGATGCGAGTCGGATCCGCACTTGGCCGACAAACGCGTCCTTCTGGAGAAACGACGGGCACAACTCGCACGCCAGCGCGGCGACGGCCTCGGTGAGGCGCGGGAGGGCCTGCTCGAACGGCGCGATGTCATCGTAGGACAGCACCATCAGCGCGACCATGTAGCGCGCCCGTACGTCGAACGCGCCGGCGATGCCGTTTACCAGCTCGATGGAGAGCTGGCTCTCCGGACACGCTTCGAGCCGCCGCAGCGCCGTGGTCAGCACGTCAGCCTCCTCCTCGGCGGCGCTCCGACAGGCGTCGCGCCAGCGGGCATGGCGCGCGTCCTCTTTCGGGAACGGGTTCGGGCCGAGCACCCGCTCGTCGAGGGGCACAGGATGCGGCTTCATGCCGCCGGCCCAGCCGCGCCTGGCGAGACGAAGTCGGCCCACGCGGCCATTAGCTCACGGCGTTTGTCGATCAGATCGGAGCGTAGGTACGCGACCTCTACCTTTGTGCCGAGGGTGTGGGCCATCGACGCCTCGATGACGGCGCGGGAGAAGTGCGTCGTTTCCTCGCACCAGTCTCTGAAGCTGCTCCGCATTCCATGCGGCGTCAGCACGTCCTTGCGGCCCATCCGCTCAGCCATGTTGTCGAACGTGGCGTTGCAGAGCGGCTCGGTGCGTCGGCGACCAGGGAACACGTACCGACTGCCATCGCCAATTCGCTTCGCGGCCTCAAGGATCGCGATGCAGCGCCCGGAGAGCGGGACGCGGTGTTCTCTCGCGATCTTCATCCTGCCCGCCGGGACGTTCCACGTCTTTGCGGCGACGTCGATCTCATTCCAGGTCGTGTTCAGCACCTGCGACGTTCGCCCGACCGTGAGGATCGCGAACTCGAACGCCAGCCTCGCCTGCGGCAACCCCGTGTCCGCGTCGAGCGCCTTGACGAAGGCTGGGAGGTCGCGGTACGGCAGCGCACGATGATGCTTTACAGCGTCGCGGTGCTTCGGGAGCACCTTCTTCACGCCCGTGGTCGGGTTGTTCGCGCTGACGAACCCTTTCGCGATCGCCCAGTTGAAGATCGCCGCCGTGCGCTGAAGGACGCGGCGGGAGGTTTCTGGCCGAGCCAGCCAGTGCGGATTGAGCAGCTCCAGAATGTCTGCCGATGCGACCGCGTCGACCCGCTTCGTTCCGATCGCGTCGAACACGTACCCGAGCGACGACAACCACTGTGCGGAGTGTTTCGCATTCCTGAAACCCGGCGCGAGCGTCGCGTGCAGCGCCACTGCCGCTTCTTTGAATGTTGGAATGCGGCGATGCGCCGCTCGCCGCTCCGCGAGCGGATCTCCGCCGGCGCGCGCGACTCTGCGGAACCGCATCGCGGCTTCACGGGCGTCCGCCAGCGTCACGAGCGACACGGCGCCTAAACCAATGTCGACGCGCCTGCCTCGCGCGACTGTTCTCAGAACCCAGTGCTTGCCACCTTCGGGTCCGACCACCAAATACAAGCCGCCGCCGTCGGCGAACCTCTGCGCGCGGCCGGTGGGCTTGACCGACCGCACGAAGCGCGAAGTCAGCGCAAGCCGCGGATGTCGTTGGGCAGGACTTCCGGCATCCCTCATCGCGTCCCACATAATATGTGGGAACCAGATGGACGTCAACGGAATCGGCTGGTTCGTGAAAGACGCTTAACTAGTTAAAAACGCGAGACTAATGGACATGGATGAATGTCGTCGGAATTGATATGGTCGGACTCCCTCTCCGCCATCTCGTGAAGAGGCTCAGCGTCCCTGAGCCTTTTCGCATTTCAGCGCCCCCCGCCCGCGCCCCAATCATTCCGAGCCGTCGGCGCGCGCCACGACGACGATCCGCTCGTTCCCGCGGCCCGAGACGCGCACTCGCCAGGGATTGCAGCAGACCTCGCAATCCTGAATGAAACTACCCCGGACATCGGGCTCGACGTAGATTTCCACTGGCTCGCCGCAGAACGGACAGGTCACCACGAACTCGTCAGGCATTGGCGGCTCCCTCAGCCGGCGGCCCCAAGCGGCGCGACCATGACAGACTACGTCACTATTAGGTCCGTCAGTCCTGCGCCGCAGTCTGGAGTCACCCATGTCCTCTCGCGTCGACGACCTGCTCGAACGGATGGCCGCCTTGGAGCGGGAACTCGAAGGCGAGCTGAATCAAGCGCGTGGCGACTGGCGCTACCGCATCGAGAGAGGCCGCGTCCGTTTCGAGCGCGGCGCCCACGAGGCCCTTCGCCGGTTCAAGCAGAGCGTGCTGCGCTTCCTGCACGAAAGCTACCTCCTGAGCGTCGTGACCGCGCCGGTCATTTACTCACTGACCGTGCCGATCGCCCTGCTCGATCTGTGGGTCACGCTCTACCAGGCGATCTGCTTTCGCGCGTATGGTATCGCCCGCGTCAAGCGCTCGACGTACGTCGTCATCGACCGGCAGTACCTGCCCTACCTCAACGTCATCGAGAAGCTCAACTGCGTCTTTTGCGGCTACGCCAACGGAGTCTTTGCCTACGTACGGGAAGTCGCGGGACGCACCGAGCAGTATTGGTGCCCGATTCGGCACGCGAGACGCGTGCGCGCCCCGCACACGCATTACCGAGACTTCGTCCCCTACGGCGACGCCGAAAGCTACAAGAAACGGCTGCCGCTGTTGCGGCAGGAATTGGACGAGCCCGACCGGGACGATCGCTGACGAGAACGACTGGCCGTGCCGCGCCGTCTGCCACCGTCATAGAATGGTCCCACTCGTGGCCGACCTCTCACCACAGGACCGCCTCCGCCAGGACCTCGGCCTCGGCGGCCGCATGGCGGAGCGGGCGCGCCTCCGCCTGCTCAACCATGACGGCACCTTCAACGTCCGCCGCAACGAGCTCGGCCCGCTCCATCCCTACAACGTCTACCACACGCTCCTCTCGCTGACGATTCCTCGCCTGCTCGCGCTGCTGTGCCTGGGATACGTCGTGACCAACGCGTTCTTTGCGTCGCTCTACTGGCTGTGCGGCCCTGGCGCGCTGGCCGGCGCCGCGACGCCGCCGCTGGCGCATTTCGAGGACTGCGTGTTCTTCAGCGTGCAGACGCTCGCCACCATCGGCTACGGCCGGCTCGTGCCGGTGACGGGGGCGGCCAACGTGTTCGTCGCCGTCGAGGCGCTCGTCGGTCTTCTCGGGTTCGCCATCGTCAGCGGCCTGCTGTTCGCGCGTTTCACGCGTCCGACCGCGAAGATCAGCTTCAGCGACCACGCGCTCATCGCCCCTTACGATGGCGGCTGGGCCTTCATGTTCCGCCTCGTCAACCTGCGCAACCACGACTTGACCGACGTGCATGCCGTGGTGTCGTTCGCGCGATGGGAACAGGGCGCGGACGGCGAGCGGGCCCGCGAGTTCGACCAGCTCACGCTCGAGCGCGACGCCGTCATCTTCATGCCGCTCCACTGGGTTATCGTGCATCCCATCGATGCCCGCAGCCCGATGCGCGGCCTGACGCCGGAATCGTTCGCGGCCGCGGCTCCGGAAATCGTCTGCCTGATCACGGCCGACGATGAGACCTTCGCGCAGACCGTCCACGCGCGGACGAGCTACGACGCGGGTGACGTCGTCTGGGGAGGCCGCTTCGCCGACATGTACATCGCCGACTCCGATCGCGTCGCCATCGACATGGCACGGCTCCACGACTACACACGCGTCGATCCGCCCGCATCGCTGTGACGGCGGCCGGGGACAGGAGCCGTCCCGGACACGACGGCGCCCGCGATGGCCGACACGCAAAACGAGATCGTTGTCCCGTTTCAGGACGGGGCGACGTTTCACGCCTGCAACGGTCTACCCGTCCCGCCCTCGAACGGCCGCGCATCGGACGGTAAAACCGTGCACCGGCAGCGTGGCACAAGGCGTGCTCTAATGGGGTTGATCCAATCCGATGCCCGGTCCTTTCGAACGCAGCGGCCGCCCCGAGCACTCCTCGTCGTCGGGATTCCTGACGCCGGTCCCCGTCGACTCGAGGCCGAGCGGGCTGACCTACGAGCCGTTCTACGGGCTGAGGGAAAAACCGTTCAGCCTCACCTCCGACGCGCATTTCTTCTATCAGAGCCGCTCGCACGCGCCGGCCTTCGACGACCTGCTCAACGCGATCCGCCGTCGGGAGAGCCTCAACGTGCTCACCGGCGATATCGGCACCGGCAAGACGACGCTGTGCCGCGCGGTCCTGGAGAGCCTCGATCGCAAGACCTTCAGCGCCTTCGTGCCCGATCCCTTCGCCTCGCGCGAAGAGCTGCTCAAGGTCCTGCTCGCCGATTTCGGGGTCGCCTCAGCTGACGACGTGACGAGCGGACGGCTGCGCAACGCGACGCGGACGGAGCTCAGCTACCGGCTCTCCGAGTTCCTCCGCACGCTCGTGCCGCTGCAGGCGTTTGCCGTCGTCATCATCGACGAGGCGCAGAACCTCTCGCAGCAACTCCTCGAGGAGGTGCGCATCCTGTCGGACGCCGACGGCCAGCTGCAGGTGGTCCTGGTCGGGCAGCTCGAGCTGCGCGCGCGGTTGAAGCAGCCCGAGATGCGGCAACTCGATCAACGTGTGTCCGTGCACTGCCAGCTGCAGCCGCTCGACACCGCCGGCGTCGCCGGCTACATCTCGCATCGCCTGCACGTTGCTGGTGGCAGCTCCGATCGCGTACGGTTCACCGGCGAAGCGGTCGAAGCGATTTACCTGCTGTCGGGTGGCGTTCCGCGCGTGATCAACCGCATCTGCGACCGCGCGCTGCGCTACGGCTACTCGAAGAAGGAAGCGACGATCGACGCCGACATTGTCGCTGATGCGAACTCGGGTGCGAACGACACCGCCCTTCTCCCGCTGCTCGCGGCGTCCCCGGTCGTGCCGATTGCGATGACCCCGGCGGGCGGGTCCTCGCTGCAGGCATCTCTTGCCGCACCCATGCCCGCAGCCGCGCCCGCGCCGGCACCCGAGTCCGCAGTCGCGCCGGCACCGGCAACTGCGTTCGCACCCGTCACCCAGCCGATATCCGACTTGATGCCCGAGTCCGACCTGCTGGACGAGCCCGTGAATCCGCCGAGCGAGTTGCCCGAGCAAGTGGAAACGTGGCTACAAGAGATCGACGGGCTGCCGTCAGTGGATCTTGACTGGCGCCAGCGCTGGGCCGCCACCAACGCCGTTGCGCCCCCCGCGCCCGAGCGGCGCAGCGGTATCAGGCTGCGCTTCCAGGCGGCGGCGCCAAACCCCATCCGGCAGGTCGAGCGCAACCGGTGGCGTCTGGCCGTCGCCGGTATGGCGATCGTGATTGTGCTGGTGGGCGGCGCCGCCTTCTTCGGTCCATGGGTGAGCGATGCGGCGAGCGGGCTCCGCAGCTGGATAGACGAGGTGACGACGCCACCGTCCGAGCAGGTGCTGCCGCCATCGCCGAAGCCGGCGCTGCCGGCACCGCCGCAGGTTACTCCGCCGATCGATCTCGATCTTTCGACAGGCCACCGCTGACCATAGCTCCCGTCGATTTTTCCGCACGGACGCGCTCGACGATCAGGTTGACGGCGCGCCGCGCCGACAGCGCCGCGCCTTCCTGCCACCCGACCAGCCGGCTGCAGTGGTCGCCGGCGAAATAAATCCGGTCGTCGGGCCGGCAGAACGCAGCGTAAGGGCCGTCGGCCGCATAGAAGTCGGGACGACCATGCGCGGCATCGCCTCCCACTGATACCCAGGACCCGAGGCTGTAGGGCATCTTGCCCCACGGCACGTACATCGGTCTGGTCAGCTCGTGGCCGCACCCGGGATGCAGCTGCTCGATTGCCGCGCGTGACGCGGCGATCTTGGCGTCGCGATCGGGCAATTGCGCGAAGGGAGGCGTGCTCTCGCGGCCGTACCCGGAGACGATGATGCCGGTCGGCCGGTTGAGTCCGGCGCTCGGGTACCAGACCACCTCGATCGGGCCGCCGACGATCCACGAGAGGCCGCCGTAGATGTTGTAGTCGGTCTCCCAAAAGCGGCGAGACTCCCAGGCGATCTTGTAGGCGTCGGCATAGACGGTATCGCTCAGTGCCTTGGCGACAACCGGCGAGAAATCATGCGCGATCGATCGCAGCACGGGCACCGGCACGGTGCACACGCAGTAGGGCGCTTCGACCTGCCGCGGCGTGCCGTCCTGCACGTAGGCGACGCGCACGCCGCGGTCGGTCTTGCGGATGGCGGTCACCGCCGCCCCGTATTCGATCGTCGAGCCGAGCGCCGAGGCGAAGGCGTAGGGCACACGGTCCATCCCGCCGACCGGTTGCATCATCGTCGCCTGCATGGCGAGTTCTTCCTCGAACATCATGCCGCGCCAGAAATTGGCGTCGAGGAGCGCGTGCATCGGCAGCGGCTCGCGCGTCTGTTCGGCGGCATCGCCAGCGCCGGCAGGGCGCGCGACGCCGGCGCGCGGCGAACCCGTGTAGGCGAGATTGGCGTCGAGATCGCCGTAGGTCTTGAGGAAGGCGATCATCCGTTCGCGGTCTTCGGCGGTGACCTCCGCGTCGAGCGCGTGCGCGGACACGGCCTTGGCGAGGAGTTCCGCCACGTGCCCGCGCGTGTCGTTGACCGCGCGGCGCTGCTCGATCGCCTTGCCGCCGAAGGCCGCGCCGTTGACGAAGAGCGACGAGCGCGACGTGTTGATCTCGACTTCCATCGCCACGCCGAGCTCGCGGCAGTACCGAGGTCATGGCCGTGTGCACCGCGGGGATGCGAGCCGGACCGGCGTTGAGGTAATTCTCAGACGTCCATGCCACCGTCTGAACGCTGCCGTCGTTCAACTCGACCGAGGCATCCCGGCGCAGCGTCCAGGTGCGGCCGCCCGGCCGCCGGCGCGCCTCGAGCAGCGTGCAATCGAAGCCCGCCCTGCGCAACTCGTAGGCGGTGACGAGGCCGCCGATGCCGCCGCCGAGCACGACGACTTTCGTCCCGGCGCCGGTACCAGGCGGCGCGTCGATGGCGACCGGTTCACTATCGGCGAGCAGGCCGAGGCTGCGCATCGAGACGAACGCCGCACCGAGCCCGCCGGCGCGGCCGACACGGGTCAGGAACTGGCGGCGCGTGTCCCGCGCGCGGATCACCGCTCACCGCCGGCCGTGGCGGTCTTCTCCGGGCGCATGATGTCGGCGAACGCGTCGAGGAACAGGCGCATCTCGGCGTCGGTGCCGACCGAGACGCGCAGGTGCTGCGTCATCGGCGGGAACGGGCGGCCGACGGCGATCCCCTTGCTCTTGAACGCCTGGATGACCGGCGTCACGTCGCGCTTGATCTCGACCATGAAGAAGTTGGCCTGCGACGGCAGCACGCGAAACCCGCGCGTTTCCAGCGCGTCGGTCGTCCGCTGCCGGACCTCGGCGTTCATCGTTTTCACGCGCAGCTGCGCCGCGGTGTCGGCCAGTCCCGCCGCGCCGGCCCAGCGCACCGCGAGGTTGATGCTGTTGGTCGCGTGCGGACGCAACCGATCGATCATGTCCTTGGGCGCGACGGCGTAACCGAGTCGCATGCCGGCCAGCCCGGCGATCTTCGAGAAGGTGCGCGCGATGATCACCTGCCGTCCCTCGAGCACGCGCGGGATCGAGGTCGCGTACTTCGCGTCGGTGACGAAGTGATGATACGCCTCGTCGATCAGCACGGGCATGTCGGCCGGCAGTCCATCGAGCAACTGCGTGACCTCGGCCGCGGGCACGATCATCCCTGTCGGGTTGTTCGGGTTGCACAGGTAGACGAAGCCAACGTCGCGGTAATGTTTTTTCGCGGCGTCGATCAAGGCTGAGATGTCCTGCGAGCTGTCGGCGCGCAGCGGGACGCGAATACCCTCAGACTTGATCGTCGTCGCGTGCTGGTAGACGGAACCGTAGGTCGGATCCGAGCCGAGCACGCGGCGGCCGCCCTCGAGATACGCCGTGCCGGTGACGTCGAGGATTTCGCCGGAGCCGGCGCCGAGCAGCACGTTCTCCGGCTTGACGCCGTGGTGCACGGCCAGCGCCTCGACGAGATCGCCGTCGGGCGCCCCGTAGCGGTTGGCGTATTTCAGGCTGTCGGTCATCGCCTTGAGCACCGATTCTGGCGGCCCGTACGGGTTCTCGTTGGCGGAGAGCTTGACCAGCGCGTCGTACTCCGCGGCGGTCGGCCGCGGTGGCCGAGCCGCCCGGGCCGGCGCCTGCGTGCCGGCCCACCCGTCCGTGCTCAACCCAGCGCCAAAGGCACCGACCGCGGCGCCGCATGTGGTGACGAACGCCCTGCGCGAAACACTCACGGAACACCTTCCTTCCGTGGCCGGAGGCGGCCTCGATGGCGAGGAGTGTAGGGGAGCCCGCGCGAGGGTGTCCAAGATCGTTTGTGCATGGCGGGCATGCACCGCCGCTATGTCGCCGGCGCTCGATCATTCCCAAGCAAACGGTTCACCTTGCCTGGAGTCGGCGCCGACGATAACGTGAGGCTGAACCATGCCTGTAAGCGTCCTCTGTCCGCAACTGCTCGACGCGGCGGCGCGCGCGCGGCTGCACGCGGCGGTCGAGTCGACGATCCGCCGTTGGCGCCCCGGCTTCGAGCGCTGGCAATTGAGCCTCTTTCGATCGCAAACGGGTGAGGGGTGGGACCTGGCGATCCGTGGGCCCAGGTTTCGCAAGGTGCTGACCCTGCACGGCCCGCTTGACGATCTGCCGGGCCTGGTGACGGCCTATGTCGACGCCGTGCTGGCGAATGCGTAAGCGTCGAACGAGGTCATAATCTGAGCGTGCGTGACAGTGAGGCATACGGCGCCCTGGCCGAGGCGCGGCATGCCGATCCCTTCTCGGTTCTCGGGCCGCATCTGGTCGACGGGGCGCTCGTCATCCGGGCGTTTCACCCGTCGGCGACGGCGATCGACGCCGTCCAGGCCGGCCGGGCGACGCCGATGGCGCGCGTCCACGACAGCGGCGTGTTCGAGGCGCGATTCCCCGACACCGGCGCCGTTGTCGACTACCGCCTGCGCCTGCGCTTTCCGGACGGGCACGTCGCCGAGCTCGACGATCCCTACCGCTACGGCCGCGTCATCACCGAGTACGACCTCTACCTGTTCGCGCAGGGTAAGCACACGCGCATCTACGAGAAGCTCGGCGCCCACCTGATGCGCGTCGGCGAGGCGGACGGCGTCCACTTCGCGGTCTGGGCCCCCAACGCCGACCGTGTCAGCGTTGTTGGCGACTTCAACATGTGGGATGGGCGCCTCCACCCGATGCGACGCCTCGGCCCGAGCGGCGTATGGGAGATCTTCGTCCCCGGCCTCAGCGAAGGGCAGCGCTACAAGTTCGAGATCCGCTCGGCCCGGCACGGCGAAATCTTGCTCAAGGCCGATCCCTACGGGTTGCGCTTCGAGCTGCCGCCGATGACCGCATCCATCGTCGCCCGCCGCGGCTACGACTGGGACGATGCGGACTGGTTCGTCGAGCGCGCCGGGCGCGGCGCGTGGCTCAACCGCCCGGTGGCGATCTACGAAGTGCACCTTGGCTCGTGGGCGCGCGTCCCCCAGGATCACGGTCGCTCGCTGACCTATCGTGAGCTGGCGGACCGGCTCATCCCCTACGTGCGGGAGATGGGCTACACGCACGTCGAGTTGCTGCCGGTGATGGAGCATCCCTACGCACCGTCGTGGGGCTACCAGGTCACCGGGTTTTTCGCGCCGACGAGCCGTTTCGGCGGCGCCGATGACTTCAAGGCGTTCGTCGAGCGCTGCCACCAGGCGGACATCGGCGTCATTCTCGACTGGGTGCCGGGGCATTTTCCCAAGGACGCGCACGGCCTGGCCCGCTTCGACGGCACCGCGCTCTACGAGCACGCAGACCCGCGTCAGGGAGAACACCGCGACTGGGGCACGCTAATCTTCAACTACGGCCGGAACGAGGTGCGGAACTTCCTGCTCGCCAACGCCCTGTTCTGGCTCGAGGAATACCACGTCGACGGGCTGCGCGTCGACGCGGTCGCGTCGATGCTCTACCTCGACTACTCGCGCTCGGAAGGGCAGTGGGTCCCCAACAAGTTCGGCGGGCGCGAGAATCTCGACGCCGTCGATTTCTTGCGTGAGCTGAACGCACTGACCCACGGCGAGCACGGCGGATCGATCACAATCGCCGAGGAATCAACGGCCTTCCCGTCGGTCTCCCGCCCGACCTATCTCGGTGGCCTCGGTTTCACCTACAAGTGGAACATGGGCTGGATGAACGACACGCTCGAGTACATCAAGAAGGATCCGGTCTTCCGCCGCTACCATCACAACCTGCTGACGTTCTCGCTGCTCTACGCGTTCAGCGAAAACTACATCCTGCCGTTCTCGCACGACGAGGTCGTGCACATGAAGGGCTCGATGTGGGGCAAGGCGCCGGGCGAGGACTGGCAGAAAGCGGCGACGCTGCGCGTCCTCTACGGCTACATGTACGCCCACCCGGGCAAGAAACTGATGTTCATGGGCAGCGAGTTCGGCCAGACGCGCGAGTGGAGCCACGATCGGAGCCTCGACTGGCATCTGCTCGATCAGCCGCTGCACGCCGGCGTCAGTCGCTTCGTGCGCGACCTGAACCACGTCTACGCGTCCGAGCCGGCGCTCTACCAGTGCGACTTCGAGTCGTCGGGCTTCCAGTGGATCGACTGCAACGACAGCGACAATTCGGTGGTCTCGCTCGTTCGCAGGGCGTCCGACCACGCCGACTTCCTCGTCGCTGTCTTCAACTTCACCCCGGTGCTGCGCCACGGCTACACGATCGGCGTGCCGGCGGCGGCGCGCTACCTCGAACGCATCAACAGCGATGCGGCCGCGTACGGCGGCAGCAACGCCGGCAACGGCGGCGCCATCGTCCCCGAATCCATCCCGTCACACGGATTTTCCCAGTCGCTTCGCCTGACCCTGCCGCCGCTGGGATTCCTGCTGCTGAAACCGGCCGCCGACACAGGCGGATAGCCTATCCCTGGCTCATCTTGACGATGGCGTCCCACGTCTCCTGCGGCACCGGCATCACCGACAGGCGCGGGATGCGGGTCAGCTCGAAAGAGGCGAAGCGCTTGTCGGCCTTGATCGCGGCGAGCGTGACCGCTACCGTCAGTTTCTTCACCGGCTCGACGTCCACCGCGAACAGCCGGCCAGTGGCGTCCTTCGGATCCGCGTAGGCATCGCCGCTGGCACGGCAGATGCCGACCACCGCTTTCTCGTTGCCCGTGTGATAGAAAAAGATGCGGTCGCCCGTTTTCACGCCGCGCAGATGCTTCTGCGCGACGGGATTCTTCACCCCGACCCATGACGTGCTGCCGTCGCGGACGAGATCGTCGTAGCTGTAGTTGCCCGGCTCTTCTTTGAACAGGTAGTTCATGACCGCACAGGATACCCGACCGCACGATTGGGCGGCGCGCTTCGCGGCGGTTGAGGCGCAGCGCACTTCACGATCGCTCGCCCCGCTGGCGGCCGTCTCGACCGTTGCCGATCGCGCCGCCGCCGACGGCCTGCGCCCGATCGGAAATGCCTGGACCGCTGCGGCGTTCGACGGGCCGTTCTACCAGACGGCGTTCGACGGCCTGTCGCTCGGCCTGGTCTTCGTGCGATCGCGCGACGGCAACACGGCTACGCGTAATCCTGCGGCGCTCGGAGGCGGCGCCGTCGATGAGCATCTCGTCTATGAAGGCCTGAGTCGAGTCGCTGCCGACGCGGTGATTGCTGGCGCCAGTACGCTGCATCGCGACGCCATGTTCACGACATGGCGTCCGGAGTTGATCGCGCTGAGGCGATCGCTCGGACTGCCGCGGCATCCGGCGCAGGTGATCATGTCAGGCGACGGCTCCGTGGCACCCGGAGATCTGCTCGTCTTCAACGTGCCACGGGTGCCGGTCTACGTGCTCACTTCACCGCGCGGCCACGAGCGCCTCGCGCCCAGTCTGGCCTCGCGCCCGTGGGTGGAGACGATTGTCGGCGTGTCGCTGCCCGAGCAGTTCGCGGTGCTCAGCGACCGCGGCCTCCGCCGCGGCTGCTCGGTCGGCGGGCGGCGGTCGGCGACCGCGCTCATCGACGCCGGGCTGGTCCAGGACGTGTATCTCACGACGACGAACGCGCCCGGCGGTGAGCCGGGCACGCCCTGGTACGTGGGGAAGGGCGCACTGCGCCCGACGTGCGTGCTCGCCAAGCAGTGGGCCGGCGAGCACGGCCTTGTCCGATTCGAGCATCTGGTGCTGTCAAACGATGGCCAAGCGTAACAAGCCAGCCTACGAACACCTCCGCCTCACCGATGCGATCGAGCCCGGCGTGCGCGTCATCCTCGTCGGCATCAATCCCGGGGTCATCTCGGCGACGACCGGCCACCATTTCGCCGGCCCGACCAATCGCTTCTGGGGCCTGCTCTACGAGTCGGGGATCGTCCCCGAGCCGATCACCCACGAAGAGGACGTGCGGTTGCCTGAGTGGGGCATCGGCATGACCAATCTCATCGCGCGGCCGAGCCCGGGGATCGACGTGCTCGCGCCGCAGGAATACGTCGACGGCTGGAAGATCCTCGAAAAGAAGATCGAGCGCTACCGTCCGCGCATTGTCGCGTTTGTCGGCGTGACGATGTACCGGGCGCTATGGAAGGTACTCGGTCACACCCGGGCGCCGGAGATCAAGCCGGGGTTGCAGCAGGCCACCGTGCACGGTGCGCGCATCTTCGTCCTGCCGAACCCGAGCGGGCGCAACGCGCATTTCAGTTACGAGGCGATGGTGGCGTCGTTCCGCGAGCTGGGACGGGCGATGAAGCGCCTGCCACGATAGCCTCCCGGTCAATCAATGCGCCCCGACGGACCCGCCGCCACCGCGCGGGCGCCGCATGATCAGGGTCAGCGGCAGCAGCGCCAGGAACATCACGCCGAGGATCCGGAACAGCAGCACGAACGACACCATGTAGGCCTGCTGTTGCACCGCACCAAACAGCGCCGCGTAGGCGCGCTGGGTCGCTGTCGTCATGTCCGCGCCGGCGGCGATGAAGCCGGCACGCGCCGCCTCGAACGCCCGCTGCGTCTGCGACGAATAGACGTCGACGTTGGCGCCGAACACGTTGATGTAGGCCTGCTGCTGCCGTGCCAGCATTGAACCGGTCACCGCGATGCCGATGCTGCCGCCGAGATTGCGCATCAGGTTGAAGAGACTGGTCGCGTTGCCCATCCGCTCACGCGGGATTGCGTCCATGCTGATCGTCGTCAGCGGCACGAACACCGCCGACAGGCCTAAGCCCTGGAAGAACTGCGGCCAGAAGAAGTCCCAGTAGCCGGCGGTCACGTCGAGCTGGCCGAGCCAGAACAGCGTCGTGGCGCCTGTCAACAGGCCGACGCCGACCATTTTACGGGCGTCGATCTTGCCGATGAGCAGGCCGACCATCGGCATGCCGATGAGCGAGCCCATACCGCGCGGCGCCATCGCAATGCCTGCCTGCATCGAGGGATAGCCGAGCAGTGTCTGCAGCATGATCGGCAGCAGCACCGTGCTGCCGTACAGCACGAACCCGAGCGTCGTCATCAGCGTGACGCCTGCGCTGTAGGTGCGGTCCTTGAACACGTGCAGATCGACGATGGGCTCTTTGGCCACCCACTCCCGGATGACGAACGCGATCACCCCGCCGATGGCGATACAGATCAGCGCCGCGATGAACGGCGACGACATCCAGTCGTGTTCCTGCCCGAGGTCGAGCGCGATCTGCAGCCCGCCGATCCACAGCGCCAGCAGGCCGATGCCCCAGTAGTCGATCTTCGTCGCCTCCTGCCGCAGGTACGACGGATCGAAGATGTAGAGCTGCGTCATGATCAGCGACGCGATGCCGACCGGCAGGTTGATGTAGAACACCCACCGCCAGCTGTACGTGTCGGTCAGCCAGCCGCCGAGCACCGGGCCGAGGATCGGCGCGACGACGATACCGAGGCCCCAGAAGCCCATCGCCTTGCCGCGCTGGTCAGGCGGAAACGCCTCGAGCAGGATGGCCTGCGACAGCGGCTGCATCGCGCCGCCGGTCGCTCCCTGGATCAGGCGGAACGTTACCAGCAGCGGAAGGTTGGGCGCCAGCCCGCACATCAGCGACGACAGCGTGAATCCGCCGACCGACGCCATCAACAGCCGCTTGCGTCCGAAATTGCGTGCCAGCCAGCCCGTCATCGGCAGGATGATCGCGTTGGCGACCAGATATGAGGTCAGGACCCAGGTCGACTCGTCGATCGTCGCTGACAGGTTCCCCGCGATGTGCGGCAGCGACACGTTGACGACGGTCGTGTCGAGCACCTCCATGAACGTCGCGAACATGACGGCGATCGCGACGATCCACGGGTTGACGTGCTTGTGATCAGTCATTGGCGCGCGCGGCCGCGGCCGGTTCGCGGTGCGTCATGATCATTTCACGTACACCGTTGGCGTCACGCTCATGCCGGGGCGCAGCAGGTGATCGGGATCCTCCCCTGGCTCGAGCACGATCTTCACCGGGATGCGCTGGACGACCTTGACGAAGTTGCCCGTGGCGTTCTCCGGCGGCAACAGGCTGAACTTGGCGCCCGTCGCGGCGGCAATGCTGTCGACGTGGGCCTTGAACGTGCGTCCGCCAAGGGCGTCGACGTCGATTTCCGCCTTCTGTCCCGGCCTCATGGACTTGAGCTGCGTTTCCTTGAAGTTCGCCGTCACCCAGATGTCGGCGAGGTTGACGAGCGCCATCAGCGGCTGACCCGCCTGAATCACCTGCCCCGGTTCCACCGCCTTGCGGCTGACCACGCCGGCGGTGGGCGCCTTGATCGTCGCGTACTGCAGGTTCAGCTCGGCCTGCATCAGGGCGGACTGGGCTTGCTGGACGCGGGCTTGCGCCGACGCGGCCTTCGCCTGCGTGACCTGCAGCTGCTGCGGTGCGGTGCGCGCCGTGTCGAGGTTGGCCTGCGCCTGGGCGGCGCCGGCGCGTGCCTGGGCAGTTTTCTGCTGCGCGACCGTGATCCCCCCCTGTGCGGCGACCACGTCCGATCGCGCTGCGTCGGCGGACGCGCGTGACGAGTCAGCCTGCGCGATCGCGGCGTCGAGTTGCTGCTGTGGGATCTCGTCCTTCTGCGCCAGCGGGCGCAGGCGCTCGACGTCGTGCGCCGCCTTCAGCGCTGACGCTTCTCGCTCGCGCTGGCGCGCTTGTGCCGAGACGAGATTGGCTTCGGCGACCTGCACGCCGTGTTCGGCCTCGGAGATCGAGGCCTGCGCCGACTGCACGCCACCCGACGCTGTGGTCACGCCGGCACCAGTCTCGATCCGCGCGATCGGTACGCCGGTGGCCGCGGCAGTGGCGGTGGCCTGCGCGTCGGCGAGCTCGGCACGGGCGCGATCGACCGCGACCTGGTAGTCGCGCGTGTCGAGCTGCACGAGCAGGGCATCGGGACCGACCGCCAGGTTGTTATCGACGCTGACCTTGATCACGGTGCCGCCAACGCGTGCCGCGATCTGCGTAATCCGGCCGTCCACCTGGGCGTCGTCGGTCGACTCGCGCCCGCGCGAGCGCCACCAGAAAATGCCCCCCACTGCGATCAGCACCACCACGACGACTACTGCAATCCGCCACCGCCCCATCACTGCCGTCCTCCGAGATACTGAGTTACTGCCGATTCAGCCACGCCGAGCGCCTGGGCCAGCGAGGCCTTGGCGAGGTTGTGCGTGTAGAGGGAGGCGATGTAGGCGTCCGCCGCGGTCGCCACCGCTTCCTGGGCCTGGGTCAACTCGAGATTGCCGGCGACGCCCGCGGCGAAGCGATCGCGTGCCTGCTGCAGCTGCTGCGACGCCAGGTCGTTGTTGGTGCGGGCCGCCTGCACCTGCTGGTCTGCCGCCGAGAGATCGAGCAGCGCCGCGCGCACCTCGTACTCGATGCGACCCCGCAGATCCGCCAGCTCCGCTTCCCGCTGCCGCAGCGTCGACTCCGATTCGATCCGCCGCGCCGTGGTCCGGCCCCCGTCGAAGATGGGGACGCGCACCGTCGCGGCGAAGGTGTAGGTGTTGGCGGCCGCGGCCACAGTCTGTCCGATGGCGCCCCAGTCGCCGTCGAGGCGCAGCGTCGGCAGCAGCGCCGCCACCGCTGCCTTGCGCGCCGCCTGCGCCGCGTCGACCTGGCTCTTCGCGGCGAGGTAGTCCGATCGCTGATCGAGCGCGCGCTGCAAGGCCGCGTCGACCGTCGGCGGCGGAATCGGCGCGTAAGGCATTGTGTCGACCAGCGTCAACGGCTGTCCGACCGGCACGCCGATGGCGCGCGCCAGCTGCAACTGCAGCTTTGCGTATTCGTTTTCCGCGGCGATAACGCGCTGCCGCTGCGTCTGCGACTGTACCTGGGCCCGCAACACGTCGATGCCGGCGACGAGACCCGACGTCTTCAGATCCTGCGCCTGCGTGAGTAGCGTGTCCGCTGTCTGCTGCTGCGCGCGCGCGGACTCGACACGGCTGCCGGCGGCGACCGCTTCCAGGTACAGGTTCAACGCGACCAGTACGACGAGATCCCGGGCCGAGCGGATCCCGTACTTGGCCGCCTGCAGTCGCGCGTCGGCGGCGTGCTTCTCGTTGAGCGCGGCCAGGTCGATGACCGGTTGCGATACGTAGACGCGCGCGTCGAACACGTTGAAGGGACCGACGATCGGGTCTGGCGCCGGGAAGCCGTACGCTTCGAGATTGATAATCTGCCGGCTCTCGCGCATCCCGGCCGAAAGGTTGGGCAGCAGATCGGCGAGGGCGCGCCAGCGCGCGCCGGTCGCGCCGGTCGCGGCTTCCTCCTGAAGAAGAAGACCGAGGTTGGCCTGCAGCGCCCGCTGTACGGCGTCGGCCGCCGACAGCTTCAGCGGCTCAGCAGTGATCGTCCCCGCGCTCACGCTGCCGAGGAACGGATTCGATGGTTGTTGCGCTTGCTGCGCAAGCAGGGCCGCCGAGAGCGCGGCGGCCGCGAGGCCGGCAATCATTGTCCGAAGTGTCCTTTCACGCGTTTACGTCAAGCGTAGGCCGAGCTGGTAGATCAACCACGTAACATTCTTCCGGCGTCACCCTCTGCTCATGCCGATGAGCCGGTGGATCCTCCAGCCCTGGATGGGATACCCGCTTCGTGCAGGACACGCTGCCACGCCAGCGTGTGACCGTAGACCGCGTCGACGGGCAGGCCGTCGACATCGAAGATGACCGCGCGCACTAGCAGGCCGGTGAGGATAGCGGCCTGAATGCCGAACGTCGAGTGCCCAATGCCAACGTTACCTCTCTTACCGGCTTAGCGGCGGCTGCGTGCCGCCACCGCCGTCTGCCGGGAAGGCCTTACCTCGGCGCGCTCGTCGTCCACCCAGCGCTCGGCCCAACGCCCGACCGCGCAGAGCGCCTGCTCGAGCGCGCGCCCCTTTTCCGTTAGTTCGTATTCCACGCGGACGGGCGTTTCAGGGACGACGATGCGGGCGACGATCCCCTCGGTTTCGAGCTCGCGAAGGCGCTCCGACAGCATGCGATCGCTGATATCGGGGATGGCACTGCGCAGCTCGGCAAACCGCATGCGCTCGCTGAGTAGCAAACGGATGACCGCCCCCGTCCAGCGGCCGCCGATGAGCTCGACGGCCTTATGGAACTTGGCGCACAGGTGCGGCTTCGACCCCATGCCGGCATTGTAGCAGACCGCGGCTACTTGACACAATCTACTTACAAAAGTATAGTAATAGCATATTTGGTTAGTTCAATACGTTCAGTGAGTGCATTCTGGAGGATCGACATGAGCACAGCAACTGCGACCGGCGTCACCACCACCTGGAAGATCGACCCCGCGCACAGTCACGTTGAATTCGCCGTCAAGCACCTGATGATCTCCACCGTCAGGGGACGCTTTGCCGGCGTGGAGGGCACCATCCGCCTCGACGACTCGAGCCCGTCGGAGGCCGACATCGACGTCCGTATCGACGTCGCAACAATCGACACGCGCGAGCCCCAGCGCGATGCGCACCTGCGATCGGCCGACTTCTTCGACGTCGACAAGTACCCGCATCTGACGTTTAAGGCGGGGAGGATCCAGGAGCGCAGGGGCCGCGACCTTAAGCTCGCCGGCGAACTGACCATGCACGGCGTGACCAGGCCGGTTGTGCTCGATGTCACCGAGGAAGGACGCGGTCGCGACCCGTGGGGCGGGGAGCGGCTGGGGATCAGCGCCACCACCAAGGTAAAGCGTAGCGATTTCGGACTGACGTGGAATCAGGCACTCGAGACCGGCGGTGTCGTCGTCGGAGACGACGTCAAGATCCTGCTGGAACTCGAACTCTTGAAGGGGTGAGGGCGCTAGAAACTGATCCCCATCCCGATATCGATCTTCCGTGTGCTCAGCACCGTCGTCGGCTGGCCGAAGGCTTGCGAGGTCAGCGTCCCGACATAGCCGCCGAGATTGGACCGGTTCGTCAGGTTCTGCGCGTTGACGTTGATCGAGACGCGGAAGCGGCCCGCGTTGGAGCCGGCGCCCTGCGACGCGGTCAGCGCCCCTCCCTCGGTGCGGAGATTGATGCCGCCTGGCATTTGCACGGGCTTGCCGAACTGCCAGCCGTAGGTGAAGAAACCGTTCATCGTCCACTGCGCGCTGCCGCGCGCGCTGTTACGGCCGATGCCGGCGGGCCGATCGTTGAAGGCGAGATCGCCGTTGGTGTCGAAGCCGCTGTAAATCGTGTACGGCGGCGCGCTGGCCGTGTTGAAGCCGAGGTTGGCGGTGAAGTTGCGCAGCTGGGTGCTGCTCCAGTTGACGTTGAAGCGGCGATGTATGTCGAACGCCGCAGGACCCCAGTCGTCGAGCAGCCGGCCCGTGGTCGGCGTCGCGAACGCGCCGTCGGTGTCGTTGAGATTGCGTCCGAACCCCAGGTTGGCGAACATCTGCATCCGGTGCCAGTTCCAGCGCGCATTCGCCGGGTTCTTCGCACCCCCGGGCGCCGGCGCGCCTGGACCGCTGCCCATCACCATGATCATGTTGCCGCCATTGATCATCACCGGCCCGTTCGGGTTCGAGGCAACGTTGAAGTTGATCACGGTGCCGATGTTCAGCGTGTGCGCCCGCGACGCCGCGTCGCCGACCACTTCGACGACATTGGCGTAGTTGGGGTTGGGGCGGACGCCGTCGATCGGCGAATTGAGGTTGAGCCCGCGCATCAGATTCTCGCCCTGGACGTAGGCGTAGGTGGCGTTGACGCGAATCATCTTGGTCAGGCCCCGATCGAAGCCGGCGCTGACACGGGTGTTGCGCGGCGCGCGCAGGCCGTCGTTGAGGAAATAGCGGTTGGTCGCGATGGCCGCGCCGATGGCGCCCCCCGGGTCCGGGTAGGGTGGGTCGACGATGTTGACTTCCTGCTGCCGCACGCCGTCGATGCGCAGCGTCTGCTCATAGATGCTGTTCGACAGCCAGTCGTAGAAGATGCCGGCGCTGCCGCGCAGCGTCCACTTGCCGCTCGTGCCCGGCGACCAGGTGACGCCGAATCGCGGCCCGAAATTGTTGTAGTCGGACAGGTGCGTCTGCGCCTCGTAGCGGATGCCTGGGCTGAAGGTCAGGTTCTTGCGGACGCGGATGTCGTCCTGCACGTAGAAACCCGCCTGCACCATGCCGTAGTCGATATTCGGGTCGCCCAAGCGTCGCGTGTAGCTGCGCGGTTGGCCGAGGTTGTAGGAGGCGAGGCTTTCAAACGTGTAGGTGCCGTAATAGTTCTGCGAGTCGTCGGAGTGGTAATTGCCGCCGACGATCTGCAGGCCCCCGCGCAGCGAGTGGATGCCGCGCACGTAGTCGAGATCAGACTGCAGGTTGATGCCCTTCGACCGTACGCCGCCCGCCTTCTGCTGGCCGCCAGCCGTGAAGTTGTCGAGCACGACGACGGTCGGGCCTTCGAAGAGCGAGTGTGAATCGGAGTGCGACCAGTTGATCGAGGCCCGCGTGTTGATGAAGAAACGCCGGCCGAGCGGCCCCGCTTCCTGGATGCGCAGCTGGTTGCTGCCGTCATCCGAGCTATAGCCGCGCTCCAGCAGGTTGACGCCGCCGATGCCGAGATTCTTGCTCGTCGACTGGTCGTGGCTGAAGTTGAGGCGCAGCGTCTGGTCGCGGGTGATCGCGTAGTCGAACAGGCCGAACAGGAACATGTTGTCGCGCGGCCGTCGCGGCGCCAGCCCTTCGACCAGGTCGTGGTCCGGCGTGTAGTAGTGATAGTAGGGCGTGTCGTAGGACGTATTGCTCTGCGCGTTGAAGGAGAACGACGCCTTCTGCTTGATCGCCGAACCGCCCAGGCCGCCATTGTACGACTGCAGCTGCTCGGGGCCCTTCTCCTGCTGCGAGCCGTAGGGCAGCGGCGCCGGTGTGCCGCTCATCGATCCGTCCCGGAGCCGCATGTTGAGGTTGGTGCGCAGCGGACCGATGCCCGGCTGCGTGATGATGTCGATGAACAGCCCACCGGCGAAATGATTCTCGGCGGCGAACGCGTCGCGTGTGATGTGGATCGCCTTGATCGCCGTCTTCGGCGGCAGGCGGCCGCCTTCGAAGCTGTCGACCCGGATGACGGCGTTGCCGCCGGCCATGTCTTGCAGCTGCTGCGCCATTTCGTCGGGATCCTCCGACAGCGCCTCGATCTGCTCGCGCGTCAGCGCGGTTCCGAAGGTGCTGCGTCGGTCCGACGCCGCCTCGCGCGCGTCGCGCTGAACCGTCACCGAGTCCTGCAGTCCCTGGATCGCCAGCACCGCGACGTGCTTGTTGTCGCCGCTCTTGAGTCGGATGTCTTTCAGCACACGCGCCTCGAAGCCGGGGAACTCGGCTTTGATTTCGTAGCGGCCAGGAGCAAGGTTGGCGAGCGCGGCGATCCCCTTGTCAGTCGTCTTCACCGGTTCGATGGCGGTTCCCGGCGTGTCGAGCGCCGTGACCGTCACGGTCGCGTTCTGGATGACCGCGCCGGTCTGATCGACAACCGTGACGGTGACCCGCGCGTCGCGCGGCGCCTGGAGCCAAGGAGAGGCCGCCAGCAGGACAGCCAGCAGGAACTTCATTTACGGACCTCGAATCGTTTCGCATCGATCTTGGAATTGAGCTTGTAGCGATCGAAGATGGTCTCCTCAATCGTGTCGGCGCCGACGGCGCGCCGCAGCCTGAACGGGAACTGCATCCCGTCGACGTCGCGATAGTCAGCGAAATAGAGAAGGTTCTCAGCCGGCGCCGTGGCCCCCGGCGGCATCGGCATCGGGCCGCGTCCCCGCTGAGGCGGCGTCGGCGGCGTCCAGCTCACCATCAGCGGCAGGTGTGTGTCACGGCTGATGAACAGGCGCAGCGTGAAATTGTTCGGCCCTTTTCCTTCGAGCACGTCCGCTTTGCCCTGCGGGGCTTCCGCCTCCGCGAAGTACGTGAACGTAAGGGGGTACGACGGGAACGATCTGGCGAACATTCCGAGCGCGAGCCGCGTGAAGTCCTGTTTCAACGCCGCCACGCGCATCGCCGAGGGATTCGGCCGTGCCATGGGCTGCGGACCAGGCGGCGCGCCGGCTGGCGCGGGCGGCGGCGCCGGCATCGGCGGCGGCGGCGGATCCTGGACCAGCGCGTCCCCATTGAAACCCGAGGCGGTGGGCCCGCTCTCCTGCGCCGGAATCTCGTCCCTGCGCAGGTACTTGTCGGGCAGCTCGATGAAAATCTCGAACTCGATCGGGACGAGATTCTCGCCGCGCACCTGGCGGGTGCGGCCAGTCGCGGTGACGGTCTTGACCGCCGTCAGCTTCGTGTCACCACCGAGCGCCTGCCGCGCCGCCGCGAGCACTGCCGTGGCGTCTCCCTTGGCCGGCGTCTGGGCCGTCGCGGTACCGCCGTACCGACCGACGAAAGCAGCCGCGGCCATAGCCACGGCCGCACACTGTGCGAAAACGCGCATTCGAAGGTCCTCCTCGACCCGCCAAGGCGCACCTAGCCTTAGACGTGTCCTTCCTGGATTCAGTTGGACACTACGAATGGTTCCGCGTTCCGTTCAGCGATTTCTTGCGGGAGGGTAATCGTTCGCGATCGCGTCCGACGCGATCCACACCGATCCGCTCTGCACGCTCTTGCATGGCGTCTTGGTCGCCCACCGCCACAGTGCGTCGAGGACAACGACCTGGCTCATTGGCCCGGACCGCTGCAGTTCGTTGACTGGGGTCCCCGGACGCATCACATCTTTCGCCCCGCACGCTTCCTTGGTTCGCTGCGCATCCACGTAGACCTGCACGCCCGTGCGCGCGACGACCGGACGGTAGAACTCCTCATCCCGCTCGATCGCCTTGAAGAATTCGTCGGCGTACTCACGCGCCAGCGCGCGTCCGTCCCCGTCGACCGGCGCCGCCTGGATGACCGCAAGGATGGCGGCGCGCCGATCGACGAAGTTGCGCCGCAGTCCGTCGAGCGTCTCGCGCGGAAAGAGCGATCGCGCGCGCTGCACCTGGCTGAGCACCTCGATCGCGATCGGCGATTTCGATGGCACGAAGGCGCGGTTCCACACCGTGTCGAACCAGGCGTGGCGGCCGACGACGATCCCGGCGAGATCGAGATCTTTCATCATCAGCCCGGTCCCGCCGCTGCGTTCGAAGGCCAGCACGTTCCACAGCGGCTTGGCAGCGTCGCAGCGGTAAATGTCGTCGGGCGCGAAGTTGAGGCACCAGTCGAAGTTGCCGACCAGGGACTCGCCGAAGACGATGAGCCCGGCATCGCCGCCGGCATGCCGCGACGCCACGTTGCCGAAAGTGTCCATCGTCACTTCAGCCGTTCCGCCGACTCGCTTCATGGCCTCGTCGTCGTCTTCGAGCAGGAGACTGTTGCGCGTCAGGGGCTGTGCAGCGGCGCTGTCGATGTAGGTGATTCGTGCCGGCCGCGCGCGCAGCGTCGGTACACCGGCCGCCTCCAGCATCCGGTAGGCGAGCGTCTCGCGGAGCGGAGACTTTTCGTTGGCAAGGCGTCCATACTTGTCGGTCAGTTGACCGTCGGCCGACTCGCCGCAGTGCGTCCCGATCTTGAGGCTGCCCGACCCCTTGAGCTTCAATTTCAGCTTCGGAAAGGTACACTCCGACTCGCGCCGGCTCGTGTGTCCGCGGACCGACACCGCCACGTCGCGCAGCACGACCTCGCTACCAGTACGTCCATTGCTGTAGGTCAGCGTTCCAGACACGCTGACGTTCTCGTCGTCGGAACCTGTCTCGAACAACTGCTTCAGCGGTGCCTCGAGCTTCAGCTCGATTACGTCATTGCCGTCTAGCAGCGACGCCAGATGGTCTGTCGGCTGAGCTTGCTGAGCGGCGGCCGCCATGGCGGCGGCGATGAGAAGCGCGGCGGCACGGACGGGCATCACGACCGCGGTAATGCCAGCCCGGTGCCAACCTGACCTGCGTTCGGGTGTCCTTTCTGCGTCTGGCGGTCGCTACTGGGCGCGGAGGGCAACCAGCGGGTCGACGGACGCGGCCCGCTGTGCCGGTACGGCGCACGCGGCCAGCGCCACCAGGATCAAGGTCGCGGCGACGCCGATATAGGTCACGATGTCCACCGGCGGCACCTGGAAGAGCAGCGGACCGGCCGCCTGCCCGCCGCCCGTGATCAGCATCCGGCCGAGCATCCGGGTGAGCATGACGGCGCCCGCGCTGCCGATCGCAAGGCCGATCACTACGAGCACGATCCCTTCGCGCAACACCAGCGACAGTACGCGCGCGCGCTGCGCGCCGAGCGCCATGCGGATGCCAAACTCCTGCGTCCGCTGGTTCACAGAGAATGCGACCACGCCGGCAATGCCGGTGGCGGTGATCACCAGCGCCAGCAGGCCGAAGAGTCCGATCAGCGCGACGACGGCGCGCCGCGGCGTCAGCGTCATCGACCGCACGTCGGCGAGCGTTCGGAAGTTCGAGACGGGGAGGTCGGCGTCGTGCGCGTGCGCGACGCCGCGGACCGCGCGTTCCATTTCCGCAGCCGGCAGCTCCGTTTTCACGATCCACGTCGTCGGCGGCAGCGGCGCCTGCTGCAGCGGCAGGTAGACCTCGGCCCCCGGCGCGCGATCGAGTTGCTGCCGCACATCGGCGACGACGCCGACGATGGTGACCGCGCCGCCGTCGCCGTTTTCGATGCGTGTACCGACCGGGTCCTCGTGGGGCCAGTATTGGCTCGCGGCAGTCTGATTGATGACTGCCACCGGCGTCGCGGTCAGGACATCGGAGGCGGTGAACACCCGTCCGGCGAGGAGTGGCTGGCCGAGCGTGCTGAAATACTGCGGCGTCGCGATCCGCACGTTGATCTCCGGCGGCTGCACGCCGGGCTGCAGCGGACGCGACTCGCGGACGAGGTGGGCGTTGAACGGCGGCAGCTCGTTGAGCGGGAACGTGCCGCCGGCGCCGACGCCCGTCACCCCCGGCAGGGCGCCGAGGCGCTGCTCGAAGTCGCGCCAGTATCGCGCTTGCTTCGCCACACGGTCGGGTAGAGCGAGCGGGAAGCGGTCGAACGCCATGTCGGCGCTGAACGTCAGCACGTGCTCCGTGCGGAAGCCGGGATCAAGGTTCTGCACCTTCATCAGACTGCGCAGCATCAGGCCGGCGGCGATGAGCAGCATGAACGAGGCGCCGATCTGCGCGACGATCAGCACGCGGCGCAGGCGCTGGTTCGACCGGCAGGTGCGACTGCCGTCGCGCAGCGCCGGCCCGACCTCGATGCGCTGTGAGAACGCGGGAATCGAGCCAAAGATCAGTCCGGTCAGCACCGAGAGTCCGAGCGTGAAGGCCAGCACGTCTACGTCGATCCCAATCTCTCCGGCGCGCGGCGTGAACCGTTGCGCGAAGGTGACGAGGAGCTTCATCGCGTAGGCCGAGAAGACGAGTCCGAGGCCGCCACCGCAGAGAGCCAGGAGCAGGCTCTCGGTGAGGAGTTGCCGCAGCAGCCGCGCGCGGGTCGCGCCGAGCGCGGCGCGGACTGACAGCTCGCGCTCGCGCCGCACCATGCGCGCCAACAACAGGTTGGCGATCGACGCGCAGACGATGAGCAGCACGAAGCCGGCCGTGCCGAGCAGGATCCACAGCGTCGGCTTGAAGTTGACCGTCATCTCGTCTTTCAGCGGCAGCCCGATGGCGCGGAAGTCCTGCTGCGGATAGTCCTTCGGGTACTCGTCCTTCAACCGCGCCGCGGTGATGTCGAGATCGGCCGCCGACTTGAGCAGCGTCGCCTCCGGGCCGACGCGGGCGAATGCGCTCATCATCCGCGCGCTGCGGTCCTCGATGAACCCCTGCCGCGAGCGGAACGGGCAGGCTGAGGTCGGCATGAAGACGTCGACGTCGGCGGTGCCCTGCGGGTTATAGAGCGGCACCGGCGGCAGGACGCCGATCACGGTGTGCGGCTTGTCGTTCAGCCGGAAGACGCGGCCGACGATGGCCGGATCTTCGTCGAAGTGCTTGACCCAGTAGTCGTGGGTCAGCACCAGCACAGGCGGCGCCCCCGGCCTGTCGTCGGCGTCGACGAATGTCCGTCCGTAGAGGGGCGTGATGCCGAGCACCTCGAAGTAATTCGCCGAGACGACGCCGGTCGAGACGCGCAGCGGCTCGGCGCGACCGAGCAGCGTGAACAGCATGGCGTGGAACTCGACGACGTCGCTGAACGCGCGCGACGCACGGTAGCCGGCGAGGTCCTTCACCGAGAAACGCAGGTCGTTGGCCGTGTCCAGGACGTTGCCCGCGCCGTGGTGCAGCTCGACCAGCTTGTCGCCGTTCTTGTAGGGCAGTGGCCGCAGGAGCACGCCATTGACGACGCTGAAGATCGCCGTGTTGGCGCCGATGCCGAGCGCCATCGTGATGACGATGATCAGCGAAAAGCCAGGGCTCCGCCGCAGGCTGCGCAGCCCGTAGCGAACGTCCTGCGCGGCGATCTCGAAGAAGCGCGACAGCCAGGCGTCGCGGACCTGGTCTTTCACCGTCTCGACCGGGCCGAAGACGCGCAGCGCTTCACGCCGCGCCTGCTCGGGCGGCAGGCCTTGACGCACATGCTCCTCGGTCAGCATGTCGATGTGGTAGCGCAGCTCGGCGTCGAGCTCGCGCTCCTGTTGCTCCCGCCCCAGCAGTGATTCGAGACGGGTGATCAAATTGCCGATCATGGCGGGCCTCCATCAGAGGCCGGCAAGCACGCGCGCGACCGCGGTCGAGAGACGTTCCCAGTTCTTCGTCTCCTCGGTGAGCTGTTTCCGCCCGTCGCGCGTCAGTTGGTAGAACTTCGCCTGCCGGTTGTTGTCCGAATTGCCCCATTCCGCCTCGATCAGGCCCTGCTGCTCGAGCCGATGCAGCGCGGGATACAGCGATCCCTGGTTCACCTGCAGCACGTCCTTCGACACCTGCTGGATGCGCTGCGAGATTCCCCACCCGTGCATAGCGCCCTCAGAGAGCGTACGCAGGATGAGCAGATCCAGGGTCCCTTGCAGCAAGTCTGACTTTGGCGCCATCCCCTCCACCTCCGCCCGATGCTTTCCTGTCGGTAATCGACAAGAGCGTACCTTCGTCTCTTGTAGATTGTCAACGGGAGAGATGTATCCTTCCCCCGCGATGCGTCCCTGCGTTTTCGTTCTGATCGGAGTGTTCCTGCCAGGGGTCGTCTCCGCGCAGGACCGCCGCTGGGAAGTCGAAGGCTACGGAGGGGTGCTCGCCTGGCAGCCGACGAGCGCCGGCGGCCGGGTACTGCCGGCGGCCGGACCGCCGATCGTCACGTCGACGCCGACGTTTCCGGCGCGTGCGACGCCGTCGTGGCTTTTCGGCGACGGCGCGTCGCTGCTCAATGGCGTGCTCGATGACTTTGGCCTGACCAGCCGCATCACGCCGCTCGATGGCATGTTCGCGCCGATCGGGACGTCACGGACCGCCACGTTCGGCATGCGTGTGCGCCGGTGGATCACGCCGCGAGCCGCACTCGAGATGTCGGTCGGCAGGACGGCCGGACACGCCATCGATACGGGAAAGCTGGCCGCGGCCGTCGAGACGTCGACGGCTGGATTCGAGGGCGCCTTTCGCGATCTATTCTCGACCGGTCCGTTCGCCGCCTCGAGTGTGGTCACGCAGCACGCCACCGTGGACGGTCCGTATGATGAAACCGCGGTGACCGCCGCGTTCAACCACGACATCGGCTCCCATCCCGCGCTGCAGCCATACGTCACGGTCGGCGGCGGAGCGGTGTTTCCCACGCATGCCGTCTTCTCGGCGGAGATCCAGGGGCGCTACACGGCATCGATTCTCGGTGAGGTCCCGATCGCGGAAGCGGATAAGGTCTCCATCCACGTAACCCGCTCGACGACGTTCGCGGTCGTCGCCGGCGGCGGCGTGCGCCGCGATCTCTCGCCGAAGTGGGCGCTCCGCGCCGACGCACGCTGGCTGATCGGGCCCGATCCGACGCGGATGACGCTCGACGCGCAGCCATTGGTCGTCCGCGGCTCGCCGGCCGGCTTCATCGAGTCGTTCACCAATCCCGCGATCCAGTTCAGCAACGACCCAGCCACCGGCCGCGTGTCGTCGCTCAGCGGCACGCCGCTGGCGAACTTCGAGGTCTTCAAGGGGGGCATCGTCGCGCGAACGACCCTGTCGATCGCCGTCTCACGGCGCTTTTAGCCGAGGCCGGCAACCGGCACTGGTAAGTGCCTGGTCAGGGATCCAGCCGGAGATAGAAGATCCCCAGCCCGTGCGTCGCCGCGATGAGGAGCCGCTGTGCCGGCATGTAGCGCAGGTCCACGATCAGCGCCTCCGGGAATCCCGCTCCGGCAAGCTGCCAGGAAGATGCGCTCTTGCGCAGCACCAGCGGACCGTAATCGGTTCCCGCATAGATGTCCCCCTTCACATCGTCCACCGCCAGCGTGTTGATCGGCAGATCGCCGAGATCACGGTCGAGCGAAGTGAACGTGGCCAGGCGTGACGAAGGATTGAAGACGACGCGGAAGACATGGCCTGGCGAGGAGGGCGTCAGCGCGTTGAAGCCGGAATAGGCCACCCACGCCGCGTTGACATCGGTGCGGTCGGCGACGAGGCGCGTGACGAAACGGTTGGGCACGACCGGCGTGTCGATGCGGGTGAACATGACGTCGGGGCCGGCGGCATCGGCGTTCTTCGAGACGAACAGTCGGCCGAAGCTGGTCGCCCCCCACAACGTGCCGGTGTCGAGCGGCGAGCGCTCGGCGGCGACGATGATGCCGCCGCGGCGATCGGTCCCGTAGACGTCGCCGGTCAGATCGCCAGGGCCGCGGCTCGCCGAGTCGGGTGTCGAGCCCGCGGCAAAGGGATAGGCGACGCCGAGCGGCACCCAGTCGCCGCAGTTGGCCGGCGCCGGCGCCAGCGATCGGCAACCGGCCTCGAGGGACGCCTGGTTGCCGCCATTGTCGTTGGTCCGCCACACGTGCTGGAAGCCGGTGAACTGCGTGTCGGGCTTGACCTCGTCGAACGACAGGAACTGACGCCCGGTTGACGCCGTGATCGAGGCGCGCTCGTCGGCGGCGCGGATCGGGTCTCCGGTGCGGACCCAGCGCGCGGGATCGCCGTTGGCGAAGTTGACGAAGAAGTTGTTGCTCTGGAAGCTGGCGAAGAGGACGCCCGCTCGCGACGGGTGGAAACCGGATGCCGACGTGCCGTCGCCGGCCGGAAAGACGCTCTTCCACATGCCAGGCGATCCGCTGCCGTCGATCCAGATCGTGCCGTTGTCCTGCAGGCCGCCCATCAGCCGATCGAGAGGCGCGCGCGGATCCGGCGACACGTTGTAGAACTGCAGCGTCTGCAGGCCGCGGTTGAGGAAGTAGAGCCGCGACGGCACCGAGGAAAAGTAGCTCGCGCACGCGGCCGTGGCGCTCTGGCCGCACCGCGACGTGGCGCTGGCGAACGTGCCGTCGCTACGGACGACGCCGCCGTCGGACCCGACAAAAGCGATGTCTGGGGCTCTCGGGTGAAAGGCGATGGCGCGGACGTCGACGTGCGCGGCGTTGCGCTGGGTGTCGCTGCCGAACGCCTGGAAGCTGGCGCCGGCGTCGGTCGATCGAATCGTACCGTCGCCGAATTGCGGCTGGGCGACGCCGCCGAGGAGCACCGTGTCGGGACGGTCTGGCGGCGTGGCGACGACGAGATCGTAGAAACACTGCGAGCCGCACAGGCCGGAGCTGCTCGACGCCGGCGACGTATCGCTCGCCGTCATCCGCTTCCACAACGCCGTGTTGCGCGCCGCCGCACCGCCACCCGTGACGAGCGCCGACGCGGGGACATCGGCGTTGTCGAGGCGATAGAGCGCTTGCGTCAGGATGTCGAGCGTGCCGGCGTAGGCATACATCCGGGTGTGGCCGTCGATCTCGGTCAGCGCGAACATGGCGAGATCCTGAAACCCCTCGTAACCGTCGATCGCGAACACGGCTTTGAAAGACAGGTCGCCGTTCTCCAGCCGCGGCGACGAGCGGTGGACGGCGTTGTTCCAGGCGCTGACATAGACCGTGCGCGCGTCCTTCGGGTCGAGCGCGACCGCGCGCACGCCAATCATCGTGTCCCCCGCGCCGACGGCCGCGTTTGGGTTGGGCGGAATCACCGGATCACGCGGTGGCACCCACGCCAGTGTCCACGTCGATCCGCCGTCGATCGTCTTGTAGAGACCGACGCGCGGCTGCGGGTAGCCGGTGATCTGGCTCTGCCCGCCGCGGACCCCCGTCATGCCCAGCATCGCCGTCGTCGTGCCGACGTAGATCGTCGCGGCGTTGCCCGGCTCGATCACGATCGAGCTGATGCCGCGCGTGGATGTGAAGTCGATCGCCGACGGTGAGACGGCCGGATCGACGATGTTGGTCGAGACGCGCGTCCAGTGATCGCCCCCGTCGGTGGAGCGGTAGAGGCCGGTGCCCGCGCCGGAGTTTTGCGGTGTGTTCGTTTCGCCGGTGCCGACGAAGATGGTGTTGCCGCTGCCGTCGTTGCCGTCGACAGTAAGCGCGCCGATGCTGTTGGTGCCAAGCCCTTGCCCGATCCATCGCCACTGCGGGTCGGTTGGATCCATGGCGTTGTCGGTGCGCCACACGCCGCCGCCGGCCGTTCCCACCCAGAGGCGGCACGGACCGTTCACTACGCACGCCGGCGAGATGGCCAGCGCGGCCACGCGACCCGAGAAGTTGCCGGTCCCGCTGGCGCCGCCGTCGGTGGTGCTGAGCGGTCCGAGGCTCGACCACGCCGCCCCCTGAGGCTGCGCGCCGCGATAGGCGATGCCGCGGAACACCCAGTATTTGCCTGAGGACGCCGTGAAGACAGGAAGCGATCCGACGTCGCCGGGATACGCCTGCATGTAGGCGCGCAGTCCCTCGAAGCCGAGCGGTGAGAAGTGCTCGGGTTTGTCCGGCTCCTGGACCTGCGCAACGATGCCGGCCGCTAGGAGGAAGACGGCGAAGGCGAACGACCGTCTCATGCCGCGCACTATATTATGGTTCGCCATGTGGACGCTCCTGCTCGCCGCCCAGGTCACCGTCGCCGCCAACGCGCCCTGCACCGCCGCCGAAACGAGGTGCACGCAGTTCGTCACGTTGAAGGGCGGCCCGGCCCGCTCTCTGGTCTACACGACGTATCCGCTCGACAAGGTGAATCCCAACATCCGCCGCGCGCTGATCATGGTGCACGGCACCAACCGCAACGCCGATCACTACTTCCGCACCGCCACGACGGCGGCGTTCCTCGCGGGCGCCCTCGACGATGCGATCGTCATCGCGCCGCGCATCGCGTCGGCCGACGGCAGCTGCCACGACACGCTCGACACGAATGAAGTCAGCTGGAGTTGCGGCGGCGACAGCTGGCGATCAGGCGGCGCCTCGCCCGCGCACAAAGACTTGACGTCCTTCGACTTCGTCGACGAGATCCTGCGCCGCCTCGCCGACAAGAAGACGTTCCCGAACCTGCAGGCGATCGTCGTGGCCGGCCACTCCGCGGGTGGCCAGTTCGTGGCGCGTTACGAGATGGCCAACAAGGTCGACGAATCGCTCGGCGTCGCCGTCACCTACGTCGTTGCCAATCCATCGAGTTACGCGTGGCCGGATCCGACGCGGCCGCTGCCGGTGGACGACGCGACGCCGGAAGCGGCGGGGCTGGGCTGGAAGGAAGAGACCCCGCACACGAAGTTCTCCTACGGCGCGTATCAGCCGTCGGGAAATTGCGCCAGCAGCGCGCAAACCTACGACAAGTGGCCGTTCGGACTGACGCAGCGCGCGAGCGGTTACACGGCGGGCACTTCCGACGATCAATTGAAAAAGCAGCTCGTCGGGCGCCCGACGACCTACCTGCTGTCGCAGGTAGACACGCTGCCGCTCGGCGGCTTCGATTCGTCATGCAATGCCATGGCGCAAGGGGCGACGCGCCGCGCCCGCGGCGAGGCCTATGTAAAGTTCGTCAACGAGAAGCTCGGTGCGAAACACAGCGTTCAGATCGTGCCTGAATGCGGGCACAACGATCGCTGCGTCTATACCACCGACGAAGTGCTGCCGGTGATTTTTCCGCGCAAGTAGGTGGCTACTTGATTCCCATCTGCTGCAGTCGCGCCAGGTTTTGGCGCGCCGGTGCGTAGTCGGGGTTCAGGTCGAGAGCGCGGCGCGTCTCGACCAGGGCCTCCGCGTAGCGTCCGGACGCCGCGAGGGCGCTGGCGTAGTCGCTGTGGATGACGGCGGAATTGGGCATCAGCTCGACGGCGCGGACGAGGTGCGGCAGGGCATCCTTGACGCGGCCGTGAGTGAACAGCAGCGTGCCGAGGTTGACGTGCGCGTCGGCGAAATCGGGGTTGACCGCGATCGCGCGCTGGTAGGCGGCCGCCGCTTCGTTCAGGCGAGACACGCGCGTCAGGGCGTTGCCGAGATTGAACTGGATCGTCTCGTCGCGCGGCGCGAGTTGCGCCGCCCGCTGCAGGTGCGCGACGGCGTCGGGGATCTGGTTCAGCGCGAGTAGCGCCGATCCGAGGTCGCTCTCCGCCCCGGCGGCCCGTGCGTCGAGCCGCACCGCGGCCTCGAGGTGCGGGAGCGCGTCGCCATAGCGCTCCACCTCGAGGTAGCTCTTGCCGAGAAACGCCTGGGTCTCGGCCGACTGCGGCTCTTCGTGCACACGCATCTCGCCAAACGCGACATTGGCCTGCGCGTCGCGATCCACGAACGACTGCACCAGCGTTGCGGCGTCGGCAAGCGTTGTGGCCAGCACTTGCAGGCCGAGCTCGGCCATCTCGTCGGTGGAGTTCGGGCCGAGCCGCACGCGGATCGGCGGCGTGTGCGGGTTGTCGTCGTTGCCGGCCGAGTTGTCGTAGGTATAGCGCATCCGGATCACGGCGCCGCGCGGCAGCGACACGGGCGTGGCGTAGCGGTAGTCCTGCTGCCAGTGGAAGCTCCAGTGCGGAATGTGGAGGAGCGTCCTGGTCGCGCCGTCCGGCCACGTCGCGGTGATCAACATATCGGTCGCGAGATAGTGGGCGTGGGGATAGACGCTGAGCAGGTCGATGGCCACCGGCAGCGCGTAGCTGTCGGTCACGTCGTAGGCCTTCGCGCCCGCCGGAATGTCGATCAGTTTGGATCCCATCTTCACCGTCAGTGGCGTGCGCACCGGTGGCGCGTCACTGAAGTAGAGCGCGATCGCCGGCGCGATCGCCGACGGCTTCTTCGGCGGCAGCATGTGCAGCTCGACGACGAGGTCGGCCCCCTTGTCGAGGCGCCATGGCATGCCGGTGGGGGACACGATTGGGCCGCGGCCCGGTGCCCAGCCGATGAACTGCCCCTCCGGATCTTGCGTCGTCTGCCACGCCATGCCAGCGAAGCCGGGCCGCCCATCAGCGCCGTCGCGCGCGCGCGAAGCGCCGGAGCGATCGATGCGGATCACGGCGTGGTGGATCGGCGCGCCGTTGGTGCGGAACTCGACCGCGCGCACGAAGACGTCCGTCGTCGCGGGCGCGCGGATGACGAGATTGCGATAGACGTCTTCGCCGCCCGGTTCGAGTGTGAAGGGCCGGGCCGGACTGACGACGAGATCGGGCCGCCCAAGCTGCCAGCCGTCGGGAAACGACGGCGCCGGCGGCAGATCCGCCGGGTTGCCTTCGGGCTTGCCCGCGTCGACCCAGTGCTGGATCGTTGCGATCTGCTCCGCCGTCAATCGCCGCTCGCCGAGGACGACAAAGTCGCCGCGATCGGGGAGCCACGGTGGCATGTGACGTTTGCGTGTTTCCTCGGACATGCCGTCGGCATGCTTGGCGGCGTCGGCGTACGAAAGGAGTGGAAAGGGGGCGACCTCGCCGGGTCGATGGCACGGCGTGCAGTTGGTAAAGACGATGGGCGCGACGTCCCTGGTGAAGGTCGGCGCGGGCGGCGTCCCTCCCGGGGCCCGGCAGGCCGCCGTCATCGCCAGCCCCAGCGCCGCAACGCCCGGCAAAATCGTTCGCGTGTCCACGGTCGCGGAAATGGTACCCTCACTCGCGGAGACATGCCATGCGCCTGGTGATCACCTTCGTCATCGCGTGCCTGCTTCCCGGAGTGTCGTCGAAGGTCTCGACCGTCCCGACCGTCGCCCTGGTAACGCCGCCAGCGATGCCGGCGCCAGCGGCGCACGGCGCCCAGCGGCTCCGCGAGGCGCTCGCCGCTCGCGGGTTTCGTGTCGTCGATGGCGCATCGGACGCCGACATCTACGTGCGCTTCGCCATCGATCCGGCAGTCGGCTGTCCAGAATCGCTGTCGATCGCGCGTGCCTCGTATCGTGGCCGTCCGGCAATCGATCTACGCGGTGGCGACGCGACCGGCCTGATGTACGCGGCGCTCGACACGGCAGACCGCGTGGCCTGGAGCCGCGGCTCCGATCCGTTCGTCGACGTGCGGCAGACCGCCGAGCAGCCGTTCCTGCACGAGCGCGGCGTGTCGATGTACACGATGCAGCGCGCCCTCTTCGAGAAAAAGCTGTATGACGAAACGTATTGGCGCAAGTACTTCGACGTGCTCGCCGCCAGCCGCATCAACGCGTTCGTCGTGATCTTCGGCTATGAAAACGGCGGCTTCCTGGCGCCGCCCTACCCCTACTTCTACGACACGCCGGAATTCCCGGACGTCCGCATGGTCGGTCTGAGCGCGGAGCAGCAGGCGCGCAATACCGCAGCCTTCAAAACGGTGATCCGCCTCGCCCACGAACGCGGGATTCACCTGACGGCCGCGATTTGGGATCACATCTATCGCGCCGGCGTGCAGACGGGCGGCATCCAGGGCGCGGCAAAGGGTGACGCGCCGACGCCCGGTCTCGTCTGGGGCGTGACCGGCGACAACCTGGCGGCGTACTCGAAGGCGGCGTTGAAGAAGTTCCTCGCCGTTTTCCCCGACATCGACGGCATCCAGTTTCGCATGCACGACGAGTCGGGCCTCAAGCCCGAGGAGATGAACGGCTTCTGGCATGAGGTGTTCGCGCAAGTCAAGGCGACGCGGCCGGATTTGAAGATCGACCTGCGCGCCAAAGGACTGCCCGACGCCGTGATCGACGATGCCCTGCAGCAGGGACTGGACGCGCGCGTCAGCACCAAGTTCTGGATGGAGCAGATGGGGTTGCCGTTCCATCCCACCCACGTCAACCCACCGGATCAGCAGAACCGGCGCCATGGTTACGCCGATCTGCTGCGCTATCCGCAGCGCTATCGCGTCCATTGGCAGTTGTGGACCGGCGGCACGGCGCGGTTGCTGCTCTGGGGCGACCCCGACTACGTGCGCCGCTTTGCGTCGGCAGCGAAGTTGTACGGCGGCGACAGCTTCGACGTCAATGAGATGCTCGCGACGAAGATGCTCGGCGAGCCGCACGACGCGGCGCCGATCGACATTCTCAACCCACGCTATCGTTACTACGACTACGAGTTCGAGCGCTATTGGCACTTCTATCAATTGTGGGGACGGCTGACCTACGCACCAGATACGCCATCGGAGAGCTGGGATCGCGAGTTCACGCGCCGCTTCGGCGAGGGAGCGGGATCTCACGTCGAGGCCGCCCTGCATCGCGCCAGCCAGGTCCTGCCGCGGATCGTCGCGTCGAGCTATCGCTACAACTATTTCCCGACGACGCGCGGATGGGCGGAGATGCAGCACCAGGACGCGCTGCCGGTGTTTGCCAGCCTCGAGGGCAGCGATACCGAACAGTTCATGACGCCGGCGGCGGAAGCCAGGCGCCTCGTCGACGGGGCGACCACGACACTGCGGCGGCCCCAGGAGAGCGCGGCCTGGTTCACGGCCGCCGCGGACGCCATCGACGCGGAGCTTTCGGCTGCGGCGTCGCCCGCGACGTCGAGCGCGGAGCTCGCCTCGACGATCACCGATTGCAGGATTCTGTCCGGGCTGGCGCGCTATTACGCCGCGCGGCTGCCTGCCGCCGTCGCCTACGACACCTACAAGTTGAACGGGAACCTGGCGGCGTTCGATACCGCCGTTGCGGCCGAGCGACGGGCGATCGACGCGTGGGCGTCGATCGTGACGGCGGCCGGCGACGTCTACGCCTCGTCCCTGCCGTTTGGCGCGCGGCCGTATTTTCCGCGGCACTGGCGGGAGGAACTGGATCGTCTGCGCGCGGATCTCGACAAGCTGGTCACCTCGCGTCCCGCCGGCGAGCCCTCAGCCGATCGCACGCCGGCCGCGCCGCCACTCAATACGTCGCTGCCAGACCTTCGCATCGACCGCCCGGCCAGCGCGAACGCTGGGCGAGACCTGATGGTCACCGTGCACGTTACCGGAGTGCCCGTCCGGTCGATCACGCTCCGGTATCGCCACCTCACGCAGTACGAGAACTACGAGTCGATCGCCATGACGGCTGGTGAGAACGACACGTTCTCGGCCTCGATTCCCGGCACGTTCATCAGCCGCGAGTGGGACGTCATCTACTTCGTCGAGGTGATCACGAAGGAGGGTGCCGGCCGGAACTACCCCGACCTCGACCGCGAGACCCCATACGTGATCGTCCCGGTTCGCCGCTGACGCGAGTCACAGAGTTCCCTGCCGGCGCCGGCGCGATGGCGCTGTGGCGCCCGCGGGATGGTACGCTACAGGTCGCCCATGCCCCTTGATCCGTTCGCGTTCGAAGACGCCTCGATTCTCGACGTCGCCAGCCAGGCCGAGGGGCCGTCCGGGTCGCTGCCCTTCACCGCCGAGATGCTCTTGACCCGGCCCTCGGGCGATCTGTTCGGCTGGAGCCAGAACGCCGGCATGGGCTGGAACCCATCGGCGCTCGGCGCGCCCGAGTTTCTGATCCTGTCGACGCACGGCGGCGTGCGCGCCCCCGACGGCACGCCGATCGCCCTCGGCTATCACACCGGGCACTGGGAAGTGGGACTCCTCGTCGAGGAAGCAGCAAAGACGCTGAAGGCAGTTGGCGCGACGCCGTTCGCGGCCGCGTGCACCGACCCGTGCGACGGGAGGTCGCAGGGAACGCCGGCAATGTTCGACAGCCTGCCGTTCAGGAACGACGCCGCGATGATTTTCGGACGGCTGATCCGATCCCTGCCGACCGGGCGCGGCGTGCTCGGCGTCGCGACCTGCGACAAGGGGCTGCCGGCGATGATGATGGCGCTGGCCGGGGCGCGCGATCTGGCCACGGTCCTCGTGCCGGGCGGCGTCACGCTGCCGCCCGCCAACGGCGAGGACGCCGCGCGCATCCAGTCGATCGGCGCGCGCTTCGCGCACGCGGAGATCACGCTCGAGGCCGCCGCCGATCTCGGCTGCCGCACTTGTGCTTCGCCAGGCGGCGGCTGTCAGTTCCTCGGTACCGCGGCCACGTCGCAGGTTGTCGGCGAAGCACTCGGGCTCTCCCTCGGCCATACGGCGCTCGCGCCATCGGGACAGCCGATCTGGCTCGACATGGGGCACCGGTCGGCGCTCGCGCTGAAATCGCTCGAGTCGAGTGGCGTCAAGACGCGCGACATCCTCACCCCGGCTGCGCTGCGCAACGCCATGGTGACGCACGCCGCCTTCGGCGGCTCGACGAACCTGTTGCTGCACGTGCCGGCAATCGCGCACGCGGCCGGTCTCAGGCGGCCGACCGCTGCTGACTGGAGCGAGATCAACCGGCAGGTCCCTCGCCTTGTCGACGCACTGCCCAACGGCCCACGTAACCACCCGACGGTGCAGGTCTTCATGGCCGGCGGTGTGCCGGAGGTGATGCTGCACTTGCGGCGTGCCGGGTTGCTCGACACGACGGTCGCGACGGTGAGCGGCCTCACGCTCGACGCGCAACTCGACGCCTGGCAGGGCTCCGAGCGCCGTCATCGGCTGCGCGCGCTGCTGAAAGCGCGCGACGGCGTCGATCCGGATGACGTGATCGCGTCGCCCGACGCGGCGAAACGCCGTGGCATGACGTCGACGATCTGCTTTCCCCACGGTAACCTCGCGCCGCAGGGGTCGGTGATCAAGAAGTACCGCGATCGATCCGTCGGTCGTCGGCGCCGATGGCGTGTTCCGCATGACCGGTCCGGCGAAGGTCTTCGTCACCGAGACGGGCGCGATCGCGGCGATCAAGGACAAACGCATCGACTCCGGAGACGTCCTCGTGCTGATCGGCCGAGGGCCGATGGGATCGGGAATGGAAGAGACCTATCAGTTGACCGGCGCGCTCAAGTACCTGCCGCACGGCAAACACGTCGCCGTCGTCACCGACGCGCGCTTCAGCGGCGTGTCCACCGGCGCGTGCATCGGCCACGTCTCGCCCGAGGCGCTCGCCGGCGGGGCGATCGGGAAGTTGCGCGACGGCGATCCGATCGAAATCGTCGTCGATCGCGGCGCGCTCACCGGCACGCTGAACTACGTCGGGCCGGACGATCTGGCATCGCGCGCGCCCCACCCCGATCTCCGTCCCGATCCACGCCTGCCCGATCACACGCGCCTGTGGGCCGCCCTGCAGGACGTCAGCGGCGGCACCTGGGGCGGCGCCGTCTACGATACCGACGCGATCCTGAAAGCGCTGGCGGCCGGAAGCCGGAAGGTGGGAGCTGACTGATGCGAGCTGAACTCTTCGTCGACGCGCGCTGTGAGCTGGGGGAGGGCATCGTCTGGGACGCCGCGCGCGCGTGCCTTTGGTGGACCGACATCGATGGGCGGCAGATCTGGAAGCACGATCCGATCTCGCGCGCCACGGAGCGGTTCATGCCGCCGGACCGCGTCGGGTTCATCGCCGTCGCGGACGGTGGCCGCTTGCTGCTTGGGGGCGCGAAGGCGCTCTACATGGCGGAGCCGGGTGCGGGCACGCTGCACACGACCAAGCTGGTTGATGTCGAGCCCGATCTTTCGACCACCCGGACCAACGACGGGCGCGTCGATCGTCATGGCAACGTCGTGTTCGGCACGCTCGACGAGCAGAAGCCGCGGCAGCCAACCGCAGGCTTCTATCACTACTCGACGAAGCACGGGCTGCGCCGCCTCGATCTGCCGCACTGCCGCGTGTCGAACAGCATCTGTTTCAGCCCCGACGGCCGCACGATGTATTTCACCGACACGCCGACCGGCGTCATCCGCCGCGGCGACTACGACCCCGAGGCGGCGACGATCACCAACGTGCGCGATTTCGTGACGATCGCGCCGCCCGACGGTCACCCGGACGGATCGATCGTCGACGCCGACGGCTGCCTGTGGAACGCGGCATGGGGTGGTGCGGTCGTGCGCCGGTTTGCCCCGGACGGCCGCCTCGATCGCGTTGTCGAGATCCCGGCAAGGAACCCGACCTGTCCGGCTTTCGGAGGCGCCGATCTGTCGACGCTGTTCGTGACCTCTTCGCGGCAGCAGCAGACCGACGATGAGCTGGCGCATGCTCCGCAGGCCGGCGGCGTATTCGCCGCTCGCATCGACGGCATGCGCGGCCTGGCGGATTCATCGTTTGTTTAACTAGCCACGTCTTTGCCACATTCCACGCCGATCTGTCCCGGATCGATGACCCGGTTGTAGCGTCAAGATGACGTCGGCGCCCGCCGATGGCCTGTGCAAAGGTAAGTGGTATGGCAGCATCGTTGCTAGGACTCGGGCCCATCTGTCGATTCGGGCCGGCGCAATAACGTTCGAGAGGAGAGACATGCGGTCACTGTTCGCCGTCGCGCTCCTCGTGCTGTCACCATATCCTGCGTTCGCGCAGGAAGACGGCCCCATACACGCAGCCATCGCCAGCGCCGCGTTCGACGGCGTGACCCTGACGGCTGGCGCCGTGGCCGATGATCCGCAATCGCCATCGCCGCGGCATGTCGCCTTCGAGTACAGCGACGGCTACAAGACGCGCGCGAAAATTCACAAGTACGCGGCGTTTGCCACGCTGCCGCTCTTCGTCAGCGAGTTCGCGCTCGGTCAGTCGCTCTACAACAATCCATCCGACGGCAAGAGAGGCGCGCACGTCGCCGTCGGGACCGGCATCATCGGTCTCTACGGAGTGCAAGGCGTGACCGGCGCGTGGAACCTGGTCGAGGCGAACAAGGACCCGAACCCGGAAGGGAAGAAACGGCGGCTGGTGCACTCGATTCTGATGCTCGCCTCGGGCGCTGGCTTTGCGATTACGCCGATGTTCGCGCCCGGGCACCGGGACGAGCTCGAATTGGGCACGAGCAGCGCCAGCACGCATCGCGCCGTCGCCTACACATCGATCGGAATCGGTACCGCCGGCTACCTGCTGATGTTGTTTGGAGGCAAGTAAGACCATGCCTGGAGTTGTTTCGCATGCCGTCGCCTGGTGGGCGGCGCTCTACAGCGGTTCCGCCGTGCTGCGCACGCTGGTGTCGTTTTTCCACGTCGCCGGCCTCGTCGGCGGTGGAGGTGCGGCCATCGCGGCCGATCGCGCCACGCTCAAGGCGACACGTCGCGGACTCGCCGTGACGCGACAGCAGATCATCGCCATCCACAACACCCATCGCGTCGTCATCATCGGCCTGACCGCGGTGATCGCCAGCGGCGTGCTGCTGTTTGCCGCTGACGTCGCGACCTACGCGCCGTCGAAGCTGTTCTGGATCAAGATGGCAATGGTCGCCGCGTTGATGATCAACGGCGCGATTCTGGTGCGTGTCGACCGCGGCGTGGCGGAGCCTGACGAACGGACCCGCCGGCTCATGCGGTGGACGGCCGGGCTCAGCCTGGCGCTGTGGTTCCTGACCACGCTGGCCGGGGCCGGGCTGCCGAATATCTAGGCCGATGAAGGAGATTGACGTCAGTCAGTCGTCGCGCCGCGAATTCATCGAGACAATCGGCTGTTTTGCCGGCGCCATGGCGGCGATGGGTATCTCGCGCGACGTCCTTGCCGCACCGGTGACGATCATCGATAGCGATCAGGCCGGCGCCGACAAGACCTATCCGATTCCTGCCGCCGACGGCGTGTCGGTCGATCGCGCCGCCCAGGTAATCCTCGTCCGCGCCAACGGCCATGTCTACGCGTTCGCCCTGTCCTGCCCGCACCAGAACGCCGCGGTCAAGTGGGTACCGCAGCACAACCAGTTCGAGTGCACCAAGCACGACTCGCACTACACGGCGGACGGCACCCACGTCAGCGGACGCGCCACGCGCAACCTGGACCGGATGCCGATCAAGAAGGATGGCACTGTCGTCCACGTCGACACCGCTCACGTGTTCGAGTCGGACAAGGACGCCGCTGGCTGGAACGCCGCGGCAGTAGCGCTGTAACGAAGGACACGAAGGAACGGTCCTTCGTATCCCTCGCTACCGCGTGTCCGTTGGCGTCCTTCCTGCGCTTCGCGTCTAATGCGTCGCGTTGGCGAGGTCGGTAATCGCAGACGACAGCGTCTTGACCTTTGCCGCATCGGCCGAGCCCGCCGCGGCGCCGGTGATCTGTGTCGCGAGCTGCGTCAGAGCCGTCTTGCGCTGGCTACCGGAACGCCGCTCAGCGTTCGCCAGCGCCGTCCGCGCTGACGCGATGTTGTCCGCCGGCAGTCCCTTCGACCGCTCGAGCTGATCGAGATACGCCCGCGCCAGCGCGAAGCTCGGCGGCCAGACGATCTTCTGCTGATCCTGCGGGTTCCAATAGGTCTGCTTCACCGTCTTCGCCGCGTCGAGCTCGTTCTTCGACACTAGCGGCGAGGGGAGCAGCTCGTAAATGTCGAGCCCGCGGGCAATCTCCGAGCTGACGATCACTCCGTTGTACCAGTAGGCCGACCAGCTGCCGGCGCCGACCAGGCGTTCGGCCGAGATCGGGCCGCGGTCGAAAAAGGCGATCTCCTTCGGATGGTCGGGATCCGTCCAGTCGAACACCGACACGCCGCCCTGATACCACGATTGCACCATCACCTCGCGACCCGGGATCGGGATGAGCGAGCCGTTGTGCGCGACGCAATTCTCGGTATCGGTCTGTGCCGCCGGCATCTTGTAATAGCTGTGGAATTTCAGCTTGTTGTTCTCGATGGTGAAGATCGCGTCGGCGCCCCACTCCATCTTGTCGGTGGCACGGCATCGCGGCGCCGATCCGCCGCCCCACTCATCGGTGAAGAGGACCTTCGTGCCGTCGTTGCTGAACGTGGCCGAGTGCCAGAAGGACATGTTGGCGTCGGCGGCGAAGTCGAGACGCTGCGGATGGGCAACGTCGCGGATGTCGAGCAGCAGTCCGAGGCCCGCGCAGGCGCCGCCGGCCAGCCCCATCTCCGGGTAGACCGTGATGTCGTGGCACTGGTTCGGGCCGGTCGGCGGTCCCTGATTGCCGCGGCCGCGGCCGGCCGCGGCCGGCTGTCCGCCTGCGGCGGCCGGCGGCGCGGCACCGGCGGCCGCCGGTGTGGCACCTGCCGCTGCCGGCTGTCCGGCTGCGGCTGCGGTCGGCTGCCCGGGGGCGGCGCCTGCGGCACCAGCCGCGCCCGCACCCGGCGCACCGCCGCGCCCGCTCACTGCGTCACGATCGGGGTTGCGCGGCGGCACCGGCAGCGCGTTGAAGATGCGCGGCGAGCTGACGATCGCCGCCGTCTGCGGCGCCGCGAGTGGCACCTTGATGACTTCGAGGCGGAAGCGCGCCGTGTTGGGATTGTCGGCAAACGATCCGTCCTCACACCCCGGCACCTCGTCGGCCGAGCGCACGCCGGCCGTGCCCGACACGTAGATGAACACGTCGTCGGTGTCGCCCGGCTGCGTGACGACGGTGTGCGTGTGCGATCCGCGGCAGGTTTGCACCGTCGTGACCAGCTTGGGGGCCTTCATGTTCGAGATGTCGAAGATGCGGATGCCGCGCACGCGGTCTTTGCTCACCGGATCGGGCACGCCGCCAAAGCCGCAGTCGGCGCGGCTGCCGTTCCCTTCCGACGACATGAAGAGCAGGTTCTTGAAGACCGAGACGTCATTCTGCGAGGCCGGGCAGTAGTAGCGCTGCGCCAGCGCCGGCTCTTCGGGGTTCGAGATGTCGAAGATGTCGAAGCCGTTGTAGTTGCCCTGGACCGTGTACTTCCCGGTGAAGGCCAGGTCCGAGTGCGTCGCGCCGAGCGCCTTGTCGCTCGGCGGCGTCGACGAAATCATGTTCATGTTCCACGCTGCCTGGCCGGCGTCCCACCAGCCCGCCTTCAGGCCTACGCGCGGATCGGGCGACGGCACCGTTGCCGAGACGAGGGGGGTAACGGGCTTCGGCAGCGTCTTCGGCGGGTCGGGTGGCGGGGGCGGCGGCGTGCCGCGGCCTCCGCGGCCAGCGGCGGCGGCCGGCGCGGGTTCGGCGCCGGCCGCGACCTGCTGGGCCATTTGGGTCGCCGCCGGCGCCGCCGGCTGTGCAGGTTGTGCGGCGGCCGGCTGGGCCGGCGGCGTTGGCGCCGGCGCTGCGGCCGCCGGTTTCGAGGGTGCCGCCGCCGGCGGCGTCTTGGTCGCGCTGCCGCACGCCGCGATGACCATCGCCAGTGCGCCCGCTGTCAGTGTTCCTGTGATCCGTGACATCTCCTGACCCCTTCTCATTGCGGAACTTTGTCCAACATGTCCTTCATGACATTGATTTCGACCGACTGATCCGCCTGGACGTCGTTGGCGAACTTGAAGACGGTTTCGTCCTGCGCGGCGCCGTAGGCCTTGAAGAGAACGTCGACCATGTCGATTGCGCCTTGATGGTGCCCAATCATCCCTTCGAGGAAGAGCCGATCGAACTCAGCCCCGCGCGCGCGATCGAGTGCCGCCATCTGCTCGTCCGTCAGCATGCCGGGCATGAGCATGTCGTGCTCCATCCCATTGGGCATCTTCATGTGATGCTTGGTCGATGTCCCATCGGGCACTGGCAGTCCGCGGTCGGCCAGCCACTGCTGCATCAACTTGATCTCGTCGCGCTGCGCGATGACGATGCGGCCGCAGAGCGTGGCGACATCCTTGCGGGCCCCGTGCGACTCGCACCAGCCCGCCATGATGACCGCCTGCGCATGGTGCGGAATCATGCCCGACATGAAGTCGACATCGGCGTCGCTATATGGATACCGTCCGAGCCCAGGCGGTGTCGTGTGCAGGCCTTGCTTGGCCGGCGGCGCGCTGCCACAGCCGGCCGAGAGGGCTGCCGCGAGCAGACCTGCGGCTGCTACGGCCCGTGTGAGAGCCATCCGTCCTCCTGGCAATGCATGGTATTCGATCTGGCGTGCGCGTGCGAGTGATCGGAAGGGACGAGCCCTCGGGAGGCGCGAGGCGAGCCAGCCCCGCCCAGAAAAAGACTTAGTGATCGTCCGCGGCCTGGCGCCGTTTGTCCCGGCGCGTCTGCCCGTGTGGCGTCCGCCACTCAGAGGCGGGATCTTCGTCCGGATCGAGGGGCTCTTGCGGCGGGCGCAGTTCAGCGGGGACGTGCTGAAGGTTGACCCGGATGCGGGTCCACGTCCGGTAGCGGCCTCGTTCGCGGTCGACTAGCACGTCGGCGGGCTGCAGGTGCACCGCGGCGTCGGGATGCCGCGCCTTCCAGCGCTCGAAGCCGGCCATGGCGTCGGTCTGTTCGCGGGCGCGGCCGATCTGAACCAGCGGATGCTTCGGCTCGCGCCGCTTCGACGGCGCGACGCGCGGCGCCTCCCCGGGCTGCTTGCGGTAGTGCGGCGGCCACGGCGCGTCGCTTAGCCCTTCGCGTTCCTGTCTCGCCGACAGGTCGAGCAGCGCGTCGAGCGATCCGCGGTGACGATCGATCTCGAGGTGCCGATCGCCGATTGCGGCAAACCGCGCCGGCATCGTCGTCAGCGTGAAGTCTCGTGGATCACAATCAGCGATTTCATCCCAGGCCAACGGCGCTGAGACGCGCGCGTCGGGTGTCGGCCGCACCGAGTAGGCGCTGCACACGGTGCGATCCTTGGCGTTCTGGTTGTAGTCGAGAAACACCCCGTGCCGCTCTTCCTTCCACCACTTGCTCGTGGCGAGCGCCGGGACACGCCGCTCGACGTCGCGGGCGAGGGCCAACGCGGCACGCCGCACCTGAGTGAACGTCCACCGCCGCTCGATCCGGACGAATACGTGCATGCCGCGTGACCCCGACGTCTTGGCCCAGCCCGTGAGCCCGTGGTCTTCGAGCGCCGCCTTCACCACCACCGCGACGTCGCGGATCTGCGCCCACCCGACGCCCGGTACCGGGTCGAGATCGACCCGTAGTTCGTCGGGATGATCGAGATCGTCGTCACGAACAGGATGAGGATGGAGCTCCAGGCAGGCGAGATTCGCCATCCACAGCAGAGCCGCCGCGTCACGCGGTACGACTTCTTCGGCCGTGCGCCCCGACGGAAACCTCAGCGACACGACATCGATCCATGAGGGCCGCGATGTCGGCGCCCGCTTCTGGTAGAAGAATTCTCCGCCGACCCCGTCGGGATGACGCACGAGCACGTTCGGCCGGTTCCCCGCGCCACGGAGCGCCCCGTCGGCGGTCGCCAGGTAGTAGCCCGCGAGGTCGAGCTTGGTGTGCCCCGCCTGCGGGAAGAGCACCTTGTGCGGGTTCGAGATCGCGATCTCGCGCCCCGCGGCGGTCAGCGTGACGGTCTCTGCCACCCCATCAGATTACCAGCGCCAGTCCTTCGGAGATGAACGCACGGCGGCCTGTCTCAGTCGTTCGCCGTAGCAGCGCCGAACACCTTTTCGAGCTCGAAGGGCGCCGTCACTTCGAGTTGTTCGTAGGTGCAGTCGGACGGCTGCTTGTCGGGACGCCAGCGCTGGAAGATCGCGGCGTGGCGAAAGCGGTTGCCCTGCATGTGGTCGTATTTCACCTCACACACGAGGGCGATGCGAATCGGCTCCCACGACAGATCTTTGCCGGCGCTCCAGCGGCTCTGCCCGCCGGGCATGCGGGTCGATCCGTCCTGCGCCGCCCACGCCTGCCACGGGTGGGCCTTGATGGCGTTACTGCGCAGCGGCTCGAGCAGCGCCACGAGATCCTCGCGCGTTTTCGTGCTGAACGCCGACGCCACGCCGACGTGATGGAGCGCGCGCTGGCCATCGTAGAGGCCGAGCAGCAGCGAACCGACCCGCGCTTCCTCGCTGTCCTTGTGCCAGCGGAAGCCGGCGACGACGCAATCGGCGGTACGCGCGTGCTTGATCTTGAACATCACGCGCTTGCCAGGTTCGTAGCGGCCGGATGCGGGCTTGGCCATCACGCCGTCGAGGCCCGCGCCCTCGAAGCGCTGCAGCCAGTCGACGGCGACGGCTCGGTCGCGCGTCATCGGCGTGAGATGCACCGGCGCCTTCACCTTCGCCAGCAGCTTCTCCAGCCGCGCGCGTCGCTTCTCGAACGGCAGCGCACGCAGGTCCTCGCCGTCGGCTGCGATCAGGTCGAACGCGACGAACGAAGATGGTGTCTCCTTCGCCAGCTTCGCGGCGCGCGACGCGGCGGGATGCAGCCGCATCTGCAGGAGATCGAAGTCGAGTCCGTGGTCCGTTGCAATCACGATCTCGCCGTCGACGACACAGTTGTCGGGCAGTGCCGCGATCAGCCCGTCGTGCAGCTCGGGGAAATAGCGGTCAAGCGGCTTCAGATCTCGACTCTGGATGAAGACGTTCCCGCCGCTGCGAAAGACGACGGCGCGGAAGCCGTCCCACTTGGGTTCGAAGAGAAACGGTCCCGTCGGAATGTCCGCCGCGACCTTCGACAGCATCGGCTCGATTGGAGGGGAGATCACGGACTCGGCCACGATCGCGATCGTAATCGATCCAACCCGGTTGCCGTTTCTTCCGTCAAAGCGGTATGTCCACGCTCCTCAGCGACCTGCGCTACACCTTGCGCACGCTCCGTCGCGACGTCGCGTTTGCCGCTTTCGCCATCCTCATTGCCGGACTCGGCATCGGCGCGAGCTCGACCGTCTTCAGCGTCGTCAACACCTTGCTCCTGCGCCCGCTGCCGTTCGACCGGCCGGAGCAGCTGGTGTGGATCGCCAACCAGCAGAGCGCGGGACTCTCGGGGCAGACAACGCAGGTGGGACACATGCTGGACCTGCGCGAGCGGACCAGGACACTGTCCGCGGTCGCCGGCTACTTCGCCTTCTACGGCGTGGGCGACACGATGCTGACCGGCCGCGGCGAGCCAGAGCGCCTCAACGCCGTGCCGGTGTCCGACAATTTCTTTCAAGTGCTCGGCGTGCGCCCGCAACTCGGCCGCACCTTCACCGCCGACGAAGCGAAGTTCAATGGACCGAAAGCCGTCCTCCTCAGTTACGCCCTGTGGGCGCGCCGCTTCGCCGCCAACCCGGCGATCGTCGGGTCCGCGCTGACGCTGAACGACGAGGCGGTCGCCGTCGTCGGCGTGCTGCCTGCGTCGTTCGACTTTGGTTCGGTGTTCGCGCCGGGAACGCGCTTCGACCTCTTCGAGCCGTTCCCGCTCGTCCCGGAAACCAACCGCTGGGGCAACACCATGGCGATGATCGGCCGGCTCGTCCCAGGCGTCGCCGCGGCGCAGGCCGACGCCGAGACTCGCACGATCGCCGCGCAGCTGGTGCGCGAGCATCCCGAGCGCAATTCGTTCGAAGGCTTTGTGGCGCCGCTGGCCGAGCACGTCAACGGCCGGATGCGGTCTGCGGTCTGGGTCCTGGCCGGCGCCGTCACTGTGGTCATGCTCATCGTCTGCGCGAATCTGTCGAACCTGCTGCTCGCGCGCACCGCCGCGCGGCAGAAGGAAATCGCCATCCGTGCTGCGCTCGGCGCAGGGCGGGGACGGCTCGTCGCGCAAATGCTGACCGAAGGCATCGTTCTGTCGTGCAGCGGCGCCGCGCTCGGGATCGTCATCGCCCTCGTTGGCACGCGCGCGCTGGCGCACCTCGACGCGGTCAACGTGCCCCTCCTCGCCTCCGTACATACCGATGCTACGTCGTTGGCGTTTACGCTCGTCCTGGCCGTGCTCACCGGCATCGTTTTTGGCCTCGCGCCGGCCTTCAACGCGCCGGAATCCACGCTGCACGATACGCTGAAAGACGCAAGCCGCGGCTCAACCACCCGCCGCGCCTGGCTTCGCAACGCGCTGGTGGTCGCCGAGATCGCCTTCGCCTGCGTGCTCGTCGTCGGCGCCGGCCTGCTGGTGCGCAGCTTTGTCCGCGTGCTCGACATCGATCTCGGGTTCCGTCCGGCGCACGCGGTGACGGTGCGCGTCGATCCGGACACCTCGTATCCGACGCGCGAAAAGCAGCTCGCCTATCTGGGTGAAGTGCTGCGCCTTGTCCGCGAGATCCCCGGCGTCGAAGCGGCGGGAATCACCGACGCGTTGCCGCTCGGTAAGAACCGCACCTGGGGGGCGCGGGCCAAGGGCGTGACCTACGAGCGCGGCCGCGGGCCGACGGCGTTTCCTCGTATGGTCAGCGATGGCTACGTCGCGGCGATGGGCATCGCGCTCAAAGCGGGCCGCGACATCGCGCCGCAGGACACGCCGACGGGCGATCCCGTGATCGTCGTCAACGAGACGATGGCGCGGACGCTGTGGCCGGGCCAGGATCCGATCGGCAAGTTCGTGCTCAACGCCTGTGCTGCCCAACGGCGCGTCGTCGGCGTCGTCGCCGACGTTAGGCACCTCGCGCTCGAGCAGGGCTCCGGCAACGAGATGTACATCCCGTTGCGCCAATGCGGTGATCTGCCGTCGGCGGACCTGGTCGTCCGCTCAGCGCTGACCGATGCCACGGCGGTGACCGCGATCCGCAATGCCCTGGCACCGATTGTCCACAACATCGACGGCAACGAGGTCCGCCCGGTGCAGGCGCTCGTCGATCGCTCGGTCTCGCCGCGCCGCTTCATGGTCCTGATGCTCGGTGCCTTCGCGGCGTTCGCTCTGGTCCTCGCCTCGTTGGGCATCTATGCACTGATTGCGCACTCGGTGAGCCAGCGCACGCAGGAGATCGGCATCCGCATGGCGCTCGGTGCTCCCGCCGCGCACGTGCAGGGGCGCATCCTGGCTCAGACGCTGACCCTGGCGTTTGCCGGGATGGCGATTGGCGCGATCGCCTCGTGGTTGCTGGGCCGCTCGGTGAGCGGATTGCTCTACGGGGTCACGCCGGCCGACCCCGTGACCTTCGCAGCCATGCTCATCGTGCTGACGCTGGTCGCCGCCCTTGCCGGATGGCTTCCCGCTCGCCGCGCCTCACGGATCGATCCGCTCGTCGCGTTACGGAGCGAGTAGCGGGGGGCGAGGGGCGAGGGGCGAGGGGCGAGGATACTGGCCCTCGAATTGCCACGTCGGCTTCTCATCTACGCGGGTCAACGAGTTGCGGCACAACGTTGCAGCGCCTGCGTACCCCGACGAGGGCACCATGGGAGAAATCGCAACCTACAAGGATCTGCACGCGTGGCAGGTCGGCATGGACACGGTGACGCTCACTTACGAGCTGACGGCGGACTTCCCGGCCAGCGAGCGATTCGGGCTGGTGTCGCAGATGCGGCGCGCGGCCGTGTCGATTCCCTCGAATGTCGCCGAGGGGAAGGGAGTGATGCAACCTCGTTGGACGCTTCGATGTCCCGCGAACGTGCAATGCCTCTCGCCAAGTCCATTGATCGGGTTCAGAAACTGCTGTACGGAATGCGGCGCGAGAAAATGAATCGAATTGCCGCTACAGCCGGTGAAGCGAGGTGATTCCCGCTTCTGGCTCCTCGCCCCTCGCTACTCCTGCGTCTTCCAGTGAATCTGTTCGAACGGGATGCGCTCGACCGCCTCGCCGGCGAGATGCTCCGCGATCTGGCGCGCGTGAAAGCGGCCGTTCTCGATGAACCAGCGGCCGGTCTGATAACCTCCGCACACGGTACCGGCGATGTAGATGCCCGGGCGGCGCGTCTCGAACGTCGTCTCGTCGTAGAGTGGCGTTCGCCAGGCATCGTCTGAGAACGTGACGCCGAAGCGGTGCAGCAGATCGAAGTCGGGGTGGTAACCGGTCATCGCCAGCACCCACTGGTTGGTAATCTCGCGCGGCCCGTCAGGAGTGTGCAGGAGTAGCGCGTCGCGGCGGATCTCCTGCACGGTCGTGCCGAAGAAGGCGGTGATGCTGCCTTCCTTGATCCGGTTCTCGAGATCCGGCTTGATCCAGTATTTGATCTTTTCCGACAGCGCCGCGCCGCGCACGACGAGCGTCACGCGGGCGCCGTGCCGGTAGCAGTCGAGCGCCGCCTTGGCGGCGGAATTCCTGGCGCCAATGATGGCGACGTCCTGGCCGACGTACGGAAACGGCTCCTTGTAGTAATGAGTGACCTTCGGCAGATCCTCGCCGGGCACGCCGAGCTGGTTGATGAAGTCGAAGAAACCGGTCGCGAGGACGACGAAGCGTGCCAGGTGATCGCCGCTCGCCGCGCCGACAACGAAACGGCCGCGCTCGCCGTCGAGACGGTCGACGCGATCGTAGAGCGACAGCTCGATCCGTTCGCGTGCCGCGACGCCCCGATAGTACTCGAGCGCGTCCTCGCGCGTCGGCTTGTAGTGCTGCACAGGAAAGGGATAGCCGCCGATCTCGATCAGATCGGGCGTCGAGAAGAACTCCATGTTCGTCGGGTAGCCGTAGATGGAGTTGACCAGCGTGCCCTTGTCGAAGACTCGGACGGTCAGGCCGCGGCGACGGGCTTCGATGGCGCAGGCGAGGCCGACCGGCCCCGCCCCGATGACCGCGACGTCGAGCGGCAGCTCGGGCATCCACCTATTCTATCGAGTCGGAACTCTGCGATCGTGCGCTACACTCGCGAGCGATGAGCCAGGCCGATCCGGCGCCGCCGGCACTGACGTTCGTCATGGCGCTCACCGTGCACGTCGACCCTGCAATCGACATCGGCGCGGTGTCCGGCGGACGGCGGCGGATCGTGCCGATCCGCGGCGGCACGTTCGAAGGGCCGGAGCTGCGCGGCACCGTGCTCGACGGCGGCGCCGACTGGCAGATCGTTCGCGCAGACGGGGTGTCGGCGCTCGACACTCGCTACACGCTGGAAACCGATCGCCACGAGCTCGTCTACATCCAGAACGCCGGGATCCGCCACGCCGCACCGGAGATCGTCGCGAGGCTGCTTGCCGGGGACGCTGTCGATCCGTCGCTGGTCTACTTCCGCACCATGCCCGTGTTCGAGACGTCCTCGCCGCGCCTGCAGTGGCTGACACGCGCGATTTTCGTCGGCGCTGGCGAGCGCCATCCGGACCACGTGGTGATTCGCGTCTGGAAGATGGAGTAGTGCCGCGGATGATACGATGCGCGCTTGTCCCAATCGCCCGCGTCTCCGACTGAACTCGAACGCCGCACGATCGCCAGAGTTTCAGCGCGGCTCGTCCCGTTTCTGATTTGCTGCTATTTCGTCGCCTACCTCGATCGCGTCAATGTCGGTTTCGCGGCGCTGACGATGAACCAGGATCTGCACCTGTCGGCGTCCGCGTTCGGCTTCGGCGCGGGCGTCTTCTTCATCGCTTACTTCTTCTTCGAAGTCCCCTCGAACCTGTTTCTCGAACGCGTCGGCGCGCGCCTGTGGATCGCGCGGATCATGTTCACCTGGGGCATCGTCTCTGGCGCGACCGCGTTCGTACGCGGCGAGACGAGCTTCTACGTAGTTCGGGTGCTGCTCGGGCTGGCGGAGGCGGGTTTCTTTCCCGGCATCATCTTTTTCCTGACGCTCTGGTTCCCGGCGGTCTATCGCGCGCGGATCATCGGCGCGTTCATGGCCGCGATCCCGCTGTCGACGGTGATTGGCGCGCCGATCTCGGGGATGTTGCTCGGCCTGGACGGCGTGATTGGGCTGAAGGGCTGGCAATGGCTGTTCGTTCTCGAAGCCGTCCCGGCCCTCTTGCTGTCCTTCGTCGTGTTCTTCTACCTGACCGATCGTCCCGCCGACGCAGCGTGGCTGCGGCGCGACGAGCGCGAATGGCTGGTGGCGCGCCTGAGCAGCGAAGACGCAGTCCGTGAGTCCGCGCGGCGCTACAGCGTCGCGGAGGCGCTCGCCGATCCGAAGGTCCTCGCGCTCAGCCTCGTCTATTTCGGGGCAACCGCGACCAACTACGGGCTGAGCTTCTTCCTGCCGCAGATCGTGAAGGCGTTCGGGGTGTCGAACGTGCAGGCGGGCCTGATTACAGCGCTGCCATACGTGGCCGGGACCGCGGCGATCGTGTGGTGGCCACGCCACTCCGACCGCACGCTCGAGCGCCGGTTTCATCTCGCCGGCGCACTGCTCGTCGCCACCGTCGGCATCGCGGTGTCGACGGCGATCGCCGATCCGGCACTGAAGATGGTCGCTCTGACGATTGCCGGTGCCGGGATCTTCTCCTGCCTGCCGATATTCTGGACCCTCCCGACGGCGTTCCTCTCCGGGGCGGCCGCGGCCGGCGCGATCGCGCTCGTCAACTCGATTGGCAACCTCGCGGGGTTCGCCGGCCCCTACGTGGTCGGCGTCCTGAAGGATGCAACCGGCAGCTACACACCGGGTCTGTTATCGCTGGCTGCGGCCGGCCTTGTCGCCGCGATGATCGTGCTGGTCCTTCCCCACGACCGGTCGCTGGAGCGCGCACCAGCCTTGACCGCCGCTGTCGATCCGGGGGATCGTCGTTCGACCAACCCCTGAACACATTTGCTGACGAAGGGGAAGAGATGAAGTTCCTGATGCTGATCAAGCACGCCGAAAACTTCAAGCGGGAAGACGTCCCGCCGCAGTTGTTTGAGGCCATGGGTGAGTTCGTCACCGCGAGGCTCAAGAGCGGCGTGATTCTCGAGACGGCCGGGCTCCAGCCGACCCGCGACGGCTTGCGCGTGCGGCTCGACCGCGGGCAGTTGACCGTGACCGATGGCCCGTTTGTGGAAACGAAGGAAGTTGTCGGCGGCTATGCTTTGGTGGAGGCTGCGTCCCGCGACCATGCCCTGCAAGTGGCACGGGAGTTCATGGACATCCACCGCATCCACTTTCCAGCCTTCGACGGCGAGTGCGAGGTGCGGCCGCTCGAAGGCATGTAGGGACGATCGCGCCGCCCTGCGTCCGGTCCCGATGCCGCCGGGTGCCTGGTCACGGCATCGTCCTGAAGTAGGCGGCAATGTCCTTGGCGACCACCGCGTTTCCGCTGCCCAGATGGATGCCGTCGATGCGGTCCGCGCAGGCGTGGGCCTCGAACTTAGGCGCAATACTCACCAATCCCGGATACGCAGCGGCGACTCTCGCAAAGGCCGCATCCACGTAGTCCGGAACATGACTGTCCTGAAGCGTTGCCTCGTGATCGGTACCGGGGCCCAATGGCGGTCTCAACGGCGGTGTCGTCGTATGGCACCAGCCGTTCTGCGGGCTGCGGATGATCGTCATCAGATCGATGCGTCTTGCGCTCGGCCGCTTGGCTCGGATCGTCTTGATGGCCGCTGTGAGGTTGTCGACCCAGTCCTTTTCGGTCGTCAATTGCCAGCTCCACGCCTGATAGACGATGCGATCCGGGGCATCGCTGCCGGCCGCGCATTTCGCGATCTGCACGTTGTTGACACCTCCAACAGGCGTGGGTGTCCACACGTAGCTCTCGGGGTTCGCATACTCGTAGACGTATCCATAGTGGGCGAATCGCCCGCCCCACTTCGGGGCGAGGTCCGTCCCCAGCGCCTCGAGGAACCCGGCCTTGAACCACTCGCCGGTTGTGAGGAGTCCCATCAGCTCGGTACAGGCGAACGGGCCCGAGGGAGGAGCCTGTCGGCCAACAACTGTGGCGGCAGGCCTCCTGACGTCCCCCTCGGCAGCCCAGAGCAGGCCCACACCTGCAGCGACGCAGAAAAACAACGCGCCAATACGTCGGGTCATATGATCACCCCTCGCTCCTCGCCCCTCGCATTACTTCCACAGCCACTCCAGTGCCTCGGGCAAGGTCTGCATCTTCACCGGCCGATCCCCGTGGCCCGCGTTCTGGGCGAAGACGAACTGGTAGTGATAGCCCTTCGCCGCCAGCACCTTCGCCATGTTCTCGTTGGCCACCACCCAGTCGTGCATGTTGTCACGCATCACGTTCGGGTTGTAGAGATCGCGGTCGCCGACCTCGAGCCAGATGCGGATCGGTTTGGGCGGCGAGTTCGGGATCAGCGTCTCGTGGTATCCCCACGCGCCGTGCGGAAACGCCGGGTCTGACGGCCACTGCTGGTTGATGAAGGTACCCGAGTAACTCAACACGCGGTGATACCACTCCGGGTGGAACCACGCCATGCTGAGCGCCGCCGACGCACCGGAACTGGTGCCCATCGCCGCCCGTTCGTCCGGATTCTTCGATAACTTCACGCCGTACTGCTGCTCGACGAGCGGCAGCACTTCCGTTTCGACGAACTCCGCATAGCGGCCCGACATGGTGTCGTACTCGAGGCCGCGCTGGCTGCCCTGTGCGTCCCCGCTGCCGTTGGCGATCGAGATCGCGATCATCACTGGAACTTTTTTCTGCGCGATCAAGCCGTCGAGGGCGTTGAAGAGAAGTTGATCAGGGCCGTCGGCGCCGACGATGAAGGGTGCCGGCGTGCCGGGGACGTACTGCTTCGGCACGTAAACGGCGACGCGACGTGTGTATGGAGCCGGGTGGCTCGTTGTCACGAGGAGCTTCGCTGGATCGTTTGGATCAGGCGTCCCGAAGGTGCCGGCATCGCGCGCGATGCCCGGATAGATCTTGCTGTCGGCGGAACTCATCGTGAACGTGTAGACCATGCCGTCGAGATCGCGGTTCTGCGTCTCGGGCGCCGGCGGATGGGTCGGGCCGATGATGAAGTTGCCATCGGCGGTCGCCGCCGGTACCGTGCCGTCCGGCAACTCTTTCGCATCGACGTAGCCCGGCGTATGCGAAGCCCGCGTCGGCGGCGGCGAGGGGCGGGGTGGCGCAGCCTGTTGCGCGAAAAGGACGGCGACGATAGCGATGCTCAATCTCATAGAGTTGCGTGATAATAGCCGAGCTTAGAATGCAATTGGCCGCAGCCGCGACGCTCGGACCATACATCATCGTCGGTCCGATCGGTGCCGGCGGAATGGGCGAGGTCTATCGCGCGCGCGCGCTTCGAGCGCGAGGCGAGATCCGTCGCCGCACTTTCTCACCCTAACATCCTGGCGATGCCGGAATCTCGCGCGACGGCAAGTGGATCACCCACACGGAAACGGGAACCGAGGGGACATCTGGCTCGCGACCTTCAGGTGAGGGCAATGATGATGAGATTCAGCCTCGCGCTCGTCCTGGTCTGTGCTGCGTGTTCGGCCTGCCGCGCATCGGCGCCCCCGCCGGCGCCGCTCGCGTCGCTGAACGACAACCGCCGTCCCGCCGGCCTGCTGGCCAACGGCCTGTTGACACTGAATCTCGACGTGCGCCAGGGAAGCTGGCAGCCTGAAGGGCCCGACGGCATCGCATTGACCGTTCCGGTGTTCGCCGAGCAGGGAAGAGCGCCGGACGTGCCAGGCCCGATGATTCGGGTGCCCGCCGGCACGCGCGTGAAGATGCACCTGCACAACGCGCTGACCAAGGAGACCGTCACCGTGCACGGCTTGCACGATCGTCCGGGCCACACCGATCAGACCATCGCGCTCGCACCCAACGCGGATCGCGACGTCGCGTTCGACGCCGGCCCCCCAGGCAGCTACTTCTACTGGGCGTCGACGACGGCCACCGCGGCGATCGACGATCGCAAGGGCGACGGCATGCTCTCCGGCGCGTTCGTCGTCGACCCGCCCGGCGCCGTGGCAGACGACCGCGTGTTCCTGATCGACGAGTGGCTCGACGAAGGGGAGACGCAGACCAAGAGCACCAAGAGCCACGAAGCCTACCTGATCAACGGGCGCAGCTGGCCGGCCACCGAGCGCCTGACCTATCCGACCGGCGCGCCGATCCGCTGGCGCATCATCAACACCAGCGTCGAGACGCATCCGCTGCACCTGCACGGTACCTACTTCTCGGTCGATGCCGCCGGCGACGAAGGCACGATGGATCCTGCCACGGCCTCGCCGCCGAGCGTCGTGACTCAGGCCGTCGCGCCAGGCCGGACGATCGCGATGACGTGGACGCCGCACGAACCGGGCAACTGGGTGTTTCACTGCCACAACCTCTTCCACATCGATCCGCAGCTGCGCTTGACGCCTGCGGCTGCGCCGGCGCCCGGCACCCATGACGGACACGACGATCACGGTGACGGCGGGCGTCACATGGCGGGACTTACGATGGCGGTCGCGGTGACACCAGCGCCCGATCGCGCCGCCGCTCCGGTGGAACCGGCCAATCCGCGTCAGCTCACGCTCGAAGTGGGCAAGCGTGGCGACGGCGTCACGTATCCGAGCCCAGACGATCCGAAGATCCTCTGGCCGGGACTCGGCTACCACCTGGCGGGCGACCCTGCGGCCGCGCCGTTCGTGTCACCAGGCCCGACACTGGTGCTGACACGCGGCGAACCGGTCGCCATCTCGGTCGTCAATCGCCTAAATCAGACGACGACCGTGCACTGGCACGGCATCGAGCTCCAGAGCTACTACGACGGCGTGTCGGGGATCGGCGGATCCAGCGATCGCAAGACGCCGGCGATCGCGCCCGGCCAGACGTTCGTCGCACGCTTCACGCCGCCGCGCGCCGGCACGTTCATGTATCACACGCACCTGAACGACTATCAGCAGGTCAGCACCGGTCTCTACGGCGTGATCGTCGTCCAGGAGCCCGGGGAACGCTTCGATCCTGACCTCGAGAAGGTCTTCGTCCTCGGCCGCGGTCCCGACGATGACAAGGATCCCGTGCTCATCAACGGCACGGAATGGCCCGACGGGATCGTGTTGAAGAAGGGCCAGGCGTATCGCTTGCGGTTTGCCGGGATCACCCCGGCACCGGCAGTGACCGTCTCGATCCGTTCGGGCGGCACGTTGCAATCGTGGCAGCCGCTGGCGAAGGACGGCAAGTCGTTCACGAGCGCGCCGGCGGCAGGTCCCGCGACGCAAAAGATCCAGCCGGGCGAAACGTTCGACTTCGCGTTCACGCCCGCTGCCGCCGGGCCGCTGCGTCTCGTGGCCGCGTTGACGCGCCAGCACACCGAGCTGACGCTCAATGTCAGGGATCGCTAACCGAAGGCCACGACCTCTCGCCAGAAGCGTAAACTAAAGGCATGGCGTGGCGTGACTGGGCGGGCCAGCTCATGGGGCAGTCCGCGCCCGCGATGACGCGGTCACGGGTCCGGGCCGCATACGGCGTGGCGATCACGGCCGATGTCCTGCAGTTCGCCCTCGGGCCGCTCGGCTGGGTCTTTGCCGACGAAATCCTCGACGTCCTCACGATGCTCGCCGTCTCGGGGCTGATCGGCTTCCATCCGCTCCTGCTGCCCACATTCGTGATTGAATTCTTGCCCGTCACCGACGTGCTGCCGACCTGGACTGGCTGCGTGGCGCTGGTCGTGTCGATGCGCCGGAAGCAGGCGCCACAGCCGGCGACCGGCGAAACGCCGATCACCATCGACGTCAAACCGACGAAGGTGTCGTAGTCTTTCCGCGCTCGCCCGCGCTTTCAGTTCCGGGCACGCCGTCATCGAGACCGGGGCGCGCCGAACTCCATCAACCACAGGTCCCCTTCGATCGCCGGACCCTCGACGAGCAGCGTGCGGCCGTCGCCACTGACCAGAGTCGAGAAGGGCGGCTTGACTGCGAGGATCCGCTGGACGCGGGCGCTGTCGGCGTCGACGACGATGATGCCGTCCTGCGTCTGCGTCGCAAGCAGATGAGTACCGTAGAGGAAGGACGTATCCTGGGCCGAGACCCGTACGAGCGGCAGCTCGATGCGCCGCATGATGCGCCGCGCCGCCACGTCCCACACGATGATCGCGAACGGGTTGCCGGCGGCGTTGCTGACGGTGCCGGCGAGCAGCGTGCCGTCCGACGACCAGGAATTGACGTCAGCGCGCTCTTCCGCCGGCAACGTCGCGAGGGCAGTGCGCGCTGCCGTTTGCGATGGATCAAATAAGGCCAGTTCGTAGGGGGGATCGGAGGTTGTGGCCACGGCGATGCGGGTGCCGTCCGGCGACCACACCGCCCACGTCGCGTCACGGCCCGAGCCCGTTACCTGGCGCAGCGCGGAGCCGTCGACGCCGATCTGCCAGATCTCCCACCTGCCTGACCGCGTCGACATGAAGGCCAGGTGACGGTCGTCAGGCGACCACGAGGCGATCCTGTCCTTGAACGCGTCGTCGGTCAGCCGGCGCGTTTCGCTGCCGTCGGAGCGCATGAGCACGATGTCTTCCTGGCCGCTGCGGCTCGTGCACGCGAGCCACGCCGCGGTGTGCGACGGCGCGCACCAGCCAAGCGACGGGCTGTGCAGCGTCGACCGTAGCGACAGCCGGTCGGGCCGCGCCGGATCGAGGCTGTACAACGACAGATCGAACGACCGGTCCGTCGCAGCGAGGACCATCTTGCTGCCGTCACGCGCGAAGCGGGCCGCCGCAATCGTACGGACACCGTTGGTCACCATTTCGGGCGCGCCGGAGACCGCTCCCGTGCTCTCGTCTATGGCAATCCGCCAGAGATTCGGGCTGCCGCCTCGATCACTGACGAAGTACAGCCAGCGACCGTCCGGCGACCATTCCGGCGCCCAGTCGGTGGCGGCATCCCTGGTTACCGCGACAGGCACGCCGCCCGATGAGGCGATCGTCTTGATATCGCGCTGGCCGCTGTCGTTGGCCCAGAAGGCGATGCGCGTCCCCTTGGGCGACCAGACCGGCTGGACGCCGTCGCCGCTCCACAACATCGCCGCCTGTCCGCTGGCCACGTCCACGGTCCAGAGCTCGCTCCGCACCGAGCGCGAGTAGGGGTCGTCCACTGCTTCGGTCGCGTAGGCGAGTCGCCTGCCGTCGGGCGACCAGCGCGGGTCGGTTCCCGCGGAGGTGATCCGCCGGACGGATTCACCGGTGGCGCCCATGACGAAGAGGCCGCCGCCGTCGCGATCCGATCGGAACGCGATCTGCTCGCCGTCGGGCGAGAACGCCGGCTGCGCGTCGTTCCCCGGCGAATTCGCCGTGAGATCGATGGCGCGGCCGCCGCCGACGCGCAGCAGGTAGACGTCGAGGTTGCCGGGCGGCCCGGCCGCGTAGACGACCTGGCGCCCGTCGGGTGAGATATCGGGGTTGATTTCCGCTCCCGGCGCTTCGGTGAGCTGCCGCAGCGCCGTGACCGCCGGCGGACCGGCTGCTATGGGCGGATGCCGCAGCGCGAGCGCGGCGCCAGCGGCGCCGATCAGGAGGCCGCCCATGCCGATGAACGCGCCCAACCGTGGCCGTCCTCGCGGCGCCGCCGCGGCGCTGACGCTCGAGGTCGTCGCCCTGCCCGAGGCCGCTGCCTGCAGCGCCAGCGCGAGATCGTGCGCCGAGTGGAAGCGATCATCCGGACGCTTTTCCAGGCAGCGTGACAGGACTGCGTGCAGCGCGCCGGGGATGACCGCGATCGTCTCCGGCGCGATCTCGGGCGGATCGTCCTTCAGGATCGCGTTCATCGTCTCCACCGTGGTGTCGCGCGCGAAGGCGCGTTGACCGGTGAGCATCTCGTAGAGCGTGGCGCCGAGCGCGAAGATGTCGCTGCGCGCGTCGGCCGGCTCGCCGCGCACCTGCTCCGGCGCCATGTAGCCGGCGGTGCCGAGCACGGTGCCGGCGGCGGTGTCGGCGATGCCCGTGGCGACGCTGGCGGGGGCGACCGCCGTCTCCTTCGCCAGGCCGAAGTCGAGGATCTTGATTCGCCCGTCCCTGGTCAGAAAGAGGTTCTCGGGTTTCAGATCGCGGTGGACGATGCCGCGGCCATGCGCAACCGCGAGCGCCGCCGCCACCTGGGACGCGTACTCGGCGGCTTTGCGCGGCGGCACTGCGCCGGCGTCGAGACGCGTCCGCAGCGACTCTCCGTCGAGCAACTCCATCACGACGTAGAGCAACGGCTGGCCGTCGATCGGCTGCGTGCCGATGTCGTACACGGCGACGATGCCGGACGCGTTGAGCGCGGCCGCGGCGCGTGCTTCCTGTTCGAGCCGCGCCTGGCGATCCGGGTCGCGCGCGAAGAGCGCCGGCAGTGACCTTGACGGCGACGTTGCGCTCGAGCCGCGTGTCGCGCGCCTTGTAGACCTCTCCCATCCCGCCCGCGCCGATGGGTGCGGCGATTTCGTACGGGCCGAGCCGTTGTCCGCGCAGCAGTGGCATAAGTCAGCGCAGCTTCATCCGGGCCCGTTACTTCTGCACGAGCCGCTGCAGCTCGGGGAACCAGTTCAGGATGACTTCGACGTGCGTCGGACGCGTGCCAGGCTCCGCGCGGATGAACAGGAATCGCTGGCCGTCGGGCGAGACGTCGAAGTCGTGGAAGTAGCCGGGCTCATAGGCGGACACGTCGAACAGCTTCTTTCGCGCCCCCAGCTTGAGTGGCGCCGTCGAGAGTACGTCGATGCTCATCAGGTTGTCGCCGCCTCGATAGAACAGTTCCTTGCCGTCGCGCGACCAGACCGGTGCTGTGCCGCCATCGATCGAAACCGTGACCCGGTCACCGGATCCTGAGAACGGCAGCGCGTAGACCTCACTGTGCCCCGATTCGTCCGACGTGTAGGCCACGTAGCGGCCATCCGCGGAGACGGCCGCCGACGACTCGGTGAACGGCGTGTTGGCGAGCGGCCGCGTCTTGCCGTCAGGCGTGAGAATCCAGATGTCGGCGCCGGTGACCGGATGGTTCTCGAAGTACACGACCGATCCGTCGGGGGCGACCGCGAGCGGATGCTGTGTGTGGGGCTTCTTGAGCAACGGCTTGAGCTCTCCGCCGCTGGCGCTGATCGTGTACAGATCCCAGTCTCCGTCCTTGACCGAGCTGACGACGAGACGGTCGTCGCCAGGCAACCAACCCCCTTGCCAAGTCAGCATGTCGGAAATGATGCGTGTCCGCGTCCCGGTCGTGAGGTCCTCGACCCACTGCGACAAGTAGCCGCGCCGAGCGATCCGGCGTCCGTCGCGCGAGATCGTCATTTCGTTGATGGCGTCGGGCTCGCCGGGAATGGCCGTCTCGTTGCCGTGCCGATCGACCCATACCAACCGGCGCCGGAATGGCGAGCCGGGGACGTACGCGGCGTTGCCGTTGGCGGAGACGTTGAGCCACATGCGTTCGTTGCCGTTGATGTGGTAGACATCGTCAAGAACGACGGTCTCGGCCGAACGCGTCCCCGTCACTGACGGGTTCCACTCGACCGCCGAGATGCCGGTGGCGTTGTCGCCCGTCAGCAGATACCCGGCTTCGGCGTAGATGCCGATCACGGCGGCGCCGCCGGCCGGCCGGTTGGGCGTCACTTGGCGCCAGGTGCCGCTCTTCAGCGAGTAGACCGCTGGGAAGAACGTCTGTCCCCAGAAGGTAAAGAGTACGTCTGCCGAACCCGGCAGGCACTGCGGATACGCGTGCGCGTAGCCCGCGCCCGCGCTGTCCGGTTTGGTCAGCTGCACAGGCGGGCCGCCGCTTGCTGAGACGCGCCACAACCCGGCGTCGAGGGTCGGCACGTAGATGATGGTACCGTCGCCGCACCAGGTACCTCCCCACGGGCGCGCGGCGTCGGCGACGGTCACTGGAGCGCCGCCGGACACCGCGGCGCGACGCAGCTTGCCGCCGGCGAAGAACGCCAGCGAGCGGCTGTCAGGCGAGAAAAACGGCAGTTGCCCTCCGAGGCTGCCGTCGACGAGCTTCCCGACCGCTGAGTCGAGCGAGCGGATGTATAGATGCGACGTCTCGCGCGTGCGGCCTGACGCGTAGGCGATAGTCCGTCCGTCCGGGGAGATGCCGGGCGTCGTCGTCACTTGTTCGCCATCCGGCAGGATGATCGAGAGGTGAGTGGTTGGCAGTGCCGGCTGCGGCCGCGTCAGGTACACAATCACAGCCGCCCCGATCGCGACAAGCGACAGTACGATGGCCGCTGGCGCCAGCCAGCCACGCCTGGAGGAGCGCGCGTCCACGTGCGAAGGCGGCGGCACCTCGGCATCGTCGAGCAGCAGCCGCGCGTCGCCGATGTCGCGCAGGCGCTGCCTCGGATCCTTGACGAGACAGCGGCGCAGCACGCGCATGACGTGTGGAGGCAGCCCGGGCGGCAGGCGATTCCAGTCGGGATCGTCCTTCATCACCGCCGCCATCACTTCCGAGATGGTGTCGCCGCCAAACGTCTGGCGGCCGGTCAGCATCTCGAACAGCACGATGCCGAAGGCCCAGATGTCGGCGCGCTTGTCGACCGCTCGGCCGCGCGCCTGCTCCGGCGCCATGTAGGCGGCGGTGCCGAGGATGACGCCCATCTGCGTATGCTGCGCCGTGAACGTCGGCGAATTCGCCACCTTGTAGGCCGGACCCTCAGGTCCGGCGATACCGAGCGGCTCCATGGCCTTGGCCAGTCCGAAGTCGAGCACCTTCACGGTGCCGTCGGTCTTCACCTTGATGTTGGCGGGCTTGAGATCGCGATGGACGATCCCTTGCTCGTGGGCGGCTTCGAGCGCTTCGACGATCTGGCGCGTGATCGCCAGCGCCTCGCCGACCGGCAGCGGGCCGCGCGCGATGATCGCCGACAGGTCCTCGCCGTCGGCGAACTCCATCACGAGTGCCGCGGGGTGATCGACGACGCCATAGATCTGCGCGATGTTGGTGTGGTTCAACGCGGCGAGCGTTTGCGCCTCGCGGGTGAAGCGGGCCAGCCGTTCGGGATCCGTGGCGAAGAGTTCAGGCAGGATCTTGATCGCGACGTCGCGATGGAGCTTCGTGTCCCGGGCGCGATACACCTCGCCCATGCCGCCTGCGCCGAGCGTGGCGAGCGTTTCGTACGGGCCGATACGGCTGCCGATCGTGAGTGCCATGTCAGAACTGCAGTTTCCGGAGCTCTTCGATCCAGTTGAGTCGAACGTTGAGTTTGCGGCCGGTGGCTGATGCGGCGGCGGGACGGATCATCACGAAGCGGCCGTCACGCCCGACGTCGTAGTCCGCACCGCCCCACGACAGATAGTCGCCGTCGAACAGCTTGTGCGGCCGCCCGCTCGTCACCTCAGTGCCCAGGGTCACGTCGACGGCCATCATGCTCTTGCCCTCGCGGAAGAACAGCTCGCGGCCCGACGCGCTCCACCGTGGTTCGAAGCCCTCGCCCACCTGATAGGGCCGGCCGTCGCTGATCCGCGAAACGTAGATCGTCGGCTGGGTCAGGTTGGCGGAGCATTGGCACCAGGCGACCCATTGACTGTCCGGCGAGAAGTCCGGCGAAAGGCCGCCGTCGCCGAGCTTGGCAATCGTCTGCGGCGCACCGGCGATCCGCGGGGGATTCCCCGGCTCGAGAGGAACGAGCTGCAGCTCGGCGTCTCCCTTGCCCCGCCACACGATCGCCATCCATCGTCCGTCGCGGCTCCAGCTCTCGATCCATGGCGCCCCCCTGTCGCCCGCGGGCAGGATCATTTGAGGCGCGTGCGAGCCGTCGAGCGCCATCCACATCACGCTGGTCCTGGCACCCGTGCTCGCCGTGAACGCCAGGGCACGTCCATCGGGAGACCAGGCGAAGTTGTGGCTGCCGCCCGGCCCCTCGGTAAGCGGTGTCAACAAATCGTGCTCGGTGTCGAGCAGCCAGACCTGGTGCGGCACGTCCTGCACCTCGACGGCAATCCGGCGCTCGTCCGGCGCCAGCCGCGGTAGCGCGAAGCGGCGCATGACGGCCGAGACCGGCGTCGCGGCCCCGCGGCGATCGACCCAGGCCAGCTCCATCGGCGAGGCTTCGAGGTACGCGAGTGTGCCGTCGTTCGACACCGCGAACTGTGCGGCGTCGCCGTTGGGCCGCATTTCGACGTTGTCGACGACCGGCTGCGGTGCGCCGGCGATGGCAAGCCGTGGCAGATCGAATGTCGCCGCCCAGAGGCGTCCGCCGCGGGCGTAAATCAGGAAGGCCGGCGCCCGCGGGTCGGTTCCTCGGCGCAGCAGCGCCGGGCTGCCGCCCTGATCGATGAGCACGCGGTGTGTGTTGGTCACCGTATCGACGATCGTGATCTGCGACGCATCGTCAGTCTTCGTCGAGGTCTTCGCGCGGACCGCGGCAAGCAGATAACGTCTGTCGGGAAGGGCGCGTGGCGTCATGAGGCCCGACTCCGACGGCAGGAGCGCCACCGCGAGCCCCGCCGCGCCGCCGTCGCCGCGCACCCGCGCCAACCCGCGCGGTTCCGCGAAGATCACGTCGCCGGACGGCGTCCAGTCGGCGGTGACGCGCGCGCTGCCCCTCGCCGTCGTCGTGAGATCGCGGGCGAGCGGCGCTGACAGCTGGAGCGTCCGGAGGCGATCTGCCGCGATGAAGCCGACGCTGGCCCCGTCGGGCGAAAAGAACGGCGCGTAGGCATCGGCGGTGTCGGGCAGCAGGCGCGCTTCGCCAGTCGCGAGATCGCGCAGGTAGAGCGCGGTCGTGTTCCCCTGCCGCGCGACGTAGACCAGGCGCCCGCCGTCGGGCGACAGCGCGAGGCTGGAGCTGAGTGGCTGCTGTGCCTCGATCGCCGGCGCCAGCGGCAGCTCGAAGCGCATGCTGCGCGGGGGAATGACGTCCTGCCCGTGCAGCGTCTTCCACAGCAGCGCGGCGGCGAGCCCCGCGGCCAGCGTCCAGCCGGCGGCTGTCAGCGCACGCCGGCGCCCGGACGGCGCCGCCGCCCAGGCAGACGGGCGCGCGACCGGCGGCGCATCGACATCGGCGAGCAGAATCCGCACGTCGCCGAAATCCTTCAGCCGCTCAGCGGGATCACGCCGCAGGCACCAGCGGAGCACGTCGCCGACGCGCGATGGCAGTGACGGCGGCAGGCGGGTCCAGTCGGGATCGCGCCCGATGATCGCGCCCATCACGTCGGCGACCGACTCGCCGTCGAACGCCTTCACGCCGGTGAGCATCTCGTAGAGCACGCAGCCGAACGCCCAGATGTCGGCACGCCGGTCGACGGCCTTGCCGCGTGCCTGCTCGGGCGCCATGTAGGCCGCCGTGCCGAGGATCACGCCGAGCGCGGTCATCGGCAGCGGCGACGTGAACGTCGGCGAATTGGCGATCTCGGCGGGCCTCCCGCGCGACAGCGCGAGGCCGAAATCGAGCACCTTGACCGCGCCGTTGGGCCGGACCTTGACGTTGGCCGGCTTGAGATCCCGATGGACGACGCCCTGTTCGTGCGCCGCTTCGAGGGCATCGGCGATCTGACGCGCGATCTTCAACGCATCGGCGTACGGGAGCGCACCGCCGGCAATCTGGTCCGAGAGATCGTCCCCGTCGACCAGCTCCATGACCAGCGCGTCGCCTTCGATGCCGTAGACGGCGGCGATGTTGGGATGATTGAGAGAGGCGAGTACCTGCGCTTCGCGCGTGAAGCGCGCCAGCCGGTCAGGATCAGACGCGAACAGCGCCGGCAGCACCTTGATCGCGACGTCGCGATTGAGCTTCGTGTCGCGGGCGCGATACACCTCGCCCATGCCGCCCGCGCCAATCGCCGAAAGGATCTCGTACGGACCCAGGCGAACGCCCGCCGTCAAGTTCATGTGGGAGTGGCGATTATACAAGGGCGGCGCGGGTGCGGCCGCCGAGATGATGGCACGGGCCGAAGTTGCCGCTGGCGATGCGCCGCGGCAACGACGGGTCGGGCAGGCTAGCGGACCGCGTGCGGCATGCTGCGGAGCGCCTCGTCCTCGGTCTCGTAGATCTCGAACACGGAGGAGAGGTGGGTGATCTGCAGCACCCGCGTCGAGCACCGGCTCGGGTGTACCAGCTTGAGATGACCGCCGCGCGCGGTCAGTTCGTTGTAGAGCTGCACGAGCCCGCCGATGCCGCCGCTGTCGATGTAGGACACATCCTCGAGATCGAGGAGCACCGCGGTGCGCCCCTCGAGCGCGAGCGCATGGACGTGCTCGCGTAGGGCACGGTCGCTTTCGTCGGCCACGAGATGGCCGTGGAGCTGAAGAACGACGACGTCGCCGACCTGCCGATTGACGATGCGCAGGGGCACAGACATCGTGCACCTTCTTTCTTGCCCGTCTAAGTGGACGACTGCCGGGTAGAGTCAGTCTAGCAGAGCGCGGCGTGGCGGGTAAGGTGTGGTACTGCGATCGGTACCGGCGTCCCGGGGTCCGCGCGGGCCGAGCTGGCCGGCCAAGCATGGTGGCCCCCCCGTAGGGTGCGCCGTCGAACACGATCTCCACGGGACCGAAGTCGAGCGCGCCGCCGGGGCGGCGCGCCACGCTGTTGAGCGACAGCGGCGGGAACATCCCGGTCAAATAGAAAAGATGGCTGCCGTCGCGCGACCACACCGGGCGCAGGCCGCCGCCGCTCGAGATCGTGCGGCTATTTCAGTGGCGTGACACGCAGGTTCGCAAAATCGCCGTCGCTGTTGTTGCCGACCCACAGGCCAACCGCGCCGTGCTGAAGCTGACCCAGCGGGCGCACGTCCATCGTCGGCGTCGCGACCGCCCCCGCGAACACCTGCACCCGCCCGCCGCGGACGATGACCTTGAGCGGCACCCAGTCGGTCGGTTTGACCGCCGCCGCGACGGGACGCTCGAACTCCTCCGGGAACTTCTCGCGCAGGACCGGCCAGTCGAATTCCGGCACCTGCATGTACTGCACGGCGTGGTTGTGGCGCGCGGAATCGGTCGCCTGGAAATTGAAAGGGCGCAGGTAGACCGATTCGTAGGTCTGGTCGTCCTTGCGATGGAAGGCGATGCCGACGAAGCTCTGTTGCAGCACGTCCTTACCGCGGACGTCTACCTCGAGCGTGCCCTCGGCGAAGTCGGTGCCTTCGATCCAGGCGACGCCGGGACCCGCGCCGGCTGAGACGTGGACACCGCCGCGTTCCTGAATGCGGCTGACCTGGCGGTTGACCGGGCGCAGCGTGGCGGACGCGAGGTTCACGTTCTGGCCGCCGACGGCGGCGGCCGAAACAAAGCAAATGATCGCGAGTTTCATGTGCCATCTCCTGCCCAGTCGGATTGCCTGCATTGCAGGCGATTAGACGACGGGGTCCGTCGCTTTGTTCGCGTCGTCTGACGGATCAGCGCGTCGGATCGCGTATGCTCCGCGCATGTTAACCAGGCGCGAATTTCTCGGCACGGCCGCCGCGGCGGCGGCGCTGGCGGCGTGCGGGCGCGAGCAGCCCAAACGCCAACCCAACATCATCTTCATCCTCACCGACGACCAGCGCTGGGACTGCCTCAGTTGCGCGGGTCACCCGTATCTGAAGACGCCGAACATGGATCGCATCGCCAACGAAGGCGTGCGCTTCGCCAACATGTTCTGCACCGACTCGCTGTGCTCGCCGAGCCGCGCCAGCTTCTTGAGCGGCGTCTACGCCCATACCCACGGCGTTCGCAACAACTTCACCGAATATCCCGACAATCTGCCGAGCTACCCGCAAGCGCTCAAGAGCGCTGGCTACAACACCGCCTACGTCGGCAAGTGGCACATGGGGGAGAACAACGACGAGCATCGCTCCGGCTTCGACTACTGGGCGAGTCACAAAGGGCAGGGGCAGTACTACGGCACCGAGTGGAACATCCAGGGCCAGCGTCAGAAGCTCGACGGCTACTACACGCACATCGTCACCGACCTGGCGGTGAACTGGATGAAGACCGCGAAGCAGCCGTTCGCGATCGAAATCGGGCACAAGGCCCCGCACGGCATCTGGGTGCCGGAGCCGAAGTATGCGCATGCCTTCGATAGCATGCCGGTCGATCGCCCTGCCACGGCGACGCTCCCCCCGGGCACGCCCGACTGGGTGAGCAAGCGCATCAAGACCTGGCACGGCATCGACGGGCCGCTGTACGAGACCAATGACTACGGCGTCTTCCGCCGCTCGTATCTCGCCACGCTGCTGTCGGTGGACGATGCGGTGGGACAGGTGTTCGACGTCTTGAAGTCGCTTGGTGAGCTCGACAACACCCTGATCGCCTACGCCGGCGACAACGGCTTCCTGCTCGGCGAACATGCGTCGATCGACAAGCGGACGGCGTGGGAAGAGAGCATGCGCATCCCGCTGCTCGTCCGCTATCCCGAAATCATCACCACACCGCACGTCGTCAACGAGATGGTGCTGAACCAGGATCTGGCGCCGAGCCTGGTCGAGATCGGCCGCGGCACCGGCTTTCCCAAAGTCGCCGGGCAATCCTTCGTCCCGCTGCTGAAGGGGGAGCATCCATCGTCCTGGCGGAAGTCGTTTCTCTACGAATACAACTTCGAGACCGAGTTCCCTTACACGCCGAACGTGCGCGCCGTCCGTACCGACGACTGGAAGTACATCCACTATCCCAACGGCGATGGCAACCCCGACACCGAGAAGGCGGAGCTCTATCACGTCGCGGCGGATCCAATCGAAGGGAAGAACCTGATCGACGATCCCGCGTCGCAGGGGAAGCTGGGAGAGCTCAAGACCGAGCTCGATCGGCTTCTGAAGGAGACCGGCGTGCCGACGCCCGACCCGATGCCGATCAATCCGCAGCTGCGCTTCGAGATGCCCGAGAAGTCGATCCGGTAACCCCGTCGCGCCAGGCGATCAACAGCCTGACAGGATTGGGTTATCCTCCGCCCATGCTGACCAGGCGCGAATTCCTCGAGACGCTCACCGCCGCGGCCGCGCTGCCGCTGGCGGGGACGCAGACCCCGGCGGCCAACGAGTGGGGCTCGCCGGTGTTCGACCTCCACCATCACATGCGCCCCGCCCCGGCGGCTAACCTTGCGCACGTGGACGGTGCAGGTATCACGAAGGCGAACCTGCTGACCCGCGGCCCGGCGCAGGAGCAGGTGAAGGCGATCGCCGCGCTCGCGCCGGGTCGCTTTACGTGGTTCAATGCCGTCGACATCACCAAGCCAGAGGCGGAAGCACAACTGACGCAGGCGGTGAAGGACGGCGCGCAGGGGTTTGGCGAACTGAAGTTCCACGTCGCCGCCGGCGGCCCGGAGCTGCGCCGGATGTATGCGCTCGCCGCGGAGCTGCACGTCCCAGTGCTCGTTCACTTCCAGGAGGTGGACCACTTCGAAGGCGAGGGCGCGTGGAGTACCGGCTACGCAACTGTGTTCGAGTCAATCCTCAAGGCTTACCCGAAGACGACGTTCATCGGCCATGCCGACGCGTTCTGGGCAAACGTCAGCGCCGACTATCGCAACCAGGCGGCGTATCCGTCGGGCCCGATCGCGCGCGGTGGCCTGACCGACAGACTGCTGTCGGACTACGCGAATCTCCACGGCGACTGCTCGGCGAACTCCGGGAACAACGCGCTCTCGCGCGATCCTTCGTTCACGCCCGATTTTCTGAAGCGGCATCAGGACAAGCTGCTGATGGGCAGCGACTGCAGCTGCAGCGACGGCCACGGCAGCGGCGTCAGCCAGGCGAATAATCCGGCGGCGGCGCGGCTGGCCGGCAAGTGCGTAGCGCGCGAAACGCTGACGGTGTTGAAGGCGTCGGCCTCGGCGCAGATCTTCAGAAAGATCGTCTGGGACAACGCACACCGTCTGCTGCGAATTCCGGCCTGAAATCTACAGTCGACGGCCAACGTGGTCCGAGCGGTCCAACCCGGCCGCACAATCGGCGGTCAATTATGGGGGAAGAGCGAGCCAGTATGGGGGAAAGGCGAGCCAGCCAGCTGTGCGCGTCCCGCGCGCGACAACCGTCATCGCCGCGACTCATCGGGCGCTCCGTTTTGGAGCACCGCGCACACGGTTGTAGCTGACCTTGTTCCGTCCTGGAACACCCCGCCGGTTGTCTGACACTGTCTAATCAGAGTAACTACTGTATTTTCTGGTAGTTGTACGATGTCGCCGACTGGTGTCTCCTTTGCACGGCATCATCGTTTCGCGGCCGCCAATGGCTACCGTTCCCTCGCGTTCCTCCGTCGCCGTTTTTGCTGGGGTGCTCACCGCCGCGGTGGCCACGCCGTGGCTGGCGGGCTGGACGTCGACTCCAGGTTTGGTTGAAGTCGTCGGGCTCGCGCTGGCCGCCATGCTGGCGGCCTGCCTCCGCGCGCAGCATCCGGCGACGACCCACCGCGCCATCATGCCGCCCGCCTTCGTGATCGTCTTCACGACCCTGCTGCTCGAAGGCGCCAACGTGGCGATGGTCATCGCCGCGGCGGCGACCCTGACGCCTGGCCTGGTCATGCGGCGCACCGGCCGCAGCCGCGCTCTGTTCGACACCGGCGTTGCCGTCGCCGCGATCCAGAGCGCAGATCTCGCCCACGCCTGGCTCGGGCGCGTCATTCCGAACGTGTTCCTGTGGCCGTGGCTGGCGCTGCCGATTGCCGCCGCGGTCCTCGCCTATCACCTCACGCAGGCGGTGCTTGCCGAAGTGGTCGTCCCGCTGGTGCAGCGCCGCGGCGTCGATTGGTCCTGGCCGCGACGCGCCCTTGCCGGTTACCCCGTGTACCTCCTCGGCGCCGGCGTGTCGATCACCGTGGTGCAGGTCATCGATCGCCGCATGTGGAACATCGCGCCGGTGCTCGCCGTGGCGCTGGGCCTCGGCTACCGCCTTTACGCCGACTACGTACACCGCCTCGCCGAGCATCACAGCCGCAGCGAAGTGCTCGAGTACCTCGAGCAGGGAATGTCGGTGCACGACGCCAGCGGCCGTGTCACGCTGTGGAACGACGCCCTCGAGCGGCTGCTGCAGTGCCCGGCGCGGTTGGCCCTCGGCCGTCCGATCTCGGCAGCCCTGCCGGCGCTGTCACGCAGCGAGCTGCCCCGCGCCATCGCCGACACCATCAAGGACCAGCAGACCCGCGTCCTCAGCCATCTCCGCCTGCAGGCCGGCAGCGATCTGCGCATCGCGCAGGTGCGCATCGTCTCGGTCGCCGGCGGTGCCGCGCTGCTGTGGCAGGACGTCACCGAGCGCGCGCGCGCCGAGCACGAGTTGCGTCGCAGTGGCGAACGCCTGGCCCTCGCCGCCGAGGGAGCCAACGACGGACTCTGGCAGTGGAACCTGCAGACACAGGAGTTCTACGTCTCGGCGCGCTGGCGCGCGATGATCGGGCTGCCCGCGCACGCTGCGAGCGGCGGCCCGTCGGAATGGCTGGACCGTGTCCATCCCGACGATCTCGCCGGTCTGGATGCCTCGCTGCAGGCGCACCTCGTCGGCTCGACGCAGGTGTTCCAGCACGAGCACCGCATCCGGCACGAGGACGGCAGCTACCGCCGTTTCCTGTGCCGCGGCGTCGCCGTGCGCGGCAAGGGACACAAGCCCGTGCGCATCGCCGGCTCGCTGACCGACACGACCGAGCAGGCGGCGGCGCAGGAGCGCCTGCGTACGTTCGGCTTCGTCGACTCGCTGACCGGCCTGTCGAACCGCGCCGTCTTCGTCGAAGGCATCGGCCGTCGCCTCGAAGACTGCCGCCACCGCGGCACTGCCGCCGGTGGCTTCGCCGTTCTCTATCTCGATCTCGACCGGTTCAAGATCGTCAACGACAGCCTCGGCCACATGGTCGGCGACGAGCTGCTCATCGCCGCGTCGCGGCGCCTGGAGACCTGCCTGCGCCAGGGCGACACGCTGGCGCGCCTCGGCGGCGACGAGTTCGCCATCTTTCTCACCGGCCTCAACGACGACGCCCAGGCCAACGCCATCGCCGGGCGCATCCAGCACGCGTTGAGCGCGCCCTTCTCGATCGCGGGCCGCGAGGTCTTCACCTCGGCCAGCATCGGCATTGCCTTCGGACCGGCGCATTACGTCAACCCGGAAGAGATCATGCGCGACGCGGACACGGCGATGTATCACGCCAAGTCACGGGGCAAGTCGCGTCACGAGGTCTTCGACGCGGCGATGCATGCACGGGTGCGCGATCGCCTCAGCCTCGAGAACGATCTGCGCCGCGCCGTCGCCGCCAACGATTTCGAGGTCCACTATCAGCCCATCGTCACGCTCGCCTCGGGTATGTGCATCGGCTTCGAGTCGCTGGTGCGATGGAAGCGCAACGGCGAGCCGGTGTCCCCCGCGACGTTCGTGCCGATTGCCGAGGAGCTCGGCCTGATCGAGCCGCTCGGCACGTGGGTGATGAAGGAAGCCTGCCGCACCTTCGCCGACTGGCAGCGTCGCTTCCCAGGCGCGGGCCTCGACTGCATCACCGTGAACGTGTCGAGCCGGCAGCTCGTGCAGCAGAACTTCCTGCGCGTGGTGCAATCGACGGTCAAGGAGACCGGCCTGATGCCGGCGCACCTGCGCGTCGAGATTACCGAGACCGCGCTGCTCGATGCGCCCGGCGAGGCCGCCGTCATCCTGCGCGACCTGCGTGACTTCGGCGTCAAGGTCTATCTCGATGACTTCGGCACGGGCTATTCGTCGCTGAGCCACCTGCACAAGCTGCCGGTCGACGCGCTCAAGATCGACCGCTCGTTCGTCGCCAGCCTGCTGCTGCCCGGCCGCCCGGCCATCGTCGAGAGCATCCTCGCGCTCGCGCGCACGCTCAATACCAGCGTGGTAGCCGAAGGGATCGAGAGCGACGTCCAGGCCCGCGAGCTGGAGCGGCTCGGCTGCACCCACGCGCAGGGCTATCTGTTCTCGAAGCCGCTCTCGATGCAGTCGGCCGAAGCGGTCGTCCGCGCCGCAGCGCCGCTCGGTCCGAAACGAACGATCCTGGCCGAATCGACCCAGACGGTAACACCGCTCGCCGTCGCCTAGGCGGCCGCGCCACGCGGCTCGCGAGACCGGCCTATTTTCCGATTTCCACCAATCCGACCTTGTTGACGCCGCTTTCGGCGATGGCGATATTGCCGTCGCGCGTCGGCATGATGTTGCGCACGACGCCGCCGCCGCCCGGGATGATCCACGTCTGGAAGGTGTCCGTCTTCGGATCGAAGCGCACCATCGTGTTCGGCCGCACCGCGGATTCGCTGTACCAGATGACGTCGTGCAGCGCCGTGATGCCGTAGGGCTGCGACTTCGGCCCGCCCGGCGATGGCCACTCGGACACCTTCCCGGTCCTGGTGTCGAGCCGGCCCAGATAACCGCGCGAGTAGTCGGCGTACCAGACCGCATCGTCACTGGTGATGGCGATCCGCCTCGGCCGGCTCTCCGGGTTGGGCAGCGTCCATTCCCTGATCGCCAGCGTCGCCGGATCGAGGCGTGAGATGCGGTTGCCGCCGAACTCGCAGATGATCGGTACGCCGGTAGAGTCGAAGACCATGCCATACGGATTCGAGCGCGGCTGCGGATACGTCACAACTTTCACGTCGCCAGTCTTCGGATCGAGACGGCCCGCCATGTTCGCGCCCTGGACGCTGAACCACAACATGCCGTTCCTGTCGAAGAGCGGCGTGTGCGGGTCGCGCGCCGCGTCGGGCAGCCGGTACTCGGTGATATCGCCGGTCACCGGGTTCAGCCGGCCGATGTAGCCCTTGGAGTTCGCCGTGAACCAGATGTTGCCGTCCTTGTCGGCCGCGAGCCCGTGCGGGCCGGAGCCGGGCGTCTTCAGCGCATACTCCTTGATCTGTCCCGTCTTGGGATCGATCCGTCCGAGCACATTGGCGAACATGCCTGTGTACCAGATAGACCCGTCGGCGGCGGCGAGGGGATCGTGCGGGCGCGACCCGAGCGTCGGTAGATCCCATTCCTTGAACGAAACCGTCGCCGGCCCGGCAATCAGCACGGCCTTCGGCCGGGGCTGTTCGGGGAAGTTCTTCGCCAGGTACTCGACGATGACGTCGTTTGTCTCCTTCGGCAGCGAGACCATCGTGCCGATCAGCGTCCGCCAGTCGTCACGCGTGTAGCCGCCAGAGCCGGTGATGTTGGCGAGCGTGTGACAACGGGTGCAGTACGCCGTCACCGGCAGCTTGCCCGGTCCGTCGGGCAGTTCGACGTTGCCCCGCCCTCGTCCCTGCGGCGGCGCCTGACCCTGTGCGCCAATCGAAGCGGCGAATGCGGCGCTAAGAAGAAGGACGGGGGTCCACCGGCATCGGCGTGTCATGGCCAAAGCTCCAATCGGGGGCGAAGGCATAGGCAGCCAGGATTACTGCCAGCAGCCCGATCATGATCGTGAGCACGGAACCGAGCGGAATCGCACGCGGAAAGAGCGTGTGCAGGGCGAGCGTGATCGGCACGGGGACGTTGCGCCACACCCGCTTGTCGGGCACCAGCAGCGCCAGCAGCAAATGCCGCGCGCCATTGGTGTAGACGCCGAGGAACAGCGCCATCGGCACCAGCCCCCAGCCGATACGATCCTCCATGTCGAAGCCGCAACGCCACTCGACCAGCCACACCGCCGCGGCGAACAATGGCGCGAGAATCATCGCCGACACGTGATTCGAGTGACTGCCCTTCAGGCCCGCTTCGAACGAATAGATGTAGGCGTAGTTGGCCCAGATGAAATACGGCAGCGCCAGCCCGGCGGCGACGATGGCGATGAAGAGCGCCGCGGTCCGCCGCGGCATACGCAGGATCTCCGTCGCGTAGAAGAGCGGCGACAGCTTGATCGTGATCGCCAGCGCCACGAGCAGGTGCGCCGCCTGCCGCCGGGCGCGCGCGGCAAACAGCGCCGCCATCACCACCGTCAGCATGACGAGGTACGAGCAGTCCTGCACGCCGACGAAGCGTTCGCCGAGGAACTGGAAGTTGAGATACACGAGGGGAAAGACGTACCAGTGCGTCCGTAAACAGTAGAGCAGCGACGTCGTCAGGAAGATGGCCGCGAGCCCGAGAATCGTCAGGTAGAAGCCAGTGATCGTTCGTCCGCCCAGCGCGTAGAGCGCCGATTCGAGCAGCAGCGTCGCCGGCGGGTAGGGGGCCGACGCGGCTTTCGACCAATAGTGCGCTTCGAGCGCCGTCTGCTCGGTCTCGCGCTTGGTGTACATATCGCGGACGTCGTGCAGCACGACGCGTGATTCGTAGGAGTCGGCGACGGTGTCGGTGCCGAAGGTGTCCTGCTGGTGGATGCGGTTCAGCAGCGGCAGCCCCGAGTAGTCGAACACGGCGCGTGGAACCCACGGCACCGCCTGCGCCACGATCGCGGCGATGGTGAGCGCGAGAATGACGACGCGCACGACGGCCCCTTCCCTCAGGCAGGGATCGTATGCGATCGGAGCGTCAGCGTGTGGACTATCGTCCGTGGACGCAAAACCAGCAGAGCGCGAGCTCCCGTGCAAAATCGCGCGGCCGCAGGGATAATTCGTGCTGATGCCAAACCGGTGGCGGATCGCGATAATGGTTGGCGCCGCCATCGCCATCAGCTATCTCGACCGGCAGGCGCTGCCGGTAGCAGTCACCGCGATTCAGCGGGAGATCCCTCTCTCCAATACTCAGTTCGGCGACCTGACGTCGCTGTTCCTGCTCGCCTACGCGCTGATGTACGCAGGTGGCGGCGCGCTGGTGGACCGTCTCGGTGCGCGTCGCGGATTCCTGGCGATCATGATCTTCTGGTCGCTCGCCTGCGCCAGCCACGCCGCCGCCGCGGGCTTCGCCATGCTGGCGGTCAGCCGCTTTCTGCTCGGCCTCGGCGAGGGCGGCGGCTTTCCCGCCGCGACCAGGGTGATCGCCGAGTCGTTCGCCGTCGCCGAGCGATCGACGGCAATGGGGCTGGTCAACGCCGGCACGGCTGTCGGCGCGCTGGCCGCGCCTCCGCTCATCGCGGCGATCCTGTTGTACGGAAGCTGGCGCTGGGTCTTCCTGGCCTGCGGCGCTGCCGGACTCACCTGGGCCGCGCTGTGGCCGCGCGTCTACGGCGCCGACGCGGGGTCGCGCGCCGAGAACGAACGCGAGCCGGTCGTCAGCTGGATGTCCCTCCTTGCCTACCGCCAGGTTTGGGGGCTCGTCGCGGCGAAGTGTCTGACCGACGCCGCCTGGTTCTTCTACATCGCGTGGCTGCCGAAGTATCTCTACGATGCGCGGCACTTCGACGTCAAGCAGGTCGGCGCCTATGGCTGGGTGCCGTACGCGGCGTCTGGCGCCGGCTCTTTGCTTGGCGGCTGGCTGTCGAGCGCGCTCGTGCGACGCGGACATTCGATCGACCACTCCCGCAAGATCGCGCTCGGTCTCAGTGCCGCGGTGATGCCAGCGATTGTCTTCGTGACCCGAGTGCCGGTCGAGTGGGCGCTCGTTATTTTCAGTCTTGCCTTCTTCGGGCAGCAGTCGTGGTCCACGCTGGTGATGATCGTGCCGACCGATCTGTTCGACCGCCGCGTGGTCGGCTCGGTCGCCGGCCTCGTCGGCTTCGGCGGCGCGATGGGCGGCCTGTTAATGAACCTCGCCGCCGGACGGTTGCTCGACGCAGGCTTCACCTACGGCGACGTCTTCGCCGTTGTCGGCACGCTGCACGTGATCGCGTTTGCCGTGATCCTGATCACCGTGCCGTCGATTCGCCGCCTCGACTCGTGAGCGACGTCAGCGAATCAGCTCGAAGCCCGCCCGCCGCAGCAGTTCGCGGTCCGGCGCAAGATAGACGTAGTACTTGCCGTCGATGTCGACGATCGCCTTCGCATCGGGCACCAGTTTGTCCAGGCCGTAGGTGTAGCCGGTGTAGCCGACGATGGCGACCGGCCGGCCGGCTTCCCGCGCGCGATCCACGGCCACAACGTAAGGAGGATATCGATCGCGCGCCCCTTTCCAGCGGGCCAGGATCGCCTCGTGGCTGTAGAAGTCGATGTTCCACTGCAGCAATCCGTTCATCGAGTAGACGCGCGTGATCCCGCGCGATTCGAGGTAGCCGATGACGGTGTTCAGCGTCTGCGCCTCGCTCGGGCTGTTCCGCGTGTTGGTCCACCACATGAAGGTGTAGCCGCCGAATTCCCGCATCGCGACCGCCTGGACGGCCGCGACGAGCACGATCGCCGCGACCCAGCGCCTCGCCGGCCAGGCCGAGCGATCGGCGAGATCGAACAGCTCGACGCCGGCGAGGAAGACGAGCGGCGCGCTCAGGGGCAGCATGTAGCGCGCGTCGCGCGGTTCGATCAGGAGCCAGTTCGCCGCCACCGTCAGCACGACCGATGCGGCGAGGAGGTACGACCAGGCGAGGTGGTGGCGGGTCACGATGCGATACACCTGCCGCCCCAGCAGCGCGCAAAGCAGGGCGCACCAGAACACGGCCGTCGCCGCGGTGACGCGCCCCGGAACGATCGTCTGCGCGAAGTAGAAGGATCCCGTCAGGTTCACGTAGACCTGCCTCAGCACCGCGCCTGTGGCGGCGAGGACGTGTGGGTTGCCGACGTCCGGCCCGAACCACACCTCAGGCGTGCCCGCCAGCCAGTAGTGTCTGATGCCGGCCATCGCCGCCATCGACGCGCCCGCCCCGAATGCGCAGGCTGTCCAGCATGTCACGCGACGCGTCACCGCCAGGTGATAGAAGACGACCGGCAGCAGGCCCGGCAGCCACAACGGTTGCGCGAAATAGACGAGCGCGCTGGCAGCGCCGGTCGCCGTCCATGCCGCGGCGCGGCGCTCCGTGCTCACGGTAACCAGATCGAAGACGAGGCCGGTCACGGCAAATGCCGTTGCGTAGCCGCTCCACGCCTTCATCGACGTCGCCGCCCACGCCGGCATCAGGACGAGCAGCAGCGTGATCCAGAAGCTGCGGACCGTGCCGAGAACGCGCGTGAAGGCACGAAAGTAGAACGCCGCCCCGGCGATCCAGATCGCCAGGATCGCGCCCTTGAGCGCGATCGGTCCGGCGCCGAACAGCACGAAGCTGCCCGCGGCAACCGACGTCTCCACGATCGCCAGGCCGTACTTCTGTCCGTAGAAGAAGAGCGGGAAATCGTGGCCGCGCGCCACGTGCATCGCCATCAGTCCGGCGATGCACTCGTCCCCTTCGGCGAGGAGGTTGGGGCTGAGCAGCTGCGGCAGGCGAGCGACGACCGCGATCCCGGCGAGCACAGCTATCCCGGACCATGCGGCCCGGTGTCGATGCAGAGGATTCGTCACGAAAGTGGGAGGCCACGATAGTAACCCTTGTATGACGGCCGTCATAGGACGCCCAGACGTGCTCCTACGCTGGAACTGGAGGCGTCATGAAGTGCGGAGCACGGTTGTGGATGACGGCGGCCCTCGCTGCGGCGGCGCTTGCCGCAGGTAGTTGTGGCAGCGGCGCGTCGAACACGGCGGCAGAAAGCGTCGAGGGTACGGAGCAGGCCGGTACTCACCGACGCTCCGAACGTTCCGCCGGCGCTTGTGCGCACGCACCCGACGCGAGTGACCCGTCGTGCGTCAGCGATAGGAAGCCATCAGCTTCCTTCCTTCCTGCCGGTGCTGCGCAGAGATCGCGCTACTTCGGATCACCGACGGTGGGCACTGTGTAGGTTTTCTTCAGCGCGGCCAGATACTCGTCGAAGAGCGCCTTCAGCCCAACGAACTCCTGCTTCACCGCAGTCCGGTACTCGGCGTGAGTGGCGAAATCGAACAGAATCGCGGTCATCGTCTCGGCGTCGATGGTGAAGCCCTTGTGACCGATCTCCTTCAGGTTGTCGGCGTCCATCTCGTAGGTGTGATTCGGAGCGGCCGACGACTGCGCGCTGACACCGATACCTGGGATGTCGCGCGAGACGCTGCCCGTCTCCTCGAAGCCCTGTGGCTTGCCCGGCTGCGCCTGCACGTTGGTCGCGCCGTATTTTTTCATGTAGGCAAACGAGAGCTCGGCGAGCGTGGCTTCGCTGATGCCGTCGCGATCCCTGCCGTAGTGATCGATCTTCACTTTCGTGCCGGTGGCGAGCGCCGCCGCTTTCGCCGCGTTGTCGACGAACTCGGTCACCTGCTGCAGGTAAATTTCGTCGGGGTAGCGGATGTAGAAGTCCGCGGCCGTGCGATCGGGTGTCACGTTAGGCGCCGCGCCGCCTTCCGTGATGACGCCCTGGATCCGTGCCTCGGGCCTGATGCTGCTGCGCACGGCGTCGATGTTGTTGAAGAGGTGGATCACCCCTTCGAGCGCGTTGCGGCCGTTCCATGACGTCAGCTGGTGCGCCGGCGCACCGGAAAAGGTGTATTTCACGCCGTCGATGTTCATGCAGCAGGTGCCGAAGCCGGCCGCTGGCCGCGATGTCTGCGCCGACGAGTGGCTGCGTACCATGATGTCCATCCCCTCGAAGGCGTGCGCCACGTGCATGTCGGTCTTGGCGTTGGGCGGCATCATCTCTTCACCGGGCGTCCCGAACACCGTCACGCTGCCAGGTGTGTGTGTCTTGGTGAGATATTCCGCGATCGCCACCGCTGCGGCGAGGCCGACCGGCCCCTGCGCGCTGTGCTGATCGCCGTGGAACGCGCCGGATGTCCCGCGCAGCGCGTCGTACTCGACGATGATGCCCAGATTCGGCGCGCCGCTGCTGGCGTGGTATTTCGCCACGAACGCGGTCGGCATCTGCGCGATGCCCATCTCGACTTCGAAGTCGTGCTTGCGCAGATAGGCGGTGAGGATTCCGACCGACCGTCTTTCGACGAAGCCAATCTCGGGGTGCGTGGCGATGTCGTCGGCCATGGCGAGGAGCTCGCCGTCGAGCAGTTCCTTCGCGCGGGCGACGACCGCGTCGCGCGCCGCGTCGGCACCCGACAGCTTCACGACCAGCCCGGATACGTCAAGCGATTGCTCGAGCTCGGCCATCTTGCGCAGCACGTCGCGGGCAGCCGCCTTTTCAGTGTCGGTTTCCTGCGCTGCGGCGGAAAGCGGGATGAGAGATACGAGGAGTGCCACGGCCGCGAGAACGCCTTTCATGCGCGGATTATAGCGGCGGTGCGGACACCGGCCGCGGAGTAAAGTAGCGCTCGGAGGATCGTATGAGAACTCGCCTCGTCGCGGCGATCGTCGCGTCTGTCATGACGGCCGCCGGAGCAACCGCCATGGGACAGGTGCCGGCGCCAGCCCAGGGCCGCGGCGGCGGCCGTGGCGCGCAGGACACGCTCGTCTCGCCGGAAGTCCACCCGGATCGGACCGTCACGTTTCGTATCCGCTTCCCGCAGGCGACCACGGTGACGCTGACCGGAGACTGGCTGGCCACACCGCAGACGCCGACCGGCGGCGCCGTCCCAATGACCAAGGACGCTGACGGCGTGTGGAGCGTCACCAGCGCCCCGCTTGAGCCGACGGGGCACCTGTACTTCTTCACCGTGGACGGCCAGGCGATCGCCGACCCGATCAATCCGAGGATGAAGCTGCGGGTCCGCACCTCGGCGAGCCTCGTCGAGGTGCCCGGGTCGCCCGTTCCGCTCTGGCAGGTGCGCGACATCCCGCATGGCAGCATGGATTGGAACGTTCACCACTCGGCGGCCTACAACGACACGCACGAGTTCCTGGCGTATCTCCCGCCGGGATACTTCACGAGCACGACACGGTATCCGGTGCTTTACCTCGTTCATGGCGCCGGTGACACCGCGCTCGGTTGGGGCACGGCCGGCGCCACGAACCTGATCCTCGACAGCCTGATCGCCGAGAAGAAGGCCGTCCCGATGATCGTCGTGATGCCGTTCAACGGCAGCAACAATCCGCCGGCGCCGCAGGGCGCGTTCGAGGATTACATGCTGAAGGACTTGATCCCCTACGTCGAGGCAAAATACCGCGTCGCGCCGGGGCGCGAGAACCGCGCCATGGCCGGGTTGTCGGCCGGCGGTGCTGCGACCTACAACGTCGGCCTCAAGCACCTCGAGCTGTTCAGCGCGTTCGGTCTCTTCAGCGCGGCGGCTGGCGGCAGCAATTTCGCCGACTTCGCCACGCGTTATCCGGATCTGGTCAAGAACCCCACGGACACCAACGCCAAGATCAAGGTGTTCTGGATCGGGTGCGGCACTGAGGATCCGCTCGACGCCGGCGCCAAGACGCTTGACGCCGAGTTGAGCAAGGCGCAGATCGTTCATACCTACATGGACCGGCCCGGCGGGCACGTGTGGCCGGTGTGGCGATGGGCGCTCTCGGAGTTCGCCCCGCACCTGTTCCAGGCGCGGTGAGGAGCAGGACGGCTCGAGCCGACGAGTGGGAGCATCGGTAGGCGCGCTGAGGCGGATCCTCCGCCGTTTAGAGTTCCTCTTCGAAGAACTCCAGCGGTACCCGCTCGGTAGCCGCACGCCGCTCCCGTTCGAGCGCGCGCAGCTCGATGCGTCTGATCTTCCCCGAGACGGTCTTGGGCAGCTCGATGAATTCGATCCGGCGGATCCGCTTATAGGACGCCAGCCGGTGTCGACAATACGCCAGGATATCGGCGGCCAGCTCGCGCGACGGCGCGCGGCCCGCCGCCAGTGACACAAACGCCTTCGGCACCGCGTGACGGACCGGATCGGGACTCGGCACCACCGCCGCTTCGGCGACCGCGGGATGCTCGATGAGTACGCTCTCCAGCTCGAACGGGCTGAGCCGATAGTCCGCCGCCTTGAACACGTCGTCGGCGCGGCCGACGAACGTCAGGTAGCCGTCGGCGTCACGCTTGGCGATGTCGCCGGTGTGATAGAAGCCGCCGCGCATCGCCTCGGCCGTCTTCGCCTCGTCCTCCGCGTAACCACCGGTGAGCCCGAGTGGCCTGTCGTCGAGGCGCAGGCAGATCTCCCCCTCGGTTTCCGACAGGCGACCCTCGGCGTCGAGCAGAACGACCGGGTAGCCGGGCAGCGGCCGACCCATCGATCCCGCCTTTACCAAGTGGCCGGGTGGATTACCGATCAGGGCCGTCGTCTCGGTCTGACCGTAACCGTCGCGGACGGTCAGACCCCAGGCGCTGCGCACCCGCTCGATGACCTCGGGATTCAACGGCTCGCCGGCCGATGCGACCTCGCGCAGCACGACGTGATAGTCGGCGAGCGGTTCTTGGATCAGCATGCGCCAGACCGTGGGTGGCGCGCACAGTGTGGTCACGCGGTGCGCGGCGAGGGCACCGAGCACGGCGCGCGCGTTGAACCGCGCGTAGTTGAAGATGAACACCGTTGCCTGCGCGTTCCACGGCGCGAAAACACAGCTCCATGCGTGCTTGGCCCAGCCGGGCGAGCTGATGTTCCAGTGGCGATCGCCCGGCTGCAGCCCGATCCAGTACAGCGTTGAGAGATGGCCGACCGGATAGCTCTGATGCGTGTGCATCACGAGCTTCGGTTGTGCGGTGGTGCCCGACGTGAAGTAGAGCAGCAGCGGATCGTCAGCCGGGGTTGGCCGCGAGGGCTCGAACGTCGCGCTCGCCAGTCGATGGTCGTCGTATGGCTGCCACCCGCTCGCCTCGCCCCCGACAACGATCTTCGTGAATGCGCCGCGGACCCCGTCAAACGTTTTCGTCTCCGCCGCGCCGGCGACGACGTGCCGGACGCGGCCGCGGTCGACGCGGTCCTGCAGATCCGACGCGGTCAGCAGTGTAGTCGCCGGCGTGATGACGACGCCGAGCTTGATGCAGGCGAGGAGGATCTCCCACAGCGCGACGTCGTTGCCGAGCATCAGCAGGAGGCGATCGCCGCGCCGGGCGTCGAGCGAGCGCAAGTAGTTGGCGGCGCGATTCGATCCGGCGGCAAGATCCTCGAACGAGCGGACCGTGTCCCGGCCGTCCTCTTCGACGATGTGGAGGGCGGGCGCGTGATTGCCGGCGGCGATGACGTCGAAGTAGTCGAGCGCCCAGTTGAAGTGCGTCAGCGCCGGCCAGCGGAATCCGCTCACCGCCGCCGCGTAGTCGGTGCGATGCCCCAGGATGAAGTCGCGCGCTTCGAGGAAGGAGTTCATCGCCCGCACCCCGCGTTCGCCCGCCGATTCTCGCGCCCGCCCTTGTGAGGCGCGTCCTAGAGATGTCCGCCGCGGCGCGCCGGCGCCGGCGGCAGCGTGCCGCCTTCGGCGAGGATCTTCATGTTTTGCAGCGCCTGCGTGAACTGCGTGCGGCGCCGTTCGATGTCCGCCTGTCGCGCTGCGTCGTCGGCCAGCAACGAGTTGTCGAACATCAGCGTGTAGACGAGCTTCGAGGTCGTTGCCGTCACCGGCCGCGCCTCGAGTGTGCCGTGATAGAGGTTGTACGGCCGTGCTTCGCGCACCGGCTGCGTGTAGGTGTAGGAAAGGTCGGTCTTGCCGACGAGCACCTCGTTGCCGACCGAGCGCACGGCGCCGATCTCGCCGTCCTTGCCCGAGAGAATCGTGCAGTTGGCGATCCGCAGCCACTCGCCGATGTCGCAGTACTTGCCGACTCGCTTCCACACCTCGGCGGCGGGGCGATCGACGGGGACCTCCATCGCAATCGACACATAGGTCGGGTTGGGAATCGCCAGCGGTGCGGGCGTGCCACCGCGGCCGCCCTGCGGCGGGGCAGGCCCCGGCGCCTGCGCGTGCACCATCGTCGAAACCGTGAGGGCGGCTCCTGCGAGCGCCACTACCGGGAACCGCAGTCGTGTCACCATCGATGTCATGCTCCTCGGCGCTATCGCGTGATCGCGGTCGCGCCGTTCTGTTTGAGCGACGCGTTCATCGCCGCCAGCTCCGTGTCCGTGATCTGCTTGAACTCCGCCGCGATCGCCGCGAGCTCCTGCTTGAATCCGTCGTTCACCGCAACCTGCTGGTCGGTCGGCCCGAGATCGCCGCCGCCGGATCCGCCGCCCGGTGTGCCGACCATCTGGCCGATCATCCAGCTGATACGTTCGTAGAGCTGCACCGGCTGACGGAAGGCGTCCTCGCTGCGGCCGGTGTTCCGCAGATCGATCATTTTCGCTTCGACCGTGCTCATCTTCGTTTCGAAGCTCTTCACTTCCTCGAGAAGCGTGGACTTCTGCGGGTCGCTGCCGAGCTTTGCCAGTAAATCCTGGGACTGCTTGCGCATCGACTCGAGCGCGTTGCCCATTCGCGCCACTTCGTCGATCTCGGCGAGCACTTCGCGCGAGAACGCTACTTGCACCTCGATCGATTGCTGCGTGCCGGGCGACTTCGGATCCGCCAGCACCTTGAGCTGCGCGGTCTGCTCGGCGGTGCCGGCCTTGACGCGCACGGTGTAGGTGCCCGGCGGCACGATCGGTCCCGCGGGCGGAATGCGCGTGCCGTATGCCGCGTACTGCCGGCGGGCCGGCGCCCACGGTTCGTAGAGCGGTGGGGTCTGCATCGTGATGGTCGAGCCGTTGTCGTAACGCAGGTCCCACCACGCGCGATTGAGACCCGGATGTCCGGCGACGGTCAGGGTTCGGATCGTGCTGTTGTCCGGCCCGGCGATCGACACCTGCACGTTCGGCGTCGCCGAGGTCAGCGAGAAGTCGATGTTCGCGCCGTATGGCGGGTTTTCGCCGCTGACGTGCGCATCTGGCTCGCTTTCGCGCGCGTCGGCCGTGGCACGGAAGCGGTAGGCGGGTCGCGGCGAGAACAGATGGAAGTCCTCTGTTTTCGCCGTATCCCACGTCCTGAGCGCCGTTACGTCGTCGAGGATGTAGACCCCACGACCATGTGTTCCGATCACGAGATCGTTGAACGTCGGCTGCACCTGCATCCAGTAGACCGGTGCCGGCGGCAGATCGTTGCGCAGGCGCGTCCAGTGTTCGCCGTCGTCCCATGTCAGGTACAGAGCGTTGTCCGTGCCGAGGTAGAGCATGCCTTTGCGCACCGGATCCTCGACGATGATGTGAGCGCTCGAGTTGACGCCCTTCGGGACGTCCGACGAGATCAGCTTCCACGTGGCGCCGTAGTCGGCCGTCTTGAACACCAGCGCGTCGTAGATGCCCTCGTGCTGCAGGTTCTCGACGACATACGCCGTGGCGGCGTCGAAATGGGACGGTGCAACGCTCCACACCGTGCCCCACGGCGGCAGGTTCGGGATGTGCTTGGTCACGTTGGTCCAGTGTGCGCCCGCATCCTGCGTGACGTTGACCTGGCCGTCCGTGCTCCCCGTCCAGATCACCCCGGCTTTGACCGGCGATTCGGCGATTGCGTACAGCGTTCCGCCGTCGAAGGTCGTCAGGTTGTCCGAGGTGACGCCGCCGGAATTGGCCTGATGTGACTTGTCGTTCGTCGTGAGATCGGGACTGATCGCCTTCCAGCTCTGACCGCCGTTGGTCGTCATGAAGACGACTTGCGCGCCAACGTAGACGCGAGTGTGATCGTGCGGCGAGATCGCGATCGGCGTGATCCAGTCCCAGCGGTACTTCATGTCGGCCGGCGCCCAGCCGTAGCTCGTAATCGGCCACGCGCTCACGTCGCGCGCCATGCCGTGCTTGTAGTCCATCCGAACGACGCGGCCGTTGTCGCAGCCCGACCAGACCACGTCAGCATCGACGGGGTCGGGCACCGCGAATGCATCCTCGCAGCCGCCGGTGCCCGTCCAGTTGCCGACGCCCATGCCGCCGCGCCCGCCGCCGCTGCGGTTGGGCCCGCGGAAACTCGACTTGTCCTGCACGTTGCCCATCACGTTGTAGGGCACGGCGTTGTCCGCCATGACGTGGTAGACCTGCGAAATCGGCAACATGAAATGCCGATAGGAGGCGGCGCGGTTGTCGCTGATGGACACCCCCGAGTCGTTGGCGACGAGCACACGATTGGCGTTCGTGGGATCAATCCAGACGTCGTGATTGTCACCGCCTGGCGCGGACAGCGGCGGCGCCGCGTCGGCCGCTCCCGCTCCTGCGCCTGCGCCTGCGCCTGCGCCGCGCCCGCGACCGCCAGCGGCTCCTACCCCCCCACCTGCAGCCCCGCCTCCGCCCCCGCCCCCGCCGGCCTGGAACACGGTCGTCCCGCCGTCGCGCGACATCGTGAAGGCGACCGACGGGAAGTAGAGCAGGTTCTCGTCGTCGGGCGAGACGCCCAAGCGCGTGTAGTACGGCGAACGTTCGGCCGGCAAGTGCGATTGATTGACCAGCTGCCAGGTCGCGCCGCGATCGTCCGAGCGGTACAGGCCCGGCGCCGGCGCGTCCTGCACGAGCGCGTAGACCCGATTGGGGTTGCCAGGCGCCACGGCGACGGCCGTCTTGCCGAGAGCATGGTCCGCTGCAGGCAGCCCGTGCCCGGTGATCTTGCTCCACGTCGTGCCGCCGTCGCGCGTGACGTAGACACCGCTGGCCGGGCCGCCGCTGTGCAGGTCGTAGCGATGAATGGAGAGCTGCCACATGCCGGCGTAGAGCGTCTTCGGATCGCGCGGATCCATTGCCAGGTCCGAGCAGCCGGTGTTCTCGTTGACCGCGAGCACCTGTTGCCAGGTGGAGCCGCCGTCGGCGGTGTGGAAGACGCCCCGTTCTTTCTGCGGGCGGAACGCCTGGCCGATGGCGCACACGTAGACGCTGTTGGCGTTGGCGGGATCGATCACGATCCGCGCGACGTGTCCGGTCGCGTCCAGGCCGACGTGCTGCCACGTGCGTCCCGCGTCGATCGACTTGTAGACGCCGTCGCCGAGCGTGTAGTAAGGACGAATCAGCCAAGGTTCGCCGGTGCCGGCCCATACCGTGTCGTGCGCGGAGGAAGCGACGGCGAGCGCGCCGATCGCGGACACGTCTTTGTCGTCGAACACCGGCCTCCAGGTGATCCCGGCATCCGACGTCTTCCAGATGCCGCCGTCCGCCGCGCCGGCGTAGACGGTCAACGCATCGCCCGGCACGCCGGTGACCGACGCGACGCGATTGCCTTCAGGGCCGAGCGGCCGGAAATGCAGCGCACCCAGCCCGTTGGGCCCGCCGTCGGCCGGCGCCGCCGCCCCGCCGCGGCCGCGCTGCGCGTGGGCACTGGTACTGATAAAGAGGAGGACGACGAGACTGGCGAAGGCGATACGCATGAATACTCCTGGCGCCGAGAGTGTGCACTGCCTCACTGAATCCGGTCAAGGCGCTGCGACACTATCGCCGCCCCCACTCCATGATGAAGGTCCTGATCATGTGTGCCTCTACAATGCGAGTGGAGATCCGATGCCCGACAACCTCCAGACAGCGATGCCCGCCTTCGTCGGCTACACCGAGACCGCCACGATCGACGGCAAGCCCGGCTACCTGACCCCCGTTCAGCTCGGGTCTCTGAGGGACTATGAGGCGGTCTTCGGCGGATCGTTCAAGACGACATACGGCATCACGGAGGCAACCGCGAACACCGGGAATTTCGCTGCGCAGCGCTGGGATACGGCGGCAGGCGAATTCGTGGTGAAACACTACGCGTTGTCGCCGCTCGCCGCGTTCAGCCTCTATAACAGCCTACGGCTGTTCTACGCGAACGGTGGGGGAACCTGTTACGTCTGTTCTGCCGGTAGCTACGCGGATGGAGTCAGCGGCATCGACAAGAAGAAGCTTGAAGACGGGCTGACGGCGGTCGGCGCGCAGGTCGGCCCGACGTTGCTCGCCATTCCGGAGGCGGTGTCGCTGACATCGGTCGGCGATTTCACGGACATCACGAGGCTGATGCTGGCGCAGTGCGCAACGCTGCGCGACCGGGTCGCGATCCTCGACGTCTATGGGATCGACACGCTCGATCAGACGAAGCCGACCTACAGCGCCGACCTCGAGGCCGTCATCGATAAGTTCCACGAATGCGTCGGCAACACGTCACTCGCCTACGGAGCGGCCTATTTCCCGTTCTTGGTCACGTCCATCGTCCAGCCGAGCGAGATTGACTTTACAAACTTTCATGTCACCGGCGCCGACAATGCGTGGGCGCTGCTGCAGACCATTTTGACCGACCAGGCTGCGTACCTCTACGAAGCTCCGACATTCACGAGGATCAAGGGCTGGATCGACCAGATCCCCGCAACGACCGATCCCGTCGCCGTCCAAAGGCTCAACCAGGATCTCGTCAACGCCCTGCCGCTGCTCGGGCAGATGGAGAACGGCATCCGCACCAGGATGAACCTGCTGCCGCCGAGCGGCGCCATGGCCGGCGTGTGCACCGCGGTTGATGCGGCGCGCGGCGCGTGGAGCGCGCCCGCCAACATCGCACTGAATTCGGTGGTGCAACCGAGCGTCCTGATCAACGAGGATCAGCAAGGGTCGATCAACGTCCCCATCGACGGCAAGTCCATCAACGTCATCCGGGAGTTCGTCGGTCGCGGCCCGGTGGTCTGGGGCGCCCGCACGCTCGACGGCAACAGCAACGACTGGCGCTACGTTCCGGTCCGACGCACGGGCGTCTACATCGAGACGTCGGTCACGAGGGCACTCAACGACTTCGTGCTTGCCCCCAACGACGGCAGGACCTGGGTCGCCGTCATCGAGAGAGTGTCCGGCTTCCTGGGGCACCTGTGGTCGCAGGGCGGCTTGGTGGGCAACAAGGCGAGTGAAGCGTTCAACGTGGAATGCGGTCTCGGCAGCACGATGACCGGCACGGACATCGTGGAGGGCAACATGATCGTGTTGGTCGCCGTCGCGATGATCCGCCCGGCCGAATTCATCGAACTCACTTTCAGGCAGCAGATGCAGCGGGCGTGAGTTGAACCTGTGCAAGGTGCGGACCGGCCTGTTTCCGCGAACGCGGAATGGGCGGGCCGTTTGGGACGATTCCGAAACTGGATCGTGATGGCGTCGGGACGCGGGTTGACGGTTGAGTCTGGTTCAGGTTCCGAGAACCTCGAACCCGAACGCGCGCGCCGCTGATCCCAGCGCCGTGTCGTACGTCGCCATCGCGGGAAGCGGGCCCATGCGGTCGCGCCAGATCAGAGCCGTCGCCAGATGCACAGCATCGAGCGTGCCGAAAATGCTGGAGCAAGTGCTGATGAACTGGCGGGCTGTCTGGGACGATTTCCGCAACTGGTTAACCATGGGCGTGCCGCCCACGAAAGCTCATGAAAATCGGGTCGCGGGTCAGAATGATCGCGGCGGGAGCGGCGAGGTCGGACTGAGCCAGTGGAGCGATTGAGGCCGAGCAACTGTTTGATCCGGAGCGTGCGTGATTGAACGAATAATTGGGCGTCGCGGGGCAGATCGCCACGCGTCAGCCCGCGACCCTGACTGATGCGACGAGGCACGCTCTCCGCTCTTGCCAAGGAGAGGTCGATGCCGTACCGGATCGCAGGAATTGACGTCCACAAAAAGATGCTGGCGGTCGTTGTCGCCGACGTCGAGATCGACGGCGACTTTCGCTTCGACCGTCACAAGGTCGGGACGACGGCGGCGGATCTGCGCGGACTGACGGACTGGTTGGTCGCGCAGGACGTCGAAGAAGTCGTGATGGAATCGACCGCGCAGTATTGGCGGCCGGTGTGGGAGGCGCTGGAGCAGCAGTGGCGTCCGCAGCGTCGCGCGCGTGACGGCGCCCCCGCCCCCGCGGGCACGCTCCATCTCGCCCAAGCGCAATCGAATCGCGGGCCTGGGGGACGCAAGCAGGACTTCCCCGATGCCGAGCGACTGGTGAAACGCCTCGTGGCGCAGGAGCTGACCCTCAGTTTCGTACCCGACGTCGAGCCACGGCTGTGGCGAACGGTGATGCGGCGCAAGTACCAGATCACTCGGAACCGCGTGCAGCTGCACAACCGATTGGAGGCGCTGCTCGAGGAAGCCCACATTAAAGTTTCCAGTGTCGTCTCGGACCTGCTCGGCATCAGCGCCCGCCGGATGCTACACGCGCTGGTGGAAGGCGAGACCGATCCCTCCGCCCTCGCGGCGCTCGCGACCGCGCGGCTGCGCGCCACCGCGCGGCTGCGCGCCACGCCCGAGCAGCTGCGGGACGCCTTCCACGCGTGCCGGACGCTGCATCCGGTATATCGCCGGCTCTTGAAGCTGACGCTCGAAGAGCTGAATGTGATCGACGATCACCTCGGTCAGCTCGACCAGCAGATGGCCGACCTGCTCACGGCGCACCATGATGCTGTGCAGCGGCTCGCGGAAGTCCCTGGTCTCGCCGTCGATTCGGCGCAGCAGATCATCGCCGAGGTCGGTGCCAGCGCCGCAACGTTTCCATCACCCAAGCATCGCGCGTCGTGGATGGGTGCCTGTCCCGGCAACGAGGAGAGCGCCGGCGTGAACTACAGTCATCGGTGTCCCAAAGGCCATCGCCAGATGCGGCGGGTGCTGAATCAGGCCGCCAACGCCGCGGTGAAAGCCAAGGGGACGATCTTTGCGGTCGTCTACCGCCGGATCGTGCCTCGCCTCGGACACGCCCAGGCGATCGGCGCCATCACTCATCGGCTGTGTCGATTGATCTGGAAGATCCTGCACGAGCGCGTCCGGTACGAGGAACGCGGGCCGGCGGTCAGCGCCGAGGCGAAGAAGGTGCGAGCGCGCAAGATGATCCGAGAACTGCGAAGTCTCGGCTACCGCGTCGAACCTGCGCCAGCTCCCTCGACCAGTCCGGCATGATCGGGAGAGATTTTCGACCCTGGCTCATCCATGCGGCGTAACCGGGCTGAGACTTCACTCAACATGGCGTTCCGATAGCCACTCGGCGACTGTTCGTTATCTATCCGAGCAATTCGCTGTCCGACCGTTCGTTTGTGGGCGACTGGGAGCCTGCTGCCCGCGCGGAAAGTCTCGGCGTCGAGGATGGTACGGCTTGTGTTCCTAGGGGGCGAGACGAGAGATCTCCATGAAATTGGGTGGCTCTGCGGTGCTGGGATTTCATTTTGACGCCCTGCGCCGCGGCTGGAGCACCAAGTCGGCCGCTTCCTCGGCCTCTTTGAGAAGCGCCTTGCGCGGCGTGCCTATCAGCGCACGCATGGTCAGCCCACGCGCTAAATCCGTGACTTGAATTGCGCGCGTGGCTACGGGAAAGTCAGATGGGATTTCTCCCGCGCTGATCCCGTCCCGGAAACGGCGCTCCACCAGTGCGGCGCCACCGGCGACCGCTTTTTGCAGGAACTGCCGGACCTCAGCGTCGTCCACAAGCGGCGCGACGCACACCATAAGGCAGCCCCGAGCGGAGCTTTTCTCGGTCGCACTCTCGACGGCGTACCTCAGAAAGCCCGCGATTGAGTCGCGAAGACCCTGTGGCGAGAGGAGTGCGTTCGCGGCTGCTGTGCCCTTCCGCTCTGCATACGCCTTAAGGACGCGCAAAAATATCGTCCGCTTATCGCCGAAGACGGCATACAGGCTTGGCCTTCCTACGCCCATCCCGGCGACGAGATCGTCGATCGTCACGCCGTCGTAGCCTTTCGACCAGAACACCTGGGTCGCCTTTTCCAGCGCCCCCACCTCGTCGAAGCTGCGCGGTCGACCGCGCGGCCTAGCAGTATTTTGAATCATGTGGTTCAAAACTCATTGACAATGGTCATCGCACCAATATATAACCAAATAGTTCGAAATTAGCAAGCTGACTCTGGCCTCGCGGGAGCCTCACGACTCGACCTTAATTTTTTACCACGGAGACGCCCATGGAACGTTCGATCGCACTCATCACCGGCACCACCTCCGGGCTCGGTTACTCGGCAGCCCGCGCTCTCGCCGAAGAGGGATGGGGGGAGATCATCATCACCGGGCGCAGCGCGGCTCAGATCCGGGAAACGGCTGCACAACTCGCGGCTGAGACCAAACGAAAGGTCTTCACGCCGTTGGAGCTGGACCTGGACAAGCCGCTCAGCGTTCAGTCCGCGCTGGCCGAGCTCGTCAAGCGAGGTCGGCCGATCGATTTCCTACTCCTCAATGCAGGGATGGTCCCAGGTAAAAAGCGCGTGCTCACTGCGGCGGGCATCGAGGCTTCTCAGGCCCCGCTGATCGGCCACCATCAACTGACTGTCGGGTTGCTCCGCCCCAAGCTGCTAAGCCCCAACGCGCGGATTGTTATCGCCGGCGCGGAACCGGCCCGAGGGGGCGTGCCTATGTTCAGCTACACCGACGTGCCAGCCTTCGCGGCCAAATACCACCATGGTGACCGAACCGCCGCTGTTGAAGCCCTGCTGCACAACGGGCCGAACGTGAAGTACGTGCCCAACAATGCGTATGCCGACGCGAAGCTCATTGTCGCTTGGTGGGTCGCGGCGCTGGCGCGCCGGCTACCCTCCGGCATGGCCGTGTACGCTGTCTCGCCCGGTGCGGCGACCGCTACCAAGGCTTCGCGACAAGCTGGCCTGGCCGTGAAGTATCTGTTTATCCCAATCGCGAACCTCATTCCCGGCATGAATCAGACGCCGGAGACGGCGGCGCGCCGGTATATCCAGGCCTCGACGTTCGGAACCGCCGTCTCAGGGGAATTCTTCGCCTCGGCTCAAGGGAAGTTCTCAGGCCCAATTGAGGCGCAGCGCCACCCGCACCTACGCGATCGCGCCAGCCAGGAAGCCGCGTGGCAGGCCGTCGTCAAGGTCTCTGGCGTCGATTTCTCCTCCGCAGCACCCTTGAGCGCGGTGTGCTGAAGGGCGCCGGTCGCGGCTGAACTGATTCCGGCAACCGGAATCAGTTCGCGATTGCGCCGCTGCGTGCCCGTCCACGGTCTTACGGCACTCATTATCGAACCAAATAGTTCAAAATTAGCAAGACAACCCTGACCGGAGGGAGCACACATGGAACAGTACCAAGGTAAGAAGGTGGTGATTATCGGCGGCACGAGCGGCATGGGGCTCGCGACGGCGAAGATGCTCCTCGATGGGGGTGCGCGTGTTCTGGTGACGGGTCGCTCGCAAGCCGGCCTGGAATCGGCACAGAAAGAGCTTGGAAAGGACGCCCTCGTGGTTTCGAGCGACGCGCGTTCGTTGACGGAAATCGACGCTCTCGCCTCTCGGGTGAAGGCCGAGTTCGACACTTTCGACCTGCTCTTCGTCAACGCCGGGTTCAGCATCCCGGCGCCTCTCGAAAGCCTGACCGAGACTGTCTACGACGAGATGTTCAACCTGAACGCCAAGGGACCGATTTTCGCGGTACAGAAGCTCGCGCCGCTGATCATCCGGGGAGGCTCTGTCGTCCTCACGACTTCGATCGCCAACGTCAAGGGGATGCCCGGCAACGCCGCATACGGAGCCGCCAAGGCCGCGCTACGATCCTTCGCTCGGACGCTCGCCGCCGAGTTGCTGCCTCGCGAGATTCGCGTCAACGCGGTGACGCCCGGCCCCATCGACACGCCGATCATCGGCAAAGCGTTTCCCGGCGGCGCAGGCGTCCAGGTCAGGGAGAAGATGACCGGCAGGGTTCCCATGAAGCGCTTCGGGACGTCGGACGAAATCGCCAAAGCCGTCCTCTTCCTCGCGTTCGACGGGACCTTCACGACCGGCGCCGAACTACCGGTGGACGGAGGTTGGTCACAACTCTAAGGTTCTTCGGGCGCGACATGCGGTACGGGCATCGCGCGTATGCGGCCGTGGTCGTCAACCTCCTGCAGTGAGTGTGATGAGGACGCCGGACACGGAGACGATGGCGACGGCGCTCCTGTTCGTCGCACTGCTCGGCGCGATCGCGATGACCTATCGACGCCAGCGCTATTGGGAACGTCAGGCGCGCGTGTGGCACGAGCGGTTGAAACGTCGGATTGGCGTGCTTCAAGCCTTGATTCGCGACGCCCGAGACACGCAAACGGCATTTCGCGCGACTGACGACGCGGCGTCACACCATGCGGCGTTCATCGCACGCTGTGACGCCGCACTCCGTAGCGAGTTCGGCGTCGCGTACGCCATTCGCGTGGACCGGCGTCTGAGCGACGAGGACTGGCTGCAGCCGCCGGGACTCGCGTCCGAGGAGCACATCTTCGCGTGGTACGACACAGAACGCCGGATTCTGGGACTACAGGAGTTGATCAACGAAGCGGCGGATGACTTGGCGTCGATCCACGTTCCCTGACGTACAGCCAGCGCACACGACGGCGAAGACACATCTGATGTCGATGGACAGGACCCGATACGGACCTGGGCCCTTGGTCGCGCGCGCCTCATCCGGCATTGCGCGAAGCGCAAATTGTCGTACCCATACAACAGCTGATGCTCGTTACGGTAACCGACGACGGCGGACATGTCGGTCACGATCACGCAATCTCCTGGGGACAGCCCGCGCAGAATCTCGACCAATGTGTGTGGGATTCGAACTTTCCGCTGGCCGGCAATTCGTTGACCGTGAACGGCTTCGGCGATCCGGATAGAGTCGGTGCGCTCCTCAGAAAAGCCGAGGCAGTCGATTCAGAACACGAATAGTCGCGGAACTGCGGCCGTTTTCTACGTGGGACAAGGTCTGGCGGGCTGTCTGGGACGATTTCCGCAACTGGCTCATCCGTGCGGCTTGAGAGGCTCGCGCTTGTCAGGGAGGGGCTCGGGGAAGGACGAGAGCCGCTTGCTCTCCTGCGGCTTCCAGACGCGGTGGTTCGTATGCCGATCGTTGGGCTCTACGGCGCCGCACGTGGATGTTGACGGGCTCGTCTTGAGCCGCCGCCAAGGGCCCATCGGCCGCTGTCGCACGGCCTTCCTGAGTCGTTGCCAAACGTCGGCAATCGCGACGGTGTAGGGCAGCAGCAGCCACACCGATTACCTCCGGTACTTCGCGTACAGCACGCGTGGCTCAGACGCCTCGCGGGTGATCTCGGCCATCACCGCGGAGCGCCGCACCAAGTCGATGGCGTGTACGAGCAGAGGGACATAATTCACGCCGAGCCCAACGAGCGAGACACCAAGAATCGTCATGGCTGTCGTCGTGCTCCTCAGGAGCGTGAGTACGCCGAGGGCCGGAGCGCCGAGGACGGCGAGCGCAAATTCGGGAATGATGATCTTTGGACCGAGGCCCGACAGGTCTACCGCCGCGAGCCGTCGCACGTTGACCACGAGCACCTCCCGCCGTCACGCTTGAAGCCAAGAACTCAGGCGCTCACGAGATCGGCGATGATGAGCGTGACGTCATCGTGCGCCACAGCGCTGCGGCCGGCAAACGCCCGCAGCGCCGCGAACAGCGCGCCGGCGAAGGGTGCCGTTGGGCGTCGGCGTTCCGCCGCCGCGAACGCTCGCAGCCTGTCGAACCCGAACAGATCGTCCGACGGCCCCATCGTCTCCGTGATGCCGTCGGTATACAACACGAGGCGTGCACCGGAGGGCAGCGGCACCGTCGCCGTCGCGTAGGTCGCCGACGGCATCATGCCAAGAAATATCCCGCGCTCGTCCAGGAGCTCGATTGCAGCATCGGCGCCGGCCTGCAACAGCGGCGGAGGGTGGCCCGCCAACGCGTAGCTCAGTGTCCCGGCCGCGGGCCGCAAGACGGCACACGCGGCGGTGATGAACGACCGTTCGAACATGCCGCAGAGCGCACCTGAAAGCGCGCGGCGCGTTCATCGATTTACCGACCGCGTGTCATACCGGCGACATCGAGCGCGTGCGCGAGTTATTGCGCGAGGATCCAGGTACTCGCAAACAAGCTTGGAGAGTACGAGGGGTACTACCTCGGGGCCGGCGTGCCGCTGTCCAATGCCGCTGCAGTCGGACGCATAGATATTGTGCGACTGCTGCTCGATCACGGTGCCGGCCCCAATCTGCCCGAAGAGCAGATTGCGCCCAAGGGCAAGGCGCTCTAGCCATAGAGGTTCAAGAGGACATTTGCAATCGATCGCAAGAGTGGCAGACTCGGAGAGTTCTTCGAACTCGCTACCAAACGGGTGGACCCGAACGGCGGGCTGGCCGCGGCTCTTCCACGGGTTGCCCGTCCGGCGCTGAGCGCGTGTTGTAGACTCCGTGCGGCGGCAACGCGGTCGGTTGCCGCGCGCAGGTCGTCGGCGGGCGCCGGCAGGGAGACAGGAGTGGGCGAATCCCCGACGGCATCGTTCGATGATCAGGACGCAGCGGGCCGTCCGTACGCTGGTGGTGTGGTTGCCGCTGGTGCCCACATCGGCCGCTATCGACTGCTGAAACCGCTCGGTGAAGGTGGCATGGGACAGGTCTGGCTCGCGGAGCAGACCGAGCCGCTCGTCCGGACCGTTGCGGTGAAGTTGATTCGGAGCGGGTACGACTCCGGGCGGATCGTCAGCCGGTTCGAGTCGGAACGGCAGGCGCTCGCCCTGATGGATCACCCTGGCATCGCGAAGGTGTTCGACGCGGGGGCGACGGCCGAGGGGCTGCCGTTCTTCGTGATGGAGTACGTCGAGGGCGTCCCGGTCACGGACTATTGCGACAGGCAGGCGCTGGACATCAGCGCTCGACTCGACCTGTTTGTGCAGGTGTGCGACGCCGTGCAGCATGCGCACCGCAAGGCGATCCTGCATCGTGATCTCAAACCGTCCAACGTGCTCGTCGCAACGGTCGACGGACGCCCGCAGATCAAGGTGATCGACTTCGGGCTCGCCAAGGCCCTCGAGCGGCCCCAGCACGATCGCGCGGCGTTCACGGAGCTCGGCATCCTCATCGGGACGCCGGAGTACATGAGCCCGGAGCAGGCCGACCTGGCGAACGAGGACATCGACACGCGTGCCGACGTCTACTCGCTCGGCGTGATGCTCTACGAACTGCTCGTCGGGGCGCTGCCGATCGACTCCGCGCAGCTCCGCCGCGCCGGTTACCTCGAGATCATGCGAGTGATCCGCGAGGTCGAACCGCCGACGCCGAGCACCAAGGTGATGACGGTGGAGCCCGCCGCAATGCGGCGATCCACGCGCCTCGACGCGCTCCGCGGGAGGCTGAGCGGCGACCTCGATTGGATCACGATGAAGGCGCTCGCGAAGGCCCGCTCGGAGCGCTACGGATTGGCGTCGGACTTCGCAGAGGACATCCGCCGCCACCGCCTCGGGCTGCCGGTCAACGCCGTCCCGCCGACCGCCCGCTACCGGACCGGCAAGTTCGTGCGGCGGCACAAGGCCCCCGTGATCGTGGCGGCCACGTTCGTGCTCCTGCTGGGCGGGTTTTCGGCGACGCTCGCCATCCAGGCGCGCCGCCTGGCCGTCGAGCGCGATCGCGCGACGCTGGAGGCGCATACCTCACAACGCGTCGTGGAGTTCCTGACCTCGCTGTTCCAGAGCCCCGATCCCGCGCGGGCCCGTGGGAGAGTGGTCACGGCGCGCGAAGTGCTGGACGGTGGCCGCGCACGGCTTGCGGCGCTCGACGGTGAACCGCGGGTCCAGGCGGAACTGATGCACACCATGGCCCGCGTCTACTCCGCGCTCGGCGATGCTGAGGCGAGCCTCGGACTGTTCACGGTCGCGTACGCGCGGCGCGCGGCGCTGCTCGGTCCCGATGACCCGGCGACACTCGAATCCCGTGCGAACATCCCGATTCAGCTCGCCGCGCTCGGACGATTGCGCGAGGCTGAAACCGCCTATCGCCAGGTGCTGGAGGCGAGACGTCGTGTGCTCGGACCCGATGCTGAGCGCACCGTGAATACCTTGTCGAACCTCGGGACCCTGTACGTGCAGCAGAACCGCGCGAAAGAGGCGCTGCCGATCTTCGAGGAGGTCCTCGCCGCCAGACAGCGGCGCGGAGAGGGGCCACTGTTGTGGACGGCCCAATCGAACCTCGCGGCCGTCTTGGGTACGGTCGGCCGGGTCACAGACGCGCTGGCGCTCGCGCGCGGGGCGCTGGCCAGCGAGCGGAAGGCGCTCGGCAGCGACCATCCCTCGACGCTCGCAACCCTGGAGGGGGTGAACGGCCTGGAATGGCAGGCTCACCAGCGTGAGGCGGCGATCTCCGGCGCGCAGGAGGCGCTCGAGATCCGGCGGCGGGTTCTCGGCCGCGAGCATCGCGACACGTTCGTCTCCGAGTCGAAGCTGGCCGTCGAACTCGCGCAGGTGGGGCGTCGCGCCGAAGCGGAGCCGCTCTACCGCCACGCCGTCGAGGGCCAGCGGCGGGTGCTCGGTCCGAACAACCCCAACACGCTCGACACGATGAACAACCTGGCCGTCCTTTTGATCGACATGGCGCGCTACCCGGAGGCCGAGCGGCTGCTGACCGACGTGCTCGAAGGCTACCGGACGACGTATGGCCCGAGAGACCAGCGGACGACCGTGGCGATGTACAACCTGGCAGCGCTCTCGGCGGCCAAGGGAGATATGGACACGGCGTTCCATCGCCTCGACGGCGCGATTGCGATGGGCTTTTCGAGCGCGGATGCCATGGCGGCGGATTCGGCGCTCGCACGCTTGCGCACCGATCGGCGGTATCCCGGGTACCTGGCGCGCGTTCGGGCGAACCAATAACGCGCGCGCCGGCACGTTAGATGTTCGTGGTTGTCGTGTGAGTTGGCTCGCCGCACTGGACGATTTCCGCAACTGGTTGGCTCGGTAGGCCGCGCATGCCATGCCCAGATCGCGCAGCAGCTTTCCACCGTCATCCGCGCCAACGCCAGTCATCCGAGCCGTCGCCCGGAGACTGCTACCTTCCACCGGGGCAGAAACGACGCGGGCGCGGTCGGCCGTGCTCAATCTGTTCATAATAGACCTTATACTTGCACGAGCAAGTACTGTCAATTCTCACAAAACACTAGGATTTCGCGATGTTTCCAAAGCTTGCCGACGTTATTGCCGCGATTGAGGATCTGAAAGAGCGGGGACTGATCCAGGGCTACGCGATTTCTGGTGCAATGGCGCAACTATTTTGGGATGAAGCCGTTGTTACGTTCGATCTCGACGTACTAGTCGTGCTTGGGCCGGTAGCGCACGTTCTCGACCCTCTACGGGGCATCTATGAGTGGGCTGCCGAGCGCGGGTATCCGGCGCAGGCTGAGCACATCGTGATTAGCGATTTCCCAGTTCAATTCTTGCCAGCGCCGGATCCGCTCTCTGAGGAGGCAATCACGAATGCAGCCACCATTGAGTATGAAGGTGTGGCGATGTGCGTGGTTCGCCCCGAATACCTAATCGCGCTTTGGCTGCAGCCAGGTCCAGCCAGCACCTACAGACGGAGAGAACGGGCAGCAAAACTGCGCGAATCTGTGCAGCTAAATGGGGATTTACTTGTCGATTTGAGGGCGAGGTATAATTTTTGAGGCATGGCCTACGAAGACGCGATTCGCGTGCTGCGAGACGGCAAGGCCGTCCTTCGGCAGATGCGCCAACGAGCCTCAATCGAAGAGAAGCTACTGGATCTTTGGCGAGGGCAGCACATCTATGTGCAGATCGTTGGTGGCCGTCGTCCGCTCCGGGCATGGGAGCGACCCTGGAACATCAGAAGCGGCGTGCGCGATACCCTGGTTATCAGGGACGGGGCAATCGTGAACGAGCCGTTACCGTTCAGTGGGTCGTCGTCGTCTCAATGGGTGCGTCCTCGGACCCCTTGGATTCTGACGTCGAAACAGCCTTAAGCCGGAACGGGATACGCGTTAGCACGTCGTCGCCCCACAGCACATCAAACCAGTACAATCCAAGCTTCGGCTTCTGTATACCGAACGTAATCTTAAGGTTCGCTCCGTGTTCTCCTCCCCGCAATTCTATTGGCCACCTGCGAACTGGCTGTTCGTCTTCGTCTGGCGTTTTTAGGCGCAATCCGACCTCAAAATCTCCGATTACATCGCCGGACTTCAGTGAAATGAAGGCCGTTAGTTGCATCCCTACGCCGACTGGAACAGCGATGGGTGGCGCGTCAGGCGCAAATGGGAGCGTATACGTATCTACGACACGAATCAGGCTGGCCACATTGTCGGGTTCGATAAGCACATTTTCGCAGACACAGGCGATCTGCACCCACGGTTTGGGTTTAGACATGTTGTTGCCTTATCACCGTTTTTTCCAACGAGTCATTACGGCTTTTCGAGCGATAGCCGCACGTCTCGCTGGCGACAGCGCGGCAGCTCTTGCCTTTCCGCCCTTGGACGCGCCCAACTTGCTCAGGCCGACCGCGTACGGGTTACGGGTATCGGGCTGCTCCACCGGCTCAGGCGCTTGTCCAGTGGCTTCCTGGACGATGGCGTGGGCAAGCTGATTGGTGTCGCGGGGGCGCTTCTTAGCCATGCCCCAATTGTCCCATACGTGCTCGGGCACGTAACGAGTCGAAAATCGAAACTAGACCGCTACCGTCTGGTGCGAGAGAGCGGTATCTGCAACTGAGTGCAGCGCCATCTGCGCCTGACAAATGGGCAGGTTGGGAATTCCTCACCGCGCCCCCAGCGGGCCACGACGAGACATAATGTGGGAACAAAGTGGGGATTGCTACGGTACAGGCTACCGTAAGTCACATAAACGCAATTACTTACACAATAGGTCTGGCGGAGAGAGTGGGATTCGAACCCACGGTAGAGTTTCCCCTACACACGCTTTCCAAGCGTGCTCCTTCAACCACTCGGACATCTCTCCGTCTTTAGAATCAACGATTTGCGAGCGGTTCGACAGACATTATCCCACACGCCGTCGACTTCGGGAACCGTTCTTCGATCTCGTTTGCATTGAGTGGTTTGACGCCTACGAGAACGGCCGCTCCCGGAAATTGTGTAAGACCTCACAAGGTGCCGCGATCACTTACGGGCTTTTCAGCATAGCCGTCGCAATGGCTTCTCGCTGAAAAACAGTTGGGTCGGATCGCTGGGCGTCCTGTCTGGATGCAGACTGGTATAAGAACAGGAGCGATAATCTCGACCGTTCTCGGGTCAGGCGTGAACACAGCCAGCCATCGGGGGGATCGAACATGCAACCGGAAGCCCGGCACACGTTGCACCGGCGCGCGATCGAAGCCATCAACTGGGGCATGCCAGCGGTCAATCTCGACCTGATGCTTCAGGCCATGATCAATTCAGAACCGAGGCCGCGGCAAAGTCTGCGGTCGGGCCGACCAGCATTGCGTTCGCGGCGCACGGTGTCGCCTGGCTCATGACGATCGAGCCCGCCGCGGCGGACCACCACGGCGGTCAGCACGTTGCCGCGGCGGCCCTGCGCTGCCGGTGGCGGAGAGGTACGCGATGCTCGCCATGTCGGCGTACACTCCATCCGGATTGACATCGCGGTTTCATCACCACTCGGGTGTTGAGGGTTTCTTCGTTGCCGATGGGCAGCAATGTCTTGAAACGTCTGACCGGACCTATGTGATGAACAAAGGGGACACGCTCGTGATTCCCTCCGGCATCGCGATGCGACTTGTGGCGACGGGACCCACGCCGCGACGAGCGTTGGCGGTGATCGTCTACGACGCATCACAACCGCCGACGACGAGGATGGAAGGCGAGGCTGAGCCGAAATTGATGTCGTGCAAGTAGCCCCACAACAAAGACCGAGGCCGCTCACAGCGCGCCGCGGGCGTGAGTTCGCTCGCGGCTGGGCGTCCTACGCCACATCCTTGCGGACGTGCTGAGCCAGGACTTCGTTGATGAGGGTCTGATATCCCACGCGGCGCCGGCGTGCTTCCTTGCGGAACTGATCGAGCACCCCCGGATCGACGCGAATCGCGATCAACTGGCGAGGCTCGTCGCCGAGCGGAGGCCGGCCGACGCGCCGCATCGCCTTCAGCTGCTGCACCGATGAATCTGGAATGTCAGAAAAATCAATCGGTCGCCGCGTAAGCCGCACGCTCGCGGGGGCTCGCACACCGCGCGCTGATGATCCGGATCGCTTCCGCATCGCCACTTCTCCTTCCGCCGGTCTCACTCGAACACGTATTTAAGTATATACAAATGAGCGACGTGACTGGCCGCCGAGCCGTTTCGATTCGTTTTCAGGAAAGAGAAGATCGTGCGGTAGAGTCGGGACATGCCGGATCGCGCCACGCAGCAGGTGACAACTGACTTGTCCGGCACCAACGGCAAGGATCCTCGTCCCTCGGCTCGGCCGGTCTGCCTTGGCGGGTCGACCCTTGGTGTCCACCGTCACGTGTGCGCGTTCTTCAGCAGTCGTGATGACGAATACCGCGTGCTGCTCCCATTCATAAGGGATGGCGTCGATGCCGGTGAGAAGGCGGTTCACATTGTTGACCCGCTCCGACGCGAGGAACACCTTCAGCGGCTACGGTCCGGCGCCATCGATGCCGACGTCGCCGAGCGAAGTGGGCAGCTTGATCTGCGCGTGTGGAGTGATGCTCACTTGCGCGATGGCTTCTTCAATCAAGACCGGACCTTGCGGCTCATCGGAGACATCCGACGAGACAGCCAACTGCAAGGGTTCGCGCGCACGCGGTTCGTCACGCACATGGAATGGGCGCTGGAAGCGGGCGGCGGTGTTGATCGTCTGCTCGAATACGAAGCGACGGCGAACCTCGCTGTCGCGGGGGACCCTGTCGTCTGCGTGTACGATCTCGCCCGGTTTGGCGGCGACGTCGTGGTGGACGTGATGCGAACGCATCCGCTTGTCCTGATCGGCGGCATCATGCACGAGAACCCGTTCTTCGTTCCGCCTCAGGACTTTCTCCGAGAGCTACACGAACGAGCGGGTCTCCGCCATGCCGCGGTCCCGTCAGCGTGATGCCCCATCGAAATGGAGGATCGACGTGGAGGTAGTCTGGAGGACCGACCACGTCCTCCGTCTGGAGCGGGGGCTCAACGACCTTGCCAGCATTTTGTCGCTCCCCGCCATGTGGGCTGGCCGCGACGCCGGCCAGGTGGCGCGGACGCTACTCGAGGTGCTGGTTCGGTTACTGCACCTCGACTTCGCCTACATCCGGCTGGAGGAGCCACGTGAGCAATGCCCCGCCGAGTGGGTGCAGTTGGGCGCCGGTTCGGAGATGGACCTCGACGCGTACGCACTCGGCCGCGCCCTGCAGCCCTACGTAGACCGATCGGCGACGCTCCCTCCCGTAGCCAACATTCGCGGCGTCGGCCAGGTCTCGATTGCGGCCTTCCACCTTGGCCTGTCGGGCGATATCGGCGTGTGTGTAGCCGGCACACAGCGCTTCGACTTCCCGACTGATCTCGAGCGGCTCCTGCTACAAGTGGCGACGAACCAGGCGTCAATCGCGTTACAGGCTGCCAGCCACCTGCGTGAGCGCCAGCACGCACATGAAGAACTCGAGCAGCGCGTCGCCGAGCGTACCGTCGAACTCACCTCGCTGAATCAGGCGCTTCGCCATGAGGTCGACCAACGGAAAGGAGCCGAGGAGACACTAAAGCACGCCCTTGAAGAGATTCAGCGTCTCAAAACACGCCTGCAACACGAGAACATCGCGCTCCGGGAGGAAATCGAAAAGACTTCAATGTTCGAGGAGGTTATCGGCGTTTCGCCCGCCCTCCGCTCTGTCCTCTCGCTGGTGTCCAAGGTGGCGCCGACCGATTCGACGGTGCTGATCACCGGCGAAACAGGCACGGGCAAAGAGCTAGTCGCTCGAGCCATCCACAAGAACTCCCCTCGATCGGCGCGCGCATTTGTGAGTGTGAATTGCGCGGCGATTCCCTCGTCCCTCATCGCATCCGAGTTGTTCGGCCATGAAAAGGGGGCATTCACTGGGGCGAGTCAGCGCCGCCTTGGTCGCTTCGAACTCGCGGAAGGCGGCACGATCTTTCTCGACGAAGTCGGTGAACTGCCTGCCGAGACGCAAGTCGCGCTGCTGCGCGTGCTGCAGGAACATGAGTTCGAGCGGGTTGGCGGGAACCGGACCATACGCACCGACGTTCGCGTGATCGCCGCCACCAATCGAAACCTGGATGCTGCGATTGCAGATCACACGTTCCGCCCCGACCTCTACTACCGCCTGAACGTCTTTCCTCTCGCCGTACCCGCCTTACGCGAGCGGCAGGAGGATGTTCCGTTGCTGATTGATTACTTCATTCATCGCTATGCCCAGCGAGCCGGCAAGAACATCCGCGGAATGACACGAACGGCGGTGGACCTGCTCCAGTCGTACGCCTGGCCGGGGAACATTCGTGAGCTTCAAAATGTCGTCGAGCGTGCCGTGATCGTGAGTGACTCGGATGTCCTATCCGTCGATCCACGGTGGTTCGCCAGATCAGTGGAGCCTACCGCGCCGCACGATCCACCATTCCACACCCTCGCCACCCACGAGCGGCATGTTATAGAAGCCGCACTGAGGGACAGCAAGGCCCGAGTTTCGGGTCCCTTCGGGGCCGCTGCCCGACTTGGCGTTCCCGCGACAACACTGGAATCCAAGATCAAGGCTCTGGGCATCGATAAGCGCAGCTTCAAAGCGCTCTAGCCATTCATCCCGCCACGAACCGAACGCGTTCGACGCGCTCGCCGCGACGTGAGTTTTCTACGGCCATTCGTCGAAGTCTCACGACCAGCCGGTGAATCAAACGCAGAACCAACAACTTACGGGTGGCTCTGCGCTTGCTGTGTGACGAAGGTGATGGGCCGCCGATGACGTGCCGGATCGAGCGCACCGTGCAGCCCGACGCCACCGTGTTCCTGGTCAGCGGCACCATGGACGCGGCTCACACGCTTCAGTTGGAGGAGCTTCTTCGGCACGAGGGCGAGAAGCGAGTCCTTATCGACTTGCGGGACACAACCCTCGTGGATCGGGATGCGATTCGCTTTCTCGCTCGGATGGCAGCGTCGGGCCTCGAGCTTCTCAACTGCCCTGGGTACGTGCGGCGCTCGATCGCGGCCGCGAACAACGAGCCGTGGTAACGCAACGATTGACTGACGCAACGGGCACACACGTTTAATCGAGGAGGATTTGATGAACCGGGTTCCCGATACTGAATTGGTGTTGATACCAGGCGGCTCATTGCTGACCGCAACGGCTGAAGAGGGTCGTGCGCTCGCACTCAGGATCGCGCGACACACGATTCACAACATTCAGCCGGACCTCGACGTCCTGAAAGCCGGCCGGTTGCAGTACGCGACATCACCGGACAGCCTGATCGCGGCGGGACAGGTCGTCGCGATCGAATTTCAGACGATCGCGGCCGCAAATAACTACTGGCGTCCCGCGAACAGCTGACCCGCAGAAATTCCGATGGAGTCGATGAGCGCGATCCGCATACACGCATTTGGCGGCCCGGAGGCGCTTCGCTTCGAGCGTGTCCCGAAGCCTTCGCCCGGTAGCGGAGACGTGCTGGTGCGGGTCGTGGCAGCCGGCGTCGGCCCGTGGGATGCGTGGGTCAGGACGGGCCGGAGCGTCATTAACCAGGCGCTCCCTCTCACGCCTGGGTCCGACCTCGCCGGGGTCGTCGCGGCTGTGGGCCCTGGCGTTGAAGGCTTTCACATCGGTGACCCCGTGTTTGGCGTGACCAGCGCGCAGTTCACGGGTGCATATGCCGAGTACGCGGTCGCGGCAGCCAGCATGTTGGCGCCGAAACCCGACAGCCTGACTTTCGTCGCGGCGGCGTCGCTGCCGGTCGTCGCCTGCACCGCCTGGCAGATGGTTTTCGATCACGGTCAGGCCGACGGCACAAAGCGCGTGCTCGTGCACGGAGCAGCCGGCAACGTTGGCGCCTATGCGGTGCAACTCGCCAGGCGCGTCGCAAGAGAGGTCGTCGCCACGGCCTTTCCCGCCGACCTGGAGTACGTCCGGGCACTCGGAGCCCACCGGGTGATCGACGTGACGACGGGACGTTTCGAGGACGGGCTGGCAGATGTGGACATCGTGCTGGACACGGTCGGAGGCGAAACGCTCGATCGCTCGTTCGCCGTGCTTGCGCCAGGCGGGATCCTCGTTTCGTCGGTTCAGACACCGGACCCAGTCAAGGCGTCGCAGCACCACGTTCGCGGCGTGTTCTTCCTTGTGCAGGTGTCATCCGAAACGCTGGCAAGGCTCGCCGATCTGGTGGTCACGGGTGAACTCGTCACCAACGTCGGGACTGTGCTGCCCTTGACCGAGGCGCGACTTGCGCACGAGATGTTGGCCGGCAAGCCACACAACCGCGGAAAGCTTGTCCTGACGATGATGACGTAAACCGCACAACAGCCGTTTGGATGACGCCGAGTCCGCGGCCACGACCGCGAGGCACAATACGGACCGATCAACGCAAGGTGTCGCTCGTGTGGCGGCCAGAAGGAGATGTTCATGGCGATCGAACTTGTGGTGTCGGCTACTGAGGAGCGGATCCAGAATGGCACGGGACCGACTCTCTTCGTTCGGGTGTGGCGCCCGCTCGAGGGGGTTCGTGGCACCGTCGTCGTCGTGCCCGGCTTCAACTCACACAGTGGGTACTACACGGGGGTTGCTGAACACCTCGCGGCGTGCCGACTCGCCGTGTACGTCCTCGATCTCCGCGGCCGCGGCCGGTCAGAGGGCGAACGCTATTACGTCGAGCGGTTCGACGACTACGTCAGTGACGTGGCGAGTACGATCGAACTTGCGCGATCACGCGAATCGACGCTGCCGCTCTTCCTGCTCGGGCATAGCGCCGGAGGGGTGGTCTCGTGTCTCTACGCGTTACAACATCAGGCCGCACTGGCGGGACTGATCTGCGAGAGCTTCGCGTTTCAGTTGCCGGCACCGGATCTCGCACTCGCCGTACTCAAGGGCGTCAGCCACATCGCACCACATGCGCACGTGCTACATCTCAAGAACGAGGACTTCTCTCGCGATCCGGTGGTCGTTGCGGCGATGAACGCCGATCCGCTGATCGCGAATGAGACGCAGCCGGCGAGCACGATTGCGGCGATGATCCGAGCTGACGAACATCTCGCGCGTGAATTTTCGGACATCACGCTGCCACTGCTCATCCTTCACGGCACCGCCGATAAAGCCGCAAAAGCCGCCGGCAGCCAGCGCTTCTATGAAACAGCCGCGGCTTCAGACAAGACGCTGAAGCTCTACGACGGTCACTATCACGATCTCTTGAACGACCTCGACCATGACACCGTCCTCGCCGACATTACGAATTGGATCGAGGCGCGGCTATCCTGATGGCAAACGATCGATGCACATCGTTGTTCCGGGAAGCCGTTGATCGGGAGTGGGCGTGCTCCTTCAACCACTCGGCCGTCTCTCCGCATTTAGAATCAACGACTTGCGGACGGCCAGGAACAGGATAGCAAAAAGCGCATATCCGATGCGACATGTCCTGTCCTCCCAACCGTTTGCGGAGTCTGGCATTCGCCCCCAGGAATCCTCGATGTCGTAAAATCGCCGTCACATGGGCAGACCGCGCATCGTCGTAGCGGACGATCACGTCCAAACGCGGGCGAAGATTGCCAGCCTGCTCGCATCCGACTTCGACGTGGTCTCCACGGTCGCCGATGGCCAAGCGGCTGTCGAGGCGGCTGGCGCGCTATATCCCGAGCTGGTGGTCCTTGACATCTCGATGCCCCGGCTCAGCGGGTTCGAAGCTGCCGCGCTCATCAGGGACCTGCCCGACCCGCCCCGAATCGTCTTTGCCAGCACGTACGAGGACGCGTCAATCGTCCGCGCCGCGTCCGCGCTGGGCGCTTCGGCGGTGGTACGGAAGCGGGAGATGCTGACCGAACTCGTGCCGGCAGTCCGCCGGGCGCTGCTGTTCCACGCCGTCTGTTTCTACGAAGACAATCCGTCGCTCGCCGGCACCGTCGCCCGCTTCATCGGCGAGGGGTTGACCGCCAGCCAGGCGGCCGTGATCGTTGCGACGGCGTCGCACAGTGCCTCCATCCGTGACCAGCTGACGGCGATGGGGGTGGATTCACAGGAACGGATCGCGCAGGGCCGGCTCCTGATGTTCGATGCCGACGAGGTCCTAAACCGGTTGATGGTCGGCAATCGGCCGGATGCGGAGCGCTTCGACAACACGATCCCTCCGATCGTGGACAGGGCCGCAGGCGGCAGGAAGCGTCTGGTGCGGATCTACGGCGAGATGGTGGACGTGTTGTGGAGCAGCGGCCGGGAAGAGGCGGCGCTATCGCTCGAGATTCTGTGGCATCAGCTCATCGCGCGACGCAAGTGCTCGCTTCTCTGCGGCTATTCGTCGGATGTCTGCCCGACCGATGGGTTCAACTCCATTTGTGATCGGCACAGCCACGTCGTGCCGCTGCACGCCGCCATGTAAAGGACATGTAGCGACGAACCCGGGTCAAACCTGCTCTTTCAGACGACGATAATGCTTGTGCATGCGTGTCGGACGTTCGCGATGCTCCTCGCATGTGCTGCGGGCGTTCCCGGCAGCGCTGTCGCACAGGCGATTGCCGGCGTGGTGCATGACGCGTCTGGCGCCGCGCTTCCTGACGTCGCCGTCCAGGCGGAGAGCTCCGCGCTGATTGAAAGGGTCCGCACCGTCGTCACGGACGGCCGCGGCCAGTACCGCATCGAGGATCTTCGTCCGGGCACCTACACCGTCACCTTCACACGGACGGGCTTCAGTCCATTCGTACGGGGTGGGGTCGAGATCACGAGCGCCTTCACGGCCAGCGTCAACGCACAACTCGCCCCGGGTGGGTTCGCGGAAGCGATCACGGTGACAGCGGCTGCTTCCGCGATCGACGTCCGCAGCGCCGCCGCGGCGACAACGCTGCGCGACGATATCGTCAAGGCCCTTCCGACCGTTCGGAGCTACAACGCGCTTGTCGTGCTCATCCCTGGGGTTGTCACCAGCGGGAACGACGTCGTGACCAGCACATCGACCACGGCATTTCCGATCCACGGCGGGCGAGGCAACGAGGGCCGCCTGGCGCTCGACGGCTTCACCGTCGGCGGTCCGGCGGTCGGCAATTCGGCGACCAGCTATGTGGTGGACGCCGGCGCCACCGAGGAGGTCACCTTCGCCAGCGCGAGCGGGCTGGGCGAGAACGAAACCGGTGGACTCGTCGTGAACCTCGTGCCGAAAGCCGGCGGCAACTCCACGCACGGCTCTCTCTTTTTCAGCGGGACCGGCAAGAACCTCCAGTCCGACAACCTGACGCCCGCGCTGCAGCAGCAGGGCGTCACCGCGGCGAGCCCGCTCAGCAAGGTCTACGACGTCTCGGGCACGATTGGCGGACCGATTGCCAGGGATCGTTTGTGGTACTTCGCGACCGCGCACCGGGGCGGAAGCACAACGGACAGCACCAACGTCTACGACAACCTCAACGCCGGGGACCCGGCGAAGTGGTTGTATGCACCCGACACGAGCCGGAGAGCGTACTCGGACCGCCTCTTCGAGAACGCCAGCGCGCGTGTCACGTGGCAGGCGACCCCGCGCAACAAGGTCAGCGTCTTCTGGGACGAGCAGTCGCTCTGTCGAACCTGCACCGGCGCGACGCCCTCCGGTGTCGATCCTCCACGCGTGTCGCCTGAAGCGGTCGGCGTCTTCGGCCGCCCGCTTCGCGTGACGCAAGCCACGTGGTCGGCCATCCTGTCGAACCGGCTGCTCGTCGACGCCGGGTACGGAGGCGCGTTTTTTGGCTGGGCCAACTTCGAGCGCGAACCCAATCCAACCCGCGATCTCATCCGGGTCGTCGAACAGTGTGCGAGCGGATGCGCGGCCAACGGCAACATCCCGGGGCTCGCCTATCGCTCACAGGATTTCAGCGACAACTACAACGGCTCCTACCTGTGGAAGGCGTCGATGTCGTATGTGACCGGGTCACACAGCGTCAAGGTCGGCTACCAGCACACCTTGATGACGCAGGACTCCACCTGGACGACGAACAACCAGAACCTGACCTACCGGTTCAACAACGGCGTGCCGAATCAACTGACGGAATCGATTTCGCCGTGGGTGAACAAGTCGCGCACGGGATGGGACGCGGTGTTCGTCCAGGAACGCTGGACACGCGACCGTCTGACGGTCGAGGGCGCGGTGCGGTTCGACCGCGCCCGGAGCTGGTTTCCGGCGCAGCAGGAAGGGCCGTCGAGATTTCTGCCCGTGCCCATCATCGTGCCGGAAACGGCGGGCGTGGACAGTTATAAGGACATCACGCCCAGACTCGGCGTGGCCTATGACGTGTTCGGCGACGGCAGGACCGCACTCAAGGTACACCTGGGCCGATACCTCGACGGCGCGGGTACCTCAGGCATCTACCTCAACACCAATCCGACGCTGCGGTTGCCGCAGACGACGTCACGGTTCGGCACGTCTGGTGTCACGCGGGCCTGGATCGACGCGAACGGCAACTTCGTGCCCGATTGCGACCTGCTGAACCCGGGCGCGCAGGACCTGCGGGCGAGTGGTGGCGACCTGTGCGGCGTCGTGTCGGACACCAAGTTCGGGCAGCCTGTGCTGACCAACAACTTTGATCCGGCGATTCTCAACGGCTGGGGCGTCCGGCCGTCGGACTGGACGCTCGACGTTTCGGTGCAGCGGCAGATTCTGCCCCGGGCAACGGCGACGCTCTCCTACAGCCGTCGTTGGTTCCATGGCTTTACGGTTGCCGACAACCTGGCGTTGCAGCCCTCCGATCTGACACCCTTCAGCGTCGTGGCTCCAGTCGATCCCCACCTGCCGGGCGGCGGCGGATACGTGGTGTCGGGCCTTTACGATGTCGCCCCTGACAAGGCCGGTCAGGTGAGCAATTTCATCACGGCCTCGAGCAACTACGGAAGCTGGTATCAGCACTTCAACGGCATTGACGCGACGATCAACCTGCGGGCCGGGGGCTTCACGGCCATGGGCGGGACGAGCACGGGGCAGACCGTAGCCGACAACTGCGAGGTGCGGGCGCACCTGCCGGAGCTTGACACGTCGATCACGGGCGAGAGCCCGCTTGGCGCCGGATTCGCCAGTGCCCCCGTGACTCCCCTCAGCCCCTACTGCCATGTGGACTTCGGCGTCCAGACACAGTTCAGGGGACTGGTCTCCTACGACTGGGCGGCCATCGGCGTTCAGTTGTCCGCGACGCTCCAGAGCAAGCCCGGAGCGATACTGGCGGCCAATTACGCCGTGCCCAACGCGGCCGTGGCGCCGTCGCTCGGACGTGACCTGTCCGGGAACGCGTCGAACGTGACCGTGAATCTGGTGGCACCCGGCACGGTGTCCGGAGATTGCATCAACGAGGTCGACGTTCGCGGGGCCAAGATTCTGCGAAACGGGCGGTCGCGCACGATGGTTGCGCTCGACGTCTACAACGCGTTGAACTCGAGCGCGGGTCTCACCTACAACAACGCGTTCGTCCCGGGGGCAGCGTGGCCGCGGCCCAATACCATCATGACGCCGCGCTTCTTCCGGATTACCGTCGAGATCGGGTTCTGACGTGGCGGGGGCATGCTGACCGTGCGGCGTGACGTTCGGTGCCAAGCGTTGTTGGTCGTGGCCCTCGCGGCGTGCGTCCTCGCCCCTCTCGCGCGCGCGCAAGACGCCAACCGCTCGAAGCAGGTACTCGTCCTCAACTCGGCGCGCCAGAATGAGCAGTTCTACGTGGTCTCCGAGCGGGAGATGCCGCGGCTGCTCACCGAAGGGCTCGGCAATGATGTGGACTTCTACACCGAATACTTCGACGTTGGCAGGTTTCCGCATCCCGACTACGAGACTGTGTACCTCGACTTCCTGCGCCGGAAGTACAAGGAAAGGCGTCTCGACCTCCTCATCGTGATGGGAGACCCGGCTGCGGATTTCGTCAGCAGAAATCGGGACGTCCTCTTCAGCGGCACGCCTGTGGTGTTTTATACGCTCTCCCCACCGCCCAACCCCATCGCCAATTCCACGGGATTGCTCAACAAGCTCCAGTTCGGCCCTTCCATCGGGCTCGCGCTGGCGCTGCAGCCCGATCTCAAACATGTCTACGTGGTGGTCGGTACCGACCGGCCTGGACCCGAGCCGCGAGAGCCAGGCGAGAGCGGAATTCCGCGCCTTCGAGGGCCGGGTCGACTTCACTTATCTCTCGGGGCTGGTGACGAAGGATCTCGAAGCGCGACTCAGCACGTTGCCCCCGCACTCGGCCGTGTACTTCGTGGTCGTGAGTAAGGACGGCGCGGGCGAGCTCGTCCAGCAGATGCCCTATCTCTCCCGCGTCGCGGCCGCAGCCAACGCGCCGACTTACAGCTGGGCGGATGTCGCCGTCGATGTGGGCATCGTCGGCGGCTGGCGCCGCGATCAGGTGGCCCAGATGAAGGCCATCGCCGCGATCGCGCTTCGCGTGCTGCGCGGAGAGCGAGCCGACGGCATACCGCTGTCCTCGCCCGACACGGATGTCGATGCGGTGGATTGGCGCCAGCTACGCCGCTGGGGGCTCGACGAGTCGCGCCTGCCGGCCGGTACCCGCGTCCTGTTCCGGGAACCGAGCATCTGGGATAAATACCGGCGGTATATCATCGCCGCGGTCATGCTATTGCTGGCGCAGTCGATGCTGATCGCCGGCCTGCTCGTGCAACGGACCAAGCGGCAGCGTGTCGAGCGCGAGTTACGCGCCAGCGGGCGTGAGTTGCGTGACAGCCAGACCAAGCTGCGGGTGAGCTACGACCGAATCCGCGACCTGAGCCGGCGGCTGCTCGGCGAACAGGAGACCGAACGCGCCCGCATTGCCCGTGAATTACACGACGACATCAATCAACAGCTGGCGATTCTGTCCATCGAGCTCGATGAGCTCCGTTCCGATCCGTTGCAGGTACACACCGCAGAGCTCGTCTCCCGAGCTCAGGAAACAACCCAGAGCATCTCGACGAGTGTGCGCGAGCTCTCGCACCGGTTGCACCCGTCGAAATTGCGGCTGATCGGACTCGTCGCCGCCGTCGACAACCTTCGACGCGACCTGTCACCGCCGCACCTGCCGATTGCCTTCTGCCATCGCGATGTGCCGGCGGCGATCGATCAGAACATCGCGCTATGCGTATTCCGGGTCGCGCAAGAGGCGTTGGGGAACGCCGTGAAGCATAGCGAGGCCGGCCACATCTGGGTCGACTTAACCGGCGGGCCGTCCTGCGTCGCTCTCACAATCACTGACGACGGGAAGGGATTTGACGCCAATGGTCCGTCCAACCCGGGGCTTGGCCTGATCAGCATGAGAGAACGCGTGGAATCAGTCGGCGGTGTTCTGGAAATTGACTCGACGCTGGCGTCGGGAACCCGTTTGACAGTCACCGTCCCGATTCAAGCGTCGAGCTCAGCACTCGCCGCGATGGCGTCGGCATGACCACCACTCTCACGTTGGCCGTCAACGGATCGGCCGGTCGTTGACGTCCCGCCTCAGTATTCTCGTCGTCGAGGACCACGAGCGGTTCCGCCGCGTGCTCTGTGAGTTGCTGCAGCAGCGGGCGGATCTGCTGATCGTGGGTGAGGCCGCAGACGGGTTGGAGGCCATCTGTAAGGCTGAAGCGCTGCGACCGGATGTCGTCATGCTCGACATCGGCCTGCCGATGCTGAGCGGTCTTGAGGTCGCAGAGCGAATACGTGCAAAGGTTCCCGACGCCAAGTTGATGTTCGTGACCAATGAATCCTCATTGGAGGTCGTCGAGCAGGCCTTCAGGAGAGGCGCCCACGGTTATGTATATAAACCTCGTGTCCAGCGAGATGTTCTCCCGGTGCTCGACGCGATCATTCGAGGCGGGCGATTCGTCAGCGGTGGCCTCGAGCGCATCGCCCAGGGCGACAGCAGCAGCGCTATCTCCCTGTGAACGTCAGCGAGCTGCTGGAGAAGGCGACGGTCAACGGTTGTCCGGACCCGTTACGGTATCTGGACGCCGCGAGAGATCTGTTGACCGATGTCACACGGCGCGCGACGGATCACGCCAAGGTCGCGGTCTGCGGCGAAGGCACCTCTATACTCTGGGCGCACGGATATGTCGAAGCCGCCATTTAACTCGAACACCTGTGGGACGAGATGGCGATGAGCCGCCAGATGGATATCCTGTGCGCGTACCCGCTGGCCGTCCGCGACGAGAGCGAGCCGGCCTTAAGAAGGCTCTGTGCGGAGCACTCGGCCGTCGAGATCAGCTGACGGCGGCCGGAATGATGGTGTCAGAACTGTGTCACATACCCCCGCAAACCTTGGTCATGACCGTCCGACGGTCGTGCGCAGGGTAACGAGAAGCTCGTCCAGTTGCGCGAACGTCTCGACCATCGCATCCGCCGCCCCGGTGCCGGCAGCGTCGAGAGCTTCCTTCGAGGGATAGAGCTCGTGCATGACCAGCAGCGTCTTGCCGCCCTGTTCCTCGAAGGTCACCGTGGTGACGGGCCCACCCTCACCACCCTCCTCATTGGTCCAGACGAGGCGCGAGGGCGGTCTCACTTCGAGATATGTGCCGAAGAATGCCATAGCATCGGGTTCGAATTCGAGACGGTACCTGCCCCCGACACGAACATCCATCTCACAGGAACGCAGGGACATGCCCATCGACTTCGGCGTCCACCAGCGCTTGAACAGCTCGGGCTTGGTCCACGCCTCGAACACGATGCGCGCCGGGCCGTTGAAGCTTCGCGTCACGACGAGCTCACGTTCGGACTTCCGGTTCACCGTCGTGCGGTTCGTCATGGGGGTAGGCTCACTTTCTCTTCTTGCGTCCATCGACCTTCTCCTTAAGTTTCAGTTCCTCAACAACCTTGTCCAGCTCGTCGAAGCGTGCGTCCCAGCGCTGGCGGTACCTCTCGATCCATGCCGCCTCTTCCTCCAGTCGGCGCAGGCCGAGCTTGCAGGTCCGCACGCGCCCAACCTTCTCCGTGGTCACGAGACCCACTTGCTCCAAGACACCGACATGCTTCTTCATGCCCGTGAGGGTCATGTTGAATTTCTCGGCCAAGTGCGTGATCGAAGTGTCTGCACGCCCGAGCTGCTCCAGAACGCCGCGTCGGGTGGCATCGGAGAGCGCGGCGAACGAGGCGTCGAAGCCGGTTTGGTAATACTGAACCATGTGGTTCAGTATATAGCACACCGATTGACGGCATGCAAGGTGCGCCCCGCATGCCGCTCTTCGACCACCGGTGTAACATCACGATTTCAAGAAATTCGAGCAGCGACAGTCAGGAGACGCCCGTGTCCAAGCTTCGCGTGAGCGCCTTTACCGTGTCGGCCGACGGTTTCGGCGCCGGCCCCGACCAGGGCCGTGAGCAACCGCTGGGTCGCGGCGGCGAAGAGCTGCACCAGTGGTTTGTTCCCACCCGCACCTTCCGGAACGTCCACAGGCGAGATGGCGGAACGACCGGCATCGACGACGACTTCGCAGCACGCTCGTTCGAGAATCTCGGCGCCTGGATCATGGGCCGCAATATGTTTGGGCCGGTGCGCGGGCCGTGGCCGGACCATGAGTGGAAGGGCTGGTGGGGCGCCAATCCGCCGTACCACGTGCCGGTCTTCGTCCTCACGCACCATCCGCGCCCGCCGTTGGAGATGGAAGGCGGTACCGTCTTCCATTTCGTCACCGCGGGGATCGAGGCGGCGCTTGACCAGGCCCGGGCCGCCGCCCAGGGTAAGGACGTGCGAATCGGCGGCGGGGCGGCCACCATCCGCCAGTACCTGCTGGCCGGACTACTCGACGAGATGCACCTCGCCATCTCGCCGATCCTGCTCGGCCAGGGCGAGTCCCTGTTCGAAGGCATCGACCTTCCAAAGCTAGGCTACAGCGTGAAGGAGCACGTCTCGAGCGGGGCGGCGATGCACATGGTCGTCGGGCGGTAGTTCGGGCTTCTCGGCGAGCGGTGCAAAGAAGGCGCGCTCATCGCCGGTCGCGCACGGCGGCAAGTGAGGCACCGTCCGTACGGGAGCGCTGGAATAGGCTTGGCCAACTACACACTGAAGCCGAGGCCGATGTCGCAGAACGATGTCGATTTCCAGCAAGCTCGTTCGTCGTCCCAATGAGACGCCAATCAGGCCGGCTCAAACAAGGAGGCAGACAATGCGGGTTATGGTGTTCGGGAAAGCCACTGGGGACAGCGAACAAGGGGGCCCCCCCACGGCCGAGGCGTTCGCGGCAATGGACCGGTTCACCGAGGAGCTGGTCAAGGCCGGCGTCCTGGTGGCCGGCGCCGGCCTCAAGAACAGCGCCCAGGCGAAGCGCGTCGTTTTGGATGGTCCCGGCCGCACGGTCATCGATGGGCCGTTCGCCGAGAGCCGAGAGCTGATCGCCGGCTTTTCGATCTGGGAGGTCAAGGACATGGACGAGGCCGTGGCGTGGGCGAAGCGCAGCCCCAATCTCAGTTCGGGCCGGAGCGAGGTCGAGCTCCGGCCGTTCCTCGAGGCGGCGGATTTGGCCGAGTTTCTGACGCCCGAAGACCTTTCAACGCCGCGTGACGGAGAGCGCGGAAAGCTCGGCGTCGCCTGAGCCCGTCGGCTGGAGCCGGCTTGTCTCAGCTGCGTCCTTGGCCGAAAATGCGGTGTGACCGCACGCGAAACGCACCAGGCGGAGGCTCATCGAGCAATAGAGGCGACCTTTCGCATTGAACGGGCCAGGCTCATCGCGGGCCTGGCCCGCATCGTGCGGAATGTCGATTTTGCCGAGGAGCTGGCGCAGGAGGCGCTGGTCGTCGCCCTGTCGGAGTGGCCGAGGACCGGCGTTCCTGCCAGTCCGGGAGCCTGGCTGACGGCCGTCGCCAAACGGCGCGCCGTCGACGCCTTCCGGCGCGACAAGATGCGCGAGCGCAAGCACCAGGAGATCGCGCGGACGCTGGACGAGATGCGCGACGGCGCGGTCGAGGCGATCGAAGCGGCCATGGACGATGATCTCGACGACGAGCTGCTGGGCCTCATCTTCACGGCCTGCCACCCGATCCTGTCGCCCGACGCCCGTGCGGCGCTCACCCTCAAAGTGGTCGGCGGTCTGACGACGGACGAGATCGCTCGCGCCTTTCTGTCGAGCGAGGCCGCGATCGCGCAGCGTATCGTCCGCGCGAAGAAGGCGATCGCCAAGGCCGGATTGACCTTCGAGGTACCGCGCGGCGCCGAACGGACGGCGCGACTGCCCTCGGTGCTCGAGGTCATCTACCTCATTTTCAATGAAGGCTATGCGGCCACGGCTGGCGATGACCTTGTCCGGCCGGCCCTGTGCCTGGAGGCTCAACGGCTCGGCCGCATGCTGGCCGGCCTGATGCCCGAGGATGCCGAAGTACTCGGCCTCCTGGCCCTGATGGAGATCCAGGCGTCGCGCCAGAAGGCGCGCACCGGGCCGGACGGCGCCTTCATATCCCTCACCGAGCAGGATCGCGCAGGCTGGGACCACTTGCTGATCAGGCGGGGCCTCGATGCGCTGGCCCGCGCCGAAGCGCTTGCGCCCAAGGTGGGGAATGACGGCCCCTATGTGCTGCAAGCCGCGCTCGCCGCCTGCCACGCCCGTGCGCTCCGGGCCTCCGATACTGACTGGCCGCGTATTGCCGCGCTCTATGACCGGCTGCGCGTCGTGGCACCTTCGCCCGTGGTCGATCTCAATCGCGCGATCGCCCACAGCATGGCCTTCGGGCCCGAAGCGGGCCTCAGACTGGTGGGCGAGATCGCCGCCGCCGCCCTGCGCGACTACGCGCCTTTGCCGGCGGCGAAGGGCGACTTTCTGTTCCGGGCCGGTCGACTCGCCGAGGCGCGGTCAGAATTCAAGGCGGCGGCCACGCTGACCCGCAACGCGCGGGAAAGGGCATTTCTCCTGGCACGGGCCGACGCCTGCGACAGCAAGCGCTAAATCTTTTTTCTGAGGCGAGTCAGGCGCCTGTAGCCGCCGGTGGGAAAAGAAAAGGCGCGACCGCATGAACCGTCGTGCCCCGCCCACGCTGCGACTCGATGGACAGCTGTCCGCCTAGGACCGCCAACCGCTCCTTCATGCTGGTCAAGCCGAGCCCCGATCCTCTCACTGCCTCATGAGGATCAAAGCCGGTGCCCGAGTCTGTCACTGTCAAATTGATGGTGTTGACTTGCGCGCTCAGCGAGACGTGGGCGCCGCGTGACTCACTGTGCTTGAGGACATTCTGAACGGCTTCTTGCAAGACGCGGTAAAGACAGAGGGAGATTTCCGGCGGCAGCGCTTCCGGGATGTTCTCAAAATGCGCGTCAATCGTCAGGTCATGCCGATTCGAGAACTCTTTGCAGAAACCCGCCACCGCCGCTTTCAGCCCTATGAGTTCGAGCCTCGGGGAATGCAGGCCGTGCGACAGCGCCTGAATATCGGATGCCAGACCGGCGATCTGGCGGTAGATTTCCGCGATCTGCTGCTCGACATCGGTCGCTGAAGCCGGAAGACTCTGTTGCAGGATCCCGAGATGCACACCCAGCACCCCGACCCGTTGGCTGATGTCGTCGTGAAGCTCGCGGGCGATTCGGGCCTTTTCCTCCTCGCGTGCGTCGATTGACTTTTGACTGGCGAGAGCCGCTTCGGCAAGCTTCCGCTCGGTGATGTCGAGGCTCGTGCCGATGTAACCGACAAACGACCCATCCACGACATATCTGGGTACTCCCGCCGTCACTACCCAACGGTACTCGCCGTCGTGGCGCCGCAGCCGATGCTCGAGCTGAAAGGGCTCACGCCGTTCGAAGGCGTTCTCGTACACCTCACGGCATTGCTCGGCTTCGTCTGGGTGAAGGACGGTTGCCCGTAGCGTTTCCACTGCCGCATCATCCGATGGCTGCCCCGCGTAGTCGAGCCAGGTCTGATTGAGGTAGGTGATCTCATGGTCTGCGCCCGACATCCAGATCATCACCGGCGCGGAATTGGCGATGAGGCGGAAGCGTTCTTCGCTGTCGCGCAGGGCTTCTTCGGCGAGCGTGCGCTCGATGAGATCGGCAGCCTGCCGGGCGAGCACGTCGAAGAATCTGAAATCATCTTCAGTCGCGCTATGCGGCGTTCGCCAGTGCGTCGAAAGCATGCCAAGAAGCCGGCCGGTTCGCGATCGCAACGGCGTTGACTGCACGCCTCGGACCCCGGCGCGGCGATATTCCGCCTGCTCCTGCGTGCCTGCCATGAATTCGCATGCTTCGATATCCGCGACCACGACGCGCTGGTTGTCACTGAGCGCTTTGCTGCAGCTGCTCCCGGCCCCGGCCGCCACGCGCTCCCAGAACGGCACACAGTCAGGGTGAAAGTTCGTCCACGCCAGGAGCCTGAGCGTCGTGTTGTCTGCGGTCAGCATCTGGAGGCAGGCCGCATCGGACACCATCAACTCCACGGCTGCGCCAACAATCTGATCGTACAAGGATTCTGGCGTCGACTCCGAAATCAGTCGTGTGCTGATCGACTGGAGCGTCTTGGCGCCAGCGACCTCGCGTGTGAGACGTCGCTCGCTTCGCCGCCGGGCGACCCCCCTCTGCTGGGCCCTGGTGATGGCGCGGGCGATCTCGGAGCATCCGATGATCCGCCCTGCCGAGTCTCGCAATGGCGAGATCGTCAGAGAGATATCGATGGACTCGCCTCCCTTGGTGGCGCGGACAGTCTCATAGTGATCGATTCGCTCACCCGCGCCAAGGCGTCTCAGGATGTCGTCCTCCTCCTTCTGCAAGTCCAGAGGGACGATCATCGCGATCGGCCGTCCGATGGCCTCGTGCTGCGTATATCCGAACATCCGCTCCGCAGCAGGATTCCACGCGCAAATCACCCCGTCGAAAGTCTTGGCGATGATCGCGTCATCCAAGGACTCGACGATCGCCGCAGACCACAATCCGATTTCCTCCGCGCGCGTGAGGTCGGTATCGTCCGAGGCGCTGACGAGCACGCCTGATGCATCCTCGGTCACAGTACGTCCTCTTCCGGCGGGAGACCTTCGATCGCGATGCGCCATCCTCCCATATATCCTATGCGGGCTGGGGAGGAACGTCCCTCTGAAGCCAGGCTAGTCGACACACAGGCGCTTGATCGTCGACAGCAGGTCGACGGAGGCCAGTTTCGACACGAAGGCAGACGCACCGGCCTCGACGAACGCCTGGCGGAGATTCGGATCGTCCATGGCCGTGAACACGATCACTTTCATCGCGGAGTTCATACCCGTCATCTCGCGACACGCCTCCAGGGACTGGATGTTTGGCAGGTTCACATCGAGCACCAGCACGTCAGGCTGGAGTCGCTGCGCGGCCTCCAGCAGCGCGCTGCCGTCGGCAACGCTGCCCACGACGTCGCAGTCCAGCGCCAGCAACCGGCTGACGGCCTTCACCATGTCGGGGTAGTCATCCGCCAGCAGCACTCGGGGTCGGGTGGGCAAAGTGACCTCTTTTTTTCGGGCTATCGATTCGCGAGTGACGCGATCGTGGCAGTTAGAGTGTAGCCGTCGACGGGCTTCCAGAAAAATGCGGCGCACCCGTTCTGTTGCGCGCGCCTCTGTATGGCCGGTTCGAAACTGGAGGTCATCAGGATGATCGGCGGCGCCGGGCCGGCGGCGCGGAGCCGCTGCTGCAGCTCGATGCCCGACATGCCCGGGAGCGTCACGTCGACCACAAGGCACGTGGGCGTCGGCGATGCCTCGATGTAGGCTTCCGCCGACTCGAACAGGGCTGGCTCGAATCCAGCTGCCCAGAGCAGACGGCCCAGTGCCGTGCGCGACGGCGCATCATCCTCGACGACCGCCACGACCACCGACCGCTTCGACTGATCCATTGCCCAACTAGTGTAACGTCTCTGTGACGAGCGACGCCCGGACACCTTGGCTCTCGATATCGGAGAGAATCTCTCCGGATCGTGTCGGATGTCGCACGATTCGCGAGGATTGTCACCTGCAGCGCCTGGGCGATGAGGGTGTCATGGCCAACTCATCTGCTAACGGTTGACGTGCCACGCCAACCGCGCCAAAGACGAGTTCCTGGCGATACTCGGCCACGAACTACGCAATCCGCTGTCGCCGATCCTGACCGCCTCGCAGCTGATGAAACTGCGGGGTGGCGTCGGGGCCGAGCGTGAGCGGGTTATCATCGAACGTCAGGTCGGGCACCTCAACCGCCTGGTCGACGACCTGCTCGATGTATCGAGAATCGCTCGAGGACGCGTCGGGCTCAAGCGACAGAGAGTAGAGATCTCGGACGTCGTGACGCGTGCCATCGAGATGTCGAGTCCGCTGTTCGAACGTTGATCGCACCGCCTCCACGTCGAAGTTCCGAGAGGACTGCACCTCGACGGTGACCCCACGCGGCTGTCCCCGTCGATATTTCGACGCTCGAACGAGCCTTGAACAGCGCGCACGGAGATGGCGGCGACCCATCATGAAGCCGCTGCAGATTCTCAACGGCGCGCGGTTGTGGCACGCTGTCGTCGCCGCCCGGCTGACGCGGGTGAGGTGGCTTCAGAACTTGAAGCCGAACGCGTTCGACCAGCCGTAGTCGTTCCTGGAAAAGCCCTCGGGCGGCTTGCTGTCGTAATTGTCGAAGAACCCGACTCGGAAATACCAGTCGCCCGGCAGGTTGAAGTCCAGATCGAACCGATACGCGAGACGGTACCGGTTCGAGATCGTCAGGCTGGGATAGTACGTGAACCGCGTGATGAAGTCGGTGATCTTCAGCTTCTCGGTCATGAACTCCGTCGAGAGATAGGCATCGGCCGAGTCCTTCGTCGGCAGCGTCGCGTCGGTGTAGTTCTCGTTGGTCCACGCCAGCCCGCCGCCCACCGCCAGGTGCTGCGCCGACGAGCGCATCAGGTACCGCCCGCCGCCGCCGCCGATGGTCGTCCGCAGGTCCAGGCCCTGTTCTTCGCTGTTCAGAAAATCCTGCGTGGTATTGACGTACCACCGGCTGCCCAGGAAGCGGCGAAGATCGTTGGCAAGATCCCAGCGCTGCGTATCCGGCGCGTTCTCTTGGGAGCTGCTGAAAACGTTGGCGAACAGCACATCGTAGTAGTGCTCGTCGCGGTAGGAGAGGTTCGACCCCAGCGAGAGCTGCTTGGCCGAGTTGGTGCGCGTCATGCTGTAGCCGAAATCCAGGCCTGACTCGAACCGCGACCAGAACCGCCGTTCGAACGGCTGTACCGCCGACACTTCCGACAAAGGCACGCTCGTCCCTGCCACCTGAACGGTCCCCTTGGTGTTCGGGTCTGGTTTCAACGAACCCGACAAGCGCCGTCCGTCGAACGTCTCGACCAGGAACTGGCGGTTGCTTTCGATCGATGCGACCTTGTCCCACTCGATCTTGAAATCGACATCCGAATAGCCCGTCGAGAACGTCAGCACGTCCTTCTCGACACGAATGATCTCGCCGACCAGCCTGTCGCCGGTGATCGTGATCACCACATCTTGCGGTGCGGCGTAGGCCACCCCGGCACGACCGATGAAGACAGCCATCGACGCGACGGCCACTGCAGTCCTCGTGGCCGTGGCAATCCATTGGGCGCGGGGTCGCCATGCGCTGATCATCGTGTCCTCTCCCAATCAGACGCGCTTCCACCTTCTGACATCGCTATTCAGCGATGCGGGCGCGCGTGCCCGCTATGCAGATTCGGCAGGCCCTGAACCGCGCGAGGGCGGGCAACCGGAGGTCACCGCTCAGGAGGACCCTGGTAGATTGTGATAAGTTGCGGCGATTCGCAGCGCGGCCGCTGGCACCGGGAAGGGAAACGGTCACGGAACCAATCGATCGTCGGCGTGAACCGCAGCTGAATCGCGAATCACCCGCGGTCCGACTCCCTGCCGGACGTTCTGCCGCGCCGTGGCTTCGCACGGCGTGTGGCATGCTGGCGAGCACTGTCAGCAATTACGCCGCCCGCAGATCGCCTGGGCGCTGACATTCCCCGAGAGCAAAGTCTCGCTCTTTTTTCCTCCGCCTGTCCGGTCATCGGGCTCCGGAATACCGTGGCCTATCGACGGCCGACCGTGCCGGCGCGAAGAGAAGCACGGCCAATCGGCCAATTACGCCAGGAAATAGCGCGCCGGAGCGGGCACTGAAATTGTAGTGATCTCAAGGCCCGCATCCTCGCCCAACAATGAAGCATCCCCTGACGCGACTGTTGCTGCTGCTGGCAGTCCTCGCATCGTCCGCGCCCGCGTCCGCGCAGCAGGCATCGCCGGAAGGGACGGCCCAGACGGCCGAGCCGAAGGCGGCGCCGTCGCCGTGGCTGCTCGTGCCGGTGTTCTCGTCGAGTCCCAAGCTCGGTACCGCCGTCGGCGGCCTGGGCGCCTACCTTCACACCTTCGACCCTGACAGCCGCGTCTCGTTGTTCGGCGTGATGTACCAGTACACGTCGACGCATTCACAGATCGCCAGCGCCTTTGCCCGGACGTCGTTCGGCGCCGATCACCATCGCATCGTGGTGATTGCCGCGTTCGGGAAGATCAAGAACGACTACGAGGACTATCTCGGGACCGGCCAGCCGTTGAAGACCGAAGACGACCTGAAATCATTCGCGGCGCGGTATCTGTTTCGCACGAAAGGCGACTGGTTCGTCGGCGCTCAGGGCAATGCTGCCAATTACCAGGTGCTGGGCGCGACGGCCGAAGACGATCTCGTGCTCGAGACTGTCGGCGTGCGCGGCTTCAACTCGGCGTCGGTGGGCGCGGTGCTGATGCACGACTCACGGGACAACGAAGACATGCCCACGACAGGCTGGTTCCTGAACGTCAACAATCTGGCCTACCGCGAAGCACTTGGCGGATCCGCTTCCTTCGACGCGTATCGCGTCGACCTGCGCGCGTTCTGGAAGCACGGTCGAGGTCACGTGCTGGCGCTACGGCAGTACAACTGGCTGACCAGCGATGCGCCGGGCGCCGCGCAGGCGACCGTCATCCTTCGCGGATACAAGTTCGGCCAGTACCTTTCACCGTACATGTCCTCGTTCGAACTCGAGGAACGCCTCTCGTTCAATCCGCGCTGGGGCGCCACGCTGTTTGCCGGGGCAGCGCAGTTGTACGGCGAGGCGCCGGTCCCGCTGGAACGCAGCACGTATCCGACCGTTGGAGCCGGCTTGCACTTCGTGCTCAAGCCCGCGCAGCACATTCTCCTCAACCTCGAGTTCGCGCAAGGCATCGGCAACAGCCGCGGTGTGTACATGAAGCTTGGTCACGCCTGGTGAGCCTCCAACCGCAACGGCGACCTCGCGGTCTAGCGCTTCTTTCGCGAGCCCGATGACGCGCGCCGCGGAACCTTTGCACCCTTCTCGCGGGCTTCGTTGAGACCGATGGCGATCGCCTGCTTTCGGCTCTTCACTTTGCGCCCAGAGCTGCTCTTGAGCGTCCCCTTTTTCTTGCGATGCATTGCCGATTTGACGCGTTTGCTTGCCGCCTTGCCGTATTTGGCCATGAGTCCGAGCGATGCAAATGTCGTGCTGTCGGCACGCCCATTCACTCGCTTTATTGATGAGGGGCTTATCGGCGATCGTGGCGGCGTGCGGCGAGAGGAACGGCGGCCTCGATGGTAAGTTCGGCGAGACGCTGGACCGCTTTCGCGCGCAGGGCGGCGGCATCGCGCGCGATGGCAGCCTCGCCGGCCTTTTCGACCCGCGGCACTCGGCTGTCCAACGCCGCGATCAGCTCCTCGAGATCACGCCTGAGTGTGCCAGCCTTCACCGCCATCGATCGCCCCCGCTGCGGCTATTGCGTCGAGAGGCATTCCAGATCTCCCCACACTTGCCGCAGCGCCAGTAGGCATTCGCATCAGGGTTACGGGCCGAGGTGCTAATCGACGGCGACTTGCAGGCAGGACACACCTCCGGCGCCGGCACCGCGTCAGTGCCGGTGTCGCTGCCGGTCCGTGATGAATCGATGGGCCTCCGCATGCGCCCTCACGCAAAGAAGCTTTGGTGAGGGCTGGGCCAGGATGGCCGAGGGCTCAGAAAAGCAGAGCAGTCAGTATACGCGTTGTCAGCGCCGCGGCCGCCGGCGCTTGACGTGCAGTGCTCGCGGACCACTGATTGGATCCTCGAGCAACTCGAACACGACGGCGTCGCCGACTACGAAGTCACTGAACGACGCGCCGTCCGGCAGGTCGCTCCGGTGGAAAAAGACCTTGCGGCCGTCGGTGAGCCGGATGAAGCCATGCCCTTGTCCGAGCAGCAGCGTGATGATGCGCCCGGAGCGCGGCGCTCCTCGCTGTTCCGCCGGCCGGCCGGTTGGGAGCTTGCGAGCAGCCGCCGCCTTTCGGCCCCCGCCCCTCGTGTTTTCGGCCACGTCTTTACCAGCGCGATTCTGAGCCGCGGGGCAGGCGACCGACGTACAACTCTTGACTCATCGCACGGACTCCTCTGTCGCAATCGCGGCGTTGCCGGCCATCGCTAACGACGTCGGCGGATATCGTCTCGCAGCCAGGCTGAACTTCAGGAGGAGCGAGTCAGGGTCGGCTCGACACGCCGGAGGCCGGCACAGTACGCAGCAAAATCCGGATGAGGATAGCATGCCCGGCCTCAGTTGGGCACGGGCGCGATCTGCTCCTCGGGCATGACGAGATCCGGCATCGGTTTGCCGAGGAACAGGCGGCGGCAGGCGTAGCCGATGAGGCGCGCCCATCGAACGTCGATCGCTGCACCCGCGCGCTGTCGGTCGCGATACCGGTATTGGCGTACATCTGCCGATAGATCTTGGAGACCAGCACGAATGCGACCCGCGCCCGAGTGAATTCGACCACGCGCGAACGCGCCCAGATGTGCCGCCAGGCTGTAGAACCGGTCCCAGGCGCCGCTGCGTGCCCACCCGTATCTCCTCGAGCGACATCGTCGGATGCGCCGATGTAGAGTCGCGGTCGCCGATCCTCCGGAATCAGCCAATGGCTGCGTCACCGGCACGCCGTCGACCATGGTGCCGCGTTCGTCCTCTCTTCCTTCGCCCATTTCTCGAAATCCATCGTTCCGGGGAACGGCGTCAGCAGGACGAATTGCGCGAACGTCAGGTCGGCCCGCTGCGCCAGCGCGACGGTCGCGTCGAAGCTCTCTCCGGGTATCGCTGGGCAGGCCGAAGATGAACGAGCCCAGCACGTGGATGCCATGCTGGCGAAAGACCTTCAGGCGCGCGACGAGGTCCTCGCCGGACAGATTGAAGCCCTTGTATACGTCTTTCAGATCCTTCCGCGGTCACCGCCTCGACGCCGACCAGCGCGCCACGGATCATGGCCGTGCGCATCGCTTCGAGGAATGCCGGTATCTTCGGCCGCCTCCATGGTGATCTGGGTGTAGAACACCAGATCGTCGGGCAGGTCGGCCAGTCCGCCATGAGCGTCGAATCGCTCCGCGCGCAGCGCCTCGAGCTCGTGCAGCCGAGTAGGGTCGGCCCGCCGCTTGGCCTGCGCCATATCGGCGAACGCCACCGGGTAGAAGTTGTCGTCGGCGAGCGCGATGAAGCGGAATCCCATCCGTCGCAGTTCGACGATCTCGCGGACCACGCGCTCCACACCACGCTGCCGCGGCTCCTGGCCGTCGGTGCGCCAAACCGAACAGAACGAGCAGTGCTTGGGGCAGCCTCGCACCGTTTGTACCGACGCCCACATGTAAGCGCCCGCGCGGTAGCAGGTCCCATCGCGCCGACGCGAACATCTCGCCGCCGACGCGGCCGCCGTCATAAACGGGTCGCGGTTCTCCGGCGAGGCAGTCCTCGACGACGCGCGCCCAGACGAGGTCGCCATCGCCACGCGACGACGGCATGCGCCATTCCGTGTTCGACAGCTTCGTCGGGGAACAGCGTGGCGTGAATGCCGCCGAAGACGACCCAAGCCCCACGTTCGCGCGCCGCACGGCCGATCTCGTACCCGCGCATGGCGTTGCAGGTGTGGATGCCGATGCCGACCACGTCGCCGGACGCAATCGTGTTCAGGTCGAGCGGGTCCAGCGTTTCGTCGACGATCCGCGGATCGCCCCAGCGCGTGCCCGTCGCCGCAGCCAGGACGTAGAGCCAGCGAGGCGTGATTACCGCGACCCCGAACGACTTCGTGCTCGGGTTGATGAGATGGACGTGCGGCATGGACGCAGGTCGCTCGACCTCGAACGCCTTCATCCCTGCCGGCCGCTTTTCCATCGAGGAACCTTTCGTCGCGTTAGCGAATCTGAGGCGTGCCAGGAGGGTCGATGTGACAATCCCGGTCCAATTCGCGGATCGGCATCAGCCCTTTAACGCACGCGGAGGGCTTTGGTGAGGGCTCAGACCTTGAAAACGGCCGAAGGCTCAGAAAAGCGGAGCGGCCAGTATACCGCTTTTCGATGACGCAGCGCGTATGATCTCGATACGCATATTGCGACCGCCCGTGACATTCCGAAGGCGGCTCAGCAGACACCCGGCAGACAGGGCCAGCCCGGCAGTTCGGTCGTCAGATTCTCGCGATTTCCTGAAATTTCCCGGTGATTAGGCCCCGCCCAGTCCAGCGAAGACCTGCGCAATCTTCGTCGCCAGCGACGCCGTGTCGGCAAACGACTCGTTCGACATAACCGCCACGACGATGCCCGGATCCGGCAGGACCAGGAACGACGCCGCGCCGCCGATGAAATTGCGCTTGCTGGAGTAGCCCGCCGCTCGTGTGGGCCTACTGTTGACGTCGACGGCCTGTATCTTCCAGCCGAGACCGTAGCCGGTTTCATCTCCCGAGGCGAGACGCTGGGGTGACAGCAGCGTTTCGACGGTTTCCGCGTGCAACAGCCTGCCCTGGCTGACCGCCATGCCGAACCGCACCAGGTCCGACGGCGTCGACAGGAAACCATTTGCACCTGAGAAACAGGAATAGTCCCCCTCACGCACCAGCTCCGGACCATAACGCGGATCCCCAGCGAATCTCGGGAAGTAGAACGTCGCGCGATCCGGGATCGGCTCGCTCACCGAATCGGCGGTCGTCGCCGCCATCCCCAGCGGGTCCAGGATCTGCATGCGCATGAACGAGGAGAACGGCGTCTTGGCGGCCGCTTCGACCGCGGCGCTGACCAAGATCCAGCCGTAGCTCGAACGGCGGAATCGCGTGTCGGGCTCGAACAAGAGCGGGCGGGCGGCAAATCGCCGCAGGCCGTCCAGCGTCTTCTCGCAGTGCTGCGAGATTGGTTCCTCGTCGCCGGCGTCGTCGCGGACGCCGGCCACGTGTGCCATGAGCTGCCGCAGCGTCACGGACCATTGCTTGTCTGGGAACTCCGGCACGTACTCCTGGATGTCGTGATCGAGGTTCAGACGGCGTGTTTCGAGCAACAGGCCGACCGCAGCCGACGTCAGCGTCACCGACGCGTCGCCGACTCTGAACAGGGTGTCCGGCGTGACGGTGGCGCGCGTCTCGAGCTCGGCGTAGCCAAACCCTTCGGCCCACGCGATGCGGCCGCCGGCGCCGACCGCCGCCGAAACGCCGGGCAGGTTCTGTGCGATGAGACCGGCGCGCACGATCTGACGTCCCTGCGCGACGGCGCTCCCCGATACGGGCGCCGAGGCCGCGTCCGCGACGGACGGAACCCCCGCGGGATCGACGTGAATGGGCGTCGCCGTCGCGTTCATGTAGACGAAGAGACCGGTCACGAAGGCGGCGAGGGCGCCGCCCAGGATAACGGCGCCCAACCCGAGGCGATGCCACACACTTTGCATTGTAAAGAAAATAACTTTACAATGTAAAGCATGCGCATCCTTCGCGCCGCCCACCTCGGCATGTGCTTCGGCGTCCGCGACGCCATCGCGCTCGCACTTGCGCACGCCGACGCCGGTCCCCTCACCATTCTCGGCGATCTCGTCCACAACCCCACAGTGCTGCGCGCGCTCGAAGCCAAGGGCATCGCCGTTGCGCATGATGCCGCGGAGGTGCGCACGGCGACGCTGATGGTCTCGGCCCACGGGACGTCGGAGCGGGCGCTCGTGCGGACCCGCGCCAGGGGACTGACGGTGCTCGAAGCCACCTGCCCCCTCGTCCGCGTCGCGCACCGCGCCGTCGCCGCCCTCGCACGCGACGGCTACCACGTCGTCATCATCGGCCAGCGCGATCACGTCGAGGTGCGCGGCCTGACCGGTGATCTCGATCGCTGCGATGTCGTGCTCGAGGAGGAAGACGTCCTGGCGCTCCAGCCCCATCTCCGGATCGGCATCGCGGCGCAAACGACGCAGCCGGTCGAAAGAGTGCGCCGCCTCGTCGCAGCAATCCGGCGTCGATTCCCGGCCTCGGACGTCCGCTTCCTCGACACTGTCTGCAAGCCGACCAAAAATCGGCAGGCCTCGGCGATCGAGATCGCCTGCCAGGCCGATGTCGTGATCGTCGTCGGCGGCCGGTCGAGCACCAATACGCGAGAGCTGGTCACGACCTGCGCGCGCTACTGCACGCGCGTGCACCACGTGCAGACGGACGCTGACGTCCGCCCCGAGTGGTTCGAGCGTGCGCACGTCGTTGGATTGACGGCGGGAACGTCGACGCCCGACGAGATGATTGATCGCGTCGAGGCGCGCGTCCGCCAGGTCGAGGCCCCAATCGATGACGCTGCGGAGCTGCGATGAACGGCCATTTCCCTGAGCGCACGCGCTATGCGATTGTGGTCGCCTTCGCCATCGCGATGGCATGGGTCGAGGCGGCGTGCGTGCTCTACATCCGCACCCTCGTCGATCGAATCGAGCCCTACCAGCCGGACCCCCTGCCATTGCACGGAGCACTCGGCAACGTCGAGTTGTGCCGTGAAGCGGCGACCCTTGTGATGATTGCCGCGGTCGGACTGCTCGCCGGGCGCACCTGGCGCCGCCGCGCCGGCTACTGGGCCGTTGCGTTCGGCGTCTGGGACATCTTTTATTACGTGTTTCTGCGGCCCATCTCTGGCTGGCCGAAGACGCTCCTGGACTGGGACGTTCTGTTCTTGCTGCCGCTGCCGTGGTGGGGGCCGGTGCTCGCACCGGTCAGCATCGCAGTGCTGATGATCGTGTGGGGCACGCTCGTGACCCAGTGCGAGGCCGAGTCCGGGGCGCGCTGGCCGTGGGCGCTCGGCTGGATCGGTATCGCCCTGGCGCTCGCGCTCTTCATGGTCGATGCGACGCGGGCGCTGCCGCATGGGCGCGCCGCGGTCCTGCAAGTGCTGCCGGCCGCGTTCAACTGGCCGTTGTTCGGCCTGGCCTTGCTCCTGATGGCGTCGCCGGCGCTGCATCAGTCACTCGCCGTCCGCGCGCGCAAATCCAGCCCTTCCGGCGTTCTTCCTCGATCACCACGTCGGTGAGGCCCGCGCCGGCGAGTGCTGCGCCGGTCGCCAGGCGGACTGGCGGCGCCTAGTCGCGCTTCGAGAACTTGGAAAACGCCGCGGCCATCGACGTTCCCGCAATTGGCAGCGCGGGACGGGGCTGCGCCTTCGCCGCCGCGCTTCCGGCTTCGGCCGGCCGTTGCGGTGCCGGAACCTCGCCGGACTTCATTGTCAGCCCGATACGGCGCCGTCTCACATCGACGTCGACCACCCTGACCTTGACGATGTCGCCCGCCTTCACGACCTCGCGTGGATCCTTCACGAAGCGATCGGCGAGCTGCGAGACGTGGACGAGGCCGTCCTGGTGTACGCCGATGTCGACGAACGCGCCGAAGTTGGCGACGTTGGTGACGACCCCTTCGAGCAGCATGCCTGGCTGCAGGTCACCGATTTCGTTGACGCCGTCCTTGAACGCCGCCGTGCGGAACTCTGGGCGCGGGTCGCGTCCGGGCTTCTCGAGCTCGGCGAGGATATCGCGCACCGTCGGCACGCCGAACTGCGCGTCGGCGAACGCCTCGGGCGTCAGAGTGCGCAGTACCGATGGACTTACCGATGAGCTGCTGCACCGGCATACCCGTTTTGCCGGCGATGCGCTCGACGACGGGGTAGGCCTCAGGGTGGACGGCGGACGCGTCGAGCGGATTGTCGCCGTTCATGATCCGGAGGAACCCCGCGGCCAGCTGGAACGTGCGCTCGCCGAGCCGCGGCACCTTCAGCATCTGGCGACGGGTGCGGAAGGGACCGTTGGCGTCGCGGTAGGAGACGATGTTGCCGGCGATCCCCTGACTCAGCCCGGAAATGCGCGCCAGCAGGGGCGCCGAGGCGGTGTTGACGTCGGCGCCGACGGCGTTGACACAGTCTTCGACGACGGCGTCGAGTTTTTTCGTCAGCAGCGCCTGGTTCACGTCGTGCTGATACTGGCCGACGCCAATCGCCTTCGGCTCGATGCGCACGAGCTCGGCGAGCGGATCCTGCAGCCGGCGCGCGATCGACACGGCACCGCGCAAAGAGACGTCGAGCGTGGGAAATTCCTGCGCCGCCAGTTCGGATGCCGAATATACTGACGCGCCTGCTTCCGACACGACCACCTTGGTAAGCCGTAGGTCGGGATGGCGCGCGATCAGATCGGCGGCCAGACGGTCGGTTTCACGGGATGCGGTGCCGTTGCCGATCGCGATGAGCTGCACCCCGTGCCGCACGCAGAGCTGGCCGAGCCCACGGAGCGCGCCGTCCCAGTCGTTGCGCGGCGCGTGAGGATAGACAGTGGCAGTGTCGAGTAGCTTGCTGGTCCCGTCGACGACCGCCGCCTTCACACCGGTCCGGATGCCGGGATCGAGCCCCATCGTGACGCGCTGGCCGGCGGGGGCCGTCAACAGCAGATCGTGCAGGTTGCGGCCGAACACGCGGATCGCTTCGCTCTCCGCCTGCTCGCGCAGGCGCAGCTCGGTGTCGACCGCGAGGCTGCCGAGCAGTTTGACTCTCCACGTCCAGCGCACCGTTTCGGCCAGCCACGCGTCGGCGGCGCGTCCGCGCTGTTCGATGCCGGCGCGCGCAGCGATCCGCTGCTCGGGAATGGAGACCGGCCCTGCGTCGGGTCCCTCCGGCAGCTCGATCGACAGCCGTAGGAATCCCTCGTTGCGGCCGCGCAGCAGCGCCAGGATCCGGTGCGACGGTATCGTCCGCACCGGCTCGCGCGAATTGAAGTAGTCGGAGAACTTGATGCCGTCTTCTTCCTTGCCGGCGACGACGGTCGACGTCCATTCGCCGCGATCCCAGAGCAGCTGCCGAAGACCCCCGACGAGCTCCGCATCCTCGGCGAAGGTCTCCATCAGAATCCAGCGCGCCCCTTCGAGCGCCGCCACGGTGTCGGCCACGCCCCTGCCTGCATCGACGAATGCGGCCGCTTCGTCCCTCGGAATGCGGGCCGGATCCTGCAGCAGGCGCAGGGCGAGCGCCTCGAGCCCGGCCTCGCGCGCGATCTGCGCTTTCGTTCGTCGCTTCGGCTTGAACGGCAGGTAGAGATCCTCCAGCCGCGCTTTCGTCTCGGCCTGTTCGATCGATCGCGCCAGCTCGGCGGTGAGCTGGCCCTGCTCGTCAACGTTCTTCAGGATGGCGGCGCGGCGGTCCTCCAGCTCGCGGAGATACGTCAGACGCTCTTCCAGCGTGCGCAACTGCGTATCGTCGAGGCCGCCGGTCGCTTCCTTGCGATAGCGCGCGATGAACGGGACGGTGGCCTTGTCGTCGAGGAGCGCGATGGCGGCGTCGACTTGCGGGAGCCGTACGTGGAGCTGGTCGGCAATACGCTGGGCGATGGAGATCATGAGTGACCGAGGCGGGCGATACTCGTTCATTTTAGCAAGAATCGTTGGCCGGTGAGGGGACGCGCGGGATTGCCGTCAGTCGCGCGACGCCAGCGGGGCAACAGCAGTATCCTTGCCGGATGAACAGGCACGGACGCACCTGCTGCGCCGCGATGGTCGTCGTTCTCGGCGCCGTCATCGGCACCCGCGCGCGCGACGAGCAGGGCGGCAACGCCGGCGCCGCGCAGCTGACCAATCCCGTTCCCGCGACGCCCGCCGCCCTCGCTGCCGGTAAACAGGCCTACGACGCCACCTGCGCCGGCTGCCACGGCAATCGGGCCCAGGGGGCGGTCAAGGCCGGTGTGCCCATCTCGATTATCACCGAGCAGGCCGGCAAGCAGCCGCCGGACCTCACCGACGATCAGTGGGACCACGGGTCGAGCGACGGCGAGATCTTCATGGTCATCAAGAAGGGCGTCCCGCCGACGATGATGGCAGGCTGGGAGGGACAGCTCACCGACGCGCAAATCTGGAGCATCGTCGATTATCTGCGCGCGCTGGCGAAGGATCCGAATGTGGCCGTGGCCGCTGCGCCGGCCGTGGCCGCCGCGGCGACGCCGCGACCGAAACTGGAGCTGGTTGACTACGTGCAGATGCCGATCACCGGCGACATCGGCGGAGAGAACACGCGCGGCGAACTGGCGCGCGTCAACTTCCTGCGCGAGGAGCCCGGCGGCCGCCGCTTCTTCGTCAACGATCTCAACGGCCCCCTCTACCTCCTCGACAAGCGGACCAGGAAGCTGACGAAGTACCTCGATTTCAACGGCCTCGGTGATCGTCCAGGGCTGTTCCGCCGCTTCACGTTCGAGAAAAACTTCGCCACCGGGCTCATCAACGTTGTCTTCGACCCCGACTACTTGAACAACGGCGTCTTCTATACGATTCACATGGAAGATCCGACCGAGGCCGCACCGTCCGAGCCGAGTGCGCGCGCCGCGCCGGGCCTCGACCTGACCGGCTACCAGGTGACGCCGGCGGTCGTGACGCCGGCGGTGACCGGGTCGCCGATTAACCGCGAAGCGGTACTGATCGAGTGGACCGATCGCAACCCCGCCAACGCGACGTTCGAAGGGACGGCGCGCGAGCTGCTGCGCATGCAGCTGCCGTCGCCGATTCATCCGCTCGGCGAAATGACCTTCAACCCGTCCGCGCGCCGCGGCGATCCCGACTGGCGCGTCATGTACGTCGGCGTCGGCGATTCCGGCACCGGCGAGCAGAAGGATGCGCGCCGCATCATCCCGCAGCGGCTCGACACACTGCACGGCAAAATCCTCAGGATCATTCCCGACCTGCGCGAGTACACCGCCACCAGCAGCGTCAGCCCGAACGGGCGCTACCGCATCCCCAGCGACAACCCGTTCGTCTCAATCGACGGCGCGCGTAAGGAGCTGTGGGCGGTCGGCCTGCGCAACCCGCACCGGCTGATCTGGGATGTCGATCCCGCGCTGCCCGCCGCGCCGCGGTTGATCGCGTTCAACATCGGTCTCACCCATTGGGAAAGCGTGATGATCATCCGCAAGGGAGCCAACTACGGTTACTCCCTGCGCGAGGGACCGCAGGCGATGACGCTCGAGGGCATGACGCCGGTTCCCGCCAACGACACGATCCCCTGGCAGATCACCGACACGATCACGCGCGGGAGCGTGACCCCGACGTATCCGGTCATCGCCTATCCCCACACGGCAGCCGGTGGCGACGCTATCGCCGGCGGCGTCATCTACCGGGGCAGCCGCGTTCCCGCGTTGAAGGGGAAGCTCGTTTTCGGCGACATCACCACCGGTCACGTCTGGTACGCCGACATGAAAGACGTGCTCGCCGCCGACGACGGCAATCCGACGACGCTCGCGGAGATGCATGAGCTCGACGCCGGCCTGCGCGGGTTGGTCGACGAGACTTTTCGCGCCCGCGGCGGCCGCGGCGACACGCTGCCGGGCAGCGGCGCCGTGTCGGGGCGTGGCCGCGTCGATCTCCGCTTCGCGGAGGACTCCGATGGCGAGCTCTACGTCATTACCAAGGCTGACGGAATGATCCGGCAGGTCATCGGGATGAAGTAACCGCGCGCGTCATCCTGCCGTCGATGCCATGACGAAGCATCAGCGCCCTGAAGAAACTCGCGCGCGTGTCATCGAGCTGCTCGGGCGCGGCGCGTGGGCCGCACTGCCAGCGCAAGCCGTCGCAGCGCTCCTCGAAGGTGGCCGCGTGGCGGATTTTTCGGCGGGAAAAACGATGTACGCCGAAGCGGACAGGGAGGGACTGGCGCTGGTCCTCGACGGGCTGGTTCGCGTCTACATGCACGCCGGCGACGGGCGTCAGGTGACCGTGCGCTACGTTCGGGCCGGAGGCTTGCTCGGCGTGCCGTCGCTGATCGCCGGGCCGGCGCCGGTGTTCGTGCAGGGGATCGTGCAGGGCACGGTATTTCTCTTTGACTCCAGTCGCGCCGGCCGGCTGGCGCGCGGCGATGCCCGCATCGCGTGGGCGTTCGCGGAGGAGTCGGCCCACCGCCTCTACGACGTGCTCGAGGAGCTGGCCGGCAATACGTTTGCCTCGGTGCGTCAGCGCGTCGCACGCCATCTGCTCGACCTGGCTGCGTCGCACGCCCCGGCTGCGGGGCCTCTCACCGCCCGCGTCAACCAGCAGGAACTGGCTAACAGCGCCGGTTCTGTGCGCGAGGTGGTCGCTCGCGTCCTCGCCGAGTTGCGCGCCGAGCGCCTCGTGCGCACCGCGCCGGGCCTGGTCGAGATTCTCGACCCCATGCGGCTGAGCCGCCAGCTGTGGTCACGGCAGCGTGACGAAAGTCACGGCGGCTGATTCCCGTCCTCGCGACAATCGGTCGCGAGGTCACATGACGACGATCCACGCGATTCGGACTGGATTGGTGCAGGTACGGCGGGCCCAGCTGGCTTCATCCGGCAGCAGCGCGGCACGCGTCGCGAACATGCTGCTCGATCCCGAATGGTCGGACTGGCTCCCGATCTACACATGGCTCATCGAACACGACGAAGGGTTCATCCTCGTCGACACGGGCGAGACGGCGCGCGTCCACGAACGCGGCTATCACCCCCGCTGGCATCCGTTCTATCGCCGCGCCGCGCGGTTCTCGGTCGCGCCGGAGGAGGAAATCGGGGCGCAACTGCGTGCGCGCGGTGTCGGTCCCCGCGACGTTCGCCAGGTCGTGATGACGCACCTGCACACCGATCACGCCGGAGGACTCGCCCACGTCGCCGGCGCGCGAGTATGGGTCTCGCGCGGTGAGTACACACGCGCGACAGGCGTGACCGGGCGGGTCCAGGGTTATCTGCCGCACCGCTGGCCGAAGTGGTGGCAGCCGGAGTACATCCGCTTTGGCACAAGGCCGCTCGGACCGTTCGCCGAGACAATGCCGCTGACCAGCCGCGGCGACGTCCTGGTCGTCCCCACGCCCGGACATACGCCGGATCACGTCTCAGTCGTCGTGTGCGGCGAGCCCTCCTACTTCCTCGCAGGGGATACGAGCTACACGCAGGAGCTGCTGCTGGCCGGCCGGATCGACGGCGTCAGTCCCGATCCGCGTGTGACGCGGCGCACCCACGCCAAGATCCTGGCCCTGGCAGCGGAGCGTGCCGTTGTGTATCTACCGTCGCACGATCCCGATGCGGCGGCGCGCCTGGCGGATCGATCGGCGGTAGGGGTCGCCGTAAGCAGCTCGTAGCGGCCGGCGCGTTCGCGTATGCTGCGGCCTCAGTGCCCTATCGGATAGACCTGCGCAGCGCCGGCCACGCGGCCTTCGATCGCCTTGTCGATCTCGGCGCGCTCGACGTCGAGGCCGACGCCGGCGGCATGACCGCGTTGATGCCTGACCGGGTCGCACCCGAGCAGGTCGCCCGTGCGCTGGGCGTGCCCGACCTGTCGATCTCACCCGCCATCGGCCGCGACGCGGACTCGGTGTGGACGTTGAGCGTGCGGCCGGTTCGTGTCGGATCCCGCAGCCTCAGGCTGCTCGATTCCGCGGTATTCGGCACGGGGCTGCATCCAACCACGACGCTGTGTCTCGAGGCAATTGACGCGATCGCCTCTGCCGATCCGCCCGCCGCCGTCCTCGACGTCGGCACCGGATCGGGCGTCCTTGCACTCGCGGCGCTGATGCTGGGCGTGCCGCGCGCCGTGGCGATCGACATCGATGCGGACGCCGTCCGCGTCGCGGCGGAAAACGGGCGCTGCAATGGCGTCAGTGAGCGGCTGGAATGTCACTGCGGCGGTCCGGATGTCGTGGCTGAGCTCTTCCCCGCCGTGGTCGCCAACGTGCTCGCGGCTCCTCTCATCGAGATGGCGCCGGTCCTGGTCCGACGCGTCGCCCGTCATGGTCGGCTGATTCTGTCGGGCATTCCGCAGTCCGCCGAAGCCGACGTCCGCCGTGCCTACCTCCATCTCGGGATGCGTTACGTCAGCACGACGGCACGCGCGGGCTGGGTCGCGGTGACGTTGCACGCGTCCTGGTAATCCACTCGGTGACAATTGACGACGGCGTCACACCGCCTTGACCGGAGGGTTACATCCGTTTGACACGATACGCGATCGAAGAGAGACGGAACATGATCCAACTACGATCGGTGTGTGTTGCGGCGTGTGCGGCCATCTGTGGCGCGGGGGTTTTCGTTCAAGCCGCGCGAGTCGACCAGCCGCACAACGTCGTGCGGGCGGCGCTGCCGCCGGGCGCGATCAAGCACGTGATGGTCATCGACCTCGAGAACGAGGACTTCGCCAGCACGTTCGGCGCCTCGTCGCCGGCCGTTTACCTGAACACGACGTTGCTCTCACAGGGAGAGCTGATCACCAACTATTTCGCCACCAGCCACGTGAGCCTTGGCAACTACATCGCGCAGGTGTCTGGGCAGGGGCCGACCCTGTCGACCAATAACGACTGCCTGAATCTGGCGTCGCTGGCGCACCCGCCGGTTACCGGCGGCTTTACCGATATTCTGCCTGGCGCAGATGCCGCCGATCAGCGGCATTTTCCAGGCCAGGTGGTCGGCGACGGCTGTGTGTATCCGGCGCCTGGCGCCGGCGCGCGCGGCGTGCTGACGATCGGCGATCAAATCGACGCTCTCAAGAAATGGGGTGAGAGCGGACACCTCGCGTGGCGCGCCTACGCCGAGGACATGGGCAACGATCCGACGCGCGACTACGGGACGCCGGACTCGACCGGCGGAACCGACTGCGCGCATCCAGCCATTGGCGGCAATGACAACTCGAACAGCGCGGCGGCCAACGATCAGTACGCCACGCGGCACAATCCGTTCGTGTACTTCCACTCCGTGATCGACGATGCTCCACGCTGCAACGCGCACGTCGTGCCGCTCGGCACGGTCGCGTCAGGTCGGAACGGCAGCCCCGACGTCTTTCAGGGCCATCTCTACGAAGACCTGCGCAAGATCGAGACGACTCCCTCGTTCATGTTCGTGACCCCGAACCTGTGCAACGACGGACACGACGCGATCTGCGCCGGCCCCAACGTTGAGGGTTCGACCGACGCCTCGGGACACAATCTCGGCGGTCTCGTGGGGGCCGACCTCTGGCTCAAGCACTGGATGCCGATGATCTTCGCCTCGCCGGCATACCGCAGCGGCCAGTTGCTCGTTGTCCTCACCTTCGACGAGTCGGGCCTGGTCGATGCGCGATCCTGTCCGCAGGTCAACCAGGCGGACTGCCACGCGCCGGCCGGCCCCAACGTGTCGAACTTCGGGTTCAGCAGCGTGCTCGCCCTCTTTCACCTGCAAACGCCACCGAGCGGCCCGAATGTCTACCCGGGCGGCGGACAGATCGGCGCCGTGTTGTTCAACCGCTTGTTCGTCGCGCCGGGCACGATCAACACGACCGGCTACTACAACCACTTTTCGGCGCTGCGCAGCTACGAGGACCTGCTCGGCATCACCAGCGGCGGGGACGATGGGTTGGGTCACATCGGGTTTGCAGCGCTACCGGAACTTCAACCATTCGGTGGCGACGTGTTCAACGCGTGGCCCGCGTCCAGCCCGCACGCGCGGAACTGATCGACCGCACGAACGTGAACTCTCTAGGCGCCGTGATCACCGCCATCGGCCGCCTGCTGGCGCCCGCGCCCGTGTCTGACGCTACTCGACGACCTTGGTCACGAAGTAGGTCACCTGCGTGCCCGGCGCCAGCTTCATCTGGTGCGGTGTTTTCGCCGGGATGTGCAGCACGTCGCCCGGCTCGAGGTGCACCTCTGTGCCGCCGGTGATCGACGCGCCACGAATCTCGCCTGGTGCGGTCGTTTTGCCTTCGACGATCGTGCCGCCGTAGACCATCGTCACCTGCCCCGCCGAGATGAACATGATATCGGCCTGCTTCTCGTGAAACTCGGCCTGGCCCGACCCTTCCCGATGCGCCACCATGAACGATCGGTTGCCCACGGTTGCGATCATGTCGGTCGCCACTTTGTTGGCGTCGAGCTTCGTCGAGAGTGCGCGCCCCTTAGCCAGGATGTCCGACGCTTTCCATACTTGCGTGCCGCCCGCGGATGCCCCCTGCAGGAGGAACGCGCCCATTACGGTCATCAACAGTGCCTGTTTCATGGCGACAGCCTAGCGCAAGTAGAGGTGCGATAGGATCGCGGCGGTGAACCAGATCGATCTTCGCGGCCGTTGCGCCGTGATCACCGGCGGAGCGGAAGGGTTCGGACGAGCCGTGGCCGAGCGCTTCCTGCGTTCGGGCGCATCCGTTTCGCTGTGGGACCACAACCGCGAGCTGGTGGCGCGCACCGCCGGTGAACTGTCCCCGCTCGGGCCGGTGCACTATGCCGTGGCCGACATCGCCGACCACGGGCAGGTCGAACTGGCGACCGCGGAGACGCTCGCAGAGTACTCCGCGATCGACATCCTGATCGCCAACGCCGGCCTCACCGGCCCCAACGCGCCGACGTGGGACTACCCCATCGCCGACTGGCGGCGCGTCGTCGAGGTCAATCTCGTCGGTACGTTCTACTGCTGCCGTGCCGTGGTGCCGATCATGCGCCGGCAGAACTACGGCCGGATCGTGATGATGTCGTCGGTAGCGGGCAAGGACGGCAACCCCAACGCCTCGGCCTACAGCGCGGCGAAGGCGGGCATCATCGCTCTGACCAAGTCGCTCGGCAAGGAACTGGCCGGCGCCGACATCGCCGTCAACTGCGTCACGCCAGCGGCGGCGCGCACGCGCATCTTCGAACAGATGAGCGAGGCGCACATTCAGTACATGCTCTCGAAGATTCCGCGCGGCCGCTTCGTCGAGGTGCAGGAACTGGCGGCGCTCGTCGCGTGGCTGGCCTCGCAAGAGAACTCATTCTCGACCGGAGCCGTGTGGGATTTGAGCGGCGGTCGTTCGACCTATTAATCGAACGAGCCGCCGCCGGTTCCGCTACTTGCCCTGATCGTGCGGCACGACGACGGTGATCGAAGCGGAAGTGGCATTGCCGGCTGTGTCGGCTGCGCTGACCACGATTTGGTAGGAGCGCCCATCGTGATCGCTGCCCAGCCTGGACGCCTCGAGTGAAACCACGAACGTAAAGTGTCCGTCGGCAGCGACCGTGACCGATCCCGTCGGCTGCACCAACCCGTACTCGTCAATCACCTTGAACTTGAGGCTGCTCGGATCCAGGCCTGCGGCCGCGTCGCCGATCGAACCCCAGATGGTGTCGGCCACCAGCTTCCCGTTCGCCGGCCAGAGTGAGGTCAGGCTGGCCTTCAGCGCCACGGACGGCGGGGTCAGATCCACGACCCACGTTGTCGACGCCGGCGTGGGATCCACGTGACCGGCACGATCTACGGCACGGACCGCGAACGTGTGAGTGCCCTCGGACAGACCGCTGATGCTGACGGGGCTGGCGCACGGCGCGAATTGCGGGCTGTCGAGCGAGCATTCGAAGCCGGCGAGCGCCGAGACCGGCTGGCTGCCGGTAAACGTGAATTGCGCGCTCGTCCCCGCAGTCGGGCTCGCCGGACCGCTCGTGATCGTCGTGTCAGGTGGATCGTTGTCGGCGATGGTCAGGGTCGCCGACGCGGGTGAGCCGACATCGTAGTTGCCGGAGTCCGCCAGCGTCAGCGTCAGCGTCTCCGGTCCCTCGAACAGGTTGTCGTCGATCGGCGTGATCGTAATGTCCACGAATGCCTTGCCGGGTTGGATCGTCACCGCGCCGGTAAGGGCCGGCGCATAATCGTTGCTCGCGGCCTGTCCGCCGAGTGTGTAGTTCACCGACAGCGCCCCCGCCGTGCTTCCGGCTCGTGTGATCCGGAACGTGCCGGGATCTCCGTCCTCGGATGCATTCGCATTCGTCGCAGCAATCGACACACTTGGCGTGGCTGGCGCGCCGATCGTGCCTGGCGAACCAACTTCGTGTGGATCATTGGTTGCGACGAACGCTCCGTTGACCCCGACCAGGCTCAGTGCGGATATCGTCGCGCTGCTCAGCCCAGCTGCATTGTCGAACGAGGCGAACGTGCCGGTCGGTGACACGCCGAAGACGACGCTCGCTTGCAGGACGCCTGCGCCGTTGTAGAGGTTGACCGCGTCGCCGCCCGTGCCGAGACCGACGCCCGATCCGTTGTAGTTGCCGATCTGCAGTCCAGGCGGCGGGTTGCCGCCAAACCAGAGGTTACGGAAGTTCGCGGCGTTGGTTGCCGCGTTATGTCCCGAGCTCGTCTCGATGAAGATGACCGACTCGCCTGGCGCGATGGTCGTCACGCCGTTGAGCAGCACCGACGAGCCGAACGAGAACGAGTTGTCGTCCATTTTCCAACCGGCAATGTTGGCTGATGCCGTCCCGATGTTGGTGACCTCGAACCAGTCGTCACCGACAGGACTGTTGCCGCTCGACCATGGCGCCACTTCCGAGACGATGAGCGACGCCGTGCCGCCTGTTGAGGGAAGGATCGCCAGAGCATACGCCGTGACCGCGTCCGGAGTGGCGCCGACGCCAGGGTCGTCGACGGCGACTGTAACGTTGTAGAGGGGCTTCGTCGCGGTGCTCAGGTGCGTGCCGGCACGCAAGTACAGGCCGGCGCCGATGATCTGGAAGGTGGCCGCGTCGGGGCCGCTCACCGACAGATCGTTCGTGCCCAGCCCGTCGTCGATGACGAGAACGTCGGCGAGTTTCACCGGGACTTGGGTGTTGGTGTTTTCCGGAAGGGCCGTTACAGCGCTGCCGAGCGTCACGGCGGTCGGCGGGAGGTTCGGCGCATCGGTATGGGCGTAGACCCACAGCTGAGGGTGGTTCGCGTCGCCGCCGCCGTTTTCGCTGACGACGTACAAGATGCCGTTACGATCCATCGTCACGCCTTCCATCGTCATGTCGGGCACGCTGAGCGGACTGCCCGGGTCGGCGACGATGGTGAGGCGGCTCGAGACGTTGCCTAAGCGATCGACGTTGACGATCTGTCCCGACTCCTGGCTGATGATCAGCAGGTGGCTTTCGTCGGCCTGACCCTGCAAGAAGGGCAGGTTCGAGAGCGCGAAGACGTCGGAAAAATCGGCCAGGTTCGGTAACGCCGGCGGGAACAGATCGATCGATGCGGTGGCGGTTGGAGATCCGTTGGTCGCAGTGCCCGCATTGAAATCAATCAGCGTCTGGAAGATGGACTCGGGGTCTTTCTCCTTGACGAAGATGTAGCCACCGGTCAGCGGATCGAAGGAGACGCCCTCGAGGCCGATGTTGCCGATCGTCGTGCCGAGTTTGACGGTCTGCGCGTCGGCCTTGTGCAGGATGCCGCCGCCGACGTAGGTAAACAGGTTCGCCTGCCGGTAACGTTCCTCGATCAGCACGAACTTGCCGCCGCCGACGTAGCTGATGCCCTCGGTGTCAAAGAAGTCCGTCCCTTGGGGGCTGGGGCCAGGCGCCAGCGTCATCGAATCGATCAACTGGCCCGTCTTGCTCACCTGAACGACGGACGTGCCGCCGTCGCCGACAACGAACAGCGTATCGGTGTCCCAGTTGTAGGCAACGCCAGAGGCTTCCTGCGCGAGCAGGCTGTTGGGAGGCGGGAGCGTTCGCGTCGGCTCCGGCAGGTCGTATCGCCCGATGCGAATGTAGGTGGAAAGATCGACGCCTTGCGGCGTGGCCGCGCTGGCACGCGTCGTGGTGATAGACGGCAGTATGAGAACGCTGCCGACGACAACCGCTGCTACTCGAAGTACTCGCAAATCCAACCTCCCGATCCGATGCAACTTAGCACTGCGGATCCGGGCAGCGCACGACATTCGCGTAAATTCTGACAATTGGAGATCAACCCGTTGCTTGTTGGCAGCAGCCACGGCAGCAGCGTTTCGCGCGCTACTGTCGCGCCCGGCCCATCCCCTTTCTGGAACCGCCACGCGGTGTCAATCGAGATCCGCTCGCGGCCCGCGCGATCGAGGCGCTGGCCGGCAGCGGATCGGTGAGAGGAGCGCCGTCAGGGCGGCCGCGCCGGCGACGGCAACGACGTGCGTGCGGCGTGTCATGCCACGAGATTAGCGCGTCCTGAACGGGAACGGACCGGATCCTGAGCGGTCGCTATTGCGAGGTGTGATTCGCGTGCTCGGCGCACCCGGGCAGAGAGCGGACCGAAGGGCGCGTAAACGACCGCAGGACCGCGATTAGCCTGCGCACGTCGGTTCGCGTATTGGCCACGCCGACCGAGGCGCGCACCGCGCCGGCGCCGGTACGCGCCATGCGCTCGCCGTCGAATCCGAGCGCCGCTTCGGCGGCGCCCGGGTTGCAGAAGCAACCGCCGCGCACGTGGACCTTCGCGGCGTCAGCTTGCTGTTCCACGATCGTGAACGGCACGAGCGTGCCATCGCGATCGAGCACGTTGAACGTCACAGTGCCGCCGCGATCGGCGTCATCTTCCGGTCCGTAGAATCGAATCGCCGGCGCCCCGGTCGGGTGGCGCAGCGCGCGCAGTTCGACGACCAGTTCCGTCGCGAGCGCCTTGGTATGCGCCGCGATGGCCTCCACGCCCGCGCGCCTGAGCAGCGCGAAACCGGCGTCCAGCGCGGCGATGTCGAGAAAGCTGACCGTACCGTCCTCAAACCCGTCGTGCCCAGTGTGGAGACGATGGCGTCCCAGTTCGACCGAGACGAATTCGACCGTGCCGCCGGCGAACCACGGGCGTCGCAGCTCCGCGAGTGCCTCACGCCTGGCCACCAGCGCGCCGACGCCAGTCGGGTAGCCGAAGATCTTGTAAAACGACAGTGCGACGAAGTCAGCCGGGCAGGCGCGCAGGCTGAGGGCGTGCGATGGTACGAATGCCGCCGCGTCGAGGAGCACGCGGTGGCCGTGTTCCTGCGCCTCGAGGACGAGCGACAACGGGTGCCGCACGCCGGAGAAGTTCGACTGCGCCGGAAACGCGAACAGCCCGCGGCCATCCAGGTGCGCGAGCCGCGCGGCCGGATCGTCGAGGCGTAGGCTCGTGTCAAGCGGCAGATAGACAACCGGCGCGCCAGCCCGCCGCGCGTACTCACGGAGGCCGTTCACCGAGTTGTGGTTGTCGGCGCTGAGCACGAGCGGCGCCGCTGAAGAGAATGGGAATGCTTCCGCGACGAGCCGGATTGCCGCGCTGGCGTTCGCCGTGAAGACGACGGCGTAATCGTCGCCGGCGTCGAGGAAATCGAGCACCAGCCGCCGCGCCGCGTTGACGATTCCAGGTACTCTCGCGCGACGAGGCGTGCATCGAGTGCGGATTGCCGAAGACGCCATGCGCGAGGCGCGCGAAGTGCGCGCGCAGCTGCGAATCGCCGTAGGGCGCCGCACCGCCGTAGTCGAGATACGCTACACCGGCAGCGTCGAGGCGCGCGAACTCGGTGCGGCGCAAATTCCCCGGCGTGGCCTCACCCCGCATGATCTCAGCACCCGCTGGCTGGGCGATACAGGGTTGGCTTGGCGGCGGCGCGGTGCCGCGGCGCGGGCGTTTTCACCATCGCCGCGGCAAGGGCCAGCGCCAGCGCCAGAATCGCCAGCACGATCCGCGCCTGTTTCATGGCCGTGCGCCGCGCTCCAGGCGTTCCGCGGCGGCAAAACCGGCGAGCGCGATCAGCACCACGCCGAGTACCGCCGTGCCGTAGGGGACGTGCAGCAGCGACGGCAGCGTCCACGCTCCGCGCGCGTCGCTGTCGTAGAAGTCGAGCAGCAGCGGAAAGGCGAAACCGGACAGGAGGACGCCGCTGAACAATCCCGCGATAACGGCGACGCCGTCACCACGCCCAGACGCGGCCGCCACACACGAGGTTCCCGGGCACAGGCCGGCCAGCGCGAAGCCCGCGCCGAATACCAGGCCGCCCGTGATCTGCGGTCGCAGGTAGGTCTCGGGAATAGCGAGCGTATCGAGGTCGATCCAGCCGAGCCGCGACAGCCAGAACAGGCCGAGCATCGCGGTCACGATCGCGGTGAACATCACTTTGAACACGGTCAGGTCGGTCAGGAAGAACTGGCCGGTCAGCTTCCGGGCGTTGCCGAGCCCCGCGCGTTCGAGCGCGGCGCCGAACGCGATGCCGATCACCAGCGGCAGCAACACGTTCGTCATCGCCACGCTCGCTTCAACGCCGGTGCAACGGCGTACCCCGCGGCGAAGGTCGCCATCATGAACGCCCAGCTGCCGACGCTGAGCAGCGCGCCGCCGGTCAGCGCCTGGCCGCTGGTGCAGCCGCGCGCCAGCACGGCGCCGAAACCCATCACCGTACCGCCGGCGAATGCGATCGCAAGCCGCGATCGCGCCGTCACGCCAGCGCCGCGCTCGACGCCGCGTCGCAGTCGTCCGGCCAGCCCCGCCGAGATGAAGCCGCCGATCACGACCCCGGTGATCTCGATCAGGAGCCAGTCGCGCCACGGACCACCCGGGCGCGCGGCGTAGCGCGCGAAGTACGGGTTGCCGGCGGCGTACGATGGCGCCACCGCCGCGACCGTGCCAGAGGCCGTCGCGGCGAACGCGCCAGAGGCGCCCAGGCCCCGTCCCGCCAATGCGAATGCCGCGAGTAGCACCAGACCTAGCGCGAGGCCCGACAGGTACGGGTCGGAGTACTTCATAAGCTTCAATGGCAGCCGCCGTCCGCCGGCTTCCGGCTATTTCTTGTCTTTCGGGTTCTCCAGCGGAAGGTTGCGGTGGTTCCAGTCTTCGAACGATCCGTCGTAGAGCAGGACCTGGTGTCCGGCCAGGCGCGCGGCGAAGAGCATCGCCGTCGCCTGCTGGCCGACGTGGCAGTAGCCGATCACGGTGTCACCCGCCTTGACGCCGGCCCTGTCGAAGATGCTCTTGATCTCGCCGGCGGTCTTCAGTTGTCCGTCATCGGTCGCGAATGAATCGAACGGCGCACTGACGGCACCTGGAATGTGCCCGAACTTCGGCGTCTGGTTCCGCTGCCCACCCCCCTTGCTGCCATCGTAGAACTCCGTGTTGCGCGCGTCGACGATGGCAAAACCGGGAACGTGCTCGTGCGATTGCACGAATTCGGCGTCGACGATGACGCCGCGCAGCGCCAGAGGCGCCAGTGTCCCTTTCTTCGGCAATGGGGCCTCGGCGGACGTCGCGTGCCCCGACGCGACCCAACCCTTCAAGCCGCCGTCCAGATACGAGACGTTCGACAAACCAGCATAGTCGAGCGTTAGCAGGACTCGGGTTGACGGCGACCAGTATTCGTCGCTGGCGTAAACGATGACGTGCGATCTGTCGGAGATACCAAACGACTCGAGGGCGTCGTGGAGCTGAGCCACGGGCGGCATCTCGAGTGTCAGCGCGCCGGGTGTCATGTCCATCGTGTGCAGCCGCATCCAGTCGCCGAAACGCGCGCCGGGGATGTGCTGCTTGTCATAGGTCTCCCGCAATCCGACCTGGAGCAGGACGAGGTCGGGATCATGCAGATGCTGTCCGAGCCACGCAGCGTCGACAACAAGCTCGCCGCGCGATGGGCCGTTGGACCCCTGGGCGAGTGCCAGCGATGGAAGCGTGAGGCACGCGGCGAGGGCGGCGGCCAAGCCGGACTTGATACTCATGTTCTCTCCTCCGTGACGATCACTGGTGGCCGTCTTGTAGACACTCGACAAGATACCGCCGCTCTTGTAGAACGTCAAGGGGAGCCGATTTGTTCCCGGGAAACAGCGAAATGGCAGGTCGGAGCGAGAGCGCGCAGGGACGCGTGATGAGGCGAGAGAGCGAGTAGGGGAGTCCGAGGGGCGAAGCCCCTCGGATAAAAACGGAACAAACCCGACCGCGATCCGGAGGGCCTGCGGCACAGCACAGGGTCTACTTAGCGCTGCTGCCTTCCGGCCCTGACGCGGTTCGTAGGCTGAACTTGCACAGGTTCCGGACCGCGGTCCGGTCTGTTCCTGGTTCGAGTTTACCGCATGACCGCGACCCGCAGTAGGATCCGTTCGTGACGGCTCGATCATGTGCCTGCGCCATGGCGGCGATGTGCCTGGCCGGGTTTCCCGCGTCTCATCTGGCGCCTCCCGCGGCGCGCCTGCCCCCGCCAGCCACGTTTGCGGGCGACGTGGCTTTCCTGAAGCAGCATACGCAGGTGGTCGTCCTCGGTGACGGCCCTGGTGCGCGGATCGTGGTCGCGCCGGCATACCAGGGCCGCGTCATGACCAGCACTGCCGATGGCACGGCGTCGTTTAGCTGGATCGGCCGCGATGCAGTCGCCAGCGGCAGGCGTCAGCCGCACATGAACGTGTTCGGCGGGGAGGATCGATTCTGGCTCGGCCCCGAAGGGGGCCAGTTCGCGCTCTACTTCAAGCCGGGCGATCCCTTCGACCTCGAGCACTGGCAGACGCCGGAACCGTTCGACTGGGGGGCGTGGCCGGTCTCGCGCCAGTCGGCGACCGAGGTGTCATTCGACCGGTCGATGCAGGTCGTCAATCATTCGGGCACGCAGTTTTCCACTCACGTCCTGCGCACCGTGCGCCTGCTCGGCGACGCCGACGTCGCCGCGGCGCTTGGTGTGAAGATGCCCGCGACCGTCCGCGCAGTGTCGTTCGAGTCGTCCAATGACCTCAGCAACAGCGGCGACCGACGATGGGATCCGGCGAGCGGCCTCGTCTCGATCTGGATCCTCGGCCAGTTCACCCCGACCGCCTCGACGACGATCGCCATCCCGTTCGCGTCCGGTTCGGACGCAGCGCGCGGACCGATCGTCAACGATGCGTATTTCGGCAAAGTACCGGCGGATCGCCTGCAGATCAAGGATGACGTGATCCGCTTTCGTGGCGATGGGCAGTACCGCAGCAAGATCGGCCTGTCACCGCAGCGCACGATCGGTGCCGCCGGCAGTTACGACGCGGCGACGCATGTACTGACGATCGTCCAGTTCGACCGCTCCGCGTCGGCGCGTGACTACGTCAACTCGATGTGGGAAATCCAGAAAGAGCCGTATCGCGGCGACGCGTTCAACAGCTACAACGACGGGCCGCTGGCGCCTGGCCAGCCCGGGCTCGGACCCTTCTACGAGCTCGAGACCTCATCACCCGCGCTGCGGCTGGCACCGGGCGAGCACTACACCCACGTCCACCGTACGTTTCACGTCCAGGGCAGCGAGGCTGTGCTCGATCCGATCGCGCGCGCCGTCCTCCACGTCGGCCTCGCCGATCTCGCGGCTACGTTTAAACACTGAGGCCGCTCGTCCACTTGGCAAAGTTTCCGCGAAACAGCTGCTGCACGTCGCGCTCGATTTCGGCGCGCGTCACCGCACGGCCGTCCTGCGCGAGCGTCTGGTAGGCGTTGGCGAGAATCGGCGCGAGCGTGCGCCGGGTGTTGCGCCACTTGTAGATCAGCTGCTCGAGGATCCGCGCGTCGGAGTGCTGCGGGATGAAGCTCGTGCCGAGCATTTCCAGCCGCTCGCGCGTGATTTCCTCTACGATCGAGGGGTTGTTCATGAACCACCAGCAGCCGAACGGCAACAGGTTGCTGAACTTGCGCGCGTAAACGCACAGCTCGTGCTGGTTCTCGCGGCTCAGCACGCTGACGAGGAAGCGGTTGTCGGGAAACCTGGCGCAGAGCGCTTCGAGTGCACGCAGATCGGCGCGCCCGGAAGCATCGCCCGCCGATCGCAGCGCCGGGTTGACCTGGCGACGCACGCCGATCATCAGTGAGAGCGGCAGACCGAGTTCGCGGCACACCGGCAGGACCGCCTCGCCGAGCAGCGTCGTGCGCGAGTCGCCGGCGGGGAACATGAACGAGTCCGGTAGCGAGACCGCCATGTACGCGGGTGCCATCCGTTTCGACCAGGTTTCGAGCAGCCGCCGCGCCTCCGCCGCCGTCCAGGCTGGATCGTTGAGGATGCGATCAAGGCGCAGCGCCGCGCGGAAGCCGGCGTCCGGCAGCGTGCCCGACTCCCACAGCGGCGCCTCGTCGGGGTCCAGCGGATCGTTCGTCATGACGACCTCGCTGACGCCGGCCAGCGCGAACACGCGCCGGATGTGCTCGGCGAGGTTCTGCGCGCGGAAGTAGGCGCGGCATTCGTCGAGCGACCGCGCACCCGGATCCAGCCCGAGTCCGGCAAGCACCGCCACGACCCCGCGGGTCGCCTCTGAGACCGGGCTGTTGTCCACGAACAACGTCTTCCAGATGAGATCGGCGCGTTGCGACGTGGTGAGCGCCCAGTATTGCTCCGGGCGGACGGCGGCGAAGCGGAAGAGCTCGGCTTCCAGGTAGTGATAGGTCAGGAGCTCGTCGATGCCCCACAGCAGCAGCCGCCCGAACGACGCGGGAAACAGGTGCGTGTGGATGTCGATAAATGGCATCCCGGCCACGGCGTTTTCGACCGCGGCCGGGATTTCGGCGGCGCGCAGGTTCGCATTCGGCATGGCGCCATTGTAGACTTGACGTTTCGCATCGTCCTGCCCTCGACATGGCCTTTCAAGTTCTCGCCCGGAAATGGCGTCCGCAGCGGTTCGATGACGTCATCGGGCAGCGCGGTGTCACGCAGACGCTGCGCAACGCGATTGGCGCCAATCGCATCGCGCAGTCGTTCGTCTTTTCCGGCCCCCGCGGCGTCGGCAAGACGACGACGGCGCGGATCCTGGCGCGTGCGCTGAACTGCGTGCAAGGGCCGACCGCCGAGCCCTGCGGCAGCTGCGACGCCTGCATCGAGATCGCCCAGGGACGCGACATGGACGTCCTCGAGATCGACGCCGCCACCAACACCCAAGTGGACAACGTCCGCAGCGTCATCATCGAAGGGCTGGGCGTGGCCCCGGCGCGCGACCGCTACAAGATCTTCATCATCGACGAGGTCCATCGGCTGTCGAAGAACGCCTTCGACGCCCTGCTCAAATCCATTGAAGAGCCGCCCCCGCACGTCGTTTTCATGATGGCGACGACCGAGATCGACAAAGTGCCGCCGACAATTCAATCGCGCTCGCAGGTCTTCGAGTTGAAGGCGATTAGTGTCCGGCAGATTGCCGAGCAACTACGGCAGATCGCACAAGCCGAGCAGATCGAGATCGACGAGGCCGCCGTGATGCTGCTCGCGCGCGCCGGTGATGGCAGCATGCGCGACGCGCAGAGCGCGTTCGACCAGGTTCTCGGGTTCGCCGGCACCACGATCACCGCCGAGGACGTGTCGACGGTGCTCGGTCTGGTCCGCCGCGACCTGCTGATCGAGATCGCCGGCGCCGTGGCCGCCGAGAACGCGTCGGCGCTCTTCGAGCTCGCCGGGCGTGCTGTCGAGGCCGGCTACGATCTACGCCTCGTTGTCCGCGAGCTGGCGCGCTTGAGCCGCGATCTGCTCGTGCTCTCGATCGACCAGTCGCGGATCTCCGACCCCGAGATTGCCGCCGACGGAGAACGCCAGGCCCTCCTCGATTTATCGCGCCGTTTTTCGGGGGAGGACCTCATGCGCGCCTTCGACGTGCTGACCAAGGCGGAATACGAGATTCGCGGCTCGATGCAGCCGCGCTACCACCTGGAGATGGCGCTGCTCCGCTGGGTCCACCTGCGCAAGCTCACGCCGCTCGCCGATCTGATCAAACAGGTGGAGAGTGGCGCGCGCGCCGTCGGTGCTCCCGCTCCGGCACGAATCGCCGCCTCCGCGCCGCCATCCGCTCGCACCGCCCCGCCCGCGGCGGTGGCCCAGACGGTCCGCGCCGTGGAGAGCCGCCGCGCCGCGCCGCCAGCTGGAAGCCAGGAACCGGAGGCCGGCAGTCGGCCGCCGGCCGGCCGCCAGCCGCCAGCCATCGGCGATCCGGCGCAGTTGAAAGAGGCGTTTCTCGAAGAGATCCGTAAACAGAAGAAGTTCTTCCACGGCACCGTCGTGGCGCAGGCGCTGCGGATCGAGGTCCAGCCGGATGCGATCACGTTCCACTTCGCGCCGCAGCACAAGGCGCTGCGCGTCCAGCTCGAGCAGACGCGTCCGTGGCTGGAGGAGGCGGCTTCGCGGCTGGCCGGACGAAAGATGATCGTCACGTCCGCCGAGGGGGCCGTGCCCGCGGGATCCCCTGCGGCGCCGAAGCTGGCGTCCGCGTCCGCCGCCGTTCCCCCGGACCGTGCACAGGATTTGAAGGATCGCGCGATGGCCGACAACAGCGTCCAGGCCATGCTCGACGTCTTCGCGGCGGAGATCAAAGATATCGAAGAGATGTGAGCTCAGTGGGGGAACGCGGCGGGGCGAAGAATCCTCGCATGTCCAGGCAGCGCGGAACGAGCGCAGCGAGTGAGACGCAAATGAACGTACAACAAATGATGAAGCAGGCGCAGCAGATGCAGGCGCGCATGCAGAAGCAGATGGAAGACATGCGCGTCGAGGCAACTGCTGGCGGCGGCATGGTCACCGTCGTCATGAACGGCGCCAAGCAGGTCCAGTCGATCAAGATTGATCCTGAAGCGGTTTCGAAGGAAGACGTCGAGATGCTGCAGGACCTGATCCTCGCGGCTCTCAACGACGCGCACAAGAAAGTCGACGAAGGGTTGCAGCAGGCGATGGGCGGGATGATGGGGGGGATGAAGATCCCCGGCATGTTCTAGATGTCGCGACCCGATCCGCTCACCAAGCTGATCGAACAGCTGCAGCGTCTGCCAGGCATCGGCGCCAAGAGCGCACAGCGCCTGGCCTTCCACGTGTTGAAGACCCCGCGCGAGGAGATCGACAGGCTCGCCGACGCGATGCGTGAGGTCAAGGACCGCGTGACCTACTGCTCGGTCTGCAGCAACATCACCGACGTCGATCCGTGCTACTTCTGCACCCATCCCGGGCGCGACCGACGAGTCATCTGCGTGGTCGAGGAGCCGGAGAACGTGACCGCGGTGGAGAAGACGCGCGAATTTCGCGGTCTCTACCACGTGCTGATGGGAGCCCTGTCGCCGCTGCAGGGTGTCGGCCCTGACGATCTGAAAGTGAAAGAGCTGCTCATGCGCGTCGGCGCCGGTGGCGTCGAAGAAGTCATTCTCGCGACCAATCCCAACGTTGAAGGGGAAGCCACCGCGATCTACCTTGCCAAGCTGCTCAAGCCGCTCGGCGTTCGCGTCACGCGCATCGCCATGGGCGTGCCGGTCGGGAGCGATCTCGAGTACGCCGACGAGTTCACGATGCACAAAGCGATGGAAGGTCGCCGCGAAGTCTGAAAACGGCTGACGTCGGCCGCGACCATTGCCGTGACCGTAGGCCGCAGGGCTCAGTCCTGCCCCTGCCGCTGACAGGCGCTCGCGATATTCCGGATCTCGTTGACGACGAGGTCCGGCTCGTCAAGATGGATCCAGTGGCCGCTCTTCGCCGCGACGATGTGTCGGCTCCGCGACGACAGTCGGGCGAGAGCACGCTGTTGCGCGAGGACGTCCGGCGGCTGATCGCCGCCCGACACAATCGTTAGCGGCAGGCCGCCGAGCGTCCTCACCGCGGCCGCGGCATCGCCCACCACGCCGAGCGCGCAGAGGTGCTCGGCCATGCCGCGAAAGCATTTCGGATCGCACCACAACGCCTGCACGACGGGGTGGACCTCCGGGGGCAGTTTGCGCACTTCACCGACGAGGTGCTCGAGCGTGCGTAGCGCTCGCGGGCCGAGGAGCCGAACGAACGCCCGCGGCGCGGCCGGTGCCCCGCCGGCCAGCAGCGCGAGACAGCCGCGCACGACGCCCACCCGCGCCAGCGCGCCGCCGAGCTGTGAAGCATGGACGCCCCGCTTGATCAGCCGGGCGCGGTCAGGGGTGAGCGGGTGCCATTCCGTCGGCGGATCCACCAGCACCAGTCCGGCGACCTCACCGGGATACGTGGCGGCGTAGACGAGCACCAGAAACGCGCCGAACGAATGGCCGACAAGGATCGCCGGTTCGGCGGTCACGCCAGTGAGCACCCCTCGTAGCTCGGCGATCATCTGCTCGACGGTTCGCGGTGTCCGCGCCGGATCGCTCCAACCGAGCCCCGCGCGATCGTAGGCAGAGGCGCGCGTGAACGCAGCAACACCGGTCATCACCCGTGTCCAGCTCAGCGACGAGGCAGCGATCCCAGCCTCGAAGAGCACCGGCGGTCCGCCACTTCCGGACGACACGACGTGCAGTGGCTGGCCGGCGGCCACGATCAGCGTGCCCGGCGGCATGAAGCGGCGCGCACTGCGACGGGCGCCAATCGTCTGGTAGAACATCCCGGCCAGCAGGAGCACGAGCACGCCCGCGAGCAGCAGCATCTTCACGATCATGCCTCCAGCCGCTTCCTCAGCCATTGCCCGATTCGAAGCAGCACGGACCTGTGGTTTCTCTTGGTCTCTTGTGAGCTTTTTGTCGCCGGCCGCCAGCGCGCGTACCTGACGGGGTAAGATCGCCGCCGTAAACCGATAGGCGATGACCGAAGCCAAACCAGCTCACAGCAGGCGCGACGTAATCGCGTCGCTCGGACAACCGAAGGTCGCCGTCATGCTGGCGCTCGGCTTCGCCTCGGGTCTGCCGTTTCTGCTGACCGGCAACACACTCGGCTACTGGTTGCGCGACGAGGGGACGACCCTGCAGGCAATCGGCTTTCTGTCGTGGGTCGGATTGGCGTATTCACTGAAGTTTCTCTGGGCGCCGATCGTCGATCGCCTGGACGCGCCGCTCTTCGCCCGGTTCGGGCGACGGCGAAGCTGGATGTTGCTGACCCAGGTGCTCGTGGCCGCCGGCCTGCTCGGGCTGGCAGGGTGGGGGGCGGAGCACGGTCTGGCGGCGGTCGGCGCGCTCGCATTGCTGGTCGCCTTCTCGTCGTCCACGCAGGACATCGTCATCGACGCCTGGCGGATCGAAGCGGCAGCAGATTCCGACGAGCTCGGGCTGCTTTCTGCGGCCTATCAACTCGGCTACCGGGCCGCGCTGATCGCGAGCGAGGCGCTGATTCTGATCTCCGCCAATCATCTCGGCTGGCGGATCTCGTATGCGCTGATGGCGGTCCTGATGGGCGTCGGCATGGCCGCCAGCGTCGCGGCAATTGAGCCCGCACGCGCCGAAGCGGCTGCCGCCGATGGGGCCAGGGGGCTGCGGAGTATCCGCGGCTTCGCTGACGCGGTGATTGGTCCATTCACCGAGTTTTTCCGCGTCCACGGATCCGTCGCCGTGCTGATGCTTGCCATGATCAGTCTCTATCGGCTGCCGGAATTCCTGATGGGGCCGATGGCGAATCCGTACTATCACGATCTCGGCCTGTCGAAGGACACCGTCGGGGCGGTGCGCGCGTCGGTGGGGCTCGTCGGCTCGCTGCTGGGAATTGCCGCAGGGGGCCTCAGCGCGGTACGCCTGGGTACTTCCGGACGCTGATTCTCGGGCTCGTCATGCAGAGCCTGGTGATTGCGTCGTTCGCGATCCTCGCTTACACGGGTCCCAGCGTCCGCGTCTTTGGCACGGTGATGATCTGCGACAACTTCGGCGCAGCGTTCGCCGGCGTGGCGCTCGTCACCTACATGTCGAGCCTGACCAGTGTCGGATATACGGCGACGCAATACGCGCTGCTGAGCTCCGCCTACACCTACGTCGGCAAGTTTACGAAGGGCTTTTCAGGTGTCATGGTGACGTCGCTGGCCAGCGGCCGGACGCTGCTTGAAGGTTACGCGCTGTTCTTCATCGGTGCGGGGCTGCTCGGCGTTCCGGCGATCGTGCTGGCCCTGGTTCTTGCGCGCGTGCAGAGCCGCAGACCGGTCACCTGATCGGGCAGGACCAGGAGCAACTGCGAAGTTACTCGCCGCCCGGGCGCAACGCGCTGGGATTCAGCCCCTCGCGAACGAGGACGAGACCGCCGGCGATCGCCCAGAAGAGCATCCGCACCTTTCGCACGATCGCCGTCGAGAGGCCGGCGCGCGCACCGAGGCCGAGCACTTGTTGCGTCAGAAACGCCGTCGCCGCCTCATCGACGCCGAGGCGCAGCGGCACGAACTTGAAGACGACAGTAATCAGCCGGTTCGTCGTCTCGAGGATGAACGCGGTCAGGAGCGGCGGCGCCGTGCCGTTGAGCAGCCATAACGTCAGGTACGCCTCGGCGACGCCGAGGGCGTGAAACCCCAATTCCGCCGCGGCGACGACCGGCACGGCGGCGCGGTGGTGCGATGCGAAACCGTAGATCTCGGACTCCAGTGCCCGGACCCGGTCGGCGTGACGCGCCAGGCGCGGTGTCAAGCCGAGCGCGCGGCTGATCAGCGCCGGCTGCCGCCACAACAGGACCAGCGCGACCGCGAACAGTGCAATCGTTGCCGCAATCGATGCGAGACCGATGCCGCGGATCACGTCGGGCAGCTCGAAGCGCACGAGCAGCGCCACCATGCCCGCCGCGATCATGGCGGCCGCCGACAGCGTGTAGACAACGTTTTCGATCGCCAGCGCCGCGACGGCAGGCGCCAGCGGCACGCGCCTTCGCACCAGCGCGGCTTTGGCCGGTTCGCCGACGAGCGGGCCGAGCGGTGTGAGATTGCCGATGGTGTCGCCGCAGACGACGGCGGCGAAGGCGTCGCCTACCGACAGCGCGGACGGACGGTCGAGGCAGAGCCGCCACGCGAGCGCACGCAGCAGGAAGCGCAAGCCGCCGATGACGATCACGGCCAGCAGCCCCCAGCCGACCTGGCGCACGTCGGCCGCGATCTCCGCCACACCGACGCGCCCGACGACGTAGGCGAGGAGCGCGAGACCGGCCAGCGCGGTGAGAAGGCCGGAGACGCTGACGCGCACGCTTCAGGCTATCTCATCGCCCCATGCCGCGGTAGGTGTTCGTGACTATAATCGGGGGTTCATGCTGCCGGCGTCCTTCCAGACACCCGCCGCGTTCGTTCTGCTCGCCGGCGGGGTCATCGCCTGCTTTGCCGGCTACCGCGTCTTCCGTGTCGTGCTCGGCATCTACGGCTTCATCCTCGGCGCGCTCTTCGCGAGCAGCGCGATGGGCACGGAGCACACGACCTGGATGATTGTCGCCGCGCTGTCCGGAGGCATCGTCGGCGCGCTCATCCTGATTGCGGCCTATTTCGTCGGCGTCGCGCTGCTCGGCGCCGGCGTCGGCGCGCTCGCCGCCAGTCTCCTCTGGGCCTCGCTCGGCCGCGAACCCGGCGCGCTCGTGGTGATCCTCTTTGCGATCGCCGGTGCGCTCGGCGCGTTGGCGCTCCAACGCTACGTCATCATCGGCGCGACGGCGTTTGGTGGCGGATGGACGATCATCGTCGGTGCGCTGGCACTGTTCGGCCGACGCGTGACGATCGACGCCGCCGCGCGCAATAATGTGTGGCTGGCCTATCCGATGAACCCGGCGCCGGGCCAGTACCTGGATCCTGTTTGCCTGGATCGCGCTCGGCGTGGTCGGCGTGATCGTGCAGCTGGCATTACCGGGCGGCGGCAAGAAAAAATCGTAGGAGGACTCGATGGCGACGTTTTCGCGCAATGTGACCGTGAACTGGGAAGGGCCGATTATGGAGGGGAAGGGGACGGCGAAGGCCGGGAGCGGCGCCTTCAACCTGCCGGTGACCTTCCCGCGCCGCATCGGCGATCCCGAAGGACAGACGAGTCCCGAGGAATTGATGGCGGCCGCCCACGCCGCCTGCTTCGCGATGGCGCTGAATGCGACGCTCGGTCGCAAGGGCGCCGCGGCGGCCAAGACCGATGTCACTGCGACCGTTACCGCGGACAAGGGCGACGCCGGGATCAAGATTCAGTCGTCGAAGCTGACCGTCGTCGCGCACGGCCTGACCGGCATCTCGAACGAGGAGTTCCCCGCCGTTGCGCAAGAGGCTGAAGCCAAGTGCCCTGTGTCGAACGCTTATCGCGGCTCGCTGACCATCGAGCTCGACGCAAAGGCGGTCTGACGCGGCGGTCGCGGGGAAGAAGGGCCTTGGGATGGGGCAGAGTCGTGCCCCTGTCCCAGGCCTATGTGACACATGGAGATTCGAGTTATTTCGGGCCAGGGCTCCTTTGACCAGTTGGGAACGCTCGCCGTCGAGCTGGTGTTTACCCGCGCCCTGATTGTCGCCGACAAGGGCATCGTTGCCGCAGGGTTCGCCGCGCGCGCCGCATCGCGGCTCCGTGAAAACGGGATCCTCGCGTGGACCTTCGATCGGTTCGCGGCCAATCCCGACACGGATATGGTCGAGGCGGGCCGCGCGTATGCCGCGGAACACCGCGTCGACGGCCTGGTTGCGCTCGGCGGTGGCAGCTCGCTCGATTGCGCCAAGGGGATCAACTTCCTGCTCACCAACGGCGGCTCGATGCGCGACTACCGCGGCCATAACAAGGCGGCCAGCCCGATGCTGCCGTCGATCGGCATCCCGACCACGGCCGGCACGGGCAGCGAAGCGCAGTCGTTCGCGATCATTTCCGACGCCGCAACCCACGCCAAAATGGCCTGCGGCGACGACAAGGCAGCGTTCCGCGTCGTCATCCTCGATGCGGAGCTGACCGTCTCGCAGCCGCGCGAGGTGACCGCCATCGCCGGCTACGACGCCATCTCGCATGCGGTCGAGGCCTTCGTGACGAAGACCCGGACCGAGGCGTCGCAAAGGGTGGCCATGGAGGCGTGGCGGCTGCTCGCGACGAACTACGAGCGTGTCCTGCACCACCCTGGCGATCTCGCCGCACGCGACGCCATGCTCCTGGGCGCCAACCGTGCCGGCGCCGCGATCGAGATGTCGATGCTCGGCGCCGCGCATGGTTGCGCCAACCCACTGACCGCGAGGTACGGCACGACCCATGGCGTCGCCATCGCCGTCATGCTGCCGCACGTCGTCCGCTGGAACGCCGAGGTCGTCGGCAGCGAGTACGGGCGTCTGTGGGACGGCGATCTCGCCCTGCGCCTCGACGCGCTGGCCGTCGCGGCCGGCCTGCCCCGTAGGTTGGGAGAGCTCGGGGTGTCGCGCGGCGACTTCGCCGCCCTCGCGGCCGATGCCGCGACGCAATGGACCGGCACCCACAACCCGCGCCCTCTTGACGCGAACGCTGCCCGCGAGCTTTACGAGCGGGCGCTGTAGCTACCTGCCGGCGCCTCTCTATTCAGGGAGCTCAGCCTGCGTCGGTTCTGGCAACCAGAAACTGCAGATGAATCCAATCACGTATGCCGAGGTCCCGACGACCGCGGCGGCATGCGCGAGCTTTGTCGGGGCGGTCGCGCCCGGCATCGAGGCGACGAGTGTGGTCGTGATGAGCGCCGCCGACGTGCCAATCATGCGCCCGCCCACGTTGGCGGCGAAGCTCTCGCCGGTGCCGCGCAGGTGCGTCGGATACATGCGCGGCAGGTAATTTCCCCAGAAGCTGAACTGCGCAACGGTCAGCAGACCGACGAAGAAAATTCCCCAGCGCAGCAGCGCCAGGCTCGACGTCGCCGGAAACAGGAAGACGATCGGCAGGAGGATCATCCCCGGAATCTGGAATACGTGCAGCAGGCGCCGGCGGTTGACGATACGGACGGCCAGGATGGCGAGGAGGACGCGGCCAACGAGGCCGCCGATTTCCTGGAGCCCCTGCACCGCCGCGGCCGTCTGCTCCTGCGCCGCGCGCGCCAGCGTCCGCACCTCGGGCAGGCCGGGCACGATGCGCGGGGTCTGCTGGATGGCGCCGAATGCCGCCGCGAACGCGCACGCCATCATGATCGTCGCCACGATCGTCGTGCGGTTGAACCGCGGCCGGAAGAGCTCGGTGAAGCTCGGGCGCTGCAGCGTGCCCGTTTTCTTCTTCTCGCGCCACGCCGGCGACTCGGGCAGGAACGGCCGGATGAGAATCAGCGGGATCGCGGGAATGACGCCCGACATCAGCGTGTAGCGCCAGGCTTCGTGAACCCCTGCGACTGCCGGCAACGACGGCGCCCACGCCACGACGAAGTAGTTGCCCCAGCTGACCATCGCGCCGCCGAGCGACCCGAACGCCTGCGTGTAGCCGATCACCGATTCGCGCTGCCTGGCGTTGGGGAAGAGCTCGGCCAGCCACGCCACCGCGGCGACAAACTCCACGCATACGCCGACGAACATGCAGCAGCGCCAGAACAGCAGTTGATACACCGTCGTCGAGTAGCCGGCGGCGAGGCCGGCGACGGCGTAGAGCAGGATGCTGAAGACGAGCACGCGGCGCCGACCGAAGACGTCGGTGAGATACCCGCCGAGCAGCCCGAAGACGCCGCCGGCGACGGCCGGCCAGTAGAAGAGGTAGCCGACCCAGGCGTTGACGGCCGGGTCGGACGCCGGGACGTGCAGCAGTTGCGTCAGCGCGGGACGCACGATGAGCGGCAGCATCAGCAATACGTAGGAATCGAACGCGAAGCCGATGGCCGCGGTGACGCAGATGGCCCACTGGACCAGCGTCAGCGGTGAAGCGGAAGCAGTGGCGCGAGTCTCAGGCATGGGTGATGGGACGCTATACTAGCGGCTTCATGTCTGCGCTTCCACCCCTCGACGACTGGGTGCGCGAAGTGGTCGACTGGCACTTCGATCCGGCGACCGGTACCCCCTTCTGGCTCGACTTCGCCCGGAGCGCCGGATGGGATCCGCGCCGCGACGTGAAGGGATTGGCCGACCTCGCACGATTTCCAGAGTTTCAGGACGAGTGGCTGCGCGGCGGACCGGTGCAGCGCTGGGTGCCCAAGGGGCTCGCCGGCAAGCCGATCTACGTGTTCGAGACCGGCGGCACGACCGGCGTGCCGAAGACGCGCATTGCGTCCGACGATTTTCGCATCGACTACGAGCTCTTCAGCGAGACGCTGCCCGACGAGTACTTCCCGAAGGGATCGAACTGGCTGATGCTCGGTCCCTCCGGCCCGCGCCGGCTGCGCCTGGCGGTCGAGCACCTCTGCCAGTTCCGCGGCGGCATCTGCTTCTGCGTCGATCTCGATCCGCGCTGGGTGGTCAAGCTGATCAAGAAAGGCTGGATGGAACACCTGAAGGCCTACAAGGATCACGTCATCGACCAGGCGATCACGATCCTCCAGGCTGGGCACGACATCCGCTGCATGTTCACGACGCCGAAGCTGCTCGAGGCGCTGGCGCTCAAGCTCGAAGAGCGCGGCACGTCGATCCGCAAGGCAGGGCATCACCGGCATCTTCTCCGGCGGCACCGAGTTCACGCCGCAGTGGAACCGCTTCGCCACGAAGAGCTGCTCGACGGCGCCTACATGACGCCGACCTACGGCAACACGCTGATGGGCCTCGCGGCCAGCGCGCCGAGCGGCCCGGAGAACGGCTACAAGATCGCCTACTACGCACCGCAGCCGCGGGCCGTTGTCGAGGTCGTCGACTTCGACGACGCGTCGAAGGTCGTGGGCTACGGGCAGACAGGGCGCGTGAAGCTGACCACGCTGACCAAGGAGTTCTTCATGCCCGGCTTCCTCGAGCGCGACGAAGGCGAGCGCGAGAAGCCGTGCGACAAATATCCGTGGGACGGCGTCAGCGGCGTCCGGCCGTACCGAGGATTCGCGGCGACGACGACGGTCGGCGTCTACTGATAGGAAGGCAGTGAATGCTGCATCTGCCAATACTGCGGTGGGGCGCCCCCTATGAGTCGCTCGAGAAAGACGAAGTCGTCCACTTCTCGAGCGGCGAGCCGATCGCGACGGTCAGCCGCGCCAACGGCGGGCTGATCCAGCGCGACGCGCGCACAGCGGCGCGGGCGCGGGCAGCGCTGCGCGCGATGTCCATCGACGAGCTGATTGACATGGCTGCCAGGGCCGGCGAGCTCTACGCCAACGCCACGCTGCCGATGGGCGACGGCACGCAGTCGCCCGACGAGTTCGTCCGCGCCCAGTCGGCCAGCACCGGCCTGCCCGAGCACATGTGCCGCGCGAACATGAAGAAGAACCTGTTCGTGCTGTCCGAGATGCGGCGCATCCTCGACGTCGCTGACGCGCGGGCTCTCGCTCGACGTGCTGTCGGCCGGCTACGGCGAGGAACGAGGCGTGCCGATCAGCTACCAGGCGCAGAGCCCCGTCGTCGGGCTCGTGCTGCCGTCGAATTCGCCCGGCGTCCATACGCTGTGGCTGCCGATCATTCCGCTGCAGATCGGGCTGGTGCTCAAGCCTGGGCCGCAGGAGCCGTGGACGCCCTACCGGATGACCGAGGCGTTCTACCAGGCCGGCGTGCCGCGCGAGGCGATCGCGATCTATCCGGGCGGGGCCGACGTCGGTGCGGCGGTGCTCGACAGCGTCGATCGCACGATGATCTTCGGCGGGCCAGCCGACCGTCGATCGCTATCGCGGCAACCCCAAGGTCCAGGCGCACGGGCCGGGCTTCTCGAAGATTGTCTTTGGCGACGACGTGGTCGATCGCTGGGAGCAGTATCTCGACATGATGGTCGACAGCGTCTTCCTCAACAGCGGCCGCGGCTGCATCAACTGCTCGGGCATCTGGGCGAGCCGGCACACGCGCGAGATTGCCGATGCGATCGCGCGGCGGCTGGCCGCGGTGAGGCCGCTGCCGCCCGAGCATCCCGACGCCAGCCTCGCGGCGTTCACGGTCGCGGGCGCCGCCGACGCGATCTCCGCATCGATCGACGCCGATGTGCAGGCACGCGGCGTCACCGACGTGACTGCGCAGTTCCGCGACGGCGGACGGCTGATCAAGGGTGACCGTGCCGACTACCTGCTGCCGACGGTGCTGCACGCCGACAGCGCCGAGGCGCCGGCGGCGCATAGGGAATACATGTTTCCGTTCGTTACCGTCGTGCAGTGTCCCGAAGCCAGGATGACTGCCGCGATCGGGCCGACGCTGGTCTGCACCGCGATCACCTCCAACCCGGCGCTGCGGCGTCAGCTGCTCGATGCCGTCCATGTCGATCGCCTCAACTTCGGGCCGGTACCGACGATCCAGCTGAACTGGCTGCAGCCGCACGAAGGCAATCTGATCGATTTCCTGTTCCGGGCGCGCGCGTTCCAAACAGCGTGAATATCCTCTCGATCACCGCGGGCGCCGCCGGGATGTATTGCGGCTCATGCCTGCGCGACAACGCGCAGGCGGTCGAACTGCTCGCCCGCGGTCATCGCGTCACGCTGCTGCCGCTCTACACGCCGACCAATCCCGACGAGCGCAACGTCAGCGAGAAACGCGTCCTGTTCGGCGGGATCAGCATCTACCTGCAACAGTACGCACCCCTGTTCCGCCGGCTGCCGCGATTTGTCGATCGCCTCTGGGACTGGCCCTGGGTCATCGACGCCTTCGCCAAACGATCGATCTCGACCGACCCGGCGATGCTCGGCGAGCTGACGGTCTCGACGCTCGAAGGGGAGAACGGCGTCCTGCGGCGCGAGTACGACAAACTGATCGAATGGCTTGCCGCCGAGCCTGCTCCCGACGTCGTCAACATCCCGAACACGCTGCTGATCGGCCTGGCGGCGCCGCTGAAGCGCGCGCTGAAGCGGCCGGTCGTCTGCACGCTGCAGGGGGAGGATCTGTTCCTCGAGGGACTGGTCGAACCGCACCGGAGCAAAGCGATCGAGTTGATCCAGCGCCAGGTGCCGGCCGTCGACCGGTTCGTTTCGGTCAGCGATTACTACGTGCCAGTCATGGCACGGATGCTGGCGATTCCGCCGGAACGGATCAGTGTGGTGCCGCTGGGGATTACGCTCGACGGCTACCAACCGCAGATCCGACGCAGCCCGGGCGACGGCGGGTTTCGCGTCGGCTACTTCGCGCGGGTGTCGCCGGAGAAAGGCCTGCTCGAGCTGGCCGAGGCGTATCGCCTGCTGCGAGCGCAGGCTCCGTCGATGCCGATGCGGCTCGAAGCCGCCGGCTACATGGCGGCGGCGCAGGCGCCGTATCTCGAGCGGGTGAAGCGGACGTTGGCCGACGGCGGTCTCGCATCGGAATTTACATATCACGGGGCAGTCAATCGCGCCGGCAAGATCGCCTTCCTCTCGACGCTCGACGTGCTCTCGGTGCCGGCGCCGTATGAGGAGCCGAAGGGCACCTTCCTGCTCGAGGCGATGGCCGCCGGCGTGCCGGTCGTTCAGCCGCGCCGCGGCGCGTTCCCCGAGATCGTCGAACGTACCGGCGGCGGCGTGATTGTTCCCGCTGGTGATGCCTCTGCGCTGGCTGCCGCGTTATTGTCGCTGGCGCGCGATCGCGACCGGCTCGCCGAGCTCGGCCGCCGCGCCGCTGCGGGCGTGCGCGAGCACTACAGCATTCAGCGATCGGTGGATCGACTCCTCGAGGTCTATCGGGATGTCAGTTTCGCCTGACGACGACCCACGAACACATGCTCCAGGTCACCGAACTCACCAAAGACTATCCGACGGCGCGCGGGCCGCTGCGCGTCCTCGATCGCGTGACGTTGACGCTCAAGCCCGGCGACGCGATTGCGGTGATGGGGCCGTCGGGCAGCGGCAAGAGCTCGCTGCTCTACATCCTCGGCGCGCTCGAAGCGCCGACATCCGGGCGAATCACCGTGGACGGTCGCGATCCGTTCGCGCTCGGGCCGAAGGCCCTCGCCGCGTTTCGCAACGAGCAGATCGGCTTCGTTTTCCAGGATCACTGCCTGTTGCCGCAATGCACGGTACTGGAGAACGTCCTGATCCCGACGCTGGTGGCGCCGCAGCCGGCCGCGGACGCGGCGCGAGCAAAGGAGCTCATCAGCCAGGTCGGTCTCGCGGAACGCATCGACCATCGGCCCGGCGAATTGTCGGGCGGCGAACGGCAGCGCGTCGCGCTGGCGCGTGCGCTCATCCGCAACCCGCGTCTGTTGCTCTGCGACGAGCCGACCGGCAATCTCGATCACGCTGCAGCGGCCATGGTCGCCGATCTCCTCCTCGACCTGGACCGTGCCAAACAGGCGATCCTCATCGTCGTCACGCACTCGGCAGAACTGGCGGCGCGACTGCCGCGGCGCTTCGAGCTGCGCGACGGCGCACTCCACCAAGTATGAGGACGCGCCAGCTCGTCGCGCATTCGCTGGCCTACTACTGGCGCAGCAATCTGGCAGTGGTCGCCGGCGTGGCGACGGCGGTGGCGGTGATGGCGGGCGCGTTGCTCGTTGGCGACTCGGTCCGTGGCAGCCTGCGCGATCTGGTCCTGCAGCGGCTCGGGCGCACCGACCGCCTCGTCACGTCTTCCAGCTTCTTCCGCGAGGCGCTCGCCGGCGAGCTGGCCGCGGATTCGGCGTTTGCCGCCAGTTTCGCCGACGCGGCGCCGGTCGTCGTCTTGCAGGGCGTCGTCTCGGAGCCGTCGGGCGGCAGGCGGGTCTCGCGCGTGGCCATCTACGGCGTTGACGATCGATTCTGGCAGTTCCACGGCGTCAAGGGCCGGACCGGGCCGGCGCAGCGCGACGCCTTCGTCAGCCGTGCGTTGGCGGGCGATCTCGGCCTCGCCAACGGCGGCACGATCCTGGTCCGCGTCGAGAAGCCGACCGCCATCCCGCTCGAATCGCTGCATGGGCGCAAGGACGATCCCGGCCGGACGCTGCGGCTGACCGTGCGCGACGTGCTCGACGAGGCGCACATGGGCGACTTCGCGATCCAGCCGCAGCAGGGTCTCGTCCGCAACGTGTTCGTGCCGTTGTCGCGCCTGCAGCAGGATTTCGATCAACCCGGCCGGGTCAACACGATTCTCGTCGCCGATCGCAGCGATCCGGCGCCCAATCTGCTGGCCGACCTCCTGCGCCGCCACGCCGCGCTCGCCGATTACGGTCTGGTGCTTCGCACACTCGACGAGCCGCACGCGATCGCGGTCGAAAGCGACTCGGGCGTGCAGGACCGCGCGCGCGCCGGCCTCATCGATCACGCCGCGGCTGTGACCGACGCGTGGTCAGAGCCGGTGCTGACCTATCTGGCCAACGCCATTCGCGGCAACGGTCGCGAAGTGCCGTACTCGCTCGTGACCGCGACCAACCTGAACCGGATCGCGCCAGGCCAGGACCCCAACCGCGTGGACAGCCTCGACACGCCGCCAGCGACGGGCACACCGCCGATCCTGCTCAACGACTGGACCGCCCGCACCCTCGGCGTCAAGGTTGGCGATCCGATCACGCTCGACTACTACGCCTGGGTTGAGCCCGGGCGGCTCGAAACGCGCAGCGCTGGTTTCACGGTACGGGCGATCGTGCCGCTCACGGGCGCGGCCGCCGATCGCGACTTTGCGCCGCGCTACCCCGGCATCACCGACGCCGACACGCTCGGCGACTGGGATCCGCCGTTTCCGATCGACTTGAAACGCGTCGGTCCCGCCGACGAGGACTACTGGAAGCGCTATCGGACGACGCCAAAGGCGTTTGTGCCGTATGAGGTCGGGGCGAAACTGTGGGGGACGCGCTACGGCGACCGCACCTCGACGCGCGTCCTGCCGGCGCCGTCGTCAACGCTTGACGCGGCGCGTACGCGACTGCAGCAGACGCTGTCATCGTCGCTCGATCCCGCCGCGCTCGGCCTTGTCGTCCGGCCGGTGCGCGCGCCGGCACTCGCGGCGTCGAGCGGCGCGACCGATTTCGGCGAGTACTTCGTCTACTTCAGCTTCTTCCTCGTCGTGTCGGCGCTGGTCCTGGCGGCGCTGTTTTTCCGGCTCGGGGTCGAGCAGCGCGCACGCGAGGTCGGGCTGCTGCGGGCCGTCGGCTTCGCGCCACGCCAGTTACGTCGCCTGTTTACCTACGAAGGGCTGTTTCTCGCGGCGATCGGCAGCGCAATCGGCAGCGCGGCAGCGATCGGCTACGCCGCGCTGATGATGGCCGGCTTGCGCACCTGGTGGTCGGGCGCGGTCGGCACGACGGCACTGACGCTGCACGTCTCGGCCGCGTCGCTCGCCAGCGGTGCCGCCGGCGCGCTGGCTGCCTCGGTGTTCTGCATCTGGTGGGCGCTGCGCGGGCTGTCGCGTCTATCCGAGCGCGAACTGCTCGCCGGCCGCGTCGCCGGCGGATCGGGGCTGGTGCCGCGGCGATCACCGCTCGTGCCGATCGCCGGCGCCGGGTTCGCCACCGCCGCGGCGGGACTCGTCATGGCCGCGTCGCGCGGCCTGATGTCGCCGTCCGAAGCGTTCTTCGGCGCGGGCAGCGCCATTCTCGGCGCCGGGCTGTGCGCGGCGATGGGAGGACTACGGCGGACGCCGCGAAGCGTGGCGGGTCATGGCTGGCGGGCGCTCGTCCGGGTGGGCTGGAGGAACGCCAGCGCCAGGCCCGGCCGCAGCGTGCTCGCCATCGCCGTCATCGCCTCCGCCGCGTTCATCGTCATCTCCGTTGACGCCTTTCGTCGCGGTAGCGTCGATCCGGGCGATCGCCGGTCCGGCACCGGCGGCTTTCCGCTGCTCGTCGATCTCGACCTGCCGCTCGTCCACGATCCGAACAGCCGCGACGGTCGCGAGTCGCTGGGCGCTGCCGCTCTTCAGGACGTTTTGTTCGTGCCCTTCCGCGTGCTGCCCGGAGAGGACGTCAGCTGCCTCAACCTGTATCAGCCGGCGAGTCCGCGCGTGCTCGGGGCGAGCCACGCGTTCGTCGAGTCGGGCCGCTTCACGTTTCAGTCGTCGCTGGCCGCGTCGGATGCGGATAGAGCCAACCCGTGGCGCCTGTTGGAAGAGAAGCAGGAGGACGGCGCCGTTCCTGTGATCGCCGACGGTAATTCGATGACCTACGTCCTGCACAAGTCGCTTGGTGACGTGGTCCCCCTGTTGCGCGGCGGCCGCACGCTGCGCCTGCGGCTCGTCGCTGCGCTGTCGGACAGCGTGCTGCAGGGCGAACTGATGATGTCGGACGCAAATTTTACCGCGCTCTTTCCGGAGCAGCAGGGCTACCGGTTCTTCCTCGTCGAGACGCCGCCGGGGCGAGTAGCGGGCGTCGAGAGGGCGATTGAGAAGGGGGCGGCCGATTTCGGCGCCGAGGCCACGCCGACGCAGCAGCGGCTCGACGAATTCCACGCGGTCGAGAACACTTACCTGTCGACGTTTCAGACGCTCGGTGGGCTCGGCCTGCTCGTCGGCACGCTCGGCCTTGCCGCCGTCCTGCTGCGCAACGTTCTCGAGCGGCGGCGCGAGCTGGCGCTGCTGCGTGCAGTCGGCTATCGGCCGGCGCACCTCTTCGCCGTCATCATGGCCGAGAACGGGTTGCTGCTGGCCGGCGGCGTCACGCTCGGCGCAATCGCCGCGGCGGTGGCGGTTGGTCCAGCGGCAATGGCGCGCGGGGCACGGCTGCCGATTTCCGAAGGGGGCGTGCTGCTCTTGCTGGCCGTGCTGGCCGCCGGCATGGTGTCGTCGATCCTGGCCACACGTGTCGCGCTTGGCGCGCCGCTCGTCAACGCCTTGAGAAGTGAGTGATCGCGCGCGTCCTCACTGTCGTCGTCGCGCTGCTCAGCGGAGCGCAATGGACGTCGTGGCGCGGACCATCCGGCAACGGTATCAGCCCCGAAACCAACCTGCCGCTGAAGTGGTCGCGTACCGAGAACGTCGCCTGGACGCTGGCCATGCCGTCGTTCTCGGGATCGACGCCGATCGTTGCCGCCAATCGAGTTTTCCTCAGTGTCGCCGACGACCTGCGCTCGCGGGACCAGGTGACACTGCATCTCTGGGCGGTCGACCGCGACAGCGGCAGGGTGCTGTGGCAGCGCCCGCTCGGCGGCGGCAACCGTCAGGAGCGCAAGCAGAACATGTCGTCCCCGTCGCCGGTCACCGACGGGAAGAACGTCTGGGTGATGACCGGCACCGGCATCCTGAAAGCGTTCGACTTCGCCGGGGTCGAGTTGTGGACGCGGGACATCCAGAAGGACTACGGCCGCTTCGGCCAGAACTGGGGCTACGGCTCGTCGCCGCTGCTCCATGGGGATGCCCTATACGTGCAGGTATTGCACGGCATGCACACGCACGATCCGTCGTACCTGCTGCGCATCGACACGGCGAGCGGCAAGACCGTGTGGCGCGTTGAGCGGCCGACGCCGGCGCGCAACGAGTCGCCAGATGCCTACACCACGCCGGCCGTTTTCGAGCGCGACGGCCGCGCCGAGATCATCGTCTCGGGCGGCGACGTCGTCACCGCCCACGACCCGGCGACAGGCAAAGAGCTGTGGCGCGCCGGCGGGCTCAATCCCGACAACGACGGCAATAACCGTATCGTCGCCTCGCCGGTGGTGTTCGGCGACCTCGTCCTTGCCTCTTCGCGCGAGCGCCCGATGCTGGCGCTGCGCGCCGGCGGCCGCGGCGACGTCACCAGGTCGGCATTGCTGTGGTCGTTCGGCAACGGCCCGGACGTCCCAACCCCCGTCACAGACGGATCTTTCGTCTACGTGATCCGGGACAACGGAATCATGTACTGTCTTGATGCGAAGACGGGACGCGAGATTTATGCGCGCCACCGGCTGCGGCCCGGCACCTACTCGGCATCGCCCGTGCTCGCCGACGGCCGGATCTATGCCACCAACGAGGACGGCGTCACATCGGTGGTCAAGGCGGGCACGGAGTTCCAGGTGCTCGCCGAGAACGAGCTCGACGACTACACGCTCAGCTCGCCGGCGATTGCCGGCGGACGGATTTTCTTGAGGACGACGAAGTTCCTGTGGGCGATTGGCAAGTAGCAGGCGATAACCGATGCGACCGCTGCGCAAGAATCGAGAGAAGCCCGAATGAAATATGCCGTCGTGTTCGCACTGGTTTTCAGCGCATTCGCCGCGGAGCGGCGGCCGCCAGCGCCAAGCGAAGCGTGGTCCCGTTTCCGCGGCCCCAATGGTACCGGCGTCGCCAACGTCAGCGGATTGCCGGCCGAATTCGGGCCGACGAAGAACGTCGTGTGGAAGACGGCGACGCCGGCCGGGCACTCATCGCCGGTGCTGACACCGACGCGCATCTTCATGACCGGCATCGACGGAGACACGCTCGTTGCGCTGGCGATTGATCGCGGCAACGGAAAGGAGCTCTGGCGGCGCGAGGTGCCGCGGCTGCGTAAAGGGCGGCTCGAGCTGGTCAACGGCCCGGCATCGCCGTCGCCGGTGACCGACGGCGCCAATGTCTACGCGTTCTTCCAGGACTTCGGCCTGATCGCGTTCACCGCCGACGGCAAGGAGCTGTGGCGGATGCCGTTGGGGCCGTTCAACATGTTCTATGGCTTCGGCGCGTCGCCGATCCTGGTCGACGGGCTCGTCGTCCTGCCGGTCGACCAGGACACCGGATTGTACCTGCTCGGCGTCGACGCGAAGACGGGGAAGCAGCGCTACAAGACCGATCGCCCGGGTGTCATCTCCGGCTACTCGACGCCGACGATTTACGAGCCGCAGTCCGGCGGCAAGCAGGTACTGATCCCGGAGTCATTCCAGCTCTCGGCCTATGACGTCAAGGATGGCCACCGCGTCTGGTGGGTGCGCGGGCTTGCGTGCGAGATGAAGTCGGTCGTGTCGATTCAGGGGGACACCGCCTGGGTCAACGGGTGGGGTTTCGCGCAGAACCAGCCGGGCACACAGGTGGCCACCATCTCATGGGAAGAGGGGCTGAAGATTTACGACAAGAACCACGATGGGAAGATCGCTGCCGACGAAGTGACCGGCGGTCCACCGGCACTCGACAAGATGCTCAGCCCGAAGAACGGATTCCCGGCGTTCGACGGCGATCGCAACGGCGTCCTCGACGAGAAGGAGTGGGGCGTGATGCGCGCCATGCTCGCGGCCGAGAACGGCCTGCTGGCGATTAAACTGGGCGGCAACGGCGACATGACCGACGGCGCCGTGCAGTGGAAGTACACGCGCCCGGTGCCGCAGGTGCCGTCGACCCTCCTCTACAACAACGTCCTGTTCATGATCAACGACAGCGGCATCCTCCTGTCGTTCGATCCCGCGACCGGCAACCTGCTCAAGCAGGGACGCCTCAAGGGCGCGATCGACAAGTACTTCGCGTCGCCGGTCGGCGCAGACGGCAAGGTGTTCCTGGTCAGCCAGGACGGCACGCTGTCGGTCGTCTCGGCGAAAGGCGACTGGGACATCGTCTCGGTCAACCCGCTCGAGGACGAAGTATTCGCGACACCGGCGATTGCGGACGGGCGCATCTACGTGCGGACGAAGACGCAGTTGTACGCCTTCGGTTCGTAACCCACCGGCACGACGATCGCGGTGACCGCTCCGGCCTGGGCGCTGGCCTGAGATCGCCGCAGGACCGGTGCACGGCCCTCAGGGCTTGACCGCGATCACGTTCTTCAGGCCGCGAAAGATGATCAGACCGTCCGAGACGGCCGGCGTCGCCATCAGCACTTCGCCCATCGGGTTCTTCGACAGCTCCTGGTAGTCCGGGCCGGCCTTGATCACATAGACGTCGCCGTCTTCGCTCGTGCAGTAGATCTTGCCGTCGGCGGCGACCAGCGACGCGCTGAACGAGCCGCCGGTGCCGCCGATCCGCTTCTGGTAAATCTGGTCGCCGGTCGCGATCTTGTACGACGTGAGCACGCCGTTGTTCTGCAGCACGTAGAGTTGGTCACCGTAGATCACCGGCGTCGGGATGTAGGGACCGCCGCGCTTGGTGCTCCACGCGAAATTGGCCCCCTTGGTGTCGTCCCCCTTCAGCGTGATGTCGCCGCTCGCGCCGGGCTTCAGCGCGTAGATCGGCTGGATGCCGCGGTAGCCGTTGGTGATGACCACAAAACCCGGCCCGGCGATCGGCGTCGGGATCGCGATCTCGGAATTCCCGGAGTAACGCCACAGCTCCTTGCCGGTGTCGGGATCGTAGCCGCGCGTGAAGTTGGTCGCCTGCGTGACGAGTTCGACCTTGCCGTTCGATTCAAAGATCGTCGGGGTCGACCACGACGGAATCTCGTCGCGCTCGGTCCGCCAGGCTTCCTTGCCCGTGGCCGTGTCGAACGCGGCGATGAATGACCCGCGTTGGACGTCGCACTGCACGATCACCGTGTTCTTGTAGATGATCGGCGAACTGCCGACGCCCCATTCGTAGTCGGGATCGAAGAACCACCCGGCGTTGAGCACGCCGAGGTCTTTCTGCCACAGCAATTTGCCATCGAAGTCGTAGGCGTAGAGCCCCTGCGATCCAAAGGAGGCGATGACCTGCTTGCCGTTGGTCACCGGCGTCGGCGACGCCTGGCTCGACTTCGGGTGCCGCTTCGTCTTCGGCACGCCTTCGTAGGCGACCTTGTCCCACACCACCTTGCCGGTCGCCTTGTCGAGCGCGATCAGGTGCCAGGTGTGCTTCGACGCGTCGGTAATCGGCTCGACGTCGCCGTACTGGCCGGTCTTGATCCCCTCGTTCGGGTCCTGCCCTATCGCCGTCGAGACAAACACGCGATCGCCCCAGACGATCGGACTCGAGACGGCGACGCCGGCAATCGGCGTCTTCCAGGCGACGTTCTGTCCCGACGTCGCGTCCCACGTCACCGCCGTCGGCTTCCCGTCCCCGACGCCGCCGGCGTTCGTGCCGCGGAAGGAGGGCCAGTTCTGTGCCGAGAGCGTCGCGCCGGCGGCAATGACGAGAAGGAGCGGAGCCACGCGGCGCATCTATTTGCCCTCCACGCGCGTATATTTTTGCGGCGCACCCTGCACCGGCGTGATCGCGAACCCGGTCACCTTGTCGCCGTCGATCGCAAACACGATCGTTGTCCCACTCATGCCGATGCCGAGGAAAGTCGTCGCGTCCTTGGCGACGAGGGTCAGGTGCTGGTCGGGCGGCGCGCCGGCGAAGTGCGCCGAGAGCCGCGTACCGACGACGGAGACGACGATTTCAACGCCTCTCGCGTCGTGATAGGTCCCGGCCATTTTCGCCAGCGCCGCGGCGTCGAGCTTGAACTCGTCGTACGGCTTCGCGCCCGCCTTCTCGAGCAGCGCCGCCGTCTTCGTCTTGTGGTCGGCGCGCGCCTGCTCGAGCGAGTCGCTGAGCATCGCCGGGGTCAGGCCGCCGCTGTCCAGTACCACCTTGGCCAGCGCCTCGTCGTCATCATCGATCGCGGCGCTGAGCACCATGTCTTTCCCGGGCGCCCCCTTGGCCACCAGCAGCTTCGCGATTTCCGTATGAGCCGGCGTCTTGGTCCGCGCCGGACTGACCGCCAGCATCAGCGGCGTGAAGCCGTAGAAAGTGTCTTTCAACGTGAGATCGGCTCCGTGGGCGAGCAGAACCTTGACGACCTCGACATTGCCGGCGTCGCAGGCGTAGAAGATGGCGGTCGCGTTGTAACGGAACTTGGTGTTGACGTCGACGCCGTCGTCGAGCAACCGCTGGACGGCGGGCGCGTCTCCCTTGCGTGCCGCGTCTTGAAGCTGCTCCGCCTTGGTTGGCGCGGACGTCTGCGCCGCGACGGAGAGGACGAACAGTGTGACGAAGAGCGTCATGACGGCACCTCTCTACGGTGCCGCCGATCTTATACCCGTCGCGACAGGTTGGGAGGCAGGATCAGCTCGTTGGCCTTTTCGGGAGCGTCCGCCACCGGCTTGCCGGCATCCCACGCGGGTATCTTGTGCCGGTTGTCCGGATACATCGCCTCCATCGGCGGCCACACCGTGTCGACGCGATCGGTGAAGAGGTCGCCGATGAGAAGATCGGTGACGGTGCCGCGAAGACCGGGATGCTTTCTGATGAACTGGCCGAAGCTGAAACCGGCGTAGTACTCGCACACCAGGCGGCGCATGCGGTCCACTCCGAGGTTGAAAGCTGGCGCCCACGCGCCGAGTTGCGCCGCGGACGTGTCACCTTTGTGCAGGCCTTCGACGATCGCGTCGGCGGCCAGCTCGCCCGACGTGAGCGCCAGCAGCACGCCCGACGAGTACAGGGGATCGAGAAAGCCCCAGGCATCGCCGACCAGGACCCAGCCATCGCCGGCGGCCCTCGCCGATCGGTAGGAGTAATCCTTCGTGGCAAAGAAGCCGGTCGCGCGCGTGGCGCCGTCGATACGCTTCTTGACCGCCGGCGCCCGCTCCACTTCTTCGTTGAATGTCTTCTCGAAGTCCTTGCCGCGTCCCTTGAACAGATAGTCGAAGGGCGCGACGACGCCCACCGAGACGATGTCGTCGTGCTGCGGGATGTACCAGAACCAGCCCTGCTTGTCGGGGGTCTGCAGCACCATCGTTGCGCCCTCGTCACGGCCGCCGTCGCGATAGGCGCCTTCGAAGTAGCTCCAGATCGCCCCCTTGTTGAGGATCGGATCCCAGACGCGCAGGCCGAGGCGGTTGGCAATGAGGCCGTTCTGGCCGCTGGCATCGACCACGACCTTGGCGCGAACCTCGCGGTCCTTGAGCGTGACGCCGACGGCCGCGTCTCCTTCGAAGATCACGTCCATGACACGAACGTCTTCGTGCGCCTCGACGCCGTGCTCGCGCGCGTTGTCGAGCAGCATCTGGTCGAACTCGCTGCGCACGACCTGCCAGGTCTGCGAGCACTCGTGCGGCTTGTTGTCCCAGAAGTAGAACGGCGCCGATTCCCTGCCCTGCGCGTTGACGAACTGGACGCTGTATTTTTTCACGAAGCGGCTCTGCTGCATCTTGCCAAGCATGTTGAGCCGCTTCAGCACCCAGTAGGTCTCCGGGATCAGCGATTCGCCGATATGAAAGCGCGGAAAGCGCTCGCGCTCGAAGAGCTCGACCTTGACGCCCTGCTGCGCGAGGAGGGTGGACACGGTCGACCCGGCGGGGCCGCCGCCGATGACGACGACGTCTGGTGTGTTCATGCGTAACGATGACCGATGTTCGATGACCGATGTCTGATAACTATGGCGCGGGGGGCCTGAAGCGTTCCGCCACGTCCGCCGGGATTTCCGTCGACCTCATGCTGCCGTCAGGGAGCTTGCTGACGCATGCGATCTTCCACGTCGCGGTCGCCACACGCTCACCGTCACGAAGGATCGTGCCTTCATAGCGGATCGTGCGCGGAGACATCTCGGCGATCCGCACGCTGACGTCGAATTCCTGCTCGAATTTCAGCGGGCGGTGGTACTCACACGAGGCGGACACACGAGGCCAGCCGATCGAGGACTCGTTCCCGTGAATACACAGGCCGTTCTCTCGCCACAGCGCATGCTCGGCGTCCTCGAAATACCGGAAGTAGTTCGAGAAGTGCACGATCCCAGCTGCGTCCGTCTCAGAGAACGCCACCCGACGTCGCGAATGGAGCTCAGCGAACATCGGCCGCCTACGTGTAGCGGATGTTGACGTGCTGCGGCAGGAAGAAGCGTGGCAGCAGTGAGTCGACGCGACCGAGGCCCTCGCGCGAGAGTCGCACGGCCGTTGCGTCGGCCTGCGACAGGAAGCCGTCGTCGCGCAGCGACGCCCACTGCGGCGCGAAGTAGCCGACGATGTCGGTGCCGTACTTCGCGGCGAAGTAGGCAGGATCGAGGCGCCCCTTCTTCAGTTGCAGGATCAGTTCGCGGCGCATGCGTTCGTCCGGCGTCGGCCGGTAGGCGCGGCCGAGCGGCAGCTCGCCGCCGCGCACGGCGTCACTGTAGGCTTCCCACGTGTCCTTGTTCTGCAGGTGGACGCCGTTCATGTGGCCGAACGAGGCGACACCGAGGCCGGCCATGTCGGCCCCCTGCCACAGGCGATCGCGATACATGAACGTGGCGCCCTTCCCGTCCTTGACCGCGGTGTAGGCGCTGCTCGTCGAATATCCTGCCCGGGCGAGCGCGTCGAACGCGTCCTGCACCCAGCGCCGCTTGGTTTCCCAGCCCGTCAGCGTGTCGGTGCCGGTGAGCTGATGCGTCTTCTGCAGGATGTCCTTGCTGATCGTCGTGTTGTAGGGCAGCTCCATCTGATAGATCGTGACGCTGTCGGGCTGCAGCTCAATCGTCCGCTCTACACAGCGCCGCCAGTTCTCGTCGGTCTCGCCGAGCATGCCGGCGATGAGATCGATATTGATCTGCGGGAAGGCGAGCGAACGGGCAAACGCGTAGGCCTTGCCGATCTCGGGCGAACGGTGCGCGCGACCGTTGATCTCGAGGATCCGATCGTCGAAGTTCTCGACGCCGAGACTGAGACGGGTTACGCCCATCCTGCGGATCGCGGCGAGCTTCGCCTCGGTCAGCGTGCCCGGCTCGCACTCGAACGTGATTTCTTCGGCGCTCGTCCACGGCGTAATCGCGGTCAGGCGATCGACGAGTCCCTGCAGCTGTTGCGTCGACAGGAACGACGGCGTCCCGCCGCCGAAGTAGACGAAGTCGAGCCGCCGTCCGGCGACGGCTGGCAATCCGGCGTACATCTCCCACTCGCGCGCCAGTACGTCGAGATAGCCGGCGACGTCCTGCGCGTTCTTGTCGGTGTAGACGCGGAAATAGCAGAAGTGGCAGCGCTTCCGGCAGAACGGGATGTGCAGGTAGAGGCCGAGCGGCGTCCGCGGATCGCCTGGCGCCTGCAGCGCCGGCATCGCGTCACGGGCGACGGCGTCCGTCGTCCACGTCGAGAACGGCGGATAGTTCGCCACGAAGTAGCTGCCGACTTCCGGCTCCGCGAGCCCCGCCCCGTTTGACGATCGTTCACCCATTGCGATTCACCAACTATAGCAACTTGCGCTGCGCTCACCTTATCCGAAGCAGTAGAGCCGGCCGTCGAGGGAGCCGATCACGATGCGGCCGCCGGCGATCGCCGGGGACGAAGTCAGCGCATCCCCTGCCTCGTACTCCCACACTTTCTCTCCCGTCTGCGCCTCGAGCACGTAAAGCTTGCCGTCGCTCGATCCGACGAAGACACGGCTGCCCGCCAGCGCCGCCGACGAGTCGACGCGGGCTCGTGCCACGAACTTCCACGCGCTCTTGCCGTTCGCCGTCTCCAGCGCGTGGACGGCCTTGTCGCGGCCGCCGATGATCACGCGCGCGCCGGCCAGCACCGGTGAGGCGTAAAACGGGAACTCCCGGTCCGGGTCGTGAAAGCGCCAGGCAATCCTGTGCGACACCAGGTCCACCGCCACCACCTCGTTGTTATACGTGCCGAGGTAGGCGCGGGTGCCCTCGATGACCGCCGACGAGCCGGTGTTCGAGTCGAGCGGGACCTGCCAGAGGACCTTGCCATCGGCGATCCGCACGGCGCGAAACTGCTCGTCGCAGCCGCCGAAGTAGAGGGTGCCGTTGACCACGGACGGCGTCGCGTGCACCTGCCCGTCGGTCTTGAGGGCCCACCGCAGCTTGCCGGTCTTGGCCTCGAGCGCGTAGAGGTGCGTATCGTAAGATCCGATCAGCACCAGATCCGCGGTCAGCACGGGTGACGACTTGATCTCGCCGCCGGTCTTGAACGTCCATGCTGGCGTGCCGTCGGCGACACGCACCGCGTGGAAGTTCCCTTCGAGATCCCCGACGTAGACGAGCCCGCCCCCGACGGTGGGGGAGGACTCGCCCATGGGATTGCCGGTCGGCAGCTTCCAGCGCAGCTTGCCCGTTGCCAGGTCGATGGCGAGGATGTCGCCGTTGCCCGCTGCCGCATACACGATCCCCTCGACGATCGCCGGCGAGCTTTCGAAGCTCTCGCCCCCCTCGTAGGTCCATTTGAGCGAGAGCGTCGGCGGGACGTCCGATCCGGCGATGCCGGTGAGCGAAGCGTTGCCTCTGAATTGCGGCCACCCGGCGCTACTTTGAGCGACGGCACCGGCCGACGGCTCACGCGCCGGCCCCAACACCACAAAGGCGGCCACGATCACGAACCAAAACGATTGCCTCTTCGTGAGGCCGTCACTTCCCATCAGTAGAGATGGCGAACAGCTGGTTTCTGTTGTTGATGTAGATGCGGCCGTGCGCTGGGACGGCGGTCGCATAGACCGCGCTGCCCATGTTCTGCTCGGCGATGACCTTCTTCGTCTTGCCGGCCGCCAGCACGGTGACGTCGCCGTCCTCGTCACCGAGGTAGACATGGCCGTCGACGACCAGGGCGGAGCCCCACACCGCGGCGAACATGTCGTGGTTCCAGTACTCTTCGCCCGTCTTCGCGTCGAGGCAGTGTAGGAAACCGCTGAAATCCGGAATATAGACCAGCCCATCGGCGATGGCCGCCGTCGAGATCGAGCGGCGAATCTTATCGAATTCCCACACCTTGCCGCTCTGCGTGATATCGCCGCGCTTGGTCGCGTCGATCGCGTACATGTGCCCGACCCCTTCGCCATGCTCCGGATCCTGGCCGTTGGCGATGAAGACCTTGTCGTCGAAGATGACCGGTGTCGCGATCAGCTCATTACGGGTTTTCGGCCACACCGAGTCCTTCGGGTTGGTGTCGAATTCCCAGAGCTTCTTGCCGGTCGCCACCTCGTAGCCGCGCACCCAGCCGTCCCCCTGAGCACTGACGACCTGATCGACGCCGCCGATCTTGCCGACCGACGGGGTGGACCACTGGCCGTGCAGGATGCGGTCCTCGACCGAGTTGTCTTCCCACACCAGCTTGCCGGTCGTCTTGTTGATGGCGATGATCGCCGGCGCCTTCGGCGACGGGATATGGACGTGGCTCTCGTCCTGGCCGTTCGACGTGCTCACCAAGAGCAGGTCGCCCCAGATGACCGGTGACGAGTTCGACATGTTGTGCGGATAGGACCCGACTTCCTCCATCATGTCGAACGACCAGATGACATCGGCGTCGTTGGGGCCGGTGAGCTTCTCGTCGGTGACCGGGCCGTCGTTCTTGCCGTCGCGGAAGCCGTTGACGTCGAGGCACCAGACGACGCCGCGATTGCTCGTGTAAAAGAGGTGGGTTCCCTCGACCAGCGGCGAGCTCGCCACACCCTGGTAGGGCCAGTCGTTGGCGCGCCCTGACGCCAGCTTCTCGTGCGTCTGCTGCCACAGGAACTCGCCGGTGTCTTCCTTGAAGGCCATCAGCACCCCGCGATCCCCCCCTGCTTGGGATCGCGCATCCCCTCGTTGTTCGTGCCGACGAACACCATCCCTGCGGCGACGACCGGGTTGCCGTAACTCTGCGAGCCGAGGTTGGCGACCCACTTGACGTTCTTCTTCGTTTTGACGTCCCACTCGATCGGCAGCCCCTTCATGTTCGAGACCATGTTGCGATCGGGTGTGCCGCCCCACATCGGCCAATCACCGCTGCCCGGATCGCTCGCCGAGATGAGCGCGCTGCCGCTGACGATGACGACCGCCGCGAGTATCTTCTTCATTGGTTTTTCGCGACCTTGATGTTGTCGATGTAGGCACCGAACTCCGCGTCGATGAAGAAGCCGGGCGCCCCCTTGTGATTGCCGATGGGATCGATCTTCTCGATCGTCCACGCCTCGGGCTCGGGCTGGCCCGTCGGCCAGGCCTTGCCGCGCGCGCGCACCTTGCCGTCGGGCATGTTCTCGACTCGCAGCTTCAGGTGATACCAGGTGTCCGGGTCCCACTTGAACGGTACCAAGACGGTGCGCTTGGTCTCCGGCTCCCACGGTTGCAGCGTCAGCTGCTGCGCGTTGCCGTAGAGAATCAGCGAGTAGCGCTGCGCGGTGACGCCGAGATCCGACATCTGCCGCCGCTTCGTCGTGCCGCGGACGTCGGCCTCGATCGTGTAATCGGAGAGATTCACGTCGCCGACGAAGCCGCGGTAGCGCTTGAAGATGGTGTTGTCGGGCGCCTTGTAAAGCGCCTTCTGTCCGTCGATGGTGCCGACCGCCGTCTTCGCCGTGCCGACGATGATCCAGCCTGGCGGGACGGCGCCGTCGGCGTACCGACTCGAACGTTTCCGTCCACGGCAGCGGGCGCACGACGCGTGCGCGCGCCTCACCGGAGAGACCGCCGACGGTCGCCTTGACGATGCCGGCCTGATCGCCGGCGGCAGCGTCCGCCGTGAAGACGCCGTTCGCGTCGATCGTGCCCTTGAGGCCGGCGAGCGCGAAGGTGGCCGCCGGTTCCTCATGCAGGAAGCGGCCCCGGCCATCGAACGTCCGCGCGTGGAACGCCTGCTTCTCGCCCGCCTTGATCACCACTTCGGTCGGATAGACCTGCACCCACGCGGCCGGCGCGGCGCCCGTGTCGGCGGGTTCGTTGACGGCAAAGCCGGTCGGCTTGGCCGCCGTCTTCGCGCCGATCGCGTAGACGCCGCCGGTCGAGACGAAGAAAATACGGCCGCGCGAGATCGCCGCGCCGCCAAAGATTGGCTCAGGGATGCCGGCCGTCTGGCCGGCGTTGTCGTCCTTGCTCAGCGGCATCTCGACTTCGCTCAGCACCTGCGCTCCCGTGGCCGAGGGCTTGACGATGAAGAACTTGCCGCTCTCGGTGCCGGCGTAGAGCTTGCCGTCGGCGAAGACCAGTGGCGCTTTTTGAATGGTCCCGAGCGTTTGCGTCCACAGGCTCTTGCCCGTCTCTGTGTCGTAGGCCTTCAGCCGCGATCCGTTCTCGACAATGTAGAGGATCGAGCCGTCGACGACCGGCGACGAAAAGCCGAATTGATCCCCCTTCTGCGCCCACTTCACGGTCTTGATGTCTCCGCTCTGCGAGCCGTCGATGGCGCCGACCATGCCGAGTTCGGGCACGTCGAGGTTCTCGTCGCCGTGCGACACGATTACGTCGTTGCCGACGACCACCACGCCGGTGTTGACGGCGCGCTTGGCGATCACCGTGCCCCAGACCTTTTCACCGGTCTGCGGTTTCATCGCGTAGACGCCGCCGTCGCCGCTGCCGCTGATCAGCAACCGTAGATCCTTGATCCTGGTAATGAGCGGCGCCGCGTAGTTGGTGTCGTAGGGACGGCCGCCGGGGCTGGCGATCCAGATGATCTCGCCGCTGCGCTTGTCGAGCGCGACGAATCGGTGCTGGCGCGAGGCGCCCGTGCCCCAGCTCGAGATCGCTGCGCTGACGATGACCAGGTTGCCGTCGATGATCGGCGACGTGGTGCGGCCGCCGTGCGTGGTGAAGGCGGCGAACTCCTCGCCGATCGAGTGATCCCACAGCAGCGTGCCGTCCTTGCTGAGCGCGATCACCGTGGCGCCGACGCCCATCGCGTAGATGTTGCCGGTGTCGGGATCGATGGCCGGCGACGCCCAGCCGACGCGGTGCGGCGGCACGTCGCTCTGGAAGACGTTGAACTTGTATTCCCACACGAGCTTGCCGCTGTCGGCGTCGAGCGCCATCACGCGCTCCTGCATCTGGTCGCCGAGCCCGGCCGGGTTCTGGACGTAGACGCGGTTGCCCATCACGACGGGCGCCGAACGCCCGCCATAAGGCGCGCGCCAGAGGAAGTTCTGGCCGTTCAGCGTCCACTTGTCGATCAGCGCCTTCTCGTCGGAACGGCCGTCGCCGCGTGGCCCGCGCGCCTCCGGCCAATCGCCGAGCAGCACGCGCCGTGCGGCCGGGGCGGGAACCTGGGCGGTGGCAACGGCGATCCACACTGCCAGCAAGGGAGCGAGAAGCATCAAACGTTTCAGCATGGTTGGACCCGTTTCTGGAATCTTACTCCGCGCTCCCTGCAACTTCCCGTCGCGGTTGGACGTAGAACGCCTACGGCCTGTTCCGCCGGAACAGGTGTCAACTTCGGGACGAATGCCGGGGCCACCAGGACAGCCGCCCAGCCCCGGAGCGCGTCTTTAGCTACTGCATAATGAGGCCGATGCGTTTCAGTCCTGCTGCTGTTCTCTCACTGTCCCTCGTCGTTCCCGCGGTCGCGCGGGCGCAGACGCCGGCCGCGCCGCAGCCGCCCACGCCCCAGATCACGCTGCCGACCGTCACGGTGACTGCGCAGAAGGAGCCTGCCGACTCCCAGACCCTCCCCGTCAGCGTCACGGCGGTCCCGGTCGATCCGCTGTGGAACGGCGGCGCCGAGACGATCGGCGACCTCTCGATCGCGGCGCCGAACACCTATTTCACCGACTTCTCCGCGCGCAAACTGAGCAATGCGCGCTTCCGCGGTATCGGCTCGAGTCCGTCGAATCCGTCGGTAACGACGTTCATCGATGGCGTGCCCCAGCTCAACACCAACTCGGCGAGTATCGAACTGCTCGACGTCAGCCAAGTGGAGTTCGTCCGGGGGCCGCAGAGCACGCTCTACGGCCGCAACACGCTCGGCGGCGTCATCAACGTGGCCAGCACGCGGCCGTCAATGACGACATGGACCGGGAACGCCCTCGTCCCCTTCGGCAACTACGACGCGTTCGACCTCAGCGCCGACGCGTCGGGACCGCTCGGCGGCAAGGCGGCGGCCGGCTTCGCCATCGGCCACGCGCAACGTAACGGCTTCACGACCAACGACCTGACCGGCCACGACATCGACTCGCGCGACGCCACGTTCGGCAAGGCGCAGCTGCTGATCACGCCCGGCCACGACTGGGAGGCACGCTTCATCTACACCGGCGAGCACGCGCGCGACGGCGACTACGCGCTCAACGATCTCGCCGCCGTCCGCAGTAACCCTTTCCACGTGTCACGCGACTTCGAGGGGCACACCGACCGCGACATCAACGCCGAGACTTTCCTGCTGCATCACGGCGGCGGGGCGATGACCTTCACGTCGACGACCGGCTTCGTGCACTGGCACACCTTCGACGCGACCGATCTCGACTACTCGCCGTATCCGCTGCTGACGCGGACCAACGACGAGCAGGACTCGCAGTTCACGCAGGAATTCCGCGTCGCGTCGGGACCCGCCAGCGCGACCACGCTTGGCTCGGCGACGCTGAAGTGGCAGGGAGGGCTGTTCCTATTCACGCAGAACTACGACCAGGACGCCGTCAACGCCTACAGCGCCGGCGTGCTGTCGCCGTCCATCCCGCTGACGGTGCACCAGCACAACCCGCAGGCGTCGCTCGATGACACCGGCGTCGGACTCTACGGCAGCGGGACGATCAGCGCGCAGCGCGTCGACTTCACCGCCGGCGCGCGTTTCGATCACGAAGGGCGCAGCGGCACGCTGCTGACCTCGTTCATCGAGCCATTTTTTACCCAGGTCCCGGCGCTCAACGTCGACAAGTCGTTCTCGAACGTCTCGCCGCAGTTCTCGGTTGCCTACCGAGCCACCAAGGATGCGATGGCCTACTTCTCCGTCACCAACGGCTATAAGGCCGGCGGCTTCAACCCGGCCTCCCCGGCGGGGCAGGAAGCCTACGGCGAAGAGCACACGTGGAGCTACGAGGGGGGCGTGAAGAGCGCGTTCGCCGGCCATCGCGTCACCGCCGATCTGACCGTGTTCTCGATCGACTGGCAGGACCTCCAGCTGAACCTGCCCAACCCGCAGGTGCCGGGACAGTTCTACATCGCCAACGTCGGCAGTGCGCGCAGCAGCGGCGTCGAGGCCGAGGTGCATGCGCGTCCACGAGAGGGTGTGGACCTGTTCGGCGCGCTCGGCTACACACACGCGCGCTTCGGCGACAACACGTCGGCCGGCGGCGTCGCGGTCTCCGGCAACGAGGTCCCCAACACCCCGTCCTACACGACGACGCTCGGCGCCGAGCTGTCGCACGCCGTTCACGCCGCGCGTGTCTACGGCCGCGCCGAGGCCGTGTTCTACGGCGCGTTCAAGTACGACGAAGCGAACACGCAGGGGCAGGACGCCTATGGGCTGGCCAACTTCCGCGCCGGCGCGCGCGGCAAGCGGCTGTTCGGCGAGTTCTGGATCCGCAACGCTTTCGACACGAGGTACATTCCGGTGGCGTTCAGCTACCAGGGCATCGCACCCTCCGGGTTCGTCGGCGAACCTGGCAAGCCAAGGACGTTCGGCGCGACGGCCGGCGTCAGTTTCTAATTCGAGGTGACAGGAGCCGCTATGAGATCTGCAATCGCCGCTATCGCGATCGTTCTGGCCGGCGTCACCATCGGGGCCAACGACTGGCCGCAGTGGCAGGGGCCTGACCGCACGCGCATCTCGAAAGAAACGGGACTGCTCAAGGAGTGGCCCCGGTCCGGCCCGGCGCTCGTCTGGACGGCAACGGGCCTGGGCAACGGCTACGGCTCGATGGCGGTCGCCGGCGATCGCATCTATGTGCAGGGCGCGCGCATGCGCCAGAGCTTCCTCGTCGTCTACAACCGCGCCGACGGCAAGGAAGTGTGGTCGAAGTCGCTTGGCTCGACCGAGGGGAACGACCAGGGGCCAGGGCCGCGCGGGACGCCGACCGTCGACGGCGACCGGGTCTACGTACTCAGCGAGGCCGGCGATCTGTGGTGCCTCAAGACCGACGGCGGCGAAGTCTGGCACCGTAACATCCTGCGCGATTTCAACGGACGGCAGTTACGCTGGCTGATCAGCGAGTCGCCGCTCGTCGACGGCCCGCACGTCGTCGTCTCCCCCGGCGGCCAGGGCGCCGGCATGGTCAAGCTGGACAAGATGACCGGTAAAACGGTGTGGACGGCAAAGGACCTCAGCGATCCCGCGGGCTACTCGTCGATCACCGCCGCCGATATCGGCGGTGTGCGCACCTACATGACGTTCACCGCCGACGCGGGCGTTGGCGTGCGCGCGTCTGACGGCAAGGTGATGTTCCGCTATCCGACCGCCGCCAACCGCACCGCCAACATCGCCACGCCGACCTACTTCGACAACAAGGTGTTTTTCACTTCCGCCTATGACACCGGCGCCGGGCTGCTCGATCTGACCGCCCAGAACGGCGAGGTCAAGGCCAAGGAGATCTATTTCACGCGCAACATGAAAAACCACCACGGCGGTGTGGTCCTCATCGACGGGTATCTCTACGGCTACAACGATTCGATTCTGACCTGCCTCGAGTTCGCGACCGGGAAGGTGATGTGGCGCGACCGCGCGGTCGGCAAGGGTTCGGTCACCTACGCCGACGGCAACCTCTACTTGCAGGGGGAGCAGAACACCGTCGGCCTGGCGCAGGCGACCCCGTCCGGGTACGTCGAGAAGGGACGCTTCTCGATTCCCGACAAGGGCCTTCCGAGCTGGGCGCACCCGGTGATCAGCGACGGCAAGCTGTATGTCCGCAACCAGGACATGCTGATGGTCTACGACATCAAGGCGCGCTGACCGCGCGACGCCCTCGGGGCGCGCGGGACACCGCGGGTGATCGAGATGGCCGATGGGCGTCGCGATGCGCGCGAGCGCAGCGACGCGAGCCCGACGAACGGAGCGAGCCGTCGAAGCGGCGCGCGAGTGAGGCGGTAGGGGAGTCCGAGGGGCGACGCCCCTCGGATAAGAACGGAGCGAGCCGTCGAAGCGGCGCGCGAGTGAGGCGGTAGGGGAGTCCGAGGGGCTCAACCCGTCGGTGAAAAGAGCCCCGGGTGCGAGCGAGCGTCGCGAGCGAGCCACCGGAGCGGAGCGCGCCGGCGGAGCGGCGCGCGCGCGACGGTGTAGGGGAGTCCGAGGGGCGAAGCCCCTCGGTTAAAATTAGAAACGGAATCCGACCGTGATCGGCAGGAACTGACCGTTGGCCTTCAGCGACGTCGGGGTCTGGCCGGCCGGGACCTGCGCCTGCGTGATCGTCGGGCCCCAGATGTAGTGGTACTTGACCTCGACGAAGATCGAGGTGCTCTCGCCCATCCTGAAGTTCACGCCGCCGCCGAAGTCCATCCCGAAATCGTTCGAGCTGCGCTCGCCGACGATCTTGTCGACGCCGACCGCCACCGGATAACAGACGTACCACCAGGGATCGCAGACCGTCGTGAAGCCGACTCCCGGGGTGGTGATGTTCACCGGGCGATGATAGTAGCCGCCGCCGACGACGGCGTAGCCGGTGGCCTTACCGCTCGTCTTGGGCTCGAACACGAGGTTGCCGTCGAAGTACTGCATGTTGCCGTCGGCGTAGAACGGCGTTTGGGTGGTCGGCGGGTCGATCGGGTTCGACGATGTGTTCAGGAATACCTGTTTCTTCGTCATCCCGTTCCAGCCGTACTCGGCCTGAAACGACAGCGGCGAGTGCGTGTTGAACAGCAGACCGATCGTAAAGTTGCCGCCGTGCGCCACGTGGTCGCTAATCGGGCCGAGGACACCGGTATAGCCGCCGCCAATGGTCAGTTGCACTGGCTTGACGTCCTGCGCGGCGGCTGGCACCGCGGCGATCAGCGCTGCGGCCAGGATGAATCCGAACTTGCGAAGCATGTGAGCCTCCTACGAGCAATTAGGAAATACGGCATCGGCTACGCGGCGCGCCGACACCGTTGTCTGTAAAGAATCGTAGGTGCGCCGCTCGCGGCGCGAGAACTGCGACGACTACCAGAACAGCCTTGTACTAGTGACAGTCCCCTGTCGCTTTTCATGGCGCCTCCCTGCACTCCTGACAGTGGCCCGCATGCAAGCGAAGTGATGTGGTATGGGCATGCGACGCATGCCTCTTCTCGCTCTCGCGGCGGCGCTGGCCGCCCCGTGCCTGACCGGTTGCCCGGCGGCGCCGCGCGCGCGGCCGGTGGAGGCCGGGCCTGTCGACACCGGTCCCGGCTCGGTTGAGTGGGTGCGCCGCCAGTTGAAAGGGACCTGGCAACTCGTGTCGCTCGATGTCTACACGGCGGACGGGCAGAAGCACACGGCGCAGGCGGCCGGGACCCTGACCTACGACGAGTACGGCAACCTCGCCATCCGCGGGAAGATCACCGGCGGCGAGAAGATCGAGAAGGCGAATCTCAATCTGACCGGCCGCGCCACGATCGACCCCAACACGCACATGCTTCGCGTCGGCGGCGTCAAGGCCGACACCCCCGACGCGCGCCGCCTCGATCCCAAGCTCGATCCGGATCATGTCCGCTATTACGAGTTCGACGGGGAACTGCTGAAGACGACGACCAAGAACGCGTCCGGCGTGACCACGGCGACGATCACCTGGAAGAAGGTCGGTTGACGCTGCTCGTGCCGATTCCGCATAGGCGCCCCACCGGGTGGGCGCATATCGTCGGCTACACAAAACGGCGAGGACCTGTCATGACCATGAACATGACCATGAAAACGATGTTCGGAGTGCTGATCGCAACCGCGTCGCTGGCCGCGGCGCAAACGGGGAACCTCACGTTCAAGGCGACCGCGACGGTGAACGCGCCGACCAAGAAGGCCTCGGTGCCGGTGACGATCCACATCGATCGCTTCATTGCCGACGCCGACCGCGACAAAGTGGTCGCGGCGATCAAGGCTAGCGACCAACCGGGGACGACCAAGGCGCTGGCCGCGTTGCCTGACCTCGGCTACATCACGCTCGGCGAGAAAAAGACGCCGATCAAGTACGCCTACGCCCGTCCGACAGGCGATGGCCGCCTGATCACTGTCGTGACGGCGCAGCCGATCCTCTATATGGGCGGTGCGGAACCGAACGCCAAGCCGAAGCAGGGCTACGACCTGGCGCTGGCGCTCCTCGTCCTCGATCACAACGACGCCGGCGACGGCGAGCTGGCGCCGGCGGTGAAAGTCAAACTCGACAACGGAGCAATCGTCACCGATGACTATGGCAGCGAGAAAGTTCGCCTCGTCAAGGTCGCGAAATCCCAGTAGGCCCGAGCCGCCGTCGCTACTGCACAGCAGCGGCAACGTCTATCGTGCCGACATCAGCGGCCGGCTGCGCGAAGAAGAGCTCAAGGCGCTGCAGCGCGCAGCGGCAGACGAAATCTGCCGCGGCGGTCGCATCCGGCTGCTGTTCCTATTGAAGGACTTCGAGGGCTGGGACAACGCCGCCGGGCGGGATCTCGGCTTCTACATCCGCCACGGCAGCGATGTCGAGCGCATCGCCATCGTCGGCGACGAACGCTGGCGCAGTGAAGCGATGATGTTCGCGGGCGCGGGACTGCGCAAGGCGCCGGTAGCCTACTTCCGGACGCGCGACGCCCTCAAGGCGGCCAGCTGGCTGGCCGAATAGACGGATATCGAGTTAGTGCACGCGAAGGATCCCATATGCAGACGTCACTTTGTCGTTCATACCCGGCCGACGACTCCCCGTTCGTCTCGCTGCCGGCGCGGCGCGTTGCGCCGCCCGGCGTGATGCCGTTCGCCGATTCCGCGAGCGACAGTCCGGCGATCGTCGGGCAGAGCCCGGCGATGCGCCACGTGGTGGAGCAGATCCAGCAGGTCGCGGCCACTGACTCGACGGTGCTGCTGCTCGGCGAGACGGGGACCGGAAAGGAACTGCTGGCCAGCGAGATCCACAAGCTGAGCGCTCGCCGTGGCCGCGGCATGGTGCGCGTCAACTGCGCCGCCATTCCCGCAACCCTGATCGAAAGCGAACTGTTCGGCCGGGAAAAAGGAGCCTACACCGGCGCCCTGGCCCGCCAGATCGGTCGCTTCGAGCTGGCCGACCATTCGACGCTCTTCCTCGACGAGATCGGAGACCTGCCGCTCGAGGTGCAGATCAAGCTGCTGCGCGTGCTCGAGGAACGCGAGATCGAGCGCCTCGGCAGCCCGCGCAGCATCCGCGTCGACACCCGTATCATCGCCGCCACGCACCGCAATCTCGAACAGCGCATCGGTGACGGCACGTTTCGCGAGGATCTCTACTACCGCCTCAACGTCTTTCCGATCGTCGTTCCCCCGTTGCGGGAGCGCGGCGACGACCTGGCGCTGATTGCGTGGCGCTTCATCAGCGAGTTCGCCAAGGCCTTCGGCAAGCAAATCGACAGCATTGACGACGACAGCGTGCTGGCGTTGCGCCAGTACAGTTGGCCCGGCAACGTCCGCGAGCTTCGCAACGTCGTGGAGCGCGCGATGATCACCGCCCGGTCGCGGAGCCTCTCCATCCCCATCCCGCAGCTGCTGGCGGGCACCTCGACGCGCAGCGCGCGCTTGTGCGATGTCGAGCGCGAGCATATCCGCAGCGTGCTGGAAAGCTCGGGCTGGCGCATCCGCGGCGTCGGTGGCGCCGCCGATCGCCTTGGGTTGCGCCCGACCACGCTTGAGACGCGGATGGCGAAGCTGGGACTGAAACGGCCGCGACCGGCCTGACCAGTACGGCATCTCACCGACGGCGGCATGCGCCGCCAACCCGCGTCCCGCGTGCGGCTCCGCATGGCTGACGACGTGAAGCTGTACGCGCCGGGACTCCCGCGCGCCTCTCGTCCGATGAGCCGCTGTCTCTCCGGTATCGCGCTCGCGCTGGTGCTGGCGACGCGCGCCCACCCCGCGGCTGCGCAGGACACGCGCAGCGACAGCAACCCGATGCGTCCGATCCTCTTCAGCGTACGTCCGGAGTTCTTCAAGGTTGCCGACGACGTCTGGCGGATGCAGTTCGTGGCACGCTACGACACCGCCGTTGTCCGCAACCGCCGCTGGCTGGGCGGTAGACGCGGCATGCTGCTGCGCTTCGAGGTGCCGTTGGTGTCCGCCGATACGCCATCGATTGCCGCGCAGACTGGCCTCGGCGACGCCTACGGGCAGGTCTTGCTCGTGCCCCACCTCTCGAGCCGCTTCGCCTTCGTCGCCGGCAGCGGGCTCACGATCCCAACCGCGACCGGGACGGCGCTCGGCAACGGGAAGTGGACGCTTTCACCCGCGCTCGCTCCGGTGTGGTTCCTCCGCGGCCGCGGCCTGGCCTACGTCAAGGTCCAGAACTTCACATCCGTGGCCGGCGACGCATCGCGGCCCGACCTGAATTTTCTGTTGATCACGCCGACCCTGATTCACACGCTGCCGGGCCGCAAGTGGATCCTCGTCGATACCGAAACGAAGACCGACTGGGACAGCGCCGGCCGCACCAATGTGAAATCAGGCGTCCAGATCGGGTGGCTCCTGCCAGACGGCATCGGTCTTTGGATCAAGCCGGAGGTCTGGTGGGGTCCGAATCGCGGCGGCCAATGGAACGTCAAAACGGGGATCGTATGGTACCGCACCGGCGGCTGACGCGGGCCTTCGTCAGCGTCATTTCCAATGCAGCACATCATCCATGACCGACCAGCGACGCTGGTGCGGGACGGCGTCGCGTCCCTGGATCCAGTGGGCGAACAACTCGTCGATCGTGCCATCCTTCTTTTTCAGGTCGATCCACGTATTGACGACGGTGGTCAGCGCCTCGTCGCGGCCGGCGATGACATAGGCGAGCGGCACTTTCATCGGCTGCGGCTTGGGAACCACCACGGAATACTCGGGGTGCAATAGTGTGTAGGCGGAGCCGCGCTCGGCCGTGAGGACCAGCGCGTCGAGTGGCGCCTCGTTCTTCATGAACATCCGGTCGGTGTTGTCGAAGACGACGATGGTAGCCTTGGGCATTCGCGCGCGGATGTTGTTGAGATAGGAGCTCGCGCCCGGTACTCCGACGCGGAGCGATCCGGCGGCGACGATGTCGTTCCATTCCGCGAACTCGGCGCGTCGGTAGTCGGCGACGATGAACGCCACCGTCTCGTCGAGGTAGGGCGTTGAATAGCGGACCTGCAGCGCGCGGTCAGCGGTCACCACCACGCCCGACATGACGAGATCGCAGACCGAGGGATCGAGGCCCTCCGTGAATATCTGGCGGCTGGCCGGCACCAGCTCGAGGCCGACGCCAAGATCGCGCGCCAGCTGGTAGGCCATCTCGACGTCGAAGCCGACGAGCTGGCCGGCGCTGTTGGTGAAGGCGTAGGGCAGGCTGTCGTCGAAGTAGCCGACCCGTAGTGTCTTGCGCGCGCGCACGCGGTCGAGCACCGAGCCGGCGAGTGGCGGCAACGGCGGCGCTGGCGACGTAAAAACCGTGGCCTCGCCGCGATTCCTGATCGCGTGCATGCCGGCGAGCACCTTGTCGCGGTCGTAGACATCCGGCGCGAACCGTTCGGCGATGAGATGCGTGCCGCCGACGGTGGCGACGAGAAGCGCTGCCGTCGTGCCGGCAAACCGCAGCATCTTTCGCGGCTGGAACTGCAGTAGCCCGGCGGCGGCACAGGTACCGATGAGCGCCATGGCGATCGTGTGCACGGCCGACAGCAGCGTCCCGAAACGGGCGTTGATCACGCTGGTGGCGAGGAACAACTGGAACGTGTCGGCCGGGATGTGGAACATGTCGAGCAGGAACGGTACCGCGACGTTGAGCGAGCCGAACAGCGTCAGGATGCCGGTCGTGGCGAGCGCGGGAAACTCCTTCAGCGGAAGCGGCGACCCCGAGAACCAGGCGGCGAAGATCACGAAGCTGAGCGACAGGATCTTGGCGGTGTGCGGAAAATTGTAGGCGGCGGGAATGATGACGTCGGGAAGATGCTCGTCCTGGCTGCTGACCTGGGTATGCTCGCGCAACAGCGTGCGCGTCTCCTCGGCGAGGAGCGGCAGCACGACGAACAGGCTGCCGGTCGTAAAGGCCATGAGCAGCGCGTCGCGCGTGCGCGCGAGCACACGGCCGTACGGGATCGGCGTTAACGCCGCGACCAGCCCGGGCAGGACCCAAAAAGTCAACAGCAGCGCCATTGCCACGTAGGCGAACAGGTAGACCTGCAGCTTTGCCGCCTGCGCCGGCTCGAAGGTGCCGGCGACGACCGCGGCGATGGCGAACAGTCCGAACGGCGTCAACGCGACGATGAAGTGGGCGACGCGCTCGAGCGCGTTGTTGACGACCGCGATCACCTCGAGCGCCGCTCCCTTGTTGGGCACGCCGATCAACGCCACGCCGACCAGCGCGCTGAACAGCACGACCGCCGGGACGATGTTGTTGGCCAGGGCATAGAAGGGATTGGCCGGGATGTAGAGCCCGATCAGATCGAGCGGCGGCGTCTCCTCTAGGAGCGTCGTACTGAAAAACGACGCGTTCTGCATCGGCGGAAACATCAGCGGAAAGACGAACACCGCGACGAGCCCGATCAGCCAGAAGCCAAGCAGGAGCAGGCCGACACGCGATCCCAGCCGCGATGCTTCTTGCCGCGTCAGCGAGCCGAGGCCGCCCACGAGCGACATCGCCACGTAGGGCAGCACGGTCATCTGCAGCAGCTTGACGTAGGCGTCGGCCCACAGCTGGAGCGAAGACGCGCGCTCGCCGACGAACAGGCCGACCGCGACGCCCGCCGCCAGGCCGATGAAGACCTTTGCGGCCATCCGTCGTCTCACAGGCCGGCGCCCTTCCCGTCCTGCGCCGCCAGGCGCCGGTTGAGCGCAGCCGCCACCACTAGCCACGCGGCTGTCAGCACGATGTTCAGGACCGCAAACACCGGTACCGCGAATGACGCCAGTTCGCCAACGTAGACGATGCCGGCCGAGATCACGTCGCCGGCGCGGACGCAGAACGAATCGACGGCTTGCTTGGCCTTGTATTTCGCTTGCCGGCTGGTCGGCAACCACAGCGCCTGCTTGGTGGTATTACCGAGCGAGTAGTCGAACGAGTTGTCGAGCGTTTTCACGACTCGCATCGCGCCGAACGAGGGTACGCCGAGCATCAGGAGGTAGCCGGCGCCAGCGACCAGGGGATGAACGAACAACGAGCGGCCGACGCCGAGATACTTGAACACGCGCGATACGACGAACATCTGCAGAAGCAGCCCGAGCAGGTTGACGTCGCTGAAAAAACTGGCGTAGGCCTCGCCGATGTACTGCCCGCGGGCTTCCTGGCTCGCCGCGCCCGCGCCGAACTGTGTGATCGCGTCCTGTACGACGTAGCGCCCGAAGAGATATTCGCCGCCGGTATTGACGACGTTGAGCAGCAGCACGAGCAAGGCGATCAGCATCAGGTAGCGATCGGCGAACAGCATGGCGAACCCGCTCTGGCTGTCGCCGAGCGGTTCGTCGGCCTTGACCGCGGCGCGCGGCGAGGGGTCCGAGCGCCGGACGCGGCGATCGGCCAGCCGCGCCAGGATCACGCAGAGGATCAACGCCGCGCCGCCGCCGGCGAGCAGGCGCATCGGCCCGAACGACTGCATCACGACGCCGGCGCGCACCGAGCCGAGCCACGCGCCAAGGCTGCTCCCGACGCCGATCAACGGAAAGAGACGCTTACCCTGCTCGGGTGTATAGATGTCGTTGGCAAACGCCCAGAACTGGGCGATCACCATGACGTTGAAGATGCCGACCCACAGGAAATAGGGAATTCCGACCTGCAGGCCGGCTTTCTCGGCCATCGCGAACAGGACGATGTTGACCGCGAAGAAGAGGGAGACCCACGAGACGAGCTGTATACGATTGACCCGCGACGCGAACGCACCGTAGACCGGAACGAGCACGAGGAGCAGCACGGCCTGACCGGCCGAGGCGTAGCTCTTCACCTCGGCTCCCCCTTCCGACAGGATGAACACCTCGCGCGCGGTCTTGAGCAGGTAATAGCCGCTGAGCAGCAGGAACATCATCAGCGTCAACAGCAGGACGCCGGGTCCTTCGCCGGCGTGCACGTCGGCGAGCGGCGACAGCAGCCGCTCCAGGAGACCCTTCGGCTGCGGTGCGGTGTCAGCGAGCGCCACGGTCGAGTCCTACCAGCGTCCATCCCGTCGCGCCGCGCCGGAAGAACAGGTGCACGGGCTTCTGCCACGCGGCCGGCGCCGCCGCATCGGCCGCGACGTCGATCTGCACGAAGTCACCTGGCGATGCAGGAAGCGCGCCTGGCGCGGCCAGCGCCATGCTGGTCCCGCTCCTCTCGCCGATCAGCCGCGTCTGCCCCGCGCCGTTGTCGAACTGGTACCAGGTGGCGTGATAGCCGGCGGGCGACGGCGCCGCATCGGCGCGTACCGCGGCGTTGTCGAAGTAGAGCTCGCCGCCGGCCCCACTAATCTCGAGTCGTGCGTCGACGATGGGGTTGAGCGCCGGCAGGTAAGCGCGCGCGATCTTGTCGCGGCGCTGCATGAGGACTGTCGCCAGGTGCGCTTCCGCCTGCGCGTCGCTGAACTGGCCGGTGTGCACTAGCGCGCGGATCGTGTCGTCGTCGAACGCCGCGACGCGCCGTGCCGCCCAGAACGCGTCGTCGGGCTGCAGTTCGAGGTAGGCGAGCGTGGGCGTATGCGGTTTCCAGGTGCGCGGGTCGAAGGTGTCTGCTTCGAAGCGGCCGACCGACGGGTACTCGGTGTAGTGCGCGGTCTGCCACGGACTCAGCGCGAAGCCGAACGAATAGAGGCGCTTCAGCAGCGGATCGCCTTGGTAGAAATACTCGAAGCCGTCGTCCCAGTCGCGCGGTCCTTGCGGCGGCGCGATGCCAAACGTCGAGCCGACGTCCTGCAGGTAGTGACGGACGACGGACTTGCCATCGATCTCGACGAGTGTGTCGAGGGTGTTGCCCGCCTTGAGATCGCTCAGGTTGAGCCAGGCCCCGAACACACGCAGCGCGCGCAGCTCGCGACGGTGCTGGTGCTCGACGATGTCATTGGGATCGTCGGGACGCGTGCCCTCGTAGCGAAACGGGCCGAGCACCTTGCCGGGCAGCAGGCGGCCGGCGGCCACGCGGTAACTGCCGTCGGCGGAGCGGGCGCAGCGCTCGAGGACGGCATCCACGTCGTCTGGACGCATGGGGGTGCGCTCGCCGGTTGGCCGCTTGACGGTGGCCTTGTCGCCAATCACGAGGCGCGAGCGGTCGATGCGGGTGACAAAGGTTTCCACCTGGTTATAGCCGAGCGCCCAGAAGATCTTGCTCGCGACGACCATCGCGCCGCTGGCGCCTTCGTTCCATCCCGGCGTGTCGCACGAGAGAAACCACGTCTCGCCGCTGGCGTCGTTCGCCGTGAATCCCGGTGAGGCTCCCGCACTCTTTTCGCGGGAGATCACCCAGCGTTCCGGGTTCGGGGCGGCCCCGGCGTTGGGCCCGCGCACGAGATCACCCGCCCAAACGCTATGCGGCAGGATGCGGTTGGTGAACCAGCTCGAGTCGGGCACTTCGTCGATGGTGTTGACGTTCTTGGCGCCAGTATTGGCCGGTTTGCGCGACGGCGTGATGAACAGGTTATAGGAAATTTCGTAGAGCAGGCCGATGTCGATCGCCGCGGCCTTGGCCGCGTCGCGACTTTCCGGCTCGCGCGCCAGCGGATCGTCGGTGTAGAAACGCGGGCTGGCCGCGGAGGCGGCGAGACCGCCGGCCAGCGCGAGCGCGAGGGCGGAGCACCAGGTCCTGGTCACGATCAGAACGCCGCCTTCGACGAGAACACGATGTTGAAGCCTTCGTTGCTGTGCACGAACTCGATGCGCAGCGGCGTCATCATCGGGCCGTGGAAGCGGAAGCCGAGGCCGTAGTCGCTCTTCAGCGGCGCGCTGGTCAAGTCGCTGCGCCGCGCGGCCACCCGGCCCGCGTCGTAGACGACCGCCATGTCGAGGAAACGGTTGGCGAGGACCCGCCACTCGGCCTGCAGCAGCAGGCTGTTCAGATCGCGAAAGCGCCAGCTCGAGAAACCGCGCAGCGACGAGCCGCCGCCGAGCGATGGCAGCATGAAGTAGGGAACGATCTGATCGTGCCCCGCGTTGGCCAGCTCGAGATGGCCGTGCAGCGAGAGCACCCACGCGTCGCGCAGCAGCGGCAGGTGCTGGACCGCGTCATAGTCGGTCAGGCGGAAGCCGTAAAGCCCGTCGCTGTCGTGGTAGTCCTGGAAAGTCAGTGCGTAGGCCCCGCCGTGACGCGCATAACCAGGCGATGGACGGAAGTCGAGGCCGACCGTTCCCTGCGAGTGGACATAGGTCGGTGTGGCACCGAGGCCCTGCAGGGTCGCCGGCGTATAGATTTCGTCGACGGAGGGATCCGATCCCTTGCCGCCGGCGACATCCCATTTGGCGACGTCGAGCGCCGCGCCGAGCACGAGCAGCTTGCGCATCGGCAGAAACGTCAGCGCGGCGGAACCATACGGCTGTTTGAAACTGTAGTTGGCACGATCATGCGCCGAGGTGTTCTCGTTGCCGATCCCGTAGAAGCCGACCTGGGTGGCGTTGCGCCAGCCGCCGATGAGCGTCAGCGAGGCGCGGCGGTCGAAGAGGCGCGGCGCCATGAACGCGGTTTCGAGACGCGTGTAGCCCTTGAACGTGACGCTGCCGCGGAAGTCGATGATGTTGTAGGAGCTGACTCGCCGCGCGTAGCCGGCGCCGAGCGTGAAGCCGCCGCCGGCGTAGGCATTGTCGAAGAACGGATGCAGGCTAACTCCGCCGTTGAGCAGCGTGTTTTCAACGTCGTCGAGAAACGCCTCGACCTTGTTCGGCTGAAACGGGTGGAGCGCGATCGCCTTCTGCGCTTGCGCCTGCTCGATGGTGGCGGCGCGGCTGTCGACGGTCGTGTCCTGCGCCGACGTTGGCCAGGCCAGCGCTGTCATTACTGCCAGCGCGACTGCGGCGACAAGCGTGACGCGTGCCTCCGACCCTGGAGGGGTTGCCATGGACCGACGATACGGGCCGCCAACGATTGCGCCTATGCGGTTCCGGCACGACCGCGGCTGCCGAAAACGCATAGTGCCGCCGGGCGTCGTCCGCCTACGCTCGAAGTGGCAGGAAGGAGCTCTTGTGACTGTGCTTTCAGCCAGTGTGTCGGTGCTGCTGTTGTCGGCTGCGTTGGCGGTCCCCTCCAACGGTCCCGAAACATTCGACGTGGTCGCCACGGCGACGGCCGGGGCCAACGCGAAGGGCACGCTCACCGTGCCGATGACCGTGCAGATCGACGACTACACCCCCGACCATGACCGCACGACGATGACCGACGCGCTGAAATACACCGGCTATCCCGGGTTCCTGAACGCGCTGCGCGAAGCGCCGAAGGCAGGCACGCTTGACGTCGCCGGCGACAAGTTCACCATCCGCTGGGCGCGCACCGTCGACACCGACACCGGGCGCGTCGTTACGATCGTCACCGATCAGCCAGTCGCGTTCGTTGGCCAGGGGCGCCGAGGCGCCAAGTCGACGGCCGGCTACGAAGTGGCGGTCATGCAGTTGACGCTGGACAAGACCGGGCACGGTACCGGGACGATGGCCGCAGCCGCGCGCGTCAAGCCCGGTGGCGAGACCGGCGTGCGCATCGACAGCTACGCTGAGAAGCCGCTGACGCTGACCGCCACGGTTCACGGCGCCAAGTAGGCCGCTTTCGTGCGCCGCGCCGTCACCGCCGCGACGATTGCGCTCGCGCTGCTCGTCGGCGCTAGCGCGGACGCCGCCGCGGCGAAGGTCGACGTCGTGGTCCTCCGCAACGGCGATCGCCTCACTTGCGAAGTGACGCAGATGCGCCAGGGCAAGCTGCAGGTCAAGACCGACGACGCCGGCACGATTTCGATCGAGTGGGACAAGATCGCGTCCGTGTCCACCGCCGATCAATACGAAGTCACCATGCGCGACGGCTCGCAGCTGCTCGGCCGCCTGCGCCCGGGCACCGGGGGACGGACGTTGCAGGTGGAAGGGATCGGCGGGACGGCGACGCCGGTCATGGCCGACATCGCGTCCTTCGAGCGCATCAAGATGAAGTTCGTGCAGCGTATCGACGGGTCCGTCGATCTCGGCGGCAGCTATACGAAGTCGAGCGGCATCGCCGATCTGGCGTTCAACGCCGACGCGCGCTACCGGCGTCCGAAGTACGCGATGAGCGCGAAGCTCTCGACCAACCTGACGCATCAAACCGAACAACCCGACAACGCGCGCTACTCGTTGGTCACTACCTACTCGCGCTACCGCGACGCCTGGATCGTCTCGACGCTCGGCCTGTTCGAAGGAAATCGCGACCTGGGTTTCACCTTCCGCGGCACGCTCGCGGAATCCGTCGGCCGTTATCTCAATAGGACATCGCACACGGAGCTGCTCTTTGCCGGCGGCATGGCCGTTGGTCGCGAATTGCCCGTCGACACCGGAGCGGTGACCAACATCGACGCCATGGCCGCGGCCAGCTTGTCGGTGTTCACCTACGACTATCCGACGACGCGGATCGACCTCTCCCTGCTGTCGTTCCCCAGCCTCGACGATCCCGGCCGGGTCCGCCTCAACGCCGACGCCAAGCTGAAACGCGAAATCTTCCACGACTTCTTCATCTCGTTCAGTGGCTACGACACCTACGACAACCGGCCGAAATCCGCATCCGCGAAACAGAACGATCTCGGCGTGGCGCTGTCGTTCGGCTGGACGTTTTGATCCGGGCGACGCCCGCGCGGCGGTAAATTCCGCGAACTGCCGAATCCGCATAGTCCGCGGCAGATGCGTTAGCTATCTTCAGGCAGCGGTGACGTGAGTGCTGGCGCGGAGCGTGTCGGACGGGCGCTCACCGAACGTCGACGTGTAGATGCCGGCGAAGCGTCCGAGCTCGAAAAAGCCGTAGTCGGTGGCGATGCGCGTCACGGTGTCCTGCCCGGGCCGCGCTTCGGCGAGCGCCAGGCGGACGGCTTCGAGGCGACGCCGCGTGAGATAACGCTTCGGGCTCGTGCCACAGACCGCGTGGCAGGCGTTGCGCAGGCTGCGCTCGCTGACGCCCGTCGCGTTGCAGAGCTGGGCCATGTGGATCGGTTCGTCGAGATGCTCCCGCAGGAAAGCGTCGAGGCGTTTGACGATCTGCGGCGCGCGCAACTGGGCGCGGCCGGCACGGGGGGTCGGGAAAACGGGCTGTTCCATTGTTGACGTCCTGTCTGATGGAGTGAACGGTATGGTGTTCACGGCATTGGCAGAACTGCGAACAGTTGGCGCCGCGCCCGGCAAAACTGACAGGCCACCCACGTCCGGATTGACGGAGTAACGGCCATGGATGCTAAAGCCCGGGCGGCGGCCGCGATTGCAGAGGCCAGGGGAGAGCTCGATCGCGCGCTGGAAGAAATTGACATGATCCAGACGTTCAACCCGATGCTGGTCGGCCTCGTCGCCCACTCGCTGAATAACTACATCGCTGTGACCTCGGCGACCGTCGAAATGCTGCAACTGACGCTTCGCGACAACGCCGATCCCGACGTGCCGATCTGGCTCGAGGGCATTAGCCATACGGCGGACCTGATGCAACATTCGGTTGGCCGTCTCGTTTCCCTGTCCGCCCCGCGCGATTTTCCGCTGAAGCTTGATCGCGTCAATGTGCCAGTGCTGATGGGGCGCGCGTGCGAGTATTTCCGCCGCCGCTCCGTCACTACCGGCACCCACATCACCTGTAGCCCGGTCGGGCCAGTGCCCCTCGCCTGGGGTGACCGCGTGGCGCTGGCGGTCGTCGCTGACAACCTGTTGTCGAACGCCGTGCGCGTCTCCAGCCCGCATGGCGCCGTGCGCGTGCAGGTCATGGCCGAGCCCGGGCACATCGTCTGCAGCATCAAAGACTCCGGCCCGGGACTGAGCGAGGAAGAGCGGATCCGTCTGTTCGAGTTGTCGCCGCCGCCGGCCGCGTCGCCGGGAGAGCCCCCGCAGCAGGGCTACGGCGTCGCGATTGCCAAGGAATTCCTCCGCCGCATGGACGGCGAGCTGTGGTGCGAGAGCGAGCTGGACCGGGGCGCCTGTTTCTCGTTCCGCCTTCCGGCGATCGAGTAGGTATCATGGGTACCGCAGTCATGGGAAAGCCCCGAGTCATCCTGGCGGATGACCACACCTTGCTCCTCGAAGCGTTCGAGAAGCTCCTCGCGCCCGAATGCGACGTCGTGGCCAAGGTGCCAGACGGCCGTGCCCTGGTCGCAGCCGTGCAGGAGCACCATCCCGATGTCGTGGTGCTCGACCTGTCAATGCCGCTGCTCAATGGGCTCGAGGCGGCGCGTCAGATCAAGGCGTTCGACAAGTCAGTCCGCCTGGTCTTCGTGACGATGAACGAGGATCCGGATCTCGCCGCCGAAGCATTCCGGGCCGGCGGCTCCGCATATCTGCTCAAACGCTCCGCCAGCTCCGAGCTCCTCACCGCCATCCGCGAGTCGATGAAGCATCGCTCCTACGTCACGCCGCTGGTGACCGAAGGGATGCTCGGATCCTTGATGCATGCGACCTCGGACGCCCCGTCCAGGCAGTTGACCCCGCGGCAGCGGGAGGTGCTCCAGCTCCTCGCCGAAGGTAAGTCGATGAAGGAGGTAGCCAGCATCCTGAACGTCACCGCCCGCACGGTCGCCTTCCATAAGTACCGGATGATGGAGCAGCTCAATATCAAGACGAACGCCGAGTTAATCCAGTACGCCATCCGTAATCACTTCGTATAAACGACCGCATGTGAAGGGGTTACCCGAGTAGATCTGGTAAATCTACTAGGTGGTAAACACGACAGCCCGGGATACAGTAGGCCCTGACAGTCCCCAGCTGCATGCGAGTTCTTCGGATCCTCGCGGTTTCCTCAGTTGCGCTGCTGATGGCGATAGCCGCCGGCGCTGCAACGCCGAAGAACGTACTCATCCTGCGCGGCGAGTCGCCGGACCTTCCCGGCGGCAACATCCTGATAGATACGATCGAGACCACCGTTCGCGCCAGCGGCAGCGGGCCCGTCGAGTTCTACATCGAGAGCTTCGATACCGGCCGTTACGACGCCGAGGCGTACGACGAGCGCTTTGGCGCGCTGCTTGCCGAGAAGTACGCCGAGATCCGGATCGATCTCGTCGTCGCATTCAGCCAGCCGGCGGCGCAGTTCATCCTTCGTGAACGTCCGCTCCTGTTCCCGCGCGCGCCGATTCTTCTCGGATTCCTCGAAAAGCGGCTCTTCGACGAGCACGCGCTGCCGCCGACCGCGTCCGTGGTCTACGTGAGGGCCGACGCGGCCCAGACGCTGCGTTTCGCGCGTGCGGCCTATCCGCAGGCCCGCCGTGCGCTGATCATCACTGGGGTATCGCGTTTCGACCGGGGCTGGGAGCGTACCGTCCGCGACGATCTTACCGGCTTCGACCCGGCGTTTCCCGTGTCGTACGATACGCAGTCCTCGCTCGAGACCCTCGAACGGCGCGTCTCGACGCTGCCTCCTGACACCATTGTGTTCTTCGTGTCGATGACGCGTGACGGCGCCGATCATCCGATTCGCCCCATCGACGCCCTCGAGCGGCTGCACGCGGCCGCACCAGTGCCGATCGTGGGGCTCTCGGGCACGCACCTCGGCCATGGGCTGCTCGGCGGCGCGCTTGTCGACTTCAATCGACATGGCGCCGACCTTGGGCGGCAGGCGGTGCGCATGCTCGCCGGCGAAGTGCCGCCGCCGACCGTCACGCCGTCGACCGTCGCCGCCGATTGGCACGAGTTGCAGCGCTTCGGCATCGCCACCTCCTCGCTGCCGGCGGACACGTCGATCCAGTTCCGCGACCCTACGCTGTGGGACGAGTACAGGGGGGGAATTGTGATCGGCCTGGCCGTCCTCTTCGGGCAGTTTGCGCTGATTCTGGCACTGGTGCGCTCGGGCACCCGTCGGCGCGACTCGCAAGAGCGGCTGATGGCCCGCCTGCGCTTCGAGCGCCAGCTCTCGGAATTCTCGGTGGCGATGGGCACCCGTTCGCCGGCGGAAATCGCGGTGGACTTGGAGCCAGCGCTCAATCTCCTGTTGCCGTCGCTCGGCCTGAGCCGCGTCCTGCGTTGGCGGCTCGACGACTCGCGCGACCGGTTGTGGGAGTCGGTACCATTGCGGGCCGGGCAGCCGGCCACGTTTGATGCGCGTAGCCAGCTGCCGCCGAGTCTGCAGGAACGACTGCGTGACAGCACCGATCGGGCCTGCCGCGCCTATGCGCTGCCGCTCATGGCCGGCAATGGCACGACCGGCGCCCTGTTCTGGATCTCGCGCAGCGAGAGCCCGCGATGGCTGGAATGCGGCGACCAGTTGAAGATCATCGGCGAACTCGTCAGCAGCCTCCTGCAGCGCAAGCAGGCCCAGCTCGCGCTTCAGGGCAGTGACTCGCTCAAGGGCGCCATCCTCGACTCGCTGCCGGCGCACATCGCCGTGCTCGATCGCGAAGGCGTGATTATCGCCGTCAACGATGCCTGGTCGCGCTTTGCCGTCGAGAATGGCGCCGGCCTCGGTGCGGCAGCCTCGGGCGTCAACTATCTGCACGTATGCCGCGACAGTGCTCGTAAAGGGGCGCACGCGGCCGATCAGGTCGCGGCCCTCGTCGAGCGCGCCTGCAGCGGTGAGCACACCCTCGTCGAGATCGAGTACCGTTGCGACTCGCCTCGTGAGGATCGATGGTTCGGGATGACGGCGGCGACGCTGCGCCGCCCGGAGGGAGGCGCGGTCGTGGCCCACTCCGACATCACCGCACGCAAGCAGCAGGAAATCGCCGTGCGCGAGAGCGAGGATCGCTTCCGCCGCCTCGCCGACGCGATGCCCGTCGCGATCTGGATGTCGGACGAAGCGGGCGCCAGCACCTATTTCAACCGGGGCTGGCTCGATCTGACCGGCCGCACGCTCGAACAGGCGTCTGGCGATGGCTGGCTCGAGAGCGTCCATCCCGCCGATCGCGGCTCGTGCACCGAGGCGCACGTGCGCGCGTTCCACGCCCGCCACGGCTTCACCAGCGAATACCGGCTGCGCCGGCACGACGGCCACTACCGCTGGGTGATCGACACCGGCGTTCCACGCTATGGCCGCGACGGCTCGTTCCACGGCTACGTCGGCGGCTGTCTCGACATTACCGACCGCAAGGAAGCGGAGCATACGCTCCGCGAGCTGACCCACCGCTTGATGAGCGCGCAGGACGACGAGCGGCGCCGCATCGCCCGCGAGCTGCACGATCACCTGAGCCAGCAGCTGGCGCTGCTGGCCATCGATCTGCAGCAGCTTTCGCTGCACCCGCCGCCTGCGCCGGAAACGCTGATCCCGCTGTTGCAGGAAGCATGGCGGCGGACGACGGAAATCGCCAGCGACGTCCATGCCATCTCGCACCGCCTGCATCCGTCGAAGATGGAGGCCTTGGGCCTCGTCGCCACGATCCGTGCGCACTGTCGCGAGATTTCGCGTCAGAGTCTCGTTGTCGATTTCGTCGCCCAGGACGTGCCGCTGATCGTCCCCGAACGCGCGCTCAGCCTGTTCCGCGTCGTCGAGGAAGCGCTGAGCAACGTCGTGCGCCACAGCGGCGCGCGCGCGGCGCAGGTTGCGCTCGCCGGCAGTGACGACGGCGGCCTGCTGCTGCGTATCGCCGACGACGGCCATGGCCTGACCGAGAGCAAGCGTCCTGGCGGCGGGCTCGGCCTGATCAGCATGCGTGAACGCGTGCAGTCGCTCGACGGGACGTTGTCCATTTCGTCCGTTCCCGGACGCGGCACCGTCGTCGAAGCGCGCGTCCCGCCGGCGCCAATCGCTGTGGCGCTCGCGCAGGCGTCGACCCCGGGCCGGCGTGCCGAATCTGCATAGCTGTGCGCGCGGCGCCCCTCCTACAGTGGCAAACATGAGAGTTCTGTCAGCGGCCATGCTCGTCGTCTCCGCGATCGCGATCGGCCACGCCGCACCGCAGTCCACCAAGTCCAGGACGACCAGCGCCCCGGAGGTGTTCAACGCGCGAGCCACCGTCGGCTCGGCCGAAGGGCGCGGCGACGCCTACGTCAACATCCAGGTGGACAAGTATTCGGCTGACGCGGATCTGCAGACGATGGAGAAGGCGCTGCACGACGGCGGCTCGGCCGCGTTCGTCGCGGCGCTGCGCAAGGCGCCGGCGGTCGGCAAGCTGACGGTGGGCGAGAAGACGTTCACCATCCGCTGGGCGCGGCAGAAGGACAGCGGCAAGGGGCGCACGATCTCGTTCGTCGTCGATTCGCCCGTCTACTTTGTCGGCGGCGGCCTGCCCGGCGCGAAGTCGCGCGAGGGCTTCGACGTCTCGGTGATCCTCCTGCAAATGGACTCATCGGGCGTCGGCGAGGGGAAGATGGCCGCGGCCGCCAAGGTCAAGGCCGGCGGCGCCACCGGAGTGGAAATCGAAGCCTATGACGCCGAGCCGGTCACGCTGCGCTCGGTGATGCGGAAGATTGGTTCGTAAGGAGGATTCGTGTCTCTTCGTTCCGCGCGGCGGTCGCCGCGCACAAGACTGACCGCCGCCCTGGTGCTCGCGGTTCCGATGGCCCTGGCCGCTGCGCAGGCCAGCAAGAATTTCGCGCCGGAATCCTTCAAGGCCAACGGACAAATCACCGGCGCTGCCGGCGGTGCCGCCACCGCGATGACGATTGCCATCGATCGCTACACCTCCGACGCCGATCACACGGCGCTGGCCGACACGCTGAAGAGCGGCGGGCAAGCCGGATTCATCGCCGCGCTGAAGAAGGCCCCGGCGATCGGCAAGCTGACGATCGGGAAGCGCTCGTTCACGATCCGCTGGGCGCGCACGCTGCCGACCGGCGACCATCGCCGCGTTGCCGCCGTGACCGATGAACCCGTGTTCTTCGGCGGTGCCGGTGCCGTCGACGCCAAACCAACCGCGGGCTATGAGCTCGGCGTGATCGAATTCACGATCGACAGCGTCGGCCTCGGCCAGGGGACGATGGCGCCCGCGGCGAAGGTGAAGGCCGGGGGGGACACCGGCGTCGAGGTCGAGGATTACTCCGGCAAGCGGATCGAGCTCCTCACCGTCACGCGTCAGCTGAAGTAGGCACGCCAGGCGGCCGCACAAGGTGCGGCCGCCGTCGATCGCCGAGCCACTTTTTTCTCGTCCGCGATCCGCTACTTGACCACTTCCACCTCGTTCAACTTGACCTCGCCAGCCGAGTACTGCTCGAGCACCATCTGGTTCGCCTTCTTGTCGAACCGGATCTGCGTTGCGCCGAACATGCGCCCCTCCCCCTTGCCGCCCTTAGGGATGCGGATCTCGATGAGCGTGAACGGATAGTCGTAGCTGCGCGGACGCTCGCGCACTTCCCACAGGCTCATCTGCCGATCGGTGGCGATCACGATGCGATCGCCGCCGTCGGGCAGCGGCGCCTGGGCGGCATAGCGGATGTCCCAGCCGAGGCGATAGTTCTGCGGATCGGCTCCCTGCCAGTTGGGCAGAGAGAGCCGGCCCTTGACCGGCTCTTTCTGCAGCGCTCCGAGCAGCGCGTCCTGCCCCTTGTCGACGGCCAGTTGAATCAGCGTCTTCCGCGTCTCGGTGGATGACCAGCCGGTGATGCGGATCTCGAGCATGCCGGCGTTGCCGCGCGGCGCGTTGACGTTCGTCATGTTGATGGCGAACGAGCGGAGCATGAACGGGACCTGCGGCAGCTCCGCGCGCACGGGCACGAGCCCGGCCCAGCACACGAGAGCCACCGCCGCGAACAGACCGAATCGGGCACGCATGTCGACATTCTCCTCGATTACTGCCAGCCGGCCTTACTTTCCGGCCGCTGCGTAGGGGTTGCCGCCGAGCGCGTTGGAGATGTCCGCGATCGCCTTCTGCGCGCGGACGCTGTTCCCGGCAGCGTCGAGCGGCGGCGACACGACCGCGATGCCGAACTTGCCGGGCGAGACGGCGATGATGCCGCCGCCGACGCCGCTCTTCGCCGGCAGGCCGGTGTGGTAGAGCCACTTACCGGAGTCGTCGTAGAGGCCGGCGGTCGCCATGACGGCCAGGACGCCGGGTACCTTGTCGGCGTCGAGGACCTGCTTGCTGCGTTACCGGATTCTTGCCCCCCGCGGCCAGCGTCGCCGCCATCGCCGCCAGATCCTTGCGTTGACGCCGATCGAGCACTGACGCGTGTAGAGGTCGACCGCCTGCTGCCAGTTGTCCTTGATATAGCCGTAGGCCAGCATCAGCGCGCCGATCGCCTGGTTGCGCTGGTTGGAATCGGACTCCGACTTGTAGACGTCCTGCAGCACGCTGAGCGGGCGGCCAGCGGCGTCGTTGTGGAAGCCGATGATCTTCTTCCACACCTCGTCCGCCGAGCCGCCTTTCACCATGCTCGTCGCCGAGATGGCGCCGGGGTTGACGAGCGGGATTCATTTCGGGAGCGCCGGTGCCGGCGACCACCTTCACCGCTTCGACGGCGATGATCGAGTTGAAGCGTGCGCCGGTCGCGTCGACGCCGATGCGCTTCTCGACCGAATCGAGCCCCTGCTCCTGGATCACCTGCGCCATGGTGAACACCTTCGAGATCGACTGGATCGACACTTCGGTCTTGATGTCGCCGGCGGTGTAGACCTTGCCGTCGACCGTGACCAGCGCGATGCCGAAGAGGTTGGGATCGACCTTGGCCAGCGCCGGAATGTAGTCGGCGTTCTTGCCTTCCTGCAGGCCCTTGTATTTGGCGTACGCCGCGTCGACGACCGACTGCGGATTGGTCGCCTGGGCCGTGAGCGGGGCCGCGCCAAGCCAGGCGAGGCCGAGGAGACAGGCACCGGCGAGCAGCTTGAGATGTCGAGTCATGTCACTAGCCTCCGAGCTTGACCGAGAAGTTGTACTTGAACGAGAACTGCACCTTCACGCCGTCGCTGTGGAATCCATCCGAGTTGTTCTCGCGACGGCCCCATTGAAATTCACCGCCGAACATCGCGTTCTTGACCGGCGAGTAGAGGACGTTGCCGAGCATGTAGTGGCCGATGTGAAACGCGTCGGGCGCCTGGCCGTCCGTGTTGTGGTTGTCCTGCATCGAGTAGCCAATCGCGGTCGTTGTCCGCTCGTTCCACGAGTGATCGAGGAAGAGGCTGACCGCCTGGATGGGTACCGCTTCGCCGGTGACCGGCGTCACGGTGTTGCCCGGCTGCAGCTTGAGCCCGATGTCCACCGGCGAATCGTTCATGGAGTTTTGGATGCCGGCGCCGGTGACAAACGCCAGGCGCAGCACGTCGTGCTTGCCGACGTTGACGTTCGAGGAGAGGTTGACGCCCCACCCGGTGGCGCTGCCGGACAGATCGAAATTGTCGGCGAGCGTGTCATCCCACTTGATGTAGCGAAGCTGGCCGGCAATGCGGAAGTAGCCCCACCCCATCGTCGTCTTGTAGGCCGCCGAGAAGTCGGGAATCGGGAAACGCGGCTTGATGTTCTGCAGTTCGATACGATCGGCGTAGACCCCGCCGTCGCCGCTGGCGCCCGGACGCTCCAGCGCGACCATGAACGTGTTGTGCGCGTCGCTGATCGGCGTCCAGCGGATCTGGACGTTACGGTACCAGGCCAGGCCGGTCGGACCCCAGTACTCCAGCGAGTTCGGGAAGGCGTCGGGATCGGTGAACGGGCTCCGGTACTGCCCGGCGCCGAAGTGCCCCAGCTCGCCCCACGCGTGGCGCAGGCGGAAGGTGGTCTGCCCCTCGTCCACGCCGGTGCCGAACAACTCGAATTCGAAAGTCGTCTTCAACTCGCCGAGGTCTGTCGGCGTCGACGACTTGAATCCGAGACGGCTCTGCCGCACGCCGGAAAACGTGTTGTTGTCCTGGCCGAATTGATCCTTGACCTTTGGAAGCTTCGTCAACCGCAGCGTGTCGAACCAGTTGGGATCGATCTGGGTGAAGTTGTGCCCCATGTCGAGCATCGCGAAGCCATAGATGTCGAAGCTTGGCTTCGGTGACGTGACCTGGACACTCACTTGCTGGGTCTGCGGCGCAGCCGCGGCCGGCGTCGCGGGAGGATCGGACGGGTCGGCCGTCTGCGCTCGCGCCTGGGTCGGGCCACAGACAAGACCTGCCACCAGAAGACAGGCGCCCACGGTCCATTTCGTACTATGACGTCGCATATGCATTTCTCTCCATTCGTCGTTATGAGCCGTTCGCTTTCTCCCATGCGCGGACGCGACGACGGCCCTCGTCGAAGATGCGCTGGTAGTTGCCCTTGCGAACCTTGAGGCTGGCTTCGGGCGTGAGTTGACGGAACACCGGCGCCCACATGTCGAACACCGCGTAGTACGGCGCGGGACCCGAGGGTGCCACCGTGTCGGTCCCGAAAATGAAGCGGTCGGGGTACTTGTTGAGGAGCGCGGCGACACGCGCCGATACCTCCGGCGAGGCGACCGCATACTTCGCGACCTCGTCCCACGAAATGTCGAAGTTGACATGCGCGAGCCCCGGATCCGCGAGCATCGCCTCGAGAATCTCGACGTGGCGCGGGCTCCGCTCGGCGGCGTCGGCCGACACCTGCGCCGGATGGACGACGCGCCCGAGGCCGGTGTGCGCCCAGATGATCGAGGCGCGCGAGTGCCGCTTGAGCAGCGACTTCGTCTGCGACAGGTAGACCGGCTCGGCGTCCACCTTCGAGAACGGCATGTCGATGTCATTGTGCAGGATGACGACGAGGCCCGCCTCGGCGGCGAGGTCGAGGATGCGGTCGAGCGCCGGGTTGGTCAGGCTGGCGGTCTCGCCCGAGATCTTCGACGAGACGAATTCCTTGTGGATGCTGAACTCGCCGATGCCGCTGAACACGCCTGGAAATGTCTGCAGCACGCGCCGGATGTGATCGGCCGCGTACATGTCGGCCGGGTTGAAGCCGGTGATCATCGGATCGAAGCGCGCCTGGTCGTCCTTCGGCAGCTTCAGGTAGACCGACGCAATGTAGGCATCGGTGAACGAGTAGTAGTAGAGCGGCGCGTCGCTCTGCAGGTAGTAGGTCGGCGCGTACTCACCCGAATTGGCGTACGACCACTGCTGCTGCAGGGGAATGCCGAAGAGGGTGGAGCGGCCGACGCGTGTCCCCATGATCTGCAGCATCTGCTGCGGGGTGATGCCCTGCTGGATGTAGTTGGTCAGGTGGAAGTGCGAGTCGTAGAACTGATCGGGTGCGTCGGTCTGCGCCTGCGGCACGGCCAACGCCATCAGTAAGACGATCGACGGCGCGCCGAGTACGGACGAGCGGGAGAGGGCTTTGGAAATCATGGTCGCCCCGCGATCAGAAGTTCAGCTCGAAGTTGACGTGGAACACGGTGCCCTTGCCGCCGACCGGGTAGGGATAGGCGGTGTAACCCACGGGCGACTTGTCCACGTACATCCATTCGGCGTTCACCCGGATCCCGCGCTGCTTCATCGGGAACCAGTTTTCGCCGCCGCGCACCTCCCAGTCGTTGCCGTAGCGGCCGCCGAAGATCTGCGAGGTGCCGAAATAGAGCTGCAGGACCTTCGGAACGGCCATCGCCGAGACTTGCAACTGATACCCGTTGTCGCTGATGTCGGGGATGCCGCCGGTATTGCTGCCGGTGTAGTTGCTCAGCCAGCGCCGGTAATATTCGGCCTCGATCGCCGCCCCCTTGTATTTCACGCCGCCGTCGAGGCTCGTCATCTTGTAGGTGACTTGGTCGACCGTGATGCCGGGCCCGAACAGTTCCGGCGTGAACACGCTGCTGCCGTCGCTCAGGCGGATCTGGGTGTTCTCGATGCCGTCGGTGCCGGGCTGGCTCTGTTTGTCTTCGATGCTGTAGGTGTAGTGCAGGCCCACGCGCGTGGCGAGCTTTTCGTGTCCCTCGTAATCGCCGAACCCGCCCCACGGTCCGAACTCCCCCGTGGTCGGCAGCCACTGCAGCATGTAGGACTGCGTGTCGAGCTTGTTGTTCAGTTGCGCGGCGCTCACACCGAGCGTGCTCAAGTTGTTGGCGAGCATCGCCATGTACTTCAACTTGGGGTTGAGCTCCCCCTTCAACCACACGCCGGAGGTGTACGACCCGCGAAAGAACTCGTCGGCGATCAATCGGTCATCGACGCCGAGCCAGTACCGGGAACTGACCCTCGGTGCTGCGCACGCTGGGCAGCGAGGTGATACCAGCGCCGACGCTCACGAATCGATTGAACGACCAGCTGATATTGCCGCCACCGACAACCTGCGCGGGGTCGCCTTGCGAGCTATTTGACGACCACACGTAGAGGTAGTAGCGCATCTTCGGCGTGAGGAACCAGCCCGAGAACGGCAGGAAGAACTTCTGAAGTTGGATGTCCTGTCGACGCTGTACCGTGTGCGAGTTGCCGAACGAATCGACGTAGCTCTCGTCGAGATTGCGCTGATTGAGGTAGCGCGCATAGGTGAAGAGGCGCACATAGATCTGCCCCTTCTCGCCGTCGAAGATCAGGAAGCCGATGTTGGGAACGTGCTTGGGTGCGGTAGTGGTCGTGGTCGCCGCTTGCGCGGCCTGGCCGGTGACGAACGTGCCGACGCACCCCTCCGAGACCCAGATGCTGGTCTGGTCGTAGCCCCACGTTTTCCCCAGGAGACAGGCTGCCGTGCCCGTCGAGTTCATGAGGACGACGCCCGCGGAGGTGTCCGCGGCGCAGTGCGTCTGGGGACCGCCGGCGCTGGAGGCGCAGGTGATCGTCACGGGCTGCTGCGCAGCCGCATCGGCGGAAGGAGGAATGGAGCTCGGTTGCGCGTGGGCCCTCGTGACCGAGACCAGAAGGACACTGCACGCAACGAGGGGAAGCACCTGTAAGACTCGGAGCATTTGCCGGGTTGAACGAGCACGGCCGGTGCCGCTGCTGCCAGGACGCAGACCCCGCCTAAGTTATTGAGTTGGCAGGGCGTGCGGCCCGATCCGCACCCTCATCGGCGTCGCATCCCTCCGGCATTTCGTAGCTTCTCCGGGATAGAGCGGACCGACGTCGCTCGAAGCACCAGGCGAGACCCTGTTCAAAGTACGCGGGCTCTGTCCGACAAGCCCTCTCATGCCGTACGGGGTCGTTCCTCCGTCATTTCGGAGCCGCCATGTGTCGATCCACCCTTGGCCGGAGGCGGATACTCCCGGCACGCCAGTTCCAATCGGGCAACTCCTTCCATTCTCGATAGTTCCACTGCAACGTCGCAAGGCGGTGGCCCCGGCACGCGCTCTGCTGTCTCTCAGCGGTTCCCGGACAGCAAGCCCGTCGCAGCTGATTCTCAACGAGGACTTATGAGCACAAGAGACGATGACATCGAGGTACTTCCCGAACTCGCGGGCACTGACGTGCCGGCGGGTGTCGACCGCCGCGCCTTTATGATGCGCAGCGCGCTGGTCGGCGCGGTGGCCGTCCTCTCAGGGTGCGCCGCGCCGAGTTCGGAGGCCGTGAGCGCGAAGGCCGCGACCGCCACGCCTCCCCCGCAACCGACAGCACCGCCGCTCTCGGAGGATCTGAACGTCGTCAAGAAGTCCAAAGGGCCCGTCATGACGACGATCGACGAGTTCTACAAGATCGGCCCAGGGCCGTCGAGCTCGCACACGATCGGACCGATGCGGATTACCTATGACTTCTACCAGCGCGCCACGAAGCTGCCGGCCGACCAGCTCGCCAAGGCGACGGCGCTGAAGGTCAACCTGTTCGGCAGCCTCAGCGCAACCGGTAAGGGACACGGCACCGAACGCGCCGCGCTCGCCGGCCTCATCGGCAAGGAGCCGGCGACGATCAACCCACTGTTCCTCGACGAGCTCCGCGACAAGCCGGATCAGGTGTTCCCCGTAAAGCTGGGCAGCTCCACGTTCAACGTGACGCTGAAAGACATCATCTACGACGCGCCGAAGGGGGACTTCCACCATCCCAACACGATGACCTGCAAGCTGCTCGCGGGCGATCAGGTGCTGCTCGAACAGGAGTACTACTCGGTTGGCGGCGGATTCATCGAGTGGAAGGGCTACGAGCCGCCGAAGAAGGGACAGCCGAAGTACCCGTATTCGACGATGAAGGAGCTGCTGGCGCACGCCGAGCAGAACAAGCTGACCGTCGCTCAGCTCGCCATGGCCAACGAGATGGCGGTTTCCGGCAAGAGCGAGGCAGAGATCAACGCCTTCATCGACAAGGTGACGACCGCGATGGTCAACATCGTCAAGACCGGCCTGTCGATGCCCGAGAGCGTGCTGCCAGGGCCGATCAAGCTGAAGACGAAGGCCGGCGAAGTCTACAAGCGCGCGATGGACGACAAGTACGAAAAGCAGCGCGGCGTCGGTGTCGTGGCTGCCTACGCACTGGCGGGCTCGGAAGAGAACGCGCGCGGCCACCTCGTCGTCACGGCGCCGACCGGTGGATCGGCGGGCGTGCTTCCGGCGCTGGTGTATTCGATTGGCGAGGGGGGACGGAAGCTGCCGCAGCAGAAGATTCGCGACGGCATGCTCGCCGCGGTGGTCGTCGGCTATCTGTGCAAGCACAACGCGACGCTGGCGGCGGCCGAGGGCGGCTGCCAGGCCGAGATCGGCGTGGCCTCGGCCATGGGCGGGGCGCTCCTGTCGCAGGCCCACGACTTCTCGAACCAGGTCGTGGCCAACGCGGCCGAATCGGCGCTCGAACACCATCTGGGGATGACCTGCGATCCAGTCGCCGGCTACGTCCAGATCCCGTGCATCGAGCGCTGCGCCTACGGCGCGGTCAAGGCGTGGACTGGCTTCCTGATCGCCAGCAACGAAATCCCCGCGAATCGCCGCGTCGACTTCGACACGACCGTCGAGGCCATGGCGCTCACGGCGAAGGAGATGAACAGCAAGTACAAGGAGACCTCCGAAGGCGGCCTCGCGGTCTCCGTCACACTCTGCTAGTGCGAACGGCCGGCGCCGACTGAGAACGACGTGAACAAGGGCGCACGCGCCGCGACGATCGGGTGGCTGATCACAGCCGTGTACTACTTCTACCAGTACACGCTGAGATCGGCCCCCGCCGTCATGATGCCGCAGCTCTCGGCAGCCTTCGGCCTGACCGCCGCCGGCGTCGCGTCGATGGCGGGCCTGTTCTACTACGGCTACTCGCCGTTCAGCCTGGTCGCCGGCGTGGCGATGGACCGCATCGGTCCGCGCCGCGTCGTTCCGATTGGCGCCGCGGCGGTCGGCATCGGCGCGTTTCTCTTTGCCTCGGGCAACACCACCCTGGCCAACGCCGGCCGGCTGCTGCAGGGCGCCGGCGGCGTGTTCGCGCTAGTCGGCGCTGCCTACATCGCCACCACGAATTTCCCGGCGTCGCGCGCGGCCACGCTGATCGGCGCGACCCAAATGTTCGGCATGGCCGGGGGATCGGCCGGGCAATTCGTCGTCGGTCCACTGATCGCCGCGGGCGTGCCGTGGAGCACCTTCTGGGGCGGCATGGGGCTGCTTGGTCTTGGTATCAGCGTGCTGCTGTTCTTCTTTCTACCCGAGACAAAGCCGGCGACCGGCGATACCCACTCGATGCGCGGTGCGATGCGCGGGTTCGGCGTAGTGTTTCGCAACCCCCAGTCGATTCTGTGCGGGATTATCGCCGGCCTGATCTTCATTCCCACGACGATTTTCGACATGGTCTGGGGTGTCCGCTTTCTGCAGGACGCGCACGGCGTGGCCTACGGCACCGCGGTACTGCGATCGGCGACGGTGCCGTTTGGCTGGATCATCGGCTGCCCACTGCTCGGGCTGCTGTCCGATCGTCTCGGCCGCCGCAAGCCGGTCATCGCCGGCGGCGCGATCGCGCTGCTGGTCATCCTCAGCTGGATCCTCTACGGCGTTCCTGGCGTGTTTCCTCCCTATGTCCTCGGCCTGACCGCGGGCCTCGCCTCGGGCGCGGCGATGCTGCCCTACACGGTCATCAAGGAAGCGAACCCGCCGGAGTTCAGCGGCACCTCGACCGGCGTGGTCAACTTCATCAACTTCACCTTCAGCGCGCTGCTCGGGCCGGTGTTCGCGGGGTTTCTCGTCTCGGCGAGCGGCGGCGCGGAGCCGATGACGCTCGAGCACTACCAGACCGCGTTCCAGCCGCTGCTCTACGGCGTCGCGCTGGCGATTGTGCTCACGTTCTTCCTCAAGGAAACAGGATCCGCCCGCCGGGCCGCGGTCCGCATGCCAGCGGTGGTGACGCCATGACGACAGCACAGACGGGCACGGGCAAGTACGAACAGCTCCTCGCGCGCTGCGCCAGCCTGGAGCCGGTTGTCACCGCCGTGGCGCACCCCTGCGAGGCGACCGCACTTGCCGGGGCCATCGACGCGGCGGCCAAGGGGCTGATCGTGCCGATCCTCGTCGGCCCGGTGGCCAAGATCCGGGAGGTCGCGGCGGCCGCGCACATCGACATTGACGGTGTACGCCTTGTCGACGCGGTGCACAGCCACGCTTCGGCAGCCGCGGCGGTGGCGCTCGTCCGCCAGGGTGAGGCGGAGCTGTTGATGAAGGGCAGTCTCCATACCGACGAACTGCTCGGCGCGGTCATAGCGCGCGAGACGGGCCTGCGCACGGGACGGCGCCTCAGTCACGCCTTCATCATGGACGTACCGACCTATCACAAGGTCCTCGTCGTCACCGACGCGGCGATCAATATCGCGCCGACGCTCGAGGACAAGGCCGACATCGTGCAGAACGCGATCGACTTGGCCGTCTCACTCGGCGTGGCCCGACCGAAGGTCGCCATCCTCGCGGCGGTCGAGACGATCAACTCGAAAATGCCGGCGACGCTCGATGCCGCGGCGCTCTGCAAGATGGCCGAACGCGGCCAGATCACGCGTGGCATTCTCGACGGCCCGCTCGCCTTCGACAACGCCATCAGCCGCGAGGCCGCCAACACCAAAGGCATCACGTCACAGGTCGCGGGGGATCCCGACATTCTCCTTGCGCCCGATCTCGAGGCAGGGAACATCCTCGCCAAGAACCTCACGTTCCTGGCCAACGCCGACAGCGCAGGCATCGTGCTCGGGGCGCGTGTCCCGATCATCCTGACCAGCCGGGCCGACAGCGTCCGCTCGCGCATCGCCAGTTGCGCCGTGGCGATGCTCGCCGCGCATGCGCGGCGCCAGTCGGCGCAGGCCGTCGCCGTCTAGGAAGACACCATGGACGCCTACGCGCTGGTCCTGAACGCCGGTTCCTCGAGCCTGAAGTTCTGCGTCTATCACAACCCGGAGCCCAGGGTGTGGCGGCTCGAGGTGCGCGGCCAGATCGACGGCATCGGCACCGCGCCGAAGTTTGCCGCGAAGAATGAAGCCGACGAGCGCGTCGCCGACGAAGCGCTCGACGCGTCGGTCGCGGACGGACGCGCCGCGCTCGACGTGCTGGCGGACTGGTTGCGCGACCGTTACGCCGGCTCGAAAGTCGTCGGCGTTGGCCACCGCGTGGTACACGGCGGTGCCCGCTATCGCGGCCCGACGCTGGTGACGCCGCAGGTTCTCGCCGACCTGCGCGACCTAGTCCCGCTGGCGCCATTGCACCAGCCCTACAACGTCGGCGCGATCGAAGCGACGGCTCAGCGGCTGCCAGGCGTGCCGCAGGTGGCGTGCTTCGACACCAGCTTCCATCGCGGCCAGCCGGCCGTTGCCGAGCTCGTCCCGCTGCCGCGCGAGATCCGCGACCGTGGCGTGCAGCGCTACGGTTTCCATGGCCTCTCTTACGAGTACATCGCGTCGGCGCTGCCGGAGGCGGCTCCCGAAATCGCCGACGGCCGCGTCATCGTCGCGCACCTCGGCAGCGGCGCCAGCCTGTGCGCCATGAAATATCGCAAGAGTATCGACTCCACCCTGGGCTTCACCGCGCTCGATGGGCTGTGCATGGGGACGCGCCCCGGTTCGGTGGATCCCGGCGTGATCCTCTATCTCTTCCAAAGTGCGGGCCTCACCGCGAAGGAAGTGGAGACGATGCTTTACAAGAAGTCGGGACTGCTCGCCATCTCCGGGGTCAGCAACGACATGCGTGATCTGCTGGCAAGCAGCGCGCCCGAGGCGAAGCTGGCTGTTGATTACTTCGTCTACCGTGCCGCCAAGGACATCGGCGCGCTGGCCGCCGCGCTCAACGGCCTCGACGCGCTGGTCTTCACCGCGGGCATCGGCGAGAACGCACCCGAGATCCGCCGCCGTATCTGCGAGGCATCAGCGTGGCTCGGTGTCGAGCTCGACGCCGACGCCAACGCCAGGCGCGAAACACGGATTTCGAGTCCGGGCAGCCGCGTCTCGGCCTGGGTCATTCCGACCAACGAGGAGCTGATGATCGCCCGACATACCGGCGTCGTGCTCGGCCTGATCGAAGCCCCCGCTTAGTGGTCGCAAGGAGACGTTCATGAGTGTCAGCGCGATTGACGCGACGACCAGCGAGGCTTCCGTCTCTACCTGGCACGGGTTCCAGCCCGGCTTGTGGCAGAAGGACATCGACGTACGCGATTTCATCCAGCAGAACTACCAGCCCTATGACGGTGACGGCCTCTTCCTCGCGGCTGCGACGCCGCGCACCCAGAAAATCTGGGAGACGCTGAAGGCGCTGTTCCTCGAGGAACGCAAGAAGGGCGTCCTCGACGTCTCGCAGATCCCGAGCTCGATCACCGCGCACGGCCCTGGCTACATCGACAAGGACCAGGAGGTCATCGTCGGATTGCAGACCGAGGCCCCGCTCAAGCGCGCCATCATGCCGAACGGCGGCCTCCGGATGGTCGTCACCGCGCTCAAGACCTACGGCTACGAGCCGGACCCGCACGTGGTCGAGGCCTTCACCAAGTACCGCAAGACCCACAACGACGGCGTGTTCGACGCCTACACCGCCGACATCCGCAAGTGCCGCAGTTCGCACGTGCTGACCGGCCTGCCAGACGCCTACGGGCGCGGCCGGATCATCGGCGACTACCGCCGCGTCGCGCTCTACGGCGTCAGCCGCCTGATCGCGCGCAAGCAGCAGGAGAAGAACGCGCTCGATCGCGAGCCGTCGACCGACGAGATCATCCGCGACCGCGAAGAGCTGTCGGAGCAGATCCGCGCGCTCAAAGAACTGATCACGATGGCGGCGGCCTACGGCTTCGACATCTCCGTGCCGGCGCGCACGGCGAAGGAAGCCGTGCAATGGCTCTACTTCGCCTACCTGGCCGGCGTCAAGGAACAGAACGGCGCGGCGATGTCACTCGGCCGCACCTCGACCTTCCTCGACGTCTATTTCGCGCGCGACCTCGCCGCCGGCCTGCTCACCGAGACGCAGGCGCAGGAAATCATCGACGACTTCGTCATCAAGCTGCGCATCGTCCGCTTCCTGCGCACACCCGAATACGATGACCTGTTCGCCGGCGACCCGACCTGGGTGACTGAATCGATCGGCGGCATGGGGGACGACGGCCGCACGCTGGTCACCAAGTCGAGCTTTCGCCTGCTCCAGACGCTCTACAACCTCGGTCCCGCGCCCGAACCGAACCTGACGATCTGGTACTCGCCGCGGATGCCCGACGGCTTCCGCAAGTTCACCGCCAGGGTCGCGATCGACACCAGTTCGATCCAGTTCGAGAGCGACGAGGTCATGCGGCGCGCCTGGGGCGACGACGGCGCCATCGCCTGCTGCGTCTCGCCGATGCTGATGGGCAAGCAGATGCAGTTCTTCGGCGCCCGCGCCAACCTGGCCAAGTGCCTGCTCTACGCCATCAACGGCGGCCGCGACGAGATGAGCGGGGAACAGATCGCCCCGCCGTTCGCTCCGGTGGCAGGCGACTACCTCGAGTTCGACGACGTCATCGACCGTTTTGAAAGAGTGATGGACTGGCTCGCCGGCGTCTACGTCAACGCCATGAACGTCATCCACTACATGCACGACAAGTACGCCTACGAGCGCATCGAGATGGCGCTGCACGACTACGCGCCGCTCCGCACGATGGCCTTCGGCATGGCCGGCATGTCGGTCGTCGCCGACAGCCTGTCGGCGATCAAGTTCGCCAAGGTCAAGGTCGTCCGCGATGAGACCGGCCTCGTCACCGACTACCAGGCGGAAGGCACGTTCCCGTGCTTCGGCAACAACGACAATCGCGTCGATCAAATCGCCGCCTGGCTGGTCAGCGCGTTCATGAACAAACTGCGCCGGCACCCGACCTATCGCCAGGCCCTGCATACGCAATCGATCCTGACGATCACCTCGAATGTCGTCTACGGCAAGGCGACCGGTAACACCCCGGACGGCCGCCGCACGGGAGAGCCGTTCGCCCCTGGCGCCAATCCGATGCACGGGCGCGACAGCCACGGCATCCATGCCTCGGCGGCGTCGGTCGCCAAGATTCCGTATCGCGACGCACAGGACGGCATCTCGCTGACCACGAGCCTCGTGCCGACCGGCCTCGGCCGCACCGAAACGGAGCGGACCGACAACCTCACGGCGATGCTCGACGCGTTCTTCGGCAGCACCGGCTATCACATGAACGTCAACGTCTTGAACCGCGACACGCTGATCGACGCGATGGACCATCCCGAGAAGTATCCGAGCCTGACCATCCGCGTCTCGGGTTACGCGGTGAACTTCGTCCGACTCACCCGCGAACAGCAGCTGGACGTCATTAACCGCACCTTCCACGGTGGAGGCCGCCATGAATAAGCTCGCCATGCAGGCACTGATCGTCGTCATGCTGATCGCGCTGCCTGCGTCCGCGGCGCAGAAGCGCATCATCACGCCGCCTGGCGCGAAATCGGGCGGCAACTTCAGCCAGGGCGTGCTCATCGACGGCACGCTCTACGTGTCGGGGCAGGCCGGTGAAGACAAGGACGGGAAGATCGCGGCGACGTTCGAGGCCGAGATGAAGCAGGCGCTCGACAATATCGACGCCGTTCTCAAAGCCGCCGGTATGACACCGGCCGACGTCGTCAGCGTCCAGGCCTATCTGACCGACGAGGCGTTGTTCCCGCGCTTCAACGCCGTCTACACCGCGTACTTCAAGGAGCCGCGGCCGACGCGGACTACGGTCGTGGTCAAGCGGCTCGTCGGGGAAGGCCACGTCGAAATTACGGTCACCGCCAGGAAGTAGCCGTCAGGAGTTCGCGATGTCTGATACGCATACGATCCCGGCGCCGCTCGAGGCGAGGAGCCCCTTCGAGCTGCGCGTCAATCTGGGGAAGGACGTTTCGGAAGCCGACGTCCGCACGGCGCTTGCCACCGGCGATATGGGTTTCCTGCACTCGTTTACCACTGGTGCGACCGTCGACGGCCCAGGCGTCCGGGTCGTCGCCTGGACCGCGGGGTGCATGTGGCGGTGCCTCTACTGCCACAATCCCGACACGTGGTCGATGAGCAACGGCATTCCGGTGACGGTTGCCAAGGCTAGCGAAGAACTGCGCAAGTACCAGCAGGGCCTGAAGATCATGGGCGGCGGCTTCACCTTGAGCGGAGGAGAGCCGCTCATGCAGCACCGCTTCGCCGCGAAGCTGTTCGCCGCGGCGAAGGGCATGGGCATCCACACCGCGCTCGATACCAATGGCTTGTACGGCAGCAAGCTGAGCGATGCCGAGCTCGAATCGATCGACTTGATCCTGCTCGACATCAAGACGTGGGACCCGGACAGGCACAAGCACCTGACTGGCATGGACAACGCGCCGACACTCGAGTTCGCGCGGCGGCTGGCCGCGCGCAAACGGCCGATCTGGCTGCGCTTCGTGCTCGTGCCGGGGCTGACAGACGACGTCGCCGATATCGGCAAGATCGCCCGGTTCGGCGCCAGCCTTGGCACCGTGGCGCGCGTTGACGTGCTGCCGTTCCATCAAATGGGCAAGTACAAGTGGAAGCAGCTCGGGATGAGTTACACGTTGAACGAAACCGAGCCGCCAGATCAGGCGCTCATCGAGAAGGTGATCGGAGTATTCCGTGGCGCCGGCCTGAAGGCGGTATGACGCTTGCCGTGTCGGTCCCCATCCGCTCGGCGCGCATTGCCGCCATCGACTGGATGCGGGGACTGGTCATGGTGCTGATGGTCGTTGACCACGCATCGATGGCGTTCGACGGGACACACAACCCGCTCGATTCGGCGATGTACGCCGACGCCATGACTGCGCCGCTCCCAACTGCGGAGTTCCTGACGCGCTGGATGACTCACATCTGCGCGCCGACGTTCGTGTTCCTCGCCGGCGTGTCACTGGCGATCAGCGTCGAGCGCAGGATGGCGCGCGGCGCTCCCGCTGGGGATATCGATCGCTTCATTCTCACGCGCGGCGCGATCGTCGCGCTCATGGATCCGACGATCGTGTCGATCGGATCGGGGCGACTGACGTTTCAGGTGCTGTTTGCGATCGGCGTGGCGATGATGTGCATGGCGGCATTGCGCCGGCTGCCGTGGCCGGCGTTGCTTGCGCTCGGTATCGGCTGGTTTGCGGGCGGCGAATGGATCACTGGGCTGGTCTGGCATCCGCCCGGATCCGCGTCGATCACGGCGTCCTTCCTCATCGCCACCTACGGCGGCGACGCAGCGGTCATCAAATACCCGGTGATCCCTTGGCTGGCGATGATGGCGCTCGGATGGGCGTTCGGCAAGCACATCAGCCGCGCCGCCGCCGGCCAGACGCGGTTCACGACCGAGCGGGTGTTGGCTGTCGGCGGGGTCATCCTGCTCGCCGTCTTCGTAGTTGTCCGGTGGAACGCCGGCTACGGCGACATGTTCCTCCACCGCGCCGACGGCAGCTGGCAACAGTGGCTGCACGTCAGCAAGTACCCGCCATCGCTGACCTACGCCGCCCTGGAACTCGGGCTGTTGTGGGTCTGCCTGGCGGCGCTGATGCAGCTGGAACCAAAAATTGGCGTCCGGCCCAATGGCGTCCTGCTGGTCTTCGGACAGACGGCGATGTTCTTCTACCTGGTGCACAGGCTGGCATTCGAGGTTCCGGCGACCTACTTCGGCCTGCGCGGCGCCGGCGGCCTGTCGACGACGTATTTCGTGGCGGCAGTGATGCTCGTCGCCATTTACCCGGCGTGCCGCTGGTATCGCACCGTGAAAGCGGCCCACCCGACCTCGGCGCTCAAGTACCTATAAGCGAGACCCGACACACATGACCGATTCGCACAACCATGCCCCGCAGTACCTCGGCCGACGAGGCGCTGCAGCGGCTGATCGACGGGAACGAGCGGTTCGTCCGCGGTGAAGCCCGTTTCCCGACGGTGCAGAAGGAGATCCTGGCGGACCTCGCCAAGGGGCAACGGCCGTACGCGACCATCCTCGGTTGCAGCGACTCGCGCGTGCCGCCGGAGTTGGTGTTCGACGCCAGCTTCGGCGAGCTCTTCATCGTGCGCGTGGCGGGAAACGTCATCTCGCCAGAGGTCGGGGGCACGCTGCAGTACGCTGGGCTGCATCTCCGAACGCCGCTCTTTGTCGTGCTGGGACACGAGGGGTGCGGCGCGGTCGAAGCGGCGCTGGCGACCATCCACGACGGCGTCACTCATGCGTCGCGGATCGCGCGCCTCGTCGACACGATCCTTCCTGGACTGGCCGGCGCCGACGAAACGCTTGCGCCCGGCGCCCGCCTGCAGGCAGCCGTCGAAGCGAACGTCCGCTGGTCGATGCAACAGATCTTCGACACGCCAGAGGCGCAGGCCCGCGCACGGGAAGGCCACTACCGGCTCGTCGGCGCCGTTTACGAGATCCACACCGGCCGAGTCCGCTTCCTTTAGATCCGAGCGCCTGTGCGCTGGCAATCGTCTGGTGGCGCCTTCAGAGCGATCGCACTTCGAAGACGTGGTAGGCCCACGGACCCACGTCCAGGTACAGCCCTTTCGACACCAGATCGCTGCCGACGCGATCGTATTGTGCGTCGCCGGTCAGGTCGACGAGGCGCACGCTGCGACCGGCCAGATCGAGCCACGGCACCCGCACGTAGCACTGTCCTTGACTCGTGGCGTAGTTGACGGCGACGAGCAATCGCCGGCCGGCAGCTCCCTGCCACGCAAACGCGAGGAACCCGTCCGACGTTGGGTTGCCGTCCCACGCCGGCAGGCATTCCGGTAGGTGCCAGGTGCCGTTGCGAACTTCGCTCCGGCGGAGCACGGCGAGGAGCCGTTCGTAGAATCTCCGTAACACCTCGTCGACGGCCTCCTGCGGCGCGCGGACGAGATGCGGGGAGACACGCTTCAGCCGCCCTTCGAATTGTCCCTGGTGGAAGAACCGCAGGCCCGGCGAGAGGAACGTAATCACCGCCGCGGCCCGGTGCACGTCGCGGCTGAAGGTGGCAGCCGCGCGCGGCTCGTCGTGATTCTCGAGGAACCGAGCCAGCCTGTCCTGATAGTCGAGTCCGGCATCGAGATGCTCGCGCACCGGACGCGCCTGCAGTTCCCGCAGCCGATCGTAGAGCCGCTTGTCGTAGGTGTAGTCGAACCCTTCCCGCTGCATCCGCCACTCCAGATCCCAGTAGACCTCGGCCATGAAGGTGAATCCTGGGACGCGGTTGCGCACCTCGGCAATCGCCTGAGGCCAGAAGGGCTCGGGCCGCCGTCCCCACGTCCGCTCGAACACGTCGGGGAGCACGAGCATCGCCATGTCGCAGCGGACGCCGTCACACTGGCCGGCGATCGCCGCCAGTTCGCCGCGCAGGGCCGCCTGTGTTTCCGGATTGCCGTAATCGAGTTGCAGCGTGTCGGGCCAGCCGGCGAAGTACGGGTCACGGCCGTAGGCAAAAATCTGCTGCCCGACGCCTACGTAGTTCTGCGGCTGGTTCTCCAGGTTCTCCGCGGTGCCCTGGATGTACCAGTCCGGATGCGCTTCGACCCACGGGTGGTCGAGCGCAGTGTGATTGGGCACAAAATCGAGCATCAGGCGCAGGCCGCGCGCTCGCAGTCGCGCCCGGATCCTGGCGAGCGCCTCGCCACCGCCGAGTGAGGGCGCGACGGTGTAGCCGGCGATCGCGAAACCTGATCCAGCGATGTCCTCCTCGCGCAGGTCAGGCAGCGTGTCCCGGAACTCGGCGCGCCACCCGGCGTGGCTGCGCGAGACACGTTGTCCGGCCGGACCGGTCTGCCAGACGCTGAGCAGCCAGATCCAGTCGAACCCCGCCCGCGCGAGGCGATCGAGATCGTCGCCTGGAATGTCGTCGAGAGTCGCCGGCCTGCCGAGGCGCTGGCCAAGCGCCGTCAGCCACACCCGCGTGTTGACTTGATAGAGCGATGGATACCGAGGTGGAGGCATACGCGAGCTTACACGCCGCGCGACCCGGGCGCTTTGCCGGCGCGCGCCGGCGTGCTGTCCGCCACGCGCAGGGCCCCGGGCTGGTAGCCCGGGGCGCGCTGCGCCTCTGGAATGGCGATGGTGTTGCCGTCGCGGATCGACGCGTAGTGCGGCGACATGATCTCGACGCCAGCCGCGTAGAACGCATCCTGGATCTTCGAGTGCAGCACGGCGTAGAGCGAGATCATCTCGTTCGGGCGTGCGGTGTAGCCGTTGATCTCGTAGGTGACGTAGAAGTCGTTCAGCGCGGTCTGCCAGACGAAGGGCTTGGGGTCGTGCAGGATGCCCGGCGTGGCCAGCGCGGCGTCGATCAGCAGTTCATGGACCTTCCGCCACGGCGCATCGTAGCCGATCGTGACGCTGGTATGCAGGATCAGGCCGAGCGTGCGCGCCTCGCGTGAATAGTTGGTCACCGCCGAGCTCAGCGCCAGGCTGTTCGGAATGGTCACGTCCTCGTTCTTGATCGTCCGTACCCGCGTCGCGAGCAGCGAGGTCTCGATGATGTCGCCGAAGGCGTCGCCGACCTTGACGCGATCGCCGAGCTTGAACGCCCCGGTGTAGGTGAGCACGACGCCGGCGATCATGTTCGACAGCGCCGAGCTCGACGACAGCGACACCAGCACGCCCATGAACACGGAGATGCCGGCGAACGCCGGCGAGCCCGACGCCGGCAGATAGGGGAACGCGACGACCAGCCCGAACGCGATCAGCAGCACGCGGGCAATTTTGTTGGTCGGATCGGCCCACTCCGGTGGGAACTTCTCGAACACCAGCCGGCCGCTCTCGATCTGCCGGAAGAACACCCGGACCAGGCGAATCGCCAGATGGATCACCGCCGCGATGACGATCAGGAAGATCAGCTTGGGCAGATAGCTGACGATGGCGATCACGACAGCGCGCACTGGCGAGAAGGCGTAGCCGAGCAGCTTCAAGGAGATCGCGCGCGTCCACGGAAACAGTCCGAGCACGAACGTCAGGTAGTAGTCGAGCATGACCAGTACCAGCAGTCCGCGCACGACCATCAGCATCGCGGCCATGGCGCGCGACAGGTTGTCGGCCGACAGCCCTTCGGCATCGATGACGCCCAGCGCCTCGGCGCGCGCCGACAGCCGTCCCTCCAGGCCGCGCCTCAGCGCACCGGTAATGCGCAGCACTCCCCACAACACGATCAGGAAGGCGAGCGTCGCGACGGCTCCGACCGCGCCAGACCTGAGCAGCGTCCCTGGCGAGTAGCGCAGGCGCTCCTGGCGAATCGTGTTCTCGAGGATGCGGGCGTATTGCTGCGCCACCGACACCCGCGCGGCGCCGATCGCTGCGGCGTCGCGCGGCGTGATCACCATCAGCAGGTGGGGGCCGGCGTGCAGTTCCGACGAGCCGTCGGCCTCGACGACGCTGACACTCGGATCGCGCAGGCTGCGGTCATGGATGACCGCCTCGAGCCGCTCGGTAATGCGCCCGGCGCGGAATTGTGTCGAGTAGCCGGCGGCGCCGGCCGTGATCCACAGGATCGGCTCACCCTCGATGAGGACCGGCGCGGGCTGTTCGGTCTCAGCCTCAGGGTCGGCCTGTTTGCCGGGGGCCGCCGGCGGTGTTCCCTGAACGGCCAACACTGGTGGCGCGATCACCAGCGAGGCGGCAAGTACAGCCGTCACACCAATCGCGCGATGAGCGTGGTACCAGTTGGGCGTCATATGCCAGTGCGCGGCTGCCACTCGGCGAGCACCGCATCGACCGTCTGGCCGAACTCACGTCCGCCCGGCTGCGAGAACCCGATCCGGTGAAGCGCGTCGCGCACCTCGCCATGCGTATCGGCCAGGCGAACGTCGGCGCCGCGGGCCGCATAGGTCCGGTGGAGTTCGGCGACGAGCTCGGCACCCGCGAGATCGAGCCGCGGGACCGAGCCCATGTAGAGGACGATGAGCCGGATCGAATCCTGGCGCGCCGCGAACAACCGGGCGATGCGTTCGCGCACGTGGTCGACGTTGAAATAGAGCAAGGCCGTCTCGATGCGGACGACGAGTACGTTGGGGATCGCCTGGTGCTCTGCATGGCGGGCGACGTCCGCGAACGCCGCCGTGGTGCCGACGCGGCCCAGTTCGGCGACCCGCGGCCGCGCACCCTGCCGCAGCAGCAGCACGATCGAAAGCCCGGCGCCGAGCAGCACGCCGTTGGCCGGGCCTGACCCGAGCACGCCCGCGAGCGCGACCATCGCAATCACGAACTCGGTGCGGCTGAAGTGCCAGATCGTCTTGAGGGCGTGGATGTCGACCAGGCTCATCACCGCCGCCAGCACGATCGCGGCCAGCACCGGCTGCGGCAGGTTGCGCAGCAAGCCGGAGGCGAAGAGCACCACGAACAGCGTGAACAGCGCCGCGACCAGCCCGGAGAGGGGCGTCCGTGCACCGGAGCTCTCGTTGACCAGCGACTGCGACATGCCGCCGCTGACCGGAAAGCCGTGGCCGAGGCCTGAGACCAGGTTGCCCATGCCGATGGCCAGCAGTTCCTTGTTGGCGTCGAGCCGATAGCTGTGTTTCAGCGCGAACATCCGGCCAATCGCCGAGGTCTCGACTGCGGCGAGGACGAACCCTGCCAGCGCCGACGGCATCAACGCGTTGAGGTCGGCGCGGTCCACCTGCGGGATCTGCGGCATCGGCAGCCCCTGAGGCACGTCGCCGAGCAGCGACACGCCGTGCGCCTGCAGATCGAAGAGCCGCGCCGCGAGGATGCCGCCGACAACGACGAAGAACGCGACCGGGCGATTGCGCAGCCAGAGCTTCCCGGCGACGAGCATCGCCAGCGCCGCCAACCCGGTCAGGAGCGCCGTCGGATGGGTGTCGCCGACGTTGCCGAAGAAATGCCCGATGCGCTCCCAGAAATCCCCGTGCGATCCCGAGAAGCCGAACAGCTTCGGCAACTGCGTGCTGCCCAGGTACAACGCCAGTCCCGCCTTGAACCCGACCAGGACCGTCTCCGAGAAGAAGCCGATCGCCGATCCCGCCCGCACCAGCCACGCACCGATGGCGATCGCTGCGATCATCAGCGCCAGGCAGGCCGCGAGCGCCGCGTGCCGGGCCGGATCGCCGGCGGCGAGCTGACCGACCGATGCGCCGACCAGCAGCGACAGTGCCGAGGTGACGGTGATGACCGTCTGACGCGAGCTGCAAAACAACCAGAAGACCAGTCCGGAGAAGAGGCAGGCGTACAGCCCGGCCTGCGGTGGCAGGCCGGCCAGCGACGAGTCGCCGATCCCGGACGGCAGCAGGTAGGCGGCGAGCGTCAGACCGGCGACGAGGTCAGGTTTCAGTGTCGTGGCATTGACCATTCGTCGTGTTCGGCATTCATCATTCGCCCTTCGGCACGCTTGCTAGGCAAACGCCTGCCGCAGCTTTTCCTCCTGCTCGCGCGACAGGTTCGTGGCGAGGATCTCGAAGGGCTGCCCCTTGAGCGCCGCCGCGACGCGATCCAGCACCGCGCCGCTCGTCATCAGGAAGAGGGCCGACGTCCCTTCGACCACTTCGCTGCGCAGCCGGCGGATGAAGTCGTCGTCGATGCCGTAGTCGCGGAACGCACCGCCCAGCGCGCCGCTCGCGGCGCCGATCGCTGCGCCGAAGAACGGCATCATGAAGATAAAGCCGAACAGCGCGCCCCAGAACATCCCGGTCGACGCGCCGGCCGCGACCAGGTTGACCAGCTGCTTCGTCTTCGGCGCCTTTTCACCGGCCGGCCAGCTGACGATGGCCGCGTCGAGCAGCGTGATCAGGTGCTGCTTCTGCAGATCGCCGATCTGCTCAAGCATCGATGCCGCGCCGTCAGGGGTGGGGAATTTCACGACCGTCACAGTTGCCATTCGCGTTCCTTCCGTCAGTCTTTCATTTCCGATTGGCCATTAATGCCGTGCCACTTAGCGCCCGGCTCGCCGTTTCTTGACCTGCAGCTGTGCCAGCGAGCGTGCCAGCGAGGCGTTGACCGAGGCGACCTCTTCGTCGGAGATTTTGTCCTGCAGCCGCGCCGCCGCCCGCGCCCGCGCCTCTTCGACCTTCGCCTCGTCGATCTTGTCGGCGTCGATCGCCATATCGGTGATGATCGAGACGCGCTTGGCCGTGACCTCCACCATCCCTTCGCCGACCGCGATCAGCCGCACGCCACCGTTCTGCTCGACGGTCACCTGGCCGGGCACCATCTGCGTCATCAGGCGAACGTGGTTGGGATAGATGCCCATTTCTCCGTCCACCCCGGGCAGCGTCACCATCTCGACGTCGGCCGAAAAGACCGTCGCCTGCGGCGTGACGATTTCGAGCTTGAGCGTCTCGGCCATGAGGTCCTCGCCGCTCAGGCGGTCGTGATTTCCTCGATGCCGCCCTTCATGTAGAAATTCCCCTCGGGCACGCTGTCGTGCTTGCCCTCGAGGATTTCCTTGAAGCCGCGGACCGTATCGGCCACCACCACCTGGCGCCCCTCCCGACCCGTGAACACCTGCGCCGAGCTGAACGGCTGGCTGAGGAAGCGCTGGATCTTGCGAGCGCGGAAGACGGTCAGCTTGTCGTCGGGTGACAGTTCGTCCATCCCGAGGATCGCAATGATGTCCTGGAGATCCTTGAAGCGCTGCAGCACGCCCTGGACGCGGCGGGCCACGTCGTAGTGCTCCTTGCCGACGATCTCGGGCGCCAGCGCGCGCGACGTCGACGCCAGCGGATCGACAGCGGGGTAGATCCCCAGCTCGGCGATCGAGCGCTCGAGCACGATCGTCGCGTCGAGATGGGCGAAGGTCGTCGCCGGCGCCGGGTCGGTGAGGTCGTCGGCCGGCACGTAGACCGCCTGGAACGAGGTGATCGATCCCCTCGTCGTCGAGGTGATCCGCTCCTGCAGCACGCCCATTTCAGCGGCCAGCGTCGGCTGGTAGCCGACCGCGCTCGCGGTCCGTCCGAGCAGCGCCGATACTTCGGACCCCGCCTGCGAGAAGCGGAAGATGTTGTCGATGAAGAGCAGCACGTCCTGGTTGCGCTCGTCGCGGAAATACTCGGTGATGGCCAGCCCGCACAGCGCGACGCGCAGGCGCGCCCCCGGCGGCTCGTTCATCTGGCCATAGACCAGCGCAATCTTCGACGCGCCGAGATCCTTCTGGTTGATGACGCCGGCCTGCGACATCTCGTGGTAGAGATCGTTGCCTTCACGCGTGCGCTCGCCGACGCCGGCGAACACCGACACACCGCCGTGGAGCTTGGCGATGTTGTTGATCAGCTCCATGATCACGACCGTCTTGCCGACGCCGGCGCCGCCGAACGCGCCGACCTTGCCCCCCTTGAGGAACGGGCAGATCAGGTCGATCACCTTGATGCCGGTCGAGAGCACTTGCGGCGACGTCGACTGATCGACCAGCGGCGGTGCCGGGCGATGGATCGGGTAGCGTTTCTCGGTCTTGACCGGGCCGCGCTCGTCGACCGGCGTGCCGGTGCAGTCGAACACCCGCCCCATGACTTCGTCACCGACCGGCATGGTCATCGGCCCGCCGGTGTCGGTGACCGGGACGCCGCGCCTGAGCCCCTCGGTGCCGGCCATCGAGATGGTGCGCACCCAGTTGTCTCCCAGGTGCTGCTGCACTTCGAGCGTCAGCGACACCGGCTGCTTTTGCACCGTGTACTCGCACGTCAAGGCGTTGTAGATCGGCGGCAGCGCGTCGGGAAACTCGACATCCACCACCGCACCAGAGACCTGAACGACTTTGCCGATATTCATGAGCTCACTCCGCCTGGCCGCCGGCGATTTCCAGCAGTTCCCTGGTGATGTTCCCCTGCCGGAGCTTGTTGTATTCGAGCTTCAGGTCCCGGATCAGGTCTGCCGCGCTGTCGGTCGCATTCTTCATCGAGACCATGCGCGCGCTCTGCTCGCTCGCCTTGGCGTTGAGCAAGACGTAATAGAGGTAGATGTTCAGGTAGCGCTCGAGCAGATAGCCGAGGACCCATTCGCTGCTCGGCTCGAACACCGCTTCGGCCGGGTCGAGCGGCTCGCGCTCGACGGCGACGCCGGGGATCTGAATGCTGGAGATCTCGCCGATCGGCAGGAACTCGAGTGTCATCGGCTCCTGCGTCAGGGTATTGACGAAGCGGGTGGTCACCAGCCGCACTTCATCGACCTCGCGCCCGATAAAGAGGTCGCGCGCCATCGCCGCGATCGCGCGCGCCTCGGCGAACGTCGGCGTGTCCGCATAGGGAAACTCGCCGGCGAGCTGGCGCCTGGTGCGCGCGACGAACTGCGCCGCCTTCCGCCCGGCCGTGATGAAGACGGTCGTCGCCGGATCGAACTGCGAAGCAAGTCGCAACACGTTGGTGTTGAGCGCGCCGCACAACCCCTTGTCGGCAGCGACCAGGATGACGCCACGCCTCTTCACCTCGCGCGGCGCCAGCAGCGGATGCTCGAAGCCGGGGGCGTGATCGATGGCGCTGCGCTGGATGCGGTAGAGCGTGCGCGCGAAGGCCTGCGCCTCGATCGCCGCGTTCTGGGCCTTGCGCATCTTGGACGCCGCGACCATCTGCATCGCCTTGGTGATCTGGGCGGTGCCGCTGATCGACCTGATGCGCCGCCGGAGATCGCGAGGGGAGTTCATTTTTTCCAGCTGTCCTTGAACTGGTCGGCCGCCGCCTTCAGCGCAGCTTTCAGCTCGTCGCCGATCGCCTTCTCCTTGCCGATCCGCTGCAGCAGCTCCGGCTTGCGCGTCGTCAGGAAGTCGGTCCAGTCGGCCTGGAACGTCTTGATCCGCTCCACCGCGACGTCGTCGACGTAGCCGTTTTGCACCGCCCAGATGACGGCGATCTGCACGTCCACCGCCACCGGGTCGTACTGCCCCTGCTTGAACAGCTCGACGATGCGCTTGCCGCGATCGATCTTGCCCTGCGTGGCGGCGTCGAGCTCCGAGCCGAACTGTGCGAAGGCGGCGAGTTCGCGGAACTGCGCCAAATCTCCCTTCAGCTGTCCGGCCACCTGCTTCATGGCCTTGAGCTGCGCGGCGGAGCCGACGCGCGATACCGAGATGCCGACCGAGATGGCGGGGCGCACACCCTGGTAGAACAGGTCCGTCTCCAGGAAGATCTGCCCGTCGGTGATCGAGATGACGTTGGTCGGGATGTAGGCCGAGACGTCGCCCGCCTGCGTCTCGATGATCGGCAGCGCCGTCAGCGAGCCGTTGCCGTGCTGTTCGCCGACGCGCGCGGCGCGCTCGAGGAGACGGCTGTGCAGGTAGAAGACGTCCCCGGGGTAGGCTTCGCGGCCCGACGGCCGCTTCAGCACCAGCGACACCTGGCGGTAGGCGACGGCGTGCTTCGAGAGATCGTCGTAGACGATGAGCGCGTCCATGCCGTTGTCCATGAACCACTCGCCCATCGCGGCGCCGGCAAACGGCGACAGGTACTGGCTCGCCGCCGAGTCCGACGCGGGAGAGGCGAGCACGATCGTGTAGGGCAGCGCCCCCTTCTCTTCGAGGGTGCCGATGATCCGCGCGATCGTCGACTGCTTCTGGCCGATCGCGACGTAGATGCAGTAGAGCGGGCGGTAGTCCTTGTCGCCGGCCGCCTCCGCCGCCTTGTTCAGGCGCGCCTGGCTGATGATCGTGTCGATGCAGATCGTCGTCTTGCCGGTGGAGCGGTCGCCGATGATCAGCTCGCGCTGGCCGCGCCCGATCGGGATCATCGCGTCGATCGGCATGATGCCGGTCTGCACCGGCTGGCTGATCGGCTTGCGCTTGATGATGCCGGGGGCCAGCTTCTCGACCGGATAGGAGACGTCGCTGGCGATCGGCCCCTTGCCATCGAGCGGCTCGCCGAGCGTGTTGACGACGCGGCCGAGGAGGCCCCTCCCGACCGGCACCTCGAGCAGTCGTCCGGTGGCGCGCACCTCGTCGCCTTCCTTCAACCGCGTGTAGTCGCCCAGGATGATCGCCGCGACCTCGGTCTCGTCGAGGTTCAGGGCCAATCCGGTGACACCGCCGCCGAAGTCGAGCATCTCGTTCAGCATCGCGTCGCCGAGCCCTTCGACGCGGGCGACGCCGTCGCCGATCTCGCGGATCGTGCCGACCGTCTGCTTTGCGGTCGCGGCCTTCGCCTGCGCGATCTGAGCCTCGATTTCCAACACCAGGTCAGCCATTGTTTTCCTCAGCGCTCACAAACGCGATGCCAGCGCATCCAGCCGGGCGCGCACACTACCGTCGTAGACGTCGCTGCCGACCTTGATCCGGATGCCGCCGATCAGCGCCGGGTTGTCGACGAATGTGGTCTCGACGCCGGCGTAAGCGCGCGCGACGCCGAGGCGGAGCTCCTCGCGCAGGGCCGCGTCGAGTGGCGCGGCGCTCTCGACCAAGGCCGAGTGGCGCTCGCGATCGAGCCGCACCAGCCGCTGGAACGCCTGCAGCAGCGCGATCGCGCCGCGCCGCGGCGAGCCGGCGAGATGGGTCGCGGCCGTCCGCACGCGGCTCTCGTCGAGCGCGCCGCTGACCAGGCACACGCAGTACAGCTGACGTGCCGCCCGCTTCGTTCGCCGGTTTGCCTTCATCGGTTTCTCGTCTTCCGTCTTCACACGGCGGCGAGCCGGTTCGCGGTTTCCTCGGCCAGCCGTCTGTGGTCGTCCGTGGTCAGGATCTTGCCGGTGACCGACGCCGTCGTCTGGATCACCAGGCGTGCGACCTGTTGACGCGCCTCGGCGAGCACGCGCGCGCGTTCGTGCTCGGAGGCCTCGTGCGCGTTGGCGACGATCTGTGCCGCCTCGGCGGTTGCCTTGCGGCGTTCCTCGGCGCCGACACGCGCCGCCGCGACGCGAGCCTCTTCGACCAGTTGCCGTCCTTCGTCTCCCGCCTTCTCCAGCACCTGCAGCCGTTCCGCGTCGATGCGCTGCAACTCCGCCTTGATCTTGTCGGCGTTGGCCAGGCCGGCGGCGATTTGTTGGCGCCGGGTCTCGAGCATTTTCAGGATCGGCCCGTAGGCGAGGCGGTAGAGCACGGCACACATGATCGCGAAGCTGATCATCTGCGCGCCGAGGTGGATCCAGTCGACGCCGAACGTCTCCGCGACCTGCTGGATCTGATCCATGGCTATGACTTCACGAGGAAGAGCGCATAGAACACGATTGCTTCCGCGAAGGCGATGGACAGGATGGCCTGCACCATGATCTTCGTGGACGCATTCGGGTTGCGCCCGACCGCCGAGCAGGCGCCCAGTCCGATCAAACCGACGCCGATCGCCGCGCCCAGCGCCGCCAGACCGACGTGCACACTGCCGTACAACGTTCCGCCCATCTCAGTGTCCTTTCTCAGGTTCCTCGTGCTGACAGATCAGGAGCGTAAAGACGGCAGTCAACAGCATGAAGACCAGCGCCTGAACCAGACCGACCAGCAGTTCCATGAAGTAGAACGGCACCGGCAGGAGCCAGCCGAGGCCTGGCACGATGCGCGACATCGCCTCGAGCATGTTCTCGCCGGCGAAGACATTGCCGTAGAGACGGAAGCTGAGCGAGACCGGCCGGAAGAGAATCGAGATGATCTCCAGCAGTCCCGCCGCCAGGAAGATGATCGCCATGAGCGGCTTCATGACGCCGGTCGTTTCTCCCTTCGCGCCGAACAGCTCCTTCGCCATCCCGCCGACGCCGACTTCCTGCAACGCCCAGACGATCCACAACGCGAAGAACATCAGCGCCATCGCCAGGGTCAGGTTGAGATCGGCGCTGGCGCCGCGGAAGAGTGGCTGATCGACCACGAAGCCATCGGCGGTGTGGTGGCCCCAGCCGATCGTGCCCACACCAGGGATCAGGCCGATCCAATTGGAGACCAGGATGAACAGGAAGATCGTGGCGAAGAACCAGAATGTCTTCTTCACCAGGTGAGGCCCGATGACGCTTTCGAGCAGGTTGTAGACGCCTTCGACCATCCACTCGAGCAGGTTCTGCGCGCCGCCCGGCACGTGGGTCAGGGAGCGCGTCGCGACGCGCGCGAAGAGCAGCAGGCCGGCGCCCGCGATCCACGTGACCAGCATCGAGTTCGTCACCGGGAAGCCGAGCGGGCGGGCGATCTCGATCGCCTTCTGTGACAGGCCGTGCTCGGCGGATTCGGCGAGAGCGAAACAGACGGTATCGAGCACGGGCAACTCTCAGGCTACGGCTGAGTCAGCACGGGACGTGCCACGACAAGCGCAGGAATTCTCATGCAATTGCCTGCGCCGCTGGCCGATACGCTCCGGCATTCCGGAACCGCTCCGCGCTGCCGGAGCGCCGGTTCACGCTGGTCATTGCGCATGTCGGCATTCGGCATTCGCCCGGCTACCGCCGTCGTCCGCCGCCGCCGCCGCGCGAAGCGCCGCCGCCGCTGCGCGAGGCGCCGCCGCTCCCGCCGCGATAGCTGCCGGTTCCGGCGGAACCGCTGCCGCTGCGGTAGTTGCCATAGTCCTTCGACCGCGTCGCCCCCTCACTCCTGGCCTGCGAATCGCGATTCAGCTGGTCGGTGGTACTGCGATCGATCGACGACGTGCCGGCGGACGGCTGCGTCCGGTTGGTGGTGCCGGCGTTCGGGCGATCGGTGCCCGCGCGGTCTGTGTTCGGCGTCGGGCGCTCCCCTGAGGGCTGGTTCGGCGTGTTCTGCCACCCGCCGTTGTCGTACTTCTGCCACGTCCCGTTATCCTTGCGGTAGACATTGCCGTCCTTGCCGGCGTAGACGTCGCCGCCCGAGCCGGCGGCCACGCGGCCACCGTTGTCACCCTTGCGGACGACGGCATTCCCCTCGCTCGATTGAATCGTGCGCGTGGTGTTGCCGGTCCGGTTGTTCGTGTAGCGATTCGTCTTGGCCCAGTCGTCGCCGCGCTGCACCGAGGTCGATCCCCAGCTGCCGTAGACGTTCGAGCCCTGGCGCGTCTGCGCGTAGGTCCCGGTGCGCGGGTTGTAGGCCTGCGCCACGCCGCGCGCGCCATACGGGCCGTAGGCCGCCGCGCCGCGCGCATACGTGCCGGTGCGCGGGTTGTAGCGCGCGCCGACGCCGGCGCCACCGTACGGGCCGTAGACGCGCGCGCTGCGACCGTAGGCACCCGTCCACGGGTTGTAGAACGCGGAATAGCCGTAGGTGTGGAAGCCGCCGTAGTAATACGGGTAGCCGCCGTAGAAGCCGTAGTACGGCGGGTAATACCAGCCGCTGCCCCAGACCATGCAGCCCCACGCGACCATCATGCCGGTGTAGCCGGCCGCTGCCGCGAACGTCACCCACTCGTCATCGTCCTCTTCGATCGTCACGTAGGTCACGTGATTGGCGGGCGAGCTCGCCGGGATCTTGTAGATTTCCTGCGGCACCGACGTGGCCACTTCCCACGGGCCCGTCGCGGTGCCGGCGGCGAACCACACCCCCTGGTAGCACATGTAGTACTTGCCGCCGATGAGGAACACGTCTTTGTCGGTGTTCACCGCCCGTTGCACGGTCGTCTGCTCGATCGGCTGCATATCGGGCTGGCCGCCCTGGTAGGCAACGTCAGGAGCCGTGACCTGCTTCTTGTTGACGCGGGCTGTCTGCGGGATCTGCGCGAGCAGGATCGCTTCGGCGGCCTGATCGGTGCCGGGCACCGACGCCAGCACGCGCGAGCGCGGGTGTTCGAGCGCAATTTTCTTGAAGTCTGCCGGCAGGTTCGTCGTGGCGAAGGTCCACGGGCCGGTGAAGTCCGGCGCCGAGAACCAGCGTCCGGTGACGAGATAATAGACCGCGCCCGTCTTGCCGAGGCGGAAGACGTCGCTGTCGGTGTTACTCACCCAGAGCAGCTGCGTCCCCGGCACCGGCTCGTACTTCGGCTCGCCGGTCAGCAGGATCAACTCGCCGGGCTTCGTCGTCACGAAAATCTTCGGCACCGCGCTCGCGGCAATCGTCTTGCCCGGCAGCGCCGCCTTCACGTCCTTCCAGTTCTCGTCGGCCGGCAGTTTCTTGAAGCTGTCGGGCAGCTTGCCGGCGGGGCTCCACGGCCCGTTGACGTCGGCCGCCTTCAGCCACGCCCCGTCGTTCAGCAGGTAGTTGGTGTTACTCGGGCCGTGCTGGAAGAGATCCCAGTTCGTGTTGACCGCGAACTTGAGATCGTTGTCCTTGATCGGGCTCATGATCGGCTCGCCGTCGATGTTGACGATGACCGCCGGCGTCTTGCTGAAGAAGATTGGCGGCGGATCCGCCTTGATGCCCTCGACGTTCTTGGCGATGACGGTGCTCTTGTCGAGATTGGCAAGGACGCGGTCGAGCGCAATCACGCGCTCGTCGTCGGGAATCGCCTTGTCGATCTGGTCGGTGATCTCACGCACCTGGTCTTTCGCCATGCTGCCGAAGTTGGCCTCGGCAATCTTCATGTCGGTGAACTTCACCAGACGGTCCGCGACGGCGACGCTGGTCGTCGCCTGCAGCTTGATCGTGCCGAGTGCGGGCTTCTCGCTGGCCGTGGTGCGATAGGAGACGGCGCTGAACGCGAGGAGCTGCTTCTGCTGATCCCACGAGGCAATCTGCGGCTGGTAGACCAGGATGCTGGCTCCGCTCGGCAGCGCATAAGCGCGCGGCCACCCCCCGTCAATCGGCGCCGGCGCCCCGGCCGGCTTGGCCGCCGCCGGTTTGGCCGCGGCTGGCTTCGCGGCGGTCGGCTGCGTCGTCGCGGGTGGCTTCGCCGCGGGGGTCTGCGCGGCTTCGGTGACCAGGGGAACCATCGGGTTGAGCACGAGGGTCAACGCCGCAATCGCGGCGACCGCCGGCCGCCGTCGTATCGTCTGCTGCATGTCTGAGCCTTCCTGTAAAGGCCGACAGGAGCAGACCGCGTGCCGGACCCGATTCCGGTGGAGCGCCCACAAAGGCCCCGATCGGCCGTTTCTGCCCCTCCGTGCGACCGGAGGTCCTCCGAAATACCGGGTGCCACCCGTCACGGGGATCTGCTGTTTTTCCCAGCCAATTCCCGCCGCTCCGACGCGGCAGGGTCGTTGCAGCGTCACAGCGAAACCCGCTTCCCGTGCGACGAAAGGAACGCTCGTTATGCAGATGAGAGGTACTCGCAGGCCTTGCCGCCATGGTCCTGACCTCGACCCTGGCGATGGCGCAGGACGTGACCTACGACTTCGACAAGACTGCCAACTTCGCCAGCTACAAGACCTACGCGCTGAAGGAAGGCACCCCCGTCGGCCAGAAACTCATCGACGACCGGATCATCGGCGCGATCGACGCCGCCATGGCGGCGAAGGGCTTCACCAAGGCCGCTGACAACCCGGACGTGGTCGTCGTCTACCACGTGGCGTTCGACAAGCAAAAGGACATCTCGACCTTCAGCTCCGGCTACGGCGGCGGCTACGGGCCCTATGGCTATGGCTACGGCGGCGGGTGGGGTGGCGGCACGACCACCACGCAGGTGCGCGACATTCTGGTCGGCACGCTGGTGATCGACATTGCCGACGCCGGCCACAAGCAGGTCGTGTGGCGCGGCATGGGCACCAAGGAGATCGACACCCAGGCCAAGCCGGACAAACGCGACAAGAGCATCAAGAAGGCGGTCGACAAGATCTTCAAGAACTACCCGCCGAAGAAGAAGGACTAGACATGCCGCGCCGCCTGGCGACCTTCCTGCTCGTGGCGTTCGCGGCGCCGGCGGTCGCGTCGGCGCAGTCGACGGCGTCGGCGGCGCAGTCTGCGTCTGCGGCACAGACGAAGACGCTCAACCTCAGTGCCTACGCCGAGTTGCTGCGCGCGGATCTCCGCGCCGAGAAGGTCGCCATCATCACCGAGGTGATGGCATTCACGGAGGCAGAGGACAAGGCGTTCTGGCCGATCTACCGCGAGTACGACGCCGAGATGGCCAAGCTGGGCGACGAGCGCGTGGCGCTCGTCGCTGACTACGCCCGCGACTTCGATCAGCTCACCGACGACGCCGCCGACAAGCTGGCGAGAAAGGCGCTCGACCTTGAAGCGCGCCGCCAGGCGGTCAAGGCCAAGTACTACGAACGCATCGCCGCAGCGCTGAAGGGGCGGACGGCGCTCCGTTTCCTGCAGGTCGAGCACCAGCTGCTGTTGCTCACCGATCTGCAAATCGCCGCGGCGCTGCCGATCGCCGGCAAATGACGGAAGCTCACATGCGACGCACCGCCTCCACAACCGCGCTGCTCATCCTTGCCGCCGCCGTCTCCCTTTCTGCCGACCGGGTCCGCCTGCGCTCGGGCAAGGTCATCGAAGGCATGTTCATCGGCGCCGACAGCAAGACCGTGCGCATCCTGCTCGACGACGGCCGCGTGTCTGAGGTGCCGATCGACCAGGCGCTGGCCATCGAATTCTCGGCGCGGAAACCGGCGGCGGCGCCTCCGCCGGCAGCGGCGCCTCCGTCCGCTGCGCGTGCGTCCCGTCCAGCCTCAGCGCCGCGTGTCGTCGTTCCCGAGGGGACGAAGATCAACGTGCGCCTGACCCAGGCGATCGACGTGGACATCTCCTACGCCGGGCAGACCTTCAAGGCGATCGTCGACGATCCGATCACGATCAACGGCTCGATCGTCATCCCGCGCGGCGCCACCGCGACCGTGCAGGCCGTGACCGTGCAGCAGTCCGGCTCGATGAAGGGCAGCGACAAGATTTCGCTGAAGCTGCACTCGCTCAGCATCGGGGGCCAGGTCTACGACGTGTCGAGTGGCTACGTCGAGAGCAAGGGCAGCGGAGAAGGAAAGAAGACGGCGCGCAAGGTCGGCGGCGGCGCCGGTCTCGGCAGCATTGTCGGCGGCATCGCCGGCGGCGGGGAGGGGGCGGCGATCGGCGCCCTCGTCGGCGGCGTGGCCGGCGCGGCGGTTTCCGCGAGCGGCGAAGAGCACCTGAAGATCGATGCCGAGACGCGCCTGCAGTTCCCGCTCGCTGCCTCACTCGCGATTCATCCGTAGAGGACTGTCGACATGGTCATCGCATCGTTCCTCAGCCCTGAAGCCGAAGACTCGCTGGCGACGGGGCTCGCGCTCTTCGTGATCTTTGTCGTGCCCGTCGTCCTGATCGCACTGTTCTGGATGGTTCACATCCTGCCCGAGAAAATCGCGCACCAGCGCCACCATCCGCAGTTCGAGGCGATCCGTACGTTGTGCCTGCTGTCGCTCGTCTTCGGCGGCCTGCTCTGGCCGATTGCCTGGCTGTGGGCCTACTCGAAGCCGGTGATGCACAAGATCGCGTACCGGTACCGACAAGGCAACGTCCGAGGTGGACGAAGAGGGCAGCGCCTGGGACGCCGAGGAGAAGCCCGCGGCCGCGAGGCCGGCGGCCGTCCAGGGCCTGCACGACCGGCTCGCACGGCTCGAATCGCAGATGACCGCTGACGAGCTGAAGACGATCCGCGGCGACATCGAAGCCATCGAGGCCAAACGGGCGAGGATCGAGTAATGGAAATCCTCCTGCTCGGCATCTACGCCGGCTTCGTCTGGCTGATCTTCATCAAGCTGAAGTGGCTGCCGTGGACGACGCCGTGGAAGGTCGCCGTGTTCATCTTCCCCGTGGTCGCGATCGCGGCGATGCTGCTGACACTCAATATCGTCTCGCCGACGACGTCCGAAGTCCGCGTGGTCAAGTACGTAGTGCCGATCGTCTCGCAGGTGCGCGGCCGCGTCATCTCGGTGCCGGTCGAGAACAACCGGCCGGTGAAGAAGGGGGACCTACTCTTCGCGATCGATCCGACGCCGTACCAGAACGAAGTGGATTCGCTCGAGGCGAAGCTGCAGTCGGACCAGGCGAAGATCGCCGCCGATCGCGAGAAGCTCAGCGAGGTGCAGGCCAAGCTGATCGACTCGCAGTCGACCGAGCCGCAGTTGAAGGAACAGCTGAACGGGGCCATGGCGCAGATAGAGTCGCTCACCGCGCAGCTCGATCTCGCGCGGAAGCGCGTCGTGCAGAACACCGAGCTCGTCGCCAGCGGCGCCGGCAACCGCTTCGATCTCGAGCAGTCGCAGACGACGGTCAGCGATCTCACCGCGCAGATCGCGTCGGCGCGCGCGCAGGAGCAGGAAGTGCGCGCCAAGCTCTTCGGCCGGGTCAAGGGGGACCTCGCCAGCGTCGCGCAGGTGAAGGCGCAGATTGCCTCCGCCGCGGCGCAGGTGAAGGTCTCGGAAGCCGCCGCCGCGACGACCGACGCGCAGCTCGCCAACGCGAAGTGGGACCTGTCCCAGACCCGCGTGCTCGCGCCGAGCAACGGCACGATGGTCAACGTCATGCTCCGCCCCGGCTTCTTCGTCGCCGGCCTGCCGTTCAACGAAGTGATGACCTTCGTCGACGACGAATACCAGATCTTCGGTGTGTTCGGGCAGAACGAGCTGCACGAGGTGGAGCCGGGAAATGAGGCCGAGATCACGCTCGACACCTATCCGGGCCGCATCATCAAGGCCAAGGTCGATTCGATCATCTGGGCGCAGTCGGGCGGGCAGATGGACGCGTCCGGCAACCTGCCGAGGACCGGGTTCATCCCGCCGGCCGGCCGGTTCCCGGTGAAGCTCGTCGTCGAGGAGCACGACAGGGGGTTGTTCCTGGCCGCGGGCGCCGCGGGCGCTGCCGCCATCTACACCGAGCACTTCCCACTGATTCACCTGGTCCGGAAGGTGCTGATTCGCGTCGAGTCGTATCTCGACTACGTGATCATCAAGCACACGATCAGCCTGGGTCACGGATAAGGCGCCGATGACCAACCGTCTGTTCGTCTTCACCGCTACCGTCGTCGCGCTGCTCGGTGCCGGCTGCGCGCTGAAGACGCCGCCCGACGCGACGGCGATCAAGACCGAGTCGATGAGCAAGGTCGACGTGCCGCTGACCTGGAAGGCCGTCCCTCCCGTCGCCGGCATCGTCACCGACAACTGGCTGGCGACGTTCCAGGACGATCCGCTCACGGCCGCCGTCGCCGAGGCGATCGCCAGCAACCCCGACATGCGCGTCGGCGCGGCGCGCGTCGAGCAGGCGCAGCTCTACGCGCAGCTCGCCGGCGCGAAGCTGTATCCGTCGGTCGACGTGATGGGCAAGGGGGGCCTCAAGCCCGGGAGTGACGGATCCCCCCTGCAGGGTGGCTGGCTGATCATGTCGTGGGAGATCGACATCTGGGGCCGCGTCCGCTACGGCCGCGCCGCGGCCGCCGCCGACGCGATGTCGACCGCGGCCGACTATGAATTCGCACGACAGTCGCTCGCCGCGCTCGTCGCCAAGAGCTGGTTCCTCGCGACGGAGGCGACGCTGCAGGCAGAGCTGGCGCGCAAAACCATCGCCGATCAGGAGGCGCTCGTGCGCCTTGCGGAATCACGCGAACAGGTCGGCGTCGGCAACAGCGAGGACGTCTACGCGGCGCGCGCCGGGGTGGCGGGCTACCAGGATGCGTTGCGGCAGATCGAGTTCGCGCGCGAAAATGCCATCCGCTCCCTCGAGATCCTGATGGGACACTATCCGGCCGCCGCGGCCACGACCGAGACCGCTCTGCCGGCGCAGCCGCCACCTGTGCCGGCGGGCCTGCCGTCGGAGCTCCTCGAGCGCCGCCCCGACGTCATCGCCGCCGAGCGCCGCGTCGCCGCCGCGTTCAACCGCGTCGGCGAGGCCAAGGCGGCGCGGCTGCCGGCGATCGCGCTGACGTCTGGCGTGAGCGCCATCACCAGCGATCTCGTCGTCCTCAAGGATCACGACAATCCGGTCTGGAGCCTGGGGTTGAACCTGCTGGCGCCGATCTACAAAGGCGGCGCCCTCAAGACGCAGGTCGAGATCAAGACGGCCGGGCAGAAACAGGCGATCGCCGAGTACGCATCGATCGGTTTGCGCGCCTTTGGTGAAGTCGAAAACGCGCTCGCCGCGGAGCTGGCGGCGCGCGACCGCGAGCGGATCCTGACGCAGGCGCTCGCCGACAACCAGCGCGCCCTGGAGATCGTGCAAACGAAGTACCGCGTCGGCAGCACCGACATGCGTTCCGTGACCCAGCGCCAGTTGGCGGTCAACGCCTCGCAGTCGGCGCTCATCCAGATGCAGACCGAGCAGCGCATCCAACGGATCAACCTGCACCTGGCATTGGGCGGCAGCTTCGCCCCCCGCCCTGTCAACTCCACAACTCCGCAGAGCCCGCCCAAGTAACGCCCAATCTCCAAGGCCCAGAAGCGTGTCTTCCATGGCCGTTTGGGCGCGGAGTCGGGCCTTACTTGGGAATTGGCAGTGGCGGCGTTGCGGAGTTGACGCTCTCCACATACATCGTCTGCGACGGAAATGCGATCCCGGTACCCGCCGCGGTGACGATCTCGGTGATCTTCAAGAGCAGCCCTTCCTGGATCTCGAGAAAGTGCGGCCAGTCGCGGGCGTAGACGTAGGCGAACGTCTCGACGTCGAGCGAGGAGGCGGCGAGCCGCAGGAAGCGCACGCGGATCGATGCGCCGTCGATCTCGGACTGGCGGGCGAGCATCTGCCGGATGCCGTCGAGCACCAGCCGCATCTGCTCCGACGTTGTCTCGTAGCGCAGCCCGACGACCGGGTGGAACCAGAACTTGTCGCGCGCCGTGAACGTTTCGACGCTCATGTTCGCGATCTGGCTGTTGGGAACGCTGACCACGGTGCGGTCAAGCGTGCGGATGCGCGTCGAGCGCAAGCCGATGCGCTCGACCGTCCCCTCCATCGTCCCGACCTTGAGATAGTCGCCGACCTGTACCGCCTGGTCGAAGATCAGCGACGCACCGGCGATGACGTTCTCGAGCGTTTTTTGCGCCGCCAGCGCGACGGCGAGGCCGCCGACGCCGAGGCCGGCGAGGAGCGGCGTCGGGTCGACGCCGAAATGACGCAGGATCGCCAGCACCCCGATCGCGACCACGATCATGTCGACCAGCCGGCGCCCGACTCGGAGCAGCGACACCGTGGCGGCGAAGTTTGAGAGCGGGATGCGCCGGGTGAGCGCGCGCTCGAAGACGCCGCCGAGCAGCACGAGCAGCCACGCGACCGAGATGATCGTGGCGACGATGGCCACGTTCTGGAAGATCTGGCGCACCAGCAGCGAGAGCGGCAGCGCGGTGATCAGCCAGCGTGCCGCCAGGCTCACGAGCAGCACGCGCACGGGCGCCGGCAGCGCGTTGCTGCGCGACAGGTTCCCTTGCGGAAGGAGACGCCGGCCGGCGAGCCGGGCCAGCGGCGTTAATGCGCGGTTCAGCAGCACCGTCAGTACGTAGAACGCGGTCAGCCCGAGGACCAGCACCAGCCATTCCGACAGCCGCACGCCGCCGACGCGGCGTTCGCGCAGGAACCCCGGCAACATGGTGCGGCGACTCTGCTCGACGTCGGCAAACGCTTCCGGAATGGCGCCGAGCGTCTTCTCCGAGAACAGCCACAGCTGATCGCCCTTGGGACGGCTGACCCGTTCGACGATGACATCGAATGCGCCGTCGGGTCCCTGGATGGTCCCGATGCGCTCTTCGTTCAGTGCGCGCGGATTCGCCCGCGATCCCTCTGGCGTGTCGTCGATCTGGGTGAGCCGGGGGGGCAGCCGCGTATCGAGCACGACGTAGAGTTGATGCGCCAGCTCGGCGGCGTCGGCGGACGCCACCGTGGTGTTGAGGTAATGACGGGCCAGATCATCGTCGCCGTCGCGCGCCGCGCTCAGGAAGCCGAGCACGGTGCCACGCGGCGTCCGCCGGCCGAGCGGATCCTGCGCCGGCTCCGCGGCTTTCGGCCCCGACGGAGGCGTCGCCTGCCCGGCGCGGACGAGGGGTTGCGCGGGGCCCAGCACCAGCATGGCGATGAGGACGGCAGATAGGCGCAGCGCCCGCGGGTGGTTGGCAGTCACACGAATCCCGTCCGGCCACGGTTGCCAATCGCGTGCCTGCGACGGGGTGTCTGTCTGTTCGCGCAGGCCGCGAATGGCAACGGCCCGGGCACGAAATCCCGGAGGTAGTCCAACATATCGGACCCGCACGGCGTTCGGCGCGCCTGTCAAGAGCACCAGCGTCGGCTGAACCGTCATGACGCCATGACGTTACCAGGACGTCACGCGGCGCGGCCGCTCACCCCGGTGTGGCACCCCTGGTGCACTTCGGCCGCTCTCAGGAGATGCAAAAAACGATGACCTGGAAAGCACTGGCCGCCTTGACACTGCTCATGCTGGCGGTGGCCTGCTCGAAACCATCGCCGCAGCAGTCCGAATCCAAGACCGCTCCCTCGGCGGATTCGGCTCCGGAGTACGAAGCGGTCCTCCCCGAAGGGCTGCGCCAGATCGTCGACGCGCCGTTCACCGGCGACTTCAACGAGATGGTCAATCGTCGCGTGATTCGAGTCGGCGTGACGTTCAACCGCACGTTCTATTTCATCGACAAAGGGGCGCAGCGCGGGCTGGCCTACGAGTACGTGAACTTGTTCGAGGATCAGCTGAACAAGAAGCTGAAGACCGGTAACATCAAGGTCCACGTCGTGATGCTGCCGATGCCCCGAGACGCCCTGCTTCCGGCGTTGCGCGCGGGCCGGGTCGACATCGTTGTCGCCCAGCTCACCGTGACGGCGCCGCGGCAGAAGGTCGTCGACTTCACCGAGCCGACGCGTCGCAACGTCGACGAAGTCGTCGTCACGGCGCCGGGCGCGCCAGCGGTGTCGTCGCCGGAGGATCTCTCGGGACGCGAGGTCTTCGTACGCAAGGCGTCGAGCTACTACGAGAGCCTCGTCGAATTGAACCAGCGCCTGCACGCGGCGGGAAAGAAGCCGGTCATCATCCAGCTGGCGTCGGAGAGCCTCGACGACGACGACCTCCTCGAGATGGTCAACGCGGGGTTGATTCCGATCACGGTCGTCGACAACTACCTCGCCGACTTCTGGCACCAGGTCTTCACCGACATGACCGTGCACGGCGACGTCGCGCTGCGGACCGGCGGCAACCTCGCCGCCGCGATCCGCAAGAACAGCCCGCAGCTCGCAGCCGAGCTCAACGGCTTCATCCGGAAGAACGGGCTGGACTCGACAATCGGGGCGATCCTCAACAAGCGGTATCTGCAGAGCACGAAGTTCGTCAAGAGCGCCACGTCGGAGGCTGAGCGCCGGAAGTTCCTCGATTTGATCAATCTGTTCCGCCGCTACGGCGGCCAATACAAGTTCGATTACCTGTTGATGGCGGCGCAAGGCTACCAGGAGTCGCGGCTCGATCAGAATGCCAAGAGCCCGGTGGGAGCGGTCGGTGTGATGCAGCTGATGCCCGAGACCGGGAAAGAACAGAAGGTCGGTAATATCAAGAAGCTCGAGCCGAACATCCACGCCGGCGTCAAGTACATGCGCTCGATTCGGAGCAGCTTCTTCGAGAACGAGCCAATGACCGATCTGAACAAGGGACTGTTCACGTTCGCGGCGTACAACGCCGGCCCAGGCCGGGTCAAACAGCTCCGCGCCGAAGCGAAGGAGCGCGGGCTCGACCCGAATATTTGGTTCGGCAACGTCGAGCGGGTCGCGTCCGAGCGCATCGGCCGCGAGACGGTCACCTACGTGAGCAACATCTACAAGTATTACGTCGCCTACAAGCTGCTCCAGGCAGAGAGCGAGCGGAAGAAGAACGCGACCGCTACTACCGGGGGCCTGTTCTGACCAGCCCCTCGGACTGCAGCTTCTTGACGACGTCGATGGTCAGCCCCTTGATGTAGGTCTGGACGTCCTTGGGGTCGGTCGTGCGGCTGACGCCCGCCCAGATCGGCGTCCCTTTCGAGAGGTCGTAGAGCAGGACCTCGACGGTGTGGGTCTTCTCTTCGCGCGCCTTGCCAAGCGGATACACGCTCGCCCAACTGGCGCCCCAGTAGTCCCACGCATAGCCGTAGTAGCCGCTGACCCAGATCGCTGAGTCGTAGACTTTCGTCGTGTCGGTCTGGACCAGGCGGAGGACGACGAGGCCGGCAATGCCGGCGCGCTCGAACCAGCCCTTCGCTGCGTCCTTCTTCGTCAGTTCTTCCTTCGGGATGATGCGGTAGGCCGGCACGCCGATCGAGCCGCGCGCGGTGATCTCGCGCGCCAGCGCTTCTTCCGCTGACACGCGCAGGTTGTTGTCGTCGATGATCAACACCGCGGCGACTTTCTTGCCGGTGAAGTTCAACGGTTCGGCGCCCGGCGCCTTCCAGGTCGAGATGAAGTTGTTGTCGGCCAGGGCGACGAGCGTCAGGACGAGCGCGGCGGTTGTTCTGATCACGGCAGCCTACTTGTTCTTCTTTTTGAGCGGGAAGCGCTTGATCAGTTCCTCCGCCACGTCGCGCAGGCGCTTGTCGCGCACGTCGGGCTTGTCGGTGTCCTCGACCGTGCTTTGGGCGATTCCGCGCCACACGACATGTCGCTGATCTTTGGCGCCGGGGAGTAGCGCGTCGAGCACCAGCGAGCCCTTGGTCACCACTTCGAGCGCGGACGTCCCGGCATCGAAGGGTGGCAGCCCCCAGTAGGGGACGGACGGCAGGAACTGCCCCATGTATTGGCCGTTCGACTGGATCGTGACGAGCACGTAGTAATGGAACTGGACGTCCGGTGTGCCGCCGGTAGCGGCGGTCTTGCCGATCTTGGCCAGCTCGTCGCCGACGTATTTCCGGATGCGTGGATCGATGAACGTCTTGAGCGGCGCGGGATCGTCGTGCTGCGTGCGCGCCATGATGACGTCGCCCGCATCGTCGTCCCACGCCCACGTGCGTACGGTGGCGAAGTCGTAGTTAGGATCGGGCGCAGCCTGAATCTTGACCTTGGCCGCTTCGAGCACGGCGGCGAGCGACAGGCAGAGCAGAGGAAGGAGCAGCCTTTTCACGATTGAGCCTCCACGGCGTCGGTGCGTGTGACCGAGGCGCGCTTGCCGGCGTCGAGCACCTGCGCCGCGGTCGTGGTTGCGAACAGGTGCATCAGCCGCGCGACGATGCCCGTCCATCCGGTTTGGTGGCTGGCGCCGAGTCCGGCGCCGTTGTCTCCGTGGAAGTACTCGTAGAAGAGCAGCAGATCGCGCCAGTGCGGATCGTTCTGGAAGAGCGCGCTACCGCCGTAGACCGGCCGCTGGCCGTCGGCGTCGCGCAGGAAGATCGATGCGAGACGGCGCGAAATCTCCTCCGCGACTTGATAGAGGGTCATCTGCTGGCCGGATCCAGTCGGGCACTCAACGGTGAAGCTATCGCCGAAATAGGAATAGGTACTGCAGCAGGGCGCGCACGATCAGGCCGTTGACCGGCATCCAGATCGGGCCGCGCCAGTTCGAATTGCCGCCGAACATGCCGCTGTCGGACTCCGCCGGCAGGTAGCTGACACGGAATTCCTCGTGCGCCGTGCGAAACACATACGGGTGCTCCGCGTGGTACTTCGAGAGCGAGCGGATCCCGTGCGGGCCGAGGAACTCGTTCTCGTCGAGCATGCGCGAGAGCACACGGCGCAGCTTGTGCTCGTCGAGCACCGAGGCGAGCAGCCGGTTGTGTTCGCCCCGCTTCGTCGGATCGTGGATGAACGCGCGCAGCTCGGGGCGGCCGTCGATGAACGCGCGCATGCGCGGCACGATTTCCGGGTATTTTTCCGCGAGCTTTCCCTCAAACACCGTCACCGCGCAGAGCGGGAGCAGGCCGACCATCGAATGCACTTTCAGGCGCTGCGCGTGACCGTTGGGCAGTCGCAGCACGTCGTAGAAAAAGCCGTCTTCCTCGTCCCACATGCCGACGTCTTCACCGGCGTGGACGAGCGACGACGCGATCCACAAGTAGTGTTCGACGAATTTCAGGCCCATGTCGAGGTAGGCCGGGCTTTCCAGTGCCAGCTCCGCCGCGATCTCGAGCATGTTTTGGCAGAAGAGCGCCATCCAGGCGGTGCCGTCGGCCTGTTCGAGGTAGCCGCCCGTCGGCAGTGGCGCGCTGCGATCGAATACGCCGATGTTGTCGAGCCCGAGAAAGCCGCCCTCGAAGACGTTGTTGCCGCCGCGGTCCTTGCGGTTGACCCACCACGTGAAGTTGAGCAGCAGCTTGTGGAACGAGCGTTCGAGCCAGGCGACGTCGCCGACGCCGCGTCGCGCCTGGTCGAGGCGGTAGGTGAAGATCGTCGACCAGGCGTGCACCGGCGGGTTGACGTCGCCGAAGTTCCACTCGTAGGCGGGAATCTGCCCGCTGGGATGGAGATAGCGTTCCTGCAGCATCAGATCGAGCTGGTGCTTGCCGAAGTCGAGGTCCACGAGCGTCAGCGCCAGCACGTGGAACGCCAGGTCCCAGGCTGCGTACCAGGGGTACTCCCACTTGTCCGGCATCGAGATGATGTCGGCGTTGTGCATGTGGTGCCAGCGGTCGTTGCGCGGCGCCGCGACGCGGCGCGCCTTGAACGGATCGGCGCCCCGCTCACGCAGCCAGCGATCGACGTCGTAATTGTAGAACTGCTTGGTCCACAGCATGCCGGCGAGCGCCTGCCGCATCACCATGGCCGCGTCGGCATCGAGCGACGCCGGCACGACGGTCCCGTAGAACTCGTCGGCCTCACGCCGCCGCGCCTCGACGATGGCGTCGAGTTCGCCTGCGTCCTGGCGAGGGAACGCGACGTCGGAGAACCGCAGGTGCACGACGGCGCGGCCGCCGCCCGGCACGGTCAGGGCGTAGTGTGCCGCCGCCTTGGTGCCTGTGTGGTCAGGATTCACCGCCGCGCGGCGCCCGTCTACGAGGTAGGCATGGAAGGCGTCCTTGACGTAGGGCGTCCGGTTCGGGGATCTGGCGAGACGCTCGGTGTTGGTCTCGTTCTCGGTGAACAGCACCTCGGCGGAGCCGAGTGCGTGCAGGAAGCGGTCGCCGAGACTCGGATGCGACGCCGCGATTGTCGTGCTGTCGCCCATCCGTCGTAGCATCGGGCGCTCGCCGCCGTTGACGTCGGACCACGACCACGTATTCCTGAACCACAGCGTCGGCAGGAGGTGGATCGCCGCCGCGTCAGGCCCGCGGTTCTCGACCGTGACGCGCACGACCAGATCCTCTGGTGCGGCCTTGGCGTACTCGACGAAGACGTCGAAGTAGCGGCTCTCGTGGAAGGCGCCGGTATCGACCAGCTCGTACTCGAATGCGTGGCGTGCGCGCGCCGCGTTGGTGGACACCAGATCGGCGTAGGGGAATGCCGCCTGCGGATACTTGTACAGATATTTCATGTACGAGTGCGTCGGCGTCGAGTCGAGATAGAAGTAGCACTCCTTGACGTCCTCGCCGTGGTTCCCCTCGCTGTTGGTGAGACCGAACATCCGCTCCTTGAGGATCGGGTCGCGGCCGTTCCACAGCGCGAGCGCGAAGCAGAGCAGCTGGCGGCTGTCGGAGATGCCGGCCAGGCCGTCTTCCCCCCAGCGATACGCGCGCGAGCGCGCCTGATCGTGGCTGAAGTAGTTCCACGCGTCGCCGCCGGCGCTGTAGTCCTCGCGCACCGTGCCCCACTGCCGCTCGCTGAGGTAGGGTCCCCACTTCCGCCACGCGACGTTGTCCTCGCGTGCCTCCCGCAGCCGTTCCTGCTCCCGGCCCTGCTTCTGCCGTTGCAATGTCGTCCTTACTCGCCGCGCGCCGCGATCGCCGGCGTCCACGTGGCGTCCGGTCCGTAGGCGGTCATCGCCTTCACGGTGCGATCGCTGTCGGGTCCCAGGTCTTTTTCGCGCACGCTGCCGTCCTGGTTGACGAGGAACGTCATCACGCCGGTCGTATCGTACTGCGCCGGCCAGGCAACCAGGCCGAAGCCGCCCTCAGAGGGAAGGATGCGAAAGTAGTAGCCGTGGAAAGGGGTCGGCCCCTGGGCCTGGCCGAGCGTCTGCCCCTCCTCCGCCGCCTTGGCGACGAGATCGCCGAGGGGGCTGCGCTTCTCGCCGAGCGAGGCGGGCCAGTAGAGGCCGTTCTGCGTGCCTGGATCGCTCTTGAACTTCGTGGCGTAACGGCCGGCCGGTTGCCCGTCGTGCGGGCGCGCCGCGTAGAGCCGCTGCGCCGTCACGTAGGTGCGGCAGACGAAGATCGCCGCCAGCTCGTTGCGGCCGACGCGGCGCGCCAGCACTTCTTCCTTGCCGGCGGCCGTGTCGAAGCGCCAGCCGCTGCCGTCCTGCACCAGCGGCACCGGGAACGGCCAGTCCTCGTTGCCGATCACCAGAACGCGCGACCCGCCGGGACCGTTTTCGAGCCGCCAGCGCTCGGCGACGGCCGTGGCGAAGATGTCTCGGTTGCGTTTCGCAGTCGCCGGATCGGACGTGTCGATCAGTGCTTGCCCTTCGGGGCCAAAGATCGCGACCACCTCGTTGACGTTGCCACCCTTGACCGCGGCGGCCAATGCGCGGACGGCGTCTTCCGCGGTCGGGAAGCTACGATGCGCCGGCGTCCGGCTGCACGTCGCGAGCGCCAAGACCAGCGCCGGCGCGAGGAAGAGGGCGAGTGCGGTTCGTCTGTTTCTCATCGGCGCCTCGATCCGCCCGACGACCGCGAGCTGCTGCGGCTGCGCTGGCCACGGTCGCTCGCGGCGCGTTCGGACTTGCCGCTGGAATACCCCGAGAAGGCGTCCGACCGCGTGCCACTGCGATCGACGCTGCCGCCGTCCTTGCTGAAACCGCGCGACTCAGCGGACGCGGCCGGCGCCGCAGACGGCGACGCACTCCGGGTCTGCTGGCCGTCGGCCCGCTGCTGTTGCGTATTCGCCTGCCGATCCGTCCGCTGCTGCTGCGTGCTCGAGGCGCGGTCGCTGCGCTGGTCGCGCGCGTCCTCGGCGCGATCGCTTCTGTTTTCGTACATGTCCTCGCGGTGGTCCTGCCAGTCGTCGCGCGCATCCTCGCGCGCGTCGTACCAGTCGTCCCAGCCGTCGTTGTACATGTAGCCGCCGCCCCAACCGTGAGGACCGTAGTAGTAGTTGTTATTGAACGCGGCGCCGATCGCCACGCCGGCGGTAAACCCGATCATCGCCCCCGCCGCCGCGGCCGCCGCATCGTCATGATGATCCTCCTGGATGACGACGGTGCTCGGCTGGGTGTAGACGACCTGCGGGTTGTACTGCGGCACGTAGACGACCTGCGGATTGGCCGGCTCGATGACGATGACCTGCTGGCCACTGCTGGTCGTCTGCGTCTGGACCTGCTGCTGCGGCGTGTTCTTCAACGTGCCGGCCGCCTTCGCCTTGCCGCGCAGGCGCTGGATACTGTCGAACACGGCGGCGCGATCGGCGGTGAACGCCGCACCGATCTTGGCCGTCCAGTCCGGCCGCCCCGCCATCCACTCGACGACGTCGGGAAAGAGCGCCAGCGTGGCAAAGCTGTAGTCGAAGCCGGACTTGACCACGGCGTCCTGCAGTTCGCTGCCACGCAGCGTCTGGCTGCGCAGCCACTCGGCGAGCGCGCTGACCATCGCCGGCTTCTCCGCCGAGAGCAGCATCTCTCCGAGCAGTTGATCGGGATAGAGCGCGACGGGCGCGAGCAGAGTGTCGAGCTCTGCTGCGGTCGGCGCCGCCGCGCCGCGCAGTCCCGTCAGCGCCACCACCACGGCGATCACTGCCACCATCCGTTTCATGGCCGCCCTTCTTTCAGTAGCGTTCCCTGACGAAGCGCCGACCCGCGAGCGATCTGCTGTCGTTGTAGGCGCCTCTCTTCGACCGCGCCGGCAGCACCACTCTCTTGTGCGGCAATTCCTTGTGCGGAATCGTCCGCAGGATGTGCGCGATCGTGTTCAGCCGCGCCGCTTTCTTGTCGTCGGACCGGACGATGTACCACGGGGCGATCTTCGTGTCGGTCTTCTTCATCATCAGATCGCGCGCGCGCGAGTAGTCGTACCAGCGCTCGAGCGACGGCAGGTCCATCGGGCTCAGCTTCCATTGACGCAGCGGATCGACAACACGTGCCTCGAACCGCTTGCGCTGTTCGGCGGCACTGACCTCGAGCCAGATCTTGATCAGGATCATTCCGCCGCCGACGATGTAACGCTCGAACTCCGGGCACAGCTTCAGGAACCGCTTGTGCTGTTCGGGCGTGCAGAAGCCCATCACGTACTCGACGCCGGCGCGGTTGTACCAGCTGCGGTCGAAAATGACGACTTCCCCTTTGGCCGGGAACTGCGTGACGTAGCGCTGCATGAAGAGCTGCGACTTCTCACGATCGGAGGGTGCCGGCAGAGCGACAACGCGGAAGATGCGCGGGCTGAGACGCTCGGTCAGCGCGCGAATCGTGCCTCCCTTGCCAGCGCCGTCCCGCCCTTCGAAGATGATGATGACGCGCAGCCCCTTCTCCTTGATCCATCTCTGCAGGTGGCAGAGCTCGACCTGGAGTTTCTCGAGCGTCTTCTCGTACTTGTCGCGCTTCATTGCCTCTCTCCGTAGCCGCCGCGGATTTCCTCGACGTAATCGAGGCCGCGACTCTGGGCGACGAAATCGAATTGGACTAGAGGCGGCGCGGAAGCACACTCCATGACGCCAAGCAGCGAGGTGAACGCCGTGGACCGGACCCGGCGCCGGGCATCCGCTTCCGTCGCCCAGCTCTCGCTGTAATGCACCGTGGCATCGCGCTCGGCCCAGGCCGCGCCGTCGAGACATCCCGGCTCCAGGCGCGTGCTCCCCATCAGGAACCTGAGCGTGTCGAGAAGCTCAAACGCCTCGCGCGCTGATGCCGCGCGTAGCGTGACGTTCAGCCTCACCATGCGGGCGTGAACAAGCACCAGCCGTTCCGCGCTGGGCGTCGGACGTCACACCGCTGTTACTCCTGACAGGTCAATACCTTGGCGGGAAGCCACTCGGACGCTGGCGGTGCGGCGACACCCGGTATTCCAGAGTTCCCCCGGCCTGCCGGAGGGGCGGCTGTCGGAGTAGATACAATATGGCCCTCCGCCGGCCCGCTGGCGCATCCGAGGGTACCGCCAATGTCCATGATCAAGTTCACCGAGAACTTCGAAGACCTTTCCACCGACCAGGGCTACCAGTTCAAGTTCTTCTGCGACAAATGTCGTAACGGCTACATGAGCAGCTTCCAGACTTCGACACTGGGAGCCGCCGGCAGCGTGCTGCGCGCGGCGGGAAGTCTGTTCGGCGGCGTCTTCGGTTCGGCGGCGAACAGTACCTATGACATTCAGCGCGCCGTCGGCGGCAAGGCGCACGACGACGCGCTGCGCGACGCAGTCGAGGAGGTGCGGGCCCAGTTCCATCAGTGCAAGCGCTGCGGCAAGTGGGTCTGCCCGGAGAATTGCTGGAACGTCGAGCGTGGGTTGTGCAACGAGTGCGCACCTGACCTCCAGATGGAGCTCGCGTCGGCGCAAGTGTCCGCGACCGTGGAGCAGATCAACACGAAAGTCCGTGAGCTGGACCTGACCAAGGACCTCGATCTTGGCGCCACCGCCGCGGCGACCTGCCCGAAGTGCGGCGCCAAGGCCAAGGGCAAGTTCTGTCCTGAGTGCGGCACGACGATGGTGGCCAAGGCAGCGTGCGGCGGTTGCGGCGCCTCGGTCGATGCCGGCGTCAAGTTCTGTCCCGAGTGCGGCCAGCCGATCAAAGCGGCGAAGCCCAGGTGCCCGGGCTGCGCCAAGGAATTCGAGAAGGCACCGAAGTTCTGCGACGACTGCGGCACGAAGGTCGCCTGAACGGCATGCGGTCCACCCTCGCCGCAGCGCTGCTGCTCGTCGCGGCGTCCAGGCAGCCCGCGATCGAGCCGACCGTCCGCATAGGTCTCACCCAAACCGCGACCGCGGTCACGGTCCGGTCCGCCGCCGCGTTTACCGTCGGGCAACATGCGACCCGCTCGGCCACCTTCACCAACGTCCTCGCGCTCGACGCGGTTCCTGGCGGCGAGGCGCTGAAGAAAGCCGATCTGCAGTATCGCTTGACCGCTGAGCTCGATGGCGAGACCGTGCTCGTGCTGGCGCCCGGCGCGCATGTGCGCATCGAACCCGGCAGCGCGCCGCTCGAAGTCGAGGACCGCGCCTATCGCGGCACGCTCGAGCTGTTCGCCAACAAGCGAAAGACCGTCACCGTCGTCAACGAGTTGCCGCTGGAGACCTACCTGCGCGGCGTCGTCCCCAACGAACTCAGTCCGGCGACGTTCGGACAAATCGAGGCGTTGAAGGCGCAGGCGGTCGCTGCGCGTACCTACGTCGAGCGCAACCTCGGGCAGTACCAGGAGGAGGGCTACGACGTCTGCGCCAGCGACGCATGCCAGGTCTACCTGGGAATGCGAACGGAGGATCCGCTCGCGACGCAGGCGGTCAGCGACACCCGCGGCGTCATCGCCACCTACCAGGACGCGCCGATCAACGCGCTCTATAGCTCCACCTGCGGCGGCCGCACTGAGGACGCCGAGAATATCTTCCACGAGAAGGTGCCCTACCTCGTGTCGGTGAGCTGCGAGTACAAGCACCCGCAGCCAATCGCGTTTGGAACGTCCCGCTCGATTCCGGACTGGCGGCGCGGCGTGCTCGTGGTCGCCGCCGTCTCGACGTTTGCTGACGCGGCGCGTTTCATGGGGCTGCCGGCGCCTGGCCCGCCTCCGCCGCTGGCGGACGCCGACGCGCTGGCGGCGTTCGTGCGGCGGACGTTCTATCCGTCGGTGATCACCGTGTCGGACCGCACGTTCCTCAATGAGCAGGGCATCCTGCCGGCGTCAGCGGCGCCGCCGCTCGACGAGCTCCTCTTTCGCCTGATCGACAGGAAGAACGCGTTCGAATGGCAGCAGGGTGTCCTGACGGCCTTCGACGGCACGCACCTGCGCCTCCTCGTCAACGGCCAACCGAAGGACTTCCCGCTGCGGCCCGACGCGCTGGTCTACCAGCGCATTGGCGACGAGCGGCTGCCGCTCACCGCGGGATCGTGGATCGGCGGTGAGCTTCTCGATTTCCGCGCTGACGACGGCGCGATCTCGATGCTCGTCTTTCGCGTCAACTTCGCCAATCCGGCGGAGGATCGCTATTCGCGACTGGCGATCTGGCAGGTTCACAAGACTGCCGCCGAGCTGGGCGCGGCGTTCCGGTCGCTGGCCATCGGCGAGATCGCCGACGTACGCGTGCTCGATCGCGGCCCGTCCGAGCGGGCGATCAACACCGAGGTCGTCGGCACGCGCGGCCGGCGCACGCTGCCGGCCCTGCGCATTCGCACCCTGCTCGGGCTGCGCGACAGCCTCTTCTCCTACGACATCGAGCGCAATGCGCGCGGCGTGCTTTTGGGCATGACGTTCTACGGGCGCGGCTGGGGGCACGGCGTCGGCATGTGCCAGATCGGCGCGTATGGCATGGCCCTCGACGGCGCCGGCTACGAGGAGATTCTCAAGAAGTACTACACAGGAATCGCGTTGAAGAAGCTGTACTGATGCTGTCCGACCGCTTTCTGCTCGTCCGCCGCGACTTTCCCGATCGGCGACTCCCCGACGTCGCCGCCGCGACGCGCGAGAGCCTCGAGCGCAGCGGCTTCGCCGCGCCGATGCCGCGAGGTTCGCGCATTGCCGTCGGCGTCGGCAGCCGCGGCGTCGCCAACATCGACGTCATCGTCGGGAAGGTGGTGGGGTACTGGCGCGATCACGGCATGGCGCCGTTCGTGTTTCCCGCCATGGGGAGCCACGGCGCCGCGACCGCGGAGGGGCAGGCGGACGTCCTCGCTCATCTCGGCATCACCGAGGCCACGATCGGCTGCCCGATTGTCAGCCGTGCCGATGTCGTCCCGCTCGGCCGCACCGACGACGGCGTCGAGGTCTTCATGGACGCGTCGGCGCACGCCGCCGACGCGGTGATGGTTGTGGCACGAGTGAAGTGGCACACGACATTCAGCGGCGGCATTGAGAGCGGGCTGATGAAAATGCTCTCGATCGGAATCGGCAAGTTTGCCGGCGCGCAGAAGTATCATGCGCACTCGCAGCGCCTCGGGCTCGAGCGCGTCATTCGCACGGCGGCCCGCGTCGTCCTGCAATCGGGCAAGATTCTCGGCGGCCTGGCGATTGTCGAGGACGCGCATCATCGCACCGCGAAGGTCGACGCCGTCCGGGCGGAGTGCATCGAGGCGCGCGACGAGCAAGACCTCGCGCTCGCCAAGTCGTGGATGCCGACGCTGCCCTGCGCCGCCGACGTCCTCATCGTCGACGCCATCGGGAAGAACATCAGCGGTACCGGCATGGACGCGAAGGTCGTCAACCGCGGTCCGGCCTGCGAATACAACCCGTATGTGGACCTCCCGTCGTTCACGCGCATCTTCGTCCGAGACCTCGACCCTGCGAGTTACGGCAACGCGCTCGGTATCGGCATGGCCGACGTGACCACGGATCGCCTCGTCGCCGCCATCGACTGGGTGCCGACGCGGGTCAACGCCCTCAGCTCGGGGATCCCGTCAAAGATCCGCGTGCCGACGCATTTCGCTAGCGACCGCGAGAGTCTCGCATGGGTGTCAGGCACCGCCGGCAAGATCGATCCTACGCACGTGACCTACGCCTGGATCCGCAACACGCTGGAACTCGAGCGCGTGGTCGTCAGCGCCAACCTGCGCGGCGCCATCGACGCCGGCGCCGTCGAACGTGAGTTCGATGTCGACTGGGATCGTGAAGGGAATCTGAAAAGCCCGTTCGCGCGGTGAAGAGCCAGCGGATACCCGCCCGGCAGGACGTGCTAGCATTTGCACGTGATGGGCTCGTACCGTATCGGCTCCGGCTTCACCTGATAGCCCCGCCCGACTGGCGCGTGGCGCCACCCATTCGTCGATCTCAACATCTGGCCGTGCCGGGCCCTGTTTGAACCCGGCCAACCGTTCACGCATGACCGCCATCATGATTTCGCTGCGGGTGACGGCCCCGGGACGTGCGGACGCGCGCGTCTCGGTCGGCCGCCGTCAGTTTTCAATCGGCCGTCCCGTCGAGTTCGACGACGCGTCGCCGCACGTCTCGGCGCTCGAGTACGCGCTCGGCGCCGTCGGCGGCGAGGTCGTCAACGGGCTGCGCGAGTTCGCGCGGCGCCGGCGTCTCGCCATCGACGCGGTCGAGGCGCTGGTCACCGGGGAACTGCATGACGCGCTCGCGTATCTGGAGGTGATCGGCGAGACCGGGCGACCGCGTATTCGGCGGATCGCCATCAAGGTGTTCGTCGCTGCGGTGGACGACGAAGCCACCCATGCGCTGTTCAACGAGATGATCGAACGCCTGCCGCTCGTTTCGACACTGCGGCTGGCGCTCGATCTCGACGTCGAGCTCGTCATGACGTCGTAAGCCTGAAGAGGATTTGCCCATGTATCGATTGTCTGACGATCAGCAGCGGATCGTTGATGCCGCTGCGGCGGTCGCCGAACGGGAACTCGCACCGCGCGCGGCGGCTGTCGATCGCGACGCGGCGTTCCCGACAGAGTCGATCGCCGCGCTCGGCGCCAACGGACTCCTCGGCTTGACCGTGCCCAAGGCGCATGGCGGACTCGGACAAGGTCCGCGGACCGCCGCCGCAGTGATCGAGGCCCTGGCGCAACGCTGCCCGTCCACGGCGATGGTCTATTTGATGCACCTGTGCGGCGTCGCCTGCTACGCCGCCGCCTCCGACAAGACGGCGCCGCTGCTCGCGGCCGCCGCCGCCGGACGCCACCTGTCGACGCTCGCCTTCAGCGAGAAAGGATCGCGCAGCCACTTCTGGGCGCCGGTCAGCCGCGCCACCCGTGCCGGCAACGGCGCCGTGGCGATCAGCGCGCAGAAGTCGTTTGTCACCTCCGCCGGCCACGCCGACGGCTACGTGGTGTCGACCCTGTCGGCCGGTGCGGCGCAGCCGCTCGAGAGTTCGATCTACCTCGTCCTCAAGGAAGACGCTGGGGTGACGGTATCGGGATCGTGGCGCGGCCTGGGCCTGCGCGGCAACGCCAGCGCGCCGATGACACTCACCAACGTGTCGATCGGCGCAGAGCGCGCGCTCACGGCTGATGGAAAAGGGCTCGACATGATGCTCGGCGTAGTCCTGCCACTCTTTCAGGTGGGATCGGCGGCAGTTGGTATTGGCATCGCCGAAGCGGCCGTCCGGGCGACAATCGGCCACGTCACCCACGCACGGTTCGAGGACGCGAACAGTTCGCTCGCGGATCTGCCGACGCTGCGCGCGCAGATCGCCCGGATGCGCATCGACACCGATCGCGCGCGCGCGCATCTCACCGCCGTCCTCGATTCGCTGGAATCGCCGGGTCCGGCGACCCAGTTGATGGTCCTCGAGGCCAAGGCGTCAGGCACCGAAACGGCCGCGGCGGTGACCGAGCTGGCGATGCGAACCTGCGGCGGCGCGGCTTTCGGGGGCGCGCACGGCATCGAGCGGCTGTTCCGCGACGCGCGGGCGCCGATTGTGATGGCGCCGACGAGCGACGTCGCCTACGAGTTCATCGGCCGGGCCTTGTGCGGCCTGGAGGTGTTCTGATGTCGTCCCTGCTGAAGGTCGGGGCGGTCATGTACGACCCCAAAGTGTCGGTGATCTGGGAAATCATCCGCGACTTCTTCGACGCACAGGGGGCGCCCATCGACGTCGCGTTCTACTCGACCTACGAGGACCAGAACGACGGTCTGTTGTCCGGTGCGATCGACATCGCCTGGAACTCGCCGCTGGCCTGGATCGACGCGCAGCGGCGATCCGGCAACGGCTGCCGCGCCATCGCCATGCGCGACACCGACCGCGATCGCATCTCCTACATCGTGGCGCGGCGCGATGGGCCGGTGCAGGGGCTCGCCGACCTGCACGGACGCACCCTTGCCACCGGTGCGATCGACTCGCCGCAAGCGACGCTCATTCCGCTCGGCCGGCTGCGCCGCGAAGGACTTAGTCCAGGCGTGGACGTCACGGTTCGGAGGTTCGATGTCCTCGTCGGCAAGCACGGGGATCACGTCGGTGGCGAGCGCGACGCGCTGGCCTGTCTCACGCAGGGCCAGGCCGCGGCGTGCGCCATGCTCGACTTGAACTGGGAGGGCTGGATCAAGGATGGCACCATCGACACGCGCGAGTTGGGCATCGTCGGCGAAACGGATCGTTTCGACCACTGCGTGTTCACCGTCCGCCAGGCACTCGACCCCACCGTCGAGAAGGCATGGCTCGACGCGCTCTTTGCCATGCGCTACGACAACCCCGCGCACCGCGAGATGATGGACCTCGAAGGGCTCAGGGCCTGGCTGCCGGGACGGACGACAGGCTTCGGGCCGCTGACGGCCGCTGTCGAGTCGGAGCGCTTCTTCGCTCCAGCCTCGTCGTGAGCCTGCCGCTCTTTCCCGTGACGACGGTCGGCAGCTGGCCGCGGCCGCCGCGAGTCGCCGAGGCGATGCGCGCCTATCGCCGGCGTCGGATCGATCGGGCGGAATTCGATCGCGTCGCCGACGAAGCAGTGGTGGATCTGCTGCGCAGGCAAGAGACCCTCGGCTGCGATATCGTGACGGACGGCGAGTTGCGCCGCGACAACTTCTACTCGTTCGTTGCCGAGAAGCTGTCCGGCGTACGGCTCATGACCCTCGCCGAGATGCTCGACGTCGTCGAGGACAAGGCCGGCTTCGAACAGCTGCTGCAGACGCTCGACGTGCCCGCCTATTCGATCAGCAGCCCGATCTGCTCGGGGCCGGTCGACCGGCGGGAGCCGCTGACGGTCGCTGACCTCGCGTTCGCGCGCCGCCACACAGACCTCCCGATCAAGGTCACGCTGCCCGGGCCATATCTCTTGACGCGGGCGATGTTCGTGCCGGAATTGACGCGCGCGTACTACGCCGACAAGGAGGCGCTCGCGGAGGACGTCGTCGCGCTGCTGCGCAGCGAGCTCGAAGAACTGCGATCCGCGGGCGCGGAGTTCGTACAGTTCGACGAGCCGGTCCTGACCGAGGTCGCGTTCGCGCCGGGGCGGACACGGACGTTCATGTGCGCGGCGCTCGGCGCCCGCCGGGATCCAGCCGAGGAACTCGAGTTTGCTGTGTCACTGATGAACCGAGTGGTGGCGGGCCTCGATGGCCTGCGGATCGGTCTCCACGTCTGCCGCGGTAACTGGAGCCGCGACGAGGCGACGCTCTTGAGCGGCGGCTACCAGGCGCTTCGGCCGTATCTCGACCGGCTCCACATCGCGCAGCTCGTGCTGGAATACGCCACAGCGCGGGCCGGGACGCTCATCGAGTTCGAGGGCAAGGAGATCGGATTGGGCGTCGTCAATCCCCGTACCGATCAGATCGAGACGCCGGAGCAGATTCGCGCGGCCGTCGAAGAGGCGCTCGGTCTCTATTCCGCCGACCGCGTCTTCCTGAATCCTGACTGTGGTTTCGGCACGTTTTCGAATCGCCCGATGAATACGCTCGAGATCGCATCCGCCAAGGTTGCGGCCATGGCCGCCGCGGCGCGTGACTTACGCGGCCGTTCGTAACCTATGACGTCGATGACGCGACAAGACCGCGTCGCTTGAGAACAGCCGTCACGTCGTCGTCGAGGATGTAGGCGATGATGCAGGGCGGATTGGCGCGACGATCGACAACAAACGCCGACGGCAAGGTCACCGTTGTCTGGTCGCCTGCCGCCGGTTCGAACATCCATTGCCATTCCGTTCGCACGAGCGAGTAGCGCGGCGTCAGTTCGATTTCCTCGAAGCCCACCAGCGCCGTCTCGCGGTGCCCCGCATCAGTGAGCAGCTGCTCGCGCTTGGGGATGGCGCCGAGCAGGTCACTCGCCGCTATGACCTGAGAGCCGGACGGACCGGCGATCATCACGCGTGACCCGTACATTTCGACGAGCTTTTCGACGTCGCGCCTGCCACTCAGCCTCTGGAACTGTTCAAAGAAAGAGCGTAGGCTCTCGGGCGGGGTTTTTGTGTCAGACATACAAATCTCCGTTCATTAATTATAGCACTAATTAACTAAAAACGCCAGAACTTTTTCTCGTCGGACCGTTTTGAGCAACGCCAGCCGCCTGTTCAACGCCACCGCATTAACGAGAATTGCGCGCCCTGAGAGCCATTGAGGCGGTTGCGCCGCGTTCGCCGATTTCGCTCTGCTACAATTGGCGCCTTTCATGGCGCCCCACGTAGGACCGACCGCTTTACCGCGCAAGCGCCGCGGCCCGCGCTGCCTGACGTGAGCGGCGCCGCACCCGCCACCGAAGGCATGAAGACCGTGTTCAGGTCGTCACGCAGCGCTTCCGGCTCGAGCGAGCGTCGGCAGGAACCGTTCGAACATTCGCAGGTTTCCCTCGTGCGCACTCCTGCCCCACATGATTGCGAGGCGCCGCGGGCATTTCGTAGTCGTGACCAGCGTCCTCGGCCGCGTCGCCATGCCAAAGCGATCGGCTTACTGTGCCTCGAAATTCGCCCTCGACGGGTTCTTTCGCGCACTGTGGCTCGAGGCGGCATCCGAAGGCATCGACGTGACGCTCGTGATGCCCGGCTTCATCCGAACCAACGTTGCACGCAACGCGCTGTTGGGCGACGGCCGTTCTGCTGACGCCGATGATCCGGACGTCGTGAAGGGCATGAGTCCGGAGGCGTGCGCGGACCGCATCTTCGGGGCGGCGTCGGCGCGGCGGCGTGCCGTCTACGTTGGCGGCGCGAAAGAGCGCGCAGCGCTTCTCGCGAACCGCTGGGCGCCGTGGGTTCTCGACTCGATTCTCCGGGCGCGCGTGCGCAGGAACTAGCGCGACCGAGATACGATGAAACGGATGTCGCCTTTTCGCGCTCTTTTGTCCGCGCTCGCTCTCTTGCTGATGACTGCCGGCTGCGGCACTGGGAGCATGCCGGACCTCAAGCAGCCGGGCGTCTTCATCGAGTCCGACGGCTATCTCGTGGAAATAAAGAAATTGGGAACGCTGGGCGCCACCTACGGGCCGCGCCTGTACCCTGAATTGCCGGAGTACGACATTCCAGCCGTGACGAGAGTCAGTCCGATTTACCTGAACCTTCCCGAGCTTGCCTCGGCGACGCTGAAGGGCATCGAGTGGCATGGTTATCGGCTCGGCGGCAATGCGTCGCCGGACTCGCCAAGCACCGCGACGGCGCAAGACTGGAAACCCGTGCCGATTGACAAGGAATCGACGAACGTGCCTGGCATCTTCAGGGTCGTCGTCGCCGCCGCGGACGCGCAGGGCCGATGGAAGCCTGAGTCAAGCCACGAGTACTTCGGAATAGCGGTGGATGCGGGCTACAAGCCCGGGCCCATCTGGGCGGTGAAGATCAAGTGAAGGCGCATTCCACTCTCTCTCCACAGATCAACCAGGACTTCACCAGTGTTCTTGTCGACCGAACACACTCGCTGCGCACGACTTGACCGACGAGGCGTACATCCCGTTGTTAACCAATCACCAAGGCCTATTTCCAAAATCTGCCCTGATCATCGGGCACCCGGGGCATGAGTTGCGGGTCCTCGGCTGGGTGCGGGCAGCGAAGCCGCTGGTTGCCATCCTTACTGATGGCTCGGGTGCGGACGGCGCGCCTCGTATCGACCAGACGACGCAGCTCCTGAATACAGTCATGCACCGATCCGCCTCTTATGGCGTGGCCAGCGATCGCGAGGTCTATCGCGCCATCCTCGAACAGGACCTCGACTACTTCCTGGCGCTGTCCAGCCGTTTGGCAGACGAACTTTGCGAGCACCGGATCGAATGCGTGGCTGGGGACTCAATCGAGGGCTACAACCCGACCCATGATCTGTGCAGCCTTCTGATCGATCGCGCCGTGCGGCTCGCGTCGGATCGGATGGACGTTGCGGTCCGGCACTATGCATTTCCGCTGCTCGGTTCGCCACGGCCAGACGGGCTATCGGCGGATTACCAGTGCCTGCGGCTCACGCCAGATGAACTGGTGTTCAAGCTGGCGAGTATTCGACAGTACGCACAGTCTGCCGGCGGAGTGCTCGTCACAGAGATCGACGACCTGTTGGATCGCTTCGGCGAACAGGCCTTCGCCGAAGAGGTGTTCGACCGTGTGGATATCGCGGCCGCGCTGTCTGCATTCGACGACGCGAAGCCTTTCTACGAGACCTACGGAGAGCAGCAGGTCACGGCCGGCAAATACCGCTTCGTGATTCGCTATCGCGAGCACATCGCACCGATCGCCCGCGCCCTGGCCGACCCGTCATCACCGTGAAGAGCGCCGGTCTCCGCATCCTGCTCACCAACAACACGCTTGCCGCACGGCACGGGTCGGAATTGTATGTTCGCGATCTCGCGCTGGCGCTGATGCGCCGCGGCCACTTCCCCGTCGTCTACAGCACCGTCCTCGGCGATGTTGCCGGCGAGCTGCGCGCGGCGACGGTGCCGGTTGTCGACGATCTGCGCGCCCTGAATATCCTGCCTGACCTCATTCATGGCCAGCATCACTTGGACGCGATGACGGCCATGCTGCAGTTCCCGGACGTGCCGGCGATCTACGTCTGCCATGGCTGGTTGCCGTGGGAAGAGCTGCCACCGGTGTTTCCGTCCATCCGGCGTTACGTTGCGGTGGACGACCTGTGCCGCGAACGGCTGTTGACCACGCCAGGCATTGCTGCTGAGCGGATCGACATGCTTTACAACTTTGTCGACTTGGACCGCTTCGGGCTGCGCGACCCTTTGCCCGGAACGCCTGCATCGGCGCTCATCTTCAGCAACGCGGCGACCGACAGTAGCTTCGTCCCCGCGATCCGTGAAGCCTGCCAGGCCTTCGGCATCGAGCGGATAGACGTTGCCGGCTCGGCCTCCGGCAACGCGATCGCGCAGCCCGAGCGCGTGCTGGGCGGCTACGACATCGTGTTCGGCAAGGCCCGTTGCGCGCTGGAGGCGATGTCGGTGGGCTGCGCCACCGTGGTGGCCGATCTCGCCGGACTGGGCGGCATGGTCGATACCGATAACATGCAGTGGATGCGTCGCCTGAACTTCGGTGTGCGCACCATGCAGGCCGGCACCATCAGCAAGGACGGGGTGCTCTCGGCCCTACGTGCCTACAACCCGGCGAACGCGCGGCAGGTCACGGAATGGATACGTTCTGAGGTGGATCTGTCCGCTGCTGTCGATCGCTTGCTGACCACCTACGACCGGGCCATGCACGCGCGGCCGTCTGCGGAGAAGGATCAGCAGGCCCGGACGTCGCTGGCGGACGCATCGGCCTACCTCCGGACGCTGGCGCCGGTGATAAAGACGCGCAGCGAGGCTGAGATGCGCGCACACCGAGCGGACGATGCACTGCGAGCTGCCGAGTCGTGCCGCTGGCAAATCGCCTGCGAACTCGCACAGGCCGCGACGCATCTTGCTGAAGTTCGCGCGCAGCTTGAACGGTCAGAGCAGCGCAATGCGGCGCTGTCCGGCGAACTTGGGCGCCTGCAGCGGGATCTCGACATTCTTCACGGTTCCCGAGCCTGGCGAGCCATCAGTCGCTATCGAAGGCTTCGGGCTATGACGAGGGGCATTCTCCAGTAATCAGTGGTCCGATCGGGCCGAAGACAAGAACTTGATTCATCCGTGGGGCGGCGGGCGCGACATCGAAGTGATTGCGTCTTGATTGCGGAAGCGCGTTGATTTCGCCCCCATGAAGAGGAGGGAAGTATGGCTAAGCTCGTGTTCGGAATGAATCAGTCCCTGGACGGCTACGTCGACCATATGGCGTTCGCGCCAAGCCCCACTCTCTTCCGTCACTTCATCGAGGAGGCTCAGCGGCAGGCGGGCAGTGTCTACGGTCGCCAAATGTATGAGGTCATGCGCTACTGGGACGACGATCATCCTGAATGGGGCGCAGAGGAACACGCCTTCGCGGCGGCGTGGCGGAAACAGCCGAAATGGGTCGTCTCGCGCTCGTTGAAGTCGGTCGGCCCCAACGCCAGGCTTGTTGAGGATGATCTGGAGGGCGCGATCCGCGAGCTGAAGGCCGAGCGCGACGGGGAGATCGAAGTCGCTGGCCCGGACTTGGCGCACAGCCTGACCGAACTTGGCCTGATCGATGAGTATCGAATCTACCTGCACCCCGTCGTGCTTGGTCACGGCAAGCCATATTTCGCCGGGTCCCGGCCGCCGCTCCGCCTTGTGGCCAATGATCGGATTGGTGAGGATGTGATCAGGTTGGCCTACGTTCCTGGTTAGTCTCGCGACTCGCCGTGTGGATTCTTGCCAATGGAGTCCCTTGGTACCACCGTGCTGGAACGAGGGCATTTGTGAGACCGTTTCTAGGGCCGCCCTCGTATTGACGTGTAGCTGCTCGCCGCCCGTGTTGACCACCCGAAAGGTTGAAGGGCAGCCGGCATGATGCCGTGCTCAGTTCCGTTTCTTTAGAAGGGAGACGCAAAATGACTTTTGTCCCCCGCATACCAGCCGGCCTCGGTGCGTCAGGCGTGTTCGCCGTCGGGCTGTTCTACGCTGCAGGTGCCGTCACGTTCGCCCAACCACTCACAAACCAACGTGTGATGCTGATTAACGCACAGACCGGCAAGTGCCTGACGATCGCTGGGGGGCGGAGCACCGACAACAACGTGACCGCTCTTCAGTTCGACTGTGACGGCGATCCGTCTCGCTCCTGGAGCCTCAACGCGACCGGCGCCGTCTACCGGATCAGCAACGTGCAGACCCGCAAGTGCCTGACGATCGCCGGAGGGCGCAGCACCGACAACAATGTGACGGCTCTCCAGTTCAACTGCGACAGTGATCCCTCGCGCACCTGGAGGATCACCGCGACCGGCGAGGGCGTCTATCAGATCAGCAACGTGCAGACCGGCAAGTGCCTGACAATCGCCGGGGGGCGGAGCACCGACAACAACGTGACGGCACTCCAGTTCAACTGCGACAGTGATCCCTCGCGCACCTGGAGAATCCGCCCGGCTGGACAGAGAATCGATTGACGGCCTGAATGCCGCGAACGCATGGGATCTGAATCGAATATCGACGGGCTAGAAGTAGCTCCCCGTCCGGTTCCGCGCCGGCCAGCCCGTCGATCGTTTGTTCTACGCGGATGCTGCTCCGCGGAAGGTAAGGTCGCCCGCATCCTGGCGCGCTCGCGCTCGTCATGGAGTACGTGAACGGCGAGGATCACGGATGGGGCGATCAACCTTAGGCTCCGAGAATCAAGCTCAGGGTGCCGGCCGCTTGAAGCAGGCGGACGGCCTTCTTGGTAAGGACAGCCTCACGCCATCGGAAACGTGATCCGCACACGCGCCTCACCGAGGACGACTTCATCGTCCGATTGCAATCGAACCCCACGCGCCCCTCGATGGACCGAAATCGTCCTGCCGCCGCGCACGATCTCGGTGCCGTGTTCGCTGCCGTCATCGTGCAATCGGAAATCACCCGTGCGCGGCTCGTACGCGATGTGCGCGTGCTTCCGCGAAACGGTCTGGTTGACATCGCCGCCTCCTTCGGTGAATGCGACGTGATTCGTTCGAATGAGCCGGTTGCGGTGGTCTCGGACCTCTGCGCCTCTGCCAACGTCGATGCGCGGGGCGATCAATGAGTACGCCCGTCGTTCCATGACGCCATGCAGCCCCTTGATGTTGATCTGGCCCGTTTGCCCCTCGAGCGCCGGGCGGTCCTCGGGCTCCGCGACACGCGCGAACTGCAGATCGAATTCGGGCGCGCTCCAGTTGTGCGCTGCGCGGTCGCTGTACTGGATCTCGACGACCACGTCCGCCAGCGAGCATCCGGCACAGTGCACCCGGTCGAGGATTCTCGCCCGAAGTGGCGTGTCGCCACCGAACACGGCCTCGAGACGCCCACGCGTCTCGCGCGACGGCGCGAGCACCGACAGCTCGATTCGATTGAACGGAAACACGCGCGCCCCGCGGCCGGTTGGCTCGATCCGTTGCTCGACGGCGTCAAGGATGGCGAGGACGATTTCGAGAGGCTCGCGCGGTCGGGATCGGACCATGCTCTTCGCGGCGCCGTCGAGCTTTGCCGCGATCGTCGATTCGAGCCGCCGCGCTCTGCCAAGAACGTTCATGTCACCTCACCGCAGTAAGCCGGCACGCGACGCCGCGTCGACGATTTCTCCGGCGGCCGGCGCGGCGCTGCCGCCTCCGTAACCGGCGTTCTCGATCACGACGGCAAACGCGATTCGTTTGGCGGCCGGACCAAACGGCGCAAAGCCGACGAACCATCCGTGAGACGGCTGGCCATCCAGCTGCGCCGTCCCGGTTTTTCCGGCGATGCGGCCTGGATGGTTCCGCAGCACGCGGCCGGTGCCGCTCAGCACGACGTCGCGCATGTAGCCGGCGAGCAGGCGTGCATCATCGCCGCTCAGAAACTGATCGCTCGCCGGACTCGCGCTTTCATCCTGCGCTGCACCGGGTGTCGCGCAGTACGCCGTTCGAAGCGACGGCGGCCGACACGCGCGCCATCCTCAGAGGGGTGACGACGACATCGCCCTGGCCGTAGCCGATCTGCGGAAGCGTCTGCCGCACGCGCGCCGCCGCATCGGCTGCTGGCGTCAGCGAAATCCCCAGCCGGTTGGCGGTGTCGAGCAACGACCGCGATCCGAGCTTGACGGCGAGCTGCGCGAAGTAGGCGTTGCACGAATGCACGAAGCCGTCGTGCCCGTCAATTGTTCCATGCGGATGCACATCCCGCACGTCGTCGCGGACCGGGCGGTTCCAGCCGCTGATTTTCGCGCCGACCCTTCCGTCCGGCAGCCGCGCGCATGTAAACGTGGTCTTGCGCGGATCGACATGCTGACGCAGCGCCGCCGATTCCGTGACCAGCTTGAACGTCGATCCAGGCGGATACAAACCGTAGCGCGCGCGATCCAGTAACGATTCGGCGGCGCTGTCCGCTCGGACGCCCGCAAGCCCGCCGCGTCGAAGCGCCGAAGCCGCGGCCGCAGATTCGTGTGACGCCGAGGTCTCGGGCCACGGGTAACTGACGCTCGCCAGCAGCTCGCCGCTATCCGGATCGAGCACGACGGCCGCCGCGCGGCCGGCGTTCTTCTGGGCGTAGGCCGCGACGATTGCAGCAACCCGCAACTGCAGGTCGGCATCGATCGTCAGGTGGACGTCGTGCGGCTGTTGAAATCGAGCCAGCGCAGCGTTGGCGGGATCGTGGCGATGCCGCAGCGCTGCGACGATGTCGCGGTAATCGCGCCTGATCGTCAGCATCGACTGGCCGGCAGCGTCTGTGGTGCGAACGATCTCGGCATGATCGTCGAAGCCCCGCAGCCGGCTGTCGGCATCTCGTTCGATGTACGACGAATTGCCGGCGGTCCAGTTGCTACGAGTGCGCGCGTCGCCCAGGAGATGGAAGCCCGCCCCGCCAAGTGGATAGCATCGCTCGCCGGGACTCGGACACCGATCGTCGACCGACACGCCGAGTTGTGCGTAGGTCGGCCGCGCCGCTGCAATCACCCGCGGATCGTCGGTGGCGATGGGCACGCCGCGGCGATCGTAGATTGTGCCGCGCGGTATCAGCTGGACGATGTCGAGCAGACGCGGGTTGTACTGAAAACGCCGGCCGCCATCGGCCTGAATGCCGAGATGGGCGCGGATGACGTAGTCGTCCGCGTGGATGACCTGGATGTTGACGGCGACGGCAAGGAGAACGAGCGCGAACACCGCGAGCGACGACGAGAGCCACCGGACCGGCACGCGGAACGGCTCGAGATCGCCGGGCGGGCGGCGATCGGCGTGGATCGCGGTCAGCATGCCCAGCGCGCAGAAGTTCGCGACCATCGCCGACCCGCCGAAGCTCAGAAATGGCGTCACGACGCCGGTCAGCGGTGTCACGCCGAAGCTGCCCGACGCCATGATCAGCACCGGCACGATCAGAAACAACGTCAGCGCGGTGGCGAGGAAGAATCCATAGTCGTTTCGCGCCAGCCGGCCGATGCGGAAACCGCGCCAGCCGACAAAGCCGTACAGAACAGCGACGAGGAGCAGGCCTGTCGCGCCGAGCTCCTCTCCGATCGCCGCGAGGATCAGATCTGTGTGGCCGGCCGGCAGGTAACGCGTATCGCCGAAACCGAGGCCCGTTCCAACCGAACCGCCGGTCGCCAGCGCCCAGATCGCGTGCGTGACCTGGTCGCCGCCAGGCACGGCGTTGTCCCATGGCGATTGCCACATGCGCACGCGTTCGACGAGGGTATGCGAGATGTCGAAGCGATAACCAACATAGAAGCCGAGTATCAGGAGCGCAAGCCCGGCGATCGCCATCCCGACCCGGCCGCGCGCGACAACATAGGTGGCGAGAAAAACGCAGCAAAGAAACAGGGCCGGACCGAGATCCTTCTGCAGGTAGAAGAAGACGAGCGCGAGGCCGACACCGATCACAACCGGCAGGACGTACTCGGCGCGCGGCAGGTCGATCCATCGTGCCCATCGCGCACCGCGGAACATCGGGCTGCGGGTGCCCCGAAGCAATTCCCAGCGGCGCGCGAAGAACCCGGCCAGGAACAGCGCCAGCATCAGACGGATCGCCTCGATCGGCTGGACGGGACCCAGATTGACTTTCGCGCCACTGGTGCCGGGACCCGAGCCAAAGAGGATCAACAGCATCGACAGCGACAGGGCGGCGAGAAGCGGCAGATAGCTCACGGTCATGAATGCGGCGGCGCCGAAGTCGACCAGCGACACGGCCGTCATCACCGCGATGCCGGTAACCGTTCCCTCGGCGAAGCGGACAAACGTCAGGGTGTCGCGCAGTGGATCGGCGCGGCTGACGAGGACGGCAAACCCGATTGCGGTGAGCAGGTGCGCGACCGCGACAAGGACAGGATCGGAGCGGATGCGGCGCCAGCGCCAGACCAGCATCGCCGCGTGAAACGCCAGGATGTAGATGCACGTGAAGAGCACGACTTGCCGCCGGAACTCGTCGATCGTCCGGACGGTGAAGAGCGGCTTGACCTTGGCGAAATCGGCCAGGCTGAACAGCGGTGCGATGGCGCCGACATTGGGCAGCGCGCGCGACTGCTGTCGTTGCTCGCCGAGAAACCGGAACAGCCGCTGCGCCGTCAGTCGTCGCGCGTCCGCGTCCGTCAACACTGTCTCCATCGCCGCTTCGAGCGGTGGCGCGGCGGCGACAGCGTTCAGATTGACAGGTGCGACCGCCGCGGCGCGGCTCGTGCCGGCGATGACGTTCGTCCGTCCCGCGTATGCCAACGCAATCGCCAGCACCGCGACGCACGACGTGGCAGGAACCAGGAGCGCCGCCAGATCGATGCGATCCGTCCAGTGCCGCGTCCGCGGCGTGTCTCGATCGGCGGCGGCCATGTAGGTTGTGGTCATGGCTGGACGGCGTGCGATCTTCTGTTTCGACCGGGCGCGCCCGAGGATGCACCCTTTCGCTGTTCGACCTGTTCGAGGCCGCGCTGCGCGGCCTTCAGGCTCCTCGGCGCCGCGAAACCGGTGGCCTTCGAATAAAGAGCGATTGCGCGGCGATACGCGTCGGCTGATCGCGCAAGGTATTCCTGCTCGGCGGCCGTGTCGCTCAGTGCCCGCGCCTTGCGCGCCAGCGCCATCGCCCGTAAACGGTATCCATCGGCGAGTTGCACGGCCTCGCGCGATCCCGCCGTGTACCCGAGACGCTGCGCCTGCCGCAACGCGTCAGCGCCGCGATCGATGTCTTCGAGGTCATAGATGAACGTCCGCATCAACCCGAGAAACGGATCCGGCCACTCGGGGCGGAGCTCGGTGGCTTCGTGGAATGCCGACACCGCTTCGGTGAATTCGCGCTGGGCGTCCGCTGTCTGCTGGTGTGCCTTCCGCGCCTCGCCGTTGATTCGATGCAGGTGGCCGTCGCAGTAGCGAAGCGCACCTTTCAGCTGACTATCGTCGGGGTTGACCGCCAGGGCCTGTGCGAGCGCTTCGCGCGCCATCTTCCACTGCGTTTCGCGAACCGTCGGCGCGGGCGATCGATAGTTGCCAATGATGCGATCGGCGAGCGTCACTGTTTGGCTGGTCAGCGCATGCTCCAGCCTGGCAGTGGTAATCCCCAGACTCCGAGAGCTGAGGTCGTGATAGCTGTCCCACAGTCCGCCGACGCCATCGAGTTCGATCGTCGGCATCTCTGCCCGCAGCCGTTCCGCGCGCAAGGCGATCATCAGCTCGTGCCCAGCGACGAAAGACGCCACCAACAGGAGCGCGACTCGCGAGATTCGGCTGGCCAGACGCGCCCGCGTCATCGGTGGCGCCACGGCGGGACGAAAGATGACGTTCGCTGGGGAAGCGGCAGCGGTTCCCGGACGGGTGTGGACTCGCACCGTTGGTGGCAGGGCGTCTCCATCGTCTTGCGCCAACGCTGGCATGCGGACCGTCGGCGGCTCGTCAAGGGCGCCGGCCGCGGACCATCCTTCGCGTTCGGCCTGGGTCATGCGGCCGGACGTCACGCATTCGAGATCTTCGCGAATGGCGCGGGCATCGCCGTATCGATCGGCCGGAGGTCCGGCCAGGAGCTTAGCGACGACCGCCCGCAGCGCCGGCGGACACGACCCGCCGAGCGGATCGGGAGGCTGAAGCGATTCTGATCCGAAGCTCCAGCCGGCGCGAGTCGGGCGCGCGGTACGGCTGGATGCCGGTCAGCATCTCGTAGAGCAGCACGCCGACTGCCCAGAAGTCGGCGTAGGTGTCGATCTCGCCGGACTCGAGCCGCTCCGGCGACACGTAGGTGAGGCTGCCGAAGTCGTTGCGCGTCACTTTCCGGCTCAACGACAGCGCCTTGGCGATGCCAAAGTCGAGAATCTTGACCTGGTCGGCCCTGAGGAGTCGGATGTTTCGCGGCTTCAAGTCGCCGTGCAGCAGGGAATGAAGCCGACGCCCGTCGATCGTCGCCTCGAAGCCGTGTGCGGCTTCGAGGAAATGACACAACTGGATCGCCACGCTGACGGCGCGCTCCGGCGCCAGCGCGCCGGCGGAGAGAATCTCCGAGAGATTCCAGCCGTCGAGATATTCCATCGCGATGTAGAAGTAGCCGCCTTCGGTGCCGTGTTCGTAGACAACCGGCACGTTCTGGCTGATGCGGCAGAACTGCTCCTGCAGCTTTGCGCCCCAGCGCTCGGCCTCGAGCACGTCATGGGTGTCTTGGTCGGTGCCGATCGGAACCAGCTTGAGCGCGACATGGCGATCGTCTCGGCTGTCAGTGGCGAAGAACACGACGGCCATGCCGCCGCGTCCGATCTCGCAGACGATTTTGTACGGCCCGACGCGAACGCGCTGGAAGACCGTTGTCATCACCGTCCTCGCCGGATGCGCGGCGGCGCCGACAACCTGGAGCGAACGCCGCGGCTCACGTCCGGGAAGACGTTGCCGGTGAAGAGCAGGTTGGCGCCGCCGTCGATGATGAGCGATCGACGGACGCGCTCCGGCGTCCCGTTTCGCATGAACACATTGTGGGCCAGTCGCGCTAACGCCGAGGGCATCGTCAACGCGGCGCCTGGATTATCCTGAACGTTGCTGGCCGCAACCGCAGCAAATGAGGTGCCATCCACAAACCTAGTCACCCTGGACGCGCCGGTGACCTGGATGTCTACTGGCGCGGCCGGGCGGGCTCGAATGAGGACACCTCTGCCGGGGGGCGCCGGGGCATCGCCTATGGGCCGGAACGCGGCAAGTTCGGCGCCGGCCACTGGCGCGTTTGTTATCTGCATCGATCGGCTCACTTCGCCGTGCGCGACCGCCAGCCAACCCAGAGATACAGCGATATGAGAGCGCCGCAGGCGGCAAACAGCAGAAAGCGAGCCCACAATAGCAACGCGATCATTGCCGTTTCCGGAAATCGAGGAACACCATGCCAGCGAGCCCGATCTTTGCAACGTCTGGCAGCAGCGTCTCGGAACCGTTCTCTCGTTTTGTCCCGTCGACCTCGTCGAACCCCCTGGCGACAGGGCAACCGTTTAACGTCGTGCCGAGCGTGCTCAGATCGATCAGGAAGAACCGCTCACTCGCCGAATCCCGACGGATGCGGGTGTGCTCGCGCGACACGTCGGCCGACGAGGCAATGCGGAGGTCGACCGGATGAGCGACGCCGCCGCGTCCGATGCTGACGCAGTCTCTGGTCACGTCGTAGAAATGATGGCCGGCCTCGTCGTCGTACTCGATGCGGGCGAGAAGCCTCGGCGTCGAGAGGGCCGCCGGGAAGGCGATGGTGTGCTCGAGCGTTGATGAAGACTGCCCCGTTTGCCGGGTGACGATTTTGCGAGTCTGTGCGCCAAGGCCGAGATCCGGCCTGGCCGGCATCAGCAGCTCCGAGTCGACGAACAGATCCCCTTCCTGCAGTTCCTCATCGGGATCGGCCAGGAACGCAATGTGCCAGTCACTCGCCGCGTTGCGAACTTCGGACTTGGGTTCGCCGGCAAAGGGGCGCTTCCATCGATGGGTGGCCGACGCCGCGTTCAGACGCCGGAGCTCTTCGTCGAGCGCGCGGACAGTCTGTTCCTGCAGAACCGGCACGATTGTCTCCAGCCGTTCGAACTCGGCCGGATGAAGATAGACCGTGTAGCGACTGGGCGCGAGCGTCGAGTACTTGAGGCGCTCGAGGTTCTGCCGCATGTTGGCGACGACCGCATCGATGATGTCGCGCGCCTGGCGTCGCCTGGGCGCCGCAGCGAGGATACGCACGATTGAATCGCTCCGGGTAAGATTTCGTTGACGGAAGCTCGCACCGGCCGGCTTCTGCGCGGCGCGCGCCGACCAGGCCGCCACTATTGCCCGGAACGGGGCAGCGGATGTTAAGGAAAATTCCAAGGATTGTCCAGGGTCGGCGGGGTGCACCGTGAGAACACGATTCGCCGAGTTCACCGTCGACTCCGACACGCGCCAGCTGCAGGGCGGCGGAGGTGACATCCACCTGTCGCCGAAGGCGTTCGACCTGCTCTGTCTGTTGATTGAAGCGGCGCCGAAGGTCGTGGAAAAGGCCGACCTGCACGCGGGGATTTGGCCGAACACGCATGTGGTGGACGCGAATCTCAATATCCTCATCGGCGAGATTCGGCGCGCCATTGGCGACAGCGCGCAGGACCCGAAGTTCATTCGAACGGTCCATGGTGTTGGATACGCTTTCTGCGCCACGGCCGTGGACGTGCCGGCAGCGCGCGCCCCGGTCCAGGTTCCCTTTTGCTGGGTAGTGTGGGAAGGCAGGACCTGGCAGCTCTCAGAGGGCGACAACATCATCGGACGCGATCCGCGAAGTGACATCTGGCTCGACGCACCCGGCGTTTCGCGCCGCCACGCGATCATTCGCGTCGACAGCCGCAACCGCCGCGCGATGCTCGAGGACTTGGGTAGCACCAACGGCACGTTCATCCGGCGCGCGTCGGTCGACGGGGAGGGGGCGCTCACCGACGGCGATCTGGTTCAGGTTGGCACCGTCGATCTGACGGTCCGTCTGTGGGCGGCCGACAGCGTGCCTAGAACCAAACGAATTCGGCGCCGCACTAAATAGTCAGCCCCCGCATCAGGGCGCACTGTGAACGAGGGTTCGATTACGTAATTACGCGAAGCGTTAGTCGCCATTCCTGCTGCGCAATTACTGACGGCATTCGTAAGCGGCTTGCGGTGTCACGGCCATAAGGCGCAGCTCGTCTCCGAACTTCCAAGAGTGACGAAAGAAACCGGACGACTGCGCCTACACAGGTAAGACGTCGAGGCAGCAACGACGTGCTCCGTCCGTTCAGCTCCACGGAAGTGAGAGTCGCTGTATTTGAAAAATGAGGAAAAATCGCATGAACATTCGCAACACAGGACACCACATCACCCGCCGGATCAGGCTCATCGCCGGCACGAGCGCTCTCGCGACGGTCTTCGTGGTCGCGCTTCCGCAAGCCGGCCACGCGCAGACTGTCACGCCGCCACCAGCGCCCGGCAGAATTCACGCGCCCGAGGGAAACGAAGCGTATCTCATCGGCCATGCCTTCGGCAGCCAGGATTACGTGTGCGTGGCATCGGGTTCTGGCGTCGCCTTTGTGCTGACTACGCCCGAGGCCGTGTTGTTCAACAACCCAGCACACCGCATCATCAATCACTTCTTCAGTGCAAACCCCTTCGAGCTCGGCACGGTACGCGCCACGTGGCAGAGCACACGGAACTCGAGCGCCTTCTGGGGCGCGCTGGTCCAGGCCGCAACGTTTGCATCGGATCCTGAGTTTGTCGCCAAGGACGCCATCGCCTGGCTCCTCTTGAGTCGAGCTGGCGTTCTCGAAGGGTCAGGAAACGGCGACGATCTCGCAGTGGCCACGTTCGTTCAACGAGTGAATACCGTGGGCGGGCTGGCGCCGGCGATCGGTTGCAACTCGCCGGTCGACATCGGGACGACGGCGTTTGTGCCGTACGAAGCCGATTACGTGTTCTATAGAAGTACCACCGCGACAACCGCTGTGGCCGAACGCAAGTAGGTCGGGGGCGCGAACGACTCGTCGTTCGCGCCGTTCTTCCTGGCTCGAATCGCCCGCGACCATGTCCATCACGTCGTAGTCAGGACCGAGGCGGGGCGCGCGTCAAGAACGACGACCCGAAGTTGGACATGGCAGTTGCAGTTCGGTCGTTGCCGCGTTTCCTGAAGTGATCAGTTCCGGTCCACGCCAGTTGCCTGCCAGATCGAAAAAACCCCGCTTCGCCTGATTGAGCGCGAACGGCTGGCACCACTCCAACAGCCGAAAAGCCAGCAGGCTGTCCGAGTCGCTCGTGTATCCGCCGTACATGGTGCCGCTCAACTGCATTCGCTCCACCGTACCGGGCGCAATGCAGAGCCAGCCCGTACCCAGCAGCCGTGCACCGACGATCCGGCCCTCCCGCCGGCCGCCTCCACTGGATCGCTGTGGGGGCCCGGCCAGAACGACACATACAGCGGACGCGCCTTGCCGCGCTCGGCCACCACGGTGCCCGCGCCGTGCCAATAGAGCAGCGGCGCCGATCGTCCGCCAATGTGTAGCGCCCACGGATGCAGTACCACCATCAGCGCCCACGTCACAACGACTGCGAGCCCCGCCCACAGCACCAGCTTCGTCAGGCACCCACTGATCCGGCGCATTGCCGGAGTATATGTTTTACGCCGCGTCCATCGGCTGCTTTGGGAACAAGTCGGCGAGCCGCCTGAGCGGTGTTGATTCGCGGGATCTGAAGTGCGATCGCGCGATCAGTTGTCGTAGGCTTCCCACACTGCCTGTGCCAGTACCGCGTAGCCGCCGTCGGTTGGGTGAATGTCGTACAGGAGTGGCACGCAGACGAATGTCAGCGTGCAGAGATTGGAAGGGGTGACGGGTGAGATGCCGTCGGCGAGTATCGCGCCGTGCGCGGTAGCCACGCTTGCCAGCATTGCGTTCATCTGGTCGAAAAGCGGAATGCTGGCGGGTATCGCGACCATATAAGGGTCGAATTCCTGCAACACGAGAATCTGGCTCGAAGGAGACGCAGCCTGTAGCGCAGACAGAATCTCGTCGGCGTTTGCTTTCTCGTGGGCGAGGAAAGCCGGAAGGGCGCTCAGGGTGCACGTTGGATTCTGGGCGCAGAAACGAAAGTACAGGTCCGAGAGCGCATTGCCGGTCAGATCGGTGAGGCTGATCGTGATGACATGCACCTGGTGAGGATGCGCATTGAGGAACGCCAGGGCCGCACTCAGCTGCGATGCGCTCGCCGGATAGTCATTGTGCAGGCTGAGCCCGCTGAGATGAAACCGGCAGCCGCCGCTGATGAAGCTGTCCGACGTCTCACCAGGGCAGCTCAGATTGACCGTCCGTAGGCGTGACCGTCCAGCGGCAAGCCTCTGCGCGAAGTCATCAACGTTGCCCGTGTTGAACGAAGCCGCACTGTATGTTCCTGTCTGAAGCTCCGACTGGAACTTGGCTCCCCTGGAAGCCGAATGCATATGACGCCCCGAGTGCCAGGTAGTAATGCTGGGACTGCTGGGCCTGGGAGGCTGCTGCCTTGTCGGCATGCACCTGGCCGCTACCGATGGTGACCGCCAGTAACACAGCGATCCCGGCGCCCCGCGTCAGTCTTGAGAGGGACATGAAACGTCCACCGATATTCATGAATTGCTGCTCCTTTGGCGTTGTGATCGATTCCGAGAGGGCGGGAAACCCGACGCGGCTCAACTGTTCCGGCCGCGTATTCTTCGCTGGATGACTCGATGTGTCAAGGATGGATGGTGAAGTCGCCGAGAATTGCCGGCGCGATTACGTTCAGACGTAAGGACTACACGGAGGTCGCGAGCTGATTCAGAACTGGACGCTGTCGGATCGGGCGCTATGGCTCATAGGGGCACGGACTCCAGCGCCACACTATTGGGACTCGGTCTCATTTTCATCTCTCTGTCGGTGTCTGGCCTTCGCGGTCCTGGTCGATTAGCATGTCGCACCCTGCTCGATGCTAGGCAACTGTGTCACAACGGTTGCGCCCCCTGGCAATCAGGGCGAGCGCGGAAACGATCATCGTGTGGTTGCGGTCAGTGCCACGCGGGCGGCTTCGGCGCGGATGGTCGCCGCGTCGTCCGGCCGGTGAAGTGCGTCGTACGCGGCGGCGAGATCCTCGCGGGCAGTGTTCAGCCAGCTCACGCCCGGCGCCGCCTGCTTCGAGACAATGTCGTATCCCGCTTTGAGCTCGCCTTCTGCGTTCGCGATTCGCCCCTGGCGGAGCAGCGCGCGACCGAGTTTGATCCGCGCGATACCCGTATTGAGATGGTCGGGCGACTGCGCCCGCGAAAAGATGTCGATGGCGTTCCGGTACATCGCCTCGGCGGTCGCGTAGTCGTGACGGGCCAGATAGACGCCCGCGAGGTTCGACGTCGCGATGCCGACGAGGTAGTGCTCGCCGCCATAGAGCGATCGGTAGATGTCGCCGTTCCGCCGGAACGCCGCTTCCGCCTCGTCCAGGCGGTCCTGGCCCATGGCGATGTTGCCGAGGTCGTTCAACGCTGAGGCGACGCGCGGATGGACCGGGCCGAAGACGTGTTCCTGGATGCTCAGCGACTGGGTCAGGAGATCGCGCCCCTCGTCGTAGCGCTTCTGCAAGTACAGCGTGCGCCCGATCATCGTCATCGTCGACGCGGTGCGATAGCTGTCGCCGCCGTACCACGAGCGGTTGATGTCGAGCGCCCGTCGATAGAAGCGTTCCGCGTCCGTGTAACGGCCGCGTTCGTGCTGGACCGCTCCGAGATTAATCAGATCCTCGGCCACCAGCGGGTGGGCCTCACCGAAGAGCTCGGTGTGGATGGCGAGCACGCGCTGGGTGAGCGACTCGGCCACGTCGAGATGTCCTGCATAGAAATTCGTGTTCGCCAGCTCGAAGAGCGCTTCCGCCAGCTCGGATCGGTCGGCGCCCGGGCGCGACCGCAGGGCGACCGCTTGCTGCAGCGTGGTAATGGCCTGCGCGTACGAGCCCCGCTGCTCGAGAATCTGTCCCAGGGCGGCCGTCGCATTCGCGACTTCCGGATCCTCCGGAGCGAGCGCCGATCGCGCGGCGGTCACCGCTTCGCGCCCCAAACGCTCTGCCTCTTCGAATCGCGCCTGATCAGAACGCAACAGCGCGAGCGCCGTGGTCCCGCGGACGACGTCGGACGCCGTCGACGGCTCGAGCGCGCGGCGGGTATCGAGCGAGGCGCGAAAAAGCGACTCGGCGCGATCGAATTTGCCGAGCTTCTCGTAGACGCCGCCGAGCGTCTGGTACAACTCTGCCTGGACGAGCGGTTCGCGATCGAGCGCGCGCGCCTCAAGGACGCCGCGATCGACGATCGTCACGACGCGAAGCGTGTCGGCCGGACCCGACTCCTTCTCGCCGCCGTCGAACAGCCGGAGCATGAACCGCTGGATGCGGTCGGTGCGCATCGCCTGCGCGACAGCCGCGTTCCGCGCCGCCGCGAGGCGGACGGTGTAGAAGCCGACGAGCGCGACCACGACGGCGGTCACGATCGCCGCGGCCGACAGCGGCCGCCAGTTTCGGCGCGCGAATTTCCGCGCCCGGTACGCCAGGCTGTCCCGCTGGGCCTCGAGGGGCTCGTTGGCGAGATAGTGATCGAGGTCGCGGATCAATCCCTCGACCGACCCGTACCGTCGCGACGGGTCCTTCTGTATCGCGGTAAGCACCAGCACGTCGAGATCGTTCCAGGCGGCCGTGGACAGGCCCGTCACGCTCGTCCCCGGCTGCCGCGCGGCGAGCGACGGGCGCATCGGCTCCGCGTGGAGCAGCTGCTGGCGGGCCGTACTCAGTGGCATCTCTGACACTTCGATCGGCGTCCGCCCGGCGAGCAGCTCGTAGAGGATGACGCCGAGCGCGTATACGTCGGCCTGCACCGTCGTCGCCTCGCCGCGAATCTGCTCGGGCGAGGCGTACGCGGGCGTGAGAAGCCGCAGGCCGTCGAGCGTCGGCGTCGCGCCCTTTTCGCCCGGATCGATCTGGCGGGCGATGCCGAAGTCGAGCAGCTTCACGTCTCCGTCGGCCGTGACGAGAATATTCGAGGGCTTGAGATCGCGGTGCACGACCATGCGGCGATGGGCGTATTCGACTGCCTCGCACACGCGGTGAAACGCGCGCAGGCGATCGGCCGCCGACCTGCCGCGCGCGCGGCAGTAGTGCGTGAGGGGCACGCCCTCGACATACTCCATCGCGAGCCACGGCGTGCCGCCCGGCAGCGTGTCGGCGTCGTAGAGCCTCGCGATGGCAGGATGATTCAGCTGCGCGAGTGTGCGCTGCTCGCTCGCGAACCGCTCGCGGCGAGCCGGCGATAGCCACGCGTCGCGCAGAATCTTGATCGCGGCGACGCTGCCGAGATCGTCGCGGACGCCCAGGTACACGCTGGCCATGCCGCCTTCGCCGAGAAGCCGGGTCAACCGGTACGGCCCGAACGTCTGACTCGCGATCGACTCTGGGAGCCCTTCGCCGAGCATGCGGTCGGCGACGACGGCGACGTCGCGATCGAGCACCGATCGGCCTCCCGCATCGTGCTCGAGCATCGCCATCACGTCGCCGGCGAGCGTCTCGTCCCCTTCGCACGCGGCGCGAACCGCAGATTCGCGGGCGCCGGCCGGCAGGCCGGCCGCCTCGTGAAAGAGACCTTGCAGTCGTTCCCAGCGTGCGCCGTCCATCTGGATCTCCTTCAGTCCTGGCGCGTCCGCACGATCTGCGTTGCGAGCCACGCTCTCGCGGCGCGCCAGTCGCGCTGGATCGTCGCCTCGGAGACGTCGAGCAGCACGGCGATCTCCGCGACCTCGCATCCACCAAAGTACCGGCTTTCGACGATCACGGCCTGCCGGGGGCTGACCCGGGCGAGATCTTCGAGCGCGGCGTTGAGCGCGATCAGATCCCGAGCGGTCTGGGCCACCTGCTCGATCGATTCGTCATAGGTCACGAACGTCGCGTCGCCGCCGCCTCGCTTTCCGGCATGACGCCGGCGCGCCGCTTCGACCAGCACCTGGCGCATGGCGCGCGCCGCGATACGCCGGAAGTGCAGATGCGACGCCGGCCGGAACGCCGGCGACGCCGCCAGCTTCATCCAGGCTTCGTTGACCAGCGTTGTCGGGCTGATGCTCGCCGACCAATCGCTTCGCCTGACGGTGGACGCGAGACGCCGCAGCTCCTCGTAGGTGACGCTAAACAGCTGGTTGAGCGCTTCGCGGCCGATCCCCGTCGGCCCCTCCCAGTCGCCTTCGGGCCACGAAATCGGGTCGGATTTGGCCATGACAGTTCGCTGGCGTGTTTGACGCAATGGATGGGTGGACGCGCCAATCTTGTATCGCGCGTGGGCAGCCGCGCAAGAGCGCCGGCGCGTGGGCGGAATCAAGGAAAAAGGGGCCGACATGCGTGCATACAGTCTACTGGCCGGGCTCGTCGCGGCGATCACCATTGGGTGCGGAGGCAGCAGTTCGAGCCCGACGTCGCCGTCGTCGCCGCCCTCGACCGGCACGCCGGCCGCCGCGACCAATGGCACGCTCACGTTCAAGGTGGACGGCGTCAGCGAATCCGCGACGTCGATTAGCGCCGGGTTTTCGAACGGGATCCTGGCGATCGGCGGGACCGACAACGCACACGCGACGACCGTGAGCTTCGGCCTGACACCGACCGGCGCCGGCACGGGTACCTACCCGCTCGGAGCGCTGAGCGCCGCGAACGCGCAGATCCTGATCGGCAACCCGGCCGCCGGCTGGCAGGCCGCGGTCGGCATCGGGAGCGGGACCATCAACATCACGTCGATGACGTCGACGTCGGCGACGGGGACGTTTTCGTTCTCGCTCGCCCCGGTCAACGGCTCTGGCGCGACCGGCACGAAGACCATCACGGAGGGCGCGTTCAACGTCACGTTCACCGCGGCACCGGCACCGCCGCCGACGCCGAGCGGCGGCAACGCGTTTTCAACGCTCATCGACGGCGTGGCGTGGACCAGCTCGCTGTCGCGACGCGCGACCATGACCAACAACATTCTGGCGATCACCGGTCAGGATACGAACTTTCGCGTCATTACGCTCGCCGTGCCGGTCAGCGCGGGCCTGCTGGTGCCCCCCTCGCCGGCGCCGATCATTTCGCTCGACTTCACGCCCGCCATTCACGGCACCGTGACGATGGTGCTCGGCGCGCAGAACTGGGACAACGGCCACGCCGGCGGGGCTGGCAGCTTCACGGTGACGTCGATCTCCGCGACGCATGTGACCGGAACGTTTACGGTCACGCTCGTATCGAATCCGTTCAACGCCACGCCGGTGCCGACGGCGCACCTGACGAACGGGCAATTCGACATGACGCTCGAACGTTTCTGACCTCACATGAGGGATGCAGGCTGGCGTCACCATTGCCGGCGGGCAGGGCTTCTGGGACACTCGGGCGATATGAGCCGACAGGCAGGTGAAGGAGACCGTAGCGTCCACCTCTGATTCGACCAAGTCAACTCGCGCCTGAAGCCGGGTACGTTCATCTGCGTATGGCCGAACGACATGTCGCGATCATGAGGCTCCAGACGGATGTCGCAAGTTGCCCGCCAATTTCGATATCACAGTCAAGGAGCAATGTGAGAGGACATGATCGATACCGGCGAGGTGCCGCATCCACTTGACATCGTCAACTCTGCGATGAGTGCAGAGGTGTTCGAACGTCTGCTCGACGCCAGCCCGGTGCCGATGGTCATCACGGCGTTGCTGCGCGATTCGGTCCTGGCTGTCAACCGACGCGCGGTGGAAGTACTCGGCGTGACCAAACAGGATGCGGTGGGCGGAAAGGTGACCGACTACTACGCGACCGCGGCCGAACGCCAACAATTCATCTCGGCGGTTCGGCGCACCGGTCGAGTGGACAACGTGTGGCTGCGCTTACGGCGGCCGGACGGCGCGTCCGTGTGGGCCGTGACGTCGGGTCGACGAATCTGGTGGAACCACGAGCCTGCGGCTTTGTGCGCGTTTGTCGACCTCACCCGCCAGATGGCGGCCGAGGAAGCCCTGGCCGCGAGCGGGCGCCGCCTCGCGGTGCAGAGCCACGCCCTCACCGTCCTGACAGAGGCATCCGCCGAGCACACCCGCCGATTCGACGATCGGTTGCGACAAATCCTGCGGGTGACCGCGGAGGCGCTGCAGGTTGACCGCGTCAGTCTCTGGCGACTCGATGGATCCCACCAGGAAATCCGCTGCGACTGTCTGTTCCGCCGCGAGGCGGATTGCTACGAAGCCGGCGCTGCCATCGCACGCGCCGGCTGCCCGGCGTACTTTGACGCCCTCGAAACCCAGCGGGTCATCGCCGCCGACGACGCGCATCGTGATCCGAGAACGCGCTGCTTTCAGGAGAGCTATCTCCGGCTGAACGGCATCGGCGCGATGATGGACGTGCCGTTGCGGCAAGGGCGCGGCACTCTGGGTGTGCTGTGCGCCGAGCACGTCGGCGGTGTGAGGGTCTGGACGCTCGACGAACAGAACTTCGCCCTCTCTGTGTCGAACCTGATCACGGTCGCGCTCGCCGACGAAGATCTGCGCGCAGCGCTGGCGCGCGTGGCCGAGAGCGAAGCCCGCGCCCGGATCATCGTCGACACGGCGCACGACGCCTTCATTGGCATCGACGGCGATGGGCACATCGTCGACTGGAACGAACAGGCGGCCGCGACGTTTGGCTGGACGCGGACCGACGCGCTCGGCCGCAACCTCGCCGACACCATCATCCCGGCAAGCCTTCGCCTGGCCCATGTCGAGGGCATGCGGCACTTTCACGAGACGGGCAACGCTCCGATCGTGAACGCGCGCCTCGAGCTGACGGCATTACATCGGTCCGGGCGCGAATTTCCGGTCGAGCTCACGATCACGTCGCCGTTTCGCGGCGAGGGAGGGTTCTTCTTCGGCGCTTTCCTCCGCGACATTTCCGACCGCAAGAGACACGACGAGCAACTTCGCACCGCCAAGAATGCTGCGGAGAAGAGCCGGGATCGCCTCGATCGCGAGCTGGCCAGCGCCGGCCGCATGCAACAGCTGCTCCTGCCGATCGCGCTTCCCGTCCACGCGGGCGCGGAGTTCGTGGCCCACTACCGCACCAGCCGTCACGCCGGCGGCGATTACTACGATGTCAGGCAGCTCGATCCGCATCGATTCGCGCTGGTGGTGGCCGATGTCTCCGGCCATGGCGCCAGTGCCGCGATCGTGATGGCGATGATTCGCGCGGTTCTGCATTCCGGCGACGCGCTCGACGATCCGGCGGCGCTGCTTCGCCGCCTCAATGACCACTTCCGCTATCTGTGGCCGACTGCGATGTTCGCGACGTGCATCGCTGCGGTACTCGACGTGGCCGAGCGAACGCTGCGCGTCGCCAGCGCCGGCCATGCACCGCCCGTCCTCGTGCGTAAAGGCCGGGCCCGCGAGCTTGCGGTCGTCAACGCGCCGCTGCTCTTCTTCGATGAGCTGGGTTCGATCGAATGCCTCGACGAAGCGCTGGACGGCGGCGATCGGATCGTCTTCTACACGGACGGCGTCACGGAGCGTCACGCTGGCGATGATTCGATCTACGACCTCCCTCGCCTGCTGGACGTTCTCTCGCGTCAGGGCCATGGCGGCGTCGCGGCGATGCTCGAGCATCTCGTCCACGACCTGGACACGTTCGGCGGCGAGACCGAGCCCGACGACGATCAGACGGTGCTGGCTGTCGGCATCCGATAATCGACGTCACATCACCGTCAACGATAGGCGTCGGCGCGGTCGCGCCGGCCCAGTGCGATATATAGCTGCACCAGCCGCGCGCGGTTGGCGCGGCGCTCGTCGCCTTCGGCGCCAGGCAGCGCGGTCAACCCGCGGTCGGCCTCGAGCATCAACGGCTCTGCCTCGGCGAACCGTCGCTGCGCGATCAGCGCTGCGGCGAGCAGGCTTTGCGCCTGGGCGATCCGCCAGTCGCCGGCCGGCAGGCTCTGCTGCCGCGCGGCCAGCACCCGCCGGAGCACCTCTTCGGTCTCCGCGGCGTGGCCGCGCTCGATGTCCACCCTGGCGCGGTTGATCGTGTAGGTCAGCACGCGCGGATGGGTCGCGGGGAAGTTCCGCTCGGTGATGCGCAGCGATTCGCCGAATAGCGACTGCGCCTCCTGCAAACGCCCCTCCGCCTCGAGCGCGCCGGCGAGGCTGTTAAGCATCTGCGCGTACTCCGGGCGATCTGAACCGAACACGTCCCTGTCCACGTCGACAGCTTCGCGCAGCAGGCGCTCGGCGTCTGCGGCATCGCCCCGGACGAGCATCACGGACGCCAGGCTGGCCTTGGCGCTGGCGGTGTTGGGATGGCGGGCGCCCATCAGCCGCTCGGTCGTGGCGACGTTCTCGCGCAGCAGCGATTCCGCACCCGCCAGGTCTCCCCGGCGCAGCAGCAGGAGACCGAGGTCGCTTTTGCTGGTTGCGGTTTCGTTGTGCTCCTCGCCGAAGGCGGCGCGGCGGATGGCGAGCGCCTCGCGCGCGAGCGACTCCGCCTCGTCGAAGCGGCCCGCATCTCTCGCGGTGCGCGACAGCTCGACGAGCGTGATGGCGACGTCCGGGTGGCGGTTGCCGAGCAGGCGGCGGCGGGCGCCGAGGCTCTCCCTGAGCAGCGGCTCCGCGCCAGGAAGGTCGCCCATCACCCGCTTGAGGACGCCGAGATCGTTCAGGGTCTGGGCGACGACCACGCTGTCGCCGTGTGCCGATGCTCGTCCTGCCGCGAGGGCGCGGTCTAGCACCGGGCCCGCCTTGTCGAGATAGCCCATTCGCTGATAGGTCCGGCCGATCACCGTGAGCAGTTGTGCCCGCAGCTCCGGTTCGCCGGCGAGCTGCTGCGACACCCGCTGGGCGCCCATGTCGAGCAGGTTCTGCATCGATGGCTCGTCGACGCCCGGCGATCGGTAGGGATCGGCGCCCGCGAGCAGTCCCACCACCAGCTCGCTCGCCCGCGTCGCCTTCAGCGCCTGGGCGCGCGCGCGGTCGCGCTCGACGGAGAGGCGAATGGTGTAGAACGTGACGACGGTCGCCAGTCCGGCCATCGCGAGGCCGCCGAGCGCGACGGCCTGGCGGTGGCGGCGGACGAAGCGCGATGTGCGATACGCGAAGCTGTCCCGACGGGCTCTGATCGGATGATGGTCGAGGACGCGGCGTAGGTCGTCGGCGAACTCCACGACCGACCCGTAACGTTCCTCCGGCCGTTGCTTCAACGCCTTCGCGAGGATGACGTCGAGATCGCCGCGCAGCTGCCGGCGCAGCCGTTCGGGTGTGGTGGCGCGGGCCGCGGCCTGATCCGGGTCCGAACGGGCGACGGCGGTCGACAGACGGACCGGGTCGGAACCGGTCACCGCTCTGGCGAATTCCGCCGGCGTGTGCGCCGCTGCGGCGGTCGGATGGCCGCCGCTCAACAGCTCGAAGAGCAGCACGCCGAGCGCATAGACGTCGGTCGCCGTCGTGATGCGGCCGCGCGTCACCTGCTCGGGCGCCGCGTACTTCGGCGTCAGCGCCACTTCGCCGTCACGCGTCATCACCGTCTGGGCGGCGTCGGTGTCGTCGGCCAGTAGCTTGGCGATTCCGAAATCGAGCAGCTTGACTTCGCCGGCGGTGGTGACGAGTACGTTCGACGGCTTGAGATCGCGATGGATGATCAGGTTGGCATGCGCGTGCGCGACCGCCGACTGCACGTCGAGGAAGAGCCGGATGCGATCCTCGATCGACAGGCGCTCCTCGTCGCAATGGCGATCGATGTGGCGACCGTCGATGTGCTCGAGGACGAGATACGGCTGGCCGGCCGCGGAGACGCCGGCGTCGATGAGGCGTGCGATGTGGGGATGCGTGAGCCGCGCCAGGATCGTCCCTTCGCGCCTGAAGCGCGCTTCGCCGGCGCGGCCGACCAGCGCGGCGTTCAGCAGCTTCAGCGCCGCCTGTCCCTCGAACCGTCCGTCGCTGCGCTCGGCCAGCCAGACGCTGCCCATGCCACCGTAGCCGATCGCCGACACGAGCCGGTAGGCGCCGACGGTCACGCCGGCGAGCGCCGGCTCCGGGGGCTCGACGAGAGGCCGCGCGTCGAGGAATCCCTCGGCGCTGAGCACGCGATGCTGCGCCAGCATCGCCTCGACGTCGGCGGCAATCTCAGGCTCGGCTGCGCGCAGCTCACGCAGCCGCGCCTCGCGCACTGGCGCGGGCAGGTCGAGCACGAGATCGAGATAGGGACTGGCCCGCCGCCAGCGGGCCCGGTCGACGGCTTTCATGCTTCCCGTACTTAAGAAGATCGCAAACCGCCGTCAGGACCCGTCATCGCGCAGCAGGCCGTGCAGGAAAATCCGCGCCTTCTCCCAGTCGCGCTGCACGGTCCGCTCCGATACGCCCAACATCGACCCGATTTCCGCGAAGGAGAAGCCACAAAAAAACTTGAGATCGACGACGCGCGCGAGCCGCGGCTCGGTCTGTTCGAGTTCGACGAGGCCGTCGTTCAGGTCCGTCAGTTCGTCGACGTTGGCGACGGCGCCGGCGATGTCGGTGGCGATCGCAGTGATTTCGAACTCGCCGCCCCTTTTTTGCGCCCGGCGCCGGCGCGCGTAATCGATGATCAAACCGCGCATGACGCGGCAGGCGTAGGCCATGAAGCGCGCGCGATCGGGGAAGGTCGTGCCCTCGCGTGCGGAGATGTCAAGATACGCCTCGTGCAGCAGCGTCGTGGTGCTGAGCGTCACGCCGCCGCCCCGTCGGCTTAGCTCGCGCCGCGCCATGCGGTGCAGTTCGTCATAGAGCACGGTGAACAAGGCGTCGGCGGCCGACTGGTCGCCCTGTTCCGCAGAAGCGAGGAGCGCCGTCAGATCGGTTGGCGCCGTCATGTGATACCAGCACGGGCATCATAGACCATCCTGTGTCGTCTTTCCGCCGCGAATCGCGATATCCCACACAGGAGGCAATTTCATGACTGCAAGAGGATTCGCGCGATTCACGTTTTCCGTTGCCGGTATGCTCGCTCTCGCGAGCCTGTCGGGCGCCGCGGCGCGTGCCGAACAGGACCACGCGCACGGCGATCCGGTTCCCAACGCCCTGGTGAAGATTGTCCGCGAGGTCACCGAACCGTACAAGAACGTCGCCGCGGCGGAGGCGGCCGGCTACGCGCTCGCGTTCGGCTGCGTCAGCGGCCCCGACCAGGGCGCGATGGGGCTGCACTACGTCAACATGCCGCTGGTGCAAGACGGGCAAATCGACGCGACGCGTCCGGAGATCATCCTGTACGAGCCGGCAGGCAACGGGCAGGTGCGCCTCGTCGGTGCCGACTACCTGGTGCTCGCCGACGTCTGGGACAAGACGCACTCGTCGGCGCCGGAGCTGATGGGACAGAAGTTCCAGCAGTTCGAGGCTCCGAACCGCTTCGGGCTGCCGCGCTTCTACACGCTGCACGTGTGGGCGTGGAAGGAGAACCCGACCGGCACATTCGTGAACTGGCACTCGAACATCTCGTGCGACGCGTTCTCGGGCCAGGACAAATGAACCGCACGCTTCTCACGGCGGCGATCGCCGCCGTGAGCTCGATCGCCTGCGCGGCAGCCGTTGCTCCGGCGCCGCGTGACAGAGTGACCTTCGCCAACGCGAGCGGATGGTTGCGCGTCGCCGGCATGGCGGAGGCGGATCTCGACAATCCGTTCTTTCAGCCGCTCGGTACGAACGGGCGTCGTTGCGTGACGTGTCATCGACCGGCGCAGGGCTGGAGTGTCACGCCGGCGGAGCTCCGCGCGCGCTTCGGTCGTTCGAACGGCCTCGAGCCGATCTTTCGCAGCAACGACGGCTCCACCTGCAACGGCGCCGATGTCTCGACCTTGCCGGCGCGGCGGCGGGCATTCAGCCTGCTGCTGGACAAGGGGCTGATCCGCATTGCGCTCGACCTGCCCGCCGACGCGGAGTTCGAGATCGTCAGCGTCGACGATCCCTACCGCTGTGGCGCTCGCGTCGGCACCGTCTCGGTCTACCGCCGGCCGCTGCCTGCCGCGAACGTGAAGTTCCTCAGCGCGGTGATGTGGGACGGACGCGAATCGAAACCCGGCCAGGCGATTCGTGACGATCTGATTGGCCAGGTCGTGACCGCGGTCACGGGGCACGCGCAGGGCGCGCCGCCCGCGCCGGCACAGGTGCATGCGATCGTCGACTTCGAGCTCGGGCTGTTCGCGGCGCAGGCCGTCGATCGCGCGGCGGGCAGCCTTGCCGACGGGGGCGCGCGCAGCGGCCCCGCGGCGCTGGTCGGCGAACCGTTCTGCCTCGGGATCAACGATCCGCTCGACATGCGTCCGGCGATGCCGGGCGCGTGCGGCGCCTCTTCGGGCGGGCTCAACCCGTTCGTCTTCAGGCTGTTCCGTCAGTGGATGACGTCGGGTTTGCCGGAGCGGCAGGCAATCGCGCGTGGCGAAGCGATCTTTAACACGCGCCGTTTCGTCATCGACGAAGTGCCCGGCCTGAACGGAGGCCTACATGATCCGGTGCGCCGTCCGCTCGAAAACGGCACGTGCAGCGTCTGCCACGACACCCCGAACGCCGGCAATCACTCGGTGCCCATGGCGCTCAACATCGGCGTCGCCGACGCGTCGCGGCGCCAGCCAGACCTGCCGCTCTACACGCTGCGGCGCCGCGCGACTCGGGAGCTCCTGCGGACCACCGATCCCGGACGCGCGATGGTGACCGGCAAGTGGGACGACATCGGCAAGTTCAAGGGGCCGGTCCTGCGTGCGCTCGCCGCGCGGCCGCCGTACTTCCACGACGGTTCCGCCGCGACGCTGATGGAGGTGATCGACTTTTACGATTCGCGCTTCGAGGCGCGGTTCACGCCGCGCGAAAAGGCCGACCTGCTGGCGTTCCTGCGGGCGCTGTGAGGCCGGGTCAGACGCGTAGGACCGACGTCGTTGGCAGGACTGGCTGAATAAGACGATGGACGGGCGGGGTGTTCCGCTGGAGCCGTCGACCGTGGCCGAAGTGCGCGGCGATTGATCCCTCCCAACATCTGCAAGATCAAGGTCACGTGAAGGTCATGGACTTCGGTCTCGCCAAGCGTCTCGACGCGGTGACCGCCGGAGACCAGCCGACGGTCGATTCCGCCGGGCAGTTGACAGTGCAGGGCGGGATCGTCGGCACGCCCGCGTACATGTCGCCGAGCCGAGGCGTCAGGACACCTGAATCGCATCTGGTTTTCGCCGCACGACGGCGTTCCTCATCGGCCGAAATGCTGGCAAGCTGCGCATCGCGCCAAGGCGCGGCAGACCGCAGCCGGGTGTTCACGGGGCTACGGACGGGGCGACTCTCGATGAGTCGCCTAAGTCACGATGGTGAGGTTTACCTTGGCATCCTTTCCATCCATGTTCGGGTCGAAGATCTGGTTCAGATTCAGAGTGGCATGAACATCAGATGCCAAATTCGAGGTCCCCACCTTCTTTGCGATGACCTCCAGACCACGTATTGTGACGTTTTCACCGGGTTTGAGCACGTTCAGCGATGAGTTCTCAATGAACATTACGGTTTGATCGCCGCTCGCGGCCGTCAGGGGGGTCGTCGAGTCTAACGTGGCAAACGCCGTAACTCCGGTGCTCGAGGCAGGTACGATGAACTTGAACACCCCATTGTCAGGGTCAGCCTTTAGGTGCAGCCGGATGTCATGAACCTGGATGCCGGTTGTCGGAGTTCCATTGGTAACACTCAAATCGAACTTCACCTTTTCGCCGGGGTTGAAATCCGACTGCCCCGATGGAACGCCAGTGCTGGTCACCGTGACGACCATCGTGTTCTGAACGTAGTCTCTCCAGGCCTGTTGCATGTCCAGCAGTGTCGTCGCCATGAGAATCCTCCTTCTGTGTTTCTGTAGGAATCGAGTCGACCCTTGTGGGAGGGTCGCTTCCGTCCTCAGTTAGAAATACGGAACAACGGACAGAATCCGGACACGCGGGGAGCGCCGGCGGCTTCGTTCGAAGCGCGGAGGGTTTTCGATTCGGGCGCAGCGCGCGCAACCGCTGCACCTGTGAGGAACCCCGGGATCTCCCCGCGATGAACGTTTCGATGTTGAGCTGAGCGAGGTCCATCACTCGACGTTCGTAAAGGCAGCCTCCGCGATGTCCGGATTAGACCTTCCTTTTGCGTCTTCTCCTGTGGGGATGGACACCAGCCTCGAACGAGGGTCGATTTCCCCACGACACACCTTGTGAGACGCAAGAAGGAATGCGGAGGGGTGACATGACGAGGACAGCGGCTGCAATGATTTGCCGAAGTCGGGTGACGGCGACCCTGCTTCTCACGACAATCGGTAGCTTGGGCGTACTGGCGTCGGTTATCGCCGGCACAGGCCGGGTGAGAAACGACGCCGAAGACAAAGAGAAAGCCAAGACGCTCTACGTCTGGGCGGGCGATCAGGCACGGGTGGCGCCAGACTTTCTGGCGGTCATCGACTTCGATGAGGACTCGCCTCGCTACGGGCGCGTGATCCGGACGGTCCCGGTTCCGGGCCCGGGCGGGTCGGGAAACGAGCCGCATCACTGCCATCTCTCCGCCGACAAGACCATCCTGGCGTGCGGCGGCCTGCTCTCGCTGCTGCGGGGCCAGAACAGCATCTTCTTCTTCGATGTCTCGGAGCCGCGGAGGCCCAGATTCCTGACCTCGGCCATCGGGACACTGTCGAACGTCACTGACGACTTCCTGCCGCTCGAGAAAGGCGGATTCCTCGTGACGCAGATGGGATCGCACACGGGAGGGGCGCCGGGTCGCGTCGCCGAGTTCGCTGCGGGGCTTCAGATGATTGCCGAATGGCCCGCATCTCCCCCTCAGCACGACTTCAACCCGCATGGCATCTCCGCCCGCCCAGAGCTCAATCTGATGGTGACGTCGGACTTCATGATGCCCGCCACCTCGCTGAACATCGTTCCAGGCGACCCCCTCCTGCGCGGGATCATCCGCGTCTGGGACTTCAAGAAACGGTCGATTGTGTTGGCGCTCGTTGAAAACTGACCAGGAAATGGGGATTCTGCTCGCCGAAAATTGACCAGGGTGTTTCCGACTGTCCCGGCGGCTGTGAAGCCGGTAGGGATGAGAGGTGCACACCATGGCGATGTACGCGAAAGTCCGCAGGATGCGGCTCCGGGATGGCCTGACGATCAGCGAGATCGCGCGCCGGACGGGCCTGGCGAGAAACACGATCAAGGCGTGGCTGCGGGGGCCGGCCCGCAGTGCGATGCAGTACCAGCGGCCACCGGCGCCGAAGAAGATCACAACGTACGAGGCGGCGCTCCGACAGGCCGTGAAGGCGGATGCGCGCCGACCGCGGCAGGAGCGGCGCACGGCGCGCAAGCTGTACGCGCAGCTGCAGGCGCAAGGCTTCGCCGGCAGTTATGGCCGCGTCACGGAGTGCCTCCGCGCCTGGCGCGCCGAGCAGGGGGCCGTATCGGCCCGCTCGGCGTACGTCCCCTTGACGTTGCGTGGGGCGAGGCGTTCCAGTTCGACTGGAGCGAAGAGGGCCTGGTCATCGGCGGCGTCTGGCGGAAGGTGCAGCTCGCGCACATGAAACTGTGCGCGTCGCGGGCCTTCTGGCTCGTGGGGTACCCCAGTCAAGGCCATGAGATGCTGTTCGACGCGCACACCCGTTGTCTGACCGGGCTGGGCGGCGTGACCGGCCGCGGCATCTACGACAACATGAAGACGGCGGTCGACCGCACGCCCCGGAAGGATCGCGGGCGCGTCATCAATGCGCGGTTCGCGGCGATGGCCTCGCATTATCTGTTCGAGCCGGACTTCTGCAATGTGGCGTCCGGCTGGGAGAAGGGCCGCGTCGAGAAGGGCGTGCAGGATGCCCGTCGTCGGATCTGGCAGGAGGCCGAGCACGAGCGCTTCGCCAGCTTTGCCGAGCTCAATGCCTGGCTGGCGGGGCAGTGCCGCGCGGCCTGGGACGCGCCGCATCCGGAGCTCGCAGGCCTGACGATCCGGGCCGCCTGGCTGCAGGAAGGCCTGCACCTGATGCCGATGCCGACGCCGTTCGACGGCTATGTGGAGGTGCCCGCCCGGGTCTCCAGCACGAGTCTGGTGAGCGTGGCGCGCAACCGCTACTCGGTGCCGTGCGCCTGGGCCGGCCACCGGGTCAGTGTCCGGCTCTATCCTGAGCGGGTCGTCATCGTCGCCGACCAACGCGTGGTCGCCGAGCATGTCCGCGCCGTTGATCGCGATCACGTCGTCTACGACTGGCAGCACTATCTGCCGCTGATCGAGCGCAAGCCCGGGGCCTTGCGCAACGGCGCGCCGTTCGCGGACTTGCCCGATGCGCTGCAGCGCTTGCGGCACGCGCTGCTTCGGCACGAGGGCGGCGACAAGGTGATGGCGCGCGTGCTCATGGCCGTGCCGACGCACGGTTTGGACGCGGTGCTGGTCGCCATCGACTTGGTGCTTGAGAGTGGTCGGCCGAGTGCCGAGCACGTGCTCAACGTCATCGCGCGGCTCACCGACGGGCCGTCGCCGCCGACGGTGGTCACCGCCCTGACGGTGACCACCGCGCCCGTGGCGGACCCGCACCGCTACGACACGCTGCGTGAGGAGGAGACCCATGGCTGATTTGGTCGCCGCCCTCAAGCAGCTGCGCCTGTACGGCATGGCCGCCTGCTATGCCGAGGGGCTCGAGCAGGGCCAGCCCACGATGACGACCGCCGCCGACCTGCTCACCCGGTTGGTCCAGGCAGAAGCCACGGACCGCGCCACGCGCTCGGTTCGCTACCAGATGCACGTGGCGCGCTTCCCGATGCATCGCGACCTGGCCGGTTTCGACTTCGAGCCGGCCAAGGTCGATCGCCGGCAGATCCTGGGCTTCGCGTCGACGGCCTTCACCGAGCAGGCGGAGAATCTCGTGCTGATCGGCGGCACGGGCACCGGCAAGACGCATCTCGCGACCGCGCTCGGCATCGAGGCCGTCACCCGGTACAACAAGCGGGTGCGGTTCTACTCAACGGTCGAACTGGTCAACACGCTCGAACAGGAGAAGGCCGGTGGCCGCGCCGGCCGACTGGCGCACCAGCTGATGCACCTCGACCTCGTGATCCTCGACGAGCTCGGCTACCTGCCGTTTTCGCAATCGGGTGGCGCCCTGCTCTTTCACTTGCTCTCGAAGCTGTACGAGCACACCAGCGTGATCATCACGACGAACCTGGTCTTCGCCGAATGGGCGAGCATCTTCGTCGATCCGAAGATGACCACGGCGCTGCTCGACCGCCAGACACATCATTGCCATATCGTGGAGACCGGCAACGAGTCGTATCGCTTTCGGCACAGCAGCCACACGGCCAAGGCCCGCATCAAGTCGCGCGAGCAGGCCCGGCTCAAGACGCAGGAGGGTGTCGACGAACGAGCCTGACCAGGGAGAGAATCACCGTCTGCCGGCGGCATGCCCACCGGCTTTAGCCCTGGTCAATTTTCAACGAGCACGGGTGGTCAGTTTTCGGCGAGCGTCAACACGACCAATCCGAGACCGATGATGAGCACCCATCTCATGCCGATTTCCTCCTTCGCTTCGCCACCGCGCCGCGCGCGTGTTGCGCGCCGACGCCGGCTTTCGCGAGCAGTTCGAGTCCATGCAACGCTGCGTTGCGGTCACGAGCCGACAGTTGGTCGAGCATCTCCTCGACAAAGCCAGGCTCGAGCACCGAGTTGGCGGCGCAAACACGCGCACCGGCGTCGGTCAGCCGCAGCTGCGCCTTGCGGCGGTCCGCGGGATCGAGGACTCGCGTGACGTACCCCTGGTCGACGAGCCGCCCGACTGCGGTCGACATCGTGGCCGGCGTGACGCCCATGTGGGCCGCGAGATTGCTGAGCATGGTCGGGGCGTCGGCGTCGAGATGGTCGAGGATTCCGACTTGGTGTGCGCTCACCTGGGCGCCCGTCTTCGGATCGCGGACGTACTTCCGGTGACAGGCGAAGTAAATGCGCGGGTAGTCACGGAAGACCCGGGCGACGTCATGTCGGAGACGCATTTCGGGACAATATGAACATTAATTAGTTTCGTCAACACGAACTGTTTGGCCGAACTAACTACATAAGCGCGCCGGCAGTCTAGCAGTCTGGGACAGCTAACGCCCATCCCCGTGTGCCCACGACAGTTGACGGGCATGCCGGCTTCCGCCGGTGAAGGGCGTCGTAAAGGCAGCAGCACGGAGCGAATTGTTCACGCACTTGTGGAAGGGACTCTGCGAGGACATCCTCAGGCGGGCAGGTTCATCGCCCTGGCTAGCGCCGGCCACTGAGGGCGGGAAATCAGCTGGTCGCCGAACATGCGCGGAAGGATCCAGGGCGCGAGGAAACTGCGTTGGCCAATGGCGTGCCCGAGCCACGTCGCCGCCGAATCGAGGTCGCCGCGGACGAGGTGGTAGCCCACAAACCCGGCCGGAGCCATAGTGTCTGTCCCGGGGCCGAGTTGCTGTCGCACCTGCTCTGCGCGCGCACGCTCGCCGTTTCGCTCGAGCGCACCCGCGAGGGTGCCGACCACGAGCGGATTCCCCGGTTCGATGGCGTAGGCTCGCTCGGCTCGCGCGAGCGCTTCTCCGAACTGGCCGCGCCTCAGCGCCAGGCCGCACAGCCACAAGTTCGGCACGTACATCCGATCGTTGAGGTCGAGGACTTGACGAAGGAAGGCCTCGCCGCGTTCCAGGTTGCCGCGACAGATCTCGTACATGCCGACACCGCTGCGAAAAAACAGGTTGAGCGGGTCTTCAATCAGCGCCAGCTCCCCTTGCTCTACCGCCTCGACGAATCGACCAAGAGCCATCAGAAACCACTGCCCGTAGTGATATCGGACGTCGGGAGACACGCGATCGGCCGCAAGAGCACGCTGGAATGCGGTTGCGGCGGACGACCAGTCGTACTCGCTCACGGCCGTCAACGCGATCGCCGTGTGCGCCTCGGGCAATGACGCCTCCAGCGCAAGGGCCTGGCTCGCTTCCCCGCGCATCCTCTCGACTGCCTCTTTGGTGGGCATCACGCCTGAGACGGTGAGCGTCAAATACGTCCACGCGATGTCGCAACGGGCCAACGCGAAATCCGGATCGAGGGTCACGGCTTCCTGGAGAAACCCCAGACTGCGCTGCAGCGAGCCGCGCGTGAAATTGAAGCGGTGATGGCGTCCCTTGAGATACGCGTCGTTCGCCGCGGCGTTCGCGGCGCGGCGTCCACGCGGCACTCGAGATGGGAGAAGCACCACTTCGAGCGCTGCGACAATGGCGCGCGCGATTTCATCCTGGATCTCGAAGACGTCCGACGCGTCGCGATCGTATCGCCCCGACCACAGCTGGGCACCGTCCGTAGCATCGATCAATTGTGCGGTGACGCGAAGGCGGCCGCCCGACCGGCGCACGCTGCCTTCGAGCACGGAGTTCACGCCGAGCGTCGCCGCAATCCGTCGTACGTCATCCGGCTTGCCCTTGAATGCAAACGCGGACGTCCGCGCGATGACTTTCAACGCAGGTGCGTGCGCGAGCGCATTGATGATCTCTTCCGCCAGGCCGTCGCTGAACCATTCGTGATCCCTGTCTGGACTCATGTCGGCAAACGGCAGCACGGCGATCGACGGCTTCCTTGGCGCCGCCGCTAGCCCCGCCGGCCGGTCGAGCGCCGACGTCAAGTCACTCGCGCTTTGAAACCGGTCGGCCGGCGCCTTCGCCAGGCAGCGCTCGACGATGCGCGCGAGGGGCGTGACCGGCTGCAGCGGGTCGGGCTCGCGGTGGAGTACCGCCCCGAGGATTTCGCCGGTCGTCCTGCCCGTGAACGCCCGCTCACCGGACAGCAGCTCATAGAGGATGGCGCCGAGGCTGAAGATGTCGGAGCGCGCGTCGGCCGGCCGGCCATCCGCTTGCTCGGGTGACATATAGGCCAGCGTGCCCAGGACCATGCCGACTTCGGTCTGCTGGCGCGTCGTCTCCCCACCGGTCCATTTCGCGAGCCCGAAATCGAGGACCTTCACCGAACCGTCGCGCACCAGGATGTTGGCCGGTTTCAGATCGCGGTGAATGATGCCGCGCGCGTGGGCGGCCTGCAGCGCGCTCGCGATCTGTCGCGCGAGGTCGAAAACCTGCTCGGCTGGAAGAGGCCCCGACAGCGGGCGACCGTTGACGTACTCGAGCACCAGGTAGCCGGGACCGACGTCATAGATCTGACAGATGTTCGGGTGGCTCAGCGCGGCAATGGTCCGTGCTTCCTGTTCGAACCGGCTTCCTCCATCGTCGCCGGCGGGCAGAACTTTGATCGCCACGTCGCGCTGCAGACGGGTGTCGCGCGCACGGTACACCTCGCCCATGCCGCCCTTGCCGATGAGGACGTCGACTTCGTACGGGCCGATACGGGTGCCTGGGATGAGGGCCACGGAGGTGGCCTCGATTATAGAGGACGCATCGAACTGGTGGGTTCACTATCGACACGGCGCGCATCCTGCGCACCGTCGTGCTGTTCAGCCGCGTCTGCCTGGCCATCTGCTGACGCTCAGTCGCGCCGTGACTTGCTCAAGGAAGGCCGGCGAATAGCCGCCGGTGACGGAAAAACGAAATGGTCCGAAGTCGGCGTCGGAGATCGCTGGTTCGGTCGGCTGAGATCGCCATGCGCTCGATCGTTTCCTGCGGACGCTCACGAACTTTGAGATCGTCACGATGAACGACGACGGCAGCTTCGCACTTGCGCTACTCGGGAGGCCCGCTGTCGCGCACAACGAGTTCAACCAGCGGCAGTCGAGAGGACAAGTCATTGCTCGAACGCGCGGGCCTCAAGATGACGCGCGTTGTTTCAACCGCCATGAGCCCGAGTATCACCGAAGCGGTGTTGGCGTAACGAGTCGGCTGTCGAGAGGGGAGGACGCGCGTGTCGACCCTGAAGGATCTTGCCGACACACGGGCTTTATTGATCGGGCTGGACTCGAACCAGTAACCCTCCGGTTAACAGAAGGAAAACGGCCGTTTCGCCGCCTGTTGCGACGATGTTCGTCGGGCGGATTGGAGCTGTCCGGCAGACGTGAAGCGCGTCTACGCCAACGCAAGCATCGTCGGCGAGAACCGGGTGGTCTTCAGTATCGGCGGGAACAAGTACCGGCTGATCGTCGCCGTGAATTATCCGTATCGGATGTGCTATATCCGGTTCGTCGGCATACACAAGGCGTACGATCGTATCGATGTCGCGACGGTGTGAGGTTGTCATGCAGATTCGTCCGATCAAGACCAAGGCTGATCACCGTGCCGCGCTCAAGGAAATCGAGCGTCTGATGGATGCTTAGCCACGCACGCCCCCGGATGACCGGCTTGAGATCCTGACCACCCTTGTCGAGTAATACGAGTCGCAGCACGAGCCGATCGAACCGCCGGATCCGATCGATGCGTTGCTCTACCACATGGACAGCCGTGGATTGACTCGCCGCGATCTTGAACCATTTCTCGGCAGCCGCGCTCGTCGGGATTTCGGCGGAGACGTTGATTCGCCCGTATAGCGTCCGGCGTTCCGCCGCGTAGCCACAATTTGGCGGGAGCTCGAACAGCACCGAGACACACCGCTCCGACGAAGGGCAGGCCGTCAGCCTCGACAAGCAATGGACGCGGAGCGTGCCGGATCGCTGGCCGGCCGTCGGCGACTTCCTCGAGAAGAACAGATTTCGAACCGTCTTGACGCGCGCGCGGTGGCGGGGAGCTACCAGGTAAGCGGCCCGAACCGATCTCGCGCCACGCGAGCGCGCGGTGAGGCCTGCGCGCGTGATGCCTCTGCGCTCCTTGGCGCACACTGCCTGTCTGCGCAACACTGTTGTGATGACTTCCGCACCGATTTCCGCGAGTTCTCGCTGGCGCCACAGGTTGGGGCAGGCTCTGAACTCGCACGGGCGATTGCTTCGACGTCAGACATTGTGATCGCGTTCTGGGCGGCGCCGACGATGACGGGGGCGCACCTGGTGTTTGCGGTGGCGACGACGGTCTACATCCTGATCGCGATCCAGTTCGAAGAGCGCGACCTGATCGCCGAGCACGGCGCCACGTACCTGACCAACCGCCAGCGCGTGCCGATGCCCTCGTGGTGCTCGTCCCAGCGGCCGTCGTGGTCGCGCTGGGAAGTGCTGCGACGTCTCTAGGGCTGACTCGGCACGAGTTCGATCCGATAGCGCCACGCGATGGCGGCAGTGTCCCCGTGGCGACGGATCGTTTTTGGAGACGCGAACCCTCACCGCATCCCCGCACGGTCAGGGTCACGACCGGAGCAGGCTCGTCCGCCTGAACTAGCCGAGGGTGCTCACGCCGCTCAGAAAACCGCCGAGGTGACCGGTCAGCGCCACAAGCAGCGCGCCGATCGCTTCTACCGGCAAGCGGTACGCCGGCAGCATACCGGTGAGCTGGCGGCGTCCTCGCCAGTGAATCCACCAGACGAACACGATGATCGTGCTCGAGGCGCAGCCAAGCACGAAGTGCTGAAGGAGGATCCCCTTCAGCGGCTGCCCTTCGAGTGCCAACCGCCATGCCGCGATGCCCGTCACGACGACCGGCACGGTCGCGGCCGCGGCGATCAACACGTTGAAATAGGCCGCTGCCGCGAGCGTCTGGTTCTTCGTCCACTGCGCGGTGTAGTCGAAGGCCACAGCGATCATGAATTCCGCGATGGGGAAATGAATCAGTACGACGTGTTGTGCGTGCTTGGCCAGCGTGATGGTCCTGAGGTCGTATGGGGTCGTGCTCACGCTGCCCTCACTCGACGACAACAGTGCCGGTCATCTTGGGGTGGATCGAACAGAAGTACGGGAACGTGCCCGCCTTCGTGAAGGTGAACGAGAATTTGTCGTCGGTGTCGAGGACCTTGGACTTGAGTGTCTTGTCGGTGTTCACCACGGTGTGCGGGATGTCATCCCGGTTGACCCACGTGATCGTGGTCCCAAGGGGTACCTTGACCGCCGCCGGCCCAAACGTGAAGTTGTCAATCTTGATCTCCGGCGAGGGCGCTGCGGATAGGGCGTATGCGTGCGGTTGACCCGCCTCGGCTCCGCTCCACACGATGTTCATCAGCGTCACGCCGAGCACAATCCATAGATGGCTTTTCATGCTGTCTCCTTTTCATTCAGGCGATTCAGGCGAGGGACGAATCGATGATCCCGAGGGCATGTTTCCCGTGGACGAAATTCACATCCGTAATGCCGAGGATGCTCTTCAGCTGCTCCGCGGGGACTTTCATCGGACCCGGCGAGTCGGCGGCGCCTGGCGCCGGCTGTGGAAACGCCGTCGACGCCGCCGTGTGAAAGGTCACGTTGCCTTCCACCTTCTGCATCGTTTGGTGAATGTGCCCGTTCAGCACCGTGACCGAGCCGAACTTACTGAGCAGCGAAAGCGCCTGCGCGCTGTCTTCGGTCCCCCAGCCCCACTGGGGATATACGCTCCACAGCGGAACGTGCGCGAAGACGACGATCGGCGTGCTGTGCTTGAGACGGCCGACGTCGTCTTTGAGCCACGCCAGTTGCTCGGCGCCGAGCGTGCCCATGCCGCCCGCCTTCAGGTTGAGGACGTTCACGAGGCCGACGAAGTGCACGCCTTTCTTGTCGAAGCTGTACCAGCCATTTCCTTTGCCGCTCTTGCCGTAGCGGTCGAGATACTGTTTGCCGTCGTCGTCGAGCACGTCATGCTCACCCGGGACGAAGAACACGTCTCTGGCGCTGGCGCCCTTCAGGATCTGATCGACCGTGTCGAATTCCTCGGGCTTCGACAAATGACTGATGTCGCCCGTGTGCAGCATGAATTCGGGCGCGACCGCAAGCGCGTTGATCTTGTCGACCGCTGTTTTTAGGGTCCCGACGACATCGGGGTTCGCCGCCTTGCTGAATCCCATGTGGCTGTCGCTGATTTGCACGAAGCTCAACTGCCCTGAGGAGGCAACGCGCTCCTCGGTGCTCAAGGCGTAGGACCTGAGAATGCCGCCCTCCATCAAGAAGAAGGCACCTGTGCCCGCCCAGGCCATGCAGCTCAGGAATCCCCGCCGGTCGACTCCGTCCTCGCTGTGATTAACCGCGTCTCCGTGCTTCTCGTCGTTGTTGAACATCGGTAAGTCCTCCTGTTGACGGCCCACTATGAGCGGCGGCCCGCGGCCCGAAAATGGACCGCGACTCCCTCGCTCATGGAGTGTTGGTCCCCGTACAAACGTCAGCGAACAGGCGCGTTAGCGGCCGTTCTCCTCTGGTTCGAGCGGTCGGTTTGCGTGGATGGCTGTGGTACGCTTCGGGATCTGTCTCACTCCAGATGAACGCAGACCAGCAGGCGGACAGGCGTCTTTCCTTCGGCGCGTTCGAAGTGGACTTGCGCGCCGGCGAGCTGCGCAAGCACGGTCTTCGCGTGCGGCTCCAGCAGCAGCCGTTTCACGTGCTGGCGATGCTTCTCGCACACCCAGGGGACGTGGTCACGCGTGAGGAGCTTCAGCGAACGCTGTGGCCGGCCGACACGTTCGTCGATTTCGACCACGGGCTGAACAAGGCGGTCAACAAGGTCCGCGACGCGCTCGGTGATTCCGCGGATGCGCCGCGTTTCGTCGAGACCGTCGCGAAACGCGGCTACCGTTTTCTTGCCGACGTGAAGGTTGTCGACGCGGCGGCGGCGCCGGCCAACCCAGCGGTGGTCGTTGCGACGAACGCGTCATCCGTCCTCGTCGAGGCAGACGGCCGGGCGGCGCCTGATCCTCGCGTCGCCGCGCCGCGGTGGACAGCGCCGCTGTCGTTCGCGGCCGTTGCGCTGCTGGCGATCGCGTTCTGGCGATTTCATCCCACGTTCGCCGCGCGGCCGGCGATCCGCTCACTCGCCGTACTTCCACTGGAGAGTCTCTCAGCGGATCCATCGCAGGACTACTTCGCCGACGGGATGACCGATGAGTTGATCACCGATCTGGGTCAGATTAGCGCCCTGCGAGTCATCTCGCGTACGTCGGTGATGACCTACAAGCACACGCGCAAACCGCTTCCACAGATCGCGCGGGAACTGAACGTGGACGCCGTCGTCGAGGGGACAGTCCTTCGGGCCGGGAATCAGGTGCGCATCACCGCGCAATTGATCGACGGGGTGACCGATCACCATCTGTGGTCCGACAGCTATCAAGGAGAACTGGGCAACACGCTGACGCTGCAGAACACCGTCGCCAGGGCCATCGCCGAGCAGGTTCGCGTGAACGTCAATCCGCAGGAGCAGGCCGCGCTCCGGAGCGCAACGGTGGTGAATCCTGCCGCGTACGAATCCTATCTCAAGGGACGCTACTTCTGGAACAAGCGCACCAGCAATGGCCTGACGACGGCGCGGGCGTACTTCGATCAGGCGATTGAGGAAGATCCGCGGTATGCGCGAGCGTATTCGGGTTTGGCCGACACCTACGCGCTCCTAGGCGACTGGCAGTACGCGGTGCTGACACCCAAAGAGGCGTTGCCCAAGGCGAAGGCCGCCGCGCTCAAGGCGCTGGAACTGGATGGCGCGCTCGGCGAGGCCCACACTTCACTCGCATTCTGTCTCGATGGATTCGACTGGGATTTCACCACCGCGGGCCGGGAGTTCGAGCGGGCAATCGAGTTGAATCCTGGCTACGCCACCGCACACCATTGGTATGCCTGGCACCTCGCGCTCATGCGGCGGTACGACGAGGCGCTTACCGAAATGAAGAAGGCGCAGAGGCTGGACCCGCTTTCGCTGGTAATCAACGCCGATCTGGCCGAAGTGCTGGCGTTGGCTGGCGCCTACGACGCGTCCATCCAGCAAAGCCTGAAGACGCTCGAACTGGACCCGGCCTTCGGCCTTGCCCACAATCATCTCGGGCAGGCCTACCTGCAGAAACACATGACTGCCGAGGCGATCGAGGAGTTGAAAAAGGCCGTCACTCTTTCAGGCGGAGGCGCGACGTGCGTCGCCAACCTCGCCCGCGCCGACGCCGCCGCCGGCCAGACTCGCGACGCGCTCGCGTTGCTCGACGATCTCAAACGGCGATCGAGCCCCCTTCACTCCTACGCGTCCGAAATTGCCGTCATCTATGCCGCACTCCGCGACTCCAACCAAGCCATGGCGTGGCTCGAACGAGGGGCTGAAGAACGGTTCAACCCAGGCGTTCTGCTGCGTCCCGGGTTCGATCCGCTGCGCTCCGACCCGCGTTTCGCCGACCTGATGCGGCGGGTCGGTTTGGCCCGCTGACGCGTCGCGGTACGGTGGATGGCGCCGAGTCTCGCTCGACCGATGAGAGACGCTGGTCAGGCGAGACTCAGAGGCTTGCAATGTGTGTAGGACCCATAGGGAACGCCCTGCAGCCTTTGGCCCCGTGCTGCAGCGCCTATCGCGCCAGCCCCATGCCACGCAGACAGCTCGCTTTGTTTACCAAAGTGTCTCCAAATTTGTCCCCGGCGAACGCTCACGACGCCAGTTGGCGCGAGATCTGCGAGGACCACCCGGCTGATTCCTCGAGAAGACCGGAAAGGCAGCGAGGTGTTTTGTCAGGATTTGGCTCGCCGCGCCATCAGCGCCGTCCCGACGCCGCATCCGTGCCGTGACGGCGCTAGGTGAAGAGCGGGGCGGCCGGGAATCGATCAGGACATCCGGGCCAGTCCGTTCCTCTATACCGCCGCAACAGAGTCCCAACCAGCACAATGGTTGGGAACAGCACGGCCTGAATCCACTGTGGCGCGATGAGCACCGTCTGAGTCTTTCGATGCCTCCACAGGAGGTGGGCCATGTAAAACACCGGCGGTCGCCGCGCGGGACCGCTGTTCAACACGTCGAATATTGCCGACAGAAAGCGGTCCAGATCGATGACGGGCTTTGCGAAGCCATCAAAATGGAGTGTCTCAGTGCCGCCGTTCCACCAGCGGTGCGCGGAGCCCATCGGCAATCGCACGGGGCCACCCTGTTCGATGCGAACCTGAACACCGTCCACCTCTGCGGCGAGGCTGCCGGCCATGACAGTTCCTTCCTCGTTTTCCTTGAAATGAATGTGGAGGGGTGGACCGTCCTGATTCGGTGGGAGCGTGCCCTTCAATTCCAGGCACATCTCGCCGTCCAGAGGCACACGACGCAGCTGGAGGCGCTCGCCCGTATGTCGATTGATCAGTGTCAGCCAGCCGTGCTGTGTTTCGATTGGCTCCTGTGGAGTCATTTCTTGCTCGCCTCGGTGCATCAGCAACCTGCTACACTTGACACGATGTCAAGATCAACGAGGGTGCAGCATAGAAGAAAGATTGACACGGTGTCAAGTCCGGACTCGCGGGCCCGCGTCCTGGATGCCGCGCTGAGGCTGATTCGCAAGCGGGGCGACGCCGCAGTCACCATGGCACAAATCGGGAAGGCTGCTCGCCTGTCTCGCCAGGCGGTGTACCTGCACTTCGCCGACCGCGCAGACTTGATGGTCGCGCTCGCCCGTCATGTCAACGAGAGCCTCGGCTTGCCGGCTGAAATTCAGCGCTTGATGAACAGTCCGACCGGTATCGAGATGATCAAGGCGTTCGTGTCGATGCAGGCGCGGGGAAACCCAGCGGTGTGGGCGGTCGCGCGGGCGATCGATGCAGTCCGTCGAACGGATGCGGCGGCGGCGCGCGCCTGGCAGGCCCGTCTGAAGTCCCGATTGGAAGGCTGTCGCGCCATCGTCTCGCGCTTGAAGGCTGAGGGCAGCCTGCGACCGGAACTGGCCCCTTCAATTGCGGCAGATCTCTTGTGGACGATGACGTCGCTGCGGATGTGGGAAGACTTGGTCCTCGAACGGGAATGGTCGCCCGAGCAATATCAGGTATACGTCACGAACCTATTGATCGGCGCGCTAACGTCCTCGCGATGTGAATAACCTGTGTCGGTTCTCAAAACGTAGGGACCCTTTCCAGACGGCTTTTTCAAAACCATTCCCCCCTCTGCGGTGAGGTTTTTCAAAACCATTCCCCCCTTCGGGGGCGAGTTTTTCAAACCTTTCCCCCCTTTCGCCTGACCGCGCGATAGAGGTCTCCGGTCCCGGGCCGCGCCCGGGCCCAGGAGGCATGGATGTATCGCGAGGTTACGATGATCGAAATCCGGGAAGTCCTTCGGCTCCGTGGTGAGGGGCTGCCGAAGAAGCGGATCGCCGCCCAGCTCGGGCTCGATCCGAAAACCGTTCGCCGGTATCTCACGACCGCGGCGACGGCCGGCGTCCGCGTCACGGCCGCCATCAGCGACGAGGAGGTCCGCCAGGTGCTCCTCGCGCTGCACCCGATGGCCGGTCGCCCGCGCGGCGACGGGTGGGCGCGGTGTCTGGAGCAGCGCCCCGTCATCGAGCGCTGGCTCAGTGATGGCCTGCGCCTCACGAAGATTCGCAAACTGCTCGTCCGGCAGGGTGTCGAGATCGCCTATCCCACACTGCACCGCTTCGCGGTCCTCGAGCTGCAGTTTGGCAAAACCGCGACGACGATCCCGGTGCTCGATGGCGAGCCCGGCCAGGAGCTGCAGCTCGATACGGGGTGGGTGGGCCGGCTCACGCTGCCCGATCGACAATGGCGCCGGTTTCGCGCCTGGATCTTTACCGCCGTGCGCTCGCGCCACCGCTTCGTCTATCCCGCCTTCGAGGAAACGACCACGCGTGCCATCGAGGCGTGCGAAGCCGCCTGGGAATTTTTCGGCGGCATCTTCACGGTCCTCATTCCGGATAACACGAAGGCGATCGTCCTCACCGCCGACCCACTGGCGGCCCGCATCACGCCGGCGTTTCTCGAGTACGCGCAGGCGCGGCACTTTCATATCGACCCGGCACGCGTGCGGTCTCCCCGTGACAAAGGGCGCGTCGAGCGGGCCGTCCCCGGCGTCCGCGATGATTGCTTTGCCGGCGAAGTCCTCACGACGCTCGACGAGGCGCGTGCGTGGGGCCGGCACTGGTGCCTCAATGACTACGGCCTGCGACGCCACAGTCGCACGCAGCGCCGACCGCTCGAGCACTTTCAGGCTGAGGAGCAGGGCCTCTTGCGGCCGGCGCCGACCATGCCCTACGACATTCCTCTGTGGAGCGAGCCGAAAGTCGGACGCGATCAGCTCGCCGCCGTCGCCAAAGCGCTCTACTCAATCCCGCATCCGTACGTCGGCCAGTGGGTCAAGGCCCGCGCCGATGCGCAGATCGTCCGCTTCTACGCGCGCGGACTGCTGATCAAGACGCACCCGCGGAAAGCCCCGGGCGGCCAGTCCATCGATGCGAGCGACTATCCCGTCGAGCGCAGCGTCTACGCGATGCGCAATGTCGACGCGCTCCGGCGCCAGGCCGCGGCCGCCAGCGAGATCATCGGCCGCTACGCCGTCGCCCTGCTCGACAGCCCGCTGCCGTGGACGCGCATGCGACGCGTCTACGCGCTGCTGGGTCTCGTGCGGCGCTACGGTGCGGCGCGCGTCACCGAGGTCTGCACGATCGCGTTGGGCGCCGACATGCTCGATGTCCACCGCCTCACACGCATGCTCGAGCACGGCGTCGTCGCGTCACCACTCGCGCCGCCCGCGCGCGTCATGCCGCTGGCGCGCTATCTCCGCCCCACCACGCAATACAAACTGCCGCTCCCTCGGGCGGCCTCTGAAGGAGAAGAGTCCTCATGACGACGACCGACGGGATCAGTCCGGATCTCAAAACCGTCCTGCGGCGGCTGAAGCTGTCGCGCATGCTCGACACGCTCCCCGAGCGGCTCACGCTCGCGCGCCAGCAGAAGATGCCCCATCACGATCTCCTGCTGCAGGTCCTCAGCGACGAAGCCACCCGCCGCGACAGCCTGGCGGTCACGCTCCGTGTGCAGAAAGCCTGCTTGGACCCCACGATGTGCCTGGAGGCCTGGGACACGACGGCTAAGGTGACCTTCGACTGCGCTCTGCTCAACGAGCTCGCCAGCCTGCGCTTTCTCGACGCGCACGCCCACGTCACCATCGTCGGACCCGTAGGCGTCGGCAAGACCTTTCTCGCGCATGCCCTCGGCCACGTCGCCTGCCGGCGCGGCGCGACCGTGCTCGCCGTCCGCACTGACCAGATGCTCAAAACGCTCAAGCACGGCCGACTCGATCTCAGCTATGACGCCGAACTCCGAAGACTCGTCGCGGTCGATCTCCTCATCCTCGACGATTTTGCGATCGACGTCATCGACGCCGTCGAGAGTCGCGACCTCTATGATCTTCTCCTCGAGCGCTATCGCACCGGCTCCGTCATCGTCACCTCGAATCGCGGGCCGGACGAATGGCTGGCCACCTTTGCCGATCCCGTCCGCGCGCAGAGCGCCATCGATCGTTTCACCAGCAACGCCTACGACTTGGTCATCGAGGGTGAATCCTATCGACCGCGGCTCAAGCCCCGCCTGGCCAAAGAAGGGAGCGAGCGCTCGCGATGACGCCGCCGTCCGGCCCCGCTTCACGCAGGGGGCGCTCGGCGGCAGCTAGCAGTCCGCATCCGTGCCCCTGCGACCGCCGCCAAGCGCCCGCAGGCTCCCTATCAACCAGTCGAGGAGGCGAAAGTGTAGACAGAAATCGTCTGAATAAGGCACTCTGACGGCGCACCAAGCGCGCTCAGGCGACTGGACAAGTCAGGGGGGAAAGGTTTTGAAAAGCTAGGGTCCCTTCCTGCTGAAAACCGACAACCTGTTCCGCCAACGGGATGGACTCCCGATTCCGGCCGCGCCTTGAGCCGTTCTCATCCGACTACTCGGCGCCATTCGGCGAACAGGTGTAGGGGTGCGGAAGGCGTCCAGTGCGGCCCCAGTTGGTGCAAGACACTGCGAATCAATAACTTAGATTGTTGCCGCTTGACCGGAGTTGACTAAGCAGACCCGGTTCTGCTCGCCGCCAACTGATCACGGTCAGCGCAGCCTCCTAGAAGCACCTCGACGCATGACGACGGCCGGTAGATCAGATAGCGTGCGCGGTCGCCGGCACGGCGAAGTTCCGGTAAGCTCGAACCATGGAAGTCACCCTCTCGCCCGAGCAGCAGGCCAAGCTCGCCCGCCTTGCGCAGGAGCGCGGGACCGACGCACAGTCGCTGGTGCGCGGGGCGATCGAGCGCTTGCTGGATTACGACGATTGGTTCGCGCGGGAAGTCGAGAATGGCCTGGCGCAAATCGAGAGCGGTCAGACGCTGACGCACGACGAAGTCAGCGCACGTCTGGGCAGACATCTGACGTGAACGTCTCGGTGCATTGACGTCCCTTCGATCGATCCTGGTCGAGGTGCCCTCCGGAGACCGTCCAACGGCGCGTACGCAGCGCCGCTAAAGCTGAATCACCGTCAAATCAGGGATGCGTCGAAAATGGCGTGGATTGGCCGTGAGCACTGAGTAGCGAACCGAGAGAGCCGTCGCGCCGATGAGGAGATCTGCGAAAGGAATCACGACGCCGCGGCTCTGCAGCTCTGCGTCCAGTTTGCCGGCAAGTTTGGCGACGTCGATCCCCAAAGGATAGACAGCAACAGCAGCGATCAAGGCGTCGACAAAGGCCTCACGACGGGTTCGACGTTCCGCAGTCTCGGCTCTGTGGATGCCGTGAACGAGTTCGACCAGGCCGACCGCGGACAATGCCGCCTCCTGATCGCCAGTTGTATCGACAATTCGTTGAAGAAAGGCCTGGACGGTGTCGCCGCGGCGCTCCGCCGCGATTGCAACGCTCGAATCGAGGATTAGTCCCACGAAGGCGTGTTGAGCGGTTCGCCGTGGCTGCTGATCACGTGTTCGAGATCCCGGCCGAACCCGTCATCGAGAGTCGCTGTCGAGCCACGCTCTCTTGCAAGGCGAATCGACTCGGACAGCAGTCGAACGCTCGGCGCGGCCGGACGGAGCACTGCCACGGCCTCGGCGTCTCGCTCGATCACGACTTCGACGCCGGCGCGCACGCGTGCCATCAGCGACGCGAAGTCGTTCGCGGCTTCGGCTTCCGAGATGCGGATCGAGTGCTTGCTCATCCTCATCGATTATACCGCCGAGCGACGTGGCAGTGCCGGTCGCCCCGGCGACTGATTGTTCGCGATCCGCTCGGCCGCCTAATGGGCCAATTCGCCACCCAGATCGCCTGAGCCGCGCCGCCCTCCTGATCGGGCTGGTTCCTGACCGTCGCTCCGGCGGCGGATTCTGCGGGACGGCTCGGGCGGGTCAAGGGTGCGCTTCGCCGCTCCGATTCTCCGATGAGTCGCGCCCTTGACCCGCCCTGCGCCGTCTCTTCGTGCTTGCCATTACCGGAGCGACGGGCATCGAGACGTCGAATGCGCGTCGACGCCCATTCGCGCCGGAAGCCGCCGGCGTCAGGTCGTCGAGGGCGCGGCGAAACAGGTGTCGAGGAAGACCCGAACAGTGTCGACGGCGGCGAGGAAGGTCGACACAGCCCTGCACAAGATGAACGGACGGCCTTCACATGTTCGTCGGTGAGCTCCTGCACGACCGCATCATCGGCGCGCTGGAGCTCTGCTGCCGGCGCGGCGATGCTGTTGATCCAGAACAAGCGGGTGAACTGGGACACGTACCAGATTGGCATCCCAGGCGCAACCGCCAAGGACAAAGAGAACCGTCGCATTCCGTTCAATCCGAACGGGCGGCTGGCGGCGATCCTGAAGCGCCGCGCCACGCTCGGCCCTGAGGCCTACGTGTTCGGCAGCACGCACGGCGCCTATCAGCCCACGCTTCAAACGGGATGGGAGACGCTGAAGCTGTTGGCGAACGGTATCGAGCTCAAAGCCGGCGCGCAAGGGCTCAAAGACAATCAGGAACAGCTGCGCCGCATCGACTTGCGGTGGCACGACCTGCGCCACGAAAGCTCGCGGACCGAGTGTGTTTCAAGTGCGAGCACAAGACATCACGCCGGATCACCTCGGTGCGCTTATAGCGGCGACCATTCGCCAGCATGCGCCGGCTTTGGAGCTCGGCGCGCTGGTGACGCTGGACGAGTCCGCCGCGCGCGTGCGGATTCTTCCGCTTCTGTGATCGCTCTCTGGCCTCGCGCCGGATCTGGCCAGACGATGATCTTCCAGGGGGGCGCCCGGGCGGGAAGACCCATCAGGATGGCGCACATCGCTCGATGAGTGTTCAGGTGGACCGGAATCGCGGTCCACGATCACCGGAATCCGTGTTCACCTTGAGCAGAATCGGTGTTCACGTTGCCTGGGTGTTGACGATGGGACGATAGTCCGTATTGCGGGGTGTCCGGTCAATATAGTTGGGCGTTATTGGACCCGGCCCCGGTTCTCGCGCGCCGTCCGCGACGCCTCAGAGCGTATTTCTCTCTGACACAGTCAGCCCTCGGACTGGCAGGCGACGTTCACCTCGCTCGCCAGCTCCTACCCCAGCTTGATGTTCATGATCGCCGAGTACAGCACCGATCAGCCGGCAGGCCAACGACGTCATGTTCAACCTCCCCGGCGATCAGGGGATCGGGACCTTCAACTGGCAGCCCAGCGATCTGTGGACCCGCTCGGGCGCCGTCACCACGTAGTCGAAGCTGGCGTCGTCGACCGGCAGCTTCTCGCCGGCGGCGAGGCGCATCTCGATCGGCACCCGCGTCTCCGCGACCGCTTGGGGGCGCGCTTCTGCATGCCGCCGTTGGGATCGATGGCCACCACCCGCGCCACGGCCGACGGGAAGTAGCTCCGGCTCTCTCCATCACCGATCGTCCAGCTTCCTTGCCGCCGCATCCAAGACGATAGTCCGTATTGCAGGGATGTCCGGTCAACATAATTGCCCGTTCTCAGACGTGCCTCCGATGCCGATGCACGGATGACCACTTCGTCGGAGTACACGGGAATCTCGGTGTATTCGACGACCGAGTTCAGCACATTCGACGCGACCTTCGGATTGTAGTCCCAATCGCCCGAGTCGTAGCGCAGGCGCGCGAACACGAACTCCGAGGCCTTCGACCCGGTGGGACGCGTGGACGCCTTCTGCGCGGGCGCCTGGGCAGCGCCGAGAGCCGCGACGCGGCCGGCCACGAGCGCGCCGGCCGCAAGTCCAGCCACGCGCAGGAAGTCCGGCCGCTTGAATCCGGAAGCCAGCATGCCCTACCATTCTACTCGCGCACCAGGGCGCGCCCCGTCCGCGGAAAGGGATTGTCCCACCTGGATCTCGCATCGAAGCAGGCCTCGGCCTCTTTCATGCCCGCGATGGCGGACGTCGGGCGTTACGTGAAGGAGGTTCTCCGTGTCCGCACTCCCCTCGTCTCCTGATCTGTCATTCGAGAAAAAGCAGGCCAAGTCGCTGCTCCGCGACTGCCATGCCGGTGACGCTGCCGCGCTCGAGCGTCTCCGCGTGCATCTGCCGCGATTGTCCGGTGCGCCGTTCGACCTCTCGCTCGCCGACGCGCAATTCGTGATCGCACGCGAACGCGGATTCGAGAGCTGGCCGAAGCTGAAGGCGCACATCGAAGCGGCCCTGCCGATTGAAGAATGCGCCGAGCGATTCCTCGAAGCGATTCGCGAAAGAAAGAACGGCGTCGCGGCGAGACTGCTCGACGCCCATCCGCAACTCGCGAGCTTCAACATCTTCACGGCGGCGGCCGCTGGAAGCTCCGACGCCGTCGCGAATCTGATTCGTCAGGATTCAGCGCGCGTGCTCGCCACGCACGGCAAAGAGGAATGGCCGCCGCTGGCGTACGCGTGCGGCTCGCCTTTTCACGCGATCAGCGAACGGCACGCGAACGATCTCCGGCGCGTCGCAACGCTACTCATGGACGCCGGCGCAAGCGCGAACAGCTTCAGCGTCTACTTCGAGGCGAATGACAAGAAAGTGCCGATCTCCGTCCTGTATCACGCGTGCATGAGCGATCACGCCGCACTCGTGAAGCTGCTGCTCGAACGCGGCGCCAATCCCATGGACGGCGAGTCGATCTATCACGCGGCGCAGTTCAATCGCCGCGCCTGCCTCGAGCTGCTTGTCGCCCACGGCGCCGATCTGTCGTCGCGCCAGCAACCCTACGGCAACACGCCGCTCTACTTCCTCGTCGGCCATTACAGCGACGAAGGCGGCGAGGCGGCGTGGTTCAAGGGTGTCACATGGATGCTCGATCACGGCGCAGATCCGAACGTGACGAGCTACAAGAAGGCCGAGGCGCCGCTCCATGGAGTGGCCGCAAGCCAGCCGAAACTCGCGACGGTGCGCCAACTGCTCGCGCACGGCGCCAACGTGGACCTCCAGCGCGCCGACGGCCGCACGGCGTACCGGATTGCAGTCCGCCACGGCAACGCGGACATCGCGGCGCTGCTCGTCGAGCACGGCGCCGACACAAGGGGGCTGCTGCCGATCGAGGACTTTCTTGGCGCCTGTCTCGCCGCGGATGGCCATCGGGCGCGCGCGCTGCTCTCAGCGCACCCCGACCTCATCGCGTCGATGACCGAGGAAGACAAATCCGCGATAGCCGACGCGGTTCGCCAGGACCACGCCGACGCGATCCGGCTGATGGTCGATCTCGGATTCGATCTCGCCTGGCAGGAGCCTGGAGGCGGGACTGCGCTTCACACCGCCGCGTGGCTCGGACGCGCCGATCTTGTCCGGTTGCTCATCGGCCTCGGCGCGCCCATCAACGTCCGCGACGGCCAATTCGGCAGCTCGCCGATTGGCTGGACGGCGCACGGCTCCGGTTGCCACGCCGGCCAGGACGATGCATATTGCGCGATTCTCGATCTCCTGCTCGACGCGGGCGCGGATCGCGAGACGTCGATCAACAAATGGGGCGACCCGCCAGAGAACATTGCGAGCCGAGGCGTCGCGAAGCGGTTGAAGGAGAGAGGCTTCGTCTAAGTGCGACTCGCGCGGAACCCCGCAGGGAACGCGAAGAGGGATACTCACGCAGAGCCGCAGAGACCGCAGAGGTTCTCTCTTGGCGTCTGGAGAGCCGTCAGTTGTCCTCTGCGTCTTTGCGCACCGGAACCGCGCGAAGCGGCTGCAAGCGATCCGCACGTCAGAAAATCGCGAAACTCTCGTTCGACGAAACGCGGCAAGCCCTGCCCCTCCCGCATGGCAGCGGCCTGCGCGCGGAACGTCTCGAAGTGGTCGCGCACCAACTGGTGCAGTTCGCCCTGTTCGAACCGGCGCGGCCGATAGACGGCTGAAGCAATGGCCACGCCACCAGAAAGGGCAAGCGGCGTGCCGCCCGAGTGACTCGAGTATCGGCTGGGAATGCCAGGCGGCCTTGCGCGGCATTGGGAAACAGCATACCCAAGGGGCTTCGCACCAACTCTCCACCGTTCCCCTTGCGCCGAGACCACAAGAGTGGCCGTGCCTCGTCGCAAGCAAGGACTCGCCGCCACGCACGAGTTGCAGCCGCGTCCATGCCGACTCTGTGATCGGCGATCAAGACGACGATGCGAGTGTCCTTGATAAGACCTGGGAAGGTTACATCGTCCAGTGCGGCCTGTCCGCCGCAAGTTGTTGAGCGACAACGCTTTGTGACCTTAGACGCAGCACGCGCTCGCAAGTTATTGATTCTATTGATCTTACGTGGCTGGCTCCTCGGGCAAGACTCGAACTTGCAACCCTCCGGTTAACAGACAGAAAACACCCATTTTGCCGCCTGTTGCGGCTCCTTGCGGCGAGACGCCGGAACGCGAGTTGGACCCGACAAACACTGGCCCGATCGACAATCTGAACCATGCCGCGGTTAGCCGCCCTCATCCGCGCTTGGATGTCAGCAAAGGGCAAGAAAAGGGCAAAGGGAAATCCGGCTAAACACCGGACGGTTGCTGGCCACGCCATCGCGGTCGTGGGCGAAAGTGATCGGCGGCCGCGCGATCCGTCGGCGGGCCTCGTGTCTGCCGAGGCGTATCATAGCGTCATGGACCTGCAGTTTACGGCCGTCTTTCGCCAAGTGCCCGAGGGGTACATCGGTTTCGTCGAGGAGTTGCCCGGAGCCAACACGCAGGGCGCCACGCTCGATGAAGCGCGCGCGAATCTCCAGGAAGCCGTCGCGATGATCCTCGAGGCGAATCGGGAATTGGCCCAGCAGTCAGCCGGGACGGGCCCCGTGATCCGTGAGCCGCTCAAGGTCAGTGCGTGAAACGGCGAGCGCTCGTCCGGCACCTGGAGCAGAACGGCTGCAGGTTGCTCCGGGAAGGCGCGAGTCATTCCGTCTTTGTGAGTCCGGCTGGCCGTACGTCAACCGTCCCGCGACACACCGAAATCAACGACGGCCTCGCCAGGAAGATCTGTAAGGACCTCGGCGTTCCAGAACCATAGCGAACGCCAAGCCGCAGCAAGGACGCAGTCGATTTGGCTTGTTGCGCCGAGCAGAGACTGTCGCAGACCGGCGGGATCGCCATGAGCATGACGCGATCACTGGCGGGTGGTACAGGTACGCGCGTGGTTTTCTCCATCGAAGTCGAGCGAGAAGATGATGGCCGCTGGCTGGCAGAAGTGCCCGCTCTGCCTGGGGTGATGTGCTACGGCGCCGACGGCGATGAAGCAGTCGCCCGCGTACGGGCACTGACGTTCTGCGCCATCGCGGAACGCCTGGGACACCGCGAAGCGTGGTGAGCTGATGAACGTCGCCTTCCAGGCCGCGTTGACTCGAATTAGTAAGCGGACCGGTCTGACGCCGAACGACCTCTAGACTCTGCGCGAGCCGTCCACATCAACGACGGCGCTTGTTCCTTCGATCGGGCTGCCTCCAGCACCGCTCCACACTGAAGACTATTTGGTTTCGGTCAACAGCTCGCATATCGGTGTCGCGATTTTTGACGCCGATGGCGGGTCGTCGTTCGCCAGCACGATCACCGTCAGATCCTTGTCCGGAAATATGAACAACTCCGAGTTGCCGCCTGGAACGCTTCCGCCGTGGCCGTAGGCACGCTGCCCGTTGATCGTGACCACCCGAAAACCATACCCGTAGAACAGTTCGGGAGGTCCTTCTGCCTTGACTTGCGGACCGGTGACCAGCTCGGTGTAGGCCCGATCGAGCAAACGACGCGCTCGGAGTGCCGCCGCAAAGCGCAACATATCCCCAGCGGTCGAATAGGCGCCCCCTGCCGGGTTGCCGTTGGGGATCATCATCAGATTACTGCGTAGCGGGCCTTGGCGAGAGCCCTTTTCGGTAGCATGGGTATAACCGACAGCGAGCCGGGGTGTGACGTCCGCCACCGCATCAAATCCGCTGTCTTGCATACCTGCGGGACGAAACACGTGCTCGCGGATGTAATCGGTATAGGCACTCCCGGAGACACGCTCCACGATGAGTCCGACCAGCATCATGCCGGCGTTGCTGTATCCCCAGCCTTTACCCGGCGCGAAGCGGAGAGGCTGATTCGCAAAGAAGCGGTACAAATCCGCGAGACCGTGGAGTTGCCACCGCTCTCGATCGTAATCGGGCGTCTGGAAATCGCCGAGGCCGGATGTATGTGTGAGCAGTTGACGTACCTGTAATCTGCGACGCGACCGCCTGGTCCGGATAATCGTTCAAGTACTTGCCCATCGGATCCTCGAACTTAAGCTTTCCCTCCGCTGCGAGCTGTGCCGCCGCCACAGCCGTGAACATCTTCGTCTGGGAACCAATGTGGAACTTCGTCTCCGCTGTATTGGGGACCGCAAACGATTGGTCGGCGAGGCCAACAGCGCGCTGCAGCAGAACCTTCTCGTCGTGAGCGATCAGCACCACGCCCGAGAACTGGCCATCAGCGCCTTGCGCCTGCACTTCCTGGTCGATCGCGGCGATCTTCTCGGAAATTGAGGCCTGCGGAGAAATGCCCGCATAGGGATGCGGCTGCCGGGCAGGGTCGAGAATGCCAAGTCGCAGCTCAGCGATCTGATGCGACGCGGACATTTTGAGCACCATGTGCGCCTTGTAGTCTGGATTACGCCGCGCACGGGCGGTAATCTCTATCTCATCATCCGACCTCGAATCACTGGTCACCACTTCAAGTCCGTTCGTGGTCTCGTGCAGTTGAACCACATGCTGGGCCATCTGGTCCGCGGGGACGGCGCGCAGGAAGTCCTCCGTGAAGGCCCCTTTTGCATACCGCTCAAAGCCGTCACCGTCGCCGGAGTCAATGAAGGCCAGAATCTTGGTGAGCGCGCGTCCCGCGGGAGTGTCGGGCAGGGCGGTCTGCGTCTGGGCCGCTCCGGGAAGTACCCACAGGATGGCGGCTATCAAGAGAAGCGCAGTCCGAGTTGTCGCCGGGACCGTGCAGGCGAATGTCTTCTTCATACCTCCAAAGACACGGGCGAAGGAGAGACGGTTGGCGGCTGAGGGCCGGCCGAATGAATTTCTCGCGAGCAGGCCAACGATCACCGGATCACGCGTGTCTAAGGATCTATGGCCCGAACCGGACCATCGGCCGAGACGGTCGCCGAAAGCGAATCGGATCTCCTGAATCACGCCCGATTGGGAGATGTCGACGCGTTTTGTTCCCTCGCACGCGTGCACCAGAAACGTCTTTACATTCTGGCGCGCTCCCTAAGTGAAACGACCGAAGACGCGGAGGATCTCTCACAGGAAGCGTGGCTGCGGGTCCACCGTTCATTGGCTGGCTTTCGCGGCGACTGTTCCTTTTACAGTTGGGCCCGGCAGATCTTGTTACACACGTTCTTGAACTCGCGACGAAACAAGATGCGGATGACCGACAGCCTGGAGTCGTTGGCGGAGGAAGGTTGGGAAAGCGCGGACTCCGTGAACGTTGAAGAGCAGGTGATCGATCGGATTTTGCTGGAGCGCACAGTCGGCGCGTTTCAGGAACTCACCAGAAAGCAGCGCCTTATTGTGGCCTTGAAGTACATCGAAGGCCTGACGTACGAGGAGATTGCGCGAACGATGCGATGCTCGGATGGCACCATAAAAAAGGCGTTGTTCCGCGGAATTCAAAAGCTCCGGGAGCACTTTCATGTGGAAGCCGTTTCCAAACGGAAACCGAAGCGAAACGCTCAACCCAATGCACAGCTGCCGTAAGAGTCGACAAACCATAGTCGCGCTGCTGTCCGGTGACGTGCCTGATGCGAAACGACGTGCGCTGCTGGATGACATCGAGAGTTGTCCACGCTGCGGACAGGCGTATCTTGCCGGCCCCCAGATGTTGCGAATCATCGAGCGCGCGCAGGAAGCGATGGCGCCGCCGGAGTCGTACTGGCCCGAGTACGAAACAGCGCTGCGGAATCGCCTCCTCGCAGCGAACGGGACCGCGCGGCATCCTCGTAATCGCGAGGTTCGCTGGTACTGGTGGCTGGGTTTGACCGCAGCCGCGGTGGCGGCGTTGTTTGCGCTACTGCCGCGGGAATCCGCGTCACGAACCCCAATCGATCGTTTCGGCAGCCGTGTGCATATTCAACGGGTCGACCTGTTGCTGCGCGCGATGGACCGTAGCGAAGCCCCCGCCGACCAGCAGAACCAGCGACGGCAAGCGCGCAGTATTCTGCAAGACAACACGGTTCTTCGACTGCAGGCGGAGGCCTTGGGGGACACACGCACCGCCGCGACGTTGAGCCAGTTTGAACCGCTCTTGCTGGATGTCGCGCATCTTCCGGAGCGCCCTGACCGCGAGGATTGGGACACTCTTCGAAGGAGGATCCAGCGAGAATCGACGTACATCGAATCTTCGCTGGAGACTGGTTACGAGAAGGGTGCGCGATGACTGCACCGTCTCGCGCTGCACGGCATTGCGGATGGATGCTCGCCACAGTCATTTTGTGGGCCCAAACCGCCATTCTGTGGGGTCAAACTGCTGTTCCACCGCCGCGCGAGCAGCCTGCGGCGGCGGAGTTGTTCCGCCAGGGCCGGGACGCGATCGATGGCCAGAACTGGGCATCAGCCCAAGCGCTGCTGGGCGACTATGTCCGTCAATACCCGAAAGAGCCGCGCGTCGATTCCGCGCTTTACTATCGAGCGTTCGCACTGAAGAAGCTCGGCCGCTTCGGAGAGGGGGCGGCACTGCTGCAACAACTGCAGGACGCCTATCCGCAGTCGGGTTGGCGAGAAGACGCCCAAGCGATGCGAGCGGAACTCCTGGCGGCCCTTGGACGGCCAAATGCGGGCGAGCTTGCGCTGCAGTCGAACGACGACCGCATCCGAGCTGCGGCAATACAAAGCCTTTTCCGTCAAGATTCAGCACGAGGGAAGTTGGAATGCGCCCGGGTTCTGAGGCAGGATGCCGGCACTCGCATACCGGCGTTATGCCTGCATCTGATGGTCCAGTTACACGATCCCGACTCGCTAGCGAAGGTCAAAGAAGTCGCCAGTTCGGACAAACAGCTCACGGTGCGAGCGGCGGCTGCGATCTTGTTGGCCCAGCTCCCGGATGCCGATTCCGATCGCACAGTAAAGGACATCGTGTTCCATGACTGGACCCGTGTGGCTGAGGCGGCGCTGTACGCCATCCGTTCACAGCACCGTCCGGCCGATGCCCGGCTTCTGTACGACGTTCTGGCCCGGGCCGAAGGTGTGTGGGCACGAGGCGCGGCCATGCTGCTGCTCGGCGCAGAGCGTTCGGAGAGCGGCCTGAAAGCCGTCCTGAGCGCCGACGGGACATCGACCGATCCGCTGCTCGAAAAGTTCGCGTTGGACGCCATGTGGAGAAATAACAGTGCGAAGGCCCGAGAGGTGCTGGAACACGCGGCAGGCGACCCTCGGCATCCCGATGTGCAGGCGGCGGCGCGCTTTTACTTGAGCACACCCCGCAGCGCCGCGGCCGCCGACGCGCTGGCGCACTGGTACGATTCGGAGGAGATAGAGGACGTGAAGTTAACAGTCCTGTTCCTCCTATCTTCGACTGGAACTGTCGAGAGTACGAATAAGCTCCACAAGGTTGAATTGGAGGACAATTCCGCACGTCTGCGCTCGCAAGCACAGGCACTGCTGGAGGGCGGCGATGTCAAGATACCGTTGCCCCTCGGTCAGGCAGCGCTTCCTGGCCAGCAGAGAGGGGAAAACGTGCCGCGTTGATGTGTTGACTAACCGTCGAGATCGCGGACAGATAATCCGCTCTGAGCGAGGTGGTCGGTTCAACTCAACGCCTCGCTGCATTGCGCTTTAATAGCTCGTCGAACGCTCGTCGCTCCGCGGGTCATCGTGAGGATCCGGTCCTCAATCGATTCCGTAAAGGCCACGCGCGCACGCAGCACGCGAAGTTCAGCCTCGTACGGCTTCGCAACGTACGCGTAGCCGGCACCCGCCGCCGCCGCCGAAGCGAGCGCGAAGCCGAGCGCGAGCGCCCAGCGACGGACAACGCTCGGCCAGAAACTGCCGCGCTTCGCGCTCACGCCAAGCGCGGAGCTCTGAGACGGTGCGCTCGGCTTGCGACAGCCAGGTCTGCTCGCGCTGCAGGACGACGCGCAGGTCGGCGTTGCTGGCCACCAGTTCGACCTCCTTCCGAACCTGCGCCAGCAACCCGGAGATCTCCTGGAGCCGCTCGTAGACCGCGTCAGCGGCCTCTCGCTGCGCGCGAAACATTCGAGAGGCGCGCAGTGCGGACTGCATTCATAGCCGTACGTCCCGGCATCCAACTTGATTCCTCCACTCACGCTTTCAGGCAGGACAGGACCAAGGTAAACCGGGCAGAGCGTCAAGTCCCCGTTGGCCTGGTCACGCGTTCATGCCAGTCATCGCTTCGCCGCATTGCGCTTGAACAGCTCGTCGAACGCTCGTCGCTCCGATGGGGTCATCGTGATGACACGGTCCTCAATCGATTCGAGAACGGCCGCACGGCCGCGCAGCATCCGAAGTTCATCCTCATACGGCTTCGTGACGTACGCGTACCCTGCGCTCGCGGTCCATGCCGAGGCGAGCGCGAAGACGAGCGCGAGCGCCCAGCGCCGGGCGACACTGGGCGCGAACTGCCGAGCTTCCCGCTCACGCCAGGCTCGCACTTCTGCAACAGTCCGCTCGGCTTGAGAAAGCCACGTTTGCTCGCGCTGCAGGACGGCGCGCAGGTCGGTGTTGCTGGTCACCATGTCGACCTCCCTCCGAACCTGCGCCAACAACACAGCGACTTCCTGGAGGCGCTCGTAGACCGCGTCAGCGGCCTCTCGCTGCGCGCGAAACATGTCGATGGCGTTCGGCATGACTACCTCCCTGGCGACCAGTCCTCGTCGCGACCAGGCGCGGCCGGCGTCGTGATGTCTCCGTCTCTGGCGTTCCGCTCCTCGGCGGGCGCGAACGTGCTGAGGTGCTCGAGGACCTCGATGTCTCGATTGATCGAGCGCACCGCGTCCGGCACATCGACGGCGACCGCGGCCTCGCCGAGGCGCTCGTGGTCGACGCCTCTGCCAGCCATATGCGCGCCGGCTGGCCCGTAGTGCTCGCCGGGCTCCCTGTCGATGCCCTGGCGCTGGTAGCTGCGGTGGTCGACGCGCACCTCGCGTCCGCGCGCTTCGAGCAGCAGGTTCGTCAGTTCAGCCCAGCGCTCCCGCGCGTGCTCCATCCACTCGCGGCCGTGGAACGTCCGGCTCTTGGGCGCGCCGCCCCGCTCCGGGTTCGCCGAGTTTGCGCGCCGGAACCACTCGTCCGGTTCGCGCGCGATGCCGTCGTTCTGCCGCTCCGAGATCATCAGATGCGCGTGCGGATTGTGCTCCTGGCCGTTCGCGTCGCGACCGCTATGCACGGCGAGCGTGTACGGCAGGTGCTCCTCGTCGGTGAGCTCGTGCGAGAAGGCGCTCGCCAGCGCGGACTGATCTTCGGCGTCGAGACCGACCGGCAGGGCGAAATCGGCGCTGATGTACAGCCGGCCGTTCGCCCGTTCATACAGATCGGCGCTGTCCCAGTAGACGGCCGGGTCCTGCTCCGCCCACGACGGCATGTGGCCGGACTCGGTGTAGACGGCCTCATCCCGATCGGCAGCGTCATACTCGTCGCTCCGGGTGATGTAGGCATGCGCCGCCCGCGCGCACGATCCCCGGCTTCTGGAGCCCGAGCGGAACGACAGGTGATAACAGCCGCCACCGGCGCGGGCATGACCACCAGCGGGAACATCGCGATCGCGATCGAATGTTGACATCGCTCTCCTCACGTCGGCCAAAGGCGCGCACGCGTTTCGCCAGAAACGTCAAAGTGCGCCTTTGGCCGACTCTCGTCGTCCTGCAGGCGCGACATCCGCCCGAGCCTCTCGGCCGTTTCGACACACATGCCCACGCTTGACCGGCCTGGCACTCTCGCTGCAACAACGGTCGGCATTCGGAGGTGCCGCATGTCGCAGTCCGAGAAGATTCACACGCGCATTCACTCAATCGACGAACGTCTCGCGCGGCTGCGTGCCCGACGCGAGCGGCTGCTCGCGCGCGCCGGCCACGCTGAACGCAAACGGGATACCCGTCGCAAGATTCTGATCGGCGGCGCGGTCTTAGCGGCGATCGGCCGCGAGGGCGTGCCGCACATGCAGTCCTCGAGCGAGCTCCACCGCTGGCTCGACGCGCGTCTCGCCCGTCCGCACGATCGCGCGGTGTTCGGGCTGGATGGGGGCGATCCTGCTCAAACACACAGCATTCGGCCCTCTGAGCCATCGACCCAGAGCGACACGGCGGTCAAGGAGGCCGGCCAACGGTCGGCCCCGCGCAGCGGCGCACCGCGTCCTTGACGGCCGTGGAACGGCGGGTATCGCGTGCGCGCGCCGAATGCGGGAACTTATCAGCGCTTATGAAGGAGTCGCGTTTGTCGCATCGCATCAACGCGAAGGCGTTCAAGTTTCGGTCACGTCGTGTCGCATTCTTGTTGTGCGCCTTGGGCCACGTCCCGCGAGGGCGACGCGCGTGAACACGCGTGAAAGACGACATCCATCCGCACACGGCGGAAGCCACGGCGCGCATCGTGGCCGCACTGTTGCTCTTGCGTATGATCGAAGGAGCCCGACATATGGCGCTCGATCAGCTGATGACGGCCGTCGAAGCGGCGGAGTACCTCGGAATTCGACCGTCGACGCTGCGACACTGGATCTGCGATGGGAAGATCGAGTTCGTGAAGTATGGTAACGGTCTTGTACGTCTGAAGCGGAGCGTCCTTGACCGATTCGTGGCGAGTTGTACCATCAAGGCAAAGGCACGTGATGCACGATCGAAGGAACCGCAATTACGCGAAGGGCCCGGTCTGGGATCCGGACACGAGTCGCTGGCTCGTTGAGATCCGCTACCCGAATGGGTCTCGGACACGGAGGCGCTTTCGCCGTGAGCGCGACGCGCTTCGGGTGTGGGCCGGTGAGCAGACCAAGATCGAGCACGGCACGTGGGACGAACGTGCCGCGCGGAAGGTCACGCTGGGGACCGCGCTCGAGCAATATCGTGACTACGCCAAAGTCCAACACCGCGCCTACGAGACGTACGACGCGCCGTCGCTGGCGTTGTGGGAGCGGGAGCTCAGCGCGCACACGCTCCTGGCACGCATCGGGCCTGCGCAGATCGAGGCCGTGAAGCTGAAGCGAGCGCAACAAGTCTCGCGCGCGACCGTCGACAAGGCCCTGGCCGTGCTCAAGGCGTTCTTCAACTGGTCGATCGGGCGCGGCCTCGCGGCGAACAATCCAGTCCGTCGCGTGAAGCTCTTTCACGAAGACAACTCGCGACTGCGCTACCTGTCACGGGCGGAGTACGACCGGCTCCTCGCGGCGGCCCGGTCGTTGAGCGCGCGCACCAGCGTGAGCACCCAGTCGCCGTACCTGCAGGAGAAGATCGTCCTGGCGACGCACACCGGACTGCGGCGAGGCAGCCTCTTCAATCTGCGCTGGGATCAGATCGATCTCGAAAACAGCGTGCTGCGTATCCCTCGCACGAAGAGCGGACGGCCGCTGTCGCTGCCGTTGAACGTCACCGCGAATGACACATTGAAGGCCCTGCACGAGGCCCGGGACCCAAGCAGCCCGTATGTCTTCCCGCATCGCTCCGGCCCGAACGCCGGCGCCCCTGTGATGGACATCAAGAACGGCTTCCACGCGGCACTGGAGCTCGCCAAGATCGACGACTTCACCTGGCACGACCTGCGGCACACGTTCGCCTCCTGGCTGATGATGCGTGGCGCTTCACTACGCTCCGTCGCCGAGCTCCTCGGCCACACGTCGATGAAGATGACAATGCGCTACGCGCACCTCTCGCCGGCATTTCTGTCGGCGGAAGTGAGTCTGCTCGACCCACCGAAGCCACCGTCACCGCCTCCGGAGAAGGGCAAGAAATCGAAAAGGGCAAGAAAAGGGCAAAGCGACTCGAGCGACAGGGGGTCGCGATCGGAAGTGCCGGACTTTGTTAAGGAATTTGGCTCCTCGGGCAAGACTCGAACTTGCAACCCTCCGGTTAACAGCCGCTCCACGCAAGAAAACTGGGGACAGCGCGAGACGAGTTTGGCCGCTTTTATTGGGGGTTTTGAAAGTGGGGGGCAACCCCTAACAACCCGATTCTGCGACGGATTGTCCCAAATCTGTCCCATACCGCTGAGCTGAAGAATCCGAGGGGTCTCGGCCTCTCGGATCTTTCTCCGAACGACTCCACATCGGCACTCCACGCTCGCGATCCATCCGGGTCTTCATCGCGCTGATCGCAGCGCACATCGAAGGAGTTTCTATGGATTTCGATCCCCGCGACTCTGATTCCCGTGACGAAGATCGATTCGGTCTGACGCGCGAGCGCAACGACAACGGGCCGACGCTGGGACGCGGCGGCGGGAACTCCCGCGAGCCCCTTGATGACGATGGCGGCCGCGAGCGCGCGCCGCAGCGTGACCGCGACGAACGGCCGCGCGACAGCGACGCGCGCGACGCGTTCACGCGCCAGCTGAACCTGCCGCGCGGCGTCGACCGCGAGCTGGTGCGTGATCGCGATCGGGAATACACGCTGCGCGGTTCGGAGTCGCGCACTCTGGCCACCGTCGGCGCCTTTCGAGTGGTCTCGAGTAGTGACCTTCGGGATGGCCGAGATCGGCCGCTCGATTCGCGGTCAGGCGATCTGCGACACCTGCGCGAGCAAGGGTTGGTCGAAACCGTACGCGTGGCCGGCTCCCGGGAATTCGCGGTCGGCCTGACGAAGGCCGGCAAGAGCCTTCTCGAACGCCACCGGGACCGCGAAGACAAAGCCCGCCAGACCTTCTGGCAGGGCGTCAAACGAGAGCGCGAGCTCGAACACGACCTGCAGGTCTATCGCGCGTTCCAGCGCGAAGCGACGGTCCTGGAAGCCCGCGGTGAATACGTTGACCGTGTCGTACTGGATCACGAGCTCAAGCGTGAGTACCAGCAGTGGCTGCATGCCCGTGACGGCGAGCGCGACGACTACGACGGCCGTCCCGATCGAGATGCGCATGAGGTCGAGCAATGGGCGCGGGAGCACGACCTGCCGTACCTCGACGATCAGGTGCACTTCCCAGACGTGCGCATCGAGTTCCGCGATGCTGATGGGCACGAGGACCATGTCGACGTGGAGGTCGTCACGGTCCACTACCGGGGCGCGCACGGCGCCGCGGCGGCGCGGTCCGGCTTCAAGACGTTCGGAGGATCGAGCGCGCGTGTCGGCGGCACCGCGCGGGTTGATGACGGGCTTGCCGAGGAGATGCTGGCATGACTCCCGAGGAACGAGTGAAAGCGGTCGCCGAGTTCGGCTTCACAGAGCGCCAGGCGCGGTTTCTCGTGACCGTGTTGCTGTACTCCGGCGTCTGCGTCCCGCGCCAGTACGCCGCGTTTGCCGGGATTGCCTACGGTCACAAGGTCAGCCGGTTCTTCGACGTGCTCGCGAACTACAACTTCGCCGTCGTGTCGGACTGCCTGCACAACCGCGCGCGGGTCTACCACCTGACGGACGCACGGCTCTACGCCGCCATCGGCCAGCCGCACAGCCGGTATCGTCGGCCAGTGGCGGCGAGGCAGGCGCTCGATCGCCTGCTGCGCCTTGACGCGGTCGTCTCCTTGTCCGATGTCCGGCACGTCGCCACGGAGGACGAAAAGATTGCGGTGTTCAGCGCCGTCGCACCGTTGGTGCCGCGTGAGCGGCTGCCGCACGTCGCGATGGGCAGCGGACCGCGCGTCCGGCTGTTTCCGGACGACCAGCCGGTAGCCGTGACTCAGACTGACCGCGTGGTCTTCTCGTACGTGTTGGCAAAGCCTGACGTCGAACCGTTTCGCGCCTTCATCCAACGCCACGCCGATCTCCTGAGCGAGATAGCCGAGTGGACGGTGCGGGTGGTGTTGCCGAAGCCGTTCGCGGAGGCCGTCGGCTTGTTCGAAGCCACGGCTCGACGGGAACTGACGAACTCCCTCCGTGCCGACCTGGTGAACGATCTCAAGTGGTACTTCGAGAGGCGCCGCGCCGCGGCGAACCGACGCGCACTGACGTTCGCGGACCCTGAGTTCTGGGAGGCGGACGTGGCCTTCAACTCGCCGCGCTTCCGTCAGCTCTACCAGCGTTGGGTGGTGGACGGCGACAGCGTGTTCGAGAGCCTCTCGTCACCCGCGCTCGCACAGGCGCTCGAGCGCGGAACAGGACGAATTGAGTCGCATGTTCTGGACGTTTCGTACGGACACCTGTCGCCGGTTGTCAGCACCTTCCGCGCGTGCAGAAACGGGGTCGAGGGTAGTGATATCGCCGTCGCACAGCCTCAACCCCCGTCATGGCTGCGTCCCCGGCGCCGATCCGCTCACCTCCACCGGTGGCGTCGCGCAGTGTCCGCCATGGACAACCGACAGCGCGTCAGCAGCTTGCGGGCTCGACCTCAGCACCGAGATGGGGCGGCGTTTTGTGCCGCCCCTGACAGCGGTTCCGATCGCGACAGCAGAGGAACCGTGGCGTGAACGACCCCGCGAGTTGCGCCGCGCTGTGGCCCCGCGCCCGTTTTCGGGGTCGTTCACGCCACGGTTCCCGGTGATCAATTTCGACGGGTCTTGTTGCCTGTCCTTCCGGGTCGATGCGGCGAAGACAACGGCACGATTCAAGCGAACGTGCAGCCGGCGATATGTGCTGACCGCGCGGCGCGCAGGCGGTCTCAAGCCCGCAGCCCGCAGGGTCGATATAGCGGTCAGCGCGCTACGTCGTCACTGACACGCAAATTCGTACGACGACCGGTCGGACGCGGCTCGAACCAGCGTGAGTCGCGACGCCGCACACGGCTCGGCGCGAAACACCACGCCGCCCCAGCCGCCCCTGTCGTACCGGAACACCTGCACGACAGTGTCGCCCGTCCCCTGCAGGCCGAACCCAGCGGTCGCGTCTCTCGTGGATTGCACGATGACCGTGAAGGGTTCTCCGGCTCGCGCCGACGCTTGTGCGCACTGCAGCGACCGCAGCAGCGCAGACTCGGAGGCGGTGTCAGCGTGGCGGCCGCAATCGCGAGCGCTTCCGCCGGTCATGTTCGTCAGGCGGCGCTCTATCGAGTCGACGCCGAGCGGCGGCCCGACCAGGAGCGCGCCGCCCCAGATCTCTTCGCGTGCGGGCACGACGGTCAGTTCCCCGGCCTTGGCCTGGAAGCCTGCCATGCTGACCTCAATTCGACAGCGGCCGGGTGGCAGCCCGTCGACGCGATATCGGCCGTTCACATTAGTCGTCGTGCGCCGGACACCGCCGTCGTCAGCTGTCATGACAAGCGTCGCGCCCGGTATTGGAAAGCCGGCAGTATCGACGATGACCCCAGAGATCGAACCGGTTTGCTGGCTCGCACCGACCACGAGAGCGGCGACTAAGAGACTCGCGATCATCGGCCCCCCTCCCTGACCAAGCGTCAGTCAGGGCCATCATACGGGAAGTTGTGATCGGCCGAATCTCTCCGACAATCCCGGCCCGATTCAGAACGTGCAGCCGGCGATATGTGCAGACCGCGCGCGGCGCGGAGGCGGTGTCAAGGCCAAAGCCCGCAGGGACCGCGTAGCGGTGCCTTGACGCTGCCGAGCACCGCGTCAACATTCACCTCGCCGGCTGCATCCGTGGCGGCGCAAACCGGACGTTGACACATGGCGACAGCCGGCAATCACAGCGTGTACGTCGGTCGCTGCCATGCCCAACTTCCGGTAAAGTCGGACCATGGAAGTGACGCTCTCGCCCGAGCAGCAGGCCAAACTCGCGCGCCTTGCGCAGGAGCGCGGGACCGACGCACAGTCGCTGGTGCGCGAGGCGATCGCGCGCTTGCTTGACTACGACGATTGGTTCGCGCGGGAAGTCGAGAAAGGCCTGCCGCAAGTTCAGAGCGGTCAGACGCTGACCCACGACGAAGTCGGCGCACGTCTCAGCAGACATGTGACGTGAACCTCGGTGGCATTGACGTCCTTCGATCGAGCTACGTCGAAGTCGCTGCTCGAATGGCGGATTAGTCCTACGAAGGTGGGTTGAGCGGTTCGCCGTGGCTGCTGATCACGTGTTCGAGATCCCGGCCGAACCCGTCATCGAGAGTCGCTGTCGAGCCGCGCTCTTTTCCGAGGCGAATCGACTCGGACAGCAGTCGAACGTTCGGCGCGGCCGGACGGAGCACTGCCACGGCCTCGCCGTCTCGCTCGATCACGACTTCGACGCCAGCGCGCACGCGTCCCATCAACGACGCGAAGTCGTTCGCGGCTTCGGCTTCCGAGATGCGGATCGCGTGCTTGCTCATCCTCATCGACTATACCGCCGAGCGACGTGGCAGGGTCGGTCGCTCTGGCGAGTGATTGTTCGAGATCCGCTCGGCCGCCTGAGAGGCCCATTCGCCAGTCCCCATCGAGATCGAGTGAGCCGTGCCGCGCTCCTGACCGGGGCCGCGTTCCTGACCGCCGCTCCGGCGGCTGATTCTGCGGGACGGCTCGGCCGCGTCAAGGGTGCGCTTCGCCGCTCCGATTCCCCGATGAGTCGCGCCCTTGACCCGCCCTGCGCCGTCCCTTCGTGCTTGCCATTACCGGAGCGACGGGCATCGAGACGTCGAATGCGCGTCGGCCCCCATTCGCGCGGAAAGCCGCCGGCGGTCAGTGGGAAGTTCGGCTCGAGAATACCGTGCGCGTTAGTTCGATCGGGTTCGCACCGGCCAGCGGAAGAATTGGAGTCCTGGCCAGGAATCGCATCAGGTCCTCCGGCCGCTCCGGTTCTTCTCGTTGGCCGTTCCCGTACTGCGCCATGAAGGCGAAGTCGTTCAGCGTGCCCAACAGGCTTCGGCTCCGTGTCTTGCCGAATGCGATCGTGGATATCCGTGAACGCTCATCGGCGATGTCGTCTGATGCGACACCGACGGCGCTTAGCGCTGCACACACGGCGTCGGCAAAGATCGTCTCGAGCCGCTTCGTCTCGCGAATCGGAATGATGACCGGAAGCCGCGAGTGTTCGCTGATGAACAGGACATACTGCTGACGGCCGATGCGCAGGATGTTCCCGTACCAGTCGCCGAGTCGGGTCGTCGATTCCTGGGCGGGCGACACGTCTGTCCGGTTCAGCCGAACGAGCAGCTTCTGAGTGCAACGAAGAACGACCATTGGATCGGCAGTCCTATACGGGTCGAATTATCGGTGCGGATGAAGGAATACCGGAGCCGCGGCGCCGCGCCTGGCCGGCGATGAGGACAACGAAACCGCGGATGGTCGAGCCCGTACGTCATTGGAGAAAGACCTTCCGCTTGGGCGCGGGCGGTTGTTGACGTCCCTCGGCCATGAAAGACTCTCCAGCGAATTGGTCGAGTTCGGCGAACCATTCCGCGACGTCCGTGAACATCGGCTCGAGGAGAACACCGCGTCCTGCCCGGCGGACACGCACGCGGTCACCCTCGAACCTGAACTCGCGCGGCAAGCGTACGGCTTGGCTGCGGCCGTTTCGGAAAAGCTTGGCCGTTCCGGTCATTGCGATCCCTCCTCGCTTGAATGTCGCTGGTAGATATCAACTGCCGCCGCCGAACGTTGAGCAGAACGAGACGGCCTCGCGGTCATCAGCAACTGCGCTCACGCGGCCGGATACGCCACGTTAACCACATCCCTGGTTTGCCTAACCAAGTTCTCGAGGAGCTCTGTCCCGTCGCTTCCATTGAGCGGAATATCCAACGCAATCCAGACATGGCCGCCGCTTTCGACCAACCGCGAAGACAGAGGCGACGACGTCAGCCGCGCCTTGATGGCAGGGAACAGCGCGGTTCCTCGGTTAAATCGCATCCAGATCGGCGTACGGAAATTGACGAAAGGATCGCGCACACCAACGCTGAAACACGAGTGCTTGGTATCGACGGGCCGACACACATATCGGCGTCTGTAGCTCTTTGACTCCAATGCCATCGGCATGACGTCCCCGTCCGGAGACAGAATCCGAGTCACCCGATCAACTAGATTGACGAACACTTGTTCGCGGTCACGCCACGCTAACAGATCCCTGTCCGTCACCGGCTCAATGACATCGCCGTTGAGACCAAGGTACATGCCTTCGAACTGCGCCATGTCACCAGCGAACGGCTCACTCGAAATGGCCCTAAGCGCATCCAGAAGGTCTTCCCAGGACATCACCAGAACGGCGCATTCCGCCTCAACACCTACGCGCCAGGGACCGGGACCAGTGCACGCCAGATCTTTTGCCGTCGACGCGCAAATTTCGTTGACACGACGCCGAGGGACAAGGACCACCAGCAATCCGGCACAATTGCGCCTCTGAAAGTCCGCAATATACGACCGTAGCTGCCCTGCCCCGAACTCGGCTCCAAGCTTCGCCTCGATTTTGACCACTGGCCTGTCATCGCCGTCGCATGCTTCGAGATCGGGCCGGCCACGATCGGCTTGGCGCGCCTCCGCTCGCCAGGCCAGAGGGACACCCAGTCTGAGGCTCTGGACCGCCTCGTCCTTGAACGATGCCTCCAATTTCGCTGACATCAGCATGGTAAAGGCGGCATGTGCCTCTCTGTCACCGAGGAGGTACGCGAGCCCTTGGGTGCAGAGCAACTCTCCCTGTTTCGAAAACGAACTAAACTGCGCCAGATGCGTCAGCAGCCTTCGTGTCATTAGATCTACGTCGCCTCAATTGACTCGGACGATTGAAGACGTCTGACAAATGGCGCACGCTGTTTTGCCCCCACACGCGCCCCGAATCAGCGCAATGATCAGGCCTGCAGCTCGCTCTGTCGCGCGTACGTTTACGACCCGGCATTTGGAATTTCGGTAAAAGCCCCGCGAGCGCCACGGCGCGACAACTCCGAAGGGTCGAAGCCAACCGCATCTGGCGCGACGACGGACCACCCGCCCGCGCTGCTGCGGACTCCGTGCGGCGCGTTGGTAGACCTCACAAGTAAACTGCTCACCGGTAATGGTGTGTCCAGTTTGATCATCCTGCGAACGACCAAGACGTTCACTCCACGACTGTAAATCTTTGTTTCGCCTGGCTGAAACGCCGCAATGATCGTATCGAAGACATGGCGCGCCAACGTGGGGAGGCCGTTCTTATCGTGCCAATCGACGATTTCGGCTACGTAACTGACGTGGGCGAGATCATCAGTTGTTGACAAGAACAGACGAACGGGATCGTCTGCGCTTGGCGGGTCGTCAGCCAAATACCTGATCTGCGATTCCGAGTATGGCTGCAAGAACAAGGGCTGGTCTGGGACCGCCGACTGAATCTTGACGATCTCTTCAAGGACGCTTGTATAGACGCCGTTAAGGTAAAGCGCATCACGCATGTTCAGCCTCGCTTCACGGTTTCTGCTAGCCACAGCGACCGCCTCTGTCTGCACGAAACAGTAAGAGTGCGACCTTGGCTGTCGTGCTATGTACCGACGCGGGCGTTGGATACCGATCCGAGGCTCGGTATCACTACCGCCATGACAGCTCGAAGATGCTTGAGTCGACACGCACCGGCGACGAGGTCGATCATTGCCGCCACCACCTCCTTCTGTTGGTCGATTGAGAGCGCTTCGAAAGCGGAGAGGACAGCGACCGTATCGGCACGGTGCGCGTCCTTCGCATGGAACACGCGAGCCCTCAGCGCGACGAGAGTTTGCATCAGGTCCAGGTGATGGCATTGGCCCCTTAGTGGGGCTAGGTGTCTCACTACGCGGTACGCCTCGACCACTTGGTTCAGGAACTCGGCCCCGGCGCCATATTCTTCGATACCGGCGCGATAGAAGCCCATTCGAATGCCAACCAGCTTTGAATAGTTGTCGCGGAGGACCGGCGAGAACCACGGCTCACTGGTGTCCGTCGACGCGGCTCGCTGGATTGCGACGCGTGCCGAGAGCCGACGCTCCTCGAGCTGCCGGCCCTCCGATATCTCGGATAACTGCGTGACCAGATCTTCGGCGGTCGGCCTGTGGTCAGCCTGCGGGTCTTGCATGCGAGCAAGCAGTTCGAGAAGTGGCGACGGGCCTTTCTCACCTTTCGTCAGAACAGCCTCAAGCGTCCAGCCTAATGAGAAGATGTCGGCCGCGCGAGTCCAGTCTGGCGCCGCTCGCAGCACCTCAGGTGCCAGGTGCTCGCCGCCGAGGCGCGTGTGCATCGAACCCGAGACAAAGCGGGCGAAGCCGAAGTCGATCAGCACCGGCCGGAATGACTCCGGATCAGACTTTGTATCGACGACGATATTCCTCGGATGAATGTCGCGGTGAAGAATATTGTTGCGGTGAAGAAGCTTTACGGCGCGCGCCAATTTCAGCCCGAGGTCAACGACGACATCGGTCGAGAATGCCTCGAGGTGACGAGTGAGGTCCTCGCCATCAATCCACCGGTACATCTGTATGGCCTCATTGTCGTCTCGAATCGACAGACCCATGTCGATAATGTCGAAGATGTGGTCGGCACCCGGCTCTCGGTTCGACACGACGCGTTTGAGTGTCTGTGACATTTCGCTCTGCATTTCGAACCGCGCGCGATCCGCGTCGCCCGACAGCTTCCCGATTCGATATGCGACGCCGTCCAGAACACGAATCTCTGCCTGTGCTCCAGCGGCGATAATCGGCGCACCCTTCTTATCAATCCGGCGATGGGCGCCGGCAAACAGTGCCGAACGAAAACTATCGTCGAAGGCCTGCCGTCTGGCGACCCCACTCAGCCATGCCTCGAGCAGGTCTGACGCAATCCCGTCATCGTCCAGCACACCGCGCTCCCGCAGCGAGCCGAGATGCTCCCGAACCCTCGGTTCGTCATAGGTCCTCCGCGCCGTATCTTCTGCCGGCTGGTAGAGCTGACACCATCGGTTTAGTCGTTCAATCGCGGGACCGATCGCGTCTTGAAGCGCTGTGCCAGGGACGCGCGTGTCGGCGAGAGCGACAGCGGTCGGATAGCTTGGCAGCGGCTGCCATTGATCGACGCTGTCCGCGCTATTCAATAGGTCACGCACGTACAGCGCGACCCCCGGCTCGCGGCCGAGGCGAAGGTCATGCTGCAGTGACTCTTGGATTGCGATGACATCATCGTAGCTGACCCATACTCGCTGTTCCGAATTCGCGCGCTCGGCCAAACGGTCGAGGACTACGCGTAGGGTGAGCAAATTTCCGGACGATTCCGCTATTCGTTGCCGAGCGCCTCTCGTGGTCATCAGGCCGGGCGCCATTCTGGCGATGAGGGGACGGAGTTCGTCCTCTGTCATTTCCGTCCGGCTCTTGGGAAGCAGAACTCCCATCAGGTCTGCCGCGCGTTCCGGAAGTGAGGGCAGGCCGATCATTCCGACCTGCAACGGCACCATCGCGGGGGTCCGGCGACTCCAATTTGATTGCAAGAGACGCTTTAGATCGCTCCCGACTTGTGCTCCCGTTCTCTGCGGGAACAATAGCTGCGCTTCGTCGAACAGGAGCACGATGGCCGAGTACCCATTCGCCTTGGCCGCGCGCCTGGCGTCGTCGAACGCACTATCTCTTGGAAGGGCGCCTGTCAGTTCCCTCGGAATGCCACTTCCGAGCTTCTCCTGCAAACGGTCCGAGACCCAGGCCCACACACGATCGTAATTGATGGTGCCGCCTGGAGTGTGCTGTGTGCAGTGAATGGTGGGGATCACACACAGGCCCTGGGCATTCCCTGTCTCGACGAGGTACTCGACCAGAGTGCTTTTTCCAAACCGTCGCGGCGCTATCGCGGCGATGCTGCTCCCGGATTTGAGACGACTAAGAAGGCCATCGGCGTGCCTCTGTAGCCCAACAGGGTGAGACCGCACGTATTCGGGATCAGTCTCATCCCTCCAGACTGAGGCAATCGTGGGCGGATTCAATTCGACATTTTCCCATCGCACGGTGGTGCTCGGCACAATGACTGAGCGGTCGTCGGCGTTCCTCACCGTGGCGACGACCTCGAGCCTCGGGCGTCGCTCCACGGCACTGGCTCGGACTGGGAATGTCGCCTTGAAGGAGTAGTGGTATGTACGCTGATCCGCCTGCGGGCGCCAGGCATATATCGGAATTCGGATGGTGCCCGCCGGTTCGCTTTCCGGCCACTCGGCCGGCCAATCTGAACGGAGACCGTCCCGCACCTCCCAATCCATTACAACATTTACTTGTAAGGGTCGATCGCTGACCAGGACCAGCGGCACCGCTATCAGTCCATAATTCGTGGTGGGGTCCGGTCGTGATAGAGCCACGGTGGCTTTGCTGCCCGTTGCCTCTGTCCAGTTGTGTTCCAACCGCACCGTCGAGAGGGCCGTGGATTGAACGGAGGGTAATTCCCTCTTGAGCCGCACCCGGGATTTGAGAATGTCAAACGTAACGGGGATGCCGGGAAGATTCGCGGCCGCCCAGTCCACCGCGTCGGAGTACGCGGCGAGCTGTGCGCTGTGCTCCGCAACTGAGGCAACGGACTTGAGCTCTGCTTCGATTGCGGCGGTCACGTCCGCGGGGACAACTCGCGCAAGGTGTGCTGTTCGGGCGGCCACCTCCTGTGCCGACGCGAAGTCCGACGCCGAGTGAACTCGCAGGGTCTGTCGCACGTCTTGAGGAACCTGTATGAGGAATTCATGAACCTGATCGAACCACTCGCGCAGGTGCTCTGCGACGTCACGGCCCGGTTCGGGTGCCGTGAGCCAACTCACCGCGGAAGGCTCTTCTAAGCGCGCCAGATACTCGAGCGTCAGCCGAATATTTCTTCGAACAAGCGGGTCAAGCAGGTGTCTCGCTATGCTCAGCGCGTCGGTCGGACCCGGTCTCTCGAGCTGTGCGTCGTCGGAATGCCAAACCCACTCGGGCAGCATCGACATTGCAGAGCAGCGCTTTGTGAGTTCAACGACTTCGATCAGCTGCTCGGGAGTCAGGCCGGGACTTAATATCAGTGTGTCCGCACCCTCACCGAATAACGTGACCGCCTCCGAATACGCAGCGAGCGCCTTTTTGTGATCAGCCTCAAGCGCACTGGCCTCGGGAAGCGCTGCGGCCAAAGCATCAGCCAGAAGGTTCAGGTCTCGCACGGCGCTCGCGAATTCGCTGAGCTGTGGGAGTGATGGCAGAGGATCGCTCGCGAGGCATAGCCCGGCGCCGTTCTTCACCACATCGGCCGACATCGCAGCGAGTGCGGTGACGTCTATGCCGCGAAAACGTATTACCCATTCATCAACGTTCTGACGATTAACATCAGCAGCCGCGATGTCTCCCAGCGGCTCTGCGGCACCGCTCTCGGTTTCCGACGCACCTGCTGCAGGAGTTGGTGCACGCTCGTCGGATAGGGAGAGCGCAGACGCCCACTCGGCGAGCCGACCGATAACCGAGCAGTCGTCGGTCGCGGCGAGCAATTCAATCAATTCCCCGTCGCTTGCGTCCTGCGCCGAGGCGACGAGCAATGGCGCGACGTCGCTGTCCCACTTCGACCAGGAAAGCGGGTCGTTCGCCGTGGCGGACAGCCCGGGAGCGGCATGAAGCAGTTCTCGCCGAAGTTCGGAAACAGGAAGACCGCGAAGCATCGCCGCCCACAGGATCGATCTGACGTGAAGTGGCAGCGGCAGCGTGTGAAGCTCGGTCAGCACCGACGCGAGATCAACCTTCGGGTCGGTGACGAGCACGTTGAGCCCCTTCAATCCGAACAGGCTGAGGAGATTTTCGCGTTCGGTTCCGTCGAGATGGCCGGGGCGGACCATCCCACGCAGTAGTGATTCCTGCCTGGCGGTCAAGCTTAGATAACGGCCCAGTCTCAGGCGTTGCCACACTCGCCGCAGATCCGACATGAACGCTTCGGCTGATTCCCGCTGCTCGGGTTCCGTACCTGGACGCCATTCCCGGCGCGTTTCGGCCGCGGCCCGTGCCAGTCTCGCCAGGAGTAGAGGTGCAGCCTCCGCAGGAACGTCCGATTCTTCGTCATCAGCAGGTTCGGAGGAAACGTTCTTGGGTCCCTCGTCCAGGCCGAAGATGTATCCAACCGAATCCAGACCTGCCGCCTCGCCCGATGGCCACGGTTCAAAGGTCGCCTCGATCGGAATCGGCACCGCACGAGGACCTCGAAAGCCAGCATTCCGTTCGATTCTCGTTACGAATAGAGCATCCGGGCGCGTCTTGTCTCTGCCAACTTCGAAATAGAACTCGTCGCCATATACTGACGCTCTCGCACCCAAGTGGTTTGAGAGGAGCGGAAGGATTCGAACGCAAGTCCCCTTCTCTGTCGCATCCTCGAAGACCACGCGGCGCCAATCTTCAGGCGGGACACCCGGGTACCACGACTTCAGCGTTGGAGGAATCTTCAAGTAATGGCGCTTCATCCTGCCTGCTCTCCTCGAGGAACGTGCGCTTTAAGACCCCGGCTACATTCGCTGACCCGCTACCGCGCGTCGCTGTGCCGCGGGCAATCGGCTGGACGTCCATCAGCTCGGACCGCCTGCCAAGTTCATAGAAAGTCGAAAGGCGTTGCAATGCCGAGCAACCGAGCGCCCTCAATGACAAGTACCGGACGCCCTCGACCCATCTGAAGAGCCCTCGCGATTAACGTGTCCGAACTGACGACGACCGCAGGTTCGAGAGGCAATGCGTCGCGCTCACATGCGACAGCGATTCGCTCTTTGAGCGCCTGGGCTGGATTGCTCGAATGGGCGAGGTAAGACGCGATTGCATAATCGGACAGAAGATTCCACCGTTCGTTAAGAAAGAGCGGCAGATGTGAGAAAGAATTCGTGAGCATCTGCTGCCTGGCGAGCGCGATTGGCTGCCAGGGTTGCGCGCATGCGGGATCACGCACCATGTAATCCGCGACACATTTCGCGTCTGCCATTAAGCCGTCCTCGATATGGAGAGCGAGCTCGATACAGTGCCGGACCAGGTGACGGGCGTAAGCTCCCTGATGCACGGCATCGTTCCGTCCGTTCTTGACCGCTGCAAACAGCACATCCAATGGCATGTGCAGGGCGCGCTCGTCGCCGGTGGCAGGCGCCGACTTTCCCACCGCGGCGACCGCCAGCAGCGATTCTCGAAACTGTCCGAGATTCTTGCCTTGCGGGTTGAGCATCGACCCGAGACGTTCTAGCGCGGCCACGATGGGATGAAATCCTTCGCCGTCGAGCAACGCCTGCGATCGCGCTTGCCGAAGCTGATCGCGAAAATAACATCGCTCTTCCGGTTGCAATGTGGAGGTCATTCCGAGCGATCTCCTTTTGCCCCGGTATTTTCAGTCGCGCAACGGTGCAACAAGGCCCGCAGTTCGTCACCGGTCCTAATCAGAGGAGAGCCTTCGAGGTGCGGATGCAGTTCGTGCCGGGCGTAACCAGTCGGTAGTCCTGAAGTCTTGACAACCCAAGACGCCTCGGGTCGTCGCCTACCGAGCCGTTGCCCGAGGTCCTGCGCAACGCCACCGATAACCGAAGCGACGGCGCCGTATGTGGCCCGCGTTTCCGTCCGATTCAAACAATCGAGAACTGCCGCTATCGTCGCCGCCTTGTTCGGTATCTCGGGGGACGAGTTGCGGGCGGCCATCATTACTGGTGTCGTCGTCGGGCTGACTGCGTAGAAGAACACGACATCCGAGGCAATCTCTCGCGATAGCGCAATTCCGACATCTCGAGGCGACAGGCCCAGAGCCCGCTCAAACTGCCTCTTCTTTTGGTCGATCCAAGGATCGCCATTTCGATTGGTCTGGTGCTGATAGAACACTAGTACGTTGCCGGGCGTCAGCGCCCGCCAAACCTCTTGAAGCTCTGATTCCAGTACATGCTCGAGTCCCGGTGACCTTGGCTCGAGGCCCGTATCAGGATCAAGAAAGACAATACCTGGAGATTCAGTGCGTGCGTGGATGCGCTTCTTTACGATTTGCAGGTATTTGTCACGATCGACAAAGCGATCCTCGACGACCTCGATTGACGCGGAACAAGGCAGCCCACAAATCGATGCGGAATCCCTGAAGTGTTTCCGCACATCTTCAGGCAACCGAACCTGCACCCCGCCAATCTCAAGATCGGGCCAGAGAGTTGGTCGGTAGTACAGAACCTGCAGGATGTGCTTGGCACCGTTTCGGCGAGAAAGCTCTACAAGGATTCCCCATTTGACGAGGTCGCGCTTGTCTGCGTAATACAGGTCACGCATTCGCAGCCCCAGCATCGACGCACTCACGACTACGGGGATACAGGGCGTACTTGCGACCGAGCTCTGTCACGAGCCAACGAAGATCTGCGCAATCGCCCATGGCCTTTAAGATCGTCTGCCAGGAGCACCTCCGCAGCATGGATGGATCATGCATCTGTTCCCGCAGCGCCTCCACCGTTCCGCCGGGACGGGGCTGGAAAGCGGGGTTTCGCTCGTCATAGACGAGCAGCGCATGTCCGCGGCCAGGCCGGACATGCCCGCCCTCGACGGACGCCGCGAGCAGGTTTCTCACCAGCTGATAGGGCGCAGCGAGTGGACAGGGCGAATGGTCGCGAGTAACGTCCCAGGTCAGCACATCGGGAATGTGATCCCAATATGTCATCCCACGTTCGGCCAGTTCGCAGCGATGTGACCGGTTTCTCTGCTGGATGAACGATCCATTGCAGGTACTCGGCGTGGCCTTCTTTGAGAGCCGGCCTCGAGCAGCAACCCACCTCGGCCTCGGACAGCTTGCACTCAACGCACGTTATCGTCGGACCGGAGACGAGCAGGTCGACGCTCGTGGACCTAATCTCGTTTAAAGAATCGACGTCGTGCTCGAGTTCGAGGTCGGCCGACTGAATAGTCCCGTCTCGAAACGCCAAGCCGAACCCGTCCTCGTCGGGGACGTGTGCGAGGCAATCGGCTCGATGCAGGATCTTGAGATTCCCGAATACGCTCAAAGCGAGGGCCTGAGAGCTCTTCATGCTCCGAAACCAGCGGTGCTGCTTGCGCTGCGGCACGAGCTCGAGGACGGCGGTCGCCAGACTCCGGTCGTCGGGAACTATGACGTTCCGATGCGCGTCTCGCTTGGTGAAGACCGGCGCGTTTGGTAGATGGCTGTATTTCCGGTCGAAGAGTTCTTCCTCGCGGGAGAACTTTGCCGCTTGGTACGCCCACAACTGCTTGGTCAGCGAGACGGTGTACGAATCGACCGCCTTCATTTGCGCAACGACAGCTTTGGACGGGCGAGTACCCGACCTCGCCATTTCCATCCGGGGTCCACGACTCGAAAGGCGACGATGCCATGCGTGGCTGATGGTCTATCGTCATGCGTCCAGTCGTACTTGGCGGCTGCGGTGCTCGACATCTCCCCTTCATGGCCGGTCTTCATGATCGGTTCGAGGTGAAGCTCGGTGGACGCCCAAATGAGAAGCGCGGCCGGCACCGACCGGAAGCTTGCCAGCAGCGCAGACCCGGCTGACGATTCGAGCTCGAGCCCCAGCGCTGCCAGGTCGGCGAACAACCCGTCCTTGACCGCCTTCCGCACAATCTGCTCTTCCCGGCAGGTCGCGCCGTCGAGCCGAATCGCTTCGAACTGGCGAAGCGCCTTATCGCTGACGATGCCGAGGCTACGGATTTGTTGCTCGAGTCTCTTTACCGTCTGCCCCATGGCACGGTCTGCCTGGCGCGTAGTCGCGGGCCGGTTTCGCGTCGACGCCGGTCGTCGTGCAGGGACTCGAATTACTCGTTTTGCCATGCCCTGCCGCCAAACGGACTCGCAATGATTGCGCCGCGGTCGCCGCCGTAAAACTCATTTTGAGAAAGCTCGCTGGCGAACTTGATGGCCGCTTCGGCTTCGTCGTATTGGCCCAGGCTGTGACGCAACCGCGCCACGTCTGCCCAGGCCTCGGCAGAAAGCGGAGACAAGTCGACTCTTTTCAGCGACAGGTCAAGTGCGCGACGGAGCTCTCGTTGCGCGCCCTCTTCGTCCCCGTCCTGACGAAGCAGGTCGGCCAGGTGCTCATAGATGTACGCGAGGTCTGGGTTCATCGAAAGCGCGCGTCGCAAGTGCGCCAACGCCTCTGTCCGGCGCCCGAGGGCGACCAATTGTGCGCCGATATTTCCCACGTAAACGGCATTAGTGCAATCGGCGTCCGCAGCCTGACGATATACCCCGAGAGACTCTTCTTTGCGCCCCGACGCACCGAGAACCAATCCTTTGAGGTTGAGCACGGTGCCGATGTTCCCGGTGTCGAGCAGCAAGTCGTCGAGGCACTCCATCGCCTCCTCGAGAAGGCGAGCGCGCCAGAGGAGCTGAGCCTCTTGAGTTCGATCGGCAAGCGTGACTTTGGATTTAGAATCTATCGATTCCCTCATCTTCTTGCGGTGTTCACGCAGCCGCTTTTCCGCCGGCCCCAATGTTCGGCGGGTCCAAGGGTCGTCGATGGACTTGGCTTCGAGGAAGGGGCCCGACGCTATCGAGAACCACCACGTCAGCGTCTTGTCGCGGCTGACATTGAGCTTGATGCCTACCGAGGCCCGTGCCGGCGTCCCGTCGGCGATCGGGACTTTGACGATTCCGGCGATGCGGGGCTCGTCACTCGCACCGGTGTACACCGGAACAAGCAACTCGGGCAGGTCTTCGTCCGGGACGATCAGTTCATGGGTCACGTCCATGAGGACATCCTCGCCCGGATACGGCAGCGGCTGTCCGGCCCGGACGAGTTCCCGAGTGGTCCCGTCCGCGAGGACGATGCCCAGGCCTTCCGATGCGATCGGGCGCACGTATTCGACGTTTCTCGCGTTGCGCCAATACGCGACAAGTGCTGCACCTTTCGCCACTGATGCGAGTGGATCAGGTGTCCGCGTCACGTTGACATCGCTGAAAAGGCTGTCTTCACTAATCAGGCGATCTCGCAACATGCCCTGAACGTAAGGATTAAGCGAACTGCCCCCGTGGAGAACGACAACATCGAGGTCGCCAGGACGCATCCCCGCCCGTGTCAGCGTGTCGAGGATTGGCCGCATCAATGATGGCCCGTCTTCGTCCTGCTCTCCCGGCATCTCCAGGAACGGTTGCATTACGCTCGCGAACTCAGATGCCGTAATCGTAAATTGTCGCGGTGTTGGACGATTCAGTCCGTCGACCTGGAAAGGGGGTTGTGGTGCACTGGCCTTCACGTCGCGGTGGATCTGGTCCCAGCTCCGGTTCCCATCGAGGCCGTGCTGAACCAATCGGCAAATCCGTTGTTTCAGCTCTCTGGCAACCGTACCGGTGAACGTGTCCTCGACCTCACGTTGGACGGAGAGTGGCAGTTGGGCCCGCTCTTCCGGCGACGCAATCGCCGGCCAGACAATAGCCTCCATGACCGCCTTGTCGACATCGTCGCCACCGAGCTTGCTGTACGGCGAAATCGCCAGGTTCACGACCTCGAGTCCTGTTTCATTCTTTCGGTCGAAGCGTGCCCGAACCAGCGCGAGATCGCAGGTGCCCGCTCCGTAGTCGAACACCAGAACATTTTTGAAGTCTTCCGTCAGCACGGTTGCGGCCTGAGGATCGTTCAGCAAATCGACGAGAGCCGCCAAGGGCTCATCGATCAGTGAGATCCGTTCCTTCGATAATCCAGCCGCAACTGCAGCGGCGATGGTTTCCTTGCGCGCAAGGGTGCTGAACGAGGCGGGAACAGTGAGTGTGACGTCGGCCTTGCGGATGTCGTGCGCTCTGTTGTCTTTGCGTGTGAGCTCGATGAGACTCTGAATTATGAGGGTCGTAATCTGACCAGGAGTCTGGCCGCCGGGCACAGTTGACCGCGGGTAAACTCGATTGGTTCCCATATCCGACTTCACCGACGAGAAGAAGTCTGTCCCTCTTCGCAGGAGCGGCGCGGCCCGACGCTTGCGCTGGAACCACTGATGAAATTTCCACCCGAAGAGAGCGTCAACGTGTTTGCCGTGCTTGACGCCTGCAGCGACGATTGACGGAACGCGGAAGGTCTTGGCGTCGGTCTCCTCATCGGCGGCAATGCCCACAGCGTCAACGCGAATGCTCGCGGCCTTGCGGTGCCGAGGATCGTCGACCACGTACGCCACGCTGCAATTGCCCGTTCCCAGATCGATGCCGTAGAACAGATTCGCCATAAGTCCTGCCATGTCAGCGCTGAAGCTGCCACTATAGCGGCAACTGCAGACAGGACAGGTCATACGCCATGCTTTCGCCCGATTCTTGAAATAGAATCGGCCTCGGTACCCTTCCAGCCCCAATGACCCTGGCGATCGACATTCCACCCGTCCCCGGCGAGATCGTGCGTGTCCGGTCCCGCCGATACCTGGTGGAAGCCGTCGACCCGCCTGAGCCCGGTACTGGCGACCAGACGCTCGTCAGGCTCTCCTGCCTCGAAGACGACGCGGAGGGCGAACCGCTCGAAGTGCTCTGGGAAAAGGAGATCGACGCCAGGCGGCTGAATGAGGCGGACTGGTCCCGGCTGGCGCAGGGACAGTTCGATCCGCCCCGGTGGTTTGCGGCGTACTATCGTACCCTCCGCTGGAACTCGGTCACCTCCACCGACCCGCGGCTGTTCCAGTCACCGTACCGCGCCGGCATTCGGCTGGACGCCTACCAGCTCGAGCCGCTACGCAAGGCCCTGCTGCTGCCGCGCGTGAACCTGTTCATCGCAGACGACGTCGGGCTCGGAAAGACGATTGAGGCCGGCCTCATCGTCCGCGAGCTGCTCATGCGCCAGCGCGTCCGGCGCATCGTCGTCGCGGCACCGCCGTCCGTCGTGCTGCAATGGAAAGAGGAGCTCGACCAGCGATTCGGGCTGACCTTCGTCGTGCTCGATCGCGACTACGTTCGGCGAATGCGGCAGGAACGCGGCTACGGAGTGAACCCGTGGACGACCCATTCGCGGTTCGTCGTCTCGCACCATCTCCTTCGAGACGAGGACTACGCCTCGCCGCTCCGAGACTGGCTGGGCACGTTCGCGGCGCAGAGCCTGCTGATTCTCGACGAGGCGCACAACGCGGCACCCGCGAGCGGGGCGCGCTACGCAATCGATTCGCAGTTCACGAAATCGATTAGAGAACTGGCGCCCAGGTTCGAGCACCGGCTGTTTCTGTCCGCGACGCCCCACAACGGCCATTCGAACAGCTTCTCGGCGCTGCTCGAGATTCTCGATGCGCAGCGGTTCTGCCGCGGCGTGCCCGTCGAGAGCGTCAGGCAACTCGACGCGGTCATGGTGCGCCGCCTGAAAGACGACCTGCGGAAGCTCGAGGGTGGCTTCCCCGAACGGAAGATCGTCGAGGTCCGAATCGAAGGCCTTCCCGAGGACTCGCCGGAGCTTCTTCTTCCGCAGCTGCTCGACGAGTACCGCCTGGCGCGGGAAGAGCGGCTGCGAGGCGCGACAAAGTCGGTCCAGGCTGCCTCCGCCCTCGTGATCTGCGGACTGCAGAAACGGCTCCTGTCCTCGATCGAGGCGTTTGCGTCAACGTTGTCCGTGCACCGCCGCAGTTTCGAGGCGCAGGCGGCGAAAGGTGCGGTGGGAACGTTGTCGGAGACAGTGGTGCCGGCGCTGAGGCCGCTACTCACCCAATCGCCGGGATCCGATGACGATCGCAGCGCGGCACCGGAAGAGGACGTGCGCGCCGAAGAAGACGCCGCAATGGAGGCGGCGACGGCCAGGACAACTGTCGCAAGCGGCGCCAACGCTTTCGTGCGCGAGCGCGAACTGCTGACCCGCATGACTGAGATCGCCGAGAGCGCGCGCGGGCGGCCAGACGAACGGGTCAAGCACCTGGTCCGGTGGGCAAAAGAGAATCCCGGGCGACGCGTCCTGATCTTCACCGAGTATGCGGACACAAAGCGTTATCTCGAGAAGCAGCTCCGCGCCGCGTTGACACCGGGTCGCGAGGCCGACCCGATGATCGCCACGTTCCACGGCGGCATGGTGGACGAAGCGCGCGAGGAGGTGAAGCGTGCGTTCAACAGTCCGCCGGACAAAAACGCCTTGCGGGTGCTGATCGCCACGGACGCGGCCCGCGAGGGCGTCAATCTGCAGAACTACTGTGCCGACCTGTTTCACGCGGACGTGCCGTGGAACCCGAGCCGGCTGGAGCAGCGCAACGGGCGCATCGACCGCAAGCTGCAGCGCGAGGACAAAGTGCGCTGCCATTACTTCGTCTACGCGCAACGTCCGGAAGATCGTGTGCTGAAAGCGCTGGTCGAGAAGACAAAGACGATCCGCAAGCAACTGGGGTCGCTTGCACCGGTGCTCGAGCAGCGGCTGGAGGAACGACTCGCGACCGGCTTTGCCCGACGCGACGCCGACGCGCTGGCAAAATCGATTGAACAGGAGCAGCTCGATCCCGAAAAGGAAAAAGCGGCCCTGAGCGAACTCGAAGCCGGCCGCAAGCGAGAGGACGAGCTCAAGAAACAGATCGCCGAGCTTCAGGAGCTGTTGGGCAAATCGCGCGATTGGCTGCGCCTCGACAACCACGACCTGGAACAGACGATCTCGTCCGGCCTCGAGCTCATTGGGGCGAAGCCACTCGCCGAGAACAAGGACACCGGCGTGTTCACGCTGCCGGATGTCGCTTCGCGTTTCGAATCCGATACGTCCTGGACGCATACGCTCGATACGCTGCGCCCACCGAGGCGTAAGGGACAGGCCGACTGGCAATGGCGGAAGGAGAACCCGATCCGGCCAGTGGTCTTCGCCGATCAGGGCACCCTCGACGCGCCGACCGTGCACTTGCACCTGGAACACCGGTTCGTCCAACGGCTGCTCGGCCGGTTCCGCTCGCAGGGATTCGTCCACAACGATCTCGCGCGTGCCTGCGTCGGCGTTACCGACGATCCAGTGCCGCGCGTGATCCTGCTGGGACGGCTGTCCCTCTATGGCGCCAACGCCGCCCGCCTGCACGACGAGATTCTCGCTGTCGCTGCACGGTGGAGTGACGCGAGCGTCAGGACCGAGCCGCTGAAGCCGTACGCCGACGCGACGGTCGACAAGACAATCGCGCTGCTCGAAAAGGCGCTCGGCGCTGAGCGTCCGCGGGAGCTGGCAGAAGCTGTTCGTCGTCGCCTCGCCTCGGGCGCGGCGCGCGATCTGGAGGAGCTCAAACGCCAGTTAGCGGCGCAGGCAAAGGCGCTGACCGACGAAGCCATCGCCGCGCTTCAAGGCCGCGGCGCGAACGAAGCGCAGGACATGCGTGTCATCCTCCAGGCTCAACGTGCGCGCATTCTCCAGACCGCCGCGAAGCGAGACAAGGAGCTGCGGCAGCCCGGACTGTTCAACCAGGACGAAGTGAGACAGATCGAAGCGGACAAACGCCATTGGACCCGGCGGCTCACGATCTTGCCAGGGAAATGGAGACCGAACCGGCGCGGATCCAGGCAAGCTACGACGTCAAAGCCACGCGCTTCGAGCCCGCCGGGCTCGTCTACCTCTGGCCGATCACCGGATAGATGGCACAGATTCCTCCAGAACTGTACGCCCACCGCGAGTGGCTCGGCCAGGTGCAGCAGGTCGGGCTCGTGGTGTCAGCGCAGGTCCTCGTCGACAACGGCGTCTTCGTCGATCGACAGCGAAGCATAGAGGGACAGGCCCGGCTGCGCGCGCTGGTTGGCGACGTCGAGGCACTCCACGACGGACAGGCGCCATCGGTTGATTTCCACGCGCTGCTGCGGGAGGTCCTCGAATGGCCGGAGGGTCTGCTTGCCGGTGCGCCAGGCGGGCCAGTGCTGCCAGACACTCTGACCGTCGCGCTGCCGGAATACAACGACACGCTGTCTCCGTCATACGCGATCGCCGATCCATCCGCCGAAGGACAGTGGCAGGCGCTGATCGACCTCGTTCCGGGCAGGACGGATTTCGACAAGGCGCCAGAGGATCACTCCGGATGGCGCGCTTCGCCGCATGCGCGGCTGGAGCGGCTGTTGCGCGAGACCGGCATCCCGGTCGGCATCCTTTTCAACGGAGCCTCGCTGCGTCTCGTCTACGCGCCGCGCGGCGAGTCGTCCGGCCATATTACTTTCCAGTTCGCGCATCTCGTCGAGACGCTCGGGCGCCCGATGATGGGGGCGTTCTGCGCGCTGCTCGACGTCGAGCGCGTCACCTCTGCGTTCGAGCAACAGCGGCTGCCATTCCTGCTGCATGAGAGCCGCAAATACCAGAACAAAGTCTCGACCGAGCTGGCGGGACAGGTGCTCGAAGCGTTGTGGGAACTGCTGCGCGGCCTGCAGCGGGCCAACGAGGAATCGAAAGGCGTTCTGCTTGCGGAGGTGCTGCGGGAGCAGCCCGGCGACGTCTACGGCGGACTGCTCATCACGATGATGCGGCTCGTGTTCATCCTCTACGCCGAGGATCGCGGGCTGATGCCGGCGAGCGACGTCTACCAGCGCCACTACGCCGTGTCGGGATTGTTCGAACGGCTACGGGAAGACCAGGCCCGCTACCCGGACACCATGGATGCGCGCTTCGGCGCGTGGGCGCAACTGCTCGTCCTGTTTCGGCTCATTCACGATGGCGGCGGCCATGGCAACCTGCGGTTTCCTTCGCGCCACGGGCGCCTCTTCGATCCCGACGCCTACCCGTTCCTCGAAGGGCGCTCGCACGGCAGCCGGCGCCAGCTCGGCGAAGCCGTCGATCCGCCGAAGATCTCGGACGGTGTCGTGTTCCGCGTGCTCCACAACCTGCTGATGCTCGAGGGCGAGCGTCTGTCCTACCGAACGCTCGACGTCGAGCAAATTGGATCGGTCTACGAAGCGATGATGGGGTTCGCTCTCCGCGTCGCGACCGGCCCATCCATCGCCGTCACGCCCAAGCACGTCGTCGTCAGCCTCGAGGATCTGCTGGAGCAGAAGGCAAAGGATCGCGCCGGCTGGCTCAAAGAGGAGACCGAACTGAAGGTCACGGGTGACGCGCTCGCCAAGGCCGAGAGCGCGGCGGATGTGGTCAGCGCCCTGGGCAAGCGGGTGTCGCGCTATACGCCCAACGTGCTGAAGCTCAACGACCTGTTCCTGCAACCCACCGAAGAACGCCGGCGCTCCGGCTCGCACTACACTCCGCGATCGCTGACGCAGCCGATCGTCCAGACGACGTTCGGTCCGATCTTCGAACGGCTCGGCGAGAAGGCCACGCCCGAACAGATTCTCGAGCTCAAGGTGTGTGATCCTGCGATGGGATCCGGCGCCTTCCTGGTCGAGGCGTGCCGGTTGCTGGCAGAGCGCCTCGTTCGGGCGTGGGACATCCACAAGTCCACACCGAAGGTGCCGCCTGACGAGGATGTACTGACATACGCCCGGCGTCTCGTCGCCGAGCGCTGCCTCTATGGGGTGGACAAGAACATCTTTGCGGTGGACCTGGCGAAGCTGTCGCTGTGGCTGGCGACCCTCGCGCGGGAGCACCCGTTTACCTTCCTTGATCACTCGCTGCGGCACGGTGATTCGCTCGTCGGCCTCTCGCGCGAGCAGATTGCATGCCTGCACTGGGCGCCGACGAAACAGTTGCCCCTGATCCGCGCATTCATCGATGGACGGGTGGCGGAGGCGCAGACGCTGCGCCTCCAGATCCAGTCAATGAGTGCTTCCGACGACGTGCCGGGCAAGACAGCGCTGCTGCGCGAGGCCGATGACGCGGTCGCGGACGTGCGGCTGATCGGCGACGTCGTCGTATCGGCCTTTTTCGAGCGCGCGAAGCCTCGGGAGCGCGAAGCCCTGCGGATCGCGTATGCGGGAAAGATTGAGGAAACGCTTCGTACTTGCGGGCAGACTGAAGGAACACCCCCCTCCACAGCCCGAGTAGCACTGAACGACATCCAGGACTGCCTGCGGAAGGGCGAGCGGCCCGTACCTGCGTTTCATTGGGACGTCGAATTCCCGGAGATCTTCACACGCGATAACGGCGGGTTTGACGTGTCCGTTGGCAATCCTCCGTTCATGGGGGGAAGCAAAGTATCCGGAGCCCTCGGCGCTTCCTACCGTGATTACCTTCTTGAGACACATGCGAAGGCTCATGGAAATGGCGACCTCTCGCACTATTTTTTCAGACGAGACATTGAACCTTCTGCGAATAACGGATGCATCGGCCTTATCCGACATACGATTGCGCAAGGAGACACACGCGCAAGCGGTCTCTCGAGATCGTACAAGAGGGGGGCGTCATTTTCGAAGCTACAAAACAAAAATGGCCTGGCAACGCTGCTGTTATCGTTAGGTATACACATGGCCCGCGGTTGTAGCCTAACAGCGTCTCTTTAGATGGGCGACGAGTACCAGGATTAGTGCTTACCTTGTCCCGGGTAGCTTACACGAACCCCTATACTTTGGCCGCTAATGCGTCAATTGCCTCGAAGGGTTTGATCTGGGTGGCCCCGGCTTTCTGTTTGACGATCTCCATCCGAAGGCCAATGTACGCCGCTTTTCAGATGCAGGAGCTATCCGCAGTCGACCTCAAAACAGCGCCCGCATCAGGCCGTACATTGGCGGCCAAGAACTCATGACTCATCCCGCCGAGCGACACCGGTATGCAATTAATTTCGATAGTCTCAGTCTCGAAAATACTGCGAGTTGGCCTGGCCTGCTGAAATCTCGAGCGCTCGTCAAACCTGGTCGACACTGAATAACCGAGGCTTACGGAAAAACTGGTGGCAATACGGGAGAGGTGTCCTGGACTTCGCCGCCGCTCTCGACTCGAGACGTGTTCTTGCCATCAAGAATTAGCGGGACATTCGGGTTCGTATTTTTGGATAGCGGCCTTGCATTCGCGGACTCGCTTGTGGTGATCGCATTGTCTGACGATGCTTCATTCGCGGTGATTCAATCGCGTGTTCACGAGGTCTGGGCGAGGTTCTTTGGCTCTTCGATGAAGGACGACCTTCGATACACGCCTTCCGACTGTTTCGAAACATTTCCGCGACTTCAAGTCTGGCTAAACGCAAGCTATATCGAAACAAATTAGAGGGATACAGTCTCCAGCGCAGGTCTGCGCTCGAAACAACGGCGGTCTGAAAACGATAATTCGTCTTCATACACCAGACGAACGAAGTCCTGAGATCGAGACATTGCGTAGGTTACATGACGCCATGGATCGCGCCGTAATGGACGAATATGGTTGGACTGATATCCGGCCCACATGCGAGTTTCTCCTTGATTACGAAGATGAGGACGAGGACAGGCCAGGCAGCGCGGGCCAGAAGAGAAAGCCGGGCGCTACCGCTGGTCCGATGACGTCCGCGACGAGGTGCTCGGACGGCTCCTAGAGTTGAACGCACAGCGAGCAAAAGAAGAGGAACGGGCAGGGAAGGGTTTCGGCGGCGGGACCGGACCGAACGGGCTAAAAGTGTCGAAGGCTCCGAAGAAGACGAACAAGGCGGCAAACACTCCATTGCTAGGGGACTGACACAAGCGGCGACTAGCTATGAACGCAGCAGCTCCCGACTTCATCTTCGTCGTCGTCTCGCGGAAGGACGTGTTCTCTGGCGATCTCGGCGAGACGCTCGAGGTTCTGCGCTCCCTCATGACAACATCGGAGGCGCTCACGACGTATCGCGAGCGCGTCGACATCCGGTTCGATGGATTCAACGAAACCCGGTGGGAGCTCTGGGAGATTCCTGAGGTGCGCTCGTTCGTCGCGCGGCTGGACGAGCAGTTTCCATTCTGGCTGTCCTTTTGAGTCGCGAGGGCACGGGCCTGTTTGCAATCGCGCGATGCTCCTCCTGCCGCACCTCACCAGGAGGCGGAGCGCGCGGTGAACGGCCCGAAACTCGCCGCGCTCTTCGAGCGTCGCTGGTTGCCCGCATTGAATCACCTTGCGGCCAAGGCAGGTTTGCCGGAGGCACAGTTGCGGCGGATGACCGACAGCGCCGTTGAATATTGCGTCGGCGGCCAGTCGCGGGTCGTGCAGACGAAACTCGAACGGCTTCTCGACGACATGGTGAGGAACGGGCGCATTTGCCCGCAGCCGAATGCCTGGCATGAAGTGTGGCAGTGGCTTCCCGAAACTCTCCGGCCGGCCCGCCCGGCCCGCTGCTCCGCTAATCCTCGCTGCGTGGTGGGAAGCATCGCCCGCGGAAAAGCGGGACGTTTCCTGGCGCACCTCCGCTACGCCGAAGCGACTTACATGCTCGATGAAGTCGACCAGTTCCTCCGAAGCCTCCCTGAATCGGCGTGGTTTCACGGGGATGGGTAGTTCTATCGCGAGCGCATCATGCCTAATTTCGCGCTGAACAATAAGCTCACCACCCAGGCGCGATTTGCGCTTCACGAATGCCCCGGATTCGATCTCGTCGGCGATTCAGGTATTACGCCGATTCCGGCCGTCTTCGACAGCCGAATCGGATCGGAAGTGGCATTGGCGTTGATCATCAAGAATGCCTATATCCATCGGCTCGCGAAGATTCGGCCGTTCGACTTTCGTTTGACGACGGGATTGGTTGCCACAGACCACGGACCGGTGGCATTCCTCCCTTTCTTCGTCCGGATCTCGCCGATCCCTCGAATCCTCATTTTGCGCACGATTTCCAGCTGAACCCCCTTGATCCGGGAGCCATGACCGTATGGCGCGACCTCGCGAGGCAGTCTCACTGGCACCTGGTGCTGGTGGACGCCGACCAGCAGGTTCAGGACGTGTTCGAGTTCGACAACGTTTTTGATTTGGGGAGGCGCTCGACACGTTTGCCGAGGCAGTGCAGGGAATGCGTGCGGTACTTCGCACGCGTCAGAAAGCGTACTGTGAGCAGTATTCTATTGACGACTTGTTGAATCTCCAGCAGGGTAAGCACAAGTCGGACGCGAATTGAAGGCCTAGCCGGCGAGAATCTCGCCCAGGCCAAACTCGCACGTGCTGCGCACAACCTCTGGTGAGAGCGATCGGGCCTGCGGTATCCGTGCGGCTTCGCGAATCGTGTCCGTGACACCGGCGAACAAAGCGCCTGCGAGGCGTTCCGCTCTTTTCCCCGTCTTGGCCGGCATTGCCGGTCCCACCTGATCTATCCACAGGCGCCGCAGTTCGTCCGTCGCTCCTCCGAACAGCTCGAGCGTGTCGTGGATGTAGAGGATGTCCTGCGCCTGCTTGGCGGGCCGGCGTTTGTCGTGGATCAGCAGCTTCTGGACGATGAGCTGACCGCATTCGGCAGCAGGATGTCCGCGGGACGTTCGAGGGGAACATCCGTACTCGCCCCGACGCGCACAGACCAGGGCGCGACGAGCAACAGATCGAGATGGCGCAGCTTCTGTGCCGTGATGCCGGCCAGCGACACCGTCACGTCCCGCCTTCCGTCCCGTCTTATTTCGCCTCCCTCGAGCGGCACCAGGAACTCCGCATAGAACCCGGCATCGTCATTCAGGTCGTAGCGCGTTACCGGCGGTGCATCGTCGCCGGTGAACGCCGGCTTGAAGTCGGCCCGCGCGAGCGCGGCGCTGATGTCACCCGCCAGGGGCGCGCGCGGCGAGAGCGCGAAGTCCACGTCCCGCGTTCGTATCGGCTCGTGGCCAGGGTTGTGGGCCAGCGGATGCAGCCGGTGCAGACGATGCGCCCAGCCGCCGGCGACGACCAGGTGGCCGAGCCAGGGGCGGAGAGCCTCGACAAGCCGGGCAAACGATTCGGCGCCCTCCATGTCACGCCTTCCCGCTGATCACCGGCTGGAGGACGCGCCGGGAATGAGGTCCGCCTGCTCGGCGCCGCGCGCTGGATGCGATCCGACGTCGAGCCACACCTGGATGACGTCGGACACGGCAATCCCGTCGACGCTGACCACGGCGCGGAACACCGACTCCGGCACCGAGGCTTGGCGCAGGAGCACGTCCGGGGACTCGCCGGGCTGGCACGGCCTCAGGTTCTTCCAGGCGGCGAGATTCGACGGCTTGATGCGCTCGACATACACGTGCGGTGGCACGCCCTCAACGAAGCCGAGCTTCAACGCATCCGCCGCGGCGAACAGGCCCAGGCAGGCCTTGCCCATGCCGGCGACCTTCCGCAATTGCGCAGCAGGATTACCCGGGAGTCGAAATCGCATCGGCACCTCGCGCGGGTTGCTGCTGTCACTCGCCGCCTGCCATTTCGCGAACAGCTGCTCGCGCCGCACGAGTTGCAGCGACGGCGACGACTCGTGCAGCTACCCCTCCTTTCGCATCTGCTGAACGAACCGAAAGGCGCTCATCATCGAGACCTGCGCAGCGCCGGCAAGCTGTGAGGCGTTCCGACACTGTCCTCGCGGCGCTGATAGCAGATGTTCGGGCAGATCGTTCGCGAGAAGGACCTTCAACATCCACTGGTTCAGATCCGAGAACGCTGCCGCGGCTCCGGGACGGCTCTCGAAGAGGCGGCCGAGGACGATGGCGATCGCTCGGCGTTCAGCTCTTCGAGGTCCGGTCCCCTGAATAGCGCCGGCCCTCGAAGTCGAACACGCCCACGGCGACGCCTTCGGGGATGTAGTCTCTGGCGAAGTCGAGCACCTGCTCGGCGGCACGGATTGGAATCCAGGGGCGCTGACGACGGCGAGCGGAAGCGCGTTGCGGCTGGCTCCTTCATGACTTGGAGTGCGGCCTGCGCGAGTAACGGGCTGAGCCGATCGCTGCGTCCTTCGGACGCGGCCTTGAGCTCGATGGCGTAGGAGATTTTGCCACGCCGGGCGAGCAGATCCGCCTCGAAGGGGCTCTTCCGGGGAAGGGCTTTGACCTTCCATCCGCCCCTCGCTAAGACACGCTGGAGGTGGTTCGCCGCCGCCTGCCAGCGCGCTGCCGGTGCCGATTTCCGCGGAATTTCGTCGTTTTCCATGCGACTTCCTATGCCCTAGAAAGCATAACACGGCCACGGTAATTATCGCGGCCATGTTAATTACCATGGCCGCGGTAACGAAGGCGCGGTTCCAGCCCAGCCTGCCGTCTACAATGCCGGCAATGACCTCCGCGGACGTGCGGGGCCGATTCACCTGCGCCCTTAGCCTCGATCTCGTCGGGCCAGAGCCAGACGACCCGCAGGTTAGCGAGACTCTCAGCGTTCCCCCCTCGCGCTGGTATCTCACCGGGTTCCTTGTTCTGTTGTCCGCCCCGGTCAGCCAGAAGCACGACGAAGACGACATGCGGGGAGAGCGGGTTCGGGAGCGGCGACCGGCGGAGACGACGACAATAGGGACGAAACCGCCGGCGGCGCGTCGTGGCCACTTCCCCTCGTCCATCGGCATCAGCGTTCTCGTTCTGGCAGCCACCACGGAACTGCGCGTTACCGCGCGCTGGGGAGACGACACGCCTCGCGAGGTCGGTTCCCGTCCCGACATCCAATGGGTCCGTAGCGAACGACAAGAGACCTGACCGTCCGGCTGACCGGCGACAAGGCGCAGAGGCCAGTCGAGCCGGTACCGGACAGCCGAGGACTCGAGATCGTTACCTCGGTCCGGGCAGTCCGCCGGCCGGAGGAGCTCTCTGGCCTCCCCGCTGGCACCCTCGCTGTATCGCTATTCCTGGTTAATCGACGACGTGCCATCGAAGGGCAGGAAGCGCTGAAGGACACGACGTTCGCTTTTCAGGCGACCCTGGATGCGGGCGATTGCCCGTTTATTCCGAGGCCGAATCTGCGCGGCCGCACGGGCGACGACCCCGACGAGCGCATCGCAGACCTTCAGTACCGCGACGTCATGGAGTACGCCGTCGGCCACGGCACCTCTACGCGCGCCGTTATCGGCGGAGCTCGTGCTCCCGCGTGGCGACGACGTGGGTGCCCCGGGCGGAGGTCGAGCGCGTCGAGCCGGAACGCATCGCAGGAGTCGAGTTCGGCATGGAGGCGCTTGCGGGTGTCAAGGACGTGGGTGCTCCGCACGAAGTTGGCGGCGATCACTCACGATACCGCAAGTGGATCCAGGCTCAGCGTGCCGGCTCCGAAGAGCGCCACCGCGGAGATGTCGCCGAGACGCTACTCAGGCGCGCGAAGCTGGCGGCGGACCGTATCGACGCGGGCATGGCGCTGCTGGACGACCCGGAGGTCCTTGAAGCGTTTAGGCTTGCGAACCGCGCGATGGCAATGGCCGCGCGGCAGCGCCGCGCGATCGAGCAGGCCATCGACCCGGACCAGGTCGAGCTGCCGGCGGGCGCCTGTTCCAGCTCGCATTCATCCTGATGAACCTGCGCGGCATCGTCGAGCCCGGCCACACCGACGCGAGCTGGTCGACCTGCTGTTCTTTCCGACCGGCGGTGGCAAGACCGAGGCATACCTGGGCCTCGCCGCGTTCACGATCCTGCTTCGTCGGCTGCGCGATCCCGGCCTGACCTCCGCGGGCGTCACGGTGTTGATGCGCTACACGCTTCGCCTCCTCACGCTGGATCATCTGGTCGCGCCGCGACACTCATCTGCGCGCTCGAGCTGGTGCGGCAGGAAATGCCCGATCAGCTGGGCACATGGCCCTTCGAAATCGGTCTATGGGTCGGCAAGGCGGCGACCCCGAACCGCATGGGCGAGGTCGGCGACAACGATCGGACGACCGCGCGACGAAGACGATCGCCTTCCAGAACAACAGCCGGAAGGCGCCGCCCGTTCCCGTCGAAACTGCCCGTGGTGCGGGACGCAATTGAAGCCATCGTTCCTGCTTGTGCGGACGACGGCCGAGGCGGAATCCAGGCCGACACCAACGATCCCGATCATCTCCGACTGAAGTGCTCGAGCCGACTGCCGCTTCCGGGGACAGACCACCCTTCCGATCGTTGCCGTCGACGAGCCGCTGTACCGGCGGCTGCCGTGCTTCGTCATCGCGACGGTCGACAAGCTCGCGTGCCTCCCCTGGACTGGCGAAGCGGGGCGCTCTTGGGCGGGGGGGATCGCTATGACGCCGCCGGCTTCTACGGCCCAGCGGACCCGGGCGGCGGCCAAAGCTCCCGAGGCCTCTCGCGCCGCCCGACCTCATCATCCAGGACGAGTTGCACCTGATTTCCGGCCCGCTCGGCACCATGGCGGGCTCTACGAGACGGCGATCGAAGCACTGTGCGCGCGGACCGGCGGGGGCCAGTTCGGCCGAAAATCATTGCCTCGACGGCCACGTTCGGCGCGCCGAGGCCCAGATTCGGGCGCTGTTCACGCGCGCCGGCGTCGAGGTGTTTCCTCCGCCGGGGCCCGACCGTCGCCACATCCTTCTTCGCGCGTACCGCGCCCCTCGAGGAAGCCCCCGCGCCTCTACGTCGGCCTCGCGGCCCCGGGGCGCAGCCCTCAAAGTCATCCTGCTGCGCACGTACCTGGCGATCCTCTCGGCCGCGCAGAGGCACTGGGAGGCGGCCGGCGGTGCCGAGAACGCGACAACCCGGCGGATCCCTACATGACGCTCCTCGGCTACTTCAACAGCCTGCGCGAGTTGGGCGGCTCCGCCGCATCGTGGAAGACGAGGTCGCATCGCAGATCACCGTACGCAGCGACGCGGCGCGTTAGCAAGCCGAGGGCAGCTTCGCGAACCGGACGATCGCGCGCGACGTCAGCGAGCTGACCTCGCGCGAGACCACGGACAAGGTCTCAGACACCAAGCGCCGGCTGGCCATTGCGCTTTTCCGACAAGGACAAGCGAAAGAGCGCGTGGACGTCGCCCTCGCGACGAACATGATCTCCGTCGGCCTCGACATCACACGCCTCGGGCTGATGGTGGTGCTCGGCCAGCCAAAGGCCACCGCGGATACATCCAGGCCACCAGCCGGTCGGGCGCGATCGAGAGCCCGGGCCTAGTGGTCCGCTCCTGAACGTCCACCGGCCGCGCGATCGCTCGCACTACGAGCGATTCGAGGCGTTCCACGCGTCTTTTACCGCGCGTCGAGGCGACCAGCGTGACGCCGTTTGCGCCGCGAGCACCGGACCGCGCGCTTCCGGCGCTTGTAGTCGCGTTCTCGCGCCATCGGCGCCCGACCTCACCCCGGCCACGGGCGCCATGGAGACGTCTCTGAGCGGCCGTCGCTCGACGACGTCGCGGCGGTGATCGCGAAACGTGCAGCGAGCACCGGAAGCTCACGTCGAAGAGGAGAGCCGTATCAACGCGTATCTGTAACCCGCAGCAAGGACCTGCTCGATCCCTGGACGACCATCGCCAAGCGCTTCAAGCGTAGCCGCGCGTTTCGTCTACCAGCGGTCGAGCGCGCGGAAGGCAAGGCACTGTTGCGGATGCCTCTCGAGGCCCCGGACCCGGATCTCGGCAAGGAAGGAAAGAAGTTGAAGCGCCGCGGTCATTGCGGGACGTCGAGCCGCCCGTCAATCTCTTTGTGGAGCGGCTCGACGACATGGTGGTCGCGCCGCCGACAGACGAGGACGCTGCGTGACCGCCATAAAAAAGCGCCGAGGCGACGTGAAGCCTCACGGTCAGATCCGTCAGAGCCAGATTGTCACGACGTTCGGTCCGGGCGCGATGATCGATCTGCCCGACCATGCGGTGATCCTCGCCGGGCTCGACCACTGGACGGGCTATGAAGAGCATCCGATCGTCGAGGACCGGCTGGCGGGGAAGGTCCGGGATTTGCTTGGCCGCCTTTTACGTTCTATGCGCCCCCTGCAGACGAGGACGAGCCGACCGCGGCCGTGACGGGATGACGACCTGGCTGTCCCCGGAGTGGTTCGTCGGCCAGGACCCGAGGCGCGAGCCCGCTGGCGTCCGGTCCCGTCCGCTCGTGCATCGCCTTGATCTCGATAGAGGGATGAAATTCCGGCTCGATTCGCGCGACAAGCCGCAGCGAATCGTCCCGGTACGCTTCGTCCAGGCGTGCACGCGTGGCCATGTCAGCGATATCGACTGGCGTGTGTTCGTCCACGGGAAGGGAGGGACCTGTACTCGACGGCTCTGGCTCGAGGAACGCGGCACGACGGGGGATCTGACCGACATCCCATTCGATGCGAATGCGCCCTGTTCAAGGGGATTTCGGCCGTTACGAAGATCGGGGACGTCCCGCTCGGCTACTGCAATGGTCCCCGTCCGTGGCTCGGACCCGACGCGAGGGAGCGGTGCGGAGACACGGGAACATCAGGCACAGCCAAATCGACTCCTGATTCGTGCCGCGTCGAATGCATACTTTGCACAGACACTCTCAGCGATCTCAATACCGGAGCCGGGGTTGAAGCTGGGTAGGCTATCGAGGAGGTGAGGGCCGTCTCTCTTCAGATCGTGACGTCCTTGCAGAACTGGCATTCGTGCGCAACATGCCGGCCGTCAAGCTCGCGCTCACGGATTTCTGGGACGCGGACGTCTGGGAGGAGATCGAGCGTCGCCGCCAGGGCGCTGAGCCCCGGTGAAGGGCATCCGCGAGGCGGAGCTCGAGACGCTGCTGTAATCGCAGGATCACGTAGGAGACGATGAGCCGGACCGCTGGCTCTTCGCGCGGACCACTCCGTTCTGACAGGAGATCCGGCGCTGACCAGGCCGATTGCCAAGTCGTTAAAGTCCACCGGCTGCGCGAAGTGATCGTTCAGGTCGGCTTACCCGGTTCGAGTCGACCGTGCCGGACGTCAACGGCGAACTGGAGCTGGACGTGGAACGGGCGGCCCTGTCTATGAATCGGCAGTGGCTTCCCGCAGTGGAGAACCGGGGCGAAGGCGTCTTTGTCGGGTTCAAGACGGCCGACCTCCCTGGCTGGGTGAAGCGTCCAGGCTGAGGAGCGCGCGGGCACGTCTGCTCGCCGGCTACAAAGCGTGGCTGAAGGACCACCGGGCGTGACCGAGATATACCCTGGCCTGCCGTACGTGATGCTCCACACGCTGTCACACCTGCTGATCACCGCGGTTGCGTTCGACTGCGGATACGCGGCGAGTTCTATTCGCGAGCCGATCTCGTTGGAGACGCCGGGTACGGCATTCTTCTCTCCACCCCGAGGCCGGACGCCGAAGGAACATTGGGGGGATTAGTGGAAGCCCCGGACCGGATCGATCTTCCTTCCGGCAGGCTTCGAGATGGGGGAGCTGTGCTCCAACGATCCGGTCTGCGCGCAGCACCAGCCAGACAGTCGGCAGGAGGATCGACTGCTCTCCGGCGCGGCCTGCCACGGCTGCGTGCTGCTGGCCGAGAGCTCCTGCGAGCGACGCAACGACTTCCTCGATTGAGCCGACGTGGTCCCCACCGTCGACGAGGAGTGCGCATCCTTGACGTGGTCAACGGTTGATCGGATTTCCCTGGGCGACAACGTCTGGGCCGAACGATGAAGCTGCTGGCAGCCGCATTCCAATCCGGGCAGGTCAAGACGTCGGTCGCGCCGTTCGCGCTCGACACGGTCGCTGGACCCATGCCCGACGCAACTCGCCGGCGGTCTCCCCAAGCTGCGCGGCAGATGGGATGAACGGCGCACATTGTTGCGCTCGTGCTGGAGGCTAGAGGCCGCACGCCGTGGAAGCCAGAGCTAGAACGAGAACATCTGCGGCGGAGTTGGTGTGAGAGCCGACTGGAAACACCGCCAGCGAGATGTCGGGACACGCGCGTCGTCGCTGACGGACTCTTGGCGTAGGCAGAAAAGAGCGTGCTGGTCGGCGCCTCTGTGATTTAGGGATGTGAGACGCGTCTTTGCGACTCTTGCCGCCAGTTGGTCGCCATCCCTTCGCTCACCGCCCGCGTCTTCCTGAACATCGAGCGCAAGCCCGGGGGCACGAACTCGAGAGCTCATTCCTCGGCTCGTGGGCGGGGGAACTTGGCTCGAAATGGCCGGAGCCCGGCGGCCTGACATCTATGACGATCCGCGGGGCCTGTCTCTGGACTCGGTGGTTCGCGCATGGGCATGCCGAGGTGTGTGCTGGACGACGAAGTCGCGTTCGTAACGTCGGCGAACTTAACCGAGTGGGCGCAAGATGGAATGCCGAAGCCGGCGCGCTCATTCGGGGCCGGCCGTGTGCTGTGCAGCTGCGCCGCAGGATGGAGAGCCTGATCGGGTCGAACCGATCAATCTACCTGGATTCTGACAATTTATGCAGAAGCCCATGCAGCTCGTCGCCCTCGCCGTCGCGAGCGTCCTCAGAGAGGGAACGTCTGACGCGGCGATCCATACATCGAAGCACAGGCCGCCATCGGCCTCGTCGCATTCTGGGGCGGGGAGCGTAGCGCTCCGAACAGCCTGACACTTGAGCCGCGGCCCCGCCAGTTCAGGTGACGTGCGGCTGTATAGAGCTTTCCACCGCGTACCCGCCAACGTCGCTTGGATACCGGAAACGCAGATCCTCGCCGCTCCCGCTTCATTGGGGACCCCGACAGCACGGACGACAAAAAGCGATGCTCTGGCGCGGTAGCCTCGAGCTCGGGCACTCGTAAACGATTTCGGCCCCTTTGTAATCTTTCGATCAGCGAGGGCCGTTTCGGAAGCCTGAACCACTGGAGTGGCGCCGCAAGACGATGGATCGCCGCCGCGTCCTCGGCTCTGCCTCGGCGGCGATCGATGATCTACAGTTCCTTGAGTCCCTGTCAACACCCTGCATGCGTGGGGAATAGGATCCGCAGGTCGAGATACCTGCGTAAAGACGTTCGCATCCAGATTTTGCGGGCTCAAGGGCAAGATCGACGGGCTGGATGGACTCACATGCGATGACTGAGGCGCTGGATGTCCTGACGTGCGCGACCGCGTCTGAAGGTCCTGGGTGACCTCAGGATGATGGACAACAAGGCGCGCCTGGTGGAGGGAACGAAGTCCTTCCATCGCGTGCTGCCGGACCTGGTCGTCGCTCTGGACAGGCGCCTGCGCGCAAGAGTTCTTTGGCTGGCCGAATCCTACGTTTCGTACGGCCAGCGCGACTGCTTCAATGGGGCGCTCGAGGCGCTGGTTGCGATCGCAGCTCGTCGACGCGGGAACGCTAGTGGCCCCGCGTGGCGGTCCTCTCGGACGAAGATCATAGACAACGCCATAGTGGCGTTCATCCAGTCACCAGGTCTGCGAGCTGAGGTTCACAATGGAGCCACAATTGGACGTTCGTACGGAGCTTCAACGCCTTGGATTCGAGCGAGCCGGGGCCATGGCTCCGTGCGAAGGCGGTCGATCCTGCAAGGCCGTCATGGACCGTGAATTCAGCGGTTCGTTGTCTATCCGCCGTTGTTGGCGATCAAATCAAGAAGTTCGGAATCACGAAGGTGCCCCTGCGAAGCAGAGTTTCCCAGAACGCCAGCGCGATCACCGGTGATCGCGCTGTCTGAAGGCCGGGCGGCAGATGCAGCGTGGCGTGATCGACCGTCGATACTTTCAAGCGCTTGACCAGAGGTCATCAGGGCGAACCAGCCAATCGAGGTCTGGGCGCTCGAATCAACCGAAGCAGAATACAAGCTGCTCGAGCGCGACCTCAATGCAAAGTTCGACACGATGCGCAATGGGTGGACGATGCAGCTTGGGTAGTGGCCTAAACGAACAGACTGCTTGAGATCTCCTGAATGAAGAAGACGCTCGCGAGTCGTGCTCTTATGTGTCGCGAGGACTTTTTGGCGATGTCCGTCTCGATGGCAGAAATTGAGGCTCCATTGAGACGGCGGTCAATGTCCGGGTAATCTCTGGCGAGTGGTCGCGCGGTGGCGGCCACTCAACGTGACGCTTAAGATCGAAAGTTCGCCGAATACCTCGAACGGTCCAAAGCACGTTGGTTGAAGCAGGAAGCCCAGCTCGGCAGGCGACACGCCGACTATGATTCATTCCTGAAGTTGGTCCCGTCGAAGAAGCGTGCCGATGTGGAGAACCGCACTTCCATCCGGGCGTGGTCGGCGGCAAGCGGACCTTTCCTCGAAGCGCTGTGCCTGCTCGCCGATGTAGCTAAGACCACCAGCGCGCGTACTGTTACGCCAGTTCCGACTCTTCAGCTCTTTGTTCCAAGTGGACCTATCGAGGTGGTAACGGCTGGCAAGCACCGGTTCTCTGGGTGCAGCCCACTATCGTGGCTCGTCGAAGTCGGCTAAACGCATGCCCGGACATTCTCGTTACGAGTCAGCCGACAACGAGGCACGCGGATATTGCCGGAATCCGTGACTGCAAATTCATCGCCGACTGCCGTCTGACGAACTCGAAAGGAGCGGGGCAAAGCGTCGGACTTGATGGTTGATGCCTACGTCATAGTGACGTATCACACTCAGTCCGCCAAACTTGTGAAGGGTGCTGCGGCGCTTGGCATCAACGTGGAAAATCTCGGTCTGGACGCTTCCGAGCCAGAGGAATTTACATGCGCGGCGAGAAAACCTGGTGGTCGATCTCGGTCGCAGACTTGCCGCGGCCGACGAAACGGCGATTTCAGCGCACGATGGAGAGCGACGGAGAGGTGGCCAGGTCCCGGCGAGAAACGGACGAGTAATCGGGCCGGTGGGGGCGACATCGCCCACCGAATCAATCGAGCTGTATCGCGCATGTCACATCGGAAACTGGAGAAGTGGCTGAGCGACTCGATTCGAACCAGCGATCTCCTGCGCCAAGGTTTCGTCATCGCGACGCCGCCGTGGCCGACTCATCGCCCGCGTCAGTAACCGTTACAAGATTTCTCCACGTGCCTCCGAACCTCGCCCGTCGCGTCGTCAGGACCGAAGACGATGCGCTGACACATCTTGCGAAGCGTTTGCGTACTTCGCCTGATGTGCCAGGTGCTACATCAGGTCTGCATGTCTACGCCGTCGCGTTCAGCGTGTGCGTATTGGCGGTGTCAATGCTGCCTTAATGAGTTCTGGCGGTCGCTTTGTGGCGTCCCTTTGCTTCGCGGTTGCTCTTGCGTTCAGACCGCTTTGGCGGGGTCAATCGGTAAACGGGCAAGATGAATGTTGGAAGGCCCATTCTTGCGAGTGCTGCGTGTACGAACTCGCGGAAATAAGGCCACGCATTGAAGATGCCATTGATCTCGGCAAATTCATTCAGCACATCCTCGGGCGCACTCACCGTAGCGGGAATGCGATAGGTGGCTTCAAAACTCACCGCGACGGCAATGGCAGCGCCGTCAAAGGTCTTTGACTTCTTTTCTGTAGAACTCTTCTCGCTCATCCGGTGGGCAGTAAAAGCGAAGTCGACTCGGATGATGAACACTCCATCATCCGGCAATTGCACGACTTTCGCATTTCGACTGACGTCGGCCTCTAGCTCCTCTGGCTCGTCGGAGGGACGAATCAACATACATCATCTGCATCGACGACTCGAATGTTTTCGATCTGGACAAGACTAATCAGTTCCGCGATATCGCTCATGACGCAGCCATCCCGAGGCTAAGCCACCGCCGCTTCTCGCCCAGATTCGGACTGCGCAAACGCGGACGGGCGCAGCTTGATCATCGAGGGGCGTCTCGCATACTGAGAGACGTCGATCGGTTTCAGCTTGAACTGACCTTGGTCTCTCAGCCGATCGAGCGACAGCTTGGGTGTTACACCGAGCGCCAGGGCGATATCAGAAACTGTGCGCAGCGTCAGATTCCGGCCGCCCGCGAACACCTGGGACACGAAACCTCGCGTGCATCCGAGCTTCGCGGCTAACTTGGATTGGGTCATGCCGGAATCGGCAAGCGCCTGGGTCAATGCTTCCGTGACCTCCAAGATGAATTCTTCTTGGCGCACAAGTTGATTGATCGCCGGGTCCTGCGTCTGATTGTCGTAGTCGTTAGACATGATTCGTCACCGTGACTGATTCGGCTGTTTTCGGGCGTCGTGTTCCTTTAGGACGCGTCTCGCGCTCTTCAGGTCAGCCTTCGAATGGTGGTCCTTTTTCTTTCGGACGCCATGAGCGAGCAAGAAGATGCCATCTGGTCGAAACGCACCGAGAATCCTCAACTGGAAACTCTTGAATTCCCACAAACCGTCCTCAAGCTTCTTGAACTTTTCGTGATTGCCGATCGCTCCGAAGTCGGCGAGTCGCTTGAACAACGCGAGCAACTTGGCACGGTCGCCGTCGGATTGCGCCAAGAAGAAGTCTCGGGCCGGGATGCGTCCGCTGGCCTCCACGGCCCAGACCAGCCGGAGCTTGTCGCCGTGAATCGCAATTTGATCGGCCACACAGAGGAAGCTTGATGCTTACATAAGACTAAATCCTGGTCAATGCCCATTGCACACAATGTGCCCAAAAGAAGACGGGCTAAAGCGGAACAATTCTCACCAGCCGCTCATCTGCCGACCGGAATTCCGTTCCCATTTTGTGAAGGTCGTCCCTCGGCTCTTCGGCATGATGTTTACTTTTAACTAAACACCGTGCTATGCTCTGACTTGAGGACGGGTGATCGACATGGCTGGGGACATCGCGAGGGGCCGCGACAGCCTCCAATCCACGCAGGTCCACGCGCGTCGACGCCGGCCCGCCGCGATGGTGAAGATCGGGGCCCGAGGGCTATTGAAGAGGTAGGAGCTGAGATGCACACCGTTACGTTCTTTCCCCTAGGCAACGCGGACAGCTGTCGCATCGACCTGGCCGGCGGTCAAAAGATCCTGTTCGACTACGCCAACACGAGGTGTCCCGATGATGCCACCGACAAGCGCATCGATCTCGAGAAGGAGCTTCGCGCCGATCTGAAGGCGGCGCAAGGCGATTCGTTCGACGTGGTTGCGTTCACGCACCTCGACACCGACCACTTTTGCAAGGCCACCGAGTTCTTCGAGTTGCGCCACGCCGTCAATACCAGGGAAAGGATCGGGTCAAGATCAACGAGATGTGGGTTCCGGCCGCCGCCATCTACGAGGATCGTGCCGATCTGGCTGAAGAGGGGCGCATCATCCAGGCCGAGGCCAGGTACCGGCTCGAGCGAGGTGAAGGGATTCGCGTATTTTCACGCCCGGCAAAGCTCGAAGAATGGCTGAACTCTCGTGGAATGACGCTTCAGTCGCGGTCACACCTCATCTCGGACGCGGGCCAGATTGTGCCGGGTTCTCGTTGCCGGAGCACGGCGTTGAGTTCTTCGTCCATTCGCCATTTGCGACCCGCCAAGATGACGGCACATTCACCGATCGCAACTCGTGCTCTTTGGTGATGCAGGCGGTGTTCGAGGTGCTCGGCCGACAAACGAAGTTCATCTTGGCCGCGGATACCACGCACGACGTCTGGACTGAAATCGTCCGGATCACCAAGTTCCACGGCCGGCCGGAGCGGCTCGAATGGGATCTCTTCAAGCTGCCGCATCACTGCAGCTACCTGTCGCTCGCGCCGGACAAGGGCAAAGACGAGACCGTGCCGGTTGAAGCGGTGCGCTGGATTTTCGAGGAGCAGGATCAACTCGGCGCCACCGTCGTGTCAACCAGCGATCTGATCCCGACCGAGGATACGGACCAGCCCCCCCACCGCCAGGCCGCCAAGTCCTATCGCGACAACCCGAAGGGCGGAACGTTCGTGGTCACGATGGAGCACCCGAGACCGTCTGCTCCCGAGCCGCTGGTCATCACGATCGATCACCGCAAGTCGACGATCAAGAAGCGCGCGATTGCGGCATCTGTGGCTGTTACCTCGGTGTCGGCACCGCGGGCTGGGGCGGTACACCACGATCGTGAACAGGTACGTCGACGCGCCCGGCAGCGTGCTGGTGATTGACGGCCTTCGCTCACCGAAGGCCCGCGACCTGGCCGGTCGTTTGACTCGTGGCGGTCTTCCCTATGCATCACTCGTGGAGTGCCGGACGGCGGATAGTTTCGATGTTGTAGTTCTGGAGATTGAAACCGAGGTTCCTCAGGTCCGCGAGCACGACATTCGGCCGATTGAGCGCCTCGCTGTGTGCTTCGACCACGCCGACGCCAGGACGCCCGATATCCTGGCGTTGCGGGAAGACTTTCCGGCCACCGCTCACCTGTACCCGCCGGTCGACGTTGTCCCGAAACAGCTGTGCTTGTTCGAAGAGGATACTCCGACATCCGGCGGCGTTGGACGTCGGCGCTCTTCGTGCGGCGCCTGCAGGACTGGCTCCGACTGACTGCCCGCGGTGAACTTCATGCCGTCGATCAGCCGCTCGAACAGGCGCTGACCGGAACTGGGCACCGGATAATCCTTCCGCGCGGGCTCTCGTTGGTGAGCACAGACTGCGATGCGGGCGAGGTAGTCGCCCTTCAGGTCACCAAGATCGATGAACATCAGGGACGTTTTCTGATCCAGGCTGAAGTGGCCGACGGTGGCCACGTTTCCAGCGCGACCCGTTACCTCGCATTGTCGTTCACCTCCTCGCCGCATGGGCCCGGAGCCATCGGTTCTACGCCCCGCACCATCAGCGAGCTGCATACATTCCTCAGTGCAGGCGGTGACGATCTAGTTGACGTCTTGCGACGGCGTCTCCTCGATTGGCCTCGAACGGCAAACGCACTCGCGGCGCAACTGCTTCTCATCGTCCGCATATCGAAGCGACGCAGCGACTCTGGGGCAATCGAACGGATCGAGACGTGGGCATTCCTCGGGCCTGCCGTTCGCGAGATTGGCGTTGCCCTCGGTATCTGGGAGCCGAGCGGAGACGGAATCGCCCTCATGGTGCCGGCGCGCGAGGAGCGTCGTGGCGAATCAGCGCCATTGAACGCCCTATCCGTACACTTTCGAATCTCTCGGACGGAAGCCGCGCATCTGAATGGGAGAGAGGGCGCCGATGACCGCCAGATCGTCGGTATCGGAGCTGGAGCCCTCGGCTCCCAGATAATTTTGAACTCCGCGCGAGCAGGGCTCGGCCGATGGGCGATCGTCGACCGGGATCGCCTGTTTCCGCACAACCTTGCGCGACACGCGCTCGGCGAGTTCGGAACTGGGCATCACAAAGCGTTTGTCCTCGCAGCCATCGCGAATCGGCTTACCGATGATCCGGACGCCTTCGAGCCGATAGTGGCGGACATCCTGACGGAGGGCCCAGAACGAGCGCTACTCGATGAGCGGCTCCGGAATGCTGACCTGATTGCGGATTTCGCGGCGTCGATCCCGGTCGCCCGCTACCTCACACACGAGGCGCCCGGAGCTGCGAAGCGCGTGTCCTTCTTCCTGAACCCTGTGGGCAGCGACCTGATCATGCTGGCGGAGGATTGGCAGCGTCAGACCCGGTTGGACGCGCTGGAAATGCAATATTACCGCGCCATCCTGCGGGACGAGCGACTCCGAGACCAACTCCGACGGCCGGAGGGACGTGTCAGGTACGGCACCTCGTGTCGTGACGTCAGCCTGCGACTTCCTCAAGCGCTCGTTGCTCTCCATGCCGCAGCGGCGACGCGACATCTTCCGATCGTTGCCGAGCAACATGAGGCAGCCATCCGGATCTGGCAGACGTCTGAGAATTCGGCCAGCGTCACGGCGATCGATATTCCGCCTCTACAAGTTACTCGCCAGACCGCCGGAGAGTGGATCGTTGTTTATGACCAGGGACTGATCGAGACGATCCAGCGCTTGAGACTGGAGAGGCTACCGAACGAAACAGGGGGCGCCCTGATCGGTGCGTTCGATGTTGAGCGACAGACCATCTATGTCGTCGACACGATCCCATCTCCTCTCGACAGCCAAGAGCGTCGGACGCTGTACATCCGTGGATCCGCTGGGCTTCAGGAGCAGCTCGCAGTCGCACGTGATCGAACATTCGACCAACTCGGGTACGTAGGCGAATGGCACTCGCACCCAGATGGGTACGGTTGCCTCCCGAGTGCCGATGATCTCAATGTTCTCGCCTGGCTGTCGTCCCACATGGACACAGACGGGTTACCTGGAGTGATGATGATTGCATGCGAAGGAAACCAGCTTGCAATTTTGCTTGCGGAAGTAGAGCGGGCCTAGCAGGCTGCTGAAATAGTAAGTCGCATGGTTATGGTCTCTGTCCCGATCCGAGCGGCTGACCGGTCACCATCGCCCGCGGAGCCGAGCGAGCGGGTGTGCGCGTCTCGCTCATGCGGTCGCGGTGAGCAATCGCCGCAGGCGCACGATGTTGTAGGCCGCCGCCGTGAAGGTGAAGATCCAGGTGACCAGCGCCCCGCCGCGATGCCGCAGCTTGCGGAGGCCGCCGATCGTCTTCATCCACCCGAAGCCTTGCTCGACCAATTTTCGCTTCTGCTGACTGATCGTGTAGCCCGGATGACGCGTCGTCCGGGCGTCGATCGCGCTGCGGCGGCCCGTCGTGTGTTGCGCCACGTGCGGCGTTACCTGCATCCCGCGCAGCTCGGCGACGAAGTCGCGCGTGTCGTAGCCTTTGTCGCCGGCCACGGTGATGCGCTGCTGACCAGGGATCCGTTCGAGCATAACCAACGCCGCATCGCGTTCCCCGTGGCCGTCCGCCGGGGTGACCGTCGCTTGCACGATCAAGCCGGACCGATGTTCCATCAGCACGTGCCCCAGGTAGCCCAAGTGCGCTTCGCGGCCCTGCGCTTTCTTGTACAACCGCGCGTCCGGATCCGTCGTCGATTGGTGGGTGTCATTGCGGCGCCGCTGCCCATGGAAATTGACGGTCGGATTCCCGCCGCCATCCGGCGGCGGGTCGTCGCCGCGCGGCCGAAAACTTTTGTGACTGGCCCACGCTTCGAGCAGGGTCCCGTCGACCGTGAAATGCTCATCGGACAGCAGGCGGGCGCTGTCGGCGTGAATCAACACGGCGTCGAAAAAGGCCGCGGCGATGTCGCCGGCCAGCAGGCGGTCGCGATTCTTCGTGAAGGTGGTGGGCGCCCAGACGGCGTCGTCCATCCCGAGCCCCACGAACCAGCGAAACAGCAGGTTGTAATCGATCTGTTCGATCAGCTGGCGCTCGCTGCGAATCGTATACAGCGCCTGGAGCAGCAGCGCCCGCAAGAGCTTCTCGGGCGGGATCGACGGGCGACCGAAATTCACATAGAGCGTGCCGAAGCGGGGCGAGAGCCGCTCGAGCGCGCGATCGGTGATCCGGCGGATGGTCCGCAGCGGGTGATCCGCCGGGACCCGCGCCTCCAGCGACACATAGCTGAACATCGATCCCGGCTGCTGTCGGCTCCACGCATCGGTCGGCTCCCTTCGTCTGTGGGAGCATGGTAGTACAAAGGGATCCTCACGTGGTACTTACTTTTTCAGCAGCCTGCTAGAGTGCCAACAATGGAAGTTTCAACGTATTCGCGGGAGGGGAAATCGCGTGGCCGCCAGTGATCTGGAGATCGTCATGTGGGACGTTCAACATGGCGTGTCGCTGTTTGTGAGCACACCGAACGACCGCACGATCATCCTCGACGCCGGCGCCAGCGAGTCGTTTTCGCCGGTCGATTGGCTGAAGGGTAGATACCAACTTCAGCGGCTCGATGGTCTTATCATCAGCCATGCCCATGCAGATCACGTCCGCGAAGCTGGCAGAATTCATTCGGAGCTGAAGCCGCGTGTCCTTCTCAGGAACAAGGCAGTCCCCACGAACGTGCTGTATCCAAACGGACCTCCGACCACGGATCCGCTGAAATCATTTGACACATTGGACCGCGCGTACAGCGTGCCTGCAGATCCTATGGATCGACTTGACAGCCCAGGCAATTGGGGCAGAGTACAAATCCGTACGTTTCACAATTCCGGGCCGCAGCATCAATTCACGAACGTGAACGACTACAGCTTGGTCACCATTCTCGACCTCGGGGCGCTCAAGTTTCTTTTTCCAGGTGACCTTGAGTCTGCCGGGTGGCAGGCACTCATGGCTCGTGACGACTTCAGGACGGCGTGTGTATCGACAGTGGCCCAAGTCCGCGTGCTGGTCGCGGCCCACCATGGTCACAGCGCCGGTGTATATAAGCCATTCCTTAATCTGTACCAGCCTGCTCTCACCATCATCTCAGCCGTCCATGGCGATCAGCACACAGACGTCGATGCGTATAGAAGTGCGAGCTCGGGCTGGAGTGTGTACGACAGCGGAGTGGGCCAACTACGCGAGTGCAGGGTGGTAACGACGAAGACGAATGATTACGTGCTCGTTCGCCTCGACGTCGAGTCCAACAACGTCTTCGTTGGTATGTAAATGCGCGTCGCTGTCGCACTGTCCGGAGGGGGATTTCGAGCCGCGCTGTTCCATCTTGGCGTTCTGCGCCGAATCGCGGAACTTGGGTGGCTTCCCAAGATTGACGCGATTTCTGGCGTCTCCGGCGGGAGCATCATCGCAGCTTTTGCGGCACTCCGATGGTCGGAAATGCTTTCAGCGGGTGGCGACGTCGCCGCATTCGAAAAGCACGTTGCTGGTCCGTTCGTAACCGCTGTCAGCACAAGAAGCATCCTCACCGAGTGGCTGGCCCGAGCAATGTTCACTGGGCCCGTCCGGGTACTTGATCGGACATACACACGGACAACAGCGTTTGGAGAGGTGCTCAGTGAGTTGCTGTATGGCAACAACTTGTGCACTGCACTTCCTGACAGCCCCTATTTCGTCCTCAATGCAACGAGCCTGGCTTCGGCCCGCGCTTGGCGTTTCACGCGGCACGGTCTCGGGGACTCACGGATTGGCTACGCGGTGTGGACCAGCAGTAATGTCCTGACGATCGGGTACACAGTGGCGGCCAGCTCCGCGTTTCCGCCCATATTCGCGCCGTCGCGAATCAGCTCGAGTCAGTACACTTTCGGCGGCACGTTGTATCGCGATGACCCCGTGGCGGTGCCGAACACGATTGCTCTCACGGACGGTGGCGTCTACGAGAATCTGGGAACTGAAGTCCTGACTAAGCCGACGCCGCTCCCTGGCGGGCAAGTGCTCACGCCTGCCGAGTTCCTGCTCGTCAGCGACGGCGGTTACCCCATGCAACACGAATTCGGATTGCGCCTGCCTGGATTCGCGTCGCTCGCGCTGTTACGTCGCGTGAACACGATCGCACTCGAACAGGTCGCCGCGCTCCGACGGCGGAGACTAGTCGAGAGCTTTGAAAGTGGACGGATTAATGGACTACTGGTAGCCCTGGGGAGCAGCCTCGATCGCATTCCCGCTGGAGGTGCCGATGCGTATCGAGAACTCGTTGGAAGCGATTCGTGTCCGCCGCTTGAAGTGGTCCGGCGCATTCAGCGTGTTCGGACACATCTGAATCGTTTTTCTCGAGAAGAAGCGGAGGCGCTGATGTACCACGGCTACGTGCTCACAGATGCATTCTTGTGGACACGGAGCGCCCACCTCCCGGCCGCGTACCGGCGCCCTGACCTCGCACCTGATTGGCGCATCGCTTTCACACCCGCCGTAACGTCTCGCACGCTCGATGCGCTAAAACGAGCTCATCGTTTGCTCTGAAAGCTCATGAGTCGACCGATCAGTCGATGTGGCCTGATCCACCAAGTCATCGCGCTGAGCTTGACAAACTTTAGCGCCTTGCCGTAGTTTCGAAACGTAGCTCGTGGCGTCCCATCGCCACTCCTTTCATTCGCCTCGGGTCAATGGAAGGACCTACCTCTGGTCGTTTAACTGGCACACCGCGCTCGCCCCCAGCTGGCGCGCTTCTCTCAAACACGACCAACGTCGTTCTGCGCATAGCCCAGACGACCTCGGGCGAGACCGGCCGGTGCCCCTAGGGCCGCCGAGCATGGCTCGCCAAACACCATCAACCGTTGGTCCGATGTTTGGGAGGTTCGTATGAAGCGCCATCTCGCGATCGACTCAAGCCCGAATCACGACGCGTACATCCCGAGCGAGCCGCCGGCGGGGGCACTCGGCGAACTGCCGAACCGACTCCTGACGGCGTTCGACGTCGCCAAGTTCGTTGGCTGTCACGAAGAGACGGTTCGCCGCGCCTACCTGCGCGGGCTGCTCACCTACACGCGCTTCGGCGTCAGGGGCCGCCGCTTTCACCCGCGCGACGTCCACGATTGGATCCGTCGCGGCGCACCCACCAGAGTCTCGTAACCGGAAAGGAGCAGACGACATGAAGGAGGACCCATGACGATCCGACGACGATGCACGGGCAAGTGCAAGAACGGACGCCGATGTCTGGAGCATTTGCGATTCGACATGACCTGGCGCTGCAAGCGATATCGCGTGCCCGTGAACGAGTACGCGATCCGCGAATGGAACCGGGCAAGCAGCGGCCAATTCAGTCGATGGAAGAGGCGCGGGATTGGGAACGGCGATTCATCGGCGAGGTCAAAGCGGGCCTCGATCCGCAACGGCCGCCGAGCCCTCCGAAGCCGAACGCCAAGGCCGAGATCGAGACAGTCTCGGCGTTCCTCGACGCCTACTTCGAGCGCTGCGCGAAGCCCGCTGGCTTGCGCAGTCTCGCGACCGTTGAGAGCCAACTGCGGCGGCTCAAGGAGCAGCTCGGACACCTGCCCCTGGAGTCGCTCGAAGACCCCGACGAGATCAACCGCTTCAAGGCCAGCTCGGACTACGCGGAGGACCTGGAGATCGCCTCGATCCACCGCGTGCTCGAGCGGCTTCGAGCTGCCATGAACTGGGGCTTGGCGCAGACGCCCCCGCTGTTCACGAAATCGCCGTTCCACCGTTTCGGCGTGCGCATGAACAAGAAAGCCGAGACGGTGCGCGACCGGCGGGTCTCACGCGAAGAGGAGAAGCGCTTGCTCGACACTGCGCTCCACAAGATGAACGACGGCGTTCACATGTTCGCCGGCGAGCTCCTGCACGACCGCATTATTGGCGCGCTGGAGCTCTGCTGCCGGCGCGGCGAGATGCTGTTGATCCAGAACAAGCGGGTGAACTGGGACACGCACCAGATCGGCATTCCCGGGGCGACCGCGAAAGACAAAGAGAACCGCCGCATTCCCTTCAACCCGAACGGACGGCTGGCTGCAATCCTCAAACGCCGCGCGACGCTTGGCCCTGATGCGTATGTCTTCGGTAGCACGCATGGCGCCTATCAGCCCACGCTTCAAACAGGCTGGGAGACGCTGAAGCTGCTGGCGAATGGCATCGAGTTGAAGGCCGGCCCGCAAGGCATCAAAGACAACCAGGAACAACTGCGCCGCATCGACCTGCGGTGGCACGACCTGCGCCACGAGGGCGCGTGCCGCCTGCTCGCAGACGGCGTGGACATTCGCATCATCCAACTGATGCTCGGGCACGCGAGCATTCAGCAGACGCAGCGCTACTTGAACGTGACCGACGAAGAACTGCGAAAAGGATTGGAGGTGAGTTGGGGCCGGCAGCTTCGGGCTGTCTCAGGACAGTAACCCGTATTCCGCCTGAAGGAGGAAACTACAAGCGGCTGACGATCTGTCCCAAATCTGTCCCACGGAGGCTTCGGAACTTGCGAAAAGTGGCTCCTCGGGCTGGACTCGAACCAGCAACCCTCCGGTTAACAGCCGGATGCTCTGCCATTGAGCTACCGAGGAACGGGCGGAAGAGATTTAGTCTAGCACGCTGTCCCACCGCCGGCCAACCGTCGCTCCAGGCCACAGGGCGAGCCTTCGCTGACGGGTCAGAGAGCCTCGTGCCTGCCCAACTGAGGCGTCCACGTTCCCTCATCACGGCGGCGCGGCCGCCGTGTTATACCGACGAGGAGGCCCGGCGAGGAGAAAGCGGCGGCACGGTGGCTATGTCGTGGCAGGCGATGGCACGATGGTGCGCGTTGCCGGCGCCGGCCAGATGGCGCAGGTCATAGGCGCACAGGACCTGGATACCGTTGTCGTGCGCGAGCTCGTCGCCGACGGCTTCGAGATCGAATGCCGCCTCGAATTGATCCCGCGCCGCGAGCAGCGAGACCATCTCTCCAAAGATGCGGCACGGCCCCGCCTCGGTGAACGGACCGAGCCAGTTGAACAGACGCTCGCGTTCGACCGTGCCGCCCGGGGCGACGCGGTCAATGGCATCGTCGGCTGAAAACAGGATGAAATTGTCGGCGCTCGGCGCGCCTACCCGCCGGCTGCCGAGCGCGGCGACGAGCGCGGCGGTGTGCGCCGCCGTGGCGATGACGATCACCCGCTCGCCGGCGTCGAGCCCCTGTACCGCGAACTCCTTCAGGGGTGCGAGCAGGCCCTCGTCGCGCTCGAAGAAAATGACCGAATGGGGACTGGGAGACATGCCTCGATGGTCGCCCAGCACTTTACGCGCTAGCGAGGCATCTGGCAAATGGAATCGGCCGCGCGCGGGTAGACTTGGTCGACCGCATGAACCTGGAGCTCAGTGCCGTCCTCGGGGTGGTATTCGGCCTGCTCGCCGCCGCCTGCGCCTATTTCATCTCGTATGCCGAGTACAAACGGAACTGGTCGTTCCGCGGCAGCGCCGCAGCGATGGCGCTGCGATCGGCGCTGGTGACGTTCGTCTTCTTCCTGGTCGCCGCGCTTGTTCTCGGCGTCGTCTTCCGGATGGTGGCGATGTGACGGGCGGCGAACTTACGACGCTTCGGCAGCGCTTTCGCGCGCGTGTCCGGCGGCGGTGGCGAGATCCTGCGCGAATGGCGTTCCTCTCCGCGCGTCGATCAGGCCGGCGAGCTCGTCCTCGATGAGGGACGCCGCGTCGGTTCCCTCGAGCGCGGTGCGGCTGCCGTAGATGCTGCGGGCGAAATCGAGGTTGCCGGAGAGGCGCTTCTGCAGGTCAGGGCCATTGATGCCGGCGGCGACGTCAGCCTCGTACATCTGCTCCATCTCGTGCAGTAGCGAGGCGGCGTATTTCTGCAACTCGGCGAGCGCCTTGAGCTCGTTGGTGAGCCGCATCAGGAGCGCCACTGCGTAGAGCTGGATAGCTTCGGCCAAGCGTGAGCGGATTTCATCGGCGGCGCCGCCGCGCGCGGCCGGCGCGGCTCCAGAATCGTCAACGTAGACAATCGCCAGGGTGTCGCCGGCAACGGCGATCGGCAACGCCAACGCGAGCGTCGGCGTGCCGCTGAACGGCGTCTTGCTGTCCTTCAACTCGTTGCCCGACAGCCGTTCGATCTGGCCTGAGCTGGCGGCGCGAGCCGGCAACGAGTCCATGCCGAGCGGCAACACCAGCTTGTTGATGTCGGTCTTCAGGTCGAAACCAATCTGGTGCTCCCCGTGCAAGTGCCCCTTGCGGACGCGGAAGAGCGCGACACGCGGGAACTGCGCGGCCATCTGCTCGACGAGCGTCGTCAGCACTTCATTGATCGTTTCGGCGCCGGAGAGCGCCTGGAAGCCGGCGAGCAGCTCTTCGAGGACCACCGACGGCGCGGGCTTGGCCGCCGCGGCGTTTCCACCCGCCTGCAGCTTCGACTCGAGCGCGCGGACGCGGCGCTCGCCCTCCTGCTGCGCCTGCTCGAGCGTCCTCACTTTCGCCGCGCTCTTGGCCAGCAGCTCGCTGACTGCGGTGAGTTTGGCCTCCGCCGCCTGGCTTTGGCTGTGAGCGGCGGCCGCCGCTTCCTCGGAGGCGAGACGCTCCGCTGCCGCCTGGTCCAGCGTCTTCATCGCGCTGGCGAGTTCAGCGCGCAGGGCGTCGATCGCCTCGCGCGCCTTTCGTAGCTCCGCTTCGGCGGTCTTACGGACCGCCGCCTGCTCGTCGCGCGCGGCGCTCACTTCGCTGCGCGAGGTCTCGAGCTTCTCGGCGGTCTTGCGTGCCTCATCCAGCTGGCGCGCGGCTAGGTCGACCCGCTCGCCCGCGGTCTTCAGTTCCTGCTGCAGGCGCTCGGCCTGCGTCTGCGCCTCCCTGAGCAGGCCGGCGGCCGCGGTCTTGTCGTTGGCGGCTGCCTGCACCTCGGCGCGCAGTCCGTCGGCCGTCTTCTGGGCCTCGTCACTGACGCGCTTGACCGCCACGTCGGCGGCCGCGGTCGCGGCCTTGGTCAGCCGGGCGGCGAGCTCCGACGCTTCTTTTGCCGCGTAGTCACGAAAATCCATATGCGCTGCTCTTCGAAAGGGCCGAGGGCATTGCAAGTGGTGGACCATCATGCCAGCGGCGATTTTCGAACAATTCGCGATGTGCGGGCCGTGTGCGCCGACAAAACGGCAGGCGCCACGACAATCGTGTAAACGGCCTGGCGACGTCGCGTCCGCGGGCGCGGGTCACTTCTCGTAGAAGTAGAAGCAGCCGATGAGCGTCGTCTTTTCCTTGCCGGTGGCGTCGGCCATCAGCATCACCGTCTTTTTTTCGGCGATAGTCAGGTTGCACGTACGCATGCCGTCGCTCGTTTCGCACTGCTTCAGCGGCGTGCCCAGCGATTTCTCGATGTCTTTCTTGGTCGTGTCGAACGGGGCCTCGACGGCGACCGAGAAGCCGCGAGCCATGCCGATCGGTACTCGAGTAGACACGCGCCACGGTCATGCCGAGCAGGGTGACGCGGGAGATCGGCACGAAATAGCCGCCGCTGTCGGCCTCCTTGAACTGCCTCCGGAAGCCGTCACGGAACGCGCCGACTCGCGACTCGTCGTTGCCCCACTCGAGCCACGAGTCCTTGCAGGTAGCCATGCGCTCGAGGTCGAACCCCTCCGCCTTTCCACCGGGTGTTCCCGCGCCTTTCGCTGCCGCCGGCGGTGCGCCCGCCGCGGCGGCGATGTCCCGCTCGATGTCCGCCTGATCGTCGAAGAGCATCAGGTTCATGGCCGTATCGATCTGACGGGTCGCGTTCGACAGCGCAAACGTCCAGATTCGCGACAGCGTGCGCCAGGCCTGGCCCGAGGCGAGTTTCTCGACGTCCGGTGCGCGCGCCGGATCGTTGGGCGGCACGTCCAGGCCGGCGCGTTGATCGAACTGCTGCCCGAGCTCCTTGAGACGCGCCTGCCACGTGGGGGTGCCGGCGGCGGGTCCGTCGGGCCTCGCCGTCATGGTGCTGACGATATAGGCCTGCCGCGCCTGCGCACGGACGACCGAGTTCGCAGGCGGCCCGCCCAGCGCAGCCATCGCGCCGTCGAGATCCGGGCCGGCGCCGATGCGGTCGGCCTCCTCGTGAAAGGCCCGGCCGATCTGATTCGACGTGGCGTAGGCGGTGAGGATCTTCGTCATCCGCGCGCCGAGCGCGGCGCGCGCCTTCTGCCAGCGCGGATCGGCGCTCGTCCACGCGGCGCCGAACGGCCGGCCCGCTGGCGATTGCTGGACGCGCTTGTCAAGCAGCGGATTCCACGTATCTTCCGCGATCAACCGTGCGACGGCGAGGACCGACGCCGACGACGTCTTGTCCAACGCCGCCGCGGCGCTTGCGGTCGTGGTCCGTTGCGCATGGCCTGGCGCCGCGCAGAGCACGAGCATCAGGCAGACGAAGGGTCGCGGTCGCCGCACACGTCACCTCACCGGGCGGAAGGCCCGTCACCAGGGGACTCGGGCTATATGTATGGCGATAATCTACGGCACCCAGACCACGTAGATCAAACCGGCCAGTGTGCCACCGGCGGCGAGCAGGATGACGCCGGCCAGCCGGTGCTTGTGGATGTAGTAGATGAGGATGAGCCCGGTCAACGAAATGAACGTCAGCAACGCTGCCGATATGTCGATCACGTCTTTCCACACCCCGCCGCTGTCGCGTCCCTTGTGCAGGTCGTTGAGCACTGCGACGACGCCCAGTCGGGACTCAGTGACTTCGTACTTGCCGGTCTTGCGATCGACGACCGCGTCGGCGGAGTAGCCCGGTCCCTTGAACGTCACCGACAGCTGGTCGTCGTCGACGCGGAAGTCGCTGACGCCGCCGTGGATACCGGCGCCGCCGCGAATCGCGCCCGAGACCTGATCCTTGGCGACGTCGGCTCCGGCCGCCATCCACTTCGTGTCGATCGCGCCACTGGCCTTGCGCAGTTGCTCGCGGCCGCTGAACCGCTCGGCATGGTTCAGGGTCCAGCCGGTAACCGCGAAGAAAAAAACGACGACGAAGCTTGTCATCGACACGTAGATGTGCAACCAGCGCGAGTACTTCGCCAGCCGGCGCTTGAATGCGTGCATCACTTCGCGGCGAGCTTGTGGTACTCGAGCGTCGCCGCGGTCACTTCTACGCCGTTGATCGGCACGCTGGCCTGTTTGTCGGCGCCGGTCAAGTCCATTGGCTGCCGCATGAGCTGGTAGGTGCCGTGCTCGCGCGCGGCTTCGATACAGACGGTGTAGGCGCCCGGCTTGACGGGCTTGCCCTGTTCGTCCTTCATGTCCCACTTGAAGGTGTACTTGCCTGGCGCGCGCGTTGCGCTCGACACGGAGCCGAGGATTTCCGTTCCCTCCGCCATCGCGCGCAGGCGGTCGGCGCGATACCACTGTCGCAGTTCGGCGAGATAGCGCGCTTCGCGGTCGCGATAGAGGATGGTCAGCGTGCGGACCGGGAACTTGTCCTTGTCCTCGATCCAGACGGCGAGATACGGGCGCTCGGCGCGCCCCTGGAACTGGGCCAGCTCCACCGTCACCGTGAGCTCGTGATCGGGCAGGCCCGCCTGCTCCGAAGCGTAGACCGCCGCCACCGGCGCGGGGACGCGCAGGCGCGGCGTCGCCTCGAGCGACAACGCACGCCAGCCGGCGCTGTGGACGCGCGTGCCGTCGGCCAGCACGATCAGGAACTCGGCGCCTGGCACCGCCGCGGCGAGGCGTTCGCTGTCTTCCGGCGTCAGCACGCAGAAGGCGGTCGCCAGGGCGCCCGCGTCGGCGGCCCGATCGGCCACGACCGTGGCGCTGATCACCTGTGCCGTCGGCCGTCCGCTGCGCGGATCGACGATGTGCGAGTAGTGCACGCCGTTGATGTCGAAGCCGCGGCGATAGTTGCCGCTCGTCGCCACGGCGCGGTTACGCACGGCAAGGCGAGTCAGCGGCGCGGCGTTGTCGGCGTTGTCGAGCGGATCGGTGACGCCAACCGTCTCGGTCCATGCGCCTCGCGTCACGAGATCGCCGCCAATGTTGACGACGATACCGCGCGCGCCGTCGGTACGCAGCGCCGCCGTGACGGCGCGATCGATGATGTAGCTCTTGGTGAACGAATTGAGGATAAGAGGCGTGCGATCGAGATGGGTCGCGGTGTGCGACGCCGCATCGAGGCGCCAATGCGGCTGGCGAACCAGGCTCACGGCCGCGGCGATTTCGCGGTCGGTCGGCAGGCGACGCTCGGCTGCGGCCGTCTTCCACACGCGCGACACGGCCTCGGCCGAGGCGTCGAGCGCGCCGCCGCTGCGGGTCCGCCAAGTGTCGAAGAGGCTCAGCACGTCGTAGAGCTCGGGGGACACGGGCTGCGCCGTGCCCACGGTGCCGAACCAGCGGCTGAACTCGCTCGACGGATCGTAGCCGCTCAGGATCTTTGCGTCTCGATCGATGCGATCGAGTACGGCGGCGGTCGCGGCGTGGGCCGCGCTGTCCGAAGAGGCGATGACCGTGACGTCCATCGAGGTGCCGAGGACGTTCTCATAGTGATACTTGAAAGGCTGCGCCGGGTGGCGCAGCGTGACGGCCGCGGTCGCGGCCGCGGTCACGACGGCCGCGGCACACAGGTAGCGAAGTCTCATGGGACAGGTCCTGTTGGAGATACGAATCAGTCGAGCCGGGTCAACCGCGTCCGCCGCGGCTGCCGAAGATTTCTTCGAGCGACAGCATGCCGTCGCCGTTGCCATCGAGCGTCCTGAGCGATGCGGGGGCCGCCGCGATCTCGTCGCTCGAGAGCGCACCGTCGCCGTTCTTGTCGAGCGCCTGGAAGAGGCGATCTGGGGGCGGTCCGCCGCCTTCGCGTCCTCGTCCGTCGCCACCGCCCGCCGGCCGCGCCGTCGTGGGCTGCGTCTGCGCCGCCGCGGCCGCCTTGATCTCGTCGACCGTCAGCACACCGTCGTGGTTTGTGTCGACGCGGTCGAAGATGCCCTGCATCCGCTCGGGCACTTCGGCCTTGGTCAGCTTGCCGTCCTTGTTCTTGTCGAAAGCCATCAGGGTCGCGGCCATGTCGTCGGGAGTCGGCGGTGCCGCCGGTGCTTCGTCGCCGACGCCCGATCCGCCGCGGCCGCGTCCCTCACCACGCCCGCGGCCCGCCGGCATCGGGATCTCGTCGGCGGTGACCGTGCCGTCGCCGTTCTTGTCCAGGGCCTTGAGGACCGCAGGAGCAGCGTCGATTTCAGCCGCGCTCAACGTATTGTCGTGATCCGTATCGAGCGCCTGGAAAATGGCGAAGCCGCGCGGTGGGCCGAACCCACCCGGGCCACCTTGGCGAGGCGGCTCCTGCCCGCGCACCGCGAACGTCGCCAGCACCACGAACACCGGGAGCGCGAGTCGCTGCATCATGCGCCACATCCTAGCGCGTACGCGATGCCGAAATGGCGGCAATTTTGTGGCATGCAGAAGAGTTTGCCGTACGTCCCTAGCAGGTAGAATGCACGCATGAGAGGATTCATCATCGGCATCGTCTTTACCCTGGTGGCGCTGGCGTGCACCGTTTTTGGCGTCTCCCACTTCGGCCTTTACCCGATCGGCGCTGACAACCCGCCGACCGGCCTGGAGCGCTCGTTGGCAGGCCGCGCCATGGACGAGTACGCCGACAAGCACAAGCCGGACATGCAGAACCCGACGCAGATCACGCCGGCTAACCTCATCGACGGGGCCAAGGAATACGAAGAGCACTGCGCGTTCTGCCACGGCGGCGCCAAGGCGAAGATCAGTCCGATGCAGAACAAGTTCAACCCGCCGGCGCCGCAACTGATCAACCGCGTTCCGCACGATCCCGACAACTGGCTGTTCTGGGTGACCAAACACGGCGTGCGCATGACCGGGATGCCGACGTGGGACGGTGTGATGTCAGACGAAGAGATCTGGAAGATCATCGCGTTCCTCAAGAACAGCAACAAGCTGCCCCCGGAGGCCGCCGCCGCGTGGCAGAAGCTGGCGTCGGAGCCGACCGAGATCGACGAGCACACGCCCGAGCAACACAAGCACGGCGACGCCGATCACGGGAAGGGCTAAGGCAGCCGGAAGGCGATGATCGCGGATCCGGCGGCGACCGCGATGTACTGCCGCCCATCGAAAGCGTAGGTCATCGGCGATGCCTTCCAGCCGGCGTTGGCGGCGAAGCTCCACAGGCGCGCGCCGGTGACGGCGTCGACCGCCATCAGCGATCCGCTCTCTTCGGCGACAAACACCAGGCCGGTCGCCGTCGTCAGCGTACCGCCCCACGACGTGGCCGGGCCGGGCTGCGGGACGTCCCATTTGATCGCGCCGGTCTGGATGTCGATCGCCTTCAGCACGCGCTGCGGCACGGGATCGGGCGCGGTCTTCTGTGAGCCGCCGAGATACGGCTTACCCGGCTCCCAGAGACCGCCATCGCTCTTCGTATAGATGCTGCACTTCTCGAACGTCTGGATGTAGTACAGCCCCGTCTGCGGGTTGAATGACGGGGAGAACCAGTTGGTGGCGCCGTCCTGCGACGGGCAGACCTTGGTGCCGGCGGCCGTCGGCTCCTGGTTCGGCAGCCGGATCGGCTTGCCGTCAGTGCCGATACCGCTCGCCCACGTGAGGTTCGTCACAAATGGCCGGGCGAGCAACAGCGTGCCGTCGGCGCGATCGAATACGTAGAAGAAGCCGTTGCGGTTGGCGTGCAGCAGCAGCTTGCGCGGGCGCCCCTGCCAGGCGGCGTCGACGAGCACGGAGGTCTGTGTCGCGTCCCAATCCCACAGATCGTGCGGCGTGAACTGGTAGTACCACTTCAGCCGTCCGTTGGCGCGGCTGAGCGCGAGGAGGCAGTTGGCGTAGAGGTTGTCTCCCTGCCGATCGTCGCCGTTGTACTCCTGGCTTGGATTGCCAACCGGCCAGTAGATGAGATCGAGATCCGGGTCGTAGCTGCCGGTGAACCACGTCGAGGCACCGCGGTGATCGGGGGGCCCGTCGCCCTTCCACGTCTCGGAGCCCGGCTCGCCGGGCCGCGGCACAGTCCAGAAACGCCACACTTCATAACCGGTCTCTTGATCGAGCGCGGCGATGAAGCCGTTGGCGCCGTGCTCGCCGCCGGCAACGCCGGAGATTACCAGGTCGCCGGTGGTGAGCGGCGCGGAAGAGGCGAAGTAGTTGTCGCGCCAGTTCGCCAGGGCCTTTTCCCAGAGGATGGCGCCCGTCCACCGGTTCAGTGCCAGCATGTGCGCATCGTCGGTCGCCAGGAAGACGCGGTCGCCGGCGACGGCGACGCCGCGGTTCGCCCAGGTGGGCGTGCCCTGTGTGCGAGGGCGCTGGAAATGCCAGATTTGGCGTCCGCTGCCGGCGTCGAGCGCGTAGCACTCGTTGACCGCGGTGACGTACATGATGCCGTCGACCACGACCGGCGTACCCTGCAGGCTGCCGGCGTTGGGCAGCGTGAACATCCATTTCGGTGCCAGCCGCGACACCGTTGTCTTGTCGATGTCGGCGAGCGTCGTATAGCGGTTGCCGCGGGTGTCGCCGTTGTAGGTCGGCCACGGCGTGTCGGACGTGACTTCACGGACGCGATCGCTCGATCGGCGCAGCAGCCGCACGCGCCCGTCGGCGGTGCGGATCTGCAGATCGTCGAAGCCTTCGCCGAGGACCACGCCGGTGAGCGTGCCGGCGGCGGTGCGGAAGGTGCGCGGCGGCGCCTCTGGCTCGGCGTCTTTCTGAATCGAGCGCAGGAAACGGACGAGCGCGGCCGCTTCGGCGTCGGGCATCGGGTTGGGCGGCATGCCGCGCGGCGGGATGCCGTCGTGGATGAGCGTCGCCAACTGGGTGTCGTCTCGGGTCTTGAGCCGTTGGACGATGGCAGGCCCCATCTCGGTGCCGGCGCCGTCTGCGCCATGGCAGCGGCCGCAGCGGGTCTCGAAGGTTCGGCGGCCGGCGTCGAGGTCCTGGGCGTACCCGGCGCCTGGACTGGCGAGGGGCAGCACGGCCATCAGCAGTGCAATACGGCGCATGCCGCCAGTGTACTCGGCGCAGCTGTCGATCAGGCGGCGGACCGATCGACTACTCTTGGAGGAGCATCGATGAAGCACTATCTGCTCAGCGTCTGCTATCCTGCCGGGACGATGGCGCCGCCGGCGGCGGAGCTCGCGACGATCACGAAAGAGCTCAACGCCGTCAACCAGGAGATGAAGTCGGTCGGCGCATGGGTGTTCGGCGGCGCGTTGCACGGCCCCGACACCGCCACTGTCGTCCGCGCGGCCAACGGCGAGGTGCTGATGACCGATGGCCCCTTCATCGAGACGAAAGAGCAGATTGGCGGCATCGGCATCATCCGGGCCGCCGATCTCGACGAAGCGCTGGCCTGGGCCGCGAAGCTGACACGGGTGATCGGCGTGCCGATCGAAGTCCGCCCGATGCAGCAGCATTGAGGGCCGATCGGCGCACCGCCGCCGGCTACTCCTTGGCGAATTCCACGCGCCGGTTGTTGGCCTTGCCCTCTGGTGTGTCATTCGAGTCGATCGGCTTGGTCGAGCCGTAGCCCTTCGCGGTCAGGCGTGCCGCCTCGATCCCCTGCGCGACTATCGCTGCCTTGACCGCGTCGGCGCGAGACTGCGACAGGGCCTGATTCTTCGCGGCATCGCCAGTGTTGTCGGTGTGTCCGCCGATTTCCAGCTTCAGACCCGGAGTGTCCTTCATCATCTTGACGATCTGGCCGATCGTGCCCTGCGATTCCGGGCGCAGCGTCGACTTGTTGACGTCGAAGTTGATGCCGTGGGTGACGATCCGTCCTTCCTTGGTCAGCTTGTCGATCATGTTCATGCCGCCGCCGGTCGCAATGCGGACGTTCTTGAAGACGATCGGGTTGTCGCTGTCACCGATGCCGCCGAAGGCGACCGTGTCGGGCTTGAACTCTCCCATGTCGGGGACGACGAGCACGCGGAACTGATCTTCGTAGAGCTTCAGCTGGCTGCCTTTCACCGCGATCGCGGCGTGATGCCACTTGTCCTTGAAGGCCTCGGCATCTCCCTTGTAGGTGGCGCTGGCGTCGTGATCCGTGCCCTCGAACGACGCATCATAGCCGACGGTGACCCGGGCTTCGGCGTCGTCACCTGCCACCTTGCCGCGCAGAAAGACGATGACCCTTTCGAAGCCGCCGGCCTTGGGGAAGTAATCGAACTCGATCGTGTAGGTGTCGGTCAGATAGCTGGTGCCCTTGATGCGAGGGGCGACATCAGCGTAGTTGCCGTCGGTCAGAAGGAAGGCCGGCTCTCCCTGCACCTTGTTGACGACGGCCTGTCCCTTGGTCAGTTTCCAGTGCGCCGGGAACTCACCGTCCTGGTCGCTCCTGAAATCGTCTTCGAAGACGACCTTGTCACCGGGGACGAAATCGTAGTTTTGATAGGCCTTGAAATCCTGCAGTCCGACGAGAAGAAAGATGGAAAGAAGCGTGAGTATCGGCATGGCGTTTAGGATAGCGCAGTCTGATAGAGTCCCCCGCCATGAGCACTCTCGTTCGCTTCGTCGTGTTGCTGGCGCTGCTCGTACCGCCCGCCGGCAAGCGCTCGATCACCCACGAAGACGTCTACCAGATGACCCGCACCGGCCGGCCGGTGGTCAGTCCCGACGGCCGATGGATCGTCTACAGCGTCGCCGAGCCGAACTACGATCCGGCGAAGGCGTCGAGCGATCTGTGGATCGTCGCGCCCGACGGCAGCGCGAAGCCGCGGCGCCTGACCGAAACGCGCGAGACCAAGTCGGGCGCCGCGTGGTCACCTGACTCGCAACGCGTCGCCTTCAGCGCCAAGCGCGAGGGGGACGCTGCCGAACAGGTCTACGTGATGAGCATGACCGGGAGCGCCGCGACGCGGGTCACCAACGCGACCGCCGGCGCCAGCAATCCGCGCTGGCGCCCCGACGGCAAGGCGATTCTCTTCGAGAGTCCAGTCAAGAGCGGGCCGCCGCCCGATCGGTCGACGGCGCGGGCCTTTGACGCGATGCCGATCCGCTACTGGAACACGTGGCTCGACGGATCGAAGCCACACGTGTTCGTGCAGGAGATCGGCGGCCTCGCCGTCGACTGGCTGGCAGGTACGCGCCTGGCGGCCGCGCGCGGATTCGACGGCGTGTTTTCCGGCGACGGCGCGACGCGCAGTCTCGAGCCGACGTGGTCGCCCGACGGCCGCGAGATCGTGTTCACCGCTGTCGCCAACCGCGACGCGATGATGCGCGAGAACGTGCCGTCCGCGCTCTACCGGGCCACGCTCGGCGCCGAGCCGGCGCGCCTGACGCCGCCCGGGGCGTCGTTCAGCGATCCGGTGTTCTCGCCCGACGGCAGGACGCTGGTCGCGCGGCGCGAGAAGGACGTCGAGGGGGCACAGCTCTACAACCTGACGCGACTGGCGGCGATCGCCTGGCCGTCGGGCACGCCGCGCGTGCTGACGGGGGATCTCGATCGCGGCGTCGGCAGCTTCAGTGTCACGCCCGACAGCGCCGCCGTGCTGTTCGACGCGCCGGACTCAGGCTTCACGCAACTCTACAAAGTGCCTCTCGCGGCGGGCGCGCCGGTGAAGCTGTTCGATGTCAAGGCCGGCAACTATGGATCACCGGCGATGGCCGGCACGACCCTCGTCGGCACGTTCATGGCAAGCTGGCAGCCGACCGAGATCGTGCGCATTGATCCGGGAGCCGGCGCGCATACGCTGCTGACCGACTCGAACCGCGCCGTGCTCGACACGCTCGACCTGCCGAAGCCCGAGCACTTCTGGTTCACCGCGAAGAACGGCAAGCGAATCCACAGCGTCATCTACTTCCCGCCCAATCTCGATCGCGCGAAGAGGTACCCACTGATCGTCACTCCGCACGGCGGACCGAACAGCATGGACAGCGACGCCTTCTCGACCCGCTGGAACGCGCACCTGCTGACCGCTCCCGGCTACGTGCTGGTGCAGACCAACTACACCGGGTCGACCGGCTTCGGCGAAGCGTTCGCCAACGACATCGAGCGTGACGTGCTGCGCGGACCGGCACAGGAAGTGCTCGAGGGAGCCGCGGAAGCGATTCGCCGGTATCCATTCATCGACGGCTCGCGGCAGTGCGCCATCGGCGCCAGCTACGGCGGCTACCTGATGAACTGGTTCAACGGCACGACGACGCAGTTCAAGTGCCTGGTGATTCACGCCGGCGCGTCGAACAACGAGTCGCAGTACGGCGTCAACGACGGCGGGCTCGACCGCGAGCTGCGCATGGGCGGACCGGTGTGGGAGGCCAAGGGGCAGTGGCAGGACCAGAGCCCGTTCCGCTATGCGGCGGCGTGGAAGACGCCCGCGCTCATCACTGACGGCGAGATCGATTACCGGGTGCCGCTCAACGAGAGCATCACCACGTTCAAGATCCTGCAGCGCCTCGGCGTGCCGTCACGCCTCGTGGTCTTTCCAGACGAAGGGCATTGGATCCTGAAAGGAGAGAACGGCCGCCGGCACATGGCGGAAGTGCGGGCGTGGCTGGCGACGTATCTGCTGCCAGGGTCGGCCGGCGCGCCGATCCGCACCGCCGATAACACCGGGCACGTCTCGAACTACGACGAAGGAAAGGTTGGGACCTATACGCTGCCCGATCCGCTGAAGGCGGCCGTCGGCACACCCGTGAAGGACGCCGCTGCATGGACGAAGGAGCGTCGGCCCGAGCTCATCAAGATCTACGAGCGCGATATCTGGGGCCGGATCCCAGCGCAGACGCCGGCGGTGTCGTGGAGCGCCGCTGCAGCCGAGACAGGCGGCGGGATGGTCGTCAAGCGCAGCGTCGGCACGATCGGGTCCGCTGTCAACGCGCCGCGCATGAACCTGAAGGTGGTGCTGCCGGCCGGCACGTCGAAGCCGGCGCCGATCATCCTGCTCATCCAGTTCGGCGGCGGCGGCGCGCCCGTGGCAGATCCGCCGCTCGCCGGCGAGATCCTCGCGCGCGGTTGGGGCTACGCCACCGTCGGCTACAACGACATCCAGCCCGACAAGGAGAACGCGCTCGACCAGGGGGTGATCGGCGCGACCGGCAAGACGCCCGGCGACGACGAGTGGGGCGACGTCAGCGCGTGGTCGTGGGGCGTCAGCCGCATCATCGATTACCTCACGACCGATCCGGCGATCGACGCCAAGAAGATCGCGCTGCACGGCCACTCGCGCATCGGCAAGACGGCACTGTGGGCGTCGGCACTCGACACGCGCGTCGCCGCCGTCTACGCCAGCTGTCCGGGAGAGATGGGCGCCGCGCTGTCACGCCGCGACTACGGGGAGACCGTCGACGACATGGCGCAGCGCTTCCCGTACTGGTTCGATCGCAATTTCCAGAAGTGGGTCGGCAAGTGGAATGAGATGCCGGTGGACGCGCACACGCTGATCGCGCTGAGCGCGCCGCGGCCGGTGTTTGTCACCGGCGGCAGCGACGATCAGTGGGCGGATCCAGTGGGCGAGTTCAAGGCGCTCGTTGCTGCCGGCCCGGTCTACCGGCTGCTGGACCGCAAGGATCTGGGCACGTCCACGCTGCCGCCGCTCGACACGCCGGTCATCAGCGGAGATCTGGGCTGGTACTACCACAAGGGCCCTCACGCCGCGACCGCGGAGGACTGGAAGGTGTTCCTGCAGTTCCTGGACAAGTACTTTCGCTGACCTGCCCTGAGCGCTTGGCGATCGAACCCTGGCGCGAGCCGGCGACGACGAAGGGTTCCAGGAAGGGAATGAGGGGAAGAAACGGGCGGGAAAGAGAACGAAGTAACCGCAGCCCCGAGGCTGCGGTTACTTGACGAGCGAACCTACTTCTTCGGCGTGGCGGTCTTGGCCGCCTTCGGGGCCGAGGCCTTGATCGAGGTCGCCACCATGTTGGTGCCGTCCATGGTGTAGGCCACGGTGACCTTCGTGCCTTCCTTGACGTCGCCGGTCTTCTTGGTCGACGCGTTGACGGTGAAGGTCTCGTCCTTCGCGGTCTTGCCCGAGCCCTTGGTGATCACGAGCGAGCTGTCGCTGACCGACTTGACCGCGCCCGAGGTCGTGTGGCTGGCAACCGCCTTGGTCGATTCCTTGGCCGCCGGAGCCTTCTTGGCCGTCGTCGTTGCCGCCGTACCCTGAGCAAACGCCGCCGCCGGAACTGCAAGAGCTACGGCGAGGATCGCCGCCTTGGTAAACATGCGCATGGTTATTACTGCCTCCTCTATCGCGCGGAATCGCGCTATGGGCATTTCAACGCATGCAGGTGAGGGGATGATTATCTGAAGATTAAATCTTGTTAATTCTGTGGCAAATAATACTGGGGGCGGGTATCAAGAACGCAACAGTCTGACGGTAAAGCGTGCACCCACCCCGGCCGTACCCGCCGCCTCGACTGTGCCGTTGTGGCGATCGACGATCCATTTCACCAGGCTGAGGCCGAGCCCGACGCCGAATCCGCCGGCCGAGCGTGCTGGATCGCCGCGATAGAACCGCTCGAAGACGTGCGGCACGACGTCAGGCGTCATGCCGATGCCGGTGTCACTCACTTCGAGTAGCGCGTGCGTCTCGTCCTCGCTGAGCCGGACCGTGACGGTTCCGCCCGACGGCGTGAACTTGAACGCGTTGTCGAGAAGGTTGAGCAGCAGCCGCTCGATCCACGCGGGGTCTCCCGCGATCACCGGTTGAGCGACGATCGCCTCGACGAGCGAGAGCCCCTGCGCCTGCGCCACCGGCTCGAGCTGCTCAACGATCGACCTGACGAGCGGCGCCAATTCGATGCGCTCGTGCGACAGCGGAATCTGGCCCGACTCGGCGCGCGCGAGCGTGAGCAGCTGATCGATCAGCCGCTTCAGCTTGTCGAGCTCTTCGAGCTGGCTGGCGAAGATCTCGCGCTGCGCTTCAGTGGTGGACGGCTTCATCGCGGCGAGCTCGATCTCGCCGCGCAGCGCCGCGATCGGCGTCCGCAGCTCGTGCGCGATCGCGGTGCTGAACTGCCGCATCTCGCCGACCGCGTCCTCGACGCGTGCGAGCGTGTCGTTGAAGGAGCGGGCCACGTTGTCGAGCTCGTCGCCGGTGCCGCGGACGGGCAACCGCTGCTGCAGGTTGGCGGCGTCGATGGTCCGCGCCGCCGCCGCCAGCCGCGCCAGAGGGGCCAGCGCGACGCCGGCCATGGCGCGGCCGGCAATCACGGCAATGATGAGACCCGCCGGCATGCCCCACAACAGCAGCCGGCGGAAACGGCGCAGCGCGGCGTCGGAGGGGGCGAGGGACACCCCGACCTGCAGCAGATAGACGTCGGTTGGGTTGTCGCCGGTAATCACCGAATTGGCGAGGCGGATCCGGCCGTAGTCGGTCTGGAGGTCATGGAACTGCACGTCGTGGACCGAGCGGTCGCGCAGCGCCCGTACTTCCTGCGGGGTGAACAGGACACCGAGCGGTTCCAGCGCGTCCGATTGCATCAGCAGCGTTCCCGCCGCGGCGTCGTAGATCTGGTAGAAGCGCGTCGCCCGCTGCACGAACTCCGACTCGTTCGGGTCCGAATTGTCGTAGACGATCGAGGGCTTTCCCTCGTCGAACCGCAGGTACCGATGCAGCCCGTCGGTCATCTCGGTCAGCGTCGCCGACGCGTCGGAATCGAGCTGCTGGCTGAGCACGCGGTAGGACATGCCGGCCAATGCCATCAGCAGCACGCCGAACACCAGTGTGTAGAACACGGTCAGCCGCGTGCGCAGTCCGAATTTCGTCCTCACGCCGGTGGCGCATCCGTCAAGATGTAGCCGACGCCGCGCATGGTGTGGATCAGCGGCCGGTCGAAACCGCGGTCGACCTTGTTGCGCAGCGCGTTGATGTGCACTTCGACGACGTTGCTGACGCTGTCGAAGTGGATATTCCAGACATGCTCGATGATCAGCGACTTGGTAACGGGGCGGTCGCTGTTGCGGATCAAGAACTCGAGCAGGGCGTATTCCTTCGGCTTGAGGTCGATGCGCTTGCCGGCGCGGCGGACGGTGCGCCGGGTCGTGTCGATTTCGAGGTCGGCGACGCGCAGCGTGGTCTCGCGCGGGGAGCCGCGGCGCAGCACCGCCCGCAGCCGGGCCGACAGCTCGGCCAGCGCGAAGGGCTTGACCATGTAATCGTCGGCGCCGCTGTCGAGCCCGGCGACGCGCTCCTCGAGTGTGTCTTTCGCCGTCAGGATCAGGATCGGCAGCTCGCGCTTGCGCGCGCGGATGTCGCGCAGCACCTGGAAACCGGATCGGCCGGGCAGCATCAGGTCGAGAATCACCGCGTCGTAGTCGAAGGCGTGCGCCTGCTCGCCGGCGTGACTGCCCTCATAGAGCACGTCGACGGCATAGCCTTCCTCGGACAGGCCGCTCTGGATGAAGTTGGCCACCTTGCGATCGTCTTCGACGACCAGAACCCGCACGGACTTAGACTACCAGCAGGTGGCGAAAAGCCTTACAGGGGTTAGCAGCCCGTGGCACAAGTCGCGCTTCGTATGAACAACGGCGACTGCGTGAAGGTCCCGCGCACGGCGGTGCGTTGGGCGTGGAACGCGTGAGTGACCGCCGCTGAACGTCGCCTCGGGTCGATGATCACCCATAGCGTCGCCAACAGCGCGGCGACTCGGCCCTGGAGGCCCCGCGGTGTGCCCACGCCACAGATGGTCCGCATGAGGAGGCCGAGATTGAACCCGCCAACATGCACGAGTAGGCGTTTCAGGATGTTTCGGTGACCGCGGAGATGCGTCCGGCGCATCCCGCCAGTGCCGTAGATGTGGGCGAACGTCCGTTCGAGCAACTCGCCGCGGCAGCGGAGTAACCTGAGGCCGCGCGGTCCGCGGATCCGTCGCCGGTTGGCGTAGACCGCATCGCGCGCCTCCGCCTTGTGCCGCCAGTGCCGCCGTCCTCGGTCCGGCTCCGAGATGTAGGTGCGGATGCCGCGTCGCGTCAGGTCGACCAACCGGTCATTACTGTGAAACCCTTTGTCGGTGACTAACGCGCGGAACCCGTCGCTGGCGGGCAGCACGGCCGTGAGATGGTCCGCGGCCTGGCGCAACGTCTCCTGCATTGTGGTGGTGTCGCCGTCATCCGCATCTTGGAGGGTCACGGCCACGACGGCCCCGGTGTCGAGATCGACGGCGTGCTCGGCTTTGTGGGCCAAGTGGGTGCGACCGTCTTTCATCTTCGTGATCTTGGCGTCCGGATCATGGGGATGCGTCCAATCGTCATTCGAGCCCTTCTTCTTTCGCTTCCGATCGATCCGCGCGAGATCGGCCCGCGTGGGTGTCCCGATGCCCGACGCCTTCGCCAACCCGGTCAAGAACTCCTGATAGCCCTCGCCGGTGTCGCGCCGGACGATGGTCCGCAGGGCTGCATTCGCTTCCAGCGTCGTGCCGTCCACGCCGAGGGTCGTGCCCTTGAGCAGCTTCGCCGCCGCGAGGTAGTCCAGCACCCAGAGGAAGACGGTTTGATGGGTCTCGAGATCGATGAGGCGTCGCGTGCGCGAGATCGTCGAGTGATCGGGCGCGGACTCGTGTAACGCCAGCCCGAGGAAATCGCGCAACGCCAGCGAATCCGCCGCCCGCCACGCGATCCCGCGCTCGGAGTCGAGTCCTTCGAAGTAGCCGACCAGCAGGAGCCGGAAGTACAGACCGGGCGCCAGGCTCGGCCGGCCCATGCGGGCGGCGTAGAATCTCTGGCAGGCGCCCTCGACAAACCGATCGAAGTCACCCACGCGGAGGAGGTCGTTCAGGCGCCGATAGAACGGGTGCGACGGGGCGACCGGCAGGTCGGTGGTCGGCACCCACAGCTCGGTGGCACGCTGACGCTTGCGTTTACCCATCGACATGCGCGCAGTGTAGTACGACCCAGGGAGCCTGTCGATCTCAATTCATGCACTTGCACCACGGGCTGTTAGGTGACAGCTTACTCACTTGCGCGGCAGATCGTAGCGGACCGAGCGCCGGATGACTTCGAGGTCGTCGTGCGCGGTCAGGGGATAGAGCGTGCGGAGCCGGCCTGCAATCGTCTGCTCGACCGGCTCGCCGAGGCGGTAGCAGCCGTCGTCAGTGAGTACCGCCACGCCGCGCTCCCAGTCCGGCTTGCGGCGCGACGAGACGACGACGAAGTCGCAGTCGGGAATGCCGGCGGCCGAGGCGGTGACGATCCGGTCGGCGACTTCCGGCCCTTCGAGCGCCCCCCGTGCCGCGCGCGTCGCGTGCGCGCGCTGCCGGCCGGCGGCCCGTGATGCCAGAGCGTCGATCCCGGTCAAGACTGGATCGCCGAACGGATCCTCGAACCAGGCCGCGGCCATGCGCAGGCCGCCGCCGAATATGCAGTAGAGCGTCAGCCACCCGGCCGGAGTGAGCAGGAGGAACGTAAAGATTGACATCGCCGCGAAGCCCTGCGACATCCCCTGGCTGTAGCCGGCGTTGGGCTCGCTGAATACTTTCGCCAGCTGGCTGTCAATCGCCAGCGACGTCGTCTGGTGCGCGTGGGCGAGGAAGCCCGGGATGCCAATTCCGGCGCCGGCGAAGAGCGTCGCCAGCCCAGACGCGAACGCCGCGCCCGTCATGGGGAACGATGCCGGGAGCCGCCCCCAGTGCCGGTGCGGCAGCAGCGACGCGAACATCGCGCTGACGAACACGAGCGCATCGCGGAGGGATCCCATGACGGCAGACGCTATCGGCTAAGAAAGCGCCGCCCGCGTCGTTGCCGGCTCGATCACGATGAGGGACAGCAGAAGCAGCAGCGCCGAGACGACGAACTGCGCCGCGGTGGCGTCGTGCGGCCCCGATAGGGCGATACCGGTGGCCAGGAGCGCCGTGAGCAGCAGCGACTCGCACAGCACGATCCAGCGGAGCACGCGCGCGCGCAGCGCGAGGAGCGCGGCCGGGTGGACCTGCGAGACGAACCAGAGGTGCAGCCGCAGGGTGGTGGTGATCGTGGCGAGGACGAGGACGAGCAGAAAGACCCACGAGCCGGACGGGCCGAGATACGCCTTGCGGACGCCGAGGGTGATCGTGTTCATGATGGTCAGCGTGGCGACAGCGACCTGATGGAACTTCCACCACCAGGCCGAGCGGACCCATATCGGGCTCGCCGCCACGGATGCCGTCCCGCCGTCGGTGATGCCGCGCAACGCCTCCAGCAGTTCGACGCCCGAGTGGAAACGCTGTTCACGATCGGCGCGCAGGCAGCGGCGAACGATGGTATCGAGCGCCGGCGGTTCCAGCGTGCGCGCCAGCGGCGATTGATCGGCGACGAGCCGTTCGAGCAGCGACGCCGGGTCGCTGCCGCCGAACGGATGCTCGCCGGTGGCGACTTCGTAGGCGATGACGCCGAAGGCGAAGATGTCGGCGCGCGCGTCGACGCTGTCGCCGCGCAGCTGTTCCGGCGCCATGTAGCCGGGCGTGCCGAGCGCGGTGCCGGTCAACGTCAATGGCGAGGGTCCAGACACCGGCGCCAGGCTGCGCGCGATGCCGAAGTCGACGACCTTGACCCGGCCGTCGCCGGTGAGCAGCACGTTCTCTGGCTTGAGGTCGCGGTGGACGATGCCGTGGCGGTGCGCCGCGTCGAGCGCTTCGGCGAGCTGGAGCAGGACGTCGAGCGCGCGCGAGGGGGAGAGGCGGTCCTGGGCCAGCGCCCGGCGCAGCGTCACGCCCCGGACCAGCTCACTCGCGAGGAACAGCTCGCCCTCGATGTCCTCGAGCGCATAGACAGTGGCGATGGCGGGATGCGAGAGCGCCGCTGCGGCGCGGGCCTCGCGCGCGAGCCGCTCGCGCGCGCGCCGGTCGCCGCTGAAGGCGCGCGGCAGGACTTTGATTGCGACGGTGCGGCCGAGCCGTTGGTCGCGCGCCGCGTAGACGACGCCCATGCCGCCGCGGCCGATTTCCTCCTGTACCTGATAGGGGCCGATGCGCGTGCCGGCCGGCAGCGAGTCGCCGGCAGGCTCGGCAAGCAGCTCCGGCGCGACCGCCCAGGCGGGCTGTTCGAGAAAACCTTGGGAGCTGTCGTGCGCGCGCAGCAGGGTGCGCACTTCGGCGGCGAGCCCCGGATCCTGCTCGGCGGCGCGCGCGAGGAGCCGCTCGCGGCCGTCGGCGTCCAGCTCGAGCGCCTCCGCGAAGAGCGCGCCGACGCGCGGCCAGTCGGCTGTCAGGCTTGCAGCTCCTTGGCCAGCCAGGCGCGGGCCAGCGCCCAGTGGCGTTTAACGGTGGCGGGGGAAATACCCATCGCCTCCGCTGTGTCTTCGATCGACAGTCCGCCGAAGAAGCGCAGCTCGACGATGCGGGCCTGGCCGGGGTCGAGTACGGCCAGTCGCTCCAGCGCGGCGTCGAGGGCGACCATGTCGAAGTCTCGCCCTTCCGCCGGCGCCGGCAGCGCTTCGTCGAAGGTGACGCGCGGTGCGCCGCCACCCCGCTTGAGCGCATCGCGCGCGCGGGCGCGCTCGATCAGCACCTGGCGCATCGCGTGCGCGGCAATGGCGCAGAAGTGGGCGCGGTTCTGCCAGCGCTCGGGCCGGTCCTTCTGCAGCTTGAGATACGCCTCGTGCACGAGCGCCGTCGGCTGCAGCGTCTGGCCGGGACGTTCGCCGCGCAGATAGTGCGCGGCGAGGCGCCGCAGTTCCGCGTAGACAGCCGGCAGCAGTGCCTCGAGTTCGGGACGGTCGGCGGCCCCGTCCGCCATCAGGGTAGGTGCTGGATGGTGAGCTTGTTGATCGTCACCGGCGTGACCGGGCGATCCTGGCGCCCGGTCGGCACCGCGCCGATCTTTTTGACGACGTCCATCCCCTCGACCACTTCGCCGAAGACGGAATGGCGGTTGTCGAGGTGCGGCGTCGGGCCCAGCGTGATGAAGAACTGGCTGCCGTTGGTATTGGGCCCCGAGTTGGCCATCGACAGGATGCCTGCCTTGGTGTGGCGCAAGGTCGGATGGAACTCGTCGGCGAAGTTGTAGCCAGGTCCGCCGGTGCCCTGGCCGAGACGATCGCCGCTCTGGATCATGAAGCCATTGATGACGCGATGGAAAATGACGCCATCGTAGAACGGCGCCTTGCGGCGCTCGCCGCTGGCGGGATCGCGCCATTCCTTGCTGCCCTCGGCCAGGCCGACGAAGTTGGCAACGGTATTGGGCGCTTCCTTGTCGAACAGGCGGATCTTGAAGTTGCCTTCCGACGTCTCGAACTGAGCGAACGTTTCGGCCACGCGGTCCTCCCCCTCTAGTGAACTCCGAGATTATCCCACTCGTATCGCTACGAAGGTTTTCGTTGACAGCTACGAAGACGTTCGTAGATACTGGCGCCCATGTCCCGACCCTCGACGCCGCGTCCGACTGATGCCGAGCTGGCCATCCTGCGCATCCTCTGGGATCGCGGGCCCAGCACCGTGCGCCAGGTCCATGACGTGCTCGCCCGCGACCGGCAGGGGGCTGCCTACACGACCGCGCTGAAGCTGCTGCAGATCATGACTGAGAAAGGGCTGGTCGAACGTGACGAGCGCGACCGGACGCATGTCTACCGCGCGCGCTGCGGAGAGGAGCAGACACAGCGCCAGCTCGTCCGCGACCTGGCCGATCGCGCCTTCGGCGGGTCGGCGATGAAACTGGTGATGCAAGCGCTGGCGACCAAGCGGGCGTCGCCCGAGGAATTACGCGACATCCGCAAGGCGATCGATCAGGCGAGATCCGGCGTGGGCATTGAAAAGGAGACGAACGATGGCCGCGATTGAGACGTGGCTCCGGCAGCCGGCGGCGCAGGCTGTCGCCTGGGCGCTGTTGCAGTTCGTGTGGCAGGGGGCGGTCGTGGGTGGGTTGACCGCGCTGGCGCTGCTGGCGCTTCGCCGCAGCGCCGCCGATGTGCGCTATGTGATCGCGTCGATCGGTCTGGCGTTGATGATGACGCTGCCGATCGTCAGCGGGGTGCAGAAGTATCAGGCGCTCAGCTCCGCGGCTGCATTTGAAGGGACGTCGGGCGTTGCCTTGCAGGATGGCATCCTGGCGGAGGCCGACGGCACGCGTGGGCTGTTCGATCGCCTGAAGGGACTCGACCCGACTGGGGCTGCGGCATCGCAGCGTTCTGCGTCTTCCAGTCAGAGCGCGCCGGACGGGCTCCGGGCGATCATGCCGGTCTTTCTCGTGCTGTGGTGCGCCGGCGTGATGCTGCTGACGCTGCGTCTCCTGACGGGATGGCTCTGGGTACAGCGGCTGCGCACGCACGGCGTCACGGGTGCGCCGGACGGGATCCGTCGCAGCGCCGCGCGCCTCGCGCAGCGACTGCACATCACCCGCGCCGTCACGCTGCTGGAGTCGTCACTGGTCGACGTGCCGACGGTCATCGGGTTCCTCAAGCCGGCCGTGCTACTGCCGGCGAGCGCGCTCGCCGGCCTGACGCCGCAGCAGATCGAAGCGGTGCTCGCGCACGAACTCGCGCACATCCGCCGGCACGATTACCTGGTCAACCTGCTGCAGACGCTGGTCGAAACGGTGCTGTTCTATCACCCGGCGGTGTGGTGGCTGTCGCACCGCATCCGCATCGAGCGGGAGAACTGCTGCGACGATCTCGCGGTCAACCTGTGCGGCGATCGGGTCGCCTACGCCACGGCGCTTGCCGATCTCGAGGCGCTGCGCGGGTCTGGCCCCACGCCGGTCCGTCACATCGCGATGGCGGCGACGGGTGGATCGCTGCTGCAGCGCGTGCGCCGGCTGCTCGGCGCGCCGACCTCGCATTCGGGCCGGGGGCCGGCGTGGCTCGCCGGCGCGGCGGCGCTGCTGCTGGTCGGCGGGATTGCCGCCGGTGCCGAGCGGGCACCGCGGGCGCGCGCGGTGGTCGCGCCGGCCGGCGCCGTCGCGGCAGATGCACCGGCGCTCGCTGCCCAACCTGGGGCGACGGCCGCCCCGGCGATCGCTAGGTTACCGGCCGTGCCGGGCTCTGCGCCTGCCGAGATGCCCGCCGTCGCCGAGTCCGCCGGTGTCCTGCCCGCTGAAGCGGGATCGCAGTCGCTGAGCGTCAGCCACGACGCGCAGGATTCCAGCGGCACCTGGGCATGGTCGAACAACGGCGACAGGCTTGAAGTCACCTACAACGGCAAGTTCACGTTGAGCGACGACGACAGCGACGTGCGCGAGCTGTCGTCGGGGGGGTCCTTCAAGATCTCCGACGGCCGCTGGCTGGGCCGCCACTCGGTCGAGATCCGAGAGAGGAACGGCGCGCTCGAGCACCACTACTACGTCAACGCGGCCGAACGGCCGTTCGAGCCCGAGGGGCGCACGTGGCTGCGCGAGCAGCTGCCGAGGTTCATCCGCAACAGCGGCTTCGGCGCCGAGAGCCATGTCGCACGAGAGCTGAAAGCCGGCGGACCCGCCGCGGTGCTGGCCGAGATCTCGCGCCTCGAGTCGGGCTACGTCAAGGGCCTCTATTTCAAGGAACTGTTCCGGCAGGCGACGTTGACGCCGGCGCAGTATCGCGACGCCATGGTGCAGGCGGGGCGCGAAATGCGCGGCTCGTCCTACGAGCTGGCGCAGCTCCTGATCGCCGTCGCCGACAAACTGCCCGACGACGAGGCGTCGCGCACGGCGTACTTCGCGGCGGCGTTCTCGATCAAGTCCGACTACGAGGTGCGGCGCGTCTACTCGGCGATGCTGAAGCGGGGCCCGGTCGCGTCGGCGACGGTCGCGGGCATCCTGACGAGCGCGAAGGCCATCCACTCCGACTACGATCTCTCGGAGCTGCTGCGGCTGATCCTGGCCCAGCAGCCGCTCGATGACGCCAACCGGGGCGCGTTTTTCGCCGCAGTGGCGACGCTGGGCAGCAGCTACGAGCGTCACCGCGTCCTGAGCGCCACAGTCAGCAGCCAGCACGCGAGTGACCCGGCGCTTCTCGAGTTGGCGCTCACCGCCGCGACGCACCTTGGCAGCGATTACGACACCTCGACATTCCTGCAGGAGGTCCTGCGCCAGAATGGCGTCGAGGCGGGCGTGCGCGCGCCGTTTTTCGCCTGTGTGAACACGATCGGATCAAGCTACGAGCGCGGCCGCGTCCTGCAGGCGGTCGTGCGCAAGCCCGGCACGAGCGACGAGACGCTGCACGCGGTCCTGCAGGCGGCCCGCTCGATGGGGGGCTATGAACTCTCGCAGGTGCTACAGCTCATCGCCCGGACGCAGCCGCTGACCGGCGATCTGCGCGACGCCTACGTCGCCGCGGCCGATCGTCTCGGCGACTACGAGCAGACGCAGGCGCTGGCGGCGCTCGTGCGATCAGAGCGCCGCAGGTAGCCGCCGGTTGCGCCGACGGGCGTTGGTTACTTCTTTTCCTTGAAGCCTGGCGGGATGGCGAGGTCAGCGGCGTCGACTGACTTCGCGATGTCCAGGTACTCGTGATGGGTGGTGAAGACGGTCGACCGTGGGGAGTCGTTCTTCTTCATCATCTTGCGCGCGAGCATGCCGCCGATGCCGCCGCCGCTACCCTGATCCGACGACTGCGCCTGATCCGGGCTCTTCACCGACTCCAGCGTCATCGTCGTGTCGAGCGCGGTGCCATTCAGCTTGTCGCCGTCCTTCTGCATCCGCTCCATGGCCCGGCCGAACAGCGGGAACATCGCCATGACCTGCGCCACCTGCTCGGGGGACATCGCCGGCACGCCGCTGCCTTCCTGAAGCGCCTTCCAGTAGCGCATGTCGAAGTCGGCGAGCTCCTTCAGTTCGGGGATGCGCGGACCGAGCCACATGTCGGTGGTCATCACGATGCCGCCGCTCTCTTCGAGCGTCTTGTCTTTTTCGTGCACAGTCACGGTGACGATCGTTTCGTGCGTGTCGTAGCTCAGGATCGTCTTCTTCTGGCCGGTCTCCTTCACGTCGAAATCGACCTGGTATTCCTGCTGCGGCTTCTGGGGTTCGCTCTTCTGCTGCTGCTGTTCCTGCTTACTCTGCTGCTCGCGGGCCTTGGCGGCTTCCTCGCGCATCCGCTGGCGGATCTGGTCGAAGGTCTCGACCGTGTATTCCTTCTTCTTGAAGTCGAGCTTGTAGACCTTCTCTTCCGACAGGTCGATAATCTGCCCGGCCGGATCGTTGGTCGTTGCCTTGCGGTTCCCCTTGACCGCGGCCGTGGTGACGACACCTTCCTTGCCGGCCTTGGTCCGGTTGAGGAAGAACCCGAGGACCCCTTCCGCCTTGATGTTCGACTGTTCTTTCGTCTTCACGTCGGCGTAGGGACGCGCCAGGGCAAACGTGAACAGCGGCAGGACGACCGCTGCAATCCAGACCACGCGTTTCATGCCGGAACCTCCATGGGAAAGCGCCACATTGTACACGGCTTACGAATCGCGGCGTCCGGTGACAGGGGACGAAAGCGCCTGCCGCCAACCCATTGCGGAAACGGCCCCGTGGGCGGCGTCGTATTTGCTGTTCGTTTCCTGTATATGGCGCTACGTATGGCCCCGCGGGTCCGGCGGGCCCTTTTGTTCGTGTTCGCGGCGGCGATCGGCATCCAGGTGGTGCGGCCCGACCGCAGCAACCCGCCGGTCACGCCGGCGCATTCGCTGCTGCCGAAAGCGTCTTCCGACGTGAGCGCCATCCTCGATCGCTCATGCCGGGACTGCCACTCGAATGAGACGCGCTGGCCGCTCTACAGCCAGGTGGCGCCGATGTCGTGGCTCCTCGCCAATCACGTGCACTCGGGGCGGGATCGCTTCAATTACTCGGAGTGGACGACCTACGACAGCGACGAGCAGGACAAGCTGCTCGGCGGGATGTGTTCGCTCGCCAAGCGCGGCCGGATGCCGCTGCCGTCCTACCTGCTCATTCACCGCGCCGCCGCGCTGTCGCCGGCCGACGTGACGGCCATCTGCGCCTGGTCCGAGAAAATGCGCGATACTCTCCAATGAGAGATGACGCGCCCCATTTTCGTCCCCGCGACCTCGGCGCCTGACGCCGGTCCCGACATCGGGAAACAGACGTCGATGACGCTGGCGCGGCTCGACGAACGGCTGCGCGCCGAGCGTTCGTCGCTCGCCGATGCCGTCGCCATCACCATCTACCTGCGCAATGCCGCCGATTTCGCCGCGATGAACGACGCCTACAAGCAGGCCTGGCAGGCGTTGCCGCCGACACGGACGACCGTGGTCTCGACGCTCGTAACCGGCGGCGCGCTCGTCGAGATGTCGGCGGTGGCGGTCGGGTCGGGTGCCGAGCGCCGGCTGGTGCATCCCCAAGCGTGGGCGATGTCTCCCAACCCGTATTCATACGGCGTGCGCAGCGGCGATACGCTCTTCCTCTCGGGACTGATCTCGAGAAGCGGCCGCGACAACGGCGTGGTCGCCGGCGACATCACGGTGCAGACCAAGACAGTGCTGGACAACGCGCGTGAGCTGCTCGACACAGCGGGACTCAGCCTCGAGCACGTCGTCAGCGCGCGCGTGTTCCTGACGGATCTCGCCGACTTCGACGCCATGAACCGCGTCTACCGGGAAGCGTTCTCCCAGGCGCCGCCGGCGCGCGCCACGGTCGGGGCCGCCCTGACCGGAGAGGCGTACAAGGTCGAGATGACGTTTGTTGCCTCGGCGAGCCCGCGCCGCGTCGTCCCGGGCGAGGGGCCGCCGAATCCCAACCTGAGCCCGGCGATCGCGGCGGGGGACAGCGCCTACCTGTCCGGCCTGCTCGCCGATGACTCGGTCGTCGCCGCCGGCGATGCTGCCGCGCAGGCCCGCGACGTCGTGCGTAAGATCGACGCACTGCTTGCCGGCTGCGGCATGTCACGCGGCGACGTGCGCGATCTACTCGCTTACGTGACCGACGACGAAGCGGCGCATGCGGCGGTGACGGCGTGCCGGACCGCGTTTCCGGCCACTGCCGCGGTCACGCCCGTGCGTGTGTCGCTGGCGTCGGCCAAGGCGCGCGTCGAGATCATGACGGTGGCGGCGCGGCCATGAGCCAGGGTGAGGGCGACCTCGCGCCGGTCCGTCCCGTCGACGTGACACGCGTGATGGGCGACTCGCATGCCCGAATCGTCGACGCCGCCGCCACCGAAGAGCCACTCGACATCCGGCTGCACGGCCGATCGTTTGCCGTGATCATGCGTACACCGGGCGCCGACCGCGCGCTCGCCGCCGGCTTTCTCCTTTCGGAACGGGTGATTCGATCCGCCGATGATCTCGGCGCCGTCGAGCACTGCCGCCATCCCGATCACCGCCAGGCGCACCATGTCGTCGACGTGTTTCTCGTCGGCGACGCCGCCGCGCGCGTCGCGCAGATCCTCGAGGGGCGGCGACAGTTCGTCGCCAACAGCTCATGCGGCGTCTGCGGGCGCTCGACCATTGACGAGCTCCGCCGTGACATCACATCCGTGCCGCTGACCTGGCGCGTCGACGTTCCCTTCGTGCGCACCATGCCCGTCCGGCTGCGCGAAACGCAATCGGTCTTCGAGGAAACGGGCGGCCTGCACGGCGCCGCGATCTTCTCGCGCGACGGAAGGTTGCTTGCCTCGGCTGAAGACGTCGGCCGGCACAATGCGGTCGACAAGGCCATCGGCCAGCTGCTGCTGCCAGACGAGGGGGTTCGCGCGCGCGTGTCGTTGCCAGTGACGACCACCGATGGGCCAGACCTGACACTTCCGGCGGCCGACGTGCTCGCCGTGAGCGGGCGCGTGGCCTTCGAGATCGTGCAAAAAGCCTGGCTGGCCGGCATCTCGGTCATCGTCGCGGTGTCGGCCCCGACAACGCTCGCGATTGAGTTAGCGCGCGAGGCGGGGATCACCCTCGTTGGTTTCGCGCGCGGCGACAACCTCAACATCTATACGCATCCCACGCGCATCGACGGTATGTAGTGCGCTACCCAGGCGCGCCGGCTGAGCCAAGCTGAACGACTCATTCTGAGTGGGCAGCGAGCTACATATGTTCTAAGTCGATGATCCGCATCGATTTCTGCGTGGCACCGGGGTTGCCCCTCACCCGGGCAGGAGTTCACGGTGCGGCGGAGAATGTTGCTCGGGTCGATTGCAGGGGCGACGGTGCTCTTCTGGATGTCGGCCGCGGTCGTGTTGCGCGGGTCCTGGGGCGTCGTCGGCGAATTCTCGCACGCGGGGTCGCTGGCCGAGATCGGGCCGCGCCCGCAGAGCACGATCGTCTACGACCGGCAGAGCCGTCCGGCGTTCACGTTCTACGTCGAGCAGCGCGAGGACGTACCGCTCGATCGCGTGTCGCCGTACATGATCGACGCGCTGCTCTCGGTCGAAGACCGGCGTTTCTACGCGCATCATGGCATCGACGGTGTCCGCATCCTGAAGGCCGCGTGGCGCGACTGGCGCGCCGGCCGTATTCTCGAAGGGGGCAGCACGCTGACGCAGCAGCTGGCGCGCCTCGAGCAACTGACCCCGCGGCGGACCTTCGAGCGCAAGCTGCGTGAAGCGGCCATCGCGGTTCAGCTCGAGGAACGCTATTCGAAGGCGCAGATCCTCACCGCCTACCTCAACGCGGTCTACTTCGGCGACGGCTACTATGGTGTCGAGGCCGCGTCGCGCGGCTACTTCGGCAAGCCCGCCTCCGACCTGCAGCCGCACGAAGCGGCGCTGCTGGCCGCGCTGGTCCGTTCGCCGAGTGCGTATTCGCCGAGCGTTGCGCCGCAACGCGCGCTGGCTCGGCGCAATCTCGTGCTGCGCCTGATGCGCGAGACCGGCCACCTCAACGAGGTCGAGTACGCGCGCGAGAAGGCGCTGCCGATCCGTCCGTCCACCCGCGATACGGTCGTGGCCGAGGGGCCCGAGTGCGGCCGCTACTACCAGGAAGAAGTGCGGCGGCAGCTCGTGTCGGAGTTCGGCGGCAAGCAGGTGCTGCGCGGCGGTCTGCGGGTCTACACCGGCTACGATCCCGCCATGCAGTGTGCCGCCGAGGCCTCGATTGCGGCGCGCATCGCGCAGATCACGCGGACGCAGAAGGCAGGCCGCGATCTCGAAGCGAGCCTGGTCGCGCTGGACCCAACGTCCGGCGAGGTGCGCGCGCTCGTCGGCGGCCGCGATTTCCAGGCGACGAGCTACAACCGCGCCACCCAGGCGCGCCGCCAGCCGGGCTCGGCGTTCAAGCCAATCATTTATGCCGCGGCCCTCGAGCGCGGCATGGCGCCCGCCTCGATCCTGCACAACCTCGACGAGCCGATCATGACGGACCGCGGCCCATGGCTGCCGGGTGGAGAGCACGAGGACAACGAGTACCTCCCTGCGGGCGGCGCTGAAGATTTCGAGCAACCGCGCCGCGGCGCAGCTGCTGCAGCAAGTCGGTCTGTCGCAGGCGACCTACTACGCGCAGCGTCTCGGTATCGAGTCGCCGCTGCCCAGCGTGCCATCGCTGGCGCTGGGGACGGGCGGCGTGACCCTGCTCGAGCTGACGTCGGCATACGGCGTCTTCGCCAACGCCGGCGTCGCGATCGCGCCCCATCTCATCACGCGGGTCGAGGCCGCGACCGGCAGCGGCATCTGGGCGGACGCCTCCGGCCGCCACGAGGCCGTCACCCCCGCGACGGCGTTTCTCATGAGCAGCATGCTGGCCGACGTCATCACGTCAGGTACGGCGACGACGGCGCGCGCCGCGGGATTCAAGCTGCCGGCCGCGGGGAAGACAGGCACGACGGACAACTACAGCGACGCCTGGTTCATTGGCTACACACCACATCTCGTCGCCGGACTCTGGTTCGGGCTCGACAGGCCCGCGCCGATCATGACCCGAGGCTTCGCGTCCGTCGTCGCCGTGCCGGCGTGGGCTGACTTCATGAAGAAAGCGACGGTCAACGATCGGCCGGATTGGTTTCAGCCGCCGGCCGACGTCGAGAAGGTGACGATCTGCCGCTTGAGCGGCATGCTCGCGACCGACGCCTGCCGGCACAACTGGAGGGGCGTGGACGACGTGCAGGCGGGGCTGACCGAACTTCCCGGCGTGCCGATCGGCACGGCCGGCCACACCGCGACGGCGCCGTCGAAGCAGGCGCCCCCGACTGTCTACGACGACTATTTTCCGATCGGCAACGTTCCGACCCAACCGTGTCCGATCCACGGTGCGGCTGGTGTGCCGGAGGCGATCGACGCTTCTGGCGCGCCTCCGTCCGACGCTGTGCTGGTCTCGGCGAGCATGACGGTGGCGCCGCCGGCCGCCACCCAGGTCCGTCGCGTGGTCGGTGCCGACGGCCGGGTCACATGGGTCATCAGAAATTGAGCAGGGATTCAACTTGGCATTGCGGGCACCAGTAGGTGAGACGGGCGTGCGGGCCCTGAGCGCGCACTTGTATCGGCGTGGCGCAGCGGCGGCAGGGACGGCGAGCGCGGCCGTAGACGTAACGCCGCTCGGACTCGTCGCGGCTGCGTGTCCGTCGATAACCCAGGTAGGTTGTGATGCCGCCGAGGGTGGTGACGTTTGCCTGCAGGAGCTTGCGCGCGGTTCGCAAGAGATCCCGGACGCGATCGTCGGCGACGTCGACGGCGGCCGCGAAGGGGCTGACGTGGCAGATGAAGAGCACTTCCGATTTATAGACGTTGCCGATGCCCGCGACGACACGCTGGTTGAGCAGGACGTCGGCGATCGCCTCACGGCCGTGCGCGCGTAGGCGTCGCACCGCCTCGTCCTCGTCGAACAGGTCGCCAAGCAGGTCCGGACCGATATCGCGGAGGTCGGCCTGTCGCTCTATTGCGCGCGTGTGCGAGGGAGCGGAGCTGCGCGGGATTTCCGCCGCGCGAGCCCCGCCTGATACGAGAAACTCTGCGACCGGGACACTGAACGCCACCGCCTCGAATTGCGCGGTGGCGATGAGGATGCGCATGTCGTGGCGCGGCCGACGCCAGCGCTCGCCGGGACGATAGATGTGCCAGCTGCCGTTCATCCGCATATGCGTACGCAGCACGAGATCCCCACTGAAACACATCAGCACATGCTTACCGACTGCCTGGACGCGTTCCACCGTTCGCCCCGTGATCGGTCGGTCCTCGTGCACGCGCGTCAGCGACGGCAGTACCGACTCGAAGTGGACGATGACACCACCAGCGAGCGCGCGGTGGAGCGTGCGGGCGGTGCGGAATATCGCGTCCCCTTCGGGCATCAGGACTGCCGGGCCGTACCCGCCGATGCCGTCCGCCGCATCTGGAATCCCATCGCCGAAGGATTGAAGCCGGCTTCGATCAGGAACGGCGCGATCGGATGCCGCGCCGGCTCCTGGCCGTTGACCTCGGCGATGAGCAGGCCGCCGTGCCACTCCTGCCGGGCGTGCGACGCGAGCGCGCGGGCGACGGCGCGGCCGGTCGTCGAACGCGCCGGCTCGTCCTCCGGCAGATAGACGGTGATCTGCCGCCCGCCGCGCGGGATGTAGGCCGCGAGCGCTCCGTTGACGAGGATGACGCGCGCGCCGACCGTCCGTGTCGGTGCGCGTCCGGTCTCGCCGTCGGCGCTCCATTTCAGCGTCGTCCCGTATGGGTTGGCGGGATCGGTTGCGGCGAGCTGGATCACTTCAGGCTCATCGGGGGTCTCGCGTAGCGCGCGCAGCAGCTCGAGCGCGGCCGGCAGTGCGAACTGCGTGGCGCCGACGCCGCCGGCAAAGTAACCGCGGCGGACGCGGCCCTGATCCTCGAGCGCTTTGAGGACATCGTAGACCGCGGCGAAGCCGCCGGCGATGCCCTCGGCGCCGGCGATCTCGCGCGTCACGACGCCGTAGCGCGCAAGGAGCTGCTGCGCCGTGGCCGTCGCCCACTGCGTGTCGGAGACACGGGCCGGCACGCGCTCCGCGAGCAGCGACCAGCGGCCTTCCGCCGACGGCGGTGCGGCGCGGCGGCTGCGGAAGGGACCGGCGGCCTGCCGTCCCGGCTTGCGAGGCCGGCGGCCCGGCGCGCGGGTGAAGGCGCGCAGGGCGTGAAACGTGTCGTTGGTGAGGAGGCCCTTCCAGACGAGATCCCAGATCGCGTCGACCGTTTCGCCGGGATAACCGCCGCCGGCCGCGTCGTGCAGCGCCGCGAAAAAAGAGGCGCCGTGGCTTCCGAGATGCGCGAGCAGCTTCTGCTCGCGCTCCGACAGTGTCCCAGTCACCGGTGGCCGCCACAGGCGCGCCAGATGATCGGTCAGATAGAGCGCGACGCGGCCGTCGCGATCGCCGACGGGCTCGACGCCCCGCCACACCACCTCGCCGGCTGCCGCGAGCGCGTCGAGATCGGGCGGCGCGTAGCCGTCGAGACGCGAGACGAGGATCTCGCTCTCGAGGATCGACGCCGGGAGCGGCGCCCCCTGCAGGTTCTCGACCACGTCGAGCAGTGCATCGAGGCCGATGCGCGGCTTGACGAGCCCTTGCCACGACGTGACGAGGCGCGCCAGCACGGCCGGCTCCACCGGCTCGACTTCTTTGCGCAGCTTCGACAGCGATCGACGGCGGATCGTCTGGAGGATCTCCGCATCGCACCACTCGCGCCCGCTGCCGCCAGGGCGGAACTCACCTTCGAGCAGCCGCCCGGAGGCGGCCAGCGTCTTGAGCAGTGCGTCGGCGGTCGAGCGGCCGAGCGCGTAACGACCGGCGAACTCCGCGGCGGCAAAGGGGCCATGCGTGCGCGCGAAACGGCGGGCCAGATCGAGTGCTGCGTCCTTCACCGGGGCGAGCAGGGTTTCGGGTAGTCCTGGCGGCAGGGGTACGCCGAGCGCGTCGCGATAGCGCGCCGCGTATTCCACCGGGATGAGGCGGGACGCGCCGGCGACGCCGACCTCCAGGATGCGGCGGTCGCGGCGGAGTGCGTCGAGCGGTGCGTCGACGCTCACGCTCGACCGCAACGCGATCTCGTCGCGAGTCAGGTCGCCGAGGTGCAGCAGCAGATCGTGGATCGCGTCGGTCGATCGCGCGCGATAGCGTTCATCGAGCTGCTGCAACTGCGCCTCGACGTCGGCCAGCGCGTCAGCGTCGAGCAGCTGGCGCAGCTCTGCCTCGCCGAGCAGGTCGCGCAGCTGCGCCTGGTCGATGGCCAGCGCCTGCGCGCGCCGCTCGGCGAGCGGCGCGTCGCCGTCGTAGATGTAGTTGGCAACGTAACCGAAGAGCAGGGCCGACGCGAACGGCGACGGCATCGTCGAATCGACGGTCACCGTGCGGATGTCGCGCGACTCGATCCGGCCCAGTGTCTCGACCAGCGCCGGGATGTCGAAGACGTCACGCAGCAGCTCGCGATAGGCCTCGAGGATCATCGGAAACGAGCCAAACTTCGCCGCCACCGCCAGCAGGTCCGCGGCGCGCTTCCGTTGCTGCCAGAGCGGGGTGCGGCCGCCCGGCCGGCGGCGCGGCAACAGCAGCGCGCGCGCGGCCGCCTCGCGGAACTTGGCGGCGAAGAGCGCCGTCGCGCCGAGCTGCCGTACGACCAGGGCCTCGACTTCGTCGGAGGCTGGCAGCAGCAGCGCGGGATCGGGCGGCGCCTCGGTCTCCGGAAACCGCACCACGAAGCCGTCATCCGTCCACATCGTCTCCGCGTCGATGCCGGTCTCGGTACGCACGCGTTCGACGACGGCCATCGCCCATGGCGCGTGAATGCGGCCGCCGAACGGCGAGAGCATGCAGATCCGCCAGTCGCCGAGCTCGTCGCGCATGCGTTCGATGACGATGGTGCGATCGTCGGGCACGGCGCCGGTGGCGGCGGCCTGATCGGCGAGGTAGCGGAGCAGGTTCTCGGCGGCGCGGGTGTCGAGATCGTGATGCGTGGTCAGGCGCGTGACCGCGGCGCCTGCCGGCATCTGCCGCAGGGCGCGCACGAGCTCGCCGATGTGACGCCCGAGCTCGAGCGGCCGTCCGGCGGTGTCGGCCTTCCAAAACGGCATCTTGCCGGGCTGACCGGGCGCCGGCGAGACCAGCACGCGGTCGTGGGTGATTTCCTCGATGCGCCACGACGAAGCGCCGAGCAGAAAGGTCTCGCCGACGCGGCTCTCGAAGACCATTTCTTCGTCGAGCTCGCCGACGCGGGCGGCGGGGCCGCGCTCGCCGGCGAGAAAGACGCCGTACAAGCCACGATCGGGGATAGTGCCGCCGTTGACGACGGCGACGCGCCTGGCGCCTTCGCGCGCCGTCACGTCGTTCTTCAGGCGATCCCAGGTCAGGCGCGGCCGCAAGTCGGCGAAGTCGTCGGACGGGTAGCGCCCCGACAGCATGTCGAGGAGGCCGTCGAAGATGGCCCGGCTCAACTCGGCGAAGGGCGCGGCGGCGCGGACCGCGTCGAACAGGGCGTCGACGTTCCACGCCTCCATCGACACCATCGCGACGATTTGCTGGGCGAGGACGTCGAGAGGGTTGCGCGGGTAGCGGCTCGACTCGATGCGCGCCTCGTGCATCGCCCGCGTCACCGCAGCGCAGGCGACGAGGTCGCCGCGGTATTTCGGCACGATGATGCCGCGACTCGGCTGATCGATGGTGTGGCCGGAGCGCCCGATGCGCTGCATCCCGCTGGCGACCGACGGGGGCGCCTCGATCTGGACGACGAGGTCGATCGCGCCCATGTCGATGCCGAGCTCGAGCGACGACGTCGCGACCAGGCCGCGGATCTGTCCGGCCTTCAGCCTGTCCTCGATCTCGACGCGCTGCGGCCGGGCCAGCGATCCGTGGTGGGCGCGGACCAGCGGCTCGCCGGCCAGCTCGTTCAGCGCGCCGGCGATCCGCTCGGCAATGCGGCGGCTGTTGACGAAGATCAGCGTCGATCGGTGGGCCTGGACCAGTTCGAGCAGCCGCGGATAGATGGCCGCCCAGATCGACGCGCGGTTGCCGCCGGCAGCCGGCCCGCTCGGGATGTCCTCGGCCTCGCCCATCCGCGCCATGTCTTCGACGGGGACTTCGATCGCCAACTCGAGGCGCTTCTTCTGCGACGTGTCGACGACGGTGACGGGGCGATAGTGCGGAGCGGCGCTGTCGGCGCTGAACTCTTCGTGGATCGCGTCTTCCGCGCCTTGCCCGTTCAATCCGCGCGGGCCGCGCGGGCCGCGGCCGGCTTTCCTGGCTCGCTTCGCGCGCGGCTCGCAGCCACCAAGGAAGCGAGCGACTTCGTCTAGCGGCCGCTGGGTCGCCGACAGGCCGATGCGCTGCGGCGGCGCGACCGTGAGGGCCTGCAAACGCTCGAGTGACAGCGCGAGGTGCGCGCCGCGCTTGGTCGGCACCAGCGCGTGGATCTCGTCGACGATCACGGTTTCGATGTGGCGCAGCGCCTCACGCGCGTTGGACGTGAGCAGCAGGTAGAGCGATTCGGGCGTGGTGATGACGATGTCGGACGGCTCGCGCTGGAAGCGGGCGCGCTCGGCGGCCGGGGTATCGCCGGTGCGAACGGCGACCGCCGGCAGGCGGAAGGCGTCACCGCGCGCGGCGGCGCGGTTGGCGATGCCGGCGATCGGCGATCGCAGGTTGCGCTCGACGTCGACGGCCAAGGCCTTCAGCGGCGAGATATAGAGCACCCGCGCAGATTTCGCCACCGGGGAAGAAAAGACGATCTGGTTGATTGCCCAGAGGAAGGCAGTGAGGGTCTTGCCGCTGCCGGTCGGCGCCAGAATGAGCGTGGATTCGCCGCGCGCGATCGCCGGCCAGCCCTCCGCCTGCGGCGGCGTCGGCGCCGCGAAGCTGGCGCGGAACCATTCGGCGGCCGCCGGATGGAACAGGTCTAATACGTCCGGCCGTCGTGCCACGTTTACTATTGTGTCTTATTCGATTTTCTCGTTTTCCCTTCATCCAGTCTTCGTTATTCTTGAGTCATGGGAGATTCGGGAGAAGGCCTGGTCGACGCCGAAGCGCGCATCCAGGAACGAATGGAAGAGCGCGAGGCGGATCGCCGTCGCGCAGGTGGCCAGGCGCCGGTCGTCGATCCGGAAAAAGCGCGCGCGCGTGAATCGCTGAAACTGGCCAAGGCCGAGTTGACGCGACAGGCGGAAGCCACGACGCATCCGGTGCGCAAGAAGCAGATCGATGCGGCGCTCGCGGAGATCGATCGCCGGCTGGCTGCGTCGTAGCCGCTGCCAGGACAGCCGCCTAGCGGCGGCCCCGTCTGGAGATCAGAGGCTGGCGCCGGTGCGGGCGAGCAGATCCTTCAGTTCGTCGGCCTCGAGCGATTCCTGGTCGAGAAGGGCCTCGGCGAGCGCCTTGACCGGCACGCGGTTGCGTTCGAGCAGGCCGTAGGCGGTGGCGTAGCCCGCCTGGATGATCTTTTCGATCTCGTCGTCGACGCGGCGTGCCGTGGCCTCGCTCATCGCGTGGTTGCGGTCGTCCTCGAATGAGTTGCCGGCCTTGCGGAAGGCGCGCATCCCGAGCGACGACATGCCCCACTCGCAGACCATGTGCTGGGCGATGTCGGTGGCGCGCTCGATGTCGTTGCTGGCGCCGCTGGTCATGTGGTTCATGAACAGTTCCTCGGCGACGCGGCCACCCATCAGGACGGCGATCTGCGCCTCGAGATAGCCCTTGGTGTAGGTGTGCCGATCCTGTTCGGGCAGCTGCATGGTCACGCCCATGGCGCGGCCGCGCGGCACGATCGACACCTTGTGCAGCGGGTCGGCCAGCGGCAGCAGGGCGGCGACGACGGCGTGGCCGGCCTCGTGGTAGGCGCAGTTGACCCGATCGAGCTCGCTCAGCTGCACCGAGCGCCGCTCGACGCCCATCAACACCTTGTCACGGGCGCGCTCCAGGTCGCGGCCGCTGACCTGATCGCGGCCGTCGCGCGCGGCGGCGAGGGCCGCTTCGTTGACGAGATTGGCCAGGTCCGCCCCAGAAAAGCCGGGCGTGCCGCGCGCAATCGCGCGCAGGTTGACGTCGCCGCTCATCGCAATCTTGCGGCCGTGCACGCCGAGGATCGCCTCGCGTCCCTTGATGTCGGGGTTGCCGACCATCACCTGACGATCGAAGCGTCCAGGACGCAGGAGCGCCGGATCGAGGATGTCCTGGCGGTTGGTGGCGGCGATGACGACGATGCCGCCCGTCGCCTCGAAACCGTCCATCTCGACGAGTAGCTGGTTCAGTGTCTGTTCGCGTTCTTCGTGGCTGAGCGAGCTGCCGCCGCGGCTGCGGCCGACGGCATCCAGCTCATCGATGAAGACGATGCACGACTTATGGCGGCGCGCGTCCTTGAAGAGGCGGCGCACGCGCGCGGCGCCGACGCCGGCGTACATCTCGACGAAGTCCGAGCCGCTGGCGAAGATGAACGGCACGCCTGCTTCGCCGGCAATCGAACGGGCGAGCAACGTCTTGCCGGTGCCGGGAGGGCCGATGAGCAGCACCCCCTTGGGGATGCGGCCGCCTACCGCTGAGAAGCGCTCCGGCTGGCGGAGGAAGTCGACGATTTCCTTGACCTCGTCTTTGGCTTCGTCGACGCCGGCTACGTCCTGGAACGTGATGACGGCTTTGTCGCGTTCGGCGAGCTTGGCGCGGCCGGGGGTGTGGATGCGGCCGGCGGTCGTGCGGTAAACGGTGAAGCCGAGCAGCGCCAGGAAGATGCCGCTGAGCGCGATGGCGCCGCCGTTGAAGGCGCCGGGCTCGGTTTCCCTCTGCGCCTCGATGCGCACGCCGTGTTTCATCAGGCTGGCGTTGAAGCTGTCGGTGACCAGGTAATTGGGCGGCGGCACGGTCCGCGCGGTCGAGCCGTTGACCAGTGTCACCGCGATGGCGCCGTCGGCGAAACGGATTCTGGCGACGTCGCCGCGATCGACCTGCTGAAGGAAGTCCGAGAAGGCGAGCTCGGGAACCAGGGGGTGACGGCGCGTCAGGACGTAGCCGGCCGCGACGAGCGCGATCAGGACGAGCGCGGCCGGCACGTAGAAGCGAGGGCGCTTGAACCGCAGTGGTACCAAAACAGACCTCCAGCCTGCAACGACTCAAGCTGTGAGCATGAGTGTCGAAAAGGACACTCCGCCAGGGATTGGAATGTGTTCAGATTCTACATGATGGCGAACGCCGCAGCCAAGCACGGCCGTATCCAGGCCTGGCTCGTCCACACCTACACGGCATCGGGGGCGGTCTTTGCATTCGCCGGGGCGTGGGCGGTGGTGCACGGACAGGATCGGCTGGCGCTGGCGGCGATGTTTGCCGCGACGATCGTCGACTCGACCGACGGCGTGCTCGCGCGCCGCGCGCGGGTGAAGGACGTGCTCCCCGAGATCGACGGCGCGCGCATCGATGACATCGTCGACTACATCACGTTCGTGTTCCTGCCGCTGCTGCTGCTCGAGGCGGCGGGCGGCCTCTATCTGTGGACGGCGCTTCCCGTCGCCGCGGCGGTGCTCCTGAGCAGCATGTACGGATTCATCGCACCGGACGCCAAGACGTCGGATCACTTCTTCACCGGCTTTCCCTCCTACTGGAACATTGTCGTGCTCTACCTGCTGGCGCTGGCGGTGCCGCCAGGGGTGAACGCGATCGTGCTGCTGGCGCTGAGCGCGCTGGTGTTTGTCCGGATCGGCTACGTCTACCCGACGCGGACGCCCGAACTGCGGACGCTGACGCTGACGCTCGGCGCGTTGTGGGCGGCGGCGCTCGCCGTCATGATCGCGCTGTGGCCGGCGCCGCCGCGCTGGCTGACGATCGGCTCGCTGGCTTTTCCCGTCTATTACGTCGTGCTGTCACTGGCGCTGCACGCCCGCCGCGCATGAAACACCGGATCGTCACCGGCCTCTACGTGGCCCTCGTCGCGCTGACCGCCATCGTCGTCATCTGGTCGATGCGGCAGGGGTGGGCGGTCTACAAGCTGCGCCGCGGCGTCGGCGACACCTGGTTCTACTCGGCTGACGGCCAGCCCTGGTTCCGCATGGACGAGCAGCGGCACGACGTCACGCTCGACGCGATTGCGCCGGCGCTGCGTGATGCCGTGGTCGCGGTCGAAGACCACCGCTTCTACCACCACATCGGGATCGATCCGATCGGGCTCGGGCGCGCCGTGTTCCGCGACCTCAGCCGCAGCGGGCGGATGGAAGGGGGGAGCACGCTGACGCAGCAGCTCGCGCGCACGCTGTTTCTCTCGAACAAGCGGACGATCGGGCGCAAGGCCCAGGAAGCGGTGATCGCGCTGCTGCTCGAGCAGGAGCTCTCGAAGAAACAGATCCTCGAGCTCTATCTCAATCGCGTGTACCTCAGCGCCGGCGTCTACGGCGTCGAGACCATGTCGGAAAACATGTTCGGCAAGGCGGCGGCCCGGCTGTCGCTGCCCGAGGCGGCGATGATCGCCGGCCTGATTCGTGCTCCGTCCGCGCTGTCCCCCTGGTCGAACTACGACGGCGCGCTCGGGCGCAGCCATACCGTGCTGCGACGCATGCGCGAGGAAGGGGTCATCTCGGAAGCCCAGGAGCAGGCGGCGCTGCGCGCGCGGCCGCGGGTGCTCGGTTTCCCCGGCGTCGTCGAAGCGCGGCACGGCTACGCCAAGGAGTTCCTGCGCCAGCAGTTCCGCGAGCGCTTCGGCGGCGACCATCCGCCCGACTGGAGGGTGCAGACGACATTCGTGCCGGAGCTGCAGGATGCGGCTGAACGCGCGGTCGAGGGAGCGCTGCGGCGTTACGGCAAGCCGGATCTGCAGGCGGCGCTGGTCGCGATCGATCCGGCCACGGGCGACATCCTGGCGATGGTCGGCGGCCGCGACTTCCGCGAGTCGCAGTTCAATCGCGCCTGGCGCAGCAAGCGTCAGCCGGGCTCGGCATTCAAGCCGTTTCTGTTCGCGGCGGCGCTCGGGCAAGGCTATTCGCCGGTGAGCGTGCTCGACGGCCTGACGCGCATCGCGCCGCAGGGCCCCGACGAGTGGGCGCCGCGCAATGCACACCTCGAAGAGGAGGACACGCTGACGCTGCGCGCCGCGCTGATCGAGTCGAACAACCGTGCCGCGGCGCTGCTGCAGCAGCGGATTGGCTCACGCCCGGTCCTGCGCCTCGCCTCGGATGTCGGCCTGCGCGATCTGCCTGACGTGCCGTCGCTCGCGCTCGGCACCGGCGTCGTGACGCCGCTCGATCTCACCGCCGCCTACGCGGCGTTTGCCAACGGTGGACTCGCGGTCCGTCCTCGCGCGATCGAACAGGTGACCGACGCCGATGGCAGCGTCGCCTGGGACAACCCGGCCCGCCAGGATCGCGTCATCAGCGACGCGGTCGCGTTCCAGATGACGTCGATGATGGAGGACGTCCTCGATCGCGGCACCGGCGCCTCGGCGCGCACCACCTACGGCGTGCGCTTTGCGGCGGCGGGGAAGACCGGCACTACCGACGCTTTCAAGGACGCATGGTTCGTCGGCTTCACGTCTTCGACGGTCGCCGGCGTGTGGGTGGGCGACGATCAGCCGGCCTCGATCGGCCGCGACGCCTATGGCGCCCGCTACGCGCTGCCGATCTGGGCCGACTTCATCAAGGCCGCCACACGTACGCGCCCGGCCCGCGAGTTCACGCCGTCGTCAGAGATGGAGGAAGTGCAGCTCTGCAAGGTGTCGTACCTGCGACCGGTCGAGGGGTGTCCGGTCTATACCGAGTACTTCAAGCCGGGCGACGGCATTCCGTCGCGGCTCTGTCCGATTCACCAGGGCACCGTCAAGCAGCAGTTCAAGCGCGCGGTGCAGGGATTTTTCTCGGGCCTGGGACGGAAACTGAAGGGCATCTTCCGCTGACCGTGTGGCTCACCGCTGGATTCTGGCTGAGCCATCGGTGGCGAACGCGACGACCTGTTCCAGGGTCGCCATCGACGTATCGCCTGGGAACGTGGTGAGCAGCGCGCCGTGCGCCCAGCCGAGGCGGACCGCTTCCTCAGGCGACTTGCCGCTCATCAGGCCGTAGAAGAACCCCGACGCGAAGCCGTCGCCGCCGCCGACGCGGTCGTAGACATCGAGCGCACAGGTAGGCGATACGTGCGTGCTCCCCCCGTAGGCCCCTTGAAACCAGGCCACCGCACCCCATTCGTGGCGGTTGCTCGAGTGCACCTCGCGCAGCGTCGTCGCCACGATCTTCATCTTCGGGAAGCGCGCGACGACCTGTTCCATCATCTCGAAGAACGCGCTCGGATCGAGTTTCGACTTCGCCGACACTTTCGGTCCAGGAATGCCGAGCCCCTTCTGCAGGTCCTCTTCGTTGCCGACGAGCACGTCGACGTGCTCGACGATGCGGCCGAGCGTCGAGACGGCGCGCTCGCCTCCGCCGGCGGCGCTCCACAACTTCTCGCGGTAATTGAGGTCGAAGGACGTCACGGCGCCGTGCGCCTTCGCTGCTTCCATCCCTTCGATGATCAGCTCCGCCGTTGTCGGGGACAGCGACGCGAAAATACCGCCGCTGTGGAACCAGCGCACGCCGCCGGCGAAGATCGCCTTCCAGTCGAAATCGCCGGGCTTGAGCAACGCCGCCGCCTCGTTGGCGCGGTTGTAGAAGACGACGGGCCCGCGGATGCCGAAGCCGCGATCGCTGTAGACCGCCGCCATGTTCGGCCCGCGCACGCCGTCGTGCTTGAACGTCTTGTAGAAGGGGGTGACCCCCATCGTCCGCACCTGGCCCGAGATGAGATCGCCAACCGGGTACTCGACCATCGCGGTGGCGATGCCGCTGCGCATGCGGAAGCAGTCGGCAAGGTTGGCGGCGCAGTTGAACTCGCCGCCACTCACGTGAATCTCGCAGGATTTCGCCTTGCGGAAGGGGATGGCGCCGGGATCGAGCCGGTGCACGAGGCCGCCAAGCGCGAGGAAGTCGAGGGATGCAGAGGCCGGAATGTGGAGAGAAGTCGTCATCGCCTATCTATTATCATCAACGCGTGCTGGCGCCAGGAACAATCCTCGACGGACGCTACGAAGTGCTGGCGCCGCTGGCCGAGGGGGGGATGGGGGCGGTGTTCCGGGCCCGGCGCCTGCTGCTCGGCGACGAAGTCGCGGTCAAGATCGTGCGCGCCGAGTACGCCGCCGATCAATCGGTGCGCGAGCGGTTCCTGCGCGAGAGCCGGCTGTGTGCGCAGCTGCGCCATCCCAACATCGTCTCGATCTTCGATTTCAACCTCGACAGCGAGGGGCGGCCCTTCCTGGTGATGGAGCTGCTCAGCGGCCCGAGCCTGCGCGAGGCGATGTTGAGCCGCGGGACGCCATTCTCGATCCCCGAGATGCTGGCGATCGTCGTGCCGGTGTGCGGCGCGCTGCAGCTCGCGCACGAGCACGGCATGATCCATCGCGACATGAAGCCGGCCAACATCGTCGCTCACGATTTCGGCGGCGGCACACAGCTGCACAAGATCGTGGATTTCGGCCTGGTGCGCGAGCTGAAGTCGGAGGACACGCGGTTGACCTCGCCTCATGAGTTCGTCGGCACCTTCACCTACGCGGCTCCCGAACAGCTCCTCGGCGGCTCGCTCGACGCGCGGATCGATCAGTACAGCCTGGCGGTCGTCACCTACGAGATGCTCACGGGGCGGCCGCCTTTCGAGGGGGACGATCCGGCCGCGCTGGTCACGTCGGTGCTGCGCAATCCGATCCCGCCGCCGTCGGAGCTGCGCCGCGACCTGCCCAAGTGGATCGACGTGGTGCTCGGCCGTGCGCTGGCCAAGTCACCCGAGGATCGCTACGACTCCATGTCCGCGTTCGCGGCGGCGCTGCAGTCTGGTGATGGTGGCGGGGCGACGGTCGTGATGACCGGCGTGGCGCCCCTGGCTGCCGCGGGCGGCCTGCTCGGGACCTACGAGATTGGCGAGCGGCTCGGCCCGGGGCGCCTCGGCAGCGAGGTGTTCCGGGGTACGCACCGCGCGCTTGGGCATCCAGTGGCGATCCGCATGCTGCGGCGCGGCGCCGACCGGAACTGGGAGGCGGTCTGCGCCCGCTTTCTGCGCGAGGCGCGCACGCTGCAGGCGGTGCACCCCTCGATCATGCAGGTCCGCGACTACGGCGAGGAAGGGGACCTGGTCTTCCTGGTCACCGATTTCATCGACGGACCGAGCCTGCGCCAGGTGCTGAGTGCCGATGGCCCGCTGCCATGGCCGCGCCTCGAGCCGCTGCTTGCGCAGCTCATCGAAGCAGCGCGCGTGCTGCACCGCAAGGGTGGCCTGCTCTGCGGTCTCAGCCCCGAGATCATGCGGGTCGCGGTCGAAGAGGACGGGCCACGCCTGCTGATCTCGAGCGCCGGCATCTGGCAGCCGCAGGACCTGCTGGCGACGATGGGGGACGCGACGCTGCGCGGCAGCACGCTGACCGACGTCGAACTGCACTATGTCGCGCCGGAGCTGCTGACGGGCCAGAACGCCGATGTCCGCTCGGACGTCTTCACGATGGGCGTGCTGGCCTACGAGATGGCGACCGGCCAGCGGCCGTACACCGGCGCGACGATGCCGGCGCTGCTCGGGTCGATGCTGCGCGGCCAGACGGCCGACCCGCGCGAGCGGCAGCCGACCATGCCGGCGCCTGCAGCCGCCGCCATCCGCGCGGCGCTCGCGGCCTCGCCCGAGGCGCGGCCACAGACGGCGCGCGCGTTCGCTGACGCTATGGCGGGGAAGTAATCGCGTTGAACACGAACGCGAGGATGTCGGCGTCTTCCTCGATTACTTTCGCGATCGGCTTGCCGGCCCCGTGCCCGGCTTTCGTCTCGACGCGAATCAGGAACGGCCCGCCGTCGCCATCGGCCTGCAGGCGCGCCGCGAACTTGCGCGCCATGCCGGGCGCGACGCGATCGTCGGTGTCGGCCGTCATGATCAGTGCCGGCGGATAGCGGCCATTCCGCACGTTGTGGTACGGCGAGTAGGCGAGCAGACCGGCGAACTGCGCCGGATCGTCGGCCGAGCCGTATTCGGGGATCCAGAAGCGCCCGACGGTGAAGAGATGGTAGCGGAGCATGTCGGCGACTGGCACACGGCAGACGACAGCGCCGAAGAGCTCCGGGCGCTGCAGCATCACCGCGCCGACGAGCAACCCGCCGTTGCTGCCGCCTTCGATGGCGATCCGCGCCGGGCGGGTCCAGCCGCTGGCGACGAGGTGCTCGGCCGCCGCGATGAAATCGTCGAAGACGTTCTGCTTCTGGTCGAGCATGCCGGCGCGGTGCCAGGCCTCGCCGTACTCGCCGCCGCCACGCAGGTTCGCAAGGGCGAACACGCCGCCGGCGTCGAGGAACGGGAAGTTGCCGGGGTCGTAGGCGGGCGTGCGGCTGATATTGAATCCGCCGTAGCCGCTGAGCAGGACCGGGCGCTCGCCGTCTGGACGCAGCCCGGCGCGATGGACGAGGAACATCGAAATCGCCGTCCCGTCCTGCGATCGATACCACACCTGCGTTGTCTGGTAGGCGGCCGGATGGGATGTCCCGGCTGATTGCGGCTTCAGAGGGGAGATCCCGCCATCCCCGCGAACGATCCAGGCGCTCGGAGGATCGACGAACGAGGTAAAGATGAAGCGGACATCGTCGGCCGCGCTGTCGGCGTCGAGCGTGACGAGCGAGCCGATGCCGGGCAGCGCGATCGGACCGAGGGGCGAGCCGTCGTGCGCGAAGGTGTGCAACGTATCGCTGGCGTGGTGCAGATAGGCGGCGACCAGTCGATCGCGGGTCATTACGGCGAGCGACAGCCGATCGGGCGACTCGGCAATGATCTCGGTTGCCTCCACGCCGGGCAGCGGGTCGACGGCGATGATCCGGCCGAGCGGCGCGCCCTTGGTCGTCTTGAAGTAGAGGCGGCCGCCTGCTTCGCCAATGAAGTCGTAGGCCGCGTCAAAACCCTCGAACAGCGGCCGGACCACCTCGTCCGGGCTGCGCGCGTCGGCGACGAAGACTTCGGCGTCGTCGCTGGCGCCACGCTGCGCGGTGATGACGAGCCAGCGTCCGCTCGACGAGACGTGGACCAGCGGGACGACTTCGCGGATGGCGTGCGCGAACACGAGCAGGTCGCCAGCCTGATCGTCGCCGAGCCGGTGGAAGTAGATGCGGCCGAAGTACTGCTCGTCTGCCGCCGCGACCGTGCCGGGCTCCGGGAAGCGCAGGTAGTAGAACCCGCCACCGGCCGGCAGCCAGGCGATGCTGGCGAACTTCACCCAGTGCAGGACATCGGCGTGGTCGAGGACGCGGACGATCTGTCGATCGCTGCCATGTACGGAGAGGGCGCAGGCGACATGACGGCCGTCGGGCGACACCTCGTAGGCGGTCAGCGCGGTCGTCCCGTCGCTGCTCAACGCGTTGGGATCCAGCAGCACGCTCGGCTCGGCGGCGGGACCGTCCTGCACGTAGAGGATCGGCTGATCGAGCCGTCCGGGGTTGTGCGTGAAGAAGCAGCGACCACCGCGGCCCACCAAGGAGAGCGTGCGCGGGTAGTCGTAGAGGGTGCGCAGTTGCGTCACCAGCGCGTCCCGGCGCGGGCCGTCGAGGTGCCGCCGCGTCAGCGCGTTCTGAGCGGCCGTCCACGCGGCGGTCTCCGCAGAGCCGTCGTCTTCGAGCCAGCGATAGGGATCGGAGACGGCGACGCCGTGGATCATCTCGACCAGGCCGTCGCGGCGCGCCAGCGGGTACTTGTTCACCCGTGTGTGTCCGTGATCATCCGTGGCATTATTCCAGCATGAAACGCATTCTCGCGCTCGCCGCGATCGCGCTTGTCCCGTTGGTCGCTGCGCCCGCGGCGCAACAGGGGCCGCCGCTCTTCGCCACGGAACTGCCCAAGGAGGAGTTCGCCGCCCGCCGGGCCGCGCTGATGCAGCGCATCGGCGACGGCGTGGCGGTGCTGCAAGGGGCTACGGAAACCGCGTCGTACGAGAAGTTCCGGCAGAGCAACCAGTTCTACTACCTGACCGGGGTGCCGGCGCCGCGAGCGATCGTCGTCATCGACGGCCTGGCGAAGAGCAGCACGCTGTATCTGCTGCCGACCAGCGAGGCGATGGAGCGTTCGGAAGGGCCGCTGCTGTCGGCGGGGCCGGCGGCCGAGCGGCTGACCGGCATCGAGCACGTCGAACTCCGTGACCAGTTCGACAGGAGCGTGGCGTCGCTCGCCGGCCGCCGCGTCTACACGCCCGTCCGTGGCGAAACCGTGCTGATGGGGACGCCGGATCGTTCGGAGTCGCACCGCCGCGCGCGTGAGGCGGATCCGTGGGATCTGCAGGGATCGCGCGAGGCGTATTTCCGTTCGAAGCTCGCCGAGAAGGCTGCCGCCGCAAGATTCGAGAATCTCGACGACATCCTCGACGAGATGCGCATGGTCAAGAGCCCGCGCGAGATCGCGCTGCTGCGCGAGTCGTCGCATATCGCCGGCCTGACGATGATGGAGGCGATGCGGTCGGCGGAGCCGGGGATGTACCAGTACGAGATCGAGGCGATCGGCGACTACCTGTTCAAGGCGCACAACGCGCAAGGACCCGCCTATTTCGGGCTGGTGGCGTCAGGGAAGAACGCCGCCTGGCCGCACTATCACGCGGCGCAGTCGCAACTGCAGGACGGCGACCTGGTGCTGATGGACTATGCGCCCGATTATCACTACTACACATCGGACGTGACGCGGATATTCCCCGCCAGTGGCAAGTTCAGCGCCGATCAGCGCGAGCTCTACGGCATCTACGTGAAGCTGTACCAGGCGATCATGACGTCGATCAAGCCGGGTCCGACGCTGCCGATCTTCCATGAGATCGTCGGCAAGATGGACGCGATCATGGCGTCGTACCCATTCAGGAACGACAAGTACAAGGCGGCCGCGGCGCGGTTCGTCGAAGGCTACCGCGCTCGTGCCAACAGCACGTCGGCCAGCGCGCCGACGCTCGGGCACATGGTCGGCATGGAAGTGCACGACGTGCAGCACGGATTCAGGCAGTACGAGCCCGGGATGGTGTTCACCATCGAGCCGGCGCTGACCATTCCCGAAGACCGTGTCTATATCCGGCTCGAGGACATGCTCGTCGTCACGCCCACCGGCTACGAGAACATGTCGGGCTTCGCGCCGATTGAGATCGACGCGGTCGAGAAGCTGATGGCGGAGCCGGGCATGGCGCAAGTGCTGCGCAAGCCGACGACGACCAGATAATGCGCGCCGTTTCCGCCTTCGGGCGGAACCTTTCCGCGGCGGCGCTCATCGCGGCCGCCGCGTGTGGCGGTGCGGCCCCGCGGCCACCGGCCGCCGCCGAGCGGCCGTCGATCCTGCTCGTGACGATGGACACGACGCGGTTCGACGCGGTCGGCCGCGGACGGCCCGGCGACGGCGGCGCGTTCGCGGCGCTCGAGGCACGCGGCCGCCGCTTTGCGCAGGCCTACGCGGCCGTGCCCGAGACCCTGCCGTCACACACGTCGATGATGACGGGGTTGTATCCGGGTGGGCACGGCGTGCACCAGAACGCGCGCTACGTGCCGGCGACGGTGCCGCTCGTCGCCGAGCAGCTGCAGCGCGCCGGCTATCGGACCGCGGCGTTCGTCTCCGCCTTCGTACTGAACCGGCGCTTCGGGCTGGCGCGCGGCTTCGATGTCTACGACGACCACGTCGCGCCCGGGCGCAACGAACGCGATGCGCGCGACACGACGGACGTGACGGTGCGTGAGCTGCAGACCCCCTCGCCGGGGCCGCGCTTCCTCTGGGTGCACTACTACGATCCACACGCGCCGTACGATCCGCCCGCGGGATTCCGCCGGGACGTGCCGTACCTCGGCGAAGTCGATTTCATGGAGGCGCAGCTCGCACGTCTGGTGCAGGCGTTCAACGCCGCCGCGGGGCCGGCCTCGGCGGTGATCGTCGTGGCCGATCACGGCGAAGGGCTCGGCGAGCACGGCGAGGCGGAGCACGGCCGGCTCCTGTATCAGGCGACGATGCACGTACCGCTGGTGATCGTGGGACCGGGCGTGCCGGCAGGCAGTGTCGACGAGGCACCGGTGAGCACGCGCCGCATCTACAACACGATCCTTGATTTCGCCGGGCTCGACGCGGAACATAGCCTGCGCGGCCTTGCCGCCGACGCGGTGCTCGGCGAAGCGATGAACCCGTTTCTCGAGTCCGGGTGGCAGCCGCAGGTGATGGCGGTGGCCGGCGGTTTCAAGGCGATCCTGGCGGGGCGCGTCGAGACCTACGCGCTGCACACGGATCCCGGCGAAGCGCACGATCTCGGATCGAGCGTCGTCCTGCCGCCCGGCACGCGCAAGAACCTGGAGGACTACCCGGTGCCGTCACCCGATGCCGCCCACGCTCCGGCGGCGCTCGATGCCGACGCGGCACGGCGGCTGGCAGCACTCGGTTACGTGTCCGGCGCCGCCGCTCCCATCGTGCGCAAGGACGCACCGCGCCCGGCCGACATGACCGCGCTCTTCCCGATCATGGACCAGGCGGCGGCGCTGTTCGGCGAGGCGAAGTACGCGCAGGCGATTCCGGTCCTGCAGAAAATTCTCGCCGCCGACGCCCACAACCTCGACGCGCAGTTACGACTGGCGACGTGCTATTCATCGCTCGGGCGCGACGCGCAGGCCGTCGAGGTGTTTCAGAAGGCTGCGGCGATGGCGCCGAACTCGGAGGACGTGCGCACCTACCTGGCGCTGCACTACGCGCGCTCGAAAGACTGGGAGAGGGCGGTTCCGCTGCTCGAGCAGGTGATACAAGAGAGTCCCGATCGCGCCACGGCAGTCGAGGCGCTCGGCGGGTTGAAAGTGCGCGAGGGAGAGGCGGCAATGCAGCGTGGCGACACCGTGGCGGCAGTCGCCGCGTTCGAGCGGGCGCGGCAGCTGCAGGGATCGACGTTCGCCCACAATCTCGAGCTCGGCGTCCTCGCCATGGACGCGCGGCGCTTCGAGGACGCCCGCGCGGCGCTCGATCGCGCGCTCGCCGCGAATCCCGACGACGCGATGGCGCTCTTCAAGCGCGCACAGGTCAGTGTGCTGTTGAGGGAGCCGGACGCACCGGCACGGATCGCGCTGGCCCGGCAGAAGGCGGATGGAGCCACTCGCGATCTGATCGATCGCGAGCGGCTGTTTCGACGCTAGTAGCTGGTCAGAACACCAGCCGGAACGTCATCTCCAGCCGGACCGGAGTGAAGTAGGAGATCGGCTGGCCGTAGGTGGCGGAGTTGAACGTCGGATCGATGTCGTACCCCGTCTGGCTGTTGAACGCGTTATAGAGGTAGAACACGACGCCGGCGCGGTAGCGTTCGAGGAACGGCAGCTCCTGCGTATAGTTCAGGTCGAGCTGCGAGTGGAATGGCGAGCGATGGCTGCCTGCCGGCTCCGAGTAGCGCGCGGTGCTGCTGGTGCTGGTCGTCAGCGCCGCGTAGGGCAGGTAGCTGTGGGTTTCCCACGGCTGGCCCGACTGCGCGACGAGGAACGCGCCGAGCGAGGCGTGCCAGTTCAGCTGGTAGGTGCCGAACAGCTTCGTCGCGAACGGCCGGTCGCCACGCAGGCGTCCGAGCTTCATGTCCCACAGCTGACGGCCGGCGCCGTCGCCGATGTTCGACGAGCCGATGAACAGGTTGCCGTCGTTCGACGTCGTCGTCGACGTGCCGTCCTGGTCGAAGTTGCCGTAGTAGCGGCTGAAGGTCATCGAGCCCTGCGCCCACAGCTTGCCCTTGCGGTACTCGCCCTCGAACGTCGCCTCACGATAGTCGGTGAAGGCGCCGTCGAGCTCGGCGATGACGTAGCTGTTCTGGCTGCCGCCGGTGCCGATCTGCGTCAGCTGCTCGCCGAGGTTGCCGATGTAGTAGGTGCGCGGCACCGTGACGCTGGTGCCGGGCAGCGCGCCGGTCGGCGGGTTGAAGGCAATGCGCGCGTTGTTGTTGGTGTCTTCCCAGTAGTGCGTGCCCTTGCGGTAGCGGAAGTAGGCGCGTCCCGAGAGCGACGGCGTGAACTGCTTCGACGTGCCGGCCAGGAACTCGTCGTAGCGGCGCGGCGTCATGTCCGGCGTGAACAGCTTGCCAGTCGAGGAGGCGACCGTCTCCACGGCGAACAGGTTGCCGTTGGCGTCGAAGTCGGCGTTCTGGATGGCGGCGAGGTTGCGATCCCACGACGCGGCGCGCGGCAGCGAGCTGGCCGCCGGGTTGTAGCGCGCGTAGCTGACAAACACCGTGTCCTTGTGGTTGTAGGCCCACGTCGTGCTCAGGCGCGGCTGCATCATCGACGTGAACGGTATTTCGTACATCTTGTAGCGGCGGCTCTCCGAGGAGGTCGCCGTCGCCGGCGGCTTCGCGAAGCCCGAGAGCGTCGTCGAATCGTTGACCAGCCCCTGGCCGTAGAGCGTGTCGTCGCTGGAGATGAGGCCGAGGTTGACCGTCCAGTCCTTCCAGTTGATTGTGTCGTTGGCTTCGACGCTCTTCGAGCGGTACTCGGAGTGGATCGGCGGAAGCGTGCCGAGGCCCTGCGACAGGAAGTTGGCCTGATAGAAGATCGGCGTCCCGTTGAAGCTGATGGTGCCGGCCGGCACGTTGACCGAGCCCCAGCCGTTCGACGCGCGGTAGAAATCTTCCGAGTCGGCGTACTGCTGATAGCCGAAGTGGAAGGTGTGCCGCACCTGCGACGTCGTCAGCGTGTAGTTGTAGGCGATCTGTCCCGCGTCGCGGTAGAAGTCGTCGCTGTCGAACTCGCTGAAATAGCCGACGGTGCCGCCACCCAGCTTCGCGCCGGAGTTGGGGTCGACGTAGCCGTACTGATTGATCAGCGGCGTGATGAAGGCGTTCACGTCGGAGTTGCTGCCGATCTTCGGGACGACGAACCCTCCCTGTTTGTCCAGGTTGGCGGTGTCGAGATGCGTGCCGAGGGCGAGGTTGGGCACCGTGGACGAGACGAAGTCGGGACGAGTGCGGCCCGGGTTCGCGAAATGGGTGTACTTGAAGGTCAGGAACTGGTTGGCCTTCGCGATCCACGAGCCGTCGACCGTGCCGATTTTCTGCCACGACTCACTGCCGCTGCCCGCCGTCGCCGCCGTCGCCGAGCCGAACTGCGAGCCCGTGTCGAGGCGGTGTGAGTCGCGGTAGCTGCCGTTGACCAGGATGGTCGAGGTCGGCGCCGCGGTCACCTTGACGAAGCCTTCGTCACGGACGCTGTCGTAGTTGGGCAGCGGTCCGTAGAGGTTGGCCGCGTTGCGGCGGTTCTGCGTCGGCCGGTAGTACGAGCCGTAGACGAACACCTTGCTCGGGACCACCGGGCCGCCGGCGTTGACGGTCAGGAAGTCGCGGTTCTCGTCGAAGCGCGAGGCGCTGCCGTTGGTGAGTTTCGCGCTCATGCCCGCCTGCTGGAAGCGGTAGTCGAACTGGCCGGTGAAGCGATTGGTGCCGGACTTGCTCACCGAGTCGATGTTGAAGCCGCCGGCGCGGTTGAAGTCGACCGCCTGCGCACCCCCCTTGACGACGGTGAACTGCGCGATGTCCTGCGACGAGGGCTCTGCCGAGAGGGTGCCGAAGAGCGGCAACGTCACGTTGACGCCGTCGAAGTTGTAGACGTTGTCCTGGCCGCTCGCGCCGGCGCTCGGCCCGCGCACCTGGTCCTGCGTGTACATCACGCCGGGGATCAGGTTGATCAGGTCGCGGTACTGCGTCCCGACCGGCAGCCTGGAGATCTCGGAGTTGTTCAGCCCGCTGGTGATCTGCGCCGAGGAGCGATCGACGTAGCCCGATTCCGCCGTGACGGTGACGCTTTCACTGACTCCCTGCACCGCGAGCTTGGCGTCGAGCGGCGTGATCGAGGCAAGCTGGACTTCGCCCTGCATCTTCGCCGACTGGAATCCCGACAGCGTAAAGTTGACCGTGTAGACGCCGGGCGGCAGCGCCGGCAGCTGGTAGATGCCGTCGGCGCCGGTCACAGTCGTGCGCGCCGCCGGCAGCACGCTCGCGCTCGCCTCGACGGTGACACCAGGCAGCACAGCGCCGCTGCCGTCGGTGACCTTGCCCTGGATCGTTCCCGTCTGCTGCGCCAAGGCCGCAGCCGCGGGCAGAATCGATGTGGCTAACAGAAATAAAGACGTACGTACGAACACACGCACAGATAACATCCAGCTCCTCCTCCAATGGGGCGCGAACGGCCGGATGTTATCACGCCGCCGCGCTGTTGGCGTGGACGGCGGCGCCGAGTAGACCGGCTTCGGCGTTGAGAATGACGGCGACCGGAATGGTCGCGACGAGATCGACCATCGGCGCCTTGGCGCGGAACGCGTCCATGAAGCGTCCGTCGCGGATCGCCGGCAGCAGTTTCGGCGCGATGCCCCCACCGATGTAGACGCCGGCCATCGCCGTGGTGCGCAGCGCCAGGTTGCCGGCTTCGGCGCCGTAGGCCTCGACGAACATCTCGAGCGCCTCGCGGCATTTCGCGCAGCGGCCTTCGGCTCCGCTGCGGGCGATGGCGCCGGGCAGGTCGGCGGGGTCGTCGATCCGGCCGACGCCGTCGCAGGTGCGCGCCGGCACGAACGCGGCGGGTGAGAGATAGGTGCGGCTGCCCCAGGCGTCGTGGGTGAACTGATAGATGTTGACGAGGCCGGGGCCGCAGACGACGTGCTCGACGCTACAGCGGCCGTAGACGCGGGTGATCGCCGTGAGCATCTCGATCTCGCGCGGGGTGCGCGCGCCCCAGTCGGCGTGCCCGCCTTCGGTCGCCCCGGGCACGAAGTGGCCGTCGACGTTGAGCAGGAAGGCCTCGCCGAGGCCGGTGCCGGCGGCAATCACCGCGGCGTTGCCGCCGGAATGCGCGACCCCTTGCTGCAGGTACTCGAGCTCCGACGGTTCGAGGACCGGCACCGAGTGCGCCATCGCCTGCAGGTCGTTGAGGATGTGCACCGTCGGCAGCGACGCTTCCTGGCCGATGCGCTCGCCGTCGACCAGCCACGGCACGTTGGTCAGCCGCGCGATGTTGTCACTGACCGCGCCGGCCACGCCGAAACTCGCCGCCTTGATCGCCTTCGCTTCGACCCCTTCCGCCTTGAGGAACTCGCGGATCATCGGGACGATGCTGTCGTAGTCGAGCGTCACGAACTCGCCGACCTCGATCGGCGTGGGACGCTCCCGCGCTTCCGCGAAGAGGCCGAGCAGGGTCTTGGTTCCGCCGACGTCAGCCGCGAGCAGCACGGGCTTATTATGACTTGACTTTGGATCCTCCGTGCTCCAATGTGACCGGGAATGTCATTCGGCGTCAGGGACATTCGCTACCTGTATCCGCGCATCACCGAGAACCATCTTCGCTACCTGGAGAAGTGGGCTCTCATCAGGCCGGCGCCGGTCCGCGGCGACGGCGAATTCACCTTCACCGAGGTCGCGCGCATCAAGCAGCTGGCGACGGAGCTCGAAAAGAGCGTTCCGCTGAAGCAGGCGCTGCGCGCGCTCAACGCCGATCACCAGGGTCAGCTCGAGTTCGACTTCCACGCGGGCAGTGCGGTGCGGGCGAAAGTGGTGACGCTGCCGGCGCCGCACGAGCGGCGGCCGTCGCCCGAACGCTCGGCGCCCGTCCCGGTCGTCATCGGATCCGCGTTTCCGTTTTCCGATCCGCAGGCGGCGCTCGCCGCCAAGTACTTCATCGAGGGTTCACGCCTCGACGACGGCGACGAGTCGAAGACGGAGGAAGCGGCCGCCGCCTACCGCAAGGCGCTGGTCATCGATCCAGACCTGGTGCCGGCAATCGTCAACCTCGCCAACATCCACTACGGCCGTGACGAGCTGATCGAAGCGCAGGCGCTCTACGAGCGAGCCATCACCCTCGATCAGGACTGCTTCGAAGCCCACTTCAACCTCGGCAACATCCACCACGATCTCGGCCGCTACGACGATGCGCTGGTCTGCTATCGCGACGCCGTCGCGCTCAGCCCGGGCTACGCCGACGCCCACTTCTACCTGGCGGTGACCCTGGAAAAGACGGGGCATTCACCAGAGGCCAAGCCGCACTGGAAGACGTATCAGGAGCTCGCGCCAGAAGGGGAGTGGATCGAGTTGGCGCGCGAGTTTTCGGAGTAGCGCCGTTGCGGAAATGGGAATCGACTGCGCCGCCAGGCGCAGTCAGCCGGCGTCGCTAGTAGGCGTTACGTTCCGCCGCCCAATCGCGTTTCTTCGGCGTCCGGCGCAGCTTGTAATAGGCGCAGTCGGGGCACCACGAGTCTGCCTTGAAGCCTTCCTTGCCGGCAAACGGCAGCACGTCGCGATGGGTGCAGAATTCGCCGTCCTCCGGCGCCGAGCGCCAGCGGCACGACTTGAACTTCAGCACGGCCGCGCCCGCCGGGACGTCTGTCTGGGGCGAAGCCTCGGCCGGTGTCTCGGCGGGGACTGGTGAGGGTGACGGGGACGGGGGAAATGGGTTCATCGGATCCATGGTCATTCAGCGCTGCGAGTGTCCAGCTCCGGCCCGAACGATCGCTGCAGCGCCTCGAGCGCGCGCAGTTCCTCGGGTGCGACCAGCGTCAGCGCGGTGCCGGTCGCGGCCGCCCGGCCTGTGCGGCCGACGCGGTGGACGTAGGTTTCACGGGACGACGGTACCTCGTAGTTCACCACGTGCGAGATGCCGTCGATGTCGAGCCCTCGCGCCGCCACATCAGTGGCGACGAGGACGTGATACAGGCCGCCGCGGAAGCCCTCGACGGCGGCGGTGCGCTGCTGCTGCGTACGGTCGGCATGGAGTGCGGCGGCGCGGATGCCGAAGCCCTGCAGCTGGCGGGCCAGCTTCTCGGCGCCGGACTTGCGCTGCATGAACACCAGGATCGGGCCGGGGGTGCGGCGGCAGAACTTGGCCAGCCATTCGGTCTTCTGCGCGGCGGCGACGTTCTCAATCTCGTGGGTGATCGAGCGCGCCGGTCCGCCCGCTGACCCGATCTGCACGTACTTGGCGTCGCGGACGACTTCGCCGAGGAGTTTCATCACCTCGTCAGGCATCGTCGCCGAGAAGAGCAGCGTCTGCCGCTTCTCGGGAGGCGGCAGCGTCTGCGCGATGCGGCGGACATCGGGCCAGAAGCCCATGTCCATCATCCGGTCCGCCTCGTCGAGTACGAAGATGTCGACGCGCGAGAAGTCGACGGCGCCGCTGCGCTGGTGATCCATCAGGCGCCCCGGGGTGGCGACGACGACGTCGACGCCGGCCTTGAGCGCGCGCTCCTGCGGCCCCATCTCGACGCCGCCGTAGACGGCGATGCTGGTGAGGTCGGTGTGGTAGGTGAATCCCTGTACGTCGTCTTCGATCTGCACGCAGAGCTCGCGCGTCGGCGCGAGGATGAGCACGCGGGTGTAGCCGTGGTCCTCCGCGTTCTGGGCGCGCGCCTTGAGCAGGCGATTGAGGATAGGCAGGACGAAGGCGACCGTCTTGCCGGTGCCGGTGTCGGCGCAGCCGATGACGTCATGGCCGCCGAGCGCGATCGGGATGACGGCGCTCTGGATTGGCGTGGTCTTCTGGAAACCGCGGACTTCGACGCCTTCGAGCAGCGAGAGCTCGAGGCCGAGCGAGTCGAAAGCCACGGGCTCCGGATCGTAGTCGGCCTGCGGCCGATCCGTCGACTGCGGTTTGTGCGGGGCCTGGAAGTGGGCGCGCGGCGAGCCGTGCGTCGATCCGCCGCGGCGCGCACCGCCGCGGCCACGTCGTCGAGGCCGGCCGGGTTGGGCTGGGTGGGAATTCAAAGCTGTCAGCGAGCGCGGAAGGTGATGATGCCGCGAACGGGATCGTAGGGGGAGACGCCGACGGTGACGCGATCCCCGGGAACCACCTTGATCCTGAAACGGCGCATGCGGCCGCTCAACTGCGCGAGCACCTCGTGTCCCTGGTCGCACTGCACGCGATACAGTCCGCCGCTGTGCACCGCCACGACCGTGCCCTGCACGTCAATCAGATCGTCCTTGCTCAAATCCTTTCCTTTCTCATCCAATAAGTGTGCCACATATGGTCGAGGATCACAAGGCCATCACGGCATCACGTACGCGGTCGGCCAGCGCCCCGTAGTCGTTGCCAGTCAGTGATATAGGCGCGCCAAAGGTGCACGTCGCCGGGCCGATCGTCGGCCACCGCGCATCCCCCGGCAGGACTTTTTCCAGTCCGCGGACCCGCACCGGCACGACCGGCACGCCGAGCCGCGACGCGATCATCCCAACGCCGGGCTGGAACCTGTAAATCTCGTCAGTGTAGCTACGCCGGCCCTCGGGGAAGATCAAAATCGAAATCCCCTCCCCGACGAGCTCGCCCATGTAGCGCAGCGTCTGCCGGGTGCCGGCCGAGCCCTGCGTCAGCGGAAAGGCGAAGAAGAAGAAGGACGACAGGTAGTAGTTCAGCGAATTGGTGAACCACGCCGTGCGCGTGTGCCGCTCGGGGAAGAAGTGCGCGTTGAAGAATTCCTTCGACATCGCCGGCGCCGTGCGGTAGCGCCAGCGCGGCGGCAGCGAGTCGAGAATCACCGGCGCGTCGAAGTGGCTCGTATGGTTGGCCGCGAAGATGACCGGTCCGTCCTGGCGCTCGAGATGTTCGAGTCCTTTCACGGTGACGCGGGCAAAGATCCGCCCGAGCGGCAGGATCCACGTCGGCAGGCTCGCGCGTCGGATGACGCGCACGGGCAGCGTGCGGTTCCAGGCGGGGAACTTGATCTCCTGTGCAGCTCGGCCGGCCGGGGACGGCGGATGGATGTCTGGTGAACCGCCCGATGTCGAACTGGCTCCGGCCCAGTCGGGTGGTGCGACCATCGCCTCGAGCTGCGCCACCGTCGTCGCCGGCGTGAACGCGGTCTCCTCGATGGTGGTCTGGAACGCTTCCTCAAGTGCCATCATCAGCTCGACGCGTTCGAGCGAGGTCAGACCCAGTTCATCGATGGTGGTCGTCTGTTCGATCGTGCGCCCGGGAGCAAAGCGCGCGAGGACCTCGCTGACGTTCCGGTGGCTTCCGGCGGTCGCCGGCATTGCAGAGGCGCCGGATTGCTGGCTCACGATCCAGTTCTTCAGCTCGCGGCGCTTGAGCTTGCGCGTGCCTTCCGTCCGCGGTAGCTCGGGGCCGGGCCACACGGCGGCGGCGCGGATCTTCTGGTGGTCGCCGAGCGTCGCGTTGGCGCCCCGCACGATGAGGTCGACCGCGCCGGCACCGGCGTCCGGCGCGAGCAGCAGCACGGCCTGCACGCGTTCGGCAGTGCTGCCAGGCACGGGCGCGCCGACGACGGCGGAGTCGACGACGCCCGGCTGTTCCTTGATGGCGCGCTCCACGTCCTCGGGAAATACGTTCAGCCCCTCGGGCGTGACGATCATTTCCTTCTTGCGTCCGCGGATGTGCAGCTGCCCCTCGGCGTCGAGCTCGCCGATGTCGCCAGTATGGAACCAGCCGTCGGCGAACGCTTCGCGCGTCGCGTCCGGTGCGTTGTAGTAGCCGGTCGTGACGTTCTCGCCGCGGACGAGGATCTCACCGTCGTCGGCGATCTTGATCTCGACGCCGTGAATCGGCTTGCCGACCGCACCGTGCCGCGCACGCAGCGGATGATTGAGCGTGACGATGGGCGCGGTTTCCGTCAGGCCGTAGCCCTGGACGACGACGAAGCCGAGCCGTCCCCAGAACGCTTCCAGCTCCGGATCGAGCGGCGCCGCGCCGACGACCATCGCCCAGAACTTGAAGCCGAACATGCGGTGGATCCGCCGGTAGCGCCACCAGCGCCTGGCCCAGTGCATGCCCGGCGGCGGCGGCTCTGCCGCTTCCGGCGCCACCCGCAGCACATGCTCGCGCAGGACGTCGAGGATCTTCGGGACGGAAACCAGGACCGAGATCCGACGCGACTTGATCTGCCGGATGATGTCGTCGGGCGCGTAACTGCGTGTGAAGACGACGACGCCGGGGAGCATCGGCGGTACGAAAGTCGCCATCGCCTGGCCGAACATATGGCTGAGCGGCAATAGGTTCAGAAAGCGGATAGGGCGAAAGGGAATCGTGTACTTCCGGTACTTCGCCATCTCGGTTTCAATCGGGACGATGTTGGCGAGGATGTTCCTGTGCGTGAGTACGACACCCTTGGGCTCAGCCGTCGCGCCCGAGGTGAAGATGATCTCGGCTGTGGTACCGCTGTCCAAGTTGGGGGCCGGGGCCTCGACGGCGCCTGAGGGAAGGCGGCCCGTATTCCTGAATTGTTCACTCAGCTTCCAGGTCTGCCAGTGTGGAGACAGCGCCGTCCCGTCAACCGTGTCGCCGAGGAGGATGGCCTTTGCGTCCACGATTCCCGCCACTCTTGCCAGGAACTCGGCCGAGGTGCGGTAGTCGATCGGGACGATGACGACACCTTCGAGGAGACAGCCCCACAGCGCGGCAATCCATTCCGGACGGTTCTCGCTCCAGATCGCGATGTGCGCGCCGGCGCCCATGCCGGCGCTGCGCAGCCGGGACGCGAATGTACGGGCCGCCGCCGCGAGCTCGCCGTATGTCCACGTCCAGGTGCGGTAGCCGTCGTCGTAGACGAGAAACGGCGCCGTCGACGTCGCGGCGTCGCCGGTGACGTCCGCGAAGAAGTCGATCAACGTGCGCCTCGTCATGCGTCCTGAATTATGATGGAAAACCCAAAGGGTAACGATGCGTGTATTCCTCACAGGGGGAAGCGGATACGTCGGTTCGGCGGTGCTCGACGCACTGGTGCGGCACGGTCATCAGGTCGACGCGCTGGTGCGGAACCGCGAAGCGGCGGCGCTGGTGCAAGCGCGCGGCGCTCGCCCGATCCTCGGCGACTTGACCGCCCCCGCCTCGTGGCGCGACGCGGCCGCGGCCGCCGACGCGGCGGTGCACACCGCCACCGAGTACAACGCGCGTCAGCGTGAGGTGGACGCAATCGCGGTCGATACGCTCCTCGCGCTGCCGCCGCGCAACGGCCGCGTCCTGATCTACACCTCCGGCATCTGGGTCCTGGGATCGGCGCCGGCGCCCGTCGACGAAGCCGCGCCGGTCAACCCGGTGGACATCGTGTCCTGGCGTCCGGCGCACGAACTGCGCGTGATGGCGTCGGCGGCCAGTGGCGTGCGCGCGGTGGTCGTCCGCCCCGGGATTGTCTACGGCGGAAGCCGTGGCATTGTCGGCGACATCTTGCAGGACGCGTTCAACAGCCTGGTCCGCGTTGTCGGCAGCGGCGACAACCACTGGCCGCTCGTCTATGAACGCGATCTCGGCGAGCTCTACGCCCGCCTGGTAAGTACTCCGGAGGCCTCGGGCGTATACCACGCCACCGACGGCGGCTCCGAAACGGTGAACGAGATCGTCGCGGCCCTGTGCGAGCACGCGCCGACGCAGCCGAGCATCCGCCACGTTCCGCTGGCCGAGGCACGCAAGAAGATGGGCCCCTACGCCGACGCGCTGGCGCTCGATCAGGTCGTGCGCAGCCCGCGCGCGCGCGCGCTCGGCTGGGCGCCGACGCTGCACTCGGTGTCGGGGAACGCGGCCCGGCTGTTCGAGGAATGGCGGCGCGGCAAAGCGGCATAAGAATCGGGGAATCGGGTGATCGGGTAATCGGGTAATCGGGAGGAGACGGAGATGAGAATCGCTGTACTTGCTGGCGCGCTCGCTTTGATGGCGACACCGGCACTCGCGCAGAACAAGGCCGCCGCCGACGATCCGCACGCCGGCCACATGATGGAGATGCAGCAGGCCGCGCCCGCGGCGATGGCGCCGCGCAATCCCAACCTGCCGCCGACCGGGGACGCCCCGGGCGACAAGTATGCCGAGGTGAAAAAGCAGCTCGAGTCGTCGCCGCGGCATGTCGACTGGATCGACATCAAGGCGAGCAACGGCGGCGCGCCGATCAAGTCGTTCGTGGTCTACCCGGAGCGCAAGGACAAGGCGCCGGTCGTCATCGTCGTCCAGGAAATCTTCGGCCTGACCGACTGGATCCGCGGCGTGGCCGACCAGCTGGCGAAGGAAGGCTTCATCGCGATTGCGCCCGACTTCATGTCGGGCCTCGGCCCCAACGGCGGTGGCAGCGCCGAGCTGGGCGAGCAGGGTTCGACGCAGGCGATCGGCAAACTGACCGACGACGACAAGGTCCGCATCCTCAACGACGTCCGCGCCTACGCCGGAACGATTCCGTCGGCCAGCGGCAAGCTCGGCGTCGTCGGCTTCTGCTGGGGCGGCGGCACGGCGTTCCTCTACGCGCGCAAACAGCCGGCGCTCAACGCCGCCGTCTCGTACTACGGTCCGATGCCGAACGACGCGGCGGAGTTCGCCAATACGAAGGCGCCCGTGCTCGGGCTCTACGGTGGCAGCGACAACCGCGTCAACGCCAACATCGACGTCGCCAAGGCGGGTATGGCCAAGGCGGGGGCGACCTACGATCCGCACATCTTCGACGGAGCGGGCCACGGCTTCCTCCGCCAGCAGAACGGCAGCGCGCAGGCTCCGGGCAACATGAAAGCCACCGAAGAGGGATGGTCGCTCACGCTCGACTGGCTGAAGAAGTACACGAAGTAGGAGCCTGGCCATGATCAGAGTTCTCGCACTCGCGTCGACGATCGCGCTGGCGTCGTCTCCTCTTCTTGCGCAGACGGCCGCGAAACCGGCTCAGGACCCGCACGCCGAGCACATGATGATGGAGATGGGACAGCAGGCGGCCGCGGCGCCCCGTCCCGACAATCCCACGATTCCGCCGGCGGACGCCGCGTCGGCGGATTGGTTGAAGAACTCACCGCGGCACGGCGAGTGGGTCGACATCAAGATGCCGTCGGGCCCGGCGCTGAAGAGCTTCGTCGTCTATCCGGAGCGCAAGGACAAGGCGCCGGTGGTGCTGGTGATCCACGACATCTTCGGCATGGGGGATTGGGCGCGGGCGGTCGGGGACTCCCTGGCAAAGGACGGCTTCATCGCCATCGTTCCCGATCTGCTGTCGGGGAAGGGACCCAACGGCGGCGGCAGCGAGGAACTCGGACAGAACGTCGGCCAGGCGATTCGGACGCTCACGCCCGAAGACGTCAACGCGCGGTTGAACGCGGCGATGGCCTACGGCAAGTCGCTGCCGTCGGCCAACGGCAAGACCGCGGTGATGGGCTTCTGCTGGGGCGGCAGCGGCAGCTTCAACTACGCGATCGCGCAGCCGGACCTGTTTGCGGCGGTGGTCTACTACGGCACGCCGCCGATGAAGACGATCGACGGCAAGCAGACGGTCGATCCGGAGCCGCTGGCCCAGGTCAAGGCGCCGATCATCGGCTTCTACGGCGGCAACGACGCGCGCGTGACGTCCACGGTCGATCCGACCGCCGCCGAGATGAAGAAGCTGGGGAAAGTGTTCGAGCCGCACGTCGAGGAGGGGGCCGGCCACGGCTTTCTGAAGGGACAGGCGGGCAGCGATGCCAACGCCAAGGCTGCGCTCGACGCCTGGCCGCTGACAATCGCCTTCTTGCAGAAGTACGCGAAGTAGCGCGGCGCCGGACGGCGGGGGCCGATTACTTCAGGGAAATCCCGCCGCTCAGTACCATCAACGTCGTCTTCGGCTCGAGCTGGACGTTGGTGGCCGCGGACGCCGGTTGCTCAGCGATCGAATACCAGCGGACTTCCACGGAAAACGCGACGTGGGCGTTGGTGAACCAACGCGCGCCGGCGCCGTAGGTCAGCGTCGCGCGCGAGGGTGCGTCGGTCGCGGGTGCGTCCAGGCGATCGACATAGAGCCGTGACCGCCCGCCGAACCCGCCGCTGATATAACTCCAGCCGTTCTTGTGGCCGAAATTCAGCGAGATTTCCGGGTTGACCGATCGGAAATGCCGCTGCACGGTCGGGCTCGTCGTGATGGTGCCGTCGGCCGCCGTTGTTTCGAGGGTGTCGCTGCCGCCGGCAAACAGCACCGTGCCACCCAGACCAATGGTGATCGTGTGTCCGCGCAGCACGTAGGCGTGCGCGCCGCTGACCAGCCCGAAGCTGCGCGTCGGCAGGTTGCCTGCCGCGACGCCGAGCTCGGTGGCGACCGACGGCTCGCTCTTGTGCCGCGCGAAGATTCCGTGGACGTCAACGACGAACGGCGGAAGCGGTTCTTTCTGTTGCGCCGCGGCCGGGACCGCCGTGGCGACGACAAGGATGAAGAATGCTGCGGCTCGCCGACTGCTGTTCACCGCCATCAGTATAGTCGGCGCGCGCGCGCGAGCTCGCGGCCGAGCGCGCACGCGGCGTCGAAATCGGCGACGGTGCCATCGAGCTGCCGCTCGTAGACTTCGCGCAGCAGATCGCCGAGCGCAGGCCCGGGCGCGACGCCGAGCTCGAGAAGGTGTCGTCCCTTGAGCAGCGGTTCGGGCGGCGCGTGCTCGACGCCGAGCCGACGTGCACGTGCGGCGAAACGGTCCATCGCCGAGCAATCGAAGCCGCCGCCGCGACCCTCGCAGTCGGCCCTGGCGACGCGCGCGAGCAGCTCGAGATCCACTTTCTGCGCGAGGCGACGGTAGGCGCCATCGCCGACCGGCGGCTGGGCCTTGTCGAACATCCCGGGCTTGAGGTGATTGGCGACGATACCCAGCACCTGGCTGCGGACGTCGAAGCCGTGCAACGAATGCACGTTGAGCCGGTCGAGCATCGCCAGCGTGGGCGGAACGCCCTGCTCCTCGTGATCGAGCGAACGGATGCGGCCGTCGACAGCGGCGGTCGTCGCCGGCTTGCCGAGATCGTGGCACACCGCTCCCAGCATCACCGTCACCTGGCGCGCATGATCGAGATCGTCGATGCGCGCCCGCGCCTGATCGATGACCAGCAGCGTATGGACCCAGACGTCCCCTTCAGGATGCCACTCCGGTTCCTGCGGGCAGCCGACCAGGGCGTCGAGCTCGGGAAACAGCCGCTCGACGACGCCGAGCTGCAGCGCCAGGGCGAAGCCAATCGACGGCCGGCGGGCGCGCAGCAGGAGCTTCTCGATTTCCCCCCAGATGCGCTCCGCCGGCAGATCGTCGAGGGGGATGCCTCGACAGGTCGCCATCGCTGCGGGATCGAGCGCGAACTCGAAGCGCGCCGCGAACTGCAGCGCGCGCAGCACGCGCAGGCTGTCGTCGGGGAACGTCGCCGGGTCGACGACGCGCAGGGTCCTCCGTTCGATGTCGCCCCGCCCGTCGAACGGATCGAGGTAATCGCCGCTCAGCGGATCCCACGAGATGGCGTTGATGGTGAAGTCGCGCCGACGCGCCGCTTCCGCGATCGACATCGACGGATCGCCGCTCACGGCAAACCCCTTGTGGCCGCGACCCGTCTTCGACTCACGCCGCGGCAGCGCGACGTCGATGTCACCGATCTTGTAGACGGTGAAGCTCTCGCCAACGGTATTGACGCTGCCCAGCGCCTGCAGGATGTCGCGCAGCACCGCCGCGTCGACGCCGAACACTTCCATGTCGACGTCCTTGGAGACGTGCCCCATGATGCGATCGCGCACCCAGCCGCCAACGACGAGCGCGCGCCCGCCGGCGTCGCGCACGGCGCGGGCGATGGTGGCGGCGTTCACAGGCTCCTCACCGTCCGGAAGCCATAGTCGGTGTATCTGAACGAGGGATCGATCTTGCTGCGCGCGGCGCAGCGGCTGATAGTCACGGCGTGGCGCCATGAGCCGCCGCGCGAGGCGCGGCGCCGGCCGGCCGGGGGACCGGCGGGATTGTCGGCGGGCGACGACGCGTAGTAGTCGGCGGCGTGCCAGTCGGCGCACCACTCGTGGACGTTAGCGGCGATGCCGAACAAGCCGTAGGGGGTCGGCGGGCCGAGCGTCACCGGCCACGGGGCCGATCGCGGACCGCGCCCGCCGTCGGGAATCCACGACGGGATGTCGTCGCCCCACGGGAACGCGGACCCATCTGCGCCGCCGCGCGCGGCGCGTTCCCATTCCGCCTCGGTCGGCAGGCGTTCCGCGGAGCCGTGCGCCGTGCGCCATGCGCAATACGCCGTCGCATCATGCCAGCTGACGCCCACCACCGGCTGATCGGCGCCGGCAAAGAGCGGCTCGTGCCAATCGCGGGGCGGATCGTGGCGCGTGTCCTCGAGGAAGGCCGCGTACTCGGCGCGCGTGACCGGATGCACCGCCATCTCGAACGCGTCGACGCGGACACGGTGGACCGGCCGCTCGTCATCCTGTCCGGCAAGGCTACCCATCATGAACTCGCCGGCGGGAATCGGCACGAATGGTCCGTTCATGGCTGCGGCGGAACGACCGTGCGACGGCGGCCGTACCGGCGGACGAATCGATCGGCGAGCGCCGGTGCCAGCGCGTTGAGGATGGTCAGGCCGCGCGAGATTCGGTAGGGATAGACCTCGGGGCGCGGACGGCGGATGCAGGCGACAATCGCGCGGGCCACGTCGTCCACCGTCTGCCGCGGACCGAGTCCGGAAATGTGGTGGCCGTAGTCGCGGGCCATCGCTTGCGTGAACTCGGTCGGCGTCGACACCGGGTAGACGCAGCTGACGTGGATTGGCGTGCCGGCAAATTCGGCGCGCAGCGATTCGGCGAGCCCGGCCTGCGCCGCCTTGGTCGCCGTGTAGGCGCCCATCTGCGGCACGCCGCGACGACCGACGATCGACGACACGAAGATCAGGTGGCCGCTGTTCTGGCGCCGGAACAGCGGCAGCGCGGCGGTGGCGCCGTAGAAGGTGCCCATGAAGTTCACCTCCATCATTCGCCGCATCACGTCGGCCGGCGTGTCGTCGATCGCTCCGTAGTAGCCGAAGCCGGCGTTGCAGATCATGACGTCGAGGCGGCCGAACTCGCGTACCGCCATGCCGGCGAGCGCGTGCACGTCGCTCTCGCGGACGACGTCGATCTGGGCGATGGCGGCGGATCCGCCGGCGGCGCGGATCTGGGCGGCGGTGGTCTCGAGCAGCGAGATCCGGCGCGCGCCGAGGACGACCGCCATGCCTTCGCGCGCGAGGTGCCTGGCACAGGCCAGGCCGATCCCTGACGAAGCGCCGGTGATCGCGGCGACGCGGCCGGAAAGCGACATCCGGTAACGATACTATGTGGCTCCATGGATCCGGCCATTCGGCTACTGCGCGAGCTCGTGGCGATCGATTCGGTCAACCCGTCGCTCGTGCCGGGCGCCGCCGGCGAATCGCAGATCGCCGACGCCATCGCCGCGCACATGCGCGCCCTTGGCCTCGACGTCGAATTGCAGGAGGTGGCGCCGGGACGTCCCAACGTCATCGGCGTCCTCGACGGCCGCACGAAGGGGCGCTCGCTGATGCTGTGCGGGCACGTCGATACCGTCGGTGTCGACGGCATGGTTGCGCCGTTCGATCCGATCGAACGCGACGGCCGCCTCTATGGCCGCGGCAGCCAGGACATGAAAGGGGGCATCGCGGCGATGATCGACGCCGCACGGCTGATCGCGGCGGAAGGACTGGCATCGGGCCGCTTGATCATTGCCGCCGTGGTCGACGAGGAGTATGCGAGCCTCGGCGCCGACGCGCTGGTCACGCGCTGGCGGGCCGATGCGGCGGTGGTGACCGAGCCCACCGATTTGCAGATCGCGATCGGCCACAAGGGATTCGCCTGGTTCGAAATCGTGACGAAGGGACGCGCCGCGCACGGCAGCCGCCCGAAGGACGGGCTCGACGCGATCCTGCGCATGGGGCGCGTGCTCGGGCGCCTGGAGACGCTGGATCACACGCTGGCTGCGCGCGCGCCGCATCCGCTGATGGGGGCGGCGTCACTGCACGCCAGCCTCATCGACGGCGGCCGCGAGTTGAGCAGCTATCCGGATCGCTGCACGTTGAAGCTCGAGCGGCGCACGATCCCGGGAGAGACCGACGCCATCGTTGCCGGCGAGCTGCAGGCGCTACTCGACACGCTGCGCGGGGAAGACGCCGGGTTCGACGCGGCGCTGACGCCGCTGCTGTCGCGGCCGCCGTACGCGCTCGCGCCGGCGCACGAACTACCGCGGGCGCTCGCGAGAGCGATGGGCGCCGGCGATGTGAGCGGTACGGATGAGTTCGTCGGGATGTCGTTCTGGACGGACGCCGCGGTGCTGGGGAGCGCCGGGATTGCTTCGGTGCTGTTCGGTCCGGGCGGGGCCGGACTGCACAGCACCGACGAATACGTGCAGATCGAGGACGTGCTGCGCTGCCGCGATGCGCTGGCCGCGCTAGCGCGATCCTGGTAGATCCTTACGCGGTCTTGCGCAGCACCAGCCGCTGCGGCGCGAGCACGTGACGCCGACGATCACCCTCGAAACGCTGGCGCGGGCCGCGTCCGCTGATTTCCCATCCGGGACTGTCGTGCCCGCACGAGGTGCACCGCATCATCACGCGGTTGCCCTCGAAGTGCAGGACCGAATCGTGTCCGCGCATCGCGCACATCGCCTGTCCCACCCGCGACGCGATGCGGGACACAAAGCTGGTTGCGAGTTCCGTGCGCTCGGTCGTCGTCGCCGCCGTGAGCCGCTGGGGATAATTCGTCACCATTGGAACGTCACCTTCTCCCTGTTCCTAGGACGCCGCCTCAACTGGCCGGGTTCCGTCCTACGCACCTCAGGGATATCAAGGGGCGTGCCACGGCTGGTCGGTTCCGGAGGAACCTCAGCCAATACAATGATTTAACCGCCCAATTACAAAGCCGGTACGATCGGATCTGTGTAGTGGTTGACCTCGCGGTACCGCCATCTGGTTGCCGTTTGGCTACACACGTGGAAACGGCGGCGACTTAAGTCCGGCCGGAGTCAGCGTTCGCTGAGAATTCCGCGGATCACGAAACCGACATTGGCGGGGCGTTCACCAAGCCGACGCATGAAGTAGGGGAACCATTCACGGCCGAATGGCACGTAGATGCGCACACCATACCCATCGCCATGCAGTGATGATTGCAGATCGCGGCGGATCCCGTAGAGCATCTGGAACTCGAATCGATCCGGCGCGATGGCGCGTTCGCGGGCGAACGCACGGGTGGCCTCGATCATCGCCGGATCGTGGGTCGCGATCGCGGGGAAGGCGCCACCGCTCAGGAGGAGGCCCATGATGCGCACGAACGCCGCGTCGACCTCCGCCTTCGACTGATAGGCCGCGTCGCGCGGTTCCTTGTAGGCCCCTTTCACCAGGCGCACGCGCGCGCCGAGCGCGTTCATGCGCGCGGCGTCCGCTTCGCTGCGCGGCAGGCACGACTGCAGGACCACGCCGGCGTTGCGGTAGCCCTGCTGCCACATCGTCTCGAAGACATCGAGCGTGACGGCGGTGTAGGGAGAGTTCTCCATGTCGATGCGCACGAAGAACTGCTGCGCGGCGGCAGCGTCAAGGATGCGGCGGAGGTTGTCGACGCAGGTGGCGCGATCGACGGTCAGGCCGAGCTGGGTCAGCTTCAGCGAGACGTTGCGTTCGATGCCAGAGGCGGCGATGCGCTCGAGCACGCCAAGGTAGGCGCGCGTCGCGGTATCGGCTTCGGCGATCGAGGCGACGCTCTCGCCAAGGTAATCGAGGGTCGTCGCCAGGCCGGAGGCGTGGATGACGCGACCGGCGTCGATCGCCTCGTCGACGGACTCGCCGGCGATGAAGCGCCGGGCGAATCCGCTGCCGCGGCGCATGCCGTATCGCGACGCGAGCTTTTGGAGGGTCGTGCTGCCGGCGAGAAGGTGGAAGAACGCTTTTGCAGCCGTCTGGAGCATCAGTGAGTGCGCGACCGTCGCGGAACGAGCAAGTGCTGGATGGTGCGGGCGTAATAGCGGAGCACGGTCCGCTCGCGCACCCGGTAGCGGCCTCCGCGCTCGACGTGGATGATGTTACGGGCGGCGAGCATCGGCGCGCCGGCGTCGACGGCGTCGCGGCCGCTGGTCACCGCCAGATTGGCGCCGGCGTGCGCGAGCGCGTCGATGAGCGCATCGGCGCGGGCCTCGAGGTCGCGGCGCGACATCGCCGGGCGCATCGCGGCGGCGACGATGGCGGTGGGCAGCACCTTGTAGAGGCGGCCGATCGCATCGCGGATCTGGTGCGCCAGCGTCATCACGTCGCGGCGCGATTCGGTGTCGTAGCCGCTGAGCGGAATCGGCCGCCCGAAGGCGACAAAGGCGCGCGACTGGTAGCCGACGGCGTAGCGCACCATTTCGGCGATCTCGCGTCCGAAGGGCTTGCCGCGCCGGTTCGAGACCGCGTGCGGCAGGATGTGGTCCTCGAGCACGATGTCGTAGGCGACCGCCGTCGGCACGACGACCGCGCCCGCCACCTCCGCCTGCAGCGCCGCGTGCAGCAGCCCGGTCTTGGGCACCTTGAGCTCGCCGGTGTAACTGCGTCCGCCCTCGATGTAGAAGAGCAGGTCGCTGCGCTGCAGCAACTCGGCGACGTAGGCCTTGAGGGTGACCAGGTAGGCGGGGTCCTTGGTGTTGCGGCGGATGGGGATGGCGCCGGTAATGTGTCGGTGCAGCAAGCCGAGCGGACCGCCGAACAGGTTGATGCCGGCGGCGGTGATCGGCGGGCGGATCCCGGCGTCGTCGAGCACTAGCGGTTCGACGAGATAGTCGAGATGCGACTTGTGGTTCGAGACGTAGATGACGCGCCCGTCGCGGGTCGCCTGCTGCGGGATGTCGACGTGCTCGTCGATGCGCTCGACCTTGCGCAGGATCGGATACAGCGGATGTTTCAGCGCGCGGTAGATCGGATAGCGCTGGGTAGTGCGCAGCTCCTCGAGGTAGGCCTCGATGCGCTCGCGCGCTTCGATTTCGCTCTGCCCGTGGCCGCCGCGCAGGTACCGCGCGACGTCCTTGCGGGCGAGCACCGCCTGGGTGATGTCGTCGGGAAGCACCTGCGGCGATGATATCAGGTCTGCATCTCGCGGCAGACGGCCTCGGTGAACTCGGTGGTCGTCGCCGTGCCGCCCAAATCGCGCGTGCGCACGGCGCCGGCCGTCAGCACGCGCGCGAGCGCCGCGCGGATGTGCGCGGCGGCCTGCCGCTCGCCGATGTGGTCCAGCATCAGCAGCCCCGAGAGCAGCAGCGCCGTCGGATTGGCCAGGTTCTGATCGGCAATATCGGGCGCGCTGCCGTGCACCGCTTCGAAGACCGCCGCGTCGGCGCCGATGTTCGCCCCGGGCACCACGCCGAGACCGCCGACCAGCCCGGCGCACAGGTCCGACACGATGTCGCCATAGAGGTTGGGCAGGACCAGCACGTCGAGCTTCTCGGGATGCATCACCAGGTGCATGCAGGCGGCGTCGACGATGCGCTCGTCGTAGGCGACGTCGGTGAACTCCCTGGCGACGTGGCGGCAGCTGTCGAGGAACAGCCCGTCACTGAGCTTCATGATGTTCGCCTTGTGGATCGCGGTCACGCGCCGGCGGGCGAAGCTGCGGGCGTAGTCGAAGGCGAAGCGCGCGATCCGGGTCGAGGCCTTCTCGGTGATGATCTTCAGGCTCTCGACGATGCCCGGCACGATCTGGTGCTCGAGCCCGGCGTAGAGATCCTCGGTGTTCTCGCGGACGATGATCAGATCGACGTCCTGGAAGCGGCTCGGCACGCCGGCGAGGTTGCGCACCGGGCGCAGGTTGGCGTAGAGGTCGAGCGCCTTGCGCAGCCCGACGTTGACGCTGGTGAAGCCTTCGGCGATCGGCGTCGTCACCGGCCCCTTCAGCGCCACCTTGTTCGCCCTGACCGAGTCGAGCAGCGGCACCGGCAGCGACTGTCCGTACTTCTTGAAGGCGATGACGCCGGCGTCCTGCCGGTCCCAGTCGATGTCGAGACCGGCGGTCGTGAAGATACGGACGACGGCGGCGGTGACCTCGGGACCGATGCCGTCGCCGGGAATCAGCGTGATGGTGTGAGCCACTAGTCCTCCGAGAGGCTTTCGGCGAGCAGCGCCGCGACCGCTTCGAGGAGCGCGCGGTCGGCATCGCCGAAGGCGGCCGGCGTATCGCTGTCGATGTCGATCTCCCCGAGCACGTCGCCGTCCTCGATGATCGGCACGACGATCTCGGAACGCGTCTCGATGCTGCAGGCCAGGTAGCGCGCGTCGGCGTTGACGTCGTCGACGACGATGGTCGCTTTTTCGGTCGCCGCGGCGCCGCAGATGCCGCGGCCGAGCGGGATGCGCGTGTGCGGCGACGGCTTGCCGAGAAACGGGCCGAGCACGAGCTCGTCGCCGTCGAGCAGGTAGATGCCGACCCACGAGTAGTAGGGGATGGCGTCTTTGAGCAGCCACACCGCCTGCTTCATGGCCGCGTCCGGGTTCGGCGCCGAGGCCACCGCCGAACGGATCGCCGTGAGCACGCTCGCGTGACTCGTGCGTTGCCCCTCACTCGCGGTCATGCGTTTACTCCTTCAATTCCCAGAACATCAGGGCGAGGCCGCCGACGAGCGGGACCAGCTGCAAGCCGGACGAGATGCCGTGCAGCCGCCCGAACTCGACGCGCCGGGGATCGGTCGCCGGCAGTGACGAGGGGGCGACGGTCATCGTCGATTGCAGGGCGGTGATTTGTCCGGCGACGACGATGCCGGCGTAGAGCGAGGCGGCGGTCATCAGGACGAGGATTCCGGCGCGGACACCGGCGTGGCGTGGCCGCGGGCCGAGAATGCGCCGCAGCGTCAACGACAGGAAGAGGATGGCGGCCGCGCCGCAACTGACGAAGAAGAACCGGCGCAGCACTTCGCCGAACACCGCCCCGGCGAGGAGGCGGCCCTCGGGGATCTGCCGCGCCGCCATAACGTCGAACGTCGCCGGCGCAGCAATCGCGCCGAGCGCGACCAACCCGCCGACCCACACGACCAGGGCGAGCAAGGCAAAGTAGCGCAGGAATACCACCGATGGATTGTACTTCTCTTCTCGGCGAAGATAGGGACATGGTCCGGTGGGAGGAGTGGGATGCGGCTGCCTTTGCGCGCGCCTCGCGCGAAGGGAAGCCAGTGCTGCTCTCGATTACCGCGGCCTGGTGCGGCGCCTGCCATGAGATGGACCGCACGACGTACGCCGACCCCGCCGTCGCCGCGCTCGTCGGCGAACGGTTCGTTGCCGTCCGCGTCGACGCCGACCGCCGCCCCGATATCAACGAGCGCTACAACCTCGGTGGCTGGCCGACGACGGCGTTTCTCACCGCCGACGGAGCGCTGATCACCGGCGGCACCTTCGTCGGCGCCGACCGCATGCCGGCGGTGCTCGCGCGCGTGGTCGACGCCTTCGGGGCGCTCGAGGCGCGCGGCGCCGCGACGGAAGGGGACGGTGAGGACGGCGGGCCGGAAGCCGCCGATTCCGACGCGCTCATCGAGACAATTTTCTCGACATTCGACGCGCTGCACGGCGGTTTCGGGGTCGAGCCGAAGTTTCCGGTGACGCCCCCCCTCCATCTCGCGCTGCTGCTCTTTCGCGAGTCGGGCGACGCGCGCTGGCGGATCATCGTCGAGCGATCGCTCGACGCGATGTGGACGCAGGGCCTGTGGGACGGGGCGGGCGGGGGCTTCTATCGTTATGCGGCCAGGCGGGACTGGCAGCAGCCGCACGTCGAGAAGCTCCTCGACACCAACGCCGCGCTGCTCGCCCTCTATGCCGACGCCGCCATGGTGCTCGGGCGTGCCGAGGATCGGGATCGCGCCGGCGCCATCGCCGCCTTCATCACGACGGCGTTGCGCGATACCCGCGGTGGTTACGTGGGCAGCGATGCCGAACGCGTGCTCTACGCCGACGGCAACGGCGCCGCGGCGTCGGCGTTGTTGAAGGCCTCAGCGGCGCTGGAGGACGACGCGCTGGTGCGCGAGGCGCTGGCGTCGTTCGAGCGGGTGCTGCTGGCCTGTTACAAGCCGGGCCACGGCGTCTCCCACCAGCCCGACAGTCCTATCCGCGGGCTGCTCGGCGACCAGGTCTCGATCATCGCGGCGCTCCTCGACGCCCACGATCTGACCGACGGCGAGCCGTACCAAATGATGGCCGAGGAGCTCGGCCACTTCACCGTTCGCGTACTGGCGGACGAAGCCGGCGGCGGCTTCTTCGATCGGGCCATGCGCGCCGACGACGTCGGGCTCCTGCGGCAGAGGCGGAAACCGTTTGCCGGCAACGCCGACGCCGCACTCGCGCTGGCGCGGCTGCAACGGGGCAGCCGCGAATTTGACTTCGCGGCGCCGGCGGCCGGCGCCCTCCTGAGCGCCGGGCGGCAGGCTGCGCGCCAGGGCCCGCTCGCCGCGCATTACGTTCTCGCGGCCCGTCAGCTGCGGTAGACTCCTTCTGAATTCTGTCTTGTAACTTCTAACTTCTCATTTTGACCATGGATACTTGCATTACCGATCCGCTTGCAATGCTGACCGCCGACCAGAACGCGCGTGACGCGGCGTTGTTGCAGAAGACGCCGTACCGCGGCCCGCGCTTCGAGTCGCGTGTGCTGCCGTTCACGCTGGACCTCGCCGGCGGTGACCTCCGCCCCGAGGACGAATTGTCGCTTGCCGCGCTCGAAAAAGAGGCGGCACGCACCGCCATCGAGTCGCTGGGGTCGCTGGCCAAGAACGCCAACGACATCGATCACCTCGGCGGCGGACTCGAGCTGATACCCGCGCTGCTGATGACGCTGGCGACGACCGACTACGAGCGGTCGCAGTTCACGATCGAGCACGGCCATACCAGCATCGGCTACTTCTCGGCGTTGTCGGCGCTCGGGTTCCTCGATCGCGCGCGGGTCATCGACGGCTTCCGCCGCAGTCTCGACATCGCCGGCCACGTGTCGTGGGTGCCGGGCGGTACGGAGCTCAGCTCGGGCCGGCTCGGGGTGATGTTCCCGGTCGGCACCGGGCTGGCGCTCGGGCTGAAGGCGCACCACGGCGCCGCCGCGCACGTCATCTGCCACTGCGGAGACGCGGGCTGGATCTCGGGTCAGGCGCTCAACGGCCTCAACGCCGCCGCGGTGCACCGCGCCCCGATCACTTTCGTCATGCACCGCAACGGCATCCAGCTCTCGGGCACGACGCGGCACATCATGAACCAGGATCCGCGGCGGATCATCGAGAGTTTCGGTATCCGCATCCTCGAGATCCGATCGCTGCACGAGCGCAAGGCGCTGTTCGGCGCCTACAAGGAAGCGTTTGGCCACGCGCAGAACGGGCAGCCGACGCTGATCTATCCGACCGGCTACGGCAGCTCGGCGCAGGATGCGGCGGTCACGCTCGAGGACTTCGCCCGGATGTTCGGCATCCCCGATGAGACGCGCGCGTTCGCGGCGAAGAACAACGTCTCGATGGAGCGGAGCGTCTGGATCCCCGGATCGCTGATGAGTTTCCGCGACATCATCTCGATGCTGCAGTGCCTGTTCTACGTCAACGATCTCCCGGGCGGAGAAGGGCACCACGATGGCGGCATGAAGGGGCGTGATGCGGCGCCGGTGCTCGCCAACCGCATGCTGACGCTCAGCGCCGAGGAGCGTGCCCGTCTCGACGCCCTGCGCGCCGCGCCGCCACGCGTCGTCGTCACCGCCGCGCGGCCGGCCAAAGGGACGCCCAACCTCACGCTCACGGCCGACGACGTCAAAGGGGTCGCGCTGCCGGATCCGGGCAAGGCGGTTTCACCGCGCGCCGGGTCCGAGGCCGCCTATGTGGCCGTGGCCAAGAAGTACGCAGCGCAGATGTTCGTTGTCTCGGCGGATCTCAATCCGTCGACCAAGCTGGCCAAGGCGGTCGCGCTGCTGCCGCCGCCGAATCATTTCGAGATGAGCATCGAGGAGCAGGCGGCGACGCTGCTCACTGACGGCCTGTCCTACAGCAGCCGCCAGCCGCAACTGAACGTGTTCTCCACCTTCGCCGCGTTCCTCGAAGGGATCGCGCGCGAGGGCTTCGAGATGTGGCGCTATCAGCGCAACCTTACCGGCTACAACGAAGGGTTGAACGTGCTGATGCACTTCGCGCACGTCGGGGCGTGCACGGGGCGCGATCACTTCTCGGGCTGGAGCCTCGACTGGATCAATCTCGGACTCGGCTACCTGCCATACCTGCGCCGCTTCCACGCGCCGTCGGACGCGCGTTCCGCTTTCCTGGCCGTCGTCGACGCCGCCGCCGGGTGGGGCGGGCACATCGTCGCGATCCCGCGCGACAACCTGCCGATCCTGACCAAGGAAGACGGCAAGACGCCGTTGTGGAACGCGACCGACCCGTGGACGCCGGTCACGACCTACCGGCAGCGCCAGGGGAGCGCGACCGCGATTCTCGCCATCGGCGCGCCGAGCTACCTCGCCGGCGAGGCGAGCGATCGCGCGGCTGCGAAGGGCGTCGCCAGCGACGTCTTCGTCGTCAACGGCTTCCCGGTCGAGGAAGCCTTCTTCGACGGGCTGGCGAAAAAGTACGATCGTGTGATCACGATCGAGGACGGCCTAATCGGTACGGTCGAAGCCGGGCTGCGCGGCTTCGCCGCCTTCGTCGCCGGCAAGCTCGGCGAGTGCGGCATGAAGCTCGAACACCTCGGCATCGCCGACCCGCGCATCGCCCCGTCGGAGACGTTCGAGATCGTCTGGGCGCACTACGGCATGACCGCTGACGCCCTGACCGAGCGGCTGCTGGCCTGACGGAACAGCGCCTGTTTCGAGCAGGATCCGGCATGGCCACGATCCCCTTGGCGTCCTCCGTGAGGTAAGATACCGACCACTTCCGAGTCTCACGCGTTCGCCGGAGCATCCTCAGGGTTCCTTAAGAGAGGGCCGCCGTGCAGATCTTCTTCGGCCCGTTCACGCTGGATCTCGACACGCGTCAGCTAACGTGCGGCGGTCGGGAGCGTCACCTCTCACCGAAAGCGTTCGAGCTGCTGGCAGTCCTGGTGCAGGAGCGTCCGAAGGCACTCTCGAAAATGCTGCTGCAACAACGTCTGTGGCCAGAAACGTTTGTCGAGGAAGCCAACCTGTCGAACCTGATAGCCGAAGTCCGCGCGGCCCTCGACGATCCGGCGCGCGAGCCCAGGTATCTTCGTACTGCACACCGGTTCGGCTACGCGTTCTGCGCCGAGGCGTCGGCGCCGATTGAGTCGTCTCGGGCCGACGTCAGGCCACCGGTGCGCTGCTGGCTCGAATGGGGAGCCAAGCGCTTTCCCCTTTCTGCCGGCGAACACGTCATCGGACGCGACGCCGGCGTCGAGGTCCGGATCGACACGTCCACCGTATCCCGGCGTCATGCGCGACTGCTGGTCACCGACGACGGCACGGTGCTCGAGGATTTCAGCAGCAAGAACGGCACCTTTCGCGGCGATGCGCGTGTGATCGAGCCGGTCAAGCTCGCCGACGGGGATCTGCTGCGCATCGGGTCACAGAGAGTGGTGTTCCACTCACAGGGCTCTCAGTCGACCGAGACGCAGACCGGGACGAGCGCGTGACGCAGCAGACGCTTCCCGGCGCGCGCATCGGGCCGTACGAGGTCGTCGGATGGCTCGGGTCGGGGGGGATGGGGGAGGTCTATCGCGCGCGTGACGAGCGCCTCGGGCGCGACGTAGCGTTGAAGCTGATCACCGGCGCGCTGTCGGGCGATGCCGGCCGCGTGCGGCGATTCGAACAGGAAGCGCGCGCCGCCGGCCAGCTCAATCATCCCAACGTGCTCGCGGTCTACGACATCGGCGTGCACGAGGGAGCCCCCTACATCGTTTCGGAGTTGCTCGAGGGACGCTCGCTGCGCAGCCGGCTGGCCGACGGCGTCCTGCCGTGGCGCAAGGTGCTCGACTATGCGAAGCAGGCGGCGGAGGGGCTCGCCGCTGCGCACGATCGTGGCATCGTGCACCGAGACGTCAAGCCCGACAACCTGTTCATCACGACCGACGGGCGGATCAAGATTCTCGACTTCGGGATTGCCAAGCTGGCGGTGACAGAGGAGGCCAGCGCGAAGACGGGCCTGCCGACCAATACCGCGGCCGGCACGGTCATCGGCACGGCCGCGTATATGTCTCCCGAACAGGTGCGCGGCGAGACCGTGGACGCGCGCTCCGACATCTTCAGCCTCGGTGCGGTGCTCTACGAAATGATCACCGGCCGGCAGGCGTTCCGTCGAGACACCTCGGCCGAGACGATGACGGCGATTCTCAAAGAGGACCCACCGTCGCCGGTGTCCGTCGCAGACGCGCCGGCACTGGCGCGGATCGTCGATCGCTGTCTCGAAAAAACGCGCGAGGGCAGGTTTCAATCGGCGCGCGATCTCGCCTTCGGTCTCGACGTCCTCTCCGGTACGCAACCGACCGCGGCCATCTCCGCGCCGCCACGTCGCCGGTGGTTGGCGACGTTGGGTGTCGCTGTCGTCGCGTTGGGCGGTATGGCCGCGCTCGCCCTGTGGCTGACGCGGACGACGTCACCGCCCATTGAGCGTCTGTTGATTGACGCCAGGTCCGAGCCGTTCACGGACTTTCCAGGCACCGAGCTGGACGCGGCGATTTCGGCCGACGGAAAATTCGTCACCTTCATGGCCGATCGCAGCGGGCCTTTCCATATCTGGATGAAGCAGGTCGGCACGGGCTCGCCCATCGACCTCACGCCCGATGATAACGGCCTGATGAATGCCGGACCCAACCGAAGCGTCGGATTCTCCGGCGACGGGTCGGAGATCTGGCTGAATGGCACGACGGGGCGTCGCCTCACGGTGATGCCGCTGATGGGGGGCGCCCGGCGCGCCTTTCTCAGAGATCACGCCGTTAACGTGGCGTATTCACCAGATGGCGCACGTCTCGTCTACTTCACCTATGACGGCGACCCGCTGATCGTCGCCGATGCGAACGACGGCAGCGAGCGTCCGATCATTGAAGCACGGCCGGGCGACCACAACCACTTTCCGGCGTTTTCGACTGACGGGAAGTGGATCTACTACGCCCACGACACGCAGTCGATGGGGGAATTCGACATCTGGCGGATTCCGGCATCCGGGGGGCAGCAGGAGCGGCTGACCAATCTGCATAGCGACGTACGCTACGTGACGCCGCTCGATGCCCGCACGGTGCTCTTCGTAGCCCCTGATAGCAACCGGTCGGGACCGTGGCTCTGGGCGCTCGACGTCGAGCGCAAAGTGACACGTCGCGTCAGCACCGGGCTCGAGCGCTACCTGTCGGTGTCGGCGAGCGCCGACGGCCGCCGCCTTGTCGCGACCATCGCGAAGTCGACCACGGCCGATTTGTGGTCCGTGCCGATTCTGGACCGCCTTGTCGAGGAGCGCGATGTGAGCGCATATCCGATGCCGTCGGCGCGAGCGCTGGCGCCGCGATTCGGATCGCCATCGGTGCTGTTCTACCTGTCCACGAGCCGCAATGGTGACGGGCTCTGGCGCAAGCAGGACGGGCACGCCATCGACATCCGCACGGGCTCAGACGTGCCGGTCGTCGAGACGCCGGCAGTGTCGCGGCGTGGCGATCGCGTCGCCATCGTCCTCAGGATGAACGGCAAGGAGCGCCTGGCCACCGTGGCGGTCGATGGCGCCGATCTTCAACCGCTGTCCGACGCGGTCGACGTGCGTGGCACGACGGACTGGTCGCTCGACGGCAAATCGATTCTCGCCGGCGGCACGGACGCGAGCGGCCCTGGGCTGTTCACGATTCCCGTCAACGGCGGTCCGCCGGTCCGGCTAATGTCGGGTCCCGCCGCCGATCCCGTTTTGTCGCCGAACGGGCAAACAATCGTCTACATGGGCCAGCAGACCGCCTTTGCTCCCCTGCTGGCCATGCGGCCTGACGGGACGGCGGTTCCGCTGCCGCCGATCAGAATCCTGACAGGCGGCCGCGGCCGGTTTCGTTTTCTCCCGGACGGGCGCCTGGTCTACTTGCTGGGGGAAATCGGAAGGCAGGATTTCTGGCTGATGGACCTCCAGACCCAGGAATTCCATGCGATCACGCGGCTGTCGAGTCCCGCGATGATCAGTACGTTCGACATCGCCCCTAACGGCAGGTCCATCGTCTTCGACCGTGTCCGTGACCTTTCTGATATTGCCCTGATCGATCTTCACAGATGACGGCGGTCGGGGACCTGCTGTTCGCCCGATCCCCGACCATCCAACTCAGTCGTGGTCGTGCACGCGCCCGAGATTGTTCTTGTAGACCGCAGTGGCTACGTCGCGCCCTATCCGGCCTCCCACTTCCTGGTCGAAACGGAAGTGAATCCCGCCATACACGCGCGCGTCGTCGATGTCGGCCGTGATGTCTTTCAGCTCGGCGTAGTGGTACACCAGGCCGGGCACCGCCGGGTTCGAAATGGTGATGTCGTGTCCGCCTGCGCCGTAGAGACGACGGAGGATCTCGGCGCCCGAGTAGCTGCCGCTCGCGTGGTTTGACGCATACGACGGAAAACACGGGGCGACGATGAAGGGTTTCCAATCGGTATCGGCTTCGGTCTTCGGATTGCCATCCACATCGGCGTCATGAATAGCGGTTTCGGGTCTCCACCTGTTGTAGTGGTACTTCGTTCCGAACTCGGCGACCAAGGCGTCGCTGATCGCCATGTCGAGGAGCGCGAGGGCGCGCGCATTCTCCGAGAGCGATCCACCCTGCGCCGCGGCGAGCTCCCGCGCCGCCAGATTCATGACGTAGTCGGGCGACGATTGCGCATAGAAGCGCGCGACGTCGGAGCGATCCTGGGGGCGTTCGGTGCTGTCGATCCGTCCGACGCGCTTCACCTCGTCATACGCTTTTGCGTACTCATTGCTCGTGAGCGCCGGCGGCGGGTCGGCGAGAAAGGCTGCGGCGCTCGCGATGCCGAACGGCGTGACGTTACGCCACTGCAGGAACACGCCGCCCGCAGCTGGGCACCCCGGCGTGAGCTGCCACACGCCAGGATCGTTCGAGGCCGGCAGCGAGAACTCCGGCGGAGCCGATCCATCGTTGAGGCGCGCCGCGATCATCGCAGCGGCCGCCAGCTCCCCGACCGTGATGCCGGCGGTTTTCGCCGGGCTGTCCGGGATGGCGCCGAGCGACGTCGCCCGCGCCGGATCGAGCGTCCCCGCGCTCGCCGGCAGATAGGTCCTCAGTACCCGATACGCCGCGGCAATCGCCGCCGCGTCCGCCGAGGCGCCCGCGGGAGCGACCGTCCCGCCGAGGTATGGCTGGTACTCGCGCGTGACCGCGTTCACCGCCTCGAAGACCGCGAGCTGCGTGATCGCAAGGATCCGCGCCTGGTTGAATGGACCCTGCGGATTCGAGGTGGCGACCGCGATGGCATTCCAGTCGAGCACCACGTCTGCGCGGACGACAACCGGGCTGCACAGGAGTGCGGCAGCAAGGACGACTGCATGTCTTGTTCTCATGAGACCCTCCCAGGTCGGCCCCCACGATAGCGATCTGATACGCGGCGAGTCTCAGGGGACGCTCAGGATTTCCGCAGGCGTAGTGCAGGCGTCATCGACCCAGGTTCAGGCGGACGCCGAGCATCACGCGACGGGGATCGACGAATGCGTTCGGCTGGCCAAAGGTGGGGTTCAGCGCCGACGTCGTCAGCTGCGTGTCGCTGATGATGCTCTCTTCGGCCGTGCTGTTCAACGCGTTCAGCAGATCGAGCAGCAGATCGATCCTCGTTGCTTTGCCGAGCGCGATCGACCGCGACAACCGCAGGTCGAGCAGCGACTGCGACGAGAGCCGGCGGGTGCCGCGCGGCTCGAGCAGGACGCGCTGGTTCGGGCTCTGGCTGAGGGGGACCAACGCGGACGCCGCCCATGGCTTGCCGCTGAAGAACTGGAAGTTTCCGGCGAAGACCAGGCCGGTTCCGGGGATGTCGACGCTACCCATAGTGCGGAAGATCCGCGGCCGGTCGTTGGCCAGCCGGCCGTAGGCATTCGTGAGATCGTTTGGGTCGCGGCCGTAGGTCACACCAGAGGGACCGGGCGGCGGCGCGACGGTGCTGACCTGCGCGCCGGCGGCGGTTGTGCCGCTGCCGGCCTGCAGTCCCTCGACGCGTGACAGCGTCAGGGAACCGAACGCCTGCCAGCCGTGGGCGCGCCGTTTCTCGACTGCCACGACCAGGCCGTTGTAAGTCATCGAGTAGCCGGCTGGATTCGTCAGGAGAAAGCGCTGATCGTCCGCGCCGTTCACGCGGTCGTAGACCTGCAGTGTACGGCCGTCGACGAGCGTCCGCGACGTGGTGACATAGATGCCGCCGACGTCTTCCCACCCGATGAAGTTCGCCCCCGACTTATGCACGTAGGCCCCGGCCACCTGGAGCCAGCGCCCGATCTCGCGATCCACTCCGGCCGAGTACTCGTCGGTCCGTGGCGCCCGGATGCCGGGATCGAGCTGCAGATGCTTGGGATCGTTGATCTGCGTCACGCGCGTGTAGTCGGCGTCCGCCGTCACGTAGCTTTTCGTTGTCATGGTCGTCGCGCCGGGATGGAACGCGGCAATCTCACCGGTCAGGACTCCCTGACTGAACCGCCCGTAGCTCCCGCGAAGCATCGTCCGGCCGTCGCCGGTGAGCTTCATCGTCAGGCCCATCCGCGGCGACACGATGTTCCAGGAGAACAGCGTCCCTGCGCCCTGGACGATCGTGCTGGTTTCCCGGCCGGTCAGATCCACGCCGTGGAGATCCTGGCTGATGGCGCGGCTGTGATCGAAGCGCACGCCGGCGTCGATCGTGAGTCGATCGCCGATGGTGATGGCATCGGTGGCGAACAACGAGCCTGTGACGAACACGGCGCCGGTGTTGGACGGGTCGGCGTAGGTGGCGGTAAACGGACCGTTCCTGTCGGTGTAGCGCACACCGGTCGGGATGATGAAGGGGGACCAGTGCTCGCCGCGTTCGATCTGCATGCCCGCCTTCCACGCATGATCGGCGTGCCACAAGTTGGTGCGGTAGTGACTGATGGTCGCCTTGCCGGTGGTTCGCATCAGCGTCAGGGAGCTGAAACTGGGTGGCGCGCCGCTCATGAGGCCGGTCAGCGCGTCGACATGGCTCGCGGTCGTCGTGTCACCGTTGGTCGGCGGACTATCGAGGTTGTACCTGAAACGTCCGACGCGTACGTCCCAGACGGTGTTCGATGATGCCGTATGCGTCAGATGACCGTAGGTCATCGCCGGCACCGTCGCGTGGCCGCGGGTCGTTGTCTCGATCGGCCGACTGATCGTTGGCTGATCCGGGTTGACCCACACTTCCTCGTGAAAGCTCTGCATGAGCTGCCATCCCTGAGCCAGCTGCCAGGTCAGCTTTGCGAAGAACTTGTTCTGCTCGTAGGTTCTCGGCTGGGACGGATCGGTCCCCGGCTGACTGTCGTAATCGCGCAGGTACTGATACCCGCCGAAGAACCACAGTTTGCCGCGCACCGCCGGTCCGCCGAGATTCGACGTGAGATCGCGATAGCGGGCGCGGTTGTATCCGGTTTCGTGACCCGCGGCGTCCGGCAACTGGACCGGCTGTGCCGTCAGGCCCGACGGCTGGGAGTAATAGGAGGCGTCGTAGAGGAAGCGATCGCTGCCCTGTTTGGTGAGCACGTTGACGACGGCGCCCTGCACGTTGCCGAATTCAGCCGACGCGCCGACCGCCTGGACCTGGACCTCCTGGATGAAGTCGACGCCGGGTTCCGATCGCGCCACGCCGTTGCACGGGCAGGTCGTGTTGGTGCCGTCGATCAGGAACTGGTTCTCATTGGTTCCCGAGCCGAAGGCCGAGATCGTCGTGCTCGTGCCGCTCGACGGGGACGTTGGAGTGACGCCGGGAACGTTTCTCAGTGCATCAAACATGCTCGAGCGGCGTGTGGGAATCGCCTTGAGATCCTCGGGACCGAAGCGGGTGGCGAACCCGGGATCGCGGGCGTCCAGGCGGGAGCCTCCGCCGTCGACCGTCACGGTTGCGACAATCGCCGCGGTCGCCAGTACCACCCATCGGCCGATCGTGGCGCCGGCGCCAATGACGATGCCGTCTTCGTGTCGCGTGGCGAATCCGCGGAACGTGATCTCGAGCGAGTACACGCCTGAGGGAAGCGCGGGGAAGTGGAGCTGGCCTCTCTCGTTGGTGGTCTGCTCGAGGTTTCCGGCGATGACCGCGGGAGAACTGAGGCGAACCAAGGCCCCCTGAATGGGCAGGCCCTGTTCGTCCTTGACGGTACCGACGAGAGCGCCGGTCAGGCCCTGCGCGGCCACGGACGGCGCGAGCAAAGCGCTGAGGGATACGAAGAGGAGGAGGCGCGCGAACACTTGAACCCTCCCTGGTTGATGACGCCGGGTGGGTCATTCTATGTCCGCGCACCAACGCGCCGCGCAGGGAAGTTACAGGGAAACCACCGGGATTGCGCAGGCGTCCGGCATGGTACCTTTGTCTGGGGGGCGTGTTACGGCGTGGTCGTCTTCGGGGCCGCCTCCATCGCCGAGAGATACAGCGCGTTGAAAAGCATCGGGAAGGTCGCGTGCGTCTGCGCGCGGTGCTGTGGCCGCAGGCCGAAGAGCACAATCCGTCCTGGGTTCATGTCGACGCTGACGACCGCGGCGCGCCCCGACATCAGCTCCTCCCCCTTCAGCCAGCCGGACGCGACGACGTCCGCGTTCGGGTAGCGAGCGATCACATTGAGCTTCTGCGACGAGAAGCCCTCGAGCAGCGAGAAGAACGGGCTGTTGTTGTAGAAGCCGGTCGTGGCCGCCTCCATGCCGTAGCCGATCGGGTTCGCGGTGTCGACCTCGATGTTGAGGATCGTGCCGGGCGCGAAGTGTTGATCGCGGCTCAGCCCCGCCTTCAGATCGCGTAGCGGCACGCCGAGGCGCTCGATGGCCAGATCCGACGCCTGGCCGAGCGCGACGAGCGTGCCACCCTGCGCGACGAATTGACGCAGCGCGGCGATGCCTTCGTCGCCGATGCCGCCGCGGTACTCGGGGCGGATGTTTGACCCGTTGGCGCCGTCGATGATTGAGCGCGGGGCCTGGTCGGGCAGGATGATCGCGTTGTACTTCTCGCGCAGCTTGCCGGCGCGGATGTCGGCGTTGTGCAGCGTCGTCTGCGCGAAGTCGTACTGCTCGAGGACCCAGCGCGTCCAGCCTTCGTCCATGTTGCCGCCGGTCCACGGCGAGTACATGCCGATGCGCGGCGCCTTGACGTTCAGCGCCCCGGCCGGTGCTGCGGCGTCTGCGGTCTTGATCGACAGGCCGAAGTCGGCGGCTGCCGTGTCGAGCGACTTGCGCGGCGCGTTCAGTACCCAGGCCTGGTCACCCTTGATCGCGACGCGCGCGCCATCCTTGAGCAAGCGGTTGATCGCCTTGGCCGCGTCCGGACCCTTGTAATCGAAGACGAAGTGCGGACCGTTGCCTGTCACCTTGCCCTCGAGCTTCGGTGCGGCGTCGAGCTTCACCAGCTTCACGGTGTCACCGATCGGCTTGTGCACGACTATGTGATCGACGCCGAGCAGCATGCCGAGCGACCACGCGGTCACGTCGTAGGGAGGCTCAGGCGGCGAGGTCGGGGAACGGCGCACTTCCGGATAGGTCTGTTTCTCGAGCATGTCCTTGGCGTAGCGGGCGAAGACCTGCGTCATCGGAATCACGAAGGTCCCGGCGGCGTACTTCCGGCCATCTGCCTCGAACGGCGTGTCGGCACGCGACACCTCGACGCCTCCCTGTTGCAGCTTCTCGACGAGGTGGAGCGCCTCGTGCGGATCGTGTTGTGTCTCGACCGGGATCAGGATGTCGGACGGATCCGAGGTGCGTCCGTTCTCGAGTGTGACCCGGTTGACCTCGTAGATCTGCTGCAAGAGGGCCTCGCGCCGGTCGGCAACCGTGTCGAGCAGCGCCATGGTGGCGATCAGCTCGTAGTCGACGATGTCGCGGAGCGTCCAATGGCCGCCCATCCACGGGCGCGGGTACTCGGTGCGCGGCGTGATGTCGGTGGGCGCCGGCAGCATGCCCCCTGCGTCGCCGCGCCCGCCGCCGCCGCGTCCACCCCCGGCCGCCTGCGCACCTTCCGCGCCGCCCCCACCGCGCGCTCCCCGCCCAGGATTCGCACCGGCTCTCTGCTGATCGATTGGCGCTGCGACGCGCGCGCTCGCCACCTCGGTGAGCAGGCCGATTTCGTCATGCCACCAGCCGCTCCAGGCCATCGCCCCTTCCCAGAAGTTGGTGTAGGTGGAGTTGTAGATGATCCCTTCCTTGCCCGCCGCTTCCAGCGCCGCGGCCTGCGACTGCCCGAGGATCGCGTTCCAGCGGTAGATCAGCGGGTGGACATTCGGGTTGATCGGATCGGTTGCCGGCATCACGAAAATGCGTGCCGCATTGCTGCCCATCTGGTGCTCGTCGAGCCAGACCGCGGGGAACCAGTCGTGCCACAGCAGCTGCGCGGTGAGCTGGCTCTCCTTCTGGGTGAACATGTACATGTCGCGGTTGTTGTCGTGGCCGACGTAGGGGTGGTAGAGGTAGGGGATCTGCGACGTCTCGAAGGGAGTGCCGAGGTTCTTGTTGAACCAGTCGGTCACCATGATCTGCCCGTCCGGGTTGAGACAGGGGACGAGGACGAAGATCACGTTGTCGAGAATCTTCTTCACTTGCGGGGAATTGTCGGTCGCCAGGCGATGGACCAGCTCCACGACCATCTGCGATGCCCCGATCTCGGTGGCGTGGATCGAATTGGTGATCACGACCACTGCCTTGCCCTGGCGCAGGATGTCGTCGCGCTCGGCGTCGCCCGGCGCGCCTCCCTGGAAGTAGAGCCGCCGTTCGAGCTGCTTGAAGTGGTCGAGGTTCTTCAACGTATCGGGGCTGGCGATTTCGAGCGCGATGAACGGGTTGCCGTTGGTGGTCTTGCCCAGTTCGCGGTAGCGCACCCGGTCGCTCGTCTGCGAGACGTGCTTCATGTACTCGACGATCTTGTCCCAGCGCGCCAGCTTGTTGTCGGTGCCGATGCGGAAGCCGAAGTACTGTTCCGGCGTCTGCAGCGAGGCCGGTGCCTGCGACCCGGCGGTGAGCACGAGGGCGAGCAGGGTGACGACGAGAGTGCGCATCATTTCTGTGTCTCCGGGAGGGGCGGCAGCGTTCGTTTGTGGTCGCTCTGACGGATCAGCCGTTCGACGCGCATCGCCAGCGCGGGGGCGACCGCCTGAGGACCCTTGGCCAAGTAGTTCTCGAGCGCGGCGTAACTGAAGCCCATCTCGTCTTCGTCGCTCTGCCCGGCCCACAGGCCGGCGCTCGGCGCCTTGTCGACGATCGGGTCGGGGACGCCGAGGGTCCGCGCCATCGACTGGACCTCGCTCTTGAGCAGGTTGCCGATGGGGAGCAAGTCGACGCCGCCATCGCCGTACTTGGTGAAGTAGCCGATGGCCATCTCGCTGCGGTTGCCTGTGCCGGCGACGAGGTAGTTGAGCGTGTTGGCGAGGAAGTAGAGCGTGGTCATGCGCAGCCGCGGCTTGACGTTGGCGCCGGGCAGCCGCGCGCGCGGATCGCCGGCCGGCGTCGTTCCGACGCGCTGCTCCATAGGGACGCCGGCGACCGCGCCGTGCAGGTCTTCGAGGAGCACGTCGTAGGCGGGCGCCAGGTCGACGCGAACGGTCGGTATCGCGAAGTGCGCGGCGACGAGCCGCGCATCCTCATCGTCCTGCGGATCACCGTGACAGGGCATCAGCACGCCGACGACGTTGGCGGGGGCTGCCGACTGGCACAGTCGGGCCACGACCGCCGAATCGAGGCCGCCGCTCAGGCCGCAGACAAAGCCGCGCGCGCCCGATTGCGCCAGCCGCTGGCGCAACCACTCGACAATCGCCTCTATCGGCGGACTCATCTCCGCGTCAGCATATCAATTGGGCTGGTCGATGACGCGCAGGAACGCGTCGACGACGTCGGGATCGAACTGGCGCCCGCGCTGGCGATCGATCTCGGCGATAGCGTCGGCCACCGGCCACGCCGGTTTGTAGGGCCGCTGCTGCGTTAGCGCGTCGAACACGTCCGCGATGGCGACGATACGCCCGGCCAGCGCGATGTCTGTACCGCGGATGCCGGCGTAGCCGCTGCCGTCCCAGCGTTCGTGGTGGGTGAAGGCGATTTCCTCCGACAGGCGGAGCAGCGGGAACTTGCCCCCCGATAGGATGCGCGCGCCGATCGTGGTGTGGGTCTTGACGATCTCGAACTCTGCCGTCGTCAGCTTGCCCATCTTGAGGAGGATGGCGTCGGGGACACCGATCTTGCCGACGTCGTGCAGCTCTGCGCCACGGCGGATCAACGCCACCTGGCTGTCGGGCAGCCCGAGCTGGCGGGCCAGCAGCGCCGACATCTGGCCGACCCGCTGCGTATGCTGGCCGGTGTTGTCGTCGCGGAACTCGGCGGCCGCCGCCAGGCGCTCGATGATCTCGACCTGTGCATCTTCGAGGGCGCGGGTGCGCTCGCGCACCTTGGCCTCGAGGAGCTGGTTCTGACTCTGGATCTGCAGGTAGAGAAAGCGCGTCTCGAGCAGCGTGCGGATACGCAGCAGCAGCTCGTCGGGCTGGAACGGCTTGGCGACGAAGTCCTTGGCGCCGCGTGACAGCGCGTCGCGGCGCGCCTCCGGCGTCAGGTCGGCCGAGAGGATCAGGATCGGCAGGTACGATGCTTCGGCGATCTCGTTCAGCTGGTCCATCACCTCGAGGCCGCTAAGGTGCGGCATGTGCAAGTCGAGCAGGATCAGATCCGGCCGTTGCTGCACGTAGAGCTCCGCGACGCGGCGCGAATCGGTCGTGGTCTCGACGCGAGTGAAGCCGGCGCGGGCGAGGATGCGCTTGAGGATCTCGACGTTGCCGTCTTCGTCGTCGGCGACGAGAAGGCGCGCGTGGTGAAAGTGGGCGGCAATCATGGGGCAGTCAGCGGTGGTTGGCGATGGCTTCCGCCGCGGGCGATTCCGGCCACTGCAGCGGCGGCGCGGCGGTGTAGGCGGCGTGCGCCAGTCGTGCCTGGAAGAACGCCGCCGACGTGGCGAGGAGCGGCAGGACGAGGATGGGGCCAGCGGCGCGGGCGATCCACGCCCCCATCACGACAACGACCATCCAGACGGTGTAGACGACCACGGCCCCGCGGTGCCGCGTCACGAAACGGCCACCGGCGAGCATCGCACCGATCGCGCTGCGGCGATCCTCGACGACGAGGCGGATCCGCGCGTAGACCATGAACATGTTGACGACGGCGACGACGCCGGCCGTGAACGCGGTCTGGCCGAGCAGTCTGTAGACGGCCACGAACAGCGCGATTTCGATCGCAGCCAGCCGCAGCATCGCACCGAAATGGCGGCCGCATGCGCCGAAGAAGCCGTAGGCGCGCGTCGGGCGCGCGCGCGCGTAGCGATCGATCACGCCGCCGAGCAGAAAGGAGAGGACGACCGCGTATTCGGCGAGCACCCGGACCGGCGCGGCAAAGGGATGGAGGGGATAGGCGAAGGACGCCGCCGCGATCGCGATGAGCAGCAGCGGCGCAGAGACCACCCGATTGATCCCTTCGCTGAACGCGCGCGTCACGCTCCGCATCCTATATCATTGCTCTTTTGAGGAGTCACAGATGGCATCATCGAGAAAGGGTCCGATCCGTGTCCTTCATTACGGGCTTGGGCCGATCGGCGCAGCTGTCGTCCGCCAGGTCGCGGCGCGCCGCGGTTTCCGTATCGTCGGCGCCGTAGACATCGATCCGGCGAAGGCCGGCCGCGATCTCGGCGAGGTCGCCGGTGTCGGGCGCCCGCTGCGCATCAAGGTGTCGGCCGACGCGCGCAAGACGATCAAGGCCACCGCGCCCGACGTGGTCTGTACTGTGCACGGTGTCGTCGCTGAAGAAGGTCACGCCGCAGATCGAAGAGATCGTCAAGCTCAAGGTTCCGATCGTCTCGACGACGGAGGAACTCGCGTATCCGACGGCCGGTAACATGAAGTACGCCCGCGCCATTCACGCGGCAGCGAAGAAGGCCAAGGTCGCCGTGCTCGGCACCGGCGTCAACCCGGGGTTCACCATGGACGCCTTGCCAATCACGCTCACCGGCGTCTGCGAGCGCGTCGACAGCATCCGCGTCGACCGCGTCCAGGACGCGCGCGTCCGCCGGCTGCCGTTCCAGCAGAAGATCGGCGCCGGCCTCACCCGCGAGCAGTTCCAGAAGAAAGTCGACGACGCCAGCGTGCGCCACGTCGGGCTCGCCGAATCGGTGTCGATGATCGCCGACGCGATGGGCTGGAAGCTGGACAGGATCACCGACGAGATCGAGCCAAAGATCGCCAAGGACACCGTGGCGAGCGAGTTTCTCGCCGTGGATCCCGGCTACGTGTGCGGCATCGTCCAGGACGGCATCGGCTACCGGAACGGGCAGCCGGTGATCACACTGCACATGGAGGCCTACCTGGGGGCGCCCGAATCGTACGACCAGGTGGATATTGCCGGATCGCCGAACATCAAGAGCAAGATCGGCGGCGGCGTGCACGGAGACGTCGCGACGGCGTCGATTACCGTCAACTCGATCCCCAAGGTGCTCGAGGTGACGCCGGGCCTGCACACGATGCGCGACATGCCGATCCCGTCTGTACTACGGAGGCTGATCCTGGAGTCACACGCGGAGAAGACCGCCCGCGTCCGCGCCGCCTACCGGGAAGCGCGGGCGCGCCTGGTCACCCGCCTGCGCGATGCGGACGACGCCGCGGTCCATCGCGCGCCGGCCGGAGGCGGCTGGTCGGCGGCGCAGATCGGCTGGCATGTCGCGGCTGTCGACGCCTCGTTCGCGGCCGTGATCAGCGGTGCGATCGCGGCGGCGAAACCGCTAACCGATGGTACCGCGGCGCGGCCGTGGTCCGAGGTCGCGGCAGCGATTCCCGGCAAGCTGGAAGCGGGAAAGCGCGTGCAACCGCCCGCGAACGTTCGCCGCGAGGACGCCCTGGCGGCACTCGACGAGTCGGGCCGTGCCCTCGACGAGGCGCTGGCCGGCCTTGGCGAGGAGCGCGCGACGCGCCATGCGATCACTCATCCGGTCATCGGCGTCGTCGCGCTCGGCGACATCGGCGAGTGGGCCGTCGCGCACGTTGCGCGTCACAACGCGCAGGCCAAGCGCGTGCTTGGCGAAGGCTCGGCTAGCGCACCGTGATGCGGACGACCTTGATGTCGTTGAAGGTGCCGCTGACAGTGCTGCGGGCGCAGACGGCGACGTCGTAGACACCGGAAGGCAGCGACGCGGAGAGTGTGTAGCCGCTTGTCGTGCCGGTCGGCCCGAACGCGGCGGCGACGTCGGGACGTGCCGTGCCCAGCGTCGCGACGCCGACGAAACGCGGCGCTGCGCCCGATCCCGGATTCGGAAACGCCCACACGTGCACGGCGTCCACGCCGCTGCCGCTCGAGGCGTTCGGATCGATCGCCCATCCTGCGACCGTGAACGCCGTCGCCGTCGTGGCACCGCTCGACGGCACGTCGATCGACATGAGCGGCATTTGGACCTGGATCGTCACCGTTACCCCCCGCACGGCGTTGAAGGTACCGGTAAGGCGGCTATGTGCGAACACCTCCAGCTGGTAGGTGCCGGCGGCCAGTCCCTGCACCGTCACGTCGAAGCCGCTCTTCTGGAACTGTGGTCCGAAGAGTCCCGCGACGTCGCCGCGCAGGCGCCCGTAGGTTGCGGCAGCCAGGAAGATCGGCGGCTGATTCGAGCCGGGGTTGGGAAAGGCCCACACGTGGATCGCGTCGACGCCGCTGTCGGCGGCGGCTCCAGCATCGATCGCCCACCCGCTCACCGAAACCGGTTGCGACAACACCGCGCCCTCGCGAGGCGAGTCGAGCGACATCACCGGCGCGCTCGTGGCCGCCGCGCTGTCCTGCTTCAACTCGAGGAGGAATACGTCCTGCCGCGCCGCAGTGCCTGCCTCCGCCGCGGAGTCCGTGCCGAGCGTTTTCTCCCAGTTCGACGTGAAGAGGACCCAGCGCCCGTCCTGCGAGACGTTCGGGCGCGGCTGGTACCAGAAGGCGGTGCGCGTCGGATCGCCGTCGTAGGACACGTCGGAGCGGTGGTGCGCGAAGCGCCACACGGTGGCGTTGGCGGCCGTGTCGGTCTCGACGGCGACGATCTCGTCGTCCCAGGCCCGCCACGCCGACGTCGTCGTCCCGTAGCGATAGAGGCCGCTGACGACGGGCGTCAGGCGGTCCTGGCGGGCGTTGTTCCAGGTCGTGTGATCCGACAGGTAGACTTCCTTCGGCTGCAGCAGGCTGGTGATGAGGTCGCGGGTCGCGAGCGGCGCGGCGAGCGCGCGGTACTGCCACTGCCCGGCATCCCACGACGTCGACGTGCAGCAATCCTTGTTCACGTAGACCCCGTAACCGAAAGCATCGTGGCCATAGGGAAGCGCCGCGGTGCCGAGCTCGGTCACCGAGCCGGTCTGAAGATCCCAGAGGTATTCCTGAGCGGCGTTGCGCGGCGCGGCCTGGTCGGCGCTCGTCGAGTAGAGCATCACGAAGCGGCCGCTGCGATCGATCGCGGCGTGGTGAAGGTGGAAGCCGAGTGAAATGGGGGTCGGGACGCCGTTGATCGTGGATGCGACGGTGTCGATTAACTGGTGGTCTGCCGGGTTGGCGCGATCGAAGACGACGACGTAGCGGTGCTGGTCCTGCGCTGCGCCGCCGAAGAACGCCAGGATGCGCTCGACTGGTCCGCCGCTCGATGCGACGCTACCGACGTAGGTGCCGGCCAGGCCACCGACCAGGGCGTCGAGATTCAGCAGCGTGGTGTAGGCGCCGCTGTTGAAGTCGTACTGATCGATCGTGCGCTGGGTCGAGCCGGCCCCGTTATAGCTGCCGAAGATGACCGCGTCGTCAACATAACTGAACTGCGGCTCAATGTAGAACTTCAGCACCAGCCCGCCATCGCCGCCGGCAGACGGCTGGATGCGGTGCGCAGTGCCGGTGCCGGCGTCGAACGCGTAGGGAATCGGCCCGGCGCCGCCGCTCCCCATCACGTAGAAGTACGTGCTCTTGACGCTCCAGGCGTTCTGGTGCGGACTCGAGGGCGTACCGGTACGAACGGTTGGGGAACCCGGGGCGCGTCAGCGCGTCGGTCACCCGCCCCAAAGTCGACTGGAACACCGGATCCTGGAAGCTGAAACCGGCGCCACCGAGTGCAGGGAGGGCCGGCTTTTGATAGGCGACGCGATCGACGACGGCGACGTAAGGACCTGACGCGGTGCGGGTCTGCGCGAGGACAGGCGTGCCGGTGCAGACGACGGACAGGACGCTGAAAAAAGCGACGGAGCATTTCATGGGAACGCGGCGACGATGGCAAGTCGGCCGCCATCGCGCGCGCCCATGAATGCGCGGGTTTCTGCGGCGCGTGCGCGCCGCGCGGTCGCGTTTTGGCGCACCCCGTTACGAGACGGGTATATAGCTCAACCGTACTCGGGCTAGCTCGCTTCTTGCCGCTGCATACCCCAGCGGCGGCGCTTGAGGAACAGGCCCTTGCGCGAAATGCCGAGCAGGCGCGCCGCGTTCTCGTAATTGCCGTGCGCTCGCTCGAGCGCGCGCAGCACCATCATCCGTTCGATGGCGTCGACGGCGTCACCGAGCGGCTGGTCGAGGCGGACGCGGATCTCAGGCTCCTCGCCTGGCATGACCCGTACCGTTCGCCGCGACGCCTGCACTTCCGGTGAGAGCAGGGCCGGCACGATGGTGCTGTCGGCCTCGGCGTAGGCGACGATGCGACTGATCTCGTTGACCAGCTGGCGCACGTTGCCAGGCCAGCGGTAGAGCACGAGGTATTCGAGCGTTTCGTCGTCGAGCGTCAGGCGTCCCTTCTTCTGCTGTTCGGCGAACGCGCGCAAGTAGTGCTCGACCAGAGGGGGGATTTCCTCGCGCCGCTCGCGCAGCGGCGGCAGGTGGAGGCGGACGACGTTGAGGCGGTAGAAGAGGTCCTCGCGGAAGCGGCCGTCGGCGACAAGCGACTCGAGGTCGGCGTTGGTGGCGGCCACGATGCGGACGTCGACCTTGACCGGCTGGGTCTCGCCGAGGCCGTGCACCTCGCGCGTCTCGAGGAAGCGCAGCAGCTTCGGCTGCAGTTCGGGTCCGATCTCGGCGATCTCGTCGAGGAAGAGCGTGCCGCCGGTGGCGGCGCGGATGACCCCCTCGAAGCCAGTGTGGGCGCCGGTGAAAGCCCCCTTGCGATAGCCGAACAGTTGGCTCTCGAGCATCTCGCGGGGGACGGCGGTGCAGTTGAACGGCACGAACGGCTTGTTGCCGCGGCCGGAGGCGCGGTGAATGGCGCGCGCCATCACTTCCTTGCCCGTGCCGGTCTCGCCGGTGAGGAGGACGCTGATGTCGGCCGGGGCGATGCGGCGGGCGATGGAGAGCAGCTCGGTCATCTGTTCCGAGATCCACAGGCCGCCGTCGGTTTCGAGCGTATCGGGCGGCCACAGGGCGGCGCGCTGCTTTTCCTCGCGGCGATAGCGATCGAGAGAGACGGCGGTGTCGACCAGCTTGCGGATGGCGACGGCGCTGCAGCGGTCATCGAGAGAGGGCTTCAGGGCAGCGACAATTTCCCACGCCTCGTCGCGGTGGGTGCCGCAGCTGACGACCATGCGGTCACCCGGTTCGGCGGCTAGGTTACGCGCCTCGGCCTCGCTGCAGTTGAGCGAGTCGACGACCCGGATGCCGGCGTCGTTGCGCGCGACGAGCGCCATGGTCTCGGCGGCGCCGGTGGCTTCGAGGAGGGCGTAGGCTTCGCGCGCCAGCACGTGGGGATAACCGGCAAGTTCGAGGAGCGAAGTCGCATCGTCGACTCCGCCCGCGCGACCGACGTCGGCCGTCGGGTCCGAGGGTGGTAATGATTTTACGGAGCTGAATCCCAAACCCGAAGCTATGCGAGCGCCCTTGGTTTCTAACGCACCAGCCAAATCAGCATGTCCATTGACGCGAGCAGTCGCAGCGCGAGCAAGCGCGAGTTCCGACAACATCTCCGGTCCTTCAACCCGACTATTCACCAGATCCGCCAACTGGACGACCGCCTCAGAAGGTTCTCCGTTTTGGGCGGCCAATCTGGCCAGCCTAAGCGCAAGCTTCACCTCCCAAAATCTGTCGCCGCTGAGAGCAGCCCGCTGCAGGCCCGTCCTGTACGTATGCAGGGCGCGATCGAATCGGCCACCAGCCTCGCGAATCCTTCCCCTTGTGTAAAGCTCGCTGAACGCGTCCCACCTGGTTGTCAATCGACGCATTCCTCCGCGACGAAGTGACAGGATCTCGCCGAAAACACCTCGGGCCTTAGGCACATCTCCAGTAGCGAGGAAAAGTTGCGCCTGGGCATCCAGCGCCGCCGCCCGTAGGTGCACGTGAGAACCGACGTCTGCCACGGCTTGATCCAAGTAACCTTTCGCCACTTCCATTTGGCCCTGCGAAGTCAGCAGCTGCGCAATATTGATTTGCGCAGCGACACGAATTCGAAAATGCCCGGATGTGACGGTGCAATCAAGGGCGCGTCGTGCGTGTTCAAGGGCCTCAGGCAGATCGCCTAGCATCGACAAAGTGTTGCTTGAATGGTTGTGGACCACTCCCTCAAGCCACACATTCGGAAAACTCGCGAGCATCTTGCGAGCGTGGTCCAAATGTCGTAAGGCTTCGTGCGGAGACGAACGCTGCGCTTCCATTTCGCCCACGCAGGCGCGCAACTCAATGAGATGCTCGGGGGCGCCCGAGGCAAGTATCGACCGCTTCAGTTGTTCAAACTCGGTATTGCCCGCTTCAAACTCATCAACTTTTGAGAATAGTCGCCACCGAACCAATTGAACGGCTGCGTAACCGTAAGGATCCGCCTTGCGGACGGAACGAGCAATCTCGCATGCCTGTTTCAGGCAGTTCCGGCTCGTTGTGGAGTCTCCTCGATAAAACGCGACCTGCCCCATAATCTTGAGCGCTCGCGTCTTCAAAATCGGATCCTGCAGTCGATCGACCAGTCTTGAAGCTATCGTCATCCCCGCATCTATCTCGCCCGTGTCAACCAGAAGGTCCGCCTCTGAGAGCATCCACTCTGGAGATCGGCGCATCGCGATGGGCAGGCGTGTGACGAAAGAGAGTGCTTGCGTAAAGCGGCCAGAGCGTACGAGCAGACTAATGTCCTGGTCCATATTCCTAGTGAATGCGATCGCCCGGCGATCTTTCTGGGCCGGCCTCAGGAAGCCTAAGCCTTCGTTGCGCCACCGCTAGTAACGACTCGAGGCTGCGACCATCTTTAGGCGTCAGCGCAATGGCGATGCTGACGCGACTATCGCCCTTTTGTACAAGTTCGTCAGCCGAACAAATTGATTCTTTCAGTCGCTCGGCGAGAATTCGTCCCGTCGTTTCATTTGTGTGTAACAGAACAACAATGAACGCATCGTTGTCGTTTCTGAACAAGACATCCGTAGGCCGTAAGATTCGCCGTATTGCATCGACCACGTGGCTCAAGGCCGTAGTGCCATGCGCCAGTTTCTGAGCTGTATTCGCATCATTCAATGGGTCCAAGTCAATAAGGAGCAATGCGGCCGGCGCCGAAACGCCGCTAGATTCCTCAGCCGAGCGGGAAAACTTGATGAATTGCTCAATGTTTGGCAGTCCGGTCAGCTGATCTCTGAGTGACGTCGCCTTTGTTGACTCGAACTCCGCGGCGAGTCGGAGCACTGGGGCAACTTGCCTTGCGACGATCTCAATCACTCGTTCGTGGTCCAAGCTAAAACCGTCGCGGTTCGTGGAGTAGAGCGACAGCACACCGACAAGGTCGCTCTTGTCTACTAGCGCGGTGCTTAAACAACTTCTCGGCCTAGGCGACATAGATCGCGCAGACTCACCGAAGTCCAAAACAGGATCGGAGTTTCGGATAGTCTGACGGCTCGCTGCCACCCACCCAGACAGGCGTTGTCCGCGGCGAATCCTAAGGCCGTTGATGATGCCGACTGGCTCTCCGGCAATGTGAGTTGCAACTAGTTCGTCGGTCTGGTCCTCAAATGAATAAAACACGGAAAGCGAGCAGGGAATGAGTCGCCTGACATGCTTCGAAATGATATCGGCAATATCGCCGATGTGCATACTCGGACTCAGACTCTTTGCGAGGTCGAACAACGTAAGCATTTCGTCCGTGCTGGCAGAGATTTCTTCCAAGCTGGAATTTGAAACATCTGGTTCTGAGCTGGTTCCGGCTGCCTCGGTGATTGCTCTGAGCGATGGGGCGAATGCGGACGCCCGTTCCGCTGGAACGATTTGCGTATGCACTCGAATGAAAGTATCGACGATCCAAGGGTCGTACATCGAGCCGCTACGCTCAGTCAGAATCCTAAAGGCATCGCGATCCGTAAGCCGCGGCCTATATGGGCGATCTGACGTAAGCGCATCGAAACAGTCGACCACCGATAAGATGCGCGCGCCAATTGGTATATCGGTTCCAGCAAGCCCAGTTGGATAGCCAGTGCCGTCCCAATTTTCGTGATGGTGACGCACAATTGGAACGACCGGGTAAGGAAAATTTATAGCCGACAAAATGTCCGCGCCGACACTTGCGTGCATCTTCATCTTCTCGAATTCGGCGGCACTCAGTGGACCAGGTTTATTCAAGATGTATTCTGGCACGGCCAGCTTTCCCATGTCATGTAAGAGCGAAGCAGCCTCTATCGCGTTGATTTGTGGCTGATCGTTCACACCTAAGGCTTTCGCGAGCCCAACGGCGTACGTCTGCACCCTACGAATGTGTCCGTGGGTTATCTGATCTTTGGCGTCGATGGCCATCGCGAGTGTTTCGATGGTCGACATGTACAAGGCGTTTAACTGGCTGAGGTGTTGATTCGAATCCTCCGCGCGCCCCATGGCGTGGGAAAACGTAAAATACAGGACTGCCAGCAGTGGAATTATGAAAGCAATATACGTGTAGTCGATGTTGCGCGTGTACGTGACAAGCAGTGCGGCTACTGATGCACCGCCGAAATAGTTAAGTGATAGCCAAGCAAAGTTCTTCTGCCAGATCGTATACGGTGAGATCTTCTCTTCGAAAGCAATTGCGACCGCGATTAGCCAGCTATTAAGTAGAAAATAGACAGCTGTAAATATGATGAGCGGAACAAGGAGTTCCGAAACTTGCACTGCCGCAGTCGTGAGTGCAAGCGGCTCGGTTTTGGAGAGGGCATAGAAGACCTGTGCTCCGACCCACAGCGATGCCGGTAGGGCGAACACATTAAAGGCAATTCGATAATTCGGGTGTCCACGTCTGGCTAGCCACCACGAGATGGCGAGGACGTCGAGGGTAACGGTTAAAGTGCCGGCGGCAGGTCCAAAGAGAAGGACTGAGGTAAAGACGAAGGTTTCTGAAATCGAAATGGTGGCAGGAACAGACGCCATCTTCACTGTTGCGAAGCCTGACAACAGTGTGAGCAAAGCGAGGATAAACCAGTTCCAACCGATTGGTCTGGCGTGTAGCTGGTACGCAGAAAGCAGAATAGTCGCGGCACCAAGCGCGACGACTCCGACAACGTAGAGTCGGCCCCAACGAGAGAGCCGCTGCATCTGGCTCATACTAGACGAGAGAGATCGAGAGCGATGGTGGTTACGAACCCCAAGCGATGATTGTCATTATTACATCTCCTCAAGAAATGAGTGAAGTCAAAGATCCGGCTTGCCGCTAGTTGCCCCACACGAGAATGTCGGCTCTTGGCGCAGCGTCTCCCCAGACCAAGATGTTTGCGCGCGTGCTATCACCCCAAACTAGAATTTCTCCGCGAAGGTCTGAATTTCCCCAAACAAGTATGTTTCCCCAAACGAGGATGTCAGAGGTGACCGTGTCCCCCCATACCAGAATGTCACTCTGAATATTGCAGTCTCCCCAGACTAAGATCCGCGGATCCACAGAATCAGCCAGGTACCAGATCCTCTGTGACTGGGCGCCGAGCCAATTTATGTCCGTGTTACCCCATACGAGGATTTCAGAAGAGACACTATTTGTTGGCGGTTGTGCGTAGCTGATGCTCGAAGATGAGACTTCTTCGCCGGCGATTTGTGTCGTTCGAAATGGCATCCCTTCAACGAGTTCCACCGCTGCCGCTACATTCAAACTGCCCGCTCCCGCCTCGATCAGGCCAGCCCCGGGCACCCGCGACGCCGTCAGTTGGAGCGCTGCCTTGACCTGCGCCGGCCTCAGCGACGGCTGCGCTGACAACAAGAGGGCAGTTGCGCCCGACACCACCGCGGTCGACATGCTGGTGCCGCTCAACTCGATGTAGTCCGACTGTCCGCGACCAGGCACCACCCGCTCCGGATAGGTGGTCGCCAGGTAGCTCCCCGTCGCCGACGCCGCCACGATCTTGTTACCCGGCGCCACTAGCTCCGGCTTGAGCACGCCGTCCACCAGCGTTGGCCCGCGCGAGCTGTAGGTCGCCATCACGTCGTCGGACCGCTGCGGGGTACCCTTGGTGTTGATCGCGCCCACAGTCAGGACGGACGGCGTATTGCCTGGCGCGATGATTCCCCCAACCACCGGCCGCCCGTCGTCGGTCTTGCCGAAGTTGCCCGCCGCCGCCACGACGACCAGGCCGGCGTCGACCGCGCGCTGAGCCGCCTGGCAGAGCGGATCGTCGAGATACGACTCGAACACCGGGTGCCCCAGCGAGAGGTTGATGACCCGGATGTTGTAACGCTGCCGGTTCTGGATCGCCCATTCGATGGCGTCGATGACCGCATCCGTCTTCCCCGAGCCGTCGTCACCAAGCACGCGCAGGTTCGCGATCCACGCTCCGGGCGCCATGCCGCCGTAGCCGTCGCGCTGGCTCTCGCCGATGATGCCGGCGACGTGAGTGCCGTGCCCGTATCCATCGCGAGCGTTGCCGGGCGTATCCGTGAAGTCCTTGGCGACGACGATGTGATCGCGCAGGGCACTGTGGTTGGCCACGCCGGAGTCGATGACCGCAACGGTGACGCCACGCCCGTCGACAGACGGCAGCCCGGCCACGCCGCCCCAGACCTGGTCGGCGCCGGTGGCCTGCGTGGTTACCGCCATCATCCGGTAGACAGTGGCGTTCTCGGAGATGTGCGGGACATCAGGATCCTGGCTGATCGCGTCGATCTGCCCGCCCGTCGCCTGCAAGACCGCGCCGCCAGGGACCCGTTTCTTCAAGCGTGCGCCGTAGCGGGCGACCAGCTGATCGACCGTCGCATCGGACGCCGACACGATGATCTCCGCAGGCGCTTCGACGCGCTGAGCGAGACGGTCGGCGAGGTCGCGGGACATCCGCGCACGGTGCGGCGCCTGCGCGAATGCTGCCGGCGCACTGACGCCCACGAACGCAATCGCTACGGCTACGCGAATTGACAGGCGGCGGAGAAACATGGGCGTGCTCCTCAGGGTCAGTGGACGTCTCGACCTAAGGCACAGCCTGTGCCACCGCGCTATAAATAGAGGAGTGCATGTGCCAGAGCCGCTCTTGGCAGAACAGCAACTGACAACTTGACTCAGACTGTTTACTCCGACAGACGCTCTCAGCTACAATCCGCCGATCGCTTAAGAGCGCCGAAGGGCCAATAAGTTGGCCCCTGGGAACGAGTTCCCGCTCGGGTAAGCGCTACCCTCGCAGAACCATCGGAAATTCTGGTAGTTTCGTACCGGCCAAGTAACTGGCCGATCGGGTCAAGAGTGGGCCTACATCTTCGCCATTCAGCGGTCTGGTTCGCGCTGATCCTCTCCGCCGCCTGCGGAGCGGGCCCCTCGTACACTTCGCAGACCTCCCCTGAGGCCCGCCCGAAGCCTGGGGGCTCGCTCACCGCCTCGCTGCGATCCGAGCCGTCGACCTTCAACCGCCTCGGACCCGGCGCGCAACAGGCCGCGGTTGACGCCATCACGCGGTTGATCCACGCACCGCTGGTCCGGCTCAATCGCGTGACCGACAAGCCCGAGCCTTGGCTGGCCGAATCATGGACCGTCTCCCCCGACGGTCGAACGATCACCCTCACCCTGCGCGACGGCCTCACCTTCTCCGACGGCCGGCCATTCACCTCGGATGACGTTGTCTTCACCTTTCAGGCGCTCTACGATCCGCGATCCGCCAGCGTGCTCGCCACTGGCATGCTGGTCGATCAGAAGCCGTTCCGCGTCACCGCGCCCGACGCGCGGACCGTCGTGCTGACGATGGCGGCGCCGTTTGCGCCGGGGGTGGCGATGCTCGACAACGTGCCGATCTATCCGAAGCACCTCCTGCAAGCCGCGTTCGATTCGGGCAGCTTCGCCAAAGCCTGGGGAGTCACGACGCCGCCGTCGCAGATGGCGGGCCTCGGTCCGTTCATGCTCGACGAGTACGTGCCCGGGGAACGCCTGACCTTCAGGCGCAACCCGCATTACTGGCGTAAGGACGCCGCCGGCGTGCCGCTGCCGTACCTCGATCGGCTGGTCGTCGAGATCGTGAAGACGCAAGACGCCGAGATGCTGCGCCTCCAGGCAGGATCGATCGACCTGATGACGCAGGCCGACGTACGCGCCGGAGACATCGCCACGCTGCGTCATCGGCGCGACCAGGGGAGCGTGCAACTGGTCGAACCAGGGGTCAGCGTCGATCCCAACGCGCTCTGGTTCAACCTCACGCCTGCGGCGATCGCGAAGAACGAGAAGACCCGTCCTTACCTGGCGCGCGCGGAATTCCGCCAGGCGATCTCGTCGGCCGTCGATCGCGACGCGATCGCCAACACGCTCTACCTGGGCGCCGCGGTGCCGGTCTACGGCCCCGTGACGCCGGGCAACCGCACATGGTACTCCGACGCTGCGCCGAAGTACGGCTTCGACCTGGCGCGCGCGAAAACGCTGCTTGCCGGCCTCGGCCTGAGCGACCGCAACGGCGACGGCATGCTCGAGGACGCGGCCGGCCAGCCGGTGCGGTTCTCTATCCTCTCGCAGGCCGGCCACGTGCGCGGAGATACGGCGACGGCCATCCAAGCGCAGCTGAAGCGAGTGGGCATCACAGTCGACGTGGTGACGCTCGATCCGCCATCGATCTTCGCCCGCTTCGGCGCCGGCGACTACGACAGCATTTATTTCGGCTTGCAGACGAGCGCGCTCGATCCGGCGATGAGCCTGGATTTCTGGCTCAGCTCCGGCAGCAATCACGTGTGGAACGCCGCGCAGCAGACGCCGGCGACACCGTGGGAAAAGCAGATCGACGATCTGATGCAGAAGATGGCGTCGCCCGCGCCCCTCCCCGAGCGGCAGCGCCTGTTCGCCGAGGTGCAGCGAATCTTCGGCGAGAACCTGCCCGAGATCTGTTTCGTCGCGCCGAAGGTCACAGTCGCGATGAGCCGCCGTGTCGGGGGCGCCGAGCCGGCGATCCTCGACCCGAAGATCCTCTGGACGCCCGACGTGCTGTTCGTTCGGCCGTAGAGTCTAGTCTCCGGTCCCGCGCCGGCCGAAACACCCCTCAACAGGCCATGGCCCTCTTCCGTTTCCTCGTGTGGCGCGTTGCCGCCGCGCTGCTGCTCGTGTTCGCGGTCGCGTCGGGCGCCGTGCTGCTGGCGCAGATCGCGCCCGGGGACTACGCCGCGGCGATCGGGCGCGATCCGGCCTACATCGCGGCGGAACGCCATCGGCTCGGACTCGACTTGCCCGTCGCGCAGCAGTACGGGCGCTGGCTGCGCCGCTCGCTGACATTCGATCTCGGCGTGTCGCTGCAGACCCAGCGCCCGGTCGGGCCGCTCGTGCGCGAGCGCGCGCGCAACAGCGCGGCGCTGGCAGCGGTCGCGCTCGTGCTGGCGACGGCGCTGGGCATTCCGTCCGGCATCTTCACCGGTAGCCGCGGCGGCGCGGTGGCGCGCCTGCTGCGCGCGGCGTCGCTCGTCCTGTTGTCCGTGCCCTCGCTCATCACGTCGCTGGTGCTGCTGACGATTGCGGCCGCCACCGGCTGGCTGCCAGTGTCCGGCATGGACGGTCCGCGTCATTTCGTCGTCCCCGCGCTCGCGCTGGCGCTGCCCGTAGCGGCGTCGCTCGAGCGGCTGCAGGCGCAGGCCATCGCCGACGTACTGCGCCGTCCCGCGGCGAGGGCCGCCCGCGCCCGAGGCATTCCGGCCCATCGCGTCGTGTGGCGCCACGCGTGGCGGCAATCACTCGGGCCGGTGCTGGCGGTCTACGGCGTGATCGTGGCGTCACTGTTCAGTGGCTCGTTCGCCGTGGAGATCGTGACGTCGTGGCCCGGCCTTGGCGACCTGATGCTCTCGGGGCTGATGGCCCGCGACACGAACCTCGTCGCCGGCTGCGCAGCAGCGGGAGCCACGTTCCTGGCCGCGGCTGTTCTCGGCGCGGACCTGGCCCACATGCTGGCCGACCCGCGCCTTGGGCTCGAGGGAGCACATGGTGACTAGCGCGCGCGCCGCGTTGCTCGCCGCTCTCGCCGTCGTCGTCCTCGCCGGACCGGCGCTGGTGCCCTACGATTCGGCGCGCGCCTTCGACGGCTACCCGTTCGCGCCGCCGATGCGCCCGCACTTGATCGACGACGCCGGCAGGTGGCACGCGCCATTTGCCTACCCCGTGCACGCCGTCGATCGCCTGGAGCGCCGCTACGCGGAGGATCGCACGCGCCGCATTGGTTTCGGCTCCGGTGAACCGTGGTTTGTGCTCGGCGCCGACGGACTGGGCCGCGACGTGCTGTCCCGGGTCGCTGCCGGAGCCCGGTTGTCACTCGGTGTCGCAGTGCTGGCGGGGGCGGCCGCGCTGCTCCTCGGCGCGGTCGCAGGCGCCGCTGCGGCGTATGCCGGCGGCTGGATCGATACCGTGCTCATGCGCCTCGCGGACCTGGTGCTCGTGCTGCCGGCCATCTACGTCGTGCTCGCGTTGCGCGGCGCGCTACCACTCGTCCTGAGCATGGGGCAGGTGTTCGTGGCCCTCGCGGTGGTTCTGGCACTCATCGGGTGGCCATCGGTGGCACGCGGAGTACGCGGAATCCTCACGGTGGAAAACAGGGCCGAGTACGCTGAGGCGGCGCGCGCCCTCGGCGCGTCCCCCGCGCGCGTGATCTGGCGGCACCTGTTGCCGGCGACGCGCGGCTTTCTGGCGGTACAGGCCACGATCCTCGTCCCTGCCTTTGTCATGGCGGAGGCGACCCTTTCCTTTGCAGGCTTTGGGTTTACGGCGCCGGCACCGAGCTGGGGCGCGATGCTGCAGGACGCCGCGCACGTCGGCATCGTCGCCGACGCGCCCTGGCTGTTGACGCCCGCAGCGGCGCTTACGGTCACCGTGTTCGCGATCCACGCCACTGCCCAGTCCACCGCACGTGCCGGGTGGGTTTCTGATCTGTTATCTCGTTACAAATCAGTGATTTGAGTCAGATTTTTCCTGTGTTCCACTACGGAACCTGTGTTCTGATCCAGCACAAGATCCGCTAAGTGACCGGATTTAGCCGACTTGAGGCTGAAATACCCGCGGATCCAGTGTGCGGCTGTTTCAGAACGGACCAATCGAGCTCCAGCGCCGCGGCGTTGCAGCAGTTGATATTTCCCCATAACACGCTTATTTAAAGCAAGTTAACAGCATGTGTGACTAGCCCTGCCGTTGTGGCTTACCGCTTGCTCTATTGGGGTGCGCACTCGTAACCGTCGATCCAATGAGGCTAACCATGGAGTGGGTGACAGGCACGGAACGACGCCCGAAGCAGCACGACAAAGCGGTGTGGGGCTAGACCCCGCCAGCGACATAGAGAGGGTTGGTTAAGTGAGAAATTCACGCAAGATCATGGCAGGCGCGCTGACAGCAGCGCTCTGCGTGCTCGGCCCGGCCTCCACGGCGGACGCCTCGGGGAAAGGGAAGGCGAATCGCAATCCCGACCCGGGTTCCATCGTGACCGGTCAGGACACGCCGGCCTACCTCGGGCGTAAGCCGTCGGACCACCCAAAGCTCGACCAGAAGCTGAACGAACGCTCGGACAAGGGGGGCAAAGGCCTGACGCGTGCGATCGTGGTGCTGAAGCCGGGCTGCAACGTCGACGCGGACGTCTCGAAGGCCGGCGGAGCGCTCGGTCGCAAGTTCGCGCTGATCAACGGCCAGTTGGTCCAGTTGCCGAACGGTCAGCTCCGCAAACTGGCCGACAACCCGTGCGTCGTCTCCATCCACTGGGACCGCAAGACCGGTGGCGAGCTGAACTACGTGGGCATCGTCGAGGGCGCCCGCCAGGTCCAGCAGCTCCTCGGTCTTGATGGTGCCGGCGTTGGCGTGGCGATCATCGACTCGGGCATCACGAGCTGGCATGACGACCTGACCTATCAGGGGAACAACACGAAGGTCAAGGTCGTGGGCGGCCAGCGTGTCGTGAAGTTCGTGGACTTCGTCAACGGGCGCGTCGCCAAGTACGACGACAACGGCCACGGCTCACACGTCGCCGGCATCATCGCCGGCAACGGCTTCGACACGCTCGGGGCGCGCGCAGGGATTGCGCCGGCGGCCGACCTCGTCAGCCTGAAGGTGCTCGACGCCAATGGCGGCGGCTACATCAGCGACGTCATCGCCGCACTCGACTGGGTCGTCACCAACCACGCGGCCTACAACATCCGAGTCGTCAACCTCTCGGTTGGCGCCGCGGTGAGTGAGTCGTACCTGACCGACCCGCTGACAATTGCCGCCAAGCGCGTCGTCGACGAGGGGGTGGTCGTGGTCACGGCGGCCGGCAACCTCGGCAAGAACGCGACGACCGGCAAGATCCAGTACGGCGCCATTACGGCGCCGGGCAATGCGCCCTGGGTCCTCACCGTCGGCGCCTACAGCCACGAGGGGACGCTGACCCGCTCCGACGACAAGATCGGTGCGTTCAGCTCACGCGGTCCGACAGCGAAGGACTTCAATGCAAAGCCCGACGTCGTCGCAGCCGGCGTGGGCACGGCCTCGCTCTCGGTGCCCGGCAGCACGCTGTTCCTGAGCAAGGCGGCATATCTGCTCAAGGGCTCAATTGCAGGGCTTACCGGGAAGCCGTATCTGAGCCTGACGGGCACCAGCATGGCGGCACCGGTCGTGACCGGCACCGTCGCGCTGATGCTCCAGGCCAACCCGAACCTGACGCCGAATCTGGTTAAGGCGATCATCGAGTACACCGCGCAGGACATGCGCTATGACGCGCTGACGCAGGGGGCCGGCTTCATCAACGCCAAGGGCGCGGTCGATTTGGCGCGCTACCTCAAGCACCCGGCGACGGGCTCGCGCTATCCGTCGAACCCGCTCTGGAGCAAGACGATTCTTTGGGGCAACCGGAAGGTGACGCACGGCGTGATCAAGCCGGCCGGCAGCGCCTGGGGCCAGAACGTCGTCTGGGGATCCAGCACCGACGGTGAAGGGGACAACATCGTGTGGGGCACGCAATGCGGCGCCGGCGAGTGCGACAACATCGTGTGGGGCACCGCCGACATGGACTCGGACAACATCGTCTGGGGCACCGTCGATGGCGAAGGGGACAACATCGTCTGGGGCACCGATAGCGGCGAGGCGGACAACATCGTCTGGGGAACCGCCTGCGGCGCCGGCGAGTGCGACAACATCGTCTGGGGCACCGAGTGCGGCGGCGCCGACTGCGACAACATCGTCTGGGGCACCAACATCAGCACCCTCAACGGTGTCGTCTGGGGCACCCAGGCCGGCGAAGACGACAACATCGTGTGGGGCACGGCGAGCGGCGAAGAGGACAACATCGTCTGGGGCACCAGCGCCGGTGACGTCGAAAACGTGGCGTGGGGCAGTAACAGCGAATCGGACAACATCACATGGGGATGCTCTGGGGAGGACACACCGGTGTTCGACGATCCCGATATGCCGACGATATTTGACGGCACGCTTGATCTGGACGGGGCGTTCGGTACGAGCGGAGATCTGCCGAACGACGGGAGCAGCCTGCTGCTCTCGGATCCACCACTGGCCGTCGTGACTGAGCCGACGATCGTGGGAGGGGGCTTCTAATGGAGAAGATGCCTTTCCGCGACGCGCAGTCCTTGACCAACCCGCGAGCCGTGATGGAAGCCGCCGCGCCGACGACCACGACGACGTCGGACTGGAAGCAGGCGCTTCCGGTGCTGACGGGATCGATGGCGACGCTGCGCGAACTGCGCCTCTCGGACGCTCCATCGCTGCTGGCGATGCTCACGAGCGAGGAAGTGGCGCGCTTCATCTCGCCGCCCCCGACCACGGTCGAAGGCTTCGAGCGCTTCATCGCGTGGACCCATCGTGAGCGCGCGGCCGGCAACTACGCCTGCTTCGCGGTGGTCCCGCACGGCATGGACACGGCCATCGGGATCTTCCAGGTGCGCCAGATCGAGCCCGGCTTCGGCACCGCCGAATGGGGCTTCGCCATCGGCTCGGCCTTCTGGGGCACGGGCTTGTTCATGGACGGCGCGCGCCTGATTGTCGATTTCGCGTTCGAGACGATCGGGACGCACCGCCTCGAGGCACGCGCCGCCATCCTCAACGGCCGCGGCAACGGCGCCCTGCGGAAGATTGGCGCCATGCAGGAGGGGATCCTGCGCAAGTCGTTCCTCCGCAACGGCGAATACCTCGACCAGGCGCTGTGGACCATCCTCGACGAGGACTGGCGCGCGCAGCGCACGGTATGGGGAGCACGAGTCCACTAGGTCACACGCACCCTGCGAGCTGAGGAGAGGGCGCGGCGGTATGCCGCGCCCTTTTTATTCATATCCGAATTATCCGAGGGGCGTTGCCCCTCGGACTCCCCGACAGCCTCACTCGCTCGCCGCTGCGCCGGCTCGCTCCGTTCGTCTGGCTCGCGTCGCTGCGCTCGCTCGGATCGTCGGTACCAGCCGGATCGCCACTCGGACTCCCTTCTGGCCGTCCTCCTGTCTTCTTTTCTTCCCGTCTTCGACGTGGTACGGTGCCCGAGTGAACTTGCGAAGCATCTTCGTGCCGATGCCGACGCCGTTCCGCGACGGTGAGGTGGACGCTGCCGCCATCCGCGGCAACGTGCGCCGCTGGATCGGGTCGGGGCTCGGCGGCATCGTCGCGCTCGGGACCAACGGCGAAGCGGCGCTGCTTGACGAGGACGAGTCGGTCCGCGTCGTCGAGGCGGCGCGCGAAGAAGTGCCGCGCGAGCGTGTGCTCGTCGCCGGCGCCGGCCACGAATCGACCCGTGCGACCATCGCGGCGGCACGCCGGGCCGGCGCCGCCGGCGCCGACGCCGGTACTGGTGAAGACGCCCTACACCTATCGCGCGCACGTGCCGGCGGCGGGACTGGTCGCGCACTACACCGCGGTCGCCGACGCGAGCCCGGTGCCGGTGCTGCTCTATAACTTCCCGGCGTCGACCGGCGTCAACCTCGCGCCCGAGACCGTCGCGGTGCTGTCGCGGCACCCGAATATCGCCGGCATGAAGGAGACCAGCACCGACGGCGCACAGTTTGCCGACCTGTCGGCCGCCGTGGCGGACGATTTCACTATCCTGTGCGGCGCCGCGCCAGGGGTCTTTGCCGCGCTCTGCGCCGGCGCCACCGGGGCGATCATCGCCGTCGGTGCGATCCTGCCGGCGCTGTGCCTCCGCCTGCTCGCCGACGTCCGCGCCGGCCGCTACGCCGACGCTTTGGTGCTGCAACAGCAGCTGACGCCGCTCGCGCGCGCGATTACGACAGTCCATGGCATTCCCGGCTTGAAGGCGGCGATGGACCTCGCCGGCTTCACCGGCGGCGATCCACGGCCGCCGCTCATGCCGCTCGCCTGTGAGGCGAGGGAAAGGATCCAGGCGCTTCTCAATGCCGCCCCATCACTCGACCATGTCTGAACGTCTACTGCTCGGTCCAGGCCCGAGCCCGGTCGCGCCGCGCGTGATGCGCGCGATGGGCGCACCCGTGCTCAGCCATCTCGATCCCGACCTAATGGCGATTCTCGACGACGTGCGAGCGAGGCTCGGTCGAGTGTTCCAGGCCGGCGGCGGCGCGTTCTCGTTCGCGGTCTCCGGCACCGGCACGTCGGGCATGGAAGCGGCGATCGCCAACCTGACGCGGCCGGGGGCGCGCGCCGTGGCCGTCACCAACGGCTATTTCGGCGAGCGCCTCGCCCAGATGCTGCAGCGCTACGGCGCGACCGTGACACGCGTCGAAGGCGAGTGGGGACGCGCGATCGATCCGGCGCAGCTCGAGAAGACGCTTGGCGCGGGCGCCGATCTCGTCACCATGGTGCACGCCGAGACGTCGACCGGCGTCCTCAATCCCGTTGCCGACCTGTGCCGCGTCGCAGCGGCGCGGGGCGCGAAGACGATCGTCGATTGCGTGACGTCGCTCGGCGCGCATCCCGTCGAGGCGGGCGCCTGGGACGCCGACGCCGTCTACAGCTGCACGCAGAAGGGGCTCGGGGCACCCTCGGGACTCGCACCGGTGACGTTCAAGGCGGAGGTCATCGCCAGCCTGAAGGAGAGTCCCGTCAGCCGGTCGTTTTATCTGGACGCCGGCCTGCTGCACGACTACTGGGTGGATCGCAAGTACCACCACACGATCAGCGCGCCGCTCGTCTACGCACTGCAGGAGGCGCTCACCGTCGTGGAAGAAGAGGGGCTGGCGCAGCGCTGGGGGCGGCACCGCGACAACCACGAGGCGCTCGTCGAGGCGCTCGCCGGCATCGGACTCGAGCTGCTGCCGCCGCCGGCCGAGCGCCTGTGGTCGCTCAATACAGTAAAAGTACCCGACGGTGTCGACGAGGCGCGCGTCCGCAAGGCCCTACTCGTCGATCACGGCATCGAGGTGGGCGCCGGTCTCGGACCGCTCGCCGGCAGAATCTGGCGCGTCGGTCTCATGGGTTCGGGATCGACCAGGGAGAACGTCTCACGGCTCGTCAGCGCGCTCGCCGGACTCGTTCGGCGCTAACCTTCGCCGGCCGCACCATCACGGCGCTCCTTGGCGCCGGATTCGCCTATACCGCATATCTCTATCTGACGCTGCCCGATGTCCGCGGGCTGCGCACGGTGAACCCGGCCGACACGGCGTTCATGCGCCTGCGCGAACAGGACGCGCACGATCAAGGCAAGCCGGTGGCGAAGGATCAACGCTGGGTGCGCTACGCGCGGATCTCGCCGAACCTGAAACGCGCGGTGATCGCCACGGAAGACGACGCCTACTGGCGCCACGACGGGATCGACTACGACCAGCTGCGCGACGCCGTCGAGACCGACTGGGAGCGCGGGGAGTTCGCGCGCGGAGCGAGCACGATCACGCAGCAGCTGGCGAAGAATCTCTACCTGACGCCCGACAAGAACCCGCTGCGCAAGTTGAAGGAACTGCTCATCACGCGGCGGCTCGAGGCGGAGCTGACCAAGCAACGCATCCTGGAAATCTATCTCAACGTCATCGAGTGGGGAGACGGCATCTGGGGCGCGGAGGCGGCCGCGCGCCGCTACTTTCACAAGCCGTCCGCCGATCTGACGCCCTCCGAAGCAGCGCTGCTCGCGGGCGCGATCGCCAATCCGCACCTCATGGATCCCGGACATCCCTCGGCCCGCCTGCGGCGGCGTCAGCAGATGATCATGCGCCGGATGGGCGCCGTGACCCCTCCGCCAGTTACGGCTGAGCCAGTGGTCGTTGGTTCCCCCGATGCGCCCGCGCTACCCGCCGTGCCGGATGTCGGTGCGCCCTCAGCACTTCCGGGCGCGCCGGTCGCGCCTCTGACCACGCCGGGCCGCGGCGGCGGTGGGGGGCCAGACCGCGACTGACACTACTAACACACCTGGACTGTAAATCTTTTCTCCTGTTCACCTTGACACCCATCCACCTCGCTCCGTATAGTCACAACGTTCCCGATTTCTAGCAACGAACGGCAGGCCCCGGCGGGGCGGCTCCCTGTCAGGCGTGTCTCACGATGATTAACTACACACAGCGCATCCAGCGCTTGATGCAGGACGTCGTGTCGCGTACTCCCGCGCTGTCGTTCATCGACCTGCGCGATGTCCTCGTCTTCGGCCGCTTCGGGCGGCCCGGCGCCGAGGGGGCGTTCGCGACGTGTCATTGCTTGACGCTGCCGGAAACGGAACCGGGCTATTACTTCTGGAAGGATCGCGAAACGGGCGAGCTGACGCGCCGCTCTGAGTGGTTCGTTACCAAGACGCCCGAGGTCACCGTCGCCGGCCGTCGCATCAAGTACCTCATCTCGTTCGTGCTGCCGCGTTTCTGCCAGCAGACGCTCGATCGTTCCTGGAAGGTGGAGCTGTACAGCGAGGTCGAGCCGTGGGTGGCCAAGCTCGACACGATCGTGCACGAGCTCTATCACATCGATCCGGGGGCGACGGGCATCCGCCAGTTCGCCCACGCCGACGGCACGCGCGCTACCCATACCCACGCGCCGGCGTTCTACGAAGAGGTGGCGGAGATGACGCGGGCGTATCTCGCGAGCCGTCCCAATCCCGAGCTGACCGAATTCCTGCGTTGGGATTTTTCCGAGCTGCAGTTGCGCTACGGCGGCATCACGGCGACGACGTTCAGCAATTTTCCGTCGTTCCCGCAGCGCTACATGGCGCCGTGCACGGCGCTGCCGGTGGAAGCGGCCGCGGGGGTCAAGGTGGAACCGGTCAAGCGGCTGACGCAACCGGCGCGCTACACCGATCGCGATCTGCACGTGCGCGAGTTCACAGGACGCGCCGTGCTCCGACGAACCGCGTAGACCAGTAGGCCGCGCTCAGCCGCTCGACGCGCACTTCGCCCGTGCTGCTCGGTGCGTGCACGAACTCGTCCCCGCCAAGCGCGATGCCGACGTGCGACGCGCCGGCCGCGACGGTCGTGAAGAACACCAGGTCGCCGGGCTCGAGCCCTAACGCGTCGACGCTCTTGCCTTCGTGAAATTGATCGCTGACCCTGCGCGGCATCTTCACGCCGTGCTGTGCGAACACGTATTGCACGAAGCCGCTGCAATCGAACCCCGAGGGATCTGCGCCGCCGTTTCTGTAGGGCCGGCCGCGTAGTTCAAGCGCGGTCCCGGTGATGCTGTAACCGGCCGCCGGGCCGCTCATGCGAGCGGCCTTTGCCTCGGGCGCCGGCGCAGGATGAGCTGCAGGATCGGCGTCGGGGGTCGGCACATGAGCGGTTGGCGTGGGAAACGGCCGCGGTGTGGCGCCGGTCGACGCGCACGCCGCCGACCAGACCGTCAGTGAGATCACGATCGCGTAACTTCCGGGCCGAGTCATCCGCGTACTCGAATTATCGGCTAGAATGTCTCAGGCTTTATGGAGCAAACGCTCCTGCTCAACGCCACGTACGAGCCGCTCAAGGTCGTCCACTGGCAGAAGGCGATGACGCTTTGGTGCCAGGGGAAGGTCGAGGTTATCTCCTCGTACGACCGCGAGGTCCATTCCGTCAGGTTCTCGTTCAAGCTGCCGTCGGTCATCCGGCTGCTGCGCTACATCAAGATCAAGCGGCAGGTCGACTACGTGCCGTTCTCGCGCGCGAATATCTACGCGCGCGACGATCACCGCTGCCAGGTACTGCGCGGAGTCGTTCCCCACGGCGGAATTGACCTTCGATCATGTCGTGCCGGTCGCCCAGGGCGGCCGTAAAGATTGGGAGAACATCGTCACCTGCTGCATCCCCTGCAACCGCCGCAAAGGCGGACGCACTCCCGAGCAGGCCCGGATGCATCTCATCCGTATCCCGAAGCGTCCCGACAAAGCGCCGGCGATCCGTATCACGATCGGCTTGCGCAACGCCCCGGAATCGTGGCGCGACTACTTCTACTGGAACGTCGAGCTGGACAGCGACGAAGCCGGCGAGGCGTGAACGAGCGTCAGCCAGTGAACCACGCGCGCGACGCGGGGCGTACAGTCCCCGCGAGCGGGCGCGCACGGAGGACCGGCAGGGCGACGCTCTCCGGCCATACCTCGTGGGCCGTCTGACATCAGTCCGCCCGTTGTGGGCGATCGAAGGGGGCCGGGTCACCCTCGAGGGGGACGGCTTCCCGATCGACCCGGTCGTGCCGCAGGTGCGCGTCGGTACGCAGTTCGCACGGCTGGCGGCGGCCTCGCCGTCTTCGCTGACCGTCGTCATTCCCGACGGGCTCGAAGGGGGACAGACCGCAATCCGCATCGACGAGCTGCCCGGCGAGACCGCGTTTGTCGAGATCGGCGCGCCGCTGGTCACCGGCGTGCACCACGTCGACAGTCCGGTCTACGACCGGCACGGCAATCTCTACGTCACCTTCAGCGGATCGCGCGGCCAGCAGGCACCGGTCGCGGTCTTCGTCGTCCGCCCCGACGGCACGCGCGAACCGTTCGTTTCCGACCTCGCCAACCCGACGTCGCTCGCCTTCGATCGCGACGGCGTGTTGTTCGTGTCGAGCCGTTTCGACGGCTGCGTCTACCGCGTCGCACCCGACGGCAAGGCGACGCTCTACGCCAGCGATCTCGGCGTGGCGACGGGACTGGCGTTCGGTCCCGACGGCCGTCTCTACGTTGGCGATCGATCGGGATCGATCCTGCGTGTCGAGGCGGACGGCAAGGCGCAGCCGATCGCCACGCTGCCGCAGAGCGTTGCCGCGTTTCACCTCGCCTTCGGACCCGACGGGCACCTCTACGTGGCGGCGCCGACGCTCGCGACCAACGACGTCGTCTACCGCGTGTCGGTCGACGGCGTGGTCTCGGTGTTCTCCAGCGGCTTTGGCCGGCCGCAGGGGCTCGCGTTCGATTCGTCGGGCAACCTCTTCGTCGTCGACGCGCTCGCCGGTTCGAGCGGCCTCTACCGCATCCGTCCCGGCGCGCCCGACACGCCGGAGCTGATGCTCTCGGGGGCGCCGCTCATCGGCCTGGCGTTCGACCCACACGGCGGAATCGTGCTGGCGACGAGCGAAGTCGTCTACAAGCTCGCCGTCGGCCTGCGCGGGTTGTTGCCTTAGGGGCGATGGGCGATGGGCGATGAACGATGAACGATGGGCGAGAAGCGGTCAGGCGGACTGCGGCGGGCGTATGCTGGCGACGATCGTCAGGCTGCCTTCGACGACGAAGATCAGCGCGGCGACTAACACCCAGCCGTCGTCACCGGGTGCGGCCAGCGCCCAAATGCCAAAGGCCGCGAGCGCCGCGCCCCACGCAGCCAGCGGCATGCGGAGCGCTGCTGGGGGCTGGCCGGTAATGAGCGCGGCGGCGCCCGCGCAGATGATCGCCGCGATCGCGGCGCGCCAGACGTAGCCAGGATGGCGCAGCACGAAATACATCAGGCACATCCATCCCGAGACCACACAGGTGGCGATCGATGCCGCGGCCGTCAGAACACGCACGGTCTGACTTTATAACACAAAGTTAAGTGGCGCGCAACGGTTGGTGCGCTGCGTTCTTGCCGTCCGCGGCGCGACTATAATCCTCGCCACATGACGCAACTGTTCCGGACCAAGCCGATCTCCCAGCTGCTCAACGAGGGGGGAGACTCCTTGAAGCGCGTGATGGGCGCCGGCGATCTGATCATGCTGGCCATCGGCGCGGTGATCGGCGCGGGGATCTTCGGCGCCATCGGCACCGCCGCGGCCGGCCAGGTCGGTCCCGATGGCGCGGTCATCCGCTACGGCGCCGGTCCGGCGCTCGTCTTCTCTTTCATCCTGCTCGGCGGCGCCTGCGCGCTGGCCGCGCTCTGCTACGCCGAGCTGGCCTCGATGATTCCGCAGGCCGGCAGCGCCTACGCGTATTCCTACGCCACGCTCGGCGAGCTGGTCGCCTGGATCATCGGCTGGGACCTGATCCTCGAGTACGCGGTCGGGAACGTCGCGGTGGCGATTTCGTGGGGCGACTATTTCAACACCCTGCTGAGCGGCTTCAACGTGCACCTGCCGGTCTGGCTCGCGACCGGCTACCGCACGGCGCTTCTCAGCTCCGACCCGGCGATCCACGGACTGCTGCAGACCGCGCCGCACGTCGCCGGCATCCCCATCCTGATCCACCTGCCGGCGTTCTCGATCGTGATGCTGATCACGGTGCTGCTCCTGCAGGGGGTGAAGGAAAGCGTCCGGGCGAACAACATCATGGTCGTGATCAAGCTGCTGGCGCTCGCCCTCTTCATCGCCGTCGGCGCGACGCACCTGCACGGCGCCAACTACCATCCGTTCGCGCCCAATGGCTTCACCGGCATCCACCAGGGGGCGGCGATCGTCTTCTTCGCCTACATCGGCTTTGACGCCATCTCGACCGCCGCCGAAGAAACGATCAACCCGCAGCGCAACCTGCCGATCGGCATTCTCGGCGGCCTGGCCATCTGCACGTTGATCTATGTGATCGTCGGCGCCGTCCTGACCGGGATGGTTCCCTACAAGGAGCTCGCGGTCGCCGATCCGCTGGCGCGCGCGCTGCAACTGGCCGGGTTCAACGCCGTCGGCTGGATCGTCGCGCTCGGTGCCACGGTCTCGATGTCGGCGGTGCTGCTCGTGTTCCAGTACGGCCAGCCGCGCATCTTTTTCGCGATGGCGCGCGACGGACTGCTGCCGCAAGGTTTCGCGAAAGTACATCCGATCACGAAGATTCCGTTCGCGACGACCCTGTTCACCGGCGTGTTCGTCGCGCTGTGGTCGCTGATCGGCGACGCCGGCGAGACCTACGACCTGACCAACATCGGAACGCTGTTCGCGTTCATGCTGGTCAGCATCGGCGTGCTGGTGCTGCGCTACAGCGATCCGGATCGTCCCCGTCCGTTCCGTGTGCCGTTTGTCTGGGCGGTCAGCGTCCTGTCGTCGCTGGGCTGCGTCTTCATCATGGTCGGGCTGCCGCGGCAGGCCTGGGAGCGGTTTGGCATCTGGCTCGTGATCGGGCTGACACTGTATTTCTTCTACGGTTATCAGCACAGCCGGCTGCGGGCGGCTGCCGCGCGCGGCCCGCACGGCGAATGACGGATGGGCGGCTGCCAGACCGTGAGGTGACCGCCTGACCGGAAGACTCTGGCTGGCGCTCGCGTTGTGCCTTGGCGTCAGCCTGACGCCCTGGGGTCCGCTCGCGCTCTACCCCTTCACGCTCTTCACCACCTGGGTGCACGAGTGCGGCCACGCGGCGGCGGCGGTGCTGCTCGGGGGGGCCGTCGCATCCGTGACGATTCAGCCCGACACGAGCGGGCTGACGCGCAGCCTGATGCCGGCGTCGACGCTGGCGCAGGCGCTGGTCGCCTCCGCCGGCTATCTCACTGCCAGCATCGTCGGCTGCTTCCTGCTCGCGGCGTCCCGCGACGGCCGCCGCGCCAAGGGGATTCTCTGGGCGATCGGCGCGCTCATGCTGGCCAGCCTCGTGCTGTGGATCCGCAACCTCTTTGGCGCTGTCGTGGTCGTGGCGTGGGCGCTGGCGCTGATGGCGCTCGGCGGCAAGCGGGCGGGGCGCGGCGTCGCCGGTTTTGCCATCACCGTGCTCGCGATTCAGGTCGCGCTCAACGCGGTGTTCGACATCCGCACCCTGTTCTTCGTCCGCGGCGCCTCGGACGCGGCGACGATGGCGCGGCTGACTGGAGCGCCGGCGTGGCTGTGGGCGGCGGTATGGATGGGGATCAGTATCGCGCTGCTGGCGGCGACACTGCGCGCCACGCGGGGAAACGCTCGCGCGTAGTAAACTAGCTGTTTGGGTTCGCCAGCGAATTCTGAACAGTAAATGGCACACGACTGGGTGAACGTGCGCGGCGCGCGCGTCCACAACCTCAAGAATATCGACGTCGATCTGCCGCGCGACAAGCTCGTCGTGATCACCGGCCTGTCGGGTTCGGGCAAGTCGTCGCTCGCCTTCGACACCATCTACGCGGAAGGGCAGCGCCGCTACGTCGAGTCGCTGTCGTCGTACGCCCGGCAGTTCCTCGAGCAGATGGAAAAGCCCGACGTCGACTTGATCGAGGGGCTGTCGCCGGCCATCGCCATCGAGCAGAAGACGACGGGCTCGAATCCACGGTCGACGGTCGGCACCGTCACCGAGATCTACGACTACCTGCGCCTGCTCTTCGCCAACGTCGGCGTGCCGCACTGCCACCTGTGCGGGCGTGAGATCGCCTCGCAGTCGCTCGAACGGATCATCGACATGGTGATGCTCTCCCCCAACGACGAGCGCATCAACGTGCTGGCGCCGGTCGTGCGCGGGCGCAAGGGGGAGTTCAAGAAGGAACTGGCCGCGCTGCGGGCGCGCGGCTTCACCAAGGTCCGCATTGACGGCCAGTCGCGCTCGCTCGACGAGGACATCAAGCTCGACCGCCGCCGCAACCACAACATCGACGTCGTCGTCGATCGCCTGATCCTGAAAGACGGCGTCGAACGGCGCCTGACCGAGTCGGTCGAGGTCGCCCTCAACCTGGCCGACGACATCGTCATCATCAACACGCTCGACGGCGGTGACCGGCTGTTCTCGCGGCGGCTGGCCTGCACGTATTGCGGCGTCAGCATGCCCGAGATGACGCCGCGCGCTTTTTCGTTCAACTCGCCACACGGCGCCTGTTCCGAGTGTCAGGGCCTGGGCGCCGTCTATGACTTCGACCCGGTGCGGCTGGTGCCCGACGAATCGCTGTCGCTGCAGGAGGGGGCGATCGCGCCGTGGGCCCGCGGCGACAAGAAACTGGTCCGGGAAGCGCTGACGTCACTGTCGAAGTTCTTCGGCATCGACCTCGCGATCCCGTTCCGGCGGCTGCCGAAAAAAGCGCGAGACATCCTGTTCTACGGCGCCAAGCGGGAGAGCGACGCGGCCGGCCGGGCCGCGCCGGCCCAGGCGAAGGCCGGGACAAAGCCCCGGGCGCGCAAGGGAGACGACGACCCGTTCGGCGCCGGCTTCGAAGGGCTGGTCCCCAACCTGCGTCGCCGCTACGAGGAAGGCAGCTGGGTCGAACAGGAGAGCCTCGAGCCCTACCGCGCGCTGCGACCGTGTCCGTCCTGCCAGGGCGCGCGGCTGAAACCACAGAGCCGGGCCGTGCGGGTCAAGGGGCGCACGATGACCGAGTACGTGAACCTGCCGCTCTCCGAGACGCAGAAACTCTTCGACAGCCTCGAGCTGACCGATCGCGAGAACATGATCGCCAGCCGGATCATGCGCGAGATCCGCGATCGCCTGCGTTTTCTCAACGACGTCGGTGTCGGCTACCTGACCCTGGCGCGCAGCGCTGCGACGTTGTCGGGCGGTGAAGGGCAGCGCATCCGCCTGGCGACGCAGATCGGTTCGAACCTGACCGGCGTGCTCTACGTCCTCGACGAGCCGTCGATCGGCCTGCACCAGCGCGACAACCGCGCCCTGCTCAGCACGTTGGCACGCCTGCGCGATCTCGGCAACACCGTGGTCGTGGTCGAGCACGACGAGGAAACGATCCGTTCCGCCGACTACGTGATCGATCTCGGCCCGGGCGCCGGCGAGCACGGCGGGAGACTGATCTTCCAGGGGACGCCGGCGAAGCTGCTCGAGGACGGCAACGGGTCGCTGACCGGCGCCTACCTCAAGGGGGAGCTGTCGATCGCGACGCCGAAAACGCGGCGCCCGGCCAACCACGGCTCGATCGTGATCAAAGGGGCGCGCGAGAACAACCTGAAAGACATCGACGTCGAGATCCCGCTCGGCACATTGATCACGGTGACCGGCGTCAGCGGTTCGGGCAAGTCGACGCTGGTCAACGAAATCCTGTATCGCTCGCTGGCGCGCGAGCTCTATCGCGCCGCCGACGAGCCCGGCGCCCATAGCGCGATCGAGGGCATCGAGCAGATCGACAAGGTGATCCAGATCGACCAGTCGCCGATCGGGCGGACGCCGCGATCGAACCCGGCGACCTACACCGGCCTGTTTACCTTCATCCGCGAGCTGTTCGCGATGTTGCCCGACGCCAAGACGCGCGGCTTCCGTCCGGGACGCTTCTCGTTCAACGTCAAGGGCGGGCGCTGCGAGAGCTGCCAGGGGGACGGCGTCATCGCCATCGAGATGCACTTCCTGCCCAACGTCTACGTGACGTGCGAGCAGTGCAAGGGGCGCCGCTACAACCGCGAAACGCTGGACATCAAATACCGCGGCAAGTCGATCGCCGACGTGCTCGACCTCACCGTCGACCAGGCGCTCCCGCTCCTCGAGAACTTCCCGGCGATCGCCAACAAGCTGCGTACCCTGCAGGACGTCGGCCTCGGCTACCTCGGGCTCGGGCAGTCGGCGACGACGCTGAGCGGCGGCGAGGCGCAGCGGGTGAAGCTGGCCAAGGAACTGTCCCGCCGTGGCACCGGCCGGACGCTCTACATCCTCGACGAGCCGACCACCGGGCTGCATTTCGCCGACACGCACAAGCTGCTCGACGTCCTCAACAAGCTCGTCGACCAGGGGAACACGGTCGTGATCATCGAGCACAACCTCGACGTGATCAAGTCGGCGGACTACGTCATCGACCTGGGACCCGAGGGGGGAGCGGCAGGCGGGCGCATCGTGGCGCGGGGGACTCCTGAAGTCGTGGCGAAGAACCGAGAATCCTTTACAGGACGCTTCCTTGCCGAGATTTTTACGGCGGCGTGACATGGGCTGTGGTAAAATGACCACGCTTTCGGCGCACCCACGTGTGGCTACCCAACCACAAATTTGTGAGTGCCCCCGATCCTCCCGCGTGACACCAACTGCACAAATAGCCGTAAATACAGGCTTTAGCCGTGACCGTCGAACCGGATCAGGCGTGGCAGCCGCTTTGCTCAAGTCTGAGCGGCTTCCCAGGCCCCAATAAGAGGTCCCGTGCAGTCGCAGCGCACACTTCGTCGTCATGTATCGTGCTCCGGAATCGGTCTTCATTCCGGCAATAAGGTCACGCTTTCGCTCAAGCCCGCTCCGGCTGACTACGGTATTCGTTTTCAGCGATCGGATCTGGGCGGCTTGGAAGTGCCCGCCACCGTCACGCACCTGGGTGGCATTCAGCTGGCGACCGGCCTCACTCGCGAAGCGGTATCGGTCGAGACGGTCGAGCACCTGCTCGCCGCGCTTACCGCGCTTGGCATCGACAACGTCATTGTCGAGCTGAACAGTCCGGAAGTTCCGATCATGGACGGCAGCGCCGCGCCGTTCGTCTACCTGATTCTCAACGAAGCGGGCGTCAAGAAATTGACGGCGCCCAAGAAGTACCTGAAGGTCCTCCGGCCGATCTCCCTGAGCCAGGGAGACAAGCGCATCGCGCTCTATCCGTCGGACCACTTCAAGGTCACCTATAGCATCAGCTTCGACCACCCGCTTATCCGTCATCAGTCGCGCACGATGAAGATCACCGACGAAACGTTCGTCGAGGAGATCGCGCCGGCGCGGACGTTCGGGTTCCTGAAGGAAGTCGAAATGCTGCGGCAGCGCGGCCTCGCGCTCGGCGGTTCGCTGGACAACGCGGTCGTGCTCGGCGAGACTGGCGCGCTCAACGCGCTGCGGTTCGAGGACGAATTCGTCCGCCACAAGATCCTCGACGCGATCGGCGACCTGTCGCTGGTCGGCTACCCGGTCATCGGCCATCTCGTCGCGCACCGCGCCGGCCATGCGCTGCACACGGCGTTTGCCGCGCGCATTCTCGAGCAGGTGGATGCGTGGAAGATCGTCGAGGGAGACGCGGCCCTCACCGGCGAGCCGCTGCCGGCGAGCGCGGCCCGGGCCGCCGCGCGTTTCGCCAACTAGACGTCCTCCCTTCGTCACGCTCAACGCCGGACTCGCAGGGTCCGGCTTTTTTGTGACCGCTCAGGAGACGATCAGATCCTTCACGGTGGTCTCGGATCCACTCTGCTCGAACCAGTCGATCCCCTCCGACACGAGATCGAACTTCAGCTTGTAGTGACCCGGCGTGAACGGCGCCTTGACGGTGACGGGGATCTCCATCGTGGCGCCGGGCTGGATGTGCGTGGGCAGCCATGCGCGCTCGTAGTCACGGTCGAGGAGGGTGCCGTCGGCGGCGCAGAGTTGCGCGCCGAGACGCACGAGCCGCCGGCCGTAGGTGGCCTGGGCCGGGAACGGCCGGGTCGAGAGGTTGGTGACACGCGTGCGGATCTCGACGGCCTGCCCTGGCGCCCCGGTGACCGGCACGTTGCCGACGCGATCGCGCCACGACGTGCCGCCGACCTCGATGCGCGCGCGCGGCGTCGCGCCCGGGATGGCGTTGCCGAGGCCGGTCTTGTCCCAGATCTCGAACTTGATCCGCTCGAACTCCGGCGTGCCGGGAACGAAACGCCGCGAAAACATGTTTTCCGGGTGATCGGTGATCTCCCAGCTGAGACGATCCACGCCGATGTCGGCGGCCATCTGCCGCGCCAGCGCCATTTCCTCGTCGCTGTCGTTGTGCGAGAAGAGGATGTAGCGCCAGTTGACGAACGGGACGTCGAACCCGTGCGTCTTTTTCTCGTCGGCCAGGGCGGCGAGGTTGCGGATGGCCTTGGCGAAGTCGCCGCGCTGGCGGTATTGCACGTAGGTCTCCTGTTTCGCGCCGTCGATCGAGAAGGTCACTTCGTCGATGCCTGACCGGGCCAGCCGGCGCGCGCCCTCTTCGCTCAGCGCCAGGCCGTTGGTGCTGGTATAGAGATAGATGTGCGGGTGGCGCGACTTGATGTACTCGACCATCTCGAGCGCGCGCTTGTGCAGGAACGCCTCGCCGTAGTTGAAGAAGTCGATGCGTCCGAGCGCCGGCCCGGCCTCGTCGACGACGCGCGTGAACAGATCGTAGTCGAGCATGCCGGCCTGGCGCGTGCGAGTGATGCCGGTCTCCGGCGCGCAGCACGACTGGTTGCACGAGATGTTGCACGCCGCCGTACATTCGATGTAGAGACGCGACGGGAGCGGACCGACGTCGAGCGGCCGCTGCGGCGGCGGCTCCTCCTTCTTGAGCGGCAGCTTCAGCGGGCAGTCGCCGCAGAACTTCGATCCGCCGTTGACAATGTCCAGGCGCAGCGCGCGCGCGACCTCGCCGGTCCACACCGACGACACGGACGGCATGACGCGCAGGTCGCCGAGCGGACGCTTGCCGTAGGGATCGGCACAGCCGCAGACGAGGCGACCGTCGCAGAGCAGCACCATCGTGCTCCACGGCCACGAACAGGTGAAACGGGTGGCGAGGTAGTTAAGGGACACAGTGGTGCGTCAATTCCAAGGCCCAAGTCCCAACGCCAACGTGCTCCGGCTGGAAGTTGGGAAGCGGGGGGTTACTTCCTGGTCAGTTTCTTCACGTAGGCACCGAGCCGTTCGTTCTCGTAGGAGACGATGTTGAGGAACAGGCTTTCCGAGAGGTATTGCCGCCGCTCGCCCTCGTTCATCTGGTCGATGATATGCGCGATCTCGCGAGCCATGTCCTCGAACGTCGACTTCAGGTCGTGCTTGGCGGAGACTTCCTTGTAGAGCGCCTCCATCACCGTCATGAGATCGCCGTCGAGGTCGAACGGCGCGCCCGTGGTCAGTTTGATGGTGCGCATGTCAGGCTCCGAAGCTTTTGACGGCGCTCGGTTCGTCGGGGTGTACTTCGATGAAGTTCTGCGCGCCGGTCATGGTCAGCATCGTCTCGACGCGCTTCTGGACGCCAGCCAGCTTGAGCGCGCCACCGGCGGCGCTGGCCTGCCGGTAGAGATCCATCAGGCAGCCGATCGTTGCGCTGTCGACGTAGCCGACCGAGGACAGGTCGACGACGACGCGGCGCTCGCCGGCGGCGATCAGCTTCTGCACGGCGGAAGAAAACTCCGAGAGCAGCGGGTACATGAGACGGGACTCGCCGACGCGGACGACCGCGATGCCGTTGGCGGTTTCGGTCGTGATGTTCATTCAGTGGCTCCTGCGTTTCCGCTGGCGCAGCGGCTGCTTGTCCTGCAGCCGCTTCAGTTGATGCGCGAGTTCGATGCGGCCGCGGTTGATGCGCGACTTGACCGTGCCCTCGGGCAGCCCGAGGCGGTCGGCGATTTCCTGGTAGGAGAGCTCGTGCAGGTCGCGCAGCACGACGGCCGTGCGCAGCGCCAGGGGCAGCGCGTCGAGTGCCTGGCGCAGCTGGGCGCGCAGGTCCTGGTGCTCGGCCTGCGCGTAAGGGCCGCGCTCGAGCGTCGCCGGCTGCAGCTCGCTCGAGTCGACGTCGCGGGCGATCGTCTGCCGTTCCTTGCGCACGCTGCGATAGTGATCGATGCACAGGTTGCGGCTGATGCTGATGATCCAGGTCTGGAAGTTGGCGCGGCGATCGAACGTGCCGAGCGCCTTGAAGATCTTCAGGAAGATGTCCTGCGTGAGATCTTCGGCTTCGTCGTGCTTGCCGACGAACTTGTAGGCAACATTGAAGACCTTGCGCCAGTTCTGGCGTACGATCTGTTCCCAGGCGAGCTGATCGCCGGCCAGGCACTGTTCAATGAGGTTATCCGGCGTCGTCGGCTGTGCAGCCGCGGAATCGGCAGACATCGGATCGTAATCTGGTATCTTACACTCTTTTATCCTTGTGACCGGATTCTCCAGACAGGGGCAGGCGCTCGTCTGCGACGGCGTGGCGCTCGAGCCGATCGCGGCATCGCATGGGACGCCGCTCTACGTCTACAGCGCCGCGGCGATCGCGTCGCGCTATCGCGCCATCGACGAGGCGTTCGCCGGTCATCCGCACGCGATCCATTACGCGCTGAAAGCAAACTCGGCGATCGCCGTGCTGCGCCTGCTGCGCGACCTGGGCAGTAGCGCCGACGCCAATTCGGCCGGCGAGATCGATGTGGCGCGGCGCGCCGGCTACCTCCCGGCACAGATCGTCTTCACCGGCGTGGGCAAGACGGACGCCGAGCTCGCTCACGCGATCGAGCTCGGTGTGCGATCGATCAACGTCGAATCGGAAGGGGAGCTCGAGCGGATCGAGGCGCTGTCGCGGGCGCGGAGAGTGCGGACGAAGATTGCCATCCGCGTCAACCCTGACGTCGACGCGAGAACCCATCCGCATATCTCGACCGGGCTCAAGATCAACAAGTTCGGCATCCCGATCGGCGACGTCGCCGGTCTGTGCGCGCGCACGCGCGGCCGGCCCAACGTCGAGGTCGTCGGCCTGCACGCCCATGTCGGCTCGCAGATCACCGACCTCGAGCCACTGAGGCGCGCCGCCAGCGCGCTGGTCGGCCTGGCGCGCCGGCTCGCGATCGAGGGCACGGCAATCGAGCATCTCGACATCGGCGGCGGACTGGGCGTGTCCTACGACGGTTCGGCGGTGCCGGATGCGCGCGACTACGCCGCAGCGGTCCTCCCGATCCTGCGCGAGTCGGGCCTGTCAATCGTGCTCGAGCCGGGACGGCACATCGTCGCTCCCGCCGGTGCGCTGCTGACACGGGTCGTCGACGTCAAGCCCGCCGGCGCCGGCCGGCTGTTCGTGATCATGGACGCCGGCATGACCGAGATCATCCGGCCGATGATGTACAACGCGTTCCATCGCATCGAGCCGGTCCTGCGCAGCGGCGCCCCCGAAGTGTCGTGCGATGTGGTCGGGCCCCTGTGCGAGAGCAGCGACACGCTGGGCAAGAACCGGATGCTGCCGCGGCCGCAGGTCGGCGAGCTCTACGCCGTACTCGACACGGGCGCCTATGGCTCGGTGATGGCGTCGAATTACAACCGCCGCCTGCTCCCGGCGGAGGTGCTGGTCGAGTCCGGGGCGCCGCGGTTGATCCGGCGGCGGCAGACACTCGACGATCTGCTCGCGCTCGAAGTCTGAAGACGCACTCCCACGAAAGGACGTCAAGTTGGCAACTTCCAGAGGCGTGTTAATCGCCTTTGAAGGCCTGGATCAAAGTGGTAAGCAGACGCAGGCCGAGCGGCTGAAGGCGGCGGTCGAAGCGCGCGGCCGGACGGCGGTAGTGCTCGATTTCCCGTCCTACCAGACGCGCATCGGCGCGGAGATCGGCGCCGGGCTGCAAGGGACGCGCGACTACGGTCCCGACACGATGCAGTTGCTCTACGTCGCCAACCGCTACGAGAAGAAACCGCAGATCCTGACGCTGCTGGCGGCGGGCACGATGGTCATCTGCGATCGTTATCTGTCGTCGAGCGTCGCCTACGGCGAGGCGCACGGCCTCGACGGGGCGTGGCTGCGCGAGATGCAGCAATACCTGCCGCAACCGGATCTGACGATCCTGCTCGACATCGCGCCGGAGATCGCCGCCGGCCGTAAGACGACCAATCGCGACAAGTACGAGCGTGATCTGGCGCTGCTGGCACGGGTGCGCGACAGCTACCTCCGGCAGGCGAATGCCGGCGGCTGGCTGCGTCTCGATGGCGCGCGCGGCAAGGATGCCGTCGCGGGCGACGTGCAGCTGGCGGTGCTTCCGCTGCTCGGGTGAGAGTCAGCGAAGCAGGCCGACGCGACCAGGCCGTCGGCCGGCCGCGTTCAACGTTCAGTGGCGCGCGGCAGGCGCCGGCGGTTCGTCCGCGATCTCGATGCGCTCGGCGTCGCCCCACAGGCGCTCGAGCGAGTAGAAGTCGCGCGTGTGCGGCGCGAAGACGTGCACGATGAAGGTAAAAAAGTCCATCAGGATCCACTCGGCGCGCGCGTAGCCCTCGACGTGCGCCGGCCGGATCTTCACGGCGCGCAGGGCCTCTTCGATGGCGTCGGCAATCGCCTGGACCTGGCGCGTGTTCTGGCCCGAACAGAGCACGAAGAAGTCGGTGAACGCGGGCGTGTGGCGCAGGTCGAGCACGACCATCTCCATCGCCTTCTTGTCGAGAGCGGCCTTGACCACCTTCGTGATGTCGGCGGGAAGCTTTTTTTTCGAGGCCGGGCGCGGTGGTTTTTCAGCTTTGGCCATGCACGTGATCTGCCGGACTGGAATAGAGGTGATGTTGATGGATGTGAGTCTCGACGAGCGGCGGCACCAGGCCGGCGAGCGATTCGCCGCGGCGCAGGCGCTCGCGGACGTTGGTCGACGAAACGTCGGGCGTCGCCGCCTGGAGCAGAAAAATCAACGTGGCGCCGTCGGTGCGCGCCGGCGCGCCGGCCGGACGCATGCGGGCACGCAGATCGGGCAAACGCGCCGCCAGCGCGTCGATATCGTGGCCCGGCCGTGACACGACGATGAAGTGCGCGAGGTCGAGCACGTCCGGGTAGCTCTTCCACGTGCCTATGTCGGCAAAGGCGTCGGCCCCGGTGATGAAGAACATCTGCGATGGCGCGAAGCCGCGGCTGCGCAGCCGGTCGAGTGTGTCGGCGGTATAGGAGGGCCCGTCGGCGCGGAGCTCGTCGTCGCAGGCCTCGACGTGGGGCATGCCCGAGACAGCGAGCGCCGCCATGGCGAAGCGATGAAACGGCGAGGCCATCGGCTGGACGGGCCGGTGCGGCGGCACGTGCGACGGCACCACCAGCACGCGCGACAGGTCGAACGCGTCGCGCGCGACCGCGGCCGCCGCCAGGTGGCCACAGTGGATGGGGTCCAGCGTTCCGCCGAGGATGCCGATGCGCGTCAACTGGTCTTCGATTCGAGCGTTTTCCAGATCGCTTCGAGCAGCAGCGGCAGCCCTTCACCGGTCACCGCAGACACAGGGTAAAGCGGAATCCCGGCGACCTGCAAATGCGCACGCAGGCGGGCCAGCCGCGAGGGATCGTCGAGCGCGTCGATCTTGTTGGCCGCCACCACCACCCGCTTGTCCTCGAGCCGCTCGCCCGACGCGTCGCGCCCCGGGAACATCGCCAATTCGCGCGAGATGACCTCGAAATCCTGCACGGGATCCCGACCCGTGGCCGACGAGACGTCGACAACGTGCACCAGCATCCGCGTGCGCTCGAGATGACTGAGGAAACGATGCCCCAGCCCGTGCCCCGCGTGCGCGCCTTCGATCAGCCCAGGCACGTCGGCGACGACGAACGAGCGGTCGCCGGAGAGGCCGACAACACCGAGATTGGGCGTTAGCGTGGTGAACGGGTAGTCGGCGATCTTCGGCTTCGCGGCCGAGATGCGGGCGATGATCGTCGACTTGCCGGCATTGGGGTAGCCGACGAGGCCGACGTCGGCAAGCAGCTTCAGATGCAGCCGCAGATCCTTTTCCTCGCCCGGCAGTCCCGGTTGCGCCTTGCGTGGGGCGCGGTTGGTGGAGGTCGCGAAGTGCGCGTTGCCGAGACCGCCGAGGCCGCCCTTGGCGATCAGGACCTTCTCGCCGTCACTGGTCAGGTCGGCGATGAGCGTGTACTCGCCGTCTTCCTGCTTGGCGAAGACCTGCGTGCCGACCGGGACGTCGAGCGTGATGTCCGCGCCGGTTCGTCCCGTGCGGTTGGATCCCTCGCCGTGACCGCCGCGGTCCGCTTCGAACAGCCGTTTGAAGCGAAAATTGAGGAGCGTGTTGAGGTTGGCGTGGGAGGCGAGATACACGCTGCCGCCGGGGCCGCCGTCGCCCCCATTGGGGCCGCCGCGGGGGACGAACTTCTCACGGCGGAAGCTCATCGCGCCACGGCCGCCGTGGCCGGCGGTTACATGAATCTCGACTTCGTCGACAAACATTATCTGGCGCTCGGAGCCGCCGCTCGGCGGCGGTTCCTTCCGGCGCCTCGCTTCGGCTCCTCCACTGCGCTCACGCTGAGGCGCTCGGTCGGGTTCGTTGCGTCGTCAGCGGATGTGGGGCGGAGCGTCAGCTCCGACATGTTATTCCAGGGGGGTGATCGAGATGACCCGGCCGCGGGCGCCGTGGTCGGAGAACTTCACCACGCCGTCGGCCTTGGCAAACAGCGTGTCGTCCTTGCCGCGCCCGACGTTGAGTCCCGGACGGAAACGGCGGCCACGCTGGCGGACGAGAATCGATCCACTGGTGACGATGTTGCCGTCGTGGCGCTTGACGCCGAGGCGCTGGGAGTTGCTGTCGCGCCCGTTACGGGAGCTGCCCTGTCCTTTTTTGTGAGCCATGATTACCTGACGCTGCGATGCACCTGTGCGGGGCGTCCTACAGCTGAATCTCCGTTACGCGCACGCGGGTATAGGTGCTCCGGTGACCCTTGGTCCGGCGCATCCCCTTGCGGCGCTTCTTCTTGAACACACGGATCTTCGGGCCGCGCGACTCGCCGTCGACGACGCCCAGAACCTTGACGTTGGCGACAAACGGGGCGCCGGCAAGCACGTCGCCGCCGTCCTTGTCGTCTTTCTGGACGAACAGGACGCGGTCGATGCTCACTTCGTCGCCGACCTTGGCGTCGATGCGGTCGACCTCGACGGTCGAGCCCGGAACGACCTTCACCTGGCGGCCGCCGCTCTGAATGATTGCAAACACCTCTACCGGCTCCTTGATTGGGGAGGCAAAACTCTAGATTATCACGGAACTCGGCCCAATCCAAGGCATCCGGCGTGCCCCTCGCAGCGGTGGGCAGGCGAGTCGCTCCCGGGGGTGGGGCGATTGGCTGGTGCCCTGTCACCGGGGGTCATGCGTCACCTCGGCGAGCCAGTTGAGGACGATGTCGATGCGGTCGAGCGGACGATCGGGCTGCGCCTGCTGAATCCGCAGGAAACGCCCGTCTCGGGAAATGTCGAACGCGGTCTTCGCGTTCGGCCCGACACGGAAGCGCCCGCGCATCACGGTCTGCGGCGTGCCGAACGACAGCCCCTGGGACGTCGCGACAGTCACCGCGACGAGCTCGCCGCCGACGTCGTAGAAGAGCCGTCGGCCATCGCGGGACCAGAGCGGAGCGGTGCCACCGGCAGCGCTGACGCGTGTCCGAGGACCGGGCCCAGGAAACGGCTGCACGTAGATTTCGACGCTGCCGCTCGACTCGATCATCTCGTAGGCCAGCCACCGTCCGTCTGGCGAGAGCTGGCCGTTGGACGCGCCATCCTCGCTGACCACGACCGAAGGCGTCGCGGGCCTTGGTCCGTCCAGGCGGATCGACAGGATCTGCCGTCCGCCGGCCTTTCTCCCCTGGAGGTTGTAGACGAGGACGCGCCCGTCCGGCGTGATCGCCGTTGGGGTCTCGCTGCCATCGCCGGTGGTCAGGCGCTGCTCGTTGCCGGTGCCGTCGGCGGCCAGCCAGTAGAGGTTCCGATCGCCGTTCCGCGTTCCGCGGTAGACGATCGCCTTGCCGTCGGGTGCCCAGATGCCAGCCTGGCTGCTCCGGTTGCCGGTCACGATCGGCGTCAGCGTATGGCGCGCGAAGTCGTAGACCCACAGGCCCATCGACCCCTCGCGGATCTGGACGAGCGCACGCGTGCCGTCGGGCGAGATCGACACTGCCTCGTAGTCGTGTGCGGGGACCGGGAGCGGCTCGATCGTTCCTGAGGGATCGATCCACACCAGGCGCTGCTCGTAGCGCGCGGCACCGCCGGTCACGCACGCGAGCGTGCCGGCCGTGGAAATGTCGTAGGCCGCCGCGCCCTCGCCTTCCATGCGCGGGTAGACGTCCAGCGCAATCGGTGGGGCACTGCTCATCGCCGTGTCCGAGGGATGCCATGGAACGGCGAACAATTGGTCCAATCGGGCGTAGACGAGGTAGCCCTGCCGCGCGTAGCGCGCCATGTCTCCGCCTCGCACGAGCACGCGTCGGGCGCCGCCGGCGCTCGGCTGCGCAACGATCTGACGCTCATCAGGCCCGGGCCCGGTCCAGGCGGTGAAGATCAGGGTCCCGTCGGGCAGCAGCAGGGGCCAGCGATGGCTGATCTCTCCCTGCGTGCGATCCAGCGTCGTTGCTTCGGTCGCGATGCCCCCTGTCGCGGGCACTCTCCAGATTCCCGTCGTGTTTGTCGGCGCGAAGTAAATCTGGCCGTCGGCTCCCCATGCGCCGCCGCGCGGCCCGTAGGTTGCGGCCCCGACGTTCTCCACGGCGCCACCGGCCGCCGCAACTTTCTTGATTTTTCCCTGTGCAAAGAACCCGACCCAGCCACCATCCGGTGAGAAGAACGGGCTGCTCGCCCCTTCCGTACCCGCCAACACTTTCGGCTCAGGATCGTGCAGCGTGCGCATGTAGAGGTCGGTCTTTCCGGCACGCCGCGCGACGTAGACGACGCGCTGCCCGTCGGGAGACAGCGCGAGCGGCGCGACCTCAGATGCGGCCACCTGGTCACCGTCGGGGAGCGCCATGCTCAGATGTGGCGTGCCGATCGCCGATGCCGCGCCCAATGCCGGCCCGGCGAACCAGAACCGGGCCGCTCCGGCGGTAACCAGGATCGCGAGCCCGACGAGCGCGGCCGCGACAGGCACGCCGATGACGCGTCTGCGCGCCGCCGCGTATGACGCTGTGACGACCGCCGCCGCAGCCTCCGTCTCGTCGAGCTCGAGCCGCGCGTCGCCGATGGCGCTCAGGCGCCTGCGCGGATCCTTCTCGAGGCAGCGCCTCAGCAGACGGCGAATCGAGAGAGGCATTCCGGGCGGCAGCGCGTGCCAGTCCGGTTCGGTTTTCAGGACCGTCGCCAGTACTTCGGAGATGTCGTCCCCCTTGAACGCTTGTCGTCCGGTCAGCATCTCGTAGAGGACGACGCCGAAGGCCCAGATGTCGGCGCGGCGATCGACGGCCTTTCCGCGTGCCTGCTCGGGGGCCATGTAGGCAGCGGTGCCGACGATCACGCCCATCTGCGTCCCGCGTACCGTGAGCGTGGGGGAGTTCATCGCGTTGACGCTCGACGGATCGGGCAGATCCATCGCCTTGGCGAGCCCGAAGTCAAGGACCTTCACGGCGCCATCGACGCGGACCTTCACGTTCGCGGGCTTGAGATCGCGATGGACGATGCCCAGCTCGTGCGCGGCCTCGAGCGCGTCGGCGATCTGCCTGGCGATCGCCAGCGCCTCATCCATCGGCACCGGACCACGCGCGATCATGACGGAGAGGTCCTCGCCTTCGACGAGCTCCATCACCAGAGCGTGCCCCTCGATCCCGTAGATGTGGGCAATGTTCGGATGATTGAGCGCGGCGAGGGTCTTCGCCTCGCGCTCGAATCGGGCGCGCCGATCGGGATCGCGCGCGAAGATGTCCGGCAGGATCTTGATCGCGACGTCGCGATCGAGCTTCGTATCGCGCGCACGATAGACCTCGCCCATGCCGCCCGCGCCGATAGGGCCGACGATTTCGTAAGAACCGAGACGTGTGCCGGACGTGAGCGTCATCAGCTACCGCGCGTCGGGACGCAGCCAGTTGAAGATCAGGGTCAGGTGGCCGGCGCCGGCGTTGACCAGCAGGAAGTCCTTGTCGTCGGCACCCAGGCTGTAGTTCGCGATGGTGATATTGGGGCCGAACGCGTAGGGATGCTCGAACAGCAGCCTTGGCGGGCTCAAGACGAGCTGCGGACCCGGGGTGACGTCCACCACGAAGAACTGCTGCGCGTTCCTGAAGAAAATGCGGCGTCCGTCGTGGTTCCACAGCGCCCCGAGACCGCCCGACGTCGAGACCTGATGCTGTTCCGACCCGTCCACGGCGCGCAGGTAGACCTCCATCTTGCCGGAGGTGTTGGAGACATAGGATACCCATCGGCCGTCAGGCGAGAACTGTGCTCCCCCGTCGTAGGCCGGCGTCGAGACGAGAGGCTTCGATGCGCCTCCCTTGACCGGCAGCAGCGCGATGTCGCCGCTGGTCGCTGCGTTGATCCGCGTGATCAGCAGCGTGCTGCCGTCCGGCGAGATCGCGTTCGGATAGTCGGTGCGGACGGATCCCGGAATACCCTCGGGCTGACCGCCGCCGTCGGCGCGCATGCTGACGATTCCTGAAGACGTACGGAAGAACACACGCGTGCCGTCAGGCGACCAGATCGGGAAGCCGGTCAGCGCGTCGGACCCCTGGAAGATCCGTGTCTGCGCGCCGCGCATGGTATCGGTCGTCCAGATCGCGGACGCGTCGGAGTAGGCGACCGTGTGCCCGTCGGGCGACACGCGCGGATTGTTGTACGAGCGCGGCGGCACAGGGATCACGCGCTCGATGCCACCGTCCAGTGACACCCACGTCAGCCGGCCGTTGAACACGTGCGTGTCCGCGAACACCACGTCGCCGCCCGGGTTCACTTCGGCGGCCACGCCCCCCGTCGGACTGTCTCGCGCCTCGTCGGTCAGCTTCGTCGCCGTTCCGCTGACCTCCGCCCGCGCGGCGTCGAACTTCATGGAATAGATCGATCCGCTCCGCTGAAAGAGCAGTCGTCCCGGCATGGTCGCCAGTGCGTACCCGGCGTCGTCGATCACGACTCGCCGCGGTCCGCCGGCCATCGCTACCGCCTCGATTCGCGGCCGCTGCGAACCGACACCCGGCGACCAGGACGTGAACAGCAGCGTCTTGCCATCCGGGGTGGCCGCGGGACTGGCGATCGTCGCTTCGCCGGCGGATGCCGCCACGATCTCGCGCGGCGATCCGCCGGTCGCCGGCACTGCGAGAATCTTCGTCACCGCGCCGAAGAGGATCTGCCCATCGCTGGTCCAGTCCAGGCCGCCGACGATGTCCACGCCCGACGCGATCTCCTCGATCGCCCCGCTGTCGAGCGTAATGCGCTTGAGCCGCGCCTCCGCGGAGATGACGGCAATTGATTGCGCGTCGGGGCTGAACGCCACGAAGATGCTGCCCTCGGTGCCCGCGACGGGACGGGCGCCGGCCTGGTCGAGATCCCTGAGGTAGACCGTCCTGGTGCCGAGGCGCACACCGATGAAGGCGATCCGCCGTCCATCGGCGGAGATACGCGGCGAGGTGTAGAACTCGACGTTCTCCGGGAGGCTCAGCTCCACCCGTGTCGGACCCCGCGCCGAATCCGGGGCGCGGCCGGGGCGCAGCCAGCCGGTGACCGCGAGGATGGCAAGGGCGGCGGCAATCGACCAGGGAATCCACGCGGACCGGGTCGTCGGCGTCACCAGGACCGCCGCCGTCGATCCGGAGCGGCCGGCTAACAGTCCGTCGATGGTGTGTCGCGCCTCGCCGATGTCGCGCAGCCGCGCTTTCGGATCCTTGGCCAGGCATCGCTCGAGCAGCGCCCTGAGTGCCGCCGGCGTCGCGGCCGGCAACAACGGCCACTCCGGATCGCGTTCGAGCACACGCGCGAGGACACCGGTGATGTCCTCACCGTCGAACGGGCGGCGCCCCGCCAGCATCTCGAAGAGGACGACGCCAAAGGCCCAGATGTCGGCCCGTTTGTCCACCGCCTTGCCGCGCGCCTGCTCGGGCGCCATGTAGGCGGCGGTCCCCAGGATGACGCCCATCCGCGTGGCGTGCACGCTGAAGGTCGGCGAGTTCGCCACGTTCGCGGTCGATCCGACGGCCGGATCCATCGCCTTGGCGAGCCCGAAGTCGAGCACCTTGACGGTGCCGTCGGCGCGCACTTTGATGTTGGCCGGCTTGAGGTCGCGATGCACGATGCCGAGCTCGTGGGCGGCCTCCAGCGCTTCGCTGATCTGCCTGGCGATCGGCAGCGCGTCGGCGAAGGGCAGCGGCCCGCGCGCGATGACGGCGGAGAGGTCCTCGCCCTCGACGAGCTCCATGACGAGCGCGTTGCCCTCGATCCCATAGATGGCGGCGATGTTGGGATGATTGAGCGCCGCGAGCGTCTGCGCTTCGCGAGTGAAGCGCGCCAGGCGCTCGGGATCGGTAGCAAAGAGATCCGGCAGGACCTTGATCGCGACGTCGCGATTGAGCTTCGTATCGCGCGCGCGATACACCTCGCCCATTCCCCCCGCGCCGATAGCGGAGACGATTTGATAGGGGCCCAGCCTGGCGCCCGGGGACACGCTCACGAATGTGAGCGGATCATATCGGGTAATTTGGAAATCGGGTAATCGGGTGATCGGAAGTCGCGATTACCCGATTACCCGATTACCCGATTCCAAATTCCCCGATTACTTGAGCAGTACGCGTGTGCCGTGGATCTTCTGGGCGCTGAGCGTGCTGAGGAACGACGGGATGACCCGGTCCATCAACTCGAAGTAGGTCGACAGGGCGGGCACGCTCTGGTTCTGCGGGTAGAGGATCTCTTCGTGGAACGTCTCGGAGTAGAGAATCGCGCCGGTGCGGCCGTCGATGAAGACGAAGCGCGGCTGCAGGATGAAACCCTTGCGTTCCATGTAGGTGCGGACGGGAACCACGCTGCGGCGGCCGTAGGCGTCGTAGACCTCGCGGTTCTGCATCACGAAGCCGCTGGTCTGGTTCGGGGTGAAGAGCACCGTCCCGGTGACGATGAGCGGGCTCTGATATTCCTCGCCGAGCTTCTTCCAATAGGCGACGTCGGCGAAGATCTTGTCGAACTTCGCGAGGTCTTTCTCGTTGTTGATCTTCGGATCGGACTTCTTGGGGTCGGCCTTCGCGTCCGGTTTCGGCTCCGGCGAGTTGGCGATGTTGGCGGCCGGGATCGGCCCGACCGGCATCACCCCGGCCGACGAGTTCGCCGGCGACACGGCGTTTTCCTTGTTCGCTTCGCTGGTCGCGATCTCGACGAGCGGCAGCGCGTCGGCTTCGATCACGCGCAGCGGGGACTTGGTGCGCAGCTGGCTGCGCAGCAGGCGCACCGTTTCGAGGTTGGCGTCGACGTCTTCGCTGCCGCCGGTGATGAACCCGGCCACGAGCACGCGCTGGAATCCCGTGACGTCCATCTTGGGCTGGATCGGCGTCTCGATCGGGATCTCGTAGAAGTCCGTGCAGCCCGCCAGCACGAGCATGCCGGCGAGAACAAGGCTACTTGCCGCTGCGGCGCTTCGTGCGGTCATTGATTTCTTTGAAGAGATCGTAGTTCTGCCGGATCATCAGGTTCTTCGGATCCAGCTCCAGGGCTTTCTCGTAGGCCTTCTTCGCCTGGTCGAACTTGCCCTCGTGCTCGTAGGCGATCGCCAGGTTGTTCCATGCGGCGGCGTAGGTCGGATCGAGCTCGACGGCTTTCTGCCAGCGGTAGAGCGCTTCGTTCCAGAGGCCGTTTTGCGCGACCTTGATTCCGAACTCGACCTGTTCCTTGGACTGCGCCCGATTGTCGCCGGCTCGCGCGGGCGCGACTGCGAGCGCGATGCAGACAACGACTGAGGCGAAGATCAGTCGGCGCATGGGATGTAGGGCCACTATAGCACCTTGCCAAAGGCAAGGGGTGAGCAACAGATGTACCACGGCCGCGGCCTGTGACGGATGGCCGCGAACGAGAAATTACGCCGGTTTTGGTAAGACGCCACGAATCCCGTAACCCCCGCGAGTGTCCCGAAGGCGACGACGCCGTATAATAAGGACAGAGGGTCGGGCACCGAAACTGCCGCGGGCAGCTCCGGGGTTCCGGCCCTTGGTGTTTCCGCGGCCGGAGGCCTGATGGACCTTCAGAACGCGGTCGCTCTCTCGCTCATCCCCGGCATGTCGCGCTCGCGCGCGGCCACCACCTTCAAGGCGCTCGACGCCGAGCGTCCCGGCGCCGTCTCACTTGAAGACGTGATCGCGCAGTGCGGGCGGCCCGCCGACGTGGCGCGTCTCGCTACCGCCGCGCGACTCGTAGCGAAGGCACTCCTGGAACAAGCCGCCGATCGCGAGATCGCTGTCATCTCATGGGATGACGAGCGATACCCGGCGCTATTGCGAACGATCGCCGATCCACCGCCGGTGTTATGGCTGCGCGGGAACGCCGCCATGTTGAATCGACCAGCTGTCGCCATTGTCGGTTCGCGTGCGGCCTCGGCATACGCGCTGGAGGTGGCCGGCCGGCTCGCGGCGGATTTGGCACTGCACGGCATTGTGGTGGTGTCCGGCCTGGCGCGGGGGGTTGACGGCGCGGCGCACCGCGGAACCGTTCGCGCCGGTGGCGTCACCGTCGCTGTGCTCGGCAGCGGACCCGACGTGATTTATCCGCGCGAGCACGCCGAACTGGCGGTAAGCCTTTGTGGAAACGGCGCTTTGCTCAGTGAACTGGGCCCGGGCGCACCCCCCCTGGCGGAGCACTTCCCGCAGCGTAACCGGCTGATCAGTGGGATCTCGCTGGGACTGGTCGTCGTCGAAGCATCGGACAGGAGCGGCTCGCTCATCACCGCCCGGTGTGCGCTCGAACAGGGGCGCGACGTCATGGCTGTGCCCGGCTCCGTGCTGGGCGGCCGCAACCGCGGTTCCCACGCGTTACTAAAGGATGGCGCAAAGGTCATCGAGACTGCGGACGATATCTTGGAGGAGCTGGGCTGGGGAAGGTGTCAAGCCCCTCCGCAAATTTCAGGTAAGTCATTACAAGAGAGTGACTTACTTTCTACATTGACCCCCGGCGAAACGTACGGCCTGGAAGAATTGTCTGCTACGGTTGGTGTTTCCGGCTCGGAATTGCTGCCTCGCTTGACGGAGTGGGAAATCCAGGGGCGGCTGGTGAAATTGGGAAGCTTATGGCAAAGGCGCTCGTAGTGGTCGAATCGCCGGCGAAGGCGAAGACCATCAATAAATATCTCGGTAAGGACTACAAGGTCATCGCTTCGATGGGACACGTCCGCGATCTGCCCAAGAGCAAGCTGGGGGTGGACGTGGAGGAAGGCTTCGAGCCGTCCTACGAGGTGATCGCCAGCCGCAAGAAGGTCCTGACCGAGCTGAAGGCAGAAGCGAAGAAGGCGACCGAAATTTTCGTCGCGACCGACCCTGACCGCGAAGGGGAGGCGATCGGGTGGCACCTGGCCGAGGAGTTGGGCTCGGGCAACAAGAAGAAGATCCGCCGCCTGATGTTCAACGAAATCACCAAGAAAGGTGTGCTCGCGGCGCTCGAGCATCCGACGCAGATCGACAAGAAGATGGTCGATGCGCAGCAAGCGCGGCGCGTGCTGGATCGCCTGGTGGGCTACAAGATCAGCCCGCTGCTCTGGGAGAAGGTGCGGCGCGGCCTCAGTGCCGGCCGCGTCCAGTCGGTCGCGCTGAAGCTGGTCTGCGATCGCGAGCGCGAGATCACGGCGTTCGTGCCCGAGGAGTACTGGAACATCACGGCGCGGCTCGCTGGGCCGGTGCCGCCGGAGTTCGACGCCCGGCTCCTGAAGAAGGACGGCGCCAACATCAAGGTCGGCAACCAGCAGGAGTCCGACGCGATTGTCGCCGACCTGCGTCGCGCGAAGTGGATCGTCGACAGCGTCACGACCAAGGAGCGCAAGAAGAGCGCGGTGCCGCCGTTCATCACTTCCAAGCTGCAGCAGGCGGCACGCTTTCCCGTGAAGAAGACGATGATGATCGCGCAGCAGCTCTACGAAGGGATCGAGCTGCCAGGCGAGGGGGCGGTCGGCCTCATCACCTACATGCGAACCGACTCGACGCGCGTGTCGGACCAGGCGCTCGACGAGGTGCGCCAGTTCATCGCCGGCTCGTTCGGCGCCGAGTACCTGCCAGAGAAGCCGAACTTTTACAAGACGAAGGCGGATGCGCAGGACGCGCACGAAGCCATCCGCCCGACGTCGCTGCAGTATCACCCCGACGAGGTGCGGGCGCACCTGACCGGCGATCAGTACTACCTCTACAAGCTGATCTGGAACCGTTTCGTGGCATCGCAGATGCCGCCGGCGACGTTCGACGACACGACGGTCGACGTCACCGCCGCGCAGGACCTGTTCCGCGTCAAGGGTTCGGTGCCGAAGTTCCCCGGCTGGATGGCGGTCTACGAGCAGCCGTCGGTCGCGCCGGGCAGCGCGCTCGCCCCTGAAGAGGAGCGCACCACGCCTGGTCCCGACGCGCGCACCGCGGAAGACGACGAAGAGTCGAGCGTGCTGCCGGCGCTGTCCAAGGGTGACGTGCTCGCGTTGCGCGAGCTCAAGCCCGAGCAGAAGTTCACGCAACCGCCGCCGCGCTACACGGAAGCGACCCTGGTCAAGGCGCTCGAAGAGAACGGCATCGGCCGTCCCTCGACGTATGCCTCGATCATCACCGTCATCCAGGCGCGCGAGTACGTCAACAAGATCGAGGGGAAGTTCAAGCCGACCTTTCTCGGCATGATGCTGGTCGAGAAGCTGCTCTCGCCGGCGTTCGACGACATCCTCGACGTCAACTACACGCGCGAGCTCGAAGAGGATCTCGACAAGATCGAGTCGGGCGCCTCCAATTACGAGAAGACGCTGACGTCCTTTTACAAGAAATTCCAGAAGGACCTCAAGCGGGCGGAAAAGGACATGCCCAACATGAAAGAGGGGTATGAGCCGGATCCGCCGGTCGCGTGCGACAAGTGCGGCAAGCCGATGGTGATCAAGGCCGGCAAGTTCGGCCTGTTCCTCGCCTGCAGCGGCTATCCCGAGTGCGAGAACACGCGCGAGCTCGACGCGCCGGAGGCCGGCGCCGAGGGGGACATCGAGGAGGCATGCGAGAACTGCGGCAAGCCGATGGTGGTCAAGCGGGGACGCTTCGGCCAGTTCCTCGCCTGCACCGGCTATCCCGAGTGCAAGACGACGCGGAAGATCATCGCAACCAAGCAAGGTATCGCCGCCGCCAAGCCGGACCAGATCCTCGACGAGAAGTGTCCGAAGTGCGGGTCGAACCTGGTCGTCAAGCAGGGGCGCTTCGGCGAGTTCACCGCCTGCACCAGCTATCCGACCTGCAAGTACGTCAAGCAGAAGACGACGGGTGTCCTTTGCCCGAAGGATGGCGGCGACATCGTCGAGCGCAAGTCGCGGCGGGGCAAGGTGTTCTTCGGCTGCGCCAACTATCCCGACTGCGACTTCACGCTGTGGAACCGCCCGGTGGCGGAGAAGTGCCCCGACTGCGGCGCCCCATTCCTCGTCGAGAAGATCACCAAGAAGCACGGCCGCCAGCTCGTCTGCAACAACGAAGAGTGTTCGTTCGTACGCCAGGCCGAGGAACTGCAGACAGCGTAGAAGAATCGGGTGATCTGGTGATCGGGTGATCTCGTGATCGGTTAGTCTGAAGTCGGTGGCGCGTGATCGATCACCCGATCACCTGATTTCCAAATTCCCCGATGCCCTTTGTCACTATCGTTGGCGGTGGCCTCGCCGGTTCCGAAGCCGCCTGGCAAGTGGCCGCGCGCGGCGTGGCTGTCGTCCTCCACGAGATGCGGCCGGTGAAGCCGACGCCCGTGCACAAGACGGACGGCCTGGCCGAACTCGTCTGCTCGAATTCTTTCCGCGGCGACAAGCTCGATAACGCGGTCGGTCTCCTGAAAGAGGAGATGCGGCGCCTCGGCTCGCTGATCATGCGGTGCGCCGACCAAGCGCGGGTGCCGGCGGGGGCCGCGCTGGCGGTCGATCGCGACGTGTTCTCCGCGCGGGTGACCGAGGCCCTCGCGTCGCATCCGCGGATCGGCATCGAGCGCGGCGAGGTGACGTCGATTCCCCCGTCGGCCGACGGCCCCGTCATCCTGGCGACCGGGCCGCTGACCTCCGCCGCGCTGTCGGCGGAGATCGCCGCGCTCGTCGGCTCGACACACCTCTACTTCTATGACGCCATCAGCCCCATCGTCTCTGGGGAGTCGCTCGACATGTCGAAGATCTACCGCGCATCGCGGTGGGGGAGGAGTCTGCGATCGGCGTCAGAAATGGCGTCCGGTGTCAGCCAGACGATCCCGGCTGGAGGCGAGCAACCCGCGTGCGGCGTCGACGATGGGCAGGGAGACTACCTGAACTGTCCGTTCACCAGGGAGCAGTACGAGGCGTTCTACACGGCGCTGATGTCGGCCGAGAGGGCGGCCATCCACGAGTTCGATCAGCCGAAGTTTTTCGAGGGCTGCCTGCCGATCGAGGTGATGGCGGCGCGCGGCGTCGATACGCTGCGATTCGGGCCAATGAAGCCGGTCGGGCTGCCGGATCCCCGCACCGGCCGCGAACCCTACGCCGTCGTCCAGTTGCGCCAGGACAACGTCGCCGGCGACCATTTCAGCCTCGTCGGCTTCCAGACGCAGATGAAGTGGGGGGAGCAGGCGCGGGTGCTGAAGCTGATCCCCGGGCTCGAGAAGGCCGAGTTCATCCGCTTCGGGATGATCCATCGCAACACCTACGTGAACGCGCCGACGGTGCTGCGCGAAACGTGGCAGACGCGGATGCGCGACGACCTGCTCTTCGCCGGGCAGATGTCGGGTGTCGAGGGCTACGTCGAATCGGCTGCGTCGGGGCTGATCGCCGGCCGCAATGCCGCCGCCCTCGCGCTCGGAGAGGCACCGTCGGTGCCGCCGCGCACGACAGCCCTGGGGGCGCTGGCCTATTACGCCTCGCACGCGGATCCGAAACACTATGTACCGTCGAACATCGCGTTCGGCCTGATCCCGCCGCTCGAGGGGCGGGTCAAGCACAAGCGGGATCGCAATGTCGCGATTTCCGAACGGGCGCTGCAGGATTTGAACGCGTGGTTAGAGCACACCTCAAAGCATTTCTCGATCACCTCCGATTGAACGAGAACGCGTCGGCGCACACCGTCCGCGCCTACGACAGCGATCTCTCGCAGTTGCTCGCCTTCCTGGCGGTGCGCCTCGACCGGCGTGTCTCCGACCTGGCGCCGGGGGATCTCGATCATCTCAACGCGCGCGCGTTCATGGCCGACCTGAACAAGCGGGGCAACTCCAAGGCGTCGGCGGCGCGCAAGTTGTCGGCGATCCGCGCCTTCGGCCGCTACCTGCGGCACGAGGAGGTGCTCGACAGCGATCCGGCGGCGCTCGTCGGCACGCCGAAGCGCGAGGTGCGCATCCCGAATCATCTCGCTGTCGACGAGATGTCGAAGCTGCTCGATGCGCCTGACACGTCGGTGCCGCTCGGGCGGCGCGACAAGGCGATCCTGGAGCTGTTCTATGCGTCGGGGCTGCGCTTGAGCGAGCTGGTCGGGCTCGACGTCGAAGACGTAAATCTCTCTGCCCGCGTCGTCCGCGTGCTGGGCAAGGGGCGCAAGGAACGGATCGTCCCATTCAACCCGACCGCGGCCGGCGCCATGCGCGCGTGGCTGCGCGACCGGGAGGCACTTCGCGCCGGGTCACACCAGGAGCAAACCAGGGTCAAACCGGAATCAGACCACCGTGCCACGCGCAGGGGTGCCGCGAATTCCGTGGTCTCACGCACGCGTGGACGCAGCCGCGAGGCGCTGTTCCTGAACTACCAGGGTGGGCGGCTGTCGACCCGCAGTGTCGACACGATCGTCAGGCGCTACGTACGCGAATCGAGCACACGGCTCGGCGTCAGCCCGCACGCCCTGCGCCACTCCTTCGCCACGCATCTGCTCGAAGCCGGCGCCGATCTGCGCGCGATTCAGGAACTGCTCGGCCACGCGCGATTGAGCACCACGCAGCGTTACACGCACGTCAACGCCGCGCAGTTGATCGAGACCTACCGGAAGGCGCACCCGAAGGCGTAACAACCGGCGGCTGGATCGCGCGGCTGGATCGCGCTTGACTCATCCGGCGAATCGGCGCAGGATCCCCCCCACATTCCAGCCGAACCCGGGGGGCCCATGCGCTGTACGTCGACGCTGTTGTTGTTCTTGTGTCTGTTCCTGCCGCTGCCCGCGCGTGCGCAGGAACCGACGCTGCCCTCGACGCCGGTCCTTCTTCCTCCGCCGCCCGACGCGCTCAGGGCCGGCGAACGCCGCGCGCTCGAGGACTGGGTCACTGCCATGCGAGTGTGGCAGCGCATGGATCGAAAGTGGCACAACGAGCCGGCGCACGACCCGTTCGGCCGCATCGTCGGCCGAGCGCCCAAGCCCGCGCCCCCCGACTGGCTCGAAGGACGCTGTGCTCTCGTCGCCCCCGCGCTGGTTGCGCCCGTGTCGGTCGCGCCCGCTCTCGCCGCACCTGCGCCCGTGACGATTGCAGCGCCGCTCGGGCCGGCGTGCCGCATCTTGGCCGGCCTCGAGGAGGACCCGACCGCCGCCGCGATCCGGGCGACGACCGCCGCCAAGCGCGCCGACGGGGAGAAGAGCGCACACGATACGTTCCTGACGCGCGTCCACCTCGACGGCTTGTGGACGTCGACCGCATCCGACCTTCGCATCTACGGCCTGGTCGGCTCGCACATCAGCCTCGTCGACGTCGGCCGGGTACAGTTCTTCGGCCCGCCCGGGATCATTCTGCTCAGCGTGCCTGACGAAACCGGCGTTCGCCGCCTGCGCGCCGGATACACGTGGGGGCTGAGCGTCCGGCTCACCGACGTGCGGCTGTTCGCGGCGTCGAAGAACATGACGCTGTTCCTGACGGTCAGTAAGGTGTGGGTGACCGGCGGGAGTCCCTTCGAACGCTTGCAGCCAGGGGGCTTCGACATCGCCGGTTTCTCGCTGGCCCCGCGCAAACACGGCAAGTAGCACGCGGAGATCTATGGCTCGTCTCCCGCGACGTACCAATCATCGTGTGGCGACCATTCGTGGCAGCGGAGACAGGCTGTTTGCGTCCACTGCTTGTCGCAGCCCGGGCAGCGGCCACGCGTCTCGAAGGTGTTCCAGACATGACCGCAGCCCGGCGCACATCGCCAGCAATCTGTCTGTGCCGGTTGCCAGGCACACCTGGGACAGCGGATGCGTCCCGCGTCACGAATCGCGCCGTGCGGATCTTTTTTCGTGAGGACGAGCCCGAAGATCATCTGAGATCCAGGATAAACGAGACAGGGCGCAGAAACCGCTTCGGTCTCTGCGCCCTTGCCCGCTCAGCGTGAGGAGCGCGGCGACCGCGCTCCTCACGCGACGTCCACCATCCTGCGTCCTCGCGGGTACTCGATGGCGAGTGTCTTAATCTTGTAGTTCATCACGCGCGGGCTGATGCTGAGCAGTTCCGCGGCATCTTTTTGTACCCAGTTCGACATCTTCAGCGCCTCGATCAGCGCCTGCCGCTCGATCTCCTCGAGGGCGATCCCGGTGGGCGGGATCTTCACCACCGGGTTGCCGTCCCCCGACGTCGTCGACGTCGACAGCTCGCCCAGGCGGAGGTCGCTGCTGTTAACGCTCGGTCCCTCGGCCAACAGCACCGCGCGCTCGATCGAGTTCTCGAGCTCGCGGATGTTGCCGGGCCAGTTGTAGCGCATCAGCAGCTTCAGCGCGTCGGGCGCGAGGCCGTCGATCCGCTTCTTCAGCTCGCTGGCGAAACGGCGGAGGAAGAACGTCGCCAGCGCGGCGATGTCGTCCTTGCGCTCGCGCAGCGGCGGCATGTCGATCGAGACGACGTTCAGGCGGTAGTAGAGGTCCTCGCGGAACTGTCCGTTGGCGACCATCTGCGGCAGGTTACGGTTGGTCGCGGCGATGACGCGGACGTCGGTGCGCAGCGTGCGGGTGCCGCCGAGGCGCTCGAACTCGTGCTCCTGCAGGACGCGCAGGATCTTGGCCTGGGTGTTGGCGCTCATGTCGCCGACTTCGTCGAGGAACAGGGTGCCGCCGTCGGCCTGCTCGAAGCGGCCGACGCGCTGCTTGTCGGCGCCGGTGAACGCCCCCTTCTCGTGGCCGAACAGCTCCGACTCGAGCAGGTTCTCCTGCAGCGCGGCACAGTTGACCTTGACGAAGTTGCGCCCGGCGCGCAGCGAGTTGTGATGGATGGCGCCGGCGATCAATTCCTTGCCGGTGCCGGTCTCGCCGCGGATCAGGCAGGTCGTGTTGCTCTTGGCGACCTTCTTCACCACCGCCAGCACCGACTGCAACGCGCCGCTGGCGCCGACGATGCGGTCGAAGTCGTAGATGTCCTGCTGGGTGTGGCGCAGGTACTCGATCTCGTGCTTGAGGCGGCGGTGCTCGAGAGCCTTCTCGACCTTGAGCTCCATCTCCTCGATCTCGAACGGCTTCTGCACGTAGTCGAAGGCGCCGATCTTCATCGCCTCGACCGCGGTGTGGACCGAGCCGAACGCGGTCATCAGGATCACCGCGCTCGTCGGGTGCAGCGCCTTCGCCGTGCGCAACACGTCGAGCCCGTCACTCCCTCCCATCTTGAGGTCGCTCAGCACGACGTCGTACTGCCCCTCGTGCAGTTTTTCGATCGCCACGTTGCCGTTCGGCGCCTCGTCGACCTCGTGTCGCGCGTCGGACAACGCGCGCACGATGCCCCTCCTCAACGAATCGTGATCATCGGCAACCAGAATGCGTCCCATAGCTCCTCTCTAACTGAACAACTGCTGCTGACTGCGGAACGGAAGCGTCACGCGGAAGACGGTCCCGCCTCCCGGACGCCCGCCGACGTCGATCCGGCCGTCGTGCGCGTCGACGATCTTGCGTACGATGGCTAGCCCGAGGCCTGAACCCTGCGGCTTGGTGGTGAAGAACGGGCTGAAGATCCGGTCGGTCACTTCGGGCGGAATGCCCGGACCGTTGTCCGAAACGGTAATGACGACGGTCGGCCCCCCGTGCTCGGGGCCGGTCTCCTCGTCGCCGTCCTGCGCGACGGCAGTGATCTCGACGAGGCCGGCGCCGTTCATCGCCTCGAAGGCGTTGGTCAGGAAGTTGGTGAAGATCTGGCGCAACTGCGCCGAATCTCCCTGGATCGGCCGCAGCGCTTCCGGGATGTCGACGCGGAGCTCGACGTTGCCCTTCAGCGCGTGCGTGTCCGCCATCACGATCGCGTCGCGAATGACGTCGGCGACGCTCGTATCCTCGACCTGCAGCCGGATCGGCCGCACGAAGGCGAGCACCTCCTGGACGATGCGGTTGGCCATCTTCGCTTCCTTGATGATGTCGGCGAGGATGGTCTGCGCGTCCGGAGAGTCGGGCAGCTGACGCTTGAGCAGGCCCGACATCACCTCGATGCCGGCGAGCGGGTTCTTGACTTCGTGCGCGATGGCGGCGGCCATCTCGCCGAGCGCGGCGAGGCGATCGCGCAGCCGCTCGCGCTCTTCCAGTTGCTCGACCCGGGTCAGGTCCTTGAAGAACAGCGTCGCCCCGACGTCGCGGCCGCGCGGGTCCTTGACCAGCGAGAGCGTGTAGCCGATGACCTTGCCGCTGTTCTTCAGGCGCAGCTCGGCGCGGTTGGGCAGGTGCGAAATCTCGAACGCCCCGGCGATGATGCGGACGACGTCAGGGACCTCACGCAGCACGTCGCTGAAATGCCGCCCGATGTCGCTGGTGCGCGCCTTCAGGCCGAGCACGCGATAGGCAATCTCGTTCATCACCGCCAACTGGCCGTCGCGGGTGACGGCGACGACGCCGTTGCGCAGGTTCCACACCAGGTCCTTGTAGAACCCGTCGGGGACGACTCCCCCTCCGGCGGCACGACGCCCTCCCCCGGGCTTGGACGCGGGCTTACGCACGCGCCCGGGGCGCTTCGGGGTGGCTGGCATGTCCGATGACAACATTGTAACGACCACGACGGGGCAAAGCGTATGCCCTCGCGATCAGGCAGGAATCTCTAGGACTTACAGGAATGGATGCCGGCTCAGCTCGGACAAAATAGGTCAACGATTACAGTTTTGTCTGCGTCTGCAGCGCTTCCCACTGGTTCATCAAGTTCCCGACCTCCCACATCAAGGCCTGGTGCCGGTCGATGACAGGCTTCGAGGCTTCGTGGTTGTCGTAGAACCCGGGTGCCGACATCTTCGCCTCGACCTCCTTGATCTCATCCTCGGCCGCCGCGATTCGTGCCTCGAGATCGCTGATGCGGCGTTGCCTGGCTTCGGCTTCTTTCCGTGCCTTGCGCAGTTCTGCATCGGCGCGCTTCTTCTCTTCGAAGGAGGGGGCGATGGGGGATGTTCGATGGCCGATGTTCGATGGGCGATCTTCGCTCGGCGATGGACGAGGGGCAAAGGACGATGGACGTGGGGCGATGGACGAGGGGCGAGGGGCGTTGGGCGATGGACCAGGGGCGTTGGGCGATGGGCGAGGCGCAAGGGGCGAGGGGCCAGGCTTCTTGCTTTTTGAGGCCCCGGCCGTCGCCGATCGTTCATCGTCCATCGATCTCTGCCGCTTCGACCAGAGGAACTGTTCGTAGCTTCCCGGGTAGACCACCGCGTCGCCGCCGCCGATGTCGATGACCTTGGTCGCCAGCTTGTCGACGAAATAGCGATCGTGCGAGACGAAGATCAAGGTGCCCCCGAAGTCCTCGAGCGCCTCGAGCAGTACGTCCTTCGAATCGAGGTCGAGATGGTTCGTCGGCTCGTCGAGCAGCAGCGTGTTGGCCGGGCGCAGCAGCATGCGGGCGACGGCGAGACGGGTGCGCTCGCCGCCAGACAACACCCGTACCGGCTTCTCGATGTCGTCTCCGGAAAAGAGGAAACCGCCGAGGATGGTGCGGATGTGCGGCACCATGGCGATCGGCGAGTCGCCGGCGAGCGTCTGATACACGGTCAGCGACGGATCCAGCCGCGTCGCCTCGTCCTGGGCAAAGTACTGCATGACAACGTTGTGCCCTTCGCTGCGGCTGCCGTCGCCGGGCGCCTCGACGTCGGACAGGATCCGCATCAGCGTCGACTTGCCGGCACCATTGGGACCGATCAACGCGATGCGATCGCCGCGCTCGAGGTGCAGGTTGACGTCGCCGAAGACGCGGGTCGCGCCGTAGGCCTTCTGCACGTGCTTCAGTTCGAGCACCATGCGCCCGCTCTTGCGGCAGTCGGGGAAGTGGAAGCGCACGCGCCGGCGCTCGGGCGGGATCTCGATCGGGACGATTTTCTCGAGCATCTTGATCCGGCTCTGCACCTGCGACGCCTTGGTCGCCTGGTAGCGGAAGCGGTTGATGAACGCGTTCATCCGCTCGATCTCGTCGTCCTGCTCCTTCTTCATCTGGCGCAGGCGCTCCATGCGCGCGTCGCGCTCGCTGACGTAGGCAGAGTAGTTGCCGGTGTAATCGGTCAGCGTCCGCATCCCGATCTCGGTGATGCGGGTGACGACGGCGTCGAGGAAATAGCGGTCGTGGCTGACGAGGATGACCGCGTGCGGGTAGTCGGAGAGGTATTCCTCGAGCCAGTTGCGCGCGTCGAGATCGAGATGGTTGGTCGGCTCGTCGAGGAGCAGGAGGCCGGGACGGCCGAGCAGCAGACGCGCCAGGGCGATACGCATCTGCCAGCCGCCCGAGAACGCCTCGGTCTTCTTCTCCATGTCGGCCTCGGAGAAACCGAGGCCGCGCAGCACCGTGGTCACCTTGAGGTCGATGCTGTAGCCTTCACCGCGCCGGAAGGCATCCTGCAGCTCGGCATAGCGCGACAGCATCACGGCATGCTCATCGTGCGAGGCCGCCTCGTCGCCGAGACGATCCTCGATCGCGGCGATCTCCGCCTTCATGTCGAGCAGGGGCTTGAAGGCGAGGCCGGCCTCCTCGCGCAGGGTCCGGCCGCTATAGGCGAGACCGTCCTGCGGCAGGTAGCCGATGGTCAGCCCGGCCGGCTTGACGATCTGTCCGCCGTCGGACTCGTCGATGCCGGCGAGCATCTTGAGCAGCGTCGTCTTGCCGGCGCCGTTGGGTCCGCTCAGGCCGACACGTTCACGATCGTCGATCTGCCAGGTGACCTGATCGAGCAACACGCGTTCGCCGAAGGACTTGGATAGTTGGGAGAGCTGGATCAAATCGAGTGGATCGGGTGATCGGGTGATCGGGAATTGAGAATCGGTAATCGATTACCAGATTACCCGATCACCCGATTCCCCATCATTCTCCCAGCGCCTTCGAGGCCGCCGCCAGCACTCGGGGAACGCGGAAGGGCTTGGTGAGATAGCCGGACACGCCGAGGTTCACCGCTTCGATGGCGCTCGCCTCGTTGGAGAAACCGGTGATGATGATGACCGGCAGATCTGCCTTGAGCCGGCGCGCCTCGCGGATCACGGTGAGGCCGTCGACGCCGGGCATCTTCAGATCGGTAATCAGCAAATCGTAGGGAATGATGCGCAGCCGCTCGAGCGCGGTGCGGCCGTCGGGTGCCATGTCGACGTCGTACTCGGCGAGCGCGAGCGTCTTCGACAGCAGGTCCCGGATCGTCGCTTCGTCGTCGACGACCAGCACCCGCGGGCGCCCGCCGGACACGGTCGACTGGCGGGATGGCGCGGCGGTCGAGGCGCGCGCGCCGTTGCGCGGCCGCTGGCTCTCCAGCCAGGCATCAATGTCGCGCTTGCGGAAACGCCACTGGCGTCCGACGCGGACGGCGGGAATCTTGCCGGCCTTGATCAGGCGGTAGACGGTCCGAAGGTTCACCTGGAGATACTCGAGTACCTCCTCTGTGGTGAGAAAACTCTCATCGATCATGGCGGGCTGGCAGTGCTCACTTTACCATTAACGTCTACGGCCGGCAGTTCGATCTCGAACACCGCGCCGCCGTCGTCGGCGTTCGACGCGGTAATCGTCCCCCCGTGTTCGGAAACGATTCCGTAAGTGATCGCCAGTCCCAGTCCGGTTCCCTGTCCCACCTCCTTGGTGCTGAAGAACGGGTCGAAGATCTTCGGGAGCACCTCAGCCGCGATGCCAGGGCCGTGATCGCGGATCGTGACGACGACGTGGGTGCCGCGCTGGCCTATCGCCGAGGCGATTTCGATGCGCCGCGCGTGGCTGCCGTCGAGCACGGCGTGTTCGGCGTTGATCAACACGTTGAGGAAGGCCTGCTGCAGGTGCGCCGGATCGCAGATCACCGGCGGCAGTTTCTCCCCGACACGCCGTGCGATCTTGATGCCGGCGCGCGCCAGATTGGCCCGCCGGCTGGTGAGCGCACGCGTCAGGATGCGGTCGACCTTCGTCTTCTGCCGGGCGATGCGGTGCGCGCCGGTGAAGACGAGCAGGTTGCGCACGATCTTCGCCGCGCGATCCGCTTCCTGGAAGATCTGCTTGAGTTCCTTGCGCACCGGCCGCGCCGCCTCGGTCATCTCGATGAGCAGCTCGAGATGCCCCATCACGCCCTGCAGCGGATTGTTCATCTCGTGCGCGATCCCGGCGACGAACTGGCCGAGCGAGGCGAGCTTCTCCGACTGCGTCAGCCGCTCGCGCAGCGCGGCGCGCTCGGCCTCGAGGCGCGTCTGCCGGGTGATGTCGCGCGCGACGAGCACGCGCCCCAGCGTCTGGCCGTCCTGGCTGGTCAGCGGCGTCGCCGTCAGCAGGAACGTGCCGTCGAGCGCCGCGTCGTCGACACGCCGCTGCACGGCGGGGACGATGCCCTGCCAGGTGTCGGCGGCCTCGACGTAGGCGAGCGTCTCGGCGCCGACGAGATCGCGCAGGGGGCGCCGGATGATCTCGGTTCGCTTCATGCCGACCCGCGCCGCGAACGCGTCGTTGGTCTCGACGATGCGCAGTTCCTTGTCCATGACGGCGACGAGATCGACGAGCGAGTTGAACGTGTCCTCGAGCAGCCGGCGCTGGCGCAGGATGTCGTCGAGCAGCTGCACGTTTTCCACGGCCACCGAGAGCTGGCGCGTCAGCTCGAGCAGGTACTCGACCGACTCGTCGTCGTTCAAGATGTCGGCCGTCGCGACGGGGCCGGCCGGGCGTTCGAGCACGAGCGTGCCAAGGGCGCGACGCCAGCCGCGCAACGGCGCGATCAGCCGCGGGCCGCGCGACGCCGGCCGGTCCAGCCGCATCCCCGAGGCGGCGTAGTGCGTGTCGTCGTCAATCGAGACGGGAGCTCGCTCGCCGACGCCGTTGGTCGACGTGGCGAGCACCAGCTGCCGGTTGCGGCGGTCGGGGAGCCAGATTTCCACCGCGGTGGCGCCAAATAGATCGCGGATTTCCGGAGTCAGCGCCTCGAGGGCCGGCACGAGGCCGAGACTGGCCGACACGTTGCGGGAGAAGAGCAGCAGTAACTCACGCAGACGCTTATGGATGCGGGCGTCGCGGGCGAGACGCTCACGCCCCGCCGAGGGATCTGCCATCATGGAGGTCTGGGCTAAAGCCTACTGCTTTCGGGCCCGCCGTCTAAAGCCAAAACCCGGCCCGGGAAGTCTTATTGAGCGAGAAGAGAGCGCCCTGACGGATGTCGTCGACGGACGAGGAACTCGTCGCCCGATCGCAAGGGGGCGACATGGACAGCTTCAACCAGCTTGTGATGAGGTGGGAACGGCCGATCTATGCCCTGGCGTACCGGACGATCGGGCGCGAAGAAGACGCCCGGGACGTCTGCCAGGAGACCTTCCTCCGCGCATTCCGCGCACTGAAGGGTTTCAAGGGACAGGCAAAATTCTCGTCATGGCTCTACCGTATCGCGCTCAACCTGTGTCGCGACTGGGTGCGGCGCGAGCGGCGCCAGCCGGTGGCCCAGGCGCCCGAGGGGATGGACCTGATCGAAATGGCGTCGGAGGCGACGCCGAGCGAGTCCATCGAGGACCTGGTGGCCCGGCAGGAAATCAGCGCGGCGGTAGCGCGCGCGATGGCGCTCCTGCCGGAGGAACAGCGCACGGCCATCATCCTGAAGGAGTACCACGGGCTGACGTTCCAGGAAATCGCGGACATGCTCGATTGTCCGCTGAGTACGGTGAAGACGCGGTTGTATCAGGGCCTGAGCGTCCTGCGCCGCCAGTTGGATAGAGCGCATGTGTAACCTGGCTGACAAGACCGACCTCGTTTCGTATCTCTACGACGATCTCGACGGTGGCGCGTGCGCGACCTTCGAGCGGCATCTGCGCGGCTGTGCCGAGTGCCGCGACGAGCTCGCCGCGATGCGGGCAGTGCGCACCGACCTGCTCGCGTGGACGCCGCCGGAGCCGCAGTTCGCGTTCCGGATCGTGGCCGAGCCGCGCGAGGGATCAGGCAACGTTCCACGTCAGGGGGCGGCCAACGTCCTGCACCCGAACGTCGCGTCGTGGCGCCGCTGGTTCACGCCGGCGGCGGCATTTGCCGCCGCGGCCGTGCTCGTGCTCGCGGCGGCCGCCGGCCTGGCGCGCATCGAAGTACATCGCAGCACCGACGGCTGGACGCTGCGGACCGGCTCCTCGTACGACGCCTCGCTCGACGCGGCGCGCGTGGTCTCGGCGTCGGCGGCGCACGACGTCTACCTGCCGGCCGACGACGGCGCATTTGCCGCGCTCGAGCGGCGTATCGGCGCCCTCGAGTCAGCGTCGCACGACTCGAACGTCCGCAACGCTTCGTATGTCAGCGCGCGCTCGAACGACGAGGAGATCCTCAGGGTCGTGCGCGAGCTGCTCTCGCAGAGCGAGACACGGCAGAAAGGCGAGCTGGCGCTGCGCATCGCGCAGGTCATTCGCGACGTCGACGCGCAGCGGATTGCCGACCTGACCAGCCTGCAGAAGGGTATCGGCCGGATCGACGCCAACGTCGCCGACGAGGCCGCGGCGCACCGCGAGCTGATGAACTATCTCCTCACGTCGAACTCGAAGATGAAATAGGTGCCAATCGTGAAGCGAACGTCAGTTGTCGCCGCCGCCCTCATGCTCGCCGCCACCGGCGCGCGCGCCCAGGAAACTAAACCGCCGCAGCCGCAGCCGCAGCCGCCGCCGGCCGCGACCGCGCCGTCCGCCGACGCGGCCCAGGCCGCGCCGGGCGCGACCGCGCCGGGACCGAACCTGCAGCGCATCTATCACATCCGCCAGCTCGAGGGGATGCTGACCAACGCCGTCAAGGCCGGCGCCGCGTCGCTCGCCAGCCAGCTGAAGATCGGCGAGCCGAACAGCCTGTTCGTGACCGGCAACGCGCGCACCCGCGGTTTCGAGCTCGAGGGCTACGGCGTGTTCTTCGACGTCGACGTGCCGACGATGATGCAAAGCGTGCTGTGGTCGACGCAGATGCTCCAGCAGCAGCAATACGTCGACTTCCTGCGCCGCCAGTTATCGGATCCGGCGCTCGACGACAAGACCCGGCGCATGGCCGACTTCGAAATGCGCCGGGTCGTGCGCGCGATGACCAACGGCCAGGTCGTGCCGATCCCCAATCCGCAGGCGCCGCAGGCCGGGTCGCCGGGCCTGGTCAGGGCCGCCGACGATTCGTCCGCGGTCGCGCCGGTGGCCGCGGCGCCCGATCCGCGCAGCCCCGACGAGCTCTACACCGAGACGATCAAGGGGGCGTTGATCGACGCAATGCTCAGCTACGCAGCGTCTGCGCTGCAGCTGCGCGAAGAGGAATGGCTGACCATTGCCGCGCGCGCGACCAGCCAGGGAGCGCCGGGGCAGCTCGACGACTCGTCCTCGATCGTCATCCGCGTCAAGGGCAGCGATCTGTCCGACTTCCTCAAGGGGAAAATCACCCGCGACGCGGTGGTCAAGAAGATCGAAATCAAGGAAGGGTAGAATGCCGCTCATGCGGCGTCCTTTCGTTGCCCTCGTCCTTCTCGCCGTCGCCGTGCTGGCGGCCGGCTGCGGCAAACCGGTCGACCTGAAGCAGGTGCTGCAGGTCTCCGACGTGTCTGGCGGCTATCACGACGCCGGCCTCGTCGAGGGACGTAACAAGGTCGTCCCGTCGATCACCTTCCGCCTCAAGAAGTCGACCGACGACAGCCTGCGGCCGCTGTCGGTCAACATCGTCTTCAAGCAGCTGCCGAAGCCGGGGACGGCGGTCGCGCCGGGACAGCCCGCCGAAAACGACTGGGACGAAGTCTTCAAGCAAAGCGTGCCGTTCAACGGCAGCCAGAGCGACTTGCTGACCGTGCGCGCGTCGGCGGGCTACACCGGCGATCCGCCGCAGTCGCGCGCCGACATCCTCAAGCATTCGCAGTTCCAGGACGTGCGCGTGCACATCTTCGCCAAGCACAGCTCGTCGCAGTGGGTGGAGATCGCCCAGGTCGACCTGCCGCGCCAGTTGCTGACGCAGTAGCGTGGCGTTCCCGGCCGGCGTCTATCTCAAGCGGCAGCTTGGTGCGTTCGATGCCGCCGCGATCGTCATCTCCAACGTCATCGGCGGCGGCATCTTCTTCGTCCCGGTGATCGTCGCGCAGCTCGTACCGAGTCCGGGCGCGCTGATCGCAGTGTGGATTACTGGCGGCGCGCTGGCACTGGCCGGCGCGATGGCCTATGCGGAACTCGCTGCCGTGCGGCCGCACGCCGGCGGCGAGTACGTCTACCTGCGCGATGCGTTCGGTCCGATCGCCGCGTTCCTCACCGGGTGGACGTCGTTCATCGCCGGCTTCTCCGGGGCGATCGCGGCCAGCGCGGTCGCGCTCGCCGATTATGTCGTCCGGTTCGTGCCAGGCGCCGCGCACGCCAAGCCGGCGATCGCGCTGACGGCGATCGCGGCGCTCACCTTGATTCACGTGCGTGGCGTCGGACCCGGCCGCCTGGTGCAGAACCTGCTCGCCGGCCTGAAGGTCGCCGGCATCCTCGTCATCGTCGCGGTCGGCTTCGCGTTTGGACACGGCCATGCCGCGAACCTGTCTGCGGCCGCCGGGCACACGGCGGGCATCCCATGGCTGCTCGCCCTGGTGCCGGTGATGTTCACGTATTCGGGCTGGAACGCCGCCGCCTACGTGGCGGAAGAAATGCGCGATCCGTCGCGCAACGTGCCGCTCGCGCTCGGCTTGGGGACGCTCGCCGTCGTCGCGGTCTACGCGCTGCTCAACTTGCTCTATCTGTATGCGATGCCGATCGCGGAGCTGGCCGCGGTACCGGGGGGCCGGCTCATGGATACTGCCGCCGAACGGCTGTTCGGTTTCGCCGCCGGCAACCTGCTCGCGATCTTCACGATCGTCAGCCTGTCGGCGAGCGTGAGCGCGATGGTGCTGGCCGGTCCGCGCGTCTATTTCGCGATGGCGCGTGACGGCATGTTCGTGCGCGCCGCCGGGCGCGTCCATCCGCGCTTCCACACCCCGGCGGCCGCGATCGTAGCGCAGAGTGTGTGGAGTGGCGTGCTGGTGCTGTCGGGTACGCTGTCGCAGCTTGTGAGCTACACGGGGTTCGCGGTGGTGCTGTTCTCGGCCGTCGCCGTCGTCGCGCTGTTCGTGCTGCGCCGTCACGATGCCCGCGTCGACGGTTCTTCCGACACTGGCGGGCCGGCCAGCGCGCGGGCATTCTCCGCGATCGGCTACCCCTGGGCACCAGCGTTGTTCGTCGTCGCCAGCGTGGTGATGCTGGCCAACGAAGTGTGGCGCAATCCGGTGCCGACGCTGGTCGGCACGGGGTTAATCGTCGCGGGACTGCCGGTGTACTACCTGGTTCGCGCGAGACGGTAAGGAGAGACTACTCGGACGCAACTAGGGCGATCAGCGTCACCATCGCGAGCGCTCCATCACAGGCTGCGAAAAGGAGGAACGAGGCCGGCGAGCGGCCGCGCACGGCGTAGTCGAGAATGAATGCCGCGGCACCGGCGAACTTCAGCAACGGACCCATCACCCACATGTACCAGCGGGCGCCGGCCGGATCGCGATAGGGAAAATAGTAGCCGACACCAACCGCGACCAGGAATAGCCCGTTGAGGTCAGCGAAGATCGGCGGCTGCACGGGCGGCACGCCGAACAGCGCGGCCATGCGGCCAGCCGCGAGCAAAAGACAAAGGCCGACCGCCGCGTCGTAAATGCCTGAGATCGCGGCGATCAGCCTCAACAACCGTCAGATTACCCGATTACCCGATTACCAGATTCCCCGATTCTTACTGGACCTTTTTCATGTCGCCGGAGAAGGTGACGGTCTGCTGCGGCGTGATCAGCACGTCGAATTCCGTCGTCTCGTAACCCTCGGCGCGGAGCTCGACCTTGTGCCGGCCGCCGTTGAGCGTCAGCTTCTGGAACGCGCCGTCGAACTCGTCGACGACGCCGGCGTAATAGCCGTCGACGTAGACCTTGGCGTTACGCGGCTTCACCTTCAGCTTCAGGTTGCCCTGGTCGTGGCCCCCGTAGACCTGGCTGGAATACGCACCGTAGCCCGCGCCGTAGTCGTACGGGTCGCTGTAGTACGGATCGTAGAAACCGCTGGGGATGCCATAGCCGAAGCCGAACGGCGAATAGAACGGATAACCATAGAAGCTGGCATCGTAGAAGCCGAAACCGTAGCCGATTCCGCCGTAATAGTACGGATCGTAGTAGCCGCCGTAAGGCAGGCGATCGCTGGCGCTGCGCGGCGGTATCGGGCCTTCACGCTGAACCGCCGTGTCGGTGGCCGGCCGAGTGCCGCGGCTGCGAGCCCAGCTCGGGACTTCCTGCGTGCCGCTGGCGTTATTGCGGCCCGCGGTGCTGTCATTGGCGCGGACGCCGCCGGCGGCGCCGTTCGACGCGGCGGTGCCTCGCGCAACCGCGCGCTGCCCGCTTGCCGGGGGCGCCGTACGCGCCCCACTGGACGCGCTGCCGCTGCCACTCGACGCGCTGCCGCTCGAGCCGTTGCCACTTGGCGACGGCCGCGGCGTTGCGTGCTGCCCGTCAGACGACGCGCTGTGCGAGGGTGCGCTGCGGAACGACGAAGACGGCGAGCCGTCGCTGTAGTTCACGCGATGCTCCGGCGCTGATGTCCGGAAGCTGCGATCGCCCATCCCGATCGACGGCGACGAAACCGCGGACACCGACGGGGACATCGATCCGCCGCTGCTGCCGCCACTGCTACTCGAGCCGCTGCTACTCGAGCCGCCGCCACTCGCGATGTTGCCACCGCCACCGCCGCCGCTTGACGCTGCGCCGCCGCCACCCCCTGACGAGCCGCCACGATCCGCGCTGCCCGCTCCCGGTTCCGGACGCTGCGCGAGCGCCGGGCCAGCCGTTAACAGGAGTACCGCCAGGAAGCTGCCGAGCCTGATACTTGAAAGCTTCATAAAATGCGTCTCCAGGGGCTCATTGTGCAACAGAACTGCCACAAATGGATCCCCTAAATACAACGTTTGAATTAGCCCCCCAGGTGCGGCTGTCCTCCCCCGCAAACACGCACTGTCACCTTTCTGCTTGATACACTCGGATTTCGAGCATGTTCCAGTCAACCACGGTCCTGGCGGTCCGGCACAACGGGCAAGCGGTGATGGCCAGCGACGGCCAGGTCACCTTCGGGAGCACCGTCGTCAAGCAGCGCGCCCGGAAGATCCGACGTCTGTATAACGAACGAGTCCTGGCCGGCTTTGCCGGATCGGCAGCGGATTCCTTCGCCCTGTTCGCCCGCTTCGAGGCGAAGCTGGAGCAGTATCGCGGCAATCTCGAGCGCTCCGCCGTCGAGCTTGCCAAGGACTGGCGCACCGACCGGATGCTGCGCCGTCTCGAAGCCATGCTCATTGTCATGGATGCCAGCGCAACCTACCTGCTGTCTGGCACTGGAGATCTCATCGAGCCGGATGACGGCATCGTCGCCATCGGCTCGGGCGGTCCGTATGCACTGGCGGCGGCGAAAGCACTCGCCGCGCACAGCACGCTCGACGCGCGCGGTGTCGCGGAACAAGCCATGCAGATCGCCGCGTCGATCTGTATCTACTCGAACGATCACCTGACCATCGAAACGCTGTAGGGCAGGACGCGCCAATGCCGATCTATCTTCCCGAAGCCACCGTCTCGACCATTCAGTCGCTGACGCCGCGGCAGATCGTCGTCGAACTCGACAAGTACGTCGTCGGGCAGCACCAGGCCAAACGCGCGGTGGCGATCGCCCTGCGCAACCGCATGCGGCGGCAGAGGCTGTCGCCAGAGATGGCCGAGGAAGTCGCCCCGAAGAACATCCTGATGATCGGGCCGACCGGCGTCGGCAAGACCGAGATTGCGCGGCGGCTGGCAAAGCTGGCGCAGTCGCCGTTCCTCAAGGTCGAGGCGTCGAAGTACACCGAGGTTGGCTACGTCGGGCGCGATGTCGAGTCGATGATCCGCGATCTCACGGAGATCGCCGTCGATCTGGTCCGCGAGGAGCGCACCGCCGACGTGCGCGAGAAGGCGAAACAGGCGGCGGAAGAGCGCGTGCTCGATCTGCTGCTGCCGCCGCTACCGCCCGCCGCGGAGTACGACGATCAGGCGTCGTCGATTCGCGAGCAGGCGCAGCGCACGCGCGAGAAGCTGCGTGAGCAATTGCGCGACGGCCGGCTCGATCACAAGCAGATCGAGATCGACGTGCGCGAGAAGTCGTTTCCATCGTTCGAAATCATCCAGGGGGGATCGGTCGAGGAAATCGACATCAACGTCAAGGAGATGCTGCCCGGCCTCTTCCAGGGGCGGACCAGGAAGCGCCGCGTCCCGGTGCCGGACGCGCTCGACGCGCTGCGCCAGGAAGAAGAGCAGAAGCTGGTCGACATGGACAGCGTCGCGCGCGCCGCGGTCGGGCGCGTCCAGGAATCGGGGATCATCTTCATCGACGAGATCGACAAGGTCGCCGGCCGCGAGGGAGGGCATGGCCCCGACGTCAGCCGCGAGGGGGTGCAGCGCGACATCCTGCCGATCGTTGAGGGAACGACAGTGAACACGAAGTACGGGATGGTCAAGACCGACCACATCCTGTTCATCGCCGCCGGCGCCTTCCACGTGTCGAAGCCGTCGGATCTGATTCCCGAGCTGCAGGGGCGTTTCCCGATCCGGGTCGAGCTCGAGGCGCTCGGGCGCGAGGATTTCGTCCGTATCCTGACCGAGCCCAAGAGCGCGCTGGTGCGGCAGTACACGGCGCTGCTCTCGACCGAGGGGGTCGAGCTGGAGTTCACGCCGGATGCCGTGGGGCGCATCGCCGACGTGGCGACGCTGGTCAACGAGCGTACCGAGAACATCGGCGCACGGCGGCTGCACACAGTGATGGAGAAGCTGCTCGACGAAGTGTCCTTCGACGCGCCCGACCTGCAGGAGAAGCGCCTGCGCGTCGACGCGGCCTACGTCGATCGCATGCTCGACGCGATTGCCAAGAACGAAGATCTATCGCGATATATCCTGTAGATCGGATGATCATCCAAGACGGGAAGAGGAGAAGAACGAGAGTCGGGACCCAGTCTCTTCTCGTCTTCTCGTCTTCCCTTCTCGTTTTCTTCTTCTCCGCCTGCGGCAAGAAGGGGGCGCCGCTGGCGCCGTTGAACCTGGCGCCGGAAGCGCCGCAGGCGGTCACGGCGCGGCGCCTCGGTAACGACGTGTATCTGCGGATGATCGTGCCGGACAAGAGCATGACGGGGCGCGGTGCGTTTTCGGTGGATCACATCGACGTCTACGCCGTCACCGTCGCGCCCGGGAAGCCGGTGCCGCCGAACCGGGACTTCCTCAAGCCGGAGCATGTCGTCGCCCAGATTCCTGTGCAGCCGCCGCCGGATCCGGACGCGCCGGAGTCGGAGACGCCCGATCCGCGACCGTTGCCTGGCGCCACGATTACGTTCGTCGAGAAACTGACCGAAGCCCAGATGGCGCCGACGCTGATCGTGAGCAAGACCAAGCCGGAGGCGGCACCGGCGCCGGCCAAGCCGCGCAAGGGCAAGGGGCGGCAGGGGGAAACGCCGGCGACGGCGCCCGCCAGCGCGCCGCCGCCGCCGGCCGGGCCGCAGGTGCTGACCCGGGTCTACGTCCTGGAGGGGGTGCCCAAGCGCGGACGCGGCGCGATGCCGTCGCCGCGGCTCGAGGTGCCGCTGCTGCAGGCTCCGGAGGCGCCGCGCGCGGGTACCGCATCGGCTGACGAGACGTCGATCACGATGACCTGGCAGCCGCCGCCCTCGTCGAGCGACGAAGTGCCGGGCGTGCTCTACAACGTGTACCGACAGCCCCCGCCAGACGGGCGCGGCGGGGCCGCCCCGGCCGCTCCGGCCGCCCCTGCCACTCCGGCCGCGGCGCCGGCGGCGCCGGCGCCGCTCAACGACAAGCCGCTCACCGACGCGTCGTTCGTGCGTGCGGGCGCCGAGCCCGGCAAGGAGCAATGTTTCGTCGTGCGCAGCGTCGCGCCAGTGGGGACCTCGGCAATCGAGAGCGAGCCGAGCGGCCCGATCTGCATCACGCCGAAGGACACGTTCCCGCCGGCGCCGCCCAAGGGACTGGCAGCGGTGGCGAGCACCGGGGTGATCAACCTGATCTGGGACACCAACACCGAAGCGGATCTCGCCGGCTATGTCGTCTTGCGCGGCGAGGCGCCCAGTGCCACACTGCAGCCGCTGATGCGCGATCCGATCAAGGAGACCCGCTACACCGATCGCACGGCCAAGCCGAACGTTCGCTATATCTATGCGATCGTCGCCGTCGACAAGGCCGGCAATCGCAGCACGCTGTCGAACCAGGTGGAAGACGCGGCACGATAGAGGGGAAGGGGACGGGCATGAAGATTTTCATCGATACGGGCAACCTGCAGGAGATCCAGAAACTGGTGCCGCTCGGCATCATCGACGGGATCACGACCAATCCGTCGCTGCTCAGCAAGGAGCCGGGCGATTACCGCGAGAACTTGAAGAAGATCTGTCAGATCGTCCAGGGCCCGACCAGCGCCGAGGTGGTCGAGACCGAAGCGGAGGCAATGATCCGGCAGGGGCGGGATCTGTCGACGATCGACCCGCACATCGTCGTCAAGGTGCCGCTGACGCGCGACGGCATCAGGGCGTGCAAGCAGTTGTCGAGCGAAGGCATCAAGGTCAACGTCACGCTCTGCTTCTCGCCGGCGCAGGCGCTGCTCGCGGCCAAGGTCGGCGCGACCTACATCAGCCCGTTCGTCGGCCGGCTCGACGACATCGGGACGCCCGGCATGGAGCTGATTCGCGACATCGTGCAGATCTACGATCACTACGATTTCCGGACCGAAGTGCTCGTCGCGAGCACGCGCGGCCCGATGCACATTATCGAGGCCGCACGCATGGGCGCCGACATCTGCACCTGCCCGCCGGCGGTGATCGACTCGCTCTTCAACCATCCGCTCACCGACAACGGGTTGAAGAAATTCCTCGCCGACTGGGACAAGGCGTACGGCGCAGCAGCGAATCGCTAATCCTTGATCGCTGATCCCGGATCCCTCATCCCGAATCGCGAATCCCGAATCCCGAATCGCGGATGCGAGACCGCCGTTTCCCGATGCGAGATCGGCGATTCGGGATGCGCGATTCAGGATTAACGATTCAGGATCAGCGATCAGCGATTATGGATTCAATTACGCGTCTGGAGCATCTGGAGCGTCTCGCGACATTGGGCGGCGGCGCGGCGCGCCTGCAGAAGCAGCACGACGGCGGCAAGTTGACGGCGCGCGAGCGCATCGACCTGCTCTTCGATCCCGGCACGTTCGACGAAACCGACAAGCTGGTCACGCACCGCTGCCGCGATTTCGGCATTGACGCGCCCGACCAGCTCATCCCCGGTGACGGCGTCGTCACCGGGTCGGGCCGCGTCGACGGCCGGCTGGTCTACGCCTTCGCGCAGGACTTCACCGTGTTCGGCGGATCGTTGTCGGAAACCAACGCCGCCAAGATCGTCAAGATCATGGACCTGGCGATGAAGCTGGGGACGCCGGTGGTCGGGCTCAACGATTCCGGCGGTGCGCGCATCCAGGAAGGCGTGCTGTCGCTCGCCGGCTACGCCGACATCTTCCTGCGCAATACGCTCGCCTCGGGCGTCGTGCCGCAGATTTCCGCGATCATGGGCCCCTGTGCCGGCGGCGCCGTCTACTCGCCGGCGATCACCGACTTCAACGTGATGGTCGAGGGCACCAGTTACATGTTCGTGACCGGACCGGACGTGATCAAGACGGTGACGCACGAGGAAGTGACCAAGGACGAGCTCGGCGGCGCGATGACTCACAACCAGACGAGCGGCGTCGCCCACTTCGCGGTGCAGGACGATCGCGCCTGCCTGCGCCTCATCCGCGAGCTGCTCTCCTACCTTCCGAGCAACAACGTCGACGAGGCGCCCCGGATGGAGACGTCGGACCCGATCGATCGCGAGGACGAGGCGCTCGATCGTCTCGTACCGGCTTCACCCAACCAGCCCTACGACATGCTCGACCTGGTGCACGCGATCGCCGACGAGGGGGCGTTCCTCGAGGTACACCGGCACTACGCCAAGAACATCATCGTCGGCTTCGGCCGCCTCGGCGGGCGCACCGTCGGCATCGTCGCCAACCAGCCGGCGCATCTCGCCGGCACACTCGACATCGATGCCTCGGTGAAAGCGGCGCGTTTCGTCCGTTTCTGCGACGCGTTCAACATCCCACTGGTCACCTTCGAGGACGTGCCCGGATTCCTGCCCGGCACCGTGCAGGAGTACGGTGGCATCATCCGCCACGGCGCGAAGCTGCTCTATGCCTACGCCGAAGCAACGGTGCCCAAGGTCACGGTGATCACGCGCAAGGCCTACGGCGGTGCCTACTGTGTGATGGCGAGCAAGCACATTCGCACCGACGTCAACTTCGCGTGGCCGACGGCCGAGATCGCGGTCATGGGCCCGGAGGCGGCGGTCAACATTCTCTACAAGCGGGAGCTCGACAAGGCGCCGGACCCGCAAGCGGCGCGGGCCGAGCGCGTCGCCGAATTCCGTGAGAAGTTCGCCCACCCCTACGTGGCGGCCAGCCGCGGCTTCATCGACGAAGTGATCCACCCGCGCCAGACGCGCCCGAAACTCATCGCCGCGCTCGCCGGCCTGGAAACCAAACGGGACAAGAACCCGGCCAAGAAGCACGGCAACATTCCACTCTAGGCGGGGCGCCCGTCGCGCGCGTCAACGAGCGGCAACACCACTTCACCCATCAACGCGCAGGGCGCAACTCCTCACCTCTCAGTCACGACGGCAGGGCCGAGACGAGGATGGCTGGTTGGAGCCCCGCGATACAATTAGCGTCGTGAAAGTGCTGGTCGCGAACCGCGGCGAAATCGCGGTCCGGGTGATCCGCGCCTGCCGGGAGCTCGGAGTGCCGACCGTCGCCGTCTATTCCGACTGCGACCGCGGCGCGCGGCACGTGCGCGACGCCGACCAGGCGGTGCACATCGGTCCGAGCCCGGCGGCCGAGAGTTACCTGCGCATCGAGCGGTTGATCGACGCGGCGCGCGTCAGCGGGGCCGACGCGGTCCATCCGGGCTATGGTTTCCTCGCCGAGAACGCCGCGTTCGCGGCGGCCTGCCGCGATGCCGGCCTGAGCTTCATCGGCCCCTCGCCGGATGCCATCCGCCTGATGGGCAGTAAGACCGGCGCGCGCGCGATCGCGCGCGGCGCCGGTGTGCCGGCCGTGCCCGGCAGCGAGGCGCCGCTGCCGGCGTCGGCGGCGGAGGCCGAGATCGTGCGCGAAGGCGATCGAGTCGGTTATCCGTTGATGGTGAAGGCGGTCGCCGGCGGCGGCGGCAAGGGGATGCGCATCGTCGAGTCACGCGACGGCCTGGTCAACGCCGTGCGCACGGCGCGATCTGAAGCGGGCTCGGCCTTCGGCGAATCGGCGGTCTATTTCGAACGCCGCGTCACCAGGCCGCGGCACATCGAGGTGCAGCTGCTCGGCGATCAGTATGGGACCATCGTGCCGTTGGTCGAGCGCGAGTGCTCGATCCAGCGCCGTCACCAGAAAGTCGTCGAAGAATCACCGTCGACGGTCGTCGATACGCGGCTGCGCCGGCGTCTCGCCGATGCGGCGGCGGCTGTCGCCGCGGCGGCCGGCTACACCAACGCCGGCACGATTGAGTTCCTCCTCGACGAAGACGGGTCGTTCTACTTCCTCGAGATGAACACGCGGCTGCAGGTCGAGCATCCGGTCACCGAGATGGTGACGAGCCTCGATCTCGTGCACTGGCAGATCCGTATCGCGCGCGGGGAGCGGCTGACGATCGATCCGGACCGCGCGCTGACCCCGCACGGCCACGCCATCGAGTGCCGGATCTACGCCGAGGATCCGGATCAGGGTTTTCTGCCGTCGCCCGGCCTGGTGCGGGACATCCGGCCGGCGAGCGGGCCAGGCATCCGTGACGACGGCGGAGTCGTAGCGGGATTCACGGTGCCGGTGTTCTACGACTCACTGATCGCCAAGCTCATCGCCTGGGGCGGCTCGCGGCACGAGGCGATCGCCCGCCTGACGCGCGCGCTCGAGGAATACGAAGTACTCGGCATCCGCACCACCATCCCGTTCTTCCTCTGGCTGACGGGCCAGCCCGATTTCATCGCGGCGCGGTTCGACACGACCTATCTCGATCGCCTGCTCGCGGCGCGGCGCGGCGAGTCGTTCAGCCTGTTCACCGAGGCCGACGAACAGCGCATCGCGATCGCCGCGGCGCTCGACGCGATGTTCCGCGGCGGCGCCGCCGCGGCGGCGACGGCACGTTCGGGCAGCGGCTGGAAATCGGCGGCCCGCCAGGAGGCGCTCCGCTGACGTTCGAAATCGAAGTCAACGGGCGTCCACGCTCCGTGTCGATCGAGCGTGCCAGCGACGGCCGGTTCCGCGTCAACGTCGACGGCGAGACGACCCTGGTTGACGCGCAGCGCAGCGGGCCGTACGGGTTGTCGCTGTTGTTCCCCGGCTGTGCGCACGCGTCGGCGACGATTTCGATCGTGGCGGGAAGCGCGCCGGGTGAACTGCTCGCCTACGCCGGCGGCCGAATCGCGACCGTGGCGGTCAACGCGCGCCGGACCGGCCGCGGCGCCGCCGACGCAGGGGGAGCCGCACATGGCACGCAGCGCATCACCGCGCCGATGCCCGGACGCGTCGTCCGGGTGCTCGTCGCGGCGGGGGACACCGTCGTGGCGGGCCAGCCAATCGTAGTCGTCGAGGCGATGAAAATGGAGAACGAGCTCCGCTCGGCGAAGAGCGGACGCGTCAAGGAAGTCGCGGTCCAACCCGGCACGTCGGTCGAGTCAGGGCGCGTCCTGGTGGTCATTGACTGACCAGCCGGTCGATCCGCCCACGCCGCCGCCGTCTGAGCCGGCCGTCAGCGCCGCCCCGCAGAAGCGGGGCTGCCTGCGCAAGCTCCTCGGGGCCTTCGCGGTCCTCCTCGCCATTCTTGCCGCCGCTCTGGTCAGCTCGTTGACCATTGATCTGGGACCGGCGCTCAAGAAGCGCGCCGAAACGGCGGGTTCGAACTGGCTCGATCGCCCGATGCACATGGGTTATCTGGGCATTCATCTCGTCAGCGGATCGTTCGAGATCCGCGACCTCGTCATCGACGGGCTCAATCCCGGCGACAAGCCATTTCTGACGGCGAAGACGCTGTCGGTCTACCTGCCCTGGTGGACGGTGTTCACGCACGAGCTGATCGTCGACACGGTCGTGCTGTCGGACTGGGACATGCTGGTCGAACAGTTCCCGGGCGGCAAGCACAGCTTCCCGCGCGTTACCGGGCCGAAGCGCGAGCCGCGCACGACGCCGTCGCGCTTCCCCCTGACGACGACCACCAAGCAGGTAGTTGCGCGCAACGGCCGCTTCACCTACGACGATCACGCGACGCCGTGGCGCGTGGTCTGCCCGAACCTCAACGTCAGCGTCTTCAAGGGGCTCGACACCTATCGTGGCACGGCGCAGTTCAGCAAGGGGTCGGTGCAGATCCAGAACTACGAGGCGTTCCCCGCCGATTTCGAGACGCGCTTTCGCATCGACGGCGGCAAGGTGCTGCTCGAGTCGGTCGACATCCAGAGCCGAGGCGCCACGACAGCGGTCACCGGCTACGTCGACCTGAAGAACTGGCCCGACATGCTCTACAACGTGAAGTCGCGCGTCGACTTCCCGATCTGGAAGGCCGTCTTCTTCAAGGACATGAATTTCACCGTCGCCGGTTTTGGTGATTTCACCGGCACGTTCCGGTTCTTCAAGAAGGCGGACGGCACCGGCCGCGAGCTGAAGGGGACGTTCAGCAGCCCCGAGGCGGGCGTCAACGCGTGGCGGTTTCCGAACGTGCACGGCTCGCTGCTCTGGGACAATCATGCGTTCCGCGTCACCGACGTGACGGCCGGCCTCTATGGCGGCCGCGCCACGTTCGACTACCTCATGGAGCCGCTCGGCGATCCGAAGCCGGCGCAGGCCGTGTGGGACACGAGGTATGCCGACGTCGATCTGCACGCGCTGACTGACTTCCTGCAGTTGGAGGGCATCCGTCTCGAGGGGCGCGCCAGCGGACGCAACCGTCTCGAATGGCCACTGGGCAAGTTCTCCGAGAAGCACGGCGCTGGCCAGGTGACGGCCGCGATGCCGGCTCGGCTGGCGCCGATGACGCGCGCCATGCAGGCGGACCAGATCGCCAGCGTCGATCCGCTGCCGCCGGAGGAGGGACCGTTCAACTCGCTGCACCCGCTCGGCTACGTCCCGATCGCCGGCACGATTGGTTACACGTTGAACCCGGACTGGATCACGGTCGAGCCGGGCAGCTGGGCAGCGACGCAGAAGACGTACGTAGCGTTTTCCGGCGCGACGGCCTGGGCCGAGCGCTCGACGCTGCCCTTCCACGTGACGAGCCTCGACTGGCTCGAAAGCGACCGGGTGCTCGCCGGCATCATGACCGCGTTCGGCGCGCCGACCGGCACCATCGACATCGGCGGCCGCGGCGAGTTCGACGGCACCATGTACGGGGCGTTCAAGCGCCCGCGCATCGAGGGGCACTTCACCGGCGACCGCATGCGCGCGTGGGACACGGTCTGGGGCCACGCCGTGACGGATCTGGTAATCGAGAACAGTTACGTCGACATCAGCCACAGCGCGATCACTGAAGGCGACTCGCGGGTCGAGGCCGACGGCCGCTTCTCGCTCGGCTACCCGCGCCAGGACGATGGCGATGAAATCGACGCGGTGGTGCGCATACACGAGCGCCCGCTGGTCCATTTGCGCCACGCCTTCCAGCTCGATGACTGGCCGGTCGACGGCGTGGCCTCGGGGGAGTTCCGCCTGCACGGCCATTACGAAACGCCGCACGGCGACGGCCGCTTGCAGATCGACCACGGCCGGGCCTACGGAGAATCGTTCGAGTCGGCGACGTCGCACCTGACCTTCGAGGGCACCGGGGTGCGGATGGAGTCGTTCCAGGTCAAGAAGGGCACCGGGGCGATGACCGGCGCGGCCTGGATCGGGTGGGACAGCACGTATTCGTTCGACGCCAACGGCGTCAAGATCCCGGTCGAGTCACTCGACATGCTGACCTACCCGAGCGCCCCGCTGTCAGGGAGCCTCGATTTCACCGCCAGCGGCGCCGGCTCGTTCAAGAACCCGCGCTACGACGTCAAGGCCACGATCGCCGATCTCTTCATCAAGGACGAAGGGATCGGACAGGTGTCGGGCACGTTGTCGCTGCGCGACGACATGCTGATGCTGACCGAGCTGAACGTGCAGTCGCGGCGGCTATCGGTCACCGGCCAGGGCCAGCTGGCGCTCAACCCGGAGCGCGACGTCGATCTCTCGCTGCGCTTCTCCGACAGTTCGCTCGATCCCTACATCCACCTCGTCGCGGGTTTCTCGCCGTTCACGACGATCATCGCCGACGGCGTCATCCGCGCGCGCGGTGAGCTCTCCGACATCGATCACCTCGTCGTCGAGACCACGGTCGACAAGCTGCGGCTGAAACTGTTCGACTACCCGGCGACCAACGCCGACCCGATTCAGCTCGCGCTCGACAATCACGTCGTCGAGGTGCGGAGCTTCAAACTCGCCGGCGATGGCACCGCGCTCGATCTGAGCGGCACGATCGACCTGCACCAGGGTCGGATCGCGCTCGACGCCTCGGGGGACGCGAACCTCGGCATCCTCCAGGCGTTCTACCCGTCGCTGCGCACCTCGGGCAAGGCGGCGTTGCACGCCCAGGTGCGCGGGCCGCTCGACGGGCCGATCTTCTCCGGCGACGCGGCGATCACCGGCGGACGCTTCGGCTACACGGCGCTGCCGCAGAGCCTGCAGGACTTCAACGGGCGCCTGCTCTTCGACGCGCAGGGCATCCGCATCGTCGACGCCGCCGGGCAGCTCGGCGGCGGGCGGGTGACCTTCGGCGGCCGTCTCGGGCTCAATGGCTTCCGGATTGGCGCCGTCGATCTGACCGCGAGCGGCGAGCAGATGCGCCTGCGTTACCCGGAAGATTTTCGTTCGCTCGTCGATGCCGACCTGACGCTGCGCGGCGATCTCTCACAGCTGGTCCTCGGCGGCAACGTAATCATCCGTGACGGCGTTTACAACAAGGCGTTCCAGCCCAACGTCGACCTCCTGTCGATGATCGGCGGCGGCAACTCGCTGCCGCAGCCGGCGGCGGCGGCGACGGCGCTGCCGGTGCGGTACGACGTGCACGTGACAGCCCCGAGCACCCTGCGCCTCGAGAACAACCTGGCGCGCATCCAGTCGCGCGCCGACCTGACCCTGAACGGCACCTACGATCGGCCGGTGATCTTCGGCCGGGCCGACGTCGATCGCGGCGAAATCCTGTTCGAAGGCAACCGCTACCGGATCACGCGCGGCACGATCTACTTCGACGATCCGACGGGCATCAAGCCGTTTTTCGACATCGAGGCAGAAGGACGCATCCGCTCCATCTCGCAGTCGATCGGCAGCACTATCAGCGCCACCGACACCTATCGCATCACGCTCGGCGTATCCGGCTCGCTCAACAGCCGGATGAACCTGTCGGTGAACTCCGACCCGCCGCTGGCGACCGTCGATGTCATCGCGCTCATCTTCGGCCAACCGACCGGCGATCTCAGCAATCCCGAGCTGCGCAGCCTGAACGCGCAGGCGACCACCCAGACCGAAGAGCAACTCCTGCGCTCGATGTTCGTCCGCATCGGTACCAGCCTGCTGACCGCCCCGCTCGAGACCGCCGTGCAGCAGGCGCTGGGAATCGACACCGTGCAGATCATGCCCGGCCTCGGTTCCTCCGCGGATCCCTTGACGCCCACTGCGCGGCTGGTCCTCGGTAAGCGCATCTCGACGCGCGCCTATCTGACCTACTCGAAGGCGCTGAGCACGACGACCAACGGCGACCAGGTGATCGTGCTCGAGTACGACCAGTCGGATCGCGTGGGCTGGGTGCTCACGCAGACAGGCGCCTACACGTTCGCGGTCGATTTCAGGGTGAGGAAAGTGTTTTGAGGGTGCCCAGGGTGCTAAGGGCGGCAAAGGTGCTAAGGGTGGCAGCGGTGCTAGTCGTGCTGACCGGTGCCGGCGCGGGCACGCCGGCGCTCGCGCAGCAGCTACCGGCGGCGCCCTACGTCGGCAAGCCGGTCGTTTCGATCGCGATCGCCGTCGAAGGGCGTCCGTCGACGGACCCGGCGCTGATCGACGCGCTGCAGATCAAGCTCAATCAGCCGCTGGAGATGCAGGACGTGCGCGAGACGATGACGCACCTCTACACCCTCGGGCGCTTCGAGGACGTGCAGGTGGAGGCGGAGGCGGCGTCGGCCGGTGGCGTCGCGATCACGATCCTCCTGGATCCCATCCATATCGTGACGAAGATCCTCTTCATGGGAGGGCTCGGGCTGCCTGAAGGGCTGCTGCTCGACCGCGTCACGGAGCGCTTCGGCGCGACGCCGTCGCTGGCGCGCGTCGTCGACGTCGCGGCGAGCGTGCAGCAGCTCTACCAGGAGAACGGCTACCTGAAAGCGTCGGTCACTCCGGCGCAGCCGATCCTCGAGCACCAGCCCGAGCGGGCGACGATGGTGTTCAACGTCACGCCAGGTCCGCGCGCGATCGTCCAGCACGCGCAGGTGAGTGGGGCGCCGCTCGAGCCGGAGGCGAAGGTGCAGGAGCGGCTGCGGATCGCCCCGGGCCAGCCCTACCAGCCTGCCGATCTGCGCACGCGCCTGGCCGACTACGTGACCTGGATGCGCGGGCGCGGCTACTATCAGGCCGACGCCCGCCAGGTCCAAGCGCGCCTCAACGCCGATCAGACCGGGGTCGACCTTGGCGTCGAGGTGCAGCCCGGCCCGCTGGTGAAGGTGGAGTTCACCGGCGATCCGCTGCCGTCGAGTAAGCGCAGCGAGCTGGTGCCGATCGAGCGCGAAGGCTCCGTCGACGAAGACATCCTCGAGAACGCGGCGCATCGGATCACCGACTACCTGCAGCAGCAGGGCTACTGGAAAGCCGACGTCCAGCCTCCGGAGCGCACGGAAAAGGACGGCACGCTCTCCATCGTCTTTCACGTCGTGCGCGGACCGTTGTTCCGGGTCGCCCCGGGCGGCGTGCAGGTGACGGGGGCGCAGCGGATTGCCGCGGATGATCTCAAGACGATTCTCAAGAACCTGCCCGCCGGCGCCCCGTTTGTGGCCACCGAGCTGGGACGCGTCGACGGGGCGATCAAGGAAGCCTATCTGCGCCAGGGGTATGCCGCTGTCGAGGTGCAGTCGCAACCGAACCAGGTCGCACCGGCGGAGGTCCAGCCGGCGATTGTCGTCAAGGAAGGTCCGCTCGTGCGCATCGGCAGCATCGCGGTGGCGGGCAGCGACAAGATCGCGAGCAAGGAGCTCACCGACCTGGTGGGCCGGGACCTCGACGGACGTCCGGGGCTGCGCAGCGGCTTCCCCTACTACGGTCCCGCCGTCGCTGAGGCGCGCGATCGCATCCTCGCCTACTACCAGGATCGCGGATTTCAATCCGCCGACGCGACCGTGACGGCGCCGACGCCGGTCGTCGACGGAGATGTGGCGCGCGCCGACGTCGTGTTTAACGTCCGCGAAGGCCTGCAGACCCGCGTCGAGCACATCATCATCACCGGCAACGTCAAGACCTACCAGGGGGTGATCCGCCGAGAGCTGAGCATCGAGGAAGGCCAGCCGCTCGGCGCCACCGCGGTGTCGGAGACTCGGCGCAAGCTGTCGGCGCTGGGGCTCTTCCGCAGCATTCAGATCAAGGCCGTCAGCCATGGCGATCCGACCCGCAGCGACGTGATCATCGCGGTCGAGGAAGCGCAGCAGACCACCGTCGATTACGGTGGCGGCGTGCAGGTGGAGCGCGCGCTGCGCGATGACAGCAACGGCAATCCGACGCAGGTCTACGAATTCGCGCCGCGCGGCTTCTTCGAGGTCGGGCGCCGCAATATCGGCGGCAAGAACCGCTCGGCCAACCTCTACACGCGCTTCGGCCTGCGTCCGAGCACGGATCCGCAGGACAGCAGCGCGTTCGGCTTCTCCGAATACCGCGTCGTCGGCACCTACCGCGAGCCGAGGGCGTTCCACAACTTCGGCGATCTGACCGGCACCGGCGCGATCGAGCAGGGCGTCCGCACCGGCTTCAACTTCGTCCGCAAGGGCTTCAACGCGGAGCTGAGCCATCGCGTCTCGAGCCGCGTCCGCGTCAGCGGGCAGTACGCGTTCACGACCACCCACATCTTCGACGAGGTGTTGACCGGGGATGACCAGCTGACGGTCGACCGCGTCTTCTCGCAAGTGCGGCTGTCGTCACTTGCCGGCGCGGTCTCGCGCGACACGCGTGACGATCTGATCGCACCGCAGCACGGCTCGTTATTGAGCGCCGATGGCACGCTGGCGCTGCAGGCGATCGGGTCTGAAGTGACGTTCGGCAAGGTCTTCCTCCAGAGTTTCGTCTACCAGCGGCTCGGCACGTCACGCGTGGTCTTCGCCGGCGGCGCGCGCCTGGGCGTCGCGCGCCCCAAGGAAGAGATCGTCGACGGCGAGCTCGTCCAGGATCTGCCGGCGAGCGAGCGGTTTTTCGCCGGCGGCGACTCGACGATTCGCGGCTTCGCCCGCGATTCGGTCGGCACGGTGTCCACGCTGGCCGCGGACGGGTTTCCCCGCGGCGGCGACGCCGAAATCATCCTCAACGCCGAGTTGCGGATGCCGGTCAAGGGGCCGATCGGCGCGGTGATCTTCGTCGACGGCGGCAACGTCTTTTCGCGCGCCTCCGACCTGAGCCTGAGCGAGCTGCGCTGGTCGCTGGGCTTCGGCGGCCGCTACGTCTCGCCGATCGGGCCGCTCCGCCTCGACATCGGGTTCCCGACCGATCGCCGCTTCGTCGGCGACACGGGCAATCTGGAGAAGCGCTTCCAGATCCATTTCTCAATGGGGCACGCATTCTGATGTTGGCGTTCCTGCTCGCGATCTTGGTCGCGCCGGTGGCGTCGCCGGTCAACGACGTGATCGACCGCATCATGGCGGTCGTCGGCACCCAGCCGATCACGCTGACCGACGTCACGGCGGCGCAGCAGTTTCGCCTGGTCGACGTGCCGGCGGGAAGCGGGGATCCGCGCGCCTCTGTGCTCGACCGCCTGATCGATCGCACGTTGATGCTGACCGAGGTCGATCGCTTCCAGCCGCCGGAGCCGGACCCGATCGAGATTACGCTGCGCGTTGACCAGATGCAGGAGCGCGCCGGCTCGGCGGCCGCGTTCGAGCGATCGCTGGCGACGACGGGAACGACGCGCGAGCAGCTGCGGCGGTTCGTGCGCGACTCGCTGCGCACGGAAACCTACGTCAACCAGCGCTTCGGGGCGATTCTCGATCCGGTAGAGCGCGCCGCAGCGGTCAGCGCCTGGGTTGGGGACTTGCGCCGGCGCGCGCAGATTACCGTGTTGTATCGGCCGGCGGCACCGACAGGCGGATCCAGTCGATAGCGGCGGCCAGCGGCCGCGGGTCGCCGCCCATGCCGACATCCGCCGGGCGCTGCTCATACCAGAACTGGAGCAGTAGCGTGTTCACGCCCGCATGCCAGGCGTCACGATCGAGCGTGCACTCGATTGTTGACCACTCGGCTGCTACGGCGCCCGGCGCGGTGCCGGCGAGCGACGGCTGACAGGCGTGCCCGTTGGCGTTGACCGTCACGGTCTGCGGCGGCGCGCCAGGATAGGCAAAGGCATGCAGGCGAACCTGCACGCGCAGCGGCGATGCGTGGTCGAGCGGCACGCGCAGGACGGCCGCCGCCGTGGCCCAGCGATAGGTGATCGCCCCGTCTTTCTCCGGTGCGTGCCAGCCGCTCCCGAGCAGCCAGTCGTCCCCGTCGCCGCCGATGTCGAGGCCGCCGTAGGGCTTGAGCGGATCGGCGAGGAAGCGGTTGGTCGACAGCAGATCGTAATCGCCCGGCGACATGCCGTTGCGCAGCGCAAAGACGAGACTGGCCGGATAGGTGAACGGATTGCCGAACCAGCCGTGGAACACGCGTCCCTGCGCCGCCCAGGCGCGATCGAACGCGAGCGTCTCGCCGATGCGCACGGTGCCTTCCTCGGCCGCTCCCATCAGGGCGAGGTTCCACAGCGCCAGGATTGCGATCGCGGCCGTCACTGCAGCCGCGGCGTGGCGCCTGACCACCATTGCGGCGCCATCGAGGAAGGCCGCGAGGCCGACCGCCAGCAGCGGGACGATGCCGTCGAAGCGGCGGCCGCCGAAACCCGCCGAGCCCCACCAGTCCTGGATGCAGGCGTTGAAGTAGGTCATCACCAGCACCGCGGCGATCGCCGGCACACCGGCGGCAGGCCGCACGACGGCGAAGACGATCAGCCCGATCGCGCCGAGGTAGGCGATCGGCGTCGTGCTGAACAGGCCATTGCGCGCCGACCAGAGGATGTCGGCCACCTGCGGATCGAACCAGCGGACCTGCGGCCCCACCGGCGAACGCGCGAAGAGTGTCCCGTAGATCGCCTGCCAGGCGAGCATCTGCGGCAGGAACGCGAGGAAGGCGCAGGCCAGAAACACGGCGCTCCCGATCACCGTCTGCCGCAGTCGCGCGCGATCTCCAGTGCGCCAGCCGCCCGCGAGCGCCACCAGCGCGTCTATGCCTGGCATCAGCGCGAACAGTACGTTCTGCCATCGGATGAGCGCCGCCAGACCGATCAACGCGCCGAGCGCCGCCCAGTCGCGCGTCCGCCGTGAGTCTTGCGTCGCCGTCCACAGCCACATGAACGCGGCGACGCTGGCCATCGACGTCGCATGCGTCATGCTCGGCTCTTTCACCAGGTACCAGAGCATGAACGAGCCGCAGATCATCAGGGCGACCGCGGGCAAGGCGACGCGCCCGGGGAAGAACCGCCGCGCCATGCGGTAGACAAACCAGCAGCCGAGTAGGCCGTAGAACAGGCTCGCCACGCAGACGGCCTGGCGATACGGATACGACGTGCCGTCGGTGGCGATGTCCGAGCCCGACGCGCGCAGGCGCACCGCCGTGATGTGTCCGACGGCGAAGAACGGTGACCACACGATCGCCGGCCCGATCGTCCAGGCCGATTCCGCGTGGCCCGTCCGCGTCGGCTTGAAGAGGTAGACCTTTTCACCAAGGCCGAGCAGCTTGTAGTCGTTCAGGAAGTTGACGTCGCGATCGAACGCCATCGATCGCAGGTAGGCGAAGTAGTAGAAGCCGTCGCTCTGCAGCCTGGCGCCGAGCTGCAGTTGCAGCGCGATGCCGATGGCGAAGCACGCGGTCAGGATCGGGCCGGCCGCGTGGCGCCCGCGCGAGGCGACGATCGCGACGATGCAGGCGGCGATCGCGGCCACGACCAACGACGCGACCGACGCGCTGCCGCCCAACAACTGGTGGAGAAGCGACCGCCGTGCAATCTCGCGGAACGCCAGCTCCACGGCGATGACCATCGCCACGCTCCACGCGATGCGCCGCAGTGCCCTACCGCTCACGGCCGCGTCACCTTGAGGACGCGCAGTTCGGGACCGGGATGATCCGCCGACGGCGCGAAGCGCGCGACTTCCTCGGTGGTGGCGAAGAGACGCTGGTAGTCGGCGCGTTCGCGCGAATACGCCGCCGGATCGCTGAAGTAATCGCCGTAGCACTGCGAAGACGCCACCAGGTACTGGACGCCGTGCGTCGCGTAGTAGTCGGGCGGATCGAGACGGAGCTGCTTGGTGTAGCTCGGCCGGTAGCTGGCCGGCAGCCGCAGTGCCAGCGATCCCTCGAGGCGGATGCCGACGCCGGCAGGAATCTCGCGGCGGATCCAATCGTAGGCCTGCCCCTGCGTCCACTGCTTGGCCGCATCGGCGTCATAACTGATTGCGGCGTAGGCGGGGGGCACGATGGCGATCACGGTCAACGCAATGGTGACGGCGTGGCGCAGGTGCGCCGCCATCCCGGCTCGACGCATCCACGCCACGGCTGCGACGACCGCCGCCGCGGCCAGCAGCGAGAGAAACGGCACGATCGGCATGAGGTAGCGTGCGTAAACGATCGACTGCTGCGAGACGAAGCGGAAATAGAGCAGCGGGAAGACCAGCGCCAGGACCCAGCGCAAACGGTCGTTGTCGCGAAAGATCCGCCACAGCCCAACGGCGAAACCGGCCAGTACCATCATGCTTCCGGGCCACTGCAACGCGATACGCAGGTGCTTCAGGTAGACCATCCAGATCGCCTCGGGTGTGGATGGCAACCCGTGATATTCCGACGACAGCCGCGCGAACTGGTTCAGGAAGGTCGGCAAATCGAGCAGCGTGTAGGGGGCGGCCAGCAAGAAGGCGGCGATCATCGCGACGATGGTGAGGGCCGCCGTGCCGATGCGAGACGGCCGCAGCGCCGGCGTCATCGCGCAGGCGATGACCGGCATCGACACGGCCAGGACGCCGTTGTACTTCAACGCACCGGCCAAGCCGGCGCTGGCGCCGGCCAGGGCGAACGCGGCGAGCGTGGCACGCTCGTGCGCGCGCAGCGACAGCAGGAACGTGACCATGACCAGGAAGGTCATCGGCACGTCGGTGAGCACGTAATGCGACTCACGCACGTGCAGCGGCATCACCGCGATCAGCACACACGCCAGCAGCGCCGTTTGCCGGCCCCAGCGCATCCCGGCGCGATAGACCACCCACACCGTCGCCGTCCCGAGCAGCGCCGTCGTCGCGCGCGCCCACAGGTAGAAGTCCTCGACCGGCGCGTGCGCCAGTGACGCCCACTTGCCCTGCATCGCGCCAACGAGGAAGCGCAGCGTCGAGACCAGCATCTCGACGTACATGTAGAGCGCCGGGTAATCGAAGAAGTGTGGATTGAAGTCGGCCGTCTTCATCATCCGCACGGCGCGCTCCATCACTTCGGGTTCGTCGGGGCCGGGATTGAATCCGATTCCCTGCGACAGCGCCCAGAAACGCAGCAGGGCCGCGGTGACGAGCGCCAGGCCGAGCCCCAGCCGCGCGCGGCGAATCTCGGTGTTCATCACCGTGCCAGCAGCTCCCGGTAGAGCGCAGTGGTGGCGTCGCCGGCAGACGTCCACGAGAACTCGCGTTCGACGATGCCGCGTCCGGCAAGGCCGTAACGGGCGAGGCGCGCCGGATCCGACAGGGCTCCGCTGATCGCCGCCGCCAGCGGCGACGGGTCGCCGGGTGCGACGAGCCATCCGTTCTCGCCAGGACGGACCTTGTCGGGAATGCCCCCCGCGGCCGACGCGACGACGGCGCGGCGGTGCGCCATCGCCTCGAGTGTCACCAGCGAGCTGCCCTCATAGAGCGTGGGATGCACGAAGAGCGTCGCCAGCTCGTGCCAGGCGTGCATCTCGGCGTCGCTGACGCGGCCGAGGAACGCCACGTGCGGCTGCAGACCCAGCTCGTCGGCCAGCATCTCGAGCGTCGGCCGATAGGGTCCTTCGCCGAGCGCCACCCAGCGCCACGGCGCGCCGTCGAGTGAGCCGTGATTGCGTGCGGCAGCCAACGCCCGCAGCAGCACGTGGAACCCCTTGCTCGCCTCCAGCCGTCCGACGCTGAGTAGCACGCGTTCGCCTGGGCGCAGGGCGTGCTGCAGGCGCAGGTCGCCGGCCAGCGTGTGATCGGCGTAGCGGTCCACCTGGCGGAGGTCAAGCGCATTGGGGATGGTGCGCATTTTCTCACGGGGAATGCCCAGGTGCCGCAGGACGACCGGCTCGAGCGTCCTGTCGGTGGCGATCACCGCGTCGGCCGCGCGCGCGCCCCGCAGTACCGCGCGCCGCAGCGGCAGGTACGCGGCGACCTTGAGCGGCGCGCGCGACGGATCGGTCGCGCCGAACTCCTCGAGTCCCTGCGGGTTCATCACCAGAGGGGCGCCGGCTTGCGCGCGGTTGCGCGCGTAGCCGAGCACGCTCGCGCCGAAGCCGTGGACGATGTCGGCATCGCCGCGGCGGACGAGATCGAGCGCCCGGTGTCCGGCGCGCAGCCCCCACAGCGGATAGGCCGTGCTGCGATCCAACACCGTGGTGCCGCGGCGTCCCGCGAGCGGGAACGTGTGATAGGTCACAAACTGCACGCGGATGGCGGGGTGGATCGCGGCTGCCGCGGCGGCTTCGTCTTCGCCGCTCGCTGGCGGCGGCGTGATCAACGTCACGCCGATGTCGCGCTCGGCCAGCGCGCGCGCGAGATCGTAGACATGGCGCTCGAGGCCCCCGAACCCGTGCAGCGGGAACACCGCGCGCGACAGCAGCGCGACCTTCATGCGCGCGCCAGCTCCCGATAGAGCGATTCGACGCGCGGTACGACGGTGGCGGCGTCGAATTCCCGTTCGACCTTGCGCCGGGCCGCGCTGCCCAGGCTGGCGCGCAACTCGGGATCGGCCGCGAGGCGTCGGATGTCTGCGGCGAGCCCGCCCGGCGACGTGGACAGCAGGCCGGTCACGCCGGGCTCGACGACGTCGCGGGTGCCGCCGGTGTCCATGGCGGCGATGGCCACGCCGAGCGCGCTCGCCTCGATCAGCACCCGGCTGAGCGACTCCGGTCCGCGTGACGGGAAGATCAACAACGCGGCGCCGCCGAGCAGCCGCGCTGCAGCATCCTTGTCCACCCATCCGGTGAATTCGACGCGGCGACCCGACGCCCGCGCCTCGCCTTCGAGCGCGGCGCGATCCGGTCCGTCGCCGGCGACGACCAGCCGCCACGGCAGATCGGCACGGGTGATCACGTCGATGAGAAAGCGGGTGCCCTTGTTGGGGGCGATCTTGCCCAGGTAGAGCGCATACGGCTCCGCGCCTTCAATCATGCCGCCGGCCGTTGCCGCTTGTCGCAGCGCCGCGACGTTGACCGGGTTAGGGATGATCTCGATGCGGGTGCCGGCGAGTTCCGGCGCGCGCGCGCGCAGATCGGCGGCGATGCGCGTGCTCACGGCAATCACGGCGCTGGCGCGGGCGAGGCCGCTGCGCTTGGCCGCGAGATTGGCGCGCATGTAGGGGATCATCGGCAGGGCAAGCGGCCAGAATCCTCCGGCGCGCGGCCGGATGCAGACGCGCATGTTCTCGGCCGTACAGTCCGGGCACAGCTCGAGGCCCGACGCCGTGTGCAGCAGGTCAGACCAGTAGCAGACCGGCCAGTAGTCGCGTACGGTGGCGACCACGGGGACGCGCGCGGACGTTGCCGCCTCGATCGCCGCTACGGCCGTCATCACGTGCTGCGCGTGGACGACGTCGTAGCGGTCCGACTGCAGGATCGTGGCGAGGTATGCCGTGAGCGAGCGGGTCAGCCGTTCGCTCTTGTAGTAGTTGCGCACGTAGGGGATGTTCGGCGCTGGCGCGCCGAAGCGGCGGATCGCGAAGCCGTCATACGTGGCGTCGCCGACGCCGGTGGGCCGGCCCGGCATCGGCTGGACGATGCTGATCTGGTGGCCGCGTGCGCGCAGGCCGCGCGCCAGCTCGTAGGTGCTCCAGCCACTGCCGCCGCAGACCGGCGGGAACGCGTCGGTCGGAATCAGGATCCGCACCGTTGCTCCTCAGGCACGCCGCGCCCCTTGCATCGCCGCGGCCAGTGCGCGGCAGTGCGCCGCCCAGCTGTACTCCCGCACCGCACGGGCGCGTGCCGCCGCGCCGAGCCGCTGGCGCAGCGGCTGGTCGGTCAAGGCCAGCAGCGCGTCGGCGAGCGCGTCGGCATGACTGGGTGCCCGCGCCGGGTCATAGAGGAGACCTTCCTTGCCATTCTCGACGAGCGTGGGCAGCCGATCGACGGCGGGAGCGACGACGGGCAGGCCCGACGCCATGTACTCGAACATCTTCAGCGGCGACCAGTAGAACCCGAGCGACAGCGGCGCGTGCGCGCCGGTGTCGAAAGGGGCCACGCCGACGTCGCCGGCAGCCAGCGCGGCGGGCATCTGCTCGTGTGTCAGGGAGCCGGTGAAGAGAATCGTGTCGATCCCCTTCGCCGCCTCGCGGACGCGGGGCAGCTCCGGGCCGTCGCCGATCAGCACGGCGCCGATGTCCTTGTGGCCGCGCGCGCGCAGGCGCTTGATCGCGTCGACAAGGTGGATGGCGCCGTGCCAGGAGCGGAAGGCGCCGGCGAACACCGCCAGCGTGGTCACGTCGAGCCGCACGAACGGCGGCTGACCGGGTGCGTCGGGACGGAAGCGCTCGGTGTCGGCGCCCCACTCCAGCACGCGCAGGCGCGCGGCAGGAATAGACGGGGGCAGGATCGCGACATTCGGCGTCACGATGAGATCGGCGCTATCGCAGAGATGTTCGCGCCATCGCCGCATCGGCTGCACGAGCAGCAGCCGATCGAGCAGGGCCTTTCGAGAGCCGGGATGATCGATCACCGGTGCGTTCACCTCGAGCACGCCGACCGCGCCGAGCGGGCGGGCGAGGCGGATCGCCTCACCGCCGAAGTTGTGATAGCGCTCGACGATCGCGTCGGGGCGAATGCCGCGCGCGAGTGCGGCAACGGCGCGCGACCGCAGCAGCCGGAGGTGCGGCGAGCCGAGCGGCGGCGCCAGCGGGACCCACCGTACGACCTGGGAGGGCCACGGCCCAAGGCCCGGCGTTACGAGCGCCGTCACGTCGTGCCCGAGCGCGGCCAACCCCGTCGCGACCGCCGCCACGTGGACCGATCCCCCTTTGCTGCCGGGCACAGGCTGATCGATCGCCGAATAGAGGATCTTCACCGGTCAACCGTCGGCAGGGCGGAGGTGGGCGGCAGGCGCTCGAGGAGGGCAAAGAACGGCCCCGACTCGATGCGCCCGAAGAGCAGCACGTCCAGCTTCATCGCCGCGCTGAGCGCGCGCAACAGCGCCCGCGTCGCCCCGCTCTCGGCGACGCGCCGCTTGCCCTCCGCGCGGGCCGCTTTCAGCGCGTCCTCGTCAGACAGCGCATCGTTAGCACCCTTGGCACGGTCAGCACCCGCACCACCAGCACCCTCGGCACCCTTGGCACCCTTGGCACCCTTGGCTCTATCGGCCAGCCTCTTCTCCGCGAGCCTCAAGAGAATATTCTCGACGAACCCGCCGACGATCGGCGTGTAGTAGCGAATGCGCGCGATGCGGAACCCGGCTTCGCCAGCGACACGGCGCAGCTCCGGGATGTCGGCGAGCGGATTGAGGTGATCCGACTTGCGCAGGCGCTCCTGCCGCATGTCGATCCAGCCACCGCGCTCGAGGCGGAGTGCCAGCGCGTTGATCCAGCGCAGCCCCACCGCGATCGGCGCGTTGCGCCGCACGTGCGTGTAGACGAACAGGGTGCCGCCCGGCGCGATCACCCGCGCCGCTTCGCCGAGCATGCCGCGCAGCGCCTCCGGCGACAGGTGCTCGAGCACGTCGAGCGAGTAGGCCCTGGTGAAGGTGCCGTCGGCGAACGGCAGGCGCCGCAGGTCGGCGAGCAGCAGGTCCATGTCCTGGCGTGCCTCGGCGGCGAAGAACGGTGCGATGTCGACGCCGACCGTGCGCGCCTGCCAGTCGCGGTTCCACAGCATCGCCCGCCCGCTGCCGCAGCCGAGGTCGACGACGCGATCGGTGGGAGCGGGTGCGAGGAAGGCGCGCAACATGTCGTTGCGGATCTTCGAGCCGAGGAAGGGAGGGGAGACGCGCTCGTAGCGCGCATCGGCGTGCAGCGCTTCGTCGAGGTACTTGGTCTGTTCCGCGAAGCGCTCGCGTGGGCGCAGGTCGAGGAAGTCGCGCGACGATCCCTGGTAGCACGTGCCGCAGCGCTCGCACCGCAGGAGCGTCGCATCGCCGGCGAGCGCCGCGTGGCACGACGGGCAGCGGACCAGTTGCAGCAACTCCGGCGAAATCACTGCCGCGCCTCGTCTCGTGGGCTGCCCGGCACGCGGCAGGTCTCCATGAAGAGCGACTCCAGACGTTCGGCTCGCCGCTCCCATGTGTAGGCGCGTACGTCGCTGAGTGCCTGCGCCGCCAGGCGCCGGCCAAGGTCGCGATCGTCCTCGAGGCGCCGGATGGCGGCCGTGAACGCCGGCGCGTTACCGGCTTCGGCGAGCAGCGCGTTGTGCCCGTCGGTCAGTATCTCTCGGATCGACGGCAGATCACTGGCCACGATCGGACGCCCGGAGGCCATGTATTCGAAGAGCTTCAGCGGCGACGTGAATTCGCGCGACAACGCGGACGAGGGGTTCGGCAACACCACCACGTCGGCTTCGCGCAGGTGTGACGCGACCTCGACCGGCGGCACCATGCCGGTGAAGGTCACGCGTTGCGAGCAATAGAGCGTCTCCGCGAACGCCTGAAGACGGGTGAGATCCGCCTCCTGCGCGTGGCCGCCGACGATTAGCCCGCGCACGTCGGGGAGCGCGGCGATCGCTTCGATGACGATCTCGACGCCCTTCCAGGGATATAGATGGCCGGCGTAGCCGATGGTGAACGGACGATCGGCGGTGCGTTCGACCTCCGCCCCTGGAAACGGCGGCAGCCGGACGCCGTCGGGGACGACGGCGACGCGTGCGCGGGAGCCGAAACGGCGTGCGAGTTCCTGCTCCAGCCCCGCGGTGATGGTGACGTATCCGTCGGCCGAGCGCCAGACCCGCGCGTCACGGGCGGCGAGGCGGCGCAGCTTCGCCGGGGAGGCCGCGGCGGCGCCGGTCAGCATGGCCGGCCGCGCCGCGGCTTCGTCGGCAGCGAGGCCATGCGCCTCGAAGACGATCGGCGCCCGCAGCGCGGCGGGCAGGCGCAGCAGCAGCGAGGCCACGCCGGCGTCGCGCGTGAGAACCACGTCCTGGCGCGCGCGGCCGAGTGCGCGGCCGAGCGCGAAGGTGAGATATCCCGTGCGGCGGGCGGCCGCCGGCCCGGCGACCGCGGCGGTTTCGACGTGCAGAGCCGGGATTCGCGGCAGGCCGTAGAAGGCGAACGGATCGCGCGGCGCCTCCGCCGTGTCGGGCCGCACCGCCAGCGAGACGTCGTGGCCGCGCACCGCGAGGGCGTAACAGGTTTCCATCGACTGGATGCCGTTGGCGCGTTCCAGCGGGAACCGGATGTCAGCGAGATAGAGGATGCGCACGATAGAACGACGGCCGATCGAAGAGGTAACGGTAGGCGAGCGACGGCGCCAGCCGCGGCAGCGTGACGAACGCGTCATAGGCGTTGTGCGCCGGCTCGAGGCGCTGCCGGTCCATCAGGCCGGTCGCGAACTCGGCCGTCAACGCGATGTTCCAGTAGACCGCGATCACCATCAGCGCTGCGATCACCCGCCGCGCAGCCGGTCTTGCCACGCCGGTGCGCAGGGCAGCGATCCCGATCACCATCACTGTCGTCAGCGCGACGAAGCGGCGCTGGGCGAAGCCGCCGGCGATGGTCCATGAATCGACGCTGCCGCCGATGTAAACCTGGAGGACGACCATGAGCAGCAGCAGCGGCGCTACGGTACGGAACGTGGACGCGGCGGTGGTTCTCCGCGGAACCACCGCTGCCGCGAGCAACCCGGCCAGCGCGAGGAGTGCCAGCGGCGTCCACACGAGGAAGCCATGCTCGGGCGAGAAGAGCACCTGCAGCGCGTGTGGCGCGTACCACTTCATCTTGTTGGCGACCGAGGCATGCGGCCCGAAGTGGCCGTTGATGATCTTGTAGCTGGCGAGCTGCGGCGCGTAGACAACGAGGAAGGATGCCGCCGCGGCGACGACGCCTGCGGCACGCCGCCTCACTGCCTGGTCTTCCGCGCTCGCCCCCGTGCGTTGTCCGCCTCGGGCCAGCGCCCAGTCCACTACTGGCGCAACCGCGAAAAAGACGTCCTGTTCGCGGGTCATCGCCATCAGCGCACCGGCGGCACCGAGCGCGGCCATGGCGCCGGGGGACCAGGTCTCGCGCGCGCGCAGCCAGGTCAGCGTGAACAGCGCCACGGTGAACGCGGAGCACGCGTGGGAGAAGGGCGGCGCGACGTACATATAGAAGAGGAGCGGCGTCCCCAGCCACACGGCGAGGGCAGCAGCGAAGCCGTTGAGGCCGAGCCGGCGCGCGCACAGGATCGCCAGCACAATGGCCAGGAAGCCGTAGACCGCCGATCCATACGCCACGGCCGCGATGTACGGCTTCGCGAAGCCGTCGCGCGGCGCGCCGGATGCGATCGCGGCGAGATGGCCGGCACCATAGAACGGCGACCACAGGATCGCGCAGCCGATGGTGCCGAAGTTGATGCGCCGGCCGGTCTCGGTGCGCAGCTCCAGGAACGTTTCGTGGAAACCGTCCGAGCGCGCGACCTCGTGGTCGTAGAAATACTGATACTCGTTCTCGAACGAGAGGTCGTGATCGAACCAGAGCGACCGCAGGTAGGCGAAATACTGGATCTCGTCGGACGAATAGAGGCGCGGCGTCACGGCGGGAAGCGACAGCACGAACAGGCAGACAAGACCGATCCACTGACGGCGCGTGGGTGCTGGATGCTGGATGTTCAGTGCTCGGTGCTCCGCTGCGGCCTCTCCCGACAGCTTCCTAATCTTAGTCTTATCCGAGGGGCGTCGCCGCCGCCGGCTATCCGCCGACGACGATGAACTTGGCGATCTGTGTCAGGTTGAATCCCGCGTGGCCGATCATCGGTCCGAGGACGGATCGCCTCGCCAGGAACACTGCGCCCCAGAACGCGCCGAGGACCGTGGTGGCGAGCGCCACGTCGTGTCCCTGTTCGAGGTGGCCGAGTCCGAACATCACGCTGAAGACGACGAGGCCGACGGCTCCCCCGCCGAGCGACTGCTCGAACCGCCGCAGCACGAAGCCGCGCTGAATCTCCTCGCGCACGCCGCCTGCGACCATCACCACGAAGGCGAAGACGGCCGCCTGCAGCCGCGTCCTGACCAGGTCGGCGAGCGGATTGTGCGGGACGTTGCGCAGCGACGGCGCGATCGCCTGGACGAGGACGAGGACGAGGACGACGATCAGGAACGACGCCGGAATCAGGGCCACGCCGACGATCGCGTCCCGTCCCGGTTGGTGCGAGGCGAACAGCTCCCCGCGCAGGGACTCGCCTCGCGCGCGAAAGAAGAAGGTGACGAGGGAGACGATGAGCACCGTGTCGAGGAGCGTCAGCGTAAAGATAAAGGGGGCCGATAACTCGCCGCCCGCGGTGCGGGGGCGCATCCCTGCGGCTCCCATAAGCGCGATCACGATCAGTTGGGTGGGAAACCCCGAACAAAGAAGGACTTCGAAGGCCGCCGCGACGCGGTCCAGCGCCGTGTGCGCGGCCGGTGTTGGCTCGGGTGCCGGCAGCGGCAGTTCGGCGTCCACAGCAGGCAGTCTATCGAAACTCCGCCGCCGCCAGTGCTCCGCCGACGGAACCGCCGGCGGCACACTGGTACTGGAGACCGGAAACCGGCAACTGCTAGCCGCGCACGCTCACCGTTACCGACCGTGTCAGCTTGACTGAGAGTGGCGCCCCCTTGCCGATGCGCACGTCTTTGCCTCGGGTCGCCAGCACATAGCCGGTCCCGCCGGCCCCGCCGATCACCGCGCCCGTGGCCGCGCCGCTCTTGCCGCCAGCGAAACGGCCGATCAGGGCGCCAGCCGCCGCCGGGGCAAGAATCTCGACTGCGTCCTTCTGCCGTGTCGTCGGTGCGAGCCGGGATACCGCGGCACTGGTGATGTGCTCGGAGCCGGCGCCCGGAGGATCAATTTCGGTGAAGCGCATCGCGACGTAACCGCGTCCCCTGACGCGGCCCGGGCGCTGCGCCGCGGTGACATACCCAGTGACTGCCGTGCCGGCGGGCAGCACTTCGACGCCATGCAGGATCACGGCGCGGCGCAGGTGGCCGTGCACGCGCTGATCGACGCGGCTGATGTCGGATCCCACCGAGTCCTCGAGCGTCACCGGTAGCAGGGTACCGGCCGGCAGCGTGATCTCGCGCGTGCCTGCAGCGGCATTTACCGTGGGCGCCGCGTTCGAGGTCGAGGGAACGAAACCGTTACCGGCACTCGCGGATGGGTTGGCGCATGCCACCGTCAGCGCGACGCCAGCCAGGACCATTAATGGCTTCATGACCTTCTCCATGGGCTCATGCATAGCAACCCCTTTGCCAGCCAGGCCCGAAACGGCCGCGCTTGCACCTGGTCGGCGTTTCCTGGCCTTTTTCCTACCCTGCGTCCGTGGATCCCTTCTTCGCGTCTCTGCGTCTTCCGGGTACACTCAGCAATGTGTCGACCGTAACAGAAACGCCTGCCGTGGTTGCCGAACGCGTCTTGATCGTCGAGGACGATCCCGCGACACGGGTGGGACTAACCGAGCTTGTCGGAGCCTGGGGTTTCCAGACCGACGAAGCGGCCAACGGCGAAGAGGCGATGCAGAAAATCACCTCGTTCCGACCAGCGATCATCGTGTCGGACCTGGTGATGCCGCGCATGGGGGGGCTCGAGCTCTTGCGCGTCCTCAAGGATCAGTTGTCCGATCTGACAATCATCCTGCTCACTGCGCAGGGCACCGTCGAAAGCGCGGTCGAGGCGATCAAGGAAGGTGCCTACGACTACCTGAGCAAGCCGGTCGATCCCGCGCGCCTGCGCATCCTGCTGCAGAAGGCGGTCGAGCGGCAGGAAACGCTTCGCGAAGTGAAGCAGCTGCGGCGCCAGCTGCGCGAGCAAGGCAGCTTCGGGCGGATCATCGGCAACAGCCAGACGATTCGCAGCGTCTACCGCACGATCGAGCAGGCGGCCCCGACGGCGGCGTCGGTGCTGATCTGGGGGGAATCGGGCACCGGCAAGGAGCTCGTTGCGCAGACGATCCACGAGCTGAGCCCGCGCACCACGTTTCCGTTCGTGGCGATCAACTGCGCGGCCATTCCCGAGACGCTGCTCGAGAGCGAGATCTTCGGACACGAAAAGGGTGCCTTCACCGGCGCGCACGATCGCCGCACCGGTGTCTTCGAGCTGGCCCACCGTGGCACGCTGTTTCTCGACGAGATTGCCGAGATGCAGCCGGCGACGCAGGTCAAGCTGCTGCGTGTGCTGCAGGAGCGCACCTTTCGCCGTCTGGGCGGCCGCCAGGAGCAGACGGTGGATGTCCGCGTGATCGCCGCCACCAACCTGAATCCGACCGAGGCGGTCCGCTCGGGCAAGCTGCGCGAGGACCTCTACTACCGGCTCAACGTGTTTGCCATGGAGCTGCCGCCGCTGCGCGACCGCCGCGAGGACGTGCCGCTGCTGATCCAGCGCTTCCTCAACGAGTTCAACGGCATCAACAACAAGGCGGTCAAGGCCGTCGACGCCGAGGCGATGCAGATCCTCGAGCAGTACCCGTGGCCCGGCAACATCCGTGAGCTGCGCAACGTCGTCGAGCGCGCCACCATCCTGGCCGAGGGAGACTTCATCAGTCTTCGTCACCTGCCGCCGCTGCTGGTCACTCGCGGAGAGGAAACGCTGCCGACGATGACGCTGACGCCGGGGACGACGGTCGACGAGGCGGAGCGCCGCCTGATCCTGCTGACGCTCGATCACACGCGCAACAACAAGACCCGCGCCGCCGAGATCCTCGGCATCTCGCTCAAGACCCTGCACAACAAGCTGAACCGGATGAAGGAGGAGGCCGGAGGGCGGAGAACGGAGGCCGGAGAGTAGCGTGTCGATCAAATCGCGACAGGTGGCCGGCGTGACGACGCTGGTCGTCTTCATCGTCGCGGTTCTTTCCACCTATCACCTTGCGACGCTGGCGCGTCTGAGCATGCAGGAGGCCGCGGCGAGCGGCGAGCTGCTCAAGCAGGCGATTTACCAGCGCGCACGCGAGGTGGTCCCGTCGGCCAAGGACCCGTACCAGGCGCTCCGCCAGGACGGCGGCATCCGCTCGTTGCTCGACTCGAGCATCGGCTACTCTCCCAATGTCACCTACGCGGCGATTACCAACCGCGAAGGAATTGCCGTCGCGCACAGCTCGACGACGGAAGAAGGCAAACAGCTGGCGGCGGAAGAAGACGTCAGCACCGTGATGCAGCGGACCGCGTTCGGTCTGCTCCGCGCCGTCTACTTCTCGGACAACACCTACGAGGCGCGCCAGCCGCTGCTGCTCGGCGAGGAGCAGTTCGGCACGATCCGCATCGGCATCTCGACGCTGCTGGTCAAGAGCGAGCTGCAGAAGGCCCTCAACGTGGCGCTACAGAGCGTGGTGCTGGCGTTGATCCTGTCGACGGTGGTGGCGATGCTGATGGCGCAGTGGATGCTGCGCCCGATCCACGTCATCCAGAGCGGCCTGACGCGGCTGGGCCGTGGCGAGCTCGACGTGCGCCTCGATCTGCCCGAGGCGGAGTTCAAGGATCTCGGCAGCTCGTTCGACGCCGTCAGCGCCCAGCTGTCCGAGTCGCGGGCGCGCGCGCTGTCGCCGTCGACCGACTTCGAATCGATCGTCGACAACCTCGAGGACGCCGTCGCGCTGTTCAGTCCCGAAGGGCGCCCGATGTTCCATAACCCGGCGATGAACGGCGTGTTGCCCGACTTCGCCAACAACGACATCGTGCGCGCGATGGTCGAGCGCACGCTCGCTTCGCACCAGGTGCAGGGGCCGACGACGGCGCATCCGCACGACACGGGCGAACTGATGCTGATCACGCACCCGATCGACGACGGCCGTGGCAAGTTCATGGGCGCGATGCTGGTCGCGCGCAACCTCGCGTTCATGACGCAGGTGCACTCGACGCTCAATTACTCGCGCAAGCTCGCCGCGCTCGGCCGCCTGATGGCGGGCGTCGCGCACGAGGTGAAGAACCCGCTCAACGCGATGACCATCCACCTCGAGCTGCTCAAGAACAAGCTGGTGCGCGTCGGGCAGCCGACCGACCTCGAGCGCCACGTCGACATCATCGCCAAGGAGATCCAGCGCCTCGACCAGGTGCTCAACGGCTTCCTGCGCTTCGCGCGCCCCGACGAGCTGAAACTGCAGCCGACGCAGCTGGCCAGCATCATCTCCGATGTGGTGACGACGGTCACGCCCGAGGCGGAGCGCGGTAAGATCACCGTGAAGCTCGAGTGCCCGGCGGGACTCCCCGCGATCAACGCCGACCCGGCGATGTTGCGCCAGGCGCTGCTCAACCTGGCCCTGAACGCGTGCCAGGCGATGCCCGAGGGAGGAAACGTGCGCATCGCCTGCCGCGCCGCGCCGCGGAACCGCGTCGAGGTCGACGTCGAGGACACCGGCGTCGGCATTCCGCCGGAGCATCTCGAGAAGATTTTCGACCTCTATTTCACGACCAAGGAAAAGGGCACCGGGATCGGCCTCTCGATGGTCTATCGCATCGTCCAGCTGCACGACGGCGAAGTCGAGGTGCAATCGACGCCCGGCAGCGGTACGCGCTTCAGGTTGACCTTCCCGCAGGCGTAAACTTGGAACGACAAGGTTCGACATGACAAGGCTGCAGCAGGCGATCTCGGCACTCGGTCTGTGCGCGATGTGCGCGACGGCCGCCGCGTGCGCGTCCGCCGAGGCGCGGGGGGCAGATTCGCCGGGTTTGGTGATTCCGCCGCCGCCGGCGCATGTCGTCCCGATCACCGCCGAGCCGGTGCTCGAGCCGGTCGGAGAGATTCCCACGCCTCCGGCGTCGGGGGCGGCACGGCCGCCGGCGCGACCACCGGCCCCGCGCCCTGCGACAGGTGAGGCCAAGCCGGAAGCGAAACCGAGCACGACCGACCCCAAGGCCGATCAGCCGCCGCCATCGGACTCCGCGACGCCGGTCGCACCGGTCGCGCCGGCCCCGCAGCTGCGGACGCCGGAGAGCACCGGTGCCGAGGCGGCCATCCATGCCTCAATCGATCGTGCGCGCGGCCTGCTGAACACGGTGGACTACCGGTACCTGAACACCGCGCGGAAGCGAGCCTACGACGACGCCAAGACGTTCGCCCAGCAGGCGGAGGATGCGCTAAAGGCCGGTAACGTGGTCTTTGCGCAAAGCGTGGCGACGAAGGCCGAGACGCTGGCGAAGCAGCTCGCCGGCGGGTAGCTGCACTCGTAGTCGTCCTTACTGAGGGCCGTTGTCCATCGGACTGCCGAGGTATACCGATTTCAGGTGTAATTCCTGCCATGCGATCTGATCGACTCATCCATAAAATAGGTCGCGTGAAAGAACCCTGCGCCAAATTGTGAATTCCGCCGTATATTGCGTTATGTGCCTCAAAAAGGCACAATATGTAGTGGATCGAGGGCTTGACAGCCGGGTAAACAAGGTCCATATTTGCTCGCCAGCCGACGGACGGGACCGGGGTTTCCCAGCCCCACGCACTCGCCGGTCTGACGGCTGTTTCCAACACAGTTTTGCGGTCGGGGCCGACCCGTGGGGCACGGGTGTAGGCCTGCATTGGCGGAGGGATCGAACATGGCGCGTACGGAACAGGTGAGCCGGATCAAGTCCGGCGAGGCACAGGCCCCTTCGAGCCCCCTCTCTGAGACGATCCCCGGCCTGGAATACGAACGCTTCTTTTCCAGCGAGGGTATCGATCCGTTCGACGAGATCGAATGGGACCTCCGTTCAGCGGTGATCGGCTCGGAAAAGGGCGAGGTCGTCTTCGAGCAGCGTGACGTCGAGATCCCGAAGTTCTGGTCGCAGCAGGCGACCAACATCGTGGTCTCGAAGTATTTCCGTGGGCAGATCGGGACGGTCGAGCGCGAGCGCAGCGTCAAGCAGTTGATCGGCCGCGTCGTCGACACGATCACCGGGTGGGCGGAGAAGCAGAACTACTTTGCCACTGACGAGGATCTGCAGGCGTTCTCGGCGGATCTCAAGCACCTGCTCATCTATCAGAAAGCGGCGTTCAACTCGCCGGTGTGGTTCAACGTCGGCTTCGAGAAGGCACCGCAGTGCTCGGCCTGCTTCATCAACTCGGTGCAGGACACGATGGAATCGATCCTCGGCTTGGCCAAGACTGAAGGGATGCTCTTCAAGTTCGGCTCCGGCACCGGCTCCAATCTGTCGAACATCCGGTCTTCCAAGGAGCTCCTCGCCGGCGGCGGCACCGCGTCTGGCCCGGTCTCGTTCATGAAGGGCTTCGACGCGTTTGCCGGCGTCATCAAGTCGGGCGGCAAGACGCGCCGTGCGGCGAAGATGGTCATCCTTAACGCCGAGCATCCCGACATCGTCGAGTTCATCAACTGCAAGGTCGAGGAAGAGAAGAAAGCCTGGGCGTTGATCGACGCCGGTTACGACGGCTCGTTCACCGGCGTGGCCTACGGGTCGGTGTTCTTCCAGAACTCGAACAACTCCGTCCGTGTCACCGACGAGTTCATGCGTGCCGTCCTCGACGACGGCGAGTGGACGACGCGCGCGGTGACGTCGGGTCAGGTGGTCGAGACCTACAAGGCGCGCGACCTGATGCGGATGATCGCGCAGGGCACGTGGATCTGCGGCGACCCGGGCATGCAGTTCGACACGACGATCAACGACTGGCACACCAGCCCGAACACGGCGCGGATCAACGCCAGTAACCCGTGCTCGGAGTACATGTTCCTCGACGATACGGCGTGCAACCTGTCGTCGATCAACCTGATGAAGTTCGTCCGCCCCGAAGGCGACGGCAAGGATGCCGGCGAGTTCGACTGTGTCGGCTTCGAGAAGGCGTGCCGGACGATGATCCTGGCGCAGGAGATTCTCGTCGACAACGCGTCGTATCCGACGCCCGCGATCGAGAAGAACTCGCACGCCTATCGCCCGCTCGGCCTGGGCTACGCCAACCTGGGCGCCCTGCTGATGTCGCGCGGCCTGCCCTATGACAGCGACGGCGGCCGCGACTTTGCCGCGACGATTACCGCGCTGATGCACGGCGCCGCCTATGCCGAGAGCTCGCGCGTCGCACGCGATCACGGCGGCCCGTTCACCGGCTACGAGAAGAACAAGGAACCGATGATACGCGTGATGCGCAAGCATCGCGCCGCGATCAAGGACATCGACAAGACCAACGTCCCCAAGGACCTGCTCGAAGCGGCGAAGGGGGTGTGGGACGAAGTGATCGAGATGGGTGAGCAGCACGGCTTCAGGAACGCCCAGGCGACGGTGCTGGCGCCGACCGGGACGATCGGCTTCATGATGGACTGCGACACCACCGGCGTCGAGCCGGACATTGCGCTGGTCAAGTACAAGAAGCTGGTCGGCGGCGGCATGATGAAGATCGTCAACGGCACCGTGCCGATGGCGTTGAAGAAGCTCGGCTACACGCAGCCGCAGATTACCGAGATCATCAACTACATCGACGAGAACGAGACGATCGAGGGAGCGCCGCACATCAAGGAGCCGCACCTGGCGGTGTTCGACTGCGCGTTCAAGCCGATGCGCGGTTCGCGCTCGATCCACTACATGGGCCATATCAAGATGATGGGAGCGACGCAGCCGTTCCTGTCCGGTGCGATCAGCAAGACCGTCAACGTGCCGAAGGACGCGACGGTCGAAGACATCCAGCAGGCCTATATCGACTCGTGGCGCATCGGGGCCAAGGCGGTGTCGATCTACCGCGATGGCAGCAAGCGCACGCAGCCGCTGAACACCTCGAAGCAGGCGATCCTCAACGCCGGCGTGGTCGCGGGGACGGCCCCAGCGGACGCCGGTCCGCGCCGCCACAAGCTGCCCGACGAGCGGCAGGCGATCACCCACAAGTTCGACATCGCCGGCCACGAAGGCTACATCACCGTCGGCCTCTACGAGGACGGCATGCCCGGCGAGCTGTTCATCGTGATGGCGAAGGAAGGGTCGACGATCAGCGGCTTCGCCGACGCCTTCGCTCAGGCGATCAGCTACGCGCTGCAGTACGGTGTCCCGCTGCAGGATTTGGTCGACAAGTTCAGCCACGTCCGCTTCGAGCCGTCGGGGATGACCCGCAATCCCGACGTCCGCTTCGCCAAGTCGATCGTCGACTACATCTTCCGATGGATGGCGGCGAAGTTCCTGTCGCCCGAAGCGCAGTTCCGCGCCGGTGTGAACAATCGCGACGAAGTGCCCGTTTCGACGCCGGAGCAGCTGCCGCTGGATGTGAAGGCGACGGTGCCGTCGCCAGCGAAGGCGTCGTCGTTCGCGGCGATTCAGAACCAGGAAGATGCGCCGCCGTGCTCGACCTGCGGGTCGATCATGGTGCGCAGCGGCGCGTGCTACAAGTGCTCCAACTGCGGGACCACTTCCGGGTGCGCCTGATCTGATCCCTGTAGCTCCGCATTCAGGCGGCAGGTTGTAGAGCGGGTCCTGTTGGATCCGCCGCAGACGGTAGGCCGGGTCGTGAGATCCGGCCTTTCGTTTTTCCTGGCCCTCCCCTCAGGACCGTGTCGCCACGGGAACCCGCTTCACGTCACCCTCATCACTCATCACACCCATTTGTGCAAAGCACTGGCGAGCCCGCCAGGAAAGGCGCATCATGCGCGCGGGGAGGTGTTCGCGTGGGTAGATCCATCCGGACCATCATGGGTATTGCTGCGTTCGGCCTGGCGCTCGCCGCGCCGGTGTGGGCGCAGATCACGACTTCGTCCATCGAGGGCCTCGTCAAGGACAGCAGCGGCGCCGTTCTTCCGGGGGTCGACGCCCAGGTGACCAACGCCGATACCAACCTCTCGCGCAGCTTCACCACCGACGCGGGCGGACGGTTTCAGGCGCTGCAGCTCGCGCCAGGACGCTATACCGTCACGCTCAAGCTCGCTGGCTTCAGGACGGTCGTCCTCGACAACGTGATTGTCACGGTCGGCGCCACAGCCGGCGTCAACGCCACCATGCAGGTGTCGACCGTGGCCGAAAGCGTGACGGTGACGACCGCGTCCCCGGCCGTCGAGCCGACCCGCTCCAACGCGGCGAGCACGATCGACGAGAACACGATCAGGTCGATCCCGATCCTCGGGCGCAAGTTCGAAGACCTGCTGACACTGACGCCCGGCGTCAGCATCGTGCAGGGGCCCGACGGTGACGAGATCAACTTCTCCGGCCAGCGCGGCATCTTCAACAACATCAGCCTCGATGGCGGCGACTACACCAACGGCTTCTTCGGCGAGCAGGTCGGCGGCCAGCGTGCCGCGATCGACATCACGCTCGACGCGGTGAAGGAGTTCCAGGTCATCCCGAGCGGCGCCAACGCCGAGTTCGGCCACACCGCCGGCGGGGTCGTCAACGTCGTCACCAAGTCGGGCACGAACCAGCAGCATGGCTCGCTGTTCTACTTCCAGCGGCTGGAAGGACTCACCTCCAACACATCCGATGGCAAGCCGCTGCAGGATTTTCACCGCGAGCAGTTCGGCGGTACGGCGGGCGGCCCAATCGCCAAGGACCACGTCTTCTATTTCGCCGCCTTCGAAGGGGTGCGCGAGCGGTTGACCCGGCCGAACCTGTCGGAGCCGATCGGGACGTCGTGTCCGGTGAGCGCACCGACACTCGCTGCCAACGAGGCGCTGATCAACAGCAGCGCCGACTGCCAGCGGCTGGCCCTCCTCAACTTCTTCAAGGTCTCGCGCGGCCAGGACGAAGGGCTGCCGGTCGAACACACCATCAACAACAACGCGGCGCTGGGCAAGGTCGACTGGGCGCTCTCGCCGGCGAACAACCTGTCGGCGTCGTACAACTTCGACTACTCGAGAAACCCGAACCAGACCTTCGACGTCCCGACCTACGGCACCTCCGCCAACGGCATCGAAGGCGGATCGAAGATCCACGTCTTCAACGCCAACCTGTTCTCGACCGTCTCGTCGAACCGGCTCAACGAGTTTCACCTGACGTATTCGCAGGAGAACCGTCCGCGGGCGGCGGTGACGTCGAACATCCCGGCCGACACAGCGATGGGCTTCGCCACGACGTTCCGCTTCGGCAATCCGTTCTTCCTCGGCCCGACGGTCGACGAGCTGGTCAAGCGGACACAGCTGAAAGATACCTACTCGATCGTCAGCGGCACGCACACGATCAAGGCCGGCGGCGAGTGGATCCACACCCGCAACACGCAGATCTTCCGCGGCTTCTTCGAGGGGCGCTACATCTTCGACAGCGTGACGGGATTTCTCCGCTACACCTCGCCAGCCGCTCCCGGCGGATTCGGCCCCTACACAGTCGAGTGCTCGAACGGCGCGGTCACGACGTTCGTCACGGCACCAACGGCCTGCCCGGCGGGCGCGACGGCGGGCGGTCCGCTGCTTTTCTATCTGCAGAGCAGCAGCCCCGACGGCATCGCGCGGGACGCGGCCGGCGCGTCCGACATCAGCAACGACGAGTTTGCGTTCTTCGTCCAGGACAAGTGGCAGCCGGGCAACGGCCTGACGGTCAACTACGGCCTGCGCTGGGATGGCCAGAAGATGCCGGCGACGGTCGACCCGACAACGACGGCGTTCGCGCCGTTCCTCAACGATGCGCGCTTTCCCTCGGACGGCACGATTCCAAATCAGTGGAAGGAATTCCAGCCGCGCGTCGGGTTCGCCTGGGACGCCCACCAGGACGGCAAGTCCGTTCTCCGCGGCAACTTCGGGATCTATTACGCGCGCCAGAACATGTTGAGCCAGGTCGGGTCGGTGACCACCAACGGCATCCAGCAGAAGAGCGACTACCGCGACTCGACCTTCACCGGCTTTGCCGACATGCCGGTGTGGCCCAACCTGCTGGCACCGAGCGCCGCGGCGCCGGGCTCGTTCCCGCTCTTTACCGGCATTCGCGTCTTCGATCGCAACTACGAAAACCCGCGTGTCTACACGTTCAACGCCGGCTACGAGCGCGAGCTGGCGCCGGCAATGGCCGCCTACGTCGACTTCACGGTCGCCAAGGGCACGCACCTGACCCGCTTCCTCAACTACAACGTGCACGGCACCGCGGCCGCGGCAAACCAGCCGCCGACGCGCGATACGACGACCTACACCGGCGCGAATCCGTTCGAGCCGCAGCTCGGCGACGTATTCGTGACCAATAGCCTCGGTCGCGGCCTGTATCGCGGGGTCACCTTTGGCGTGCGCAAGCGCCTCTCGCAGCACTATGAGCTGGAAGCCAACTACGTGCTCTCGAAGGACGAAGACGACGATTCGAACGAGCGCGATCCGTTCACGGATCGCTCGTTCAACTTCTACGATCTGAGCCTCGACTACGGGCCGTCGGACCGCGACATCCGGCATCGCGTCAACTTCTTCACCTACGCCGAGCTGCCGCATCACTTCCTGGTCAACGTGCGCGCGCAAGGCCGGAGTGCACAGCCGATCACGACCTCGCCGCGCGTGCTCAACGGCGACGACCGCGGCCGCAACTGGGATCGCAAGGACAACGCCTACTTCTCGCTCGACTGGCGCCTGCAGCGCGCGTTCCGGGTGGGCGGGCACGCCGAGATCGTGCCGAGCTTCGAGATGTTCAACACGTTCAACAACGCCAACAACGTCAATCCGTTGACGACGCCCGCGCTGTTCAACTTCGACGGCTTCCTGCGCCAGGGCGTCGGCGATCCGCGGCAGGCGCAGCTCGCGGTGCACGTGACGTTCTAGATTCAGGCCAGCGCCCGGGATAAGCGTGGCCTACGATGGCTTCCATGACGGGGGCGCCTCGGGCCACGCCGCGTCGGGGCGGGCTGGCGCCGCCTGTTCTGGGCCGAGATTGTCGTCGCGGATGTCGGCGTAGATGAAGTTTTCCGGCGGCACCGGAGAATCGGCCAGCCGGCGGAGCAGCGCGAGCTGACCGACATGGGTCATGGCGTCGGCGAACGGCCCGTGCAGGAGCTGCTCAGGCGTGATCCCGCGCAGTGCGTCACTACGCTCCAGGTGCGCGGCGAGATTCGCGATCGTCGCGTGCAGGCGAACAATTTCTGCGTCGAGATTCGGCAGCGGGTCGGCACGATACGTTGCGCCAATGAAGAACGTCCGCGCGTAGCCGAGCACGCTGGTCATGTGACGGACGAGCTCCGCGGGCGAGCGGACACCCTGGCCGGCACGGAAGTCGCCGAACTCGGCAGGGGCGCCGCGCAGCGCCTTCTGCGTGCGATACGCGATCGCGGCCAGGAAGTGGCGCAGCATCTACGGTCGACCCTACCACGCCCGGCGCGGTTGTTTGAGATACGTCTCGTCTGCGTCGACCGGCTTGCGGTCAATACTCGAGCTTGCTAACTCCGGCCACGTCGGTCAGCATCAAGAGCGGAGGACGGATGGCCGACGAGCAGAAGAAGACGCTGACCCGCGAGGATTTGATCAAGGCGCTGAACGACGACCTGTCGCGCGAATACCAGGCGATTATCGCCTACGTCGTGTACTCGCAGAGCCTCAAGGGGGCTCAGTACATGAACATCGCGGGGGAGCTGGAGAAACACGCGCACGAGGAACTGAAGCACGCTCTGACCATTGCCAAGCACATCGACTACCTTGGTGGCGAAATCATCGCCACGGCGAAGCCGGTGAAGACCTCCGAGAAACCGACTGACATGCTGCGCTTTGATCTCGACAACGAGAACGAGACGGTGCGCAATTATCGCGAGCGCGTCCGCCAGTGCGAGGCGCTCGGCGAGTACGGCATCGGCGAAGACATCCGCGAGATCCTGCGCCAGGAACAGGAACACCAATCCGATCTGGCCGACGCGCTCGGCGAAGATGTGCCGGACGTGAGCAAGCGTTCGAAGAAGTAGCCTGGCGCCGCCGAGTGCAACATGCGTGCAGCCCCGGGCTGGCGCGACTGCTGCATCTGACCGGCACGATGGCCTTCGAGCTCCGTAACTCGGAATCGGCGCGCCGCGGCCTGCGACGGCTGGCTCGCAAGGATCTGGCGTCGGCGCGCGACGCCATTAGCGGCGCCGTTCCCCCCAGTGAGGAAGCGATACACGCGGCGAGGAAGAGCGTCAAGAAAGTCCGCGCCGTCCTCCGGCTGATCGACGCCGACGACGGCCGCGGGTTGAGGGGAGCCAAGCGCCGCCTGCGCAAGGTGAACCGTACGCTGTCGTGCCTGCGTGACGCGGATGCGATGATCCAGACGCTGGCGACGCTGAAGAAGCATCACCCGAGCCTGTTCAGCGAGCACGGCTACGCGCGGATCCATCGCGGTCTCGTCGCGCGCCGGCGGCGTGCGTTCGCCGCGGCCAGGCGCGATGGGGCGTGGAAGGACGCAGCGCGGTGCTTGCGCGGGCTGCGATACTCGGCGCGGGCGTGGCGCACGCGGCACCGCGGTTTTCCCGCCCTGGCGCCGGGAATCCGCGCCATCGGCAAGCGGGCGCGCAGGGCGCTGGCCCGTGCCAGGCAGACCAATGCCGCGGTCGATTTTCACGCGTGGCGCAAGGAGATGAAGGCGCTGTGGTACGCCCTGCGGCTTGCCGGCGCCGGCACCGGCGCGATCGTCCGCGACATCCGCGCGCTGCACAGCGCCGAGCAGTGGCTGGGCGACGATCACAACCTGGTCATCCTCTGCGCCGCCCTGACACAGGACTCGAGTGCCTGCCGGGGGCCGCTCGAGGTCAAGCGTCTGCAAGACGCCGTCAACGCGACCCAGGCGATGCTGCGACGCAAAGCGATTGCGGGAACGCACCGAATCTTCGCGATCCCACCGCGCCACTATCTCGCGCGCGTGGATCGTGCCTACCGTGCGCGCCGCCGCGCCAAGCCGTCGCCCCGGCGGCGCCGGCCCGGCGCGGCGTGACCAACAACGTTGCCGCGCCGCGGCCGAGCCTGGCGCGCCGGATCCCGCTCACCGCCGCGGGGGCGGCTGTGACGCTGACGCCCCAGCGAACGTGCAGACCACCGCCGACAGCTTCGTCGGCGCAACCGCCAGCGGTTTCGCATTGTTCGCCGCCAGGACCGTGTTGAACGCTGCCAGATCCTCCGCCTGCAGCTTCTTCCACGCCGCGAGAGTGGTGTTGTAGTTCTTGCAGTCGCTTTCCCACGTGTCGATCTGCGCCGGTGTCGGTCCCATGTCGAGGCCGACCTGCATCATGCTGACCATGGCGCCGAAGCCGTTGTTCAGCGCGATGAACGACTGCATCGCGCCAGGCGTGGCGCCGCCACCACGGCCGCCGCCGAACCCACCACCACCGCCACCGCGGCCGCCGCGTCCTTCGACGCCACCAAAGGTCGCCAGCTTCGCGTCGAGCTCCTTGGCCTTGGCCGCGGCGTCGGCCGGCTGTGCCAGCGCCGCGACCTGCGCACGCGCGGCCGCCACCTCCTCATTCGCGCTGAAGGTGTCCTTCATCCCCTGATACGCGAGCAGCGTCAGCTTGTGCTGCGATTTCAGCGCGGCCAGTGTCGCGGGGCTCTCGCCGGCACGCGGATCGTTGTGGACGACGAGCGTCTGGGCGTAGGTCTTGCCATCGACGTTCAGCTTGAGCGTGTAGGTGCCCGGCGGAACCTGGGGTCCATGCGGACCTGCCGTGGTGATCCCTTCCACCATGTTCATCTGGTTCTGGAGATCGTGGCTGAACGCGGGCGGATCGTCGTAGCGCAGGTCCCAGCTGGCGCGGTTGGTGCCGGCCGTCGTCGGCAGCGCACGCCCAGCCGGCGGTGCGAGCCAGTAATCGGGATACTGCACCCCCTCGATCGGCGGCGGCGGAACACTCGACAGCGTTCGTACCAGACCACCGGCCGCATCGAAGACCTGCAGCGTCATCTCGCCGGCAGGCGGCTGACCGAGGTGGTAATAAAAGATGGCGCCGTAGGGAGGGTTCGGCGCATGTGGCATCTCGACCGACGTCGGCTGATCCCAGTTCGCGTTGATACGCGAGCGAATCGCGTCACCGGGCTTGAACAGGTAGACCGGCGCCGCGGCGATCTCGTCGCCCCGTGCGGCGATTTCACGCAGCGGCGTCATGTCGTCGAGCACCCAGAAGCCGCGCCCGTAAGTGCCGATGACGATGTCGTTCATATGGTCGTCGGAGTGAAAGACGAGGTCGCGAATCGAGGTACTCGGCAGGTTCTGCCGCAGCGAGCGCCAATGATCGCCATCGTCGAACGAGACGTAGACGGTCGTCTCGGTGCCGCAGAAGAGCAGTCCCTTCTGTTTCGGATCCTCGCGGACGACGTTGACCCAGCTCCCGGTACGCTCGTCGCTCGGCAGGCCGTTGACGATCTTCGTCCACGTCTTGCCGCCGTCGTGCGTGCGCCAGATCAGTGGCACGTTGGCGTCGACGTTCTCTGGAGCGCCGCGTCCCGCGGCGATGCGCGCGGAGAGGTAGGCCGTCGCGACGTCATGATGCGCGCCATCGATGGCGGTGAAGTTCACGTTTGCGGGTGTGTCGCCGATGTTGCTGACGTTGGTCCAGTGCAGGCCCGCGTCGGTGGTGTTGTAAATCTGTCCGTTGCTGCTGACGGTCCACACCGCGCCCTTCTTGGCCGTCGAGAGGACGAAGTCAGCGATCGCCGCGCCGCCGCCACGTCCGGCGCCGCCAGCCGCCGGCGCACCGGCCGCCGCCGGCGGGGGGACCGGTGGCGGGGGAGGCGGCGCGCCGCAGGCGAGCGACGCTTGATCTTTCGGCGTCGTCAGATCGGGGCTGACCGGCTTCCACGTCTGTGCGCCGTCGCTCGTGACGAGGAGGCACTGATAACCGACGTACATCGTCTTTTGATCGAACGGATCGAACCGCTTCCAGAAATCACGGACCTGACGGTACTTCTGTGCGTCGGCGCCGAAGTTGGGCGCGACGTTCTCCCACTGGCCGGTGACCATGTTGATCTTGACCATGCCGCTACCGCCGCCACCTGGCCCGTAGCCGACGCCGTAAATGATCTCGGGGTGAAGCGGATCAGCCGTCAGCGTGCCGAATTCCGAGGACGGGAGGGGCGACCAGTCGGTAAAGAAGTTGACCTGGCCGAAGTCGCCACGGCTACGCGTCATGACCGCGCCGGTGTCCTGCTGGGCGCCCATCGCCCAGTAGGGATAGCGGGCGTCGGTCGAGACGTGATAGACCTGCGCGATCGAAATCGGATACCACAGGCTCCAGGTGCGTCCGCCGTCGAGCGTGACGGTCGGCCCCTGATCCGCGCCGACCAGCATCCGCTGGCCGTTGGTCGGGTCGATCCACATCATGTGGTAGTCCTCGCCACCAGGCGCGCCTTTGAACGCGGCGAACGTGTTGCCCCCGTCCGTCGAACGATAGAGCGCGATGCTGGTGATATAGACGACGTCGGGATTCTGCGGATCGACGAACACCCCCGACTGATAGTTGCCCTGGCCGTTGCTGACGCGCGTGTCGTTACCCGCCATGTGCTTCCAGGTCGAACCGCCATCGTCGGATCGATAGAGACCGGATCCGTTGTCGATGTTGTTGCCGACGACATAGACGCGCTGGCCGTTGGTGTGCGTCGCGACCGCCACGCTGATGCGGCCGGGATACTTGGGCAGCGACGTCACCTCGGTCCACGTCTTGCCTTCGTCGGTGGACTTGAACAGTTTGGCGGGCAGCGCCGCGGTGGCGGTTCCGGCGCGGCCGGCGCCGCCGCCAAATCCGCCGCCGGTTCCCTGCGTGGTCGCGAAGATTGCGCCCGGCATGTCGAACTCGTACTCGATGTCGCGCGTGCCGTTGAATCCTTCGGGCTTGAGCACGTTCTGCCAGGTGCGGCCCCCGTCCGAGGTGCGGTAGACGCCGCCGCCCTTGTGCGTGGCGTCGCCGGTCGTCGACACGACCACGATGTCGGGATCCTTCGGGTCGACGACCATCTTGTTGATGCGCGTCGTGTCTTCGAGGCCGATGTGTGTCCAGGTCTTGCCGGCGTCAGTCGACTTGTACATCCCGTCGCCGTCGCTGCCGCCGACCGAATCGCCGGTGCCGGCGTAGATGATGTCGGGGTCGGACGGGGCGACCTGGATGGCGCCGACGCTATCGACTGCCGTCACCTGATCGAAGATGGGGTACCAGGTGACGCCGGCGCTGGTCGTCTTCCAGATGCCGCCGAGCGGCGTGCCGATATAGAAGACACCCGGTTGGCCGATCGCGCCGGTCACCGAGGCGACGCGCCCGCCGTGGAACGGCCCGATGTTGCGCCACTTCAAGCCCGCATAGAGATCGGGAGCGGCGGGAGCGCCAGCAGCGCCCTGCCGCGCAGCCGCGTCCATGTGCAGGGGGGGAAAGACGCTGGCGAGCACCAGGGAGAGACATGCGGCGGGCCAGGTAAGACGACGAATGAATTGTTGAGCCATCTATACGCACGTTAGCCGGGAAGCGACCCTCGATCAAGCGGACGGGGCTTCGACACCTGATCATCAGGCACCGCAAAGACTGCTTTCCTGGCGATAGCTCAGCGGTCGCCGTTCGTCACAAGGGCGTCACCCTCCGCCCTCACACTGTGCTGCAATAGAGGACTGCGCTCTCGAAGGAGGCACTATGACGACTACTGCTGCACCCGTTCAGATTCTTGGCCGGCACGTGTGGTCCGAGCTCATGACGACCGACACGACGGCGGCGGAGACGTTCTACGACAACGTCATCGGCTGGACATCCGAGGCGTTTCCACACTCGCCGAACCCCTATACCCAGTTCAAGCGCCCGGGCGGGGCCGGGGCGGCGGGATTGATGGAGCGGCCGGCCGGCATGAACATGCCGCCCTTCTGGTCGATGTACATCGCCGTGCCGGATCTCGGCGACGCCGTCGCGCACGCGAGACGTCTCGGCGGCAGTGAGCTCTCCGGCATCATCGAGGTGCCGACGATCGGACGGATGCAGATGCTCAAGGATCCGCAGGGCGCCCCGTTCTATGTCATCCAGCCCGAGCCGCGCGACAACACGCCCGATCGCGATCCCGACGTCGGTGAGGCGTCGTGGATCGAGCTGACCACAACCGACGCGGCGGCCGCGATGCGCTTCTATCAGGAGGTGTTCGGCTGGCAGCCGACCGAGGCGATGGACATGGGTGACATGGGCATCTATCAGATGTTCAACCGCGGCGCGCGCATGATCGGCGGGATGATGAATCAGCCGAAGGCTATGGGCTCGGTGCCGCCAGCCTGGGGGATCTATTTTCTCGTTTCCGACATCGACGCCGCCGTCGATCGAATCAAAGCCAACGGCGGCACCATCACGAACGGCCCGATGGAGGTGCCCGGCGGAGATCGGATCGTCAACGCGCAGGATCCGCAGGGCGCAGGGTTCTCGCTGCACGAGAAGAAGCGATCCAGCTAGCTCAATCGCCTACCGCGGCGAGTGACGACCGCGAATGGCGGCTGATCGGTTTCACGAGCTCGTAGTTAAACCGAGGGGCGTTGCCCCTCGGACTCCTCGACAGACTCACTACTCGAGCTCGCCATCGTGGTGTCACCTCAGGAGGCGTGGTTCGTCACAGAACTCACGCCTCGGCCTGCACCCCCTGACGTATCCTAGCGGTAGGCCTGCATGAGCCTCCGCCTCCGCCTGATCGTCGCCTTTTTCCTGTTCTCGGTCGTGCCACTGGCCGCCGTGACGTTCTACTCGTACTCGAGCAACGAGCGCGCGCTCCAGGTGGCCGCGCAGCACGAGACCGAGATGCTCACCGGCGAGCTGACCCAGCGCATGCAGGTGGTCACGACACAGATCAGCGATCGCGTCGAGCACCTGATGGACATGCCGGTGACGACGTCGGCTTCCGCCGCGTCGCCCACGACCGGGACGACAGGGAAGACGAAGGCGCCGGCGACGCGGACCGTGGCGCGTGCGACACCTGCCGCCGCGCCGGCGCCTCCGGCCGCACCTGCTGTTCCAGCCGCATCAGCTCCGAGCGTGACCGCGTCGGCGACTCCCGACTCCAAAGCCATTGAAGCGCAGGTTGCGGCGCAGCTCGGCGAAGTCGCCATGCTGCTCAACAACGTAGAAGTACGTGGCATGGGCGGGCGGATGGGCGGCCGCGGTGCGGGAGGACCCCCACCGCCAGGTGCGGGTCCTTCTGGTGCAGGGCCCTCGGTCGGCCCACTGCCATCGCGGCCGCTGCCGCCGGCGACCCCTGGGGCGGCGGCGAGCAGCGCTCCGCACCGACCGTTTCCGGATCGGTCGGCGCCCTTCGTTGCGCTCGAGGGAGACGGACGGCGTGGAGGCGGACGCGGGTATCGTCCCGATGCGGGCGCGCCGTCTGGATTTCGCGGCGGGGCACCCGCTATGCCACCGCCGCCCTCGGTCGTCACGCCGGACGAATCGAATGCGGATCTCACCCACCTGAAGATCGACCTGGCGCCGATCCGGCGCGACCTCTTCCGTCAGATGGCGCCGAACGGTTCGTTCGAGCAGATGACGCCCGAGGAACGCGCGCGGGTCGGACGTGAAGTGAACCAGCGGCTGATGGGGATCGTGCAGGGGATCCAGTTGAGCGCCGCCGAGATTCAGAAGAAGGCCGAGGCGCAGCGCGAGGCGGCCAGCGCGGCGGCCGCCGTCGCGGCAGCCGGCACGCCCGTCCCACCCGTTCCACCCGTGGCGGGAGCGGCACCCGCGGTTCCCGCAGCCGCGCCGCCCCCCGTTGCTCCGCCGGTGCCCCGCTCCGTGCCAGCGGCGACCGTTCCCGCACCGACGACTTCCGCGCCGACGCCGCCGAAGCCGATGACGCGCAAGGCCGCGCTGACCGGGACGAACCTGGCGGTGAAGATGGAAAGGAACGGGCAGGTCGTGCGGCAGGTGAACGCGGAGATCAACCTGCCGAACCTGCTCGCCACGGTGTTTTCCAATACGCGGCGTGACAGCGGCGAGATTCCGTTCGCCGTCGGCAAGGACGGCCACCTCTACGCGCCGACGGACAGCGATCGTGCCAAGCTGGCCGAGCTCGACGTCGTGCACGACGCACCCGGGACAACGCGCACCGACAACTGGATCGTCGTGACCGCGCCTGACCAGTCTGGCGCGGGCCTGCGCTTCGGCATCGCCCGCCCGGTCGGCAACCTGCTCAACGACCTGCGTCGTACGACCGCGCGCAACGCGGGCTTCGGATTGCTGTTCATCGCCATCGCGCTCGCCGGCGTCGTCCCCATCTCTGGGCGCTTGACCCGCAATCTCACGTCGCTGACCGACGGCGTCGGACGCATCGCGAAAGGAGACTATGGCGCGCGCGTGCCGGTGAAGTCGAACGACGAGATCGGACGGCTCGCGGAAGCCTTCAATCGGATGGCCGCCGACGTGGAGCAGCACCAGCGCTCGGCGGTCGAGCAGGAGCGCATCCGCCGGGAGCTCGAGCTGGGCCGGCTGATTCAGTCGGAAATGCTGCCGCACGCGCCGCTGCATCTCGGGCTCACCGAGGTAAAAGGGATTTCAGTGCCGGCGCGCGAGGTCGGCGGCGATTTCTTCAACTACTTCCAGCTCGATTCCGACCGGGTCGCACTGCTCGTCGGCGACGTCTCGGGCAAAGGCGTCGGCGCCGCGCTGCTGATGGCCAACATCCAGGCGTCGCTGCGCACGCGCTTCACGCTCGGCCAGGAACTATCCGCCATCGCGGAAGCGATCGATCGGGACATTGAGGCCAACTCGCCAGGTCCGGTCTACGCCACGCTGTTCATGGCGATCCTCGATCTGAATGCGCGACGGATGCGTTACGTCAACGCCGGGCACAATCCGCAGGTGGTGTTGCGCGGCGACGGCCGCCTCGAGAAGATGTGGTCGACCGGCTTGCCGGTCGGCATGCTCGCCGGGCATGGCTATGGCGAACGCGAGGTGCAGCTCTCGGCCGGCGACCTCCTCTTCTTCTACACCGACGGTTGCGTCGAGATGGAAAACGAGGCGGGGGACATGTTCGGCGCGGATCGTCTCGAGTCGCTCGTGTCCCAATCCGCACGCGCCAGCGCCGACGAGCTTCTACTGAAGGTGGAACAGGCGATCTCGGCGTTCCGCGGCCAGCGCGATCTGTTCGACGATGCGACGATGATGGTGGTCAAGGTCGGTTGAGGCGCGCGCGTGCACTTCCGGCCGCTGACCTGTGACGACGTCCCCGCAATCTCCGCGCTGGAAGCGGCGGCCTACCTGCCGTCGCTGCACGAGTCAGCGGAAGCCTTCCTGCGGCTGATCGCGTTGTATCCGGAGGGTGCGATTGGTGCGTTCGACGATGAGGGGCTGTGTGGCTTCATCCTGGGCGTCCCGCTGGCGCGCGGGATGACCCTGGACCTGCGCGCCCCGCTCGCCGCGATTCCGCCAGGAGCGGATACGTTCTACGTGCACGACATCGCCGTCGCCGAGCGCTGCCGCGGTCGGAGCATCGGCGGGGAGCTGGCCAAGAAACTGCTGGCGGTGGCCCGCGCCAGAGGATTCGCACGCGCGGAGCTGGTCTCGGTCCAGGACTCCGCCCGGTTCTGGGAGACCTGCGGGTTTCACGCCGTTCGGACCTTCGACTACGTGCCTGGGACGCCGTCGGTGAAGATGGCAGCGGCGCTCACGTCGCACGGCGCGGATTAACCGCCGCCGCAGTAGTTCCCGGTCGAATCGCGGCAGCGCTCGAGTTTGAAGGCAGGGTCGGCCACCGGCGGCTTGTCGGCTTCTGCGACGGCGCGCCCGGTGGCGTACATCCATTGCGTCATCTTCGTCAGCTTGGCCACGTCGATGCGATCCGGGTTGTCCATCGGGGTGTGATAGTCAGCGTGGAGCAGTGTCGTGAAGAAGAGCGCCGGCACGCCGGCGCGGGCGTAGGGCAGGTGATCGCTGCGATAGTACCAGCCCTCGCGGTGCTGCGGGTCGTCCCACGACGAATCGATGGTGAACTGCGAGACGGCCTTGTTGGCGTCCAGAGCGATCTGCACCAGGTCGGGCGAGTTACGGTGCGGTGGCAGCACGCCGAGTAGTGCCGCCGTCGACGGATCATTGCGTCCCATCATGTCGCCATTCAAGCAGGCGACGATCGACGCCAGCGGCACGGTCGGATGCTTGACGAACCAGCGCGATCCCATCAGGCCGCGTTCCTCGGCGCCGTGCCAGATGAAGAGTGCCGAGCGCCGGCCCGGTTCGGCCGACATGGCCCGTCCGATCGCGAGCAACGCAACGGCCGTCGTGGCGTTGTCGTCCGCGCCGTTCCAGATGTCGTCGCCCTCGACCGGGAACCGTATCCCGTCGTGGTCCTGGTGCGCGCTGAACAGCACGTATTGCTGCGCCAGTTGCGGGTCGCGCCCCGCGACTCTTGCAACGATGTTCACCGAGGGATAGGTGAACGAGTCGGTCGAGATGGACGCGGTGAAACGCGCGTCCTGTTTGAGCGGACCGCCGAGCGCCGACTCCTTGACGTAGAGCAGCGGCATACCGCGGGCCGGCGTCAGCGGGCTGCCGGCCCCATCGGGATCGAGACCGTAGCTCCCGCGCGGAAAGCCGATCGCCACGCGGTTCCACTGATTGACCTCGCCGTCGGGCACGATGGCGACGATCGCGGCCGGCGCCGACGCGGTGACGGCGCGCTGCACGCCCCGGAGCCAGGTGCGCACCGCCGCCACCGTGCGCGGTCCCGCGTCCTGTGCCGCCTGCTTCTCCGGCGCGTAGCGGACGACAAGTACGCGATCCTTCACGTCGAGCCCGTCCAGCTTGTCGCCCTGGGCCAGCACGACGGAGGCGTCGATCGTGGCGGCGACCACGGCGTCGGGCAGGACGTCGCGTCCCATCTTCAGCGCCGCGCCGCCCAGTGTGACCGCGCTGCCGGCCGAGACGCGCATCCGCTCGAGGGGGAAGAACTGGAAGTAGGTGCCGTTGTCGCCGGCGGGCTGCAGCCCCGCCTCGCGCGCGCGCTCGGCGACCCAGGCCGACGCGGTCATTTCATCGATCGTGCCGGCTTCGCGGCCGCGCATGGCGTCGCCGGCCAGCGCGAACAGGTCTCGTTTGATGTCCGCTTCTCGAATGCGGTCGATGGCATCGGTCCGCTGCGCGCTGCCGCCGACAGACAGGCAGAAAACGACGACTGGCACGAAAAGGACGCGTGTGGGCATGCGGGATTGTGCACCGGTGGGTGACCCGGCGCAATCGGGCGCTTTTTGGGCGAAGTCCTGACCGCGGCTACGAGGCCGGGCTCGCCGGCGCGACGGCGCGGCGCGCCAACTGCCTGGCAAAGAGCGTGCGTGAGATGAGGGCGGTTGCGAACAGGCCGAACCCGGCGACGACGAAGGCCGGGCCGTATCCGCGCGATTTGACGACGGCGCCGAGCAGTTGCGGGCCCGTGGCCTGGCCGAGGAAGAAGAAGAAGGCAAAGAGTGAGATCGCGGCGCCGCGCGCCTGCGGTGCGAGCTCGGTCGCGCGCGTCTGCAGCGTGCCGTGCATCGTGTAATAGCCGCACCCGACCACGACGACGGCCGGAATGAACCAGTGCCACGATGGCATTACGCCGGTCGAGACGAATCCGACGCCGAGCAGGGTGCCACCGAGCAGCAGCACGCCGAGCTCGCCGATCCGCTGCACCAGCTTCTTCACAGACACGCTGTAGACGAGGCCGCCGCAGCCGAAGCCGGCGACCATCAATCCGGCGTAGGCATAGTTGATGCCGAAACGATCGGTCAGCGACGAGGCGAGGAAGGCGAGGCCGCCGAACACGAACAGGCCCTCGATCATCACCGTGCCGAGCACGAGCGGCGCCAGCGGCTTCGCCATCAACGCGCCGTACTGCGTGGCGAGTGCGTAGACCAGCAACGCACCGCCGGCCGCTTCGCAGGCGAGCGACATGGCGCCGGGCAGCACGTTGACCAGACCGGTGAAAATCAGCAGTCCGCCGGCCGGGACCGTGAGAATCGACACGCCGAGCCGCCGCGTGGCGTTGGCCTGTTCCGGGTAGCGCCGTCCCTCAGTCCAGAGCAGGGCGGAGACGCCGAGGGCCACGATGCCGAAGACGACGAAGACATAACGCCAGCCGAGATACTGCCCGAATAATCCGCCGAGCGTGCTGCCCGCGATCTGTCCGATCATCAGCGCGCTCATGAAGCGGCCGAGCGCGATCTGTCGATCCTGGTACGGGAACTTGTCGCCGATGTAGCCGAGCGACATCGGGATCACGGCCGCGGCGACGACTCCGGTGAGGAAGCGGAGGAGCGCGAACACCGGGATGCTCGGGACGAACGCGCAGGCGAACGTACCGAACGAGAACAGCGCCAGACAGGCCGCCATCACCCGCAGCTTGCCGACGCGGTCGCCGATCGGGCCGTAGAGGAGCTGGAAGAGCCCGTAGGGGAGTGCGTAGGACGAGATGACGATCGCCGCCGCCGGCGGCGTGCTGTGAAAGTCGCTGGCGACGACGTGGAGCAGCGGATCGATGACGCGCGCATCGGCCTGGACCATGAATGCGGCGGCGCCGAGCACCAGCAGCGACGCGCGGTCGGACGAACTCATGCGCCCATGATATTCGCGACCGCGCCTGTCCTGGTCACGAGGACCGCGCTTGGTGCACTTCCTTGGCGGCGCGGATGCCGCTCTCCAGCGCGCCCTGAATCCACGCGTGGTAGAGGCTGCAGTGCTCGCCGGCGAAGTGGACGCGCCCCTCGGGCTGGACGATCGCGGCCTGCAGATCCGTCTGCTGATCCGGCGCGAACAGCGCAAAGGCGCCGCGCGCCCAGCGGTCTGCGTACCACGCGTAGCTCGTCCCGACTTCGTACTCCTCGTGAATCCGCGGATGGATCCGCGACACGTCGTCGAGCGCCTCCTCCAGCCGCGTCTCCGGGTCCATCGCGCCCCATTGCAGCGCGTCCTGCCCCCACGAGTACCGATGCGAGAAGGACGCCGCGCTCGGTGTCGGGATTGCTCGGTGGATAGTTCATCCGCCGGATCGGCAGGTCGGTGACGGTGGCGCCGCCGACGATGCCGTCTTCCTGCTCCCAGAAGCGATGACGGACCTGGAAGAGGATCTTGGTCGACGCGTGGTAATTCAACTGACGGATCGCGCGCATCTTGGCGCGCGAGAACGGCCGCGCCAGCTCGACCGTGCGCAGGCACGGGAACGGCAACGCGCAGATACAGTAGTCGGCGGCGACGCTGAAGCGCCCGGCCTCTGTCTTGACATGGACGGTGACGCCGGCGTCGGTCTGATCGATGGCGCGCACTTCGGCGCCGAAGCGCACCTCCTGCTGCAGCGAGGCGTAGAAGGCGCGCGGCAGCTGGTCCATGCCGCCGTCGATCGTCTGCATGTCGACGTAGGCCCCCTCGAGGTCCTCGCGCAAGACTTCCATGACCGCATTGTTCATGTCGGCTTCGACGAAATTCATCACCGCGTAGTACTCGATCGCACCCTTCGAGAAGTTGCGGTGGCGCAGGAACTCGTAGAGCGAGAACCGATCGAACTGGGCGCGGATCTGCTCCCACGCCGAAGGGCCATCCCGATCGAGCAGCGCCTTGACGTCGGCGATGGCGTGGGCCCACAGTTGGTCGGCGGTCTTGCCGCGTTCATGTGGATCGAGATCGAACGGCAGCCGCTCCGCCGATCGCTGCGCCTCGGCCATCGTCATGCGCTGCCCGCCGACATAGACGAGCCCGTTTGGATTGCCCATCGCGAACGGGCGCATCGGCAGGTTGAACTTGGCGCAGTACTTCAGCGTCAGATCGTGCGAGCGCGGAATGCGCATCGCGCCGAACTCGGCGTACAGCCCGGGGGCGAACTCGCGGCAGGTCAGGATGCGCCCGCCGACGCGGTTCTGTGCTTCGAGCACGACGACGAGGTGTCCTTGCTGCTTGAGTTCGTAGGCGGCGACGAGCCCGGCGATGCCGGCGCCAAGTATCACCACGCGCTTGCGTGGTCCGCGTCGGCCGTCGAGCCCTTCCTCGGCCACTCGCAGCGTCTCTTCCGGAACCGGGTCGTCGACGATGGACTGCGGATCCGTTCCCGGCGACTGGCTCACGGCAACAGATGATCGTGAGTGAGGTGAAGGGGCGCGCTAGAATCGCGGAGTGACCCCGAAGGCCGCCGCACTGTGCGCGCAACTGGGCATCGCGCACCCCATCATCTCGTCGGGGATGAGCCGCGTCGCCGGTCCGGAACTGGTCGCCGCCGTCTGCAACGCCGGCGGCCTCGGCATTCTCGCGGCGTTGCGCCTCGAGCCCGACGACTTGCGTGCGCAGGTCCGCCGCATCCGCGCGTTGACGGTCCAGCCGTTCGGCGTGAACCTGTGGCTGCATCCCGGCGTGACCGATCCGATTGCGCCAGAGTCGATTGATCGCGCGACGCTCGAGTCGGCGCAGCAGAAGCTCAACGAGATTCGCGCCACGCTGGGATTGCCGCCGTCGGCCGAGATGCCCTCGCGCTTTCCCGAGCTCGTGCAACGCAACTTCGAGGTGATCCTCGAGGAACGGGTGCCGGTGTGGAGCATCGGTCTCGGCAACCCTGGAGCCGAAATGGTCGCACGCTGCCACGAGCGAGGCATCACGGTGATGGCCATGGTGACCAACGTCCGTGACGCGCGCATCGTGGAGGACGCCGGCGTCGACGTGATCGTCGCGCAGGGCACCGAGGCGGGCGGCCATCGCTCGACTTGGAGCGAAGGGGCGGAGGAGGCGGGGACGATGGTGATCGTGCCGCGGATCGTGGACGCGGTGAGCCGTCCAGTCCTTGCCGCGGGCGGCATCGTCGACGGGCGCGGCGTGGTGGCGGCGCTTGCGCTCGGTGCGGCGGGTGTCATGCTGGGCACGCGGTTCATCGCCACGCGCGAGTCGATCGCGCCCGATTTCTTCAAGCAGGCGGTGCTCGCGGCCGGCGCTGGTGATTCGGTGATCAGCGCCGCCTTCACCGGGCTGCCGATGCGCACGCTGCGCAACCGCTTTACAGCCGACTATGGCGACGCGGCGATCCTGCCGCCGATGCTCCAGTCGAACGCGGCGGCGGACATCGTCAAGGCGGCCGCCGCGCGCGCCGACCCGCGCTACTTCCCGATGCCGGCCGGCGAGAGTGCCGGCTTGATCGACGACCTGCCGTCAGCAGGCGAGGTCGTCGCCGCGATAGCCGACGAGATCCGGCGCGTCCTGCGCGTGCTGCATGCACATTAGTTCAGGTCTTGCCGCGGCAGGCGAGGCGCGCCACCAGACGGCGGAGCATCACCGAGATCTCCTCCCAATCGCTGGCCGCGAGCCGATTCGCCCCGAGGTGCACGCGCGGCGCGAGATTGGTGCCGGCGACCACGAACGAGACGCTGTGGCCGGCATCGGCGCGACGGACGCGGGCACGATCGAGGACGAACGTCCGTCCGCACGCCGACACCGAGAAGCCGTCGACAAGATGCTCGAGCTGGGCGATGGTCATGGCGCCTCCTGTGGCGATTATCGCGTCGCGGCGGGCACGTGTGCGGGTTATGTGACGGGCGCCTTGGGGCCGACGATCACGTCCCACCAGCCGAAGTGCGCGGCAAAGAGGTGATCGAGCTCGCGGGTGTCGATCGACGAGTGTGTCTGGCCGTCGAAGGGCAGGCAGAAGGCGGCGCGCGGCGAAGCGTTGAGCATGTGCAGGACGCCGTCGGAAAAGCCCTTGCCGGCGTAGGCGATGCAGCCGGCCATCGGGAGCGCGTCGAGATCGTCGAGCGCATAGGGGATCTTCTCATCGACAGTGCCGACCGATTCCTGGTACTTGCACTCAACGGCGAACGCCTGGTTGTCCGCCTCGCGCACGCAGAACACGTCGATGCAACGGTTCTTGCCGATGATCGACTTTCCGACGCGGACTTCGCGGTAGACCTTGAGGCCGCGCGCGGCAAAGCGCCTGGCGAGGTAGGTCGCGACGAGGCCGGCGTAATCGGCGCCGGTCACAGCGTGTCGGTCAGCTCGAGGAGGCCCGGCTCGGGTTCGGGCAAGCCGGCCGGCGCACGGCCGTCGCCGAAGCGCGCCAGCCGATCCGCGGTCAGACGGACGGCCTCGGGGTTGACGTCGGTGCCGCAGAAGCGGCGGGCCAGCCGCAGCGCGGCGATACCGACGCTGCCGGAGCCCATGAACGGATCGGCGACGAGATCGCCGGGCGCCGAGCTCTGCTTGATCAGGACTTCGGACACTGATGACGGCTTTTCGGCCGGATAGCCGCGGTGGATGCGCGGCTCGGTGATGACATCGGCTACGCCGAGATCCGCGAGCCGGCGCTTGCCCTTCTCGAAGAACAGAATGAACTCGTAGCGGGCACGGTAGTGATAGCCCATGCCGATCGTCTTCTTGTCCCAGACGAGCGGCTTCCAGAACTTGAAGCCGGCACGCTCCGCCTCGGGCTTGGCTACGAACATGGTCTCGGCGTCGCAATAGAGATAGAGGTGGGTGTTGCGTTTGAGCACCCGGAAGGCCTCCGCGAAGAGCTCGGCGAAGCGCGCATTGGGAAATACGGCGAACCAGTTGTTGCTCGACGCCTTGCTCTGCTTCAGGCGTGTGGTCGTGCCGATGGCACGATGCTTCTCGAGCGACTCGTAGGCCGGATCGGTCACGATCAGGTCGATCGACTCGGACGGTTGCGCGCGCAGCCACTCGACGGCGTCGAGCACGAACAGATCGAAGAGAGGCGTCGTCACGCGAGTGTCAGGGATCGCAACGGGAGGCGGTGAGGCCATTGTAGCGAAAATTGTCGCGGCGCTGCGTGACAAGCAAGGTCATTTCTCTCCGAGGGGCCTCGCCCCGCGGACTCCCCAACACCGTCGCTCGCTCGCCGCTCCGCCGCTCGCGCCGCGCCGGTGGCTCGCGTCGCTCTGCCGGCTCGCGTCGTTCTAGCAGCGGAATCGCCGCGTCCACCGCGGGTCATGCACGCGGGCAGACGCATAATGGAGGAAATGGGTGGCCCGCCATTCGCTGCAGTGAGCCTGTTGTGGGTCGCGTGGTGGCTCTCATGGCTGGCCGCCGCGTGGTGGCGCGATCGCGCCGCGTCGACGCCACCGCGCCGGCAGCAGATTACGTATCGCGTGCTCGCTGCCGCCGGCATGATCCTCCTCTTCGGTCCGTATCGCCACGCCTTTCAGTCGGAAGTCGTTTTGTGGCGCACGCCCGACGCGGCGGGATGGCTGCTCGTCGCCGTGGCGCTCGCCGGCTTCGCCTTCACGTGGTGGGGGCGCATCCATCTCGGACGGCTGTGGTCGAGCAGCGTCGGGCGCAAAGCGGAGCACCACATCGTCGATACCGGGCCCTACGGGATCGTCCGGCATCCAATCTATACCGGCATCACGCTGGCCGCGATTGCGACCGCCGCCTTGCGTGGCACTGCCGCGGGGTGGACGGGCGTTGTCGTGATGACGATTGGCTGGGTGGTCAAGGCGCGCCTCGAGGAGGGCTTCCTGCGAGAGCAGCTCGGCGCCGAGGCCTACGACGCCTACGCGCGCCACGTGCCGATGCTCGTCCCGTTTCTGCGCTAGGATAGCCTCGGCTCGAAGGGCGCCGCCGGGTCCGCGGAAAGAGTGCAACTCACCTTCATCGATATTTCGTTGACGGGCACGACCTTCGTGCAGCCTGTACGCGGACCCAGGCGCATGGAGGATCCGTGAACAAGAGGCTTCCCGCCCGCCCGAATCTCGAGTATCTGCGCAGCCAGGCGAAGACACTGCTGCCCTCACTCAAGCAAACGAACCCGAAGGCCCGTCTGGCCGAGGCGCAACTGGCGACAGCGCGGCAGGCGGGGTTTTCGAGCTGGCCTGTGCTGGCGCGGCACGTCGAGCACCTGCGCGCGCTCGAAGGCGACTGGCGATTCGCCGCGCTGGAGATCGACGGCAACGCCGTTCCCGTCAACCTGCTGACCGAGTCGCGCATCCTGATCGACGGCGACCGCTTCCGCAGCGAGTCGCCCGAGGCAACCTACGACGGCATCTTCACCGTGGACGCCGAGCAGGCGCCGCCGCAGATCGACATCGAGTTCGTTGAAGGCCCCGAGGCGGGCAATTGCTGCTACGGGATCTACGAGCTGCATGCCGATCGGCTGACGCTCTGTCTGGGGCTGGCGGGCGCTTCGCGCCCGAAGGCTTTCGCGACGAAACCGGGGAGCGGCCACGCCCTCGAACGGCTTCGCCGTGCGTCGGCGGCACGCCCCGCGGACGTCACCGGCGGCACGCCGCAGCCGACGGCGCCGCCGAAGCAGGTCGAGCGCGCCGACCCCGTCGACTTCGACCTGCCGATGACGCCGGTGTTGCGGCGGCTGGAAGGGGAGTGGATCCCCGTCGAGCTGGTGATGGACGGTGCGCCAATGCCCGCGCAGTGGCTCGCCTACGGATCGCGCACGGCGACGGGCAACGAAGTGAAGGTCGTGTTCGGCGGCCAAACGATGCTGCACGCGAAGATGCGCGTCGACGAGAGCGTGACGCCGATGGCCGTCGATTACCTGGCGCTTGCCGGCAAGCAGAAGGGAACGGTGACGCGCGGGATCCTGGAATGGGTCGGCGACGACGTGCGCTTCCTGATGGCCGGGCCTGGCGAGCCGCGGCCAGCGTTGTTCGAGGCGCCGGCCAAGACCGCCACCCTGAGCCGGTGGCGCCGCCGCTGATGCCATATTCGATGCCAGCATACATTATGGTATCGTTTGTCTCATGACTGCCGAACGGAAGATCACCGTGCACGTGCCCGCGGACCTGCTGGCCCGCGCGCAGAAGTCGTCGGGAGAGGGGATCACCGAGACTATCCGCCGGGGGCTGCGCCTCGTCGCTGCCGGTGAGACGTTCCGCCAGCTGGCGGCGCTGCGCGGGCAGGTGAAGTTCTCGATCGATCTGGCGCGGCTGCGCGAGGACCGGTGATCGCGGCCGATACCAGCTCGATGATCGCCTTCCTTCAGGGCGATCCGGGCGAAGACGTCGACCTGATCCAGTCTGCGCTCGATCATCAGCAGCTGGCGCTCCCTCCCGTCGTGCTGACGGAGCTATTGAGCGATCCGGCCGTGTCGCGGCAGCTGCGCACGCTGCTGGCGGGGCTGCCGATCCTGGACGTCGAACCGGGTTACTGGGAACGCGCCGGCCTGCTGCGAGCATCCGTGCTGAAACAGAGGAAGCAGGCCCGGGTCGCTGATGCCTTGATCGCGCAAAGCTGCCTGGACCAGTCGGCTCCCCTCGTCACGCGGGACCGTGACTTCCGCCACTTCGCCCAGGCGGTCGGCCTGTCGATGCTGTGACGTAGAATTTTCAGATCCCATGACCCGCAACCCGTGGACACGCACGACACGGACCGCGAGCCGACTGCGCCGTTCTCCGTCGGCCCTCGACGAGTTGCTCGCCGCCGGTGACATCGTCCAGAGCCCGGAGAGCGGACTACGCTATCGCGTCGAGCGGCTCATCGGCGCCGGCGGCTTCGGGCAGGCCTTCCTGGCGCAGCGCGTCGGCCGTTCCGCGTCGATTCCGTCGACGGTCTGCCTGAAAGTCAGCACTCGCGTCGACGGCTGGGTGCGCGAGGCCTACTTCGGCCAGGTGCTCGACGGGCATGAGCGGGCGATCCGCGTCTTCGACGCGTTTCCCTTCGCCGGCACCGATGGCCGCGTCCGCTACTTCCTGGTGCTCGAATACGCCGAGCATGGGGATCTCAGCGCGTTTCTCCGCCGCGGCGGCCGCGGCTGGTCGGAGACGGTCTGTACGGCGCGAGATCGCCGGCATCCTCGACGTCCTGCGCAAGCTGCACCGCGGCCAGACCCTGCACCGCGACCTGACGCCGGTCAACGTCTTCGTCTGCGCCGGACCGCGTCTCAAGCTCGGCGACTTCGGCATCGTCCGCCAGCAGAGCGACACACGCGGCATTACCGCGCGGACGATGAACTGGATGACAGCGCCGAGTGATCTCTTCGATCGCGCCGCGCCCAAGTGGCAGGCGCGCGACGACGTCTACCAGGTCGGGCAGCTGCTGGGGATGCTGATCGCCGGCGACGCCAGCCGCCGCGTCCGGACCGGCGACGTGCGGGGACTGCGCTGCAGCGATCACCTGAAAGAAATCGTGCATCGCTGCATCGGCGAGCGGCGCAAACGTTACGAGAGTGCCGACGAGATGATTGACGCGTTGCGCACGCGGCCGGCGCCGCTGAGGTCCGGCGTGCTGGGCTCACTGAAGGGTGTGCACGTGACCTTCACCGGGATCTTCAGCAAGACGCGCAAGCAGGTCGCGTCGGCGGCCCAGCGCGCCGGCGCCATCGTCCACTCGGGACCTTCGTCGCAGACGACAGTGATCGTCCGCGGTCGTCCCAACCCGCTCCAGGCCGCGGGCCGCGAGGGAGGCCTGAAGCTGATGGAGATCCGTCGCCTGCGGGAGAAGGGGCATCGCATCACCGTGCTGTCCGAATCGCAGTTCTGGCGCCTGGCCGCGCGTTAAAGCGACCGCGTCGGAACGTGTCGGACTTGACCCTGAGTCACGGTAAGTGTTAACTTACCGTTAGTGACGACTTACCAAGAACAACAGCTCGATGCCGTCGGCGATGGCACGCGCCGGGCTATCCTGGCGCGGCTGTTGACGGGGCCGAAAGCGGTCGGCGACCTCGCGCGCGACCTGCCGGTGAGCCGGCCCGCGGTCTCGCAGCACTTGCGTGTCCTGAAGGAGGCCTTGCTCGTCACCGATCGCGCCGACGGCACGCGCCGGGTCTACGCGCTGAACCCGCACGCGTTTGCCTCGCTGCGCGATTACTTCGACCACTTCTGGACGCAGGCGCTTGACGCGTTCAAGCGGCGCGTCGAGGCCCCTGATCACCCTGCCGCGGCCCGGCGGCCGCGGCGCAGGAAGGAGCACCATCGTGGATAGCACAGCGACGAAGACGGCGAGTGTGTCCCCCGTGCGGAAGAGCGTGACGGTGAAGGCGAGCATCGAGCGCGCCTTCGAGGTCTTCACGTCGGATTTCGATTCGTGGTGGCCGCGCACGCACCATATCGGCAAGACGCCGATGACGCGCGGCATCCTCGAGGGGCGAGCCGGCGGCCGCTGCTACACCGAGCATGTCGACGGCTCGGAATGCGACTGGGGAACGGTGACCTCATGGGAGCCGCCGCGCCGCGTCGTCCTGGCCTGGCAGATCCATGGCGACTGGACCTACGCGCCCGATCCGGCAGGGGGGAGCGAAGTGGAAGTGCGCTTCACGCCCGAGCCCGGCGGCATGACCCGTGTCGATCTCGAACACCGGCATCTCGAGCGCCATGGCGCTGGTGCGGCGGCGATGCGCACCGCGGTCGACGGATCGGGCGGCTGGACGGCCATCCTGCAGCTGTTCGTTGCGCGCGCGCAGCAGTAGTCCGTGGTCAACGCCCAATTGGTACCACCCAACGCCCAACTCCTGGTGAATTGGGCGTTGGGAATTGGGAGGCAGCGCTATTGCGTTTTCTTGTTGCGTGGGTCGTCCGACGCGTTTACGTACTTGAACTCGACCGGGCCAATGCCGAAGAGCAGGATCGTTGTTTCCTGCGCCCCTGTGTAGGCGTAGTGGTTCATGCCGCTCGGCGCCAGCGCGTAGCCGCCGGCCGTCAGTGACTTGTTGCCGGCCGCCGCCTTGTCCAGCTTGTCGCCCATGCCGAGCATGAACGTGCCGGAGACGACGGCGACGTTCTCGTCGGTGGGATGCGAGTGCGCCGGAATGGCGTAGTTGGCCGGGAACTTCAGCCGGACGGTGTAGGGTCCCGCCTTGCCCGGGTCGCCAGAGAGGACCGCGATCTGCGCGCCTGGCGGCAGCATTGGCGGCGCCGGTCCCCACTGCGCCTCTTTCAGCTGCTGCACCGCTGGATGCTGCATCTCACGCGCGGCGATCGCCGCGCCTCCGCTCAGGATGGCCGCTGCCGTGATCCACGACATTGTCTTCCTCATAGTTGTCTCCACTCCTCGGGCAGGAGCATAGGCGTCGGCTCCCGCCGCCGGCGTCCCACGGGCGGGTCATTCTTGCGGCGGCCGGAAAATGGCCCGAACGGGCTGGACACGGGGGGAACGACGAAGCCTCTAGAGCAGGCCGCGGCGGGCCGCCTGGGCGACGGCGGCGGCGCGAGACGAAACACTCAACTTGTTGAGGATATTGGCGACGTGGCGGTGGACGGTGTGCTCGCTGACGAAGAGCCGCTCGCCGATGGCCTGGTTGCTGAGGCCCTCGGCGACGAGTCGCAGCACGTCGATCTCGCGTGGGGTGAGTCCGGCGGCGGCAGCGGGCGCCGTTTCACCGCCGCGCGGCCGTTGGTCGAGGAAGGCGCGCGCCAGTCCCATGTGGAATTCGGCCTTCAGCTCGGTCAGCAGGTCGAGCGCGCGCCGGGCTTCGGCTGCAGCCTCATCCGACCTCCCGCCTTGCGAGAGGGCGCGGGCAAGCCCCAGGCGCGCCTGGGCGAGCTCGAACGGCGCGCCGCTCTGGCGGAAGTGATCGACGGCGTCCTCGAGATGGCGCCGCGCCTCGTCGGCGCGGCCGGCCGCCATGGCGACCCAGCCGGCGGCGCGGCTGGCAAAAGCGCGCAGCGGCCGCGTCATCATCAGCGACGCAATCGACGAGAGCTCGGCGAGCGCCGTGCGCGCGCCATCGAGATCGCCGGCGGCCGACAGCGCGCGCACGATCAACTCGAGGCCGGTGGATCGGTCGGTGCGGTTTTGCGGCGGCAGCCGCCGCAGGTAGCGCTCGGCGAGGTCCGCCGCGGCACGCGCATCACCGCGATCGAGCGCGATCTCGGCGGTGCCGATGAGCGCCAGCGGATGTGAGCCGGCGGCCTCGAACAGGCGCGCGGCTTCGACCAACCGTCCCTGCCGGCGGCGCAGGTCGGCGAGGCGGACGGTCGCGTCGGAGGCCATCGCCGGGCGGCACGACTCGAGCTCGCCGGCCGCGGCGCGCAGCTCCTGCTCGGCCTCCAGCCAGGTTCCGCGCCACAGGCAGATCGACGCGTATTGCGTGCGGCACACCGCCGACAGCGGGTGGAAACGCCACTTGGCGCAGAACTCCTTCAGGCGCGCGCACCACTGAACCGCGCGATCGTAGTCGCGCACGTGCTCGCAGCCGGCAATCATGTAGCAGGAGGCCAGGCCGATGGCCACGAAGTCCTCCATCTCGCCGGCGACGACGGCGGCGTTGACTTCGTCGAGACGGCGCAGTCCCTCGGCGACGGCGCCCGACATGACCAGGGCGAGCCCCTGCACGGCGCCGCCGAGCATCTCGAGATCGACGCTGCCGGCGGCCCGCGCCACGCGCACGCCTTCGCTGGCGAGCGCGTGCGCGCGATCGGGATCGAAATCCTCGAACAGGCACAGCGAGCCTTCACGGACCTCGAGCCACGCCCGCTCCGCCGTGTCGGGATGATCGTCGAGCAGCCGCCGCGCCCGCTGCAGCCAGCCGCTGGCGACCGCGTTCTCGCCGCGAAACGCCCAGTTGTCCCAGGCCAGCCAGACGGCCACGCGTGCCGCCGATCGCTTGTCACCGCGATCCAGATAGAGCCGATAGGCGCGCTCGCGCGACTCGAATACCGATGCGGCGAGATCGAGCCACCAGGCGGTCAAGCCGAGGCCTTCGAGCGCCTCCGGGGTCTCGCGCCGGCCGAGCTCGGCCTGGAACGCCGCACGCGCCTCTTCCCAGTCCCCGCGCGCGAGCGCGTCCGCCGCGCTCAGGCAGTCGCTCGGCTGCAGCACCGACATGGCATCACCAGCCCTGCTTCACCACGATCCACATCACGCCGATGATGCCGGCGCCGATCAGCACGTTCATCAGCAGGCCCGAGACGAAATACGGGTAGACCATCAGCACGAGACCGGCGACGAGCTGCGGCGGGCGCTCCTGCTTCTTGCCGTACATGAACAGCACGAACCCGATGCCGCTGGTGATCAGAGACAGGAACAGTGTGCCGGGATCGAATGACATGGCGCTTCAGCGGAAGTTGCTGATCAGCACGGCGTCGCGCGTCTGCGTGCCACGGGCCAGCGCGAGCTGGCGGCCGTCCGGGGAGACGGCGAAGCGAAAGATCATCAGGTCGGAGTAATTGGTGATCTTTTCCGGAGCGCCGCCGGTGAGACGCTGGCGCCAGACGTTCAGCCGCTCGACGTTGGTGTAGAGGACGCTCTGCCCGTCGTGCGTCCAGGCGATGGAACCGGACGCGGACGCCTGCACGAAGCCCGGAAACGCCTGCGCCGGCGGCCCGCCATCGGCGGGAACGATGCCAAGTGCGAGCGGCGCGCTTGGCGTCGCGGCATAGAGCCCGGCGAGGAAGCGTCCGTCCGGCGACACTGCGGCCCGTTCCAGGTGCGGCATCACGAGGGCCGGCGCGCCTCCGGTCGATGGCACGCGCCAGGTCGATGCCACGCCGCTCATCGAAGACGTGAAATACACCCAGCGCCCGTCGGTCGCCAGGTAGGTCGGGTCGGACACCGCGGCCAGCAATTGCATTTCGGTCCCTCCCGGGCTGGCCCGCCAGATCCCCGCCTCGCCGCCGCGGTCGCCAAAAAAAACGATGAAGGCCCCGTCGGGTGAGATCGCGGGGGAGATCGACTGACCGTCGACCGGTAGTTGCTGGCGATCCGACCCATCGGGGGCCATCGACCAGATTTCACGATGCTCACGCGCGGCGCCGCCGAAATAGATGCGGCGTCCATCGGCACTCCAGGTCACACCGTAACGACCGTCGGAAATCACGCTCGGCAGCTTGCGTGCGGCGGCAGGATCGTCGAGCGGCGTTACCCAGACGGCGACCGACGCGTCGAAGCCGACACTGAGAATCGAACGGCCGTCGGCCGTGACGTGGGCGACCCGGTAGTCGGAATAGTCGTGGGTGACCCACTGCAGCTCGCCCGATGGGTACGGCTGAATCATCACCTGTCCGCCCGGGCCCGGCGCGGCGTGCAATGGTTGCGCGATCAGGACGATCCCGCTGCCGTCGGGCAGCCACTCGGTGAACGTCGCGTCGCGATAGCGGCCGGGCATCTCGGAGATGGAGCCCGAGGCCGCGTCGATGGTCATCAGCCGTGCGTCGCGGGTCTTGCCGTTGCGCACCGTGGCAGCGATGTGCGCGCCGTCGGGCGACCACGCGGGCGCGGCGAAGAACCCGGGCGTGAACGATCCGGCGCCTTGAGGCTGACCAGCGCGCGCGCGCCGCTGCCGTCCGCCTCGGCGACCATCACCGCACTGGAGCCAGCAGCCGGGTAGTCGGCGCGGAGATAGACGAGATGCATGCCGTCGGGCGACGCGCTGACGGCGCTGTCGATGCCGGTCAGCAGCCGCCGGGGCGTCCCGCCGAGGACCGGGATCTGGTAGAGGCCGCCGGGCGGATCGTTGTTCGACTTCACCGCGTAGTAGATCGACGTGCCGTCCCTGGAAAAGGCGATGCCCCAGAATCCGACGAGGGCGCCGGGCACGAGCTCGAGCGCGCGGCCGCCGTTCATCTGGCGGTACCACAGACCCTGCCGTCCTTCCGCGGACTCGACGTAGGCGAAATACTTGCCGTCGGGCGAGATTGTCGCGTCGATGACGTTGCCGCTCTGCGTGAGACGGGTCATCTGCACGCGCCCGGCTGCCGCCGGCGCGGAGCGATGCGTCAGCCAGTAGCCCACCGCGACGCCGCCGATCACTAGCGCCAGCGCCCCAACCGCGATCGGCAAGGCCACCGACCGGCGCGCGGGCGGAGTCAGCGCCGGCAGCGCAACCGCGCCCGACTCGAGTTGGCGCCGCAGGTCACGCAGGTCGATCGCCACTTCCTTCATCGACTGGTAGCGCTCGTCCGGATCCTTGGCCAGGCACTTGCGCACGATACGCTGCAGCTCCGAGGGGGCCGACGGCATCCGGGCGGTGAGCGCCTCGGGCTGATCGTGAATGATGCGATGCAGCGTGTCGACGGCGGACGTGCCGGTGAACGCGCGCACGCCGGTGGCGACCTCATAGAGGATGCAGCCGAACGCGAAGATGTCGGACCGCTGATCGACGGGCAGCCCCTGCGCCTGTTCCGGTGACATGTAGCCGACCGTGCCCATGACCATGCCGGGCGACGTGCCCGCCGTGACGGTCACGGCCCCGGCTCCGAGCGGCGCCGGCTGCGCCTGCAGCTTGGCCAGGCCGAAGTCGAGGACCTTGACGTAGCCACCGTCGGCCACCATCAGGTTCTCCGGCTTGAGATCGCGGTGGACAATCCCGGCGGCGTGCGCCGCCGCGAGCGCATCAGCCGCCTGGGCCAGATAGTCGAGCGCGCGCTTGAGATCGACGCCGCGACGATCCATCACGTCGCGCAGCGAGGAGCCTGAGACGAGCTCCATGGCGACGTATTGCACCGGCCGGGCGCCCGCCGGGGCGCCGACCGGCGTCTGCCGCCCGATGTCGTAGATGGCGACGATGTGGGGATGGTTGAGGGCCGAGGCGGTGCGCGCCTCCTGCGTGAAACGCGCCAGCCGATCCTCGTCGGCGAGCAGTGATTCGGGAAGCACCTTCAACGCGACGCTGCGGCCGAGCTCGGCGTCTTCGGCGCGGTAGACCTCGCCCATGCCGCCGCGCCCGAGCAACGATCCAACACGGAAGCGGGCGAGCGTCGTCCCGGTGAGATATCCCGTCGCGGCCATCGAGTGGCCGTTATCTTATCGTGTCGCGGCTATTGGGCGCGGAGCGCGGTCGACGGATCGACCTGCACGGCTCGCCAGGCGGGAAAGACGCAGGCCGCGGCGGCGACGGCGGCGAGGAGCACCGCGACGGCGCTGTAGGTGAGTGGATCGAGGCGCGAGACGCCGAAGAGCAGCGTCTCGACGCCGCGGCTCGCGACGGCCGCGCCCAACAATCCCAGCGCGGCGCCCAGCGCGCTGAGGACCAGCCCCTGGCGCAACACCAGCCCGACGATCTGGCCGCGGGTCGCGCCAAGCGCCGCACGCAGCCCGATCTCGCGCGTCCGCTCGGTGACCGCGCCGGCGAGGATGCCGTAGATGCCGATGGCCGCGAGCACCAGCGCGACGGCTGCGAACCCCTCGAAGACGAGCAGCGCAAAGTGCCGGGCGCCGGCCGCGGCCGCGACCAGTGCCCCGAGCGTGGCGACGCGGACGATCGGCTGATCCTTGTCGATCGACCAGATCGCCCCCTCCACCGCCGGGACGATCGCGGGGATGCCGCCGTGCGCGCGGATCACGAACCACATCGATCGATCCGGGAACCACGACTGCGGGGCGCTGATGTAGACCGCGTCGGCGTCGGTTGCCGTGAGCGAGAGCTGGTGGACGTCGCCGGCGACGCCGACGATCGTATAGGGACGGGACGGACCGATGCGCAGCTCACGGCCGATGGGATCGCCTGCACCGAAGCGTGCCGACGCCAGCGACGCGCTGATGACGGCGACGGCCGGCGCGTCGCGCCGATCGCGGTCGTCAATCGCACGCCCGCGCAGAATGGGCGTGCCGATCGTGGTGAAGTAGTCCGGGCTGACCGCGTAGCGAAATACCGGCACGGTGGCGGCGGCGCGCCCGTCCTCGGCAGGGAAGTGCGCGCCATATTCGTCGCGGTCGCCGCTCAACGGGAGCTGGCTGGTGAGCGCGACAGCGGTCACGCCGGGCACGCGGCGCGCCGCCTCAAGCGCATCGCTGAAGAAGCGGGCCGCGGCGCCGTCGGCGTCGAAGCGCGCGCCGACGAGAGACAGCTGCAACGTCACGCGGTCGGTCGTCGCGAAGCCGGGCGGCATGGCCAGTGTGCTGCGAACGCTCCGCATCAGCAGGCCGGCGCCGACCAGGAGCACGACCGCGAGCGCGACTTCGGCGACGACGAGGGCGCGGCGCAGGCGGCGGTGGCCGGGCGCGGTCCGGTGCGAAGCGGCCTGGATGTCGTGCTGTGGGTCGCTGCCGGCCGCCTCGAGCGCGGGCAGCAGGCCAAAGGTCAGGCCGGCGATCGTCGCCACCGCCAGCGTGAAGGCCAGCACCGTGCCGTCGACACCGATGGCGCCGACGCGCGGCAGCGCCGCCGGCGCGACTGCGACCAGCGCGCGCACGCCGAGCACCGCGACGGCGACGCCGGCCGCCGCGGAGAGCAGCGCGAGCAAGACGCTTTCGGTGAGCAACTGGCGGACGAGCCGCGGCCGGCTGGCGCCGAGCGCGGCGCGCAACGCGTACTCCCCGCGCCGCTCGACCCCGCGCGCCAGCAGCAGGTTTGCCACGTTCACGCATGCGATGAGCAGCACGAGCACGACCGCGCCCGAGAGTGCCAGCAGGACCGGTCGCACCCCGGCGGCGAGTGCGTCGCGGAACGGTGCGATCGAAATCTGCGTGTCCGGAGCGTAGGTCTCTCGCCGCCGTTCCATCAGCATGGCGCGGCCGGCGGCGTTGGCTTCGCGGGTCGCGGACGCCGCCGTCTGGTGCCCGCCGATCCGCACGATCGTCCTGAGGTGATGTCCCCACTCGCGTCCGTCGTCCGGCAGCGCCGGATCGTACTGCAGCGGCGTCCAGGCTTCGGTGGCCGGCGCAATCACGTTCTCGAAGCCGCGCGGCATGACGCCGATGATCGTGTAAGAGACGTCGTCGAGTCGGACGCTCGTGCCAACGATCGACGGATCGCCGCCGAAACGGCGCCGCCACAGTGAGTCGGCGACAATCGCGACGCGGGCCGCACCCGGCCGGTCGTCGTCGGGCAAGAAGTCGCGGCCGATGGCCGGTGCGACGCCGAGCACCGTGAAGTAGCCGGCGGTCACGCGCTCGCCGTCGAAGCGCTCAGGCGTATCGCGGCCGGTCATCGCGGGCTGCCACGCCCGGATCGAGGCGAGGGCGTCGAAGGCGCGCGTGCGGGTAACGAGGGTGCGATACATCGCAAACGTGCTGACATCGGACCGGCCGTTCTCGAGCACGACGCCAATCCGATCGCCGCCCGGGTAGGGGAGCGCCGCGAAGAGGATCGGGTTCACCGCGCTGAAGATGGTGGTCGCGGCCCCGACGCCCAGCGCGAGGGTGGTGACCGCGACAAGGGTGAAGCCGGGAGACCGCCGCAGGCGGCGGACGCCGTGGCGGACATCGGCCGCGGTGGTCGCGACGGCGAATTCCCAGCCGGAGCCGCGTACTACCTCACGGATCGCGGCGGGGTGCCCCCAGCGCCGGCGTGCCTCGCGGCGAGCCTCGTCCGGCGGGACGCCGCGCGCTTCGAGCTCCGCCGCCGACTGGTCGAGGAAGTGGCGGATCTCGTCGTCGGCATCCGCGTCGGCGGCGCGCGGACGGACGAGCGCGCGGACGCCGTGGGCGATCGCGCGCCAGGGGCTCATGCGTCCGCCTTGAGCAGGCGCGCGATGGCGCCGGCGCGCCGCGCCCAGTCCGCGGTTTCGAGGTCGAGCCGCTTCCGCCCGGCGCGGGTCAGGGTGTAGTAACGGGCGCGGCGGGCGTTCTCGGTCTGACGCCATTCCGCCGCGACCAGCCCGGCCCGCTCGAGTCGCTGCAGCGCGGTGAGCAGCGAGCCGGGATTCACCTTGAACACGCCGCGCGACATCTGCTCGACGCGGCGGGCGATCCCGAACCCGTGCATCGGTTCCAGGCTCAGGGTCTTGAGCAGCAGCATGTCGAGGGTGCCGGGGATCATCCCGGAGTCGTCGGCCATGCTCCGACGCTAGCGCCATTCATCTTGATTGTCAAGATGTGGTAGGCAAGATGTGGCAGGCAATAGGAGCGGAGCCGGTCAACGCCAGGTGCGCTGGAACTCGGCGTAGGGAACCAGCGCGGCGCGCTCGAACGCCTCGGCGAAGCCGAGGCCGCTGCCGAGGTAGGTCAGCAGCGTGACCATCACCATCGGCCCGGCCCGGTCGAGCAGCGCCTGGGCGGCCGCGGCGCTGACCGCGTAGGCGGTGCGCGCGGCCTGCGGCGACAACGCGGCGAAGCTGCCTTCGAGACTGGCGAGCGGCGGCAGGCGCGCTCCCTCGGGAATGCGCGGCGCGCTGCCGGCTTCCATCAACTGCGCCAGCCCCTCGTCCAGCCAGACGGGCACGCCGCGCGGTGCCAGGCTGTGGACGATGGCGTGGGTGAGCTCGTGCGCGAGCACCCGGGCGAGTTGCGCCTCGTCGATCCGCCCGGCCACCGGGATGCGGATGCGGCCGTCGTAGGCGCCGCCGGCCCACGACGGCGACTGGGTCACGTCGCGGAACTGCTCCTTCGAATAGAGCATGACGGTGAGCACGTCCGGCGGGTAGACGCCGAGCGCGCCGCCGACTTTCCAGTACGCCTGCTCGAGCAGCTCTGATACACGCGCGGCGAGCGGCTGATCGGGCGGCCCGTCGAACAGGATGGTGAAGTGGGTCGCGACCCGCGTCGAGAAGGTGTCGTGGAGCGCCGCCTCTTTTCGCCACGCGTCGAGTCTTGCCGACAGGCGGGTCTCGCCGGGGGTGTGCGCGAGCGCCTGTTCGTAGACGTCGATCGCGCCGGTGAGGTTCCCCTGCGCATAGAGGATCTGCCCGAGGAGCAGCGACGCGGCGGTGAGCGAGGGCTGCTCGTGCAGCGCGCGCGTCAGCTGCAGCCGGGCGGCCGCCTCGTCGCCGCGAATATGAGCAACGGTGCCGGCGCCGAGGAGCGCCAGGGCGTGTGTCCCGTCGCGCTGGATCGCGCCCGAGAAATCATCGGACGCTTCCTGGATGTCGCCGGCGCGGAGCGCCTGCCAGCCCGCCGCCGCCATCGCGTCGGCCGCGGTCGGCGGTCCCGCCTGGAGCGCCAGCGCGAGCACGATCGCGATCATCGGTGTTTTCACTGTAGCAGTCGTGGTGAAATACCGGGATGCCATTCGCGCACCTGACGCTCGCCACCCCTGACATCGATCGCACGGCCGCTTTCCTCGAGCGGACTCTCGGCTATGCGCGCAAACTGATGCCCGCCAACTCCCGCGGCGACGCGATCTGGCTGGACCTCGGGCATGGGCAAGAGCTGCATGTGCTAAGGGTCCCGGGGTTCGAGCGTTCAGCATTCGAGGCAGAGTACGGGCGCCACGTGGCGCTGTTCCATCCGCTGCCGGACTTTCCGGCGCTGAAGGCGCGGTTGACCGGAGAAGGGGCTGTCCTGATCGATCCGATCCGGCCGACGCCGTTCGAGCGGTTCTTCTTCCGGGAACCGGTGAACGGCTACGTCTTCGAGATCATCGACGACCACATCAATCAGGCACGCGCCAGCCACTTGGACCAGTAGAACGTCATCGGCACCGGCCCGGTGTTGGTGATCCCGTGCAGCACGTCGCCGGCGCAGTACATGATGTCGCCGGGACCCACTTTCGTCGTCGCGCCGCCGCACTCGATCTCGCCAGTGCCGGCGGCGACGATGAGGAACTCCTCTTCCCGATGGCGGTGCGGCGGGTGCGGGCTGGCGCCCGGCTCGAGGACGGCCATGCCGGTGCACATCCCGCTGAGCATGTCGGTCGGTCCGTTGTAGTGGACGAACACCCGGCATCCGGGCTGCGGGTCAGCCGGCACGGCGTCGAGGGTCATGACGCCATCCGCCAACCTGGCGGCGGAGGTGGAGGCGTCGACTTTGGTATCGGTGGTCTGGGCCATGCGCGGATCTTACCGCGCCTGCGGTCATTGACAGTCCCTGTTGCGCCCGCTAAGGTGCAGCCACGGAGCCTGTGGCGAAAGCCCGCGGGTTGAGTTATGTCTGATCCGATCAGCCGTCGCGAATTCCTGCAGGTTACCGCAGCGGCCGGCGCACTGGTGTCGACTGGTTTCGGCGCAAGCGTGAGCCAACCCGACGGCTGGTTCGATCGGCCGATGCGCTGGGTGCAACTCACGCTCGTCGAGAATGATCCCGGCCGGTTCGATCCGCAGTTCTGGCTCGACTACTTCCGCAGGCTTCATGCCGACGCCGCGACACTCAGCGCGGGCGGCATCGTCGCCTACTACCCGACGGCGGTGCCGCTGCATCACCGCAGCGCGTGGCTCGGCGACAGCGACCCGTTCGGCGCGCTGGTGCAAGGCTGCCGCGCGCAGGGCATGAACGTCGTGGCGCGCGTGGATCCGCACGCGGTGCGCGAGGACGTGCGCCAGGCACATCCGGACTGGATTGCCGTCGCGGGAGACGGCCAGCCTCGACGCCACTGGGCCAACCCCCAACTGTGGGTGACCTGTGCGCTCGGTCCCTACAACTTCGAGTTCATGGACCGCGTGAACCGTGAAATCGTGGAGAAGTACGGTGTCGACGGCGTGTTCGCCAACCGCTGGGCGCCGCAGGGCGGGGACTGCTACTGCGTGCACTGCCAGGAGAACTTCCGCCGCGCGACCGGCCGCGAGCTGCCGCGGACGAGCGACGGGCGCGATCCGGCGCGCCGCGCCTTCGTCGAGTGGCGGATGGCGCGGTTGACCGAGCTGTGGAAACACTGGGACGCGAGTATCCGCGCCGTGCGCGCCGAGGCGCGCTTCATTCCCAACGGGCCACCGGACATGAAAACGGCGGCAGCGCTCGCCGACATCCAGTTCGCCGACTTCCAGGCGCGGCGCGGCGTCACGCCGCCGTGGGCCAACGGACGGCGCGCCAAGGAATTCCGCGCGGTCATGGGGCGCAAGCCGGTGGCCGGCATCTTCAGCGTCGGCCTCGAGGAGCCATACCGCTGGAAAGACTCGGTGCAGAGCGACGCGGAAATCGAGCTGTGGGTGGCCGACGCGACCGCGAACGGGATGCGGCCGTGGGTGACGAAATTCTCGGGGGTGCTCTACGATCGCCGCTGGCTGCCGATTGTCGAGCGTATCTACGGCTGGCACTTCCGCCACGAACGATACCTGCGCAACGAGCGCTCGCTGGCACGGGTCGCGCTGCTGCACTCCGAGCAGACCGAGACCTTCCACCTTGGCATCGGCGACGGCGACCGCGCGGCCGATCACGTGCTCGGGATGTACCACGCGCTGGTCGAGGCGCGGGTCCCGTTCGATCTGGTCCACGAGGCGCTGCTCACTCCCGATCGCCTCGATGCCTACAAGGTACTCGTCCTCGCCGACGCCGCCGCCCTGTCGGACGCGCAGTGCGACGCGATCCGCCAATACGTCCGCCGCGGCGGCAGCCTGGTCGCGACGTTCGCCAGCTCACTGTTCGACGAGTGGGGCGTACGCCGTGCGGAGTTCGGCCTCGCGGATCTGTTTGGCGTGCAGCTCGCCGGACGCGACGCGGTTGTCGGACCAATGCACAACTCGTATCTCAGTCTCGATGCCGATCCGGCGACGGGGAAGCGCCATCCGATCCTCGACGGCCTCGAGGAGACGCCACGGATCATCAACGGCGTCTTCCGGCTCGACGTGCGTCCGGCGCAGGCCGCGCCGTCGCCACTGACGCTGATCCCGCCGTATCCCGACTTGCCGATGGAAGACGTCTACCCACGCGTGCCGCACACCGAGACGCCGGGCGTCTACCTGCGCGACCTCGGCAAGAGCCGCGTCGTCTACTTTCCATGGGACATCGATCGCACGTTCTGGGACGTGCTCGCTGTCGATCACCTGACGCTGTTGAAGAACGCGGTCGCCTGGGCGGCGAACGAGCCGCCCCCAGTGCGCGTCGAGGGCCCCGGCGTCATCGACGTGACGGCCTGGCGTCAGCACGCCTCGACGACCGTGCACCTGGTCAACCTCACCAATCCGATGATGATGAAGGGGCCGCTGCGCGAAGCGATCCCGATCGGTCCCCTGACGGTGCGGCTGCGGATGCCCGAGGGGCGGCCACCCTCGAAGGTGTCATTGCTGACGATGGGGTCGACGGTGCCGCTACGCGTCGAGGACGGTGCCGTCGTCGTCGCCGTGCCGTCCGTGTCCGTCCACGAAGTGATCGCGCTCGACGACTAGAGACTCGACACGGCGAGAGGCCACTTGTGCCCAAGCGCGATGGCGTCGGCCGTCGCAGTTACGCGGTCGCTGCGCCGATCTGCGGCAACGACCACGGCGCGCGGTACGGCCTGAGCACGTACTTCTGCTGCTCGGCGTCGCCGGCGATCGTTTCCTTCGCGATGTCCCACTGCACGCGGCGGCCGGTCCTGAAGGCGATGTTGCCGAGGTGGCAGGCGATCATTGAGTTGTGGCCGACCTCGACGTCGGACGCCGGACGCTGGCGCGATTCCAGGCAGTCGAGGAAGTCCTTCATGTGCGCGAGGCTCATGTCGCCGGAGCTGCCGCGCCGGGGCTCGCCGCTCATGCGGTAGCGCTTTTTCCCGCCGGTGGTTTCGGTTTCGGGCAGCACTTCCCAGCCGCCGCGATCGACGACGAGCACGCCGTTGTTGCCGTGGAAGGCGACGCCGTGGTCGCGCATGTAGGGACCTTGTCCGATCGCGGTGGCGTGCTCCCAGATGAGGCTGTAGCCGTCGTACTCCCAGAGCGCCTGCTGCGTATCGGGTGTTTCCTCGGCATCTTCGGGAAAGCCGAACTTGCCACCGACTGACGTCGCAGATTTCGGCGCGGTGACACCCATACCCCAGTTCGCCACGTCGATCATGTGCGCGCCCCAGTCGGTCATCAGGCCGCCCGAGTAGTCGTAGTACCAGCGGAAATTGAAGTGAAAACGGTTCTTGTTGAACGACCGTTTCGGCGCCGGTCCGAGCCACATGTCGTAGTCGACGCCGGCGGGCGGCGCGCTGTCGGGTACCGGCGCGATGTTGCCCATCCAATCCTGATAGGCCCACGCCCTGACGACGCGGATCTTGCCGAGCGCGCCGGACTTCACGTAGGTGACGGCGTCCTTGAAGTGGTTTGAGTTTCGCTGCTGCGTTCCCATTTGCACGACGCGGTTGTAGTGGCGCGCCGCGTTGACCATCACGCGCCCTTCGCCGATGGTCAGCGCCAGCGGTTTCTCGACGTAGACGTCCTTGCCCGCCTGGCAGGCCATCACCGTGGGCAGCGCGTGCCAGTGATCCGGCGTGCCGATGATCACGGCGTCGACGTCCTGGCGATCGAGGACGCGGCGGAAGTCGTGGCCCGCCTGGTCAGGCTTCTGGTTGAACTCGGTGTTGACGCGCTGCGCCGCCTTGGCGACCTGTTCGTCGTCGACGTCGCACAGGGCGACGACCTGGACGCCGAGCCGCAGTGCGTTGCGCAGGTCGGAGGTGCCCTGGCCGCCGCAGCCGATGAGCGCGACGCGCACGCGGCGGTTAGCGCCGGCGGCGCGGTCCTGCGAGGCGGCGGATTGCGGGACCCCGGCCATCACACCTCCGGCGACGGCGACTGCGGCGTTCTTGATAAAGGTCCTGCGGCCTCGCTTCATGTATCCCCTCCGATCGACGAACGATAGCGCGCCTCGCGCCGCTTGTCACGCACCTGCGCACGACGTGTTCTGCGTGAAATGGGCGGCACTGCGGCCTACCGGATCTGCCGCGTCACCGTGCCGAGCATGGTGGTGCCGCTCATCAGCGTTGCGCGAATCGTATAGCTCCCGCCGCTCCCGGACGGGAGTGCGTCGAACGCAAACTCCGCTTCGACCCGCAGCACGCCGTCCACGTTCTCCGGGACGACCACCCGCTCCACCCCGTCCACGCCGTTGACCACCAGCGTCATCTTGACCACGATGTCGGACACTGCGGCGCCGGCCGCGGGATACAGCTCCATCGCTGCCAGGATGCGCCTGGCGGCGCCCGGCACAAGCTCGAGCGTGATGCCGCTGGCCTGCCATGGGCCGATCGTCACCAGTGTGGCGTCCACCGGCGTTTCGGTCGATCCGACAGCGCCGGTGGCGTCGGCGGCGGCGAGGCGAAGCTTGTAGGCGCCGGGCGCCACCGGCACCGAGAAGGACAGCCGGTACGCACCGGCGTCGATTTCGGTCAACGTGGTGTCGCTGGTGCGGATTGTGCCCGCCGCGTCGACGAGGCCGAACATCGTCTTCACCGGACCCTGTGCGGCCGTGACGGTGATGACGACGTCGATCGCGATCTGACCGGGGTCAGCGCCGCGACGCACGGCCGGATCGAGCATCACGACCAAGCCGTTCAACGCGCGTCCCGACGCGATGGCGCGGCGCATCTGTTCTTCTGGCGACACGAGCGCGCGGCCGGGCGAAGGCGCGACGGGCGAGGGCGCGCCGGGCGAGGGCGCGCCGGGCGAGGGCGCGCCGGGCGCAAATGCGGCGGCCCTGGATGCGGCGGTGGGGGACACCGCCACCGCGTGACGGTTGGCGTGTGCCGTCACGTCGGATTGCTTGAGCACTCGCGCCGCCAACGCGAAATCTTTGCCCGGCGTGGTATCGGCCGGCGCCTCCACGGCGATGCGGTAAATCCCCGAGGCGGCGACGGCGACGCGGGCGAAGAGACGATCCGGCTCGCCGGTGACCTGGTAGAACTCGGCGCCCGTCAGGTCGGCGGTCGTGCGGGCGCCGTTCAGGAGCAACTGGTTGTCTTCGCGGCGTCGCTGCGGAGGGCCTGTATCCGGTTGCTGAACCTGACCCGGCGGCGGCACGCGCCGGCCTCCATCCGCGGCACTGACGTTGTCGGGCGTGTCGATCATGACGCTGAGTTGCACGCCCGCTTCGGCCGCCGCGCGTGCGACCGGCTGCATCGCGGCGAGGTCCTGCGCCAGGGCGACGCCGTCGGTGAGTACGACGAGATGGCGGATGCCCGCCGCGGTGCCCATCGCGCGAATGACCCCCTCGTACGCCAGCGCCTGCCCGCGCACGACTGCCTTGAGCTGGGCCGCGGTGCGCATGGCGCTCAGCTGAACGGCCCGTGCGCACGAGTCATGCGCAAGCACGTCCTCGATCGTCGGAAATGGCATCCGGCTCGGGTCCCCATAGAAGCACTCGGCGACGATCGCGTCGCGCAGCACGCCCTGTTCACCGCGATCGATCGCGAGCGCCTGCGCGAGACCGACCTGCTGGTCGGGCGACGAAAACTTTCCCTCTGACGGACCCGACGACACGAGGCGCGGATCCTGAAAGGCACCCGTGATCCTGGAAACCGCCGCGACCACCGACGCGCGGTCCATGGTGGGATTGACGATCACGGCGCCGCTGCTCGTGGTCAGGCCCACGACATCCGCCGCCGGCAGCGACGTCATGAATCGCTGCGCCGCCGACAACAGCCCCTTGCCGGCGAGCGGCGAGAATGACAGGTCGTCGACCAGGACGACGAAGACACGCGGCGCGCCAACCGCCGCCTTTGCCGCGGGCGTGGCCGGCGACGCCGGCGCCGCGTCGAACGATGGGCCAACGGCTCCCGCCATCGCCGGCTGAGCCACCTGCAAGTAACTGAAGCCACGGATGGGCTGTGCCCGGTTGTTGAGCCTGATTTCGAAGTCGCCCGCGGTGAGATCGGGGACGGGCTGGCCGTCGCGGTCGACGACCGTGACGTCGACGGTGACCAGCGTGACGCCGCTCTTAATCGGCGGCGTCTGGGGCGCCTGGCCGAGCGCGAGAAGATACGCGATCGTCACCGCCGCGCGCATCCGGCGAGTGTAAACTGATTCTCTTTGCCAGGAGGACTTTATGAACGCAGAGCAGGCCCGTGCCCTCGTCGCCGTCATGACCGGATCGCTCGAAGACGAGTCGGTTGCGACCCGCAAGGTGATCGCGGCAGTGCCCGCCGGCAACCGTGACTACAAGCCCGATCCAAAGTCGCGCAGCGCGTGGGAGATCGCAACCCACCTGGCCACGAGCGACATGTGGTTTGCCGACTGCATCCTCAACGGCGCGTTCGAGTGGGCGGGCGAGCCAGCGACGCCGAAAGAGTTCACCGATCCCAGCGCGGTGGCGAAGTGGCACGAGAAGCACTTCGCGGAGAAGCTGGCGGACATCCGGGCGATGGCGCCGGAGCAGCTACTCAAGGAGGCGGACTTCTTCGGCACCAAGGGGCCGATCGTCACGTTCCTCGTGGCATTCAACAACCACCACATCCATCACCGCGGCCAGCTCGCGTCGTACCTGCGCCCGGCCGGCTCGAAGGTCCCGGCGATTTACGGCATGAGCGCCGACGAGAACCTGTTCGCGCCGCAGTCCTGACGGTGGCGGACCGAAACGTCCGCATCGTCTATTCGTCGGCGGCGGGGCGGATCTGCCGCGGGTGCGGGCAGCCGGAACGGGGGTGCCGCTGCGGGCAGAAGCCGTCCGCCGCGGTCCCCGACCGCCCCGTTGCCAAGCTCAGGGTTGAAAAGGCGGGGCGTGGGGGGAAGACCGTCACGGTAGTCTTCGGCCTGCCCCAGAACGCCGATTTTCTCAAGGATTTGGCGCAGGATCTGAAAAAGGCCTGCGGGACGGGCGGGGCCGTCCGGGAAGACGGCGTCGAGCTCCAGGGGGACCTCCGCGACCGGGTCCGCGAGCTGCTGGTTGCACGCAATTTCATCGTGAAGGGCTGAGCCGACACCCCCTCCAATCTCTAACGTTCGTATTTTTGACAGATCGGCTATACTCGGCGCCTCTTTTTCCTTAAGGACGGACATGGCTTCGAACGGCACTATCAAGCGTCTGGTCAGCGACAAGGGCTTCGGCTTCATCCTGGCGGACGACGGCGCAGAGTACTTCTTCCACAATTCGGCGTGCCAGGGCACGCGTTTCGACCAGCTGCGTGAAGGCCAGGCGGTCACCTTCGACAAGGGCCAGGGCCCCAAGGGACCGCGCGCCGAAAACGTACGCGTCTCATAGCGAGCGCTGAAGAAGGTCTGCGGCGTCTTCGCGACGCGGCTGGCCTCTTGTGCCGTCGCGCCGGTCGCGTCGGCGCAATATCGCTCCGACTCGTTCACCACCAGTAACGGGCTGCCGCACACGGCGCTGCTGTGCGCGCGCGATGACTATATGTGTGCGCGCCGCGGCCTGCATGAGATAGGAATCGGGCCGTACCGTGATATCCGCCGGTATTATGGATAGGTCCCCTGATGCCGGAACCGCTGCGTCTCGCATTCCTCGGGTGCGGATTCATCACCCGGGTTCACAGCCGCAATCTGCGACGCCTCGGGCGGCGACAGATTGCCGTGTCGTACGCGAGCCGTGATCGCGCCAGGGCCGAAGCCTACTGCCGCCGCTACGGCGGCACGACGAGCTATGGCGACTACGACGCTGCGCTTGCCGATCCGAACGTGGACGCGGTGCTGATCGCGGTGCCGCCAAAATACCATCTCAATTTGACGCTGCGCGCGCTTGCCGCCGGCAAGCACGTGATCGTCGAGAAACCGGCGTTCCCGGCGCTGGCCGACTACAAGACGGCGGCGGCGGCGCGCGATCGCGCCGGACGCGTCGTCCTCGTCGGCGAGAACGATCACTACAAGCCGCTCGCCGTGCAGCTGCGGCGGCTCCTCGCCGAGGAGGTGGTCGGCGACATGCTGTTTGCCCATTTCGTCACCATCGCGCGGCGCTTCAAGACGGCCGACGACTGGCGCAACGACGAGACGCTGGCCGGGGGGGACGCGTTCTTCGAGGAAGGGATTCACTGGCTGCACTTCGCCGGCAGCCTCGGGCCGCGCATCGTGCGAATCGAGGGGCTGCGTCCCAACGCGGCGGCCGACAGCGGCGATCGCCGGGCCAAGAGCATGATGGTCGCCTTCCAGTACGACAACAGCGCGGCCGGTTCTCTCTACTATTCGCGCGAAATCCCGTCGCTGCTCAAGGGCATGCGGCAGTCGAAGATCTACGGGCGCAAGGGCGTCATCACGTTCGAGTCAAACGGTCTGTTCGTCCTGGCGCGCGGGCAGTTCCTGCCGCGGGTCATCTGGCCGGGGATTACCGACTTCCGCGGCTATCGAGCCATGTACCGCGATTTCCTGCACGCGATCCGTAGCGGCCAGTCACCCGAGATGAGCATCGAGCGTGCCATGGACGATCAGCGGCTGATGGATCAGGTCTACGCGTCGCTGTGACCGGCGCCTACGACATCGTCATCATCGGCAGCGGCGCCGGTGGCGGCACGATCGCGCACGCGCTGGCCGGTTCCGGCGCGCGGCTGCTCGTCGTCGAGCGCGGCGACTTCGTGCCGCGGGAAGCGGAGAACTGGAGCGCCGCGGCGGTGTGGAAGGACCTGCGCTACCGCACGCGCGAGCGTTGGCTCGACGAGCGCGGCGAGGAGTTCACCCCCTACACGCACTACAACGTCGGCGGCAACACGAAGTTCTGGGGCAGCGTGCTCTACCGGCTGCGCCGCGAAGACTTTCAGGAGCTGCAGCACGCCGACGGCGTGTCGCCGGCGTGGCCGATCGACTACGACACGCTGGCGCCCTACTACGATCGGGCCGAGCGTCTGTATCGCGTGCGCGGCGCGCTCGGCGACGATCCGACCGAGCCGCCGCACGGCGGCCCGTACCCGTTTCCGGCGGTGCCGCACGCGGCGGGGATGGCGCGGCTGGCCGAGCGCCTGCGCGCGAGGGGGCTGCACCCCTCTTCGCTGCCGCTCGGGCTGCTCGACGTCGGCGAGTCTGGCGGCTGCCGGTTGTGCAACACCTGCAACTCGTTCGTCTGCCGCCTCGACGCCAAGAGCGATGCCGACGTGATCGCCGTCCGCCCGCTGGCCCGTCACGCGAACGTGACACTCTGGACCAACGCGCGCGCGCGGCGGTTGATCACCGAGCCGACGGGCAGTTCGGTCGCGGCCGTGGAGATCGAACGCAACGGACAGATCGAGCGCGTCACGGCGGCGACCGTCATCGTGGCCTGCGGCGCCGTCAACTCCGCGGCGCTGCTGCTCGCCTCAGCCAGCGACCGCCACCCCGACGGGCTCGCCAATTCGTCCGGCCTCGTCGGGCGTCGCTACATGGCGCACCTGGCGACGATGCTGGAAGGGGTGCACTGGCGCACGAATGAGGACGAGTTCCAGAAGACGCTGGCGATCAACGATTTCTACCTCGCCGGCGCGCACGCTCCCTACCCGCTCGGGCAGATCCAGTCGCAGGGACGCACCCACGCGGTCATGGCCAAGGTCACGGGCGACAACTGGCGCTACAAGGCGATCGAGATGCGGCATATTCCGCTGTGGGCCTACCAGGCGTGGGTATCGCGCGCGACCGACTGGCTGGCGATGACCGAAGACCTGCCCGATTCGAACAACCGGGTGCGTCTGGCGCCGGATGGGCGTATCGTGCTCGACGTCCGTCAGAACAACCTGCGTGCCCACGCACTGCTGGTCGAGAAGCTACGAGAGATTCTCAGCGGTCTCGGCTACTGGTCGCCGAAGGTGTTCGCGCACATGGCAGGCACGAAGAACACGACCCATCAGTGCGGGACGGTCGTCTTCGGCACCGATCCGCGCGCATCGGTACTCGATCCGTTCTGCCGCGCGCACGACGTCGAGAACCTGTTCGTCGTCGACGCCTCGTTCTTCCCGTCTTCCGCGGCGGTGAACCCGGGGCTGACGATCGCGGCGCAGGCGCTGCGCGTCGCCGATCACATCATGGGGAAGGTATGAGAGCGCGTTCCTTCAGCCATACCGGCATCACCGTCTCCGACTTCAACCGTGCGGTGAAGTTCTGGTACCACGTCTTCGGCGCGCCCCTGGTCGGCGTGACCGACGCGCCTGCCGAACGCGTCAAGGGCTTCTTCGGCGTGCCGTCGGGGGGCACCTGCAAGATCGGTTGGATCCGGATCCCGGGCGGCGGGGTGATCGAAATCTTCCATTTCGAACCGCAGCTGCCGCCGCACGCCGTCGAATGGAACCGGCGGGGGCAAACGCACATCTGCCTGAACGTGCGCGGTATCCGCAGGTGGTACGGCTACCTGGCGCAGCAGAAGGAAATCGAGATCGTCGGTCCTCCCGAGCAGTCGCCGCGCGGGCACTGGCTGTTCTTCGTCAAGGACTTCGACGGCAACCTGATCGAGATCACCGACCTCGGTCACATGTACTACGTCCTCGGCTGGCTCGGGCCGCTGGGAGGCTTCCTGTTCCGGCGGGGGCGCTACAAACAGTACCTACCGCTAATCGGAGGGTTCGTGGCTCCGCGCTTCAGCGTAAGAGGCATAGCTTGTCCTGGCGCTGAGTGCCCAGCGGATCCTGCCGTCGGCGCGCAGTCGTCGCACCTCACGCACCTCGCTTTGCACGGATGGTGACTCTGTAGTTATTCTCGGCGTTGAGGTTGATCAGCGACACGAATGCGCGGCCGTTGCGGTCAGTGCCGATCGTGCCCGACTGCGACATGCTCGACACCTCCCATCCCTTCGGCAAGACGATGGTGTTGCGCAGTCCCTTGAGCGTGCGCTGGAAGACGAGCTCGTCGCGCACCACGGTGTAGCCGGGCGACTTCAACGTGCCGGTGAGCTTGAGATGCGCGCTCTGCTTCTCGTCCTTGATCGGCACGTCGAGAGTCGCGAACGACGCGCTCTTGTCCTTGACGATCGGCAGCGCGCGCGCGGTATCGAGATCGACGACCTTCGCCTCCTGCAGCTCGAGGTACGAGAGCGAGTCGAGCCGGGCGCGGTCCCCCTTGCGGTAGTCGCTGTAGATCTGCTCGACGGCGATCCGCCCGGACTCGGGCGTGTCGAGATCGTAGAGCGTCTTGATGTCGTCGAAGAACATGTCATCGAACGCCGACGGCGTGAACACGGCCGTGGTCTGGCGCGCGTGAATCGTCACCGGGTTCGACTGTCCGCTCGGGTTGGCGAAGGCCAGTTTCAGCCGTCCGTCAGCCGTTGTCGAGAGCTGCGCGGCGACGTCGGACGAGATGAACGCGTAGCCCTTGGGCAGGATCACGCCGAGGCGGTAGCCGGCGAGGCTGCGCACCCAGACGATGTCCTTGCCGTTCATCATGTAGGTGCGCGGATCCTTGTAGGTCTTGTAGATCAGCACGCGGCCGATACCCCCTTCGGGGATTGGACGGGGCAGCGTCGCGCGAATCTGGTGTGCGTCGGCTTCGCCCGGCACCGGCTCGTAGGCGAACTTCACAGGCTCCCCCGTGCGCGGGTCGTAGACCTCGACGCCGCTGCCCTCGCTGCCGCCACGCGTCGCGTTCAGCATCTCGGTCGCGCCGGCGCGCGTCGATTCGAAGAGATAGCGGATGCGAAACGACTCGCTGCCCGGATCGAGGATCGCGTACTCGGTGTAGGCGTCCTGAGTGAAGTAACGGGCGACCGGCGCGCTCGGGCGGAGCGACCCGTCGGGATTGAGACCGCCGGGAAACTGCCCGCCGCCACGCTGTGCGAGGGCAGCCGCCGTCGCGGCGAGAAGAAGCGCGGCCACGATTAGATTTCGCATGCCGCGATTATAGCGGCCCGCCGGCTGGTGCCCGCTCGCTCGGCCGGCGAGGTATCCTCTCTTCCGATGACACAGCGAACGGTCGGCATCATGGTCATGATGGCTGTCGTTTCGCTTGCGCCAGACCACCAGCACGCGAGCGCCGGTCACTACGGCACGGTCAACTTCACCAACTCGTGCAGCGCCGGCGTCCAGGGCACGTTCGCGCGGGGCATGGCACTGCTGCACTCGTTCGAATTCGGGCAGGCGATCGACACATTCAACGACGTTGCTGAGAAGGACCGGGCGTGCGGGATCGCGGTCTGGGGCATCGCGCTGTCGCAGTGGGGGAACCCGTTTTCACCGGCGCCGCGTCCGGCGGCGCAGCTCACCGCGGGACGCAACACCGTGCAGCGCGCAAAGGGCGCTGGAGGGAAAACGCCGCGCGAACGCGCCTATATCAACGCCGTTGCCGCGCTCTACGACCGATTCGAGACGTTCGATCAGCGCGCGCGCATGGCCGCCTATCGCCAGGCCATGGGGCGGCTGGTCCAGGCGTATCCTGAAGACGCGGAGGGAAAGGCGTTCTACGCTCTCGCGCTGGCCGCGGCGGCGGATCCCGCCGACAAGACCTACGCGGATCAACTGAAGGCCGGCGCGCTGCTCGAAGAGCTCTGGGCGGCGCATCCGGATCATCCCGGCCTGGCGCACTACATCATTCACGCCTACGACGTGCCGGCGCTTGCGCCGAAAGCGGTCGAAGCGGCACGGCGCTACGCCAGGATCGCGCCTGACGCACCGCACGCGCTGCACATGCCGTCGCACACGTTCACCCGCCTCGGCTACTGGCAGGATTCGATCGACACCAACATCCTGTCGGCCGCCTCGGCGCGGCGGGACGGCAACGTGAACGAAGAGCTGCACGCGAGCGACTACGAGGTCTACGCCTACCTGCAGACAGGCCAGGACGCGAAGGCGCGCGCGATCGTCGAAGACGCGCCGCGCATCGCCGCGCAGGCGAACCGGACCGCCGGGGCGGCCCCCCCGGCGGCGGCGGACTACGCGCTCGCCGCGATTCCCGCGCGCTATGCCCTCGAGCGCGGTGACTGGGCGGCGGCGGCGCGGCTGCAGCCGCGCGCCAGTTCGGCGACCTACGCCGAAGCGATCACCTGGTTTGCGCGCGGGCTCGGCGCGGCTCGCGCGCGGGATCTCACCACGCTGGCCAAGGGCGTGCCCGCGGAGCTGCAGCTGCGCGTGAACAAATTGAGACAGGCCGGCGACACCTACTGGGCGGAGCAAGTGGCGATTCAAGAGCTCGCGGTGACGGCGTGGCTCGCCGTCGCCAACGGCCGCACCGCCGACGGCGTGCAGTCGATGCGCGCGGCCGCCGACCGTGAGGACGCGACCGAGAAGGCGGCGATTACGCCCGGACCGATTGTCCCCGCGCGCGAACTGCTGGCCGAGATGCTGCTGGAGTTGAAACGCCCGCAGGACGCGCTCGTCGAATTCAAGAAGACAATGATCAAGGAGCCAAACCGGCTGCGCGCGCTGGCCGGCGCCGCCCGGGCGGCAGAGCAAGCGGGAGACGCAAACGCGGCCCGCGAGTATCTCCGGCGTCTGGCGCAGATCTGCGAGAAGGGGGACTTGCCCGGACGACCCGAGCTGCAGAAGGCGCGATCGGTGCGCTGATAGCTTCTCTCAGCTCGCTCGCACGGCAGGGAGGGCCCTTACTTCCAGAAGCCGGTCACGCTCTCGATCAACCCGTCGGGGTCCAGCGCAAAGACGTTGGTCCCATGCGCGCGGACCTGGCCGTCGGGAGCAGATGCCGTCCAGTCGGCGAGGACAAGGCCCTGGCAGTGGCGCGGTGTGCCGTCGCGTTGCAGACGGAAGCCCGGCATGAAGCGCTGCGACGCGCCGATCTGTTCCGACAGTTCGTCGATTCCCTCGACGCAGGTGAACCGATCGCGCATGTGGACGCCGCGGGCGGCGACCTGCGCCAGCGCCGCGGTCCGTTGGCCCGCATCGGTCTCCGCCCACGCCTCGAACCACGCATCCACTGCCGCCGCGACGTTGGCGTGCGCGGCGTCGGCGACGACGTTAGCGAATACCGACAACTGGTAACGCCAGCCCTGCACGTGATGGTCTCGCACCCTCGCGTCGGCGAAGGCGTGCGTCAGCTGCAGGCGAGTGCCCTTCCCGGCTGCGGTCAGCGCAATCGTGACGCGCGACGCGCCCGGGGCAATCGGTGTCCCGCTGGCATAGCCAAACGTGAAAACGATTCGCTCTGGCGGCGCGATCTCGAGCACCTCGCCCAAGGCTTCGATGCCGTTGGGGTACTTGACGAAGACGCGGCCGCCCGGCCGCGCGTCGATCGTCGAACCGACGCCCCACCACGCGGCCCAGCGTTCGGGGTCGGTGAAGTAGCGGAACACCACAGGCAGTGGGGCGCCGATGACAATCGTCCGATCGAGCTGATGCGTGAGCGTCGTCATTTCAGCCTCTCCTTCGGCGCGCGGGCCTGGGCCCACGCCGCGACTGTTCGAGCTCCGCCTGCAGCTTGAGGCGCCACAGCGCGTCTGCCCACATCCGTTCGAGTGCCGCGCCGACCGGTCCGAGCGCCTCGCGTCGCGCCTGGTAATAGCGGTAGCGGTGGTCGCGGCGGCAGGTGACCAAACCGGCCTCGGCCAACCCGCGCAGCTGGAGCGAGACGGCGCCGAACGACACGTCGGGCATGGCGGCGTGGATCTCGCCGGCCGAGCGCTCGCCATTCCAGACGAGCCGCAGGATCTCGCGGCGGCGTGGCGAGGCAACGGCGTCGAAGACCGCGGGCTCGAGCATTTAAATTAATTTAGTTTAAACTAAAATGAAATGTCAAGCCCGTAGAAAGAACAGGTCGAGGACTGCAGGTTCTGTCAGACGAGGAGGAAAAACTGCTGAGGTGTCAGCGCTTGCGGCGTGGAAGCCGCGGCATCACGACCGTGACTTCGTGTTCCATTGGTGTGGCGTCGTCGAGGCGTACGCGCGCCGCTGACTGCCGCGCGATCAGGCCAGGATCGGCGCCTCGGTCCACGACGCGGTGCGGATCGTAGGTCTGCACCCCCTGCATCGCGTGCTCGAGGGCATCGACCGCGTCCTTACGACGTCTGACGACGCTCATACCTCACGGTCTTGCATGGCCAATGCCGTGGTCACCGGAGGACGCGCCGGCGGTAGCAGAGCCGCGCCGGCGAGGAAGAGCCCAGCCGCGCCAATCGCGAAATAGCCGGCCGAGGCCGGTTGCGGCTGCTGCGCGAGCGAACCAAAGGTCGCCGCGTCGAACAGTGCCACCAGCACGCGCCCGGTGGCGCTCGACGCAGGTTCGGACAGCCCAGCAAGAACTACAAACTTAATCACTACACCCGAGCCGAGGATCACGGCGAGGCTGCGCAACAGCCGTACGCGATCCGGCCGCGCGACGAGAGTGTTGGCGAGGAGGACTGGCAAAAACAGCAGGACGAAGAAGCGGGGCAGGCCGCTCTGCGGCGTCACCATCGTCAGCACCGCGGCCGCCGCCGCCACCAGCGACGCCAGCACAACCGCGCCGTTTGCGTTGGCGAGGATCGGCCGAGACCCGTGCAGTAGTCGAGACGGGTCGAGCGCCGCGGAGCGTACCGAGCGCGGCGACGACCATCGTGGCGAGCACGAGCGAGAACGGCGTCGGCGGCGTGAACGCCACAGGCGCGCCTGGCTGCGCGCCGGCGAGGAGGGTGGAGGTGAGGAACAGCAGCGGCAGAACGATGGCTTCGCGGCCGGCGGTCATTTGCGTTTGCGGAAGACGCGAAGCGGGTTGAAATCGGCGGCTTCGATCGTGACGCCGCGCTGCAACTCGGCGCGCAGTTCATCACCCGAGTGCATCTGCAGATCCGGATCGTCGACAACGATCCGTCCGCCGGGTGCCAGCGCGATGGCTCGGTCGATCACCGTGAGCCCCTGCTTGAAGAGCGTGTCGTCGCTGTAGAGCCTCCCCCAACCTTCCCGGTAACAGGCGTAGGCGATGTAGAACTGCGTCCGCGCGTCGCGCTGGGCGAGATCGGCACGCGCGAACGCGGCGCGGGCCTCGGGAAACTGATCGTGCCGGAAGAAGCGCAGCCCGTCGTCGAATGTCTGCCGGTCGATCGAATAGGCCCCGACCATCGACGTCAACCCGCCGCTGACCTGCGCCATCGTCTGCGGCTGGTTGCCGTAGATCCAGCCGATCAGCGCCGCGTAGGCCAGCGCCGCGGCGAGCCCGCTCCCCCGAATGATCGTGTCGCGCACTGGTTATCCGTGGCGCTACTTGCGCGCCGCGTCGGGGACCAGACCGAGGACGAACGACTGGTTCTGCGCGGCCCGCACCGCGGCGTAGAAATTGTCGCCGAAGGAACAGGCGAGCGTGGAGTTGGCCGAAATGACGCCGGCCACGGCCCAGGTCCCGCCTTCCTGCACCATGATTGCACCGCCGGAATCCCCCTGGCAGACGGAGCTCGCCGTTGTCGTCGAGGTCGTCTGCAGCGTCAGCGACGTCACCGCGGTGATGGTCGCAACGCCGGCGCGCAGCGTGGAGGTTTCGCCGGTAGCCGAGCTCTTGCCCCAGCCAGCGATCACCGCCGTTTCATTGACGGCCGGGTCGCGGCTGAGGAGCAGCGGCTTTGCCGCACGTCCGATGTCAGCCGGGAACGTGACGACGCCGACGTCGAACTGCGAAGGATTACTGGCGTTCCATGAGGGATGCGCCGCGATACCGCTCGAGGCCTGCTGCGGTCCGCTGCCGAGAAACATCAGCACCGACGCCGCCGGCGGCTGCAGGCAATGCGCCGCGGTGAGGACTGCGCGGCTGGAGATGATGGTGCCGCTGCACGAGCCAACCTGCTGACCGCTTCCGTCCTTCAGGTTGAGCAGCACCACCGGCGAGCCGTCGCTGGAACAATCGGCGCCGTTGACGATCGCCGTGCCGGCCGACGCGGTGGCCTGGGTCAGGGCGCCACAGGCGCTAGTCAACGGCAGCGTCGGCACGGGCGTCGGCGACGTCGACGCCCCTGTGCTACCGCCGCCGCACGCCGAGACGAGGGCGAGCGCGAGGGCGAGCGCGGTCGGTCTACTTCTCATCCCCGGGTTCGCTGGGATGAGGCAGCGCCGCCGGCCCGAACGGCGCGAGCAGGCCGACCTTGGCATAGGTCAACAGCTTGTCGCGCGTGTCCGTGATGTCGAGATTGCGCATGGTCAGCTGGCCGATACGATCCTGCGGCGTGAAGGTCGACTCTCCCTTTTCCATGGTCAGCCGCTCTGGCTTGTAGGTGAGATTGGCAGAGGCCGTGTCGAGGATCGAATAGTCGTTGCCGCGGCGCAGCTCGACCGTCACCTCGCCGGTGATCGCGCGCGCTACCCAGCGCTGCGCGGTCTCGCGCAGCATCATCGACTGGGGATCGAACCAGCGTCCTTGGTAGAGCAGCCGTCCCAGACGCCTGCCGTTGTCGCGGTACTGCTCGATGGTGTCCTCGTTGTGGATGCCCGTGATCAGCCGCTCGTAGCCGATAAAGAGGAGCGCCATGCCGGGCGCCTCGTAGATGCCGCGGCTCTTCGCCTCGATGATGCGGTTTTCGATCTGATCACTCATGCCGAGGCCGTGGCGCCCGCCGATGCGGTTGGCTTCGAGGAGCAGCTGGATCTGATCCTTGAACGTAATGCCGTTGAGCGCGACGGGCTGCCCCTCTTCGAAGCGGATGCTGACCGCTTCGCGCTTGACGGCAACCTCGTCGCGCCAGGAAGCGAGGCCCATGATCGGCTGCACGATCGTCATGCCGGTATTCAGCTGCTCGAGGTCCTTTGCCTCATGCGTCGCGCCGAGCATGTTGGAGTCGGTGGAGTAGGCCTTCTCGGCCGACATCTTGTAGGCGAAACCGTTCGCCGTCATGTAGGCGGACATCTCGGCGCGGCCGCCGAGCTCGTCGATGAACTGCTGATCGAGCCAGGGCTTGTAGATCTTGAGCGACGGATTGGCGAGCAGGCCATAGCGGTAGAAGCGCTCGATGTCGTTGCCCTTGAAAGTGCTGCCGTCGCCCCAGATGTGGACCTCGTCCTCCTTCATCGCGGCGACGAGCATCGTGCCGGTGACGGCACGACCGATCGGCGTGGTGTTGAAGTAGGGAACGCCGGCAGTCGAAATGTGGAACGCGCCGCACTGCAGCGCGGCAATCCCTTCGGCGACGAGCTGGGCCCGGCAGTCGACGAGCCGCGCTTTCTCGGCGCCGTAGTGGAGCGCCTTGCGCGGGATGTCGTCGTAGTCGGGCTCGTCGGGCTGTCCGAGGTTCGCAGTGTAGGCGTAGGGGATGGCCCCCTTGGTCCGCATCCAGTGCAGCGCGGCGCTGGTGTCGAGGCCGCCGGAAAACGCGATGCCGACCTTCTGGCCGGCGGGAAGACGCTGAAGGATTGTGCTCACGGTATCCGCGTTACAGTGTAGGCGATCCCATGACGGACCTTGCCCCTTCGCACGAACTCCACAGCCAGTTCGGCGACATCGACATTTACCTGTTCGATCAACTCCAGCGCGGCCGGTTCGACGGCCGCCGCCGGATCCTCGACGCCGGCTGCGGCGGCGGCCGCAACCTGCCCTACTTCCTGACGCGCGGCTACGAGGTGTTTGCCGTCGACGAAGATCCGGCGGCGGTGACCGCGGTCAAGAAGCTGGCGGCGCGACTGGCACCGACGCTGCCGCAGGACAACATCCGCCAGGGGGCGCTGCACGTCCTGCCGTGGCCGGACGGACGGATGGACGCCGTCGTCTGCAGCGCGGTGCTGCACTTTGCCCGCGACCGCGCCCACTTCGATCGCATGCTCGACGAGCTGTGGCGCGTCCTGGCGCGCGGCGGCGTGTTCTTCGCGCGCCTCGCCTCGAGCATCGGCATCGAGCTGCTGCTGTCCGACACGACCGGCCGCGTCCGCCTGCCGGACGGGAGCGATCGCTTCGTCGTCGACGAGCGGCTGCTCCTCGACGCCGCCTACGAGCGCGGCGGCACGCTGCTCGATCCAATCAAGACGACGAACGTGCAGAACCAACGCTGCATGACGACGTGGGTGGTGCAGAAATAGACGACTGCAGAGTGGCGATTGCAGACTGGCGATTGGTTGATTGTCGATTGCCGATTGCCGATTGCCGATTGCCGATTGCCGATTACCCGATTACCCGATTACCCGATTACCCGATTACCCGATTACCCGATCGCCCGATTCTTTACGGCTCTGATCGTCTGACGGCTACGTAGCCGGTGCGGGCGCGCACCTTGTACGCGGGGTTGGTCGCGCGCACGCGGATGCTGTGGTACTGCCCGTCACCGGGATGTGGGGACGAGTAGCCGATCACGTACTGGTGGTTGAGCTCATCGGCGATGCTGGCGGTCGCGGTGTCGAGATCCTCGGTGGCGCGCACCACTTCGGTGCGGCCGCCGCTCTGGCTGGTAATCTCGTTCAGCGTCTCCAGGTTGACGCGGTGGGCGATCGGCTGCGGCTCGGGCGTGTCGATCGCAATCGCGTAGGCGAAGGCGTCGCTGCGGATGAGCGCCGGCCGGAGATCGTGCAGGGTCGTGTCGCTGGCGGTGTCGGCGCCGTCGGTGATGAGGACGATGGCGGCGCGCTCGCGCGGCCGGTTCTCGAGGTACGGCATGGCCGCGACCATCGCGTCGTAGATCGCAGTCGCGCCGGTCGGCCGCAGCGTCGTCAGCGCATCGTGCACGCCAGTGGCGTCGCTCTGCCAGCCAAAGAGCAGCCGCGGCTGGTGGTTGAAGGTCATCAGGAAGAACGCGTCGGCGGGATCGAGCAGCGTCGTCAGGAACCGCTCGACGGCCCCTTCCGCGTCCTTGATGCGCCGGCCAAACATGCTGTCACTGATGTCGAGCAGCAGCCCGAGCCCGAGCGGCACCCGTTCGTTGGTGAACTGCGCGATCGTGACCGGCGCCCCGTCCTCGCTGACTTCGAACGCCTCGCGCGGCAGCCCTGTCACGAGCTTGCCGTTCTCGTCGCGCACCGTGGCGGTGACGACGGTCAGCTCGATGCTCGACCGAAGCCGCGGCTTTTGGGCGGGGAGGGCGGCGGCCGCCAGCACGATGGCCGCCGCCGCTGTCCATCGGATCACCCGTCCAGTGTAAACCCTGACGGCGTAGCTCATCCTCGCCCGTGCGCTCGTCGTGGCACAATAGGGCCGACGAAAGCCGTCTTGGCACGGCACGGTCGAGGAGGACGCGATGGACCAGAAATGCGCGCATCCGGCATGCTCCTGCACCGTTTCTCCCGATGGCGAATACGGCAAATTCTGCAGCGATCACTGCAAAAAGGCGGGCAACATCACCGAACTGCGCTGCGGCTGCCATCACGCCGGCTGCAAGTAGGCCCGGTACGTCCCGCCGGAGGTCAAAAGACATGAAGCGCTGGTCAGCAACGCTCCTGGTACTCGCCGTGTGCTCGGCCATCGTGCATGCCGACGTGACCATTGTCCAGAAGACGACCGCCGAGGGAGGCATGGCGGCGATGGCGCAGGCCCAGGGCGGCATCCCGTCGCCGACGATCACCACCCGCATCAAGGGGCCCAAGGGGCGTACCGACATCGAGATGGGAAACAGCAACTTCCCCGGCGCCGTGTCGACGATCAGCGACGCCGCGGCCAAGCAAGTGATCCTGCTCGATCACAACCAGAAGACCGCGCGTGTCTCGAGCGGCTCCCCCGCGGCCCCGGCCAACGCCCCCAAGCCTTCGATCGATATCGACAGCTCCGTCACCGCGACCGGCAAGTCGCAGACGATCGACGGCATGAAATGCGATGAGTACACCTTCACGACATCCATAAACCTGTCGCAGATGGGCGGCGCGCAGGTGCCGCCGGAAGCCGCCGCGGCGATGCAGGGGATCACGATGGTGATGAAGGGCTCGATGTGGGTGGCCAAGGACGTGCCGGGCGCCGCGGAGTACGCGGCGTACCAGAAGGCGATGTCAGCTGCCGATCTCGCCACCGCCGCGATGGGCGCGACCGGCGTGAACCTGCCCGGCATGGACAAGATGGCCAAGGCGATGGCCGGTGTCCAGGGCGTGCCCGTGCTCACCGAGGTGACGATGAGCATCGAAGGGGAGGGGCAGATGGCCGACATGATGCGCCAGATGGGCGCGATGAAAGTGACGACGAAGGTGCTGTCGGTGAAGACCGACGCGATCACCGACGACATATTCCAGGTGCCGGCCGGTTATCAGATGATCAAGTAAGAAGAAGCCGCAGCCCGCGTGCACGGGGCGGGTCTAGTGTCCTGTAACCGTGGTTCGTGACATTGATTGCGCGGCCCGCGTGTCGACCGTGCGCTGGGCGAATCGGGCGATGCTTGCGAGGATCTCGTCGGCGCTCTTGGTCCAAACGAACGGCTTGGGATCGGCCTGATGGGCGTCGATGAATTCCTGGATCGCCGCTTTGAGTTGGGGCACGCTCCGGAACGTTCCGCGCCGGATCTGTTTCATCGTCAGCTCGGCGAACCACCGTTCCACCAAGCTGAGCCACGAGCCGTACGTCGGGGTGAAGTGCACGTGAAAGCGCGGGCGTTTGGCGAACCAGTTTCGGATCAGCGCCGTCTTGTGCGTGCTGTAGTTGTCCATGATGATGTGCACGTCGAGTCGACGGGGGACGCGCGCGTCGATCAGGTCGAGAAACTCGCGGAACTGCGCGGATCGATGTCGTTGATGAAATTGCGTAATCACCTCGCTCGTTTGGGCATTGAGCGCGGCGAACAAGGTCGTGGTGCCGTGGCGGGTGTAGTCATGCGTGCGGCGTTCCACTTGGCCGGGTTGGAGGGGCAGCAGCGGCTGCGTGCGCTCCAGGGCCTGGATCTGCGGCTTCTCATCGACGCAGAACACCGCCGCATGGGCCGGCGGATCCAGATACAGGCCGACAATATCGCGGACCTTCTCGACGAGCAGCGGATCGGTGGACAGCTTGAACGTCTCGCTCCGATGCGGCTGCAGTCCAAACGTGTGCCACATGCGGCTGATGGCCGTATGACTGAGGCCGACAGCCTTCGCCATCTCGCGCGTACTCCAGTGCGTGGCTCCGCGGGGTGTCGTTTCCAGCGTGCGAATGATCACGTCTTCCACCTGCGCATCCGTGATCGTGCGCTTGGCCCCGGGACGCGGCTCATCGTACAGCCCGTCCAATCGATGCACGACGAAGCGCCCGCGCCATTTGCAGACCGTGCCGGGTGTGACATGCAGCCGCCGCGCCACCACCCGGCTGTCGGCGCCGTCGGCGCACGCCAAAATAATGCGCGCCCGACGCGCCAGTGCCGCGGCCGATCGCGATCGGTGCGCCAGCGACTCCAGGCGTTGCCGCTCGTCCGTCGTCAAGATCAACGCAACCTTTGGGCGTCCCTTCCGCATGCTCGCCTCCTTGTAAGGGAGGACGAGCGGGTCGCGCTATTTGTTTCATCTTCTACGGTTACAGGACACTAGTGTTCGACGCTTCTTTTGTAGACGACCAGCTTCATCTCGGTCATTTCCTCGATCGCGTAGCGAAGGCCCTCGCGGCCAAAGCCCGACTGTTTCACGCCGCCGTACGGCATATGATCGACACGAAACGCCGAGCTGTCGTTGACGATGATCCCGCCCGCTTCGATGCCGTCGACGGCGGCGTCGACCACGCGCTGGTCGTGTGTGAAGACAGCCGCCTGCAGGCCGAACTCGCTGTCGTTGGCGGCGGCAATCGCCGCCCCGACCTCCTCGTAGCGCGTCAACGACACCAGCGGCGCGAATACCTCGCGGCAGTTGACGCGCGCTGACGCCGGGGCTCCTTCGATCACCGTCGGCTCCCAGATCGCGCCGTGCCGGACGCCCCCCGTCGCCACTCGCGCGCCGACCGCGCGCGCCTCCGCGATCCACTCGCCGATGCGATCCGCGGCGGCGCCGTCGATCACCGGCCCGACGTCCTTCGACTCGTCGAGGGGATCGCCGGTCGTCAGCGCCGCGGCGCGCGCGACAAGCGCGTCCGAGAACGCCTGGTAGACGTCGGCGTGCACGAAGACCCGCTGCGCCGAGATGCACGACTGCCCCGCGTAAGCGAATCCGCCCATGGCCACGCGTTCAGCGGCATACGGCACGTCAGCGTCACGGTGAACGATGACCGCCGCGTTGCCGCCGAGCTCGAGCGTCACGCGCTTGCGCCCGGCGCGCGCTTTCAACGCCCAGCCGACCGAGGCGCTGCCGGTGAAGGTGAGAAGACGGATGCGCTCGTCTTCGACCAGCCGCATCGTGTCGTCGTTGCTGCACGGAAAGGCGGCAATCGCGTCGGGCGGCCAGCCGGCGTCGACGATGATCTGGGCCAGCTTGAGCGCCGAGACCGGCGTTCTCGGGCCAGGGCGGAGCACGATCGGGTTGCCTGCCGCGATTGCCGGGGCGACCTTGTGGGCGACGAGGAGCAGAGGAAAATTGAAGGGGGTGATGCCGGCGATCGGTCCGAGAGGGACGCGCCGGATGAGCGCCTCGCGTCCTTCAGTGCCCGGGAGCCAATCGAGTGGGAGGATCTCGCCGCCGATGCGCCTGGCCTCTTCGGCGCCGATGCGCAGCACGAATATGGCGCGATCGACCTCGAGCCGCGCCAGGCGGATCGGCTTGCCCGCCTCGAGGGCGATCGTTTCAGCGAACTCGTCTCGCCGCTGCGCGACCGCCGATGCCACCCACTCCAGTACCGCGGCACGCTTCCACGAGGGCAGCCGCCTGGTCGTCGCGAAGGCGTGCGCGGCAGCCGCAATCGCCCGTTCGATCTGCGCGGGCCCGGCACTGTGCACGGTGGCGACGAGCGCGCCGTCGTACGGCGACCTGACGTCGAAGGTCGTCCCGGTTTCGAGCCGGGCTCCCTCCAGCAGAATCCCGAATTCTCCCAGCCGCGCCCCGGTCGCCGTCCCCATAGAGGCCATCGTAACGCCGAATCGAGAGGCTTCGCCGCCCGGTGTCTGCTTTGCATGCCGGCAGCGAAAGGGGGTTGCGATGAGCAGCAGGATCCTCGAAAGGCCGCGACCGCCGCACGATGTCGGACGGCCCGCCGAACGCGACGCTGCAGAGCCGCGTAAATCCTACGACCGTGCTGTCGAAATCGCGACACCGCGACCCGGACCGCACACGGGTTTCGACGCCGACCTCAACCCGATCGACGACGACTTCATCAACACGCACGGATCAGAGAGATAGCCGGCAACGAGCGGCCCTCGGCTGATGCAGCGTCGGCGATTCAGGATGCGTAACCGTTTTACTTTCCGCGTAACGCTGTTCCCCGTAAGTTGTTGAAAACAGTCCGGATCACCCGTGAATCCGGGGGCACTGCGCTTGCTCAGGACTCCTCCGTCCGGTTTCTCCTGGAGGGGTTCTTCGATGTACAAGGCAGGTTCGGTGCTGGCGCTCGCGGCCACGCTCTTCGCCGCAGGCTGCGGCGGCGGCAGCAGCTCAGGATCCAGTACGCCCACCGCGCCTTCGACGGGCGGTGGCACAGGGGGGGCGGCACGCAGACGACGGTGACCATCACGATCACCGGCCAGAATGGCAAGCTTGCCTTCAATCCGAATCCGGCGACGGTCGACAAGGGACAGCTCGTCGTGTTCAAGAACAACGACGTCGTGACGCATCACATCATGCTCGACGACGGCTCGCTACAGACGGCCGACATCGCGCCGGGCGCGACGAGCGCCGCCGTGGCAATGGGCACGAACGGCTCGAGCACGTATCACTGCACAATTCATCCGGGCATGGTCGGGGGGTTCAACGGTACGGATGCCACGGAGCCGCCCAACTGCACGACGGCGTACTGCGGAGGCTAGACAGGCGCCCGAACCTCCCGTCACTTCGGCGGGATCGCGGCGATCGCGTCGCTGATCGAGCCGTTGAGCTCGTCGTAAACGCGGTGCAGCGTCCAGTCGACAAGGTAGACCCGGAACTGGTCGTTCAGTTTCGGGTCGTCCCTCGTCATGCGGACCATGACATCGTGTAGCCGCGGCAGGATCTCCTCCCTTGCGCGGTCCGCGTCGAGACCACGCGCCCAGGCATCCTTTCCCTGTTTCAGCAGCTCGCGCAGCACGTCCATCGTCGCGTGCAAGAGCGCCTTGTCGTGCAACGGCTCGCCGTGGCCGGGTACCAGCACGCCGGCGTCGAGCCGATCGATGCCCTCGAGCGTCTTCAACCAGCCGGTCGGATACGAGCTCAATCCGAACGTGATCGGATTGATCAGGAGATCGCCGGTGACGATGACCTTGTCATCAGGCAGGTAGAGGAAGGTATCCCCCGGCGTGATCGCGCGATCGTAATGCAGCAGCTGCACGCGCCGGCCGCCGAGGTCGAGGTCCATGCGATCGACATAGGTCGTATCGGGCAGCACCAACCGGGCGTGCTGCTTTTGCTCGACGAAGAAGCGATCCTCGTCGAGGAGCGGCCGCAGTGTCGCGTTGGCCTGCGCGCGCTTCTCGAGGCTGCCGATGTAGTCGGGCAACTGCTGCTCCAGGCCCGGCCGGTTGAATTCGATCACCGGGCCGGCCATGAGGGTCTTGGCCTTGTCGTGCGCAATCACCTTCGCGCCGGGGAATGCGGCCGTGTAGACCTGCGTGCCGTACCAATGATCCCAATGCCAGTGCGAGTAGACGACGAAGCGGACGGGACGGTCGGTGACCCCTCGGATCTCGCCGAGTACCTTCGCTGCGGACGCAGGCGTGCCGTTGGTGTCGAAGACGAGCACCGCGTCACGGCCGACGATGGCGACCGAGTTGCCGTCGAGGCCGACGTCACCGTACGGCTTCGACACGAAAAGGTAGACGCCCTGGGCGACGTCGATCCGCTGCGGCGCCGGGCGGACGTAGTCAGCGCGCACTGAGGCGCCGGCACAGGCGAGAAGGCAGGCGATCGACACGCGGGCACACCCCATCCGGCCCTTTATAATTCACCTATGCCGTGGCTCATCACCGTGGTGCTGGCATTGGTCACAAATGCGCAGGCGCAGGCGCCAGCGCCGTCGGACGCCGATCTGAAGGCTCACGCTGCGGCCGTGCTCGCGTCGATGAAGGCGAAGGATTTCGCCAGCATCGAGGCGCAGTTCGACGACAAGATGAAGGCCGCCCTGCCGCCGGGGCGGCTGGGCACCGGCTGGGACGCCTTGCTGTTGCAAGCGGGGGCGTTGACGGCGTGCGGTGACGACGTCCGCGTCCGCGCGGTCGCCGACAAGCACATGGTGATCCAGAGCTGCCAGTTCGGGCGCGCCAGCATCGATTTTCAGGTCGCGTTCGACACTGCGAACCGGATCTCAGGCATGGTCTTCCGTCCCGTTGTCGCGCCCTACACACCACCTGCGTACGCGACGCCCTCGGCGTACACGACCAGCGAGGTCACGGTCGGCAACGGCGAGTGGGCGCTCCCGGCTACCCTGACGCTGCCAAACGGGCCAGGGCCCTTTGCCGCCGTCGTCCTCGTGCACGGATCGGGAGCAAACGATCGCGACGAGACGATCGGCCCGAACAAGCCGTTCGCCGATCTCGCGGCCGGGCTGGCCTCGCGTGGTGTTGCCGTCCTGCGCTACGACAAGCGGACGAAGGTGTACGGGCCGAAGATGGCGGCTCTCGGCGTGCTGACCGTGAAGGAGGAGACGGTCGACGACGCGCTCGCGGCCGTCGCGCTCCTCCGCGTCACCGCGCGCATCGATCCCGCACACGTCTTCGTCCTTGGGCACAGCCTTGGCGGCATGCTCATCCCACGCATCGCTGCGGCGGACCCGAAACTCGCCGGCGTCATCGTGATGGCGGGGGCCGCGCGTCCGCTCGAGGACTTGATTGTCGACCAGACGAAATACCTCGCCGCGGCCGACGGCGTCGTCACGCCGGAGGAGCAGCAGCAGATCGACGCATTGACGAAGGCCGCTGCCGAAATCCGCGCGCTGACGCCGGCGGACCTCACCGCCGGCAAGCACATCCTCAACGCGCCGGCGTCGTACTGGCTCGACCTGAAGGGCTATGATGCACCCGCCGCGGCGAAGGCGCTGACGCTGCCGATGCTGGTCCTGCAGGGAGAGCGCGATTACCAGGTGACACCTGACGAGTTCGCGCGCTGGAAAGCGGCGCTGGCCGGCCGCACCAACGTGACATTCTCCTTGTTTCCAGGGCTGAATCACCTATTCATGCCTGGCACCGGTAAGAGCCTGCCGGCGGAATACGACCAGCCGTCGCATGTCGCCGAGCGGGTGGTCGAGGAGATCGCGGGATGGATAAAGCGGTGACAAGCGAGGAGCGAGGGGCGAGTGGAGAGGGCCGAGCGGTGAGGGAGCTGATTTGAGATGCCGCTGATCGTGACGCCGGAGGTGGCGATCCCTGACGATGCGATGGAAGAGCGCTTCGTCCGGGCGTCTGGCCCAGGCGGGCAGAACGTCAACAAGGTCGCCACCGCCGTCCAGCTGCGATTCGATCCGGTACGATCCGGGCTGAGCGACGAGGTCCGTGAGCGGCTGCGAATTCTAGCGGGATCGCGCGTGACCGACGAGGGAATCATCGTTGTCGATGCCCGGGAGCACCGCACGCAATCGCAGAACCGTGAGGAGGCGCGGGGCCGCCTCGTCGAACTGATCCGGCGCGCGCTCATCCGGCCGAAGCGGCGTCGCAAAACACGACCGTCTCGCGCTTCGCAGCAGCGACGGGTTGACGTCAAGAAACGCCGCGGGGACACCAAACGCGCGCGCGGACCCTTTCGCGACGACGGATGATCGCTCATCGCTCATCCTACGTTCCGCATGCCGGCCGCGATGCCGTTGACGGTGACGAGAAACGCGCGCCACAGGTTGTCGTCGACAACGGTATCGCCGCGCAGGTGTGCCAGCAGCGCAATCTGGACGACGTTGATCGGGTCGACGTAGGGATTGCGCACGTCGATCGACCGGCGGAGCACCGGGTTGTCTTCGAGCAGCGTGCCCGCGCCGAGGGCCGCGAGCACGGCTTGGCGGGCGCGCAGGAGGCGCCCGCGCAGGTCGGCGCCCACGTCGCGGAGCGGCTCCGGCACCAGCGCGCGGTCATAGGCCTCGGCGATCGACGGCTCCGCCTCCGCCAGCGCCATCTCGATCAGCCGCAGCGTGGCGTTGAAGAACGGCCAGTCGCGCGCCATCTCCTGCACCACCTCGCGCTCACCTCGGGACGCCGCAGCGTCGAGCGCCTCGCCGGTGCCGAGCCATGACGGCAGCAGCAGCCGCGTCTGCGTCCAGGCAAATACCCAGGGGATGGCGCGGAGAGACTCGACGCCGCCACTCGCGCCACGCCGGGCCGGGCGGCTGCCGATCGGCATGAGCGCGATCTCCCTTTCCGGGGTCGCGGCACGGAAGTATTCGAGAAACCGCGGATTGTCGTAGACCGTGCGCCGGTAGACGGCGTGCGCGCCGGCCGCCAGGCGGTCCATCGCGTCGCGCCACTCGGGCGGCACCGGCGACGGGCTGTCGAGCGACGCGCGCAGCACCGACGTCACGTAGACCTCGAGCGTGCGCAGGGCAATGGCGGGCAGCCCGAACTGTTCCTCGATCATCTCGCCCTGCACGGTGACGCGGAGGCGGCCGTTGATCGAGCCGGGCGGTTGCGAGCGCATGGCGAGGTGGACCGGGCCGCCGCCGCGGCCGATGCTGCCGCCGCGGCCGTGAAACAGCGTCAGCGGCACGCCGGCCTCGCGCGCCGCCTCGACGACCGCCTCCTGCGCCTTGTAGAGCTGCCAGTTGGCGGCAAGGCGTCCGCCGTCCTTGGCCGAATCCGAGTAGCCGATCATTACTTCACCGGGGGCGCTCGGTCGCGTCCACAATTGGCGCATCGTCTCGCCCGCCTGCTCCAGCGTTGCGACCTCTTCGAACAGCGGAACGACGCGCAGCGAAGCGCCGTGCGCCTGCTGTAGGTACTCGACCGCGAGGACGTCGGACGGCGTGCGCGTCATCGAGATGACGTAAGCGCCGAGCGAGTCGCGCGGGATCTCGGCGATGGCGCGGAAGGTCGCCAGCACTTCGTCTGCATCGGGGCCCGCCGCGAGATCGCGCGGCACCGCCGTCCGCTCTGCCATCGCGTGGCGCAGGAACTGCTGGCGCGCGTCCTCGGTCCATGCGGCGTAACTGCCGACGCCGAGGCGCCGCGTGATCGCGTCGAGCACGTCGGCATGGCGCGCGGAATGCTGGCGGATGTCCAGGCGGACGAGCGCGGTGCCGAAGGCGGCGATGCGGCGGAGCACATCGGTCAGGCGGCCGTCGGCGAGCAGTCCCTGGCCGGTCCCGGCGAGCGAGCGGTGGCAGAGCTCGAGCGCCTCGCGCAGCTCGCGTGCCGACACGTGATGGTCGGGTTGACGCAGGCGCTCGGCCAGGTGGCGCATGACAGCGCGATAGGGCTCGCGCGCGCCGCCGGTCGCCTCGCGCAGCTCCGCGGTCGCGGCCGTCAGCGGCAGTTCCGCGGCGAGGGCGTCGAGCTCGCGAGCATAGAGGGAGGCGGCCAGCGCCCGCGCTGCCGCGCAGGCCTCGCGCGTGACCTCGGCGGTGATCGAGGGGTTGCCGTCGCGGTCGCCGCCGATCCACGAGCCGAAGACGAGCGGCGCCGCCTCGAGCGGCAGGCGGCGCCCGGTGATTTCTAGCAGCGCGCGATCCATCGCCCGCAGGCAGCGCGGCAGCGCGTCCCACAGCGTTTGTTCGAAGATGTAGAGGCCGCTGCGAACCTCGTCCATCGGCTGCGGCCGCTGCCGCCGCACGTCCTCGGTGCCCCACATCGCCAGGATGTCGCGGCGTAATTCCGCGTCGATTTCGTCGCGTTCGAACGCGCTGAGGTCGGCGCGATCGTGGCGCTCGAGCGCGCGCGCGATGCGCGCGTGCGCCGCCGCCAGCGTGCGCCGCGTGATCATCGTCGGATGGGCCGTCACCACCAGCGCGATCTGCATCGTGCTGGCGGCGCGGTAGAGCTCGTCGGCGCTCGTCCCGGCGGCGAGGATCTGGGGGAGGATGTGCGGGAACGAGCCGCGTTGCGCCCGCGAGGCGTCCTCGCGCTGGTAGTCGCGGCGCCGCCGCACGCGGTGGTGCTGCTCGGCGATGTTGGCCAGCGTCAGGAAATGCGAAAAGGCGCGCGCGACCGGGACGGCCATCTCCAGCGGTAGATCGCGCAGCGGCTTTTCCAGGAGCGCGACGCCGTGCGGGGCATCCTGGCGTGCCGCCTTGGCGGCGCGACGGATCCGCTCGACGGCCTCGAAGAGCGCGTCCCCTTCGCGCGCGCGAATGGTGTCGCCCAGCATGCCGCCGAGCATCGAGACGTCCTCACGCAGCCGCTGATGGGGATCGTTCACGGCAGGAGATGCTGCGCACGCAGGAACGACTGGATCGTGGGGAAGAAGCGCGGGTCCTTCTCGCTGGCGTAGACGTGTCCGCCCGAGACCTCGACGAACTGTTTCGACGTCGCTGCCGCGGCGAACAGCCGGCGTCCTTCCGCGATCGGCACGACGACGTCCTCGGGGCTGTGCAGGAACAGCATTGGGGCGCGAATCGATCCGACGCGCAGGATCGATTCGAAGGGATTGTGGATGAGCAGCCGTACCGGGAAGATCGGGTAGCGCTGCTGCCCGATGGCGACGATCGACGCGGGGGCGCCCTCGAGGATGACCGCCGCCTCCGGCACCCGCGACGCCAGGGTGACCGCCACCGCCGAGCCCAGCGACCACCCGTAGATGACGATGCGGTCGGGATCGACGTTCTTCTGACCGCGCAGATAGCCGTACCAGTGCGTGGCGTCGTCGGCGAGGCCTCCCTCCGTCGGGACGCCGCCAAGGCCGCCGAAGCCACGATACTCCGGCGCGAGCACGTTGACGCCGAGTGCGCGCAGCCGCTCATAGTGCAGCACGTTCATGCGGCTGGCCAGGTTCGAGTCGTTGCCGTGCAGGAAGATCACCCACGGCCGGTCCTCGGCCACTCCAGGCGCCCGTATCAACCACGCGCGCGCCTGCGGCGGACCGCCGCCTTCCACTGGATGCTCTTCGACGGTCTCGTACGGCATCGTCGGGCGCCGCGCGTCGAGCGGCGCGTCGGCGCGGAAGACGAGGCGCGTCTCGTTGGCCACCAGCCAGATGATGGCGCCGAGATAAGCGACGACCGTGAACGCGAGCAGCGCGCCGATGAGGCGCGTGAGAGTCAGCCGTGTCGGTTTCATTCCAGGGAAAGATGGTACCATCCACGCGCTTCACGGCGAACGAGCCAGGCAAGCGGGCCCACGCCCCGGTTCATGGAGGAAGGTATATGGACAAGAACAGGGTGCTCGCGGCGTGCGCCGCGGGTGCGCTGATCGCGACGGCGTCGGCGAGCCGTCCGGCAGCCAACGGCGCGCCGACGAAGCTGCTGCGGATGCCGACCGTCAGCGCCACGCAGATCGCCTTTGCCTACGCCAACAACATCTGGACAGTCGATCGTGCCGGCGGCAACGCACGCCGCCTGACCAGCTTCCAGGGACAGACGACCAACCCGCATTTCTCGCCCGACGGCCGCACGATCGCGTTCAGCGCCGAATACGCCGGCAACGTGGACGTCTACGTGATGCCGGCGGAGGGGGGAGAGCCGAAGCGGCTGACCTGGCATCCGGGCGCCGACACCGTGCAGGGGTGGACGCCCGACGGCAAATCGATCGTATTCGCGTCGAGCCGCGCCACCGCGGCGCCGAGCGGCGCGCCGCGCTTCTGGACGGTGCCGGCCGACGGCGGTGTCGAAGAGCCGATGGCGCTGCCGCGCGGCTACCAGGGCAAGATCTCACCCGACGGTGCGCACGTCGCCTACCGCATGAACAATTCATGGGACGAGGAGCGACGGAATTATCGCGGCGGCCAGAACCGTCCAATCTGGATCGTCGACCTCAAGACCTACGAGCTCGTCTCGCCGCCGTGGACCGATTCGAAGGACATCGAGCCGGTCTGGGTCGGTGACGCAGTCTACTTCCTCTCCGATCGCGACGGCGTCTCGAACGTGTGGAGCTTCGACACGAAGTCGAAGAAGCTGGCACAGGTGACGAAGTTCATCGACTTCGACGTCAAGACGCTGGACTCGGGCGGCGGCACCGTGGTGTTCGAGCAGGCAGGATTGATCCACGCGCTCGACGCCAAAAGCGGCAAGGACTCGGTCGTGCCGATCACCGCGGCCGGCGACTTCCCGTGGATGATGCCGCGCTGGGAAGACGTCACCGCGCGGATGACCAACCTGGCGCTGTCGCCGACCGGCAAGCGCATTGTCGTCGAGTCGCGCGGCGAGATCTTCACGATCCCGGCCGAGAAAGGGGACGTCCGCAACCTCTCGCACTCGAGCGGTTCGGCCGAACGCGATCCGGCGTGGTCGCCCGATGGCAAGTACGTGTCGTACTTCAGCGACAAGTCCGGCGAGTACCGCCTTGTCATCGAGCAGCAGGACGGCCTCGGCACGCCGCATGAGATCCCACTCGAAGGGAAGTACCACTACTACACGCCGTCGTGGTCGCCCGACTCGAAAAGGCTGCTCTATACCGACACCAACCTGAGCGTGTGGGTGCTCGACGTGGCGAGCGGCGAGGGACGGATCGTCGGCCGCGATCCGTGGATGGTGCCGCAGCGCACCGAGAACCCGTCGTGGAGTCCCGATTCCAAGTACGTTGCCTACGCGGCGCATCTCAACACGCTCTACAAGGCCATCTTCATCAGCAATGTCGAGACGGGTGAGTCGAAGCAGGTCACCGACGGCCTGGCGGACGCGACCTGGCCGGTGTGGGACGCGAGCGGCAAGTATCTGTGGTTCTTTGCGTCGACCGATTTCGGGCTGCGTTCGCAGTGGCTGGACATGACGTCGTACGATCACAACGAGAACTTCGGCCTGTATCTCGCGGTACTCAAGAGAGGGGAACCGAGCCCGTTGCTGCCCGAGAGTGACGAGGACACAGGCGTGACGTTTGCGCCCGGGCGGGGAGAGCCGGGCGCGCCAGGCGGTGGCGGCGGACGCGGCCGTGGCGCCGCGCCCGAGACCGCCGGCGACACGACGCAGACCGCCGCCGACACGACGCAACCGTCGACCGCGCCGGGCCAGCCGGATCGCGCGCCGCGCCGCCCGGTCAGCGTGCAGATAGACTTCGACGGCATCGCCCAGCGGATCATTGCGATCCCGAACGTACCGGCGCGCGAATACACCAAGCTGCTGCCCGGCGTTGCCGGCACGATGTTCTACGAGCAGGCCGCGGCCGGGGCGGAGGATGACGGCAGCGGGCGCGGCGGGGCCGGTAGCGGCAACAGCATCATCCGCTATCGTCTGGGCGATCGTCGCGCCGCGACCTTCATCACCGGCGCGGCCGAGTACACCGTCAGCGCCGACGGACGCAAGCTGCTCTATCGCACTGGCGGTGACGGCGGGCGTGGCGGTGGCCGCGGCGCCACGGGCGGCGCTACCGGTCCAGGGCTCTTTCTCGTCGACGCGGACCGCAATCCGCCCGCAGCGGGACAGGGACGCGTCAACGCGACACTGCGCATGTATCTCGAGCCGAAGGAGGAGTTCAGGCAGATCTTCGACGAGGGCTGGCGCAACCAGCGGGACTACCTCTACGTACCGAACATGCACGGCACCGACTGGGCGAAGGACAAGGAGATGTACGGCCAGTTCCTGCCCTACGTCAACCACCGCGCCGATCTCAACTACCTGCTCGACATGATGGGCGCCGAAATCTCGATCGGGCACTCCTACGTGCGCGGCGGCGACATGCCGGGCCTACCGCCGTCGATCGGGGGGTTGCTCGGCGCCGACTTCACCATCGAGAGCGGACGCTACAAGATCGCGCGCATCTACGACACCGAGAGCTGGAACCCTGATCTGCGGGCGCCACTCGCCGCTCCGGGGGTCGACGTCAAGGCCGGCGACTTCATCGTCGCGATCAACGGCATCGAACTGAAGGCGCCCGACAACATCTACCGCCTGCTCGACGGCACGGCCAATCGGCAGACGGTGCTGTCGGTCAATGGCCGGCCGGCGATGGACGGGGCGAAGCAAGTCGTCGTCGTCCCGGTGGCCAACGAGCAGACGCTGCGCACGCGGGCATGGGTCGAGGCGAACCGACGAATGGTCGACAAGCTCTCGAATGGCCAGCTGGCCTACGTCTACCTGCCGAACACCGGCCAGCCCGGCTACACGTCGTTCAACCGTTACTACTTCGCGCAGCAGGACAAGAAGGGGGCGATCGTCGACGAGCGCTACAACGGCGGCGGTTCGGCCGCCGACTACATCATCGACGGCCTGCAGCGCGACTTCGACGGCTACTTCAACAACGTCGCCGGCGATCGCGTGCCGTTCACCAGCCCCGCCGCGGGGATTTGGGGGCCGAAGGTGATGATCATCAACGAGATGGCCGGCTCAGGCGGTGACCTGATGCCTTACATGTTCAGGCGGCGCAAGATCGGCCTCCTCGTCGGCAAGCGCACGTGGGGCGGCCTGGTTCATACGGCCGACACGCCGACGTTCGTCGACGGGGGCTCGATGATCGCGCCGCGCGGCGGCTTCTTCGATCGCGACGGCAAGTGGGCGGTAGAGAACGAAGGGGTCGCGCCCGACGTCGACGTCGAGAACTGGCCCAAGGACGTCATCGCCGGCCACGACCCGCAGCTCGAGCGCGCGGTGCAGGAAGGGATGCGGCTGCTCAAAGAAAAACCGGTGGAACGCCTGATGAAGGAGCCACCGCCGCCGGCGCACGGAAAGCGCAAGGGTGGGGGCAGCTAGGCCCGCCCAACTGCCCGCGTATCTTGCTCTCCTGGCCGCGGTCGCCGGGATCGCGTGGTCGGCGATTCTCGTCCGGTGGGCCGGCGTGCCCGGTGCCGCGTCGGCGTTCTACCGCGTGCTCGTCGCCGGCGTCGTCCTGATCCCCTGGCGAGTGGTTCGCGGGCGGAGCCAGGCCGTCGCGCCGCGTGCGGCGATGATCGCGGTGTTGGGCGGCGTGTTCTTCGCGCTCGACATCGCGCTGTGGAACACCTCGGTGATGCATACCGGCGCAGCGGTCGCGTCGATCCTCGGCAACAACACGCCGGTATTCGTCGGAATCCTGTCGTGGCTGGTGCTGCGGCAGCGGCCGCGCGCGGCGTTCTGGGTCGGCCTGCTCCTGTCTGCGGCCGGCTGTCTCGCCATCATGCTCGGCCCGGTGCACGCCGGGTCGGCGCCGGTCACGGGCTACGGCAACCTGATGGCGGTCAGCGCCAGCTTCTTCTTCGCGGCCTACCTGATCACGACCGAACGCGTCCGCCGCGAGATGGACACGCTGACGTTCAATACGCTCGCCATCGCCGGCAGCATGGTCACGCTGCTCCTCACCTGCGTGTGGCTCGGGCTGCCTCTCACCGGCTATCCGCCGCGCGCCTGGGCGGCGCTCGTCGCGCTCGGGCTCGTCTCGCAGCTGGCCGCGTACTATGCACTGGTCTACGCGCTCGGCCACCTGCCGGCGACGATCACCTCGGTGGGACTCCTCGGCCAGGTGCCATGCACGGCCTTCCTGGCGTGGCTGCTCCTTGGCGAGCCGCTGACGCCCCTGCAGCTCGCTGGCGGCGCCGTCGTACTGGTCGGGATCGCCGTGGTGAATCGCGGCAGGTGAAACCGGGCTGACCCGATCAGAAGCCCGCCGCGCTCATCAGCGCGCCGACGAGCACTCCCGCGCCGAGGACGAGCGTGGCGACCGAGGCGACGAAGACGAGCGCGCGAAGCAGTGTGGCGGTGGTGCCATCGCGCAGGACGCCGCGGCCGTCGACCGCCAGGCCCGACACGACCTCGCGAAGCGGCGGCACGACGAACCAGCCGCGGACCCGGGCGATCGACAGGCCGGCGGCGATGGCGGCGCATTCGGCGGCCAGCCAGAGCGTGCGAGAGCGGCCGCGCAAACGACGGCATTCCGCTTCTTCGAGAAGATCGCCCAGGATGGCTTCGCGGTCGGCGGCGGGAATGAGGCGGGCGAGCAGCATCACGCCTGGTCCAGCACCGTTTCGTAGTCCCGCCACAGCGACAGGAACATCTCGCGCGACTCACGGAGTGCCTTGAGGCCGCTGGGCTTCAGCTTGAAGAACCGCTTGGCCCGGCCGCCGCGCTCGGGCGTGCTGTCGCCGAGCTTCGAGGTGACGAGTCCCTTCTGCTCGAGGCGCTTCAGCGCCACGTAGACCGTCGCACGTGACACGTCGCGCCCGCTGCGCGCGCACACCTCTTCGAGGATCGGTATGCCATAGGCCTCGCGGCCGAGGCGCAGGATGGCCAGCAGCACCAGATGCTCGATGTCGCCCAGGTCGACGCGCGGCATGAAGACGCTCAGTCTCTCGCAACCATTTGACGCCGGTCAACGTCAAATAGTTGCGTTTTAAGAACAATATGGTACCCAACATGCGCTACGTCCTCCGCGCCCTGGTCAAGAGTCCGGCCTACGCCGCCGTCACCATCCTGACGCTGGCGCTCGGCATCGGCGCCAACACCGCCATTTTCAGCGTCGTCAACGGCGTGATGCTGAAGCCGCTGCCCTATCCGCGCGCCGATCGGCTGATGTTCATCACCAGCACGTTCCCCAACCTGGGCTTCGATCGCTTCTGGGTCTCGCCGCCCGAGTGGGTCGAGTTCAAGGAGCGCAACCGCTCGTTCCAGAGCGTCGGCGCCTACCGCGACGGCTCGGTCAACCTCGGCACGCCCGAGCGGCCGCGGCGGGTCAACAGCATGGTCGTGACGCCGGAACTGCTCGACGTCCTCGGCGTCCCGCCCATGCGCGGGCGCACCTTCAACACGAACGATTCGCTGCCTGGCGCGGAGGGCGTCGGTATCCTTTCCTACGCGACGTGGCGAAGCGACTTCGGCGGCGACGAAGGCGTCGTCGGCCGCGCCGTGCAAGTCGACGGCACGCCGACGCGCATCGTCGGCATCATGCCGCCTGGATACGATATCCACGACGAGCGGATCGAGGTCATCCTGCCGCTGCCACTCGATCCAAAGACGTTCCCCAACCAGCGCGGCAGTCATTTCCTGTACCTGATCGGCCGGCTCAAGGACAACGTCAGCGTCGGGCAGGCGCAAGCCGATCTCGACTCGATGATCGCGCAGTGGCGCGCGCTCAGCGGCAACAAGCATTCACCGACTCCGGGCACGCTGCCGCCGGGAGTGACGACGGGCGTGCCGTTCGTGCACCTGATCCAGATGCATCCGATGAAGGCCGACATGGTCGGCAACATCGCGACGGCGCTGTGGGTGCTCCAGGGCGCGGTCGGCTTCGTGCTGCTCATCGCCTGCGCCAACCTCGCCAACTTGATCCTGGCGCGGGCCGAGTCCAGGCACAAGGAGTTCGCGATTCGATCCGCGCTCGGCGCCGGACGCTGGCGCTTGCTGAAGCAGTTCTTGATCGAAGGGGTGATCCTCGCGCTCGCCGGAGGCGCACTCGGCGCCGCGATCGGTTACGGCGGCGTGCGGGCGCTGCTCGCGGCCAACGCCGACAGCATTCCGCGCGCCTTGGAAATCTCGCTCGACTGGAAGGTGTTGCTGTTCACGTTTGCGGTCTCGATCCTGACCGGACTCGTCTTCGGCATGGCGCCGCTGCTCCACCTGGGCGAGCAGGTCGTCTCGCTCACGCTGAAGGAAGGCGGCCAGCGCGCGACCGCCGGCGCGGCGCGGGCGCGCGTTCGCAGCAGCCTGGTGATGGCGGAAGTGGCGCTCGCCGTCGTACTGGTCGTGGGCGCCGGCCTGTTGATGCGCAGCTTCCAGAAGCTGATGACGGTGGACGCCGGCTTCAACCGCGAACACCTGACGACGTTCGGTATCGTGCTGCCGAGGTCTACGTACACGAAAGGGGAGGACCGCGTCGCGTTCTTCAACCGTCTCCAGGATCGTCTGCGCGAATATCCCGGCGTGACGGCGGTCGCCTCGATGTCGGGCCTGCCGCCGAACCGCCCGGTCAACGCCAACGACACCGACTTCGACGACTACACCGCGCAGCAGGGACAGCCGGTGGAAAACGTTGACTACTACCAGGCGGTGTCGCTCGACTACCTGAAGACGATGAGCATTCCGATGGTCAAGGGGCGCGGGTTCGACTCCGCCGACGTCAACGGCGCGCCAGTGCTGCTCGTCAACGAAACGCTGGAGAAGACCTTCTACACGTTCCGTAATCTCGAAGCCACCGGCCACCGCGTCAACATCTTCACGGGGCAAGGGCCCAAGGGGGTCACGCCGTTCACGATCGTTGGCGTCGTGCGCGACGTGAAGCAGGGGGGCGTCGGCAGCAAGACCGGTACCGAGCTCTATTTCCTCAACGAGCAGGCGCCGCGCCTCGGCGGTTTCGTGCCGAACAACATGAACGTCGTCGTCCGCTCGGTGGTCGCGGAGTCCGCGCTGGCACAGGAAATCCAGCAGGCCGTGCGGGCGCAGGACCCGACGCTGCCGATCGTCAAGCTGCGGACGATGGAGGAAGTGTTTGCCGACGCGGCGTCGCGGCCGCGTTTTCTCGCCGAGTTGCTGGCGATCTTCGCCGGACTCGCGCTCGCCCTGGCGGCGATCGGCACCTACGGGATCCTCTGGTACTCGGTGAGCGAGCGGACGAAGGAGATCGGCATCCACATGGCACTCGGCGCCACCCGCGGCAGCGTGCTCGGCATGATCCTCGGGCAGGGCCTGCGTCTGACGTTGATCGGCCTGGTCACCGGTCTCGTGGCTTCGTTCGGCCTGACGCGTCTGCTGCAGGCGCAGTTGTTCAACGTGAAGCCGACCGATCCCGCCACGCTGAGCGGGGTGGCGCTGTTCATCGCGGTGGTCGCCTTCGTCGCCTGCTACGTCCCCGCGCAGCGCGCGACGCGGGTCGATCCCATGGTGACGCTGCGGGAGTCTTGACGGGGTTCGACGGGTTCCACGGGTTCCACGGGTTCGACGGGTGCTCGCGCCGCGTATAATCCCGGCCCATGACGCCACGAAAGACTGCCCTCGTGTGGCGACTGGTGTTCCCGGTCGCTGTCGCCATCCTGCCGCTCACGCTCGCCGCGCAGAAAGGCACGGCCCCAGCACCCGACGACATCCTCAAGCAGGAGACGTATCAGACGCCGCCGAGGGAGCTGGCCGACGCGGTGCTCGCGCCGCGGTATCTCAACGTCTCGCTGACCAACGTCAGCCCCGACCGCAAGTTCTTCGTCGACGAAATCGGCGACGGGCCGGTCGTGATGAAGACGTTTGCCAAGCCGTTCCACGAGCTGGGCGGCCTGTTCGTCGACTACAAGGCGAACCGGGCGCGGCCGCTGACGGTACGCAACAACGTCGGCATCCAGATCATCTCGGCGACCGATGGCAGCAAGAAGACGGTCCAACTGCCGCCAGGTGCGCGCGTCTCGAACGCCACGTGGTCGCCCGACAGCAGGTCGATCGCCTTCTACCTGCACGGCGAAGACGCGACGCACATCTGGATCGCCGACGCCGCGAGCGGCGTGGCGCGCGAAGTAACGAAAAATCCCGTCCTTGCCACACTGGTGACGACGTTCGACTTCACGAAGGACGGCAGGCAGATCGCGGCCGTCCTCGTTCCCGACGGCCGCGCCCCGATGCCGCAGCCGGCGGCGGCGCCCACCGGCCCGTCGGTCAAGCTGGCGATGGAAACGGACAAGAACCGCGTCCGCACGTTTCCCAGTCTGATGACGACGCCGTACGAGGAGCAACTGCTCGAATGGCACACGACAGGCCAGCTTGCGCTCATCGATGTGGCGAAGGGCACCCTGAGGCGGTTCGGTGCTCCGGCGATGATTCGTGCCATCGATGTCGCTCCCGACGGCAAGTATGTGCGCGTCACGCGCATGACCAAGCCGTTCTCCTACGACGTGCCAGTGAGCAACTTCGGGCAGATCGAGGAGGTGTGGGACGAGACCGGTAAGGCGCTGGCGAAGCTGACCGAGCGCGCGATCAACCTCGGCGTCCAGGACGACACCCCGAACCCGGATCCACAGGCGCCTCCAGCGCCGCCGGTGGGAGGCGGCCGCGCCAGCCAGCAGAACGGCAAACGCGAAATCGCCTGGCGCACCGACGGCCAGGGGCTGACGTTCGTCGAGCAGGAGCCGGCGCCCGCCCGCGGCAACGGGGCGCGGGCGAACGGCGACGACGCCAATGCCGACGATCAGGCGCCGGCCGGCGGACGGCGAGGCGCCGGTGGCGGCGCACCGCCTCAACGCAAGGACCGCGTCTTCCAATGGGCGCCTCCTTTCGATCCATCGAGCCTGCGCGTCGTCTACGAGAACCCGACGCGCATCACTGGCCATCGATATTCGCCCGACCTGCAGTGGCTGTTCTTCAGCGAACGTGCCGGGCAGAACCAGCTCGAGTCGGCGGTCAACCTGATGGAGATCTCGAAGAAGTACACGCTCGCGCGCTACCGCGCCGACGACGTCTACGCGGCTCCCGGCACGCTCGTGAACGTGCGCGGCGCGGGCGGCAGTGGACGCGCCGGCGGCGCCGGCCGCGGCGGTGGCGGCGGCGCGGGCCCGGTCATGCTCTCGGCCGACGGCAGCAGTGTCTTCTTCAACGGCTTCGTCTATGACAAGAAGCCCGACGAGGTTGCCCCGAAGAATTTCATCGACAGGGTCGCGATCAAGACGGGCGAGAAGCAGCGCATCTACGAGAGCGACAACAACGGCGCCAGCGAGCGCGTCACGACGATCGTCGACGCCGACGGCAAGCGCTTCGTCGTCATGCACGAGAGTCCGACGGACGTTCCGCAGAGTTTCATGCTCGACCTCGGCGGGGGCGGCCGCCGCGTGCAGCTCACCAAGAACGTCGACGTGCACGAGGACTTGACCCGTGCCAAGGTGGAGCGATTCGTCGTCGAACGTCCGGACGGCTTCAAATTCCGCGTCAAGGTGACGCTGCCGCCGGACTACAAGACCGGAACGCGGCTGCCCGCGCTGTTCTGGTTCTACCCGAGCGAGTTCAGCACGCAGGACGACTACGACCGTCCAGACCGGACCTTCAACAAGAACACGTTCACCAACTTCGGTGCGCGCTCGATGGAATACTTCGTCCGCCTGGGCTACGCGGTTGTCGTCCCCGACACGCCGATCGTCGGCCCGCAGGGGATGATGAACAACAACTACGTCAACGATTTGCGCAACGACCTGGCGACGACGATTGACGAGCTCGATCGGCGGCAGCTCGTCGATCGTCAGCGGCTGGCCATCGGCGGGCACAGCTACGGCGCGTTCTCGACGGTCAACGCCATGGTGCACACGCCGTTCTTCAAGGCGGGCATCGCCGGCGACGGCGCCTACAACCGCACGTTGACGCCGATGGGCTTCCAGAACGAACGGCGCGATCTGTGGGACGCGCCCAGCGTCTATCTCGGCATGTCACCGTTCCTCTACGCCAACAACCTGACCGGGGCGCTGCTCATGTACCACGACCTCGGCGATCAGAATGTCGGCACGGATCCGACAAACTCGCTGCGGCTGTACCACGCGCTCAACGGCCTCGGCAAGCAGACGGCGCTGTATCTCTATCCGCTCGAGGATCACGGTCCGGTCGCGAAGGAAACGTTGCTCGATCTGTGGGCGCGCTGGGGCGCATGGCTCGACAAGTACGTCAAGAATCCGCGGAAGTCCGAGGCACAGAAATCGACGATCGACCAGGCGGCGGTTGAGGTCAGATAGCTTGCATTCGCACTCCTTCACAGGAGGTTCCGAATGGCAAATCAGGGGAATCAGGGAAACCAGGGGAAGCAAAGCCAGCAGGGAAACCGCGATCGCGAAGGCAATCTCGGCCATGCGGGCAGCGATCCCGATAACCCAGCCGGCACCTCAGGCCGCCAGGGCGGCAGCGATCCGAACCACAAGAGCACGCATCGGCACGACGACGACGAGGAGTCAGGGGTCGGCAACCGGAATACGAACCGGTAGATACGCTACTCGTATCTGAGCGCGCGCATCGGATCGATGAGCGACGCGCGGCGCGCTGGTATGAATCCGGCGGCGATGGCCACGGCTGTGAGAAGCACTGCCGAGATGGCCAGCACCGCCGGATCCCACGCCTTCAATTCGAACAGAATCGTGCCCGCACTGTAGCCGACGCCGACGGCGCCGGCCAGCCCGATCAGGCTGCCGGCGAGTGTCATCCACGCCACCTGCCGCAGGACCATCGTCCGCACCCGCCAGGGCGCGGCGCCGAGCGCCATGCGCAGGCCAATCTCGCGCGTCCGCTGCGACACCGTGTAAGCGAGCACGCCGTACAACCCGACTGCCGCGAGTAGCGTCGCCAGCCCGGCGAAGAGCGACGACAGCGTCGTCATCATCCGATCGAGAAACGTGTTGTCGCGCACCTGCTGTGTCAGTGTCTTGAGGTTTTCCATCGGCAGGTTCGGATCGAGACGCTTCATCGCGCCACTGACGGCGGCCGCCAGTTGGGCCGGGTCCGTCGACGAGCGCAGGTAGAGCGTCGCCGATCGCATGGCGGGATCCTGACGGTAGGGCCGGAAGAAGAGCGGCGGGATCTGCCGTTTCACCTCGCTGTACTTCGCGTTCTGGGCGATCCCAACGATGACGGTGTCGAGCTTACTGCGGTAGCCTTCCCCCGAGCCCATCATCTTGCCGACGGCGTCGCGACCGAGTCCGAACTTCTTCGCGAATTCTTCGTTGACGATCGCGACCTGCTGCGCCCCCTTGACGTCGGCGTCGGTGAACTCGCGTCCGGCCATCATCGGGATTCCCAGCGCCGAGAAGTAGCCAGGTCCGATTTCGTTGAAACCCGAGTTGCTGTCGGTGTCGGGACCGGCGTCGAAGCCCTGGACCGCCACGTCGTTGCCCCAGTTGCTGCCCGACAGCAGCGGCACCGTCGAGACGGTGACGGCGGTCACCCCCGGCAGCGTACGCAGTTCTTCCTCCACGCGCTGGAAGAACAGCCGGGTGCGATCCGGCGTGTAGCCGCTCAGCCTCGGCGAGAGGCCGAAGGCGATCACCTTGTCGATCTTGATGCCGAGATCGACGCGGCTGACGTTGATCAGGCTCTTGACGAAGAAGCCGGACGCAGCCAGCAGCAGCATCGACAGCGCGATCTGCGACGTGGCCAATGCCAGCCGGAAGCGCGCCGCCCCTTTCGCGCCCGATGGCTGGCCGGCCTGTCCCTTCAACGTCGAGACGAGATCGGGGCGTGTACTGTGCAGCGCGGGAAACAGTCCAAACAGGAGACCGGTGCCGATGGTGAGGAGGCCCGCGAAGGCCATCGCCCGCATGCTCAGCGTGAACGCCAACGTCTGAGCGGCTTCCGCCGGCATCAGTGCGAGGATCAGCTGGAGCGTGGCCCTGGCGACCAGAAGTCCGGCGAGGCCGCCAAAGAGCGCGAGCAGCAGCGATTCGGTCAGCAGCTGTCCGATCAGCCGTCCGCGGCCGGCGCCGATCGACAACCGTACCGCCATCTCACCGGCACGCGCCGCCGAGCGGGCGAGCAGCAGGTTGGCGATGTTGGCGCAGGCGATGAGCAGCACGAAGCCGGTGACGCCGAGCAGGAGATAGAGCGGCGTGCCCGCTTCCCTCCTGTACGCTGCTCTGGCCGAGGCCACCGGGCTCTACGAGCACGTGCTTCCCCTTGAACTTCGCCATCGTCGCGTCGCTCATGCCCTTCTGCAACGGCGCCTCCACGTCGTTGACGATGGCGTGATACTGGGCGTCGAGCGACTGCCGCGCGGATTCGATGGCGACGCCAGGCCGGAGCCGCGCGAAGAGATAGAGCGAGTAGCTGCTGCGAGTGTCCCAGGAGCGCCAGCCGGGGTTCATCGCCGAGCGCAGCGTGATCGGCACGAAGACGGCCGGCCGCGCGCCGAGCGTCGTGCCGTCGAAGCCGCGCGGTGCCACGCCGACGATGGTCAACGTCTGGCCGTTGACGATCATCGTCTGGTTGAGCACACCCGGGTCGCCGCCAAACTTCGACGTCCAGTAGTCGTAGCTCAGGACGGCGACCGGCGCCTCGCCGGCGAGACGATCGTCGTTCGAATCGAACAGCCGTCCAAGCGCCGGCTGTGCCTGCAGCACCTGGAAGTAGTTACCTGACACCATCAATCCCTGGCCGTTCAGCGTTTGGCCGGCAAACGACAGGTTGGCGCCGAAGAGCAGGTGCGCGGCGACGCCGGTGAAGGACGTCTGCGCCTTCTGCAGGTCGCGGAACATCGCATAGCTGAAGACGGTGTCGCAGTCGCCCGCCTGTCCGCAGCTCTGCGATCCGGGCTTGGGCCCAGGCGCCGACAGGTTGACGAGTTCTGCGGGGCGCGGCACCGGCAGCGCCTCGAGCAGCATCTGGTTGAAGCAGGAGAAGATGGCCGCGTTGGCGCCGATGCCGAGCGCGAGCGAGAGGATGGCGATCCCTGTGACGAACGGTGTCTTGAACAGCGTCCGCAGCGCGAACTTGAGGGAACTCACTGGAGCCTTGGACGGATCTGACGGCGCGGAAGTTTGCCCCGCCTGGGAGATAATGGCGCGCACCATGGCGACGATCGACAAGCGCGTCGACGCGTATATCGAGAAGGCCCGCCCCTTCGCACAGCCGATCCTGATCCGGATCCGGCGCGCGGTGCACGCCGGCTGTCCCACCGCGAGCGAAACGATCAAGTGGGGCATGCCGGCCTTCGAGCACAAGGGACCGCTGGCTGGTATGGCGGCGTTCAAGGCGCACTGCACGCTCGGGTTCTGGAAGGCCTCGTTGATGAAGTCGGTGCCGAAGGGAAAGGGCGGCGAGGCGATGGGACACTTCGGTCGCTTCGAGTCAATCGCCGACGTCCCGTCCGAGGCGGCGCTGGTCAAGATGGTGAAAGAAGCGACGGCGCTCAACGAGGCCGGCGTGAAAGTGCCGCGGCGCGGCGCGACGCCCAAGCCGCCGCCGACAGCGCCGGCTTACCTGGTGGCGGCGCTGAAGAAGAACAGGGCGGCGATCGCCGCGTGGCGGAGCTTCCCGCCGTCGCATCAGCGCGAATACATTCAGTGGATCACCGAAGCGAAGACGGCAGAGACGCGGACGCGCCGTCTCGACACGGCCGTGGCATGGATCGGCGACGGCAAGGGTCGGAACTGGAAATACGAGCGCTAGCGCCTCACGTGGAGGTGGCGGCTGCGGCATAATGGCGTCGATGACGCCAGGGGCGCGTGATGCGCGGTGAGTGGGCCGAGTTCGCGGAGACGGCGAGCGAGGCCGACCTGCGCGAGCGGATCCTCACGGGATTCAAAGCCGGCAAGCCGTTCACCCCGTACGTGCCGACCGTGCCGCTGCCGCCCGCGATGGCGTCGGTCCTCGATTTCGGTTGCGGGCTCGGTCGCAACTTTCCTTATCTGCAGACTCTCGCCGCGCGCGTCGTCGGCTTCGACCTGCCCGAGATGATCGCCCGCGTCCGCGGCACCGCGCCGGCGGGAATCGAGTTGTCGAGTGACTGGGACGCGCTGCGCGCGCAGCGTTTCGACCTGGTCTTCGCCTCGCTCGTGCTGCAGCACGTCGCCGAGGACTGGTGCCGGACCGCGCTCGCCGGTTTCGCCCGGATGGCGCCGGCGACCTACCTGCTGGCGCGCGGCCAGGGGGATTTCGGCTTCAACGCGCTCGAAGTCGCTGCCCGCGCCGGCGAATTCGACACGCCCGACTGCCGTGTCGTCGATCACGATCCGGCGACGCATCAGTTGCGCGTGCTCGCGGCGGTGCCCTACGACGAGGCGCGGTCGGCGGACGACCCACGCCACTTTGAAGTGTTGTTACGGTCACGAGTCTTCCGGAGGTGACGCTCATGCGCGCAGCAATAGTGATCTTCGTGCTGGCAATCGCGGCGCCAGCGGTGGCGCAGAACCCGGTCAGCGACGGCGTGCGCAACAGCTGGAACAGCGTCAAGCGCAACATCAGGGAATCCGCCGAGCTGATGCCGGAGGAGAACTACGCTTTCAAGCCGACCCAGGACGTCCGCAGCTTCGGCGAGATCCTGGCGCACGTCGCCGGTGCGAGCTACGAGTTCTGTGCGGCGGCGAGGAACGAGCCGGCCCCTTTCAAGGAAGCCTCGTTCGAAGGCAAGAAAACGACCAAGGCGGAGATCGTCAAGGTGACCAACGACGCGATCGCCTACTGCGACGACGCCTTCACCGCGTTGACCGACGCCAACGCCGGCGAATCCGTTGGTCAAGCGGCCGGCGGCGCCGCCAAGGCCACCCGCATCAACCGGCTGCTCGGCCAGGTCGGTCACGACAACGAGCATTACGGCAATCTCGTCACCTATTTCCGCCTGAAGAACCTGGTGCCGCCGTCTTCGCGGCCGCGGTAACGGAGTCGCCCATGCCTCAACTGACGCACGCGATGACGACAACGGCGAACGCCCTCGACGGCTATCGCACCACCAGGACCTTCGGGGTCGTCCGGGGCATCACGGTGCGCTCGCGCTCGGTGCTCGGCTCGATCGGCGCCGGCCTGCAGACGCTCGTCGGCGGCAACATCACGCTGCTGACCGAACTGTGTGAGACGGCGCGCAACGAGGCGTTCGAGCTGATGTTGCAGCACGCGCAGGAGCTCGGCGCCAACGCCATCATCGCCATCCGCTACGATGCGACCGAGGTGATGTCGGGCGTCAGCGAGGTGCTGTGCTACGGCACGGCGGTGACGGTCGAGCGGGTATCGTGAGCGGAACCGCCGCCGAGGAATAGCGGAGCTACATGCGAATCATCGCCGCCGCTGCGCTGGCGGCCATCGTCCTCGCGCAATCGTCGCCGCGCACGGTGATCGCCGTCGGCACGGCGCTCGACGGCCGGGGCGGCGTGCTGCACGACACGCGTCTGGTGATCCAGGACGGCAAGATCGCCTCCGTCGATCCCACCGCGTCGCCGATCGACATCGATCTGCGCAACCGGGTCGTGATGCCCGGCTGGATCGACACGCACGTCCATCTCAACTGGCACTTCGACGACAAGCACGTATCGGTGGCGGGCGGCGAGGCGCCGGAGCAGGCGGCGGTCTTCACCGCTGAAGACGCCTGGATGACGCTGCAGGGGGGCTTCACGACCGTGCAAAGCCTCGGCGCGCCGATCGACGGCGTCGTTCGCGACCGCATCAACCGCGGCGTGCTGCCGGGCCCGCGGGTGCTGACGTCGCTGCGGCAGATCCAGAATCGCAGCGGCGATCCGGCTCAGCTGCGCGCCCTGGTTCGCCAGACGAAGCAGGAAGGGGCGGATGTCATCAAGCTGTTCGCGACGTCCGGCCTCGGCGCCGGCGGCGACCAAACGATGACCGACGAGCAGATCCAGGCGGTGTGCGCGGAGGCCAAGGCCGTAGGCCTGCGGTCGGTGGTGCACGCGATCGGCGACAAGGGGGCGAGGGCATCGGTGCTCGCCGGCTGCACCTCGATCGAGCACGGTACGTTCATCTCGAACGAGACGCTGGAAATGATGGCGCAACGGGGGACCTACTTCGACCCAAACATGCTCGTGCTGCACAACTATCTTGACAACCGCGCCGGTTTCCCCACGTTCAACGTGGAGACGCTGGCCACGCTGGAGAAGGGGATCGCGCCGATGGCCGAGGCGCTGAAGCGGGCGCGGGCGCGGCACGTGAAGATTGTGTTTGGCACCGACGCCGTGGCGGGCGCGCACGGGCGCAATGCGGAAGAGTTCGTCTACCGCGTGAGGGAAGCAGGTGAAAAGCCGGCCGACGTCCTGGTGAGCGCGACGTCGCTCTCGGCGGAATCGCTCGGCCTCGGCGATCGCATCGGCACGATCGCGGTCGGCTACGCCGCGGATCTCGTCGCCACCGACGGCAATCTCCTCGACGACATTACGGCCGTGCGCCACGTGCGATTCGTGATGAAAGACGGAAAGGTCTACAGGAACCAGTGATGCGCATGGCGATGGCTCTGGCGCTGGCGCTGCCGCTGCTGATCCAGCCGGCACGTGGCTTCGACGTGCTGATTGTCGGCGGGCACGTCGTCGACGGGACCGGGTCACCCTGGTACGGGGCGGACATCGGCGTCCGCGATGGCCGCATCGTAGCCATCGGCCGGCTGGCGGGCGCGCCAGCCAAGCAGACCATCGACGCGGCGGGCAGGGTCGTCGCACCCGGCTTCATCGACATGCTGGGGCAGTCGGAGCTGACGGTCCTGGTCGAGCCGACGCTGCCGTCGAAGATCTTCCAGGGCATCACCACCGAGATCACGGGTGAAGGCGGGTCGGTCGCCCCCCTGAACGACGCGATCATCAAGGCCGACAAAGTTAGCTACGACCACCTCAAGATCACGCCCGACTGGCGCACCTACGCGCAGTACTTCGCACGGGTCGAGAAGCAGGGGATCGGCATCAACATGGCGCACTACGTCGGCGCGACGCAGGTGCGGCGGATGGTGCTCGGCGACGACAACAGGCAGCCGACCCCGGCCGAACTCGATCGCATGAAAGCGCTGGTCCGCGAGGCGATGGAGCAGGGGGCGGTCGGCGTCTCGACGTCGCTGCAGTACGCGCCGGCGCCGTATGCGAAAACCGAGGAACTGATCGCGCTGGCCGGCGAAGCGTCGAGGTTCGGCGGCGTCTACGCCACGCACATGCGCTCCGAGGGGGACGCGGTGCTGGAAGCGCTCGACGAGGCGGTCCGCATCGGCCGCGAGGCGAAAATTCCTGTCGAGATCTGGCACATCAAGGCGGCTGGCAAGCGCAACTGGGGCCGGATGAAAGAGATCGTCACCCGGATCGAGGACGCCCGCCGGCAGGGTGTGGACATCACGGCCGATACCTACGGCTACACCGCGTGGTTCAACTCGTTCTCGGCCTTCATCCCGCCGTGGGCGCACGACGGCGGCGACGAGAAGCTGATCGAGCGGCTCAAGGATCCGCAGGCGCGCGCCAGGATCCGGGCCGACATGCTCAACGCCGACGATCGCAGCTGGGACAACGAGTGGCAGGAGATCGCCGGCCCCGAATCGGTACTGATCGGCGCGGTGCAGAACCCGGCGCTGAAATCGATTCAAGGCAAAACTGTGGCAGACGTCGCCAAGGAGTGGAAGCTGGATCCCATCGACGCGCTCTGTGAGATCCTGATCCGCGATCACGCGTTTACAGAAGTGGCGGTGTTTGCCATGTCGGAGGCCGATGTGTCGATGGCGCTGGCGCAGCCCTGGGTGGCGTTCAACAACGACTCACAGGGAACCGCGCCGACGGGACTGCTCGGTGAAGAGCATCCGCACCCGCGCGCCTACGGCACGTTCCCACGCGTCCTGCGCAAGTTCGTGCGCGAAGACAAACTGATCACGCTCGAAGAGGCGATCCGCAAGATGAGCGCGCTCCCGGCGCAGAAGCTCCGTCTCGCCGATCGCGGCGTGCTCAAGGCCGGCATGTGGGCCGACATCGTCGTCTTCGATCCTGCGACCGTCACCGACGTGGCGACGTTCGCCGAGCCCAACCAGCTCTCGAAAGGGATGGATTACGTGCTGGTCAACGGCGTGCCGGTGATCGCGCAGGGCACGGCGACAGGGGCGCGGCCGGGCAGGATTCTCCGCGGCGCGGGGGCTCGATGAAGATTCGCGCGGCGTCGATCGCGGCGGTGGTCGCGCTCGGCGTCGTCGCGGCGGGCGCGCAGGCGCCGTTCAAGAGCGGCGCGCTGACGGTGGCCGTCTACACCACCGTCACTGACGACAGCGGCCACATCATCGCCGACCTCGACAAGGACAAGTTCGAAATCTACGACGACGGCAAGCCGCAGACGATTACGACGTTCGCCAGCGACATCCAGCCGATCACCGTCGTGATGATGCTCGACCGCAGCGGCAGCATGGTCGGCAACTTCGCTCTGGTGCAAAAAGCGGCCGAAACGTTCGTCGAGCGCCTGCTACCGGCCGACAAGGCCCGCATCGGCAGTTTCTCGAATCGCGTCGAAGTCGATCCGCAGGCGTTCACCAGCAGCAAGCAGGAGATGCTGCAGATCCTGCAGACGGAACTGCAGGATTCCGGCCCGACGCCGCTGTGGAACGCCATCGGCGTCGGTATGACGGCTCTCCTGCACGTCGAGGGTCGGCGCGTCGTCCTGGTCTTCACCGACGGCATGGACAGTCCGATGAATGGCAGCTCGAACAACCTGACGCTCAGGACCGTCACCAAGCGCGCCGACGAAGAGGATGTGATGGTGTATGCGATCGGGCTCGCCAGTTCTGAGGGCGGGTTTCATCCCGGCGGCTACGGCGGCGGCGGGCGCGGCTACGGCGGGTACGGCGGCGGACGCGGCGGCGGCCGGCGGGCCGGCTTCACCGATCATCCCGATCCCGGGCTACAGGCCCTGGCCGCGGCGAGCGGCGGCGGCTACTTCGAACTGACGCGGACCGCCGATCTTGCCTCGACGTTCGCGCGCGTCGCCGACGAGCTGCACCGGCAATACCTGCTCGGGTTCGTGCCGCAGAAGAACGACGGCAAGAGCCACAAGCTCGAGGTGCGCGTGAAGGGCGAGGGGCTCACCGCGCGTGCGCGCAAGAGTTACGTCGCCTCGCGCTGAGCGGCGACGCTCCCTTACTCCCTTCTCAATTCCACGACCGCCGACCACGGGCGATTCGGGTTGACGGTCTTGCCCTTGGGCAGCGCCGCCAGCAGGCGCATGAACCAGGACAGGCGATTTTGCGTGCGCGCGGCGTCGAGCAGCGCGTCTACGCGCACGGGCGTCCAGCGCAGCGGCCGGAAGAACTCCGGCCCTTCCACCGGCGCGAAGCGGAACGGCGCGCCGGCGTCGACGATGGCCTTGCCGGCCTGCCGCGCCATCATCTTCATCAGCCCCGGGGACGACAAGTCGATCGCCCAGTGGCGGAACGGCGGTGGGGCAGCGAGATCGCGCGCAAGCGATGCCACCTGCTCCGGCGACAGATAAATAATCAAGCCTTCGCTGACGATCAAGGCGTTCGCCGATCCCAGCGCCAGGCGCGAGAAGAGTGCCCGACGCGCTGGTTCGTCCGACAGATCCAGCCGTACGCGCTCGAGCTGACAACGGGGGGTCGCCCCGCCGAGGATGCCTTCCTTGTAGTCGAGAATTCCTGGCAGATCGACTTCGATCCAGCGCAACGGCGCGGGCAGATCCATCCGGTAGGGCCGGGTGTCGAGCCCGGCGGCCAGATTGACGACGAGATCGACGCCGCCGCGGATGGCGTCGTCGACGATGCGATCGAAGAGTAGCGTTCGAGCGGTGAACGCCCAGCCGTTGCGGCTGCCGAATCCGCGGGCCGTGGCGATCCGCCGGCCGCGCTCGCCGGCAAGGGCACGCGCGTAGGGATCGCGGAAATGCGCGTCGGGTCGTTCGGTTTCCACCGCCCTGTGGTACGCGACCCAGAAGGCGGTGTCGGAGATATCACGGACGAGCGGGCCGTTACCGTGATCCGCGTCCATTGGTGTTGTGGTACGCATCCAGCGGCGTCCTCCCCGGGAGAGTATGTCACTCGCCGTCTCGAACGGGGTATGCTGTCAGCCTCTCCCAAGGAGCACCGATGTCACGCCTGATTCACGTCGCAGCGGTCGTCGTGACCGCCGGTCTGTGCCTGCAATCGCGTCCGCTGGCGCAGACGGGTGCGGCGCCGGCGGCGCCGACGATCGACGAGCTCATCTCGCTCAAGCGCGCCGCATCACCGGCGATTTCCCCTGACGGACAGTGGGTCGCCTATACCGTGCGTGAGGCGAACTGGGACGACAACAACTACCACACCGAGATCTGGCTCGCCGACGCGAAGACCGGTGCCACGCACCAGCTGACCAGCAACACCAAGAAGTCGAGCTCGTCGCCGGCATGGTCCCCCGACGGCACGAAGCTCGCCTTCGCGACCGACCGCGACGACAAGCGGCAGATCTACGTCATCGATCCGCGAGGAGGGGAAGCGCGCAAGATCACCTCGGCGGAAGAGGGAGTCGGCAACTTCGCGTGGTCGCCCGACGGCAAGTCGTTCGCCTTCGCGTCAACCGATGCGAAGACCGACGCCGACAAGGATCGCGAGAAGCAGTACGGCGACTTCGACGTCTACGGCGAAGGCTACCGGATGACGCACCTCTGGGTACACGAGGTGGCGGCCGGCAAGGCGCGTCGGCTGACGAGCGGCGCCTTCACCGTCGCCGGCTTCGACTGGTCTCCGGACGGGCGCGAGATTGCCTTTGCGCACCGTGCCAACCCGTCCAACACGAGCGGCGACACCGAGGACATCTCGGTCGTGTCCGTCGCCGACGGTCGGGTGCGCGACCTGGTCACGCAACCGGGCGCCGACGGCGGACCGATCTGGTCGCCTGACGGGCGGACCATTGCCTTCGAGTCGGCCATGACCAAGACCGACTCCTATCTCAATCACGCCATCGCCGTCGTCCCCGCGGCGGGCGGGCGCGTGGACTACATCAGCACCGCCTTCGACGAGAATCCAAACATCGTTGCCTGGACGAGCAGCGGATTGTTCTTCAGCGCCTCGCAGAAGACCGACGCCTACCTGTTCCGCATCGATCCGGCGACCAGGATGGTTCACCGCTTCGCGCCGCAGGACAGGTTTATCGGCTCGAGCTTCAGCCTGACGCGTGACGGGCAGGTGGTGGCGTATGCCGCCGCCGATGCCTCCTCGCTGGCGGAGATCTTTGTGTCACCGGTTGCGGATCCGCTCAAACCGAAAAAGCTCACCGACACGACGGCGCAGACCGCAAAGTGGAAAACGGGGACGATCGAGGTCGTCTCGTGGAAGAGCCAGGACGGTGCGACGATCGAAGGCGTCCTGCACAAGCCAGATGGATTTACCGCCGGACGGAAATACCCGCTGCTCGTCGTCATTCACGGTGGCCCGACCGGCACGTCGCGGCCCACGGCGTATTCGAGCACGAGCATCTACCCGATTGACATCTGGACGGCGCGCGGCGCGCTGGTCCTCGAGCCGAACTACCGCGGCAGCGCCGGCTACGGCGAGGCCTTCCGTTCACTCAACGTGCGCAATCTCGGCGTGGGCGATGCGTGGGACGTGCTCTCGGGGATCGACGCCCTGATCCAGCGCGGGATGGTCGATCCCGAACGGGTCGGCGCGATGGGCTGGAGTCAGGGAGGCTACATCTCGGCCTACTTGACCACGCACGACAGCGCGCGCTTCAGGGCGGTCTCGGTCGGCGCCGGCATCTCGGACTGGATGACGTACTACGTCAACACCGACATTACGCAGTTCACCCGGCAATACCTGAAAGCGACGCCGTGGGATGATCCAGAGATCTACGCCAAGACGTCGCCGATGACTTACATCAAGAGCGCCCGGGCGCCGACGTTGATCCAGCATGGCGCGACGGACCAGCGTGTGCCGCCGCCGAATGGGTTCGAGCTCTATCGCGGCTTGCAGGACGTCGGCGTGCCGTCGAAGTTGATCCTCTATAAGGGCTTCGAAGGGGTCGGGCACGGCCCGTCGAAGCCGAAGTCGAGCCGCGCCGTGATGCAGCACAACCTCGACTGGTTCGACCGCTACCTTTTCGCGACGACTTCGCAGACCACGTCGCAGCAGGAGAAATAACGTGAAACGCTCGAGGCTCTTCGTGAGCTGGTCGCTTTGTGCCGGTGCGGCACTGTTGGTGGGTGGCTTGGTCCCCAGTGGCGCACAGTCGTCGGCTATCGATCCATCGCTGTTCGGCGCGCTCAAGTGGCGGATGGTCGGCCCGTTTCGCGCCGGCCGCGTGAACGCGGTCACCGGCGTGCCGGGGCAGCCGAACACGTTCTACTTCGGGTCTGTGGGCGGCGGCGTCTGGAAGTCCTCGAACAGCGGCCGCTCGTGGACAGCGGTGTTCGACGGCGCCGGCGTCGCCTCCGTCGGCGCGATTGCCGTCGCGCCCTCGGATCCCAACGTTGTCTATGTTGGGACCGGCGAGGCCGACATGCGCGACTCGATCCAGTTCGGCGACGGCATGTATCGTTCGGCGGACGCCGGCAAGACGTGGAAGCACGTCGGGCTCGAGTCGTCGCGGCAGATCGGTCGGGTCATCGTCCATCCGCGCGATCCGAACACCGTCTTCGTCGCCGCGCTCGGCCACGCCTACGGGCCGCACCCGGATCGCGGCGTCTACCGCTCGAAGGACGGCGGCGCGACCTGGACGAAAGTGCTCTACAAGGGGGACAGCGTCGGCGCCATCGATGTCGCCTTCGATCCGTCCAACCCGCAGACGCTCTACGCCGCGATGTGGGCCGTGCGCCGTCCGCCGTGGTTCATTTACGCACCGGCGAACCTGTCCGGCAGCGGGCTCTTCAAGTCCGTCGACGGCGGTACGACGTGGACGCCGCTGACGAAGGGACTGCCGGCCGAGGGGCTCGGCCGCATGGGCATCGCGATTTCCGCCGCGAACCCGAAGCGGATCTACGTCGTCGCCGACGCCAAGGAAGGCGGTCTCTTCCGCTCGGAAGACGCCGGCGCCACGTTTACCAAAGTATCTGCCGACATGCGCGTCTGGGGACGCGGTTGGTATTTCGAGAAAGTCACGGCGGATCCGAAGAACGCGGACGTCGTTTATGTACCGAACACCGGCGTCTACAAGTCGATCGACGGCGGCAAAACCTGGGGCGCTCCGCTCAAGGCGTCGCCCGGCGGCGACGATTACCACATGGTGTGGATCTCGCCCGACGATTCGAACCGCCTGATTGTGGGCGGAGACCAGGGAACGATCGTCTCTGTCGATGGCGCGCAGACGTGGAGCTCCTGGTACAACCAGCCGACGGCGCAGCTGTATCACGTGGCGCCCGACTACCGCTTTCCCTATTGGCTGACCGCCGCGCAGCAGGACAGCGGCGCGGTGACGAATCCGTCGCGCGTGATGATGGGGGCGATCTCGATGCACCACTGGCTGCCACTGTGCGCCGGCGGCGAGAGCGGCTACACCGCACCTGATCCGCTCCATCCCGACATCGTCTTCGGCGGCACGGTCGAGAAGTGCAATGTCGAGACAGGCGCGACCAAGAACGTGACCCCCGAAGTGCCGCGCGAAGGCATCGCCTATCGCCACGCCTGGACGCAGCCACTGGTCTTCTCGCAGGCCGATCGCCAGGCGCTCTACTTCGCCAACCAGTTCGTCTACAAGACGACGGACGGCGGCGACAGCTGGACCCGCATCAGCGACGATCTCACGCGTGACGATCCCGGGGTGCCGCCCAACCTCGACGCCGCCGCGGCGGCCGACGCCCCCGAAGGCAAGCGCCGCGGCGTTGTCTACACGCTGGCGCCCTCGCCGATTCGCGCGCCGCTCATCTGGGCCGGCACCGACGACGGCCTGATTCATGTGACCTGGGACGATGGCGCGACGTGGCAGAACGTGACGCCGCCGGAGTTGACGGCGTGGTCCAAGGTGACGATGCTCGAGGCGTCGCACTTCGACGCCATGACCGCCTACGCCGCGGCGGAGCGGCACCAGCTCGAGGACTACGACCCGCACCTGTATCGCACACGCGACGGCGGCAAGACGTGGCAGTCGATCGCGAAGGGGCTGCCGTCTGGCGTCTACGCGCAGACGATCAAGGAAGATCCCGAGCGGCGCGGGCTGCTCTTCTGCGGCACCGAGCGCGCCGTCTACGTCTCGTTCGACGACGGGGAGTCGTGGCAGTCGCTGCAGTTCAACCTGCCGGCGACGTCGATGCGCGACGTGGCGATCAAGGGAGACGACCTGATCGTCGCAACGCATGGACGGGGCTTCTGGGTCATCGACGACATCACCGTCCTGCGCCAGCTCGACGCCAAGACCGCGGCCGACACGACCTTGTTCAAACCGGCCGCCGCCTACGATGTGCCCGCGCCGAGCGAGCAGGGCACGCCGCTCCCGAAGGACGAGGCGCAGGCGGAGAACCCGCCGACGGGCGCGATCATCGACTACTACCTGAAGGCCGCTGCATCTGGCCCGGTGTCGCTGGAGATCCTCGACGGCACCGGTAACGTCATCCGTCGCTACGCGAGCGACGATCGGGTGCAGCCACGCGATCCGAACTCGCTCGCCGTGCAGACGATCTGGGCGCCGACACCGGAGGCGCTGCCGGCGACGCCCGGGCATCACCGGTGGGTGTGGGATCTCCGTCCCGCCCCGGCGGCTGGGGGCCGCGGGCGTGGCGCGGGCGGCGGCGGGGGTGGCGGAGGGCGCGGCCGCGGCGGCGCTGTCCCGCACGGTCTCTACACGGTTCGGCTCACCGTCGACGGCAAGACGTACACGCAGCCGCTCGCGATTCACGCGGATCCGCGCGGCGGGTTCTAGTCGTGTCGGGGGCGTTGGAGACAACAGCTGGCCCGATCGAGGTGCCGCTTCGGTCGAAGCGGCAGCGCCGTGCGGTCGCGGTGCAGAAATTGAATCACGCCGTTCCGGCGTTCGGCCTTCTGCTCGTCGGCAAGCAAGCCATTGCCGCGGGGGGGCAGGGATTGAATTTCTTTCTCGGTGTGTTCGAGATCGTTTCGGCGGCAGCGCTGATTGTCCTTACCGCGCGCGAGCTGCGCACGGCGCTGCGCTCGCCGCACCCAGCCCACCCCGAGCATCACGGGGTCGACTGGGTCGACATCGCCGCCGGACTGGTGCTCACCGCTGAGGTCCTCGAGCACTGGCACGTCACGGGCCATATCGCGCGGCCCACCGTGCTCACCGCGATCGTGACGTTTGCCCTCGGCTTCTCCCACGGACGCATCCACGGGTTTGCCGGCCGGCGGCGCGTCCTGCGAGTTGACGAGGACGGGATCGCCATTTCCGGCCGTCCCTTCAAGGTGCGCAGGCTGGAGGCGGCCTGGCGTGACCTCCGGTCGATCGAGATTGGCGAGCGATGGGCGCTGATCAGCACTCGTAGCGGCCGCAAACGGAAGCTCGACCTTGCCGACCTGGACACGGAAGTGCCTGCGCGCGCCGCGCTGATCGAGGCCCGGCGCCGCTTTCTGGCGGCTCCCCTGCCTACGGCTGAGTGAAGCTGGGGCCGTCCCGAGTCGATAGGGCGATCATGGCGCCCGTCGCTCTGTACGAACAGCTCAGGCAGGCCCGCGCGCAGCACGGCGAAGACCTCGAGACGCTCTCGGCGCGGACAGGGCTTCGGATTCCGCACGTACGTGCCATCGAGGCAGGACGATTCGGCGACCTGCCTCCCGGCATTTACGGGCGCGCGGCGGTGCGGCGTCTTGCCGCTGCCTACGCGTTCGATGCCGATGCGGTGCTGGCCGCCTGCGAGCCGCTGCTGCCGCGCCTCGAGGATCCGATCGGGGCGATGGCGCGGCTGCGCGGCATTGCGACAGTGGCGGAGGCGGCCCCAGCCGCGCCGTCTGCGCCGGTGCCATGCTCCGAGCCGGGCTGGCGTCCATTCGCGGCCGCCGGCGTTGACGGAGCTATCGCCGGCGGGCTCTTGCTCATCGCCAGTGCCGGCGCGGCGCTGCTGGCGCGCGTCTCGATCGACGCACTCAACCGCTCGGGAGTGTCGCTATTCCTGGTCGCCCTGGTGTTCGGGGTCGCCTATTACGTCTGGCTCGGCGGCCTGGGCGGTACGACGATCGGTGAATGCGCATTCGGCGCGCACGAGCATCCACGCGATCCAAGACCGCTGACCCTGCACGCTATCGGGCTCAGGGCAGCCGCCGCCGCGACGGCGGACGCGCGCGCGATCTACCACGCCGGCGCCTGGCTGGGCCGACGACTCACGCCTGCTGGCGTGGCGGATAGCGGTCAGCCGACCGCGCTCGTGCCTTCGCCGCCTCTACCTCGCGGTCGCGAGGAGGTGCTGACGTGGTCAATGCATCGACGAGCGTCCGTGCCGCCGCCGCCACTTCGTCCACGGCGCGGTTGAACGTCTCCTCGTTGGCCTTCGACGGCCTGGTGAAGCCGCTGATCTTGCGCACGAACTGCAGCGAGGCGGCGCGGACTTCCGACTCAGTGACCGGCGGGTCGAAATTGAAGAGCGGCCTGATGTTGCGGCACATCCTTTTACGTTAACATCGCGCGATGCGAACCCCGATTCGGGCGTCCGTTCTGGCCGCCATGCTCATCGGCTGCGCCAGCGCTCCAGCCGCCGCACAAACAACCGACGCCGGCTACTGGGACGCCCTCAGCCCATCGATGGCCTCGGTGGCGAAGACGATGCATGTCAGCGTCCGCCGCAACCTCGCGGAAGCCGCCGCGGCCATGCCCGACGCCGAGTATTCATTCAAGCCGACGCCGGAGGTACGGTCGTTCGGCCAGATCATCGGGCACGTGATCAACGCTAACTACTTCTTCTGCGCGCAGGCCAAAGGCGAGAAGTCGCCCGGCACGCGGGACTACGAGAAAGTGACGGACAAGGCGTCGCTGGTCAAGGCGCTGAACGACGCGCTGGCCTATTGCGACGGTGCTTACGACGGCACGACCGACGCCAATTTCACGACCCTGCTCTCGGTCGCGGCGCCGAGCAAGGAGCAGACGCCGCGCGGCATGATTCTCATGTTCAACACGACGCACGACGAGGAGCACTACGGCAACCTCGTCGTCTACATGCGCTTGCAGGGGCACGTGCCGCCAAGCACGGCGCGCGCGACGGCGAACAAGAAATGACCTCCCAGCCGAGACGCACGGGCCCTCTCACCGCGGTTCTCGCCGTTGCGCTCGGCGCGCTGCTTGCGGCCCAGACCTCTCCCTTCAACAACACCGTTCGCGGGTTCATCACCGTCGATGCCCCGGTCGTCGCGCTGGCGCACGTCCGCGTGATCGACGGCACGGGCGCCGCGGCGAGGGAGGATCAGACGATCGTGATCCGCGGCGGCACCATCGCGGAAATGGGCGACGCGGCGAGAGTCAAGGCGCCCGAGGGGGCGACCCTCATCGATCTGACCGGCAAGTCGATCATTCCGGGCCTGGTCATGGTGCACGAGCACACCTACTATCCGACGGGCCCTGGCGTCTACGGTCAGCTCGGGCTCAGTTTCGCGCGTCTCTATCTCGCCGGCGGCGTGACGACGATGAGGACGGCGGGCAACACCAACGGGGTGATGGACATCGAGCTGAAGCGGCAGATCGATGCCGGCACGCAGGCCGGCCCGGCGATCGATGCGACCGCGCCCTACCTGAACGGTCCGCAGGGCATGCTGCAGATGCACCCGCTCAAGGATGCCGACGACGCGCGCAAGCAGGTCGCCTATTGGGCGGATCTCGGTTCGACATCGTTCAAGGCCTACATGCAGATCACGCGAGACGAGCTGAGGGCCTCGATCGAAGAAGCGCACAGGCGCGGGATGAAGATTACCGGGCATCTCTGCTCGGTGACCTACGGGGAGGCTGCCGATCTCGGCATCGACAATCTCGAGCACGGCTTCATGGCGGCGACCGACTTCGTGCCCGACAAACTGCCCGACGTGTGCCCCGGCCAGGCCGTGGGCCAGCGCACGATTGCCGCGCTCGACGAGAACGGCGCGCCGTTCAAGGCGCTGGTGCAGAAGCTCGTCGACAAGCACGTCGCGCTGACCTCGACGCTGACGGTGTTTGAGACCTTCACGCCGGGACGGCCGATGCCACCCGGGCTCGACGTGCTGCTGCCCGAGTTGAAGCAGCAGTTCGAGTCACGCTACCAGCAAACGTCGCAGAACCAGCAGTCGATCTACAAGACGCTCCTGCCCAAGGGGATGGCGCTCGAACGGGCGTTCGCGCGCGCCGGGGGCACGCTCCTCGCCGGCACGGATCCGACAGGCGGCGGCGGCGTGGTGCCGGGCTATGCCAATCAACGGCAGCTCGAGCTGCTCGTCGAGGAAGGCTTCACGCCGCTCGAAGCGATCCGGATCGGCACGCTCAACGGCGCAATCTATCTCGGCCGTGACGCGAAAGTGGGCTCGATCGCTGTCGGCAAGCAGGCGGACCTGGTCGTCGTCGGGGGCGATCCGTCGAAGACGATCGCCGACGTGCGCAATGTGGAGACAGTGTTCAAACAGGGCGTCGGCTTCGATCCCGAGAAGCTGAGAGCCTCGGTGCGTGGACGGGTCGGGCTCTGGTAGTCGACAGGAGTATCGAGACGATGCTGTTTCAGGCTGTTGCGTTGTGTCTGGTGTTGCAGGCGGGAAGTGGTCGAGGGCAGTTCCAGCCGCCGCCGATGAACGAGGCGGACTTCGTCATCAAGAATTTCACGTTCACCTCCGGGGAGACGCTGCCCGAGCTGCGCATCCACTACCGCACCTTTGGCGCGCCGAAGAAAAATGCGCAGGGCGTGGTTACCAACGCCGTCCTGATCATGCACGGCACCGGCGGCACCGGCGCGCAGTTTGTCGGCCGCGGCTTCGCCGGCGAGTTGTTCATGCCGGGGCAGCCGCTCGACGCGACGAAGTACTTCATCGTCCTGCCCGACGACATTGGCCACGGCAAGTCGAGCAAGCCGAGCGAGGGGCTGCGCGCGAAGTTCCCGAAGTTCGGCTACCAGGACATGCTGACGGCGGAGCATGCACTGCTGACCGACGGTCTCGGCGTCAACCACCTGCGCCTGGTGATGGGTACGTCGATGGGAGGGATGCACACCTGGTTGTGGGGGGAGCGCTGGCCAGACTTCATGGACGCGCTGATGCCGCTCGCCTCGGTGCCCGGGCAGATCTCCGGACGCAACCGCGTCTGGCGCCGCATCGTGATCGACGCCATCCGGAACGATCCCGAGTGGAAGGAGGGCAACTACACGACGCAGCCGCAGAGCGCGCGCGTCGCGGCGCAGATGTTGTGGCTGGTCAGCAGCAACCCGGTGATCCGCTCGCGCAACGCGTCGACGCTGGCCCAGGCCGACAAAGAGATCGACGCCTACGTCGCCAACTGGATCAAGAACAACGACGCCAACGATCAGCTCTACGCGCTCGAGGCTTCGTTCGATTACGACCCGGGTCCCGGCCTCGAGAAGATCAAGGCGCCGCTCTTCGCGGTGAACTCCGCCGACGATTTGGTCAATCCTCCCGAGGTCGGCGTTCTCGAGAAAGAGATCAGCCGCGTGTCGAAAGGACGCGCGGTGATGATCCCGCTCAGCGACAAGACGGCCGGCCACGGCACGCATACGCTGGCCGCCGTGTGGAAGGACTATCTCGTCGAGCTGCTGAAGGTGTCCGAGAAGAATTGATCTTGGCGCTTCAAGAAACCCTCGGCCCAGGCGACAGGTCGTCGGCGGTGAACTCGACGATTTCCGGCGGGCTCACATTGAAATCGCTGAAGCGAATCCAGGTGGGACGCACGCGAACGTAGGTCAGTCCCGGCCAGCTCAGACGGCTGGGGCCGTCCGGGTAGACCGCGTAGTACGCAGTTGTTGCGCGCTCGAGTTCCTGTCCCGTAGGTTCGTCGGCGATTCCTTCGTATTGCACGGTTCGCTCGTCGCCATCCAGCATCCCGCCAATGACGAAGGCAATGCGCGGGTTGGTCTGCAAGTTCTGCCTCTTGCGTGTCGAGCCGAGCGTGTCGAAGACGATCTCGAACCGCTCCGTCACCGCGATCCCGACGACGGCCGCCTGCGGACCTGGGCCTGCGCCAACAGATGCCTGCACAGCGAGGCGATGCTGACGGAGAAACGTGAGGAGTCCGGCGCGATGCATTGGACCGATGATAACGCTCCGGGCAGGTTGACCTCGATCTTGCGTTACAGTGTGCGGATGCCAAATTGCTCGAAATTCTTTGTGGCGGCAGCTGTCGCCTCCGCGACCGCCCTTGCCGCCGCGCAGGCGCCGGCCCCGCGGCCGGCGGCGCCCGCCGCGAAACCGGCGCCCGCCGCCCAAGCCGCGAAGCCGGCCATGGCGCCGATGATCGCGAGCGTCGAACCGGCGCTCTTCAAGGGCCTGAAATACCGCCTCGTCGGCCCCTCGCGCGGCGGCCGCGTGACGACCGTCACTGGCGTTCCCTCGCAGCCGAAGACCTTCTACATGGGTGTCGCCAGCGGCGGACTGTTCCGGACGACCGACGGCGGGCAGAGCTGGCAGCCGCTCACCGACGGCCAGGTGCCGCTCGGATCGACCGGCGCCGTTGAAGTCGCGCTCTCGGATCCGGCGGTGATTTACCTCGGAACCGGATCCGACGACGTGCGCAGCAACGTGTCGACGGGCCGTGGCATCTACAAGTCCGTCGACGAAGGAAAAACGTGGACGTTTGCCGGCCTCAAGAACGCCGGACAGATCGGCGGCATCCGCGTTCATCCCTCCGATCCGAACACGGCGTGGGTCGCCGCGCAGGGAGATGCATTCACGGACACTCCCGAGCGCGGCGTCTTCAAGACGACCGACGGCGGCAAGACCTGGCGCAAGGTCCTGTTCCTCTCCGACGGCATCGGCGCGATGGACGTCGAGCTCCAGCCGGGCAATCCGAACGTCGTCTTTGCGTGGATGTCGCACCTGCAGCGTAAGCCGTGGACGATCATCAGCGGCGGCAAGGAGGGCGGCTTCTACAAGAGCACGGACGGCGGCGAGCACTTCACGAAGATCACCGCCGGCCTTCCCGGCGATCTGATCGGGAAGGGCAACATCGGCGTGACGGCGGCGAACCCCAATCGCGTCTACGCGCTGATCGAAGCCAAGCCGGGCGGCGGGCTGTATCGCTCGGAAGACGCTGGCCAGACGTGGATGAAGATGGACGTGCAGCCGACCTCTGCCGCGTCGGGCATGATCCAGAGGCCGTTCTACTACGACACGCTCGGCGTCGACCCCACCAACGCTGACGTCCTTTACACCGGCGCCGAGAGCTTCTACAAGTCGACCGACGGCGGCAAGACGTTCACGACGCTGCGCACACCGCACGGCGACAACCACGACATCTGGATCAGCCCGAAGGACGGCAACACGATGATCCAGTCGAACGACGGCGGCGCCAACGTGTCGTTCGACGGCGGCCGCACGTGGTCGACGCTGATGAACCAACCGACCGGAGAGTTCTACGGCGTGTGGACCGACAACGAATTTCCCTACAAATTGTACGGCGCGCAGCAAGACGACGACACCGTGATCATCTCGAGCGTCGCCGATCCCTACAACCTCTCCGACTGGCGCCGCGGTCCCGGCTGCGAGACCGGACCGATCATGCCCTACCCGAAGAATCCGGACGTCGTCTACGGCTCCTGCAAGGGGCAGTACGGGGTGATGGACCTGAAGACGGGGCAGGAGAAGAACTATTGGGTGGGCGCCCAGTCGCTCTACGGCAATCCGGCAAGCGATCTCACCTACCGCTTCCAGCGCGTGTCGCCGATGGCGACGTCGCCGCACGATCCCGAGGTCCTCTATTACGGCAGCCAGTACCTGCACCGGACGCGCGACAAGGGAGTGACCTGGGAGAAAATCTCGCCCGATCTCACCGCGCATCCCGACTGCTGCCAGGGCGTCAGCGGCGAGCCGATCACACGAGACGTCACCGGTGAGGAGTTCTACAGCACCCTCTACGCGATCCTCGAATCGCCGCTCGAGCGCGGGGTGATCTGGACCGGGTCGAACGACGGTCCCTTCTACGTCACGCGCGACAACGCGAAGACCTGGACCAACGTCACGCCGAAGGATCTGCAGCCGGGCGGGCGCGTCCAGTACATCGACGTCTCGCCGCACCGCAAAGGCTCAGCCTACTTCGCCGTCTATCGCTACCTGCTGGGCGACTATGCGCCGTACATCTACAAGACCAACGACTACGGCAAGACGTGGACACGGCTGACCGACGGCAAGAACGGCATTCCCGCCGACACGCCGACGCGCGTCGTGCGCGAGGATCCCGATCGCGAGGGCTTGCTCTACGCCGGCACCGAGTTCGGGATGTACATTTCGTTCGATGACGGCGGCCACTGGCAGCCGTTCAACCTGAACCTGCCGCAGGTGCCGATCTCCGACATCAAGGTGTTCCACAAGGATCTGATTGTCGCCACGCAGGGACGCGCGTTCTGGATCCTCGACAACATCACGCCGCTACACCAGATCACGCCGCAGGTGGCGGCGACGGCGGCGCACCTGTTCACGCCCCGTGACGGCTACCGCACCAGGGTCAGCCCGCAGTTGCTGGGTCCGCAGATCGAGTACTACCTGCCCGCGTCGACGGCCGGCGCGGTCACGATCGAAATCCTCGACGCGGCCGGCGCCGTCGTGAACAGCTACAGCAGCGAAACGCCGGCCGGCGGTGGACGCGGTGGTCGTGGCGGACGTGGCGGCGGCCGGGGTGCCGCACCGACCGGCGAGGCGGCGGCCGCTGCCCCCGCAGGCGCGGAAGACCAGGGATTCGATCCCGAAGCCGGCGGCGGTGGCCGCGGCCGCGGCTCCGCGCCGCCGCCGCGCGTGACGAAGGACCCCGGCATGAACCGGGTCACGTGGGACGTGCGCAACGCCGCGGGACTGGCGGTGCCGCCAGGCAGCTACCAGGTGCGGTTCAAGACGGGCGACGTGACGGAGACGAAGCCGCTCACCGTCCTCATCGATCCGCGCATTGCCGCCGAAGGGGTCACTGCCGCGGATCTGAAGGAACAGTTCGACCACAACGTCCGCGTGCGCGAGCTGTCGGGCGAGCTCAATCAATTGCTCACGCGCGCACGCGGCGCATTGAACAATGCCGACGGCGCGAAGGCCTCAGCCGCGCGCGCGATCTACGAGCAGATCGTCAGCACGCCGGAAAGCGTGCGCTACAACAAGCCAGGCCTGCAGTCGCACGTGCAGTACCTGGCGAGCATGACGGCGAACACCGACCAAAAGATCGGCCGCGACGCGATCGATCGCTACCAGGTGTTGAAGAAAGAGTTCGATGCACTGAAGGCCAAGGCTGACGCAGCTGGCCTCTGAGTGTCCGATGGACGATGGACGATGGACGATGATCGTCCATCGCTCATCGCCCCTCGCTAATCGCTCCCCCCGAACACTGCTTCAGGTCGGCTGACATGGGGAAAAGGCCCTGGCTGAGGCTGCCGGGGCCGCCGTAGCCGCCGCCGCCGCGATAGGAGCGGATGAACTGGCTGTTGTCGTCGATCGGCAGCTCCAGTGAGTTACGGCAGAAGTCCATCCAGATGCCGTCCATGTTCAGATACTGCTCGACGTTCGAGAGGTAGAAGGCCGAGACCGTCGCGTGGTGCTGCTTCAGCCATGCGCCGACAGAGCGGAGCGCCTTGGGGCCCGCGAAGTTGCCGACGACCGGCACGAGCAGGTTCCTCGCTTCGAGCGTCTTCAGGACGTTCCAGTTCTCATCGCTCGCCAGGTAGCTGCGGAGCGTGCCGCCGGCGTCGGCCGCCACCATCAGGTCGCCATACGTCGGCGAGTTGCGGAATCCGCCACGGCCGCCGCCGAAGCCGCCCGACATCCAATAGGTCAGTTCAGGACCGTAATGACCGAAGTACTCGTAGACGTAACGGATGCCCGGCACGTCGTCGTCGAGCAGCGGCAGGTGGTGCTTGACCTTCAGGTCGTCGATGATCGCCTTGAAATTTTCCTCGAACCTCGGCGGCAGCGGCTCTTCCTGCGGCACGACCGGGTAGGCCGAGAAGGCGCGGAAGATGTCCTGCACGCTCGAATCCTTCGTCAGCCCCTCGGGCCGCGGCCGCGAAAACAACTTCGACAGGAAGTCGGCGCGATCCGATGACAGATCGAACAGCGCCTTGTACATCAGATGGAGATCGAGATTGCCGCGGCGGATGTCGACGATGAAGACCATCGCCGGCTTCATTGCCGAGATGTAGGTAAAGTTCTGCTCCGGGCCGACGCCGAGGTAGACGCGGCCGGGGCGGTTGTAGGTGAGCAGATCCGGAATCACGTACTGCAGCCACACTTCGTTCGACAGGAGGTTGTCGGAACGAAAGCTGCCGTTGGCTTCCGACATGCTCTGCGAGAGCTCCCAGAACTGGGCGTCGGTGAGCCGATCGGGCAGCACACCCTTCGCCGGCGCCGCTGCGGGCGCTGGTGAGGGCGCTGGCGCAGGAGCTGGCGGCGGGGCAGCAGCTGCCGGCGGCGGAGCCGGCTGCGAAGATGGCGCCGGGTGATGCGCGCACGACGCCGGGAAGGCCGCGAGGGCAACGACCAGCGATGTCGCGATGAGGAAACGCTTCGTCAGTGTGGACACGTCAGTTGACCCCGCAGGCGAATCCTAACAGAATCTCGGCCTATGCACTTCAAAACGCTGACGGCGGCAATCGCCGTGCTTGCAGTCATTTCGACGATCGATATGAGTGCGCGGCCTGCCGCGAGCGGACAGGCCGCGCGCACGGAGCGGACGTCCGCCGACGTGCTCAAGGGCCTCGAGTTCCGCAGCATCGGCCCGACGATTCAGACCGGCCGCGTTCAGGACATCGCCATCGATCCCAAAAGCCCCGATACCTGGTACGTGGCCAGCGCGTTCGGGGGATTGTGGAAGACGACAAACCGCGGCACGAGCTTCACGCCGATTTTCGACAGCGGCGGCTCGTTCACGCTCTGCTGCGTCGTCGTCGATCCGAAGAACTCGAACGTGGTGTGGCTCGGGACCGGTGAAAACGCCAGCCAGCGCAGCGCGCACTTCGGCGACGGCGTCTACAAGTCGACCGACGCCGGCAAGACGTGGCAGCGGATGGGGCTGGAGAAATCCGAGCACCTCGGCCAGATCCTCGTCGACCCGCGCAACTCGAGCGTCGTCTACGTCGCCGCACAGGGGCCGCTCTGGTCGGCGGGCGGCGAACGCGGCCTCTACAAGACGGCCGACGCCGGCGCGACCTGGACGAAGGTGCTGAACGTCAGCGAGGACACCGGCATCAGCGACATCGTCTTCGATCCCAAGAACGCCGACGTCATCTACGCGTCGTCGTACCAACGGCGGCGCGGCGTGGGACAGATGATCGGCGGCGGTCCCGAGGGAGGCATCTGGAAGACGAAGGATGCCGGCAAGACGTGGACGAAGTTAAAAAGCGGCCTGCCAAAAGACGACGTCGGCCGTATCGCGCTCGGGGTCGATGCGAAGAACCCGACGCGCGTCTACGCGCTGATCAGCGCCAAGATGCCGCGCGGCCGGGGGGTTGGCGCGGGTGGCGGCGCAGGTGCGGCGCCACCGGGACCGGTCGTCCCGCCGATTGATGAGCAGGGCTTCTACCGCTCCGACGATTCCGGTAATACCTGGGCGCGCATCGGCAAAGTCGCGCCGGCGGCGGCAGGCCGCGGGCGCGGCGCGAACGAGGCCGCGACGGCGGAAGCCGAGGACGAAGGGGAGGCGCAAGCCGAGCCGGGTAATGCCCAGCCGGCCGCAGCGCAGGCGAGCGCGGACTGGTTTCGCGGCGGTGGCGCCGCCTACTACCAGGAGATCTTCGTCGATCCGTATCGCGCCGACTGGATCTGGTCGGTCAACACGAATCTCAACGTCAGCAAGGACGGCGGCAAGACGTGGGAAACGCCGGACTTCGAAGGCAAGACCGGCATGCACGTCGATCACCACGTCGTCCGCTTCGATCCCAGTGATGCAAAGCACATCTTGATCGGCAACGACGGCGGCGTCTACGAAACCTACGACGAGGGACAGACGTTCCGCTTCTTCGCCAACCTGCCGATCACGCAGTTCTATCGCGTCTCGACCGACAACGCGAAGCCGTTCTATCACGTCTGTGGCGGCGCGCAGGACAACTGGTCGACGTGCGGTCCGGTCGCAAGCCTCAATCGCTGGGGCGTGCGCACGAGCGACTGGTACATCGTCGGCGGCGGCGACGGCTTCCAGTCGCGCAGTGATCCGGACGATCCCAACATCGTTTACGCGCAATCGCAGGACGGCAACGTGACCCGGCTGGATCTGCGCACGGGGACCTCGAGATCGGTGCGTCCGCGCGGCGTGCCGGTGTCGGTCGGTGACGAAGGGGGTCCCGCCGGTCCGCCGCAGGCGCCGATCGGCGCTCGCGGGGACGCTCCGCCGCAGCCGCCGGCCGGCCCGCCACAGACCGGACGCGGCAATCAGGGTGCTCAGGGGCCGCCGGCCGCGCAGGCTGCCGCGGCGCCGCAGGGGCGCGGGGGCCGCGGAGGGCGCGGCGGCGGGGGCGGGCCCGACGCGGACCGCCCGAACTGGGACACTCCCTACATCATCAGCCCGCACAACCCGCGGCGGCTTTACTGGGCGAGCCAGTTCGTCTACCGGAGTGACGACCGCGGCGACAACTGGACGCGCATCAGCCCGGACCTGACGCGCAACCTCAAGTACGACGAGATCCCGATCATGGGCAAGCTCTGGCCGGCCGACTCGGTGGCGTTCCACGAATCGACGACCGCACTGAGCAACGTCGTCTCGCTCGACGAGTCGCCGTTGCTCGAAGGCCTCATCTATGCCGGGACGGACGATGGGCTGCTGCAGGTGACGGAGGACGGGGGAAAGACCTGGCGCAAGATCGATTCGTTCCCCGGCGTGCCCCAGTACACCTACGTGTCGGACGTCTTTGCTTCACCGCGGGATTCCAACACGGTGTTTGTCGCCTTCAACAACTGGCAACGCGGCGACTACAAGCCATACCTGGTGAAGAGCACCGATCGCGGTCGCACCTTCACCAGCATCACCGGCAACCTCCCGGATCGGCACGACGTGTGGTGCGTGATCCAGGATCACGTGCAGGGCAACCTGTTGTTTGCGGGTACGGAGTTCGGCGTGTTCGTCAGCCTCGACGGCGGGACGAGCTGGGTCCAGCTCAAAGGCGGCATGCCGGTGGCGCAGGCGCGCGACATGACGGTGCAGAAGCGCGAGAACGATCTCGTCGTGGCCACGTTCGGCCGCGGCTTCTATGTGCTGGACGACTACTCGCCGCTGCGCGACCTGGCGACACCGGAATCGTCGCCGCTCGCTGAAGACGCACACCTCTACTCGATGCGCGACGTCTATACGTTCAGCCAGACCGGCCTCGCGCCGGCGGGGACTGCCGGGATCGGCGCGATGTCGGGCAATTGGACGGCGCCCAACCCGCCCTACGGCGCGGTGTTTACCTACAGCGTGGCCGGGACGTTTGCCGACGCCGAAAAGCTGGTGCTGACGATCGCCGACGACACGGGCAAGCAGCTCCGCCGCCTTGATCTCGACAAGACCGCGGGGCTGCGTCGCGTCGCGTGGAACTTGCGCACTGACGCACCGCCGCCGGCAGCGGGGGGCGCCGCGCAGGGCGTCGGCGGATTCGGGCGCGGCGGCCCGCAGGGCGTGCCAGTGGCGCCCGGGCGATATCGCGCGACGCTGAATCGCTTGAACGGAGATAAGTTGACGCCCATCGGCCAGCCGGTCGGGTTCAGTGTGATGCCGATCGAACTGAAATAGGGTCGGGTAAGCGCTTGAGGTCCGAAGGTCGTAATTCGGCGGATATAGCTGCCGTTTTTTCGGAGAACATGCGCTTATGACTATGCAGTCCAACCGCTTGGCCCGCGGGGCGTCGCTGGCGTTCGCGCTCGCGGCCCTCGGCATTTCCGGCTTCGCCGTCCGTCCCTCGGCTCAGGCCCCGGCGGCAGCGCCGCCGGCGCCGCCGGTCATCAATCAGTCCGACGACCCGCTCCTGCACAGCTTTCGCTTCCGCTCGATCGGCCCGGCGAGCATGGGCGGCCGCATCGATGACATTGCCGTGTCCGAGTCGGACCCCAACGTCATCTATCTTGGCTACGCGGTTGGCGGCGTCTTCAAGTCGGAAAACAACGGCGTCACGTTCGAGCCGGTGTTCCAGACCTACGGCACCGCATCGATCGGCGACATCGCCATTCACCCGCGCGATCCCAACATCGTCTACGTCGGCACCGGCGAAGCGAACAATCGCCAGACGGCGTCGTTCGGCGACGGCATCTACAAGACCACCGACGGCGGCAAGACCTTCACCAACATCGGCCTGAAGGAGACGCAGACGATCGCGCGCATCGTGATCGATCCCAAGAACCCCGAGATCGTCTACGTGGCGGCGCTCGGACATCTTTTCGGGTCCAGCAAGGAGCGCGGCGTCTACAAGACCACCGACGGCGGCAAGACCTGGAACCTGGTCAAGTTCATCGATCAGGACACCGGGTTCACCGACATCGTCCTCGACCCGGTCAACAGCAACATCGTGTGGGCGGCGAGCTACCAGCGGCGTCGCCAGGGCTGCTGCTTCAACGGCGGCGGTCCGAGCAGCGCGATCTGGAAGTCGATGGACGCGGGGAAGACGTGGACTAAGGTGGGTGGAGGCGGACTGCCGCCCGGCACCTACGGGCGCATCGCCCTCGACGTGTCGCACTCGAACCCCAACGTGATCTACGCGCAGGTCGAGGCGGGCGACGTTGGCAAGCCGGTTCGCACTGGCCCCGGCGACGATCTGGCGGCGGCGACCGAGCCGACGCCGGCCGGCGCCGCGGCGGTGCCGCAGCCCGGCGCGCCGGGGACGGGCCGCGCCGGTGCCCCCGGGCGTGCAGGTGCGCCACCTGCCGGCGCCGCGCAGAACCCCAACGCCGCGCCGCAGCCGCAGCTTGCGGGCGGCGGCGGCCGCGGCAACCAGTTCGACTGGTGCAACAACGGCGGTCCGGGTAAGGGGTGGCCGACTGGACGCGGCGGCGGTCAGCAGGCGCAGGCGCCGCAAGGCCCGCGCACGCCACCGTCGCTCGATCCGGCGATCGGCGGCGTGCTGCGCTCCGAGGACAAGGGGAAGACCTGGACGCTGATGAGCAACTGCAACTCGCGTCCGATGTACTTCAGCCAGATCCGCGTCGATCCGAGCAACGACAAGACGATCTACGTCGCCGGCCTACCGGTGGCCAAGTCGCTCGACGGCGGCCGGACTTTCGCGACGCTCGACGAGGCCGGCGGCTACGGCGAACCCGGACACGTCGATCAGCACGCCATCTGGATCGATCCGAAGAACCCGAAGCACATCATGGAAGGGAACGACGGCGGCCTCGACGTGAGCTGGGATCAGGGCAAGTCGTGGGACTTCGTCAACACGATGGCGACGGCGCTGGCCTACGTTGTCACCGCCGACATGCGCCACCCGTATTACGTCTACATCGGCCTGCAGGACAACGGCAGCTGGGGCGGGCCGAGCGCGGTGCGCGGCCGCGGCGGGATCATGAACTCGCACTGGTTCGGCATCGGCGGCGGCGACGGTTTCTACACCGCCGTCGATCCCAGCGACTACAACCTCGTCATCACCGAATCGCAGGACGGGGCGACCAACCGCTACAACCTCGCCGCCGGCGGACGCGGCCAGAGCATCCGTCCGAGCGCGGGCGGCGGACGCGGGCGGGGAGGACGCGGCGGCAACCCGCCGCCGGCTGCCAACGCCAACGCCGCGAACGCGGCGGCGGCCTCCGGCGCGGCACCCGACGCGCAGGCGCAGCCGCCCGTCCAGGTCGGCGGACAGGGCGGCGGCTTCGGCCGCGGCGGGCCGCCCAACGTGCTCAACGCAATCCCTGCCGACGTCTACCGCTTCAACTGGAACACGCCGGTGATCATGTCGCCGCACAATCCGAAGATCGTGTGGCTCGGCGGCAACCGCCTGTTCAAGTCTGTACAACCAGGGAGAGTCGTGGGTCGCCAGCGAAGATCTGACCAAGAACATCGATCGCGACAAGGTGCCGGTGATGGAAGTGCCCGGCAACTATTCACAGCTCTCGAAGAACGACGGCGTCGTGTCCTACAGCACGATCATCTGCATCTCGGAGTCACCCGTGATGCCGGGGGTGGTGTGGGCCGGCACCGATGACGGCAACCTGCAGGTGAGCCGCGACGGCGGCATGACGTTCACCGAGGTGGGCAAGAACCTCCCGGGACTGCCGAAGGACAACTGGTACTGGATCTCGCGCGTCGATGCGTCGCATTTCGATCAGGCCACGGCCTACGTCTCGGTCGATGGGCACCGGAGCGACGACCTGAAGCCCTACGTCTTTGTCACCCACGACTTCGGCAAGACCTTCCAGGGCATCTCCGCCAACCTGCCGCCGTACGGCAACGTGCAGGTGATCCGCGAGGACCCCAAGAACAAGGACCTGCTCTACGTCGGCACCGAGTTCGGCTTGTTCATCTCGCTCGACGCCGGCAAGAGCTGGCAGAAGTTCATGAACAACTACCCGACGGTGCGCACCGACGACATCCTCGTGCATCCGCGCGAGAACGACCTGATCATCGCCTCGCACGGGCGCAGCGTGTGGATTGCCGACGACATCACACCGTTGCAGCAGCTGACACCTGCGGTGCGGGAGTCCGACGCGGCGCTGTTCGACGTACGCCCGGCAGTCGCGTGGCTCAACGATCAGCAGAACAACCAGCAGGTCGGCGGGCAGAAGGTGTTCGTCGGGGAAAACGCGCCGCGCGGCGCCGCGATCAACTACTACCTGAAGTCAGCGGCGAGCGGCGACGTCAAGGTCACGATCGCCGACGTCAACGGCCGGGTCATCCGGACGCTCGACGGCCCGAAGGCAGCGGGGATCAACCGGGTGATGTGGAACCTGGCGCCGCAGCCCGCGGCCGGGCAGCCGGCCGGCGGCTTTGGCGGCGGCCGCGGCGGCGCCGCCGCCGTCGAGCCAGGAACCTACATCGTCACGCTCGACGTCGCCGGTAAGAAGTTCACCAAGCCGTTGCAGGTGCTGCAGGATCGGTGGCTGAACGAACGGTGAGGGGAAGAGCGGACGCAACGTGCCGAGGGTGCCGGCATGGGGTGCTAAGAGTGCCAAGGGTGCCAAACGTGCTACCGGTGCGGTGCTGAGGGAGACCGGTGAGGCCCTTCAGCACCGCTACCGCTCACTTCTTTTTCGCCGGTTCCTTCTTCGCGGCGGCCGCCGCCGGTTTCACTTCAATTTCGGCAGCGCTCATCCGGTACTGAATCGTAACCTTCGCGCCGACCTTCAGGTCGCCGGTCACCTTGGTGCTGGCGTCGCGCGCGATCTCCCACTTTTCTGTTCCCTTCTGCACGACGACCGCGTCGGGGCGAACTTCGAGCACCGGGCCGGTCACCTGGTAGGTCTTACCCGCCGCGAACGCGTAGCCGAGGCCGAACGACGCGAGAACCAGGACGACCGCAAGAGTTAGGATCTTCTTCACGCATACCTCCAGTTGGGAAAATTGGAGCTATTATCGTCCACCGAGAGGTGCAGATGGTCATCCGTCGACTGGGTGTGTGGTCGGTCGCGCGGCTCTATGCCGGGATCTCGGGCACTTTCGGACTGATCGCGGGCATCGTGGTGGCGCTGATGGCGATGCTCGGCGGCATGGCCGGCGCGCTCGGCAGCAATGGCGGTCCCCGCGGCGCGGGACTCCTCGCCGGCGGCCTCGGGGCGATGTTCGGCGTCGGTGCGATCATTCTCCTCCCGGTCTGTTACGGTCTGCTCGGCCTCGTCAGCGGTGCGGTCGGCGCTGCGCTCTATAACCTGTTCGCCGGACTGTTCGGCGGAGTAGAAGTGGAAGTCCAACAATGAAAGCCATTACCTCGCTCGTGTTCGCCGCGTGCCTCGCGTTGTCGACGGCCGCGTTCGCTCAGACTCCGGCGTCGGCGACCGATCCTGTCGGCACGTGGAACGCCTCGTTCAATACCCAGCAGGGCGTCATCCCGGCGACCCTGAAGCTGCAGAAGAGCGGCGACAAGCTGGCCGGCACCATCTCTTCGCAGGAAGGAGAAAGCCCCGTCGAGGCCGAGATCAAGGGAAAGAACCTGTCGGTGTGGTTCAACTACAGTGCCAACGGGCAGCCGATCCCGGTCGAGATGACCGGCACCGTCGATGGTGACTCGGCGAAGGGCACGATGACCGCCGGCGGCAGCCCGGCCGGCGACTGGACCGCCACTCGCGCGAAAGACACCAAGGATGCGAAAGACACGAAGGACCCGAAGGACACGAAGGCGTCGGGGAGCAGTGACGTCTCAGGTACGTGGAACGCGACGCTTCAGCTCGACACCATTACTGCGACGCCCGCCTTCACCCTGAAGCAGGACGGTACCAAGTTGACCGGCGAGTACGTCAGCCAGCAGTATGGTAAGTTCCCGCTGGCCGGCGAAGTGAGCGGGACCGCGGTCACATTCACCGTCTCGATGAACGTCGAGGGGAACGCGGTCAACGCCGTTTACAACGGCGTCCTCCAGGCCGACGGCAGCCTCAAGGGCAGCGTCGACATCGGCGGCATGATGAGCGGCTCGTTTTCCGCTGCGCGGAAGAAGTAAAGCCCCGCCTCCCGGGGCCCGACTCCCCAGTTGATTGACTTGGGAGCCGGGCTCTGGGACTCACTGGTATTTCCAACTGGTCCTGTCCGCCCCCTGCGGCGCGTACTTGTCGATCTGGGCGGTCATCTTCTTCAGTAGATCGGTGCCGCGCGGACCCCAGCAGTGGGGCGCGCGCCGCTGGAAGACGATCTCCCCCATCTCCCCGGGATTGTTGTTCTTCTGCCAGAACGCGTTGAGATTCTCGACGGCGTCGTTCAGATAGTACGAATCCATGTCGCCGACGTAGACATTCAGCTTGTGTCCGATCTTCGGTCCGAGCGTTGCCCAGTTCGTCTTCAACACGTCGAGCAGGTCTGTACTTCTTCCACTTGTCCGCGACGGCGTGATCGATCGCACCGGTCTCCTTGTTCCAGATCCGCATGGGATAACCATCGGCGCCGACAGGCGAGTAGGTCGCCTCCCAGATGTCCCATTGTCCGCCGCTGCGAGACTTGTCACCGACCACCAGCTCGTAGTCGTTCTCTCCCTTCATCGTCATGACAACGGTGCCGTCTGGGCGGCGCTCCGACGGCCGGTCGATCTTCACCCAGCCGCGATCGAGGTAATAGGCGTTGTCGTCCTTGTAGACGTTGACGATCTGGTGGTAATTGAAGTCGACCGAGTCGGGGCAGCTGGCGAACGCGCCGCCGTAGAAGTCGGGGTAGAAGACCTGGTGCGCGGCGGCGATCCAGCCGCCGGTCGATCCGCCCGACAGCATGCGCGCCCACGGCTGGCGGATGACGCGGAATTGCGTTTCGATCGCCGGGATCAGCTCCTGCATGATCGCGTCGCCGTACGGCCCGTTGTTCTCTGAGTTCACGCCGTAGGAGTCGTCGTAGTACGGCGAGGGGTGCTGCAGCGTGGCGTAGATGAACCGCGGCGTGTCGTCGGCGGTCCAAGCGCGATCGAAGTCGCCGCCGCGGCCGAAGCCGTCAGGAGCGCCGAGCGAGAAATGGCCCTCGATGTAGTTGATCGGATAGGACACGCCGGGGTGCGTGTCGTAGCCCTTTGGCAGGAGAATCGTCGCGCCGAGGTAGATCGGCTGGCCCCACCATTGGGTCAGGATCCGGCTCTGGATCTTGATCCGCTTGACCATCGCGGTGTCGGGCGGCGGGGTGATCGGCGAGACCACCTTGTCGGCGACGAGCCGGATCGGCGCCGGCGACGAGGGATCGATGCGGACCTTGACTGGATCGCCGTAGAGGTTGCCCGGCGACCGTTTCCAGTTCTGTCCCTCCCACCGGTCCATGTGCATCCACACGGTGTGGCCGTCGGCGCGCGGGAATCGCGTGTAGACGTTGACGAAGGGCTGGATCCAGTACTCGCCGGCGGGAATGTCACGAAGGGCCGCGAGCGGATGGCCGCGATAGCCGCTGTCGAAGCTCACCGTTGCGCCGGGCTGGAGCTGTTCGACGTATTTTGAAAACAGCGGAACGCCGTCGGGATCGGTCTGCTGGATCGGCGGCGTGCGATTGTCGGCGCTGATGGCGAAGTAGACCATGCCGGTAATCGGCTGACCGTGCGCGGCGGCCGCGAACGAGACGTCGATGCGCGGTCCGGCAGGGACCGGCGCCGCGGCGCGGATCGTGCCCGCGGCCGCGGCCGCGAGCAGGGCGGCGGCGAGAATCCGTTTTCCGTGTTTGTCCGTGTTCATCCGTGGCCTATGCTAGCAAAATGAAGGTGGGAGTTCTCCTGACGGCGATGGCGATTGGCTTCATTCCTGCCCAGCGACCCGGTGGACCGGTTCCGGTCTACGGCTACGAGGTCGTTCGCTCCTATCCGCACGACCGCAACGCCTTCACGCAGGGGCTCATCTTCCGTGACGGCGTGTTCTACGAGGGTACCGGTCTCAACGGGCGATCGGGCCTCCGCAAGGTCAAGCTGGAGAGCGGCGAAGTGCTTCAGGCCAAGCCGCTGCCACAGGAGTACTTCGGCGAGGGCATCACCGACTGGAAGGGCCAGATCGTCCAGATCACCTGGCGGTCAGAAGTGGGCTTCGTCTACGACATGAACACGTTCGAGCAGACGAAGCGCTGGACCTATACCGGCGAGGGCTGGGGGCTCACCCACGACGACAGCCGGATCATCATGAGCGACGGTAGCGCGCAGCTACGTTTCATCGATCCGGCGACGCTCAAGGAAACCGGGCGCATCACCGTGCGCGATGCCAACGGTCCGGTCGAACGGCTCAACGAACTCGAATACGTCAAGGGAGAGGTCTTCGCCAACGTGTGGCAGACCGATCGGATCGCGCGCATCTCGCCGCAGGACGGCCGCGTTACCGGCTGGGTCGACCTATCCGGGCTGTTGACGCCGGCCGAACGCGCCGCCGCCGACGCGGCTGGCGGCGTGCTGAACGGCATTGCCTACGATGCGGCAGCCGATCGGCTGTTCGTGACGGGGAAACTCTGGCCGAGGGTATTCGAGATCCGCCTCGTGAAGAAATGAGAGGCGGAGAACGGGTTGGGCGTTACTTGGGCGTTGGCAGCTGTGGCATCGCGGAGTTGACCCGCGCCGCCAATCGGACGACGCGGCGGTGTCTCACGCGCCACACGATCGCGGCGATCACTACCAGCGCGCAGGCCTCGACGTACACCTTCTCCGCGTCGAGAAAGTCGATCGGCCGGTTCTTCACTTCCGGGTCCGCGATCACGCCGTGGACGAAGAACACGCACGCGGCAGCGTAGGTGGTGTAGTGGATCGGCTTCCACCGGTGCCGTCCCAGCGCCGCGCGCACGCGCTTCAGCGAGCTCACCACGACGATCGCCAACAGGTAGAAACCGAGCGCGCCGAGATTGTTGGGCAACGGCTGCACCGGCGAGTGGATCGGGAACAGCACGTCCACGACACGGAACGGCGGATCGCTCGAGAACAGCAGCGCACCGGCGTGCAGCACCACCGCCGCGAAGGCGACGTAGGCCGTCCAGTTGTGCAGCGTGAACAGCTTGAATGCCCTGCGCGGCCACTGGCGCTTCGGGTTGTAGCCGATCGAGAGCAGCAGCCCGAGCAGCAGGTTCAGCGACAGCAGCCCGACCGCGACGAGCGCGAGGGTTCCCGATACGTCGACCGCGGTGGGCATCCGCGAATCTTACGTCGCGGTCGCGCTGACTGCTTACTGGTGTGATAGAACGGCAGGAGTGCCATGACCATTCGCGAGCGCCACATGGACACGCCGCTGGGCCGAATGGCGTGGTTCGAAGCCGGCGCCGGCTGGCCCGTTCTCCTGCTGCACGCGTTTCCGCTCAACGCCGCGATGTGGCGGCCGCAGCTCGAGCGTGTGCCGGAGGGTGCCCGCTTCATCGCGCCGGACTTTCCGGGCTTCGGACGAAGCGAGCTGCGGCGCTTGCCGGGAAACGGCCTTGGCCTCTACGCGGCCGCGGTTGGCGATCTCATGGACGCACTCGAGCTCGACGATGCGGTGATCGCGGGGCTGTCGATGGGCGGCTATGTCGCCTTCGAGATGTACCGCCAGCTGCCGGGCCGGTTCGCGGGGCTCGTGCTCGCCGACACCCGCGCCCAAGCCGACACGCCCGAGGGACGTAGCGGCCGCGCCCGCCAGCGGGAGTTGCTCGCGCGCGAGGGGGCAAAGGGAATCGCCGATCAGATGCTCCCGAAACTGCTCTCCGGCGGGGCGGCGCCCGACGTCGTGGCCGCAGTGCGCGCGATGATTGAAGGCGCTGATCCGTTGGCAATCGACGCGGCGATTGCGGCGTTGATGGATTGGCCGGACTCGACCGGTGATCTACCCAACCTCTCGTGCGCCACGCTGGTCGTCGTCGGCGAGGAGGATGGCATCACGCCTGTCGCCGACGCCGCGTCGATGCGGCAGGCGCTGCCGCGCGCGACGCTGACGGTGATTCCAGGCGCCGGTCACCTGTCGAACCTGGAGCAGCCCGAGATCTTCTCTCGCGCGCTCGCCGACTTCCTTCTCGCGCGCTTGTAGGTATGATCGTCTGATGCGGATCCTGCTTGTCTCCGCCCTGGCCATGCTGCTGCCTGCTCAGCAGTTCACATCGGCGCCCGGCGCCGACCCGTTGCACCAGCCGTTCGATCAAGTCCTCGACGTCAGCGTGCGCGACGGCCTCGTCTATTACCGCACGCTCAAGGCAGAGCGGGGCCGTCTCGACCGCTACGCCGCGTCGCTGAACGTCGCGGCGGGCACCTACCAGGGCTGGTCGAAGCCGCAGCAGATGGCGTTCTGGGTCGACGCCTACAACGCCTTCGTGCTGCAGACCGTCATCAACCATTACCCGATGCACGGCACCATCAAGGACATCCCCGGCGCCTTCGACAAGACGTTCTTCCATGCCGCCGGCCGGACGGTGACACTCGACCAGATCGAGAAGACAATCCTGCCCGACTTCAAGGAGCCGCGGCTGTATCTCGCGCTCGGCCGCGGCGCGGTCGGCGGCGGTCGGCTGCGCAGCGAAGCCTACACGGCGGAGCGCCTCGACACGCAGCTGGCCAGCATCCAGGCGGAGTTCGTCCAGACCGCGCGCATGTATCGCCTCGATCACGCGACCAATACGCTCTCGGTGTCGCCGATCATCAGCTGGCACGATGCCGAGTTCGTCGCCGCCTACGACAAGGGCGATGCGAAGTTCGCGGCGCGTTCGCCGATCGAGCGCGCCGTCGTCGCCTTTCTGCTGCCGGCGCTGCTGCCGTCGGAGAAGGAGTTCGTGCAGAAGAACGAATGGAAGATGGCGTTTCTGCCCATGGACTGGCAGCTCAACGACCTGACCGGCGGCGGACACAGTGGACGCTGAGCGCGACGTTGAGCTCAACGTTGAGCGTACCCAGGGGCCCGGAGGGGGCGCCGCCGAGCGGCGTCCCGGCACGCCACGCGATGGACTTAGGGTTGACCGACAAAGTGGCGGTGATCACCGGCTCGAGCCGCGGACTCGGGCTGGCGAGCGCGCGCTCACTGGTCGCCGAAGGGTGCCGCGTCGTGCTGTGCGCGCGCGGGGCCGAAACGCTGGCCGAAGCGGCACTCGAGGTCGAAGCGGCGGCACGCCGCCCGAACATGATCGCGACCGTGCAGGCCGACGTCAGCACCGCCGCCGGGATCGAGCTCGTGATCGGCCGCGCCGTCGACACGTTCGGTGGGCTTGACGTCCTGGTCAACAACGTCGGCAAGGCCGGCGGCTCCGACCTGCTCGGGACGAGCGACGCCGAGTGGCAGGCGGCCTTCGACGAAACGCTGTTCCCGGCGATCCGCGCCTCGCGCGCGGCCGTTCCCCACATGAAGGCGCGTGGCGGCGGCGCGATCGTCATGATCACCTCGATCTGGGGGCGCGAGTCGGGCGGCCGCATGACCTACAACGCGGTCAAGGCCGCCGAGACCTCCTTCGCCAAGGCGCTGGCGCTGCAACTCGCGCCGGCCAACATCCGCGTCAACAGCGTCGCGCCCGGCTCGATCCTGTTTCCCGGCGGTTCGTGGCACAAGCGTCAGCAGTCGGATCCGGCCGGCATCGCCGACATGATCAAACGCGATCTGCCGTTCGGCCGCTTCGGCAGGGCCGAGGAAGTCGGCAACGTCGTCGCGTTTCTTGCGTCGCCGCGCGCCTCGTGGATCTCCGGCGCGTCGGTCGTGGTCGACGGCTGCCAGGGAAAAAGCAATCTCTAGATGATCGGGCGATCTGGTGATCGGGTAATCTAAGTCGGCGCGTTCGACAATCAGTTCATCCGATCACCAGATCACCCGATCACAAAATCACCCGATCCACCTGATGCTTCAGACTGTCGCCGACTGGCTCTTCATGCCCTGGGTGGTCGGCGTCCTCCTGCTCGCGGGGGTGTGGCTGACGGTCGCCACCGGCTTCGTGCAGCTGCGGCGCTTCGTCGAGGCCTGGCGGGTCGCGTTCGTGCGGCGCGCCGCTACGGCGAGCGGCGCGTTGACGCCCTTCCAGGCGTTCATGACTGCGCTCGGTGCGTCGATCGGCACGGGCAACATCGCCGGCGTCGCGACCGCGATCGTCTCGGGCGGGCCCGGCGCGCTCTTCTGGATCTGGGTCTACGGCTTTCTCGCCATGGCGATCAAGTTCGCCGAAGCGACGCTCGGCCTGCAGTTCCGTGAGTCGAAAGGGGAGACGGTCCTGTCCGGGCCGATGTACTACCTGCGCGACGGGCTCAAGTCCCCCTTCCTGGCGACGACGTTCGCGCTCGTCGCCGCCGTTGCGGCGCTGACGACGACGCCGTTCACGCAGCCCAATTCGATCGCGCTCGTCGTCAACAGCGTGTTCGGCATTCCGAAGCTGGTCGTCGGCATCGTGATCGCGGTGCTGACCTGGCTGGTGATCATTGGCGGCATCCAGTCGATCGGCCGCGCCGCGGCGAAGCTGTCGCCGCTGAAGGTCGGCCTGTATTTGATCGGCGGCCTGATCGTGATCCTCGTCAACGCCGCGCGCATCCCCGGCGTCCTGGCGATGGTGTTCCACGACGCGCTGGCGCCGCGGTCGGCGTTGGGCTTCGGGCTGTTCATCGCCATGCGCTACGGCATCGCGCGCGGGATCTATGCGAACGAAGCCGGCTACGGAACGGCCGCTGTCGCCTACGGCACGGCGAAGAGCGCGCAGCCGGTGATGCAGGGACTGAACGCGATCATCGAGGTCTTCACCGTCTCGTTCGTCACGTCCACGATCAGCGCGATGACGATCCTCCTGACCGGCGTCTGGCGCAGCGGGATGACCAGCAGCGCTGCCGTGGCCGCCGGCTTCAACACCGTCATGCCGACCGTCGGCGGCTGGATCGTAGCGTTCTGCGTCTTCCTCTTCGGCTACACCACACTCATCGGCTGGGCCTACTACGGCGAGCAGTTCTTCGAGTACATGCTCGGACGGAAGGTGACCCTGCCCTACCGCTGGATCTACTGCCTGCTGATTCCGTTCGGCGCGGTGACCAAGGTGGAGGTGGTGTGGGCGTGGGGCGACCTGATGAACGCGTTGCAGGTGTTCCCGAATCTCATCGGCCTGATCGGACTGAGCGGGCTGGTCGCGAAGTTCGCGCGCGAACGCCTGTTGGACAGGGCTTGAGCCTGTTTCCGTCCACCTTCGCCTCTTGATCGCCCCTCGCCGGCCTGCTACCATCACTTCCACAATCCTCACGGGTGCAGCAGGTTACCCACATGTCATCCCTTCCGGTCGTCGCCGGCGACAAAGATCAACTGCTGCAGCAGGCGCTCGGCCGGCTGCAGGCCTCAGCCCGGCCCGGCGGCCCGGACGATGCCGACCCGATCGTCACGGCGAGCCGGCGGCTGCCGGCGGTCGCGGCGAGTCATGCGCCGTTCCCTGACGAGGCAGACCCACGACTGAGGGCGGCGCTCGCCGCGCGCGGCATCGAGCAGCTCTACACGCACCAGGCCGAGGCGTTCGAGTACGTGCTCGCCGGCCGCAACGTGGTCACGATCACACCGACGGCGTCGGGCAAGACGCTGTGCTACAACGCGCCGGTCCTCGACGCGATCCTCAAGGATCCGTCCTCGCGTGCGCTCTATCTGTTTCCAACCAAGGCGCTCGCGCAAGATCAGCTGGCCGAGCTGCACGCGCTGGCGGAGCTGGTCATGCAGCAGGCGGCCCACGCGGAGCCTGGCGCGCCAGTGAAAGACGTTCCCGAGATCGGCGTCTTCACCTACGACGGCGACACGCCGTCGGACGCGCGGCGCGCGATTCGCGGCAAGGCGCACGTAGTGCTGAGCAACCCCGACATGCTGCACTCGGGGATCCTGCCGCACCATCCGCGCTGGGCGAAACTGTTCGAGAACCTGAAGTTCGTCATCGTCGACGAACTGCACGCCTATCGCGGCGTGTTCGGCAGTCACCTGTCGAACATCATGCGCCGGTTGCAGCGCATCTGCCGTCACTACGGGTCGGATCCGGTGTTCATCTGCTCGTCGGCGACGATTGCCAACCCGCGTGAGCTGGCGGAAGGGCTGACCGGCCGGTCGTTCGAACTGATCGAGCGGAGCGGCGCGCCGCGCGGCGAGAAGTTCTTCCTCTTCGTCAACCCGCCGGTGGTCAACGCGCAGCTCGGCATCCGTCGCTCCTATCTCTCGGAGACGCGACGCGTCGCGCTCGAGTTCCTCAAAAACAAGCTGCAGCTGATCGTTTTCGCGCAGAGCCGCCTCGCCACCGAGATCCTGACGACCTATCTCAAGGACGCCTACCAGGGGCCGCCGGGCGCCGCGGACGTGATTCGCGGCTATCGCGGCGGCTACCTGCCAAACCGCCGTCGCGAGATCGAGCGCGGGCTGCGCGAAGGAGAAGTGCGCGCTGTCGTCTCGACCAACGCGCTCGAGCTGGGGATCGACATCGGCGCGCTCGACGTCTCGGTGATGGCCGGCTATCCCGGCACGATTGCCGCGACCTGGCAGCGCGCCGGCCGCGCCGGGCGGCGGTCGACGCGGTCCGCGGCGGTGCTCGTGGCGAGCAGCGCGCCGATCGACCAGTTCATCGTGCGTCATCCGTCCTACTTCTTCGACGCGTCGCCGGAGCATGCGCTGATCAATCCCGACAACCTGCACATCCTGCTCGACCACGTGAAGTGCGCGGCCTTCGAGCTGCCCTTCGCGATGGACGAGTCGTTCGGCGAGGAGAACGTGCAGGAGGTGCTCGCGGTGCTGGCGGAGGAGGGCTTCGTGCACGCCGCCGACGGGCAATGGAACTGGACCCACGAATCGTATCCCGCCGACGCGGTCAGCCTGCGCTCCGTGTCGTCCGACAATTTCGTGGTCGTCGATACGACCCATGGCGAGCGCGTGATCGCGGAGACCGATTTCACGAGCGGTCCCGCGATGCTCCACGAGAAGGCCATCTACATCATCGAAGGACAGCTGTTCCAGGTCGAACGCCTCGACTTCGACGGCCGGAAGGCATTCGTGCGCTCGGTCGACTGCGACTATTACACCGACGCGATCACCTATACGAAGGTGACGATACTGGACACCTTTGCGAATAGCGGGGAGCGAGAGGCGAGTCGGTACGGATCCAGGATCCGGGAGTGACGCGCCGCGCCCCTCGCGCCTCGCCACTCGCTCTCACGGCGAAGTCCACGTCGTGTCGCGCGTCGTCGGCTTCAAGAAGATCAAGTTCTACACCAACGAAAACGTCGGCTCAGGCGAGCTCGACCTGCCCGAGCAGCAGATGCACACCTCGTCGTACTGGCTGACCATTCCGGCGGTCGTCATGCAGGCACTGCGCTACGGCGCCGACGATCGGCGCGACGGCGTGATCGGATTGTCCTTCGCGATGCGGCACGTCGCGCAGCTGCTGCTGATGTGCGATCGCAGCGACGTCGGTGTCTCGATCGACGGCGGCTCGCTCGATCGCGTCACCCGCACGGGCGGCAAGGGGGGAGTGCCCGAGGCGCTCCAGGCGGAGCCCAACGTCTTCATCTACGACAACTATCCGGGTGGCATCGGTTTCAGCCGCCCCCTGTTCGAGATGCACGAGACGCTGCTGGCGCGGACGCGCGAGCTGATCGCCGAATGCCCGTGCGAATCGGGTTGCCCGTCGTGCGTTGGTCCCGAGGGGAACACCGGTCCGCGCGCCAAGGCCGTCGCGCTCGAGCTCCTGTCCGGGCTCATGCTTCAAGAGTCGGAGGTCGTTCCGTTTTGAGGGATCTTCGCTCGAGGCTGCGCGGCATCGTCAGTGGGGGCGCACCATCGGCGCCACGCGAACTCACCTATGAGCCCGATACCGGGCACTACGAAGCGACGATTGATATCGACCGTGTCGCCGATGTGCTCGGCGGGCGCGTGGTCGAGAATCGTTACGGGCGGGCGCTCGTCATCGATCGGCGCTACGAATCGGATCGCTTCCATGGCCGTCGTCGGGTCGGCGAGTGCGTGCTGGCGGACGGCGACCTGCTGCGGCTCCTCGATCCCGGATTGCCGGCGGCGGCCCGGCCCGCCGCCGCGGACAAGAAGACACTGTTCGTCGATCTGGAGACGACCGGTCTCAGCGGCGGCGCCGGAACAGTGGCGTTTCTCGTCGGTGTCGGCTGGTTCGATCTGGGCGCCTTCCAGGTCCGCCAGTTCCTGCTCGCCAGCTACGCCAGCGAGCGGGCGCTGTTATGCGCGGTCGCGGCCTGCTTCGACACGGCCGAACTGCTCGTCACCTACAACGGCAAGACATTCGACGTCCCGCTGATGGAGACGCGCTGGCTGTTCCACCGCATGCCGATGCCGCTCGACGCGGTGCGGCATTTCGACATGCTGCACCCGGCGCGCCGACTGTGGGGCTGCCGCACGGGCGGGAGGGGCAAAGAGCGGCCGCCAGCGCCAGGCGAAGACGGCAGCTGCCGCCTCGGCACGCTCGAGCGCGTGCTGTGCGACGTGACCCGCGTCGGCGACGTGCCCGGGATGGAGATCCCGGCGCGCTACTTCCGTTTCCTGCGCAGCGGCGACGCGCGGCCGCTCGAACCGGTACTCGAGCACAACCGGCTGGACTTGATTTCGCTCGCCGCCGTTGCGGCCCATGCCGTCGAGCTCGTCGAGCACGGGGCCTGCCGCTGCCGCGACGCCGGGGAAGCGGTGGCGCTCGGCAAGGTCTACGAACGCGCCGGCGCCATCGATCGCGCGCGCGCGTGCTACGAGCATGCCGCGTCGGACCTGCGCGCCCATGCCGAAGTGGGCGGCGAGGCGCTCTACCGGCTCGGCGTCGGCTTGCGCCGCGACCGCCGCTTCGACCAGGCGGCCGTGATGTGGCGGCGCATCCTGGCGCTCAAAGGCCGGAGTGCGGTGCTGAGCACGCTCCGGCAGTATGCGACCGAGGCGCTCGCCGTCCACCACGAGCACCGCGAGAGGGACTACGAGGGGGCTCGCGAGCTGGCGCTCGCGCTGCTGGACGACGACACCTTCGAGAAGCGCGACCGCGCCCGGCATCGCCTGGCGCGGCTCGATCGGAAGATCGCCTCTAACGACAACAGCCAGCTATTCGCATAGCTGGCTGTTGCGACGGGCGGCCCGAGGCGCGTCCTAGCGGGCGGCTGCGGCCTTCTTGTCCTTGGCGGTCTTGGCCGCGGCGGCCGCGGCTTTACGCGCTTCCGAGGTCTGCGCGCCAAAGCGCTTGGTGAAGCGGTCCACGCGCCCTTCGGTGTCGATCAGCTTCTGACGGCCGGTGAAGAACGGGTGGCAGTTGTTGCAGATCTCGAGGTGAAGCTCGGGCTTGGTGGAGCGGGTCTTCCACGTCGCTCCGCAGGCACAACGCGCCTCGATGTCGAAATACTTGGGGTGAATCCCTTCCTTCACGGTGTGCTCCTTGATGCCTTCGGCAAAACTCCAGTATATCACAAAGAGCTAACCCCTGTCAGGGCAACAGCATAGGCGCAAAGGGCGGCCTTGCGGAGGCGGCTCACGTATTACGGGATGTCGATCCAGCGATCCCAGCGATGACGTCGCAATTCATCGATCAGGGCGCCGGGAAGACGCCGGCCGTCGCTGGCGGCGAGGTTGGCCTCGACATGACGCCGCTTGCGCATGCCGGGGATCACTGTGCTCACGGCAGGGTGCTGCAGGATGTGCCGCAACGCCAGTTCCGGCATCGGCATCCCGGCGGGGACGACCGGGCGCAGCAAGGCGACACGCTCGAGCGTGTTCTTGAGATTGTCCGGCTGGAAGTAGATGTTGCGGAAGTCCCCCTCGGGCCAGTGCGTGTTGACCGTCAACGTGTCGGTCAGGCTGCCCTCGTCGAACGGCACCCGGGCGATGACCGCGATGCCGCGGCGCTGGCACTCGGGAAAGAGCGTGTCTTCGGCTGCCTGGTCGAACACGTTGTAGACCACCTGCACGGCGTCGACGAGGCCGGTGGCGAGCGCCTTCAGGACGTTGTCGGGCTGCCAGCGATTGATGCTGATGCCGATTGCGCGTACCAGGTTCTGCTCTTTCAGCTCCGCAACGGCGCGTTGCCAGCGGTCGTCGGCGGCCCAGGTGTCGGACCAGACGTGGAACTGCTGCAGATCCATGGAGTCCACGCCGAGGTTCCGAAGGCTGATCTCGGTGTACTCGCGGATGTAGTCGGCGGGGAAGACGTCGTCGAGCGGGAAGCTGTCGCGCGCCGGCCACTTACGGTTCTTGGGGGGAATCTTGGTCGCGACATAGAGGCGTCTGTCGGGATGCCGCTTCAGCAGCGAACCGAGCAGCCGCTCGCTGCGCCCATCACCGTAAGCCCAGGCCGTGTCGAAGAACGTGCAGCCGAGCTCCACTGCACGGTCCAGCGACGTCTCCGACTCCGTGTCGTCGGATCCCGTCCACCCGGCCATGCCCCACATGCCGTAGCCGATCTCGGAGACCGACCAACCCGTGCGTCCGAACGTGCGGTATTGCATCCGGCGATCATACCTTCACGTGCAGGTTCTGCGGTGTAGCGGATCGCGCCAAATCTGCATCGGCACCCAACCGGCGCCGAGCGGATCTATCCCACTGGCAAGACCCTGAAGCGGGCGCGACGCGGCAGGCGGTAGATCGCAAAGTCTGCGTCGAAGGTCAGGATCGTGTTCAGTTCTTCGCGCTCGGCTACGCGCACGAGCGCCGCGTCGGCGAAGTCCATCGGCCGATCGCGGTACTTTCGCATCAATTCCTCCAAGCGCGGCACGTCCGTCGTGTCGAGGTGCAGGATCTGGACGGCACCGTCGGAGAGCATGTCGCACAGCGCGTCGGGCGCCCGCGGCACGTCGGCCAGCAGGTGCATCGCTTCGGTGACGGCCGGCCAGACTGTCGCGAGCGGTTCACGAATGCGCTTCAACGCGTCGACGCAGTCCAGATGATGTGAGTCGCCACGATCGAGCAGCGCGATCAGCACGCCCGCGTCAACGAGGACGTTGCGCACAGCGATGCTTGCGGCGGAGGAGCTCGCGGTACTTGGCGTGGGTGCCGGTCGACAGGTTTGCCGCGCCGCTCTCGACGCTGCCGACGAACGGCTTGAGGCGGTCGTAGGCAGATTCCGCCGTGGCGGTGCCCCGGTCTCGCGCCGCGGCGTAATGGGCGATCGCTTCGCGCACGACGCCGGCCTTCGAACGCCCGGTGTCCGCACTCAGCCGGCGGATGCGCGTTTCAGTGTCGCGGTCGACCCTTGCATTCTTCGAAGATCACTTCGTCTCTGCGCGAGTCGGTGACGGTGACGGCGGACCCTCGGTTCCACAAATGCGATCCCACAGATCATCGACGCCGAGGATCCGCGACCAGTGATCGATGTAAATACGATCGATGCCGGGATTCACCGCGACGACGCCGGCCGCGTCAGCGAGCTGTCGTTCGGAATCCCCCGCGCGGCGAGCCCACTCGAGCTTCGACAGAATGGCGTCCTCCGCGGTGACGATTGAGACCTCTGAAGCGAAAGACAAGTCCACGGAGATGCGCCGCCGGAATTCTTCCACGCTGAACGGGCGGTCGCGACGCATGATCAGGTCGATCTTGGATGCGTAGCGCGTTTCGATGACATTGAACTGGGTTCGGTCGCTCAGCGCCCGGCGTGCGATCTCTGGATCGACGTAGAACCCGCGCGCGGCGAGTGCCGCCACGGCCGCCTCGAGCTGTTGTGGAGCCGGATCGATGACCACGTCCGCGTCATGAGTGGCACGCGGCCGCCCGTGGTAACTCGTCGCGACCGAGCCGGTGAGCATGAAGGGGATGCCGAGCCGTTTGAACAGTTCGACGGCGTCGGCGAGCGCCTGCTCTTCGGGCGTCATGGCTCGACGAGACGATCGTGCGGAAAGGCCAGACGCATGAGCGTATCGCCGAGGATCAGCCGCCGGTACGCGCGCGCGGCGTCCTCGCGTGAATAGTCCGGATGGCGGCGGCGGATGCCGGCGATCGTCGCTTCGCGCACCAGAGCCCCGAGCCTAAACGCAACGGCCACGCGTTCGGCGCCGCCCATGCGCCGATAGACGCCGAGTTGCACGGCCTCGGCTTCTGCCGACGTATCGAGTGCCCTCGGACTTCCCTGCATGCGAGCATCGTAGCAGCCGACGCGTTGAAACGAAAAAGGCCGGGTCTGAAGACCCGGCCTGTATCCAATCGATCCGTGGCCGCCGCGCGATCCGCGGCCTACTTGCCGTTGGCCATCGAGCCGAGGAACTCGGCGTTGCTCTTGGTCTTGCCCATCTTCGAGAGCAGCAGCTCCATCCCTTCGACCGGCGACAGCGGCGTCAGCACCTTGCGCAGGACCCACGTGCGGTTGAGGTCGTCCTTCGGGATGAGCAGTTCTTCTTTTCTCGTCCCGCTCTTCTGGATGTCGATCGCCGGGAACACGCGGCGATCCGCGAGCTTGCGATCGAGGTGGATTTCCAGGTTGCCAGTGCCCTTGAACTCTTCGAAGATCACTTCGTCCATGCGCGAGCCGGTATCGATCAGCGCGGTCGCGATGATGGTCAGCGAGCCGCCCTCTTCGATGTTGCGCGCCGCGCCGAAGAAGCGCTTCGGGCGCTGGAGGGCGTTGCTGTCGACGCCGCCCGACAGGACCTTGCCGGAGGCCGGGACGATCGTGTTGTAGGCGCGCGCCAGCCTGGTGATCGAATCGAGCAGGATGACCACGTCCTTCTTGTGCTCGACGAGGCGCTTGGCCTTCTCGATGACCATCTCGGCGACCTGGACGTGGCGCTGTGCCGGCTCGTCGAACGTCGACGAAATCACCTCTCCCTTGACCGACCGCTGCATGTCGGTGACCTCTTCCGGGCGCTCGTCGATGAGCAGGACGATGAGGTAGACCTCGGGGTGATTGGCGGTGATGCTGTTGGCGATGTTCTGCAGCAGCATCGTCTTGCCGGTGCGCGGCGGCGCGACGATCAGGCCGCGCTGCCCCTTGCCGATGGGGACCATCAAGTCCATCACGCGCGCCGACAGGTTGTCGGAGGCCGCCTCGAGCTTGATCCGTTCCTGCGGGTAGAGCGGCGTCAGGTTCTCGAAGAAGACGCGGTCGCGGATGCGATCGGGCGGCTCGAAGTTGACCGCCTCGACCTTGATCAGGGCGAAGTAGCGCTCGCCCTCTTTCGGCTGCCGGATCTGGCCGCTGACCGTATCGCCGGTCTGCAGGTCGAACTTGCGAATCTGGGAGGGAGAAACGTAGATGTCGTCTGGACCGGGCAGGTAGTTGTAGTTGGGGGCGCGGAGGAAGCCGAAGCCGTCGGGCAGTGTCTCCAGCACCCCTTCCGAGAAGAGGTTGCCGGACTTTTCGGCGCGGCAGCGCAGGATCTGGAAAATCAGCTCCTGCTTGCGCATACCCGTGGCCCCGGGCACCTCGAGCTGCTTGGCGACCTTGGTCAGCTCCTGCGTGCTCATCTCCTTGAGCGTCGCCAGGTCGACCTTGGTCTCGGGCGCCTGCGGCTGGCGGGGCGGCTGCTGCGGGCCCTCCGGCTGCTTCTCGTCCATGGGTTTCCTCTCGGCGACCGCCGCGGGTTTCTCCGCTACGGCTTGTGCCTGCTCAGTCTTGCTATCAGTTTCCACAGATCGTCCAGTCCTTCGCCGTTGACCGCCGCCATCGGCAGCACGGCCGTTTCGAGTTGCCGTTCCAGGGCCTTGAGGTTCCTGTTCCGCTCGCTGCGCGACAGTTTGTCGACCTTCGTCGCGACCGTCGCCGTTCTCACGTTGAGTGTCTTCAGCCATTCCGCCGCATCCAAGTCCGATTCGAGTCCAGGGTGCCGCGCGTCCACAATGAGGAGGACGCCGGCCAAACGAAGGCGCGAAGGAGACGAAGCTTCATCGCCATCGAAACTTCCAAAATACGATTCCGCAATCGTCTGCAGCTCCGCGACCGACTCGCGGCCACCGCGCGCATATCCGTAGCCGGGGAGATCCGCGAGGTGTACGCTCCAGTGTCCGGGACCACCGGGGCCCCCGTCGACGTCGAAACGGTACAGGTTCGCGAGCCGCGTCTTGCCGGCCGCCGCGCTCGTCCGGGCGAGGGACTTCTGCCTCGCCAGCGCGTTGATCAGCGACGATTTCCCGACATTGGATCGCCCGACGAGCGCCAGGTGCGGAATGCCATCGCGCGGGACGTCGCCTGCGCCTGTCGCGCTCGTGACGAATCGGGCCTCAATGAGCTTCAACTAGTGCGAGATCGTGGCCTCGCCCGGCAAAGCCGCGTCGACCGGGGTGGCGATCGCTCCCAGCGGCTCGGCCAGCGCGATCTTCAACACCTCGTCCATCGACTCGACCATGTAGACGTTGAGCGAGTCGAGCACGTTCTTCGGGATGTCGGCCAGGTCCTTCTCGTTCTCGCGCGGGACGATGATCGTCTTCAGCCCGGAACGGTGCGCGGCCAGGATCTTTTCCTTGAGTCCACCAATCGGCAGGACCTTGCCGCGCAGGGTGATCTCCCCGGTCATCGCCACTTCCTTGCGAATCGGGATCCGTCCGAGCGCCGAGATCAGCGACGTCGCGAGCGTGATGCCCGCCGACGGCCCGTCCTTGGGAATCGCCCCTTCCGGGATGTGGATGTGGACGTCGGTGGTGCGATTGAAGTTCTTCGGGATGTGGAACTCGTCGGCCTTCGAGCGGACGTAGCTCATCGCCGCCTGCGCCGATTCCTGCATCACGTCGCCGAGCTTGCCGGTCAGCGTCAGCTTGCCCTTGCCGGGCATCAGCGTCGCTTCGATGGTCAGGATCTCGCCGCCGACCTCGGTCCAGGCCAGGCCGGTGGCCACGCCGATTTCGTTCTTCTCTTCCGCCATCGCCGGGCGGAAGCGCGGCACGCCGAGGTACTCGGTGACCTTGGCGGCGGTGATCTCCATGCTGAAGCCCTTGCCCTCGGTCACGACCTTGCGCGCCACCTTGCGGCAGATCGAGGCAATCTCGCGTTCGAGGTTGCGGACGCCGGCTTCGCGGGTGTAGCGCTGGATGATGGTCGAGAACGCTTCGTCGAGCAAGGTGATGTTGGCGGCGGTCAGCCCGGCGCCTTCGACCGCCTTGGGGGCGAGGAACTTGCGCGCGATCTCGACCTTCTCCTGCTCGGTGTAGCCGGCGAGCTGGAGCACTTCCATGCGGTCGCGCAGCGCCTGCGGAATGGTGTGCAGCACGTTGGCCGTGCAGATGAACATCACGTTCGACAGGTCGGTACTCGACGTCGAGGTAGTGGTCGAGGAAGGCGTTGTTCTGCTCGGGGTCGAGCACTTCGAGCAGCGCCGCCGACGGGTCGCCGCGGAAGTCCATCGACATCTTGTCGACTTCGTCGAGGAGGAACACCGGGTTCATCGAGCCGGCCTTCTTCATCATCTGGATGATCTGGCCGGGGAAGGCGCCGATGTAGGTGCGGCGGTGGCCGCGGATCTCGGCCTCGTCGCGAACACCGCCGAGCGACAGGCGCACGAACTTGCGGTTCATCGCGCGCGCGATCGACTTGGCCAGCGAGGTCTTGCCGACTCCGGGCGGCCCGGAGAAGGTCAGGATGGTCGCCTTCGGCTTCTTGACCAGGGCGCGGACGGCGAGGAACTCGAGGATGCGGTCCTTGATCTTCTCCAGGCCGTAATGGTCCTCGTTGAGCACTTCCTCGGCGCGCTTGAGGTCGCGGCTTTCCTTGGTCTTCTTGTGCCAGGGGACCGCGATCAGCCAGTCGAGGTAGTTGCGCGACACCGTCGCCTCGGCCGACATCGGCGGCATCGATTCGAGCCGCTTCAGCTCCTGGATCGCCTTTTCCTCGACCTCTTCAGGCATCTTTGCCTGTTCGATCTTCTTCTTCAGCTCTTCGATCTCGTTGCCCTTCTCGTCCTTGCGCCCCAGTTCCTTCTGGATCGCCTTCATCTTCTCGTTGAGGTAGTACTCCTTCTGCGCCTTCTCCATCTGCTTCTTGACGCGCGACTGGATCTTGCGATCCACCTGGAGCTTGTCGACCTCCGCTTCGAGCAGCGCCGAGATCCGGTTGAGCCGTTCGATCGGCGAGATGATTTCGAGCAGGTTCTGCTTCTCGTCGACGCCGACGACGAGGTGGGCCGAGATGGTGTCGGCGAGCTTGCCGGGATCGTCGACGCGCACGGCGGCAATCATCGCGTCGTAGTGCAGGTTGTTGGACAGCTTGACGTACTGCTCGAACAACGAGACGACCTTGGTCATCGTCGCTTCGGCGTCGACGCCGGCTTCCTTCGGCTTGGGCACCACCTTGACGACGACGCGGTAGAAGCCCTTGTCTTCCTTCCACTCGACGGCGCGGGCGCGCTCGATGCCCTCGACCAGCACCTTGATGTTGCCGTCGGGCAGCTTGAGGCTCTGCACGATGTTGGCGACGCAGCCCATGGTGTAGATGTCGTTGGGCTCGGGCTCGTCGGTGGCGGCGTCGTGCTGCGCGGCGAGGAAAATGCGCTTGTCCTTGCCAAGCGCGTGCTCGAGGGCGCGGGTCGAAGAGGGCCGCCCGATCACGAACGGCATCATCATGTGCGGGAAGACAACGACGTCCCGGAGCGGGACGATCGGGAGTGTTTGGTACAGTTCCATTGAATCCTTGCGCTGCGCTAGCCGGCCTTTTCGATCAGCGTAATCGGCTTTTCCTTGCTCATCACGACCTCGCGGGTGATGACGCACTCGCGGACCTTCTTCTGGCCCGGCAGCGAGTACATCAGGTCGAGCATGAGATCCTCGATGATCATGCGCAGGCCGCGCGCGCCGATCTTCCGCGCCAGCGCCTGCTCGGCGATCGCCTCGAGCGCGTCGTCGGTGAACTTCAGCTTGACGTTCTCGTACTCGAACAGCTTCTGGTACTGACGCGTGATGGCGTTGCGCGGTTGCGTGAGGATCTGGACCAGGGCCGGCTTGTCGAGCTCGTGCAGCGTGCCGACGACCGGCAGGCGGCCGACAAACTCCGGGATGAGCCCGTACTTGATCATGTCTTCCGGCTCGACCTGCTCCAGCGTCGTGCCGATGTCGCGGTTGGCGACCGACTTGATTTCCGCCTTGAAGCCGAGCGTCTTCTTGCCGGTGCGACGATCGATCTGCTTCTCGAGCCCGACGAAGGCGCCCCCGCAGATGAACAGGATGTTGGTCGTGTCGACCTGGAAGAACTCCTGGTGCGGGTGCTTGCGCCCGCCCTGCGGCGGCACGTTGGCGACCGTGCCTTCGAGGATCTTCAGCAGCGCCTGCTGCACGCCTTCACCCGACACGTCGCGCGTGATCGAGGGGTTTTCGTCCTTGCGGCAGATCTTGTCGACTTCGTCGATGTAGATGATCCCCTGCTGGCACTTCTCGATGTCGCCGCCGGCGGCCTGCAGCAGCTTGAGGATGATGTTCTCGACGTCCTCGCCGACGTAGCCCGCTTCGGTCAGCGTCGTCGCGTCGACGATGGTGAAGGGGACGGAGAGGAGCTTGGCCAGCGTCTGCGCCAGCAGCGTCTTGCCAGTGCCGGTCGGGCCGATGAGCAGGATGTTCGACTTGGTCAGCTCGATGTCGTTGCGGGAGCGCGACTGCTTCTGGATCTCGATCCGCTTGTAGTGGTTGTAGACGGCGACGGCGAGCTTCTTCTTGGTCTGTTCCTGGCCGATGACGTATTCGTCGAGGAACTTCTTGATTTCCTGCGGCACCGGCAGGGAGGAGCGGGCGCCGCCGCGCGCCTCGAAGCGGTTGTCGTCGGCAATGATGTCGTTGCAGACTTCGACGCACTCGTCGCAAATGAAGACCGTCGGGCCCGCGATGAGCTTGCGGACGTCGTTCTGGTCCTTGTTGCAGAACGAGCAGCGCAGAATCTCGCCTTCACCGTTCTTCTTAACCATTGGGGTTAGGCCCGTTTGCGGATGACGTCGTCAATAATACCGTATTCTTTCCCCTGCTCTGCGCCCATGATGTAGTCCCGTTCGGTATCGTCCTGGATGCGTTTCAGGGGCTGGCCGGTGTGGTCGGCCAGGATCTGGTTGAGCCGCTCGCGGGTGCGCAGCAGCTCCCGGGCGTGGATGTCGATATCGGTCGTCTGCCCGCCGAGTCCCTGCACCCACGGCTGGTGGATGAGGATACGCGAATTGGGCAGCGAATACCGTTTGCCGTGCGCGCCCGCCGCCAACAGGACGGCGGCGACCGACGCCGCCTGGCCGATGCAGTAGGTAGCCACGTCGGGCTTGATGAACTGCATCGTGTCATAGATCGCCATGCCGGCCGTGACCACGCCCCCCGGGCTGTTGATGTAGAGCAGGATGTCACGATCCGGGTCCTCGGCCTCGAGGAACAGCATCTGCGCAATCACCAGGTTGGCGATGTTGTCGTCAATCGGCGTGCCGATGAAGATGATGCTGTCCTTGAGCAGGCGCGAGAAGATGTCGTAGGCGCGCTCGCCCCGGTTGGTCTGCTCGACCACCATCGGAATCAATTGCGAATAAGAAGATTGAGCCATGCGAACGCGTTCCGCGGGACTATAGACGGCTGACTGTTGTGGGGAGCTGCTTTGGAACGGAAGTCTTACGTTTGTACGATAGTAGCACGCGATAACAGGAAGTCAATCGCGCGCTCCCGCCGCAACCCCGCGTAGAGCCGACTGATGCCCCCCTCCTTTTCGAGCCGGGCCCGGACGGCCGCGGGCGTGCGGCCGGTGCGCTCGGCGTATCGTGCGACCTCCGCGTCCACGTCCTCGTGGGCCACGGCCACCTGTTCGCGGCGCGCCACTTCGTCGAGCACCAGCGCCCCGCGCACCGACTCCGCCGCGGCCTCCGCCTGCCGCTCGCGGAATTCTTCCCAGTTGATGTTCGTCTTCATCGGATCGATCTGCTGGTCGATCAAGCGGCGGACGAACTCCTCGACGCGGCGGTCGACCTCGCGCTCGAGCAGCGCCTGCGGCACGTCGAAAGTGACCCGCTGCGCCAGCTGCTTCATCAGCTCGCCGCGCAGCTCCCTCTCTGCTTCGTGTCTCGCCTCGTGCTCGAGATCCTCGCGCACGCGCTGGCGCAGCGCGTCGAGCGAGGCGAAATCCCCGAGGTCCTTGGCGAATTCGTCATCGAGCTCCGGCACGATGCGCTTGCGGATGGCCTTCACCGCCACCTCGTAGTTGACCGTCGTCCCGGCAAGCTCCTTGATCGTGTAGTCGTCGGGGTAGCGGATGTCGAACGACTTGTCGGCCCCCGCCTGCAGCCCGAGCAACTGCTCGTCGAAGCCGGGCGGGTTCGCCGCCGCCCCGACGTCGACCGTCACGCTGTCGTGGCGATCGGTCTTGCCGTCACCGGAGGCCGGCGCGTCGGCATCGGTCAGCACGATCGCCGGCGCGGCGCGCTCGGTCCGCACCAGATCCATCAACACCGAGTCGCCCTCGGAGACGCCGCGGCCCTCGACCGGCTCGTAACGTGCGGCCCGCTCGCGCAGTCCCTCGAGCGCCTGGTCGACCGCCGCGCTCTCCACGTTCAGGCCCGCACGCGTCAGCCGCAGCGTCGCATAGTCGCCCGGATCAATAGGCGGTACCGTGTCGAACGTCGCGGTGAATTTCAGCGGCTGCCCTTCCTCGACGACTACATCCTTGATGTCGGGCGTGTCCACCGGCTCGACGCCCCGCTCGCGCAGCGCCTCGTCGACGGCGCGCGGAATCAGCCCGTGCGCGACGTCGTGCAGGATCTGGTCGCGGAACCGCTGGCGCACTACTTTCGCCGGCACCTTGCCGGGACGGAACCCGGGGATGCGCGCCGCCTTGCCGTAGTCGCGCACCACCTTGTCGATCTCCTGATCGACGACGTCGCTGTCGATTTCCACGACCAGGTTCTTGCGCGTTTCGTTGACGTCTACAAACTCGCTCTTCATTTCGTGTCCGGGGAAATATCGCCGCTCGCAAGTCCCGGACCCCCCATCGCCGCGATACTCTCACGTATCGGTATCACGGTGGGGGCGTCGGTGCGAATCTTCACGGAATGGCGATGATTAGTGTGTGCGTGCACGCCGAAGCCCGGTTGCGAGTGCAGCCGAGTGAAGGTGTGCGAAAGGGGGGAGTCGAACCCCCACGGCCTTTCGGCCACCGGATCCTAAGTCCGGCGCGTCTGCCAGTTCCGCCACTCTCGCGTCCAGGCAGCTTTCTAGCCTAGCACGACAGGGCCGGACCTGGCAGTTATTGAATAAACGACCTGTTGACCTGTACGACTCCGCTACGCCGTGCCACGGTCCAGACCCGCCTTTCTCCAACAAATCCGCGCAATCGAGTGGCCCGCTTCCTGCAATCCGTCCAGATGACACGTATGAGGCTGGCGCGTTCCTAGCACAGCCCAATCAGGAGGATGCGACTCATGAAGCGACTGCTCACAGTTTCCGGTCTGGCCGCGATGTTCGCGGTCGGGCTTGCCGCCCAGTCGACGACCGGTACGTCCGCTACGACGGCGCAGGACCCGCAGACGACTATGGCCGGCCAGCGCGGCGCCGGACCGCGCACGATCACCGGTTGTCTTCGCGCCGGCGATACGGCCGGCACCTACATGCTCACAAACATCGAAGGGATGGGCGGCCGCAACGGCACCGCCGCCGGGACGACGGCCGGCGGCACGACGACAGGCGGGACGACGGCGGCTGGTGGGACGACCACGGGCACGGCCGGGACCCAGGGAGGCGGCCGGGGCATGAACAGCCTCATGCTCAGTCCCGAGGCGAGCGTCGATTTGAAGGAGCACGTCGGCCACAAGATTGAAGTGACCGGCACGGTCGCGGGCGGCGGCCGCCGCGGCGGCGACACCACCGCGGCCGGCGGCACGACAACGGGCGGGGCGACGACGACGGGCGGGGCTACCACGACGGGTGGCGGCAGCTCGACCACCGCTGCGGCGGGTACACAGGGCGGCGGCGTGCGCACGATGACCGTGACCTCCATGAAGATGGTCAGTGACAGCTGCTCGTAGTTTCGATGAGCGATGGTCGATGGTCGATGGTCGATGATCGATGACCGATAGGCGATAGCTGAAAGCCGGATGTATCGGCTTCGTGGCCGAAGGCGCCAGCCCTCCGAGGGTTGGCGCTTTTTCTGTTCACGGTCGTCCATCGCCCATCGCCCATCGCCCATCGCCCATCGTGCAGCGAAGGAGTCGGGGGATGCCTCGTTCCATGTGGAAGGGTTCGATTGCGTTTGGGCTCGTGAGTATCCCGATCGAGTTGTACGGGGCGACGCGCGACCACCGGCCGAAGTTCCGGCTGCTGCACGCGAAGGACGAGGAGCCGGTTCGCTACGAGCGCGTGTGCCAGAAGGAAGGCACACCCGTCGCGTGGGAGGATCTGGTCAAGGGCTACGAGTACGCCAAGAACCAGTTCGTCGTCCTCACCAAGGACGACTTCAAGACCGCCGCGCTCGAGAAGACGAAGACGATCGACATCCTCGATTTCGTGGATCCGAAGGAGATCGACGAGCGCTACTTCGAGACGCCGTACTACCTGACGCCGGGGAAGGGGGCCGATCGCGCGTATGCGCTGCTGCGCGAGGCGATCCGCGAGTCGGAACGGATCGGGATCGCCAAGATCATCCTCCGTGACGCGCAGCACCTGGCGGCGGTCGAAGCGATCGGCGATGCGCTGGTGCTGACGATGATGCGCTTTGCGGATGAACTGGCGGACCTCGGCGAATTCCGCTTTCCGCGCGCGGGCGAGATCCGTGCCGGGGAACTCAACATGGCCAAGCAATTGATCGGCAGCCTCGAGTCGAAGTGGGATCCCGAGAAGTACACCGACGAGTACAAGGACAACCTGATGCGTGTGATCACCGCCAAGGTGAAGGGCAAGGCGCCCAAGCTCGTCGCGCAGGATCACGGGCCGCGACAGGCGGAAGTCGTCGATCTGATGGCGCGCCTGCGGGCGTCGCTCGCGGGGAAGAAGCGCGCGGGGGCGGCCAGGAAGGCGGGATCCCCACGCCGCGCCGGGGCGTCGAAGCGAGGGAAGGGAAAGCGCGTAGCATAGCCTGATGCCGACCATCACTCCCGTCGACGCGGCCGCGGCCGCCGCGCGGTACCGGCGCAACCGCACGCGGTCGGATGCGATCTTCGATTTGATCGATCCCTCGGCCTATTACAGCCGCCCGATCGCACTGCGCAACCCGATTGTCTTCTATGAAGGACATCTGCCGGCGTTCTCGGTGATTGCGTTCCTGCGTCGCGGTTTGGGGCGTGGGCCTGTCGACGCGAAGATGGAGAAGCTGTTCGAGCGGGGCATCGATCCGGATTCGCTCGACGCGGCCGTTCCGCGCAGCGGTGCGTCGACGATCTGGCCGTCGCGCGACGAAGTCCGCGCCTTTGCGCGCGCGTGTGACGAGGCGATTCTCACCGCGCTCGGCGATTTTGCCCCGTCCCCATCGGCCGTGGAGGGGCTCTACACCGCGCTCGAGCACGAAGCGATGCACCAGGAGACGCTCCTCTACATGTGGCATCGACTGTCCTACGAGCAGAAGCGCCGTCCTTCGATCGCCGATGACCGATGGGTGATGAGTGACGCACATCGTGCGAGTGGGCGTGTTGCGGCTTCCGCGGCGGTGGCCGTTCCGGCAGGTGAGGCGGTGCTCGGCGCCGATCGCGCGTCCGTGGAGTTCGGCTGGGACAACGAGTTCGATCGACACGTCGTTCACGTGCCGGCGTTCGAGGTGGACGTACTGCCCATCACGAACGCGCAGTACCTCGAGTTTATGCATGACGGCGGCTACGATCGCCGCGAGTTCTGGAGTGATGAAGGCTGGGACTGGCTCCAAACCGATCGAGTTTCACACCCGGCCTTCTGGCTACCCGCCGACCCGTCGACCATCGTCCATCGGTCATCGCCCATTGGTCATCGTCCATCGCTCATCGATTCCCGATGGAATTGGCTCGGCATGTTCGGGAGCGAGCCCCTAGCACCGGAGCGGCCCGTCTACGTCAGCCACGCCGAAGCGTCCGCCTATGCTCGATGGAAAGGGCGGAGGTTGATGACGGAAGCGGAATGGCACCGCGCCGCCGAAGGGGCCACGCCGGGGTTCTGCGACTTCGCCGGGTTCGACCCGGTCGATGCCGGATTGTCACCGCAGACCGCCAGCGTCTACGGTGTCCTGGACTTGATCGGCAACGGGTGGGAGTGGACCTCCACCGTGTTCGCACCGTTCGACGGCTTCGCGCCGATGCGTTCGTATCCCGAATATTCGGCCGACTTCTTCGACGGCCGCCACTACGTCATGAAAGGGGCGTCGCCGGCCACCGCGCGCGAGCTTGCCCGCCCGAGCTTCCGCAACTGGTTCCGCGGCAATTACCCATATGTCTACGCGAAGTTCCGAACAGCTCGCGGCTGATTTTGCCGTCGACGTGCAGCGCGACCTCGCGTTGACGCCGAAGCAGCTGCAGTCGAAGTATCTCTACGACGCGCTCGGCTCGTCGCTGTTCGAAGCGATCTGCCGACTGCCCTGGTACCGCATCACCCGTGCCGAGCGGCGCCTGCTCGAGGTGCATGCCGCGGAGATCGTCACACGGGTTGCCGGCGCGGTGCCGTTAATCGTGGAGTTGGGGTGCGGCAGCGGCGAGAAGATCGTGATCCTCGCGGAAGCGATTCAGGCGGCCGGGCGCCGCGCCCGTGTGCACTTGATCGACATCTCGCGCCAGGCGCTCGAACAGTCAGAGCGCACGCTCGGGCGGCTCCGTCACATCTCGGTCGTCGGCCACCGCGAGACTTACGAAGTCGGCCTGCGGCACGCCGCCCAGCAGCGCGCCAGCGACAGCCCGGTGCTGGTGCTGCTGCTCGGCTCGAACATCGGCAACTTCGACGCGCCGGCGGCGGAGGAGTTCTTGCGCGCGATTCGCGGGGCACTCGCGCCCGGCGATGCGCTGCTGCTCGGCGCCGATCTGGTCAAGCCGGAGCCCGACCTGCAGCTTGCCTACGACGATCCACTCGGAGTGACGGCCGCGTTCAACCGCAACCTGCTCGTGCGCATCAATCGCGAGCTGCAGGGCACGTTCGACCTCGACGCCTTCGCCCACGTGGCTGTGTGGAACCATGCGCAGCGGCGCGTCGAGATGCACCTCGAAAGCCAGCGCGACCAGCGCGTCCGCGTCGGCGACCGCACCGTCACGTTTACGACGGGAGAGCGGATCTGGACCGAGAGCTCGTACAAATACGAGCCGATCGAGATCGTCGCCATGGGAGCCGACGCCGGTTTCGCGCCGACGGAGCAGTGGATCGACGAAGAGGCGCGCTTCGCGCTGACGTTGTTCGCCGCGACGTGATCAGCGCAAGATGTGCGCGGACGCCGACACGGCGCCGCGGATCAGGGCGAGCGCGAGCCCGCGCACGGGGAACGCGCTAAATGTCCCGCGCGAACGGCCCGTTCCAGCCCTTTTCGCGCAGCAGCTTCTCCAGTTCCAGCGAGCGCGAGTTCAGCGTGCGCGAGTCCTCGAAGAGTTCCGTCCGCTCGGTGCCATCGGGCAGCGTGACGACGAGCGCGAAGCGATCCCCTTCGATCTGCTGACGGATCTCACAGCGGAGGTGCTCACCCTTCCGCTCGTAGAACCAGATCACAGGGTCCTCGCTGGCAAGAAGCGCACCGTCGAGCTGGCTGCGCTTTTCCGCGAGAACGTCTCGAGCGTATTCGCTTACCCCTGGAACGTGTGCCGGAACGCGACACTCACCGACTGCTTTGTCCGCGCCCGGGCCACGGCTGCCGCCCGCGTTATCGCAGGTCGCTCTCCGCGTACCGCCCGCTCGCGGTGTCGATCTCAGTTCTGATCTGATCGACGAGTGCCGCGGGCGAGAGGACGCGCGCGAGCGGGCCGAACGACAGGATCCAGCTGCGCAGCGCCCAGTCATTGCTGACTTCGAGCGAGAGCAGCACGCCGCCGTCGGGGCGCTCGCGTCGCACCTGCGACGGATGCCACGTGCGCTCGCTGATGTAGGGAGCAATGCGCGCCTCGAAGGCAATCTCGACGTGCTCGGGTGGCCCTTCGTGCACGCCCAGCGAGTGCGCGAAGATCGTGTCGGGCAGCTCCGCGGGGGTGAAGCGTTCCTCGTGCAGCGAGACGGCGCGAATACGGGCGACGCCGAAGGTACGCACCTCTTTGTACTCGGGAACGTAGGCGGCCAGGTAGAGGCCGTCGGGTGAGTAGATCAACCGGTACGGCTCGATGACGTATTCCTTCTCGCGCTGGCTCGACATCGAGAAGTACTTCATCGTCGCGCGCCGGTGGTTCAGCGTCGCATCGACCAGCCTGGCGACGAGTTCGCGGGCGCCGCGGCGGTCGCCGTCTGGCGCCGCCGCCCCCTTCGCCTGGAAGACGAGCGGGAGCCGGTCGAGGAATTGGCGCATCTGCGGCGTCAGTACGCCGGCCAGCTTGTCGAAGGCAGCCGCGACATCCTGCTGGAACGGCGTCGCCGCCAGCACCTCGACGAGTGTGCGGCTGAAATACAACGCGCTCAGCTCGGCGAGTGTGAAGCCGGTGTCGTCGAGGCGCCGGAACGCCTTCGACTCGAGCGTCCAGTAGCGCTTGCCGTCGATCAGCTCGTCGAACAGCGGGAAGCCCGAGGTTTGCAGCGCCTCGAGATCGCGCCGGATCGTGCGTGTGGTGACACCGGTGCGCTTGGCGAGATCGTCGATCGTCAACCGCCGCGACGCTTCGAGATCGCGGAGGATCGACCACTGCCTGATGACTTCGGCGTTGCGCGGCACCGGTTGATTTTACCCGAGGGGCGATCCCCCCGGCTTCATCGCGCGCGAGTCTTACTTCGGCACCGTCACCGTGGTCTGCTTCGATGCCGTGTTACCGAAGGCGTCGGTGCACGAGACGACGATCGTGTAGATCCGGCCGCTGCCGGTTCCGGCGCGCTCGGCGCGCACCTGCACGTGATGCGCGTCGACAACCAGCCAATCGACCGCCGTGTTGCCGTCGCCGGTGCCGTTGATCGGTTCGTTGCTGATGACCTCGAGCGAGCACACCGGCCCGCCACTGACGTCCGACGTGTTGTAGGCGATGAAGACGTCGAACATCTTGTGGTTCGGCACCGTGACCAGGTCGGGCGTTGCCGTGACGTCGGCGATCGACGGAGCCGTCGTGTCGATCACCTTCACCGTCCGCGTCGCCGAGCCGGTGTTGTAACCGTCGCTGACGGTGTAGGTTCGCGTGTAGGTGCCGACGAGCGACGTGTCGACGGCACCCGACGCGTGGATCGCGGCCGTCAGGTTGCCGGCGAACGAATCCTGCGCCGTCGCCCCTGGATCGACAAACGCCTTGCCCGCTTCGAGGGTCAGGACAGCCGGCCCGATCAGCGTGACGACCGGGGGGATGGTATCGGCGACGGTCAGCGTCGAGGTTGCTGTCGCGCCGGAGAAATTTGCGTCTCCCGCATACGAGAACCCGATCGCGAACGGACTCGAGGCCGGGGTGAACGACCCCGTCGCTAGCGTCGCAGTGAAGTGGCCATTGGCGTCGATCGGCGCCGTCACGTTCAGCGTGCCGGCGGTGATCTCGACGCTGCCGCTCGGTACGAGTCCACCTGCGCCGAGCACACCCTCGACCGTCGTCGACGATCCCGCTTCGGTCGTCGGCGACGACAGGCTGCTGAACAACGGTGTCCCCTTCGCGACCGTGAAGGTCTGGTCGACCGGCGGCGCCTTGGCGAACGTGTTCTTCAGCGGCGGCTGCGGATTGGGCGTGCCGGGTTGGGCCGCGCGGATCGTCACCGCGCCGGCGCCGGTCAGGTGCACCACGCCGCCGACGACGGTTGCCGGACCGGAGACGACGGAGAACGTGACCGGCAGATTCGACGAAGCGGTCGCGCTGACGGTGAAGTCGGGGTCGCCGTAGTGGTGCGCGGCGATCGGCGCGAAGGTGATCGTCTGCGACTGCGGGTTGTCGCCGTCGACGCCTGCCTGGATGCAGTTCTGGATCGCCGGCGGCACGTTGGAGAAGAAGTCGTAGCCGGTCAGTGTCTCCACGGCGTCGACCGTGGTCAGGTACGTCCTCCAGTCATCGGCGTTGCTGGTGCGGATGCCCTGCGTGTTGGGCATGATCACCGCGATGGTGTGCGCGGTGTCGCAGGCGACGCGCGCGACGTCGTTGGTGCCGTAGGGGATGATCAGCGCGACCTTCCATGTGTAGGCGGCGACGGTGACGTTCCCGTTGGCGAGCGTGACGGTCGTGCCGCCGTTGCTGCCGCTGCCGCCGGCGCCGGCCGGACCGGACACGATGTAGGCCTCCGCCAACGGGTTGGCGCGATCGCTGCCGACGAGATCGCGCAGGTGGTTCTCGAGGTTGGCCCACGGGCCCTGGTTGTTGTCGGGCGCCTGCGCCAGCATGTTCGACATCAGGTAGGTCGCCTGGTTGATCGGGATCGACGTTTCGAGATCGCGATCGGCGTTGGGCGTCATGTGGCCGCGATCGAAGCCGCTGTTCTCGAAGTCGAACGACTGCACGCGGTACCAGTCAGGCGGCACCTGGGGATCGGCGCGGAAGGTGTCGACTCGCGTCAGGGTGCCGAACCACTCGGGCGTCAGGTGCCAGCTGACCCAGTTCGGCCGCCCGAGGGCGCGGTTGTAGGACACCGCGTACTCAGGCTTCATCATCAGGTAGTTGTTCGGTTGATTGACGTCGGCGACCGCGCCACTGGGGTTGCCCATCGTCAGATGCACGTCGGGGGTGTAGGGCGGCGCGGCGCCGGTCGCGACCGTGAAGCTCCACACGTAATCGGCCGGGAGGTGGTCGGTGTTCGGCGCGCTGTCGTCGGTGTCCTGGTCTGAGATCTGGTTCTGGAAGATTCTGACCGTGCACGTCTCGCCGGCGAGGAAGTTCGCGTTCGGCGTGATGTAGTGATCCTTGAAGTTGTTCGACACGGCCGTGGTCGCATCGTCGTGCGAGCCGGTGGCGCTACAGGCGATGTCGTACCACGCGCCGAACACGTCGACCGGCTCGGTAAAGGTCACGTCGAGGGTCGCGTCGCGCGGCGCGGTGCTGGCGCCCGGCAGGGGGTCAGTGGTGAGCACGGCTGGTCCGATCTCCACGATCGGCGCGGTCGTGGTCGGTGCCGGCGGCCCGACGACGAAATCATTGAAGTTGTCGTTGGTGTCGATGAACCCGCCGCCCTGCCGGAAAATCGCCGTCGTGTTGCTCGGTGCCGGCGCGTTCGTGGTGCCTTCACGGCAGGTCGCAGTCGTACCGTAACCGACAAAATCCCTCACGTGAGTGCTCGACAGCGGGCACGGGCCGCTGAGGGTGTCGCCGTTGTCGACGAGCGCGATCTTGCCGGTCGTCGCGCTGATGTTGATCTGGCCGCTGATGTTCGGCGGGGGCAGCGCGGCGCCGACGGCGCCGCCCGAGGCCAGCGCGACGAGATAGTACTGGCCGGCCGCGAGCGGGCCGCCGAGTGGTTGCTTGTTGGTCCAGCTGGTGCCGGCCGCAGATGCGTATTGGAGCGTCCAGCCGCTCAAATCGACGGTCGTGTTGCCGCGGTTGTACAACTGAACGAAGTCGTTGAGGTACGTCGCGTTGCTGTTGCCACCGCCGCCGTAGACCTGGCTGATGACGATCGTGCTGTTGGCGAGCGGAGCCGTCACCGTGACCGGCAGATTGAAGTTGAAGCTGCGGACCTGATCGTCGACCACGGTGATCGGCAGCTGTTTCGTGCCGGGAACGGTCGCCGCGTCGACGGCGGCGGTGAAGGTGAATGTATTGTTCGGGCCCGCCTGGAACGGCTGCGCCGTGTCACCGGGAATGATCGACGACAGGTCGCCGGTGACGACGAGGCCGCTGCTCGCCGGATTCGTACCGGGCGTGACGGTGACGCTGAGCAGCGTCGAGCCACCCGCAGACACGCTGGCCGGAGTCGCGGAACCGATCGCGGTGGGCGCCAGGGCGGATTGGATCGTTACGGTGATCGGCGCGGTCGTGCTGCTGCGTGGCGGCGTGTTGCTGTCTGAGATCGTAGCGGTGATCGACTTGGCGCCCGAGAGGCCACCGGGGACAGTCCCGTTGAACGTGAACGTGCCATTGCCTTGATCGGTGAAGGTCGGGGTGCCGAGTCCAATCGCCGTGAGGTTGCCGGTCACCGTGAGCCCGGTGCTGGGCGGAATTGTGCCCGGCGTGACCGCGACGGACAGCGAGATCGGATCGCCGGCGCTGTAGGTCGAGGTGCTGGCGCTCAGGATGCCGCTCGGGCTCGTGCTGCCGCCACCGGTACCGGCGATCGAGATGTCATCGACGCCGATCCACTCATCGTTGCCGACCGCATTCGTCGTGATGATCCGGATCTGCAGGACCGGCTGGTTGTTGGCGTCGGCCGGCAGGGTGACGCTCACGGGCGTGACGAGCGTGGCGAGATTCGGCCCGGTGCTCGCGTCCGCCACGAACCCGGCGGGGACGTTGGTGAAGTTGCCCGAGGTGCCCACCCGATATTGCAGGGCGACGGGCTGAACGGCATTATCGGCCGACCCGTCGATGTCGCGGAGGTTGTAGGACACATGAATGTCCGTCCAGGCCGTGGTGTTCACGCTGATCACGAGGTTGGGCGCCTGCGCCGTTCCGGATCCCTGCAGCGCGACGACCGGATTGGTCAGCTCGAACTCCGCCACTCCACCGGTGATGAACGTGTTGGGGTTGGTTAGGTTGGCGTTGACGTCGACGACCGGGGCGCCCTCCCCGAGGATGGTCTGCGGGTTGACTCCGGTGGCGCTGGCCAGACCGTCACCGCGATAACCGGTGATGCCTGGGACGCCGGACCAATTGTCGTCAACGGTGATCTGGGAAGTATTCGTCCAATCCTGGAAGAAGGGCAGCGGCTGGGCAGGATTCACATCCGCGCGAGGGCCGGACGTCAGCGCCGCCAGGATCACGCCGCACGCCAAGAGAGTTCTGTTCAAACGCACGCGCATTGAGAAGTCCTAAGGGATGCAGGATGAGTAAACAGGAACGGGGCAGGGAATTCTCTGCGATCTGTGCAGAAATGGTCAACGACAGCCGCGCAACAAGTCGGTACGGCTGACCTGACCCGCCCTGTCACGCCTAGCGCCTAGAGTCGCCTCAAGGAGGCGCATGGCATGGGGCGACAGAGCGGCGACAGCGCGATGCGGTTCGATTTTGGGGAAATGACCTTCGCAGTCGGGAGGCTGGGGCGGAGCGGACTCCGGCTGGCTACCGCGGCCGGGACGGCGCGGGGGCCGGATAAATACCGGCTGCTGGACCTGAAACGCCGGCGGGCGCAGATCCGCGCCCGCCGCATCTTGGGATTGACCTAAGCGGCCGTTGCCGTCTTCTTCAGTTCGAGTTTGCGAACGACGATCCGCGCCGGACGCTTGGCGTCACACTCGTGCCACCAGACGCCTTCGCGCAGCCACCATCCGCCTTCTCCCTGATCGTCGAACAACGTTCCGCACCGTGCGCAGACGTCGTAATCGAGTTTGGGCATATCTCCGTTTGTCCGTGAGTGCGGGGAGCCTAGCCGGCGGGGACTCCCACCCCTTAGGACGCCGGAGATGCCCAAATCGTTTCCCTGGTTCGCCCGGAAGACCTAAAGTCCGCCTCCTCCTCGTCGTCCGCCCGGCGATGGCAGCTGTGCCAGCTGTTGCCGTTGCGCCGGGGTGAGAACCGCAGCGATCTTCTGCATCAATTCAACCCGATGGTCGAGCTCGGCCACACTGGCCGAGTTGAGCGCGGCCTTCGCAGCCTCGATGGCCTGCGGATCGGGCGCGTCGGCCAGGACTGCGGCATGCAGCGCTGCCTCCGCCTGCCGGGCCTTTTGCCCGGGCTCGGTACCGGACTGCCGTTGCTCCTCGAGAATCGCGCGGACCTGTTCGCGCTGCTGGTCCGAGAGATCGACCTGGTTGAGTCCCGGCAAGATGCCCATCGGGCCCGGACCCCCCGGGCCCCGCCCGCCGCGCCCGGGTCCGCCCATCCGTTGTTCCTGGCCGCCCGCGGGCGCCTGGGCCGCCAACGGCAGCGTGCCGACGGTCAATGCCAGGGCCCCAGCCGCTATCAGTGCAATATGACGAATCATCGAAAGCCTCCTGTTAGCTGTTTGACTCGGGCGGCCCGCTTTTCTCCCCATGAAATATATGCGACAGTCCCGCGCCGATGCCGCGTACGGGTGGCTTCATTGTTGGACGCCACGTGCCCCTTTTCCCGGACAGTCGTCGCTTGCCGCCGGCCGCCGGCCGACAGGCCGGGAGTGGTGAGATCGACGGCGGACTGCCGTTTGTCCGGGGGCGAGGCGGCCCTGGTGGCCTTAATCGGCTTCCACGCCGGCGGGCTGGCCCGATTGGCGGATGATTTGCTTCGTCCAAGGAGTTCATCAACGGACAGCGATCATGAAGACTACTTCGACGTCCATCCGGGCCGGCTGCGGCGTGCTCCTGATCGGGCTTGCCTTCGCCAGGCTCGCTGCCTCCGAGAAGCCGCACTTCGACAGCCAGCTCCGTGACGGCGCGATCACCATCGACGGCAAGTACGACGATTGGTACGGCAACCTGCAGCCGTTCGAACAGGCACCCGTTGCCATCCAGTTCCTCAATGACGCGGACTACCTCTACATGCGGCTGACCGCGTCAGCATCAGCCGAGCGGCGTGAGATCCTGCGTCAGGGTTTCACCGTCTGGTTCGATCCCACCGGCGGCACGAAGAAGCATCTCGGCATCCGCTATCCCGTCGTCGAGCATGGGAGCGGCGGTGACCAGGGCCCTGGCGGTTACGGCGGTTACGGCGGCGGGAGCCATCGTGGCGGAGAGCGGGGCGGGGATAGCGAAACCCCCTCCGATCCTGCGCCAGGCGATCGCATCGACGTGCTCGGCCCGGGCAAGGACGACGCGCGCATGCTGACACGCGATCATGCGCCGGGCATCGACGTGGCGATCCGCGAAGAAGGCGGCACGCTCCAGTACCAGCTCAAGGTACCGCTCGTGCACAACACCGATCACCCGTACGCGATCGACGCCGTGGCCGGAAAACCGGTCGGCATCGGGCTGGAAGCGGGAAAAGCGGAGCAGCACATGTCGTCGGGCGGCCGTTCCGGTGGCTTCGGCGGTGGCGGTGGCATGGGCGGTTTCGGGGGCGGCCGCGGCGGCGGGGGTGGCCACGGCGGTGGCGGCGGCCGCGGCGGCGGTGGTGGTGGCGGCCGTCAGAACGACGAGTCGGCGAAACCGTTGAAGGGGTGGGGAACGCTGACTATTGCGCCGGCGCCGGCTCGATAGCCCGCACCCCTGGATCGGCGGCGAGACGCTCGAGCGTCTGCAGCGGTATCCAGCCGACGATCGAATCGTAGGTCTGCGACTTCGAGACCACGATGCCGCCGAGTGCCTTCAATTTTTTCTCGAGTTCGGGCCGCACCTGCGCGCGAACGTCGACAAGCGCCCGGCCGTGGCGATCCACCTGCACGCCAGTTGTGTCGGCGGCCACGGCTTTTCCCTGCAGATCGCCTCGCCGGTGATAGATAGCCGACAGCACGCGCGTATTGATCTTCCGCTGGGCAAGGGTCCGCGCGTCCAAAGCCGCGGTGTTCGGAGGCGCGTTGCGCTGGGCGCGGACGGCGGGAACGACGATGACGGCGGCGGCGAGGGCACACAAAAGCGCTAAGCCGGCCGAACGCACGCTGCTCACGAATCCTCCAGACTGGTGAAGCGGCGATCGTAGCACGGATCGCTTTGGCCCCTTATCCCGAACAACATCAACGCTTTGCGGATTGCCGTCGCCCGCGGTAGCCTTGGGCGATGGGCGTGCTGATCTTCCTCTGTCTGGCGCTGCAGCAGGCGCCTCCCCCCTGTTCCGACGCGGCATCCTGTCGCGCCGGCGCCGAACGCGCCGCGGCTGCTGGCGACTTCGAGACGTTTCACGACCTGGCGTGGCGCGCCATGCAGAAAGGCAAGCCCAACGATGCCGCGTCGATGTTCCTGCTCGCACGCGCGCAGTCGCTGAGCGGGCGACCCGACGACGCCATCGTCATGCTGGGCCGGCTCGCCGACATGCACGCGCCGATCGACCTGGCGCTGCCTGACTTTGACCGCGCGCGCCGGCTGCCCGCATGGGCGGCGTTGATGGCCAAGGTGTCGCCGTCCGCCGGGTCGGAAGCAGTGCCTTCTGCGTCCGCGCCGCCGGCGGCGATGGTCGATCCCGTCGCGCCGAAACCGGCGGCTGCCGCGCTGGCGAAGCCGACGACCGCGGCCTCAATGGCCGCGCCGTCCGCGCCGGATCCGGGCGACGTGACGGAGTTCGAGCCACCGGCGAACCTCGGAGCCTTCGCGATCGCGCACGACGCCGTGTCGCGGCGATTCGTGATCGGCGACGCACCGTCGCGGCGGCTGCTGATCGTGGACCAGGTGTCGAAGCACGTCGTCCCCTACGTCAGCGCGGCGTCGGCGGGGTTCTTCGACGCGCTGACGGCGCTGACGATCGACGCGCGGCGCGGCGATCTGTGGGTGGCGAGCGCCCGCGGAAGCGGCGCAGCGGCGGAGTCGGTCGTCCACAAACTGCAACTGGTTTCGGGGCGCGGCTTGATGGAGGCACACCCGGCGGACTCGGTGCGAGGAGTCCGCATCGTCGATCTCGTGGTCGTGCCCGACGGCACCGTCTACGCACTGGACGCGGCGGGCGGCCGGATCCTGCGTCTGCGCCCGGGCGCGCGGACGCTCGACGTGGCGCTGCGCATCGACGCGCCGAATCCGTCGGCGCTCGCGGCCGTCGACGATCGCGTGCTGTATGTCGCGTCGGATCGCGGGCTGATGCGCGTCGACGCGGCGGCGCGCGCGGTGCAGGCGGTCAAGTCGGTGGAGGACCTGAGCGGTTTCACGTCGCTGGCCTGGCACAACGGCGCGCTCTACGGCGTCCAGCGCGCGAGCGGCGCATCGCTGGCCGTCCGCATCGCGCTCGATGGTCCCGGCACACGCGCGCAGCCGCGGGCGATTCTGGCGGCGGCGGCGGCACCGATCGTCGGCACCGTCACCGACGGAGCGTTCTATTACCTGCTGCTCGGCGCCATCCATCGCCTGCCGACGCGCTGAGCGGACTGAGCTTCAGAAGGGGCCACCTCCCGGATCATCCTGACCGAACGAGGATGGCGCGGACGTATAGCAGCGCGAAGCCCGCGCGCTGGACGTTGGCCTGCGACTTCGACGCGGGCTCCGTGGTGACGATGGCGAGATCACAGCCGGCGTCGGCGGCATGGACGAGACGGGCGCGCAGCAGCGCCGACTGCACGCCGCGGCGGCGGTGCGACGGCAGCGTCGACGCTCCTGCCAGTTGTGCCAGCCCGTCGATGATCCGCAGCGCGCCCCCGCCCGCCAGCGCGCCGCCGCGACGCGCCACGAACAGGGCGCAGCCGGGTACGGCGCTGAAGTCGGCAAAGACCCGCTCCAACGACTCGCCGGCGAATGACTCCGTTGGCGGCGGCCCGTCGAACACATCCGGCGAGGCGAAGCCCTCCATGACGAGCGCGATCCACTCGCGTGTGTGTGGCGACGGGGCCACGATGATGCCGCGCTCCCGGGCGGCGTCGCGCTCGCGCGCCAGCATCGCGACGACGTCGGACGTCAAGGGGAGTCCGAGGACGTTTTCGTATCCGGAGAGTGTGAAGCCGCGCCGCGTCAGCATCGCGGCGACGGCGTTGTCAGCCAGCGACGACAGCTCGACCCGCATCTCGCCGTCACGGGCGTCGTAGCTCGCCTCGAGACGCGCTAGCGCGGTCTCGTCGAGCGGCGCGAAGCCGAGGCCCGCGATCTTGTTGAACGGCTTGCCGGGCCCGCCGTAGACGGCCGTGCCGCCGCCGATCGCCTCGACCAGCAGCTGCGACCCCGGGTGCGTGCCGGCGCGTCCGAAGGCTTCGGCGGTCGAGGCTTCGGCGCGTTCGAGGCGGGCCGCCAGCGTTGTCGTCGCGATCAACATGGTGATCATGATCTCGCACTTCGGCTGCCTGGCGCATGCGGAGACCAATGCCATGTATGCTGCGTCTCAGTCGCCATGCCGTCACTGTTGTTTTCTCCGCTCACGCTGCGCGATATCACGTTCCGCAACCGCCTCGTCGTCTCGCCGATGTGCGAGGTACTCGAGCCACGACGGTTTTGCCAACGAGTGGCATCTCGTCCATCTCGGCAGCCGCGCGGTCGGCGGCGCCGGCGTCGTGCTCACTGAAGCGGCGGCGGTCACGGCCGACGGACGGATCAGCTCGCACGATCTCGGGATCTACCAGGACGCGCACCTCGAGATGCTGTCGCGCATCTTCGCATTCGTTCGCCAGCAGGGCGCGGTGCCGGGCATGCAGCTCGCGCACGCCGGGCGCAAGGCCAGCACCGGACGTCCGTGGGAGGGCGGTGGTCCTGTTTCCCCAACGGACGGAGGGTGGGAGCCGATTTGGGCGCCGAGCGCGGAGGCCTTCCGTGAGGGCTGGCAGGTGCCGCGCGCGATGACCAGGGCCGATATCGCGCTCGTCGTCGTCGCGTTTGCCGCCGCGGCGTCGCGCCTTCTCGCCGCCGGCGGCGAGGTGATCGAGCTGCACGCCGCACACGGCTACCTGCTGCACGAATTTCTCTCGCCGCTCAGCAATCATCGCGACGACGAGTATGGCGGCACGTTCGACAATCGCGCGCGCTTCGTGCGCGAGGCGGTGGACGCCATCCGGCGGGTCTGGCCTGAGCGGCTCCCGCTCTTCGTGCGCATCTCCTCGACCGACTGGGTCGACGGTGGCTGGACGGTCGAGGATTCCGTGGCGCTAGCGCGCGATCTGAAGACGCGCGGCGTCGATCTCGTGGACTGCTCGAGCGGCGGCAACGCGGCCCATGCGACCATTCCACTCGGCCCTGGCTATCAGGTGCCGTTTGCCGAACGTGTCCGCCGCGAGGCGGGGATCCCGACAGGCGCCGTCGGGCTGATCACCGATGCGCACCAGGCGGAAGAGATCCTGCAGTCAGGACGGGCGGACGCGATCGTCATCGCCCGGCAACTGCTGCGCGACCCGTACTGGCCGCTGCACGCGGCGCGCACGCTTGGCGACACGCCGACCGTACCGTCCCAGTACCTCCGCGCGTTTTGAAGAGCGACCTGAATCGCTATTTCTAATCGCTGATCCGGGATCCTTCATCGCCCATCGCCCATCGCCCATCGCCCATTCGCCGTTGGTATACTGCCTGTGTCGGCCGTGAAGCGCGGCTGTGGATCCGGTGACCCGGCACGGTGTCCGGGAGGAGCGCATTATGAAGGCCCCCCGTCTGATCGAATCCTCATCAGCTCAGCTCCGCCTGGACGAGGCGCGTGCTTTTGTGCGCGAGCAGTCGAGGCAGGGGGACGTCTGGATCGTCGCCGCCTCACGCGGCGCGGCCGATGACCTGGCGCGTGCGATCGCCGCAGAGGCCGGCGCGACGATCGGTCTGCATCGCTTCAGCCTGGCGCAGCTCGCGCTGCATCTCTCGGGCGCCATCCTCGCCGCCGACGACCGCGCGCCCGCGACCTATCTCGGCTCGGAAGCCGTCGCGGCGCGCGCCACGTTCGACGCGTTGCGCGACGGCGGTCTCACCTATTTCGCGCCGGTCGCCAACACGCCCGGTTTCCCGCGCGCGCTGGCGCGGACCATCCAGGAGCTGCGGCTCGCGTCCGTGCCCGCGGCGTCGCTGCGGGGCCTGCCGCTCGGCGGGCCGGATCTCGCGGCGTTACTCGACCGATTCGACGAGCAGTTCGCCGCCGCGCGCGCCATCGATCGCGCCGCACTCTTCGCTGCCGCGACCCGGGCGCTGCTGCCGGCGGACGGCGTTCAGCTTCCGGGTTCCGGCTTTCACCTTCCGGCGCTGCTCCTGCTCGACCTGCCGATCGATGCCGACGTCGAGCTGGGGCTGATCAAAGCGCTGCTTGCTCGGGCGCGGCGGGCCTTCATCACCCTGCCGTTCGGCGATGTCGCCACCTTGACGCGGCTGCAGACACTCGGCCTGCGCGAGGAGCTCCGCGAACAGAAAGACGGGTCGGATCTCGCCGCGCTACGCCGCTACCTCTTTGCCGACCGCGTGCCCCCCGATCGCGAGCCCGCCGGGGACGTCGTCTTTTTCTCAGCGCCAGGCGAGGGACGCGAGTGTGTCGAGATCGCGCGCCGCATACGGCAGGAAGCGCGGCGCGGAGTTCCGTTCGACGAGATGGCGGTCTTCCTGCGCGCGCCCGATCGCTACGTCGGCCTGCTCGAGCACGCGTTCCGCCGCGCCGGCATCCCGGCGTGGTTCGACCCCGGCACGCGCCGGCCGCATCCGGCCGGTCGCGCCTTCGCCGCGATTCTCGCCTGCGCGGTCGAAAAGCTGTCGGCGCGCCGCTTCGCCGAGTACCTGTCGCTGGCGCAAGTCCCCACGCGCGAGGCCGCCGAGCGCGAACCAGCATTCGTCGCCCCGCTCGACGATGACGATCTCGCGTTGCCGACCTCTGAGAACCGCATCGCCGATGAGGATGCAGACCTCGGACTTCGGGCGGCAGACCTCGATGGCGCGGCGGCGGTGGTCGACGAGGGCGATCCGCTGATCGAGGGATCGCTGCGCGCGCCGTGGAAATGGGAGCAGTTGATCGTCGAATCGGCGGTCATCGGCGGCGATCCCGGGCGGTGGGATCGGCGTCTCGCCGGCCTCGAGAACGAGCGGCGCCTGCACTGGAAGGCAGAGCAGCGCGACGATCCGGACTCGGCGCGTGCCGCCGCGCTCGAGCGCGATCTGCGCAACATCGCCCACCTGCGCGCCTTCGCGCAGCCGATCATCCGGCGTCTGGCATCGTGGCCGGCGCGCGCCACGTGGGGCGCATGGCTCGACCACTTCGTGGCGCTGGCGCCGATGGTGCTGCGCGAGCCAGAGCGGGTCATCGCCGTACTCGAACAGCTGCGGCCGATGGGTGCGATCGGACCGATCTCGCTCGAGGAGGCGCGCGACGTCGTCGCCGACCGGCTACGGATGCTCGAAGTCGATCCCCCCCGCGCGCGCTACGGCCGTGTGTTCGTCGGCGGCCCGCAACAGGCACGCGGCCGTGGGTTCCGCGTCGTCTTCGTGCCAGGTCTCGCCGAGCGCATGTTTCCGCAGCACCCGCACGAAGACCCGCTGCTGCTCGATGCCGAGATGCGGACACCCCTGCGCGCGGGCGCCGGCGCGGATCTCGTCGAGCAGAAGGCACGGCTGCAGACCGAGCGCTTGCTGCTGCGGCTCGCCGCCGGGGCCCCGTCAGAGCACCTATGGCTCTCATATCCGCGCCTCGACACCGGCGAAGCGCGCCCGCGGGTGCCGAGCTTCTACGCGCTCGACGTGATGCGCGCGATCACCGGCCGCATTCCGCCGCACGGCTCGCTGCAGGAGCGCGCCGCCGCCGAAAGTCACGCCCTGCTCGCGTGGCCGGCGCCGGCCAGCGCCGCAGAGGCGATCGACGACCTCGAGCACGACCTGTCGGTGCTCAGGACGTTGATCGAGACCGAGCCGGCGGGCTCGGTGCGCGGGCACGCGCACTACCTGCTGCGTCTGAACGAGTGCCTGAAGCGCTCGGTCAGCGCGCGCTGGGCGCGCGGCCGGGCGCAGTGGACCCCGTACGACGGGCTGACGCGGGTGACCGGCACGACCAAACCGATTCTCGAGCGCAAACGCCTGGGCGCTCGCCCCTATTCGCTGTCGGCGCTGCAGAAATACGCGGCCTGCCCCTACCAGTTCCTCCTGTCGGCGATTCACCGCCTCGAGCGGACGAAAGACATCGAGCCGTTGCAGAAGATCGACCCGCTGACGCGCGGATCGATTTTCCACGAGGCGCAGGCGGTGTTTTTCCGCCGCCTGAAAGACGAAGGACGGCTGCCGCTGACACCGGATGGCGTGGCACACGCGGTCGCGACCGTCGACGCCGCACTCGCGGCGGTGGCCGCACGCTACTGGGACGAGCTCGCTCCAGCGATCGCGCGGGTGTGGGAGGACGAGATCGCCGACATCGGGCGGGATCTGCGCGTGTGGGTCCGCCGGCTGCCGCTCAACGACGGTTGGACGCCCGCCTATTTCGAGTTCGCCTTCGGGCTGCCTGGCGACCGCGGCCGCGATCCTGCGAGCGTGCCGAACCCCGTCCTCGTCGACGGCCGTTTCCTGCTGCGCGGCTCTGTCGACTTGATCGAAACACAGGGCGGCGACCTGCGCATCACGGATCACAAGACGGGCAAGAACCGGACGACCTGGAAGACCGTGATCGGCGGCGGCGCGATCCTGCAGCCTGTGCTCTATGGACTGGCGGTGGAGCGCGCACTGGACAAGACGGTCAAGGCGGGGCGCCTGTTCTATTGCACGTCGGCCGGCAGCTTCACCGATCACCCGATTCCGCTCAACGAGCAGAACCGGCGGGCCGGCCTCGAGGCGCTCGAGATCGTCGATCGCGCGATCGAACTCGGCTTTCTGCCGGCCGCGCCCGGCGAGCGGGCCTGCGCGTGGTGCGACTTCCTGTCCATCTGCGGCCCTGACGAGCGCGCGCGCGTGTCGCAGAAGATCCCCGAGAAGCTGGGCGACCTCGACGCACTCCGGGAGAAGCCATGAAAGGGAAGGACAGGAAGCCGCTGAAGGACGTCAAGGAGCTGGCCGATGCCGACGGGCGCCGGCTGATTGCCACCGCGCTCGACGAGACGCTCGTCGTCGAAGCGGCGGCCGGCACGGGCAAGACGACCGAGCTCGTCGGCCGCATCGTGCACGTCCTTGGCAGCGGCCGGGCCCGCGTCGACAACATCGTCGCCGTCACCTTCACCGAGAAGGCGGCGGGTGAGCTCAAGCTGCGCTTGCGCGAGGCGCTCGACACGTCGCGCAGCACGGCGTCGGGCGCCACCCGCGAGGCGCTCAACGACGCTCTGCGATCGCTCGAAGAGGCGCACGTGAGCACGATTCACGGGTTCTGCGCCGAGCTGCTGCGCGAGCGCCCGGTCGAGGCTCGCGTCGATCCGCTGTTCACGGTGCTGACCGAGCCGCAATCGCAGCGACTCTTCGAACGCGCGTTCGACGGCTGGATCCAGGAACAGCTGAAGGATCCACCAGAGGGCATCCGGCGTGCGCTGCGCCGCTCGATCTGGCAGGGCTTCGGCGACGCGGGGCGTGAGCAGACGCCGATCGACCGGCTGCGCCGCGCGGCGTGGGATCTCGCCGACTGGCGCGATTTCGCTGCCCCGTGGACGCGGCCGCCGTTCGATCGTAGTGGCGCGATCGACCGGCTCGTCGACGAGCTGCACGCCTTCGCCGCGATGACCGACGCGCCGTCGTACGCCAAGGACACGCTGTATCTCGACACGGCAGCGGCGCGGCATCTCGCCATCGAGATCGGTATTCAGGAGGAGGCGTATCGCCTCTCGCCGGGGGAGACGGCCGATTACGACGGCTGGGAAGCGCGACTGGTGGATCTTTCGCGCGATCGGGCATTTGGGCGCCTCCGCCGTGGTCGAGGTGCCGGCTATAAGCCTGGCGTTTCCCGGGCCCAGGTATTGGAGGCGTACGAGTCGCTGAAGGCGACACTGGGTCAGTTCCGCCTCGACGCCGACGCAGACCTGGCGGCGCGCCTGCAGGGGGACTTGTCGGGCGCGCTGGTCGAGTACGAAACACTGAAGGCGCGTGGCGGCGCGCTGGACTTCCTCGACCTGCTGCTCAAGGCTCGCACGCTCGTTCGCGACAACGCCGCCGTGCGGACCGGTTTCCAGGCGCGCTTCACGCGCATCTTCGTCGATGAATTCCAGGACACGGATCCGCTGCAGGCGGAGATTCTCCTGTTGCTGGCGGCCGCCGATCCGCACGCTACCGATTGGCGGGCCGTGACGACGGTACCCGGCCGCCTGTTCATCGTCGGCGATCCGAAACAGTCGATCTACCGCTTTCGCCGCGCCGACGTCGGCATCTATCGCGACGTGTGCGAGCGGCTCGAAGAGGCCGGTGCCCGCCACGTGAAGCTGACGACCAGCTTCCGCAGCGTGCCCGAGATCCAGGCGATGGTCAACGCCGCCTTCGCGCCCGTATTGGACGGCGATGCGGCCACGCTGCAGGCGAACTACGTGCCGCTGACGCGGCATCGCCCCGCGATCGTCGGGCAGCCGGCGATCGTCGCGCTGCCGGTGCCGGAGCCGTACGGCGCGCGCAACGTGTCGGCCGTCCGCATCGAGGCCTCGCTGCCCGATGCGGTGGGCGCGTTCATCGAGTGGCTGGTTACCGCGAGCGGCTGGAAGGTCGAGGGCGGGCGCGACATCCAGGCGCGGGACGTCTGCATTCTGTTCCGCCGCTTCATGGGTTTCGGCGAGGACGTCACGCAACCCTACGTCAGAGCGCTCGAGTCCCGCGGCGTGCGGCACGTCCTCGTCGGCGGCAAGTCGTTCCACAATCGCGAGGAGATCGAAACGATTCGTGCCGCGTTGTCGGCGATCGAGTGGCCCGACGACGAGTTGTCGGTATTCGCGGCTCTGCGCGGATCGCTGTTCGCGATCGGCGACGAAGAGCTGCTCGAATGGAAGGATCGCTTCGGTACGCTGCACCCATTCCGTACGCGGGGCGGGGGGCGAGGCGCGCGGCGCGACGCGGTGGGCGCGGAGGAGGCAGAGGTACCGCCTCACCTCCGGCCGATTGTGGACGCGCTGGGCGTACTGCAGCGGCTGCACCGGCAGCGCAACTATCGTCCGGTCGCCGAGACACTGCAGGACTTGCTCGACGTGACGCGCGCTCACGTCGGCATCGTGCTCCGGACGGCGGGCGAGCAGGCACTGGCCAACGTCCTGCATGTGGCCCAACTGGCGCGGGAGTACGAAACATCAGGTGGGCTGTCGTTCCGTGGTTTCGTCGACGAACTGTCGGCGGCGGCCGAAACAGCAGCCGCCGGCGAGGCGCCGATCCTGGAGGAAGGCGGCGACGGCGTTCGCATCATGACGGTGCACAAGGCGAAGGGCCTGGAGTTTCCCGTCGTCATTCTCGCGGACCTCACGTGCAAGCTGTCCCGCGCCGACGCCGGGCGCTGGCTCGACCCGCCGGGCAACCGCTGCGCGCTGCGGCTCGGCGGCTGGTCGCCGATCGATCTGCTGCTGCACGGCGCCGAAGAGGCGGCGCGCGACCAGGCCGAGGCTCATCGTCTCGCTTACGTCGCGGCCACACGGGCGCGCGACTTACTCGTGGTCGCCGCCGTCGGCGACGCGCCGTACGACGGCGGCTGGCTCGATGCGCTGCTGCCGGCAATTTATCCTCCCGAATCGTTCCGCCGCGCGTCGCAGCCAGCACGCGGCGTACCGCTGTTCAAGTCGAAAGACACCGTGCTGAACCGTCCCGGCGGCGATCCCGCCGGTCCCCAGACGGTCGCGCCCGGAACCTATGTGTTCGCCGACGATGTAGAGCCTGGGCCATCGGCCATCGGCCATCGGCCATCGGATGTCGGCACGCGAGCCACGAATGCAGCGAGCTACAGCGTGACGTGGTGGGATCCGCGAGCGCTGACCCTCGGTGCGGCACCGCCGTTTGGGCTGCGCCGCGACGATCTGATCGTGAAGACCGGCGACATGTTCGGCGTTGACGATCGTCTCCTCGAGTACGAGCAGTGGCGTGAGGATCGTGCGAAGGTGCTGGCCGCCGGGGCGCGGCCGTCGATCAGGTTCATGACCGCCACCGCATGGGCCGCGGAGGCCGAGAAGTTGGGCATCGACACGCTCCTGGCGGGTGAAATCGAGATCCTGGAGGTGGCCGGGCCGCGGGAGCGGCCGCATGGCCCGCGCTTCGGCAGTCTCGTGCACGCCGTGCTGGCAACGGTGCCGCTCGACGCCGCCGCCGACGCCGTGCTGGCGACGGCGGGCACGCAGGCGCGCATTCTCAACGCGTCGCCCGCCGAGGCGAGAGCGGCCGCCGACGTCGTGTCCGCGGTGCTGCGCCACGACTTGCTGGCGCGGGTACGCGCCTCGGCGAACGTCAAGCGCGAGACCCCTGTGACCTGGCTGCAGAAGGACGGCACGCTGATCGAAGGCGTGCTCGATCTTGCGTTCGACGAAGGCGGCCGCACGATTGTCGTCGACTTCAAGACCGATTACGAACTGGCGGCGGGTGAGACGCGCTACCGTGCGCAGCTGCAGCAGTACGTCAGTGCCGTGGCCAAGGCGACGGGTCGCAAGGCGTCGGGCGTGCTGTTCAAGATTTAGTCGCTGCCGCTCGCGCGCGTCGTCGCCCGAGCAGGTTCGCCGTGTCCACCGCGACGCCGTCGATGAGATAGGCCGAGACGACCCTACGCTGCAACCTTGACGATCGCCTTGACCACGGCGCCGGTGCCGGCCAGCGGCGCGTGCGCGTCTTCGGGAAAGAAGATGGCGAACGATCCGCGCGGCAGCGTCAGCCAGCAGCGTGGCGTATCGTCAAAAAAGACGATGTCCTTGGCACCGTCGAACGGGCCGACGGGCGCAGAGCAGGCAGCGAGCGGCGCCCAGCCGATCTCTTCTTCGCCGCGAATCGTGTACTGGATGTCGATGTAGCGGCGGTGCGCCTCGAGGCGCGACCCCTCGCGGCCGCGACCGTCCTGGCGATCGAGGATCACGAACAGGTCGTCGCCGTCGATGTCGGTGCGGCCGGTCGGCAGCGACTCCAGGTCGGTCTCGGCCAGAAAACGCAACGCATGCCCGAAGCGGCGGTGCAGTCCGGCGTAGCGCTCGGCGCACGCAAAGGTATCGAGGATCATGACTATTTCACCCGCGCGGCGGCGATTGCGGCGAGCACATCCGGCGTATCCGTGGCGCGCTCGAGATGCGGATAACGCAGGCCGCCGTGATAGTCGATGCGCACCGTGTTGAAGTAGCTGCCGTTCTCGACGATCAGCTCGAGCGGCGTCGGGCTGGCTTTCGTTCCGGCGATCGCCCGCTTCATCTCGTCGTTCGAGAAGCGGCGGCCGTTCACGGCGATGATCCGCATGCCGTTCGACACGCCGGCGGCGTAGGCGGGCGCACCCGGCCAGGCGTTGTCGACGGTCCCGTCGGCGGCGACGTGAACCCCGAGCGAAGCGTAGGCATTGAGTCCACCGTCGAGCGACCAGGGATCGGTGAACATGTTCGGCGCATCGGTGTAGACGAGTTTGTAGCCGGCGCCGTCGACGCCGCCGAGCGGCAGGTCGATTGATTTCTTGCGCAGCCGCGTTTCGAAGAAGGTCTTCCAGTCGTATGGCGCGACTTCGCTGAGGGCGTCGAAGACGTCCTTCTCGGTGTAGCCCTTGACCCAGACGCGGCCGTTGTCCCCCTGGCCGTGAAACAGCGCACAGAAATCGTCGAGTGTCTTCTGGCCGTTGCTCAGCCGGCGGATCGTGACGTCGGCCTCCAGCCAGATGAGCGAGCCTTCGGCGTAGAAGTCCGTGCTGCGCCGCCAGCCACCCCAGCCGCCGCCGGCGACGTAGAGATACGGCGAGGCGTCCGCCGTGTCCTGCAGCGGCCGCCAGGTACGGCCAGGACCGGCGACCGACAGCGCATCGGCCGCCAGTTCCTCGATCCAGTCCTGCGCGGAAATGAGGCCGCCGCGCGCGGCCAGCAGTTCGCCGTAGTAGTTGGTCAGTCCCTCGTAGACCCACAGCAGCTCGTCCTTCATCGGCTTCTCGTAGCCGCCGGTGACCAGGCCCGCCGGCCGCCGCGCCTTGCCGTTCCACGAGTGGAAGAACTCGTGCGGCAGCAGGAGGCTGCTCCGCTTCGCGGTGTCGTCGTCGACGAAGGTGTTCTCGGCGACGCGATCGTCAGCGCACTCGTGGTGCTCGACACCGAACGATCCGAGGTTGTCGCTCAGCGTCAAGAGCCAGTGATACTTGCGGTAGTGGCCGACGTCGCCGAAGACGTGGCGCTCTTCGAGGACGATCTTCTTGTAGGCCTCGATACGCGCCGGCGGAAACTGCAGCGCCCACTCGCTGTCGGCGACGACATCCAGAACGTGTTCGCCGGGCGCCGATCCGGCCGGCCACAGCGTGATGCTGCGAAAGTGCTCGCCGAGCACTACTGGGTGATCGTTGAGCAGCTCGAGCGACGTCGGAGCGTAGTGGATGGTATCGCCGCCCGGTCCATCGATGACGCGATCGACATCAAGCGATCCGCCGTGCTTCCAGCCGGCGGGAGCCTTCAGCGTGGCTGTGACCGTGATCGCGGCCGGGCTCTCGCCCATCGGATAGAGACCAACGGTATACCAGTTGATGACCGCGATCTTCGCGTTGGTCGACGCCGTCGATCCGAACGCCCCGCCGCCCGTCGGCACGACGTAGTCGTATTTCGCGGTGACCGACGACGCTCCGGGCGGCACGGTGATGGCGAAGGCGTTCATCTCAACGAGGTCGCGCCGCCACTCGACTTCCGTGCCGTCGGCGAAGACGTGCAGGCCGGTCAGGTTGGCGATAGGTCCAGAGGGCATGTGCTCGCCTGGAATCCACTTTGGATAGAACAGCGTCATCGCGCCGGGGTGCGCCGGCATGGTCGCGGTCGCGTGCAGGATTTTCATCGGCGCGTCGCTCGCGTCGACCTCGAGCGACATCGCCAGCGCGGGCGCCGGCGCGCCCGGACGCGCCTGCGCCGGCGTCATCAGCGCGAACAGGAGCAGCACGAGTGACGTCATCATCAAATCTCCGGTCAAGCGAGCCCGACGAGGATCGCGGCGACGATCGCCAGCGCGGACAGGACGAGCAGCAGCAGGTAAATCGGCACGGCAAACGACAGCCAGTCGCCGAACTTGACGCCGGCGGCGGCGGCGACCGCGACGATGGCGCCGTTGGTCGGCGTGACGAGCTCGGTCAGGCCGGCACCGTACTGGAACGCCAGCACGGTGACCTGGCGCGAGAGGCCGATCAGGTCCGACACCGGCACCAGCAGGGGTATCGTCAGGACGGCCTGGCCGCTGACGCTCGGGACCGGAAAGTGCAGGACCGCCTGGACGCCCAGCATCGCGACCGCGCAGGCCGCGACCGGCAGATGCTGCAGCGGCGAGACCAGGCCGCTGACGATCGTGTCGACGATGCGCCCCTGATCGAGCGCGACGAAGATCGCCCGCGCGAAGCCAATCAGCATCGCCGCGTAAGCCATCGAGCCGAAGCCGTTGACGAACGCCTGCGCCGTCCCGCCGCTACCGAGCCCGCCCGTGAGTCCGGCGACGAGTCCCATGGCGAAGAAGAGCGCGGCCATTTGATCGAAGTCCCACCCCAGGCGGATCACGCCGTAGACGAAGACCACGAACGTGACGAGCACGATTCCGAGCACGACCGCCATGCGCGCATCGAGCGATGCCGTGGCGGTATCGCTGGCTTCAGGCGGTCGGCGCGTCTTGAGCGCGTGGCGCCACGTCCAGCCGATCCACACCGCCAGCGCGAGCGCCATCACCGCGGCGCGAAACGCCCAGCCCGAGAGCAGCGGCAGGCCGGCGACCTTCTGGGCGATCTGCACCTGAAATGGATTGATCGGACTGAAGGCGGCGCCGATCGCCGAGGCGCCGATGCTGATCGCCACTCCGGTGATGGCGTCGAAGCCGAGCCGGCGCGTGACCAGCATCAGCACCGGCACGAGCGCGATGATCTCTTCCGCCATGTTCTCGAGTGCCCCGGCGGCGGCAAAGGCGATCGACACGATGGGGATTACCAGCGCGCCGCGATCGCCGACGGCGAGCACGAGCGACCCGACCGCCTGGCGCAGGGCGCCAGTCTCTTCGACAACGGTGAAGGCGCCGCCGACCAGGAAGACGAAGAAAATTACCGATGCCGCGTCGATCATGCCGTGCGGAACGGCGAGCAGCGTGTCGAAGGGACCAAGCGGGCGCGCGTCGACACGATGGTACGAGCCGGCGACGACGATCTTGCGGCTGGCGGCGGGATCGTCCCGGCGGTCGTACTGGCCGGCCGGAACGATCCAGGTGAGAACGGCGGCGGCGAGGATGCACGCCGTCAGCAGCGCGAGCGGATGTGGCAGCTGCAGACGGCGCACTCGACGCTTTATTTCGTGACCTTGAAGTCCTTGACGTTGACGTCGACGTTATGGGCGACGCGGATGCCGACGACGCCGTCGGTTGCGGTCAGCTTGCCGGCGCCGACGACGTCACTCTTCGGGTAGGTGCCGACGACGGTGCCGTTGATCGAGCAGGTCACGCTGTCGCCCTTCACGCTCATCGCGATTGTCTGCTCGACGCTCTCGCCCTTGCCGGCGGCCTTGTGAATCGCGTCGCTCGGCGCGCCGCGGCCGTTGACCTGGAACGACGCAGGGCCGAACCCGCGCACGATGAAGGTGCCGCGGCCGTAGGCGGCGCAATAGAGCGCGCTGGTGTTGTCCTTGTCGAGGTTGGCGCCGCCGATGAACACGCCGTAGGGATGCGGGTGATCGTTCGACGACATGTACTTCGGCTCGGTGAACGTCGCCGACACCGTGAAGTCGCCGGTGCCCTTGTTCGCCGGGTTCCAGTAGAGCATCGCCGGGCCGGTGTGGATCTCGATGTCCGAGCCCTTCACGTCGAGGCTCGAGTCGTTGACCGCACCAGTGCCGGCGTCGGGCCGTCCCTGCCAGCCGGCGCCGCGGATGCCGCCGTTGGCGACCTTGTGCGCGACGTCCTGCATGTTCATGCCGCCCTGCGCGGACAGGTGCACCATTGTCAGGACGCCGGCGAAAGCCATCGCGGTGACGGAAGCTAGACGCATAGGAAATCTCCTCCTAGAAGCAGAACGAATAGCACACTATACAGCAGGTCCGGCGTCGAGAGCGGCCCTGCGCCGCAGCGCGCGGAACCAAGCTGCCGCGAGCGCTGTGACGAACAGCAAGCCCAGCAGGGCGCCGGCCATGGCGCCCGGAAACGGCCGTTCCATCGCGCGCGCCAGCAAGCGGACCGCCGCCATTACGCCCAGCGCGATTGGCAGTAGTGTCAGATCGAAGCGTAGCAGCGTGACGTAGGCAAGCGCGAGCGCCGCGGCGGTGATGAGGCCGGCCACCGCCCACCCGCCCAGGTGCGATCCTGCCGGCGCTCCTGCGGCGAGGAAGCCGAGCACGAGCAGCCCGCATGACGCCGGCAGCCGCCGCCGCGTCCAGGACACCGTCCACGCGTCGATCGCCGCGAGCGTCGTCGCGACGACGGCGAGCTGCGTCATGTAACTCGAGACGGGGCTCAACGCGGTCGCAAGCGCCGGCAGCACGGAACCGAGCGGCGCCACGTCGGGAAACCGCGCCCACGGCGCGGCGCGGACGGCGGCCGCGGCCGTAAGCGCCGCGGCGCCCGCCAGACCGGCCGCGATGCCGAGGCGCCACGCGTCGGCGTCGGGCAGGCGCGGCAGCCCGTCAACGCGCGGCGGCAGCGATCCCATCGCCAGCCCGACCACCGCGGACAGCACCGCGACGCCAATCAATCCGACGGCGACGACCCCGACGAGCTGGATCTCGAGGGGCGCCGCGGTCGTCAGGCTGGCCAGGACCGATGGCCAGTTGTTGAAGAGGGCCGCGACCGATGCCGCAAGTACGACGGCGGTCGCCCCGAGAAACACGCGCGGCGCATAACGCCGCCGGCTCCACAGGATCATGCCGGTGACAGCGGCGCCGATCAGCAGCCCGGCCGACGCGATCGCCTCGGCGATCTGGATCACGGTGTTGCGCGTCGACGAGGCGCGGCGCAGCCGTTCCCAGTCCTCAGGCACGTGGATCAGCCGTCCGATCGACGTCACCTCGTCACCCGATACGGTGACCTCGATCCACGGCTCGCCCTGCGGAAGCGGCGCGATCGTGGTGTCGGAGAAGGTGAACGTCCAGTCGGTCCGCGCCTTCTGCTTGTCGGGTTTGGCGGAAATGTCTTTCAATTGCGCCGAGGCGAGGCCGTAACGATCCGCGATCGCCTTCAACGCGAGCTGCCGCGCGGCGGGCTGGTCGAGCGACGCGCCCGCGCGTCCTTCGGGCAGCACGTGCTGTACGCTGCGCACCTGCGCATCGGCGCCGATCATCACGCGCCATTCTTCGGCCCGATCGACGACGTCCCCCTGGAAGGTCGCGACCCGCACGCGCCAGCGCGGCTTCGGCAGGTAGACGCCGACCAGCTCCCGCCAGCGTTGTTCGCCGGCCGTCTCGTAGACAAACTGCTGCGGCGCGCCGCTGCCGTCGTCGGGCTGCGGCAGGACGCGCCAGGCTGGAGTCAGCGTGACACCACGGCGCAGCAGTTCACCGCGCGCGATCGACTCGGCCTGCGCGCGGCTGACCGGGAGGCCGCCGTAGGGATTGTCAGCCCCGCGCGCGAAGAGCAAGACGGCGATCGCCGCGAGGGACAGCGCCCCGACGGCCAGCCAGACCCGCTGCGCGAGGGCGGGGAGCCGCGGAGTGGGGACTGAGACGACCTCGGTCGCGATGGTCGAGGGCGGCGGCGGCTGCCAGGCGGCGTTGTAATCCGCCGGGGCGAGTTCCATCCACCGTCCAACCTGTGCGTGCCGCCACAGCACGACCCAGAGCGGCACCAGCGTCAGGCCGATGAGCATCACCTGCTGAAACCAAATGCCGGGGGCCTTCATCATGAAGACCGGCAGCGCGAACCAGACGACGTCGAATGTGAAGTGCAGGATGATGCCGGGCAGCAGGCCGAAGTACAGGTAGAGGAGGCCGAAACCGATTGAGGGAATGATGAGCTCGACGGGGCGTGCGTAGGCCGGCTGGTTTGGATACGGCGCGTGCCCCGCCCCGAACACGATCGCCTGCACGGCGAACGCGATGAGAATGAACAGGTTCCGCTTGCCGAGCCGTTCGCCGATCAGCGCGGCGCCGGCAATGGGGATGGCCCGGAACATGGACTCTTCCCAGAAACCGGCCTGGAACGAGTTGGCGATGGCCGAGAGCCACGGCGCATAGGTGGCGAGGACGTCGGGGTGGACGAGCGCTTCCGCCGGACTCCACCAATGGAAGACCCTCGTCATCACCAGATAGAGCACGACGTCGTAGGCGAAGAAGATCGAGACGAGCAGGTAGCCGGCGACCGTGCGGCCGAGGATCTGGACCGACGCGCCCTGTTCGCGTCCCCATACACCCCAGAATTGCGGATGACGGCCGAAGGCGCGTCGTGACAGCGTTTCGGCGGCCATGAACGACAGCGCGAAGAACACGGAATAGCCGACCAGGCTGGCGACGACGAGCGCCGCCTGCTGCGCCAGGAACGTCGATCGCGGTATCGCCGTGTCGTAGGTCATCCACGCCAGCGGCAGTTCGTTGATCGCGGCGAGAGCTTGCAGGGCGCCGACCACGGTCCCCCAGATCGCCGCCTGCCGCCACAGCACCGATCGGCGCCGCATCATGAAAAAGAGACCGACGCCAATGCCGCCCAGCACGTAAAGTACGACCATGCCGACTACCGAGCCGATGCCGATCAGCTCGTTGGCCGATCGCATGCTCGCGTAGCGTCGAGTGAACGCCTCCGGGATCTTGATGAACGGGCTGACGGCCGTCAGCTTGTCGCCGGCGACGACGAGCCTCAGGCGGACCCGCCCTTCGTTGAGGGCGACGTCGCCGCGCTCGTAGGTGAAGGTGTGATCGATGCGCCCCGACGGGCGGCGCTCCTCGCCGTGCTCGACGAGCGCATACCTGGCGAATGGAACTTCCCAGTGCGCGGCCGCCCCATCCTCGGCGAGTCTGCGCGCCGCCGCTTCGGCGAGCGCGGCGCCGGGGGCGTCTTCCTTGAGCTTTTCTTCGAAGCCGACCGACCGTCCGTCCGGGGCGAACTCGATGGTCGTCTCGTTGGTCTCGCCGGCCCTGAAGTGGCGCACCCGCCACGTGTAGGCGTCGTAGACGTGGTCGCGCAGCAGGCGCGTGAATGCATCCTTGCCGCCGCCTTCGAGCTCGACGAACGTCTGCGCCTCGTCGTCGCCGCCGAACGAGGCGGCCTGGGTAAAGCCGGGCGGCCCGAGGGTGTCGCGCGCGGCGATGGTCCGCGCCTGCTCGAGCGCGTGTGCGCGGTCCATCGTGATGTCGAGCGCGACGAGAGAGAAGGCCTGCGGGAAATAGCGGACGCCGATGGCGATCGCCGCGCCGGCCGCGAGTGCGAGCGCGGCCCAAAAGACCGGACGTCTCATAGCGGGCCAGACGTTACCACGGCACGCCGCTGTCACGCCGCTCCACGGGAGTCCGGCGCCGCCCGCCTTCGTCAGCGCGCAGCGCGGTCGTGACCGCTTCGAGGCGCCGTCACCGCGATGACGGGTCTTCGGTGTGAACGCGCGGCTGACGGCGGGCCATCGGCGGAGCCGTGAGGACGCGCTCGAGCCAGTCGACGACGACCTCCCGGAAATCAGCCGCGCGCGTTCCCGCGCGCACCGCGGCTTCCGCGGAGGTGCCCTCGAACAGTTCGACGAACACGTCGGCCAGGAACTCGCGGTCGCCGATCGCCGCGCGGACGGCGTCGGGCGGCGGCCCGGCCATTTCGATGCCGAACAGGTGGCCGTGCGACTCTGCCAGCCGCTCGAGGAAGAAGCCGTCGGCGTCGGCGGGATTGCCGCGCTTGGCGGAGGCGAGCAGGCGCGTTTCGTGACCGTCGGCGTCGCAGTACAGGTGCACCCCAGAGTGCAGGGCGATGGCCCACAGTTCCCATTCGGCGCCTGACTCCCATGTCATGCGGAGCACGCTCCGCGTACGCAACGCCTGGGTCGTGACGCCCCCGCCTTCGCCCGCCAACGCCTCCTCGACGATGGCCTCGAGATCGAGCGGTTCGTGCGGCAGGCGGAAGGGCCAGGTGCCCTCGCGCGATCGGAACTGTTTCGCCCGCTGCTCGAGCGCCCCGAGGACGAGGAGGCGCCGCTGCCGATCGCGATTCAGCATGACGCATCATCATGTCCTGCTCGCGGCGGGTCGTGGTAGCCTGAAGACGAGCTTGACGGCTCGGCCATTACCTGCGAAATGGCTGGGAGGCGACGTGCAATCCGAACCACGCGCCGGACGCGTGGCCGCTGTGCTGCGTGCGACCCTCGTCGCCTGCGGCGCCGCCGCCACGGGCTGGCTCTTTCTTGCGGGACTCCGCTTCCTGCCCATTGGCGGCGCCTCCGCCGGCTCCGGCCTGATCGCGCTCTACTGCGCCGTGTGGCTCGTCGCCGCGCTCATCGGCATCCGGACCCTTCAGCGCGCCGCCGCACGCCGCCGCCGGCTGGGCCACGCCGAGGCGTCGGCACGGCAATCTGAACGGCTGGCGCAATCGATTGCCGCGCTGGCGGCGGCGCGTACGCCGGCGGCCGCGGTCGAGGCCGCGTTGCTCGAACCCGTGCAAGCGCTGGAAGCGGATGCCGGCCTGCTCCTGCTCGTCGATCGCGACGGCCATCCCGGCGAGGTCGCGCACGCGGTAGGCTACGGCGCCGACGAGGCGCGGGTGCGCCGGGCCTTCGTGTCGGGACGCAAGCTGCCGGCGCTCGACGCGGTCGGGCGCGGCGCCGCCGTCTTCGTCGAGAGTCCACAGGTCCGTGCCGCCGAGTTCGGGGTCGACGGCCGCTTCCGCGCCACCGCCGCCGCCCCGCTGCTCGTCGGCAGCCGGGTGGTCGCGGTCCTGCAGCTCGACTTCGGCGAGCCGCGCGCCTTCCCAGCGGCCGATCGCGAATACCTCGCGGCGGTGGCCCTACGCGCCGCGCAGGCGCTCGATCGGACATGGCAGCTCGAGGCCGCGCTCGCCGCCCGCGACGAGGCGGACGCGCTGCGCTCCCGGGCGGCGCAGGAGCTCGAGGAACGGCAGCGCGTCGAGCTGGCACTGCGCGCCAGCGAGACGCGATATCGCGCCCTGGCGGCGCGGACGAGCCGGCTACATTGGTTCGCCGCGGCGCTATCGCAGGCGGTGACGCTCGAGGCCGTGGCGCGGGCGCTCGTCGAGCACGGCCGCAACGTGCTCGGCGCCGCCAGCGGCGAAGTGGCGATGCTCGCCGAGGGCGGCGCCGCGTTCGAGACGATCTATTCCGACGTGCCGTCGGCTACTGCCGACGCCGTGCGCTATGCGGCCGACGCCGGGCTGTGCGAGACCGAAGCGGTGGTACGCCGCCAGCCGGTGGTGGTCGGCTCGTTCGACGAGTGGCAGCATCGTTTTCCGCGCTCGGCCGCGCTCGCCGCCGACGGCGGCTACGTTTCGTCGGCGGCGCTGCCGCTCGTCCTCGGTCCCGCCGTCGCCGGCGTCGCGTCCTTTCACTTCACCGCGCCAGTGAACTTCGACGAGGAGTATCGCGCGCTGCTCGCCTCGGTGGCGCAGCACTGCGCTCAGGCCGTGCATCGCGCCCGGCTCTACGAGGAAGCGGAGGTGGCGCGCGCCGACGCGGAATCCGCCAACCGGCAGAAGGACGAGTTCGTCTCGATCCTGTCGCACGACCTGCGCGCGCCCCTCAACGCCATCCTGGGCTGGACGTCGATCCTGCAGCAGGGCATGCTCGACCCCCACGGCACCGAGCGCGCGCTGCAGTCGATCGCCGACAACGCGACGCGCCAGCAGCATCTCGTCGAAGAACTGCTCGACTTCTCCCGCATCCGTTCCGGCCGGCTGAACCTGGCGATCGACGACGTCGACATCCGTGCCTTACTGCGCGCGGTCATCGAGTCGAACATTCCGCTGGCGGCGGGTCGCGGCCAGACGCTTGACAGCGACGCGGTGCCGCCGCTGGTCGTGCGCGGCGATCGGCGCCGCCTCGAGCAGGTATTCTTCAACCTCGTCGGCAACGCACTGAAGTTCACCCCCGAAGGGGGGCGCATCCAGATCGGCGTGCGCGCCGTCAGCGGCGCGGCTGAAATTCGCGTCACTGACAGCGGCACCGGCATTGCGCGCGAGTTCCTGCCGCACGTCTTCGATGCCTTCCGCCAGGCCGACGAGGGCGCGGGGCGCCGCGCCGGCGGCGTCGGCCTCGGCCTGTCGATCGCGCGCGAGCTGGTCGACGCGCACGGCGGCGCCATCCGCGCCGACAGCGACGGTCCCGGCTGCGGCGCGACCTTCACCGTGACCCTTCCCCTCGCGCACGAAGCGGTCGACAGCGGCGGCTCAACCGTGCATTGACCGGCGGCGCCCGAGAAACAGCGCCACGCCGATGACGTTGGCCACGACGATGACGGCGGTGATCTTGAGGGCGAAGCCGAGACGGCTGTCGACGGAGATGATCGGCAGGATCGACAGGCCAACGAACGCGAGCGTCATGACCAGGCCCGACGCGGAGGCCGCTTTCAGCCACGCCGGCGCGCGGACGCCGGCGATCGGGATCGCGAACATGACGACGTAGGTGAGCGCGTAGAAGATGCCGGAGGCGTTCCACAGTAGCTGAAACGCCTCCTGCTTGCCGACGCCGATCTGTCCGGCGATGCTGAAGAGTAACGTGACCGCGCCGACGAAGAGAATCGAGTTGACCGGCGTCCGGTAGCGGGGATGCAGGCGCGTGAACCACGCCGGCATCAGGCCATCCCATCCGGCGACCATCGGCAGGCGCGTGATGCCGGCAAACATCACGCTCGCTTGCGCGACGCGCGTGCAGAGCAGCAGCACGATCGTGAACGGCGCCACCCACGCCGTCGATCCGATCGGCGCGAAGCCGGCGGCCAGCACCTGCGGGATCGGCGCGATCAGGTCGATCTGATCGAAGGGCACGAGCGCCAGCACCGACGCCGTGCCGAGGACGAACATCACGCCGATGATCGGCGCCGCTACGGCCACCGATCGAGCGATGGCCCGTTCGGGTTGGCGGCATTCGCCGGCATGGATGGCCACGTACTCGAAGCCGCCGAGCGCCCCGAAGCCCATCTTGGCGAAGATGTTGAAAGTCAGGAGCGTCATCGCCGGCATGGCCGTCGCCAACGGGTGGTAGGCGGCCAGCGTGCCCTTCGCGACGTTGAGCCACGGCAGGAGCAGCAGCATCGCGAAGGTGAACAGCATCAGCACGCCGCCCGCCTTGTGGACCCACTTGCCGATGTTGAGGCCGACGATCGTGACCGCGACGAGCGCCGTCAGGACCAGCACGTTGGCGAGCATGACGGCGCCGACGCTCCCGGTCCACGCGGCGTGCTCCGCGCTGAACACGTAGCGGAAATACTGCGTGACCTGCAGCCCGGTCTCCGACGTATTGAGGATCGCGAACAGCCACAGGTTCCACGCGACGAGAAACCCGGTCAGCTCGTTGAACCCGTACTTCGCCCACTGGTAGAGGCCGCCCTCGAGCGGCATCAGCCGGTTCAGGTGAATCACCACCGCGGCCGACGGCAGGTAGAAGAAGGTGATCGCCGCCAGCCAGAGCAGCACGTGCGCCGGGCCCTGCTTGGCGGCGACGCCGACCCACGGCAGTCCGACGATGAAGAGGACCTGGGTCAGCGTGAGGTCGCTGACGCCGAGCTCCCGCCGTAGATCGACTACTTCGCGGGTTTCCATTTGGTCATCGCCGCCGTCGCTGCGGCGCGAGCTTCGGCAATGGCCTTCAACTGGCGCGCCGTCGCGGGGACGTCGGCGGCCTGTAGCGAATTCATCACGGCGCGCAGTCCCTGCGCCGCGGTCTCGAGCGCGGCGGCGGCGTCGGCGTGGCCGCTCTTCTGGGCGTCGGCGCCCGCCTCGCCGGCGGCCTTCGCCTCGAAGTACAACGCTCGCGACAGCGTGTAGACCTGCTGCATCGCGATGGCCGGCGTCCTCACGCGCGGATCCAGCTTGACGACGATCGGCTGCGTGTAGGTCTTGCCGTCGACCGTCAATTTCAGCGTGTACTGTCCCGGCGCCACCCACGGCGTCGTCGGCGGCGGCACCGTGTCGGAGGGCACCGCGGCGATCGGCAGCTGGCCACCGCCGCGTCCGCCGCCGCCAGGCAGTGGATCGTAGTGGACGTCCCAGGTGAAACGGTGCATCCCGGCGGTCGCCGAGAGCGCGTGCGGCGCGCGATACCAGTAGAGCGGCAGCGGCGCATTGGTTCCTGCGTCGGGCAGCGGCGGGGGCGGCTCCGCGCTGGAGTAATGACGCACGAGCTTGCCCGTGGCGTCGGCGATCTCGAGAACGACCGGCCCGGACGCATCCCGCGCCAGGTAGTAGTCGATGATCGCCCCTTCCGGCGGATTCGGATGACGCGGCTCGTCGGGCGGCAGTGGCGTATCGGTGTTGGTGTTCCACCGCACGCGCAACGCCGCCTGCGGTGCGAACAGCCGATCCTGTGCGGCGTCGCCCCCTGTCATGGCTGCGATTTGCCGCAACGGCGTGATGTCGTCGAGGATCCAGATGCCGCGGCCGTGCGTGCCGGCGACAAGGTCGTCGTCTTTCACCTGGAGGTCGCGCACCGAAGAGGGCGCCATGTTCAGGCGCAGCGATTCCCAGTGGTCGCCGTCATCGAACGAAACGCAGACCTGCGTTTCGGTGCCGGCGAAGAGCAGCCCCTTGCGCTTGACGTCTTCGCGGATCGCGCTGAGCGCGTTGCCGCCGGGGATGCCGCTGACGATCTCCGTCCACGTCTTGCCGCCGTCGTGCGTGCGAAAGAGATGGGGATTCTGATCGTCGATACGCAGCGTGTTGACGCCGGCGTAGGCGGTCAGCGGATCGAACCGGCCCGGCTCGATCATGAAGACCTTCCAGTAAGAGCCGATCTGTTTCGGCGTCACGTCGGTCCAGTGCAGTCCCCCGTCCGCCGTCGTCGCGATCACGCCGTCGTCGGTGCCGATCCAGATGCGGTTGACGTCGACGTACGACGGGCCGATCGTGTAGATGACACGGGCGCCGTTCTCGTCGGCCTGCTTGGTCGTGGTGGCCTGTTCGGTATATTTGCCGACGCTCCTCGGGATCTCGTGTGTCGTGCGGGTGAGATCCGGGCTGATCTGCTTCCAGGTGATCCCGCCGTCCATCGTCTTCCACAACACGTTGGTGCCGTAGAAGAGCGACTTCTTGTCGGCCATGGAGAAGACGAGCGGCTGGGTCCGGACCTGGCGATTCACGACGGGACCGCTCGGCTGGCCGCCGCGGCCGCCGCGTCCCGATTCGATCGGCCCGACCTCGGCGACCTGGCCGGTGCGGCGGTCGTACTTCGTCACGACCTTGCTGCCGTAGACGATGTCGGGGTCGAGCGGATCCGGCGCGGCGTAGCCGTATTCCTCGATGCCGACCGGATGCCACTCGCGCATCGTGATCGCGCCGTCGCTGCCGCGGCTGGCGACGCAGGCGGAGCCGCTGTCCTGCTGGCCGCCACAGACGCGATACGGGAAGGCGTTGTCGGTCGTGATGTGGAACATCGCCGCCGTCGACTGTGTGTACCACGAGCTCCACGAGCGCCCCTTGTCGAGCGAGACGACGGCGCCCTGGTCGGAGGCCAGCAGGATGATCTCGGTGTTGTTCGGGTTCATCCACGCGTACTGATAGTCGTCGCCGCCCGGCGCGCCTTTGAACGGCACCCATGACCGGCCGCCGTCTTCGCTCTTGTAGGTGACCTGGCTGGTGACGATCAGCCAGTCAGGGTTCTTCGGGTCGACGCAGATCGAGGCTTCGTTGCTGGTGCCGACTCGCATGTCGCTCGAGATTGGGGCCCACGTGTCCCCGCCGTCGTCAGAGCGATAGATCGGATTGCTCTGGGGGCCGGCGCCGCGTCCGCGCCCGCCGCGGGCTCCCCCTTCGCCGGCCGCCGGAGTGACATAAGCGTAGATGCGCTTGGGATTGCTCGGCGCGATCGCCAGCTCTGCGTTGCCGATCCGCGCGGGCAGGCCGTTGGTCAGAGGCTTCCAGGTCGAGCCGCCGTCGGTCGACTTGAAGATCCCGCCGGCGCCGCCCCACGCGCCGTTTTCCCACGGGCCCTGGCGTCCCTCGAACATCACCGCATAGACGATGCTCGGATCCGATGGATCGATGTCGACATCCTTGCCGCCGGTGTCGGGATCGCGATAGAGGACTTTCTGGAACGAGGCACCGCCGTCGGTCGAGCGGAAGATGCCGCGCTGTTCGTTGGGTCCGTAGGGATGGCCGAGCGCGGCGACGAAGAGGCGATTGGGGTCTTTCGGATCGACTTCGACGCGGGCGATCTGCTGCGTGTCGTCGAGGCCGAGGTGCGACCACGTCTTGCCCGCGTCGGTCGACTTGTACATGCCGTTGCCGATCGCCAGGTCGGGACGCTGCAGTCCTTCCCCGCTGCCGACGTAGATGACGTTGGGATCGGACGGCGCGACGGCGATCGATCCGATCGATCCAGTCGGCTGGTCGTCGAAGATCGGCGTCCACGTCCGGCCGGCGTTGCTCGTCTTCCACACGCCGCCGTTGACCATCCCGATGTAAAAGGTAAAGGGTTGGCTGGGGACGCCGGCGAGCGCCTTGGTGCGTCCGGCCCGCATGGGCCCGATCGGTCGCCATTTCAGCTCGTTGTAGAAGACCCGCTGCGAGGAGGCGGCGCCGGTCTGGCGCGCCGGCAGGGAGGTAGCGGCGGCGGTCACGCTGACGGCCACCGCGGCGGAGAACAGGAGGCGACGCTGCATGCGCGGAGTATATCCGCGCCGGCACCGCCCGCTATTTTCTGGTCACCCCGAGGGCGGCCAGGTCGTGGCTGCCGCGTCCTTCGGCGATCACGTCGTCCATCTTCTTGGCGATCGCAGGCAGGAGCAGGAGGGAACCGCCGCCAGCCGCCTCGGTCATCAGCCGCACGTCCTTGCGCGCCATCGTCAGCTCGAACGACGCCGGTGTCGTGTTGCCCGTCGCCATCCGCTGGCCGCGCATCGGAATGCCGCTCATCAGCTTGAAGTGATCGAACACCTCGAGGGACGCCAACGGATCGATGCCGTTGGCGCGCGCCATCGTGAAGATGTCGGCGAGGCCGCCGTTGACGGCGAACAGCATCGCATTGCCAAACAGCTTGTAGGCGGCGGCCAGATCCGGTCGGTCGCCGAGATACCAGGCCTCACCGGTCATGGCTTCGAGCGCCGTGCGTATCTCGTCGTACTCGGCCTGTGGGCCCGAAATCATCATCAGGCCACCGCCATCGGCCGCCATCTGCGGCGACATGAACACCGGCGCGTGCAGGAAGCGGATGCCGCGCGCGCGCAGCCGTTCCGCGCGCGCCCTGGTGGTCTCCGGCAGCGTCGTCGAATGATCGATCACGATCGCGCTGCGCTTGAGCGAAGGCGCGAACTCCTCGATCATGGCGTCGACGGCGCGATCCTCCGAGAGCACCGTATGGATGCGATCGGAGTCCTTGACGGCGTCGGCCGGCGAGGCGGCGGCGCGGGCCCCCTCGGACTCGAGGGCCCTGGCCTTGTCGGCCGTGCGGTTCCACACCGTGACGTCCTGCCCCTGCCTACGGAAGCGCCGGACCATGCCAGACCCGAGAAGACCCGTTCCAAGTAGCGAGACTCTGCTCACAGGTGCCATCTTACAAGACTGGACGCGCCGGACCGCCGGGTCCGCCTGGCCCGTTTATGAGATACGTTTTAGAGTTGTACTGGCACGGATCATGGAATCCGGTCCACGGAGAAACTCATGCACAAGACGTTGATCGTGTCGCTCGCGGCGCTGACGGCGCTCGTGGCGCCCCTGGCGGCGCAGCGGGGAGGCGCCGCCCCGCCGCGCAGCGGCAGCGTAACCTTTGCGGTCCTTGTCTCGGATCCATCCGGCGCGCCGATTGGCGACGTGAAGGTGTCGATGACGGGCCCAGCCGAGCGGACGTCGCGGACCGAGGGCGGCCGCCTGGTCTTCGAAAACCTGCCGGCCGGCACCTATACCTTCCGTTTCGAGAAGGATGGATTCGTGCCGTTCGAGAAGGAAGTGGCCGGCCGCGGCGTGACGCCGATCAACCTGAAGGTCACGCTGACGGCGCTGCCGCCGCCCCCCAAGGTCGAGGCGCCGCCACCGGTCGCGCCCCCCCCGCCCCCTCCGCCGCCGCCGAGCGACGCCAAGCCGGTCGTGCTCGACATGCCGGCATTCATCGAGAAGAACTACATCGGCCGCGCTAGCGGCAAGACCACGCCGCTTGGCTGCAGTTCGAGCGGATCCGGCGTGCTACTTCAAGTGAACGACGGCGTTGCCAGTCATGCCCACAGCGACGCCGATGAGTTCGTCTACGTGATCGCGGGGCAGGGCAACGCCAAGCTCGGCACGCGTGACGAGTCGCTCGGTCCCGGCGTCTACCTGCTGATCCCGCGCGGCCTCCCGCACGCGTTCACGGCCGGACCGAAGAAGCCGCTGGTGATGATTTCGATCCGCGCCGGGGGTGCCTGCGCGGGCTAGCGTTAGGGGGTGGACAGGCCGCGGCGGTCGGAATCGCAGCCGCCGACGGTCCATCGGTCTGTCAGCAAACGTCGCTCGGCATGCGTCAGCTCGTGGGCGTGGGCAAGTTTTACACGTCATTTCGGGCATAATGCGGCGTGCCACTCTCCCCGGGGACACGCATTGGACCTTACGAGATCACCAATCTGCTCGGCGCGGGCGGGATGGGAGAGGTGCACCGCGCGCGCGACACCCGGCTCGACCGTGACGTCGCGATTAAAGTGCTGCCGCCGGCGGTCGCCCGCGATCCGCAGGCACTCGAGCGCTTCAGCCGCGAGGCCCGGACGATTGCCTCGGTCAGTCATCCGCGCATCTGCGCCGTGTACGACATCGGCGAGCACCAGGGCAGCCCCTACATCGTGATGGAGCTGCTCGAGGGAAAGCCGCTCTACGCACTCCTCGAGCCGCGTCTCCCGGTCGAGCAGCTGATCGAGTGGGGGATGCAGCTGGCCGACGCGCTCGAGGCGGCGCACGAGCGCGGCATCATCCACCGCGACCTCAAGCCCGCCAACATCGTTGTCAACGCCCGCGGCGACGTGAAGGTGCTGGACTTCGGCGTCGCCAAGCTGGTCGACGCGCAAGCGTCACAAGCGACGACGATGGCGGCGCTAACGGACTCGGGCGTGACCATCGGCACGGCGGCGTACATGGCTCCGGAGCAGGTGCGCGGCGAGCCGCTCGACCAGCGCACGGATCTTTTCGCGCTCGGGCTGGTCCTCTACGAGATCGCGACCGGCCGCCGCGCATTCGGCGGCCAGACGACGGGCCTCATCGCCGACGCGATCTTGAACCGCGCGCCGCCGGCGGTCATGGATCTGAACCCGGCGCTGCCGCCGGCGGTGTCGGCCATCGTCGACAAGCTGCTCGAGAAGGATCGCGAGCTGCGCTATCGCCATGCCGCCGACGTCCGCGCCGACCTCAAGCGCGCCCTGCGCGAGCTGCACGGTCCGCTGACACCGCCGCGCGGCACCAGCACGCGCGGGATCGCCGTGCAGCCGAAGTCGGTCGCGGTGCTGCCGTTTCGCAATCTCAGCGCCGATGCCGACAATGCGTTCTTCAGCGACGGCATTACCGAGGATCTGATCGACGCGCTCGGACGCATCGGCGGCCTGCGCGTCGCCTCGCGGGCGTCGGCGTTCCGCTTTCGCGATGATGCACAGGACCTCAAGGCGGTGGGCGCGGCGCTCGGCGTCGGGGCGATCGTCGAAGGCAGCGTCCGTCGCGCCGGCGCACGCCTGCGCATCGGGGCGGCGCTCGTCGATGTCGCGACCGGCTTCCAGCTCTGGTCCGAACGGTACGACCGGCAGATGACCGACGTCTTCGACATCCAGGACGACATCGTCTCGTCGCTGGTCGCGGCGCTGGCGCCGGCGCTGCTCGGCAGCGCCAAGGACGCCGTCCGCCGCCCCACCGACAACCTCGAGGCCTACGAGGAATACCTGAAAGGCCGTCACTATTGGCACCAGCGCTCGCCGAGCACGCTGCGGCTGGCGATCCAGTCGTTCGAGCGCGCCATCGCGCTCGACGCCGACTACGCGCTGGCCTATGCCGGACTCGCCGATTCGTGGGCGCTCTACCGGCCATACGGCTGGCTGCCGATCGAAGCTTGCCATGCACAGGCGAAGGCCGCGGTGGGGCGCGCCATGGCGCTGGCACCGGAGCTGGCCGAAGTGCAGTTCGCGCAGGCACTGCACGTGCTCTACTTCGATCGCCACTGGCGCCACGCCGAGCCATTCTTCAAGCGCGCCATCGAAATCAACCCGCGCTGGTCGCTGGCGCGCGCCTTTCACGGCGTCGCGCTCGCCGGGATGTACCGCCTCGATGAAGCCAGGGTCGAGGCGGCGTCGGCAATTGAGCTGGATCCACTCTCGCCCTTCATTCACGGCGCGGCCGGGATGGCCTATTTTGCCGGCGGCGACGTGCCATCGGCGGAGCAGGCGGCGCGCCGGGCGCTGCAGCTCCAGCCCGACTTCCTGATGGGGGTCTGGCTGCTCGCCATCGCGCTCGACGACAAGGGGGAGCTCGACGAAGCGGCGCGCTTGATGGAGCAGACGACGGCGCTGTCGCGGGCGCCGATCTTCGTCTCGATGCTCGGTAAAATCTACGCGCTCCTGCGGCGGCCCGGCGGCTGCGCCCGTATCGAGGCGGAGCTCGAGGAGCGGCGCACGCGCGGCGAGTACATTCCACGCGCCTGCGACGTGATGATCGCCGTGGGGCGCCGCGATGTCGGCCTGCTGCGCGCGGCGCTGCGCGCCTGCATCGAGGAGCAGACCTGCTGGCTGACGGTGCGGATGGGGCCGGGGCCGATGCTCGAGACGTTTCGATCGGATCCCGAGGTCAACGTCCTGCTCGATCGGATCTACGACGTTGGCCGCGACGGGGATTAGCGCACGGGACCGAGATACTTGTCGTACCAGGTCAGTGTTTCTCGAATCGCCGACGTGTAGTCGGTCGGCACGTGGCCGCCCTCGAGGGTGACGCGTTTCTTCTCCGGCGTCCCCAGCAGCGCGAGATAACGCTCCCGCGCTTCCGGCGGGGTTTCGAAGTCGGCGTCGCCGTTGATGAGGAGTGTCGGCGCGTGGACGTGGGGCATGAAGTTGGCGGGCTGCGTCTCCGGCGGGTAGTTGTAGCGCAGTCCCCCGGCTATCAGCACGGCGGCCTTGATCCGCGTGTCGAGCGCGATCGGAATCGGGGCGAAGTACGAACCCATGCTCACGCCAAAGTAGCCGAGACGCTGGCGATCGATGTCGGGGCGGGTCGCGAGATAATCCACGACGCGAAAGAAATCCTTGGCCCACTGCACCTGCAGGTCACGGTAGGCGGTGGTCCCGACCTCGGCGCCGACGTGGCGCTCGTAGGTGCCCTGGTAGACGGGATAGACGACCGCGCGGCCGCTCTTGACCAGGAAGTCGAACATCGCGATGTCGAGCCGCGCGCTCGACGGCACGGTGCGCGCGTATGAGGTCGGGAAATACACGATCGTCTCGTAGGGCGCCGCGGCGTGCTTGGGCAGGAACAGGTAGGCGGGGATCCGCTCGCTGCCATAGGCGGCGGCGATGTCGATCGTTTCCTTCTTCCAGTTCGGATTCCCGTCGTCGACCGCCGTGACGTGGGGATCGAGCGGCGTCCGATCGTAGTCGTAGAAACGCGTGTAGGACGCGAACTCAGCGTCGCCGATCGGGACGACGGTCTTGGGATCGGGATTGACGCGGCCGACCGGTGCGTCGGCGGCGGCGGGTGCGGCCGGGTCCTCGAGGACGCGCACCCCGTAGGCCGCGCGGCGATCCCACGCATTCTGCGCCTCGGTCTCGCCGAAGCGGTAAGGCGGCTCATTCCACCCGCCACCGACGATGTAACGGCGCTGCGCATCCACGCGGGACTGATTCGAACACCACTCCTTGACGTTGCCGGCCATGTCGAGGGCGCCGCTCGGGGCGATCCCAGGGCGCTCGCCGGCGCGCGTCAGTCCTTTGCCGTCGAAATTGCTCTGCAGCAGGATGTTCGAGTAAATCTCGTCGGCGCCCGACGCCTTGTACCAGTGAAAAACCGAGGGCAGCCGCTTGTGCGCGAAGCGGGCGTAGGCCGCCGCTTCGAACCATGAGATGCCGCCGACGGGATAGTCGGCTTGTCCGTCTTTGTACGAGCCGAGCTCCCAGGTACTGGGGCCGGGTTGGCCGGTGAGGTCGCGGAAGCGGTTCATTGCCTCGGCGAAGGCGACCGGTCGCCCACCATCGACGAACGGCTCGACCCAGTAGTCGGCCCGCCGATAGCCGCCGGCATCGACGAATGCCTTGTACTCGCGGTTGGTCACCTCGGTCCGTCCGATCCAGTACGCGGGCAGCGTGACGCGATCCGTGATCCCGAAGGAATATTCGCCGCCGTTGACCGGCATCATGCCGCCGTGCTCGGGCGTGTCGGGCGCGAGCGGAAAGGTCACCGTCCGCGCGGCGCCCGCCACCTCGGTCGTCCGATATCCCGGCTTGGCCAGCCGGAATCGGTAGTAACCGAACGGCAGGAGCACGTCGCCCGGCGTCGTGCCAAACGTCTCCCAGTTTCCGTTGACGTCGTCGTAGTTCTTGATCTGAATCGTGGCGCCTTCCGGTGCGCTGTGCACCGTGATATGCAGCCATGTGCCACGGACGCGCGCCACTTCCTCGGGCGCGTAACGCTCGGCGTCGCGAGCGAGGCGCACGGCCTCGATCGTGCGCGACGTGAACTGCGCGCGCTCCATCTCAGGGATCGCCTGGTCACGGGCCCAGCGTACGCCGCGCGCCTGCACCGTTTGCCACGTGCCGTAGGCGACCACGGCGACGAGCGCGAGCATGGCAGGCACGATCACCGACGGCCGCCACCAGGCGGTCGTAGGCGGCGTGGCGGTTCGCGCCAGCGCGCTGGCGAGATCCGCCCGCATCGCCGTCGCACTGGCGTAGCGGGCATCGGGCGCCTTCTGCAGCGCGTGCGCGACGATCGCCGCGACGTCGCGCGGCACTCCAATCAAGGGCGCCGGCGGCTGCGTCAGGAGGCTGGTCATCGCCGCGATCTCGGACTGCCCGGTGAACGGCCGCCGCCCGGCGAGCATCTCGTAGAGCACGGCGCCGAATGAAAAGAGATCGGAGCGCGCATCGACCGCGCGCCCTTCAGCCTGCTCCGGTGACATGTAGGCGGCGGTGCCCATGATCGCGCCGAGCCGCGTGCCCACGGACGTGATCGTCGCGTCGCCGGCATCCGTGGCCGTCAGCTTGGCCAGACCGAAGTCCAGCACTTTGACGCGCCCGTCGCGGGTCACGATCACGTTGGCCGGCTTGATGTCGCGATGCACGATGCCGGCCGCGTGCGCGGCTGCGAGCGCCGAGGCGATCTGCACGGCATAGTCGAGCGCGCTGGCAAGCGACGGCGGCCCCGCGGCGATGACGCCCTCGAGCGTCGTCCCCTCGACGAGCTCCATGACGATTGCGTGCGGTTCTTCGACGACGTCGAAGATCTGGGCGATGTTGGGGTGGTTGAGGGCCGAGGCGGCGCGCGCTTCCTGCACGAAGCGTCGAAGCCGCTCCGGATCCGCCGCGGCCTCTGATGGCAGCAATTTGAGGGCAACGCGGCGCCCCAGGCGTGTGTCCACCGCGGCGTAGACGACGCCCATGCCGCCGGCGCCGAGAGAGCCGGTGATCTCGTAGGGGCCGAGACGGGCGCCCGGTTCGAGCGTCATGACTGGACGAATTATACGCGTCGCCTTACTTGCATTTACGGATCTGTCCGTGCTGTCCGCGCGTGAGCGTGAAGGCGCGCGCCTGCTCCTGTCCCTCGATGTCGATCCGCAGGCTCATGGCGTCGTCCTTGATCGTGCCGCTGTAGGTTGCCTTCAACGGGCGGGGCCCTTCGTCGCGCGACGGGCCTGGACCGGCACGTTCCGGCGTGAACGTGCCGCCGACGCGGAACGCGCCATGCGCATCGGCCTCCAACGGTGCGTCGATGGTTCCGTGCGCGCAATCGAATTCGACACGCGCGTCCGATGCCGTTGTCTCGATCTCGATGTGATCGCCGCCCCAGACCGTTACCTGTGTACTCATGGCACACGCTGCAGACAGGGCGATAAGGAGGCTTTTCATTTTCATATTGTAGGGTTTCGTCGTAGCATCCGTCCCTCTCTGCTCACAAAGGTGTGGACCGAATGCTGAACCCTCTATCTGCGCGCAGTGCCGCGCGCGTCTCCATGTCCGTACTCTTTGCGCTCGCCTGCTGGAGTAGCGTGCCACTTGCCGCGGGACCGGGACAGCGCCCGGTGGTGCGGGGCGGCAGCGACCCAGCGCCGTTGCGCGCGACCCGGCCGGGACGACGCCTGCCTGGTGCCGAGCAAGATGCCGAGGGGTTGGCCGCTCGGATGCGGGTCAGCGGACAGGAGTCGGAAGCGCGCGCGCGCCGCGTGCCGCGCGAGCAGCGGATGCGCCGGGCCGGGTCGTTCGATGGTGACGTGCGCGCGCTGCCGCAGGCGCGCGAGCGGATCGTGCTGGAGCGCCCGGAGCGCGAGGGGCCGGCACCGAGCCCGATGATCGCGGGCGGCGTGGCGCCGACCGACGCGTCGGGATCGGCCGAAATCACGACGCCAGGCGCGGCGCCGCTGGCGCAGGTCGTCGCGCCGCCGTCAGCATCGTTCGACGGGCTCGACTTCGCCAACTGGGGGAACGGCCATCCGCCGGACACCAACGGCGACGTCGGGCCTGATGTCTTCATCCAGACGATCAACACGTCGCTCGGGATCTTCCGCAAGAGCGACGGCACGCGGCTGGCGGCGTTTTCCTTCAACGCCTTCATGAGCCAGGGGCACTTCGGCAACCTCTGCGACACGAACAACTTCGGCGATCCGGTCGTGCTCTACGACACTTTCGAGGACCGCTGGGTGATTACCGACTTCGCGTTTCAGCTCGATAGTGGCGGGAACGTGGTCAACCCGCCCGGCTCGTTCCAGTGCTTCGCGGTGTCGAAGAGCGGCGACCCGCTCGCGGGCGGCTGGAACTACTACTCGGTGAATACCGCCGGGGGCCTCGGCGACTACCCGAAGTTCGGCATCTGGCCGGACGGCATCTACATGTCGGCGAACATGTTCGACTACGCCGCCGGCGGCTCGTACCAGAACCCGCGCGTCTATGCGTTTAACAAGGCGCAGATGTACGGCGGTGCCGCCTCGATTCAGATCGTCTCGTTCGACGCTCCGGCGGCCGACTTCACGGTGCTGCCCGCCAACGCCCGGCTGCAGACCGGCACGCCGCCGCCCGGGACGCCGAATTACTTCCTCTCGACGTGGGAGTTCCTCAACGGGTTGACCGTCTACAAGTTCCACGTCGACTGGGATCGCATTTCGCTCTCGACCTTCACCGGTCCCGACGTGCCGATCGCGGCCACGAGCTGGCCCGCAGCGACCGTGCCCAACGCCCCGTCGCTGAACGGCAACTCGCTCGACGTGCTGCAGCTGCGAGCGATGATGCAGAACCAGTACACGAACCTCGGCGGCGCCGAGTCGCTGTGGGCCACGCACACCGTGCGCCGCGCCAGCACCAGCGGCTTTGCCGCGCCGCGCTGGTATCAGGTCACCGTGACCGGCGGGATCGTCGCGCCGGCGATCCCGCAGGCGACGACCTGGGACCCCGACGCCGCCAACGTCCTCTACCGCTTCATGCCGAGTCTCGCCGTCGATCGCGAGGGTGATATGGCCCTCGGCTACAGCACGTCGAGCAGCACGACGAAGCCGGCGATCAAATACGCCGGCCGCCTCGCCGGCGATCCGATCAATACGTTCAGCCTCGCCGAGCAGCTGCTCGTCCAGGGCACCGGCACGCAGGTCGGCAACTGCGGCGGCAGCGCCTGTATCCGCTGGGGTGACTACTCGGCGATGTCGCTCGATCCCGACGGCTGCACGTTCTGGTACACGAATGAGTACTACAAAGTAGACGGCCTCAACCACCAGACGCGCATCGGGTCGTTCGCCTTTCCGTCGTGCACGCCGATCGGCAGCGGCACGGTGCAGGGTACGGTGACCAACGGCTCGAGCCCGCTCGCCGGCGTCACTGTCACGCTCGGGTCGCGGACGGCCGTCACCGACGGAGCCGGTTTCTACTCGTTTACCTCGCTGCCGGCCGGGACGTATCCGTCGATCGCGGCCTCGCTTGGCGGCTTCGCGACGCAGACGTTCACCTCCATCGCTGTCACCGAAGGGGCGACGACCGTGCGCGATTTCGTGCTGACCACGGCGCCGACCATGGCGTGCCTGGTCGATACAACGCAGGCCGACTTCCAGCGCGGCGTCCCCGCGGGATGCGACACGGCCGGGTCGCCGGGTGACGTGATCCTGCTCGACGCGGAAAAAATCGATCAGCAGAACCTGACCGTGACCTCGAGCGGCTTCGGCATGAACGTGACGTCGTGGGCGGGCCAGACCTTCACGCCTGCCGTCACCGGCAGCGTCACGCGCATCGACCTCGATCTCTTCTGCTCCGGCTGTACGGGCACGACACCGAATCTCACCGTCTCGATTCGCGCCACCAGCGGCTCGCCCGCGCTACCGACCGGGGCGGACCTCGCGACGTCGACGATCGCCGGTTTCAGCAGCGGCGCCGGGGGATTCTTCTCGGCCCTCTTCCCCTCGCCGGTGACGCTGACGGCAGGGACGCGCTACGCGGTCATCGTCCGTCCCGCCACGAATCCAAGCGCGGGTATCTACGCCTACGTTTGCAGCTGTGCCGGCACCGGCACGGTGAACAGCAATCCGTACCCGAACGGCCAGCGCGTGACGTCAGCCAACAGCGGAGGCGCCTGGACCGCCGATGCGACCGTCGGCGGCCGCGACCTCGGTTTCAAGGTGTTCGTGAAGACCGGCTTCCCGCTGGCCGGGGGAAGCTATGTGTCGTCGGCGAAGGACGCGAATCCGGCCAATGGCAGCGCGGCCACGTGGAGCACGATCGCGTGGACGGCGGCAGCGCCGGCCGGCACGTCGCTGACGTTCCAGGCGGCGGCGAGCACCGCCCCCGACGGGCCCTTCATCTTCGTCGGTCCTGACGGCACGGCGGCGACGTTCTTCAACAGCGGCGACTCACTCGCGCAGTTCAACGGCAAGCGCTATCTGAAATACCGCGCCGTGCTGGGCACGACCAATGCCTCGGTGACGCCGACGCTCAGCGACGTCACGATCTGTTTCGCCAATCGGGTCGTGACCTCGCTGTCGCTCGCCGCCGCGTCGGCCACCTACGGCGGTACGACGACGCTGAGCGCGACGCTCAGCGGCGGCGCCGCCGTCGCGGGCAAGCTTATCGCGTTCAGCGTGAACGGCTCGGCGGCCGGGACCGCTAGTACCGATGCCGCTGGTGTCGCGACGCTGGCGGGGGTCGACGTCTCGTCGCTCGCCGCTGGCACTTTCCCGATCGCCGCCTCGTTTGCCGGCGACGGCGGTCTCACCGCGGCAGACGCGTCGAACACCTTGACGATCGCCAAGGCGGCGCAGGCGATTGCCTTCGGGCCGCTCCCTGATCGCGTCGCCACCGATCCGCCGTTTACGGTCTCGGCGACCGGCGGCGGCTCCGGCAATCCCGTCACGTTTTCGACCTCGTCGACCGCGTGCAGCGTGAGCGGCTCGACGGTGACGCTGCTCTTCGCCGGATCCTGCGCGATCGACGCGGATCAGGCTGGCAGCACCAACTACGAGGCGGCGCCGCGCGTGACGCGCACCTTCACGATCGCGGCCGCGCTGCAGACGATCACGTTCGCGCCGATTCCGCCGCACACCTTGGGCGATGCGGATTTCACCGTGGCGCCGACGGCCTCCTCCGGGCTGCCGGTCAGCCTCACGGCGGCCGGTTCCTGTACCGTGTCGGGTGACATCGTGCACCTGACCGGTGTCGGGTTGTGTGCGCTCACCGCGACGCAGGGCGGCAGCCCGCAGTACGCGGCGGCGCCCTCGGTCGAGCGATCATTCCCGGTCCTGTTCGCGACGGGAGAGTGCCTCGGTGAGCCGGCTCACCAGGTGCTGCCACCACTCGACAACGACGGCTCGAGTGGGAAGAAACAGGGCTCGACGATCCCGGTAAAGTTCCGCGTCTGCGACGTCCGTGGCGTCTCGATCGGGAATCCGGGCGTGGTGACGTCGTTCCGCCTGGTTCAGATCATCACCGGCGCGGCGATCGTAAACCTCGACGCCACGCCGGCCTCGACCAATGGCGACACGGAATTCCGCTGGGATCCGACCGCGAGTGAGTGGATCTTCAACCTCAGCACGCGTCCGCTGGCGGCCGGGCCGACCTACGTGTATCGCATTGTGCTGGCGGACGGAACGGCGATCGGATTCCGCTTCGCGCTGCGCTGACCCCGCCCGTCGGCGGATCGACAGGAGATCGCAGGTCAGGAGGCCATCCGGAAGGCTCGAGCTTTCCGGAACCTCCTGAGCTTCCTCGGACGTTCGGCGGCAAAGCCCCATATAATCGCCGCCATCGCGCATGTCCCTCGTCCCAGGGAGCCGTCTCGGCTCGTACCAGATCCTCACTCCAATCGGCGCCGGCGGCATGGGCGAGGTCTACCGCGCGCGCGACGCCAGGCTGGAGCGAGACGTCGCGATCAAGGTCCTCTCGCCGCAGCTGGCCCGCGACGCCGACGCGCTGGCACGCTTCGAGCGTGAGGCCCTGAGCGTCGCTAGTCTCTCGCATCCGAACATCCTTGCCATCTACGAATTGGGCCACGACGAGCGCACGGCGTTCGTCGTTACGGAGCTGGTCGATGGCGACACGCTGCGCGTCAGGATGGCCAACGGCCCGCTGAGCGCGCGCCGCGCCGCCGGCTACGCGCAGCAGATCGCGCGCGGGATCGCCGCCGCCCACGCCCGTGGCATCGTCCATCGCGATCTCAAGCCCGAGAACGTCATGGTCACGCGCGACGATCACGTCAAGATTCTCGACTTCGGCCTGGCCAAGCCCATCGCACCGCTGCCGGGCGACGCGACGCGCGCAGTGACCACGACCGGCACCGTCGTCGGCACGTTTGCCTACATGGCCCCTGAGCAGGTGCGCGGCCTCGACGTCGATCACCGTGCCGACATCTTTGCCCTGGGCACGGTGCTCTACGAGATGCTGAGCGGGCAGCGGGCGTTCAGCGGGGAAACCGCGGCTGACACAATGACGGCGGTCTTGTCGAAGGAGCCGCCCGAGCTCGATCTCGACCGCCTGTCGATTCCGCCCACGCTCGACCGCATCGTCCGGCGCTGCCTCGAGAAGAATCCCGACCACCGCTTCCAGTCGGCCACCGATCTCGCGTTCGCGCTCGAAACCCTGTCGACGTCAACCGCGTCTGGCTCGACCAAGGCGGCCGCTGCGGCGCCTCGGGGCACGGCGCGCGCCTGGCTGCCGTGGACGGTCGCCGGGCTGGCCGTCGTGGCGGCCGCCGCCGTGTGGGCCGTCGGCCGGCCGCCGCTGCCGGCATCGATGTGGCAGCGATTCACCCCCGTCACCGAGGCGGCCGGCGAGGAGACCGCGCCGTCGATCTCGCCCGACGGCGGCACCGTCGCCTATGAGATGCGCGTGAACGGGCGAGCCGGCATCTATGCGCAGCGCGTCGGCGGCCGCAACGCGACGCCCATCGTCGTCGATCCGGCGCACGACTACGGCGCGCCCGCGTATTCACCCGACGGTGCGTTGATGGCCTATCACGAGATCGACGCCGACGGCGGCATTTTCGTGGCGGGAGCGACCGGCGAGTCGGTACGCCGCCTCACCGACGCCGGCTTCAATCCCACGTGGTCGCCCGACGGCAAGGCGATCGCGTTTGTGACTGAAGAGGCGCGGGATCCCGCCGATCGCCAGATTGAAAGCACCCTCTTCGTGGTCGATGCCGGCGGCGGCACACCAAGGAAGCTGGTCGACGGCGACGCCATGCAGCCGGTGTGGTCGCCGTCGGGGGCACGAATCGCTTACTGGTCCAACACGCACGGGCAGCGTGACATCTTCACCGTGCCGGCCGCCGGCGGAGCGCGCACGCAGGTTACCGCCGACGCCGCCATCGACTGGTCGCCAGCCTGGTCGCCTGATGGCCGATACCTCTATTACTCGAGCGATCGTGGCGGGGCGATGAACCTGTGGCGGGTGTCGATCGACGAGGCCTCCGGACGGACGCTCCGCGAGCCGGAACCGGTGACCAATGGGGTGCAGGCGTCGACGTCATGGCCGCGTTTTTCGAAGGACGGATCGCGCCTCGTGTTCCGCTCCGCCGTGAAGGCGATCAACCCGGTCGCCATTCCTTTCGACCCGGCGACCGGACATGCCGGCATGCCGCGCGTGCTCGACGGATCGAACAACATCCGCATCCCTTCCGACGTGTCTCCCGACGGGCGCGAGATCGCCTACTTCAGCATCGGCGCCCAGCAGGAAGACGTCTTCATCGGGCCAGCCGACGGGTCGAAGATCCGGCGCCTGACTGACGACGCGGCGCGCGATCGCGCGCCGATGTTCACGCGTGACGGTAAGTCAGTGGTGTTCTACTCCACGCGGGACCACAACTGGGACGTGTGGATGATGCGGACCGACGGCGGCAGCCTGCGCAAGATCGCCAGCGTGCCGGTCGGCGCCATCTACCCGTTGGCGTCGCCGATCGGCGACAGCGTATTCTTCTCGAGCGCCACCAGCACGGTCGGCCCATACATCGTGCGCCCAACCGGCGCCGGCTACTCGACCCCCGAGCCTCTGGCGAACCAGAAACCGGCGGCGTTCACCGCGACGTCGATTTCGCCCGACGGCACCAGGCTGGCCGGCGGGCTTCGCTCACCTACCGGCAGTGCGGTGGGTGTTGCCACCTACGACCTCCGCGCACGCAGCCTCACCACGTGGTCCACTGACGACACGTTCGGTGTGCGCTTCCTGCCCGACGGCCGGCGGTTGATCTACTTCACCGGTGCCGGGTCGCAGCTCGTGCTGTTCGACACGGTGTCGCGCCAGCGCACTGTCGTCGACGTGCCGCTGCCGGGGCCGTCGATCGACGATGTCTTTGCGATCTCCCCCGACGGCCGGACCATTTATTACGGCTCGCTGCGCGCCGAAGCCGACATCTGGATTGCGGAAAAGCGGTGAGGTTCGCGCGCGCGGACAGGGATCAGATCCGTCAGCGGATGCCGGCTTTGTAACCGGCGCTGCTGACAACTCGCGCACTTCCGTGAAGATCGGCCAGGCGCGGGGCGGAACGAATCATGCGTTTCGCGCGCGCATCATGAATCTCGCCGCCATGTTCTCCACCGACCTCGCCATCGATCTCGGCACGGCCAACACCTGCGTGTTCGCGGAAGGCCGGGGCGTCGTCCTCAACGAGCCGTCGATTGTCGCGTTCAACACGGCGAAAGGACAGGTCGAGGCGGTCGGCCAGGAGGCGCACGAGATGCTCGGGCGCACGCCGCCCAACATTCGCGCCGTGCGCCCTCTGCGTGACGGTGTCATCGCCGACTTCGAGGCGGCAGAGAAGATGCTCGTGCACTTCGTCCGCAAGGCGATGGGCCGGTCGTACCTGAAGCGGCCGCGGCTGGTCATCGGCGTGCCCTCGGAGATCACCCAGGTCGAACGGCGCGCCGTGCGCGACAGCGGCTTCCGCGTCAAGGCCAGCGAGGTGCACCTCGTCGACGAGCCGATGGCCGCGGCCATCGGCGCCGGGCTGCCGATCACCGACGCCGCCGGCAACATGGTGATCGACATCGGCGGCGGCACGACCGACATCGCCGTGATCTCGATGGCCGGCACCGTCTACGGCCGCTCGCTGCGCGTGGCCGGCGACGCGATGGACGAAGCGATCATCACCTTCATGCGCAAGACCTTCAGCCTGCACATCGGCGAACGGACGGCGCAGCAGATCAAGTTCGAAATCGGCTCGGCGATGCCGCTCGACGAGTCGCTGCAGATGGACGTCAAGGGGCGGCACGTCGTCGAAGGGGTGCCGCGCACCGTGACCGTGAGTGACGGCGACATCCGCGGTGCGCTGGCCGAGCCGCTGCGCCAGATCGTCCAGGCCGTGCGCGAGTCGCTCGAACGGGTTCCGCCCGAACTGTCCGCCGACATCTACGATCGCGGCGTGGTGCTGACCGGCGGTGGCGCGCTGCTGCGCGATCTCGACAAGCGGCTGCGGCACGAGACCGGATTGCCGGTGCTGGTCGCCGAGAACCCGCTGATGTCGGTGGTGATGGGCGCCGGGATGATGCTCACCGACTTCTCGTTGCTGCGCAAGGTCTGCGCGAACTAGCCCGCGGCAAGTGGCATCGAAGGGGAAATTGCATAGCCTTCGCGCGTCCGGCCGCGGGCTGGCGTGTCGCTACTTCTTCTTGGCCGGTGCGGCGGGGGCCTTGGCGGGCGCCTTCGCCGCCGCGAGCGCGTACTCGCCATCGACCGTCACGTCGCCGCTGCCGTCGGCGCTGGCGACACCCGTGTAGGTGCCGCTGCCCTTGATGCCTTTGAGCTTGCCGGTGCCGCTCACGAACGTCCATTTTCCGTCGAAGGTGCCGGCGCCGTCCTTGTTCAACGTCATCGCGGCGCTGAACTTCACTGTGAACTTGTCGCCGTTGTCGAGCGTGGCGGTGTGATAGCCATTGTCGCGGGCGGTGGCACCGTTGATTTCCGTGGTGCCGACGTCGACCCCGGTCTTGACCACGCTGTCCCCGATCGTTCCCTCGGCCCACGTGCACGCCGCCTTGCGCGATGCGAGCATGTGGCCGGGTCTGTCGCCGACGTCGATGGAGTAGTTCGGGTCTCCCTTGGCGCAGTGAACCTTGCCGGTCAGCTTCTGCGCGCTGGCGGGGATCGCCAGCGCCATGAGGGCGAGCATGCACAGGACTGTCTTACGCATCGTTTCTCCGTTCATTCTGCGGTTGCCCAGGGACACACGAGTCGTGCGAATCGCGAAGGAGCCTTCCAAACTGTCGGGGTGCGGCACATTCTAGCGCAGCGCGGCGCAGGCGTGGCATCGGAGGAGGGGCCGCGATAGACTACACGGCTGGAACGCATGGTGTCGGAGCTGCAGATTACCCACCACGCCGCCGGCAGGGTGACCGTCTTCCGGCTCTCCGGGGGGCTCGTCTACGACGAAGCGACGCGGCAGCTGCGCGAGGCGATCTCGTCGGCTGTTGCCGAGGGCACGATCGAGATCCTGCTGGATTTGGAGCAAGTGAAGCGCCTCGACAGCGGCGGCGTCGGCCTGCTCGTCGCCATGTTCCGCCACGTGACGCGGCGGGGCGGCCACCTGAAGCTGCTGCGCCCGTCGCCGACGGCGCGTCGCGTCCTCGGCATCGCGCACATGACGATGGTGTTCGACATTTTCGATGACGAGGCGGAGGCGCTCCTGAACATGGGGGGCATGCAGGCCGGCTGAGACGAGCGAACCAGCGCGCGCCGGCAACTGTCGCGGCTATAATCACCGGCCGAATGCATCAACGCCCCATCCCCGATTCCTACTGGGTCAGTCCCAGCCAGTTCCTCGCCGGCGGCTATCCATCGGAGCGGCGCGCGGCCGCGGCGCGGCACAAGCTGACGGCGCTGCTCGACGCCGGCATCCGCTCCTTCGTCGACCTCACCGAAACCGGTGACGGCCTCGTTCCCTACGACGCCGCGGTGAAGACGCTCGCCGTCCAACGCGGGCACGACGTCGCCTACCGGCGGATGGCGATTCCCGACATGGGCGTTCCGACCAGCGCCCAGATGGCGGCCGTGCTGGATCACGTCGGGCAGGAGATCACCGCCGGTCGGGCCGTCTACCTGCACTGCTGGGGGGGCATCGGGCGGACCGGCACGGTGGTCGGCTGCTGGCTAGTCGCGACAGAAGGCCGCACGGCGCTGCAGGCGCTCGAGCGCATCGCCGAGCTCAGGGCAGGGACCCCCGACGGCTTCAAGCATTCGCCGGAAACGCACGAGCAGCGCGAGTTCATCGTGCGCTGGGCGTGTGCGCAGAGCGGGAAGACGGGGTTGTCGTTTGGCGATCGCTGCGACGCGCTGCTCAAGTTCGCCCCCTACTTCAACAAGGCCGACTCGTTTGCGGCCCTGGTGTCGCCCGTGATGAGCGATGGTAGCGTGATCATGCCGTATTGCGAACTGGCGCCGTGGGCGACCGACTTCATCCAGACGATCGAAGACGCCGGCTGGTGCGTCGACTGCGACTGGGAGAGTTGGCAGGAGGACGGATGCCGCTACGTGGAGAACGCCACGCTGGTGGCCAACGCCGATGCGGACGTCCTGACGAAATTGCTGACGCTGCACGTTCGCCTCGATCGATGCCGCCACGGCCATCTTGCCGACATGGCAGAGCGCGGACACCTGAAGGCGATCCTCGAGCGCCTGAAAGAACTCCGCGAGCAGCACCCGGGCGGGTAGCGTAAGAAATACTCGACGGTGTAACTTTCCGCCGCCTCGATCGCCAGCCTTCCCGGCGTGGCCCGGGCGAATACCGGGAACGGATCATGCTGCGCGCAGCCGCATCCATGGGTCTCTTTTCCACAGACATCGCGATCGATCTCGGCACCGCCAACACCTGCGTCTTCGCCCTCGGCCAGGGCATCGTCCTCAACGAGCCATCCATCGTCGCCTTCAACACCGCCCGGGGCACCGTTGAAGCGGTCGGCCACGAGGCGCACGAGATGCTCGGGCGGACGCCCGGATACATCAAGCCGGTGCGGCCGCTGCGCGACGGCGTGATTGCCGATTTCGATGCCGCCGAGAAGATGCTCGTGCATTTCGTGCGCAAGGCGATGGGGCGGACCTACCTGAAACGCCCGCGGCTGGTCATTGGCGTGCCGTCCGAAATCACGCAGGTGGAGCGGCGCGCCGTGCGCGACAGCGGCTTCCGTGTCAAGGCGAGCGAAGTGCACCTCGTCGAGGAACCGATGGCGGCCGCGATTGGCGCCGGCCTGCCAGTGACCGACGCCGCCGGCAACATGATCATCGACATCGGCGGTGGCACCACCGACATCGCCGTCATCTCGATGGCCGGGTCGGTCTACGGCCGATCGCTGCGGGTCGCCGGCGATGCGATGGACGACGCGATCATCAGCTACATGCGCAAGACGTTCAATCTCTACATCGGCGAACGTACCGCGCAGCAGATCAAGTTCGAGATCGGCTCGGCGATGCCGCTCGATCAGAAGCTGGAGATGCTGGTCAAGGGACGACACGTCCTGGAGGGCGTGCCGAAAACGGTCACCATCACCGACGAGGACGTGCGCACGGCGCTCGCCGATCCGCTGCAGCAGATCATCCGCGCGGTCCGCGAAGCGCTCGAGAAGATTCCGCCGGAGCTGTGCGCCGACATCTACGACCGCGGGATCGTCCTGACCGGCGGCGGCGCGCTGCTGCGCAATCTCGACCACCGTCTGCGCGACGACGTCGGGCTGCCGGTGCTCGTCGCCGAAAATCCGCTCACGTCAGTCGTCCTCGGCGCCGGCATGATGCTGGGGGACCTGGGCCTGCTGCGGAAGGTGGCTGCGAGCTAGGCCGCCGCGATCGCGGTTACGCCTTCTGCCGGTGGCGCGCGACGCTGACGGCGGCCTGTGCGCGGTCGGTGTTGACGGGACCGGTCAACTGCGCGCCGTCGTGCAGCACCAGCTTCGGCGCGACCACGCTGGCGGTGACGACGGCTGTCGGGCCGAGCTCGACGCGATCTGCCGAGATGTGACCATCGAGGTGCCCACGCACCTCGACTGAGGCGGCTTTCACCGCCGCCTGGACATGCGCCCCCTCCACGATCGCGAGACGATGGTTGCCGATGTCGATCGTGCCGTCGAGCGAGAAGTTGACCGTGAGGTCCTCGGCCGCCGCGAGATCGCCCTTGATGGTGAGGCTGCCCAATCTCATGTCCCATCGTAGCGTGTAGCGGGGACAATGCAGCGCGGTTTCTACGAAAGCCGACACGACATGCAGTTCCCGTCCGCCGATCAGGGCCGGGTCTCGTCAAGGACGACGGCCAGCTCTTCGCGGGAGCCGGGAGTCCAGCGGGAGCCAAGACGCGTGACAAGGCGCTGCACCTGGGCGAAGTCGAGTGCGCTCGTAGCCGCCATGAAACGGCGCGCCTCGTCTCGAAACAGACGCTGTTCCGCGGGGCCGGCGTCGGCGTGGAACGCCCGGATCGCTGCGGCCGGGCTGCCGTATTCCACGAAGAAATCTTCGTGCAGATAGCCCTCGAACACGCGGCGCAGTTCTGGAAAGCGCGAGGCATCGAAATGCGTCATCGGTCGGCCTCAGGATACGCGGTCAGCACGAAGAACCGATCGCGGCGATCGTCCCACTTCAGGACGACGAGCGCCTGGCTGCAGGACACGGCCGTGTGTTGGCCACGGAAGAGCGAACGGCCCAGCGTGGCGCCGGATCGATCGGCGTAGTGCAAGACGAGGTTCGGTCGGCGCCCCGAGCGGCGCGTCCACGACGACAGTTGCCCACCCGCGGAATCGAGGGCGGCGCCGACCGCGCGTTCGGCGGTGTCGCGGTCGGTCCACGTCGACGCGGCTGAAATCTGCGTTTCGCGGCGGAGACGAGCGGCGAGCTCCGCGTCCGTCCTGCCAACATGCCGCGCCAGGGTGTGTCCGCCGGCCGATTCGTCGGCAGAGAGGTCGCGGCGATGCGCTGGTGCGGCCGGCGCGGGAGTGACCGGCGCGGCGGTGGCCGGCGCCTGTGGACCCTGCCGGGGTTCGGCGCCGCTACACGCGGCGAGCGTGAGCAGGACGGCGAGCGTCAGCGCGAGGCGGGAGCGCATGCCTGGTATGTTACGCGCAGCAGATCTCGGGACTATAATCGCGCCATCCCGAAAGCTGAACACCAGTGATTCGCTCAGCCCTGCTCTGGCCGATCAAGGTCGGTGTCATCGCCGCCGCGCTGTGGTATTTCCTGCGCGAGCCGCTGCCGTATCCGGCGGACTGGATCGTCTCGATCCTGGCCGCGATCCTGCTGCACCTGGCCTACGCCGCGCTCATGACGGGCATTCGCCGCGGCGGCGATCTCCGACTGCTGCAGAAGGCGGGAGAGCCGCCCGCGGACGGCAAGCGCGTTGCGCTCGTCGGGACCGTCACTGTCACCGGCGAGCCGCTGCGTGCGCCGTTCTCGGGGACGCCGTGCGCCGGTTACACCTACGAGATCTTTCACTACGTACGCAGCACTCGTGCGGACAACTCGACCGCATCGCAGCGCAAGGTGACGGATTTTTCCGGCGTCGCGCTCACGCCGTGTGTACTGCACACGATGCAGGGAGAGTTCCCCCTGCTCTCCTATCCGTTCCTCAGCGGCTTCACCGAGCAGGGGTGGCGTGACGACCCGGACGCGATCGGCCGAGCCAGTGCCTACATCCAGGCCACGACCTTCGAAAAGACGACACCGTTCATCGGCGAGCTGACGGCGCTCAGCCATGCGATGAAGGACTCGAGCGGGTCGATCCGGAAAGACTGGCGCATGTCCGACGGCGACAACCTGCACGGCAGTCACCTGCAGGAGCAATGCATCCCGTCCGGTTCCAAGGCCTGCGCCTTTGGCATCTGGTCCGACGCCAGGCGCACGCTGATCGCCGATCCAGGGCACGATTCCCGCGCGCTGCTGCTCGTCGCCGGGGATGTCGATCAGGCATCCGGGCTGCTGGCGTCTGGCGCGAAGTCGTCGCGCACGCTGGCGATCAGCTCGTTCGCGGTCGCCGCGACGACGGTGCTCGTCATCCTGCTGGCGCCATGGAACGTGCTGGGCAAGGTGCCGGGCAGCGTCCTGATCACAGAAAAGCAGACCGATCGCCTGAAGGACGCGCTCTTCGACAACAACCTGCCGGAGATCGGCGCGGCCATCCGCTATCTGAATCCGAATCTCGCCTTCGAGGAGGCGTCGCGCACGCCACTGATGCTGGCCAAGAGCGCCGAGGCGGCGCAGATCCTGGTCAGCCGCGGCGCCAGCGTCGCGGCGCACGACGCTGGCGGCTACTCGGTGCTGATGAACGCCGCCGATCATGGCAGCGCGGACCTGGTCCGTTACCTGGCGTCACACGGCGCCGATGTCAACGAGCATCTCAAGGCGGATGCCACGACCACGGCACTCAGCATTGCCCGCAATCGGAACGCCGACGAGATCGTCGCCGCGCTCCTCGCCGCCGGTGCACGCCAGTAGCGGCGCGGCCGCCGTGCCGCGGCAATGCAGCCCTATCGATTTCCGTACAACGCCTCGGCGAGCGCGGTGCCGACGCGAACGGCATTTGGCGGGTCGAGGTTGCCGAGCGTGATCACGGTCCACACGCCGTTCGACTCCAGCGAGGAGTTGGCTCCCGGCGCCCCGCCGGCGATGCCGTAGGGATCCATGGCACGGGGCGAATCCGCGTCCGCCGGATTGTCGAAGAACCACGCCGTCATCTTCGCGTCGAGCAAGGTGTGTGTACGGAGGGCGCTGTCAAAGGCGAGCAGATCGCGGACGGTCCCGTAGGAGCCTCCGGCGGCGCTGCCGCGATGGCCGTGCAGGGTGTCAGCGGACGCCCACGGCGCCGACGGGGACGGGCGCGTGTAGGCGGGGGCCACTCCGGGATCGCCGTAAGCGAGGAAGCCCGCCGTCTTCATGCCCGCGGGCGCGAAGACCCGCTCCTGGATGTAACGCTCGTAGGACAGGCCCGACACCCTGGCGACGATCTCGCCGAGGACGATGAAGCAGCCGTTGCAGTACTCCGTGCGGGCGCCGGGTGCGAAGGTCAGCGGGCGCGGCGCGACGAAGGCGTAATAGTCGTGATTCGACTGGAAACGGTTCTTGTCGGCCTTCTCGAAGTCAGGACCGAAGAAATCGGCGACGCCGACGCGGAATCCGAGCAGCTGCTCGACGGTTGCCGGCTTCGCCTCGGCGTTCGGGTAGTCGGGTAGCAGTGCGCCGATCGTGTCGGTCAGTTTCAGCTTGCCGGCCGCCAGAAGCTGGCCGATGGCAGTCTTGGTGAACGCCTTGCCGATCGACGCGTAGTTGAAGCGCAGGTCAGCGCCCATGGGTAGCTGGCGTTCGCGATCGGCGACGCCGTAGGCCTTTTCAAAGAGCGGCGCGCCGTCTTTCGCGACGAGGACGACCCCGGCGAAGTCACCGGCGGTGGCTGCCTTCGCCAGGTAGCCGTCGAGCGTGCTCGACAACTCGGCGGTGCTCATTCGCGGAGAGACGGGAGCGGCAGGCGGCGGCTCGCCGCGTCCGCCCGCCGGGCCGCCGGCGCGAAGCGCGACCTGGGTGATGCGGTAGGGCGGCTGCGCCTCGAAGTCGAGGGCGATCGTCAGCGGCATCGAGTTGGTGGCGCTGTGCATCTCGAGCTCGGCGTGCGTCGGGCTGCGCATGGTGGCGCTGGCGATCTCCAGCGCGCCGAAGTCGGCATGGACACGGGCGAGCATCGGTTCGCGCTGACTCGCGTTACGGGCGAAGAGCTCTGCGGTGAAGTGCTCTTTCGCCATCGCCTCGAACTGCTCGGCGGAGCCGCTCGAGAGCGCCTTGACGTAGGCGGCGATATGGGCGCGAACGTCGGGCGGCTGGGCGCCGCAGGGGGCGGCCGCCATGGTGACGAGCGCGAGGAGGGTGGCCGGGACACGCATACGCAGGATTATCCGCAATCGCGCGAAAGAAGTTGTTAAGCGCGCGTTAAAGATGTAAATGTTCGCGCATGCCTCGCGTCCTTCTCGTCTGTCTGTGCCTCGCCGGCCTGCTGCCGGCGCCGCCGGTCCACGAGATCGCCTTCGACGGCGATCCCAATTTCCTCAAGCTGCCCGACAACGTCTACTTCGGCGAAGTCGCCGGCGTAGCGGTGAACTCGAAGGGGCACATCTTCGTCTTTTCCCGCGGCGGGACGGTCGGGCCCGCGTTCGGCGCGGCGGCATCGCAGCTGTTCGAATTCGACAGGAACGGCGCTTTCGTCCGCGAGCTCGGCAGGGGCCTCTACGCCATGTCGTACGCGCACGGCGTGCGCATCGATCGCGACGACGACATCTGGATCGTCGATAAGGGCTCGGACATGATCGTCGAGCTGACGCCGCAGGGACGTGTCGCGATGGTGTTCGGGCGCAAGAAGGAGGCGTCGGACGAGGCGGCGCCGTGGACCAAGGTGACGCCGCCGCGTCCGCAGGTCAACGGCATGTTCCGCCAGCCGACCGACATTGCGTGGGATCGCGACGGCAACATCTTCATCAGCGACGGCTATGTCAACTCGCGCGTCGCCAAGTTCGACCGCAACGGGGACTGGATGACGTCGTGGGGTGAGAAGGGTACGAAGGACGGCCAGTTCGACACGCCACACTCGATCGCCGCCGACGCCGGCGGCAACATTTACGTTGCCGACCGCGGCAACCGCCGCATCCAGGTGTTCACGGGCGACGGCGTGTTCCAGCGCTCCATATCCGTCGCGAACGTGCCGGTGCCCGCCGACGCCCGGCCGGCGATCGGCGATCCGATTCCCACCGAGGCGACCGGCACGCAGTCGCCCGGCGCGCCATGGACGGTCTGCATCACGCCGCCGCCCAACCAGGTCCTGTTCACGTCCGACTCGTACCCGGGCCGCATCTACAAGCTGTCGCTTGACGGCACGCTGCTCGGGGTGCTCGGCAAGTCGGGCAAGCAAGCGAAACAGTTCGGCTGGATTCACGCCATCGCCTGCCCGTCGGAGCACGAGCTCTACGTCGCCGAGCTGCTCAACTGGCGCGTGCAGAAGCTGACGCTGAAGTAGAGAGGCGCGGGCGTGGACGCCCGCGCCCCGTGCTCACCAGACGCGCAGCGACTCGATGCTGTCGCGCCACGTGCCGTGCAGGTCGGCGATATCGCGCCGGACTTCACCGGAGCGGCCGTGGTAATCGCGTTCGCCGAAGACGCGGACTTCGGCACCGCCGAAGACGCGAACCGAGCGGATCGATCGATTGAAGTCACGCGGCATGGTCGCGTAGTGGGCGCCGCGCGGAGCGCAGAAGGACTCGCCGCGGTAATCGGCGTCGCGGTAGAAGCAGGCGCCCTCGCGCGGCGCATGTTCGCGTCCCCACACCGGCGCGCCGCTGTTCCATTCCGTGTTCCGTCGCACGACCTCGAGCGACGAGACCTGGTCGTTCCAGCCCTGCTGCCGTAGGTCGTGGACGTCGCCGAAGAAGCGCGCCGAGCGCCCGCCGAGACTCCGATCGCGGAACACGGTGACCTGTGCGCCGCCGAAGACGCGGATCGAGGAGATTTTGTCGTTCATGCCCGATGACAGCGAACGCAGCGCTTCTCCCGGGCGGACACAGAAGTAGCGTCCGCCATAGTTGATGTTCTCGTAGAAGCAGGCGCCCGCGTCCGGCAGCCGCTCCCGTCCCCACGTCTGCGCGGACACCGTCGGTCCCGCGCAGAGGCCCAGCACGCCGATTAGAAAGAGAACAACTCGTTTTTTCATGCGCGGCATTCTAACGGATGTCCAGCGCGTGCATAATCCCGGTCATGCGCACGACCGGCGTTCGAGCCGGCATCCTGCTCGCCGTCATTGCCCTGCTGGCCGCCACGGCGGCGCTCGATCATTACTTCCGCGACGAGTTCTACTACCTGGCCTGCTCGCAGCGGATGGCGTGGGGCTACGTCGATCAGCCGCCGCTATCGATCGCCGTCCTGTGGCTGGTGCGGCACGTCGCGGGAGACTCGCTGATGGTGCTGCGACTGGCGGCGGCCGCGGCGCTGGCGCTGGCCATCCTGCTCACAGGCAGCATCGCGCGTCGTCTCGGCGCGGGCACGTTCGGCGAGGCGCTGGCGATGATCGGCGTGACGGTCGCGCCCGGATTTCTCGCCGTCGGCGGCTTCTATTCGATGAACGTCTTCGACCTGCTGTTGTGGACGGCGGCGGTCCGCGTCTTCGTCGACCTGCTCGACCGGCCGCGTGCGGGCACCTGGGCGCTGCTCGGGCTGGTGCTCGGCCTGGGATTGATGAACAAGATCAGCGTGCTGTGGCTGGGCGGCGGGATGGCCGCGGCACTGCTCTTTACCCGGGCGCGCTACCAGTTGCTGACGCCGGGGCCGTACCTGGCCGCGGCGATCGCCGGCGTGGTATTCGTGCCGCACGTGATCTGGCAGATCGCGCACGGCTGGCCCACCCTCGAATTCATGCGCGGCGCGGCCAGCGGCAAGATGCAGCAGACCACGCCGCTGGCGTTCCTGGCGGACCAGGTGATGAACCTGCATCCGATCACGCTGCCATTGTGGGGGACCGGGTTGGTCGCGCTGCTGTCGGCGCCTCGGCTCCGCCGCTTCCGTGCGCTCGCCATCGTCTGGCTCGCGGTGGCGGGGATCCTGATCGTCAATCGTACCAGCCGCAGCGGCTACCTGCTGCCCGCCTATCCCGCGTTGTTCGCAGCGGGGGCGGTGATGATGGAGCAGTGGCTCGCATCGCGCGCAGCGCGCGCGGCTGCGATCGTCGCCCTCCTCGCGGCCGGCGTGGGAACCGTGCCGCTCGCGATCCCGATTCTCCCGACCGATGCCTACGTCCGCTACAGCCGCGCGCTGGGGATCGCTCCGAGCACGGAAGAAAAAAAGGAGCTCGGCCGGCTGCCGCAGTTCTTTGCCGACCGCGAGGGGTGGGAGGGCCTGGTCGATGCCGTCGCCGCGGCATGGAACCGGCTGGCGCCGGAAGAGCGCGCCGACGCAGTGGTACTGACGGGCAACTATGGCGAAGCCGGCGCGATCGAGCTGCTCGGCCGCGCGCGCGGGCTCGCGGCGATCAGCGGCCATAACAATTACTGGCTGTGGGGGACCGGCGGCCGCGGCACGCGCACGGTGATCGTCCTCAGCCGCCATCCCGAGCGCCTGCGCACCTGGTTCGGCGACGTCGCGCCTGCGGGAGAAACATCCTGCGGCGATTGCATGCCTTACGAGAATCACCTGCCGATCTGGATCTGCCGCCGTCCACTGACACCGCTTGCCCAGCGCTGGCTCGACCTGAAGCACTACGAGTGAGGGCGACGCAGCGGTAGACTGGGGGCGTGGGACGACTCCTCGTGCTGCTGGCGTCGCTCGTCGCATGGGCCGCCGCCCCGCAGACGGTAGTGCTCAGGATCACGGTTGCCGTCACGGCCGCCGACGGCAGCACGCGGCCAGCGCCGCGGCACGTGCTCTTCATCAGCGACGATCCGGTCACGATGGCGCCGCAGCGCTTCGTCACCAGGGGAGACGGCATCGCGGAAGCCCACCTCAGGCCCGGCAAGTACATCGTCGAATCGGACAGTCCGTTCATCTTCGAGGGCAAGGCCTACGAGTGGTCACAGCGGGTCACGGTCGCACCCACTGGCGGGAGCGCCCTGGCGCTGACCTCCGCCAATGCCGCCATCGAAGCGGCGAAACCAGGGACTACCGACTCGCCGGCGATTGCCGAAGCGGCCGTCGAACATGCCGAGACCTCGCTCCTGACCGACTGGCAGGACAGCGTCGTCACGATCTGGACGCCGCGAATGGAAGGGCGCGGGTTCCTCGTCGATGCCCGGGGTCTGATCCTGACGAACCAGCGGCTGATCGGCACGGCGGCGAACGTCGAGGTGCAGTTCTCCACCAGCCGGAAGGTCACGGGCCGCGTCGTCGCCAGCGATCCGAACAAGAACGTCGCCATCATCTGGATCGATCCGCAGGCGGCGGCGTCAGCCAAGCCGATGAGGCTGGCGTATGCGGAGGGAGACACGACGCCGGTCCACGCGCACGACAAGGTCTACTCGATCGAAGGACGGACCGGAGAGGCGAAGAACCTGGTATCGGGCGCCGTCGACAGCCTCAACACGCACACGGTGACGTCGGACGTGCCGCTCGATCGCGGCAGCACCGGCGCGCCGCTGTTCACGGTGTCCGGCGAGGTGGTCGCGATTACGACCGCCAGCGACGAGGCGACGGTAGTGAACGAACTGTCGCCTCGGTCGGTCCGCATCGACGACGCGCGGCCGGCGATCGCCGAGGCGGAGCAGAAGATGCAGGGGGCGGCTCCCCCTCCCTCGACACTACTCCCCGTCGACCCGCAGCGCCCGTTTCCTGAAGACGCGCTGAAAACCGCGGCGCGCGGCCGCGGCGCAAACTCGACGGCGTATCTCGTCAGCGCCGCCGACTTCGACGTCCACATCATCACGCCGCCAGTTGTCTACGCGGCGATGCACAAGGACAGCGATCACGAGCACTTCGACTACAGCCGCGACGACGCCGCGCAGGGCCAGGCGGCACAGCGCCTGCTCGACGATTTCGGGACCTGGAACGACTACGTCAGCGACGCGCCCCCCGTCGTGTTGATCCGCGTTTCCCCGAAGTTCGGCGAGAGCTTCTGGACGACCGTGGCGCGCGGTGCGGCACAGACGCAGGGGATGGCGATTCCGGCGATCAAACGGCCGAAGGCGAACTTCGCCAGCCTGCGTCTGCTCTGCGGCGACGTCGAGGTCAGCCCGATCCATCCGTTCCGCATCGAGCACCGCGTCGACGGCGCCGCGTCGATCGACGAAGGACTCTACGTCTTCGCTTCGTCGGCGATCAATCCCGAGTGCAGCGCGGTCAAGATTGTCCTCTTCTCCGACAAGCCGTCCGACAAGGGGGAGACCCGCACCATCGACGCGAAGATCGTCGAGCAGGTGTGGGGCGATTTCGCCCCGTACCGCACGGCCCCGAAGTGATGTCGAGCCGCAGGTCAGGTACAATCTGCCGACTCCTTTGATTTCCCCAGGTCCCGGAACTCGGCTCGGCGGCTACGAGATTGTCGCCGCCATCGGCGCCGGTGGCATGGGGCAGGTCTACCGGGCCCACGACGGCAGGCTCAACCGCGATGTCGCGATCAAACTGCTGCCGGCAGACGTCGCCGGCGATCGCGATCGGCTGGCGCGTTTCGAGCGCGAGGCGCAGACGCTGGCAGCACTCAACCACCCGAATATCGCCCAGATCTACGGTGTCGCGGATCTCCCGGGTGAAGCCGGCGGCCACGGGCTGGTCATGGAATTCGTCGCCGGCGAGGACCTGGCTCGGCGCATCGCGCGCGGACCGCTGCCGATCGACGAAGCCGTGCCGATCGCCCGGCAGATCGCCGACGCGCTCGAGGCCGCACACGACCAGGGGATCGTGCACCGTGATCTCAAGCCGGCCAACGTCATGGTGCGCCCTGACGGCACCGTGAAGGTGCTCGACTTCGGCCTGGCCAAGGCTTTCGATCCCGCCACTCTCTCGTCCGGCCAGGCCATCGCCAACTCGCCGACCTTCACGGCGCAGCACACGCAGGTCGGCATGATCATCGGGACCGCCGCCTACATGGCGCCGGAACAGGCGCGCGGCAAGGCCGTCGATCGCCGCGCCGACATCTGGGCGTTCGGCGTCGTCCTCTACGAGATGCTGAGCGGCCGACGTGCGTTCGGCGGTGAAGAAATCTCGGACGTGCTGGCGTCGGTGTTGAAATCCGAGCCGGTGTGGACGGCGATTCCGGACCGCGTGCCCCCCTCGATCCGCCGGCTGCTGCGGCGCTGCCTGGAGAAGGATCCGCGTCGGCGCCTGAGCGCCATCGGCGACGCGCGTTTCGATCTCGACGAGCAGGAGCCGGCCGCCGCTGCGGCACCGAGATCGCGCGCGCGCGTCCTCGGCCCTGTCGCAGCCGCGTCGGCGGCCGCGCTCCTGACCGTCGCCGCCGCATGGATGTGGTCGGTGGGTCGCGCTACGCCGGTGGCCCCCCTGCGACGCGTCACGCTGCTTGCGCCCTCCGCCCTGTCGATGTATCCGGACTCGTCGTGCGTTGCGATTTCGCCGGACGGAACGATGGTGGCGTTCGCGGTCGGCACCCCGATGCGGACCGACACGGAGCTGTGGGTGCGGTCGCTCGATGCCCTCGAGGCGCACCGCCTCGAAGGGGTGACGGGTGCGCGCCTGCCATTCTGGTCCCCCGACAGCCGCACGATCGGCTATTTCAGCGATTCGAAGATGATGATCGTGCCGGCCGCCGGCGGCCGCCCGCGGGTGGTCGCCGACGTGCACGGTCCCGGCCGGGGGGCGGCGTGGACCAGCGCCAACGTCATCGTGTTCGCGCCCGACACCGCCGGGCCGTTGTATCGTGTCAGCGCGAGCGGCGGCACGCCGGTACGGCTCACGACGCTCGACACCTCTCGGCACCAGTACGGCCACCGCTTCCCGACCGCCCTGCCCGACGGCGATCACTTCCTCTATGCGGCGCTTCCCAGCCGCAATGGCCAGTTCGACATCTACGCCGGTTCACTGTCGGGGGGCACCCCCGTGCTGATCGGCACGATGGACAACGCGCCTGTCTACGCCGACGGCTACCTGCTCTCCACGCGCCAGGGTGTCCTCGCTGCGCAGCCGTTCGACGTGAAGACGCTGAAGCTGACCGGTGATTCCGTCACGCTCGGCGACGAGCCGTCGGTCATCCTCGATCCAACGATCTCCTACACCGCCGGTCGCACCGTGTCGATCGCGGCGAACGGATCGCTCGCCTACTACACCTCGGCCTCGCCCAACACGATCGCGCGCTGGTACGACGCGACCGGACGCGCGATTGGCACGCTGCCGCTGCCCTCCGGGCATTACGACACGATCCGGATCTCCCCCGACGGGAGCCAGGCTGTCGCCGTGCGCTCCGTGTCGCCGTCCGAATCGACGCTCTGGCTGGTGGACACGGTGCACGGCGGTGCGGTCATTCTTTCGAATGGCCCTGGGCGCAACGATCAGCCGGTGTGGTCTCCGGACGGCTTCAAGGTCCTGTTCGCATCGGATCGCGAAGGACCGGCCAATTTCTACGTCAAAGCGATCGGGAGCGATGCCCCCGACCAGCTGTTCTATCGGTCGCCGGCGCTGTTCAAGAGTCCCACCGCCTGGTCGCCCGATGGCAAGTGGATCGTCGTCACCCAGCTCGATCCGGTCACGGCGCAGAACATCTGGCTGCTCTCGACCGACCAGGCGCGCGAACTGAAGCCGCTGGTGATCGGGCCGCGCCGCGATGGCGCCGTCGGCGTCTCGCCCGACGGTCGATGGCTTGCCTTCCTCTCGGACGAAACCGGCACCATGCAGCTTTATGTAATGCCGTTTCCCGGCAGCGGACGCCGTGTACAGGTTTCGCCGGACGGCGCGACCTGGGCGAGATGGGCGCCAGACGGCCGAGCGCTGACGTTCACCGGCCTCGACGGGCGGACGCTGTGGCGGGCCGCGGTGTCGAGCGGCGCGACGCTCACCGCCGCGCCACCGTCCCACGTCGGAGACCTTCCCCAAGGCCTTGCCGACGTCACTCCGGACGGCCGGTTCCTCGTCCTCGAACCCGAGCGTAGCGGGGCCGGTACGGTGACCGTCGTCCAGAACTGGCACGCCGCGCTCGACGGGCGCTAACCCTCGCGGCCCCTGTCGAGAACGCCATAGGGAGATCAGGAGCAGCCCGGATACCATCCCGTTCCCTGGTGTCCTGATCTCCCGTCGAGTCTTCGATCGCGCGCGACGCTCTACTGGACTCGCACCGACGAAATCACGTCCCGCCAGTCACCGTGCAGGTCCCGTTCGTCGTGACTGATCGCGCGCGACTTGCCGTGGAAATCACGGTCCTTGTAGATGTGCACCCCTGTACCGAACACGCGAATCGACGCGATGTGATCGTTGAAGCCGCTCGGCAGCGATGTGTAGGCGGCGCCGCGCGGGACGCAGAAGTAACGGCCGTGGAAGTCGCGGTCCTCGTAGAAGCAGGCGCCTTGCCGCGGAACCGTCTCGTTGCCCCAGACTGGCGCGCGTCCCGCGTCCCAGGCCCCATTGGCGTGGTCGCCATCACGGTAACGGTCATCGCGTTCACCGTAGGCGCCCGATGTGCCACGGTTGCCCGGCCTCGACACCACGATGGACGAGATCTGATCGTTCCAGCCTTCGCGGCTCAGGTCGGCGATGTCACCGACGAAATGCGCCGAGCGGCCGTGCATGTCGTTGTCCCTGTACACCGTGACTTCGTGGGCACCGACCACGCGCATGGAAGAGATGCGATTGCGCATGTCGCTGGGCAACTGGCGAAGATCCTCGCCCGGCCCCACGCAGAAGTAGCGTCCCTCGAAGTTCTTGTTCTCGAAAAAGCAGGCGCCGGCCTGCGGCACCTGGTCGTGGCCCCACCTGGGCTGCGCCGCCGCGTTGGCGGCGCCGCACAGGCTCATGATCCCGACCGCAAAGACGATGAGATGGCGTGTAGACATGCCTCTTACGCTGCATCGGCGATGCCACTTCCGAGCGGGGCTGTATCAACCATATAGTCGAGGTAGACGCAATCCTCACAGTTGGAGACTGATCGATGCCGTTCGCACATTCGATTCGCGCAAGCCTGTTCGTCGTCGTCCTCGCCACGCCGCTGTTTGGCGCCGAACCCGGGAAGGCCACCGGAACGGTCACGATCGATGGGACCACCACGGCGATGAGTCTGGCGGTTTCCTCGGAATCGGAAAACCTGTTCGACGACAAGAAGAGGGACACGATGGTCACCGTCGTCGACCGTGCCCTCGGCGACGCGGAGGCGGGCGACGACGTGAGCCTGTCGATGCGCGCGCGCGCAGGGGAGATCGTCGTCGTCATGCTCCGCATGGACGGTACGAAGCTGACCAACGTGAGCGTGATGTACAAGGGCCTGTCGGGCGTCATCAAGCTGCCCGGGCAGTGGTTCACGTTCACGTCCACGGGAAGGACGTCGGGCACCTTGAAGCTGGCGAAAAAGGAATTCGACGGCCACAGCTACGCGCCGCCAACCTGGCGTTCAGCGGTGCCCCGGCGGCGAAGCAGCCAGTAACGGCGCCGGCCGCCCCACCCAAAGCTGCGCCTTCCGCCGCACCAAGACCGGAGACGCTCCCGCCGGCGTCGACGCTCAACATCGAGCCCAAAGCCGCGACCGCGATGTTCGTGGGCGCGATGATGCAGAAGGACGAGCGCCAGGCGCTCGGCCTGGTCAAAGCCGGCATCGATCCCAACAGCCGCGACAAGGACGGCATCCCGATCCTGAACTGGTCGGTGATGATGTGCGTGCCGTCGGTGGTCCAGGCGCTCGTCGACCGTCACGCCGACTTGAAGTACCAGCGCGCGCCCGGACTCACGATCATGCAGGAAGCGGGCGCGTGTCCCGCGGCGGCCAAGGTCCTGTCGGCGGCGGGCGCGAAGTAGAATCGCTCGGTCGCGACGATCCGCCTGCGAGGACGATGCGAGCGAGCCTAGAACGCCGGGTCGTCCGCCGTCGGGCCGTAGATCGAGGGCACCTTTTCGCCGGCGATCCGGATGTAGGTGGTGAGCTGGCCGCGGTGGTGCGCGAGGTGCATCAGCGTGTCACGCATCATCACGTGCCGCGGCAGTTCCTGCACGACGTTGCCTCGCGCCTTCAACCGCCACGGCTTCATCAGGTGTTCGTCGGTCGTCCCCTCGAGCGCCTTGCGCGCGCCGGCGAAACCGTCCTCGACGGTCTTTCCGAGCTCGGCGTGTGTCTTCGGCGTCTGGGAGAACTGTGACGGTTGCGGCGTCGCCGGCGCGACGTCGAACTCGTCGCGATCGATCATCATCGTGATCCACGACGGGATCATCGCGACAACCCCGGCGAGACGCCCCAGGGGCATCGCCTTCTCGTGTGGTTTCCAGTCGCCGCGACCTTCAGGAATGGCCTGGACCGCGTTTCGTGTCTTCTCGCGTTCGCGCTCGATGTCGGCAATGAACAGCTCAGTCAGTTTCACGCGTGCCTCCTGGCTACAAGTGTAGCGGAGACGACCGGCCGTGCCGCGGCCCGGAGCCTGCGCCGGTGCAGCGTGACGCGCCGCCATGATTCCCACGCGTTGCCCGCGAGCACACCCGCGAGGAGGTAGACGACCGCTCCGGTCCACTCGAAAACCGCGAAGCTCACCACCGCGACGATTGCCGCATAGATGAGCTGGTCCGGATGGCGGACCGGTGACGTCGGCGGATCGGTGAGGATGAAGAACGCGAAATAGAGCACCGCCTGCACGTCGGGGGCGCGGTAGATCTCGGCGACCCGCGCCGGTTCTCCGGCGAAGGCGGCGATCGTGAACAACAGATAGTAGATGCCGAGAAACGCCACGACGAGCGGCATCTTGTTGACGCGATCAGCGATGAAGAGTCCGCCGGCGACAAGCGCGATCTGCAGCGCTGGCGCGGCCTCGGGGAGTGCGCCCCACCAGCTCTGACCGGCGTGCAGGACCGGAAAGAGCAGCACGATGGCCAGCGCGGCGGGATTGAAGACGTTGGCCGCCTTGGTGCGCACGACGTACTTGCTGAGCACGGCGATCACCGTCACTACCGTCGCGACGTACCAAGCGACCTGCGCGCTCAGCACCATGCCCGCGATCAGGGCCGTGAGTATCGCTCCGCCCGGAAATTCCCAGCGGCGATGGCGGTAACGCAGGATCGCCGCGTCGATCGCTCCCGCCACCGTGACCGCCACCACAAGCTCCGGGAGCACGAGCCGCCAGCCTTCGTGCGGCGCCGCGATCGCGATCAAGGTGACCAGGACGATGGTCAGCAGCCCTTTCGGCGTGCGGAAGAAGCGCGCGACACTTCCCCTAGCCACGCGGAAAACCTGGCGTGGCGAATCGCGCGAGGTCGCCGGTGTAGAGGACCCCCTCCACGCCTTGGCGCTCGAGCAGGGCGATCCCGTCGTGAGGCCCGAGCACGAACGCCGCCGTCGCCAGCGCGTCGGCGAGCATCGCGTTGGGCGCCATGACCGTCACGCTTGCGGCCTGCCGCGCGGTTGCGCCGCTGCGCGGATCGGCCAGGTGATTGGCGCGCTCGTAGTCCCCCGACGTGCACACGGCAACGCCGGACACGCGGATCGTTTCGACGAGCTCGCCGTCCAGGCGCGGATGCCGGATGCCGACCGTCCACGGCTCGCCGCGATGGTTTCGGCCGCGGAGCAGCAGATCGCCGCCGGCGTCGATGGCGAAGTCGCTGAGGGGCTCGAGCTCGCGTCCCGCCATGTCGACGGCGAGGCCTTTGGCGAGCGCGCCGAGGTCGAGGACGAGCGGACGCGCGAGCGTAATGGTGCCCTCGTCGGCATCGACGCGGATGTCGCGATAGCTCGCGCCAGGGTCGGCGCACGGCGCCGGCGCTCGCACGCCGCTGCGATGCTCGCGATCGAATCCGCGCGCCACCATCGCGCCGCCGACCGTCGGGTCGAATGCCCCGCCGGTCTCGCCGGCGACTGCCACCGCAAAACGGACGGCCTCGAGGAGCAGCGGGCTGACCCGCACCGCCTCGCCGCTGCGGGCGCACAGGCGCATCAATTCACTGCTCGCGTCGAAACGGGAGCAGGTCGCCTCGACGTGGTGGAACCAGCTGAATGCGCGGTCGATCGCGTCGCCGGCGTTTCCGGCGCCGACGACGTCGATGGTGACGAGCGTGCCCATCAGCACCTCGGTGCGGGCGGGCACGCGGTCACTTCGCTTTCGCCTGCCCGAGCGCTTCGACGACCGCGTAGTAAAAGGCGTTGGTGCTTTGCGTCGCGCCCGAGACGTAATCGACTTCGGGACTCTGGCGCTCGGCGACCTGCGGCGGCAGCTTGGCGATGACACTGCACGAGTAGCGCGTCAGGCACTGCGCGATCGTCGCCGAAGCGATACGCCCGTTGTCGATGACGACCGCGGCCTGGATGTCGCCGTGGCGGGAGGTGCCCCAGCCGAAGTAGGTGCCGTCGCGGTAGGAGGGGACGGGGGAAGGCGAAGGGGCCGAGGGCGCTGGCGGTGGTGGTGCCAAGGGTGCCGAGGGTGCTGGCGGTGCTGGTGCTAAGGGTGCAAGGGGTGCAACGGATGCCGAAGGGGCCTGGGTGCCGGCGGTGTTCGGTGTGATGCTGCGCGCGCGGCGGGCGGAGTGCGCGAGGGGGGCACGCGCTTGGATCGACGGGGTCTTGGCGCCGCGCTGCGGCTCCTGCTCGACCGGCGGCGCAGGCGGGCCGGTCTGGGACGGGGCGGGATGATGGTCTTCTGGCGCCGGCCGCCGTGCTTCAGTCTGGGCGCTGAATCGTTCCGCGGCGGCGCGGGTGCGGACGTAGCCCGCACCATAGATCGTGAGCACGGCCGCCGAGCTCAGCGCCAGCAGGCTGTTGCTCGCCTTCCGGTTGCTTCCCTTGTCACCCACGTCAGGCATTATAGAAAACGTGGAGCTTTCGATCCTTGACCTCTCGCCGATTATCGAAGGGGGTGACGCGGCCACCGCCCTGAGCAACTCGCTCGACCTCGCGCAGCACGCCGAGCGCTGGGGATATCGTCGCTTCTGGGTCGCCGAGCATCACAACATGCCCGGCATCGCCAGCGCCGCGACCGCAGTCGTGATCGCGCACGTCGCGGGCGGGACGCGCACCATCCGCGTCGGCGCCGGCGGCATCATGCTGCCCAACCACGCACCGCTGGTCGTCGCCGAACAGTTCGGCACGCTCGAATCGCTGTTCCCCGGGCGCATCGACCTCGGTCTCGGCCGAGCGCCCGGCACTGATCCGCGCACGGCGCACGCACTGCGCCGCGCGCTGGCGACCGACCCCGACGCCTTTCCGCAGGACGTGCTCGAACTGCTCTCGTACTTTCAGCCGGAGGACGGCCAGGGGATCCGCGCCGTGCCTGGGGCCGGGCTGCGCCTGCCGATCTACATCCTTGGTTCGAGCCTGTTCGGGGCGCAGGTGGCGGCGGCGCTCGGCCTGCCGTTCGCGTTTGCCTCGCACTTCGCCGCGCAGCAGATGCTGCCGGCGATTCGCATTTATCGTGAGCGCTTCACGGCGTCGCCGGTCGCGCAGATCGATCGCCCCTACCTGATCCTCGGCGTCAACATCGTCGCCGCTGACAGCGACGACGAGGCGCGCTGGCTCGCGTCTTCCGGGCGGCAGGCGTTCGCGAGTCTGCGCGCCGGGACGCCGATCCGGCTGCCGCCGCCGAGCCGCGAGTGGGAGAAAGCGGTCGTGCCGTTCGACGCGTCGGCGATCGACGTGGCGCCGTCGATCTCGATGGTCGGCTCGCCAGACACGATCGGCAAAGGCCTCGACGCGTTCGTGGCGCGGACCGGCCCCGACGAACTGATCGTCGCGTCGCACATCCATGAGCATCGCGCACGGCTGCGATGCTACGAACTGCTCGCCGCCGTGAATGCGCGCGCCGCACGCGCGCGATAAGCACGTTCTATCGCGGTCATCGACCTGTAACGCGTCTGCCTCATCTTCGTCACACCTCCCCTCGTCTATATCTACAGAACGCGGCGCAGTTCGCCGCCGCGAGAACAAGAAGAAGGTGAGGCCGGTCGTGCAGAGCTTGATGAAGAAGACATCCGTGCTGCTGATGGCAGCCATGGCGATAGCGGGCGGAGCGGCCGCCGTCCGCGCCGACGACGCACTGACCGCGACGGTACCGTTCGCGTTTCACGTCGGCGACGCGCAGTTGCCGGCCGGCGCCTACGTGATCAGTCGCAAGGTCGAGCAACCCAACGTGATCACGATCGCGTCATCGAGCGGCGCGCGTACGTCGATCGTGCTCGCCCAGCCGGTCGCAGCCGAGACCACCGGTGCGCAACCGCGGCTCGAGTTCCGCCGCGAAGGGGGCGCCTACTACCTGGCGCGCGTCGTCCTGTCCTACGCCGACGGCCGCGAGATCTCGATTCCTGCCGTCAGCACCGCTGCGCCGCGATCGCACTGAGCGTCGCGCCGTGACGGGATGTTTCGCGATTGAAGCCGGTGCGGCCGGTGGGGGTGGGTTTCCTCCCGATCCACGCCTCCGCCGCCGCCCGGCTTCCGCGAAACGCCTCTACGATTTCGCCGCGCCGCTGAACTCGCGCGCCTGCGCACCGCGGGTGTGGCGTCCTTCGGCGAACTCCTCGATCATCTTGCGGTTGAACGCGGGAATGTCGTCGGGCTTGCGCGACGTGACGAGGCCGTGATCGGTCGCCACCTCCTGATCGACCCAGCGTGCGCCGGCGTTGCGCAAATCGCTCTGCAGTGACGGCCACGACGTGAGCGTGCGCCCCTGCACCGCTCCAGCCTCGATCAGCGTCCACGGGCCGTGGCAGATCGCCGCGATCGGCTTGCCGGCATCGACGAACGCCTTCACAAACGAGACCGCCTTCGGGTTCATTCGCAGCCTGTCGGGGTTCATCACACCGCCAGGTAGCAGCAGCGCGTCGTAGTCGTCTGCCTTCACCTCATCGAGGCGGCGATCCACGTTCACTTCCTCGCCCCAGTCCGTGTGCTTCCAGCCCTTGACCTTCCCACTCTGAGGCGATACGACGTCCACCTTCGCGCCGGCTGTCTCGAGTGCCTTCTTTGGCTCGAGCAGCTCCGACTGCTCGAATCCCTGGTCGACGAGCGCCGCGACGCGCTTATTGCGCAGTTCGTTTGCCATGATGCCCTCCTTAGGTTCACACCGTCGGTTGCAAGTTCGGTGCTGGAGTCTGCGCCGCGGTACACTGGTCGGATGGCCACTCACTTCCCGCTGACGCGCGTCCTGGCGCGCGACGTGCCCGGCGGGAGCCGCAGCAAGGGGCGGCAGTATCACCTCGACGGCGCGGTGACCAGGCTCGAGGGGGACGCCTGGAGCGCGCGCGCGACCGTGCGCGGCTCGCACGAGTATCGCGTTCGCATCGATCGGCGGAGCGATGCATTCGCAGCGTCCTGCGAATGCCTCTATTTCATCGATCGCGACGTCATCTGCAAGCACATCTGGGCCGTGCTGCTCGAGGCCGAGCGCCGCGACCTGCTGATGGGCAGCGGCGCCATCGGCGACGCCGCTTCGCTCGTGCCCGAGCCCGAGGACGAGTCGGATCCGGAGTTCGCGGTTCTGCGGGGACCGCGAGGACCCCGCCCGTCCCGAGCTCCCTGGGAAACGTTCCTCACCGAGTTCGCGCAGCAGCTGAGCTCGCACGCGCGGCCGTCACGCGCGCCGCGCTTCGCCGGCGCGCAGCTGATCTACGCCATCGACCGCGCCGCAACTCTCGCCACCGGCATCGTCGCGATCGACTTGATGACGCGTTCGCGCCGCAAGACCGGGGACTGGGCCAAGCCCAAGCCGGCGCAGATCTCCATCCACGACCTCGAGGACATCACCGACCCGGCCGATCGAGACATCCTGCCGCAGCTCGTCGGCGCCGTCGACACCTACGGCGCCTACACCGACTTCGGCCGGTCGTCGTTCCGCCTGACCGGGCCGCTCCTCGATCGCCTGCTGCCGGAGATCGTGCGGTCGGAGCGCGCCATGCTGCGGCTGCAGCGGCAGCCCGAGGAGTTCCAGGCGCTCGAGTGGGACGGCGGACCGCCCTGGGAGTTTCGTCTCGACATCGTGCACGCGACCCGCGACGAGAGCTTTTCGATCGACGGCGCGCTGGTTCGCGGCGACGAACGGCTGCCGATCCGCGAGCCGTCGATGGTCCTGCCGTCGGGCTACCTGTTCCACCGCGGCCGCGTCGCACGGCTGGACGCGAAAGGGGCGTTCGCCTGGCTCTCGCAGTTGCGTGGGTCCGGCGCGGTGACGATTCCCCCCGATGCGACCGGGCGCCTCGTCGACGTGCTGGCGCGATCCGGCGTCGATCCGTCGGAGCTGCCGCCGGAACTGCAGTTCGAGATCGTCGCGGTGCGGCCGCGCCCGAGCGTCAGCATCCGCGGCGACGCCCAGCGCCACGCCGCGGCGTCGCTGAGCGCGGCGGTGACGTTCGACTACGACGGTCTGGCCGTGTTGCCCGAGATGCCCGGCAGCGTCTTCGATCAGGAGCGGCGCCGGCTGGTGCGCCGTGACGCCGCGTTCGAGCAGCAGGCGCTGGCGCAGCTGGCGCAGGCCGGCTTCGCCCGCCACTGGGACTACCTGGCGGCGCGCCAGGGCTACGCCATCGCGCCGTCCCAGCTCGGCCACGCCGTGCGCACACTGGTGCCCGCAGGCTGGCGCATTGAGGCCGAGGGGCGCGCCTTCCGTCCCGCGCAGAAGATGACCTCGGAAGTGCGCTCGGGGATCGACTGGTTCGAGCTCCACGGCACGGTCGACTTCGGTGACGGGCAGTCGGCCGCGCTGCCGCGGCTGCTCGAAGCCCTGCAAGCCGGCCGTTCCACCGTCACGCTCGACGACGGCAGCGAGGGAATGGTGCCCGAGGAATGGCTGCGCCGCTTCGCCGGGATCGCCAGCGCCGGCGAGGCCGCCGCCGATCACGTGCGCTTCCGCGGGTCGCAGGCGGCGCTCCTCGACGCAGCCCTCGCCGACATGCCGTCGGTGCGCCTGGACGAGCGCTTCGTCCTGGCTCGCGACGAACTCTCGACCTTCGGCGGCCTGACGCCACTCGATGCGGCCAAGTCGTTCAACGGGCGGCTGCGCGATTACCAGCGTGACGCGCTGGGCTGGCTGTCGTTCCTGCGCCGCTTCGGCTTCGGCGGCTGCCTTGCCGACGACATGGGCCTGGGCAAGACGGTCATGGTGCTCGCCTGGCTCGATCGCCTGCGCGCGGCGCGCGAGCTGACCGGGCCGTCACTGGTCGTCGTCCCGCGCTCGGTGCTGTTCAACTGGGTCGCAGAGGCCGCGCGCTTCGCCCCGCAGCTGAAGGTGCTCGACTTCAGCGGTGCCGGCCGCGATCTCGACGCCGTCGCCCGCCATCATCTCGTGCTGACCACTTACGGGACGCTACGCCGCGACGCCTTGATGCTGAAACACGTCGCCTTCGACTACGCGGTGCTCGACGAAGCGCAGGCCATCAAGAACGCCAGCACGGCGGCGGCGAAGGCGGCCCGCTTGGTGCGCGCGGGCAACCGGCTCGCGCTGAGCGGCACGCCGATCGAGAACCATCTCGGTGAGCTGTGGAGCCTGTTCGAGTTCCTCAATCCCGGACTGCTCGGCAGCTCCTCGGCGTTCGCGCGGCACGGCGCGGCGGCGTCGCGGCGCGATCCGCAGGCGCTCGACGTGCTGGCGCGCGGCGTGCGACCCTTCATCCTGCGCCGCACCAAGGCACAGGTGGCGCCGGAACTGCCGCCGCGCAGCGAGCTGACCATCCGCTGCGAGCTGCAACGCCAGCAGCGCGAGCTCTACGACGAGCTGCGCGATCACTACCGCGCCTCGCTGCTCTCGCGCATCGCGCGCGAGGGGATGCAGAAGTCGAAGATGCACGTGCTCGAGGCGCTGCTGCGCCTGCGCCAGGCCGCGTGCCACCCCGGCCTGGTCGATCCGCGGCGCGCCGGCGAGCCATCGGCGAAGTTCGACGCCCTGATCCCGCAACTGGCGGAAGTCATCGACGAGCGGCACAAATGTCTGGTGTTCTCGCAGTTCACCAGTCTGCTCGCGCTGCTGCGGGCGCGGCTCGACGCGGACGGCTTCCGCTACGAGTACCTCGACGGCCGGACCCGGGATCGCGAGGAACCGGTGCGCCGCTTCCAGGAGGATCCCGACACGCGCCTGTTCCTCATCAGCCTGAAGGCGGGAGGGCTCGGATTGAATCTCACCGCCGCGGAGTACGTCTACCTGCTCGACCCGTGGTGGAACCCGGCCGTGGAAGCGCAGGCGATCGATCGCGCGCATCGCATCGGGCAGACGCGGCACGTGTTCGCGTATCGACTGCTCGCCGCCGGCACGGTGGAAGACAAGATCGTCGAGCTGCAGGCGACCAAGCGCGACCTCGCCGACGCGATCGTCCGCGCCGACGAGGGGCTGCTCCGCTCGCTCAGCCGGGAGGACCTGGAGATCCTGCTCGAGTAACGGGTTGGGCACCAAGAACCGCCGGCGGCCCATGCTGCCGGGTCGTGCGCGGCCGAGTGGTCGCTCAGTCTCGCAGCGCGACCAGCGGATCGACCACACTGGCGCGACGAGCGGGGATCGCACACGCCGAGACGGCAACGACGGCGAGGATCACGGTGATCGACACAAACGTGAGCGGGTCGGTCGGGGTCACCTGAACCAGCAGCGCCCCCATGACCCGCGACAGCGCGAACGCGCCGCCCAGGCCGAGCGCCAGACCGGCCAGGGTCTGCGTCAGGCCGCGCCGCAGGATCAGCCACGACACCTGCCGCGCTCCGGCGCCAAGCGCCATCCGCACACCGATCTCTTGGGTGCGGTGCGTGACCGAGTAGGCCATGACCGCGTAGAGGCCGACCGCCGACATCACGAGCGCGATCACCGCGAAGATCGCGAACAGGCTGCCAAAGACGCGGTACGGCCAGCTCATTTGCGTGAGCAACTGCTCCAGCGTCTGCGCCGTGAACACCGGCTGATCGGGATCGATGACGGCGATCTCCCGGCGCGCACCGTTCATCACCGAGCCTGGATCCAGGTGGCTGCGGATGAGCATCGCCGTGTTCGCCGGCGATTCCTGGCGGTGCGGGACGTAGAGCACCGGCGGGACCTCACCCGACTGCGGGTTGGCGTGACGGATGTCGGGGCTGACACCGACGATCGTGCGCCATGTGGGTGGCGCCGACGCCGGCTGACCGGCGCGCGGCGGATCGGGCGTCAGCCGCAGACGACGGCCGATCGGGTTCTCGCCGGGAAGCAGTTTCGCCGCGAAGCTCTCGTTGATGATCGCGGTCTCGCTGCCGGGCATGCCGTCGCTTGCCGTGAAGGCGCGCCCGCGCCGCACCTGGACACCAGCCGTGGCGAAGAAGCTGGGCGTGATCGTAACCACCGCCGCCTCTGGGGCGCGTTCGTCTGGTTTGCGCGGCGCCCGTCCTTCGACGTCGATGCCACGAAACCAGGCGCCGAACGGCGGCACGCTCGTCGTCAGCGCTGCGCTCTCGACGCCCGGCATCGCGGTGATGCGCTGCATCAGCCGCTCGTAGAAGGCCTGCCGCAGCTCCGGCGTCGCGTACTTCGGCACGGGCAGCACCATCCGCATCATCACCAGGTTCTTCGTGTCCATGCCCAGGTCGAGCGTGTAGAGATTCAAGAAGCTGCGCACCATCAGCCCGGCTCCCACGAGCAGGACCAGCGTCAGCGCCAGCTCCACCACGACCATCGTCGTCGTCAGCCCGCGCCCGCGGCGGCTGCCGGCATTGCCCCGGCCCCCTTCCTTGAGGACCTCGTTGACGTTGGTGCGGGTCACCTGAAGCGCCGGGGCAAGGCCGAAGAGCACCCCGGTCAGCACGCAGACCGCCGCCAGGAAGGCGAACACCGTGTAGTCCATCGTGAACTTGATCCAGTACGGCTTGCCGATGTCGGCCACCGCCGCGTCGAAGAGGCGAACGCCGATCGCCGCAAGGGCGAGACCGAGGACGCCGCCAAGCGCGCCGAGCAGGACGCTCTCGACGAGCAACTGCCGGACGACGCGCCAGCGGGTCGCGCCGAGCGCGATCCGTACCGCGACCTCGCGCGTCCGCCGCACCGAGCGGGTCAGCTGCAGGTTGGCGACGTTGGCGCAGGCGATGACGAGCACGAAGCCGACGGCGCCCATCATCGAGAGGAAGACGACGCGGATACGATCGCCGTTGAACCGTTCGTTGAACGTCTGCAGCCGGATGCCGGTGAACTCCTTGTTGGTGTCGGGGAAGGCGGACGCCAGGCGCGCCGCGATCCCGTTCATCTCGGTCTGCGCGCGGGCGCGGCTCACCCCAGGGCCCAGCCGCCCGAACGTCTGGAGGAAGCGTTCGCTGCGTGCCTGCTGGCCGGCGGCCGGCACGAGCGGCATCCAGAGTTCTGTGTTGGTCGGAAAAGCCATGCCGTCGGCCATGACCCCGATGATCGTCGCAGGCTTTCCATCGACGCGCAGCGTCTTACCGAGAATCGCGGCATCCTCGGCATAGCGGCTCTTCCACATCTTGCGGCCAATGATGACGACGGGCTCGGCGCCGGACCGCTGGTCTGCGGGCGTGAAGTCCCGGCCGAGGATCGGCGTCACGGCGAGCAGCGCGAACGCGTTCGCGGTCAGTGACGCCCGCGAGGCGCTTTGCGGCGGGGACCGGTCGTCGCTGACGTTGACGCGGCCGTCGTTCCACGCGGCCAGGGCGGCGAACGATGTCGCCTGACCGCGCCAGTCGTCGAGATCGGCGAACGACGTGCCATCGTGGTCGCCGTTGCGGCGTTCGCTGTCGAGAAGATAGAGGCGGCCGGCATCGTGGTAGGGCAGGCCGCGAATGAGGACGGCGTTGACCAGCGTGAAGACCGTGGCGTTGAGCCCGATACCGAGCGCCAGCACGATCACGGCGACGGCCGAATACCAGCGATCCTTGACGATGCAGCGGTAGGCGTAGGTGAGGTCCCTGAGCATGGCGTCGTGCCCTAAATACGCAACCGACGGGGAAAAGTTAACCGGACCGCTATAATCGTGAGGCGAAGGAGATCGGATGCGCATTCGGTGGCGGATCGTCGCGACGACGGCCGCGGTAGGAATTGCAATGGCGGTCGCGGCGTCGGCGCAGACGGTCTATCTGCGGAATGCCCCCGCGGGGAGCAGCGTCGAGGTGTTCCTGAACACCGTGTCGGCCGGGAAAGGGACGGTCGATCCCAACGGCGAAGCCAAGGTGTCGTTCACGCTGCCCGAGGGGAAGACGGAAATGGACGCCAACGTCTTCGTCGACGCCTGCGGCACCCTTCGCAAGGTGCTGATCATCGATCACGCCCGGCAGCCGCCCGCTCCAGCCGAGGGTTGCGACCGCCGCGAGATTTCCGGGATCTACTGGGTCCGTCCGGTCAACACGATCGTCGTCAACGTCGGCGGCGTCACGCCGACCCTGCTTCTTGTGCGCGGCGACTACACGCCGCCCAAGCCGACCGCCGAGGGGGAGGAGGAGAGCCAGCCGAGCAAGCCGCTGCCGAGCGGTCTGCTGATGTTCGCCGGTGGCAGTTATACGAATTTCCGCGACGCCGGCGACATGTTCTGCGGCAGCGCGACGCCCTGTAGCCAGAAGACAACCGGCCTCACCTACAACTTCGGCGCGACCTTGTGGTTGACGCGATTTGTCGGCGTCGAGGGCTCGTACATGCGCCCGCACGAGGTCACCGCGTCAGGCGGCGACACCTACAAATTCAACAGCACGCTCGACAGCGACGTGTGGTCGATACTTGGCAAGCTCGGCGCGCAAGCGGGGGTCGTTCGCATCTACGGCCAGGGCGGGATGAACTACCACGAGGCGACCAATACCACCTTCGAGACGATCGACGTGCAGTCGCAGACGTTTCAGTACAAGACGCACGGCTGGAGCTGGATCTTCGGCGGCGGCATGGAGGCATGGCTCGGCCAGAAGCAGCGACTCGCGATCTTCGGCGATGCCGGCATCATGCGCCTCAAGGGAAACGCGGAGAGCGGCGGCGAGGCGCAGATCGACGATCGCCTGAAATACGTCTCGGTTGGCGTGAAACTTCGGCTCGGCCGCTAACAGGCCGCTGAAAAATGCGGCCTGCACGGCGACTCTCGGATCAACACGTCGTCGAAACGGGGCAGGTGCCGAGCAGCTCGACTTCGAAGACCAGCGTCGCGTAGGGTGGAATCGCGTTGTTGCGGACGTTGCCGTAGGCCAACGATGGTGGAATCACCAGGCGCCGGATGCCGCCGACCTTCATGCCGACGAGCCCCTGGTCCCATCCCTGGATGACCGAGGCGGTACCGAGCGTGAAGACGAAGGGGGTCTTGCCGGTCGTGGTGTCGAACACCAGCCCCTTGTTGTCCGGTTTGGTTGGGTCGTACAGCCAGCCAGTGTAGTTGACGGTCAGGATCGACCCTGACGCCGTCACGTCGCCACTGCCGAGAAGGAGATCGACCTGGCTGTAGGGGGCGCTCGACGAGGGGCCGGTCACCGATTGGGAGCAGGACGCCGCCACGACACACACCGTGAGTAAACCGGCAAGAGCTACGAACCTCATGCCTTCCAATATACACGGCCGTCACCCCTGATTTTTCTGCAAACCTCCGGCGGGGTTCTTCCGTCTGAGAGGCTATGGGTTTTCTGCAGAAGCTGTTGGGTAAAAAGGCCGAGCCGAAGCCACGCGTCCGCGTCTGCGTGGAGTGCGGCATGCCAGTGGCGGAGCACAAGGAGTGGTGCAGCATCCTGCGTGGCCAGCGTGAGATGGCGGCCAAGGCAGCCAGGCAGCCGTCCGCCTGACCTCTCCGCGAACGACGTCTCTATCGTGAGCCCTGACGGCCGGCGGACGGCGCGTCTCGGTATAATTCCGGCATGCGCCAATACTGGAAACACGTCGTGGTCGCTGTCGTGCTCGCAGCGCCGATAGGGGCCGTGGCCGCAGCCGACGCGCTGTCGCAAATCGGCCTGACCGCCGAGGCAACCAAGGAAGCCATCGGCAGCATCATCAGCGCCGGCGTCTACAATCCGGGGCTTCCGGCCAAAGCGTTCCGGATGCTCCCTCCCGCCGCGCGCGCGCAGGCGGTGACCTCTGCCGCCGGCTGGGTGAAGACCTATACCACCACTCCCGATTTCAAGACCCAATACACGCGGGTGCGGCAGACGCACAAGCCCGAGGCGCCAACCTGGGACGCTACCCCTGAGCAGGAGTTGCAGAAGGCCGAAGACGAGCAGAAGAAGCAATTCGAACAGTCGAAGCAGGCGATCGCCTCGCTGCCCGCCGAACAACGCAAGCAGCTCGAAGAGGCGATGAAGAGTGCTGCGGAGATGACCGCGAAGATGAACACGCCCGAGATGCGCAAGATGCACCTCGACAGCATCAAGGCGTCGCGTGCCCAGGAGACGAAGGCGTACGAGGACGAGGTCGCCAAGTGGAAGCAGGACTACCCGGAGGATCCCAAGCCGGTGATCGTCAAGCGGCTGAAGGAATTCCTCGCACTCTCGGCCAACGTCGATTACAGCGCCAAGCTGAAAACGCAGGAAAGCTCCTCCACGTTCGAGAATCCGGACTACCAGGCGAAGCCCTCGCAGTGGAAGATCTGCTATCGCGCCGGGCGCGAGGCGACCACCGCGGCGCGCGCCGCGGCGCAGGCGTGGCTGACGGAGCTGGGCGGGTAGTCAGCCCCTGACAGCAACGGCCAGTAGACGATGCCGCACCGCTGGGCCACGTTCGACTGCTACGGCACGCTAATCGACTGGAACGGCGGCATCGGCGCCGTGCTCGCACGTGTGTTCGGGACCGCGGCCGCCGCGGGGCAGCTGCGACGGTTTCACGAGATCGAGCGGCGCCTCGAAGAGGACGGCCGGCTCGCCTATCGCGAGGTGCTCACCGCGGCAATGCGCGAGCTTGGCGCGCCGGCGGCATCGGTGGAGGCGCTCGCCGCGTCGCTACCGACATGGCCGCCCTTTCCCGATGTCGCGCCGGCGCTGCGCGCGCTGCGGGAACGCGGCTGGCGCCTGGCCATCCTCTCCAACACCGATCGCGACTACATCGATGCGTCGATGGCGGCGATCGCGGTCCCCTTTGACCTGTCCATCGTCGCCTCCGAGATCCATTCGTACAAGCCGGCCACGCTCCACTGGGACACGTTCACCGCGCGGACCGGCGCCGACCGCGCGGATCACGTGCACGTCGCGGCCAGCCTCTTTCACGACATCGCGCCGGCGGCGATGCTGGGGTTGCGCGTCGTGTGGATCAATCGTCTGGGAGAGCAGTCGTCGTTGCGCCGCGACGCGGAGCTGCCCAATCTGGTGCGGCTCCCCGAGGTTCTTGACTCGCTGGCTTGACCGCGCGGGCCGTTACTGCGGCGGCGTGACGGCGGTCAGGGCGAGATCGAAGACGAGCGCGGCGTTGGGCGGGATGGTCTGGTTTCCGGTCGAACCGTAGGCGAGCGACGGCGGTACGATCACGCGCCGGGTTCCGCCGACGTTCATCCCGGTCACACCTTGCTCGAACCCCGGAATCACCTGTGGTGGGTTGGCGCCGATTGTGAACACCTGTGTGTCAGCTCCAATCTGCGTCCCCTTGTGATCCGCGGTCGTGTCGCTGTAAAGCCAGACGCCGTAAGGGACGGTGACGGTGCTGCCGCTCGTAGCTGTCGCGCCCGTGCCGACGGTGAGGTCGACCTGCGAGTACGGCACGTTGCTCTGATCGGGAGCGGTCGGGCTGGTGCTGCCGAAATCGCACGCGGCCGCCGACACGAGAACCGAGGCTGCCAGCAGCAGGCGCGACGCGCGGAGCAGGGCTGTCATGCTCTCCAGTGTATCAGTCTGTCTTTCTAGGAAATGATGCGGAGCAGCTCGATATCGAAGACGAGCATGCCTTGCGGCGACCCGGGATCCCCGTCATACGCCAGCTTGGCCGGGATCCAGAAACGGCGCTTTTCTCCCTCGACCATCATCTGCACCCCTTCGGTCCACCCCGGGATCACGTGGTCGAGACCAAACGTCGCCGGCTCGCCGCGCGCCACCGAACTGTCGAACATCTTGCCGTCGGTCGTCCAGCCGGTGTAGTGGACGGTGACTTCCGAGTTGGCGCGCGGATGCCGCGTGCCGGTGCCGGGCTTGAGGACCTTGCTGGCGAGGTTGTCCGACGTCCGCTGCGCGTCGGCGGGCGCGGCGGCGACGTCGGGCGGGGCAGGAATTGGCGGTGTCGTATCGGCGGGCTTGTTACCCGAGCAGCCGGCCAGAACGACGGCCGCGAGCATCAGAACAGGGACGAGACGCATTCATGAAGTGTAGCGCGTGAGCGAATTGGAGCGAGCGTCGTAGCGCGAGCGGAATGAAGTGAGCTTAAGCGAGGCGCCGGAGGGAACCGCCGCGCAGCGGCGGCGCCGAGCGCCAAAAAGAGTAAGGGCCGACGGAGGACCGCCGCGCATGGTGGGACCGCATGGTCGGACGCATTGTCCGACATCAGCGCGGCTACGGTGCGGCTGCACTCCGCCGGCCCTGTATCGCGCCCGGCGGTAGCTCCACGAATGGCCTCCTTATCGGTGAAGGCTTCCTACCGCCGACGATGCGCTCGCGCGCCGTGTTTGTCAACCTGTCATTACACCCAGTCGAGCGTTCGCCGCACGGCCTTCTTCCATCCTTCATACGCCGCGTCGCGTCGATCCGCGCTCCATCGCGGCTCCCACCGCTTGTCCATCCGCCAGTTGTCGCAGAGGTCGTTGAGATCCGACCAGAAGCCGACCGCGAGGCCCGCCGCATACGCGGCGCCGAGCGCCGTCGTCTCCGCGACGACCGGGCGCACGACCGGCACGCCGAGGATGTCGGCCTGCAGTTGCATCAGCGTGTCGTTCACCGTCGCGCCGCCGTCGACCTTCAGCACCGCGAGGTTGACGCCGGAGTCGGCGACCATCGCCTCGAGGACGTCGCGCGTTTGATAGCAGATCGCTTCGAGCGTCGCCCGCGCGAGGTGGGCCTTCGTGTTGAAGCGCGAGAGCCCGACGATCGCGCCGCGCGCGTCGGATCGCCAGTAGGGGGCAAACAGCCCCGAGAAGGCCGGCACGAAGTAGATGCCGCCGTTGTCCGGGACGGTGTTGGCCAGCGTCTCGATTTCCGACGCGCTGTCGATGATGCCGAGCTGATCGCGCAGCCATTGCACCGCCGACCCGGTCACGGCGATCGATCCTTCGAGCGCGTAGACCGTGGTCCCTTGCAACTGATAGCAGACCGTCGTCAGCAGGCCGGCCTTCGAGGGGACGATGTTGCGGCCGGTGTTGAGCAGCATGAAATTGCCGGTGCCGTAGGTGTTCTTCGCTTCACCCGGCTTGATGCAGACCTGTCCGACCGTGGCCGCCTGCTGGTCGCCGAGGTCGCCGGTGATCGGCACTTCGTCGCCAGTGGCGCCCGCGAAGTGCGTCACGCCGAACGCGGCGTGATGCGCCGACGGCCGGATGGTGGGCAGCATCCGCCGCGGGATGTTGAAGATGCGCAGCAGCTCCTCGTCCCACTCGAGCGTGCGCAGATCCATCAGCATCGTCCGGCTCGCGTTGGTGACGTCGGTGGCGTGGACGCCGCCGTTCCGGCCGCCAGTCAGATGCCAGATCGCCCACGTGTCGGGATTGCCGAACACCGCGTCGCCGCGCGCCGCCGCGTCGCGCACGCCAGGCACGTTGTCGAGGATCCACTGGATCTTCGCCGCCGAGAAGTAGGTCGCCGGCGGCAGACCGGTCTTGGCGCGGATGGTCTCGGCCTGCGCCGGTGTCAGCGCGTTGATGATGCGATCGGTGCGCGTGTCCTGCCAGACGATCGCGTTGTAGCAGGGCTGCCCGGTCTTCGGGTTCCACACGATCGTCGTCTCGCGCTGGTTGGTGACGCCGATCGCGGCGAGATCGGCCGGCTGAATGTTGGCGTTGCGCATCGCGCGCGCGATGGTCTCGTCACAGCGCGCCGCGATCTCGAGCGGATCGTGCTCGACCCAGCCGGGCTGCGGCATGATCTGCTGGTGCTCGAGTTGATGCTTGGCGATCTCGTTGCCGCCGCGATCGAAGATCATGAAGCGGGTGCTGGTCGTGCCCTGGTCGAGCGCGCCGACGTAGCGGGGCATATCTACCTGGGGGGCTTCGCCCCGCCAGGCCCTCCTACACGCTCGCTCGCGGCGGCCCCGCTCCGCTCGCGTCGCTCACTCGCTGACACGCGTTCGCAATGCACGGGTCGTCTCCTCAAAATCCGACCAGGATGTAGAGGCCGGCGCCGGCGATGCCGCCGGCGATCGGTGCGATGACGGGGATCCAGCTGTAGGCAAGATCCGAGGGTCCTTTTCCGGGAATCGGCAGCAGCGCGTGCGCCAGGCGCGGGCCCAGATCGCGCGCCGGGTTGATGGCGTAGCCCGTCGGCCCGCCGAGCGAGAGCCCGATGCCGAGCACGAGGATGCCGACAAGCAGCGGCTGCAGCCCGCGGCTGAAGACGACGGAAAGATCGACGTCGCCCGGCTTGACCAGCGTCTGCGCGTTGGCGGCGATCGCCAGGATGCCAAACAGCAACACCGCGGTGCCGATGAATTCACTGATGGCGTTGCCCATGGGGTGGCGTATCGCCGGCCCCGTGCAGAAGACGCCCAGCTTCGCCGCCGCGTCGTTCGTCTCGCCCCAGTGCGGCAGGTAGGCCAGCCAGACCAGCACCGCGCCGATGAATGCACCGATCACCTGGGCGGCGATGTAACCCGGGACCTGCGCCCACGGAAAACTGCCGATGGTGGCGAGCGCGATCGTGACGGCGGGATTGAGGTGCGCGCCGCTGATGCGCCCGACAGTGTAGACGCCGATGGCGACCGCGATGCCCCAGCCGGTGGTGATGACAATCCAGCCGCTGTTCTGTCCCTTCGTGCGCTCGAGCACGACGTTGGCGACGACGCCGTCGCCGAGCAGGACGAGAATCATCGTGCCGAGCGCCTCGGCCAGCAGAGGTTGCATGGGCGGCGAGTATACGGCACCCTGGGCCACCTCGGCCTGTGCTAACCTGAGCCCAGTCAGAGTTGGACGAACTGCCCGCCTCCTTGTCAGAGCTCCGAGCCTTCCGCCCAATCCGCATGCACGCAGTTGACCGGGTGCTGACGATCCGGTCGTCGTTCCCGTTGCACGGGACTGGAGAAGAACGCAGATGGCCCGGAAGTTGTACGTAGGGAACCTGCCGTTTTCGGCAGGGGAGGGGGAGTTGCAGGAGCTGTTCGCGCAGGCCGGCGCCGTGGATTCGGTGAAGGTGATGCGTGACATGGCGACCGGACGCGCCCGAGGCTTCGCTTTCGTCGAGATGGCGACCGACGAGGATGCGCAGAAGGCGATCGACAAGTTCCACAACTACGCGTTCGGTGGCCGGAACCTGACGGTCAACGAAGCGCGACCGCGGCCCGAGCGCTCCGGTGGTTTTGGCGGGGGCGGCTTTGGCGGAGACGGCGGCGGCCGTGGCGGCGGCGGGGGCTACGGTGGCGGCAGCGGCAAGGGCGGCCGGCGCGAGCCGCGCTGGTAGCCTGCGATTCCGCGCCGGTGGTCCGGCGCTTGCGAGGTACCTCGACGGAGGCGCTCCGGCGCTTCCGTTGAGGAACTGACGTGCTCAAAGTAGATCTTCACCTCCATACCGCCGACGATCCGCTCGACTCCATGCCGCACGACGGCTACGCCCTCGTCGACCGCGCAGCCGCGCTGGGCTTCGACGTGCTCGCTATCACGCTGCACGATCGGCAGTACGAAGACGCAGACCTCACCGCCTACGGGCGGGCAAAAGGCGTCCTGCTCATCCCCGGCATCGAGCGCACTATCCGCGGGCGCCACGTCCTGCTGCTGAACTTCCCTGCCTCTGCGACGCGCACCGTCCGCTCGCTCGACGATCTCGCGCAGCTGAAGCGCACTGGCACGGGCCTGGTCGTCGCCCCGCATCCGTTCTTTCCCGACTCGAGCTGCCTGGGTGCTGCGCTCGACGCGTACGCGGGAGTGTTCGACGCGATCGAGTGGAGTTATTTCTGGACGCGCGCGGTCAATTTCAACGCGCGCGCGGCGCGCTGGGCGGCGGCCTACGACAAGCCCATCGTCGGCAACTCCGATCTGCACGATCTGCGTCAGCTGGGCCGCACGTATTCTCTCGTCGACGCGCCCCGCGACGCTGTCGCGATTTGCGAGGCGATCCGCGCCGGGCGCGTTCGTCACTGCACCGAGCCCGCGCCCCTGCTCGAGGCCGCCAATGTGTTCGTCCGAATGGTCCTGCGCCCGAACAAGCCGGGGTCCCTCCTGACCGGCGAGGCCGTGCAAACCCTGTAGCGGCGCGCTCCGTCTAAGCGCGCATGCAGGACCTGCGCTATGCCGTCCGCGCCCTGCGCAAGCAGCCACTCTTCACGCTCGTCGCCGTTCTCACGCTGACGCTTGGCATCGGTGCCAATACCGCAATCTTCAGCGTCCTCTACGACACGTTGCTCCGGCCCCTGCCGTATCCGGCGGCGGACCGGCTGGTGTTCATCTGGAATACCTACCCGGGCATCAACCTCAACCAGGCCAACGTCTCGATTCCTGATTACCTCGACCGGCGGGCGCAAGCGCCCGCCATCGACGATGCATCCCTTTTCACGATGAACATGGCCTCGCTGAACGAGGGCGGCAACCCCGAGCAGGTGCGCGCGTTGCAGGTGACGCCCTCCTTTTTCACGACGCTGCAGCGCCAGCCGTCGCTCGGCCGCGCTTTCACCGACGAAGAGGCGAAGCCGGACGCCGACAAGTACGTCATCCTCACCAATGGCCTGTGGCGATCGCATTACGGCGGCGATTCCGCCATCGTCGGCCGCGACATCCGTGTCAGCGGCACCGCCTGCCGCGTCGTCGGCGTGCTGCCCGCCGACTTCGATCTGCCGGCCGACAACATCGCGCTGCTGACGCCGTTTGCGTTCACGCCGGCACAGATGTCCGACAACGCGCGCGGCAACGAATTCAGCATGATGATCGCGCGGCTGAGGCCGAACGCCACCGTGACGCAGCTCGACCGCCAGATGCAGGCGATCGCCGAGCACGTCATGGAGCGCCTGCCGGCACGCGCCGGCTTCATGAAGTCGAGCCGCTTCGGCGGCTACGCGGTACCGATGCGCGATCAGCTCGTTGGTGACGTGCGCACGCCGCTGCTGGTAATGCAGGCGTGCGTTCTTTTCGTCCTTATCATCGCGTGCATCAACGTTGCGAACCTGCTGCTGATGCGCGCCACGGGACGCAGCCGCGAGCTCGCCATCCGCGCCACCCTTGGGGCCGGCCAGTGGCGGATTGTCAAGCAGATGCTGACCGAAGGACTCGTGCTCGCCGCTGCCGGCGGCGTGGCCGGTCTCGCGGCGGGCATCATCGGGCTCGATGCGCTCGTCCGCTTCGAGATTGTACCGGGCATGGCGGCGGGCGCGCCGCCGCCGGCGATGAATCTTGCCGTGATGGCCTTCGGCTTCGCGCTGCTGATCGTCACCGGCCTCGTATTCGGCGCGGTGCCGGCGCTCGCCGTGGCGCGCGGCAACACGGCGGCGTTCCTGAAAGAGGACAGCACTCGCGGCACGGCGAGCCGCCGGATCGGGGCGTTGCGCGCGGGGCTGGTCGTCGGTGAGGTCGCGGCCGCGCTGACCTTGCTCGTCGGCGCCGGCCTCCTGATCAAGAGTTTCGCCAACCTGCAACGGGTCAAGCCCGGCTTCAATCCCGACAACGTCCTGACGGCGCAGATGTCGCTACCGGTCGCGCGCTATCCCGACGATCCGTCACGGATCGCGTTTGCCAACCGGCTTCTCGAGAACGCCCGCGCCATCCCCGGCGTCGCCGTCGCGGCGCTGACGACCAACGTGCCCTTCAACGGCAACGTCTCGTCGGGGTCCTATTCGATCGTCGGGCACGCGGCGCTGCCCGGCGAGGCGGTGCCGCACGGCCGCCAGGAGGTCGTCGGCGGCGACTATTTCAAGGCGATGCAGATCCCGCTCGTCGCCGGGCGAACGTTCACCGACGCCGATACGCTCGACGCGCCACGCGTGATCGTCGTGGACGAATATCTGGTCAGAAAATACTTTGCCGATCGCGATCCGCTCGGCCAGCAGATCCAGCGCGGCGGACCGGCGTCGACGAAGTTGACCATCGTCGGCGTGGTCGGCACCATCAACAGCATCGACCTCGGCCAGCCAGTCACCAAGGAGCGCATCTACTATCCCGCGACGCAGCAGGCGCCGCGCAACCTGGCGATCGTCTTGAAGACGGCGCTCGATCCGCAACTGCTGGTGTCGCAGGTCCGCGCGGCCGTGCGCGCCGTCGACTCGGAACAGCCGATCTCCGATGTGCGGACGATGGACCAATGGATGGGGCGGTCGCTGCAGACGCGTCGCGCCCCGACGGTGCTGTTGGCGATCTTCGCCGCGGTGGCGCTGGCGCTTTCGGCTGTCGGCATCTACGGCGTGCTCGCCTTTGCGGTCGCGCAGCGGGTACGGGAGTTTGGCATCCGGCAGGCGCTCGGCGCCGGACGGTCGTCGATCCTGTCGCTCGTGCTGCTGCAGGGACTGCGCACAGCGGGCACCGGCCTCGTCGTCGGGCTTGGCGGCTCGCTGCTCGTGAGCCGCTTCCTGCAGACGCTCCTGTTCGGCGTCACGGCCCGCGACGCCAGCGTGTTCGCCGCCGTCACGGCGCTGCTGCTGGGCGTCGCAGTACTCGCGTGCTACGTCCCGGCGCGGCGCGCGACGCGGATCGACCCGCTCGTCGCCCTGCGCGAAGACTGAGCCGGCCGCTACTTGGTGAACTCGATCGTCATCTCGGGGTCGAGCGTGACCTTGATGCCCTTGACTCCCTGTAGGGCGACCTTCGTGTCGGCCAGCGTCTTGGCCTTCTGCATCTTCTCTAGCGCTCCCGGGTTTGCCAGAACCTGGTCGAAGTCCATGCTCAGGAGCGTCACCGTGCCGCCGGTCACGTAGGGGACGTTTGTCTTGACGACGTGGCCGACCTGGACAGCGAGGTCGACCTTCATGCCGGCGAACATCGCCTTCATCATCTCCATTGCCTGCGCGTCGCCCATCTTGCCGAACGGCGAATCGCCAGCGGTCGTGTCCGGCTTGGCCGTGCCCATGGATTTGTTCGTGTCGTTCTTGATCGTTAGCAGCGCGTGGCCGTTGGGCAGCTGCGTAAAGGTCAGGGCCATCGGCTTCTCCGGCTTTCCTCCCATGTCGGTGCCGGCCGGGACGTTCATCTCGTTGAGCGAAACGGTCCGGATGTCTTTGAACGCGTAGACCGCCTTGAACCCCTTGCGCTCGGGCGTGTCGATCTTGTCCGCCGACACAAACGACACGCCGGTTCCCATCTTGCTGGCGGCCGCCTTCGCCTCGTCGATCGAAAACGGGTCGTCGGCCTTGGCCGCGCCGTTCTTCTTGTCGCCCATGGAGGACATCGCCTTGAGTTGCTCCAGGGCCTGAGCCGTCATCGTGATCGTCTGCTCGAGCGTCCCGGAGCCGTCGGGATTGAGCTTGACCAGAGTGGAGGACTGGAAACACCCGGTGAGCAGGGGTGCGAGGGTACACACGAGGGCGGCAGCCAGTCGTGGAAAACGCATGGTCATTTCTCCTGAAAAGCGCAGCTTATCCGAAAAGCTTGATCCGGATCTCGGCAGCGAAGAGCATCGTCCGATCGTGGTCGCGCGCCGCCCAGCGGTTCAGCGTGGCCACGCTTTTGTCGACGGGTGCATCGAACACCGTGCGGCCGTTGGCCACGACCGTGATGTTACGGGCGAAATCGAACTGATCGGGCGAGAGGAGCAGTGTCAGCTCCCTGACACCGCGGCTGCGGATCGTCACGGTGTTGCCGCTCCGCGCGAGATCCACCCGTCCGGAGCGGCCGTTGTGGAAGATCGGCACGCCCTGCGAGAGATTGAGGTCTGCCAGATCCGTCGCGTCGGAAGGCGTCGTGCCGAGGCTGTCGATGACCAGCCAGTGCGCGCGGTTCCACTGCCGCGTCTCGGAGACCTCCCAGGTCAAGGTGTCGGGCAGCGCGACGCGCGGGTGCGTCCGCACGAACGACTCGAACGGCACCTTCACGCTCGGCCACCAGCTCGCGTCGTGCCCGGCGTCGGGCTGCGGCAGGTAGGTGATGGCCACCCCGCCGCCGCTCAGGTGTCCGAGTGTCGGCTCGACGAGCGCAATCGGGTAGAGCGGGTCGCGCCCGCCGTTGACGACGAAGAACGGCTTGTTGCGCAGGTTGTCGAGGAAGATGGCGCTGCGGATCTGGAGCTCGGCACTGCGCAGCACGAGCAGGTAGCCGTTGAGCGGCAGAAACGCCGCGTACGGCGTCGTGTCGTGCGTGGCGATGTAGTAGATGCCGGTTGCCCCGTCGGAGACGCCTGAGAGGAAGACGCGGTTTTCGTCGACGTTGTAATCGCGCTTGATGTCGTCGAGGATGGCGCGCAGGCTGGCGACCTGGTCGTCGCTCCACCACGGCTCGTCGCGCCAGCCGGAAGGCATCACGTAGATCTGGTCGTCCCCGTCGAGCCGCACGCTGCCGTCGCCCCGTAACGAGTCGTCGTCGCGCATGACCCCACCGTGGAGCTGGAAGCGCACCTGCCAGCGCCGGGCGGGGTCGTAACTTTTCGGGATCACCAGCCAGGTACCTGGAACCGACCGTGCCGCTTCTTCAGCACGCCGGTAGGGACACTGGCTGGATAGGTAGGCCCGGCCTTCAGTCGCGCGTACTCGAGGTCGAAGCTCGCGGAAGCCGGCGATTGGAACGCGAGCCCCGCGAGGTGCACGAGCCAGAGGGCGAGCGCCACCATTGCAGGAGCATATTAGAACGCGTACAGCTTCATCGCGTTCTGCCGTAACACCATGCGCCCAATCTCCGACGCGCGGGCGCGGGTGATCGTGCCGTCCCGGACGAGATCGGCCAGCGCCGTCGCCAGCGCCTCGCGCGCCGTCTGCGATGCGACCCATCCCGTCTCTTCCCAGCTGATTTGGTCGGAGGTCGGCGATGCGTCGCTGCCGTAGAGAACTTTTTCTGGCCACTGCGTCAGCCAGCTGCGCAGCAGGCGCGCCTGCCCGGTGACGCCCTCGAACGCGGCGAGCGCGGACAAATCGGCGTAGACATTTGGCTTGCTCAGCATGCCCGCGGTCGTGTCGAAGTCCGGATAGCCGCCGTGGATGATCACGAAGTTGGTCTTGCGCAGCGACGGGTCGTTGAAGGCCCACACCAGGTGCAGGACCGCCGCGCCGCGCTGGTCGTAGTTGGCGCCGCCGCCGTTAGCCACGTGAATGTGAATCGCCATGCCGAGCCGGCCGGCCTCGCGCGCGAGATAGGCGAACAGGTAGTCCTGCAGCAGCGTGTAGCTGGCCGCCGGCGGCACTCCGCCACTGAAATACTGCGCGTAGACGCGCGCGGCGTCCGCTTCCGCCGCCGGTCCAAAATCGAGCCGGCGCAGGTAGGCGGCCTCGAGTTTTTCCGCGACCGCCCCCGCCGCCTTGTGGCGCTCGAGTGTCCGGGTAACCACCGTCCGGCAGTATTCCGACAGGGTGGCGGGGAGCGCCGTCATGTCCGACTCGGCGAGGTACCGCTTCAGCAATTTCTCCTCGGCCGGATAGAACGCCGCGTAGTCGCGGTTGGCCGCTTTCTGCGTGGAATTGTCGAGCGGAAAGAGCAAGGCGTCGGCGTACGGCACCCAGCGGAAGCGCGGCGCGGAGAGTTCGGGTCCCATCGCGACACGGTTCGCCAGCACGATGTCGACCCCCTCCCGATCGAGCACCCAGGCGGGATAGGCGGCGCCGCGTTGCGCGATCGCCTTCTTCTTGAGCGCGACGGCGTCCTTCAGATGCTCGGGCGTCGCATCGGCGTGGGGATAGCCGTAGAGCGCCTTCCACGCGCGCAGAAACCATGGGTAGTCGTTTCTGAGCGGCCCGGGCGATCCTTCGACGCCAGCCGGGAGTGGGTCGAGCAGCGCGAACGGCAGCGCGTCGTATTCGGTATCGCCGTCCACGGGCCGGACGACGTGGGCGTGATTGTCGATCGCGCGCACCGCCGTCAGCTCGCGAAGAAGCGCCGCCCTGACGTCGAGTGGTGGCTGCGCGTAGAGTGCCAAAGGTGCGAAGGGCGCGAGTGCCAAAGGTGCCACAGGCGCGAAGGGTGCTAGTGCTAACGGTGCCAACAGTGCGAAAGGTGCGACGCGCCGCACCTGTAGCACTTCAAGCACCTTTAGCACCTCTTGCACTTCCAGCACCAGCACCCTTAGCACCATTTGCACCGCGCCTTGCACCTCTCTCCCCTCTCTCCCTCAGCCCCGCCGCGCGAGCGCCAGATACGCCGCGAGCGAGACGCCGAACCCGACGAACCACGCGTAGTCGTAGAGCGGGCGCATCACCGGGACCACTAGTCCACCCCACGCGGCGGCGCAGCCGGCGAGCGTGGCCACCACACCGGGCAGGTGCCAGCCGGCGCGGTAACGGTACGCGCCGTCGGTGAGATACAGGTCTTCGAGGCGCAGGTCGGTCTTGCGCACGATCCAGTAATCGGCGATCAGTACGCCCGCGATCGAGCCGAGGCCGCCCGAATACGCGAGCAGCCACCCGAAGATGTAGCCCGATGGATCCGCGAGCAGCCGCCACGGCTGGATGAGGATGCCGAGGATTCCGGTGATCAGGCCGCCGGTCTTGAAACTGATGGCGCGTGGAAACGCGTTGGCGAAATCGTTCGCCGGCGAAACCACGTTGGCAGCGATATTCACGGCCAGCGTGGCGACCACAGCGGTGAACATCGAGACGGCGATGATCAACGGATCGTGGAACTTGCCGATCAGCTTGATCGGATCCCAGATCAGCTCACCGTAGATGATCTCGGTGGCGCTCGTGATCAGCACCCCCATCGCCGCGAACACGAACATCGTCGTCGGCAGCGCGACGACCTGGCCGACGGCCTGCTCCCGCTGGCTGCGGCCGAAGCGGGTGAAGTCGGGCATGTTGAGCGAAAGCGTCGCCCAGAAGCCGATCATCGCGGTGAGCGACGGCACGAACACCTTGAAGAACGCTGCGAACGAGATGAACTTGCCCGGCTCGTTGAGCAGCGGACCGAAGCCGTGCGCCCGCCACACCGCCCAGCCGAGGAGCGCGGCCGTCATCACGAGGACGAACGGCGCGGCCCAGTTTTCGACACGGCGCAGCAGATCCATGCCGCGGTAGATGACAAACACGTTCAGGCCCCAGAACAGCAGGAACGAGACCCATTCCGTCGTGGTGTGCCCGCCAACGCCGACGCCGAGGAGCGTCGGCCAGCCGGGGATCACGTTGGCAAAGAACGTGTTCAGCGCTTCGCCTCCGATCCAGGCCTGAATCCCGAACCACCCGCAGGCAACGAGCGCGCGCATCAGCGCCGGCAGGTTCGAGCCGATCGTGCCGTAGGCAGCGCGCGCGAAGACCGGGAACGGAATGCCGTATTTCGTGCCCGGGTGCGAGTTGAGCAGGATTGGGACGAGGACGATGACGTTGCCGAGCGCGACGGTGACGAGCGCCTGCCACCAGTTCATCCCCGACGCGATTAATCCTGACGCCAGCATGTAGGTCGGGATGCAGTGCGCCATCGAGATCCAGAGCGCCGCGTAGTTGTAGGTCGTCCAGTTGCGTCGTGCGATCGGCACCGGGGCGAGGTCGTCGTTATAGAGCGGGCTCGCCTCGATCCGCGAGCGATCAGCGAGCTCGATTCGTCCGTCGGGCAACTCGAGGTGCGGCATGGTGTTCCCGGAAGCCAGCGCATTGTGCCTCAAATCGCGCTATCCTGAGCTGCTGCGCCGCGAGATCGAGTTGGCCAAGACCCCCATCGAACAGTTTCACAGTGCGCTGCGCGCCGGCGACGTCGAGGCCGTGGCCGGGCTGCTGGCGGCGCATGCCGACGTCCGGGCGGTGGTGAACGCACCGATGGGTCCCTTTGGCCAGCGCCCGGTCGCCAGCGCCAAGAAGCAGCCGGCACTGGTGGACGTCCTGATCGCGCACGGTGCCGATCTGAACCTGAAGAGCGCCTGGTGGGCGGGACCATTCGGCATTCTCGAATACGACATCACCCCTGCCGAGGCGGCCCCCCTCATCGCCCGCGGCGCGCTCGTGGACATCTTCGCCGCCGCGCATCTCGGCATGAGCGATCGCGTCCGCGAGCTGCTCGAGGGCGACCCGGCGCTCGCGTTCGCCCGTGGCGGCGACGGCAAGACGGCCTTGCACTGTGCCCGTACCGTCGACATCGCTGAGCGCCTGGTCGCGTCCGGCGCGCACATCGATGCCCGCGACGTCGATCACGAATCGACGCCTGCCCAGTACCTCGTGCGCGAGGCGCCTGACGTCGCACGCTGGCTGGTCGATCGCGGCGCCTGGTTCGACATCTTTCTCGCGGTCGGCTTGCGCGATGCCCGCCTCGTCGAGCGCTGCCTGCGCGACGATCCCGAGGCGCTCGCGCACCGCACCTGGAACGGCAAGTACACAGCCGTGCACCAGGGGCGCGCGTCGACGCCGGAGGAAATCGGCGATCACCGCGGCGACATCTATCGCTGGGTCTTCGGCCACAACGTGTCGGCGCTCGATGCCGCCCGCATGCTCGGCTTCGAAGAGGTGCGCGAGCAGCTACTGCAGCACGCATCACCCGCCGAGCGCTTGCTGGCCGCGTGCGCGGCGGCCGACCGCGATGCCGTAGCCGCGACCGTCGCCGAGCACCCGTCGCTCGTCGCGTCGCTGTCGGTCGAACAGTTGCGGCTCCTGCCCGACAGGGCCCACGCCAACGACACGGCTGCCGTCTCGCTGATGCTGGATCTGGGCTTCGACGCGCGCGTGACGGGGCCGAGCCTATGGGAGGCGATCCGCTGGGCCGGGTTTCACGGTAACCCGGAGATGACGCGACGGCTGTTGCGGCACGATCCGCCCCTCAACACGCCGGATCGCTCCTATGGCGGCACGCTGCTCGGCAATTGCCTCTACGGTGCGCTGCACGGCTGGAGCTGCGACACGGGCCCGTGCGACTATGCCTCGACCGTGCGCCTGCTGATCGACGCGGGCGAGAAGGTGAAGTCTGACTTCCTGCCGACGGGGCGGGCAGACGTCGACGCCGTGCTGCGCGAGCACCTCGCCGGAACCCAGTGAATCTTAGAGTCCCGAGGGAGCGAGGCTCGGTCCTCGCTTCACGAAGCGTCCAGCGCCTTTCTTTCCTACGAACCGATCGGCCTCGATAATCACGTTGCCCTGCGAGATCACGAACGCGGGAGCGCCTTCGACCACGGTGCCCTCGTACGGGTTGTAGTCGACGCGCATGTGCAGCGACTTCACGCCGAGGGTCTGCTTCTTCTTCGGATCAAACACGACGATGTCGGCGTCGCTGCCGACAGCGATCGTTCCCTTGCGGGGGAAGAGGCCGAACATCTTTGCCGGGGTCGTCGAGCACAGCTCGACGAAGCGGTTGAGGCTGATGCGCCCCTTACGCACGCCGCCGTCGTGGACGAGCGTGAGCCGCGTCTCGATGCCGGGGGCGCCGTTGGGGATCTTGCTGAAGTCGTCCGTGCCCAGCTCTTTCTGCCCGGCCATGCAGAAGGGGCAGTGGTCGGTCGAGATGACCTGCAGGTCGTTCTTGTTCAACCCCTTCCACAACACCTCCTGGTGCCATTTCTCGCGCAGCGGCGGCGACATCACGTATTTCGCGCCGTCGAAGCCGGGCTCCTCGTAGTTGTCGTAGGAGAGGAACAGGTACTGCGGGCAGGTTTCGGCGTAGGCCGGCAGGCCCATGTCCCGCGCCTCGCGCACCTTCTGCAGCGCATCTGCCGAGGACAGGTGGACGATGTAGATCGGGACGCGGGCCATTTCGGCGAGCGCGATGGCGCGGCCGGTGGCCTCGGCCTCGGCGCGCGGCGGGCGTGTCAGCGCGTGATACTTCGGCGCCTTGTCACCGCGGCGCAGCGCTTCCTGCACGAGCAGGTCGATGACGCCGCCGTTCTCGGCGTGCATGCAGACGAGGCCGCCGTTTTCCCCGGTGCGACGCAGCGCGCGAAAGATCGTCGCATCGTCGACCATGAATACGCCGGGGTAGGCCATGAACAGCTTGAAGCTGGTGATGCCTTCGTTGCGCACCAGGCTGTCCATGTCGCCGAGCCCGGCGTCGGGCAGCTCCGTGACGATCATGTGGAACGAGTAGTCGGCCACCGCGTTGCCGGACGCCTTCTTCATCCACTCCTCGAGCGCGTGGCGCATCGTCTGGCCGCGGTACTGGATGGCGAAATCGACGACGCAGGTAGTGCCGCCGAACGCGGCGGCGATGGTGCCGGTCTCGAAATCGTCGGCCGAGGTCGTGCCTCCAAACGGCATGTCGAGATGCGTGTGCACGTCGATGCCGCCAGGTAGGACGTAGTGGCCCGAGGCGTCGATGGTCCGGTCTGCCTGGTAGCGATGGGCGGGGAGGTCACGGCCAATCGCGGAAATGCTGCCGTTTTCGCAGAAGACATCGGCAACGTAATCGTCCGACGCCGTGACGACGCGTCCGTTGGTGATGAGGAGCGACATGGCGCGGCCATGATGCCACGAACCGGCCGCCAGCCTCCGGCCTGCAAGAAACTCGGACTCGATCGTTCTAAGGCCAGAGGAGCTCTGGCATGACCGACCCGCGCCTGTATCAGATCGGTACGCTCGCCGCCCTGCTCGTCTACGGCATGGGCTGGCTCGACTTCGATATCACGCCCTTGCGTGCGGCGCTCATTCTCGCCACCGCACTCGGGACCCAGAAAATCTGCGATTGGCTGAGCGGGTCGCCGGCGCCGTTTGCGTCCACGGCGCGGAGCGCGCTCATCTCGGGGTTATCGCTGTGTCTGCTGGTTCGGACCAATGTTGCCGCCCTGGCCTGCCTGGCCGCCGTCATTGCCATCGCCGGCAAGTTCTTGATCAAGGTCCGCGGCAAACACGTCTTCAACCCGACCGACGGCGCGATCGTGGCGCTTCTTTTGGTGACGAAGCATGTGTGGGTGTCGCCGGGACAGTGGGGCACTCCGGCGTTCTTCGCGTTTCTGATGGCCTGCGCCGGGTCGCTGGTGGTGACCCGCGCCGCCAGGGCGGACGTCACGCTCGCCTTCATCGCCGGCTTCAGCGCGCTCGTCATCGGGCGCTCGCTGTATCTGGGAGAGCCGCTGACGATACCGCTCCATCGTCTCGAGAGCGGATCGTTCCTGCTCTTCAGTTTTTTCATGATCTCCGATCCAAAGACGACGCCCGATTCGCGGGCGGCGCGGATCCTCTTCGCGGCGCTCGTCGCCGCCACCGCGTGGTACGTGCAGTTCCGGCTGTTCCGAACGAACGGCCTCCTCTGGTCGCTGGCGATCTGGTCGACCGCTGTCCCGATCCTCGATCGCGTCTTGCCGGCGTCGCGATACCGGTGGATGCGGCCGCGTCCGCGTCCGCTGTCGGCCCCCGTTCCCGCGGCGCGCGCCGCATAGACGAAGCGAAGGAGACACTCATGAGACGAATGCTGTTCGGTGTGGCGCTGTCGTCGGCGATCGCCTGGTCGAGCGCGACCATCGCCGGCTTCTGCGGGTTCTACGTCGGCAAGGCCGACACTAAGTTATTCAACCGCGCGTCGCAGGTGGTCCTCGTTCGCGACGGCGACCGCACGGTGATGACGATGGCCAGTGACTTCGAGGGGGATCTGAAGGAATTCGCCATCGTCATTCCCGTGCCGACGTTCCTCAAGCGGGAACAGATCCACGTCGGCGACAAAGCGCTCGTTGATCACCTCGATGCCTACTCGGCGCCGCGGCTGGTCGAGTACTTCGACGAGAACCCGTGCGCGCCGCGTCGCGAGTTCGAGATGGCGATGGCCGCGCCGGCGCCGGCCCAGGCGGCGGCCAAGGACGCGATGAGTCGCGCCAGGTCGCTGGGAGTGACAATCGAAGCGCAGTACACGGTCGGCGAGTACGACATCCTGATCCTCTCGGCGCAGGAAAGTTCCGGACTCGAGACCTGGCTGCGCCAGAACGGCTACCGTATTCCGGCCGGCGCGTCGACGGTTATCGGCAGCTACCTGAAACAGAACATGCGCTTCTTCGTCGCCAGGGTCAACCTGACCGAGCAGGCGAAGTTGGGCTTTACCTATCTGCGGCCGCTGCAGGTGGCGTACGAGTCGCCGAAGTTCATGCTGCCGATTCGCCTCGGCATGGTCAACGCGCGCGGTCCGCAGGACCTGTTCGTCTTCGCGCTGACGCGCAACGGCCGGATCGAAACGACGAACTACCGGACGGTCAAGCTGCCGTCGGACATGGAGCTGCCGGTGTATCTCCAGCAAGCCGGGGAGTTCTCGAGCTTCTACAAGGCGATGTTTACGCGCCAGGTCGAGCAGCAGGATCGGAGCGCGGTGTTCACCGAGTATGCCTGGGACATGCGGTGGTGCGATCCGTGTGCCGCCGATCCGCTCTCGCCTGACGAGCTGCGCCGGCTCGGCGTGTTCTGGAGCAACGACGCGCGCGGCGGCGGCGCGGGTGCGTTTCTGACCCGGCTGCACGTCCGCTACGATAGCGCGCACTTTCCGGAGGACCTGGTCTTTCAGGAAACGGGCGATCGCAGCAACTTCCAGGGGCGCTACGTCCTGCGTCACGCCTTCACCGGCGCCGGGACCTGCAGCGCGGCGAACGACTATCGACGGTCGCTGATCGAGCGTCATGGCCGCGAGGCGGAACAGCTGGCGTCGCTGACCGGCTGGAACGTCGCCGACATCCGTAAGAAGATGGGACCCGACGCAGCGGTCGGCCCGGAGCCGGCCTGGTGGGAACGATTGTGGAAATGATGATCCGGAGAGAGACGCGAGGAGTCCGAGGGGCGACGCCCCTCGGATAAGTCGAATAAGGATGCCGTCTTCCCATGCGGCGGATGTCGAGCTCGCACGGTTGTGCGCGACGGGCGACGAGCGCGCATGGGAGACGTTCGTCCGCGAGTACCGGCCGCTGCTCTACCGCGCCGCCGACGCGCTCGACCGCTCCGGCGGCGCGCGCGAGGTCGCCGATTCGCTCTACGCCGACCTCTACGGCCTGACCAGCGGCACCGGCGAGCGGCAATCGCTGTTCCGCTATTTCCAGGGGCGGAGCACTCTCGCAACCTGGCTCCGCGCGGTGCTCGCGCAGCGCTACGTCGATCGCGTTCGCGCCGGGCGGCGCACCGAGCCGCTTGGAGAGGACACAGAGCCGGAGGCGCCGCCCCCGGCCGATCCGGACCGCGATCGCTACGTCGCGCTGGTGCGCGAGGCCCTCGCTCGCGCCGTGTCACGCCTGGACCCGCGCGATCGCCTGCGCCTGTCCGGCTACTACGTGCAGGCCCTGACGCTGCTGCAGATCGGCCGCCTGCTGCGCGAGAGCGAGGCATCGGCGTCCCGTCACCTCGCGCGCACGCGCCGCGAGATCCGCGTCGAAGTGGAACGTCAGCTGCGCGAGGAGTCTCGCTTGAACGACGATCAGATCGCCGCATGCCTCGCCTCGGTCGTCGAGGATCCGGGATCGCTCGACATGAAGCAGGTCATCTATGACTGAGTTGCCGGATCGGCTCCTGCGTGATGCGCTCCACGAGACGGCGTCGACGATGCCGTCGCCGATGTGCGTCGATGCAGACAGGCTGGCACTCTGGGCCGATGGCACGATGACCGGCACCGACCGCGCGGCCATCGAGGCCCACGCCGCAGGTTGTGCCCGTTGCCTGGCACTTCTCGCCGCCATGACGCGAATCGAGCCCGCACCGATCGCAACGGCGTGGTGGCGCCGTGCGCGGTTCGCCTGGGTGTGGCCGCTGGCGACCGCCACGGCCGGGCTCGTGATCGTCGCGGGTCTTGCGGTGATCGAACGGCGGACGCCGGTGCCGGCAGCGGTCGCGCCCTCGGACGCGGCGGCCCAGCGTGCGCTGCCGGCGACCGTTCAGGCGGCACCGCCGGCCGCCAGCCAGCGCGAGGCGGCCGGCGTTCCTGCGCAACCAGCCCAGCCCGCCGCGCCGGCGTCCGCGCCGGCGCCGCGCCGCCTCGAGCGGTCCGCCAACGCGGCGGCGACGCCGTCGACGCAGTCCGAAATGCGACGGAAGCCGGAGGCGGTCGCACCCGTGGCCGCGAGTCCGGCGCCGCCCACTGCGGCGGAAGCGGCGAAGGACACCGCGCCGCCGCCCGCACCCGCGATGGCCCCGGCCCCGATGTCCGCTCCGGCCGCGCCCGCCTTGGCCGCCCGCGACGAGATGGCTCGTCCGGCGGGTGCCGGCGCCTTCGCGGCGCAGCCGGCGATGAAGGAGGCCGCGTCGGTTCCCGTCGTGATCCCCTCGCCCGATCGTGCTTCGCAATGGCGTATCGTCGGCGGCGCGGTCGAGCACACGGCAGACGGCGGGGTGACATGGCAGTCGCAACCGATCGGCATCGCCACACCGGTGCGGGCGGGCGCGGCGCCCGCCGCCCGCGTGTGCTGGCTCGCCGGAATGGCCGGCCTGGTGCTGCGGACGACCGACGGCGCCACCTGGATCCGGATCGCCTTCCCGGAACCGGCCGATCTCGTCGCCATTCAGGCCGCCGACGCCTCGCACGCCACGGTGATCACCGCCACGGGCCAACGTTTCAGCACCAGCGACGGCGGAGCGACCTGGATCCGGCAGTAACCACGACAGCAGCTACATAAGCAAATCAAATAAAGATGTAAAGTCTATTTGTTTGACGAATGATCCTGCCTATGCCACAGTGGCCGGGATGCGGATCGCCTACCAAGGGGAGCCGGGGGCCTACAGCGAGGCGGCGGCGCTGGCGTTTGCGCCCGACGCGACTCCGGTCGCGTGCAGGAGCTTCGAGGACGTCTTCCAAGCGGTGACCGACGGCAGCGTCGGCCGGGGCATCGTGCCGATGGAGAACACCATCGGCGGCAGCATCCACCGCAACTACGACCTGCTGGTCGAGCACGAGCTCCCGATCGTCGGTGAGATACAGCTGAAGGTGGACCACTGCCTGCTCGCGCTGCCCGGCGTGCCGCTCGAGGACGTCCGTGTCGTGCACTCGCACCCGCAGGCGCTGGCGCAGTGCGAACGCTTCCTGCAGGGGCTGCCCAAGGTCGAGATCGCCGCCGTTTACGACACCGCCGGCGGCGCCAAGCTCATCCGCGAGCAAGAGTTGAAACAGGACGCCGCCATAGCCTCGATCCGCGCTGCGCACGTCTTCGGCCTCAACGTCCTGCGACGCGGCATCCAGGATTTCGACACCAACATCACCCGCTTCTTCGTGATCGCGCGCCAGTCGGTCACCGAAGGGGCCGACAAGACCTCGATCGTGTTCTCGATGCCGAGCCAGCCGGGCGCGCTCTTCCGCGCCCTGAGCGTGTTCGCGCTGCGCAACATCGATTTGACAAAACTCGAATCGCGGCCCATCCGCGGCCGCGCCTGGGAGTACATGTTCTACGCCGATCTCGCCGTGTCGCGCGACGACGTCAACTGCGGCCGCGCGCTGGTCAACCTCGCCGAGTTCGCTCGCTGGGTGCGCACGCTGGGCACCTACAAGGCCGCGCGCGACGTGTCGTCGCCCGCCGAACCGAACGAGACCGCGCAGGGGGCCGCCCAATGAGCTCGTCGAGCCAGGGTCCGACGAGACCTGCCGGCGGCATGATTACCGCCGGACCCGCCCGGGCCGCGTCGCGCGCGATGCTCAAGGCCGTCGGCTTCACCGACGGCGATCTCAAGAAGCCACTCGTCGGCATCGCCAACACGTGGATCGAGATTGGGCCGTGCAACTACCACCTGCGCGAGCTCGCCGTGCACGTCAAGCGCGGCGTGCGCGAGGCGGGCGGCACGCCGATGGAGTTCAACACCATCTCGATCTCCGACGGCATCACGATGGGCACGGCCGGGATGCGCGCCTCGCTGATCAGCCGCGAGGTGATCGCCGACTCGATCGAGCTCGTCACCCGCGGCAACGCGTTCGATGCCGTCGTCTGCCTGGTCGGTTGTGACAAAACGATCCCGGGCGCGGCCATGGCGCTGGCCCGGCTCGACGTTCCCGGTCTCGTTCTGTATGGCGGGTCGATCGCGCCGGGTCATGTCGACGGACGCGATGTCACCATCCAGGACGTATTCGAGGCGATTGGCGCCAACGCCGCCGGACGCCTCGACTCCGCCGGTCTGCGCCGCATCGAGGACGGCGCCTGCCCCGGCGCGGGCGCGTGCGGCGGGCAGTTCACCGCCAACACGATGGCCGCCGTCTGCGAATTCCTCGGCATCTCCCCGATGGGCAGCGCCAGCGTGCCGGCGGTCGATCCGGCGAAGGCGGATGTCGCCGCCGAGGCTGGCAGGCTGGCGATGGCGCTGCACAACGGCACCGTCAAGGCGCGCCAGATCATCACCCGCGACGCGATCGAAAACGCCATCGCCGTCGTCGCTGCGACGGGCGGATCGACCAACGCTGTGTTGCACCTGTTGGCGATCGCGAAGGAAGCGGGCATCGATCTCGATCTCGACGTGTTCGACGAGGTCAGCCGGCGCGTGCCGCTCATCGCCGACCTCAAACCCGGCGGCCGGTTCGTCGCGACCGATCTGCACCGCGCCGGCGGCACGCGATTGGTCGCGCAGCGCCTGGCGCAGGCGGGCGTGCTGCACGTTGAGACGAAGACCGTGTCGGGACGCACCATCGGCGAGGAAGCGGCGCTGGCGGCGGAAACTCCGCAGCAGGAAGTCGTCCGCCCGCTCAGCAATCCGATTTCGCCCAACGGCGGCCTCGTCATCCTGCGCGGCAATCTCGCCCCCGATGGCGGCGTGATCAAGATCAGCGGCCACACTCGCCCGCGCCACACCGGTCCGGCGCGCGTGTTCGACGCCGAGGAAGATGCCTTCGCCGCGGTGCAGACCGGAGAGATCAAGCCAGGAGACGTCGTGGTCATCCGCTACGAGGGCCCCAAGGGGGGGCCTGGCATGCGCGAGATGCTGGCGGTGACGGGCGCGATCGTCGGCGCCGGGCTGGGCGAATCGGTGGCGCTCATCACCGACGGCCGTTTCTCGGGGGCGACGCGCGGCCTGATGGTCGGCCACCTCGCGCCCGAAGCAGCGGCGGGCGGCCCGATCGCCGCCGTCAGGGACGGCGACCGCATCATCATCGATCTCGCCACGCGCAGCATCGCAGTCGATCTCACGGCGGCCGAGTTCGCCGCCCGGCTCGCCAACTGGACACCGCCGCCGCCGCGCTTCACGACCGGCGTGATGGCCAAATACGCAAAGCTAGTCTCCTCAGCCGCGCAGGGCGCGGTCACGGGCTAATTCATGAAAAAAACAGGTGCGCAGATTCTCTGGGAGTGTCTCGTCCGCGAAGGGGTCACCGACGTCTTCGGCTATCCGGGCGGCGCGATCCTGCCGGCCTACGACGCGATGCTGGCCTATCCGATCCGCCACGTCCTGACGCGGCACGAGCAGGGCGCGACGCACATGGCCGACGGCTACGCGCGCGCCACCGGCAAGGTCGGCGTCGCCATCGCGACGTCGGGCCCCGGCGCGACCAACATGGTCACCGGCATCGCGACCGCGATGATGGACTCGCTCGCCGATCGTCTGCATCACCGGCCAGGTCGGCAGCCGCCTGATCGGCTCGGACGCCTTCCAGGAGACCGACATCACCGGCGTGACGCTGCCGATCACCAAGCACAACTACCTGGTGACCAGGCATCGACGACATCGCGCCGGCCGTGCGCGAGGCGTTCTACCTCGCGCGCACGGGGCGCCCGGGCCCGGTGCTGGTCGACATCACCAAGGACGCGCAGCAATCGCAGGCCGAGTTCGACTGCGAGGCCGCCGCGCCGCGGCCGCACGGCCGCCCCGGTGTTCCGCCGCAGGAGCACCACTTCCGCGAGGCGCTGGCGTTGATCAACGCGGCCGAGCGGCCGGTCATCCTCGCCGGCCACGGCATCCTGCTCGGCAACGCCATGGCCGAATTCAAGGCGTTCGCCGAGCGCACGCACATCCCCGTGGCGTTGACGCTGCTCGGCCTCGGCGCCTTCCCGGCCTCGCACCCGCTCAACCTCGGCATGATGGGCATGCACGGCGAGGCCTGGGTCAACACGGCGATCCAGGAGGCCGACCTGCTCATCGCGCTCGGCATGCGCTTCGACGATCGCGTCACCGGCAGATCGCGACGCTACGCGCCCAACGCCAAGAAGATCCACGTCGAGATCGATCCGGCCGAGATCAACAAGAACGTGCGCGGTCGACGTCGGCTCATCGGCGACGTGCGGGACGTGCTGGCGCGGCTCACGCCCGCCATCGCTGCGGGCGATCGCACGCGCCTGGCTGACGAAGATCGACGACCTCAAGGGTGGCGTCGGCCGTGCGCGACATCCAGAACGCTGCCCGACGACGGGCACCTCTACGCGGCGCACGTGATCCACGACCTGTGGCGCGCCACCGACGGCAAGGCGCTGGTCGTCACCGACGTCGGCCAGCACCAGATGTGGGAGGCGCAGTACTACCAGCACGACGTGCCGCGGTCGCTCATCACATCCGGCGGTCTCGGGACGATGGGATTCGCGCTGCCGGCGGCGATTGGCGCCAAGTTCGCGCGCCCGAACGAGGAGGTCTGGGTGGTCGTCGGCGACGGCGGCTTCCAGATGACCGTGGCGGAGCTGTCGACGATCGCGCAGGAAGGGATCAACGTCAACATCGCGATCATCAACAACGGCTACCTCGGCATGGTGCGGCAGTGGCAGGAGTTCTTCTACGAGCGGCGCTACGCGGCGACGCCGTTGCTCAGCCCCGACTTCGTCAAGCTCGCCGAGGCCCACGGCCTCAGGGGATCCACGTGCGGCGCCGCGACGAAGTCGACGCCGCCGTGCAGACGGCGCGCAAGGCGAAGGGAACCGTGCTCATCGACTTCCGCGTCGAGCAGGAAGACACCGTCTACCCGATGGTGCCGGCCGGCGCGGCACTGCACCAGATGATCCGCCGGCCCAGCCCGATCGTCGAGACGGCGCGTGACGTTTAAGGGTCTGATCATGCAGACGCACATTTATCGTCTACGTCGAAGATCAGCCGGGCGTGCTGAACCGCGTCACCTCGCTCTTCCGCCGCCGCGGCTACAACATCGAGTCGCTGACGGTCGGCCACACCGAGCGGCCGGGCGTCTCGCGCATGACCATCGTCATCGACTCCGACGAGCGACGCCGCGCCACGCATCGAGGCCAACCTCTACAAGCTGGTCAACGTGCTCTGTGTCGAGAACATCTCGCCCAAGCCGGTGGTCTTCCGCGACCTGGCGCTGATCAAGGTCGCCGCGACCGAGTCGTCGCGCGGGCCGATCATGCAGCTCGTCGACGTCTTCCGCGCCCGCGTCGTCGACGTTTCACCGGAGTCGCTGATCATTGAGATCACCGGTACGGAGGACAAGATCGACGGCCTGGTCGAGATGCTGCGCCCCTACGGCGTGCTCGAGATGGCGCGCACCGGCCGCGTCGCGATGTCGCGCGGCAACAGCGTCCCGGCGCTGACCGCCGGCGAACCGCCCGCCGGCAGCAGCGAAGTCGAGTTCGACAGCGGCGTGTCCTTTTCCGTATAGCGCAGCCGCGGATTTCACGGAAGACCGCGGGGTTCGTGGGAGCCGCGGATTCCACGGAAGGTCGCGGATAAAAGAGACTTCAGTGATCCGTGTTTTCCGCGAAATCCGCGGCTTGATTCGACCCGCGTTCTGCGATCCGCGGCCCAACAAGACAGGGGAGTAACGATGGCGAAGATGTACTACGACAAGGACGCGGACCTCTCGCTGATCCAGGCGAAGAAGGTGGCCGTGATCGGCTATGGCTCGCAGGGGCACGCGCACGCGCTGAACCTGAAAGACAGCGGCGTCGACGTGCGCGTCGGACTGCCGCCGGGCAGCGCCTCGCGCGCACGGGCGGAGAAGGACGGCCTTCGCGTCGTCGATCCCGCGCAGGCGACCCGCGAAGCCGACGTGGTCATGATCCTGACGCCCGACACCGGCCAGGCCAAGCTCTATCGCGAGGACATCGCGCCCAATCTGAAGCCCGGCGCCACGCTGATGTTCGCGCACGGCTTCAACATCCGCTTCGGCACCATCACGCCGCCAGGCAACGTCGACGTGTCGATGATCGCGCCGAAGGCGCCAGGGCACCGCGTCCGCGAGCTGTTCAAGGAAGGCGGCGGCACGCCGGCGCTCCTCGCCGTCCACCAGGACGCGAGCGGCACGGCGCGCGAGCTGGCGCTGTCCTACGGCAAGGGCATCGGCGTCACCCGCGCCGGCGTCGTCGAGACGACATTCGCTGAGGAAACCGAGACCGATCTGTTCGGCGAGCAGGCGGTCCTCTGCGGCGGCACGAGCGCCCTGGTCAAGGCGGGCTTCGAGACGTTGGTCGAGGCGGGCTACCAGCCCGAGATCGCCTACTTCGAGTGCCTGCACGAGCTCAAACTGATCGTCGACCTGATGTATCGCGGCGGCCTCAACTACATGCGCTACTCGATCAGCGACACGGCCGAGTACGGCGACTACACCGGCGGCGCGCGGCTCGTCACCGCCGAGACCCGCGCCGAAATGAAGCGCATGCTCGACGACATCCGCAGCGGCCGCTTCGCCAAGCAGTGGATTGCCGAGAACGAACAGGGACGCCCGACCTTCGAAGCGCAGCGCGCCAAGGAGCAAACGCAACAGCTCGAACAGGTCGGCGCCGAATTGCGCAAGATGATGCCCTTCGTCGATCCTGTTGAGATCAAGCCTCTCGCGACAACCCGATAGGTGTTTGCGGGGCACCGCGCCGCTGACTCGGATCGCGTAGCACAGATTACATATTTGTGCTACATTCGAGAAGATGAAGCGCTACATTCACGCGCGCCTCGACAAGGTCGATCGGGAGGCGCTGGACGCGCTGAAGCGGGCGACCGGCGAGAGTGAATCCGCGCTGGTCCGCCGCGGCCTCCAGCTCGTCTCGCGCGAACTCGGCCAGGGACTCGGCAGCGCACTCGAACGGGCGGGACCGAGCGCCGGCAAGTTTCGCGGCCCCCGCGATCTGTCGACCAATCCGAAGCACCTCGACCGGTTCGGCGAATGAACGCGCCCGGCGTCCTGCTCGATACGGGGCCGCTGGTCGCCCTGCTCTCCGCGACCGACGCCCGGCATGCCGCGGCCGCGCGACTGTTCGCCGCGTGCGCGCCCCCTCTTCGCTGCTGCGAAGCGGTTCTCGCCGAGGCCTGCTTTCTTATGAGCAAGGTTGACGTGGCGGCACCGGCGGAAGTCATCGCGCTCGGACGCAAGGGGGTTTACGAAATCGCCCTCTCGCTGGCGGACCACACCGAGGCCGTCGAAACGCTGTTGAGGAAATACGCCGATCGCCCCGCGTCGCTCGCGGACGCGTGCCTGGTCAGGTGTGCCGAGGTCCATCGCGAGCCGCGAGTCCTCACCTTTGATAGCGACTTCCAGTTCTACCGCTGGGCGCGGAATCGCAAGTTCCAGATCCTCGAATAGCGTCCACCCGCGTGACGGGCGCGGCTGGTTACAGGCTGGTTATCGGGCCGTAGGTCTCGGGCCGGCGGTCGCGATAGAACTGCCAGGTATCGCGCACTTCCTTGATCAAATCCAGGTTCAGGTCTGCGACGACCAGTTCGGTCTGGTCGCGGCTGGCTTCGGCGACGAAGCGGCCGCGCGGATCGCAGAAGTAACTCTGACCGTAGAATTCGCCGATGTTCCACGGCGCTTCGGTGCCGACCCGGTTGATCGCGCCGACGAAGTAGCCGTTGGCCACCGCGTGCGCCGGTTGCTCCAGCTTCCACAGATATTCCGATAGTCCCGCGACCGTTGCCGACGGGTTGAACACGATCTCGGCGCCGTTCAACCCGAGGATCCGCGCCCCTTCGGGGAAGTGTCGGTCGTAGCAGATGTAGACCCCGATCTTGCCGACCGCGGTCTGGAACACCGGGTAGCCGGTGTTACCGGGACGGAAGTAGTACTTCTCCCAGAAACCCGGGGCGACCTGTGGGATGTGATGTTTGCGATACTTGCCGAGATAGGTGCCGCCGGCGTCGATGACCGCCGCGGTGTTGTAATAGACGCCGGTGTTCTCGACTTCGTAAATCGGCACCACGACGACCATGCCATAACGCTTCGCCACGTCCTGGAACAGCGTCGTCGTCGGGCCGTGCGGGATTTCCTCGGTGAGCTCGTACCACTTCGTCTTCTGCTCGGCACAGAAATACGGCCCGTAGAAGAGCTCCTGCAGGCAGAGCACCTGGACGCCTCTCTTGCCGGCGTCCTCGACGAGCGGCAGCGTCTTGTCGATCATGCGTTGCTTCACGTCGGCCGTGGTCCCCTCGAGGGACACGTCGCACTTCACCTGGATGAGTCCGCCTCGAACCGTCCGAGCCATGGATCGCCTCCCGAAAAGAAACCGAAACGTACCATACTTGCGTCTAATCACCGCATGCCCAGCCGTGCCGGTTGCCTGATGCTGCTGGCCGTCCTGACGGCCGCGGCGCCCGCCCTTGCACAGACGGCCCCTCCCGCTCCCGCTCACGTCCCCCCGCTTCACATGACCCGGGCGTCGGGTCCCATTAAGATCGACGGCGACCTGTCGGACGAGGCCTGGCGGACAGCGGTGAAGGTCGAACGGTGGTACGAAGTGCAGCCGGGTGACAACAACGAGCCGCCGGTCAAAAGTGTGGGCTACCTGACCTACGACGACCGTGCGTTCTACGCCGCGTTCGAGTTCGACGATCCGTCGCCGGCGGCGATTCGCGCGCCCTACGGCGACCACGACAGCATTTCGGGCAACAACACCGATTTCGGCGGGATCATCATCGACACCCAGTCGACCAAGCGAACCGCCATCGAATTCTTCGTCAGCCCGCGCAACGTGCAATACGACGCCGTCAATGATGACGCAAGCGGCGAGAACCAGTCGCCGGACTTTTTCTGGGACTCGGCGGCGCGGATCACCGATCACGGGTGGACGCTCGAGATCCGGATCCCGTTCTCGACGCTCCGCTACCCGCGCACGGATCCGCAGAAGTGGGGCATCATCCTGATGCGCAATTACCCGCGCAAGTTCCGCTACCAGTTTGCATCGACGGTCATGCCGCGCGGCAGCAACTGTTTCGTGTGCCATGTGACCGACCTCGACGGCCTCGAGCACCTGCCCGCCGGCGGCCATTTCGTCGCCGCCCCGTACCTCAGCGCCAGCGATACGGCGCATCCCCAGGATGGGGTGGCCGGCGCGCCGCTCGAAAACGATCCGGTCACCGGCCGCATCGGCGTCGACGTCAAGTACAGTCCCGACGCCAACCACGCGCTCGATCTCACGGTGAGGCCCGACTTCTCCCAGATCGAGTCCGACACGGCGCAGATCTCCGCCAACGAGCGCTTCGCGCTGTTCTATCCGGAGAAGCGTCCCTTCTTTCTCGAAGGCGTCGATCTGTTCCAGACGCCGCTGCAGGCCGTCTACACGCGCACGATCACCGATCCGACCTGGGGCACGCGGCTCACCGGCAAGGACGGTCACCTGCGCTACACCGCGCTCGTGGCGCGCGACGGCGGCGGCGGCGTCGTCATCCTGCCGGGCTCGAACGGATCCTCGACGGCGTCGCAGGACTTCACGTCGATGGTCGCCATCGGCCGCCTGAAGGAGCAGATCGGCCGGTCGTTCATCGGCGCCGTGGTCACCGACCGCGAAATCACCAGCGCCGGCGCCGGTTACAGCCGCCTGGCCGGGCCCGATTTCGAATGGCGTCCCGACGCCTCGGACGTCCTGACGGGACAACTCCTGTTCAGTGCGACGCAGACACCGAACCAACCCGACCTCGACGCGAGCTGGGATGGGCGTCACCAGGACGGCACGGCCCTCCAGACCTACTTCACGCGCAACACGCGGCACTTCGACGGGTTCGGCCGATATACCGACATCACCAAGGGCTTCCGCGCCGATCTCGGCTTCATGCCGCAGGTCGGCTATCAGGAAGGCTTCATGTCGACGGGATGGACGGTGCACCCCAAGGGATCTATTTCGCGCGAGCGGACGTTCTTCAACGCGCAGTACCAGGTCGACAGCGATGGGCGTGTGATCACCGAAAACGCGCAGCCCGGATTCGGCATGGACACGAAATGGAACGGCTTCGTGCAGGTGCGCTACACCAACGATCGCACCCGCGCTGGCGACGCGCTGATCGCTCGGCAGCAGGGCGGCTTCACAGTGCAGTTCAGCCCGACGCGCCGGATCGCACAGCTCCTCGTCGATTCCACCTTCGGCCAGGACATCGACTTCGACAACGCGCGTCCGGCGACCGGCTACACGCTGAACCTGCAGGCGACCCTCGTCGCCAGCGATCACCTGTCGCTCGATCTAATCCTGAACACGCGCTCTCTCGACGTCGACGCAGGCGGCGTCTCGGGGCACCTGTTCACGGAGCGGGTGTCGCACGTCAAGGGAACCTACACCTTCACCTCTCGGATGTTCGTCCGCGCGATTGCCCAGTACGTGGAAACCACGCGGGATCCGACCCTCTATACCTTTGACGTGTCCGACAAATCTGGCAGTTTCAGCGGCTCGGTCCTCTTCGCCTACAAGTTGAACTGGCAGTCGGTGCTGTTTGTCGGCTACGGCGACGACCGCGATCTGCCTCAGCCGCCCGGTCCCACCCCTCACCTACAGCCGGTCGACCGCCAGTTCTTCGTCAAGGTGTCCTACGCGTTCCAACGCTAGTATCATCGGCCAGCCTACGGAGGGCCCATGAAGCCGACACTCTCGACGACGTTCACCGGCATCGAGTTCGAGAACCCGTTCCTGCTGGCGTCGGCGCCGCCGACCGAGTCGGACTCGAACATCCTGCGGGCGTTCGAAGCCGGATGGGGCGGCGTGGTGGTGAAGACCATTGGCATGCACCCGGTGATCAACGTCCGCGGCCCGAAGACGAAGTTCCTGCGCGCCAGCGCCGACAGTTACCGCATCTCGATGGAGAAGCGGGCCAACACGGCCCTGCACTCGTCGTGGAACTGGGAGCTCATTTCCGACAAGCCGCTCGAATGGTGGCTGCCGCGCCTGCGCCGGATCAAGCAGGCCTTCCCGCACAAGGTCCTGGTGGCGTCGATCATGGCCGGTTCCGAGGACGAGCGCGAGATCAATCACTGGCGCGAGCTGACTGTCGCCTGCCAGGGTGAAGGCGTCGACGCGTTCGAACTGAACCTGTCGTGCCCGCACATGGATCGCGTCGACATGGGCTCGAACATCGGCAAGAACTGCGCGCTCATCGACACGGTCGTCCGCGCGGTGAAAGAGGTGGCGACCAAACCCGTGTGGGTCAAGCTGACGCCGACGACCACCAATATCAGCAAGGAGGCAGAGGCCGCGTTCGCGGCCGGGGCGGACTCGGTCACCTCCTCGAATACCTTCACGTCGCTGCCGCCGATCGATCCCGACTCACTGGAGTTCGAGGTCAACGTCGACGGCCAGGTCTCCTTCGGCGGGCTGGGCGGTCCGGCCATTCTGCCGCTCTCGCTCGCCAAGGTGGCGCAGATGACGACGGCGTTCCCCGACAAGAGCTTTTCGGGCATCGGCGGCATCTCGGAGTTCTCGCAGGCGGTGAACTATTTCCTGCTCGGTTGCGGCACGGCGCAAGTCTGCACCGCGGCCATGCTCGATCACGCCATCGGGCCCAACGTGATCAAGGGACTGCTCGCGGGCATGCAGGCATTTCTCGAACAGAATGCGCATCGCGGCTGGCACCGTCTCGACGATTTCCGCGGCCTGCGCCGCGATCGCATCGTCGCTCACCATCAGATCAAGCGGCCCGACGACAAGGATTACCACGGCGGACACGAGGCCGAAGGCTACGCGCCGCCGGGTGGGACCGCGCGCTGACCCTTACCGCAGGATCACGCGCACCAGCGCTGCGGCCGTGAACGTGTTGGTCACGCGGCTGTGGGCCCACACCACGACGTCGTAGACCCCGGGGGGCAGCCCCGCGGCGTCGGCGTTGACCTGGAGTGCGTAGCCGCTCGTGGCGAACTGGCTGCCGTAGACCTGGCCCACGTCGGGCCGCCCGACGCCGACCGTCGCGGCACCCAGGAAGATTGGCGCACGGCCGCTGCCCGGATCCGGGAGCGCGTAGACGTGCAGCGTATCGACGCCGCTGCCGTCGGTCGACGAGCGATCGAAGGCCCAGCCCGAGACGCTGAAGGCACGCGACGCGATCGTCGACTCGGGTGACGGCGTATCGATCGACAGGAGCGTCGTCGCCACGACGCGCACCACCCGGCTCGCCATGACGGTGAAGGCATTGGTGACCGTGCTGTGCCCGAAGACGTAGAGCACGTAGTCGCCTGGGCCGAGGCCCGTGACCGTGAAGTGGTAGCCGGCGTGCGCGAATTGTGCGCCGAAGGCGGCGGCGACGTCGTTGCGCGTCCAGCCCAGGCTCGCCACGCCGAGGAACACCGCCGCGGCGTTGCCGCCGTTGGGCGAGGCGTAGATGTGCACCGCATCGATTCCGCTTCCTGACGCCGCCTGGTTGTCGAGGGCCCAACCCGCGACCTCGAATGCCGACGTCGAAGGCGCGGAGTCCGCTGGCGCGTCGATCGCGACGCCACTGTATGGGGCGACCGTGACGTCGGCGAAGACGTAGGCGCTGTAGGCGGCGGTCGCGACGTTGTGCGCGAAGGCGAAGAGGCGATAGCTGCCGGCCGGCAGACCAGAGACGCTCAGCGTGAACCCGCACGGCGTGAAAGCCTGTCCGTAACTCGATGCGACATCCTGCCGAGCCACGCCATACGAGGCGTTGCCGAGGAAGATCGGGGACTCGCCGGATCCGAAGTTCCGGTAGGCGTACAACTGGATGCCGTCGACGCCGGGCCCTGATGACGCCGCGGGATCGAGGGCCCAGCCGGTCGCCGCGAATGAGGATGGAAGGATGGCGCCCGGGGCCGGCATCTCGAGTGCCATCCAAGTCGTCCCCGTCTCAGCTATGGAAGTGGTTTCGGGGTTACCAGATGACATCCCGGGGCCGCCGCTACGAACGGCCGGGTCGGCGATCGTGCTTGGAGGGCCCGCCGCGTCAAGTCCCGCGCCCGCCGCCAGTTGCAGCATGAGCGCGGCCACGAGGGCCTTCCCGACGGCGAGGCGTCCGTTGCCCACGGTCCGGCCATGAGCAACGGATGTGCCGAGCTGACCGGCGCGCCGGCTCTACAGCCAGCGCGTAATCGTCACCTTCTTGTCGGTGTAGAACTCGAACCCGTCGCGGCCGTGCACTTTCAGATCGCCGAAGAAGCTGTCGCGCGCGCCACCGAACGGGAAATAGGCCATCGGCGCCGCGACACCGATGTTGACGCCGACCATCGACGCTGTTGCATGGCGCGCGAACTCGCGCGCGGCCTTACCGGAAGACGTGAAGATTGACGTGGCGTTGGCGTTGGGATGCGCGTGCAGCAGTGCAATCGCGTCTTCGAGTGTCTGCACCGCGTGGATCGAGGCCACCGGTCCAAAAATTTCCTCGTGACCGATCGTCATCTTCGCCGAAACCTCGTCGAACACCGTCGGTCCGACGAAGAAGCCCTCCTCGCGCTCGGCCACGGCCACACCGCGGCCGTCGAGCACCAGCTTCGCCCCTTCCTGGACGCCCTTGTCGATGTAGCGTTTCACCTTGTCGCGGTGCGTGCCGCTGATCACCGGTCCCATCTTCACCCCCGGTTGCAGCCCGTCGCCGACCTTCAGGCTCTTCGCGGACGCGACCAGCCGATCGCGCGCTTCCTGGTGTGCCTCTCCCACCGGGACGAGCACGCTGCCGGCCAGGCAGCGTTCGCCGGCGCAGCCATAGAACGACTCGGTGATGATCTCGATCGACTTCTCGAAGTTGGCGTCCGGCATGACGACGACGAAGTTCTTGGCGCCGCCTAGGGCCTGGACGCGCTTGCCGGTGTGCGTTGCGCGCTGGTAGACGGCGCGCGCCACCGGCGTCGATCCGACGAACGACACGGCGCGGATGTCGGGATGATCGCAGACGCCCTCGACAATTTCCCGTCCGCCGTTGACGAGATTGACCACGCCAGGCGGGATGTCGCACTGCTCGAGCAGCCGGAACAGCAGGCGCACGGATAGCGGCACCTGCTCCGACGGTTTGATGATGACGCAATTCCCGGTGACGAGCGCAAAGGGCAGGAACCAGAGCGGAACCATCGCCGGAAAGTTGAACGGGGTGATCGCGGCGACCACGCCGAGCGGTTGCCGGAAGACGTGACAGTCGACGTTGGTGGCGATCTGCTCGAGGCCGTAACCCATCATCAGCGAGGGCGCGCCGCAGGCGACCTCGACGCACTCGATGCCGCGGCGCGTGCTGCCGCGCGACTCATCGATCGTCTTGCCGTGCTCGGTTGTCACCTGCCGCGCGATCTCCTCGAAGTGCTCCTCGAGCAGGTGGGCGAAGCGGAACATCGTCCGCGCCCGCTGCACGACGGGCGTGTCGCGCCAGCCGGGAAAGGCCTTCGCCGCGGCCTGCACCGCGGCGTCGAGATCGGCGCGCGTCGACAGCGGCGTCTTCGCGATCACCGTGCCCAGCGCCGGATTGTGGACGTTGACGAACTCGCTGGTCCGCGAAGCAGTCCATGTGCCGGCAACGAAGTTCTGGAGGATTTCGGTGTTGCTCATAGCTCCGGAGAATACCGCAGGTTCAGCCCTCCCGCGATCCGCGCCGCCGACCGCACGCGGGCCGCGGTCCAGCCGTGGGCGCGCAAGTCGCGGACGCCGGTGTCGCCGTCCGACTTGCTCAGTTTCTGACCCGGCGACTTCATGATCAGCGGATGATGCCGGAATTCCGGCGGCCCCTGGCGACCGAGCAGACGCGCGATCCGGATCTGACGGCCGGTGGAGGCGAGCAGGTCGGCACCGCGGATGACGAGATCGACGCCCTGGCGGAAGTCGTCGGCGGCGGCGACGAACTGGTAGGTCCAGTTGCCGAGACGATCGCGGATCATCACGTCGCCGCACTGCGCGGCCGGATCCTGTGCCTGAGGCCCGAGGATGCCGTCGGTGAAGCGCTCGACACCGGGATCCATGCGCACGCGCCAGCTGACGCCGTCGCCCAGCGCCAGACCGCGATCGCGGCAGTATCCGTCGTAGCGCAGTTCGTTCGATGGGCGATGGGCGACGGGCGATGCGCGCTCCTGAATGGCGCGCCGCGTGCAGTCACAGGCATAGACGATCCCCTGCACGCGAACGATGTCCAAGGCCTCTCGATAGATCACGTCGCGCTCGCTCTGGCGCACGAGGGGGAGGTCGTGGCTATAGCCGAGCCAGGCGAGATCGTCGACGATGCCCGTCTCGGTACTCCGGCCGGCAGCGCTCGCGGTCGTGATCCTCGATGCGCACGATGACGTCGGCGCCGCTGCCCCACACGTACTCGGCGTTGAGTACATGCCCCAGGTGCAGCCAGCCTGTCGGGGCGGGTGCAAAACGGGTGCGCACGCCGACAGTGTACGTGGTGTAGGATGCGCGGCGATGCGCGCGATGGTCGTTCTGGCCGCCGGGATCCTCGGCGCTCAGGGCGTGACCCTGCCCAACTCAATCGGTGGACGTGTCACCGGGCCGGATGGCGCCGGTGTCGCCGGTGTCGTCATTACCGTGTTGGAGCGTACCGACTCACCGGGCGGGTCGCGGATTCACCCCGTGAATGTGAAGACTCACGTCCTCACGGACGCGCACGGCGACTACCTTTTCACGCAGGTTCCGCTCGGCGAGGTGTTCGTCGTCGCGATTCCGAAGAACGCGGCGCTCGTCGACGGCCGTCTGAATCGCAGCGGCTACGGCGTCACCTACTATCCTTCCGCGGCGCGCGTGGAAGAGGCGCTGCCGGTCACCGTGAACGTTCGTGCCGCGCAGAAGGCCGACATCCGGTTGACATCGGTCCCGCTTGCCGCCGTCGGCGGCGTCGTCTTCGACTCCCACGATCGGCCGGCCGCCAGCGGGACGCTCCTCGTCGCCCGCGGTGACCATCTGTTTGGCGTGGCTGGGGGCGGCGTGGCGCTGCATCCGGATGGCTCTTTCGGCATCGCGGGGCTTTCACCTGGCACCTATTTCCTGCAATACCGAGAGGGCACGTGGCCGCCGCCGCGGGACGTGACGCCGCTCGTTTCGGGGGCGACCGTCGTCATCGACGGGAAGGATATGAACGGCGTGCGCGTCTCGCCGATTCACATGGTACGGGGGTCGGGGCGGGTGATTGTGCCGGAGGAATTGCGGGGGGACGTTCCGCGTGCCGGCGTCACCGTTGGCACCGCGCCAATCGATTCCGAGGGCAACCCTGGTCCCGACCGACCCGGCGCGCTGAAAGACGACTTGACCTTCGAGTGCGCGACGTGGCCCGGGCCGCATCGGCTGGTCGTGAGCGGCCTGCCCTACGCCTGGCGCATCAAGGCGGTGCGCTACCGTGGGGCGGAGGTGACGACGAAGGGGATCGATTTCACCGGTCCCGACGTCGTGTCGGGAATCGAGATTGAGCTCGAGCGCGGCGTCCGCTGACGACTCCACTCACTTCGTCACCACCATCGCCAGCGAGCGCGATGTGAAGCCGGCGTCCTCGGCGGCAGTCACCTCGAATGTCCACTGCCCCGAGGAGGCCGGCGTCCCGGTGATCTCGCCAGACCGGGACAGTGCGAGTCCCGGCGGCAGCGCCCCGGAGGTAACCCGCCACGTCGCGGTTCGTGTCGCCTCCAGCGACGCCGAGTAGGCCCGCTTGGCCTTGCCCGGCGATAGCGACGCCGTCGTGATCTGCAGCGGTTCGTACGGCGTGTCGTTGTCGTCGGCGACCGCGGGCAGCTGCATCAGGAACACGTCCTGGCGTGCCTTCTCGCCGGCGGCCCCCTGCGGGTCGCTGCCGAGCGTCTTCTCCCAGTTCGACGTGAACAGCACCCAGCGCCCGTCGCGCGAGACGTTGGGCCTCGGCGTGTACCAGAACGAAATGATTCCGGGGTCGTTGTCGTTGCTGACGTCACTGCGGTGCTGCGCGAAGCGCCATACTTCGGCGCTTCCGTCGCCGACGCCGGTCTGCACCGCGATGATCTCGTCGTCCCAGGCCCGCCATGCGGCGTCGTTGGCGCCGTAGCGATAGGTGCCGCTGATGAACGGGACCAACCGGTCCGGCCGCGCGTTGTTCCAGGCCGGATGATCCGACAAATAGACTTCTTTCGGCGCGATCAGTGGATGAATGAGATCCTGCGACGCCGTCGGCGCGCTCAGCCGGCGCAGCTGCCACTGCGCCGCGTCCCACGCGCTGGCGTCGATGCAACAGTCCTGATTGACGGCATAGCCGTAACCGTAGGCATCGTGACCCCCGGAATGCGCATCGACAAGGGGCAGCGGCGTGACCGTGCCGTCGAGCGTGTCCCAGATGTAGACCTGCGCGGCCTGGCGCGGCGCGGCGAGGTCGACGGCCGTGGGGTAGAGCGCGACGTAGCGTCCGCTGCGGTCGATGGCGGCGTGATGCAGCTTGAAGTTCAGCCTCGTCGCCACCGCCTTGCCGTTCAGCGTGGAGGCGCCAGTGTCGAGCAGCATCCGCCGCTGCGGGTTGTCGTGATCGAAGACGACGACATAGTGGTGTTGATCCTGCGAGGTGCCGCCGAAGAACGCGAGGATGCGCTCCGGCGGACCCGTGCTCGAGGCGATGCCGCCGACGTAAGTGCCCTGCAGCCCGGTGACGAGCGTTTCAAGATCGAGCAGCTTCGAGTACTGCCGGCTTCCGAAGTCGTACTGGTCGATCGTGTGCAGCGAGCCGCCGCTGACGCTGCCGTAGATGACCGAATCGTTGACGTAACTGAACTGCGGCTCGATGTAGAAGCGCAGCGAATCGAGCGGGGAGGACCGCCCGGTGGCGGGCTCGAAGGCAAACGGAACGATCGTGCCGTCCGAGGACTCGACGTAGAAGTACGAGCTGTCAGCACTCCATTCGTTCTGGTGCGTGGCCGAGGGTGTGTGAAAGGAACGATCGGGCGCGTCAGGGCGGGTCAGGCGATCGGTCACGCGCCACATATGCGTACCGAACACGGGGTCGTTGAAAGAGAAGCCTGCCGAACCGAGGTGCACGAGCGGCGGCTTTGGTCGCGGCCCGCGATCGGTCACGGCCGTATAGGCCGCCGGCGCCTGGGCGAGCGTACACGCGAGGAGCGCCGCGTAGAACATGGCCGCCCATCAGTCTTGCAAGGCGGCGGCCGCCATCCAAGCACCTCAGCGGTAAACCGATTGTCAGCCCTCTCGCAAGACCCGCGCGGGATCGATGCGCGACGCGCGGTGCGCCGGCAGGTAGCCCGCGATTGCGCCAATCGCGGTGAGGACGACGGCCGCCGCCGCGAGAGTCGCCGGATCGCGCGGCTGGACACCGTAGATCAGCGGCGAGCCGGCCATGAACTTCGCCGCCCAGAACGAGAGGATGCTGCCTACCGCGATACCGGTGCCGACGAGCGCGGCGACTCGGAGGAGGATGAGTCGGACCGCGCCCGCCGGACCGGCGCCGAGCGCCATCCGGATGCCGATTTCCGTCCGGCGACGGCTGACTGCGTACGACATCACGCCGTAGAGCCCGAGACCGGCGAGCAGCAGTGCCAGGCCTCCGAAGAATGCCGACAGCATGCCGACGACGCGCTCCTGCGCGGTCGCCGCGCGGACGGTGTCGTAGTACCGGCTTGAAGGTGAGCGTGACGTCACCGTCCACCTTGCTCAGCGCGTCGGCAAGGCTGCGCGTGAGCAGCGCCGGCGATCCCGACGCGGCGCGGACCGCAATCGTCGTGCTCGCGCCCGGCTTCTCGTTCTGCGTGAACGGGCGGTACATCGTCGGCGGGATGGCGTCGCGCAGCGAATCGTAGACGGCGTCACGGACCAGGCCGACGATCTCCAGCCGCGGCTCACCGCGCTCCGGCGTTTGCTCGTTGCGCACCCAGCGTCCGACCGGGTTGGCCCCGCCGAAATATTTCTTCGCGAACGTCTCGTTGACGATGACCGCGCGCGGTGCCGCAAGCGTGTCCTGTGGCGTGAAGTCGCGCCCGGCAAGAAGCGGCGTCCCATACGTGGCGAAGAAGCCGGGACTCACTTCGTTCATGTAGACGTCGCGCTCGCTTTCCGGCAGCGAGAGTCCCTCGGGGTTTTGGATGAGCGTGTCCCACGAGCTGTTGGTCAGAGGCGTGATGTTCTGCAGCGCGGCACCACCTACGCCGGGCACGCCCGCGGCGGCGGCGCGCAGCCGCTCGTACAACGCCGTCCGCCCTGCTGCCTGATTGACGGTGCTGCGCTTGGCGTTGGCCGAGACGATCATGAGCGGCTCCGGCTCGAACCCGAGCCGCACGTGCGCCAGGGTCGAGAACGTCCGCATGAACAGCCCGGCGCCGACGATCAGTACCAGCGACAACGCAACTTGCGCGGCGACGAGCGAACTGCCCAGCCCGAAGCGCGATTCGCCGACGATGGAGCGCCCCTGTTCCTTGATCGCGTCGCTCGGCGCCACGCGCGTCGAGTGTAGCGCGGGGACGCTGCCGAAGATCAGCGTGGTGGCCGTTGCCAGGCCGATCGTAAAGAGCAAGACGCGCCAGTCGAGTCCGACGTCGAGCGCGCCCGCGGTCGCCGGCCCTGACAATTCGTAGACGAGGAGCCGCGCGCCCCAGCGCGCGAACAGCAGGCCGAGGACGGTCCCCGAAAGCGACAGCAGCGCGCTCTCCGCAAGGAGCTGCCGTGCCAGACGCCACCGTGACGCGCCGAGCGCGAGGCGTACGCTCAGCTCGTGCCGGCGCGCACTCGCGCGCGCGAGCAGCAGGTTGGCGATGTTGGCGCAGGCGATCAGTAACACCAGCACGACGACCACCATGATCAGGTAGAGCGGATCGTGATACTGGCGGCCGAGCGAGTTGGGGCCGTTCGCCGCCACCCGCACGACGAACGGGTCCTTGAGGTAGCGGGGTAAGTCTTGGGCGCGCCACTGCTGCGGGATCGTCGCTTCACGCATTTGCGGCTGCACGCCGCGCAGGGCGGACTGAGCGCGCTCGAGCGTCTCGCCCGGCTTCAGCCGGGCGAGCACCCGCAGCCACCACCAGCTGCGCTCGTCCATCGCGCTTTCCTTCGCGCCGCGGATGAGCGGCTCGGTTGCGAGCGGGACAAACACCTCCGCCGCGTTGCCTTGATCGATGCCCGTGAATTCGGGACCGGTGACCCCGACGATCGTGAAGGGAATCCGATCGAGCTCGATCGCCTTGCCGAGCACCTCGGCCGCTCCGCTGTAATGCTGCTGCCAGAACGCGTAACTGATGACCGCCACCTGCCGCGCGTCGATGCCGGCTCCCGTGCGGACGTCGTTCTCCGCCGTGAACGTCCGCCCGAGGATCGCCGGCACGCCGAGCACGTCGAAATAGTGGCCGCTTGCGAAGACGCCGTTGGCAAACTGCGCCTCGCCGCCCCGAGTGAGGTTGAACCGCTGGCTGGCGTAGGCAAAGGCCCCGTCGAATAGTTGCCGGTCGCGCTCTCGCAGCTGCTCCCACAACGGATTCGTCCACGACGTCCCCTGTGGGCCGCGCAGCACCTGCACGAGCTGCTGGGGCGCTTCGACCGGCAGGCTCCGCAGCATCAGGCTGTCGATGAGCGAGAAGATGGCGGTATTGGCGCCAATGCCGAGCGCCAGCGACAGGATCGCGACGGTGGTGACGACCGGAGTTTTCCTCAGCGCCCGCAGGGCGTCGCGCAAATCCGTCATGCGGAGTTTGACGCGCGCGCGTGGCCGAGGGTTGGGTCGCCGGACTCGCGGTCCGGCTTATTTCTTCACGTTTTCCGTGCCGCTGATCGGAATACCGCAGACGGTGCCGGTATAGGCGACGACGACGTTCTGCCCGGTCGAGTCGAGGGTGGCCGTGCTGTTGGTGAAGGCGAACGGACAGTTCACGCCCCCCTGCGCCACGAGCCCGCTGGCGTTCCAGTTGATCGCCGACCCCGACAGCGTGCCAGACCCGGAGCCCGACACGTTGATGTTGCTGGCGCAGGTCGCCGTGAACGACACGTTCGCGGTCGTGGTCGTCGTCGGAGTCACGGTGTATTTGAAGTTGCCGCAGCCGGTCGCCGGGGCGCTCGCCGTGACCGACTGCCAGGTCCCGGCGAACGAGTTCAGCGAGGCGGTCGTGGTGGTCGTGGTGGTCGGGCTGGTGGGCGTGCTCGCCGTGTCGCTCTTGTTCTGGAACATGCTGCAGCCGGTGGCCATCAGGCACGCCATGCCGAGTGCCGCCGCGAAGCTAGTGCAGGATTTCATATTCTTTCTTATCGTGACGTATGATTTCCTTCTTTAGCCATGGCATTTGAAGGCGTCTATTCCATTATCCCGACGGCATTTACAGACACCGGCGACTTCGACCCCGACAGTCAGCGCAAGGTCGTGGATCTCTTCATCGACAAGGGGGCGAACGGCCTGACGGCGCTCGGCGTCACCGGGGAGGTGGCGCGCCTCGAGGAGCACGAGCGCGCCGCCGTCCTCGAGACCGTCGTCCGGCAGACGGATGGGCGGGTGCCGATTGTCGCCGGGACGTCGGCCGACGGCACGCGCACCTGCATTGCCTACACGCGCCAGGCGAAATCGCTCGGCGCCGCGGCGGTGATGGTCAGCCCGCCGCGCATGCCGAAGCTCAATTCGAACGCGGTCGTCGCCCATTACAAGGCCCTGGCCGACGCCGTGGACCTGCCGATCGTGGTGCAGGACTACCCGCCAATCACCGGCTTTGCCATGGAGCCGTCCCTGCTGGCGCGGATTGCGAAGGAGATCCCTGCGGCGCGCACGATCAAGCTCGAGGATCCGCCAACACCGTTCAAGACCGCGCGCATTCTCGAGGCGTCCGCGGGCACGCCGGTGCAGATCTTCGGCGGCCTCGGCGGCGTGTTCCTCCTCGAAGAGCTCGTCGCCGGCGCGACCGGCGCCATGACCGGGTTTGCCTTCCCCGAGATTCTCGTCCGCATCATGACCCATTGGAACGCCGGCGAGCGCGAGGCGGCCGCCGACGTCTTCTATCGCGCCGTGCCGCTGATGCGCTTCGAGTTCCAGGAAGGCATCGGCATGGCGATCCGCAAGGAAGTGCTGCGCCGCCGCGGCGTCCTGAAGAGCGCCACCACGCGCGCCCCGGCCGGCGGCCTCGACGCCCCGACCCGGGAGTCGCTCGATCGCGTCCTGGCGTGGGTCACCGCGCAGAAAGGCATGGAATGGATCTCGGTCTGAAAGGAAAGGTCGCGATGGTCGCCGGCGCCAGCCGCGGCCTCGGCTACGCCGTCGCGGACGCGCTCGCCCGGGAAGGGGCGATCGTCTCGATTTCATCAAGCAACTTGGCCTCGATTGACGAGGCCGCCAAACGGATCTCGGCCAACGGCTCGACGGTCCTCGGCACCGTCGTCGACGTCCGTAACGCCGATCACATCACCGCGTGGGGGCAGAAGACCGTCGATCGCTTTGGCGGCGTCGATCTGCTCTTCACCAACGGCGGCGGTCCGGCCGCCGGCCAGGCGGTGTCGTTCGACGATGCGGCGTGGCAGAACGCGGTCGATCTGCTGCTGATGAGCGCCATCCGCATGGTGCGCGCCGCGGTGCCATCGATGAAGCAACGGGGCGGCGGCGCGATCCTGATGTCGACATCGGGGTCGGTGAAGGAGCCGATTGCCTACCTCGGGCTCTCGACCGTGCTGCGCGCGTCGGTGTCGGCGTTGTCCAAGACGCTGGCCATCGAACTGGCGTCCGACAAGATTCGCGTCAACCAAATCATTCCCGGTCGCATCGATACCGATCGCGTCAAGCATCTCGATCAGCTGGCGGGGCAGAAGCAAGGAATCAGCGCGGACCAGGCGAAGACGAAAGCGATCGCAGGCATCCCGTGGGGCCGCTATGGCGAGGCGACCGAGTACCGGCAGGGTCGCTGCCTTCCTCCTGTCCGACGCCGCGTCCTACATGACCGGCGCCACGGTGCAGGTCGACGGCGGCCAGCTGAAAGGCGTCCTCTAGAGACGATGAGCATCAGCAGGAAAGTTCTCCTCGCCATGTCGACGTCGGCGTTCCTGCGCGAGCAGGCGACCAAGCGTGCCTTCGTGCGCCGGTCGGTGTCGGCGTTCATGCCGGGCGAGAAAATTGAGGATGCGCTCGGCGCCGCGGCGACGCTGCAGCCGCAGAAGATCAACACCATCCTGACGCGGCTCGGCGAGGGGGTGACCAAGCTCGACGAAGCCGAGAAGGTGACCCAGCACTATCTCGACGCGCTCGACAAAGTCAAGGCGGCAGGCCTCGACGCGCAGATCTCCGTGAAGCCGACGCAGCTCGGCCTCGATCTCGACGCCGAGCAGTGCCAGCGCAACCTCGATCGCATCTGTGAGAAGGGGGAGCGCCTGGGCAACGTGCCCGTGTGGATCGACATGGAGAACTCTCCCTACGTCGATCCCACGCTGAAGCTGTTTCGCGCGAGCAAGGAGCGCTACAAGGGTGTCGGCATCGCGATCCAGGCCTATCTCTTCCGCACGGCCAAGGACATCGAGTCGCTGATCCCGCTCGGTCCCGCCATCCGCATCGTCAAGGGTGCCTACCTCGAGCCCGCCGAGGTGGCCTACCCGAAGAAGTCTGACGTCGACGAGAATTTCTACACGTTGTGCACGCGGCTGGTGCAGGAAGACGCGCAGAAGACCGGCACGCTGCTGCACATCGCCACGCACGACGTTCCCCTCGCCGACCGCATCACCGCCTACATCGATCAGCATCATGTGCCGTCTTCCTGCTACGAGTACGCGATGCTCTACGGCATCCAGCGCGCCCAGCAGCAGCGCCTGGCGCACAGCGGCCGCCGCATCCGCGTCCTCATCAGCTACGGCGAATACTGGTATCCGTGGTACATGCGCCGGCTCGCCGAACGCCCGGCGAACGTGACCTTCGTCTTGAAGAATCTGTTCGGCGGATGATAGGGGAGATACAACGACGGTGACGAAGGTGCGAAGAATCATCGTGACCGTCGCCTCGTCGATCGCCTGTGTGTCCTTCGCCTCCGCGTCCTTCGTGCCTGATTACCCCTTCGCCGCGGTTCCGGCATCCGCCGTGACGCTGACCGACGCTTTCTGGGCGCCGAAGCTTGAAACCAACCGGCGCGTCACGATCCCGCACATCATGCGCGAGAACGAAACGACCGGGCGGGTCGACAACTTCCGCAAGGCGGCGCACCTGATGGCGGGGAAGTACAGCGGACGCCGCTTCAACGACACCGATATCTACAAGGTGGTCGAAGCGGCGTCGCTGTCGCTGAAAGCGCATCCCGATCCGGCACTGGACCGCAAGGTCGACGATCTGATCGCGCTCATCGCTGCCGCGCAGGAGCCCGACGGCTACCTGTTTCCGGCGCGGACGATCGATCCCAAGAGCCCCGCGCCCGGCGTCGGGCCGGAACGGTGGATCTACGAGAACGGCAGTCACGAGCTCTATAACTCCGGCCATCTCTACGAAGCGGCCGCCGCGCACTTTCTCTCGACCGGCAAGCGCACGCTGCTCGACGTCGCCATCAAAAACGCCGACCTCGTCGCGGCGACGTTCGGGCCCAATGGCCGCCACGCCGTCCCGGGCCACGAGGTGATCGAGGTCGGCCTGGTGAAGCTGTATCGCCTCACCGGCAACCGGCACTACCTCGACACGGCCAAGTTCTTCATCGACGAGCGCGGCAAGCCGCATCCGGATATGCAGGACTATCCGGCCGGCCCGTTCGCCATGTACAACGAACGCGCCTACAAGCAGGACCAGGCGCCCTTTGTCGACCAGACGCGCGCGGTCGGCCACGCCGTCCGCGCGGTCTATCTCTACATGGGCGCCGCCGACGTCGCCGCGTTGAGCGACGCGCCCGGCTACCAGGCGGCGCTCGATTGCCTCTGGGACGACATGACGTCGAAACGGATGTACGTGACCGGCGGCATCGGCGCGCGCGGCACGACCGAGTCGTTCGGCGAAGACTACGAGCTGCCCAACGAGCGGGCCTACACGGAGACCTGCGCTGCCGTGGGCAACGTGTTGTGGGGACACCGGATGTTCCTGCTGCACGGCGACGGCAAGTACCTCGACGTGCTGGAGCAAGTCCTCTACAACGGTTTTCTGTCTGGCGTGTCGCTCTCGGGGGACCGCTTCTTCTACCAGAACCCGCTCGAGTCGGCCGGACGCACCCAGCGCAGCGAATACTTCGACGTCGCCTGCTGTCCCGCCAATCTGGCGCGCATGATGGAGCAGGTTCCCGGCCTCCTGTATTCGACGCGCGCATCCGACATCTTCGTCAACCTCTACGCGGCCAACGACACGCACATCGTCACCGCCGGCGGTGAGACGACGATCCACGAGAAGACCGGCTATCCCTGGGACGGCCGGGTCGTGCTCACTCTCGACCTGGCGGAGCCACGCCCGTTCACGATGGCGCTGCGTGTGCCGGCGTGGGCGAGCGGCAGCGCGCTGCCAGGCGGGCTCTACCGCTTCCTCGACCCGCCGACGGGACAGGTGCGGCTCAGCGTCAACGGGCGCGCGGTGCCGGTGACGGTCGCGCGCGGCTTCGCGACGATCGCGCGCACTTGGCACGCCGGCGATGTCGTCACGCTCGAGTTGCCGATGACGCCGCGCCGCGTCAGCTCGGGGACATTGGTCGCCGGTAACGCGGGCAAGGTCGCGCTGCAACGCGGCCCAGTCGTCTACGCGCTCGAGGCGATCGACAATGGCGGCAAGGTGCTCGGCACTTCGCTGCCCACGGCGCCGATCACGCAGGCCTTTCAACCCGATCTGCTCGGCGGCGTCGAGGTCCTGCACGCCGCCGCGCTGACCTTCGTTCCCTATTACGCTTGGGCGAATCGGGGGCCCGGCGAGATGGCGGTGTGGATCAAATGAAAGCGATCGTCGTTCAGCCGCAGGTCAAGGACTCGATCCACATGCACGACATGCCGGATCCGGAAATGGGTCCGGGCGACGTCGTCGTCAAGATGATCCGTGTCGGCCTCTGCGCCACCGACGCTGAGATCGAGCACGGCGTCTACGGTGAGGCGCCGCCCGGGAACGAGTTCCTGATTCTCGGTCACGAGAACTTCGGTGTCGTCGAAGCCGTCGGCCGCCGCGTCAACGGCTGGAAAGCGGGAGACCTGGTCGTCGCCACCGTGCGGCGCCCGTGCGGCCTCTGCCCGGAGTGCAAGGCCGGCGAGAACGACATGTGCAGCAGCGGGCAGTACACCGAGCGCGGCATCATGCGCCGCCACGGGTACATGGCCGAGTACTATGCCGAGTCGCCGCGGTTCCTGCACCGTATTCCCAAGTCGGTGCGCGACATCGCCGTCCTGCTCGAGCCGATGTCGGTTGTCGAGAAGGGCCTCGATCACACCTATCTTCTCGAACGGCGGATGAAGGCGTGGAAGCCGCGCCTGGGATTCGCGCTCGGCGCGGGCCCGATCGGGCTGCTCGCGGCCGCGGTGATGCGCGTGCGCGGGCTGCGCACGATCGTCATCGGCCGCGAAGATCCCAAGGACCTGCGCGCGCAGATCGCGCAGCAACTCGGCGCCGAGTACGTCTGCGTTGCCAACCGCACCCTCGCCGACGTCGTGAAAGAGATCGGCGAGCCCGACATCATCATGGAAGCGACGGGCAGCTCGCAGGTGGTCTTCGACGCCATGCAGGTCCTCAACCGCAACGGTGTGCTGTGCCTGCTGTCGGTGACGAGTGGCGATCGCACGCTGCCGATCCCGACCAACTTGATCAACCAGCGGCTCGTGCTCGGCAACCAGGTCGTATTCGGGAGCGTCAACGCCAACGCGCGCCACTTCGACGCCGGGGTGAAGGATTTCGTCGCGATCGAAAAGAAGTGGCCCGGCGTTCTCAAACGCCTGCTGACTAGCCCGATTCCCTGGCAGGACCACAAAACCTGGTTCGAGCAACGGGGTGACGGCATCAAGGCGACGCTCGAAATCAGCGGCTGATCTGTTCCAAATGCGTGAGGGCTGTACCTGAACGGAGCATCGCGACTAATGCTTTGTGAATACAGCACTTACTCGCTCAACTAACCAAACTGTGCGCAGCCGTGTGCCAGACTGGAGCATTTCACCGATCTGAGGTGTCCCCTAAGTAGTTGATTTCAAAGGACGAGCTTTGGACTGATCGTTGCTCTGCCGGATGGTCACTGACCCGGAACGGAACAACAATGATCAAGCCATCCTCTGTTCGTCGTTATAGCGCGGTTCCCGTCGCCCTTTTGGCCCTGGTGCTCTGGGCCTCGCAGCCTTCCGGCCAGCAGCCGTCCTCCGGGAATGCTGCCGGCGGACCGACCCAGTCCTCGGATCTGGCGAGACACCCGGCCGGTGCGCACACGCATCGCGTCATCGTCCAGGCCGCCGACACGGGACTGAACGCGCTGCGTCAGAGTCTATCGGGGCGGCTGCGCCGCGATCTCGGCACGGCCGTCGCCCTCGACGTCAGTGACGCCGAGCTCGACGCCCTCGAACGCAGTCCTCTGTACGCGCACATCTCGGGTGACCTGCCCGTCACCGCCGACATGGCGGTGACCAACGACGTCACCAAGGCCACGTCGGTGTGGCAGGGCAATCCCGGCCTGCTCGGCCTGCTCGGGACGCCGGGCTATACCGGTGCGGGCGTTGGCATCGCGATTGTCGATTCAGGAATCGCGGCGCACACGGCGCTCGACTCGCGGGTCGTCGCGCACGTCAACCTGGTGAGCGCCGAACCTGGCGCGGCCGGCGATCCCTTCGGCCACGGCACGCACGTCGCGGGCATCGCCGCCGGGAACCGAACGGCGGCGAGTTTTGTGACGGCGGCGTTCAACGGCGGCAGCGCCCCCTCCGCGAGGCTGATTGACGTGCGCGTTCTCGGCGCCGACGGCAGCGGCCTGACGAGCGACGTCATCGCCGGCATCGACTGGGCCGTCAGCCACAGCAGCACCTACAACATCCGCGTCATCAATCTCTCGCTCGGCCACCCGGTGACCGAGCCATCGGCGACCGACCCTCTGTGCCAGGCGGTTGCGCGGGCAGTGGCGGCGGGCATCACGGTCGTCGTCTCGGCCGGCAACTATGGCCTGACTAGTAGCGGCCAGCCGGTGCTCGGTGGCATCACGTCGCCGGGCAACTCGCCGCTGGCGCTGACGGTCGGCGCGCTCGACACCAAAGACACGGTCGATCCGTCCGACGACGAGGTCGCGCCCTACAGCTCGAAGGGGCCGGCGGCGTACGAATGGGTGGTCAAGCCCGATGTCGTCGCGCCCGGCACGCGCATCGTGTCGCTCGAGGCGCAGAGCTCCTACATCAGCCGGACCTATCCGCAGTGGCACATTGCCGGCAGCGGCAAGAACGCGTATCTGCGCCTGAGCGGCACGAGCATGGCGACCGCGGTCGTCAGCGGCGGCGCGGCGCTGCTGATCAACGCCTACCCCTCGCTGACACCGGGACAGGTGAAGCTGGCGATCCAGATGGGGGCGCGCTTCATGCCCGCCGCGGGTCTGGTCGCCTCCGGCACCGGCAGCGTCGACTTCGCGCAAGGGATGAAGTTTGCGCAGACCGGGCTGCTGACGAGCGTCGTGACCACCGTCACGTCGCTGCTCGGCGTGTCGTCGGGCGCGACCTTTCGCGACTCCGGCACGCTCATCGATCGAATTTACGATCGCAGCGGCATCCATCTCCTGGGCCTCCTCGATCTGTCGTTCCTGTTCCGGAGCATCGACAGATCGGAAGCAGGGGTGTTGAACCTGCTTGGCACGTCGAACCCGCTGGGGGCCACGGGAGCCAACTACATTGTCTGGGGTAACGTCGCCAACTACTCGGGCAGCTACTACATTGTCTGGGGCAACACGATCCAGTCGCCGTCAGGCCAGTACATCGTCTGGGGCAACAGCGAGACCTCTGACGGCAGCTACATCGTGTGGGGGAACATGGCGGGGGGCGGCCACTGAGCACGCCGGCAGTGAAGTCGGCAACCCCATCGCTCCCAACCCTCGCGGTGGCGTTCGTGACCGCGGTCAGTGCGGCCGGCGTTGTCGCGGTGTGTACGAGCGCCGCCCGGCTGCTCAGCGCCGAGACGCCGACGGCGTGGCTGCTCTTCGCAATCCTGACGATCGCAAGCGGCATGCTGACCCTGAAGGTTCCGTCCATCGAGACGCGCTTTTCGGTGTCGGAGGCCTTCGCCTTCGCGTCGGTCCTGCTCTTCGGGCCTGAAGTCGGCGTCATCACCCTGGCCCTCGACGGGATCCGCATTTCGGTCCGCTGGCGGATGACGCGGACGCAGACGCTCTTCAACTTTGCGAACCTCGGCCTGTCGATGTGGGCGGCCGGCCATGCATTCTTTGCCATGAGCGGCGGCGGACCGCTCTACGGCGGCGCGGCACCGCGGTCGATCGTGGTGGTCAACGTCGCTGTGATGGCGATGGTGTATTTCGCGGTCAATACCGGGCTCACCGCCAGCGCCATCGGGCTGTCGCAGGCGCGGTCGGTCCGCGGCGTCTGGACGGAGCACTACTGGCCGCTTGTCCCGAGCTACGTCGCCGGCGCCTCGGTGGCGCTGCTCCTCGTGCTGGCCTTCCGCGAGGTGCAGTTCACGGCGATCGCGCTGATCGTGCCGCTGCTGGTCATCTGCTACTTGACGTTCCAGTCGTCCTTCGGCCGGCTCGAGGACTCCAAACACCACGTCGAGCATCTCAACCGCCTGCTCCTCTCGACGGTGGAGACGCTGGCCACGGCGATCGACGCCAAGGACGAAGTCACCCACGATCACGTACGGCGCGTGCAGCAGGGCACGCTGGCGCTGGCGCGGGTGATGGGGGTGACCGACGCCACGACGCTGCAAGCCATTGAAGCGGCGGCGCTGTTGCACGACACCGGCAAGATCGCGGTGCCCGAGCACATCCTCAACAAGCCGGGCCGGCTGACGCCAGCCGAATTCGAGAAGATGAAGCGGCATGCGCCAATCGGCGCCGAGATCCTGTCGTCGATCGAGTTTCCCTACCCGGTCGTACCGATTGTTCGCCACCACCACGAGAGCTGGGACGGCACCGGGTATCCCGACGGCCTGATCGGGACGGCCATCCCGCTTGGCGCGCGCATCCTGTCCGTCGTCGACTGCTTCGACGCCCTGACGTCGGACCGCCCCTACCGGCGCCGCATGACCGACCTCCAGGCGCTGGCCATCGTCAAGGAGCGGCGCGGGACAATGTACGACCCCGCGGTCGTCGACGCATTCATCGCCGACTACACGCGGATCATGCCCGCTTTTGATCCGACGCCCCACCCGGCTTCGCGTGCCATCGGCGACGCGCGTGCGCTCGATCGCACCCCTCTCGAGCCGGACCCGCCGCTCGCCATCGACGCCGGCGTCGCCGACGGCCTGCTCGCGATTACGAGTCTGTCGCGTGCAGTCGGCGGCCACGCCGGCCCCGGCGACGTCGGCGGGCTGCTATGGACGATCCTCCGGCAGATACTGCCGTGCGACGCGATGGCGATCTTCGTCCCCGAGCCACAGCACGATCAAGTGGCGGTGCGGTACGCCGCGGGACACCACGCGGCGCGACTCCGCACCCTGCGCTTGGCCACCGGCTCCGGTATCGCCGGCTGGGTGGCGGTCACGCTCAGGCCGGCCGTGAACGCCGACCCCGGCATCGAAGCCGCCTACACGGGTGAGGATCGCGTGCCGGCGCTGCGCGCCTGCCTCGCCGTGCCGATCATCGAGTCAGCCTCGCTGGTGGCGGTACTCGCTCTCTATCGGTCCGAAGGCGAGAGCTTCACGGCCTTCAGCGACGACCATGTCCGGCTGCTCGAACTGCTGTGCGCCAGACTCAGCGCTCCGCTCGCCAGCACCTTCGGCGCCGAGCCCCTCGCCGCGCCCGCGGCGACGCTCACCCTGATCCGCGGCGGCGCCCGCTCCTAGATCAATTCACGTCAGGCTGGACAATTTTTGTTCCGTTGCGGAACAGAATCAAATAACTATCTTTAAATACTTATATTTAATAGCGAATATTAACTGGCATGTCGCTCAGTGTGTTCCATTGATGGACAATTTATCGCACAGCAGCAAAAAAATGTCATGTCGCGCTATATGTCTTTAACTTACTGATATTGCTAATGATAACTATGTATTTGCTATCTATTTCGAGGTGGTTCAAAAATTGCTCTAGTGCCATACGTCTTGGCTCATAACAGCACAATCTTCCCGCGGGTTTCACGGATTGACCCTACGAGTGCACGGTCACCGGTGAGTATCCCTTTCCCGGCCGTTCGTGTCGGCCCGCGGTTCCTTTTCTCGATGGGGAGACTCGCGTGAACGTAGCTGGGGAGACCGCGGTCAACTGTACCTGACGGACGGCTCGACGACGGGCTGTTGGCGATGAGCAGCCTGACCCGGGCGCTCGACGGCAGCGCGCAACTCTCCGACGTGGGAGCGCTCGTCTGGATGCTGATCCGGCACATCGTGCCCTGCGACGCGATGACGCTCTTCCTACCCGACGAAACGCACGATCACGTCGTCGTCCGCTTCTCCGCTGGTGCCCACGCCCCGGCGCTGCGCGGCGTAACGCGCCCGACCTCGACCGGCATGGCCGGCTGGGTGGCGGTCAACCGGACGGCAATCGTCAACGGCGAACCGATTCTCGACCTGGGCTTCCGTGCCGAGAGTACGCCCGCACTGCGCTCGGCGATCGTCGTGCCGCTCGTCGACAGCGACGCGCTGATCGCGGTGATGGCCCTCTATTCGAAGGAACTGCTCGCGTTCTCCGACGATCATCTGCGCGTGCTCGAGTTGCTCTCCCCCAAGCTGGCGGCATCGATGGTCGACGCCGTGATTGCCGACGAAGACTGCCTCTATCCGGCGCACCGGCCGGTCCCCTCGCTGAAGCTGATCCGATCGCGCTAGGACGGGAATCCTTGATCGCTAATTGCTGATCCTGGATCCTTCATCCCGCATGCCGCTCCCGCATCGTGGATCCGCGTTTGCAGATCCGCGATCCGCAATTCGCCCGATAAAGGGATCCAGGATCAACGATCAGCGATCACGGAGTCGAGAGGGGTTCGGGATCAGCGATCAGCGATCAGGGATTCAAACGGAAGGATGCTCTGCGCGAGGATGGGGATGCGAAGGCGTCCGGCGCCGTTGGACGCAAACAGCGGTTCGCGTCCGGTGCGGCTGACGGCTTCGTCGGCGGCGCGGTTGAACGCGTCGAGCAGATCGAGCGTGCGCGTCCCGGGACGGCGCGGGCGGCGCAGCTGACGGAGCAGGGCGCCCGTGAAGAAGCCGTTGACGCTGTTTTCTCGGGTGCGCGAGTCGGGTGCGCACGACGCGAGGACGACGGGACGCCGGTCGGCGGGGAGGGCGTCGAGCGCCTCCTCGAGGCGACGCAGGCGATCTTCGGCATGACAGGTGTCCACGATCAATACACGAAGGCGTGCGCAGCCGTCGCGGGCCAGCGCTTCGACCATCGCCGTGACGGCGAAGAGATGCCCCGACCAGTAGACGAGCAGGAGGTCGAGGTCCTCGAGACTGCCGCAATGTGCGAGGTGCGCGTCGACGGCGGAGGCCGTGGCCTGGTCGCCGGTGAGGCAGCGATTGCGTTCGGCGCGCCAGTAGCCGAGCTGCGCGAACGTCCACGAGATGCCGAAGGCATCGCGTTCCGCCGAGCGGACGCTCGCGCCGTTAGCCTCGCGGTTCACGCCGATCGAGAGCAGGTGATACCTGAAGTCCCGTGAGGGCATGAAGCGCCGGCCGGTGTGTCGGCGTGAACGGCAGCCGACTTTATATGACAGGTTCGTCGGATCCGTCCGAAAGATGAACGCCTGAGGGAATTCGCCGGGACGCGGATCAGGCATTTAGCGGCGGCACGGATCCTGATACGGTCCCGGTGTGCCTGTGCGCTCGTTCCTGCTTGGCGGCTCGCTCATCCTCGGCGGAGCCGTCCTCGGCGGCCCGCTTGGCGGCCGCCTGGTGTTTCCGCTAAGTAATTGGTGGAACCAGGACATCAGCCAGGCGCCAGTCGACGCGAATTCGGCAGCCTACATCTCGTTCATTGGTCCCACGCGCAAGCTGCACCCGGACTTCGGTCCCTCGCCGTACGGCATTCCTTACGTGACTGTGACCAGCGATGAGCCACTCGTGCAGCCGACTTGGGTTGCCTACGGTAACGAGAGCGACAATGGCGCAGCGGGGCGCCCGCCCGGTTATCCCATTCCCCCCGAAGCGAAGACCCAGCCGAACTACATCGAAGGCGCCGTCGCCGGAGGCGGCACCAGCGGGGACCGCCACATGCTCCTCGTCGACACTGACGACGGGCTGCTCTATGAAACGGCGGGCACCCGCTGGAACGCGACACTGAACCGCTGGGAAGCGGACTGCGGTGCGGTGTTCGACTTGAAGACCAACGCGCGTCGTCCCGAGACCTGGACCTCGGCGGACGCGGCGGGCCTTGCGATTTTTCCCGGTCTGGTCCGCTATGAGGAGGCGAACGGCACCGGCGAGATCACCCACGCGTTCCGCGTGACGGTGCGCGCCACCAACGGTTACGTCTGGCCGGCATCGCACAAGGCTGGTTCGACCGTGGGAGCGTTGCCCATGGGCGCGCGCCTGCGCCTGAAGGCATCGAAGAACCTGTCGTCGTTCACTCCCGATGCGCAGCGCATCTTCCGCGCGATGCAGCGCTACGGCCTGATCATCGCGGACAACGGATCGGACATGTACATCGGCGGCACGCTCGACGCGCGCTGGAACAACTCCGTGCTCAACCCCGCGTTCGGTGCCCTGAGCGCCGCTGATTTCGAGGTCGTGCAACTCGGTTGGAAGGGCGCTCGACCGCGGCCGCCGACAAGCCTCCGGATCATCAAGTAACATCCCTCATGACGACACAGGAACGGATGATCGAGGAGCAGATCCGCGGTCGCGACGTGCACGACGCCCGCGTGTTGGAAGCGCTCGCGCGAGTGCCGCGCGAGCGCTTCGTGCCGGAGAGCTTGCGCCACGAGGCGTATGAGGATCATCCGGTACCGATCGGCCACGGCCAGACCATCTCGCAACCGTACATCGTCGCCTTCATGACCGAGGCGCTGCGGCTGCAGCCGTCACACCGCGTGCTCGAGATCGGGACGGGGTGCGGCTACCAGACCGCGGTGCTGGCGGAGCTGGCGCGCGAGGTCTACTCGGTCGAAGTGATTGCCGCGCTGGCCGACGAGGCGCGCGTCCGCCTCGGCGCGCTCGGCTACCGCAACGCGCACGTCCGGACCGGCGACGGACATCACGGCTGGCCCGAGCATGCGCCCTACGATCGCATCCTCGTCGCCGCCGCGACCGAAGCGGTGCCGCCGGCGCTCGTCGAGCAGCTCGTCGACACCGGCATCCTGGTCATCCCGGTTGGTGCCTGGAACCAGGAGCTGCGCATCCTGCAGAAGCACGGCCCGCGCGTCGATTTGCTCGGCACGCTCGGCGTCCGCTTCGTGCCGCTCGTGCACCCGGCCTAAGTGCGGCTGGAGGGAACGCCCGGGACACCGCGAAGCGGGGCGGGCTTCTCATCGCCGGTGTAGATCACCGACTCTAGGAACAGCCCCGACGCCGGCGCGGTCATCGTCGCCGGCACGTCGGATCGCTCCTCCATGAAGCGCGCGGCCTCCGCCGCGGAAATCTCGCCGCGTCCGCTCGCCGCCAGGACGCCGACGATGCGCCGCACCATCCGCCACAGGAAGTGCGAGCCGGCGACGCGAATGAGGACGAGATCGCCGTCCTCCGCGATCTCGAGGCGATCGATCAGGACCTTCGTCGATTTCTCGTCCGGCTCGTCGGCGGTGAACGAGGCGAAGTCGCGCAGGCCGACGAAGGCCGTCGCGGCGGCGCGCATCGCCCCGACGTCGAGTCGATCCTTGATCCACCAGACGTAGGGCTTGAAGAACGCGGTCTTGCGGCGGGTGATCTGGTAGACGTAGCTGCGCTGCCGCGCATCGTGGCGCGCGTGGAAGCGGTGCGGCACCTTGTCGGCGGCACGGATGTAGATGTCGGCCGGCAACGCGTCGTTGATGCGCGCCCGCAGCACGGCCGGTGACAGATCGGTGTAGAGCTCGAGATGCGCGACCTGCCCGAGCGCGTGCACGCCGGCGTCCGTGCGGCCGGCACCATAGAGCTCGAACTCCGCGCGCCGCGTCGCCTCGCGGATGGCGCGGTCGATTTCACCAGCGACGGTCTTGGCGTTCTTCTGGATCTGCCACCCGCTGTATCGGGTGCCCGCGTATTCGATCAGCAACTTGAAGCGAGGCATCGGGGAATCGGGAAATCTGGGAATCGGGAAATCGGGTAATCGGGTGATCGGATGATCGTTATTCTTAGCGCGCGGTAGCGCGCGCCAAGCCAGATTACCCGATTACCCGATCCCCGATTCCCCGATTTTCTTGAGTGCGCAGCTCGCGATAGCGGTGTCCTGGAAGCCGACGCCGGTCAGATCGGCGATCGTGATTTGCCGATCGCTGATGCGGCCGGGTTTGCGGCCGGCGACGATCTCGCCGAGCTCCGCGTGCACGCGATCGGCGCGAAAGAGATTGGCGTCCAGCGCGTGACGCAGTTCGCCGAACGAGGCGCATTGTGTCAGCCGATCGACGACCAGCAGGTCGGCGCGCGCAAGGCACGCCGCCTCCAGCTCCTGCTTGCCCGGCGAATCGGCGCCGAGCGCGGTGACGTGCTGGCCGGGACGGAGCCACTCCGGCTGGATCAGCGGCTGCCGCGACGGCGTCGCCGCGATTAGCAAGTCGGCGGCGGCACACACGTCGTGCGGCGTCGCCGCCGCGGTGACGTCGAATCCGTCGGCGCGCATTTCGTCGCAGTAGGCCTCGAGGTGTGCGCGGTCGCGGCTCCACGCCACGATGCGCGAGAACGCGCGCACTTCGCGCAAGCAACGGACCTGATGTCTGGCCTGGAGGCCTGACCCGAGCACGCCGACGCTCCCAATCGCCTTCGGCGCCAGATGCTCCGCCGCGATCGCGCCGGCGGCGCCGGTACGGATGTCGGTGAGAAAGCCGTTGTCGAGCAGCAGCGCCTGCGGCAGGCCGGTTTCCGCGCTGAATACGGCCATCAGCCCCGATCCGCTCGGCAGGCCCTTGGCCGGATTGTCGAAGAAACCGCTGGCGATTTTCACCGCCACGCTCGGCACGCCGTCTATGTATGCGGTCTTGACGTGGAACTCGCCGTGATGTGCGGGAATGGCGAGGTTGATCACTGCCGGCACGTGCGTGCGGCCGTCACCGTCGGCGCGGAATGCCTCGCGGATCGCGCGGATCGCGATCGCCGGGGTCACCGCCGCGCGGAGCGCCGCCTCGTCAACAATCCTCACCGGTCGATGATCCTCACGGGATGACAGCGACGGCGTCGATTTCAACGCGCAGTCCTTCGCCCGGCAGCCCCGAGACCTCCACCGTCGTCCGCGCCGGCCGGTGCGTGCCGAACGTCCTCGCGTAGATCTCGTTCATTTTCGGGAACTCGTTCATGTCGACGAGGAACACGCCGCAGCGGACGACGTGCCGAAGGCTGGAGCCGGCGGCCTCGAGAATCGTGGCGATGTTCTTCAGGACCTGTTCCGTCTGCGCCTCGACATCCGGCGCCAGCCGTCCCGTGCTCGGCTCGCGCCCCGCCTGCCCGGACACGAAGACGAGGTTGCCGACGATCATCCCCGGCGAGTACGGACCGACAGGACTCGGCAGATCGGTGCTGGTCACGGCTTGCAGTCTGTCTGGCATCCCGTGATAGTAGTCGAACGGGGGTGATGGGCATGCGTGCCGCTCTATTGATGGTCCTGGTGCTCGCTCAAGCGCCGTATCCGTCCGCGCGCGAGGTGTTCGAGCTCGGCCGCACGCGTGACCAGTCGCTCTTCGAATCCTTCAACCGCGGCTACGAACTCGCGCCCAGCGGCATCATCGATCGCGCCGAAGTGATCACCGAGTTCCGCCGCGCCGTGCTGTTCGTGCGCGACCAGGCGGCGCTCGGCCAGCTCGCCATCACCGAGCGCGACCTCGCCAAGGCGATGGCGCCGTACGAGGGCACGGTCGGCTTCGTGGTGCAGGCGCACCTGCACCCGCTGCACGTCTATACCAAGGCTCCGTCCTACGACATCTACATCGAGACGGGCCCGGCGACCAAGCCGATCGCCGCCACGCCGCTCAAGCGCGATCCGGTGTTTCCGCCCGGCTTCAGTCCGGGGGCGGTGATGTCAGCCGTGCGCCTCGAGGGGACGTTTCCGCGCGCCGGCATCGAGGACGCCGCCGCGCCGGCGCTCGTCGTCATCGACGATCAGGCCAACGTGATCTGGAGAGCGCGCATCGATCTGGCGCGCTATCGATAATCGTCCATCGTCCATCGCCCATCGCCCATCGCCCCTCGCACTTCGGTGTACAGTCACGCAATGCGCCACCTGCGACGCCGCCCGGCACTCATCACACTCTTCGTCACGCTGCTGCTGACGCCGCTGGCGGCCCGGCAGGCTCTGCAGGAAAAGCTCCCGTTCGACGCTGCTGTCCGCACGGGAACGCTGCCCAACGGGCTCAAGTATTTCGTGCGCCGGAACGCTCGTCCGGCCAATCGCGTGCTGATGCGCTTGGCGGTGAAGACCGGATCGCTCGATGAGGCTGACGACCAGCAGGGGCTCGCGCACATGCTCGAGCACATGGCGTTCAACGGCAGCGCGCATTTCAAGCCCGGCGACCTGGTCTCGTACTTCGAATCGACCGGCGCCCGTCTCGGGCCGCATGTCAACGCGCAGACGGGGTTCGAAGACACGATCTACATGCTCGACCTGCCGTCGGATAAGCCGGAAATCGTCGAGAAGGGGTTCACCGCGTTCGCCGATTTCGCCGGCGGCCTGTCGCTCGATCCCACGGAAATCGACAAGGAGCGCGGAGTCGTCATCGAAGAATGGCGCGGCGGCCTCGGCGCCGGCTCGCGTATCCGCGACAAGCAGATCCCGGTCCTCTTCTGGCACTCCCGCTATGCCGATCGGCTGCCGATCGGCAAGCCCGACATCCTGCGCACGTTTACGCCGGCTCGGTTGAAGGCGTTCTACGACACCTTCTACCGCCCCGATCGGATGGCGGTGGTGGCGGTCGGCGACATGGATCCGCAGAAGCTCGAGGACTTGATCAAGGCGGCGTTCGGCGGCCTCACGCCGCGCGCGCCGGAGCCGCCAGCGCGCAAGGTGGACGTGCCACTCCATGAGGAAGCACTGGTCAGCGTCGTGACCGACCCGGAGGTGACGCAGTCGTCGGTGACACTCCTGCGCAAGCGGCCCCGACAGTACGAGTCGACGGTGGCCGACTACCGGCGTTCGCTGGTGCAACGGCTGTTCGAGCAGATGCTCAACGATCGCTTCGATGAGCTGACCCGCCGCACCGACGCCAAGTTTCTCGGCGCGGGAACGGGCAGCGGACCGCTGAGCAAGGACGTCGAAACGGTGTCGCTCGGCGCCGGCACCGAGGACGGCAAGATCGCTGACGGGCTCACCGCCGTCGCCGTCGAAGCCAAGCGCGCGCGCGAGTTCGGATTCGGTGGCGCCGAGCTCGAACGCGCCCGCAAGTGGATGCTGGCGTTCTACGAGCGCGCCTACGCCGAGCGCGACAAGACCGAGAGCGGCTCGTTCGCGCAGGAATACCTCGACTATTTCCTCGAGAGCGAGCCGAGTCCCGGCATCGCCTACGAATACACGCTGGCGCGGCAGCTGCTGCCGACGATCACGCTCGACGAGGTGTCGGCGCTGGCCAAGACGCTTCTCGCCGAGGACGGCCGCGTCATCCTGGCCACCTCTCCGGAGAAGCCCGGCATCAAGGTGCCGACCGAGGCGGACTTGAAGTCAGCGCTCAAGACGGCGGAAGCGACGCCGGTGACGCCGTGGAAAGACACGACGGCGACCCGCGAGCTCGTCGAGCGCAAACCGGAACCGGCGGCGATCACGTCACGCCGGACGGTCGAGGCCGTCGGCCTGACCATCGTGAAATTCGGCAACGGTGTCGAGGCCTGGCTGAAGCCGACCGATTTCAAGAACGATCAGGTGCTGTTCTCGATGCAGGCGAAGGGAGGAACATCGCTCGCCGCCGCCGACGACTACGTCGAGGCGGAGTTCGCCACGAGCTACGTCTCGGTCTCCGGCGCTGCCGGGATGAAGGCCGTCGACCTGCAGAAGCAGCTCGCCGGCAAGATCGCCAGCGCGTCGCCGTTCGCCTCGCTCTCGACGCACGGCATCGACGGCTCGGCGGCGCCGGCGCAGCTCGAGACGGCGCTGCAGCTGATGTTTGCCCGCTTCACGCAGCCCGGCGACGACCCTGAGGCGTTCGAGCTGATGAAGCGGCAGATGACTGCCGCCGTGGCCAACCGCCTCGACAGCCCGGAAGCGGTGTTTGGCGACAAGCTGGAAGAGGTCAACACGTCGAACCACTACACGTCGCGGCCGCTCACCGTCGCTCGCATCAACAGCCTCGATCGCGGCAAGATGGTCAAGTTCTACAAAGACCGCTTCACCAACGCCGCCGATTTCACCTTCTACATGGTCGGCGCGTTCTCGCTCGATGAGGCGCTGCCGCTGCTGCAGCGCTACGTCGGCGGCTTGCCCTCGACCGGCACTCCCTCGTCGACCTACAAGGATGTCGGCATGCATTTCCCGCCGAAAGTCGAGCGGGCGACCGTCGAGAAAGGGCGTGAGCCGAAGAGCGAGACGGTGATCAGCTTCTACGCCGAGCCGCCGGCCAACGATCCGATGGAGCAGGAGCGCGCGCTGGCCGCGACCGACGTCCTCGAGCTGTCCCTCCGTGACATCCTGCGCGAGGAGCTCGGCCAGACCTACACCGTGTCGGTCGATCTCTCGCAGATCCCGCCACAGACCGGCGACGGCTACGTCGAGGTCAGCTTCGGCGCCGCGCCGGAGAACATCGACAAGATGACGGCGCGGGTGATGCAGGAAGTAGCGAAGTTCAAGAAGGACGGCCCGAGCGAGGACCTGCTCAACAAGGTGAAAGAAACCGCCCGCCGCAACTACGAGACGTCCCTGAAGACGAACAACTACTGGCTGAGCCGCTTCAAGGCGGTCGATCTCTACCGGCAGGACCCGGCGATCATCGCCACCCGCGTCGATCGCATCAACGCACTCACCGTCGCCTCGGTGAAAGCGGCCTTCAACAAATACTTCCCAGACGATCGCACCACCGTCGTCACGCTGATGCCGGCGAAGTAGATCGTTACGGGCCGTAGTGGCGGATCACCAGCGTCACGATCACGACGGCGGCGATCACGCTCGCCACGAGCGCGACGGCGACCCAGGTCATCATCTTCCGGTACTCCGAATCCATCCGGCCATGATACTTATAGCGGCCGATGGGTTTCTCGACGATCGACTACGTGGTCCTGCTCGCCTACCTCGCGGGCATCACCGCATTCGGCATGCGGTTCAAGCGGGCCCAGCGCAGCGTCAAGGACTACTTCGTCGGCGCGCGTGACACGTCCTGGATCATCATCTGTCTCTCGATCGTCGCGACCGAGACGAGCACGCTGACCTTGATCGGCGTGCCGGCGCTGGCCTACGGCACCTTCGCGCGTCCCGAGCAGGGGGGCACGCTGACCTACCTGCAGGTGCTGGTCGGCTACATCGCCGGTCGTTTCATCATCGCGCGGGTGTTCCTGCCGTCCTACTTCCGCGGCGAGCTGTTGACGGCATACGCACTGCTCGAGAGCCGCTTCGGCGCGGCGGCGCGTCGGGTCGCCGCGGCGCTGTTTCTCGTCATGCGCGCGCTCGCCGAAGGCGTGCGCGTGTTTGCCGCTTCGCTCGTGCTGTCCGCCGTGCTCTCGGCAAGCGTTCACGGGATTCCGCATCTCTGGCTCTGGTCGATCGTTCTCGTCGGCGTCCTGACGCTCGTTTACACATTCGAAGGCGGCATCGCCGCGGTGATCTGGACCGACCTGATCCAGTTCGCGATCTACGTCGGCGGATCGCTGCTGGCCGCCTACGAAATCGTCCATCTGATGCCGGGCGGCTGGCACGCGATCGTCGCGGCGGGGCGTGAAGCAGGCAAGCTCCAGGTGCTGTCGTTCTCGTGGGACGTCACTGTGCCGTTCACCTTCTGGGCGGGCCTGATCGGCGGGACGTTTCTCACCAATGCGAGCCACGGCACCGATCAGTTACTCGTCCAGCGGCTGCTGACGTGCCGTAATTTGCGCGACAGCCAGAAGGCGATCGTCACGAGCGGGTTCATCGTGCTCGCGCAGTTCGTGCTGTTCCTTGGCATCGGCATCATGCTGTTTGCCTACTACCAGCACGTCCCGCGCCCGGCCATCACCACCAACGACGAGATCTTCCCGGCCTTCATCGTGACGACGCTGCCGCACGGCATTTCCGGGCTGGTCATCGCCGCGATCTTTGCCGCCGCGATGTCGAACCTGAGCGGCTCCCTCAACTCGCTGGCCTCGACCACCGTGCTCGACTTCTACCACCCCTTGACGGGGGGCCGTGCGTCCGACGCGACCCTGCTACGCCTGTCGAAGTGGTGCACGGCCGGGTGGGGCGTCGTCCTGATTCTGATCGCGATCGTCGCGCGCGGCTGGGGATCGGTATTCACCGCCGGTCTCACGGCCGCGTCGATCGTCTACGGTCCGATGCTCGGCGCTTTCTGCCTCGGCGTGTTGACCAAGCGCGCCAATACTGCCGGCGTGATTACCGGGATCGTGGTGTCGGCAGCAGCGATGTTCACCATCTGGTGGACGACGAGGCTGGCGTGGACGTGGTATGTGGCCGTGGGAACGGCGATCTGTGTCGCAGTCGGATACGCGGTGAGCCGGGTAGCTGGCGGCGGAACACACACAAGGCCATGAAATACGCCATCCGCACACTGCTCAAGAATCCGCGGTTCAGCCTGGTTGCCGTTGCCGCCATGGCGCTCGGCGTCGGTGTCAACGCCGCGATCTTCTCAGTTGTGAACGTGATCCTCCTGCAGCCGTTGCCGTATCCCGACGCGACCCGGCTGGTGCGCATCTGTCGCGAGTTCCCGTCAGGTGTCGCGTGCGCAGAATCGATCCCCAAGTATCTCAGCGCGGCGAAGGCCCAGTCGCTCGACGCGATCGCTGCCTACGATTTTGCCGGCCCGGGCCTCAACCTCAGCGGCGCCGGCTTGCCGCAGCAGGTCAAGGGCATTCACGTGTCGGCGTCATATTTCCGCGTGTTCGGGGCGTCGCCCGCGCTTGGACGGACGTTCAGCGACCAGGAAGATCGCGTCGGCGGGCCGCGCGTCGCGGTGCTGTCGGACGGCCTGTGGCAGTCGCACTTCGGTGGCGACCCCGCGATCGTCGGTCGGACGATCTCGCTCAACGGCGACCCCTACGTCGTCGTCGGCGTGCTGGGTGCACGCTTCCGGTCCGAGCCGCCGGCCGAGGTCTACATTCCGCTGCAGGCCGACCCGAACTCGACCAACCAGGGCCACTACCTGTCGGTCGCGGGGCACCTCAAGCCTGGCGTGAGCGTGGCGCAGGCGCGCGCCGAGATGACGCTGCTTGGCGACCAGTTCCGCCGCGCCAACCCGAAGTGGATGGATGAGAACGAGCACGCAGGCGTCTACGGCATGCAGGACATCGCGGTGCGCGACGTGCGGCCGACGCTGCTGGTGCTGCTCGGTGCCGTCGGACTCGTCCTGCTCATCGCCTGCGCCAACGTCGCCAACCTGCTCCTGGCGCGCGCCGCCGGGCGCCAGCGCGAGGTCGCCATCCGCGCCGCCCTCGGCGCCGGCCGCGGGCAGATCGTCGGGCAGCTCCTCATCGAGAGCCTGCTGCTGTCGACGCTCGGTGCTGTGGCCGGCTGCGTCGCGGGGGTGTGGGGGGCGCGGGCCCTCCTGTCGCTGAGCCCGGCGGGCCTGCCGCGTGCCGACGACCTTGCGGGCGCGCCCCTGCTGGCGTCGCTCCTCGACTGGCGTCTGCTGGCCTTCATGGCGGCCGTGGCGCTCGTCACCGGACTGCTGTTCGGCCTCGCCCCCGCGGTGCACCTGTCGCGCGCCGACGTCAGCACCTCGCTCAAGGAGTCGGGCGGGCGTGGCGTCTCGAACCGCCGCGCCGCCCGCACCCGCGATGTCCTCGTAGTCGTCGAGATCGCCCTGGCGCTGATGCTGCTCGTCGGCGCGACGCTACTCATCCGCACCGTCGCAAGCCTGCGCGACGTGCACCCTGGCTTCGACGCCGTCAACGTGCTGACGCTGAAGACGTCGCTCGCCGGCTCGAAGTACGCGACCGCGAAGCAGGTGGAGACGCTCGAGCGGATGATTGCGCAGCGCCTCGACGCGTTGCCGGGTGTCCGGGCGACCGCGACGGCGATCACCCTGCCGACCGAAGGCGGCGTCGATCTGCCGTTCCGGATCGAGGGGCGTCCGCTGCAGGGGGACTCGCAGTATCACGGCGACGAGGACTGGCGCTCGGTCACGCCCGAGTACTTCTCCGCGCTGAGCGTTCCGCTGCTGCGCGGCCGGGTGTTCACCGATCGCGATACCGGCGGCACTGCGCCGGTGGTCCTCGTCAACGAGGCTTTCGCGAAGAAGTTCTTCCCCGGCGCCGATCCGATCGGCCAACAGCTGACGATCGGCAAGGGACTCGGGCCGGAGTTCGAGGACGGGGCCCGGCAGATCGTCGGCGTCGTGGCCGACGTCCGTGAGAACGGCCTCGATCAGGCGGCGCCGCCGGTCGTCTACGTGCCGGTCGCACAGATGTCCGACTCGCTCACCAGGCTGGCCAACAGTCTCGTTCCGGCGGCCTGGATCGTGCGCACCGCCGGCATCTCGCCGCCGCTGACCGCGTCGATTCAGGAGGCGTTCCTGGCCGTCGACGGCCAGCTCCCCGTATCGCACGTGCAGTCAATGGCGGCGGTCGTGGGCACGTCGATCGAGCGCCAGCACTTCAGCATGCTGTTGTTGACGATCTTCGGCGGGATCGCGCTGGTGCTCGCGGCAATCGGCATTTACGGCCTGATGTCCTACTCGGTGGAACAGGACACGCGGGACATCGGCGTGCGCCTGGCGCTGGGCGCCGGGCGTACCGCGATCCTGACCATGGTGGTGAGGCGCGGCATGGCGCTCGCCGGAATCGGCGTTGCGGTCGGCCTCGCCGCCGCCTTCGCCGCCTCGCGGCTGCTGGCGCGCCTCCTCTACGGCGTCAAGCCGACCGATCCGCTAACCTACGCCATCGTCGCTGTGACGTTGGCGATGATTGCGCTCGCGGCGTGCTACCTGCCGGCGCGCCGCGCGACACGTGTCGATCCAATGATCGCGCTACGGACCGAGTAGCCGCAGTTCAGCTCCGGCATTGTCCGCGTCAACGCGTCTTCTCGATCCACGCCGCGAAGGCGTCGACGAACTTCTTCAGGAACGCGCGCGTGTCGTCGTTGATCAGACGCCCTTCCTGATCGAACAGCTTGGCCGCGCCGCCAAGGTAGACCTCGGGCTGCTGCAGCGTCGGCATGTCGAGAAAGACCAGCGACTGCCGGAGATGGTGATTGGCGCCAAACGCGCCCATGACGCCCTGCGTTACGCTCACCACCGCGGCCGGCTTCCGGCTGAACACACTCATTCCGGACGGTCTCGATCCGACGTCGATGGCGTTCTTCAGCAGCCCGGGCACCGAGCGGTTGTATTCGGGCGTCATGAACAGCACCGCGTCGGCGCGTCTGGTGCGATCGCGAAACGTGGTCCATGCGTCGGGCACGGCGGCTTCCAGTTCGTCGTTGTAGAGCTGGAGCCCGCCGATGTCGACGATCTCCAGCGAGAGCGTCCCCTGTGCGATCTCCTGCAGCGCACGTGCGGTCTTGCGGTTGAACGATACCGTGCGAAGGCTTCCGACCAGGACGACGACGTCGCGCATGCGTCATTGTAGCTGGCTCACGCGTATGATCGCCTTCGATCATGACGAGCCTCGACACGCTGCGGTTTCCCATCGTCCAGATTTCGCTCGATCTGACGTCGCTCGACGAGGCGCTGGAGACGGCCGAAATCGCCGTCGACGCCGGCGTCGACTGGCTCGAGGCGGGCACGCCGCTCATCCTCGCGCACGGTGTCCGCGGCATCGAGCGGCTGCGCGCCCGCTTTCCCGATCATCCGATCGTCGCCGATCTCAAGATCATGGACGGCGGCTACCTGGAGACCGAGATGATGGCCAAGGCGGGTGCCAACCTCGTCGTGGTCATGGGGCGCGCGCACGAGGCGACGATCCGCAAATCGATCGAGGCGGGACAGAAATACGGCGTCAAGGTGATGGGGGACAACCTGGCCGCGGCCGACCGCATCGCCTGCGCGCACTGGATGGAAGGACTCGGCGTCGACTTCATCGTCCACCACATCGGCTTCGACGAGCGACGCATGGTCACGGGCCTCAGCCCGATGGACGAACTCGACGAGGTGGCGGCCGCTGTCTCGATTCCCGTGCAGGCGGTGGGAGGCCTGACGATTCAACAGGCGATCGACTGTCCGGCGCACGGCGCGCCACTGGTCGTCCTCGGCGCGCCGCTGGTGATCGCCGCCAACGATTTCAAGCCGGCGGGCAGCAGCCTGCACGACATCCTGGCGGAGATTTGCGGCAGGATCCGCGAAACACCGCTGAAGCGGCGCTGACGCGGCCCTGACGCGGCACTGACGCGGCACTGACGCGCGCGGCTGGCGCGGCCACGCGCGTGTTGTATCCTGCGCGGATGTCCGTTGCCCCGCGCATCAGTGTGTTCCCCAAGTGCTGGTTCGACGACTTCGTGCGTGGCGAGCGCGACTACGTGCAGTGGATCCGCGACGCGGCGCGCCTTGGCGGCGAGGGCATCGAGCACTACGACGGGTTCATGCACGGCGACGCGGAGATCGCGGCAGCCGTCCGTGCCTGCGACGAGACCGGGCAGCAGACGGCGATGCTGTGCTTCTCGCCCGATTTCACGCATCCGGATCCGGTCGAGCGAGCGCGGCAAGTGGAACGGCAGAAGGCGGCGATCGATCTGACCGTACGGTTTGGCGCCCGCCACTGCCGCACGTTGAGCGGACAGCGGCGCCCGGATGTGACGCGCCAGCAGGGCATCGCCTGGGCTGTCGAAGGGATCGAGCGGTCGCTCGACTACGCCGAGCAGCACGACGTCGTGCTATGTCTCGAGAACCACTACAAGGACAGCACCTGGCGCCACCCGGAATTCGCCCAGGCCGAGGACGTGTATCTCGAGCTCCTCCAGCGCATCGAGTCACCACGCTTGGGGGTCCAGTACGACCCGTCGAACGCGATCGTCGGCGGCTACGACCCGATCGCGTTCCTCGACAAAGTCCTGCCGCGGGTGGTGACGATGCATGCGTCGGATCGATCGCTGGCGAAAGGTGCGACGCTCGACGACTTGAAAGAAGCCGACGGATCGCTCGGCTACTCGGCCAAGCTGCAGCACGGCGAGACGGGGAAGGGGCTGATCGACTACGACGCGATTTTCAGCCGCCTGGCCGGAGCGGGGTTCGCCGGGTGGATCTCGGTCGAGGACGGGATGAACGGCCTCGACGAGATCGCCCGGTCGGTGGACTTCCTGAAGGCTATGCGGTCGCAGTACTACTCTTCGTCAGTGCCACCGCGCGATAGCCGCCGCGCGCCGTGAACCAGGCATAGAGCACACCGAAGATGACGGCGAGGATGGCGCCGAGGACAGCGACCATCTGCAGTGCTGAGCCCGGACCGTAATGGTCGATGCGCGCGCCCATGTACGGCAGCGCCACCGCCACCGACAGCATGCCGGTGCCGCCCATGATCGAGATGAGCAGCGCGCCGCCGCGCGGGAACTGCTCGGCGGTGATGCCGATCATCGTCGGCCAGAAGTAGCTCTTGCCCACGGCGAACACCGTCGACGCCGCGAACGCCATCAGGGCGCTCGTCCCCGGCTGCAGGCCGCCCAGCCAGTAGAGGCCGATGCCGGTCAGGATCGAGCAGATGAAGAGCGTGCCGATGGGATTCTTGTGCGCGATGTTGCTGCCGAACGTCCGCAGTACGAACATCAGGCCGGCGGTATAGACGAGGAACAGCACGCCCTGCAGCCTGGGCACCAGCGCGCTCATCACCGACGGGAACCACTGATCCGGTCCGAGCTCGGCCGCCGCCGTCATCCACATGCAGATGAAGAGGAGCAGGAACAGCGGCTTGGCCATCTGCGCCCACATCTCGCCGGTCGACACGTTCGACTGGACGCGCTCGGTCTGCGGATACTCCATCGACAGCGCCATCGCGAGGTAGATCGCCGCCGGCACCAGGATGGTCGAGAGCTTCAACTGCCAGCTGGCGTTGAACATCTGCGTCATCGCGAAGGCGAGCAGGCCGCCGATCACCTGGCCGCCCGGCCACCAGGCGTGCATGCGATTGAGCCATTTCGTCTTCTCGCCGCTGTAGATGGTCGCGACCAGCGGATTGATCACCCCTTCGACCAGCCCCTGCGACAGTCCCATGACGAAGAAGCCGGCATACAGCATCGTCGTGCCGGTGTTGTCGAAGATCGCCGCGACGGGGGCCGTCGGGTGGGGTGCGAGCAGGACGAGCGCGATGCCGATGAAGTAGCCGATCGCCGAGAGGATGTGCAGCGCGCGCAAGCCGACGCCGTCGACGATGGCGCCGCTGATGAAAATGGCGATCGTGAAGGCCCAGAACGCCGGGCTCCAGATCGTCCCCATCTGGTTGGCGTTGATGTGGAACGTGCTGCTCATTGCGGCTTCGATGTCGCCACGGATGGCAAAGACCATCGACGTGGTGACCAGCGACACGCAGCTGGCAACGAACAGTTTTTGTCTCTGCATCGATCCTCCGAGTGCGCGTTGGCGGCGGAAGCTTAACACTATACCGCTGGAACTATTGCCAGGGGGGAGATCGAGAGATAGATCTTGTCGCGCCAATGCCTGCAGCGCCTAGTTCGCGAGGTGCGTCGGCAGCGTACGTACGTCTGACTGTACTGGGCCGCAATCGCCTGGATCGTCGTGTTCTGGAGGCTTGGTTATCCGAGCCTGATGGACCCTGACGAGGCGCATTACGCGGAACTGACCCGCGAGATGCTGCGGGCTCACAGCTGGCTGGTACCGCTGCTCGACGGCCATCCCTACATCGACAAGCCGATTCTCTTCCACTGGTTGCAGGGAGCATCGATGCTCCTGCTCGGGCCGTCCGAATTCGCGGTCCGGCTGCCGAGCGCGCTCGCCGCCCTGGCGCTCTTCTGGACGACCCGCCGCGCCGGCATCAGGATGTTCGGCGAGTCGGTCGGCGAATGGGGCGCGGTGATGTTCGCGACGATTCCGGCGACGTTCATGCTCGCCAGCATCGCGCTCTTCGACATGGTTTTCACGGCGTTCCTGTTTGGGGCGCTCGCCTGCCTGACCGAGGCGTCGTCGACCGGCAGCCGGCGCCGCGAGGCGCTCGGCTACGCGCTGCTGTCGATGGCGGTGATGATCAAGGGACCGGTCGCGCTAGTGCTGATCGGCCTGTTCTGCGGCACCGCCTGGGCGCTCGGCGGCGAGCTGCGCGCGCGCGTCGGACGCCTGCATTGGATCGCGGGGCTGGCCGCTGCCGCCGTGGCTGCATCTCCCTGGTTCCTGTGGATGTTCGCGCATTTCGGCGACGCGTTCGTCCAGGGATACGTGCTGGCCGGCAACCTCTACTACTTCACGCAGCCGGAATCGTGGTCGTCACGCGCGATCAGTCATGTATTCTACTTGCGGTCCTTCGCGGGCGGCTTCTTCCCGTGGAGCGCCGTCGCGGTGGCCCGGCTCGTCGAGCTGGCGCGCCGCCGCGTCGTGGCAGATACGCCCGAGCGGCTGCTCTGGATCTGGACGGCGGTCGTGGTCGGCTTCTTCTCGCTGGCGCGGTTCAAGCTCGATCACTACATCTTCCCGGCCGCGCCGGCCATCTGCCTGCTGGCGTCGAAGGCGTGGCACGACGCGGCCGACGGCGTCGGCGATCACGGACGCGCCGTCCGCGTCGCCGGCATCGTCCTTGCCGCGCTGCTGGTCGTCTCTGGCACGTTCGCCATCGTCTACATGTTCGAGCTGGATCTGGATCTGCCGCTCATCGCGGTGCTGCTGCCCATGGCGCTGGCGGCCGGCGGCGTCGCCTACATGGTGCGTGCGGCGCACGGCAACTGGCGGCTGCCGCGCCGGCCGGTCGTGCTGACGCTGGCGCTGCTGGCCACGTATGCCGCGGCCGTGGGCGTCGGCATGCCGGTGCTCGACAACCTGAGGCCGACCGCGCTCGTCGCGGGAGCACTCCGCAAACATGCCCCGCACGAGGCGCAGGCGGCCATTTACCAGCTCGAACAGTGGCGGGCCAGCCTGCGCTACTACGCCGAGCGGCCGCTCGCCCCACTGAGCACTCCGGGCGACATCGCCGCCTTTCTCGACAGTCCGGCCCCGCGCTACGTCATCATCCGGCGCCGCGATTACCAGGCGCTCGCCGCCGCCGGCGTCCCCATGCACGATCTCTTTCACCGCCATGCCGTTCTCGGGACGCGGCGATCCGGCTCGGGGCTGCGCCGGCAGCTGTGGGGTGAGCTGTTGATCGTGACCAACTGCCCGCCGCAGCGTGCCGAGCGCTGGCTGCCGTAGAATACCCGCAGCGTGGTGGAGTCCGCCGCCAAGAATATGACCTGGATTGCAGTAGCCCTTGGCGGGGCGCTCGGTTCGCTGGCGCGTCACTCGGTCAATATCGCCTTCGCCCGCGTCACCGAGACGACGACGCCGTATGCGACCGCCACCGTCAACGTCATCGGCTCGATCGCGATCGGCGTGCTGGCGGGACTGATGGCAGGCGGCAAGCTGCACCTGTCGCCCAACGCACGCACGTTCGTCTTCGTGGGAATCCTCGGAGGGTTCACCACGTTTTCGAGTTTCATGCTCGACACGCTGACACTCGAACACGGCGGCGAGCACGGCCTCGCGGCGGCCAATGTCCTGCTGCAGGTGGTCATCGGGCTCATCGCCGTCTTTGCCGGTTATGCCGCCGCGCGCTGAAGACAGGAATTCCTAGATGCATCCCTGGCACGATTGCTACATCGACGAATCGGTCATCACCACCGCCTTCCCCGCGGTGATCGAGATTCCCAAGGGCAGCACCAACAAGTACGAGCTGGACAAGGAGACCGGGCTGCTCCGGCTGGACCGCGTGCTCTATAGCGCCGTCTACTACCCGGCCGACTACGGTTTCATCCCGCGCACGTTCTGCGACGACGGCGACCCGCTGGACGTGCTGGTGCTCGGGCAGGAGCCGGTGTTTCCGCTGACGATTGTCGAGGCACGCGCCATCGGCGTGATGCGCATGCGTGACGAGAAGGGCATCGACGACAAGATCCTCGCCGTCAGCGTGCGCGATCCGGCCTACTCCGAATACCGCGACAAGACACAGCTACCGAGCCACGTCGTCCGACAGGTGCGGCGCTTCTTCGAGGACTACAAGGTGCTCGAGCACAAGCAGGTGATCGTCGAGGATCTGCTCGGGCCCGAGGCCGCGCTCGGCATCATCGCCGACGCGCTGCAGATGTACAAGCAACTGCGCCGCGGACAGCTCGCCAAGTAGACGCCTCCGTGCGCCGGGTCGCGACCCCAATCGTCGCCGTGGTAATGTCGACGCATGGCTCGTGCCGCTGCGTTTTGCGTCGCCCTCCTCGTCATCGTTTCGTCACCACTGACTCGCGGCCAGCAGGCCGCTGACGCGCCGGCCGCGCCGCTCCCGGCCGCAGTGATGTCGGGCGCCGATGCGCAGGCGTTCGTCGACGCGGCCGCGAGCGGCCTCGACTACCTGCCCGGGCAGGTGATCGTGAAATTCAAGGACGGCGTCGAGGTGCAGGGTGAGCAGCGCGCGCTCGACGCGCTGCGCAGCCGCCCGCCGGTGGACCGCCTCCAGTGGATCGGCGAGGTCGCGGTGTTGCGCGATCCGTCGCAGCCCGACCCGCGCGTGCTCGCCGATCAGCTCAAGGCGCAGCCGGAAGTGGCCTGGGCGCAGCCCAACTACCTGCGCCACAAGAGCCTGACGCCGAACGACCCCGGCTTCACGCCGCGGCAATGGAACCTGCAGACGATCGACATGCCGCACGCCTGGGACATCAATCCTGGCGGCAAGTCCGATCTGATCGTCGCGGTGGTCGACACCGGCATCACCAATTTCACCGGCACGCTGAGTTTCAAGACGTGGAACAACAGTGCGATCCAGACGATCTCGGTGCCGTTCACGCCCAACCCGGATCTCGCGGCGTCACGGCTGGTGTCGCCGACCGACTTCGTCACCAACGGCGGCACGCGGATCCTCGACACCGACGGCCACGGCACCCACGTCAGCTCGACGCTCGGCGAAGACTCGAACAACGGCCTGCTCGACGCGGGCATCGCCTACAACGTGCGGGTGATGCCGGTGAAGGTGTGCGCCAGCTACTGGGACGTGCAGTTCTCGATGTCGGCCGCCGGCATTCCTGGCTTCGCCGACCCGGATGCCGGCGGCTGTCCGACGAGCGCGATCGGCGCCGGCATTCGCTACGCGGCCGACAACGGCGCCAAGATCATCAACATCAGTCTCGGCGGGGAAGGGGCATCGCCGACCGAAGAGTCGGCGCTGCAGTACGCGCTCAACAAGGGCGTGTTCATTGCGATCGCGGCGGGCAACGCCAAGCAGGATGGCAATCCGACGCAGTATCCGGCGTTCTACGCGTCGACCCTGAACGGGGTGATGGCGGTCGGCGCGACGAATCGATCGGGCAACCGCGCCTCGTACTCCAGCACCGGCCTCTACGTGGAGATTGCCGCCCCTGGCGGGGATCCGGCCGACAGCGACGCCAGCGGCAGCGGCTACGTCTGGCAGTCGACGCTCCGTCCGTCGGTCAGCGATCCGTCGCTGGTGCTGTTCCCACGCTTCGACGCCTACGCCGAGGTCGGCTACGCCGGTACGTCGATGGCGACGCCGCATGTTGCCGGCGTGGCGGCGCTGCTCTACAGCCAGGGGATCACCACGCCTGCGGCGATCGAGCAGGCGATCAAGAAGACAGCGAAGTTCCTGGGCACGCCGAGCGCCAACGATCCCACCCGCAACGACGATTTCGGAGCCGGTCTGATTCAGGCGCGCACGGCGCTGTTCGGCCTTGGGCTCAGGAAGTAGGCCGATGACACGGATCACGCTCGCGTTCCTGCTGCTCGTGGCGCTCGCCACTCCCGCCGCCGCGCAGTCCAAGCCGCCGGCCAAATCCAGTGTCGGCTTCCGCGTCTACGGGCTGTTCGATACGACCTCGACCGCGGCGTCGAAGAGCTTCGACGCGCTCTTTGGCAGCAGCCAACTGTTCGCGGGGGGCGGCGGCGCGGAGGTCGACGTCTGGCGCAAGCTTTTCCTGCGCATCGCCGTCACCTACACGCAGCGAACCGGCAGTCGTGTCTTCGTCGACGACAGCGGCAACGTGTTCACGCTGAACATCCCGATGACCGTCACGATTTTGCCGATCGAGGCGGGCGCCGGTTGGCGGTTTGTCAGCAAGAGCCGGATCACGCCGTACGTCGGCGGCGCGTTCGTGTCGGTCGGCTACCAGGAGACGTCCACGGTGGCGCAGGCGGGCGACACTGTCGACGAGCGCTACGTGGGCGGCGAGGGCTTCGGCGGCGTCGACATCGCGATCGGGAAGAAAAAGCAATTCTTCGTCGGCGGCGAAGCGCAGTACCGGCACGTCGGCGTGCCCGACGTCAGCACCAGCGTGATGACGCAGTTCAACGAAAAGGACCTCGGCGGCTTCACCGCGCGCGTCCTCGTCGGGTTCGGCGTCCGCTAGCACCAGCCGTCAGGCGGCACATTCCGTCACGTCAGCGGTGGCGGCGATGGCCTCTCGACCGGCCGGGCTGGCCTGGACGGCCGGGCCCGGGGCCGCGACCGCGGCCCGGCGATGCCGGCTGCCCCTGGCCATGGCTGGAGGGGGACTGCCCGCCCTGGGCGCGCCGTTCGGCCTTGGCCTTGGCCCGGGCGCGCTCGTCGGCCTTGCGTGCGCGGATCTCGGCGATGCGCTGCGCGTGCGGCACTTCGAGTTGCTCGCCGCCCCTGGCGGCGTAATCGAAATCGGGCACGGTGACGCGCGGCAGGCGCCGGTTGATGGCCCGTTCGATCGCGCGCAGATCCCCCTCCTCGTCTGGGGAGACCAGCGTGTAGGCCGTACCGGTCAGCTCGGCGCGGGCGGTCCTGCCGACGCGGTGGATGTAGTCTTCCGGTTGGGCCGGCACGTCGAAGTTGATAACGTGGCCGAGTGCCGTCACGTCGATGCCGCGCGCGGCGATGTCGGTGGCGACGAGCACGCGGTAGCGGCCGCTCTTGAAACCTTCCAGCGCCTGTGTGCGCTGCGCCTGCGAGCGGTTGCCGTGGATGCGCTCGACGCTGACCCGCTTTGCCGACAGGTAGCGCGCCAGCCGATCCGCGCGATGTTTTGTCCGCGTGAAGACGAGCGCGTCGCGCACGTCGGCCGACTCGAGCAGCTGCAGCAGGAGCGCCGACTTGAGCGGCTGCGCTACGGGGTAAATGGCCTGGGTGATGCCCGACGCCGGCGCCGCGCGGCGTTCCATGTTGATCGTCACCGGATCGTGCAGCATCTCGCGCGTCAACTCCGCGATCGGCGGGGGCATCGTCGCGCTGAAGAACAGCGTCTGCCGTTTCTTCGGGAGGTGGCGCAGTACGCGGCGAATGTCGGGCAGGAAACCCATGTCGAGCATGCGATCGGCTTCGTCGAGGACCAGGAACTCGATGCCGGCCAGCCTGGCGTAGGGCTGCCGGAAGTGGTCGAGCAGGCGTCCCGGCGTGCCGACGATGACGTCGACGCCGCTGCGGAAGGCATGCTCCTGCGGTCCCATGCCGACGCCGCCGAACACCGCGGCGGCGTTGATCGGCGTGTGCACCGTCAGGTCGTTGAGGTCGCTCAGGATCTGCGCCGCCAGCTCGCGGGTCGGCGTCAGGATCAGCGCGCGCGTGGTGCCGCGTGGCCGGCCGATCAGCCGATGCAGGATGGGCAGGAGGAACGCGACCGTCTTGCCACTCCCGGTCATCGCGCAGGCGAGCACGTCGCGGCCGTCCATCCCGGGTGGAATGGCGTCGGCCTGGATCGGCGTCGGACGCTGGAAGCCGAGATCCTTGAGACCGCGGACGAGATCCGGATGCAGCTTGAACTGCGAGAACGGCATCCGCTCAGTATGGCAGATCCGGCTGACGTTGCCATTTGCGCACCGTCTTCGTAAAATTATGTGTGCGCGGCGATCGTCCGCCGCGCATCCCAACACATCATGAGATTACGGATCGGCTCTATCGCTGCCGTGCTGTCCCTGCTGTGCGCGGCAAGTTCCTTTGCATCAGGTGCGAGCTCGGCGGCTGGCGCGCTCAGCCGTGAGACCTGGAGCAAGGCCGAGCTCGGCGGCCTGGATGCGGACGTCTTCGCGCTGGCGCTCCAGTCGGCGACCTCGGCCATTGAAAGGGGAACCGCTGCGCTACCGTCCACCTTGACGGTCATCGACTACTCGAAGCCATCGACTGAGCCTCGCATGTGGGTGTTCGACGTCCACACGCATGCGCTCCTGTTCCACGAGCTCGTCTCGCACGGCCGCGGCAGCGGCACGAAGATGGCGAAGGAGTTTTCGAACGCGGCCGACAGCAACATGACCAGCCTGGGCCTGTTCAAGACGGCCGAGCCCTACGTCGGCCATAACGGCTACTCACTGCGTCTGGATGGGCTGGAAAAAGGTGTGAACGACCACGCGCGCGACCGTGCGATCGTGATCCACGGTGCCCCCTATGTAAACGCGTCGACCGCCAAGGCCAACGGCTACCTCGGGCGCAGCCTCGGCTGCCCAGCCGTCCGCCCCGAGATCGCCCATCAGCTCATCGACACCCTCAAGGGTGGCGGCCTCATCTTCGCCTACTACCCTGAGCAGAGCCGACCATTGAATCGTTGATCAGGGATTTGACGGTCCGGCCGCCGCGAGGTACGCGGCAAGGTTGAGCATGTCTTCCTGCGTGAGGTCCTTCACGACCTGCTGCATCAGCGGCGACCAGGCACCGTGGCGCGTGCCCTTCTTGAAATCCCACAACTGTCGCATCAGATAGCTCGGCGAGCGGCCAGCGATACCCGGCACCGGTCCGAGGCCCATCAAGTCAGGCCCATGGCACACCCGGCAGGCCGTCGTCTTGCCGCCGCCGCTTGCCACCAGCAGCGATCCGCGATTGATGCTGCCGGGCGGCACGTAGGCGACGAAGCCGGAGCGCGGATCGCGCAGCTCGAAGCGGTCGGCGTCTTCCGGGGTTTCGATGATGCGGCTGCCGATCGGTTCGGTCTCGGCACCCGGCAGCGGGAAGAAGACGTTGCCGCCGATGCGTGTCTTGGGAACGGTCGCCGTCTCCTTCACCGTGATCCAGTGCGTCCACTTCATAGAGGAGAAGTACGTCGCCGCCGCCTGGATTTCGTCCTCGGTCATGTCCTGCGCCGCTTCGATCATCTGCGCCGTATTCGCCTTGCGCGGGTCGGCGCTGGTGCGCAGGTTGTTCTTGAAGTCGTGCAGCTGCTGGGCAATATAGATCGCCGGCTGGCCGACGACCGGGGCGTTTTCCGGCCGCCCCTTGCCGTTGGGCATGTGGCACATCGCGCAGCCGCGCACGTGCGGCTGGCGGCCGTGCACGACGACGTTGGGCATGGCAGGGTGGTCGTTGGGAAACCAATCGCCGACGTCCCAGTAGTCGCGGATGTGCTGCAGCGTCAAGGCCTGGTCGCTGCCCGGGACGTGCTTCGGCGACGTGTCCGGCGCGGGCCGTTCGCCGGCGGCCCGCTGGACCGGAGTGTTGGGAACGCCGTAGGCCCATGACGGCGAGTCAGGCGGCGCTTCCGGGGGTGGCGCCTGCGGCACCTGTGGGGTGGCCGACAAACGGATGGCGAAAAGAAGTCCGCACAGCCCGGCGGCGGGAAGGAGCCTCGTCATGACGAGGAATATCTTAATCCGAGCGTGACGACTTCACCGAGCGTCACCCCCCGAATGATTACTTGATGATCACTTGCTCGGTGCGTCGTTGGCCTGGAGATCGCCCAGCGCGTACTGCACGCCGGCCAGGATGTGCGCGAGCATGGCCGGTTGCTTGTAGATCGACTCGTCGTGGCCGAGCACTTCGACAAAGACGTGCCCGCTGCCTTCGCGGCGGATGTAACTGAGCGCGTAGTCGCTGTCGCTGCGCTTGGGCGCGGGTTCGAGCGCCTTTACTTCGGCCGGCATCTTCGCGTAGTCGATGCTCGTCAGCACGTGAGCGTTGCTGCGCGACCACGAGGCGTCGTTGAACGTGTAGACCTCGTCGACGATGGTGAACGGCCGAGGCAGGCGCACGCCCGAGCCCTGGTTGACGTAGGTGAACGGCGCATTGATCGGGCTGTCGGGGTCATCGATCTTCACCGCGACCTGCGTCGGGTAGAGCCAGTGCCACTTGAAGTAGCCGTTGATCAAGTGGTTGAAGTCGGGCCACAGCGCACTCCCGCCGTCGACCGGCGCATTGGACTGCGGCGCGCTCGGCGGGCCGCCGGCGCCGTGATACGAGTCGGTGGCGGCGTGGATGGCCGCCAGTCCCTTGCCGCCGCGGACGAACTCGAGCAGCGCCTCGCGGCGCGCCTTGGTGACCGCCTGGTCCGCGGGATCGTCGAGGAACGTTCCCGTTGGTACTGGCCAGGAACACGGCGTCGTACTGTTTCAGGTTGTCGGCGTTGATGTCGGCAGGGCTGTAGGTGATGACGCTCGTCCACGCGCCCGTCTTCTGTCCGAGCGCCTCGATCGTTCGCGCCGCCAGCGGGATCGACGAATGCACGAAGCCCTGCGCGCGCGCCAAGACGAGGACCCGGCGCGGCCGCTGCGGCTTGGCCGGCGCTGAATCGGGCAGTGCCGCCATCATCTGCATGACGTCGACGACGCGGGCAACCTGCGGCTGCGCTGGCGGCCCGCCGCGGCCGGCGCCTTGTCCGCCGGCGCCCTGTCCGCCGCCGCGGGCTGGTGCCGGAGCTGCCGGCGCGCTCCCTTTTGCGGCCGTTCCCGACATTTCGACCTGGCCGTCGAGGATGGACATGTCCGCGCGCATCCCGGCGCCGTCGGGGGTCAGGATCAGCACGGTCGGGATGGCCATGCCCGGGTAGTTGGTGTTGTACGAGATCAGCAGGCTTCTGCCCGATAACCGCACATTGCTGGCCTCGGATTCGGGCTGGTTTGGCGCTTTGACGGTCGCGCGCACCCCCTCGCCGGCGCGCGTGATGCTCACCTCGAGGGTCTGGGATCCCGTCGCGGCGGAGCTGGCGCTCACCGTCCAACCGCCGAGAAACGGCGCCGCCTGCTCCGCCGTAATGCCACGTGCAGGCTGGCCCAGCGCGGCAGCGACAACGAATGCGACGATCGACGCGGCTGTTTTCATGCGCTCATTATATGGGTGCCATCGTCAGGAGTTGACCTGAGCGCCCGCGCGGCTTACGCTGCACACACGTTCAATTGGGGGAGTACATGGCTCGTTCCGTCCGTCCCGTCGGGGCCGCGCTCGCCGCGGCGTCCGCCCTTTTCCTGGCAACTTTTTCTTCCACCGCGGTCCTCAACGGCCACGCTCAGGGCGCGACGCCGCCGACCGTGGCACAGGCCGCCCCGTTCGCGGGCGACTGGGTCGTCACCGTGGCGATGGGGGGAAACCAGCAGACCTCGCTCGTCTCGGTGAAGAGCGACGCCGGCAAGGTCACCGCCACGGTCACGCCTGAAGGGCAGGCGCCCATCACCAACACGAAGGTGACGATGGCGGGCAAAAACCTGGCGGTCAGCTACAGCATCGACATGCAAGGGACGGCGATCTCATCGGTGCTGACGCTCACGCCGCAGGCCGACGCCGGAGTGATGCGCGCGCAGGTGGCGATCATGGACGGCCAGTACGAGATGGCCGGCATGGCCGCCAAGCAGGCGCCTGGCGCGCCCTTCCCCGGCCCCCAGCGCGGGGCTCCGGGTGCGGGCGGCGGTTTTGGCGGCGGCGGCCGCCAGATGACCACCGAGAATACCGACTTCACACCGAAGACGCCGATCAAGGCGAAGACGCCGGCAGAAGAAGCCGCCGGGTTCATCCTGCCGCCCGGCTGGCGCATGGAGCTGGTCGCATCAGACCCCAATGTGATCAGTCCGGGCGTGATCGAGTTCGACGGTAACGGCCGAATGTACGTGGCCGAGCTCGTCAGCTACATGATGGACGCCAGTGCCACCAGGGAGCACGATCCGATCAGCCGCATCAGCCGCTGGGAGAGCTCCAAGGGGGATGGCGTCTACGACAAGCACACGGTCTTCGCCGACAAGCTCGTCGCGCCGCGCATGATCCTGCCACTCGGTGACGGCGTCATCCTCACGAGCGAGACCGACTCCGACGACATCATCAAGCTCACCGACACCAACGGCGACGGTATCGCCGACAAGCGCGAAGTGGTGTTCACCGGGATCGGGCAGAGCGGCGACGCCAACATCGAGCACCAGAAGGCCGGCTTGATGTGGAATGTCGACAACTGGATCTACACGACCTATAACCCCTTCCGCATTCGCTGGACCCCCAGCGGCTTCCTGCGCGAGCCGACTGGCCCCAACGGCGGCCAGTGGGGGCTGAGCACCGACGACGATGGCAAGCCGTGGTTCGTGGACGCGGGCGGCGAGCGCGGGCCGATGAACTTCCAGTTCCCGATCCACTACGGCGCGTTCACGCCGTGTCCGTCCACCGCTGGCCGCATTACCGGCGTCCGCGCGGGCGGCCCGCCAGCGCCACCGAGCAACCCGGCCTGTCCCCCCGGAATGGAAAACGGTTTCGAAAAGGATTTCGCCGTCGTCTGGCCGGCACCGGGCATCAGCGACATGCAGGGCGGCATCAGCCGCATCCGCATGCCCGCCGGCAACCTCAACCACTTCACTGCGGCCACCGGTCCGGCGATCTTCCGCGGCGACGGCCTGCCGGCCGACGCGCGTGGCGACCTGTTCTTCACCGAGCCGGTCGGCCGCCTGATCCGGCGCGCCAAGGTCGAGAACATCGAAGGGCTGACCGAGCTGCGTAACGTCTATCCGAACTCCGAGTTCCTGACGAGCACCGATCAGCTGTTCCGCCCGGTGAACATGACCAACGCGCCGGACGGCACGCTCTACGTCGCCGACATGTATCACGGCATCATCCAGGAGCTGCAGTGGTCGGGTCCGGGCTCCTACCTGCGCGCGAAGATCGAGCAGTATCAGCTCGACAAGATTGCGCAGTACGGCCGGATCTGGCGCCTGCGCTACGACGGCCGCAGCGCGGTGCCGGGAACCGACACCAACCCCGGCCAGCCGGCGATTCCGGCCAGCCAGCCGCGCTTCACGCCGCCGCACATGTTCAGCGAGACGCCGGCGCAGCTGGTTGCGCATTTGAGCGATCCCAACGGCTGGTGGCGCGACATGGCGCAGCGGCTGCTCGTGCTGTCGCAGGACAAGACCGTCGTGCCCGCGCTGCAGCAGCTCGCCCGCACGTCCGACAACCAGTTGGCGCGCATCCACGCGCTGTGGACGCTCGAGGGGCTCGGCGCGCTCGACGCGCGGCTGGTCCGGGACGCGATGGAAGACAAGAGCCCGCGCATCCGCATTCAGGCGCTGCGCACCAGTGAAACGCTCTACAAGAACGGCGACAAGACGTTCGCCGACGACTATCGCCGGATGACGAAGGATACCGACACCAACGTCGCCATCCAGGCGATGCTGTCGGCCAGCCTGTTCAAGTTGAAGGACGTCCCCGACCTGGTCAAGGCGGCGATGGACACGAACAAGGCGAAGGGCATGGCCGTCATCGGTGATCGCCTGATGAACCCGCCGGCCGCGTTCGCCGGGGGTGGCGGCGGCCGCGGCCGGGTGCTGACGCCGGCGGAAGAAAAGCGCCTGCAGGCGGGTAACGACGTCTTCAACGCCGTCTGCTTCTCGTGTCACGGCCCCGACGGGCTCGGCGCGCCGCTCGACGGCGCCCCCGCCGGTACGACGATGGCGCCGCCGCTCGCCGGGTCTCCTCGCGTGCAAGGACATCGCGACTACATCATCAAGGTGCTGCTGCGCGGCATGACCGGGCCGCTCGACGGCAAGACCTACCGCGACGTGATGGTGCCGATGGACAACACCGACGAGTGGGTCGCCGGCATCGCCTCGTACGTGCGTACCAGCTTCGGCAATACGGGTGACATGGTGACCCCCGCCGATGTCGCGCGCGTGCGCGCCGAGATCGCCCCACGCAAGGCGCCGTGGACGCAACCGGATCTCGAGACGTCGCTGCCGCGCCAGCTCGACGCGCAGCAATTCAAGGTCACGGCCAGCCACGGCACGGAGACCGCGGAATACGCCTCGACGCTGCGCGGCTGGAGCTCGAGCGTGCCGCAGGCGCCGGGCATGTGGCTGCAGATTCGAGCTGCCGCAGACGGCCAACGTCAGCGAACTGCAATTCGACTCAATTGGCGGTGGCGGCCGCGGTGGTGGTGGCGGCGCCGGCCGCGGCGCCGCGCCGTTGCCCGCGCCCGGAGCCCCGCCGGCGCGCGGCGCCGCACCGGCTCCCTCGACGCTCGGCTATCCGCGCGCCTTCGACGTCCAGGTCTCGATGGACGGCAAGAAGTGGAGCAAGCCCGTGGCCTCCGGCCGCGGCGAGGGAAGCCACACGACGATTGCCTTCGCGCCGACCCAGGCGAAGTTCGTCCGCATCACGCAGACCGACAACATCCCGGACGCTCCGGCCTGGTCGGTCCGCAACCTGCGGGTCTACGAAGCGAAGGGCAGCACAGGCACGAAGTAGCCGCCTCCGTTTGACACCGTCACCCGGCCACGCTATCGTGGCCGGGTCCGATGCCGCTCACCCTTACCGCGCGCGCCTCGCTCGCCCCGTCGACGATCTGTCGATGCGGGTGTCCGGTGCCGCCGATGGCTAGGTGAGCGCGCCTCTTTTCGTTTCTTCCTAAGTAGCAGTTCCCGCGCTTCTCCCGTCCGTCGGTCGGCTGATCCCACTTCAGTCAATCGCTGTTTGATGTCTTGCGCGTCCATGTGGCCGCGCACGGGGGAGGAGTGCATGGTTTCCGCACAGTGGATTCGGTCCGCGGCGCTCGCCGTCATCATCAACCTGCCGGCCGCCGCCTCGGCCCAGAGCGGCAGCGGCGTCGTCACAGGGATTGTCCACGACGTCAGCGGTGCCGCGATTCCCGGCGCGTCGATCACGATCACGAGCGAGACGACGCGGGTCGCCGTCGACGGCGTCACCAACGGCGACGGCATCTATCGCATCGGTGCGCTGGTGCCGGGCCTCTATGACGTTGACATCCGCCTGGCCGGGTTTCAGCCCGCGCAACGCCGCGCGGTGACGGTCGCGATCGACCAGACGGTGACTCTCGACGTCACTCTCGCGATCGAGGGGCGGCAGGAAGCGGTGACGGTGAGCGCCTCGGTGCCGGCGATCGAGTCGCACGGCGCGTCGGTTGGGCAGGTTGTGACGCGCGCCATGCTGGCCGCGCTGCCGCTGCCCACGCGCGCCGCCTCCTCGCTCGTCGCGCTCGCTCCCGGTGTGGTCATGATCGACACCGGCGCCGGCACCGCGGAGAACTACCCGGTGTTCTCCGTCGCAGGCGGTCGCGCCCGCAATCAGAACTTCCTGCTCGACGGTGGCAACGCCTCGAACGCCGTCGGGCTGACGCGCGCGCAGCAGCTGACCAGCCTGCCGGTCGACGCGATGCAGGAATTCAAGGTCGTCGCCAACAATTACGCGGCGGAGTACGGCCATTCGACCGGCGGGATCGTGCTGATGTCGACGCGGGCCGGCGGCAACGACGTCCACGGCACGGCGTTCGAGTCCTACCAGGACGACGCCCTCAACGCGCGCAACTTCTTTGCGACGGCCAAGCCGCCGCTGCGGCTGAACCAGTTCGGCGGCACCGGTGGCGGCCCCATCCGCCGCGACCGGACGTTCTTCTTCGCGTCGTGGGAGCGGACGCGACAGCTGACCAGCGACACCGTGGTCTCGACGGTGCCGACCTTGGCCAATCGTGAAGGAGACTTCTCCGATCTGCGGACGAGCAGCGGAGCTCCCGTGGCGGTCTACGATCCGCGCACGGGGCAGCCCTTTCCCGGCAACGTGATTCCGCGCGATCGCCTCGATCCGGTAGCTGTTGCCGCTCTGGCCTATTACCCAGTCGCCAACAGGGTCGGCACCGCCGCCAACGCCAGTAACTACAGTGGCACCAGCGAGTCACGCCTCGACCGCGACATCATCCTTGGCCGCGTCGACCACAAGACCTCGTCGAGCGACTTGCTCACCGCGCGCTACTACATGAACAACAGCGGCACGAGCGTGACCGGGTCCTACGGCAATCCCCTCGGCGATCCGCTGGCCGATGCCACCGACGTCCGGGTGCAGAGCCTGCTGCTGGCGCACACGCACGTCTTCGGGACGGGTGTGAGTAACGACGTGCGCGCGACCTACCTGCGCCGCAAGTTCATCGACAGCCGGCCGGGGCTCGGCGCGAATCTGGCCGATACCATCGGGCTGGGCAACGTGAGCGATCAGGCGTTTCCGGCGTTCACGATTCCCGGCTACGCGGCCCTGAGCAGCTCCGCGGTCGCGCGCGTGCAGACGCCGATCGTCGACACGCAGGTGCTCGATTCCGTCACCTGGACGCGCGGGCGCCACGCGCTCAAGTTTGGCGGCGAGTTCCGCGCCGGCGCCAACGACGAGCGGCGCGATCGCGGATCGTCCGGCGTCATGAGCTTCAGCCCGCTCTTCACGAGCAACGGCGGCGCGGCCGGCACCGGCAATGCCCTCGCCACGTTCCTGCTCGGCGCCGTCAACTCCGGGTCGCTGCAGATCTCGGATCAGATCGACACCCGGGCGCAGTACGCCGCCGGTTACCTCCAGGACGACTGGCGGGCGACCGCGCGCCTGAGCGTCAGCGCGGGCCTGCGCTACGACGTCGAGTTCCCGCGCCGCGAGATCGACAACCGCATGAATTCGTTCGACCCGCTGGCGATCAATCCCGTCTCCGGCACGCCCGGCGTGGTCACCTTCGCGGGGGTGAACGGCTCGCCGGCGCGCGCCTACCGCACCGACTGGAACAACCTCGGGCCGCGCGTCGGCGTGGCCTATCAGATCGGTGACTCGCAGCGGACGGTCGTTCGCGGCGGCGCGGGCGTCTTTTACGGCCAGAGCGTCAGCGCCACCATCGGCGACGTCGCGTCGCTCGGGTTCTCCACCTCCGCCAGCTTCGTCGTGGCACAGGCGGCGACGCAGTACGCCTTTCTGCTGCGCGACGGCTTTCCGGCGTATTCACGGCCGCCACTCGACGCCGGCTTCGGCGCCGTAGCGGTCGGGCAGCGCCCCACGACCGCGGTGGCCTATTTCGATCCGAACCAGGTCGCGCCGACCTCGTACCAGGGCAACATCAGCATCGAGCACGAGCTGAGGCCCGGGTTGGTCATCGAGACCGGCTATCTCGAGAACCAAAGCCGTCACTTGACGGGGCCGGACCTGACGCTGGACCAGGTGCCGCCAGGCCTCGTCAGCGCGGGCAATACGCAGCTGGTGCGTCCCTTTCCGCAGTTCAGCAACGTCACGCTGATCAATCCCTCGATCGGGCGATCCAGCTACCGCGCCGTCTACGTCCGCGTGCAGAAGCGCTTCGCCGACGGACTCTCGGTCCTCGCTCATTACACGTGGTCGCGCTTCTACGATGACGTGACGTCGACGGACGAGTACGGCAGCCTGGTCAGCTACATGGACGCCTACCATCGCGAACTCGACTGGGCGAGGAGCGGCAGCGACGTGCCGCAGCACTTCGTCGGAACGCTGCTCTACGAGATCGCTCCTTTTTCCGGCAATCGCGTCGTCAACGCCGCGCTGTCGGGCTGGCGCGTCGGCGCGCTGGTGACGCTGATGTCGGGCGCCCCGTTCACCGTGACAACTACCGCCAACACGACGAATGCGTTTCCCGCGGGACCGCTTCGCCCTGACCTGATCGCGAACCCGTCGCTACCTTCATCCCAACGCACGTTGACGCGCTGGTTCGACACCGAGGCGTTCGTCAATCCCGCGCCGCTCCTCTTCGGCAACGCGCCCAGGTCAGTGCTGCGTGGGCCCGGCCTGGCGACGACCGACGTGACGCTCGAGCGACCGCTGCCGTTGCCGGGCCGGATGCGTCTCGAGCTTCGGGTAGAGGCCTACAACCTCTTCAATCACCCGAACTTCAATCCGCCCGGCTCGACGCTCGGCGCGGCCGATTTCGGCGTCATTTCCAGCGCCCGGGCGCCGCGCACGATTCAGTTCGGTGCCCGTGTCGCGTTCTGAGAGGGCCGCTGACACCCGCTCATCGCCCATCGCTCATCGCCCATCGTCCATCGTCCCTCAACTGTCCCTCTTATGGTGCAGCAGCAGGTCGATGGCGTCGTTCATCGAGCCGGCGCGCGTGATCTCGCCGGCGTTGATGAAGAGGATCTCGTCGGCGTTTTCGATCGTGTTCAGTCGGTGCGCGATCACGACCGTCGTCGTCGACGCCGGCAGCTCGCGCAGGATCTGCTCGAGCAGCTGTTCGGTCACGGTGTCGATGTTCGCCGTGGCCTCGTCGAGGATGAGGAGTTCCGGCTCGCGCAACACGGCGCGGACGAAGGCGACGATCTGCTTCTGTCCGAGGCTGAGTCCTTCGCCCGCCGACGTGACCTGCGTCGCCAGGCCGTCCTTGAAGCGGTCGAGCAGCGTGTCGAGATGCTTGCCGGCGAGCCGCGCCGCCAGCTGCTCGTCGGTGAGCGGCTGCAGCGTGTCGTTGCCGTAGACGATGTTGTCGCGCACGGTGCCGGTGAAGAGAAACGGTTCCTGCAGGATGAATCCGATCCGCTCGGCGCGCTCGGCGGCGGTGAACGATCGAATGTCGCGCCCATCGAGCAGGACGCGCCCGCCGGTGGGATCGTAGAGCCGCGCCATCAGCAGCGCGGTCGTCGTCTTGCCACCGCCGGTCGGTCCGACGAGCGCATAGGTCTTGCCCGGCTCGAAGGCGAACGTGGCCTCGCGCAGGATCGGCCGGCCAGGAGCGTAGCTGAACTGTACGCCGTCGAACGCCAGGACCGAGCCGGGAGAGGCCGCCGGCGTGGGGAGCTGAGGCATGTTGCCCCTCAGGGCGAGCACCGCTGAAATGCGATCGAGGCTCGCCATGGCGAGCTGGAACGACGACCACAGTGCGGCAAGCTGGCGCAGCGGCATGTAGAAGCTGTTGACGTAGAGCAGGAAGCCGATCAGCAGGCCGACGGTAAAGCCGCCGGCGGAGATCAGGTAGAAGCCGTAAGCGAGGACGACGACCTGCGCCAGGTTCAGGGCCAGGCCGTAGAGCGGAATCAGCACCGTATTGGCGATGCCGGCGGCGACCGAGGCGCGGTAGTTACTCTCGTTCACCGCGCGGAACTGCCGCTCGAAGTAATCGACGCGGTTGAACGCGACGATGACCCGGAAGTTGCTCATGCTCTCCTGGATTTCGCCGCTCAGCGAGCCGAGCGCCTGCAGGCTGGCGAGATTGCGCCGCTTGACCCAGCCGCCCGACACGCGGGTCAGGAGCAGCACCGCCGCTGCCGGCGCGAGCGCCGCCAGCCCGAGCTGCACGTGCAGCGACACGAGAAAGATGGCGGCCCCCGTCATCACGAACAGGTTGGCGGCGACCTGCACCAGCGCCTGCGAGAAGAACTGGTTCAGCTTGTCGGTGTCGTTGTTGATGCGCGAGATGAGATCGCCGGCCTTGTTCTCGTTGAAGAACTCCAGCGGCAGCTCCTGCAGCTTGGCGAAGAGCGTGTTGCGGAGATTGAAGAGCAGGTATCGGCCGACGCGCCCCATCTGCTGCGCCTGGACGTAGGTCGCGACCAGGCCCACCAGATAGGCGGCGAGCAGCAGTCCCGCGGAGACGAGGACGCCGTGGAAATCGCGGCCGCGGATGTAGGTATCGACGGTGCGCCCGATGATGACCGGACCGAGCAGACCCATGGCGGCCGAGACGATCGTCGCGGCGAAGGCGGCGGCCAGCCGCTGCCGCTGGTCGGCGAGCAGCGGCGCCAGCTTCTTCAAAGCCGCCAGCACCGAGGGGCTGTGCTGCGGCGTCGCCGCGCTAAGCCTGTACGGACTCGTAATGGCTGGTGCTTCGCTGGGACTCATAGATCTGCGCGTACTCGGGGCACGTCTCGAGCAGGTGCTGGTGCGTGCCCGCCGCCAGTACTTCCCCTTCCATCAACAGGACGATCTGGTCGTAGTCCTCGATCGGCGCGATCTTCTGGGTCACCGAGACCAGCGTCAGACCGGGATAGTTGCGGCGGACGTTGTCGAGGATCTTACGCTCGGTGGCGGTGTCGACGCGGGCCGTGAAGTCGTCGAGGAGCAACACGCGCGGGTTGAGGGCGAGGGCCCTGGCCAGCATGATCCGCTGCTTCTGCCCGCCCGACAGGCTGGTGCCGCGCTCGGCGACGAGCGTGTCGAGGCCCTGCGGCAGCGCGCGGACGAAGTCGGCGAGTTCCGCCGTGGCGATCGCCTTTTCCAGATCCTCGTCGCGGACCGTGCGGCTGAAACCGATGTTCTCGCGCAGCGACAGGTTGAACATCGTCGCGTCCTGGAACACGAGCGCCACCTGGCGGTGGAGCGACGCCCGGTCGTACTCGCGCAGATCGCGACCGTCGTAGTCGACGCGGCCTGAGGCGGCGTCGAGCAGGCCCGTGAGCAGGTAGAGCAGCTGCGTCTTGCCCGCCGCGGTCGGACCGATGATCGCCGTCCTGGTACCGGCCTTGACCTCGAACGAGACGTCCTTGAGCGCCGCGCGTTCGCCGTAGCGGACGGTGACGTGCGAGACGCTGATGTCGCCGCGGAGATCGGCAGCGGCGCCGCCGCGCGGCGGCGGCGAGGGAGCGGCGAGCACGGCGCCGATGCGCGCGTACGACGCCGCCGACTGCGCGATGACGTTGCTCATGAACCCGATCATGATGACCGGGAAGATCAGGATGGAGAGATAGCTGTTGAACGCGGTGAAGTCTCCCAGGCTCATGCGCCCCAGGATGACGAACCGTCCCCCGAGCGTCAGGATCAGCAGCGTCGCCACGTTGGTGCAGAACATGATGATCGGAATGAGCCCGGCAAACAGCCGCAGGATGCGCAGGCTGATGTCGCGCGCCTCGGTATTGGCGGCGACGAACTTGCCGCGTTCCTCGTCGTGCGAGTCGAGCAGCCGGATCAGCGCCGCACCGAGGATGCTCTCGTTGATGACCTTGTTCAGACGGTCGATGGCCGCCTGCGTCTGGCCGAACAGGATGCGCACCCGCCCAAGCACGACTTGAAAAGTGACGCCGATCACCGGCAGGACCGCGATCACCGCCAACCCCAGCTTCCAGTCGATCCACAGGAGGAGCGCGCTGGCGCCGATGATCAGGAACACCGAGGCGATCAGCGAGCCGACCGCCTGCGAGACAAACAGCTTGACCGCGTCGGCATCCGACGTCAGGTTGGTCAGCAGTTTCGCCGTCGTCACCTGCTGGATGTAGGCGAGATTCTGCGTCGCCAGCTTGGCGACGACGCGCGCGCGCAGATCGCGCGCGACACGCTCGGCGGCCACCGTCTGGACGATGTTCTGCAGGTAGGTGAAGACGAAGATGCCGGCCGAGACGGCGACGAATTCCGCGATGAGGGCCGGCGGAACGGCGCGGCCGGCGGCGAAGGCATCGATGCCGTGGGCGATCAGCCTGGGCACGAGCAGGTTGAGGGCGTTTGCGGTCACCGTCAGCACGACGATGCCGGCGACAAACGGGCGGTAGCCAGCCAGCAGCGCCGTGAGTTTTGGCCCGCCAGCTGAGGTCGGCTTGGCGGCAGGGGGCTTGGGTGCGGTCACGGACCCCGTAGTGTCTCACACGCGGCCGCGCGCCGCTGTCTTGACATCTGTCACAGGAAATAAGTGTGATATAATATTTCTTAAGAAAGAGAGGCGCCAGTGCCGCGAACGGCGATTCGTCCGGCCCCCTCCGAAGGGGGCATCGTCACCCGGGCGGCGATCAGGGCCGCCGGGCTGCTCGGCATGGCCAACAAGACGTTGGCTCGCGTCGTCGGCGTTTCGGAGGCGACGGTGTCGCGCATGGGCGGCGGCAGCTACACGTTCACTCCCGGCGACAAGCCATTCGAGCTCGCTTTGCTCTTCATCCGCCTCTACCGCGCGCTCGATGCGCTGGTCGACGGCGACGCCGCCGCCGCGCAGGCTTGGCTGCGCAGTCCGAATGCGGTGCTCGGCAGCGCGCCGATCGTCCTCATCCAGACCGTGCCGGGACTCATGCACACGCTTGCCTACCTGGACGCGCGCCGCGCTCTCGCCTGAGCGGCGGACGCTGTCGGGCCTCTGCTGGCGCCTGGTCGAGGCGCAGCACCGCGCGCCGACGATGAAACTGGTCGATACGCTGGCGGAGCAGGAGGTGCTCGAATCGCTGCTCGACGACACCAAGCCGGCGGTCCCATCCGAGTGTTCGCACCTGCATTACCTGCTGTCGACGCCATTCCGCTACGGCGCGCCGTATCCGGCGGGATCGCGATTCCGGCGCGCCGGCCTGACGCCGGGCGTGTTCTACGCGTCGAAGGCGGTCGAGACCGCGGTCACCGAGATGGCGTTCCACCGGCTGTTGTTCTTTGCCGATTCGCCCGCCACGCCGTGGCCCGTCACGCCCGGTGAATACACGGCGTTCTCCGTACGCTATCGCGCGGCGGCGGGGATCGATCTGGCCTTGCCCCCCTTCGACGTGGAACGCAGCCGTTGGACCGACCCGATCGACTACGCGCCGTGCCAGGCGTTTGCGGAGGTGGCTAGGGATGCGGGCGTCGACGTGATTCGCTACCCGTCAGCGCGCCAGGCCGGGGGCACGAACGTCGCGCTGCTGGCGTGCCGGGCATTCGCGGCGCCCGACCCGATCGCGCGGCAGACGTGGCGACTTGGTTTCAGCGCCTACGGCGTGCGCGCGCTGTGCGACTCTCCGGACGCCGGGCTCGAATTCGACCGGGGTGCCTTCGCCGCCGATCCGCGAATCGCGTCATTTCCCTGGGAACGGGAACGCGGCTAGGGCACCGTGCGGTGCTATTCGGCTTCGCCGATCTGCAGCGCGATGCTGCCGACGCCCTCGATCGAGCCTTCGAGACGGTCCCCCGGCTTGACCGGGCCGACGCCGGCGGGCGTTCCTGTGTAGACGAGATTGCCCGGCTGCAGGTGGTAGGTACTTCGACAGGTCGGCGATGACCGCGGCAACGCCGTGGATGAGCAGCGACAAGTCACTCGACTGTCTCGTCTCCCCGTTGACGCGCAGCTCGATGCGGCCGCGCGCGGGATGGCCGATCTCGGCCGCCGGCGCGATCTCGCCCAGGACGGCCGACTGCTCGACGTTCTTGCCGATGTCCCAGGGACGCTGCTTGTCCTTCGCTGCCGACTGCAGATCGCGCCGCGTCATGTCGAGGCCACACGCGTAGCCGAAGACGTGCTCGAGCGCCTGCGCCTCGGCGATGCGGAATCCGCCCGTGCCGAAGGCAACGACCATCTCCATCTCGTAGTGATAGTTCTTCGTGCCCGGCGGATACGGCACCGTCGATCCAGACGCAACGACGTGATCCGACGCCTTCATGAAATAGAACGGCGCTTCGCGATCGACCGCCACGCCCATTTCCTTCGCGTGGTCTTCGTAGTTGCGCCCCACGCAGAAGATCCGGCGAATGGGCAGGTGCTGGGTTCGGCCGCGGACCGGCGCGGCCGGCTGGGTTGGCGGGGCGAAGACGTATTGGCTCACGTGTGCCTGCCTCTGCTCGAACTGCGTGACGTTGCGGGCGATCTGGCGGATGTGTTTTTCGACGTGCCCGGCGATCAGATCGTCGACGATGAAGCGCGCGGGCTTACGGCCGAAGCGCGGGTTGCGGCTCGCCGCTTCCACGGCGAGCTGCGCGTCGGTCAGGCGCGACAGCGTGGCGGCTGACGCCACAGCCCCCCGGCGCAGCGCGTCGGCGACGTCGCGCAGCGGGCGGCCCGACGTGTTGGTGACCGCAGCGAGCCGATCGCGATCCGTGTGGTCGCGTCCCCACAGTTCCTGCGGCTGTTCGACGACGCGCAGCGCCTGCGCCGTCCAGAACGGAATGAACTCCTGCACGTGACAGAGGTTGTCCATCACCGACCACACGCCCGGCGCGGGCTCCCAGGTGAGGAGATCCGGAGGCAGCGCGGCAACCCCGGTGAGCATGGTGTCGACAGCCGCCTGCAGGCGCGCGGCGGCGCGCTGGCCGTGGGTCTCAGGCACCGAAGCGATCCTCCCTGAACAGCTGCAGCGCTTCCTGCACCGGCCGATCCGAGAACGAAAACAGCACTGCGTCCCCGGAGGTTTCGTGCACGACCTGTTTCCAGCTCGGAACGACGAAGAGGTCGCGTGGCTGCCAGTGCACGGTGAAGTCCGGCCCGATTCGCGTCTGTCCCTGTCCTTCGACCGCGACGAACACGGTGGCGTCGGTCGACCGGTAGGGTGCCGTGGCGAATCCCTTGGGCAGGAGCTGGATGAAGGCCGCGATCGTCGTCATCGGATAGCCGCCGGTGACGGGATTCGTATAGCGCATCTTCAGCCCGTGGCACGCATCCCACGCCGCCGAGCGGCGCAAGCGCTCGAGCGCGTCACGCGTGCGCGCGTACGGGTAATTGAAAACCGGCGAGGCGCCGGTCGCCGGCTTGTAGTCGATCGGCAGCAGGTTCGAGCCGAAGCGCGCGTCACAGTCGCCGGTGGGACGTGCGGCCGGCCCGTCGTGTCCGGCGCCGGCGTCGTCGTGCTCATGCTGGTCGTCATGCTCGGCAAACGATGCGTCGAGGAACTGCACGATCGGAATGTCGAGGCCGTCGAGCCAGAAAATCGGGCGGTCGCTCTCGTTGCCGTGCTCGTGCCACGCCATCGGCGGCGTGATGATGAAATCCCCCTCGTGCATGATCGTGCGCTCGCCATCGACGGTGGTGTGCGCGCCTGCCCCTTCGAGCACGAAGCGCAGCGCGCTCTGCGCGTGGCGGTGCGCCGGTGCGATTTCTCCCGGCAGTACGAGCTGAACACCCGCGTACAAATCAGTCGTGATCTTCGACTGTCCGCGCAGCCCGGGGTTCTCGAGGATGAGAACACGGCGCTCCGCTTCTTTCGCGGTGATCAGTCCCCCCGCTTCGACCATCGCGGCACGGATGTCGGCGAAGGCCCAGCCGGCGGGACGGCACGCGCTCGCTGGTTCCGGCGTGACCAGGTGGGCGAGCGACAGCCACAGCGGTGTCAGGTTCTGTCGGCTGATGCGATCGTAGAAGGCGCGGCGTTCGGGCGTGTCGGTCACGGGAGAAGGTCAGTATACTTCTGCCCTGCTCAGGCGCCTGCTTCTCCTCTGCTTCCTCGTCGTCGCCGTCGACGGCTTCGACACGGCCGTGGTCGGGTTCATCGCGCCGGCCATCCGCGCGGAATGGAGCGTCGCGGTGGCGCGGCTCGCGCCGCTGTTTGCCGCCGGGCTGGTCGGCCTGATGCTCGGCGCGTTCACCGTCGGTCCCCTGGCGGATCGCTACGGGCGCAAAGTAATGCTCACGGCATCGATGATCGTCTTCGGTGTCGCCAGCCTGGCGTCCGCGTTCAGCACCGGCATCCAGATGCTCACGGCGCTGCGCCTGGTGACCGGACTCGGCCTCGGCGGCGCGATGCCCACCAGCATCACGCTGGCGTCGGAATACTGTCCCGCCGCGCGCCGCGCTTCGCTCGTGACGCTGATGTTTTGCGGGTTCACGATCGGTTCCGCGCTCGGCGGCCTGATCGCCGCGCAGGTGATCGATCGCTACGGCTGGCGGCCGCTCCTCGCCGGCGGCGGCATCGCGCCGCTGCTGCTCGCGCCGGTGTTGTGGCGATCGCTGCCAGAATCGGTGCTCTACCTGCAGACGGCTGCCGCCGCGCGCCTGTCGCCCGTGCTGCAGTTGTTCGAGGGTGGCTTGCTGGCCGGCACGTTGGCGCTGTGGCTCGCATTCTTCATGAGCCTGCTGGTCGTCTACCTGTTGTCGAACTGGATGCCGACGCTGATCCAGCGCAGCACCGGCGCTTCGCTTGGACATGCGGCGCTGATCACGGCGATGCTGCAGATCGGCGGCACCGCCGGCGCTATCTTCGTCGGACGATTGATGGATGCGTTCGATCCGCACTATGTGCTTGGCGCCGTCTACCTGGCCGGCGCCGGCTGCATCGTGGCGATCAGCCTGTCGACGGCGAACCCGTGGCTGATGGCGGGGGCGGTGTTTGGGGCAGGGTTTTGTGTCTCAGGCGGTCAGGTCGGCGCCAATGCGCTGTCAGCGGAGTTCTACCCCACGCCGTATCGCGCAACGGGCGTTGCGTGGGCCAACGGCATCGGCCGCAGCGGCTCGATCGTCGGATCGCTCCTCGGTGGCGGCATGCTGGCGATAGGGCTGGAGGTGACGACGGTGTACGCGCTCGTGGCGATTCCCGCCGTCATCTCGGCCGTGGCGTTGCTGGCGCTCGGCGTTATTCGTCGCGGTTGACGTCGCTCCCCGGGTCGTCCGGATCCTCGTCCTGCTTGCCGTCGGTCTGGGCGCTGCCGCCGTTGCTGACACGGCGACCGTTGCGGACGTTGAAACCCGCCTCGTCTTTATTGTCATTGTCGTAACGGTCCGTCCGACCAACGTCTTGCTCGGGGGTGGTCCTCTTTCTTTGATCCATCAAAATCCTCCTCACCCGTGCCGCTGCAAGCGTGATTCCCGCGGCGGCCCGGGTGGAAGGATGGCGATCAGCTGTTGAGCCGGGCGAGCAGTTCCTTCACCATCGGCGTGCCGAGACCCGTCACCATGTCGTATCCCGTGCCGGCGGAGAAGCCGCCGTTGCTGCCCTTCGTGACGTCGCGGAAGGCAGGAGTGCCGGCGAGCGGATAGATCAACGGATTGAGGAAGCCGAGCGCCGGCTTCCCGGCCTTCAGCCGCGCTTCGTTGAACAGCGCGCAGAAGCCCGCCCACATCGGCGCGCTCCAGCTCGTGCCGCCGATCTGGATGTCCTGCCCCTGCAAGACGAGGAACGCGCCGGTGTTGGGATCGGCGGCGAGGCTGACGTCTGGAACCAGCCGCTGCGCACCCGAGGGGACACCCGGCGCCGTCTGCCACGGCGGGCGGGTGAAGAAGATGCTCTTGCCGCCACCGCTGCCCGCCCACGCCTGCTCCTGGACCTGGCCGCCGGACGTGAAATTCAGGGTGGTGCCGCCGACGCCGACGACCGAGCTGTCGGAGGCTTCGTACTCGGCCTGGAGCGGCCCGTTCGAGGAGTGACCGGTGTTGTCGGGATTCGATCCGGCATCGCCGCTGGACACGAACACGTTGACGCCGGCGGCGGCAAGACGCAGGAACTTCTGGTGCTGCGTCGCGACTTCGCCCTGCGGTCCGCCCAGGAAGGTCTCGCCGAGGCCGAGGCTGATCGAAAGCTGGCGGAGGCCCGGCTGCGTCGGCAGGTCGGCGATGATGCGGTCCAGCGCCTTGTCGAGATCGACGAAGTTGAGCGAGCCCGTGGCGTAGATCCGGATCGTCGCGCCCGGCGCGATCCCGCTCGCCCAGGAGGCGTCCAGCGTCTCCTCGCCTTCCGGAGGCGGCAGCGGCTTGCCGGTGACGTTCACTTTCTGGATCTGCGAGAGGGTGATCGGCAGCTTGTTGCGCGACCAGAACGCCGTCAGATCGCTGTCGGCGGGGAAGGTATCGATCAGGATCGCGATCGTCTGTCCCTTGCCCGTGACCCCGAGCCCGTTGGCATCGTAGGCGGTCAGGATGTTGGCGACGGTGTAGGGCGGGGCCGGTGCGGCTGCCGCAGGCAACGCAACGGCGACCGCGGCGCCGACGCCCACTCCGGCCGGCTGCGCGGTGCGAACGGCGGCGGCAGGGAAGCGGCGGCTGTGCTTGTTCATCTGGCGGAACGGCTGCAGCCCGATGATCGCGTGGACGGAGCGCCCGATGTCCGCGGGGAGGCTCGGCGCATTGGCGGCGGCGGGAAACGTCACACCGTCCTTGGTCACGCGCGTCATGTTGACGGCGAGGCTCTTCTCGATTTGATCGGCGCGCGCCGTGGCATAGACGGCGGTGCCGTCAGAGTTGACGTCGGTGATTTCGAACCCCTGTTGCTGGAGCCAGGAGATGAGCGCTTCGCGCGCGCTCGCGTCGGAGGTATAGACCTGCTTCAGCTCCGTCTCGGGGATGACCTCGCCTCGCGCGACCCGGTCCTCGACGTCTTTCTGTACCGCGGCTGGGACCTCCAGCGAAAACAGCACCGTCATCAGGTCGTCGGTGGGCTTGGCGTCCGCGGCATGGACCATCAACCCGTTGCTGGTCAGTCCACCACTCGCCGGCAGTGGCATGACACTGTCCTGGAAAACCTTGCGATCCATAGTGCCTCCTATCCGATCGGGACATTACGAGAAGACGGACGGCGCCCGCTGACGTTCGTCGAAAGCGTGACATATGCCGATGCAACCCTGCCTGGGTAGTGAATACACCTCACAGCTCGAGCTCAGCTGCCGCCATGCACGGACTTCCGCTAAAGACTTAAGACGTCTATAGGAGGACAAACGTATAAGCATCGCGCGACGAACATGTGACGCAAAAAGCGGCCGGTTACACGTTCCCGAGGGACGACTGGACGAAGCTGCCCAACCCATAACCGCTGCGGGCCAGTTCGACAGTCGTTGCCGCCCCGATGTAGGCGACGAGCTGCTCGACCGCCTCGTCGACCGAGAGGCGATCGGTGTCGAGCATGAGGTCCGGGTTGCCGGGCGGCTCGTACGGCGCGGACACCCCGGTGAAGTGCGCGATGTCGCCGGCGCGGGCGGCGCGGTACAAGCCGCGCGGATCGCGCGCCTCGCACGTGGCCAGTGACGCCCGCACGTAAATTTCGTGGAAACGATCGCCGGCCGCGGCGCGCGCCAGCGCGCGATCGTTCGTATCCGGCGAGATGAAGGCGGCGAGCACAACAAGGCCGGCCTCGGCGAAGAGCGCCGCAATCTCGCCGGAGCGGCGGATGTTCTCGCGTCGATCGGCAGGAGAGAAACACAGGTCGGCATTGATGCCGCGGCGCAGGTTGTCGCCGTCGAGCGCGTAGACGCGGTAGCCCTTGCGGAACAGGTGCGCCTCGGCCGCCATCGCGATCGTCGACTTGCCCGATGCCGAAAGCCCGGTCAGCCAGATCACCGCGCCGCGATGACCGTAGCGCATCGCGCGCAGTTCCGGCGAGACCTGGTGATGCGTGCGCGCTACGTGGTCGGGCGCCGCCCGTTCGCCGCCGGGCGTGCCGCAGCCGGCGAGATCGAGCAGCCCCGCCGCGACGGTGACCGCGCCGTCGATGAAGACGCAGCGCCCTGTCTTGGGTAGCGACGCATGCGAATCGACGGCGAGGAAGGCCCGGCTATGGCAGCGGATCCAGCCGGCCTCGCCGCGCAGGATCTGCGGTGGCGCCGCGCGACGTGTGAGCTGCAGCGACTCCAGGTCGAACACGTCGCTAATCGACGCGACCGACACCATCGTCTCGGCGGTGTTGGTCTTCATGATCAGCGTGTCCCCGGTTGAGAGCGGCCGTTCCCCGAGCCACACGACATGGGCCCGGAACTCGTCAGCTAGCACCGGCGCGTCCTGCAGGTGGCTGGCGACGTCGCCGCGCTCGACGAGCACGGGGGCGTCGACTGTGAAGCCGACGACGTCGCCGGCGCGGGCGGCGCCGGTGGCGGGGCTGTTCCAGCGTTCGATGGAAGCGACGCGCGCCGTGCGCCCGGAGGGGGAAAACAACAGCCTGTCGCCGGCCGAGAGCACGCCCGATTCGATGCGTCCGACGACGATCCGCCGCTCGTCGAACTTGTAGACGTCCTGAACGGGCAGTCGCAGCGGTCCGCCCGACGCCGGCGGCGGCTCGATTTCGATCAGTCGCTCGAGCAGCGTCGGTCCGGTATACCACGGCATCCGCGTCGAGCGGGTCGCCAGGTTGTCGCCGTCGCGGGCGGCGACCGGCACAACGATCGGCGCCGGCAGCGACAGCCGCTCGAACTCGGCGGTGATGGCTGCCGCGGTGTCGGCGAAGCGCCCGCCATCGAAGCCGACGAGATCCATCTTGTTGACGGCGACGACGAACGTCCGGATGCTGAGGAATCGCGCCAGGTAGGCGTGACGGCGTGACTGGCCAGCGACTCCTTCGGCGGCGTCGACCACGAGCAGCGCCGCGCCTGCCTGCGCCGCGCCGCTGATCATCTGACCAAGCAGCTCCTCATGACCGGGCGCGTCGATGATCAGGATTTCGCGCCCGCCGGCGCGTAGCCGCACCTGTGTGCAGTCGATGGTGATCGCCTGATCGCGTTCCGCCTGCAGCGCGTCGAGCGCGAACGACCACTCGATCGCCATGCCGCGACGCCGGCTGACGCGCTCGAGCTCCTCGATCGCGCCGGGCGGCAGTGTGTTGGTATCGGCGAGGAGACGGCCGACGATGGTTGACTTCCCGTGATCGACCTGTCCGAGCACGACGAGCGAGGTACGCCGGGTCTGTGTCATCGCTACATGTACCCGTTGACGCGCAGCCGCTCGAACGCGTCTTCCGTCTCGTGATCCATCGTCCGGCCAGCGCGCTCGGGCGCGCGCGTCGTTTCCAGCTCGGCGATGATGTCGTCGAGCGATGCCGCCGTGCTCGGGATGGTGACGGTGATGTTGCGCTCGCCGATCGAGCGGTAGCGCCGCCCGTCGCGGGCCAGGTAGACATCCACGAACGGGATCGCCTCCCGCTGCGTGTAACGCCAGATGTCCACTTCCGTCCAGTGCAGGAGCGGATGGACGCGGATGTGCGCGCCGGTATCGCAGCGGGTGTGGTACTGATCCCAGAACTCGGCCGGCTGCTGCCGGGAGTTCCACGCGCCTGACGCCGTGCGCGGGCTGAACACCCGCTCCTTGGCGCGCGTGCTCTGCTCGTCGCGGCGGATGCCGACGATCAGGCCGCGCAGCTTCTCGCGCTCGATCAGGGTCTTGAGGCCCGCGCTCTTGCGCGCCGCCGCCCGCGAGGCCGGCGGCAGCGTTGGGTCCATCGTGTCTTCAGGCGGGCACGGCTCGCGGCGTGTGTCGAGGTTCCAGTCGGCCGTGATCCGATGCTGGAAGGCGTAGACCTCGGGCAGTTCCATGCCGGTGTCGAGCAGGTAGAGCGGAAAGGGGACGCGCCCGTAGAACGCGCGGCGGACCATCCACAGCAGCGCCGTGCTGTCCTTGCCCATCGACCAGAGCATGGCCATCGGTTTCAGCCGGCTGAACGCTTCGCGGATGATGTAAATCGAGCGGGATTCGAGATCGTCGAGATACGCCATTCGTATTATCGTGACGGGCTCGCCCGGGACAGTCAAGGATCTGTCCCGGGGAGTTTCGTGTCGGAGCGATGGGATTCACGTGTCCCGTCGTTATGTGTAGAGCGTTCCCTGATCCGGTGACTCGCGCGCGATTACTTTCGGACGCTCCCGTCAGCCAGCAGGCGGGCCAGGAACGCCAGTCGGCTGTCGACCTGCTCGAGTTCAAAGTGCATCAGCACGAGCGATCGGCGCAGGTCGACCGCCGCGCCGCGCGCGCCCTCTTCCTGGCCGGCCGAGTTCAGCAGACCGATCAGGATCTGCGCTTGCGCGTCGTCGTCCTGAAGGTTGCCGAGCAGCGTGACGACGTCCTGCACGGCAGGAAGCTCGCCATCACCCGGCCGCAGCACGCCAGGCACGCTCTGCAGATGCGCCTCCACTTGCCTCGTGAGCCCGTCGGCGGATCCGGCGATGTCGCTCAGCTCGTTGTACTGCGACGCCTTGCTCGCGGCATTGCGCACGTTCTGGACCGCGGGCAGCAGCAATCCGATCAGGATCGCGATAATTGCGATCACGACCAGCAGCTCGATGAGCGTGAATCCCTTTGATCCCGACAATCGATGTTTCATGATGACCTCCTGGTGATCCGACGCGTCACGGTAAACGCTGTCGCGCGCGAAGTCGAGCGCGAATTTTGGTTTACTTAATGATTACGCTTTCGAAATCGCGCAACCCTTGGCGGCTACAATAAGCGGCGCCTCCATAACTGAACCCTACACTGGCCCTTGCTTCCGGCGCCCGCCTCGGACCCTACCAAGTCACCAGCCCGCTCGGCGCCGGCGGGATGGGGGAAGTGTATCGAGCGACGGACACGCGCCTCGAGAGGGTGGTGGCGATCAAGGTCCTGCCGGACGGGGCCGCCGCGTCTCCGCTAACGCTGGAACGTTTTCAGCGCGAAGCGCGGGCGGCCTCGGCGCTCAACCACCCCGGCATCTGCACCATCTACGATGTCGGTGCCGATCCGCCCTTCATCGCGATGGAGCTGCTCGAGGGGGAGACCCTGCAGCAGCGGCTCCGGCGCGGCCCGATCGAAATCCCGGCGGTCGTTGACATCGCCTTCGTCGTCGCCGATGCGCTGGAGGCTGCGCACGGCAAGGGCATCGTGCACCGCGACATCAAGCCGTCGAACATCTTCCTTACGCCGCACGGCCCCAAGATTCTGGACTTCGGCCTCGCGAAGGCGGCGTCCGGGCCGGCCGCGCCGGGTGACGCCGCGCAGGTCACGCGTTCTGCCGAGGCGCTCTTGACCGCCCCAGGCAGCGCCGTGGGAACCGTGGCCTATATGTCGCCGGAGCAGATCGCCGCGAAGGACTTGGACGCCCGCACCGATGTCTTTTCATTGGGTGTCGTGCTCTACGAAATGGCCACGGGCATCCAGCCATTTCGCGGCGAGACCTCGGGCATTGTGTTCGATGCCATCTTGAACCGCACTCCAGTGGCGCCGGTGCGGGTGAATCCCGACGTGCCGGCAGGCCTCGAACGAATCATCGACAAATGCCTCGAAAAGGATCGAAATCTTCGCTACACGCACGCGGCTGACATTCGCACGGACCTTCGCCGCTTGCAGCGCGACACGGATTCTGGCCGCATAGCCAGCCGTCCGCAGGCCGGCGTCAGACGGTGGGCGCTGATCGCGGCGGCCCCTGCGGCACTGCTGCTGCTGGCAGCGGCCGGGTACGTCTATGTCCATCGCACGCCGACACTCACCGAGAAAGACACGATTGTCCTCGCGGATTTCGACAACAGGACCGGTGATCCCGTGTTCGACGACACCCTGCGGCAGGGACTGTCCGTCGAACTTCAACAATCACCGTTCCTCAGCCTGACTCCAGACCGGCAGGTCCAGCGGCAGCTCGCGCTGATGGGACAGCCGAAAGGGGCGCGGCTGACGGCTGATGTGGCCCAGCAAGTCTGCGAGCGGATGGCAGGCGCCGTGGTGCTCGAGGGCTCCATCGTCAGCCTCGGCAGCCAGTATGTGTTGGGGCTGCGCGCGAGGAACTGCACCACGGGCACGACGATCGATCAGGAGCAAGTGCAGGTGGCGAAGCGAGAGGACGTACTAAACGCTCTCAGTCAGATTGTCAGCAAATTCAGGACGCGGATGGGCGAGTCGCAGGCGACCGTGGACAAGCACTCGACGCCGCTCGCCGAGGCGACGACGCCGTCACTGGAAGCCCTGAAGGCCTACAGCACCGCCGTCAAGGCGATCAGCGCGTCTGCGGACTATCCCGCGGCCATCCCGATCTTCCAGCGCGCGATCGACATCGATCCCAATTTCGCCATGGCGTATGCGGCCATGGGACTGGCCTACAGCACGCTGGGCGAGTCGGTGATGGCCGGCCAGAGTGCGGCAAGAGCCTGGCATTTGCGGGACCACGTCACCGATCGGGAAAGATTCTTCATCGACTTCACCTATGATCGGCAAGTCACGGGGAACCTGGAACGGGCGTACCAAACCCTTGAAGCGTGGCTGCAAATCTACCCTCGCGGTGAGGAGCCCACCGCCTTGAGTTTGCTGGGTGGCCTTTCCACCCATGGGACGGGCCGGTTCGACCGGGCGATTGAGGCATCCCTGAAGGAAATCGCGACCGAGCCCGACGTGGGACTCGGGTACGGCGGTCTTGCCTCCAGTTATTTTTTCCTGGGCCGTCTCGAAGATGCCGAGCGTGTGCTTCAACGAGCCGCGGCACGCAACCTGGAGAATCCGATCCTCCTGCTGGTCCGATACAACGTCGCCGTCTTGAAGGGCGACACCGTCGGCCTGGATCGAATCGCGGCGCTGGTCAAAGGCAAGCCCGTCGTGGGGCACATCCTGGCTCACGCTGAGGCGCTCGCGCTGGCTCGTTCCGGCCGGCTGCAACTCGCCCGCCAGTCATCCACCCGCGCCATGGATCAAGCGGTGCAAGAACGGCAACGCGAGACAGCCGCGAGCTACCTGGCCGCACGCGCGGTGTGGGAAGCGGGATACGGGACTGTCGTTGAAGCCAGACACGACGCCGCGGCGGCAATGGCGATGTCAAATGGCCGCGACGTTGAATACACGGCCGGTCTTGCCCTGGGCCTCTCGGGAGACGTCGCACGAGTGCAGGCGATTGCCGATGACTTGGAAAAGCGCTTCCCGGAAGATACGTTCGCAAGGTTCACGTATGTGCCAGTTCTTCGCGCGCTATCCGCGCTCGGCCGCGGCAAGCCCGAAGACAGCCTGGCGCAACTGCAGATTGCCCTCCCCTACGAGCTGGCGGTGAACGGCCTCAACTTCAATCATTTTTATCTCGGCGGTCTACACTCGGCGTATGTGCGCGGCGAAGCGCTGCTGGCCCTGCACCGCTATGCCGAAGCCGCGGCCGAATTCCAGAAAATCCTCGGTCATCGCGGTCTCGTCGGCGCGGATCCGATCGGCCCGCTGACGCACGTGCAGCTGGGCAGAACGCTCGTCTTATCGGGAGACACGAGTAAGGCGAAGGCAGAGTACCAGGACTTCTTCATGCTCTGGAAAGACGCCGACCCCGACATTCCGATTCTCAGACTGGCCAGGACGGAATACACTCGGCTGCAGTAGGCCATGGCTCACCCCATCAAGGTCCAGTGGCTCAGCACGCCCGAGGTTCACGACTACCCGGCCGCGCAGTCGTACCTGAGCCTCGTCTACGACAAGAAAACGACCGCCGGCATCATCGCGCGGCTGCGGCGCGCGCCGGCGGTGGAGTTCAAGGCAAAAGATCTGTTCCGGGCATCAGCGCTCGCGCTGCTCGGCGAGACGAACTTCCACGTGCGGAAGGACCGCGAGAAGCTGACCGCCGGCAGGAAGCTGTCGCCGTTGCTGCTCGTGCGTGATCCGGCGCACGGCCGGGTGATCATTGCCGACGGCTACCACCGCCTCTGCGCGGTGTACTCGTTGGACGAGGACGCCGTGATCCCCTGCCGCATCGTCTGAGCGCCGAATGCTGCCATGAACGTTCGTCGGCTGCTTCATCGGATCTTCGTTCCCTGACGCACGCCGGTTGGTGATCGGCCCCCAGGTCTACTTGCTCTTGGCCTTGACGTTCTGCGCGTGATGCGCGTCCTGGACGGCTTCCTTGACGGCTTTTTTCACGACCTTCTTCACGACCTGTTTCATCGTGGCCTTGACGTCGTTGTCAGAGAGCACGTCTTCGCCAGCCTTGGCCACGGCCTGTCGCACGGCCTTCTTTACACTGACGGCGATCGGATCCAGTTCCTTCGTCAGGAGCCGGACCACCTTCTCTGCGCCCTTGACCGAGACGGCCGCCGGCGCATCGACGGTAGCGTCGGGCGCCTTGGGCGGTACCGGCACCTTGCTCTGGTTCGTCGAGACCCAATCGGACTCAAATGTTTCGATCAACGCTTTCACGACCTTCGCATCCCTGACGATCAGGCCGACTTCGCGGCGCGAGTCCAGCTCGAGGGCGCGAAGGCTCTGGCTGCCGACGAAGGCCTGACGCCGGTCGCGGATAATCGTGCGCGTGTGTAGCCGGCGGCCAGCCAGCTTTTGCACGTCGAACGGAGCGCCTCCACCAAGCGAGCCGATGATCTTGATCTCGACGCCCGCCTTCGCTCGCCCCTGCAGGACGTGAAGCGTCTCCTTGTCGGAGATCTTAGGATCGTAGATCAGCAACTGCGTCTGGGCCCGTTTCAGGAACGTGTTGAGGACTTTTCGCGAGTTTGCGGGGCTGACGACAAACGTCTCGCTCTTGGGCGCGTACTTCGTCCGGGTGCAGTCGGCCCGGAACAGCCTGCTCGCTTCGCGAACCCAAGTTGGGTGCGTCGTCACGATGCCGAAACCACGGCTGTGGTCGATATCCAGGTGGGTGAAATTGAACGACAGGACACACAGGACCCGGCGATCGATCAGGATGTACTTACCGTGGTAGCGGACCAGGTCGTCGGACGTGCGAGCCACGATGATGCCGGCAGCGAGGAAGCGCAGTTCCAGTTTGCGCAGGACCTGCTCGCCACCGCGGTTGGCAAAGGCGATCAAGGCGGTCACCTTGACCCCCTTCTCCGCGGCCGCCTTCAGCGCCGTTTCGACGTCTTTGCGATCGAAGCGGAAGACGGCGATCTCCACGCTCTTCTTCGCGCTCTTGATCGCGGCGATCACCGGCGCCACGCCGTCGGCGGGCTCGACGATCAGGTTCACGATGTTCTACGACTCCCCATGCCGCTCTCCAGCGCTATCGGCCGTAGCCGTCGTTGTATCCACGCTCGAAGCCCGAGCGGTACTGAGTCTGGTAGGCCTGACGTTCACCGTAATTGGCGCCGTGACCGTTGTCGGCGTTTCTGTAGCCGTCGGTGTTCTCGAAATCCGAGCGCTGGTGCCGGCCGCGATCGTACTGGCCGGATGTCACGCCGTCCCGGTAGCCGACATCGAACGCCATGTCCGAGGCGCCCCATTGTCTCGAGGCATACGGGTCGGAGTTGTGCTGCGTCTGATTCTTGTTCTCGTCCGTGCGGCCGTAAATCTGGCCGTACTGCGCCGGCGTGTTGTGATAGCCACTGTCGTAGCCGGCCTTATAGCCTTCGCGGTAGCCCTGTTGGTACTGGCCTTTGTTGCCCATGAAGGTTTCGTAGCCGCGAGAACTGTCATTGTACCCCTTCAGGTTGACGTTGTAGGCCACCCGGTGCTCGCGATCAAAACGGCCGCGGTCAGCGCCGTCGCGGTATGCGTGTTCGTAGCCGTGCTGCCGCGGATCGAGTGATGGGCCGAACTGAACGCCGTCTTTGTCAACCCTTACCTGGAACTGAGCGCCTGCGGCAGGCGTTCCACTCATCCCGATCACAAGGGCCAGCACCGCGCTGCCCATGGCGACTTTCATCTGCATTGTCTCTCCTTAATGGCCTTGGTCTATGCCAATACCTTAAGCTGTCGAGACAAACGCGCGTGTGCACAACGGCACAGGCCGAGTACACGCGCGTGTCAGCACGTCGCCTTACTGAGGGGGCTGCGCTAGTTGACTCTCCACGGCGAGATGCCGGACCAGTGGCTCATCGCCTCCCTCGCCCAGCCCGGCGTCTTGTCCGTGTGACATGACGTGCAGGGATTGGGCACCTTGTTCCGGTCGGTCATCTCCGGTGGAATCACCTTGAAGGTGTGCGCGTGCACGAAGACGCCGGGCACCCCCTCGGTTTGGATCGCGGGCATGTGACAGGCCACGCACGCGCTTCCGCTGCTGCCGGCCTTGTGATGCGTGTGCGCCTCGATCGTCGGCGCGTGCGGGCCGTTCGGGGAAGAGGGGCCGTGGCAGTCGAGGCAGAGTGAGGTGGCCGGCTTGATCAGCTGCGCGTAATTGTTCGTGCCGTGCACGTCGTGACAACTGAAACAGGTCAACCCTCGCCGGTACATCAGGCTCTGGGTGAAGTCGTTCCCCTGCATCCGGTTCTTGTGCGCCGTGCCGTCAGCGAAGTAGTAGAAATCGGTCTCTCCCGGCTTTCGTTCTTCGAGCTGCCAGAAATCCGCCAGCCGCAGCCCGACGGTGTAGCCCACCGGCCAGTCGTAGTACTTCCCCTCGAGCGGAATCGTCCGCGGACGCCCTTGCGAGTGACACTGGATGCACGTGTCGCTCGCGGCAATCGCGTCCATGCGCGCGGGATTCACGATGCTCTCCCGGGTCTTGCTCGCGGCGTGCTCGCTGCCCGGGCCGTGGCAGCGCTCGCAGCCGACGTTCCATTCGGCGACCTGCTTCGTGTGGATGTCATACCCCACGGAGTGGCAGCCGTCGCACGTCGGTCCTGTCGGACGCTGCATGTTGTCGGGCGGATAGAACGACGTCCACCAGTCGCCGGTGGCGGGCACGAAATACTTGCTCCACTTCTTGTTCGCGACTTCCCATTGAACCGGCAGCGGAAAATAATCGTCGCCGACTTTCTTGAAGAAGCGCTGTTTCCACAGGCTGCCGTAGACGAACGCGACGTCCTGCGCGTGAAACGGAAAGACAGGATTCGTCGACGGCTCCGGGAAAAGACTTGGTGGGGACTGCGCAAGCGGGCGAACGACGTTCGCCATAGGCGTTTGGTTCCAGCGGCGGTACACGTCCGCGTGGCACGGTTGGCAGGCCTTTGATCCGACGTAGTGTGCAGCCGGGGGCGTGGTCCCCGCCGCGGTCGCGTTCGCGGTCGCGCCGCCGGACCGGCTAAGCGACCGGATGAACAAGACGAGTTGCCAGGACGCCGTCGGCTGATGCGGTTTGCCCCACGCGGCCATTCCCGTCAACGGCACCCCGTTCTCGATGATGTAGTGAAGCGCACCGTCAGTCAGCGCCTGCGTGCCCGCGTCGCGGAGGTTGGGCGCGCGCGGGTAGAGATTTCGTCCGACCGGAGTGAGGCCACTGCCGTCGTAGCCATGGCAGCCGGAGCACTGCGCGAGGAAGGTGTCCCGGCCCGCCTGCGTCTCCCCGGCGGTTGGTTGAAGCGGATTGCTCGCGTGCCACTCGCGCCGCGGAATCGCCCAGTTGCGCACGGTCGTCGCGACCACGCGCTCGAATGCCGAGGGCTCGGCCGTCGCGCGCAGGCCGGCCCAAAAGACGACGTAGGCGGCCAAGGCGAGGGCCGCGATCGCCCCCGCGGCCGCTATCCCCAGCACCGCCGCGGCGACACGGCTGCTTGCCTTCACGGCGCCTCCTGATTCACCTGTACATCCTACTTGGGGGATCAGCGCGGTGTCAGATTCACATAGTCGGCGCAGCGCACCAGGCGAAAGCGCCAGATCCGTTGGTACCACGACATCCCGCCGAAGATCTGCCCCACGACCGGAGCGGGGAAGGCGGCCACTACCGGAATCGGGAGGTTGACAGGATTGGGCATGCCGCGCGGCAGGTCCGAGGTCGCCAGCACTATGAGGGCGTTTGGGTAGGTCGCGCAGGCGGCGTGCCGTTCGGCGGGTCGCACACGCTCGTACCGCACGCCCGGCGGGCGCAAGAACAGCCTGACGAAGTCGTCGCTCCGTCCCGGCACGCCGGCGAAGACCGCGTCGTAGCGGCCGAAGAGATCGGTATCGGCAAGGACATGGCTGCCGGCGGGCAGGTCCCAGAGACTGCGCTCGATGCGATACCGGCCATTGACCAGCCCGATCGCCGAATACACAAAGATGGCGACCACTCCGGCGACCGCAAGCACACCCAGGTACTCGCGCGTGGACGAGCCAGTGCTCCAGCCGGCTGGGCGCCCGGCTCGCCAGGTCGCCGAACATGGCGAGCAGGAGCAGCGCCGCGGGGCCTGCCATCGGAATGAGGAACCGCTCCTCCTTGTGCGCGATGGCGCTGTGCGCCAGCACGAAGACAATGAAGCCCAGCGACAGGGCCCGCCGAAACGGATCGCGGCGGCCCAGCCACATCGCCAGGGCCAGCCAGCCCCACATGAGGGGATTGAGGCTGCGCAGCATGACCACCGGGACGTAGAACCAGGCGGGCTCGCGCCCGTACTGCGAGGCGCGACCGGCGAGGACATTCTCCTGGACGTAACGCAGCGGCGCGATGACGAAGGCACCATAGCCCCAGGCGTCGATGATCAGGTTGATGGCCACGGCAAGCAGCACGCCCAGCGCGAAAAATGCCAGGCGTCGAAGCTCCCGGTCCTGCCGCGATCGCGTCGCATCGACGAACAGCATCAGCCAGAAGGGCGCCAGGAACAGGCCCACTTGAAAGCGCGACCAGATAGCCAGGCCGGCCACACAGCCGGCGATGATCATCGCGGTGTCGCGCGCCGCTGCACGCCGCTGCCACAGGCAAAGGGCGATGACGAGGAAACTCGTCGACCACGCCTCCGATGAATGGCGCATGAGCATGCTCGGCAGCCAGAACCAGGCGAGCAACGTCCAACGTCCAAGCCGCCAGACCTCCGGACGGAGCGGAGCACTCGGGGCTTGTGTCGCCCGAGCCAGCATCACCAGGGCGGCGGTCATCAGGGGCAGCTGCGCCAACACCAGGAGCCGCTCCACGGTCGGGAAGTGATACCCAGCGTAGACAAGCACGGGCCTCAAGAGGCCGGCATAGACCGCAGGCTGGAGCCACGGCCGCATCCGCGCCGCAAACTCCCACGGCAGATCGGCCGCAGGCTGAATCCCGAGCTTGTAGAGGGAGAATGCGGTGATCTGTCCGATCTCGTCGGCCTGATACGGGCCGTACAGGACCAGACCCGCCAGGACGGCGGCCAGCCAGAACACCAGGACGGCGCGATCGACCTTCACGCAAGCCCTATCGGAGTGGCCGTCCGCCGTTCAGACCGGGCACCGGTTGAACGGCGGACGCTCTCGAACGAGGCTATTTCACGATGATCTGTCCCTTCATGCCGAGACCGTCGTGCAGGGCGCAGATGAAGGGATACGTGCCGGCGCGCAGGAACGTGACGCGGAACCGCGTCACGAACACGGGACTGAGCGGCGGAGTCGGCGATCCGATCTCTTCCTCCGGCGCGCTCATGATGAACCCGGAGTGAGTGCTGTCAGCCGGTGTCTTCAGCGTGGCGTGGCGTGCCCCATCGGCGTCGGGCTTGACGTCGGGCGAAGGGAACTGGAGCAGGCTTTCGTCCGGCTCCTTTCCGAAGGTGATCGTGTGCGGCGTGGCGGGATCCCGGTTCTCCCACTGGACCGTGTCCCCGACCCGGATCGTGATCGTGGAGTCGGTGAACCGCATGAGCGCGGCTGAACTCTTGCCGCCGCCGTTCGCCAGGATCTCGCCGTCACCGGCGGTGATCAGGGCGGCGGCTGCGTGCATCCATCCGCCGTGATTCGGATGCCCATCGTGATCCGCTTCGCTCAGGAGATGCTCCCCCTGATCTTCGCCCAGCGCGTCGTAGTACTGCTGTTCGTGGGGGAGCGGATCCGTCGGCTTGAGCACGTGGACCGTTCCCGTCATGTCCGGATGGAGCAGGCAGACGACCTTGTAATTGCCCATTGCCGTAAATTGGATAGTGAACGTGCCTGGCTCCATGAGCGGCGCCGTCGACAGACACTTGGTGCCATCGAACACGGCGGGACTCGTCGTGTTGAACGGCGGCGTACCACCGCAACCCAACGGGAACGGGAGTCGTATCTGGTTGTCCGTCATGAACGTCACGGTGTGCGGTTCGTCGACCGCCCACTGCCAGGTGATGCTGTCGCCCTGGTGAATCCAGATCTCGTTTGGCAGAAACGCCAGCGCCTGACGTCCCAGGTCCTTGCTTTGTGCGCCGACCTGCACGTGCCATGTCGTGTCCGCCTTGCCCGACTGCGACGTCACCGCGATAACACCCAACACTACCAGGGCAGATCCTAGGGACCGGCCCGAGAGAAACCTTCTCATCGTCACGCACCTTCCTGATATACCGGAGGACCCACTCTACTCCGAATGCCCGCCATTATTATTTCTTCTTTCCCTGGTCGTGCGGGACGACACACGTCGCGGTCGCCGTGGCGACATTGCCGACCAGGTCGGTCGCGGTAGCGGAGATCGTGTAGGTGCGTCCGGCGCCGTGGGCCGAGCGTGCGGCACGCAGCAGCACGTCGAAGCCTCCCGCTCCATTGGGCACGACCGAGGTGCTCGGGGTCGAATCGTCCGATTCGTCGCTGACGGCTGTGACGAGGAACGAACCGGACTGAAGACCGGACAATGGATCGGACGCCGACACAGTCGCGACCTTCACCATCTTGTTGTCCGGCGGCCAGACGCGGCAATTCGTCGGTAAGCCGGAGAGGACCGGAGCATCAGGGTCATTGACCGACGTCACGCGAAAGGCGAGAAATACCGTGTCGTTGTTGTTGGTCGAGCCGGGGCCGCCGTTGGCAGGCTGGCGCTTGGCATCGTAGCCCGTGAAGCCATCGTAAGGCGTCAGGCCACCGGGCCCTTTGATCGTGCCGGTCGAGGTGAGGAAATCGTTGTCGTTGGCCACGAACAGGAAGTAGTCATGGGGGTGAGCCGGATCGTTGGCTGGCACCAGCGCCATGCCTTCCCATTTCTCTCCCAGCGTCAGCTGGCTGACCTGGGTCGTGCCGCCGGCATCGATCACGAAGTTGAAGTTGCCGAGCTGTGTGGAATTCAGCAGATTCAGCACCTCCCTGGTTGTCACCGGAACGACGCCGTTTGCCAGGACCCCGACTGACTGGGTGATCTTGCCCCCCTCCGCGTCGCGGGCCGTGCCCGCGAAGTTGGTCGGATTGCCAAGCGTGAGATCGACGAGGAGCACGCTCTTGAACACCGACGGAAGCCCGCCGATGGGATTTGGCGCGCTGTTGAAGGTGGCGTTCCCCAGGCCGTTGCCGTCACGTGACAACACCAGGAACCGCTCATCGTCGAGCGCGACGATCTCGCTTTGCGCCGCTGTCGCATTCACTGGGCCGCCGTCGCCGAAGGTGCGATACGTGGGCAGCGTCAACGCGTACTCGGCCACCGGAGCCGACGGCGTCGGACCGCCGGACAGGTCATAGACCAGCAACCGGGTCTGCAGCCGCGTCTGGGCGGCCGCGCTGTCCTGCATTGCCGCGCTCTGCAGCAAGGCGAAGAGCCGGGTGCCGTCGGGTGTGAGCGCGACGCCTTCGAATCCTTGATTGATGCGTCGCCCCTCGACAGGATCCGGGGTCGCGCCGAAGTAGTAGCTGCCGCCTGGCGTCTTGCGGGGGCGAAGCGCTTCGGGAATGCCCAGGACGCCGACGATCTGTTTGCTGCTGTTGAAGTAGTAGATGTTGGCACCGTACTCGTCCCCGAAATAGCCGGATCCGTCCGCTTTCAGCGCCAGTGCCTCGGCATCGATCGGCAGCTTGTTGATACCGGTGTGGCCGGTCGAGATTCCGCCCGGCGCGTTCGGTCCCGTGAAGCTGACGACGTAGGGGACCGTCGTGCCGAACAACGTCGTGAAGCTGACGTCGGGGTCGAGGCCGGTGGTTTCCGACAGCGTGTTGCGCACGACGTCGAAATACTGGAATTTCACGCCGCTCGGCATCGTGGTCATCGAGATCTGATTCTGTGCCGCGATCTTCGACCCGATGTCGATGCCGCCGATGGGGCCGCCGGTGTGCGGAGTGAATGTGAAGCTCACGTGCTGAATCCGCGCGGCGTAGTCGGAGAAGAAGGTGCCGATGTTGTAGCCGCGGTCCGGCAGGATGTTGAACGTGCCGGCGTAGCTGTTGTCGCCGACTCGCGTCCAGTCGGTAATCTGCAGGCCCGAGACGGACCCGAAGCTCTCGCCAAAGCTATCGAGGGTCGAGGCCTGAATGCGTCCGACGCCGACGAGGCCGTGGTTGATGAACAGGTTCTGGCCGAGGACGGTGGTGACGTCACCCGAAACAGTGATGATGTTGGGGATGGTGTGTTGCGCGTGAAGCGCCGCGGGCAGCGCCAGCAGCACGGCGCAGCCAAGCGCGCCGAGACGGTGTCGAGTGGGCATGCAGGACCTCATGAATCGAAGCAGGGTTAGCTCAGCGGGGAACCCGCCGATTCTTTCCGCGGGACGCCTCGACCGCGCAACGGCAATGTCAATTCGGTGCAACGGACCGGCAACCCGCCGCACCGCGCCACGGCCGCTCGTAGTTCAAGCGAAACAGATCGACAACGCGCGCCACATCGCCCGCGTCGCGCAGGTGGTAACTGACCCAGCCGGATTCCGGATGGACATGGTGGACCTCGGCACGGGCCGCCGCGACCAGCTCGTTGCGCACGAGCAGCGGAAAAGGCAGATCGGCGATGCGGCTGCCGTGCAGATGTCCAAGCTCGCGGTGGCCGTATCGCAACTCCGTGCCGCCGAAGCGGTGACGGCCGGTCGTCACGCCGGGCCACGCCGAGACTTCACGCACGATCGCGTCGTGGAAGCTCTCGCCCATCGCCGCGCCTCACTGTCCCGCGCCGGGCCGGAAGAGGCCTCGAGGCGCCGGAGTCGACGGCAGGATGATGTCGGCGCCGCGGACCGTCACGTCGCCGGAGCCGGCGGGGGGCGCCTGCTGCACAGCCTCGAGGTTCACCGTCGCCGCTTGATAGTCGAGCATCGTCTGCAGGAGCGACACCTGCGCCTGCAGCAGGTCGCGCTGTGCCTGGGTCACCAGGAATGTCGTCGACAGGCCGACCTCGTAGCGGCGCTGCTCGTCGTTGAATCGCTGCTCGGCCAGTCCCGCGCCGGCCCGCGCGGCGTCGATGCGCTCGGCGGCGCTGCGCACTTGCCGCACCGCACGGCGCACCATCTCCGCGGTGTCGAGCCGCAGGATCGCGATGCGCTGCGCCGCTTGGTTGCGCTCGACTTCGGCGCGCGCCAGGCTCGCATCGGCGTAGCTTTGCCCCAAGGGGTAGCTGACCGTCACGCCGACGCTCCATGTCGGGTAGTCGGTGCTGAACGCCTGACCGAACGCGTTGGCGAAGCTCCGATCGCTGGTCCCAGTCACGATGCCTGGAAAGGCGCCCGTGCGCACGAGCTGACGCCCGGCGAGGCCGTTGCCCCGGTACGACGCTTCGACTCGCACGTCTGGCAGCCGTTGATTGCCGAGGTAGGCGACATCGGTCTTCGCGTTGTCCAGATCGTTCGCGGCGCGCGCGAGATCGGAGCGGCCGTCCAGGGCCTTGGCGACCGCGGCGTCCGCGTCGGGCAGCGACGAAGGCTCGGGCGGCGCGTCCACGGGCTCGAGCGCCTTCGCCCAGAACGCCGCGTCGGCCGGATCCACGATCAGGCGGCGCAGACGATCTTCCGCGTCTCCGGCCGTCGCGCGCGCCTGGATCAGGTTCTCGCGGCGCTGCGCGACTTCGGCGTCGGCCTGGACGAGATCGAGCGGCGGGATCTGGCCGGCGTCGACGCGAATCCGGTTCTGGCGGGCCAGCTCCTGTGCGAGCTCGAGCGATCGCTGCTGCACGCCGACATTCGCGATCGCCGCCTTCAGCGTCCAGTACGCCTGCTTGACCCCGGCGATCGTTTGCACCAGCGACTCGTGAAAACGCAGCTCCGAGCTCTCGCGATCGCGTTTGGCGACAACGTATTGCCGGCGCGCCAGGTCGATGGCGCGATCGCGCAGGAGCGGTTGCGAGAACGCGACCTGGATGCCCGACTGCAGATCCGGATCGAAACTGCTGATCGGGCTGTTCGTCGTCGTGCGCGCGGCGTCCCACGAGACGTTCCAGCTGCCGCCGCCCCAGGGGACGCGCTGCGTCACGCCGGTGGACGAGAACCAGTCCTGCACGTCCAGCCCGGTGTTGGCCGACAGCGTGTCAGCCGGCGGTGTCACGTTGCGGGACCGCCCCGCCGTGGTGGAAAACGTCGGTATGAATGCGGCGCGGCTCTGACCGACGCGCGCTGCCCCGACCTCCGTATCGAGACGAACGATCGCCAGGTCGGGATTGTGTTCGATGGCACGCTGGACGGCCTCGTCCAGCGTCAACGGAATTGTCTCCGGCCGCGCCGGTTGCGCCGTCGCCGTCGCGGCGATGAGCAGCGCGGCGATTGAAGTAAACCATTTCATAGAGCCTCCGCCAGTTCGGGAGTGGCCGCCGCGCGCGCAGGTGCCGGGCTGACGACACTGACGCGCGCGCGAGCGACGAGCATATAAATCGACGGCACGATGAACAGCGTGAAGACCGTTCCGATGATCATGCCGCTGACCAGCATGATGCCGATGCTGTTGCGCGCGCCGGCACCCGGTCCGGTCGCGAGCACCAAGGGAAAGTGACCGACCACGGTTGCCGCGGTGGTCATGAGGATCGGCCGCAGCCGCGTGCCGGCGGCCTCGGTCACCGCGGCGAGCTTGTCGACGCCCGTCTCGCGGAGATGGTTGGCAAACTGCACGATCAGGATGCCGTTTTTCGAGACCAGCCCGACCAGCGTGATCAAGCCGACCTGGCTGTAGATGTTCAGCGTGGTGAAGCCGAGGAACGAGAACAGCAGCGCGCCCGACACCGCCAGCGGCACGGAGCCGGCCAGGATGATGAACGGATCGCGGAAGCTCTCGAACTGCGCGGCCAGCACGAGATAGATCAGGACGGCCGATAGCAGCAGGGTGCCCAGGAACTTCCCGCCCTCGGTGCGCAACTGCCGCGATTCACCCGCGTAGTCGATGGTGAAGCCCTGCGGCAGGATCGTCCGGGCCTCGTTTTCCAGGAAACTCAGCGCCGTGTCGAGCGGGACCGGCGGCGGAATGACGCCCTGGATGCGGACGGCGTTCAACTGCTGGAACTTCCTCAGGTCGCGCGGCTCGGTCGTCGTGCGCAGCGTCGCGAACGTGGACAACGGCACCAGCCTGCCGTCAGAGCCCGTCACGTAGACGTGCTCGAGCTGATCGGGCGTCAGGCGTTCCGAGCGGACGACCTGCGGAATCACCTTGTAGCTGCGTCCCTGGATGCTGAAGCGGTTCACGTAGTTGGCGCCGACGAGCGCCGACAGGTCGCGGCCCGCCTGGGTGAGATCCACACCCTGCGATCGCAGCTTGTCGCGGTCGAACACGACTTCCGCCTGCGGCTGATCGAACTTGAGATCGGCGTCGGCGAAGATGAACATGCCGCTGGCGCGCGCCTTGGCCACGAGCTGCTCGGCTATGTCGCTCAGTTGTTTCGGCTCGGCGGACGAGGCGATGACGAAGTCCACCGGGAAATTGCCCCCGCCCGGCAGCGACGGAGGCGCCTGTGGGATCACCCGTACGCCGGCGATCTTCGACAGCGGGCCCATCGACTCCATCATCAACTGCTGCGTCGTCTTGCTGCGCTGGCTCCACGGCTTGGTCACCATCCCGCCGAAGCCGCCGGTCGGGAATGTGATCTGGAAGATACTGGCCGCTTCGGGCACGGACTTGTAGACGTTGAAGATCTGATCGGTGAACAGCTTCGTCTGTTCCAGCGTCGCGTTGGGCGACGCTTGGATGTAGCCGAAGAAGAACCCCTGATCCTCCGGCGGCGCGAGCTCGCGCTGCGAGAACATGTAGAAGGGGACCATCAGGAGCGCGACGATGACCCACAGCGTCAGGACAACCGGCCGGTAGTGCAGCGTTGACGAGAGCGCCCGCGTGTAGCCGCGGCGCACGCTGTCGAAGCGGCGCGAGATCCAGCCGGCGAAGCCGCGCTCGGTGTCCTGCGCGCGCAGTAGCTTCGCCCCCATCATCGGCGACAGTGTCAGCGCCACGATCCCCGACACCACGACCGCGCCCGCGAGCGTGAAGGCGAATTCCCTGAACAGCGTGCCAGTCAGGCCGCCCTGGATGCCGACGGGGGTGTAGACCGCCACCAGCGTGATGGTCATCGCGATGATCGGCCCGACCAGCTCGTGCGCGGCGTCCATCGCGGCCTGCACCGGCCCCTTGCCCTCGTGCAGGTGGCGCTCGACGTTCTCCACCATCACGATCGCATCGTCCACGACCAGCCCGACCGACAAGACGATGGCGAGTAGTGTCAGCAGGTTGACCGTGAAGCCCGCCAGCATCATCAGGAACACGGCGCCGACGAGCGAGATCGGGATGGCGACGATCGGAATCAGGACCGATCGGAACGAACCGAGGAACAGGAAGATCACCACGATGACGATCAGCAGCGTCTCGGTCAGGGTCCGCAGCACTTCGCCGATCGCGTCGTGGATGTAGGCGGTCGCGTCGTAGGGGACGCCGACCTTCATGCCGGCGGGCAACTGTGCGCGAATCTGCGGCAGCGCCTCTCGCACTTTCGCGATCACGTCGAGCGTGTTGGCGGTCGGCAGTACCCAGACGCCCATGAACGTCGCCGCTTCGCCGTTGAAGCGGATGTCCTGCTCGTAGTTCTCGGCGCCGAGCTGGACGTCGGCGATGTCGCCGATCCGGACGACGGTCCCCCCTTCCTGCTTGACGACGAGGCGGCGGAATTCCTCCGGCGTGCGCAGATCGGTGTTGGCGACGAGATTGACCGAGACCATCGAGCCCTTGGTCTGCCCGAGCGCGGACAGGTAGTTGTTGCGGGCGAGTGCGTCGCGCACCATCGACGGCGCGATGCCGTGCGCCGCCATCTGGTCCGGCTTGAGCCAGATGCGCATGGCGAAGGTCCGCGCGCCGAGAATGTCGGCGCGCTGGACGCCGTTGATGGCGCTGAGCTTCGGCTGGACGACGCGCGTCAGGTAGTCGGTGATCTGATTGGGGTCGAGGTCCGCGGACGAAAATCCCAGGTAGATCGACGCGAACTGGTTGTCGGCCGTCTGCAGGTCGATGACCGGCGCTTCGGCCTCAGGCGGCAGGTCGTTGCGGACTTGCGCGACCTTGGCCTGGATCTGCGTCAGCGCGGCGTTGGTGTCGTAGTTGAGCTGGAGATGCACCGTGATCGTGCTGAGCCCCTGCGCGCTCGACGACTCAACGTAGTCGATACCGTCGGCGCTGGCGATCACGCGCTCGAGCGGCGTCGTGATGAAGCCGCGCACGAGGTCGGCGTTGGCGCCGACGTAGACCGTCGAGACGGTGACGATCGCGATGTCGCTGCGCGGATACTGGCGCACGCTCAGCGCGCGAATCGACTGCACACCGGCGATGAGGATCACCAGGTTGACGACGATGGCCAGTACCGGCCGCTTGATGAAGAGATCGGTGAAGCGCATCAGCGGTTCTCCGGATTCGGTCTGGGATCGTTTCCCGGTGTGACCTGGTTGTTGATGCTGACGGCCGCGCCGTTGCGGAGCTTGAAGAGCCCCGACGTTACGACCTCGTCACCCGGCTTCACGCCCGACGCGACCACGATCTGATCGCCGCGCGTCGCGCCCAGCTTGACGAACTGCTGCCGGACGCCCTTGTAGGCCTGTCCGTTGTCGTGCTTCAGATCGGCGATGACGAACACCGAATCGCCGTACGGCGCGTAGCTGATTGCCGACGCCGGCAGCGAGACGACCGCCTGGGCCGCGCCGAGCACGACTTCGGTCTGGACGAACATCCCCGGACGCAACCGGCCATCGGGGTTCGGCAGCGTGGCCTGGACCTGGATGTTCCGGGTCTTCTCGTCGACGACCGAATCGATTGCCGTGATCCGGCCGTCGCGGTCGATGCCCGCGACCCCCGCCGCCGTCACGTGGACGGTGCGACCCGCCTGCATCTGGCCGGCCGCCTGCTGCGGCACGCCGAAGTTCACATAAATCGGATTCAGCGACTCCAGCGTGACGAGCGCGTCGCCGCCCGACAGGTACTGCCCGAGGTTGACGTGGCGCAGGCCGAGCACACCTGAGAACGGCGCGCGAATCGTCTTGCGTTCGATCGTCGCGCGGATCTCCCCCATGCGCGCCTCCGACTGTCGCTGATCGGCGACGGCCCGATCGAATTCAGCGCGCGACACGACGCGCTCGTTGAGCAGGCCCTGCATCCGATCGAAGCTGATCCGCGCCAACTCGTGCTGCGCGTCCGCGGCAGCGAGCTGGGCCCGCTCCTGACGCGTGTCGAGCACCGCCAGCACGTCCCCCTCACGAACCGACTGCCCCGAGGAGAATCCGATGCGCTCGACGATGCCGGGAAGATCCGCGCTGACGGTGACGCCGCGGACGGGAGCCACCGAGCCGATGGCGCCGAGGACCGCCGGCCATGTTTCCTCGCTCGCAACGATCGTCGTCACCGCCTCCGGCGGCATCTGGAAGGCGGCTCCTTGTGCGATCGCTGTCTGGATCTGCGTGAACTTCACGAAACCGAGGGCCGCGACGATGGTGATCGTCGCGGCCAGCATGACGAGCATTCGCTTGAACATATTTCCCTCACTGACCGACCCTGAGCAGCAGGCCGCCGTAGATGCGGTGTCCGTAGCGCGTCTCCTGCCCGAAAAACGCCGGTGCGTCAGTCTTCGAGCGGACCGCGATGAACCGGTAGTCGGCGCGCAGGCCCCAGCGCCCGTTGAACCACTTCACGCCGCCGCCGATGTTGCCGGTCAGGAAGGTCTGCGCACCGTTGATGCCGAGCGCCGGCGTGTCGAGCAGCGTCAGCCCGCCGACGCCGCCGGTCACGTAGGGCACGGTCGAGCTGGTGTTGGCCGCCGACAGGACGAGGTTGCCGCTGTAATCGACCAGACTCGGCGACTTGAGATGCTCGGTGCCGGTAGTGAACTGCACATCCTGCGTGACGCCGATCGCGCCGATGACTTCGCCTTCGACCGCGACGAAGCGATTGAAGTGCGCGGCCACGCTTCCGCCGAGCCCGTAGTTGCCGAAGCTCGGTTCCTTGGTCTGTTTGCTCTCGGTGAACAACGTTGCGCCGCCGGGCAGGATCGTGACCACGACCGAGCCCGCGCCAGGTGCGAAGCGCGATTCCTGCGCGAACGCCCGCCCGGTTCCCGCCAGCGTGGCGAGCGCGAACAGGTACTGCGAGTGACTTCTTCATGACTGCCTCCTCTGCGTGTTTCCGACTCCGCTACTGTCGCGCGCCGAAACGTGTCGCCACAATCGGGCAGGAGGGCCATGCCAGGCTCAATCGGGCGGGCGAGCGCGCCCCGTGCGGAGCGTCGGAGGCCGATCTCGTCCTTTTGGCCGAGGCGGACCTCGGCCAAGTGGGATCTGCCCACAGCGACGGAACTGCCGGATAATCTGTCCTGGGGGTTTCAGTGGGAAACGGATGCCACGCCGAAGGCGCTTTACAACTGCAGCCGGAAGAAGTCGGTTCGCGCGATCTCGAGACGCTGCGCACGGCGCTCATCCGGGAGTCCAACGAGCGACGCCGCATCGAGTGCCGCGCCGACATGCAGAACGAAGTCGTCAACCTGGCGCTCGATCTGCTCGTCCGCGAACCCGACATCGAGGGCTTCTTCGGCGCTCTCGCCAAAGCGATGGTCGAGGAGAGCGAGAGTCACACCTGCGGTGTGTGGCTGATAGACGACGACGCCAGCCGCTGCGAGCTGTGGATGGTCTACGTGAAGGATCGTCTTTACACGCCGCGCAAGGATGCCTGGGACGAGGCCCATGCCGCCGATCCCGGCAAGAAGCTGGCGTGCGCGAGCCTCGAGCAGCATCTCTTCGAGTACCGCGCGGGTTGGAACCAGACCGTGGAATACGCGGCCGACGATCCGCGGCTGCCCGACGAGTGGCGCACCTTCGCGCAGCGCATGGAGTCGGCCACGATCGTGGCCGCGCCGCTTGTGCTCGGGGCGCGCACGCTCGGATGGATGACGGTGTCGAGCCCGGGCGATCAGGAACCGGACAGCCAGTGGTGGCGGGTGGCGATGGTCGAAGCGGTGGCGCGGCAGGCCGCGCTCGCGCTGCATCACAGCCGTCTCGTCGATCTGCATCGCCGCGAAGAGCGGCGCAAGGCGATTCTCGAAGAGCGCAACCGGCTGGCGCGCGACATCCACGACACGCTGGCACAGGGCTTCGCGGCGATCCTGATGCAGCTCCAGGCCGCCCAGCGTGAGGCGGCGGGCACGCTCGCGCCTCAGCTTGCGGCGACGATTGAAACGGCTGTCGATCTGGCCCGCACCCACCTCGCCGAAGCGAGGCGATCGGTCGGTGCGCTGCGGCCGAACGTCGGCCATGGGGAAGACATCGCCACCGCGCTCACCCGGCTCGCCGACATGGGGCAGCGCACCGCGAACCTGCCAATTGACGTGGAGATCGACGAGTTGCCGCGCCTCGGCGATCTCGTCGAGCGCGAGATCATCGGCATCGCTCAGGAGGCGCTCACCAACGCGGTCCGCCACGCGCGCGCGCGGCGGATCACGATCCGGGCGTCGACGGTGCAGTCGGTTGGTCTCCGCCTGTCGGTTGCAGACGACGGGCGCGGCATGGTGCGGGAGCAGCCGGATGGGTCGGGCTTCGGCATGACCAGCATGCAGGAGCGGGCCGAGCGTATCGGCGCCTCGCTCACGATCGTCACCGGGCCGCGCAAGGGCACCGAGGTCGTCGTCGCCTGGGAGCCCGCTTCTCTCCCGACGCAGGTGCACGTTGCCGTCTGAGACGGCCCCCGCGCCGCTGGCCCCGGCGCGCGTTCTGCTCGTGGACGACCATGCGCTGCTGCGCACCGGTGTGGCGAACATCATCAACCAGGAGCCCGATCTGCGCGTCGTGGCGGAAGCCGGCGACGGCATCGACGCGATTGCCGCCTACGAAGAGCACCGTCCCGACGTCACCCTGCTCGACCTGCGCATGCCGCTGATGGAGGGGGTGGAGGTGGTCCGGCAGATTCGCGCGCGCGATCCGCGTGCCCTCGTCATCATCCTCACCACCTACGACACGGACGACGAGATCTCGCGCGCGTTGAAGGCGGGCGCCAAGGCCTACGTGCTGAAGGACATTTCAGCCGATGCGCTGGTCAACTGCATTCGCGACGTTCTGGCTGGCAAGAGCTACCTGGCGCCGGCGGCGGCCGCCAAGCTCGCCGAAGGCGTGACCCGCGTGCAGCTCACGCCGCGGGAGATGGCCGCGCTCAAGCTGGTCGCCGACGGCAAGGCGAACAAGGAGATCGCGACCGCGCTCGACATCAGCGAACGGACCGTCAAGACGCACCTGGCGCATCTCTTCGAAAAGCTGGGAGCCACGAGCCGTACCGAAGCCGTAAAAGTCGCCACGCGCCGCGGTCTCGTCCGTCTCGATTGACGGCCGGCTCAGACTGCCGCCACATCAGGCGCCAGGCCGAGCAGCGCCAATCCTGCCCGATACTTGGAGACGACCTGCGTCTGGAGCCCGAAACGATCGATGAGTTGCCGGAAGATCGCGGGGAGGGTGTCACAGTACTTCACTTCGATGATGTTCTGCCCCTCCAGGAGGGGCAGGCCGACGCCCGGCAAAAACGCCTTATCCGGCAGGGGCAGGACTCGCAGATCGAAGTCGATCGTCATGCGCGCCTTGCCGTGCTCGGAATGACCGAGGCGCGCCGTGCGGACATACGACACCTGCACGAGCGGCTTCAGTTGGCGTGCGACGAGCCGCCGATGAAACCAGTAGCCGTACCAGGTGGGATCGGGTTGGTTCCCGTCAAGACGGGCGAAGTCCTCGAGCACGGCCGTCGTCCGTCGTTTAATGAGCACGCGGTCGGTCCGGAACTTCCGTTCGAGAAACATGATCGGACTGCCGCCGTAGCGCCGGATCCTGTACTTGCTGTTGCCGTAGGAGCCGCGGCGGTGGTACACGTCGAACTCGCCGGTCTCGAAATAGAGACTCGACGTCTCGAACTGGTCGTGCTCGGGGCCTGAGCCGAATTCGTCGGGCGCCAGGTTGGCCCGCATCCAGGCCTGCACTTCCGGGCCCCGCGCCGCGTCGACGACGAACTTGATCTCGCGCGCGTGTACGCGACTCTCGCGCAGGTGAATGCCCGCCGTTTCTGCCATCCATCACTCCAGTCGTCCCGTCCTGAACGCGCTCCTGTGTATCACACACGGCGCTGGTAGTCCCCATCTTCGCCAGCTGGACCCATGTCGGCAGCCGGCTGTCACCGATTAGAGGGGTTCCGCACCGTGGCTGGATCCACGCGGCCGTTCCACGGATGAGCGTCCAATTGGATTTGCCGCGAATGCGAACACCGGCCGGAAGTGGGATCGCGTCCATTTCATCGGATCGCTTCGAAAACGGTTCCGATGGCGTACCGCGTGCTGTAGTCAGCGCGCGGAGGATGGGAGGGGTCGCACAACCGAGGAGCTCCTCAGATGAAACATCTATTGGGAATCTTCGCCCTGCTGGTCGTGTGTAGCGCGACCAGCTTCGCGCAAGGAGTGCAGACCGGTACCATCCGCGGCACCGTGAAAGACCAGCAGGGGCTCGCCCTGCCCGGCGCGACGATCACGGCCACCTCGCCCGCTCTTCAGGGCGGCCGGACCGTCGTCACCGACACAGACGGCACTTATTTGTTCCGCTCCATCCCGCCCGGAACCTACAGCCTGAAAGTCGAGATGAGCGGCATGGGGTCCGTTGAGAAGACGGCCGAAGTGCCGCTGGGTGGTGTCGCACAGCTCGACGTCACGATGTCGATCTCGCAGGTTCAGGAGGCCGTCACCGTGACCGCGACGACACCGAGCGTCCTCGCCACGCCCGTCGTCGGCGTCAACCTGAAGCATGAGCAGGTCGAAGCGCTCGCCTCGCGACGGGATCTCGAGGGCATCGCGAATCTCTCGCCGGGCGTCACCGAAAGCACGGCGCCCAACGCGCAGCAACTGAACATCAACGGCGCGTTCGCCTACGACAACCTGTTCATGATCAACGGCATCGACGTGAACGACAACCTGTTCGGCTCCCCCCAGAACGTCTTCATCGAAGATGCGATCCAGGAAACGCAGGTGCTCACGTCCGGCATCTCCGCCGAGTACGGGCGCTTCTCAGGTGGCGTCGTCAACGCCATCACCAAGAGCGGCGGCAACAAGTTCAGCGGCAGCTTCCGCGTGAATTTCTCGGATCCGACCTGGAGCACGCTGACGCCGTTCGAGCAGCAGCACGACACGACGCGTACCAGCGTGGTGAACGAGACCTACGAGGCGACCTTCGGCGGTCCGATCATGATGGACAAGCTCTGGTTCTTCACCGCCGGCCGTTTCGCCAACCAGACGACGTCGAACTCATTTCCGGCAACGGGGATCAAGTACGACACGCCCAGCGACAACAAGCGTGGCGAGGTGAAGATCACGGCCACGCCGACGGCGAATCACACCTTCCAGGGGAACTTCACGACCAATCCCACGACCGAAACACTGCCGGCGATCGGGGGTTACGAAATCGACCCGGCGACGCTCGTCACCCGGAACACGCCCAACAACGTGTTCGGCGCGAACTGGCGCGGCGTGCTCAGCTCGAAGGTACTCGCCGAGGCGGCCTACTCGCAGCGGCACTTCTCGTTTCTCAATGCGGGCGGTAGCAGCACCACGCTGGCCGATTCGCCGATCTTCACGCTCACGCAGAACGGTGGGGCCTGGGAGTACAACGCACCATACTTCGACGCTACCGATCCCGAGGATCGGAACAACCGGCAGTTGACGGCCAACCTGTCCTACAGCATGACCAAGGCCGGCCGTCACGACTTCAAGGGCGGCTGGGAGTGGTACCGCAGCTCGCGGACCGGCGGCAACTCGCAATCGGCCACCAGCTACGTATTCGCGTCCGACTTCGTCGAGAACCCCGACGGCAGTCCGGCCTACGACGCCAACGGCCGCATCATCCCGACCTTCGTGCCAGGCGCCACGCAGGTGCAGCACTGGATCGCGACCCGCGGCGCTGAGCTGAACACCGACAACAACTCGTTCTTCCTGCAGGATCACTGGGTCGCCGCAAACACACTGTCGTTCGACCTCGGCCTGCGTTACGAGAAGGTGAGGAGCGACTCCACCGGTGGCATCGTCGGCGTCGACACGAGTACCCTCGTTCCCCGTCTCGCGGCGGCGTACGATCCGAAGGGCAACGGCAGGACCGTGTTTCACGCCACCTATGGATGGTACTCCGGCCGTTACAACGACACGCAGGTCGGTGCCAACAGCGCCGTCGGCAACCCAGCCGAGACCATCGGGATCTATAACGGGCCGGCAGGGCAGGGGCGCGACTTTGCGCCGGGCTTCGATCCGGCGAATTACCAGACCGTCTTCGGCAGCTTCCCGACTGCGAACGTTTCCATGGCTCCAGGGCTGTCTTCGCCGGTGACGAAGGAATTCACCGTGTCCGCCGGCACGCAACTCGGCAACAGGGGCTCCACGCAGGTCACCTATGTGTGGCGCCACACAGACAACTTCATCGAGGACTTCATCGACATCGCCAACGGGACGACCGATGTGGTCCAGAACGGACAAGATTTCGGCACGTTCACCAACATTCAGTTCAGGAACTCGAGCGTGCCGAAACGCGACTACCAGGGGATGGTGTTCCAGGCCGACTACCGTTTCACACCGAACTGGCAGGTGGCCGGCAACTACACGTTGCAGATCAAAAACGACGGCACCTTCACCGGCGAGGCGCAGAACCAGCCGGGTATCTCGTCGCCGTACGGCGACTTCCCGGTCGCGGGGCTGCCGACGATCTACACGCGTGGCGTTCCCGACGGGCATCTCTATGACTTCCAGCGCTCGAAGTTACGCGCGTGGACGGTCTACTCGATGAACCTGGGAAACGCAGGCCGGTTGTCACTGTCAGGCCTGGTGCGTGCCGATTCAGGCCTGAGCTACAGTCTCGTCGCGTCGAGCGTTCCGCTCAGTGACATCCAGACGAGTCTGCTCAACGGCGCCGGCTATCCGGACGCGCCCTCGTCGCAGAACGTCTACTTCGGCGATCGCGGATCGCAGTTCTTTCCTGGTGTTGCGCTCTTCGACACGTCGATCAACTACGAACTCCCGATCTACAGGACCGCGCGTCCCTGGCTGAAGTTCGACATCTACAACTTGTTCAACGACCTCACGGTGATCCGCTACAACACCACGGTCAACCCCGATCCGAACAGCCCGCTCGACGCGATGGGACTGCCGACGGGCTACATCAAGGGACCGCAGTTCGGTCAGGCCACATCGACTGCGGCGTATCCGGTGCCGTTCCAGGGCCAGCGCGGCGGCCGCACCTTCCGTGTCGCGCTCGGCTTCCGATTCTGATCCCATCCGAGGGGCCCGTTACGGGCCCCTCGGCCGTCATTGCAACAGGAACCGCTCGAGCGAGAGCACAATCGTGCGCCTGGCGGCGGACGTCAGGAACGGCGGGAACGACACCGGCGAGAGATTAACAAGGTCGATTTCGCCGACCTTTGAAAGCGCGGGGTCGAGCAGATTGATCACACCGTCTCGAAAGTCGGTCTGACCGATCGAAATGTGCTGCGCCCAGGTATCGAAATTCGCAGCCGTCGACCCGCTCAGCCCCATCTCGATCGTGATGTTGTCGAAACCCGCCGGGCCAGGCAGGAACCGATGCCGTGTGCCGACCTGCGGGGAGACCGGAATTTTCGCCGCTGCCATGTGAAGACCGCGGACGGCGGAGATCCGGCTGCCATCGACACCCGGGATGTCCACGCTGAAATCAGCCACCCGTAGCAGTGGCGGGTTCACGACCGACGTACTGCTGATTAGAGATGCTTGAAGGAGACCGGGGACGACGACGAAGCTGAGCGTTCCCGAGGTGTTGCTGCCGGCGTCCAAATCCGAAATCGCGAAATCCCTGAGAAATCCCATGTCGATCCCGGTCCGGGACACCTCGGCCAGGCCCAGGCTGTCCATTTGAATCAGCGTAAGGTCCCGCAACAGAATGTTGCCTGTGATGCTGTCGTGCAGCCACGAGATCAGGTCGGGCGACAATACCCGGGTTGAGAGGTAACAGTCTTCGTACTCCGTCGCGACCAGCTTGTCGAAACACCCGCCGACGCTGTTCAGCGTAATGACGTTTCCGGTGTCGTTGAACTGAAGCCGGAAGATCCCCGAGTAGTTCGCTGGCGGCGTCACCGGCGCCGACGTCCCAGTCGGCCCTGCGGGACCCTGCACTCCTTGAGGACCTTGGATGCCCTGCGGACCGGTGTTGCCTGCGTCCCCCTTCATCCCCTGATCGCCCTTGTCTCCCTGGTCGCCCTTGTCCCCTTTGTCGCCCTTGGCTCCCGGATCGCCTTTGTCGCCTTTGGCGCCTGGATCTCCCTTGTCCCCCTTGTCGCCTTTGGCTCCCGGATCTCCCTTGTCCCCCTTGGGACCGGTGGTGAGAATGGGCAAGAGCGTCACGCTGAGGTCGTTGTTCCCGGTCACGACCGAAATCGTGCGGGTATCGGGATTCCAGCCGGAGCCGGGGATCGACACGGTGACGACATGGTCGCCTTCGGGGAGGCTCACGCTCATGGGCGTCGACTTTCCCGTCGGAACGCCGTCCACGGTCACGAGTGCTCCGGTTGGGAACGACGTGATCTTCAGCGCGCCATTGGCGGCCGACATCGGAACGATCCACCCGGCAAGGGCGGACGCGAGGCAGACGCACTTCCACAACACTCGGTTCATCGCTTTCGCTCCCTTCGATTTCTACGGCAGCTACTAACGCGCCAATTGGGTGCGAAAGGGCTCAGCTGGCGGAATCCGTGTGCTTATTGTCGTGTGGCGCTCCAACTCGCGAGGCCGTTCGCGCACCCGTCGTAATTGCCAAACGCGGTCAATCCGGCCGCCGACGTGGTGGAATCGAAGGTCCCGCTGACGCCAGTGAAATTCGCTTGATCGAGGGGCCCCGACTGAAACTCGAAGCCCGCGTGCCCGGTGTCCTGACGCACCGCGATGGGGACGAGCAGACCCGAGAAGGTCTTCGAGCCTGTGCACCCGTTGAAGCTATAGCCAACGGTGATCGACGTAATCTTCTGGTCGGCCGATACGGTGAAGGCGAGAGCCATGCCGTGGCTGGTCGTCCCGCTCCAATTTCCCTTGTACGCGCTGTCCGGCGCCGCCGGCGACATGCTCCCACACGCGGAAGCGAGCGCGGCCACGAGCACAAGTGACAGTCGGGCACAGGACATTGGCGCCACTCGGCGACGGATAGTAGACACGGTGGTTGTGCGTAGTGTCGAGAAGACCTGATTAAGCGGTCGTTCACAACGCGATTGCCGATATGCTCGCCCGCTGGCTCGGTTTGTCAAGGCCAACGGTTGTGAAGGCTTCAGTTCAAACATGGATCGCTGCTCGGCGGGCGGCCGGCACGGGGAGCGCCCGTCTTTTCCGCGCGCTCGCGACTGTCACTCTTGCCGCCCGCATAAAGGGACTGCGCCGTCTCGGCCCTGTCTCATTGCTGATGACGCTGGCTGGCCTCGCTGGAGTTCAAATCTCGTTTCATTTGCCAGCGCCCCCGGACGTTGAGGCGCTGAATCGTCGCGTCGTTTTTGATGCCAGCGGCATCCTGGTAGGCACGGTCCTTGGGTATCGGCTGCTCCTTGATTTCATCCGGCCCGAAGGCGTCGCGACCGTTCGCATGAAGACCGAGCTTGCCCTCGCGCACGGCATACAGGCGACTTTGGTTCCGACGCTCTCGTTTCGGACGGGTCGCTTCGAGGTGCTCCCCGCGGTGAAGGAGGCGAACATGTACGCGACGCTCGCGCTCGTGTACTCTGGCGACTCGCCCGAAGTGGAGTAATCGCTGGCAGGCCCTCCGCCCCATCCTTGACTATCGTGCGCCGACGAAGACCATAGCCCGGCTTGCCATGGAGCAGTTTCCCTGGGGCTTAATTCCCGGCGGCCGCTACGCGAGCCAGCGCGCGTCCTACTCTGCGCAGGATGTATTTCTACTTATTACCGATGGGATTTCAGAAGTGTCTAACGCGAGCGATGAAGAATTTGGTCTCGACCGACTCGAGCTGTTGCTCGGGAACAACGCCGGCCACTCCCGCAGCTATAGGCGTTGATCATGGATGAAGTGAAACGGTACGGCGTGCAGCAGACGACCAGACATTGCTGCTGCTACGCGTCGTCGCGTAAGTTTGACCTGTCTTCGCACACGCCACGCCCCCTAGTGGCCCGTTCTTACAAGTCTCGATTGGTGGCCGGATTGTTTCTACCGAGAGCTCTCTGCCGATCGAGGATCGCAGCTGTGAATTCTCCCTCAGGGAAGACTTCTGCGACGCACCAAGAAATCTATGGCGGCGAAGCATGCAATCGTCTATAACTCTTACTCGTCCCCCATTCTCAATAATTGTTCAATAGGGATCCGCCCCACATGCGATTGAAACAAGCCTTCGGAGTGCTCGGCGCCACTGTCTTTATGCTCGGGGCCTCCGGCACCGCGCACGCCTCCTCCGTGACCTTTACTATCGACTGCACGATCACCGGCGCTGGCACGTGCGACGCGCCGACCGGATCTTTCGGCACTATCTCGCTAGTCGACGATCCGGGCAACAGCAACTGGGTCGATCTGACGATCAACCTCACTACGCCGCCAGGTCGTACCATCAACAAGTTCTTCTTGAACGTCGATCCCAATTTGATCCCCTTCGCACCGGGTTACGCAATCACCGCAACCGGCTCGAACGTCGTCGCTTCGGAAGACAGCGAAGGCCAGGGGCTCTACGGGATGGTGTTCGACGTGGTCGGGTCCACTGGCCCAGCTGCCAATCCGATCAACACGGTTCTCAAGCTGCAGAAGAGCGGCTTTGCGGACCTGAATCTCGACGCGCTCAATTTCGATTTCACGGACACGATGTACGGCAAACTCTACGCGGCTGTGAACTACTCGGGTACGGGCCCGCAGGAAGGGGCGTCGACGTCGGTCGTGGTCTCGACCACGGCCCAGGTCGTCCCCGAGCCCGCGACGCTGACGTTGGTCGGTCTTGGCTTCGCCGGGCTGGCGCGGCGGCGGCTTCGGGCGCGCGGCTAGCTGCTCCCGCGCGCCCGCTTCTCACGATCCGCGACGCCCGAGCGTCCCCGCAGTCCGATCAACTGGTCGGACTCTCAATCGCTCATCGGCGCACGCGGATCCGAAATCCGTCCCTGAAACAGGATGGCGCCGGACGGGCCGTCGACGACGTAGAACAGGAAGGGCCGGTCGACGACGAAGGGCTGCGGGAGCCGCTGCACCGCGGTCGTCCGTGGCAAGATCGCAGTGGCTGCGGCGGCTTGCGTTCCCTCCTCGGTGACATCGATCACCGCCCGGTGCACGATGTCTCCAATGGCCATTGGCGCCTTACGCGGCGCCTGTCCCGTGATGCCGCTGAAATCCGCGCGCGCCGGATCGAACGCGAGCGCCATTCCGTGACGTTCGAAGAGGGGAGCGAGGTGCGCCGCGAACCCGGTCTTGAACCGCGGCAGCGCCAATCGGACAGGTACCTGCGACGCGGTCTCGAGTGCGGTGTTCATCCCGAGCACGGCGTTGGGGCCGACCCGGGCGACAATGTCGTCGATCGTGACGGACGCGTCCGGCAAGACGATGATCATCGCCAGCGCGTCTCCGGCATACGGAAGCCGGATGGCCCGGTAGCCGTCTGCCGCGGCGATGGCATAGCGCCCGCTCGCCCTCATCGTGAGGACGTCGACCGCCGCCGACGATGACAAGTGAAACGGCTGCGCCAGCGTTGCTCGCGGATCGAAGGGCGTCGTCCAGGACGCCTTGAAGTACGTCGCGTTCACGATGACCGCCGGAGCGCGGCGATCCAGGCTATCCAGGATTCTGCCGATCTTTCCTTCCGTCTTGCGGCTCACCCACCCGTTGACCGATTCAACCGTCGCATGTTCGAGGACGTCGGCCCGGTAGTCGTCACGCAATGTCGTGATGAAGTCGGGCGAGACGCGACCGTCCCCGACGAGTATCAACGCGTTGGCGGTGACGAGCTGGACCGATCCGCGCGAGCCACTGGTTGTTGACGCTTGCGTCGTCAGCCATTCGGCATTTGCCCTTGCGACCTCGATTCTCGGCAGGGTGTGGTGGAGTACCGTGCGCATCTCCGTCTCGGTGTCGCCGCGCGCCCCCGACAATGCCATGGCCATGGCAGAACCAATCGACGATGGGGAACACACGATATTCCCGGGGGCGGAGGCCATCGCCACGAAGAGCTCGTGCGCCGACAAGTCGTAGGCGCGAGTCAACGCGCGAATCGCAGCAGGGTCCGCGGCGCGAATCGATGTGGCGAAAATACCCAGCGCGAAAAGCAGCGGCAATCGAATTGCCGTCGGCATGCACAGAATTCCTTTCACCGTGTGACTTTTGTGTTCTCCTGCGGCGACTGGCGCGGCTTCGGCGCGAGATCATTCGTTACGCAGTGTTTCCTATTGATCCGCCGTCAGCGTCGTTGATAATAGCGCCACACTCGACATTCAAAAGTGCAGCTTCGCAGCGGCCTATCGTCCGCGTCGGACGTCGTCGGGTGTTCCGTCCAGGAGAGTGCCCGTGAAAAAAGACTCAGGTTTCCAGTGGTGTGTCCGCGCCGTCATGCTTCCCGCCTTCGTCGTCGGTATCGCCGCGTCGGCCATGGCTCAATCACCCGCGACGCTATCGCCCAACGCGCTCCAACAGATCAATGAACTGCTGGCCGAGAAGGAAGGCCGATCGCCGGCGCAGCGCAAGATCAGCTCCGCCCTGCTGCACGCCGCCCGCGCGCGCAAGGGACTCCCGATCACGGCGAGCGTACGCGCGCTGCCGCTGCGCGTTCCGGTGCGCGCCGACGGACGGGTCGACGTCGAACTGATTGGCGACGTCAGCAAAGCGGTGGTCGAGCGAATCCAGGCGCTCGGTGGCGATGTCGAGGGCGGTCTCGGCTCGCGGGTCGCGCGGGCGACGATTCCGCTCGATCGGCTCGAGGAGGTCGCCGACATGGCTGAGGTCCGCGCCATCCATCCGGCCTTGCGCGCGGCGACTCACACCATGCTTGAGAGCAAGCAGAGCGCGCTGCGCTCCCGTCTCCTGGGGGCGCTCGGGTCGCCGACCCAGTCGCCTACGCAGTTTCAGTCGCCAAAGCACCAGCGAGGTGACTCTGACTCTGGCCCCGGCACCAATGCCGGCTCGGTGATGTCAGAGGGCAGCAAGGCGATCGGCGCCGATCGGGCCCGCAACTGGTTTGCTGTCGACGGTACCGGCGTCAAAGTCGGTGTGCTCTCCGATAGCGACGATTTCAAGGAAAACGCCATTGCCACCGGCGATCTGCCGTCCGACACCTTTACCCTTCCGGGCCAGAGCGGACGACCCGGCGCCGGTGAGGGCACGGCGATGATGGAGATCGTCCACGACGTCGCCCCGGGAGCGAAACTTTTCTTTGCCACCGCCTTCAACAGTCCGGAAAGCTTCGCCGACAACATCCGCGCGCTCCGTTTCACCTATGGCTGCGACGTCATCGTCGACGACGTCATCTATTTCGCCGAGTCGCCTTACGAGGACGACATCGTTGCCCAGGCGGTGAGGGACGTGACCGCTGACGGCGCCGCGTACTTCTCGTCGGCCGGCAACGAAGGGAATGTCGACGACGGGACCAGTGGTACGTGGGAAGGGGATTTCAAGAAGTCGAGGTCGGTCTTGGCGACGCTTCCCATCGGCTACGAAGTGCTCGACTTCGGCCACAATACAATCAGCAATCGCGTCACCGTCGCGGGCTCACCGCTATCCTTGCACTGGGCCGATCCGGGCACCATTGATAACCCGATGTCGTCGAACGACTACGACCTCTTCGTGTTGGACGCCGATCTGCGCAACGTACTGATCGCGAGCACCGACATTCAAGACGGCAACGATCTGGCGTTCGAGTTCATCGATGCCACCATTCCGGTAAACGCTCGCGTCGTGGTCGCGCGTAAGGTCGGAGCGGCGGACCGCGCCCTCATGGTTCAGCTGGTTGGCGGGACGCTCGCGGTGGCCACCGAGGGTGCGACCTTCGGTCACAGCGCTGTCGCCGACGCGTTCAGCGTGGCTGCCGTCGACGCGGCTCAGGCCGGTGGCGGGGAGTTCACGGGCGGTGTGACGACCAGCGTCGAGCTGTTCAGTTCGGATGGCAACCGCCGCATCTTCTATGACACCAACGGGAACCTCATCTCGGGCTCCCCATTGTTTGCGGCCGGAAATGGCGAAGTGCGCCGCAAGCCCGATTTGACCGCCCCCGATGGCGTCTCGACGACGCTGCCTGGCACCAGCGGGCTGAATCCCTTCTTTGGCACCTCGGCGGCCGCGCCGCACGCGGCCGGGGTCGCCGCGCTGATAAAGTCCGGCAATCCCGGCATCACGTCAGCGAAGATGCGTACCGCTCTGACCAAGACGTCGACTGATATCGAAGGGCTCGGCCGGGACCGCGACTCCGGCTTCGGCATCGTCAACGCCTTCAATGCCATGGGGTCCGCCAACGTGACGCCCAGGCCCTTCCTCGAGTTGGGAACGGTGACCTTCAGTCCTACGTTCGTCCTGCCCGGGAATAGCGAGGCCGCGACAGTACAACTCGTCAACAACGGCGGAGCGACCGCGACGAACGTGACCGGGACGGTCACCACCCCGACGCCAGGCATAACGCTGACCAGCGCCACGTCCAACTGGGGCGATATCGCTCCCGGTTCGTCTGGCACGAACAATACGCCGTTCACCTTTTCCGTAGATCCATCCGTGCTCTGCGGCACTGCGGCCGTGATGAACATGAACACAACGTTCACTTCTCCAGCCAGCCCGAAAACGTTCACGTTCAAGGTGCAGACAGGGAAGCCGGATCCAAACACTCTAACCACCCAGTACACCGGCGCGAGGGTTGCCATTCCGGACGGCAACGCGACCGGTGTCAACGTTCCGATCACCGTGACGAACGTGGGCGCGATCTCGCAGTTGGAGTTCTCGATCGATGGAGCGACGTGCACCGCAGCGCAAGGCGCGACGACGGTCGGGGTCGACCATAGCTGGGTCGGAGATCTTACGATGACGCTGACGTCGCCAGCCGGAACGACGGTGACGTTGATGAACCGCCCCGGCGGCATCAACAACAGCGGCAACAACTTCTGTAAAACGCTGCTGACCGACACCGCGGCAACGTCGATCCAGAACATTGCCGTCGCGGGCGCGCCTTGGCAGGGTTCCTTCACCCCGGCCAGTCCGCTCTCCGCGTTCGCCGGTGAAAACGCGAACGGGACATGGATCCTGCACGTGACCGACAGCGTTACCATCGACACCGGCAGCGTGCGCGCGTTCTCGCTGCGGTTCCACTCCTTCACCTGCCAATAATCGGGCTGTCAGTTCCGCCGGTGCCCTCTCAAGGGTACCGGCGGAATTCGCGAGTTTCTTCTGCGGTAGAATCCACCACCAATGTCAGTGATCCCGAGATTGAACGGCGTCATTCGCGCGCTCGAACAAGGCAAGACGGCTCTCGCGACGTTCGTGTCGCCGCCGTCGGTCGACAACGCCGTTGCGCTGTCGGCCGCCGCGTATGACGGCGTCATCTTCGAATACGAGCATCAGCCGTACGACGTCCGCGAGCTGAAGGACGGCCTGCAGTACATGCTCAATCGCCGCCAGATCCTCGAGCGGGCCACGCTCTCGCCCGCCGTGACGCCGATGGTGCGCATCCCTCCCAACGGCTCCGAGATGAGCCAGTGGATCGCCAAGCAAGTGCTCGACGTCGGCGTCTATGGCGTCGTGTGGCCGCACGTGAGCTCGGTGGAGGAGGCCTACAACGCCGTCGCCTCGTGCCGTTATCCGCGGCCGAAGGAGGCACCGGCGTTCGAACCCGCCGGCCATCGCGGCGACGCACCCCTGGCGGCCGTGCGCTACTGGGGCTTGACGCAGCAGGAGTACTACGCGCGCGCCGACGTCTGGCCGCTCGCGCCCCACGGCGAGATCCTCGTCATCATCATGTGCGAGGAAGTGAAGGCGATCGACGAACTGCCGCGGATGCTGAAAGAAGTGCCGGGCATCGGCGTCGTGTTGATCGGCGAGGGGGATCTGTCCCAAGACCTCGGGTGTCCGCGCCAGTACGAGCATCCCGCAGTCGTCGAGGCGATGACGGCGATACGCCAGATCTGCCGCGAGCACGACGTCCCGTGCGGCCATCCGCACGTCGAAGCGCACAACCTGGAACGCGTCCTTACGGAAGGCTACCGTTTCCTCATGACTGCGCCGGTACGGTCCTACGCGGTCCTCGAGGCCTGCCGGAAAAAACTCGGACGAGCGTGATCGTCAGCGCTTCAACATCGCGGCGAGAGGCTGCGCAGGATCGGCGAGCTGGACGGGATCGACCGCAACCTGCCGTTCGATCAGGCGCCTAACGGCGGCCATGTCGCGCTGGACGTTGATGCCGAGCGCGCCGGCGATCCGGCCGTCACGCACGTCGAAGGTCAGCGCCGCGTTGCCGGGAAGCGGACGGCTGATGCTCCCGTTCCCTGGAATGACCCAGCCGACGCCCTGGATATATAGATCGTACTGCTCGGACCAGAACGACGGCGTCGTCCGGTAGCTCTCGCCTCCACCGGCGGCGTTGCGTCCCGCAACGGTTCCCTGATCCAGCGCGTGGCGCCAGTTCTCCAGACGGACAGGTCCGTGCGGACCGGGGAAGCGCACGACGTCTCCGGCCGCAAAGATCGTCGGATCGGACGTCCGGCACATTTCGTCCACGACGATGCCGTCATCGACGGTGAGGCCGGCGGCTGCGGCGAGCGCGTCGTTCGGTCTTGCGCCCGTGCCCACGACGATGGCGTCGGCCGTCAACCGCTCGCCGGTGGTCGTCACCACGTCCACGCGATCAGCGTGGGGCGTCACCGAACCGATCCCGCAGCCGACGCGCAATCCGACACCATGGCCTCGATGCGCGGCCTCGACGATCGCGCCGATCCTCTCGTCGCAGACGCGCGCCAGGATCCGTGGTGCGAGTTCGAGGACAGTCGTGCGCACGCCGAGCTCGACCGCTGACGCCGCGACTTCGAGGCCGATCAGCCCGCCGCCAACAACCAGCAGCCGCGTCGAGTTGCTGAGTTTCGCCTTCAGCCGATGGGCATCCGCTTCGGTGCGGAGGTAATGCACGTGCGGTGTGCCCAGCGGCAGCGGCGGCAGTTCGCGAACGAGCGATCCCGTGGCCAGCACGAGCGTGCCGTACTCCAGACGGCGCCCGTCCTCGAGCGTCAACGTTCGCGCGGCTCGATCGATCGCCAGGCAGCGCGTTCGCAACTCGAGTGCCGCGCCATGTGCGGCCACGCCGCCAGGCCCGGCGATCGGCGCGTCCACTGCCTGCACCTTGCCGGTGAGCACACCTTTCGAGAGCGGCGGTTTCTCGTAAGGCTCACAGTCCTCATCGGTGAGGAGGATGACGCGCGCCGCGGGGTTCTGTGCGCGGGCGCCGATTGCCGCGTACGTGCCTGCCGGCCCTCCACCAATGATGACGACCGGTCCCGGGGTATCCACGCTAGACGCGAAGGGCGGTCATCATGTCGCTCACGTAATCGTCGCTGTTCGCGATGACGATCATGAGCGACCAGGGCCGCAGTTGGGCGAGCGTTTTCGAGATCTCGTCGTCCGAGGCGTCCACTGCGCCGACGATGAGCGCGGTGGTGGTGACGCGTTTGCGGCTGCACGCGCGGCCGATGGCGGCGGCGGCGCCCGCGCGCCCTCCGGGGGCGGCGACCATGATGACTTGATCCGATACGTCGACTTCGTCGCGTATGCGCGTGCGGCGGTCCTCGAAGGTCGTCAGCCATCCGTCGTCTGCGAGATCGACGGAGTCGGCCTCCGGCGCTTTGAGGAAGGTGGCCTGATTCCAATGCGCGTCCGACAGGTGACGGACGAACGGCTCGCTGGCCGGGTCGAGCGCCACGACCGCGGTGATCCGCGTCCTCGAATTCGGCGCCTGGATGCGGAAGCGGAGTTCCGCGGCGGTGGTGACGCGCGATGATTCGCTGAGCACCCTGCCTCCCGTCAGACCGACGCGGGCGCGACAGAGGGACGCGCGATCATCGCTTCGCGCGCGCCGTCCTTGAACGGCTGGTCCGGCGGCAGCACGATCGCCGCCGACCGAACGCGCTGGTGCTCGAGCTCGACGCCCGGCGGCGTCACGCCCTTGTCGACCAGCGCCTTCACGGCACGCAGCAGGCGATGGCGCGCCATGATGATGCCGTTGTCGGTCGAGACGAGATTCTCCTTCGTTCGATCGACGATCGGGCCCATGCTCTCCTGCAGCGATGCGTCCTGCATGCCGATGCCTTCGACGCCGCTGAAGGTGCGGCCGGCCTTCTGCGCCTCGCGATCGATCAGATAGTCGTTGTCCTTGTTCGCGGCGGAACGATACGTGCCCGGCTCGCACCGCACGTGGATGCCTTTGCCGGCGCGCATCGCCGAGACTTCGGCGTCGGTCAGTTCGCGCACGGGATGGTAGTCGAAGCTCCACGCCCAACAAGTGTCGTCGTCGATCGGGATCCAGAAATGGCCGTGGACAGAGTGGTTGCCGCGCGGCGCGATCATCGTGAACGACGGCATGACCCACTGCGTAATCCGCCAGTAGTACTTGCCTTCCTCAGCGTTCCGGCGCGCGCCGATGTACAGGCCGCCCGGGCTCTCGACAACCTCGAACACGGGCCGTGCGTCCTTGAGGTTGTACTCGTTCCCCTTGGCGCCTTTGAAGAGCGGATCGGAGTTCAGGTCGCCGCGGTGTAGGAACGAAACATGGCTCGAGTCGATCCCGCCTTCCATGGCCTGGAGCCAGTTGGACTCCTGGTGCCGCTTCGACGTGTAGGTTTGTTTCGACGGGACCGTGATGAACTCCCACTCGGGCAGCGGCGGCTGCGAGGCGGGATCCCCCATGTAGGTCCACAGCACGCCGCCGCGCTCGACTAGCGGATAGGACTTCAGCTTGATCTTCTTGGCAAAGCCAGAGGCCTCCGGCTCCGACGGCACCTCGAGGCACTGCCCGGTGACGTCGTACTTCCAGCCGTGGTACGGGCAGCGCAGGCCGCACTCTTCGTTGCGGCCGAACCAGAGCGAGACGCCGCGATGCGCGCAGAACTCGTCCATCAGGCCGTAGCGTCCCTGGGTGTCGCGGAAGGCGATGAGGCGCTCCGACAGGAGCTTGACGCGGACGGGCGGGCAATCGTTCTCGGGCAGCTCTTCGGCGAGGAGGGCGGGCATCCAGTAACTGCGGAACAGGCGGCCCCCCGGCGTGCCGGGGCCGGTTTCCGTCAGCAGATCATTTTGGTCTTTCCTGAGCATGCCTTGCCCCCAACAAGAACAATGGTCTGACCTATGGTTGATTCAGTATACTTGCTGCCGGTGAATTATACGAGGTCATGAGGCGGCGGGTGTGCAGTACGGCAGACGTGGCGGCAGGGGAGGCGCGCAGGGTCGAGGTGGACGGCTTGGTCCTGGCGGTCTTCAATCTCGACGGCGAATTCTGTGTGACCGACGATGCCTGTACGCATGGACCCGGGTCGTTATCGGAGGGCTTCGTCGAGGGGGACTGCGTCGAGTGCAACTTCCACCAGGGCGTGTTCAACATCCGCACCGGCGCCGTCGTCCAGCCGCCGTGCATCGTCCCGGTGCGGACGTATCCCGTGACGGTCGAGGGAGGCGCGATTTACATCGATGACGACTCGCCCGCGGTGTGATGGTCAGATCTTGAACGAGTCGAGCGTTTCGGGCGCGAACGAGATCCTCCGGCGCCAGCCGCCGAGGCGAGAGCCCCTGTTCGTGCGAGTAGCGCAGGAACGTCGCGAGCGTACCGGCGTTGGGCGCGAACCCGTACGGCCAGAAGTCGCGCCCCATCTCGCGGCGCGTCTCCTCGAGGTGCGCGACCAGCCACGGCAGCATGACCGCGAGCGCGGCGGTCTGCGCGAGATCGTCGTAGGCGCGCTGCTGCGCCTCGACGAACGCTTTGGTCAGCGACTGGGCGATCCAGCGGCGGCGCTGGTAAACGTCGCGCCGGATCACGACCGTGTGCATGATCGGGAACGTGCCCGTGCGGCGGAAGTAGTCGCGCTCGACGGCGGGGAAGTCCTCGAAGAGGCGGCGCACGCGCCCATCGCCCGCGGTGAACGACGAGGGCGCGCGCGCCGTGTAGAGCGCGTCGATCTCGCCGGCGGCGAGCATGGCGGAGAGCGTCTGATCGGGGCCGATGCGGCGGACCTTGATCGAGGGCGGCAGATCGAGCGCCAGCTTTTCGGGACGTCCGGGCTCCTCGAGCCCGCCGGTCGCGTAGGTGACGCCGTCGGCGCGGACACCGTGGTCGTCCGCGAGGATACCGCGGATCCACACCGGTGCCGTCATCTGGTACTCGGGCGTGCCGACCGTGCGTCCGGCCAGATCCTGCGGGCGCGCGATGCCGGCGTTGGTGTTGACGTAGATGCACGAGTGCCGGAAGAACCGCGACGGGAAGACCGGGATCGCGATGAACGGGGGTTCAGCCGCGAAGCACGACACGACGTACGACGAGAGCGACATCTCGGCGACGTCGAATTCGTGGTGACGCAGCATCCGGAAGAACGTCTCCTCGACCGGCAGGTCGAGGCACGTGAGGTCGATGCCGTCGGGGCGCACGCGCCCGTCAAAGATCGCGCGGGTGCGGTCGTAGCGCCAGCAGGCCAGCGTCAGCGGGAGATTCGGCACGAGGCTTACTCTAGCAGGAGCGACCGATGATCATCGATTGCCACGGCCACTATACGACCGTGCCGGCGGCGTTGCGCGTCTTCCGCGCGCTGCAGATCTCGAACATGGGGCGCCCGACCAAGAGCACCGTAGCGATCAGCGACGACGAGATCCGCGCGTCGCTCGAGAAAGGCCAGATCCGGCTGCTCGATGAGCGAGGCATCGACGTGATGCTCTTCTCGCCGATGGCGTCGGCGATGGGGCATCACTTCGGTTCGGCCAAGGTCAGCCGGCACTGGACGGAAGTGAGCAACGAACTCATCCATCGCGTGTGCACGCTCTATCCAGATCGCTTCGTCGGCGTCTGCGCCCTTCCGCAATCGCCCGGCGTCGCGCCGAAGGAGTCCTGCGCGGAGCTGGAGCGCTGCGTGAAGGAGTTCGGCTTCATCGGCTGCAACCTGAATCCGGATCCGTCCGGTGGCTACTGGACCGATCCTCCGCTTGGCGACGAGTGGTGGTATCCGCTCTACGAGAAGCTCGTCGAGCTCGACGCCGCGGTGATGATGCACGCGTCGGCGACGTGCAATCCGTCGTTCCACAGCACGGGGTCGCACTACCTCAACGTCGACGCGACAGCGTTCATGCAGCTGATGGAGTCGCGCGTCTTCCAGGACTTTCCGACGCTGAAGGTCGTCCTCACGCACGGCGGCGGCAACGTCGCGTACCAGTCCGCCCGCTACCGTGCGCTCTGCCTGATAAATAAGTGGGAGCCGTTCGAGCAGTTCGTCCGCCGGGTGTATTTCGATACCACCCTCTACAGCCAGGACGCCCTCGACATGCTCCTGAAGACCGTCGGCACCGACAACGTCATTTTTGCGTCCGAAATGCTGGGGGGCGTCAACGCGGTCGACCCCAAGACCGGTCGCATGTTCGACGACAACAAGCCGTATCTCGACGCCATCGGCTGGCTGTCCGAGGAGGATCGCCGGAAGATTTTCGACGGCAACGTCCGCAAGGCGTATCCGAGGCTGAACGCAGCGCTCGAGCGCCGCACGGCGGCGCCGCGTTGACACTGTTCGCGCGCACAACTTAGAGTCCCTGTTCTTCGCCAAGGTTCTGGAGGAGTCCGAGTGTCCGAAAAAGTCCTGGCCGCCTTGAAGACGGCGGCGTCGACGACCGAATTGCGACAGATGGATCTGCCCGACATGCCGCCCGACGCGGCGTTGATGAAGGTGGAGGTCGCCGGCGTCTGCGGCACCGACGTCAGTCAGTACAAGCTTCCGCTGCGCGGCGGGCCGCTCATCATGGGGCACGAGAACGTCGGGTATCTCGCGCGCGTCGGCTCCGAGTTCGCCAGGCGGCAGGGGGTAAGAGAAGGGGACCTGATGTTCCTCGAGCACTACCTGCCGTGCGGCCACTGCGAGTACCGACCACATGGGCGAGTACCGCCACTGCGCCGCGACGGAGTGGTTCTACGATCCGAAGGCAATCCGCTACGGCTACACATCGACCGACATCCCCCCCGCCCTCTGGGGTGGATTCAGCCACTATGTCTACCTGCCGCTCAACGCCGTACTGCACCAGGTGCCCCGCGGCCTGACGCCGGAGGAAGCCGGGCTCGCGACGCCGATGTCCAACGGCATCCAGTGGGCGCTCGTCGACGGCGGCGTCGGTTTTGGCACGTCAGTGCTGATTCAGGGGCCGGGCCAGCAGGGCCTGTGCTGCATCATGGCGTCGAAGCAAGCAGGTGCGCGGCCGATCATCGTGACCGGCACGGCACGCGATCACCGCCGGCTCGAAGTCGCGCGCGCGCTCGGCGCAGACGTCACGATCGACATCGGCGCCGAAGATCCGCTCGCGCGCGTGATGGAGGTGACGGGCGGCCGCGGCGTCGACGTCGTGATCGACTGCACCGTCGGCGGCGGCACCGAGCCGACGATCCTCGGCATCGAGGCGACCAAGCGCCGCGAAGGCGTCATGGTCGTGCAGGGCGAGGGCAACCAGAAGTTTCCCGACTTCCCGATCGGCCGCCTCACGCGCAAGGGCATGACGCTCAAGAGCGCGCGCGGGCACTCGTATCGCTCGGTGGAGATGGGGCTGCAGCTGCTCGCCAGCCGCCGCTTCCCGCTCGATCTCATCACCACTCACCGCTTCGGGTTGAACGAAGTCGACTACGCCATCAAGTCGGTCGGCGGCCAGGGTGCTGCAGGCGCGATCCACGTGTCGGTGCTGCCATGGAGCGCGACGGCCTAGTCGCCGCTCTCGTCGACGCCGTCCGCATGCTCACGCACGCGGAGCTCATCGACTACAGCGGCCACGCCAGCGTCCGGCGCGACGCGGGGTCGTTCTACATCAACTCCGGCGCGTCGATCCGCTCGACGCTGACCGCCGCGGACATCGTCGCCGTCGCCTTCGACGGCACGCTGGAGGAGGGGACCGCCCCGCCGCCGCGCGAGTTTCCGCTGCACGCCGAGATCTATCGCGCGCGTCCCGACGCCCGCGCGATCATCCACACGCATCCGAAGTGGTCGACGCTATTGACGATGGTCGGCGTGGCAGTGCGGCCGGTTTTCCCGCAGGGGGCGTTGCTCGGCGACGTCCCCGTGCTCGACTCCCCGCTGTCGATCAACACGCCGGAGATGGGCGCACGCGCCGCGCAGGCACTCGGCCCCCAGCCGGTGCTGCTCCTCAAGTCGCACGGCGCCGTCGTCGCCGGCGCCGACTTGGTCGAGTGCTTCGCCCTGGCCGTCTACCTCGAAGAGAACGCGTCGCGGCAGTACCTGGCCATGCAGATCGGGACGCCCTACGTGCTGAGCGCGGCCGAACAGGACGCCTGCCGCAGCAGCCTGGGGACGCCGGCCCTCTTCCGGAAGGCCTGGGACCACTACCGCGTCAGGCTCGGCTAGCGCCCGTCCGAAGGTCCTACCATTTACCGGCTCGGCCGGGGCCGATCCGGGTTACACTGCGCCCATGTTCAAGCGAGCATTGGCCCTCCCAATCGCGATTCTCATCCTGACGTGGTCTTCGGCGGTTCGGACGGAAGTGCCGTCCGACATTGCCAAGCCGCTGATGTCGTCGCTGGATGAAGACGACATCTGCCTGATGCCGCCGACACGCGAGCAGTTCCAGGAGTACCAATCATCCATCGTGGCCTACCAAGGCCGCCGCGGCGCGGCAGCGGGCGACGGACAGCCGTCCGATGGCGCCCCTCCGGGATGGCCGGGCAAGAGCACGATTGGCGGCAACATTCCCCCGACCGCCGCGATCATGGATCCCTGGCCGACCTTTGACGGCATCGCCGTGGACGGCCAGAACGGCGTCGTCGCCATGAGCGATGAGAACCGCCACGGCATCCTGATTTACGACGCCGCGTCGGGCGGGTCGTCGCCGAAGGTGACCTCGCCACACGGCTGGGTGCTCGGCCCGAGCGTCCGTCTCGGATTCGTCGCGGGCGTCGCCGTCAACCCGAAGCGCCGCGAGGTCATCGTCACCAACAACGACGGCGGCGGAGTCGAGGTCTTCCCCTACGACGCCAACGGCGACACCAAGCCGATTCGCTCGTTGACGGTGCCGCACCAGTCCTGGGGACTCTCGCTCGATGCCGATTCCGACGAGCTTGCCGTCACCAGTCAGCAGTACCAGGGCATCTCGATTTATTCGGCGGAAGACTCCGGCGTCGTCCGTCCCCGCCGCACGATCAGGGGCATGGAGACCAAGCTCGAGGATCCGCACGGCGTGTTCCTCCACAGCCAGCGCGACGAGGTGTTCGCGGCCAATCACGGCAACTGGACGGAGATGAGGTCGTACGCGGGTGACGAACCCGCCTTCCCGGGCAAGTACATTCCGGGCCGCTTCGAGCCTTCGTCGATCCGCGTCTACAAGGCCTCCGCCAACGGCGACGTGCCCCCAATCCGCACACTGCAGGGCAACAAGACGCAGCTGGCGTGGCCGATGGGCATCACCGTCGACAAGCCGCGCAACGAGCTGCTCGTCGCCAATTACGGCAGCAACTCGATCCTGATCTACCCGGTGACGGCCTCGGGTGACGTCGCGCCGGCGCGATACATCGGTGGCCCGCACACCGCCATCGTCGGTCCGGTCGGCGTCGGCGTCGACACCGTGCACAACGAGATCTGGGTCGCGAACTACGGCGATCATACGGCGGTCGTATTCGATCGCACGGCCTCCGGCGACGTGGCGCCGAAGCGGATCATCCGCAACGCGCCGGCCGGCACGCCGACCACCGGCTTCACCAACGCGGCCTCGGCGGCCTACGACCCGAAGCGTGAAGAAGTGCTGGTTCCCAACTGCGTCAGCGTGCCGCGCATCTCCGCGTTCGCGCGCTATGCCAGTGGCAACGTTGCGCCCGACCGCACGATCGAAGGGCAGCAGACGCACCTGAGCCGGACGATGCATGGCCTCGCGTTCGACCCGGTCCACGACGAGCTGATTGTCCCCGTCGCGCTCTCCGGCGCGGTGCTCGTGTTCAAGGGATCCGCGCGCGGCAACGAGATGCCGATCCGCATCATCCAGGGCTCGCACACCGGCCTCATTCGTCCGCAGACGGTCGAAGTCGATCCGGTGAACGGCGAGATCGTCGCGGCCGACTCGAGCTCGCGCGCCATTCTCGTCTTCGATCGACTCGCCAACGGCGACGTGGCGCCGAAACGCAAGATCGGCGGTCTGAAGACCGACTTCCGAGACATCGTCGGTGTCGCCGTCGATCCTGTCGCCAACGTCATCGTCGCGGCCAACCGTTCCGCGGGCGGCCCCAACGGCGTCTACATCTTCGATCGCCTGGCCGACGGCGACGTCGCGCCCATCCGCCACATCGGTGGGATCAACACGGGCGTCCTCGGGCGCTTCCGTCAGCTGAAGCTGGACTCGGAGCGCGGCATGATTTACGTCGCGGTGCAGGCGTTCCGCCGCCAGCAGGCGACGCCGCAGAAGGAAGCTGATCTCTACACGAACGAGAAGGCGCTCGCCGCCCTACGCGAGCAGGCCAAGGCGGCCGACAAGGAAGACGATCCCGTCGAGCAGGAAGGCGGCGGTGACACGGCCGGCTTCATCGGCGCCTGGTCGGTCACCGACGACGGCGACGTGCCGCCGCGCTTCGTTATTCGCGGAGGCGCGACGCGCGCCAATGGGTTTGGCGGCGTCGCGATCAACCCGAAGGACGGCGAGGTCTACGGCGTCGGCAGCAACGCCGTCATGACCTATCTCGTGCCGAAGTTTTTCGTGAAGCGCCCGCCCACTACCGCGTCTGGTGGGCGGTGAGCGGGACGAATAGCTGCGGCATCTCGTAGGTGAGGACCGCGTTGAGCTGTTTGTCCGAGACGATCACCGCGTTGTGACGCGGATCCAGGTCGAGCCCGCGCGGCTTCTGTAGGAGGCCGTTCGGGCCGCCCACCGTGAATCTGGGCGGCACGTCCCCGTTGTCGTCCAGGCTCCACACTGCCACGTAGCCCGTCTGCTGGGTCGTGAAGACCAGCCCGCCCTCCGGATAGATCCGGAGATTGCCCGTGTCGTTCAGCCGCGACTTCAGACCGGTGATCGCGCGCAGCGGCTTCGCGTTCCCTGACGCCATCCGATCGAAGATCACGAGCTGCGGGAGTCCGCGGCCGTCGGCGCTGCGCACCTGCGCGCCGACGACGACGATGTTCCGGCTGGGATCGATCGCGACCGAGCCGGCCGCCGTGAAGCCCGCGTCAGGGCCGCCGAGGACGCGCTTGGGCGCGACGTTGCCGTTGGCGAGCAGATCGAAGACCAGCACGCGGTCGCCTTCGGGCACGTAAATCTCGTTGTTGACCGAATCGACCGCAAGCCGGTCGAGCGCCGTCAGCATCGTCTTCGAGCCCTGGATGACGCGAACAGGCTTGGTCTCGCCGGCGGACGCCCCCTTGAAGACGAGGATCGCCTGGCCGAACTGCTGCGGGACGACGATCTCGTCGCGCGCCGCGTCGTAGTCGATGCCGTGCATCGTGCGGCCGAGGCCGGTGTCCTGGCCTTCGATGGCACGCGTGCGCGCGGCGTTGCCGTCAGCCGTGCGCGCGAAGACGGCGATCTGCGGATGCGCGACGCAGTTGGGGACGAGGATCTCTTCGCGCTTCGAGTCGTAGGTGAGCGCGCCGGGATTGCCGATCATGAGCGACGGCGCCGATGCCGGGGCGCTGCGGATCGTGCGAAGCGGCGCGACGTCCCCCTGCGCGTCGATCGGGTAGGCGGTCGCGGAGTGCCCGCCGAAGTTCGCGACCCATAGCTCGCCGTTCTTCGTGTCGAGCGATACCGAGGTCGGGTGTGCCAGGGCCGTCCGTGTCCCTTTCAGGACGCGCTTGGGCGCGACGTTGCCGGAGGCGTCGGCGTCGAAGACGAGGATCGACGGGCCCATGTCGTTGGCGACGAAGAGCTCGCGGCGCGCCTGATCGAACGCCAGGCCGGTCGGCCAGTTCAGCTGCGTGTTTGGTCCCTTGATCACGCGGATCGGCTTGTCGTCGCCCTTGGCGTTGAGCGCGTGAATCGAAATCGACGGGCCGTCGTTGGTGCCGCTGCCGGGAATCGCCAGCTCGCGCCCGAGCGGCCAGTTCGCCTTGTCGCGGCCCTTGCCGCCGCCGGGCACGCCCGTGCGGACTTCTTGGTCAGCGCGCCTCAGCGCGTGCGAGCCGTAGTTGGCGACGTAGAACACGTCCGCCTTCGGATCGATCGCGATGCCGTGCGGATCAGCGAGCCCGGTATGGTCTCCCTGCAACAGCCGGATCGGCGCGTCGTCCTTGTCAGCGTCCTTGCGGAACACGACGACCGTCGCGTCGTGCTGCGTTGTCAGGAACATCTCGTTGTGGCGATCGTCGACGGCGATGCCGAACGTCCCGTGCGGCGTATGCAGGGCGCGAATCGGCGCGGTGTCGCCGACGCTGCCGTGCTTGAACACGACGAGCGTGTCGACCGTGTCGTTGTTCGGCGCGATGATGTCGCCCGTGTCGGGGTCGACGTGGACGCCGGATTCGAATTCGATCAGCGTGCTCTCGCCGGCGAGGACGCGCTTGGGTTTGGTGATCTGATCGGCCGCCGTATTGTCGAGCCGGTTGAAGGCAAAGACCTGGAAGAGATTTTCGTCGGTCAGGATCACTTCGTCGCGCTGCGCGTCAACCGAGACCGCCGCGAAGGCGGGGTACTGGTCCTGCACTTTCCGCGTCGGCGGACCAGCGTAAATCTTCGTCTGGTCGTCGAGCGGCAGCGCCCCGGTCCTGCGACCGCCCTGGCGCTGGTACGCGGCCTCCTCCCATTGGATCGCGGCCGGCCAGACGCAGACGTCCGGCGGCATCGGATCCATCCGTATCAACCGTCCGTGTGTCGCGACCGCGCCGATCGCGTCGGGATGAACGGTCGACACCATCAACCCGGCGCCGACTGCGGCGCCGAAGAAATACCGTATCGCCAGAGCGGCTCGCTGTAGCCTCATTTGCTGTTCTCCGTGAAAGACGACACGTGGAAGATGGCGGGATCGCTGCCCGTTTCGAGCGTGCCGTCGGCGCAGACGGCGGTGTTGACCGGCACGTCCCGATCGCTCTGGACGCGGAACCGGTTGACGCCGGCAACGAGGGTCTTGGCGCCGTCCCCCGGCTCCACGGTCCCGCACGCCTGCAGACGGACCGTCACGACGTGCATGTGGACGCGCTCGACGGCGGCGCGGAAGTCGGCGGCGCTGAAATTCTCGGCGCCGGCGAAGCGAATCGTCGCCGTGTCCGTGTCATCGCTGACGTCGATCGCGGACGTCTTGTATTGCTTCTGCAGCGACGCCTTGAGCGGCGGCACGCAGGTCGGGCAGGTGATGCCATCGATGCGCGCCTCGACCGATTTCACGCGAGACTCCGGCGGACGGCGGTTGCAGGCCGTCGCCGCGCAGACGAGCAGGGGCACGAGGATGCGGGTGTGTGTCTTCGTCATGGCTTTTCGTCCAGCACGATCCGCAGCGCGGATGCGAGCGTGTCGGGTTTCTCGTCAAACTTGAAGAACTGGCGCAAGCGGCCGCGTCGATCGATCAGGAACATCGCCGACGTGTGATTCACCAGATAGTTCCGGGTCCCCGTCGGCACGGTCTGATAGGAGGCATGATATTGCGCCGCGACCCGGCCCACCTGCTCGGGCGTACCCGTCAGGCCGATCACCGGGGTGCTGAAGCTCGCGATGTAATCCTTGAGCACGGCCGGCGTGTCGCGCTCGGGGTCGACGCTCACAAACAGCGTCGCGACGTCATGGGCCTGGCCGCCAATCCGTCCCAGGGCGCCGGCGATGCGTGACATGGTCACCGGGCACATGTCAGGACACGACGTGTAGCCGAAGAACAGGATGGCTGGACGGCCGCGGATATCCTGGAGGCGAAACGGCTGGCCGTCCTGATTGGTCAGCGTGAAATCGCCGCCGAACGCCGGCCGATCTTCTTCACGCAGACCAGTGACCGCCTGGGCTGGAGGGCCGCCGCACGCGCTCTGCGTCAAGGCCGACGCGACGACGGCCGCCGTCACCACTCCGCGTCTCATCTCGCGCTCATCGCGCTCAACGGACGGACGACTGCGTCCGTCGTGCGCACGCGGCCGTCGTCGAACGCCAGCCGCATGACGATCGTCCGTCCCGCCTGAAACGGCCTCGCGATCCCGGTCAGCATGACGTGCGTCCCTCCGGGCGCCAGATCCACCGTCGCGTGAGCGGGAACCGCGAGCGCCTGGACCGCCAGCATCGCCGCCTGCCCGTGGTCGTCGGCGATCCTGTGGACCTCGGCGGTCGCCACGCCGTCGACCGTGACGCGTACCAGCGCGACGGCCGTGTCGCCGCGGTTCTCGAGCGTCAGGTACGCGCTGCTCGCTGTCCGTGTCGCAGTGGATTCGCGTACCCAGGCGTCACGAATGACGATGGCATCCGTGTGTGCGCGCGCCTGCGCGATGGCCGACGCCGTAGCCGCGAGGAGTCCGATGGCGGCGGCGAGACTGCGGATCACGGCGTGCTGCGCGAGGATCGCAACGATACGATCCACGCCGCGATGTCCTTCGCTTCGTCGTTGTTGATGTCCTTAAAGGGAGGCATCGCGCCCGCTCCGCCGCGGATCGACGCGGCGATCGCGTCCTGGCCGGATCCCTGGGCGTACGTCCGCACGTCGCTCAAGTCACGCGGGGGGATGTCCAGGCGCCTGGCAGACGGGCCGTCGCCGCGCCCGGTTGGGCCATGGCACGCCGCGCAGCCGCGCTCAGCGTAGAGCGTCCGGCCGCGCTGCTCCGCGCTCGTGCACGCCGTCGCCGCGAGCGCGGCCGTGACGACGAGGTGCGGTAGCCGAGTCACAGGTCAGCGCCGGCGCCCGTTGGAGCGCTTGCTGAGCATGGCCGGTACGCAGGTACCGTTGCGCGCCGCCTTCTTCATCGTCCGCCCGACGCGATCCTGGATGTCGCCGACGTGCTGCAGCATTAGCGCGTAGGCCGCCTCGCCGTCGTGCGCTCGGATCGCTTCGAAGATCCGGCGGTGGTACTGGCAGTTCTTGCGGCGGTGGCGCGTCCGCACGCGCGAGTCGAGGACCGAGACCGACTTCGCGGTCAGGTCGCCGAGCGCGTTCATGAGCACGACGAGCGGCATGTTGCGCGCGCAGCCGGCGATGGCGCGATGGAACTGACCGGCCGTCGTGCCCGAGTCCGCCGAGTCGCGGCGCACTTCCTGTTCCTCCTGCACCAGGACCTGTTCGAGCTTGGCGATGTCTTCGAGCTCGGCGCGGAGCGCGGCGAGCCGTGCGATCGCCGGTTCGAGCAGGACGCGCGCTTCGGTGACCTCGTCGTGCGACGACTTGCCGAGACCGAGCACGAGGGAGAGCGACCGGCGAACGGGCTCGTGATCGAACTGTACGATGAACGCGCCACCCTCGGCGCCGCGGCGGATGTGCAGCAACCCAATCTCTTCGAGCGAGCGGTAGGCTTCGCGCACCGACACGCGGCTCGTCTTGAATTGCCGCGCCATGTCCCGTTCGGCCGGGAGCTTGTGCCCGACGGCGAGACGGCCGTCGGTAATCTGCTTCTTGATGCGGCGCGCGATGATTTCCGAGACGCGGCCGGGACGACCCGAGTTGCTGCTGACCATTAAGGGCATTGTCCTGAAAGGGTGGATACGGCGTCAACTGCGTCTGGCGCCGTATCCGTCTTGGCCGCGTTAGAACATGAACTTGATCCCGAGCTGCACCTGACGGGCGGTCGTCGCCGTCGTGGTGATCTTACCCGCCGTGGGGTTGCGGACTCCGCCCGTGTTGAAGATGAAGAAATCGGGGAGTCCCAGGTTGACGATGTTGAAGGCGTTGAACGCCTCGAGCCTGAACTGCGCCTGGTACTTGCCTATCCTCTGGTTCTTGAACAGGGAGAGATCCGCGACGTGCAGGTCGGGTCCGCGCAGCGTGTTGCGCCCCGCGTTGCCGAAGACCCGGGCCGCCGGCACGCTGAACACCGACGGGTCGAACCACTGCGCCGCCGTGCCAGTATAGACGACCGGTCCGTTGAGATTCGGCTTCTGCAGGCCGACATCCGCCTGGCCGTCGCCGACCTGGTCGTAGTTCTCGAGTGCCGTGAAGGGCAGGCCGCTTGCGAACTGCGCGACACCGCCCACCTGCCAGTTCTTGAGCAGAACTCCCGCGACGCCCGTCTTGTCGGCGAAGAACGGGAAAACGTAGGTCGCGTTCATCACCAGCGTGTGGCGGATGTCGAAGTTCGATGGACCCCATTCGTAGTTCGGATCCCACCAGTCACTGGCGCTGCCGGCGGCATTGTCGAAGTCGGCCGATCCGATCTGGCCGCCCGACCAGTCGTCGTGCGAGTTGCCGTAGGTGTAGGACACCTGCGCCTGCCAGTTGTTGGAATAGCGCTTCGTCCAGCTCGCGGTGAAGCCCTCGTAGGTCGAGTGTGCGTCGTTGACGCGTGTGCGGATGCGGCCCCACGCCGGGTATCGGATCGTGGCGCCGGGGACGAGCATCTTCACGCCGTCGACGTACTCCGACGGCGTCGTGTTGGGATCACCGTAGAAGGGCAGGTTGTGCCCCGCCGATCCCAAGTAGCCGAATTCGGCGGTCATCTTGTGGCCGAGGTCGCGATCGTAGTGAACGTGCCACTGATCCGTGCGCGGCTGCTTCGCGTCGTAGCCGATGAACTCGGAGCGTTTCTGGACCGTCGAGGGACTGACGCCGGCGTTGAGCACGTCGATCATCGCGGGCCCGAAGACGGGAGGATTCCGGATCGAGACGCCCGCGAAGTACGGATAGATGCGGAACGACGTGCCGCGATAGTACGACGTGGTGAGCGGCTGGTAGAAGCTGCCGTAGCCGGCCTTGATCGTCGACTTCTTGTCGCCGAGCGGATTCCACGCGATGCCCAGGCGCGGCGCGAAACTCAGGAGCGACGGGTTCTTGAACATCGGCGTCCCCGGCGTCACGCCGTTGGCGGTCGTGTTCAGGTCGTCCAGGCTGACGAGGCCCGCGACCTCGTTGTTCAGCTCCCGCGGCGTCGTGATGAAGTCGTAGCGCAGTCCGTAGTCAACCGTCAGCGTGTCCGCCGCGCGCCACGAGTCCTGCACGTAGAACGCGTCGTACCACTGCCGCATCTGGCGGTTCGTGTCGGTGCCGGGCAAGTTGCCCGTGAACTGGTTCGCCACGCCCTGCAGGAACTGGGTCATGGTGCCGAAGCGGAACGTGCCGCCCCAGCGCGAGTACGAGAAGCCGTTGAAATGGTAGTCCTGCAAGTCCATGCCGGCTTTGACGACATGGCTGCCCTTGTTCCAGGTCAGCGTGTCGCTGAACTGGAAGATGTCCTGGGTGTAGTCGACCGGCGTCGTCGCGACCGATCCGGCGGTGGCGCCGCCGATCTGGCTCAGGTCGATCGCGCCGAAGTGCGGATCGGTGGAGAAGTAGAGCGACTGCGGGATGCCGCCGGGCACGCCGTCGGGCAGCAGGTCATCGGTCCGATTCGTCCGGTTCGCGGCAAACCGGAAGGTGTTCATCGTGGTCGACGAGAAGAGGTGCTGATCCTGCACGGTGAAGTAGCGCGTGTAGGCGGTGGTGTGCTCGTTGAACAGCGGATGCGGCTGCGAGACGATCTCGCGCGAGCTGTCACCGGACCAGCGTGCCATCATCGTGTCGGACTTGCTCAGGTTGTAATCAAACTTCACTACGCCGAAGTGCTCGTCGGTCGGATCCTGGTGGGAGAACGTGTTGAGCGCGGTGCCGTTGCCAAGCTCCGCGCCGTTGGGCAGCGGATAGAGCAGGTCGAGGTAGGGCTTGACCGTCGCCGCAATGCCGACGTTGACGCCATTGACGATGCCCTGGTGCGCCGCGGCGTCAGGGAGCGCAGCGGTCTGCGTCACCGAGTTCCTGTCGCGGAGCTGCTCATAGGACCCGAAGTAGAACAGCTTGTTCGGCAACACCGGCCCGCCGAAGGTGCCGCCGAACTGATCGCGCTGGAACGGCGGCGCATCGGCCGTCGCGAAGTAGTTTTTCGCGTCGAGCGCGTTGTCGCGATGGAACTCGAACACCGACCCATGAATCGTGTTCGAGCCCGACTTGGTGACGGTGCTCATGACGCCGCCGGCGGCGCGGCCGAACTCGGCGTTGTAGCCGTGCGTCTGGACGTTGAACTCCTGCACCGTATCGACGCCGAGCAGGACGCCCGAGAGGCTCGACGGCGCCTTGTCGGACACGTCGGCGATGTTGGTGCCGTCCATCAGGAAGCCGGTCTGCTCAGGCCGCGCGCCGCCCATCGAGAGCTGCGTGCCGCTGTAGCCGCCGGTGAAGTCCTTGCCGGTGCCGCGGCTGGTGATGACGCCGGCCTGGAGCGTCGCCAGCTGCAGGAAGCTGCGGCCGTTGAGCGGCAGCTCCGCGATCTGCTCGGTGGTGACGACGCCGCCGGCGGTCGTGCTGCCGATCGAGACCGAGCTGGTTTCGCCGGTCACCGTGACGGCCTCCGTCATGCCGCCGACTTTCATCTCGATGTCGACCAGCGTGTCCTTCCCGATCGCGACCACAAGCTGCGTGCGCACGACCTTGAGGAAGCCCGAGAGCTCCGCGGTGACCTCGTAGGTGCCCGGCGCCAGGTCGAGCACGCGATAGCGCCCGTGGTCGTCGGAGACGAGAGTCCGCTGCGAGTGCGTGTCGACGTGCGTCACGACGATCGTGACGCCCGGAACGACCGCCTTCTGATCGTCGATCACCGTTCCGGAGATCGTGCCGGTCGTGCCCTGCGCGGCGGCGAACGTCGGCAGCAGCAGCGACACGGCGAGCACACAGAGACGCGTCAATGAAGTCTTCATAGCTGGCTGTTCCCTCGAAGTCCACGGCCCGGGCCACCTGCCGGGCCGGGCATTGGTTGTACCATTCCCGGCGCGCATAGGGTGCATCACCAGGTCCAGAGAGTCAAGCCGAATGCCGATTAACGCGCGGCGCGGGCCGGGGGTTCTTTCGAGTAGTCCTGGAAGAAGAAGTCGAAAAGGTATTCCTTGTCGGTCGGCTCGAACCGGACCTTCGCCGCGATGGTCGAGGGCAGCGCGGTGCCCGGCACGCGCGCTTCGTAGTAGCCGCGCGCCGTCTTGGCGAACGGAATCGCCACCTCGGCGCGCTTGCCAGACGGATCGGTCATCTCGGCCACGCGCGCGGTCAGGCCGGGCGGCGAGAACGGCTTCGAGTACTCGTCGTAGATGTAGAGACGGAAGAGGTCCGGGGCCGGATGCGTGACCTCGAGGTGCCAATTGTTCGACGCCATGAAGAACGATCCGCCGTGCTTCGGATTGTGATCGCCGTGTGGACGGATGGTGTACTTCATCACCAGCGTCCGCTTGCAGATCGGACAGCGGCCCGGATCGATCTCGTCGATCTTCGGGTGGACGGGGCAGGTGAACGTCAGCGCCTTGGTGACGCGGAACAGGTCACGGCCGCACTTGGGACAGCGTCCTTGCGCCGGCCTGGTCACCTCGGGATGCACGCTGCAGCTCCACACCAGCGCCAGCCGCACCGGCGCGAGCGTCATGCCACAGATCGGACACTTACCCGGCGCGTCGTTGACGACCTCGGCGTGCATCGGGCAGCTCCACGACTTCGGTGGTGTCGCGGGGGCCGCAGGCTTCGCCGCGCCGGCCGCGCCGGTCCCCTGCCGCGGCCGCGCCGCGGCCGTGGCGAGAGGAGCCATCAGGAACACCAGGAATCCGCGCCGGTTCAACACGTCAACGCGCGTAGACGATGAACCACTTGCCCTCGTTCAGCCCGTCGAATTCCCGCACGGGCTTGAATCCGGCGTCCGCCATCCAGCCCTTCACCTGATCCTTGGTCACAACGAGTGCGGGGTCGTCCTTGTGCGATCCTGTCGGCGGCAGCTCCACGATCGCGATTCGCCCGCCAGGCTTCATGTAGCCGGCCATCGCTTTGAGGTAGCCGGCGCGGTCCTCGATGTGATGCAGGACGTCGTGAAAGAGCGCGACGTCGACGTCGTGCGCGGGGAGCTTCGGATCGGTGAACGCGCCCAGCACGGTCACGACGTTGGGGACGTGCTCGGCGGTCGCCTTCTGCTGAATGTGCGGGAAGTAGTCCTTGTCGATCTCGACGGCGTAGACCTTTCCCTTCGGCCCGACGGCTTTGGCCATCGGGACGCTGAGGATGCCGGGGCCGGCGCCGATGTCGGCGACGTTCTGGCCGGGCTTCAGCCCGAGCGACGCGATGATGTACTCGATCTTGAGGCCGGCGATGCGATCGGGGCGCTCGAGCCGCGCCGTCCAGTCGTCTGCCGGGCGGCCGGCGAGCTGGCGCGCGGAGACCCCACTGCTGGCGACCGCCGCGAGCGCGAGGGCCGCGGCCGAGACGAACCGTGTGGAGAAGGTCGACATGTCCGGGATCTTACTGCAAAAAACCGGAAAAAAGGTCTGACCATTGCGCGCCGCTCTGTTTGACGGCTGCCAACCCTTCTGCTGTAATCAGAGCCGTTCATGACCTCCATCCGCGGGGCGGCCGGCGCGGCGCTCGGGATCGTGCTGCTGGCCGCCGGCATCACCGCCGTCGGCGCTGCGCGGTGGACGCAGCCGATCGCCGACGCGGACGCTGCACTGGCCCGCGGCGATTGGGATCGCGCCCGCGCCTTGTACGCCGACGCCGGAGCGCGCTTCGATCGCCTGCCCGCCGCGCGCCAGCTCTTCGCGCGCGACTACGCCCGGGCCGCCGCGGCCGAGCTCGCCATCGACTACCGCCAGCGTCGATACGACGCCGTGATTGACAAGGCGCAGCGCGCGCCCGACGCCGCGGCTCCGCACTACTGGGCCGGCCTCGCGCTCCTGGCCAAGAGCCGCGGCGACGCCACGATGGAAGAGCAGTCGGGCTGGCTGATGCGCGCCGAGGACGAGCTCCGCCGCGCCGTGGAAGCCGATCCCGCCGACTGGGATACCAAGTACGATTTCGAGCTCGTCACGCGCCTGTCCGCCGCACTGCGCCGTCAGCCGCGTACGCCGCCCGACGGCCTGATGCAGCTCATTCGCCCGCAGCCCAAGCCCGGCACCAAACCGCCGCGCCGCGTCGGATAATCACCGGCGACGATGACGTTCCTCCGTCCCGATCTCGCGCCGTGGGCGCTGCTCGTCCCGTTTATCGTCATGTGCTGGACGCTGCGGCACCAGGTGCGCGCGGCGTTCCGTCGCCGCTTCACCATCGCTGGACGGTTCGCGTCCCTGTCGCGGAGGACGACGACCGCGCGCGATCTGCTTGCCCTTGGGGCGGGTGTGCTCGCGGCGTCGGCGATCGCCGTCGCCTTGATGCGGCCCCAGGCGTCCCTGGCGCGCCGCGTGCCGGAGTACGAGCACCAGGACCTCGTCATCCTGCTGGATCGATCGATCTCGATGCACGCCCGCGACATCGAGCCGTCCCGATTGGCCCGCGCCACGCAGGAGATCCGCAACGTCCTCAGGCACAAGCCGGACGGCATCGGTCGCGTCGCCCTCGTCGGCTTCGCCGACGCGGCGGTCGTGCTCTCGTACCTCACCGACGACGTCGACAGCCTGCTGTTCTACTTCGACTGGGTCGACGCCGATCCGACGCCGTTGTTCGGCACCAACATCGGCGCGGCGCTGACGAGCGGGATGGAGGTCGCGCGCAAGGACGATTGGCCGACGCCAAAGATGTTCCTGCTCGTCTCCGACGGCGAGGACTACGGTACCAACCTCGATCACGCCGTGGCCGCGGCGCGCGCGCGCGGCTACCGGGTCAATTGCATCGGCATCGGCAGCGATCACGCCGCGCCGATTCCGGTGCGCGGCGACACCGGGCAGGAGACGCCGCTCCGCGACGACGACGGCCGTCCGGTGACGACGCTGTTCGGCGGTGCGACGCTGCAGCGCATTGCCGCGGCAACCGGCGGGGAGTATCTCCGCTCCGCGACTGGCGACGAGGTCCGCCGCGCGATTGCGTCCATGGCAGGCGGCCGACGCCGCCTGGTGGGCTGGCGCGCCTCGACGGAGCGCCGTGAGCTCTATCCGTTCTTCCTCGGCGTTGCCGCCTTCGCCGGCGCGGTCCTGTGGGTGGCGCGCTGATGGCCGAGTTCGAGGACGCGCTCGCGGTCGTGTCCGCCCTCGAGGCCGAGATTGGCAAGGTGATCCTCGGGCAGCAGATCCTGATCCGCCGGCTGCTCACGGGCCTGTTCGCCGCGATCCCGTACTCGACGTCGGCAGGCGCCCGGACAGGTTGCGGGCACATCCTGCTCGAAGGCGTGCCCGGCGTCGCCAAGACGCTGACCGCGACGACGCTCGCGCGCGCGATCGACGCGCGCTTCCAGCGGCTCCAGCTCACCCCCGACATGATGCCGGCCGACATTGTCGGCACGCGCCTCTACGAGGCGAAGAGCGCGACCTTCCGGATCGAGCAGGGTCCCGTGTTCACGAACATCCTGCTCGCCGACGAAATCAACCGCGCGCCGCCCAAGACGCAGAGCGCGCTGCTCGAGGCGATGCAGGAGCGGCAGGTGACGCTCGCGGAGCGGACGTTCGCGCTCGACGACCCGTTCTGGGTGCTGGCGACGCAGAATCCAGTGGAGCAGGAAGGCGTCTACGCGCTGCCAGAGGCGCAGCTCGATCGCTTTTCGATGCTGCTGCGGGTCGACTATCCGGCGGCGGAGCACGAGCGCGCCATGCTGCGCGCCGATCTCGTCGAGCAGACCGTCGAGCCGCGCGTCACGCCGGGCGACGTCGCGCGCCTGCGGACGTTCATTCGCAGGGCCGTCTTCGTCGATGACAACCTGATCGACTACATTGTCCGCCTCGGCCGCGCGACGCGTAATCCGGCGGAAGCCGGCCGGGCCGATCTGGCGGAACTCCTCGTCGCGGGCGTGTCACCCCGCTCCTACCAGCACGTGCTGGCGTTGGCGCGCGTGACGGCGTTCCTGCATGGCCGGACGTTCGTGCGGCCGTCAGACGTGAAGGAAATATTCCTGGACGCCACGCGCCATCGCGTCATGCGAAGCCTGCGCGCGGAAGCCGAGGGCGTCGACGCCGACCGCGTGCTCGCCGAGTTGCTCTTGGCGGTGGCGGCCGCATGATTCCCGGCGAGATGCTGCGCGAGCTGCGCGAGATCGAGATCGCGACGGCGCGGCGGATGCGGTCACTCCGCGGCGGTCCGTTCACGAGCCATCAGCGCGGGCCCGGCTTCGACTTCGATCAACTCCAGCCCTACCGTCCCGGCGACGACGTGCGGCGGATTGACTGGAACGTGACTGCCCGCCTCGACGCGCCGTTCGTGCGCCACACGCATGCCGAGCGCGAGCTCAATTTGATGATCGCGATCGACGTCTCGCGGTCGATGACGCTCGGGACCTCGGCGCGCTCGAAGCGCGAAACGATGATGCTCATGACCGCGTCGCTCGTGTTTTCCGCGCTCGCCAATCAGATCAACACCGGATTCCTCGCGTTCTCGGACCGGGTCTTGGCATCGCGGCCGCCGCGGCGGCGCCGCGCGGCCGCCTGGGCGATTCTCGAGCAGTGTTGGGACGCCGGCGATCGCGCGACGGGACGGACGGCGCTGCTCCCAACGGTGCGGCATCTGTTACGGACTCTGAAACGCATGACGATGGTGTGCCTCGTGTCCGATTTCGTGTCCGGCGAGGATCTCTTCGGCGGGTCCGATCTGGCGATGCTTGCGGCCCGGCACGACGTCATCGCGGTGATTCCGCAGGACCCGTTCGAGCGCGCGCTGCCCGCCGGATCTGGTTACATGCGCGTGCGCGATCTCGAATCGGGCCGCGCCGCGACGATCGATCTCGGACCGACGTCCCGGGAACAGTACGCCGTCGAGGCCGCCGAGCGCACCCGGGCGCTCGTCCAGGCCTGCTACCGCCTTCCGATCTCGCCGGTCGTCGTCCCGACCGACGGGCGTCCACTCGAGCCGCTGATGGCGGTGTTTGCCGCGAGGACGCGGCGATGATCGCGCTCGCGCGCGTCATGGCGCTGATCGCGCTGACGGTGATCTCACCGTCTGCGCCCGACGCCGTCGCGGTGAAGGCGACGGTCGATCGTCCGGCGATCTGGATCGCGGATCGCCTGACCTATACGGTCGAGATCGTATGTCCGAAGGGGATCGACATCCTGACCGGTGACGCCGCTGCGGACAAATTGAAGCTGACCGGCCTGGAACTGGTCGGCGCCGCGACGCGGCGTCAGGACGAAGGAAACGCCATCCGCTATACATTCGACTACGTGCTGACAACGTACGGAGTCGACGTCGCGACGCCGTCGATCGGATCGTTTCCCGTGCGCTACTACCTGACACGCCCGGGCCAGCTGCCTGAGGACGCCGCGCCGGCCGGCGCAGTGACGGTCCCGCCGATCGCCATCGCGTTCCGTAGCTTGTTGCCGGACGATCGGAATGGCTATGACATCCGCGACGACCGTCCGTTGCCGCCGCGGTGGCTGCCATATCGGCTGCTCGGGCCGGTGGGGATCGGTCTCCTCCTCGTGTCGATCGCGCCTGTCGCGATGCTCCTCGTGCGCGCGGCGGCGCGCACGCGCGAGCGTCGACGTGCGGCGCCACTGTCCGCGCGACGGGTCAAGCAGGCGACACGGAGTGCGCTCGAGGACCTGCGCGTTATCGATGGCAGGGAGGCGACCGTCCGGCGCGACGCCTTCGCGCGCCTCGACGTGCTGATCCGCGAGCATCTCGCCGGCGTCACGGGGATCTCCGCGCAGGGGATGACCGTCGACGAGATCCGCGCGGCGCTCGATCGGCAGGCGCCGCACATCCCCGTCGCGACGGTGATATCCGTGCTCGACGCGTGCGAGCTCGCGCGCTACGGCGGTCCGGAGCTGCAGCCGTCCGCCGACGCCTGGCGCCACGCGCTGGCCAAGACCGACGAGATTCTCTGATGCGCTTTCTTCATCCCGCCACGGTCTGGCCACTCGCCGCGCTGCTCGTCGCAGCCGTAGCGATGCGGATCGTCCTGCTGCGGCGCTCCGGCGTTGCGACGACCGCCGTGTGGGCCATGGCGTCCCGCTACCGCGCCTCGCTGCTGCGGCGCCTGCCGGCGACGGCCCTTCTTGCGGCGCTCGTCCTCCTAGGCTGCGCGATGCTGGATCCGGTCGTACCGCTGGCCGAGACCGACGTGCAGTCGAAGGGGCTCGACATCGTCATCGCTCTGGATCTGTCGGCGAGCATGCAGGAGCAGATGACCAAGCCGCTGCCCGACACCAGGCTCGATGCGACCAAGGCCGCGATCAAGACATTCGTCGGCCGGCGGATCGACGATCGTATTGGGCTCGTCGTTTTCTCCGACAACGCCTACGTCGTCAGTCCGCTGACCTTCGATCATCAGTATCTGTCGCGCTACATCGACATGGTCGACAACGACATGCTGCGCGGGGAGGGGATGACGGCGATCGGCGAGGGGCTCGCGCTCTCGAATTTCATGCTGGGCAAGGTGGCGGCGGCGCCGAGGCGGCACAACCAGGTGATCGTCCTGTTCACCGACGGCGAGAACACGGCCGGCCGCGATCCGCTTGCCGCCCTGGGACAATCAAACGCCGCCGGCATCCGCGTCCACTTCGTCGGGATCGATCTTGAAGACAACGTGCGGAAGAAGCCCCAGGTACAGGCGCTCCTGCGCGCCGTCACCGGTTACGGAGGCCGCTATTTCGACGCCGCGAGCGCGCGCGAGCTCGGCGCGGCGTCTCGCGCGATCGACGCGATAGAGAAGGGCGTGTTGACCGGGCGTCACTACCAGCGTGACGCCCCGGTGTTTCAGTGGTTCGCGATTCCCGCGCTCGTCGCGCTCGCCGCCGCCTTCGCGCTTGGCGCACTACCGCCGCTCGTCGACCAGACGTAGTTGGTATCCGAGGACGTTCGCCCCTATCCGCCTTCACCCTTCTTGTGGTGGACGACGATGGCGGTGTTCTGCTTGGGCGACAGGTCCGCCGTCTTGGCCTGGTCGGCGTAGGCCGTGGCGGTCTTCGCCGAGAAGAAGCCTTCGTCACGCAGGTGATTGGCCGCGTCGGCGACGCAGGAGGCGTATTTGTCGCGCGTCAGCGTCTCGCCGGGCTTCAGCAGTCCAAGTCGCGTCCACGCCTGCGTCGGGCTCTCGCGATAGTCCCACACGCCGTTGCGGTTCATGTCGACGAAGACGTCGTTGCCGTCGAGCGGCTCCATGCCGCTGCCGGTGAAGGCGGCGAACGCGGTCGCGCCGGCGGTGCTGGCGGGATAGCCGTAATAGACGCCGAGCGGACAGGCGAGCTCGGGGTAGGCCAGCGCGGGATGTGCGCTCGCGCCGTTCGCGCCCGTGCCGCCGATCGTCGGATCGTCGGAGTGTGTCGGCGGCGGCGCCGTGCCTTTGTCGACCCACGCGTCGAGCAGATCGATGAAACGGTCCATCGCCTTCGACACGTCGATGTTCTGGAGCTCTCCGCGCTGCATGCTGTCGGGAAGTGACTCGCCGCCGGAGTGGCTGGTGCCGCGGACTTCGTACATGCGGTAATTGGCGAGGCCCTTCTGCTGGAGGATCCGCGCGTTGTTGCGCTTGTTCTCGAGATAGCTCGACGACAGCCACTCGGGATGCTGCGGCGGCCAGATGTTGTTGTACATCTGGTGCGCGACGTCGATCTGCGGCACGAACGCGGCCTTGTCGGCGGCGGAGGCGAGGAGCACGTCCTTGCCGCTCTTCATCACCACCGGATACCACGTCCCGGCCGCAGGGTCATCGAGCAGCAGGCCGTCGAAGAAGCGCTTGCCGTCGCGGCCGACGTTGAGGCCCGGCGTGTAGTTCAAGCTGTGCCCGATGCGCGCGCCGGCCGAGTGGCCGTACATGTACATGTGTGACGGCGCGTGACCGAGCCGCCTGACGATGAGCGTCCGCGCGACTTCGGTGAAGTCCATGATGTAGCGCGCGGTGTCGTTGAACGCGACCGAGTCGACCGTCGATCCGTCTTCGAGCTTTGCGGTGATCTCGCCGAGCCCCTCCGTCGCCGTGCGTCGCGTCTTTACCACCGCGTAGCCCTTGGCGACCATCAGCCGTTCATAGCGATCGAGATCGCCGAGTGGCGCGTCCGCCTTGAAGTTCTTGTCCCACGGCTTGAGCTGGCCTTCCTTGAATGACACGCCCCTGCCGTGGACGGTCACGAAGATCTTGCCGTTCCATGCTGCCGCGTCGTGCGGCAGGATGACGACCATCGCCGCGCCCTTCGCACGCTCGTAGTTGGCGACGCCGAAGAACACTTGCCGCGGCCCCCAGGTCTGCGGAAAGACGAGATCGGGGCCGTTGGTGAAGTAGTCCTTGTAGTCGCCGACCTTCGCCGCGAAGCCGTCGACGCTGCCGTCGAGGCCGATGTCGATGCGCGTGTAGGCGCGCCCGTCGTAGGTCACCTCGTTGTCCTGCATCAGGCACGACGACGGACCGACCTTCTGGCCGCGCACTTCCCGGGGCGCCTGCAGCAGATCGTCGCACGACTTCTCCGCGGCGACCCCGTGCCTCATCGTCCACGTCGCCGCGCCGAGCACGGCCAGCCCGAACGCCACCAGTTTCTTCATCTCGCTCCTCGCTATTTGGTTATCGCCGGAGTCCGAAACAGTTCAGGCATCCGGAACATGTAGAGCGCGTTGCTCACGCTGTCGATCGTGTAGACCTCGTGGTTCGACGGATTGATCGCGACCCCGGCGGGCCAGACCAGACCGGTTGCCGGTCCCTTGATCACGCCGCGCGGCGGCACGTCGCCATTGTCGGTGAGGTTCCAGACGCCGATGAAACCGGTCTTGTCCGGATTCCATGGCGACGGCCGCTCCTGATCGTATTCGTAGTTCTCGAAGTTGTTCTTCACCGTCGCGAAGATCTGCCCGCGCGCCTCGTCGACGGCGACCTGGCGGATCTTGATGATGCCGGTGTGCGGCCCGGAGATCGTCGCGCGCGGAGCGACGTCGCCGCTGTCGGTCCGGTTGAAGATCAGGATCGCGTCTTCGGAATTGCGCCCGCCGGTGTCGACGCGGTTGCCGACGACGATCAGGTTGTGGACGCCGTCCACCGAGATCCCATAGATGTTGCTGATACGCGTCTTCGGTCCGCCGATGCGGCGGATCGGCTCGATGTCGCCGTTGCCGCTCCGCGGGAACACCACGACGCTGTCGTCGCCAGAGTCGGCGACGATCTCGTCGTGCACCACGTCGACCGACAGCGTGTCGGGCTGAACGAGCCCGGTCTTCGGTCCCTGAATCACGCGCAGCGGTGGATCGCCGCCGTTGGCGCCGCCTGCCAGCGTCAGGATCGCCCCGCCGAGCGCCACCGGCACGATGATCTCGTCGTGCGTCGGGTCATAGACCAGCCCGTGCATCGTCCGGCTGACTCTCGCCGTCTGTCCAGCAATCACGCGCGTCGGTTTCGCATTCCCGTTTGCCAACCTGGCAAACGCCGAGATCCTCGGCTCGCTGACTCAATTCGGGACGAGGATTTCGTCGCGCTTGCTGTCGTAGGCGACCGCGCCCGGGTTGCCGAAGCCGACCGTCGGCGATCCCGCTGGCGCATTTCTGAGGATGCGCTTCGGCGCGGCGTCGCCGCTCGCCGTGCGCGCGAAGACGAGCGCCGTGTGATCGCCGTAATTGGCGACCCAGAGCTCATCGTTCTTCGGATCAATGGTGACGCCCATCGGGCCGTGGATGCCAGTGCGCGCCCCCTTGATGACGCGGATCGGCGCGACGTCTCCTTTCGCCGTGCGGCCGAAGATCCGGATCGAACTGTCGCCGCTGTTGGCGACGGCGAGCTCGTTATGCGACGCGTCGAGGCTGATGGCCATCGGCCAGTTGAGCCCGGTCTTCGCGCCCTGGATCCGCCGCGCGGGCGCGACGTCACCCGTCGCTTCGCCGGGATAGACGGTGATCGAGGGCTCCTCGAAGCGTCCGCCGACAATCGGCGGTGGCGCGGCGCCATCGGTGCCGCGGCGGCCGCCGCCGCTGACGCTGCCGGGCGCCGTTTGACGGCCGTTCTGGTTGCCGTGGTTCGCGACCAGGATTTCATTGTTGATGCCGTCGAAGACGACGCCGTGCGGATCGCCGAGGCCGGTCTGCGGACCGCGGATCATGCGGAGCGGACGGTCGGTGCCGCTCGCGTTCTGCGCGTAGACGACAATCTCACGCGGGCCTTCGACGCTGACAGCCACTTCCTTGCGGACCGGATTGATCGAGACGCCCCACGCCTGGTGCGGCACGCTCAGAACGCGCGTCGGCTTCACGTTGCCGTCGGCTTCGTACGGGAACACCATCATGCGGTCGCCGATGTCGTTGTCGACCGTGTAGATCTCCTGCGCGTCGGGATCGAGTGCGACCGCCGCGATGAACATCATGCCAGTCGACGGCCCGCGGATGCCGGCCGTCGGCGTGACGGCCTCGGCGCCCGTGGAGGCCGCCGTGCGTCCGTAGCTCCAAATTGCGTGACGGTTCGGATCGGTCATGACGACACGATCGTGGACGGCGTCGACGGCGACGCTGTGCAGCGTCGGGTAGGGGTCGGAGACGACCCGCGCGGGCGCGACGTCGCCACCGGCGACGTGCCCGGCGGCCCAATCCGGCCACGCCTGCGCTGCCGGTGCCGGCTCAGGCGTGTCGAGGCAGCCATTGTCGCGCTCGAGCGCGAGTAGGCGGGTGTCGGCGACAAGGGATCGCAGCGTGGGCCGGCCAGCGCGGCCGGCGTCCGACGCCGCCGGCCAGGTGAGCGCGGCGTAGACGACACAGCCGATCACAACGAGGAGAATCCGTCTGGCCATCGCCGGACAGTATGCAGACAGGCGGGGCGAAGTCAAGCCGGTTGGTCAGACCATTCGATTCCCCTTGACAGAGTACGCGCCGCGGGGCGACCCTGCGGGGCGCTTTCAATGGCCTGACCTTAGGCGCGGGCCGGACCGGGGTATCGATCAGCCCGGGGTTGCGGAGTCGGGTTGCGGAACGAAGGAGGAGCTATGCAGGAAGGCCGAACGGGACTCGGACGACGCGTGCTCGGGATCGCGATGGTTGTCGTCGCGGTGCTGGGCGGATCGGCCGCGATGGCGGCCGCCCAGGGCACCACTGGCTCGATTGCCGGCGTCGTGACCGACCAATCGAAGGCCGCGCTGCCGGGCGCGACCGTGACGGTCAAGGAAACGGACACGGGGCAGACGCGCGTCAGCGTCACCGATCCGCAAGGGCGCTTCCTTGCCGATGCGCTGGCGCCCGGGAAATACATGATTACCGTCGAACTGTCCGGATTCCAAACCGAGGAAATCCGCGCGCTGACGCTGGCCGTCGGCCAGGCGGCGGCGCTGACCGTCCAGATGCAGGTCGGCGGCATCAGCGAGCACATCGTCGTCACGGCGGATTCGTCGATCGTCGCCACGCGCCAGTCGTCGGTCTCCGCGCTCGTCGACCAGCAGCAGATTCGCGAGCTGCCCTTGAACGGCCGTGACTTCAGCCAGCTGACGCTCCTGCAGCTCGGCGTGACGTCGTCGCCGTCGACCGCGCAGGCGGTCGATCGCGGGATGGGCGCGCAGATTTCGATCGCCGGCGCGCGGCCGAACCAGATCAGCTTCCAGGTGGACGGCGCCGACGTGAACACCCAGGGCAACCAGACGCCGGGCAGCGCGTCGGGCGGCATGCTCGGCGTCGACACGGTGCGCGAGTTCCAGGTGCTCGTCAACAATTACAGCGCGGAGTACGGCCGCAGCACCGGCGGCATCGTCGTGGTCGTGACCCGCTCGGGGACCAACAGCCTGACCGGGTCGGCCTTCGAGTTTGGCCGCAACAGCCGTTTCGATTCCCGGACCTACTTCGACGATCCCACCCAGCCGATCCCCCCGCTCACGCGCAACCAGTTCGGCGGCACGCTCGGCGGGCCGATCGTCCACGACAAGACCTTCTTCTTCGCCAGCTACGAAGGCCTCCGCCAGACGCAGGGGTTGACGACGATCGCCAACGTGCCGAGCGACTTGACGCGCGCGCGGCCCGATCTGAGCGCGGCGACCGCGTCGTACCTGCTGTTGTATCCGAAGGCGAACGGTCCGCAGACGGGGACGACGGGCCAGTACATCCAGCAGATCGTCAATCCGACGGACGAGAACCTGGTCGTCGGCAAAGTCGATCAAAACTTCTCCTCGAAGCAGTCGCTGTCGGTGAAGTACTCCTTCGACAAGGCGCAGGTCGATCAGCCGCAGCCGATTCCGTACTGGACGGCCGACACCAAAACGAAATCGCAGAGCGTGGTCGGCGAGTACAAGTCGATCCTCTCGCCGACGCTGCTCAACGACGCCAAGATCGCCTGGAACCAAGCGTATGAAGCCACCGCGAGCCTCGAGAACCGCTCGTTCGATCCGAGCCTGTTCTTCATTCCGGACACGCGGTTCGGCACGATCAACGTCACCGGCATCAATTCGCTCGGTCCCGACACGCAGTCGCCGACGTTCGTGAACCTGAAGACCGTGCAGTTCATCGACAACCTGGCGTGGACGCGCGGCAGCCACAGCCTCAAGGGGGGCCTGAGCTTCGAGCGCTTCATGGACGACGAGGATTCATCGTTCGACTACGGCGGCCTCTACACCTTCACGTCGCTCGACAACTTCGTGCGCAACGTGACCGGCACGTTCGAAGGGCAGGCACCCGGCTCAACGACGGCGCGCGGGTGGCGGCAGGACCTGGTCGGCCTGTTCGCGCAGGACGACTGGTCGCTGACGCGCACCCTGACGCTCAACCTCGGCGTCCGCTACGAGTTCGTCACCGAGCCGCACGAGATCAACGGGCGGTCGTCGGCGTTGATCGACCTGCAGGGCTCGACGTTCACGACCGGCGAAAAAATCTTCGAGAACCCGTCGCTCGGCAACGTCGCGCCGCGCGCCGGCTTCGCCTGGAACGTCGGCGGCGACGGCAAGAACGTCATCCACGGCGGCGCCGGGATGTTCTTCGAGCCGATCCTAAGCAACATCTATCGCGCCTACGGGGACCGCACGCCGCCGTTCTACAATTCGATCAATCCGAGCAATCCGCCGTTCCCACTCGCGCCGACTGCCGGCAACGTGCCGCTCCGCCTCGACCTGCTGCAGTACGACCTGAAGAATCCCTACCGCGTGCAGTACAACGCGACGTTTCAGCGGGAACTGGGGGGGCGCACGACCGCGACGGTCGGGTACGTCGGCGCGCGCGGATACGATCAGCTGCGCAATATCGAGTACAACCAGGCGGTCCCCGTCGTCCAGCCCGACGGCAGTCTGTTCTTCCCGGTGGGCAGCACGCGCCGGAATCCCGCGTTTGCGAGCATGCGCGAGCGTGTGACCGACGGACAATCCTGGTACAACGGCTTCGTCGCCGGCGCCAGCCGCCGCTTCGCGAACAGCTTCTCGGCGCAGGTGTCCTACACGCTGGGCAACTCGACCGACGAAGGCTCGCAGGCGGTCGGCAGCGGCGACTTCGCCAACAGCTTCCAGCCGCCTTATGGCGCCATCGCGTCGCTCAACAAAGGGCCGTCGGACTTCGACATCCGCCACAATTTCACCGCGAACGCGATTTGGCAGCTACCGTTTGGCAACGGCACGACCGGCGTTGTGCACGCGCTGGCGGCGGGCTGGCAGCTCTCGGGCATCTTCACCGGGCACACCGGGGTGCCGATCACGCCGGTGCTCGGCTTCGACCGCGCGCGGGCGTTGCCACGCTCCGGCGGCGCCGGCCAGTGGCCGGACCTCGTCTCGGGCTGCTCATCGAATCCGGTGCTCGGCAATCCGAACGAGTGGTTCGACGTCAATTGCTTCGCGCTGCCGGCGGCGGGGACGATCGGCAATCTCGGCCGCAACACCCTCCGCGGGCCGGGTTACGCGTCGCTCGATTTCGCGCTGTTCAAGAACCTGTCGCTGGGCGGCTCGCGGCGTCTGCAACTCCGCCTCGAAAGTTTCAACATTACCAACCACGTCAACCTCGGCCTGCCCTCGACCACGGTGTTTAGCTCGTCGGGCCCGGTCGCGACGGCGGGGCAGATCACCTCGATCTCCGGCACGGCGCGGCAGTTCCAGTTCGGCGGGAAAGTCACGTTCTAGCGTGCGTACCGGCGCACGGAGCCTCGGCTACAATCGAGGCTCCGTGCGCGCCTCCGCGCATCCCCATTGACAGCGACGGCACGGTCGACGCAGACTCTCGGAGCATTGGTATGACCTTTAACGGAGTGCGGAGAGTGCGACGGGGGTCGGCCGTCGTCATCGCGTTCGTGGCGGCGCTCGTGCTGCTCGCCGCGCGGCCCGGATCGCCCCCGCTCGAGCAGATGTTCGTGGCGCAGACGCAGGCGGCGGCGGAGAACGCCGACATCTGCCTCGCGGCCGAGCACGAGGGCCAGCAGGCGGGGCAGGACGCCGCGGCGACCCAGGCGGCCAAGCTCGCCAATACCGTCGACACGTCGACCGACCTCCCGCCCCTGCGGATGGTCGTCGATCCGTATCCGAGCTTCAACGGCGTCTTCGTCGACACCGCCGGGGATCGCGTCATGATGAGCGATACCAACCGGAAGAGTCTCCTGCTCTATCCGCGGACGGCGGGGAGCGCGACCTCGAGAGCCGCCGACGCGCCGGTCCAGCAGATCATGGGCCCGGAGACGGGCATCGGCTTCATCGCCGGCGTCGCGGTCGATTCGGCGCACCGCGAGCTCTTCGCGGTCAACAACGACGTCGAGGACCGCCTGGTCGTCTTCGACGACAGCGCGCGCGGCAACGTCAAGCCGAAGCGGCTGCTCTATGTGCCGCATCAGTCGTGGGGCATCGCGCTGGATCACCGGCGCGACGAGATCGCCCTTTCGGTGCAGACGCCGAACATGTACGTCGTCTTCAAGCGCGACGCGCAGAAGTTCGACGCGCCCGTCCGCTCGGTTCGTGGCCCGCACACCGGCATGGCCGATCCCCACGGCATCTACATCGACGAGACACACAACGAGGTGTTCGTCGCCAACCACGGGAATTACCGGCCGTCCGAGCTCATCACCTCCTACACGGCCTACGATGCGCGCGAGTCGCGGCAGGAGAAGAGCGGCAACGCCTTCAGCGAGACGGCGCGCGGCAACTTCGTGGGCTCGTCGGTGACGGTCTACGACGCCGACGCCAAGGGGGACGTCGCGCCGCTCAGGACGATTACCGGGCCGCTCAGCCAGATCGACTGGCCGATGGGCGTCGCCGTCGACGAGGCGGCCGACGAACTGTTCGTCGCGAACAACGGCGATAACGCGATCCTCGTCTTCCCCCGGACCGCCAAGGGCGACGTGCAGCCCAAGCGTGTCATCCGCGGCGCGGCAACCGGCATCAAAGGGCCGATGGGGGTCGCCGTCGCGAAGGATGAAGTCTTCGTCGCCAATTTCGGCGACCACACCGGTCTCGTCTTTCCGCGCCTGGCGGCCGGCAACGTCGCGCCGAAACGGATCATCCGCAACGCGCCAGCAGGAAAGGAGACGAGCGGATTCGGCAATCCCTACGCGGTGGCCTACGACAGCAAGCGCCAGGAGATCCTCGTCCCCAATTGAGTCAGCCAGCCGCGTATTGCGGCATTTGCCAGGTTGGCAAATGGCAACGTTGCTCCCGCTCGAGTGATTCAGGGTCAGTCCACGCATCTGAGCCGGACGACCCACGGTATTGCCTATGACGCGACACACGACGAGATCGTCGCCCCCAACCCGCTCGCGGCGGCCGTGGTGATCTTCCGCGGCGGCGCGACCGGCGAGGAGGCCCCCGTGCGCACGATCCAGGGCGCGCGCAGCGGACTGTCGCGTCCGGAGACGGTCGCGGTCGACGAAGTCAACGGCGAGATCTACGTCGGCGATCCCGGCGACCGCCGCGTCCTGGTCTACAAGCGCGACGCCGACGGCGACGCGGCGCCGGTCCGCACGATTCAAGGAGACAAGACCAAGCTGCTGCAGATCGTGGGCATCTCGGTCGACCCCGTACGCGACCTTCTTGTCGTCTCGACCTACTCGCGCCTGGCCGGCGGCGTCACGGGCCTGCTCATCTTCAAGCGCACTGACAGCGGCAATGTCGAGCCGCAGCGCGTCATCGCCGGACCGAAGACCGGCATTACGCGCCTGCGCCAGATCGGGCTCGATCCCGCGACCGGCCACATTTTCGTCGCGGCCATCAACAACGAGTACCTGCCGCCCTACGACGTCGACAAGCCGCGCGCCGGGCTGGCGCCCGACCTCGACCTGCCGTCACCGTGGAACACCGGCAGCGAGGGGTTCATCGGTGTGTGGAACGACGAAGGGGACAACGGGGACGTTCCGCCGCACTCGCTCATCAAAGGCCGATCCACCGGCATCGTCCATCCCGCCGGGGTCACCTTCAACGCGAAGGACGGGGAAGTCATCGCCCCTGACGCGGTGTGGAACGGCCTGTTCACGTTCCTGAAGCCCGAGCTCTTCCAGACACCCGAGGCACGGTCACGACGATGATTCGACGCCTGCTCGCCATACTCGGCCGCCGCACCATGCTCACCTTCGGGCTGGTCACGTTCATGGTCGGCGCGTTGCTCGCCACGGTCAACATCACGTCGCGCTACGCCTTGAAGGTCTACGTCGACGATCAGCTGAGGCGCATTCCGTGGGACCTTGCCGTCTACCAGAGCGGCGCCGTCAACGGCGACCGTACGCTGATGGACTTCATCCGCCGCACGCCCGGGGTGACAAAGGTCGAAACGATGGCCTTCCTGCGCGCGCGCTTCCCCGAGGGCGGGGAAGTCGAAGCGCAGATCGATCGCAAGCCGTTCACGACGCCCTGGCTGTGCGTGCTGTCCGCCTCGGATCCCAACATCCTGCCGCCCGAGCTGGGCTTCGCGATGACCAAGAACGCGGTCAACGGCCGCGGCGCGGTGCTGGCGCTGATCGGCCCCGAGTACGCGATGGGCAAGGCCTTTCTCGCGCTGCAGGGTGCGAAGGATTTCACCCTACAGGTTCACGTCGCCGAGCAGCCGCGCTTCGTCTTCAACACGCCGCTCAGCGGCGTCGTCCGCCTCGATCGCGACGACTTGAATCGCTGGCTGATGGATCAGACGGGATCCGTGAGCTACGTGCCCTATATCGGCGCGATCTTGCTGATGCCCTACGACTTCAACATCCTCACCAAGTTCGACCAGGTCGCCACCGGCTTCGTGCCCGACGACGTGCTCGGCGTGGGGAACGAGGAGGCCGGCCACATCCAGATGGCCGAGTACGCGCCCGAAGTCGTCTACGTCGCCAAGATCGACCGTCCGTCGCTCATCTCCGGCTGGGATATCCCGGGATCGCTGGAGCGCGTCTCGACGGTCAACCGCGAGTTGCATCGCACGTCGATGACCAACGTCGCGCCGCCGAAGAAGATCTACACCGGCGAGACGCACAGTCACGGCGGCGCCAACGAACACGATCCCGGCGAGGTCGGCGACGACGACGACAAGTTCGGTGGGCCGACCAACTTCGTGGTCGACAGCACGACCGAAGTGCTGCTCGATCGCATGCAGAACATCGCGCGTCTGATCGGCGTTGTCTCGCTGCTGGTCGCCCTGCCGCTGCTGTGGATGGCCTGGGTGCTCGCGGCGAACCTCGCGGGCCTCTTGATGTTGAACGAGCGCCGGACGTTCGGCCTGATGCGACTGCGCGGCATCTCGGGGCAGCTCATGGGACGTGCCCTGCTCATCAGCGTCACGATTGGCGGCGTCGCCGGCGGCGTGTTGGGCCTCGCCAGCGGCTCCGGTACTGCCGCTGCTGATTTACGAGCGCGGCCGCCTGCCGATGGACGTCCTCCTCGACGGACGGCAGCTGGCGATCTTCGGGACGTTCCTGGTCGTGTCGGTCGTCCTCGCGCTCATCGTCAGCCGCCGGCTGGTGAAGTACGCCACGACGATTTCGCCGCTCGAGGCGTCGGTGCGGATATCGGGATCGGAGGCGACGAACGCGCGCATCCGCTTCGGCGTCGTCCAGGCGCTGGCGATTCTGCTCGGCAGCTACGTGCTGCTCGGATGGATCTTCGACTTCTCGCTCTCGGCAGTACCGCGTTTCGGCTGGTTCCGCGTCGGAGATCGGCTGCTCGACTTCCTCGGCCTGCCGCTGTTCTTGTACGGCGTCGCGACGCTGCTGGCGTCCAAGCGCGAGCGCATCCAGCACGTGATGGCGCCCGTACTCAGGCCAATCGGCGGCGTGCTCGGCCCGTTTGCGCTCCGGCACATGTCCGCCAAGCCGCACCGGACGGTCGCGTTCCTGTTCATCGTCGCGCTGATGTCGAGCGTGAGCCTGTATCCGATCGTCACGAGCGGCTCGTTCGAGAACAAGGCAGTGCGCGGCGCCAAGGTCCAGATCGGTGCCGACTGGCAGGTCATGTACAACGCGCCGGATCTGATCGACGTCGATCGCCTCAACGGACCCGCCTCGCAGCAGATCGGCGCGCTGAAGCCGGAGGTCGAGAAATTGATCGCATCGCTGCGCCAGATTCCTGGCGTCCACGACGCGACCTACATGATCGAGTCGGTGCTGCCGACGTTCTATCTGCCTGGCTACGGCCTGCGCGGCGTGCCGATGTACCTCCTCGGCGACGTCGACAAGTACCGCACCAGCGTCTACTCGGAGCCGAGCGTCGGCCTCAGCGCGTCGTTCGACGACATCATGGCGCACACGGCGAAAGGGGACGTTGCCGTCTCGCCACCGGTGGCCGACTTCTGGCGCCTGGATCCGGGCACTTCGATCATCCTCGGGCTCGACGCCGAGCGGCGCGCGACCGGGTCGAACACGGCGGGGATTCTCGCGTTCCTGCCCGGGATACCGCCCAAGTCGGTCAACGATCGCGCGGGCTTCGTGCAGGCGCGCATCGACTATCTGAACTACCTGTTCACGACCAACGCCTACCTGGCGACCGGGCTCGACAATCCGAAGCTCCAGCCGCTGCAGATCCTGCTGCCGCGCGTGATCGTCCTGCTCAAGGCCGATTCGTCGGTCGACCCGGCAGCCTTCCAGCAGGCCGTGGCGAAGGCGACGTCGTTTCCGCCGATGGAGATCCACAACCTCGGGCAGGAAATCGCCAAGGTGGGCAGCGATATGTACATCTCGCTCGCGCTCGCCAACATGCGCATCTACCTCGTCGGCGGCCTGATCCTGGCGCTCGTCGCGATCATCGCGATCGCGATGGCCAACTACAGCGAGGACCGGCGCACCCTCGGCCTGCTGCGCATCCGCGGCGCGTCGCCGCGCGACATGCGGCGATTCGTGCTGGCGATGCTGCTGTCGCCGGCGCTCGTCGGACTCGCGCTGGGGGCCGCGTCAGCAGTGCTCGCCGGCTTCGGCCTGGCGAACTACGTCTGGAAGCTTCGCGAGATTCGGACCGTCGTGCAGTTGCTGCCGACGCATCTAGTGGTTTCGCTTCTGGCGGTCTGGATCGCGCTGTTGCTCGTCGCGCTTCTCGTCGGCGTGGCCAACGGCTTCAGCTGGTGGGTCTACCGGCATACCGCGCATCGTTCCATTCAGGGAGCCTAGTCATGGCGAACGGTAACGACAGCATCTTCAACAATCCCGGCGTTGGCGTGAGCGTGCGCAACGTCAGCAAGCGCTATCAGGTCGCCGCCGGCGAAGTCCACGCGCTGCGCGACAGCTCGTGGGAAGTCCGCAAGGGGGACGCCGTTGCGATCATGGGGCCGAGCGGATGCGGCAAGACGACGCTGCTCAACCTGCTCGGCGGCGTCGACCGTCCGAGCGGCGGCACGATTCTCATCGACGGCCAGGACCTGACCGCGATGAACGAGCGCGCGCTCGAAGCGCATCGTCTCCGCCGCGTCGGCTTCGTCTTCCAGTTCTTCAACCTCATCCCCAGCGTGACTGCCTTCGAGAACATCGAGTTGCCAATGGTCATGGCCGGTATGCCCGACGCCCAGTGTCACGATCGCGCGCGACACCTGCTGGGCCTCGTCGGCCTCGAAGCGAAGGGGCAGAAGCGCCCGGAGGAGCTGAGTGGCGGTGAACAGCAGCGGGTCGGCGTCGCACTGGCCCTCGCCAACGATCCGGCGCTCATCCTCGCCGACGAGCCGACCGGCAACCTCGACTCGGCCAACGCGAACGCGATCGCGAACCTCCTCAAGTCGCTCGCCACCGAGCACGGGAAGACGGTCATCATGGTGAGCCACGATCCCAAGACGGTCGAAGTGTTCCCGACTGTCTACTCGATGCGAGACGGCCTGTTCGTCGGCAACGGAGCGCACGCGGCATGACCCGCACGATCGCCGTCGCCTGTGCCGTGATCTTCGGTTGCAGTGCGGCGGCGGTCGCGCAGAGCAATCCAGCCTACATCCAGTTCACGCCCGGCGCCGTCAAGGGCGCGCTCTATCGTCCCGACTCGGGCCCGGCGCCACACGTCGCCGTCCTCCTCATCCATCGCACGAGCAACTTCCTCTCCCACTTGGCGACCACCGAGCTCGCCAAGCGCGGCTTCATGGTCCTCGCGATGAACCCGCGCTCCGACAACAACGAAGCCGCGGTCGACTTCGAGGCCAACGCGCTCGACATCAAGTCGGGGATCGAATTTCTCCGCACGCAGTCCGGCATCACGAAGGTCCTGCTGTTCGGCCACAGCGGCGGCGGGCCCGCGACGAGCTTCTATGAAGCCGTGGCGGAGACCGGCCCGAAGTACTGCCAGGGACCGAACAAGCTCGTGGAGTGCGGCAACGACCTCGCGGGGCTGCCGCGCGCCGACGGGCTGATTCTCGTCGACGCGCACCCCGGCGTCTCGGTCAACGGGCTGCGCAGCATCAACGGCGCCGTCCTCGACGAGCACGATCCACGCAAGATCGACCCCGCGCTCGACCCGTTCAACCCGGCGAACGGCTACGACCCGAAGGCGCCGCACTACTCCGACGACTTCAAGACGCGCTACTTCAAGGCGCAGGCCGATCGCATGAACCGCCTGATTGCGGTGGCCCAGGCGCGCCTGGCCGCCATGAAGGCCGGGACGGACCCGTATCCCGACGACGACGTGTTTCCGATCATCCGCGGCGAGTTGGCGCGGCTGATGGAGATCGACCCGAGCGTTCATCACTCGACGGTGCGTCCGCAGAAATTGATCAAGAACGACGGGACGATCGTGGCCCAGGTGGTCGAGAGCGTCCGACCGGTCGGCCGCGGCAACGACAAGCTGAACGCCGCCTTCGCCACCGGCACGCGGCTGTTGACGATCAAGTCCTTTCTCAGCGCCAACGCCATCCGCGCCAAGGATTCGATGGACGACATCGACTGGTGCTCGAGCAACAACTCGACGCCCTGCGCGCTCAAGAACGTGACCGTCCCCCTGCTCGTGACCGCCATGGGCGCGCACTACTTCGTGCGCGACAACGAGATTCATTTCGACGTCGCGTCGAGTAAGGACAAGGACTTCGTGGTCATCGAGGGCGCGACGCACGGGATTCGTCCGTGCGCAGTCTGCGAGAAGACGCCGGGGCAGTACGCCAACAGCGTCAAGAACTTCTTCGACTACGTGAGCCACTGGATCGCCGCCCGTTATTAAGGCGGGCTGCGGCTCCCATTAAGGCGCTACGCCCACGCCAAGCACGAACTCCCAAGGGCGCGTGGCCCTGGGAGTCTCCTTTGGTCGCTGCTCGCTAGACCACAGGGAAAAGACCGACCCCGGCTTTGCATCTCACGCGGGCTGCGCTGACCGAGAGCACTCAACGCAGAGCCGCAAACAAAGGAGGTCGGTCCTGGGGCAGTTTATAACAACCATCGACGATCACTATCAAAACGAGTAGCGCACGCCGATCTGAATCTGCCTCGCGGCCGTCTGGGTCGTCGTGATGCGACCCGCGTTGGCGTTGTAGGTGCCGTCGGGATTGAAGATCGTCCCGGACGGTACGCCGAAGTTCACCCGGTTGAGGAGGTTGAATGCTTCGAGCCGGACCTCCACCTTGCGCGAGCCGCCGAGCGAGAACGTCTTGTTGAAGTTGACGTCGACGGTCGCCTGTCCCGGACCCTCGATCGAGTTCCTGCGGACGTTCCCCGTGTAGCCCGTCGCCGGCAGGGAGAACGCTGTCGGATCGAACCAGCAGACGAACGCGGGATTCGAGGTGCAGGCGCGCGCGCCGCCCGAGTACACCGGATTGCTGCTCGCACCCGGCTTCAGGCTTGCGTAGTCGGGCGCCCAGCCCTGACCCTGTCCGCCGGTGTCCACACCCGACAGCGCCGAGAACGGATAGCCGGTGCGCAGCCGGATGAGCGTGCTGGCGTTCCAGCCTTTGGCGAGGGCGCCGACGATCCCGGTCGAATTGGCCGCGAACGGGAGTGTGTAGGAGACGTTGCCGACGAAGGAGTGGCGGAGATCGAAGGGGGAGAGGCCGTTGTCTTTCGAGAACAGGTAGCGCGACCCGCCGCCTTCCGGTACTGAAATCGGTGCCGCCAAGCGCGGCCGCGCCGTCGTCGGTCGACTTGGAGTAGGTGTAGGCGACCTGGGCCTGGAAGCCCTGGTAGAAGCGCCGGGTCAGGCCGACGTTGAGGCCGTAGTAGCTCGAGTTGCTGTCACTGACGCGATAGCGCATGCGTCCGAAGTTCGGTTGCGTCAGCGGCTCGCTCGGGTCGGCGTAGTAGCTGCCGTCAGGCTGCTGCACCGCGAGACGGCCGTTGGTGAAGATCTGGCGAATCAAGTGAACGCCGTAGGAGCCGCTGTAGCCCACTTCCATCATCATCTTGCCCGGCAGCTCGTGCTGCACGTTCAAGTTCCATTTCTCGACGAACGGTTGATTCAGGTTGTACTGAATCCCCTCGAGCTGCGTCGTCGCCGCGAGCTGCGCCGTTTGGGTGGTGTAGGCGTTGGGGAAGTCGATAACGAGTGAGGAGCTCGAGATCAGACCGCCGCGGTTGATGAATGGCGGCACGCGGACCGCCGTGTTCTGCACGAACGGCTGGCTGAGGAGCACGTCGTCGTAGAAGATCCCCGCGCCGCCGCGGACGGCCCACTTGCCCTTGCCGCCGACGTCCCAGGCGAAGCCGGCGCGCGGGGCCACCGTCTTGAGCGAGGGATTCCTGAACAGGCCGTCGGGCAGGACGGTCGTGTCGTTGAGCGTCGCCGTGGCGCTCGCGAAGTCGAGGAGCTGCGCGAGGCGATCCTGTGTGTCGGTGATCGAAGAGGTCGGTTCGTAGCGGACGCCGAGGTTCAACGTGAAGGTCTTCTTCAGCTGGATGTCATCCTGGAGGTAGACGCCGTAGGCCATCTGCCGCAGCGCGCGCGTCGCGTCGGAACCCGGCATGACCGCGTTGAACTGGTTGGCGTTGCTCCGGATGAAGTTCGGAATCGACGTGAAGACGTACTGGCCCATCGACGTGAAGTCCGACTTCAGGCCGTACTGGAGGTACTGGACGTCGCCGCCAATCTTGATGTTGTGAGACCCGTGCAGCCAGGTGACGCCGTCGCGGAACTGAAAATTATTGAAGTTGTGGAATTTCGGATTCGTCGTGTCGCCGCCGAGCGCACTCAGGCCGGTGATGGTGATCGTCGGCAGGCCGTCGTTGTACGACGTGAAGGTGTTGGCGGGCAGTGCCGGCGCTCCATCACGCAGGTAGTCGTAGCCGTCGAGGCGGCTGCGGGTGAACCCGAACTGGAAGCGGTTCAGGAAGTGGGACGTCGGGACGGCGTTGTGCTCGACCGTCAAGTACTGGAGGCGCGTCTTCACGTACGACCCCGCGTCAAGGCTCGTACCGCTCGGGTCGTCGACGTTCGCGTCATCGTAGGTGTAGCGCACGAAGAACTCCGACCCATTCCGCAGTTTCTGGTCGACCCGCGACGTCAGGTAGTCCTCGTCCGTCTTCCGCGTCGTCACGAGATTGTAGGCCCCGCGGTTGGCGTCGATCGCCGGGCCGTTGGCCTCTGGGAACGACAGGAGCCAGGGCATGATCGCCGGCGCGATGGCGCCGGCACCGCCCGAGCGGACCAGGCTCGACGGCACGTTGTAGCTCTTGGTCGCGCCGAGGCGCTCGTGGAGTCCCTCATAGTTGACGAAGAAGAACGTCTGGTCGTGCTGGATCGGCCCGCCGAGCGCGCCGCCGAACTGGTTGCGCTTGAATTCCGGCGCGGCCACGTCGAAGAAGTTCTTCGCGTCGAGGGCGCTGTCGCGATGGAACTCGAACGCGGATCCCTGGAAGGTGTTCGCTCCCGACTTGGTCGCCGCGTTGACGATCCCGCCGGTGTGGTGGCCGAACTCCGCGCTGAAGCTGTTGGTCAGGACCTGGAACTCGCGGATCGCCTCGACGCCGAGGAGGTTGCCGGAGGCGCTGCCCGCCTGATTGTATTCGTCGTTCATGCTGGTGCCGTCCAGCGTGAACAGGTTGGACGTGTAGCGCGCGCCGTTGACGGCGAGCTTGACGCCGAAACCGTTGCTCGTGCTCTGGTTGCCCGTCTGATCGATCAGCACTCCGGGCGTGAGCGTCGTCAGCTCCACGTAGCTGCGGCCGTTGAGCGGAATGTTCTCGATCTGGCCGCCGGTGATGAGGCTGCCCGTATTGCTCGCCTTGAGCTCGATGCTGGGGGCTTCGGCGACGACAGTCACCTCTGACGCCATCTCGCCCAGCTTGAGCGTGAAGTCGACGACGGCCTCGCGCCCGACCGACAGCGTGATGCCACGCCGCAGGACGCTGCCGAATCCTTGGAGAGAGCCCTTGAGCTCGTATGCTCCCGGCGGCAGGTTCGCCGCGGCGTAGCGGCCGTTGGCGTCGCTGACGACCGTTCGCGTGAGTGACGTCTCGGTGTTGGTGACAACGACCGTGACGCCTGGGAGCGCGCCGCCTGTTTCGTCGGTGACGGTCCCCACGATGGTGCCGGTGGTGGTTTGCGCCGCCGCGGGAACGGCGAGCGTGAGCCACGACAGGAAGAGCGCTGCCGTGCTGGCGGCCCGAATGCAACGAAACATGTCGCTGTCCTCCTTCAGGGCGTTTCGAATCCGATCGATCCGGCGATGCGTGAGCCGTGTGATAACACAAACGGTGCCCGCGCACAAGCGAATGGTCAGTCCATTGATGACAACCCTTGACCCTGCTCCGCCCGCTGTGTTATCAAGCGACGCCCGGGGTAATGGTTAGTCCAATTACCGGCAAGGAGGAGCACATGACACGAATGCCGTATGGCCGAGGTGGATGGGCCCTGGTGGCGGCGGCTGCGCTCGCCGCCGGATGTGGCCAGGCTGCCCCGGCGGGGACCGGCGGGACTGGCGCCGCGCCAGCCGCAGCGTCCGCAGCGGCCATTGCGGGGGGGCCTTATCCCCAGCCGCGATGGCCGTCTTATTTCAAGCCGGCCAAGACGGCCGATGACCTGATGCCCGCCGCGCGCCTCCTGGCGCGCAACCAGTCGGGCCTGCAGGGGAAGGGACTCGGGATCCTCCAGCCGGGGGACTCAGTGCTCATCGTGCCCGGCAACAACGCCGACCCGATGGTCCTCGAGGCGATCGGCAGGGCGCTGCAGGAGCGGAAGGTCACCGCAGACTTCAAGACGGGTTCCGAGCTGATGCCCGACCCCGCCGGCCGCGGCGGCCGGGGCGGCCGCGGCGGCGGCCGGGGCGGTCCCGGCAGCCGCGACGTGCAGCACGCCGGCATATATCAGGCCACGCAGTGGATCACCGGCCAGTTCCCCGATCCGTCGAAGCCCGAGGCGTGGCTGAAGGAACGGAAGCCGGACGTCTACGCCAAGTTGTTCCCGGAGGACCCGCTGCTGGCCGACCATTCGGCGCCGAGCCGCGGCGGGCGTGCCGGCGACGACGACGCCCCTGGCGGCAACGCGGCGCCGCCTCCGCCTGGATCCGGCCTGGCGCGCATGGGCGAGTCGATCAAGAACTACCTCGCGGCGCATCCGACCTACAAAGGCGTCTTCTGGGGCGGCGGCGGCACGACGAGCCTGCGCCGTGCCGTGCATCCGATGGAAGACAAGTACCTCGGCACGTTCACCCAGGACAACATCTATGACCTCGAGTCGCAGATGTCGTCGTATCCCGGCGACGTCTGGCAGCTCGCCGAAGAGCAGCTGCTCGAGCCGCTCGTCTACGTCGATCGCGTCGAGATCACCGATCCGGAGGGGACCGATCTCCACGCCGACATCACCGAGGAGATGGCGCAGCGCTGGGCGGCGGGAGCGTATCAGCGTGGCCACCTCTACATGTTCCCGAACCAGGCGACGGGCCGCTTCGGCTACTCGTTTGTGAACTATCCGGCGTTCCAGTCGAAGTGGCTCCCGCGCGAGCCGCTGGCGAGGATTGAAGGTGTGCTCGCGGGAACGCAAGGGCACGGCGGCTTCTTCGAGCGCTGGGAGGTCACATTCAAGGAGGGCTTCGTCGCCGACGTCAAGGGCGGCGGCGCGCAGGGGGCCGCGCTGAAGGAGTTTCTGCAGTACCCGACGACGAAGGATTTGAAGTATCCGTTTCACAACGAACCGGGCTACTTCTATCTGTACGAGATCGCGTTCGGGACGCATCCAAAGGGCTTCCGGCATCCGCTGGTCCTGCTGCAGAGCGGCGCGACGACGCCCGAGCGCGTCCGAAGCGGCGTCATTCACTGGGGCATCGGCGCCCGCATGATTCACGATCCGACCGGGCCGACCGAGTCGAAGACGTGGACCGACTTCACCAACCAGCACGACGCGCCGGTCGATCACGGCTGGCACACGCACACCTACTTCACGACTTACAAGGTGCGGTTGCGCAACGCCAACAAATGGGTCAACCTCCTCGACAAGGGGCACATGACCAGCCTCGACAACCCCGAAGTCCGCGCCTTGGCGTCGCGCTACGGTGATCCGAACTATCTGCTCACGGAGGACTGGATCCCGGAAGTGCCAGGCATCAACGCGCCGGGCGACTACATGAAGGACTACGCGCCCGACCCCGGCGCCTATGCACTCAAATTGATGGATCGCGCGACGAAGGGGACATACGATCACTACTTCCCGGGAGCCGGCACGCAGATCACGTTCGGCGGCACGGCGCCCGCGCCGGCGCCGGCGACGTCGAAGCCGTCCAAGCCGTCCGGCGGATCGTAACCGCCCGGGCGCGGGTCGGCTGTCGAGCTGTGCGCAGTTGACCCGCGCCACGGGGTGTGTTACATCTCGCGGCAAAGGTTAGACCATTAGAGGAGCTGGAATGCCCAAGCATTTGTCGACACTCAGGTTGTGGACGGCGAGCGTGTGCGCGCTCGCGGCCGCCACCGCCGGCTGCGGAAAGAGCAATGAACAGGCCGCGACGAGCGGCCAGCCGCAGGCGTCCGCCACTCCGGCCGCGCAAGTCGGCGCCGGCGGCGAAAAGTATCCCGAGCCCCGCTGGCCCTCGTACTTCAAGACGCCCAAGTCCGTCGACGATCTCCTGCCAGCGGCCCGTCAGCTCGTCCGGAATCAGTCCGGTCTCCAGGGTAAGGGGATGGGCATCCTCAAGTCCGGCGACAAGGTCCTCATCGTCGCGGCCGACGAGGCCGATCCCATGGTGATGGACGCGATCACGAAAGCCCTCGTCGAGCGCCAGATCACGCCGTTCATCAAGTACACCTACGAGATGCGCGGCACTACGAAGGAAGAGGCCAAGGCCGATCGCGAGCGGCGCACCGGCGGTCAGGACATCAAGGAAGCTGGCGTCTACCAGGCCACGGCCTGGATCACCGGCCAGTTCCCCAATCCGGCGCAGCCGGCGAAGTGGCTCAAGGACAAGGATCCGCAGACCTTCGCTACGCTGTTCCCAGGCAAGAGCGCGGACCTGGTGCTCAACGCCTCGGCGCAGAAGCCGCGTGGTGAAGCAGGCGCCGATGCCGATACCGGCACGGTCGACAGCGGCGGTGCCGGTGGCAGCGGCAGCGGCGGCAAGGCCAAGGGAGGCGGCGACTACACGAAGCGATTTGCGGTCGGCGACGCGATCAAGGACTTCCTGACCAAGCATCCTGACGTCCGCGGCGTGTTCTGGGGCAAGGGCGGCAGCACCGGCCTTCGCCGCCAGCTCTATCCGATGCAGGACAAGTTCCTCGGCACCTTCATCCAGGACAACGTCTACGACCTCGAGTCGCAGATGTCCACATACCCGGGCGACGTGTGGCAGCTCGCCGAAGAACAACTGCTCGAGCCGCTCGTCTACGTCGACCGCCTCGAGATCACCGATCCCGAGGGGACCAACCTCCACGCTGACATCACAGAGGAAATGGCGCAGCGCTGGGCAGCGGGTGCCTATCAGCGCGGCCACCTCTACATGTTCCCCAACCAGGCGACGGGCCGCTTCGGGTATTCGTTCGTGAGCTACCCGGCGTTCCAGGCCAAGTGGCTGCCGCGCGAGCCCATCGCCCGGATCGAGGGTGTCCTCGCCGGCACGCAGGGCCACGGCGGATTCTTCCCGCGCTGGGAGATCTACTTCAAGGACGGGTTCATCTCCGACGTCAAGGGGGGCGGCGCACAGGGTGCCGCGCTCAAGGAGTTCCTGCAGTATCCCGGGCTAAACGACGTGGTCTTCCCGTACCACAACCAGAAGGGCTTCTGGTATCTCTACGAAATCGCCTTCGGCTCGCATCCCAAGAGCTTCCGCCATCCGGGCGTCATGGCCGAAACCGGCAACACCAGTCCGGAACGCGTGCGCTCGGGCGTGATCCACTGGGGGCTCGGTATCCGTCTCTGGCACGACCCCGACGCGCCCACGGAATCGAAGAAGTGGCGGGAGTTCACGGAAGAACACAACTTCCCGTTCGATCACGGCTGGCACACGCAGACCTACTTCACGACCTACAAGGTCCGGCTGCGCAATGCGAACAAATGGGTCAACATCCTTGACAAGGGGCACATGACGAGCCTCGACAATCCAGAAGTCCGCGCGCTCGCGTCGCGTTACGGCGATCCGAACTACCTGCTGACGGAGGACTGGGTTCCTGAAGTGCCCGGCATCAACGCGCCGGGTGACTACCTGAAGGACTACGCGCAGGCCCCCGGCGACTACGCCTTCAAAGTGATGGAGAAGGCGAACGCCGGCACCTACGAACATTACTTCCCGGGCGCCGGCACGCAGATCACCTACGGCGGTCAGCAGCCGTCGCCCGCACCGGCGGCGAAACCGGCGAAGCCTGCCGGACCCGGCAAGTAGTGGATCGATCGGGCCGGTACGATTGATGGTGGAGTCTTCGCGACAGGCGTCGTCGCCCGCTCCGGCGGGCGACGCGCCACCCGTGCCGGCTGATCGCTGGCGTTCCCTTCTGTTCTTGCTCGCGATCGCGGCAGGCGCCGTCGGCTTCCGGATGCTGCCGCTGGGCATCGAGCCGCACGCGCAGAGCGCCCTCGCGGTCGGCCTCTTCATGATCGTCTCCTGGATGACCCAGGTGCTCGATCACGGCATCGCCGGCATTGTCGGCTGCTTCCTGTTCTGGATGTTCGGGATCGTCAAGTTCGACACGGCGTTCTCGGGCTTCGCCGACAACACGCCGTGGTTCCTGTTCGGCGCCATCTGCTTCGGCCTGATGGGCAGTAAGTCGGGCCTCGCCCGGCGCATCGCCTACCTGATCATGCGCGGCATCGGCTCGAGTTACCCGCGGCTGCTCCTCGGGCTGATCGTTTCGAATTTCCTTCTCACCGCCGTCGTTCCGTCCGGCATCGCCCGCGTCGTGATCATGGCGGCGATCGCGATGGGGCTCGTCGACGCGTTCGGCGTCGGGCGCGGCAGCAACATCGCGCGCGGCATGTTCATCATCCTCGTCTACCAGGCGACCATCTTCGACAAGATGCTGATCGCCGGTGCGTCGTCAATCACAGCCCGCGGCGCGATCGAGAAATTCGGGCATGTCGAGGTGCTCTGGAGCCAGTGGTTCCTGGCGTATCTGCCGTGCGACCTCATCGTCATGATCGTCGCGTGGCGGCTCGCGTTGTGGCTCTATCCCCCCGAGACGGCGTCGCTGCCGGGGGGCTCCGACTTCCTCAGGCGCGAGATCGCGAAGATGGGGCCGTGGTCGGGTATGGAGATCAAGGCCGCGCTCCTGATGCTGATCGCCGTCGGGCTGTGGGTCACCGACTTTCTGCACCATATTCCCGCGCCGATGATCGGCCTCGGCATCGGGCTGCTCAGCATCATGCCGGTCATCGGCGTCCTCGACACTGAGGACGTGAAGAAAATCAACCTGCTGCCGATCTTCTTCGTCGCGGCCGCCGTCAGCCTGAGCAACGTTCTCGTGCAGACCAAGGGGCTCGACGTCATCACCGGCGCGCTCTTCGAGTGGATGAAGCCGCACATCAACAGCACGTGGGGATCGACGATGCTGCTTTACTGGTCGGCGTTCCTCTATCACATCGTGATCGGCAACGAGATCGCGATGCTGTCGACGTCGCTGCCGATCCTGATGACCTACGCGCGCGGGCACGGGATCAGCCCCCTCGCGCTCGGCATGATCTGGACCTTCGGCGCCGGTCCGAAGGTGTTCATTTACGAGTCGGCGGTGCTGGTCGTCGGCTATTCGTACGGCTACTTCAGCAACCGCGACATGCTGAAGATCGGCGCCATTCTCTCGGTGGTCACCGCGATCATCCTGCTGTTCCTCGTGCCGCTCTACTGGCCGCTGATCGGCATCGGTCGTTAGGAGCCATCTGATGAACCCCAAACGTGCTCGGTGAAACAAGCGGCACGCGCGAAAGAGCGTGCCTAAGATTAGAATGCTCCCGATGACGCGGGCAGACGAGCCGGTCACGATTCCGCTCCTCCAGCAGATGAAGCGCGACGGCCGCAAGATCGTTGCGGTTGTCGCCTATGAGTACCAGTTCGCGGCGATCGCGGATCGCGCGGGGGTGGATCTGCTGTCGGTCGGCGATTCCGTCGGCGTGAACCTGTGGGGCCACCGGTCGGATCTCGAGGTCACGCTGGACGAGATGATCCTCTCGTGCCGCGCGGTCCGGCGCGGTGCCGCGCGCGCGCTCGTCAGTTGCGACTTCCCGTACGGCCCGCTGCAGGAGGGTCCGGACTCCGCGGTGCGCGCCGCGATCCGCATCGTGAAGGAAGGCGGCGCCGATCTCGTCAAGCTCGACGGTGCGTCTGAGTTCCCCGACACCGTCCGCGCCGTTGTCCGCGCCGGCGTCCCGGTGTGGGCGCAGTTCGGCATTACGCCGCACACCGCGCTCCGCTACGGCGGCATGGCCAACGCCGGGCCGGAGCTCGCTGCGGCGATGAGCGATCGGCTCCTCGCGGAGGCGCGCGCGCTCGAAGCTGCGGGCGCCTCGCTGCTCGACTTCACCAACTCGGGTCCGGTCGCCGGCGAGGCGGTGACCAAGGCGGTTCAAATCCCGGTGATCGGCGGATTGGGCGGCGGACCCTGGCTCGACGGCCGCGTCCGCATGGGATTCGCCGCCATCGGCTATCTCGCCGCCGCGCTCGACGATGACGTCGATCGCTATGCGACCGTCGCGAAGTCGGCACTCGACGGTCTGAAGGCGTTTGCCGACGACGTCCGCGCCGGACGTCAGATTCGCGGGGCGGCAAAGAACCGCCCTGCACGCTGAGCGGCGTCATGGCCCTTGCGACTATCGACGGCATCGAGACGCGCTACGAAATCATCGGCGACGGTCCTCCGCTGTTGATGTTCTCTCCTGGCGGATTCGACGCCACGCTCGAGAAGTGGCGAACGCAGGGCATCTACGCGACGATCAAGCTGCTCGATCACCTGCCGCAACGCTTCACGTGCATCATCTTCGATCGCCGCGAGACGGGGCAGTCGGGCGGACGGGTAGAGCGTCTCGGCTGGCAGCTATACGCGCGGCAGGGGAAGGGACTGCTCGATCATTTGAAAATCCCGCGTGCGCACGTGCTTGGCGCGTGCATGGGCGCGTCGGTCGCCGCGGCGTTCGCCGTTTCCTGGCCCGAAGCGCTCGATCGCCTGGTCCTCTACTGGCCGGTCGGCGGCGCGAAATATCGCATGCAAGGGCACGCGCGCTTCAACGAGCACGCGGCCTACGTCCAGCAGCACGGCCTGGCGGGCGTCGTCGCGCTGACCGGCGCGAGCGACAAGTCGTTCGGCGGTGATCCGCGCGGCGGCCCGTGGGCGTCGGTCCTGCGCCGCGACCGCGCCTTCGCCGACGCCTACGCAACGCTCGATCCTGACGCCTATCGCCTGCTGCTGACCGTCAGCGCGCGTACGCTCTTCGATCGCGACACGGCGCCCGGCGCTGAGCCGGAGGACCTGCTTCGCCTCTCCGTCCCGACGCTCGTCGTTCCCGGGCGCGATCACGCCCACACGATCTCGGCGGCGCGCTATTTCGAAGAGTGCCTCAGGCGTGCGGAGTACTGGGACGTCCCCGTCGACGCGCAGAGCGAAACGACTGCGCCGTCGCGCGTCCTTGACTTCCTGGCGGGGACGTAGCGAGCGCTGTCAGCAGCGGCGGTGTTAGCCTGCGTCGCCTTTCACCACTCTAAAGGGCACCAAGACGCAGCCCGCGCCAAGTTCAATCACGCGGCGAAGGCGCTTCACACAGACAAACGGCGTCGTCGAGACAGTAGCTCGCTGCAGAGGCGTATCCGCGCAGACACGCCTGGTGAGCGGTCGGCCATTCTAGTTTGTTCGCGCTCTGTGCCTGCTCTTCTTCGGTACTGACGCCGTCCTGGCAGCAGCGTCGATGGCAGAGCGATCAGCCGACGAGATCCAGCGTGCCCTTCGCGAAGAGGTCTTCGATCGCGAACGGCGTCGGCAGGATGCCCTGTTCGACGCTGTATTGGATGACGGCCTCGAGCTCGCGGCGGTTCGGCCCGACGCCGTATGGAAGCGGGTCGCCGGTGATCGCCATCACGTCGGCGAACGTCTTGTCCGCGGCGGTCGGCTCGGCGATCGCGCCGGACTTCAGGGTGTCGACGTAGATCCGCTTCGCGCGGACGAACGCGTCGAACAGATCCGCGGCCAGATCGGGATGCGCGGCGAGCCGGTCGTCCTTGACGACGACCGTGTGATTGATCGGGTAGAGGCCGCCGTTCCGAAGGCCGTTCAGACCGGCTTCCTTCGCATCGGGCAGAAGCGGCTTGATGTCGGGTGACTCTGTTTGGACGCCGTTGGCCGCCACGATGTCGCCAGACAGCAGCATCTCCTCGAGCGTGCGGCCTTCGGCGATCGGCACGACGTTGGCGGGTGGGCGGTACTCGGCGACGTGCTCGTCGCCGGAAAGGATCCACGTGATCTTCGTCAGGTCCACGCCGTACTCGTGCTGCAAGATGCTGCGTGCCCACAGGCCCGTGGTGACGGTGTACCCGCGATTGACGCCGACCTTTCGCCCTTCCAGATCCTTCGGCGTCCTGATGCCCGACTTCACGTTGTAGAGAATGGCGCTGTGGTGGAATGCGCGCATCGGAAATACCGGCACCGCCGTGAAACGCTTGCCGTGCGCCCTCGCGGTCAGATACGTCGTGATGGCCATCTCGCTGACGTCGAATTCGAGGCCGCGCACCATCCGGCGGAACGCCTTGATGATCATCGGGACCTCTTCGAAGTCGAACGTGAACGTACGCGGCACGATTGTGCCGTCCTTCAATGGCAGAGTGTGCGGATGGGTGACGAGCGCGGTCCTGTACGCCGGTAGAGTCATGAGCGGTCCTGTCTCCTACGCCGCCGGCTCGGTCCGTCCCAACACTCGCGCCAGCCAGCCCTTGACCCGCGACGTCTGCATCCGCGCGCGCACTTCTTCGGTCAGCGAGTAGGCGACCGGCACCAGCAGCAATGTGAGGAACAGACACAGCGTCTGGCCGCCGATGATCGTGATGGCGATGTCTCCGCGCTGGCGCGCGCCGGCGCCCTTGCCGAGCGCCGTCGGGATCAGCCCGACGATGATCGCCGCCGTCGTCATCAGGATCGGGCGGAGCCGCGTGCGCGACGCTTCGACGAGCGCGTCGCGCAACGGCATGCCGCGCTGTCGCAGGACGTTCGTGTAGTCGACCTGCAGGATCGAATTCTTCTTGACGATCCCGAGCAGCAGCAGGATGCCGAGCGTGCTCCAGAGGTTGAGCTGACGGTGCGTGAGCGCGAGCGTCAGCAGCGCGAAGGGAACCGACAGCGGCAGGGCGGTCATGATGATGAGCGGCTGTACGAAGCTCTCGAACTGGGCGACCAGCACCATGTAGACGAAGATACTGGCCAGTGAAATCGCGATGACCATGTTCGTCGCCGTCTCGTCGAGGACCTTGGACTGGCCGGTGAACTTCGCCCGGTAGCCCCTCGGCAGCTTCAGCTTCTTGAGCTCGTCGCGCACGATCGGCACCGCGGCATCGAGCGCGACGCCGGGCCGGATGTCACCCGAGACGGCAACCGAGAACTGCCGATCGAGCCGCGTGATCGACGTCGGGCCCGTGCCACGTTCGAGCTTCGCCACGTTGTCGATCCGCACGAGGGCGCCGGTCGTCGACGGCACCATCAGGCCGCTGACAGCGGTCACGTCGTTGCGCTGATCTTCGCGCACGCGCATCGTCACCGGATACCGCTCGTTGTTCTCGCGGTAGGCGGTGATCTCGTCTTCGCCGGCGACCATCAGCCGCAGCGCCTGCGCCACGCCGGCGACGCGGACGCCGAGGTCCGCCGCCCGCTGCCGGTCGACGTTGACCCGCAGCTCCGGATTGCCGAGGTTGACGCGCGCTTTCACGTCCACAAACTGCGGCAACGCCTGCAGGCGCGCGTTGAGCTTGAGCGCGTAGTCGCTTAGCGTGTCCAGGCTCGGGCCGTATAGATTCACCAGGATCGGCCAGGCGTTGTTCTCGCCGCCGCCGACCGGCGACTTGAAGACGATCGTCGGGCGGTAGGACGAATAGGCCGCCAGCGCCTTGCGCGCGGCCGCCCCGATCTCCTCCTGCGACTGCGACCGCTCACTGAGCGGCTTCAGCTCGACGACGAGATGCGAGTGGTTGACGCGCTCGAAGATCTCCGGCGTCACGTGTGCGACGCCGGGCACCGCTTCGACCAGCTTCGCCATCGGCTGCACGATCTTCTCCATGCCCTGGAGCGAAGTGCCCTCGGGGGCGTCGACCGTCATCTCGAAGTCGCCGGTGTCTTCCTGCGGCATGAACGAGCGCCCCACGAAGTTCGCGAGCGGCCACGTGGCGGCCAGGGTCAGGATCGCGATCGCCATGACGACGCCGCGGTGGTCGAGCGACCAGCGAACGCTCCGCGCGTAGGTCGCATCGAGCCAACGGTAGTACCGCTCGTCGCGGGCGCGGTGGCCGTGCACGTTTCGCCGGAGCAGGCGCGCCCCGAGCATCGGCGTCAGCGTGACGCTGACCAGGAACGACACCAGGATCGCGAACGACATGGTGATGCCGAACGGATAGATAAAGCGCTGCGCGTAACCGGTCATGAACGCAACCGGCAGGAAGATCACGATCAGCGAGAACGATGTGGCCGCGACTGCCAGCAGCACCTCGCTCGTGCCTTCCACCGCCGCCCGGAACGGCGTCAGCCCCTCTTCGTCGATCTTCCTGAAGATGTTCTCGAGCACGACGATGGCGTCATCGATCACGATGCCGACGGCGAGCGTCAGGCCGAGTAGCGTCATCGTGTTGAGGGTGAGGTTGAGTGCGCGCATCAGCGTGAAGCTCGCAATCAGCGACGCCGGGATGGCGAGCGAGCTGATGATCGTGGCTGGGATGTTGCGGATGAAGAGCAGGACAATGAGACTGGCGAGGATGCTGCCGACGATCAGGTGCTCCTCGAGCGCCGACACCGACGCGATGATGAACTTCGAGTCGTCGCGGGTGGTGACCATGGTCAAGCCGGGCGGGAGCGTCGGCTGGATCGTCTTGATCGCCTGCTTGAGGCCGTCGATGACCGTCAGAGTGTTCTGGCCCGACTGGCGGCGGATGTCGATGACGATCGCGCGCTGCCCTGAGACGAACGCCGATTGCCGCGCGTCCGCTTCGGAGTCGGCCACCTTCGCAACGTCGGCGACGCGGATCGGCGTGCCCCCCTGGGTCGCGATGACGATGTCCTTGAACTGATCAACGCTCTCGAAACGGCCGGGCGTGCGCAGCGCGACCTCGGCGTCTCCCTGGTCGAGCCGGCCGCCGGGAATCTCCACGTTGTCGCTCTGCACTGCGTCGCGCACCTGGCTGACGCTGATGCCCTGCGCCGTCAGCTTGGCCAGGTCCAGCTCGATGTGGATCTCGCGCGCGCGGCCGCCCCCGATCGAGACGTCGCCGACGCCGTCGACCGCTTCGAGCGCGCGGCTGATCTGCTTGTCGGCAATCTCGGTCAGTGTGCGTAACGAGTAGGGACCGCCAATCGCGACGCTGTAGATCGGCGTCGCATCCGGATCGACCTTCGCAACGACCGGCGGCAGCGCTTCGGGCGGCAGGGCGCCGACCGCCCCCGCCACCTTTTCGCGCACGTCCTGCGCGGCCTCGTTGATGTCGCGTTCGAGGACGAACTTGATCGTGAGTGTCGCGAGCCCGACGCCGAGCTTCGTCTGGATCTCGTCGACGCCGGAGATGCCGCTCAGGGCCTGCTCGAGCGGCTCGGCGACCGAGTCGCTGAGCTCGTCGGGACTTGCGCCGGGGACCTTCACCGTCACGGTGACGGTCGCGGGATCCGCTTTCGGCAGCAGGTCGACCGTGAGATCGCGGAACGAGAAAATCCCGGTGACGACGAGCGACATGATCATCACTGTCGTAAACGCCGGCCGCCGGACGCAGAATTCCGCGAGACTCATTTTCCGGTCCCTTTCCTATCGCTGGTCTTGCCGTCCTTGTCGCCGCCGGCTTTCTTCGGCGTGACGGCGACCCCGCCGGTGAGGCCGTCGACGCCGTCGGCGACGATCGTCTGTCCGGGCTCGAGGCCATCCGTGATCTCGACGCGCGGCCCCACCCGATCGCCGAGCTTCACTTCAACCGCCGCCAGCTTGCCGTCCTTGACGACAAAGACGACGCTCGTTCCGTAGCGCGTCTGGATCGCGGTTGCCGGCACGACGATCGCACTGTCGACCTTGCTGGTCGCGATCCTCAGACGCGCAAAAGTGCCGGGCTTGAGCGTGCCGTCCTCATTGGGCACATCGGCTTCCACGTTGAACGCGCGCGACTTGAGATTGACGTCGGGGCTGATGCGCGTGATCGTGCCCTCGACCGGCTTGTCGGGAAACGCGTCGGTCGTCAGTGCGATCGGCTGGCCGACGCGCACGTTGGGCGCGAACTTTTCCGGGACTTCCGCCGTCAGCCGCAAGGGATGGAGCCGCACGAGCCGCATGACGGGTGCCTGAGCGTTGACGTACTGGCCTTCCGACACCATCCGCTCCGCGACGACGCCGTCGAAGGGGGCGCGGATCGTCGCGTCCTGAAGGTCTCGCGCCGCGCCGTTGAGCGTAGCTTCCTTGGCGACCACCTCGGCGCGCATCTCGCGCTCGTTGGCGATCGCGCTGTCGTACGCGGCCTTGGCCGTCTGCAAGTCGGTTTGGGCCGTGTCCAGATCCTGCCGCGCGAGCAGATTCTTGTCGTGCAGCGCCTTGGCGCGGTCGTACGCCTGCTGCGCCTGATCGAGCTTGGCCTTGGCGCTGAGCACGTCCGGCGTTTGTTCAAAGGGTGGCAACTGACCGTTCTTCGCGCCGAGTTTCGCGCGTGTCTGCTCGAGCGCCGCGCGCTGCTCGTCGGCGTGGTAGCGGAGGCGCTCTGGGTCGAGCTCGACGAGCGGCGCGCCGGCCTTGACGCGATCGCCCATGTCGGCGACGAGGTGCGCGACGCGTCCTGCGACTTCCGCGCTGATGGTCGCCTGGTCGTGCGCGGCCAGCGTCCCGACGGCCTCGACCGATCGCCTGAGCTCGATGCGTTCGACCTGTGTCGTCCTGACGGGCAGCGCGTCGCCCGACTCGCTCTTCTTGGCCTGGGCCGTGCCGCCGCAGGCGGCCAGCATCAATGGAGCCAGGAGCGCCGCCGCGACCGCCACCGTCCGGTTCGTGTTCACCGATGTCCTCCGCGCTAGCGCCGTCCAATGGTCCGACCAAACACCGGACCGGACGCTATTCTAGAGCAAATCCGACATAATGACCGCCATGATCGAGCAGGCCCTCGAAGAGCTCGTGACCGCCAACCGTATCCTCGCCCGCGAGGGGATCGTCGACGCCTTCGGCCACGTCAGCATCCGCCATCCCGGCCACCCCGACCGCTATTGCCTGTCGCGCGCCCGGGCTCCGGAGTGCATCGAAGCGGCCGACATCATGCAGTTTTCGCTCGACGGCGCCCCGATCGACCCCGGCGGCCGGAAGCCGTACGCCGAGCGCTACATCCACGGCGCCGTCTACGAGGTCCGGTCCGATGTCCACGCGGTCGTTCACAACCACAGTCCGGGAGTGATTCCCTTCGGCGTGACCGGCGTTCCGCTGCGCCCGATCATGCACATGTGCGCATCGATGGGACCCGAAGTGCCGGTCTGGGATTCCCGCGCCTCGTTCGGCGACACCAATCTGCTGGTGACCTCCATGGCGATGGCCCAGAACCTGGCGTCCGCGCTGGGGTCCCGCCCTGCCGCGCTCATGCGCGGCCACGGCTGCGTCGTCGCCGGCGGTTCGCTGCGCGAAGTCGTGTTCACGTCGATTTACCTGGAGCTGAATGCGGCGTTGCAGCAGCGGGCGCACGCGCTCGGGACGGTCACGTTTCTGAGCGAAGGGGAAGTCCGCGCGATTCTCTCGACGCGCAGCTCGTTCACCTTCGAGCGCGCGTGGGAGGTACTGGTGCCAGCGCGCGGGACGTCCCTACGACGAGCGGCCGATGGAAGGACCGCTGGCGCGGGCTTAGACGCGCGAGGTCGAAGCGCGTGCGCGACATCGGGTGCGCCTGGCGCGCGCTCGCCCGCAGCGGACGCGAAGCCTGCCGCTAGCGTCCGCGCAACGTGGCCGCGAGACGCGCCGCTTCTCCGGCGGCGGCGCTGCCTCCGAACCGCCCGATCAAATCCTGCAGCGTCTTTCGCGCGTCTCCCACGCGTCCCTGCGACATTTGTGCGCGCGCCAGCTCCAGTATCACGCTCGGCTCCGACGGGCCGCCTCGCAGCTCACGTAGGGCGAGACCGAACGATCGTGCGGCCTCGTCGAACGTCTGCAGCGCTGCGTCGTTGCGTCCGATCGAGACCAGGATGCCGCCACGGATCGTCGGGTCGCGCTTGGCGTCGGTCGAGCGGAGCGCTCGCTCGTAGTACCGGTTACTGGCCACGTACAACGCAGCATCTCTCAATTCGGCGGCAAGCGATTGGAGCGTCGCGGTATCGGCGCCGCCCGCAGCGATGGCGCCCGAGAGGCGGTTGACGCGGCTAATGTCGGACGGAAGTTCATGGAGCAGCGACAGGAGGCGCGCCCTGGCCAGCCCGCCCCGGAAGCGAAAAAGCTCGTTTCCGAGCGCGTCGGTCAACACCAGCGTCGGCGTGTCTGCGACGTCGTAGCGGCGCGCGGTCGCCGGCTCCCGATCGACGTCGATGCGCACGGGGACGACGCGTGTCATCGCGGCCGCGACGGCGTCGTCGGAATACACGTCCTCGTCCATGCCTTTGCAGACCGTGCACCACGTGGCCCAGAACTCGACGAGGACGGGCTTGTTCGTCTCTCGAGACATCGCGACGGCGCGATCGAGGTGCGTCTCCCAGTGGATCTCCACTGGCGCCGCGACGGTCGACGCCTGCGCGAGCCCGGTTCCGAAGATCAGCACGACCCAGGCGCGGTGAAGCCTGGACATGTCAGAACTGCAGCCGCAGGCCGAGCTGCGCCTGGAGTGGCGCGGTCCGCAGCGTGCTGTTGAGCAGGTAGTTGCCGTTGGCGTCCTTGATCTGCCCGAAGGTTGCCGGCGGCGCCTGCGTGACGAGGATGCCGTTCTGGAGTACGGCGCCAGGTCCGTACACCATGTTGGCCGAGCCGATCTCGACGTTGTCGGCGTTGAAGAGATTGAACACCTCGAGCGACACAATCGCCCTCGCCTGTCCGTGGAGCACAAACGACCGCTGCGCCCGCAGATCGACCTCGGAGTAGCCCTTGTTGCGGAACGTGTTCCGCTCGATGAGGCTGCCGTCGATGATTGGCCGGTCGCGCACGACACCGTCTTTGTTCAGATCCGTTCCGACCAGCGCGGTAAATGGACGGCCCGAGTTCACGCGGATCGTAGTCGACAGATCGAGCTGCCAAGGCAGTGAGACGAGGCTGTCACCGGCGAACTGGTGACGCTGGTCGATGTTCGACCAGTTGTATTCGCTCGCCAGATTGTAAGCATCGTCGAACACCACGCCGCTGATCCCGCGCTCGGTGTCGTCGGCGCTCTTGCTGTAGCCCAGCGTGTAGTAGGCGTCCACGCTGAACCGACGGCGTTTCGCCGAGAGCGACGCCGTCACTCCGTGGTAGTTCGAGTGGGCTGTGGACTCGGTGACTTGGACGACGCCGAACTGGGGACCGTAAGGCCGGGCGGCGGTGTAGATCGGGCGCCCGGTCGCGTCGGCGACCGGCGGCGCCAGGTTGACGTTGCGGACGCGTGCGATGCGCGACGTGTTGACGTTCGTGAAGTCCACGCCGGCCGTGATGCCGCGCCCCAGCTGCCGCTCGACCGCGAGGCGGAGCTGCGTCGCGCGCGGCAGGCGGAAGTTCGGATCGATGTAGTTGATCGTCTGGCCGATCCGGTTTTCCGGCGCGACCAGCTGATTGAGCTGCGACGCGGTGAACGTCGGAAGGTGCGCGAGATCCGCGGTCGCCAGGTCGACGCCAAACGCGCGGAACGCGTCGGACACGGCGTTGGGATTCGTGCTCGTCGTGATCGTCACGGCGCTGCTCAGTTCGGGATTGCCGCCGTTGCCGAGGATCGACTGCTCGAACGCCGGCATGTACGGCGCGGCGTAGAAGATCCCGCCGCCCGCGCGGACGATCGTGCTGCCGTTGTTGGACGGATCCCACGTGATGCCCAGCCGCGGCGCGATTAGGTCCTTGTCGTTGGGGATCGCCGTGGCGAGCGGGAACCGGTTCGGGGCAACCGTGGGTGTCGCGTAGTCGGGGAGATACGCCTGTTCGTAGCGGAGGCCCGGGCTGATCGTCAGTCCGGACCGCAGGCGCCACTCGTCCTGTGCGTAGAAGGCCAGCTGCGTCATGCGCGCATCGACGTCGCCGCTGCCCGCGAACTGCTGATACTGAAACGCCTTCCGCGCGACATAGTCTGCGAGGCTGTTGAACGTGTAGATGCCGTTCGATCCGGGGTTGAACGTCGTCTTCCCGTTCACGGTGTCGAGGTCGACGCCCACCTTCGCAGTGTGCGCGCCTGTAACGAACGACACGTTGTCGACAAATTGCATGCGGACATCGCTGAATTTATAGCCGATGTTGCCGTAGCTGAGGCCGGTCGCCTGGGGTCCGTAGATCGCGACGGTTGCGCCCGCGTTCTTGACGGTGACTTCGGGGCCGCCGGTTCCGTTGTTCCACGGCCGGTATTCGTGCGTGATCTGCGCGCGCGCCTCGTTCAGGAAGCGGCTGGAGAGCACCGACGATGCCTGCGCGGCGCCGGTGAGGTCGTTGCGGTTGGTGAGGAGCGCCTGATTCGACAGCGCACGGTTCGTGATCGAATCGGCGCCGAGCCCCTGCGTCATCACGACGGAGCCGACGTTGTCGGTCACCAGGTTGCGGACGTAGTCGAATCGGCCCATCAGCATATGGCGATCGCCGAGGTGATGATCGATACGGCCCACGATCGACTGCGACTGGCTGAGCGCTTGCGTGTCGCCCTCGGGCGCGACGCCCAGCAGGGTCTGCGCGGCGGCCGTGTCGCGGAGGTTCTGAGCGTCGAGCGACGTGTAGAGAATCTGGACCGGCTTGGTGTTGTGCTGGAACTCCGGTGCGACGAAGAAGAACGTCCGGTCTTTCTTGATTGCGCCGCCCAGCGACCCGCCGAACTGCTGACCGACGCCGATCGGCTGCCGGCCAAAAGGGTCCGGCAGCGTCATCGCGTCGTTGCGGAACAGGTAGAAGCCTGTTCCGCGCAGAAGGTTCGAGCCCGACTTGGTGGACATGTTGACGATGCCTCCGGTTGAGCGTCCAAACTCCGCGGAGTACGTGCTGCGAATCACCTGAAACTCCTGCAGCGCCTCGATGCTGAAGGTCGGCGAGAATTCGACGTGGCCGCACCAGTGCGTGTTCGTGTAGTCGTTGCCGTCCACGTTGATGTTGGTATAGACGCCTTTCTGGCCCGAGATGGCAAAGCCACCGCACTCCGGTTCGATCTGCGTCGCCGGCGTGAAGAGAAAGAGCGATCGGACGCGACGTCCGCTCGCGGGCAGGCCCTGCAGCTGCAGGTCGGTCAACACCGACTTGCCCTGAGCGCCAGTCGGCTCGGTGGGGCGGACGACGTCAACGCTCTCGGCCACACCCGCAACTCTCAGCATGAAGTTGGCGCTCACCGAGGTGCCCATGGTGACGACGACGGTCTGCTTCGCGGACTCGAGTCCGGCGGCTTCGACCGAGACGCCGAAAAATCCGAGCGGAAGCTGCGACACAGCGTATCGCCCGCCCCCGTCCGCCGTCGTGCGCCGCACCAGGTTGGTGCCTTCGCTGTGCACGATGACGCGTGCGCCGACGATCGCGGCGTTGCTGGTGTCGACAATCTGTCCGACGATCTGGCCGGTGGGCCCAGCGGCCTGTGCGAATGCGCCCCGGGGCGCCAACACCACGACGGTGAGCGCCAGCACGGCGCACGCACAACTCCATGCATTCTTCATGACGAACCTCTCCGCGCACGCACGTCGCCGTGCGTACACACCTACCCTTGTCTCAGTGGATCAGCGGATGGGAGCTCGGACTAGCAGGCTTTCGGTGGAGGGCCGTGGCGTCCGCGCGAGGGAGCCGCGTAGCGCGTCCCGACGCCGAAGTCGACGGGCTGGACAGTGGGGACGAGCGTCAGCATCATCACTGCCGGCATGACGGCAACCGGCGAGTCCAGCAGGAACGCGCAGGATGGATCGTCGACCAAGACGCACTTCGTCCGCGCCCGCGCGTGGGCGGCCTTCGAGCAGATCATCTCGCAGTCCGCGGCGGTCGCCGCTTGGACCGACGACTCGTCGGTCTGGGGAGGCTCCGAAATGCAGATGACGCGCAGGCTCGCCGATGGGATGACGGCCAACAGCGTCCAGACGATCAGGATCTTCATCGATTCAGCGGACCTGAGGACGATACATGGCGGCGTTTTTCAAGTCAACTCAATGGTCTGACCTTCTGGTCTGATACGCTTGCGCGCCGGCGTCCCGGATCAGGCGCGCATGCACACGGACGTTCTCATCGTCGGAGCGGGACCCGTCGGATTGACGCTCGCGGTGGACTTGGGCCGCCGCGGCGTCCGCTGTACGCTCGTCGAGCGCAAGCCCGCGCCAGAGTTCCTGCCGAAGATGGAGCGCTGCAACGCGCGGACGATGGAGATCTTCCGCCGGATGGGCCTGGCGAAAAAGATCCGGGCCGCGGGGCTGCCAAGCGATGTCCCGATGGACGTCTTCATCGTGCTGGCACTGAACGAGCCGCCCCTCCTGCGGCTGCCGTACCCGTCGGTCGATCTCGCGCGCGACGAGATCGCGGCGTCAAACGACGGGACCATGCCGCGCGAGCCGTACCAGCTCATCTCGCAGTACACGCTCGAGCCGCTGCTCAAAGCCGAAGCCGGCGCGCTGCCTTCGGTTTCCGTGCAGTACGGCTGCGCATTCGAATCGCTCGCGCAGGACGCGACCGGCGTCGATGTGACCGTGCGACGGAGTGAGGGGGCCGTTTCAACGATTCGCGCGCAGTACGTCGTCGGGTGCGACGGCGGCAGCAGCGCCGTGCGCAGGCAGCTCGGCATCGCGCTGCGCGGCGAGGGAGACATCATGCGCCTCTGTCAGGCGCTCTACTTTTGTCCCGAGCTCTACGATCGGATGCCGATCGGCCCCGGGCCGGGACACGGTCGCCACTATCACGTCGCCGACGGCCAGGCGACGTTCCTCATCATGCAGGACTCCACGCGGCACTGGACGCTCCACGCCGCGGTCGAACGCCCCGAGGACATGGCGGCGCAGTTTGAGCGTACGATCGGCGTTCCCGTCCGCTACGACATGTTGTACGTCGGTGAGTGGAAACAGAATCTGCTGCTGGCCGATCGCTATCGCGCGGGCCGGGTCTTCCTCGCGGGTGATTCCGCGCACCTGGTGATTCCGACCGGTGGACTGGGGATGAACATGGGCGTGGGCGACGCCACCGATTTGAGCTGGAAGCTCGCGGCGATGGTGCGGGGCTGGGGCGGGCCGGCGTTGCTCGAATCGTATGAAATCGAGCGGCGACAGGTCGGCGATCGCAACCTCGGCGCATCGCGATACGCGTCTCTCGGCCGCCGGGCGTGGCGCGCGCAGTACCGGCCGGACATCCGCGATGCGACACCAGCAGGCCAGGCGTCGCGCGATCGGCTGGCGGCCGTGGCCGACGTCGAGCAGCGCAAGACCAACGAGATGATCGGCGCCGAGCTGGGGTATCGCTACGTCGGCTCGCCGGTGATCACTGACGAGCCCGGCGGTCCGGAGCACTTGTTCCGGACCTACGTGCCGACGACCTGGCCGGGCGCGCGGCTGCCGCACGTCTGGATCGGTGCGGACCAGTCGATCCACGATCGCATCCCGGATGGCTACACGCTGCTGAACCTCTCCGGTGCGCCGCTCGCCGACGATGCGGGACTGACGCCCGCGATGGCGGCCATCGGCGCGCCGTTCACAGCGCTGGCGATCGATTCCACAGCGGCGCGCGACGTCTATGGACGCGATTTCGTGCTCGTGCGACCCGATTTGCACATCGTTTGGCGCGGCAATCGGCTGCCGGACAATCCGGCCGCGCTCGCCGCGCTCATCACGGGACATCACCGACTGCCATGACGCTCAAGATCGACGTCTTCAACCACATTTTTCCGCAGCCGTTCTTCGAGCGGCTGCAGCAGGTCATTGTCAACACAGGCGCAATCAAGCGCTGGCTGCATATCCCGTTTCTCCACGACGTCGACGTGCGGTTCCGGGTGCTCGAAGAGTTTGGCGACGAGTACCGGCAGATCCTCTCGCTGTCGGCGCCCCCGATCGAGTCGATCAATCCCGACAGACAGATCACGCTCGATCTCGCCAGGCTTGCGAACGACTCACAGGCCGAGCTGGTGCGCCGGTACCCGCACCGGTTCGCCGGCTTCATCGCGTCGCTGCCGCTCAACCATCCCGACGAGAGCGTTCGCGAGCTCGAGCGCGCTGTCCGGTCGCTCGGGGCGATCGGCGTCCAGATCTTCTCGAACGTCAATGGCCTGCCGCTCGATGACGAACGCTTCTTTCCGCTATTCGAGGCGTCGGTTCGTCTGCGCTGTCCGATCCTGCTGCATCCGGCACGTGGTGCTGGCGTAGCGGACTATCCCGGCGAGGCAAAGTCGAAGTACGAGATCTGGTGGACGTTCGGTTGGCCGTACGAGACCAGCGCCGCGATGCAGCGGCTCGTGTTCTCGCGTCTCTTCGACCGTCTTCCCGACGTCCGCATCGTCGCGCACCATCTCGGCGCCATGGTGCCGTACTTCGAGGGACGCGTCGGCTACGGCCTCGATCAATTCGGCGCGCGCACGGCCGACGAGGACTACGAGGGGCTCCGTCGATCGATGCCGCACCGACCGATCGACTACTTCAAGAAGTTTTGGGCCGACACGGCCGTGTTCGGCAGCCGTGCGGCGACGGTCTGCGGCCTGTCGTTCTTTGGAACAGACCAGGTCGTCTTTGCCTCGGACGCTCCGTTCGATCCGGAAGGGGGCCCGATGTACATCCGTGAGACGATCGAGGTCATCGACAGCCTCGACATCAGCCAGGCCGACAGGCGCAAGATCTATCAGGGGAACGCCGAACGGCTGTTCGGTCGCGCCTTCCAGGCGTAGCAAACCCATGACACGATACAGGCCCCAACCCGACTCCGTTCCCGACGCGCGTGGGCGCAACGGCCAGGGCTTGTCACGGAGGTCGGACGCCTGGTTTACGCCGCGGGGCAAGTCGCCGTCGATCGAAGCGGGGCGATTCGGGGTGGGGACGTCCGCGACGGCGTCGGCAGGGAATGAACGTCCGCCACGCGGCGGAATCGTAACGTCGGGGCGCGCCCGACGGCAGTGAATGGACCAACCAAAGGAGACCGAGATGAGAGTCGTGTGTCGTAGTGCCATTACCGCGTCAGCGATCGCGCTGCTCGCTGCAAGCCTAGGAGCCGCGCCGCAGACCGGCGACGCGAAAGCCGCCGCCAAAACCGTCACCGGCAACGTCGTCGACGCCGCCTGCTTCATGATTCACCCGCAAGCCGCCAACACGCCGACGCACAAGGAGTGCGGAGCCGCGTGCCTGGCGCACGGCGTGCCGCTGGCGATTGCCGGCGACGACGGCAGGCTCTACTTCGCCGCCGACGGCAACAAGCGGCTCGCGGCATTTCACGGGCAGCACGTGAAGGCGACCGGCGCCGTCGTCGACAAGGCAGAGCCGATGGAGCTGAAGATGCCGGTCGGCGAGAAGAACACGATGACGGTCAGGATCGACGGCGGTTACAAGCTCCTGACCATGGACTCGATCGCCAAGGCACCGGCCTCGAAGTGATCTCGCCCGCGGGCGGCGGCGTCATACGCCGCCCGCGCCATCTTCGCGATCGCCGCGTCAGTCGTCCTCCATAAGGTGCGGCGCCCGTCGCGCATGTCAATCGCGCCGCCTGTGTCCACTCATAGACCGAGTCGCCGCGCCAGCTGCCGTTTCGCGAGGTCGACCAGCGCCAGATACGTAACGGTCGCCGGAATCAAAAACCCAAAATATGAGGCCGGCAGCCTGGTGAAACCCAGCAGCGTCGCGACGGGCGTCGCCGGAAGTGCCACGCCGATGCCGACGATCACAAGCGTTGTGATCGTCAGTGACCGACTCGGCCGACTCCGGAACGGGGTGCCCATCGTCCGGATGACGAAAAGCACGAGGGTCTGCGTGGCCAGCGATTCGACGAACCATCCCGTGTGAAACAAGGGCTCGCTCGCGTGAAAGTAACGGAGCAGCACAAAGAACGTGAGGAAGTCGAAGATCGAGCTGATCGGACCGATGAACAGCATGAAGTCGCGAATCACTCGCATGTCCCACCGCTGGGGACGCCTCAGGTACGCTTCGTCCACGTTGTCGCTCGGAATCGTGACCTGCGCCAGGTCGTACAGGAAATTGTTCAGCAGGATTTGTGTCGGCAGCATCGGCAGGAACGGCAGGAACACGGACGCCACGGCCATGCTGAACATGTTCCCGAAGTTCGAGCTCGTGCCCATCAGCAAGTACTTCATCATGTTGCCGGAGGCCCGGCGGCCTTCCAGGATCCCCTGATGAAGGACCCGGAGGCTGGGTCGCTTCAGAATGACATCGGCGGCCTCTCGCGCCACGTCGGCCGCCGTCATCACGGAAATTCCGACATCCGCCGTATGCAGGGATGGCGCGTCGTTGATCCCGTCGCCCATGTAACCTACGACATGACCCCGTCGCTTCAACGCTGTAATGATCCGATCCTTCTGCGCCGGCGAGACGCGCGTGAAGACCGAGGTCTGCTCCGCCAGCTGGCCGAGGGCCGCGTCATCGATGCGCGCGATGTCGTCGCCGGTGACGATCCGCTGGTCCGCCAATCCAATGCGCTGGCAGACATGATGCGCAACCAGCTCGTTGTCGCCGGTGAGGATCTTCACAGTGATGCCGTCGCGCTTGAGTTCCGCCAGCACCTCGGCGACATCCGCCAGGACCGGATCGGCAAAGCTGACGAAGCCTGCCAGCACGAGGTCGGCCTCGTCGGCGCGCGAGTAGGCGTCCCGTGGCTCCAGCCAACGGTAGGCGACCGCCAGGACGCGCAGGCCCTCCGCACTGAACCGGTCGTGGGCCGCCGTGCAGGTGTGCTTCGTCGCCGGATCGAGCGGTGCGATCTGGCCGCCGACTTCGAATGCCGTCGACAGCGCGAGGATTGGCTCGGGCGCCCCCTTGGTAATGAGTAGATGGCGACCCGCGCCATCGGGCGCCTCCACCACTACGGAAAGGCGGCGGCGCTCGAAGTCGAACGGGATTTCGTCGACCTTCAGGTAGCCCGTGACGTCCACCGACGGCTGCTCGAGAATCGCGGTATCGAGTGGACTTCGGATCCCGGTCTCGAATCGGCTGTTGATGTAGGCCAGTGTCAGCGGTCGGGGCGATGCTGCGCCCCGTGGATCGACTGCACGATCGAACTGCATCGTTCCAGCCGTCAGGGTACCCGTCTTGTCACTACAGAGAACGTCGATGCTGCCAAAGTTCTGAATAGCCGGCAGATGTTTGACGATCACCTGCGCACGCGCCATGCGCAACGCCCCCTGGGTCAGCGTCACGGAGCTGATCATCGGCAGGAATTCTGGCGTGAGACCCACACCGAGCGCGACCGCAAACAGCAGCGACTCGAATGCGTCGTGCTTGAGGGCAATGCTCACCATGAGGATGAACAGCACCAGCACGATCGTTGTTCGCAGGATCAGCAGGCTGAAGCGCCGCAGGCCGTGCTCGAATTCTGTTTCTGGCGCGCGGGTCCTCAACCGGGCGGCGATGTCGCCGAACATCGTCTTCGCACCGGTGGCGAGCGCCACCGCCGTGCCCGTGCCGCTGACGACCGAGGTGCCAAGGAACAGCAGGTGGGGTGCGTCGGGGCTCGTCGTGCCGCTCGGGGTGGTGGCGACGGCTTTGTCGGCTGGGAGCGACTCGCCCGTGAGCATCGATTGCTGAACGGAGAGATCGCGCGACTCGACGAGTCGCCCGTCCGCCGGGATCAGATCGCCGGCCGATAGTCGGAAGACATCGCCCGGTACCACGTTCCGGAGCGGCGTCTCCTGCCAGGCTCCGTCTCGGAGCACCGAGCCCGTCGGGGACACCGACGCACGGAGTTGATCCGCCGCTTGTTGCGAGCGGTACGACTGCCAGAAGTTGATCGCGACGCCGAGGACGACCATCGTGACGATGATCAGTGCATCGACAGCCTGTCCGAGGCTTCCGGCAATCGCGCTTGCGACGAGCAGGATGATGACGAGAGGGTTCGCGAAGAGGAGCAGCAGCTGAACGAGTGACGACAGACGACGGACGGGAGCCGGCTCGTTGGGGCCGTACTCGGCGAGGCGCCGCGCCGCCTCGGTGCTGCTCAGTCCCGGTTCGGGGCTGGACATCCGTCCTTCAGACTATATGCGCCGCGTCGAACAACTCGTCCGACGATCGTGAGTTTTCTCGCAGCGTCGGGGAATAATGCCCGCCCCACCTGGCGATCGTCGACACAACATGGCGATACTCCGGGGGTTTTCAGGAGCTCTCCCTCCAAGATCCGGCATGTGAATTGCCCTGATTGTCAGTTCAAGGCGAAGGAGCACAGAAATGAAAACGACAACAACAGCGACGATGCCATTGCCGGATGTCGCATCGGATCGAATGAAGGCGCTCGTCTACCGGGGCCCTGGAAAACGTGCGTGGGAGAACCGACCCAAGCCCACGATCACACAGGCTACCGACGCCGTCGTCAAGATTACGACGTCGACGATCTGCGGCACGGACCTTCACATTCTGAAGGGCGACGTCCCGAGCGTTGCTGAGGGTCGGATCCTGGGCCACGAGGGCGTCGGTGTCGTGGAAACCGTCGGCTCTGCCGTAACCAGTTTTGTCGCCGGCGACCGCGTACTGATTTCGTGTATTACCGCGTGCGGTAAGTGCGAGTACCTGCAGAAAGGGGATGTACTCGCATTGTCGGTCCGGTGGATGGATTCTCGGCAACACGATCGACGGGACGCAGGCCGAATACGTGCGAATTCCTCACGCCGACACAAGCTTGTATCACGTGCCCGCTGACGCCGACGAAGAAGCGATCGTCATGCTCAGCGACATCCTGCCCACCGGTTTCGAGTGCGGCGTATTGAACGGCCAGGTGAAGCCCGGCGACACAGTCGCGATTGTCGGCGCCGGTCCAATCGGGTTGGCGGTCCTGCTCACCGCACAGTTCTATTCTCCCGCGTCCGTTGTCATGATCGACCTGGACGACAATCGCTTGGAGATCGCACGGCGCTTCGGCGCAACGAGCGTGGTCAACAGCGCCGATGGGAAGGCGGCCGAGCGTGTGATGCAGATGACAGGCGGGGTAGGCGTGGATGTCGCGGTCGAGGCCGTCGGCATGCCCGCGACGTTCGATATCTGTCAATCGATTCTTGCCCCAGGCGGTCACCTCGCGAACGTCGGCGTACACGGGAAGGCTGTGGACCTGCACGTCGAGAAGCTCTGGGACCGGAACATCAGGTTGACGACACGACTCGTCGACACGGTGACGACGCCAATGTCGTTGAAGGTCGTGCAATCCGGCAAGTTGCAGCCGGCCAAGCTCGTGACGCATCGCTTTGGGTTGGCGGACGTAATGAAGGCGTACGACACGTTCGGCAACGCCGCCAAGGAGGGCGCCCTGAAGATGATCCTCAAGGGGTGAACTGGTTGCGCTGAGCTGATTGTGCTGAACCTTTACACGACGGAGAAACTCTCATGATTCATATCACTGAGACTGTCGCCCTCGACGAGCACGAGATCCAAGAACGCTTTGTGCGCGCAATGGGCCCGCGAAGCCAAAATCTCAACAGGGACGCGACGGCGGTCGAATTGCGTCTCGATGTTGCACGGTCGTCGCTTCCGCGTGACGTCAAGAAGCGCCTGATCGCGCTAGGCGGCCGACATGTCACGAGCGATGGAGTGTTGATCGTAGTCGGTCGTCTTGACCGTTCCCAGGTTCGCAATCGCGCCGCTGCGCACGCCCGCCTCTTTGCGCTGGTGGAGAGTGCCGCCAAGCCACCACGCCCGCGCAAGGGGACGCAGATCAGCCCGGCGGCGCGGCAGAAAAGGATGGTCGCAAAGGAGCGGCAGAGCGCTGTCAAGCGCTCTCGGGGCAAGCAAGGCAAAGACTAGAGGTGTTTGAGGCCGAGGAACAAGCATGGCAGAGACACATCGGAGTGGGCGCGCCGGATGGCTGCGTGCCGCGGTGCTCGGGTCCGACGACGCGATCGTGTCGATTTCCAGCCTGATGATTGGCGTCGCCGCATCCTCCGCTTCAAAGGAGGGCGTCCTGGTCGCCGGCGTGGCTGGTCTATTCGCCGGATCGATGTCGATGGCCGCTGGGGAGTACGTGTCTGTCAGCTCACAGCGAGACGCCGAGCGGGCCGACATCGAGCGTGAGACGCTGGAGCTCGAATCCCAGCCTGGGGCCGAGCTGAACGAGCTCGCGATGATCTACGTGAGGCGAGGCGTCGAAAAAGACCTCGCGATTCGGGTCGCTGAGCAACTGACGAATCACGATCGCCTGGCGGCACACCTGCGCGACGAGCTCGGCATCGATCAGTCGTCGTTGGCGCGCCCGTGGCAGGCCGCGTGGATATCGGCTGCCAGCTTTGCCTGCTTTGGCATCGTTCCGATTGTCGGCCTCCTGGCGGCGCCGCCATCGATGCGGTTGGCGGCGATCGCCTCGCTGTCTCTCGTCAGTCTCGCCGCCCTCGGCGCGTTTGGCGCATACCTCGGCGGCGCACCGCGGGCGCGCGGGGCGATGAGGGTGACTATCGGCGGAGCGCTGGCGATGGTCGTGACGGCGGCGATCGGGTGGATCTTCGGAGTCGCGATGGGCTGAATGGCCGACTGAGGAGGGCGCTCTCCATTTGTATTCCCAAAGGAGTCTTGGTAGGATGCTGCCAGACATTTGGGATACCCAATGAAGCCAGCGAAATCTGAGAAGGCTGAGGTCTGGCAGGGCACCCTGGCGCTCATGGTGCTAGCGACGCTCGAGACCATGGGACCCCAGCACGGCTTCGGCCTGGCCCGCCGCATCGAGCAGACGAGCGGTGATCGGCTGAACCTGAATCCAGGCACGTTGTATCCGACGCTCCTGAAGCTCGAACAGGAAGGGTTCATCACGTCGTCGTGGGGCGTCTCCGACAACAACCGGCGCGCTCGCTACTATCAACTGACCCGCGCCGGGCGGGCACAGCTCAATCGCGAGACCCGCGACTGGCAGGTCGCCCGCGACATCGTGGGCAGGTTTCTCGCGCCGGGAGAATCCCGATGAGGGGCTGGCGCGCGTGGCTCTACCGCCTGGCAGGCCTCCTCGGGTTCGGCCGCTCCGACCGGGACATCGCCGAGGAACTCCGCATCCATCGCGACATGCTCGCGGCTGAGTACCGTCGTTCCGGCATGGAAGACGCGGCGGCACGCCGGGCCGCCGCCGTCGCCTGCGGCAGCCTGGCGTCCGCGGCCGCCGCCTATCGCGACCGGCGAGGCCTTCCCGTGCTCGAGAACTGGGCCCGCGATTGCCACCTCGCATGTCGCAGCCTGCGCCGCTCGCCCGGGATCTTCATCTCGATGATCGCCGTGCTGGGACTGGGCGTCGGTTTCAGCACGGCGGTCACCACGGTCTTTCACGCTATCGCCTGGCGCGCGCTTCCCGTCTCCGATCCACAGCGCGTCGTCCGGCTCGCCCCGTCGTACTCCGGACGCTTCTCGCACCAGATCATCGGCGGCGAATCGCGGTGCTCGTACGTGGATTTCACCGAGTACCGCGAGGCCACGCACGCGCTCGACAGCCTGGCGGTGATGACGCACGAGCGGACGACCTGGCGCCGAGACGCAGAAACGAGCACCCTGTCGGCCGCATTTGTCAGTGGCGAGTACTTCCAAACGCTGGGCGTCGTCTCCGAAATCGGGCGGGCGCTGTCGCTGTCGGACGCGCGTCAGCCCGTCGTGGTGATCAGTCATCGGTTGTGGAGGGATGCGTTCGGCGGCCAGGCCGATCTCATCGGGCGCGCGATGTCCCTCGACCGCTCGTTCTACACGATTGTCGGGGTCGCGCCGGAATCGTTCACCGGCACCGAAGTCCGGCCGGTCGATGTCTGGATGCCCCTCGAGGCCGCGACCACGCTGCAGGGGCTGGGCGACCGCCTCAAGGATCGACGTGTCATCTGGCTTGACGCGATCGGACGCCTCGCGCCAGGGACGTCGATCGGTGCGGCCCACGCGGAAGCCGCCGTCGTCTTCGGCCGGCTCGATTCGCACGAGCCTGGCCGCCACACCACGATCCAGATCGCGCGTGCGTCACGGCTCGATACGACCGGCCTGCTGCAATCCCACGATGCCCCTGTCGTGATTGGCGCGGGGGCTGCCGCGGCCTCGTTGATGGTGATGCTGCTCGTAATCTGCGGTTCGAACGCAGCGGCGTTGCTGCTGGCGCGAGGCGCGAGCCGGCAGAAGGAGATCGCGCTCAGGCTCGCGCTCGGCGCCGGACGAGCACGAGTCGCGCAGCAGCTCCTGGCCGAGGTCGTCGTCGTGGCCGCCATCACCGCTGTCGTCGGCGCGATGTTCTCGGCGGGCTCCTTGCGCGCGCTGGCTGCCTGGTTGCCGCCGATTGACGCGCTCGGACCGGCCACGCTGACCCCAGAGCCCCGCGTCCTGCTCTTCGCGTCGGTCTTCGCCGTGCTGGTGGCCTGCTTCTTCGGACTCGCGCCGCTTCGCCAGACCTTGCGGGTCGACTGTCTGTCGAACATCACCGGGGACGCCTCGATGTGGGGTGGCCGGGTGCCGGCGGCCCGACTCCGACGGGCGCTCATCGCCACACAGGTCGCGGTCAGTGTGATTCTGCTCGTGGCCGCGACGTTGCTGGGCCGCGGCGTGAGCCGATCGCTCGACATCGATCCCGGCTACCTGACGAAGAACCTCTTCATCGTTCAGCCGGACGCGAGCCAGCGCTCGGCGAAGCCGTCGCCGGACCTAGGACCGACAACCCCGAGGGTCCGCGATCTGCTGGCTGCCGCGCCGGGCGTCGAATCGGTCGGAGTGGTGGCCATCGCGCCGTACTTCGGCGCAGGCACGAACTCGGCGCGCGCCGACGGCATGGCATCGCCGGTCTCGGTGCACTTCAACGAGGCCGACGAAGACTACTTCGAGACCCTCGGCGTCCGGCCGATTAGAGGCCGCATCTTTCGCACCGGCGATCCGGGCGTGGCGGTCGTGAACGCCAGACTGGCGCGCATGTTTTGGGGCAGCGAGGACGCCGCGATCGGGCGCACGCTGGAAGTAGCCGTCGCGGGGTACGCCGCCTCGACCACGTCGGTCCGCGTCGTGGGGGTGATTCCGTCGATTCAGACCACCAGTCCCGGGGTCCCCGACCAGCCGACCTACTACGTGCCGCTGACCGGTTCACACGCGTCGTCGGCATTCCTGGTCGTCCGCGCTCGGGAAGGGACCCGTGTGCCGGCGTTGGCGGCGGCCGCGACCCATGCGGTCGACGTGGACGCGGTCACCACGGTCACCCCGCTCGACGAACGTCTGGTGGCGATGACGATGCCGGCGCGGATCGGCGCTCTGACCGCGGGGCTCATCGGGGTGCTGGCATTGCTCGTCTCTGCCGTCGGCATCCACGGCATGGTGGCGCACGCGGTGACCGCCCGCATTCGCGACATCGGCGTGCACATTGCGCTGGGCGCGCCGCGCTCGGGCGTCATTCGCCTCGTCCTGGGGTGGACGATGCGGGGCGTGGGGATCGGGCTGCTGTCGGGACTGGCTGTCGTCGCGGCCGCGGCGCTGGCGTTTCCCGCCGGGCTCCGTGCCAGCCTCTTCGGTCTGAGTCCGCTCGACCCGGCCGCCTTCTCACTTGCCGGCGGCCTTCTGATCGGCGTCACGCTCGTGGCCGCCTACGTGCCGGCGCGCCGCGCGCTCGGCATCGGACCGCTCGCAGCGTTGCGGCACGACTGACCCGCGTCTACCCATAAGATGCGGCAGAGCATACGCTTGCTGTCTATCTCCGACGACCGTAGCGCGCATGGCCGATACGGCAGAAACTTGACACACCTTTCCAGCGGCTTCAACATCTGATTGCCCCGACCGGGCGATCCACTCATGGCAGACGCAGTCGCTTCAGCCCATCTCGCGCGCTACGATGCGCTGCTGCGCATTTCGAAGACGCTGTCCGGCCATAAAACCATGGCCGAGCTGTTCGAGGTGCTGGCCGATCAACTGCACGAGATCGTTCCCTTCGATTACCTCGGTCTCTTGCTGCACGACGAACAGGCCAGCGAAATGCGGCTCGTGGTGCTGGAGCCGCCCGACATCATGCCTCCGTTCACCTCGGTGCCGGTTGCCGAGTAGGGTCCGGGGGCAACGGTCTGGGAAACGCAACAGGGAACCACGATGGTGATTCCGGAGGAGGGCCCATTACCTCCTGGCCCCGCGTTTCTCCGCAGCCTGGGCCGAAACGTGGCGTGCTGGCTGCCGCTGACAACCGCGCACCGGCGCGTCGGCGTTCTGGCGTTTGGTACCAGTTCCGCGGTGCCCTACACGGACGACATCGCCGCATTCATGGCTCAGATCGCGGCCGTTGTGGCCATCGCCATGGACAACAGCATCAACTTGGATCAGGCGCAGCGTCACGAGCGCGACCTGCTCAAGGAACGGGACCGCCTGCGGTTACTGCTCGACGTCAACAACCTGCTCGTGTCACATCTCGACTACCGGTCGCTGCTCGAAGCGATCTGTGAAGCCGCCAAGCGCGTCATCGACGCCGACTACATCGGCGTGGGGCTGTGCGCGTCGGAATCCGGCCAGGTGCGGCTGGATTTTGCCTATAGCAAGACGAGCGGTTTCAGCAGGCCCGATATCACGTTTCCACAGGATCGATCGATCGCGGGCCTGACCATTGAACGCGGCGCGGCCGCGGTGTTTCTCCGGCCGGAGCTCGAAGACCGCGGGTGGGACGGCGCGCGGTTGATGAAGGAGCATGGGATCGAATCGGTGTGTTGCGTGCCGCTCGTCTCTCGTAACGGCCCGCTTGGCGTCCTGTATGTCGGGAGCGCCAGACCGGATGCCTTCTCGGAGAATGACGTCACCCTGCTCGGGCACACGTCGGCGCAGATTGCCATCGCTCTCGAAAACGCCCGTGCGTACGAGGAGGTCACCGAGCGCAACGCGCACCTGATCGACGAGAAGCAGTACCTCGAACGCGAGCTTCACAACGAGTTCGTCGAGATCATCGGCACGAGCGTGGCCCTGCGGAGAGTGCTGAAGTCCGTCAAGACCGTCGCGCCTACCGACAGCACCGTGCTGCTCCTTGGAGAGACGGGCACCGGCAAGGAACTGATCGCGCACGCAATCCACAACCTGAGCCCCCGAAGTGGCCGGACGTTCGTCCGGATGAGCGCGGCGGCACTGCCGGCGACCCTGCTCGAGAGCGAGCTGTTCGGACACGAGAAGGGCGCGTTTACCGGTGCTACGGCGAGACGGACCGGTCGTCTCGAGCTGGCACACCAGGGCACGCTATTCCTCGACGAGGTTGGCGATATTCCCGCGGAGATCCAGCCCAAGCTGCTGCGCGTCCTGCAAGAGCGTGAGTTCGAACGCCTCGGCAGCACGCGAACCCAAAAGGTGGACGTGCGGATCGTCGCCGCCACGAACCGCGATCTCGTGCAGATGGTCGAAGACGGATCGTTCAGATCAGATCTCTACTATCGCCTCAATGTGTTTCCAGTCACGATCCCGCCATTACGCGAGCGTGTCGACGATATTCCCGCGCTGGCGCTGCATTTCGCGACGCTGTGTTCGCGGCGTATGGGGCGTCCGGTTCCATCCGTACCGGACAAGGTGATGAGTGAGCTGAAACGATGGAACTGGCCGGGAAATATCCGTGAGCTGCAGAACGTCATCGAGAGGGCCGTGATCCTCTCGGGCCCGAACCTCGTGCTCCCGCCGCAGGAGGTTCAGCCTATGGCGCGGCGCTCTGTTTCGAGCGCGAAACCTGCCGCCTCGTTCCACCAGGCCGAACGGGACGCGATCGTCCACGCGTTGAGGGAATCGGGCGGCGTCATCGGCGGCCCAACTGGCGCGGCCGCGCGCCTGGGGCTCAACCGCACCACCCTGCACTCGAAGATGCAGCGGCTGGGCATTCAGCGTCCGTCCTACTGAGGGCGTCAAGGCGCTTCAGCCCATTGTTTCCCTGATCTTGACGTACACGGCAATGAGCACGACGAGGGCGGTGAGCATCACGACAGTTTCGAAGTCCATAGGTCTTTTTCCAGGCGGAACGGCTCTTCCCGATCACCGGCGACTAATGCGACAGTCCGGCGGGGCGTACCGGCGCATCAGAGGGAACCGGGTACACCAGCGGCGTTTCCGCGGAGACCCGACGAGACGAGGCGGTTTCACGGAACTCGCGGACTCCGACTCCGCAGTCGTGCGCAGTCAGGAAGTTCATGAATCGGCGATAGTCGCCGCTCGGCATCCCGAACAGCGTCAGCATCGACTTGTACCGGCCCTGCGACTCGCGTAGGCCGCGTCGAACGAGCTCACGCAGATCGTGGCGCGTGATGTCGCGCGCCAGAAACATTGGATAGACGTGCTCCCAGAAAGACGCGCTTTGCTTGACGAGCGCGTCGTACAATTCGTCGGCGAGCCGGCTGCGGCGGTCGGCGGTCGGCGTCAGTAGCCCGGGTTCAGTGCGCACCGAGACGGGCAGGTGCTCGACTCCGGCGATGTTCCCCGGCGACAACCAGACCAGCTGTTCGACGACGTTCCGGAGCTCGCGGACGTTGCCCGGCCATCGGTAGGTGAGTAGCGCGCGAAGCGCCTCGTCCGTGAGGGTGAGATTGCGCGCGGCGACCTCCATGAAATGGCGCAGCAGCGCCTGCACGTCTTCGGTCCGCTCGCGGAGCGGCGGCACGTGCAGGTGGATGACCTTCAACCGGTACATCAGGTCCTCGCGGAACTGGCCGGCGGCGACAAGCTCGCTCAGGTTGCGATTGGTGGCGGCGATCACACGCACATCGACGCGCGCCTGCGATTGGTCGTCGCCGACCGCCTGGATTTCGCCGTTCTCGAGAAACCGCAGCAGCAGCGCCTGCATGCGCAGGCTCATCTCGCCGACCTCGTCGAGAAACAGCGTGCCGCGATGTGCGAGCTGGAGCTTGCCGCGCTTGTCGCGGTAGGCGCCGGTGAAACTGCCTTTGACGTGTCCGAAGAGCTCCGACTCGAGGAGCGTTTCAGTGACGCCGGCGACGTTCACAGCGACGAATGGCGCCAGCTTGCGGCTGGACCGGCTGTGGATATATCGCGCGACCACGTCCTTGCCCACTCCGCTCTCGCCGGTGATCAGGACCTTGGCCGGGCTTTGGGCCGCCCGCTCCGCCATGTCGAGTAAGCCCCTCATGGCCGAGCTGGCGACGACGAAGGTGGGTGCCTCCAAGGGAGCGCCGGTGCGTGTGGGAAACCCTGTTGAGATGGCGGGCATGGTGTCTGCTATACCTCCGTGGGCCTGTCCGGCGCCGAACCTCGGCGCCTTGGCTCACGGTGCCTGACATCGCAAGTCACGAACCGTCACTTATCAGCTGTAACTAATTGATAAATAAAGACTAGATCGCATTAGACGGTGTGGCATGTGACGAAGTGTCGTCATGTGACGCGTCGGCGGTCTTTAGGAACTCGGGGCACGACGGGGGTGAAGTCTGGCTCAGGCCACACCGGGAATCTGGCCAGAGCCAGAGTCGAATCTCCAGGCCGGAGCTCGGACTCAGAGCGGCCTGAGCCGTTGGTCAAACACGACCAACGTGGGAAGTCTGCTCTGGGCCATTCGAAGGATCTAGCCAGAGCCAGAATTTGGCGACGGGGACCGGCCGCGAACAGCGCCGAACGATGCCCCGTGCCAGCCTCCGTGCCGCTACGCGTGTCCCAGGACTTCGCATTCCCTAACGATTTCCTTCGCTGCGCCGGTCAGGGCTTTCCAAGAGCGGGCGAGTAACGAGCGCGAGCGCTTCTGGCGCCGGTGTTGCTCATTGGTGGGCGGTAGTTGGTCGGCAGCGTCAAGTAGGTAGGTGTCATCAATGACGGGCAAACTCGGTAGAGATCGTCGTCAGCGGAATGGCGAGTCCGGCTCGATTCTCATCCTGACGGCTCTGTCGATGGTCGTATTGCTGGGGATCGCCGCGCTTGCGCTGGACGTCTCGTTCATGTACGACAAGCGCAACCGGCTGCACGCCGCCGCGGATGCAGGGGCTAAGAGCGCCGCCTTCGAACTCCAGCGCCACTCTTCGATTTCGCTGACCGATCTCCAAACGTTCGCGAACCAGCAGGTGTCCGCGCACGGGTTCAATCCGGCCGGGACGACCAGTGTCGTCGTCCACCATCCTCCAAGCAGCGGTGCGTTCAACGGCAACCCGGGATACGTCGAGGTTATCGTCTCGGAGCAGACGTCGACGTTTTTCGGCAAGATTCTGGGTCGGACTTACATGACGCCTGGCGCCCGAGCCGTCGCCGGCACCAGCAACAACCTCGCCTGCTTTATTACTTTGGGGGCGTCGGGCAGCCCTCCTTACTCGCTCGAAATGGGAAACTCGGTCCTAGCGCTCAACGGCTGCGGCGCCGCCGTTGGCGGTGATCTCAACGCGTTCAATCCCAATTCGACCATCGACGGGACGCCCCTTCCGAGCGTGGGAATCGTGGGCAGCTGTACAGGCACCTGCGGCGACTGTCCCACGACAGTCTCCACGAGATGCATGGGTAAGCTCACGACTGGCGCGCCACAGCCATCCGATCCCCTCTCGGGACTGGCCGCACCGACAAATCCTGGGGGATGCATCGCCGGTGTGGCGGCGACTCTCTCGCCTGGCTGTTACACGAGTATCGCCCCCAGCGTTAATACGCTGACGGCGGGTAATTACTACGTCACGGGAGCCGTCAACTTCGGCAATAACCACAATCTGACGGGCACGGGTGTGATGCTTTACCTGACCGGCGCTGGCGCGATCAACGCCGGCAACAACAGCGGGCTTCATTTGAGCGCGCCGACATCAGGGCCGTACACAGGGATTGCCATCTTTCAGGATCAAAGCGATCACAACGACTTCGTCACGGGCAACTCCTTCACGCTGGATGTGAACGGCGCGATCTACATGCCCGGCACTGACGTGAACATCAACAACCATCTGAATTTTGCAGGCACGAACTGCACGCTGTTCATTGCGCATTCCCTGCACATTAACAACGGCAGCGGTCAGTTGACTAACGTCGGGTGCGCGGCGACATTTGGGGGCGCGGCCTTTCTGTCGGTGTCAATCGCCGAATGAGAATGAATAATCTCTTCAATCGATGGGTCCGGGCCTCCGAAGCCGGCAGCGCGTTGGTGGAACTCGCCGTTACGCTCCCCTTACTCGTCCTGGTGATGGTCGGCGTGACTGACTTTGCGCGCGTCTTCTACATGGGGATGGAGTTGACCAACGCGGCGCGCGCAGGAGCGCAGTACGGCGCCTACAATCCCGCCCAGAGCGGAAACATCGCAGGAATGCAGACGACCGCGACCGGCTCCGTCAACATGACCGGTGTGACCGCGACGGCATCGCGCACCTGTCAATGCGCGACCGGTGCGGGGACGTTTTCTGCAGCGACCTGCACCACCACCTGCCCCAGCGGGCAGCACCTGGTGGTCACCGTAAAGGTGACCACTTCCAAGACCTTCACAACGGTGGTGGGATCGTTTCCGGGCATACCGCCTACCGTTAACCTGGTTCGCTCAGCAACTCTCCGTGTCCCCAACTAGACACCAATCAAACCAATGACGGGTATGGCACCTCAGAATTCGCATCTGCCTCAGGCCGGCTGGCGCCGGTTCATAGGCAACGACCGAGGACAGACCATTGTCGAGTTCGCACTGGCGTCGACAGTGTTTTTTGTAACCATCTTCGGGACAATGATCTTCGGGATCGGCATCTGGCAATACAACATGGTCTCGGATCTTGCGCAAGAAGGGGCGCGATGGGCGTCGGTGCACGGCAGTACCAGCGGGTCGCCGGCGGTCCAGGCCGGCGTGCAGACGTACGTCCAGAGCCGCGCACCGTTCCTCGTGACGGTCACCACGACTCCGACAACAGTGGGCGCAGCCGGATCGACGATAGCGGTGCACGTCCAGCATCCGTTCAACAAGATGATCTCATTGCTGCCCGGTGGGGCCGTGACTCTGGCGAGCGATGCGCGGATGATCGTCTCCCGGTGAACGGAGCGGCCGTCTGTCGATTGCCTCTCCGTGCACTACTGCGATCTGCTCGAATCTGTCCTGATATCCAATACTCGATCGGCTAACCTGCGCTGACGCCTGGGTGACTTCGCCTGGCGGTCGCTCGACCTGGCCGCGCGCCGACCGAGCCGACGTGTACCTGGGTCTCCCGACGACTCTTGAGGTTCTCCGTTTATCGGTCGACTTGATTGAGGTGGGTGCAGCAGGCAATCGTACCTGCTCGCGCGGAATCGAGGAATCGCCAGAGCTCGTCTCTAGCGGTAGCGACTGAAGCTGAGGGGCGACGACGGCACCCCGGTTGTGAAAGATCCGTCGGCGGCAGCCGACACAGCACGAGACGTCAGCCTCAGTTGCGGGCCGTCAGACGTTGTCTAGCCGAAATTGACTCGGGTCGAGACCGGCCCGGCTCTGATCCCTCAGAGCGCTTGGAGTTCTGGTGGCCGGGACGACGACGATGTTTCTCTGCGCCCGGCCACCCCGACCACCATGATGACGACGATTGCGCTAGTCCTCGTTCTTGAGCCGATTGCGGCGGCGAGCCATGTAAAGGACAGCGAGAACGGCAGCGGTGACGAGCAACACGAGATTCATGGGGTTCATTGGTCCTTCTCTTGCGAAATTCGGTTAGTGTTTGTCGGATTTCACGGGCGGCGCCTCTTGGCCCGCGATGGTTTAATAGGCAAGTCAGGTACCGCTTAAGTTGGCCTGTAAGCTATTGACGAATAAGGCCTACATCGACACGTCCACAGGTCATGCGACGAAACGTCGTCATCTGACGAGTCAGGGATGGGGGCGCTAGGTAGACCTGAGGCGGCGTTAGCGGATGCCTTGAGCGGACATCGTGGCGGCGACGATCAGCGCGAAGATCGGAATCGCTATTCTATGCCGCTGCCGGTCACGCGTAGACGGCCACATCCTCACGGTCGTTGACGAAGTAGCTGTTGCAAGCCGCTTCTAGCAGTTCCATGGTCAGATGCGGTGGTCGATTCAGATACGAGGCGAGCGACAACGCCTGCTTGATCAGATCGCCGGGATGGCACCCCCTTAGCGCGATCTTTCGGGGACGGTAGTAGTCGACCAGCAGTCGCTCGACGAGGCCGCTCTCAGCTGTGGCGCCGTGGTCGCGGCAGCACGTGGCAAAGATCGACTTGAAATCGTTGACGGTCGGACTCTCGGCGACGATCTTGTACGGAATCCGCCGGAGGAACGCCTCGTCAACGAGCTCCGCCGGCCGCATATTCGTCGCGAAGACAATCATCGCCATCATCGGCAGCTCGAACTTCTGGCCGCTCTGCAGCGTATGGAAGTCCGCCCGGCTGTCCAGCGGCACGATCCACCGGTTCAGGAGGTCGCGAGGCGCGCAGCGCTGCCGGCCGAAGTCGTCGATCACCAGCACCCCGCCGTTGGCGATCGCCTGCAGAGGCGCACGGTAAAAACCAGTCCTCGCGTTGTAGCTCAATTCGAGGGCATCGAGTGTGAGTTCGCCTCCCACCATTACCATGGGCCGACGGCACCGGACCCAGCGGCGGTCGCCTGGTTGGACGGCCGCGAGACGTTCGCCTTCGGCATCGTCAGAGACAACTTCATGATTGACGGGATCGAACAACCGGATGATGTGGCCTTCGACCTCGATCGCGTGCGGGATGGCGATGTCGCCTCCGAGCAGCGTGTGGATCCCCTGCGAGATGACGGTCTTGCCATTTCCGGGAGGACCGTAAACGAACATCGAGTGGCCGGCGTTGATCGCCGGGCCGAGCTGGTCGACGACCTCGTCGCTGATGACGAGATGGGAGAACGCTGCTCGAACCCGCTCGCGCGTGGCGCCCCGCGGGGCCGCCGCGTGGAAAGCATTCAAGTAGATCTGGTACTGTGCGAGCGGTACCGGCGCCGCGCCGACGTAATGGCTGGTCTCGAAGAACAGCGCCGCTCGTTTGCGGCCGGCGTCCGTGATGCCGAAGCGGTACGAGGCACCGCCGACGAAGCCGCCGCCAACGATCGCAATCAGCTGCTGTCCCTTCAGCACCTCGAGCGCCGGAGCAATGACCGAAAATTCCAGACCGAGACGTCGCGACAGGTCGGTGCCGGTCAGCTCGCCGGCGAAGTGCAGCGACTTCAATGCGAGCTGTAGGACGAGGTCGAGTGAGAGTCCCGACTCCGCCAGCGTTTGTGCCGGAGCAGGGAACGGAACGACATCCCGATGATCGGCGATGGTGATCATGACCCTACTGTGGAGGACCGATCTGCGGTCGCCCGGCTACGTCGGGGGTGCCGCTCAGACGCTCCCGCCGATTGGCTAGGAACGTCCGTTCACGAATCTGGCCCGCCCGCTCGCGTGCGAGACGGAACGTCGGCCGCGCCTTGCTGGCTTCGTCGAACGCGTTTAGCGCGCTGCGGGAGTCGCCGGCGGCAAGATAGACGATGCCGCTGTTGTAGAGCGCGCTTGCACGATCGCCGGCACCCACGAACTCCGCACGCGCGAGGTCGATACGCCCTGTCGCCGCGAACGCGAGCGCTAAGTTGTTGCGCGCGGCCGTCATCGTCGGGTCGATCTCGAGCGCCTTCCGGCATGTCTCGATGGCGTTGTCGAGACGCCCCTCGACGAACGCGAGATAACAGAGATTGTTGACGGCGTACGCCGCCTGCGGCTCGAGGCGGCTTGCCGCCTCGTAGGCCACGCGCGCCAGATCATTGTGACCGAGAGCCTGCATGATCGTGCCATAGGTGTTCCTGGCGGACGCCGACTGCGGCGCGAAATAGGTGGCCCGTTGGGCATCGGCGAGCGCGATCGTCGGCAGCCCCCAGTCCCGCCACACGCGCGCCAGGCCCTCGTAGGCCGCTCCATCGCGTGGGTTCAGCGCGATCGCGCGATTGAAATTACGGTACGCGGCGTCGAGGACGCCGCGCTCGCGATACCGCTCCGCCAGGCTTCGATATCGTTCCGCCGTCGGCTGGCTCGAGACAAGAAGGAGTTCGGCGGCAATTGCGGGATCCCGCGTCTCCAGAGTCTCGGCCGCCTCGTTTCTGCTGAGCGGACGAGCGTTGACGCTGAGATGCCGAATCTTCTGCATGTACTCGGACAGCGATTCGGACGGCGCCGCCGCGTTCTCCGGCGGTGACGGCTGCTGGAAGGGGCGCGACTGACGAATCGCGCACCCCGATAGCAGCGTTACCGCGAGTGCAACCGATGCCGCTCGGTAAAGTGGCTGGACGATCGTTGGTGAATGTCTCATGCAGTCGCGTGCCTTGTCCGAAGCGCGAAGTTTGAAGTTCAGGCTGCGCTTTTCAGCAGCCTGCTAGTCCTCGTTTTTCAGTCGATTGCGGCGGCGAGCCATGTAAAGGACGGCGAGAACGGCAGTGGTAGCGAGAAGTACGAGACTCATGGTGCTCATCGGTTTTCTCCGGATTAAGGGCAGACGTTAGTGTGGGAAGACCCTCAGGAAGGTAATCACTGCGGGTCCGAGGATGACGATGTAAAGTGCCGGAAACAGAAAGAGCACAAGCGGGAACACGAGCTTCACCCCGAGTTTTCCCGCGCGCTCCTCGGCATTCTGGCGGCGCTTGGTTCTCGACGAGTCGGCGTGCGTGCGCAGCGCCTGGGCCAGGCTGGTGCCGAATTTGTCGGTTTGAATCAGCAGCGCGACCAGCGACTGCACGTCGTCCACTTTCGTTCGAGCGGCAAAGTTCCTGAACGCCTCGACGCGGCGCTTGCCGGCGCGGATTTCCGTCGTAACCAGCTGCAGCTCATAGGCGAGCGCCGGGTAGGTTATGCCGAGTTCATCCGATGCCTTCACGATCGCCTGGTCCAGCCCGCAGCCGGCCTCGACGCAGACAACGAACAAATCGAGGGCGTCTGGGAGCCCTTCGCGAATCTCACGCTTGCGCCGCTCGATCTTCCGCGCGAGTAGAACTCCCGGCAGGAGATACCCGACTGCCATCGCGAACAACGCGACGAGCCAGCCGCGGAGACCGATAGCGGCCAACGCGACCAGCCCAAACAGGACGGGCGACACGAGGTTGGCCACCGCGTACAGGACCACGGCTGCAGGACTTGTGTACCCGGCCGTCGCCAGCCGACGGCGCAGGCGCCCCATTTCCTTCGGGGACTTGGGAACGCCGGGCAGGTTCTTGAATCGCGGGTCGACGCCATCGACCAGGGTGAACGTGTCGTCCACGCTCGCGTCAGTTCCTCCAGTCGCGGTCAGCTGAAGCAACCGGCGCCGGTCTGGTGACAGCGCCGCGAGAATGCTGGACGTCCCGTAGCCGGCGACGAGTGCGACCGCGAGAAAACCGGCCGCCAGGGTAATGACTAGATCCAACGCCATGTCCAGGACTCCTAGTAGCGAATGTTGACCAGCTTACGGATGATCAACGCGCCGATCACCTGCATCGTGCCGCCGACGACGAGCATCTTGATCCCGAGGGGGTCGGTGAACATCGTCTTCATGTGCTCCGGTGACACCACGCTAAGAATTAACGCCAGCACCACCGGCATGGCACCCAGAATCGATCCGGTCATGCGACCGTGCGCGGTGACGGCGCGGACCTGTCGCTTCACTTTGAAGCGTTCGCGAATGACGGCCGCAAGATTGTCGAGAATCTCGGAGAGATTCCCGCCAGTCTCACGCTGCGTCAGGACGGCCGTCGTGAAGAACCGGGCGTCGAGGATCGGCACCCGCTCGGCCATACCTTTCAGCGCGTCGCCGAGGGGCATGCCGAAGTTCTGCCGGTCGTAGAGGAGCTTGAATTCCGCACCCACCGGGGCGGGGATTTCATCGGCGACCATCTGAATCCCGGTCGGAAATGCGTGTCCCGCCCGGAGCGCGCGCGCCATCAGCTCGATCGCCTCAGGGAACTGCTCTTCGAACTTCGCGAGGCGCTTGGAGCGCTTCCAGCGCACGAACATGACCGGTATGCTTGCGAACAGCAGTGCTGTGCCGAGCGCCACCATCGTGAAGTGCGTCAGAGCATTGACGATCAGGTACCCGACGCATCCGAGCAGCATCGAGGCCATGACCAGCGTACCGACCGTGATCCGCAGGGCTGACTGGTTGATCAACCGCTCGATCCGACCGGAGAGTCCTTTCGCACGCGACAGCATTGCCTCAATCGCCGGGACATCGCTCAGCCTGTCGGCGCGCCGTTCGAGGTCACCCAGCTTGAGCAGTTGGCTGGTGACCTTCGGTGTCGCCAAACGGCCGAGGAGCTTCGATTTCTCGCCGCGCTCGGGCCGTACCACGAAGGTGTAGTACGCGCCGACGACGATGCTCAGTATCAGAACGAAGGTCCAAACGACGATCAGCATGTTGCCTCGCTTAACCTACGACCTTGACGTGCTCGAACATGTCCCCCGGCAGGTGCACGCCGGATACGGCAAGCCGCTCCGTGCACTTCGGCCTGATCCCGGTCGCCCGGAACCGCCCGCGCACCCGGCCATCCTGGGTGATACCCGTACGTTCGAACACGAAGATGTCCTGCATGGTGATGACCCCACCCTCCATGCCTGTGAGCTCAGAGATGGCGGTGACCTTCCTCGTGCCGTCCGACATGCGCGAGACCTGCACGATCAGGTTCACCGCTGACGCGATCTGCTGCCGGATCGCCTTCTCAGGAATATTGAGGTTGGCCATCGCAACCATGGTGTCCAAACGATAGAGCGCGTCGCGCGGCGAGTTGGCGTGGATCGTCGTCAAGCTGCCGTCGTGGCCGGTGTTCATGGCCTGCAGCATGTCCAATGCTTCTTCGCCGCGGACTTCGCCGACGACGATGCGGTCCGGACGCATACGCAAGGCGTTGACCACGAGTTCACGCTGGCGGACCGCGCCTTTGCCTTCGATGTTGGCCGGCCGCGTCTCCAGCCGCACGACGTGGCGCTGGCGAAGCTTGAGCTCGGCGGCGTCCTCGATCGTGACCACACGTTCGTGCTCGCCGATGAAACCGGACAGGATGTTGAGCAGCGTCGTCTTGCCCGCGCCCGTGCCGCCGGACACGATAGCGTTCAGTCGGCAGGACACCGCCGCCTCGAGGAAATCCTTCATCGGAGTCGTCCACGACTCGCGGTCGACCAGGTCGTTGGCGCCCAGCTTGTCAGTTCGGAACCTGCGGATGGACATCGCCGAGCCGTCGAGCGCCAGCGGCGGGATGATCGCGTTCACGCGCGATCCGTCCGCCAGCCGGGCGTCCACCATCGGGCTCGACTCGTCGATGCGCCGGCCGACTGCGCTGACGATGCGTTCGATGATCTGGTGCAGGTGCCGTTCGTCCTTGAACGTGATTTCGGTAGGCTCGAGCCGGCCATTCCGCTCGATGTAGACCTGGTCGAACCGATTCACCAAGATGTCCGAAATTGTCGGGTCTGCGAGCAGGATCTCGAGCGGCCCGAGGCCAAACAACTCGTGCAGTACGTCGGCGACGATGCTTTCGCGTTCGGAAAGGCTGAGCGGTGTCCTGTCACGGTCGAGCATGCCGCCGATTAACGAGCGAATCTCCGGCTCGGCGTCCTCACGCTTGACCTGGGTCAGGCGATCGAGGTTGAGCCGGTTGAGCAGATCCTGATGGATGCGGCTCTTCAGTTCCTGATAGGCGACGGTCCTGGTATCGGCGACGGCCGCTCGCGGTTCGATGACGGCGGACAAGGTGTTCATTGATTGGTCCTCTTCGCTGCGATGTGTTCCGATGACCGGCGGCCCGAGAGGAAGCCCATGAGCCCACCCGACGGCCGTTCCACCTTGTCATCCTCCACGCCGGCGAGATCGCGAGCGAACGCGGTCAGCGAGGCGGAGAGCTGGTTGTGATTGTCGAGCGCCAAGGGACGCCCCTTGTGCATCGCCGTCAGCGCGCGGGGGTAGTCATTGGGAAACTGGTGCGCGATGCTGCCGCCGACCGCCTTCTCGACGTCGCGCTGGCCGATCTCGGCTTTGCCATCGCGCCGATTGATGACCGTCGAGATCGCCGTATTCGGATACCGGGACCGGAGCGCTGCCGCTATGCGTCCCGCGTTGCGGACGGTGGCAAGCTCCTGGTTCGCGACGATGACGAGATTCGCCACGTGATCAAGGCTGTCGAGCACGGTCGGGTCGGAACGCGGCACGTCCAGGACGGTGAAGGCGTACTGAGACGCGGCGAGCTGCACGACCGAACCGATCTGCCTCATGTCGACCGCGCGGTTGGCCGGACGGTCCGCAGACGCCAAAAGGTCGAGGCCGGAGCTCGTCTTGACGACCAGACTCTTCAGGAACTCGGCGTCGAGCCGATGCATGTTCTCGAGCGCGTCGAGCAGCGAGAATCCCGCATCGGCGCCGAGGAAGACTGCCGCGTCGCCGTAGGCCACGTGCAGGTCTAAGAGCAGCGTCTGGCCCTTCGACAGCTTGGCCAGCACGGTCGCGACATTGACCGCCGTGGTGGTCGCGCCGACGCCGCCTTTCGCACCGACGAAGGCGAAGACCGGACCGCCAGTGACCTGCGCGCGCTGACCGAGCAGACGAGTCATGGCCGCCTCGAAATCGGTCTGACGAAGCGGCTCGGCCAACACTTCGTTGACGCCCGCGCGCATCCCCTCGAGCATCAACGCCGGCTCGAGCGTCGAGGCGAGCAGCAGGACGTTGGTTGACGGGTGATGTCGCTTCAGAACCGCCAAGGTGGAAGGCAATTGACCGTTGCTGCGGACATCGACCAGCAGCACGTCCGGCTGCGCTGCTTTCGCATCTGTGAGCGCGCCGAGATCCGACAGCCAGGTCAGCGTCGAGATCCGCCCGGATGCGCGAGCAAGTTCTTCGAGTTGCCCGTCGCGTGGGCCAAGCACCGTCAGAGAAACAGCCACGTCAAGTCCTCACTTCGACCAGTCGATACGAAACCAATTACCGCTTCACTGAATCGGGCGCGTTCTTCTTGACAGCCGGCGCGTCGGCGATTCCGGCGGCTCCGTCGAGCTGCTGACCGAGGTCGCCGCCCTTGATGACCGGCTTGATGTTCGTCGGGAGCGTCGGCACTTCGTCGGGGTTCAGCGGGCGCACGAGATGCGGGGTGATGAGCACCATCAATTCCGTCTCCTCTTTGCGCTCCGCCTTGCTCTTGAACAAATAGCCGATGATCGGCAGCTTGCTCAGGATCGGAATCGCGGCCGTGTCGTCCTGGTTGACGTTGTCGAGGAGGCCCGCGATAGCGAACGATTGCCCATCGCGCAACTCGACATCCGTCTCCGCGCGCCTCGTCGTGAGCGCCGGGATTCGGAACCCCTGGAGCGTGATGCCGTTGGTGAAGTCGAGCGAGCTGACCTCCGGCCGCACTTTCAGTCGAATCAGATCGCCGGCAATCGTCGGCGTGAAGTTCAGCCGGATGCCGAACTCCTTGAAGACGACCGTCACGGCGTTATTGCTCGAGCCGCCCTGCACGATTGGAATCGGGAACTCACCACCGGCGAGGAAGCTGGCTTCCTGACCGTTGTAGGCAATGAGGTTCGGCTCGGCCAGACTCTGGAACCCGCCACGTGACTCGAGCGCCTTGACGACGGCCCCGATGCCTTCCTTCTTATCGAAGAAGAACAGATTCAAAAAATCGCTGAACGTCAATCCGTTGGGCTTTGTGTCGTCGGGGCTCGGGGCTGCGAACTGCTGCGTGGTGGATCTCGCTGCAAACCGGTCGCGATTGGCGAACAGGCTGACTCCGAGCTCAGTGAGCACCTTGCGATTCACTTCCGCGAACCTCACCTGCAGCATCACCTGCTGGCTCTGGCTGCCCCCGGGAACCTGGAGCATGTTGATGACTTTGCTCTTTGCCGACGACGAGGCGGCGATCTCGCCGGCGCGGAGCATGACGGCCGTGCTCGACACCATGCCGGACAGGATGATGGCTTCATCGCTGACGCTGACCGCGATCGCCTCGCCCGGAAAGAGCGTCTGCAGGTGCTGCTCGAGGGCGGTGACTGCCGGTTCCACGACGATGTCGTACTGTCGGCGCGTGTCGGCACCCCAGACGATCAGGCTGACCGTGCCCGGCTTCTTGCCGTCAACAAGGATCTCGCGTGGCTGCACGACCACGGCGTCGGCGACCTCGGGAATGGTGATGGCGATCCGCGTCACGTCGAAGTCCGTTGGAACCACGGTCGATCGCCCGGACGTAAGGACGACGCGCTGGTACTGCGGCAGTGTCGCCGCTGCAGGCGCGGGCTGCTGAGCAAATAGGGGCTCGCTGCCCCGCACCGCCAGCAGCGTGGCCACGCAAACTGCAACCGCGCGCGGTCCTCGATTCAAAACAAACGTCAACGTCTTCATCGAACTATCTCCTCACTTCGCTTGGCTCCTCGGATGGCCTCAACTGTGTAAATCTTCGGCGCCGGAGCCGCTGCAGGCTCGGGTTGAACCGGCTTCGGTGGAGCCGACGCACGCGGGGCGCGCGGCAGCGCCGGCGCGGCCACGGCCGGCTGCCCGAGCAGAGCGGCGGTTCGCGTACCCGAAGTGGTCGTCTGTGACGTATCCAGCGGATTGCGGAGCGTCAGCATGACCTGGCCCTCGGAGGCCGCCAGAGCGATGCGTTCGCCGTCTTCCGGCGACACCAGCAGCGTCACCACGGTGGAGGGAATCGGCTTGCCGTCCTTCGCGTTCTCCTGGTCGATGCGGGTGCCCGCGGTGAGCACCTGGACGTTGCTGACAACCACGCGGGCCACGCTGTCCTGCTGCGCCTGGCGGTTCGTCAACGTCACCATGACGTCGACGCGTGTGCCGGGGACGACGAAGCCAGCCACGCCGATCACTTCGTTGACCTTGACCGAAATGGCACGCATGCCCTCAGGAATCGAGGGCGGCAAGCCAGCGCCCGCCTCGAGCGGGGCCAGTTTTGCCGCGATTAGCGGCTCGTTCTCCTCGACCGTCGCGATGAGGCCGCGGTCCAGCACCTCGTCCAGTTTCGCGAAAGTGCCGGGCACCGGCGTGTCCGCCGGCCATTTGACCAGCTTGACGTGATCCTTTGTCAGCCGGGTGCCAAGCGGCAGTGGGTGCTGCGCAACGACGACGTCGACGGTCTTGACGGCGGTTCCCTGGCTGGCCGTCCGCGCCGACACCACGCGATACATCCCAAGACTGGCAACTGTTGCCAGAAGCACCGCGACGAGGACCACGACGGCTGTGCGCTTGTTTCGATTCATGTGAATTTTCCTTCGTTACTCTAGAAACCCGACTTGAGCCACAGCGTTATCGCCGTGCCAATGGCGGTCGGGAGCGCGTAGGCGAGGCGCGGGCCGCGCGCACCCTCGAGCGTCAACTCGTCTACCGGGCGGACCCCCGTGACCCGCCAGTTGGCCAGAAGCATCCACAGATTGCGGAACGCCGTCATGAGGTACCCGTGACCGAGCGCCAGCGACAGCGCGATGACTCCGCCGGCGATGCTGGTGGCGAGCGCAGCGATCAGGACCTGCGACGGTCCGAGCCAAGCGCCCACGGCCGCGAGCAATTTCACATCGCCGGCGCCCATGCCGCGCAAGGCGAACATCGGAAAGAACAGGAGGGCGCCGAGAGCGCAGCCGGCGATGCTCCAGCCCGCCGCACTCCAGCCACCCGTGAGGAGGTGAAACACGAGCGCGGCAACTACCGCCGAGAAGGTCAGCACGTTTGGAATGCGTCGCGTGCGCAGATCCGAGATGCACGCGAGGGCCAAAACCACGCCGACGACAATGTGTGAAATAGTCATGAATTCATGCCAGTTGACGCAGCCACGCGCATCACGCAGGGGCGTCGTCCGTAACTACAAAAATCGCCGCTCTCGTCGTAACAACACATGCGGTGGGAGCGCCGGCCTGGTCCTCTCTGACGCCGTGATCGCCAAGCGACCATGGTTCACGTGATGTGGACCGTTCTTGCTAAAACTGACGCGGCGCGATGGGAGCTCCGTGCGCTCCCAATCGCGCCGGACAGCCAACTACGGGAGCTGGTTGACGATGCTGGTGAAAACGGCAGTGACCTTGGTGCCGATGTTTGTGATCGCCGTGATCGCAACCAGGCTGATGAGCCCCGCCAGAAGCGCATACTCGATCAGGTCCTGGCCATTTTCCTCACGAACGAAACGAGCGAACAGATTCTTCACTTTTACTCTCCACGCGCGGGTCGATTGTCTTGCACCGGACCCGCCCGCGCGGAAGCCCGACGATGTCGCCAACGCACGTTGGCGAAGGTTTTCGAGCTTTTCGGTATTCGAATCGCTCGCGCCTTCAGAGGTTGCAGTGGCCGTACCAACTGCGGGTCAGTGTGTGGAGTGGCGGCGCATTGCTTTGAATTCAGTCGTTTGCAGTGAATGAGCCCGAAGCTGGCGAGCCACACGCGCCTGGATGTCTGGCCCTGGCAAGATAAGGCGTCTGGTCCCGGCCAGTTCGCTCTCCCGCACGAACGTCCACATCAGCCGCGTCACTTGCTGTTCGAAGATTCGTCATGACCGAGCTGGCGACGACGAAGGTCTGCGTCTCCAGACAGGAATAGCTCATGGAGGCGAGGCGCACGTCATGCACGCCATCTCTCTAACGTCCCGATCGCGCGCCGGCGGCCGTCCACGATGGTGAGCGCGGGCTCCTTCCGCTTTCGTCAGAGAGCAGGTCGAGGGGCTGAGATCGTAGATTATGCGGACTGGCGAAACGGCCGTACAGTTGCTTCTCGTCCTTGTCCGCCCCATGACGTGCGCCGCCGCTGCTGGTCTGATCGCTCTCGTCCTGGCAGCGTTCGTCTGCACGCTCGCGAAGGCCGAACCCGACCTGTGGGGGCACGTCCGCCTTAGCCCGGACACGCTCCGCGACCGGCGCCTTGTCTCGATCGACCCCTACTGGTTCACGCAGGACACCCCGTGGGTGAACCACGAGTGCCTGAGCGAGGTCACGCAGGCCGTGGCATACCGCGCCGCCGGTGTCTTCGGGCTCATCGCGCTCAAAACAATTCACTTCTGTGCAGCGGTCACGCTGCTGGCGATCGGCATCCGCCGCGCCGCCGAACCGTACCGCCGGCTGCTTTTCTCGGCCGGGATCGCGTCACGTCCTGATCGTCGATGCCATCGTGGCGGCGGTCATCGTCTTGAGCAATGTGATTCCGCAATCGAGTTGTCTGGCGATCGACGGCACGTGGACGCCCGATCTTGTCGCCGCCGGGCGTTTTTCAAACCCGATCGTCAGCGGCCGGCTGGTCCCGCCCTTCGACTGGGGGCAGCATGCGATCTGGCACCGGGGGCCACGCCTGCGCGTTTCGATCGATGGACGCCGAGAAACGGTGTACAACGAAAAGACGCTCCGGGTACAGGAAGCCGTCGCGAACGCGCTACGCAAGGGTGTCGCCTTCCTCGAGCGCAAGCGGCCGGAGTACGTGTGGCTCAGGACGCGTCGAAGCAGCGCGGTGGCATCCTGGCTCGCAGCGAACGGCTATCGACTCGACGTGCAGACAGCGCAATCGGTCGTCGCCACTCGCGCCGACTTGCCGCCGCTCCGCGCCGGGACACCGATGCCGCGGTGCCTTCCGTGAGTCCAAGGCGCGGGTGATGGCAAAGGCATCCCGTTCGTTGTGGGCGATGCGCTATCGTGAAGCCCGCGGACATGCCGTCATCCTCGCCTGCCTCCTGTGGCTGGCCGCCGCCGTCATCGTCGGGGCTGGTCCGGGGCGGCGCGATCTGTTCGGCCATCTCAAAGGCACGGACTTCGTGCACTTCTACACGCTCGGGCGCATCGCGCTCCACGGGCCGGTTGCTGCACTTTATGACGGGTCGGCGCAGCATCAGTTGCAAAGTCAGTGGGTGCCGGAGTCCGAGTCGGACTCGTACGTGCCGGTCTATCCTCCGCAGACCGCGCTCCTTTTCGCGCTCTTTGCATGGCTCCCTTACGGTGCCGGTGCCCTCGCATGGGCGGCAGTCACGGCCACGGTCTACGCCTTGGCGATACGCGCGGCATGGCGGCCCACACGAGCCGCCTTGTCCGACGTGACGTTCGTCGTCGCGGCGGCGGCGGGCTTTCCGCCGTTCTGGAGTCTTGTGCTCCACGGGCAGACGACGACGTTTCCGCTGATCGGCTTCTGCCTCGGGTGGCTCGCGCTGGAACGCGGCCGTTCGCTCCTTGCCGGTTTAGCGCTCGGTCTGCTGGCAATCAAGCCACAGTTCGGACTCGTGCTTGCGGCGGTGACCCTGGCGGCCGCTGAGTGGGCGATCCTGGTGGGGGTGATCGTTTCAGTGGCAGCTCAGCTTGCTGCCGCGATGGTGCTGCTGGGATCGGATGTCGTTCGCGCGTACATTGAGACGCTTCGCCAGTTGCCGCAACTATCGAAGTTGCTCGAGCCCAAGCCCTATCAACTCCATTCGATTCGCGCCGTCACCAATCTCATTCCGTGGGTTGGTACGCCGCTCTGGCTTTTGCTCAGCGGCCTCGTCATCTGGCAAGCGCTCAAGGTCTGGCGGACGACTGCGCCGGTCCGCGTGCGGTATGGCGTGATGATGATCGCTTCCGTCCTCGTCAGCCCGCACCTGACGATCTACGACGCCACGGTGCTGGCGCTGCCGCTGATCTGGCTGGGCGGATGGATCGAGCAGGAGGGGCGCTCGCGGCTGGCCGCACGATACTGGCCGGCCGTGTACTGGCTCGTCGTGACGTTCCTCATTCCCACGGCCCTATTCATCCGGCTGCAGGTCTCGGTGCTCGTGCTGGCCTGGCTATTCGTGCTCGTCACGCGGGACGTCACGGCCGAGGCGGCTGTGGCAGGTAGTCCGACGCCACTCGCGCAGTAACTCGAATGGAATCGTCGCCGACGCGTCGCCGCGGCCTGAGGTCGCTGTTCCAGTCGGCAGCCGGGTTGCCGAAGGCGTCGGGCAGCTGCCGATCCCTACATCACGCAGGTTGTCTCTACTGGCTCCAGCTCCGCGGCATGCAGTGCGATCGCGTGACGGATCGATCCCACGTGCCGTGGCGTCGTCCACAAGAAGCGCACCCAGGCGTGATACAGCGACCGGGCGCGCTCGACGGCCCGGCAGCGCACGACCTCGAAATCATCCCGACAGTCCTCGCCCCCGAGTTGCAGCTGGAGTGTGCCGACCATCCCGACTTCCAGTCGCCTGTGGATTTCCATCAGACAGCCTGATTCGCTGACTTCGACGATCCGCGCGCGAAGCTCGCGTATCAGCACCGCGGGCCGATCGGATCTGTGGATCACTTGCGCTTCCCCTGCTGTTCGAACAGGGCAGGCGCCAGCGTGCCGCGGCGCAGCCGGATCCGGTGGCGCAGCTCGCCGTCGAGGATGATCGGTTGACTCTTGACGACGCAGACCGGAAGCCGGTGACGCTGCTCAGCGTTCTCCGCGTCGAGCAGGACGATGTCGAGGATGAGCATCTCGCCGACTGCAGCGGCGTCGCGGCCGATGGCAATCCACTCGTCGTCTCCGAGCGGTTCCACGATCACGTCGGGATAGATCCGCACGGTGCCTTCGGCGGCTTCCGTTAGCCTGAATCTCTTGTCGGCTCGTCGATCGGACACGCCGCCAGAATTCGCAAGCGCGATGCCAAGGTATCGGGCCGCCAACGCCCGACGCAAGGGGGTGGCGGGAACGTTTGTCTGAGCCTGGGCAATCGATCCGTGTGGCTGGGGCCAGACTTTTCGTGCGCTCTGCCAGCGGCTATTCTCGCCTGTCCTCCACCTGCAACCTGTCCCCCGGCTTCGTGTCGCTGGCCTCGAGTGCTCCGGCCGGCAGCTCGATGACCGCAAAGGCGCGCAGCGACACAGCGATGCGCCGGGGCGGTACTGCCTGACGCACCTTGAGCACCAGGCCATCCTTGGCGACAAACGCCACGTCGATCGAAAAGCGCATGGAGAAGGTGTGAATCCCCTGGCACGGGGCGATGATCAGCGCGTGACCGTCGGGCAAGGAGTCGCGCCCGAGCAGGCCCGTTCGGCGGCTCTTCGAATCGAACGCCGTTAGCAGCGTCCGCGCGACGATCCGCTGATGACGGGTGTTCGTCAAGGCGAGCGAGGATCCGCCCGATCGCAGTAAGGGAGAGAGGAAAGACGTCATCTTCAACTTCCAGTGACAGCTGACTCACCCGCCCAGCACATGCCGGTGCCACGCGTCGCGGTCGCTCGTGACGTTCAGCGGCTTTAGCGCAGCGAGGCCCGTTCGCCCGATCGAGCGGCGCAAGTATTCGACCTCGGCAAACGCGGCGTCGGTGTCCGCGTCCTTCGGCACCTCGAGGCCGTTCGCGCGAGCCATTAACCGGCCCTTCGCCTGCGCCGACAGCTCCAGCTGCACGCGCAGCAGGCAGTACATGTCCGCGACGATTGGTCCGGGAAAGTGCGAGCGAAGCTGCTCGAGGTACTGGCCGAAATGCGTCACCGTGAACACGTCCGACGCGACGAGGTTGAGCAGTTCGACGTCGAGGTCCAGCCCGCCGATCACCCATTCGCGCGTCGCATGCTCGCTCCACTCGTAGACGTAGACGACGATGACCGGGGCGATCGCCACCAGGATGAGCATCTCGACGAACGGTGGCAGCAGCTTGTTGTTGAACGCCGCGTGCATGATGACGGCGATAAACAGGCCCGGCAGGAAGGTGCGAACCGCGCGCGCGCCGTGCCGCATCGACAGTCGCTGCGACACGATCGCGAAGACGCCCGTGGTGGCACCGTGGAGAACGGCCGTGCCGAACCCGCGGACGATCCAGAGCACCAGCGGCGCGTCGGCACGCGCGTTGAGGTAGAGGATGTTCTCGACCAGCCCGAATCCGGCGCCGACCGCGAACCCCTGGATCGCGGCATCGACAGGAAAACCGATGCGCCGCGTGGACACGAGCGCCACGATCAGGATCGCTTTCAGTGATTCCTCGAGCACGGGCGCCGTGACTCGCTCGAGCAGCGGACCGCCGAGGCCGAACCCCACGATGCCAGGCTGGAGCCATACGGTGATGAGCGCGCCCAGGCAGCCGGCGGCAATCGCGCCCACTACCTCAGCCGGCCGCACCAGCTTGAAGCTGTCCATCACCAACAGCGAGACCAGGAAGAGCACGACCGGAAGCAGCGCGAGCCCGTCGGAAGCCATGTGACGTCAGCGCAGGATCTTGACCGAGAACATGAGCTCGTGGCGCGGCTGCACGCCGACGCGGAACGCCTCCGCGGCGCCGATCGACATCGTCATGTCAAGGGCGGAGAGTACACCGAAACGGAAGTCGAGCTGGCCGCCGACGTCCGCGCCCTTTTGCCGTCCCTCCGCCGAATCGAGATTGGTGACGAGCCCTCCGGCGAAGACAGCCGGCCGCATCCACGTCACGAAGAACCCGGGCGTGCCGACGCGGCGAAAACGCAGAGGTGGCAGGTTGAACTCCGCCGTTGACTTCACGAAATTGCGCCCGGGGATCTCGTTGATCTCGGCGCCCGGAAACGCGTAGAACTCCCGATAGCGCTTCTCGTCACCATGATCGATCCAGTTGTTGCCGTACCCGCCGAAATAGAAGTTCGCGAAGGGTTCGGTGACCGCCTGCGGCGAGAATCCACCGCTGCTGCGGATCCAGAACGATGAGTGACCTGCGGGCAGTGCCCACCCTCGATCGGCCGTGCCATACAGCTTCGTGACGAAGAGTCCGTCGACGTAATCCCCCCTGGCCATCAACGACCATCGCGATCCCTTCTCATCGTCCACGTTGCCGAGCGAGTTACGGACGTCTGTGTAATGCAGGCCCGCCTCGATGGTCGAGAGGTGTTTCACGTCCACCGCGACGTTCTGATACTCCGGAAGCTGATCGAGGTTGCCGGACACGGTGGCGTCGATGTCCAGCTCGAGGCGGCGAGGCTCGTCGAAGATGAGCGTGCTCTTGTGGCCGCCGCTGAACAGGTAGCCCTTGCGGCTGGTTTTCGTGGGCCCGAACAGGTCGTAGAGATCCCCGCGGTTCCACTCGGCACGCGCCCGCCAATCGTAGCGCTCGTATTCCCCCTGCAGGTGCACGCGCTCCGACGCCGGCACCGAGCCGGCACTGACCGTTGCGGTGATGAACGCGCGATTGAGCTGCAGCGGGTCCGAGAAGTTGAGGCGCGCGCCAATCGCGGCCGTGTCTTTATATCCCTGCAGGATGGGATAGATGGATTCCTCGCGCAGCCGCCGTACCAGGCGGTATGCCGTCTTTTCTTTCGGCAGGTCGTCGTACGGAATCTTCGCCGGGGATCCGACGTTCCACGTCGCCAGGACGGGCTGTTCTTGCGCCAGGCGCTCGCCCAGGAACGTAATCGGACTCACGTCGTCGAGTTTCTTTGCCGTGATCTCGGCCGGGACCCAGCCGTTACCCGTGAAGCGGAACACCAGTAGCCGGTCGGCCGCGATCGGAACCGGACGAAAGAAGCCGCCGTCGGTGTTCGTCATGGCGGCCACGTCGTGCGTCTCGAGGTCGTAGCGGAAGATGTTGGAGACGCCCGTGTAGTAGCTGCTTCCAAACAGGTAGCGGCCATCCGGCGAGAACACGAACCCTGACGGCACGGAAGGGCCAAAGTCGAACGTCGAGACAGGCGTCAGGTCACCCTTCAGCAGGCGCGCCGTCGAGAGGACGCGCACGTCCTGCTTTCCCGTCACCTCTCCGAACGACGCCGATACCTTCGTGCCGTCCGGCGAGACGTCGAGGTCGTACACGACGGTGCCGTAGGGCAGGGAGACGACGCGCTGCCAGTCGCGGTAGGGCGGAGGAATGCGAACGATCGTGCAGATGCCGTTCAGGTGTCGTATGCCCCAGATCGAACGATCGGCCTTGTCGAATGCCAGGTCGCCAATGCGCGCGTCCTTCTGCAGCATGTGCGTGCGGTGCGTCGCCGGATCCAGCGACATCAGGTCCCGGTGGGCATTGTTGTCCGTCGTATAGAACAGCGTGCGCGAGGTCGGGTCGAAGGCGAGGGAGGTCACTGTGTAGATGACGGGCCCCTTGATATCGACCAGCCGTTCAAGCTCGCCCGAGTCAACGCCAATCGCGCCGACATGTGCGACGACACCAGGATAATTGAACGCCGCGTAGACCTTGTTCGACTTCTCGTCGTAGTACGCACGCGACACGGATCCGAGCGCGCGCTTCGTCAAGTCGCGGGCCGGCGTCAGGGGGTACTGGTGAATGGCGTCGAGGTTCTGCTGCTGAAACGCATGCTCGTCGGCGACCCACTGCTTCCAGGCGTCCTCGAGCCGGACGCCGAACACGTGCCTGAACTGCGCGGAGTAATACGCATGGCTTCCCTCGGGACGTGATACCCATTCCACGAGTTTTTCCGGCGAGTAGTGTCTCGCGAGCCACGTCATGAAGCGCGACCCGTAAAGGTAGGAGTTGATCTGGAGCTGGAAGTCGATCTTGGTCCCCTCCGACACGAGCCCAAGCGGGTCATAGAATGGCGTTCCGTCCCGGACCATCGAGCGAAACACCATCTCGTCGTAGCCGCTCTGGACCCGGCCGATCCCGCCGGCCATCCATGTGTCTGTGAACACCGCGATCCCTTCTTCGTACCAGCGCGGCGTCGCGACCCGCGGCGTCGTCAGAAAGAAGTACAGGATCGATTCGGGCTGGTCCGCGACAGGGTTGACCTTGCCGACGAACAGCCGCCGAAACAGCCGATCCGATCGCGCGGCCTGGCTCATCGTCGCAATGTGCACCATCTCGTGGTTCATGATGGTGTTCAGCCGCTCGTTGGCCGCAAGGGTCTCGAACGCAAAGCTGAGCGGCGCGATTTGAACGGTCAGGAGATTCCGCGGCACTACGGTGGCCGACGCATTTCCGCTGTCCGAGAAATCGACGAGCAGCACGGTCGTCTTTTCGCGCGCATCCATCCCGAACAGGCGGCGTTGAAACGCGAGCGAGTTCAGGAACGTGCGCGCGGCGTGCGGGACGAGGTACCCTTCCGTCCCTTCGAAGTAGACGATGCGCACCTCAGGGAGCTCGACGGCCGAAAGCTGCGCGTGTGCGGCACGTGGACTGCACGCACACAGCGCTGCCGCGAGCGCGCTCCGCGCGATCCAGGCGGTGAACCGCCCGCGCCTCAACCAGCCGTATCGCCGCATGGGGAAGGCCCGCGATCGTACATGAAAACGGGGCGGCCGCGCTTCGAAGCGGACCGCCCCGTTGATCTTTTGGGGCCGGGCGCGTTTACTTCTCGGACAGTCCTGAGCTCAGTCCACTGTTCAACGCCGCATTCAGCTGCGCTGAGCCGAGCGATGCAGCGAAGCCCTTGGCCTCGAGCGCGGCTTCCAACGCTTGTCCTGCGAGCGCGTGCTGCATTCCGGCGTCGCTGAGCGCCTGGATAATTCCCATGCTCGAGAAGGCGTGCGCGATCTGCGGGTTGGAGATCGCTGCCGTGAACGCAGGAGTCTGTAACGCCGCCATGAGGCCCGGCTGCGCGAACAGCGCCGTGATTTCGTTCCGCGTCAGCGATGCCGTCATGTCGACCTTCGAGAGTGCCAAGTGCAGATCGCCCTTCGACAACGCTGTCTGGAAGTCGTCGCGTGCCAGCGCGCTGATGAAATTGGTGTCCTTGAGAGCGCTGACGAGCGCCGGCTGCGTCAACGCGTCCTTCATCAGGTCGTTCGCCAGCATGTCCTTGAAGCCCTGGCTGGTGATGGCCGCGACGATTGCCGGGTCTTTCAGCGCATTCTGAATCGCCTGGTTCGATAGGAGCTTCCGTGCGTTCGAATCAGCCATCAGCTTCGCGAACTCGTCGCTCTGCAGGAACTGCTGCGCCGACGCATCGCCAGTGACGACGTCCGACGCTGTGATCTGGGGTGCCTGCGCGCGCTTCGCGGCACCGATCGCACCCGACGTGCCACTGCTAACCGGTGGGAAGCCGGTAATCATGAAGACGACCAGGATCACTGCCGCCGCGGCTGCCACTCCCAACATTGCCTTCTTCGCCATGCTCATCACTCCTCCGGAGAAAACTGCCGCCGGGCGCTCTTCACGCGCCGCCACGCGGTTCATCACGTTGCGAACCAGTCCCGCCGGTGCCTCGGGCTCGTACAGTTCGTCAAGAGCCCGCGCCAGGAGGTCGTCTTCGTGGCCTCCGGCCGGCTCGTCGATGTCGTCGTGTTCGTCAAGGTAATGCTTCATTACTGGGACCCGAGCAGCAGCTGTGCAAGTCGCTGCCGCGCGCTATAAAGCCGCGATTTCACCGTCTTCACCGGGAGCCCGCCGACCGCCTCGCCGATTTCCTCGTAAGACAGACCCGTGTAATGCCGAAGAACGATCACCACCCTGAGTTCCGGCTGCAACGCCATGAGTGCCTGCTGCACCAGCCTGCGGCGTTCGGCCGCCTCGAGCGCCTCCAGCGGTCCATCGGCGGTGTCGATCGATTCGACCGGCCCCTCCGTCCCGCGCCTGGCGCGAAGCGTATTCAGGCACTCATTGACGAGGATGCGGTAGATCCAGCTGAAAAACCGGTAGCGCGGATCGAAGCTGCCCAGGTTCTGGTAGACCCGTACGAACGCGTTCTGGGTGGCATCCGCGGCCTCGTCGCGATTGCCCAGCATACGAGCCGCGACGGTGAACAGGCTCCGCTGGTGACGCAGGACCAGCGCCTCAAATGCCCGCTGATCGCCCCCGAGGCACCGTTCAACGAGGGCGGCATCTTCGACATCCTGTGGTAAATACACTCAGCTCCGACGAAAGTTGGTCGTTCGCGCGATTTCTTATAGCACGATGATGCGCTGGGAACTTCGGGTCACCTTGGAGGAGACGCAAGACGGCCTGCGAATCGCCGCCCACGGCCGCCTGAGCGCGGCCACCGCGCCGCGCCTGGTGGAGGCCCTGCTGGCGGCGATCGAGGGCGGCAAGCGCCGTATCTTGCTCGATCTGAGCGGGCTCGACTACATCAGCAGCGCCGGGATCTTGGCCATCCAGGCCGCTGGGGCGCGCGTCGAAGCCGAAGGGGGCGACCTGACCGTCGAGAATGCGCAACCCGCTGTGCGGGTCGCGTTGGACCTGGCGGGCGCTCCATCGAAGATATAATCCGCACGCTCGGCCAGTCTCTTGGACCGATCACCGAAACGCCCGACAAAGGACGGCCCTTCATGTCTGCCGAGTCACCGACCGGGACCAGGGTCTCCTTGCGCGCGAGCGTTCGTGCCGGCGGCGCGGTGACGATTGCCGCCGCCGCCATGTTGCTCCCGCTCGTGGCCGAACCCGCTCATCGGGCGGCCAGCGCCGCCGCTGATCCTTCGCAGCCGGGTGCGCCCACCGCGATCGTCGTCTGTGTCGCGTCCGATGGCATCATGCACGCCGCCGGAGTCACCGGCAGTTGTGCCTCGGGACAGACGTCCATGCGCCTGACGCCCTCGACCTCTGAGGGCGACAACGGCAATCCCTGGAATCCGCAGGCCGAGTCCGATACGGCGTCCCCGGCAAGTGTTGATCTCCCTGGGCAAGTTGGAAAGCCGCGCCAAGACGCTCGAGAACGGACCCTTGTTTGAAGTCCTGGACAAGGACGGGCGCGCGATTGTTCAAATATTCTCCGGCAAGGTCCTGATCCGCGCCAGCGGCGGACAGACGTTCGTCGAGCTGCGGGCCGCGGAGTCCGGCGGGTTCGTCACGGCGCGGGGTCTCGGCAGCCAGGAGGTCTCGATCGGCTGGTCGGGAGATATCGGCGGCCTCCTGATGACCGAGGGCGGCCAACGGCGCGCCGACTTCGGCAGGCAGCCCTCCGGGAACTTCTCGCTTCGAGTGCTCGGCCCCACCGGCGGACCGGAGGCGGCAATCGGCGAATCGCAGGCCGGAACGGGCGCGCTCGTCATCGGCGACCCGGCTGGTCGGCTCCGAGCCATGGCGAGTGTCGTCGACGGCAAAGGCAGTGTCCGCATCCAGAATGCGCAGGGCGAGGCGGTGTTGGCGCTGACCGAAGGCGCGACCGGCGGCGGCCTGCTCGCCATTGGTGATAGGTCGAGCGAACCGATGGTGAAGTTCGGCGTCAACCAGGATCGCTACGGTGTGGTGCTGGCTGGCCCGGTCTCAGGCTTTCCGCTGGTGCCGGGCAGCGGTTTACCCGGCAGCTACTTCCTCGGGTGTGCCGGGGGCGAGACGTGCGGCCCGAGTGGCGGGGGACAACGATGATGAAAAGGGTGCAACTCATGGTGGTCTTCGCGTCTGGCTGCGCGACCGCGGCCATGGCGGGCTGGATGACGACCGCGCTTCGTGCTCAGGGCCAGCCTCCGGCTCCGCCCAATGTCGTGCATGTCTGCGCCGCCCCCGAGGGCACGCTGCGCGTCACACCGCTGCGCTCGGCATGTCCGGCCGGTCAGCAGAGCATGTTCTTCAGACGATCCGCCGAGGCGCCGCCGGCCCAGGCTCCAGATGAGACCCCGGGTACGACCGACGCGCGCGTCAAGGCGCTCGAACGGCGCATTGCCGAACTCGAGGGTCAGGCCTCCCGTACCGGACTGACCCGGCGCGTGCCCGCACCGTTTGAGGTCATGGACCGGAATGGCAAGCGCGTCTTCTCCGTGAGCGAGGACAGGGACGCCATTCTCTACAACTCCGCGGGCGACGGAGTGGTGCGATTCGGTGCGCGCAACACCGGCGGTTTCGTCATGGCCCGCCCCTCCGCGGGCTCGCAGCGGGTGTTGCTCTCCGCCGACGGATCCGAGAGCGGTCTCCAAATCACGGAAGGCGAAGCGATCCGGGCGAGGTTCGGCACGAAGGGAGACGGCGATTACCGGATGATGGTTTTTTCGAAAGACGGCAAGGCCCCGGTCGCGGCGCTCGGCGAAATGCAGCAACGCGGAGCGGCGGTCATCTTCGACCAGGCCGGCGAACGTGCCGGCATGTATGCGGAAGAGGGAACGGGCCACGTCGTCGTGTACAACAAGCAGGTGATTCCCGTCGCCATGCTCACGGAAGGCAAGACCGCGGGTGGCTTGTTCGTGCTCACCAGCTCGAGTGGCGAGCGCATGGTCGCCGCCGGTGTGCAGCCGGAGGGGTTTGGCGTCGTCCAGGCGGGGCCCGCGTCGTTCATGCAGGCCGCCGGCCTCGGGCTGCCGGGCAGCTACATCGCCGGGAAAGCGAAATGACGACGCGTCTCGCGGTGGGCGCGAGCGCGATCGCGACCATCCTCACGCTGACGCCGGCACGCGCCGTCACGGGCGCGGCGGCGACGCCGGCCATACCGCTATGCGCCGGCCTGACGATTGTCACGGCCGTCAACGATCCCGACGGCGACTACGAGTCGATTAAGACCATCCAGGCGGTGACCGAGACCGAAGTCCGGCTGAAGTACTCGACCGAACGCATGGTCATGGACGACCTCGTCGATGACAAGCCGAAACTGCAGCAGACCACCCTCATTCGCACGGTGCGCCGGAGCGACCTGCGCAGTGCCACGCTCTACCTGCAGTGGTACTCGCCCCTGCTGCCGGAGCTGATCCCGGAGACGACGGCGATCGGCACTTCCACCGCGGTGCTGAACGAGCTCAAGACGAAGGGTGAGGCCTCGATGGGGATCTTCATCGGGTTCAACGTGCAGAAGCCCGGCATCGATCGGGAACAGCATCCGAGTGTCTACGACAACCAGGAAGTGGCGACCGTCGCACGCGTCGGCAAGGCGCCGGTGATGATGCCAGTGCTCCTGAACGACGTGGCCGTGTCGCTGCCGGCGATCCAGGCGGCAGGGGACTTTTTCGGCGACCAGTCCGAGTTCTTCTTCCTCGACGACGCGGCGAATCCGCTCACGCTGAAGTTTCGCATCGGCATCGGCCACGTGGAAGCGATCTCCGCGGAAGAGGCGAAGGCCTTGGACATCGCGCCGCGCCCGGCCGGGGACCGCGAGTCGCTGCAGGTGATCAAGATCACGACGCGCTGCGGCGGCGGACCGCCCGAGAATGGGGGCGGCCCAGGCGGCGGCGCCGCCCCGGGCGCGGGCGTCGGCGCGGGCGGCACCGCCAGCGGCGGCGGTGGTGGTACGGGCGGCGGCAGCGCCATCGAGCGCGAGCTGGCGGAATCGGGCCGCGCCGACGTCTACAGCATCTATTTCACGTTCAACAGCGATGTCCTTCGGCCGGAGTCCGATCCCACGTTGAAGGACATCGCCGACGTCCTCAAGCGACATCCGGATTGGGCGCTCGCCGTCAACGGACACACCGACGGCATCGGCCGCGACGACTACAACCTCGATTCTGTCGAAGCGCCGCGCCGCAGCCGTTCGCACCGCGCTCGTGAGCCGCTACGGTGTTCCGGCGGCGCGGCTCTCGACGGCCGGCTTCGGCAAGTCGCAGCCGAAAGACACTAATGCCACCCTCGAGGGGCGCGCGAAGAACCGCCGCGTGGAGCTGGTCAAACGATGAAGACATTTCGAACGCTCGTCGTCGCTGGCGCCTGCGCGTCCGTGGCGTTGGCCCAGGGAACCCGACCGGCGGCCCCGTCCGGTGACGACGTGCTGGCGCGGAGCCAGGCCGCCTACGCGGCCCTCAAGTCGTACGCCGACACCGGCACCGTCGACACGGAGTTTGGGCCCCCCAACGGAGTGCTGCACGAGCATCACACGTTCACAACGGCGTATCGCGGGCCGCGCCACTTCCTGTTCGACTTCGTCAGGGAGCAGAACGTCGATCGCTTCGTCGTGTGGTCCGACGACGAGGCCTTTCACACTTGGTGGCAGGCGACGGGCGTGAGCGACACGTTTCCGAAGGGCCAGGCCTCGGGGGCCTTCGTCGCCGGCGGCGAGCCGACCAACAACGCGTTGATGCAGATCTCGCCGTGGCTGTTCCCGCAGGCGGACCTGACCGGTCCGCTGACCGAATTCGGCGGCACGTCGCTCGCGGGGACCGAAGCAATCAACGGCCACAGTTGCTACAAGCTGGCCGGCGTCGGCAAGTCCGTGTATCGCGCGTCCGGGAGAGTCGTCAACGTTCGTCAGATGAACGTGTGGATCGACGTGCAGACGCTGCTCGTGCGGCGCGTCTTCGAGGACACCGCCGAAGGGGTCGCCGCCGGCACCCTGTATCGAACCACCGTCACCTTCGATCCCCAGGTCAATCCCATGCTCGACGACGCACGGTTCGTGTTTACGCCCCCCAAGGGATTTTGAACTGAGGAACGGCAGGAGCGGGCGCGTCGACATGAACGCTGGCTCGATGCTGGGTGATTGAGGTCGCGTTCGGCTCCGGTGCCGGGGTGAACTCGGCGTATGACGAGGTCTCACCGGACGTGTCTCCCGATGGCCACCGGTTGTTCTTCGCCAGCACTCGGCATCCGCAGAGGGTGGAGAGGGGCAGGGTCATACCCCCAATCGGTCGAGCCTATCTCGACCCTGAGAAGTAGGATCGACCGATGCCGCACTCCAGGCTCACGACTCTCGTGCTGGCGCCGGCCCTGCTGCTCGGCATCGCCGCGCCGACTCACGCGCTCGGTCGTCCGTCGTACGTCAGCTCGTCCCCTACGCCAGGCGGATTCGCCCTGGTGGAACACGGCGGTGCCGCACCCATCTGGGTGGACGCGGCGGATTCGCCCGGGGTCATCCGGGCCGCGGGCGATCTGCGGGCAGACATCGCGCGGGTCACCTCGGTGACGCCGGCGATCGTCACCGACCCCGCTCATCCAGGCTCGACCGTCGTCATCATCGGCACGCTGGGAGGAAGCGCGCTTGTCGATCGGCTCGCGCGCGACGGCCGCATCGACGTCTCCGGCATTCGCGGCCGGTGGGAGTGCTTCGCCTTGCAGACGGTTCGCGATCCGCTACCCGGCGTGTCGACCGCGCTCGTCATTGCGGGAAGCGACAAGCGCGGCACCATCTACGGCATCTACGATCTGTCGGAACAGATCGGCGTGTCACCCTGGTACTGGTGGGACGACGTCACACCGGATCACAAGGCTGCCCTGTACGTGAGGCCCGGTCTGTATCAGCAGGGGGAGCCGAGCGTGAGGTATCGCGGCATCTTCCTCAACGAGGAGAAACCCAACCTCGATTTCTGGGTGCGCAAGACCTTCGGCGAGCATCCGACGCCTGGCGGCGGCCCGGGGACGGTCGCGAACTTCAATCACCTGTTCTACGCGAGGATCTTCGAGCTCCTGCTTCGCCTGAAGGCCAACTATCTCTGGCCGGCGATGTGGAACAACGCCTTCGCCGATGACGATCCCGACAACGCCCGTCTCGCCGACGAGTACGGAATCGTAATGGGCAGTTCGCACCAGGAACCCATGATGCGCGCCCAGAAGGAGTGGGACTGGCACCTGCGCGGCCAATACGGCAACTGGAATTACGCGACGCAGGCCGACGTGCTCAACGAGTTCTGGCGGACCGGTGTGCGCGCGCGCAAGGACTTTGAGAACGTCTATACGATCGGTCTGCGCGGCGAGAACGACACGCCGATGGTGCGCACGCTCGAGGAGGGCGTGGCGCTCACCGAGAAGATCGTCGCCGAGGAGCGCCGGATCCTCGCGGACGAGGTGCGCTCCGACGTGACGAAAATCCCGCAGCTCTGGGCGCTCTATAAAGAGGTGCAGGAGTACTGACGAGCAGGGCCTGCGCGTGCCGGAAGACGTCACGCTGCTCTGGGCCGAGGACAATTGGGGCAACATCCGCCGCCTGCCGACGGCGGCGGAACGCGCGCGGCCTGGCGGCGCCGGCGTCTACTATCACTTCGACTACCACGGCGGCCCGCGCAGCTACCAGTGGATCGACACCAATCCCATCCCGAAGATCGCCGAGCAGATGCGTCTGGCGAAAGGCTACGGCGCCGATCGCATCTGGATCGTCAACGTCGGCCACTTCAAGGCCTATAGCTTCCCGATGGAGTACTTCCTCAGCCTGGCGTGGGACACCTCGCGCTGGACGGAGGAGAACACGGCCGAGTTCACGCGGCTGTGGGCCGAGCGGGAATTCGGCGCGCCCGAGGCCGGCGCGATCGCCGAGGTGATGGAGGCGTGGACGCGGTTCAACGGCCGCCGCAAACCCGAGCTGCTCGAGCCGTCGACCTACAGTGTGAGCAACTACCGCGAGGCCGAGCGTGTCGTGGCCGACTACGACGCGGTGGTGAAGCGGGCCGAGGCGATCTATCGCCGGCTCCCGGCCGCGAAGCGCGACGCCTTCTACGAGCTGGTGCTGTTTCCGGCGAAGGCGTCAGCGAACCTCAACGCCATGTACGTGGCGGCCGCGCGCAACGCGCTCTATGCGGCGCAGGGCCGCGCCAGCGCCAACGCCTGGGGCGAACGCACGAAGGCGCTGTTCAAGGTCGATTCGGACCTGATGACGCAGTTCAACCAGACGTTCGCCGGCGGCCGGTGGGATCACTTCATGGACCAGCCGCACATCGGCTACACGACGTGGCGCGATCCGCCGGAGAACAACATGGACGCGATCAAGCTGATCTCGTTCGAGCCGCCGCGCGACGCCGCGCTCGGCGTCGCGATCGACGGGGCGGCGATGGCCTGGCCGGCCGGTCCGACCATCCTCGATCAGCCGGCGTTGCCGCGCTTCGATTCGTTGAACCAACAGGTCAGTTACGTCGAGGTATTCAACCGCGGCCTGACGCCGTATGCGTTCACCGCCACCCCGAGCGCGCCGTGGATCGTGCTCAGCCAATCCTCGGGCACGGTCGGGGACGACACGCGCGTGGACGTGTCGATCGACTGGGCGCGCGTGCCGACGGGCCTCGCTGCGGGCAGTGTCACGGTGCGCGGGGCCGGCGCCGAGGTCGTCGTGGCGGTGTCGACGGCGAAGATCGCGGGGGTGACGCGTGAGTCACTCCAGGGGTTCGCTGAGGGTGCCGGCTACGTTTCGATCGAGGCCGAGCACTACTCGCGGAAAGTCGACGCCGGCGATCGGCGCTGGACGCGCATCGAGAACTACGGCCACACGCTGTCGGCGATGCGCACCGTCGCGCCCGTCATGGCGCCAGCCGCCGTCCCTGGCGAGAACGCCCCGTGTCTCGAGTACCGCATGTACCTCGTCACGCCCGGCGCAGTGACGGCCAGGCTCACGCTGGGTCCGATTCTGAACTTCGCCCCGGATCGTCCCGTCCGCCTCGCCGTGTCGTTCGACCAGGAGCCGCCGCAGACCGTCATCGTCGTGCCGCAGGGCTACAACGCGCAGAACGGCAATCGTGACTGGGAGGACTCGGTCAGGAACAATGCGCGCGTCGTGACCTCGTCACACACGATCGCCGCGGCGGGCTATCACACGCTGAAGGTGTGGATGGTCGATCCGGCGGTCGTGCTGGAGAAGGTCGTCGTCAATACCAGCGCCGCGCCGCTGCGCTCGAGCTACCTGGGACCGGACGAGAGCATCCGGGGGAAGTGAGCACCATGACATTCACGCCGCTTGCTGTCATCGCGCTTCTGGTGCTGTGCTCGGGATCGCGGCCGTTCGCCGGGCAGAAACCTGAGGTGCCCGACTGGGCGCTGCCTGGCTCCGACACGCACAAGCAGGTTGCGCCGCCGCCGGAGTTTCATCGCGACACGACGACCATCGCTGCGCCGATTGGCGTCTTCGAGGGGCAGTCGGACGTCGGGAGCGCCCTCGTCGCCGGCAGCAGCAGCTACGACGCTGAGGCAGAGCGCTACACGATTGCGTCGGCCGGCTACAACGTCTGGTACACGCGAGACGAGTTCCGGTTTCTCTGGAAGCGGATGTCTGGAGACGTCTCGCTCGCCGCCAACATCGGCTACCCGGACCCCAACGGCTACGGCGACCGCAAGGCCGTCCTCGTCATCCGTCAGGATCTCGCCGACGACTCGCAGGAGGCGCTGGTGGCGCTGCATGGCGCGGGGATGATTCAACTCGGCGTGCGGCCCGCGAAAGGGCTTCGCGTCACCGACATGGAGTACCGCATCGGTGGGCGCGGCCGTCCCGGCGGCGCCAGTCCAGACAGCCTGGTCACCGTCATGGCGCGCCGCATCGGCATCGAGAAGCGCGGCGAATCGTTCACGCTGTTTGTGAGCCTCGAAGGAGAACCGCTGCACGCGTTCGGTCCGCCCGTCCCCTTGCGCTTGCACGGGCCTTTCTATGTGGGCATCGGGTTCTGCTCGCATCAGCCCGTGACGATCGACACCGCCGTGATGTCGAACGTCGTGCTCGAGAATGCCGCCGGCAAGGTGCGCTGATCCGTGTCGGCCCGAATAGCGCGGAGCAGCGTGATCATTTGGCGATCTTGAGCGCGGCAGCCACCAAGGCCTTGGCCCACTGAGGCGTCTTGGACAACTCGACCATCTTCAGGATCTTCCCCTCCGCGAGGTGAAGAATGAGGGTCGGCTGGGGAGAGTGTCCGGCATGCGGGTCGGCGTCAAAGCTGTTGTCGAAGACCCGAAGCCCTGTGAGTCGCGGCATCAACTCAATCAGGTTGATCCGAGTCCGGTCATAGCGCTCCCGAATCTTTGCTTCCTCGATGTCGTGTCCGCCTCGAGCCACCATGGATCGGACGCGCGCGATGTGCAGTTCGGGACCATTCAATCCCACGAACCACATGCGCACTTCGACTGCAGCCGCCAAGGCTTCGTGCAGAAGAACGCTGATGGTCTGCCCGCCAAGCGTCGTTTCGAACGCGAAGTCCAGGCGTTCGGCGATCGCGCGTTCCAGCAGGCGCTTCCCCTCGTGCCAGGCTGCGCTGTTCGCGTCCGCCGTCGAAATATCGGGATTGGCAACGAGAATTCGAGCAGCCGCTTCGTCAGGATTGAAGTAGTCTGCGCCGGCCTGCCGAAACATGGCGCCTGCTATGCTGCTCTTGCCCGCACCGTTGGTTCCAGCCAGCACGTAGATGCATGGACGACGCCTCGAACTAGCCACGTGCGCGCGCCGCGGCGACCGCAGCCTTGCCCAAACGCGTTCCAGAGGCGGCGAACCCCGCCTTCATTCCGCAGCGCGCCTTGGATGTTTGCATCCGTGCAAGGAGCTCATCGAATTCGCGGCTGAGCGTATCGAGCTTCGTCTGGGCTGCGCCCGATAACGCGTTGAAGTTTTCAACGGAAATGAGGACGGCTTTGGGCGCGTTGTGCTTCGTGATCACAACGGCTCCGCCGTGCATGGCCATCTCCAAGACGCGCCCGAACTCACTCTTCGCCTCGCTCGCGCTCACTGACGAGGGTGTGAGTGCCTCACCGCGGCTGTTTCGGAACGTCGCGACGTGAACTGGCCTGCGTCGCGGTTCGACAGCCGACGAGGCTGACTCCGGATCTGCGGTCGCGCCCTGCGTCTTCATAAGTCCATTTTGTTCAAAATGTACTAAACAGTCAAAGTCATCGACTCCGTGTATACCCCGCCGCACCGCTCTTGCGGGACTTGCTGCGCTTTCGCTATTATTTCGCCCAAGATCCGGAAGCAGCGATGGGCTCCACAGCCACGATTCTCCACGCCGACCTCGACGCCTTTTATGCGTCGGTCGAACAACTGCTTGACCCTCGCCTGCGTGGCAAGCCGATTGCGGTCGGCGGCGGCGTCGTACTCGCGGCCTCCTACGAAGCGCGGGCCTATGGCGTACGAAGCGGCATGCCTGCACGGCGCGCGCGGCAACTCTGTCCCGACCTCATATTTGTCGGCGGACATTTCGACGAATACCAACGGCTCGGTGACGCCGCAATCGGAGTCCTGAGCGATTTCACGCCGTCCATAGAGCGCATCTCGATCGACGAGGCTTTCGCCGACGTTGCGGGGTGCACGCATCTCTTCGGCTCGCCGTCAGAGATCGCAAGGACAGTGCGGGCTCGCGTGCGCGCTGAGCTTGGCCTGCCGATGTCAATCGGCGTGGCGCGTACCAAGCATCTGGCGAAGATCGCATCGCAGGTCGCGAAGCCGGATGGATTTGTCGTCGTCGATCCAGAGACCGAACTCGAGTTCCTACACGATCTACCCGTCGCACTGATGTGGGGTGTGGGCCCGGCGACCGAGGCGCGGCTCGCCAAGATCGGCGTGACCACCATCGGTCAATTGGCTCAGAGCTCTCCCAAATCGGTGGAGCGATTGCTTGGGCACGCGACAGGAAGGAAGTTGGCGGCACTCGCGTGGAACCGCGACCCGCGGCAAATCCAGACGCGTGGGCGCGCGCGTTCTGCCGGCGCACAATCAGCGCTCGGAAGACGGCCTGCGACCGAGCGCGTCTTCAAACCGACGCTTCATCATCTTGCCGACCGCATCGGCGCCCGGCTCCGCGCCACGTCACTGGCCGGCCGGACGATCACCGTCCGCGTGCGTTTCGCCGACTTGCGCTCCGTCACGCGCGCGCTCACGCTGTCAGCACCGATTTCTGCCACGAGGACTCTCGCTGAGACCGCCGAGGACTTGGTGCGCGGCGTCCTTGCGGATCACCCTGACGAGAGGACGATCTCGCTGCTAGCGATCTCCGTCTCACATCTCCAAGCGCATGCGATCCTGCAACTGGAGCTGCCGCTTGGGCTTGCCGACGAAGGACGCCGTCCTGGCACCAGGAATGGTCTGGCGCGATCGCGCGCAGACCGGGCCGTCGATGCGATCCGCAAGCGCTTCGGAGGCAAGGCGGTGGATTATGGGTCGGCATCGCGGGCTGGGCGCTCTGTCCCTGACGAGTTCCGGCGCCTCGCTGAAAGAGAGCTGTGAATATTCAATCACCGTCCACATTGGACGGGGTCCTGCGTTCGATCGCGAGCGCACCGGAGCCGGCGATGAATTCGCGACGGTCCGCCGACCTAACGTCGCACCACGGCAACGGCGAGATGCTAGTATCGCGACTTGCCCAATGGGAAATCGACCTGATAAGCCGGAGGACAGTCATGCCCGCAGTCGGTACTGATCAATCGCGCCGGCGCGGCGGTCGCCGAGGAATCGATCGCGCAGTTCCGGACGTCGTGCCGCGGCGTGGTCATCGGGCCCGCGGACGCCGAGTACGACAGCGCGCGCCGGATCTGGAACGCGAGTATCGACAAGCGTCCTGGGCTGATCGCGCGCTGTTCGGGGCTGGCCGACGTCATCGCGGCGGTCAACTTCGCGCGCGACCATGACCTGCTCGTCGCGATCCGCGGCGGCGGACACAACGTCGGCGGCCGGGCGCTCTGCGACGGCGGGCTGGTCATCGACCTCTCGCGCATGAAGGGCGTGCATGTCGACCCGCGGGCCGGGCGCGTCCGCGTTCAGCCGGGCGTCATTCTCGGCGAGCTCGATCGCGAGACCCACGTCTACGGGATGGCGGTTCCGGCCGGCGTCGTGTCGAAGACCGGCGTCGCCGGGCTGACGCTCGGCGGTGGCGTCGGCTGGCTGGTCAAGAAGTACGGCCTCACCTGCGACAATGTCATCTCGTTCGAGATCGTCACCGCCGATGGACAGGTCCGCCAGATCAGCGCCGACGAGCACCCCGACTTGTTCTGGGCGCTGCGCGGCGGCGGCGGTAACTTCGGCGTCGTGACGTCGTTCGAGTACCGACTGCGGCCGGTCAGCATGGTACTGGGCGGCCTGCTCGTCCACCCGCGCGACCGCGCGGTGGAACTCCTCCAGCGCTACCGCGATTTCACGCAGGCCGCGCCCGACGAACTGGGCGCTTACGCGGCGATGCTGCACACGCCCGACGGGGCGCCGGTCGCCGCGATCGCCACGTGCTACTGCGGCGACCTCTCTGAAGGCGCGAAGTTGCTCGAGCCATTGCGCAAGTTCGGGCCGCCGCTCGTCGACGCGATCCAGCCGATGCCGTTCCCGCTGATGCAGACCACGTTCGACGCCGCGGTCCCGGACGGCAACCAGAATTACTGGAAGTCCAGCTTCCTCCGGGAGTTGAGCGACGATGCGATCCGCGTCATGGTGCGCCATGCCAACGAGGCGACCTCGCCGCTGTCGGCGATCCTCCTCGAGCAGTACGGCGGCGCTGCGAGCCGGGTCCCGCCGACCGAAACCGCCTTTGCCCAGCGCCACGCGCAATACGACCTCGGCATCCTCGCGCAGTGGACCCGGCCGGAGGACGCCGACCGGCACGTCAAGTGGGCCCGCGCCTTCGCCGACGACATGTCCGCCTATCGCAGCGGCGACTATCTCCTCAACTTCCTCGGCGAGGGGGAAGACGAGGCCATCAAGGCAGCCTTCGGCCCGAACTACCTACGACTGGTCGAGGTCAAGACAAGGTACGACCCGGCGAATCTCTTCAGAGTCAATCAGAACATCCACCCGGCCGCGGTCGCCGCCGGCTGATCCCGGACTTTCCGGTCGGCGGCCAGTCGGCAGAGAGTCGGCAATGGCCGCCTTCCTGTGATCCGACGCTGGAGATCAGTTCGCGAGCGCGGTGTTGCTCCATCGCCTAGCAGCCCGTGGTGCAAGTGCATGAATTGAGATCGACAGGCTCCCTGGGTCGTACTACACTGCGCGCATGTCGATGGGTAAACGCAAGCGTCAGCGTGCCACCGAGCTGTGGGTGCCGACCACCGACCTGCCGGTCGCCCCGTCGCACCCGTTCTATCGGCGCCTGAACGACCTCCTCCGCGTGGGTGACTTCGATCGGTTTGTCGAGGGCGCCTGCCAGAGATTCTACGCCGCCCGCATGGGCCGGCCGAGCCTGGCGCCCGGTCTGTACTTCCGGCTCCTGCTGGTCGGCTACTTCGAAGGACTCGACTCCGAGCGCGGGATCGCGTGGCGGGCGGCGGATTCGCTGGCGTTGCGCGATTTCCTCGGGCTGGCGTTACACGAGTCCGCGCCCGATCACTCGACGATCTCGCGCACGCGACGCCTCATCGATCTCGAGACCCATCAAACCGTCTTCCTCTGGGTGCTGGACTACCTCGCGGCGGCGAAGCTGCTCAAGGGCACGACCCTCGGCGTGGACGGCACGACGCTGGAAGCGAATGCAGCCCTGCGGACCATCGTCCGGCGCGACACCGGCGAGGGCTATCAGGAGTTCTTGACCGGGTTGGCGAAGGCGTCGGGCATCGGGACACCCACGCGGGCCGATCTCGCGCGGATCGATCGGAAGCGAAAGAAGAAGGGCTCGAATGACGATTGGACGCATCCCCATGATCCGGACGCCAAGATCACGAAGATGAAAGACGGTCGCACCCACTTGGCCCACAAAGCCGAGCACGCCGTCGATCTCGACACCGGGGCCGTCGTGGCCGTGACCCTCCAAGATGCGGATGACGGCGACACCACCACAATGCAGGAGACGTTGCGCCAGGCCGCGGACCATCTCACGGCCGTGCTGCCCGCCAGCGACGGGTTCCGCGCGTTAGTCACCGACAAAGGGTTTCACAGTAATGACCGGTTGGTCGACCTGACGCGACGCGGCATCCGCACCTACATCTCGGAGCCGGACCGAGGACGGCGGCACTGGCGGCACAAGGCGGAGGCGCGCGATGCGGTCTACGCCAACCGGCGACGGATCCGCGGACCGCGCGGCCTCAGGTTACTCCGCTGCCGCGGCGAGTTGCTCGAACGGACGTTCGCCCACATCTACGGCACTGGCGGGATGCGCCGGACGCATCTCCGCGGTCACCGAAACATCCTGAAACGCCTACTCGTGCATGTTGGCGGGTTCAATCTCGGCCTCCTCATGCGGACCATCTGTGGCGTGGGCACACCGCGGGGCCTCCAGGGCCGAGTCGCCGCGCTGTTGGCGACGCTATGGGTGATCATCGACCCGAGGCGACGTTCAGCGGCGGTCACTCACGCGTTCCACGCCCAACGCACCGCCGTGCGCGGGACCTTCACGCAGTCGCCGTTGTTCATACGAAGCGCGACTTGTGCCACGGGCTGCTAGGGCGCCTCGACCAGTCGTTGAAGTAATCGTTGAATTCATCCAAGCCGACCGGCGTCTTCTTGCCAGCACCGGAGAAGTTGACTAATGTCGTCTCAAAGCCCATCGAAGCCTTACCCGCATTGAGAATGTCTATGCCAGTCAACGAATTCGTCTGGTACGCAAGTTGTATGGCGCGCAATTGTTGGGCTAAACCGGTTGTCCGTTCACGACCGTCGGCCACGACGAGAGGATCACAAGATGAGGCGACTGCTGGCTTTGGTGGTACTGGTTCTGGCCGCGAGCATCGCAAGTGCTCAGGCGTCGACGATCACTTTCGAAGACCACGCCGTCCCGGCTGGAACGGCGCAGCCTCTCGCCGGTGACCCGACATCTGGTGGATTCTTGTTCGATATGGCGTCGGACAGCTACCAATTCGCCAACAACAGTGCGTTGGTCGACAACGGCAGCACCTACCTGGTGATCGAGGGCGACCCCCTCAGCCGGGTGACGTTCTCGCCGACTGGCGGCGCGCCCTTCGGGCTGACGTCGCTCGACTACGCTGAGTGGCAGTTGAACGGTAGGGCCCGGACGATCACAGTAACTGGCAACCAGGTTGGCGGTACCACCGTGTCGCTCACGCTCACGCCGGACGGCATCTTTGACGGGCCAGGCGGGCAGGCGGATTTCCAGACACTCACCCTTAATCAGCAGTGGGCGAATCTGACAAGCGTCGTTCTCACTGGGACTGGTGCGACATTCGGCACCTTGAACTACTTCGCGATTGATAACGTCGTCGTGAACACAGCCGTGCCAGAACCGGCAACGCTCGGCCTGCTGGGCCTGGGCTCCGCTTATCTAATCGGTCACCGTCGGCGTAACCGTCGCTAGCGCGAACACTCGGGCAGGGGGCCGTTTTTGCGGGTCCAATCGCACGTCGTAGCCATAGGTCTCGCTGGAGGGTTGCAGAAACCTACAGCCACGGAGGAGACACCTTAAGCGAGACAAAAGTACCGATCTGCGACGCGCTTTGACAGCAGTACCGTCACGACACTTCGTTAGCAACATGCGTCGAGTCGCTGAGGCGGGCCGGCATTCGCGCCGCCGCCGTCGACGTCACTCCGGCCGACATTGCGCTCGCGCCCCTGCGCGTCGTGGGCGCGTTCGGGACGTACATGCAGCCCATTCATTGGGATTGGGCGGCAGCGGCCGGTCAATCTTCGTCTCGGGCGCCGTTACGAGGAGATTGAGATGATGCCGCACCCGATCGCCTGAAGTCCCGACTTGCCAGGTCGCCATCGTTTACCGCCGACCATCGCCGTCCTTCTCGATCGGCCCGAACGTGACCGCCTCCGGAGGTCCGACAAGGTTGACCAAGGTCGTAAAGGTTATCGTCCGGCTCACCGATCAATCCCGCGCGCCCGCTTCGCCTTGAGCCCGAGCTGGGCTTAGTGTCCACGCACGATACGCGTGAAACCGTCACAACGAATCGGCAGGGGCCTTATGAACGCGACGCCGCCGGTGCTGGTGACTCCGACGATATCGCCGCACGTGTTGACGCCGACGGGTGTCACCAACCCACTCGCGCCAGCCGGCGGATCCAGCCACGTGAGCCGACCTTCATAGAGGGTCCAGCCCCGCGTCTCACCGTTCACGCGCGACGTACCAATCAGCCGGCCTTCGTCGCTGATGCCGCGGACAGACGTGGCATCACCAACCACTGGGAAGGAGTCGATCGTGCCGTTCAAATGGAGCACGCTCACTTGTCGAGTGGCATCTTTGTCGAGGATCGCGACGTCGCCGTGGTTGTTGATGCACGCATGTGGACCGACACTGCTCGTCTGCGGCCACAGCATCAGCGGGGTGTTGTCCGGCCTCCACACGATCGGCAGCGCATCCGAACCGTCCGCGACGAGGCCCGCGACAAAACCTTGGTCGTTGACGTCTGTGGCAACGGTCGGCAGCCGGCTGAATCGCCCCGGCGCGCTCAGCGGCTGATAGTCGTGCGCCTGTGTCCACTTGAACGCGATCTCCGAATCACCGCACGTGCCGACGACGACGATGTTCTTGTTGATGGCGGCTGGCTCGGGGACGCCGAAGGACGGTGGAGCAAGCGGCAGAGGGAACGGGAACCAGATCACCGTTCGCGCCGAGACGTTCTCGGTCTGCCCGACGATCGCCCCGAGCGACGAGACGTCCACAGCGGCCACAGATCCACCAACGTCGATGTCCCCGAGCGGCAGCACCTGCACCGAGCCGTTCTGATATTGCACGGCCTGATTGCCTTGCGTGCCAACGATGAGCCGAGCATCGTTGATGGCGGTGGGCGTAAATGGGAGCGCCTCAACGAACCATTCGCCGTGCGGGAACGTGAAGTCAACGTTCCCGTCCGTTCCGTTCGTACTCATATCCGTGTCCTGCGCCGCTATGGTGTGTTTTGCTTCGGGTCTCCCGAAGCCCCGATCATAGCGCTACTATTGGCGGATTCCTCATTGCCGGCGTAGGGGGAAAAGGGGACAGGCATAGCCGTCAGTCCGCGCAGGTGTGTGATTATGGCGCAGGACTTTGATCCCTACCCAGCAGGGAGTCGAGCTTCTTCTCGGCATCACCAAGCAAGCCCACAGCCTTGTTGGTGACGGACTCCGCGACATTAACGCCGTTGGCGCCTGGCGACGGCAGGGTCCATGTCAGGTCACGACACTTTCGACGATTTCACTCGCCCGCTGCAGCGGTTGCAGCCCACCGATCTCGGCCTGCAGCTTCCGCGCATGGTCACCATAGCGTGAATTCGTCAAGAGATTGGAAACCGTTTTCGTTACCGCGGCGGCGTTCAGCTTCTTCAGGGGCACGACCTCGCCCGATCCCGTCCACCTGAGGCGGGCGGCGACGCCAGGCTGATCGTTCGTCACGGGGATCGCCATCATCGGCACTCCATGCGTCAGCGATTCCAGAACCGTATTCAATCCTGCGTGGGTGATGCAGACCGCGGCGCGCTGCAACAGCATCAGTTGCGGTGCATACCGGACCACGATCGGATCGCCAGGCAATCCGGCGAACTCCGTCGGATCCAATGCACCGCCCAGCGACAGGACCAGTTGTGCGTTCAGCGTCGCGCATCCTTCCGCGATCGCGCGAAACGCCCACGCCAAGCGATTCTGTAACGTCCCCATTGACGCATAGATCAAAGGCCTGCCGTCGAGCCGCTCCCAGGGAAACGCTGTGTCCGTCCGGGTGGCCAGCGAGTGGAGCGGTCCGACGAAATGGAAATTGGTCGGCAACTCCCTGCGGGGAAACTCGAATCCCGGCGGCTGCTGCGAGATCTGCGGGCCGCGCCCGAACCGTTCGTTGATGAACTCGCCGAAGGGCTGCAGCCCCCACGCCCGGCGCTGCGCGTTGATTCGTTCGCGCACCGGTCGCATCAGTCGGCGGGTCAGCGCGTGGGCCGTGCGGTTGCGAAGCAGCGCCAGCGGTCCACCCCCGATGCCCCACCCCACAGTGAACGGCGGTACGCTCGCCTCCGTGTTTGCGATCAGCGCGTTTGCGAGATGTACGTATGGCAGCTGCAAGTGCTCCGCCAGTGTGCTCCCGGTCATTTCGAACTGATCGAGCACCAGCGCGTTGACGCCCGCTTCCCGGATCGCCGCGGGCGCATCGGTCACCGTCCCCTCAATGGCATTGCAGAGCGTCTGAATCGTGAACGCCAGGCCACGCCGTCCCTTCAGGTGGCCCAGTTCTTCCGTGACACGCTTGACATAGCCGAGCGGAAAATTGTCTTTGCCCACCGTTGCGCACTCGAAACCGGCCTTGGTGAGAAATTCCACTCCGTCGGCAATCGTGAAGAAGGTCACCCGATGGCCGCGAGTCTTGAGATGCGCAGCGAGCGTACTGGCGGGATACAGGTGTCCGGGCACACAGAGAACAGCGAACCCGATGTGGGCCATCAACTCACCTCACGGTACGGGGCCGGTTGACCATGCGGGCAATCGCAGCCCGACTATATTTGGAGCAGACCGCTGGGCGTGTCAATCGCGCGCAAGAGGCTCAGGACGGGATCAGTTCAACGGATGGAACGGCGACTGTGCTCTGCGATGTTTATCGTCGCTGTCGTGAGCCGCCTGCTAGAGTTGGCGGCATGAAACCCTTTCTCCTTGCCTCCCTGACCGTAGGTGCGTTGTGCGCGCCGGCCGCCCTCCCCGCGCAGACGGCGCCCTCGGCAACGTCGATTCGTGACATCGCCGGCAATCAGTTCGTCCTCGTCGCGCGAGGAGATGGCTCGGTCGTAGCGTGGGGGCGCGCTCCGGGTGGAGCTCTGGCGGTACCAACGCCCATCGCGCTGCCAGGACTGGCGCAGCGGGTGGCGGTGGGCGAGAGCAGCGCCTACGTACTGCTCGAAGACGGCAGCGTTGTCGCCTGGGGTGAAAACGACGAGGGTCAGCTCGGGAACGGTCCGCGCGGTAGCAGCAAATCGCTCGGCACGTATCCGAAGCCATCGATCACGCCGACCAGAGTCACCGACCTCGCTGACGTCATCGCCGTCGAGGCGGGACGAAAACACGCGATTGCGTTGCGCAAGGACGGCACCGTCTGGGCGTGGGGCGTCCGCGACGACGGCGCTGTCGGCGACGGCGACGCGAAGCCGGCAGGGAGCTTGCGCGTGGTCGGCGCGACCGCGCCCGTCCAGGTGCGAGGACTGACCGGGATCACGCGGATTGCCGCCGGTCCGACGCACAACATGGCGCTGACACGCGACGGCAAGGTGCTGTCGTGGGGGAGCAACAGCACGGGAGAACTGGGCGTCGGCACACGGACGACCGGATGGAGGCCAGCGGAGGTCACGGGTCTGGAGAATATCGTCGCCATTGCAGCGGGCAGCGGTGCTGGAACATATGGCGTGTCGGCAGCCGTGCGTCAGGACGGTACGCTCTGGGTGTGGGGAAGTGGCAGTTCGGCGATGATGGGCAACGGGGTGCGCAATCCAACGCCGGACGAGCCCGGGGGCCGTAACCTGGTCCCGTTGCAGGTCAAGGGCATTGTCGGTGCGAAAGACGTGAGCGTCGGTGCCGGACACATCGCTGCACTGCTGAGTGGTGGCGTCGCTCGGAAAGTAGACCAGTCCGCCGCTCGGAAAGTAGACCACTCGAGGGGCGTTCATTCTACGTGTTTTGAGACGACGATCGTAACGCTGACCCCTCCCTGTTCTTCATGACAGCGCGAGCCGGCCCTGGCCGGCGAGCGCCCTGTGTCACAGACGGCACGAGGATGTGTACGAGGACGGGCCTCACGTCGAAGGCTCCTGGCCGCGGCGCTTGCGCATGCGATAGCTCTTGCCTTTCGTCGTGATCACGGTGGCGTGGTGCGCCAAGCGATCGAGGAGCGCCGTGGTCAGCTTCTCGTCGCCGGCAAAGACGGTGACCCATTCGGCAAAGGCGAGATTGGTCGTGACGACCGTAGCGCGTCGCTCGTATCGATCGGTGATCAGATTGAAGAGCAGCTCGCCGCCGACGCGGTCGAAGGGGACGAAGCCGAGCTCGTCGATGATCAGGACGTCGACGCGGAGCAGCCGCTGCTGCAGGCGGGTGAGCTCGCGGGCATCGCGCGCTTCGATGAGCTGCCGGACGAGATCGGCGGCCCGGGTGAAGAGCACGCGGCGTTTCTGCTTCGTGGCTTCCACGCCGAGCGCGATCGCGAGATGCGTTTTCCCGGTGCCGATCGGACCGGCGAAGATCAGATTCTCGGGTGCGGTCACCCACTCGCCGCGGGCGAGCGTGTGGACCTGCGTGGCGCTGACGCCCTCGGCGGCGGCGAAGTCGAAGGTGTCGAGGGTCTTCACTTCCGGGAAGCGCGCCTCGCGGAGCCGCTGGCGGATGACGGACTCGTGGCGCGACGCCTGCTCGGCGCTAAGCACCTCGTGCAGATAGTCCTCGTGCGGCCAGTGCGCATCGCGCGCTTGACGCGCCAGGCTTCAAAGGTGCGCGCCACGCCGGGTAATTTCAGCGCCCGCGTCTGCGCGACGACGAGATCACGGACGAGGGTGGGGGCGCTCATGCGGCACCGCCGAGGAGCCAGCCGTCGTAGTCGGCCGCGCAGCCGCTCGCGACGTCGATCTCGCGGAGCTGGGCGGGGACCGTGTCGAGGCGCGACCCGTGCCGAGCTGAGGCGCCGGCGTGAGCGCGAGCAAGAGCGGCGTCCCGGTCGCGAGCGCGGCGGTCAGGGCCGGGACGACCACGGCGGCCCCGTGGAGTGTCGAACTGGCCGAGGATCTTGGCGAAGAGCCGCGCGGCCTCCCGCGGTCCGTGCGCGCCGTGGAGCTGATCCCAGATCGCCGGAAACGGGTCGCCGAGATCGCGCAGGAGATCCGGCAGCACCTGGCGGACCGCCTGCGGCTTGCGCGCGAGCTCGACCAGGTAATGCCGGTAGTCGATCGAGCGCTGGCCGAAGCGTTTCCGCGGATGCGCAATCGCGGTCCCCTCGCGCCCGACGATGGTCACGGTCGTCGCGCCGATGCGCACCACGAGATCGAGCCCGCCCAGCGGCTCGGCACCGAGTAGTACGCGCCCTCAAGCCGGACGAGCGCCGCGGCGTCACCGTGGCGAACGTCGTGGCCTCCGGCGCGAACGGCAGGGGTGCGGGCCGACACACGCGCTGCTCCTCGGCGAAGCGCGCCCCGATGGTCTGCCCGATCGCATCGCGCTTCGTCTCGAGCCGCGCATCCATCTGCGCCAGCAGGGTCGCGTTGATGGCCGCGAGCGTCGGGCCGACCGGAATCGGCACGAGCGCCTGCTGCCGCATGGCCTTGCCGCGCGATTCGACGCCGCCTTTATCGTGGCCCTCCCCGGGCCGACAGAAGCACGCCTCCAGCAGGTAATGCGAGGCCAGCGCGGCGAAACGCGGCGTCAGCGTGCGCGCGCCGCCGACCAGGATCCGCACGACGGCCGCCCGCAGATTGTCGTACGCCACGCGGGCCGGCACGCCGTCGAAGTGCGCGAACGCGCGCACGTGCCCGTCGAGAAAACTGATTTGATCCTGCCGCTCGTAGATCCACGCGAAGTCGCGGCCCGAGTACATCAGCCGCATCAGGAAGAGCCACGCCTTGCGGCGCGTCCCGTCGACGTCGACCAGCACCTCGAAGAAGTCGACCTCGGCGAGATCGCCCGGCCGATACGTCAGCGGCACGAAGACCTCGCGGCGCTGCCGCTTCCACTCGGCGACCGCGTCTTTGACGAGGGTCACGCCGACCGCGTGCCCCTCGGCCACCAACAGCTCGTGCAGCCGCGTGGCCGTCAGTCGCTGCTTGCCGCCCGTCCACCGGACCGACTCGGCCAGAGCGTCCGGACCCGCTCGGCCACGACGTCCCAGACCGGCCGGCGTCGAACCGCGGCCTCCGATCGCCGAACCGGCGCCGCCTGCTCGAGGTACTTCCGAACCGTGACCCGCGCCAGCCCCAGCTCACGCGCGACCGCCCGCTGCGACCGGCCCTCCACCAGCACTTTGTGTCGAACGACATGCACCTGATCCATCCTGAGCATCCTCTCTAGCGAACCCCGGATCCCCCGATCCGGCAAGCCCGCCATCAAACCCTCAGGTGGTCTACTTTCCGAGCGGCGTTTGGTCTATTTTCTGAGCGGCGCGCCCACCTGAGTGATGGTTCGGTGCGCACGTGGGGCTTCAACGGCTACGGACAGCTCGGGCTCGGCGCGACGGGATCGTACGAAGCCGTACCAGTCCGGGTGCCTGGATTAGCGAATGTCAGATCCTTGCGTCTCGGCGGCTACAACTCGTACGCGATCCGCTCCGACGGCACCCTATGGGTATGGGGATTCGCCTTGAGCTCGGGCCGCGGCATCCTGTCGCGCAACCTCGCCGTTCCGACGCGACTCGACCTACCCTGAGGTGGACGCCCTTATTCGACGCAGGTCAACTGCGTTAGCGTCCGATGCCGTTCGTGCGGCGGTCCCTTGCCACGGCGGAGAGACGTTTCTCCGCTAACTCAATTCTTGAATAGGCTTTTTATGTGCGCGCCCAGAACTGGCGGGCACTTCTGGTTGAGGTCGATCCTGGGATACGTGCTCGCCATGACGTCAAAGATATTGTTGCAAAGGTTGGACAGGAGGAAAGGCTCAGAGCCGCGTGGCCCCGCATGCCTCAATTGGCCTCCTGCCATCCGGCTGATGCGCCCATCCTGAGAAATGCCCTTGATACGTTCATGCGCCGCAATCGCTTGACTCAGGGCATCTTCCGGCGCTCCAGAATAGGGACTCCCCGGCGTGACGTTCCTCCAGATCGCTTTGACGTCTGGGGAAGCTGAATTTGCGGGATTTATTGCCGCACACGCGTAGCCTAACTGGACAAGCTGGACGTCGATCGAATCATTCGGGGACCGCAGACCAACATTGCCCGAAATGTTGAAGAAAACCTGACACTTGCCTGGTATCTGCGCGATGACAATTTCCAGCATATCGTCCTCCGTGACATGAGATTGAGATCAGATCATTGTCCCGCGCACTTGATCTTCTTGGGCGCAGCTTCTCACCGCCCGCTGTTGAAATTCAACGGACAAGTGTTTTGCTGAATCAGTGTATAGTCACGCCCACTCATTCTGAATAGCCCAAATCCCTCAACGAGGAGCCGACTCATGCCAGCTAAGAAGACGGTGCCTGTTCGAGGTAGCACTAAGGTCCCTCTACCGAATGCGCAAATCATCGCTCCCGCGCCTAGCAGCCCGTGGCACAAGTCGCGCTTCGTATGAACAACGGCGACTGCGTGAAGGTCCCGCGCACGGCGGTGCGTTGGGCGTGGAACGCGTGAGTGACCGCCGCTGAACGTCGCCTCGGGTCGATGATCACCCATAGCGTCGCCAACAGCGCGGCGACTCGGCCCTGGAGGCCCCGCGGTGTGCCCACGCCACAGATGGTCCGCATGAGGAGGCCGAGATTGAACCCGCCAACATGCACGAGTAGGCGTTTCAGGATGTTTCGGTGACCGCGGAGATGCGTCCGGCGCATCCCGCCAGTGCCGTAGATGTGGGCGAACGTCCGTTCGAGCAACTCGCCGCGGCAGCGGAGTAACCTGAGGCCGCGCGGTCCGCGGATCCGTCGCCGGTTGGCGTAGACCGCATCGCGCGCCTCCGCCTTGTGCCGCCAGTGCCGCCGTCCTCGGTCCGGCTCCGAGATGTAGGTGCGGATGCCGCGTCGCGTCAGGTCGACCAACCGGTCATTACTGTGAAACCCTTTGTCGGTGACTAACGCGCGGAACCCGTCGCTGGCGGGCAGCACGGCCGTGAGATGGTCCGCGGCCTGGCGCAACGTCTCCTGCATTGTGGTGGTGTCGCCGTCATCCGCATCTTGGAGGGTCACGGCCACGACGGCCCCGGTGTCGAGATCGACGGCGTGCTCGGCTTTGTGGGCCAAGTGGGTGCGACCGTCTTTCATCTTCGTGATCTTGGCGTCCGGATCATGGGGATGCGTCCAATCGTCATTCGAGCCCTTCTTCTTTCGCTTCCGATCGATCCGCGCGAGATCGGCCCGCGTGGGTGTCCCGATGCCCGACGCCTTCGCCAACCCGGTCAAGAACTCCTGATAGCCCTCGCCGGTGTCGCGCCGGACGATGGTCCGCAGGGCTGCATTCGCTTCCAGCGTCGTGCCGTCCACGCCGAGGGTCGTGCCCTTGAGCAGCTTCGCCGCCGCGAGGTAGTCCAGCACCCAGAGGAAGACGGTTTGATGGGTCTCGAGATCGATGAGGCGTCGCGTGCGCGAGATCGTCGAGTGATCGGGCGCGGACTCGTGTAACGCCAGCCCGAGGAAATCGCGCAACGCCAGCGAATCCGCCGCCCGCCACGCGATCCCGCGCTCGGAGTCGAGTCCTTCGAAGTAGCCGACCAGCAGGAGCCGGAAGTACAGACCGGGCGCCAGGCTCGGCCGGCCCATGCGGGCGGCGTAGAATCTCTGGCAGGCGCCCTCGACAAACCGATCGAAGTCACCCACGCGGAGGAGGTCGTTCAGGCGCCGATAGAACGGGTGCGACGGGGCGACCGGCAGGTCGGTGGTCGGCACCCACAGCTCGGTGGCACGCTGACGCTTGCGTTTACCCATCGACATGCGCGCAGTGTGGTCCGACCCAGGGAGCCTGTCGATCTCAATTCATGCACTTGCACCACGGGCTGCTAGCGACGAGCGATTGGAAGTCACGATCAGGCTGCGGCCGCGGACTCCGCTCCCCAGCGCCCGCGACATGCTCAAGCCCTCGTCAGTTCCGTTGCCAGTTCTGACACATGAAGCATTCGAAAAGGCGCACGCCGCTTCTGCTGCCGACATCGCACGCATTCGAAGATTCGCCAAGCAACATAATCTGACCATTGTCCGCGAAAGCGCGGCGCGCCGCAGCGTCATGCTGTCGGGCACAGTCGCCGATTTTAATCTGGCATTTCAGGTCTCGCTGCAGACGTATGAATACCCAGGCGGCACGTATCGTGGACGTGTGGGCCCCGTGCGCATCCCGGCTGACCTCGCCGATGTGGTCGAGGGTGTCTTCGGCCTTGACAACCGCCCGGTGGTCAAGCGCCGCGCCATCATGCATCGTGAGTCGTCCACCAACGCCGCGGACGGCGCGCAGGGCTTCACGCCCGACCAGCTCGCGCGGCTCTACGATGCGCCCGCCGGCGTCGATGGCACGGGCCAGGCCATCGGCATCATTGAACTTGGTGGCGGATATCGTCCTGAGGATCTGGCGGTCTACTTCAAGGGCCTCGGTATTCCCACGCCGACTGTTATTCCGGTCTCTGTCGATGGCGGGGCCAACGCGCCCACCACAGCCGATAGTGACGATGGAGAGGTCGCTCTCGACGTCGAGGTGGCCGGAGCCATTGCGCCTGGAGCGAAGATCGTCGTCTACTTCGCACCAAATGACGCAACCGCGAAGGGCTTCCTCGACGCGCTCACCAAAGCCATCCACGACACTGAAAACAATGTCTCCGTGATCTCGATCAGTTGGGGCGGTCCAGAGGAAGTCGCCGGCAACGGCTTCCAGGTTCAGTTCGATCAGGCGTTGCAAGCAGCAGCGATGTTAGGCATCACGGTGTGCGTCGCGGCGGGAGACAATGGAGCGGCGGATGCAGGTCCCAAAGGGTGGGACGGTAAAGCACACGTAGATTTTCCATCCGCCAGTCCGTTCGCGCTGGCCTGCGGCGGTACGCGCCTCATTGCGAAGCAGGGCGCGATCCAGGCAGAGACAGTCTGGAATCAGCACTCGGCGGACACGACGCCGAACGCGGGTCTTGATGGATCGTTTGGATCCGGAGGTGGCGGCGTCAGCGCGGCGTTTCCCCTTCCGGCGTATCAAGCGAAGGTCGGCGTTCCAGGTTCTTTGAATCCCATCGGGTTCAAGGGACGTGGCGTGCCCGATGTCACCGGCGATGGCGACCCGGCGTCTGGCTATAAGATCCTCGTTGACGGGCAATCTGCGCAGTTCGGCGGTACCAGCGCGGTCGCTCCGCTGTGGGCGGCCCTCATTGCCCGCATCAACCAAAAACTGAACGGACGCGTGGGATTCATCAATCCTCAGATCTACTCGCTGCCGGCGAGCTCTGGTGCGTTTCGCGATATTACGGTCGGTAACAACCGAGTCACCTTCAAACAGTTCAAGAACGTCGGATACGATGCCGGTCCCGGCTGGGATCCGTGCAGTGGTCTCGGATCGCCCAACGGCACAATGCTGAGCAGCCTCCTGTCGGCCGCCAAGCCTGGGTTGGCCAAGGGGCCCGCGAGAACCACGAGGCGTGCGAAGAGCAGAAAGCGCCGCCCGTCGAAGTGACGAACTAGCTAGTTTGGAGTGCAGCGGCAAATGTCGATACAAGTCACCGTCCCATCGCTGTTTTGGGCGCATTGCGTCGTGCAAATGCAGGTTCCGGTGCCGCCATCAGGATCGTCGAACTGTACTTTAAAAACTAGCCCGATACTGACGGAACCGCGGAGCATTCGGGGATAAAGCGCCGTCCGCATTTTGTTCACTTGTTCGAGGACGGCTTCGCCGAACTCCTTGCTGTCAACAATTTTTCTTTTCAATTGATCGGCCATTTTCAATCCCTCGATTCTGAATGGTGGGCGGTCAGGTCCAAGGATACAAGAATGACCGCACGTTACTTCAGCACGATCGTCTTGCAGTCCCTCGTCAGCGGCCACGAGGTTCGCGCTGCATCAGACTTCACGAACGTGATTTGCGGATCGCTCGGCTGTCTGTCGTATTGGAGAAAATACGCCGTTTGATTCGCTTCCACGGCCCCATCCGGGTTGGTGGTCGTGACGACGGTCGCGCCCTGTGCGCTGACGGCGAACCCCGTATTGGCTCCTGGCGCGAAGGTCTGGGTCGCCACCGCGAAGGGACCGAGAACATTCGGATACAGCGCCAGGAATGAGTCGAACTTTCGCGGCCCCGTCTGCTGAACGAATATCCTATCCGGATCGAAATTGAACGTGGTCGTGCCCAGCGAGTTGTCGATGCGCTCGATCCCGAAGATCACATAGGCGGCGTTGGGCCCCGCGCTCACGCCTCCCGTAGGAATGACGAACCCGTTGCACGCGCCCGTCTGGTGGTAGGTAATCTTCACGGGCACACCGGCGCAACCGGGTCCGAGGCATGACGATCCCGTGTACATCGTGATCGCGGGCATGCACTGGCCGGCCTGGCACTGGCCCCCCGCGCTCGCGCTGCAGCACGTCGTAGCCGGTCCGCACGCACCGCCATTTGCGACGCACGCCGCGGCGGTGGCGGCGCACGCGCCACCCGAAAGCACGCCCGAACAACATTGCGAGGCGCTCGTCGCGGGCAATCCGTTGACGAGGCACGCGGCGCCGCTGGCGGGGGTCGCTGACGTCCACGCGACGAACAACGTCCCGAGCGCGCACGCCGCACCGTTGTAGTCCCCGTACTTCGGCTGACCGAGATTCCCGGCAGTGCAGGTCTCGGCCGGGGCTGGCGGAGGCAGTGCCGGACAAGGGTTCGCCGCGCGGAAATCGCACGCTCTGCCGCTGCCGCAGGGCCCGGCGACCCCGGGCGCGCAGGTGAACTGACAGGTGCCTCCCTGGATGAACCCCCCCGGCAGGCCGGTGCAAGCGGTAATCTCCGTGGCTCCGCGAACCTGGTTCGGGAACCCCGGTGCACACTGAGCGTCATTGACGCCGGAGACGTTGACCTCGGACCCCACGCCGACTGTTGATGTCGATCCGTTGTCGAAGATCGACGACCGGAAGTACGCGGTGAGATCCGGGTTCGCAGCGGTACTGCTTCGCCGGTCGTACCACGACACGAAGTTCTTCCCGACAGTCGAACAGGCCCAGGGAAAGTACCTTCGACCGGTCCCGTTCTTGCTGACGATCGAGTCACGATCCCATGTCTTCCCCGCATCGACCGACTCGGCCACATGAATATCGTCGTTACCCGCCGAGGCTTCATTCGCGTAGACCAGGAAGACGCGGAAGGTGTTCTCCCAGGTGGGAGCGTAGTTGCCCTTAGGCGGACGATCGAGTCCGGGCATATCCGTCACTTCAGTGACGGCATTCTTGCCGACGGTCGCACTATCGCCCGGCAGGAAGCCGCTCGCGCACGAGCCCCACTTCTGGGTGCGAAGGGAGTAGGTCGCGCCGGAGATGACCGAATACGCCACAAGGAGCGTGCCGTCCGGGCCGACGGCAAGCCTCGGGAAGTCCGCCCCGCTCTTAGCGAGTGTCGTGAGATCGACAGTCCAGTTCGCACCATTGTCCTGCGAGCACGCGACGGCGACCGTCATGCTGTTCGTCGTCGGCGACGTAAAGTTGCGCCACACGAGGTACAACTGGTCGAACGAGCCGGTGGCCGTGACGGCCCGGTTGATCCGATCCGCCGCCAACTGTTCCTGGTCAGGGACGACGCACCCCTGTGCGGCAACGGAACAGTTCCTTGGAAACCCAAGGTTGTTGAATGTCGAGCCGTTGGCGCTCTGATACAACCCTATTGCCACCGTCGGTTTGTTTGCGCCACCGGCCGCCGCCGCGACCTGCTGAAGTTGGGCGTAATAGGCCGTCTGCGCAAATGAGGCGTTGGGCGCGCCAATCGCAACGGTGGGATCTCCCAGCGAAACGAATGCAGCTGCCGGCGGAGCCGCGACGGTGTTGAACGTCGAGGTCTGCGCGGTCTGGCCGCCGTTGGTCGAGAAGAACGGACCGTTCGGCGTGCCATACACGATGACATTCACGGTGTCGAATGCGGCGACCTGTAGCTCACCGAACAAACCGCCCGCGACCACGCCGGCGGCCGAGATTCCCGGCGCCACCGGAGGTGGTCCCGGGGGGAAAATCGTCATCGGATTCGGCGTCGGCGCCGCGCCATGTAGGTCCGGGATCTGGTCTGCCGTGAAGTTGCGGCCAACCTGAAGAAATCGGGCGATGGTGGCCGCGTCGGCGTTTTCCAGCTGGCTTTCGAAGCGAATGACGGTGTTGGCGACCACGATTGCGGTCGTGATTGCCAGAAACGGAGCTGGCTTCGCACCCGAGCCTCCCGAGATTTCCTGTGTCGGCCCGGAAAGCGATACCGTTGTTTGACGCTCTATCGCGGGGTTACCGGCAATGGACAACGAACGTGGCGGAAACGTCGGCTGCTCACTGATAATGTCTGAGAGCTGCGCGAGAGCATCAGCCGGGGATGAGCGTGCGTCGACGCGGACGTATGTCCTGCCGAGGACCTTGCCTCCCTGTTCGACGGTCAGAACTGACCCCGTGGCTGTCACGTTCGACTGAGAGGCCGTAGCGCAACCGCTGCCCGCAGCGAAGTCCAGCACCAGATTCGCCTTCACGTCCTTCTTTACCGTACCGGCGGGTGTGAACGTGCAGGCGCCAGTCGCCCTCAGCTTGTACTCTTCCGACCCCACGTGAAACGCATATCCCCCGGTGAGATCCGTGAATCGAATCGCGCGGGTGTCGTCGTCCAGATCGACACGCGCTCCGACGATGGCCCGGCCGGCGGAGTCCCGAATGTGGCCGCTGACCGTCAGCGCGCCGGTCATCGCGCCCATGTTCACGGTCGGCTCGCCGCCACATGCGGGTCCAAAGCCCCCGAAATTCTGCACGACGCTCGTCGTCAGCCGATCGAGGTCAGCACTTGGCGGAAGAAACGTGCAGTCGTCCAATCGGGGACGCACTGTGTACGAGCCGGGCGCCAGGCTGGCAAATGCATACGCGCCCTTCGCATCGGTAGTGGTCTCTACGTACTTGCTGTCCTGGGACAGTCGCACCGTCTTGTTCGCGAGCGGAAGGCCGGCCGCATCGCTTACCAGACCTGAAATCGAAATTGGACCACTGGGAAAACTGACGATGCGCACGCACGCTGCAGACGCGGCACACAGCAACAGCGACAACGTCGCTCTAATGAGAGAGTGAGAGGCCAGACAGGACTTCATCGGCTCCTCCACGCTGAAGAGGTCTTGATTATGGCTGTGGGATGCACAATGTCAACACTTGTCCACTCGATCGAATCCAGTACCAATGTTCTTGTCTCCCGTGAAGAGAGCTAACGCTGTTGGATTACAGAGGAGTGCAGGGTAGAACTTGCCCAGCGCGCGGAGTTAACTGGAGTTCCTACAGTCCGCGTATCGTTCGACAATTAGGAGGTCAGATGCGTCGAAGTCTCGCCGCCGTGCTGTGTCTTTTCGTGTGCGCGTGTGCCGGAAACGAAGAGCCTAAGACTGCGCCGGCACCGCCGCCACCGCCCGGCAGTCCTGAATTCAGGGCCGAGGCGAATCTCGACTTCATGGCGTCGACGTCTGACACGGCTTCATCGACCGGAGAGACCTGCCAGACGTCGCTCTGGAAGCACGTCTATCACGGCACGTTTAGTACCGCGACAGATCGTCTCAAGGTTCTCGAGCCGTGCACGACGATCACCGGTAAGATTGTAAAGGCGGTTCCCGAAAAAGACGGTGACTACCATATCCGCATAAAACTCGATGCGGAGTTTGCCTCGATGCTCAACTCGGTCAACAAGCAGTCGCTGAAGCACGCCGGTCAGGGCGGCTATTTTGTCGTTGAGCCAATGTGCGCGAACACCGTGACGCAGGCGGACACCGTGGCCGAAAAAGTCTGCACTGATTTCAAGCAGACCCTCTATGACGCAAAGACCATGAAGGACAAGCGCGTTCGGGTCACGGGTGCATTCGTGACGGATATGGATCACGGCTGGAATGAGATTCATCCGGTCTCGAGGATTACGGTGATTCAGCCGTAGGGTACCGCCCCTCAACTGCATGAGCCTCGAGTTCGACGAAACGACTTGTTCGAGATCGTCCACGACGCCGACGGCACCCGTCTCTGGGCACAGCCCGCCGACAAGGACGACTAAGAAGGAGACCGGATGGCGAAGCGCTCTCTGATTCTCGCGGGTGGCGGGCTCAAGGTCTGCTACCAGGCCGGCGTGCTGCAGGTGTGGCTCGACGAGGCGAAGCTGACCTTCGATCATGCGGACGGCGCCAGCGGCGGCACCTTCAACCTCGCCATGTACTGCCAGGGCATGACCGGACAGCAGATCGCCGACAACTGGCGTGGTCTCGATCCGTTCCTGCCGGTCGACGTCAACTTCAGCGGCATCTGGCCGTTCTCGCGCTCGCTCTTCGACACCGACAGCTTGCGTACCAAGGTCCTGCCGTTCTGGAAAATCGATTGGCAGAAGATCCGGCAGTCGCCGCGGCTCGGCACGTTCAACTGCTTTAACTTTTCGAAGAAGCAGCTCGAGGTCAAGCTGCAGTCGGAGATGAACGAGGACCTGCAGGTGTCGGCGGTGTCGCTGCCCATGTGGTTTCCGCCGGTCAAGATCAACGGCGACACCTACTTCGACTCGGTCTACATCACCGACGGCAACCTCGAGGAGGCGGTCAAGCGCGGCGCTGACGAGATCTGGGCAATCTGGACGGTCAGCCGTACAGACCAGTACCGCGACGGCTTCGTCAATGAGTACTTCCAGATCATCGAGGCGGTCGCCGACACCAACTTCTTCACCTACTGGAAGCGTCTCGAGGAGAACAACCGGCGCATCGCCAACGGCGAGACCGGCGAGTTCGGTCGAACGATCGCGCTCAACCTGATCGAAGCGGAAGTGCCGGTGCATTACCTGCTGAACTTCTCGAAAGACCGCATGGCCGAGGCGGTCAACCAGGGGGTCGAGGACGCGCGTGCCTGGTGCCGCGCCCGCAATATCCCGCTGCAGCAAGGCGCGCCAGTGCCGCCGCCACCCTCGACGCCGAAGACATCGCTGACCTTCACCGAAGAGATGAAGGGAACAGTCGCCGAAGGCACGACGGCGACGACGCATGACGAGTATCAGGCCGCCGCCAGACAGGGCCAGCCGCTGATGTTCCATCTCGACGTCACCGCCACCGACGTCGACACGTTTGACACTTCACCGGCGCACGAAACGGTCGCCGACGGCTACATCGACTCGGCTCTGTACGGCGGACGCCGTCCGGCGAAGGGGACCGTGAACCTGTTCGTGAACCAGGCCGATCCGGCGAAGAAGAACATGCGCTACCGGCTGTTGTTCACCGCAGCGGACGGCCGGGCGTTGACGCTCACCGGGTTCAAGGACATCGAAGGGCCGGCGTTCACGTCGATATGGGCCGAGACCACGACCCTCTACACGCAGATCCTGGACGGCCACGTTCCCGAGGGCCAGCAGGGGCCGGTCGTTGCCGCCGGCGTCCTCGTGATCCGACCGGACGACTTTGTCTTCAGGCAGATGTTCTCGTTCCGTACGCAGGGTCCCTCCGTGGCGGCGCGGCTGAGCGCGCTCAATCGATTCGGCGGGATGTTTTTTGGCAAGGTGTGGGACGTCTATGGACACCAGGCCGGTCCGTTCTGATTCGGACCGCTTTCAGGAGCCACTCCATGTTCGACTTCGACGCTCTCATCATCGGCAGCGGCTTCGGCGGCTCCGTCACCTCGTGCCGCCTCGCCGAAAAGGGATACAAGGTCCTCGTGCTCGAGCGCGGACAGCGATGGGATCCGACGACGTTTCCGCGCAAGCCTGACGATCAGTGGGTCTTCGACCCCGCCAACCCGGCCACGCGCCACGGTTGGTTCGACTTTCGCATCTTCCGCCACATGACCGTCGTGCAAGGCGCCGGCGTCGGCGGAGGGTCGCTGGTCTACGCGAACATCTCAATCCCAGCCAAGAAGGCGACGTTCGACGCGGGCTGGCCGGCGGAAATCACCTTCGACGGGCTCGCCGAACACTACGCAACAGTCGGCAAGATGCTCAACGTGAGCAGGGTGCCGCAGCAGCAATGGCCCGAGCGGACCAAGCTGATGAAAGATGCGGCGGCAAATGCTGGCTTCGGCGACAAGTTCGAGCCGCTCGAGCTCGCCGTCACGTTCGATGAGAACTGGAACTACCAGCTGCCCAACGCGCACGCCACCGCCAGGTCGGTGATGAAGGATAACGGCCACGGCAAGATGCAGGGTACCTGCGTGCATCTGGGCAACTGCGACATCGGCTGCGACGTCAACGCGCGCAACACGCTCGACCTGAATTACCTCGCCGACGCCGAGAAGGCTGGAGCGCAGATTCGCCCGCTTCATCTCGTCACCGGCATTGAGCCGCTCGACGGCGGCTATCGCGTCCGCTTCAACCGCATCGACTCGGGGACGATGGTGCCGGAATCGGCCACGGCGCGCCTGGTCATCGTCGCGGCCGGGTCGCTCGGGTCGACCGAGCTGCTGCTGCGCTGCCGCGAGGCGAACACGCTGCCGTCGCTGAGTCCGCGCCTTGGTATGGGCTGGAGCAGCAACGGCGATTTCCTCACGCCCGCGATTCATCCGTTCCGCCGCGTCGATCCGACGCACGGGCCAACGATCACGTCCGCCATTAACCTGCTCGATCACGGCGCGGACGGGCAAGACGTGTTCATCGAAGATGGCGGCTTCCCCGGTTTGGTCGACACACTGCTGCGGCGCCAGGCGGCGGATCCGCCGAGCGACCCGCTCGCGCGAGCGATTGTCGAGAGCCTGCGGCCACTGCTCGCCGCCAATTTGCTGACCGATCACGTCATGCCCTGGTTCGCGCAGGCCCGCGATGCCGCCGACGGCCACCTGCACCTCAAGGACGGCCGCCTCGATCTCGACTGGGACATTACCAAGTCGATGCAGACGATGGACGCGGTTGTGCACATGCACCAGCGTCTGGCGCAGGCGACACAGGGCATGGCGCTAACGCCGCTGACGTGGACAGTCAGTCACGATCTGATCACGCCACATCCGCTCGGCGGCTGCAACATGGCGTCGACCGCCGACGCCGGCGTGGTCGATCACAAGGGGGAGGCGTTCGGCCACAAGAATCTGTTCGTGGCCGACGGCGCGATCGTGCCCAAGGCGATCGGTCTCAACCCGTCACGCACGATCGCCGCGTTGGCGGAGCGGATCGCGTCGATCATCGTCGCAGAAAAACGTTGACGCTGTTCTCCAGTAACAACTGGTCCTACAGAAACCCGGCAGGTCACGGCGACCTGCGCATAGAGGAGACAGATCGCTTCTATTCAACACGGCGTGAATCTCGAACCGCTGGGTGAACATCAGACGTCGGGAGGCTTGCCTCCTGCCCGCGTCAGTCGGTCAGCAGCCACAGGCGGCGACCGCACGCGCAGTAAAACAGGATTCGAGCAAGATGGGGTTAGAATTCCCTCGGCCGCCGTGAAGCAGTTGACGCCACTGGCGCTCGTTCGGCACGTAAGAATCTTCATCTCATCGCCTGGGGATGTTGCGAAGGAACGAGATCTGGCTCGAGGTGTCGTGGAACGACTGCAACTGGATCCGGCGTTCCGCCTGCGACTGAAGCTCGACCCGATCCTGTACGACGATCCGAAAGCGCCTGCACCAATGCTGGTCGGTTTGACCCCTCAGGAGGCCGTGAATCGGCATGTGCCCGCATCCGCCTGTGACATTGTCATCTGTATTGTGTGGGGTCGGATGGGCTCTCCGCCGACCCGACCCGTTCGCACGGACAATACGCAGTATCTCTCTGGGACTGAGGCTGAGTTCGAGGACGCGCGCCGCGCCGGACGGGACATCTTGCTCTATCGCTGCACAGCGAAGGTCACCGTCGACCTCGACGATCCCGAGCTTGAATCGAAGCGCGTTCAGAAACGGAGAGTGGAACATTTTTTCGAGCGGCTCAAGGGGTTGGCCTATGCGAACTACGAGCGGCCAGACCAGTTCGAGAAGGTTGTTGAGAGCAATCTTCGGACGCTCCTGCATGCACTGCTTCCGGCGCCAGATCCAGATGCTGATGCGGACTCGGTTCTTGTTGACGACGCCGCGCCTCTACCCGTTCCAGCTCCTTATCGTGCATGGCTGAAGAGTGAGACAGGAAGTATCGCACTCCTCGGCCTTGGTACTTCGCTCGGCCGCTCGTTGTTTCTGAGCTCGGTCTATGTGCCGTTGGTCACGTCCGCGAGCGAGGAATTACTCGGTCGCGGATACGCTGGCTCACAGAGTGACGCGAACGATCGCACGTTGCTTCTGTTGCACGCACTCGAGAACCAATCGCTCTATGTGCCTGGCTCTCCTGGTTCCGGAAAGTCCACATTCTGCAACTGGCTCGCCTGGCTCTCCTGCGAAGGAGCTATGCCAAGCGCCGACGTCGCTCCTTCGCGCGAATTTGTCGAGGTGTTTCCGCCTGCTCTGGCTAATAGACTGCCGGTACTCGTACGACTGCGAGAATTCTGGCCGGCTTTGCCTCGGACCTTACTTGGAGGAGCACTATCGGAGAAGGACTTTATCGGAGTGCTTCGGTCTTGGCTCACCGACCGAACCGCCACGGCGGCGGATCTGGATCTCATGGCATTTGCAAGGCGAGGCTCGATGCTGTTGATTCTCGACGGCATCGACGAAGTACCCACGACGGTTGCATCAAACGGTGGGGAATACAACCCTAGGCAAATCTTGCTCGACACGCTCGCGCCAATTGTCAAGAAGTGGGGACAGAAGGGAAACATGTTCTTGATCACGAGCCGGCCATACGGACTGGCTGATGCCGAGATCAGAAACCTTGGTCTACGCTCGGCGCCTATCGCTGCGCTGCCCGAGGCCCTTCAAACATTGCTAGCGCGACGTTGGTTTCGGATCCAAGCGCAGGACGCGGACAAAGGAGACCGAAGCGCCGACGACTTGATGCGTGACATCAACGCACGCGACTGGGTTCAACCGCTCGCTACTAATCCGTTGATGCTCACCGCAATGTGTGCGATCTACGGCGACGGCGGCCGGCTGCCGCAGGATCGCCATCAGCTGTACGACCGCGTCGTCGAGACGGTTCTCGCTAAACGCTATGGCGACACGAAACGCCGGGATCGTGCGCGCTTCGAACTGGGTGCGATCGCTTACGCTATGCATACGGGCGAAGAACTCGGGTCACGCCATGCTGAACCGATGACGGCCGCCACATTCGACGAAGCGGAACTCGCGATCAAACGCGACCAGTCCGCGGCGACACAGCGTGCGAGTGTGTTAGGACCCAAGCAAGTGCGGGAGGACCTTCTGACGCGCTCCGGGTTGCTGACCGCTCGTGGGCAAAGGCAAGTCGGGTTCTACCATCTCTCAATCCAGGAATTCTTGTGCGCCGAGCGGATCTTCGAGTTGCGGTTAGACAACCTAAATGAGGTGTTCTTGCGCTACTCGGGCAACCCCGCTTGGAGGAACACACTCTCGTTTTTGTTTGCGCGCTACATGGCTGCGTTCAGCGTGCCGACGCGGCCCCTCGCACTCCTCCGCGAACTCGTTGCGCATTCCTCCGCCAGCTCCATCGGTCTTCAGTTGGTTCTCGGTGACTGCACCGAGATGCTGGCTGCCAAAGGATACCAGCTCGACGACACGCTGCGAGATCGACTGCGCGAGCTGCTTCTTACCTCGATGACCAGCGTCTCATCACCGAAAGCGCGTTCCGAGGCGGGGAAGTCACTCGGAAGAATCGGCGACCCACGATTCGATGAGGGCCAATGGTCACTGCCATGCGAACAGCGACTCGGTTTTGTGCGCATAGAGCCGGGTCCATTTGTTATGGGGAGCGACCCGCGTACAGCTGATATTAGCATGCCCCATGAGCGGCCGCAGCACTCCGTCAATCTTGGCGAGTATTACGTTGGCCGGTATCCCGTGACGGTGGCACAGTTTAAGGCGTTCGTCCAGGATTCTCATTGGTCGATTCGGGATCGGACTGTGGTCCGCGACACCGCCAACCATCCAATCGATCAGATCACCTGGCATGACGCGATCGCCTACTGTAGTTGGCTCACGGCGAAGCTCGGCGACTGGACCAACGTGCCGCACGCAGTTCGCGACTGGCTTGAGTCCACTATTCGCAGCGGCTGGCGCGTGACGCTGCCCAGTGAGGCGGAGTGGGAGAAGGCGGCGCGCGGAAGTGACGGCCGCGAGTACCCATGGGGACGCGCGTTCGACCCTGACTGCGCCAATACCATCGAGGCCGGGATCGGTATGAAGAGCGCGGTCGGGGCGTTCCCAGGCGGCACAAGCCCTCACGGCATCGTCGACATGAGTGGAAATGTGTGGGAGTGGACTCGCAGCGTCTGGTCCACCAACGACAGCGGTGCTCCGAGCTTTGGATATCCGTATCGACTCGATGATCCGTCCCGAGAAAACCTCAGTGCGTCCGACCTGGCGCCGCGGACGCTCCGCGGCGGTTCCGCGAATCTCAGCTTCGTATTCGCGCGTTCGGCTCTGCGCTACTGGGAGCTTCCGACCGTAGGTCAAAAAGGGTTTGGCTTCCGCGTAGCCGTATGTCCACCACAGTCCTGACCGAGGACGATGTCATCTTGGATCGACCCTATAAGCCTCACGGCCGGACGGGCGCACCGGCTGTCGGCTACGTTGGTTGGCGAGGCACGCAACCGGCGGTACTTGCAGCTGTGGATCGGGTTGCATAGCCATCCCCTCCGGACTCCGCGCAGACTCTGTCTGACAGCCCTCAGTTAGAGCCTCGAGTCCGTCATGCGAACCGTCCGAGATGTCCGCTCGGAGCCCGGTCCGGTAACCAACGTGAACGAACGCGCTACTTGCACACGACTCGAAAGTCGTTCGGCGCATCGTTCAACCACCAGCAGCCCCGGTCCGGCACCCGCTCCCCTTTCTCGTTGAGGTGCGTGTTCGGCGGTGTCGATGGGGTGGATTGAGTTGACACAACACCCGGCGTGGAGGGTGGCGCAACCACCGCATCGCTGACCGCAGAAACTGCGGCTGGTGATGCGACGACTGCGTCGCTGGCGTCGAGCTGGGTGTTGAAAGCCACGCGAGAGTCGTAGCTCGGCTCGGCGAGGAGTTTGTTCACCGAGACCCACGTCAGCGACCCCACTGCCAGCAACGCGATCAGTGTGGCGCAGGCGCAGGCCCACCCCCAAGGCGCGCGGCCGATGCGCGGATCGCCGGACTGGGTCTGCTGCGGCAAACCGAGATGCGCAAGATCAGCCGGCAGTCCCGGGTTCGCAGCCTCGAACGCTTTGAACTGCTCAGGAAAGAATGCCCTGGCGAACAGCACGAGATCGACGTAGCGCGCGGTCGTGTGCGGGAATCCCTTTGCCATTCTCGCGAGGAACGCGAATATCGAGCCTTTCACTTGGCGATGCTGGGCGATAAGCCCTTCAGGATTGATCGAGTAGCCTAGCTCTCTGCCGACCAGCAGCTTCTGCATCGCAGCAATTGCACTTGAGAGATCGCCATCGATCTCCGCAAGGGCCAAGCGATCGCCGGTATACACCATCGCCCGTTCGTAGGGCAGGATGAAGAAATTGAAGATCAGGAGATGCTGTGCTGCGCGAATCACCCAGCCGAGAAAGCCCGCTTGCTTTCTCGCGCGCATATAGCCGACGAAGCGACCCACGAGCCAGCGCACCTCGCGGTCAGTGACTTCGCTGTGCAGCAACTGGGAGTTCAGGAAGATGGCGCGGCGAAAGAACAAGTGCTGCATGTAGGCGTTGAACGACCCATCTTCATAGACGAAGATGTAAATCGGTTTCGTGTAGCCCACCCTTGCCTTGATCTCTTCGGTCATGGCCAGAACGCGCGGATAGTTCTCTGCAGATACCAGGACCGAATTCCCGAGCATGTTGGCAAAAAAGACCCGCATGCCGAGCCATAGCACGAAGGCGACAAGAGGCACGATGAGAACGATCGTACCCAGGATCAGGCCGACTGCGATGACAGGGAAGAGGACGATCGAAGAGACGAGAGCGAGATAGTAGCGGCGGTTCTGATGCGGATACATGTAGCCGTAGAACGTCTCGTTGCTCATCACGCCGGGATCAGTCGCCATAGTGTCCCGCCTTTTCTCGAGGACGCCGTACCACCGTTAGACGGCTGGCGCGAAGACTTTCCCCTTTACCGTCGGCCGAACGACGGTCGCGTGCGTACTGTAGAATGTGCGCTTCATACTAGACCAAACCAGCGTCGCTGACACGTGGAGCGCAACATGCCTGACGTGTTCCTCAGCTACAAGAAAGAGGATTTCCCGTTCGCGGAACGCGTGGTTAATGGTCTCAAGGCGCAGGGGCTGTCAGTCTGGTGGGACGAAAGTCTGACCACCAGAAGCGCTTGGGACGCCGAGCTCGAGCAGGAAATCGGGGCCGCCGCCACCGTCGTCGTCCTGTGGACTCCCCGCTCAGTAGATTCCGAGTGGGTGCGCATCGAAGCACACTATGCCTTGGAGCACGGGAAGCTGATTCCCGTAATGATGGAGCCCTGCTCCATCCCGCTCGCTTTCACTCTGCGCCAAACTGTGAACCTCTCCGACTGGCAGGCTGCAAGCGAGCACCGACACTGGCGGAAACTGCTGGCCTGGATCGCCGACCTCGCGGCCGCTAAATCGTGCAACACCGCACCTAAAGGCGCAGGAAGCGCACCCGCCAATGCGTTTCGCACGGCGGTGGACCATCTGGCGTCTGGAGAGCCAGTTGTTGACGGGACTTTCGTCAACGCCTCGAGCCCAGCCGGCACGGCATTCCGGGACGGTAGCTCGCTGCCGATCGTTCGCATCGTGCCTGCGGGTACAGTTCCTGATCGGATCGTCCCCAACAGATCCCGCCCGCTCGGTCGTCGAAGGCCCACAGAAGCGCATCGAGATTCCGCTGCCGTTCGCGATCGGGCTCTTCCCTGTGCTCGTGGCGGAGTACGAAGCCGTAGTTCAGGCGCGTCAGCCAGTCGAGTCCCAGGCGGCACGCCCGCGCGGTCTGGCGCGTATATTCAAGGAAAAACCAGCGCCGTCAAGTCCCGTCACCGCCACGCTCAGTCCGAAGACGCCCATGACCAACGTCTCGTTTCAGGATGCGAACGCGTTTCTTACGAGTCTCTCCGCCACTACCGGAGAGAGTTATCGACTGCCCTCCGAGACCGAATGGGAATACGCCTGCCGGGCGGGATCACGCGGCCGTTACTCGTTCGGTGACTCCATCGACCCGACGATGGCTGTTTTCGGTCGAAGTGTCGGTCCGGTCGCTCCGGGCTCGTCCCAGGCGAACGCGTTTGGTCTGTACGACATGCACGGCAACGTTCGCGAATGGACAGCCGATCTCTGGCACGAGTCGTACAAGTCGACACCGCTCGACGGCAGCCCTGCGCTGGAAGGCCATGGATTGATGCGCGTGGTACGCGGAGGCGGGTGGAGCGACAGCGGGCCGCTGCTTCGGTCGGCGGCGCGCATGCGGGCAACCGAGTCAATACGCAGTAACGTGATTGGATTTCGCGTGGTCAGACTCCTCGGCTAGTTCAATCTGATGACGGGGGCACGGAACCAACGTACTTGCGTTTGTGGAGTGGTTCCACGCGCTTGGCTGATCTCATCAGGTGCCGACCATCCCGGACCACTTCTCAGTTTCAGCGACGCCTGGGTGCTCAATCCGCTTGCGCACCTCGAGCGCCTGCGTGAACGTGCGGTGAGCAAGCGTGGCCGCGTGGTTGGCGTAGTACGCTTCGCCCCAGACCTGCGCAGCGTCGGCCTCGCCCAGACATAACTGGCAGTCGACGTGTGTCACGAGGTCACGCACCTCGCGGGCGGCCTGGAACGCCTTAGCTGGATCTGGCTACCGCCGATTGGCGCGGTCGCTGAGGCACGACTCGGACTAGAATCCGCCACAGAGGCGGGATGCAACCACCAAAGATAGCGATTATCGGCAGCGCGGACCCCGCTCGGAACGTTACGCCCAAGAATCCAACCCCCCGATTCCCGTATGAGCCGCCCGTGAATACCGAACTCGCAGGTCAGATGGCCAGCTTGATCAGCGCCGAGATCGCCAGGCGCGGCTGCCGGCTCCTGGTTTACGACAGCGACAATCAGTTCATCGAGGGCGAAGCCGTCTCGGGCTTCGTGAAGGCCACGAAAGGCACGCTCGGCTCCATCGTGGTACGGCAGCCCCAGATCCGCGAGCCGAAACTGTTCCGGGAGGAAGCCAGCCAACCTGAGTTGTTTGAGCGCCGCGTGGACTCGAGCGATCAATGGGAGGTCTCATTCTATCGATCGATTGCGGACGATGCCGACGGCGTCGTCCTGATCGGCGGGGCGAATTCCGTTCTGATTGCGGGTCAGGTCGCGATCGGCGCGCGCGTGCCAATTGTCGCGCTCGAAAAGAGCGGCGGGGCGGCGACATCGGTCTGGCGATCGCCGCGGCCCGCGGTCGACCTGCCGACGCTCGACGAGCATGCACGCATGGCGCACGGCCTGACGCCGGAAGCGGTCGGCCGGTGGGTTTCAGCGCTGCTCGATCAGCGCGGGCGCGGTTCCGCGTCGAGACAAAGGAGATTCGCAGCCACGCGCTCATCGCGATCACGATGTTCGTCTTTGCGCTGGTGCTTGCGTTTGCCGGTCATCTGTTTCCGCTCGCGCAACGTGGCCTGCCGCTCCGGTTGTTGCTCTTTTCGACGCTGCTCGGAGGTGGTTCCGGCGCCGCCATCCGCATGGTGTTCGAGCGGCGCTACGGCGTCGGACCGCTCGTGACGCCGTCGATCACGGTCACGCTCGGTCTCGGGATGATCGCCGGCGGCATGGCCAGGCTTCTCTATATCGTGTCGCAGCCAGGCGCGTGATCTTGACGCAGACCAGCGCCCTGCGGTTCATCTCGATCGCGACCGTCGTTGGCGTGGTGGCCGGGCTCACAGCTGAGACCGTCTTCCGCAAACTGCTGGGCGTTGACGTTGTTCGCAAGCAGCTCGCAGCTCACGAGAGCACGCCGTCGCGGACGCCGTAGCGCGAGGACTCTCCGCACGATTGGCAATGGCTCAACGGAGGTCGTATGGGCGCAGTGTTCATTAGCTACCGGCGGGAAGACTCCGAAGGCCAGGCTCGAGCGCTGTCGCTCGAGCTCGAAAGGCTGCTGGGGAAGGAATCTGTTTTCATTGACGTCGACAGTATCGCCCTGGGCCGAGACTTTCGCCTGGTGGTTCATGAGCGGCTGGGGTCTTGCGTTGTCATGCTTGCGCTGATCGGACCAGGCTGGCTGAACGCGAAGGACAGCTCAGGCGCACTCCGCATCGACAGTTCGACCGACTATGTGCGACAGGAAATTGCGGCCGCCCTCAAACGCGATATTCCGGTCATCCCAGTGCTTCTGCAGGGCGCGGAGGTCCCTCCGCCCGAGCGATTGCCAGACGATCTCAAGGATTTGTCCTATCGAAACGCATTCGAGCTTGGCCACAACACGTGGGACTCGGACGTGCGAGAGATGGTCAGACGTCTCGGATTGAGCGTACCGAACCCAATCGACTCTCCGTCGTTACGCTCCCGCACGAACAACGCGCCACCGGAGGTATCTGCTGGCCCCGCACGGTTTTCGTGGCGCCGATCTCAAGTCGCAGCGGCCATCGTGCTCCTCGTGAGTGCTGTCGGAGCGCTTATCTATCCGTGGAGCAAAGATCGCGACAAGCGGGTGATGGATATTGCACCGTCTCCGCAGGGGTCGAAGGAAACGGCCTTACCGCCTGCCGGCTCTTCCGGAACGACTCCGCTATCGACACCGGCTCCGACAACGGGCGGCGGGTTGGCCGCGAGTGGGATCGAATTTGTCTGGCCTGGAAGCGATTGCTGGGAGATCTATCGCGGCTCGCAATATGTGACCGTTCAGTGTGGTGCAAGTAAACAAGCTCTGAGCGCCGGCCACTACCTCATTAAGGGCAGGGACGCTCCGGTGTTCGCACCCTTCGAAGTCAACATCCTGCCGGGCAAGCCCACGCAGATCTCTCAGGGCGGAGTGTTCGAGCTCGTGTGGCCTGGAAACGATTGCTGGGAGATCTATCGCGGCTCGCAATATGTGACCGTTCAGTGTGGTGCAAGTAAACAAGCTCTGAGCGCCGGCCACTACCTCATTAAGGGCAGGGACGCTCCGGTGTTCGCACCGGTCTCGGTCGATGTCAAAGACGGCTCGCTGACGCGCCTGACGATGGGCGGCGTGTTTGAGTTCGGGTGGCCTGGAAACGATTGCTGGGCGATCTTTCGCGGTTCGGAATATGTGACCGTTCAGTGTGGTGCGAGTAAACAAGCTCTCAGCGCCGGCCACTACATCATTAAGGGCAGGGACTCTCCGGTGTTCGATCCATTTGAAATCACGGTTATTGACGGCGGTACGGTTGTCAAGAAGTCTTAACCGTGGACGAGATCCCGACTCCTCTGGAGTGGGTAATCATAAACGGCGTAGTGCCGAGCAATCCGCCGCCTCGATGCGTAAACATTTGGGTGACGACGCAACTGTAAGCAACTGGCCCAGTCGCGTTGACACTCACGACGCGTTCGATTGCGTCAGTCGACCGAAGAGATAACGGCCGGCAGGATGTCGCTATCAGCGATCAGGCTCGGGCCGTCTCGCTCGATTGACCTCCTGGAGTTCTTCGGACCAATGGTTACTGGAGAGTGGCGGATCCTTGAGGGGACCGGATTGTTGGTCCACGAGGCCGGTCAGGCGGCGCCGCACCAAACTAGGTCGTCAAGCACGCGGGGGGATTGACGTGGAAACACGTGGGACCAGAAAGTGCGGAGCGGTTCGCGGAAGCGATGGTCGATCATGCTGGCCGCCGAGCCCTCCGGAAAGGAAGTAGCCATGCTGCGCCCGGTCTGTTTCGTCGTCATGCCGTACCGTATTAGGGCGAGCGGCGCAGCGACACCAGCACCGGCTGAAGTGGACTTCGACGCGCTGTGGGAGAAAGCGCTGCGGCCGGTGATCGAGGGCCTTGGCTATCAGCCGGTTCGCGCCGATCAGGATCTCGGTGCGCTGATCATCAAGGAGATGCTGGAGCGCCTGTATTTCGCGGACCTGGTGATCGCCGACCTGACTATCCCTAACGGCAACGTCTACTATGAGATCGGCATTCGTCACGCGGCCAAGGACGTTGGCTGCGTGCTGATCGGCGCGTCCTGGGCGAAGCCGCTCTTCGACGTCGACCAGATGCGGCAGGTCCGGTATCCGTTGGCCGAGGGCGCGATCACGGACGCCACGGCGAACGTGGTTCAGGCAGCGCTGACGGCGGGGGTGCCCGGTCTGGCCAGCGGCTCGAGCCCGATGTTCCAAACCTTGGACGGTTATGCGGTCACGGCTCGGCCGGACCGCGGCAGCGCCATGCGCGACCACTTGGATGAGCTCTCCGTGTTTCAAGCGGCCGCGCGTGCCGTGCGCCTAGAGCCGGGCGGCGACCGTCAGCGGCGGCGCGCGATCGCCCTTCAACAACAATACGCATCGAAGGCGCCGGTCGTCGCCGCCGTCGCGCTCGAGGTGCTCTACCTGTTGCGGGACTGCGCCGAGTGGCACGACGCGTTGGACTACATTGCAAGCCTGCCGGCCGCGCTCGCGACCCTTCCCGTCGTGGTCGAGCAGCGGTGTCTGATCGAATCCAAGAGCGGGAATCACCGGATGGCGATTGCCGCACTCGAAGAGCTCGTGAAGACGCAGGGTCCTACTGCAGAGCGAATGGGGTTGATCGGCGGGCGTTACAAGGATCTGGCAGGAGAACAGCAGGATCCTCGAGAAAGGGATCGCCTGTTGAGCGCCGCGATTTCTGCGTACGAAGGCGGGATGGAAACCGATCTCAACGCGTATTACCCCTCGTCCAACTTATCGCGACTGTACCGCCAGCGCGGCGGTAAAGGCGATGACGACCGCGCGCGTGCGGCGGCGGTCGTCGCCATGGCCGCCTGTGCGCGAGCCAAGAAGTTGGGAGGGGGCGATGAGTGGCTACGGCCGACGCTGCTCGGGATGGCGTTTGACGCCGGCGACGTAACGGCCGCCGAAGAACTGGCCGAGGAGGTCGCCCGCGAGGGAGCGGCCGCATGGAAGCTGAAGGCCACCCTGAACGATCTCGACATCAGCCTTCAGCAGGCTATCCCCGAGAGGAAGCAGCAGCTCCAGGCCGTCCTCACCCAACTCAAGGCGCTGCTGTGATTGTCGCGGTGGCCGGACGGCTGGCGGATGCCGAAGAAGGCGCGTCCCCCCCGCGGTTTCCCGTCACCAGCATCGGTCGGGTCGGCGATGACCTCGAGTTGACGCTCCGCGAGCGGCGGGCTGTCGCCGTCGTCTGTTCAGCCGCTTGTGGGACCGATTTGCTAGCGGCCCAGGCGGCTGAGCGGCTCGGGATCCGCGCGCGCATCGTGCTGCCATTCGAGGCTGCTCGATTCCGCGAGACATCGGTCACGAGTCGTGGAAGCGACTGGGGACCCATCTTCGACCGCGTCGTGCACCGGGCGTCGGCGGCCGACGACCTGGTCGTGCTGGCGAACGTGGACGAGCATGCGGCGTACGAAGCGGCCACGCGCGAGATCCTCAGTCAGGCCGAGACGTTGGCCGAGGCAGCCGGCGGTTCTGGTCTGCTGGCGGTAGCGGTCTGGGAAGGTGCGCGGCGCGGCGATCGCGATCTCACCGCCTTCTTCCTATCCGAGGCCAAGCGCAAGGGATGGGACACGACGCAGATTCTGACGACTTGACAGGGGAGACATTCGCATGGCTGCCGCAGACAGGCTTGATGCACCGGGTCCCCACAAACTGCTGGCCCTGGATGGCGGGGGTATCCGCGGGGTTATCACGCTGCGCGTGCTGGCCGAGATTGAACGTCTGCTTCAGCATGAGCTCGAGAGGGACGAGACGTTCGTGCTCGCCGACTATTTCGACTACATTGGGGGAACGAGCACAGGGGCGATCATCGCCACGTGCCTGTCCCTCGGCTGGCGGGTAGGCCGCATCGCCTCGTTCTATGAGAGCAGCGGGGCCGAGATGTTCGATCGCGCGAGCGTGCTCCGACGCTTCCGTTACAAGTTCGAACACGACAAGCTCGAGGGTTTGCTCAAGAAAGAGTTCGGCCCGACGACGACGCTCGGTGATGCACAGCTGCGGACGCTGTTGCTGCTCGTTATGCGGAACGCCAGCACCGATTCACCGTGGCCGTTATCAAACAACCCTCGGGCGAAGTACAACGCCGTGAGTCGTTCGGACTGTAATGCTCGACTGCCACTCTGGCAGCTCGTGCGCGCGAGTACGGCGGCGCCAACTTACTTTCCGCCGGAATCCATCGACATCGGCCAGCACCCGTTCGTCTTCGTCGACGGCGGCGTCACGATGTACAACAACCCGGCTTTTCAGTTGTTCTTAATGTCGACACTCGTTCCGTACAAGGTCTGCTGGCCGGTCGGCGAGAAAGAGATGCTGGTCGTGTCGATTGGGACCGGTACTAGCCCGCACGCGAACCTGGATCTTCAGCCGGGCGAGATGAACCTACTGTACAACGCCAGTTCTATTCCGTCGGCATTGATGTTCGCGGCGGCGAACGAGCAGGACTTCCTGTGCCGTGTCTTCGGCAGGACGCTGTGCGGCGACGAGCTCGATCGCGAGATCGGCGACATGATGGCGCCGATGGATCCCCTCCCGGACGGTCGGGTGCCCGGTCCCGTCCACCAGAAGCTGTTCACGTACGTGCGATACAACGCTGAGCTAACGAGGGCCGGACTTGATGCACTCGGACTACCCTCGATCGTCCCGGAACACGTCCAAGCCCTCGATTCGACCGACCATATCAAAGAACTACGGGACGTCGGCAACGCAGTCGCGGCGCGCAAAGTAAAACCCGAGCATTTTGCCGGATTCCCGCGTTGAACGGCAACGCGATCGCCCTTCTCTACTCAATGAGGCACGTGATGTCTGAACAAAATATTGCGTCGTTGGAATTCGTTATCAGTCTTGCAACAGGCCTTCATACAACTAATACATTTGTATTTGCTGATCAGGCTGCTGGACACAGCACGGATACTCTTTCTCCGGAAACGCTCACCCTTCTTGCAACACTCCTTGGCAGTGGATGGACCGCCACATTCAACGAAACAACTAATGCTATACACCTGAGAAAGTGATAATACAAATCGTCTTACGGGCTAGGCGTTGCTTTGGGTCAGAATTGATGCGCCTTTCGAATCACGGCATCGACGCGGTTTTCGCCGCGCGAAGAATCGAAGGCCGCAATGCATGTGCGCGCGCCAGCGCGTCTATCACATCAGCCCGGAGTGACGGCACGTCGCGTCCGGCGGCGCGTTCGAACGCGGCGATGCTCTCTCGGTAATCCGCCGACGGATCGCCACGCTTCCACATGGCCGACGTGAGACGCACGAATCCGATTTCGAGATCCCGCTGACACTCGAACAGCGCATCGCCCTGCACTCGAGTTAGGATCAGCTCGATCTTCGTGATGGTGTCAGCCTGTTTCAGCGTCGGATCCGTCTGGAATAGAAGACGTGCACTCAGCAGGCCGTGTCTCGCCACCACCCGTTGAACCGCTGCACGAGCAGGCCCGTTCTCATCGGGTGGGCGTGTCTGCTGAACGGATTCTTCCAGCGTTGCGAGCAGCGGCGCTTCCGCCTCTGCCAGGGCGCGCGCGTCTGTCATTTCAGATCCCGCGAAACGCTCCTCGGCTAGCAGTTGCATGGCGCGCACGCCGTCTATCCAGATGCCAAGACTCGATCGACGCCCAGGCGATGGCAAGGTCAGGTCGCCCTTGCGCGCTTCTAGTTCCGCAAACGCGGGCTTCAGCGCATCAATTGCGCTCTTTCGGAACGCCGCCGCCGTCGCGGGCGAAATCTGCAGACGGTGCAGGCGCGCGATTCGCCCAAGGGCCGTGGCCCAGCCGATACGCGACCGAACTTCCTTAGTCTCACCCGGCCTCCACGCGACGATCGCGAACAGCCGTTTGAAACTCTCGGCGGCCGGTTGTTCAGAACGAGGGATCTGGAGATAGGCGAAGGCGAGCAGCTCGCAAACCTGTGCTTCATGGTCCGCAACTTTCGATTCACTGTTGAGGAGGTGTCCCGACCGCCGGAGAAAGTCCCGGGCACCTTCGAGAATCGCCGCCGCCACCGAGAGGCCGCGCACCACCTCGCCCTCATATGTAACGAGCGCCAGCTTCGACGCGAGTATCTGATTGTCCAAATACTGCTCAACGTCCTGAGGGTTATTGGAGCGGACGGCATTCACGGCGGAATATTCCTCGAGTGACATCCACGCCTCGCGGAAGCGGCGCTCGCTTGCGTAGATTCGCGCCAACGTGTCGTGATACAAGGGGTCGCCGGGACGTCCATCCTGGAAGGCGCGGTCGATAGCTTCCCGAGCCCGTCCGAAGAGGGCCGCTGCTTCATGCTCCTTGCCGTCGAGGCGCAGCAGTTCTCCGCGCTGTCGCTGCAGATCTGCAAAATTGTTCTGATCGAGAGATGACGGCGGATCACCGTCAATTTCCTGCGTGCATCTTTCGAGATGCAATGCCGCCTTCTTAAGGAACTGGTCGCGATGTGGTGGTGACACTTGATCGGCAACGCCAGACAGCACCACCCCGAAGCTCTTGTGAGCCTCGCGAACGTAGTATCCCTTCGACGCCATGACGCCGAACCGATTCCAATCCGCCTCTCCGTCGATTGCATTGACCAGTTGATCAGCTCGGTCCAGAAGCGCCCGAATTTTGTCGAGCACCTCTGGCGATTCCACCCGAACGTCTGGTGTAGTTCGCTTCAAATTGGCCAACAGGCTGTGGTACGCAGCCATCAGCCACGATGAGGCTGCCGGAAGGTAAAAAGGCTTGTCGGCGGCCCACGCCAAGCGGTCCAAGGCCACGAAGGCCCGGCTCGCGTCTTCGTTCTGCGCAAAGGCAATCGCCGTTGCGTAGAGGAGTAGGCAATCGTCGCGCTCCTTGCTGATCTCTGTCGGTTTGAGCGCCAGGATGGCGTCGTTCACGCCGTGATGATCACCGAGCCAGCTCGCGAGCTGCGTTGCCTCAAGGAATCGGGCCGCTTCAAGCGACCGCACGTACGGCAATAGGTTTCCCGCGACGGCCGCCATCGTTACATCAGCAGAGATCGCCCTGAGCTTCTCGCGGTTAAGGCGCATGGTGTCCGCTGCCGCCGCGAGAGAACCCTTAGTTGTCCAGTATCGCGCCACGCGGTCCGATACCCGAAATGTGCTTTGAGGCTCGATTTCACTGAGGAGAGGCAGCGCCTTTTCCGTGAGCGGCTCGTCAAGCTCGAACGGGGACGGTGAGTAGATCGGACGCACTTCGTCGATGCTCTCGGGACCGCGCTCGGCCACCTGGATTTTCACAGCGCCGACGTCCAGCGACACGCTGCGTTCCTGCATCGCGGCGATGAGTCCATGCAGCACGCCGATAATTTGTCGTCGAAGGGCAACGAGCACGATTAGGGCGACGACCGCCCACGAGATGCTGCTAATGATGCCTGCAAAGAATTCCTGGACGGCCTTCGTAACTGCGGCAAACGCCGCGACTGTCGGGTTTGCCGGTTTGGTATCTTCCGGTTTCGTCTCGACTCTTTCTCGCTGGCTTGGTCCCGGCTGGCTTGGTTTCGACAGGCTTCGTTTCGCCGGCGTTCGCATCGGGCGTCTTGGGCTTTGACGGACGAGGCGCTGGACCCGCGACTGGCTGCACCGGCTCAGGCGCTGCCGCGCCGCCGGCAGGAGTCGTCTCGCTGCTTGGCTTTTGGTCGGCGTGCGTCGCTCTTGACGCCACGAACAGAGTCGCAATCACAATGGCGGTTGCGACCAGAGGGTGTTGACGGCCAAAGGCCGCGAGAGCTGACCTTGCGTATTTCAGCATGCGTCGGCCAAGGGTAGCGAGAGAGTAAGGTGCTTGCCCACCCCCTTCCGAGCCCTGTGACCAATCCTTTCTCAGTTACAGAGACCTCTCCGTTGAAGAGCGTGGTCGGTGGACACTCTAACGCTGACACGATACTCGATCAAGACCACTGCAAGGGGGGCTCGAGATTCCGAGCGTGGCGGGTTGAGCAGCGGTCGCGTGAAATCGCCCGTACGCATCGCAATCCGCGTGTGCCTTGCAGCATGGCGGGCGCGTCATGACCCCTGGCGTTGATGATGATCACCGGATCAGTGATCGGGTCTGCCATTGCGCTCATGCTCGGTCTCAGCGAGACTGGCTCGACGAATGGAATGGCGGCAAGATGTATGGACGCTAGCGACAACGGTGGGCGTGCTCACGGCTATATCGATTGTCGAGGCTGCGAGTTCGACGCGACGCGCTGTGCGGATCGATTCGATCGTTGGACACGCCGCACCCGTCCGCACCCCCCGCGCAACCGAACGAGTGTCTTAGCGATCAAGGGAAACGACCTAGGTGCTTTGAAGGGAGTGGTGAGCCGCCTCGGAATCGAACTGAAGTGCCCCGGGTTTGTCGGAGAGCCGTTAGTGTGAGTGTGCTATCGGTTCCATGAGTCCTACCTCAGTTTGGATTCTTCGAAGAGAGTCATGCGGGCGCTCGGCGGCCTGCCCCTCAGCCTCGTTGCTGACATGTGGCTGCCGGGGAGCGCCACGCCGTGACCCTGGCTCGCTGGTGGACTCGGCGTCCAGCTCCGCATAGTACGCCGCTTCATACTCCGCCGGCGGCACGTAGCCAATCGGTTCGAGCAGTCGACGCGTGTTGAACCAATCGACCCATGTGAGCGTGGCGAATTCGACGGCCTCGAGATGACGCCAGGGCCCCTTCAACCGGATGACCTCGGTTTTGAAGAGGCCAATGATCGATTCCGCTAGCGCATTGAAGCCCCTATGTGTCAAGAATGCTGTTTAGGCGGCGGCGGTCACCGCATTTCGCGCCCGATGATCGCTGAGGAGCCCGTGGTAGATCTCACGCGCCACGAAACGCTTCAGACAACGGATGATGTCGCGTTTGCTGAGGCCTTGAGCCGTTCGGCGCACCACGTAGTCCATCGTGGGTTGATGCCAGCGCATGCGTACGGTGACGATTCGGTAGAGGGCCGCATTGGCTTGGCGATGGCCGCCGCGAAAGAGTCGGTGACGATGCGTCACACCGCTCGAGGCCGGAATCGGGCAGGCTCCGCACAGTTTGGCAAACGCCGCCTCAGATCGGACGCGCGTCGGATTGTCGCCCGCCACGATCATCATCTCGGCCGCCGAATCAGACCCGATGCCGAACGCGTGACGAAGCCTCGGAGCCGCCGCCATCGTGATCGCGTCGAGCCCCTCGTCGTGGGTGTCGATCTCGCTGGCGAGAGAGAGCCAGCGCGTCGCCAGGGCGCGGAGGGCGTGTTTGGTTGACGCTGTGGTGTCGGTAATGATGCCTGGGAGGAGCCGGGCACACCGATCGATGAGCTTGCGGTCGGTCAGCGGCTCAAGAGCTTCGCGCAGCTCCGGCGGGGCGTTGACGATCAGCGTCTTCAGGGCGATGATCGCGGCACTCCTGGCTTTGACCGCCGTGTCGCGGGCCACCTTGATTTGGCGGACCATTTCGGCGTCGCCATCCGCCGATTTTGGAACGGCTGTGGCGAGGCCGGCGAGGACGGACCGGGCGGCGGACTCGGCGTCCAATGTGTCGCTCTTGCCGTTGTTGCGCCGTTTGCGTCGATCGCAATGACTGACCTCAACGACGCGCAGTGCCTGGCGTCGCACGTAGCTGGCCAAGCCGACACCGTACGAGCCGGTGCCCTCGATCCCGAATACCCCAACAGGACCGAGCGTCCGTGCCCACGCGAGCAGTGCGGCGTAGCCAGCCCGATCGGCGGAGACGCTGCAGCTGGCGAGCCGCAGGCCTAGGTGATCGATGGCCACAGCGACGTGGACAGACTTGTGTGTATCGACTCCGACGATGATGGTGGTCGTAGACGCCGCGCTGGCACGAGGGTCGGACATGAGTCGGATTCTCCCGTCGGATGACGACACGCTCTGAGCGGGCGGGCGGACAGGACTGTGATGGAGCTCGCGAGCCAGGCCCCTATTGGGTCACTGCCCACCCGGTCAGATCGCATCTGGGTGAGTGTGCTGTCCGACCCAACCGACAGATCAACGCAAGGACACGAGGTCGTTCGTAATAGGGGTCAGACCAGGCCGGACAGCGACACCATCATGTTCACAATCGTACGAATCCCCGCGGCTGCCGACAGACGGCTCAATCCCGGCGTCGGTCAGTCGATCCGTGTACCGCATGGACAGATACTGGGTGCCGCGATCACTGTGATGCACGAGGTCCGCGAGATCCCCACGCCGGTCGTAGATTGCCTGCTCGAGCGCATCGAGCACGAAGTCGGTCGCCAGCGACGCGGACACCCGCCACCCGACGATCCGCCGCGCGAAGATGTCGATCACGAACGCGACGTAGACGAAGCCACGCCACGTCGGAACGTAGGTGAAGTCGGCGACCCAGAGCTGATTGGGCCGTGTCGCCGTGAACTGGCGTTGGACCAGATCCGCGGGTCGCGTGGCGGCCGGATCCGACTGGGTCGTGATCTTCCAGGCACGCCCGCGCACGGCGCCCCGGAGGCCCATCTCGCCCATCAGGCGCTCAATGGTGCAGCGGGCGACGTCGTAGTGCTCGCGCCGCAATTGTCGCCAGACCTTCCGCGGCCCGTACACCTGCTGGTGGTCGTCCCACACACGCTGAATCGCGGCGCGCAGCTCGTCATCGCGCTGCGCTCGTGCCGACCGTGTCGTCGGATCCTGCTGCTGCGCCTTCCACAGAAAATAGGTAGACGGAGCGATCGGCAGCACCTCGCAGATCGGCTCGACTCCGTACATCTCTCGATGCTGATCGAGAAACGCCACCATCACTTCGGTCGGCGGTCGAGCTCCGCCTGGGCGAAAAACGCCGCGGCCTTCTTCAGAATCTCATTGGCGCGCTTGAGTTCGACGACTTCACGCTGGAGCCGCTTGAACTCCTCGCGCTCGGTCGTTGTCAGACCCGGACGTTTCCCACCATCGCGCTCCGCCTGGCGAACCCATCGGCGCAATGATTCCGTGCGGATCCCGAGTTTCTCGCCGACCGACCGAATCGCCGCCCACTGCGACGGATGCTCGGGCGTGTGCTCGAACACCATCCGGACGGCGCGTTCACGTACTTCCGGGGCATGTTTGCTGGGTCGTCCCATTGGGTCCATCCTGCCCAGAAATAGGTGGCAGCCGGATCTCTGTTGAGGCGTTTCTTAGGCAGCCGTTGTAATCGTCACCTGGAATCCAAGCGCTTCGAGTTGGCGGACGTGGCGGCGGGCTGCGCGGTCGGCCTGACGGCGGTCGAGATAGTCTGCGCCGAGTTCGTGATATGCGATGGCATCGCGCATCACGTAGTATGCGATCTCGAGCATCTGGTGCCCCACCGCGACGACGGCCTTTTTGTGCCCGCGATGACGTTTGACCCGAGAATAGCGAGCTTGCAACGCGGAGTTTTTCTTGCGCGTCGCGGCCAGCGCAGCCTGGATCAAGGCCGCGCGAAGATAGGGGTTCCCTTTGCGCGTTTTGCCACTACGGCGTTTGCCGGCGCTCTCGTTTTGGCCAGGACACATCGCGGCCCAGCTGCACAGGTGCCCCGCGGACGGAAACCGACTCATGTCAGCGCCCGTTTCAGCCACGATGATTGTCGCGGTCTTTCGGTCGACACCGGGAATCGTATCGAGCGCCACTAGGATCGGTTCGAACGGGAGAAGCCGTCGATCGAGTTCGGCGGTCAGCCGTTGCATCGTTTCATCGAGAAAATCGATCTTGGCGAAGATTTGTTCGATCAGAAACGCATGGTGCGGCCGAAACCGTCCCTCGAGCGCGCGTCGGAGATCCGGCAATTTCTTGCGGAGTTTGCCTTGCGCGAGGTCGGCCAGTACTGCCGTATCCGTCGTGCCCTTGATTAATGCCGTGAGCATCGCGCGCCCGCTCGCACCCATGACGTCGCTGACCACCGACGTCAGCTTGAGACCGGCGTCTTCCAGGACTTTGCAGAGCCGGTTGACCTCTTGGGTCCGATCTCGCCCTTGCTGTCCGCGGTACCGTGTGAGATCGCGGAGTTCACGGATCTCGGGTGGCGGGACGAAACTGGCTTTGAGCAGGCCGCATTCAAGCAACTGTGCCAGCCATTCGCTGTCCTTCACATCGGTCTTCCGGCCGGGAACATGCTTCAGTTCCTGCATGTTGATGAGCAGCAACGTAAACGCGTCTTCCAGCACGTAATAGACCGGCTTCCAATAGACGCCGGTGCTTTCCAAGGCCACATGCGTCACCCCGAGCGCCTGCAGCCAGTCGCGCAGCGTTAGCAGGTCGGCCGTCATCGTGCCAAACGTTTGGGTCACGACCTGGCGGCCACCGCAATCCGCGGGGACCCGAGCCGTGGCCACCACGGTGGCCTGATGCACATCCAATCCGGCGCAGCGCGAATGCACGACATCCATCGGTCCTCCTGGCGCAGCTCGGAGGAGCGTGTGCGGGAAAATTCTGCCCGGCGTGCTCGTAGCAACAGTACGGGGTTCTTCAACGCTCCAGCGTCAAACTCTCTACGGGCTTAGAAACACCAGTGATGGAGACGACGTCTCTGAGCTGCCCCCATAGATACCCATTTCATGCGACGGGGTGACCGCAGGTCGTGATGACTCTCTCGGAATGGGCCCTCCGATAAACCCGGTACGATTCACAATGAAAAGGTGTCCGTTTTGCGCAGAGGAAATTCAGGACGCGGCGATCGTCTGCCGTTTTTGCAGCAGGAATCTGGCTACAGGCGCTACGCCGGCAACGAACACAGCGACCGTGGTCGTCGCAGCGCCGCGCTGGAGCAAAGGCGTCGCGGCCCTACTGAGCTTCGTCATTCCAGGCGCGGGCCAAATTACAGGGGCAGGTGCTCGGCGGGTTGTGCTGGTTCTTCGCGGTCATAGTTGGCTACATGCTGCTCATCATCCCCGGTCTCGTCCTGCACCTGTGCTGCATTTTTTTCGCCGCCTCTGGCGAGCCCTATGACGGCGCCGCGCAGGCAGTCGTGGCCTCCCCAACCGATCGCGACAACGGCGTCACGGTTTGCGCCGGACGCGCGGTTACCTCCGGTGGCATTGGAACCGTCATTCTCGTGTTTGCCGTCGCGCTTTTTGCAGTGTTTGCAGTTGCGATAGTCGCTGCGACTGCCGTTCCAGGGTTACTCCGAGCGAGAATTGCGGGAAACGAGGCGTCCGCCATTGGGACGCTTCGGTCGATCTCATCCGCCGAAACGGCCTACGCCGCATCGCTCAACGGCGGATACTACGACTCGCAGAGCTGTCTGGTGCGTCCAGGTCAATGCGTGACGGGATTCCAAGGCACGGCGTTTCTGGCCGAGGAGTATCTCTTACGGAGTGGCTATCGATTCGAATTGGCTGGTGAGCCGTCGACCGAATCAAAGCCGGGAACGTCACCAAGCAGTCTGAGAGCCTTCGCTGTGATGGCGATTCCCGTATCCTCTTCAACTGGCACTCGGGTGTTTTGTGTTGATGATTCTGGCGCCCTCCGATCGAATCAAGATGGCCGAGCGGTCCCCTCACACGTTACTTCGTGCCCAACGTCGTGGGCAGCCCTTCAATGACGCTGAAAGACGGCCCAGACGGCTGGAGGAAATCTGACGATCTGGCGTCCGCTGGATGCCGGCTGGTCGCCCGAGTTCACCTGTTGGCCGTCAGCAAGTACCCGTCGAGAGCCCTTTTCGTCTGGCCGCAATGGAGGCGCCCGAGCTTACAATTCGGCCATGGCCCTTGCTGATTTGACGCGCCCCGCCGTGCTCGCCGCCGTCAAGGAGCATGACGATCTTGGACGTGAGGAGTTTCTTCAGCGCTATGGCTTTGGGTCCGCCCGCGACTATCGATTGCTCTTCGACGGCAAGGAATATGACTCGAAGGCCATCGCAGGAGTCGCGCACAGGTTCATTGCGCCAGCGGCTCGCCCTCTCACTGCAGCTGAATTCAGCGGCGGCCGTAACACAGTCAAGCGAACGCTTGAGCGTCTCGGTTTTGTCGTCAGCGAAAACGTGTCCGCCGAGGCGCCAGGTTCGAGCCTTGAGGTTGGTCAGACGTATTCATGGGAAGAACTTGGAAGCGTGTTTGGATTCAATCCGAAACTGTTTCAGGTCGGTGGGGGCATGCTCTCCAGGCCGGAAAGGAACGCGCTGCTCCTAATCACGCACCAGGGGGGGCGCGGTTGTTCGACTATGAAGATCGGTGGGACGGACCTTCATTGATCTACACCGGGCGCGGTAAGAACGGCGACCAAAGACTTGATGGACCGAATCGAGACGTCGCAGAAAATCGGAAGCAGTTGTTCGTCCTTGAAGCCGCGCACTCCAAGCACCTAAGATATCTGGGTCGTGCGGTCTGTGCTGCTCACTGGCTCGCACGCGCTCCAGGCGGGGATGGCGTAGAGCGAGACGTTCTGAAATTCCGACTGATCTTTGAATCGTTATCCACGAGTGGAGCGAGCGCCCTGGCGATCGCCCCAGCGAGCCGCCGCGCATCTCTTTTACGCACGCCCCGCGCTTTTTCGCAAGATCGTCTGCCGCCCTCCAGAGTGTCAGCGGTCACCAGCCGAACAACTCCAGAAGAAACCGCCGCGCTGCAGGAAAAGGCCAACCAACCGCATCACCGCATCCTGTCGCAACTGTATGCTGCGCTCACCAATTTCGGATGGCAACATATTGAAGAGATTCCAGCGGCGATTGACCTGTGGGCCACCTCACCAGATGGTGGAGGTCGCGTAATTTTTGAGGTAAAGGGACTGTCAGAAACCAACGAAGTTGCTCAGTGTCGGGCGGCCGTGTCACAGCTACTTGAGTATCGATTCTCTGACGGAGCCGATGAGGATCGGTTGTGTCTCCTAGTGGATCGCCCAATTAGCGATCGACGCCGGGCCGTGATCGAGAGTTTGAATATCGGTGTGTTGGCGCTCACTCAGTCTGGGGAGCTGGAGCCAGTCGGCCAACTCGCCGCCGGGATCGTCCACCCTGCGCCGATTGGAAAAGTGGGACAGGCGTAAGGAGTGTCGCCCGTAGCATTGGCCAACCGAATGCCTGGGACGATGCGGTCACGTCGTGTCGGTCACGCTGGTGCTTGGGAATTAGCTCTCACGTAACTGGCAATGCACGCCTCCAGAATCGCGCCCTGGAATAACCGTTTGTTTGTTGATGGAGCGTTTCCTTGGCGATCTGCCGCTGCTCGATAGGCGGCGTCGTTCTCCCCTGTCCGCTAGTCTGATGCGTTACTCTCTACCATGTCGCAGTCGTTCTTCGGTGCCCTCCGACAGTTCATCACGACTCGGATGCGGATGTCGCACATCTACCAGCCGCTCATGCTAAAGACCATGTTGCGGCAGCGTGGTTCGGCGACCATCCGCGAGATCGCGATCGCCTTTCTGACCAGCGACGAGAGTCAGATCGATATGACGAGCAAATTGTCAAAGCCATGCCCGGGCGTGTACTCGCTAAACATGGAATCGTCGAGAGGGAGGGCGACCAGTTCATGCTCGACTCGAAACTGGCCGCGTTGACGTCAGGTGAACGAGCGATACTGGTGACGCTCTGCGAAGACGCGATAACGGCCTTTCAAGCGGCGCGCGGAGACAGCATCTGGAATCATCGCCGTCCCGGCCCGGGCATCATTCCGGGCAGGCAGCGATACGAGACCCTCAAGGCCGCGCAGTTTCGGTGCGAGCTGTGCGGGGTGTCCGCCGACGAGCGCGCCGATGTCGATCACATCATCCCGCGGAAACACGGAGGCAGCGACGACCCGACGAACCTTCAAGCCCTGTGCTGGAAGTGCAACGGCGACAAGGGTGCGGGCGACGATGCTGATTTCCGCCACGTTCGGCAGCAGTATGAGCGGCGCCAGCAGGGCTGCCCGTTCTGCGATCTCTCATCCACGCGCGTCGTCGCGGCAAATGCGTTGGCGGTGCTGATCCGTGATTCATTTCCGGTAACGCCGGGCCATCTGCTCGCGATCCCCCGGCGTCACGTCAGCAGCTGGTTTGATCTACACCGACCAGAAGTGGCCGCGGTAAATGCGTTGCTCGATCATGGCCGCAAGGCGACCGGCGACACGGATGAGGCGGTGACTGGTTTCAACGTAGGCATCAACGCTGGGGAAACGGCCGGTCAGACAATATTTCATTGTCACGCGCATCTGATTCCGAGGCGCCCTGGTGACGTTCCGAATCCCCGCGGCGGGGTGCGAAACGTCATTCCAGGCAATGGGGATTATCCAGACGCCTAATTGACGCGCATCGACCCTCGGAGGTCAGGAGCCCGCTATGAAGAAGCCTGGAAGCACGGTAGACGGCAAGACGCGTTGCTATTTGTGCGGGGCCCTGCGAGCGCCGGAGGAATTCACCGAAACGCGTGAGAAGCGCCACTACCGGATGTGTCGCGAATGCGTCAGTTCAGTGCTCCGCAAGCGGGGTTCGGGGAAGACCCGACTGCCTCATACTCTGACTGACCGAACCTGCTACCTCTGTCGGCGCGTCCTGCCCAACGCCAGTTTCACCCGCCGCTCGAACGGGACGTATTTTTCCGCGTGCAAAGAATGCAACCGACACGTGTTTGCCCAGCGGCGACGCGCGCGTCTAGCGGCGAGCGGTGGCGAATACAGCATCGCAGAATGGGAGGCGCTGCTGTTCCGCTACGATGCGTGCCCCCGTTGCCATAGAAAGTGGGAAGACATCGAGCCCCCGCCTCGTCGAAGCAGTCCGATCACGGCTGACCACATCATCCCGATCGCCTTAGGTGGAGGCAGTTCGATCGGTAACATCCAGCCCCTCTGTCACTCCTGGATTCTGCCAAGGGCCACCGCATCGAGACCTAGAGTCCTACAAGACGTCGATGGCGCGCTCTGCAGCTTGTCCTCCTTCGATCCACAGCTCGAGCACAATCACCACGCCATCAAACGCGAACGAGGTGTCCGAACCGTTGTGCTCTTCGGAAACGCGCTACGACCGGATCGTGCGAGCGTCACCTCGGGCAAGACGCTATCTTGCCGCAGTGGAGACCACGTCACCGCGGACCGCTCCCGGGTCCCGCATTTGCCGTGACCAGACCGGCTCCGCCGGACCACCAGCCCACCTCCCTCTAAGGGCCGCGCTCACCAACCGCCACTCCCGAGCGATGACGCTCCGCGGCCTAAACATTACTCCGCGCGCCACACGGAGCGACTTTGGCCCTCCCAGTTATCGCGAGATCGAGGGGAGCTAGTTATCCTTAATCGCAGCGAAACATTGTCAACCCGGACGGACGTAGCGCCGTGCGCGTTCGTGGAGTTGGATGCAATCCCGAGGCCCGCTTAAGACGGACCGGGATTACAGAGGCCAGAATCAGCCGTCCCTCTAAGGAGCAAATGATGAAAAGGTAAGTCGCGGGAATGGCGCTCGTCATTCCAGTCGCGTTCGGGGTTGTGCTCTCGGGAGCGCCGAAGAATGTCAAGATCCATGGTTATATTACGCAGATCACCTCACCGACAGCGTTCGAGATCGACGACTACCGCGTGTCGTCCGATCAAACCTTAGCGCTGGACTTTGACAATGCGGGCCCGGACATCAAGTTTGCGTTGCAAGATCTTCGCGTGGGAGTCGAGCTTCAGATCAGTGGCGCTCTCGACGAATCAACGGGCGAACTGAAAGCAAAATCGGTAAAGATCGATCTTGACCAATTTCGCGTGAAGCCGCTTACTGCCATCATCGCCTATCCGCCGAAAGGAATCACCCAAACGGCCGACGGCTGGACCGGGGACTTTGTAGCCGATGGCCAGCGGATTCATGTTTCACCAGCGACAAAGATCCTATTCCGGCCATCACGCAGTGACAAAGAACTTGAGAAAGCGTTGAAAAATGCCAAGGGGTCCTCGGACTCCGTCGAAGGCGAGGTGCTGCATTCAGTCGATCAAGTAGCCGCAGGAATGCAGATCACCTATGAGGGCAAACGAAACCCGACAACGGGTGTTGTCCAGGCGGAAAAAGTCATCTTCATGAGAAATGACCTTGAGCCAGGGGAAGCAAAACTCTGGAAGTCTCTGAAGGTGCAATCCACAAACGCGCAGGGACTAAAACCTGGGGAACTGAAGATCGACAAGGTCGGCAAATTCAAGCTGCTTCCGAACGACGACGTTCAAAAATATGTGCGTGCAATTGGCGTGTCCCTGGTGCCGCAATACCAACGAGATCTGCCGGATTCGGACCCTCGAAAGATCCCGTTCCAGTGGTATGTCGTTGAGAACAAGGAAGCAAACGCGTTTGCGCTGGCGAACGGGACCGTCGTCATCAATTCAGGACTGTTCGACGTACTGGACAACGAAGCGCAGTTTGCCGCTGTCGTGGGGCACGAGATGGCTCATGCGACCCAGGAACACACCTGGAGGCAGCTAAACTTTCACAAGAACGAGCGCATGGGGCTGGCCATTGCGTCCGCCCTCGCCGCTGGATACGGGAAATACAATCTGAGTGATGCATTCAAGCTTACGGAAGCCGCAATTCAAAATGGGTACTCACGGAACCTCGAAGATCAGGCAGACCGCGTCGGTCTTCAATACATGACTGCGGCTGGCTACGATCCTAGAGAGGCGCCTCGTGTCTGGAAACAGATGACGAAAAATTACGGAGATCAAAGCACCAACTTTTTCTGGAGCAACCACGATAACAACGCCACTCGGCGTAGTTATTTGATGAATGAATTGCGTAACAATTACCAAGACATGAATTGGTCCAACCTCAAGGTTAATGTGGAGGAGTATCACCGCGTGCAAGTCGCCGTACACGAAACCGCAGCCCAAAAGGCCACGATCAAAGTGAAGTAGTCGTGAGACAACGCGATGTGACGGTTCGGTGTGGGCTGGATAGACGTCTTGCTGCGTTGCTCGTTCCCGCCCTTCGCGGGCTTCCATTCCTGGGCAAATCCCAGAAACGCCAATACGCGTTGCAACGGCAGGACGCGTACGGCTTCGTATAGATCCGGCATGTTTGTTCCTCCGAGTGAACCCGCTTTTAGATGCGGGGCCGGAAAGGCTGGAAAGATTAAAATCGGCGCCATGACGCCAGAGCAGATTGCGGAATTGAAGCGGCTGCAGGCCGACGCCAATGCCGCCGTCGAACGGATTGTGGAGACGGCCAAGAGGATTACCGAGCACACGCCACCGGAAGTGGTGGAAAAGCTCATTGCCGACTTGAAGGACGCCGCCGACGACTTCAACAAGCGCCGTAAGCCCTAATGGGCGAATAAAGAGCGAATGTGCTATTCTCGGCCTCCGTGGCCGTCAGGGCGTGCACAGTCAGCTTCCACAGCCCCACCGGCATCCGCCACGCTGTGGATCTGGAGGCCTCGACGCTCTACGAGGCTGCTGCCCTGGGCCTTGCCCGGCTGAAGAAAGACGGTTGGATTGAGGGTCTGGGGCCGAGCACCAAGCTCCAGATCCTGGTCCGGGAGCCGGCGACCCGGCACGAGATCAGCGTCGACCGGTTGAAGCGATGGGCACACGGCGTGACCGTCAGCCCGGTAGAGACGCTGCAAGGCGAAGGTGCGCCAAGCTCTAGGATTGACGAAGGCGTGACCTGCCGTAGTATCTCAGCATGATTGACGACAATTTCCTCGACTTGGAGTCGGCCCTTCGTCTTATCGACGGTCTGGACAACGTTGTCTCAATACAGGCCGAGCGGGACCTTTCTGCGTTGGGAGGCGGTATTGAACGCCGCGACACCCAGGTAATCCAAGTTCCGCACGCCGTAGTCGTTGTAATTGCTACTGGGGCAGGCGCCGTAGGAAAGGCGCTTCTTGACGTTGTAGCAGACCGCGCCAAGGAGTATCTGAAACGCCGGCAAGACAGGATATCGACCGTTACAATCTATGATCAGAACGGCAACGTCGCCAAACGGGTAGTTCGCAAGTAGCGCTTACGTTGGTCTTTCGCCGATAGCCACGAACAAAAGTGTAGCGAAGCAAAACGAATGTGCCAAATAAGACGATGCTGTTGAATAAGTCAGACTGAATACGGAACAACCGAGATATGCTCCGGCGCCACAAACCTCATCATGTAAGGTGACGGCGGATTGTCAGAATCCAGAATCGCGTCACACGAAAAATGCCAACGGGGCGTGTTTACATTCTTCAAGTCGTGCGCCAGTTCAGCGGGGATCAAAACCGAGACAGAGACCGGCCAAGCATCAGACGAGATGGCCATGTCGACATAGACTCGGCAATAGGTGTCTCGTTTGGAAATATCCTTAATACGCCCGTTTATCTGAAAGCTCTTACCCGCGTAATGTGAAACGATATCTTTCCGGTGAAAAGCGTCGGCTTTCTCAAGTAGCGCGCTAAATTCTATGACTGAAAGGCCTGCTGTGTGACGTCGAACAGCGGAAGCATGGAGTGCTTCTGCTGGTGGTGCGTGAAAATGGATGTCGCCGCCGGCCTGAACGACCTGTCCAATCGCGTTCTGGTCTCCCACTGAATTATTCGACGTGGGTGGGCCAGGGCGCGGCCAGAACCACGCGGCCACGGTTGCAAGCACGCCTGCAACCCCTAGCAGCCCGTGGCACAAGTCGCGCTTCGTATGAACAACGGCGACTGCGTGAAGGTCCCGCGCACGGCGGTGCGTTGGGCGTGGAACGCGTGAGTGACCGCCGCTGAACGTCGCCTCGGGTCGATGATCACCCATAGCGTCGCCAACAGCGCGGCGACTCGGCCCTGGAGGCCCCGCGGTGTGCCCACGCCACAGATGGTCCGCATGAGGAGGCCGAGATTGAACCCGCCAACATGCACGAGTAGGCGTTTCAGGATGTTTCGGTGACCGCGGAGATGCGTCCGGCGCATCCCGCCAGTGCCGTAGATGTGGGCGAACGTCCGTTCGAGCAACTCGCCGCGGCAGCGGAGTAACCTGAGGCCGCGCGGTCCGCGGATCCGTCGCCGGTTGGCGTAGACCGCATCGCGCGCCTCCGCCTTGTGCCGCCAGTGCCGCCGTCCTCGGTCCGGCTCCGAGATGTAGGTGCGGATGCCGCGTCGCGTCAGGTCGACCAACCGGTCATTACTGTGAAACCCTTTGTCGGTGACTAACGCGCGGAACCCGTCGCTGGCGGGCAGCACGGCCGTGAGATGGTCCGCGGCCTGGCGCAACGTCTCCTGCATTGTGGTGGTGTCGCCGTCATCCGCATCTTGGAGGGTCACGGCCACGACGGCCCCGGTGTCGAGATCGACGGCGTGCTCGGCTTTGTGGGCCAAGTGGGTGCGACCGTCTTTCATCTTCGTGATCTTGGCGTCCGGATCATGGGGATGCGTCCAATCGTCATTCGAGCCCTTCTTCTTTCGCTTCCGATCGATCCGCGCGAGATCGGCCCGCGTGGGTGTCCCGATGCCCGACGCCTTCGCCAACCCGGTCAAGAACTCCTGATAGCCCTCGCCGGTGTCGCGCCGGACGATGGTCCGCAGGGCTGCATTCGCTTCCAGCGTCGTGCCGTCCACGCCGAGGGTCGTGCCCTTGAGCAGCTTCGCCGCCGCGAGGTAGTCCAGCACCCAGAGGAAGACGGTTTGATGGGTCTCGAGATCGATGAGGCGTCGCGTGCGCGAGATCGTCGAGTGATCGGGCGCGGACTCGTGTAACGCCAGCCCGAGGAAATCGCGCAACGCCAGCGAATCCGCCGCCCGCCACGCGATCCCGCGCTCGGAGTCGAGTCCTTCGAAGTAGCCGACCAGCAGGAGCCGGAAGTACAGACCGGGCGCCAGGCTCGGCCGGCCCATGCGGGCGGCGTAGAATCTCTGGCAGGCGCCCTCGACAAACCGATCGAAGTCACCCACGCGGAGGAGGTCGTTCAGGCGCCGATAGAACGGGTGCGACGGGGCGACCGGCAGGTCGGTGGTCGGCACCCACAGCTCGGTGGCACGCTGACGCTTGCGTTTACCCATCGACATGCGCGCAGTGTAGTACGACCCAGGGAGCCTGTCGATCTCAATTCATGCACTTGCACCACGGGCTGCTAGCAAAAGTCCCCACTGCGTTGGCGTCATAGGTGCCGAAGTCTACCTGTGGATATCGTCCTTGCCAAGCCCATTTCCGCCTGACATTCTTCCCGCGCAACTAGCAGGCGCCGGCTTCTGAAACGACTGTTCGGAAGCCTGAACTGAAAGGGGAATTCGTATGAAGGGCTTGTGCCGAAGGGCGTATGAAAGGCTGCTTCAGAAGCAGAAGCACGAAGCCGCAAGGGGATAATAACCTGAGTCTAGATTTGGTCCGGTCTCATAAGGACCTCGTCAGGATCGTTAGGCCTCAGTGGCGTAGCGGAAAATCACCGAAGGCGTGTCCACGGCCCCTCGTATCGAGAGGCGGTGTCGAGATACGGGATGCGCACGGCGCCTGCGAACACCACCTCCTGCACCCTGCCGGGCGGCACGTCGAGTGAGGCACACGGCAGATAGGTGCTTCGTCCTCGGGAAGATTTTCGTCCGTTCACCATGCGCGGTGCTCCCGAGTTGAATCGGCAAAACTGTGGCTCGACGTGCGGGCTCGCCTCGAAGAGGTCCTGAGTGGCGACCCGGAGGAGTGCAGGACGCTCGCCCTCGCTGGCATAGCGGGCGAAATGGTTCTTTCCCGCGTCAACAGATCTGACAGGGAGACGTAGGTGCGGCTCTCATGGTGGCGTCGAGCGTCATGGCGTTAGCATTGGCGCGGCTTTCAGGCATCGGCGCCCCGCTGTCCGAGTTCGCCGCCAAGGACAGCGTATGGTGGACGTCGGGCCCCTTGATGTGGCCGGCGTTGTTCGGCGACCTGGCACTATGCTTGGAACACGGGTAACAGTGCGATGCGAAAGTCAGTCACGAGCTACTCATACTAGTGGCTTGTACTAACGAGTTGTAAATCGTATGATGGCGCATGCCACCGACTTCGCTGGTGCTCACCGCCGACCAACGCACCGAGCTCGAAGCGCGCGTGCGATCGGGACGCGGTCGGGCCGATGCGGCCCGCCGCGCGCGCGTCATTCTGTTGCTGGCCGACGGCTGCAGCTACGCCAGGATCGCCGCGATGACCGGCTGCAGCTCGCGGACGATCGCCTTGTGGAAGCAGCGGTTCGTGACGGACGGACTCGCCGGATTGGCGGCCCGACATCGCGGCTCGAAGCCGACCGTCCTGACCCCAGCCTTGGAGGCGCGCATCATGACGTGGACGCGGCGCCCGCCGCCGCACGGTGCGACCCACTGGTCCACACGCGCGCTGGGCCGACAGCTGGGCGTGCAACACACGATTGTCGCGCGCGCCTGGCGGCATGCCGGCCTGCAGCCCCATCGCCTCGAGCGGTACATGAAGTCGACCGATCCCGACTTCGAGACCAAGGCCGCGGATGTCATCGGGTTGTACCTCGATCCCCCGCAGCACGCCGTGGTGTTGTGCATCGACGAGAAGACGGCGATTCAAGCCCTCGACCGACTCGACCCCGTCCTGCCGTTGTCGCCCGGGCGCGTCGAACGTCACGGCTTCGAGTACTACCGGCACGGGACCCTGTCGCTCTATGCGGCACTCAATACGAAGACGGGCGAGGTCGTCGGTCATACCGCGGCGCGGCACACCAGCGCCGAGTTTGTCGGCTTCTTGCAGACGGTCATCGACACCCAACCCCGACGACGCGAGATCCACATCATCGTGGACAACCTCTCGGCCCACAAAACGCAGCAGGTCCGCACGTTCCTGGTGGCGCATCCGCAGGTCCATCTCCATTACACGCCGACGTATGCGTCCTGGCTCAATCAAGTCGAACTCTGGTTTTCCAAGATCGAGCGCGACGTCACGGCGCGGGGCATCTTCACCTCCGTCACCGATCTGCGCCGCAAGCTGATGCGCTATATCAAGCATTACAACAAGACCGCCACGCCCATCCGCTGGTCGTACTCGGATCCGTCGCGGAGAATCGCATGACCGCTGTACAACTCGTTAGTACGGTCCACTAGTGAAGACCGCACAAAGCAAGGGCCGCATCGCTGCGGCCCTGACCACTTCCCGATGATAATTGGCTTACGCCTTCCGCTTCCGCCAGCGCCGCGTGCCCATGCCGGTCAGGCCGAGGCCCAGCAGGGTGAGGGAGGCGGGTTCGGGCACTGGAGCCGCATCGGTATCCACGAACGTGCGAAATGCGGCATCCTGCCCTTGGACAATGAAGAAGGTTGAGGGCGAACTATATATGAAGGGATTGCCGGGGCCATAACTGTTCGAGAGGGTAATCGGCATCTCCATAGAGTCGCCGTTGTCCTCGCGCAATCCGAAGAACAACACATCGCCAGCCGAAACCGCGTGATTGAATGTGAACGAATAAAAGCCCGCTCCGCTGAATGCCAGGACCGTTGGACTGGTCTGGGCGAGAGTGCCGCCCGAAGTGGAGACGTCAGTGTAGATACCGGCCTCTGGCGTCCCCCCGGCGCCGCGTAGGTATAAATCGACCGATGTGAGCGTTCCGGTTAAGCCGACCGTGAAGGACTGGCCGCAGATCAAAGAAAAGGTTGGGCTACCGCTGCAACCAATGCTGCCGCTAAACGACGTGATGGTTTGACTCTGATCTAAGATCGGCGCGGCGTAGCTGCCTACCGGCGTCACGCCTATTAGCGCGAGCCCCAGCACAACCGCGAGAACCCATCGACGAAAATCGGGCATGAAGTGTCTCCTGAACTCCGAGTGATCCGACTGCAAGGTGAAGAACCGTCTTACTGCGTTGCCAACTTTCGAGGCCTTTAGTCGCTGCCAGCGCAGACTTTCGCCGAGTCGGCTACGCGGAATCTGGCTGAAAGTTGCCAATTCTTGACGGGCTGATCGCGGCCTCAGCAACGGCCATGCCGAGCTGAGCAGTTGCGTGCAACCGCCGCCGAAACGTCCCCACGATTGCCCTGAACGAGTCCAAGGTGCACTTCACCGCCCACCGCCAGAAATCGGCCAGCCGAAAGGGCAGAAGGTGAGAGGAACTGGAGAACGGTTCATCGACGGTCAGAAGAGTCATCGCATCGCCTGAAGTTGGTATTGTCCCATGTGTCTCATCGGAATCTACTCTATTCTGATTAAGTCATAACCATCAGATCAGGACAAAGAGAAGTCGTTAGGACACATGTGACACCAAGGACACGTTAGCGCATCGTCAGCCAAATATCGTAGACCTTCGTGGTGCGGCCATCCTTCCAGATGAGGTCCGCCTTCTCCCGGAACCAATTCCCAGAGGCGTCCTTCCGAGCCGAGTCTGTATAGGACAGGCTGATGGCGGCGATATCGGAATCCGCGAGGCGGACAATTTCGTCAGGCTCTGAGATGCCATTGTGATTGCGATCCGTCCACAGGAGGAGCTTTGACCACGCGGGCGAGCGGGCATCGAGCAGATCTCCCGCACTGGTCAGCGGCAGGAGGAATTTGAGCGCCTCGAACCCATTCGGCGCGGTGGCTCGTCCTCCCAAGACCGGCGTTTGAGATCCGAAAAGCTCTGTCCCATCATCGATCCTCCCATTGCCGTTGCGGTCGAAGGCCAAGAACGCCTCCTCGGCACCCTCGCGGGTCCAGCCAATGCGCTGGACATTCCCATCCCCCTTGAGGTCAAACAGCACGCCATCGTTCATGCTGGCGAGTTTGTAGCTCTTCCGATCCATATCGATGACAATCGGGTCGTAGTTCCAGATGCACTTGCCAGTGTCTGGATCGATATCCCCCTCGCAGTCCGCCGGCGGATCGGGCGGCGGATCATCGTGCGGTGACACCTGCGCCTGACTCGATGTATTTGCGGTAAACGTCACGCCAGGAATAGGGGTTGCTGACGAATGGAACCCATTTGTCGTCCATGTCCCGAAAGAGGGCACCGCCACCTGCTTGGTGACCGACGCGGAGAAGGTCCCCTGCGCTGAGAGGGCGGACCCATCGACTCCCGCTGTGTAGGCGGTCACGCCAACAATGAAGACGCACAGGTTGAAGTCCACTCGCGTCTCGACGATGTATTGCAGCCAGGCGTTGGGACCGAGTTGCGCACTGCTATTGCTGACGTTCAGATTGGACCCGCAGCCTGGGATCGGGAACGAGTCGGTTTGTGCATCCTGGGCCCAAGTGGTGCTCGGCAGCAGACATCACCGGCGCTCAGCAGATCGTGACTGATTCGCCGATGTGCCAACAGCCATCACAACTCGGTTTAGTCTGGTCGAAATTACTGCTCGTCAAGGCCAGCGACGAACAGTGGAGTGCTGCAGTCGCGCTGGTGCCAAAGCTCGAAGCCTGCCGTTCAACGATGGTGAACTACATCTCAAAAGCTGCTCGGGTGCTTATGATTATTCAGCGTGAGGCCTGGGCTAAGACAGCGGATCGAGCCTTCCTCGATCAAGGGATGAATGTGACGATCACGTTGAGTGGCGCCAATAAGGAAAACGTGACCCTGAAGTGGTCGTTGATGTCGCGAGCCGCCGTTCACAAGTTGACAGACGGTGGTTCAATGAGCCCGGTCAGCATGCTCGGCGGGCTCCAGAAGATCGGTTTTAAGCGCGTAACATTCGGGGATGGTTTTGGCGAAACGTGGTCATACACACTGGAGCCAGAAGACGAATCGAAAGGCGCGGAGATGGGTTTAAAGCAGAATGGTCTCGATAAACCGCTCAAGCTGATGAGGTGAGCGCGACAGCAAAAAACGATGGCAAGGAATCGCGTGACAGCTGCTCGAAACCAGACGAGGTACCGCGACGAGCTAATTCTCGCTCTTGACCTTTACCTACGCCTCAGCAAAAAGGTGGCTGACGACCCTCACCCAGATGTCGTCGCGCTCGGAGAGCTGCTCAACAAGCGAGGTTTACCGATCACAGGAACCGGACGACGACGAGCCGGAAGTAGATCCCAAACCGCAGGGCGAACCACACTGGGACGATTTCTGCTCACCCGCGTTGAACTGAAAGGTGGCATCGATGTCTATTAGACGAGTTATCGTGACGGGCCTGGTGATCGTTCTCGCCATCGCGGCGACGGCAGCCACAGGTCCGTTGGACTCCCGTGATTCTAGCGGAACTCGACTGAGCGATTTAAGTAGGACGAACGCCCATCAGTCCGATGACGGGTTTCACTGCTCAAAGTGGAGGGCGCAGCAGCTTCAGAGCCAACAGAAGACGGACATAGGCCGTGTAATGGCCGGCTACAGGATTGGGTTCGCCCACGGCGTGGTGACCGGCCTTACGAGCGATCCCACTGGTACGTATGAGACCCTCACGTCGAACGGGCGGCCAAAACTCGAGGAACTTGACCCGTACTATCTCGACGGTCTTCTAGCGGCGCTCAAGCGACCGGCTGTGCTCGTCGAGGCGTTCGATACGAAGTGCGCCGATTACAGAAATGAATTAGTGTCACTCGACGGCCTGACCGTCATTGCCATTGCCGAAATGGGCGGTCTGCCTTCCTCGCGTGTCGAACGGGCGCTTCAGGCGGCGCGCTCGGTGCAACCAGATGCCCACGCGGTCATCAGCGTCTTAAAGGCGAAGTGAATCGGCGCAAGGGCCGATCTCTCTTCGCCTGGCGACCTACGAAGTCTTAATAGAATTTGACCGCCGGCCAGCGGCGGGACAATCAATTGATTCTAAACCCCCGTCGGCAACGACGGAGTGAGACCGCCTCCGTAGCGAACGGGAGAACGGCATGTTAAGCATTGGACCGGCTAAGGGCGCAGGTTCGGTGCCGAGTCGCGCTGGGGAAGCGCAGCGCGGTGGGCTGACTAACCCGGCACCCACCCTCTAAAGACGGTAGGCATGCCGCGTCTGCATCCCCACACTCCAGACAACTTCCGTTGATCGGAGTTACAAATTCAACACTCCGCCGACCGCGCCTCCGCAAACTCGGCACTCATCGCCGCAGTCGTTGCAGCATCTGCTCAAGTGTGAGGCCCTGCTGCTGCGGCGGCTGGACAAAGAAGCCAGCCGTCGCTCGGCCCTCCGCTGGTCCGCGTCATGACTCGGAGCGTGCAGCTAAGGATACCGAAGCCCGACAACGAGCCCGTTCCCGTCTGACTCCACGTCGAATCGAACGTGCCAGTCATCGTCCCGGCCTGTTGCGACAGGAACCTGGCGTTCGACAAGTTGATGCTAGTAGTCAAAGTGCCGCTCACGCTGTTGCTGACACCGGTGAGCGGCAAGAGCCCAGACGCGTCGACGGTTGTCGGGTTCAGCGTGCCCTGATTGGTTCCTAAGGCGAACGCGCCGCTCGTGACCTTGTCATCGGTCTGGTTCATGCCCAGATTCATATTGAGGACGGCCCCGATCGGGAAGTTGCTGCAGAAGGCTATTATCGTAGTCCAGCCAAGGCTCGACTGACAGCCGTTGACCACGTAGTTCCCCGCCCAGTTCCCTGCGTAGCTCGGTAGCACACGAAGGAGACGTGTGGTGTGGCCGCCGGCATTGTCGGCCCAGATCGTCACGTTACCGATGCCTGCGCCTGTCACCTTACCGGTAGGCCCGTCGATGGTGGCGATGGACGGCTGGTCGCCGCCCCAGGTGATAGGCGCGGTCCCGGTGGCCGCGAATTGCACGACCTGGCCAACGTAGACCATCGTGTTCGTGGTGGTGATTGTTGGAGCGGTGGCAGGAGGTGTCGTCGGCGCTGTGGAGCTTGAGCCACACGCGCACACGAATAGCAGTACCGCGACGGGAATGATGCGCTTCATGCGAACTCCCTTGGATTACTGAAGCAGTGGAGGGCGAGAGAGTAGCACTAAATTCGGAGCAATCAAAGGGCGTACCTTGGCCGGTACTCGGTTTACAAACTGAGTCTAGTAGCCTCTCCTGGTCATATCTACAGGAGTTTCCTTGGCCTCTGCTGGTCATATGTACAGGGCTTCCTTGCGGTGTATCCGGGCGCTCCTGCTCTCCCACGACCCAATATGCTGGACTCGCTTGCGTCTAGCGGGCTGGTCACCGGGCAGGGAATTCACTACACGTATGACCAGGATAGGCTATTTGACCAGTGTCAGTTGTACTCGCGTTCACCTGAATCGGGACGTGCGCAGTTCTCATCTACTGCCAGCACGTCGAGAGTCGAAGTGTTTCTTGAAAGGGCCCGCAGCCGCCAACCCGAGGCGACCCAATTCCGCCACGACCAAGTGTTCGGCGATGTGCCCCGTAAGCTGATTGCTTCGCCGCTACTCATCGCATGCTCCTTCCTCTGCAATCTCCGATCGCTCCGGGCCCACCCGCGTGTTAAGAATGACGCTGATGCGCTCATCTAGATTGCTCGCGCTTTCAAGAATCGTCGTGGCGGAATCGATCAGGCACTGGTCACGCGAAAGTTCTGGCACACTGCCTTCAGCAAATTTACCGCCATGAAAGAGATTGTTGCGAATGTCCCGTACGATCCGAAATAAGTAGTCGGCATCACACGTTTCGTTGGGGCGTCGCGGATTCGGCTGCCACATGATTTGCTGATCAACCAGCGCCTGACGCCGCGCGGGATCGTTCAAGAGAAATGTGCGGGCCTCCTGGAACCTGGGCGATGTAATTGAGGCTAGTTCTTGGTGGTATTGGGTCGCAAACGCTGTCCAGTTTGCTTCTGCCTGATTGAATCTGCCTGCTCGCACAAAGCCGGAGTTTTTCAGAGCACATTCCCATCTTGAGAAGGTAGCCAAGAACCTGAACACTCGGACACGGTCAGTCTCGTCGAATGATTCTAGATATCCCAGCATCAAGCATTCCCTCGCGAAGCGCGCAGCATACTCTGGAAAGCGGGCGGGACGAAATCGACAAACATCGCCCGGTTCACCTCCTCGTGGCGTTTGGAAAGGTCGATCAAACGGTCGATCAACTTCAGTAGGAGGGTCAGCATGACGTTTGAAATTCGGCAGCCGGATTGGGCGATCATGCCACAGCAGCGGACAGGGCGACGGCGCAGAAACGTGTAGCTCGAACATGACGACCGCATGAAAGGGATTTGCCCAATTAGGCGGTCGAGGGAGCCGCCTGCGGTCTGAAGCCAGACGTTCGCCGCTCCTATGCAAGCTCGGATCGGACCGGTCACTCGCTTGACCCGCCGTAGCTGCAGGCCGGCTGTGACCGGTTCGGGGTTTGTTCCGACGTTCTCCGTCAATTCCTGAGCCTGACGGGTCCAGCGGGCTCCCCAGCCCTACACCAGCCCCACACCAGGCCCACCGCTTTCGTTTCAAAACGTTGGCTGAACTTGATGCTCAACCGCCGCTGGAGTGGCTGATCGACCCCCTGTTTCACAGAGACTCGCAGGTCATTCTGTTTGGCCCGCCGGGCGAGGGAAAGACATTCGTGGCGCTGTCATGGGCGTTGTCAGTGGCGACCGGGACGTCCTGGCTTGGGCACGAGGTGACGAAGGGTCCGGTGGTTTATGTTGCAGCCGAAGGGGGACGTGGCATTCGAACGCGAGTCGTGGCCTGGCAGCAGCATCACCAAATCGAGTCGCTCGACGCCGCGTTCTTTCTCCTGGAGGCTCCGCAGCTGTCAATCGCGACGGACGTAACGGAGCTAACAGTCGCGATCAACGGCTTGCCGGAGACGCGAGCGCCTGAAGGCGGGCAGCGTGTGGCAGAACTCAAATCTTGTGTTCACATCGACCATCGGCACGCCACTCGACGAACGAAATGTCCGACGTGCCTTCAAGGCGATTCTCAAGCAGGCCAAGCTGCCGCACATGCGGATTCACGACCTCCGCCACACGGCAGCGACTCTGCTGCTTGCACAGGGCGTTCATCCGAAAGTGGTCCAGGAGCTCCTCGGACACTCTCAAATCAGTCTCACGATGGACACGTATTCGACCGTGTTACCGAGCGTCAGCCGTGAGGCTGCAGCGAAAATGGATGCCGCGCTCAGCGCGTAAAAAGATTGGCTGTCAGATTGGCTGTCAAATCGATCTGAGCGAGAGAACGCCCGAGAAAAACGGCAGATTCTTTAGGAAAAGTGGTGAGCCGCCTCGGAATCGAACCGAGAACCCGCAGATTAAGAGTCTGCTGCTCTGCCAATTGAGCTAGCGGCCCACACAAGCACGGAACGCGTGCGCAGGAACCTCCAATTGTAGCAACGCCACGTCGCTGGATCAAGACGTAAACTCGGATATGGCCGATCCCGACGACGACCTTTCCTTCAACTCGGGTCCGGCGCGTCCACCCGCGCCGCCGCCGGCGCCGGCGGATCCGCCGTGGGCGATCATCGCCGTCGCTGCGTTGCTCGTCGGACTCGGCGCTGTCTGGTACGTTGCCACGCGCGGCAAGGCAAACGTTCCCGCGCCGCCCGCGCGACCGGTCGCCGAAACCACGGTCGACGTAGCGCGACACCGTCGCGCCGGCGAGCCAGGCGAAGCGATCGACCTGCCGCCGCTCGACCAGACCGACGCGATCGTGCGCACGCTCGTCGGACGCCTGTCGTCGCATCCGGCGATCTGCCGCCTGGCTGACCACCGAGGGTCTGATCCGCAACATGACCGTCGTCGTCTCCAACATCGCCGACGGCGAGACACCGGTGAAGTTCCTCAAGCCGCTGCGACCCAGCGGATCGTTCGAGGTGAAGACGTCCGGCGGCCTGACCTCGGTCGATCCGGCGAGCTACGAGCGCTACGACGGCGTCGCTGCCGCGGTCGACGGGCTCGACGCGCGCGGCGTCGCCCGCTTCTACGCGACAATCAAGCCGCGCATAGACGACGCGTATCACGAGCTGGTGGGACCCGACGCCAGCTTCGATCGGACGCTCGAGCGCGCCATCGTCCTGTTGCTGCGCACTCCGATCCCGGCCGGCGATGTGCAGCTGCAGACCGGCAAGATGTCCTACGCGTTCGCCAACAGCTCGCTCGAAGAGCTGCCGAAAGCGCAGCGCCAGTTCCTGCGCATGGGTCCGCGCAACATGCGCATCGTCAAGGCCAAGCTGCGCGCCATCGCGGGATATCTCGGCATCCCCGAGACGGCGCTGCCGCCGCCCGACGCGTCGAAATAGCGTTCCGCCGGGCCGCGTCGCCCGGACAGAAAAAGACGCTGCTTCGGCATTCGGCATTCGACACTTAAGATTCTTGAGGTGTTTTTTTCTGCGGCCAGGATAGGATGCACGGCACACGATGCGAATCCGGGGACTCCGCTGGTGGATGATCGGCCTGCTGATGCTCGGGTCGATTATCAATTACCTGACACGCAGCACGCTCGGCGTCGCGGCGCAGACGCTGATGCACGATCTGCACATCACCACCCAGCAGTATTCGTGGATCGTCGCCACGTTCCAGGTGGCGATCATGTGCCAGCCGATCGCCGGCTACGTGCTCGACGTGCTCGGCTTGAAGATCGGCTTCGCCATCTTCGCCGTCGCCTGGTCGTTCATCAGCATGGCGCATGGGCTGGCGCACAACTGGCAGGGGTTTGCCGGACTGCGCGCGCTGCTCGGTTTCGCCGAAGGATCCGCCAACCCGGCCGGGATGAAGGCGACGTCGGAGTGGTTTCCCGCACAAGAACGCGGGCTCGCCGGCGGGATGTTCAACATCGGCGCCTCGGTCGGATCGATGCTGGCGCCGCCGCTCGTGGCGTGGGCGATCCTCGCCTACAACTGGCAGATGGCATTCGTCATCACCGGCGGCCTCGGTCTCGCGTGGGTGGCGTTGTGGCTCCTCTTCTACGAGTCGCCAGCGACGCATCGCGCGCTGACCGACGACGAACGCCGCTACATCGCGACAGGGCAGGAAGCGCACCTCCAGGCCGACGGGCGCCGGCCGTCGATCGGCGCCATCCTGGCGCAGCGGAATTTCTGGGGCATCGCGCTGCCGCGCTTCCTCGCCGACCCGACCTGGGGTACGCTGACCAACTGGCTGCCGCTCTACCTGATGACGGTGCGCCACTTCGACCTGAAACAGGTCGCGCTCTTCGGCTGGCTGCCGTTCCTTGCCGCCGACATCGGCTGCATGACCGGCGGCACGATCAGTATCGCGTTGCAGAAGTTCGGCAACGTCAGCCTGATCAACGCGCGCCGCGCCGCGTTCACCATCGGGGCCTGCACGATGATGACGGTCGGCCTGGCCGGCTTCGTCGAGAGTCCCTACGTCGCGATTGCGCTGTTGAGCGTCGCCGGCTTCGCCCACCAGACGCTGTCGGTCACGGTCATCACCATGGCGTCGGACCTGTTCAAGCGCAACGAGGTGGCGACAGTCGCCGGCATGGCTGGCACGTTCGGCAACCTCGGGCTGCTGCTCTTCAACCTCGCGATCGGCGCGCTGGTGACCACGATCGGCTACGCGCCGTTCTTCGTCTGCCTCGGCGTGCTCGACGTCATCGGCGCCGCCGTGCTGTGGACGCTCGTCCGCGAGCCGGACGCGTTCGGCGCCGTCGCGGCATGACGACGATCCGCAATCCGATCCTGCGGGGCTTCAACCCCGACCCGTCGATCGTCCGCGTCGGCGAGGACTACTACGTGGCGACCTCGACGTTCGAGTGGTACCCGGGTGTGCAGATCCATCACTCGCGCGATCTCGTCCACTGGCGGCTGCTCACGCGTCCGCTGACGCGAGCGAGCCAGCTGAACATGATCGGCGACCCCGATTCGTGCGGCATCTGGGCACCCTGTCTCACTCACGCCGACGGTCTGTTCCACCTTGTTTATACGGATGTGAAGCGCTACGGCCGCCTCTCGCAGCCGGGGGCGGGCGGCGCGACGTTCCGCGACTTTCACAACTATCTCGTCACCAGTCCCGCCGTCGAGGGTCCGTGGTCCGATCCGATTTACTTGAACAGCAGCGGATTCGATCCATCGCTGTTCCACGACGAAGACGGCCGCACGTATCTGGTCAACATGCTGTGGGACCACCGTCCCGGCCAGAATCGCTTCGCCGGCATCGTCCTGCAGGAATACTCCGTCGCGGAACGGCGGCTCGTCGGCTCGCGGCGGAACATCTTCACCGGGACGGCGATCGGCTTCACCGAGGCGCCGCACATTTATAAGCGGAACGGCTTCTATTACCTGATCACCGCGGAAGGCGGGACCGGTTGGGGGCACGCAGTGACGATGGCGCGTTCGCGCGCGGTCGATGGACCTTACCAATTGCATCCCGACGTCCACGTGTTGACTTCCCGCGATCGTCCTGACGCGGCGCTGCAGCGCGCGGGACACGCCGATCTCGTCGAGACACAGACGGGCGACACCTACATGGTGTACCTCTGCGGCCGCCCTCTCGGCAATCGCGGCCGCTGCACACTCGGACGGGAGACCGCCATTCAGCCGATGACATGGTCGCTCGATGGTTGGCTGCGCAGCGCGGATGGCGACTGCCTCCCGCACGCCGAAGTTGCCGCGCCGGGTCTGCCGCCGTATGCGTTTGCCGCCGCCCCGGCGCGCGCCGACTTCGACGCGCCGGAGCTGCCGATCGACTTCCAATGGCTGCGTTCCCCGTGGCCAGAAGAGTTGTGGAGCCTCTCGGCTCGCCCCGGACATCTCCGCCTCTACGGACGTGAGTCGGTCGGAAGCCTGTTCAAACAGGCGCTGGTGGCGAGGCGCCAGCAGGCGCACTGCTACAGCGCGTCGACGCGGATCGAATTCGAGCCGGCCCACTTTCAGCAGCTCGCCGGTCTCATCTGCTACTACAACAGCGTCAAGTTCCACTATTTCTACGTGTCGCACGATGACGCGATTGGCAAGCACCTACGCGTGATGTCGGCAGTGCCCGACCAGGTGCAGTCGGATGCGTTCACAGCCCCGATCGCGATCCCCGCGGGAGCGGCGATCGAACTGCGCGTCGAGGTGGACGACGAGCGGCTCCTCTTCGCGTATCGCCTCGATACCGGCCCTGCCTTGCCGGCGCGTGCCGGCGCGAAGGCGAGCGGCTGGCAGTGGCTGCCACAGGTGTTCGATGCCAGCATTCTGTCCGACGAGGCCACGGCACCGGGGCAGCCGAACTTCACCGGCGCGTTCGTCGGCATGGCCTGTCACGACACCAGTGGAAGCGGACGGCATGCCGACTTCGACTGGTTCGAGTACCACGAGCGCGCGTTTCTGCCCCAGCCGCGCACATGATCCTGTGCTCCGCAGGAACAGCATGCCACGTTGTTGAACTTAACGACAGTACGCCCTGACGAAGAATGGCTTATCGCCGACGCGCAGGCCCGGGTCCTGTGAGCCGAACGTCGCGCAGGGTTGGTAGCGCGCCGCGATCCAGGCCATCAATGTCTGGCAGTAGTCGCGCCCGAACGCTTCGGCGCCGAATTCACGCGTGGCGCGGTTCACAAGCAGGACCAGGCGCGTATCGGTGCGTTCGAGCGCGGCAATGGCGCGAGCTTCGCCGACAGCGTCGAGGAAGCCCGGGGTGATGATTTCTTCGCGCAGCGGGTTGCGGCGGCCGCTGAGGAAGAGCAGCGACGTGCCTTCTGGCAGCACCGCAATGTAGTCGCCCGGCAGTGTGCGCTGCGCGATGAAGACGAGCGCGTCGTTCCAGGCCGTGCCGATGTCGGCCGAGGCGATGAGCGTGCCGCGCGGCGAGCGGACGGCGATGGTATCGGTATGCCGATACCGATAGGCGAGCACAATCGCCGTGCCAACGGCGCTGGCCAGGAGCAGGGACAGCGCGATTGTGCGCGCGGCGCGGCGCGGCGCGGCGTCGGGGATCGCCACGGCCAGCGGCCCGGCCCATAGATAGACGAACATCACAATCGACATCGGCAGTAGGAACGATCCGTAGGCGCCGCCGCTGCGGACGTGCAGGAGGATACGCGCGAGCTGGACGAGCGCGAACAGCGTGTACAACACGGCGATGCGATCGGCTCTCGGCGGCGGCCTGCGCCCGAGCCACGCGACCAGCGCCCCCAGCACGAGCGGCATGGCCATGAACGGCCCTCGATCCCAGTCGAGCCCGGTGGTCAGGCCGAGCGCGAGCGCGACGGCCACCGCCGCGATCAGCACGAACCGCGCGCGGCGCGCCGCCTGGGGCGGACCCGCCGCTAGGTAAGCGATCGCGCCGATGATGGCCGCAATCAGCACCAGTTTGACGGCGGCAAGGACCATCCGCCCCAGCGATGCGAGCGGGTGATCGAACCCGGACAGGCCCGCGTTGAAGTAGGCGAGCCCTGTCGGCAGGTGGAAGGGCAGCAGCCAGTTGTCGAAGGCTATCGTGCGCCAGCCCACGGCGGCGGCGATCGGCCCGTAGCCCGCCGCGGTCACAGCCGCCGCGCAGCCGCAGAACACCGCCGCGCGACGAAAGGCCGCACCGGTCTCACCGGCGCGCGACAGCCATGCCGCGATGAGACCGGCACTGAGCGCCGCGATGCCCATTTCGGTTTTCGCCAGCACGGTGACGCCGGCCGTCACGCCGGCCCAGGCAAAGCGTGAGAGTGACGGTGTCTCGAGAGCGGCCGCAGCGATCGCAAGCGTCGCCAATGCCAGCAGCGTGCCGTGCAGTGCGTTGAACGCGTACGGGAAAACGTAGTTGCCCGCCGGCTTGAACGCGCACAGCCACATGACAGTCAGAAGGGCGATCGCCGTCGCCGCAGGGTCGAGAATGCGACGCGCGAGCACGTAGACGAGCACGAGGATGATGGCGGCGCTGACGATGCCGTCGGCGTAGAGCACAGTGAGCGACGGGCCGAAGAGCCGGTAGAGGACGGAATGGAGGTACGGCGACAGCGGGCCATAGATGTGGCCGACGTCCGCATACAGCCGTTCACCGTCGAGCATTCTCAGCGGCTGATTCATCTCCCGTCCGCTGTCGATGACCGGATTGGTCCAGCGCTGCCACGACACGCCGAGACCGGCGACGAACGAGAGCACGAGGATCGCCAGCCATCGGCGATCGAGTTTGGACGGCGTCACGGTGCACGCGAATAGTAGCAACACTGCTTCCGTGTTGCCCGGGTGACCGTTCCCCGTCGTAACATGGCGGCGTGAGCCGCGACGCGGATATCGACCGTCTCTATCAGCGCCCACTCGACGAGTTCACCCCCGCGCGCAACGCGCTGGCGAAGGGTGCAGGGAAGGACTCGGGCGCGATCCGGGCGCTGACCAAGCCCCCGCTCGCCGCCTGGGCAGTGAACCAGCTGTATTGGCAGGACCGACGGACCTGGGATTCACTGATCGACGCAGCCGAGAACCTGCGGCGTGTCAACAAAGCCGTGCTGGCCGGGCGTAGCGGCGACGTGCGCGCCGCAGGCGCCGCGCACGATGCCGCCGTTCGGGATGCATTGAAGGCGACGCTGGCGCAGCTTGCCACGGCGGGCCATCCGGTGACCGATGCGACACGGCAGGCGATCGTCAATACGCTTCGTGCGCTGCCCGCGGAGGAGACACCCGGGCGGCTGACGCGCGCGCTTCAGCCGGGCGGCTTCGAAATGCTCGCCGGCATGTCTGTCGCTACAAAGGCCACGAAGGGGACTCGCGATCAAGAGAAGCAGACAACAGATAGCACGAAAGAGCGCGCGCAATCGAAAGAGGATGCGCGGGCGCTGACGCAGGCGCGCGAGGCCGCGGCGGCGGCCGACCGCGCGCTGAAGGACGCAGAGCAGGCGGTGCGTCGCCACGAGTTCGAGATCGCGCGGGCGGCTCGCGACGAGGAGCGTGCCGGTCGCGCACTCGAACAGGCGCGTGCCGCGCTGGGCGAAGCGCAGCGCGCGCTCGCCACCGCCGAACGTGACCAGGCCGACGTCGAATCGCGCCGTTCGGAGGCGGAGAGCGCTGCAAAGAACGCGGCGTCCGCCGCGACCGGCGCCCGTCGCCAGGCCGTCGCCGCCCACGCGGCGCTCAAGAAAATCCAGGGGCGTTGATCCGGCTGGCGGTCGACGCAACGGCCTGCGCGTGTGGCACTGGTCCTGCACTAGCACGACGGCGACGCGCGTGGGCAGGCGTGGCGCCAGATAAACCGGAATGATCCGGCGATCTCTGGGAACCGGACGGCATGCCGCTTTACGGACCCCGTAAGGGCTTGCGCGCGTCGTAAATTCCTCGGACAATGACACTGGGAATGCAGAGACTCAGACGACGGCTCGCTTCGTGGGCGCTGGCAGTGCTGTTCTGCCAGAGCGCCGCGGTATTCGCGGCGCCGTGGTCGAGCTGTTGCCCGGCGCGCCATGCCGCGTCGGCCGACGCCGAGCCGGATTGCTGTCCGGCCGGGTCGCATCCCCCCGGGGAGTGCCCGCGTCACGCTGCATCGAAGGCGTCGTGCCGGCTGCTGTGCGACGCGCCGCACGGCGTTCAGCTGCTCATCACATTTCTCGGCCCGCTTCCCGCGCCCGCCATCTCGTCGATCACGCTCGCATCAGGCGACCTCGTCGCGACTCGCGACGCCGCGCCGTCACTCCACAGCACCGTTCCGCACTCGCCGCCTCCTCGCTCCCTCTAGCGTCTCTCGCGCCGCACGCGCGAATTCGTCAAGGTTGGAACGTCGGAGGAGTGTGAAAGATGGCAGTCCGTTTACGCGCGGGGTGTGTCGCGCTGAGTCTGTTGGTGTTGTGCGCCGTGTCGGCGCACGCCCAGGAAGCCGTGAATACATCGACCGTCAGCGGACGCATCGTCGATCCGCAGGGGAGCGTCGTCCCCGGCGCGACGGTCGCGGCGCGCGAGATCGACACCAACGTCACGCGGGAAACGACCACCGGCACTGACGGCCGGTTCCGTTTCGCGTTCCTGAAAGTCGGGCGCTACGAGCTGACCGTGCATCTCGATGGCTTCGCCGACGCGACGCGGCGGCTGACGTTGACGGTGGGATCCGCGTTCGATCTGTTGATTCCTCTCAGCGTCTCCGCGGTGGAGTCACGAGTTGACGTCAGTGCCGACGCGACCGTGATCGAGGCGTCGCGCAGCCAGATTGCGTCCACGGTGTCGATGCCGGAAATCCGCACGACGCCGCTCAACGGCCGAAACTTTCTCGACCTCGCGTTGCTCGCACCGGGTGTGTCGCCGGCCAACGTCGCCACCACGCAGCTCTTCGCCGAGACCTCTGCCGTCCCCGGTGGCGGGCTCTCGGTCGGCAGCCAACGCAACTTGTCGAACAATTTCATCGTCGACGGCCTGTCGGCGAACGATGACGCCGCAGCGTTGAGCGGGATTCCCTACAGCGTCGACGCCATCGATCAGTTCCAGGTCGTGACCTCCGGCGGCCAGGCAGAGTTGGGCCGCGCCCTCGGCGGCTATTTCAGCATCGTCACGCGCAGCGGCAGCAACCAGCGTCATGGCGATCTCTACGGCTACTTCCGCGACGATGCGATGAACGCGAAGAACGCGCTCGCCGACGCGAAGCTGCCGATGGATCAGCAGCAGGGAGGCGTGAGTGTCGGCGGACCGCTCCGTCGTGACCGCACGTTCTTCTTCACCAATCTCGAAGGGCGGAACCTCGATCAGACGGGCCTCGTCACGATTCCACAGCCGACGATTAACCTGATCAACGCGCGGCTCACGTCGGTCGGGTACCCTGGATCGCCGCTGACAACGGGTCTTTACCCTGATCCGGTGACGACAGCCAACTACCTCGGCAAGATCGACGGCAACCGCGGATCGAGCGAGCAGTTCAGCCTGCGCTACACGCTCTACAAGGTGAAGGCCACGAATTCGGCCCGCGCCGGCGGATTGACGGCGTCGAGCGCGTCGGCGGGGCTGGACAACCTCGATCAGGCGATCGCCTTCAGCAACACGTGGACGGTATCGGCGCATACCGTGAACGAGACGCGCGCGCAGATCGCGCACGGGAATCTCGAGGCGCCCCCCAGCGACGGCGTCGGCCCGGCCGTCAGCATTGCCGGCGTCGCCACTTTCGGCACGCTCTCGGCGTCTCCGACGGCGCGCGTCAACACGCTCTACCAGATCGTCGACAACCTGACCCACCAGGCAGGAGCGCACGCGCTGCGTGGCGGCGTTGATTTCCTCTATAACGACGACGCGATCACGTTCCCGCGCTCGATCCGTGGCGCCTACAGCTTCGCCTCGTTGACCGACTTCCTCGCCGGCGTTTACAACAACAGCAACGGCTTCACCCAAACGTTCGGTACGACCGAGGTAGCGCAGACCAACCCGAACGTCGGCGTCTACGCACAGGACGAGTGGCACGTGCACCCGCGCCTCACGCTGAACGGCGGGATCCGCTACGATCTGCAGTTCCTCGACACGGTACGGACCGATACCAACAACCTGTCACCGCGCTTCGGGTTTGCCTGGACGCCGCTGGCCTCGGGCACGGTCGTCGTTCGCGGCGGTGCCGGGCTGTTCTTCGACCGCGTGCCACTGCGCGCGCTGGCCAATGCGCTGCTGTCGGCCGGTAACACCAGCGACGTCGCCAACCTGCGCCAGAACTCGATCTCCGTCGGCCCGGCTCAGGCCGGCGCACCGGCGTTCCCGGCGATTCTTGCCGCGCCGATTCCGTCGGTCACTCTGCCGAACCTGACCACGATGAACCCCGCCATGCAGAACGCCTACTCGCGGCAAGCCAGCGTCGAGGTCGAGCGACAGATCGGCACGCGCACGTCGGTGTCAATGGGCTACGAGCACGTGGGCGGGAAGAACTTGATCGTCTCGATCAACCAGAACGTGCCGTCGTGCGCCGCCTCCGGGACGAACAACGGCTGCCGTCCCAATCCCGAGTATGGCAACAACAGCCAGTACTCGCCGAGCGCCCGATCCGAGTACAACGGGGTGCACGTGTCGTTCGTGCAGCGGCCGACGAAATGGGGACAGTACCGAGTCTCCTACACGCTGTCGAAGGCGATGTCGAACGTTGGTGAGTTCTTCTTCAGCGCGCCGATCGATCCCTTCAACATCGACAAGGACTGGGGGCGCGCCGACGACGATCAGCGCCACCGGCTCGTCGCCAACGGCTCCGTCGAGCTGTACGGCATCCAACTGAGCGGCATCTTCCAGGCGTATTCGGCGCTGCCCTTCAACATCACGTCAGGTGTAACCACGCTGCAGGGGACGGCGGGACGCCCGATCGTCGACGGCGAGTTCATTCCGCGCAACGCGGGTATCGGGCCCGACTTCTTCAGCCTGGGACTCCGCGTTAGCCGCCAGTTCGCCATCGGCGGGCGCACGCGGCTGGAAGGCGTAATCGAGGTATTCAACGTGACCAATCACACCAACGTCGTGACCGTGCAGGGCAACTTCGGATCAGGCGCCTACCCGGCGAGTCCGACGCCAAACTTCGGCATTCCGACGGCGGTCGGCGATCCGCGCAGTGCACAGCTCGGTGTGCGGGTGCGTTTCTGATGACATCGCGATCTCTCTTGCTTGCTTCATCCGCGGTAGCCGTCTGCCTCGCCGCCTGCGCGCGTCCGAACAAGCCGGCGAGCGGCCAGGTGCTGGCCTCGCTCGGCGTCGAGGGGCGGTCCAACGCGCAGATCACTCTCGCCGCCGACGGCGATCGCGTCGCGGCGACGTGGCTGGCAGCGGCCGATGCCGGCACCGACGTGTTCGCTGCCGTCAGCGAGGATGGCGGAACGCGCTTCAGCACGCCGGTTCGCGTCAACGACATCGCGGGCGACGCCGGCGGCAATGGCGAGCAGCCGCCGCGCGTGGTGCTGAAGGGGCGTATGGTCGCCGTGGTCTGGGTCTCAAAGCGACAGGGCGCTGCGGGTATCCGAGCCGCGCAGTCGACTGACGGCGGACGGACGTTTTCGCCAGCGCAGACGATCTCGCCGGAAGGCGTGAGTGGTGCACGCGGCTGGGAGTCTGCCGCGATCTCCGAAGACGGCTCCATGCACGCCGCCTGGCTTGACGGGCGGAACGCCGCGCCGATGCCGGCCGGCCATCACGAGCACGGCGCCGCCATGCGGCAGGACATCGTGCACGCAATGTGGCGCCCCGGCGAGCCTGTCGTCGAATCGGCGGTCGCCGACAACGTCTGCTTCTGCTGCAAGACCGGCGTCGCGACGCGCGGGCGCGATGTGTTCGTTGTGTGGCGCCACCTGTTCGCGGGTGGCGTCCGTGACGTCGCCATCGCCCGGTCGTCCGACGGCGGCCGCACCTTCGCCGTTCCCGTTCGGGTCAGCGCCGACAACTGGAAGATCGATGCCTGTCCAGACGACGGGCCCTCACTGGCGATCGACGAGGGCGGGGCCCTCCACGTTGCGTGGCCGACGCTGCTGCAGGACGGTGGCCAGCCCCACATGGCGATCTTCGAGGCGGTCAGCCACGACGGCGGCGCGACATTTTCCCCGCGTGCACGTGTGGACGCATCCGCGTCCGGCGCGGCGCACCCGCGCATCGCGATCGGACACGGCGCCCCCGCTGTCGTGTGGGATGAGGCCGCGCCAGGAGGCCGCCGCGTGATGATCCGCGCCGCAGGTGGCGGTGTGCAGCCGCTCGCCGATACGCCCGGCGGCAGCTATCCGGCGATCGCCGCCGCGCCCGAGGGGTTCGTCGTCGCCTGGAGCGAGCAGGAGAACAGTCGGTCGATCATCCGCGTGGTGCGCCCGAGCTTTTAGCTCAGCATCAGGACGTACCTGGCCGCGCCGTCCGTATCGTCTTAAAATTCCGGCTGATGCAGCCACACGACGCGTCGGAGGCGCGCCTCGCGGCCATTGTCACATCCTCCGACGACGCCATCATCAGCAAGGATCTCAACGGCATCGTCACCTCCTGGAATCGCGCCGCGGAGCAGATGTTCGGCTTCACCGCGGACGAGGCCGTCGGACAGAGCATCTTCGCGATCATTCCGGACGACCGGCGCGCTGAAGAGGAATACGTTCTCGGCCGGATCCACAACGGCGTCGGACTCGAGCATTACGAGACCATTCGGCGGCGCAAAGACGCATCGCTGCTCGACGTCTCGCTGAGCGTCTCGCCAATCCGTGTCAACGGCACGGTCATCGGCGCATCGACGATCGCGCGCGACATCACCGGGGCGAAGCGTCTCGAGCGGGAGGCGTTTCGTCTCGCCGCCATTGTGTCGTCGTCCGACGACGCGATCGTGTCGAAGGACCTCAACGGCTACATCATGACGTGGAACCGCGGCGCCGAGCGGATGTTCGGCTTTACCGCCGAGGAAGCGGTCGGCCAGAACATCACGATCGTCATCCCGGAGGATCGTCTCGACGAGGAAACGGAAGTGCTCGCGCGGATCCGATCAGGCTTCGCCGTGGAGCACTTCGAGACCATCCGCCGCCGCAAGGATGGCACGCTGCTCAACATCTCGCTGACGGTCTCGCCAATCCGCGACGCGGCCGGCCAGGTCATAGGCGCGTCGAAGATCGCGCGCGACGTCACCGTGCAGCGGCGCCTCCAGGATCAGGCGGACGAGGCGAGCCGAATGAAGGACGAGTTCCTTGCCGTGCTGTCGCACGAGCTGCGCACACCGCTCAATACCGTGCTCGGCTATGCACGCATGCTGCGCCGCGAAGACAAGCGGATGGTTGGCGAGATCCGTGAGCGGGCGACCGAAGCACTCGAGCGCAATGCCGAGACGCTGACGCGGCTGGTCAACGACGTCCTCGACACGTCGCGGATCGTCACCGGCAAGATTCGGCTGGCGATGGAGTCGCTGCCGCTCGACGGTGTCGTCGAGGCGGCGGTCGAGACCGTGCGGCCGACCGCCGATGCCAAGGGGGTGTCGATTGCCGTCTACATCGAGCACGGCCTGTCGGTCGTCGGCGATCGCGATCGCCTGCAGCAGGTGCTGTGGAACCTGGTCTCGAATGCGATCAAGTTCACGCCGGCTGGAGGGAGCGTCACGATGCGCTTGGCAGGCACGGCGGCCGGCGTGGTCGTCTCGGTGAAAGACACAGGCATCGGCATCGCGGCGTCGGATCTGCCATACGTGTTTCAGCGGTTCTGGCAGGCGCAAACGGGCGCGTCGCGCGAGTACAGCGGCCTCGGCATCGGCCTGGCGCTGGCGCGACACCTGGTGGAGCTGCACGGCGGCGTCATCGCGGTCCACAGCGCCGGCGTGGGCAAGGGCGCCACTTTCACCGTGACGCTGCCGCTCGCCGCCGGGCACGAGCGCCTCTTGCGCGCAATCAATTAGATCGGGTCCGCCGCTGGTGGGCGCGTGATAAACTTCATGGCTCACGCGCCCGTAGCTCAGTTGGATAGAGCGCCGGGCTTCGAACCCGTAGGTCGGGGGTTCAAATCCCTCCGGGCGCGCCAAAGACGATCGCATGATTTGGAGATCGGGCGATCGGGTAATCTGATGCTAGAAGCGGCCGCCGGTAGCGACCGCCACTGAGATCACCGGATCACCCGATCACCGGATCCTAGCTTGGCCATCGGTTCGTGTGCGCCCGTAGCCCAATTGGATAGAGCGTTGGCCTCCGGAGCCAAAGGTTGCAGGTTCGAGCCCTGCCGGGCGCGCCATTTACTCCTTACAAGTCAGTAACTTACAGCTGACATGATCTGGCGGTGATAGCCCGATCCCCATCCGGGGGTGCATTAGGGGTGCGGCCGCGAGGGGATACCGCCGGCGCTTCCCGTGGATAGGGGCCTCTGCCGTATCAGCGGCTTGTACAAATGACGTGCGCGCCAGATGCGAAGCGTCAAGTCACCGTCCATGGGGATCGCCACGTCCCCCACGGGTTCTCGTGGGCATCCAACTGGGACCCGCCTCAGAGACTCAGCTGACGATACCGAGTAGCCGCTTCGTTCGGATGTTCCACACCGCGTTTACGAGCAAGGTGCGAGTTGTGCAGGTCGTTCCACGCCTTCGTCGCGGCGACGTGCAGCTCGATGCCGTCCTGTGCAGAATTCGGTTGACGGCGCTACGAGCTGAAGATTTGGCAGATCCGTTATGCCGCGGCGCGGTAGTAGAACTTGAGTATGCCTCCGAGTCGCTGCTTGCACCGGACCGCCCCTTCTCCCTTCGGTTTGGTCCTGGGCGCGATGAGTGCGTTGCTCAGGCCTTGGTGCGGTCTTTCCTCGTGGTAATGCTCGACGAAGGTTCGAACGGTTGTCCGAAGGTGCCGTTCGCCGAGCGGCACGATGCGCGCCAAACATTCGGCTCGGATCGACTCGACAAATCGTTCGGCAAACGCGTTCAGATTTGGACTACGCGCGGGCAGCCGCACGAATTTCACACCACTGTCCCGCATCAGATTCCGAGCCGATGCGGTGTAGAGCGGGTCTCGGTCGACAATCAGGTGGCGCACATCGTTGAGGAAGCCGTCATGCGGGTCGGTGAGATTTCGCGCCATCTGGTTCATCCAGTGTTCGTTCGCTTGGCTCGTGATGCCGGCGATCTCGACGGTCCGCGTCTTCAGCTTCATCACGAAGAAGACGACGTAGCGAACGAGTCCGCGCCAGGTCAGCACCTCAACCGTGAAGAAGTCCGCGGCCGCCAAGCCGTCCCAGTGAGCCGCGAGAAACGTCTTCCACGGCGTCGCCGTGCGACGCTGCGGGGCGGGCTCGATGCCGTGATTCTGGAGGATTGCCTTGATGGTGTTGCGGGCGATGTCGTGCCCGAGGTGCTGCAACCCGCCGCGGATGCGCGTGTAGCCCCACGTCGGATTCTCTTGCGCCATGCGGACGACGAGCGACACGATGTCCGGCTTCGTGCCCGGGCGACCGACGCGTCGCTTCGTCGAGCCGTCGTACTTGTTGGCGATGAGGAGCCGGTACCAGCGCAGGATCGTGTCGGGCGTCACGATGCCGGCGACGTCGGCGAGCCGTCGTCGCCCGAGGACTTTGCCTTTCACGGCGAGACGGCGGCGCTGGTCGTCGCTGAGACGAATCCGGTGAGAGCCGTGCGCGGCGCGGAGCACGCGGTTCTCCTCCAGCAGATAGTCAATGACATCCTGCTGCTGGCGATTGATCCAGCCGGAGAATAGAAGGAGGAAAAACGCGAAGGGTTGGGCAAGCGAATCCATTGGCAAAGCTTGACGTAGCCGCGTCTCGGCGCCAAGGCAAGGCAGCGGCGTCGTTGCATTTCGCCGAGGCCGAGGGAGAGCTTGACGTCGACGCTTGGACGCGGCGACGCCGATGCGCCTCGACCGAGTTTTCGCACAGCACGGGATCGTTATCGCGCCCTCGTTAAGAAGCGAGCTGATGATGCCAGGAAAAAGTAAGCTGAAGGTCACCCCGTCGACAGGCAACGTGTTCAGGGATCTCGGATTCTCTGCGGAAGAATCGGAGCACCTGCTGGTCCGAGCGGACCTGCTGCTCCAACTGCAGAAAGGGCTCACCGCCCGCGGACTAACGCAGGCGCGGTCTGCCAAGCTCTTGCACGTCACCCAACCTCGCGTCAGCGATCTGCTGCGCGGGCGGCTTGATCTCTTCAGCACCGACACCTTGATCGACATTCTGGCTCGCCTCGGGGTGCGTGTGCGCTTTGTCCTTAAGCCGGCGCGCCGTCGCGTTGCGTGAAGGGCAGCGCTTCCCGCGTTTGTGTAGCGCGCAGGGAGAAGTCACAATGCCGAAACGACCGCCGATCTATCGACTTCCAATCGAGACAGATTTCCGCCGCCGCTGCGGCACGCCGGGGAGGCATATGCTGGGCGCAATGCCCTTGCGATGAAACCGGTCGTCGCAAATCGTCCCGATCGAGATATCGTGGACCTCACAGCGTACATCGCGTCGCTTCAACCTGGGCGAAACCGGCCGTGTTTCGTCAGATGTCTGGAGGCCCTGCCCCGTGAATATCGAAAAGACTATAGTTGGGCAGGCTGGGAAGGTGGCCGGCAAACATAAGCATCACAACCAATTGGATCATGACGATGCCGAAGCACCGCGCAGGCGGCTGAGTTCGATGTCGTGCGACATGAATGTCACGCCGCTCATCGACGTGCTGCTCGTGCTGCTCATCATTTTCATGGCCGCGCTGCCGCTGACGCAGAAGGGCGTGGACGTCAACCTGCCGCTGGAGACCAAGACGACGCAGCAGCCGGCCGACCAGAACCAAGTGGTCGTGGAATTGACCGCCGACCACCAACTGACCGTCAACAAGGCGCCGGTGCCGATCGCGAACCTGCCGACCTACCTGCGCGACCTGTTCGACCGCCGCACGGACAAGACGCTGTTCATCATCGGCGCGCCGGCCGTGAGATATCAGGAGATCGTGGACATCATCGACGCCGGTGCGGGCGCAGGTGCCAAGATCGCGATCGTCACGGCGGGCATGCAGCGAGAGGCCGGACCCAGTCGATGACACCCGATCGCTATGTCGCGCCCGTCACACCTGCGCGACGGCAGCATCGTCATTTCCGTGCCGGACTATCGCTCGCCGACCGTCGCTGCTCTTGACCGACATCCACGTGTGCGCGCTGGAACTCCAGCGACGCTGACCGCCGATCTTCCGCGACCGCGCTGGCTTACGCGCTTACGTATAGAAGCGAGCACACTTCCACCGTGTCGTTCTGTTTCCGAACGCAGTCGGCAGAGGGCGAGTGTCGCGGGGATGTTGGGGAAGCGCGCGAGTTCCCCAACTTGGCGGCTCCCGCGGTGAGCGCGCGAGAGGCAAATAAGGTACTGCCGGGCTGCTTGCGTTTTGAAACCGAAAACGAAGTAAATCGAGCCTGAAAGCGAGGCCCGCCTGTAGGCCCGAAAAACGCCTCGGACAAGAATTACACGGCGACTTCATACAGGAATTACACAGCTACCTTCGTACAGCGCCGAATCGAGATCGTCAGGGAGCGGCCAGCCCACGCCGGCTGCCGCGGCGCGGGCCAGATACTCGGACACCGTGCCCAGCCCGACGGCACAGGCCTGGGCGATGGCACGGTGGGGCAAGCCGGCCTCGTATTTCAAGCGCAGAATATCGCGGAGTCGTCTCATCAGTAGCCGGGTCGCTGCCATCCAGGGGATCCCTCCTTACGGGAACCTCCCAGGATCGCGTACCTCGCTCGATGAGCGTTCAGGTGGGCCGGAATCGCTGTTCACGATCACCGGAATCCGTGTTCACCATCGCCGGAATCGGCGTTCACGATGACCGGAATCGGTGTTCACCATCAGCGGAAGCGGTGTTCACGTTGAAACGGAACGAGTGTTCACGATGGGCCGGAATACGCATCTCGCACGACGATTGTGATGGGTGACTGATACACGGGCTCGACCGGCGGCACGACTGTCTGGATGGCTGCCCGAACGAGAGGTCGCACTCGACCACGCCGGGCGAATGTCTTATACGGCAACCGCAGATTCACGCTGCCGGTTCCGAGCATCCCACCTTCGGATGCCGCTGATTCGAGCTGCAAGGGACATAGCGGCGCCCCTTCGAGTACGCAACGCAGCAATGCCGCCGCCGTCACGCATGCATCGAAATCGTCCTCATTCGCTTCAGCCTCGGCCAGGTCCTGAAGTTGCACGCCAAGTGAACCTACCCAATGGGCGGACTGAAGCGTCGCGACCGCCTCGCGACGAACGCCACCATCGGTCTTCGCAACGACCATGGGCGCCCGCGATGTCGGAGCCCCGTCGAGCAGTGCCGTCGCATAGGCGGCCCGAGGGTACATCTCGCCAACGACAACTGACGTTGACTGAAGAAGCCTCTCAAGTTCCCCCTCGAACGGCCAGACCTTGAAGGCGCGGTCTGCTGCGAGCTGAGAGGCAAGTTCCTGCCAGAGCGCACAAGCCGCGCTGCCAACAGAGCCGGGAACGCCGGACTTGATGAAGACTGCCTTCGCCCCTGTCATCCGGTCGATTTGACGATACATGTCGACACCGAGGCGAGCAGTGGCATCGAGATACGTTCCAAGGCCACCATCCCGTGCAGGTACAGAAAAAAATGGCCGCTCGACGATCCAGTCCCGTGCAACCGTGGTGGCATCGTAGTAACGCGGCCTCGAACGCGCCCAAGTCAGGAGATTGAGGAAGGTCGCCATCGGCTGAGCGGCGGGGAGTCTGGCCAGGACTGTCAGGTAGCTTTCTGGAACACCGAGCGGGGCGTCGAAAGCGGCAAGCACCGAACCGGTCGATGTCCATCGCTCGGCTTCCGCGAGGACTCCCGCCACGGACCACGCGGCGGCAGACAACCGCCGCACGGTGCGCGCCTCAACGTCGGCGACGTAGACCGCGCGCTTCGTTGATTCTTTCCCCCAGTCGGCACACAGGATTGCCGACAGCCTTCGGGGCCGAGTTCCATTGGTCATGCAGGCCGTTCTCGTGCAGCTCCTTCTGGCTCCGCCCCTCTGGCCACAAAAAAGCGCTTCCCATGTTGGCGCGCGTTGAAAACTGACCAGGAAAGCGTGCTTCTGCTCACCGAAAACTGACCAGGGTGTTTCCACTTCCCTGCAGGGCCTGGGCCCTGTAGGGACATGAGGTGCACACCATGGCGATGTACGCGAAGGTCCGCAGGATGCGGCTCCGGGATGGCCTGGCGATCAGTGAGATCGCCCGGCGAACGAGCCTGTCCAGAAACGAGAAGAGCGTCCAGGATGCCCGCCGACGCATCTGGCAGGAGGCGCAGCACCAGCGCTTGGGCAGCTTCGCGGAGCTGAATAGCTGGCTGACGATGCAGTGCCTCGCGGCCTGGGACGCGCCCCACCCCGAGCTCACGGGCGTCACCATCCGCGAGGCGTGGACGCAGGAACGCCCGCAGCTGATGCCGATGCCGACGCCGTTTGACGGCTACGTGGAAACGCCGGCCCGCGTGTCGAGCACGAGCTTGGTGTCCGTCGCGCGCAATCGCTACTCCGTGCCGTGCGCCTTCGCCGGCCACCGCGTCAGCGTGCGGCTGTATCCCGAGCGGGTCGTCATCGTCGCCGACCAGCACGTCGTCGCCGAGCACCCCCGTGCGGTGGATCGCGACCATGTCGTCTACGATTGGCAGCACGACCTGCCGCTGGTCGAGCGCAAACCGGGGGCCTTGCGCAACGGCTCCCCGTTTGCCGATCTGCCCGATCCCTTGCAGCGCCTGCGCCGCGCGCTGCTCCGGCACGAGGGCGGCGACAAGGTCATGGCCCGGGTGTTGATGGCCGTCCCGACCCATGGGCTGGAGGCCGTCCTCGTGGCCGTCGACCTGGTGCTCGAGAGCGGGCGGCCCAGTGCCGACCATGTGCTCAACGTCATCGCGAGACTGACGGACGGCCCCGCCCCGCCGTCGGTGGCCACCACCTTGGCCGTCACCACCGCGCCGCTCGCGGATCCGCACCGCTACGACCGGCTGCACGAGGAGGAGGCGACCCATGGCTGATCTGGTCGCCGACTTCAAACACCTGCGGCTGTACGGAATGGCCGCCTGCTACGCCGAAGGCCTCGAGCAGGGCCAGTCCGCGATGACGATGGCGACGCCGCTACTCACGCAGCTGGTGCAGGCCGAAGCCACCGATCGCGCGACGCGCTCCATCCGCTCTCAGATGCACGTCGCGCGCTTCCCGGTCCATCGCGATCTCGCCGGCTTCGATTTCGACCACGCGAAGGTCGACCGCCGACAGATCAGTAGCTTCGCCACGACCGCCTTCACGGGGCCGGCCGAAAACATCGTGCTGATCGGCGGCACGGGCACGGGCAAGACGCATCTGGCCACCGCCCTCGGCATCGAGGCCGTGACGCGCCACAACAAGCGCGTGCGCTTCTACGCGACGGTCGAACTCGTCAACACCTTGGAACAGGAGAAGGCCAGTGGCCGGGCCGGACGACTCGCTCACCAACTGATGCATCTGGATCTCGTGATCCTCGACGAACTGGGCTACCTACCGTTGTCCCAAGCGGGCGGCGCGCTGCTCTTTCACCTGCTGTCGACGCTCTACGAACACACCAGCGTGATCATCACCACAAACCTGGTCTTCGCCGAGTGGGCCCACGTTTTCGTCGACGCCAAGATGACCACGGCGCTGCTCGACCGCCTGACGCATCATTGCCACATCGTCGAGACGGGCAACGAGTCCTATCGCTTCCGCCATAGCAGTCACACGGCCAAGGCCCGCATCAAGTCCCGCGAACAGGCCCGGCTCAAAACCCAGGAGGCGCTCGACGACACACACTGATCCGGGTATACAATCACCGGCCGCCAGCAGCGATACCCGCTGGCAGCCAGCCCTGGTCAGTTTTTACCGAGCAGACGTGGTCAGTTTTCGGTGAGCGTCAACAAGCCTTCTAGCTCGAGCGTCCGTTCGAGGACGCCAGAGCGCGCTCACAACGAGGACTCTTCGATCTTTCTTATTTCTTTGGATCTTTTCTGTTTGGGTCGTCAGCTTTTGTGTTTTCAATAATTTAGAGAAGTGCGTCCACCGGAAGCGCCCACGACAGGCCACTCCGCGATCAAGGGCGGCAGCAGTCGTGGAGCCGCCTTGGCTGTTTGTGTCGCTGGCGCATCGCCAGGCGCAGCGTTTCGTACGCTACGATGCGCGAAGCGAGGAACGACTACACATTCTCAACCTATCTTGACTGACGAGGCGCCGAGGCCCTGGATCGACGGATAAGCTGTTTATCGGAATTGGAGTCGTCAATGAGCAGCGTACAGATCGAACAAAAGAGCTATGAGATGCCCCCGCGAGAGGGGATCAGCATCGCGCATTTTCTCACCGTCGCCGACATCGAGCGATCGGCTCGCTACTACGAAAAGGTCTTCGGCGCTCGCATTCTGAGCCTGGGTGACGGCAACGCGCCTGGGTACCTTCAGCTTGCGAATATCTGGATGATTCTGAACACTGGCGGCGGGCCGACCCCGGATAAACCGACGGTAACGTTGAGCGTTCCCGACCCGAATCACATCAACAGCTTTATGAATTTCCGCGTTGCGGATATTCATGCGTGCTATGAACTGTGGAGAGGCCGAGGAGCCGAGTTCATCACGGAGCCGATCCCCAAGTACGGCGAGACGCGCTGCTACATCCGGGATCCTGACGGATACATTATCGAGGTCGGGCAGAGCACCGAGCTCACCTACGGTTAGCGCGCTCGAAGCACAAGAGATAAAGCAGAGGAGACGCGATGTCCCACCATTACTCCGGTCCCGACTTTGGGTTCCCCCATCGGGACGCCCGCCTAGACCTCACCGATCTGTATGCGTTCCCGAAGCCTGGGGATGCTGGCAAGTCAATTCTGATTGTGAACGTGCATCCGTCCGCGGGCATGAAACCGCTTGGGCCCACCACCGCCGTCGCCTTCGCGCCCGAGGCGATTTACGAACTCAAGATTGATACTGACGGCGATGCCGTCGCCGACATCGCGTACCGCGTGCGCTTCACGTCCTCCGAGAGCGGAGCGCAGACCCCGACGCTTCGCCGCGTTGAGGGCGCACAGGCCGCTGGGACAGGCGACGACGGGCAGATCATCGTCGAGGGGGCGGCGGTCTCGACAGGGCCGGAGACACGGGTAACGGAGGCCGGCGACTACCGCTTCTTCGCCGGCTGGCGCGGTGATCCCTTTTACTTCGACGTGCAAGGCGCCCTGAACAACCTGCAATTCACCGGTGACGATTTTTTCGCCGACAAGGACGTGTGCAGCATCGCGCTGGAGGTGCCCAACTCTGCACTCAGTCCTAAAAGGATGGGTCTATGGGCTCGCACGCTGGACGGCGCAAGTGGGAAATGGGTTCAAGCGGATCGCGGTGGGCGGCCAAATAAAACTCCCTTCCTCGCCGGCGAGGCGAACGCCGCCTATCTCGCCGCAGAGCCGGCGGACGATGCCCGTTTCGTTCCCGTCTTCGCGCACGCGCTGGAACACACTGGTGGATATACGCCAGCGGAAGCCACGCGGGTGGCCGCGACCCTGCTGCCGGACGTCCTCCACTATGACGCCACGCGGCCAGCGTCCTACCCGGACAATGGCCGGGCACTCACGGACGACGTCGTAGATTTCTTCCTTCGTCTCCTCACAAATGGAAAAGTGACGCAAGATAACGTCGGGCCGCACAAAGGCCTGCTCGCCGGATTCCCCTACGTCGGCCCGCCGCACAAAGCCCGGGCTACGAAACTGGTTGGCGCCTAAGAGTCATCTGTCGCACACCACTCCACCTCGCCGCCTACAGCAGTCGCAGCGTTGACATATGGCATCCATTCCTTCGTCTCCGAGCAGTAAGCCGATCAGCGGCGCTCGTGTTGTGAGAGTAGACATGAAGTTCGAGGTCGTCATCCCGGTCGCGGATGTTGACCGCTCGAAGACGTTCTACACCACACTCGGGTGGCGGCTTGACGCCGACTTCCCTTTTGATAACGGCTTCCGCGTTGTTCAGTTCACGCCGCCCCACTCTGCGTGCTCGGTTCAGTTCGGCGCGAAGATCACGTCCGCGACGCCGGGCTCGGCCCAGGGCCTTTACCTGATCGTCTCCGACGTTGCGGCTGCGCGCATCGATCTTGTGGCACGCGGCATTGATGTGAGTGAGATGTTCCACCCCGGAACGCCAGGCGCTCAGTTCCAGTTGGACGGCAGCGGTCGCATCAGCGGACCAGCACCCGAACATGCCACCTACAACTCGTTCGCACGTTTCGTGATCCCGACGGAAATGGATGGCTGCTGCAGGAAGTCACAACGCGGCTGCCCGGCCGAGGACTCAGCAGTCTGGATGTCGCGACGTTGACCGAGCTCTTGGTAGAGGCTGAGAAGCACCACGGCGAATACGAACCTACCGCTCCGAAGCACCACTGGTCGGGCTGGTATGCCGCCTACATTGTTGCGCGTCAGGAGGGCAAGACGCCCGAAGAGGCAGCCAAGAACGCCAGAACCCACATCGAGAGCCCAGATTGACCGCGACGATGAAGCACTTCGACGCAATCATCATCGGCACGGGCCAGGCGGGCCCGGCGCTGGCGGCTCGGTTTGCGGCTGCCGGACGGACCGTCGCGATTGTCGAACGACATAAATTCGGCGGCACATGCGTGAATACGGGATGCATCCCCACGAAGACGCTCGTGGCGAGTGCGTATGCGATCCACGTCGCCCGACGAGGGGCGGAATATGGTTTCGCAACTGGAGAGGTGCGCGTCGATATCGCGCGAGTCAAAGCCCGTAAAGATGAAGCATCCGCGAGGTCCAGCAAGGGAGTGGAGGGCTCGCTCCGCGGAATGGCCAGTTGTACGGTCATCCAGGGCCATGCGCGCTTCGAGTCGCCGAATACCGTCGTGGTCAACGACGACGCCCTGCAAGCCGACAAGATCTATATCAATGTTGGCGCGAGGGCTTCTGTTCCCGACATGCCGGGGGTCCACGACGTTCCATTTCTTACCAACTCATCGATGATGGACATCGATTTCGTGCCTGAGCATCTCATCATCGTTGGCGGAAGCTATGTTGGGCTGGAGTTCGCTCAGATCTATCGCCGCTTCGGGAGCGACGTGACGATTGTCGAAATGGGACCGCGCCTGATTGGACGGGAGGACGAAGATGTCTCCCAAGCTGTACGCGACATCCTGGCGGCTGAGGGCGTGCAGATCCGGCTGAATGCGAAGTGTATCTCGCTCGCCAGGCGCGATCGCGGTGTCGCCGTTGGCCTCACATGTGAGGACGGTCCGCCAGAAGTCGTAGGCACACACGTCCTTCTGGCTGTGGGACGTACTCCCAACACGAACGACTTGGGGCTCGACCGGGTTGAGGCTGCCACCGACCACCGCGGCTACATCATCGTCGATGATCAACTGCAGACGAACGTGCCCGGCGTCTGGGCATTGGGGGACTGCAACGGCCGCGGCGCCTTTACGCATACTTCCTATAACGACTACGAGATTGTTGCGGACAATCTCTTCAACGCTGACCATCGCCGCGTGTCAGACCGGATCCCGGCTTACGCGCTCTACATCGATCCGCCGCTAGCAGCCCGTGGTGCAAGTGCATGAATTGAGATCGACAGGCTCCCTGGGTCGTACTACACTGCGCGCATGTCGATGGGTAAACGCAAGCGTCAGCGTGCCACCGAGCTGTGGGTGCCGACCACCGACCTGCCGGTCGCCCCGTCGCACCCGTTCTATCGGCGCCTGAACGACCTCCTCCGCGTGGGTGACTTCGATCGGTTTGTCGAGGGCGCCTGCCAGAGATTCTACGCCGCCCGCATGGGCCGGCCGAGCCTGGCGCCCGGTCTGTACTTCCGGCTCCTGCTGGTCGGCTACTTCGAAGGACTCGACTCCGAGCGCGGGATCGCGTGGCGGGCGGCGGATTCGCTGGCGTTGCGCGATTTCCTCGGGCTGGCGTTACACGAGTCCGCGCCCGATCACTCGACGATCTCGCGCACGCGACGCCTCATCGATCTCGAGACCCATCAAACCGTCTTCCTCTGGGTGCTGGACTACCTCGCGGCGGCGAAGCTGCTCAAGGGCACGACCCTCGGCGTGGACGGCACGACGCTGGAAGCGAATGCAGCCCTGCGGACCATCGTCCGGCGCGACACCGGCGAGGGCTATCAGGAGTTCTTGACCGGGTTGGCGAAGGCGTCGGGCATCGGGACACCCACGCGGGCCGATCTCGCGCGGATCGATCGGAAGCGAAAGAAGAAGGGCTCGAATGACGATTGGACGCATCCCCATGATCCGGACGCCAAGATCACGAAGATGAAAGACGGTCGCACCCACTTGGCCCACAAAGCCGAGCACGCCGTCGATCTCGACACCGGGGCCGTCGTGGCCGTGACCCTCCAAGATGCGGATGACGGCGACACCACCACAATGCAGGAGACGTTGCGCCAGGCCGCGGACCATCTCACGGCCGTGCTGCCCGCCAGCGACGGGTTCCGCGCGTTAGTCACCGACAAAGGGTTTCACAGTAATGACCGGTTGGTCGACCTGACGCGACGCGGCATCCGCACCTACATCTCGGAGCCGGACCGAGGACGGCGGCACTGGCGGCACAAGGCGGAGGCGCGCGATGCGGTCTACGCCAACCGGCGACGGATCCGCGGACCGCGCGGCCTCAGGTTACTCCGCTGCCGCGGCGAGTTGCTCGAACGGACGTTCGCCCACATCTACGGCACTGGCGGGATGCGCCGGACGCATCTCCGCGGTCACCGAAACATCCTGAAACGCCTACTCGTGCATGTTGGCGGGTTCAATCTCGGCCTCCTCATGCGGACCATCTGTGGCGTGGGCACACCGCGGGGCCTCCAGGGCCGAGTCGCCGCGCTGTTGGCGACGCTATGGGTGATCATCGACCCGAGGCGACGTTCAGCGGCGGTCACTCACGCGTTCCACGCCCAACGCACCGCCGTGCGCGGGACCTTCACGCAGTCGCCGTTGTTCATACGAAGCGCGACTTGTGCCACGGGCTGCTAGTACTACCTGATCACATGCGCGATGGTCCGCGCGGTTGATGCGCGCCGTTGGTGCGCTGACGGCACAACGGACACCGCGGCAGACGCCGGAGTAGGAGTGGTTGCAAGTGCCGCCGCACGGCGGCGAGGGTCCACGGTGTCGCTCGCCGGGGGGAAAAGCGCCCGACGGCGGGCGAGAAACGCATGCGCGGCGGCACATAAGGCGACGTGGTGATGAAAGCCGTTCCACGTGCGTCCTTCAAAGTGATCGAGGCCGAGCTCGCCTTTCAGTTCCTGATAGTCACGCTCGATTCGCCAGCGCAGCTTGCCGAAGCGCACCAGCGTGCGCACCGAAGTGGTGGCCGGTAAGGACGAGAGATAGTACTTGGTCGGCGCGCGCTCGTCCCGCGGCCATTCACTTAGCAACCACACCTCTGGGCCTGGGCCCGCGCCTTCGGCGTGGCGATGCGCGATGGTGACGCGCACCGCGGCAAAGCGGGAGGCTTGTCGGCCGCGCGAGCCTTCGCGCCACGTCACGCGGCGATGCCGGAGCGTCGCGGCGACGGCCGCCAGAGTGAGCGGAGAGGCGGGTGCGGTGGGGCGCCGCGTGGATCGCGGGCGTCCCGTCGCGCCACGGCGAATCGGCACGGCGAAGCGCGTCCCCGGCGGCCACACGACTAAGGTCCCGGGGGCGCGCAGCACGTACGCGAGTCCTCGCATGGTGAGCGCCTCACGAAATGCCGTGACCTCGCCGAACGCCGCGTCGCCCAACACCACGTGATGACGCACGCCCGCCACCAGCGCGGCATCGAGCAGGTCGAGCGCGTGCTGCCACTTCGGCGCAAAGGTGATCGTCTCGGGCACGCCCGCCGCGCGACAGCGCGCGCGGTCGGCGGTCCACGCCTCGGGCAGATAGAGCCGCATCCCGATGCAGCCACTCCCGCGCTCGCCGGCCAGATGCAGACTCGTCGCGACTTGGCAATTGTCGGTACGGCCCAGCGTCCCCGAGTACTGACGGGCGACGCCGACGGAGTGGCGCCCCTTCTTCGGGAACCCGGTGTCATCGACGACGAACGCCGTCACCGCCGGCAACTCGCGATCGAGGATCTGCGCCAGACGGGCAAATAGTGTCGCTTCGTCCCACGTACTCACGACCACGCACTGCTGCAGACGCTGCCGCATCGCCTCGATCTGCGCCGCGTCGTCCACCAAGCGGGCCGCAATTGGCTCGATGCTCTTGCGCTCGCCCTCTAACAACAGGCCGGTGATGTACTGACCCATCGCCGTCCGACGCTCGGACCGTCCCAACCCCGCGGTCAACGTCTCGACGAAAGTCGTCAACTCGCGATCCAGGCGCTTCAAGGCATGTGGCGTCACACGCGCAATAGATCACGCACCGATCGCCGAGTCAAGCCCTAAGTGACCGAGTAGTACTCAGGGCGGTGCGGTATGACCGAAGCCGAGATACGTACATCCGGACGGCGTGCCCTCGCTGCAAAATATCCCATGAGTAAGGTCAGCAGGGCCTACGAGAAAGGTGAGACACAAGGTTTCATCAAGGTTAGCGTCGATGCGGAAACCAGACAGATTGTCGGAGCGGCGATTCTTGGAGTTGGAGGCGATGAAGTGGTTCACGTTCTGCTAGACGTGATGTACGCAAAGGCGCCGTACACGGTCATCCAGTGCGCCATGCACGTTCATCCGACGGTCGCGGAATATCTGCCGGCCATCTTCGCCAAGCTGACGCCGTTTACCTAGGAGCTTCCTGAAAAACGCGTAAAACGGCATCGACAGATCGGGCCGGTCGTACTACCATGCGTCGCATGCGAGGAGACCACCGGGAGCCCGAGTCGATGTTCAGTTATGTGTCGCCCGAGCAGCGTATTCCGAAGGATCATCCGCTCCGGGCGATTCGGACCCTGGTCGATGAGGTCCTGGCCGACATGTCGCGCGAGTTCGACGGGCTGTATGCCACGACCGGCCGCCCGTCGATTCCGCCCGAGCGCCTGCTGCGCGCGCAGTTGTTGCAGATTTTCTACTCGATCCGCAGCGAGCTGCTGCTGATGGAGCAGTTGAATTACAACTTGCTGTTTCGCTGGTTCGTTGGGCTGACGATGGACGACCGCGTCTGGGACCCGACGACGTTCAGCAAGAATCGCGATCGGCTGCTCAATCACGAGATCGCCCGGAGCTTCTTCCGGCGCGTGGTCGAGCGGGCTGCCGGCCTGATGTCCGACGAGCACTTCACCGTCGATGGGACGCTGATTGAGGCGTGGGCCAGCCAGAAGAGCTTTCAACGGAAAGACGGAAAATCCGACGGCGACGGGTCGAACTTTCGAGGCCAGGCGCGCCGGAATGACACACACGCCTCGAAGACCGATCCCGACGCCAAGCTCTATCGGAAATCGAACGGCGCGGAGTCGCGGCTCGCCTAACCGACTATCGCGATCCGAAGGTGCCCGGCTTCGTGCTCCGTGCCCGTCCGTCAGGTGTGCACTCGTGGCGGGTCCACCTGCCGAATCGGCGCTGGGTGTCACTGGGCCGGACGGACGAAGTTTCGCTGGCGGACGCCCGTGAGGCCGCGCAGACCTCCAGAGCGCACGCGGCACTCGGCCATGTCACACCCGTCCGGAAGAACAGTAGCGACTTGACCCTGAAGGCGTTCCTGAACGACACGTATGAGCCGTGGATGCGGGCGACTTATAAGGGCGGCACTGGTCAGGTGGACCGCGTTCGCACCGCCTTTCTGGACATCCTGGAGTTGCCGATCTCCAGCATCTCCACAGGCAGGATTGACCGGTGGCGCGCGGACCGTCGAAACCGCCGAAAGCAAAAAGCGGATGAAACAGACAGGCGGTTGAAGGGTTCCACTATCAACCGCGATCTTGCCGCACTGAAGGCCGCGTTGTCACGTGCCGTCGAATGGGGCTTCTTGAGCTCCGATCCACTGGCGCGCATGAAGCGCGTCACGGAAGATGAATCGGCTATTGTGCGTTACCTGTCAGGGGATGAGGAGATTCGGCTGCGCCAGGCGCTTGTGGCACGGGATGGCCGGCGCCAGGCCGCTCGCGTCGCAGCGAACGTCTGGCGGCGCGACAGGGCGTACGAGTTGTGGCCCGAGCATGGCGCCTACACCGACCATCTGACACCGCTCGTCTTGCTTGCGCTCAACACCGGCCTGCGGCGCGGGAACTGTTTCAACTGCGCTGGAATGACGTGCAGTTCACGCCGGGCCTGCTGACGGTGAGGGGGGCCGGCGCTAAGACCGGTCAGACACGGCACGTGCCCCTGAATTCGGAGGCTGTCCGAGTCCTCCAGTTCTGGGATGCGGGGAACGCGGAACCTCATGACTTGGTGTTTGCCGGTGCATCTGTGAAAGAACCGCTAGACAACATCAAGAACGCGTGGGCCGGTCTCATGAAGAGCGCCAACATTTTGGTCTATCGATTTCACGATCTCCGTCACACCTTCGCGAGCAAGCTTGTCATGGCTGGTGTCGACCTCAACACCGTACGAGAACTGCTGGGTCACACTGACATCGCCATGACCCTTCGATACGCGCACTTGGCGCCGCAGCATAAGGCGTCGGCCGTAGAGAAGTTGGTCAGTACAGCCGATCAGTGACTGACGGCGCGCCCTTCTCCGCGGCCCACGCTCGCAGCCGGACAAACGTAGTTGTGACATCGCAGATACCGTGGATGTCGGCGTGGGAGATGCGCAACGAGCTGCCACCTACGACGTCACGCGCAAAGGTTGGTGCTCGTGGACAGGATGATCGAATGCTGGAACGTGGTCGCGCATCATCGAGCGCTCCGGTTCCAGACGTCGCCGCGACGATCAGCAGCTGCTTTCCTACCTGACAATCCGCAAGCAAAGCCTCGAGTGAGTGGACTCGATTGCGGTCAACAACGGAGGCCGCGGGTTGAACACAGCGCGGCGGCCGTGTCGCTTCCGGCGCCCGCCCCGGCATGGGGCTGTTCAACGTCGGCGCACACGCGCGGACCGTCTCGTCAGGCATCATCGAGCCTCTCGGCGCGCACGTCGTGCGTGATGGTCAAGGAGGACTTGAGGTCCGGCCATTGCCGTCGATTCGCCTGGTTCCAATCAAGTAGCCCGACTCCGGCGCGAGCTCTTGCACCGAGGTCTCGGCGAGGGGCGATCAGCCACGACAACCCGTCGCGCGCATCGTAGCGTGGGCGACACAGTAAGTCGGATTCACCCCCGGTGCAGCGGCCGTTTAGGGGGTGCCGCGCGCTTCAGGGCCGCCGGTTCGAACAGGGATGCAATCTTCACCTCACGTCTAAACACGCGCGCGGCCTGGACCGACGGCACGATGCCAAACGCGCGCGCGCGAGTTGGAATCCGCGCGGGCTGACCTGCAGATTGGTCCGCTTCACACCATGGCCGACGTCCTGGATGACGCGATCGCGCAGGAGCGCGTGATGAGCGACGTCTCGATGTTGCTCGGTGTCCTCGTCGTTACTGTCGCCTGGTTCGGCCTCTACAGCGTGATGGCGTACGAGGTGTCACAGCGCAGGCGCGAGCTGGGCGTACGTCTCGCGCTGGGCGCCACGGCCCGTTCGCTCGCCGGGATCGTCCTCCGCGACAGCCTCTTCATGGTCGTACCAGCACTCGCCGTCGGCATACCGCTGGGTGTCTCTGCCGGCCGGCTGCTGTCCACGCAGCTGTACGACGTCCGCGCCGACGATGTCCCGACGCTGGCCGCGGTGGCGTGCCTCGTCACGGCCGTGGGCTGCTGCCGGCGCGTCCCGCGCGGACCCACTAAATATTAGCACCCCTGACGACGTAACTGGGGGTGCATAAGGGGTGCTGAGGCGTTGGGATACCGAGATCGAGCGGAGAGTAACGATGGCTACTTTTGTTAGATTTTCTTAGCAATTTGTGTGTCGTTGGATACTGATGATGATCAGAGGCATCCTGTGGATACCTCAAGAACGCCCTCCGGAGCCAAAGGTTGCAGGTTCGAGCCCTGCCGGGCGCGCCATAAACGTCCCTTCTCCCCGTGGTCAGCGGCAACACCTTGGTCGGGCTCATCAGTCCAGCGGATTCCTGGCGAAGCAGAGATCCTCCACCACCCGGCCCCCGATGAGGTGCTCCTGGATGATGCGCTCGGCATTTTCCGGAGTGACGAAGCGATACCACGTACCCTCGGGATACACGACCGCGGTAGGCCCATCAGTACAGATGCGCAGGCAATTCGCCTTCGTTCGATAGCACGGACCGTCTGGCCCGGCAATGTTGAGGTCCTTCATCCGCCGCTTGAGGTATTGCCACGTTGCCTCGCCGGCCTCGGCATCGACGCAGTCCGGGCCGGCGCAGAGGAAGAGGTGGCGGCGGATCTTGCCAATGCCGAAAAGCGCAACCGCTTGTGCCGGCGTGTCGTATTTTCTACCCATTTCGACCGATCATACGGCACCTGCCTTGCTCCGATCCGGGGCAGGAGGTCCCCATGGCCGATCACTGGAAGCGCCCGGAAGACGAGGACCGCGACCGCCACGTCACGGTCGATGATGACAACCAAGTGCGCGGCATCGCCGAAGAGGAAGACGAGGACTTCGAAGACAACGAAGATCTCGACGAGGAAGAAGACGAAGAGAGCCCGACGGTTTAGCTTTATCCGAGGGGCGTCGGCCCCTCGGACTCCCCGACTAGTATTTCTTCAGCACAGCTTCGAGATCCGCGGGCGCCGCCGTCCGCAGATCGGCCCACAAATCCCCGGCGTCCCTGAACCGAGCCGGCGCGCTGCGCAGCGTGAAGTCGCGCGGATCGAGCCCGGCATCGATTTCCTTCCAGGTCACCGGCGTGGAGACACCCGCGAACTCGCTGGCGCGCGCGCTGTATGCGGTCGCCAGCGTCTTGCCTTCGATGTTCTGCAGATAGTCGACGTAGACGGTCCCGCGCGCGCGTCGGGCGACTGTGCGCTCGACTGTCGCCTGCTTCGGGTGCCGCGTCGCTACCACCGTGGCGACGATCTGGCAGAAGAGCATGCCGGATTCGTACGACGTGTGCGGCGGCAGCGGGACGTAAATGTGCAGGCCGCGCGAGCCGGACGTCTTGACGTAGGCGGCGACTTTGAGGCGGCGCAGCTCGTCGCGCACCCAGCGCGCGACGTCGAGCACTGTCGCGAAGGTCGCACCCGGGCCGGGATCGAGATCGATCGCGGCGTAGTCGGCGTCGTGCGGCGAACTGGCGCGGGAGAACCACGGATCCTGCGAGATGGCGGCGAGTTGCGTCATCTCGAGCAACGTCTTCAGTGTGCCGCCGACGAACTGGCGCGCGCCACGCTCCGCCACTTTGTGCTGGTAAAACGCCTCGCCGGTGACGCCGTTGGGGAAGCGCTTCATGACCATCGGCCGGTCGGCGACGCAGGGAAGAATCATCGGGGCAACCTCGACGTAGTAGCGGAGCAGGTCCCCCTTCGTGAGTTTCAGTGCCGGCCAGAACAGCTTGGCGAGATTGGTGACCTTGACGGTGTCGCCGTCCGGTAGGGTGACAAGGCCGTCCTTTCTGGCGGATTCGAGTGTCCGCAGCTGCTCGACGAGATCGTCGAATGCGTTAGTCGCGGCGCTGGGTGCCACGACGTCCTGGGCAGACTTGTCGTCTCGTAGGCCGAGATAGACCGGATGCCGGAGCCTGCGATCGGCGGTCCACTCGGTGAATTGGATCTGCGCCACCAGTTCGGGGCGCACCCAATGCGCCGGCTCGTTGGTTTTGATCGATTCGGAGAACGGGGATGTTTTCGTCTCACGTGCTTTCAGCAGCTTCGAGAGGCGCGTCAGCTCCTTGTCATCGAAGCCGGTGCCGGTATGGCCGGCGTAGACAAGGCGTCCCTGGTCGTAGACGCCGAGCAGCAACGCGCCGAAATGCTGTCGCGTCTGCCGCGGCTCGGTCCAGCCGGCGACCACGAACTCTTCTTCGTGCCGCAGCTTGATCTTCCGCCATGCCGGCGTCCGTCTTCCCGGCTGGTAGGTGGACGCCGCCTCTTTGGCGATCAGGCCTTCCCACCCCTCCTTCTGCGCGCGCGCATAGAGCTCCCGCGCATCGCCGGCGACCTGCTCGCTGAGGCGGATCACGCCATTCGAACCTACCGGTGCCGAGCCTTTGGCAGTCGAGCCTCTGGCAGTAGAGCCCTTCGCGGTTGAGCCAGAAGCCTGAAGGCGCGTGCGACGCAGGACTTGCTCGAGACGCTGGCGGCGTTCGGTCAGCGGCCGCTTCGTCAGGTCATCCTTGCCGTCGACGAGGATGTCGAAGACGACGTACGCGGCCGGCTGCGCCCGTTCGGCGCGCGCGACGTCCTTCGCGTCGAGCAGATGCATGCGTCCCTGCAGTCGCTGGAAACCGGCGGGGCGCCCCTGCTCGTCGAGGGCGACAATCTCGCCGTCGAGCACGAGCGGCCCCTTGACGCCGCGCGCAGCCGTGGCGAGGGCCGCCGTCACCTCCGGGAACTGCACCGTTTTCTCGTTGCCGTTGCGCGACCACAACCGCACCTGGGCCGGCCGGCCGCGCGGCCCGGGAGCGATCTCCGCCAGCGCCCTGATGCCGTCGTACTTCGGCTCGTAGACGAACGACCGGCTCTGCAATGAGGCTTCGGCCAGGGTCGCGAGCATGGGAGAGAGGTCCACGGGGGACATCGTAGTGGAGCTGGTGCCAACTCCCAACTCCACACCCGCGCAAGGCCTTCCCACGATGCCCTATGTCGCGAGTTGTGGAGTTGGGAGTTCTCAGCGTAAGCTACCCTTAATGTTTCGCCGCAAAGTATCGGGACTGGAGAGCGTGTTCGGATCGCTCGAGCTACGCGTGCTCGAGACACTGTGGGCGCTCGGCCGCGAGGTGAGCGTGCGCGACATGCTCGATGCCTTCCCGGCCGCTGCGTACACGACCGTCATGACGACGATGGAGCGGTTGCACCGGAAGGGTGTGCTGGCGCGGCGCAAGGACGGCCGGGCGTTCCTCTATCAACCCGTCAGCTCGCGCGAGCAGATGGAATCGGGCTTGGTCGCGCGGGCGATCGAGCCGCTGCTGCGCGGCGGCAGCGCACAGCCCATCCTGTCCTGCTTTGTCGACGAAGTGAGCCGCACCGATGAGCGCCTGCTCGACGAACTGGAGCGCCTCGTGCGCGAGAAGCGCCGGCAGCAGCAGGAGGCCGAGCGGTGAGGTTCTGGCTGCTCGCCGCGGTCAGCACCCTTTCGGCGTTCGCGGTTGCTGCGATCGCGGGCTCGGCGCTGGCGCGGGTTGCCGGAGTTCTGCTTGCGCGCCGCATCGATCGCACTCCGGTGCTGAGGCGGGAGCAGGCCCTTTTTGGCATCCGGGTGCTGCCGATTGCGCTGGCAGGGACCGTGGCGTTCACAATCGCGCTGCCGATCTTCTTGTGGTTCGAAGATCGGGGCACCGTCGAGCCGCTCAACCGGACGCTGGCCATCGCGGCGTGCGCCGGCGCGTTTCTGCTGGTGCGCGGTCTGTGGCGCGCGGCAACGGCCTGGCGCGCGACGGCCATGTTTGTCCGCGTCTGCGAGGACCGCGGCCGTCCCGTCGCCGGGCTGACCGCGCGCCTGCCGGCGCTTGCCATCGAAGACGCGTTCCCCACGGTCGCGGTCGCTGGCGTCTGGCGCCCGCGGTTGATCATCGCCGAGCGCGTGCTGCGCGAGTTCAGCGCACCTGAGATCGCCGCCATGGTCGCGCACGAGTGCGCGCACGTTTCGGCGTACGACAACGTCAAGCGGCTGGTGATGCGCACGTGTCCCGACTTGTTCGGCGGCTCGCGATTCGAGCGCGCCTGGGCCGTCGCGTGCGAAGAAGCCGCTGACGCGCGTGCCGCGGCGCTGCATCCCTCGGCGCGTCTCGACCTGGCGGACGCCCTCGTCCACGTCGCCCGCCTCGCCGCTCCGTCGGCGCCGCACCTCGTCAGCGCGTTCTATCTCGGCGGTAGCATCGAAAACCGCGTCCGGCAGCTCATCGAGCCCGCGCCTGCCACCGTCTCGTCCGGCTGGGTGCGCTTCGCCCTTCCGTGCGCGCTCGCCGCGGTCGCGGCCGCCATCCTCGTTGCCGCTCCCTCGCTCCACGCGCTCATGGAGCAGGCAGTGCAAGCACTGCCCTGAGCCCCTGATCGCTAATCGTTAATCCTGGATCTGGATAAAGGATTCAGGATCAACGATTAAGGATTAGCGAGTCTACGACTGCTGGTAGTAGGTACGTCCCGCCCGATAGACTTTTCCTTCGCCATGTCTTCCCCCCTGCTGGCCGTCGACCGCCTGACGAAATCTTATGGGCGGACGCTCGCGCTTGCAGAGGTCTCGTTTTCGGTGCGACGGGGGGAAGTGCTTGGGCTGATTGGTCCCAACGGCGCCGGCAAGACCACGTTGTTCGAGTGCATCGCCGGCGTGCTGCCCTATGACGGCGGCCAAATCCGCTTCGACGGGAAGGCGATCACACCGCCCGATCGCGACGCTCGTATTTTCTACCTGCCTGACAGCATCGCGCCGTGGCCGTCGCAGACCGTAGGGTGGGCACTCGACTTCGCGACCGGCTTTTTCGGGGGCGATCCGGCGGCCCTGCCGCGCGTCATCGAGCGCCTCGAATTGTCGCCCCTGCTGCGCTCGCCGATCGGCACATTGTCGAAGGGCCAGCGCAAGCGCGCCCTGCTGGCGGTCGGCCTGCTCACGCCGCATCCCGTGCTGCTCTGCGACGAGCCGTTCGATGGGCTCGACCTGCGTCAGACGCGTGAGATCGGCGGCGCGCTGCGCGAGCACGCGGCCGCGGGGCGCACGCTGTTCCTGTCGATCCACCAAATCTCCGACGCGGCACGCGTGTGCGATCGCTTCGTGCTGTTGAGCAGCGGCCGCATCGTCGGAGAGGGCACCGCCGAGGAGCTTGCTCGGAACGCTCCTTCGCCGTCTTTGTCTCCATCCTCGTTAGAGGACACGTTCCTTGCGCTCACGTAAGTCGCGGCTGCGCTGGCTCGTCGAGAAGGAATGGCGCGAGCTGCTGGCGGCGCGATCGTGGTGGGTTCTCCTCCTCCTCAGCGGTCCGCTCATCGGCGTGTCGTTCATCAGCGCAGTCAGGACGTACGCAGAGTTGAGCGGCTACGGCGGTACGGCTGAAGGCGTAGGCGAGGCGTTTTCGCCGCTGGTCGGCGTCTGGGCGCCGACTTTCAGCGCCTGCGAACTCGCCGCGGCTTTCCTGCTGCCGTTCGTCGCCATCCGCGTGATGGCCGGAGACCGCCAGAGCGGCGCACTCAAGATCGAACTGCAGCAGCCGATCTCGCCGCTGCTCCGCGTCGGCGCCAAGGCGCTGGTGCTGCTTGCCGGCTGGTTGCTGGTGACACTGCCGGCCGCGGCCGCGGTCGTCCTGTGGCGAAGCTATGGCGGATCGGTCTACGCCCCGGAATTGACGTCGGTGCTGCTCGGCCACGTGCTGAACGCCTGCTTGACGATCGCTGTCGCCTCTGCGGCGGCATCGCTCACCGACCACCCATCGACCGCCGCCATCGTCACGCTCAGCGTCACGGTCGGGACATGGATCGTCAACTTCATCGCCGCCGTCGAAGGCGGGTTGTGGGAACGGGTCGCTGGTTACACGCCGACGGCCGTCGTCGCCGAATTCCAGCACGGATTAGTCCGCCTCGACGTCATCCTGATTGCGCTGATTCTCGCCGGCCTCGGGCTGTCGGTGGCGGCGATCTGGACGCGCCTGGGGGCAGCGGTCAGCGCGCGCATCTACGAATCCGCGTTGGCCGGCGCCCTGGCCGCGGCGGCGATCGTAGGCTGCAGCTTTGTCACACCGAGTTGGGATTTCTCGGAAAACCGCATGAATTCGCTGCCGCGCGCCGATGAGGCCGTGCTGCGCACGATCCGGCAGCCATTGCGCATCGAGGCGCACCTGGCGGCAGAGGATCCGCGCCGCGCCGATCTCGAACACAAGGTGCTATCGAAGCTGCGCCGGGTGATGCCGCGGCTGCAGGTGCGCTATCTCGCGAACACCTCGACGGGCCTGTTCGAGCAGAACACGGCGCACTACGGCGAGGTCTGGTATCAGCTCGACGATCGGCAGCCGCTCATGAGCCGCAAGACGTCGGTCGAGGGAGTGCTCGATACCATTTACGAGCTGGCCGGCGTCGAGCCGCCAGCCGACAGCAGCGAGATCTTCACGGGACATCCGCTTGCCGTGCCGCCGCGGCGCGCCGGCGCGGTGTTCTATGGCATCTGGCCGGCGCTCGTGGTCGCCGTCGCCTTTATCTATCGGAGGAGAAACGCATGAAAGGCAAGTGGACAGGAAGACTGACGGCGCTCGCCGCGGCGGCGATGGTGATCGTGCCGCTGGCGGCCGCCGACACGAGGGTGAATCTCTCGAAAGAGAAAGTCGGACAGCCGCCGCAGACGTTCGAGCCGATGGTCGGCACGTGGACGGTCGTGCAGGACGGTGCCGACAAGGCGATCATGGTCGACGGCCGGCCGTGGGTCGCGAGCAAAGACAACCCGACCAAGCTGCTGGTCCAGAGCGCGCGCAAGCTCTACGGTACGTCCAACGAAGAGTTGATGGACAACGCCAAGCAGTTCGCCTACTACCCGGTCGCGGTCCTCAAGTCGGTCGACAACTTCGCCGACGGATCGATCACGACGAAGTTCAAGACCGTCGGTGGCGAAGCAGACCGCTGCTCGGGGATCCTCTTCAACGTCAAGCCAAACGGCGACTGGCTGGCGCTGCGTTACAACGACACCGAGCACAACGTCATCCTGTGGGAGTTCCACAACGGCATCCGCCGACCCCTGATTCGGCCGCGCGACGGCGACCTGCTGAAAGGGGAGACCGATCGCGCGAACTGGCATGAGCTGCGACTCGACGTCGACGGCGCGAATATCACCGGCACGCTCGACGGGCAGAAGGTCTTGACCTACGTGCTCGGCACCGCCCCGCAGCCGGGCCGCAACGGCGCGCCGCCCGCCGACGACCTCTACCCGGAGAAAAACTCGGTCATCCGGGCGCCGATCACCGGCAAGGTCGGCTTGTGGTCGAAGACCGATTCGACCAGTTACTTCAAAGATTACGTCGTCAGCCCCAAGTAGGAGCATTACGTTGAAAACGCTACTCGTGTATCTCGCCGCGATCGTGCTGGCCGCCGCGCCGGCCGCGGCACAATCACCGAACACGGGCTCGATCGTTGTCGTCGTCATCGATCAGACCGGCGGAGTCGTCAAGGACGCGAAGGTCACCGTCACGAACACGGCGACAGGCTCCGTCCGCGAGGCGATGTCGAGCACGGAAGGCTCGGCGACGATGCCGACCCTGTCGCTGACCGGGACGTACGCTGTCAACGTCACGAAGGACGGGTTCACGGCGGAAGATTCGCCGGCGCTCGTCCTCCGCGCCGGTGAGACCGCGACCGTGAAGGTGAAACTCGTGGCGAGCGGCGGCAAGAGTGACGTCACGGTCTACGGCACTACCCAGGGGGTCCGCGCCGATGCCCAGATCGGCAAACGCATGGACGCCGCGACGATTGACGAAACGCCGATCCTCGGGCGGAAGGTGACGACGCTGCCGTTGTTCAGCTCGGCGTTCCGGCAGGGCAAAGGCACGGGCGATCTGTTCGTCAACGCGACCTACTTCGTGACGGGAGCCGGCAGCCGCCGCACCGTCACCTACATGCTCGACGGCGCGAACAACGACGAGGGCTGGGGCCGGCAGACGATGCTGGCCAACGTGCCGATGGGCGCCGTTCAGGAAGTGACCATCCTGTCGAGCGCGTTCTCCGCCGAATACGGCTTTACGTCAGGACCTGCATTTAACATCGTCACCAAGACGGGGACGAACCAGTTGCACGGCGAAGGCCTGTATATGGGGCGGCCGGGCGGATGGCAGGCGGCGTTGTTCGGGACGAAGAACTATTGTCCGTCGTCCATCTCGAGCTGCGCGGTGCCGACGGGACTCACGTCGATCACGCCGGTCGACATTCCCGACCAGCTGCACCAGTACTCGGGATCGGCCGGCGGCGCGATCAAGAAAGACCGGACGTTCTACTTCGCCGCGGGAGACTACACGCAACAGGATCGCACAACGGCGCTGTCGAGTACGCTGCCGGCGTTCGTGCTCGACAACGGCAGCCTCACGTATGTCGGCGAGTACCGGTCCGGCCTGGCCGACGCGCGCGTCGACCACAAGCTCACCGATACCGAGACGCTGACGTTCCGCGGCAACTACGATCATTTCTATGACACGAATCCCAACGACGCCGTGATCGGCACGACCGCGCCGAGCGCGGCTCGTCGCTACACGCGGGGCGGCTGGACGTTCCAGACGAACCTGGTGTCGGTGCTGAGCTCGAACATGTTGAACGAAGCGCGCGTCGGCTACACCGACGGCGACCCCGTGACGAAGTGGGAGTCGATCGAGTCGACCACCGTGTACCAGCGGACAGCCGGATCGGTCCCGTTCAAGATTGGCGCGAATCAGTTCACCAACGTCTACAGCCGCCAGGTGCAGTTCTCGGACACGCTGTCGTGGTCGCACGGCACGCACGATTTCCGCTTCGGCGGCAATCTCGCGCGGCACATGTCGGGCGGCGTCGGCACCGAGCCGGGGCAAGCGCTGGGCGGTACGTTCACGTTCGTCGGGACCGGTGCGTCGTCGACGTTGCCGTTCGATCAGCTGACGATCAACGACGTGCAGAACTACTCGCAGCCGTACAGCCTGGGGCAGCCGGCGGCCTACACGCTGAACCAGTGGCTGGGGGTCGCGTTCGTGCAGGACAAGTACCGCCCCACCCACGACCTGACGCTGGATCTCGGTCTCCGTTATGACGTGCAGACGCTGATGAGCTCGCGGACGAACTTTCAGCCCCGCGTCGGCTTCGGCTGGCATCCTGGCGGCGACTCACGCCTCTCCATCCGTGGCGGCTATGCCATGTATTACACGCAGGTGCAGTCGAACATCATCGCGGGCTATATCCAGAGCGGCCTCGACGGCTTCACGACCTACACAGCAACGCCAGGCCAGACCGGGTTCCCGACCTGTCTGACCTGCGTGCCGATCTCGTTCGTCGGGACGGCCTCCGCATTGCCGGCGCGCAACATCACGATCATCGCCGGCAAGCGCGACTACTACCTGAAGCAGTTCCCGCAATACGGTCTGGATTTCACCCAGGTCCCCAACTATCCGGACGAGCTGCGCAATCCGCGCTCGCAGGTGGCATCGATCGGCGCCGAGCGTGAGATCGGGCACGGGTTCTTTGCCGGCGCCGACTACGTCCACCAGCACTGGTCGGATCTCGTGCGCACCGTCGATCTCAACGCGCCCTCGGTGTTCGTTCGCACGGCGCCCGGCCAGGTCCGCACGGCGGCGCAAGCCGACTTGACGCGACCGATCGTGCCGGTGACGGGCGGCGTGCGCAACATCAACACCATCATGAATCTCGGCGTCGCCGACTACGACGGGCTCCAGACCGACTTCAGCTATCGCGGCAGCACCCGCTGGCTCGCGTCGGTCAGCTACACGCTGTCGAAGGCGACGAACACCAGCGAGCCGGATGGCAACGGGATCGGCCCCAACGACGCCAACATCACCCAGCTCGGCGAGCAAGAGCGCGGTCCCAGCCTGCTGGACCAGCGCCATCGCGCCGTGATCACGTTCGTCTACAACCTGCCGCTCAACATCTCGGCCGGCACGGTCGCGCAGCTCGCGTCGGCACGGCCGGTCAACGCCACCACCGGCGTCGATAACAACGGCGACGGGGCGACCAACGATCGCCCCGTCATCGACGGTTCGGTCGTCGGCAAGTCCACGTTCATCGGCACGGGGACCCAGGACGTCTCGATGTTCGTCGAAGGCCGGCTGAAGATGCAGGGCCGCACGATTCTGCTGCGTCTCGAAGGGTTCAACCTGTTCAACCACGCCAATATGCTCGCGCGCGGCAATACGACATACGGCGATACCGGGACGGTGCTGAACACGTTCGGCCAGTTCGCGCCCGTGTCGGCGACGACGGCCATTCCGGCCTTCGCCAATATCGATCCGCCGCGGATGTTCCAGTTCCAGATCCGCTATCTCTTTTAGCGGCAGGAGGTTGGAGGTTGAGCTGCAGGGTCGCGAGGCCCCGCATTTCCTCCTCCACCCTCTAACCTCCTGGCCCGGCCTGGCCGATAATTCCCCCATGGCTGCACGACCGACTTGGAAGGGCTTCCTCAAGATCTCGCTGGTCAACATCCCGGTGCGGGTCTTCCCGGCGACCGACTCCGCGGCGACGATCAGCTTCAACCAGCTCCACGGCGAGTGCCAGACGCGCATCCAGCAGAAGCGGTGGTGCCCGAAGTGCGACCGGGAAGTGCCGCTGTCCGAGGTGGTCAAGGGCTACGAGTTCGAGAAGGGACGCTACGTGGTCATGGACGAGGAGGACCTGGCGAAGGTCCGCCCCGAGTCGACGCGCGTGATCGATCTCGTGCAGTTCACGCCGGTTGAATCGATCGATCCGATTTACGTCGAGCGCCCGTACTATCTCGCGCCCGACGGCCAGATGGCGCAAGAGGCGTTCGCGGTGATCCGCGAAGGCATGAAGGGCAAGGCCGGCATCGGCAAGCTGGCGCTCTACGGCCGCGAGTACCTGGTCGCGGTGCAGCCGAAGGACAAGGGGCTCGTGATGTACACCATGCGGCGGGCGAACGAGATCCGCAGCATGGATGCGATTGACGAGCTCGAGGGCGTGCCGACCAAGGTGAAGCCCGACGAGATCAAGCTCGCCAAGCAGGTGATCTCGAATTTCGAAGGGCAGCTCGATCTCGGCGAGTACAAGGACGCCTACCAGGAAGAGCTGCAGCGGATCATCGACGCCAAGATCGCCGGCGAGGACGTCGTGGCGACCGAAGACGAAACGCCGCCCAAGGTCGTGAACCTGATGGACGCGCTGCGGCAATCGCTGGATCGCGTCAGCACCGGCAAGAAGAAGCCGGTGAAGGTGGAGGCCGACGCGCCCGAAAAGAAGACAGCCGCGCCGCCGAAAAAACGAGCGAGAGGGTAGCCGCCCAACGGTTCTACTTGATCTCCAGGCGCACTACGGAGGCCATTAACAAGCGATGACGCTCCGAGCGCGGCGCGAACTCGCCTACGAGGCCTGGTTCCCGGTCCGCCGGCGAACGCGCCGACGGCCAAGCGCCGTCCCAATGAATCCCGTACCGAGCAGCAAGAGAGACGCAGGCTCCGGAACCACATCCTGAACCGCATCGCCATCGATCTGGAACCCGCCCGGCGTGGCAAAGCCGCTTGGGATCACAAACCAGCTTCCTCCACCATCGATCAAGACCGCGTGATCCGCATTTGCTCCGGTGCTGTTGAAATTCCAGGCGTAGCCGCTGGAGTCAGGCGCTGCGGCGGTCAGCCAGTACCGCGTTCCCGGCGTCAACAGAGGCTGCGCTATCGAAGTCAACGTCACGGGAGCGCTGAGCGTGCCCAGCACCCCGAGCGCGCCTGGCAGGACAGTGAAACTCTCCAAGACTGCGTCCGGTGAGTCGGCCGAATCGGACCTCAGGGCGACGGTAATCGGATCTACTGCACTGAAACCGGGTATCGCGCTGACAGCAATCTCAATCGTGCTCAGCTTTGCCATGCCCGCGGATACGAAGGTCTCGCCCGGCCACTCGCTAAGCCCAAACCCGTCGTCGCCCACCGGATTACCGACGCTGGCGTCGTAGCTGAGACCGGCGCCGAAGTTGGTGAAGACTATGGAACTGGCGCGCGCCGCCGAGGGTACGATTAGAATCAGCACCCCGATCCCGAGATTCGCGAACAGCTTTGACACTCTGCGCGTCATGACGAACGTCCTCTCACTGCACTAGGAATGAAATTTAATTGCTCGGGCCCGTGTTCCGGGCGCCTACGAGCCGGCAATCTGAGCCGCGGTAATGTTCACGTAGATCGGCAAACCGCCTATCCCGGCGCCGACCACCTGTAGCGAATAGTTCCCGGCGGGGATTCCGCTGGGAGGCGTGAAGTAGACTGCTTCGGGCGCGCCACCTGTCGCCACTCCGGTGTTCGTCCAGTTGTAGGTCTCGCAGTAGTAAATCAGTCCAGCTGCACTCCTGAGACGGACGATGGGATAATTCTCATCACTCTCCACATCGTCTCCGTAGTTCGAACCCGCGTTCTGGCCGTTGAGTTGCTTTCCGGTCAGGAGGAAGGTCCCGCGACCGGGGCGACCGGGGTCGGCACCGGCGTACGTGACGCTGTTGACGGACGGACGAAGGTTCAGGGGCGCCGCCCCATCCGGCGTGTACACCCAGAGCTGATGGCTGCTGTCGTTGACGAGCACTTGTCCCGTCGGGAGGACGAGCATGCGGGTGACAAACGCAAAGCCGCTGTTGGGGTTGGCGAGGTTGGTCGCGAGGTTGCCTGAAGGGCTCGGGAGAGCCAGGGAAATCGTGTTGGTCACGGGGTTGAAATCAAACACCTTCGTCGGCGGGTGGAAAGCGGTTGTGAACTGCGGACTCGCGTCGGCCATGAAGAGCACATGGCCGTTCGGCATCACGGCCGCGGGTGCATCGAGGGCACCAAAAAGGGCGCCCGCTCCATCCCGAACATCGGGTCCCGCCGTCCAAGTATTGGTTGCGACGTCGTACAGAGCGGTGTGGCCCGTGGCGCCGATCGTGAAGACCCGGCCGTCCTGAAGTCGCAGAGCGGGGCCAATCTCGTCATCCATGTCCGAACTACTGAGCTGCGGAATCGTGCCGAGGGCAGTGCCGTCGCTCGGGCTAACGGGGAGCCACGTGTTCATGCCGGGGTCGTAGCGCTCCGCGTAGGCGCCCGCGGTCGCATTGCTTTTGAACAGGTCGTAGGTCAGCACCGAGAAGTCGGGCAGCAAGGTCCATGTTTCCTCGGCGCTGCTATCACCGTAGACCTTGTTCACCGGCGCTCCCCACGTATTCGAGGCTAAGTCATACACTCTCGACGTTCGGTTGAGCAGGTTCCCGGCCAGGATCTTCCCGCCCGGCAGCAACATTGTCGGGTCATCGCCGAAACAGGCAGCCGCGTGATCAGGGCAGTCGGGCTCTGGAGGGTAGGACGCGATCGGGGACCATGTATTGGTCAACACGTCGTAGATCTCGCCGGTCGGGGTCTCTGTCGAAGTGTAGATGCTCCCGTCCACAGGGCTTGTGTATTCCCCGCCCAGTATCCAGACCTTGCGATTGGGAAGGACGTGGGAGGCGTAGTACTGACGACCGATGCTCATGTTCGCGATCGTGCTCGTCGACCAAGTCCCATTGACGTAGTTCCCGGTGGCGTCTGGCGAAAGCCGCATGAAATGCCCGGGGTTTCCCTGGACCATGACACTCCCGTCGGACAGCAACAACATCGTCCCAGGAAACTGGGGCGCCTGATTCGTCAGTGCCGTCCAGGCGGAGAAGGCGGCCGGCTTGCCCACCAGCACCACGGTTAGTGCTGCAACGAGCGCGATTCTTTGAGTGACAGGTCTAGTCATCAGGCCCTCTCCGCGAGTTTTTGGTGCAGTCGTGCCTTTGACACGCGTGGCGGCGAGTTGTTGCAGGCGGGCGGACTGGCGGGCCAGCTATCGGGCGGGAAGGACGATTCTGTAAACGGTCCCGTTCTCGACCACAGTGAATCGCGATCCCAGCTCGGCGTACGGCCGCAGTTCGGGGCGGGCGGCGAGTTCCTCGCGAGATCCGACCTCGATCACGGGCAGGACGTCGGTCTCGCGAAACGCGGCGTCCACCCACTCGCCGGCCACGAGGCGGAAGGTCTTGCCGGCGACGACGGTCGTTCCTGCCGCGCGAGTCCGCTCGCGCTGTAGCACCGGCCCGGAGCGGCCGCTGGCGGGCGCCGGAACGGCCGGCACGGTCGGTGGCGGCTTTGCCGGCAAGGTCGATCGTTGTGCCGGTGCGGCGATCGACGCCGGTGACGGCGCTTCCGTGCTGCGCGTCAGTAAGTACGCGCCCGCGCCCGCGGCTATCGCCACGCTCGCGGCCACCGGCAGCAGGGTGCGGCGCCAGCTGGCATCCGTCGCGGGCGCACGGGCGGCGAGCCCGGCTACGATATCGCGGCAGCGCTCGCATTCGGCGAGATGCGCCGTGACGGCATCCTGCTCTGGCGCATCGAGCCGGCCATCCGCGAGTGCCGCGAGGGTCTCGAAATCGGGTTCGTCGTCTTCCGGCCGGTGCCGGCCGAGTGGCGCCGTCATGACGGTCGTACCTTAGACACGCGAGACTGACCGATGTTGCCGGGTTTCTGGCAAGCGGCGCGGAGATCGAGGTCGAGTTGTCCGAGATCGACGCCGCTCCGCAGCGCGTCGAGTGTGGTTCCCCAGCGAGCGCGGGCGATGCGGTCGGCGGCCGCGCGAATTTCTTCTCTCGCCTGCTGCAGGGCGCGGCTGACCGTCGACTTTGACAGACCCACGAGCCGCCCGATCTGCTCGAGGGACAGTTGCTGCTCGTAGTGCAGGAGCACGACGGCGCGGGTCGCTACGGGCAGCGCCGCAATGCTCTCGTGGAGCGCGACGCGCAGTTCTTCCGGCGAGGCGGCCGCAGGCGGCGGACTGCCAGCCTCGGGCAGCGGGTTCGCCGGTGAGGTGTCGGGGCGGGCGGCGGCGGCGCGCCGTGCGTTGAGCGCGGCGTTGATCGCCACGGCGCCGAGCCAGGTGCCCAGCGAGCTGCGCCCTTCGTAGCGCGCGAGTTTCCGCCGTTCCCACAGGTCGACGAGGACAGCCGCGACGACGTCCTCGGCGTCAGCCGCCGGCAGGATCCGACAGGCCAGGTCGATCATGCCCTTGCGATGACGATTGACGAGCTCCGCCCAGGCATCGGCCTCGCCGGCGAGGCACCGTGACACGAGATTCTGCTCATCGCGAGGGGGACGATCCACGCATTGCCGCTGGAAAAGCGGACTGGCGCGGATTATATATGAGCGCGTGGATCCGGTCCGGCTCGCGATCGTGCTGTCGGTCGGCGTGTGCTTCGGCGGTGCCGCCGCGGCGCAGTCCGACGCCGTGCAGCAGGCCGTCCGGGAAGCGTCGGATCTGATCGCGAAGGCCCAGTACCTCCGACGCGATCAAGATCCTGGAGCCGGTCGCGGCACAGGCCGCTTCGGATCCCGCGGGCGCCGAAGTCCAATACCTGCTCGGCCAAGCGCACTATCGACTGGCCCGATACGATCAGGCGGATGTCTTTTGGGAACAGGCGATCGCCGGCGAGCGCGCAGCGCACGATATCACCCACGAGGCACGCACCATGCGCGCGATCGCCCAGATGCGGAAGAACCAGGGCCGCTACGCCGAGGGGCTGGCCGCTGCCGACGACGCGCTCCGCCTCTATGCCAGTGTCGGCGACCCGCGCAACGTCGCGCAGACATGGATCGTGATTGGCGCTATCAACGATCTGCAGGGCAACCATCGTGAGGCGATCGAGAGCTACGATCATGCCGTACCAGTCCTCGCCGGCGAGCAGACGGCGATGGCTGCCAATCTCTCCTACGAGCGCGCTATCAGCTTCAAGAATCTCGGCCGGTACTCGCAGGCGCTCGACGGTTACGCACTCGCGCTCGATATCTACGTTCGGCTCAACGACGTCGAGAACCAGGCCACCGTGCTCGGGAACATGGGGATACTCTACGCAGCGACTGGCGAGTCGGACCGGTCGGTCGTGGTGTTGCACCGCGCGATCGCCCTGTCACGGCAGGCGGCGAATCGCCGCTTCGAGATGATCGGCCTGCTCAATCTCGCCTCGTCGTATTGGGATCTCGGCGACCGCCCCCGTGCGCTCGACGCGCTGCAGCAGGAGCTCGCGATCGCCCGCGACATCGGGGCGAAAAGCGAGGAGGCGACGACGCTGAAAAACCTCGGCGATATCGAGGCGGCGGACGGCGATGCAGTATCGGCGCGGCGCGACTATGACGCCGCGCTGGCCCTGAGGCGCGCGGCGGGGGAGCGCGGTGCCGTTGTTTCGAGCCTGGTCGCGCTCGCGTCGACGTCGCTCGGCGAACGCCGCTTCGACGAGGCCCGCCAGGAGAGCGACGAGGCGCTGACCCTGGCGCGTAGCGTCGGGCGGCCGGAATATACGTGGGGGGCGCTGAGCGCGTCGGCCGCCGTCGACGCCGCGGTTGGGCGCCTCAGCGACGCCATCGCCAAGCTGCGCGAGAGCGCGCAGATCATCAACGACCTGCGCGGAACGATCGCGGCCGACGCCGGCAAGATCGCCTATCTCGATCGCCGGCGCTCGGTGTTCGAGCAGTTGTCGAGCGCGCTCATGACGCAAGAGCGCCCTGTGGAAGCGCTCGAGGCCGCCGAGGCCGCACGGGCGCGGGCCTTCGCGGATCTGCTCGAGCAGCGGCGCACGCGGACTGCTCCGCCGGCGATTTCACAGGAACACGAGCTTGAGAGCCTCGAACACGCGAACACCCCAGCGATTTCCGACATTGCCGCCGAGGCGGCGCGGCTAAGCACCACGTTCGTCGAGTATCTGGCGACGCCCGATCGCCTGCTCGTCTGGGTAGTCGGACACGACGGCGCCGTCCATGGCACTGCAGTCGACGTGTCGCGGCGGACGCTCGACGATCTGACTCGGCGCGTGCGCGCGGCCGTCGATTCGGAACATGGAGGCGCCGGTGCGTCGCCGCGTACCGCGCTCCGTACCCTCGATCGCCGGCTCATCGAGCCGGTCGCGGCGTGGCTGCCGGTAAGCACCGGAGAATCGCTCGTCATCATCCCTGACGGACCCCTGTTCCTCGTGCCGTTTGCCGCGCTGGAAGACAGCCGCGGCCGTCTGCTGATCGAGCGGCACGCCGTGGCGACCGCGCCGGCGGCCTCGGTGTTCGCCTACACCGGCCGCAAGCGCGCCGAGGCCGATGCGCACGCCGGCGCTGCGTTGATTGTCGCCGACCCTGTTCCGCCCCCTGGCAGCCGCGCCTCGCGGCTGCCAGGCGCGGCGGCCGAAGGTACGCGAATCGCGCGGCGCATCGGCCCTGGCAGAGCGACCTTGCTGACCGGCGCCGCGGCGACGGAGGCGGCGCTCAAGACCGATCCGGGGCGCTACGGTCTCATTCATATTGCCGCGCACGGTGTCATCCTCGCCGATCGTCCGTTGGCGTCGTCGCTTCTGCTCGGCGCGGGATCCGGCGAGGACGGTTACCTGCGGGTCGACGAGATCTTCGGCCTCACATTGGCCGCGCGGCTCGTCGTCCTCAGCGGGTGCTCGACGGGACTCGGGCAGCTCACCGGCGACGGCGTCATCGGCCTGACCCGCGCCTTTCTCTACGCGGGCACGCCGGCCATCGTGGTCAGCAAATGGGACGTGGATGATCGGGCGACTGCCGTCCTGATGGAGCGCTTCTACGCCGAATTGCTGCGTGGCCATGGCGCGGCGCAGGCCCTGCGGGCCGCTACGCTGGCCACGCGCGCGCGGTTTCCGTCGGTCCGCGCCTGGGCTGCGTTCGAGCTGGTCGGTGAACCTCAGTAGCGGTCCGCCGATCGCCTAGCGACCGGAGAACTGCTCGACGATCTGACTGCGGATAAACTGCGCGCTGGTGCCGGCCCCGGCACGAATCGTCAGGGTCACCGGCATGCTGCCGCCGATCTGCAGCCGCCAGCGGTCGACCTGCGTGTCGGCGATGATTGTCATCGGCACGTCGCCGGCGCCGAGCTCGCGCAGCGCGCGCTTGGCAATCCGCAGCAAGTCTTCAGTGTCCATCCGGTGCGCTGAATTCTACGAGCGCACCGGGACCGCGTCAATCGCCACACCCGTCGCTCGGCTGGCAGTCCCCTCCGCCGACTGCGAACGGCGGCGAGGTCGACCGGCCTAAGGGCTACTGCATGCTGACGTTATCGAACGTGCAGGTCGCGTTCGAAGACGTCGTGTGGCTCGTCACCGCGAGTCCGACGTAGACCGTTTGCGCCATCGAAAACGTGTCACTGCCGACCAGCGTCCAGTTGACGCCGTCCGCTGATTCGTAGGCGGTGATCGTGCTGCCGCTGCGGGTCAGCTTCACCCAGCGGGGCGCCGTCGCGGTCGACCCCGTGGTGCTCGTGCTGATTCCGCCGCCCTGAATACGGCGCTGGAACGCGGTGCCCTTCTGCGACGACACCAGCATCGACGCCTGCGCCGACGAGGCGTCGAGCGTTTCGCGGATCATGACGGCGGCCTTGACCCAGACCGCGACGTTCTGAATGCCGGTCACGCGCGCCACGATCGAGCCGTCGCCGGTCATCTGCGTGTAGGCGTAGTGGAATTGATCGGCCGTGCCCCAGACGTCGGTGCCGGAACCGGTCACGGTGAAGACGCCGCCCGAGTACGACCCGCTGCCGGGGAACGGCGTGCCGCCGATGTCGGCCTGGCTCCAGCCGTTTGGCAGGCCGCTGCCATTCACCGTCACCGCCACGGCCGCCGACGTCGTCGAGGTGCCCCCGTTGTCGGTGGCGATCGCGGTCAACGTGTAGGTGCCGGCCGCGACGTTGTTCCACGTGAACGTGTAGGGCGCCGTGGTCTTGGTGCCGAGTAGGGTCGCGCCATTGTAGAAGTCGACCTTGGCGATCGAGCCGTCGCTGTCGCTCGCGCTCGCCGTGATCGCGATGGTCCCAGGCGCGGTGAACGCGGCGTTGTTGGCCGGGCTGGTGATGGACACCGCCGGCGGGTTGTTGGACGGTGCCGCCACGGTCACGTTCACGGCCGCGGACATCGACGTCAGACCGTCGTTGTCGGTGGCGACCGCGGTGAGGCTGTAGGAACCGGCCGGGACGCCGGACCAGGCGAAGGTGTACGGCGATGTCGTGTCCGTGCCGATCAGCGTCGAGCCGGCATAGAACTGCACCTGCGTCACCGTGCCGTCACTGTCGCTCGCCGTCGCCGCCAGGGGGATCGACGCCGGGGCCGTGTAGCTGGCACCGTTGGCCGGACTCGTCAGCGAGACTGCCGGCGGCTGGCCGTTCGCCGGCGTCACCGTGACGTGGTCAAACGTCGCCGTCGCGTTCGTTCCGGCGACGTGGCTCGACACGCCGAGCCCGACCAACACGGTCGTGCCCAGCGCAAAGGTGTCGCTGCCGACCTGCGTCCACGTGGCGCTATCGGGCGAGGTGTAACCGGTGATGACGTTGCCCGCCCGCACCAGCTTCACCCAGTACGGAGCTGTCACGAGTGGCCCCGACGTGCTAAGGCTGGTCGCATTGCCGTCGGTGAGGCGGCGCTGGAACGGCGCTCCTTTGGCGGAGGACGAGGCCACGAGCATGAACGCCTGCGCCGATGACGGCGACGTCGAGTTGCGGATCATCACGCCTGCCTTGGTCCAGGCGTTGACGCTCTGGATCGTCGCGACGCGCGCAACGATGGTGCCGTCGCCGGAAAGCGATCGCGACGCGAAGTGCAGCGCGTCGGCGCCGCCCCAAACGTCCGCTCCCGCGCCCGTGACCGAGAAGGTGCCGTTGTTGTACGACGCTGCCCCGGTCGCCCCAGTGGCGCCGATATCGCCGTCGGTCCATCCCGACGGCAGCGTGCTCGACCCGGAGCCAACGGTTATCGTGACGCTGGCGGAGTTCGTGGTGGCGTTGCCGTTGTCGGTCGCGACCGCCGTCAGCGTGTAGGTCCCAGCCGCTACGTTCGGCCAGCTGATGCTGTAGGGCGCGGTCGTGTCGGTGGCGATCAGTGTCGAGCCCTGGTAGAAGTCGACCTTGGCAATCGTTCCGTCGGTGTCGCTCGCCGACGCGGTGATGGTGATCGTCGCGGGGGCCGTGAACGACGCGTTGTTGGCCGGTGCGGTGATCGCCACGCTGGGCGGGTTGTTGTTCGGGGCAGTCCCCGCGGTCTGGAAGCTCCACACCGGGCCGGCGGCCGAGACGAAGGCCATCGTCTTGGAGACGATCTTCCAGTAGTACGTCGTTCCCGGCAGCAGGGTGGGCAGCGCGTAGGACCGGTAGTCAGTGCTGTACTGGCTCGGGCCGAGCTTGATGTTGTTCTCGAGCAGCGGCGGGTTGGGCGTCGTGCCGAAGTAGATGTCGTAGTTGTGTGCCCAGAGCCCCGCGTTCCACGACAGGCTCAGGCCGCTGGTCGCGACCCCGGTAGCAGCGTTGGCCGGGAAGTTGTAGACGGGCGCATCTGGCGGCAGCGGCACGAATGCCTTGGTCTCCGGCGTGCCGTGCCCGTTGGTCCACTTGCGCGTGAAGAGCTGCTGCAGCCAGGTGAAGATCCACGGCTGCGTGGTGAACATGTTGTGTTCGCGCTGACTGTCACTGGATGGTGACGTCCAGTTCGACGAGCCGAAGATCGACATTCCCTGCGAGTAGAGCAGCACGCCCTTGGCGTGGTTGATGCCCTGGTGATCGTCCAGTCGCACCTGCACTCCTGCGTTGTACATCTTGTCGACGTTGTAGGAGTCCCACAGGCGGGTGGGATCGCGGTATTCCCCCTCGTCGGTAATCAAGCGCACGGGGATGCCGCGCCCGAGCGCGGCGATCATGCCGTCCGACTGCCGCTCGTCGGTGATCCGGAACATCAGGACGTCGATCGCCTGGTGTTCCTGGGCGTAGGCGTTGAGTGTGCGCGTCCGGTAGCTGTCGTCCGGCGGGAAATCGAGGCGTGAATCAATGGCGTAGGTCGGGTAGCTGCGCGTCAGTGGCCCGGTGACGTTGGCGAAATTGGCGAACTCCGTGGTGCTCGTCCATAGATCGTCGAACTTGCGCATGAAGCTGTGCAGGAGCAGCGGATCATTGGTGTAGTAGACGATTTCATCCGTGAAGTTCACCCACGGCGTATCGGGCGTCATCTCGAAGGGCGCGTAGTTGGCGCCGGCGAACTCCATCTGCCCCTGCCCGGCAAAGATGATCATCTTCCAGTGCAGGATGCCGCTGGTCGTGCGGTTGCGCATCGGGACGCCGGCCGTCTGCAGCTGGTTCTGCTGCGGAAGACAGCTCTCATGTTGATCGTTGCAACGGGGATCCATCAGCAGCCGGATTTTCACTCCGCGCTGCCACGCGGCGACGAGCGCATTCGAGTAACGCGCGTCGGTGATCATCCAGAAGCCCATGTCGATCTCGACGGTTTCCTGCTGGATGTAGGTCAGGATGTCGGCTCGGCAATCCTCGAACGTCGGATCGCAGAGTCGCTCTTGAGGGCCGAGGGTTTGAGCGGAAGCGGATGCTGTAAGAGCGCCGACGAGGAGGAATCCGAACAGCGCAGCAATAAGAGAACTCTTCTTCACCACGGGCGCTGGTATTGCGAGGCCAATGCCACGTCATGTGAGCGGGAAACCGTGACCCGCGCGACGGGAGGTGGAACAACTTTTCCGTGATTCGGGTGTGCCGATTCCGATCGTCGGAGTCGCGGCGTTCTCACGTGCCTGACCGAGGTGCCGCTCGCGGGGAATGAGGATTCTCTGTTACACTTGGTGGGTTCTACCGTTCAAGAGACGGCCGATGGTGGGTGTAGCTCAAAGGTAGAGCACCGGACTGTGGCTCCGGACGCTGCGGGTTCGAGTCCCGTCATCCACCCCAATTTTCGAGCCCCTAGCTCGCCAGGGCTTCGTTCTCCGGGATATCCACTAGTTGGCCGTTCGCGACGCCCACTGCCGTGCAGTGGACGTGCGCCGACTTGCGTCCCTTGGCGTCGTACATCAGCGCGTCGGCGCGCTGGATCAGCTCGGCGGCGAGCTTCCGTGCGACACCGCGACGCTCCTGCACGGCGCCCAGACGGAGGCAGACGACGCCGACGTCCACCTGCACCGGTCGCTGGCTCAAACGCCGGTCTTCCCTCGACCAGTCGTGCTTCTCGACCGCCGCCTTGAATCGGCCGGCGATCTCCGTCGCCTGCGCGCAGCCCGGCAGATCCGGAATCAGAAAACAGAACTCGTCGCCGCCAAAACGGGCATGGAGATCACGCGCCTCGGTGCCGCGTTCCATCGCCAGGAAGTCTTCGGAGCGGATCTGATCAGCGAGGATCCGCGCCACCCCTTCGATGATCTTGTCGCCGACGGCGTGCCCCAGCGAGTCGTTGTACCACTTGAAGCTGTTGATGTCGACGACACCGACCCCGCACCAGCGCACACGCTGTTCAACGGCGAGGTAGCCCTCGACCCGCTCCATGAACCAATCGAAATTGAGCAACTTCGTCTTCGGATCGCGGTGCGACTTCTCGGTCAGTTCCGCGACGACGTCTTCGAAGTAACGGGCGATGTTGCTGACGGTGATGTCTTTTTCACTGAGCTGGCGCTGCAGCCGCTCCATCTTCGCGGCAAAGCCTTCCGAGAGTGCGCGGATCGCGTCATGCTTCGACTCCTCGACGAGCGCCCGCTGACGCGACACGACGTCGTCGATCCGCTGCAGGAGTTCGGCGGCTTGCCCTGGCGCCAGGTGCAGCGATTCGGCGATCCAGTCGCGCAGCTCCGCCGTCGGGGTGCGATCGCCGTTCGAAACGTGGACCGATGCCATGGCCGCCGGCTTGGACACATCAAGCGCCGTGCCGTCCTAAACCATTGAAAATGAGAACCCTGATACAGGAAAGCTGGAAAAAAATGCTCTGACTCAGGCGCGACGACGCCTTTCACGACAAACCCCATCGTTTGCCGTGCGTCAGCGTTAGCTCAGCCGCAAGGACGCTGGCTCAGCACCATTTTCCGGTGCAAATCCGCGCACGGTTCTCTCCACGACCCGGGCGTGATCAGGCACAATGAAACGCTCTGCGTATGAACCGGACCCTCGTTGTCGACGACTCCCCGACCATGCGCCGCATGGTGATGGCGTCGCTACGCGAGGTCTGCACCGGCGGATTCGTCGAGGCCGGCAGCGGACTCGAAGCCTGTGAGAAGCTCGCGCTCAGCCCCGTTTCCCTGGTCGTCCTCGATCTCAACATGCCCGACATGCATGGTCTCGAGGTACTCGCCTTCGTTCGCCGTCACCCGGTGCTCAAGACGCTGCCGGTCATCGTGTTGACAACGCGGGGCGACGAGGCCAGTCGCGGCGCGGCCCTGGCCGCGGGCGCGTCGGTCTATCTCACCAAGCCGTTCACGCCGCAGGGGCTTGCAGACCAGGCCCGCGGCCTGATGGATCCGCGACCATGAGCGACGACGCATTCGCCGCCGAGTTCATGAACGACTACTTCGCCGAGTGCGCCGAGCACCTGGCGAACGTCCGGCGCCTGCTCCTCGACCTCGACGCCAGGGATTCCGCGCAGCCGGTGCCGGCGGCCCCGCTCGAGGAGCTGTTCCGGAATTTTCATTCGATCAAAGGCGTGTCGGGCATGGTCGGACTGCGCGAGGCAGAAGCGCTCGCGCATCACATGGAAGACTACCTGCGCACGCTGCGGCAACGCGACACGCGGCTGACCGCCGACGGCGTCGATGCCCTGGCCGCGGGGGTCGATACCCTCGAGCGTGTCCTGACAGCTCGCCGCGACGACCGGGCGCTGCCGCCGATCGACGCTGCCGTCGCGCGGCTCGACGCCGTGGTGGCGGCCTCCACTCGCACCGCGCCGGAATCGGTTGTCGTCGAACCGCCGACCGGGTCGACCGACGCCGGCGAACCCGTCTGGCGTATCACGTTCACGCCGTCGCCGGCGCTGCTCGCGCGCGGCATCAACGTGGATCGTGTGCGCGCGCAGCTGCGCGAGGCCGGAGAGATCGTCGACGCGTCGCCACGGGTCGTTGCCGGGGCAATCGCCTTCGAGTTCTTGTTTTCCGGAACCCTCAGCGATGAGGCGATCGCGGCATGGCGTGACGAGGAATTGACGGTCGAGCCGGCGCAGGCACGCGATGTCACTGCGGTGACGGCGCCAGCCTCGCCGGCCGATGCTTCGACGGCGGCTGGACCGGCGCATGTCGTCCGCGTCGATCTGACGCGCCTCGACGACTTGATGCGGATGATCGGCGAGCTGGTGATCAGCCGGGCCCGGCTCGACGACGCACTGGCGCGGGTGGAGCGGCACGTGCCCGCCGTCGAATGGCGCGACGTGCAGGAGAACACCCAGACGATCGAACGACAGCTGCGCGATCTGCGCGAAGGGGTGATGCGCGTCCGGCTCGTCCCGGTGGGGGAGATCCTGCGCCGCGTGCCGTTCGTCGTCCGCGACCTGGCGCGCGACAGTGGCAAACGCGTCCGGCTCGATCTGCGCGGGCACGACACCGAGATCGACAAGTTCCTGATCGAGCGGATGATGGACCCGGTCCTGCACCTGGTCCGCAACGCCGTCAGCCACGCCATCGAGACGGCCGACGAACGGGTCGCCGCCGGTAAGCCGCCTGAGGGGACGCTGACGCTGGCCGCGTCGAGCCTCGGCGACATCGTCGTGCTCGAGGTTGCCGATGACGGTCGAGGGATCGACGAGGCGGCGGTCGTGGCGCGGGCGCGCCAGATCGGCCTCGAGGTGCCGGATCCGCCGCTCGACCGCGTGCGCCTGCTCGACCTGATCAGCGCGCCCGGCTTCTCCACGCGCGAGCAAACGGATCGCGCCAGCGGACGCGGCGTCGGCATGGCGGTGGTCATGAGCACGGTGGCGGAGCTGAACGGGCGCGTCACCCTGTCGACGACGCCAGGCGAGGGGACGCGCTTCGTCATCGAGCTGCCGCTCACCCTGGCGATTACCGACGCCCTCGTCGCACACGTCGGCGACCGCACGTTCGCGGTGCCGCAGGGGAGCGTGCGCGAAGTGATCGAGCTCGATCCGGCGGCGCTGCGCCGCGTGGAACGGCACGAGCTGGCGCCGTTTCGCGGCGGATCGCTCCCGATCCTGCGTCTCAGCGACGTCTTCGGTGTCGCGCCGCGTCCCGGCCGCGCGCTCCATGCCTTCGTCGTCGGCAGCGGCATCGACGCAGTCGGGGTCGCGGTCGATCGGATCAGCGGGCAGCGCGAGATCGTGGTCCGCTCCATGGACGACTCGCTGATCAAGGTGGACGGCGTGACCGGCGCGACCGACCTTGGCGACGGCCGCGCCGTGCTCATCCTCGATCTGCCCGGGCTGGTGCGGCGGCAGGGAACCGGCGCATCGGCGCGCGGGGTGGAGGCGGCTTCATGAGTACCGGCAGCGAAACGTTCATCCTGTTCACCGTTGCCGGCACGACCTATGCGCTGCGCAGCCGGGACGTGGCGCACGTCGAACTGCTCGAGCGCGTGACCGCCGTGCCCAACGCGGCCGCGTTCGTCGACGGCGTGGTCTTCTCGCGCGGGCAGGTGGTCCCGGCGCTGAACCTGCGGGCGCGTTTCGGTTTCCCGCGCGAGCCCTACGGGGTGACGACGCGCCTCGTCGTCGCGCAGAGCGGCGGGCGCAGCGTCGGCCTGGTCGTCGACGCCGCCCGCGAATTCGTTTCGTTCGACAGCGCGTTGATCCAGGCCCCGGGCTCGGCGATGACCGGGCTGAACGGGCGTTATCTCGAGGGGATTGCCAACGTCGGGGATCGCCTCATTGTCGTACTCGATCTCACGCAGGTCCTGAGGTTCGACGATCCGGTCCTCGAGGCGCAGTTGTAAAAGGGTGAAGCCATGGCCATTCGCAAAGTGAACGGGCGCGCGAGCAAGGCCGCGCCGCAGTTCGATACCCAACTCGTGCTCAGCCAGGCCGAGCAGGTCACCGCCACGGCCGGGGCGTTGGCGCGTCTTTCCGATCAGGTCGCTGAAGGAGCCGACGAGCTGCCGCGGGTGCTCGATCGCTCGCTGGCATCGCTCAGCGATACCACGGCGTCGCTCAAGGACTCCGCGGCGCAGGCCGAGAGCATCGCCCGCTCCGCCGATGACCTCGTCTCATCGGCCAACGAGATGGCGGCGTCGATTGAGCAGGTCAGCACCAGCACCGGGAGCCTGTCGACGTCGATTGCGCAGACCGCAGCCTCGTCGCAGGAGTCGGCCGCCTCCATCCAGCACGTCAGCGACACGGCCCAGGCGATGACCGGTCAGTCGCAGCAGGTCACCACCTCGATTACGACGCTGGCGACGGGCATCAAGGCGGTCGCACGCGATACCGAGTCGTTGACCAGTTCGGTCAACGAAACCGGCGCCGCCGTGGAAGAGATGGCCGAATCCATCCGTGGCGTGTCGGCCAACGCCGAGGATCTCGCCGCGGCCTCGGAGGAAACGTCGTCGTCGATCAACGAAATGGCCGCGTCGATCGAAGAAGTCGGGGCGATGACCGAACGGCTGGCGGTCTCGGTCGACGAGACGGCCACGGCGATCGAGCAGATGTCCCGCTCGGTGCAGAGCGTGGCGCAGAGCGGCGGCCGCATCACCGACGCCGCGCGCGACGCCGCGGTTAGCGCCACGCAGATGGAGCGCACGATCGAATCGGTATCGGGGCTGTCACGCTCCGCCGACGAAATGGCGCGGCGGGCGATGCACGACGCCGAGGAGGGTGGCGCGACGGTGCAGCGCTCGATCCAGGGGATCGCGCGCATGCGCGACTCGATGACGCAGTCGGCCGCGGTGATGCGCGAGATGGGCAAGCGCACCGGCGACATTACCTCGATCGTCGACACCATCAACCTGATCGCCGAGCGCACCAATCTGCTGTCGCTCAACGCCTCGATCGAAGCGGCGCGCGCCGGCGACGCCGGCCGCGGCTTCGCCGTCGTCGCCGAGGAGATCCGCAATCTGGCCGACCGTTCGGCCCGGGCGACCGCCGACATCGCCGGGATCATCCGTGCGCTGCAGGAGATCGCACAGGACGCCGTCACCTCCAGCAACGACGGCTTGCGCGTCGCCGATGAGAGCAACGTGCTGGCCGAATCGGGTGCCGCGGCGCTCAAGAAGATCCTCGCCGGGATTGGCGAGACAGCGGGACTCGTCGGCCAGATCGCCGGCGCGACCACCGAGCAGCGCCTGGCGGGACAGGCGGTCGTTCAGGCCATTACGGCGAGCTCCGAGCAGGCCCGCCTCATCTCCACCTCGACCACGGAGCAGGCGGCGGCATCGTCGGGGATCGCTAAGAGCACGGCCCAGATGCGCAAGATCTCGCAGGAAGTCGCCAAGGCGATCAGCGAGCAGGGACGCGCCGCCCGCGACATCATCAAGGCCGCGGGCAGCTCTGCGCGGCTGGCGTCGCAGGTGCGTAAGGCGACCGCCGAACAGGCGAAGAGCGCGACGCAAATCGCCCAGGCCAACGACTCGATGCGGCGGGGGGCGTCCGCGACCGCGAAGAGCGTCGCGCAGCAGGCGGTCGCCGCCGAGGAGATCGTCAAGGCCGGCGAGACGCTGGCGCGGATGAGCGCGCAGGTGTCGGGCGCGATGGCCGAGCAGCGTACCGCCACGGCTGAAATCGCCAAGGCGACAGCGTCGATGCGGAGCGAGGCGGAGCAGACCGCCAAGGCGCTCAAGGAACAGGGACGCGCTATGCGCGACATGACCGGCGCCGCGACTAGCACCGCGCGGCAGATCAAGTCGATCACCGGCGCCAACCGCAGCCACTCTCAGGCCGTAGCGGGCGTCGTCGAGGACATGGGGACCATCCGGCGTATCACCGAGCGACATGCCGGCGGCGTCAAGGAGACGCGCAGCGGCACCGCCGACCTGGTGCGCAACGCGCAGGCGTTGAGCAGCATGGTGACCGAACTGGCGAAGAACACGCATTGAGCTACCTCGGGATCCTCACGGTTGACGGGGCGCTCACCGTCCGCGGCTGGGATGCCTGGATCGCCGCGGTGACCGGCATCGCCGCCGAGGCGGCGATCGGGCAGTCACTCGCCGACGTCGTTCCTGATCTCGAGCCGCGCGGGATGATCGTGCGCTTCCGTCAGGTCCTGGCCACGGGCGAGGTCCAGGTCCTGGCCCCGGCGTTTCACCATTACCTGCTTCCGTGTACCCCGAGCACACCGTCGCCGCACTTCTCGCGCATGCAGCAGCGCGTGACGCTCGGGCCGCTCAAGGACGGCGACCGTATCGTTGGGGTCGTCGCGGCAATCGAGGACGTGACGTCGCGCATGGATCGCGAGCGCGACCTTGCCGCCGCGCTCCGCTCCGGCGACTGGCAAGCGCGCCGCACCGCGGTTGCTGAGCTGTCGCGGCATGGCGACGACGATGTCGTGCAGACGATGGTCGAGACGCTGCGCCGGGAGCACCGTGACTTCAACGTGCTCAGCAGCGTGCTGCAGATCCTCTCGACGTCCGACGTCGACGTCACCGTGCCGCTGGCGGCGCTGCTCCAGGAAGGGGACGCGGATCTGCGCATCCAGGCGGCGCTGGCGCTTGGCAGTTATTGCACCGACGGCGCGGTCGCGGCGCTGGTGCGCGCGCTCGACGACGAGGATGCGAACGTCCGCTTCCACGCGCTCGAATCGCTTGGCCGGCTGCGCGCCGCGGACGCCGTCGAGAGGCTGGCCGCCGTCGCCGCCGGCGACGACGTCTTTCTGGTGTTTCCCGCCGTCGACGCGTTGGCGCGGATCGGAGACGCCCGCGCCGTGCCGGCGTTGGTACCCCTCCTGGCGCGGCCGCTGATCGCCGAGCCGGTCGCCGAGGCGCTCGGCGAAATCGGCGGCGCGGAGGTGGCGCGGGCGCTGGTGGCGCAGCTCAATGCCGGCGGCGCCACCGTGGCGTTGGCGCGGGCGCTGGCGCGGCTGCACGCGCGCTACGAGGAGCGCTATGGCGGCGGCGCGCTCATCGTCGCGGAATTCCAGGCGACGATCTCCGCGGCGGGGGGGACCGCGTGCTCGAGGCGATCGACGCGTGCGACAGCGCCGATCTGCGCCCGCTCGTCACCGTGCTCGGCTGGCTGGACGGCGACGAGGTGCATCGCGCGCTGGCGCGGATGCTCGGCCAGCCCGAGGTACGCGCCGACGCGCTCGAGGCGATCGTGCGTCAGGGCCCCGGCACTGTCGACGTCCTCGTCGAACAGCTCGAGGCCGCCGATCCCGACGTCGTGCTCGCGGCCATCGTCGCTCTCGGGCGCCTGGGGAGCCGACGCGCCGCACCGGCGATCGCGCGCCACCTTACCGGCGCCCGGCCGATTGTCGTCGCTGCCGCCGCCGCGCTGGCGCGGATCGCCGACCCGGCGTCGCACGAGGCGCTGCTGCCGTTGCTAGGAGATGCGGATCCGGCCGTGCGTCAGGCGGCGGTTGGCGCGCTCAATTCGCTCGGCCATCCGGATCTGGCCGCAACCGTCGCGCGCCTGCTTCGATCCGACGACCCGGTGTTGCGCGCCTCGGCGGTGAGGATTGGCGGCTATTTCGGCTATCCCGAGACCGTCGACGCGCTGCTCGCCTGCGCCGCCGACCCAGCCGAGGGCGTGCGCCGGGCCGCCGTCGAGCATCTCGCCTTTCTCGAGGATCCCCGATCGCTGACGGCGCTTGTGGCGGCGGTGCGGGACGACTCGGCGAAAGTGCGTGCGGCCGCCGCGCAGGCGCTGGCGCACGCGCCGCGCGACGTGGCGGAGGCGCCACTGGTCGCCGCCACGGGCGACTCCGACAGCTGGGTGCGCTACTACGCGGTGCGTGCGCTCGGTGAATTGAGTGGCGGCCACGAGCGTCTTGCCGCTGTGGCCGACGCCGATGCAGCAATGCACGTGCGCATCGCCGCGCTCGAGGCGCTGGGTTCGGCGGCGGCCGGGGGCCCTGCCGACATCCTGATTGCGCGCGCCGCGGACGATCATCCCGATCTGGCGGCCGCCGCAGTGCGCGCGCTCGGCGCGTCGACCGATCCGCGCGCCGGCGACGTGATGCGGTCGGCGCTGCGTTCCCCGCACACGCAGGTCCGCCTCGCGGCGGTCACGGCCTACCGGACCCACGCGACCGTCGACGCCGTCGAGGCACTGCAGTGGACGGCGGCCGTCGATCAGGAGGCCGTGATCGGCGACGCCGCCGTCGAAGCGCTCGGCACGATCGCCCGTCACGCCAGCGCCAGCGCCGGCGCCGCGGTGGCAGCGCTGCTCGCGGCGACGGCCGAGGCGCCGACGCGGGATCACGCGATCGCGGCACTGGCGCGGCTGCCCGAGACGCGGGTGGAGGATGTGGCGCGCGGCCTGGCCTCGCCGCAGCCGCGCGTGCGTACCGCCGCGATCGCCGCGCTCGGCCGCATGCAGCGGCCTGAGGCGTCGGCGGCCATCCGCGGGGCGCTCGACCATGAAGACGCCATGGTCCGCGAGGCGGCTGTGATCGCGCTCGAACGCCTTGGCGTGCGCGGCATCGGGCGCACGCTGGCGCGGATGGCGCAAGAAGACCCGTCGCCTGCCGTTCGCCGCGCGGCGGCGGCTGCTGCCGATCCCAGTGAAGGGACACGGTGAACGTGGCCATGTCGTCTCAAGCCGACGGCCTCGGACTCTCGAACAGCGCGCTGCCGCTGCTCGCCGATGTCATCCACGATCGGCTCGGCCTGCTTTACGAACCCTCGCGCTTCGACCTGCTGGCGGACCGCCTCGCCCCGCTCGTCCTCGATCGCGGCTTCGAGTCGTTTCTCGACTACTACTACCTGCTGAAATACGACGCGGATAGCGGCGACCAATGGCGCCGCGTCGCCGATGCCCTGTCGGTGCCCGAGACCTACTTCTGGCGGGAGGTCGATCAATTGCGCGCGGTCGTCGAGCACCTCGTGCCGCGGCTGGCGCTCGACGATCGCGTGCTGCGCATCTGGAGCGTGCCCTGTGCTACCGGCGAGGAGCCGCTGACGCTGGCGATGCTGCTCGAGGAGTCCGGCTGGTTCGAGCGTGCCGCGATCGAGATCCACGCCAGCGACGCCAGTGCCGCTGCGATTGGCCGGGCGCGCGCGGGGCGCTTCCGTGAGCGCGCCTTTCGCACCCTTCCGCCGGCGCTGCGCGCGCGTTACTTCCGGCCGGACGGCGACACGTCGGTGGTCGATCCCGCGCTGCACGCGCGCATCACGTCGTGGAGCGTCGCCAATCTGATGTGCGAGGGAGACATCCTGCCACGGGCGCGCGCGCCGATCATCGTCTGCCGCAACGTTTTCATCTATTTTTCCGCCGCGGCGATCGGGCGTACCGTGGCGACGTTCGCCCGCGCCATGCCGGCGCAGGCCTACTTGTGCCTCGGCGCCTCCGAATCGCTGCTCAAGCTGCGCACCGCGTTCGACCTCGAGGAGATCGGCGGCGCCTTCGTCTACGTGAAGAAGAGAATCGATGCCTGAGATCATCCGTGTGCTCGTCGTCGACGACTCGGCCTACGTCCGCAAGGTCGTGTCCGAGATGCTCAGGCGCAGCCCGTTCATCGAGGTCGTCGGTATCGCCCGCGACGGCGCCGAGGCGCTCGAGAGCGCCGCGGCGCTGCACCCGGACGTCATCACCTGTGATCTCAACATGCCTGTGCTCGACGGGGTCGGGTTCATCCGGGCGCAGGTGGCGCGCGATCCGATCCCGATCGTGATCATCAGCATTGCCGGCGGGGCCGGCGAACAGGTGCTCGCCGGGCTCGACGCCGGCGCCGTGGATTTCGTGCAGAAGCCCACGGCCCTGGCCACCGAACGGCTCATGGACATGAGCGACGAGCTCATCGATAAGGTGAAGGCGGCGGCGAAAGCGCCGCGCCGCCGCGCGATCACAGCGGCGGTTCCGGTGACCACGCCCACGCGTCGCGGCAGCACCACCATCGTCGTGCTGGGCATCTCCACCGGCGGCCCCCAGGCGCTCAAGCTGGTCATCCCCAGCCTGCCGGCCGACTGCCCGGCGCCAATCGCCGTCGTCATGCATATGCCGCTGGGCTACACCGAGATGTATGCGCGCAAGCTCGACGAGGTGTCGGCACTGCGGGTGGTCGAGGCCACCGAGGGGATGCCGGTCGTCGCGGGAACGGTCCTGCTGGCACAGGCGGGACGCCATCTCACCTTTCGTCGAGACGGCGCCACGGTGGTTACGCATCTCGACGTGTTGCCACTGGACACGCCGCATCGTCCGTCGGTGGACGCGCTCTTCCAGTCGGCCGCCGAGGTGTTCGGCGCGGGCGCGCTCGGTGTCGTCATGACCGGGATGGGCAGCGACGGGCGGGAAGGAGCCGCGTGGATCAAAGCGCGCGGCGGCTGTATCCTTACGGAGAGCGAAGAAAGCTGCGTGGTCTACGGCATGCCTCGCTCGGTCGTGGAGGCCGGACTCAGTGACGAACAGGTGCCGCTCGAACGAATGGCGCAGGCAATCATGGAGCGCACATGAGCGGTAAGGTGCTCCTGGTAGACGACTCCGGCCTGGCGCGGCGGAGCACGAGACGGATCCTCGAGCAGGCGGGCTATACCGTCGTCGAGGCGGAAGACGGCCTGTCGGCGCTCGAGCGTTTTGCGATCGAGAAGCCGGACCTCGTCTTGCTGGACCTGGTGATGACCGGGATGTATGGCCTCGACGTGTTGTCGAAGCTGCGCGAGCTCGATCCGGAGGCACGCGTGATCGTCATGACGGCCGACATTCAAACCTCGTCGCGCGAGATGGTTCAGTCGGCGGGCGCTTCCGGATTCCTCAACAAGCCGGCTACGCCGGCTGCAGTGCTCGAAATGGTCGGCCGCGTCCTCAACGGGGCGGCGTGATGGAACTGACACCGCTCCAGCACGACGCGCTGATCGAGCTGCTCAATATCGGCTTCGGCCGCGCTGCCTCGTCGCTGTCGGAGCTGACCGGCCACCGCGTGCTGCTCGAGGTGCCACAGGTTTCGATCCACCCGATGGATCAGCTCGACGTGGTGTTGCGGCAGTTTGTCTCCGACGAAGTGGCGAGCGTCCATCAAATCTTCGCCGGGCCCGTGGCCGGTGACGCGCTCCTTATCCTCGATCATTCTGCCGCCGGCATGCTCAAGGAGCTGCTCACCGGCGAGCCGCCGCTGCCGCTTCCCATCGACGCCTCCGCGCGCGAGGTGCTCACCGAGGTCGGCAACATCCTGCTCAATGCCTGCCTGGGCACGTTCGGCAACATCCTCAAGGTGCAAGTGTCGTTCTCGGTGCCGCAGATCAATCTCGAGACGCTGCACGAGGTGATGCGCAGTCTGCTCATCGGGCAGGAAGGCATGCGCTACGCGCTGGTCGTGCACGCCGGCTTCAAGCTGCGCGACGCGGAAGTGCGCGGCTACCTGGTAATCGTCCTCAGTGTCGCTTCGCTCGACCGCCTAATCCGCGCCGTCGAGGACTGGGAACGGCACCAGGGAGCGCTGTGAGCGAACGTCTCGTCGACGCGCCCGACGTGCTGGCGGCGGCGACGCTGCGCTGGTTTAACGATCTATCCCTGCAGGGCATCTTCACCACCGATACCGCGCTCGTGGTCCGCAGCTGGAACCGGTTCATGGCGGAGTTGACCGGCATCGCCGCAGCCGAGGCGATCGGGCGCACCCTGCTCGAGGTCGTGCCCGATCTGGCCGACCGCCGCCTCGATGGGCATTACCGCGCCGCGCTCGACGGCGAAGCGCGGGTGCTGGCGCACCGCTTCCACCGTTTTCTGGTCCCGGCGCGCGCCGGCGCCGCCGAGGCGGTGCAGAGCGCCCGGATTACCCCGCTCGAACACGACGGCGCCATCATAGGGACGTTGACGGTGATTGACGACGTCAGCGAGCGCGTGGCGAGCGAGCGTGAGTTGCGCAACCGCATCGAGGCGGCCGAGACCGCGCGTGCCATCGCCGAGGACGCGGTCCGCGTCAAGGACGAGTTCCTGGCGACCTTGTCGCATGAAATCCGGACGCCGCTCAATGCGGTGCTCGGCTGGACCAAGATCCTGCTCGGCCGACAGGTCGATGCTGCCATGCTGACGCGCGCGCTGCAGGTCATCGATCGCAACGCCACGGCGCAGACCCGGCTGATCGACGACATGCTGGACATGGCGCGGATCATGAGCGGCAAGCTGCGCCTGGAGATGCAGCCCGTCGATCTCGCGGTCATCGCGCTCAGCGCCATCGACGTCGTCGCCCCGACGGCCTCGGCCAAGGGACTGACCCTGCTCACCGACATCGCTACCGATCAGCCGTGGATGATGGGGGACGCGGATCGCCTGCAGCAGATCGTCTGGAACCTGCTGTCCAACGCCATCAAGTTCACCGACAGCGGCGGAACGGTCACGCTGGCGATCGCCCGGGACGGCGCGCGGCTGACGCTGCGGGTCGAGGACACGGGCCGCGGCATCGAACCGTCTTTCCTGCCGCAGATCTTCGAGCGCTTCCGCCAGGCGGATTCGTCGGCGAGCCGGCGCCATGGCGGCCTCGGGCTCGGCCTGTCACTGGTGCGCACGCTGACGGAGCTCCACGGCGGCACGGTATCGGCATCGACCCTCCTCGGCAGCGGCAGCACCTTTACGGTGACGTTCCCCGGCCGGACCGAGCTGACGGAAACGACGCTGGCGGCGGCGGGCGCCGGAGACTATGCGCGCCTGCTGTCCGGCACGCGCGTGCTGCTCGTCGAGGACCAACTAGATTCGCGCGACATGGTTGTTGCGATCCTGCAGGAGTACGGCATCGAGGTCGCGGAGGCGTCGACGTCACGCGAAGCGCTCGAGATTCTCGATGCCGCGGTCGCGGCGCGCCGCGCGCCCGACGTCATCGTGTCCGACATCGGGCTGCCGGGTGAGGACGGATTCCGGCTGATGGAGCTGCTCCGGGCGCGGCAGCCTTCACGCGGCGGCAACATCCCAGTCGTCGCGCTGACCGCCTACGGCCGGCCCCAGGACAAGCGCCGCGCGCTCGCCGCGGGATTCCGCATCCATCTGAGCAAGCCCATCGAGCCGGGCGATCTGCTCGCGGCGCTGATCGGTCTGACCGGTCGTGGCGGCGCGCCTTAGCTCGCCGGAATTTACATCTCCACGCAAGCGACCGCGCTGTGCAAGTAGAATGCCCCATGGCCGAAACTACGCAGTCCTTCAAGAATCACGCGAAGATCATTCCGATCTATCACTACTTCGCGCTACCGGTGGCTGCGATGAACGCCGTCTGGCTCGTCTACCATGCGGTGATCCGGCCGTCGCTGGACACCGTGATTGCCGGGCTGATGGGAGTGGCGCTGGCGGTGATGTTCCTGATGGCGCGCGTGTTTGCCCTGACCGTGCAGGACCGAGTCATCCGTATGGAGATGCGCCAGCGGCTGCGCGAGCTGCTGCCGACGGACCTGCAGCCGCGCATGGGCGAGTTCACGCGCAACCAGCTCGTGGCGCTCCGCTTTGCCGACGACGCCGAACTGCCGGTGCTGGCGCGGAAGGTGCTCGACGAGCGCCTGGAGGATCGTAAGGTGATCAAGCTGCTGATCCGCAACTGGCAGGCGGATCACTTGCGCGCCTAGGTCGTCGGCCTAAGCGGCACCGCCTACCAGATGTCGCCGACGGTGAAGCCGTCCGGGAACGGGTCCGTCGGATCGACCACGTACTGCGCGAGACCCGTGATCCAGGCGCTGCCTGACAGCTCCGCGACGACCGCGCGATGCGGGCCAACGGCGGTCTCCTCGACCAGCACCCCGGTGAACACCGTGCCGAGTACCCCTTCGTGGCGGAACGGCTGACCCAGCGGCAGCAGGCCCCGCGCGTGTAGCGTCGCCATCTTCGCGCACGTACCCGTGCCGCAGGGCGAGCGGTCGAGCGCGCCGGTCCATGTCGACGGCCGGTTCCAGTCGAGTGTGCCGGTGGACACCACGACCGCGTTGCGGCGATGGTTGCCGGCCGCGGCCGGGGGACCCGACAGCTGAGCGATCGTCACGTCCCTGATGTCGGGGTTGTCGGGGTGGACGACCGGCAACTGCTCGCGCGCGGCCGCCTTGATCAGTTCACCGATTCTCGTGATGTCACGCCCCTCGCCCGGTGTCAGCGCGAGCCCGAATGGTGCGGCGTCGGCGATGACGTAGAACATGCCTCCCCAGGCGACGTCGACGCGGACGCGGCCGAGCGTGGGCACGTCGATCTCGGCGTCGAGATGAACGGCGAAGGCCGGCACGTTGGTGAATGTCACCTGCGAGACCTTGCCGTCGCGGCAGTCGGCGCGGACGTGTATGAGCCCAGCGGGCGCCTCCAGCGTCAGCTCGGTAATCGGTTCGCGCATCGGCACCATGCCCGTCTCGAGGAGTGCCGTGGTCACGCAGATGGTGTTGGTGCCAGACATCGGCGGGTATTCGACCTGCTCCATGATCACGAAGCCGGCGTCGGCGCGCGGATCCGTCGGCGGCAGGACGAGGTTGCAGTTCGCGGCTGGATACCCGCGCGGCTCGCGCAGCATGCGCCGGCGCAGGCCGTCCTGGTGCGCGGCGAGATGCTGCATCTTTTCGAACATCGTTCGGCCCGGCACGTCGCGGACGCCGCCGACGATGACGCGTCCCGGTTCACCGCAGGCATGCAGATCGATGGCATGGATCACCGACGAGAGGCGCATCGTGCGGTCGATCCTAACATCGCGCCGCGGCGAGCGAGTGAGGCTGTCGGGGAGTCCGAGGGGCGACGCCCCCCGGAGAATATTAGAATCGTTGGGTGTCTCCGGAAATCGGCCTGATCTTCGCGCCGCGCGATACGTATGCGGCGCTGGTGCGGACGCCGGCGCCGGCCTCCGTGCTCACGGCGCTGCGCCGGCCGCTGCTGGTTGCAGCGGTGCTCGGTGTATCGGTGGCGATTACCGCGACCGGACGCGCCACTCCGGCGCTCGTCGCCAGCACGACGCTGGCGTGGAGCTACGTCGTCGTATTGCAACTGGCCATCGCTGTGTCGGTGCTGGCGCGGCCGGCGAAACGCTCGATCGGGCTGGCCCGCGCGGTCGACCTGTTCTTCGCCGGGCATGCGCCGTGGTCGCTCTTCGCGCTGATCGTCGCCGCGTGGCGACCGTCCTCGGCGGGATGGCCGGTATGGCCGCTCGAAGCGTTCGCGATCGTGCCGGCGGTGCTGACGGTACGGATCGTCGCCGCGTTCTTCAGCGAAGTGCTCGCGCTCGAGGCGCGCGCGGCCATGCGCTTGACGATCGCGCAGCAGGCGCTCACCTGGACGGTCTTTCTGGCGGTGAACTGGGCTGCCAGTGCGTTCACGCCGCGCCTGTTCGAGCTCGGGGCGCGCCTGTGAGCGTGGCCCGCGTATCGTGCGTGCTGGCCTTCGCCGCCGGGCTGGCGCTAGCCGCGCAGACCGGCGAAATCTCGGCCGCCGAGCCGCAGCGCGCCCTTGGCTACACCGTGCTTGCCGGCGATCTGCACGTGCACGGCTCGCCCGACGGCATTCCGCCGTGGGACGCCGTAGACGAAGCGCGTCGCCGCCGTCTCGACGTCATTGCGCTGACCAGCCACAACTCGATGCTCGGGTGGTGGTTGTGGCAGCACGGGCCGCGCCGCGATCCGGACGTGATGGTCCTGCCCGGCGAAGAATTGACCTCCGTCGGGTATCACATGGCCATCGTCGGGCTGCAGCGGACGATTCCGTGGCACCAGCCGGCCGCGGCCGCCGCCGCCGCGGCGCACGCGCAGCACGCCGTCGGCATCCTCGCGCACCCGTCGAGCGCCCTCTTCCGCCGGTTCATTTCCGACGACGATCTGCGGGCGGTCGATGGCGTCGAGGTGGCGAATCCCTCCAAGGAGACGCCCGACGATACACACAAGGACTTCCTGGACGCCTACCTGCGCGCGTCAGCCCTCAGGCGCGTCGCCGCGATCGGATCGTCCGACTTTCACTACTTCGGACCAATCGGCGTCTGCCGCACCTACCTGTTCGTGAGCGAGGCGACCCCCGACGGCGTGGTGGAGGCGATTCGCTCCGCGCGAACGGTCGCCTGCGACCCGCGCGGCCGGACGACAGGCCCTGCCGCGCTGGCGGACGCCGTTGCAGCGCGCTGTGTCTCGGACACGACGCAGCCGCCGGCCGGCGACACCGCCATGGCTCGCGCCGGCACCGCGATCACCTGGTGCGCGCTCGCCGGGCTCGTCATCCTCGGCGCGTCGCGGACCTGAGCCAGCGCGCGCGCGGGCGTGCGACGTGACCCCGGCCGACCGAGCCGCTTGACCCTGACGTAACGGTAGACTCGATGCTCGATGAAGAAGAGGCTGCTGGCAGAACCCGTTGCATGACAGACGGCGATTGGTGCGTCAGCCGTTGTTCGCCGCGAGGAGCGCCGTGACCTTCTTGACGTAGTCGCGCGTTTCCTTGAAGGGGGGAATCGCGCGGTACTTGGCGACGTTGCCGGGCCCGGCGTTGTAGCTGGCCAGCGCCAGGCGGACGTTGCCTCCTTGTGAATCGAGCAACTGCCGGAGGTACTTGGAGCCGGCCATGATGTTCTGGCGCGGGTCGAGCGGATCGGTGACGCCCAGCTCCTTGGCGACCTCGGGCATCAGTTGCATGAGGCCGAGCGCGCCGACTGGCGACACCGCCATCGCGTTGAACGCCGACTCTGATTCCATTACGGCCTTGATCAAGCCCGGATCGAGCTTGTAGATACGCGCCGCTTCATCGATGATCCCGTCGTAGGCATGACGTGCCTCGACGGCGTCGAAACTACCAACCGCCACTTCTACGCTCGACTCCGGACCGGAGCCGAACACCGACGCCATGATCGTCCGCGGGCTCAGCAGCGCCGGCGCCCGGGCGCTGATCGCACCGGCATGGGGCGCCGATAGCGCAGCGGCAGCCAGCAGAAGCGTGCGCAGGCCGGCTCGCCGCCGATCGCCCCTGCGCCGTTCTCGTCCCTCGCGACCCCGCCTGCGTCGTTGATCGTGGCGGCGCTGGTCGGCGCCGCGAATCCCGAGCCCATCTGCGTGTCCGCGGCCGTCAGCCGAACCGTTATTCGCCACGTCCCGTGACGCTGCAAACCACGAGACCTGAACAAGGCGAGTGGGGCAGGTCCCGCTTGTCGGCGGTGGGCCCGCGTCAGACCGCGCCGGGCGCCTTCGAGTGCACCGCGAACATCGCACCCTGCGGGTCGACGCACTGGGCGATCCGATTGCCGCCAGGCACGTCCATCGGCCCGTTGATCACGGTGCCGCCGTTCGCCTTGATGCGCTCGGCGGCCGCATCGGCACTCTCGACGCGCACGTAGTGTAGCCAGGCCGGCGGCCCGGGCATCTCGGCGGGCTTGGCGAAGATGCCTCCAGACTCGAGCCCGGCGACACCGAACAGCATGTAGATGCCCATCGGACCCATGTCGTACTCGCCGCGCTTCTCCCAGCCAAATAGCTGCTCGTAGAACGCCCAGCCGCCGCGCCAGTCGGTGGTCGCCAGCTCGTGCCACGAGAACTCGCCCAGCTTCGCCGGGGCATCTTCAGCAGGCCGCTCGGTCTCCCACGAGAACAGGCAGAACATCGCGCCCTGCGGATCAGCGAGGATCGCGAACCGGCCGACGGTCGGGATCGAACCCGGCTGCTTGATGACGCGGCCGCCCAGCGACTCCGCCTGCGCGGCCGCGGCGTCGACATCAGGTACCGAGATATAGGCGAGCCAGCCGGTCGGTGCCGAAGGGTCCGGCAGCGCCATAACGCCGCCGAGCGGCGCTCCATTCGCGACCCACATCGTGTACGCGTCGCCGAAGGGCTGGGTGCTCCAGCCGGTGACGGCCGTGTAAAAAGTCCGCGCCGCGACTGGGTTCGGGGTCATCAGTTCGTGCCAGACGAATCGTCCGCGCTTGCGCTCAGTCATTTGCGTCCTCCGAGAACGCCGATTATCGCTCCGAAACGGCGAACGATAAGCTAGAGAACGTGGGAACGTTGGATCCAGCCGTCCATTCCGTAGCAACGACGACGCACGGACGAGTGCTGGTGCGTCGCGCTCTGCAGCCACGCGGCATCATCGCCGGTTTTCACGGCTACCTGGAAAATGCCGCCATTCAGTTGGCTCGCCTCGAGTCGATTCCCGGCGCGGGTCGATGGACGCTGGTGTCGGCGCAGGCGCTCAATCGCGTCTATCGCGGCCACTCTCAGGAGGTCGTCGCGGGCTGGATGACGAAGCAGGATCGGGAAATCGTGATCGCTGACAATATTGCCTACGCGGTGTCGGCGGTGCGTGCCGGGCGCGACGCGACGCCGGCGCGCGTCGTCTACGCAGGATTCTCCCAGGGCGGCCAGATGGCGTTCCGCGCGGCCGTCCGGGGCGACGAGACCGCGCTGGGGATCCTCTGTGTCGGCGCCGATGTGCCGCCCGAGCTGCTTGCCGATTCGACGGCGCACTTTCCGCCCAGCCTGCTCGTGCGAGGCGAGGGGGACGAGTGGTATTCACAGGCGAAGCACGATGCCGATGTCGCTGCGCTGCAGGCACGCGGGGCGGTCGTCGACGCAGTTGTCCATGACGGGGCTCACGAATGGACCGCCGAAGTCTCCGCCGCCGCGGCGCGCTGGCTCGAACGGCTACTCTAGGGTCCCCGCCTTCGGCGTCAGCCCCATGTTGAACATGATGAATGTATAGATGTCCGCGCTCGTCTCGAGCGCCTTGGTCAGGCTGCTGGCGCCGTGAGCCGAGTGCGTGTCGATCCGGATCAGGATCGGCGTGGCGTGGCTGGCCTTCTCCTGCAGCGTCGCCGCGTACTTGAATGAGTGGGCCGGGACGACGCGGTCGTCGTGGTCCGACGTCGTGATCAGCGTCGCCGGATACTTCTGGCCCGCCTTGATGTTGTGCAGCGGCGAATAGGCGTAGAGCGCCTTGAACTCGTCGGCGTTGTCGCTGTCGCTCGCGCCGTAGTCGGCGATCCAGTTGAAGCCGATGGTGAACTTCTGGAAGCGCAGCATGTCCATGACGCCGACCTGCGGGATCGCGACCTTGAACAGCTCCGGCCGCTGGTTGATCACGGCGCCGATGAGCAGGCCGCCGTTGGAGCCGCCCTGGACGGCGAGGCGATCGCTCGAGGTGTATCTCTGCGCAATCAGCCACTCGGCGGCAGCGATGAAGTCGTCGAAGACGTTCTGCTTCTTCAGCTTCATGCCCTGCTTGTGCCACTCCTCCCCGTACTCGCCACCGCCGCGCATGTTGGCGTTGGCGTAGACGAAGCCCTGCTCGAGCAACGCCAGCCGCGCCGCGCTGAAGGTGGGCGACTGCACAATGTTGAAGCCGCCATAGCCGTAGAGGAGCGTCGGGTTGGTGCCGTCCAGCTTCAGGCCCTTCTTGTGGACCAGGAAGATCGGGATCTTCGTGCCGTCCTTGCTCGGGTAGAACGCCGATTCTGTTTCGTAGTCCCCGGGGTTGTAGGCGGGGATCTCCGGCTGGCGAAAGACCGTGCTCTTCTTGGCCGCGATCTCGTAGCGGTAGATCGTCGGCGGCACGTTCAGCGAATTGAACGTGTAGAACACGAACGTATCGTCGCGGTTGCCGGCGAAGCCGGCAGCGGAGCCCAGGCCAGGCAGCTCGATCTCGTTTTCGAGCGTGCCGTCGAGCGAGTAGACGTAGGCGCGCGTCGTCACGTCCTTGAGGTAGGTGGCGAACAGCTTGCCGCCGGCCGTCGAGACGCTTTCGAGCGGCTCTGGCCGCTCGGGCAGGATCGTCTTCCAGCTCGCTTCGTCCGGATGTTTCGGATCGACGAGCACGACGCGGCCGTTCGGGGCGGAATGGTTGGTTTCGACGAGGAGCTTGTCGGCGACGTTGTCGACGACGCCGAAGGAGTCGTTGGTGATGTCCTTGACGACCGGGTTGAACTCGCGCTCGCTGCGCGACAGATCGCGCGCGAAGAGCGCGTTGCCGTCCTTGCCCTTCCCGCGATCCGACACGGTCAGCAACGCGAACTTCTCGTCGTCGGTCGTGTCGACCGTGTTGAACCGCTGCGGGTTTCCCGCGTCCTGATAGACCTGCCGGTCCTGCGACTGCGGGGTGCCGACCTGGTGGAAGTAGACGCGATGGTCCTCGTTGATGCCGGCGCGGTCCGTCCCCTTGGCGGGCTCCGGATAGCGGCTGTAGTAGAAGCCATGCCCCTGCCAAGCGACGCCCGAGACCTTGATCCACTTCAGCGTGTCGGGCAGCGTTTTCTTCGTCGCCAGTTCCATGACCTTGTAGGTCGACCAGTCGGCGCCGTTTTCCTGCATGCCGTAGACTGCGTACTTCGCGTCGGCGGACGGCACGAACGCGCCGAGCCTCGTCGTCTCGCCCCAGGCGTTGGGATCGATCAGGACGTCGGGGGCGCCCTCCAGTCCTTTCTGGATGTAGAGCACGCTCTGGTTCTGCAGGCCGTCGTTCTTGGAATAGAAGTAGTACGGCCCCTTGCGCGACGGCGACGAGTACTTGGCGTAGTCGTTCAGTTGCTTGACCCGCGCGATCATCTTCTGGCGGTACGGAATCGCCTCGAGATACGGGAACGTGACCTTGTTCTCGGCCTCGACCCACGCCGCCGTCGCCGGCGAGGTATCGTCCTCGAGCCAGCGATATGGATCGGCGACCTTGACGCCGTGGTAGGCGTCAATCTGGTCGACCTTCTTTGTCGTGGGGTAGTTGAGCGTCTGGGCGAGGGCGGTCGTGCCTGCCAGCGCCAGCAACGTGATGGTGACGAGACGGCGCGAGATCCCCATGGCCGGAAGTATGCCATCGTTACACGCGAAGGGGGATCCATGTCAGTGACGAAAGCTGTGATGGCCGCGGGTCTCGTGATAGCTGACGGGGCGGGATGTCGCGGTGGCGCGGGCGTCGGTCGATCGCTTCGCCGCTCAGGAAGCGCAGCTCATGACCGACATCGCCACCGAACAGGCGCGCTGGACGGACATCAATGCACGGCTCGACGAGCTCGAGCGCACGTTAGCCAAACGCTGACTGCGCCCCTTCACCGGCGAGAGTATATCTCCCAAGCCCCTCGAAGTTGAGGAGCCTGGGAGTAGGGTTTGGGGCGTTGTCTCTCGTCAGAACAAGTAACGCAGGCTGAGCTGAATGTCCCGGCGCGAATTGTCCTTGCTGGTCACGCGACCGAAGGTCGAGCTCGTCGGGTCCGTTGATGGGTTGTTCAGGTTCGCGTGGTTCAGGAAGTTGAAGATCTCCGCCCGGAACTGGAAGGAATGCGATCCCTTCACCGTGACGTTCTTGAAGAGCGCGATGTCCCACTGATATTGGCCCGGACCGTACATGTTGTCGCGCGGCGCGTTGCCGAACGTGCCGGCCGCTGGCCGGGCGTAGGCCGCGGGGTTGAACCAGAAGTTCTGGTCGTTGTTGTTCTCCGACAGCTTCCCGTTGCTGTTGGCGTTGGGATCGCCGACGAGGTTGTACGGCTGGGCAATCGGATCGCCCGTCCCCGCCACGTCGTCGGTGCGCGTGACCCAGAGCGGCGTGCCAGTGCGCATGAACGTCGCGCCCGAGATCTGCCAGCCGCCGAGGACGCGGCCCTTGAGCGACTCCTTGTCCTGATTGAAGAACGGCAGGTCGTAGATGTAGTAGAAGTTGAACACGTGGCGGCGATCGAAGCTCGAGTTGCCCCAGAAGCCCGAGTCGTCGTACGAGTTGAACAGGATGTCGCGCTTGGTGCTCGCGTTGTCCAGCGAGTGGCTGAGCGTGTAAGCGGCGCCGAACTTGAAGCCATTCTTGTAGCGGCGATCCGCGCTCAACTGTAGGGCGTTGTAGGTCGAGCGGCCGACATTCTCCGATAGGCGGATGACGCCGTAGCCTTTGTACTGACGCAGGTAATCGGTATTGGTCCCCGGGTTCGCCTGAAGCGTGCCGGCTGCCAGCTGGTTGATGTCGCGCTCGCGTTGGAGGTTGCGGCCCCACCGTCCGACGTAAGTCGCGTCGACGACGAAGCCGAGCGGCGCTTCGCGCTGGACGCCGCTCGAAAACATGTAGGCGACGGGGTGGTTGAACACAGGATCGATCGCCGTCATGCCGAACGGCAGCGAGCCGGCGCCGCCGGATCCCCCTGGGTTGTCCACCGAACCGTTGGTCGCGCCGACCTGCGGCTGGAACGGCGGGTTGCCGCCGAGCAGCAGGGAGTCATTCAGCGTCACGCGGTTGTGGAACACGCCGGAGCTGACCTTGACGATCGTCTTGTCGTTCAGCCCGTAGGACACGCCGACGCGAGGTTCAAAGACGTTGTAGTGCGTCTCGGTCAGGCCGAGCGGCGCGCCGACAAACAGCGCCTTCACTGCTGGATCGTTGTAGACAGCGAGGTCGCTCGCGGAGCTCGGGAAACCGTTCCCCGGCAAGACGATGCCGTTGTAGCGCGGGCCGCTGACGATGGCCCCGGTCTTCGGATCGAGCACCGCCTGGTTGGCGACGCTGTATTGGCTCGGGTCGAAGGTGGCGATGTTGTTGTCCTGCGCGTGGTACGGCGGCCAGATCACGTAGCGCACGCCCCCTTCAACAGTGAGGTTGCTCGATGGCCGCCACGAATCCTGCACGAACAGGTCGGTCGCGGTCGCGCGCCAGTGCGTGAGGGCGCGCTGGCCGATTTCGGCATAGTTGGTGAAGATGCCGATCGCGGCGTCGGCCATCGCCACGCCGGTGTGCCCGGCGGCCGTTGTGTTGGTGAACTGGAAGCGGCCGTTCTGGTTGTTGGTGCTGCCCGGGATCGGCTGGACGTTGATCTGATCGAAGTCATCTTCGCCCGAGTACTCGACGACGATGCCGGTCTTGACAGTGTGACGGTTCTTTACCCAGGTGATCGCGTCGGAGAAGGTGTGGATCGGCCCCTGCGACGAGGACGGATACGGTCCGCCGTCGATCTCGCTCAGGTTGGCGATGGTGATGGTCGGGATCTTGTCAGGGATTTCCTTGAAGTCCGGGAAGATGTACGGGTAGGTGATCCCGTAGGTGGTGCGCTTGTAGAGATCGCTCTGGAACACGTTGATGAACACCTGATCGAGCGAGTGCGTGTAGCTCGCCTCGTTGACCATGTTGTTACGGAGGGTGCTGGTCCAGCTCGCGGTCTGCGTCTGGTTCGGCCGATCCCAGTCAGTCCTCGCGTAGGGGAACGTGCCGCGGAAGGCGTCGACCGCCGTCCAGTTGTACTTGCCGTAGCGGAACGTGAACGTGTTGTTCGCGTTCATCCGGTAGTCGAGGCGGATGTTGTCCTTGCGCTGATCCTGCGGGTTCGCGCTCGACAGAAGCGCGTTGTTGACCCCGGACTGGAAGCCCGGCGTCGGCAGCGGAAACGTCGAGAGCAACGCCAGGCCGTTCTTACTCAGCATGTTCGTCGGGATGACGTTGTTGGGGAACGGCAGTCCCGTCGTCGGGTCGCGAATGATCTGCGGCGAGCTGTAGAAGGCATTCGGCCCGAGCAGCTCGCTGAAGTCACCGCTGCGCATCTTCGCGGTCGGCACCTCCGCGGGGTTGGTCGAGACCTGGTTGAAATTGACCCATTCCTGCGCGACGAAGAAGAACAGGTGATCCTTCAGCAGCGGACCGCCGAGCGAGTAGGCGTACTGCTTGTAGTCGAACGGCGCCGCCTCGCGGTCGGGCAGGTTCGAGCTGTGGTTGCGCAGCCAGGTATTGGCCTGCAGGCTGGCGTCGCGCAGGTAGTACGAGCCGCTACCGCTGAAGCGGTTGCTGCCGCCCTTGGTCACCATGCGGACCTGGCCGCCGCTGACGCGGCCGTACTCCGGCATGTAGTCGCCGGTCAGGACCTGCACTTCCTGGATCGCGTCGACGTTCTGGATGCCGACGATCGCGCCGTTCGAGCGCGTCCGGATCGCGGTGGCGCCATCGACGGTGATGTTGTTCTCATCGGTGCGGCTGCCATTGATGCTGAAGCCGCCGTTGCCGAGGTCGGAGAAGTTGTAGTTATTGAAGCTGCCGCCGACCACGCCCGGCTTCAGCCCGACGACGCCGATCGGGTTGCGACCCGAGAACGACAGCTGCTCGATGTCCTTCGACTCGATCGTCTTGCGCAGCGCCACGTCGCTCTGCAGCTGTGGCGATTCGGCCGTCACGGTCACTGCTTCCGACACGGTGCCGGTCTCGAGCGCGAAGTCGAGCGTGACCGACCCGGCCGCGTCGAGCTGCACGTCCTGGCGCAGGGACTTCTTGAAGCCCTGCAGCTCGGCCTCAACGTTGTATCTGCCGGCCGGCAGGTTTGGAAACGTGTAAAAGCCGGTGCCGTCGGTGACGGCGTTCCAACTCAGGCGCGTCTGCTGATTGATGGCCGTGACGGTGGCGCCGGGCACGAGGTCGCCTTGCGGATCCTTCACTCGGCCAGCGATCTGGCCGCGGTCAAATTGCGCGGATGCAGGAGCAACGAAGACGAGCGTCGAGAGCGCGAACAGGACACCGCACCGGGCGATGCGGTGCAACAACCGGACGTGTTGCATGGTCCCCTCCCAGAGCAACGTGGCGTGAATGCCACGTGGCGGGAGGCTACGCTTGCGTGCGCATCGGAGTCAAGACTTCCTGATGAGTAACATGCGGGTAACTGTTACCAGCTCGTCTGTCACCTGAAACCGTGCGTCATCGTGACGGCACATAGGCAACATCGGTGCAAACGATGCCTCGGCCGTTCGATCCAGGCGTAGGATCAAAGTGTTCCCCACTTCTGCGAAGGAGGATCTCATGATGCAACCCAGACCATCGGGGAGCCCGATCCAGTCACTGCGCGAGGTCAAAGGCCGCCCGGTAACGATGTCGATGCCTTTGGAGCGTCGCGATCTCACGCGCCGTGCCGCCGTGATCCAGCGCATCGCCGCCGAATTCCGTGAAATGCCGGGGCTGGTGCTGTCGATTCCACAGGCGAGCCGTTTGCTCGGCCTCGACGAGTCCGCGTGCGAGCGCGTCCTTGCCACGCTGGCGCGAGAAGGACTGCTGCGCCGCCGTCCCGGCGGCACCTACGGCCGCACCTAGCGCTCGACTCGCTACTCGCTTCGCAACGCGCGCATCGGCGCGATCGCTGCGGCACGGCTTGCCGGTACCATAGCGGCCGCCAGTGCGCAGGCGCCGAGCGCGAGCGCGGCCATGGTCAACGCCGCCGGATCCCAATAGGACACGCCGTACAACTCAGACGCGATCAGCCGTCCGGCGCCGACGGCCAGTGGCAGGCCGAGCACCAGGCCCGCCGCGACGCGCGCGAAGGCGCCGCGGAGCACGAGATCCACGATGCGCGCGCGGCTGGCGCCGAGTGCCATGCGGATGCCGATTTCGTTGGTCCGTTGCGCCACGCTGTAGGCAGTGACGCCGTAGAGGCCGATGGCCGCCAGCACCAGCGCCACGATGCCGAACAGGCCCGCGAGCGTCGCCACGGCGCGGTCCTGGTCGAACGTGATCGCCACGCGCTGCGCCATCGTCCGTACGCTGACGACCGTCACGTTCGGATCCACCTGCGCGAGTGCCCGCGTCAGGAGCGGCTCGAGCGCCCCGGGCGGAAGCGCCGTCGCCAGCATCAGCCCACCGACGAAATGCGATTGGAGTTCGACGCGCTGCATCACCGCTTGCGTATAGGGAACCATCTGCGCCAGCGGCACGTAGAACATTGCCCGTGCCGGCTGCCGGAGGGCGAAGCCGGCGAACCGCATGTCGTGCACGACGCCCACGATGCGGAACGTCCCGGCGTTTTCCGGAAAGTCGAGACCGAAGTGCTGGCCGATCGGATCCTCGCCGCTCTTGAAGAACTTCTTCACGAACGCCTCGTTGACGACGGCGACGTTGTCCGACGTCTCGTTGTCGGCCGCGGCGAAGAGACGTCCCTTGAGCGCCACGGCACCGAAGTTCTGCAGGTAGTTCGCGCTGACGCGATCCCACGACGCGCCGGTGCTGTCGCCGGGGCGCGGCAGCGCATGCCCCTGGATGAACACCCCTTCGCCCCAATTGTCGGTCAGCGGGTTGTAGAGCGCGAGGCCGGCGCCCTCGACGCCCGGCAGCGCCACGAGACGCTCCTCGATGCTGCGATACAGCGACCGCAGTTGCGCCGGCGTGTAGGTGGCCGGCAGCTGGTTGATGCCGACGACCACTCGGCCCTCGACGCGGTAGCCGAAGTCCATCGACTGGAGCTTGCCGAGGCTGCGCGCCAGCATCGCGGAGCCCGCCACCAGCACGACGGCGAGCGCGGCCTGCAGGACGAGCAGTGTCTGCCGTGCCCTCGACGAGTGATCGCGCGTGGTGCGGCCGGCGCCGCGCAGCGCGTCGATCGGGTTGGTGCGGGTAGCGAACCACGCCGGCGCCGCGCCGAAGATGACGCCGGTGACCAGCGCCAGCGCGAACGCGAAGGCCAGCGCGACGAGCGACGGCCGCGTGCTGATCGGCAGGAATTGCGCCTGGCTGAAGGCGAGCGACAGGAGCAGCCGCGAAGCCGCCGTGGCGACCAGGAGACCGGCGAGCGCGCCGCCCACCGCCAGCAACACGGACTCGACGAGCGCCTGCATGACGATTTGCGAGCGGGACGCGCCGATCGCCAGCCGTACCGCTGTCTGCGTGCGCCTCGACATTGCCCGCGCGAGCAGCAGGTTGGCGACGTTGGCGCAGGCGATCAGCAGCACGAGAGCGCAGACGGCCAGCAGGACCTGCAGTCGCTCGCCGTACTCTTCTTTCATGACGCCGATACCGCTGGCGGCCGGGACGACGTTGAGCACCTGCTTGGGAAGCGAGCGCTCGACATTGGGCATCCAGTTGGCGGGATAGCCCGAATCGTGCAGCAGCCAGTTGCGCAGAACCGACGTCAGGCGCGGCCCCATCGCGTCGGCCGTCGCGCCCGGGCGCAGGCGGCCGATCGCGCGCAGCCACGCCGAGACCGGCTGGCGCAAGAGTGACCCGGCGCCGACGAGGAGTGGCTCCTGCTGCAGCGGCAGCCACAAGTCCGGCGGATCCCCGCGCAGCGTGTCGCCGAAGAATCCCGGCGGGGCGACGCCGACGACAGTGAACGGATGCCCCTGCAGCACGAACGTCGAGCCCACCACCGACAGGTCCGATCCGTAGGTCGTCGTCCAGGTGTGATGGCTCATCACCGCGACCGGCGCCGCCGCCGCTTGGTCGTCGTCCAGGGTGAAGACGCGGCCGCCGAAGGCGCCAACGCCGAGCGTCGAGAAATAGTTGCCGGTCACGTACTCGGTGCGCAGTGGCCGCGCCACGGTCTCGACCTGTTCACGGCGCACGCTCAAACGCGAGCCGCCCGCCTGGAACGCCGTGACCTGTTCGAATTCGGGCGACTGCGCCGCCAGCTGTTGGAACAGCGGGAAGGAAAAGAAGCCCCAGCTATCCTGCGGTCCGCCCTGCACACAGCAGTTGTCCCCCTCCCCGATGCGGTAGAGACGCGACGGGTCGGCGACTGGCAGCGACTTCAGCATAACGGCGTGGATCAGCGTGAAGATCGCCGTCGTACCGCCGATGCCAAGCGCCAGCGTCAGGATCGCGGTGATGGTGAAGACCGGCGCGAGGCGGAACTGGCGCAGGGAATAGCGCAGGCTGTCGAACAGAGTGTCCACGTCTGGCTTAGACGGGAATACTCCGGGGTACGGTTTACTAACGCTGGTGCTGAATCCGGGTTTTCAGGCCGGCGGCTTTGCGCGCCGCCGGATCAGCATCATCATGGCGGCGGTATTCTAGGCTACACTCGCACCCCATGACCACCCTGGACCGACGCACTTTCCTCGGATCGCTGAGCGTGGCGGCGCTGGCCTTGCGTCCCGCGCTCGCTGCATCAATCAAGCGCGTCGGCGTGCAGCTCTACACCGTGCGCACCGCGCTGGAAAAGGATTTTGACGGTACGCTGGCGAAAGTCGCGGCCATCGGCTACAAGGAAGTCGAGTTCGCCGGCTACTTCGGACATACGCCGCAACAGGTGCGCGACGTGCTGAAGAAACTCGGCCTCACCTCGCCGGCCGCGCATCTCGATTACCCGACCGTCAGCGACCCGGCGAAGTGGGCGAAGGCGCTCGACGAGGCCGCCACCGTCGGCCAGACGTTCCTCGTCAATCCATGGATCGACGAGTCGATCCGGAATCAGCCCGACGCGTGGAAGCGCGCCGCCGACGTCTACAACACCGCCGCCGCCGCGGCACGAGCGCACGGCATCCAGTTCTGCTACCACAACCACAACTTCGAGTTCTATCCGCGCGAGGACATGGGTGGGAAGCTGCCGTTCGAGCTGCTCCTCGAGACCTGCGACCCGAAGCTGGTGAAGATGGAGCTCGACCTGTGCTGGATCTCGGCGGCGGGGAAGGATCCGCTCGACTACTTCAAGAAGTACCCGGGCCGCTTCCCGCTCGTCCACGTGAAGGGGCTGAAGAAGGTACCGGCGGCGTCGTCGACGCCGGTCGCGATCGACAAGGTGCTGCCCGACGTCACCGACGTGGGCCACCAAGACGTCATCGACTGGAAACGGATCTTCGCGCAGGCGAAACAGGCCGGGATCGAGCACTACTTCGTCGAGCACGACGTGCCGGCGGATCCGCTGGCCAGCCTGAAGAACAGCTACGACTACGTGTCGACGCTGCAGTTCTGAGCTGCCGCGCGCGATCAGCTGCGCAGCCAGTTGTTGAAGGCGCGCCAGAGCGACTGGATCTTCACAGCGGCGGCATGCACGGCCGCATCGGGATCGGGCTCGCCGCGTTGGCGGCGCTGGATGATCTCGTCGACGCTCAGATGCGGCGCGACACTCGACTGCACACGGCGGACGTACTCCGGATCGACGCCGTGGCCGCGCAGGCGGATCAAGTCGTCGAGCGGCAACCCTTTGTAGCCGAGCTCCGCCATCCCGCGGACGTACTCTGGATCGATGCCGTGACTGCGTGCTTGAAGAAATTGGTCGAGCGTCAGGCGATAGCCGAGCGCCTGCATGCCACGCACGTACTCGGGATCGACGCCGTGGCCCCGCGTCTCGAGGAACTGGTCGAGGGTCAAGCGATGCCCGAGCGCCTGCATGTCCCGCACGTACTCGGGATCGACCCCGTGGCCGCGCGCGTTGATCAGCTCGGCCAGCGTCAAGGAGCGGAAGCCGAGCGCGGCCATCTCGCGCGCGTATTCCGGGTCGGCGCCACGATCGCGCGCGCGGCGCAGCTCCTCGGCCGTTAGATGCGCGTAGCCGGCCGCTTCCATCCCGCGGATGTAGTCGGGATCGACGCCGTGATTGCGCAGCTGGACGAGCGCCTCGAGCCTCTCCGCCTGGTAGCCGAGCGTGGTCATGCTGTGGAGGTATTCCGCATCGACGCCGTGCAGCGCCGCGCGCACCAGCGTCTGCACGTCCGGCTTGACGTAGCCGGCGGCCGCGAGCGCATCGACATAGGCGAGGCCGATGTCGGCGAGCGCGAGCGCGAGCTGGTCCTGCGGCGACGGCCTGCCGATGCCGCGCTTGGCCAGCGCATCGGCGAACGCCGGGTCCGCCTGGAACGCGAACGTGCCGCCGCAGACGCCGTTCCGGCAGACGCCGTCGACCGTGAAGGTGCCGGCTTCGCGCCGGATCGGGAAGTGCACCGGCGCAGTCGCGGCGTCGATCTGATCGACCGGCAGTCCGGCGAGACGATCGAGGCGGACTGTGCGGCCGTGCGAGCCATGGTCGGTGCGGATCGTGATCTGCACGGCCGCCCGGTCCTGCGTCCGCCGCAGCTCCCACGTGCCGACGCCGTCCTGAAGCGCGGCTGCGACAGCCTCGACCGGCACGCCGGCCACCGGCGCGGCGGGATCGACGAGGACGATCGCCGCGCGCACTACCGCCATCGACACGAACACCATCGTTGCCACCGCGACGGCGGCGGTGAGCCCGCGCGGCCGCAGCGCGGCGCGGTTGCGCGCCGCGTCGACGATGGCGAGGAGGCGGCGCTCAAGCTGACGCGCGCGCGCCATGCCCAACGCGGTCGCCGGCGCCGGAACGCGGCCGAGCGAGTGAGCCAGTTCGAGCAGGTGCCCGGCGTAGTCGCGCGCGCCGGCGCCTGCCGCCAGCACGCGGTCGTCGCACGCCAGCTCGCGCTCCCTGCGCAGCCGCCGCGCCGCGAACCACACGCCCGGATGCGGCCAGTAGAGCGCGCAGGCGACGGCGCCGATGCGCTGCACCAGGCAGTCGCGTCGCGCAATGTGCGCGAGCTCGTGCAGCAGTACGGCTCGGCGCCGATCGCCGCTCCACGCCGGCGCCGATGCCGGCAGCACGATCGTGGGAGCGATCGTGCCGAAGGTCAGCGGCATGACCTCGCCCGCGCTGCGCAGCAGCCGCACGCCGCGGCGCACACCCATGTCGCGCCGGCAGGTCTCGAGCAGCGTCCGCCATTGGCCGTCCGGGATGAGGGCGGCCTCGCGCGTGAGACGCCGGAGCGCGAACGGCTCGAAGACCAGCCGGGCGAGCAGCAGGCCGGCGCCGAGGACGTAGAGGCCAGCGATCGCGATCGCCGTGACGGCGAGGCGGGGCGAAGCGGGAGCCGTCGCCGCCGCTTTCACGGCGCCCACTCTCATCTCGATGTCCGGTCCGGTCAGTACGGTCGCGGCCGCGTTCAGGCCCAGATCGTGCCCGATCAGGGCGATGCGGGGCGCGACGGAGGCGGGCAGCACCCGCGAGGCACGCGCAATCGGAATGCGAACCTGCCAGTGAGGCAGCGCGGCGATCGCGACGGGCAACGCGAGCAGCGCCGCCATCGCCAGGGCCCACACCAAGTGGCGCGCGGCAGCCGAGGCGCGCCGTGCCAGCGCGGCATCGGCGAGCGCCGCGACGGACAGGAGCGCGGTCGCCTTCAGCAGGATGTCGAGGAGCCATGCGGTCATCGTGTTCCTCCCTGTTCGCGCCCGCGCCTGAGCAGCGCGTCGAGCCGCTTGTATTCATCGTCCGACAAGGGTTCGCTGGTCATGCCGAGCAGCGCCGCCGCCGCCGATCCCGGCGAGTTGCCGAAGAAGGTCCGCACGAGCTGCTTCAGCGCCGAACGGCTCGCGTCTTCCGGCGCGGCGGCGGGGGAATAGACGAATCGCGGCCCGTCGTACTCGCGGCCGAGCAGGCGGCGATCGATCATGATTTCGAGCAGCTTGCGGACGCTCGACGGGGTGGGGGCGTCGGGGAGCTCGGCGCGGATCTCTTCGACCGTGGCGCGGCGGCGCCGGTGCAGGATTTCCATGATCTGGGCCTCGCGGCGCGTGAGGCTGGGCTGGGTGTCTTTGGGCAACGGGGCTCCTTGCACGCGGCAGAGGCGAAAAAAATCGCCATGCGCGAATATATTCGCCCTAGAGAGACGTTGTCAAGCCCGCGCCGGTTCCCGTCCCTGGCGATCGTCCAAGGCGGGAACGAACCGTTGACGTTCAAACAGTTGTTTGATACAAGTGTTTGAGCCGAACCGTATGCGCAGACGCCTCCCGCTCGCCGCCCTCCTGCTCGCCGCGGCCGCCGCCGGCGGCTACGCCTACCTCCACACCCGCCCCACGGTCCTCGTCCTGACCGGCATCGTCACGACCGACGATGTCATCGTCAGCCCACAGGTCGCGGGACGCATCGGCCAGCTGTTGGTCAAGGAAGGGGACACCGTCCGCCACGAACAGATGCTGGCGGTGATCGAGCCCGACGAGCTGCGCGCCGACACGGCCTACTACGCCGAGAACGTGCAGGGACTGTCGTCGCAGGTCCGTGAGTCGGAAGCGACGCTGCGCTTCCAGCAGAAGCAGACCGCCGATCAAATCGCCCAGGCCGAGTCCACGCTCCAGTCGACCGAGGCCCAGGCGAAGGCGGCCACCGCCGATCTCGAGAACGCCCGCCTCGTCTTCACGCGCACGCAGAGCCTCGCCGAGAAACAGATCGCCTCGCCGCAGGAAGCCGACCAGGCACGGACGGCGTTCAATGCCGCGCAGGCCCGCGTCGATGCGCTCAACCGCCAGGTCGAGGCGCAGCGCTCGGCGGTCGCGCTGGCCCGTTCCAACGCCGAGCAGGTCGCGATGCGCCGCGACCAGGTGCAGACCAATCAGCACATGGCCGCGGCCGCCGCCGCCCAGCGGACCAAGGCCGACGTGCGGCTGCGCTACACGGAACTCCGCGCGCCGATCGACGGCTTCGTCAGCGTGCGCGCCGCCCGCGCCGGTGAGTTCGTCAACGCCGGGCAGCCGATCGTCACGCTGATCGATCCCGACAACCTTTGGGTCCGTGTCGACGTCGAGGAGACCTACATCGACCGGGTGCGGCTTGGGGAAACACTGACCGTCCGCCTGCCCTCGGGCGTCGAGCGCCCGGGCACCGTGTTCTACCGCGGCGCCGACGCCGGCTTCGCAACGCAGCGCGACGTCAGCCGCATGAAGCGCGACATTCGCACGTTCGAAGTGCGGCTGCGCGTGGACAACCGCGACCGGCGTCTCGCCGTCGGCATGACGACCTACGTGTCACTGCCGGTGCCATAAGCCGATGCCTGCGATCGACGTCCGCTCCATCGTCAAGCGCTTCGGCAAGTTCACCGCCGTCAACGGCGTGTCGTTCTCCGTCGACGACGGCGAGATCTTCGGCCTGCTCGGCCCGAATGGCGCCGGTAAGTCGACGCTGATCCGGATGCTGACGACGCTGCTGCCGGCGACGGCGGGGACAGCGCTCGTCAACGGCTTCGACATCACGCGCGACGCCGACGGCGTGCGCCGTTCGATCGGGGTCATCCCGCAGGCGATGACCAGCGATCTCGAGCTGAGCGTCGAGGAAAACCTGATCATCTTCGCCAAGCTCTACGGCGTGCCGCGCGCGAAGCGCGAAACGCTGATCGCCGACCTGCTGGCCGCGGTCGAGCTGACGCAGTGGCGCGCTGCGCCGGTCAAGAACCTGTCGGGGGGCATGCGGCGCCGCGTCGAAATCGCGCGCGGCCTGGTCCACGAACCGCGCATCTTCTTCCTCGACGAGCCGACGACGGGCCTCGACCCGGTGTCGCGCGTCGCGGTGTGGGAGATGCTCAGGAAAATCAAGGCGGAGCGCGACCTTACCGTGCTGCTGACCACGCACTACATGGACGAAGCCGACAAGCTCTGCGATCGCATCGCCATCGTCGATCACGGCGAACTCAAGGCGCTCGACTCGCCGCTGAAGCTGAAGGCGTCGATTCCCGGCAAGAACATGCTGGAGGTCAGCTTTGGGGACGTCCCGGCGGGCTGGCTGGAACGGCTGCGGGCCCTGCCGTTTGTCGAGTCGGTGAGCGGCGACGACCATGTATTCCGCCTGACAACGGTGAACGGGCCGGCGACGACGCTGGCGTTGATGGAATCGGCGCAGCAGGCAGCGGCGCCGGTGCAGTCGCTGTCGGTGCAGAGCACGACCCTCGATGACGTGTTCGTGCACTACACCGGCCGCGCGCTGCGCGACGCCCTGCAGGACGTCAACCCGATGGACCGCGCCGGGTTCATCCCGAGGCGGAGCTGAGCGATGGGACGAGCCTGGGCGATCATCGAGCGCGAGCTGCGGCGGTTCCGGCGCAGCCCGATGTTGATCGTGGTGTCGATGGTGTTCCCAATCGTGCAGCTGGTCGTGCTCGGCTACGCGTTTGGCGGCAACGTCAAGCACCTCAAGGTCGCCGTCGTCGACCAGGACCACGGCGTGCCGGCGGTGCGCGTGCGCGAGCTGGCGTTGGCGGCGGCCTCGGGGGCGCAGACCATCGACGTCGTCGAATATGCCGACGAGCAGCAGGCGATCACCGACCTGCGCAACGGCCGGGTCAACGGCGTGCTGACGATTCCCAATGGCTTTTCGCGGCGTGTGCTGGCCAAGGCCGACCCGCACGTGGCGCTGATCGAGGACAACACCGACAATTTCGTCTCGGCGACGCTGGCGGCGACGATGGCAGGCATGGTGTCGGCCTATGGCCAGCCGGCGGCGCCACCGCGCGTCGGTGCCGATCCGCGCCTCGACGTCGTCGAGGTCTACCCCTACGTGCCCTACATCCAGTACCTGCTGCCCGGCTCGGTCGTGATGTCGATCTTCATGATGGTGATGATCGGCGGCGGCATCATCTTCATCGACGACAAGGCGCGCGGGCTGCATGAGGGCTACCTGGTCACGCCGATCACGAAGTTCGAGCTCATCGCCGGCTTCAACGTGTCGGGCACGATCAAGGCGGTGCTTGCCGGGACGTTCCTGATGGTGATTGGATCGCTGATCGCCGGCATTCCCGATCCGCTGGCGCCGCTGCGCCTGTTTCGCCTGTTCGTGGTCGTCGTCGTCACCGCCTTCGCGCTGATCAGCCTGATGTTCCTGCTCATGGTCCGAGTGACAGATCCGCTGCTGCCGCGCGCCGTGTTCGGCGTGCTCAACACGCTGCTGTACTTTCCCAGCGGCGCGGTCTATCCGCAACAGGGATTCCCCGGGTGGATGCAGGCGATCGCGGTCGTCGATCCGTTTACCTATTCGGTGCACGCCCTCAAGAACCTGCTGCTCAAGAACACCGGTTTCGAGGCGATCCGCTACGACCTGACGTTCCTGATGATCTTTTCGATTGTCGCGATGACGGCGGCGACCAAGCTCTTCAAGCGGACCCTATGACGAGCGACCGCGAGACACGCGAGCGGCTGCTGGCCGAGGCGGCGCGTCTTTTTGCCGACCAGGGGTTCAGGAAGGTCACGGTGCGCGAGATCTGCCGCGCCGCCGCCGCCAATGTCGCCGCCGTCAACTATCACTTCGGCGACAAGCTCGGGCTGTATCGCGAAGTACTGCAGCAGGCGATCGACGGGATGGCGCGCACCAACGAATCAGCGCGCGCGTCCGGTGAAGGGCGGCCGCCGGAGGAGAAGCTGCGCCGCTTCCTGGTCATTTTTCTCACCCAGATCCTCAAGCCGGAGCACGCCGTCCATCACCGGCTGGTCCAGCGTGAAGTCCAGGACCCGACGCCGGTGCTCGATGCGCTGGTGCAGCAAGGCATCCGGCCGCGCCTCGACTACCTGGCCGGCGTCGTCGCCGAGATGATCGGCGCGCCGGCGACGGACGGGCGCGTGCTGCAGTGCGTCGGCAGCATCAACGCGCAGGCGATCATCTACATGCCCAACCCAATTGCGACGCGCCTCGGCTACGAGTTCAAGAGCACACCGGCTGACATCGATCAGGCGGCGGAACACATCGCGGCGTTCTCGATCGGCGGCGTCCGCGCCGTCGGACGGCGCCTCGCTCGTGACGCCGCACCGCCTGCGGATCGAGCCACGCGGCGCGTCGGGCCGTCCGGAAACCGGCGAGGGCGGTCCCTGCGGCCGTGAGCACAACGCGCGCGCGCCGGCAGCTCTGACCGGGCCGCCGGCTCGATAGCGTCACGTTTCATGGTTTTGTCATCCCGCGCGGCGGCCCGGTGCTTCAGCATGGATGCGGCCACACGGCCTTCTCATATCATGTCAGCACGAATCGTTTTTGTCCTCACGGCGCTCATTGTGTGTACAGGGTGTGGCTCCACGGCGACCGCGCCCACGACGGCGGCGACGACCGCGAGCACCGCATCGACCAGCCTGTTTCAGGGAACGCTCGATCCTGGCGGCACCCTGACGCAGACCTACACCGCCGCCGCGGCCGGCGCGGTCAAGCTGACGCTGGCGAACGTCTCCGTGGATCCCAACCGGCCTCTCGCGCAGGGGCTGACGCTGGCCGTGGGCACGAGCGACTGCACGGCGTCGACGACCATGCGCGCGCTGCCGGCCTTGACGGCGCAATTGAACGGCAGCGTCCCGGCCGGGACGTTTTGCGTCATCGTCTCCGATCCCGATTCCCGGCTCGCCCAGTCAGTCGGCTTCAGCGTTGAGGTGACGATCGGTTCGCCGGCGCCCATCGAGGCCACCGCGGGAACGTCGACCTGGGCCACCAACATTGGTCTTGGCGCGAACGGATCTGCCTCGAGATTGATCCCGACATTCGGCGGCGGCACCATCACCGTGTCTCTCGATTCGCTGTCGGAGCAGGGCGGGCAGCTGGGCATAGGACTCGGCATTCCCGGCGCCGGAGGCGTCGGGTGCGTCCCCACGCAGGTCGCCGTCGGCGGCGCGTCCACGACCGTCTCGGCACCAGTCGATTCCGGGGTGTTCTGCGTCGAGGTCTATACCGTCGGCCGCACGACGGGCCCCGTCAGTTTCTCGACCACCATCGCCTACCCGTAGCTACAAACGCAGCGTCTCGATCAGCGCCGCCAGCGCGGGCGGCTGCTGTCGCCGGCTCGGGTAATACAGGAAGTAGCCGGCAAACGGCGGGCACCAGTCCTCGAGCACGCGGACGAGCTCGCCGGTCGCCAGGTACGGCGCAGCGTGCGCCTCGAGCATGAACGCCAGCCCGATACCGTCGACGGTGGCGCGGATCAGGGCGTCGGCATCGTTGACGATCAGCGGACCGCTGACCGCGACGGCGAGCGACTGCGTTCCCTTCTCAAATTCCCAGCGGTAGATCTCCTCGGCGCCGTGACGGAAGTTGATGCAGCGCTGCGATGGCAGATCGCGCGGCGACTTCGGCTTCGCGTGCGCCCTGAAATAGCGCGGCGCGGCGACGATGGCGGCACGCTGGTCCGGAGAGACGCGCACGGCGATCATGTCGCGCTCGATGAACTCACCGAGGCGGATGCCGGCGTCGAATCCGGCGGCGACGATATCGACGCGGCTCTCTCCCATCGACGTGATGTCGAGGACCACGTCGGGATACTGCTCGACGAAGGTGGCGAGCTTGGGGGCGAGGACCATCCGCGACGCCAGCGGCGTGACGGCGAGCCGCACACGTCCCGCCGGCCGATCGCGCAGCCCCGCGAGATGATCGAGCGCCCCGCGGATATCGCTGAGCGCGGGCCGCAGGTGAGCCAGCAACTGTTCCCCGGCATCGGTCGGCGAGACGCTCCGGGTGGTCCGCGCCAGCAAACGCACTCCGATCCGCTCCTCGAGCCCGCGCATCGCGTGGCTCAGCGCTGAGGTCGAGACGCCCAGGCGCTTGGCGGCCTTCGTGAAACTGCGATCTTCGGCGATCGCCAGAAACGCGGACAGGGCATTCAGTTCGTCGCCGGCCATTCGTGAATCCTACTCAAATGGCAGCTTTGCTGGGGCGGCGATTGATGAATGTCGCTCACAGGGCCTTTGCGGCTTTGACGGCCACGGCCTACGCCGGTTGGAGTAATCTAGGCAGCATCAGAAATGGCTGACAAAGACGATCTGCCGGGCGGCCTCAGCCGCCGCAACTTCCTCAAGTCCACCGGCGTCGCGGGCGTGGCCGCGAGCATCATCGCCCCCGCGGCCGGCCTGGCTGCGCAGACCGGCCCCAAAGAGGTCGGTCCAGGGGACGTGCCGGTGCGCCTCAACGTCAACGGGCGGCAGCTCGATCTGATGATCGAGCCGCGCGTCACGCTGCTCGATGCACTGCGCATGCGCGCCGACCTGACGGGCAACAAGCGCGGCTGCGACCGCGGCGCCTGCGGCGCCTGCACGATGCTGGTCGACGGACGCACGGTCTACGCCTGCTCGACCCTGGCCATCGACGTCGTGGGCAAGCAGATTCGCAACGTCGACGGGTTGGCCAGCGGCGACCGGCTGCACCCGGTGCAGCAGGCGTTCTGCGACAAGGACGCACTGATGTGCGGCTTCTGCACGCCGGGCTTCGTCATGGCGAGTGTCGGCCTGCTCGAGAAGCACCCGAATCCGACTCCCGAGCAGATCAAGAAAGGTCTCGACGGCAACATCTGCCGCTGCGGCACCTTCAATCGCATCTTCGAGGCGGTGTCCAGTGTGAAGGGGGTTCAGCGTGGCTAGGACACCGCAGGCTCCGCAGGGCGGTGGCCGCGGCGGAGCGCCGCAGCAGCCCCCGGTCGATCCGAAATACAACTGGACGTCGACGCCGGCAACGGTCGTCGGCACCCGCGTCAAGCGGCTCGACGGCCCCGACAAGGTCACCGGCCGCGCCAAGTACACGTTCGACATCACCCGGCCCGGCATGCTCTACGGGCGGATCGTCCGCTCGCCGCATCCCCACGCCCGGGTCCTGGCGGTCGATTTGTCGGCGGCGCAGCGGGTCAAGGGCTTCAAGACGGCGCTCCTCGTCCGCGATCCGAAGGACGAAAAGACCAGCGTCGTGATGTATCAGGGTGACGAGGTCGCGGCCGTCGTTGCCGATACCGAAGAACACGCGATCGACGCGGCCCGCGCGGTGAAGGTCGAGTACGAGGTGCTGCCCGCCGTGGTCAGCGTCGACGCTGCGCTGGCCGGCTCAGCGCCACAGGTGTTCACCGGCGGCAACGTGCGCCAGGGACAGACGCAGGAAGCGGGCGACATTGCCGCCGGCTTCAAAGCCGCGGCCTTCACGCTCGATCAGACCTACGCGACGCACGTCATCACGCATGTCTGCATGGAGTCTCACGGCACGGTCTGCGAGTGGAACGGCGATGAGCTGACCGCGTGGGTGACGACGCAGGGGGTCAACTCGGCGCGCGACAACTTGGCGACCGGGCTGAGTATTCCGCAGACCAACGTCCGCGTCATCTGCCAGTACATGGGCGGCGGCTTCGGCAGCAAGCTCCAATTGGGCGCCGAGGGGCTGATCTGCGCCCGGCTGGCCAAGCAGGCGGCCGCGCCGGTGAAGCTGATGCTCGACCGCAAGGAAGAGCATCTGGTGACGGGTAACCGCCCGTCGGCGGCGGCGCGAATCAAGGCGGGCGTGTCGGCCGACGGCCTGATCACCGCGTTCGATGCCGAGTCCTGGGGCACTGGTGGCGCTGGTGCGGCGGCCGGCTTCCCGTTGCCCTACATCTATCAGATCGCCAACCGGCGCAGGGCACACAAGGACGTCTTCATCAACACCGGGACGCAGCGTCCCATGCGCGCGCCCGGCCACCCGCAGGGATCGTTCATCACCGAAATCATGATGGACGAGCTCGCCGATCTGGTGAAGATGGATCCGGTCGAATTCCGCATCAAGAACCTCCCGCCGCTTGCACCGAACGCGATGTGGCGGACGTATCTGCAGGAAGGGGCGGCCGAATTCGGCTGGAGCAAGCGCCATCCGACTGGGGATCCAACGCCGGGATCGATCAAGACCGGCATGGGGGTGGCGGTTGGCACCTGGGGCGGCGGCGGCCGGGGGCCGGCGACGGCGCACTGTGAGGTCGCGTCCGATGGCACTGTGATCATGCGCATCGGTACGCAGGACATCGGCACCGGCACACGCACGCTGGTCGCGATGGTGACCGCCGACGCGCTCGGTCTGCAGCCGTCGCAGGTGACGCCGGAGATCGGCGATACGCGTTACGGCGTCACGGGCGGATCGGGCGGCAGCACGACCGCCGCGAGTATCAGCCCGGGCCTCCGCATCGCGGCGATCAAGGCGCTCGAGGCGCTCAAGGAAAAAGTGGCGCCGGCGCTCGGTGCGCCGGCCGATGCACTCGTCGCGGAGAAGGGGCGCATCCACGTCAAGGACAATCCGTCGAAGGGGCTGTCCTGGGCGGACGCGTGCAAGCACATCGGGCCGCAGGCGATCACGGCCGACGGTGATTGGGCGCCCGGCATGACCTCGGCCACGACCTCGGGCGCGCAGTTTGCCGAGGTCAACGTCGACGTCAAGACCGGCATCGTCAAGGTGCAGCGGGTCCTGGCGATCCAGGACTGTGGTCTCGTGCTCAACCAGTTGACTGCCGAGAGCCAGTGTTACGGCGGCGTCATCGGATCGCTGAACTTCGCCCTCTTCGAGGACCGCATCCTCGACCGATCGACGGGCCAGATGGTCAACCCGAACATGGAGTGGTATCTGCTCGCCGGCATGTCCGACATTCCGCAGATCGACATCCGCTTGAAGAACATGCCCGAACGCGGCGTCATCGGCCTCGGCGAGCCGCCGACGGTACCGACCGCGGCGGCGGTCGCGCTCGCCGTACGCAACGCCATCGGCGTGACGGTGCGCAGCCTGCCGCTGACGCCGGCGAAGATATTCCAGACGCTCCAGCAGAAAGCGTGAGGCTCTCGTGAAACCGTTTGCTTATGTCAATCCGACGAACGAGAAGGACGCCGTTGCGGCGCTGTCGCCGGAGCACGAGAAGGCGATGGCGCTCGGCGGCGGCCAGGACCTGCTGGCGCGGATGAAGGACTACGTCACCCAGCCGGATCGCATCGTCAACGTCAAGAACGCGCTGGAGACGACGGTAACCGCGGCCGGCGGCGGCCTCAAGATCGGCGCGGCGATGAGGATGGTCGACGTCGCCGAGCATGCCGACATCGGCCGGATGTATCCGGCGGTGGCCGCGGCGGCGATCGAAGTCGGCACGCCGCAGATCCGCAACCAGGGCACCGTCGGCGGCAACCTGAATCAGCGTCCGCGCTGCTGGTACTTCCGCAACGAGGAATTCGTCTGCTTCAAGAAGGGGGGCAATACTTGCTTCTCGCCGGCAGGGGAGAACCAGTTCCACGCCATCCTCGGCGGCGGGCCGACCTTCATCGTGCATCCCTCGAGCCTCGCGGTGCCGTTTGTGGCCTACGGCGCGACCTTCCGGCTGCTCGGGCCGAAAGGAGAGCGCCTGGTGCCGGCGGCCGAGTACTTCACGATGCCTACGCTGCAGAACATCCAGCGAGAAACCGTGCTGCAGCCCGACGAACTACTGACTCATGTCATGCTGCCCGCGCCCGGCACCATCAAGAGCGGCCACTATGAAGTGCGCTACAAGGCGTCGCATGACTGGCCGATTGCGTTCGCGACCGTGCTGCTGACGATGAACGGGTCGAGCGTGCAGGGGGCGCGCGTCGTGATGGGAGCCGTCGCGCCGGTGCCCTGGCGCTCGCAGGCTGCCGAACAGGCGCTGGCCGGCAAGACGATAACGCCCGAGGTCGCGACCGCGGCCGCCGAGGCGGCGCTGCGCGGGGCGATGCCGCTCAGCCAGAATGCTTACAAGATCCAGGTCGCCAAGACCGCCGTCGAGCGCGCCATCCTGCGTGCCGCCGGGCTGTCGATCGCGTAGAGGGGATCGCCCATGGACGCGCTGAGCTCGTCGAAGACTACCGTTGGGGTGCACTGCCTCAAGCTGCGCACCAAGAGCATGTACATCCAGGCCGTGGTGGATCCGGCCGAAGCAACGTTCTACGATAAGTACGACCAGACCGCGTGGTGGTGCGTGTTGACCCAGACCGCCTTCGGTCCCGATCGCCAGCCCGTCCGTCCCGACACCTGTTGCGACGGGCGGGACTGTTGCATGTTGTAAACAAGCGGGAGAAATACCATGAAGAGAACCGCACTTTCGATCGTGGCCCTGTCGAGTCTCGCGCTCGCGACGCTGTCGGCGAAAGCGCCGTCGGTGACCGGCACCTACGTCGAAGCAAGAACGGCGGAAGTGTTCGCCGGCGCCTGCGTCATGAACGGCGAAGCGGCCACCGGCGGACGCGAAGCGCTGCTCGCATGGAAGGTCGACAAGGGACAAGTCAACGGCGTGTCGCTCGACGGCCTCGCCGTCGTCGCGGCGCTTGCAGCCGACGCCAACCTGGGCATCCACGAGATCGGCGGGGAAGCGACCACGGCCCGCGCGGCGATCTTCGTCGACTCGCGCGCCACGCCGGCGCAGCGTAAGGCGCTCGTCGCGATGGTCCGGTCGCTCAGCGGCAATCTCATCGACAGTGTTGTACAGGAAACCGCGGCGCCGATTCAGTTCGTCGACAGCGGCCATGAGATCCGCGTCTCCGCCGATACCATCAAGCTCGCCGTCGAGAAACATCTCAACCACGACGCCAGTTGCGGCAACAAGCAGTGGTTCAGCCCGCTCGCCGCTGTCGATCATGCCGAGATGGGCACGACCGACGAAAACGAATTCAGCGGCCCCTCGCTCTGTACCAAGTGGAGCGACCCGAACAAGCGCTCGTCGTTCTTCGGCACGTTCTCGTACTAGTCGCGTTCGTCGTGGCAGGGCTTCGGCCCTGCCACTCATGAGTCCTCCTCATCAACCCTTCCCGATCGTTCCGGCTAGTCACGCGCTCCATCCGGCAGTACTCTGAATCTCGAAAGGGATTACAAGTGCAGACACGCAAACTCGGCAACAGCGGGCTCGAAGTCTCCGCGCTCGGCTTCGGGTGCATGGGTATCAGCTTCGGATACGGACGTCCGACGACCCGCGAGGAAGGTATCGCCGTCATTCGCGCGGCGGTCGACGGCGGCGTCACGTTCTTCGATACCGCGGAGGCCTACGGCCCTTACGCGAACGAAGAAATCGTGGGTGCGGCGCTGGCACCGGTGCGCGATCGCGTCGTGATCGCGACGAAGTTCGGGTTCAAGTTCGAACATGGCAAGTCCCTCGGCCTGGACAGCCGGCCGGCGCACATCCGCGAAGTTGCTGAAGCGTCGCTGACGCGGTTGAACACCGATCGCATCGACTTGCTCTACCAACACCGTGTCGACCCCGAGGTGCCGATCGAGGACGTCGCCGGGACGGTGCAGGACTTGATTCGCGAAGGAAAGGTCAAACACTTCGGTCTGTCGGAAGCGGGGGTGCAGACCATCCGCCGCGCTCATGCCGTCCAGCCGGTGGCTGCGCTGCAGAGCGAGTACTCGCTGTGGTTCCGTGAGCCCGAGAGGGAAGTGATTCCCACGCTCGACGAGCTCGGCATTGGCTTCGTCCCGTTCAGCCCGCTCGGCAAGGGCTTTCTCACTGGCAAGATCGACGACACGACGACTTTCGAAGCCAGCGACTTCCGTAACGTCGTGCCGCGCTTCACGGAGGAGAATCGCAAGGCGAATCTGGCGTTCGTCGAGTGGTTGAAGGGGTTTGCCGCCGGGAAGCAGGCGACGCCGGCCCAGATCGCGCTGGCGTGGCTCCTCGCGCAGAAACCGTGGATCGTCCCGATCCCCGGTACAACCAAATTGCATCGCCTGCAGGAGAATCTCGGCGCGGCCTCGCGTCGGCTCACGGCCGACGACCTGCGTGAGATCGATCGCGCCGCCGCCGAGATCGAAGTGCACGGTGCCCGCTATCCTGAGCACCTGCAGAAGATGGTCGGGCGCTGACCCCGTACTTCCGGAGGAGTGGACATGCAGATCACGCGCGGCGGCTCGCAGCCGTCACAAAAGGGTCCGGCTGAGTGGTTCACCGGCACTGTCCGGATCGATCCGCTGTTCACCGCGCCCGACCCGGCGCGCACCGCCGGCGCGGCGGTGACCTTCGAGCCTGGCGCGCGGACGGCGTGGCACACACATCCGCTCGGCCAGACGCTCGTCGTCGTTGCCGGCGCGGGGCGAGTCTGCCGATGGGGCGGTGCGATCGAGGAGATCCGTCCAGGCGACGTCGTCTGGTTCGCGCCGAGTGAGAAACACTGGCACGGCGCCGCGCCGGCGACGGCCATGACACACATCGCCATTCAGGAGCGGCTGGACGGCAAGGCTGTCGACTGGCTGGAGCAGGTGACCGACGAGGCGTATCGGGGGTAGGCGCCGCGCGATACCATAGCCGGCATGTCGGACCGGGACAGCGCCTTTGAAATGGCGGCGTCGAGCATCCGCTTCGGCGCCGGCGTGACGCGCGAAGTCGGCATGGACCTCAAGGAGAACGGCATCCGCCGCGTGATGCTGCTCACCGATCCGATCGTGGCGCGGCTGCCGCCCGTCGCCTCGGTGCTCGAGTCGCTCGAAGCGAACGGCATCGCGGCGACCGTCTACGATCGCGTGCGCGTCGAGCCGACCGACGAGTCGTATCTCGAGGCCACGGCCTTCGCGCGCGGTCACGAGATCGACGGCTTCGTCGCCGTCGGCGGCGGATCGGTGCTCGACACGGCCAAGGCCGTGAACCTCTACAGCACCTACCCGCCCGAGGAGTTCCTCGCTTACGTCAACCCGCCGATCGGCGCCGGACGTCCCGTGCCCGGGCCGCTGAAGCCGCTGATGGCCATCCCGACGACCGCCGGGACGGGCAGCGAGACGACCGGGGTGGCGATCTTCGACTTGACGCGCATGCGCGCCAAGACCGGCATCGCCAGCCGCCGCCTGAAGCCGACGCTGGGGTATCTCGATCCGGATCACACGCGGACGCTGCCGCCGGCCGTCGCGGCGTCGAGTGGTCTCGACGTCCTGAGTCATGCGATCGAGTCGGTACACGGCGATTCCCTACACCGCGCGTCCGCGTCCCGAGCGGCCGGCGCTGCGTCCCGCGTATCAGGGCTCGAACCCGATCAGCGACGTGTGGGCGCTGCAGGCACTGCGCATGGTTGCGGCCTACCTGGTGCGGGCCGTCGAGGACGTCTCCGATGACGAGGCGCGCGCGCAGATGCTGCTCGCGGCGTCGTACGCCGGCGTCGGCTTCGGCAATGCCGGCGTGCACCTGCCCCACGGCATGTCCTACCCGGTATCGGGCCACGTCAAGGCATATCGCGCGCCCGGCTACGTAGCCGAGCATCCGCTCGTGCCGCACGGCATGTCGGTAATCCTCAACGCGCCGGCGGTCTTCAGGTTCACGGCGCCCGCCAATCCACGGCGTCATCTCGAGGCCGCGGCGGCGCTCGGCTGCGACGTCTCCCGCGCGCGGACGGAGGATGCCGGTGAGATCCTGGCTGCGCGTCTCGTCTGGTTCATGCAGCGCCTGGGCATGCCCAACGGCCTCGGCGCGATTGGCTATTCGACGGCCGACATCCCGGCGCTCGTCGAGGGGACGCTGCCGCAGCACCGGGTCACCAAGCTGTCGCCGCGTGCGGCCTCCGCCGATGATCTGGCCGCGCTCTTCGAGGGGGCAATGCGCTACTGGTAGCGGAGGGCTTGACGTTGTATATGCATAGTGATACATATACATGTCAATGCAACTCGACCCGTTCGAAGCGATCGCCGACCCCTCGCGCCGCCGCATCGTCGAGGCGCTGCGTGACGGCGAGCGTCCGGTTGGCGACATCGTCGCCACGGCCGGCATCCACCAGTCCGGAGTCTCGCGACACCTCCGCATCCTGCAGGAATCAGGGTTCGTCACGGTGCGCCCGGACGGGCAGCGGCGGCTCTATTCGCTGAGGCCGGAGCCGTTCCTCGAACTGGACGCGTGGCTCGGCCACTACCGCCGCACCTGGGAGGCGCGGCTGGATCGGTTCGGCGCGGCGCTCGAAGGCCGTCGCGTCGCCAGGAAAGGAACACAGAAATGAGCAGCAACGCCATGTCCGCCACGAATCAGAAGGTCGTCGTCGAGCGCACCTACCGCGCCAGTGTGCGCGAGTTGTGGGACCTGTGGGCGACCAGCGAAGGCTTCGAGTCGTGGTGGGGACCTGAGGGTTTCCGTGTCGAGGTGCACGCCATCGATCCGCGCGTCGGCGGGGCGCTTCACTACAGCATGATCGCCGAAGCGCCGGAGATGGTCGCGGCGATGCGCCAGATGGGACGGCCCGTCAGTACGGAAACGCGCGGCCGCTTCAGCGAGTTCCGCCCGTACACGCGGCTCGCGTTGACCCACGTCATCGACTTCGTTCCTGGCATCGCCGCCTACGAGAGCACAACTACAGTGGACTTCCAGCCGTCCGGCGACCAGGTCCGAATGATCCTGACGCTCGATCCGATGCACGACGAGCAGATGACGCGGATGGCAGTGATGGGGCTCACCAGCCAACTGTCGAAGCTGGACAAGCGATACGGCCTCTGAGTTCGATAATCGGTTCCGGGCGGCTGCTGGGGGATTGTGCCCGGCGGCCGCCCCGCGTATCCTCCATCCGGCTGAAACGTTTTGCCCATCAGCACAAGTAATAACGCCAAGCTCAGATTGAATATCCCCGGAGGAGGAGAACGTATGTCATTCCAGTGGAAGTCGATGGCCCAGGCTCTAGCCTGCGCGGGTGTGGCGGCAGCGATCGCCATCGCCCCGATTGCCATCAAGGCGCAGGCCCCCGCGGGCGCGCAGGCGCCGGGCGGCGGCGGACGAGGAGGTGGCGGTGGGGTCGGACCCCAGCTGTTCACCATGTTCGACGCCGACAAGGATGGCGCGGTCACGGCCGCGGAGATTAAGACGGCGTTCGACGCCTGGTATGACGCGGCCGATGCTCAGAAGTCGGGGTCCGTGTCGCAGGAGCAGTTGTCGGTGGCGCTGAATGCGGCGCTCGGCACGCCGCCCCCTGCTCCCGGCGGCGCAGCCGCGCCGGCTGGCCGTGCCGGAGGCGGTGGCGGCCGCGGTCCGACTGAGTTCGTCGCCGGAGCGACGACGCCGGGACTCAACGACGCCTGCGGCGGACGCAGCCAGCAGCCCACCGTCGCCTGCCCGAGCGACGTCGAACAGATGATGGCCATCCTGCCGTCGGCGGCGCCGGCCAAGCCGCTCAAGGCGCGCAAGGTCCTCATCTTCTCGCGCATTCCATCGGCCGGCTTCCAGCACTCGTCGATCCCGCTGGCCGCCAAGGCCGTCGAGGAGCTCGGGAAGAAGACCGGCGCCTGGACCTCCGACACGTCGTGGGATCCCGCGGTCTTCACCACCGAGAACTTGAAGAAATACGACGCGATCTTCCTGTCGAGTACGACCGGCTGCTTCCTCGACGCGCCTGGTGACAAGGCCGCGACCGACGCGCGCCGCGCCGCGTTTGTCGAGTTCGTGCGCAGCGGCAAGGGCGTCGCCGGCATTCACGCGACGGGCGATTCGTATCACTCGCCCTGCCCGAACGACGAGGGCGCCGGGCAGCGCGGCGGCGGTTTCGGCCGCGGCAATGCCAACGGCGCCGGCGGCACGCTCGCGTCGGTAATTCTGCGCTGGTCGTGGGGCCTCAACGATCAAAAGCTGCAGAAGAACGACCTGACGCTGAGCAAAGCCGACATGGACGCCGTCGCCGCCGCCTGGTACAAGCAGCTCGATCCCGCGTCGGCCGGCAAGGTCACGCAGGGCGCGTTCACCAACGGCATCGTGCCCGTCGCGACGCAGTCGAACCAGTACGTCGGCACTCCGGGCCGCGACCAGGGCAAGGGCAGCTGGCCCGACTGGGACAACATGATCGGCGGCTTCTTCAAGTTCCACTGGCTCGACCCGCAGCACATCGTCGTCAAGATCGACGACAAGGCGAGCCCGCTGACCAAGATGTTCAACGGCCAGGACTTCGACATCTACGAGGAGACCTACACGTTCAGCGTCAATTCGTTCTCGCGCGAGAACGTGCACGTGCTGACGAGCGTCAATTACGACAAGATGTCGTTCATGGACAAGCTGAAGGAGAGCAGCCCGCGCCCGGATCACGACTTCGGCGTGAGCTGGATCAAGCGCGATGGCCAGGGACGCGTCTTCTACATGTCAATCGGCCACGATGAGCGCCAGTACGCCATCAAGCCGGTGATGGAACACCTGCTCGCCGGCATGCAGTACGCGCTTGGCGATCTGAAGGCCGACGACTCGCCGAGCAAGAAGAAGTCCACCCAGCACTAGACCCGTCAGATGTGCCGCCTCACTCGCGTGAGTGGGGCGGCATCTTCTCTGCACGGTCCCCCCCGAATGAGCAGCGCGCCCGGCAAGGCCGACGTCCTGATTGTCGGCGCCGGGCCCACGGGGCTGGTTCTGGCGCTCTGGCTGACACGGCTCGGCATCTCCGTCCGCATCATCGACAAGACAGCGGAGGCCGGTACCACATCGCGCGCGGTCGCGGTGCAGGCACGCACGCTCGAGTTCTACCGGCAGGTCGGCCTGGCCGACGAGGTGATCGCGCGCGGGCGGCAGGTGTCGGCGGCGCATCTGTGGGTCGCCGGGCGCCGCGTCGCCGATCTGTCGTTCGGCGACATGGGACGCGGCATCAGTCCGTATCCCTACGCCTTCATCTTTCCGCAGGACGAGCACGAGCGGCTGCTGATCGATCGTCTGCGCGACTCCGGCGTGGTGATCGAGCGCGGCGTCGAGCTCGCCAGCCTCGCCGAGCACGGCGATCGCGTCGAGGCGCGGCTGATGCACGCGGGCGGCCAGTCAGAAACGTGCGTCGCGTCGTTCCTGGCCGGCTGCGACGGTGCGCACTCGCAAGCGCGCCAAGCGCTCGCCGTCGGCTTTCCTGGCGGCACCTACGAGCATCTGTTCTACGTCGCCGACGTCGAGGCCGGCGGCGACGTGATGGACGGCGACATCCACGTCGCCCTCGACCGCGCGGACTTCCTTGCGACTTTTCCACTGACGGCGCCCGGGCACGCGCGGCTCGTCGGCACGGTACGCGACCAATCGCCGGCACAGCACGACAGCCTGACCTGGAACGACGTGAGCCGCCGGGTCATCGAGTGGATGCGTATCGACGTCCGCCGGGTGAACTGGTTCTCGACCTATCACGTCCACCATCGCGTCGCCGACCGCTTCCGTCGCGGGCGGGTATTTCTGCTGGGCGACGCCGCGCACGTGCACAGCCCGGTCGGTGGCCAGGGGATGAATACCGGCATCGGCGACGCGGTCAACCTGGCGTGGAAGCTGGCGGCCGTCCTGCAGCGGCGCGCGTCGCCCGCCATCCTCGACACCTACGAACCGGAACGCATCGCGTTTGCGCGCCGTCTCGTAGCGACGACCGACCGCGGGTTCACCGGCGTGACCAGCTCCTCGCTGCTGGCGCGCGCCGTCCGCCTGCGGGTGGTGCCGCTGGTGCTGCCGCCGCTGGTCTCGATGCGGCGCGTGCAGCGGTTCATGTTCCGCACCGTCTCGCAGACGGCGATTGAATATCGCGACAGCGCCGCGAGTGAGGGTCATGCCGGCTCGGTGCACGGTGGCGATCGGCTGCCGTGGGTGCCTCGCGGCGGCGCGGACAACTTCGCGCCGCTGTCGTCGCTCGACTGGCAGGTGCACGTCTACGGCAGCGCGTCTGCATCGATCCGGCAGGCGTGCGCGGCACGGAATCTCGCGCTGCACGAGTTTGCCTGGGACTCACCTACCGCGGCCGCCGGTCTACGCCGCGACGCCCTGTATCTGCTCCGTCCCGACGGCTACGTCGCGCTGGCGTCCGGCGACGCGTCGGCGGCCGCCGCGCTCGAACGCTATCTCGAACGGTGGAGCTTGTCCGCACGCTGAGGCGCCAATATCGTGGCTGTGTTATCGTGCGCCTCGGCACGAGATGGCCGAGAAGCTTGCCGCGCTGCAGCACACCACGCATCTGGGCGTAGTCGACGGTCCCGGGAGGATTGAGGCGTCGTTGCGTCAGCAGGTGGCGCTCGGACAGCCGCCACCCGAGCTGGTCCCGCTCGTCGAGAAGATCCGCGACTGTGCCTACCGTGTCACCGACGCGGACCTCGACGCGCTGCGCGCGCAGTACAGCGAAGACCAGCTGTTCGAACTGATTATCGCCGCCGCAGTCGGCGCCGCCGAGCATCGTCTCGCGCGCGCGATGGCGGCGCTCGAGGGCGCATGAGGCTGAAGAACGTCGAGCGCGGCCATGTTCCCGACCGGTTGCTCTACGCCGTCATCCGGGCGTTGTCCGGCTTCCGCGCGCCGGACGTCGTGCGAACGCTGCGCTACCGCAAGGCATTCTTCGGAACTGCGCACAGCGCGCATACGCAGGCGGCGATGCGCGGGCCGTCGGCCTGGTCGGTTGGCGAGCGCGAGCTGTTCGCGGCGTTCGTCTCGCGGCTGAATCACTGTCATTTTTGAACCAATGCCCACGCCGCGGTCGCGGCGGCTGCCCTCCACGACGACGCGCTCACGCGCCAGGTGCTCGACGATTTCGAGTCGGCGCCGATCGACCCCAGGTTGAAGGCCACGCTGCGCTTCCTGAAGAAGATGACGCTCCAGCCCGACGCGCTAACGCCGGCTGACGCGCGCGCGGTGCTGGCCGCCGGCGTCGACCGGACGGCGCTCAGCGAGGCGATTCACGTCGCATATCTCTTCAACATCTACGACCGGCTGGCCGACACGATGGGCTGGCACGTGCCCGACCCGGCGCAGGGCTACTACCAGGTCGCCGCGCAGCGATTGCTGAAACACGGCTATCAATAGAGAGGGGGTACCCGTGCAGGACGTGCGCTTTGCTCTCCGCCTGCTGCGCCGTGCGCCGGGATTCTCCGCGCTGGTCGTCCTGTGCTTGACGCTCGGCATCGGCGCCAACGCCGCGGTGTTCGGCTGGATCGAAGGCATCCTGCTGCGGCCGTTTCCGCTCGTCGCCGACCAGGACCGCCTGTTCGCGATTACGGGCACGGATCGCGGCACCGGCGGACGCGACGATGTCTCGTGGCCGGACTTCCTCGACCTGCGGCGCGCTTCGACTGTCGCCGACGCCTTCATCGGCGAGAAGATCACCGGCTCAACGCTAACGGTGGGCGACCGCGCCGAGCGCGTCAACGGCAGCATGGTGTCAGCGAATTACTTCGACGCCATCGGCGTGCATCCGACCCTCGGCCGCGGCTTCTTGCCCGGTGAGGACACCGGCCGCGGCGCTCACGCGGTGACGGTCATCAGCTATGAGATGTGGCAGGAGCGCTTTCACGGAGCGCCCGACGTGATCGGCCGGACGCAGACGCTCGCGGGCCTGCCCCACACCATCGTCGGCGTCGCGCCGAAAGGATTCTACGGCACGTTTGTCGGCTACGCGTTCCAGTTCTGGGTGCCGGTCTCGATGCAGCCGCAGTTCGACACCGGCGTCTATAAGCTCGAGGACCGCGGCGCGCGCTGGGTCGAGGGCTTTCTCCGTCTCAGACGGGGCGTGTCGTTCGCCGAGGCGCAGCAGGAGATGTCGGCCATCGCCGCGCGCCTCGAACGGGAGTATCCGGCCACCAACCGCGGCCGCGGCATCCGCCTGTATCCGCTCTGGCAGACGCCGTTCAACAATGCCGGCGCGCTGCTGCCGACACTGGCCGTCGCGCTGGCCGTCGTCATCGCGGTGCTGCTCGTCGCCTGTGCCAACGTCGGCAACCTGCTGCTGGTGCGCGCGCTGGCGCGGCAGCAGGAGATGACGATTCGGCTGTCCCTCGGCGCGACGCGGTTGCGCCTGGTGCGGCAATTGTGCACGGAGGCGCTAATCCTCACGGCAATTTCGGCGGCGGGTGCCATCATCGTCGCCCAATGGCTTCGCGACACGCTGGCGCTACTGACGCCGCCGCGCGGCGGTGTGCTGCTCCGGCTGCCCGGCGCGGTGGACGCGCGCGTCGTGCTGGCAAGCGTAATCGTCTCTTTCATGGCCACGCTACTCTTCGCGCTCGTGCCGGCCATCGTGTCCAGCCGCGTCGACCTGTCCGGCGCGCTGCGCGCGCAGTCCGGTGGCGTGTTCGGCGGGCGCGGTCGGACCCGCATCCGCTCGGCGCTTGTCTTGGTGCAGGTGTCGATCAGCTTCGTCCTGCTCGCCGGCGCCGGCCTCCTGCTGGAGAGCCTGCAGGCCATGCGGCACGCCAATCCCGGCTACGGCACCAACGCGCTGCTGACGACGACAGTCGATCTGTTCACGGCTGGCTTCACGCCGGAGCGGACGCGCGTGTCCCAACAGGCGATTCTCGACGGCGTCTTGGCAATTCCCGGCGTCGAGGCGGCGGCGTGGTCGCGGCTGACGCCCTTCTCATATCGGAGCTATCCCTCGGCGATTCTAGCGATCGACGGCTACGAGCCGCCGCGCGACCAGCTGCCGGCGGTCGACTACAACGCGGTCGGCGTCGGCTATTTCGCGACGATGGGCATTCCGATCGTCGCCGGACGCGACTTCACGCCCGCCGACGATCGCGGCGCCGCGCCGGTGGCGATCGTCGACGAAACGATGGCGGCGCGCTACTGGCACGGTGCGGATCCGGTTGGCCGGCGGATGCGGATGGAAGGCGCGCCGGTGGTCATCGTCGGCGTCGCCAGGACCGCGCGCTACCGGAGTCTCGTCGAAACGTCGCAGCCGTTCTTCTACCGCCCGCTGCGGCAGACCCCGGCCGGCGTCGCGGCGCTGCAGATTCGGACGGGACAGCCACCGGCGTCGCTCGCCCCCGTGCTAGCCGCGGCCACCCACGCCGTCGATCCCAACGTGTCGCCGGGGGAGATCATTACCATGCGCGAGCAAATCGATCGCACGACCGCGTCGCAGCGCATCGCGGTGACGGTGTTGTCGGTGTTCGGCGGGCTGGCGCTGCTGCTGGCGGGCATCGGTCTCTACGGCGTTATGGTCTCGAGCGTGGCGCAGGGCACGCGCGAGCTTGCGCTTCGACTCGCGCTGGGCGCCGACGGCGCGGCGCTGTGCCGCGACGTGTTGGGACGCGGCATCGGGCTGGGCCTCGCTGGCACGGCGATCGGAGCGGTCGCGGCATCGAGCCTGACGCGCCTGATGGGCTATTTACTCTACGGCGTCAGCCCGCGAGATCCGCTGGTGTTTGGCGCCGCCGCCTGCGTCTTGATCGCGACGGCGATAGTCGCGTCGGCCATCCCGGCGTTGCGCGCGATGCGCACCGACCCGATTGTCGCGCTGCGCGGTTGAAGCCACGCGGAAGACGTTCTCGACTGACTGCTGCTTGCTCAAGTGGATGATCTCGCTCTGGATGCCGGACTGTCGTTCACAACGTGCGCAGGGCGGTACCCATACGCCCCGGCAGTGTCACTTGGAGATCTTCACCAGCAGCGCGAGCTGTTCTTCCTGCGCCTTCATGAGCTCCATCCACTTTTGATCGCGGATCTCGTCGAGCTTGGTGTGCAGCGCCACGATCTCGAGTTCGGCCTTGATGTTGATCTCGTAGTCGTGCTGTGCGTCGAGGCGATCGTGTGCGGACTGACGGTTCTGGCTCATCATGATGATCGGAGCCTGCAGTGCCGCCAGGCACGACAACACCAGGTTCAAGAGAATGTACGGGTATGGATCGAAGGCCTTGGCGCTCAGCACGTTGGCCAGCATCCAGGCGACGATCATCGTGACGGCGATCCCGATGAATGTCCAGCTGCCGCCAAACGCCGCGACTTTGTCGGCCACGCGTTCACCGAGCGGCATGTGCCGAGCGGTGATGTCTTTGGCGACGCGCTCGCGGTGGATGAAGCGGTCGATGATATGCCGCTCCATCGTGTTGAGCCGCGCGAGATCCGCGGCTATGGAATGAGTATCGGGCATCTAACCTCCTTGTGTGCCGACAGTGTAAGGTAATGCGCATATGGAGTGGTCTCGTCGTGACGTTCTCGCAACCGTCGTCGGCTCCCTGGGGGCGGCGACTGCGTCCGCGTTCCAGCCGGCCACGTCGGACGGCCAGCCGCCGCGCCGGACGCGCACGGCGGCCCAGCCGTTCGGCTACTGCCTGAATACCAGCACCATCCGCGGCAATCAGCTCGACATCGTCCGGATCGTGGAGGCTGCCGCGAAGGCCGGCTTCGACGCGATCGAACCGTGGATCACTGAACTCGACGCCTATACGAAGAACGGCGGCAGCTTGAAAGACCTCGGCAAGCGCATCGCCGATGCCGGCCTGACGGTCGAAAACGCCATCGCGTTCAACTCGTTCCTTACTGACGACGCGACGGAGCGTGCGGCTTCGCTCGCAGAAGATCAAAGCCGACATGGACAAGGTGGCGCAGATCGGCGGAACGCGGATCGCGACGCCGCCCGGACGCGCCGCGCCGAATGCCGTCCCTGTCACCCTCGACAACGCGGCGAGGTACTACCGCGAGGCGCTCGAGATCGGCGAGAAGATGGGGGTGCAGCCGCTGCTCGAGCTGTGGGGCACGCATCCGCTGCTTGGGCCGCTGCGCAACGGCATCTACGTGACGGTTGCTTCCGGCCGCGCCGACGCGAGCCTCCTGCTCGACGTCTTCCACCTCTACAAGAGCGCGACGCCGTTCACGGCGTTGAAGCAGATCAACGGCGGAGCGTTGCACGTGATGCACATCAACGACTACCCGCAGGCGGCGGACGCGGTGGCGCTGAACGACGGCAACCGCGTCTACCCGGGCGACGGTGTCGCGCCGTTCCGTCAGATCCTGCGCGACATGCGCGACAACGGCTTCCGCGGCTGCTTCTCGCTGGAACTGTTCAACCGCGACTACTGGGCGAAGAGCGTCGACGAGAACCTGAAGACAGGGCTCGAGAAGATGCGAGGGGTGGTGGAGTTGGCGCTTGGGCGCTAGGGCCGTTTGGAGTGGCCCCTACTCACCGTCAGTAACCCTTCGTCCTGATCCAGAAGCTCTCCTCCCACGAGCCACCGGGTGGAATGCTCTGCAGATCCTTGTAGACGCCTCTCTGAGCGAGGTTCAAGGCATTGGTGATCGCCGCCATCGGCTCAAAGGCGATGAAACCCTTGGCCGTTGGCGCCGGTGATCCCTCGGGGCGCGGCACCGCGGGCGGCGCGACCTTCACCCCCTGGGCGGGATCGATCGGGAAAGGGCCGGACGGTTGTGGCGGGGCGGCGGGCGCCCCCTGACCGCGGCCGCCGCCGCGGCCAGCACCGGGACCGGGTGCGCCGCCGGCGGGAAGCGGCGTCGACCAGGCCAGTACGGTCTTGTACTTCGGACCGATCAGCACGTCGAGCTCTTTGCCGCCGTAGCCCAACTTCATGGTTGCGCGGCCGTCCGCGTCGCGCACCAGGTCGGTGAACACGTCGTCGATGAGCGTGTACTTCTTCAGCTCGATCTTCGTCGGGTCGGATCCGAAGAAGTTCTCGATCGGCTGCGTTTCACCGGTAGGCAGCCGCTGCGGGATTTCGATCCAGTGCGTCTTGGCGTCGAGCGAGACCGTCCAGTCGTCACGGTTGCCATCGGGCAGCTCGAAAATCGGGTGGAAACCGATCGCGACCGGCATTGGATCGGTGCTCAGGTTGTCGAGCTTAGTGTGGACTTCGAGCGTGCCGTCCGCGACGCGGTAGGTCATCGTCACCGTGTGCGCGAAGGGAAACTGTTTCATGAACGCCGGGATCTTGTAGAAGTCCAGGCGGCAGGTCACCCACGCGCTCTTCGCGTCCGCCTTCGCCTCGACGAGCTGCCAGGCCTTTGACCCGTTGACGTAGCCGGTCTGTGGGATCGGCCCGCGCACGTTCCCCTGCTCGAGGTCGAAGTTGTACTTCTTGCCGTTGGCGTAGAACGCCGTTTCGTCGAGGCGGTTGGCGAACGGCCCGAGGAAGGGAACGCCGTTCAGCCCCGGCCGCGCCATGAAGTCGGCGAGGGTCGCCGAGGCGCGCACGAGGTCCTTGCCCTTGACCTGAACGCGCCAGGCATTGCTCATGCTCCAGACAACGGCGACGTTCATCTGCGCCTGGGTATCGGCGAGTTCGACGACGTCGCCGTCCTGCCGGGCGGTATAGCGCTGCGCCGCGGCGGGCGCGGCAAAGACCGCGACGATTGTGACGGCCAGGCCAAGTCGCAGCAATTTCATAGGTGCCGGATTATGCCACGGTCCGATTCCAGTACATGATCCGGTCATGCCGGAAGAAGCCGAAATCGATACCGACGTCCGCGAACACCTACACCACGCACCGCCTAGCCCGCTGCTGCGACGCGTGGCCCTGACGACGGCCCTCTTTGCCGCGCTCGGCGCCGTCTCGTCCCTGCGCGCGGGCGATACCGTCAACGAGGCGCTCGTGCTCAAGACCGAGGCGGGCCGCCTGCAGGCGGAGGCATCGGACCAGTGGGCCTATTACCAGGCCAAGGGGATCAAGGGCCAGGTGCAGTTGTCGGCCGCGGCCTCGTACGACGCGGCCGGAAAGCCGGTGCCCCCGGCCATCGACGCGTCGATCAAGAAGTACGCGGAGGAGCAGAAGGAGATCGAACACGCCGCTCGCGACAAGGAACACGAACGCGACAACGCGAGTTCGAAGGCGGACGCGCTGCTGGAACGCCACCGCACGTTTGCCAACAGCGTGGCGTTCATCCAGGTGGCCATCGCGTTGGGCGCCGTCGCGGCACTCTCGCAGAATCGTCTCGTCTGGTTCGGATCGCTCGCGCTTGGCGGCGTCGGGGCTGTCCTGTTCACGCTGACCGCGCTGCGCTAGCCCGTTCTGCTGTGTCCGACAGGAGTCCCGTGCTGATTCGTCCCGCGCTCGAGTCACGACCACGACGCGGTCTGGCGAATCCTCGAGCCGACCATCCGGGCCGGCGAGACGTATACGTTGCCGCGCAACATGAACCGCGAGCGCGCGCTCGCGTACTGGTTCAGTCCCGGGTACGAGGTCTTCGTCGCCGAGGAGAAGGGTGCGCTGGTCGGCACGTATTTCCTTCGCGCCAACCAGCAAGGCGGCGGCGCCCACGTCGCCAACTGCGGCTACGTGGTTTCAGCGCGGAAGCCGAAGGGCGCGGCGTGGCACGGGCGATGTGCGAGCACTCGCTGCACTACGCGAAAGCGGCGGGCTTCCTGGCGATGCAGTTCAACTTCGTCGTCGCCTCGAATGATCGCGCCGTACGGCTGTGGCAGTCCTTCGGCTTCGCGATTGTCGGCCGCCTGCCCGGCGCATTCGTCCACCCGTCACTGGGCCCGGTCGATGCCTTGGTGATGTATCGATCGCTGTAGTCCTCCATATAGCCCGCGCCCGGCCAGCTTCCACGCCGAAACTGTCGCTGCGGTGTTCAGATGAGCTGCGGCGGATGCGTGGACGCTATAATCGTTCGCGGCCTCCTCCCGCAACGCACACTGTGTCCAGCCGGTCGCTGCCCTCTCGAATCGGCCGCTACGAGATCCTGGACCGCCTCGGCAAGGGCGGCATGGGCGTGCTCTATCTCGCCCGCGATCCGCTGCTCCGCCGCACGCTGGCGATCAAGGTCCTTGCCGTCGACGACGACGACCTCCGTGAGCGGTTCGCCCGCGAAGCCCGTTCGGCCGCCTCGCTGAACCACCTCAACATCGTTACGATCTTCGACGTCGGTGAGGACGCCGGGTATCCGTTTCTGGCGATGGAATACCTGGACGGCGAGACGGTGGCGGAACTGATCCGCCGGAAGGCGCCGATGACGCTGCAGCGCCGGCTGCAGCTCCTGCTCGAACTGTGTGCCGGTCTCGGCTACGCCCATCGCCTCGGCGTCGTCCATCGCGACATCAAGCCGGCGAACCTGATGATCACCGGCGCTGGCGTTCTCAAGATTCTGGACTTCGGCCTCGCGCGTCTGACCCACGACACGACGGCGGGGTTGACCCAGTCTGGAGCGCTACTCGGGACTCCGAACTACATGTCGCCGGAACAGGTTGAAGGGCGGCCGCTCGATCAGCGCACCGACATCTTCTCGGTGGGCCTCGTCCTCTACGAGCTCCTGACCTACAAGAAGGCCTACTCTGGCGACGGCCTGCACGTGATCCTGCACAAGATCACGCACCAGCGCCCGCAGCCGCTCCGCGAGCTGGATCCGGCCATCGATCCGGCGCTCGAGCTGATTGTCGAGAACGCGATCGCACCCGATGCCGATCAGCGGTATCAGTCGCTTGAGCTGATGGCGGCGGATACCTCCGCGTTCCTCAAGGCGCTCGCCGGCCGTCCCGACGCAGACGCTACGGTGATCGTGCGGCGCACGGATCCATCGGATGGCGCCACGACCAAGTCCGACGCGGAGAGCGGCGGCGCCAGGCCGACACCGCCGACACCAAGGGTTCCCAACTTCGAAGGGATCGCCAGGCGCCGGCAGGCGCAGATCCAGTTGCACATCGATGAAGCGGCGCGCCATTTCCGCGAGGGGCGCTACGAGCAGTCGATCGAGCAGTGTGAACTGGCAGCCGTCCTCAATCCGGAAGATTCACGCGCCCTCGAGTTGCTGTCACGCGCACATGCCGCGCTCGAGGATCAGGAAATCGCGGGCTGGCTCTCCGAGGCGCAGACCAGCCTGGCGGAAGGCGCGTTGAGCCGTGCCGAGCAGTTGATCCAGCGATCGCTCGAGCGTCGCCCCGGGCACGAGAATGCGCAGGCGCTGCGCCGGCAGGTCCATGATGCGCGCCGCGAGCTGGAACGACGCCGCGAGAAGGAACGCGCCGTTGCCGCTGCGCTGGAGCGGGCGCGCGGCCACCGTGCCGAAGGAGCATTGGAGGCCGTCGTCCGCGCGGCGGGCGAGGCGCTTGCTTTCGAGCCTGACAACGCTGAAGCGCAGTCGCTGAAGCAGCAGGCGCTCGACGCGCTGGAGGCTAGACGGCGGGAGATTGAGGACGAACAGCGCGCGGCGAACGCGGTCGCCGCGGCGCGGGGGGCGGCGCGGGCCGGCGATCTCGACGGCGCGGCAGCTCTTCTCGAGGCCTTCGCTCCACCGCACGCGTTGGTCATGGCCGCACGCGCCGAGATCCAGGCACAGCGCGACGTGCGGGAGCGGCTGCTGGCACAAGCGTCCGCGGCCAAGGCCGCCGCACGTACCGCCATCGAGGCCGGTGAGTGGGATGCGGCCCGGTCCGCGTTGCAGGAGGCAGCGTCGGCCGTTCCGAAGGATCCGGAGCTTCCGGGCCTCCGCGGTGCGCTCGCCAGCCGCCGGGCGGAGGCGGAAGCCGCGGCGGCACGCCTGGCAGCGCTGCGGCAGCATGTGTCGGACGCCGGACGCTTGCTCGCCGATGGTGATCTCGTCGGATCGATTCGGGCCGCCGATCTGGCCCTCGAGCTCGATTCCAGCGATCGCGCGGCGCAAGAGGCCCGTGCGAAGTCGGCCGCGGCTGTCGCAGAACGCGAGGCCGCGGTGGCGCGTGCCGCAGCCGAGCAGGCCCGCGAGCAAGCCGAGCGTGAAGCGCGCGAGCGGGCCCAGCGTGAAGAACGCGCCCGAGAGCAGGCGGCGCGGGAGGCGGCGGAACGGGAAGCGCATGAGGCGGCGGAGCGTGAGCGCCGGGAAGCGGCGGAGCAAGCGAAACGGGACGCGGCGGAGCGTGCCGCGCGCGAGGCGGCGGAACGGGAAGCACGTGAAACTGCCGAGCGCGAGCGCCGGGAAACGGCGGAGCAAGCGAAACGGGACGCGGCGGAACGTGCCGCGCGCGAGGCAGCGGAACGGGCAGCGCGCGAAACCGCGGAGCGTGAGCGCCGGGAAGCGTGGGAGCAAGCGAAACGGGACGCGGCGGAACGTGCCGCGCGCGAGGCAGCGGAACGGGAAGCGCATGAGGCGGCGGAGCGTGAGCGCCGGGAAACGGCGGAGCGGGCGAAACGAGAAGCGGAGGAGCGTGCCGCGCGCGAGGCGGCGGAACGGGCAGCGCGTGAGAAGACGGAGCGCGCGCGCCGGGAAGAGGCGGAACGCGCGAAACGGGACGCGGCAGAGCGTGCCGCGCGCGAGGCGACAGAACGGGAAGCGCGTGAGACGGCCGAACGCGAGCGCCAGGAAGCAGCGGACCGCGCGAAACGGGAAGCGGCGGAGCGCGCCGCTCGGGAGGCGGCGGAACGGGCGAAACGGGACGCCGCAGAGCGCACCGCGCGCGAGGCCGCGGAACGCGCGGCCCGCGAAACCGCGCAACGCGAGCGGCACTCCCCGGTCCCCGAGACCGACAGACTGAGCGTCGCCGAGACCGAGAGCCAGCTCGCGCGCGGCGAGGTCGTTTCTCCAGCCACGATCGCGCCGGAGCCAGTTCTCCCACTGCAGCGGCGTCAGCAGTCTGCTGTCCCGATGCGGCTGGCGGCTACGATCGTCGCGGTCGGTCTAATCGCGGCCGCCGTGGCATTCCTCGGTACTGCGGCAGCGGCCTCAGTCAACAGCTCCGCCGCCGCCGCCCACCAGCGGCCCAGTCCAAACCGCCGCCGACAGACTCCAAGAAGCGCAGCGTCTGACATCCGCAGGGCACGCCGATCGCGCGCTGCAGCTTGCGGCCGACGGCTATCGAGACCTGCACGATCAGCGGCTACTCGAGTTCGTCAACCAAGCTCGTGCAACCGCAGCGAAAAACGCGCAGCAGGCTCAGGCGGAAGTTGCCGGCACGGACGCCGCAAACCGTCGCGAATACGCCGACGCTGTCGCAAAAGTCCAGCAGGCCGCTGCGCTCACCAGTGTTGAGGATGCGCCGCGGGCCGTCGCACTGTATGCCGCCGCGGAACGGGACTTTCGCGCCGCCGTGACCGCGTCATCGACGGATCCCGCGGTGTTCGTGCGCCGCGCCAACGAGGCGTACAAGAGCGGTGCCGTCGACCGCGCCGTCGACTACGCGCTGACGGCACGACTCCTCGATCCCGCTCACACGGCAGCCGACCGCATCATCGATCAGATTCGCCGCGAATCGGCGCGTGAGACCGAGCGGGCGCGGGCCGCGGCCGTTGCGGCCGGTGCTGGCGGCACCGACGCTTTCGGCAAGGCCGAACAGCGGGCCAAGGACGCCGCCCGGGCGAGCGCACCGGACGACCTGGCCGCCCAGGTCAGCGCGCACCGGGAGGCGACTCAGCTCTATCGCGGCGCGGCCGCTGCGGCCGAGAGCGCCCGCACCGAGCGTCACGCGACTGCCGAACAGCACGTGGCGCAGGCGCGTGCCTACCTCTCGCAGAAGCGGTTGGAAGACGCCGACACGGAATTGCGCCAGGCGACGGCGCTCGAGCCGCAGAACACCGGCGCACAGGCGATTGCCAAGCAGCTGGCGGACGCGCGGCTCGCCGCCCGGATTGCATCGCTCCTCGAACAGGCGCGCGGCGTCGATGCGCGTCAGGCGGTGCCGCTGCTGGAGCAGGCGGCCGGGCTCGATCCGTCGCGCCAGGACGTCAAGGGGGAGTTGAAGCGCCGCCAGGACGAACTGAGCGCGGCGTCATTGCCTGGTACCAAGCCGAATGAACCGCCTTCGGGACGAGGCCCTGTGCCTCCGCGGCGAGAGACAGCTCCCTCGGAAGAATCCGAGCGTGTCGCCGCCGCCGCGGCGATCCAGCAGGTGCTGGACCGCTACAAGAGTGCGTGGGAGGCACTCGACGCCGATGGCATCCAGGCCGTCTATCCGAGTGTAAACGCGAAAGCGCTGCGCGAACAGTTCCGCAGCGTGACTAAGCAGCGGATGACGCTCCAGGCCCAGCCGCCGGACATCGACTCGAGCCGGACGTCCGCTACCGTGCGCGGCCACATCGCGTCGCGTATCGACGTGAGGATCGGCTCCGCACTACATAAAGATCGTGACGCGGTGTTCCACCTCGCCAAGTCCGCCAATGGCGAGTGGCGGATCGTCGACATCGCCTATCAGTAACACCGACACGGAAGCCGGCTCATGGCGCGCCGCCGTCGATTGGCCTCCGGTTACTGGCCGAAGGTGATGTCCACGCCGATGACAAACGCCACCTTCGACTTGAGGCCGCCACTCGACAGCGGGAACAGCACGTTGCCCGTCAATAGGACGTTGCCTGACGGGTTGTATTTGACCCCGGCCGACCCGAGGATCAGATTCAGACTGCCCGGCGTGAACGCCAGCTCTCGGTACGGCTGGCCATCGATGGGATTCGTGGAGCTGACCGTATTCGCCGCGTACGGCAGCGTAATCGTCTGGGCCGCGACGGTCCCGGCGCCGAGGAGCGTCCGACCGATGAGGTCGCCGATCACCGTCACTTTCGGCGACGGGACGAACTCGACGCCGCCGGCATAGTTCCATTCGTCGCTGACGCCTTCCACGGGCACGCCGTAGGCGCCGACGGTGTTGCCGCTGCCAGAGACCGTGTATCCAAAGTTGACGTGCGGCGAGAACTTGCCCCGCTCCGTCGACGCGATCAGATAGAGCTTCCCTTGGGTCGTGCCAATGCCGAGGAGGTTGTCGGCGTCTCCAGTGGGCAGACGCAGGTCCAGCGCTCCGGCAACAGCGGTACTACCCTTCCGGTAGACGCCGTATTTCGCCCGCAACAGGATGTCACCCACGCCCGTCGCCGTGCCAGAGTCGGTGAAATCCTTCTTGATCACGTCCTGCCCGGTCGCGAACGTGTGCACCAACGAACTGGCGCCGGTGGCCAGTCGAAGAATGGTGGCGTGCACGGTCGTCTCGAGACTCACGTGCGTCAAGGGGACGGCGATGCCGATGTCGAAGTGATCGGTGACGCCGTAGTTGGCAAAGAACGCGAACGTATCGGTCGAGGTCTTGATGTCGAGGGCCGCTTCCATCCAGTCCCCCTCGAACGCCGGGGTGAACGGGCTGGGCGGCGGTGCGGCAGCGTTACAGCAGTCGGTGTGCGGCAGGTAGAACTCGATTGACCCGTTGCCCAGGTCTTCGCCGCCGAACGAGCTGAACGTTGTGTGCTGGTAGTTCATGCCTGACGAGAACCGGTGGTGGCCGATCGTGAGCGCACGTTCGGTGAACGACGGGCCGAAACTCGAACTCGATCTGGCGTAGGCGCCCGAAGACGGATCGAAGGTGTAGGTGAAGCCGCCCGAAGACGACCCCAGTGGGAAGTTGGCGAGCTGACTCCGCATCCGGTCGTTGAACGTGACGACCGCGAGCACTGCCTGCTGTCCAACTGCACCAATCTGCGACGCACCCTGCGATCCGCCGAACGTCGGGTCTTCGAGCGTGAAGTGACCCGAGTGGGGCGTGCCCGGGTCCGAACCGCCAGCCGTCGTAATGCCTTCCAGGATCAACCTGGGCACCTGGTTCGACAACTGGGCTTCGCACGGCCGCGGGATCATCAAAAGGACCAGGATCGTCGGTACCCAGAGGAGTGTGCGCATCGCATGTGCTCCTTGTAGTTGTCGCGCCGTATGCTGCCGGACGGTATGGCGGAGCGACAATGCTATACCGAACCGCGCGACCAGCGCGACCGCAATTGGTCGTCCCACCAGGTCGGGACCAATGTCCCACACCGGCCCAGGCGGGTGTGAGCCCCTTTTCCGCCAAACACGCGTACCAGGATGTCGGTGGCTCATTGGCCAATGGAGACGACCATGGTGAATCGTGACGTGCGGCTCTACATTTTGGTGGCGTTGTTCTGCGCGTGTCCCACGACATTTCCGCTCATGGCGGAGGCGCCGGCGACCGCCCCCGCCAAGGCGCCATGCGTCACGTGGGGCGATATCCCATTGAGCTTCGAACCCAATGTGGGCCAGGAGCCTCCGGAAGTGCGCTTTCTTACGAGAGGCAGTTCCTACACTCTGTACCTGGCCGATGCGGAGTTGCTGCTCACTGGGCGCAACCAGTCCCCATTACGGATGAAGTTGTTGGGCGCCAACCCCGCGCCTCGCATCGTGGGCGAACGCCCGCAGGTCTCCACGAGCAACTACCTCGTTGGCAACGATCCGGGCAAGTGGCGCACCTCCGTTCCCAACTATGGCGGCGCGCGATATCGCGGTGTCTATCCCGGGATCGATCTTTTGTACTACGGCCATGACGGAAACCTCGAGTACGACTGGGTCGTCTCACCATCGGCGGATCCGCGGAGAATCCGACTGCGTTTCGACGGTGCCGATCGGCTGCGGCTCGACGCGCAGGGCGACCTCGTTATCGAGCTGGGGAAGTCGGAGTACCGGCAGAGAAAGCCCGTCGTCTATCAAGAGGTCGCTGGCAAGCGCACCGAGATCTCCGGCACCTGGCTGTTGCGCGGAAACGAAGCTGGTTTCCGGATCGGTACTTATGACCGTGCGCAACCGCTGATCATCGATCCGGTGCTGTACTACTCGACCTACCTGGGCGGGAGCGCCGCCGATTACGCTTACGCCATCGCTGTCGATAAGGTCGGGAACACCTACGTCACCGGCGGCACGGGTTCGGCCAATTTCCCAACCGCACACCCGCTCCAGGCCAGTCTGCGGGGATCTGTCGACGTCTTCGTGACCAAGATCAACGCCAGTGGATCCGCCCGGCTCTATTCCACCTTCCTGGGCAGCGGTGGTGTGGACGAGGGGAGAGGGATCGCGGTCAATAGTCGCGGGGAAGCCTATGTCACCGGCAGCGCCGGCTTCTCGGACTTTCCGATGAAGAACCCGACTCAGGGGACCTGGGGCGGATCGGGAGACGCCTTCCTGACCAAACTCAACGCGAGTGGTTCAGGGCTGGTGTACTCGACGTACCTCGGCGGGAATGGGATCGACCAAGGCAACGGGATCGCGCTGGATCCTGCCGGCAACGCGTATGTCGTCGGCACCACGAACTCGACAAACTTCCCGACAGTCAATCCTTTCCAGGCCGGGAAAGGCGCTCAGGACGACGCATTCGTGGCGAAAATCAATCCGACTGGTAGCGCCTGGGTGTACGCCACGTACCTGGGTGGTAACAACGAGGATCAAGGCAATGGCATCGCGGTAGACGCCAGCGGAAACGCATACCTGACTGGCTACACGGCATCGACCAACTTCCCCGTCCAGTCTGCTTTCCGCGGCTCCAATACCGGCGTGGTCGATGCGTTCGTCACAAAATTGAATCCTGCAGGTTCTGCGCTGGTGTATTCCAGCTATCTGGGCGGTTCAGCTCTCGACTACGGAACGGCCATCGCCGTTGATTCATCGGGCAGCGCCTATGTCACGGGCATCGTCACATCCGACGACTTCCCTCTCGCAAGCCCAATCGACGCCACGCTCGGGAGCCACGCAGTAGACGACGTCTTCGTCACCAAGTTCACGCCTTCAGGATCGGGTCTCGTGTATTCGACCTACCTGGGAGGCGGTTCGGCTGATGACGCATATGCCATCGCGCTCGACCGGGCGGGGAATGCCTATATTACCGGCCGTACCAACTCGAGCGATTTTCCTCTTGTCAATCCGATTCAAGCCACGCGGGTCGCATTCGACATGTTCGTCACCGAAGTCAACGCGGCCGGGTCGGCTGTTCCGTTTTCGACCTTCTTAGGAGGTTCAGGAGATGAGTCCGGCCGTGGCATCGCGGTGGATTTTCTGGGGAACATACATATCGCAGGCGAGAGCACGTCGACAAATTTTCCTGTTGTGAAAGCGGTGCAAACGGCGAGCGGTGGGTCGCAGGACGGCATCGTGCTGCTGTTCGCAACGCGCTTGCCATATCTCTTCAACGATTTTGGCGGCAAGGGCTGTTCGGATGGCGAATTCCTCTACAATCCCCCCGACGGTCAATCGTCCACGTTGATGAGCAACGGCGACGGAACATACGCCAATGTCCCCGATGCCGTCTCTCCGGGAATCGACATTTTGCGCACGGGCGACTTCACTGGCGACGGCAAAGCCGATCTGATTCTGTACAACTCCCAGACGGGTGAAGGGCACATCGGCTCCGGCAACGGCGACGGGACATTCAATTTCCAGGTGTTGTCCTGGAGTCCTGGGTATGACTTCGTGGAAACCGGCGATCTCAACGGGGACGGCAAGACCGACGTCGTTCTCTACAACAGCCTGACTGGGACGAGTTATGCCGGCATCAGCAAAGGTGACGGCACCTTCACCTACGTCTCTATCAATTCCGGCCAGCACTACACCTACGTTCGTCTTGCTGACTTTACGGGCGATGGCAACGCCGATCTGCTCTTCTACAGGGCGGGGGATGGCGCGGCGTATCTCGCCGTCGGCGATGGGACGGGAGGCTTCACGATCAATGCGCTGTCTATCGACCCAGGCTACTACCTTGCCGATGTGGGCGACCTGAATGGAGACGGACGAGCAGACCTGATCCTGTACAACAGGTACCGAACGGACAGGCTGTAACGGCTATCAGCAACGGCGCTGGTGGGTTTGCATTCTCTCCTTTGATCTTGACCCCTGGCTTCACATCGGTCCGTTTAGCGGACTATACGGGTGACGGTAACGCGGACGTCACTCTCTACGACAAGACCAGTGGCGTCGCCTACCTCGGGACCGGTACAGGAACGGGAACATTCAGCTTCCAGTCGATGTCCTGGGGCCCGGATTACGACTACGTGATCCCGGAAGACGTGAACTGCGACGGCAAGGTGGATGTGATCCTCTATAACAGCGCAACGGGCACGGAGTATACGGGTATCAGCAACGGGGATGGGTCGTTCACTTTTGTGTATTCATTCTGGGGTCCTGGAAAGGTGCCGGTGGACCAGAACCATCAGGCCGGCCGTCCGGTCACCTCGGATCTCAGTCTCGACACGCCGAGGGGCGGATCGGTGTCGACGCCGTTTCTTATCGCGGGCTGGGCCCTGAACCGCGGCGCCGCGACGGGCACCGGCGTCGATGCGGTGCACGTCTACGCCACGCTGAGCGGCAGCAGCCCGATGTTCCTTGGAGTGGCGACGTATGGCGTTGCCCGGAGTGACATCGGCACGATCTACGGATCGCAGTTCACCAACTCCGGGTGGACGCTGTCGAGCGGCAGCCTGACGCCCGGCGCGTATACGATCAGTGTCTTCGCGCGCAACGCGTCAACCGGCACCTTCGACGCGGCCGCGAGCGCGAACATCACCGTGACCGCGCCCGTGTCCAGGCCGGCGATCGCGGTGGACACGCCGACGGCGGGACAAACGGTCACCTCGGCGTTCGAGGTGGGCGGCTGGGCGCTCGACGGGGGCGCGGCGAGCGGTACCGGCGTCGACGCGATCACCTTCTACGTGCAGCAGGCCGGCGCACCGGCGCCCGGCATCTTCATCGGCACCGGCAGCTACGGCGCCGCCCGCGGCGACGTCGCCGCACTCTTCGGCGCGCGCTTCACCGCCGTCGGCTTCCACTTCACCATCACCGGCATGTCGCCCGGCACGTTCACCCTCAACGTCGTCGCGCACGACACGCTGACCAACAGCAACTCGATCGTCAAGTCGGTGCCGTTCACCGTCAGCGCCACCGCGCTGATGTCGATCGACGTGCCAAGCGCCGAAGCGACGATTGCGGCCGCGACCTTCACCATCGGCGGCTGGTCGATCGATCGCACGGTCGAGGGCACGACGATGGGCGGGAGCGGCGTCGACGCGGTCCACATCTACGCCTTCCCGAACCCGGGCAGCGGCCAACCCCCGATCTTCCTCGGCGTGGCGACGCTCGGCGCGTCGCGGCCCGACGTCGGCGGGTTCTACGGTTCGCGCTACGGCCTGTCCGGCTACAACCTGACCGTGAACCGCGGCGCGCTCGGGCTGGGGCCCGGCGTCTACAGTATCGGCGTCGTGTCGCACAGCGCGGTCAGTGGCACGTTCAACAACACCGCCGTCGTGCGCGTCACGCTGCAGTAGAGGCCAGGTGATGCTGCCCTGGCTATAACCGCACGTGATACTGGAGGCGCCGATCACGGGCGATATTGACGCGGCCCTACCCGATAAGACGGTGTTGATACGCCCAGGCCGTCGCCGCGGCGCGCGAGGGCACGTCCAGCTTGTCGAAGATGTTGCTTACGTGCCGATCAACGGTCTTCTCGCTGAGGAAGAGCGTCCCGGCGATGGCCTTGTTGGTCTGGCCCGACGCGACCAGCCGCAGCACTTCGAGCTCCCTGGCGCTCAGGTTGTGCGCGCTCGCCGCAGGACGGGCGTCGCCGCCTGCCGGCGCCATCATCGCCTCGATCGCCGCGACATCCGGCGCTGCGCCGAGCTCGACGAAGACCTTCCTGGCCGCCTCGAGTTCGAGCCGGGCGCCGTCTTCGTCCCCGAGGGCTCGAAAGGCCCGCGCCACCAGAAGACGGATGCGCGCGCTCAGGTACGGTGCCCCGCTCTGCTGCCACGCGGCGTGCGCTTGGCGCAGCGGACCGATCGCGCTCGGCGCGTCGCCTTCCGCGAGCGACACGGCACCTTGCGCATGCTGGGCCATGGCGCTGAGTAGCTCCATCCCGAAGCCGTCGGCGAGCGCGCTCAATTCGTCGGCGGCGCGCCGCGCCTCCGCCAGGTCGCCGGCGGCCAGCATGATCTCCACGTGCGCCGGCAGAAAGCGCGTGCGCTTGAGAGGATCGCTCGTCGCCGCCGACACGCGCCGGCTCGCCGCGGCCGCCAGGTCGACGCGGCCCTGGGCCACGCGCAGGAGCGCGAGGCCCGGGTGGGGGTCGCGGCCCCGCTCCGTCGCCAGCGCATAGGCCGCTTCGGCCTCCGCCATCTCGCCGCGCAGGCGGTGGATCTCGCCCTGTTGGTAGATGGCGTTGCCACCGCCGCCGTCTCTCGACCGCGACAGCCGCGTTGACGCACGGCGCGCCTCTTCGAACGCCTCAGTCCAGCGTCCGCCAAGCTGAAGGATCTCTGACCGGTGGATGAGACATGCTCCCGCGAACGCCACGAGCTGCGGCTGGGCCTCACACCACGCGCTCAAGACCGCCGTCCATTCACGCGCGCGATCGAGGGCGTATGTCTGCTGACACGCCGCGATCACATCGCAGTAGATCAGGCCCGTGACGACAGGCGACAGGTTGTCGCTCGTTGCCGCCACCATCGCCTCGTCGAGAAACGGCAGCCCTTCCGCGAGCTGCCCCTGTCGAATGAGCGCGCGACCCTCGAAACTCCTGCCGAGCGCACTCAGGTCGCGGTCCTTGTAGCGGTCGCCGATCTCGGCGACCTCCGCGGCGACGGCCCGCGCAGCAGCGTGGTCGCCGGTCGCGGTGGAGCGGAAGATCCGCGGCAACCGCAAGTAGCCCCACTCGACACTGTCCGGCCCCGCGGCCTCCACCAGACGCTCGGTCCGCACGAGCCATCCGCTCGCCCGGGCCATCTCACCCAACGAGGTCAAGCGCAACGCCAGCCAGAACGCCGCCCTCGCGGCCCTGAGCGGCTCGCCCGCCTCGAGTCGCAATTGATGCAGACGCTCCAGGGCCTCGAGCGCCGGTTCGTCGCGCCCGGTGAGGACCGCCGACCAGGCCAGCCGCTCCACGTCGTCTGCCGTGAGAGGCCCCGCCGCGCTTGCCTGCGACAACGCCTCGAAGGCATCGCTCCAGGCCCGGCGCTCATAGGCGAGCCGGCCGCTTTTGGTCGCGTTCTGCATCGGCGACGAGTCTGACACACGAGTGGGTAGAACTACCCAGTTCGTTGGGCGCGCGAATTGGGTAGTCTTCCCGAAGTTGCGCGGCGCGGTTCTCTCTAACCTGTCGTTCATGGAGGGTGGCATGAACGGCAGCAACGAATTGGCGGTAGGGGTCGGCGGCCTGATCGAGGAGGGTGAGGCGTTCCGTCGGGTTCGCGCGGGCGCCGCGGCCGCGGCCCGGAGCACCGCCCGCACGACCCGCGTCTTCCATACCGGGATGGCCGTGGCGTTCATCGTGACGACGTTCGCGGGCTTCGCGCCGACGTACTTTCTGCGGGGCCTGTCCAACCGGGCGCCGTTGAGCCCGCTCCTGCACATCCACGGCGTGGTGTTCACCACCTGGCTGGTTCTGTTCCTGGTTCAGACCGCGCTCGTCGCGGGACACCGCGTCGCCTGGCACCGCCGGCTGGGAATCGCGGGTGGGTTCGTCGCTGCAGCCATGGTCCCGCTCGGCGTCATGGTCGCCATCGCGGGCGCACGCCGAGGGCTCGCCACCGGCGCCGCGGAATCGCTGGTCTTTCTGATTTTTCCATTGGGCCAGATGGTCATGTTCGCTATCTGCGTGGGTGGGGCGATGCGGACTCGCCGGCAGCCCGAGATTCACCGGCGCCTCTTCTTGCTGGCGACCATCCTCGTCGTCACGCCGGCGATCAGCCGGCTTCCGTTTGTTCCAAACCCGATGGTGTCCATCCTGCTGAGCGAGCTCTTTGTCATCGCGGGGATGGTTCACGACTGGAAGTCGCGCGGCCGGGTGCACCCCGTCTACATCTGGGGGGGCCTCGCCATGCTGGTGTCCGGCCCGCTGCGATTCGTGCTCGGCCACACGGACGCCTGGCAGGTGTTCGCCCGTTTTCTCGTCCAGTAATCGATTCAATAGAGGAGAGCGTGATGACAACTACTGCAGATCGCGGAACCACGGGTTACGCGCTGGCGCACGACCAAGGAGAAGCATTCTGGCTGGCCGGCATGCTCGAGACCGTAAAGATCAGCGGTGCCGACACGGGAGGTCGGTATGGCCTGATCGAGGTCGTCGTTCCCCCCGCCCTCGGCTCCCCGTGGCATGTTCACGTCGAGGAGGACGAATGGTTTTTCGTGCTCGAGGGGAACCTTACAGTCTATGTCGGTGACACGCGAGTGGACTTGACGACGGGCGGGTTCGCGTTCGGGCCCAAGGGCGTGCCGCATACGTTCATCGGCGCCGGTTCCAGTCCGGCGCGTGTGCTCGTTGGCCTGGCGCCGATGGAGTTCGAGGGGTTCCTGCGCGAGGTCGGTCAGCCCGCAACCGCGCCGGTGTTGCCGCAGCGTCCGGCAGGTCCACCGCCAGATCCGGCACGGGTTGCCGCGATCGCGAAGCGGCATGGGGTCATCATCCTCGGGCCGCCGGGACCACCGCGCGGATGTTAGCCGCCGTTGCCCGCATGGCGGGGCATTCAGGGGCCGCGGAAGCGAGCCAACTCGGGGCAGCAGGAGACCGCTGCCCCGCGTTTTGGTTGACGTTTTCGCTCGGCCGAGGCGACCGCCAGTCGACCGCCCTTCGGAATTGACAGCGGTGCGCTGTGCCACAGAGAATCCACGACGGGTCGTCGTTCGGTGGGCTCGATCGTCTCGCCGGGTCTGACGACCGGAATCTGGAGGCTTCGATGAAGCGTGCGGCCCGCCTGCTCTTTCATCCCGTTCTCGTCCTCACGATGGCGTTCGCAGTCTTGCTCCACGGTGACTCACGAGCACAAAGCCAGACGACGAAGGAACTCAGCGCCAGGACGAAGGACCGAATCGCGCAAATGATCCGGTCGCACGCCAAGCTCGACCAGATCGGCGCGCGGGCGCGATTCTCGCGCCCGTCCGGCGCACACGACAATTCGTCGTCAGTCAACGCGGCAGCGACCGCGGCCGTCGCGTCCGGACGCCACGCCGCCGACGGCATCATCTCGATCCCGCACTTCGACACGACCGTGTTTGCCGCCGGGCAACCCTTTCCGCTGATGTTCGTCGGATCGCCGCCGGTCAGCCATGGCAAGACGACGTCGGTCAACAACATCATCATTCCGATCGCGATTACCGTCCCGCTCTTCGACGCGGCCGGCAACTTCACCGGCAACGAGGTCACGTTCGACGGCTCCAGCAGGGTCCCCAACACCGTCGCCTCGCCCATCTTCCGGCCGGCGCATTTCGCCGTGGGCAATCAGGCCGGCACAACCCAGTGGGGCGACGCGATGCAGCGTGTGACCTTCTTCAGCTCGCTGACGCCGGACGCCGACGCCTGGCACGTGCAGCTCGAGGCGCCCTTCATTGCCGACACAGTAGCGACGGCCGATTTTTTCGACGGCTTTGCGATTGACTTCGCCGATGGCACCCCGCTTTTTGCCTTCGTGCCTGGCGAATTCATCGACGGCATCGTCGCCAGCTATCTGGCGACGCACACGATCAAGCCCGACACGCTACCGATCTTCGCAACCTACAACGCGCTGCTTTTCTACGGCGGGGACCCGATCAACGGCTGCTGCGTCCTCGGCTACCACGACGCCATCGTCACCGGGACGAAAGGCAACGACCTGGTCGTCCAGACGTTCATCTTCGAGGACTGGAACGACACCGGGATCTTCAGCGTGCCGGCGATCGCTGACGTGCACGCCCTCAGCCACGAGGTTGCGGAGTGGCTCAACGATCCCTTCGTCAACAACGTCGTACCGCCGTACCCCAATGGAGAGACGGGGTGCAGCACGTTGTTGGAGACAGGCGATCAATTGGTCGGCCACAGCGTGCCGGTGGCGCTGAACGGATTTATTTACCACCCGCAGACCCAGAACCTGCTGCAGTGGTTCACGCGCGAGACTCCGTCGAGCGCGCTCGGCGGGAGGTACATCTTCCCGAACGATCCTGCCGTTCCGAACGCTCCAGCGCCGGCCTGTCAATGAACGACAAGAGAGAGTGACCGGCTGCGGGCTCTCGGCTCTGGCCTGCTAACCTGGGCCAGGAGCCCGCAGTCCCGGGTCACTATTGGCGTTCTACTCAGCCCTCAAGGCCTCGCTTGGATCGACGCCCGCGGCCCTTCGCGCAGGTACGTAGGTCGCACATGCAGCCGCGCCCGCCAGCGCGCAGACAACGATAGCGAGCGTCACCGGATCGGCGGGCGTGACGCCGAACAGCAGAGTCGACATCCACCGGCCGGCCGCAAGAGCTCCGCCCAGCCCAGCGCCCACGCCAACCAGAGTCAGCGCTGCGCCTTCGCGCACGAACAACCAGACGACCTCGGCACGCGAAGCGCCGATAGCCAACCGGAGCCCGATTTCTCTCCTCCGCTGACCGACCAGATACGCGAGCACACCGTAGACGCCGATGACCGACAGCGCGACCGCGATAGCGGCGAAGGTCAGAAGCACCACCATCGTGAAACGGCGTTCAGCCAGCGACGCGTCGACAAGCGCAGCGAGGCTCTTGATGTTTGCCAGGGGCAGTAAGGGATCGAGCCCGGCCACGTCATGCCGCAGCGTAGGAATAGAGGTAATGCGATCTGCCGACGTGCGCACGGCGATGGTGAAGGCGTCCACCGGATGCTGATCGTAGGGCAGGTAAATCTCGGCCGGCGTATCCTCGTCGAGGCCGCCGTATTTGACGTTCCCGACGACGCCGACGATCGTCTTCGGTCCATTGCGCGCCTGGCGCGCGAGCTCCGCGCTGACGCGAATCTCCTGTCCAACGGGATTCTGTCCCGAGAAGTATCGCTGTGCAGCCCGTGCGTTGATGAGAACGACTTCGGGACTCGTCGCCGTATCGCGGCGATCGAAGGGTCGGCCATCGCGGATCGGGATCTTCATTGTCGTGAAGTATGCAGGGCTGACGACCCGCATGGAGGCCGTCGGCATTGATGCCGAATCCGGCTCCGGCTGGTCCTCGTGTCGGAAGCCGGTCAGGACGTTGAGATCGCTCGTAAATGGAAGGCCCATCGCCACGGCCGCTGACTGAACACCAGGCTCCGCCTCCAGTCGCGTGAGCAGCGCCGAGACGAAAGCTCGCGGACTCGCTGGATCTGGGTATCGAGCGGCCGGCAATGACAAGTTGAACGTCGTGACGCCTTCGGACTCGAAGCCTGGTTCGACGTGCTGGAGCTGAACGTAGCTGCGAATGAGCAAGCCGGCTCCGACCAACAGCATCGCCGCGCCCGCCAGCTCCGAGACGACGAGAATCCGTCGAGCGCCCGTTCCACTCGCGCCGACGGCCCCACGGTTGCTCAACGCGAGAGACTGCTCCCTGGCCCGTCCAGAGACCGCCAGCGCCGGGGTCAGCCCAAACGCGATGCTCGTGCCGAGTGTCATCGCCAAGCCGAAGGCCAGGACGGGCATGTCGACTGACAGATCCGGCAGAAGTGGGATCGACGTTGGCCCGAGCAGCACCAGTGCACGCACGAAACAGAACGCAACACCTGCACCCGCTGCTCCGCCGAGTATCCCCAGGGCGAGGCTCTCTGTCAGCAACTGCGCAATCAGCTGGCGCCGACTCGCGCCGAGGGCAGCCCGCACGGCCACCTCACGGCCGCGAGCCTGCCCGCGCGCCAGCAGCAGATTCGCGACGTTCGCGCAGGCGATGAGCAGCACGAGCGTGACGGCGCCGAAAAGGGTCAACAATGTAGGGCGAATGTCACCAACAATCCGCTCCTGCAGCGGAGTGGCCAACGGTGTCGCGTCTCTCTCTGTTTGGGGAAATTCGGTGGCCAGGCGATCGGCCACCGTTTGCAGCGCGATGGTCGCCTGACTGGGCGACACTGTATCCTTCAAGCGGGCCAATACCTGGACCCACTGGGCGCCGCGTGCCGCCGGCGCGAGGTCACGCGGCTTGAAAATGAGCGGCTGCCAGAACTCTGCGGCGGCCGGAAATCTCAGGGCCGCCGGAGCGACCCCGACAATCGTCACGTCATGGCCGTCGAGCGTCGTCGTCGAGTTCACGACATCGCGACGACCGCCAAATCGACGTCGCCAGAGGCCGTCCGAGAGCACGACCTGGTTGCCATCGCCCGGAGAGTCGCCCTCGGCAAACGCCCGGCCGAGAGTCATCGAGACGCCCAGCAGTCTGAAGTAATTCCAAGAGACTCTCGCCCCTTGGAGGCGTTCCGGATCGCCGAGCCCAGTCATGCTAGCAGTGATCGGCGCAACGGCCGATGCCTCGGCGAACGATTCGCTGGGGCCGACGTAGTCGCGAACATTTACCGGAGAGAACCAAGGGGAGACGAGCCCTTTGTGCCCGTAAAAGAGCGTCACCAGGCGACTCGGGTCACGATACGGCAATGGTCGAAGCAGCACACCGTTCACGATCGTAAAGACCGCCGTCGTCGCTCCGATGCCGAGCGCCAGGGTCAGAATCGCCACAGCGGTGAACGCCGGCTGCCGTCGCAGGAGCCGCCACGCATGACGCAAGTCTCGAAGTACAAGGCTCAAGAGCATCCTCCTCGGCCGGCGCGCCCTTTTGGAGAGCGGACATCCCTCCATCGGTTTTTGATGTCCCTGCGGCGAAAAAGGTTGACAGCCTCCCAGGTCTCGGGGCCGGCAACTGCTCGGCGAGTGACCGCTGTATCGTTCAACCAGTAGAACGGCAGATCTCCGACGTCCTGCGCGATTTCGCAGGCGTCGTTCTGAGGGCTCGGATTAGGGCGGAAGTGCTGTTTCGAACGTCTCACAAGGCGACTCTGTGATAGCTTCCTCAGCTCGCCGAGTCAACCAGAGGAAGAGCAGGTCGTCGAGGAGGAGACGACGAACCATATACACGGTGCCATCAAGTAGACTTCGCCGGAATCCGCGTACAGATCAAAGAAGGACGACTAACTTATGAAGATCCAAACAAAATTCATGATGGTGGCGGCGAGCATCTTGGCAACTGCCACCCTGTGCGCGGCGCAGGGGAACGGGAACGGTACGCCCAATGGCCAATCCAACGATAGCTCCACGAAAAACGTGAATGTGGTCAATATACCAACGGTAAACATCGGCAACACGCTGAGCGTCACTGTGAGTTCGCTCCCGAGCGTGACCTTATCAGGAACGCCGACGGTCAACGTGGGATCGCTTCCGCCAATGACATTAGGCCCGAGTTTGGTAACCCACATGGGCGTGCTGCCTAGCAAGCAAATGATGCTCACGCGCAATGCGTATACGGATGCAAATTGCCCCGCGACTAAACTTGGGATCTACGACGCCTTCGGTAGCATCAACTGCTTCGATTTGGCCAGCTATCCTGGACAAATTCTCATGATCACCGACTGGGAATGGTACGCGACTGGAAGTGTCGGTCAAACCTGCTACATTGGTGCCGGCGTCAATTCGCCGTTTCTCTCGGCATCGCAGGCCGGACCGGATGGCATCGCAATCAAAAGCGAGCACATGACTTCAGGTGTCAAGTATTTGGCGAACCCGAGTGTCTTTTCCAATTGTGGCGGGGTCGCCTTCTACATGCAGGGTTATCTGCTTCCGATTTCGTGAAAGAGATCCTGTCTCGTCGCCGTATCGCGGCGATCGAATGGTCGGCCGCCGAGGAAGGCAATCGTCGATGAAAAAGGTCAGTCAGAACCCTTGACTGTGGCCGTTGATCGTCGCTCCCCTGAACGCTCTGCCCGCGCCATCGCTTCGGCGATCCTGAACGAATTTGCCAGCGCAGAGGCGCTTGCCCCGGAAGGAAGGTCGTTCCCCAGGAGCCGCTGGCGAATGGGCCATCGAGCTGAAATTGGGCGGGCGGATCGTCCCAGTTGTTGATATCGGTTCGCCAGCTCCAGGCGAACGACGGACTGACCTCGGCTTCAGCGGAATGCTCAAGTTGCCAGGCGATGCTCATCGAAGCCAAGAGTCTAACGATGCGATGGCGCGCGCGTTGTGGCCGCCGTTGTCGCCGACGCGTTGAGTGACACGGTGGCTGCCTCGGTCGCCGACCAGCGCCGTGGGATAGCCATTCTAGACCGGAGATCACCCTGCTGCCTGAGTCTTGGGCCAGCGGCCGAGAGCGCGGCGGCGGCACGGCGTGGAATCTGGTGTTGGCGTTGCCGCGACGGTCGCCTCCCTGATCGCCGCGATTTCCTGCGATTCATATTGGGTGAGAATATACGCCGACCCTGATGGACACCCCCGTCAACACATGGACACACTCATCCGCGAAATTCTGACCAGCCGTGTGTATGAGGCGGCACGCGAGACGCCGCTCGAGCCGGCGCCGCGGCTCTCACGCCGACTCGATAACGAAGTCCTGCTCAAGCGCGAGGATCTCCAGCCGATCTTCAGCTTCAAGCTGCGCGGCGCCTACAACCGGATCGCCCGCCTGCAGCCCGCGGAGCGCGCCCGCGGTGTCATCGCGGCGAGCGCCGGCAATCACGCTCAGGGCGTCGCCTTTTCCGCCCGACGTCTGAGCCTCCACGCGCTCATCGTCATGCCGCGGACGACGCCGGAGATCAAGGTCGAAGCGGTCAAGGCCCTGGGCGCAGAAGTCGTGATGGCCGGCGATCGCTACGCGGAGGCTCAGCGACACGCCGAGCAGCTCGGCGCCGAAAGGGGTCTCGTGTTCATCCATCCCTTCGACGACCCGCTGGTCATTGCCGGGCAGGGGACGGTCGCGGTCGAGATGCTCCGTCAGAGCCAGGAACTCGGGGCGGTATTCGTCCCCGTGGGCGGCGGCGGATTGATCGCTGGCATCGGCGCTTATATCAAGGCCGTGCAGCCTGCCGTGCAGGTCATCGGCGTCGAACCAGTCGATGCGGACGCGATGGCGCAGTCACTGGCCGCCGGCCGCCGGGTGCGGCTGAACGACGTCGGCCTGTTCGCCGACGGCGTGGCGGTACAGGAGGTAGGCGAGCACACCTTTCCGATCGTGCAGGCGACCGTCGACCGCATCATCCGCGTCAACAACGATGAGATCTGCGCCGCGATCAAGGACATCTTCGACGACACCCGGACGATCGTAGAGCCCGCTGGCGCACTGGCGCTCGCCGGGCTCAAATCGCACGTCGAGGCCACCGGCCACCGCGGGCAGCGGCTCGCCGCCGTGCTCAGCGGCGCCAACATGAATTTCGACCGGCTGCGGTTCGTCGCCGAACGCGCTGAGCTCGGGGAAGGACGAGAGGCCTTGCTGGCGGTTACGATCCCCGAGCGGCCCGGCGCCTTCCGGTCGTTCTGCGCCGCGCTGGGTCCGCGGGTCGTGGTCACCGAGTTCAACTATCGTCTGAGCGGCCGGGAACGCGCCCAGATCTTCGTCGGCGTCGCGACCACGTCCCACCGCGAAGGCCACGAGCTGGCGGCCCGGCTACGGGAATCGGGATACGAGACGGCGGATTTGTCGGGCAACGAGATGGCCAAGCTGCACGTGCGACACATGGTGGGCGGGCGGACGGCGGCCGTCACCGCCGAACGGGTCTGCCGGTTCGAGTTTCCGGAGCGCCCTGGCGCGCTGCTCCACTTTCTCGATGCGGTCGGCGGGCGCTGGAACATCAGCCTTTTTCACTACCGCAACCACGGCGCGGATTTCGGCCGCGTGCTGGCTGCCTTCGAGGTGCCGGCGGCGGAGTCGGACACGTTCGAGGCGTTCCTCGCCGGCCTCGACTATCGGTTCCAACTCGACGAGAACAACGACGCCTACCAGCGCTTTCTGGTCCACGACAGGCGACCAGACGCATGAATCCGCCATCGACCGGCATGGAACCCTGGCGGGTGCACAAATTCGGCGGGTCGAGCGTCGCCGATGCCGCCTGCATCGAGCGGGTCGCGCGGATTCTCGAGGATGACCCGCGGCGGCGCGTCGCGGCTGTCCTCTCGGCCTGTCGAGGCGTGACCGACGCATTGCTGGCGCTCGTCACCGCCGCAGAGCGTCAGGAGGACGGCGATACCCGCCGTCTCGACACGATTCGACAGCGCCACGTCGCCATCGCCAACACGCTGCTCGGAGCCGCCGACGCCGCGGAGTACGGTCAGGAGCTGGGCCGCGACTGCGACGACATCGCCGGCATCCTGCAGACCGTGCGCCTGGTGCGCATCGGCTCGGCCGTCGTCCGCGACCTCGTTGCCGGCTTTGGCGAGATCTGGTCGACGCGCCTGTTCGCGCGCTATGTGCGGGCGCGGGGCCGGCGCGCCGGCGCTGTGCACTGGATCGACGCGCGGGAGATCGTGCGGATCGACGCGGCGCCGCTCGGGCCGAGCGTCCTCTGGCCCGAGTCGCGGGTCAATGCCGACCGCGTCATCCCGCAGGATGCGGACGCAACGCTCATTGTTACCGGGTTCATCGCGCGGACGCGCGACGGGTTGCAGACCACCCTCGGCCGGAACGGGAGCGACTTCTCCGGTTCGATCTTCGGTGCGCTGCTCGACGCGTCCGACATCGTGATCTGGACCGACGTCGACGGGGTGCTCAGTGCCGATCCGCGACGCGTCCCCGACGCGACCGTGATCGACGCGCTTTCCTACAACGAGGCGATGGAGCTCGCCTATTTCGGCGCGAAAGTGCTTCATCCGCAGACGATGGCGCCGGCTGTCAGCCGGGCCATTCCGATCCGGATCCGCAACACGTTCGCTCCGGAGAAGGCGGGGACACTGATCTGCGCGGAGCCGCTGTCGTCGCATCCGGTCAAGGGGATTACGAGCATCGACGAGGTCTCGCTGATCAACGTCGAAGGCACCGGCATGATCGGCGTGCCTGGTACCGCGCAGCGCCTGTTCGGCGCGCTGCGCGAGCACGGCATCTCGGTCGCTCTGATCTCGCAGGGGAGTTCTGAGCACTCGATCTGCTTCGCGCTGGCGCAGGCGGAGGCGGATCGCGCGGCCGCCGTCGTGCGAGAGGTCTTCGACCGTGAGCTGCGCCAGGGGCAGATCCAGCGGGTCGACGTCACCTACGACTGCAGCATTCTCGCCGTGGTCGGTGACGGGATGGCCGGCACGCCGGGCATCGCGGCCAAGCTGTTCAACGCGCTCGGGACATCCGGCGTCAACGTCCGCGCCATCGCTCAGGGCGCCTCAGAGCGCAACATCTCGGTCGTGATCGACATGACCCAGACGGCGCGCGCCCTCGGATCCGTCCACGCGAGCTTCTACCTGTCGCCGCACACGATTTCGATTGGCCTGATCGGACCCGGCTTGGTTGGCAGTGCGTTTCTCGATCAGCTCGCGTCGCAAGCCGAACGGCTGACGCGCGAGTTCAGGCTGGACCTGCGGCTGCGCGGCATCCTCACGTCGACGAAGATGCTGCTCGCCGACACGTCCGTCCCGATGGCGCAATGGCGCGAGTCGCTCGATACCGGCGGCGCGCCGGACCTGCGGCGGTTCGTTGGCCACCTGCACGCCGCCCATCTCCCACACACCGTGATCGTCGACTGCACCGCCAGCGCGGAGATCGCCCGCCACTATCCCGAGTGGCTCGCGGCGGGCATTCACGTCGTGACCCCGAACAAGCAGGCGGGTAGCGCGGACACCGCGTTCTACCGGACCCTGGCCGAGGCGCGGCGCGCCGGAGGATCGCACTATATGTACGAGGCGACGGTGGGCGCGGGCCTGCCGATCATCCAGACGGTGCGCGATTTGCGGGAGACCGGCGATCGCATTCAGACGATCGAGGGCGTCCTGTCAGGGACGCTGTCGTATCTCTTCAACGTCTGGGACGGCGAGCAGCCGTTTTCCGCGCTGGTGCGGGACGCCAAGGCCCAGGGATTCACGGAACCCGATCCGCGTGACGATCTCTCGGGCACCGACGTTGCCCGCAAGCTGATTATCCTGGCGCGCGAAATGGGCCTCGACATGGAACTTACGGACGTCGAGCTCGAAGGACTCGTTCCCGAGTCGCTCCGTTCGGCCACGGCGGAGGAATTCCTCGCCCGGGCGACCGAAGTCGATGCTGCCATGCGGGAGCGATTCGAAGGGGCGCGCGCCCGAGGCAAGGTCCTGCGTTATGTCGGCCGGCTCGATGCCGACAGTCGACGAGCCACCGTGGGCCTGGTCGAGGTCGACCGATCGCATTTCCTGGCCAACATGAGCCTGACCGACAACGTGGTCAGCTTCACGACGAGCCGGTACAACCGCAATCCGCTCGTCGTGCAGGGCCCTGGCGCCGGGCCGGCGGTCACGGCCGGCGGCGTCTTCGCCGATCTGCTCCGCGTCTGCGCCTACCTCGGGGCGCGGCTGTGAGCCCGCCCGACCGCGTAGTCGCGTTCGCGCCGGCGAGCGTCGGCAACGTGGCCGTCGGTTTCGACGTACTGGGTTACAGCGCGCCCTTTACGGGCGACCGCGTGCGTGCCGCGCGCACGGCGGCGCGCGGCGTCCGGATTGCCGGGATCAGCGGCGTCGTCGTGGACCTGCCGCTCGCGGTCGAGCGGAACACCGCCGGGATGGCGGTCGCGGCGATGGTCGAGGCGCTGGATCTCGACTTCGGGTTCGAACTCACCATCGAGAAGGGGATCCCTCTCGGCTCGGGGCTCGGTGGGTCAGCGGCATCCGCCGTTGCCGCCGTCGTCGCGGCCAATGCGCTGCTCGACCGCCCGCTCGATCACCTGCGCCTGCTGAAGTTCGCAATGCAAGGCGAGCAGGTCGCCAGCGGCACGGCGCACATCGACAACATCGCGCCGTCGCTCTACGGGGGCCTGGTGCTCTGCGTCGGCATCGACGATCCGCACATAAAACAGATTCCGGTGCCGTCGACCGTGCGCTCGGTGCTCGTCCGCCCCCACCGGATCCTCGAGACGCGCGGCGCCAGAGCGATTCTCGGACGCACGGTCATGCTCTCCGACGTCGTCTGGCAGCAGGCCAATCTTGCCGGGTTCGTCGCCGGATGCTTCACCGCGGATCTGTCACTGATCGCGGCGTCGCTCGAAGACGTCCTGATTGAGCCGCAGCGCAAGAGTCTCATCCCCGGCTTTCAGGCGGTCAAGAACGCCGCGATGGCGCGCGGCGCGCTCGGCTGTTCGATCTCCGGCGCGGGACCGACGATGTTCGCCTGGGCCGAGGAGGTCAAGGCGGACGAGGTCCGCGCCGGCATGGTGGAGGCGTTTCGCGCGGAGGGCATCACCAGCGACGCCTGGATCACGCGGATCGAGCCGGCCGGTGCGAAGATTGTCGTCGAGCCATGAGATTCATCAGCACGCGCAGCGGAGCTGCGCCCGTCACGCTCAGCGACGCGATCCTGCAAGGCCTGGCATCGGACGGCGGCCTGTTCGTTCCGGATCGGATGCCGGTCCTCCCGTTAGCGGACTTTCCCGGCGGCACGGCGCTGCCATCGATTGCCGAGCGTCTCCTCGCGCCCTTCGCGGAAGGTGACGCGCTCGCGCGAGAGCTCGGCGCGGTCTGCGCGGAGGCGTTCGATTTTCCGGCTCCAGTCCGGTCGCTTGAGCGGGCCCGCGGCGGCGCCGGCGTTCTCGAGTTGTTTCATGGCCCGACGTGTGCGTTCAAGGATTTCGGCGCCCGCTTCACGGCCGCCGCGCTCGAACGCGTGCAACGCGCGCGTGGACAGAAGGTCACGATCCTGGTCGCCACATCCGGGGATACCGGCGGCGCCGTCGCCGCGGCCTTCCATCGGCGGCCGTGGGTCGACGTCGTCCTGCTCTATCCCGACGGGCTCGTCTCACCGCGGCAGGCGCAGCAACTGGCGTGCTGGGGCGGGAACGTGCGGACGTTTGCCGTCCAGGGCACGTTCGATGATTGCCAGCGCATGGTCAAGGAGACGTTCCAGGATCGCGCGTTGTCGGCGGCGCTCGGCCTCTCGTCGGCGAACAGTATCAACATCGGACGGCTGCTGCCGCAGATGGTGTACTACGCCGCGGCGAGCCTGGAGGTCTGGCACCGTGAGGGACGGAAGGCCAATTTCGTCGTGCCGTCCGGCAACCTGGGCAACGTGACCGCCGGCGTCTGGGCCCGCGAGCTGGGACTGCCCATCGGCGACATCGTGCTCGCGACCAACGCAAACCCCGCGGTGACGGAGTTCTTGGACGGGGGCGCCTGGCGCCCGCGCGCGAGCGTGGCGACCCTGGCTTCGGCGATGGATGTCGGCAATCCCTCGAACATGGAGCGCCTCCGCATGCTTTTTTCGGATCGCCTGGCCACCCGCGTGTCGGCGCGGCTGGTCACCGACGAACAGATTCGCGCGACTATCAGGCAGGACGCAAAGGCGCTGGACTACATCTGGGATCCGCACGGCGCAACCGCGGCGCATGTCTATCACCACGCTTTGACAGATCGCGCCGACGAGCCGTGGGTGCTGCTGGCGACGGCGCACCCGGCCAAGTTCAACGAGATCGTGGAGCCGCTGATCGGACGGGATATCGAGGTCCCATCGGCGCTGGCGCGCCTGTTGCGCCTGCCGCGGCAGGAGGAGCGACTAGCGCCGACAGTCGACGCGTTACGCGCGCGGCTCTAACCGCCCCACCATCCGAAGATCCATTCCGGGCCACGAGCTTAGCAGGAGTCTCGCGCTCCCGATTGACCTTGCCGAAGACCGCTCGCCGCCGTATGCTGCCGAGCATCCCTGGCGACTGTCCGCCCCGTTAAGGAGTGTTGTCATGTTCCTCGTTCGAAACGTCTTTCGCACGCATCCCGGAAAGGCGAAGGAGCTGGTCAAGAAGTTCCAAACGGCCGCACCGCACTTCAAGAAGATCGGGATTCACAACACGCGCGTCCTGAGTGACGCCGTGGCGGGTTTCTGGACGGTGGTTCATGAAGTCGAGGTCGAGGACATGAACGCCTTCTTCAGTGCGCTCGAAGCCCGCGCGCCCGACGAAGGACTTCGCACGGCGATGGCGGGATACATGGACCTGATCGAGAGCGGCCATCGCGAGGTTTTCAAGATCGAGTAAGAGACGTTCACGTCGTCGACAGGCTGGTAGCGCGGAGTCGGCCGCGCCTTCGCAGCAAAGAAGGCCCGTCGGAGTGCCCTCTTGAGTCGCGATCAGTTTGGGGGACTGCAACGTGCCAGCATCCTCGGTCATCATCAGCGCGCTGCTCTCTGCCATCCACCTCTTGACGCTCGCCGTCGGGCTGGGAGCCCTGTTTATTCGCGGCCGTGCGCTGGTTGGACCGCTCGACGCCGTGAATTGGTCGATGCTGCTCGCGGCCGATAACGCCTGGGGCGCCGCCGCCGGAATATGGATCGCGTCCGGGCTCGGACGCGTGTTCTTCGGAGGCAAGGCCCCGGCCTTCTACGCGCATAACGGTTTCTTCTGGATGAAGATGGCGCTGTTTGCGCTGGTCTTTGCGCTCGAGCTTACGCCGATGATCACGTTCATTCGCGTCCGTGCCGCGCGAAGACGAGGAGCGCCCTTGCCGCGCTTTTCCGCGACTGCCTATTCCCGGATCAACCATACGGAAATGGCGCTCGTGGTGGTCATTGTCTTCGTGGCGGCGCTCATGGCACGCGGGGTTTGGCTGTTCTAAGGCGGCGGCCTTAGGGTCTCCGTAAGGCCGTCCTCATGCGCGACCGCTCTCGTGCGGCGGCGCCCCCGCTAAGTGCCGTAACTTGTCCGGATTGCGCACTACGTAGAGCGCCCGAATGACTTCGCCTTCGATCTCGAACGCCACGGTTTGTACCACCCCCTCGGGTGCGTCCACGATGACACCGGGAAGGCCGTTGATGGTCGCAAGGCGCACCGTAAAATCCTGGCGCCACCATTGACCTGGGTGTGGGCGTGCGGCGTTGACCACCAATCGCGCCACGCGATCGGCGCCATCAATCACCCCCGAGGCCCGCACCTTGCCACCGCCATCCGTCACGATGCGCGCGTCGCTGGCGAGAAGCTGCGTCAGCGCAATGAGGTCTCCCGCTTGCGTGGCCGCCATGAATGCGGACAGGAGCTGCGCATGTTTCGCATCGATCTGGCCTGAACGCACCGGCGCTACGATCGCGCCGCGTGGTCGCGTCGCGCGCACGTGGGCGCGTGCGCGCGCAGCCAGCTGTCGGCACGCGGCCTCGCGTCGGTCCAGAGCCGAGGCGACTTCGCTGAACGAGAAATCAAACACGTCGTGCAGCAGGAAGGCCGCCCGCTCGAGCGGCGACAGGCGGTCGAGCGTCAAGAGCAACGCAATGGTGAGATCCTCGGCCAGCTCCGTGCGGCTGTCCGGCGCGAGGGCTGCCGTGTCAAGAACTGGCTCCGGCAGCCATGGGCCGACGTACTCCTCGTGCTGTACGCGCGCCGAGGTCAGCATGTTGAGACAAATTCGAGTCGTGGTGGTCATGAGAAACGCTCTCGGTGCCGACACCTTCTCTCGATCGGCTGTGTGCCAGCGTAGATACGCTTCCTGCACCGCGTCCTCAGCGTCGGCCATCGATCCAAGCATGCGGTAGGCGAGACCGAGCAGGCGCCGGCGGTATGGTTCGAAACTCGCGGCCGGATTCGACATTGCGCTCGTCGAGCTCACGGCCGTCAGGCGGTGCGGCGGGAACGGGCCAAAGCCAGTCCACCGAGGCTGGTGCCGAACAGCCCCAACACCAGGGCCGCGGCGGCGCCGACAACTCCGTTACCGGTGCCTGGTCCACCGTTGGCCATGGCCAACACCAGTCCGCCATTGACGACGGCGATTAGCCCCGCCACCAGCGCCGCGATGGCTCCGAGTCGCCCGCCCGCGATGCCGAAACGACTGGCGGGGCGGGCGAGAGCCAGCGCCCCGATCACCGCGCCGACCAGCGCCAGCATAATGCCCGTGGTGGCCCACAGTCGCCGGGGGGTCAGCCCGTAAATCGTGGTGGCGACTGGCTCGGAAACGTGCGCGACCACCAGCACGGCGTGCACAAGCCCCCCGAAGAGGGCGACCGCGGCCAGGGTCGTAAGGATAAGCGCGAAGGTTCTTTTCATAGATTCCCGCCCATTATTGGAACGCTGCATTCCGGCTCGCTCTTGTGGACCCCGTCCTCGTTTTGAGATGTTGCTCTTCCAGCCTCCAACGGTAGGACCGAATAGGGCTTTGGAATGTGACATGGGGCGAATGGCTGGGCGCACTTTGAGTTCACCCGCATGACATTACGCCAACCATCCTCCCCACCGCCCTCCAGTGGACTTGTTCCTGATGAAAGACACCGTCGCGCTCATCGCCTGCTGTGTGCCCGCGCAGCGTGCGCTCCGCATCGATTCGCTCACGGCGTTCCGACACGAATGAAACCGACGCCAGTCAGGAGAACGTGCAACACCTCTCGCGGAAGGGGCGGATCTACGGACCTGGCGGCGCCGCCGACAGGCTCGGTGTCAAGCCGGCGACTTCTCGACGCATGTGCAGGATTGGGTAGGGTCGACCCGTCTCGTCGACTGTGACCGGTGCGCCGGCTCGAGAAACAGCGCTCGATCGCCTGGCCGGTGAGCCCGAGGAAGCCAATCGGCAGGTTCGCCGAGTCGGCGAGCACCCAGAACTCGAGCACGTCCCCGGCTACGACCTCGGCAACGAGCGGCCTGTAGAAGGCGATGTCCGCTTCGGTGAGGAACGTGTGCGTGGCGCGGACAGACCGCTCCCAGAGGCCGAGTAACGTAGAGCGCTCGGGTGGCCGTAACCAACGAATATGCACATGTGTCCTCGGTTGCTACTAATTAGATTGGCTTTGCCGCTGCGATGAGCGCCCGCACGAGTTCCGCCGCGCGATGGTCGTGGTCCGGGCCCTTGGAAATCGGCTCTCCCCCGACGATCGTGGCGCGAACCGCGGAGAGCGTGTCGCGAAGCGCCTGCAACCCGCGCCGACCGCGCTCCGGCGCCGGCACGGCGGCTGTAATCGCGACGACCTTCCCTTCGAGCTCACCAGAGCCGATGACCCAGTCGATGCCGTTCTTCAAGACGCCAGGCAGACTGAAACCGTATTCCGGTGACGCGATGAGGACGGCGTCGCACTCTGACAACGCGCGCCGCCACCGCATGACGCTCTCAGGTGGCCCGCTCGCTTCGAGGTGGGGGTTGAAGTGCGGCAGCTCGCGAAGCCCGTCGAACAGCACGACCTCGACGTCCGGGGGAGTGCAGGCGGCGGCGATCTTGAGCAGCGCGAGGTTTCCCGACTGCTCTTGCAGACTGCCGCACACGGCAAGAATCCTCATACGCTTCTCTCCGTGCCCATCAAGACGTAGATTGCTGCCGGGCGAGTGCCTTGAGCACATCGCTGGCCAATGCCCGGCGATCGTGGCCGATGCTGATCTGCGCGAATCGAACCACGTTGCCGCGGTCAATGACGAACGTGGCCGGATACGCCGTCTCCTGAGGCTCGTCCCACCGCAGCCCATACGCATTCGTAAACACATAATCGGGATCCGTCGTCACGCGGAAGTTCGCGGGTAGTGCACGACTCGCCGTGAACTCCTTCGCGTGTTGCTCCACCTGATCCGACGGACCGGGATAGACCCATACGACGCGTGCACCTGCCGCTTCGAACTCGCGGGCGTGCGAAAGGAAATCCGCGAACTGACGTGTGCAGAACGGGCATTGATATCCCGGCCACCCTCGCAATAACACCAGCACGACCGGTCCCCGTGCCAGCTCACCGGCGAGCGTGACGCGTTGACCATCAATCCCGTTGAGGGAGAAAGGCGGCGCCTTCTCTCCGAGCTTCGGCGCCTTCCCGAAGCCCCCTGCGATCAGCACAGGCGAAGCACCCGCGAGAGCCGCCAGCAGCACCACGACCGCGAGTAGTCGTTTGGATACGCATTTCCTGGACATATCAGTCATCTCCTAGACACGCAATGCCCGACCGGGACTCATTTATTCCCGGCCTCGCCGACCCTCATGTGTCGGAATGAATCCACCAACGCAGGTGATGTACCGCGAGACTTCGAAGGAGTGTTGCAGATGCTGCCCACCGTGTTTGCCGTCGCGTTCGCAATGACCACCCAGCCTCCGGCTCCGGCCGCGCATCTCCACATCGGGCTGGCCTTCGATCGCGGTGCGCCAGCACCGATCGAACCCCTGATCGCGGAAGAGGCTGCTCGAGTCTGGACACCATACGGTGTTGCGGTGGGAATTGGGAACGGGACAACGGAACCCGGCCGTGACTTCGTGACGCTGCACGTCGAGCTCGTCGACAAACCCGCTTCCGACGTCAACGACCAGGCGCTCGGCTCGATTTTGTTCCTGGATAGTGCGCCCGGCCCAACGATCTCGTTGTATGCCGGAACAGCGTCCGACCTCGTGTCGCTTGTGGCGGCCGGGTCCATTTCGCGGTGGACAATCGCCTACCACAATGCCGTGATGGGACGCGTGCTCGGTCGAGCGCTGGCCCACGAAATCGGCCATTACCTCCTGAACACGCGCGCACATTCACCGTCCGGGCTGATGCGCGCGCTTCAGCCGATACTCGAGTTGATGGACTTCACAGACAGCAGGCTCGTGCTGTCGGCAGACCAGCAGGCCCTCCTGCACGATAAGTGGAGGGCCGGGTTTTCGGCCTCAGAGTGGTAGCCGCGGTCCTCGTCAGAGGTCACGCCGCATCGCGAGGCCGGCACCGAATCGCGTCTCGAAAAACCCTGTCGTATGGAACCCGCACGCGGAATAGAAGCCTTCCGCATGCGGGTTGCCGACGACGTGTAGGATGCGTGCGGCGCGTGCTTTTGCGACGGCGGCGCAATGGTCGACGAGCAAACGCCCAACACCTTGTTTCCAGAGCCCGGGATCGACGAACAGCGCATCGAGTTCGGCATCGCCGTCGGGACGAGGCAGGATGGCGGCGAAACCGAGAAGGTTGCCGTCGCGCTCCGCCACGAAGACGTCGCCCGCGGCGATCTGTTCGGCCGGCAGCACGATTGCGTCGGGATGTGCCAGTAGAGCGTCGCGATCGCCTGGGTTGGCGAGCGAGGCGCGCCACTGCAGCGCCTCCAGGCTCGCCCGCTCGGCGCGCAGCGCCAGACGAACGACGACGTCGGTCATCCAGCTATCCTACGCACGAGCGGCGACAGCGTCTCAGAAAATCTGCCGGTGAGATGGGGGTGGTCATCTAGCGGTCCTGGCCAAACCGTGGGCTAACGGAGCCGGCGCCTCATGACCACTCGGCGCGATGCGTCCAGGCCTCGGCGGGACTCGTCGTCGACCACGGCTCGCAAGGCGGAACTCAATTCCTCGCGCGGCACGACCTCGAATCCCAGCCGCGCATAGAACGGCATGTTCCATGGCGGATCGCGAAAGGTCGTCAGCGTGACCGATTCGTAGCCGTTCGACACGGCCCATCGGCACACGTGCAGCACCAGCATCGTTCCCAGGCCATGGCGACCGTGGCCGGGATGAACGTCGATTTCCTCCAGATGTACGGCATTGCGCTCGATTGTTTCGACGTGCGCGAATCCGACGGGGTCGTCGTCAGCCAGGGCAACCCAGAGACGTCGATGTTTCTGTGCGTTCGCGAGCACGTCGGGGCTCGTCGTTTCGACCAGCGCTGATTCGGGCGCGTGCCCGGCGAGGAGCCGCGCTGCCGCGAGTTCGATTGCGGGCAGCAGGGTCAGGTCCGACCGGCGTGCGACCGCGATCCGGTACGACGGCGTCAGGCGGCAATCTCCTGGCCCAATGGCGTCAATCTGTTCATGACACTCTCCTTGAACACCACTCGCTCCAGGTCAGAACACCGTCATCCGGCCGCGCCTCGCCGTCCAGCATGGCGATGAGTTCGAGGAGATGGCCATCGGGGTCGCGGAAGTAGACCGACGCTGCCGGCATCCACGCAAGCACGACAGGTTCGGTGGTGGGCCGTCCATCGAAGTCGAGCGGAGTGATTCCGCACCGTTCCAACGCAATGGGCGCCGCAATGACATCTGCCAGGGCAGTGCCAAAGGCGACGTGGCTGGCGATCTTCTCCGGTCCTGGGCCGGCGGCCCAGAGTCCGAGCATGCCCCGCCCGCGCGCGCCCACCCAGAGGAACGCCGCCAGATCGGCGGCGTGACGATAGGCCAACTCGAGGCCGAGCCGATCGCGATAGAACGCAATCGACTCGTCGAGTCGGCGGACCGTCAGATGTGCCTCGAACAGGCGATCGACGGCACCGACCATTGCACTCACGCTTGCCGCTTCTCTGCGTCTGACTGCGAGGAGTCGTGCACGCGGGCGAGCGCGAATGATCCCGATCCGCCGAGGACGAGCGTCGCCAGCGCGGCGAGATACAACAAATCGGTTTCGTAGCCCGGCGGGCCGAATTGCGGCCCATCGTGTGTGACCGCGCGAAGCTTGATCGAACTAAAGCCGTACGGCAGGTGCACGGTAATGGCGGCGACCAGCAGAATCGTCGCCAGCGGAACGCTCACGAGGGAAATCCAGACGCCCGCAAGGACCGCCAGCCCGCCGGCCAGTTCGAATCCGATCGTCAACCAGGCCATCGTGTGCGCGGCGGGAACCCCGAGCGCGTGCAGCATGTCGGCGAAGTGACTGGGCCCGTTCATGACTTTGGCGACGCCGTGCGCGACGAAGCCGTAGCCGACGATGAGCCGCAAGGGGACAGCCGACCAGCGCCGGTAGGACGAAAGCGCGTTACGTGACATCACGAACCTCCAACGGTATGGAAGGCGCAGAGGGGCCGAAATATTCCGCCTCAACGGAATATCCCTGACTCGTCCGGCCATTGAAGTCACGTGGCAGGCGGGAGTCGCCTGACGGACGGGGAGGGATGGAAATGAAGTGGATGCTGGTCGCGCGCTTGAAGCGCCTCACGACCCTGGCGATCATCGGCACGCTCGTCATCGCGGGCGGAGCACTGGGAAGGTCGCGCGCGTCGGCCGCGGCTGCGCCATCGCGATTTGCCGCCGTTGCGTTCGACTACTTCGTGCTGTTCAACCCGGATTCGATCGTGTCCACCGTCGATCGAATTGTGCCTGGGAAGGGGCGGGAGTTCACCAGCCTGTGGCGAGCGCGCCAGTTCGAGTACTGCTGGCTGAGATCGATCACCAATCGTTACGTGGATTTTGCCGCCATTACAGACGATGCGCTCGCCTATGCCGCAAACGACATGCATATCGCCTTGACGGCGTCGCAGAAACAGACGTTGCTCGACGCCTATCGACACTTGACGCCGTGGCCGGACACGGCGGAAGCGCTCGGCCGGTTACGCCAATCGGGCGTACGGATCATCACAATCGCGAATTTCAGCCCATCGATGCTTCGGTCGAATGCCGAGCACGCGGGATTACTGCCGTTCTTCGACGCGCTCGTGAGCACCGACGCGAACCATTCGTACAAGCCCGATGCGCGGGCGTATCAACTGGGCGTCGATCGTCTCGACGTGCAGAAGGAGGAGATCGTGTTCGCGGCCTTTGGCGGGTGGGATGCGGCCGGCGCGAAGTCGTTTGGGTATCCGACCGTGTGGGTCAATCGTTCCCATCAGGCGCCAGAGGTACTTGGCATTCAGCCCGACCGTGTCGTCGGCGACTTAAGTGGGCTCCTGGACTTCGTGTTCAACGCGCCAGAGGCTCGAACATCCGTTCACTGACGTGGCGAGGTGTGCGGGAGCGGGATTTGTCGCAACCGGCGCGGCGTTTCCCACGGGAATATTTTGGAGGGCTTCGTGATTTACCTAGGAGGCGCAACGATCGATTGCGCCGCCGCTCGCTACGTCAGGAATCTGCAACAACCGATGGTGGAACAGTCACGTGTTCGCGACGATCTGAACGGCTGGAGGACGTTCGAAGAAGAGGCGCTGCCTCATTCAGACCGATTGTTCCGCCTGGCGATGTGGCTCGAGCGGAATCGCGCCGACGCGGAAGATGCGGTGCAGGAGACCATGATGCAGGCCATGCGGTCGTTTCACCGGTTTCAGCCGGGAACGAACTGCCGTGCCTGGCTGATCACGATTCTGCAACGGATCATCAGCAATCGACGGCGGGCCAGGGGACGATCGATCCTGGTGAGCGATCCGGACGATCGAATCGCGCAAACGGTGGCGTTCGTTCCACCGGTGCCGCAGGAGCTGACCGATGAGATCGTGTTGAGCAGCCTGCGCCAGCTCCCGCTCGTCTTCCAGGAGGTCATCCTGCTTTGCGACGTCGAGGACCTGTCGTACAAGGAGGCAGCCGATGCGCTGGACATTCCCGTCGGAACGGTGATGTCCCGGTTGCATCGAGGTCGAGCCCGTTTGAGAGTGGAGCTCTCTGCGGCGGATGCGGCGCTCACCAGACAACCGGCAGTCGTTGATGAGGTCGGCCTGGCCAGCGAGAAAGTCGGGGCTTCATGACCTGCCGTGATCTTCGCCGCGTGGTGGACTCGTACCTGTCCAGGCACACGACGGCAGAAATGAATCACGATATCCTGCGTCACGTCGACATCTGTCCTGCGTGCCGTGCGGATCTCGACGGGCGTCGACGGATCCGAGTGGCACTTCGGATCGCGTTCGACGATGCCTCCGATCTCGAGCCGCCACCAGCTTTCTCAGCGCGGCTGCGCGATCACCTGCGCGCCGAGGCCGAGCCCGATCGCACGCGTGTGATTTCGCGTCGATCGTGGCTGGGACTAGCAGCGGGACTCGTCGTTGCCATCGGGCTGACCGGACGTTTGATCGTGGATCGGTCGAACGCGTCGACCGATGCACTGGCGCAGGATGCAATCGGCGACCATCAGAACTGTGCGCTGAAGTTTCGGATGGTCAGGATGCCCGTACCGCTCCCCGAGGCCGCCGCCAGGTTCGATAAATCTTATCGTCTGCTGATCGACGCGCCGCCGGCTGAGATGTCCACGCCTGGTGGGCCTGTTCGTGTCATCGATCGACACGCCTGCGCCTTCGACGCCCGTCGCTTTGGGCACGTGGTCATGGAGTACCGCGGTCACGTCCTGTCTCTTCTCATGACGGAGGGGAGCGCTAGAGCCGGCGCGGCCGCCGCCATACCCCACGCCATCGGGCGTTCGACAAACGGGCTGTCGGTTGTGTCGGTCAATGCGCCGGACCACGTGATCCTGCTGGTCGGCGACCTGGAGCGTGCTGAGTTGACGCAGCTGTCGACGATCCTCGCGAAGCCGCTGGCCCAGCGTCTGGTCAGCGGCCTGCGTCCGGCGCAAGCGGACGCGTTGGTTGCCTTGCAAAGTGTTATTCCGGCAGACGGGTGCAACCGGCGGTTGACGGTGTGCGAATGACGGTGCCCGCGCGACAGACGGCGATCAGGATCCGCCCGGCCGTTGCAGGAGACGCGGAGGGGATCGCGCTGGCGTTCCTCGAGAGCGCAGAGCATCATGCCCGGCTCGACCCTGCCCGCTATCGGGTGCCTGCCGCTGAGACGACCCTGGCACGGTACCGCGAGGGGCGGCAGCATTCGCGTGACGCCGCGGCCATCACGCTGGTGGCGGAACGCAGCGGCGAGATTGTTGGCTTCATCGACGCGACATGCGAACAGTCACCGGATCTCATGCACCGGGACGTCACGTTCTGTCACGTCACGGAAATCGCGGTGAGCACCCGCTGTCGCAGCGAGGGCATCGGCGGACAGCTGCTACAGGCCGTCGAAGACTGGGGGCGCCAGGAGGGCGCGGTATTCGCAGCGCTGGAATACCACGCCGCCAATACGCGTGCCGGCGCGTTCTATCAGCGCAGAATGGGCTATGCGATCGCCGCCATCACCGCGATCAAACCGCTGTAGCGACTAAAACATGAGCGGCAGGGTGGGATTCACCGTGACGTCCGCTCAAGATCATCGCGAAGTCGTGCCGCTGAGCGCGGCGCTTTAACCTGGAGGTCTATGATGGTCAAAGTTGGGCTGCTGGTCAGGCTCGAAGCCAAGTCTGGAAAAGAACAGGAACTGGCCGCGTTACTGCGCGACGGACTATCCCTGGCGGAGGCCGAGCCGGCGACAGTCGTGTGGTTCGGCTTCCAATTGAGCCCGACCACGTTCGGCATATTCGACGCGTTTGCCGATGAGTCGGGTCGCGCCGCGCATTTGTCAGGCCGGATTGCCGCCGCGCTCGGACAGAAGGGCGGCGAGCTGCTTGCGAGTCCTCCGGTGATCGAGCATCTAGACGTGCTCGGCGCCAAGCTGGCGTCGAAATCCGCATAACCCTGGGCGACTCGGTGCGACGCCTGAAGACGTTGCGCTGCCCCTTAAGGAGGAGGCATGACCCCAATTCTGCGTTTCTGCGTCTTGACCGGCTGCTGCGTGGCGACGATCGTGGTGATGGCCGAGCCGCTCCAGAAAACGTCGATGGAAGGGGATCGCGCGAATCGCTCAGACACGACGATCGAGGGCTTAGTGCGGGATATTGCCTGCCCGATGCAGAACCTTGATGGAGACGCAACTCACTTGAGCCTGAACTGCGTGAGAGACTGCGTGAAGGCCGGCTCGCCGATCGGAATTCTGACGAAGGACGGCGAGCTGTATCTACCGATCTCGGACAAGATGCCTGACACCAGTCAGCGCCAGAGACTGATGCCCTTCCTGGGCAAGTATGTACACGTGAAGGGAATCTCGTTTGAGCGACATGGCACCCACGCGATTGTCATCACCGATATCACGGAGATGAAGGGAGTGCACCTGACCCTGCAAGGAGGGTAGACCTCCTTGCGTGAGCGTGAGGCTCCACGTTCAGGTGGCGCGCCTGGCAGGACTCGAACCTGCGGCCCCGAGCTTAGAAGGAGTCCCCCGACGGGTATACGGAATTCAGGACGCGAGATCCGTGAACTTGAAGTGCTCGGCGCGCTCACGGGACGTTCTATCTCACAAGTGTCACGGCCGCACGCACTCGTCACGGCCTGGCCTCCGTTGGTCACATTCGGACAATCTTCACCGCTGCCGCCGTCCAATCGCACCGTGGCAATCATCTTGTAGAGACCGCCCCGAACGCAGTCACTCGGGAGGGTTTCAAAAATGATCAGATCACTCTGTCGATTTGCGACGACGCTTGCCTGCCTGTCGCTCGCCGGCACAGCGGGGGCGCAGACTACGAGCGGCACGATCTCCGGACGCGTCGTCGACGGCCAGGGGCTGCCGCTCCCGGGCGTCACCGTCAATGCCGCGTCGCCGAACCTGCAGGGCGTCCGAGCCAGCACCACCTCGTCTAACGGCGACTACACGTTTATTGGTCTGCCCTCGGGGCCCTACACGCTCACCTTCGAGTTGAGCGGATTCCAGACCATCAAGAAAGCGGTCACGCTGGCGCCGACCGAGACGCTCACCGTCGATTCGGCGCTCGGCGTCGCCGCGGTGAGCGAGACCGTCAACGTGGTGGCCGATCAGGCATCGGTCCTCACGCAGACCGCGCAGGTCGCTTCCAACTTCAAGCAGGATCTCGTCGCGATGCTGCCGACCAGCCGGGACATCAACGCCTCGCTGCTGCTCGCCCCCGCCGTGCACCCGACGGGCCCGAGCGGCGCGTACTCGATTGCCGGCGCGATGTCGTACGAGTCGCTGTTCATGGTCAACGGAGTCAACGTCAGCGAAAATCTCCGCGGCCAGGCCAACGATCTGTACATCGAAGACGCGATCCAGGAGACGCATGTGGCCACCGCCGGCATTTCCGCGGAATACGGCCGCTTCGGCGGTGGCGTCGTCAACGTGATCACCAAGTCGGGCGGCAACCTGTTCAGCGGCTCGCTGCGCGATACGCTCAACAACGACGACTGGCGCACCCTGACGCCGTTCGAGACCACCCAGATTGCCGCCGACCCGGCGCACGCAGAGCTGCGGGTCGACAAGACGATCCCGACCTACGAATACACCCTTGGCGGGCCAATCGTGAAGGACCACTTGTGGTTCTTCACCGCCGGCCGGCTGCAGACGCCGCAGAGCGGCCGGTCGCTGGTCATCACCAACGTCCCCTATACCTTCACCGAGCAGACGCGGCGGTTCGAGGAGAAAGGCACCTACTCGCTCAACCCGAATCACACTTTCCAGGCGTCGTACACCAAGATCATCGACAACCAGACCAATGACACCTTCAACACCTCGGCCTCGATGGACGTGCGAAGCCTCGACAACCGCGAGCTGCCTCAGGACCTCGTGACCGGCAGCTACAACGGCGTGTTCGGGTCGCATTTCACCGTCGAAGGACGGATCAGCTCGCGCCACTTCAGCTTTATCGGCTCGGGCGCGCCGAGTACCGATCTCATCCAGGGGACGCTGCTGCTCGATCGGCAGCGCGGCAACACACGCTTCTGGTCGCCGACCTTCTGCGGCGTCTGCGATCCGGAGCGCCGCGACAACACCGATGTCTTTGCGAAGGGCACCTACTTCCTGTCGACGAAGAACGGCGGCTCGCACAATATCGTGTTCGGCTACGACCTCTTCAACGACAAGCGGTTCGCCAACAACCACCAGTCAGGGAGCGATTACCGCATCTTCGCGACCACCTCGTTCATCCAGGGGACCGACGTCATCCCGCAGTTCCTCGGCGACGGCACCACCATCATCCAGTGGAACCCGATTCCCGAAGGCAGCCAGGGAACGAACTTCCGAACTCACTCGACGTTTGTGAACGACAACTGGCGCGTCACGTCACGGCTGACCGCGAACGTCGGTGTGCGCTACGACAAGAACAACGGGGCCGACAGCGCCGGGCGGCTGGTCGCGAAAGACAGCGCGTTCAGCCCGCGCGCGGGGGTGTCCTGGGACCCGACCGGAACGCAGATCTGGAACGTCACCGGCAGCTTCGCGAAGTACGTCTCGGCGATTTCCAACAGCATCGCCGACTCGTCATCGGCCGCCGGCAATCCGCAGACGTACCAGTTCATTTACCGCGGTCCGTCGATCAACGCCACCGGACCGGTAACGTCGACCCCCGACGCGATCCAGGCAGTGTTCGCCTGGTACAACGCCAACGGCGGCGCCAACCTGCCGCTGGCGGGCGCGCCGACGATTCCCGGGGTCACGCCGGTCATCCAGGGCTCGCTGAACTCGCCGAACAACCTCGAATACGCCGGCGGCATCAGCCGGCGGCTCGGCAGCCGCGCCACCGTCCGCGCCGATTATGTGTTCCGCGACTACCGCGACATGTACGCCACGGTGCAGGACACCACCACCGGCCAGGTCCAGGACAACCTCGGCAAGACCTACGACCTGGCGGTCATCCGTAACTCCAGCGATCTGACGCGGCGCTACTCTGGCCTCACCGCGCAGGGCACCTACCGGTTCTCCTCATCGCTGGACACCGGCGCCACGTACACGCTGTCGCGCACCTGGGGCAACAACGACGGCGAGAACGTCGGCAGCGGCCCGGTCACCAGCGGCGCGTTCACCTATCCGGAATACAAGCAGGCGGCATGGGCCTATCCGATGGGGGATCTGTCGATCGATCAGCGGCACCGCGCCCGCATGTGGGTGACCTACGGGCTGCCGTGGGTCCAGGGGCTCACCGTCAGCGCGCTGCAGACCGTCACCAGCGGCGTGCCCTACGGCGCGATCGGTCCGATCGCCACGCAGCCCTACGTCACCAACCCCGGCTACGCCACTCCACCGTCCAACACCGGGTCAACCGCGATCAACTACTACTTCACCGCGCGGGACGCGTTCCGCACCCAGGGGGAGCGCCGCACCGATGTCTCGGTCAGCTACAACTTCGGCGGACACGGACTGGCCAGGATGCATCCGTTCGCGCAGCTGCAGGTGATCAACGCGTTCAATCAATTCCAGCTGTGCGGCTGCGGCGGCACCGTGTTCACCAACGGCGGCGCGGTGACGCAGACGCGCATCGACCAGAGTGTTCTCACGGCGTCCACCAATGCGGGGCAGTTCACGGCCTTCAATCCGTTCACCACCACCCCGGTGCTCGATACCAACTGGCAGTACGGGCCGAAGTTCGGCACGGCGCTGAACCGCTTCGCCTACACCACCCCGCGCGAGATGCGGGTCACGTTTGGCCTGCGGTTCTGATCTGGACGCGTCAAGAGCAAGACCGCTCGCGGAGTATCCGGCCGGCGCCCGGGTACTCCGGTTCCTTCTTCCAGAGCGGCGCCGGATCACGTGCGTCCTCGAGCGTCGTGCCCGGCGAGCGCGACCCGGGTGTGAAGTGTTCACCAAGCGGCCGGCGCTTCACGGCGGCTCAGTGGTCAGCCAGCTTGTGGATTTGCGGTCGCAGCCTTGGCGCCCACGCGTTGCGGCAGGAGAGATTGGTTAGACTGGCGCGCCCGGCTGGACTCAAACCAGCGGCCCCCGCCTTAGAAGAGCGATTCTGGCATAGTCGTGTAGCGATGTCGGGCACCGCGACGCTCCACGACCCGCACGTTTTATCAATGAATCCGGGGCTCGACGGACTGTTCGAGCATCCGTGCGCGCAGACCGTATCCCGTGCGCACCGTACAGCGCCGCACCCCTAATGCACCCCCAGCGGTGACCTCAGGGGTGCGCGATATTTGCAGGGTCCTCGGTTCGAGATTGCTTTTCGTACGGGAGCAAACCATGCCGCACGCGACAATTACAACCGAACTGGTCCGGCAGCTGCGCCATCAGCGGCCGTCGAAAGCGACGGACTATCGCGACCCGAAGTTGCCAGGTTTTGTGCTGCGAGCCCGACCCACCGGCATTCACTCATGGCGCGTGCAGTTGCCCGACCGACGCTGGTTGACGCTCGGACGTGTCGATGAGATCGCCCTCAGCGATGCGCGCGAGGCCGCCCAGCAGCGCCGGGCCAAGGCCGCTCTCGGCGAGGCCATTCCGACTCGTCGCCCCATATCCGAGGCGACCCTTCGGACCTTCCTGACGGACACGTATGAGCCCTGGATGAAGGCGACCTACGGCAAGCGGTGCGACCAGGTGCCCATGATCCGCGCGGCCTTCCGGGACCTGCTCGACCTCAAGCTGTCTGATTTGAGCACAGGTCGGATCGACCGCTGGCGCGCACAACGTCGTAGCCATCACCCGTCACAGGCGACAAAGGCAAAGGTGCGCGAAGTATCCCGGGCGACTATCAACCACAACATCTCCGGTCTGCGGGCAGCCCTGGCGAGGGCTGTCGAGTGGGGCGTGTTGTCCATGATGCCGTTGGGCAAAATCAAGCGGAAAAAGGAGGATGAGAACGCTATTGTCCGGTACCTCTCGTCAGACGAGGAGGCGCGTCTGAGAGCGGCGTTGATCGGCCGTGACAAGACGCGGCGCGCCGCACGTCAATCTGCCAATACGTGGCGTCGTCAACACGGCTACGACGAGTGGCCCACTTATGGCACCTACACGGACCATTTGACGCCGTTGGTGCTCGTCGCAGTCAATACGGGCCTACGGCGCGGCGAGCTACTCCAATTGCGCTGGCGTGATGTCGATCTGCAACGGCGGATACTGACAGTACGCGGTGAGGGGGCAAAGACGGGACAGACGCGGCACGTACCCCTCAACAGCGAAGTGGCGCGGGTCCTCAGCGTGTGGAAGCCTAGTCCGGCGTGCGAAGCGAACTGGTGCGTGTTCAGCGGCGCCAAGTCATCGGTGCCCCTCGTGACGATCAAAAAGCCATGGATGGCCGTCATGAAAGCCGCGAATGTGAACTCGTTCCGCTTCCATGACTTGCGGCATACTTTCGCCAGCAAGCTCGTGATGGCCGCCGTTGATCTCAACACCGTCCGTGAGCTGCTAGGCCACAAGTCGCTCGCGATGACGCTTCGATACGCGCACCTCGCTCCAGAGCACAAGGCGGCCGCCGTCGAAACACTCATGGGAAAAGGGCGGAACGGCCAAGCTGCATGAGGTGGTGGGTGAGAGCGTCCGTTGCCCCCCAATTCGCGGCCAACGAGGTAGACAGATCCGTCTCGGCGACTGAAGAAGTAGGAGCCGACGCGTTACACTCGCCTGATGAGAGCTGGCTTAGCCATCGCTGTTCTGGGCGCACTGGTCGGTGCCACCGGGATCGAAAACCGCGCCCTTGGGACAACGGTCGTTGCGCTGCGAGGGCGCGACTACATCATTGTCGCGGCGGATAGCCGGGAGGTCAGGATCAGCCAAGATGGTACGATCCGGGACTCCCGCGACGATGCCTGCAAGATATTTGAGAAGGATCAGGTCCTTTACGCACAGGCCGGAATCTCCGGCTCGAGCGCCGGCTTCAATGTCGGCGTCCTCGCTAGGTCCGCAATGAAGGCAGGACGAAACCTCGAACAAATCCGAAGTGAGTTTGAATCTGCGGCACTACCCTCAGTCGAGGGGGAACTTCGACGTTGGCGTACTCAACCACGCGAGACACCAGAGGGGATTCCCGGGATTCATTACATGTTTGCGCATGTTAGTAATGGTCGGCCTGAACTTGTTTGGGGTGGTATAGGAGGATTTCGCAGTATTGACCGGACGATCGTCGGCAAAGTGTATGAACGTGGGGCATGGCCTGGTGCACGGGAGAATGTAACTCGTGATTGGCTTACGTCGTGCGATCGATCGAGCCACCGACCGCGGGCCGATCGGCTTTCGTACCGAAGCAGAGGCAGGTCTCGTTGCGAAGGAGATGATACGGCTCGAATCAGATGATATTGACGATGGTCCTTATGTCGGTGGCAACGTTGACATCGCGATCCTTCGGCCAACTGGATTGTCATGGAGCCAGCGGCAGCCCAACTGTAGGTGAGGCTGAGTCCCTTTTGAACGAGTTCACGCCGCGAAGCCGGCGAACTGGAACTCTCAGTCGAGGGTGCGTGGGACTCGAACCGCTTTGTGTTGCGCGGATCCGCGTGGCCCCAAAGCTCGTTCACGATCGCCAGCATCGTTGCACGTCTCAGACCTAACGGGCATGTTGGGGCTGGCTCTCCTTGAACTTCACGGCAGTACCTGACATCTGCATGTAGAAGAACGGGAGACCTGAGGTGCCCCCCCGCCCCATCGACTCTTGACGAGCAGCCGCCGGTGGCCGTGCCGGCCGGTGCGTAGATTATCCTCGCCTTGTAACGATGCGGCGCATTTCTAGTGGACCGTACTAACGAGTTGTACAGCGGTCATGCGATTCTCCGCGACGGATCCGAGTACGACCAGCGGATGGGCGTGGCGGTCTTGTTGTAATGCTTGATATAGCGCATCAGCTTGCGGCGCAGATCGGTGACGGAGGTGAAGATGCCCCGCGCCGTGACGTCGCGCTCGATCTTGGAAAACCAGAGTTCGACTTGATTGAGCCAGGACGAATACGTCGGCGTGTAATGGAGATGGACCTGCGGATGCGCCACCAGGAACGTGCGGACCTGCTGCGTTTTGTGGGCCGAGAGGTTGTCCACGATGATGTGGATCTCGCGTCGTCGGGGTTGGGTGTCGATGACCGTCTGCAAGAAGCCGACAAACTCGGCGCTGGTGTGCCGCGCCGCGGTATGACCGACGACTTCGCCCGTCTTCGTATTGAGTGCCGCATAGAGCGACAGCGTCCCGTGCCGGTAGTACTCGAAGCCGTGACGTTCGACGCGCCCTGGCGACAACGGCAGGACGGGGTCGAGTCGGTCGAGGGCTTGAATCGCCGTCTTCTCGTCGATGCACAACACCACGGCGTGCTGCGGGGGATCGAGGTACAACCCGATGACATCCGCGGCCTTGGTCTCGAAGTCGGGATCGGTCGACTTCATGTACCGCTCGAGGCGATGGGGCTGCAGGCCGGCATGCCGCCAGGCGCGCGCGACAATCGTGTGTTGCACGCCCAGCTGTCGGCCCAGCGCGCGTGTGGACCAGTGGGTCGCACCGTGCGGCGGCGGGCGCCGCGTCCACGTCATGATGCGCGCCTCCAAGGCTGGGGTCAGGACGGTCGGCTTCGAGCCGCGATGTCTGTCAACGGTCATTCAAAAGTCCCCAGCCACGGTCATTGAAAACTCCCCACCCCCCATCGGGTTGTCGGTGGTCGTCAGTTAGGCGTCTGGCTCCAGCGGCGTGTCGAGCGTCGCTTTCGACTTGAGGAGCCCGGCCTTGAGCTTCTCGCGTAGCCGGTAGCTGTCCCCCTTGATGTTGACGGTGATCGAGTGATGAAGGACACGGTCGAGGATGGCGGACGCGATCACGCGATCGCCGAACACATCGCCCCAACTGCCAAAGCTCTGGTTGGTGGTCAGAATCATCGGCCCCCGCTCGTACCGGCGGCTGATTAACTGGAAAAACAGATTGGCGCCCTGCCCGTCAATCGGCAGGTAGCCGATCTCGTCGATGATGAGCACGCGTGGCACGGTGAAGACTTTGAGCTTGTCCTCGAGCCGCCCCTCTCCGTGCGCCCGGCTCAAGGTGGTCAACATCGCGGCGGCCGTCGTGAACAGCACGCGATAGCCGTGCTCGATGGCCTTGAGGCCGAGGCCGACGGCGAGATGCGTCTTGCCAACGCCCGGCGGTCCGAGCAGCACGACGTTTTCGCCGTGCTCGATGAAGCGACACGTCCCCAGCGTCTGGATCTGCTTGCGGTCGACGGAGGGCTGATAGCCGAACTCGAACGACTCCAAGCCCTTCACAAAGGGGAACCGCGCGAGATTGGTCCGCATCGTGACGTGCTTGGCCGTTTTCGCGGTGACCTCCTCGGTGAGGACCTGGTCGAGAAAGTCCGCGTAGGACAGGTCCTGTGCGCTAGCCTCTTGAAGCAGCGCCTCCAACCGCTCGCGACTCTTGAAGAGTCGCAGGCGCTGGAGCTGCTCCTGCATGCGCTCGATCTGGGCGGCGCTCATTGCGCACCGCCCGTGCACAGCGCGTCGTACCACTGCAGGTCGCGGATCTCGACGTCGGCGGCCGGCGAGGCCGTCGGCGCCGCGGGCGTCGATCGCAAGCTCCGTTGCGTCCGCGCGATTGGGCCCGGTCCATGCTCCGGTAGAATCGCCACTTGATATTTGCCGGGCAGCAGCGCGTGCGTCGCGATGAGGGCGCCGCGATGTCGGAGCTCAAGCTGGCCATGGTGGCGCCGCACCTCCACCTCCTGCCCGATCAGGCGAAACGGCACCGAGTAGCGATTGGTCTCGAAGCTGACCAGATAATCGTCAGCGACGACCCGGCGTCGAGGCGGAACGGTGGGTGCCCGGTCGGTACTCAGCAGCGCGGGCGCCTCGGTGACAAAGCGATCGATGGGCCGCTCGTGCGTCGTGCCATGCACGCGGACGTCGGCCACGTCGCGCGTCCACGCGGTCAACTGCTCGCCGAAGTCCGTGTCAGCGCGAAATTCGCGGCCGGGCAGGAAATTGCGGCGGAAGGTACTTGACGCCGGATTCCACCTTGCCTTTGGGCAAAGTCGTCAACTGCGGCTGATGACACGGCTCCGCAGCGAATCTTCCGTGTCACCCACCCATTTCACCCGCTGACCGGGCGGACCTTCGAGCTCGTGGCCATTCGGCAAACCTGGGGCGAGTACCGCGTCTTCTACTACGACGACGCCGGAGCGTTGGCCGCGTTGCCCACGACGTGGACGGATGTCGCGGAACCGGATCCCTTCGTCTCGATGGCCGCCGGGCGCGCGTCCTGTCGCGTGGTGGACCTACTGCGACTCGCGGTACTGACTCGCGAGGGGAAGCGATGACCCCGATGTGGCCGGACGTGGAAAGAGTGTTAAGTGAATTCTGCCGCATGTGTAACGTAAAATATGCCGGGCTGCGCCACCGGCACCGCCGCAAGATGAGGCGCGTACACCACGTTCGTGCTCGCAATGACGGCCGGCGGCGGCGAGCATTACCGCGTTTGGCGCTTGACACGAGGAGGGCATTTGTCGTAATTTATTTTACACATGCCCACCCGATCCCGTCCGCCCGCTCGCGATCCCAAAGTCGAGGCCTTGCGCGCCGACGGCGCGCTGTATCAGCACGCCGACCACGTCACCGACCCGGTCTTTACCACGAACGAGTTTTTCGATGCGCGCGACCTCGTCCAAGTCAAATACGAAATGATCCGCCGCGTCGAAGTCGAGGCGCAGGCCGTCGCGGCTACCGCCGCGGCGTTTCACTTGTCGCGGCCGTCGTTTTATCAGGCGCAGCGCGCGTTTCAGCAGCGTGGCCTGTCGGGTCTGTTGCCCCGGAAGCGCGGCCCGCGCGGTGGCCACAAGCTGACGGCCGAGATCGTCGTGTTTCTGCAGGACCTGCGCGAGACCGATGCGTCGCTGCCGGCGCTGGAGCTGGCCCGGCGGGTCGCGCAGCGGTTTGCGACGACGGTGCATCCGCGCAGCATCGAGCGTGTGCTCGCGCGGCAGGAAAAAAAACGACGCCGGTAATATCCGGGCCATCGGCCGCCGCGGTGCGGTCGTGTGCCGCCGCCGACTACGAGGCGCTCCGAAGCGGCGTGCTCAAGGGCACACGGGGCGATCGCGACATGGGGCTCGCTTTATTGATGCGCCGAGGAATGGCGGCATGGATCCGGGCCTGGTCGGCCTGTACGCCGGCGTCGGTGGCGCCTCAGCGTCTCACGAGTGCATCGGCGCCTGCGCTCTGTGAAGGGCTACGTGGTGAGGTGACGCGGCTGCTGGTCACGATGGCCCTGACGGCGGCTCACACGGAGGCGCATCCATGACAGGTGAAGCTCACAGCAAGGTGCAGGCGCGCCATCTGAAACGTCAGGCGTATCTCTATATCCGCCAGTCGTCGCTCCGCCAGGTCTTCGAGCACACCGAAAGCACCCAACGTCAGTACGCCCTGAAGCAGCGCGCCATTGCGCTCGGCTGGATGCTCGATCAGATCGTCGTGGTCGACAGCGATCAAGGACTGTCCGGCGCGTCCGCGATCGATCGGGCGGGATTCCAGACCCTGGTCACCGAAGTGGGCATGGGCCGAGCGGGGATCGTCATGGGCCTGGAAGTCTCACGCTTGGCGCGCAATTCGATGGACTGGCACCGGCTCCTCGAGATCTGTGCGCTGACCGATACGCTCATCCTCGACGAAGACGGCATTTACGATCCAGCCCACTTCAACGATCGGTTACTCCTCGGCTTGAAGGGCACGATGTCCGAGGCGGAGCTCCACGTCCTGCGCGCACGGCTGATTGGCGGCATGCTGAACAAAGCGCGGCGGGGGGAGCTGCAGTGCCGCATCCCGATCGGCTTCGTCTACGATGCGGCCGGACATGTGGTGCTCGATCCTGACCAGCAGGTCCAGCAGACGATCCGCGTATTCTTCGAAACTTTCCATCGCACCGGCTCTGCGACCGCGACGGTGAAACGCTTCCGGGAGGAAGGCTTGTCGTTTCCGCGGCGGTACTGGCACGGACCACGGAAAGGCGAAGTGGTGTGGGGCCCGCTCGACCATCCGCGGACGCTCTGGGTCTTGCACCATCCGCGCTATGCCGGGGCGTTTGTCTATGGGCGTACCCACCAGCGCAAAGTGGATCGGAAGTATCGCAAACGCCCGGAGGAGGAGTGGATCGCGCTCGTGCGTGACGCGCATCCGCGGTACATCACGTGGGAGCAGTTCGAAGAGCACCAGACGATGCTGCGGGAGAACGCCGCGGTGCATGGTCAGGATCGTCGCCAGAGTCCGCCCCGCGAAGGGCCAGCGCTCTTACCGCTCTTACAAGGCCTGGTGATCTGTGGGAAGTGCGGGCTACGCATGACGGTCCGCTATCGGCACGCCCGCGGCACCCTGTTTCCGATCTACATGTGCCAACGCGACGGCATTCAACACGGGCACGCCCTCTGCCAACACATCACCGGCACGTCCATTGACAACGCGTTGGGCGCCTTGGTAATCGACGCCGTCAGTCCACTGGCACTCGAGGTGAGTCTTGGCGTCCAGCAGGAGCTCCACGCCCGGCTGGAGCAAGCCGACGCGCTCCGGCGCAAGGCGGTCGAACGCGCGCAGTACGACGTCGATCTCGCGCGCCAACGCTTTATGCGCGTCGATCCCAACAACCGATTGGTCGCCGATTCGCTCGAGGCGGACTGGAATGAGAAACTGCGGCTGCTCAACGACGCACAGGATCTGACCTGCCGGGTTTCTTCGGACCAATCATTCCTGGAGAACAGCCCTCTCTGAGGGGACCGGGTTTTTCGGACCGATCCTAGAGTGACTCGGCAGCGGGTTCCATCGTCATCCGGGCGTATTCAATTGGGGCTCAGGCCCTTGAGAGCTCGGTGAGGATGATTCGCATTGTAATCCTGTCGCCAGGCCTCGATCTTGGCGGTGGCGTCCTCCAGTCCTTCAAACCAGTGCACGTTCAGACATTCATCGCGGAAGCGGCCGTTGAAGGATTCGATGGCCGCGTTGTCCGTCGGCTTGCCACGACGGCTGAAGTCCAGGATCACCCTGTTCGTATACGCCCAGAGATCCATCGCCGCGCCCACGAACTCGCTGCCGTCGTAGTAGATCCGCTGCGGGAGACCGCGATCGAAGCGGAGCCGCTCGAGCGTGCCGACGACGTCCTGGCCGGTGAGCCCGCGGCCGACCGCGATGTCGAGGCACTGACGGGTGAACAGGTCGAGGATCGTGAACGTGCGAAAGCGTCGCCCATCCGTGAATTCGTCGGCGACGAAGTCCGTGCTCCAGATGTCGTTCCGCGCCGTCGCCGGGCGCCGCTGCTCGCGATGGACCGCCGTCGCGTGCCGCCACGGGCGTTTCCGTCGCAGCGCCAGGCCTTCTTCGGTGTACACCCGATAAAAGCGCTCTTTGCCGACCTCCCAGCCTTCTCGGTGCAGCAAGACCCGCAGCCGGCGATACCCCCGTCAGCTCGTCGCGATCGAGGCCAGCCACTTCATCTAATCTGTTTTGACCGTCGACATCCGGGGAACCAGCTACCGCGTGCGGCCGGCGTTGGGCCCTTCCGGGCCCGCGACTTGCTGCCGTATAATCTGTTATTGGCCGCGGCGTCAGGTCGATCCTCGGCCGTGATTAAACGAGGCGTCGGCGAATGCCGACTCCGAGGAAGCAATCTGAGGGGCTGCTGGATCTGGGCACACTCTCAGCGTTTCTCGGCCCACAAGGCATTCCGAATCAAAGATCGACCTCGAAGCACGGCTGCCCAATTTCATGAGGAGATTCGTGGAAGGGCGACTACGAGCGGGGAGTGGATCAGTGCAAAGATGTAAGCCGGGCTTGGCCGTTGGGTTCGTGATCGCGGCATCGGTGTCCCTGGCGAGATGCGGGGGGGGGTCGCCAGTAGTGCCAACAGGCGGCGGGAATAGCGGTGGAAGCGGCGGCGCGCAGCCCCCTCTGGCGAACGCATTGCCGGTCATCGAGTCATTCTCCCTCCAGGGAACGCGCTCGCCCAAGGAACCGGCCAACTTCGCCGATCTCGGTGAAGCGGTGATTGTCTCCGCTAAGGTACACGACGATGACACAGCGGCCGATCAGCTCGAATACCAGTGGTCGGCGCCGGTGGGTACGTTCTCCGGTACTGGTGCGGGCGTCACCTGGACGGCGCCAACTACTTCGCACACGCCGACGGACGTGACGATCACCCTGAACGTCGTCGATCACTTCGGCTTGCCTGGGCGGACACCGACATTTACGCAAACGGTAACCGGCACGACGACGCTGTCGCTGCACAACTCGGCCGACGAGGTCGGGACGATGGCGAGGCAGTTCCTCCTCGATTTCTCGGATTCAGGAATCCCGGTAGATGTCGTAATGCGGAATTTCGACATGACGTGCCTGCCAGCGGCGCAGGACGAATGGGATCAGGTCGCCAACAACAGGGCAGAGTTACACATCGAAAAGTTCATTATTGGCGTGGTGACCGCGACCGTCCCCTTCGGCAATGCCTTTTGCCCAATACCCAATCGGATCCAACGTGGCGACGCCTGCAGCGCCGTACCATCGCATTGGGAATCAACGGTCCTCTCGAACCGTCATTACACGGTTGCCGACGGCATCGATTACGTGTCGGCCTACTATCACCCAGACATCAAGGCTTGGAAGTTATGCGATAGTCAATTCCCAGGCACTTGCTTCGACACAACGACCGGCAAACCCTGCGGCGACGACTTGGCTGGCAGCATGGCCCCAGACTCGGTGCGATGGCGCCGGATCGAGCAGCCGCGCTAGCACGCTATCAAACCGTCGGAGGCTCGAACCCCACGTGGTGAATTTAGATCTTTATTGCAACAGTAGAGGCGATATCGAGGAGGTAATCGCCGTAGCGCACCGGGAGCGAACAGACCTACGACCCGCATCGAGTCAGATTTCGTCCTTGTCCATGCCAAAGAGTTTCTTCTAAAGAGCGACTGCACTGACGACGGGCCAATAATGGATGAGGCCGCGCTTGAGCAGCCCGTAGAATGTCATGCGTCCGCGCGACACAACCGTTGGCGCGCGTCGCTGAACACCCGGACGGTCTTCCCGCCACGGCCGACGGCACCGACCCGTTCCCGATCGTGCGGACGCGCGCCTCGATCGCAATTATCCCTGACGACGGCCCTGACCTGCTTGCCGCCACGCGCGATCATCGGCAGTGCCTGAGCCGAGCGAGTGCGCGTCTCGCTAACGCGGTCGCGGCGAGCAATTGCCGCAAGCGCACGATGTTGTACGCCGCCGCTGTGAAGGCGAAGATCCAGGTGACCAGTGCCTCGCCGCGATGCCGCAAGCTTGCAGGGGCCGCCGATCGTTTTCATCAACCCGAAGCCTTGCTCCGCCCACTTCCGCTTCTGTTGACTGATGGCGTCGCCCGGATGGCGCGTCGTCCGGCCATCGATCGCACTGCGCCGGGCCGTCGTATCTTGTGCCACGTGTGGGGTCACCTGCATCGCGCGCAATTCGGCCGCGAAGTCGCGCGTGTCGTAGGCTTTGTCGCCGCCGGCAAGCGTGATGCGCCGCTGACCGGGGACGGCTTCGAGCATCACCAGCGCCATCCCGAGCCCCACGAACCAGCGAAACAGCAGGTTGTAGTCGAATCTGATCAATCAGCTGGCGCACGCTGCGAATCGTGTACATCGCCTGCAGCAGCAGCGCCCGCAAGAGCTTCTCGGGCGGGATCGACGGGCGGCCGAAATTCACATAGAGCGTGCCGAAGCGGGGCGACAGCCGCGCCAGCGCGCGATCGTGATCCGGCGGATGGCCCGCAGCGCGTGATCCGCCGGCACTCGCGCCCCCAGCGACACGCAGCTGAACATCGATCCCGGCTGTTCGTCGGCTCCACGCATCGGTCGGCTCCCTTCGTCAGTGGGATCATGGTAGTACGAAGGGATCTTCACGAGGTACTTACTTTTTCAGCAGCCCGTTAAGACACGAGACCCATCGGTCATCTCATCCGCAGCCTTGTGCAACGAATACTCAACCGCCAGTGCGGGTGTGTACTCAATTCTGCTTTACGCTAGGCCGAATACCGTATTAGGCTGGTGCTCGCGGTAATCAAGACTGGCCAGTGGATCAACCAGCGGGGGATGCCCACATGGACGATTGGGACCTCGTAGACACCGTCGTTTCAGGCGTGCAGAATATTGCGCTTGCGGACGGCAACAACGTCGGGGCGCGCCTCGCAGAACTATGTGAGCGAATGACCTCGCTGCCTTTGCCACTCTGTCAGACGACCGACGAGTTGCTCCGTTCGATCGCACTTCGGACGGCCGTTAGGCTAAGCTCCCTGCTAACGTCTGGGCAGCACCAACCAGGTCTCTGGCGATTAATCGAAGAACTTGCCTGTGTTCAAAATGATTGGAGAGTCAGTTTTGTCGCGATTCTCAGGCGCATCCGTGTCTTACGAGATCTGAGTTTTACCTCCTCCTCGCCTGCGGACCCAAGAATGTATGCAATTCTTGGCTCGATTCACAACACTGAGGGTAGGCGGTTGAGCGTCCACGACCTGTCGATCCAACTTCAGATCTCACCTTCGTCCGTTAGCAGGCTCATCAGGCGGACTACCGGACAGACCTATGCGACCGTCGCCCGGGCGATCAAAACAAGACGTGCGCAAGCGCTCTTGATAGAGGGACAACTATCCGTCAAGGAGATTGCGTCGACGTTGGGGTACCCGTGCACCTCATCTCTTGACCGGGACTTCCATCGCGAGACTGGCAAGAGCCCGAGCAGTTGGCAGCGTGAATGGATAGAAGGCTGGCGAGGGTGAAAGCCGCCTCAGAGTCCTAGGCCGTGAGGGAACTTCGTTGATGCCTCCGGGCTGTCGCGCGTCGAGTGCCATCGAGCAACGATTCGTAACTTGTGCCTGGCCGAGGGCACGTCACGATGATAACGGTTAAGCCTCGAAAACGATTTGCCGGCGCTGTTGACGAGCTGATCAAGCGACACGTGTCAACACCGCTTGAAACTCAGACAATTTCGCCGCGTGACAACTTGACTGACCGACGAGGGGATGAACCTGAGATTATAGCGGTCCGTTACGGGCGTACCCCGGCATGCGGAAGCTGCGGTACAGCTGCGGCGACAGACTCGCTGGAACTAATCATGTCCCGCCATGAGCGTGCGGCTATATTCTTGACATCATCCGGCCGGTCGACGACTGAGGAACGCCGTTCGACAACACTGCCGCCGTCACCGTCGCTGCTGGGTGGGGTGTTCCCTCACGCGCACGTCCGCGCGGGCGGACCTCGGAGCTGGCGCACCAAAGTCGAGACCGCCGTGCGCTCGGGATGAAACTCCAGAGGTCTACGGCGCTGCGTCCGTGGTGGCCCAGTCCTGGGCTGTCCGCCGGCGCGCCGCCGCCGATTGGGCAGACCACGGGTCTCTTGGGTCGCGGGCAGCGCATGCCTGCCAACGCCACGAGACCTTCACGAGAATAGAAACACCGCGCCAGCCTAGTCCCATGGAACCGAATTAACTTGAAGAAGGATCCGCATTGTGATCTAAAGGGGCATGGAAATAATTGGACGCCCCAAGAAGCCGTTGATGGTGACCGAGGACGAGCGCGAGGCGTTGGTGCGCATCACGAAGCGGGCGCGCCTGAATCGCTCGCTCGCGTTCCGGGCGCGACTGGTGCTGGCGTGCGCGAGCACGCCGAAAGCAGCGACGTCGCGCGCCGATATCGGACGACCAACGCGACCGTTGGCAAATGGCGTCAGCGGTTCATTGATCATGGGTTGGACGGCCTCTACGACGAGCCGCGCGTGGGCGCGCCACGCACGGTCTCGGACGAGGATGTCGAGGCGGTGATCGTGAAGACGCTGGAGACGACGCCCTTGGGTGAGACGCACTGGAGTACGCGCTCGATGGCCGCCAAGGCCGGCCTGAGCCACACGACGATCGGCCGGATCTGGCGGACGTTTGGTCTCAAACCGCACGTCACCGAGTCGTTCAAGATGTCGCCGGATCCGCAACTGATTGAAAAAGTGCGCGACGTCGTCGGGCTGTATATGAATCCGCCGACAAATGCCGTCGTGTTTTCGTTCGACGAGAAGTCCCAAATCCAGGCGCTGGAGCGCGCACAACCGATCTTGCCGATGGACATCGGGCAGCCGGAGCGACGCACGCACAACGACCTGCGCAACCGGACCCTCGATCTCTTCGCCGCCTTGAATGTCGCTACGGGGGACGTCCTCGCGCGCTGCAAACCCCAGCATCGGGCGCAGGGCTTTGTGGCCTTTCTGCGGGAGATCGACGCGAGCGTTGACCCGGCGCTCGACATTCATATGGTGTTGGACAATCTGGGCGCATCGCGCGCCCGTCGTGCATCGATGACTGCTGCGTCATCCCCGTGTTCAGCTGCATTTCACGCCGACCTACGCGTCCTGGCTCAACCTCGTGGAGCGGTTCTTTGGCTTGCTCACCGAGAAAGCCCTGCGCCGTGGGTCGCATACCAACGTGCCGCAACTGCGTGAGGCCATCCTTGCGTATGTCGCCGCGCACAACGAGAAGGGCACGCCGTTCAAATGGACCAAGACCGCCGGCGAGATTCTCGACAAGATGCGCCGGTTTGCGCTGCGTGCTCAACAGGTGCATGCGTGATGACCGGATTTTTGTTAGAAATCACTGATCCACGGGACTGGTGGCGTTCGCCATTAGGCGACGTTTTGCGAAAAATCGTCAGTGTGAATTCCACGAGAATAGTGGAGGGCTTATGGTGATGCCTGTGAGTGGCGACCAAAGGTGGCGTACCGTCGGAAAAACAACGGTCGCCGCTGGTCTGACTGCTTTACCGCTTATCGCGCTGACGTACGCCGTAACCCAGCGTTCACGAACTGCCACCGTGACGATGCGTTCGACGAATCAGCGGACAATCTGCCAGCTCGTCGGCAGCGTCTTAGATGAGACGGCCGGCAAACCGCTATCGCAGGCGGCGATACTCCTACAGAACAGTACAGGCACGGATAGCCGTGCCACAACGACCGACTCAGATGGCCGATTTAGCTTCGTAGATCTCCACCCGGGCACGTATCGGCTCGCGGCCAAACGGTTTGGCTACGTTCCGCTTGAATATGGTCAGCGACGATCATTCGACGTTGCCGATCCGTTGACTCTGAAAGCTGGAATCCGAAGAACTGTGACGATCGCATTGAGTCACGGCTCTTCAATAAGTGGACGAATCGTCGATCGGCTAGGTCGTTCGGTCGAGCCGGCGCTCGTTAGTATTGTAAGGTGCGCTGACGTCTCGCGCTCTTTAGCTCGAACAATAGTTCCCTGGGAGAGCCATCGCGAGGAACTGGATGCCGCGCGAGTACTCGCGACAACGCGGTCCGATCATGCAGGTGCCTACCGCTTCGTTGGTCTACCAGCCGGTTGTTACTATGTTCTTGCTGACAGTGCTACGCCACGAGGTGGAGCGGCACAATTCGCTCGGACGTTTTTTCCATCCGCGGTCGACCTCGATACCGCTCAACAAGTCATCCTGTCAAATAGCACTGAACTCCGTGCGGACATCACTCCTGGTAACGTGACGATGTATAGCATAAGCGGTGCCGTCGTGACGTCCAGCGGGGCATTCGCAACAGGCGGGCACGTTCGTTTTGGCCGGATTGTACGGGCAGCTGATGGCAGCAGCTCAAGCGGAGGCACATGGGGAGAGGTTCAAGTCAAGCCGAATGGCGAATTCACGATCACAGGTCTCTCAACAGGCAATTACTGGGCTTACGCAATGACTGCCGTTCGCGTCGTCGACGAGAAACTCACGACGATGGAGTTCGGGTATCTCGATATCTCAGCCCCGATGGAGCCCGTCATGCCTGTACGTCTGTATACTGCAAGAGGGTCAACACTCCGTGGGCGCGTCTCGATCCCGGGGGAAACTCAGTCAGATATGTCTCTCGTCCGTCTGGTAGCCAGCCCCGTCGAGTCATTAGGGTGGGGTCTCGCTCCGGCACAGTCTGGATCTGTTGCACGTGACGGCTCGTTCGAGTTGCATAATGTCTTTGGTCACATCTTGTTATCAGTGACGTCCGCTGCTGGAGAAGGCGCATCGATAGACTCTGTGCACGTGCGAGACACTGACATTACCGAAAAGGGGCTCGTCGCAAGCCCCAGTAATGTCTTCGATGATTTGATGGTGCAGTTGGAGTCTAGTCCCCATTTTATCTCTGGACACGTCGACGGCCCACAAGGCATTTATTCTGTGCTCGTGTTCTCAGCAGACGAGACAAAATGGACGAATCCAACTGGCCGCTACATCCTTGTGACTCGTACTACGTCGGACGGCGCATTTCAGCTTCGCGTTCCACCAGGCGGGTACTTCGTGATTGCCTTTGAATGGGTGGATACCAGAGCATCTTTAACACCCCTAATGCTTCGTGCGATTGAGCCGCAGGCGACACAAGGGAGCGCCGACTCTAACCCAGCCCGATATCTGCACGTGCCGTTGGGGCGGCGGACGGGAACCTAGTCTAGCAGGATGCTGAAAAAGTGACGTTCAGCGCTCGGTTATCGTTCGCCCAATGATGATGGCTGCATCGCTCGTGGCTCGTGGTCCCCATGCCGTGGTTCCGTCAGGCTGGCTGGGCGAGCAGTGTGCGCATCCGGACCAGGTTAAACGCCGCCGCGGTGAAGATGAAGTTCCAGTTGACGCGCGCGCCGCCGCGGTGTCGCAGCTTGCGCATCAGACCGACCGTCTTCATCCAGCCGAAACATTGCTCGACCAGTTTGCGTTTCTGCTGACTGACCGCGTAGCCCGGATGTCGAGTCGTGCGCGCATCGATCGCGCTGCCGCGCGTCGCCGTCTCGGGATACTGGGCCACATGCGGGGTGACGCCCATCGTCCGGAGCTGGTGCACGAAGCCCCTGGTGTCGTAGTTTTTGTCGCCGCCAACCGTCACGCGATGGGTGTCGGGCAGATCGGCAATCATCGCCCCGGCCGCCTCGCGCTCCGCCGTTCCAGTGGCGTGCGTGACCAGCGCGTCGATGATCAAACCGTGACGATTCTCCGTGAGCACATGCCCGAGATTAGGCCAGCTTGGCTTCCTGCCCCGAGGCTTTCTTGTACAGGCGCGCGTCCGGATCCGTGGTCGAGGCATGCGTGTCGTTCGTCCGCTCCTCGCCGCGAAAATTCACCGTCGGATTGCGGCTCGTCGGATCATCCGCCGGCGGATCCGGGCGGTCCTTGGGTCGAAAACTCTTCTGACTCGCCCAGGCCTCGAGCAACGTGCCATCCACGGTAAAGTGTTCATCCGACAGCAGGACCTCCGCCCGCGCCACGGCCCGCACTTCGAGAAAAAAGGCCTGCGCGATGTCGCCGGCCAGGAGCCGATCCCGATTCTTGCTGAAGACGGTCGGTGCCCAGACCGCGTCATCCATACTCAGGCCGACGAACCACCGAAAGAGCAGGTTGTATTGCAGCTGCTCCATCAGCAGCCGTTCGCTGCGCACGGTGTAGAGCGCCCGCAGCAACAAGGCTCGCAGCAACTGCTCGGGTGGGACCGAGGGCCGACCGATGTCCGAGTACAGCCGGTCAAAGCGAGGCGACAACCGCGCGAGCACCGCGTCGGTCATCTGCCGAATCGGACGCAGCGGATGGTCGGCCGGGATCCGATCCTCCGGCGACAGGTAACTAAACAGATGCCCGGTGTGCTGATCATCTCCACGCATCGGCAGGCTCCCTCCGTGAATGGGAGCATCGTAGTACGACGAGAACACAATGTCGATCCCTTGGGAGTCACTTTTTCAGCATCCTGCTAGTCCTGTGGAACCGAATTAACTGGAAAAAAGATCCGCATTGTGATCTAAAGGGGCATGGCAATAATTGGACGCCCCAAGAAGCCGTTGATGGTGACCGAGGACGAGCGCCGTGCGTTGGTGCGCATGACAAAGCGGGCACGGGTGAATCGCTCGCTCGCGTTCCGCGCGCGACTCGTGCTGGCGTGCGCGAGCACGCCGAAGAGCAGCGATGTCGCGCGCCGATATCGGACGACCAATGCGACCGTGGGCAAATGGCGTCAGCGGTTCATTGACCAGCGGCTGGAGGGCCTCTACGACGAGCCGCGCGTGGGCGCGCCGCGCACGGTCTCGGACGAGGATGTCGAGGCGGTGATCGTGAAGACGCTGGAGACGACGCCCTCGGGGGAGACGCACTGGAGTACGCGCACGATGGCCGCCAAGGCCGGCCTGAGCCACACGACGATCGGCCGGATCTGGCGGACGTTTGGTCTCAAACCGCACGTCAGCGAGTCGTTCAAGATGTCGCCGGATCCGCAACTGATTGAAAAAGTGCGCGACGTCGTCGGGCTGTATATAAATCCGCCGACGAATGCCGTGGTGTTTTCGTTCGACGAGAAGTCGCAAATCCAGGCGCTGGAGCGCGCACAACCGATCTTGCCGATGGACATCGGGCAGCCGGAGCGACGCACGCACAACTACCTGCGCAACGGGACCCTCGATCTCTTCGCCGCCTTGAATGTCGCCACGGGAGACGTCCTCGCGCGCTGTAAACCCCAGCATCGGGCGCAGGACTTTGTGGCCTTTCTGCGGGAGATCGACGCGAGCGTTGACCCGGCGCTCGACATTCACATGGTGTTGGACAATCTGTCGGCGCATCGCGCGCCCGTCGTGCATCGATGGCTGCTGCGTCATCCCCGCGTTCACCTGCATTTCACGCCGACCTACGCGTCCTGGCTCAACCTCGTGGAGCGATTCTTTGGCTTGCTCACCGAGAAAGCGCTGCGCCGCGGGTCGCATACCAGCGTGCCGCAACTGCGTGAGGCCATCCTCGCGTACGTCGCCGCGCACAACGAGAAAGGCTCGCCCTTCAAATGGACCAAGACGGCCGACGAGATTCTCGACAAGATGCGTCGGTTTGCGCTGCGCACTCAACAGGTGCATGCGTGATGACCGGAATTTTGTTAGAAATCACTGATCCACGGGACTAGAGTTGTTCTAGAAGAAGCGGGAGGCAGTCTCACTCAGCAGTGTTTGACGCGCACGATGACCCGGCGCAAGTATCGGCTGACGCGGAATCGGATGCAGCTGCAGAATCGCTTCGGATCCCTCCTCGAGGATCGCGCATGAGGGTGTCGACGTTGGTGGCCGATCTGCTCAGCACGAGTGCGCGGCGCATACCCCATGCCGTTGCCACCGGTGAGACGGATCCAACCGCGCTCCACTCGGCCGTCGCTGGCTGCATGCCATCGCCGGAGCAGTTGTGCGATGCACTCGGGACCGCCACGACGATGTCTCCTCTCTACCGCCGACCGCTGGCCATGACGCTCGCCGAGCTGGACCTCCAAATGCGGCAACTCGACGAGGAGCCCGCGGCCCTGCTCCGCGTGCGTCAAGGTTGCCGTGCAACTCGCGGCGGTGCCGGGTTCAATGTCGACTGGGCGCAGCAGATCATCGCGGCAATGGTCCCGACGGCGACGACGTTCCCGATCGCCGCGCACCTGGGGTCATGGGAGGGGCCTGTGCAGGACACGAGGACAGTGGCCGGCGGCAACCGCAATCATCGTGTCCCGATCGGCAGCCGCCAAATGCGTCGACTGTTCGACAAATCAGCCCACGCCGCCGTGAACACCAAGGGCAGTATCTTCGAGCTGCTCTATCGGCGGTTTGTGGTCCGCCTCGGCCGTGGCCAGGTCATCGGCGCGATTGCGCATCGGCTCTGTCGGCTCCTGTGGAAGATTCTGGACGACGCCGTTACGTCCGAGGAACGCGGTCCCGTCGTCAGCCAAGCACGGTCACAGCGTCGAGCCGCCAGGATGCTTCGCGAACTCCGCAGCCTCGGCTAAAGCGTCGACCTCATACCTGCGTCGGCTGAGAATGCCGGTGACCGGCGTTGATCGTCGACCCTCTCTCATTCGAATGGTCAGCTGGACGCCGTCGCGCGGGTAGTCTGGCCGGCGGCTCGGCCCACCCTTGAGTTAGCACTACATACGCAGGGCGTGTTAACAATTGCTCGGAATTGATTACATTCTGCTCTTGCGTGCCGAGTCCTGGTGAGGGTAGTGTGCTCGCACAGTTCTTCTGGAGGTTACATGCGATCACGATGTTACCGACTCGTTCTCGGAGGGTTCTTCGCTACTGCCCTTGCACTAGCGGCTCCTTCGGTCCTCCACGCAACAGATTCGTGTAGCGGAAATCACGGCGAGTTCACCAGTGTCCTCTGCTTCGGAGATCACATAGCCGGCTGGGGAGCTTACATGGCTTCCGAAAACGGACAGTATCGCCTCGTGATGGGAGGCGGTAATACGACGTACTATGACGTCAGCGACTACAACAATTGGATGTACCTCGGAGTTCTGTTCCCAAACAACGATATCGATATGTACGAAGTGGCCCTCTCGACAAACTCCTTCTTTTCGACTGTCACGATATCAGCTTACGATCACTACTCGAGCGAGATTGAATTCACAACGTGCTATCCATCAACGACATACATCAAGCTCGAAGATGATGGAACTTTGGACTGTCTGTCCTGAGGAGGATCGACCTCCTCGGTGGGTTGATCAGAAAGGATGAAGTAGCCGGCCTCTTAGGCGCTCGCCCATAGTGGGCCCAAAGGAGGTTGACGAATGGAGCACATCGGCATCGACTTGGGAAGCAAGGAACAGTCAAATCTGTGTTCGGTCGGGACACGGGGTGTGATCGCCGGCGAGTGGCGGTGTCGCACGGACGGGAGTCGTCGCCTTCCTTCAGGGTCGGCCGGCCGCTCACGCCCCTGACATCATGGCCAGCGCGCTGTGCCAGCGCCGCGATTCGAAAAGCTTCGGTGCAGGTCTCAAGGATCACTCTGTTTAACCAGTCGGACATCTCTCCGCTAATTAGAATCAGCGGTTTGCAGGCTCGTGGCTTGTACTGACTGAAGCAATACTGGTACTGCTTGGCGGCATATGGCGCTGACGCTGACCATCAATGAACGAACCGAGCTGGAACGCCGGGTGCGGAGCCTGAAGATTCACGCTGAAGACGCGCGCCGCGCCCGGGTGATTTTGATACTGGCCGATGGCGAATCGTACTCGACGATCGAAGCCGCGGGCGTCACGCTTGGAAAGCGAAGCGTGCCAGCGGTATCAAGCCACTCCGAAGCGCCTCAACTCACACGCGATCAGCGACTTAACCTTCCAAAACGATCACTCGTTGTGCGTCCGAAAACCTCGATGTTCTTAGGGGTTTCCAGCCTGACGTATCACAGTCCTATCACAATCGAATCGCTCACTTACCGCCTATCGCTCAATATTCTTCGGTACGCGTCCGAATGCTGCGATTTGATCATCCGGCGGCCCGCGTGCACTGCCTAGAGGACCACCAGGAACGGCGAAGTCGACCGGTCCACCTGTGGGCCTGAACTGCGCTTTGGGGACGAACTGAATGCGTTGTCGTGATGTCAGCGCGTCGTTGGCGTCCAGGGGGCGGCAGCATCCATGCGCGTTTTGATCCGAGGCTCTTGAAGGAATCTCGCCTGCTACGGCTCGCAGAGCCAGTCCCATTTTCGAACGAACGCCGCTTGCGTCGGAACGTCGGCGAGCAGACGCGCTCGGTAACCGCCGAGATAGTTGTCGAGCGCGGGGACGAACTCATTTCTGAACACGATGATTTTGCCGGTGACGTCTTGATGAATCAGCTTGCCGCCAGACGGCACGGACCATATCACCCAATTGCCCTTCGTCCGGGCTTCATGAAGCAAGCCGCATCGCACCGATTTATAAAAGTCATCAGCCGCCGACGGCGGCATTACGAGCTTGTCGAAAGGCGCTCGCTTCTTGAGGAACGCGGAGAACAGGCCACCGGAATTGCTGTATTCGTTCTTCGCCCGGTCCGCATTGCGATGGACGTACTTCAACCCTTGCTCGGTTGACTCGAGAAACTCCACCAGCGAACAGAACAACACGGCAATCGCAAAACCTTCTCCAAGATCGTTAGGCAGATGCTTTTGAATCGTCCGCATCGGTTCGAGGTAACGAGTATTGTACGCGTCCCGTGGAACTCGTCGAAAGCCTGATTCCACAAAGCCGCTGCGCGGCGACAATTAAATCTGCCGCACGCATTGACTCACCCTTTCTGTTACCCAAGGGGGGCCGTTGCCTCACGAAGTCTGCTACCACTGTGGCAGACCCAAGGAGGGCACGATGGCACGGAAGGTCAGCACAGAAACCCGGCAGGATTTGCTGCAAGCCGTTCGGGAGCGGTATCGAGGAAGCCGGAAGGAAGAGAAACTCCGGATCCTCGATGAATTCGTCGCGGTCACCGGCTATCACCGCAAGCACATCATCCGCCTGTTCCATGCGGCGCCGGTCGCCGGCAGGCTGGGCCGGCGCGCGCGTCTTCCCATTTACGATGAAGCCGTGCAGGAGGCGCTCATCGTGTTGTGGGAGGCCTCCGACCGGGTGTGCGGGAAACGGCTCAAGCCGCTCCTGCCACTGCTCGTCACGGCGCTGGAGCGCCACGGCCACCTCACGCTGGACGTGAGGGTCCGGGCGCGCGTGCTGGCCGCCAGTGCGGCGACCCTCGATCGGATGCTGCGGCCCACCCGCGCGTCGGTCGCTGGACAGCGCGTGCGTCGGCGGGCCGTTCCCGCGGTGCAGAAGAACGTCCCCATGCGCACGTTCGCGGAATGGGAGGACTCGCAGCCCGGTGACATGGAGGCCGATCTCGTCAGCCATGGCGGCGACTCCGCGACCGGCAGCTTCGTGCACACGCTCACGCTCACCGACGTGGCCTCCGGGTGGACCGAGTGCGTCGCCCTGGTCGTCCGCGACGGCGCGCTGGTCGCGGCCGCGCTTGAGCAACTGCGCCAGACGATGCCATTTCCGCTGCGTGGACTTGATACCGATAACGGGCAGTGAGTTCATGAACGAGACGGTGGCGGCCTATTGCGACACACACGGGATACCGTGCACACGCTCTCGCCCCTACCACAAGAACGATCAGGCCTGGGTCGAGCAGAAGAACGGCGCCGTGGTACGGCGACTCGTCGGCTATCGCCGACTGGAAGGACTAGCGGCGGCCGCGGCGCTCTCGCGTCTGTACGCGGCGTCTCGACTCTACGTGAATTTCTTCCAACCGTCGTTCAAGCTGGCGTCCAAGACGCGTGTCGGCGCCAAGGTGCACAAGACTTACCATGCGCCTGAGACGCCCTATGCGAGACTCCTCGTTAGCGCGGCGGTGACGGACGAGATGAAGGATCGATTGCGCGCGGTGGCGATTCAACTCGACCCGTTACGCCTGCTCCAGGAAATCCGATCGGTCCAACACCATCTCGCGGCACTGGCCGCCGGGCAGATCACGCACGTGCCTCACGCTGAGGGGAATCTGGATGCCTTTCTCAGAGGATTGGCGACGGCCTGGCAACATGCGAGGTCCGCGCCACCCATCGCCGCACGCCCCGGGCGGCGCGTGATTGGCGGACGCGCAAAGATCCGTTCGAGAGTGCGTGGCCCTGTATACGTGCGTGGCTCGAGGCCGAGCCCGACCGCATCGGTCGAGAGCTCTTCGTGCGCCTGCAGGGTGAGCTCCCCGGCGTCTTTCCGGATGGTCAACTGCGCACGTTTCAACGCCGCGTACGGGAGTGGCGACATGCCGCCGCGCGGCAACTCGTCTTCGCGTCACCGTCCGAGGACGCCGCGTAGCGGTGGATCGATCGGCCTGCCACCGAGACGGCGATCGGATGTCGTCGGGCGGCAACGTGATCGTCCGACGGGCGTGGCCTTTGACGATCAGCGTGCCGCGATCACTGAGGGCGCCTCCGCGCCTCACGGCGCTCCGGCGCTGACGGTTCAGAACGCACGTACGACGAGGTCACACGCTGGTAACATTCCCAGTTGAGGCAACACGACCGGCGAAAGTAGTTGAGTGATGCCTGGAGGTACCCGTGGATCCATAAGGTGAGAGTCCTGAAGCGGTAACAGATCGAAACCGCGTAGCTCGGGTGGCGCCGGTGCGGGGAGACCCCGCCGGGGAAGCCCACCGACAAAGCCCCGGCAAGCGGGGTGAGCGAGTGTGCGGGCCGCAACGACGCGTGAACGTCCAGACGAGGCCTCGTCAATTGAAGATCCGAATGCCGAGCCGTCTCAACTACGGCGAAGGCCACAGGCGATCCCGAACCGATCTGCGGGGACGCCATTCGGCGGGGGAGGGCGGCGGCACGTACACAAGGACACGGGTGGAAACAGGGAAGGGCTCCTCGCCCCGCGGAGAAACCCCGCGGAAGCTAGGTAGTGGTGCGAGCTGAGAGGCGAAGCGCCATGAAGGCGAGAGCCCGACGGACGGGTCCGTAGTAGCGACGAAGCGGGGCAACGCCCGCAGAGCAAAGGGACCCTGCCGGAGGCAATCGGAGCACGAGGCGAGGCATGCGCGGGATGATAAAGCCCACGATCAGTCTGCAAGAGCTTCGAGCGAAGATAGGCCATCGGGCGAAATCCGCCCCGACGCATCGCTTCTGGGGACTGCATGTCCATGTCGGGAAGCTCGACACGCTCGAAGCCGCGTACTTGGAGGCGAAGCGCAATAACGGCGCCCCTGGGTCCGACGGCGAGACGTTCGAGGGGATCGAGGCGCGCGGCCGTGGCGAGTTCCTCCGAGAACTCGCGGCGGAGCTGCACGCCGGCACGAAGCCCCAGGCCGTATCGACGAAGAGAGATTCCCAAGGAAGGCGGCAAGGTCCGCGTGATCTCGATCCCCGCGATCCGAGACCGCGTCGTCCAGGGCGCCCTCCGGCTCATCGTGGAACCGATCTTCGAGGCCGACTTCTCGGATAGCTCCTTTGGAGCGCGCCCGGGACGCTCGGCGCACGAGGCGATCGAGAAGGTGCGAATGGGCCTGCGCCGCCGCAGGCACCGTGTCGTCGACGTCGATCTGTCCCGCTATTTCGACACCATCCGGCACGACCGGATGCTCGCGAAGGTGGCGCGGCGGATCAGCGACGGCCAGGTGCTCGCGATGGTCAAGCAGTTCCTGAAGAGCACGGGCGATCAAGGGGTCCCGCAGGGATCGCCGCTGTCGCCGCTTCTTGCCAACTTGGCGCTGAACGACCTCGATCATCTCCTGGATCGAGGGAGCGGCTTCATCACCTACGCACGGTATCTCGACGACATGGTCGTGCTCGCGCCGGACTCGGCGAAGGGAAAGGCCTGGGCCGACCGCGCGCTGTCACGCATCCGCCGCGAAGCGGAGGCGATCGGCGTGTCGCTGAACATGGAGAAGACGCGTATCGTCACGATCACCGACGCACGCGCCGTCTTCGCGTTTCTCGGCTTCGAGTTTCGGTGGGTGCCGAGCAGGAAGACCGGGCGACGGTATCCGTGCATGACTCCACGATCCAAGAAGATCACCCTGGTACTGCGGAAGGTCAGGGACACCCTGCAGGCGAACCGGCACCTGCCAGTGCGGGCGGCGGTCGCGCAGGTGAACCCTATCCTTCGGGGCTGGGTGAACTACTTCAGGGTCGGCAATTCGAGTCGGGCGTTCAACAAGGTTGAATACCACGTGGAACGCAAGGTGAGGCGATTCGCGGCCAAGCAGCGCAAGCGCTCGGGATTCGGGTGGAAGCGGTGGAGTCGCGACATCGTGTACGGGACGTGGGGCCCCTTTCGGGACTACCGTCTCGCGTACGCGAGCGGCGACAGCGCGCACCACTCGAACGGATCCATAACCCCGATGGATGACGCCTCCGCGGCGAGCCGGATGCGGGAAACCCGCCTGTCCGGTTCGAGGTGGCGGGGGTCGGAGACGGAGTGATGGAGAGGCGAGTGAGGCACCGTCAACCGAAAGGGACGGCAACAGATGGGCCCTCCTGTGCATCACCGCGCCGACCCTCGACCCGACCGCCGCGCAGCGCTCGTGTTTTGCCGGGTCGTATCGCCTGCGCGCCTTTGACGAAGCGAGTAAAATGCGCAGCATCTCAGGGTCGCGCGCAGTTGCCCACAAGGCAAAGCCGTACAGCCCGCCGGACATCAGCAGTCCGGCCAGGAACGAGTAGAACAGGTTGAACGTAGCCGCCCCGAGCAGCAAGGACAGGAAGAACAGACGCCGATCGACGCCCCAGATCGTCAGGGGACGATGCAACGCCTTGTACACGGGCCGGTACGTCGGGCGATCAGGCATGCCCGGACCTCCGCAAACCTTACGGACGTTTCAGAAAAGCCAGACGAGGAACTGCGCCGCGAAGAGCGCAAGTCCGCCGCCGAAAACGATGCCGGAGATCTGGCGTTTGGCGCCACCCTCTCCGAACATGAACATCAGTCCACCGATCACGATCGCCACGAGCGCAAGCGAACGCGCAAGTGGTCCGGTGAACGTTCGTTCGAGATTGCTCGCGGCGCGCTCCCAAGGAGACTGGGCGAATGCCAGTGTGGGCAAGAAAAGGAGAGCCGTGAACACCATCACACTCAGTCGTCGAAAGAAACTGACGTCGGGGCTGCAGGCCATGGAAGACCTCCTGCCTTGGTGTTAACGAAAGTAGCAACGATTTATCATCCGAGCGGATGCATGTCAACACCCTCAAAACGGTCTCACAGCGGCTCCGAAATTCCTTCGGAACTCGCGGCGTGTCTCGGCGTCAGACGAACGATGACATTGCGGCGAGTACTGCGTCAGAGCGGACTTCCGCTGGAGGCCGTACTCGATCTCGCGCTGGAACTCCTGGACATCGCGAGCCTGAAGCTCGCGCCGTCACCAATTAATAGGCAGGCCGTGGGCCTTGGGACAGCGCGCTGGCGCAATGTCGGCGCAGAGGAGCGAAGCGAGGCGCTTCGCCGGGCTGCGCAAGCACGCTGGTCAAACGAGGGACGGGCAAAGCAGGAAGATCGAAAGGCCGCCAAGAAATAATCGCACGGATGACTGATGAGCCAGCGAGTAGCCGACCAAATGCCATGCGACCGGACGCATTATTGCTGAGTCGTCGGCCGACCGCGTGGAGTCGCCACCTCCAACATCACGTTTGGCGCACCGGCGGTCAATGCACCTCGTCGGTTCTCCTTCGAAAAAGGAGTGCCACGTCTACGTTCAAGCCGTCGGCAAGGGCGGAGAGCGGGTCCATCAGCATTTCACCCTTGCCCGCCTCCACATCTTCGACCTCGCGTTCGGTGACGCCCGAACGGCGCGCCAACTCGGCCTGACTGAAACGCCTGGTGGTCCGCAGCTCGGTGACGTTCATTGCGACCAGGCGTCGCGCCGCCAGCCGCGCTGCGTTGGAGTCTGGCTCCGCTTCGTCATGAGTCAAGAGGCACACTCGCGTTGAAACGCTATCGAGTCGTCTGATCTCAACGCGCGGTTTTCGCCGCCTTGCATCGCGTGTGGCACCGGCGTATATTCGGTCAAGATCCGTTCGCACCGCTCTTCTTAAGCGCGCTCGGCGTGCCGCAACGCCGCGCGAGATCGAGCCAGCACGGTCCGCATGACGGATCGAACTCACCCGGACTCGATCGAGGCTCTCACTGGCAATCGGTGCTCGTCGCCCGACGTTCGAATGGAAGGACGTGCTGAAGTTTGCACGCTCGTGCCGCTCTCCCAGGCGTGGAGTCCTTTCGTCAGGGCGGATCAGTCGAATTGGCGCAGACGTCTTCGAGCCGCGCCCGAACAGCCGTACCTTTTACGCTCGTTTAGCGGTTCGGCGTCGCCGTTTTACCGAGGTGGAGCAATACGATGACCCAGAGAGAGGGAGTCGCATTTTTCGCTAGCCGTCGGCTGGCCGGCTGCCGGCCTTCCCAAGCCCTTTCCAGACGGGATTGCACATTTAACGTGCTATAGTTCTCATGGCGAACAAAGATCGAAGATCAGCCACACACCAGCCGATGCGTCGCCTGAAGACGAGAACACTGAAACGTGCGCCTCGCCGAGGCGATTCTCTCGAGCCTTTTCTTCGAGACGTCGACCGACGTCTCGGAAGCGACGGCGATAATCCGCACGGGAATCAGCACGACCCGCTCGACGAGCTCGTTTTCATCATTCTGTCTGCTCAGACCGAGTCCTACCTGTATCGCGAGACGTTCGAAGCTCTGAAGGCCGCCTACACTCCGTGGGATCGGCTTCTGACAGCTAGCGAGAACCAGATTGCACGGATCATCCGTCGGGGTGGACTGGCGAATAAAAAGGCGCGTCAGTTAAAGGCTGCCTTCGAGCAGATCGTGAGCGAACAGGGTGTTCTCTGTCTTCGATTCCTCGCGGACCACAGCGACGAAGACGTGCTCGATTACTTGATGTCGTTGCCGGGCATCGGTGTCAAGAGCGCGAAGTGCATCATGATGTACTCGCTCCGAAGGGCTGTCTTCCCCGTCGATACTCACGTCTGGCGAATTTCCCGCCGACTCGGTTTCGCCCCCCACGTGCCCAAACCGTCCGATGCTCAGGAAAAGGCGCTAGAGGGATCAGTACCGGAGGACTTACGCCACGGCCTTCACGTTAAGTTTGTAACATTGGGTCGCGAGACGTGTCGAACCTATTTCCCAAAGTGTGATGCGTGTGCCTTGTCGGCCATTTGTCCGAGCCGAGGAAGACCCGACCGCGTCTGGGCTGCTTGGCGGCAGCCTTCAGGTGTTTGGTCGAAGGCAAATCCGGATTCTCAATCAGCACGGCAGTCACTCGGATGAAATCACCGCGCAGCAAACAGCGTCGCCTGAAGCGCTTGAACCTGATTGATGTCTTTTGCGGCGCCGGAGGCCTATCGTCAGGATTCCTTGCAGCGGAAGGGGACGGAGGCGAGTCATTCGACGTCCTCTTCGGAGTCGATCACGACAAGCAGGCGATTCGCACGTACCGTACAGAATCATTTCGGTTCTCGCTCCAATCGAGAAGAGCCACGCGCTTCTTGCGACGAGATCGATAATATCGATGCCGAGAAGATCCGCTCGATAATAGGCCATCGCAAGAGCGTCGACGTTCTAATTGGAGGCCCCAGTTGCCAAGGGGTTAGCCCGGCCGGCCTCCGAAATCCGGGCGATGCCCGCAACCGGATGCTTCTCGCCTTCGTCCGACTGGTTGAACAGCTGCGACCGAAATGGTTCGTAATGGAGAATGTGCCAGGGCTGACACATGCGAACAACCTGGAACTTCTGCAGGAGATCCTAAAGCTGTTTGGAGAGATTCGGGGGTATCGAGTCGCCGGCGACGTGTTGCTAGCGGCTGACTATGGGGTGCCACAGCTGCGCTATCGGCTTTTCCTGATTGGCACCAGGACTACCGCGCCGATTCGATTCCCTGCGCCCACGCATGTCCCGCCCTCCGCCGTCGGGAAGCCGCCAGGTGCGAGTTTAACGCCGTACAGAACTGTCTCGGAAGCAATCAAGGACCTAGCCATTCGAAAGCCCGTCGAAGTTGAGCCGGGCGAAGAGCCTCCGGTCGCGAAGGGCACAATCCCGAACCACTGCTGCCGCGGAATTACGAAGCTGAATCGTCGCCGCATCTCCAAAGTTCGCAAGGGCCACGATTGGAGAGACATCCCGATTAACCTTTTGCCCGAGCGGTATTTTACAACGCGGTCATCGGATCAAAAGGGATCGTACGGACGTCTGATGTGGGATTGGCCAGCGTACACCGTGACCAATGCGTCTTTGAACATCACGGCCGGTGCATTCACTCACCCTGACCACCACCGGTGCCTCAGCGTCCGTGAGGTCGCACGTCTCCAAAGCTTCCCTGATGAGTACGTTTTTCACGGTAGCGTTGAGGCGCAGTATCGCCAGGTAGGAAATGCCGTACCTCCTCTCTTAGCGCGTGCGGTGGCTGAGGCAATTCTCAACTCGCATTTTCGGCCGAGTCGCGCAGCAAAGTCCGGTCGGGCCGGACGACTGACGCTGGAGACGATTAAAGACCGCGTCAAAAAGGGAATCGGCTTGCCGACGCTGACGCCTCGGTGTCCGCATCCCGACATTGCGCGGAGCACCAGGCGCAAGACCGATTCGAAGTTGGCGCCGACCTTGTCGAAAACTCGAAAGTCCGTTTGGAGCCTTTCCCCAAGGCCAGCAGATCCTTGGCCAGAAGACACGCGACGACTCCGCGTAATGGCTACACAACCTCGCAACGTTCGAGCGGCAAAGCGTGCTCAGGCCATCGTTCACTTCATCGACGGAGTTTCCCGTCCTGCAATTGTGACCAGCGCAAACGCATCTGAAGGCAGCGTCAAGAAATGGGTCGAAGGCTACTTTCATGAAGGCTTGGAGGGCTGGCGAGCGTTTCACAGTCCGCTTGAACATTTGGCTCGTGACGATGCTCGCCGACAGGAGTCGATCCGACGGAACGTTCAGCGAGTCCGCAAGATTCTGCTCTCGCCAGCCCGAAAGGAGGAGGCAGGCGCCTCAGCTCGACTCCATATGAACGGATATCTCCGGGAGCTGATCAAACGGTTCGGCAACCGATCGGTTGAAGAATTCATCCAGGCCGTCGAAAAGGCGGCGGGTGCCTCAATCGGGACTGTTTACGTAGGGGATCTGCTCGCGATCGCAGACGCCATTTTGCCAAAACGCGGACCGAACGCCGTTAAGAGACCGGCTGCCTAAAGAAGCGCTCGGCTGAATCAACTCCCGGAGGTTAGGGCTGAAACCACGGGTTCCACGCTGCCACGTAATGAGAGTGATTCCGATAGCCGACAAGAACGCACGTGTCGCCTTGACTACTTGTGGGCTCGTCGTGACCTCCAAAACAGCCGCGAGTCGCACGTCACGCCCGAATGTCCGGTTCCACTGAAATCCGTACTCAAGTAACTGGCCGACGGCAGCCCGTGCTTGCTCTCTGAACGTTCCCTCATTCGTCGATTTCACCTCGAACAAGACGTCACACTCTCTACTGCATACGGCGAGATCGATGAGGCGGTTGTACTCTGGAACAAATCCCTCCTGTCGGATGGTGGCTGCCAGCGCTCGGAGGATGAATGAATGTCTCTCAGATGCGTCGCGGTGTGGTCGCGATTCATGCTCGACGCTCGGAGCCATGTTGGCTACTCTCGGACCGATGGGCCCGTAAAAAGGTACCTCACGGAGGCATGGCATCTCGCACACGCGGCCGGCGTGATCGCCGCTCCCTTCGCCGCAGAGCATTCGAGCAGCCGTGTTGAAAGGGTCACGATTATCAACGCGGAACAGCTCCGAGGTGGCAAAGTAGTGTCGTACGTAGCGGGCTACATCGGCGGCGCTTGGTCGTGACTCCGCAATCGGCTTCCGCTTGTTGACCGTTTGTGCCCACAAGCGTCTAAAGTGTCGCTGCGCTCCAACTATGCTGATTGGCCGGGCGGCACCATAACGCACTTCATCCAAATACCTCTCGTCGCTTTCGGAGAGAGGTGCGAATCCATACGAAGGAAAAGCCCCACTCACGTTAATGGCATCCTCTCTCTGCGTAGGCCAGCTGACTCGCTCACAAGTGCGGTGGTCCAGATACAGGAGTAGCTTCGGTCCCTGCCCTTCGTCTCCGGCTTCGATCCGCGTGCCGAGAATGTCACCAACGCCACGAAGGAAGCGCCGTCCGCCTCTTGATTCCAGCCACCATATGCGTCGGCTCGCAGTCGGCATCCAATCAGTCGCAAGAGTTGCAGGAACAATCAACCGTAACAGAGGCTCACGGTAACCTGCATCGCTCCTTAGGGCGGGAGTGACAAGGACAGCGCTCGTTGAGATCACAGCGGACTGCCGAGCTCTGCCAAAAAACGATCTCGACTAATTGGTTCTTCGAATTCGTCGCCCAACAAGTGTCGTCCCGCGCGCTCTTTATGGACTAGGCGCGCGAACTCCGAATCTTCAATAGTGTTTCTGGATATCAGAATGTGCGACACAACGGACTCACGTTGGCCCCGGCGGTGTATACGGTCGACGCTCTGCATGTAGTGCGCCGCTTGGTTTGAGAACGATTCGTATATGGCGTGATGAGCCGCGGTTAACGTAATTCCCGCTCCAGCCGCCGCTGCATTCCCGACGAAAATACGCGTGTCCGGATCTGATTGGAATCGTTGGACGGCTTCGATCCGTTGTTCGATAGAGTTCACTGAGCCGTCGATACGCACTAGTCCGTAGTGCGAGTAGCGATGGGCGATCGCATCCAAGCTGGCTCTAAAGTATGACCACACGACGACCTTCTGGTCCTGTTCTTCCACCAGCTCGTTCAGGAGGCGGTCTAACGCCTTGAGCTTGGCAGGTTCCTCGTCGTACATAGGGTCGAGACCGACCGGGTGCGAGCAAATCTGCAAGAGGCGCGTTCGACGTGCGAGGAAGGAGGTCAGCTCTCGACGGAACTGGCGATCGTCCGCCGACCGCACAGCAACTGCAAGATCCGTGCAAGCTCGGTCGTACAGCAATCGTTGACGCGGAGCGAGATCCAGGTGGACGCGCTCGATCTGCTTCGCGGGAATATCTGGGAGGACTTGCTCCTTGAGTCGTCTCAGCACAATGGCATCCTGCAGCGCCTCTTCGATCGCGGCCCGATCCTCTGCGATAGCAGAGCCACGAGGTCCGAACGTCACGCCCAAATCAGCGACGTCGATTTGATTGATGACGTCAGACGGAGCATTCGGCGCGGGCGTACCGCACAGGACCACCGCCCGGCCGCAGAGATGCCGCAGCCTTGCAACCGCTTCAGCCCTGGCGGTCGCGGCGTTTTTAACGAAATAGGACTCATCGACTGCCAGAAGGTAAGCAGACGGGCGCGCACCAACGATCGTTCGCAGAAGGGCCTCCTCGCGAACAAGAGACTCGTATCCGATTAATAGAATGTCATGAGGCTTCAGGATCGAGCGGCGTCGAGCCTGCGATGAGCCGTCGACTAAGGTCACGCGAAAGTCTTTGCCGAAGAATTCCGCCGCTTGCTCCCGCCACGACCCCAGAACAGACTTCGGTGCGACCACCAGCATCTTGTGGACGCGAGCGGCAGCTTTCAATACATCGAAGGCGCAAAGCGTGATGATCGTCTTTCCCGTTCCTTGCTCATCGAATAAGGCGATGCCCTGAAGAGACGGCGTGGTCAGGGCGGCCACCGCCTCCACTTGATGTTCGTCGAGCAAGTCAAGCCGCCGATAGTCCGCCAATGCGCTGCGGGGATCCTCGATTGCCCTCGCGACCTCAAGACGCGCGCGCAGCTGAAGGTCACGGCGCGTCGCTTGTTGTTCGGCATTCCTCAGAAGCTCCGCGTCCCATTCGACGCCATCGGTGCCCAATTCCGCAAGAATCGCGGCCGCTGCTTCTTGAGGGGCAATCAGGCGGCCGCCTGTCACGTAAGCCTCTGGCGAAAGGCGGTCACCGAGTCGGACCACTCTGGGACTGCGGTCGGCACCCTCAGGTGCAGAAACAGCGATCCCTCGAACGTGCTTGTTAACGGAAATCATGGAACAGGTATCAGGCCTTCGCCTGTTTCTTCACTACTGTCACGGACATATCGTGGACCCACGTGAGCGCCCGCTCGACTCGAGCCAGCGCCCCGGCAGGCAGTTCGGCGACCTGTTTCGTCGTCATGCCCTCGAGCCACTCGACCATTTGTTCAATCTGCGCAGCTGCGTCCGTGGGCCCTCCAGGGACCTGCTGGGCCTTCTCTTGGAATGCTTGCAAGAGTTCCTGGTTAGCGGAAGCTAACGCCTGGTTCTTGACCAACTTTTCCAGGCCCTTCACGACACGCCGAAGTGCAGGATTAGGATCGGAGGCGCCTCCCATGTTGGAGATTTCCAAGATGCCCAAGGAGTCGCGTAATGCAAGTGGCCCGCGCGCGCTAAGGGCCTGCCAGGCGTCCGCGTTGTCAAAGATCTCGTCGAGTCGCACGACATCCGCCGACTTCGTAAAAGTATGGTTCTTGTGGTTCTCGGGTTCATAGCCGGCTAGCAGCGCCGTGAAGATCGCCTCGCGGAAGCTGGCATCGTTAAAGCGAGCTCCATAGTTGCGCATCATCTCGTCGAACATGATCATGTTGCGATAGGCGAACTGGCGCGCATTGAAGGACTCGTCGTGGAACTTCAGAAACCGGTCGCACAGGCGCGCAGCTTTGATCCATTTGTCCAATTGACGCCATGGAATCCCATACTTCGCCTGCAGTTCTTCTTTGTTCAGGGCGTTCTCGTCGTAGTCTTTAAAGACCGCTCGAGTTTTAACGAAGTATGGCCACGGGAGCTGCATGTCCAGGGCGAAGTTGAACTCCGTGATGATGGCGTCCTCGTCGGCCTCCGACACTGCCTTCGGAAGGACGAATGCCGGAATTCGTGAATAGCCGCCATTCTTCCGTGTGGGCTCGTCAGACGAGAGAAATGCACTGGCGTAGTACCGTCGGTTACCGTCGAGGATTTTCCGATCGAAGGTCAACACGATCGGCACGCGCACGCCGTTCTTGCGGATGTTCTCGGCCAGAGCTTTGATGCGTAGTCCCTCCTTCTCGTCCTCATCGGCGAGAACGAGTTGGCACATCTCCTCGTTGTTCGGATCGCGGACGTGGTCTTCGCGGAAGGAGTCGCGAAGCAGCTCTGTTCGCGGGTTGCCAGTCCAACCTTCGATCTGATCGAGGTCAACCTCACCTTGCCATACCAACATCTTGTTGCCGTGGAACTTCTGTTCAACGAGCTTGGGTCTCGGGTCTTTGGCGAGCCATTTCGGGGGCTGAGTATCAATTGCCTTCGGCATGTGAGATTCGGTCCTTTCGTGTCGGGCGAGTTATTGTGTGACTACTTATGAGACGCAACGGCAGTTTCACCACACGATGCGTCAGCGAAGAAAGTTCGCTTACGTGCAGGAGTTCCATCGCTTTCGCTGCTTCGAACAGCCGCCTCGGAACGTCGCTTTCGACGACACCTGAAATGACGGGATGGTGCTCCGGAAACCCATGGGCGCGTGCGTACTCGGGAAGCCGAACGCGGTCGGCTGGATGATGGCTATCCTTCATCCAGAGAGTGGCGAGACGGCTGAGAGTCTTACGTAAATCGCTCTCGGATAAGTGAAAGCCTGTTCGCGCACGCTGCAGGTTCAGTGCGCGTGCGAACTTCACGAAGCTGTAGCGCTCGCCCAGTGCTCTGATCGGCAGCAGCTCCCCCAACTGCGCAAGTGCCATGGCAGTTCGCCAGCAAGACGCATCCAAGGTTGGATCCCAATCAGCGTCCTCGTCCCAGCGTCCGAGCATGCTCCGTAGATGGCCGATCGAGGTGGCGAATCGCCCCAGCGCGAGGAGCGAACCATGCCTGCGGTCTCGCGCCACATGTCGCGTCAGCGCGGGAAGGGCGACATCACGCAACAACTCGCGATCATCCAAAATGCCGTGTATTCCGGATGCTGCGGTGGCCACAACGTCTACCCCGGAAAACGGCGATGCGTCCGAGTGACGCACCAAATAGACTTTGTGATCTCGCGCCAAGGTCTGCGCGATGGCGAGGGATTGGCACGCCTGTAGATTCCCATCGGCTGTTCGAGTCGACAGTGCCGCCTCACCGCTCGAGACGAGGACCAGTTCTGCACTGGATTCGGCTCCCGTCCGTTCGCCACAGTCCGCGGCGCGGACGAATCGCCATTCCAGTGGCTCCCACGGGCCCTTAGCAGCTGCGTGATCCTCCACGACCTTCGCCACAATCTTTGCGGTCGGACTCTGTTCCGATTTGTCGACGAGTAGGATTCTCAAGATTCGTCCGAAGGCCTTTGCAGGTTAGGCGACTTCACGCCGGCCGTCGCCACCAGCGACAGCCCGTTCTGGGGGGCACAGCGGCCTCCAAGGCGAGTCGGAAGTTGGCCCAAGAGAGGGGGCACAAGTGATCTGCGACCGCGCCTTCTTGTTTGCGCAGCCTACATGAGCTGGTACAACTCGACAATTGCTATCGGCGGGCTGGGGATCTGGCTTAGAGACATGAGGCCGTAAGCCGTTAAGAACATGGTAGTTAGAGCGCAGAACCGTGCGCCGCACCACTGCTGTGGGATGGGTCCGGGCACGGACTCGTGTTTTTCCTCGTCACGCCATAGGCTCCTCGCCGGCGGACATTGCCTGTGTCAGTGCGGCTCAGAGGGTGTCGACGTCACTTTCGACGAGCCCAACCTCAATGCTTCCGCTGCGCCAGGAAGTGCCTCCTAGACGTCACCGTAAGTGAATTGGATCGTGCGGAGCTGCTCCCCCAGCCGTAACTGATCAAGCGCGGAAGCACCGCCCCCGCCCCAAACGAAGCCGGAACGATCGAGGAGCATCGAAAACAAGGTCGCGATGATCGCGTGTGAAGACGGAATGGGTCGGTTATTGAAAAACGCTGGCCTCCGACGATGCGGACGACTGCCAGCGTCGGAGCTGGCCTGGCTACACCGGGGGAACACCTGCAAACGCGAACACCCGAGAGGCGTTCGCGCGTAGTGTCTCCGATAATTCCGCAACTGACACTGTTCGGACCTGGGCGAGTTGTTCTGTTGTCATCGACACGTCGCGTGGCTCTGACTTGCGGCCGTTGATTTCTGTAAAGGGCGCATCAGTCTCGGTCAACAGCCGGTCTACGGGTAGGCCACGGACAAGTTCGACGCCGGACCCGCTCCCAAGCATGCGGTGATTGACGGAAAAATAGCACCCTATTTCCACAGCACGGCGGGCAAGGGACGCGGAATCCGTGAACCAGTGAAGAATTGGCAGCACGCGCCCGGGCGTCGTGTGCTCCGACAAACACTCAAGGACTTCCTTTGCCGCGCGCCGGCTATGGATGCTGACCACGCGGCCGCCGGCGCGTTGCGCCGCGGAAAGCGCGCGGATGAAGACGTCCCTCTGCACGGGGAGCGTCTTACGGTGTTGCGGGCTGCCGTCCAGGCCGACCTCACCGACGAAACAGCTCTGTACGATCAGCTGTTCGAGAAGCGCAGCCTCCGCTTGACGCTCGACGGCGAGTTCCGGGTGCAATCCAACCGCCGCGTGCACATAGCGGCTGCCGTCCGTCCACCGGCGGTTCTGCGTCCACGCTTTCGGCGTCGTCGTCACTGCGAGCGTGACGATGCGCGCTCGCGCGCACGACGCGATCGTCGCCTCCGGATCGGGGAATAGATCGACGTGGCAGTGGAAATCAAAACCTAGTACGGCCGTCGGTGCCTTCATGCGCGCACCACAGCCGGACCGGTGATGCGGTCGACCTCTGCGATACCGCGAGCGAACACATCGGCGTACTGCGCGACATCTCGGGCGGAATAGTCGGACAGAGGTCCCGACTTATGGACCAGTACGCGCGCGAGCGCGGGCCGTTGAGACAGTCGTCGTGCCATCGCCTGGAAGGCGCGGACGTGTACTGCTTCCGCGCTCCCCGCGTCGAGCGGACGGGCGATCAGGCTGGAGAGCGTGTAAGCCGTCGGGTCCGTCCCGATGGCGGCAGTGATGGCCGCACGGCGTATGAGGCACGGAACACAGAAACCGCAATGCCTGAGCCCGACGCCCTTCTGTCCGAGCCACCGCGCCTTCGCGATCGATGAGCACGATATGGTGTCCGCGACGTGACGCTGTGCAAGCGCCGCGTCGCGGCACTGCGCGAGCATCTCGCCTTTCGTTGCGAAGCGGTACGGGTTCTCGAGCGTTGCGGGAATGTCCAGCGCTGCGAGAAGCTCCTGCCAACGCGCTGTGTAAAAGGGGTGCGTCGTTCGCGTGCTCCAAGCGCCGACGCGTAGCACATCGAGCGGGACGTTGAGGGAGATAATGCCATTTTCCGGAACGTGGATTACAGGCTGTCCTCTCAAGCCGCTGGCGGCGAGAACGGCGAGCGCGAAGAACAGGAACGAGCGGCCGCGCGTGGACGACTCGTTCTCCATTTCGTGGGCAAAATCGTTCTTGTTGAATCCGATGCGCGCCCGCACATGCCGCGGCGGCATCGCGCCATACACGGCGCCGATCCGGCGCGCGCAGACCTCTTGCGAGCTGGTGCTGTTTTCCCAGTAATGGCTGACGAACAGCGGTGACTGTCCCCCCGCGAGCAGATCGATGGCGCCGATGAAGCTGTCAAGGCCGCCGGAGAAGAGGCAGACGGACGAGTAAGCCGCACCGTTGCGCGATGTCGGCGTGACGAGTTGCGGATGCTCGCGATGCCGCGCGCGGAAGACGAGTCGCCAGTGGTCGCCGGTGAGGAATTTTAGCGTGCGCTCGATCAGGCCGGCGGCCGCCGTCCATCGAGCCGGGTCCTGCACGGGTATGTAGAGGTCGATCTCACGCGTCCAGGTGTCCTGCGCGTCGGCCGTGCGCGAGATCCGAGTGTCGGCGGCCGTGACGGTCCCGGCGAGGATGGCAAGGTCGGCGGCTGTCTCCGTCGGCACGGCGCCGCGCGCAGCGAGCTGGTCGATCATTTCGCCAAGCCCGAAACCAAGGCGGCGGTACCCGTCGACAAACCTAATTTCCGTGGTGAGCGACGAGCGTTCGAGCACCAGCACGGCTGCGCTGTCGGCGCGGCCGAGGCGCGCGATGAGGCTGTGGCGTCTCATCGTGCGGCGTCTCCCCAGATCTGGAAGAGTTCCCAGGCGTCCTGGTAGCTGCGATCGACGACGGTACGGATCTGCTGGTCCGAGAGATTCGCAGCGTCGTCGAGGTTGCCGGAGAATGAGTCGCGCACCGCGCCGCGGATGTAGCCGCGGAGCTGGCGCTCGAAAGCATCGACCGCAGCCAGGTCTGCATTCTTGAAGCCCGCGGCACCGATGTCCTGGAACAGCCGCGCTTCGATCGAGTGCGCGATGAAGGCGAGGAACGCATCCTTCATCTGCTCCGGCGTAAGTGCGTCGATGTTAGGCATGGCGAGTTCGTCGAGTTCGGCGATCGTCTCGAGCCACGCGTCGCGCGCGATGCCTTCGTCAATGGAGCCACCGTCGCGGCAGATGAAATCGGTGAGGCCGAGGAAGACGTCCACCAGCGGCCGGCCGGCGAGGCCCCCAAGATTGAGGCGCTGCAGCGTCGCGTTGACGCCGTCGCGCTGGAAATCCCGGAAGACGCCGAGCACATTACCTGCGGCTGCGCGCGACGCGCCCATCCGGCGCGTGGCGTTGCGGCTTCCGCCGGTACCGGAGCGGACGTAGTCGCCCACGGCGCGGCGGAGCGCGCGGCCGTCACTGCCTCTCGATCGCGCAAACGACGTGAACTTGGTGCGAGACCTCCGGAAGCGGTCGTCGTCCGGCGGGGCTGGCGGCATCGGCGGGAGCGGGACGGGCGGCTGGCGCGGCAACGGCGGAAGGCGCGGCGGCGGAGTTCCGTCAGGTGCAGGCTGGCCGTCCGGGACAGCCGTGGGAGGCACCGGTCGCGGCGCGGGAGGGGGAGTACCAGGGCCGTCGTCGAGCCACGACGGCACGAGCGGCGTGCGCGGATTGGGCCCGTCCGATGCGCCCGACGTTCCCATTAGCGCGCTTCCCTATTCCCGGGTTTCGCGAGCGCCTGACCGGCAGCGCGCTTGAGCACCGCGTTGTCATCCTGCGTCGCCCACCGGTTCAGGAGCGTGCGCAGCTGTTCCTGTGCGGCACTGTCGGTGAGGATTTCAGTCCAGCCGCTCACGACCCACACGCCGAGCGCTCTCGGCTCGGCGCTGCCGAGCAGGCCCAGCACTTCGGACTGATGGCGCGGATGATACTTTGCCGCGAGTTGCAGCCCTATGAACCCGGGTGGTTTCTCAATGAAGTTGCCGTGGCGGAGCACCCGATCGCGCAGCGCCGCGACGAGCGCTTCGACGTCCGTCGGTGTGAGCGCCTTCAGTTGTGGCTCCACGCCGCGGGCGGCCATCACGGACGTGCCCGAGAGCGGTTCGATCAACATGTCCAGCGCGCCGCCCGCTTCGGCCAAGCCGCCGATGCGCTTTTCGCGGGCCACGAAAACGTAAGGCCGCAGATCGACGCCCGTGAGCGCCGGTTCGATCCGAAGCCACGCCGCTACCCATTCGCGACCGAGCCACTTGGCGACATCGTCATCGGAAGCCGCAGATGCTTTGTCCGCTCTGGCGGCTTTCTTCCCCGTCGCGGGCCTGCCGTCCGCTTTCGCCGCCACCTCCATCTCGCGCAGAGCATCGACGTTGCCGTCGCCGCGCATCGCCTCGGCGGCAACGTATTCGTAGAAATCTGGCTGGAAGCGCTCCGCGAGCATCAACTTGCCGAGCACCGCTGGATTGACGTCATCGCTGAAGCCCCGCTCGCTGGCGATGGCGAGGCGGATATACAGCGCATTCAGGAACCGCTTTATCTGGCGCGGGTTGCCTTTCGTGCCCTCAGCGAGGATCGGCCCGATCTGCTGCGCGACGACAAAGGCCGCGTCGAGGTCGTCGCGTCGACCTGTATCGACGGCGCGCACGTCCGCCTGCGAAATATTGGCGCCAAGCCAGGGGCGGTTCAGGCTCTCCCGCGCCTTCGCGAGCAGCGTCTTGAAACCGGGGTGGTCCTCGCCGGCAAGGGTTTGCACGAGCAGCAGCGTGACGTAAGCCCGCGACTCCTGCACGCCGAGCGCCGGGATGCGGAAGGGGACCTGTATCAGCTTCTCGAGATAATTGCGCGCGTAGGGAACGGGGCCCGTGGCGAGCGGCAGGTTCGGGAAATGCTCGCGCACCGCATATTCGATCATGCCCTCGTCTGCGCCGATGATGAAGGCGGTCTTCTCGACAAACAGGAAGAGCCGGATCGCTTCGAGTGTATCGATGGCCGTGGCCGGCAGGCAGCGGTCGAGATCATCGATGAGCACGACGAGCTGGTCGATTTTGGAGACTTCGAGCAGCTCCTTGAATTGCTCCCGGAAGTGATAAATCTGCTCTGGGATGCTGGGCTCTTCGGCGGGCTTCAGCAATCCACCGAGTTCGGTGAGTTTTCCCTCAATGTCGTCTCCCGACATCGATTTCACGCTGCCGGCGAGCGCTTGGATGCTCTCGACGGCCGTCGTGATCTGGTCCGGTGAGGGCAGGCCCGTCATGATGTTGAACGCGAGCCCGCCCGCCCGGCGCGCGAGTTTCCACCCGTCGATACGTTTCAATAGCCGGCCGCCGATCTCCTTCGCTTTAGGGATGGTCTTCCGCTTGCGCAGCAGCTCCGTGATGATGATTTCGATCAGGACGGTTTTCGCGTCGTCGAAACCCTGGAACGCCCAGCCGTTGAACCACAGGCAGGCGACGCTGTCGTCCTTTGCCGTCGCGGCGTCGACCATCTTGAGAACGCTCGATTTGCCCGCGCCCCAATCGCCGTGAATACCAATCGTTAGCGCATGCGCCCGGTTCTCCTTCAGCAGCGCGACGACGGTCTTCGCTACCGCCTCGTAATTGAGAAAGTCGACGGCGGTCTCATGATCCGGAATCAGCACGCATCCTCTTTTCCTTCACCCGTCTCCACGACGGCGGCACGTCATCACGAGTCGACAAACTACCGTCGAGAGTGTTCGTCACTGAAACAGAGTTGCCCTTTGAACATTTACTGTTCTGCCCTGTTGTCGGGCGGGCGTCCACCGAGGAGGGCCCTGATGATTCCGATTTCCTCGGACGTGAGCGGATGCCAGACGTAGTCGTCGATCGAAAAGTGACCGGCCATGATGGATCCGCCGTACACCCGCCAAAGTGCGTCGACGAGTCCGAGGAAGTCGTTCGGTTCGCAGTTCTCGACGTCCCACGCTAGCCCCTCCACGAACGGCATGCTCGTCAGTACGTAAGCCTTGATATTTCCGCACCACTGGATGCGGACGCCGCGACCTTCGGGCGAAGCACGGAGCTGAGTCAGAAGCTCGTGCAGGTCGCGTCGGCCGGCATCTTCGTGATCCGGTGCAGCACCTGGTGGCGTCGCTCGGAAAGTAGACCAGTCCGCCGCTCGGAAAGTAGACCACTCGAGGGGCGTTCATTCTACGTGTTTTGAGACGACGATCGTAACGCTGACCCCTCCCTGTTCTTCATGACAGCGCGAGCCGGCCCTGGCCGGCGAGCGCCCTGTGTCACAGACGGCACGAGGATGTGTACCGAGGACGGTCCTCACGTCGAAGGCTCCTGGCCGCGGCGTTTGCGCATGCGATAGCTCTTTCCCTTCGTAGTGATCACGGCGGCGTGGTGCGCTAATCGATCAAGGAGCGCCGTGGTCAGCTTCTCGTCGCCGGCAAACACGGTGACCCACTCGGCAAAGGTCAGATTGGTCGTCAGGACCGTAGCGCGTCGCTCGTATCGATCGGTAATGAGATTGAAGAGCAGCTCGCCGCCGACGCGGTCGAAAGGGACGAAGCCGAGCTCGTCAATGATCAGTACGTCGACGCGGAGCAGCCGCTGCTGCAGGCGGGTGAGCTCGCGGGCATCACGCGCTTCGATGAGCTGTCGGACGAGATCGGCGGCCCGGGTGAAGAGCACGCGGCGTTTCTGCTTCGTGGCTTCCACGCCGAGCGCGATCGCGAGATGCGTTTTCCCGGTGCCAATCGGACCGGCGAAGATCAGATTCTCGGGTGCGGTCACCCACTCGCCACGGGCGAGCGTATGGACCTGCGTGGCGCTGACGCCCTCGGCGGCCGTGAAGTCGAAGGTGTCGAGGGTCTTCACTTCCGGGAAGCGTGCCTCGCGGAGCCGCTGTCGGATGACGGACTCGTGGCGCGACGCCTGCTCGGCGCTAAGCACCTCGTGCAAGTAGTCCTCATGCGGCCAGTGCGCATCGCGCGCTTGACGCGCGAGCGCTTCAAAGGTGCGCGCAATACCGGGTAATTTCAGCGCCCGCGTTTGCACGACGACGAGATCACGGCCGAGGGTGGGGGCGCTCATGCGGCACCGCCGAGGAGCCAGCCGTCGTAGTCGGCCGCGCAGCCACTCGCGACGGCGACCTCGCGGAGCTGGGCGGGGACCGTGTGAGGCGCGACCCGTGCCGACGCTGAGGCCGCCGGCGTGAGCGCGAGCAAGAGAGGCGTCCCGGTCGCGAGGGCGGCGGTCAGGGCCGGGACGACCACCGCGGCCCCGTGGAGATCCAACTGTCCGAGGATCTTGGCGAAGAGGCGCGCGGCCTCCCGCGGTCCGTGCGCGCCGTGGAGCTGATCCCAGATCGCCGGAAAGGGGTCGCCGAGATCGCGCAGGAGATCCGGCAGCACCTGGCGGACCGCCTGCGGCTTGCGCGCGAGCTCGACCAGGTAATGCCGGTAGTCGATCGAGCGCTGGCCGAAGCGTTTCCGGGGATGCGCAATCGCGGTCCCCTCGCGCCCGACGATGGTCACGATCGTCGCGCCGATGCGCACCAGGAGATCGAGCCCCGCCCAGCGGCTCGGCACCGAGTAGTACGCGCCCTCAAGCCGAACGAGGGCCCGCGGCGTCACCGTAGCAAACGTCGTGGCCTCCGGCGCGAACGGCAGGGGTGCGGGCCGACACACGCGCTGCTCCTCGACAAAGCGCGCCCCGATGGTCCGCCCTATCGCATCGCGCTTCGTCTCGAGCCGCGCGTCCATCTGCGCCAGCAGGGTCGCGTTGATGGCCGCGAGCGTCGGGCCGACCGGTATCGGCACGAGCGCCTGCTGCCGCACGGCTTTCCCGCGCGATTCGACGCCGCCTTTATCGTGGCCCTCCCCGGGCCGGCAGAAGCACGCTTCCAGTAGGTAATGCGAGGCCAGCGCGGCGAAACGCGGCGTCAGCGTGCGCGCGCCACCGACCAGGATCCGCACGACGGCGGCCCGCAGATTGTCGTACGCCACCCGGGCCGGTACGCCGTCGAAGTGGGCGAACGCACGGACGTGTCCGTCGAGAAAACTGATTTGATCCTGCCGCTCGTAGATCCACGCGAAGTCGCGGCCCGAGTACATCAGCCGCATTAGGAAGAGCCACGCCTTGCGGCGCGTCCCGTCGACGTCCACCAGGACCTCGAAGAAGTCGACCTCGGCGAGATCGCCCGGCCGATACGTCAGCGGCACGAAGACCTCGCGGCGCTGCCGCTTCCACTCGGCGACCGCGTCTTTGACGAGGGTCACACCGACCGCGTGCCCCTCGGCCACCAACAGCTCGTGCAAGCGGGTGGCAGTCAGTTGCTGTTTGCCGCCCGTCCACCGGACCGACTCGGCCAAGAGCGTCCGGACCCGCTCGGCCACGACATCCCAGACCGGCCGGCGTCGAACCGCGGCCTCCGATCGCCGAACCGGCGCCGCTTGCTCGAGGTATTTCCGAACCGTGACCCGCGCCAGCCCTAACTCACGCGCGACCGCCCGCTGCGACCGGCCCTCCACTAGCACTTTGTGTCGAACGACATGCACCTGATCCATCCTGAGCATCCTCTCTAGCGAACCCCGGATCCCCCGATCCGGCAAGCTCGCCGTCAAACCCTCAGGTGGTCTACTTTCCGAGCGGCGTTTGGTCTATTTTCTGAGCGGCGCGCCCAGCACCGATCACTTCCTGCAGCGCACCGAGCAGAAACGGGACACTGGGACCCATATGCAGGTTTGGGTAGTCCTCAATGATCCGCAATGCAGCGTGCGGCGTGGCCGTCATCATTCCCTGCAGATTAGGCGATTTCCCGTGCGGCGTCGCCACCAGCCGGAGTCCATGTTGGAGGGGGTGGAGGCCCCCAGCTTGAATCGAACTTTGGGGGCGGCAGCAGACGGTGCGACCGCCAGCCGCGCACTTGACCCCATCAATGACTAGTACCCGAAGCTTGCGAACGGTTCGGGATGGAGCCATGCCAACGGCGGCTTATACTGAGAGACGACTGCGGATGGGAGCGAAGACTCTAGAGGCTAGGCGAATCACCGTAAGTGATCGCCGCACATTGAGGGGTCTTACACAATCCGCTACACAATTCGGGTTTGCCGGCTCAGCCACTAGCCTGTAAACTGCTGATTCGAAAGACACGGAGAGATGTCCGAGTGGTTGAAGGAGCACGCTTGGAAAGCGTGGCCCGACTCTTTCTGTACGTCGGACAGGAAGCCTCATCCTTAGGCCGCGTTATTCGGTTTCATCGTCGCAGGAACCCGACGCCCCCGCCGCTCGATGAAGTATTGAAAGACTTCATCACTTGAGCGGTCCCTGAGCAGTTCCGTCAACCCCGCGACCGCTTCCCGAAGCACCAGGGACCGGTTCGCGTGCGGCCATCCCTCGTCGCGTAGCGCATCCACGATCCGATCAGCGGCAGCAATGTCTTCGTGGCGCAGACTGGCCGCGATGATTCGATAACGACGGCGGTCGGAGGGCCGGATAGTCATCGCTGATTCCCTAACGCAATTTTCGGGGCGCCATCGTCGAGTAGACATCGCTCGGCGCTGCTGGCCTGTAAGCCTTCGGCAATCATGTACATGCAGCCGAAGGCGCAATGGCTCGCGCACTGGCGAAATCGCTCATCGCGGGCAGTTACTACCCATACACGAGTAGTCGATACCCGCTTAGGCCTCTTTCGCCGTCGCCCGCCGCCAGTGGACGCTCCACCCCGACGCGGCCTTGCGAGTCTGCTCCAGCCGACGCCAATGCGCACGGACCGCGGTGCGACCGCTGGGCGTGAGCCGAACGACGGTTCTTGAAACCTTGTCTTCGAAGCCACGGCTCAACGTGATGAGCCCGGCTGCCTCGAGCTTCGCGAGATGCTGCGACAAGTTCCCCTTGGACAGGCCCGTGAGCGACTGCAGGTACATGAAGTCGGCGTGGCGGCAGGCATCCAGCGCGGTCAATATCGCGAGCCGCGCCGGCTCGTGGACCAGGCGATCAAGATTGCTAATCTCCTCGAAGGGTGAGCTCACGCCCATCTCTCCGCCGGCCGATGCAGCGTCCGCGACAGGAGTCGGTGATCACCGATGCCCGTGATCAACAGGACGACGCCGATCACGAAGTCGAACGTCGCATCGAGCGCCGGCACACCGACGCCGAGCACTGGGAGCGCCGAGAAGATCACCAGCACTGCCGCGGCTACCAGGTAGTGCCGGCGGAGCCTGTTGCTGGCCACGCCCGTTGCGGCCAGCACTGCCGCCACGGAGAGGGCAGGCAGGGACACCTGCCACTGCAGCGCACTTTGAAGCCACACGGCGAGCGCGACGAGCGCGCAGCTCCCAAGGATGGGAATCGCCGCGCTCCGGGTCGCGCGCTGGCCGACGGATCCTAACGACCGCCGGTACCAGTGCCGAATCCCGTACGAGCCGACGACGGCTGCCGTCAGACTGCCGAAGAACCACGCCGACGGTCCGTACCGCAGGTGGTCACCGGGTAGATGGAGTCCGCCGGCGCGCCACCACGCCGACGCGAGGAAGACCAACGACAGGGGAATGAGCCTGGCCCCCTGCAGCTGGGGATAACGAGACGTCACGTAGCGCTGTCGGTCCGCGGATAGCAGGTGCATCTCCATGGTACGCAGTATCTGCGTAGCCTGAGTAGTTGTCAAGAACCAGTTAGTATCGATAACCATAGCGCCCTGTCTTGTCGTCATTTCAGACGGCGGCGTAAGAATTACATGTCACCGGCGCTCGCCATCCCGCGCCCATCATCGACGGCGAACGATCGGCGTCTTCGCGAGACCGACTCGCGATGAGCATCATCGTCGCGCGAATTCTCGAACAATCCCGCGAGTTCATAACGCATCGTCAGTAGTTATTAACGGCTGTTATCGGGTATTACGCACTCCATAACTCGCGTACCCGGCCGTGTGCCTCGTTCTTGCTCAATGTCTGCGTGTCACCGGCGCTCGTCGATCGGCGCCCGCGAGCAGGAGGAACACGATGAACACGGTCCCCTTCAGAACGACAACATGGCGCCGGGCGGCGGCGATGGCGGTTGTCGCCATGGTGATCCGACCGGTCTCCGCCTTGGCGCAATCTCCGTGGGAACGTGCGGCCGGCAACTTGGCTGCGACCTTCACGGGACCGCTCGCACGCTCGCTGGCGCTGGTGGCCATCGTCATCGGCGGCCTGATGTTCATGTTCGGCGAAGGTGGCGCCAAGCGGCAGATCTCCGGAATCGTCTTCGGCGGCGGTCTGGCCCTCTTCGCCGCCCAGTTCCTCGCCTGGCTGTTCTGAGGTCGCCATGCCGAACCGCCCGTCCATCCGCCCCGTGTACAAGGCGCTCCATCGCCCCTTGACGGTCTGGGGCGTCGATCGCCGCCTGTTCTTCCTTGCGCTCACAGCAGGCGCGGCGGTGTTCAACCTCTTCTACTCGTTCCTGGCCGGCCTTATTACCTTCGTTGGGCTGTACGTCTTCGCGTTCTGTTCGACCAAGCGCGATCCCGAGATGCTGCGAATTCTGCTGTCATCGTCCCGCTTCCGGACGCGGTACGACGCTCTCCAGCGAACGCCGTTCGACGTGGAGGTGCGGCCGTGGTGAGCATGCGCCGAATTCGCAAGGACTACCAGGCCGCCGGCAGCGTCAACGGCCTGCTGGCCATCTGGGGCTTTGTCGATGACTACACGTTTCTGACCAAGGCCGGTCACGTCGGGATGGCCTTTGGGCTCACAGGCGTGGACTACGAGTGCCTCGATGCCGCCGCGCGTCGCGATGTGGTTCACCGCTTTGAAGCGGCCGTTCGAACCCTGGACGAACACAGCCGCCTCTATCAATACGTCTGCAAGCGTCGTGTGCGCCGTTTCGAGCCGGGCGCGTGCGAACAAGCCGTCGCCCGCGACGCCATCGAGCGACGCACGGGGTACCTGAATGACCGCCGCGCCGACCTTTATCACATCGCCTTGTATATGGTCCTCGTGTACGAGGGCATGCCACGACGGGGTGCGAAGAGCCGCCTCAACGCGACCCTCCAGCATCCGGGCCAGGCACTGCGAGAGTGGCTGTCCGTCACTGGTGTATTGGAACTCCTGGCAGGTGATCTCCATCAGGCTGTGCAGCAACTCCACAACAGGTGCGCGGCGCTGGAAGTGCAACTCGCCGATTCCGTCCGCCTGACCCGCCTCCCGAAGAACGACGCCTTCGGGTTCCTCCGCGGTCTCGTCAACTACCCCCCGGGTGCACCGGTCGCCCCGCTGCGATACGACACCCACGTAGATTTTTTCATGGCGGACTCACCCGTCGAGTGCCATCGAACGCATCTCACGGTCGGCGACGCCCGCGTGAAGGTGCTAACCATGAAGGAGCCGCCTGCCGGGACCTACCCGCACCTCTTGGAAGAGCTGTACACGGTGCCCGGTGAGTTCAATGCCTGCCTCGAATGGCGACGCATCGCCAACGATCGGGTGCGGCGTGACATTCAGCGTCGCCGTCGGCACTTCTTCAACAAGCGCGTGTCGCTGGTGAACTACGTGTCTCCCGACACGAAGCCGGAAGAGATGCTGATCGACGAAAGCGCGGGCGCCACGGTGCGGCAACTTGGTGACGCGCTGACCGAGCTTGAGGTCAACGGTCACTTCTTCGGAGAGTGTTCGTTGTCGGTCGTGGTGTTCGACGAAGACGCGCAACGGCTGGACCGGTGCGTGAGCGAGGCGGAAAAGGCGGTCGCGACCCACGATGGCACGCTCGTCCAGGAGACATACAACCTGCTCAACGCGTGGCTGGCGACCGTGCCCGGCAACAGTGCGCACAACCTCCGGCGCATGGCGCTGCTCGAGACGAACCTGGCGGACCTGAGTTTCTTATTTACGCTCGATACGGGCGCCGCACACAGTCGGTTCTTCGACCGCGAGGCGCTGGCGGTGTTCGAGACCCGGCACCGAACGCCCTATTTTTTCAACCTGCATGTCGAAGACGTCGGGCACACGGTCGTGCTCGGCGCAACCGGCAGTGGCAAGAGTTTTCTGATGAACTTCCTCATCACGCAGGCGCAGCGGTACGGGCCGAACACCGTCGTCTTCGATCTGGGACACAGCTACCGAAAGTTGGCCACGCTCTTCCGCGGCAGCTACCTGGAAGTAGGGACTCGCGGCGAGGGTGTGTCGATCAACCCCTTCGCGTTGGCGCCGACGCGGGAGAACCTGCACTTCTTGCACGCGTTTGTGCGTGTGCTGCTCGAAGGCGCGGACGGCTACCGACTGTCCGACGCCGAGGACCGCGAGCTGTACGAAGCCATCGAGAATCTGTACGTTCTCGACACCGTCCAACGCCGCCTGTTCACGCTGTCGAACTTGGTCCCGCGCTCGTTGGCGTCGCGGCTGAGCAAGTGGATTGAAGGCGGGCGGTACGGGGACGTCTTTGATCATGTTGAAGACACGCTCACTCTTCAGCGCTTCCAAGTGTTCGAGTTCGAGAACGCCAGCGCATACCCAGCGGTACTGGAGGCACTGCTGTTCTACGTGCTGCATCGGGTCAACGCCCGCTTGGCCGAATCGACCATCGACCCGCCACTGACACTCTGTGTGATGGACGAGGCGTGGCGCTTCATTCAGCATGACCGGCTGCGCGCCTACGTCCAAGAGGCACTCAAGACGTGGCGGAAGCGAAACGCCGCGATGGTCCTGGCGACGCAGTCGATTGACGATTTTGTCTCGGCGGACTTGCTGCGCACCGTGGTCGAAAGCTGCCCGACGAAGTTGCTCCTGGCGAACCCGGCCCTGGATCGCGTTCGTTACGCGGACCTGTTCCGGCTGAATGACACCGAAGTGGAGCTGTTGGCGGATCTGATTCCGCGACAGCAGGTGCTGATGAAACGACCGGATCTGAGCAAGGTGCTCACTCTGAACGTCGATCCCCGGTCGTACTGGCTCTACACGAACACGCCCACGGACAACGACCGCGTCGCCGCCGTCGTGCGAGAGCACGGCCTTGAAGCCGGCCTGGATCGGCTTGCCGAATCCGCCTAATACACGGAGGCCTCCCTATGCGTGCTACGACCCTCATGCTCGTCTGCGGCCTGACCCTCTCGTCGATGGCTGCGCCCCTCGCGGCACAGACGCCAGGCGTCCGCGAGACGTCCGCCTCCGACCGGGGCGTGATTCAGCTCAACACGCGCCTCCGATATACGACGATGGTGGTCCTGCCCGACGGGGAGGACATTCTCGACGTCGTCTGCGGCGACAAGGACTTCTGGATCATCTCAGCCGCTCAGAACATCGCGCATGTGAAGCCGGCCAAGGAAGGTGCGGCGACGAACATGAACCTGGTGACCGCAAGCGGCACCGTCTATTCCTTTCTCCTGAACGAGAGCAAGACGACCCAGCCCGATCTGAAGGTGTACGTGACCGCCGACCCGAGCCGGGCGTCGACCAAGGAGCGGAAGTATTTCTCAGTCGGTGAGGTGAGCGAGCTGCAGGCCGAGTTGACCGCCGCGAAGGCCGCGACCCTCGCCGCGCAGCGCCAAGCGGAGGACGCGGTGGCGTCATTCCGCCATGACTACCCGGCCTCCATGCAGTTCGTCTACGGAACGCCCGTCTACAAGAAGCCTTTTCTCGTCCGCGCGATCTGGAACGACGGCAGGTTCACCTACGTCCGGACCGATGCGCGCGAGTTGCCGGCGTTGTATGAGGTCAAGGACGGTCAGCCTGGGCTCATCAACTTCCAGGTGTTCGCGGGAACGTACGTCGTACCCAAGGTGCTCGAGCGCGGGTACCTGCTGCTCGGCAAGAACCGATTCGAATTCGGACACGGGCAGTAGTCATGGCCGAGACGCCCCCTCCGCCGCCGACCGTCACCGACAAGAGGCCCGCTCCGCGAGGCGTGCTTCCGCGACGGCTTCAAATGTGGCTGATGATCGCCTTGGCGCTCGGCATGCTCGCGATTATCGCGTTTACCGGGCAGTCGCGCCCGCCAGCGCGAACGGCGGCGCCAGCGGTGGCCGAAGCTCAGTCGCCCAATGCGGATCGCCTCCGCGAATATCAGGACCGCCTGCGCGCGTTAGACGCACGGACGACGCAGGCGAGGCTTGCTGAATCGCAGACGCCTGCAACATCAGCGCGCCCTATCGCCGAGGAGCCGACAGCCGGGCGGGAAGCTCCCGATCAGATCAAGGAAGAGCGGCGACGACGGGAATACGAGAGTCTGTTCGCCACGAATGTCGTCATCAGTCGGCGGCCCGAGTCGCAACGACTTGTTTCGGAACGGCGGGCGGGCCAACTTGGCCCGGTGTCTTCTGGTGATCATGGGCTCAACGACGAGCTACCTCCGCCGCCCAATCTGGATGCCGTCGCCGATGCCGTCGTGCGCGCGTCAAGCCGGTATGGCAACCCGCCAGAGTCCGAACAGGTTGAACATGACAGTTCGCCGACGACAGCCACCGCCGCGATGAAGCGGTCGAAGACCGTAGGGCCACCGTCTGCGGGTCCGCTCCACCGGATTCTCGAGGGGACCGTCATTGACGCGGTGTTGGTCAACCGGGTGGATGGCGGGGCGGCCGCCCCGGTGAACTGCCTCGTCACTACACCGGTGTATTCGCAGAACGGGCAAGTGCTGCTGATTCCAGCGGGCTCGCGGGTACTCGGCGAGACGAAACCTGTGCAGTCGTTCGGCGAAAGCCGCCTGGCGGTTGGGTTCGATCGCCTGTTGCTGCCCGACGGACGGACATATGAACTCGATCACTTTACCGGTCTGAACGACATCGGCGACTCAGGCTTGCGGGACAAGGTCGATCAGCACTATCGCTCGACCTTTGGCGCGGCAGCGGCGGTCGGTCTGCTCACCGGTCTCGCACAGTCACTGACGTCGTGGGGAATAAACCGGGCGAGCAACACCGTCGTCATCGCAGGAAGCGCCGGCGACGCAACCGCGCAGGCCACCGCGCAGACGATGAACCGGTTCCTCAACCGTCTGCCAACGGTCACGATTCGGGAGGGCCACCCCGTCAAGGTGTACCTCACCGGCGATCTCGAACTGCCCGCGTACGGCAGGTCAGCATCGCCATTGGACTCAGCGTCGACGTCGCGGATTCAGTAGGAGGGACTATGACGACACGTGTGTTCGGGCTGGCTCTCATCGTCGTCGCCATCGCCGCACCCGCACGGGCGCAGCTGGTGGTCCTTGACCCCAGCAACTTGGTGCAAACAACGCTGATCGCGGAACGGACGCTGCGGGAGTACCAGACGCTCTGGGAGCAGTATCAAACGATCGTCCGGATGGCCCAGGGTCTCGGCAATATGGAGCGTTATCGCCTCCCGCCTGTGCCCCTCACGAGACACGACCCGAGCCGCTGGCAGTACGGCGCCTCATGGCTTGAGGGGCTCAATAGCGGCGACCCCCGAGGTCTGCTCTACAGACAAACGACTCGTCCGCTCACCCAACCAGGCGTGCTGCTGGATTCGCTGCCGGCGCCCGCGCGCAAGACGGTTGAAAACGCCTACGCGACGATTGAAATCACCGACGCCGTTGCCCAGATCGCAGGGAACCAGGTGGCTTTGGTTCGGGGCTACAGTGGCCCGCTCCAGCAAGCGACAGCCTCGCTCCAGCACGATGTGCTCAATCCGGCGTCTCGGTATCACGAGATGACCGCCATCCTGGACAAAGTCGCAGCCGGCGAACTGCTGGCCCGGCGGCAGGACACCGCGGCCAACCAACTGCTGTCGCACGTGCTCGAGCAACTGCTCGTCCGCGGCAAGCGCCTTCGGGATACGGAAGCCGCGACGATGAACATGCGCCTGGGCAACCTCAGAGATGGACGCCAAGCGGGCATCAACCTGATCGCCGGCGCTGCTGCGGACCTGCGGAACTGGCGCCAACCGTAACGGAGGCCCCGATGAAATCCCAAGCCCGAACGATTGGAGTACTCGCGGTAGTCGCTGTGGTCGTCTCCGGCCTGCGCCCGGCGTCAGCCCTCGTGGTCACCGATCCGGCGACCACCGCGAAGAACATCATCACCGCGGCGCTGAAGAGTCAGATGGTGGAGACCTTGACGGAGCAGGCAGGACGGTTCCGGCGCATGGCGCGCCGTCTCAGCGCGTTTGCCGATTTGGGCCGGTACTTGGTGCCGGATGCACCCAGATGGCGATCGTATCGCTACCAGGACGTGACGCCCTATGCGACGGCCTACGAGGACGCACTGAACCTCGGAGATCCCGATGGCGCGGCCTACACCGACATCAGCCGGATTCGGTCCGCCGCCGACACGGAGTTGGCGACACTGCGCGGCAAATCTCCGGCCGCGGCGGACGCGCTCGCCGCGCAGCTGGCCACATTGGATCTCGCCGACAGCATCATGATGCTGGGGACGGACGAGAACGGGCGTCTGCGTTCTGAAGGCAAACGCGAGATGGACGCCATCGACGCACTCGAGCGCGACGTGACCGATCCTTCACTCAGCCAGGGGACCGCCGCGGTGCTCGACAAGATGAGCGCCGCCGTCCTGATTGAAACGCAACAGAAACAGTCCCATGTCGAGTTTCTCACGGCGATCCTGGAGCAGCTCGCGGTCGATAACAAACGCGCGCGCGACAGCGATGTGGCGGCGATGAACATGCGCCTGGGTCGGTTGCGTTCGGTCGCCGAGTGCGGTGGGAGCTGTCTCGGCTTCCTTGCCGGCTCAGCGAACGACCTCCGCAGCTGGCGTCAGCCATAGGAGGATGACCCGTGGACCCCCAAGCACGGCTGGCGATTGTCGGCACGATCCAGCAGGCGATTACAGTGCTGCTGACCACGTACGAGCCCGAATTCCTTCGCATCGGGTACTCGATGTTTCTTTCCTTCGCCACCATTCTCATCGTGTGGCAGGGGATCCGCATGATGTTCCAGGCGGCGTCGCTCGGCGATCATCTGTTCGATTTCGCGAAGCTGTTGCTGTTCATCTCCTTCGGCTACAGCCTGATTGCGTTCTACGAGTCGCCGATCCCAGGGATTGGCGTGTCGTTTAGCAACCTGATCACCGACCAAGCGCACGATTTTGCCAACATCCTCGACGCCCGCTCGTTGGAGCTAGTCTTCGATCATCTCGACACGCTCTGGGCGCAGTTCGTGCAGCCCGACGCGTGGTCGATTCTGGCGAATCTTCTCTATTGGCTGCTGCTGATCGTCGTGACCGTGGCGAAGGTCATTTCGCTGGCCGTTGTCGCCTTCGGGCTGATCGCGAGCGCAGTCTGCGCGCTGGTCGGACCCATCTTCGTGCCGTTCTTCATCGTGCCCAAACTCGACTGGCTGTTCTGGTCCTGGTTTAAGGCGTTCCTTCAGTATTCGTTTGTTCCGGTGATCGCGTTCGCCTTTCTGATGATTTTTGAGCGATTCATTTACCAGTACTTGACGACGCTTCCGCCAGGCATCACGGAGGATTTGTACTTGGTCTACGGCGTGCAAGCGCTCGTCATTGTCGGCGTGTTTTCCGTTGGCATCCTCCTCGTTCCGTCACTTACGAGTTCGATCTTCACGGGGCGAGGTGGCGGCTCGGTGCTTCCGGAACGCTTAAGCCATCTCTGATTTGGAGGCCGTATGCGTTATCAGCGAGAGCTTGATACGACCGCGGGACCGCGCTTCACGCGTTGGTACCTGATAGTGCTTGGCGCGGCCGCTCTGGTCGGCCTAGTGGTGGGCGCCCTCTGGGTGCTCGCCGGCTTGATCCATTTCACTCTCTGAGCCCGGATCGTTGTGTCTGTTCCAGTCGTTGCCGACCTGAATCCGAAGCGCCTCGAAGACGCCAAGCGCCAGTTCGTGGAGCTGTACGGCTCATCCCTGGTGATGAACACGTATCTCCGAATCGCGCTTGCGCTGGTCTGTCTTCTCGCCCTGGGACTGCTCGTGCTCAACTTCCGGACGCAGGCGAGATACGCCAACGTCAAGCCTCTCGTTGTGCGAATTGATGAAGTCGGCAGGGCCGAGGCCGTACAGTACGACGCCTCCTCATACACACCGCAGGCGCCCGAGCTCCGGTACTTTCTGACGCAGTTCGTCGTCAAGCATTTCAGCCGCATCCGGGCCACCATCCAGCGGGAGTACTCTGATTCTCTTTTTTCCTGGACAACACGCTCGCGGACGCGACGATCGCGCAAAACGACCACAGCCGGAGCATCCAGTCGTTCCTCGCGAATCCGTCGGAGGACGAAGTCGATATCGTCGTCCAGAACGTCAGCCTGAGCGAGTTGAGCAAGCCGCCCTTCAAGGCGGCGGTCAGTTTTCAGAAGGTGTTCTACACACCGGGCACGCGGGTCGAGCGCGAGCGACAGACCTTCGTGACTCAAGTCGATTTCGTCATGCGGGAGCACGTTCCCAACGAATTCGTCCGGGTCAACCCGCTTGGGCTGCAGATCACCTATTTCCGCGTCGATCAGGCGTTCGAGGAGCGCCGCCAATGATTGCGAACACGGCGTTTCTCGCGGCCCTCACAGTGTTCCTGCTGGCGGCCTGGCTGGCCGGTGAGCTGAGCTTCCTGGCTCCGTACCGTACGACGCTCTTCCACCTGCACGGCCGGTTCATCCTTCAGGCGATGCTTCTCGTCTTCCTGAATCTCTGCGCTGGCTATTACGCGCTCGCGCGATGGTTTTTCCTGCGCGAGACGGGTCGCAAATTGACTCATCTCGACCGTCAGCTGATGGCGTCGGAGGGTGTTCGAGAGGACCTACCGTCCGACCTCTGGTCGGCACGAGGGTGACCCATGTTCGAAGAAGCTGATCCGCGGGCACTCAACGGTCGCGAACGGAGTCAGGAAGACGTCCGCGAGCACGCGAGCAGCCATCCGGGCGACGTGTTCTCGCGCGGGCTGGATCTGCCGCGAGACCGTGACCGTGAGCCCGTCCAGGATTTCGACGGACGCGCCTACGCCTTGCGTGGATCGGAGGTCCGGGCGTTGGCCACGATCGGCGCGTTCCGCGTGGTCGCCGCCGACGATCTTCGCGATGACCAGGGACGCCCCGGTGATGTTCGACACGGCGATCTCGAGCGTCTGCGCGCCGCGGGCCTAATCAGAACGGTGGCGCCCCTGGATCGGGCGGAGCGCACCGTCATCGTGACCTTGACCGAACACGGCCGCGCACTTCTGGAGCATCACCGCAGTGCCGGTGACGAGCGGCCGCAGACATACTTCGCGGGTGCGGTGAAGCCGAGAGAGTTATCACACGACGCACAGGCGTACCGGGCGTTTGCTCGGACCGCTGAACGCATCTGTAACGAAGGCGGTCGTGTGGACCGTGTCGTGCTCGACTACGAGCTCAAGCACCAGTACCAGACGTTTCTCCAAGAGAGAAACCGCGGACGGGCGGACAGCGATGGCCGGCCTTCGAGAACCCAGGAAGAAATTAAGGAATGGGCTCGCGAACATGACCTTCCGGTGATCGAGGGCCGCGTGCAATTCCCTGATTTCCGTGTCGAGTACGAGCACCCGGATGGCCGACGTGATGTGGAGAACGTGGAGATCACGACAGTGCACTATCGGGGGGCACACGCGTCGGGGAAGGCGGCTGCAGGATTTACCCGGTTCCGGGCCAGCACGGCTCGAGTGGGTGGCGCAAGTGCAAATCGGGCGGGTGCGCCGTTCGATCCGCATTCGGCGGAGGAGCTGCTGGGATGACCTGGGAGCACCGCGTGTCCAACGTCGCTCGACAGGGCTTCACGACGCGTCAGGCCTCCTTCCTCGTGAACGTGATGCTGCACGCCGGTGTCTGCGTCGGTCGGCAGGTACTGCACGTTTGCCAGGATTACGTACGGACAAGTCGTGTGCGACTTCCTTGAGGCGCTTGTCAGGCGCGGCTATGCCTCGCGGCACCGATGCGGCAATCCGCGTTGGCGGATCTTTCATGTGCATCACAAGGCGCTGTACCGGGCGATCGGCGAGCCCGACAATCGGCATCGCAAGCCGACGGCGCTGGCGCGCGCGGTCGAGCGGCTGATGATCCTCGACGCGGTCCTGGCCGAGCCGCAGCTCACCTGGTTGGCGACTGAGCGTGACAAGTTTGCGTACTTCACGCTGAGGCACCGCATCCCCCGACAGGATCTGCCCTCGTTGACGTTTCGCGCAGAGGACTCGGAAACGGTCCGCCATTTCACGGAGAAGCTGCCGATTGGACTGGATCCCGATGGGCGTCTGCACGTGTTCGTCTTCCTGCTCGTCCAAGACCTGCCGACCGACTTTCGCAGCTTCCTGGAGAAGCACGCGGAGTTGTTGAGGGCACTGCCGGCGTGGGCGGTCCGGCTGGTCATACCCCCACACAAGAGAGGCGCCGTACCGCTCTACGAGGCCGCCTTTCACGAGCACATCGCGTCCCCGTTGCGCCCGACGACTGTCGACGAGTTGCGCTGGTATTTCGGTGCTCGCCGACGGCAGCCGGCTGACGCGGAAGAGCGGTTCGATCAGGCCGTCCACGCATTCGCCCCGCCACGTTTTCAGACCCTCTATCGCGCCTGGCTGGACCGCGGCGATTCCGTGCTCGAGGCTACCCAGTCGTCGACGCTGGCCGACGCGCTCGCCCGCGGCGCGGGCAGATTGGAGACCTATGTCTTGCCCTACCAGTACACGCATCTCTTACCCCTGGTTGGCACGGCGTGACCGGAATGGCCGAGGGATGAACCCCCCGAGGAACGCCCGGGGCGTGTTCCTCGCTCATCTGCAGGTGTGGACGCGCTCGATGGGGCCCTTCGCTTGCGCAACGGGCACTCACGCGAGGGGCGACGACAACGCGCGTGGTGTCAGTCGGATACGGCGGAATGGGCGGCCACGGTCCGGCGAAACAGGCCGGCGCTCTTTGCCGGCCCCAACCCGGGCGTTTGTACCGCAGCCGGGACGTGAGCGACCCCCAGCTGTGGCCCGCGGGCTGGGCCGCGTTGCGGCCCCGGGGGTCGCTCACGTCCCGGCTGCGGCTGATCAAACCCCGACGCATTCGCCAACGCATGCCGGCGGAATGGCGCCCGGGATCGCGCGGCCAAGGAGTCGATGATGCCTGTCATCAAACCGCGGACGCGGGGTAAGCGAGTGGTACGACACATCGCGCGTCTCGATCAGGAGAACAACGAAACGCTGCACGCCTATGCGGCGTTCATTGCCGAGCCGACTGACTACGTGCTCAATCAGCTTGTCGAGTCTGTGCTCGGAAGGGACAAGGAATTCGTGGCGTGGCGTGAGCAGCATGCCGAGTCGTTTGTTCCGCACTCTGTACCTCGAAAGGGGAAGGGACGACCGGCACCTTCTGCCGCACCGTCCGATCATCCTCGCGCGACCAGCGAGACCGCGTCCTCGCCGGCGGCGAGGTGAGGGAAGTGGGATCGAGAGCATGGCGATGTTCACAAGACTTACCGACGCGCGCGGACTGATGGCGATGCTGATCGCGGTCGCCCTGGGCTCGTGGGGACTCCACGCCTACCCGGTGCCGCATGATGATCCCTTTCTCGGCGTCATCGCGCTCGAGAAACCGTACGTGTACCGTCTCCTCTCGTACGGCTACGCGACGCTGTGGTTTACAACGCCGTTCTTTGCGGCGTCGCTACTGACATCGGTGCTGGTAATCGTGACGTCACGCTGGCCTTCGCGCCTGCGCTCGCGCCCGCTCCCTCGGTATCCGCAACCCGAGACCCGCCCGTTCCCATCGTTGGTCTTAGGCGAGGCGCATCTGGTCAGGATGCCGGGCCGAGCTCCGCAGCCGACGTGGCTGACGGTTCCTCAGCGTGGCCTCTACACCGGCGTCATGGTGCTCGGGGCGGTGGGGACCGGCAAGACGTCCGCCTGCATGTATCCGTACGTCGATCAACTTTTGCGTTGGCGCGCTGACGATTCGGCGCACAAGTCTGGCGGTCTGGTGCTCGAAGTAAAGGGCGACTTCTGTCAGCAGGTCCGTGGCATGTTGCGCGCCGCGGGGCGCGAGGCGGACTACCTCGAGATTGGCCTGGACACGGGCGTTTGTTACAACCCGCTGCACAATGACCTCGACCCGTATGCGCTCTCGTACGCCATCGGGAGTCTGCTCAACAACTTGTTCGGGAAATCGAAAGAGCCGTTCTGGCAGCAGGCGTACACGGACCTGCTGAAGTTTGTCATCTCTCTGCGCCGCATTACGGACGGGTACACGACGCTCTCGGAGGTGTATCGCTACATCATCGAAGACGAGCTGATTGGCAAGAACATCCGCACGTTGAAGGCGCAGTTCGACACCCCGCCTGACGTCCTGGCCATCCGCCGCGAGGAGTATCAGGAGCAGCTCCGACAAACGCCGTGGACGCTGTGGGTGCCCTTGGGCGAGACGCACGTGGCCCACCCCTACGATGCGGAGCTCGAAGGGTATCTGGCCGGCCGGGAGATCCGGTTCGACGTGCGCACGGGATCGTCGGCCATCTGCGCAGACCGCCGCCACCGATTCGAGGCGATTCAACGGTGGTTCTACAACACCTGGACGCGCCTGGACGTCAAGGTGAAGGCCTCCATCGTCGAAGGCGTCGTGGTGTTCCTGTCATTGTTCGACGAAAACCCGGCGGTCCACCGCGCGTTTTGTCCCCCCCGCCAGGCATATGTGACGCCGCCGAAACCGGGCGAGCCCCGCCCGTTGCCGCCGCTGGAGGATCTGCTCGAAACCGGCCACGTCCTCGGCCTGAACTTTCCTGTCGCAATCAACCCAGCGCTGTCGCGCGGACTCGGCGTGATGCTGAAGCTGGATTTCCAACGTGCCGTTCTGCAGCGCATCCCGAAGATTGCTGCGGACCCGAAGCGTCCTTGGCGCGACATTCTGTTTGTCGCCGACGAGTATCACGCCTTCGCCACTGTCGGCGAAACGGATCCCACCGGCGACGAGCGAGCCTTCGCGTTGTCGCGGCAGGCGAAGTTGATTCCGATCGTGGCGACCCAGAGTATCTCGTCGCTGCGGTCGGCTCTAGGTGGCGAGGAAGCGTGGCGGACGCTGCTCCAGTGTTTTCGCACCAAAGTCTTTCTTGCGACGAGCGATGAATTCACCGCGCGAATCGCCGCCGAACTCTGCGGACGGGCCGATCGCCTGAAGGCCCGGTACACGCTCGCCGAAGGTGGGCAGGGCGCGCACATTTCGCTGTTGAGCGGACGGGCGACCGCGTCACGGCATTCGCTGAGCGCCAGCAAGACCTATATGTTGGAATCCGACTATGTGTTCCAACCGCGCGTGTTCACGGAGCTTCAGCATGCGCAAGCCGTCGTGGTCCCCTACGACGGCCTCAATCCGCTGCCGCCGCAGTACTGCTACCTGAAGCCGCATTACCTGGACCCGGACGTCAGCTACTTCGAGCACGTCGCACGAGGTGCGTTATGAGCAGTCTCGACCGCATCCTTCCGTTTCTGAAGCCGATCGAAGATCTTCTCCGCGATCCTGCCGTCACGGAGGTGATGGTCAACGACGGCGGCGCCCACGTCTTCGTCGAGTGCAATGGCACGCTGCACAGCCTGCCTGGTCGCACGCTCGAGCGCCGAAACCTGTCGGTCGCCATCAAGAACATCGCCCGGGCCTGCGGCGATGAGATCTCCGAGGCGCAGCCCATTCTCGACGCCAGACTGGAAGACGGATCCCGCGTGGCGGCCATGTTTCCGCCCTGTGCCGTGACAGGACCCGCCCTGACCATTCGAAAGTTCACGCGACGCTACACACTCGACGACCTGGTCGCCGTCGGATCCCTGAGTGCCAGACTCGCGGATCAACTCACCACGGCCGTCTCACATCAGCAGAACATCCTCATTTCAGGTGGCACGGGAACCGGGAAGACGACACTGCTGAACGCTCTCGCGGCGCGCATCCCAGACGACGATCGGATTGTGCTTATCGAGGAGACGGCGGAGATTCACCTCGACAAGCCGAATCTCGTGCGGTTCGAGGCACGTCGAGCACAGATCCCGCTCGGCCAGGAGCAGCCACTCCCGGCTGTCACGATCTCCGATCTGGTCCGCGCGACCCTGCGCCATCGCCCGGACCGGATCATCGTTGGCGAGGTCCGCGGCCCCGAGGCGTTCGACCTGCTGCAGGCCCTCAACACCGGCCACCTGGGAAGCCTCAGCACCATCCACGGGAACTCGGCACCGCAGGCGCTGTCGCGCCTCGCGCATTGCGTGCTCGCGGCGAACGTCGGACTGCCGCACGCCAGCACGCGCGAGGCCATTGCCTTCGCCATCAACATGATCGTGCATGTGGCGCGGATCGACGGTTCCAGGCGCGTCACCGAGGTGGTTCGGGTCAAGGCGTACGACGCCGAGAACGACCGGTTTGTCGTTGAAACGCTCGCTGACATGACGCCCGCGGGAGGGGCGGCGGCATGAAGGATGTCATGCCCAACGGCACAACAGCGGTGTGCGTTGACCTTGAGGCACCGTTGCAGTTTCTGCGTACGGCATTTGACACCGGCGATTGGGTGGCGCTGTTACTGAAGCGGTATGACACCGCGGAGGTCGTGCAACGCGTGGGTCCGGTGGCGATGTTCCAGCGACCGCGGGTCCAAGCCTGGCTGCGCATGATGAACGCACGGCGGTTCAATGTCTATGTCAGCGTCAATGCGATACGCCCGGGGCTCAGGACCAGGACTCGCGACGCGATTGGCGCCGTTCGACACGTCTTCATCGACGCGGACGAGAACGGGCCTGGCGTCGTCGACCGAATTGCGACTCGACCGGATCTGCCCAGCCCCTCATACGTCTTGCACTCATCACCCGGCCGGGTGCACATCCTGTGGCGAGCCCGCGGGTTCACACATCTGGCGGTCGAACACCTGCAAAGGCACCTTGCGGACGAACTAGGGGGAGATCTGGCGGCGACGCCGTGCACGCAGACGACCCGCATCCCTGGGTTTCTGAATCACAAATACGCTCCAGCGACGTCGGTCCCAGTGACGTACACCGACGTGAGGCGTGTCTATGCGCCAGTTGATTTTCCGCTGAGCAGTGGGATCCCCGAACGGCGACCGGCTCTGTCCACCGGCATCACCGGCACTTCTGTCGACGTGGTGACCCGCGCGCGCCGGTATCTCGCGGCTCTGCCCCCCGCAGTCGCGGGCCAGCATGGGGACCTTGCGACGTTTCAGGCATGCTGCCGAGTGGCGCGCGGCTTTCTCCTCAACGACGAGGACGCGCTGTGTGCACTGCGCGAGTGGAACGCGCGGTGCGAGCCACCGTGGACCGAGCGCGAGCTCGCGCAGAAAGTGCGCCACGCGCGGCGATACGGCCGCGAACCACTCGGGCATCTCTTGCGTCCGTCCGTCAGGAGCCATCCATGGAAGCCGTGACCCCATTTCCGCAGCGGAACGATGCCACCGTGGATACGGACATGTCCGCACGGCGTTCGCAGACGCTGACGGCGACGGCCACGTATCGACTCTCAGAACAAGGCCGTAAAACCTCGCTGCTCGCCGGCGGCAACGGTCGGGGCGTACAGGAGGTCACGATCCCCGTCCCCGTCAGTCGAATGCACCTCGTCTCCGTCGACGCGGAGGGACTGGCGAGGGTCAGGCTGCAGCCGCGGTTCTTCCTCAATGGCGAGCAGCAGGTGGTGCGGAACGACGAGCCGCCGATCTTCGACACAGTCCCGTCGGTCGACGAGCTCCTGAGCGAAGCGGCTCGAAACCACCAGCTCGAAAGCGTATACAAGAGCGCGGCGGCGGAGGAAAAGCGCCAGCGACAGGACCAGGGCCTTGAGCTGCGACAGCACCTGGCACAGGAATTCCTTGCGGATCCGCAACGGCGGGCGCGCGTGCACCCCCGCCCCACACCTCGGAACTGTCATGTGCTCGTAAAGACCGCGGTTGTGCGGTTCGATGTCCGAACCGACGTCGGCGTCGCTCGCCAAGTGCCGCCAGAGGCGTACCGACGGTTCTGCGCGGACGAGCGTGAACGCACCCAGCGGGGCCACGAGGAATTCACGAGGGGCTACGCCGTACACGAGGAGAAGAAGCGGCTGATTGCCGACTGGGTCGCGAAGTACGGGTCGCCAAGCCAGCAAGAGCGTCATGCAGCCGGACTGTTGCCGATGGCCGAGGTTCTGGAGGGAATGGCGGACCAGGAATTCGCCGCCGCGGTGTCACGCCCCAGGTACGTCGCCGATGGGATCGAGCGACTGCAGGCGTTCCTTCGCCAGCATCCGCAATACGCACACGTCATCGTCGCGAAGCCTGAGCTCGAGGTCCGGACGGAGCGCGCCGAGGCAGCGACGGAAGGCCAGTGGTCGATGCTGTCGGAGCTGCGCGCCATGTTTCCGGCCGCGGACGTCACCCTTCAGCGACATACGCTTACATGGCTCCGCGATTCGAGTGCGCCCACGCTGACCATCTATGGCGTGCTCGTGCGTCGGAGGATCGGACCCTTCAACATTCGACGAGAGTTCGTCGCGCCGTCAGCACCAACGAGCGACGGCATGATTTCAGGAGATGCCATGGCTGTGTTTGACAAAGCGCCGTGATGCTTCTATCTTCGAATCATCTTTCCGCGTGACCGTCCTGGTCACACCCTCGGCGTCACCTTAGGCTGACGTCGAGCTCTCCCACCCACTGCCCTTAGGGCAACTGCTGAAAGGAGCATCCAATGAACGGGACTGGTGTATCTACTGTCACGGTGTACACCGCGCATCGCGAATGGGCGTCACGCCCACCCGATGAACGATACGCAAGCGTGCAGGCGCTCTGCGACGCGGCTCGCGCACGACGCGACCGCACCGAAGAACGCGACATTGTCGCCGTCGATTTCAGGACCACGGCCGTCGACAACGACCTCGTGCTACACGATGTCTCTGGACGGACGGCCTCTCTGACGCACTGGAGTTTCGGTCAGCTTGCGACGATCGCAAGCGCGCCGCCAAACTACCTCCGGAGCTTGCCTGCCGCGATTGCGTCCAGCGCAATCAACGTCGGGCTCCGGCAGCAGCGACGAGAGCAGCACAAACTGCTCGCCGAGCGCACTGCACCGTGGACCATCCACGCGATCACCTCCTCGAGGTACGCGCGGGTCCATCACGACGAGCTCGCCAGCCGGGTGCGTGACCTCATGGCCAGACACCCGGCCTGGCACCTACCGCTCGCGTACAAGGACGGTGAATATGGCGCCGAACGAGTTCCGTCTGGCGCCTACCTGGGAGACAGAGACATGTTCCTGTTCCTCGTCGACGGCAACCGAGCGCTCGACGATCCCACGGATCGCACCGATGCCGGCCTATTCCGCGGATTTATCCTGCGGAACAGTGACGTCGGTGCCGCCGCCCTCACCCTGGATGTCTTCCTGTTTCGCGCGGTGTGCGCGAATCACATCATCTGGGGGTTCCAGCACGTGGCCGGCTTCCGGCGCCGGCACGTCGGGGCGATCCAGGACGCGTGGGCCACGTCACTTGACGATGTCCGCGATGCCCTTGACGCCGACACCGCGCACGATCGGACGGTGCTCCTGCGAGCGACCTCGCAGGAGCTGGGCCCGACTCGCGACGCGGTGCTCCAAGCGGTCGTGCAGCGGCTGGACCTGTCGCAAAAGCACGCCGCGGAGGCGTTCACGCTGGCGGAAGCGCATGAACCGAATCCCCGTTCCGTCTGGGGCTACGCGCAGGGGCTGACGAGGCTCAGTCAGCGCACGCCATGGCAGGACGGACGATTCGCGCTCGACCGCGCCGCCAGCCGCCTCTTCGCCACGGTGTCCTGACCGTGGTGCTGCCGAACGAGCCTAGCCCGTTCGGCCTTCTCCTCACCTAGCGCGAGCACGGCCTTCGGCCAGCCCGCACACGCGCTCGACCCATCCCGCATGTAGTGCGGGCTCTTGGGAGCGTGTCGGCTCTGACCGGAGGTGTACGCGATGCGTCAGAACACGACCCTCTCACGTTCGACACCCGCCACAACGACACGCGCGATGCGTGCGGGACATCACGTGCTCCATCGTGGGGCTCGCCGCCGCGCTGTCAAGGCTCTCCGCTTCGCTCCGACCCCGTTCGGGGCTGGCGGCCTTGACAGCGGCGTCGGCCGAGCCGCAAGGCGGCCATTACGTGATGTCCCTCCGGTCTACCCGCGCGCGTTCAGCCACTCACCACAATCCGCAGAAAGGAGAACAGCGATGGAACACTTGTCGATGGCGCCAGGCGTGTCCGTGACGATCGGGCGCAACACGCGCCAGTACTTCGCGTTCGTCACCACGGCTCCCGACGTCTTTGATTCGCCCGGCACGCTCACGCTTCAGCACGGTGCGTTCGGAAACGTCATTGCGTTTGCCGGTGCTCCCGTCCCGCACGAGAGCATGCGACGAACGACCGCCCGCTTGGTGCTCATCGACGCGATTGAGCTCGCCTGGCAGCGAGCGAAATACCGAGGTCACCAGTACCTGTTCCTACCGGCCGACGCGCGTCTGGCCGGGCCCAACACGCTGCAGCAGTGGCTCTGGCAACGCCTCGAAGGGCGCAGCGCCAGTCCCGAGGCTGCATGAGTAGTTCGTCGTCGATTTCGTCAACCGCTCGCGTGCGCGCGAGCTTTTCAAGGGAGACCGAACATGGTGGTCAAGATCATTCCGAACGAGAAACAGCAACCGACCGGCAAACTCGCGGATGCCGAGCTGCATTTCAGCGACGGCGCGCTCGAAGGGCTGAAGCTGATTGGCTTCAGCGTGTGGGAGCGACGCGGAGGTGGGGGGCGCAACGTCACTTTCCCCGCCCGTCAGTACTCCGTCAATGGCGAACGTCGCAGCTTCGCACTGCTGCGGCCTGTTGCCGACACTTCGGCGCAGGAGCGCATCCGTGAACTCGTCCTGCAGGCCTACGCCGAGTACGAGGAGCAGGTGAGGGACGAAGTCGCATAAACGACCAGAACGTCTTCCGGATGCCGCCTTGTGCGGCACCCGGAGGTCAGATTTATCGACCAGAAGGAGCTGATCATGCGCGTTCGAAGCATTCGCAACATCGCTGAAGGGGAAGCCGGCAAGGATCGTCCGTCGAATGCGAACGCGACGATGCCCCACCCGTCAAGAGTGCTGACTGAGGCAGAAGCGGCACAGTTCATCGGGATGAGTGCCGCATGGCTGAAAAAGTCTCGAACCAAGCGATTTCGTCGCGTAACCGACGCGCCGTCATTCATTCGTGCCGGCGTCAAGAGGGTTGTCTACCGAATCGAGGATCTCGAGGCCTGGCAGGAACGCCATGTCGAACATGTCGGCCCAAAGCACAGGGACGATGAGAACATGACGGCGACGATCCCGAAGGAAGCCGAGGCGATTGCGTAACAGGCTGCTCAGTCACCTTTCCGCTGTAGCGGTTTTCGGGAGCAGGTCACTGGAGCGCCAAGAGTACAGCGATGGTGGTATGCCTGTTCTTCGCCGGGAAAGGCTTGAGGACGGACCGCGGGCCAGGCAGGCTGGATTCCCTCGACGGCAACGAGGCAGAGCTGCAGGGCTCAATTCGCGACCGACTCGTCGACGGCGCCAGGCGGTGTGCGCTTGATCATCGGATCAAGCGCACATCACAATAGTCAGCAGTTGCAGGTGCCCCAGTAAGCGTCGACGCCACCCTGAACACACATATTCGAGTGAATCCAGCACTGGCCGAAGTCCATGCAAGAGCCGAGTGAGAAGCTCTGGCTGTTATAACAACACTGGCTCGGACTCGCTTCGCAATCAGCTTGAACTGGTGGTGCCAAGGCGAATGCTCCCACGGCGAGAGCTGGCATAATGATCGCGAGCGCAAGGAACGGTCGACGGGCACTCATAGTTACCTCCGTCTGTTCTTGTCAGATGAATGTCAGGATGACCCCCACCGCAGCCGAACTTGAGGCGTTCATGACAACCAGCGTCGTACAAGTCGGTCTGCGCGACTGTTGAAGAGCGGGTGTGACGATTGCGCGCGAGCTTCAAGAAGACGCCCGTCAGAGCAAACGATGTGTCGAACGTTCGAGGTGATTCGCACCGAAAAGTTTTTGCGCGACGCGTCAAATCGGTGCGCTCACGTTTCGCCTCGTGATTGAGCCTGCGCAAGGCGTCCGCAGTTGGCTGGCAAACGCCTTGCGCCGACACCGGTCAACAGTCGCACGCGCCCCAGTAAGCATCACCTGGGCCCTGATCGCATTTCGAATAGAACCACCAACAGCCGCCGACATTCAAGCAGGAGCCAAGGCTGAAAGAGTTGCCATTGTAACAACACTGCGATGCCCCGACCGTGCAATCCGCTTGCACCGGAGGCGCAAGCGCGAAGGCTCCGACGGCCAATGTCGGTAGGATGATTGACAGGGCGAAGAGTTTTCTTCGAACGAGGGTCATGTGTGCCTCCATGTCTGGTCCCGGAACGGGACCTGCGTCAACCGCCGATGACATCGCACATGGGACAACATACCGAGTGTGAGATCCATTCATCGGTACCGCACCGGTGGTAAATTTTGTTCCTTGGGCGGCTTCAACGTGAGCACCCATTTTCTAGCACCCTACAGACTGAGGTACCTAGGTGGTGCCGCGGGCTTGCGTCCGAGAGCGGTGCAGGACACAGTTCTGGCGATATTCTGGAGGCTCCCATGCGACTGGGCGTGCATGCTCTACTCGCCATTAGCGTGGCCGCGTGTGGCACCTTTGGCTCTATCGGGGATGCGCTGTTTGTCCGGCCGTCGCGCATCAAAGGTGTCGGCGACCTGTATACAGTTGCAGGACTATCGTGGCCGCTGTCGCAGGACAGAGTCGAGTTCTGGACGAGAGCCTCCGACTTCGCGCCCTTGGCGTACTTCGAACACGGTCCCCAACGGGCCAAAATAGGCGATCGACCGTTTCTCCTAGAAACCGTGCGTGCTTCCAACGGTCTTCTGGCGCTCCTCCGGCCGGCACTTCTCGCGGGTCGACCATTCCTGTCCTCTGACTACGAGTCTGACTCTCCGCCAGTCGCTCTCATCTCTTCCACGTTTGCAAATCGGGCGTTTCCGTCGCCGCAAAACGCGGTCGGCGCGACACTCATCCTGCTCGGCCAGAAGTGGCGGATCGTTGGAGTCACTGCCTCAGCAGCCACATACAAAAATGAAGTCGATGTGTGGCTTCCTCGGTCCGCTCAGGGATTGGACCTGAGCCGGCCGTCAGTGTTCAGGAGCGACGAATGGATAGGACGACTGCACGAGGGAACTACGTCAAGCGAGGCGCATCAACAGCTTGTCAAACTGCAGACAGAGCTCGCCGCCGGTGCCGTCGGCACGAATGTCCGTTTCGACGGCGTGATCATTGTTAGGCCTCTCCTCGCCGATATAGCGGTCCGGAGGGGACACGCGATCGCTCTGGCGTTGGGCATGTTGATATCGATTTGCGTGATGGTACTCTCGCTCCACAGAGTGCTAGCTGGGAATCGCCTGGTGACCACGTCTGGCGGAGTCGAACGTCGTCGCCCCTCCCAGTATGTGTGGTCGACCCGGCGGAGCCTTCACGCAGCTAACAGCACACTGCCCGCGATCGTAACCGGTGGCCTGCTCGCGTGGTCCTTGGAAACTGAAGCGCTCAAGTCTTGGCTGGGAACAATGTTCCCGCCGTCGTTTGGCACGATCGAGACGACCTCTTCTGTATGGCCGGCTCTTTTCACTGCCGTCGCCGCGATAATGCTGGGCGTGGCGATGCTGGGTTGCGCCGCCTGGGGCACTGATCGGGCCCTGCTCCGCGTCGACTGACGCGATCTCCCGACGACGCGACGCCACGCAACGCTACGCTACGTGACAATGCCGCTCCCGCTCAATGCTAATCGCAATAGCAGGGATGTCCCATTGATGACGGTTGTTCTTATGCTCAGCACTAACGCGGTGTAGAATCCAGCCGAACGACTGTAACTGGTTTCAGATCGACTCCGTAGGCTTCTGGGCTCGAGCGTACGTCTGGGGTAGCGAACTCACCGCCAATGAGGTTTGAAGATGTGGAGAGACGTCACGTTCGCATGCAGGCTGTTCCGAAAGCAAATCATTCCCTTCGTAGTGGTGATAGCTGGACTGGCAATCACCATCGGGCTTTCTACTGCCATGTTCAGCATCGTCAACGCGATTGCGTTTAGCTCGACCGGCATTCGAGGTGTCGAAGCTGTGCGTCGTCTCGCCTTTCCAGGGTCTCTCTCTATTCCGTTGCAGGGTGCCGCATTCCAAGGCCAATGCGGTCTCCTGGACTACGTTGCCCTCAAGAACAACAGCGCCTCATTAATATTGACGGCGAGCAGTGTGGATGGCAGCTCCGTCGCTGTGCGTGGCGTATCAAGTGATCTAGTTCCCGTCGCCGCCGTCACCGGAAATTTTTTCGACTTTTTCAATGTACGGGCCGCCCGCGGCCGAACGCTTGCTGCCGCTGACGATGCATCCGGTGCTCCCTTGGTCGTCGTAGTGACATACGGATTCTGGATCAATCGGTTGGGCGGTGCTCGCGATGTCGTCGGGAGAACGATTGAGGTTGACGATCAACCGTTCATGATAGTCGGCGTATTGGAGCGCGGGTTTCGTGTTCCTGTCGGAGGCGGCATGGTGCCGCCCGTCATCTGGACCACCTTTGCCAACCGCAAGGACCTCTGGCAGGAACGCAAGGCTGCGGCGATGCGGCGAACCGAGAGCGAGCTAAGAGACCTTAGAGCGACACAGAAACCGACCGCTGCCTCTGCGAGTGCCTATGCGACGCGACTGAAAGAACTACGGGAAAGCGCGATGGAGGGCCGCGATTGGAACCCAGCAGTAGACGTTATCGGTCGAGTGGCACGGAAGGATGCGCCGTCAGCAGCCTTGGCTGAAGTATCCGCGCTTGTCACGGCACGACTCGCCAATTACGGCAGGACATTACCTCCTGGCGTGCTGCCTGTTACATTCGAGTCACTGGATCGTCACCAGACATCCCTACTCGCAATCGGAACGGTGTTGATGACCGTTGTGACTCTCTTGGTGTTGTTGGCGTGTGCCAATGTGACGAACCTCTTGCTCGCCAACGCGATCGCGAGGGCGCGCGAGATGGGCACGCGACTCGCTCTCGGGGCAAGCCGTGCGCGTATCATACGACAGCTGTTGACCGAGAGTGTACTGCTCAGTCTGTGTGCTGGTGCCGTCGGATATGTGGTCGCAATGTGGCTCGTGCCTGTGCTCGCCACGAGCCTTCGAACGCCCCTAAGCGTAGACGTGTCCCCAGACGTAACGGTGTACGGCTTCGTGGCCATGTTAATCATGTTAGTCGGAACCGTTGCCGGCCTAGCCCCGATCTCGTTCGGACGACGCGATGAGCTCCTGTCCGCGCTGAACAGCTCGCAGATGGCGAGTGGCGGTATTACGGGCGGCCGTCTCCGGGCCTTACTCATCTGTGCGCAGTCTGCAATCTCTGTCGTTTTGCTGACAATCGCTACTCTCCTCGCGCAGTCAGTCATGACCCTCAGCAGTGTCAGGATAGGGTACGACATCGACAAGCTCATGGTCGCAACCGTCAGGACAAGCAGTCGTCCTTGGAGCCTGGAGCGCCAGAAGTCGTTCTGGCGCTTAGCACTTGACCGAATTCGTCAAGTGCCTGGTATCTCTCATACGGCCCTGGTATCAATTCCACCTTTCTCGCTCACAGCTGTGCCTCGACTTCCGAACGGGCTCGCGGTCAATCGAATTGAGGTGTCCGCTGACTACTTCGACACCCTTGGCCTTCGTCTATTGCGGGGACGTAGCTTCACCATGGAAGAAGTCGCAAGTAACGCGCCGGTGGCTGTTATTTCAGAGACTCTCGCCACTCGATTTTGGAAGAATCAGGATGCAATCGGCTCCACGCTTGAGCGCGTCTGGGGTGAGGTCCACGATGGGCCAACGACCGACGAGTGGGCCGGCCGACGCGCGGAGACGCGGATCGTCGGCGTAGTCGCTCACGGAGCGAGACAGCTCAAAGACGGCGACGCGCCTACCATTTTCTTGCCACTCAGCCCAACCACCACGCCTCGCCTTGTGGCGCGAAGTGCTGCGGGCCTCTCAGAATCGCTCGCGGCACAAGTGCGCGAGGCTCTTGGGCAGGTGGATGCTGACGCGAATGCCATGATCACCTACCCCCGAGACAACCTGCGTAACGACTTAGAACCGCTACAGACGCTGGCTGCCCTGGGGGCTCTGATCGGCCTCGGCAGCCTCCTCCTCGCCATCATGGGCATCTTTGGAGTAATTGGGTTTCACGTCGGCCAACGGCGCCGCGAGATAGGCATCCGCCTCTCGATCGGCGCCACGTCAACATCCATCATCCGAACGATTCTGCAAGGCACGCTCACCGCCACGGCGGTCGGAACCGTGACAGGACTGGGGCTCGCCGTGCCGGCCTCGCGCGTCTTCCAGTCTGTGCTAGTCGGTGTCACACCCGGCGACCCTGTCGCGGTTGTGACGGCAGCGGCACTGTTCATGACCTCGGCCGCAATCGCTGCACTCATTCCAGCGAGGCGCGCCTTAGACGTCGATGTCAACGAGGCGATCAACCGCGTTTAGATGGAAGCCGAGACTCAGTTAGACGTCGGGGACCTGGAAGATCACTATGTCGCCGGATCTTTCAACTACACGTAACGAGGCCGTTGCGTTCGTCAGAAACTGCTCACGGTCAGTCGTCACAACAACAAACCGAATGTGCAACTGGGCCAACCGCCTACATATAGCAGTTGCATCGGGAGGTCTACTGGGCTCCGCAGTCCTGAACAAGTGTCCAAGAAAGACCATTAACACTGGATCGTCGACCACATGGTTGCGCGCAGTAGTGGCCTCCCGCGTTACGTAGCCACCTACAATTGGCCGATGATGCTGCATCTGATGCCACAAACATCTCGACCAGCCAGTTGCATCGAGGACCGCCCAGGCTCCGCTTCCTCGACTCCATCCCTGCATGATGGGGATCGTCGGATAGTTAGTAGTCGGCAGGTCGCAGGGCCAACACTCTACAAGTGCCATACTCGTAATCACGACTGCCGCGAGACAGCCCCGTCGGCCCCGCTCGCACAGCGCGGTGAGGCCCGCTCCGCCCGCCACCGCGCAGCCGAATGTCGTCAGCCAGGAAAATCGGGCCGGGGCACTACTGAATTTCAAAATGGGTAATAGCCATTCAATCCATGCATAGGGCAGTGTGACTGGAAGTACTCTGCCGGCGACCTGAAGCTCAGGTCCCAAGGCCAGTACCCGAGCCAACAACCGCGATGGTCGCAAAGGCTTTCGCCATCGGTTGGCGCCGCGCACCCAACACAGCCAGCGCCAGGACACAATAGCCTACGTATGCGCTGCCTGCCCAATAGCCGACCGCACCGTGCCACGATGCTGACCGCCATTGCGTCGGAGCCTCAAGATACTGTGCCCATATACTGGCCCGATTCGGCAAGAATAGACTCTGAAGATCGGCCGAGAACGCCACTGCATTCCTAGGTCCGAAGAATGTCTCGGAGGTGTACGCTCGAAGCATTCCGTACATGAGCCAACCCGCTCCAACACCGAACACGACAAGGGTCAGAATTGCGTACCGAACGAATGAAGTGCCTACGTGGCCTCTTGTCAGCAGCGCAGTCACCAGCAGTATCGGCGTCACGACTACGCAGAACAGAAGATGATAGGGCGAAGCCATTGCGGCCAATGATAGCCCTGCACCCGCCACTAACGCGCCACGCCAACTGCCCCGAAGCATCATTGTTACCCCTAGACAGTAAAGAGGGCTCCACTGCATCGATGCGATATGTAGTGTTCCGCGCGCGTGAGCGAAATGGTAAGTGGAAAATGTGTACAGCGCCCCAGCAAGTGCAGCGGCCAATCCGTGGCGCCATAGAGCCCGGCAGAGCAAATAGCAGGTCAGGCCGGACATCGGAAACGACATCAGGAGGGCGAGGTTGTAAATTGCTTGTGGCGGCCACACGCGCCAGAGCGGAAGGACAGCAATCACTGACGGGATGTCCCACGTCTGAAACCAGAGATTCGATCCGTCTGGCCACCACAGCATCGTCGAACGCATTGGCGTTAACTCTAGAGCGTACGCGAAGCGCCACCACCACATCCCCCATAAGGTCTGCCACGGATCGAGGTCGTCCCCGATGATCCTCGAGTACGCTAGCCGAACTGCCGGCCATAGCATTACCGCCGTCATCACTGAATAGGCCGAGAACGCCGCAGCTGAGCTCGTGAGTTCTTGTGCAATAGGCGAGCTCACCAGATGCTGCAGTCGTCGCACAGGCACCCCCACAAATGGACGTCTCTAGCTGAGTTCGAGAGTCGGTGAGAGCACCAACATAGCACCGCAGTCGGGATTCAGATCGCGGAGGCCCTTCATTAACAGCTGGTGTTCAGCAATTCATGGCGTAGGTACGTGGGACGACTGTAGTATTGCTGACGCGATATCGGAGGCCGATAACGAGGGAGGCCTGTAACCGATGAGACGACATCAGTTGCACGTCCGCATCACCGCCTCAGAGTACGCGTTTCTCACGCGAATGGCCGGCAGCTCTGAGGAGACTATGGCAACCCTGGTGCGCCGGCTGATCAGGGCCGCGATGCGGGTCCATGAAAGGTCGGCGGGGGACGGTAGTACCGCTTCGGTACCGTCAGCGTTGACTGAGCGAGGTGGTGGAACCCCACGATCGCGGGCGGCGCATGAGGATGAACGCTTTCGTCAGTGATTCTCAAACACAACAACCATTGTTCCCCTGCCTCTGGCGTGTGTGAACGAAATCTGACCATTTGTCAGCGACCGTCCGCCCGGAGAACGCGACACGATATTAGACTCTTTATTGAACGGGGCACCGTATGGCGATGGCAGACGACTCGAAGGCTTCAGATGACCCCAAGCAACCGTCAGCGCTCGCACAGAGTGCCTTGACGGCTGTCGTTATCGGCGCTGTTGCTCTCGGCGTATGGTTTGGGTCCGCTCCTAAGGTGGCATCGTCGGCCGATGCCGTACGCAATGTCCAGGGCTTGACAATGTCCCTCAGCGATGTGCCGACGAAAGGTAGCTCAGCAGCCAAGGTGGTCGTTGTAGAGTTCGCAGACTTCGAGTGCCCATTCTGCGCTCGATTCGCCACTGGCCCGCAACAAGAACTTATTGCGAAGTACGTCAACACCGGGCTTGTGACGTGGGCATTCCGTCATCTCCCGCTTGCGCAGGTCCATCCGGAGGCGTTAAGAGCCGCGGAAGTCGCTGAGTGCGCCCGACGTCAGGGTCGGTTTTGGGAAGCGCACGATACCCTTTACCAAAACCAGCAGGCCCTGGCACGAGGGCAAGCCGTGGCCCTGGTCCAAGGTGTGGTCAGTGACAGTTCCGCACTTTCAGCATGTGCAGCCCGCGAGCAGGCGCGAGATCGCGTGGTGGCCGATTTGAAAGAAGCCAGTAGACTGGGACTCCGCTCGACACCCATCTTTGCGGTCGGCACCAGACAGCCAGATGGCCTTGTGAAGATTGCCGGCTTGCTCTCAGGGGCACGTAGCGCTGCCGACTTCAGTCGGGCGCTCGATGCGGTCCTGGCAAGCACGAAGTAGCCGCGTCAGGATCGCGTCGGCAGGATGGTTTGATTTGCCGACCAATTGAATCGGCACGCCAGCCGTCGATCTGTGACCGCAGCGGTTCAGGGGGTCAGCGAGTGACTGCTCGGCATTATTGCTGTGTGGCTCTGTGTCGCCTCAGGCTCCTCTCGCCAGGGCCTCCGCTTCCCAACAGAATCAGCTGCGGCGGCGCGCCGCCCAACATGCCCTCATCACTATCGTGGTCCGCATATCCGCGATACTTGCAATGTGCTGACACGCGACCACAGTCGTTCTCGCTCTCTCCAGCTCGACTGAGCAGCATACCGTCATGATGTCGGCCGCCATTACGGCCATCGCCGTCGGTGCTGGAGTGCTCCTCCAACTGGGTGGCTGGCCCGTTCAGGAGTTGTTGATCGCCTTGGTTACAAGAGCTGCTCGTTGTTCCCGCACTCTTTTGGTCGCAATCGTGGCGATCACTTTCCTGCTTTGCGCCTCGGTTGCTTGTCTTACCCACGAACCCGTTCCGGTGATGCATGATGAGTTCAGCTACCTTCTGATGTCGCGTACCTTCGCGTCTGGTAATCTGGCAATGCCGACGCCTGCGCTCCCCGAGTTTTTCGAGACCTTCCATGTGCTCGTCCGGCCAACGTATGCCTCCAAGTACTTCGCAGGTCAGGGGCTGTTCTTGGCCGCTGGGCAGGCGACAACGGGGCACCCAATCGCCGGCGTCTGGTTGAGCGCCTCACTTGCCTGCGCGGCGACGGCCTGGATGCTGCGGGCCTGGGTTGGTGCGGTAGGCGCCCTACTCGGCGCCGGCCTGATGGTCCTGCAATTCGGCGTCTTGAGCTATTGGACTCAAACGTATTGGGGCGGCATGGTCGGAGCGCTCGGCGGAGCGCTCTTTCTCGGGGGTGCGCGTCGACTAAGCCGTTCCGTGTCCTGGCGTGATTCTATCTGGCTCGCCACAGGCATAGTGTTGATCGGCATAACGAGACCTGTCGAAGGCGTCTTTGTAATACTTCCTTTCGGATTGCTCCTGCTGGCTGAGGTGAAGGACAAAGGATCAACACTAAAGCAGGCGGCCCCGTTACTAGTGACGGTCCCAGTCGTCCTTAGCGTTCTGATCGCTGCGATCGCTGTCTACAATACACGTGTAACGGGATCACCATGGCTGTCGCCATATCAACTTCACGAACGTCAATACCAGGAAGCACCGCAGTTTACGATCCTACCAATGCGTCCACCAAAGACCTATAGCAGTGAAATGTTGAGAAGGTTTTACGAGGGCGCCGAGGTTACTCTGTACGAGTCGCAACAAACACTGCCAGGAATACTGTCTGGATGCGTCACAAAACTCAAGGCATGGTGGCAATTCTATTGTGGCGTCGCCTTAACCATCCCGCTCGTTCTTCCCTCCGTACTCCGAGAGCACTGGACAAGGCACACTCAGATCGTGATTCTCATTCTGTTGACTGCTTTCGCGCAACATGGCATTCGCCATGATCCAATTGGCGGCACGATGGTACTCGCCGTTACGTCAGTCCAAACGGCACTACTGTGGGCCAGATCAGATCGATGGGGGCGCACGGCCATCGGCAGCAGCGCTGGCCTCATAGTCTTTGGGCTCACGCTCGAGAAGTGGTTTCAGCCGCACTATTTTGCCCCGGCCGCGCCGCTAGTAGTCTATCTGCAAGCGCGCGGTCTGCTGACGCTCTGGTACCCGGCGCAGTCATCTTGTCCTGACATAAACGCCGGCGATCGTATTGCACCGTGGTCAAGGACCGTTGCAGTCTGTGTGCCGATTATGAGCGCCGTAATTCTTGGCACTGCCGTGGTCGATCGCGTCCGCGGCGTCCAGAGCTATGGCAGCGTTGGCGCGCAGGCATTTGTACCTGAGCGCGACGAGTGGGGTCAGCGGCGGGCAGCCATCGCGAAAATGTTGGCACAGCGGCCATCGCCCAATATAGTGTTCGTGCGTTACAGCGAGGATCACAACCCGTTGTTCGAGTGGGTCTTTAATGACGTGGATGTGCGGCGTGCAAGAGTAATGTGGGCCCGAGATCTCGGCCCGACGCATAATCAGTTGCTAACGCAGCTATTTGCGAATCGGGAAGTATGGTTGCTTGAGGCGGATTCGATGCCACCTCGCCTTACCCCGTATGTCGGCACCGATCGGTAGGCTGCCGCCAGCCACCGTCGGTTATTTGCTACCGTATCATGACACTATCGGCACGGATCATCTAACCCGGCAACCGGGACGTCTTCGCTCAGCAGAGACCTGAAAGCGCGCGGACTCATGCACAGCATTCGTCGGAACTCTCGGTCGAACTGGGACGGATGGTCAAATCCGACGGTGTACGCAATCTGCGACACGTAGTCGCACGATGAGGCAAGCTGGTGGACGGCAAGCATTATTGCTATCATTGAGCGCCATTCGGCAAAGGTCTTGCCGCTCTCGACCTTGAGCTCGTGCTCGAATCTGTCAACCGCGAAACCCAGTTCGCGAGCAACGTCGGACGCAGTTGGGCGCCGACGGTGGGCGACGGTGCGCGCGACAACGTCGAGCGCAACTAAGCACTGAGAACGCGTCGCGTAACGAAGCTGAATGGACAGTCGCTGGATGGCCGCCGTTGGGTCCTGTGCGAGAGAGTGAGAGCACTTATCCTCGCCGGTTAACACAACTGCGCGCAGCAGCTCTGACAAGACGGCGAATGAAAGGATGTCCGCCTTGGCGGCTACCAATGCCCTAGCCAAGGATGTGGCGGAGTGTAAGTCTGGAACGTGGCTGGAGTTATTCGGTGGCCCTTCCGAGTGAGTGCTTTGGTATGCCGGTGGTGCGTCGGACAACCCTGGGCGCCCCGCAGCGACAAGAGTTCGAACACTGCAGATCAAATCGTCAGGCATCAGTGGCTTACGTTTGAATCCTACAACGCCCAGACGCCCGGCCGTCAGCGCAGATTCGATGTCGCCGAATCCGGTTACCACGAGGGCAGGCACCGACAGGCCTGCACCGCGTGCGGCCGAAAGAACGTCAAGCCCATTCATATCGGGAAGATGCAGGTCGAGAACGACACCGTCAAAGCGCTCGGACCGCAGCAACCGCAGCCCTTCAAATCCTGATGTCGCCCCGTGGACTGTTATTCCCTCGAGATACAGCAGATGAAACAGCGCGTCACCGTGTGCCAGCTGGTCGTCTACCCAGAGCACCCGCGAAGAAGCTCCGAGGGACTCCGAGTCTGTCGCCGGCAGCGTCAGATCGCGGATCGTTGACCCCAAATCAGATCAACCTCATCGGACGGTCTCCAGCAGGTCTCAACGACGACGATCGAACCGTTGAACTAAGAGTGCCGCTGGCGGTAACAGAGCCGAGTGCTTATGGGCCTTATAGCGCCGCGAGCGACGGATGTCAACAATCAGCATGTTCGTGTCTGATGCATACACCCCTTGCCGCTGTCGCTCTCGAGCACGTGACAGCTTGAGCACGGTCGTCGCTCGGCTTAGTTGCCGAAAAGACGCCTTGTTAGTTCGGGGAATGACTGCACCGTTAGCGCGCCGGCAGACCTGACGCATCAGGAGGTGCCACACCAGCGACCAGGTGCGCGCCTGGGAGCCTCACGCCGAAGTAGCCCTCGGCCTCTTCTTGTCGGTCATCGAACAACGCTCCGGACCACGCGCGACGAATGAGGCCACCACGAGAGATTACCAGGAGCTGAGGTGTCGAGGAGAATCGCTGAGCAGTGTCGCCAGCCACCATTGGTGTCGTCAAATCGACACCCAAGACTTCTCCAGGAAACGGGTGAGTGGTGAGATATGCAGACACATCAGCGTCTGACGTGTGTGGTCGTGCGTAAATGCCGAGTACGTCGTAGTTCGTTCCTGCAACCTTAAGAATGGTCTGTAGATTCTGATAGTCCGCTCTGGACCACTCGCACGATGGAGAGAAAATGTAAAGAAGGGTATTCCGATCGAATGTCAACAGTCGCTTCTGCTCGCCGGGAGCAGACACCGTTACACTTGGGATCCACGTTCCCGCGCGAAACCCGGTTTCGACAAATACTGGTGGTTGTGCTCTTGCGGTTAGCCCCAGTCGGACATTTAGCGTCAGTGACGCGGCCAAGACTGCGATGAGTGCCAAGGGGCCCAGATCCACGGATGGGAGAAGAACTCTCATTAGCGCTTTCGTCACGATGTACTCCAATCCGTGAATACCTCAGACAGCAAACGGAATCGTTATACACGCTGCCGTCCGGCGACTGCCGAGCCAGCGACGGCGGCACGTTTATCGACCACGATCAATCCGCCATAAAGTGCTAGTCCAACTCGCTGTGGCAACGTCCGGGATTCAGGCTCCCTGACCTCGGCTAGTCGAGCAGGTATGGCCGCCGACTGCAACAACGGTGGGAAGGCCCATGACGGTACCAGATAAGGAATTCGCGCACAGGCCGCCGCGCAGCAAGAAATTCGCATTGTGAGTATTTATCGTGTCACGGCTTGTCGTGACGGTTCGCTCGCCAGGCCGCCGACCAACTTAGCACCTGGAAGTGCAAAGCCAAAGAACTGTTCGACTTCCCTCTGTCGGCGACCAAATAAGGCGCCTGACCAAGAGCGACGTATTAGACCGCCAGAGGCGACGACGAGTAGCTGAGGCGTCGTGCCGATACGCCTTAACAGCTCAGCTGAAAGAGCCGCCTTATTAGCGTCAAACCTGAGTAGCGTTCCAGGGAATGGATGACTCATCGAATAGATCCGGACGTCCGCATCAGTGTCGTTTGGTGTCAGATATAGACCAACGATGTCATATTTGGTATGAGTCGCTGCCGCGATCGTTAGCAGATTTGAGTAGTTCGCTTTAGACGATTCGCAGTTCGGCGAGAAGACGTAGAGCAAGGTATCGCGGGAGAATGTGAGCGGCCGAGCAGGCATGCCTGACCCTGATACGACCATCACAGGCACATGCGTATCCGTTGCGAGTCCGTCGGCTTCGAAGATGGCAGCTTTGCCCCCTCTGGCTAGTCCGAGCCGTACGTTCAAGACCAGCGAGGCCGTAAGCATTGCGGCAAATACCAGGAACCCTAAATCGACGGCTGGACGGTAATGGTGTTTGGTCAGTTCAGCTGTCACGCTTTCTCCTAATCTACGCGGCTGCGACGCGACGGCGACGGGGAGGTGAGACTACGCCAAGTCGCGCGGTGGTGCGTTCGGGTAACAGGGTTGCCGGACCGGAGTACCGAGTGGCGTCGGCAGTTGACGCAAACGCGAGTGGCGAGACGGCAAGAGGTTTGATGGAATTACTGCGGACTACGTTCATGCGGCCCCTCGTGCGGTCAGAGTCTCCAAATGACGCCTTGGTCGCGAGGAAGATCGAACAACCTTACGCCGAGACGATCAACTGATTGGTACCGCCGCGGTGCAATATTTCGTTGAACGGTGCTGCGGCGCGAGGCGGACAACCGGGGGTTGACCGCTTCGGCGGTCTTGAAAACGGCCCGAGAGACCATCGATAAGATTCTGTCGGGTTACATCGATCGCGTGGGAAGACCTTGTGGAACTGCGTCGTAGGCACGATCCCGGAACGGGCTGAGATCTGGATAGAGTCGATTTCGCGACTGTCTTTGAGTGGGTTACCCGCATCGTGGCCGGCGAAGCCCAGATCGAGGCTGTGGTAGACGTTTTGTTCGTCGGACATCATGTGCGAGGACGGATCGACCATCTCGCGGATCGCGTCCTGTACCTTGTCCGACGCGATGCGCTGGATCTGGAAGGAGCGCACGCGGCCGCGCTCGCTCAGCACCACCACAGGCGTCTTGTTCTGCGCCTCCGGGCCGGGGCGCCCGAGCTTGAGACGGCGCTTGCCGCCCACGTACGTCTCGTCCAACTTCGACCACGCCGCACGGCTTCTCGGCACACGCGGCCAGCTTCGACGCGATCGGCTCAACGCTCATCGCGTAGCGCAGCCGGTGATGAGTGGCGCGCCCGGCAGGACTCGAACCTGCGGCCCCGAGATTAGAAGTCTCGTGCTCTATCCAACTGAGCTACGGGCGCGTGACCCCAATAGTACCGACGAACGCCGCACCCCTAATGCACCCTCAGAACCGGCGGCCCCTTGAGATTCGGCGTTTTTCACCGAAAGTCCGCTCGGCGAATCGAAGGGCCTTGCCTTAGAAGGGCGGTGCTCTATTCAACTGAGCTACGGGCGCGTTCGAAACATCGTACCAAAACGCCGCACCCCTAATGCACCACCGATGCGCCCTTGCATTAGAAGCTGTTCTATCCAGATGAGCTACAGGCGCGTGACCCCATGGTACGCCAAATGCCGGACCCCAGAGATGCCGACCTCAGGCCTCGGGCGCATGCGCTGTCGCGATCAGGACTTGTCGAATCCAAACCGCCCCGCGCCCCGTGCGGCGATGTAGAGAAACGCAAAACAGAAAAGCACGGCCGGTTCACCCATGTTCTGGATCGGCCACAGACTGCGTGGAGCGTGCTGGAGGAAATAGGCGAACGCCATTTCGCCGCTGGCGACAAATGCCGCGATATGGGTGAAGGCGCCGACCGCGATCAGCGGACCGCAGACGACTTCGATGACCGCCGCCGCGCCGAGCCGCGAGAACAGCGGGACGAAGCGGCCGCCGAACAGGCCGAATTTCTGCAGCCCGTGACAGAGGAACAAGAACCCGAAGACGACGCGCATCAAGGGGTAGGCATATCCGGCAACTCGGTCGAACATGCTGCGAGTGTACGGCCGTTACCGTCGCTGCCGAAAACGCCTAGCTTGGCCGTAACCGGCCGAGCTAGGAATTGCACCATGACGCCTGCCAGTGTCCGTTCGCGCTCTGGCACCGGCGCGCTGATCGTGCTCACCGCGCCTCTGACCGAAACGATCGACCACGCCGGGTACTTCATCCAGATGAGTATGGCTTCGCTGCCGGTCTGGCTCGAGGGCATTCTCAATCGCAAGTACCCGACGTGGCGCAACCTCGAATACGCCGAAGACGGGACCGCGCGCTACATGCCCGCGGGCGTGGATTCGTGGAACGCTCTCGGTGTCGATTGCATCGTCGAAGGGCGCTGCGAGTCTCCGGAAACAGTGGCGCTGTTCGCGCGTGCGATCGCCGGCGAGCCGCTGCCGCGCGCCCTCGACGTGCAGCATCCCCTCACGCGCGAGGGCATTCTCGTACCGGAGCGGCGAACCACATTCGGCGTCGTCGAGATGACGACCGGGTGCGGGCGCCGCTGCCAGTTCTGCCTGCCCGATCTCAACCCGCAGATCGATGTGCCGAAGGACCGGATCATGGCCGGCGTCCGCGCCAACGTGCGCGAGGGCAACAAGCAGATCTCGCTCGCGACCGAGGACATGTTCATCTGGGGCCAGGTCCACACCGAGACGCCGTTCTTCTTTCCCAACCGTGAGGCGCTCCTCGATCTCTACGGAAGTGTCGTCAACACGCCCGGCGTCGAGCAGCACGTGCTCAGCCACGCCACGATCGCGCCGTCGGTCGTCGATCCGGTGCTGATCAGGAAGTTGTCGGAGCTGCTGCTCGACAAGAGCCCGATCCGTCTCCCGGTCCTCAGCACGCATCCGGAAAAGCGTTCACTCGTCCCGCTCATCGGCCTCGAGACCGGATCCGTCCGTCTGGCGAACCAGATCATGCCGAGCAAGGGCGTCCCGTTCCCGATCGACGAGTGGCCAAGCGTCGTCGTCAACGGCTTGGAGGTCCTCAACCAAAACAACTGGTTCCCGGCGATGACGCTGATCGCCTGAATGGACGGCGCGATTCAGCCGACCAGACCGTCGACGCTGACGATGTCGGCATCGACATCGGCGAGAGCGGCGTAGAGGCGCTTGCTGTCGGGCGACCACGACACCGAGCGTGCCATGAACACCGAGCGCTCGCCAAAGTCGGTGACCGCCCGCATGTCGCCGCCATCGGTTGGAATCAGCCACAGGTTGGCGGTCGTGCTGTCGAGGAGCGGCGCCGCCAGCCATTTGCCGTCTGGCGACAGCGTCGAGTGGATCCACAGCCGCGGCGCCAGCGGCACGCGCGCCGCCGGAACCCGGGCCAGCGCCTCGGCCGGACCGTTGTCGATCGCGGCGCGGCAGACCTCGTTGTCGCTGCGCGAGGCGAGGTGCGGCTCCACGGTGCGCGTGAAGTAGAGCGTCTCACGGCCGCCACCGGCCGCGCCTGTCGCATTGGGCCGCACCGCCACCATCACCCCGGTCGCGAGGTCCAGCTTCGCGAGCTGTACGTCGGGGCGGCTGAAGTAGAGCCATCGGCCGTCGGCCGAACAGCTCGGCGAGAAGGCCTGTTCGACCAGCGTGGTGAAATTGCTGCCGTCGGGCGCGATCGCGCAGATGTCGAGGCCGCCGAGGCGTCCGCGCACGAACAGGATGCGATCGGCCGACGCCGTCCACAGTGGCAGGCCGACGGTGATGTGGTCGTCGCGCTCGAAGGTAAGCTGCGTCGCGCCGCTGCCGTCCGCGGCCGCCATCCAGAGATTGCTATGGCCGCCGCTGTCGGATACGTAGACGAGCGTGCGCCCGTCGGGGCTGATGCACGGCACCTGGATCTGTCCCGTCTGGTGCGTGATGCGAACGGCATTGCGGACGTTTTCCGCGGGCGCGCCGTCGATCGGGAAGCACCAGACGTCGGAGCGTCCACGCACCCGGCTGGCCAGCAGCCGGCCGCTCTGGCGGATGTCCGGTTCGGTGTACGACATGTCGCCGAAGGTCAGCTGGCGATCACCGCTGCCGCCCGCGCCGACGATCCGGAGGTTGTTGGTCGGCGGATACGCGAGCGTGCTGCCCGCCGACGAGGAATAGACGATCGCCGAGCCGTCGGGCAACCAGGCATGGCCGCGCAGCCAACCGGCGTTCGCGACCGTGCGCCGCGTCCCGCCGGTGACGGTGACGACGTCGAGGCGCGCGATGAACAACGTGCCCGTCTGGTGGAAGGCGATCTCGCGATCGTCGGGTGACCAGCGCGCGCCGTCGTAGCGGAACTCGGCATTGAGCGCCAGCAACGTGACGGGCGCCGTGCCGTCGAGCGCGGTGATGACCAGCGCGACGCCGTTCTCGGTGGCCTGGAAGAACGCGAGTCGGCGGCCGTCGTGGCTGACGTCGCAGCCGCCGGTCGCCGGGGCGATGCGTCGTGGCGCGCCGCCGAGGGCCGAGATCCGCCACAGGTGGCCGTTGGCCCCGTGCGACGCCGCCGAGTAATAGATGATGGTGCCGGAGTCGGCGGTCCAGCATGGCGCGTCGTGGTCGGCATCGGCGCGGGTGATTTGCAGCGGCGCGCCGCCGGCGATCATCCGGATCCAGATGTGGCGGCGTCCGTGGGCGACGGCGACAAACGCAATCATCTTGCCGTCGGGCGAGAGCGCCGGCGACCCGGCGATGCCGACGGCATCGGTCAGCCGCTCGACGCGCACGTCGGCGGCATGGCCGATCGCGAGCCGGTCCGTGGCTGCCGCGGGCTGGCTCAGCGCCTCTTCCAGATCCAGGCGCGCGTCGCCGATGTCGCGCAGGCGGCGCCGCGCGTCCTTTTCGAGACAGCGCCGCAGCACGCGGTGCAAGGCCGGCGGCGCTTGCGGCGGCAGCCGCGCCCAGTCCGGCTCGCCGGCGATGACGCGGGCGAGCGTATCGGACCATGTGTCGCCGGGGAATGCCCGTGCGCCCGTGACGAGCTCGAACAGTACGCAACCGAACGCCCAGATGTCGGCGCGCTTGTCGTTGCTCGTGCCGCGCGCCTGCTCGGGGCTCATGTAGGCCGCGGTGCCGAGCACCGTACCCGCCCTCGTCACGGCGTCGGCCGAGGTCGCGGCCGTCGCGTCGGCGGACGTCGCGTCGGCGATGCGGCCGAGGCCGAAGTCGAGCACCTTCACCACGCCATCGGCGGAGATCTTGATGTTGGCCGGCTTCAGATCGCGATGGACGATGCCCTTCTCGTGGACGGCTTCGAGGCCGAGCGCGATCTGCCGCGCGATCTCGATAGCGCGGTCGATCGCCAGCGGTTCGCCGCGCCGCGTCGTATCGGCGATCAGCTCGTCCAGGGTCGGCCCATCGACCAGCTCGAGGACGAGCGCCCGCGCCTCGCCGGCGTCGGCGACGTCGTAGATGCCGGCGACGTTGGGATGGCTGATCGCGGCGAGGAGCCGCGCCTCGCGCTCGAAGCGCGCCAGGTAGTCGGGGTGCCGCGCGAAGATCTCGGGAACGAGCTTGAGCGCGACGTCGCGATCGAGACGCGTATCGCGGGCGCGGTAGACTTCGCCCATGCCGCCCGCCCCGAGCTTGTCGAGAATCTGGTAGGAGCCGAACTTTTGTCCGATCACGACACTACTTGACGTCAACCGTGCGCCCGCCTTCGTAATGCATGATGTGATAGGTACGCTTCCCAGTCCCAGACCAGCGTCGAGGGCAGCATCGCCAGCGGATCGTCGAGATGCGCCGCGTAGCCCTGCAGCGCTTGACGGGTGCGCGGTACGTTGGTCAGCCAGTCGCCGGAGTACCACCGCTGCCACTGGCCGTACTCGGCGGCCTTTTCCGCGGCAAGGATCTCGTCGGTGGCGGCGAGCGCCATGGCGATGAAGCCCTTGGCGTCGGCGTCACGCCCCGCAGCGCGCGCCTCGATCGCCTTGGCCACGTCGAGCAGCATGTCGTTGCTCTGCCGGTTGATCGCGATCGCGGTCAGCACGTGCGCCTGGTAGAACGGCCGGCGATCCGTCGCGACAAATCGCGCGGCGGCGCGCGCGTGCTCCCAGAGCGCGTCCCAGCGCGGCTGCGCCTCAGCGCAGGCCTGCAGTTCCGTCCGCAGCGTCGTGCTCAGCCACTGTTTCGGCGCCACCGGGCCGCCGGGCGCTACGGGATCGACGCGCCTCAGGGGCATCCACGGGGGGGCCTGGCTGGCAACCGTGTAGAGCGGACGGTCGAGCAAATCGGTCACGAGCATCCGCCGCGCTTCCGAATGGTACAACTGATCACCGTACTCGCGCGTGCCGCCGTTGACGGTCGTCCGGTACGGCGCCTTGAAGTACTCGTCGTAGACAGCGGCCACAGCGCTCGCCGCGCCGGCGCCGAATTCATCGGCGGACCAGCGCTTGTAGAACTCGGCGTCGGCGTTGGTGCCCGCCGGAACGCCTTTCCACGCCGCGTCCATCACCGCGCGGATGGTCATCGTCACCGGACGGATGTCGCTGACGTTGACGAGCATGTAATGCGTCGCGCCCGCCGTGATGTAGCGAGCGAACTCAGAATAGATGCGTTGCACCGGCACCATCTCGGTGAGCTGGTTGGCGCGCTGGTTCATCATCGCGACGTGGTAGTACATGCCGTCGCCCGCCTTGACGCGCCCGCCATCCTGCAAGTTGCCGTAGCCGTCGTCGGCCCACACCGCGTGCACGCCGTCGGGAATCTGCAGGTCTCCTGACTGCACCAGGCGTGCCCCTTCCTGCCAGAGGTTGGTGAGGAACGAGGCCTCGGGATGCGCGGCGCGGACAATGCGCACCTGCTCGGCCATCGCCTGCCCGATGACGCGGCCGAGGGCGTGATTGTCGTTGGCCACCGACGTGTCGTAGGCGGAGTAGGGGGAATCCGACAGTCCGCGCAGGCCGACGGTCCACAGGATCTCCTGGCCGGCCGGGTAGCCCGCGACGGCGTTGGTCCAGGCGCGTTGCAGCACCTCGGGGTGGCCGCTGAAGTTGTACGCGGCGTCCTCCGGCCAGCGCGCCACGTTGACGCCGAGCGGGATGGCGTGGTGCTGCGTGACGATCAGACCCCGTTTGCCGGCGGCGGCGATCTGCGCCTCGTCGGAGAAGATCCAGGTGCCCGGCGCGACGATGTTGCCTTTCAGGCGCAGTGTCGTCTCGTAGATCCTGTCCCACGCGGCGAGTGAGATCCCAGTGTGGTCCTTCGTTTCTCCCGGCGCCCAGCCGGTGAGCAGATCTTCGTCGTTGATGAAGAAGCCGCGGTAGCGCATGACCGGCGCGGCGAATTCCTTGTTGAGGCCGTCGGGCACCTCGACGCGCGGCTTCTTCGCCGGGACGCTGTCGGTCCAGTAAAAGAGCGGATCGACGCCGAGGTATTCCTCCGAGAATTGATAGACGGCGTAGATTGTGCCGCGCATGTCCGCGCCGGAGAGGCGCACGGTGCCGCTGCCGGCGGCGATCGAGAACGACTCGGCGCCGCCGCCGCCGCGTGAAGCGATGACGATGGCGGTGGCTGGCGCGTCCTCACGCCGCGCCACGATGCGCGGTGCCCGCCCGAACACTTTTTCCATGTCCGATGCCAGATCGCGCGCCGCGGACATGATCGCGGCCGGCTGATCGCCGCCGACGACGAGAGCAGTGGATCCGTCCACGACGAGCGGGGCTTCGGCGTGGCGACCGACCAAAGTACCGGTCAGGATGGCGAGCAAGAGAGCGCGTTGCATGGCGCGCGCATCATAACTCTGCTACACTGCGCGCGGCTGCCCCAGCCCACCTCCCTAATCGATCATCGCGGAAACCCTCAAGGCGTCTCTTTTTAGAGGAGTCGTCGTGACGATGTCTTGGCTTGTTCGAGAGGGAATAACTATGAGAACGATCAGGGTTGGGATCACGGCAGCGCTCGCGCTGGCGGTCGCCGCGGCGCCCGTGCTGGCGCAAGGCCGGCCGCAAACGAAGGGCAAACAGCCGGCGGCCGCGGCCAAGGCTCCGGCGCCCTCCGCGCCGGCCACTCCGCCGCAGATCAGCGCCGTCGGCATCCGCGTGATCGCCCCCGGCCTTGGCGCCAACGGCACCGAGCTCAGGGCGTTCAACGAGTCGCCCGGCACGACCATCGCGCTGGCTATCGTCGCGCCGAAAGGCACAGGCATTGTCGAGATCGATGATCACGGCAGCAAGCTCGACGCCGTGTCCGATGACAAGGGCCAGAGCCTGATGGAAGAAGCGCGGGTTGGGCCGTTCCCGAAGATCGCCGAGGACGGTTCGGCGGCGATCGTCGAACTCGAAGTGCGCGCGCGCCCGGCGGCCGGCACGTCCACGGTTGTGGCGCAGGGGGCGATCGCGATGACACTGGCGGGCGGCTCCAAGCCATTGCGCGCCGCCAGCGTCAAGCTCGACAACGGACAGACGTTCAAGATCGCTACGACGACGATCACGCTCTCGGACGTGAAGAGCGAGGACGAGTCGATGCGCTTCACCCTGAACTTGCCGCGATCGCTCTACACGACGATCCGCGAGATCCGGTTCTTCGACGCCAAGAACGCGCCGATCGAGATGGCGCGGCATAGCTCCGGCTATTTCAACGAGAAGGCGGAGCTCGAACTCGAGGCGAAGACGAAAGAGAAGACCATCGCGATCGAGCTCGAGGTCTGGCAGAACCTGAAGACCGCGAAGTACCCGTTCAACGTCCAGGCCGGTCTTGGCCTGGCAGCCGGCGCTCGCGACGCGGGCACGTCGGACGCACCGGCGCCGGCCAAGAGCGACAGTCCGGCCGCGGCGACCAAGCCGGAGCCGAAGTCCGACGGGCCACCGCCCGCTGTCAGCCCGAGCGAGGGAGCGGCCTCGGTCGAGGCGGTCGTGACGCAGATGCAGACCGCGGCGCTCGCCGGCAAGGGGGCGCAGGTACTCTCCGTGATCTATCCGACCGAGCGCAACGATTACGCGCAGGGGGTGGCGATGTCGCTGGCCTTCCTGCCGATGGCGTCGATGGACGACCAAAAGGCGGCCGACGCGATGACCAAGGAACTCGATGCCTTCTTCGCCAAGCACAACGTCAAGCCACCCTTTTCGAAGGATCCGGCGGAGCTGTTCAAGGGAGTCGATCTCAACGCCTTCGTCTCCGACTCGTTCACCTTCATCAAGACGCACTTGAAGAAAGGGAGCAAGCCGGCCGACATGCTGCCGGTCCCTGCCGGCAAGCCCGAGAACGTGAAACTGACCGGCGACAGCGCCGTCGCGACGCTGAACGGTAAGGAAGTAAACTTCTCGAAGATCAGCGGACGCTGGTTCATCCGCTTGAAGTAGCGTCTGGGCAGCTTCCGATCACCAGGGCGGCAGCGTCATGAAGAGGAATCGTTCGAGGTAGGGGTCCTTCGACGAGAGCAGTTCGTCCGCGGTGCCCTCGAACTGGATCCGTCCTTCGTGCAGCACCATGAACACGGCGTGCGCCGATTTCGCCGCACCGGCGTCGACGATCTGGACGCCCTCGGGCCCCGCGACGGCGGTGTGCGTAGCAATGTAGTGCGCGTCGCGGATCTGGTGCGTCACCACGATGGACGTGACCTGCTCCAGATCGCGCAGCTTGACGATCTCGTCGTCGACCGTCGTCGCGATCACCGGATCCAGGCCGACAGTCGGATCGTCGAACAGCAGCAGCCCGGGCCTCGAGGCCATCGCGCGCGCGATCGCGACGCGGCGCCGCTGGCCGCCGGACAGCTCCGAGGGCATGCGGTCGCCGTACTCCGCCAATCCGACGAAACCGAGGACTTCGCGGACGCGGCCTTCGGCCTCCGCAGGCGGGATCTGTGTCTCCTCGTAGAGACGGTAGCCGACGTTCTCGAAGACGGTCAGGGAGTCGAAGAGCGCGGTTTCCTGGAACAGCATGCCGATGTCGGCGCGCAGCGCCAGCAGCTCGCGTTCGGGCATGTCGTCGATGCGATGCCCGTGCACGAAAATCCGGCCGCTGTCCGGACGGAAGAGGCCAAGGATCAGCTTCAGCAGGATGGACTTGCCGGCGCCGCTCGGCCCGAGCACCACGCGCATGCCTGACGCTTCGATACGGAAGCTGACGCGATCCAGGATGACGTGTTCGTCGAAGGCGAAGGAAACATCCTCGAATTCGACGACGGAATCAGGCGGCACTGTCTGTATTTTCGCCGAAGGGCGTCAACTCCACAACGCGTTGCGGAGTTGAACGTGCGGCGGCGAGGCCGCCGCGCGTTCTCCGAAACCAGCTAGTTCGTCGAGCCTTTGAGCGTGTCCTTCAGCGTCTTGGCTGCCTGCTGATGCGCGTACGCCGTCGGGTAGGTGTCGGCGGCCCAGGCGTTGATGCGCTGCGTCACTTCGTTGTCACTCTTTTCCGGAACGACCGTCTGCGCCTTCACATCGACCTTGGCCTTCTCGCCCGTGGGGGTCTGGGCAACCTGCCCCTTCCACTTCTCGATCGTGTCCTTGTCGACGCGCGATTCGAGCTTGTCGACGAGCTTGCCGTGGTCGTCGACCATGGCGTCCATGTAGTCCTTGTCGAAGTCGGGCCCCTGCTTCGCGGCCAGCGTGTCGTGCAGCTTGCGGTGCGAATCGTCGAGGTCGCCGCGTGTCTCGATGCCGTTCTGGGTCGCCACGCCGCTCAGCTTCTCTTCCGCCGCGGTGTGGTCGTCGAGCACCATCTGGGCAAACTTTTTCACGTCAGCGTTGCTGGCGCGCGCAGCTGCCAGCCGCGACAAATCGATCTCGTCTGCGTTCATCTGTGACACGTTTTCCACGAAGTCCCGATCGCTCCTGCTGACACCGGAGTCGTTGCGGCCCGCGGTGCCGACCGTGCCCGAAGCCCCGTTGTGATCCTTGTTGCAGCCCACTGTCATTGCCGCCGAGATTGCCAGAGCCGCCATCCACATCCGTTTCATTGCCTACACCTCCTCAACCGGTCTGGCTGTTGCAAACGCCCCGACGTCAACCGTACGCAACTGGGCAAAACCGGGTAAGCTGTCGCGCATGCGCAGAGCGGCCGGGCTGGCGGCGGCGATCTTCTGTGTTGGCTCATCTCTGTCTGTCGTTGTGTCCTTGGTCGCCGCCCCCTCCGGGGCGGTCGGCGTGTTCGAATCGGCGGCCGATGTCGGATCGCCGAAGATCGCCGGTACGGCTGCCTACAACCCCATTTCACAGGACTACGCCCTGTCGGCGGCCGGCACCAACATGTGGGCGCAGCGCGACGAATTCCAGTTCGTCTCCAAGGCGCTCAATGGCGATTTCATCCTGCAGACACGCGTCGCGTTTGCCGGTGCAGGCGTGGACCCCCATCGGAAGGCCGGCCTCGTCATCCGCTTTGGCACGGACGCCGATGCTCCCTACGTCGACGCCGTCCTCCACGGCGACGGGCTGACGTCGCTGCAGTTCCGCCGGACGAAAGGGGCGGTGACCGAGGAGAAGCGCAGCACCATCACCGGCGCCGACGTCCTGCAGCTCGAACGCCGCGGCACGCGCTTCGTCATGTCGGCGGCGAAGTTCGGCGATCCCTACACGGTCACCGAGCTGACCGACATGACGCTCCCCGGTGAGGTCCTGGCGGGACTGGCATTGTGCGCGCACAACCCCGATGTCGTCGAGCGCGCCGTCTTCAGCAACGTGCGGGTCATCCGGCCGGCGGCAGAGAACTTCCGCCCGTATCGCGACTACATCGGGAGCGTCCTCGAGCTGCTCGACGTCGCATCGGGCGCGCGCCGGGTGCTGCGCGAGTCGATCAGCGGAGGCGCCAACGAGGCCCCCTTCGAGGCACCCAACTGGACGCGCGACGGCGGATCCCTCATCTACAACACCAGCGGCGCCGCGGAGAACCGCGGCCGTCTCGTCCGCTACGACCTGGCCACAGGGCAGTCGGCGCTGATCGACACAGCGACTCACACGCGCAACAACAACGACCACGTCCTCTCGTTCGACGGGACGATGCTGGGAATCAGCGATCAATCGCAGCCGGGCGGCTCCGCCGTCTATACGGTGCGGTTGGCCGGTGGCACGCCGACACGGATCACCGCGAACACCCCTTCCTACATGCACAGCTGGTCGCCCGACGGCCGGACGCTCGTCTACACCGGCGGCCGCAATAACGAGTTCGACATCTACGCGATGAATGCGGATGGCAGCGGCAGCGAGCGCAACCTCACCAGCAGCAAGGGGCTCGACGACGGGCCGGAGTATTCGCCCGACGGAAAGTTCATCTACTTCAACTCGGTCCGCAGCGGGACGATGCAGATCTGGCGGATGAAGCCCGACGGCGCCGATCCGGAGCAGGTGACGAGCGACGCCTGGAACAACTGGTTTCCGCATCTCTCGCCGGACGGTCAGTGGATCGCCTTCATCAGTTTCCCGAAGGAGGTCGATCCGGCGGAACATCCGTATTACAAGCAGGTGATGCTGCGCGTCATGTCCGCGTCGGGCGGCGCGCCGCGGACGATCGCGTATGTGTATGGCGGGCAGGGCACGATCAACGTGCCCTCGTGGTCCCCTGACAGCCGCATGCTGGCGTTCGTCAGCAATACCGGTCGCTTCTGAGATATAGCGCAGCGGAATGGAGCGAGCGGCGTTGCGCGAGCGTAATGGAGTGAGGAGGAGCGGGGCGGGGGGCCCCGCGACCACGTGATGGATCGTCGCGAGTTCATATCCCGGAGTGCCGCCGTCATCGCGGCGTCGCGGCTGTCGCGCTACGAGACGCTGGCCTCGCAAATTGCCGCCAACAAGCGCGTCGGGATCATCGGACCCGGGTGGTACGGCAAGTCAGACCTGCTGAGAATGGTCCAGGTCGCTCCGGTCAACGTCGTCTCGATGTGCGACGTCGATAGCCGGATGCTGAACGACGCCGCGGATCTGGTTGCGACGCGGCAGGTGTCGAAAAAGCGGCCGCGACTCTACAACGACTGGCGCAAGCTGCTGGCGGAGAAGGATCTCGACATCGTGCTGATCGATACGCCGGATCACTGGCACGCGCTGCCGATGATCGAGGCGGTGAAGTCGGGGCTCGACGTGTGGGTGCAGAAGCCGATCAGCGTCGACGTCGTCGAAGGACAGGCGATGCTGGCGGCGGCGCGCAAGTACGGGCGCGTCGTCCAGGTGGGCATGCAGCGTCGCAGCACGCCGCACCTGGTCACGGCGCGCGATCGGATCATCCGCGAGGGCAAGCTCGGCAATATCGCGTACGTCGAGATCTACTGCTATTACCACATGCGGGCGACGGAGAATCCGCCCGATACCGCGCCGCCGCCCGAGCTCGACTACGAGATGTGGACCGGGCCGGCGCCGATGCGGCCGTTCAACACGCTGACGCACCCGCGCGGCTGGCGCGCATTCATGGAGTACGGCAACGGGATCATGGGCGACATGTGCGTGCACATGCTCGACATGGTGCGCTGGATGCTGGACCTGCCGATGCCGGCTCGGATTTCGTCGAGCGGGGGCATTCTCGTCGACAAGAAGAGCAAGGCCAACATCACCGACACGCAGGAAGCGACGTTCGAGTTCCCCAACCTGCGCGTCGTGTGGACGCATCGGACGTGGGGCGATCCGCCGGGACCGCGCTTCCCGTGGGGCGCGATGTTCTACGGCGACAAAGGAACACTCGAAGCGAGCGTGATGGGCTACGCCTTCACCGAGGCGGGCAAGAAGGATCCGGCAATCAAACAGGACGTCGTCTATGAGCTGGAACAGTTCCCCGAGGACAAGACCGAGAAGGACCTCGAGCGACATGTCGCTCCCGCGATCCGCGCACACATGAAGAACTTTCTCGAGTGTATCGAGTCGCGGCAGAAGCCGGTGTCGGACATCGAGCAGGGGTACATGTCGACGACGGCGTGCATCCTGGCCAACATCTCGATGCAGATCGGCCGCTCGATTCAGTGGGACCACGCGAAGGGAGAAATTCTGGGTGACGCGGAGGCGAACAGGCTGCTGCGACGTCCGTATCGCGCACCGTGGACGCATCCCGATCCGATGAGCGTTTAGCTGGACCGTCGAAGTCCGGCAGGCTAGAGGGATTTTTTCAGGGCCGCCTCGAGATCGGCGGGCTTGAAGCCGAACGGCCCGGGGCGGCTCTCATAGACGATGCGGCCGTCTGTTCCGATCAGATACAGCCGGTCCGGCCATCCCGAATACGCCTTCCCGACCCCGTCGTCGAAGCGATCGACGACGGCGGGTAGCTTGATGCCTAGCTTCGTGACGCACACTTCCGCCAAGCTCGACCGTTCATTGAAGTCTTTCGGACTCTCGAATACCACCTTGTCCTTGAGGTTCGAGGGTAATTGCCACGCGTCGTTCGGGTGTGCTTCGCCGATGTAGACAACGTAAAAGGCCGCCATGCCGCGGTACTTCTTGTACATCGCGTTGAGGGCGGGAACCTCCCGCCGGAACGGCGGTCAGGTATAGCTGCCGAAGACGAGGACGACGGGCATCCGGCCGCGAAAGCTCGACAGACGCATCTCCGATGCTTTGTCGGCAGTCGGCAGGGTGAAGTCGGGTGCCAGGTCTCCGGTTCTCAGTGTCCCGCCGCGGGCGGCATTCCACATCGGTTCGAAGGGGACGAGCATCATGGCCGGCATCGGAAAGTGACGCATGATGGCGCCGAACCGCTCGGGCGGCTGGCGCATGACTTCGAACATCGCTGCGAGGAAGAGGACATACAACACGAGCAGCGCGACCAGGGCCCGGCGCAGGATGCGTGACATCGGTCGGACTGTACTGTGCGCGCGTGTGCGCCTGATATGCCCTTAGTCATACGCCGTGTCATGCCTTCGGCGCATTGACTCCGACACGTCTCCCTAATAGATTTCCACTACCCAATCGGGGGTCCGGCCCCCGGGCGCGCGGGTTGGGAGGAGCATGCAAGTGTCACTTGCGTTGTTGCGTCGTCAGATGGCAACGCTGGGGTTGTTCACCCTGGCAGTTCTGTTCGGCATGACGGCTGGCGCGACGTCTGCGTTCGCGCAGTCATCAACGGCCGCCACGGTGCGTGGCCACGTCGAGGACGCCAGCGGCGCTGTGCTGCCGGGCGTGACCATCACGCTGACCAACACGGGCACGAAGGCGATGAGCACTGCGGTCAGCGACGACCGCGGCCAGTACTTGGTGCAGGTATTCCCCGGCAGCTACGATCTGAAGGCCGAGCTCTCCGGGTTCAAGACCTACGAACAGAAAGGCCTCACGCTGTCGCAGAACGACGCGCGCGGCATCGACGTGAAACTCGAGGTCGGCCAGCAGTCGGAGACGATCACCGTCACGGCCCAGTCCGAAATCATCCAGACGGAGACCGGCGCGCGTGAAGGCGTGCTGAGCGCGAAGCAGATCGACAACCTGTCGGTCATCGGCAGAAGCTCGCTCGAACTGATGCGCATCCTGCCAGGCGTCGTCGCCGACTTCAACGTCGGCGAAGCCGTGAGCTTCGGTGGTGGCGCCAACAACACGCAGGGCTACACCGTCAATGGCATCCGCTCATCGGCCAACACCGTGCAGCTCGACGGCTCGAACCTGATCGACATCGGCAGCAACAGCGGCGTCATCGTCACCCTGAACAACGACATGGTTCAGGAAGTGAAGGTGCAGAGCTCGAACTTCGCGGCGGAGTTCGGCGCCGGCGGCATGAACGTCAGCGGCGTGACCAAGGCCGGAGCGTCGAAGTTCCACGGAGAGGCTTACGACTACTGGCGCGACAGCAAGTTCTCGGCGAACGACCGCTCGAACACCATCACAGGCACCCCGAAGCCGCAGAGCAAGTACAACTATCCGGGCGGCAACTTCGGCGGTCCGCTCTTCTTCGGCGACAACTACACGAAGAACCACGACAAGTTGTTCTTTTTCGTCGGCCTCGAAGGACAGCGTCAGCAGGTCGACTCGGGCTCCAGCTACACCCGCACGTTCACCGTCGCGGAAAAGCAGGGAGATTTCAGCGCGTTGCTCGCCAACCAGGGATCGAATCTGAATTCGATTCCCCAACTGCGCATCCCGCAAGGATATCCAGGTGCGGGCAACCCGGCGCCCAACAACGACATGCGCCCGTACATGACGGCGATTGGCAAGTACTTCGCCAGTCTGTATCCGGACCCCAACTTCAGCGATCCCAACAATCTCTATAACTACGTCTACAGCCAGCTGGAGCCGCAGAATCGCGTCGACTTCAAGTCGCGCTTCGACTGGAACATCAGCAACCGGACGCGCGCCTATGTGCGTGTCGCGCACGAGACCGAGACGGTCGAGAGCCCGCGCGGCGTCTGGTGGGCACCAGGCGACGTCGTCGCGCTGCCGACGCCGAACGTCGGCGACAACATCGGCCGGTCCTATTCAGGTAACGTCGTGTCGGTGCTGAGCTCGTCGATGACCAACGAGGCGCTGGTCAGCTACAGCCGCCTCACGCTCGACAACCACTTCAAGGACCCCAGCATCCTCATGCAGGGGCACGACGGGATCACGTTCCAGGGCATCTTCCCGGGTGCATCGCCCTACCTGCCGACCGACCTCCTGCACGGCTGGGGCGGCAACGGCCAGGTCGGGCAGTTGTGGGCGAAGGCGAACGACATGTACGCCCACAACGACTCGCTCCAGATCAGCGACAAGTTGACCAAGCTGATGGGCACGCACGGCATGAAGTTCGGCGTCACGCTCGAACGCGGCCAGAAGCAGCAGAACTTCCAGAATCTCGAGGCCGGCCAGTTGTGGTTTGGCTCCGACAACACTACCGGCACCGGCAATTCAGCCGCCGATATGCTCGTCGGCCGCGTCGGCCAGTTCAACCAGGGCACGGCCGCAACCGGCAGCCCCGCGCCTGGTCAGCCGTTCGGCGACTTCCGTTTCTGGGACACCGATGCTTTCGCGCAGGACAGCTGGAAGGTGAAATCGAACCTGACGTTGGAATACGGCGTGCGCGTCGGCTACTGGACGAACAACCAGGAACTGAACGGCCTCGGCGGCTACTTCGACCCGGCGCTCTACAATAAGAACGACGGCACGTTCACCGATCCCGGTACGTTCAAGCAGGTGAACGGCGAGTGCTACGTGGCTTCGGGTTGCGCACCGGCCGGCATTGTCCCCAACCGCGGGCCTTTCGCGCTGCCGCGCGTCAACTTCGCGTGGGATATCGACGGTCAGAGCAACAACGTCGTCCGCGGCGGCTACGGGATCTTCTACAACCGCAACATGGGGAACGTCGAATACGACAACTCCCTGCGGCTGGCTCCCAACGCCTACCAGGTCGCGACTGACTTGTGGGCCGGCGGTGGTTACGGCAACGGTCTCGGTCTCACCTACGACACGATCCACGAGGCGACGCTGGCCAGCCGCATCGGCAGCCTCGCCATCAACACCTTGGATCCGAACGACCAGAAGTGGCCGACAACTCACAGTTTTTCGGTTGGTTACCAGCGCCGCATCTTCTCCAACCAGGTGGTAGAGGGCAGCTACGTCGGCACGCGCGGCCGTAACCTGGTCAGCCGCATCAACGGCAACGTCATGCCCTACGGCATCCTCGACTCGGGGACGTTCAACGGCATCGATCTGTCGAACATTGTCAACCGCTACGCGGTGGGCAGCGACACTGCGAACCTCGGTTCGTTCCGGCCGTTCAACGCGTTCAGCGGCTCCGGCACCGGCTGCGGCGGCAACGTCCCGCTGTGCGTCTACGACTACAGGGGCACCAGTGACTACGACTCGTTCCAGTTGACCCTCAGCCGTCAGACGGGACGCAAGCTGCAATACTTCGTCGCCTATACGTATTCCAAGACCGTCGGCACGCTTGGCGGCGAATACAGTCAGATCGATCCATACGATCCGAACCGTGCGTATGGCATTCTCCCGGCGGACCGCACGCATATGCTCAACGTGTCGTGGAACGCGTTCCTCCCCGACGGCGCGAAGGGCTCGATGGACAACGCGTTCGGCAAGGGGCTCTTGAACGGCTGGCAGCTCTCCGGCATCACCTCGATGGCCAGCGGGATCCCGATCATCCCCGTGTTCAGCGGCGCCGCCGCCAGCACCGGCACCGCCGCGGCCTACTTCGGCACCACGGACGTCGTCGGTCCCACGTTCCAGAGCGGTAACTCGCTGGCGCCCATCTATACGTGCGATCCGCGACTCTCCAACAACGGCAAGGTTGGCGAGAAGATTCTCGATATCAACTGCATTTCCGTTCCGGGTGTCGGCCAGAACGGCGACCTGCTGCCGAAGTACAACATCCGCACACCGACGCGGACCAACACCGACCTGACGATCTTCAAGAACTTCGCGACGGTTGGCGACCAGAAGCTGCAGGTCCGCTTCGGGTTCTTCGACCTGTTCAACCAGGCGTTCGCGAACACGAACATCGCCAACGACATCAACCTGACCCTCGACACGGTGTGCAACGCCATTGTGCCGGGCGTGCCGACCGGCAACGGAGGGAACGTGGCCGACTCCTGCGACGTCACGAAGGGCTTCTCTTTCACGCCGCAGACGATCCAGAACTTCGGCAAGATCAACATCAAGCGCGGCCACCGCGTCGTGGAGTTTGTGCTGAAGTACCATTTCTAACCGCTGCGGCGGACCCGACAGGGCCCGCCCTGCGGTCGCTTGTAAGCCGGACCTTGCCGTCCGGCGCACGAAGGCCGGGCTAACTGCCCGGCCTTCAGTGTTTTCCGATAAAATCAAATGACCGTGACGTGGCCGGCTCTCGCGCTGGCTCTGCTGTTGGCGGCGTCTCCCGCCCGCGGCCAGTCCCAGCCCAATTCGCTGGACTTCGATCGCCTGCTCGCGCGGGCGATGGAACTGCATCAGGCAGGCGATCTGCTGGGTGCCGTCGATGCCTACAAGGCCGCGCTCACCATCCAGCCTGATCGCGCCGACGCTCTGTCGAACCTCGGCGCTGCCTACGCGAAGCTGGGGCAGTTCGACGACGCGGTGACGCAGTACGACCTCGCGCTGAAGGCCGATTCCGACAACACGCAGATCCGGATGAACCTGGCGCTCGCGTATTACAAGTCGGCCCGCCCGAACGAGGCGATCCCGCAGCTGAAGCGCGTGCTGTCGTCGGACCCCAACGCCAAGGGGGCGTATCTTGTTCTCGCCGACTGTTATCTGCAGACCGGCCAGGAACGCGAGATTGTCTCGCTGCTGCAGCCGCGCGAGACGATGTTTGGCACCGACTTGTCCTATGCGTTCATCCTCGGGAGCGCGTTATTGCACCTTGGCGAGGCGGCCGACGGACAGCGATACGTGGATCGGGTGTTTGCCGCGGGGGAATCGGCCGAGGGGCACCTGCTCATGGGGATGGCCTACCTCGGTCAACAGGACTATCCGAATGCGAAGGGGGAGCTGGAAAAATCCGTGCAACTGAACCCGCGTCTGCCGACCGTGCATGCGATGTACGGCCGATCGCTGCTCGGGCTTGGTGAGCAGGCGGCGGCTGAGCGGGAGTTCTTCCGCGAGCTCGAGTTGAACGTCAACGACTTCGAAGCGAACCTGCAGCTCGGCAACTTACGCAAGAACGCGCAAAAATTCGACGAGGCGTCGGCGTATCTCGAACGTGCCGTCTCGGTACACCCTCGCGACGTCACCGCGCGAAAGATCCTCGCCTCGCTGCGGCTGCAGACCGGCAAGACTGAGGACGCGGCGGCGATGCTCGAAGAGATCGTCAAGGACGCGCCAGATCTCGTCGATGCGCACGTGCAGCTGGCGACGGCCTACAACCGCCTCAAGCGGCCAGATGACGCCGCGCGTGAAAAAGCCATCGTCGATCGGCTGAATGCCGAAGCGGCGGCGAAGCAAAAGGGCAAGGGGGCATGAGGGCGCCCGCGCTGGCGCTGGCGGCGATGTTGGCGACGGCCGCGGTTGGTGCGCAGGCGCCGACCTCAGCGACACCGGAGAAGAAGGCGCCCGCGAAGGCGCCCGCGAAGGTGCCCGCCCCATCCGCCGCGTTCGATACGCTCGTGGCCGACGCCACCGCGGCTCGCAAGGCGGAGAAGTGGGAGGACGCCATTGCGCTCTACGCTAAGACGGTGAAGCTACGCCCGAAGTACGTCGAGGGATATTGGTACCAGGGCAGCGCCTACTACACGTTGCAGAAGTTCACCGAGTGCCGCGACCGCTTTCGCCAGGTCGTCACACTCGCGCCGCAGAACGGCGCCGCCTTCGCGTTTCTCGGCTTGTGTGAGTACGGAACCAAGGAATACGACCAGTCGCTGCGTCATCTGCTGCAGGCGCGGACGCTCGGCGTTGGCGACACCGGCGACCTCGGTGGCGTGGCGCGGTATCACGCCGCGTCGATCATGATGCGCGTCGGCGAATTCGAGCAGGCGCTGCAGACGCTCGGGGAATTCGCCAACGAGGGAGACGACAACCCGCGCGTGATCGAGGCGATGGGGATCGCCACGCTGCGCATGCCCATCTTCCCGGAGGACCTGCCGCCGGATCGCCGCGAGATGGTGCTGATGGCCGGCCGCGCCAGCTATCAGATGGCGACGCGCAACAACACCGCCGCCGGCACCTCGTTCACGGCGCTCGTCACGCGCTACCCGGAAACGCCAAACGTGCACTACGCCAATGGCGTCTACCTGCTGGCCGAGCAGCCGGACCAGGCGATCGATGAGTTCAAGAAGGAGCTGGAGCTGCAGCCCGCCCATCCGCAATCGCTGATGCAGATCGCGTTCGAGTACCTCAATCGCGGCGACGCGAAGATGGCGTTGTCATGGGCGACACAGGCGCAGACGGCGGCTCCCGACGACTTCGCGGCGCGCAAGGTGCTCGGGCAAGCGTTGCTCGATACCGGCGACGTCGACGGCGCGATCGCCCAGCTGCAGATCGGCATCAAGCTGGCGCCCGACAGCCCGAGCCTGCACTTCACGCTCGCGCGCGCGTATCAGAAGGCGGGCCGTCTCGAAGACGCGAACAAGGAGCGCGAGGAATTCACTCGGCTCGACCGCCTCGCGCGCGAAACGAGAACGGGCCCGCAATCGGTAGGTGGCATTGGCCGAGGAGGGGGAAATTGATGCGGGCAGCGAACTCCCGGGCGGCGTCGGTCATCGTCGCCGTCGCCGGGGCAACAGCCGTCGTGATCGCCGGGCAGCAGCCGCCCGCGCAGCGCGCACCGGTGACAGTGCAGACGGGTGTCAGCGCCGTCCTCGTCGACATCGTCGTGCACGACAAGAAGGGCGAGCCGGTCCGCGATCTGAAGCAGAGCGAATTCCAGATCACTGAAAACGGCGTGCCTCAGACGATTGCCTCGTTCACGATGGTCATGGACGGCAAGTTGTTGGCCTCCGACGGCGGCGTGGGGTCCGCGTCACCGCTGACGTCGCGGCCGGTGAACGGCGCGGCGGCGACGATGGACGCCGGGCCCACCGTGACGGCGCTGGTCTTTGATCGCCTGGCGGCGGAGTCGCGCAAGCTGGCCGTGCAGGCAGCGCAGAATTATCTCGGCACGCGCTCGGAGGCTCCTGGCTACGTCGGCATCTTCGGCATCGACCTGGCGCTCTCGCCCTACGCGCCGTTTACGCGCGATCTGAACGTGCTCAAGGCGGGCCTGGGCAAAATGGCCCAGCGCGCGACCTCGACGTCCAACAGCAAGGATTCGCGGGAGAAAGCCGTGGCGCTCGAGCAGGCGGCCGATGCGGCCGGTGCCGGGGCGGCCGCCGCCGAAGCCGCGGCCGGACCCGGCGGCGCCAATGTCGGCACAGGGACGGGCGACGCGATTCTGGCGCAAATGCAGGCCAACATGATTCGCGGGTTCGACGCGCTCGAGCGCGACCAGTCCGGCTACTCGACGACCAACGGCCTGTTCGCAATCATCGAGCAGATGCGCCGGCTGCCGGGACGCAAGAGTCTGGTGTTCTTTTCCGAGGGGCTGACGCTGCCGACCGCGGTGGAGCACCTGTTCCTCGGCGTGACCGATGCGGCCAATCGCGCCAACGTGGCGATCTACACGATGGACGCCGTCGGCCTACGCACCGACGACGAGCAGGCGAAGATTCGCGACCAGGTCAACAGCATGGGTAAGGGCGGCGGCGGCATTCTCGGCGGCGGCAAGGTCGGCGGCGGTGCGCTGTCGCAAAGTCTCGAGTACAACGAAGATGTCCTGCGCCAGGATCCGCGCAACGGCTTGAGTGGTCTTGCGAAGGACACCGGCGGTGTTGCCTTCGACAACACGAACAACCTGCGCGCCGGCTTCGAACGGATCAACAGCGACCTGAACAATTACTACCTGCTCGGCTACTCACCGACCGACGAGAAGTTCGACGGAAGCTTCCGCACGATCGGCGTGAAGGTGAGCCGTCCCGGTGTCACGGTCTCGTCACGCAAGGGCTACTTCGGCCTGCGCGACTCGGGCGGTACGCCGGTGAACACGTGGGAGGCCCCAGCGCTTGGCGCGCTCGAAACGCGTCCCGTCCCCAACGCTTTTCCGGTCCGCGCCGGCGCGCTGCTCTTTCCGGATGCCCAGCGTCCAGGCCTGGTGCCGGTCGTGGTCGACTTCAAGACGGCGCCGCTCTCGTTCGCCAACAGCGGCGACGGCAAGACGTATGCGTCGGACTTCGCCGTGCTCGTGCGCTTCCTCGACGACAAGAACGCGGTCGTGAAGAAAGTGAGCCAGCACTACGAGGTAAAAGGCGCGATCGCCGATCTGGACAAGGCGAAGCAGGGCGACGTCATGTTCTACAAGGAGCCAGAGCTGCTGCCCGGCGTCTACACGATGGAGACGATCGTCTACGACAACCCGTCAGGCAAGGCGAGCGTGCGCTTCAACACCGTCGAAGTGCCCAAGGTCGACACCGGCGCGCTGCGCGCGAGCTCGTTGATCCTGGTCGGCCGTGCCGAGAAGATCTCGGCGAACGAGCGCCGCAAGGACAATCCCTTCGAGGTCAACGACTTCGTGCTCTACCCGAATCTCGGCGAGCCGGTCAGCCGCCGAGCCAAGGAAGTCAGCCTGTATTTGAAGGTGTATCCAGTGATGCCGGGGCCGGCACCAGAGGTTGTGCTGCAGGTTCTCAGCAACGGTAAGGTACTGGCTCAGATTCCCATGCCCGAGGGCACCCGGGACGACCCGGGCAAAGCACTGAACGTGTTTGGCCGTCTGCCGATCGATCAGCTGGCTCCAGGCACCTATGAGCTCCAGATGGTCGTCAAGCAGGGAGCCACGCAGCTCTCACGCAACACCGTGCTTCGCATCATCGACTAGCGGGGTCACATGAAGAACGCCTGCGCGGCCGCCGTCTTCCTTGCGTGGACCTGCGGCATCGCTGCGCAGTCGCCGCGACAAACGATTACCTCGACGTCGACCGCCATCCTCGTCGACGCCGTTGTCCGCGATCGCACCGGGCAGCTCGTCACCGATCTCACGGCCGACGACTTCCAGGTATCGGAAGACGGTGTCCCGCAGACGATCGACTCGTTCACGCGTGTTTCGCACGGCGGCGGCATCGGCGTCAACGTCGCGTGGCGCGGCCCGGATCGATCCGTGACGGTCACGCCGGCCGCCGCGGTAGCGGCGCAGGCAGCCGCCGCGCCGCTCGAGGATGCGGCCACCGTGGCACTCGTCTACGACCACCTGTCGTCGGAATCGCTGGCGCTGGCGCAGAAGGCGACGCTCGCCTACGTGCCGCTAAGCGGCGACTCGCCCGTGCGCGTGGCGGTCTTCGCCGGCGACGTCGGCGTGCGCATGCTGCAGTTCTTCACGACCGATCGCGCGGCCGTCCGCCGCGCCATCGGCCAGGTGCTGCCATCCGGCATGGTCGAGGAAGCCAAGGTGGAACGCGCCGACACGCTGATGGCCCGCCGCCGCGAGATCGACTCCCAGAGTGCGTCGGCCATCTCCGGTGGCGTCGGGAACAGCCAGGCCGCCGCGCAGAATGGCTCGCAGATGGGCGAGCGCGAGATGGAGCGCGCGCTCATCCAGACCGAGCTCAACATGATGCGCACCTACGAGAACTTCGATCGCGCGCACAAGGGCTATGACACGGCGAGCGTGCTGATGTCGGTCATCCAGTCGCTGTCGCTCTATCCCGGACGCAAGACGATCGTCTTCTTCTCGGAGGGACTGCCGGTCACTCCGTCGCTCACCTCGAAGCTGGCGTCGGTGATCGAGACCGCCAACCGCGCCAACGTCACCGCCTACGCCATCGACGCCAAGGGGCTGCGCACCAGCAGCACGCTGGTCGACACGCGCAAGGAAATGACCAACTTCGTCGACGCCCGCGCGCAGCAGGCAACGGTGGGATCCGAGCGCAGCGAACAGCCCCTGACCATGGCGATGGAGCGGGTGCAGGACACGATGCAGCTCGACTCGCGCACCGGATTGGCCAAGCTCGCCGAAGAGACCGGCGGTTTCCTGGTCGAACAGTCGAATGATCTGACGTCGGCGTTCCGGCGCATCGACGAAGACAACCAGTTCCACTACCTGCTGACCTACGCCCCGAAGAACAGCACCTTCGACGGCCGCTTTCGCGCGATCAAGGTCGGCGTGCGGCGCTCGGGAACTCACGTGTTTGCCAGGAATGGCTACCGCGCGCTACGGACGGCGCCGTCGGCCGACTCCGGCAGCTACGAAGCGCCGGCGCTGGCGCTGCTCGATCGCACGCCGCTGCCCAACGCCTTCCCGGTCAATGCCGCGGCGTTCAGCTTCCCGGATCCGGGTCGCCCGGGGCTGTCCCCAGTCGCCGTCCACGTCTCGACGTCGTCTCTGCAGTTTGTCGTCGATCCGTACCGTGCCACCTACGCGGCGCAGACAGCCGTTGTCGTCCGTATCCGCGACGCCGAAGGGCACCAGGTGCAGACGCTGTCGCAGGAGTACCTGCTCACGGGCGATGCCAAGGACGTGGAAGCCGCGAAGAAGGGAGAGATTCTGTTCTACCGCGAACCGGATTTGCTACCCGGCGTCTACACGGTGGAGTCGATCGTGTTCGACGCCGCGGCGAACCGCGGCAGTGTCCGCATCACGACGCTGACCGTCCCGAAGCTCGCGCAGTCGGTCCCCGGCATGAGCAGCCTCGTGATCGTCAGCCGCAGCGAGGAGCTCAGCGCCGCTGACCTCACGAGCGCGTCGCCACTGGCGGTAGGGAAGACCTTGCTCTACCCGAACCTCGGCGAGCCCATCCTCAACAGCTCGTCGCGCGAGCTGCCGTTCTTTTTCACGCTCTACAACCCGGGTGCGGGGGCGACGGCGTCGGCGCAACTCCTGCGCAACGGCCAGGTTCTCGCCGACGCGCCGCTGCCATTGGCGCCTCCCAGCGGCGCCCGTGTGCAGCACGTCGGCCGCCTGCCGATCGGCGCGCTGCCGGCCGGCACCTACGAGCTGCGCATCAAAGTCGGCGAGCTGTCACGCAGCGCCTACTTCACTCTGCGGTAGGACGAAGGGCACCAACGCGTTACTTCTCAAACACCACGTTGTCGACGATCACCATGCCTTGCTGGCTCTGCTCGCACTGATCGCAGAACGCGGTCAGCGCGAGCGACGTCAGCTTCTTGAACACGTCCTTCGGGTCGACGCGGATGTCGGCCCACGCCGGTTGGGTGAAGCCCGTGAGCGGCACGCGGTAAGTGTTGAGGCCTTGCTTCACTTCCATCGTGTAGCGCGGATATACACTGCGCGTGTCCTTACCGCTCTCGTTGGTGCGCGTTTCCACGCTCAGGATGCGGATGCCAGTCGCGTAGATCTGCAGCGACAGGTACTTGTAACCCGACACGTCGTCGGTCTGCGACTTGCCGTCGGCGTCGGGGCGGCCATGGATCTCCATCGCCACGCCAGCGTACTGGTTGGGCGCCTGCAGCGAATAGTCGAACTTCGCAGCGTGGTTGGGATCCCCCGCCTTGATGTGCACCAACTCCGGTGCGGGCGGGTCGAGGCCTTCGGCCCCCTTGAACGTGCTCTTGTGCACGTGGTCTTCCTCGTAGGCCCAGAGGAGGACCAATCCGCCGCGCGCGCTGACCGCCCGTCCGTTCTCGACTTGCTCGAAGTCCGCGTAGACCAACTGCTTGTCGTCGGCACCTGGGTGCAGGGCCACGACCATCACAATCGCGGCGACAATCCCTCCCCAGATTCGCTGCCTCATGATCGTCTCCCGGTTTGAGTCCGCCCGTCCGCGTCCGCGGCGTCACGCGTCGGGCAGCCGCCTCGCTATTTCTTTCGCGTCAGCCACACATCCACCCACGACGCAGCTTTCTCCTCGATCGAAAACGTTCCGGTCACGATATCAGGAAGCCCGTCGCCGTCGATATCACCAACGTCAAGGGTGGCGTGGCGCGGGACGCCCATTTCAATCGTGTGCTTCACGAACACGCCAGGCGTCGTCTGCTCGAGCCAGACCAGGGCCGGCAGCGTCTTCTCGTCAACGTCGGAGCCGCCCGCCAGCAGTGCGCAGGCGACGATGTCGAGGTCGCCGTCGCCATCGAGATCGACGGCGACGGCGCGGTGGACGCCGGCCATCGTTGCGATCGTGTGCTCGGTGAACGGATATGTACCCTTGTTCTCCAGCCACTGGATGCCGTGATACGGCTTGACGATCCCGTCGTCGAACGTGTCGCCGTGGGTGAGCAGGACGTCGAGGTCACCGTCTTTGTCGAGATCGACGAGCTGGATGCCGGTCGAGCCCCAGTTCGGATGCGGCGCTTCGTAGATCACTCTCTGCTCGAATCGGAAGTCCCCCTGATTGATGTAGGCGACGACTGTCTCGTGCTCCTGCGCGAGGAGTGCGACGAAGTCCATTTTGCCGTCTTTGTTCAGATCGACGGGGATGACGTGGATCGCGCCGGTGCGGGAGTCGACGACGTGCTCGGTGAACGACGGCTGGCGGGGGTTGGCGGTCCGGTTCTCCATGACGGAGATGCGGCCGCTCTTGCGCCAGCCGAAGGCGGCGACGACGAGATCGTTCCAGCCGTGGCCCCCGAAATCCGCGGCCTCGACGTCGGCGACACGCGGCCAGCCATCGAGCCAGAAGCCGCTGTACTTGCCGCCGCCGGTGCCACGCAGCCAGATCACGGCGCCCTTGTTGTGATCCTCGGGGAAGAAGGTGCCGAGGTCGCCGATGAGCAGATCGAGGATGCCGTCCTTGTCGACGTCGGCAACGGCAACGTGCGCTGGATGCGGGATGCTGGCGATGGCGGTCAGGCCCCCGGCGCGGTCGGGATGGCCGCTGAAGACGACCCCCTGGCGCATCTCGGTGCCGAGGATGTCCAGCTTCCCGTCGCCGTCGAGATCGACAAGGCGCACGTTCGAGACGGCGGGAGTGCCGGAAATGTCGCTCAGCGTCATCGAGCGGCGTGCGAACTGGAGCGGCGACTCCGTCGTGGCCGGCCATGGGTCCGGCGCGGCGAGGTGCTCGGGCGCGTTGGCCAGATACCAGGCGAGCGCCGCTTGCAGGTCCGGCGGCAGCGGCGGCTGAGGGGCGTTGCGACCGACCGGCGGCAGCCGGTTCTCGCGGATGTAGTACATGCGGCCCACCTCGGCCGTCCACGCGCCCCTCGGGAGGACGTCGGCGGGCGGCAGTGCGTGGCAAGCGCCGCAGGTGGCACGGAGCTGGGCCTGTTCGGGCAGCTGGTGCCGCGCCAGCGCCAGCGGCATCGCGGCGGCGAGCGCGGCCATGACTATCGTCAGGGCTCGACCCATTCGCGCGAGCGTAGCAGATAAAATTGGCGGACCGATGAACCGTCGTGACTTCATGCGTCTGACGTCGCTCGCTGCTGTGTCGGCCGGGTTGGCGGCGAGGATTTCACGTCTGCCGCCCCGCGTGTTCGCCGCGCCGCCGCTCTTCGAGACTGTCCCTGCGTCGGTGAGCGGCATTGCCTGGGTGCACGACAACGCGATGTCGCCCGATCGCTATCTGCCGGAGACGATGGGACCTGGCGTGGCGTTCTTCGACTACGACAACGACGGCTGGGTCGATGTCTTCATGGTCAACAGCGGCGCGGCCGACTTCTACGCGCCGAAGGCGCCGCCCAAGAACGCCCTCTACAGGAACAACCGCGACGGCACGTTCACCGACGTGACCGACAAGGCGGGCCTCGCCGGCGGCAAAGAGTTCGGTATGGGCTGCGCGGTGGGGGACTACGACAACGACGGCTACCAGGACCTGCTCGTGACCGCTTACGGTCGGTGCACGCTCTACAGGAACAACGGCAACGGGACGTTCACTGACGTGACGGCAAAGGCGGGCGTTGCGGCTCCGGGCTGGACGACGAGCGCCGTCTGGTTCGACTACGACAACGACGGCAAACTCGATCTGTTCCTGTGCAGCTTCGTCGAATTCTCGATGAAGAGCAACGTGGTCTGCGGCGACAACAAGCTGGGCAAGCGCTTCTACTGCATCCCGCGCGTGTTCAAGCCGACGCCGAACTTCCTGTTCCACAACAACGGCGACGGCACCTTTACCGAAGTCGGCGGCGGCACTGACATCCACCGCGCGCTGGGCAAGGGGCTGGGCGTGGTCGCGACCGACGTGAACAACGACGGCCTGCTCGATCTGTTCGTCGCCAACGACACGGTGCAGAACTTCCTGTTCATGAACCGCGGCAAAGGGAAGTGGGAGGAAATCGGTCTGATGGCTGAGGTCGGCTACAGCGCCAACGGCACGCCCCGTTCGGGGATGGGAGTGGACGCCGCCGACGTCAACGGCGACGGCAAGCAGGACCTCTTCGTGGCCAATGTCGATCAAGAAATGTTCTCGCTCTACCAAAACGAGGGGAACGAGTCGTTCCGCGACGTGGCCGCGCCAAACGGCGTGGCGCAGGCGACGCGCCTGCTGAGCGGCTGGGGACTGAAGTTCTTCGACTACGACAACGACGGCGACGTCGATCTCTTCCTGGCCAACGGCCATCCCGATGACATGATCGACCAGTATTCGCAACAGGTCCACTACAAGGAACCGTTGCTGCTGTTTCATCACGACGGAAAGAAGCTGGTCAATGTCAGCGCCAACGCCGGTCCGGCGTTCCAGACGAACTTTCCCGCGCGCGGCCTGGCGGTCGGCGACTACAACAACGACGGGCGTATCGACGTGATCATCGGCAACAATGGCGGCGCGCCGGTGCTGCTCAGGAACAACGCCGGCGACGGCAATCACTGGCTCGGCGTGAAGCTGCAGGGGACCGGCTGCAACCGCGACGCGGTCGGCGCGGCGATCACGTGGTCGGTCGGCGGCGTGACGCGCCGTCGCTTCAAGTCGTCGGGCGGCAGTTATCTGTCCGCGCACGACGTGCGCGAAGTGCTCGGCGCCGGCCCGGCCGGCAAGATCGACTGGATCGAGATCAAGTGGCCGCAGCCGAGCGGCCGCGTCGAGCGGATCACGGACGTGCCGATCGATCGCTACGTGACGATCGTCGAGGGACGCGGCAAAGTGGAGTGAGCAAAGCGGCGAGAATGAGAGGGAAGATGACAAAATCGCTCTGGCGCTGGATCTTGGGCATGTTGCTCGTCGCGATTCCAGCGTCTGCGGAGAACGGCCATACCGCGTGGCTGCGGTATGCGCCGCTGCCGCCCGCTGCCGCAGCGCGGGCTGGCGCTGAGGTGCCACGGGCTATTTTTCGTCTCGGCAGCGAGGCGCCGATCCAGCGGGCCGAGGAGGAACTGCGCAAGGGGATCGACGGCCTGCTCGGACGGCCGCTCGAGCCTGCGAGCAGTCTGCCGCCCGGCGGCGCGATCGTGATCGGCACACTGGCATCGATCACCGCGTCGGCGCCGGCGCTTGCGCCCGCGGGCACCCTGCCGCCCGATGCCTTCTGGCTGCGCACCGTCCATCAGGGCAACAGGTCATTTACCGTCATCGCCGGCGGAGATGCCCGCGGCACGCTCTACGGCGCGTTCGCCTGGCTGCGCAAAGTCGCCGACGGCGAAGGGCTGAGCGGTCTCGACGATCGCGAAGTGCCCTATGCGCCGGTGCGCTGGGTCAACCAGTGGGACAATCTCGACGGTTCGATCGAGCGCGGCTACGGCGGCCGTTCGTTGTTCTGGGCCAACGGTAAGGTCCGCGACGACTTGAGCAAGGCTGGCGACTACGCCCGGCTGCTCGCCTCGCTCGGCATCAGTGCCGTCTCGATCAACAACGTCAACGCCAATCCGCTGGTGCTCTCGCCGGACTTCGTGCCGCAGATCGCCAAGGTCGCCGACGTGCTGCGGCCGTGGGGCATCCACGTCGCCATCGCCATCGATTTCGGCAGCCCGCAGTCGGTCGGCAAGCTGCCCACGTACGATCCGCTGGATCCCTCGGTGGCCACCTGGTGGAAGGAACGCGCGGATGCGCTCTACGCCGCGATTCCCGACTTCGCCGGCTTCGTGCTCAAGGCGGATTCCGAAGGCCGCGTCGGACCATCAGCGTACAACCGGACCCACGCCGACGCGGCCAACGTTGTCGCGCGCGCGCTCAAACCGCACGGCGGCATCCTCTTCTATCGCGGCTTCGTCTACGACCACCACATGGATTGGCGCAACCTCAAGAACGATCGTGCCCGCGCCGCCTACGACAACTTCCATCCGCTCGACGGCCAGTTCGACGACAACGTCATCATCCAAATCAAGCACGGGCCGATCGACTTCCAGGTACGCGAGCCGGCGTCGCCGCTCTTCGCCGGGCTGGAGAAGACCAACGAGGCGATCGAGCTGCAGATCACCCAGGAATATTTCGGCCAGGCGCGCTACAACGTCTTCCTGGCGCCGATGTGGAAGGAGACACTCGACTTCGACATGAAGGCGCACGATCAGCCTTCACCGGTGAAGGCGATTGTCGCCGGCCGCGTGTTCATGCGGCCGCTGGGCGGCTTTGCCGGCGTGGCCAACGTCGGCGACGCCGACAGCTGGACCAACAACCATCTATCCCAGGCCAACCTCTACGCGTTTGGCCGCCTCGCCTGGAACCCGGATCTCACCGCCGCTGACATCGCCGGTGAGTGGACGCGGCAGACCTTCGGCATCGATCCCCAGGTTGGCCAGACGGTGAGCGAGTTGCTACTCACATCGTGGCGCACGTTCGAGAACTACACCGGTCCGCTCGGGTTGCAGACCTTGACCGACATCGTCGGCAACCATTACAGCGTGGCGGTGGAAGCGTCGGAGGAGAACGGGTGGGGACAGTGGCACCGCGCCGACAAGCAGGGCGCCGGTATGGATCGCAGTGTCGCCACCGGCACCGGCTTCGCCGGCCAGTATCCCCCCGCGGTCGCGAAGATGTATGAATCAACCGAGACCACGCCCGATGACCTGCTGCTGTTCATGCACCACGTGCCGTACAACCAGCCGCTGAAATCCGGCAAGACCGTCATCCAGTTCATCTACGACTCGCACTATGACGGCGCCGCCGCGGTCGCCAAGTGGGTCGACTCGTGGCGCACGCTGCGCGGCCTGATCGACGACGACCGCTACCAAGCGGTGCTGACGCAGCTCGACTACCAGGCGGGGCAGGCGATTGTGTGGCGCGACGCGGTGACGCGCTGGTTCCATCGCACCTCCGGCATCTCCGACGAGGCCGGGCGGGTCGGCGCCTATCCCGGGCGCATCGAAGCGGAATCGGCGCAACTGAAGGGCTACACGCTGACGACCGTCACACCGTGGGAAACGGCATCGGGCAGCGGCGCCGTCGAGTGCCACGCACCGTCCTGTAGCGCGACGTTCAAGTATTCCGGCCAGGCCGGCATGCACGACATCGCCGTGCAGTACTACGACGTCAACACCGGCGCGGCACACTATCGCGTGCGCATCGCCGGCAAGGTCGTGGCCGAGTGGACCGCCAACGACCACATCCCGTCGCGCAAACTGGACGGCGGGTCGTCGAGCCGCTACGTGATCGCTGGCATCGCGCTCAAGCCCGGCGACGAGATCGAAATCGAAGGGACGCCAGACGGGCAGGAGACGGCGGCGCTCGATTACATCGAGATTCGGTAGCGGCGCACTCAGCAGCGAACCCCATGAAAATTTCCGATCTGCGTGCCACCTCCGTCACCGTTCCGCTCGAGGCGCCGCTGCGCCACGCCAACGGTTGTCACTGGGGGCGCTTCGTCCGCACGATCATCGAGGTCGAGACCGACACCGGCCTCGTCGGACTCGGCGAAATGGGCGGCGGTGGGGAGGCGGCGGAGGCGGCGATCCTGGCGCTGAAGACGTATCTGATCGGCCGCGACCCGGCGCGGCTCGAGGAGATGCGCTTTCTGCTCGCCAATCCGACGGCATCGCTCTACAACAACCGTACGCAGCTGGTCGCTGCCATCGAGTTCGCCTGCCTCGACGTGCTCGGCCAGGCGTGGGGCGTGCCCGTCTGCGACATCCTCGGCGGTCAGCTGCGCGACCGTGTACCGTTCGCGTCATACCTCTTCTTCCGCTATCCCGGGGACAAGGCTGGCGAGGTGCGAACGGTGGAGCAGCTCGTCGCGAACGCACGCCAGCTCAAGGAAGAACACGGTTTCAGGTCGCACAAACTCAAGGGCGGCGTCTTTCATCCCGACTATGAGCTGGAGTGCTACCGCGCGCTGGCGGCAGCCCTTCCCGGCGATCGCATGCGCTTCGATCCGAACGGCGCGTGGACGACCGAACAGGCAATCCGCTTCGGCCAGGCGATCGAGGATCTCGATAACGACTATCTCGAGGATCCCGTATTCGGCCTGAACGGCATGCGGCGCGTGCGCGACAAGGTTCGCATGCCGCTCGCGACCAACACCGTCGTCGTCAATTTCGAACAGCTGTCGGCGAACGTGCTCAACACCGCGGTCGACGTGATCCTGCTCGACACGACGTTCTGGGGCGGTATCCGCGCCTGCGTCAAGGCGGCCGCCGTCTGCGAGACGTTCCAGCTCGGCGTGGCCGTGCATTCGTCCGGCGAGCTTGGCATCCAGCTGGCGACGATGCTGCAGCTAGGTGCAGTGATTCCCAATCTGTCCTACGCCGCCGATGCCCACTATCATCACCTGCTCGACGATGTGATCGTGGGCGGGAAAATGAAATACGTGGACGGCGCGATCGCCGTGCCGAAAGGGCCCGGTCTGGGGGTCACGCTGGATCGCGACAAGCTACGGCAATATGCCGAGCTCTACCGGAAGCTCGGGCCGTATCCGTACGATCAGGACCCCGGCCGTCCCGGCTGGACGCCTCTTGTGCCGAATGATCGGTGGGCCGATCCCGACGACGGTCGCCGGCCCGATCTGCGCACGGTATCATCGCCAGCGTGATGGCTTACCGGATCCTCTGCGCGACGGCCCTGGCCCTGGCACTGGGTGTAGCCCCGCCGACGATTCCCAGGCTCGTGCTCGTCGAACAGCACCCGGCGCCGGTACTCACGATCCGATCGCCCGGGGCAGAGGGCAACAGGTACGGCTTCGAAGGCGGGCGCGTCGTCAAGATCGGACGCACGTATCACCTCTTCACTTCAGAGATGGTCGGCGATCCGATGTGGGTGAAGATGCGGCTGGCCCACTGGAAGAGCGACGATCGCCTGCACTGGACGCGCGTCGCGACGCTGTTCGAATCATCTGGAGAATTCGAAGGCAGGGATCCGCGCGCGTCGCTGTGGTCGCCGCTCCCGGTGTTTGACGATCATCAGAGTCGCTGGAACCTGTTCTACGTGGCGTATTCCGCCGAGCCGAACACGCCCAGGCAGTTCCGCATGAACGAGCAGGGGCGGATCTGGCGGGCGGTCTCCGACGTGAAAGGCATCGATGGCATCGGCGGCCCGTATCGCGACGCAGACATTGCCCTGAAGCCTGGCTCAGACTCGGCATCGTGGGAGGGGCTGCAAGGCGTCGACTCTTTCTTCCCCTACCGCGTCGGCGCGACCTGGGTTGCGCTCTACGGCAGTGCCACGACTGAGTCAATCCCGATCCAGCACTGGCGGGTCGGGTTGGCGACGGCGCCGGCCATCGGCGGACCCTGGATTCGCCGCCACGCCGCGGAGCTGCCGATTGAACCGACGTTCATCGAGAACCCGATCGTCGAGCGCCTGCACGACGGCTCCTACGCCGCGGTCTACGATACGACGGCGGATCCAGACGCGATCGGATTCACCTGGTCGAAGGATGGCCTCGACTGGTCGACGGGGCAGACCGTCGTGATCCAGCCATTGAAAGGGAATTGGGCGCCAGAGGTGCGCACACCGCTCGGCCTGGTGCCTGAGTCGGACGGCACCTACACCGTGTTCTACACGGGCTTCGAGCAGGCCGCCGACTGGAAGAGACTGATGGACGCGAAGCCGGCGAACACGTTCGCCCTCGGCTTCGTTCGCGTGCGCATCAGTCGATGAGTGTTCGCTGCCCCTCGACGCAGCGGTATGCGCGGCCCGCTGCTACATTCTTGAACTCCTGTGTCGCGCCGCTCGGCCAGCTGACCACGACCCGTTCGACGACATCGCGCGCGCCGATGCCGAAGGTGACGGGCAGTTCCGACTGCGACAGGTAGCTCGACCCGCTCTTCACCATCCGCGACTGCGACGCGCCGCCGTGGAAGACGCGGACGACGGCGCCGATCGCGTCGCGGTTGGACTTCGTGCCGGTCAGCGTCAGGCGAAGCGAGCGCCGGCCGGCGGCCTGATCGTTGCGGAAGAGGACGGCCGGACCGTTGTTCGTCGTCATCAAGACGTCGACGTCGCCATCGCGATCGAAATCGCCGACCGCGAGCCCGCGGCCGACGCGCGGGGCGTTGAAGCCGCCGCCGGCGCCGGCGGCCACATCGTGGAACGCCCCGCCCCCCTGGTTGAGGAACAGCTGCGCGGGCTGCGCGTAGCCCGCATGTCCCGGTATCTCGCGCACAGTCGCGTCGATGTGCCCGTTGGCGACCAGCAGGTCGAGCGCGCCGTCGAGATCGACGTCGGCGAAGGCGCAGCCGAAACCGAGCGTACCGCGGGACACGGCGCCGATCCCGGCGCGGACGGCGACGTCCTCGAACCGGCCGTTGCCGATCGGGCGGTAGAGGGCGACCATCTCGTTGTCGAAGTTCGTCACCGCCAGCCCAGCGCGGCCGCTGCCCTCGAAGTCGCCGGCGTCGACACCCATGCCGGCGCGAGCCTTGCCGTCGGCGCTGAAGGCCACGCCGGCGTCGACCGCCGCATCCTTGAACGTGCCGTTGCGCTGGTTGCGATACAGCTTGTTCGGTTGCGTGTCGTTGGCGACGAACAAGTCCGGCCAGCCGTCAGCATCGATCATCGCCACGCCGAGCGACTTCGAGCTGGTGTCGAAGATGCCGCTCGTCTCGGTCACGTCTTCGAACGTGCCGTCGCCGCGGTTGTGGAACAGCCAACAGGTGTCGCCGCGGTAGGCTTCCGGCGTGCAGTACGATTTCTTCGCGCCGTCGACGCTGCAGAACACGTCGTGCTCTGGGGTCCACTTAACGTAGTTGCAGACGAACAGATCGAGCCGCCCGTCGCGGTCGAAGTCGACCCACAACGCCGACGTGCTGAAGCCGGCGCGTCCGCCCAGGCCACTGGCCTTGGTTGCATCGACAAACGTGCCTTTGCCCGTGTTCCTGAACAACCGGCTCTGACCGACGCAGGTAATGAAGATGTCGGGGTAACCGTCGTTGTCGAAGTCGCCGGCGGCGACCCCCATGCCGTAGAGTTCGAGGTCCAGCCCGGCGCCTTTGGTCACATCGCTGAACGTGCCGTTGCGGTTGTTCCGATACAGCTTCAGCGTCGAGCGTTTTTGGGTGTGGCCCGGCCAGTCCATGCCGTTGACGAGCAAGATGTCCTGCCAGCCGTCGCCGTCGTAGTCGAGGAACGCGCAGCCAGAATCCGAGCGTCTCGGGCAACAGCTTGCCGCCGTAGGCGCCGCTGTTGTGCGTGAAGTGCAGCCCGGCCTGGGCGGTGACATCGACAAAGTGGAATGCCGGCGCCGCTTGCGCCTGGGCGCGGCGCGGCAGCAGCGTCGACGCGAGCGCGGCCGCCGATTGGCCGATGAACCTGCGCCGGTTCACAGCGGGTTGATCAGCCCGTGCTGCAGTGCGTACATGACGAGCTCGGCGGTCTTGTGGACGCCGCAGGTGTTCATGATGCTGGCGCGGTGCACCGCGATCGTGTTGGCGCTGACCTGCAGCTGTGCCGCGACTTCCTTGTTCGAGAGGCCTTTGCAGATGAGCTGCAGCACCTCCATCTCGCGCGGCGTCAGGCGGTTCTTCTCCCCGACCGTTTGCACGGTCACCGCGGGATCGACCACCGTTTCACCGGCCGCGACGCGCTTGACCGCCGCGGCGAGATCCAGGTCCATCGCGTTCTTCAGCACGTAGCCTTTGGCGCCTGCGGCGAGCGCCTGGCGCGCCAGCGTCTGCTCGGAGTGCATGCTCAGCATCAGCACGGCGATGGCGGGCCACTTCTGCGTAATCGCCTGCGTCGCGGCGAGACCGTTTGTGCCGGGCATGGCCGCGTCCATCACGACCACCGCCGGGGCGAGCTGTCCGGCCAGGGCGATTGCTTCGTCGCCGTTACTGGCTTCGCCAACCACGGCGATGCCGGGATCGTCTTCGAGCAGGCGGCGGAAGCCGCGCCTGACAATGGCGTGATCGTCGGCGAGGAGCACGGTGATTCTGGTCATGCGGCGGGCGGCCCGGGAGGCGGAACGCTGAAGCGGACGAGGGTGCCTCCAGCCGTCGGCGTGAGAAAGTCCAAGGTGCCGCCGACGAGATCGGCGCGCTCGCGCATCGTGACGAGCCCCAGCCCGCGGCGCCCATCGGCACGCACGCCTGTGCCGTGGTCCTCCACCTCGAGCCGCAGACCCTGGTCGCTATTGTGCAACCTCACCCACGCCGCCCTGGTGCCGGCGTGGCGCGCCACGTTGTTCATCGCTTCCTGCAGGACGCGATAGACATGAATCGTGGTCATCTGGTCGAGCCGTGCCGGGGTGCCGGTGCGCTCGTAGGTGACCTGCATGCCGAGCTGCCGTTCCACGGTCGAAAGATACCACTCCACGGTGCTGTCGAGGCCGAGCTCGTCGAGCAGCGACGGGTGGAGTGTCTGCGACAGCCCGCGGACGCGGTCGAGGGCGGTCTGCGCGATTTCCGAGATCTCGCGCAGGTCGGCGGCGAGCGGCGAGTCGGCGGCCGTCTTCTTGGTGACGCGCCCCAGCATCGTGCCGATTGCCGTCAGCAGCTGCCCGAATTCGTCATGCAGTTCGCGCGAGATTTCCTTCAGGGTTCCTTCCCGGGCGGTCAGGATCTGTTGCGCCAGGTCGCGCCGCTGTTCCGAGAGCAGCGCCAGGCGCGCGAACAGGCGGCGGTTCGAGCGAATCAGGTAGAGGGAGGTCGCGGCAATCACCAGTAGCGTCGCCGCCAGGAACGCGTAGACGCGCTGCTGCACGGTCACGTAGATGTTCTGCACTTCCTGCGCGGTCTGCTCCTCGGCCTCGTTGTTCTGCACGAGCAGGCGCGCCACTGCGGTGGTCAGCGCCGACTGCCGCGCCTGGAGCGACAGGCGGATCTGCGCGCGCGCCTCGTCCTCGCGCCCGCCGGCGGCGAGCTCGAAGATGCGCATGGAGGCGTCGAAGAACTGCGCGACCGAGTCCTCGAGATAGCGTCGTTGCTCGGGCGTGCGGCGCGCACCCGACGCCTCCGCCTCGCGCGTCAGCGCGTCTTCGAGGTCCACGTGCAGGCGCTGGAATTGCGCCGACCACGCCGTCAGGCGGTAGTGCTCCTCCGGATCGAGCATGTCTCGCATCGCCAGCCCGAGCGCATTCAGATCGTTCTGGATGCGCAGCAGCTGCAGCGAGTCGCGGCGGTTGCGATCGGTCAACTGCGTCTGCAGGGAACGTAGCCCGGAGATGCGCGTGCCGATGTACCACGAGTAGGCGACGACGGCGAGGAGTGTCAGCACCAGGCCGAGCAACAGCCCGGGCACGGGCGAACCGCCGGCTGAGTCGTTGTCGAAGACACGCATGCCGGCGGTCCTCAGCGCAGGCGCCTTCTGATCTCGGATCCTGTGTAGCTAATGGGCGTGCCGCCCTCCGCGCCGTAGCCGATCGGTGTCTGCGGTGTGATCAGGGCGACGGTGAATGTCCTGCCGGCAGGCATGCCCGGGTAGCGGCCGGTGCGGGCGCCGATGGTCAGCGTCCGCGTTGCGTCCTCCCAAACGATCGGAATCCACGCCAGCTCGCCACGTTCGTAACCATAGCTGCGGCCGTCGTCCTCATAGAGCGAAAAGCGACCGTTGGCACCGGCGTAGACGTAGAGGGTGATCGGCGCATCACGCTTCTCACCGATGTACTGCTGCTCCGGCCCGATCGGGACGATCGATCCCGCGCGCATATAAAGAGGGAGGCGATCGAGCGGCGCGTCGGCCGTGATCGTCTGCCCGCCGGCAGCGTGGGTGCCTGTCCAGAAATCGTACCAGCTCGTCCCGGCCGGCAGATAGACGGAGCGGGATCGCGCCTTGTAGTCCGTGACGGGACTAACCAGGAAGGCCGGACCGAACATGTACTCATCGGTCAGTTCACGCGCCTGTTCGTCGCCGCGGAAGTCCATCACCAGCGGGCGCATCATCGTCGAGCCGTCCTGCGTGACCGCGCCGGCGACGGAATAGATATAGGGGAAGAGCTCGTAGCGGAGCTTGTCGAACTTCAGTTCAGCCTGATACACGGGAGAGTTGTCGCCGCCGAGATTCCACATTTCGCGTGGGCGGTCGGTGCCATGCACCCGGAGCACGGGGCAGAAGGTACTGAACTGGAACCAGCGTGCGTTCAACTCCTGCCACTCGTCGAGCGCGTCACCGCTTGTCGCCTGCGCGAAGCGGCGGTCCATCGTGTAGCCGCCGGTGTCGGTCGTCCAATAGGGATCGCCTGCGATCGACAAGCCCAGGCCGGCGGTCACCTGCTTGCGCAGGGTCTGGAACGTCGAGGTGATGTCGCCCGACCAGGTGACCGTGGCGTAGCGCTGGATGCCGGCGAAACCCGAGCGGGTCAGGATGAAAACGCGCTGATCCGGAGCCGTCGAACGCTGTCCGTCGTAGACCGCTTTGCTGTTCATCAACGGATAGGCGCTCATCACTCGTGATGCCGTGCCGATCGCCGTGCGATCGATGAACCGGCGCGTCGTCTCGAGCGTCGGCGGCGAAGGTTGGACGAGGTCGGGCTCGGTCGCGTCCATCCACCAGGCGTCGACGCCGCGGCGGAAGAGGGCGCGGTTCACCTGCACCCAGAACAGCGTCCGTGCAGCGGCGTTGAACGTGTCGTAGAACGAGTACTCGCGGTTCAGCCAGTCCTTGACGTGATCCTGCGCCGTCGTCGGGTAAAGCGCGTGGATCGCGTCCATTTCCCTGAAATTGTTTGTCGTCGGATAGAACTTGCCCCAGACCGAAATCATGAAATGGGCGTGCTGATCGTGGATGCCCTTGATCATGGCGTCAGGGTCCGGATAACGCGACGCCTCGAACTGGTGGTCCCCCCACTTGTCGATCGGCCAGTACTGCCAGTCCTGGACGATCGTGTCCAGTGGGATCTGCCGCCGGCGGAACTCGGCCACCGTCTTCAGGATTTCGTCCTGCGTGTTGTACTTGTTCTTCGACTGCCAGAAGCCAAACGCCCACTCGGGGAGCATCGAGGCCTGACCGGTGAGGGTGCGGTAACCGGCGATCACTTGGTCGATCTCCGGCCCGTAGACGAAGTAGTAATCGATGCCGTCGCCGACGTCGGACCACATCGACGTCGCCGGGGGGGACGGCGTCTTCCAGCGGAGCTCGAGCGTCGTACCGCCGGTATTGATGACCTTGAGCGGGTAACGCTTGCCGGCCTCCAGATGCACTTTGAACTGGTCGTACTCCGTCGCCCAGTTCTGCTTGTAGTGATCGATGCGCAACACGCCGTCGAGCCAGACCTTGGTGTCGCCGTTGGAGTAGGTCTGGAACTGATAGTCGCCGGTCACAGGCGCGGTAATGCTTTCGGTGGTTGCGGGCAGGGTCTCGAACGGGCCGATGTCGCCGAACTTCGACGGGGCGGGGTTGTCCCACAAGATGCCGTAGCCGCGGCTCGAGACAAACAGTGGAAGCTCGACGACCGTGTTGCGCTGCCAGAGATCGAAGTCGTAGCCCTTGATGTCGAGCAGGCCTTCCTGGCGCTGGCCAAGTCCGTACAGCGATTCATCGTCGTTGGCCTTCCACAGTTGCTGCACGTGATACGTCTGTTCCCCCTGGACGGTGGCCGGAGTCAGGCGGTGGCCGCCGGCCGCTTCCGCGAGAATCATGCGGCCCGTGGTGTCGGCGAACGTGACGGTGCCGTCCCCCCGCGTCACAGTGACGCGCAGCCGTGGTGTCGTCAGCGTCACGGTCGTCGGCGTTGACGCGATCGACCACTTCGGCGCGGGAGCGCGTGTCGGACCGACCACGACCATGTCGTCGCCGTGGAAATCGGGACCCTTGGCGAACGTCACTCGGACGATCGCGTCGGTCTTGACCTGAAGCGACAGCACGCCGCTGGTCGTGTGCAGCCGAATTCCGTCCTCGAGCCGTTCGACCTCATCAGGACGCGGCCCCGCCTGCGTCAGTGCCATCGTCAGCGTGATCGCAAGTGCAACGATTCGCAACATTTGGTGGATATACTGCCACACCGCCTAGCCGGCTCATGCGCCTTACCGATCGCCACGAGTGGAAGTTCTTCGCAGCGTTGCCGCAAGCGCACGCGCCTCTGGCGGCGGCGTGGTGGGCTGTGCTGGTGCTGCGTGGCCTGCTCGGTCCGGCGCTGGGCCTGGCGATGGGGTTCCTCATCGGCGCAGTGACCAACGGCGCCAGTCTCGCGCTGCCGCTCGCGACCATGGGAGTGGTGTTCGTGCTGCTGCAGGTGTTGCCGCCGATCCAGCAGACGATCAGCTGGAACCTCGGCGATCGGACGGCATCCTGGCTGTACGAGAAGCTCACGCTTGCGTGCGTGCGGCCGCCCGGCCTCCGCCATCTCGAAGATCCGTTGCTGACAGGCGACCTCACCGTCGCGCGTGATTTCGATCTCGGGATGACCGGGCCGCCGCTGAGCATCGCGCTCGATTTCGTCGCCGGCGGCCTGGTTCTACTGGTGGGCGGGATCGCCTGCGCGCTAGTGCTCTTCGCTCTCAACTGGTGGTCGCCGCTGCTGCTTGGCGCGGCGTGGGGCAGCACCCATTGGCTGCTGCGCGAAAGCGCGGTGTGGAAGGACCGCAACACACCCGACGTGCGCGCGGCCCAGCGCGAGGCGGAGTACGCCTACCGGCTGGCCGTCGATCCGGCGCCGGCGAAGGAACTGCGGCTGTTCGGGCTGGCGCCGTGGACGATCGAACGCTTCACGCGCTCGCGAACGGTGCTGCACCGGCTCCAGTACCAGGCGACCCGGCTCCGCGAGAAACCGATGCTCGTCAGTGTGGTCGTGGTCTGCGCCGCCAACGCCGTCGTTTTTTGGGCGATGGCGCACGCGATGATCGGCGGCAGCCTCAGCCTGGCACGGCTGGTGGCGTTCTCGCAGGTGGCCGTCGGCGTCTCGCAGATCGCATTCGGTGGGCTGAACTGGGCGCTCGACGGCGCCGCTGCGCCTGTCGCTGCCGTGCTGCGTCTCGAGCCGGCGATGGCGCCGGCGGGCGCGCTGACGTTCGGATCGCGGCCCTCGGCCGCCATGCCGGCGCAGGCCATCCGCTTTCGGAACGTGTCGTTCGCCTATCCGGCGGCGGGACTGCCGGACGCGGCCAACCGGTTGGTTCTCGACGGCTTCGATCTCACGATCCCGGCCGGCCAGTCACTGGCGATCGTCGGCAGCAATGGCGCCGGCAAGACGACGCTGGCCAAACTCCTCTGCCGATTCTACGAGCCGCAGCAGGGAACCATCGAAGTTGACGGCGTCGACCTGCGCGAGCTGTCGCTCACCGGCTGGCGCTCGCGTGTGACCGCCGTATTCCAGGACTTCACGCGGTTCGAGCGTTCGCTCCGCGACAACGTCGCCCCGGCGGGCGCGCCCGACGAGACGATCCGTGCCGCGCTCGAGCAAGCCGGCGCGGCGCTGATCGCCCCCCTCGAGACAGTCCTCGCCCGCGGCTACGACGGCGGGGTCGACCTGTCGGGCGGGCAGTGGCAACGCGTCGCGCTGGCGCGGGCGCTATGCGCCGTCGAGCTCGGCGCCGGGCTGGTGCTGCTCGACGAACCCACCGCGCAGCTCGACGTTCGCGGCGAGATGGAAATCTTCGAGCGGCTGCTGACCGCCACCCGCGGGCGGACGACGATCCTGATCTCGCACCGCTTCTCGACGGTCCGGCTCGCCGATCGCATCTGCGTGCTCGAGCACGGCAAGGTCGTCGAGCTCGGCACCCATGACGAGCTGATCGCGCTCGGCGGCCGCTACCGCAGGATGTTCGACCTGCAGGCGCAACGCTTCGCTGATCCGGAGGAAGAGGGAAAGTCGTTTGACGTCCTCCACTGACCTCCCTCCCGCCTTGTCGTCGATGTGGCGGCTGTGCCGTCTTGGCTACCGGCACGAGCCGCGCCTGATGCTGGCCGCATTTACGCTCGCGCAACTCTCGGCGTTGCCCGGTGCGCTCATCGCACTGTGGCTGCTGGTACTGGGCAAGGGCGTCGAGCAACAGCGTTCCGAGCTGGTTATCGGTGCGGCGATCGGAATGGGACTGTCGTCGGCAGCAACCTGGTTGTTCGGCGTCTACAGCACTCGCGTGCAGCGGCGGTTCCGCGACAGGGTGACGATCGCCCTCGAGGCGCACGTCGCGTCGCTGCAGGCGTCGATCGTGACGATCGCGCACCACGAACGCCCTGAGTATCTCGACCGTCTCGCTATGCTCCGCAACCAGGTGTTCGTGCTCGATCACATGTACATGTCGTTGTTCTCGACGTGCGCATGGATCCTGGGCCTCGCCGTGACGGTGGCGCTGCTCGCCACGGTGCACACCGCCCTGATCCTGCTGGCGGCGCTGGCGATCCCGGCAGTGATGACGTCGACGTGGCGTCCGGCCGTCGAACGCGCCGCGCAGGAGAAGGCGGCGCAGCCCAACCGACTGGCCCGTCACCTTTTCATGGTCGCGACGACGGCGGCGCCGGGAAAGGACGTCCGCATCACCGGCATCGGCGATCGCCTGGTGGGCGAGCGGCGTGACGCCTGGCAGAGCGGTTACGCGCCGGTGGCCGCGGCGCGCTGGTCGTCGGCCGGCTGGCACGCCGCCGCCTGGGCTCTCTTCGCTGCCGGTTATGTCGGCGCGATCGTCTTCGTCGCGCTCGGTCTGCGCGCGCCAGTCGGTTCGGTGTTGCTAGTGCTGGCTGCCGGCGCGGGGCTATCGCGCTTCGTCAGCGGCACGGTCGGCGAACTCGGCTTCCTGCGCGGTTTCTGGATGGACGGGTCTCGTCGGCTCGCCTGGTTGGAGGACTACGCCGCGTCGATCACCGCGGCCGCCGACGCGCACGCGCCGACGGCACTCAAACACGGCATCAACTTCGATCACGTGTCATTCGCCTATCCGGGCACGTCGAAGAAGGTGCTCGAAGACGTGACGCTGGCGCTGCCCGCCGGGTCGGTCGTCGCCATCGTCGGCGAGAACGGCGCCGGCAAGACCACGATGGTCAAGCTGCTGACGAAGATGTACGAGCCGACGTCTGGCGCGATCGTCGTCGACGGCGTGTCGCTGGCGCGGATTCGCGCCGACGAGTGGCGTACCCGGCTCGCCGGCGCGTTCCAGGACTTCTTCCGCTTCGAGTTTACCGCGGGGCGGACGGTCGGCCTCGGTGACGTGGCGCGCCTCGACGACAACGCCGCCGTCACCGCCGCGGTTGCACGGGCCGGCGCGGAGGACGTCGTGGCGCGGCTGCCAGGAGGCCTGGCGACGCAGCTCGGCCCGACGTGGCCCGGTGGCGTCGAACTCTCGTTCGGGCAGTGGCAGAAGCTGGCGCTGGCGCGAGGCTTCATGCGAGAGGCGCTGCTGGTCGTCCTCGACGAGCCAACCGCCGCCCTCGACGCGGAAACGGAACACGCGTTATTCGAACGCTATGCCGCTTCGGCGCGCGCGACACATGTGCACGGGCGGGTGACGGTCCTGGTGTCGCATCGCTTCTCGACCGTGCGCATGGCCGATCTCATCGTCGTCCTCGACGGCGCCCGCGTCGCCGAGAGGGGGACGCACGAGGCGCTCATGGCACGCGGCGGCACCTACGCTCAGCTGTATGGGATCCAGGCGACGGCCTACAGGAAATGATCGGACATACGTATGTCCCATAAAGGAGCGCGCCGCAGCGGCGCGGTATAGTCCAGGCCCGATGCTCGGCCTCTTTTTTCCCTACGGAATTGTCCTGCAGGCGCTCGCCGTCCTTCACTTCGCGCGACGCCGGCCCGATACCTTCTGGTTGTGGGTCATTCTCATTGGCGGCGGCCTCGGCGCACTCGTCTACATCGTCGCCGAGGTGATTCCCGACCTGCGCCTGCTGCAGGGCGTCTATGAGGTCTATCCACGGCGCAAGCGGATCCGTCAGCTCGAAGCGCAAATTCTCGACAACCCGTCCATCGGCAATTTCGAAGAGCTCGGCGATCTCTATCTCGACGACGGCCAGTTCGCGAAAGCGCGGGATTACCTCGATCGCGTGGTCGGCCGCACCGACGACATCGACCCGCGCTACCGGCGCGCGCTGGCGGCGATCGGGCTGGACGACTTCGCCGCGGCGGCGACGGACCTCGAGTCGGTGATTGCGCGCGATCCCCGCTACGACTACCATCGCGCCGCCGGCCTCTACGCGCACGCCTTGGGGCAGCTCGGGCGCCGCGATGAGGCCGATGCGCAGTTCAGGTCCGTGCTGGAGACGTCCACCCTATCGGAAACGGAATACAACTACGCGTCGTTCCTGGCGGCGACCGGACGCGTCGCGGACGCGCGGGAGCTCATCGAGCGGATCCTGCGCAAGAAGAAGACGATGCCGGACTACGTCAAGCGCCGCGAGCGCCGCTGGTTTCGCCGTGCCGCGCTGCTCAAGAAGCGGGTGTAGTCGATTGGCGAGGACACAGACCATCAACATCGCGATATAGTGCCGCCGTGCCGGTCTCGACCGCCAACTCGCGCGTCATCTACGACGCACTCAAGGCCGGCGGCGTCCGGCTGGTCTCGGCGCTGCCCGAGACCTGGCTCGTTCACTTGATCCGCATGGCCGAGGACGATCCGGACATGACACTGGTCCGGCTGGCCAAAGAAGAGGAAGGCGTCGGCATCTCCGCCGGCGCGCACCTGGCCGGCGTGCCGTCGGCGATGCTGATGCAGAACCACGGCTTCCTCGCGTCTATCAACGGAATCGTCTCGTGCGCGCAGCTCTATCGCATTCCGCTGCTGATGCTGATCAGCTATCGCGGCGAGTTCGGCGAGCGCGATCCGTGGCAGACCGAGGGGGGTGGCGTGACTGAGGAACTGTTGCGGGCGCTGCGCATTCCGTTCGCCTACTTGGAGTCCGCCGATCACGTGACGAAGCGGATCCGCAAGGCGCAGACGCTGGCGCAGTCGGCGAACCGTCCCGTGGCGCTCCTCCTGTGCCGCGATCTGATGTGGGAGGAAACGTGATGCGTCGCGCCGACGCGCTGGCCGCCGTCTACCCGCGATTGCAGGATGCCGTGGTGGTCACGATCATGGGCGCTGTCGCGGCGGAATTGCAGGCGATCGGCCACCGCCCGAACTTTTTCTACCTGCAGCACGCGATGGGGCTGGCGTCCTCGATGGGACTGGGCATCGCGTTGGCGCGCCCGGACAAGCAGGTCGTCGTCTTCGACGGCGACGGGTCGATTCTGATGAACCTCGGTGGCTTGACGACGCTCGCGCGCTACCGGCCGCGCAACCTGGTGCACGTCGTGTTCGACAACGAGAGCCTGCTCTCAGTGGGCGGCTTCCCGACGGCGACGTCGACCGGCAGCGACATCGCCGCCATCGCCGCGGCGGCAGGCGTCCCGCGCACGGCGACGGTCCGCACGCTCGAGGAGTTCACTGCGGCGTTCGCCGCCGCGCTGGACGCGGACGACCTCTCGACGCTCGTCGCCAAAGTGGAGGCCGTCGGGCCGGGGGTGTTCGTCACCGACCTGGCGCTTCTGGAGAATCGGTTCGAGTTTCAAAAATGGCTGCGACAACGCTGACCCGTCTCGTCGAGGACATGGTTTCGGGCCGGGTGGCGATCGTCGATCTGACGCAGCCGCTCGGTCCGCAGACGCCGGTGATCGGCCTGCCGCCGATGTTCGCCCCGTCCCCCGGCGTCACAATCGAAGTGATCTCGCGCTATGACGACAAGGGGCCGGCGTGGTACTGGAACACGCTGCACCTCGGTGAGCACACCGGCACGCACTTCGACGCGCCTGTCCACTGGGTGACCGGCCGTAATCTTCCGGGCAATGCGTGCGACACGATTCCGGCGCGGCGTTTCGTCGGCCCGGCCTGCGTCATCGATATCGAACGCGATGTGGCACGCGACGCGGATTTCCTGCTCACGCCACCGCGGATCGGGGAGTGGGAGGCAGAGCACGGCCGGATTCCTGCCGGCGCGTGGGTCCTGCTGCGCAGCGGCTGGAGCCGGCGTCATGACTCGGCCGCTTTCGTCAACGCCGGCCCGGACGGGCCGCACACCCCCGGTTTTCACGCCGACGCGTCAAGCCTGCTGGCATACGAGCGCGACGTGCTCGGCGTCGGCGTCGAGACCATCGGCACCGACGCGGGACAGGCAGGCACTTTCGATCCGCCGTTTCCGAACCACACCATCATGCATGGCGCCGGCAAATTCGGCCTGGCCAGCCTGTGCAACCTGGACAAGCTGCCGCCGGTCGGCGCGGTTGTGATCGCGGCGCCCCTGAAGATCGTCGGCGGCTCAGGCAGTCCGCTGCGAGTCCTGGCGTTGGTACCAGTAGCCGACTATTCGTAGTGCAGCGCGACCATCGGGTCAACACGGGACGCTCGTCGGGCAGGCAAGTAACCGGCGAGCGCCGAGACGGCGGCCATCACGGCGACGGCGGCCGCCATCGTGATTGGATCGCGCGGCGGCAGGCCGTAGAGGAGTGTCGTCACCAGACGCGCGGCGAGCAGCGCGAGGGTCAGACCGGCGACCACGCCGATTGCGACCAGCAGCATGGACTCACGCATGACCAGGCCGAGCACGTCGACCCGCTGGGCGCCGAGAGCCATGCGGATCCCGATCTCGTTCGTGCGGCGCGCGACGCTATAGGACATCAGGCCGAAGAGGCCGATCGAGGCGAGCAGCAGCGCCACGCCGCCGAAGAGCGCGTAGGCCTGCGCGAAGAGCTTTTCCTGCTGAAACCGCTTCTCGACCTGCTCGATCTGTGTCGAGACGTCGGTGACCGGGAGGTTCGGATCGATCTGGCGCACGGCCTCGCGGATGGCCGTCATCGCGCCGGCGGGTGCCATCGCGGTGCGCACTTCCACGGTCGCGTTGAACAGCCGCGTTTGCAGGTAGGGCTGATACATCGTCGGCGGCGCCTCATCGCGGACGCTGTTGTACTTGGCGTCGCGTAGCACGCCGACGACCTCGAGGTCAGCCGCGTTTTCAGGGCTCGAACCGAAGTGGTGTCCGAGCGGGTTCTCGCCAGGGAAATACTTGCGGCCCGCCGCCTCGTTGATCACCACGACCTTCGGTGACGTCGCCGTATCGCGCTTGGTGAAACCGCGGCCGGCGACGACCGGAATCCCCATCACGTCGAAGAAGTTCGGCGAGATCACCAGCCGGTTGATGCTGTTGTTGAGGTCGGTCTGTCGTCCCTGCGGATATGAGCGGCCCTGGACGAAGATGCTGGTGGAATTGATGCTGCCCGAGAGCAGCGCCGGCTGCGACATCGCCGCGCCGCGCACCCCTGGCAAGGTGCCGATGCGTGTCAACAGATCGGTGTAGAACGGCGCGATCCGTTTTTCGTCGTAGCGGATGAGCGAGGGGTTGATGCGGAAGAGCACGAGGTTCTGCGGATCGAAGCCGACGTCGACGCGGCGAAGGTTGCTGAGCGTCTGCAGGAACAGCCCGGCGCCGACGAGCAGCACCAGCGAGATCGCGACCTGCACGACCAGCAGCGCCTTGCCCACCAGGCTCCGGCCGCCGACAACGCTCCGGCTCGTCTCCTTCAGAGCGGCGTTGACGTTGACGGCCGTGCCGCGCAGGGCCGGCACGATTCCGAAGAGGACACCGGTGAGCAGTGTCACCGCCGCGACGAAGATCAGGACCTTCCAATCGAGCGGCGGCGCCTGGCCCTGAAACGTCGGCATCAGCGCCCGTCCCCAGTACGCGACCACCATGCCGAGGCCGCCGCCGATCGCGGCGAGGAGGAGGCTTTCAGTGAGCAGCTGCCGGACGAGGCGCGCCCGCGTCGCGCCGAGTGAGAGTCGCACTGAGATTTCCTTCTGCCGCGTCGTCGCGCGCGAGAGCAGCAGGTTGGCGACGTTGGCGCAGACGATCAGCAATACCAGGGCGACGACTACGGTGAGGATCGTCGCCGCCTGCAGATCGTTGTTGTTGACGTCGTAGATGCCACGCGCCCCCGGTTCGGCGAGCAGATGCGGGACGCGCGTGCGGTCGCGGTTGCGCGAGGTTGCCCGCTCGGCATCGTTCAGGCCTTTCAAGTATGAGTCAAGGCCGGCGCGGGCCGTGCTCTGGAACACGCCTTCGAGGTTGCCCTGCACCTGCGCCGGCGTGGCGCCCGGCTTGAGCCGTCCCATGATCTGCAGCCACCAGTAGGTCGGCTGTGAGATCTGCGACGGCCCGGAGGTGGTCTCGAGCTGCGGCTCGAGGGCGAGCGCTACGGTGATGTCAGGGGCTTCCGCCATCGGCTGCTGCACGCCGGTGAAGTCGGGCGGCAGCACGCCGACGATGGTCACCTGCACGTTGCTGACGCGGACCACCTTGCCGACGACCGCGGGATCGGTGCCGAAGCGCGAGTGCCAGAACTTCGAACTGATGACCGCGACCGGCGGCGCGTCGGCGCGATCGTCCTCGGGGACGATGGTTCGCCCCAGCCGCGCGCCGAGACCCAGCACCTGAAAGTAGTTGCCCGACGCGATGAACGACTGCGCCAGCTCCGCCTGGCCATCGGCGACGAGATTGACGCGGCTGAAGGGCGCAAACGCCGCCAGGTCCGTCATGGTGCGGTTGTCGCCGACGAACTGCTTGTAGAGCGCGTAGGAAAAGGTGGTGCGGACGTTCTGGTCGCCGTAGGCGGCGCGGTTCACCGACCCGTAGTCGCTCGAGCTGGTCTGCATGTCGTTGCGGCCGACCCAGCGCAGGCGGACCAGCGAGTCGGGATCCTTTGCGGGAATCTTGGTCAGGAGCAGCCCGTTGAGGCCGCTGAAGATCGCCGCGTTCGCCCCGATCCCCAGCGCCAGCGACAAGACGACGACCGCCGTCCATCCCTTGGCCTGCAACAGCATGCGCACACCGTGGCGCAAGTCCTTCAGCATTCGTCTCTCCCTGTTCGCTGCATTATCCGTCGCGCTCTGCGCCTAGCACTACGGAGATTGGACGGAACGGTTAACAAACAGGTTGGGGGCCTCGCCGCGCAGGGGCGCCGGTATGATGGTCGGGCGATGCCCGCCGATACCTCAGTGCCGGGACGGGCGCGGCGCGTCCGGCGCAACCTGCAGCTCGGTCTCGAGCTGGCCTGGACTGCGTCGCCGCGCGCGCTCGTCCGCTACACGCTGCTTGGCATGCTGGGCGCCGCGATGCCGCCGGTGACCGTCTACCTGGGCGCGCGCCTGGTCAACCAGATCGTGGCGGTGCGGACGGCTGGCACGACGTTTCGAAACATGGTGCCGGTGCTCATCGGACTGTGGCTGGCGACCGCGCTGCAGCGCGCGCTCGGTGCCTACATTGGCTACGGGCGCAACCTCTTCGTCCGGCGGGTGCAGCTCGAAGCCGAGCGGCGCCTCCTGGCGCAGGCGTCGCGCGTCGATCTCGGCCATTTCGACAACTCCGACTGGCACGATCGCCTGGCCCGCGCCAAGCGTGACGTATCGTGGCGTCCTGGCGATCTCACCTGGTCGGTGCTCGGCCTCTCGAGCAACGTCGTGTCGATCGTGTTGATGGCGGGGCTGCTGGCCAGTCTGCACTGGCTGCTGGTGCTGTTGGCGTTGCTCTCGCCGCTCGTCTCGCTGGCGCTCGAAAGCCGCATCACTGTGAAGATGTACGAGATGTTTTACCGCGAGACGCCGGAGGAGCGCGAGCGCGAATATCTCGGGGACCTCTTGGTGCAACCGCGCACGACCAAGGAAATCCGTGCCTACGTCCTGCCCGAGTACCTGCTCGAGCGGCATCGCGCCCTCTCCGAGGAGCTCTTCGCCCTGCGCGAGCGGATGTTTCGCTCGGCCAGCCGGATCTCGCTCCTGACCGGACTGATCGGGGGCACGACGCTGGCCGCCGCCTACGTGTTCGTGGCCTGGCGCGGCATGAGCGGAACGATTTCACCCGGGGGCGTCGTCCTGGTCATCGGCGCCTTCGCGTCGGTTGCCGGCACGCTCGGCACTATCTCGAGTACCTTCGTCGCCGTCGATCAGCACACGACCTTCCTCGACGACTACTTCTCGTTTCTCTCGATCGAGCCGTTGGTGCCCATCCCTGCTGCGCCGCGAGCGATCCATGTACCGCGCATCGACGCGGTCGACTTCGAGCACGTCTCGTTTTCCTATCCCGGCGGCAGCGGCACTGCGCTCGTGGATCTCGACCTGCACATCCGAGCCGGCGAGCTGGTGGCGCTTGTCGGCGAGAACGGGGCGGGGAAGAGCACGCTCGTCAAGTTGCTGCTGCGCTTCTACGATCCGGGCGCCGGGGCGATCCGCGTCAGCGGCATCGATCTGCGCGAGCTCGATCCTGAAGTGCTGCGCAACCGCATCGGCGTGCTGTTTCAGGATTACGCCAGCTACGAGCTGTCGGTGCGCGAGAACGTGATCATGGGGCGCCCCGGTGCGCCGATCGACGACGATCGGGTGGTGGAGGCGTTGCACGACGCGCGCAGTGAGTGGCTGCTCACACGCATGCCGAAAGGGCTCGATTCCAAGGTTGGCCGCCTGTTCGAGGGGGGGCACGATCTGTCGGGCGGCGAGTGGCAGCGCCTGGCGCTGGCGCGGATCATGTATCGCGACGCTGACGTCTGGATTCTCGACGAGCCCACCTCTTCACTCGATCCCGAGGCGGAGGCCGCGATCTTCGCCGAGCTAAAGGACAACCTCCGCGGCCGCATCGGTGTCGTCATCTCGCATCGCTTCTCGACGGTGCGGATCGCGGATCGCATCGCGGTGATCGCCGACGGCCGCGTTGCCGAGGTCGGATCGCACGACGAGCTGCTCCGTGCCCGGGGCCGCTATGCCCAGCTGTTCGAGCTGCAGGCGGCCGGCTACCGCTAGGGGCTGCTCGCTGCGGCCAAGACGTTCACATCAGGAGATGGCCGCGTCCACCGCGTCGCCGTTCAGGAGTCGGCTCCCGGTATAATTCCCGCGCATGAAAGCAGCACTCGCGGCGGTGGTGTGTGTAGTCGCGCTCTCGGGCAGCGGGCCGGCGGCCGGCAAGGTCCGGGTCGGGTACTGCACCTCAATCAAGAATGCCGACGCGGCCAAGGCGGCGGGGTTTGACTACATCGAGGTCTCGGCGACGGAAATCGCCGGGTTGAGCGACGCCGACTTCGCGGCGGTCGCGGCGCATCTCGCGCAGGCTGGCATCGCGACGCCGACGGCGAACCTCTTCGTGCCGCAGACAATCAAGGTGGTCGGGCCTGACATCGACGTCGAGCAGCAAGCGGCCCACGTGGAGAGGGTCATGACGCGGCTGTCGCGGCTCGGCGTCGAAGTGCTGGTGTTTGGCAGCGGCGGCGCGCGCCGCGTGCCCGACGGCTTCCCGCGCGACCAGGCCTGGAAGCAGCTGGTCGAGTTCAGCCGCCGCGCCGCCGAACAGGCGAAGCCGCATGGGATCGTCGTCACGATCGAGCCGCTGCGGAAAGAGGAAACCAACATCGTCAACACTGCGGCCGAGGGGCTGGATCTGGTGACAGCGGTCAACCATGCCAACTTTCAGCTGATGATCGACTTCTATCATCTGGCGAGCGAGCACGAGGATCCGGCGATCGTGCTGAGAGCGAAGGATCACCTGCGCCACCTGCATGTCGCCAATCCGAACGGCCGGGTGTTTCCTCAGGCGTGGGACGAATACGACTACGCCCCGTTTTTCGCCCGCCTGAAGGCCATCGGTTACGACCAGCGGATCAGTATGGAGGGCGCGACGACCGATCTCGCGACCCAGGGCCCGATCACGGTCGCGCTGCTGCGCAAGGCGTTCGAGTGAGCGACGGCGCGCAGGCGGCCGTCAACTCGCCCCGCCAGGTCCTTTTCGCCAGCCTGATCGGCACGGCCATCGAGTTCTTCGATTTCTACATTTACGCCACGGCCGCGGTGCTGGTGTTTCCGCGGCTGTTTTTCCCCGCCTCCGATCCGACGGCAGCCACGCTCGCCTCGCTGGCGACCTTCTCTATCGCGTTCTTCGCGCGGCCGGTCGGCTCGGCGTTGTTCGGTCATTTCGGCGACCGGGTCGGCCGCAAGGCGACACTCGTCGCCGCGCTCCTGACGATGGGCATCTCGACGGTCGCGATCGGCGCGCTGCCTACGTACGGCAGCATCGGCGTCGCGGCGCCACTGCTGCTCGCGCTCTGCCGGTTCGGGCAGGGGCTCGGTCTCGGCGGTGAATGGGGGGGCGCCGTGCTGCTGGCGATCGAGAACGCACCGCCCGGCCGCCGCGCCTGGTATGGGATGTTCCCGCAGCTCGGCGCCCCTGTCGGCTTCACCTGTTCGGCGGCCATCTTCCTGCTGATCACAGCGCTCTTCACCAACGATCAGTTCTTCCGCTTCGCCTGGCGGATTCCGTTCCTGGCCAGCGCCGCCCTGGTCATCGTCGGGCTCTACGTGCGGCTGCGCATTCACGAGACGCCCGTCTTCCGCGACGCAGTCGAGCGCCGCGCGCGTGTCACGCTGCCGATGGCGACGGTGGTCGCGCAGCATCCGGGCGCGCTCGTCCGCGGCACGCTGATGTCGGTCGCCACCTTCGTGTTGTTCTATCTGATGACCGTCTTCGCCCTGAACTGGGGCACCAGCGTGCTCGGTTTCACGCGGCAGCAGTTCCTGTGGATCCAGCTGTTCGGCATCCTGTTCTTCGCGCTGACCATCCCGCTCTCGGCGGTGTTTGCCGATCGCGCCGGGCGGCGCGCGACGCTTATCGGCGTGACCATCGCGATCGGCGCCTTCGGGTTCGTGCTCGCCCCGTGGCTGCAGGCAGGCACCGCGGGCGCGATGTTGACGATGGCGGTTGGGCTGGGGTTGATGGGGATCACCTACGGGCCCCTCGGCACGGCGCTGTCCGAGCTCTTTCCGACCGCCGTGCGCTATACCGGCAGTTCGCTGACTTTCAACCTCGCCGGCATTGTCGGGGCCTCCCTGGCTCCGTACGCGGCGACCTGGCTGGCGAAACACTACGGTCTGCGCTACGTCGGGTTCTACCTGACGGCCATGGCCGCGCTCACGCTTGTCGGCCTGCTGGCTACGCACGAGACCAAGGACACGGACCTGACGAGGTAGCGCGCCGTCTCGCCGCCAACATGATCGGAAAATGGTTCACCGGCACTGTTGCGCCGGCGGGACGTGGACGTCGCGCGCGCGCGACCGTGGCCGGACCATATGCCGGTTTGCGGCGCCCGGGCGGCGATTCGACGGTGGCATGTCCTTTGACGGACTGCTCGGCATGGATGCTCTCCTGCAGGACGTTCGGTTTGCCTGGCGCAGTCTTGCGCGACACCCCGCGTTCGCCTTCACCGCCATCGTCACGCTGTCGCTCGGCATCGGCGCCACCACCGCCATCTTCAGCGTCGTCAACGCGGTGCTGCTGAGGACGTTGCCTTTTCCGTCTCCTGATCGCCTCGTCGCGGTGGGCAACCTGTGGACGAAGACCGGCCGGTTCTCGACCTCGGTGTCGGCGCCCGATTTTCACGACTGGCAGGCGCAGTCGCGCAGTTTCGCGGCGCTCGCCTACTTCCGCGGCGGGCCCGCGCCGGTGCGGACGACCGACGCCTCCGACTACGCGGTGGTGTTCGCCGTGTCGCCGGCATTCTTTGACGCGCTCGCCGTGCGCACGTCGATTGGGCGCCTGCCGACGCGCGAAGAGCGGCAGCCAGGCGGCGCCCTGACGGCGGTCATCACCGATGGCTATTGGAAGCGCGTCTTCAACAGCACTCCAGCAGCGGTGGGATCGGTCCTGAAATACAGCGACCGTGTGTTCACCGTGACCGGTGTGCTCGAACCGCGGCAGCGTTTTCCTGGGACGGCGGACGTCTACGTGCCGGCGTGGATCTTTTCCGAGACCGCGTCGCGATCGGCGCACAACTACGAGACCGTTGCGCGCCTGGCCGACGGCGTGACAGTGGCGCAGGCGAATGCCGAGCTGCTGGCGATCGCGCAGAACCTGGAACGGCGGTATCCGGAGGCCAATCAGGACAAGCTGACTTCGGTCGTAGCGCTGCAGGAGGTGGTCGTCGGATCGACGCGCGGCACGCTGTTGATGCTACTTGGCGCGGTCGGCCTCGTCCTGCTCATCGCCTGCGCGAACGTGGCCAACCTGCTCCTGTCGCGGGTGACCCCGCGCGTGCGCGAGATGGTCGTCCGCGCCGCCGTCGGCGCGAGCCGCGCCCGCCTCGTTCGCCAGCTGCTGACCGAAAGCGTCGTCCTCGGCGTCGCCGCGGCGCTATGCGGTGCGTGGCTGGCCCGTCTCGGCATCGTCGCGCTCGTGGCGCTTGCGCCGTCGACCCTGCCGCGGCTCGACGAAATCCGTGTCGATCTCGCCGCGCTCACCTTCGCCGTCGGGATCGCGCTCGCCGCCGGCGTGCTATTCGGGCTCGTGCCGGCGCTGCAGGCATCGCGCGTCCAGATCGCAGACGGGCTGCGGCAAGGGGGGAAGGGATCGGCCGTCGGCGCACGCGGCGGGTGGGCGCGCAGCGCCTTTGTCGTCGTCGAAATCGCGCTGGCGGTCGTGCTCGTCGCCGGCGCCGCGCTACTTGCCCGCAGCCTCGCCGCGCTGGCCGCGGTCGACATGGGCTTCATGCCGGAGCAGCTCCTGGTGCTGCAGACATCGGTGCCGGTCCGCACCGCGACGGACGCGCCGCGGGCCGTCGCGTTCTATCGCGACCTGCTGCCGGAGCTGCGTGCGCTGCCCGGCGTGACGGCGGCGGCTGCGGCATCGTCGCCGCCAACCATTCTGCGCTCGAACGGCGGCTATCGCGTCGACGGCGACGCAACAGCGTTTTCCATCCGTTCGCCGCAGGCGCTCTTCAACGTCGTGACGCCGGGATACTTTGCTACGCTCGGCGTGCCGCGCCGTGGCGGGCGCGATCTCGCCGACACCGACACCTATCCGGCACAGCCGGTAGCGGTCATCAACGAAGCGCTGGCGCGGACGTCGTTTCCCGGCCAGGACCCGCTCGGCCGCCGCATCCAATGCGGCCTGGATCGCCCCGACTTCATGACGATCGTCGGCGTGGTCGGCGACGTCCGCGCGCGCGGTCCAGCCCGCCCGGCGATGCCGGAGATCTATATGCCGTTCGAGCAGCATCCCAATTACGCAACCGCACTGTCGATCGTGGTGCGGACCCATGCCGGAGATCCGGCCGCACTCGGCGACAGCGTCCGCCGGCGCATCACCGATCGCAATCCCGACGTGCCGGTTCGCGTCGCGACAATGACGCGGACGATCGAGCTGACGACGGCGGGCTCGCGGTTCCAGACCTTCCTGCTAGTGGTGTTCGCCGGTGTCGCGCTGACGCTGGCGCTGGCCGGCGTCTACGCCGTGATGGCCTACGCCGTGAGCCAGCGCGGGCCGGAGTTCGGCGTCCGCATTGCGCTCGGCGCCTCCCCCGGCGACATTCGCGGGCTGGTACTGTTGCAGGCGGCGCGGCTTGGCGCTCTCGGCCTCTCCGCGGGCCTGGCGCTCGCGCTGTTGTCGGGACAGGTACTGCAGGGGGCGCTGTTCGGGGTCACCGCGCGCGACCCCGTGATCCTCGGGCTGGTCACGGTGACGGTCGCCGCCGCTACGCTCGCCGCGTGCTACGTTCCTGTGCGACGAGCCACCCAAGTCGAGCCGATGGTCGCGCTGCGAGGCGGATAAGGCGCCCGGGTGCCATAATGGGCCTCTTTTTCTGGAGGCCTCATGAAATCGATTGTCAGAACCGGGTGGCTGGCTGCCGCGGCCTGTACCCTGGCCGCGCAGGCGTGGGCGGCCGACGGCGTTTTGATCGTGCAGAAAATTTCGGCGGGCAGCGCAGCCGCCATGACGCACCAGATCCAGATCGAGCCGCATCGGATGCGCGTCGAGTCTGGCAGCGGGCCTGGCGGCTCGCAGGTGTTCATCTTCGACGGCTCGCGTCAGGCCATGCTGGTCGTCAACGATGCCGGCAAGTCCTACAGCGAAATCACCAAGGCCGACGTGGACGCGATGAGCGGGCAGATGGCGGGAGCGATGGCGCAGATGCAGGACGCGCTGAAGAACATGCCGCCGGAGCGCCGGGCCCAGATCGAAGCGGCGATGAAGGGACGGATGGGAGGCGCTGGCGCGACCACCGCATCGAAGACCGAGTACAAGAAGAACGGCACCGCCACTGTCGGCAAGTGGACATGCGACAAGTACGACGGTTATACCAACGGGCAGAAGACGATCGAGCTGTGCACGGTCGATCCGAAAGTCCTCGGCTTCGGCCTGCAGGATTTCGGCGTGACCAAGGATTTTGCCGACTTCTTCGGCAAGCTCCTTCCGTCCAACGCCGCGCAGACGTTCCGGATCGGCTCGCTCGAGGAACAGGGCTACAGCGGAGTTCCGGTGCGATCGATCGTGACCGCCAACGGACAGACGATCACCAGTGAGCTGACCGACGTGAAGCGGCAGTCGTTCCCCGACGCGTTGTTCCAGGCGCCGGCCGGCTACGCCAAGACTGCGCCGCCATTCGGGCGTGGCCGTGCTGGAGGAGGCAAGTAAGTCGCTTCACTCCGTCCTGAGAGCGACGATCGGCTCGATCCGTGTCGCCCGGCGTGTGGGTCCGACGCAGGCGGCGAGAGCGACGACAGCAAGTGCGGCCGCCGCGCCGCCGAGCGCGATCGGATCGTACGGTTTGATCTGGAAGAGAAGGCTGGCGGCCGCGGGGCCGGCCGCCAGCGCCAGCACGATGCCCGCGGCCATCCCCATCGCTAGCAGCAGGCCCGTTTCCTTCAGCAGCAGGCGCGCCACGTCCCGCGCCGTGGCCCCAAGTGCCAGGCGTACGCCGATTTCCGTCGTCCGTCGCGCCACGGTGTAGGCGACCAGTCCGTACAGGCCGACGATCGTCAGCGCGCCCGCCAGCACGCCGAAGCCGCCCGATACGACGGCGAGCATCCGCTCGCGCGTGAGGGAATCGCGGATGTCGCTGGCCACGACCGAGTAGGCGACGGTGACGCGCGGATCGAGCTGCGTCAGCACGCCGGTGATCGCGCCGGTCACCGCAGCCGGCGGCAGCGTCGATCGCACGAGGATGCGCGCGAACGCCGGCGCAGTCGACTGCGCGTCGGCGAAGTAGACGACCGGCATCTGCTCCTCGCGTAGGTCGGCGTAGGCGGCGTTGCTGGCGATGCCGATGATCTCGAACGTCTGTTCGGGCGTAGTCATCGTCGACTCGCGCGTCACGTGCGCGCCAACCACGGGGCGGCCCTGGGCCTGTCTCGCCGCGAACGCCTCATTGACCAGGGCGACCGGCATGGACTGCCGCATATCGTGCGCATCGAACTCGCGTCCGCTGACCAGAGGCGTCCCGACCGTAGTGAAGTAACCGGTGCCGACCGAGTTCAACCGCGCCTGGAACGGTCGCGCGCGCTCGCCGTCGATCCACACGGTGTTGCCCCAGGCGTCGCCGCTCAGTGGAACGATACTGACGGTGGCTGCGCCTTCGACGCCGGGAATGCCGCGGATGCGGCTGACCAGCGCGTCGCGGAACTCGCTACGACGATCGGACAGCACGCCAGCGCGGCGGAAGCTGACGCCCGCGACGACCAGGCCGTCGGGGCGGAAGCCGGGATCGATCGACGTCACGGCGCGCAGGCTGCGCGCGAATAGCAGCGCTCCGAAGAGCAGCACGATGGAGAGGGCCACCTGCGCGACGACGAGCGTTCGCCGCAGCACTGCCGCGTCGCGCCCGGCTGTGGTGCCGCGGGCCGTCGCGCGGATCACCGATGCGGCGCCGATGCCGGTCGATTGCAGCGCCGGCGCCAGGCTGAAGAGCAAGGTCGTCGCCAGCGCGATGGCGGCGGCGAACCCGGCGACGCGCCAGTCGACGCCGAGCGATAGTGTGAGCGGATCGGCGCCCGAGTCGAGGAAGGCGACGAGCGCGCGGCTAAGGGTGCCGGCGACAGCCAGCGCGCCGGCGGTGCCGCAGGCCGCGAGCAAGAGGCCCTCGGTGAGCAGCTGGCGGACGATGCGACCACGCGAAGCCCCCAGGCTGAGCCGGACGGCGAACTCGCGCTGCCGCGCGGTGGCGCGCGCCAGGAGCAGATTGGCAAGGTTGGCGCAGGCGATTGCCAGCACCAGGGCAGCGACGGCAAGGAGGAGCCAGAGCGACGCGGTGTAATCCTCGCGCAGCTGCGACAGCCCCGCGCCGCCCGGCACGGCGATCAATTTCAGCGCGAGATAATTCTTCACATTGCTCACAGGGTAGGCGGCCGGCAGGGTCGCCCTGAACAGCTCCGGCGACAGCGCGGCGACGTGTGCCGACGCGCGCTCGAGTGTCCACCCGGGTTTCAGCCGTCCGAACACGCTGAGCCACCAGTCGGCGCCCAGCTCCAGGCGCCCCCTGCCGTCTTCGCTGAACAGCGGATCGGCGCAGAGCGGCAACGCCACGTCGAAGGACTTGCCCACTTCCATTCCGTGGAACGACGCGGGTGCGACGCCGACGATTTCCACGCTGTGCGCTGCGAGCGCCAGGGTCTGTCCGACGACGGCGGGGCTTGCGCCGTAGGCGCGCCGCCAGAACGCCTCGCTGATCACCGCGCGCGCCGGGCAGCCCGGCACGTCGTCGGCCTCGGCGATCAGGCGGCCGGCCGCTGGCCTCAAGCCGAGCGCCGGGAACAGGCTGCCGCTGACCCACAGGCCCTGCGCCAGGCGGATCTCGCCGCCGGCCGACAGATTGAAGGCGTCGCGGCTCCAGGCGAAGAGTGGCGAGAACGCCTGCTGCCGAGCCGGCAGCGCGCGCCAGATCGGATAGGTGACGGCCGTGTGCCAGGTTTCGCGCTGGCCGCGGACGTCCATCTCGGCGAGCCGGATTTCGGCGAGGCTGGAGGGGTCGGCGACCGGCAGCGTTTTCAGGCGCACGGCGTTGACCACTTCGAAGAGGGCCGTATTGGCGCCGATACCGAGGGTCAGCGACAGGACGGCGACGCAGGCGAAGCCGGGATGTCGCCGGAACGCACGCAGCCCGTAGCGCAGATCCTGCGCGGCATGGGTGAGCCAGCGGCGTCCCCACACGTCGCGCGCGGCTTCGGCAATCTGCGCGACGTTGCCGAGCTGGCGGCGGGCGTGCGCCGCCGCTTCGTCAGGGCGCTGGCCGCGGGCGACGCGATCGGCGGTCGCCATGTCAAGGTGGGCGCGGAGCTCATCGCGAAGATCGTCGTCGCGGTTCACGACTCGCTCTCCCGCGGATTGGCCAGCAGCGCGCCCATCGCGTCGACCAGCGTCTGCCAGCGCGATCGCTGCGACGCGAGCTGCCGCCGTCCGGCGGTGGTGAGACGGTAGACGCGCGTGCGCTGTTTGTTGGCCGACAGCTTCCAGGTCGCGGCAATCCACTTCTTCTTCTCGAGACGGTGCAGCGCCGGATAGAGCGAGCCGGTGTCGACCTGCAGCACATCGCTCGATCCGGCCTGGATCGCCAGGGCGATCCCGTAGCCGTGCTGCGGTCCCCACTGCAGCGTCTGCAGGATCAACAGATCGAGCGTGCCCTGGAGCAGCTCGATGCGGTTCTGATAGCGGTCGCGTTTGGCCGGCATGACGATGTAGACACACTACATCCATGGGTGGAGCCTGTCTACTCCCTTTCACGCGCATGAATAAAATGCGTAAAGTGATGACTTAATAATGAATATCGTTCATGTGCTAGCATTCACCCCGTGGAGCTCGAGCTGCGTCACCTGCGGCTGGTCGCCGAAATCGCCGCGGCGGGGACCATGACCCGGGCTGCCGACCGGCTCTGCCTGACGCAGTCGGCGCTCAGTCACCAGCTGCGCGACATCGAAGGGCGAGTCGGGACCGCGTTCTTCGCCCGCCTCGGGCGGCGCATGGTCCTGACCGCCGCCGGGCGCCGCGTCCTCGACACCGCCGGGCGCGTGCTCGCCGAGGTCGAGCGCGCCGAGGCTGACGTGCACCGTATCGCCGGCCACACCGGCGGCAGCATCCGCGTCTGCACCGAGTGCAACACCGGCTATCACTGGCTGGCACCGCTGCTGGTGTCATTCCGCCGCAAGCACCCGCGCGTCGACGTCCACGTCGCTGCGGACGCCACGGAAGCGCCGACCCAGGCGCTCCTCGACGGCCGTGTCGACCTCGCCATCCTGATCGATCCCCCAGCGGACCGGCACCTCCGCCTGCGCCCGCTCTTCGGCGACGAGATGGTGGCGATCGTCGCCAAGAGAGATCCGCTGGCGGCGCGGCGCTGGGTCGACGCCGCCGACCTGGCGCGGCAACACCTGCTGCTCTACAGCAGCGTGCCGGACGACAGCTTCGTCATCCGCCGTCTCCTGCGGCCGGCCGGCCTGACGCCGGAGCGCGTGTCGTTCATCATGCTCACCGAGGCGATGATCGAGCTGGCGCGCGCCGGCACCGGCGTCGGTATCCTGCCGCGCTGGTCGGCGCAGCGGGCCATCGCCGCTGGCGGCGTTGTGGCGCTGTCGCTGACGCGCCGCGGCCTGCGGCGGCAGTGGGTCGCCGCGACGCTGGCGGCGATACCGGATCCGCCCTACGTCGTCGACTTCCTCGACCTGCTCGCCGCGCGCGCGCTGCCGGTACGGCGCGATCGCGAGACGGCATGAGCGGCGTTCATCGATCGCAGGAGAACCATTCGCTGGCGGGCAACGCGCGGCGGCGTTAGCCTGACGGCGTGACCATCCTCGCCGACCTCCGCTCCGCGGCTCGGGCGTTGCGCGGCCGCGCTCCGCTCGCCGCCACCATCATCGCGATCCTCGCCGTTGCGATCGGCGCCAACACTGCGGTGTTCTCGCTCGTCGACGCGGTCATCCTGAGTCCGCTGCCGTTTTCCGGTGCCGCGCGCCTCGTCACGGTCGATCAAACACGCCCCGATTCCGCGCGCGAGCCCCTGTCGATCGCCGACTACCGGGATCTCCGCGACGGCACCCGGGCGTTCGAGGGGATGGCGGCGGCCTTTCAATGGAGCGCCAACCTGACCGGCGGCGACGCCGAGCGGCTGCAGGCGATGCGCGCCTCGTCGTCGTTGTTCGCCATCGCCGGTGTTCCCATGGCGCTCGGCCGCGCGCTCGGGCCCGACGACGAGCGCGGCGCCGGAACCCGCGTCGTCGTCGTCACGCACGGGTTCTGGACGCGGCGTCTTGGCGGCAGCGCCGCGGCGCTCGACACACCGCTGGTGCTCAACGGCGACACCTACACGGTTGTCGGCGTGCTGCCGGCGGCGTTCATCCTGCCGGTGCGCGACGCCGAGCTGGTTGCGCCCTTCGCGATGGACACCGACCCGCGGCACGCGGTGCGCGACGCGGCGTTCCTGCGCGTCGTCGGGCGGCTGCGCCCGGGCGTCACCGTCGAGCAGGCGCGGGCCGATCTCGACGCGATCACGGCGCGGCTGCGCATCGCGTATCCCGCGACCAACGCCACGCACAGCGGCACGCTCGTCCTGCCATGGCAGCGCGCCCTGACGTCGGGGCAGCGTCCGATCCTGCTCCTGCTGCAGGCGGCGGTGGCGCTGGTGCTCGTCGTCGCCTGCGCCAACGTCGCCAATCTTCTCCTGGCTTCCGCGCTCAGGCGCGAGCACGAGTTCGCGGTCCGCGCCGCGCTGGGCGCGTCACGCTTGCGGCGCGTGCGCCAGGTCGCCTTCGAAACGCTGATCGTTGCCGGCGGCGGTGGGGCGGGCGGCCTGTTCCTGCACGGCACGGCGGTGCGCATGTTGGCGCGGCTCGCGCCGGCCGACCTGCTTGCGCTGACGCCGCCGGTCACGCTCGCGCCGCGGACGATTGCGGCGACCCTGGCGCTGGTATTGGTGACCGCGCTGGCCGCCGGGGTGCTACCGGTGCTGCGCCTTGGCGGCGGCGCGACGCTGCGCGGCGCGCGGGCCGCCGCGCCAGGGCGTGGCCGCATGGGCGCGATCCTTGTCGCCACGGAGGTCGCGGTGGCGTCAGCACTGATCGTGACCGCGGTGGTGCTGGCGCGCAGCTTCGCGCAGCTGGAGCAGGTCGATCCCGGTTTCCGCGCGCCGGGCCTGCTGACGGCACGGCTGTCGCTGCCGCGAGGGCGCTACCCGCACACCGCGCAGGCGGCACGTCTGGTCGACGCCCTGCGTCCGCGCCTGCTCGCCATCGCCGGCGTCGAGGACGCCGCTGCCGTCAACGTCATCCCGCTCAACGGCTATCATGCGACCGCCGACGTGTGGCCCGCCGACCGTCCGGCGCCGCCGCCCGCCGAGCGCGGCCAGGCGCAGTACCGGATGATCAGTCCAACCTATCCGCGGACCTTTGGAGTGCCGCTGATTGCTGGACGATCGTTCGATGAACATGACTCAGCAACTGCAGCGGCCGTGGTCTTGATCAGCCGCACGCTGGCCAGGCGTTACTGGACCGAGGCGTCGGCGGTCGGCGCCGAAATCGTCGTCGCCGACGCCGATCCCCCGCGACAGGCGCGGATCGCGGGCGTTGTCGGCGACGTGAAGCATTACGGCCTCGACGCCGAGGTGACGCCCGACGTCTACGTGCCGATCGCGCAGGTGCCCGACGCCACGGTACAGTGGTTGGCGAACAACATGTACTGGGGCCTGCGGACGCCGGGCGATCCAGCGGCGCTCCGCGAGCCGTTCCGTCGCGCGCTGCGGCAGCTCGACGCCGACGTGCCGGCCTCGGCGATCAAGACGATGGACGAGGCGCTCGAGGCCGCGCTGGCGCCGCGGCGGCTCAACTTGCGGATCGTCGGCGCATTCGCCGCCATCGCGCTCGTGCTGGCGGCGGCCGGCGTTTACGCGGTGACGTCGTTCAGCGTGGCCATGCGACGCCGCGAGATCGCGATTCGCGGCGCGCTTGGCGCATCGGCCGCCGACAACCTGCGCCTGCTGACCGTTGATGCCATCCGCCCGATCCTGATCGGGTTGGTAATCGGGCTGGCCGGCGCTGGCGCCGCGACTCCCGCCCTCCGCGCCGTGCTCTTCGGCGTCGACCCGACCGCTGCCGGACCATTTGCCGCTGTCGGCGCGGTGCTGCTGGCATCGGGCATGATCGCGGCAGTGACCGCAGCGCTGCCGATCCGCCGCATCGATCCCATCGAGGTATTGAGAGCCGACTGATGCCGACGACTGTCCGTTTGTCGATCGAGGAAATGCGCGCCAGCCTGCTGCACGCACCGCGCGTGATCGAAGGGTTAATCGCCGGCGCGCCGCGCGACGCGTTCGGCTGGCGCGAGCGCCGCAACGCATGGACGCCGATCGAGGTGCTGGCCCATCTCGCCGACGCCGAAATCACCGACTGGCCACCGCGTCTCGAACGCATCCTGTCGGGTGGAGGGCGCTTCCCGCCGTTCGATCGCGAGGGCGGCTTCACGCGCTACCGTGGCTGGAGCGCGGAGGCGCTCGTCGGCGAGTTCGGGCAGCTGCGGCGTGCCAACGTCGACCGGCTCGATCGCCTGGCGCTGACGGCGCCGCACCTGCGGCTGACCGGCGAGCACCCGGAGTTCGGCACCGTCACATTGGCCCAGTTGCTCGCGACCTGGACCGCGCACGATCTGGCGCACGTGGCGCAGCTCGCGCGCATTCTGCTCCGATCGATCGGGGGGCACGTCGGACCGTGGGCCCGATACTTCAGCCTGCTGAAGGACTGGCAGCCCGATGCCTGAGACGCCGCAGACCTACACCGCGCGCCTGCTCGCACTCGCCGCCGGCGCCGACGCGCTCGAGATCCTGACATCGACGCCGCGTCGTATCGGCGAACTGCTCGCCGGGCCGACGGTCGCCGAGCTGCGGCGGCAGCCGTCGCCGCGACGCTGGTCGGTCGCGCAGATCGTTTCCTCGCCGACTCCGAGCTGGTGTTCGCTTATCGCGTGCGGCAGATCCTGGCGGCGCCGGGCACACCCGTCCAGGCCTACGATCAGGAGGCGTGGGCGTCGGCGCTCCACTACGACGCCAACGACGCGTTCGAGGCGCTGGCGCTGCTGACCGTCCTGCGGGCGGCGAACACTCGCCTGCTCGCGTCCCTGGACGCGGAGGAGCGCCGACGCTTCGGTACGCACAGCGAGCGAGGCGAAGAGAGCATCACGCAGCTGATGTCGCTGCAGGCCGGTCACGATCGCAATCACCTCGCGCAGATAGAGCGGCTGGTAACCGGCAGCGAACCTGCTCGCGTGGCGGCAGCTTTCCGCGCCGCGCCGGTCAAGCCGACCGTCGTCTCGGCGCTGCTGGAGCAGCTCGACGTCCGCGCCGGCACCATCCGCGCCGCGATACCTCTCGCCGGCACCGACCGCCTCGCGGTGCTGACGGTGTCGTTTGCCGATCGCGAGCGCACGATTGTTGCCGGCATCCGCACCGAGCGGCCCTCGCTCGACGCGATTGTCGGCCGCCAGTGCCTGTTCGTCGTCAACCTCGAGCCGAGAACGATTCGCGGGCAGCTGTCAGAGGGCATGCTCTTCGACATCGGCTTCGCCGACGGCCTTCGCCCGGCCCTCGCGCAGCCTGAGTGGCCAGTGCCTGACGGCACGCGCGCCGGCTAGCCGGTGACGCGCGGCAACGTCAGCCGTGCCGCGAGGCCGCCGCCTGGGGCCGCGTCGAGCGTGATCCGACCGCCATAGAGCTCGGCGAGGTCGCGAACGATCGCCAGCCCCAGGCCCGACCCCGGCAACGCCTGGTCGGCGCGCACGCCGCGCTGCAGCACCGCCTCGCGCAGCGCCGGATCGATCCCGGGCCCGTCGTCCTCGACGGCGATCGTGGCGCTTCCGTCTTCAGCCACGGTCAGGGACACCACCACGCGCGTCCGCGCCCATTTGCAGGCGTTGTCGAGCAGGTTGCCCAGCATCTCGTCGAGGTCGGCGCGTTCGCAGCGCACCTCATGTCCGGCGGGGACGTGCACGTGGATGGCCAGGCCGCGGTCCGCGTGTAGCCGCCGCATCGTGCGCGCGAGTGCCTCCGCCGACTCCGCCGTCGAGCATCGTGCCCGCGCGGTTGCTCCCGACGCCGCCGCGCGGGCGTGGGCGAGGTGATACTCGATCTGCCGCCGCATCCGCTCGACTTGCTCGTGCACCGCCGCGGCGAGCTCCGCCTGGCCGGTCGCGGCGGCGCGATCGGCCTCTTGCGTCAGGATCGCCAGCGGCGTCTTCAGGCCGTGGGCGAGGTCGCCGGCTTTGGCCTGTGCGCGGCCGACGGCGCGTTCCTGGTGCACGAGCAGCGCGTTCAGGTCGGACACGAGCGGCTGCACTTCGGTGGGGAAGCGGCCGTCGACCCGCTGCGCCGTGCCGGCGCGGACCGCCGTCAGGCGCCGGCGCATGTCGTCGAGCGGCGCCAGCCCGCGTCGCACCAAGGCGAAGCCGCCGATCATCAGCAGGATCGCTGCCGCGAGGAGGGTGTGCGGATAGCGGTGGACGACGACGACGCTCTGGAGCGCCTCGCGGTGCAGCGTCAGTGTCGTCGCCCAGACCGCGAGCAGCCCGACCGACCAGGTGACGGCCCCGACGAGGACGTAGGCGCGCAGCGATCTCCACGTTCGGTCCTCGCCGCAGTCCATCCGGTAACCCAGGCCGCGCACGGTGGCGATCGTGCCGGCGCCGAGCTTGCGCCGCAGGCGAGCCACGAACACTTCGACGGTGTTCGAGTCACGGTCGAGGTTCTCGGCGTAGATGTGCTCGCTCACCTCGGCCTGCGACACGACCCGGCCGCGATGGTGCATCAGATACGACAGCACGCGAAATTCGTGCGCCGTGAGCCGGACCGGTGCGCCGCGCAGCGTCACGCGCGCCGCTCGCGGATCGAGTGCAATCGCGCCGCAGCGGAGTTCGCCGGTGAGCTGTCCGCTGGCGCGGCGGATGAGCCCACGCAACCGCGCCAGCACTTCTTCCATGCGGAACGGCTTGGCGACGTAGTCGTCGGCCCCGCCGTCGATGCCTTGGACCTTCTCGTGCCAGCTGCCCCGTGCCGTCAAGACGAGCACCGGGAGCGTCAGGCCGGCGTCGCGCCAACGGCGCAGCAGCGTGAGCCCGTCAATCCTCGGCAGGCCGAGATCGAGAACCACCGCGTCGTAGCGCTCGGTCTGACAGAGGAAATCGGCGCGTTCCCCGTCGCCGGCGCAATCCACGGCATAGCCGGCCTGCGCCAGGGCGCCCGACAGCTGCTGCGCCAGGCGAGATTCGTCTTCGACGACCAGGACCTTCATCGGATCTCGTTGCCTTCGTTCCGCCTGAACGCGGAAGCTACACGCTTCTTTGTACCCCACCCGAACCTGAACGCTCCCTGAACGGGCCGTTCAGGAAGTGTTCAGCGACGAGTCCGTATGCTCCCGCCGATGACCACCAAAGCCTTCGTTTTCATCGTCGTCCTTGCCGGACTGATCGCGGCAGGCGTGGTCGCGATGCACGGCAAGGGACACGCCGCGCTCGCGCACTGGCTGCCGACCCTGCACGGCGGGTCCGCGCACTCGCATTAGGGAGGAACCGTCATGAAGCAGAACGTACTCGGTATGCTCGGCGCGCTGGCGCTGGCGGCATTCGCCGCCGCCGCTCCCTCGCTCAGCGGAAACTGGACGATGGTCGTCGAAGGCACCCCACACGGTACCGCGACGATGGGCCTGACCCTCAAGCAGGACGGTAGCAAGGTCACGGGTACCTTCGTCAGCGGTCATGCCGCGGACATGGAGGTTGCCGGTGAGTTCGTGGACGGCCAGCTGCGCATCGCCTCGACGCACGGTTCCGAGGACGAGCGGATCATCTTCACCGCCAAGCTGCGCGCCGATGGCACGCTCGCCGGCACCATTTCGAGCCCGATGGGCGACATGACGTGGACGGCGACGCGGGCCGCCGCGACGACAACGAAGTGAGCCGCCTCGTCGGTGACGTCCGCCACGCCGTTCGTGCAATTGCGCGGATGCCGGCGCTCGCCACCGTCATCGTCGCCTCGCTCGGCATCGGCATCGGCGCCAACGGGGTGGTCTTCTCGTGGGTGCAGTCGGTCGTGCTCAGGCCGATCGACGGCGCACCGCGCGCGGCCGGCCTGCAACTGGTCGAGCCCAAGGACGAAACCGGCATCTACGCCGGAGCGTCGTGGCCGGAATACCGCGACCTGCGCGCGCGCCTGCGCGCGATGGACGGCCTGCTGGCGTTCCGCATGATCCCGCTTTACGTCGGCGAGCGCGGCCGCGTCGAGCGTGCCACCGGGCTGTTGGTGTCCGACAACTACTTCACTTCGCTCGGGCTGGCGCCGGCGCTCGGCCGCTTCCCGCGGAGCGATGAGGCGGTGCAGCCTGTCGCAGCGCCAGTCGTCGTCATCTCGCACGACTATTGGCAGACACGCCTGGGCGGCAGCGCCACGGCGCTGGATCGTTCCATCCGCATCAACGGCAGCGATCTCGCGATCATCGGCGTCGCCCCGCGCGGCTTCAAGGGCACTGTGATGCGGCTGTCGTTCGATTTCTGGATCCCGGCGACGATGGCGCCCGTACTGGTGCCGGGCTCCGCCGAGATCGAGGATCGCGCCTCGCGCGGATACACCGTCGCCGGGTATCTCGCGCCCGGCGTCCGGCTGGCGCAGGCGCAGGCCGACCTCGACGCCGCGATGCGCACACTGGCGCAGGCCTATCCGCGGAGTAACCGCGTCATGACTGCTGATGTGCTGCCGTTCTGGAAAGCGCCGTTCGGCCCGCAGCGCTTCCTCGCCGCCTCTCTTGGCGCACTGCAGGCCATGATGCTACTCCTGCTGCTCGCCGTCTGCGGCAATACGGCGACGCTGATCCTCGCCCGCGCCAGCGCCCGGCAGCGGGAGATGAGCATCCGGGTGGCGCTCGGCGCCGGGCGCGGACACATCGCGCGGCTGCTGCTCGCCGAGAGTCTGCTGCTGGCGATGGCTGGTGGTGCGCTCGGCGCCGCGCTCGCGTGGTGGGGGACGCGGCTCCTCGGCGCGCTGCCGCCGCTGCGAGTGCGCGGCATCCCGGTGTCGTTCGAAACCCACGCCGACCTCACAACCGTGGCGTTTGCGCTGCTACTCGCTGCGGGATGTGGTCTGGCCTTCGGCCTGATCCCGGCGCTGCAGCTCGCGCGCAGCGGCGCGGACACGTCGTGGCGAACCACGGCGGCATCGCACCCGCGCGGGCGCGCGCGCACGGTGCTGATGGGCATCGAGGTCGCACTCGCCTCAGCCGTCCTGATTGCCGGAGGCCTGTTTGTCCAGGCGTTTGCGGCGACCCGGCAGGATCCGGGCTTTCGCCGCGACGGCGTCCTCCTCGCCGGATACGACCTCACCGGCCGCAACGCCGACGATGCCGGCGCGGCGCAGTTCGCCGCCACGCTGCTCGACCGGCTGCGCTCTGTCGCCTCACTCGACGGGGCCGCCATCGCGACCTCCGTGCCGCTCGATATCCACGGCATGCCGTCGCGCTTCTTCACCCTGGAGGGTCGCGCGCGAAACGATGACAACCTCGACCAGGCACTGAGCAACACGGTGACACCAGGGTATTTCGCGGTGATGGACCTCTCCCTGTTGGCTGGACGCGATTTCACCGGACTGCGCGACACCGCCGCGCCGCCCGAAGTGATCGTCAATGACGCCTTCGTGCGCCGTTATGCGCCGGGCGCCAACGTGCTCGGCCGACGCGTAACGACGCGCGGGCGGGCGTTCAGCATCGTCGGTGTCGTGCGCACGTCGCTCTACAACGCCTTCGGCGAGCCGCCGATGCCGATGATCTACTTCTCCTATCGCGACCGCCCGTCGGCCTACGGCGAGATTCACCTGCGTCCGGTCCGCGGCGCGGAGATCGCCCTTGCCGCGGACCTGCGGCGGATCGTCGCCGGCATCGATCCGGATCTGCCCGTCTACGACGTGCGTACGCTGTCGGACCACATCGAGGCGAACCTGATCTTCCGCCGCATTCCCGCGCGCATGTTCACGGTGCTTGGGCCGCTCCTGTTGCTGTTGGCGGCGACCGGGATCTACGCGGTCGTCGCCTACGCAGTGTCGTTGCGGACGGCGGAGATCGGTGTCCGTCTCGCGCTGGGTGCGACGGCGCCGCGGCTGATCGCCCATTTCGTCCGCGAGTACGTGTCGGTGGCGGCCGTCGGCGCGCTGGCCGGCTGGCTGCTGGCGCTCACTGTCGTCGTCGACGTGATCTCGGGACCCGTCGACTTCGCGGTCTTTGCTGGCGTACCGGGGCTGCTGCTCACCGTGGCGGCGGCGGCGGCGTGGTGGCCGGCGCGGCGGATCAGCGCCGTGGACCCGTTGATCGCCCTTCGCGCCGACTGAGTCGAATGTGAGCCAACCGAACCGCGAGCGGCGCCGTCTGACATGGCATGACCGCGCTCGTGCAGGCCGCTAGGGCGCTGGCGCGCCGTCCCGCGTTCACGCTGGTTGCCGTGGTCACGCTCGCCGGCAGCGCGGGGGTGACCGCAACCGTGTTCTCGATCGTCAACGGTGTGCTGTGGAAGCCCCTGCCGTATCCGGACGCCGGCCAGCTGGTGGCCCTCTACGAGGCGAACCCGGGCCAGCAGCAGCGCGTCAGTCTGATCGCCCCGGTCCGGCTCGACGACTGGCAGCGGCTGAACCGGACGTTCGGCGCGATCGCGGGTAGCTACACCGACAGCATCACCGATACGAGCGGCGCCGAGCCGGAGCGGCTGCAAGGACGCCGCGTCACGCCGGGCTATTTCGAGGTGTTCCGCGTGGCTCCGATTGCCGGGCGCACCTTCACCGCCGACGAGGAGCGCTACGGCGGCGCCGCCGCCGTGGTGATCAGCGAGGACCTGTGGACGCGGCGGTTCGCACGACGACCCGACGTCATCGGCGGGCGACTGGTTGCGGGAGGGATCGCCACCACGATCGTCGGCGTGATGCCGCGAAGCTTCGCAGCGCCTGGCACCGACGTCTGGATCCCGGCGCAGTTCGCGCCCGGCCTGATGCGCGTGCGTTCGGCGCGGTTCCTCGGTGGCGTCGGGCGGCTGCGGGACGGCGTGACGCCGGCCGAGGCGCGGGCGGATCTGGCGCGGGTGCAGCACGCGCTCGGCGCGCAGTTTCCGCAGACGGATGCCGGCTGGTCGGCAGACGTCCGAGGCCTCAAGGACGTGCGCGTCGGCGACTACCGGCGGCCCTTGCTGTTGCTATTCGCTGCTGTGGTGCTGTTGTTCGTGATCGCCGCCGCGAACGTGGCGGGGCTGGTCCTGGTGCAGCTGCATCGCCGGGACACCGAGTTCGCCATCCGCGCGGCGCTCGGCGCGTCCCGCTCACGAATTGCCGGGGTAGTCTTCAGAGAAGTGCTGCTGCTCGGCATCGTGGCGAGCGTCGCGGCGGCGGCGCTGGCGTGGGGCCTGACCACCGTGGCTGGGGCCACGCTCACGACAGTGCCACGTGGCGAGGACTTGCGGCTCGACTGGCAGTCGCTCGCGTTCGTGCTGGGGAGCATCCTGATGGCGGCGATCGTGTTCGGCATGCTGCCGGTGGCAGCACTCGCCCGCTCAGCGCTGTCGCCGCGCCTGGCGACGGGTGGCCGGACGCTCGCCGGCGGGCGGCATCGCCTGCAATACGCCATCGTCGTGGCGCAGCTCGCGCTCGGCGTGGTGCTCGCAGGATCGGCGGGCCTGCTGGTGCGCAGCTACGGCGCGATGTCGACAGTCGACATGGGATTCGAGCCCCATGGCGTGCTGACGTTTCACGTCGGCGCCGCGTGGGACGAGGACCGGACACGGATCGGACAATTCCAGGATCGGCTGCTCGCCGGCCTGCGGCGGCTGCCGGGCGTGCGCGAGGCGGGCTTCGCCAATTTCCTGCCGGCGACCGGCGCGACGCTGCGCTACCAAGTGCGTATCGAAGGGGCCGCGAGTGATGAAGCCAACGGCGCGTTCAACGTCGGCCAGCGAACCGTGACGCCCGGATACGTGCGCGCGCTGTCGTTTCCGCTCGTCGCCGGCAGCTGGTGCGAAGAGCCGCGCGCCGATCTCGGCACCGACCGCGTCCGCGACGCGATGGTGAACCGCGCCTTCGTCGACGGCATCGCGCTCGGAAGGGACGTGATCGGACGCCGCCTGTCGTTCGTGCAACAGGGGGCCGGCGCGTTCCGCATCGTCGGTATCCTCGGCGACGCGCTCGAAGATGGTCCGGCGGCGCCCCCTTATCCCTACGTCTATACCTGTCTCGCCGAAGGGGCGTGGCCCGACCCTGACTACGTTGTCCGTGCCGACGGCGACCCTCGTGCGATCGCGGCGGCGGTCCGGCAGATCGTCCGCTCGCTCGATCCCACGCGCCCGGTGTTTGGCGTCAAGTCCGTCGACACCGTAGTCGAGGCCTCGCTCGATCAGCCGCGGATGAATGCGGCGGCACTCAGCCTCTTTGCCGGCGCTGCGCTGGTGCTCGCCGCGCTTGGGCTCTACGGCCTGATGACGTTGGTCGTCGGCGAGCGACGCCGCGAAATCGGGGTGCGCGTGGCGCTCGGCGCCTCGCCAGCGGAAGTGGTGCGGCTGGTGGGAGGTGGTGCGGTACGCCTGGCGAGCGCCGGCCTTGTCGCCGGCGCGTTGCTGACGGCGGCGGCCGCGCCGCTCATGCGCGCGCTGCTCTTCGGCGTCGGGCCACTCGATCCCTCGTCGCTCGGTCTCGCCGCCGTCGCGCTGGCGCTCGCGGCGCTCGCAGCCGCTGCGATTCCGATTCGCCGGGCGCTGGCAGTCAGCGCGATGGATGCGATGCGGCTGGAGTAGGTCACACCGCTCATGTCTTTTTTCATGACGTGCCGCATCGGGTGCGCTAGGGTGCGGTCATGCCGATGACGTCGTTGGTCCTGGCGTTTGCAGTCTGGGGGGCGCAGACGCCCAAACCATCGCTTGACGACCTCGCATGGATGGCCGGGTGCTGGGAGTTGACGCGCGACGGGCGCCACGTCATCGAGCAGTGGATGCCGGCGGAAGGGGGCACGATGCTCGGCATGTCGCGCGCGGTGGCCAACGGCAAGACCGTCGAGTATGAGTTTCTGCTCATCCGCCCTGGCCCCAATGGTCTTGACTACGTCGCGAAGCCATCTGGGCAGGCCGAAGGCACCTTTACGGCGGGGCGCGTGTCGGCCACCGCGGTCGTCTTTGAAAACCCGGCGCACGATTTTCCGACGACGATCTCGTACAGGCGCGATGGCGACGCGTTGACCGCCGCTGTGGAGGGACCGATGAACGGCCAGACGCGCCGCCTCGAGTATCCGTACACGAAGGCGGCCTGCGGCGTGAGCCGCTGACCAGCCGGATCGCGTCGACCGCGGCCCGCAACGCCCGGCGCTCCGGCGTTCCGAATTCCCAACTCCCCTGAAGAATGGGAGTTGGGAATTGGGCGCGGGAATGAGGAATTGATCCCGGTTCACCCGATCGTCAGAACGTGAACCGGAAGCCAATCTGCCCGACCCGTTGTTCCGGCTGCTGGAAATCGCCGGCGAAGCGTGTCGGCTGCATGTAGCTCGGGTTGGCGACGCCGCCGACCAGCCGTACGGTCTGAATGACCCCCGAAATGGTGTTCTCGAAGTTGTTCGGGTTGATCGCGTTGAACAGGTTGAATACTTCGGCGATGGCTTCGACGTTGGCGTGCCCGCCGAGGTGGAACGCCCGCGAGACGCGCAGGTTCAGCTGCGAGAACGCCGCACCGCGGCCGCAGTTAATCGTCGTGCAGGCGCCGATGTCCTTGTACGTGGCGACGCCGGTCGCGTCGAAGCCGGTGAAGGCAACGGCGCGCTGCGGCAGGTCGTTCAGCTCGCCGTCGTTGTTCAGGTCGACCCCTTCGCCGAGGTAGACCGGGAGCGCCGAGCGGTAGAGGAAGATCGGCGCGACGCGGAACGCCCACGGCAGCTGCAGGGTCGCGCTCGCCGTCACCCGGTGCCGCGCGTCGGTGCGCCGGTTCGGACCGAGCATCCGCGGGTCGTCGAACGGGTTGGTCGCGTCCTGCAGGTAGCGCGTATCGAGCTCGTCGCCCGCCGTGCCGATCGTGCTGGTGCTGGTGGACAGGGTATAGGAGCCCGTGAAATCGACGCCGCGTGTCAGCCGGCGGCGGATACCGAGCACGAGCCCGTCGTATTGCGACCTGCCCCGGCTGATCGCCGCGCGCGTCGCCGAGGAGTTCGGGCTGAACGCGATGTCAGCGAAGCGGCGCGCGCCGCCGTCAACTTTGGTATTGAGGCGCGGACGCACGTTCAGGTTACGGCCGTCGATGTGGACGTAGTCGGCAGTCACGACGGTGCTGCCCGACACCTGGTGCGACCAGCCGAGCGAGGTCTGATAGGTCTCGGGCTGCTCGAGCCGCGGATCGACCCACTGGCCAAAGAGCGGGAGCGAGCCCGCCTCGTTCTGCGCCGCGAGGTTGGTCAGCGGCTGGCCAACCTGATACAGGCTGCCATCGGGATTGCGCAGCCCGCTTGTGTCCGTCGCGCTGAACACCGTGCCGAACCGCGATCCGCTGGCGTCGGCGGCGGCGAACAGAACGTTCGAGTTGGTATAGCCAAAGTCGGTGTAGATGCCCCAGCCGGCGCGCACGAGATCCCTGGCATCGCCGCGTACGTCCCAAACCGCGCCGAGCCGCGGCTGGACGTTGTTGGTGTCGTCTTTCGGCGACAGGCCGAAGTCCTCGTAGCCGACGACGTTGGCGAAACGGCCGGCGGCGCCGAGTTGCTGCGCCAGCACATAGTTGGGGTTTTTCGATTGATCGAATTGCAGCCCTTTGACCAAATCGTAGCGGACGCCGAGGTTGACGGTCAGCCGATCACTGGCGCGCCAGTCGTCCTGCACGTAGGCGGCGTACTGCTTGAGCGGAATGTTCGCGGCGGAATCACCGTCGTTCAGCTGCACGTTCGAGACCGGCCCGTTCAGGTCGTTGGTCAGGTGTGTGTACTGGATGACGCCCTTGCCGGTGTTGAAGGTGATGAAGAGGCGCGGCTCGTTGATGAAGTTGCCGCCCGCTTTGAGGTCATGGCCGAGACCCCCCTTGCCGGAGACGTGCCACGAGAAGTCGTCGCGGAACTGGTACTTCTTCTGCGCGGTGGACTGCGGCGAGTTGATGTTCTGGCCGACGGTCACGCCGTTGGGGAACGATTGATACGCGCTCTGCGTCCGCGCCGCGATGTGGTTGTCGAAGTCCGCGTACTGAAAGACGAACTCGTTGAAGCGCGATCCCGAGAGCGCCACGTTATGGTTCAGGTTGACCGAGTTGAACGTGTTCGCGCTGTCGCCCCAGTTGTCGGGGGTCGCGAGCGGGGTCGCGCCGTAGGGCTGCGTGTTCTGGTTGCGCCCGTAGCGGACACTCAAGTATTGGCGCGGGGTGAGATTCGCCGTCGCCTTGCCGGTGATGAGCGTCTCGCGGTACGGCGTCGGAAAGACGCCGTCCTGCGTTGGGAATAGGCCCTTGGTCGTCACGGCCTGCGTCGTGTCCTGGTTCGTGCGCTCCGCCGCGAAGAAGAAGTGGGCGCGGTCGCGCAGGATCGGGCCGCCGACGCTGCCACCGAACTGGTTGCGGCGGTAGTCCTGCTTGTCGATGTCGGAGCGGCGCTCGGTCTCGGTCTGGGCGTTCATCGACTTATCGCGGAACAGCTCGAAGAAGCTGCCCTGGTACTGGTTGGTGCCACTCTTGGTGACGATATTCATGACGCCGCCGTTGCTGCGGCCGTACTCCGCCTTGTAGCGGGACGTCAGGAAGTTGAACTCCTGGATCGCCTCGAGCGGGAAGAGCTGCAGCAGGCCGCCGACGGTGTCGTCGTTGTTGTCGCCTCCGTCGATCTGGTAGTTGATGTTGCGCCCGTTGCCGCCGTTGATCTGCGGCGAGTACTGCGTACTCTTGGTCGGATCGGCGTGGAAGCCGAGGCCGACGCCCGGCACCGTCACGGCGAGGTTGGCGAACTGCCGTCCGTTCAACGGCAGGTTCTCGACGCGGCGCGTGTCGACGACGCCGCCGACGGCCGAGGACGTGGTGTCGACCAGCGGCGATTGCGCCGTGACGGTCACGTTCTCGGCCATGCTGGCGATGTGCAGATCGAAGTCCGCGGTGAGCGTCTCCGAGACGCTCACCTGCGCGGTGCGCGTCTGCGACTGGAAGCCAGACATCTCGACCCTCAGCGCGTAGCTGCCGACCGGGAGTCCGGTGATGCGGTAGAGGCCTTCACTATCGCTGACCTCGACGCGGGTCAGCCCGGTCGAGGCGCTCTTCACCGTGACCGTCACTCCCGGCACGGCCGCCTTCTGCTCGTCGAGGACGCGGCCCCCGATCGTCCCGGTCGTTTGTTGTGCCGATGCTGTCGCGGCTCCAGCGGCGAGGAGCAGCGTGGCGAACACCATCCGGCATGTGTTCCTGATCATGCGGTTGTCTCCTTGTGCTGAGCGCCCTGAGCAAGGGACGGTCCAGTGCGCCTGCGCTATCGCGCCCGCTGCGCGCGTGGGACGAGCGACAGTGCGATGGTGCGACTCGTATCTGCGGGCTGACCAGTGACGCGGCGAGTGACGAGACCTGGGATCGAGATGGTGAGGGACGAACACGCGATCCAATCGGAAGGCGGCCTCTATTCAACGGGTTGAATTGACCTCAGGCCACCCGAATCGATCTTTTCCCGTCTAACCATCTCGAACGGGAGGGGTGATGGGACGGCTGTGGCAGGACGTGCGGTTTGCGAGTCGCACCGCGATTCGGACCAGGTCGGTGGCCATTCTGGCGATCCTCGCCTTTGCGCTGGGGATCGGCGTGACCACGTCGGTGTTCAGCATCTTCAGCGGCGTGTTGCTCGCGCCGCTGGCGTACCCGAACCCGGACGAACTGGTGATGGTCTACGACACGCAGCCGGCCTGCGCGACCTGTCCGGCTTCCTACCCGAAATACATCGACTGGAGGACGCGCAACCAGGTGTTCGCGGCCGTCGGCGGCTCGACGTTCGCGTCATTCGTGATGACCGGAATGGGCTCGCCCGAGCAGGTGACCGGCATGTATACGACCGCGAGCCTGCACGACGTTCTCCGTGTCGATCCCCTCTACGGCCGCTGGTACACCGAGCAGGAAGATCAGTTCGAAGGTCCGAAGGTCGTCGTCCTCTCCAACAAATATTGGCGCCGCCGCTTCAACGGCGATCCGTCCGTCCTCGGACGCAAGCTGGTGTTCGACGGCGATCCCTACGAGGTGATCGGCGTCATGCCGGAATCGTTCACCCATCGCAACGCGGACATCTTCGTGCCCCTGCAGCGCAAGCTCGATCCGTCGACGCGCGGCAATCATTTCCTGTCGACCTACGCCCGCCTGCGCCCGGGTGTGCCGCTCGATCGCGCGGAACGCGAGATGCGGGCGCTCGGCCAGACGCTGGCGCGTGAGTTCGGCCACAACCACGGTATCGACGTCCGTTCGTACCGCGAGGTGATCGTCGCCGGCGTGCGCGGGCCGCTGCAGGTCCTGATGGGCGCGGTCGTCTGCGTGCTGCTGATCGCGTGCGCCAACGTGGCCAATCTGCTGCTGGCGTCGGGCCTGTCCCGGCGGCGCGAAATCGCGGTGCGCCTCGCGCTCGGCGCCGGCGAGCGGCAAATTGCGCGTCAGCTGACGGCGGAGGCGCTGGTGCTGGCGGCCGCGGGCGGCGCCCTGGGGCTACTGTTGGCGATCTGGATCGTGCGCGTCTTCGTCGCGCTCGCCGGCAACAGCCTGCCGCGCGCCGCGACGGTTCAGATCGACGGCCGCGTCCTGGCGTTCACGGGGGCGCTATCGATCGTCGTCGGGATCGTCTGCGGCCTGTCGCCGCTCCTGCGGCTGCGCCTGGCGACGCTGACCACGGCGCTGCGCGAAGGGGACACGCGGACCGGCAGTGGCGGCGGCACTTTTGGCAACGGTCTCGTCATCGCCGAGGTTGCCATCGCGTTCGCGCTCCTCGCCGGCGCCGGGCTGATGGCCAAGAACCTGATCCTGCTCGAGCGCCGCGACGCCGGCATCACGACCGATCACGTGATCGCGTTCGATATCTCGCCGTCGGGGCCGCGCTACCGCCAGGACGCTCCGCTGCAATTGCTCTATCGCGCCCTCGACGAGCGGCTGTCGCAGCTCGGCGGCGTCCAGTACGCGGGGATGACCAGCCACCTACCCATGTACCGATTCGGCAACAACGGCGAGATGACGCGCGAAGGTGGCAACCCCTGGGGCGCGAATGAGAATCCGCTGGTCGAGTACCGCTACCTGCACGGCGACTACCTGAAGGCGCTGGCCATCCCGGTGCTGCGCGGCCGCGCGCTCGATGCGCGCGATGCGACGACGAAGAATGTTCTCGTCAACCAGGCGATGGCCGATAAGTTCTGGCCCGGCGAAGACCCGATCGGCCGCCGCTTCGGCCAGGGCTCCGACGCCGCGGCGTACTACACCGTCGTCGGCGTCGTCGGAAACATCCGCTCGTTCGGGCTCGCGGCGCGCAGCCCGTTCGAGTTCTATCGCACGACGGACCAGTCGGCCCCGAGCGCGATGACGGTCGTGCTGCGCGCGTCGGGCGTCGACCCGGCATCGCTCATCCCGAGCGCGCGCGCCATCGTGTCGACGCTTGATCCCAATCTGCCGGTGACGAGCGTGCAGACGATGGAGGAGGTGGTCAGCGCCTCGGTCGGCCAGCCGCGGCTGCTCTCGGCGCTGTCCGGGTTGTTCGGCGGGCTGGCCGGCCTGCTCGCGATGGTCGGCGTCTATGGCGTGACGGCCTACAACGTCCGCCGCCAGCGCCGTGAGTACGGCATCCGGCTCGCACTCGGCGCGGATCCGCGCACGGTGCGCCGTCTCATCGTCTGGCGCGGTGCCGTCACCGCCGCGGCCGGCATCGCGATCGGCGGCGTCGCGGGCGCGCTGCTGACGCGAACGATGGGTTCGATGCTCAACGACGTCAAACCAACCGACCCGGCCGTGTTCCTCGGCAACGCGGCGCTCGTGCTTCTGGTGTCGATGGCGGCATGTTACCTGCCAGCGCGATGGGCCGGGCGCGTCGATCCGGCGGTGGTCCTGAGGAACGATTGACGACCCGACGCGCTACCCGGTGATCTTGAAGGCGACGCGCTGAGAAACGGGACCCGAGGGGCCCTGCACGGTGAACTGCAGGAAGTAGTCGCCCGGCGCGAGCGCCGCGAGCGGAAGATCGAACTGTGTAACGGCCGGATCGCCCGGCAGCACAGTGAGATCGCTCATTACCTGGCCGACCCTGTTGAGCAGTCGCGCCGTGACGGGCAGTGGCGCGCCCGCCGAGTAGGCGGGCACCCGGATGAGCACGCGTTCGGTGCGGCGGAATTCGCGCGTGGGGACAGGCGGCGCGTCGGCGTTACCCGCCATATCGCGGAACTCGCGCGCCGACTGCACCGAGATCATGACCGGCGGGAGCAGCAGCGGTGTCGCATCCTTCTGGACCGGCACCTCGAGATCGCGAATGTCGGTGTCGAGCCTTTGCCCGGTGACACCGAGCACCGTCATGTCGAGCTGCACGCGCCCAGGCGGAGCGGGGAACTCGGCCCGCGCCGACGGCCCGTCGTCGCCGCTGCGCGCCGCTGAGAGGATCCCTTCGAAGAGCAACTTGCCCTCCGGCGTGGTCGCCTTCAACGCGACGCGCGCGGGGGTGGCGGCGGTCGCGTGCGACGCCGGTTCCCAGGCGACGGCAATGCGCGCCTCGCCGGCGTCCATACGCGTTACCCCCGACCAGATGTTGACGAGGGGACTATGCCGTAACGGGCGCGGCGGAGTTCGGGGCTTGTCGTCGAGCAGCGCCATCAACTCGCGGCGGGTCGCGTCCGACGGGAGCGAGATGTAGCCGGCGCGGGTACGCGCGTCCGCCTCGCGGCGCGACACGGTCACCTGGACCGGGTGATAGCGGCCGTCGTTGCCGTGCGGCGACGTGTAGACGACCGTGTAGCCCCCATCGAGCTCGGCGGCGGCTCGCTGCACGCTGGCGGCGAGATCCTGCCCATGGGCGAGCGTGCCGCCCGTCTCCGAGACGAGCCTGGCCAGCATCGCGGCGCCCACGTCGTCGTCGGGCGCGGCCCCCCGTGGGTCGATCGCATAGATGGGAACGTCGTAGCGGTTGGCGAAGCGCTCGACGATGCCGGTGTCGGGCAGGCCGCGCGAGGTCGAACGCCTGGCTTGCGTGGCAAACCCTTCGCTCACGAAGAGAATTGCGGATCGGCCAGCGACAGAGCCGAGCTGCCCGAGCTGTCCCGTCAGCGCGCGGAGCGCCGAGAGCACGACCTGGGCACGGCCGGCCTCGACGAGCGCCGGCGCCGTGCCTAATGTTTCCGCTTCGAGTGGCGTGCGCGGATCATAGATGCCCTTGCGTCCCTCGAAACCGCCGATCAGGCGGCGCAACTCGTCGCGATCCGACGTCAGGCGGATGGCCGTCAACGGATCCATCGGCTTGAGGATCAGCGCGAGGTCGCCGTCGCGCAGCCGGCCGTCAACGAACTGGAGCAGCGCCGCACGGACCCGCGCCGTGTCGCCGGGATCGACGTGGAACTCGTCGAGGAGGATGGCGAGCCGCCGCTTCTCAGGCTTTCGCGCCTCGACCGCGTCGATCTTCTGGACGACGCCGTCAACACGCAGCTCGAAGTCTTTGGCAGTCAATCCCGAGACCGGTCGCCCTTGCCGGTCGGTGACGGTCGTACCGATTCGTACGCTGGCGGCGTCAGCTTCCGCCAGGGTCACGGCAAGAGCCGCCGCGAGCAGGATCACAGCACCATCTTGCCAGAAAAAAGCGAGTCAGAAGTGTGGCAGGTCGAGGGGCGAGGAGCGATGTACAACAAAAGGGAGTGGCGGTTCGGCCACTCCCTTGGTCCCGCTTCTCGCCCCTCGCCCTACGCCGTCGCCAGCTTCCAGCCGTTCCGGTACTCGCGCCTCAGGAACTGATTGGCGTACTCAGAGTTGGTGATGCGCATGTTCTCCGCGTCGTAGTAGATCTTCGTCCGCGCGCGCAGCGAGACGACGCCGAGCAGCATGACTTCGACTAGCCGGGCTGCGTAGGAGAAGGGGCTCGAGGTCTGCCCGTTGCCCTTCGCCGCTTCGACCCAGTTCATCTCGTGCGACGTCTGGATCCGCACCAGCGTCTCCTTCGGCTTGCCGTAGGAATCGTGCAGTGAGTGGGGCAGCAGCTGCGGTTTGTAGCCGTAGGTCTCGTGCATCAGCTTGCCCTTGCTCCCGATGAACATGACGCCGCCGTCGGGGTTGACGGTTTCTTTGTAGACCTTATGGCCGTTTCTCTCGACCAGCTCCTCGCTGAACTCGACCGGCCGTGGCGGTAGCAGGCCGCCGTCGTACCACGTCAGTTTCACCGCGGGCTTGTTACCACGCGCCGCGAACTCGTAGTACGTCGTCGTTGCGTTTGGGTAGCAGACGTCGTTGAACGGCGTCGAGATGGTCTCGACGGTGGTCGGCATATCGAGATCGAGCGACCAGAACGGAAAGTCAATCAGGTGCGCGCCCATGTCGCCGAGCGCTCCCTGACCCCAGTCCACCCATCCGCGCCAGTTGAACGGGTGATACACCGGGTGATACTCGACGACGGGCGCGACGCCGAGGAAAAGATCCCACTTCAGCGTGTCGGGGACCGGATAGTTTCCCGCCATCGCCGCGGCGAGGCGCTTTTCGACGCCCGGTCCGTTCCACGCCAGTGGCAGGCCGTCTTTCGTTTGTGTCGCGGCGGCGTTCGGTCGCGGCAGTCCCTGTGGCCAGTAGCCGAGCGGACGGTTCGTCCACACGTGCACTTCGTGGACGTCGCCGATGGCGCCCTGCTGGATGTACTCGACCGTCATCCGGCCCTCGGCATGGGAGTGACCTTGATTGCCCATCTGCGTGGCGATCTTTGGATTGTTCTTCGCCTTCGCGGCCAGGAGCCGTGCTTCCTCGACCGACCAGCACAGCGGCTTCTGCACGTAGACGTGCTTGCCGAGATCCATCGCCGCCGATGCAATCGAGGCGTGCATGTGGTCCGGCGTGGCGACGATCACCGCGTCGATGTCTTTCTGCTGCGCCAGCATCTCGCGGTAGTCGGTGTAGTGCTTTACCTTGGGCAGCTGATCGACCAGGTGCTGATAACCTTCGGCCGTTTGTCCCTGCCGTGCCGGGTCGGTGTTCGGGGCCTGCGCCTGGCGCGGCGGCGGTGGATTCTTGCGCTGCTCGAGTTCCCGCGAGAAGCGTTCGATCGACTTGCCGGCGTAATCCCAGTCGACGTCGCAGATGGCGACGATGTTCTGCGTGGCGACGTTGGCCAGGTTGGTGTGGCCCATGCCGCCGATGCCGACGCTGGCGATGTTGAGCAGATCGGACGGCGGCGTGTAGCCGCGTCCGAGCACGTGCCGAGGCACGATGGCGATCGACGCGCCGGTGAGCGCGGCAGTTTCGATGAACTGCCGCCGCGAAACGCCCTTCGACTTGTCGTCCATGAGTCCCCCTTCCGAAAACGGATGTCATGATATACCTTCCGGGCATGACCCAGATCGTCGCGCTCATCCTCGCCGCGCTCGTGCTGCAGACCCCGGCGCCGAAAGCCGGTCCATGGAAATCGCTCTTCGACGGCAAGACCATGGACGCGTGGCGCGTCTTCAAGACCGACCGGGCGCCGAAGATGTGCGAGACCCCTGGCGCGAAGGACTGCTGGGAGATCGTCGACGGCATCCTGCAGAAGGACGGCCACGCCAACGACGTCGCCTCCCGCGAACAGTTCGGTGATTTCGAGCTCGAGCTCGAGTGGAACATCGGCAACGCGAGCAACAGCGGCGTGTTCTATCGCGGTACCGACGAGTTTGATCAGATCTACTGGAGCGCGCCCGAGTACCAGCTGCTCGACGACGTCAACGCCGCCGACAACAAGAAGGACAACCATCTGGCGGGATCGGTCTACGACCTGATCGCCCCGCCCAAGGGTGTCGTCAAACCGGCTGGCGAGTGGAACCAGACGCGCATCGTCGCGAAGGGCACACACGTCGAACACTGGCTCAACGGTAAGAAGATCGCGTCGTACGACGTGGGCAGCCCCGAGTGGGACGCCGCCATCAAGGCGAGCAAGTTCAGCCCGACGAAGTATCCGAATTTTGCCAAGGCGCCGAAGGGCTACCTCGGCATCCAGGGCGATCATCCGGGCACGCTGAAGCTGCGGAATATCCGCATCCGCGAGCTGATGTAGCGCAGGGCTTCAGCCCTGCCGACCCGGTCACCCTCCTGTGCGATCGCCGGACGGCCGAGGTCCTGGGCAACCTTGCTTTAGTGACTGACCGCGACGCTGTTGCTCTTCTTCGCCGGCGGGTGGAACGCGACGGCGAGCAGCACGGCGGCGGCGATCGCCATGGCCAGCGGCACCAGGAACAGGCCACGGAAGTCCACGCCGGTCGCCGTTTTGAACGTCTCCCCCATCAGCTGCGGCCCGAGCACGTTGGCGACGAGCGGGCCGAGGCCCAGGATCATCAGGTTGAACAGCCCCTGGGCGCTGGCGCGGACGTCCTTGGGAAAGAACTCGTCGACGAAGATGTAGACCGTCGCGAAGAAGAACGCGTAGGCAACGCCGTGGATCACGTTGATCAAGATGATCGCCGCCTTGTACTGCGGGAAGAAGGCGAACACCGCGAAGCGCGCCGCGTGCCCCATGATCCCGAGGATCATCGTCGTCCGCCAGCCGAACCGCTTCAGCGTGATGCCGAGAATCGCCATCGTCGAGATCTCGGCGACCTGGCCGATGCTCATCACCGGCATGATCCAGTTGCCCGGAATGCCGACGCCGCCGGCCGCCACAGCCGTGCCGAGGAACGACCCCGTGAAGTTGAAGAACAGGTTGTGCACCGTCGAATCGATGAACGTCACGATGAACAGGACCATGATGAACGGCGCCGCCAGCAGCTTCACCGCTTCGAGCCAGGCGAACTTGTCGGCACCAGCGGTCACCTTCTTCGGCGGCGTGTGCGGCAGCGTCAGGCTGAACGCGGCGAGGATCAGTGAGGCGATCCCCGCGACGATGAACACCCACTTGGTGCCGGCCGCCAGCGCAGGCCCCGTCAGTCCCGAGCCGAGCACGGTGCCGAGCCAGTCGACGAATCCGGTCGTCGCCGTTGCATGGACCTTGTCCCAGTCGACGAGGATGAAGGTCATCGGCCACGCCGCCAGCACCCAGCCGATCGTCCCGCCCATGCGGACGATGCCGAATTCCTTCTGCGCGTCTTTCATGTTGGCGAAGGAGATCGAGTTGGTGATCGAAATCGTCGGCACGTAGAGCAGGCAGTGGATCAGCATGCAGCCGAAGAACGGCCAGAAGCTGTGCGTCCAGAAGAGCGCGATCATCGCCAGCCCGGCGATCAGGTGACTCGCCGCCAGGAAGCGCTCGGCCGCGAAGTTGCGATCCGCGAACTGATTACTGAAGAACATGCCGATGATCGCGGCGGCAGGAAAGGTACTCAGAATCCAGCTTTGCTCCGCCGGCGAGAAACCGACGCTGGGTAGGTAGCCGAAGATCAATGGGTACCAGGCTCCCCAGATGAAGAACTCCAGCACCATCATCAGAATCAGCTTGAGGCGGATCGTAGGATTCATGCGCGGCCGCATCGTACCATGTATAGTTGCGCCCATGCAGAGCAAGCCCTTCGCTTCCGCCGTGTTCGTGTGTCTCGCCGCCGCGCTGGTGGCGCAATCCTCGCTGCCGGCGGGGGTCGTCAAAGGGCCGTCGATGGGCGGCATCACCGAATATGACTACCCGAACGGACTGCGCGTGCTGCTCTATCCCGACGCCGGCGAGCCGAAGATCACGATCAACGTGACCTATCTGGTCGGCTCCCGCCACGAAGGCTACGGCGAGACCGGCATGGCGCACCTGCTCGAGCACATGGACTTCATCGAGACGACCAACGGCCGCAAGATCAAGAACGAGATCACCGCCCACGCCTCGAACTGGAACGGGACGACCAACGACGACCGCACCAACTACTACGAGACGATCCCCTCGACCGACGACAACCTCCAGTGGGCCCTCGGTCTCGAGGCCGACCGGATGGTGAACGTGAAGTTCACCAAGGAAATTCTCGACACCGAGATGACTGTCGTCCGCAACGAGTTCGAGCGCGGCGAGAACAACCCGGCGTCGATCCTGCGCGAACGGGTCGCTTCGACCGCGTATCTCTGGCACAACTACGGCAAGTCGACGATCGGGTCGAAGGATGATCTCGAGCGCGTGCCAGTCAATCGCCTCGCCGAGTTCTACAAGAAGTTCTATCAGCCCGATAACGCCGTGCTGACTATCACCGGGCGCCTCGACGAGACCAAGACGCTGCAGATGGTCGCCGACTCGCTGGGCAAGATCCCGCGGCCGACGCGCGTGCTCGATCAGACCTATACGGTCGAACCGGCGCAGGACGGCGAACGCTTCGTCGCGCTGCGGCGCGTCGGCCAGGGGCAGGAGGTGATCGTCGCCTACCACGCCGTGTCGGCCTCGCATCCGGATGCGGCGGCGCTGCAGGTGCTGGCCGGCATCATGAGTGGCGGCGGGGGCGGTCGCGGCGGGCGGGGCGGCGGGGGTGGACAGGAGGGCCGGCTGGCCAAGGCCCTCGTCGACAGCAAGCTCGCCGACTCGGCGTCGATGGGTTTTCAGCTCCAGTACGACCCGGGGCTGGTCATGGTTTCAGCGTCGCTCAACCAGGATCAGTCCCTGGACAAGGCGCGGGACACCATCTACAAGACGATCGACGACGTGATCGCCAATCCGCCGTCGGCCCAGGAAGTGGATCGCGTCGTCTCGCAGATGATCCGAGGTCTCGAAAACAACCTCTCCAACCCGCAAGCAATAGCCACCGGCGCGCTCAACACCGCAATCGCGCAGGGCGACTGGCGACTGATGTTCTTACAGCACGATCGCCTCGATTCGGTGACGCCGGGTGAAATCGTCCGCGTCGCCAGGGCCTACCTCAAACCGTCGAACCGCACCGTCGGCTACTACATCCCGGATGCGGCGCCCGATCGCACGGTGGTCACGCCCGCACCGGATCTGAAGAAGACGCTCCAGAACTACACCAGCACCGTTGAAGTAGCGCGCGCCGAATCGTTCGATCCGACCATCCCCAACGTCGAGCGTCGCGTCGTCCGTTCGACGCTGCCAAACGGGATGAAGGTCGACGTGCTGAAGAAGCAGACGGCCAACAACATGGTGACCGCGTCGATCGACCTGCGCTTCGGCGATGCGGCGTCGCTGGCCGGCCAGCGCGAGCCGGCGTCGTTTGCCGGCAACCTGCTGATGGCCGGCACGAAGACGCACACGCGGCAGCAGATCCAGGAAGAGCTGCGCAAGCTGAACGCCCAAGTTACCGTCAACGGCGGCGGTGGCGGATTTGGCGGCCGCGGCGGCGGGCGTGGCGGCGGTGGCGGCGGCGCGCTCGGCGCCGCGACCGCGTCGATTACGGCGCCGGCGGAAAACTTCCCGGCGGCGCTCAAACTCGCCGCCGAGATGCTGAAGGAGCCGGCCTATCCCGCCGACGAATTCGACCGCCTCAAGACGCAGCGCCTCAAGACGCTCGAGCTCGCCCCGACCGAGCCGAACCAGCTCGCCGGCGATCTGCTCAACCGCCATCTCAGCCCATTCGCGAAGACCGACGCGCAGTACGCGCCCACGCGCGAGGAGCAGATTCCCGAGCTGCAGAAGACGACGATCGAGCAGGCCCGCGCTTTCCACGACCAGTTCTACGGCGCCAACCACGGCATCCTCGCCGTCGTCGGGCCGCTCGAGCCCGCGGACGTGCAGAAGGCGGCCGCGGCGCTGTTCGGATCCTGGAACAGCGGCAAGCCGTTCAAGCCGCTAGTGACGCCGTTCAAGAAGGCGCCGTCGATCAACGAAAAGATCGAGACGCCCGACAAGGCCAACGCCGAGTTCCTCGCCGGTGAGCGCTTCCAGATGTCGCAGAGCGATCCGGACTACGCGGCGATGGTCCTGGCCAGCTACATGTTCGGCGAGCCGATCACGTCGCGTATCTCCGATCGCATCCGTAACCGTGAGGGACTGAGCTACGGCGCCAACGCCCGCATCACGGTGCCGGCGGAAGGAGACTCGGCGATGCTCTCGGGCACCGTCAGCCTCAACCCGGGCGTCGGCCCGAAGGTCGAGGCCAGCTTCGTCGACGAGCTGAAGAACGTCTACGAGAAGGGCTTCACGCAGGCCGAAGTCGACGGCGCCAAGAAGGCCTGGCTCGACTCGCGAGTGGTCGGCCGCTCGACCGACGCGGCGCTGCTCGGCCTGATGGTCTCGCACGAGCAGATCAACCGTCCCCTGCAGTGGGATGCCGATCTCGAGACGAAGATTGCGGCGCTGACCGCGGATCAGGTGAACGCGGCGTTCCGCCGCCACATCGATCCGGCCGATCTCTCGATTGTGAAGGCGGGCGACTTCAAGGCCGCCGGCGTCTATAAATAGTTGGCGGCAAGATGGCACCGCTCATCGCCCTCGCCATCATCGCCGTCGTCGTCGGCCTGGTCGCCGTCGGAATCCGCGCGCTGATGCGGGCGGCGGACTCGTATCGCGCCAAGCAGTTAGCAGGCCCAGCGGCCGTGCTCGGGCTGATCCAAACCGACGTACTCCCAGTCGAGTTGCCGCCGTTCGAACTGCTCAACACCGGCAAGAGCCGCGACGCGTCGCCGATCCTGCGCGGCTCCGTCGGCGGTGTCGACGTGGTGGTCTTCGACTACATGTTCAACGACCCGCGGATGGTCGGGTTCAATGGCCTGCACTACCACGACCACATCGTTACGACGACGATTGCCTGCGCCAAGGGCTCGCGGCTCAATCTGCCGGCGTTTGCGATCGAGCCCGACATGAGCGCGGCGGTCAAGGAAGCGGAAGCGACGGTGGCGCAGCAGGTCGGCGACGGCGCGATGGGCAAGGTCGCGCATGCGCTGATGTCGCTCGCCGAAGGGATGGCCGGCAGTCAGCCAGGATGGCGCTTTACGGACCGGCCTGATCTCAGGTATGTCGTCCGCAGCGGCGAGCAGGCGGCCGTTCGCTCGGCGTTCACGCCGGGCGTGCTCGATTTCTTCAGCGCTCACCACGGTTGGATTGTCGAAGGGCAGAGCGATTGGGTGCTGGTGACGTTCTCGACGCAGCTCCGGCTGCCCGGGTTCGATCGGCGGCAGCAGAACCTCGACACCGGTCGACTGGCCCCCGACCAGTTGGACGCGCTGGTCCGCGCTGCGACGGGCACGGTTCACGCGTTCGAGGCCAGCCGAACCTGAAGGTAAGGCGTCGCTGAAGGCAAGGCGTCACGGTAGATCGCCTGCCAGGCGATCGAGTCGAGTGGCTCGTTCGTGGCGGCTATCGCCGGGCTCGATGTAATTCGCGGGGCTTCGTCCCGCTGAGCTCTCGCTCAATCGCGTCGCCGGCGTCGAGCGCCGCCTGGGTTTCGATCACGTTGGCCGCCGAGCGCCAGCCGAGTCGATCGAAAGTCTTCGTTTCCAGAAGGGTTGACGACTACGGGATCGCCATCGTCGGGCACGAACTGCGTCACGCACCGCCGCAAGCTGTGCGTTCCGCGTCATGGTCGGCGGATCGACGAAGGCATTCGCCTACCGAGCTCGTCGTCCGACGAGCCGCGTTTGTGCCTCGTCGCCTTGAGCTCGCGTGTGATCGCGTTGCCAGCGTCGAGCGCCGCTTTTGTCTCGATCGTGTGAGGCCCACTCTGCCATGCGGTTCGGCCCTCACGCGCTCTCGCCTCCAGGTCGTCTTTGGAACCCGCGGATTCGAGGAGCTCGATCGCGTGCCGCAGCTCGTGGCCGAACGTGGCGATCGCCGCGTCCCCTGCAGTCCGTGCAAGGAAGATGGTGAAGATGCGATAGGAACCGGTGGAGGACATGTCGTAATACAGTCCTCCGAGGAGTTTCGACGCCGGTCCGATACTGGGCGGCGGCGCTACGAAGACGAGCGCGTTCGAGCGCTGGATCCGTTCGATGAGATTGTCGAGTGTTGGCGATCGCCGCGCTCCGTCCGCCACCGCCGCGGCAAGCTGACAGTCGTCGATTCGAAGATGGAACGGCAGCGCCGTTTCGCACCCGATCGCCTGTGACGTTGTCGCTATGCCCAGCAGGCCCGCGGCCAGGAATGTGCGCATTTCTTGCTCCTGGCCGCGACATGCGCAGACCAGGGAAAAAACCGCTCATTTCGGCTAATCTACGTCTCCACCGAATCTTTTCGATGCCTGAAAGCCTTTCAAAGGCAGTCGTGACGGGTATGCTCCGGCGATGGCGCGAGACGGGCGGCGGTAGCGACGCCCGTCTGGTCGGGGCGATCGAGCGCGAACTCCGGCGCATTGCGGCCTCCTACATGCGCCGCGAACGGCCGGATCACACGCTGCAGCCGACGGCGCTGGTCAACGAGGCGTACCTACGGCTCGTCAATGTTGACGTCGCGTGGGAAGGGCGGGCGCATTTCTTCGGGATTGCCGCCCGCCTGATGCGGCAGATCTGTCGCCGGCGACGATCCGTCGTGAGGTCGCCAGCGCGAGGTTCTTTCTCGGACGAAAGATGAGGCAGGGCTGATGGACGCACAGACCTGGCAGCGCGCGAAAGAGTGGCTTGTCGAAGCGGCCGCCCTGCCGGACTCCGAGCGCGCGCAGTTTCTCGCCGATCGTTGTTCCAACGAGGCGCTGCGGCGCGAGTTGCTCGAGATGCTGGCATCGGACCCCTCGCTGTCCGGGATCGTCAACGTATCCACGCTGACGCCGGGCAGGCGTCTGGGCCCGTACGAAATCGAGACCGTGATTGGCGCCGGCGGGATGGGCGAGGTCTATCGCGCGCGCGACGGCCGCCTCGGGCGCGACGTCGCGATCAAGGTACTGCCGGTGCTTTTCGCCAACGACCGCGATCGGCTCGCACGGTTCGAGCGCGAAGCGAAACTGCTTGCGGCGCTCAACCATCCGCATATCTGCACGCTGTTCGACGTCGGACGCGAGAATGGCATCGATTTCATCGTCATGGAGTGCGTCGAGGGCGAGCTGCTGAGCGATCGTCTGCGCAGAGGTCCGCTTCCGCTCGACAAAACGCTTGCCTACGCGATCGAAATCGCCGACGCGCTCGACAAGGCGCACGCGCTCGGGATCGTGCATCGGGACCTGAAGCCTGGCAACGTCATGCTCACGAAGTCCGGCACGAAGCTGCTCGATTTCGGCCTCGCGCGCAGTATGCGCGCGCCGGTGCACGACCTGACGAAGACGGGAACGGTCATGGGCACGCTACGCTACATGTCGCCGGAGCAGTTGAAAGGTGCCGAGGCGGACGCGCGCAGCGACGTATGGGCGTTCGGCTGCGTGCTGTACCAGATGGTGGCGGGACGCACGCCCTTCGAGGGTGAATCGGAGGCGACCATCGGCGCCGCGATTCTTGGAGCGGCGGCGCCGCCCCTCTCCACGAGCGCGCGGGGCTTGCCGCCAGCGCTCCAGCGGGTCGTCGATCGTTGTCTGGCGAAAGAGCCCGACGATCGGTGGCAGTCGGTCGCGGACCTGCGTCACGAACTGGAGTGGATCGCGTCCGGTCGCGCAACGGCCGACGCGCCCGCGGAGGGGCGGACCGCTGCGCCGCGGCGGGAGCGGATCGCGTGGGGTGCCGCCGCAGTGGTAGCGGCCCTCGCGATCGCGGCCGTGTCGTACGTGGTCTGGCACGCGCGCCGTGTCCCTGAGGCGGCCTTGAGGCACATGTGGCTTCCCATACCCGATGGGATCGAGCGGGCGGGCTCCTTCGCGTTGTCGAGCGATGGGTTACAGCTGGCCTTTGTCGGCCGGCCGCACGACAGGAGCGCGCCGCCGCTCATCTGGGTTCGTTCCCTGGTGGGTGACGCCGACGCGCGACAGCTGGCCGGCACTCCGGACAGCCGGTTTCTGTTCTGGTCGTCGGATGGCCGCAGGCTGGGGTTCTTTGCCGACGGCAAGCTGAAGAATATTGATGTGGCGACCGGCGTAGTCCGTGATCTCTGTCCCGCGCCGAACCCGCGCGGAGGGACGTGGGCAGGCCACACGATCCTGTTTGTGCCCGACCAACACAGCGGAATATACCGGGTATCTGATGACGGCTGTGAGGCAACGCCGGCAACGCCGGTAACGCGGCCGCCGCAGGTGGGCGAAGTGCACCGGTTTCCGAGCTTTCTCGCCGACCGCGTGCACTTTCTTTTCACGGTTGTCAAGGATGGGGTCGTGAGTTTTGAGATCCGATCGCTTGCCGATCCCGTGATCACCGAACTGTACCGCCAAAGCTCAGGGGGCCTGGGGCGCGGTGTGACGCAAGCGTATGTCGCGCGAGGCATGCTCGTGTTCGCGCTGAACGGGTCAGTGGTGGCGCAGGCGCTGGACGAAAAGCACAGGCGGCTATCGGACGATCCCCCGATGCTCGTTGCCAAGGACGTAGATGTCGACGACGCCAGTAGTCAGGCGTTCGCCGTCTCGGACAGCACGGTCATCTACCGCTCATCACTGCGCACTCCTTCCCAGCTGACCTGGTACTCGAAGAGCGGAGACGTCGGGGAGGCAATTTGGGAGCCGGCGGTGTTTCAATCGGTGCAACTGTCGCCCGATGACACCCAAGCCGTCGTGGCGCGCTCTGACGAATCGAAACTCGTCATGTGGGTGATGCAGCTCGCTCGAGGTACGCGCCAACCGCTGACAGTGGGATCGGGACACCCGGTTCTGTGGTCACCCGGTGGCGATCGCGTGCTGTTCAGAAAACCGGGCAAAGTCTGGCACGACGACATCTACTCCATTCGCGTGGATGGAGGTGGTACCGAACAGCTCGTGGCGAATCAGCCCGACGACATGAAGTGGCCGCTCGGCTGGTCCGGCACCGGCTCGTTGCTGTATGCCGTGTCGGGCAAGTTCTCAGCCGACTTGTGGGAGTCAACCTCGCCAGGCAACGCGCGCATTCTGAACCACGCGGAAAATGCGAATATCGATTTCACTGATGCCGCCGTCACACGGAATGGCGATCTGATCGCCAGCGTTGTTGGAAGCAAGGCGTTGTACGTGCAGCCGACCCGCAGCGGCACCCGAACCCTGGTCGAAAGCGGGAACGTCGCTTCCCCTCGGTGGCGCGCGGACGGCCACGAACTCTACTTTCTCTCCGACGGACACCTGAAGGCCGCCGACGTTTCGGCCGGAGACCCCGTGCATGCCGGCACGACGCGCGAGCTCTTCGACTTCCGCGGATCCCTTTATTCCCCGACTCGGGACGGCCAGCGCTTTCTCGTCGCGGTTCCAAAGGCCTCCGGCGAGCGGCCGCGTGTAAACATCGTCCTCAACTGGACCAGCCTGCCCGGCAAGTAAACTGGTACCTATCGCGCCCGTCATCGACGTCTCCACCGTCCGCAAGACCTACGGCGCGCTCGTCGCCGTCGACGACGTGTCGTTCGACGTCCGCGAAGGGGAGATCTTCGGACTCATCGGCCCCAACGGCGCCGGCAAGACGACGACGATGGAGTGCGTCGAGGGGCTGCGAAAGCTGGACCGCGGTACCATCAGCGTGCTCGGCCTCGATCCCTTTCGCGACGTCTACGCGCTGCAGCAGCGGATCGGCGTCCAGCTCCAGCAGGCGCAGCTGCAGAAGCGGATCAGGGTCAAGGAAGCGGTCCACCTGTGGGCGGCGCTCTACCGCAAGCCGACCGCCGACGGCGATCGGCTGCTCGAGCAGCTCGGGCTCTTCGAGAAGCGCGACGCTTGGTTCATGACGCTCTCCGGCGGGCAGAAGCAGCGCCTCTTCATCGCCCTGGCGCTCGTCAACGATCCCGACGTCGTCTTTCTCGACGAACTGACGACGGGGCTCGATCCGCAGGCGCGCCGCGCAATCTGGGAGCTGATTCGGGGCATCCGCGCGCGCGGTAAGACCGTCTTTCTGACCACGCACCTGATGGAGGAGGCCGAGCGGCTCTGCGATCGCGTCGCGATCATCGAGCACGGGCGGATCATCGACATCGACACCCCCGACGGGCTCGTCGCGCGGCATTGCCCAGAGCGCAGCGTCATCGTCGTCACCGCGCATCAGCAGGCGGCGGAGCGGTTCGGCGCGATCCCGCACGTCACCGACGTCGCCGTTGACGGCACGCGATGCACGCTTCGCGGCACGGGCGCCGGCTTCGTGACCGCGGTGATCCAGGCGATCTCGGAGAGCGGTATCGTGGTGACGGACTTCCGGACCGTCCATCCGACGCTCGAGGACGTCTTTCTGAAGCTGACCGGCCGCTCGATTCGGGACTGACGAATGCTGCGAGGACTGTTCCGGCTCACCTGGCTCGAGATCAGGATCTTCATGCGCGAGCCGCTCGGCGCGATCGGGTCGGTCGTGATCCCGGTCGTCGTGTATCTCGGGCTCGGACGGACGCTCGGGCCGCGGCTGCCGCAGGCGCCGCAGACGAGCGGCTTCGTGCAGTACACCGCGCCCGTCTTCGCGGCGATCCTGATCATGCTCAGCTCAGTGCTGTCGCTGGTGACGATCATCGCGATCTACCGGGAAGGGGGCATTCTGAAGCGGCTGCGCGCCACGCCGCTACGGCCGTGGACGATCCTCACGGCACACGTGCTGGCCAAACTGCTGTTCACGGCGGCGACGTTGGTGCTGATGATGCTGGCGGGCAAGCGCTACTACCCGGTCGATCTGCGGATTCCGTTCATGAGCTTCACGCTCGCGCTAGTCCTGGCGACCTGGAGCACGCTCTCGGTCGGCTTCGTCATCGCCAGTGTGGTCAAGACGGCTCGCTTCGCACAGCCGGCCGGCGCGCTGATCTTCTATCCGATGGTGGCTCTGTCTGGGTTGTTCTTTCCCATTTCGGCGATGTCGCCCGGCCTGCGCGCGATCGCCCGCCTGACGCCGCTGACCTACGTTGTGTCGCTGTTGATCGGCATCCTCAAGGGAGAAGCCTGGTCGGCGCATCTGGCCGACGTCGGAGCGCTCGTCCTCGTATTCGCTGTGTGCATCGCGCTGTCGGGCAAGTTCTTCCGCTGGGAGTAGTGACACGATGACCGCCGCGGCGTTCTTTCACGCGAAGGCCGTCCTGATAACCGGCGCCTCATCAGGGCGATCGAATGAGACGCATATCGCGCCTCACGTCAGCCCTAACTTCTTCAACGCTTCGGGCGGACACCCATTCCACGAGGGGTTCATCACGTTGCCCAGGTACTTGAGGTCCTGCACACCCGTCTGGCTCGAGAAGAAGCCCGACGCAGTGAGATCGCGGAAGCTGTTGAAGAACGCGACGCCGTGCCGGAACTCGGGCTGTGCCTTCTTCGGCCACGCGATGTCGTCGAGGACGGCGGCGCGCTGCTCGGGCGTGCAGTCCACGAAGCGCTTGTCGTAGCGATCCTCGCACTGCCGATCGATCCAGGCGAGGCCACCCCGCATCGCCGTCTGCCGGTTGGGCGTGTCGTCCATCATGAAGTCCATGAACTCCGGCACGCCGGCGTCGGTGGCGCTGCCGGACCGGTCGTCCTTCGGAATGATCAGATTGACGAGCATGTTCACCGTCGCCCACTCGTGCGCGGTGAAGAATTTGGGCTGGTAACCGGCAGCCGGCGCCGCCGGGCGCGCCGCCTGCGCCGACTTCGCGGCCTGCGCCGCTTCCGCGTCCGTCCACGTGAACCCGGCCGCCACCGGCCCGGCGCCGAGCAGCTGCAGCATCGACCGTCGATTCAGCTTGTTCATTGACTAGTTCCGCGTCTTATCCGTGTTTATCCGTGGCCCTTATCCGTGCCCCTACAGAGCTCCCGCCTTGCGCTGCTCCGCGATGTAGGTGCTCGTGCGCATCGCCAGCGCAAGGATGGTCCACGTGCAGTTCTTGTCGGCCTGAGAGACGAACGGGCCGCCGTCGGTCACGAACACGTTTTTCGCGTCGTGCGCCTGGCAGTACTTATTGAGCACCGACGTTGACGGATCGTTGCCCATGCGCGTGACGCCGAGCTCGTGAATGATCCGTCCGCCCGCCGCGAGGCCGTAGTCCTCTTCAGGGCCCGGCATAGACGACATCGGGGTGCCGCCCATTTGCTCGATAATGGCGCGGAAAGTCTCCTGCATGTGCTTCCCCTGCTTGCGCTCGTAGTCGCTCCACTTGAAGTGGAAGCGCAGCACCGGGATGCCCCATTTGTCGACCGTACGCGGATCAATCTCGAGGTAGGTGTCCTTGTTGGGCACCATCTCGCCGCGGCCGGCGAAGTTCACGGTGGCGCCGTAGAGGCGGCGATAGTCGTTCTTCAGCGTCGCGCCGTAGCCGCCGAACGACAGCGCCGCGCCGGATGCGTCGACGCCGGTGTGGTTCTGGATGCCGCCGCCGAACCCGCCGCCTGGCATGCGGCGGCCACCGCTGATCTCGATGTGGTAGCCGCGCGGGAAATCGAGCTTCTTGTTGTCGGCCCACCAGGGCATGTAGAGGTGCATGCCGCCGACGCCGTCTTCGTTGTGCGGCGGCATGTCCATCATCTTCGGGATGAAGCCGGTGACGCCGAGCCCGGTCGAATCGGTCAGGTTCCTTCCGACCTGGCCGCTCGAATTGCCCAGGCCGTGCGAAAACTTCGCCGACTTCGAGTTCAGCATGATGCGCGCCGATTCGCAGGCGCTGGCCGCCAGCACGACGATGCGGGCGCGGACGTGGTTGTCCTGACCGGTCTTCTTGTCGATGTAGGCGACGCCGTCGGCCAGGCCGCCGGCATCGACCGTCACCTCGCGCGCCATCGCGTCGGCGACAATCTGCAGGCGCCCCGTCGCCATCGCCGGCGGAATCAGCACCGACGGCGACGAGAAGTTCGAGTGCGTCATGCAGCCGCGGTTGCACTGGCCGCAGTAGTGGCACGCGGCGCGCCCGTTGACCGGCCGAGTCAGGATCGAGAGACGGGCCGGCACGCACGGGATGTCGAGCTTCTCTGAGGCCTGCTTGATTAACAGCTCGTAACAGCGCGGCTGCGGTGGCGGCAGCCAGACGCCGTCGGGCTCGTTGGGGAAGCGCGGCCCGAGGTTGGCCCCGAAGACGCCGACGAATTTGTCGACCTCGTCGTAGTACGGCTTGATGTCGTCGTAGGTGATCGGCCAGTCGTCGCCGAGGCCGTCGACGCTCCGGCGCCGGAAGTCGTCGGGGCCGAAGCGCAGCGAGATCCGGCCCCAGTGGTTGGTGCGGCCGCCGAGCATGCGCGAGCGGAACCAGCCGAACTCGCTGCCAGGCGCGTTGGTGTATGGCTCGCCGTCGAGCGTCCAGCCGCCGAAGGCGGCGTCGTACTCGCCGAACTGCTGCGTGGGAATCGCGCCGCCGCGCCGCGGGCTGTCGTAGTTCCAGCGCATCATGTACGAGTCCTTCACCGGATCCCACATCGGCCCGGCCTCGAGCATGATGACGTTGGCGCCTGCCTCGGTCAGGACCTTGGCGGCCATGCCGCCGCCGGCCCCCGAGCCGATGATCGCGACGTCGAAGATGGTGCGATTACGGATGATCTGCATGGCGTATCCGCGGCGATTGTACCGCCGCCGCGCGCGGCGCGCCTATGATTTCGCTCGCGCACGATCTGCGGGCCCCTCATGGCGCATGTTATGCTCTCGTCGGATTCCGGTCCCGCGTCAGAGATGCGCGTTTTCATAGATAAATGTCCGGCTATCTACCAGTTGCCATCTTTTTTGGGCTGATCCTCGCCTTCGCGGTCGTTTCGCTCGTCGGCGCGTGGGTCGTGCGTCCGTCGCGCCCGACTGCGTCGAAGAGCGAGAACTACGAGTGCGGCGCCCAGCCGATCGGCGAGGCGTGGGTTCAGTTTCCGGTGGGGTTCTACCTCGTCGCCCTCATCTTCATCGTCTTCGACACGCTCGCGGTGTTCCTCTTTCCGTGGGCCGTCACGATGCGGGCGCTTGGGATGGGCGGGCTGAAGGCGATGCTCGGCTTCGTCGCGATCCTGGGGCTCGCATGGGTGTACGCGTACCGGGAGGGGATCCTCGAGTGGAAATAAAGCCGCCCGTTCCCCAGATTCCCGTTCCGTTCTGGAAAGACGTCAAGGACCTGCAGGAGTGGGAGACGCATCATCAGCGCCGCCCGGACAAAGGCGACAAGCATTCGGCACTGTTCGAGCAGGTCACTGAGGGCGTTCACAACTTCCCGGGCGGCTTCGCGCTGACGACCGTCGCCGACGGCTTCTTCAACTGGGCGAGGAAGTCGTCGGTCTGGCCGGTGTCGTTCGGCCTGGCCTGCTGCGCCATCGAGATGATGGCGACCTTCGCGTCCCGCTTCGATGTCGAGCGCCTCGGCATGGTGCCGTGGGCCTCGCCGCGCCATTCCGACCTGATGATCGTTTCCGGCACGGTCACCATCAAGATGGCGCCGATGCTCGAGCGCATCTACGAGCAGATGCCGGATCCGAAGTGGGTCGTCTCGATGGGTTCGTGTGCGAATTCCGGCGGCCCCTTCCGTCACGGCTACCACGTCGTCAAAGGGGTGGACCGCGTCGTGCCGGTCGACGTCTACGTGCCGGGCTGTCCGCCGCCGCCCGAGTCGCTGCTCAACGGGCTATTGCTGCTCCAGGATCAGATCTCGCACTTCCGCCAGACGGGGAAGCGCGCCCAAGCCAACGAGAAGGTCGACTGACATGACCGGCGAACGCGCGCGCGAGCTCCTGGCCGCCGTGGGCGCGGTGGCACCGGTCGCGGTGCCGCTCACCGTGCAGGTTGAGCCAGCGCGCTGGCTCGAGGCGGCCGGTGTGGCGAAAGACTCGCTCGGCTGCCTGTTCTTCAATTTCTTGACGGCGATCGACTGGAAAGCCGACGGCCTGGAGGTCGTCGCGTGCGTCGAGAACCTCGACGCCAAGCTGGCGGTGCAGTTGCGCACCAAGCTCGGCGCGGGGGAGACGACGTGCGCGTCGCTGGTGCCGCTTTTCCGCGGTGCGAACTGGATGGAGCGAGAGTGCTTCGACATGTTCGGCGTGCGGTTCGCCGGGCATCCGGATCTTCGCCGCATCCTCCTCGCCGACGACTGGGAAGGGCATCCGCTCCTCAAGTCGTATGCGGTCGACACGCCGCATCCGCCCTACAGGTAGCCGACGCGCATGAGCGAAGTCCGCGCCATCGACTACCACGGCAGCGAGCGGCTGACCATGAACATGGGGCCGCAGCACCCCTCCGCGCACGGGGTGTTCCGCGCCATCCTCACGCTCGAAGGGGAAACGGTCGTGGGCGTCGACGCGGTGATCGGCTACCTGCACCGCTGCCACGAGAAACTGGCCGAGACGCTGGCCTACGTCCAGTACCCGACGATCGCCTCGAAGACCGACTACGTCGCGGCGATGTGCAGCGAGCTGGCCTACGTGGCGGCAGCGGAGCAGATCGGCCAGTTCGAGGTGCCGAGGCGCGCGCAGTACCTGCGCGCCATGGTCGCGGAGTTGCAACGGATCGCCTCGCACTGCCTGTGGCTCGGCACGTGGTGCATGGACATGGGGGGCGCGCTCGGCGGCGGCGCGACGATCTTTCTCTACTGCATCCGCGAACGAGAGCTGATCCTCGATCTGTTCGAAGCGCTCGTCGGGGCCCGGCTGCTCTACGGCTTTCACCAGGTCGGCGGCGTCCGCTACGACATTCCCGAGGGCTGGACGGCGCTGTGCCGCCAGACGCTCGGCGTCATCGAACAGCGGCTCGTGGAATACGAGGCCATGCTCGAGGACAACCCGTTCTTCGCGATGCGCGTCAAGGGTGTCGGCACCATCTCGAGAGAGCTGGCCGAAGACCTTGGCATCAGCGGACCGTTGCTGCGCGGCTCCGGCGTGAACTGGGATCTCCGCCGCGCGCTGCCCTACTCATCCTACGGGGACTTCCAGTTCGACGTACCGGTCGAGACCGCCGGCGACTGCTACGCGCGCTACAAGGTCCGAATGGTCGAATTCCGCCAGTCGATCCGCATCGTCCGGCAGATTCTCGACGGCCTGCCCGAAGGTCCGATTTCCTCGCGTCCCGGCGTCAAGTCGCTGGCGCAGGTGAAGGTGCCGAAAGGGGAGGCCTACTCCCGCGTCGAGGGACCGCGCGGCGAGGTCGGCTGTTTCCTCGTCTCCGACGGCACCAACAAGCCCTACCGCATGAAGTGGCGCGGCGCGTCGTTCTCCAACCTCGCCGTCCTGCCGCACATCCTGCCCGGCTGCGGTGTCGCCGACGTTGTGGCGATCATGGGCAGCGTCGATCCGGTGTTCGGCGAGGTCGACCGCTGATGCTGGTGGACGCCTATTTCACGCTGCCCCGCGCCGTGCAGGCGCTGATCATGGGCGGCGTCATTCTCGGCGCCCTGACCGGGATCCTCGCCTATGTCACGCTGCTCGAACGCAAGTTCGCGGCGCGGATGCAGTCGCGCATCGGGCCATATCGCGTCGGCCCGCACGGGCTGCTCCAGCCGATCGCCGACGGCGTCAAGCTGTTGCTCAAGGAGGACGTCGTTCCAGAGACCGCGGACCGTCCAATCTTCAATCTCGCGCCGGTCGTGTTCCTGGTGCCGTGCCTGCTGATCTTCGCGACGATTCCGTTCGCGCCCGGTATCGGCGTCTCCGACCTCGACACCGGCGTGCTTTTCTTCCTGGCGATTTCATCGCTCGAGATCGTCGGCCTGTTCATGGCCGGATGGGGATCGAACAACAAGTACGCGCTGCTCTCGGCGATGCGCGCGGTGAACCAGATCATTTCCTACGACCTGCCGTTCATCATGTCGGCGCTGGTGCCGGTGATGCTGGCCGGCTCGCTGCGACTCTCGGAAATCGCGGCGGCACAGGCCCATCTCTGGTTCATCGCCTACCCGGTCATCGGCCAGATCGCCTTCGTCTTCTACATCATCACCGCCGTCGCTGCCGAGAACCGCGTGCCGTTTGACATCCTCGAGGCGGAGTCGGAGCTCGTCGCCGGCTTCCGCGTCGAGTACCTGGGGATGAAGTTCGCCATCATCCAGCTTGCCGAGTACGCACACGTACTCGGCACGTCGTTCCTCGGCGCGCTGCTGTTCTTGGGCGCCTGGGCGGGGCCGGGACCGGTGTGGCTCGGACCGCTGTGGTTCCTGATTAAGGCGCTGCTCGTCTTCCTGCTGATCACGTGGATCCGTTGGAGCTTCGTCCGCATCCGCGTCGATCAGATCCTGCGCGTGTCGTGGAAGCTGATGCTGCCGGCGTCGCTGCTGCTCCTCCTCGCCACCGCCGCGACCATCGTCTGGAGGACGCCCCATGCATGATCGCAAGAAGGGCGTCTTCGCCGAAGCGTGGACGATCGGCAGGGCGGTCGGCCAGGCGATGCGGATCACGTTCGTCAACTTCTTCCGCAAGCCCGTCACCGTCCATTACCCGACGGTGGAGCGGAAGTACCCGAACCGCTTCCGCGGCCTCCTGGCGCTGACCTATGACAGGGATACCGGCGAGGAGAACTGCATCGGCTGCCGCCTGTGCGAATTCATCTGCCCGCCGGCAGTGATCAAGGTCGAGATGCTGAAGGGCGAGAAGCGCAATTACGCCAAGTTCTTCAGCCTCGAGCTCTACGCCTGCGAGTTCTGCGAGCTGTGCGTGCAGGTCTGTCCGACCGACGCCATCGTGATGATGAAGTCGTTCGACCTGGCGACGGCGGACCGCCGCGAGATGCTGCTCGACAAGGATCGCCTGCACGCGATCGGCCTGCAGCACGAGGCGTCGTGGGCGACCGGGAATCGGCTGCGTGACATGCAGCAACCGCCCAAGAAAGAAGCCGGGATGACGCACGCGGCAAGCCCGGACGCCGGGAAGGCGGACGCATGACCGTCAGCGTCCTCGCGTTCTGGGCGTTCGCAGTGACCCTGGTCGGCGCTGGATTCGCCGTGGTGCTGGGAAAGAACCTCTTCCACGCCGTTCTCTGGCTGGCGCTGGCGCTCATTTCCACGGCGGGCATCTTCATTACCCTCAACGCCGAGTTCATCGCGGCCGTGCAAGTGCTGCTGTACGCCGGCGGCGTCGTCACCGTCGTCGTCTTCGCCATCGTCGTCACGGAGCGGCTCGTCGGCGAACGCTTGTCGCAGACCAGCCGTCACCTCGCCGCTGGGGGAATCGTCTCGGCCGGTGTCCTGCTGCTGCTCCTGCGCGCCATCGGCCAGGCGCAACTGGCGCTGCCGCGCCCGGCGCCTCCGGCCGACCTGACGCGGCAGATCGGGACGTCGCTGCTGACGCGCGAGGTCCTCCCGTTCGAGCTGCTCGCCGTGCTGCTGCTCGTCGGCCTGCTCGCTGCGAGCTATTTCGCGAGGCCGGAGGAGTAATCGATGCCGCTGCAGGCGTACCTGACGCTGGCCGCCGTCGTCTTCTGCCTCGGTCTGTTCGGCACGGTCACCCGCCGTAACACCGTCGGCATCCTGCTCGGCATCGAGCTGATGCTCAACGCCGTCAACATCAACCTGGTGGCTTTCAGCCGCTTCCAGGGCAACGACGCCGGGATGGTGCTCACCCTGTTCGCCATCTGCATCACGGTCGCCGAGGTCGCGCTCGGCCTGGCCATCGTCATCCTTCTCTTCCGTGTGCGCAAGACCGCAAGCGCGGACCACGTGGACTGGTTGAAGGGGTGACGACGGACCCCGTCACGTTCACACTCGTCGCGCTGCTGCTGCCGGCGGCGTCGTTCGTGGTCATCGGCGCGCTACCGCCGCTGCGCCGGGCCGGCCGCGCGGCCGCGTGGTTCTCGATCACGTGCATGGTTGCGTCGCTGGTGTCGGCGATCCTCGGCTGGCGCGCCTTCCACCAGCAACCCAGCGAGCCGATTCACGCCGTCTGGGCCTGGCTGCCGTCCGTGCAGGGGCCATTCGCCACCGTCGGCGTCCTCGTCGATTCCACGTCGACGACGATGCTGCTGCTGGTGACGCTGGTGGCGTCGCTGGTGCTGATTTATTCGACCTGCTACTTGAGCGACGAGCCCAGGCCGGCGCTCGGCCGCTACTATGCGCTGCAGTCGCTGTTTGCGTTCTCGATGATGGGCGTGGTCATCGCCCCGACACTGCTGCAGCTGTTCATCTGCTGGGAACTGGTCGGCGTCTGCTCGTGCCTGTTGATCGGCTTCTGGTACACGAAACCGGAAGCCGCACGCGCCGCGCTCAAGGCGTTCTGGACGACCAAGCTCGGGGACGTCGGGCTGCTCATCGGCATCGTGCTGTTGCACCGCGCGACCGGCACGTTCGATCTCGTCGAATTGAGGCATCTCGCCGAGACGCAGCAGATTCCCCTGGCCGGGCTCGCGATCATTACCTTCGGTCTCTACATGGGGGCGGCGGGGAAGTCGGCGCAGTTCCCGCTGCATGTCTGGCTGCCTGACGCGATGGAAGGCCCGACACCGGTGTCGGCGCTGATCCACGCGGCGACAATGGTGACGGCGGGCGTCTACTTGCTGACGCGGACGGAGTGGCTCTTCGCGCTGACGCCGAACGTGATGGCGATCGTCGCCTGGAACGGCGCGTTCACCGCGCTGCTTGCGGCGATCCTGGCGTGCGTGCAGACCGACATCAAGCGTGTGCTCGCCTACTCGACCGTCTCGCAGCTCGGCTACATGATGGCGGCGATCGGCGCTGGCTTCGCCGGGTGCGGGTTTCTGCACCTGCTGACGCACGGCGTGTTCAAGGCGCTGCTCTTCCTTGGCGCCGGCGCGGTGATTCACGCCGTCGGCAGCAACGACATCAATGACATGGGCGGCCTGGCCAGGAAGATGCCACAGACGGCGGTGGTCTTCCTGATCGGTACGCTGTCGCTGGCCGGCGTGCCGCTCTTCGCCGGCTTCGCGTCCAAGGAGGAAGTTCTCGGGTCGGTGTGGGCCGGCGGCTTCCACGTGCCGTTCTTCATGCTCCTCTTCGCCGCCTTCCTGACCGCCTTCTACATGTTCCGTGTCGTGTTCGTGGCCTTCTTTGGCCCAGCGCTCATCGCCCATCGCCCGTCGCCCGTCGCCCATCGCCCCGCGCCCAGCGGACGCCCCGGCGACAGCCATGACACGGCTCACCATGGCCACGGCGCCGGTGGCTCGCACCTGCGCGACGCGCCGTTCGCCATGACGGCGCCGCTGTGGGTGCTCGCGCTTCTGGCGCTCGCGATCGGGCTCTACTTCACCGCCCACCCGCCGCACGGCGCATTCGAGGCGCCGGGCTGGCTGACGCCATCGGCCATCGCGGTCGCGCTCGGCGGCATCCTGGTCGCGTTTCTCACGTATCAGCGAGAGACGATCAGCGCCGACGCGCTCGCCTCGGCGTTCGCGCCGATCCGCGCCGCGGCGCTGCGCAAGTTCTGGCTCGACGACATCTACGTGGCGATCTACCGGCATGGGTTGCTCGCCTTCGCCCGCGCAGTTGGCTGGATCGATCGTTACCTCGTCGACGGCGCGCTGAACGTGATCAGCGCGTGGACGCTCGAGGCGGGCGACCGCCTGCGTCGAGTGCAGACCGGCAAAGTGCAGGATTACGTCTGGGCGGTCGGTCTTGGCCTGCTGGCGCTGCTCGCCTGGATCGGAGTCACCTGGTGAGCGGACTGCCGCTGCTCTCCATCATCACCTGGTCGCCGTTTGTGGCGGCGCTCGTCGTCATGGCGTTCGCGCGTCACCGGCCGCTGCTGGTGCGGCTGACAGCAACGATCGGCGCCGTCGTTCCGCTCGTGCTGAGTGTGTGGCTCTGCTTCGCCTACGACCGCACCGCTGCCGGCTTCCAGTTCGCCGAGCATCACGCGCTGGTCCCGACCTTTGGCATCTCCTACAACCTCGCCATCGACGGCATGGGACTCGTGCTCACGCTGCTGACGGCGATCATCCTGTTTGCCGGCGTCTTCGCGTCGTGGACGGTCAAGACCCGCGGCCAGGAGTTCTACGCCCTGTTGCTCCTGCTCGTCACCGGCGTGTTCGGCGTGTTTGTTTCGCTCGATCTCTTCGTGTTCTTTCTCTTCTACGAGATCGCGGTACTGCCGATGTACCTGCTCATCGGGATCTGGGGCTCGAGCGGAGAAGTGCGGCCGCAGGGGATCTTCGGCTGGGCGTTCAAGCGGACCGGCGTCGGTACCAAGGAATACGCGGCGATGAAGCTGACGCTCTACCTCCTTCTGGGGTCCGCGTTCATCCTCGTCGGCATCCTGGCGCTCTACACCGCGGGGGGATCGCAGAGTTTTTCGTTCCTCGATCTGCAGCGGGTCCACTTCTCACCGCAACTGCAGACGTGGGTGTTCCTCGCCTTCTACGTCGGCTTCGGCATCCTCGCCGGCATCTGGCCGCTGCATACCTGGTCGCCCGACGGCCACGCCTCGGCGCCGACGGCGGTGTCGATGTTGCACGCCGGCGTATTGATGAAGCTCGGGGCCTACGGCGTCGTGCGCCTCGGCCTCGGCCTGACGCCGATGGGCGCCGCCGAGTGGGCGTGGCTGGTCGGCGCGATCGCCTGTATCAACGTCGTCTACGGCGCGCTCAGCGCCATGGCGCAGACCGATCTGAAATACGTCGTCGCCTACTCGTCGGTGTCGCACATGGGCATCGTGATGCTTGGCGTCGCGACGCTGACCGAGCAGGGATTGAACGGCGCGGTGTTCCAGATGGTCGCGCACGGGATCATGACCGGCCTGTTCTTCGCGCTGGTCGGCCTGGTCTACGAGAAGGCGCACTCACGGGCGATCTTCACCATGGGCGGCTTCGGCCAGATGATGCCGGGCATCGCGACGGCGTTCGCGATCGGCGGCTTCTCATCGCTCGGGCTGCCGGCGACGGCCGGTTTCGTCGCCGAGTTCCTGACCTTCGTCGGCGCCTGGGGATCCGCGCATCCGTGGTGGCTGCTGCCCGGTGTCATCGGCGCGTTCCTGACCTCGATTTACGTGCTTCGCGTCGTGCGGCAGATTTTCTGGGGCGCCAAGAGCGCCGACCCTCACTTCCAGGATCTGCCCGACGCGCAGGGAACCGAGTGGGTCGCGCTGGTGTTCCTCGTCTGCATGCTGATTCTATTCGGCGTGATGCCGCAGCTGCTGGTGGCGCCGATCGACAGCGCGACGGTGCCGCTGCTGATGCGACTGGGCGTGATTCGATGATGTCGCTGGCCGGCCCCCTGGGCCTGGAGCTCGCCCTCGGCGGGTTGCTTGTCCTCGTCCTGGTCCTCGGCCTCTTCCGTCCGGCGGCGCCGGATCGCCGCTGCGGCTGGGTCACGCTGCTCGGACTGATCGCGCTGTCGGCCTGGGCGTTCACACTGCAGCCGGGGGGATCCCTGTTCGGCGACGCTTACGTGCTCGACCCGCTCGCGCTGTTCGCGCAGCGCCTGTTCCTCGTGTCAGCCGCGGTCAGTGTGCTGGCCGCCCTCGGCCTGCCGGGCGAGTGGTTCTCGCGCCGCGGCGCCGAGTATCACGTGGCGCTGCTCGCGTCGCTGCTCGGCATGCTCGTCCTCGCTGCGGCGCGCGAGCTGGTCCTGCTGTTTGTTGCCTTCGAGCTGATGTCGATCCCGCTCTACTTCCTCAGCGGCTTTCACAAGAGGCAGGAGATCGCAGGGGAAGGGGCGCTCAAGTTCTTCCTCGTCGGCAGCGTGTCGTCGGCGGTGATGCTCTACGGCTTCTCGTTCATCTATGGCGCGACGGGGACGATGGCACTGCATGCGATCCCGGCGGCGCTGGCCTCGGGCAGCCCGCTGGCCCGGCTCGGGATGGTGCTCGTGCTCGCCGGCATCGCATTCAAGATCGCGGCGGTGCCGTTCCACATGTGGGTGCCCGACACCTACGAGGCGGCGACGACGCCGTTTGTGGCCTGGCTGGCGGTCGCCCCCAAGGCGGCCGGCTTCGTCGTCGTGTTCCGGCTGTATCTCGAGGGGGCCGGCCATGCCGCCTACGTCTGGGTGCCGGTCGTTTCCGCGCTGGCCGGCCTGACCATTGTCGCCGGGAACTTGATGGCGATCCCGCAGCAGAACGTCAAGCGGCTACTCGCCTACTCGGGCGTCGCGCACATCGGCTATATGCTCATCGGGGTCGCGGCAGTGTCGGCCCACGGCGCCGGTATGGTGCTCTTCTATCTCGTCGCATATCTCTTCGGGAACATGGGCGCCTTCTTCGTCGTGCAGGCGGTGGGAACGGGCGAGGGAAGCGACACCATGGGCAGCTACCGCGGCCTGGCGCAGCGCTCGCCGGTGCTCGCCCTGAGCATGCTCGTGTTCCTGCTGTCGCTCGGCGGCATTCCGTTCGTGGCGGGGTTCTGGGCGAAGCTGTTCATCTTCCAGGCGGCGATCGATCAGCACATGTACTTCCTGGCGCTGCTCGGCGCCGTGCTGACGATCGTGGCGCTGTATTACTACCTGGTGCTGGCGAGCCGGATGTACATCGACGCGCCGGAGAAGCCTGGCCGCGTTCCCCTCGCCGCGCCGCTGCTCGCCGCGATTCTCTTCTGCGCGCTCGGCGTCGTCGTCATGGGCGTCTATCCGGAGCCGTGGGTGCAGGCCGCGCTGAGAGCAGCCACGCCGCTGTTTTAAGTTCCTTCGGGGCATGACACAAAAAAACGGCGTCAGCGGGATGAGCCGCTGACGCCGCTGTGACGACGCACGTGGTTCGCGTCACGTGCGCCACCAACTTGTGCAGGCGCTGGCAAAATCCGCGTTTCCGGCTCCACGTTGCAGGCTTGGGAGGAGTCGCGTCGGTTGGAGCCGGTTAGCGAATCCGTTCGCGTTCGGATTATTTGACTCCATGGATGTCGTTCGAGTCGTGGCACCCGTGTGAAGAAAATGTGGCTCGCCGATGACACCTGCAGGCGACACTGTGCTCAGCCGAGGACGTGTACCGAACGCAATTAGAGGCTTAAATAGGCATTTTCTGGCAGGCACCGTGGTTGCTTGTCCGATAGGTGCCTGTCCCGGAGGATCCCCAGTGAGCGCGAATCGTCTTTTGATTTTCGTCTGCGCATGCAGCACCGCCTTGCTGCTGTTGTCGCCCGCCAACGCGGTGGCACAGCACGGTGGTGGCGGGCATGGCGGCAGCGGCGGCGGTCCCGCCCCCTCGTCGGGGGGTGGCCATGGCGGCGGGTCCGGGCCTTCGAATGGTCATGGCGGATATCCGTCCGGTGGGTACCACCCGTACTATGGCGGCTACCACGGTGGCTACTACCACCCGTACTACACCCCGTATTTCTATAACGGGTTCTACGCCTCGTTCTATTACGGTCTGGGCTGGTCTCCGTACTACTGGAGTTTTGCCTACGGTAATCCGTGGGGATACTACGGATACTCCGGCTACCCGTGCTGCGGCTATCCATACCCTGGATATGCCTATAGTGCGTGGTCGAGCGCGCGCCTGGAGATGAAGCCGCGCGAGGCGCAGGTGTTCGTCGACGGCTACTACGTGGGCGTCGTCAATGATTTCGACGGCGTGTTCCAGCGTTTGGACATTCCGACCGGCCAGCACGAGCTGGAGGTGTACCTGCCCGGGTACCAGAGCTGGAAGCAGCAGGTGATGTTCCAGCCAGGCGAGGGCTATCACTACAAGGGGGAGCTGCAGCAACTCCCGCCGGGAGCGCCGCAGGATCCGAGGCCGCAGCCGTCGCCGAACGCGCAGCCGAACAACGGCAACGGCCAGCCCGGGTATGGCGGTCAGCCTGGCTACGGGGGCCAGCCAGGTTATGGCGAGCAACCCACCTACGGTCAACCTGGATACCCGCCGCCCAATGGCAACCCGAACGGCGGGATGTACCCGCAGCCCGGACCGCAGGAGCATCCCTACAGCGCCCCCGCCTCGGGGTTTGGCACGTTGAACCTGCGCGTTCAGCCCGGTGACGCCGTGGTACAGATCGACGGCGAGAAGTGGGACAACCCGGACGGGGGCAGCCGCCTGGTCGTCCAGCTGGCGGCCGGACCGCACCGGATCGAAGTGCGCAAGGACGGCTTCCGTCCGTATTCGACGACGATCCAGATCCGGCCCGGAGAACCGCAGACCATCAACGTCGTCCTTCCGCAGGGAAACTGAGGCCGGGCCGCTGGCCCGCTTCGCAATCGAGTCCGCAGCCGCCCTCCCGAGGTGGCTGCGGACTTTTTGCGTACGGCAGCAGCGAATGCACTCGGCGTGACTTTCACCAAATCGCCACGGCTCAGCCACAACAGTGGCCGCGCGCGCCGAGTCTGACTCCTATAAAGGCGCGAAACCTGCCCGCGCCTGCGGGAGAAACGTCGATGTTGAGAGAGGTAATGATGTTCATGGCCGTCGCCGGCGCGGCCTACGCCTGGTTGTGTGCGATCGTCGCTCCAGTCGTCACGGCGTTGCGCTCGTGCCTGCGCGAGCGCCTCAGCCGTCGCAGTGTCTTCGGTCTGGCCATCGCCGTCGTCGCCGCCGTCCTGTGGACGGTGCTGCCGTCCGCGGTCGCATTGCTCGGGATGATGCTCGAGCCGCGCGCCGGCCTGGTGCTCGTGGAAACGCGCGGGCTGGGAGCCGCGTTCGCGGCCGGTATCGCCGCGTGGGTGCTGCACCTCGCGCTCGAGCGGCGCATGCCGCGGCTAGGTCCCACCTTCGAAGCGGCGACGGCGATTGCGATCGCCGCGGCGGTCGATGACGACGACCGGTCGCTGGCGAGAGTGGAGCAGTTATACCGATCGATGGCCATCGCTGCCGATCGAGTCGACGGCTTCCACGCGGCGAACCGGCAGCGCTCCGCTACCGTGCCCCGGTGATCGACGGCAGCACGAACGTGAAGACGGCGCCACCGCCTGGCGCGTTCGAGGCAGTGACCTCGCCGTCGTGGCGATGGACGATGGCGCGTACGATCGAGAGGCCGAGCCCGCTGCCCGAGGGCACGCCGGTATCCGAGCGTGCCGCATCGACCTTGTAGAAACGATCGAAGACATGGGTCAGGTGCCCGACGGGAATGCCGGGCCCGCTGTCGGCGATCGTGATGCGGACGCGATCGCCGTCCGGCTCGGCGCGCAGCGTGACCGTGCCGCCAGACGGCGTGTGGCGGATGCCATTGGCGGCGACGTTCTGCAGCGCCTGCTCGAGCCGATCCGGATCGCCGAAGACGAGCGGCGTTCCGGACGCCGTCTCCGTGGTCAGCGTGATGTCGCGGTCGCGCAGAACCGGCTGGTGCCGGTCGGCGACGCGACGGAATAGATCGTCGACGAGTACCGGTTCCCGCTCGAGCGTGTCGCCCCCCCCTTCCAGTCGCGCCAGGTCGAGCAGGTCCCCGATGATGGCCTCGAGCTTGTGCGTTTCCTCGTCGACGATGCCGAGATAGCGGCGCCGCGTGCCGTCATCGAGCTTCAGTTCGGGCATCGCCAGGGTTTCGATGTAACCGCGGATTCCGGACAGCGGTGTCATCAGCTCGTGCGAAACATCGGCGAGCAACTGGCGGCGGACGCGATCGGACTCGGCCAGGGCCGCCGCGCGCGCGTGTAGGTCGGTCGCCATCTTGTTGAACGTGGCCGACAGCGCGCTGACCTCATCACCGCCCGCCTCGTCGGCGCGCACGTCGGTCTGTCCTTCACCCAGCGCGCGCGCGGCGTTTTCCAGTGAGCGCAAGCGCCGCCGCGTCGGGCGAAAGATGACCAACGCCATAATCAGCGCGCCAGACCCGAGGAGGCCGACCCCGATCCAGGCCAGCGTCGGCGCGATCTCGCGGAAGCCGATGTCGAAGCTCGGCGGATTGCGCGGCACGGCGACGACCCCGATCCCCTTGCCGTCGATGATGACGTCGGCGTACTCGGCGAAGGCGCGGCGCCCCGGCGGCCCCGGCGGCTCGTGCTCGAACGGCTCGCCCTGGTGGAACAGGCGGCGCCGCGCGTCCCGCCCGAGCGGCGGTGGAATCGCGGTTGGCCGGTTCGAGAACGTTTCGTCGTTGCGCGCGAAGACGACGGCGAACGGCTGGTAGCCGCGCCCGTATTTCGACCGCAAGTGCGCGGCGACGTCGAGCCGGGGGAACTCCGACAGCTGCGTCTCCAGATCCTGGGCGACCATCTCCGCAAGCTGGGCCGGCGTGCGGCTGGCGCGTCCCCACATGCGGCCGCTCATCCACACCGCGAGGCTCGTCTGCACGAGCAACAGAAGCGCGAGCAGGACGACGTAGCCGATCGCGATCTTCGAGTAGAGACTGCGGTACCAGCGCCGCTTAGGCATCGCTGAACTTATAGCCTGTGCCCCAAACCGTCAGGATGTAGCGAGGCTCTGCCGGATCGGTTTCGATCTTCTTGCGCAGCCGCTTGATCAGTGTGTCGACGCTGCGCTCGGTGATGTGAGTGTCGCCGCCCCACACGCGCTGCACGAGCGCGTCGCGGCTGAACACGATGCCGCGGTTGCTGGCGAGCACGTAGAGCAGGTCGAACTCGTGCGCCGTCAGGTCGATTTCGCGGTTGTCGATGCGGGCCAGGCGACGCGCCGGGTCGACGTGCAGCCCGCCGGCGGTCACGGCGCTGTGGTGCGCCGAGGCGTTGGCGGCCGAGCGGCGGCGACGCAGGAGCGCCCGCACGCGCGCCACCAGCTCGCGGATGCCGAACGGCTTGGTCAGGTAGTCGTCGGCGCCGCTCTCCAGGCCGTTGACCTTGTCGGATTCCTCGCGGCGCGCAGTGAGCATCAGGATCGGAACATCCTTGAGATGCGGTTCGCGGCGGATGGCGCGGCACACCGTGACGCCATCGAGACCCGGGAGCATCACGTCCAGGATGATGAGATCGAACGGCTCGGTCCGCGCCAGCTGGAGCCCCTCGGTGCCGTCCCCTGACGCAGCCGGCGACAAGCCCTCGAGCCCGAGGTGGAGGAGCACGAGCTCGCGAATGTGCGCGTCGTCTTCGACGACGAGCACGCGGGGCTGCGATCCTTGCGGTTGCGGTGAAACGGTCTCGGTAGTCGCCATTGTCATAAGTCTACGGCGCTGCCACACATGCGGTTGCCGTTGTGCCGGCCTGTCATCATTTTTTCATGTCGGGGCCACCGGGGGGACACGGTCCGCCCCGTCTTTATCAGTATGACGCGCCGAACCACCGCCTTAATCGTCCTGATCGCCGCTGCCGGCGTGACCGCCGGCGCCTTCTATTCCCGGAGCGGAGACGCCGCGCCGGAGCTCACCACCGCCCCGGTCACCCGCGGCAGCGTGGTCCCCGTCGTTTCCGCAACTGGCACAATCCAACCGGTGATCAGCGTCGAGGTGGGGGCCCAGATTACCGGGATCATCGAATCCTTGAACGTCGATTTCAACTCCATCGTCCACAAGGGCCAGGTGCTGGCGAAACTTGACCAGTCGACGTTTCTCACCACCCTCGAGCAGGCGCGCGCCAACTTCGAAGGCGCGCAGGCCGACGTGGTCCGCCTCCGCGTCGCCAAGGAAGCTGCAGACATGGCGCTGTCGCGCGCACGGGAGCTATCCTCGCGCCAGCTGATTCCCGCGCAGGACCTGCAGCAGGCCGAGACCGATGCCCGCACCGCCGCCGCCGACGCGGCCGCCTCGGCCGCCTTGGTCGACCAGGCGAAAGCGGAGGAGAGCATGGCCGAAGTCAACCTGTCGAAGACGATCATCGCCTCGCCGATCGACGGCGTCGTCACCGCGCGCAACGTCGACGTCGGGCAGACGGTCTCGGCGAGTGTCTCGGCGCCGACGCTCTACGTCATCGCCGCCGACCTGACGCGGATGCAGCTCAACGCCAACATCGACGAGTCGGATCTCGGCCAGATCAAGCCGGGGCAACCGGTGTCGTTCCATGTCGACGCCTATCCCGAGCGCGAATTCCACGGCACGCTGACGCAGATCCGCCTCGACCCGGCAATGGTCAGCAACGTCGTGACCTACTCCGCGATGATCGACGCGCCGAACCCGACGCTCGAACTCAAGCCCGGGATGACCGCCACATTGAGCGTCGAAGTCGCCCGGCGCGACAACGTCCTGCGTGTGCCGACGGCCGCGCTGCGCTTCAAGCCGGACGCCGGCGTGCTCGCACACTACACGACTGCGGCGACGGCGGTGTCGCCTGTGGCAGGGAAGGGGCTGTGGGTACTGAACGGCACCACGATCGCCCCGGTCGCGGCCACCGCCGGATTGTCCGACAGCAGCTACACCGAGCTCGTCGGCTCGCCGATTGGCGAAGGGGCGCTCGTCGTGATCCGCTCGTCCGCGCCTGGAACGGCTCCGGCTGCCCCGGCGAGCAGGACGGGCAATCCGCTTCTGCCATCGCGTCCCGGCCTCGGCCCGCGAGGTTAATGCCGCGGCTTCTTGAACTCGCGGCGCATGTCGTCGGGATCGTCCATGACCGGCGATTCCGCCAGCGAGTGCCAGTCGAACGCCGGGTCGGACGGCTTTGGCGCGGTGGCCGGATCGAACAACGCGCGATCGGGCGGCCGCGCGGAGTAGGGCGCGAGGTCGAGCGACCTGCCGAATACGTCGAGCGGCAGCGACGCGGCGGCATCGAACTGATTGAGCGGCGGTAGGCCCAGCACGGTGAAGATGAGCCGCATCACCGAGCCGAAACTGGCCAGCGTGGGGGAGACGTAGCCGCGCCGCACATGCGGGCCAATCAGCATCAGGATGGAGCGGTGTGCGTCCACGTGGTCGCGCCCGCCTTGCGGATCGTCCTCGACGACCACGATCAGCGTTTCACTCCACCACCGGCTGCGCGACAGCGTCTGCACCACGCGGCCGAGCGCGTAGTCGTTGTCGGCCATGTACGAGGCTTTCTGCGGATAGCCGTACTCGGGCTTCGGATCCGTGAGGTGGTCGTTGGGCAGAACCATCGTAAGCAGCTGAGGGAACGGTTCGCGACTGCTTTCCCAGCGTTCGCGCAGCTCCTGTTCGAAGACGTCGGCGCGGTACCTGATCGGGGATCCCCATGTTGAACGTCGGGAAGCGGCGCGACGTGTGGTCGAACAGCGCTTTCGGCAGCGGGAAGCTGACCGTCATGCGGATGCCGGTCTCCTTGAACATCCGCTCTTCGAGCGAGACCGGCATCTCGGTGCCGAATCCGAGGTTGAAGAACGACACACCGTGGCGCGCGAGGTGTTCCCACAACGCGCCCGCTTCGTTGTAGTCCTCGGGGAGGATGGTCGCTGACGAGCCGGCGACGTAGCGCCGCCCCGGCGCACGGCTGAACGGACGCGCCTCGATGTGGGACCGCGCGTTCACCTCCACCCATTCGTTCGGGTAGACGCCGACGACCCAGCGATGTCCAGTGTTCGACTGATCGGAGTCGCAATAGAAGTTGTCGGAGATGGCGAACCGATCGGCAAGCGCCTGGTGATTCGGCGACGCGCCAGCCAGCTCGGCGAGCGCCGGCTCGCCGCGCACGTCGTGCCGGCGGCCGAACACCTGGTCGAACGTCCGGTTCTCCTTGACGATGAAGACCACGTGACGGATCGGATGTTCCGCCAGTAGCGGCGGCAGCGTTGCCGGCGCGTGCGTGCCGTAGGTGTTGTCGATGACCTGTCGCGTCAGCGCATCGAGTTGCGCGCGGCCGGGCACGGCCACGAGCTGCAGCGTGCCCTGCATGATGTCGCCCGGATGCGCGCCACGCGCCGGATCGACGAATTCGGCGCCGCCGTTCGGGCCCGAGCCGAGCCCCTTGGCGCTGCTCACGACCAGAGTGCGTCCGTCGTCGATGAGCGCGACCATCGACGGAAACCAGCCGGCGGGAATGTAGCCATCGACGGCGTTGCGGTCGAGATCGACCACGGCGACGGCGTTGAGCCCGGCACAGGCGACGTAGAGCCGCCGCTCGTCCGGGCTCAGCGCCTCGCCGAATGGCAGTACGCCGCGCAGTCCTTCGAGCCGAGGCACGTTCAGCTCGATCTGCCGCACGATGCGCCCGCCCACGGCGTCGATTACCGAGATCGTGTCGTTGGTGGCGTTGGCGACGTAGACGAAGCGGCGGCCGGCGACGACCGCGCCAGGGCTGGCGCCGCCGACGGTGACGAGATCGTCGCGCGCCGCGCCGACCAGATATCCCGTCTTCACCCGGGCGGTCACGCGGCCGTCAGCCAGGCGCACGCCGAAGACCGACATCGCTTCCGGCGCGTTGGGGTCGCCGAGACCGGGAATGCGGCGGCCGTCCACCATGACACCGTCGCGCGCCTCGCGCGAGGGCACACCGTAAGCGGGGAAGGCCAGGCCATGGCTCCCGCGCGTATCTGGCGTTACACCGGGTACCAGCGGGTATTCGAACATGCCGACGTTCGAGACCCACGCGGTCTGCCCATCCGGCGCCGCCGCAATGGCGAACGGGTTGCGACCGACGCGGACGGAGCGGACGACGCGCCCTGAGGCGAGATCGATGGACGCCATCCTGTAGTTGAACTGATCGACGGCGAGCAGCTGCCGGCCGTCGGCGCTGAGCGTGAAGTCACCCGCGAAGCTGTCGTGGTACGCCGCATCGTCGAGTGGGATGTGCCGCGTGATCCGGCCCGACGCGACGTCGAGCTCGAGGATTGTGCCCTCGTCGGCACTGCCGTAGTAGAGGCGCGTGCCGTCGGGCGAGAACGCGCCGCCCATGTAGCCGCCCTGGCCCAGTTCCGGCTGCTCGTCGGATCCGTAGGGCGGGATGCGCCGCACCGCGAACGGCGCGGCGAGATCGACGATCTCGATCGCATTCTCGTGGACGAGCGCGGCGCGCCGGCCGTCTCGGGTCAACGCGAGGCCCCACGCGTAGGACTGCGTGCGAATCACGCGTCCCGCCGGCGTGACGCGCCTGCCGTTGGGCAGGATCGCGGTGTCGCCGTCGATGTGCGCCTGCGCGTCGCGGCCGGGAGGCTCGAGCACCGCCTCGCGCGACGCCCGGGCGCGCTGGGTCGCCGCGACAAGCGTGGTGACCGAGGCCACCAGCAGCAGCGCGATGATCGGGCGGGAGCGCATCGGCCCCCGACTGTACCGCAGGCGGCTGAAATCCCCGATTCCCAATCCGTGAGGAATCAGATCCAGTTCAGCGGAGAAGGAAGACCAGCCGTGGGAACGCGAACTTGGACGCGACCGAGTCGATGACGTTGATCTGGCAGGTGTAGAAACCCGGCTGTAGCGATGCCGCCGGCACTTCGAGCTGGAAAATCGCGGCCTTGCGGGTTGGATCGTCGACGCTGGCGCGTGCGACGACGGGGGTTTCGAACACCTTTACCTTGCCGCGGTAGAACGCGAGGCTGGTGCGTATGTCGGGCGTGGCGCCGGCCGGATCGTAGACTTCGTAGTAGAAGAGCAGCCGCTGGTCCTTGCCGACGATGTGCGTCACGTTCGGCAGGAGCTGCTGGCCGTTGCGGATGAGCGGGTTGTCTTTCGTGTCCTTCGCCGCCTGCACCTGGGTGCTGAGCGTCACGGCGCTCACCTTGACCGCCGCTGACTTCAGCTCCGGCACGATGACGGCGGCCTGGAACGAGCCCATCAGCCCGCTGGTGTTCTCGCGCACGACGACCTTGACGTCGAATTTCCCCGGTGGCAGCTCGACACCGGTCGTGTAGAGGACCTGCTTCGCCGCGACCGTGCCGACCGATCCGGCGGGCAGCGTGATCGTCTGCTGCAAGCGGCCGACAGGGCGCTGTTGCTCGTCGCGGACCACGCCGAGAATGTCGAGCGCCATCTTGTCCTTGTCCTTCTCAGCCGGCGTCGGGATGGCCGACCCGGGGACGGCGACCGAAATCGGGATGAAGTAGCGATCGGCGGCGAGCCGGTAGTACCCGGACGTGACGAGCACCGGCAGATCCGTAGCCGGAAGCGCGGAGAACAGCTGGTCCTGCAGCTGCGTGGCGCGGTCGCCGCGGGCGGTGTGCTGGAAGTCACGATCGGCGAAGTAGCCGTTGCGCGCCTCGACCTTGATGTTGGGCTGCTTGACGCGCACCTTGATCTGGCGGAACCGGCCATCCTTGGCAACGTTCGACGTCGCGTAGCCAATCAGGTAGTAGGCCGACATGTCGTTCTGAATGCGCTCGAAGGCGGGCGCGAAATCGTTCGAGTCGAGGAAGGCCCGGCCACCGGTGTCGCTCGCGAGGGAGCCAAGCGTGTCCTGCGACGCCTGCAGCTGCGTGAATTGGCCGCGCACGTTGGCGCCCGAGAAGAGCTGCGTGCCGCGGCCGCTGGCGCGGGTCGCGTCGCCGCCGGGCACGACCGCCTGCAAGCCGCGCGTATCAACCGCATAGATCGACACGTGCGCGCGGACGGCGGCGTTGGTCGCCGCGCGCAGCTCGACCTGGTTGTCTTCGCCGCTGCGCTGCATGCCGGCGCTGAAATAGAGGATCGACTTCTTCTGCTCGATCGGGGCCAGCGTTTCGGCCAGGGCTTTCAGTGCGCGCAGCCGGACGTCGTTGTTGAACGCGTCCATGTCGGACGTGTCCTGCGAGCTGGTGTCGTCCTGGCTCTGCGCCTCGTCGGTCGCCACCGTGTCGGCGGTCGCCGGCGGCGTCGCCGTGCCTTCCTTGTAGCCCAGCTTCGCCAGGGCGTTCCCGACCACGGTGCGATCAGAGGTGAAGTCGTTGAGGACGTCGAGATTCTGGCTGATCGTCGCGACCGCAACCATGTCGGCGGGCGTCATGTTCTTCTGGACGAACGTCGTCGCCGAGTCGACGGCTCGCTGGACGTCTTCCGGCTGCATCGACGCGATGTCGAAGAGCAGCACGATGAGGCGCCGGCCGGCGAGTTCCTCCGACGTCATCGGCTTGGGCGCTGCCTCCGGCGCCGGCGCCGCTGCTGCGGCCGCGGGCGCGGCGACCTTGCCGGTCTCCAGCGCGAGTTTGTCCTTGGCACCGGCCAGCAGTTCCGCCGTTTCGATCGCCTGCGGCTTGCTCTTGATTTCCTCGAAGCTGAAGCTCCGGATCTCCATGGTCTTGCCGTCTTCGGTGATCTCGAAGTCGGCCGCCTTGAGGCCCCGGACGATGGCGCCGTTGTTATCGCGGACGATCACGTCGACCGAGACGAGCTGCGTGTTGGAGCGAAACACCGGCCGCGGATTCTGTGCCTGCCCTTCGACTGCGCCCAGGGCAGCCCCGAGCCTGTCGAGGGGCTGCGCCGCGGGGACAGCGGCGCAGAGCGCGGCAGCGAGCGTAGCGAGCCAGAAGATGCGTTTCATCAGAATCGGAACCGGAAATTGAGCTGCGCTGACCGCGACGCGTTGAACCTCAGCACCTGGCCGAAGGTGGGCGAGCGCACGTTGGTATCGATCGCTGCGTAGTTGGCGATGTTGAGCAGGTTGGAAATGGTGGCGTTCAGCGTGACGGCGCGATTGCTCTTCATCCGCACGTCACGCGAGAACTGCGCGTTGAGCAGCTTGCTGCCGGGGCCGATGATCGAGTTGCGGCCCGCATCGCCGAAATCGCCGACCGCTGGCACGGCGAACGCCAGCGGATTGAAATACTGCGGGTACGACAGCCCGCTCGGGAAGACGGCAACGCCGGGGACGACGTCGGCGCGCAGCGTGCCGCTGACGCCGCTCGAGACGTCGCGCGCCGCCGCGACGACACGCGGCGTGAGCGGTGTGCCCGACTGCCAGGTGAAATCGGCCGCGCCGCGCCACCCGCCGAGGACCGCGCCCCAGAAGCCGCCGCTGTTGAACCACGGCTTGTTCGGGCCGAAGGGCAGCTCGACCGAGGCGTTGCCGCTCACTTGGTGCCGTCGATCGAAGCTCGAGAGCGAGGTACTCGGCCGCCAGGTCCTGGTCGTTCTGCGCCACCACCGTGCCGCCGCCGCCGTAGTTCGACGCATCGTCCATCGACTTGGCCAGCGTGTAGTTGAGGCTGCCGCCGAAGCCCTTGACGAACCGCCGCTGCAGCCGGAAAGTGGCGGCGTTGAGGGTGGAGATGCCCTCGGAGGTCTGCCAGAGAAACGCCTGTACGTCTTCGATGCGCAGCCCGCCATTCGGCTCGCGGTTCGGCGCGCGAACGACGTCGAGGTTGGCGCCCATCGTGCGCGTGAAGCCGGCGCCGATCGTCCAGGCCTGCGTCAAGTCCTTCGAGACGTCGGCGTTCAGCGTCTGCACGCGCCCGAGGTTGTAGTTCTTGTCGACGCCGAAGTTGTTCTGCAGCTGAGTGGTGACCGTCGTGAACGCGGTGGTGATTGGAATTGGAGCCAGTCCGGTTTGATCCTGCTGCGTGTTCGAGGTGGCAAACGGCGGCTGCGCGGCGAGCTGGCGCGCCATCGTCGAGTACGAGCCGGAGTTGAAGCTCATCCCGTAGCCGCCGCGCAGCACCAAACCGGGCTTCAGCCGATAGGCAATTCCGACGCGCGGCGCGAGATTGTTGGCGTCGGTCAGCAGGATGCCGTTCGGGAAGGCGCCGGTATAGGGGCCGACCTGCCCCGCCTGCACCGCCGCGGCGGCCGTGAAATCGGGGTTCACGTCGAGCGTGACGAGACGATTGTTCGCCTCGGTATACGGCTGGATCAATTCGTAGCGCAGGCCGAGGCTGAACGTGAGCTTGGCGCTCGCGCGCCAGTCGTCCTGTAGGAACAGATCGCCCGATCGCCCGCGCAACTGCACGTTGCCGGGGCCGTACTGTTGCGCGGCCCCCTGCGAGGCGCCGAGCAGGAAGTCGGCGAAGTCGTTACCCGTGTAGAGACCGCTGAAGGTGAAGTTGCCGTTGGGCGCGGCGTTGCTGTCGCCGCTGCTGCGATCGAACCGGAGGTCGCCGCCGGCGCGAAATTGATGCGTCTTCCACGGCTGGACCCAGCTGTACGAGAGCGAGAGCCGTTTGTCGTCACGCTTGGCCGGCGTCACGTCGCGCACCGCCTGAAATTGCGAGAACGTGAGGGCGGGGACGCCCCACGTGAACGGATCGCTGAGGCCGGTGTAGATGCCGGCGTCGCTCGCCACGTCGGTGATGCCGCTGAAGTGGTTCGTGGTAGTCGACGAGGTCGACGAAAAATTGATCGACGCCGTGTGCATCGTCCGCTTGTGACGGATGTTGAAGGTCACCGGGACGGCCAGGCTGCGGTTGGCCGAATGGCCGCCAAGCAGCGGATTGACGTTCAGCGTGTCGCTGTCGGTGCGCCGGAACTGCAGCTGCGCGGTCATGTTGACGCTGGTGCCGGTCGCGGCCTGGTTGCCGCGCCCACCGCGCCCGCCGGCACCGCCGCCGCCGCCGCGCCCGCCGCCCCGTCCGCCCGCGACGGCCGGCGTGAAGTTGTGCGTGACCCGAAGGTTGACGGTGTCACCGGCCGAGGGCTGTGTGCTCGAATAATGGAAATTGTTCTGGGTGCCTGCCAGGTTCGGCTGCGGAATGTACGGCAGCAGCGATTGCGCGACCGGCGAGACGGGAACCTGATTGTTGGGAAACGGCTGGCCCGTGGCCGGATTGATCAGCGTCACACCGAGGCCTGAGAAATCGCCGTTCCGCTGCGCGAGCGTCGGGACCGTTGCGTACTGATCGAAGACGGTGCTGCCGTGATTGCCGTTGTAGGTGAGCACGAAATTGGTCTTGCGCGTGCCGTCGTAGAGGGAGCCCAGCTTGACCGGGCCGCCGATCGTCGCGCCGTAGCTGTTGCGCGTGAAGGGGGCCGAGGTCGCCGGCTGATCGGGACGGACCTGGAACGGTGCGGCATCGAGCACGGAGCCCCCGAACGTGTAGTTCACCGTGCCCTGGTAGCGTTGCTGCTGCGCGCCCCGTCCACCGAGGAAAAAGTCGCCGCGCCCGCCACCCGGACCGCCCGGACCGCCGCGTCCCTGGAAGCCGCCCCCGCCCGGACCTCCGGGGCCGCCGCGTCCGCCGCGTCCACCCGGCCCGCCGGGCCCTTGCCCGTCGGCGCCGCCGGGTGCGCCGAAGCCGCCGCCAAACGCGTCGGGATTCGACGGATCGAACTCGCCGCGGCCGATCGCACCGAATCGATCCTGCAGCATGCCGCGATCGACGCTGCCGGAGTTGCCGCTGATCGCGATCGCGTCGCCGGATGATTCGGTCGAGAAGCCCGGCGGCAGCAGCGCCCGCGCCGCCTGCTCGGTCTCGGTCGCGGAGAGCTGCGTGTCGGCCGCCGCGGCATCGGTCGTCTGTCTCACTTCGAGCGTCTGAAATCCGGTGCCCGCCGCTTGGCCGCCGCGTCCGCGTCCCCCGGCCGGAGTCCCGCCGCGTCCGCCGGCGGCTGTCGTTGCGGCGGTCGCCGGGGGCGCTCCCGCGCGTGATGGCAGCGGCGTTGGCGCCGCAGGTGGAGTCGCCGCCGGCGCCGTCTCGCGTGGCGCGAGCGACATCGAGACGTCGACGGTCTGGGCGCAGCTGTCGGGCGCGCTTCCCTGGCCGACGACAATCGGCCGTTCGATCTGACCGAACCCGGTCAGCTCGGCCGAGAGCGTGTACTGGCCCGGTGTGAGCGCAAAGGTGAATCCGCCATCGATGTCGGTCGAAGTGTTGCCTTTGACGGTGGTGCCCGACTTGATTGCGAGCGCGACGCCGGGCAGCGGCGTCCCGCCGCTCGTGGCATGCCCGGTGATGCGGCACGTGCCGGTGGGCTGCTGCCTGGCGTCGAGCGGCGCCATCAACGCCGCTGCGGCCATCAGCCCTGCCGCCAACCCGGCCGTTTCGCGCGACATATAAGAAGTAGCCATGAGCTCGCTGGAGAATACGCCGGTACACCCTGATCGGTTTAGCTCCTCTTATAATCGTCGGCGTCCTGACACGGTCTTTTCACAGATGACGACTAGTCCGGAGGTATTGCCGATGACTCGCATGTTCGTGGCGGCGCTGACGCTCAGTATGTTCGCCGCGCAAAACCCCGCCCCGCCGCCGGCGACCGACTGCCAGGAAACCGCCGCTGCGATCACGCGACTGCTTGCCAACGACGCGCGCTTACGTGATTGGCCGCAGCTCGCGCGCTACCGCGACGCCAACGAGAAGCTGGCCGCGCCGAGAGCCGGCGAATCGCGCGTCGTCTTCATGGGGGATTCGATCACCGACATCTGGCAGCAGGAGCGTTTCGGTTTCTTCGTCGCGACTCGTCCTTACGTCGATCGCGGTATCAGCGGGCAGACGACGCCGCAGATGCTCGTGCGCTTCCGCCCCGACGTACTCGATCTGCAGCCGAAAGTGGTCGTGATCCTCGCCGGCACCAACGACATCGCCGGCAACACCGGGCCGATGACGAACGAAGATGTCGAGCGTAATCTCTCATCGATGGCGGAGCTCGCCAAAGCGCACGGCATCAGGGTCGTGCTGGCCAGCATCACGCCGACCAGCGGGTACCATCCTCCTGCCAACGGCGGCGCGCCGCAGACGACGCAGCGGCCGATGGCGCGCATCAAGGCAATCAATGAGTGGATGCAGAAGTACGCGGCCGACAACGGCCACGTCTATCTCGACTACTTCACGCCGATGCTCGACTCGACTGGCGTGATGAAGGCGGACCTGACCGGCGACGACCTCCACCCCAATGCCGCCGGCTACGCCATCATGGCGCCTCTCGTTGAGGCTGCCATCCAGCGCGCTCTTCGCTGACTGCCGGCTGGCCGCGGGAGTTCGCCTCGCTTCCTCGGCGAGTGTTGAGCGGTGGGATTCCCTCGTCAGCTGCGCAAGACAGTGACCGGATCGACAGATGCGGCTCTCCGGGCGGGGACGACGCTCGCGAGGATCGAGACGAGGAGCAGCACGACGGCGACGACGACGAAGCTGACCGCGTCGTGTGAGGTGACGCCGTAGAGGAACGTGCGCAGCGCGGCGCCGAGCCAGATCGACGCGAGTAGTCCGGCGGCCACGCCGGCGGCGGCAATCGCCACCGCCTGGCGCACGACCATCGCGACGATGTCGCCAACCTGGGCGCCGAGCGCCGAGCGCACGCCGATCTCGCGCGCCCGCAGCGCGACTGAATACGACAACACGCCGAACAGGCCGACGCCCGCGATGATCAACGCGAACGCCGCGAACGTTCCCAGCAGGATCGTGTAGAGGCGCGGCTGCGCCAGGCTGTCGCTGACGCGGTCGTGCATGGTCATCACCGATTCGAGCGGCGCGTTGGGCGCGGCGGCGGCGACGATGGCGCGCAGAGACGGCACCAGCGCAAGAGGATCGCTCGTCGTACGCACGACCAGGTTCAGGTCGCTGGCCAGCACCTGTTGTATCGAGACCGCGCCGGCCGCGTGCGAGGCGACGTAGTAGACCTCGGGCTGCGGCACGTCGGTGACGTCGCGCCGCACCGTGTCCTCCACGATGCCGACGATCGGCCGATCGATGGTACTGACGCCCGGCTTCTCTCCCGACCCCGTGAGCGTCCAGCCCAATGCCCTTCCGCCGAGATACTTGCGGGAGAACTCGCGATTGACGATTACCGACGGCGTCGATGCGGTCGTGTCGGCCGCCGTAAAACTGCGGCCCTCCACCACGTGTTGTCCCATTGCCGCGAAGTATTCCCTACTCACCTGACGGACGCCGGTCTGTACCTGCACGGAGCTGCCGTCGCGCGGTTTGAGGGGGAAGCTCTGCAGCGCCTCGCCGCCGCTGAACGGCAGGCTGTTGGAGAATGCCGCGCGCGTCACTCCCGGCGTCGCGGCCAGCCGCTGCACGAGCGCGTCGAGGCGTTCGAGGCGGCGCGCTGGCGTGTACTCACCGTCGGCGAGGACGATGCGCGCGGTGAGCACGTTGGACGGGTCGTAGCCGAGATCGGCGTTCATCAGCCGGACGAAGCTGCGCGTCAGCAGCGACGCGGCGACGAGCAGAACGCAGGCGATGGCGACCTGCGCGACCATGATCGCGGCGCGCAGGCGCGCCGTGCGCGTGCGCACGCCGCCCCCGGCCGGTGCGCGCGAGTCCTCCGCCAGCGCGGGCACGAGATTGCGGCGCCCAGACTGCAGCGCCGGCAGGAGCCCGCAGCCGAGCCCGGCGGCGAGCGAGAGCGCCAGCGCCAGCGCCTGGAGCCGCCAGCCGAGCGCGACGTCTTCGACGCGCGGGAAGCCCACCGGTAGGAGCGCTGGCAGGGCGCGGTGCATCAGCGCGGCGAGCAGCAGCCCCGCCGCGCCGCCGAGCAGGCCGAGCACGAGGTTTTCGACGATCGCCTGGCGTACCAGCCGCATCCGCGCCGCTCCGAGGGCGGAGCGGATCGCCAGCTCACGGCGGCGACTGGCTGCGCGCGCCAGCTGCAGGCTGGCGACGTTGGCCGTGGCCGTCGCCAGCAGCAGCGCGACCGCGACCAAGAGCACCAGGATCGCCGGCCTCACGTCGCCGGTCAGCGCCTGCAGCAGCGGGATTGCGCTGACGATCACCGGGCCGTCGCTACCGAACACGGCCATCGCCACCACGCCGACGTCACCGACGCTGCGGCCGCGTGCCGTGCCTTCGGCCGCGGCCTGATCAGCCGTGATGTGCGGGCGCAGCCGGCCGATTGCCTGGAACAGCGAAATGGAAACCCCGGCGCGTCCCGGCGTCGTCACCGGCTCGACGTAGAGCGGCACCCACGCCGCGCTCTCGCGATCGGGGAACGCAAACGACGCCGGCATCACGCCGACGATCGTGTAGGTCGTCGTGTCGAAGCGCACGGTCCGGCCGACGATGTCGGCGCGGCCGCCGAAGCCGCGCTGCCACAGGCCGTAGGACAGGATCGCGACCCGTGCGGCGCCGGGGTTGTCCTCGCCGTCGGCGAACAGGCGCCCGAGCGCCGGCGATGCCTGCAGCATCGGGAAGAGCGACGGCGTGACGTCGGTGAGGGTCAGGCGCGGCAGACCGGCGTAGCCCGGCATGGCGACGCGCTCGGTCGACCATGCGCCGATGGCGTCGAGCGCGCGCATGTCGTCGCGCCAGGCGCGATAACTGGCGCTGGTCATCATCGGCCGGAAGCGGCGCGTACTGCCTTCTCGCGTCTCGTAGAGCCGGACGAGCCGCGGCGCGTCTGCCCACGGGAGGGGCTTCAACAACACGCCATAGGCGACGCTGGCGACGACGGTGGTTGCGGCGATGCCGAGGGCCATCGTCGCGACCACGACGGCCGTATAAGCGGGCTGGGCGCGGAGCAGGCGCCACGCGTAGCGCGCATCCTGGATGACCCCGGCCGCGGGACTTGCCGTTGAAGGCGGCGGCACGACGGCCGCCGCACGCTTGGTGCGTTGGCGCTGCAGCTCGGGGCTCGCGGCCCACGCGGCAATCTGCACCTCGACGCGCTGCTCGGCCTCGCCGCCGTGACACCCTTCGGCGCGGGCGCTGGCATAGAGCGCCTGCGCGTGCTGCGCCAGCTCCTCGAGAACGTCGTCGTCGAGCGGGTTCGGGCGGAATGCTCGTTCGAGGCGATCTTTCCAGTTCATACGTCGGCCTCACGGGTGGTTCGCGTCACATCACCCCGTCACCTTGGCGACGCGATTCAGCGCGGCGAAGAATGTTTCCCACACGTTGCGTTGACGGGCCAGGGCCACACGTCCCTCCCTGGTCAGCTTGTAGTAGCGCCGCCGGCGCTGGCCGGCGCGCTCGACCCAGCGGCCCTCGATCACGCCGCGGTCCTCGAGGCGGTAGAGCGTGGGGTAGAGCGACGTGACATGGAAGTTGATGGCGCCGTCGGAACGGCTGGCGATCAGCTGCCCGATCTCGTAACCGTGCCGCCGCCGCTCCTCGAGGAGGGCGAGGATCAGCAGTTCGGCGCTGCCGCGTTTCAGTTCGTTGCGAAGACCGGACCCGGCCGGCTCGTCGCTATGCGTCACCATATATGGCGACGAACAATATCATGGGTCGCGATAACGGTCGAGGAACGGGCGATCGCGTCGGTCGAGTGGCCTGCGAGCAGGTGCCCTATAATCCGCCAATGCAACTCGATCTCTGGTCGATGCTCTTCGTCTTCATGCTGGCGACCTTCGTCGGCTTCCAGGTGATCCAGAACGTCTCGCGATTGCTGCACACGCCGCTGATGTCGCTGACCAACGCGATCTCCGCCATCGCCGTCGTCGGGTCGATTCTCATCGCCGGTGAGCGCGAGTCGAGCCTGACCACGATCCTCGGTACGGTCGCCGTCGCCGCGTCGATGACCAACATCGTCTCGGGCTTCCTCATCACCGACCGCATGCTCAAGATGTTCCGCGAGAAGAGACCGAAGTGAACGCCCATCTGATCCAGCTCAGTTACTTCGCGGCGGCGGTCCTTTTCATCCTGTCGCTGCGCTGGCTGAACTCGCCCAAGACGGCGCGGCAGGGGGTGCTGGCCGGCGCCCTCGGCATGAGCGCCGCGATCGTCGGCACGCTGATCGCCCCCGAGATCGTCGACTACCGGTGGATCGTGACCGGCCTCGTCGTCGGGACCGTCGCCGGGATCCCGTTGTCGCGCGTCGCGCTGACCGCGGTCCCGCAGCGGACGGCGCTGTCGCACGCCTTCGGCGGCATGGCGGCCGGCCTCGTCGGCACGGCGAAATACATCATGTGGCGCCAGCAGGCGCAACTCTCGACGTTCCGCGTGTCGGCGATCGCGCTCGAGGTGATCCTCGGCTTCCTGACCTTTACCGGCAGCCTGATGGCCGCCGGCAAGCTGCAGGAAATCATTCCGACGCGGCCGATCACCTATCGCAACCAGAATCTGGTCAACTTGCTGCTGCTGGCGACGGCTGTCGGCGCCGCCATCTACCTGGCGTTCTTCAATCACGACTTCTGGCCGGCCTATGCCGTGCTGGTGGCGCTGTCGCTCGTCTTCGGCGTGCTGCTGATCATCCCGATCGGCGGCGCGGACATGCCGACCGTGATCTCGCTGCTGAATTCCTACGCCGGGCTGTCGGCGGTGGCGATGGGTTTCGTCCTCGACAACAAGCTGCTGATCATCGCCGGCGCCCTCGACGGGTCATCGGGATTGATCCTGTCCGTGATCATGTGCAAGGCGATGAACCGCTCGTTCTTCAACGTGCTGTTCGGCGCCTTTGGCCAGGTGCAGGCGGCGGCCGCCGCCGGCGAGGCCAGGAGCGTCAAGAGCGCAACCGCGCAGGATGTCGCCGACATCCTGACCCACGCCGATCGCGTCGTCATCATCCCCGGCTACGGCATGGCGGTGGCGCAGGCGCAGCACCGCGTGCACGAACTCTTCGAGCAACTGAGCAAGCGCGGCGTCGACGTCAAGTTCGCCATCCATCCCGTCGCTGGCCGGATGCCCGGGCACATGAACGTTCTGCTGGCGGAGGCGGAGATCCCCTACGAGTCGCTCGTCGAGATGGACGACATCAATCCGGAGATGCCGCAGGCCGATGTCTGTCTCGTCGTCGGCGCCAACGACGTCGTCAACCCCGCCGCGCGGCACGACAAGGGCAGTCCGATCTTCGGCATGCCGATCATCGACGCCGACAAGGCCAAGACGATCATCGCGATCAAGCGATCGATGAACCCCGGCTTCGCGGGCATCGAGAACGAGCTGTATTACGACGACAAGACGCTGATGGCGTTCGGCGACGCCAAGCAGGTGCTTGGCGACGTGGTCAAGGCGGTCGGCGGCGACGGCTCAATTCACTGACATCGCGAGGGCTGCCGCCGAATCGTCCGCCGCTCACCGCACGGTCTCAGCAACGGCCACTCCGAGCGGCTGATCAAGGCAGTACGTATCGCACCGACACGTACACCATGTGGACGCGCGCTGAGGCCGGGGTGCCGGCCGGCACCGACCACGGGCTGCGTGTCACGTAAGAATACTGCCCGATCAGCTGCAGTGAGCCGCGCGTCGCGTCGCGGAAGATCGCGTGATTGACGCCCACCGTAGTCTCGTCGATCGTGTGGTTGGCGGCGGTCGAACCAGCGATGCCGTAGCCGATCGGTGTGGTGCCGTCCAGCGCCGTGACACGATCAATGTGAACGGTTCCGTAGTAGCCGAACACCATCGTCGGCGGCTCCAGCTGCGCCTCGACGCCGACGATCGTGGAGGTCGAGCCCACCAGGGTCAGGCTGCCGTCCGCATTGACGATGAAATCGGGTCCCAGCCCGATCATGTAACGGCCACCGCCGTTCGAGATGAGCGTCGACGCAATCACCCGCACGCCTTTCACCGGCTCGAGCACGGTCCCGAGCGTCACACCGTGGCCGGTCGCGGAGAACGCGTTCGTCGACGCTTGGTTGTAGGTGTGGAAGCCCCGTAGCAGGAGGCCGATCTCCACGTGCTGATGGGTGCTGCCGGTCTGCGGATCGAAGGCGACCTTGCCGACAATGTCGGGGTACGGGCTCGGCGCGCCGGTTGTTGCCCCCGCGTCCACCTCCGCCGCCGGGAACGACGCCGGCAGGACGACTGCCGCTCCGACGAACGGCTGCGGATTCTCTAGCGATACGCCCGCGGCGAACGTCTTCGACGGGTGGGCGACGAAGCGGAATTGCATCTGACGCGCCCACACCAGTCCGGCTTGAAGGTTGGGATCCAGGTTCTGCGTCGGGACGACGTCGGCGCTGACCGGTGAGAGGCCATTGCGATTCGGCGTCATCAGCGTCCACGTCTGCCCGCCGGTGAACTCGAAGGTCCCGCGCGCGTACCTGTACCCACGCGTGCCGCATCCGCAGGGTGTGCGCGTTGGTGGTGACAAAGGCGTTGCCGGGGCCGGCGCCGAGGAAGTCGGTTTCCAGGAAGCCCTTCACCGCCGCCTCACCGAGGGTGCTCGTGAGCAGCAGGTTGATGCGCGTGCTCTGCGCCGACAGCCTCGCCTCGTTCAGGTTGCCTTGAGGCGTGTTCTCGAACGGAATCGTGGCGTACGTCGTTCCAAGGCCGCTGCCGACGTTGGTCGAGCGGAAGACGCCGACGGCGTCGAAGAAGCCGCCGAGCCGAAGGTCGATGTCGCCGATGTGAATGGCGAGTGGCGACGCCGCCGGTGTCGCGGGCGCCGGCGGTTGAGCCAGGGCGACGCGCGGCGCGAGAGCGCAAGTGATCAAGACGACGAACCGCAAGCGTGATGACATGGGATGGTCGCTACGATACTGCAACTACCCGCACAAAACTGCGGTTGAGACGGACTGGCGGGTGGGCGAATTTCCCAGCGGATGTGCGAGAAGGCCACTGGCACGCGACGCGCAGCGTCAAGGGCATGGCCACCGTCCCGCTGGTCCTTGTCGTCGATGATTCCGCCGAGGCGCGCGCCCTCCACCGGGACTACCTCGCCGGCTGCGGCTTTCGAGTACTGACAGCGGAGGACGGCGAGGAAGCCGTTCGCGTTGCCAGGGCGGAGTGCCCCGCGGCCATCGTCATCGATCTGCCGATGCCCAACATGGATGGCTGCGACGCGATCCGGCAGCTGCGGGCCGACCCGATGACGGCCGATATTCCGATCGTTGCGGTCAGCGCGTATGCGTTCGGCCGCGAGGCGATGAAGGCGCGCGACGCGGGAGCGGATCTCTGCTTGTCGAAGCCCTGCTTGCCGCCGCAGGTGGCGCGCGTCGTCCGGGCGATGATCGCCGCGGGAACGGTCGAGCGGCCGCCGCACTGAGCCGACCGGTCAAATGGCGGTTCACCTCGCGCTCGCGCGCGTGATCCGCCCCCCACGGTGCCGTGCTGAAGGCCGTCCGGGTGTAAGGTAGGTACGAACGGGGACCGCCGGGCGAGCAGCCTGCGTCCCGGCGCGCAAGCCTGGTTCGATCGGGGAGGCGCACGCTCGAACCATTCGACGTCACCCTTGACGTTCTGCTTCACGCCGGGAACGCCGGGAACGACGGCGTCGGCCCTCGCCATGGATCCGCGTGATGTCACGCGGTTTGCAGAGTTTCTGTGCCGGGCAGGTGCGCCGCTATGGCTAAGCATGATGTGGTGGTGATCGGGGCCTCGGCCGGCGGAGTCGAGGCGATCAGCCGGATCGTGGCCGAGCTTCCGCGCGATATCCGCGCGTCTATCCTGGTCGTCCTCCACATTTCCCGCGGCCGCAGCCTGTTGCCTGAGATTCTCACGCGCGCGGGGGCGCTGCCGGCGGCGCACCCGACCGACGGCGAGCCACTCCGTTACGGGCAGATTTACGTGGCACCTCCGGATCAGCATCTCATCGTCGACGCGTCGTCGGTCCGAGTGGTCCATACCGCGTCCGAGAACGGCGTCCGCCCGGCTGTCGATCCGTTATTCCGCTCGGCCGCGCGCGCCCATGGTCCACGCGTGATCGGAGTGGTCCTGACCGGGGCGCTCGATGACGGCACCGCCGGGATGATGGCGATCAAGGAAGCAGGCGGCGTCACCGTCGTCCAGGATCCGGGCGACGCCTTCGCGCCGGGCATGCCGCGCAGCGCCATTGCCGCTGGCGTCGCGGATCACATCGTCCCATTGCGCGACATTCCGCTACTGATTGCGGCACTGACCGAGGAAGATGCGCCGCCGGTTCCGCTGCCGGCCGGTGGGCCGCACCTGCGGCAGATGGAGCCGGACCTCGCGCAGACGCGCCTGGCCGTCCGTGACGCGGATCGGCCGGGCAAGCCGTCGGTCTTCACCTGTCCGGAATGCCACGGCACGCTGTGGGAGGCGGACGAAAGCGGCGTGCTCAGGTTCCGCTGTCGCGTCGGCCACGTCTATTCGGCGGAGAGCATGCTGTCGGCTCAAACGGACGAGGTCGATCGGGCGTTGTGGATTGCCTTGCGTACCCTCGAAGAGTGCGCCGCGCTGTCGCATCGCCTCGCCGAACGCGGCCGGATGCGCGGGCACCGCTGGCTCGACAAGGCCTTCACCCAGCGCGCGCTCGAAACGGAACGGGAGGCAGAGTCGATCCGCGTGCTGCTGCGCTCGCGCGGTGCCGGCCGGCACGCGGCGTTCGACGACGGGTCGGAGGCGACCCAGGCACCGGGTGATCGTGCCGCGGTCGACGAACGGGACTAGGCGATCGCCTCGTCTTCAATCAGCAGGATCGTGCCGGTGACGGCCTTGTCGACACCGAGGAGCGGCGCGATTGCGACACGGCAGCGGACGCTCTTGCCGCGCCGGTTCGTTGCCGGCAGCGCCAATTCCCGGTGCATGGCCCCGCCCGACAGGACCTCGCGGATCGGCTGGTGCAGTTCGCCGACGGGCAGGCCGATGTCGAGATTGAAGAATGAGGCCCCCAACGCCTCGTCCGGACGCAGGCCCCACAGGTCGAGGGCGCCGGTGTTCCACACCTGCACGCGCAACTCGCGGTCGAGCACGACCACCGCGGAACGCAGGCTGGTGAAGACCGCCTCGAGGAACGCATTGTTCGAGTTGAGCTCGGTGCTACGGTTGCGCAGCTCGTCGTTCATGGTCTGCAGTTCTTCGTTGGTCGACTGCAGCTCCTCGTTCATCGTCTCCAGCTCTTCGTTGGTCGACTGCAGCTCCTCGTTCGTCGTCTCCAGCTCCTCGACGGTCGACTGCAGTTCCTCGTTGGTCGTCTCCAGTTCCTCGTTGGTGGACTGCAGCTCTTCGTAGGCCGTCTCGAGCTCCTGCTTCGAATGGCTCAACTCGTCCTGCAGGTTCTTGAGCGGCGTGATGTCGACGAAGCTGATGCGGATGCCGAGCAGCGCGCGCTCCCCGTCGAAGAGCGGGACGACGAAGATATCGAGGAAGCGGATGCCACCGCCGTGCTCCCAGGGCAGGTCGCGCTGGGCGATTTCGCGTCGCTCGAGGCGCGAGCGATCGATGAGCGTGCGCAGGTCGGCGGGCCGGTAGGAGATCTCGAGATCCTGCAGCGGCCTGTGCAGATCGGCGTCGGCGAGGGCGAACTGGCTGCGCGCCGTGGCGTTGGCCGCGATCAGGACGCCGAACGGGTCGAGGACGATCTGGGCGTCCGGGCCCAGCTCGAACGCGGCGTTGCGCAGGCGGGTGTGATTCGGGTGTTCCGGCACGCTATCCTCCCGCTCCGGCGGCGCCAGCACGGGCAGGCGATCGCGCTGCTTGACCTTGGGGATGGTCTTGAAGATGCGGCGTTTCAAATCCACCGCTTGGAACGTGGCCGCGTGGCTGAAGAGCATCTCGGCGTGGCCGAGCACCAGATGGCCGCCGGGGTTCACCGAAAAATAGAAGCGCCCCAAGATCCGTGTCTGCGCTTCCGAGTTGAAGTACATCAGGGTATTACGGCAGAACAGCAGGTCGACGCGAGAAATGGGCGCATCCTGGATCAGATCGTGGCGGCCGAAGATCACCGAGCGGCGTAGTTCTCGGTTGAAGGTATAAAGGTCGCCGCCGTTGCGATCGAAGTAGCGCGCAAGAAGCGCCGCCGGCACGTCGGCGACCTGTTTCGCGGTGTAGACGGCACGGCGCGACTCGGCCAGTGCTTCCTCGTCGACGTCGGTGGCGTAGATCTTGACGCGGTTACGGAAGGCGTCAAGGCCGAGGGCCTCGGCCAGAACGATCGCCGACGTGTAGGCTTCCTCGCCGGAGGCGCAGCCCGCGCTCCACACGCGGATCGGGCCGCTCGAGGCAAGCAGGTCCGGCAGCACCGATGCACACAGCACCTCCCACACTTCCGCATCGCGGAAGAACGACGTCACGTTGATCAGGATCGTGTTGAACAGCGCGATGAATTCGTCGGGATGAACCTGCAGGTGATCGAGGTAGGCATCGAAGCCCCCGACGCCGATTGTATGCATGCGTTTGTGTACGCGGCGGACGAGGCTGGTTGGCTTGTAAGCGGTGAAATCGAACCCGCGCGCCTGGCGCAGGTACTCCAGGAGCCGCTCGAACCCGTCGTGATCCGGCTGGGACATGATCGATACACCTCTACCACACGGTCGAGCCGCCGCCGCGCCGCGCGGCGTGGAAGCGGGCGCCGAGCCGCTGTCGCTGGCTTGGGGTGAGGCGCGCGTGGGTGAGCAGCGTGGCCAGGTCGCGTTCCCAGGCGCGGCGATCAGTCCGCATCCGGGCGATCAAATCGTGCACCGCCTCGCGTGCGGCGCGCGCCTCCCGGAGGAGATCATCGATAGGCGGCGCCGGTGGGCGGCGATCGTTCATCAATCGTCCATGGGCGGTCCGAGCGCCCTGAGCGTGATGGGAAAGACGCTCCCGGCGTCGCCGTGTCGCGCGGCCATTCGCCGAAGTCTACCGCATCCGTCCGGCTGCTGCGCTACAATCACAGACGCAGACGGGTGGATCATGGGTCTCGACTCACTTGAACTTCAACTCGCCTCCGCGCTGCAGCGCTACTACTCCCTGTCGCGACGCGCGGAGACACAGCGCGAACCGTCGACACTGGTGGCGAAAGCGCTGAGCGAACTCGGCACCGCCCTCGAAGAAATCCGCGTGGCCCAGGAACAGCTCGTCGAGGACCGCGGCCGGATGGAGGAGATGCAGGAAGAGCTGCGTCGCCAGTACGAAAAATACTGGGAGCTCTTCGATGAGATGCCGTACGCCTACCTGGTCTCCCGCGCCGACTCGACGATTGTCGAAGTCAACAAAGCTGCGGCCCAGCTGCTCAACGTCAGCCAGCGCTTTCTCGTCGGCAAGACGCTAAGCGTGTTCGTCGGGGAGGACCGCGCCGCGTTCGTGACGGCCTGCGCCCGCGCCGCGGAGAGTCATGAGGTGCTGGACTTGACGCTCAAGCTTCGCCCCCGCGAGCGGGCTCCCCTTCCCGTGACCGCCCGCGTGATCGGCAGCAAAGCAGGGCTGCGTTGGGTCTTGCGAGCGTCCGCCCCGTCGCATCCCGCTACCGGTTCAGACACCCTGTAACACCTCTTCAGCTTGGCGTATGAAATCGCGTCGCCTGGCGGCGCGCATCCGACGCAATGTAGGGCTTTGACCCGGCAGGGATCTGGCACGCAGGTTGATTTCACTCTCGCATGGCAAAAGCGAGAAAGCGGGCGGATTCCGCATCGGTCATCGATCAACGTCCGCCAGTGCCCGACACATTTGACCACCGCGATCGCATCGCGATGCGCGCCTACGAGCTGTACCTCGCGCGCGGCGGTGCCGACGGCCGGGACTTCGACGACTGGCTCGCTGCCGAGCGCGAAATTTCCGGCAGCAATGGCATGGCGCCGCCGGAGGACGCAGGCGAGTGACGGCAGCGCGCAGGGTGCCCTTGGTTCTCGTTGCCGATGACGACCGTGACACCCGCGAGCTCTACCGTGCCTGTTTCGATACCAACGGCTACCAGACCGCAGAAGCCGGAACCGGTTCGCAGGCGATTGTGGCGGCCGTCGAAATCGTGCCAGACGTGCTGCTCACCGACTACGTCTTACCCGACGTCGATGGCGTGACGATCGCCCGCCGTTTGAAGAAGGATCCGCGCACGGCGCGCATCCGGATTCTGATGGTCAGCGGCTACGCCAACCCCGAGGTCGAGCGGCGTGCCGCTGCCGTGGGCGTGGAACGCGTGCTGTTGAAGCCGTGCCTGCCGCAGGCCGTGATGCGCGAAGTGGCGCGCGCGTTGACGCGCACGGAGCCGCGTCAGTCGTCGCTGATGACCCCGGTCGCGGTGCCGCAGCCCGACCGGCCCGCCGTGACGCGCGTGCGCGACGAGTTTGCCGCGCTGCCCGGGCTGTCATTGACCGCCGATCAGGCGCGGCTCGTCTTCGATCTGGATCGCGACATGTGCGATGGCATCCTGGACGCCCTGGTGGCGGAGGGGTTTCTCCAGCGCACTCGGCACGGCTCCTTCACGCGCCCTCGGTAGCCCGGCGCTCAGGCCGTCGTCTTTTCCATGCGGCACACACTGTCGCGCACCGCCGTCACGGTCACGCTTTCTGGCCAGCCTCGACCATCTGCTTGAAGCGCTGAAGGTCCTCGCGGATCTCCGTCGCGGCGTCGGCGCCGAACAGGCGTGCGATAGCCGCGCCGACCTTGCCGAGCGGCGGGCTGTACTGCAGGTGCACGGTGACGCGCGTGGCCATGCCACTCGCGGCGCGATCGAAGTTCACCGAGCCGGCGCTGACCACGTCAGAGCCTTCGAGCGAGCGCCACGCGATGAGCTTGTTCGGAACCTCGTTGTAGACCTCGGCGTCCCATTCGACAGCCACGCCGGCGGGGCCTTTGGCGCGCCAGTGCGAGATGGTGTCGGTGATCTTCTCGACGCCGTCGAGATGCCGCATGAACTGCGGCAGGTTTTCCAGGTTGCGCCAGAATCGGTACAGTTCCTCGAGCGAGCGGTTGAGGGTCACCCCTTCCAGTACATTGATGCCGCGTGAGTTTCCGAGCGCGGTGCGCGTGTCCTGCGCGCTCACCGCGGTGTTCAAGCCGAGCGCTTCGTACACGTCGCAGTGACCGGTCACGCCGCGGCGGAGCAGCAGGCCGCCGAGCCCCGCGAACAGCCAGCCGCTCTGCCTGAGCCGCGATAGCCCATAGAGCGCCAGGCCGGTGCCGGCGGCGATCGAGGTCCATTTCTCGATGTCGCTGATGTTGCGTCCCGAACGGGCGATGCTGTCGTGCATGTCTTCCGGAAACACGAGTTCCATAGTCACGGCCCCCTTCAGCGGCGCGCGGTGCCGATATCTGCCGTCCACGACGGCGTGTCGCTCGCGGGGAACGATTCCTCCGCGGCGTCGTTGACGATGTCCTTTCCGGTCCAGCCGCGATCGCGCAGCGTGGTGTCGACCCAGTGCCGCGCCACGCGATAGTCGTGGCGGCCCACGGCGGCGCGGACCGCAAGCGTGGCGCCGAGCGTGGCGAGCAGGCCGCCGGCGAAGCCGCCGCGGCGCGCGCCGACTATCGCCAGTACGCTGCCCCACGCCGCGGTGACCCAGCGTTCGTGGTCGTAGCGATTCAAGGCAGAGCGTTGCCGATCCCACACGCTGCCGGGTGCGCGGGAGATCATGAGGTTGCGGGAAAGTTCAGCCATAGGGCAGGCGGGGTGCACAAGATGTGCCCGCCGCGGCGCCCGGAGAGGCGCCACGGCTGAGTTCGCAAACCGTGCGGCGACTTGACATGGGCGTCGGCTACCATTAAGCTGTTCATCCGGATATACGGATGAATGTCCCCGCCATCTTCGGCGATTTGACGACACTCGCCGATGCGACGCGGGGACGGATGCTGCTCGTGCTCGAGCGGCAGGAGCTCACTGTTTCGGAACTGTGCGCTGTCCTGCAACTGCCGCAATCGACCGTGAGCCGTCACTTGAAGACGTTGCTCGACTCGAGCTGGGTATCGTCCCGCCGCGACGGGACCAGCCGGTACTACACCCTGGCGCTCGACGATCGCGACGCGCACACCCGGCGGTTGTGGTCGCTGCTGCGCGAGCAGATCGCGGCGACGCCCGGTGCCGATCAGGATGCGCGGCGCCTCAAGGGGGTGCTGGGGCGGCGGCAGACGAAATCGGAAGAGTTCTTCGCATCGGCTGCGGGGCAGTGGGATCGCCTCCGCCGTGAGCTGTTTGGCGGTGCGTCTGCGCTGCACGCGCTGCCGGCGCTCCTCGATCCGGAGTGGACGATCGGTGATCTCGGCTGCGGCACCGGCGAGACCAGCGCCGCACTGGCGCCGTTTGTGGCGCGGACGATCGCCGTCGATCGCAGCGGCGACATGCTGCAGGCGGCGCGGCGCCGCCTGCGCGACGCCAAGAACGTCGACATCCGCCGCGGCGATCTCGAAGTCCTCCCGGTGGCCGACTGCGAGCTCGACGCCGCTGTCATGATTCTCGTGCTGCACCACGTGCCGGATCCGGCTGCAGCGCTGCGCGAGGCCGCGCGCGGGTTGAAGGCCGGTGGACGCCTGGTCGTGTGCGACATGCTGCCGCACGATCATGAAGAGTACAAGCAGCAGATGGGGCACGTCTGGTTGGGCTTTGCCGACGACCAGTTCAGGCGCCTGCTCAGCGGGGCGGGTTTTCATGATCCTCGCATCGTCCCGATGCCGGCCGACACACAGGCAAAAGGGCCGGCGCTGTTCGTGGCGTCGGCGGTGAAACACCAGTAGCCGGATCGTCAGGTCCGGCATGTTCGAAGGAGCAACCATGGCAGTAGCAGTAAGCGAGACGCATCCATTCGAGGCGGCGGTCAAGGCCGGCCGCGAGCCGTACAAGGTCAAGGATCTCGGGCTGGCCGATTTTGGACGCAAGGAGATCCGTCTTGCCGAGCACGAGATGCCCGGCCTCATGGCGCTGCGCGCGCGCTACGCGGGAAAGATGCCATTGGCCGGTGCGAAGGTGATGGGCTCGCTGCACATGACGGTGCAGACCGCCGTGCTGATCGAGACCCTCACCGAGCTCGGGGCCGACGTGCGCTGGGTGTCGTGCAACATCTTCTCGACGCAGGACCATGCCGCCGCCGCGGTGGTCGTCGGCCGTTCCCAAACGGGGGGCACGCCGCAGAATCCGAAGGGCGTACCGGTGTTCGCGTGGAAAGGTGAAACGCTCGAGGAGGACCTGGTGGTGCACGAGCGAGGCGCTGCTGTGGCCCGACGGCTCGGGGCCGACGCAGATCGTCGATGACGGCGGCGACGCCACGCTGCTGCTGCACAAGGGCGTCGAGTACGAGAAGGCCGGCAACGTGCCGGCGTTCGACCCCGACAAAGAGCCCGAGGAGTGGGGCGTCATCCTGGACCTTCTACGTCAGGAACTCAAGAGCAGCCCGCAGCGCTGGACGAAGGTCGCCGCCGCGATGAAGGGCGTCTCGGAAGAGACGACGACCGGCGTACACCGCCTCTACGAGATGATGAAGGCCGGCACGCTGCTGTTCCCGGCGATCAACGTCAACGACTCGGTCACCAAGAGCAAGTTCGACAACATCTACGGTTGCCGCCACTCGCTGATCGACGGCCTCAACCGTGCCACCGACGTCATGATGGGCGGCAAAGTGGCCGTGGTCGCCGGCTTCGGCGAAGTCGGCAAGGGCTGCGCGCAGGCGCTGCGCGGCCAGGGCTGCCGCGTCATCGTCGCCGAGATCGACCCGATCTGCGCGCTGCAGGCGGCGATGGAAGGCTACGAGGTCAAGCCGATCGAGGCCGTCGTCGAGACAGCCGACATCTTCGTGACCGCGACGGGCAATCTCAACATCATCACCGTCGACATGATGGCGAAGATGAAGCACAACGCGATCATCGGCAACATCGGTCATTTCGACAACGAGATCGACATGGCCGGCCTGAAGAAACGCGGCGTCGAGCGGATCGAGATCAAGCCGCAGTACGACGAGTTCCGCTTCCCGAGCGGCAAGAGCGTGCTGATTCTCGCCGAAGGCCGTCTGCTCAACCTCGGCTGCGCGACAGGACATCCCAGCTTTGTGATGTCCGCGTCGTTCACCAACCAGGTGATTGCGCAGCTCGAGCTGCACCAGCACAACGCGAAGTACGAGAAGAAGGTCTACATCCTGCCGAAGCACCTCGACGAGGAGGTCGCCCGGCTGCACCTCGATCATCTCGGTGTGAAGCTGACGAAGTTGACGCCGGAGCAGGCCGCCTACATCGGCGTGCCGGTGGAAGGCCCGTACAAGGCCGAGCACTATCGGTACTGACGCTGAATAGAAGATAGAAGATAGAAGATAGAAGTCAGAAGACAGAAGTCAGAAAAGGGGCCGCGTGTTCGCGGCCCCTTTTTTTTCGTCAGCGACGCGCGGCCTGTCTTTCGACGAGCGGCTCATTGAGGAAACGAACGAGCGGCATCAGGGCCTTGAACGTCGTCAGCAGGGTCGGGTAGAACGCGCGGCTGTAGGCCAGTGACGCTGGGAACTCGGCACCGCCGTAGAACTGGCGGAACTTCAGGAAGTCGGCGGCCGGATGATCCGACGGATAGCCGCGCGGGACGCGCGTCATGGTGTCGCCCTGCAGCTCGCCGAAGCGCGTCCGGAAAGCGGCCTTGCGAGTGATGTCGCGTACCTCGGGCCACGTCTCGTCGATGTGCTGGCGGATGCAGACCAGCTCCGGCGGCTCGGGGCGCCACATGCCCCCGCCAATCCACACCCAGTCCGGCGCAATCTCGAAATACAGCCCTGCGCCCTGCGGCTTGGGCAGATCCTTCGGGCGGAACACCGCGGCGGCGTGCGTCTTGAGCGGACGTTTGTCGTTGCTGAACCGCGTGTCGCGATAGATGCGAAACAGCGACTGCTTCGGCGAGGCGATCAGTTCGGGCGCCACCTTGCGGAAATCGTCCGCGAGCCGTTCGACGACCTCGATCAGCGGCTGGCGGACGTGCTCCTCGTATTGATCCTTGCGCGCGTGAAACCACTCGCGCCGGTTGTTGCGCTTGAGCGAACGCAGGAAACTGAGCGTCTTTGGCGTGAACACCGATCAAGGTTACTTGATCCGAAACTGCTCCTTCAGCCACGCGACCCGGTCGAGACGTGCCTGGTAGCTGAGCTCGTGCTCGAACTCGTAGGTCTTGAATGTCTTAGGTCCGGGGATGCCGTCGGCCATCGCCCTGGCGTCTTCATTCTTGATGAACTTGTCGTTGCTGCCGAACTGAAGGAGCACCGGCCGCGGCGAGAAACGCCTGACGGCCGCGGCCGGCGCGAGCGGCGCCAGTTGTTCGACGAAGGCGTCCTTCTCGGCGCCTTCGCGTTTCGGCGTGAAAAGGTACCAGTCCGAGAGGGACGGCGAGCCGGCCATGAACACCAGGTGGGTCACTCGCGGATCCTCCGCCGCTGCGAGCGCGCCCCACATCGCGCCGAAGTCGTGGCCGACGATCGCCACGCGCGTCGTGTCGATGCCGGGCTGCGCCAGCAGCACGTCGAGCGCACGGCGGACATTCTTCGTCATCTCAAGGGTGAACGGGTAGTCGCGCGCCGCGTCGCGCGTGGCGAACCACTTCTCCGACGTCCACGGCGTGTCGATGAGCAGCGACACGACGCCGGTGCCCGCGAGGTCGACGGCTTCGGCGAGGAACTCCGTGCGGTTCGATGTCGGCCGCGGCGGCTCGTACCAGTGAAGGAAGAGAATCGCCGGGTGCGTGCCCCGTCCGGCCGACGGCGTCACCAGCGTGGCGGCGTTACGCGAGCCGTCCGCCTGCGCGTAGGTGAGCTGGCGCACAGTGACGAGGGCCGGCTGCACCTGTACGGACTGCAGCAGCAGCACGGCGACCAAAGCGGGCATCATCGGCGCATCGTATCAGCGGCCGCCTCGCCGGGACGAACCGCGTGACGACCGTCGCATTTCCCTGTTGCACCTATGTAGAATTCACGCTATATAAGATTCTGTCTTCTGTCTTCTGACCTCCATGCGCTACATCACCCTTCCTACCACCCTCGTCCTGCAGGCGATTGCCGATGGCGTCCGCTACGGCTTCGACATCGCCGACCGCACTGGCCTGCAAACCGGGACCGTCTACCCGTCGTTGCGGCGGCTCGAGTCCCTCGGTTTCGTCCGATCGAGCTGGGAAGCCGAAAAGATCGCCCGCCGCGAGCAGCGGCCGGCGCGCCGCTACTACGAAATTACCCGCGTCGGCGCGGACGCCCTGGCCCTCGCCATCAAGCGCTTCGAGAATCTCGGCCGCGTGCGAGCGGGCGCGCGCCATGCCTAGCTTGTCGCGCCGATTCGTCGCCTGCGTCTCGCGGCTCGTGCCGAAATGGTCGCGCCGCGAGTTCCGCGCCGAATGGGACGCGGAACTGGCCACGGATCCGTCGCTCGGCCGCGCGCTCGGCGCCTTGCCCGACGCCTGGTGTCTCTTCCGCCAGCAATGGCGTCCCGGCACGCTGGCGCACGACGTCCGCTATGCGCTCCGTCTCATGCGCCAGCGTCCCGGCTACACCGCGCTCGTCGTCACCACCCTCGGCATCGGCATCGGCGCCGCCACCGCGATGTTCAGCGCGATCCACGGTGTCCTGCTGCGGCCGCTGCCGTTCCAGGACCCGGCGCACCTGGTGATGATCTGGGAGAACGACCGTCTCAATGGCAAGCCGCGTTATGCCGTCGCGCCGGCCAATTTCGACGACTGGCGCAAGGGGACGCAGACGCTGGACTTGGTGGCCGCATGGTTGACACAGGCGGGCGCGATGGAGGCCGGGGGGGAGCCATTCCACGCCAACGTCGCCGTCGTGACGACCAACTTCTTCGACACGCTTGGCGTGGCGCCACTCTTCGGCCGCGGCTTCACCGCGAACGATCGTCCGCCGGGGCCGCGCGTCTTGATCCTCAGCCATGCGACGTGGCTGGCGCACTTCGGCGGGGACCCCGCCGTCGTCGGCCGCCTCTTCGGCGGTGTTGACGAGCCGTACCGCGTCGTCGGCGTGATGCCGGCGGGCTTCGATTTTCCGGATCGCGCGATTGATGCGTGGCGCCCTCTCGGCGAGCGGCCGCAGCTGCTGGCGACGCGCGCCCAGCACTTCATGTCTGTCGTCGCGCGCGTGAAACGGGATCGCACCGTCGCTCAGGCGGCGCAGGATCTCGAGCGGATCGCCATCGATGCCCAGCGCAAGTACCCGACTACCAACGATCGGCGTGGCACGACGATGGTGCCCCTGCAGGAGGCAGTGGTCGGCGACGTGCGCGCCCCACTGATGTATCTCGGCGCCGCCGTCCTGCTCCTCCTGCTCATCGCCTGCGCCAACATCGCCAACCTGATGCTGGTTCAGGCGTCGGCCCGCCGCCGCGAGATGGCGGTTCGCGCCGCGCTTGGCGCCGGCCGCGCGCGTATCGTGCGGCAGTTGCTCGTCGAGGGGCTGCTCCTCGCGCTGCTGAGCGGCGCGGCAGGAGTGGCCCTCGCCTGGCGCGGCACGGAGGCGATTGCGCGCGTGGCCATCGATTACGTCCCCCGGGTCACCACGATCGGCATCGATCCGGCGGTGCTGGCGTTCGCCGTCGCGCTGTCGATCGTCACGGGCCTGCTGTTCACCCTCGTGCCGGCCTTGCGCGCCTCGCGCTCAGACGTGCAGCGCGATCTGCGCGACGCGGGCCGGGGCAGCACGGCGCAGGGGCGCATCTTCCGCGATGCGCTGGTCATTGGGGAATTCGCGGCCGCGGTCGTCCTCGTGGCCGGCGGCGCGCTGCTCGTGGCCAGCTTCTGGCGCGTGCTGCAGGTCAATCCCGGCTTCACCACCGCGCAGGTGGCCGGCGTCGATGCCGAACTGGCGGGAGCGCGCTACCAGACCGGCGCCGCGCTTACGCAGTTTTACGCGGATCTCACTGCGCGCCTGACCGCGATTCCCGGCATCCGCGCCGCGGCCGTGGTCAACAATCTGCCGCTCGACGGCGACGGGTGGACGTCATGGCTGACGATCGAGCATCGGCCCGCGCCGGCCGGTGAGCCGCCGGAAGTAGGGTACCGACAGGCGACGCCCGGATACTTGGCCGCGATGCAAATCCCGCTGCGCCAGGGGCGCTGGATCGCCGACAGCGATACCGCGACCTCGATGCCGGTTGTCGTCGTCAACCAGGCGCTCGCGGATCGGTTCTTCCCGTCGGGTGCCGCGGTCGGCTCGCGGATCCGTCTCGGGCCGAACCCCAAGGCCCCCTGGCGAACGATCGTTGGCATCATCGGGAACGTCCGCCACGACGGACCCGAACGCGACGCCGGGCCCGAAGCCTTCAACGCGCTGGCCCAGGATCCGATCGAAGGCTTCCTGGTCGTGCGCGCCGATCTCGATCGCGGGGCGCTCGTCTCGGCAGTCCGCGCCACCGCTGCGTCGATCGACCCATCGGTCGTCATCTCACGGGTCCGCTGGCTGGACGCGTTGATGGACGAGCACCTGGCACCGCGGCGCCTGTCGATGCTGCTCGTCGAGGGCTTCGCCGCCGTCGCGCTCGGCCTCGCGCTGCTCGGCATCTATGGCGTCGTCAGCTACACCGTCGCGCAGCGCGTGCCCGAGATCGGCGTCCGCATCGCGCTCGGCGCCGCCCCGCCGGCGATCCACCGCATGGTGCTCGGCGACGGGCTGCGCCTGGCGATTCCCGGGCTCGTCGTCGGCACTGCGATTGCGCTCGCCGTCGCGCGTCTCGCACGCAGCGTGCTCTTCGACGTGTCTCCCGCCGATCCGGCCGTCTTCGCGGCGGTCGTCGCGCTGATGCTGGTGGTTGCCACGCTGGCCTGTTACCTGCCGGCGCGCCGTGCCGCGCGCGTCGATCCGGTACAGGCGATACGAGCGGAATAGCCCTCGGGTACCGGCTATCGGCGACGAGCCGGACGATAATCGGCGGGTGCGTCGCGTCATCCCGGTCGTCATCGGCCTATTTGTTTGGTCCTGTAGCGGGGGCTCGCCGCAGCCGCCGGCGCGTCATCCCAACGTGCTCCTCATCACCATCGACACGCTACGCGCCGATCGCGTGGGCCACGGGCTGACGCCGAATCTCGATGCGCTGGCAGCCGGCGGGACGCGCTATACCCATGCCCGGACGACGGTACCGCTGACGCTGCCGTCGCACACGGCGATGCTCACCGGGACGCTGCCGCCGGAGAACGGCGTGCGGCTGAACGGCCAGGCACTCGCGGTGCGGCCGACGCTGGCGCGCGCGTTTCACGACGCGGGGTATCGCACGGGCGCGTTTGTCGGCGCCTATGTGCTCGATCGCCGCTTCGGCTTGTCGGGTGGCTTCGATACCTACGACGATCGCGTGCCACGCGGCGCGAGCGGTGAGGCGCGCCTTGATGCCGAGCGGCGCGGCGACAAGGTTGCCGACGCGGCGCTCGCCTGGCTCTCGGGCTCGTCATCCTCGCCGGCGCCGTTTTTCGCCTGGGTGCATTTCTACGATCCGCACACGCCCTACGATCCGCCGCAGGCCTATCTGGAGCGCGCCAACGGCAACGCCTACGACGGCGAGGTCGCATTCGCCGACGCGCAGGTGGGACGTCTGCTCGAGTGGCTGCGCACGAATCGACAGGATGGCTCGACGATTGTCGCTGTCGCCGGCGACCACGGCGAGGGGCTGGGCGACCATGGCGAACTCACGCACGGAATGCTGGCCTACGACAGCACGCTCCGAGTGCCTCTTATCGTGTTCGTGCCGCGGTCCGGCGGCCGCGCGGACGTCGACGCCGATGTTTCGCTCGCCGACCTCGCCGGGACGCTGCTGCACGCCGCCGGCGTGGCGGTGCCGGGCGGGATGCGCACGGGGCCGCTGGGCGCAGGCGGGGAAGCCTACAGCGAGACGACCTATCCACGTAGCGCAGGCTGGCACGCGCTATCGGCGCTGTCCTTCGATCAGTGGAAAGTAATCGTGTCTTCTGAAACCGAGCTCTACGACATGCGCGCCGATCCCGGCGAGACACACAATCTTGCCGGGGAGAAGCTTGCCGTTGCCGACGGCGCTAGACGGCGCGCCACGCAGCTGTCGACGTCATCGGCGGCGGCTGCTGCGCCGGTCCCGGCCGACGCCGCCGAACGGCTGCGCGCGCTCGGCTACGTGTCGGGCACGACCGCGCCGATCGACGACTCCGCACCCAATCCTTCGCGCGGCATCGCCGCCTGGAACACGTTCGAGCACGTGCTCGGACGGCTGTCGGACGGCGATGCGCGCGGCGCGTTTGCCGAGCTGGCGAAGCTGGCGCGTGCGTATCCCGACTCGCCCGTGTTCCAGGCGACCTATGCGCGTGCGCTCAAGGATACGGGACGTGCGTCGCAGGCGGTCGAGCTGTACCGGCGCTTGGTGACGCGCTGGCCCGCAGATGCAGCCATGTATCACGACCTCGCAGTGGCGGCCGAGGCCGCGGGCATGCGGCAGGAGGCGATGCGCGCCGAACAAGCATCGCTGGCGTTGCAGCCATCAAACGCTGACGCTTCGAACGGCCTTGGGCTGCTGCTCACCGCTCAGGGGGCGGACCAGGATGCGGTGCGCGCGTTCGAGCGCGCGACCGAGGACGATCCGTCGAATGCCGTGTTCTGGACCAACCTCGGCAACGCGCGGCGCGCGGGCGGCGACACGACTCGGGCGCGGCAGGCTTACACCCACGCGCTGGAGATCGATCCACAAGCTGCGGATGCCGCCAACGGCCTTGGCGTGCTGCTGGTGCAGGAGCACCACGCGGCGCAGGCGATCACCTGGTTCGAGCGCGCGCTCGCGGGTTCGCCACGCTTCGTCGAGGCGCGGCTGAATCTCGGGATTGCGTATCAGGAAAGCGGCAACCAAGACAAGGCGATCGACGCGTACCGGCGGGTGCTCGCCGATTCCACGCCTGGCTCGCGCGAGTCCGCTGCCGCCAACCAACTGCTCGCACAGCTGGCGAAGCGTTAGCGCCGCCGTCGGCTACCTGACGGCCACCAGCCGCGGCGCCCGGTGACCTCTGCGGGCGACCGCCGGCCCGGCGAAACAAGAAAGGGCGGCCCGCGATGCGAGCCGCCCGTCACGTGGGCGCTAAGCGCAGTCAGCCCGAAGCTGGCAGCGCTCAGCGTCAGAATGAGAACCGGAAGCCGATCTGGCCGACGCGCTGTTCGGGGCGCTGCGCATCGCCCGAGAACGTCGTCGGCTGGAGCAGGTTCGGATCCTGGACGCCGGTCGTCGGCACGGTGACCCGCGCGCGGAAGCCGCTCGGGTTGACCGAGTTGAACAGGTTGAAGATCTCCCCAATGGCCTCGACGCGTGCGCGGCCACCGAGTGCGAATGACTTCGATACGCGCAGGTTGAGCTGCTGCTGCGACATGCCGCGGCCGCAGTTGATGTGCGTGCACGCGCCGAGGTCCTTGATCGTCGTCTTGCCCGTCGCGGCGTCGAACGAATCGACCGCGAACGCTTCGGACGGGATGTCGAACGCGTCGCCGTCGCCGTTCAGGTCGCGGCCGTCCACGAGGTTTACCGGGAGCGCCGAGCGGAAGATGTAGAACGGCGCGATCTGGAAACCGCCCTTGATCTGGATGACCGCGCTGAGGTTCACGCGATGACGCGCATCCGTCGTGACGTTGGGGCCGGTCTGTGTGGGATCGTCGACCGGATTGAGCGGATTCTGCACGTTCGACGTGTTGAGCTCGTCGGACGCGTTACCGATGTTGCTGGTGCCGCTCGACAGCGTATAGCCGATCGCAAAGTCGAGCCCCTTCGACAAGCGACGGCGTGCGCCGATGATCAGGGCGTTGTACTCGCTCCGGCCGTAGCTGACGGCCGGACGGTTCGACGCGGCGTTCGGGCTGAGCGGCGCCGGCAGCACTGATGTGATCTGACGGACGTTCGTGCCGGGGATGAACTGGTTCAGGCGCAGCCGGTAGTTCAAATCGCGGCCGAGCGAGTTGACGTAGTCCGCGCTGATCACTGTGTCGCTGGTGAGCTGATGCGACCAGCCGGCATTGCTCTGCATCTGATAAGGCATCTGCAGCAGCGGATCGACCCATTGCCCGAACAACGGGAACGAGCCCGCGGCCACCTGGTTTTGCGTGGAGATGTTGCTGAGGGGTTGGCCGACGGTCCAGAAGCTGCCATCCGGGTTCTTGATCCCATTCGGATCCGTGGCGCTGAACACGGGCCCGAAGCCATTGCCACTGGCGTCGGCCGCCGCGAACAGCACGTTGGAGTTGGTGTAGCCGAAGTCAGTGTAGATGCCCCAGCCGCCGCGCAGGATGTCCTTGCCGTCGCCGTGCATGTCGTAGACGGCACCGATGCGCGGCTGGAAGTTGTTCTTGTCATTGCGCGGCGTCTGCGCGAAGTCGTTTAGGATCGCCGCGACGGGCGGCGCTAGCGTGTTGAACTTGCCCGCCTGGGCAGCCGCGACGACCGCCTCATAATTCGGGTTCTTGGACTGGTCGAAGTTCAGCCCGTCGACCAGGTCGTAGCGCAAGCCGAGGTTGACGGTCAGCTTGGAGCCCGCGCGCCAGTCGTCCTGGACGTAGCCGGCGAACTGCTTGGTCGGGATGTTCACCGCGGAGTTACCGTCGTTGAGCGTGATCGCCGAGATCGGTCCGTTCACGTCGTTGGTCAGGTGGGTCAGCTGCTGGACCCCTTTGGCGCTGTTGAAGGTGATGAACAGGTGCGGCTCGTTGATGAAGTTGACGCCCGCCTTCAGGTCATGACCGAGGCCGCCCCAGCCGGTCTTGTGCCAGCTGAAATCGTCGCGGAACTGCCATTTATGCTGCTCGGTCGTCTGTGGCACATTGGTGTTGGCGCCAATCGACACGCCATTGGGGAACGTCTGCTGCGGGTTGGTCGAGCGCGCGGCGATGTTGTTCCGGAAATCCGCATACTGGAAGATGAACTCGTTCAGCTTCGCGCCGCCGAGCACCCAGTTGTGGTTAACGTTGATCGAGTTGAACACGTTGGTGCTGTCGCCCCAATTGTCGGGTGTGGCGCGGGGGCCCGGGCCGTAGGGCTGTGAATTGTTGTTGCGCCCGTAGCGCACCGTCAGGAACTGCTGCGGGTTGACGTTTGCCGTCATCTTGCCGGTGAAGAGGTTCTCGCGATACGGCACGGCGTAGACGCCGTCGAGCGACGGGAACAGCCCCTGTGTACTGACCGACTGCGTGGTGTCCTGTTGCGTCCGCTCGAGCGCGAAGAAGAAGTGCGCCTTGTCGCGGACAATCGGTCCGCCGAAGCTGCCGCCGAACTGGTTGCGGCGATAGTCCCCCTTGGTCGGCTCGTTGCTGGTGCCGACCACAGCGAGCTTCTGGGTCTCGGTGAGCGCGTTCATCGACTTGTCGCGGAACAGTTCGAAGAAGCTGCCCGACGCCTGGTTCGAGCCCGACTTGGTGACGACGCTGAGGACGCCGCCGTTGCTGCGGCCGTACTCCGCCTTGAAGCGCTGTGTCTGGAAGTTGAATTCCTGCACGGCTTCCAGCGGGAACTGCTCGAGCAGGCCGCCGACGGTGTCGTCGTTGTTGTCGCCGCCGTCGATTTGGTAGTTGATGTTGCGGCCGGCGCCGCCGTTGATCTGCGGCGCGTATTGCGTGTTCTTGGTCGGGTCGCTGTGGAAACCGAGGCCAACGCCCGGGATCGTCGCCGCGAGGTTGGCGAACTGCCGCCCGTTGAGCGGCAGGTTCTCGATCCGCTTGACGTCGACGACCTGGCCGACCGCCGCGTTGTTGGTCTGCACCATCGGCGATTCCGCCGTGACGTTGACGCTCTCGGATACGCCAGCGACCTTGAGGTCGATGTTCACGTCTGTGGTCAGGCCGACGTTCACCTCGACGCTCTTGGCGTCGTACGGATTGAACCCGGACAGTTCGGCGCGCAACTCATAGGTGCCGATCGGCAGCGACGCCAGGCGGTACGCTCCCTCGGTGTCGCTGACTTCGGACCGGGAGTAGCCGGTCGCCGCGTTCTTGACCGTCACAGTGACGCCTGGAACCGCCGCCTTCTGGGCGTCGGTGATACGTCCCTGGATGTTGCCAGTGGTCTGCTGCGCCGAGGCCGGGGAACCCGCCAGGGCGATCGACAGCACCGCGATCATTGCAGCCATGATCCTTCTCATTGCTTGCTGCCTCCCATTGAGATGACATGACCGCCGGCGAACCCGGCGGTTCCGCTGGGACCAGCAACAGAGCAATCAAAGATCCATGGGACTCGGGATGAACGCCCGCTCGAACGTGTTTAAAACACGTTCATTCGGGCTGAATGCTACGCATCAGGTTGCCAATAATTCAATGGACCGGATCCAACTGCTTGGGGCGAACGTTGCCATGGACGGGATGAAACGCCGATCTCAGCGGACGGCTGCCAGGAGTCGCTCGACTTCGGGGCGCTGCGGCGCAGATTCGGGCAGCCGCTTCAGCAGCTCTGCCGCTGCACGTGCGGCGTCGGCGCGGCGACCCGCGCGTGCATAGGCGACCGCGAGCCCGAAGCGCGCCTGGTTGAGATTGGGGTCGAGCGTAAGCGCGCGCTCCAGATGAGGAATCGCGTCGGTCACGTGGCCTGCGTCCGAGAGCAGCAGGCCGAGGTTCGCGAGGACGACGGGATTACCCGGTTCACGCGCCAGCGCGGCGGTTAACGTACGCTGTGCCGCCGTCGTCTCCTTTGCTTCGATCTGGCACCCGGCAAGGCCGAGATGCGCGTCGGCGCCAGGGATTTGGGCTTGAATGGCGGCGGTAAACCTCGGGATCGCCTCGCGGCAGTGGCCTGCGTTCATCAGCTCATAGCCGAGCCGCAGATTCGCCTGCGGGTTGCCGGGATCGAGGCTGAGGATGTCGCGAAGCGCGTGATCGAGGTCGGCCCCTTGAAGCTCGCCGGACGTCGCTTCCGCAATGCGCGCGGCCAGCTGGCGGCGATCCTTGGGGTCTGCGCGGGGGCCGTTGGCCGACGTCAATGCACGTCCGGAAACGTAGCCGAGCGCCTGCAGGCGCGCGCGTGCGTCCGGATCCGCGGTGGCGGCCGCTGCCGGCGGCAGCGTGGCGGGAGATATTGCGTCCACTGCGCGCGCCATCTCCGCCGCGCGCGCCGGCTCGCGATCGACGAGGTTCGTCATCTCGCCCGGATCGTGCGCGACGTCGTAGAGCTCGGGCCTCGGCGCGGCGATGTACTTCCATCCGCCACGGCGGATGGTCCGCAGTGGCGCCCATCCGAAATCGAGGAGCGGCGCAAAGGACTCCGCATAGATCTGGCGGTCGATCGAGGCGGCGGCCGGGAGCATCACCCGGCCGTCGGCATCGAATCGCCCGATTCCGGCGAGCGACGCGACCGTCGGCGCGATGTCGACCAACGACACGGGATTGGAGACGGCGCCTGCGCTTACGCCGGGACCAGCGACGATGAGTGGGACGCGTAACGTGGTGTCATAGGTAAACACGCTGTGGCTCACTTCGCCGTGCTCGCCGAACGCTTCGCCATGATCCGCGGCGGCGACGACGATTGGCGGCGCGCCGCTCGTGCGCATCGCCGCGATGACCCGTCCCGCCTGCGCATCCGCCTCCGCCACGTCATCGTCATACCGGTCGGACGCTGGGCGCCGCGCCTGTGCGGGATCGGCGGGGTTGCCGTAGGGAGCGTGGGGCTCGAAAAAGTGCACCCAGAGGAACACGCGCGAGCCGCGATGCGCCTGCAGCCACGCAATGGCGGCGTCGGCGACCTCGCGGCCCGGACGCTCGTTGGCGGGATGGCCGGCGGCGTCGCGCGGCAGGCGGTCGTCGTAGGTCTGAAAACCGCGATTGAGGCCGAAACGCCGGTCGAGCGGAAACGCCGCGATGAACGCGGCGGTAGCGGCGCCACTGCGCGCGAAGGCCTCGGCGAGCGTCGGCACGCCGGCCGCGACCGGCATGCCGTTGTGCCGGGCCGCGTGTCCAGGCGGATAGCGGCCGGTCAGGATGGAGGCGTGTGAGACCAGCGTGATCGGCGCGGTCGCGAACGCGCGATCGAAACGCGTTCCCTCGCGCGCGAGCGCGTCGAGCGCTGGTGTGCGCGCGGTGCGGTCGCCGTAGGCGCCGACCCGATCGGCGCGCAGCGTGTCGATCGTGATGAGCAGGACGCTGGGGGGCTGAGCCGGTGGCTCGACGCGCGCGGCGGGCGAGCAGCCGGCGGTCGCCGCGAGCAGGACTGCCATCGACAAGCGCACAATAAGAACGTATCTCACACCATGCTGCACATTACCAATGGCGAAGCGACACGACAGCCGCTCGAACGCTCGGGCGTGCCCGGCCTGATGGTGTCGTGGGACGACGTGCTGCACGAAGGGCCGGTCGTGCTGGCCGCCGGCGAGGAGTGGTGGCGCGTCCGCGCGCGCTACCTCGCATCGGTCGGCTATGGCGACGAGCAGCAGATGCTCCGTGATTTCCGTGAGCACGGCGATCCGCTCGACGGTGCGGCCGCACACGACGAGGTCGTGTTCTGGTTCGAGCACGATCTCCACGATCAGCTACTGCTCCTGCATCACTTGTGGTGGCTGTCGCGGATGCCGCCCGGCAGGACGCGCTTTTCGATCGTCATCGGCACCGACTATCTCGGGCTGCTGCGTGTGGATCAGTTTCCAGCGCGGTTCGCCACGCGTCGTCCGATCACGGACGGCGAAATCGCAGCCGGCGCCGCGGCATGGACGGCCTTCTGCGCTGACGATCCGCCCCGGGTGGCGCTGCTCGCGGAGGACGCCGGACCACTCGTCTACGTGCCCCGCGCGATGGGCCGGCTGCTGGAGGAGTTCCCGGCCGCTGGCAACGGTCTGGCACGCAGCGAGCGGCAGGTCCTCGAGGTGGTCTCGCAAGGCACGCGCACACCAGAGCAGCTCTTCGTCGCGGCGTCGAGCCTCGAGGACGATATCTGGATGGGAGACTGGAGCTTCTGGACGATCGTCAAGCGGCTGGCGTCGGGGCCGCGGCCGCTCCTGACGAGCGACGTGCGCGACGTTCCGGGCCACCTACCGTCGGGGACCGTCGACATTACCGGCGACGGCCGGCAGGTGCTGGCCGGCCGCGCCGATCACATCGCGCTCAACGCGCCTTGGCGCTGGATCGGGGGGACTCGGCTGTCGCCGGCGCGGGACTGGCGGTGGACTGGGTCTTCTTTGCTTCCACCAGCGCCTTGATCTTGGCGCGGCGCGCGACGCCACGTTTGCGGTTGATCGAATGCCTGGACTTATCGCCGTTGATTGCGGACATGAGTCGATTGTATCGGGTAATCGGGGAATCGGATAATCGGGCGTTGGCCGCACGACCGCGCGGCCTTTGAAGCGCCGGCGGTAGCCGGCGCATGCGCGATCACCCGATCACCCGATTCCCCGATCACCCGATCGATTCTTCCTCATTCTGCTCGCAGCGCAATCATCGGATCGACTCGCGTCGCCCGGCGTGCGGGCACGTAACTCGCCGCCAGCGAGACGGCCGCAAACACCAGTGCGGCGCCGCCGAACGCGATCGGGTCAAGCGCGCTGACGCCGAAGATCAGGCCGCGCAGTCCCTGGGCGGCTGCGGCCCCCGCCGCGAGGCCCAGCCCGAGCCCTGCCGCGGTGAGCACGATCCCTTGGCGAACGACGAGCCGCAGCACGTGCGTGCCGCCGGCGCCGAGCGCCATGCGGATGCCGATCTCGCGGGTCCGCCGCTGCACCGCGTACGAGGTGACGCCGTAGATGCCGATTGCCGCCAATAGCAGGACAACCACGCCGAGGCTGCCCGCGACCGCCGCGGCCATACGCTGTGGCACGAACGTGATCGCGGTGACCTGCTCGAGCGGCATGGCCGACGTTACGGGCAGGTTCGGGTTGAGATCGCGAAGCACCGCGCGGAGCTGCGGAATCATCCCGCCGGCGGACGACTTGACGAGCAGGGACACCCGTGAGTCGTACACTTGGGTCAGGGGCACGTAGACGTACGGTTCCACGCGCTCGCCCAGTTCGACGAGCTGCGTATCGGGGGCCACGCCGACGATTGTCAGCGTGTGATCGTCCTGATCGCGCAACTGCCGCCCGAGCACGTCGCTGGTCTGCCACACGCTGCGCGCCATCGCTTCGTTGACGATGATCGCGCGCGGCGCAGTTGGGGAATCGGCGCGGGTAAAGTCGCGGCCGCTGACCAGCCGGATGCCGAGCGTGGCGAAATGCGCCGGCGACACCGCGTTCCAGTCGCAATCGAACGTCTCGCCGCCATGGGCGTTTCGTCGTCCAGGTACGCGCAACGCGCCGAATCCCATCCGTCCGCCGTCCAGCGGCAGGTCGGCAGCGAACGACGCGCTGAGCACCCCCGGCAGCGATCGCACGCGATCGAGCGTGCGATCCGCGAACGCCAGCGCCTCGGCATCCTTGTAGCCGCTGAGCGAGAGATCGAGCGTGACGACGTCGACGTGGCGTTGATCGAATCCGGGATCGATGGAGCCGGCACGTGCCAGCGCACGGGCGAACAGGCCGGCTGCGATCACGAGAACGAGCGAGACGGCGACCTGCGCGACGATGAACGCGCCGCGCAGCCGCAGACGACCGCCACGGGTCGCCGTCTCGTTCTTCAGCGCGGGCACGAGGTTGGGCCGCGACGCCTGCAGGGCCGGCGCCAGGCCGGACAGGATCGCGGCGGCAAGCGATACGCCGACGGCGAATAGCATCACGCGCCAGTCAATCGGCATGTCGACGCCGACTGGGATGGGCAGTGCCGGCATGACGGCAAGCAGCAACGCGGTCAGCCATCTCGTCAGCAGCAGCGCGGCGGCGCCGCCCGCGACGAACAGCAACGCCGTCTCCGTGATGAGTTGCCGCGCCAGCCTCGCGCGACTCGCGCCGATGGCGAGCCGCACGGCAATCTCTCGCGCTCGCGCGCTGGCGCGAGCGAGCATCATGCCCGCCAGATTGACGCACGCGGCCACGAGCACGAGCGAGACGATGGCGAGCAGCAGCCCGAGGAAGCTCGCGACGGCGTCGATGCGGCCGGGCACGAGGGCCAAGGCCATCGCGCGCAGGCCCTTGCCGCGGTTGTCCTGTGGATACGCTTTTTCGAGCGCCTCTCCGATCGTCCGCAGCTCCGCGTCGGCCTGCGACACGGTGACGCCGGGCGTCAGGCGCCCGCCCATCATCAGCCACACGCTCCGCCGTTGGCCGAACATCCGCTCCTCGAATCGCGGCGCGGCGATCGAGGCGAGCCGCAGCGGGACCCACGCATCAGCGCGCAGCAGCGTAGTGCCCTGAAACCCGCGCGGCGTCACGCCGATGATCGTGACCGGCCTGCTGTTGAAGAGGACGACACGGCCCACCGTGCCGGGATCGGCGCCGAAGCGCCTCTTCCACAGTTCTGCTGTAATGACGGCGACGGGTGAGCCACCGACGCGGTCGTCGGCGTCGGTGAAGAGCCGCCCGCGCAGAGGCGTGGTGCCGAGCGCGCGGAAATAGTTGCCGCTGACCGGCGCGCCGAAGATGCGCTCGGCATCGCTCGCATCGCCGAGGCTGATCGGCTGCGGGTCGACGCGGTAGGCATACAGGTCCGAGACCAGCGTGGCCCGGTCGCGGATGTCGCGGTAGTTCGGATACGAGCTGGTGTCGATCGGGCCGACGCCATCCTGCGTTCGGCCGATGTCGACGAGCCGCGCCGGGTCGACGAGTCCCGGCAGCGATCGCAGGAGCATCGCGTTGACGACGGAGAAGATCGTCGTATTGGCCCCGATGCCGATGGCGAGCGACAGCACTGCGGTGGCGGTGAAGAGCGGGCTGCGCCGGAGCAGCCGCAGGCCGTAATGGACGTCCTGCCAGAGGTGCGTGAGCATCGTGCTGGCTAGTTACGCGGAAACCTCCCCCCGGTTAACGCGGTCATAATCAATCGATGGCCCTGGATCCGGTCTGCGGCATGACCGTGGATGAATCGACGCCGCTGCGAGCCGAACAGGCGGGCGTGACCTATTACTTCTGCAATCCCGGCTGCCGCGCCAAGTTTATCGCCAATCCCGCGCACTACCTCAATACCCGGCGCGCGCCCGACGCCCCTCATCACGCGGCGTCGCACCCCGACGCGATTTACACCTGCCCGATGCATCCCGACGTGCGCCAGCAGGGTCCGGGAGCCTGTCCCTTCTGCGGCATGGCGCTCGAACCGGCGACGGTCACGCTGGACGAGGGGCCGAATCTCGAGCTGATCGACATGACGCGGCGGTTCTGGATCGCCGCAAGCCTCGGGCTGCCGGTGATGCTGTTTGCCATGGCCGAGATGATGTTTCCGTCGGCCGTCCACGCGCGCCTCGACCTGCAGGCCGCTAACTGGATCCAGCTGGCCCTGGCGACGCCAGTCGTGTTGTGGGCCGGGTGGCCGTTCTTCACGCGCGCCTGGGACTCGCTCGTCAATCGCAGCCCAAACATGTTCACGCTGATCGCCGTCGGCGTCGGCGCAGCGTATCTCTACAGCCTCGAAGCGACGGTCATGCCCGGCTGGTTTCCCGAAGGGTTCCGCACGCACGGCCGCGTCGACCCGTACTTCGACACTGCCGTGGTCATCACCGCGCTCGTCCTGCTCGGCCAGGTCCTGGAGATCCGCGCGCGCAGCCGCACGTCGCTGGCACTCAAGGGCCTGCTCGGCCTTGCGCCGAAGACAGCGCGCAAGGTGATCGGCCTGATGGAAAACGACATCGCGATTGTCGACGTGCAGGTCGGCGACAAGCTGCGCGTGCGCCCCGGCGAGAAGCTTCCGGTCGACGGCGTGGTCGTCAAGGGGTCGACTTCGGTGGACGAGTCGATGGTCACTGGCGAGCCGATGCCTGTGGAAAAGCAGCCCGGCAGCAAGGTGACCGGCGGTACGATCAACGGGACTGGCAGCATCGTCATGCAGGCCGAGCGGGTCGGCAAGGACACGCTGCTGTCGCAGATCGTACAAATGGTTGCCGAGGCGCAACGGACGAAGGCGCCGGTGCAGCGGCTCGCGGACCGGCTGGCGGCGTGGTTCGTGCCGGCCGTATTCGCGGTGGCGATCGGCGCGTTTGTCGCGTGGAGCCTCTGGGGTCCTGAACCGAGGCTGGCGCACGCACTGCTGAGCGCGGTATCGGTCGTGATCATCGCCTGCCCCTGCGCGCTCGGCCTCGCCACGCCGATGGCGATCATGGTCGGCACTGGCCGCGGCGCGGCAGAGGGCGTTCTCGTACGGCACGCCGAAGCGCTCGAGCGCCTCGAGCAGGCCGACACGATCGTCGTCGACAAGACCGGCACGCTCACCGAAGGCCGGCCGCGGGTCGTCGGCTTTGGCGGCCCATTACCTGACGACGAGATGCTCAGGCTGGCGGCGGCGGTGGAGCAGGGGAGCGAGCATCCGCTCGCGGCGTCGATTGTCGCTGCCGCGCGGCATAAGAAGCTGACCTGGAGGCCGGCGGACGAATTCTCATCGACGCCGGGCATGGGCGTGAGCGGCCACGTCGACGGGCACGCGGTGCTCGTCGGCAGCGGCGCCTTCCTGGTCGAGCACGGCGTAGACATGAGCGCGCCGTACCTTCCTGGCAGCATCAACGCCGTGGCGCCGACGGTGATCCATGTCGCCGTCGACGGGAAGTTCCGCGGGGTGATTGCCGTAGCCGATCCGATCAAGTCGGCGGCGCGCGAGGCGCTCGACGCGCTGCGTGCGGACGGTCTTCGCATCGTCATGCTCACCGGCGACGCGCGCGAAACTGCCATCGCCGTCGGCGAGGCGCTCGGCATCTCCGGCGAGGACGTCTACGCCGGGGTCCTGCCGGCGAACAAGCGCGACGTGATTCGCGAGCTGCAGCGGAAGGGCGCCGTCGTGGCGATGGCGGGCGACGGCGTCAACGATGCGCCGGCGCTGGCTGAAGCGGCCGTCGGTATCGCAATGGGGACCGGCACCGACGTGGCGATTGAGAGCGCCGGGATGACCCTCGTCTCGGGCGACGTGCGTGCGCTGGTGCGTGCGCGGCGCCTCAGCCGCGACACCATGCGCAACATCCGCCAGAATCTGTTCCTGGCCTTCGCCTACAACGCGATCGGCGTGCCCGTCGCGGCTGGAGTGTTGTATCCGGTTCTCGGCTGGCTCATCAGCCCTATCTGGGCGAGCGCCGCGATGACATTCAGCTCGGTGTCGGTGATTGGGAACGCGCTGCGCCTCCGGCGCGGCTGACGCGCCGGTCAACCGTCAGTCTTGAGGCCGTCGAGATGCGTCTTCGTCCGGTGGCGCAGGAGCGCGACCAGCTCCGGATCGAGGAAGTCGTAGTTGTCGTCGATCTCGAGACAGACGATCTTGGCGAGCCCGGGATTGCCTGGGAACATCCGCGCGAGATCGTGCTGCTGGGCGGCGTCCATCGTGAACACGATATCGGCCCAGTCGAGCATGCGCGGGTTCACGCGCACCAGGGCGTCGGCACCGGTGCCGGCCGAGTGGACGTCGAGCCGCGGGTCCTTGTCGAAGATCCGCTCCGCGGTCGCGCTCCGCCTCCGATTCTGGTGGCAGACGAAAAGGACGCGCATGTTCGGGGTAATCTAGCACGCATGCGCCAGCTCAGCCTGCTACCGCTCATAGTAGTTTCCGCCGTACTCGTCCACGGGCAAGCGACTCCGCTTTCACCGGTACCAGGGGAGCGTCACCTCCGCAACATCCGCCAGCTGACGTTCGGCGGCGAAAATGCCGAGGCGTATTTCTCGCCCGACGGCACGCACCTGATCTTCCAGTCAACCCGCGATGGCGCCGGGTGCGATCAGATCTTCACGATGAAGATTGATGGCAGCGACGTGCGCCGTGTGAGCACCGGGAAGGGGCGGACCACCTGCGGCTACTTCTATCCAGGGGGGAAGGAGATCCTCTTCGCGTCGACGCACCGGGCCGGCGACGCCTGTCCTCCCAAGCCGAGCTACGACCGCGGCTACGTCTGGCCGATCTACGACGGCTACGACATCTACCGCGCCAACGCCGACGGCTCGAACCTGCGGCCGCTGACGTCGACGCCCGGTTACGACGCCGAGGCGACGATCGCGCCGGACGGCCTCATCGCCTTCACCAGCGTGCGCGACGGCGACATGGAGATTTACACGATGAAGGCCGACGGCTCAGGCGTGACACGCCTCACGCACCGCCCCGGCCCCGACGGCGGACCGTTCTTTTCCTGGGACGGCAAGCGCATCGCTTATCGCGGCCGCCCGCTCCCGCCGGGGACGGAGTACAACGACTACATCGCGCTCCTGAAGGAGCATTTGTGGCGGCCGACGAAGCTGGAAATTTACGTAATGGACCGAGACGGGCGCAACGATCGTCAGTTGACGACGCTGGGGGCGGCGAGCTTCGCACCGTCGTGGCATCCCGACGGTCGGCGGCTGGTGTTTGCCTCGAACGTCAAGGATCCGCAGCAGCGCAACTTCGATATCTTCCTGATGAACGTCGACGGTACCGGCCTGGAACAAGTCACGTTCAACGACACGTTCGACGGTTTTCCGATGTTTTCTCCCGACGGCCGCCACATCGTCTTTGCTTCGAACCGGCACGGCAAGGTGGAAGGGGAAACCGACGTGTTCATCGCCGACTGGGTGGACTGATCGGGGGTCACTTTTCTTCTTCGGGCTCGATCTGCCAGTCGGCGAGCGGCTGCGGCCCCGGGCGGATGTCGGCGATGTCGGGGTCGACCCCAGCAGGGAGTTCGGACCGATCGGTGGTGCGTTTGCGATCCGCCAGACGGGCGGCCTTGTCGTTGCGCTTGGCGATACGAGCCTGTTCGCGCTGCCGCTTGTTGGTCGTCGGTCGTGATCGATGTGCCATCGGAACCTCCTCGCCCGCGCCGCTGGGATACGACGTATTGAGATAAGACACACCATGATATCGCAGAAGCTTGCCACGACGCTTCTGACCGGCGCACTGTTGACGGCGTCGCGCGGCATTTCCAGCGCACCGCCGGCTATCGTGCCGTTCGACTTGATCAACCGGCACATTGTCATCGGCGCGGCGGTCAACGGATCGCGGCCGCTCTCGTTCGTGCTCGATACCGGCGACAAGCTGGCGATCGTGGATCGGGATCGCGCGAGAGAACTTCGCTTGACGCTCAGCCGCGAGGTGAAGGTCGGCGGCATCGGATCAAGTCAGATGACCGGGTATGTCGTGAGCGGTGCGACGCTCGTGGTGCCGGAGGTTCCTGGTGCGCCGCAGCCACTCGTGCTGGCGCTGCCGCTCGCCGGCCTCGCTGCGCGACTCGGCCACCCCTTCGACGGGATCCTCGGCGCCGATTTCATCCGGCGGTTCGTCGTCGAGATCGATTACGTCGGGCGGACCGTCACCCTGCACGATCCCGCGGCGTTCAGCTACACGGGCACGGGAGAAATCGTGCCGATCCGTTTCAACGCCGCCGGGCATCCATTGATCCAGGCGTCGGTGACCCCGCTCGGCGGCGAGCCGATCGCGGGAACGTTCGTGGTCGACATCGGCGCCGGGACCGGCGTGGCGCTGCACAGTCCATTCGCGGCGGCCCACCATTTGCCCACGGCCGGCGATCCCACGATCCGCGTCATCGGCGTGAGCGGCGCCGGTGGCGAAGGGATCGGCCGTTTTGGTCGCCTGGCCTCGTTCCGCGTCGGGCGGCTGACACTGCCGCGGCCGCTGGCGCTCTTTTCCCAGGACACCGCCGGAGCGTTTGCCAATTCGGCGATTGACGGGAACGTCGGCTACGAGATCCTGCGGCGCTTCCGCGTGTTCCTGGACTACACGCGCGAGCGGATGATCCTCGAGCCCCTCGCCGGGTTCGACGCGCCGTTCGTTCGGCCGATGACCGGTTTCGCGTTCGAAACGGCTTCTGACGACTTCCACCGCTTCGTCGTGACCGCGGTGCTCGAGTCGTCTCCCGCGGCCGAGGCGGGGGTCAAGGCCGGCGACGAGATCGCCGCAATCGACGGCCGCGCGGCGTCGGAATTGACCCTGACCGCGATCGTCGAACTGTTCGAGCAGCCGTTGCGCCGCACGCTGACGTTGCGCCGCCGAGGCCAGGCGCTGGACATTGCCCTGACGCCGCGCGTGCTCGTCGATTGAACGGCCCGGCGGGCGGGCCTGCTCTGGCCGGAACCCGGCGAAAGTGCCGCACGCCCGGTCGGCTCCTGCGACGATTGCCGTTTGTGCTTTGCCGGTTGAAAAGTGGTCGGGGCGGAGGGATTCGAACCCCCGACCCTCTGGTCCCAAACCAGATGCGCTACCAGGCTGCGCTACGCCCCGACTGCCTTGATTATCCCATGTTAATCTCCAGCGCATGAAGACGCGCCTCGCCGCCTGTCTGCTGGCCGCCGTCAGCCTCGCGCCGGTTGGTGCGCAATCGGGCTACACGCCGGCGCCGGCCAACCTCGCCGCCCGTGAATGGTTCCAGGACGCCCGCTTCGGTCTGTTCGTCCACTGGGGTGTCTACAGCGTGCTCGGTGACGGCGAGTGGGTGATGCAGAACAAGAAGATCCCGATCTCCGACTACGAGAAGCTGCCGGCCGCGTTCAACCCGATCGACTTCAACGCTGCGGAGTGGGTGTCGGTCGCGAAGAGCGCGGGGATGAAGTACATCACCATTACCAGCAAGCATCACGACGGCTTCGCGATGTTCGACTCGAAGGTATCGGACTACAACATCGTCGCGCGCACGCCCTACAAGAAGGATCCGCTGAAGGCACTCGCGGAAGAGTGCCGCCGCCAGGGGCTCAAGATTTTTTTCTACTACTCGCAGCTCGACTGGCACAACCCGGACTATTTTCCGCGCGGCAACACCGGGCACGACGCCGGCCGTCCCGACACCGGCAGCTGGCCGGCATATCTCGACTATATGAACGCGCAGCTGCGCGAGCTGCTGACCAACTACGGCGATGTCGCCGGCATCTGGTTTGACGGCTGGTGGGACAAGCCCGACGCTGACTGGCAGCTGGACAAGACCTATTCCCTCATTCATCAGCTGCAGCCTGCTGCGCTGATCGGGTCGAACCATCACCGCCATCCGAACCCGGGCGAGGATTTCCAGATGTTCGAGAAAGACTTGCCGGGTGGCCGCAGCCAGAGCTTCAACACCGACTCGGAGATCGGCCAGTTGCCGCTCGAGACGTGCGAGACGATGAACGGCGCGTGGGGATTCAACCTCACCGACCGGCGTTACAAGTCGACGAAGGATCTGATCCGCTATCTCGTCCGCGCCGCCGGCGCCAACGCCAACTTCCTGCTCAACGTCGGTCCCATGAGCAACGGCAAGATCCAGCCGGAGTTCGTCAGCCGGCTGCAGGAGGTCGGGCAGTGGACTGCAACCTATGGCGAGTCGATTTACGGGACACGTGGCGGACCGGTCGCGCCGCATCCCTGGGGGGTGACGACGAAGAAGGGGGATCGCGTCTACGTGCACGTGCTCGACGCCGTTGACGCGTCGCTGCTGCTGCCGCCGTTGCCGTCCGCCGTACGCAGCGCCACGCTTCTCCGCGGCGGCCAGCCGGTGCCGTTCAAGAGTGGTGACTTCGGAACGGTACTGACGCTGCCGAAGGAGCTCGACCCGATCGACACCGTCGTCGTGCTGGAGCTTCAGTCGAAGGCGTCGCGCTGAGCCGCGCGAGGCGTTCGAATCCACAGTCGCCGGCGTGACTGCTAAAGGCGACGCACGTCCTGCTGCATACGCGCAGATGACGAGACCGGACCCGCGGGTCCGGATCCACGCAGCCCAGTAACCACGCCCCCCTTGCGACGTATTGTCTCCTGAATGGGCGACGTGACGTTTGCGGCGATCTACGAGCAATATGCCCAGGAGGTCTACCGATTCGCGCTTTACCTTTCGGGGAACAAGTCCCTTGCGGAGGATCTGGCGGCGGAGACATTCTCGCGTGCCTGGGTGGCCTGGGACCGCATTGGCGTCGGCACGGTAAAGGCCTACCTCCTGATGATCACCCGCAATCTGTACCGGGACCTACTGCGCCGGCGGCCCGAGGTGCCACTCGACGGAGCGTGGGCGCTGACCGACACGGCGCCAGACCCGGAATCCGCGTTGGTCACCCGCAGGGAACTGGACGCGGTCGTCATCGCGCTCCGCGCCCTGCCCGAGACTGAGCGCTCAGTTCTGCTGATGGCCACGGTCGGCGGCGTCGCCTACGACGCGATCGCGGTCGTGTTCGGTATCACGCCCGCGGCGGTGAAAGTCCGCGTGCACCGGGCGCGCGTGAAGCTCAACGCCGCGCGATGCGCAAGGGAGCAGTCATGAAGATCACGAGGTCTGTCATCGTCGACCTCTGGGAGGTTTACGCGTCGGGCGAGGCCAGCGCCGATACCCGCGCACTGGTCGAGGAGTTCCTGCGTGGTGATTCGGAGCTGGCGCAGCACTTGCGGCACGAACCGGCGTTGCCCGTCGCGGCAGCGCTTTCGCCCGATCATCAGGCCCGGGCGCTGGCCTCGACGCGCCGGCGGCTCCGTGGGCTGCCCGGGCTTTTGTTCGTTGCGATGATGCTGAGCATGATGGCCTTCGGCCGCATTGTCGCCGACACGTCGTGGGACGTGTCCCCGAGAAACTTCATCGTCGTCGCGTCAATGGCGGGCGTCTGCTGGATCGCGTACTTTGTCAGCCTGTGGCGAATGCGCGCGCGTATCCTGATCGTCCCGTCGGCGCCCAGGGTTCGCGGCTAGCCGGCGGCCATCAGGCTGCCCATCGCCTGCTTGCAGGTGAGTATGCCAGCAGCTCGGATTGACGATCGATCACGCGGCTCACCTCGCCGGCGTGACGAGCAGGTTGCGGAAGTCCACGGGTCCGTGGTCGCCTTGGAGCAGCAGTGGGCCCGGCTCTGCTTCGCGGCTGTCGAGCGCGCCCCCGGTCACGCCGGGAATCTCCGCCTCGCAGATGATCCTCCGGCCGTTGAGCGCGACGGTCACGGTCCGCCCGACGAGCATGACGTCGACGGTCTGCCACTCGCCGGCTCGCCGTCCGGCGGCCCGATTCGGCGCGAGGAATCCGTACACCGCGCCGAGGGCGCCCACCGCGGTTGGATCCTCGTCGAGGTCGATGATCTGCACTTCGTAGCGCCCGCGGAGGTAGATGCCGCTGTTGCTGTCCTTCGGATAGCGGAACTCCGCGTGGAGCGTGAAGTCGTCGAATGTGCGGTCGGTGACGAGATTGCCGCCGGATTTGCGGTTGTGCAGCACGCCGCCGGCGATCTCCCACTCGCTGCCGCCGATCGCATGCCAGCCGGTGAGGTCACGGCCGTTGAGCAGCCGCACCGGCGTCCCCCACTGCGGCGGCGCCGCGCGCCGGAGCGCCGGCGCGCGGACACCGGACCATTCGATCGGCATGCCGCCGGCAACCGTGATCGTGCCCTTCAGCATGTCGGCGTCGAGCCGGCCTGCCACCACGACGTCGCCGGCAGCGCGTTCCCATTGCGTTGGGATCGCGAAGCGCAGCTCGCCGTCCTTGAAGTCGACGCGTGAGATCGGCCGGGCGCTGCCCGAAGTGGCCACGAACTGCCCGACGAGCGTGTTGATGCCGGAGTGGCGCACCTCCAGCCACGCGGCGCCGTCGCCGCGCGCCCCGCGCACCGTCAGGTCCCATCGCCCGATGATCGGCGGCGGCGACGGCGCTGGCTGGACGGCGGCCAGCGAAACGACGAGGACGAAGGCGCCGAGTGGTTTCATGGGGACGTCTCCTCGACCGGTTTCCTGAAGCTCACACCTCTCGCTTCCGGCCCGCGCCAGATGACGAGGATTGCACCGAAGAAGACCGCGATCATCAGTCCACCCATCGCCTGCTTGTAGGTGAACATCTCTCCGAGCCACGACTCGATGTACGGGATCGAGGACGCGCACATGACCCCGAGCTGGTAAGCGAAGCCGGGAAAAAAGCCGCGCGCCGCCCCGGGCGACAGCTCGTTGATGTGCGCCGGGATGACACCCCACGCGCCCTGCACGAAAAACTGCATGAGGAACACGCCCGCGATCATAGCGAGCGGGCTGAGCCCGGCCAGCCACATCGGCAGGACCATCAGTCCGAGCGTCGAGGCGGTGATCATCGCGCGCCGCCGGCCGCCGCGGTCGGAGTAGTAGCCGAAGGCCAGTCCGCCAAGCACGGCGCCGATCATCGAGAAGATCGTGATGTCAGCGATGCGCGCCTTCCCGTAACCGAACGTGCCCAGCAGCGTCGGATACATGTCCTGCGTCCCGTGCGACATGAAGTTCATGACCGTCATGAGCAGGACGAGATACAAGAAGCGGCGTCCATTGGCGAAGACGACCCGCTTGTATTCTGTCCAGTCGGTGCGGTTCTCGTGCCACGCCTCCGATTCCCTGACGCGCATGCGGATGAAGAGCGAGAGCAGCGCCGGCAACCCGCCGAGGAAGAACATGACGCGCCAGGCGTTGCCGGGATAGTGCGCGGCAGCCCATGGGTAGACGGTGCGAAAGGCCAGTGCCGCGAGCAGGTTGCCGATGGCGTAGCCTTCCTGCAGCAGCCCGGAGAGGAGCCCGCGGATGCGCGGCGAGGCATGTTCGAGCGCGAGCGAGGCGCCGACGCCCCATTCGCCGCCCATGCCGATGCCGAACAGCATGCGCAGCGCGATGAACTGCCAGTATGACTGCGCGAAGCCGCACATCACCGAGACCACCGCGTAGAACAGCACGTTTAGCATCAGCGGCAGGCGCCGCCCGTAACGGTCCGCCATCAGTCCGAAGACGACCGCGCCGATCGGGCGCATGGCCAGCGTCAGCGTGATGGCCAGCGCGACGCGCGGCCGCGCCGCTTCGAGCGGCAGGCCGGGGAAGAACGCGTGCGCGAGATCCTCGATGACCAGCGTGAGAATGAAGAAGTCGAACGCGTCGAGCGTCCAGCCGAGAAAACCGGCGAGGACGGCGTTGCGCTGATTGGCGGCATCGGACATGCGCCGAGCAGCATATCGCAGACGAAAATTTCACAGGACGACAGGGGACTAAGCCTAGATCCAGTTGGTTCGAGCTGCTTGGAACCCCGAAGGTCCTGGTTTCCTGTGATGCTCTCCGTCAGAAACTGAAGCCGGTGCCGAAGTGGAACCGCGTGCCGTAGCCGTCGAGCGAGTGGGCGACGTCGAAGTTCAGACGGAAGATGGCGATCGACAGCCAGAAACCGGCACCGGCGCTGCGCAGCTCCTTTTGATCCGCGAGCGCCTGGTCATGGGCGGCCGTCGTGCCGCCGTCGATGAAGGCGTTAACGCCGAGCCGGCCGGCATCGAGTGGCGCGGTGAACGGCACGCGCAGCTCGGCCGACCACAAGAACCGCTTGTCGCCGGCGAGCGTGCCGGCGTCGAGGCCGCGCACCGACGTGCCGCCGAGCAGCCACTGATCGTAGGGGGGAGCGGCGCTGAGGCGGTGTCGTAGTGGGCGCGGACCGCGACGACGTTCTGGCGGAAGACCCGCTTGTAGCCGCGCGCGTCGAGGGAGTAGCGATCGATGCCGCTCGTGCCGAAGCTCGCCGTGCCGACCGGATTGAGGCGGTTCCACGCGGCGATGGCGAGGACGGCGTCGACCGGGTAGGACGGATCGCGCTGCGTGTCCAGGGTGGCATCCGCCGCCCCGGTCCAGACGCGATCGCGTTCCTCGCCGTAGGTGATGTCGGTCCGCGCCATCTCGCCGCCGACCGTCACCAGGTCGAAGAGCCGCCGCTCGACGCGGCCGCGCAGACTGGTGCGGCGGTCGTCAACCTCGAAGGCCGGGTTCTCGCGCTGCAGGATGCCGTACGAACCGGTCACGCGCGTCAATGGCCCGGTCTTGAACGTGTGGTCGACGTCTACCTGCGCGTTGCGGCTGCCGCCCCACGAGAGCGGGACCATGACGTGAGTCCCCTTGCCGAAGACGTTGACGATGCTGGTACGGCCGCCGTAGGTCCAGCCGTAACCGTCCTCGTAGTCGATGATGGGGAAGAACATCAGCTTCGAGCGCAGCCGCCGCACCGGGCTCGGCGGCTGGCCGGTGGCACTAAGGCCGGGTTTTTCGTGCACCAACAGGACGAGCGCGATCTCGTCCATCTCGAGCGTGCGATAACGCTTGCGCACCTGAACCTCGTCGAAGCGGCCGCTGTCGCGCAGCCGCTTCTCGATGGCGTCGAGGCCTGTTTGGTCGACCATTGCGCCCGGCGCCACACCCGCGAGCGCGATCACCGCATCGTCCGAGAGCGTGGCGTTGCCGTGGACGCGGATCTCGGCGACGCGCTCGGGACTGGCCTGCCGGCCCACACTCGCTGGTTCGCCGGACACGATCGCTCCGGGGAGCAGGACCAGGAGAAGCGCTGCGATCACTTCGGCACCCCGATCTTCGAGGTGACGTCGGCCTTGCGGTAGTTGGAAAACTCGCGCGAGTACCTGGAACTCGAGCGAGCCGATCGCCGCGGTCAGGCCGGCGTGAATGTTGATGTTCTTCGGCAGCCAGACACCGACGAACGGCTGGCCCATCTCCATCTGCGCCTTGATGTCGTCGACCTTGACCAGCCAGCCCGCCGGCAGGAAGTCCATCCACACGTTGTCGAATGTGTATTTGACGATCTGGTGCGTCGCCGGATCGACCCACAGCGTGACCTGCGACGTCTTGTCCATCTTGTAGTTGATCTGCTCGTCGAGCTTCTGTTCGCGCGCCTTCTGTTTGCGCTCGCGCTCCTGCTGGGCCGCGCTTTTGGGCTTCTCCTTCGCCTCCGCGATCTCTTTCGCGTCCTGCGTCTCCGTCGTGTCTTTCGTGCTTTCTGCTTCCTTGTCGAGCTCGGACCGCTGATCGTCGAACAGCTTCGTTGGCAAGTAATCGACCTTGAGGACTTCGTGGCCGTCGAAGGTTTCCTTGCCGGCGAGGTAGTAGTTACCCGGCTCGAAGCGGAAGTCCATGAAGTAGGACTCAGAGATGAAGCGCGGCTCGTTGACCGGTGGTACCCCTGTCGCCGGCCCCTTGCCTTCCGCGGCCCGCCTCTGGTCGCGCTTCGTCCGGGTCCTCGCGCCGGTGCTGCTCGCTCTGAATCCAGTGCTGCTCGTAAGCCCGGCGATCGCTCTCGGGGACCGGCACCCCGTCGACCTTCAGCGGGCTGCGCACGTGGATGCCGTCCTGCACGAACCACGTGTACTCGCGGCGCATTCGCGCGAGCGGCACACGCCCGGGTCCGATCACGTCGAAGACTTCCACTTCGTCGAGAACGTAGTCGCCCAGCGTCTGGCGGTCGACGTCGCGCCGTTGCAGCGCCTGCGCCATAAAGCGGTCGAGATCGGTGATCGGCTTGGGCACCGACTGCAGGAAGATCGCGAGCAACATGGTGAAGAGGCGCACGGGCGGTCTCCGGGAAGGCGGGCGCGGCTGGCGATTACCTAGACGCGCCGCGGGGGTTGTTTGTTCCTCAGGGTACACCCGTTGCAGCGTCGCCGAAGCTAACTCGGCCAGCGCTGGGGTGGTCAGGCGCAGCACCCAATCGTGTACAGTGTCGCGGCATGCAGAAGAATCCGTATGCCGAGGCCCTGGGAAAGACGGATGCCCTGAAGGCGCTCGCGGAAACCCCGAAGAAGATCGAGCGGCTCACCTCGAAGTGGACGAAGCGCCAGTGGGAGAAGAGCTATGCGCCTGGCAAGTGGAGCGCGCGGCGCGTCGCAGTGCACCTGGCACAGACCGAGCTGGCGCTGACCACGCGGGTCCGCTTCGCGGCGAGCCAGGACGGCTACGTCGCTCAGGCGTTTGACCAGGACGCCTGGCTGGCGCTTGACGACCACGTGGACGGGCCGACCGCGCTCGCGGCGTATCTCGCCCTGCGTCGATTGAACGTCGCGCTGTTCAAGGGGCTGGCTCCGGCGCAGCGAAAACACACATTCAGCCACCCCGAGTACGGCGATCTGACGCCGTTCTGGATAGCGGAGCAGCTCGCAGGGCACGACATCCACCATCTCAAGCAACTGCAGCAGATCCGCTGAGGGGGGAGCGAGGTAAGAGGTGCGAACCTGAACAACGCGCTACGCGTCACGCTGGCGGTGTCGGTCGCCGGGCTCGCCGGCTATGTGGCATGGGATCGCGTCGAGGCGCATTGGCTGGTGTCGGCCGTCGCGGCCATCGCTGCGCGGGGTGAACCAATCGACTTGTCGGAGCGCGAACAGCCGCCGCCGACACCGCAGCACGAGGAGGCGGCGCGCCTGTATGCGGAAGCAGCGCAGCGTGCGCGCGAGATGACGCAGCAGGACGGCAAGCTGACGCGCACCGATGTCGACGGCGCGCCCGGCCGCGTCAACGTCGCCGAGATTGAGAGCACCTTCCGCAAGGACGCGCCGGCGCTGCAGCTGCTCGACCGCGCCGCGCCACTGCCGTTTGCCGGCTTCGGCGAGGCGATCGACGGTCCCGAGTGGTCAAGTGCGCAGGGGCTGCAGTCCCTGCGCGCGCTGGCCTGCCTGCGCGCCGACCTGCTCGCCTATCGCGGCGATGGCGACGCCGCGGCCGCGTCGCTCGCGGCGGCCGTGCGCGTGCAGCGCACACTGCGCGAACTGTTCTACGTCAACGTCATTGCCGTCCGTCAGATCGGCAGCCTGCGCATCCTGCTGCGTCATTCGTCGCCATCCGGGAGGGCGCTCGAGACTTTGCAGGGCGCGTTCGCCGAGACACCCGACGACGACTTGATCGAGCGCGACCTGCAGCTGCGACGGGCACTCCTGATCGAATCGCGCGGCGACTCGATGGGGGACAGCGGCCAACCGGCGGCTGCTGTCTTCGTCTTCCACCCATTCCTCGTTCGGTCGCTGCGGGTGCAAATCGAGCAATATTCGGAGGTGCTGCTGGCGTCGCGCGCTCCTTGGCCAGACAAGCTCGGCATCCTCAGCGCGCTGGCCGAGGCGCAGATCCGTCGTGACGGGCGGACGTCACTGGGCCGCGTCATCTTCGGGCCGCCAGTGAACATCGCCGCCCTCTCGGCGGCGCCGGCGATTGCCGGCATGAGGCTCGCTTCCCGTCGTCTGGCGCTGACGAAGCTGGCCATCGAGCGCTACCGCCGAGTCCACAATGGCGAGCCACCTGCCGGCCTCGCGGCACTCGTCCCGGCGTTCATGTCGGTTGTTCCGCTCGATCCATTCAGCGGCCGTCCGCTCGTCTACAAGGCGTCGCGCGTGGATTACCTGCTCTATAGTCTGGACGTCAATCGCAAGGACGACGGCGGCGAAATCTACGGCATCGGTTCGCTCAATCCGATGCCGGCGCCACGCGTGCGTGATTTTGGCATCCGCGTACCGCTCTCCGCGCGGCGCGCTACACAATAGAAGGCGATGTTCGTCTTCTTTTCCGGCAAACTCGGCTGCGTCGTGTCGGCGCTCATCTCGCTCGTAGTCACCGCCCTGATGATCGCGCTGCTGCGCGCCTGCACCGGACTCACCGTCTGGTGATGGGCCTTCGTCCGTGTCGTTCGCGACGGGCCGGATGGGAAAGGGGACGACTACTGGCTGCGCAGCCAGCGACGGCCGTGGATAGCCAGGTCGATGAGATCGTCGGCTGAGAGATTGGTCAAATTGTGATCTTTCGCGGCGCGGATGAGATCGTCATCCACGCCGTGAATCCGGAAGGCAACCAGCTTCTCGATCTTCAGCCCGCTATAGCCGGCGTCGCGCATCTGCCGGATGTAGTCGGGTGTCACGCCGTGGATGCGCAGCTTGACTAGATCCGAGACTGCCAGGTTCTTGTAGCCGAGGTCGCTCAGCTCCTTGACGAACTGGGGCGTCACGCCGTGGATGCGCATCTGGATGTAATCCTGCGCCGCGAGGTTCTTGTATCCGAGATCGTTCCACGATTTGACAAACTCCGGCGTCACGCCATGGATGCGGAACTCGACGAGGCGATCGACCGAGAGATCGGTGAAGCCGAGGTCGCGCATCGCCTTGATGAACTCCGGTGTGACCCCGTGGATTTTCATCTTGACGAGCGTGTCGATGTCGGGAGCGGGGGCGCCCTGCTGCTTGACGTCCTGGGCAAAGGTGCGAGAGACGTCGTGAATCGCCGACCGCCAGACGTCGGTGTCGCTCAGCGCCTTGTAACCGAGCGCCGACATGCCGGAGACGTAGTCGGCGTTGATAGAGAAGCGAAAGTCGCCGGCGCCGTGTCCGGCGTCGAGGCGGCCGCTGAAGTCGAACGTGCCGGCGTCGCGCCGCACCATGAAGTGCACCGGCCCGTCGGCGGCACGGTCGCTGAGCATCGGCGCGTCGCGTTCCGCGATTTCGACTCCGGCGTTGGAGCGGTCACCGCGCTGGAGCTGGACGGAGATCCAGCGTTCGGCCGACCCGCGTGACCAGTAGTTGTCGGCGTTGGACGTCCAGGTTCCCTGGATCGCCGGCGCGGGCTGTGCGCCGCCCGCCAGGCACAAGGCAAACAGGAGATGCTTCATGCCCGCTTAGATGCGGGCCGGGTCAGGGAAGGTTGGAACGCGTCAGCCATGTCGCGAGCTGGCCGAACGCCTGGCCGCGGTGGCTTACGGCAGCCTTTTTCGCACCCTCGACCTGCGCCAGCGTGCATCCGTAGGGAGGAAAGAAGAAGATGGGATCGTAGCCGAAGCCGTGCGTGCCCGCCGGCTCGCGCGCGATCTCCCCCTCGACCGTGCCGGTCGCCTCGAACAGGATCCGTTCCGCGTCGGCCACGGCGATGTGTGCGACGAAACGCGCCGGGCTCGTCGCCAGCCCTCGTGCGGCTAGCTCGCGGTAGATCGCTGCGAACTTGGCCGGATAATCATTGCCGTGCCAGCGCGCCGAGTGCACGCCCGGCGCACCGCCGAGCGCGTCGATCTCGATGCCGGAGTCGTCGGCGACAGCTGGCAGTCCGGTCTGATCGGCGTAGTACAGGGCCTTCAGGCGTGCGTTCTCAGCGAAGGTCGCGCCGGTCTCCTCGGGTTCCGCGACGCCGGGAAACGGCTCCAGCGAAAGGAGTTCCACCGGTAGACCCGCAAGGATGCCGCGGATCTCCCGTAGCTTGCCGCTATTGGTCGTCGCGATCAGCAGTTTCCTCATGCCACGGCTGTCGCGACCGCCTTTCGATGGGTGATTCGCCGTTCACCTGTTCAGGTGCTTCCCGACGATCTCGCGCTGCTTGTCGATCAATTTCTTGATGCCCTCGTCTGCGAGGCCCATGAGCGCGTCGAGCGCGCGGCGATCGAAGGGCAGACCTTCCGCCGTGCCCTGCAGCTCTATGAAGCGGCCGTCGCCGGTCTTGACGAAGTTCATGTCGACCTCTGCCTTTGAGTCTTCCTCGTAGGCGAGGTCGAGCAGCGCCGCGCCGCCGACGATGCCGACGCTGGTGGCGGCGACGTAGTCGACGATCGGCAGGTCCTTGATCATCGCCAGCTCGCGCATCCGCTGCAGCGCCAGGACCAGCGCAACGAAGCCGCCGGTGATCGACGCCGTGCGCGTGCCGCCGTCGGCCTGGATGACGTCGCAGTCGATCCAGATCGTCCGCTCGCCCAGCTCGTTGAGCTTTGTGATCGATCGCAGCGACCGCCCGATCAGGCGCTGGATTTCCTGGGTGCGGCCGCCGACCTTGCCGGCGGTTGCTTCGCGCTGCGTCCGGGTCGAGGTCGCACGCGGCAGCATCCCGTACTCGGCCGTCACCCAGCCCTTGCCGCTGTTGCGCAGGAAGGGAGGCACGCGGTCTTCGATGCTGGCCGTGCAGATCACCTTCGTGCGGCCGACCTCGATCAGCACCGAGCCTTCAGCGTGCGCGAGGAATCCCGGCGTGATCGTCGTCGGGCGGGGATCCGAGGGGGAACGTCCGTCAATGCGAGTCATGCACAGTCCAGTCTAAGCTTTTCGCCAGCGGATGGCGCAGGTCGACGTGCCCCGCCAGCGTGTCGACTTCCTTGCCGTCGACGAGGATCTGCACCCGCTTGATCGCGGGCAGGTTGACCGTCAGCGCGTCGACGATGGTGTAGACGGTGAAGATTTCGTCGAGTGAGCCGCCGCTGTGCCGGCTCGAGACCTCGCCGCTGAGATCGACGAAGGCGTCGCCGCGCTCGGTCATGAACACAGCGCGCAGCTGCGTGTTGGGGGGGATCGCCGAGACGAGCGGCGGCGCCGACGCCAGCTGCGCTTCGACGATGGCGCGTGCCTGGTCGGCCGTGGCGGCGGCAAACGGCACCTCGCGCTGCATCGGCGTCAGGTGCATGCCGTCCTCGCTGACGTAGAAGAGCGTCGCCGTGATCTTGCGCACAGCGCCGCCCGTCGGCGCCGGCGCCGCGGCGCCCGCGGCGGCGACAGTAGCGGCCTTGCGCGCGCTGTACCAGCGAGGCAGGCCGACGAAGAGCACCCAGCCGGCGAGGCCGGCGACGACGACGAACGCGATCGGCAGCGCGAAACGGCGGATCACCGTGTTCCCCCGCCGCCGGCGCGGTAGCGGGCAATGCCGTCGACGAGGGCCTGCGCGAGAGCCGCCTGGCGCTCGTCGGCGAGGAGTTGCTGTTCTTCCTGCGGGCTGCTGAGAAAGCCGACCTCGACGAGGACGGCCGGCATGTTGGCGCCGACGAGCACGCGGAAGGGCCCTTGCTGCAGCGGCCGCGGACTCATCGGCACGCGGTCGTGTAGCGCGGCCTCCAAGGCGCGGGCGAACGCCGCCGACTGCGAGGTATAGCGTGCTTGCGCCAGCTCCCACGGGATGATCTCGATGTCGCGCGTGCCGCCGCCGAGCACCGGCAGCGCATCGCGCGGCGCTTGGACCGCCCGCTCTGCCGCCTCGCCGTAACCTTCGAGTGCAAGCGAATAGACCTGGGCGCCGGCGACCGCCGGTCGTAGCGAGGCGTTGGCGTGCAGGCTGATGAAGAGATCGGCCTTGTTATTGTTGGCAACCGAGGCGCGCTGATCGAGTCCGATCGCCTGGTCGGCGTCACGCGTCAGCAGCACCCGCGCGCCGAGTCGCGCCTCGATCACCGCCTTGACACGCCGCGCGATCGCCAGCGTCACGTTCTTCTCCAGTGTGCCCTGCGCGCCGCGCGCGCCGTTGTCATCGCCGCCGTGCCCGGGATCGATGACGATGGTACGCAGGCCGCCGGCCGGAGGCAGATCGAGGAGAGGAGGTGGTTCGGGGGCCTGCGGCTGCGGTGGGACCGGCGCGGGCGCTGGTGGCTGTGCCGCGTCGCTCTGGGGGAGCAGATCGATCAGGATCCGGGCAGCCCCGGTCGACCCGGGCTGATCGGCCGCGCGGAAAGTGGCAAAGCGCGGTCCGAGATCGATGGCCAGGCTCTGCGGCGTGTCGCCGAGGTGCACGCCGAGGACGATGTCGGTGGTGGTGTTGGCGCGCAGATCCGGGGCGTCGAGCGCGTCGGCGTCGAAGCGGACGACGAGACGCGGGCCGTCCTGCGCAACTGAGTGTCCGGTCGGCGGCGAGACGTCGAGCGTGACACGCGACTGCGCGCCGAGCGATTCGACTCGTGCAGCGACGCGCGGCATGCGCACGTCGCCGATGAGCAGCAGGTGCGACGGCTTGCGCAGGTCGATCTTCGCCGATGAGACTGCTGCCAGCGCGCGGCTGACGAAGTCGACCGGTACGTACCAGCTCCGCCCGTCGCGCACCGGTGCCGCCGGTAGCGAGGTCATCCGTCCTCCGACGGAGGCGAGCGGCTGCTGCGTCGAGAGCAGGATCGTCTGGCCACCGAAGGTGATCGCCAGGCTGTTGGCCGCCGGATCCTCGCGCACGTTCAGGGTGAAGAGCCGCGCCAGGTCGTCGAGCGCGAACATCTCCTGGCCGTTGATCGTGCGCGCCGCGAGCGGTCGCTTCGCGTCACGCGTGACGACGGTGTAGGGGAGAGCGGCAGACTGCTGAGCCGGGAGCGCGACGCTGATCAAACACAGCGCGGCCGCAAGCGCCGCGACGAGCGGTTTCAAGGCGAATCAATTGTAGCCGGTTCTCGTCGGCGAGTTGAGTGGCGGTCCTATTGAGCGTCGTCCTGCACCACTGATTGCGCGCGCCGGCGGCAGGCCGCTAGGACTGGATGCGCTCGAAGATGACGGTCCGCGCGAACAGATTCGGCTTGGCCGTCCGACCGGCCTGCGCCCACGCCCACGCCTGCGACCGCGGCGAACCGCTGCCGTCTACGGTGTCGTCGGTCCACCATTCCACGCGCACGCGTGCCTGATCCGGCAGAGCGAAACCCAGCAGGTCTTCGATCTCACTGAATGCCAGCACTACGGTGTCCGCGTATCTGCCGCTCAAATAGGCGTGAAGCGGTCGGTAGGTGGCCGCGTCGGCGGATAGTGTCATCACGCTCCCAGTGTAGTCGTGCCGGCCCGCGCCTGCTGTGCCGGATCGTACACCGGCCTGAACCGTTCGCGAAGGCGTCATGCTCGCGGCGCGACGCACCGACAGTTTCCTGCGAGAGTCAGCGAATTACAGCCGGTGAACGAGCGCCTGGACCACCCACAGGATCAGCACAACCGGACTGACGATCGCCAGGACGACGAATGGAATGAGCCAGACGATCAGGAGGAGCGCACCGACATCCACGACAGCGTCGAGCGCGCGTCGCAGCCCTCGGACGAGAGGAGACAGGGGTCGTTTGAGGTCGAGGACTCGCGTCGCCCCGGACCGGGCCGCGAATGGCTGCGGCGCGAGGACACCGACGGTCGTAGGGCTGGGTGTGGCCACGACACGAGTCTGAGGCAGTCGTCTCGCGAATGGTGTGCGAAACGGTACATACGCCCGTAGGCCCCGCATGCGAGCCTGATAGGGGCCGGTACGAAGACGAGTCCGTTTCGCCGGTCTCCGGAAAGGTCGTCCGATGGCTTCGCCCTTCGCCCGCAACCGAACCATACAGCGCGCATCGCTTCTCCTGCCGGCCGTCACGACGCTCGTGTTGATGGCTGTGGCGCCCGGCCCGGCGCACTCGTCAACCTATGCCGGCCTCATCACGCTCGCGATCGGGACAGGCGTCGTCGCGTGGAGCACATGGAGGCACGCGCAGCCTGTCGCCAGCCTGCGTCAGGAGCTGTATGACATCAACCATCCGGCTGACGGCGCCGCGGGGTCATCGTGGGCGCGATGGGTGGCTGGCGGCGATCGCTCCGATGCACAGGGACGGGTGCTGGCCATCTTCGCGCTGAGCGTGGCGATCACGGCAATCATCGTTTATGCGTGGCTGGCGTGACGGTCTCGCGGCGGATGGCGACACCAACGGGGCACCGATGACTGCGGCAAGAGGCGATCGTCGGCCGTGTACAGTCGGAGGCTGTTTGGGCGAAATGCAGTTCGGCCGACAGGACGATCAGGATCGCGGAACCGCACCGTCCGCCGGAACCGCGCGTGCTGAGCGTCGGGGATGGGTGTGCTCGCAATCAGTGGGCCATTTCACCGTCGACTGCGGCGACATCGTGGACGCCGCATCGAAGAACGATTGCGGGTGACGGCCGGGTCCGAACAACTCGACGACCTCTCTCGCGAACCCGAAGTCACGTCTTTTTCTGTCTCGAGGGGCTGACTCTGCTCTCCGCCACGACCCGCTGGCGGGCGTCGGACGAGTCAGGGTCGGACGCGCCGACGCGGACCGCCGGGTTGCCGCGGACCAGGTGGCAGACGACCGAATCGACAGCCATACGGTTGACGTGCGGTCGTCAGAAAACCGAGGGGGATCCTGATCACGCTCTTGTACCTCGCGCTGATGGCGTTCGACCATCAGGCACTCTCCGACGCGCAGCGCCTCTTCTATAACGGCCGCTATGACGCGGCGGCCGCGATGACGGTCGAGCTGTGCGCGCGGCAACCGCCGGATCTGGCGGCGTTCGAGCTTCGCACATCCGCGCTGCTCTTCCAGCTCAAGGCCGCGCTCGACGATGGCCATGATGGCGATCGCCATGACCGGGACGCGGCGTTTGCGCGGTGTCCTACCTGTCCTGGATTGATGGCGGCGTTCCTCAGGGATACGGCGGAAGGACAGAAAATGGCGCGCGCGCGTCTCGGCGCCGATCCCGCGGACGAGGCCGCGCGCTTTTTTCTCGGCAAGCTCGATCTGAATTACGTCTGGCTGCAGTTGGGAGAGCTCGGACACAGGACCGGTTGGAGCGAGTACTGGGAGGCGCGCACGTCCCTGGACGCCGTGCTCCTTCGCAACCCCAAGCACATCCGGGCGCGCGTCGCCCGCGCCTGGATCGACTACATCGTGGACACGAAAATGCCGCGCGGCACGCGGTGGGTGCTCGGTGGCGGCAACCGGAAGCGGGCGCTCGCGGTGGTTCGTGAGGCCGCGGCGGAGGATACCGACGTCTTCGTCCACGCCGAAGCCGCGTTTGCGCTCTGGGATTTGCAGATACGGGAGCGCAACGTCGCCGGCGCCGTCGCCACCGCGCGCGATCTCGCGCGCGACTTCCCGGACAATCGCCAGCTCACGCTGTTCCTCGAGCGGCACGGTTCTCCTCAATCCTGAAGGTCCGGCCACGATCGATCGCATCCCGCCGCGTTAGCTGATCAGCTGTCACGCACCTGCTGAGTCACATTCGCGTCGCCGTCTCAACGGACCGCGGCGAAAAATGTTTCGGGTCCGACACGCAGATGTGGAGTACCCGTCAAACCCGATCGCTATCCTCCAATTCGCTTTACCAACCGTTGGAGGTGCAAATGAAGTTACGCACGCAGGTTCGAAGCTGGCGGAAAGCCACCGCTCTCTCAACCGTCACCCTGATGGCGCTCGGCAGCGGGTACTCCGGATACGCCGCTGCCGACGCCGACCGCGCGGTCGACAAGATTCCAACCGAGACGCCAATCAAGCACGTGATCATCATCGTCGGTGAGAACCGCAGCTTCGATCACTTGTACGCGACCTATCAGCCCGTACGGAAGCACGAACGCGTGCTCAACCTGCTTTCCGAAGGGATCATCAACGCCGACGGTACGCCCGGACCCAATTTCACGAAAGGGCAGCAGTTCAAAATCGTCGCGCCGCCCAACGGCGGGAAGTTCTTCATCAGCGCGGATCTCGCACAGAAGGATCTCTACGGCGTGCTGCCGCCACCCGATGTCGCCGGTGCCCCAAAGACGCCGCCGTTTCTCGGAAAAACCGACGTCGGCCTCGGGCCATCCTCGTCGGCAGCACAGGCGCTGCTCAGCACCGGCGGAACCGGCCTCTCGTTTTCGTCAGGCCCGGATACGCGCATCACTGGCGTGAATGCGCTGCCGCCAGGGCCGTTCCAGATGACCGGCCCGCTGATGCCGTACGACGCCTACACCGCGGACACGATTCACCAGTACTTCCAGATGTATCAGCAGATGGACTGCGCCATCGATGCGCAGCACGTCTCGCGCGGCAACCCGACCGGTTGCCTGCACGATCTTCAGTCGGCGATCACGACGACCTACAGCACACCGACGACGGGCACGCCGACCGATACGGGCCAGACGATGGCTTTCTTCAACATGCAGGAGGGCGACGTGCCGCTCTTCAAGCAGCTGGCCGATGAGTACACGATGAGCGACAATTATCACCAGCCCGTGATGGGCGGGACCGGGCCCGACAGCGTGCCCCTCGGCTTCGCCGATCAGGTGTTCTACAGCGACGGCGCCGGGCATCCGGTAGCGCCGGCCGCCTCGCTCATTTACAATCCCGACCCGCAATCGGGAACGCTGAACCTCTATACCAAGCGCGCGCAGTGGTTCAATTGCAGCGATCCGGCGGCGCCCGGCGTCGCGCCGATTCTCGACTATCTCGCCGCCTTGCCGTATCACCTGAATCCGCAATGCGATCCTGGCGCGTACTACAACGCCGTCAACGTCAACCCGGCCTTCAGTCCCAACGGGACGCCGAACACGTCGACGACAAACCGCGTCCCGCCGGTGACGCAGCGCAGCATCGGTGACGTGCTGAGCGCCGCGAACATTCCCTGGAAGTACTATGGCAACGGCTACAACCCGGGCAACCTCGCCGGATACTGCAACATCTGCAATCCGTTCGAATACCAGGCCAACTACCCGTCGTTGCGCGCGGACCACATGCGCGACGTGACCGACCTCTTTACCGACATTCAGAACGGCACCCTGCCGGCGGTGTCGTACGTCAAGCCCGACGGCGCGCTCGACGGCCACCCGGCTTCCTCGAAGTTCGACCTGTTCGAGGCCTTCGTGCAGAACATCGTCGACCTCGTGCAGGCGAATCCAGAAGAATGGAAGGAAACCGCCATCCTCGTCACCGTCGACGAAGGCGGCGGCTATTACGACTCGGGATTCATCCAGCCGGTCGACTTCTTCGGCACCGGGCCGCGCATCCCGATGATCGCCGTCTCGCCCTTCTCACGCGGCGGACACATCAGCCACGTCTACAACGAGCACTCGTCGTTCGTGAAGTTTGTCGAGCGCAACTGGAAGCTGCACACGACACTGACAGGCCGCAGCCGCGACAACCTGCCCGACCCGAAGCAGGGCAGCGACGGCGGCCTCGACGCCTACGTGCCGCGCAACATGCCGGCAATCGGAGATCTGTTCGACCTGTTCGACTTCGGCGGCAAGACCGGGGGCGACCACCACGACAACGACAACGATCGCGATAACGACCGCGATCGGCACGACCGTCGGTAACCTGTCGGCGTGTGATGGCCGGGTCTCACCTGGGCCCGGCCATCACGCCGTGGCCCCGGGCAGCGCGGCCTACCGGCGGATCAGCTCAACACGCCGGTTCTGGGCGCGACCTTCGATGGTGTCGTTGGTCGCCTTGGGCTGCGATGCACCGTAGCCGCTCGTCGTCAGGCGGGCTGGCGCGATGGCGTAGCGCTCGGTCAGCGCCTTCCGCACCGCCTCGCTGCGCCGGCGGGAGAGCTCGAGGTTGGACTGGTCGCCGCCGATGTTGTCGGTGTGCCCGTTGATGCTGAGTGTCCACTCGACGTTCCTCGCCAGCACGCCGGCGATCTCTCTCAGGACCGGCTCCGACTCTGGGCGCAGCACGTCGCTGGCAAAGTCGAAATAGATGCCGTACACGTCCACGTGCCGGTCCTTGTCCAGGCTGGCTTCGAGCTGCGACGGCTCGGGGAACGAGATCTTCGTGAAACGAACCGTGTAGTCGTTCCACCCGAAATCGAGCAGCAACGGAAACTGCGGATCGTTGAGCACTACCCCGTGCGGGTGAATGTCTCGGTCGGCACCGATCGTTCCCGTGAGCTCGAGCACTGGCAGATCGACCGCGCGGTTGTTGACGATGACCCGATACGTGGACGCCTTCTCGCGTTTCAGTTCACCCGCCAGATCCATGCGCATTTCGCCGGACTTGTAGTGCACGAACCGGTGCGACGTCTTCCCCGTATCCTTCAACTCCAGAAATGATGCCCGCGAAAGGCTGAACAAGGTCGTTCCGCCCATCACGTCCGGTGTCTGCGGCGAGGTGCCGGGCGCGTACAACCGCGCGGTGGCGAAATCCGAACGGCAGATGCGCCGACGGTCGACCTGCATGCGCCTGCTCGCTCCGACCGGGCAGCTGCGTGTCACGGAGATTTCACTAGCGTCGATCTTCTTGATCTGGACCAGGCACTCGTGTTCGTAGTCACCGGCCGTCGGAATCCAGGTCTGTGAGAGCGTGAGGCCTTCGACGAGCGGAACGAGCGCTGCCGGATCGGCTACACCGGGATCTGGTGTCGCCGGAGTATCGGCGCATTCCCCCTCCGGTTTGAAGCCTGCGGGAAGGCTGCCCTCCTGCTCCTTTTCCTTGGCTCCTGTTGAAGCGGCCGCCGGCGTGGGATCGGCCGTCCGCGATCTGTTCGGTCCGACGTCGCCAGCGGACTTACGCCCGCACGAAGCGACCGGCAGACCCAGACAGGCGACGACGATCCCGATTACGACTCGAGTCATGCCTGGCACGCCTCACGTGCCGGAGCGTTGCCGGAATTGAACTGGGTTGGGAATCGGCGTTGGTGAACATGGCAGATGGCTGCACCGCGCCGGCGCCGCCAGTATACGTGCAAACCGATCCCGCGGGGTCCGCGATACCGGATTCGGGATGCGGGCGTTGCGATGTGCAATGCGAGGATCAGGAATTAGATACTAGGAATTCGACCACGTGCTAGTGGTCGCGCGGCTCAACTTCGCCTCGTAAGGCACGGAGCGCGCGTCGCATTTCTTCGACGGCCTTCATGCCCTCGAGCGTCGTCGCCAGCGAGTCGGCGGTGGCGGACACCGCCTCCATCGCCGCGTGACGTGCGGCGTCAGCGGCGACGCGCGCATCCTCACTCGTCTTTCGCAGGTCTTCATCGGCGGCCCGGGTCCCCTCCGCCGCTTCCCGTAGTCGCTCCCGCTCCTGACGGAGCACTTCGAGTGCGTCCCGCTGGCGATCGCGTCCTTCCCGCGCTTCATCGGCCAGTCGTCTGACCCGTTCCGCCTCGTCTCGCGTCCGCTCCGCTAGCGCCCGCAGATCTTCCGCAGAACTGCCAGGCTGAGCTGCGTCGTGCGGCTCGTCTGGGGGAGTGGGATGGTAGGGCATGTCTTCAGCCTATCGAATCAGACCCGGCGTATGACTGTCCCCAACAGGAGGCCCGCCGTCCTCGCTAACGGCGCCGACGGGACCTGGTCGAGTCAACTGGTGCGCGGCGCAAAAACGACGGCTTCACGACAAGCCAGCCGCCGTCTGCCGCTCGAAGAGCACGGTCTGCGCCAGCAAGTTGACCGAGGCGGTCCTGCTGGCGAGGATCCAGGCGTCCGATTGCTCGGTTGGAACCGTCCCGCCGTCCGCGCCCCACCACTGGCGCTGCAGGCGTGCGGGCGCCGGCAACGAAAAACCCAAGATGTCCTCGATCTGTGCAAACGTCAGAACGAGACGGTTCGCGTAGCGATCGCGCAGGTACTGTACAGGTGCTGGTACTTGCCGATCTCGTCAGGCTGTTCTTGCGCTGGGTCGGACCTCACCGCAGGCAGCCGCAACGAGATCAGATCCCGTGTCTTCCACCACCAGTGGCGCACTACATGCCTCCGTGTGCTCGGGCGGCATGGGTGCCGTCTTCGGGAATCTGCGAGACGACCGCCTCTGTCGTGAGCAGCAATCCGGCAATCGACGCGGCATTCTGCAGCGCACTACGCACGACTTTCGTCGGGTCAATCACACCCGCCTGCACCAAGTCCTCGTAGGTATCGGTCTGCGCGTTGAAGCCGTGGTTGCCGGTCAGCTCTTTCACTCGCTGCACGACAATCGAGCCTTCGCGGCCGGCGTTCGTGGCAATCCAGCGAAGCGGCTCCTCAACCGCCCGCGTCATGATGGTGACACCCAGCTGTTCGTCCCCTTCCAGCGTCAGCGCCTGGAGGACGGTGGACGCCCGTATGAGGGCGACGCCGCCTCCCGGGACGATGCCCTCTTCGACTGCGGCCTTGGTGGCGTGCATCGCATCTTCGACCCGGGCTTTCTTTTCCTTCATTTCGCTTTCCGTCGCCGCGCCAACCTTGACGACCGCCACGCCACCGGTGATCTTCGAGAGGCGCTCCTGCAACTTCTCGCGATCGTAATCGGACGTCGCCTCATCGATGTGCATGCGCAGCTGCCTGACCCGGCCTTCGATCGCGGCGGCGCTGCCGGCGCCTTCGATGATCGTCGTGTTGTCCTTGTCGACCGTCACGCGTTTAGCCTGGCCGAGGTCTTCGACCTTGAGAGTGTCGAGCCTGATGCCCAGATCCTCGGTGACGGCACGGGCGCCGGTGAGAATCGAGATGTCCTCGAGCATTGCCTTGCGCCGATCGCCGTATCCGGGAGCCTTGACCGCCACCACCTTCAGCACGTCCCGCAGCTTGTTGACCACGATCGTGGCCAGTGCCTCGCCGTCGATGTCCTCGGCGATGATCAGCAGCGGGCGGCCCTCCCGCGCGACCTTCTCCAGAATCGGCAGCAGATCTTTCATCGCACTGAGTTTCTTCTCGTGGATCAGGATGACGGGATTCTCGAGTACGACTTCCATGCGTTCCGGATCGGTGACGAAATACGGCGACAGGTAGCCGCGGTCGAACTGCATTCCGTCCACGACCTCGAGCGACGTGTCGATGGTCCGTCCCTCTTCGATGGTGATCACCCCGTCCTTGCCGACCTTGTCCATGGCATCGGCGATAATCCGGCCGATCGCCTCGTCATGGTTCGCGGAGATCGTGCCGACCTGAGCGATCATCGGACCTGTCACCGGCGTCGACATCGGGATGAGCGCTTTCGTGATGGCCGCCACGGCCTTGTCGATCCCCCGCTTTACCGCCATGGGCTTGGCGCCGGCGGCGACGTTCCTCGCGCCTTCGCGGTAGATCGCTTGCGCCAGCACGGTCGCCGTCGTCGTCCCGTCGCCGGCGACGTCCGACGTCTTGCTCGCGACCTCCTTGACCATCTGGGCGCCAAGGTTCTCGAGTGCATCCTGGAGGTCGATCTCCTTCGCGACGGTGACGCCGTCCTTGGTGATTGTCGGCGAACCGAACTTGCGCTCGAGGATGACGTTGCGCCCCCTGGGCCCGAGTGTCACCTTTACTGCGTTGGCGAGGCTGTTGACGCCGCGCAGAATCGCCTGCCGCGCCGCGTCGCCGTATGTAATCTGGTTTGCCATTGTCTGCTCCGTGAAGGCGCGAACCGGGCGCCGCTGAAGAGTACGGATTTACGCGTGCGCACGGCCCGTCGCCTGGTCATCAGTCGCGGCGAGTCCGACCTCCGCGATCGCGAGGACGTCGTCTTCCTTCATAATCAGATAGTCCGTTCCGTCCACCTTGATCTCCTGTCCGGAGTACTTGCCGAACAGGATCGTGTCTCCGGCCCTGACGTCGAGCGGTACCCTCACGCCTGCCTCGTTCGATTTGCCCGGGCCCGCTGCGAGCACCGTGCCCTGCTGCGGCTTCTCCTTTGCCGAGTCAGGAATGATGATCGAGCCGACGCGATCCGGTGATTCATCGAGCCGGCGGACGATGATGAGGTTGTGTAGTGGGACGACATTCATGGACGTGACTCTCCAGTTGGCGCCGGGACCGGCCGAAATCTCCCGTGGCGGCCCCGGGGCCGTCGCGGTGTTTTCGATGGCAACGCTGTGAGCGGATCGAAACACGCGCTCCGCAGGCTGGCCAAAAGTGGGGCCGTCTGCGTGCATCCCATCGAGCGGGAGCCGTGAATCGCTGGCGGACTCAGTTCTGGAAAACTCTCACGCGAGTATAGCGGGCGGGCCGCGGCGCCTCCTGTACCCGATTGCACACTCGACTGGCCATGGAGGCGTCCACGGCTCGACGTTCAGGCTCGGGCGGCGAACCATGTCGCCGACCCGCCGCAGTTCGCATGCGCGGAAGTCCACCCGTGCCGGGCACGCGACCGTCGTTCCCGGTCACGCAATTGTCCGGGCGCCCCGTCGACGGTCCTGGCGTCGGCGCAGGGAGACCGTCGCGCCCATTTCCGGCACCGCTTCGTCGTCGCTGTCCAACCGGAAATGCAATGGGGACAGCGAGCACACCCAGCCGCGCACCCCGCGCGTGACATCAGTCGGGGGCCTCGGGTCCGCCGTCTCCTGGTCGCCCCGCCGGCCAAATCGCATCTGCCCGACGCAGCCGCCGATGGTACAGGGTTTCTGATCCCCGCGAGCCTGGCTCATCGGGAGTCTCTCTTCGATTCGGAATAGTTCATTTCATCGCCGAGCGCGGAAATGCGTGACGCCCGAGGCAGTTCGCCAACAAGGCCTTACTAGTCAATGATCAAGAATGCACGACCGGACCGACGCCGGGGTGTGCAGAATTGGACACGTGTCGGACTCTCTTCTAAAGAGTCGGCCTTCGCCCATCTTCATTCAGCAGCCACTTGCCGACCTGATCCGTGCGATGTCAGGGACGACCTGCGACGCAACTGGGAGAGAGTAGACTAGGCGCGGTTGGATCTGCGAAATTCGCCTGGTCATCGCCGAAGATCAATTGCCTCGGAGTCGATAGCCGTTGAAACAGGGACTGCACGACAATGTGCCGCCCAACCCGTCGCCGCCGAATGTGACGGCTCTGCTGCTCGCCTGGGGCAACGGCGACGATGCCGCGCTTAGCGCGCTGATTCCGATCGTGCACGACGAACTGCACCGCATCGCGCGCGCCTGCCTGCTCGGCGAGCGTCCCGGGCATACACTCCAGGCCTCCGCGCTGGTCAACGAGGCCTATTTGCGCTTGGTGCAGACTCGCAAGGTCAACTGGCAGAACCGCGCACATTTCCTGGCCATGGCGGCGCGGCTGATGCGGCGGGTCCTCGTCGACTTCGCACGCGCGAAGCAGTTCCAGAAGCGCGGCGGCGGCGCTCTCCGCGTCACACTCGTCGAGGACATGGCCTTGTCGCCGGAGCCAGGGCGCGACCTCGTGGCGCTCGACGATGCGCTCGAGGCGCTGGCCAACATTGACGAGCGCAAGAGCCGCGTCATCGAGTTGCGTTTTTTTGGCGGCCTCAGCGTGAAGGAAACCGCGGAGTGCCTCGACGTCTCCCCCGAGACCATCATGCGCGACTGGAAGCTGGCCAAGGCGTGGCTGACGCGTGAGCTGCGTCCTCGCGACGGCTCAGCTATCGACGAGTGATGGGCCGGAGGCAGTGGGTCAAGACCCAGTCGCCGACGCTCACGCCCTCTTCCATCCCCCTGTCACCCGACGTTCGAAACTGCGTGCCGCCGAAAATCCCCGCCAGGACGCTTTCCTCGGCGAACGCCTCGAAACTGGCATAGGTCCGGCTCACATTGGGCACAGTCGTCGCTGTCATCCGGAACGGGTGCGCATGACCGAAGTAGGCGTCGAACACGCGGGCCGCTGCAGACAACACGGCGACGCGGTCAGCCGGGTATTCCGGCGTGAGCGGCGTCGTGACGAAGGGCGACCAGATGCGATCCTGGGTGGCGTGCGCGGTGAAATCCACCTGCCGAATGGCCGTCATCGGCCGCCAGAAGCGGTAGACATACTGCGCCTCGGCGGCGCTCAGCGTTGCTTCGGCGATCGCGACGTTTAGCTGGGCGAACAGTCGCGCATGTTCGACGAGGCCGCGGCCGTCGAGGACCGCCTCGCTGCGTGCCAGGCGGTTGAGCTGGGCGGCGGCATCCTCCGTATGCCACAGCGCAATCTCCGTCTGGTTGGATGTGCGCGCGGTGCGTGCGCCCCCCATGCGCCGCACTTCCTCGAGATCGTGGGCATAGCGCGTCGAGCTCAACGCTGGCGGCGGCCCCGGACGGAACTGCGATGGCGACTCGAGAACGATCGGAGTCCAGCGGAGCGCCGACGCCGCTGCGGCGCGCATCATCGGTTCGGTGAATTGATAGTCGCCTGGGGCCGTGCCGGCAATCGGCGAATCGTCGCTGCCCAGCGTCGCTTGCGTAATCCTGTTCTCGCACATGCGGCGCGCCACGAGATCGCCGTAGTCGATACCCGTTGTCTGGTCCCGTCCATCCGCTATCTCGGTCAGCGACTCTTTCAGTGCCGCTGCGAGCGTGTCCTGCTCGCCAGGAAACAATCTGACCAAGACGCCGTGCGCCGCGGATGCCGCCGCTGCGTCGGCGCTCATCCCCGCGGGAGGCCGCGGCAGCGACAGGTACGACGCGTAGCGGCGCTCGATCGCGTTGGCGGCGTCGAACATCGCCAGGTGCACGATCGCCAGCATGTGCTGGTTGCGAGCGCCCGCGGTCTCCAGCACCTGCTGATTCCACTGGATGACGACGTCGCTGCGGTGCCCGACGCTCGCGGCGCACGCGACCAGGCAGCACGCGAGGACGATCGACAGGACTCTCACGTGTTCCTCCTCAGACGTAGGCGCGAAAGTCTCGCGCGATCTGGCATCGCGGCCGAAAGCCGGGGACCCGATGGCGTAGAATGGCGTTCCTTCCTATGTCCAGCGAACGCTGGCGCGCCGTCGAACGGATTTACCACGAGGCGCAGGAGCACGCCCCGCACGAGCGGGCCGCGTTCTTGGTCTTGGCGTGCGGCGGCGACGCCGACCTGTTGAAGGAAGTGCGCTCGCTGCTCGATCAGCCGTCGATGGTCGGCTTTCTCGAGCAACCTGCGATACACGTCGCCGCCTCCCTGGTCGACGCCTCGCAGACGGCCGCGTTGAGCGGCCGGCGGATCGGCCCCTACGTGCTGCAGGAAGTGATCGGCCGGGGCGGCATGGGCGAGGTTTATCGCGCGCACGACACCGGTTTGCAGCGCGACGTGGCGATCAAGGTACTGGCGCCGGCATTCATGGCCAATCCCGAGCGGCTTGCGCGCCTACAGCGAGAAGCGCGGCTGCTGGCCGCGCTCAATCATCATCACATTGGCGCGATCCACGGCCTGGAAGAGAGTGGCGGGATCCGCGCACTCGTCCTCGAGTTGATCGCGGGGGAAACACTCGCCGATCGCCTTGCGCGCGGGCCGCTGCCGCCGCCGGAGGCGCTCGCGGTCGCGCGTCAGATTGCCGATGCGCTCGAGGCCGCGCACGACAAGGGCATCGTCCATCGCGACCTGAAGCCGGGCAACGTCAAGGTCACGCCAGACGGTGTGGTCAAGGTGCTGGACTTCGGCCTCGCCAAGAGCGACTCGAGCGATGGCGAGGCCGCCGATTCGCCCCTGATCACGTCGGCCGGCACCGAAATGGGCGTAGTGCTTGGAACCGCCGCGTACATGAGTCCCGAGCAGGCGCGCGGACAGGTCGTCGACAAGCGCACGGACGTGTGGGCCTTCGGTTGTGTGCTCTACGAACTCCTGACCGGACGGCAGGCGTTTGCCGAGGCGACGATCTCGGACACGATTGCCGCGATTATTCACCGCGATCCTGACTGGGCTGCGCTGCCGCCTGGGCTTCCGCCCGGCGTGATCGCCCTCCTGCATCGTTGTCTCGAAAAGGATGTCCGCAGGCGCAAGCGCGAGATCGGCGACGCACGGCTCGAGATCGACGACGCACTAGCGGGGCGTGAGTCCGCCGCTGCGCCTGCCTTGGACGGTGAGGCACGCCGCACCAAGGGCTCGGCGGTGCTGCCTTGGGCCGTCGCTGGCGCGGCCACGATCGCCATGGCCGCAGCCGTCGCGGTTCAGCTCTGGCCGCGATGGCAGAATCCACTCGACAACGCCCAGTTCATTCAGCTGACGAATTTCCCCGGCGCCGAAGAGAACGCGGCGATCTCACCCGATGGCCGCTGGGTCGCGTTTCTCTCGGATCGCACCGGCACGTTCCACGCCTGGCTGACACAGGTCGGCCCCGGCGACTTCACCGACCTCACTCCGCAGGACGATGATCAGCGATTGAATCGCGCCGCGAGCCCGGACCTCGGGTTCACGGGCGACGGCCTGCAGATCTGGCTCGGCGGCAGTCCGGCGCGGACCCGCCGCTTGCAGCTGCTCTCGCTGACCGGCGGGGCGCGGCGGCCCTATCTGGCTGAAAAGGCCGGCTCAGTCGGGTGGTCACCCGATGGCCGGCGCATCGTCTACAACACGAACGAGCCCGGCGATCCCTTGATCGTGGCCGATCCGGTCGGCGCCGGCGCGACGCAAATCCTCGTCAGCGATTCCGGCTGGCACAATCACGGGCCGATCTGGTCGAGCGATGGCAGCTGGATCTACTACGTCCATGGTCATCCTGACGTCGACATGGACGTGTGGCGCACGCGCCCGCAAGCGGGAAGCCAGCCCGAGGAACTGACGCGGCACCAGACGGTCAGCAGCTTGACGTCGCTCGATGCCAATACGTTGCTTTACACCAGCCGAGCCGAAGACGGATCGGGACCATGGCTCTGGGCCCTCGACATCGCGCGACACGCCTCGCATCGTGTCAGTTGGGGGCTCGAGCAGTACACGTCCGTTTCCGCTAGTGCGGATGGCCGCACGCTGGCGGCGTCGCTGGCGCGGCCGCGCGCGACGCTGTTCGCGGTGCCGATTCTGGATCGGATGGCCGTCGCCGGCGACGTGCGTCCGTTCGGTCCGCCTGGCGTGCGCGCGCTCGCGCCGCGCGTCCGCGGCCAGGTGTTGTTTTACCTATCCGCCATGGGTACCGGCGACGGTTTGTGGCGCATGAAGGACGGACAGTCCACCGAGGTGTGGCACGGCGCGCAAGGTGGCCTGCTCGAACCGGCGGCCATTTCGCGCGACGGCCTCCACGCGGCCGTCGTCCTGCGCAAGAACGGACGCCGCACGTTGACCCTGCTGGACGTCGGCGGCGGGGACGTGCACAGCCTCGCCGAATCGATCGACGTCCACGGCACCGCCGACTGGTCGCCCGATGGCCAGTGGATCGTCATCGCCGGCGAGCAGATCAAGGACGACGCGCGCTCGGAGGGCCTGTTCAAGATCCCGATCGCTGGGGCAGGCGTGCCGATCAAGCTCGTCAGCGGTAACGTCTCCGATCCGGTCTGGGAAGGCGATCTGATTCTCTTCGGCGGGAAAGATGTCGGCGGGCTCTCTCCGCTCCAGGGCGTACGGGCCAACGGCGACCCCATCACGCTGCCAGCCGTGATGATGAACGGTGTCACAGGGCATCATCGCTTTCTTCCTGACGGTTCAGGCATCGTCTACGTCCGCGGCCCGCTGCACGCGCCGGAGTTCTGGCTCTTCGATCTTCGGACGATGGCGACCCGGCAGTTGACACGGGTCAGCGACGCAAGCCTGGGGGATATCCGCATGTTCGACGTGCTATCGACGAGCGGTGGCCTCCAGATTGTCTTCGACCGCCTCGCGGAGAACTCCGACATCGTTCTCATCAAGCGACCGCCGATGTAAACCAGGGATTTTGCGCGGGATTGCCATTTCTTGTCCACGATTCGCGCCTCTGGTTGTAAGCCGACACCGGCCGAAAGGAACGTGGCAGATGACCCGCAAGTACCTTGGTTCTCTCGCCCTGCTGATCGCGTTCGTCCTGCTGCCGGCTGGAGTCCGCGCGCAGCAAATTACCGGCACCCTCGTCGGCACGGTTCAGGACAGTCAAGGCGGCGTCCTCGTCGGCGCCGTCGTGCGGGTGGCCTCGCCAGCGCTGATCGGCGCCACACTGCAGACGTTGTCGAGCGACAGAGGGCAGTGGCGGTTTCCGGTCCTGACGCCCGGCAACTACGTCCTGACCGTCGAGATGTCGCCACATTTCGCCGCGCACCGTGAGGAAGGCATCCGCATCGGCCCGGGCGAGACGCAGGAGCGCGCGGTCGTGCTCGAACTCGCGGGCACCCAGGAGAGCGTGATCGTCGAAGGAGGGGGGGCCAGCGCGAGGCGCACCGGTCTCGAGGCGCGTTTCACCAGCGACTACGTCGACACCATGCCGACGCGCCGCTACAGCATGTTCGATTTGATCCGCAGCGCGCCGGGCGTGTCACCCACCTCGCCAGCCAGCGGTTCGGTCAACACGCTGTCGGTGTTCGGGTCCGGCGTGAACGAGAACACCTTCCTGATCGACGGCACAAACTTCACCTGCCCGTGTCAGGGCGTCTCGCGTGCCGAGCCGATCGTCGACGTCATTCAGGAGGTGCAGGTGCAGACGATGGGCGCGTCGGTCGAGTACGGCAACCTGCAGGGCGGCGTGATCAATGTCGTCACCAAAGCGGGCGGCGCGAACTTCTCGTCAGAGACGTCGTACTATGGCCAACCGGCAGGTTTGACCGCGCAGCCGGTGGTGCTCGCGGTGAAGCAGCCGAGCACGCAGAGCGCGAGTGGTTACGAGCGATCGAAATACCAGGATCTGACCGCGACGTTCGGCGGTCCCGTGGTGAGGGACCGCGCGTGGTTTTTCACCGGCTATCAGCATCTGCGGGATTTCGACAGCCAGCCCGGCACCGATCCCGCGTTTCCCCGGACCTACGAGCAGGACAAACTGTTTGGGAAGCTGACGTGGAAGCCGTCGCAGTCGCTCCAGGTGATGCACAGCGTGCACGACGAGCACTGGGTCAATCCGACGCCGGCCACGATCGCGGCGCCGTTTGACACGACCCAGCGTACCAACGCCACCGTGCCGAATATGACGTTCGCGCAGGTCACGCAGGTGCTGTCGAACCGAACGGTGTGGGACGCGCGCATCGGCCGGTTCGTCCAGCACCAGCACAACGACCCGAGCTCCGGCGACTTCACCACGCCGCCGCACACGGATCAGGTCACGGGCGCCGCCAGTGGCAATGCGGCCAGCGTCGGCGGCCCGACCTTCGATCGGATCACGGCGAAGGCAGTCGTCCACCGCTACCAACCCGGATGGATGCACGCCGATCACGACTTCAGCGCTGGGCTGCAGATCGAACGCGGCGAGCATCAATCGATCACCATCATTCCCGGTGGCGTGCAGTACGTGGACAACAATGGCTCGCCCTTTCAGATCAAGCTGCGTGCGCCCTCGATCACTGGGGGCCGGTTTGTCACTGCGGGCTTGTTTGCCAGCGATTCGCTGGCGTTGGGCAGCCGCGTCACGGTCGACGCCGGCGTCCGATTCGACCACAGCAACGCCAGCAGTCCCGATCTGCCCCAGATCGACGGGACCGGGCAGGAGACCGGCGGCACGATTCCGGGCGCCGGGCCGCTGTTCACATGGAACGTGGTGTCGCCGCGGCTCGGCGTCTCGGCCAAGCTCGACGCCGCCGGACGCACGATGCTGCGCGGCAGCTACGGGCGATTCAACCAGGGCGTGCTGAGCGGCGAGTTGGACTCGATCCACCCCGGCGTCACGCCGATCACGACCATGGCCTACGACCCCGCGACCGGCGACTATACGAAGCCGGTGTCGGTCGTCGATCCGAAGATCAATCTCTCGATCGATCCGCGCATGCGCACGCCACACACGGACGAGCTCTCAGCCGGGATCGATCGACAAATCGGCGGCACCTTCGCCGCCTCGGCCGCCTACGTCTGGAAATCGGGCGGCGACTACATCGGCTGGACGGACGTCGGCGGCCAGTACCGCGCGGACACGCGCACGCTCCCCAACGGCGCCACGCTGCCGGTGCTCGTCCTGACGAACGGCACCGCCGCGCGGCGCTTCTACCTCACCAATCCCGACACGCTATTCATGCACTATGATGCGCTGCTCCTGACGGTGAATCGGAGACTGGCGCAAGGATGGCAGGCATCCGCGTCGTACACCTACTCGCAGGCGCGCGGACTGCAGGCGACCAGCAACGCCCCCGCCTCGGAAGCGCAGTTCAGCACGATCGCGCGGCCAGCGTTCCTCACCTTCGGCCAGGATCCCAACGACCTGACGAACGCGTCGGGGCGCCTCGCCAACGACCGTCCGCACATGTTCCGCACGGACGTGGCGGTGCATCTGAAGATGAAGATCCTGGTCGCGGCGCGCCTGCAGTACTTCAGCGGGCGGCCGTGGGCAGCGACGACCCAGGTGTCGCTGCCGCAAGGAAGCCAGCGCATCATGCTCGAGCCGCGCGGCTCGGAGCGCCTGCCTTCTCAGACGTTGCTCGATCTGCGCGTCGCCAAGACGTTTGCGCTGGGCCACGCGGCGTCAGCTGATCTGATGTTCGACGTCTTGAACCTGACGAACGACGCGGCGGCGGAAGCGATTCAGTCCGACAATCTGTTTGCCACGACCTTCGGTCAGCCGACGCAGTTCATGGATCCACGGCGCGTGATGCTCGGCGTCAGGCTGAATCTGGGCAGGTGACCGGTCCGACTCTCGGACTATTGATCGGCGTATCGTTTGGCCGCCGCCAGGTCCTTCCGCAATTCCTCTGCCGTGCGGCGCGGACCATAACCCGGCGTATCGCGCTGAATGCGCCATCCTTCCTTCAAGGGTCCGGCATCTACCGTGTCGAAACCGAACTCGTCGAGCAGATTCGTCACGACAGCCTTGGCTTCGGCATCTGTCGCCAGCGATGACGAGTGCGCGGCGGTTCTTCGATCCCGCAGGCTGCCCGTCGGTGGTCAGTTGCGCGGCGTAGATATGGTTGAATGCCTTCACCACCTTCGAGGTCGGGAGATGCGTCTGCAGAAGCTCTGCGGTCGTCGTGGACTCGTTATCGAGCTCGCGGATGTGCCCGTCGCGTTGTGGATAGTAGTTGTTGGTGTCGATCACGATCTTGCCGTCAAGGGGCGCCACCGGCACGTCGCGGTAGTTCTTGAGCGGGATGCTGACCACGACGATGTCCCCGGCCTTGGCAGCATCCAGCGTGGTCGCAGCCCGTGCACTCGGTCCTAGTTCACCGACGAGCGCAGCCAGGGTTTCAGGTCCGCGCGAGTTGCTGATCACCACCGGATACCCGCGCGAAATTGCCAGTCTCGCGACCTGGCTTCCGATGTGCCCGGCGCCAATCAATCCGATGCTCGGCTTTGCCATGTGAACGTCCCTCCGAAACCAGATTAATGCAGGACGACCCGACAGGTCACCGCCCTGTGCGCGGTCGCGTTGCGTGATGACAGGCCACCGGACACGCAATTCCCCACCGCGAGCTGATACCATCGCGCGATGCATCGCATCGTCGCGGGGATCGATCTCGGCGGAACGGCCATCAATTACACGCTCCTCGACGCGCAGAGCGGAGAGTTCCTCGTGCCCGGCCTCGCCGAGCAGCCGGCCCGGGCGCAAGAGGGGGCGGACATTTGCCTCACGCAGATTGCCGATGGCCTCACGCGGACGGCCGTCGCCTACGGCGTCGACCCGCAGTCCATCCTCGGGGTCGGTCTCGACACGCCAGGCCCGGCCAGTGCGGCCGGCGTGCTGAGCGCGCGCGGCTCGACGAACTTCGCGCATCCGTCGTGGCGCGGCTTCGATCTGCGCGGCGGGCTCGAAGAGCGGCTGAAGCGGCCGGTCACTTATCTAAACGACGGCAACGCCGCCGCCCTCTGGGGGCACATGGCGCTTTTCGGCTCGACGCCCGCCACGAGCGTCTCCGCCATCATCGGAACGGGCCTCGGCGGCGGTCTCGTCGTCGACGGACGCGTGGTCGAGGGGCGCAACGGCTTCGGCGGTGAGGTCGGGCACGTCCTCATTCCCTGCGAGGCGATTCCGGCGCTGAGGGGACTGCGCCCTCCGTGCAACTGCGGGCGCGAGGGCGATCTGGAATCCGTCTGTTCGCTAACCGCGATCGAGCGCACGTTGCTGCCGATGTTCCTCGCGCGCTATCCGGACCATCCTCTTTACGGCGTCGCGGCGGGGCCGGCAGCGCGAGCCGTGCGAGGCCTCGCCGAAAACGGCGACGAGATGTGCCTCGCCATTTTCGAGACCCAGGCGCGTGCGTTGGGGTTGTTCTTCGATCAGATCACAAACTTGCTGGATCCCGACGCGTTCGTGATCGGCGGCGGCGCGCTCGAAGTCTCGGCGGAGCTCCGTGCCTGGTGGGTAACGATGGTCCGCGCCGGGATGGGTGCGCAACGCGAAGAGCAGCAGCCGCGGATCGAGATCATGCCGAATGGTGACGCCGCCGGCGCGCGCGGCGCCGCTCTGCAGGCACTGCGAGCCCTCGGGTAACTCGAACTCGATCGTCTGGTGAGCTGCGCTGACGACGCGCCGTGTCTCCACCTTGTTGCGCCTCTCGAGCATGTCCGAGTAAGGCCGCGAAATCGTCCACCCCCACAGCCGCTCACGGCCAGGCGCGAGATGACGATCGTCGCCTCGGATGCCGTTCGAGCACCTCGGACGCGAGTCGCTTGTTTGGTATTTCGTGTGAACGCCGAGCGAGTACTGGCGGGCCGCATGGGATATGCGGATGCATCATGTCGAGTGAGCGGCTCTTCTGGTAATGAGCCGTGGAGGCATTCTGGAGGCGCCGGGAACGGAGGGCTGAGACCCCCCGTTCTTATTGATCAAAAATGGTGGAGGCGCCGGGAGTTGCACCCGGGTCCGAAAACACATCCCCGCAGGAATCTACGATGCGTATCCGCGTCTGTGTTGTCGCACCCGGCGTGAAGACGCAGAAAAACCGCCGGGCACCAACCCCGAAGACGTCTCGCCGGATGATCGTTCGAGGCAGCCGATCACGGCCAGCCTACTAAAATGACATCCGTGTCCCACCCGTAGGCTGATGAGGACGGACGCTCACAGGTTCTTAGGCTGCGAGAGCGAGCTGCGTGTCCGCAGTTAGGTTGTTTTCCATCTGATTTACGAGGGTGATGGTCCTCGGCACGCATCCTGCGAAACCGTATCTCCGTCGAAGCTGATTCGCCCCCTTTGAACGCGCCTTCTATTGTACGTCGTTTCGCCCCGCAGGTGCGGAAGACCACACCGGCTCCTTGACCGTTGCGCGTAAAGGCGGAAGCTACAAGAGCTTAGAGCCGTGCGATAATGGCCTCCTCATGTCGATCGACGATCTGCAGGCGCAACTGCGAGGCGCGCTCGATCAGCAGTTCGCGACCCTGAAAGACCATTACGAGAAGGCGGTGGCCGAGGCCAGGCGTCAGGGCACCGGCGAGGGCGAACGGCTGGCGGCGACCCGCCTCGAGGCGGCGCGCACCGAGTGGCAGGTCGAGCTCGAGAAGATCGTCGCCACGGCTCGCACGGAAGCGGAACAGCAGGCGACCGAGCGCGCCCGCAACCACCTGAACGCCCTCGAGAACCAGCTGCAACAGCAGCTCGAGCAGACGGTCCAACACGCGGTCAACTCGGTCAAGCGCAGCACGGAACTGGAGCTCGAATCCGCGCGCCGCCGCGCCGACGATGAGATCAAGGCCGAGCGGCAGCGCGGCGAGGCGGCGGTCGAGGAGGAGCGGCAGCGCGCCCAGACCGCGCTCGATGACGCGATGCACACGCTCGACGCGGCGAACCGCGCCACCGCCGAAGAACGGGCGCGCGCTTCCGCCGAGCTCGACGCGGTCAAGCAGCTCCTCGAAGCCGAGATCGCATCCGCCCAGGCGCAAGCAGCCGCTGCCCAGACGCAGGCCGCCGCCGCCCAGACGCAGGCCGCCGCCGCCCAGGCGCAGGCAGCGTCGGCGCAGGCCGAAGCGCAAGACGCGCAGCGGCAGATGGCCGCGGCGCACGACGAAAGCGCGGCGGCCAAGGCGCAGGCGGCTGCTGTGCAGGAGGTCGCCGACAACGCCAAGGCGCAGGTCACCGCTGCGGAAGAGCAGGCGGCGGCCGCAAAGGCCCGGGCCGCGACGGCCGAGGAAGAGGCGGCGGCCTTTAGAGAGCAGCTGGTTCCCTTACAGTCGGAGCTCGCCGCTGCGCAGGCATTCGCCGACAACGCGAAGACGCAGGCTGCCGCGGCGGACGAACAGGCGGCTGCCGCAAAAGTCCGGGTCGCCACGGCCGACGAAGAGGCCGCGGCTGCCAAAGAACAGCTGGTTTTACTGCAGGCGGAACTCGCAGCCGCGCAGGCGCTCGCCGCCAACGCGAAGACGCAGGCTGCCGCCGCCGACGAACAGTTGGCCGCCGTAACGGCCCGGGCCACCACGGCCGATGAAGTGGCCGCCACTGCCCACGCCCAGGTGACCTCGTTACAGGCGGAACTCGTGGCCACGCGCGAGGCTGCTGACGCGCGTGAGGCGGCCAACGCGCTCGAGGTGGCTAACGCGCGCGAGGCGGCCGCACGCGCGACGGTCGCTGGCGCCGCGGCGATCACGGCGGCACCGGCTGAACCCTCGGCGCAGCCCGCTCTCGCGCAGCTGCCCGACGCCGTGCGCGCGATCGACACGGCCGCTTCGCTCAGCCAGTCACTCGAAGCGCTGCTGCAGCACGCCGGCGCGCTCGCTGGTCGCGCCGCGCTGTTCCTGATCAACGGCGATCGCCTGAAGGCGTGGAAGACGATCGCGATTCCTGAGATCGACGTACAGACCGTCGAATCGTCGATCGGCGGAAGCGATCTGCTCGCGCGCGCGATCCAGGCCGGGCGGGCGACTCCGGCATCGCCATCGCTCCCGGCGCCGCCGTTCGCGCGCCTCAACGGCGACCAGGCGACCGCAGTGCCGCTGATGATCAACGGCCGCGCCGTCGCCGTGCTCTACGCGGACACCGGTGGGGCGGACGGGCGAGGCGGCTGGCGCGATGCCGTCGATCTGCTGGTGCGTCACGCAGCCGCGGTCGCAGCACTGCGCGCGGCGATGCGCACCTTCGACGTGCTGCGCGGCGATGCACCCGAACCAGTGACTGGTGGCAACGGCGAAGAAGGTGCGCGCCGCTATGCGCGGCTGCTCGTGTCGGAGATCAAGCTCTACAACGAGGGCGCCGTGAGCGCCGGGCGCCAGCAGCGCGACATCCGCCAGCGCCTGAGCGGTGAGATCGATCGCGCGCTGCGATTGTACGAGGAACGTGTCCCCGCGGCCGTCGGCACACGCGACCAGGTGTTCCAACAGGAGCTCGTGCAGACGCTCGCCGACGGCGACCCATCGCTGCTCGGCACCTGATGCACGCGATGGGGCAAGTTCGAATCTTCGTCCACGGCGCGATCTTCGTATCGTTAATCCAGGTGCCGGCTGCCAGCTCACTGTCTCCAGCAGCCAGTTCCCAGTCTCCAGCTGGCAGTGCTCAGACCCCGGCTGCCAGCTCTCAGGCTCCAACGGCCGGCTCCCAGGCGCCGGCGGCCGGCACGCAGCCGGTCGCGCCATTGCCAGAGAGTGAGCCGCTGCGTCCGACCGTGCACGCGGCGCTGCCGCAGAACATCGCCGACTACTGGTTTGCCCCTCGCGCGGCCGAGCGCGTCGCGGCGCGGGGCGGTACGCTGGCGGAAGCGGCCTCCGCGTTGTCGGCGGGCAACTACGCGGCTACCGCGAACTACGCGCGGCAATCGATAGCCGCGGCCGGACCGCTCCAGGACTACGCGCGACTGTTTCTCGCCGACGCGCTGCTGCACCAGTCCGGTGCGGCGGAGGCGGAAAAACTGTTCAATGCGATCCTCGAGCGCAAGCCTGAAGGATACCTCTGGTTGGCGGCCTCCCTCGGCCATGCCGAGGCGATCGACATGCGCGGCGATCACGCCGCCGCGGCGGATCTCTACGACCGGCTCTCCACGCAGAAGCCGGCGGCCACCGAAGAGGTGCTGGCCCGCCTCGCCCGGGCGGCCCAGGCCGCGGGCGATCGCAAGCGCGCCGCCGACGCCTGGCAGCGCGTCTACTACGAATTTCCGCTCAGCGACGCGGCCAAGAACGCCGGTGAGGCGCTCGCCGGTCTGCAGGACGTTGCCGCCACCACGGATGACAAGCGTGATCTCGCACGCGCCTTGATCCTGTTCGGTGCCAGGCGCTATCCCGAGGCGCGCAGTACCCTCGTCGAGCTCCAGACGCGGGTCAGTGGCGACGACCGAGAAGTCGTCGACCTGCGCATCGCCGAGTGCGACTACTTCCTCAAGCGTTACGCTGCAGCGCGCGACGGCGTGCGCCCGTATCAGGACAACGCCTCGCGCCGCGCCGAGGCAAAGTTCTTCTATCTGAGCGCGCTCGCCGGGGTCGGCGATCACGACGAAGCGAACCGTCTGACCCGGGCGCTGGTCGACGAATTCCCCGATTCCAGCTGGTCCGGCGAAGCGCTCAACAACCTCGGCACCCACTACCTGGTCACCAACGACGACGACCTCGCGGCGCAGACGTTCAAGGAGCTGTACGACAAGTTCCCGGCCGGTCCCTACGCCGAGCGCTCCGCGTGGAAGTACGGCTGGCGTGCCTACACCACCAGCAACTACGCCGAGACCGTACGCGTGTTCGAGAGCGCCGCCGCCGCCTTTCCGCGCTCCGACTATCGTCCGCCGTTCCTCTATTGGGCCGGCCGCGCGCGCGAAAAACTCGGCCAGGCGGAATCGGCGCAGGCGCGCCTGCGTCTCGTCTACACCGACTACATGAACTCGTACTACGGCCGGCTGGCCGGCCGCCGCCTGCCGGCGGTCAAGGCGTCCGCCGCTGCATCTCCGCAGCCGGTCAACGCGGCGTATCAGAACGCCGCGACGGCGCCGCCTCCCGTCAGCCCGCCGCCGCCCAACGCGGCGATCATCCGTCACCTGCTCGCCGCCGGCCTGTACGACACCGGCCTCGCCGAACTGCAGTTCGCGCAGAAAGCGTGGGGTTCGACGCCGGCGATCGAGGCAACGATGGCCTGGGTCTATCACGAGAAAGGAGAGCTGCGCCGCGCCATCACGACGATGCGCCGCGCCTATCCGCAGTTCCTGGCCGAAAGCGGCGTCGGATTGCCCGCGGAGATCCTGCAGGTCATTTTCCCGCTCACCTACTGGGATGCGATCAAGAAGAACGCCGCGGTCTACGAGCTCGATCCCTACGTGGTGGCGTCGCTCGTCCTGCAGGAATCGACGTTCGATCCCACGGCGCACTCGGGGGCAAATGCATGGGGGCTGATGCAGATCGTCCCCGCGACCGGGCGCCGCCTCGCCACCGCCGTCGGCATCCGCCGCTTCAACACCGCGATGCTGACCAATGGCGACACCAACATCCGTCTCGGCACGCTGTACTTCAAGCGCCTCGTCACGCAGTTCGGCGGCACCTACTACGCACTCGCCAGCTACAACGCCGGCGAGAACCGCGTCGTCCGCTGGAAGGCGGAGCGTCCGAACATGGACGAAGACGAGTTCATCGACGACATCCCGTTCCCCGAGACGCAGAACTACGTCAAGCGCATCCTCGGCATCGCCGAGGACTACCGCCGCCTCTACGGCGAGGGTGAGGGGCACCCGGCGCCGGTAACGAAGGCGCCCGCGAAGAAGTCCACGGGGAAGGCGACGACGAGCAAGACGCCGGCGAAAAAGAAGACGTCGAAGAAAAAGAAGGGCGGCGGAGGTTAGTTCTTCTGTCTTCTGTCTTCTGTCTTCTACCTTCTATTCACGGATACCCGATCACTTCGTAGATGCTCATCCGATCGTTCGACGACAGCTCGTTGAGATTGGCGCGATAGCGCTCGAGCCGCGCGCGGATTTCCTCCCTGCGGTTGACGTACATGTCCCAGTGCACGGCGATGTAGCGGACGCGGTGGCGGGCGAGCGCGGCGAAGGCGTCGGCTGATGGAAAGGAATCGAGGATCGGCGCGTCCTTGCGGAAATCGGCGGGGATCACGTCGCTGTAGCCGTTGACGAGCGGCAACCAGTGCGCGGTCGAGAACAGCATGTACTGCGCGTGCAGCGGAAAGGCGATACGCTCGCCGTAGAACGGAAATTCCGCGAGCGCCGCGCGGGGGCGGCGCAGCAGCGTCGCGTAGCCCGAGGGGATCGCGGGCGCTGTTGCCCAGTGGATCGGAAAGACGGCGACGTCGGCGATGGCGGCGGCGACGAAAGCGGCGCCGATCAGTCGGCGCAGGCCCGCGGTCAGGCGCGCCAGGATGGCGCGGATGGCGATCGCCGCAAACAGCGCCAGCACCATCGTCACGAGCAGTCCGAGCCGCGACGGCGCGCGCAGGAACGAGAACGTCGGCAGGCTGTAGAGCACGCGGTAGAGCCCGGCGCGCGGCCCGAACGACGACCAGAAGGCGAGCAGGCCGAGCGTGCCGTAGAGCAGCGCCGTCTCGCGGTCCTCGCGGCGGCGCAGCGCGATCACGAGCCCCGCGGCGCCGAGCAGAACGGCGAGGTAGCCGGGGAAGAGGACCTCGAGCCATGGCCCGACGCTCCGTGCGTAATCGAGCAGCGGCGCATGGGCGTGTGCGGCAGAGACCAGATAGTCGATCGGCCGCGCCGACCAGCGGGCGGTGTCCTCGACCGTGCGTGCGAATCCCGTGTCGCTCTGCACCCGGAGAAACGGGATGAAGACCGGGATGGTGAACGTCAGGGCGATCGCCGCCGCCGACGCGATCGCCTGCCACCAGGCGCGTGAGGTCCACAGCCGGCGCGTCGTGGCCAGCAGCAGCGTCGCGTAGCCGATGACCAGTCCGGCGAACACGCCGTAATAGGCGCAGGCCAGCGCTTGCGCGGCGAGCGTCACTCCCAGGGCCACCGCCCGCTTCGTCTCGACCTGGTCGGCGAGCCTGTGAAGACAATAGAGCGACAGCGGAATGCCCCCGGTGAAGAGCAGCTGGATGTGCGACAGGTGCGACATCACGTAGGGGCAGAACGCGTAGACCACCGCACCGGCCGCGGCCGCGGCGCGGTCGCCGGACAGGTGGAGCAGCAGCAGGTAGGCGCCGGCGAACGCCGACGCGAACGCGGCGAGCAAGACGACGTTGAGGGTGAACCAGGGGTTGCGCGTCAACCACCACGCCGGCGCGCCGAGCGCGCCCGGCAGGAGGTTCGCCTCCGAATAGGCCAGGGTCGTCTTGTGCGGCGCGAAGATGTTGGCGTCGAACAGGTGCAGCGGATCGGCGACGATCGGTACGCGCGACCCACGAGATGTTCCAGATGCTGAACTGGCCGTCGGCGTTGGTCGGCTCGGTGCGCCCGAGCCGTGACAATCCCGTGGCGAGCGGCCACGTCATCACGATCGCGAGTGCGACGCCGGCCAGAGCGCTGAGGAGGATCTCGCGCGGACGCGCGATGGTGCCGGGCCGGACCTGCATGTAGAATTGCTGGTCATTGTAGCGCCGGTCTCGACATCCCGTGCTGCCGCGATCGCGGCTGCTGCGTTCACCGCGGCGGCGGCGCTGCTGTCGTTCGGCGCGATCGCGTTCAGCGGGCCGTCGGCCTCGGCGCTGCCCGCCGGTGTGCGCCTCGGCGTCATTCCGCTCGACGCCTGGCACCTCGTGCTGGCGGCGGGGGCCGGCGCGGTCGTGCTGGCGATCGCCTGGCGTAGCGCGTGCGGCGCGGCGACGCTGGCGGCCGCCCTCGCGCCGCTGACGCTCGTCTTCCTGGCGTGGCTGCCGCTCGCGGTGCCCGACGCGTTCCTGATCTGGACCGGCGGCGTGCTGTCGCTGGTGTGGCTGGTCACGGGGATCGCGCTGCTGCGGGTGGCGCGCGGAGAAGCCTGGACGTTCTATGCGAGCCAACGACCTCACGCCGTCCTCGCCGGCGTGCTGTCGTTCGTCATCTTCGCCATCGCTGCCTGGCTCGCGTCGCCGTCGATTCCCGGCGGCGACGAGCCCCACTATCTCGTCATCACCCAGAGTCTCCTCTACGACCACGACCTGAAGATCGAGAACAACCACCTGCGCGGCGACTACCGCGCATATTTCCCCGGCGACCTGAATCCCGACTCGATCAAACGCGGACGCAACGGCGCCGTCTACTCGATTCACGCTCCCGGACTGCCAGCGATCGTGCTGCCGGCGTTTGCCATCGGCGGCTACCACGGCGTCGTCGTCTTTCTGCTGCTGGTGGCGGCGGCCGCGTGCGCACTGGCCTGGCACCTGGCGTGGCGCGTGACGGGCAGCGTGGCGGCGGCGTGGTTCGGCTGGGCGGCGATCGCCTTCGCCGCGCCGTGGCTGCTCGAGACCTTCACGGTCTATCCCGACGGCGCCGGGGCCGCGATCGTCCTGACCGGCTTCTGGGCGCTGCTGCGCGCGGGCTGGGAAGCCGAAGGACACGAAGACCACGAAGAACCGAGTTCGTCATTTTCGAGGATCCTTCCCTGGCTGCTGCACGGCGCGGCACTTGCGCTGCTGCCCTGGTTGCACACGCGCTTCTCGGTCCTGGCGGCGACGCTGGGCGGCCTGATCCTCATCCGCCTGGCGCATGTGCCGAAGGCGATGGCGAAGGCGATTGCTTTCCTGCTGCCGCCCGCCATCAGCGCTGTGGCCTGGCTGTTTTTCTTCGTCGTGATCTATGGCGCACCTGATCCGTCGGCGCCCTACGGTGGACGCGTCGACAGCTCGTTCGCATTCCTGCCAGACGGCCTCGGCGGCCTGCTCTTCGACCAGGGCTTCGGCCTGCTGGCGACCGCACCGATCCTCGTATTCGCGTTCGGCGGCTTCGCCAAGACGCGACGCCTCGGCCTCGAGTGGCTGGTCGTTGCGATTCCTTACCTGCTCGCCGTGACGACATTCGCGATGTGGTGGGCCGGGTTGAGCGGTCCGGCGCGCTTTCTCGTGCCGCTGCTGCTGCCGCTGGCGATTCCGGCCGCCTGCGCCTGGTCCGCGGCGACCTCGCGCGGGCTTCGCGTGGTCATGCTCGGCGCGCTCGTCGTGTCGATGTGGCTGTCGGCGGTGATGGCAGGAGCGGGGGGAGGGCGCCTGGGCTACCACACCCGCAACGAGGGAGGAGTGACGGCGGCGCCATGGATGGAGTGGGCGACACGCGTGGTCGAGCTGCCGGCTGCCGTCCCGGCGTTCGTGCCGCTGCCGATCGGTACCGGACTGCAGGCGCGCGTGAACGCGGCGCAGAGCGGGTTTGCGTCGACAGCGCCATGGATACTGTGTCTCGGCGCGGCGGCGTTTGCCGCGGCGTGGTGGATCGATCGCCGCCGCCTGGCCGGTGCGCAGGCGATCGCGGCGATGACGGCAACCAGTGCCGCCGCTGTCATGCTTGCCGGCACGATCGTGTGGCGCGTGCAAGCGCAGCCCTCGAGCGCCGTCGCCGCGCAGATGGACGCCCTGCGCATGCTGGCATCGTCACGGAGCGTCGCGTTCGACCTGACCGGTCACCGGCAGGTGCCACGGTCCCTGGCCTGGAACATGTCGCTCGAAGTGCCGGTGGCGGTTCGCGCCGGGCGCGGGATTCCCCGCCCCCTCAACCGGCCGCTGGCGGTGTTCCCCGGTGTGCCGGCCGGATCGTACATGCTGCAGGTCCGGCGGCGCGGCGGCCAGGAAGGCTGGGTGATGGCCGGGGTCGGCAACGATCAGTTCGCGATCGTCACGCAGCCGATCGCCGCCTTCGACCGCGGCGTCCGCATCGACCTGCCGGTCGACGTGCGCGCGATCAACGTGCGCACCGACGAGGGGGCGCGCGATCAACTCGAGTCGATCGCCCTGCGGCCGATGTCGATGTCGGTGGCGCGCCTGTCGAGCGAAGTGGCGCGGCGGGCCGTGCGCTACGGCAACAGCGTCGTCTATTTCGTCGACGACCGGGCGTTTCCCGAGCCGTCGGGCTTCTGGGTCGGCGGCGCGCGCGACACGACCGTCGTCGCGCACGCGGATCGCCGGGCGCCCACGTTCCCGATCCTTGTCAGGAACGGCGCTGCCGACAACCACGTGCTGCTCGAGTCGGGCGCCTGGCGCGGCGACGTCGCCTTGACGGGAGGGGAGGAGCGCCGCATCGAGGTCCCGCTCGATCCATCCGGGACAGCGCTGCTGCGGATCAAATCTGAAGCGGGCTTCCATCCCTCGGACGTCGACGGCCGGAGCAAGGACACGCGGTTCCTGGGTGTGTTCGTTCGCCCGGAATAGGCCCTCGGATCCGTTCGGATCAGTCTAGAACCGCGCGACCGCGCCGAAGTACGGCCCCTTCAGCGTCATCGAGCCGGTGTCGAATTTCACCTTGTAGTAGACGTCCCATGACCGGTAACCGACCTGGGCGCCGAAGTGATCGGTGAAGTTGACCGTGCCGTAGAGATTCAGATCGTAGTAATGCCCCGAATACTGATCGGTGTTCAGGGCTCGATCGGGCAGCTTGAAGAAGCTGAACTCCCCCGTGATCGAAATGTTCGGCACGATGTAGCCGCGCCCGATGGCGCCGATCGCGGGAATCGGCGCGCGCGCGTGTGAGAACTGCGCCACTCCGACCGCCGCCGACGACAGTGTGGCCTGGATGTCGGTGTACTTCAAGTCCACGAGCAGCCCGGCGAAGCCGCGGTTCTTGTAGAGGAAGTCCCACTCGTAGCCGAAGCGATACGCGTTCCACTTCAGCTCGGTCGTGACCGGGATGCCGATCTGATAGAGCTGGCCGTTGAAGACGAACGACGCGGTCACGACTTTCTGCGCGTCGTAGGTGATTGGTGTGTACTCGAAAATGAACTTGTGCTTCGTCGCCGGCCGTACGAGGACGCTGAGCTCGCGGAACTTGGTCTGCGCGATGCCGAGCTGATTGACGAAATCGATGTTGGAGCCGATGATGCCGAGCGACTCGCTGGAGATGAGGATCGGATCGGGGACGGGGTCCCAGAACTGGACGCCGAGCTCGACGTGGTAGGTTTCGCCCGTGGCACGGTTGGCGTTGGTGCTGCGCGCGCCGTATTGCGCCTCGGCGGGCACGGCAGACCACAGACCCCCGAACAGACAAAGACCAAATGCAAACACACGCGTGCGCATAGTTCGTTCCCGCCCCGGAGTGTTGATGGAAAGAGCCGCTGGCACGCGCCTGCTGGGAGGAGGCGCGGTCAGGATAGCACGTATTGCCGCCGGTTGGATCCGCTAGGTATACTCCGCCAATGGCGAAAGCCCGTACCGCCCGGCAGCCCCTCGACGCACCGCACGTGGAGCGTGCCTACCGCAATCTGAAAACGGGCATTGTCGAGGGCCGGTATCGTCCGGGCGCGGCGCTCTCGGAAGTCGGACTGGCCGCGGAGCATGGCATGAGCCGGACGCCGATCCGCGAAGGACTCGCGCGCCTCTGGCAGGAAGGCTACCTCGACCGCGTCGTTGGGCACGGCTACTTCGTCGCCCGCGTCACCGTGCAGCAGATCCACGACACGTTCGATGTGCGGCGCCTGCTCGAGGGGGCGGCGGCGGCGCGTGCCGCGGAGCTCGCCAGCGACACTGACATCGAGCGGCTGCGCGCGCTGGCGCGGGTACCGATGGGCGCCAAGGACTACCGCGAGTCCGAAACAGCCAATGTGCAATTCCATCTCGCCATCGCCGCGTCGGCGCGCAACACGCTCGCGCTGGAATTGATCGAGCGCTGCCTGGCGCAGGTGGATCGCTTCATGTCGCTCGGCGTCAACTTCGGGCAGTTCACGGAAACGGCCGGCGAAGCCCACCAGCAGATCGCCGAGGCAATCGCGCGCCACGACGCCTCCGGCGCACGGACACGCATGGAAGAACACCTCGATTGCGGCAGCCGCCTGATGAAAGACGCACTCCTCCGCGGCGACCTCACCGGCGTCGGCATCTAGCTTGCTGTATACCGGCCGTATCTGACTGGGATTTCCCGCAAGTCAGTGCTAGTCAGCAAGTTCTGCTGAACGCGGATTCGGGAGATCCAATCAGCCCGAATCTCCGAGTTCAAACTTTCGGATTTGCCCGGTTCACACCGGGCTCGACGGTGGTCGTTGGGAGGAGGCGGGGCGTCTGGCTTCGGTCGGACGCTCCGTTTTTTTCTCCGCTCGCGCGGCCTTGTTATCCTTGGCATAGTGGCTTCTTCCGCCGTCCGCAAACTCCTTCCTTACGTCCAGCGTTATCGCCGCGCCTTCGGTACCGGCCTGGTCTGCGTCATCGCCACGACGGCCTTCCAGCTGCTCAGCCCGTGGGTCCTCAAGTACGCGATCGACGACCTGCACCAGGCGGTGACGCGCGACAAACTGCTGTTCTACGCGGCGCTGATGCTGGGGGTTTCGCTGATGCGCGGGATTTTCCTGTTCCTGATGCGCCGGATCATCATCGGGGCGTCGCGCGACATCGAGTACGACATCCGCAACGACTTCTTCGCGCGCCTCGAACAGCAGCCGCTCGCCTATTACCAGGCCCGCCGCACCGGCGACCTGATGTCGCGCGCGACCAATGACCTGAACGCCGTCCGCATGATGATCGGGCCGGCGATCATGTACTCAGCCAACACCGTCCTGGTGTTCGTGATCGCAACCGGGCTGATGCTGAAGATCGACGCGCGCCTCACGCTGGTCGCGCTGCTGCCGCTACCGTTTGTGACCGTCGCGGTGCGCTACTTCGGGTCCGCGATCCACCGCCGCTTCGAGCAGATCCAGGCGCAGCTGTCCGACATCAGCGCCGTCGTGCAGGAAGCGCTGTCGGGTGTGCGTGTCGTCCGCGCCTACCGGCAGGAGGCGCACGAGACCGAGCGCTTCCGCCGCTCCAACGAGGAATACCTCCGCCGCAACCGCGTCCTCATCCGCCTGCAGGGGGCGTTCTATCCGAGCATGACGTTCTTCATCGGGCTCGGCTCGCTGATGGTGCTGTGGATGGGCAGCCGCGAGGTGATTCGCGGCAGCATCACCCTCGGCGAATTCGTCGCCTTCAACGGCTATCTCGCGCTACTCAGCTGGCCGATGATCGCGTTTGGCTGGGTCACCAATATCCTGCAGCGCGGCCTGGCATCGTGGGGCCGTATGCTCGAAGTCCTCGAGCACGAGCCGTCGATCAGCGACGCCGGTGTTACCGAGCGCGGCCGCGCCGTGCCGCTCGACGAGGCGATCGAGATTCGCCACCTCACGTTCACCTATCCCGGGAGTGCGCGGCCGGCGCTGGAAGACGTGAGCCTGCGCATCGAGGCCGGGCAGACCGTGGCGTTGGTCGGCGCGACCGGCTCTGGTAAGTCGACGCTGATTTCGCTCCTGGCGCGACTGCACGAACCGCCGCCCGGCAGCCTCAGTATCGGCGGCGTCGACGTCCGGGAGATTCCGCTCGCCCGCCTGCGCGGCGCGATCGGCTTCGTCCCGCAGGAGCCGTTCCTGTTTTCGACGACGATCGCCGGGAACGTCGCCTTTGCCGAGACGCAGGAGTCCGCCAAGACCGACGAGGCAGTCGCCGCCGCCGCGGCCGTGGCGCGTCTCGACAAGGACGCGGCCGACTTCCCCAAGGGCTACGCTACGGCCGTCGGCGAGCGCGGCATCACACTCTCGGGTGGCCAGAAGCAGCGCACCGCGCTGGCGCGCGCGCTGTTTGTCGATCCGAAGATCCTGATCCTCGACGACGCGCTGTCAGCGGTGGATACTTACACCGAGGAAGAGATCCTCTCGCGCCTCGGCGCGGTGATGCGCCGGCGGACGTCGATCATCGTTGCGCACCGTATCTCGACGGTGCGCGACGCCGATCGGATTTTCGTCCTCGCAGACGGCGGCATCGCGGAGCGCGGCACTCACGCCGAGCTGGTCGCGCGCAACGGCCTCTACGCGGCGATGTATCGCAAGCAGCTGCTGGAAGAGGAGCTGCAGGCGTCATGAGCGGTGCGCACGACGAAGACGTCGTCGGCAAGGCCTACGACGCCCGCCTGATGCGGCGGCTGCTCGTCTACCTCCGCCCCTACCGCGGTTTTGCCTTCCTGGCGCTGGTGGCGATCATCGCCAGTTCGGTGCTGCAGCTGGTGCAGCCCTACCTCGTCAAGCTCGCCATCGACCGCTTCATCCCCGCGGCCGACATCGGCGGCATCAACCGCATTGCGCTCGTCTACGTCGCGGTGATCGTCGGCGGCTTCGGCCTGGAGTTCACCCAGACCTGGCTGCTGCAGATGACCGGGCAGCGGATCATGTTCGACCTGCGCATGGAGATCTATCGGCACCTGCAACGCCTCGACCTGCGCTTCTACGACCGCAACCCGGTCGGACGGCTGATGACACGGGTGACGACCGACGTCGACGTCATCAACGATCTCTTCACCTCCGGGGTGGTCTCGATCTTCGGGGACGTCTTCACGCTCGCCGGCATCATGATCGTGATGCTGTCGATGAACTGGCGGCTGGCCCTGGTCGCCTTTGCCGTGCTGCCGCTCATCTTCCTGGTCACGCAGTGGTTTCGCCGGCACGTGCGCGAGTCGTACCGGACGGTGCGGCGCCTGATCGCGCGGATCAACGCCTACCTGCAGGAACACATCACCGGCATGACGACGGTACAGCTGTTCCGCCGCGAAGGGCGCGCGTATCGCGAATTCGACGCGATCAACGAGGAGCATCGCCGCGCCAACGTCGATTCGATCATCTACTACGCCGTTTTCTACCCGGCCATCGAGCTCAACAGCGCCCTGGCGGCGGCGTTGACGATCTGGTTCGGCGGGCGGTGGGTGCTGCAGGGGGCGCTGACACTGGGCTCGCTGGTCGCGTTCCTGCTCTACTCGGGCCGCTTCTTCCGGCCGATTTCCGACATGTCGGAGAAGTTCAACATCCTGCAGTCGGCGATGGCCTCGTCGGAGCGTATCTTCCGGCTGCTCGACGAGCCGGTGAGCATCCAGAGCCCGGCGGATCCGCCGCGCGCCCTGCCCGCGGAGGCCGCGCGCGCCAAGGCCGGCCGCATCCAGTTCGATCACGTGTGGTTCGCCTATGGCAACGGTCCTGACGGGGAACCAGACTTCGTGCTGAGAGATGTGACGTTCGACGTCACGCCCGGCGAACGCGTCGGCATCGTCGGTGCCACCGGCGCCGGGAAGTCGACGATTATCAGCCTGCTGCTGCGCTTCTACGACGTGACGCGCGGCCGTATCCTCGTCGATGGCGTCGACGTGCGGGAGTTGCCGCTCGCCGGCCTGCGCTCGCTCTTCAGTCTCGTGCTGCAGGACGTGCACCTGTTCTCGGGCACCATCGCCGAGAACATCCGCCTGGGCGCGCCCATTTCCGATGCCGCCGTGGAGCAGGCGGCCGTCGCCGTGCACGCGGCACCGTTCGTGTCGCGCCTGTCGGCCGGTTACGCCTCGCCCGTGGCGGAGCGCGGTGCAACGCTGTCGGTGGGGCAGAAGCAACTGTTGTCGTTCGCCCGCGCGCTGGCCTTCGACCCGCGCGTTCTCGTCCTCGACGAAGCGACGTCAAGCGTCGACACCGAGACGGAGATCCTGATTCAAGATGCGCTGCACGTACTGATGTCGGGCCGCACGACGATCGCCATCGCGCACCGGCTGTCGACGATCCAGGACATGGACAAGATCCTCGTCCTCCACAAGGGGCACCTGCGCGAAGCCGGCACGCACCAGGAACTACTCGCTTTGCGGGGGATCTACTACAAGCTGTATCAGCTGCAATACAAGGAGCAGGAGGGCCCGAAAGAGGCGAGAGAGGCGAATGACACGGAGGACGCAAAGAAGCCGAAGGAACTTCTGGGTACGCAGAATCTGTCGTGAGCGCGCGCCTGGAGGCGGGCACGTGCGGCGTGTGTGACGTCTTCTTCGTGTTAGCGGATTTCGATCGGCCGCGACGGCAACGGCGCCAGGGCGTCGAGCCGCGCGGCCTCACGCTGGCGGAAGAGGCGCTGAATCAGATTCGGCTTGCTGGCGGTGGGACTCCAACCGAGGCGGAGCACGTTGATGTTGATGTCGCGCCGGCCCAACTGGAGCGCTTCGTTGCAGTTCCAGATGTAGATGTCGATGTGCCGCCCTTGGACCATCGGGCCGGTATCCATGATCGTGTAGATCCCGTTGTATCGCTCGCCCAGTTTGTCGACCTGGATCACCGAGCCGACAGGCAGGAGATCGGGGTCGGCCGCGGCGATGCCGGTGCGGACGTTGACGCCCGAAGCGGTCGTCGATCCCTTGCAGTAGGCGGTGGCGGCGAACCGAAGATGCTGGACACCGGGTGCCGGCGGAACGTCGCTCGGAGATGCGGCGTCGGTCGTTTCGACCGGCAGCGGGATGTCCCGGAAGTCGATCACCTTCGACTCGTACATGAGCGCCAAGCCGACCGCGACCGTGGTGGTCGCCGCCAGCTTGCGGCCGAACGAGCGTGAGATCGAAATCAGCATGTCGTCCGAGTATCGGGCGGTCGAGCCCGGCACCAGAGACTATAGGCTGTCAGCCAGGTTCAGTCAAAAGCCCTAACGACGGTTAGGCATATTTGTAACTACTTACATTTAAGTAACTTACAGCTCTTTCAAACGGCGCCTGTGCGCGACGATCATCGTCAGCGAGAGACGGTACGCGACCAGGCTGAGGATGATGGCCCCAAGCATCGATCCGAGCACGTAGGCCCAGGCGAGCGGAGTCAGGGCGTGCGCCAACCGGCGGAAGTCGGTCCACGATCCGTCGGCCAGCGCGGCGGTCAGTTCCTTCAAGAGCCGCGGCTTGATCGGGACCCGCAGGATGGCGGCGCCGATCGCGGTCGCGATCGTGTAGTAGGCCGGCAGGATCCAGGGCAGGTTCGAATAGATCCCGAGCAGGACGGCGACGCGATTCAGGTTCAGGGCAAAGGCGAACACCAGGCCGAGCACGGTGTGAAAACCGAGTAACGGCGAAAATCCGAGAAACACACCGAGCGCGAAGGCGGCGGCGGTACGTTCCGGCGTGTCGTGGGTATGCAGCAGCTGGTCGAGCCAGCGGCGGATGCGCGGTGACAGGTGCCACATCGATTTAGAAGTGAACAAAGCCCTCCGGCAGCGGCTCCAACGCGCCGTCGCGAACGAAAAAGACGCCCGGTTCGGCGGTGAGCGTGCCGATCCGGGTAAGTGGGACGCCGCGTCCCTGGCGGACCACGGTCGCCAGGCGGCCCCGGGATCGCCGCGGCACGGCGAAGAGGAGTTCGTAGTCGTCACCGCCGGCGGCGGCCGCGACTGCCGGATCAACACCGGCACGCGAATACCACTGTCGCGCGGCCTCCGGGATCGGCAGCAGCGCCGCGTCGATGCGGGCGCCCGTTCCCGACGCCGCGGACATCTGGCGCACGGCGTCGGCGAGGCCATCGCTCGAGTCCATGCACGCGCTGGCGGCGCGGTTGCGGCCGAGCAGCGTGCCGAGACGGACGCGCGGCTCGGGGCGGACATGCCGTGCGACACAGGCGTCGAGGCCGGCGATCTCGCGCACGGCGCCCGCGCGCCACGCCGAGAGTCCGGCCGCCGCCGCGCCGATGGTTCCCGACACGTAGAGATCGTCCCCCGGCTCGCCGCCGCCGCGGGTCAGCACGTGGCGCCGCCCCGCGAAGCCGCTGACGGTGACGTCGACAAAGAGCGGTCCCGGCGATCGCGTGATGTTGCCGCCGGCCAGTGTCACGCGCGACTCGGTCGCCAACATCAGGAATCCATCGACCAGCTCGTCGATCTCCGCTGCGTCCATCGTTTCGGGAATACCCAGCGACAGGAGTGCCAGCCGCGGCGTCCCGCCCATCGCGGCGACGTCGGACAGATTGACCGCCAGCGCCTTCCAGCCGATGTCGGCGGGGCAGCTCAGGCGCCGATCGAAATGGACGGACTCGACCAGCGCGTCGGTGGTCAGAATCTCGAGCGCGCCGCGCGCCGGCACGGCGACGGCGGCGTCGTCGCCGATCCCGACGGCGAGCCACGGCGCGGCGGAAACCCGCGCGCGGATCGCGCCGATGAGATCGCGCTCCGACAGCCTATCGCGCGTATTCGACGGCCCGCGTTTCACGGATGACGGTGACCTTGATCTGGCCGGGGTACTCGAGCTCGTTCTCGATCCGTTTCGCGATGTCCTTGGAGAGCCACACCGTCTCTTCGTCGCTGATCTTCTCGCTTTCGACGACGATGCGGATTTCGCGGCCCGCCTGGAGTGCGAACGCCTTCGAGACGCCCTGGAACGAATCGGCGATGCTCTCGAGCTTCTCCAGCCGTTTGACGTACGATTCGAGGATATCGCGGCGCGCGCCCGGGCGCGCTGCCGAGATGGCATCGGCGGCCTGGACGATCATCGCTTCGAGCGACGGCCAGTCGATGTCCATGTGGTGCGCCGCCACCGCCTGCAGCACCGGCTCGCTCTCGCCGTGCTTGCGCAGGAAGTCGAGGCCGAGTTCGAGGTGCGTCCCCTGCAGGTCGCGGTCGATCGCCTTGCCAATGTCGTGCAGGAAGGCGGCGCGCGCGGCGACGTGCCCGTTGAGCCCCATCTCCTTGGCCATGATGCCGGCGAGGAACGCGACCTCGCGCGAGTGGTTGAGTACGTTCTGGCCGTAGCTGGTGCGGAACTTGAGCCGTCCCATCAGTCGGAGGATCTCGGGGTGCAGGTCGAAGAGGCCGAGCTCGAAGGCCGCCGATTCGCCTTCCTTGCGCACCGACTCTTCCATCTCCGCCTTGACCTTCTCGACGATCTCCTCGATGCGGGCCGGATGGATGCGCCCGTCGGCGATGAGGCGCGCGATCGCCTGACGCGCGACTTCTCGGCGAAACGGGTCGAACGAGGACAGGATGATGGCGCCCGGCGTGTCGTCGACGATCAGCTCGACCCCGGTCGCCTGTTCGAGCGCGCGGATGTTGCGCCCTTCGCGGCCGATGATCCGCCCCTTGAGGTCGTCGCTCGGCAGATCGACGACCGAGACAGTGGTTTCGATGGCGTGGTCGGCGGCACTGCGCTGGATAGCGTCGACGATGATCTGCTGCGCGCGCTGGCCGGCGGTTTCGCGCGCTTCGGCTTCCAGGCGCTTGACCAGGTTGGCGGCGTCGCGCCGCGCGTCGGCTTCGATCTGCTTGAGGAGCAGCTCGCGCGCTTCGTCGCCGGTCATGCCGGCAACGCGCTGCAGCTCGCGTTGGCGGTCGGCGACGAGCTGTTCGGCGCGGCCGGCGGCGGTCTCGGCGCGGCGCTGCATGTCGGCGAGCCCGGCGTCGCGCCCGCGCAGCTCGCGCTCGAGCTTCTCGGTCTCGCCGATGCGCCCGGCGAGGGTACGCGTCCGGTCGGCGAGTGCCTGGTCGAGGGCAGCGATTTCCTGCTGACGCGCCCGCGCCTGCTGCTCCGCGGCGGACACGACCGTGTGAGACTTCTCGCGCGCTTCGAGCTGGGCCTCCTTCTTGATTGACTCGGACTCGCGCTCAGCGGCGCGCCGGATCTGGACAGCTTCCTCCTGCGCGCGGCCGATGGTGTCGGTGGCGATGCGCTTGCGCGTCTTCAGCCACCACCCGATCAGTGCGAGGACCGCGACGTCGGCCAGGACGGAAACGCCGAGCGCAATCGCGGCGAGCGGACTCATCTGACCTTCTATCTATTAAACGGCGCCGGAGCGCCGCGGCCGGTGGAGAAAGGCCCCGCTTTGCCGTGTGGGGAGGTCGTTTGAACCTGGCTATAACCAGGTGGAACCGCCGTTCGTCACCGCGCGTCAGGCTTCCTCTCGCAGAGGCGTGCACACGGCGCGGCGCCGCGATTCGCTTAGATGGAGCATTGGCTCAAAGCGAGCCTCCATGGACCATCACGTGCAAAGCAGGGAACTCGAACTCCTCGGGAAGGATCTTAGTGTGAACCGGCGGCCCGGGCAAGCGGTTCGCCGTCGGCCAGGGCCAGGTCGAGCAGCCGTTCCAGCTCGCGCGCGCGCGCGCTGACGTCGGTCCGCTGGGCGGTCCCTTCCTCGCGGGCGCGGAAGCATTCGTCGGCGATGTTGAGCGCGGCCAGCACGGCGATCTTGAGTGTGTCGCCGGCGGGCGATTCCTGCGCCGCGAGCACCATCTTCTGCTCGACGTAGGCCGCAAGATCCGCGATGTACGCGGCGTCGAGATGGCTGCGGATCGGGTAGCGCATGCCGTTGATCTCGACGCTGACGACGCGGGAGTCCATGACCCTGAAGGTTCAGTGCGCGTTACAGGTTCAGGCCTTCGATGTGCTTCAGCATCTCGTCGACCCGGCTGCGGATGTGCTCGCGTTCGCCGCGCAGCGCGGAAAGTTCGGCGCCGGCGCCTTCGGCGTCGGTCAGCCGCCCCTTGGCCGCGTCGAGCTCGGCGCGCAGCCGCGTGTTTTCTTCCGCTGCGCGCGCCTGCTCGGTGCGCGTCCGCGCCAGCTCGTCGTTCGTCCGCGAGTAGTCGGCGCGTGTCTGGTTGAGCACGCCGACCAGCTGTTTCAGCTTCTGCTCGAGCCGGTCGATCGCTTCGAGATCCACCGCCTGGGCCGCGACCGCTGCCTTTGCCATTCGTTTCCTTTCCGGGTTCGCCCCGGTACCGCCCTGGCGCCTGCGCTCCTACTGCGCGCTACGCGTTATCGTCTCACGGCATTGTGGGCCGCCGCCAGCGCCGTGACGATCCCGTGCATCGCCGCGTCGGCCTCCGCGTCGGTCAGCGTTCGTTCCGTCGAGCGGAACGTGAGACGTAGCGACAAACTGACACGATCTGCCGGCACGCCCGATCCGGTGTAGCGATCGAACTCGCTCACCTCGACGAGCGCGGCCGGAGCCGATGAGCGGATAGTGCCACGAACCGCGGCGGCAGGCAAGGAACTATCCACGAGGATCGAGAGGTCGCGGACGATCGACGGGAAGCGCGGCAACGATGTCGCGCGGATTTCGTCGATCGCCGCGGCCGATCCAAGCGCGGCGGCGTCGAGCTCGAACGCCCACAGCGGCTCGTGCGCCGGAAACCCGCGCGCCGCGGCAATCTCGGGGCGGATCTGGCCCAGCACACCGCCGGTCACCGACGCGGACTTGCCAGCGACCAGGTACGGCACCTCCGCCGGCGCGCAGTCGATCGTCACGGCGAAGGCGGACCCGATTGCTTCGACGACGCCTTTGATGTCGTAGAAATCAGCCGGGCGCGCGCCGCTCGACCAGTGCGCCGGCAGCGCCGCTCCGGCCCAGACCCCCGCCACCGAGCGGACTTCGCCACGCGCGGTGAATCGCGTCCCGGTCTCGAACAGCCGCACGTCGGCATGCTGCCGACGGCGGTTGTGCGCCGCCGCGTCGACGAGCCCCGCCAGCAGCGACGGCCGCAGCACCGCGAATTTCTCCGAGAGCGGATTGGCGACCCTGATCAGCGCGTCCTCCGCGCGAGCCGCGGCCCCGCCTTTATGGCGATCGGCGCTGTTCGTGTGATCCGCGGCCCCGTTTTCGTCGCGATCCGCGCCGTCGGCCGCCGCCGCGGCGAACGCCTCCGCGGCCTCCACCTCGATAAAGGAGAACGTCTGTGCCTCTGAGAAGCCGCAGGCGGTCAGCACATGGCGGAGACGCCGATCGCGCAGCGTGCGCGGGTCCGGCGGCGCCTGCGCTACGTCGAGTTTGGGGAACGTCGCCGGCAGTCCCTGGTAGCCGTCGTGGCGCGCGATCTCCTCGATGAGATCGACCTCGCGCAGGACGTCGACACGGAAAGTCGGGACGGTGACGAGCCAGCGATGGGCGATGGGCGGGTCATCGCACAGCGAAAAGCCCAACGGCTCGAGCCGGGCCGGCACCTCCGCATCGGCGACGGCTGTGCCGAGGATGCGCTCGATGCGTGACGACCGCAAGCTCAGGACGAGCGGCGCGCGCGGCGACGGGTAGCGATCGATCGTCGGCCCGACCGGCTGGGCCGCGCCGATCTGCTGCAACAGCGCCGCGATGCGCGCAATCGCCGCCGGCGCGGCGTCGATGTCGGCGCCACGCTCGAACCGCGTGGACGCCTCCGTCTTCAGGCCCAGCTTCTTGCTCGTGCGGCGCACGGACGCCGGCTTGAAGTAGGCGCTCTCGAGCACCAGCAGCTTCGTGCCTGGTCCGATCTCCGAATGCGCGCCGCCCATGACGCCGGCGACCGCCTGTGGCCGCTCGCCGTCGGCAATCACCAGCATGTCGGGATCGAGGGCGCGCTCGACGCCGTCGAGCGTCGTCACCTTCTCACCCGCGGCCGCGCGGCGGACGCGCAGCGCGCGGCCGGCGAGGCTGCTGTAGTCGAACGCGTGTGTGGGTTGTCCCGTCTCGAGCAGGACGTAGTTGGTGACGTCGACGATGGCGTTGATGCTGCGCACGCCGCAGGCCTCGAGGCGGTCCCGCATCCAGGACGGCGATTCCCTGAGGCCGTTGGAGCGCACCTCGAATACCTGCGCGCAGTAGCGCGGGCACAGGTCGGGATCCTCGATCGTCACGTCGATCGGCTGCGGCTGGCCGGCGGGCGGCATCGACGCGTCGGGACGCTGCAGCGGCACGCCGAAGGCCGCGGAGGCCTCACGCGCCAGGCCGATGATACTCAGACAGTCCGGCCGGTTGGCGGTGATCTCGAAGTCGATCACCGGCTGACGGCCGTGCTCCACCGACGCCACTTCGAACCCGCGAAGGGCGAGCGCCGCCGCGATCGACTCGGGATCGCCCGGCACGTTCACGAGATCGGTGAGCCAGAGATACGGCAGCTTCACAGCGAGAACTGCTCCAGGAAACGCAGGTCGTTTTCGTAGAACAGGCGGATGTCCTCGACGCCCCACTTGAGGAGCGCGAGCCGCTCGATGCCGACGCCGAAGGCAAAGCCGGTGTAGCGCTCGGGGTCGTAGCCGACCGCTTCGAACACCGCCGGGTGGACGACGCCGCTGCCGAGGACCTCGATCCAGCCGGTGCCCTTGCACATGCCGCAACCGCTGCCCCCACAGGCCGCGCAACTGATGTCGAGCTCGCCGCTCGGCTCGGTGTAGGGAAAGAAGCTCGGGCGGAAGCGTGTGCCGCGATCGGCGCCGAACAGCTCGCGCGCGAAGGCGACGAGCGTTCCCTTCAAGTCAGCCAGGGTGACGTCCTCGCCGACGACCAGCCCTTCAACCTGGGTGAACATCGGCGAATGGGTCAGGTCGAGGCCGTCACGGCGGTAGACGCGGCCCGGCGCGATCAGGCGTACCGGCGGCTGGTGCGTCTCCATGTAGCGGATCTGCATGCCGGAGGTGTGCGTGCGCAGCAGCGTCGCCGCGCGTCCGCCGGGCACCGGCAGCGGCGCGGCGAGGTAGAGCGTGTCCTGCATGTCGCGCGCGGGATGCTCCGCCGGCATGTTGAGCGCGGCGAAGTTGTGATAGTCGTCTTCGAGCTCTGGACCTTCGACGATCAGGAAGCCCATGCGCAGGAAGATCGCCTCGACGCGTTCGCGCATCAGCGTCAGCGGATGACGATGCCCGACCAGTGCGGGGCGCCCCGGCAGCGTGACATCGACGGCGTTGGCCTTGCGTTCGCGCGCGCACGCGGCGTCGAGCGCAGTCGTGAGCGCCTGCTCGATCGTCGACTCGACGTGCTGCTTCAGTTGATTCGCCGCGCGGCCGAGGCCTGGCCGCGTCTCGGCTGGGGCGCCGGCGATGGTCTTCATCAGCGCCGCGATCAGCCCATTCTTGCGCGACAGGTACTTGTCACGAAGGCCACGAAGGTCGGACTCACTCGAGGCGGTGGCCGCCTCGCTGTCGAACTGCGTCCGTTGTGACTCGAGCAGCTGGCTGTAGTCGTCCTTCATCGATGAACTCAATGAACTCAATCTCTGCGACAAGAGGCCAGACGATCACGCAAACAGGACTGCTCCTGTTCTCCTGATCTCCTGGCCTCCTGATGATGCGTGACGGGGCGCTATGCCTGCGGTGCCGCGGCCTTGGTGGCCTTGGCAGCCTTGGCCGGACGCGCGGGCTTGTCGGCGGCGCGGGCCGGACGCTTCGCCGGCGCCGGCTTCGCGTCGCCGGCGGTCTTCGCCAGCCTCGCGAACGCAGTCGGAGAGGCGATCGCCAGCTCGGACAGGCTCTTGCGATCGAGCGTATTACCCGCCGCCTTCAGGCCGGCCATGAACTGGCCGTAGGTGAGCCCATGCTCGCGCGCGGCGGCATTGATGCGCTGGATCCAGAGCGTGCGGAAATCCCGCTTCTTGCGGCGGCGGCCGACGAAGGCGTACTTGAGCGCCGTATCGACCGACTCTTTCGCCGAGCGATAGAGCTTGCTCTTGGTCTGGTAGAAGCCTTTGGCGCGGCTGAGCAGCTTCTTGCGCTTGGCGCGCCGTACATTCCCACGTTTCACTCGAGGCATTGGACTCTGTCTTCCTTCTGTATTCTGTCTTCTGACTTCTGTCTTCTAGTAAGGCAGCATGCGGCGCAGTTTCGCCGTGTCCTGCTTGGAGACCAACGTCGTCCCCTTCAGCTTGCGTTTACGGCTGCGCTCCTTGCTGGTCAGGATGTGCGCCTTGAACGCGTTACCGCGCTTGAACTTTCCCGTCGCGGTCTTCTTGAAGCGCTTGGCCGCGCCCCGGTGGCTCTTCAATTTAGGCATGTTCCTTCGTTCCTTCGCGATCCTTGCTGGCTTCGCCGTCCTTGGCGGTCTTGGGCGGCCTCTTGGCCCCGGCCTTCTGCGACAGGATCGTGTGCATCTGGTTGCCTTCCTGCCGCGGCATCGTCTCGGCGACCGCCACCTCGGACAGCTCCTCGATCAACCGCTCGAGAATCCGCCGCCCGATCTCCGGGTGCGCCATTTCGCGTCCGCGGAAGAAGATCGTCGCCTTGACCTTGTCGCCGTCCGCGAGGAAGCGCTCGATGTGCTTCTTCTTGAACTCGTAGTCGTGCTGGTCGACCTTCGGGCGGAACTTGATTTCCTTGACCTCGATAATCTTCTGATGCTTCTTCGCCGACCGCGCGCGCTTCTGCTCCTGGTACTGATAGCGCCCGAAGTCCATGATCCGGCAGACCGGCGGGACCGCCGTCGCGGCGATCTCCACGAGGTCAAGCCCCTTCTGCCGCGCAATGGCCAGCGCCTGCGGCGGCGGCATGATCCCGAGCTGCGCGCCGTCCTCGTCGATGACGCGGACTTCGCGGACCCGGATGCGTTCGTTGACCCGCGTGCGATCGTCGCGCCGCGGACTGCGATCAAATGCGATAAAGCCTCCTACCTGATTAGCTCGCCGCGGCGAGACCCGGCCTGGGCTCGCCCTTCGCCGTCACTTCTGCCTGTGCCTGCCGGACGAACTCGTCGACGCCGCGCGCCCCGAGGTCGCCGCCGGCGCGGCTGCGTACCGCCACGGTCCCTTCCGCCGCCTCGCGATCTCCGACGACCAGCATATAGGGGATCTTCTGCAGCTGCGCCTCGCGGATCTTATAGTTGATCTTCTCCTGCCGCGCGTCGACCTCCACCTTGAGGCCGGCCGCCGCCAGGCGGGCCTGCACGTCGGCCGCATAGGGGGCATGCCGGTCGGCGATGGGCAGCACGATCGCCTGCACCGGCGCCAGCCACAGCGGAAACGCCCCGGCATAGTGCTCGATCAGGATAGCGATGAACCGCTCGAAGCTGCCGAAGATGGCGCGGTGGATGACCACCGGGCGGTGCTCGGCGTTGTCGGGGCCGACGTACTTCAGGTCGAAGCGCTGCGGCATCTGGTAATCGAGCTGGATCGTCGCACACTGCCACTGGCGCCCGATGGCGTCGGTTACGTCGAAGTCGAGCTTCGGGCCGTAGAACGCACCGTCGCCGGCGTTGATCGTGTAGGGCTGATTCGCCGCTTCCAGCGCCTGCCTGAGCGACGCCTCGGCATGATCCCACGTGGCGATTTCGCCGAGGAACTTTTCCGGGCGCGTCGACAGCTTGACGGAGTAGGGCAGCCCGAAATCGCCGTAGACGCGCTGCACCAGTCTCAGCAGCCGCTCGACTTCCTCAGCGATCTGCGTCTCCATGACGAAGCAGTGCGCGTCGTCCTGCGAGAACTGCCGCACGCGCGTCAAACCCGAGAGCACCCCCGAGGCTTCGTTGCGGTGCAGCGGCGTCTGTTCGTGAAAACGGAGCGGCAAGTCCTTGTAGCTGCGGGCCTCGCTGGCGAACATGAGGAAGTGGCCAGGGCAGTTCATCGCCTTCAGCGCCATCTCCTCGTCGTCCGACGACTTCACGAGGAACATGTTCTCGCGATAGTGCTCCCAGTGGCCGGAGGTCTCCCAGAGCGCCTTGTTGAAGATGATCGGCGCCTTGACTTCCTGGTAGCCGGCGGGGAAGAGCACGCCGCGCATGTAGTTGGCGAGGGTGTTGTACAGCGTCGTGCCCTTGCCGAGCCAGAACGCGGCGCCCGGAGCCCACGGATGGAATGTGAAGAGCCCGAGCTCCTTGCCGACCTTGCGATGGTCGCGCTTCTTTGCTTCCTCGATGCGCTGCAGGTGCGCCTGGAGATCCTTCTCGCTGAAGAACGCCGTGCCATAAACACGCTGCATCGGCTGGTTCTTTGCGTCTCCCTTCCAGTAGGCGTTGGACGTGTGGAGCAGCTTGAAGCCCTTGAGCCGGTTGGTCGACGGTACGTGCGGTCCGAGACAGAAGTCGACGAAGGTGTCCTTGTCCTTGATCGTATAGACGGACACTTCGGACTGGCCGGCCGTCCGCTCCTCGATCAGCTGGATCTTGAGCGGCTCGCCGCGCGCGCGGAAGAAGTCGATGGCCTCTTGCTTGGGCCACATCTGATGCTCGAAGACCAGGTCCTGGCCGGCGAGCTCCTTCATCTTCTTCTCGATCGCCTCGAGGTCCTCGGGGACGAACGGGCGCGGGACGACGAAGTCGTAGTAGAAGCCTTCTTCGATCGCCGGGCCGATGCCGCACTGGACGCCGGGAAAAAGCTGGGTCACCGCCGCCGCGAGCAGGTGCGCCGTGCTATGACGGTAGACGTGCAGGGCCTCTGGCCCGCGGTCGGTCAGAATCGCGAGCGTCGCGTCGCGCTGGAGCGGGAACGTGAGATCGACCGGCTTGCCGTCGACGACCGCGGCGATCGCGGCCTTGGCCAGGCGCGGAGAGATCGCGGCGGCCACGTCGGCAGGCGTACTGCCGGCGCTGACGTGACGGACGGACCCGTCAGGCAACGTGACTGCGATCTCGCTCATGAACGGTACAGTGCCAAGGGTGCCAAAGGTGACAAGGGTGCTAATGGTGCTGGTGCTCCATTAGCACCTTTGGCGCCCTCGGCACCCTTCGCACCCTTCTTTGGTAGGCGCGAGTGGAGTCGAACCACCGACCTCCTGCGTGTCAAGCAGGCGCTCTAACCACTGAGCTACGCGCCTATGTCTTGAAAACACAGGCCTTGCCGAAACAGTAAGTGTAGCAGGAAATTTTGGAATCGGGAAATCGCTAAATTCGGAAATCGGGTAATCTCGAATCAATCCTTCGATTCCCCGATTCCCCGATTCCCCGATTTCCAAATTCTATGCGGCCTTCTTGAGCTTCCCCATGGCCGCTTCGAGAATGGCGTCTGTCGCCGGTTTGGGCTCGCCGAAGTCGACATCGGGCTCGTCGACGGCAGTATCCGGGGTCAGGCCGCGGCCTTGAATGAGCTCGCCGCCCGGCGTGACGTAACGCGCGTAGGTGAGCCACAGCCCGCGGCCGTCGGGCAGCTTTACCAGCTTCTGCAGCCCGGCGCGGCCGAGGGTTCGTTCGCCGATGAGATCGGCGCGCTTGTTGCCCGAGAGAGCCGACGCGAAGAGCTCCGCGGCGCCCGACGTGCCGGTCGTGACCAGCAGCGTGACCGGCAAATCGATCGCGCCGTCACCCGCCTTGGCCGCGATCGTCTGCGTGATCGACGTAGTCGGAACCTTGGTCGGCGGCTTGTCGCTCGGTTTGGCCTGCGCGTCGCGCCCGGCGATCTGCGCGAGCGTGCCCGACTTGACGAAGACCCGCGCCGACTCGATGCCGCTGTCGAACTGGCCTTCCGCCGTGCGACGGATGTCGAGGATGAGCCGCTTGGCGCCGTTCTTCGCGAGTGCATCGGCCTCGCTCCTGATCTTCGCCGGTGCATCCGCGCCGAACGACGCGATGCGCAGGTAGCCCAGGTCGGGTGCCAGCATTTTGGAGGTGACGAGCGATCCCGGCGTGCGCTCACGTACAGCTCGATCTCGTGCGGCTCGGCGGCATTGCCGCGGATGACCGTCAGGGTGACCTTCGTACCGGGGGCGCCGCGCAGCAGGCGCATGCCCTCGAATACGGAGAGGTCGCGCGCCGGTTTGCCGTCAATGGCGCGGACGTAATCGCCCGTCTGCAGCCCGGCCTTGTCGGCGGGTGAGCCGTCGCGCGCCGCGATCACACGCAGGTAGGTACTGCCGCGTCAACTCGATCCCGACGTCTCCGATGGGCGTGCCGGCGCAGGCCGGGGTCGGGACCGCCGACGCGCAGCCCGGCGCGTCGAGCGAACGCGCCTCGGCGGCGGTCAAATAGGCGCTATCGGGGTCGAGGCTGTCGGCGAGGCCGCGCATCGCCCCTTCCATGACGCTATCCACCTTCGGGTCCTCGACGTAGTTGTTGAGGATCAGCGACACGACATCTTCGAACACCCGAAGGTGCTGGAAGGTATCGTCGCTGTCGGCCTTGCCCTTCATGGTGCCGAGCACGAAGAAAGCCACGATCGGCGTCGAAATCAGCAGTACGGACAACCGGGTTCGCGTGGTCATGGGTAGCGCTATTGCCTCTTCAGCCATTGTAGCGGGTCGACGGGGGTCCCGTCGACGCGCAGCTCGAAATAGAGGGCCGGGTTCCCGGCCGGGTCGCGGCCGGCCACCCCGACCGTGCTCGAGGCCTCGACCCGATCTCCCTTTTTGACCGCCATGGACGCCAGATGGCCGTAGAGCGAATACGCCTTGTCACCGTGGTCGACGATGACGAGGTTGCCGTAGCCCTCGAAGGCGTCGGCGAAGGCGATGACCCCCTCGTGAACGGCGTGGACGGGCTCGCCCTCGGGGAGCGAGAGCTGGATGCCGTTCCTGGCCGACGCCGGGCTGCCACGCATCGCCTTGCCGAAGGTCGATGACACGACGCCGTCGGCCGGCCACGGCATCGCGCCGCGGAACGGCCTCAGCGGCAGGGTGGCGGCGGGCACGTCGCGTCCAGCGGCCATCTGCGCCAGGGTCGCCTGCAGCCGGCGCTGCGCCTCGAGCAATTCGCCGGCGAGCTGAGCGTTCAGGTCGCGCCGTTCGTCGATCTGCTGCACGAGCGCGCGTCGCGTCGCGACGGCGGCCTCGACGGCGCCGCTGGCGCGGCGCGCCTGGTTCTCGAGCCGCTCGAAGTCGCGCGCGCGCGCCTGCAGCGCCGTCCGTTCGGCGCTGAGCGCGGCCAGCGTCCGCCGGTGCTCTTCGACGCGGTCGCGATCGATGCGCGCGAGCGCGGTCGCGGTCCGGTAGGCGCGTCCCACTTCGCGCAGGCTGTTGACGTCGAGCAACAGGCGCCAGTAGCCGACGCGTCCAAGCTTGTAGAGCCGCACGAGCCGGGTGTCGATGTCGGGACGTTGCCGCGCCGCTTCACCGGCGAGCGCGGCGGCGCGCGTGCCGGCGTCGGCGAGCTTCTCGCGCACGTCGGCTGCCTCGCGCTCGATGGTCGCCAGTTTCTCGACCTTGATTTCGCGATCGACTTCGAGCTTGCGCAACTCGCCGAGAAGGGTCTTCTCCTGGCCTGCGAGCGCCTCAGCTTCTTTCTGCAGGGCGCCGAGCCGATCCGCGGCGCGCCTCGCCTGCGCGGTCGCTTGCGATCGGTCAGCCGTCTGTGCTGACAGGCCGATGACCAGCAGCGTGGCCATGGCGGCCAACCCCAGCGGCGCCGCGCTGGCGAAGCCGCGGTGGCGCGCGATCACCCTAGAACAGCGGCTTGCCATCGATGTCGCTGGGGATCCCGACTCCGAAGAACTTCAGCACGGTTGGCGCGATGTCGATGATACGCGGACTGGTCACCGCGATCGGACGGTTCGTCACGAACACGCCCGAGGTGATCTGGTAGTCGTAGCCGCCATGATCGGCGCTCCATTTGCGATCGTTCTTGTAGACGATGCCCGGCGGCGAACCCCCCAGCGTCGTCTGCCACGACACGCGATAGCCTTCGTCCATGCCGACCTGCAGTTCCGCCGCGTTCGACAGGTAGGGGCCGGAATAGATGTCGTCGCGCTTGTAGACCGCGCGGATGATCCTGGTCCCGTCATCGGGATCGGTCATGGTCAGCAGCTTCGCCGCCAGTTCGTCGGCGAGCGCCTTGGCTTGGGCGCCCGGGCTGACGACCCCCTGCGATTCGCGCCCACGCAGGTTGAAGTAGATCTGGCCAATACCCATCGCGTAGGCCCTGGTCCGCGACCAATCGACGTTTTCCCAGAAGGTGCCGCCGCCGAAGAGATCCGAGAGCTTCTTGTCGGTGCTCTGGCCCTTCATGACCATGTAGCCGTTCTGGACCAGCCAGGTATCGAGGTTGACCGCCTTGCGCCACGAGTGGAAGCCGTGGTCGGAGACGATCATCACCGGCACGCCGGGGCCGACGCGCTTGACGACTTCGCCGACGAACTGGTCGGCGCGCCGGTAGACGCGCTCGATCGAGTCGCCGTATTGCGCCGCGAGGGTAGCGTCATAGAGAGGATGCTTGGGGTCGATGAGCCGCCACATCATGTGTTGCACGCGGTCGGTCGACTCGATGACGCCGACGAGCAGGTCCCAGTCCTTCTGGTCGACGCGGTTGAGGATCACGCGGGCGCGATCGTCGAAGGCGACCATCAGGTCGTCCATGAACGTCTTTTCGTCCATGCGCCCTTCGTTCAACGCCCATGTCTCTTCGGCCCAGCCGAGCGTGCGGTAGTTGCCGACCGCCTTGTAGAGATCCCCCGCGAAGGACGCCGGCGAGGACATCGGCACCGGCGGATCGTCGGGCTCGAAGTTGACCGGCGAGACGAACAGCTGCAGCTCGCTGCCGGCGTTGAGCAGCAGCAGCTGCGCCATGCCGTGGACGCGCACCAGCAGGTTCACCTTGAAGGTGAGATCGATCCATGGCGTCCACTTGCCGGGCTCGAGCGACAGGTGCTGGCCATCGATATCGATTGCGGCGCGTTTGCCGGCGCGGTCCCAGTGGATGGTGAACGGCAGGCGGACGTCCTGCACGGCCTGGAGCTCGGCGAGCTGCGTCTTGTCGGCATCGCTCAGCGTCGGCCCCTTACGGCGGATGCCCTCGATCTGTTGCCGCACGATCGGATTGGGCGGACCTTCGAGGTCGGCGGTCGCGACGTCTCCGTCGAAGACGAGCCGGCTGAGGATGCCGCCCATTTCCGTATTGCCCTGTTCGTAGCGGCTCAGATCGGTCGCGTAGTAGGAGAAGGTCCCCATCGTGCCGCGGATGTCGGGCAGCGGCAGGCCCGAGAGGAGCTCGCCATTGTCAACATTCTCCGGCGGAAACGTCACCGGCACGGTCAGCATGTCGGAGCGAACGCCGGACCTGCCCGCGGTGACCCAGAAGGAAGTGCCGCCGCGTGTCGACTTGAGCTGCGGCTTCGACCGGGGGATGTAGTTGAAAAGGAACTTCGGCGGAGTGCGCTCGACCATGCCGAGGTCGGGCAGGTAGGTGTTGGTGTCGCGGACCAGGAAATCGTAGATGTTGTGTTTGCCGGCGTTGACGCCGGTGGCGAACGAGGCCCACGCCGTCGGCGATTCAGGCGAATGCGTGGTCTGCAACGGATAGAAACCACCCTGCTTGGCCAGCGCGCTGATGTTGGGCAGCTTGCCCTCGGCCATCCACTTGGCGAGCAGATGCGGGTCCATGCCGTCGAACCCGAGGATGACGAGCTTCTGGCTGAACTTCCCGGCGCCGCGGTGCGTCGACGACGAACAGGCGAGCGAGACGGCCGTAACGGCGAGGAGGACCGCCGTGACCAACCGCAGCGAGTGGCGCATGGGAATGCCCGGGATTATAAGCCTTGAGCTGGAAGCCGCGTGGTACCCTACCGCCGTGCGGGCGCTCGGGATCGACTATGGGGAGCGGCGGATCGGCTTGGCGTTGTCAGACCCGACAGGATTGCTGGCCTCGCCGTGGAAGAAGATCGATAACGACGCCAACGTCGGCGCGGCCGCGCAGCGTCTGGCACTCGAGATTGACGCCCTCGCCAGCGAAACCGATGGGCTCGGCGCCATCGTCATCGGCCTGCCGAGGCGGCTGAGCGGCGAGGACAACCCACAGACCGGGCGCGTGCGCACGCTCGCGCGCCTGCTCGCGAACAAGATTGCCATCCCGATTACGTTTCAGGACGAGCGGCTGACCAGCCACGCCGCCGACGAGCTGCTCGCTGGACGCGAGCGCGATTGGCGCAAACGCAAACAGCAACTCGATGCCATGGCGGCGGCCCTGATCCTGCAAGACTATCTCGACCATCAGCAGCGGCGCGCGAGCGCTGGAGGGGAGCCGGCGGAGCCAACTGCGAGTGCGGAGCGAGATGGGGAAGGGCACAGGGCCCCCGCCGAGCGAACCAAGGAACGATGAAAAGACTTGCCGCGATCGTCCTGCTCTTGATCCTCATCGGCGCCGGCGGGGCGGCCTGGTGGTTCTATTCTGGAGTCGAACGTCCGTTCAAGGGCTACGATGCTCCGGAGTTGTTCGTCGAGGTTCCGCAGGGCGCCGGCTCGGTGGCCATCGCGAAGCGACTCGCCGACGCCGGCGTCGTGCACGACGTCACCAGCTTTCGCCTGGCACTGTGGCTCACGCACGAGGGACGCCGACTGCAGGCGGGCGAGTACCGCTTCGATCGCCCCATGACGGCGCGTCAGGTCGCCGACAAGATCGCGCGCGGCGACGTCTATTTCCGGCCGATCACCTTTCCCGAAGGGTTGACGATCAAGCAGATGGCGGCCGCCTACGAAGCGAAGGGCTTCGGACCGGCGGCGGAGTTTGTCGCTGCCGCCAGGAACGCGGCGCTCGTCAGCGCGATCGACCCGGCGGCAAAGGATCTCGAGGGTTACCTGTTTCCCGACACCTACAAGATGCCGCGCACGTCCACCGCAGCGCAGCTCGTCGCGCGCATGGTGCAGGATTTCATGAAGGCGCTGACGCCGCAGATCATCGAGGCGGCCGAGGCGCGTCACCTGACGGTACGACAGTTCGTCACGCTGGCGTCGATCGTGGAAAAGGAGACCGGGAACAAGGAGGAGCGGCCGCTCGTCGCCGCCGTCTACAGCAACCGGCTGCGCATCGGCATGGGGCTGCAGTGCGATCCGACCGTCATCTATGCGCTCGATCGTGCCGGCCTCTACACCGGCAACCTGACGCGCGAGAACTTGCAGTTCGATTCACCCTACAACACCTATCGCTACGCCGGCCTCCCGCCCGGACCGATCGCCTCGCCGGGCCGCGCGTCGTTGGAGGCCACTACGCACCCCGCCGACGTGTCGTACCTGTATTTCGTGAGCAAGAACGACGGCTCGCACGCCTTTGCGACGACACTCGAGGAACACAACCGCAATGTCCAGAAGTACCAGATTCAGTACTTCCGGGAACGGCGCTGACCTGACTCAGGGATGAGAATTCATTGCGCCGGGCGCAAGGCGAGAAGCCGGCGCGCGGCGTCGGTTTGCACGTCGGCCGCCTCGGGCCGCCGCGCGGCGCGGAGAATCTGCGCGCACTCGACATGCATGTCAGCGAGTTCGGGTGCGAGGTGCGGATCGGCCGCGTTGACGATGTCGGTATCCGACGGCTCGTAGCGCGCGAAGAACTCCTGATAGGCGGCGCCCGCGGCCGCCGGATCCTTGCGGTCGAGCGCACCGTAGACGCGATCCTGATATTCGACCGACCAGGCCAGGATGTAGTCCGACGTGCGGATGAGGATCTGATCGTCGGCGATCGGACGGCCGGTCCACAGGCCGATGGCGACGATCGATGCCGCGATCGCGGCGGCGCGTGTGTAACGGCGAGCGAGGCACGCGACCGCGAGATCGGCGACCGCCAGGCCCGCAAAGGGCAGGACGCCGGCGATCAAGCTGACCCGGAACCGGCCGAGCACGTAGAAGGCGAGCAGCGCCGTGACGCAGCATGCGACGAGTGAGAGCAGCGTCCAGGGGCGCGGCCGTCGCGCGATCGCCAGCGCCAGGCCGACGAGCGCCAGCGGCGCGACCAGCCAAAACGTCACCGGTAACCACGCCAGCACCGGCACTTGCTGGCGCAGGTAGTACAGGTTCTCGTTGTTGGGAATCTCGTACCAATGCCAGCTGCGATCCCATTTGCGCCATAGCTGCGCTGTGTACCGGCGCGGCGTCGTGCCGCTGGCGGTGGCGTCGATTGCCGCGCGCCACGAACCGTCGGTGCCGCCGAGGAAGTCCGCCAGCATCGGGGTGTTGATGCCGAACCCGATGTCGGGACGCGCGTTGGGGTCGTTGGCGCTGAGGAACGTAAGCGGCCCGGAACTCGCCGGCGCCAGCGGCGCCACGCCGGTGCGCAGATTGCGGATCGCGAACGGCAGCAGCACGATGACGGCGCCGAGACCGAGCGCTACGCTACGGACGGCGATCGGGCGTCCGGCGCGCCGCGCCGCGGCCAGCGTGATCGGCACGATCGGAACCGCCAGGAGCACGAACGAGCTCTTGAGCACGAAGGCGGCCGCAAGCATCGCGCCGAGGGCGGTGAACCAACGGCGCGCGGCGCTCGCCGCGGCGCGATCGGCCAGCCACACGATCGCCAGCCCCGCGCACGCGATCAACGAGTCGCGTAAGAGCAACAGCTCGTAAAACACCAGCGGTGCGCACAGCACGGCGAGCGTTCCGGCGATTCCCCCAGCCAGCTCACCGAAGTGACGCCGCGCCAGCGACCACACGAGCAGCGTGGAGAGCACACCGGCGGTCAGTTGCAGCACCAGTATCGCGCGCACGTCCGCCGCCGCACGGTAGATGATCGCGATCAAATATGGGTAGAGCGGATCTTGATAGAAGCGCGGGCTCTGCATCCACTGCGCCCAGATCGCCGTATCCGCATCGCCGCCTTCATGCTCGAGCGCAGTCTTGGCGTCCGGATGCCGGGCGAAATAAGCCTGCGCAACTTCGTGCTGCCAGCGGTGCATCGGCAGCGGCAGCCGGCGCGACAGCCAGTCGCCCGCGGCAATCTGCCGGGCCCAGCCGTCGTAGTAATGCATGTCGGTCTGCGCCCATCGTTCCATGTGAACGAACGGCGTTGCGTCGAGTTGAACGACGGCGAGGACGCGCAGCATGACGGCGGCGGCGAGGAGAAGCCACGGCAGACCTCGGCGCAGACGTGACGGGCGAGCGACAACCGGGCTGGGCTGAGTCGGGCGGATACCGGTCTTGATCAGCGTCCCCACTTCAGCTTCTCGCGCAGCACGTCGAAATAAGTGCGCGACGCCGACTTGACGATGCGCACCGGTTTCGCCGCGCGGCGGACGCTGACCAGGTCGTTGGGCCGCAGCGCGAAGCCGGACTGGCCGTCGAAGGTCACGAAGACCTCGTCCTGGGCGTCCATGATCGGCCGGACATGCACCTCGAGCGAACCGGCGATCACGACGGGCCGGTTGGTGAGGGTGTGCGGCGCGATCGGCGTGAGCACCATCGCGTCGACTGCGGGATGTACGATCGGACCGCCGGCGGCGAGGTTGTAGGCGGTGGACCCGGTCGGGCTGGCGATGATCAACCCGTCGGCACGCACGCGCGTGACCGCCGAGTCGCCGACCGCGACCGACATCTCAATGATGCGCGACAGCGCCCCCTTGGTGATGACAATGTCGTTGAGCACGACGTGTTCGGCAAAGGGCATGTCGTTGCGCACCGTGCTCGCCGCGAGCATGGCGCGCGACTCGATCGTGGCGCGCCCGGAGAGCGTCGCCTCCAGCGCGTCGTACAACTCGGGCAGCGTGATCTCCGTCAGGAACCCGAGGCTGCCGAAGTTGACGCCGAGGATCGGCACGTCGCTGCCCGACCGCGCGATGCGCCCGGCCACGCCGATGAGCGTGCCGTCGCCGCCGAGGGCGACGATCAGAATCGCATTCCCGCGGCAGGTCTTCGCGCGACGCGGTCGGCCACTCGGCGGGCACGCCCGCCAGCCGCGCGGTGTCGGATTCGAACACCGCCTGGACCTGGCGCGCCTCGAGCCATCCCGCCAGCTCGGCGAGTACGCCCGCGGCTTCGTCCAGACCGCGCTTGGCAATCAGTCCAACCCGGGTCATGCGCGCCGCAGGTGCAGAAAGAATTCGCGGTTGCCTTCGCTGCCGGTGATGGGGGAGTCCGTGGTGGCCACGCGGGTCAATCCTAGCGCACTTGCGGCGGCGGCCACGTCCTCGATGACTCGTGCGTGCACCCCCGCATCGCGGACGAGGCCACCCTTGCCGACTTCGTCACGACCGGCCTCGAATTGCGGTTTCACCAGCACGATCAGATCGGCGCCGCCGGCAAGCAGCGGAACGATCGCCGGCAGCACCTGCCGTACGGAGATGAACGAGACGTCCATGACGGCGAGATCGAAGGCGCGCGCACTGGCCGGCAGCTGATCCGCGGTGAGCGTACGCGCGTTGGCACGCTCGATCACGTGCACGCGTGGATCGTTGCGGAGCCGCCAGTCGAGCTGACCGTGGCCGACGTCGAGGGCGACGACGCGTGCGGCGCCGCGACGGAGGAGGACATCGGTGAACCCGCCAGTCGAGGCGCCGATATCGAGCGCCAGGCGCCCAACCGGATCGACGACGAAGACGTCGAGCGCGTGGGCGAGCTTGACGCCGCCGCGTCCGACGTAGGGATGGTCGGGCTCGACGAGCGTGATCTCGGCAGCGGGCGCCGTCGGGTGCCCGGCCTTCGACACGATTTGACCGTCGACACGCACCTGCGCGGCGAGAATCAAGGCACGCGCTCGCTCGCGCGATGCGGCGAGCCCGCGCTCGACGAGCGCGGTGTCAAGACGCGAAGTCTGCTTTTTCACAGCATGATCGTTGATGGTTTGCCAGCTACCAGCTACCAGCTACCAGCTACCAGCTACCGGCTTCCGGCTGGCGGTACCGAGATCCTTGCCCCGTCCGATCAGTTCGACCGCGACGTTACCCAGCGCGCGATGGCCGGCAACGGGCCGGCGAGGCCGGCCTCGTCGAGCGCGGTCAGCGCGCGCGCGATGCACTCGTCGGCCATCCGCTTCGACGCCTCGAGACCGTAGAGCGCCGGATACGTCGGTTTGCCGGCGGCGGCATCCTTCCCGGCGGTCTTGCCGAGATCTGCCGACGCCCCTTCGACGTCGAGCACGTCGTCGACAATCTGGAAGGCGAGGCCGAGCTCCGACGCGAACCGCCCGAGCGCGGCGAATTCCGCGTCGGTCGCGCCAGCCATCACGGCGCCAGCGGCGGCCGACGCCTGGATCAAGGCGCCGGTCTTGCGCGCATGCATGGCGCGGAGGCCGTCGCCGTCGAACGCGGCGCCGCTGCCAGCCGCTTCGAGATCGATCGCCTGTCCGCCGACCATCCCGCACGGCCCCGCTGCCGCGGCGATGATGCCGATCGCCCGCAGTGTGCGCGCATCGAGCGCGGCGTCGCCGTGCGCCGGCTCGCGCGCGAGCAGGGCGAACGCCTCCGTCAGCAGGCCGTCGCCGGCCAGGATCGCCATGCCTTCACCGAACACGACGTGACTCGTCGGCCGTCCGCGCCGCAGGGTGTCGTCGTCCATCGCCGGCAGATCGTCATGCACGAGCGAGTAGGTGTGAATCAGCTCGAGCGCGCAGGCGACCGGCAGCGCCAGCTCGCGTGCGGCCTGTTCACTGCGATCGTGCGCCGTGGCGACCGCTTCGGCGGCGGCCAGGGCGAGCACCGGCCGCAGGCGCTTGCCGCCGGCGAACAGGCTGTAGCGCATCGCCTCGCCGACACGCGGCGGGCAGGCGGGGGCGGCGGGCAGGTAGCGTTCGAGCGCAGCGTCCACTTCGGCGCGGCGCGCCTCGAGCCAGGCATGCAGGTCGCCCGGCGGGCGCCGCGCCTCGCGCGGGGGAGCGCTCACCGGCCGCGCTCGGACGAGGGGGCGTCGCCGGCGAGCGCGGCGGGAGCCGGCTTGATCTCACCGCGCTCGTTCAGGATCTCGACGCGGCGCTCCGCTTCCTCGAGGCGCGCATGGCAGAAGCGCGACAGCTGCACGCCGCGCTCGAAGAGCGCCAGCGATTTCTCGAGTGCGAGATCCCCTTCTTCGAGCTGCTTGACGATGGTCTCGAGTTCCGCGATCGCCGACTCGAAGTCCTTAATGGTGGGGTCCATCACTGACATTCTTGCAGGAGGAACGTGAGAACTGGAGGTCTTTTTTTCCTCCGCCGACAGGACCTCGTGAACGCTATCGCTCCTGCGGCCTGTCCACCGTGCAGTCAAGCTCGCCGTTGGCCAATGTCACGTGCACCCGGTCGCCCGGCGACACCGTTGCGGCGCTGCGGACGATGGCGGCGCGATCCGCCGTCCAGCACACGGCGTAGCCGCGGCCGAGGACGGCGAGTGGGCTCAGGCTCTCGAGGCTGGCGGCGAGCGTGCGCAAGCGCGTATCGGCGCGCAGCCGCGTCCGCTCCGCCGATGCCGTCAGTCGCGTTTCGGCCGCGCCCAGGCGTCCGCGCATGGCGGCGAGGTGCCGCGCCAGGTCGCGTTGTTCCAGGCGTTGCGCGAGACCGCGATACCGCCGGGCCTGCACGCCGACGGCGCCGCGTATCGCCGAGCGCAACTGGTGCGTGAGCTCGCCGGCGTGACGGCCGCGCAGCGCCAGACGGGTGGCCAGGCCGGCCAGCCCGCGGCGGCTCGACAGCATGTGAACCCGGGACTGACGGCGCTGCAGGTCGGCGCGCGCCGCCGCGGCGAGCCGCCCGGTCAGCCGATTGATGCGCGCGCAGAACTCGTCGTGCGCGGCGACGACCATTTCCGCGGCAGCCGACGGCGTCGGCGCGCGCAGGTCGGCGACGAAGTCGGCGATGGTGACGTCGGTCTCATGGCCGACGCCCGAGACGACCGGCACCGGGCAGGCCGCGATCGCGCGCGCCACGCGTTCTTCGTTGAAGGCCCAGAGATCCTCGAGCGAGCCGCCGCCGCGCGCGACGATGACCACGTCGACGTCCGGCGCCTTGGCGATCTGGCGCAGCGCCGTGACGACGTCAGCGACCGCATCGTCTCCCTGCACGCGCGCTGGGCGGATCAAGATGCTGGCGTTGGGGGCACGACGCTTCAACACCTTTAATATGTCGCGCAGCGCCGCGCCGTCGGCCGACGTGACGATGCCGATGCGGCGCGGGAGCGCCGGAAGCGGCCGCTTGCGCGCGCTGTCGAACAACCCTTCGGCGTGCAGCGTTTTCTTGAGCTGTTCGAAGGCCAGCTGCAGCGCGCCGAGCCCCTTCGGTTCCATGTGCTCGCAGGCGAGCTGGTATTCCCCCTTCGGCTCGTAGACGCTCAGCTGGCCGCGCGCGACCACGTAGAGACCGTCGGTCGGCTTGAAGCGCAGATAGCGAAGGGACGTGCGGAACATCACGCCCTTGATCTGCGCGCCGCCGTCCTTGAGCGTGAAATACATGTGGCCGGAGTTCCAGATCTTGCAGTTGGAGATCTCCCCTTCGACCCAGATCTCGCCAAAGGCCTGTTCGAGGAGCCCGCGGATGCCGGACGTGAGGTCGCTGACGGAGTAGATCTTGCGCTCGAGCGGGCGCGGCGCGGAGACGGCGGGTTCGATCGGCTCGTCGTCTTCGAACGGCTGATCGAAGAGAGTCGCCACGCGTCAGCGCCCTACCGCAGTATGCGGCGCCAGCGTGTCGACGTCGGCCGACGACAGGCTGAGCCGTTGAATCGCGGTCGCGCGGCCCGTCGCTAGATCGGCGGTGACGATAACGGCGTTGAGCCGGCCGGGTCCCGTTGCCGACTCGAATTTGGCCGGCATGCCGGTGACGAAGCGACTCAACGCGATCTCGGTGGTGACGCCGATGATCGAATCGTGCGGGCCGGTCATCCCGGCATCGGTGAGATAGGCGGTGCCCTTCGGCAGGATGCGCTCGTCGGCGGTCTGCACGTGCGTGTGCGTGCCAAAAACGCCCGTGACGCGGCCGTCGAGATGCCAGCCCATCGCGACCTTCTCGGAGGTCGCCTCGGCGTGGAAATCAACGACGATGACCCGGGTCTTGCCGCGCATGGCGTCGATCTCCTTGAGCACGACCGCGAACGGATCGTCGAGCGGCTGCATGAAGACGCGGCCCATCACGTTGACCACGCCGATCGGCTCGCCGGTGCGCGTGCGCCCGACGTAGCTGCCGCGGCCGGGCGTCCCGGCGGCGAAATTGGCCGGGCGCAGCAGTTTCGGCTGCCGCGGGATGTATTCGAGGATCTCTTTCTTGTCCCAGACGTGGTTGCCGGTCGTCATGGCGTCGACGCCATAACTGAGGATCGTGTCGGCAATGTCACCGGTCACGCCGAAACCGGCCGCGGAGTTTTCGACGTTGGCGATGACGAAGTCGAGCGACTCGCGCTCGATCAGGGCGGGGATGGCGCGGCGCGCGATCTCGCGCCCCGGCTTGCCGAAGATGTCGCCGACGAACAGGATGCGCATGCGGCTAGAGGACGGGGATGCGGATCTTCCCGCCGCGCCGTTCCTCAACGCGGGGCAGCACGACGCGCAGCTCGCCGTGCTTCAGGGTGGCCACTGTCTTGGCGGCGTCGAAGGCCCCTTCGACGCCGATGGCGCGGGCGAAACGGCCGAACGCACGCTCGGCAATGTGAAACGTGGCGTCGGCCTGGTCGGCGGCGACGGGCGTCTTCTCGCCGGATATCAACAAGACGTTGCGAGAAAAAACGACGTCGACGCGCTTGGGATCGACGCCAGGCAGATCGAGCAGGATCTGAATCGCCGACTCGGTTTCAACGACGTCGATGGGCGGGGTGTATTCGACAGCAGCGGCTCCAGCGTCGAGCAGGCGGCGAAGGTCGTCAGGGAGCTCCCGACGTTCGACGTAGACGCGCGCCATTCCGCCATCTTAGCACCGGGATGAGAGGGCAGCTCGAAAACACACGGTTATGATATGAGTGTATATGAATCATATTACATGCTTGACAGTGACTAATAGTCATGGTTATACTTTGGTTCGTGGATGTATTTTTCAGGAGGACACCGATGACACTGGTTCGTTGGAATTCGGGTCGCGAGCTGGCGTCGATGGAAATCGACCGCCTCAACCGCATGTTCGACAACTTTTACGGGACCGCCCGGGCGTGGGCTCCGGCTGTGGATATCTATGAGACCAACGGCCACGAGTACGTGATCACGGCCGAATTGCCGGAGATGAAGCGCGAAGACATCGCGGTCACCTTCGAGCAGAACGTGTTGACGGTCTCGGGCGAGCGCAAGGCGAGCTTCGATGGCGCCGACGGCACCTATCACCGCAGCGAACGCGCCTACGGAGCGTTCACCCGTTCGTTCACGCTGCCGGCGACGGTCGACGGCACGCAGATCAGCGCGAGCTACAAGGACGGCGTGCTGACGGTGCGTGTCCCGCAGCGCGAGGAAGCCAGGCCCAAGCAGATCACCGTCGAGTAGGTCGAATAGACACAGGGAGGTATTCCTGCCTTCTTCCTGTCTTCACGTCTATACTGCAGGGATGGCTGACACGGATCTCTTGAACACGCCGGCAACGGAGGGCACGGACTTTCCGCCGGCGGCCCCCATCACCAGCCGTTTCCTATTCGTCGACGTCGCTGCGCAACGCGCCAAGCAGTTGCGCCGCGGAGCCTTGCTGCGGGTCGAGCGGCAACCGGGCGGCCCCAACAAGCTCGAACGTCTGGCCATGGAAGAAGTTCGTAAAGGGGCCATCCAGTACACGCTGCCCACCGGCTACGACGGCAAGGGCGTGTAGGAACTTTCCGGCACGGCTGCCGTAATTCGCAGAGAAGGAGTCGAATGATGGCCGTTGTGCTGGTGCTTGTCGCCGCCGCGTTCAGCGCGCTCGCGTTCGGGTTCGTCCTGTTTGCGCTGCTGCTGAAATTCCTCGTCCGGCTCGTCCTCTTCCCGCTGTTCCTGCTGAAGTGGATCGTCATGGCGCTGGTGATGATCGTCCTGGGGCCGGTCCTCGCGGTCATCGGCCTGACAGTGGCCGTCGTGTTGGCGCTGGCCTTGGCGGTGCCGCTGCTTCCCTTGCTGTTCTTCGGCCTGATCGTCTGGCTGATCGCTACGTCGGCACGCCGTCCGGCCGTCGCATAGGCATCCTTCCTTCGACCGCGGCGGCAGCGGCGAAGAGCGTCGCCTCATCGAACGGCCGCGCCGTCAACTGCAGCCCCACCGGCAGACCCGCATCGGTCGTCCCGCACGGGATGCTGATCGCGGGCAGCCCCGCCAAATTGGCAGCCACCGTGAACACATCGGCCAGGTACATCTGCAGTGGATCGCCGGTACGCTCGCCGAGACGGAACGCCGGCGTCGGGCTGGTCGGCAGAGCGACGGCGTCGACGTCTTCAAACGCCTGCATGTAATCGCGCCGAATCAGCGCACGCACCTGCTGCGCCTTGACGTAGTAGGCGTCGTAGTAACCGGCACTGAGCACGAAGGTGCCGATCATGATCCGGCGCTTGGCTTCCGCGCCAAACAGCGCGCGTGTCCGGTAGTAGACCTCGTGCACGGTCGCGGCGTCGGCACGCGCGCCATAGCGGACGCCGTCGTAGCGCGCCAGGTTCGAGCTGGCCTCCGCGTTGGCGACAAGGTAATAGACGGGGATCGCCAGCGAGGCGTGCGGCAGCGTGATATCGGAGAGGATGGCGCCGGCATCACGCAGCGTGTCGAGCGCCGCGTCGAACGCGCGGCGGACGCCGGCGTCGACGCCGGCGCCGAGCAGCTCGCGCGGTACGCCGACGCGCAGACCGCGAATCTCGCCCGACAGCGCGGCCGCGTAATCGTGGGCCGGCATGTCCATGCTCGTCGCATCACGCGCGTCGGGGCCCGCGATCGCGGCGAATGCCAGCGCGAGGTCCTCGACCGACGCCGCAAACGGCCCGATCTGATCGAGCGACGAGGCAAACGCGATCAGGCCATAGCGCGACACTCGCCCGTAGGTCGGCTTCAGCCCGAGGACGCCGCACAGGGCCGCCGGTTGACGGATCGATCCGCCGGTGTCGGAGCCAAGCGACAGCGGCACCATGCCGGCGGCCACCGCGACCGCCGAGCCGCCGCTGGAGCCGCCCGGGATGCGATCGAGCGCCCACGGGTTGCGCGTCGGTCCGAATGCGGAATGCTCGGTCGACGAGCCCATCGCGAACTCATCGCAGTTGGTCTTGCCGACGACGATCGCGCCGGCGCGCTCGAGGCGCTCGACCACCGCCGCCGAGTAGGGGGGCACGTAGTCCTCGAGCAGGCGCGACGCCGCCGTCGTCGGCACCCCGGCGGTGCAGATGTTGTCTTTGAGCGCGATCGGTACGCCGAGCAGCGGCGCATCGGCGTCTGGCCGGCGGTCGATCTCGGCGGCGCGAGCCAGCGCGCGCTCGCCGCTGACATGCAGAAACGCATGCAGCGCTGGATCGAGCCGGGCGATCCGGTCGAGCGCAGCGCGGCAGACCTCGACCGCGCTCAGCTGGCGGGCCGCGACGGCAGCGCGGATCTCAGCCGCGCGAGACGGGATGCTCACGATCCCAGCACCCGTGGTACCTTGAACAGGCCGGCGGCATGGTCGGCGGCCGGTGCCTGCGCCAGCACCTCGTCACGATCGAGCGAGGGTACGAGCTCGTCATCGCGCAGGCGTGCCGGCCCGGATGCGCCCTGCGATGACGCCCCGGCGGTGTCGGCCTGCTGCACCTGGTCGGCGTAGGCCAGGATCGCGGTCAGTTGCGTCGCGAAACGCGATCGCTCCTCGTCGGTGAGCTCCAGGCGCGCCAGCGCCGCGATGCGATCGACGTCGGCGGGAGAAAGCACGGTTGCCATGGCCATTGATTCTATCCGTCCTGCCGCGGTTGCCGGGTCGTGGTACCCGGGAACGGTCGGCGCGCTGACGCGCGACGTCGACGGCTACCTCGCCGACGTGGATCGCTCGCACCTGCCGGCCGGCCGGATCGACGCCGTGATCGCGCCGCACGCGGGCCTGATGTTCTCGGGGCCGGTCGGCGCCTACGCCTACACGGCGGCCGCCGCCGGTGCGCCCTACGACGCCGCGATTCTCGTCGGTCCCTCGCATTTCGTCGCCTTCGACGGCGTCGCGGCCTACCCGTCGGGCGCCTTCGAGACGCCGCTCGGCCTGGCGCCGATCGACGCGGCGCTGGCCGCCGAGTTGATGCGGGCGTCAGCCGTCGTCCACGCGTCGCCGGCCGCGCACCGGCGCGAGCATTCGCTCGAAATGCAGCTACCGTTCCTCCGCCGCCTGTTGCCGGATGTGCCGATCGTGCCGCTGCTCATGGGCCATCAGACCGGCGAGACCATCCGCGCGCTGGCCGGTGCGCTGTCGGCGGCGGCTGCCGGGCGCCGGCTCCTGCTCGTGGCCAGCACTGATCTGTCGCACTATTGCGAGGCCACGACCGCCGAGCGTCTCGACGCACGCGTCCGCGATGCCGTGACGGCATTCGACGCCGAGGCGCTGCTCGCTCGCTTCGAAGAGGTGCCGGAAGGGGAGCGCGGCCGCTTGGTCGCCTGCGGCGGCGGGCCCGCGATCGCGGTGATGATGGCGGCGCGGGCGCGCGGCGCGCGCGACGGGCGCGTGCTGCGCTACATGCACTCGGGCATGATTTCCGGGGACAACAGCGGGGTCGTCGGCTACCTCGCCGCCGCACTCGGGACATTCAGCGCAGATGTTCAGTGACGCACAGAAGATCACGCTCGTGAACATCGCACGCGAGGCGGTGAAGGGAGCAGCCGGCGCACCGGCCGCGACGCTCGACGTCAGCGGCGAGTTCCCCGAGGCGAGCGGCGCGTTTGTGACGATCAAGCGCGGCGGCCGCCTGCGCGGCTGTATCGGCACGCTGCACTGCACCCGGCCGTTGCCCGAGGAAGTGAGGCGCGTCGCCGTCAGCGCCGCTCGCGAGGACCCGCGGTTCTCTCCGTTGACCACATCCGAGCTCGCGGATCTCGAAATCGAAGTCTCGGTGCTCGGCCCGCTCGAAGCGATCGATCCGTTCGATCCCGCCGCGTTCGAGATCGGCCGCCACGGCCTCGTCGTCGAACAAGGCCGGCGGCGCGGGCTGCTGTTGCCGCAGGTCGCCACCGAGTGGAACTGGAATCGCGAGACATTCCTGTCTCAAACCTCAGTCAAGGCTGGCCTCCCGCCAGACGCGTGGCGGCAGGAGGCGAAGGTTTATCGGTTCTTCGCAGAAGTCTTTACCGGCTGAATCGATGCAGCGACGAGTTGTCGCAGGACATCGAGGTTCATCTTGTCGAAGGGGTCGGTGTCGCTGAGCCGCCGGCTGCGGGGCGTGTCGAGCTTGGGTGTTTCGAGCAGCATCGGCAGCGCCGCGAAGCGCGGGTCGTTGACGATACGCCGGAAGGGCGCGAGGCCGAGGCAGCCCCTGCCGATGTGCTCGTGGCGATCGACGCGGCTCGCGCACGGCTTCTTCGAGTCGTTCAGGTGGAAGGCCTTCAGCCGCGCGAAGCCGACGATCGCGCCGAAGGCGCGGAACGTCTCGTCGTAGCCTGCCCTGCTGCAGATGTCGTAGCCGGCGGCGAGCAGGTGGCAGGTGTCGAGGCAGACGCCGACCCGCGGCGATCCGCCGAGCAGGTCGATGATCGTGGCGAGGTGCTCGAAGCGATGCCCGAGGTTCGTTCCCTGCCCGGCGGTGTGCTCGAGCAGGATCCGCGTGTGGCCGTCGGGGCGCGACGCGAGGATCGACGCCAGTCCGTCGGCGATGAGCCGCAGACCGCCCTCCGCGCTACCCGAGGTATGCGACCCCGGGTGCATCACCAGCGCGTCGAGGCCGAGGGCTTGGGCGCGATCCAGTTCTTCGATGAGCGCGGCGCGCGAGCGACGGCGCAGCAGGCGATCGGCCGCGGCGAGGTTGATCAGATAGCTGGTGTGGGCGACGACCGGACGGATCTTCGTCTGGCGGATGCGGCGGCGGAAGAGCGCGATTTCCTCGTCGGGCAGCTGGCGTGCGCGCCATTGGCCGGCCGACTTGGTGAAGATCTGCAGCGCCTCGCAGCCGCTCGCTTCCGCGCGATCGACGGCGCGCGGCAGGCCGCCGGCGATCGAAAGATGGGCGCCAAGACGGGGCACACCCGATAGGATATCCTTCGGCCATGCGGAAGATCGTTGCGGCGTCCCTCGCCGCGCTCGCCCTTTCGGCGCTGCCGGCCTCGCGTCTCCAGGCCTGGGGGTTCACCGGCCACAAGTTCATTGCCGACCGCGCCGTCGATCTGTTGCCGGCCGAGCTCAAGCCATTTTTTGTGAAATACCGGACGTCGTTCGTCGAGCACGCGATCGATCCCGATACCTACCGCACGATGGGATGGACCGACGAGGATCCGCGGCACTTCCTCGACATGGACAGCTACGGGCCGTTCCCCTTCAAGGAACTGCCGCACGACTACAACGCGGCGATCGCGGCGCGCGGCGCGGACTTCGTCAAGAAGAACGGCGTGCTGCCGTGGCGCACGCAGGAGATCTACGACAAGCTCCGCGACAGCTTCCGCCAGCTACCGGCCGCACCGTACGCCCGAGAGAACGTCAAGCTGTTCGCCTCGGTGATCGCCCATTACACCGCCGACGCCTATCAGCCGTTCCACGCCGCGGCCAACTACGACGGTCAGTTGACAGGTCAGAACGGCATCCACTCGCGCTTCGAGACCGAGCTCTTCGAGCGCTACCAGGACAAGCTGACGATCGCCCCGCCGCCGCTGGCCGCGGTTCCCAGCGCGCGCGAGTTCATCTTCGCGACGCTCGCCGACAGCTTCGCCAACGTGCAGCCGATCCTCGACGCCGATCGCGAAGCGGCCAAGGGACGCGACGCCTACGACGACGTGTATTTCGCGGCGCTGTTGGAGCGGACGCGGCCGATGCTTCAGGCCCGTGTCTCGGGCGCGATCGCCGGCGTGGCCTCGCTGATCACGCAGGCCTGGATCGACGCCGGCCGGCCCGCTGTGCCGGTCGAGCCGCCGCCGCGCCAGCCACGGCCGATCAAACGGTAGAGGAGTCCTCCTTGGTTTCGATGGTGTGCTCGAGCGGGCCGAGGATGAGCAGAACGGCGAGCGTCAGCCCGGCGCCGTAGAACGCCAGGCGGAACTCGCCGGCGCCCGCTGCCGTCCCGAGCGCCGCGTTCACCCAAATCATCGCGGCCGTGGTCATGCCGTGCACGCGGTCGCTGCTGTGCATGATGGCGCCGGCGCCGAGAAAGCCGATGCCGGTGACGATCTGTCCTGGCACGCGCGTCGGATCGCCGGTGCCGAACCCGAGCGCGATCAGCGTGAAGATGCAGGACCCGGCGGCGATCAGGATGTTGGTGCGGAAACCCGCGCTCTTGCGGCGCAGCTCGCGCTCCAGCCCGAGCACCGCCCCGATGCCCGACGCGAGCAGCAGGCGCACGATGATCTGCCCGTCGGTCAGCGGCACGGCGGCGAGTGTAACCTATTAGAGGATGGACGTGTTCCTCGTGCCGGTGGCCGCCGACCGCTACGAACTGTATTGCGAGGAGACCGACGAACCAGCCCCACAGGAGACGCCGCCGTCCGGCGTCCTGAACCGCGTCAACCAACGGTTTCGGCAGACGCTCGCCGACGCCGAGCGCGAGCGGCGGCGGGTCCCGGATCCGGCGGAGGGACGCCCGCCACTGCCGACGCGCGCCAAGCGGCGGCTGCTGCGCTGGCTCGCCGAGTCGATTGCCGAGCAGCGGCTGCTCTGGCAGCTGCGCCGCCGCGCCGAAGCGGTGCTGATTCACCCCGACGACATCACCGCGGCGCAGGCACTGCAGTTGCTGCGGCGGTCGCTCCAGCGCGATTTGGAGCGACATCGCTTCTGGATGATCGTCGACCTGTTCGGCGGCACCGTTTCGTTGTTCCTGATCCTGCTGCCCGGGCCCAATATCTTCGGCTACTACTTCCTCTTCCGTATCGTCGGGCACTTTCTTTCGATGCGCGGCGCGCGCCAGGGGCTGCTGAAGATCACCTGGACCGCGATGCCGAGCAGCGCACTGACCACGCTGCGCGCGGTCATCGGCGACGCTCCCGAGGCGCGCGATCCGGTCGTGCGGGAAGTGGCATCGGCGCTGCGGCTCGAACATCTCGCCAGCTTCTTCCAGCGTGCGGCCATTCCGTGATGCGGGCCTGACGACCTGACCGACGATGCTGAGGCGGGGCTGCGGGTCCGGCAACGTATACTGCTCTCGTTGAGGCTCAAGGAGATTGCCGATCGGCTCGGCTGCCGTCTCGAGAGTGGTGACGGCGACATCGAGATCGCGCGTCTGGCGGGACTCGACAGCGCCGGTCCCGGCGATCTGACGTTTTTCACCAACCCGAAATACGTCGCCGAGGTGCGCGCGACGCGGGCGTCGGCGGTGATCCTCGGCGACGCGGCCGAGGCGGCGCCGTGCGCGATGCTGCGCACCGCGCATCCCTACTTCGCCTTGGCGCGCGCACTGGAGCTCTTCGCGCCGGCGTCCGATCTGGCGCGCGGCGTGCACATGCTCGCCGCCGTCGCGCCCGGTGCCGTCGTCGATGCCACGGCGTCGATCGCGGCCTTCGTCAGCGTCGGCGCCGGGGTCCGCATCGGGGCCCGCACCGTCATCTATCCGCAGGCGACGATCGGCGCCGGGGTCGTGATCGGCGACGACTGCGTCATCCACGCCCGCGTCTCCATCCGCGAGCGCGTCGTCCTCGGCAGCCGCGTCATCGTCCAGGACGGCGCCGTCATCGGCAGCGACGGTTTTGGCTTCGCGCAGCGGCCCGACGGGACGCACCACAAGATTCCGCAGATCGGCGACGTGGTGATCGAAGACGACGTGGAGATCGGCGCCAATTCGACGATCGATCGGCCGGCGGTCGGCGAGACGCGGATCGGAGCCGGCACGAAGATCGACAACCTGGTCCAGGTCGCGCACGGCGTGAAGATCGGCCGTGACGTGCTGCTCGCGGCGCAGGTCGGCATCGCCGGCAGCTCGACGCTCGAGGACCGCGTCACGCTGGCCGGCCAGGTCGGCGTCGCCGGACACTTGACGCTCGGCAAGGGGGTGATCGCGACGGCGCAGAGCGGCATCCCCAACTCCGTCGAACCGGGCGCGTTCATCTCCGGTTATCCCGCCATCGACAACCGCGACTGGCTGAAATCGTCGGCCGTCTTCCGCAAGTTACCGGAGCTGCGCAAGGCCGTGGCCGAGCTGCAGAAGCGTCTCGACGACCTGGAAAAGCGGGGATAATCGAAGTCTCATGCGCGCGTTGAAAGGCCTGGCGTTCGCCGCGGCCGTGCTGGTGCTGACCCCGGCCACGCACGCGGCGGTACGGCCGCCCAAGCTCGATTACACGACCACGACACTGGCCAACGGCATGCAGGTCGTGTTTCTCGAGGATCACTCGACTCCGATCGTCCATTTACAGATGTGGTATCACGTCGGCTCGAAGAACGAGCGCGCCGGGCGCACCGGGTTTGCGCATTTCTTCGAGCACATGATGTTCAAGGGCTCGAAGAACGTCGACCCCGAGGGACACCCGTCCTACATCTCCAGCGTCGGGGGACAGAGCAACGCCTCGACCAACGAAGACGCCACCGTGTTCTGGGAGACGGTGCCGTCGCAGTACCTGCCGCTCATTCTCTGGCTCGAGTCCGATCGCCTCGCGTCGCTGCGCATTGACGAGAAGGCGTTCAAGAACGAACGCGAGGTCGTCAAGGAAGAACGCCGCATGCGGATCGAGAACCAGCCCTACGGGCGCCTGCAGGAAATCATCGCCGACCAGAGCTTCCAGGTGCATCCTTACAAGCACCCGGTGATCGGCAGCATGAAAGACCTCGACGCTGCCTCGGTCGCAGACGTTCGCGAGTTCTTCGCGACCTATTACGTGCCCAACAACTGCACCGCCGTGCTGGTCGGCGACTTCGACGCGAAGCAGGCACTGGCCCTGGTGACGCAGTACCTCGGGCGCATCACGAAGTCGGACAGGCCGGTGCCGCGCGAGATTCCCAGAGAACCGCCGCAGACGAAAGAAAGGCGGGTCGTGCTCCAGGAAGACTGGCCATTGCCGGCCGTGGTCGTCGCGCACCACATTACCTATGACGGCGACCGCGATTCCTATCCGCTGCACGTCGCCGCGAAGGTGCTGTCGGACGGGCAGAGCTCGCGCATCCATCGCTCGCTCGTCTACGAGAAACGCCTGGCGCTCGCCGCGTTCGGCGGCGCCAACATCATCGAGGATCCGAATCTGTTCTTTGCCGTCGCCATCGTCCAGCCTGGGCACACGACCGATGAGGCGATCGACGCCCTGATTGGCGAGCTCGACCGTCTGCGCCACGAGCCGATCAGCGCCGCCGAACTGCAGCAGGCGAAGAATCAGTTCGCGCGCGATTACATCCTCGGCCGCGAGACCGACCAGAACAAGGCCGACGTGCTCGGCCACGCCGCCGTCATCCACAACGACCTGAAGACGGCCGACGCGGAGTTCGATATTTTCCAGGGCCTGACGACGGAGGACGTCCAACGCGTGGCGACCAAATACTTCACGCCGGAGAACCGCACGGTGCTGACGATCATGCCGAAGCCGACGACGGGAGGACGCTGATGGCGACAGCACGGTTCGTACTCGCCGTGTCGCTGCTCGCGCTGGCTCCGACCCCGGCAGCGCCAGCGCAGGCCAAGAACTGGCCGAGCGAGCGGCCGCCGCGGTCGCTCGAGCCACGCGCGGTCACGTTCCCGCCGTACGCGGTGAAAACGCTGGCCAACGGCCTGCAGGTGATCGCGGTCTCGCACCACGAGCAGCCCGCCGTCAGCCTCCGCCTGATCGTGCGCGCCGGAGCAGCGCAGGATCCCGCGGACAAGCCGGGTGTCGCCGATCTTGCGGCAGCGCTTCTCGACCAGGGCACGAGCACGAAATCGGCGGAGCAGATCGCCGATGCGATCGACTCCATCGGCGGCGCGCTTGGCACTGGCGCCGGATCCGATCTGAGTTACATCAACGCCGTCGTGATGAAGGACAGCTTCGGGTTCGCGCTCGACCTCGTCTCGGATCTGGCGCAGCATCCGGCCTTCGCACCCGAGGAGATCGAGCGGCAGCGTCAGCAGGCGCTGTCGAACATGCGCGTCAACTACGACGATCCCGAGTTCCTTGCCAACGCCGTGTTCGACCGGCTCGTCTACGGCCCGCATCCCTACGGCCGGCCGCAGGGAGGCACGCCCGACACGCTGGAGATGCTGACGCGCGACGACCTGGTCACGTTCCATCGGCGGTGGTTCGGCGCCAACAACGCCATCCTGGCGGTGGTCGGCGACGTCGCCGCTGACGAGGCGTTTGCCGGTGCCGCGCGCTCCTTCGGCTCCTGGCGGACGGCACCCGAGCAGGCGGCCACGCCGGTCGATCTGCCCGCGCCGACGCGGCGGCTGGTGATCATCGACAAGCCGGGCGCAGTCCAGACCGAGATCCGCGTCGGCAACATCGCCATCCCGCGCACCAACGACGACTACATGGCGCTCGACCTGGCGACCAAGATCCTCGGCGGCGAAGGCGCGAACCGGCTGCACCGCGTGCTGCGCTCCGAGCGCGGGCTGACCTACGGTGCGTCGGCCGACCTCAATGCCCTCAAACAAACGGGGGACATCGTTGCGCAGACCAACACCCGATCGGAGACCACCGGCGAAACGCTCCGGCTGATGATCGACGAAGTGTGGAAGCTGATTCGCGACCAAGTCGGCGACCGCGAGCTCGCCGGGGCGCAGGAATACCTCACCGGCTCGTTTCCCCTGACCATCGAGACGCCGAGCCAGATCGCGCTGCAGATCCTCAACGCGGTCTTCTTCGGACTGAACATGAACGATCTGCAGACCTACCGCGAGCGCGTCACTGCGGTCGGCGTCGAAGACGTGCAGCGTGTGGCGCGGAGCTACTTGCACCCCGATCGCTTGACCATCGTACTCGTCGGCGATGCCGCCGCGTTCGTCAAGCAACTGCCCGGCGCCGGCTTCGGTAAGTACGAGATCATTGCGGCGGCGGAGCTGGATCTCGCCGCCGCGGATCTGCGCCGCAATACCGTCAGCACGCGCGGCGGCTATCAGCCGGCGGCACTGTTTCAGGAAAAAAAGCCGGCAAAGCCGGCAGCCGGCAAGACCAACCCCGCCAGGGCGCTCCTCGACAAGGCGATCGCCGCCAAAGGCGGCCTGGCCAAGCTCCAGGCGATCAAGACCGTGCGCTCGGAAGGCACGATGATCGTCACGGACCTCGCCGGCCCGGTCCCGTTCAAGGTGGTCGCCAATATCGAGTATCCCGATCGCTTCCGCGTCGACGCCGACATGCCCGGCGGCAAGGTGGCGCAGGTCTACGCGGCCGGCCGCTACTGGGTGATCGATCCCGACGGCAAGACGAACGAGATGCCCGAGGAAGGGCGGCCGGCCATCAAGGCCAGCGTCCAGCGCGACATGATCGCGGTACTGGTCAGGGCCGCAGCCGGCAAGCTGGTGGTGCGCGAAGTCGACTCCGACGAGCCGGTGCTCGCCGGCATCGAATTGTCGGCGCCCGACATGCCGCCGCTGACCCTGTTCATCGATCGCGACAACGGGCTCATCGACCGGGCGCGCTACGCCGGTCCGGAAGGCCCTGTCGAGGAGCGCTACGCCGACTATCGCAACGTCGACGGCATCCAGATCCCGTTTCACACTGTCGTCCGGCGCGCGGGCTTGACCAGCATCGAGCGCGACGTGCGGACGATCAAGTTCAACGTCCCGCTCGCACCGGGCATCTTCGAGAAGCCGAGCTAGACCCGTCCCTTGCAGCCTCTCCGCGTGATGATCTCGTGCGGCGAGCCGTCCGGCGATCTGTACGCCGGCGCGCTGGCGTCCGAGATCCTGAAGCTCGCCCCCGGCACGATCGTTTCCGGGTTCGGCGGCGCGCGGATGCAGGCCGGCGGCGCCACGCTGCTGCACGATTTCCGCGGCCTGTCAGTCACCGGACTGACTGAGGCGCTGCGCGTGATCCCGCGCTCGTGGCAGACCTATCGCGCCCTGGTCCGCGCCGCCGAGGCGGAGCCGCCCGATGTCTTCGTCCCGATCGACTTCGTCGACTTCAACGCGTTTCTCGCCCGTGCGCTGCACGGGCGCGGTATCCCCGTCGTCTACTACATCAGTCCGCAGTTGTGGGCGTGGCGGCCAGGCCGAATCAAGACGGTCAGGCGCGTTGCCGACCGGATGCTCGTCATCTTTCCCTTCGAAGTGCCGTTTTACGAGAAGGCGGGCGTGCCGGTCACGTTCGTCGGGCATCCGCTGCTCGAGTTGACGCCGCCGCCGACGCCGCGCGACTTCTTCCTCCGCGCGCACGGGCTCGATCCCGCGAGCCCGGTCATCGCGCTGCTGCCCGGCAGCCGCAGCAACGAGGTCCGCGAGATCCTGCCCGGGCTCGTCGGTGCCGCCGGCATCATCGTGCGGACGCTGCCACGGGCACAGTTCGTCATCGCCCGCGCGCCCCACCTGAACGACGCACTGTTCGCGCCGCTGTCGGACTGGCCCAGCGGCGCCGCGCGGCCGGTGGTGCTCGACAATGCGACCGACGACATTCTCGCCAGCGCCGACGTCGCGCTGCTCGCCTCCGGTACCGTGACCGTACAGGCCGCCCTCCATACCTGCCCGATGGTGGTCGTCTATCGTCTCGCGCCGCTCACCTATAGGCTCGGCAAGCCGCTGGTCAGGGTCGACACCTACGCGATGGCGAACCTCGTCGCCGGCCGGCGCGTCGTGCCGGAATTGATCCAGGACGACTTCACACCGGCGGCCACGGCGCGGGAGGCGCTCGCCGTGCTGACTGATCCCGCGCACGCCGCGCGCGTGCGCACGGATCTCGCCGCGGTGCGCGCCAGCCTCGGCACCGAGGGGGCCAGCCAGCGCGCCGCGGAGGCGATCCTCGACGTCGCCCGGCGCGGGAAGCGATAGACTTCAGCGGATGCGTCGTCTCGCCTTTTGCGCGCTGCTCCTGGCGCTGCCTGTCCTCGCGCGCGCGACCGTCCTGATCCCGATCGAATTTCGTGAGCTCGTCAACGTGTCCTCGGCGATCGTGCACGGCCGCGTCACCGACGTACGCGCCGCCTGGGTCGACGGGCGCCGATCGGTCGAGACGTTCGTCACGATCGCGGCCGACGAATACATGAAGGGCAGCCTCGGCGAGACACTGACGGTGCGCATCCCCGGCGGCCAGATCGGGCGCTACCGCACGATCTTCGTCGGCGCGCCGGAGTTTCGCCAGGGAGACGACGTGGTGCTCTTCCTGCGCAGCTACAACGGGGCGCTCTCAATCGTGGGCGTCAGCCAGGGCGCGTTCCGCGTCGTCGCCGACGCGGGCGGGCGACGCCTGGTTACGACGCCGATCCTGATGGCTGCCCCCGGGGCCGACGCACAGCCGGTGGTGCGCGGGGATGCGGCGCGGCGTCCGGTCGGGATCGACACATTTCGCGACCTGGTCAAACGCGTGGTCGCCGAAGGAGCGGCGCGATGAGGCGCATCAGGGCCGCCGCGATCGTCGCTGCCCTGCTCGTGTCGTCCGCCGGGCTCGACGCCTATCTCAAGCTGGGGACGATGGCGGGCTCGAAGCTGATCGGGCTGTCCTGGGCGGCGTTCCCGGTGCGCTATTTCATCACCAACCGCGACATCGCCGGCGTCTCCGCGCCGCAGCTGCAGCAGGCGGTCGCGCGCGCTCTCTCGTCCTGGGCGGCCGTGCCCGACGTGGCTGTCTCCTCGCAGTTTGTCGGCTTCACCCAGACCGCGCCGCTCTCGGGCGACGGCATGACCGTGATCGGCTTCCAGGATCGCCCCGACCTCGATCGCGTGCTCGGCTCGACTTCGTTCACCGTCGACGCGGTTACGGGGGAGGTGATCGAGGCCGACATCTTTCTGAACTCGATGTTTCCGTGGTCGGTGGCCGACGGCGGAGAAGCCGGCCGGCAGGACGTCGAATCGATCGCGCTGCACGAGCTCGGGCATCTCCTCGGTCTCGGTCACTCGGCCCTTGGCGAGACCGAGCTGATCCCCGGCGGACGCCGCGTGCTCGGCGCCGAAGCGGTGATGTTTCCGATTGCGTTCTCCGCCGGCAGCCTCAATCGCGTGCTCCACCCCGACGACACCGCCGGCCTGTCCGACATCTACGGCAGCGATCACTTCCGCGCCGCGACCGGCAGCGTCACCGGCAAGGTGACCAAGAATGGCGGCGGCGTCCTCGGCGCGCACGTCGTGGCGTTCAACCCGGCGACCGGCACGCTGATCGGAGGATTCACGCTGGCAGCCGACGGCTCGTTCACGATCGCGGGACTCGAGCCCGGTCTCCAGATCGTGCGCGCCGAGCCCCTCGATGACGCTGACGTGGCCAGCTTCATGGATCCCCTGGGCGTCGACGTCGACTTCAAGCCGGCCATTTACGGCCGGCTCGTGGCGGTGCCGCGCGGAGGGACGGCGCCGTCAATCGAGGTGAAAGTGTCGCCCAAGTGACCGACGGTCGCCGCCGCCGCACGGCCCTGCGCAAAATCCTCTTCCCATTGGCCGTCCTCGTCCTGGCCGCACCGGCGTCTGCACAGTCACGTTTCGAACTGGGCGCCGGCCTCACGGGGACCGGCGGGTTCGACGCCGGCGGCCAGGATGCCCTGCTGACGCGCGATCCCGCGTCCGGTTCTGCGCCCCTGACGCTCTTCGACACGAGCTCCCAGGTGAACGCGGCGCCCGGAGCCGGCATCAGCCTTGGCTTCTATGTGACCCCGCACTTCGCTCTCGAGGCTATCGCCGAGTACAGCCGGCCCGTGCTGAGGACGACGATCTCGAGCGATTTCGAAGGGGCGACGGGGACGACGGCGGACTCGCGGCTGACCTCGCTGGTAGTGGGCGGATTGGCGCGGTTCCACTTCGGCGCTGCACGGCTGGCGCCGTTCGTGTTCGCGGGCGCGGGATGGACGCGGCAGCTCAACGACGACAACGTGATGCTGGTCACCGGGTTCGAGCTGCACGGCGGCGGCGGGCTGACATACCGCCTCGACCGGCATTTCGGTCTTCGCGCACAAGCCGGCGTTTCGGCGCGAGAGAAGAGCATTGCGTTCGTCGACAAGCGGCGGGCACTCCCCGCCGCCTCCGGCTCCCTGTTGTATCGGTTCTGAGGCGCGCCGGCCGCGAGTTTCAATGTGCGTGCCCGTGCGATAGAGTCCGGCTGATGAACCCGGCCATTTCGCTGCGCGGCGTGCGCGTCGTGCGGGCTGGGGCCGGCGCGGTCCTGCGTGGCGTCGACCTCGACATCGCCGCAGGTGAGACGATCGCGCTCGTCGGGCGCAGCGGCGCTGGAAAGAGCACGCTGCTGAAGACGATCAACGGCCTGATCGCGCCCGACGCTGGCGAGGTGCTCGTCGAGGGACGGCCGACCACCGCGTGGGACCTGTTCGAACTGCGCCGGCGGATCGGCTACGTCCTGCAGGAAATCGCGCTGTTTCCGCACATGACTGTCGCCGCCAACGTCGCGGTCGTGCCGTCGCTGCTCGGTTGGGAGCCGGGTCGTGTGCAAGCGCGCGTGTCCGAGATGCTCGAGCTGGTCGGGCTCGAAGGCGCCGGTTACGCGTCGCGGCCGCCGCTCGAACTTTCGGGCGGCCAGCGACAGCGCGTCGGCGTCGCCCGCGCGCTCGCTGCCGACCCGCCGATCCTCCTGATGGATGAACCGTTCGGCGCGCTCGACCCGGTGACGCGGGCCGAGTTGCAACGCGAGTTCCGCCGCATCCAGGCACGTCTCGGCAAGACAGTGGTGATCGTCACGCACGACATGGCCGAGGCCTGCGCGCTGGCGACGCGGATCGCGGTGCTCGACGCCGGCGTTGTTGTCCAGCTCGACACGCCGAAGGCCATGCTGATGAGCGCCGACCCACGGGTCCGCGCGTTGCTCGAGCCGCTGCTCGAAGTCCGCTCGTTGCTGCCATGAGCGTGCTGCGGTTCCTCGTCGAGCACCGCGTTGAGTTCGCCGCGCTGTTCCTGCAGCATGTACTACTTGTTGGTGCTTCGACGCTCGCCGCTGTCGCAGTCGGCGTGCCAGTTGGTGTGCTCGCCGCGAGGCGGCCGCGCCTGGGCGCGCCGGTAGTGTGGATCGCCAACGTCGTCCAGACGATTCCGAGCCTTGCGATGTTCGGCTTTCTGCTGCCCCTGCCGTTCATCGGCGGCCTTGGCGCGCGCGTGGCCATCGTGGTCCTGATCCTCTATGCGCTCCTTCCGGTCCTGCGCACCACCATCGCCGGTATTCGCGGCGTTGACGCCGCGCTGGTCGAGGCCGGGACGGCCCTCGGCATGACGCCTCGCCAGCTGCTGTGGCGTGTGCAGCTGCCACTGGCGTTGCCCTCGATCGTCGCGGGTGTGCGCGTCGCTGCGGTGATTGGCGTTGGCACCGCGACCATCGCCGCCGCGGTCGGCGCCGGAGGCCTGGGCGAGTACATCTTTCGCGGCTTGTCGATGGTCGACCCCACGGTGATCCTGGCCGGCGCGATTCCCGCGGCGACGCTGGCGCTTGCCGTCGACGGCGCGCTGTTGCTGGGCGAAAGAGCGCTGCGCCGGGGGCGCCGGACGACGACCATCGGCGGCGCCGTCGCGGCCGCCGCGTTGCTGGCCGTCCTGGCCGCGGCGGCGTTCGCGGCGCGTCCGGGCGCGGGCGGCGCGGTGATCCGTGTCGGTTCGAAGAATTTCACGGAACAGATCATTCTTGGCGAGATCGTCGCCCAGCAGCTCGAACGCGGGGGGTTTACCGTCGAGCGCCGGCTGAACCTCGGCGGTACGTTCATCTGCGACCGCGCGTTGCGATCCGGCGACATCGACGTCTACGTCGAATACAGCGGCACTGCCGACACCGCCGTCTTCAAACAACAGGCCGACACCAATCCGGGGCTCGTGCTCGAGCGCGTCCGGCACCTCTACGCAGACGCCGGGCTGACGCTACTGCCCCCGCTCGGTTTCGGCAATACTTTCGCCATCCTCGTGCGCGGCGACGATGCCAGGCGGCTCGGACTGCGGACGATCGAGGACGCGGCACGGGTGACGCCGCGCTGGCAGGCGGGCTTCGGCTACGAGTTCCTCCAACGCGCCGATGGTTATCCCGGGTTGTCGCAGAAATACGGACTGACCTTCGCGGCGCCCCCGCGGGCGATGGACCTGTCCCTGATCTACCGGGCGCTCGCCGGACACCAGATCGATCTCACCGCCGGGGACGCGACAAGCGGGCTGATCGCCGCCTACGATCTCTACATGCTCGACGACAACCGGCGCTACTTTCCCCCCTACGACGCTGTGCCGGTGGCGCGCGCCGCGACGCTGCTGAAGCAGCCCGCGATGCGGGCAGTGCTCGGGGCGCTCGGCGGGCGGATTTCGGTGGCCGACATGCGCCGCATGAACCAGGCAGTCGACGCCAATCGCGAGGAGCCGGCGGCCGTAGCCAGGGCCTTCCTGGCGCAGCTTGAACCGCAGCCGCCGAGTAAGGGATGATCATGGGATGCTGTCAGTGAACTCCTTCAACACGCGGCAGACCCTCACCGCCGCCGGCCGGCGCTTCAGCTACTACAGCCTGCCGGCCCTCGAGAAAGCCGGATTCGCCGGGCTGGCGAGGCTGCCCTACTCGCTCAAGATCCTGCTCGAGAACCTGCTGCGCCGCGAAGACCAGCGTTTCGTCGACGCCGATGACATCCAGACGCTGGCGCGCTGGGACGTGACGTCGAAAGCGGCGAAGGAGATCGCCTTCATGCCGGCTCGCGTCCTGCTGCAGGACTTCACCGGCGTTCCGGCCGTCGTCGACCTTGCCGCCATGCGTGATGGCGTGGTCCGCCTCGGCGGCGATCCCAAAAAGGTCAATCCGTTGCAGCCCGTCGAGCTGGTCATCGATCATTCCGTCCAAGTAGACCACTTCGCCGAACTGAACGCGTTCGAGCTGAACGCGGAGCTCGAGTTTTCGCGCAACCGTGAACGCTACGTCTTCCTGCGCTGGGGGCAGACGGCGTTCGACAACTTCAAGGTCGTCCCGCCCGACACCGGCATCGTCCACCAGGTCAACCTCGAATACCTGGCACGCGTCGTCTTCAGCGAAGGCGGAGCCGATCCGATCGCATATCCCGACACGCTGGTCGGCACCGATTCGCACACCACGATGGTGAACGGGCTGGGCGTGGTCGGCTGGGGGGTCGGCGGCATCGAAGCGGAGGCCGCGATGCTCGGTCAGCCGATCTCGATGCTGATTCCGCAAGTTGTCGGCTTCCGCTTGATCAACCGCCTGACGGAAGGGGCAACCGCGACCGATCTCGTGCTGACCATCACCGAGCGGCTGCGCAAGCTCGGTGTCGTCGGCAAGTTCGTCGAGTTTTACGGGCCGGGCCTCGAATTCCTGACCATTGCCGATCGCGCCACGCTCGGTAACATGTCGCCCGAGTACGGCGCGACCATCGCGATCTGCCCGATCGACGACATGACGCTCGACTATCTGCGTCTCACCGCGCGCGACCAGGCGCAGGTCGCGCTCGTCGAGGCGTACGCGAAGGAGCAGGGGCTCTTCCGGACTGCGGATAGCGCCGATCCGGTCTACACCCAGACCATCGAGCTCGACCTCTCGACGGTCGAGCCATGCATCGCGGGGCCGAAACGGCCACAGGATCGCGTGTCGCTCAACAAGGCCAAGCTGAGTTTCCAGCAGGCGCTGGAGATCATGCTCGCCGAGCGCAAGCCCAAGCCGGCGGTGAGCGACAAGCCGGGCGAAACCACCAGGCCGCACGAAACCAAGCCGGCCGGCGCCACCGCCTCGGCCGTGACGGTCGCAGCCACGACCGAAACGATTCCCGGCATGGAAGGGCTCGACCATGGGTCGGTCGTGCTCGCCGCCATCACCAGCTGTACCAACACGTCGAACCCGAGCGTGATGATCGGCGCCGGACTGCTCGCACGCAACGCCGCGCGGCGCGGGTTGAAGACGAAGCCGTGGGTCAAGCCGAGCCTGGCGCCCGGCTCGCTCGTCGTGACGGAATACCTCCGTGCCGCAGGTCTGCTCGAGCCTCTCGCCGAGCTCGGCTTCAACCTCGTCGGCTACGGCTGTACGACCTGCATCGGCAACAGCGGGCCGCTGCCAGAGCCAGTCTCGTCGATCGTCAGGGACAAGAACCTCGTCGTCGCGTCGGTGCTCTCGGGCAATCGAAACTTCGAGGGGCGCATCCAGTCGCAGGTGCGCGCCAACTACCTGGCGTCGCCGCCGCTGGTTGTCGCCTACGCGCTCGCCGGCAAGATGCAGATCGATCTGACCAGCGAGCCGCTTGGCACCGGCTCGGACGGGCAGCCGGTGATGCTGCGCGACATCTGGCCGCGCGAGCGGGAGATCCAGGAGGCCATGCTCTCGGCGGTGAAGCGCGAGATGTTCAAGTCGGCGTACGCCGAGGTCTTCACCGGCGACCACCGCTGGCAGTCGCTCGACGTGCCGCAGGGGGAGCGCTTCAACTGGGACGGCGATTCGACCTACATCCGCAATCCGCCGTTTTTCGACGGGCTGACACTCGAGCCGCCGGTGCAGCAGGATCTGCGCGGCGCTCGCGTGCTCGCGCTGCTCGGCGACAGCGTGACGACGGACCATATCTCGCCGGCGGGTTCGATCCCGGTCGAGAGCCCGGCGGGGAAGTGGTTGATCGCGCACGGCGTGCAGCCGCGCGACTTCAACTCCTACGGCGCGCGCCGCGGCAACCACGAGGTGATGATGCGGGGCACGTTTGCCAACATCCGCCTGCGCAACCAGCTCGCGCCCGGCACCGAAGGAGGCTGGACGACGCTGCTGCCGCAGGGTGAGGTGATGACGATCTACGACGCGTCGGTGAGCTACCGGAACGCCGGCGTGCCGCTGATGGTGATCGCGGGCAAGGAGTACGGATCAGGCTCGTCGCGCGATTGGGCGGCGAAGGGAACCCTGCTGCTCGGCGTCAAGGCCGTGCTCGCGGAGAGCTTCGAACGGATCCATCGCAGCAACCTGGTCAACATGGGGGTGCTGCCTCTGGAATTCAAGGCCGGACAGAATGCCGCCTCGCTCAAGCTCACGGGCCGCGAGTCGCTGGACATCGTCGGCATGGCGGCGACGCTGATGCCGATGGCCGACGTCACGGTGCGGGCCACCGCGGAAAACGGGACGGTCACGGAGTTCACCGGCATCGCCCGCATCGACACCCCCGAGGAACTGGTCGCGTATCGCAACGGCGGGATTCTGCCCTACGTGCTGCGTCAACTGGTGAAGTAGCGATGGACGATGGGCGATGGGCGATGGACGATGGGCGCTCATCGCTCGTAGCCTCGTCTCGCGGTGACCTTATAGCCCTTGCTCACGAGCCGGACTTCAATGGGATGCCAGCCGGTCTCGGGCACGCCGCGCGGTGTGTAGGCGAGAACGTAGCGGCTGCGGAAGTCATCGACGATATGCCGAAACGTCTTGTTCAGGTTGCCGAGATCGGTTGACAAGCTCTCGCCGCCGGTGCGGACGGCGAGCTCGTGCAGGAAGTCGTCCGACCGCATGATCGGCTGCTTCGAGCTGAGGCGGATTCCTGATCGGGATTGCAGCGGCCGCCGCGGCTGCGGTTTTGCCTGGTCGATGGCCACGCAGTAGACCACCACGTCCGTTCTTGCCGCGAGATCGAACGCGACATCGTCGGGCAGCCAGCTCGACGTGTCGGTGCCGTCGGTGAACAAGATCACCAGATTGCGGCGGCCCGGTTCCGGATCGCGCTGCAAGATGGCGGCAAACGCGGCGTCGGCCAGGTTGGTCGAGCCGTCAGCGAAGAGGCGCTTGATCGCGGCGAGTACGGGCTCGCGCGACGGCGACCACGGTGTCGGCGCCGAGACTACTTCGCTGAAGGTCAGCACGGCAGCCCGATCGTCGGCCTTCAGCGCGTCCAGCGCCGCGTGCGCCGCGTCCTGCAGGCGCTGCAGCCCCGGCTGCATGCTGGAGCTGGTGTCGAGCGCCAGCAGCACGCTGAATGGGACCTCCACGATCTGAATGTCGTCGACCTGCTGGAGCACCCCGCTGTCGCGCAGCTCGAAGTCGGCGGCGGTCAAGCCGCCGACAGGCCGGCGTCCATCGAGGACGAGGGCGTCGACGCGAACGGCGTCGGTCGCGCTGCGAAAGCGCTGCTCCTGGCTGAGGGACGTCGATCCGGCCAGGGCGATGATGGCTAGCGCGGCAGCGGGGCCGCGGATCACCGGCATACCTCGCTGTGCAGCTCCGCGAAAATGTAGGCGTTCTCGCGCGCTGTGCTGTGGAAGTACGACCACCATGGATCGTAGAACGGCGTCGCCCCGGCATCGGCAATGGCCCGGCGCGCGTCGGCGTCGCGGCCGGTGCGAGCCAGTAGTGCCGCCAGCGCGAAGCGGCCCGACTGGGCCCGCGGCAGCGCCGCGCGTGCCGCCTTGTAATGCGCTTCAGCGGACGGGAAGATGCGGTCGCGTTCGAACATCGATCCGAGAAAGAGTTCCGCGAGATACCGGGTCACCGGCGATGTGGCGTCGCGCGTCGCCGACTCGAAGAGCCGTTTCGCCTCGCCGTCCTTGCCACGCAGCATCTGAATGCGGCCGAGATGGACGGCGGCAATCAGCAAGTGCTCGGACAGGCCGCGCTCGAAGAGCGACGTCGCCTCAAAGAACTCCGACGTGTCATAGACGGTCGTATCCGGCCGCGAGGCGGAACCGGCAGCACTCGCCTCGAGCTCGCGCCCGCGATCGACCGCCCCGGCCGCGTGGTACCACGGTTGCTGATGCCAATGATCCTCGATGGCGGACGATTTGACGCGGGCGGTGAACGCCTTGTACCAGCGGTGCACGAACCACTCGTTACCAGCTTTACGGGCGGCCGTCATCGCGAGTGCGTCAGCGATCGACAGGTGGCGGGCGGCGTCCGGGCTGTTGTTCAGAGCCAGCGCGATCGCGGCGTCCCCGTGCATGAGAAGCGCGCGGTCGAGCGCGTCGGCGGTCCAGTCCGTGTTGGCGCGCGTCGCCAGCTCGACGCCCTTCGCCACCTCGTCGTGCGGCAGCGCCAGCATGCGCGCGGTCGCGTCGTCTGGCGCCGTCGCGAACAGGTCGACCACGTCGCGATACGCCGAGCTGCTGACGGGGAGCGGCTGGCCGAACACGACCGCGAGGAAACAGGCCCACGCCCACAGCTGCGGTTTCCCGATCATCTCTGGTAGCCCGTCCGCGCGCGCACGTCCGCCGTGCGCCCTTTCACCTTGACGGCGATCTGGTGCCAGCCGGGCGTATCGACGCCGCGCGGCGAGTAGGTGAGGACATAGCGCGTGCGGAACTCGCGGAGGATCTCGTCGAAGGCCTTCGGCAGGTTGCTGGTCAAGTCGGCCTTCAACACGCGGCCGCCGGTCGTCGTGGCGAGGCGATCCAGGAACTCGGTCTGTCCTTTCTGATAGTCGGGCTTGGGGACCAGCTTCGTCGCGTGGTTCGCCTGCACTCGCGTTTCCATCCTGGTCGACGCGGCGACCGAGACGCCGTAGACCACCGCGTTGGCGCGCCGCGCCGCTCTTTCGACCAGCTCGGCGCTCATCCAGCTCATGTTGTCGAGACCGTCGCTGAAGACGACGAGCAAGGGGCGCGAATCCTGGACGTCGCTGATCGCGAGCGCCGCGTAGACGGCGTCGTAGAGCGCCGTTCCCCCCTGCGCCTCCGCCGAAGCGAGCAGCGTGCGCAGCTGGTGAAAGTCGGCAATGAGGGGCGTCCGCAGCCAAACGCGGTGCGAGAAGGTCACGAGCGCGGCGCGATCGGCGTCGTGCAATCCGCTCAGCAGCAGATCGACCGCGGCGTTCAGGTTCCACATCTTGCTGCCGGCGACGCTGCCGCTCGTGTCGAGGACGAAGATGACCGACAGAGGCAGCGCTTCGAGATCCACGGAGGCCAGCCGCTGCACGACACCGTTGTCGCGCAGTTCGAAGTCGGCGGCGGACAACCCGCCAATCGGCGTGCGGCCCTCCATGACCAGCGCGTCGACGCGGACCATGTCGACGCCGCTCGTGAACTTCTGCGCGGCGGCGGCGGCGAGCGGAAGCGAAGCGGCGACCACGAACGTGGACAGCGTGCGGCGCATCACACCTGCCTCTTGGTGCGGATCGCGTTGAGCAGGACCTCGACGCGCCAGTACTCGCCGAAGGCGTAGGTCCACCAGGGATCGAAGGCGTTGGCTGGTCCGGTCGCGGCCGGGATGGCCTCGGCCGCCATCTGCCGATCGCCGTGGCGGTGCAGGATCTCGCTCGCGGCCAGCCGTGCCGCCTGCGCCTCGGGCATCCGCGCCACTGCGCGGACGTAGAGCGCGACAGCCCTGTCGTCGTGCCCATCGTGGTCCTCGATGCCGCCGAGAAACAGCGAGGCGAGGTAGGCGATGCGGGTATCCGCCGTGTCGCTGAGGGGCGTCAGCAGGGCGCGTGCCTCGTCGAAGCGATCGCGCTGCTGGAGCACGCGCGCGAGGCGCAGGCGCGCTTCGAGGCGGTCCGGCGCGGCGGCGACGACCGCCCGGTAGTGCTTCTCGGCCTGGTCGAGCGCGTGCCGGCGATCGCCGGCGCTGATGTTGGATGTGCGCGGCGAGGCGCGCATCTCCTCGGCGATGCCGGCGAGCATCTGGATTTCCGGGTGGGACGGATAGAGCTTGAGCGCGTGCGCCAGGTAGCGGTCGGCGCGCTGGAGCATGACGCTGCTCTCGAAACCGTTGATGACCGCGCAGTACCACAGGCGGCGGAACTCGTCGGACACCGGCGCCGCGACGTGCGGGCTGAGCGCGAGCGGCGTGTTGCTCTTGACGCCCGAATGCTCGCCGAATTCGACGAGCGCGGTCGCCACCTGCAGGTGAAATTCGCTGACGAAGCGGCCGTCGCGGCGGAACGCGACTTCGGTGTGCATCGCCGCGGCGCCGGTCAGGACCATGCGCGCGCGGGTCGTTTCGAAGGCGTCCACCCCGGCGCGGATTTCCGGGTAGGGCAGCGCGGCTAGCTTGACCAGAGCGTCGTCGGCGTCGCCGGAGAGATACTGCAGCAGAAGGGCGGCGTACTGTTCCTGCGCATGCGCGGACGCCGGCGTCAGGACCGCCGCCAGGAGGATTGCCGCGATCCGACGCATGCGCTCCTTATAATCGATTTGTGACGTCGGCGGAAATCAAGGCGCGGGCAGCCGAGCTGGGCTTCGACGCGTGCGGCATCGCGTCGGTGGCGCCCTACAAGGAACTCACGTTCCTGCGCCAGTGGCTCGACCGCGGATACGCCGGCGAGATGCACTACCTGGAGCGAACGGCGGCACGCCGCGCCGACGTGCGTACCGTGATGCCGGCCGCGCGCGCGGTCGTCTGCCTGGCCACGGTCTACGACACCGACCGCCCGTATTCGACCGAGGTCGCCGATCCGGGCGCCGCGATGATCGCCCGCTACGCCTGGGGTGCTGATTACCATGAGGTGATCGAGCAGCGCATGGATGCGCTCGTCGCATGGATGCGCGAGCAGTCCGGCCCGGAGTTCGAGGCGCGTGCCTACGTCGATACCGGGCCGGTGCAGGAGCGTGTTTATGCCCAGTACGCCGGTCTCGGCTGGATCGGCCGCAACACCTGTGTCATCAACCCCGAGCTTGGCTCGTGGCTGTTTCTCTCCGAGATCATCTGCAGCCTGCCGCTCGAGCCTGACGCTCCCGCGCTGGACCAGTGCGGCAGCTGCCGGCTCTGCCTCGATGCGTGCCCGACCGGAGCGCTCGTCGAACCGTACGTTCTCGACGCGACAGCGTGCCTGTCGTATCTCACCATCGAGGTCAGGGGGGCCATTCCGATCCACCTGCGCGAAGCGTTCGGCAGACACGCGTACGGCTGCGATGTCTGCCAGGAGGTGTGCCCGTGGAATGCGCGGCCGGCCGAGCCTGGCGCACCGACGAGCCCATGGCTGCCGCGCGCGGTCTTCGACGGCCCGTCGCTGGCCGGGCTCTGGCGGACGCCCGATCAGGACTTGCGCGCGGCACTGAAGGACAGCGCGATGACCCGCGCCGGCGTGCCGCGCCTGAGACGAAACGTTGCCGTGTGCGCAGGCGCGACGGGAGACGCCGAGGCCCTGGCCGCACTCCGTGAGGTCAACGAGCCGGCGTGCGACGACCCGATCGTCGCCGAGCACGTCCATTGGGCCCTGGAGCTGAACGATGAGTAAAAGGCAGGCGCCCGAGCGACTGAGCCTGGCCAGGGTACGGGAAGCGGCTGCCGTGTGCCGTTCCTGTGATCTCTACGCGCGTGCCACGCAGACGGTGTTCGGTGAGGGGCCGGCGAAGGCGGACGTAATGCTGATCGGCGAGCAGCCTGGTGACGCGGAGGATCTGGCCGGTCATCCGTTCGTCGGTCCGGCCGGCAAGCTGCTCGATCGCGCGCTCGTTCAGGCGGGCATCGATCGCCGTCGGGTCTACGTCACCAACGTCGTCAAGCACTTCAAGTGGGAGCCGCGCGGCAAGCGTCGCATCCACGCCAAGCCCAACAGCGCCGAGACGGCCGCGTGCCGGCCCTGGCTCGAGACCGAGATCGCGCTGGTCAAGCCGCGCGTGCTCGTCTGCCTGGGTGCCACCGCCGCGCACGCGCTTCTGGGCAAGGCGTTCAAGGTGTCGACCGAGCGCGGCACTTTCGTGCCGTCGCCGCTGGCGCCGCGCGTGACCGCGACTGTGCACCCATCATCCATCCTCCGTGCGCCCGACGACGAGCGCCGGCGCGAGGAGATGAAACGATTCGTCGCCGACCTCGCGCGCGTGGCGCGCGAATTGTCGCGCAAGGAGACATGATGCAGGAGTCCTTCAAGACAGCGCTGCTGCTGTCGATGCCGCAGCTGCAGGACCCGAACTTCGCCCGGACGGTCGTGCTGCTCTGTGAGTACAACCCGGACGGCGCGTTTGGGCTCGTGCTGAACCGCCCGACCGATGTCGCCGCCAGCGAGATGGTGCGGCTCGAGCCGCCGGTGGTCGGCGGCAACGGCATGCCGCTCTGGATCGGCGGCCCTGTGGAGCCCCAGCGCGGCTGGATTCTCCTCGGCGAGGAGCCGCACTCGGAGTTCAAGACTATCCGCGACGGGCTCTATCTGTCGACCTCGCAGGCGCTGCTGCGCGAGGTGCTCGAAGCGCGGACCGCGCCGCGCGCGCGGGTCCTCGCCGGTTACGCTGGATGGGGTCCTGGTCAACTCGACGAGGAACTGGCCCAGTCGGCGTGGCTGATGGGCGACGTGGACCTCGATCTCGTCTTCGACGTCGCCGCCGACGCGATGTGGGAGACCGCGATCCGCCGACTCGGCGCGGATCCGGCGGCGCTCACCACCAGCCACGGCGTGCATTAGCTATCCGAGGGGCTTCGCCCTTCGTTACTTGCCGAGGATCTGCTCGAAGAACTGCAACGCGCGCGGATCCTTCGACTGGCCGAGCCAGAACATCGCCTGCTTGCGCACGGCGGGGTTCTGGTTCGTCTTGGCGACATTGATCAGCAGCGGGACCCCTTCGTCCTTCGGCAACTGACTGAGGGCGAACACCGCGCGCTTCTTCACCTCGGTGTCCGGGTCGTTGTCGATGGCGGCGGTGATGTCGGCGGCCACTTTGCGACCTGCCGTCTGCGCCAGCCAGAAGAGCGCATCGCCGCGTAGCTTCGCGCTCGGATCCTGGCGAGCCAGGGAGAGCAGTGCCGGCACGGCGATCTCGTCACGGTGCATCGCCAGGGCCGCCAGCGCGCCGCTGCGCGTCCGGTCGGCGCCGCTCGCCAGCGACGACAGCAGCGCGACCGAGTCAGCGGGCGCCACGCTGTCCAGCCAGTGGATGACACGGCCACCGGCGTCGAGCTCGCAGTCGGGGGAGAAGATCCGGACGCGCTCCACGGCCTTGTTCTCGATGCGGTAGAGCACGACCATCGTCTCCGGCCCTTCGAGGTGAATCGGTCCCTGGTTGGCGAGCGGCTGTCCCTGCGAGGTCCGAGTGGCGCGATCGCCCGGCTCGAGGCCGCAGGTGGCGAGATGGCCGTTGCTGATGACGACGTCGCCGTTGACCCACGTGTCGCCATAGCAGCAGGCTTGACGGTTGTTGCCTGTCTGCGTCGCCACGCTATAGCCAATCCAGGCCGGCTCGGTCTGCGCCGCCACCAGGCGCTGGAACGTCGCCGCCAGTGTGCCGGCCGCCTGGGTGTCCAGGCGGCCGTTGAGGATGTGCGGGCTCTGAAGCAGGCAGACGAGCGCGACAATCGCTGCACGCATGGCCATTCCTACTTGTTGAGGAGCTCGAGCAGGTAGTCGGTCGCTACCTTCGAGCGCATGTTCGACAGCTTCGAGACGATGTCCTTCTTGAGCGTCGGGTCCTGCTCCTTGCGCGCGAGGGCGACGAGCTGTTCGACGTTGCCGCCGACGAACAGCCCGTTGATCACGGCCTTCTTCACCTCGGGATCCTTGTCGCTGGCATAGATTTCGGCGAGCGTGTCCGCGCTGCGCTTGCTGCCCATCACGCCGAGGTTGCGCACGGCGAGGAGCCGCAGCTCGGGGTTGCTGTCGGTCCTGGCGATCTCGGTGAGCCGCGTGGCGTTGCCACCGACGAACAGCGCGCGGATGATGTTTTTCTTGACGTCGACCGTGGACTCCTTCTGGTACATCGCCCACAACTCTTCGCTCGCGCCCATCACGCCCAGCTGTTGGACCGCGGCGGCGCGCAGCTCGGGGTTCTGCTCACTCTGTGCCGCCTGCAACAGGCGGTCCTTGTCGCCGGCGACCATGAACGCATTCAGGATCCGCTTCTTGAGATCGACGTCGGACGAGGCGGCGTAGACCTCGGCGAGCGCGGCGCGGTTCTCCTTGCCGCCGTGCACGCCGAGGTATTGCACGGCCTTCATCTGCAGGTCGGGATTCGAGCCTCCCTTGGCGATGCCGATCAGCACCTCGCGCGCCTTCGGCGAACTGCTCTGGGCGAGCACGAACAGCGCGCGCGACTTCAGGCGCGGCGAGCTCGTGCCCTGGAGCAGCTTCTCGAGCACGGGGATGGCCTCGTCGCTGTTCTGCAGCGAGTTGAGCGCGTAGAGCTTGAGCTCCTCGTCGCTCTCGCTCTTTGGATCGACGCCCTGGCCGGAGTTGGCCTTGACCTCGACCTCGAGGGCCTTGGCGTCGCTCAGGTAGCGGCTCTTCGAGTAGTCCTTCGTCAGCGCGGCGATGCTGGCCAGCGCCTCAGCGCGTTGTCCGAGCTTGTTCTGCGCGTACGCCTTCCAGTAGAGCGCCGCGTCGGCCTTGGCGCCCTTCAGCTCGATGACCCGGTCGAATGCGGCGAGGGCGCGATCCCAGCGGGCAGCGTCGAGTGCGCTCTGCCCCTGCTCGTAGAACGTCGTCTCGCTGCTGCGCTCACGCAACGCGCGCTCCCGCTCGCGCATCGCGTCGTCGGCGGCGCGCTGCGCGGCGGTGTCGCGCTGCTGGTAGGCACGCGGCTCCCAGGCGAACGTGCTGGCCGCGTCGGTCGCTGCCGCCGCCCGCTGCGCCGCGGCCACCGCGTCGGCGATCTGCGGCGAGGTAATGATGTCGAGCGCGGTCGCGGCGGCCGCCGCGGCGCGTTCCTGCGCCTGCATGGCCCGGTCGCTCTGCTGTGCCGCGGCCTGTTGCGCCGCGGCCGGCCCTGCCGCGACCAGCGCCGCGGCCAACGTCAATCCAAGTGTGTGTGTCGTCATATCCATGTCTCTCTAGGGGCAGGCCTCAACGCCTGCGCTACGAACCTGCGGTTGTCTGCGAATTGCGAACCTTGATCGCCTCCTGCTGGCGCGCGCGCACCTGCGAGGCCATCACCCTGACCTTGAACAGCAGTTCCTTGTCGTCGATGCGGCGCCGCACCGAGTCGAGGTCCTCCTGGGTCATCGTTTTCGGGCTCGCCGCGATATCGACGAGCACGCGCTCGAGATCGTCGAGCAGCGAGGCAATGCCCGCGTCGCCCGTCGACGCCGCGGTCTGCCGGTAGAGACGGTTGGCGGCCACGAGCTGCTCGGCACGCGTCTGCTCCAGCGACATGTCGACCGGCCCGCTACTGTTGTCGGCGGTCGCCAGTTCCACGAGCATCCGCTGCGAGCGATCGAGGTGCTCGCCGAGATCGACGAGCAGGACGCCTTCGCGGACCTGCTCCGCCGCCTTCGCCGTGACGATGGCTGCCGGTACGCCGCGCGGCATCAGCCGCCCGGCCATGAACGCCGCGCCGACCAGCAGGACGACGCCCGCCGCGAACGCCAGGCGCGTCGGCGAGAACACGAACCACGAGAACCAGCCGCGCCGCGGTTCGTGCAGCGCCGGCTCGAGACGCGCCCACGCCATCCGCTCGAACCCGTTCGGCGCCTCGACTGCCGGCGCGGCGTCGACGAAGGCCATCACGCGCTGCAGCCGCGTATAACTGGCCTGGCACTCGCCGCAGGCCGAGAGGTGCGACGCGGCGAGGGCCTCGTCGGGCGACGGCATTTCGCCGTAGTAGTGCAGGACGAGGTCGTCGTCGGTCAGATGCAGGTGATCGGTCATGGTTAACTCTCGACAAACGGCTCGAGCGCGAGCCGCATCTTGCGCACCGCCCGGAAGATGCTGTGCTTGGCCGCGTTGGCCTTGAGTCCCAGATCGCGGCTGATTTCCTCGATCGACTGCCCCTCGAAATGCCGCAGCACGAACGCCGCGCGCTCCATTGCGGTCAGCCCCTCCATCGCCAGGGACACGCGCTCCTGCACTTCGGTGCTCAACATGAGGCGCTCCGGCGACGGGTCGGCGCGCCGATCGTCGCCGCTGTCGAGAAGGTCGAGATCCGCTGCGTCATGTCCCGTCTCCTGGTGTTTCCGCGTCCGAATCAGATCGATCGAGCAATTGACGGCGATGCGGTGCAGCCATGTCCCGAAGTTCGCGCGCGACTCGAAGCGCCCGAGCTGGCGATAGGCCTTGAGAAAGGTGTCCTGCACCACGTCCTCGGCATCGTGCGGATTACCGGTCATCCGATACGCCAGGCGGTAGACGGCCCGGGAGTGGCGGTCGACCAGCCCCCTGAAGGCGTCGCTGTCTCCGTCCCTGGCGAGGGCCACGGCGGCAGTGTCCGTAAGCGGCATCCGAGTGATTAGACGGGCTTTGCGGGCGGCGGTTAGGTCTCGTCCGGGTCGTCGTCCTGGCGGGCGGGACCGGGGACCGTGGCAGACTCCGAGTGTTCGAGGACGCTACGCAGCCGGGCGATTTCGGCCGCCAGCGCATCGAGGCAACCCTGCTGATTCTCGTGCGGGATCTCGGTGACCACGCCACAGAACGGGCAGACAGGCATCAACGGAACCCTTGCCGGCATCCTTCGCAGGGACGAGACAGGCTGGCTGCAACCGGCATTCCGAGCTATGGCAGAGCCTCCAGAGTCCGTTCGAGCCCGTCCGTAAGCGGCGTAACAGACAGGCCGAGGTCCCGCACCGCCGCGCTCGAGTCGAGTGGCCAGTCGTGGCGGAAAATGTCGACGACCCCGCGCGTGAGCAGCGGCGACCGGCCGGTGACCGCCGTCCACGCCTCGCACGCCACCGCGCCTGCCGTCGCGATCGTGTACGGCAGGCGCGGCGGAACTGCACTCCCGCGACGCTCGTGCACGAATGCGTAGATCGATCCCTGCGGCGCGTTGACGCCCCCCACGGCGTACTCCCGCGCCGGATTGGCGTGCACGGCCGCCGCCACGTGCGCCGCGGCGACGTCGTCGACGTAGGAAAAGGACCACGTGTGCTCCGGGCCGACGATGCCGGGCAGGCGCCGGTGCAGCTGGTCCTGCATCAGTCGGGCGACGAGATTGCCTTCCGTGACGGGACCCGGACCGTAGACGACGCCGGGGTAGAGCGTCACGACGGGAAAGCCGTCGGCCGCGGCGCGGCGCGCCACGTCGCGGGCCGCGACTTTGGTCCGCTGATAGTGATTCGCCGTCAGCGCCCGTGACTGGCCGGCCGGCGGCAACGCGAGAAAAGACGATGTGTAGACGACGCGGGGGATGTGGTTGGCGCGCGCCGCAGCCAGCACGGACTGCAGTCCCCCGACGTTGACGGCGTCGAACTCGGACGCGTCGCGCCGCCAGAGCGCCACGAGCGCCGCGGTGTGGATGATTGCGTCCATGCCTGCCGCCGCGGCGGTCACCGCGCGCGTCTCGCGGATGTCACCCGCAATACCGGGCGGCGCCGCTGTCCGCGCGAAGGCCACCGCATCGTGCCCGAGCCGCTGCAGCACGCGGACGATGGCCGAGCCGAGGTAGCCGGTGCCCCCGGTCACGAGGACGCGCATCAGTCCTCGCCGCCGGCTGAAACACGCCGCCTGAATCCCACGTGCCGAATGCCGTATGGCAATGTCACTGTCTCGGTTGAGGATAAACTGTCTCAGATGTTTCGTCGGCAGAAGACGGGCTCGGTGGTGTGCGCGTCGTGCGGCTCGCTGGTCGGGGTCAATGACGATCGCTGCTACACCTGCGGGCGGCGCAACCCGGGTCTTTGGGGTTTCGGTCCGGTGTTGCGGCGGTTGGGCAGCGACATGGGCTTCGTGTCCTTGATTCTCTACGGCTGCGGCGTCCTCTACGCGCTGTCGCTGCTCCTGACCGTCATGAGCGGCGGCAACGTGCTCGGCGGATTGATCTTCGGCCTGCTCGGGCCGAACCGGTTCGCCTATGAGGCGCTCGGTGCGGCCGGCGCCGTCCCGGTGTTCTTCGAAGGGCATTGGTGGACCGTCCTGAGCGCCGGCTGGCTGCATGGGGGCGCCCTGCACATCCTGTTCAACTTGATGTGGGTCCGCCAGCTTGGCCCGGCCGTCGCCGACATGTACGGGGGCGCCCGCATGGTCATCATCTACACCATCGCCTCGGTGTGCGGGTTTCTCCTGAGCTCGTACCTTGCCGCACACGCGATGATCCCGTTCTTTTCCGGCGCCGGCTATACCATCGGGGCGTCGGCGCCGATCTTCGGCCTGCTCGGCGCGCTGGTCCACTATGGCCACCGCGGCGGCAGCAGCATGGTGCGCTCGCAGGCGATGAGCTGGGCGGTGCCGATGTTCCTGTTCGGGTTCTTCATGCCGGGCGTCGACAACGCCGCGCACCTGGGCGGCTTCGCCGGCGGCTATTTCGCCAGCAAGTGGCTCGACCCGCTCAAGCGCGAGCGCATGGACCACTATATCGGCGCGGCGGCGTGCCTGCTGGCGACCCTCGCGGCGATTGTCGCGCAGCTGGTGATCACGCTGCCGATCCTCTTCGCGGCGCTGCGGAACGGTTGATGCGCAAGCCGGTCGTGGTGATCACCGGGGCGGGCGGCGAAATCGGGCACGGTCTCATCGATCGCTTCGCCGAGCGCGGCGATCGCCGCATCGTCACCATCGACATTTCGCGCCTCGACGGCACGATCGCGAGGAAGGTCGATCGGGAGATTACCGGATCGATTACCGACGGTCCCCTGCTCGAGCGCCTGATGGCGGAATTCGAGGTCGACCTGGTGTTCCATCTCGCCGCGCTCCTCTCGACGCGGTCGGAGTTCACGCCGATCGCCGCCCACGAAGTGAACGTCGAGGGCACGCTGAGCTTGCTCGAGTTCGCGCAGCGCGAGGCGGAATCGCACGGCCGACCGGTCGTCTTCGTCTACCCCTCGTCGATTGCCGCCTATGGACTGCCCGACGTGGGCACCAAGACGCGCGCCGGCAAGGTGCGCGAGGACGAGTACCTGCACCCGACGACGATGTACGGGTGCAACAAGCTGTATTGCGAGCTGCTCGGCGATTACTACGCGCGGCACTACAAGCAGCTGGCGGCCGAGCCGATGAGCGGCAAGATCGATTTCCGCTGCGTCCGCTTTCCCGGACTGATCTCGGCGGTGACGACGCCGTCGGGCGGCACCTCGGACTACGCGCCCGAGATGATTCACGCCGCCGCGCAAGGGGAGGCCTACGACTGCTTCGTGCGGCGCGACACACGCATCCCGTTCATGGCGATGCCAGACGGGGTCGAGGCGCTGCTGACGCTGGCGTCGGCACCGCGCGAACGTCTGCGACGGTCGTCCTACAACGTCGGCGCGTTCAGTCCATCGGCCGAAGAGATCCTTACCGTCGTGGCCAAGGCGTTTCCTGAGGCGCACATCTCCTGGACGACCGACACCAAGCGGCAGGCGATCGTCGATTCGTGGCCGGCCGACGTCGACGATTCGGCGGCGCGCGGCGACTGGGGCTTCTCGCCGAAGTACGACTTCGAACGAGCGTTCAGCGAATACCTGATTCCCATGATCCGCAGGCGCTACGCCTAGCGGCTACCCACCGGAGGACACGCAACACATGCCCACAATCACGGTCGAAGGCTTCGCGCCCGTCGAGGTCGAAGAGGGGAAACGGCTGGTTCTGGCCATCGAGCAGGACGTCAAGGTCGACATCCTGCACGCCTGCGGCGGCAATGCCCGCTGCACGACGTGTCGCATCGAGTTCATCGAGGGAGAGCCCGATCGCATGACCGCGGCGGAGAAGCAGGTCCTCGCGGCGCGCGGCGTGACCGGCGTGCGCCTGTCCTGCCAAATCCCGTGCGATCACGACATGACGGTGCGGGCGATCAGCCGTCTCGGCGGCAGCGGCCGTCCCGACGCGGGTCCGACGCCGCTGCCGACGATCCAGCCTCCGCCGGAGTGGTTGGCCAAAAACTAGGCGCGATTATGCGGCCCTGGCGGCGTGGACTTCGGAGGCGCGGCGCAAGGCCGCTTCGATGTTCGGGCAGATGTTGCTGTCGCCGACGTGTTCGTGGAATTGCGCCTGCTTCATCACCGCCGCCGGCTGCTCGCGCGCCCCGCACAGGATCAACGTGCGTCCTGACGCGCGCAGGCGATCGGAGAAATCCTCGAAGCCGCGCAGCCCCGTCGCGTCGATCGCGGTCATGTAGCGCAGGCGCAGGATGACGACCGGTGGCAGCGTATCCAGGCGATCCGTGATCTCGAGCAGCTTGTCGGCGGCGCCGAACAGGAACGGGCCGTGGATCTTGAACACCGCCACGTAGGCGGGAATCGTCTTGTCCTGCAGGATGTGGACGCGGCCGCCTTCGACGAAATCCGGCGTCACACTGGTGATATTCGTGGTCACCGCGACGCGGCGGATGAAGGTCAGCGCGGCCAGGACCATGCCGACTTCAACCGCGACGGTGAGATCGGCAAACACCGTGAGGCCGAAGGTCGCCACCCAGACGGCGACGTCGGTCCGTGTCAGGCGCAGGAGCTTGGGGATTTCGTGCCACTCGCCCATGTTCCACGACACCATCAACAGGATGGCCGCGAGGATCGGCATCGGGATGAAGCGCGCCAGCGGTGCCGCCGCCAGCAGGATCCCCAGCAGTGTCAACGCGTGAATCATCCCGGCGACCGGCGTCCGCGCGCCGGAACGGATGTTCGTTGCCGTCCGCGCGATCGCGCCCGTCGCCGGCAGCCCGCCGAAGAGCGGCGAGACGATGTTGGCGATTCCCTGCGCGGTCAGCTCGACGTTGGGATCATGGCGATCGCCGCCCATCCGGTCGGCGACGACGGCCGAGAGCAGCGATTCGATCGCACCGAGCAGCGCCACGGTGATGGCCGGGCGCAGCAGGGTCGGCACCATTTCCGGATGAAAATGCGGAACTCTCACATGCGGCAGCCCCGAGGGGATGCCCCCGAAGCGCGCGCCGATCGTCTCGATGGGCAGGTGGAACGCGATCGCGGCCAGCGTGCCCAGCACCAGCGCGACGATCGCGCCAGGGATGCGCGGGAAGAAGCGGCGCAAGGCGATCATCAGGAGCAGCGCCGCGACGCCGAGCCCGGTCGCCTCTGCCGAGATCGTGCCCGCAGCGTGCCCGAGGGCCGCCATCCGCGCGGTGAAGTCCGAGGGCACCTTGTCCAGGCGCAGCCCGAAGAAGTCACGGATCTGCGTGCTGGCGATGAGCACCGCGATGCCGTTGGTGAAGCCAATGACCACCGGGCGCGGCAGGTACTTGACGGCGGTACCCATCCCGGTGACGCCCATGATCACCAGCAGCACGCCCGCCATCATCGTGCAGGTGAACAGGCCGTCGATGCCGTAGGTCGCGATGATGCCGGCGATGACGACGACGAACGCGCCGGTCGGGCCGCCGATCTGAAAGCGCGATCCGCCCAGCGCGGAGATCAGAAAGCCGGTGACCACCGCGCAGTAGATGCCGGCTTCCGGAGACAAGCCAGAGGCGATGGCGAAGGCCATCGCGAGCGGCAGCGCCACCAGGCCGACGGTGACGCCGGCACCGGCATCGGCGGCAAAGGTCGACCACGAATAATGCCGCAGCGCCCGCACCGACGCAGGCGTCCATCGGGAATGGGTCATACAGGGCGGACTGTCCGAAGGGAACGCGATCATTGTACTACGGCATTCCGGCGCCGCGCACGGCGCGGCCTGGGCGGCGACGGACGCTCCTCCGAGCCGTTGTTGCGTCAGCCGCGGAAGGTGATCTTCTGCTCGAGCGCCTGATCGAGCAGCCGCAGGTAGCGGCGGCGGGGGACTTCCACGGCGCCGAATTGCACCAGATGCTCGGTGATCCACTGAGTGTCGAGGAGCGTGAAGTGCCGGGCGCGGAGCTGCGCGACGAGCGCCACCAGCGCGGCTTTTGAGGCGTCGCGCGCGCGGTGAAACATCGACTCGCCGAAGAACGCGCCGCCGAGGGCGACACCGTAGAGGCCGCCGGCAAGACGGCCGTCCTGCCAGGCTTCGATCGAGTGTGCGACGCCCTGCTCGTGCAGCGCGCAATAGCTCTCGATGATCTCGCCGTCGATCCAGTTGCCGTCTTCGTCCGGCCGTTCGGCGCAGCCCTCGATGACGGCGCGGAACGCGCTGTCGATGCGAATCTCGAAGGGCCGGGTCCGCAGCGTGCGCGCAAGACGGGCCGGGACGTGGAAGGTGTCGAGCGGGATGATGCCGCGCGGGTCGGGCGAGTACCAGCGGATGTCGCCGGGCGCCACGGCCATCGGAAACCAGCCGTTGGCGTAGGCATTCAGCAGCGCGTCGGACGGAATCATCGAACCGCCGGCCGGCCTAGTGCACCGTGTACGGCTCGGACAGCGTGAACGGCGCGATCCTGGCGTCGAACGCTTCGCCGCCGGCGGTGACCATCTGGTAGGTCCCCTCCATGACGCCGAACGGGGTGGTCAGCGGGCACCCCGACGTGTAGGTGAACGATTCTCCCGGCGCCAGCACCGGCTGCTTGCCGACCACCCCCGGACCGCGCACCTCCTCGATGCGACCGGTGCCGTCGGTGATGATCCAGTGCCGGGTGAGCAGCTGCGCCGGTTCGGCCCCCTCGTTGGTGATGGTGATCGTGTAGAGGAAGAACCACTGGTTCTGCGCCGGCTGCGACTTCTCGGGTGCGTATTCGGATTCGACGTGGACCTTGATGCCGCGGGTCACGGCGTCCGAGGTGAACATGACCCATGATAGATCGGGTAATTTGGGAATCGGGTAATCGGGTAATCGGGTAACCGAAAAATCTGCCAATGATCGGACTCTGTGGGTCGTGCCGGCATGCGGCGGTCGTGCGCAGCGACCGCGGATCGGTGTTCTATCGCTGCGAGCGGTCCCGGTCGGACCCCCGCTTTCCGCGCTACCCGCGCCTGCCGGTCGTCGCCTGCATTGGCTATGATCGAGACATGCACACGATTGCCCCCGCGCGGCTGAAGCCGGGCCTCGCGGCCGCGGACATCCCGGATCGCAGCCGCGAGGCGGCGGCCGGCGGCGACGCACGGATGATCCGCGGCACGGCGCTGATCTTCTGGGACCGGAAGTCTCCCGTCCCGAAGAAGCTCGATGCCATCGACACCGACCAGATCACGCCCGCGGCCGACTGCGTGTCCGAGAGCCTGGAGACACTCGACGAGCGATGGAAGGCGGGGTCGTTCCGCTACCTGATGCCCGACTTCCGCGCGCGCGTCCATCGCGGCGAAACGTTCGTCATTGCCGGCGATCGCTTCGCCATCGGCTCGTCCCGTGAGATGAGCCCCGCCGGACTCAAAGGCGTCGCCGAGGAAGCCGGCCTGCAGATGGTCGTCGTCTGCGGGCACAACATGGGAGACATCTTCCGCCGCAACGCCTTCAACCTCGGGCTGCACGTGGTGCAGAGCCCCGAAGCGGTCGCCGACGCCCAGGACGGCGACGAGTTCACGTTCGATCCGGTCACCCGCGGGCTGGCCAACGTCACTCGGGACAAGGTCTACGTGCCTGTGCCGCTGTCGCCCAAGGAGGAAGAGATTCGCCGGGGTGGCGGCATCTTCGAGGTCGGCCGCCGCGAATTCCGCGCGTCGGCCGAGACCCGGCCGTCGATCGACTGGCCAGACGAGGCGGCCGCACGCGGCATGACCACGACCGAGCAGATTGTCTTCGCGCACCGCGTCGACAAGGATCTGAAGGCAGCGGATCTGACCCCGGGGACGACGCTGAGGGTGTATGCGGATTTGCTGCCGGCCTCAGACGGCACCGCGCCATTCGCCATCCACACGTTCAACCAGATTACGGGCGGCGACAGGATCTATCCGCGCCAGGCGGCGATTGCCAACGATCACTTCGTCTTCACCGGAAGCGCCGTCGACGACAAGCAAACCAATATCGGCCGAGCGTTCGCCGCGGCGCAGGAGATGCGCAAGCCGTACTACGCGACGCCCGGCGACGGCATCTTCCATTTCTATTTCCCGGAGCAAGGGCTGGTGATGCCCGGGCAGTTCATCCCCGGCGCCGACTCGCACAGCCGCGCCTACGGCGCCTACGGCGCGGTCGGCATCGGCGTCGGCTCGACGACACTCGGGTTCGGGTGGGCGACGGGCTACATCTATTTCACGCTGGCGAAGGCGCGGCGGGTGATCTTCGACGGCCGCCTGCAACCGTGGGTAAGCGGCAAGGACATCGTCCTCGAGCTGTTGCGGCGCTGGGGCGCGAAGCAGTCGCAGGGCATGTCGGTCGAACTCGTCGACGCCAACCGACAGCTGCCGATTGCCTACCGCAACACGATCGCCAACATGATGGCGGAGGCCGAGGCGCTCAACGGGATCTTCGCCCCCGACGAGACGACCTACGCCTGGTACCGGGCCAAGGGGACTCGGGACCTGCCGTATCCACCGATTGCGCCCGGCCCGCACGCGCGCTACGAGATTGACGAGACCGTGAGCCTGTCGGACGTGCGGCCGATGATCGCCAAGCCGTTCAGCCCGGGCAACGCGTTCCCGGCCGAGGAAGTCGCGCGCGAGCGGATTACGTTCGACAAGGCGATGATTGGCTCCTGCACCAACGGCAGCTACGACGATCTCCTGCAGGCGGCGCTGGTGCTGCGCGCGGCGCGCGGCGCAGGTGCGAAGAAGGTCGATCGCGAGTTCAATATCTTTCCGGGGTCCGGTGGTGTCGGCCGTCAAATCGAGCAGCCCGACGTCCGTCTCGGCGGCGAGTCGATCGCCGAGGTTTTTCGCTCCGTCGGCGGCGAGATTCGCCAGTCATGGTGCGGTCCGTGCTTCGGGCAGGGGCCTGACGCGCTGACCGCCGGCCAGCGCGCCATCACGTCGTTCAATCGGAACTGGCAGAACCGGATGGGGCTCGGAGGCGAAGGCTACCTCGCGAGCCCCGCGGTCGTCGCGGCGTCGGCACTGCTTGGCTATATGGCGCCGCCGAGCGAGCTCGGACTGCAGTGGGATCCCGAACGCTTCGGCGTGTAGTCCCCGCTACTGCCAGGCGAAGCCGCTGAGTTCGGCCGCAATCGGCGTCAAGGATCCAAACAGTCCGTCGCTCTCGCCGTTGGGACCCGCGGTGAAGAAGAGCGTGTTTCCCGGCCCGGACGCGCCGCCGTTGCCGAAAGACAGGCCCCATAGGCCCGAAATCGACAGCTTGCTGCCGTCCGCCTTGAGGACGTTGCCGAGGAAGCGCCCCGTGACCGCATTGAACGCGGCGATGGTGCCGTCCCCGAAATTGCCGACCAGCAGCGCGTGACTGAAGACGCCAAAGTCAGCCGGCGCGAGCGTGACGCCCCACGGCGAGTTCAGCCAGGGCCCATTCTCCGTCCGACCCACCACCTTGCCGCTCAAGCTGTATACGACAACCCGTCCGATCCCCGCTCCCGCGACGTCGTCGTGCCTGGCGTCGTCCTGCTTGGCATAGGTGACAACCACGTTGGCGCCCAGGCTCACGATGTTGAACGGCGCAAAGCCGCGCGGGATGCGCTCGTCTTCGAAGGGGTGTTGATCGTCTTGGGATCCGTGGTCATCGTCGTCGCCAGCATGCTTGTCGAGACGGACCTGAGTGAACGAACTGTCGAACACGTCGATCTGTCCGCTCCTGAAGTTCGCGGCCAGCAGGTAACGCTGCCCGTCGATCACGGCGATCGTCACCCCTTTGTAGACGGCGCCCGTGGCTGGTGTGGGTTTCTTCGAGTTGTCGGCTTTGATGACTGCCTGCGTCGCGTTCACGCCGGGGTTCCAGCCTGCGACGGTGCCGTCTTCGGTGACCCAGATGAAGAGGGCGGGCTTGGTGGGCGCCAGGAGGAAATCAGTGCTGCTGCCGTTGAAGACGATCCCCGTCGGCGTCCCGTTACCCGATTGGCCCGGAGGCGCCGGAATGGTGACGATCAGGGACGGGATGGTGACCGGCGTCGTCGAGGCGTTGATCAAGGTCGAGGTGCCGGTGGCGTTGTTCGAGACCCACCAGGGTGACGTCGGCGAGTGCACGAGTCCCCACGCGTTTCTCAAGTTGGGATCGGCCGGTGTGCCGGTGTTGGATACGAGATCAGTCTGGATGTAATGCTGGGCGGACGCGAGCGCGGGCCAAACTGTCACCACCGCAAGTGTGGCGAGCAGTGGCGAGAGACGAAGCTTTCTCATGCTTACCTCGAGAGCGTCGCAGGGCGCGCCCGCACGGGGGCAAGACGAGTGCCCGCGTGTGTGATTGATCGCTCGGGCCCTGTCACAGAAAACAGGCGACGGAATCGGATTCCGTCACCGTTCAGCTGGTTGCCACGATTCTGGATGGGTTACGCAAAACGAAATGCGATTCGCATTTCGTCGGACCGCGGTAACGTCGATCAGCCCCAGCGTTGCGGATCGTCGGGATTGATCCCCAGCACCAGCTTGCCGATGAGCTCGTGCGCCAGCGAGGCGTTGGCCGGATGGAACCGCCCGGCCCTGGCGTCGCGGAACAGGCGCTCGAGCTCGCTTTTCTTGAACATCCCAAAGCCGCCCGACACTTCCATGGCACGATCGGCGATTTTCCACGCCGTTTCGACGGCGTTGCATTTCGTCGCCACGATCTTGATCGGCCAGTCGGGATGCTGTACGCCGCTCGACCAGTCATCGGTCATCTTCTCGATCTGCGCGTTCATCGCCTCGAGGCCCATGACCATTTCGGCGACGCCGTGCTGGACGTCGGGATGGTGCGCCCACGACCGTTGCATCGTGACCGGCTGCTTGGTCTTGACGTGCTCGACGGTGAGTTCGAGCATCCGCTGGGCGAGGCCGTAGTAGACGTTACTGAAGCCGCCGAGCGCCCACGCGAAAATCGACAGCACGAAGAAGTCGGCCCCCGCCAGCCCCACCGGCACTTGCCGGACGATGAACTTGTCGGGGACGAAGGCCCCTTCGAGGACGGTATCGTCGCTGCGCGTGGCGCGCATGCCCATCACGTCCCATGTGTCCTTGATCGTCACACCCGGCGTGTTGCGCGGCAGGAAGCCGTGGATCACTTTCGGGTTCGCCGGGTCGCTGGTGTCCAGTCCATGCAGGCCGAGGCGCGTCCAGACCGGCGTCAGGCTGCCGAACGCCTTGCGCCCGGTGTAGTTGTAGCCGCCGGGCACTTTTTCAGCCTTGGTCGCCGAAAAGACAATCGACGTTTCGTTGCCCGGCTCGGCGTGACCTGCGGCGAACACTTCCCCCTTACTGGCTTCTTCCAGGATGAATTCGACCGACTTGTCGCCCATGCGCCAGCTGTCGGCGGCGGTGCCGACCCAGTAATGGTGCATGTTCATGCAAAGCGCCGTGGCAGGCGCGTAGGTGGCGAGGCGGCGCGCTTCACGCGTGTACTGGTGCAGAGTGTAGCCCTGCCCGCCGAACTCCTCGGGGAGCGTCAGCGTGAGGTATCCGGCTGCCTTGAGTTGGTCGAAGTCCTCCTGGCAGAACTTGTTGTCGCGGTCGTAGCCGGCCGCGCGCTCGCGGCAACCCTGGAGTAGCGCATCCGAAAGGATGGAACCGGATGTCACAGTCATGAAGCCTCCGTTGCTTGGGGGGCGGATCATAGCAGAGCTAATGAGCCCGTGCGATACTCGACGGCGATGATTTCCCGGCGGCTGACGGTCGTCCTGCTCGCGATTGTGCTCGTTGCGACGGTCGGGTGCGACCGCGTCACCAAGCACATGGCCGTCACGACGCTTGCAGGGACGGCCGACCGGACGTTTCTCGCCGGGACGGTCCGGCTCCTCTACGCCGAGAACGCCGGCGGCTTTCTCAGCCTCGGTGCCGGCCTTTCCCGCCCGCTGCGGGGAGCGCTCTTCGTTGGCGCGACCGGCCTGCTGCTGGTCGCCGTGCTCGCGGCGGCGGTCCGCCACCGCCGCGACACCTGGTCGCTGCTCGGGGCCACGCTCTTTCTCGCCGGCGGCGCCTCGAACTGGATCGACCGCGTCGCGCACGGGAAAGTCGTCGATTTTCTCAATCTCGGCGTCGGACCGGTGCGAACCGGCGTGTTCAACGTCGCCGACGTCGCGATCCTGGCCGGCCTGGCGCTGATTCTGTTCGTTGAGTTCGCGCCTCGGCGGCGCGCTGAATGACCTTCTTGTCGGCGGAGACGCTCGTCGCCCTTGCGACACTCACGTTTCTCGAGATCGTCCTCGGCGTCGACAACATCATCTTCATCTCGATCCTCTCGTCACGGCTGCCCGTCTCCCGGCAGCTGTCGGCGCGGCGCCTGGGCCTCCTCCTCGCGATGGGCACCCGCATCCTGCTGCTCTTCTCGCTGTCCTGGGTCGTCAAGCTGACCGCACCGCTCTTCACGTTCTCGGGGCACGACATCTCCGGCCGTGATCTCATTTTGATACTCGGCGGCCTGTTCCTGCTGTTCAAAAGCACGCACGAGATCCACGCGCGCCTCGAAGGGAATGAAGACGGTGCCGCCGCCGGCCGGACAGTGTCGTTCGGCTCCATCCTCGTCCAGATCGCGCTGCTCGACATCGTCTTTTCGCTGGACTCGGTCATCACGGCCGTCGGCATGGTCGACGAGCTGTGGGTGATGATCGTCGCGGTGGTGGCCTCGGTCCTGATCATGATGCTGGCGGCGGGCCCGATCAGCGACTTCGTCAACCGGCACCCGACGGTCAAGATACTGGCTCTGAGTTTCCTGCTGCTGATCGGCCTGTCGCTGCTGCTCGAGGGCTTCGATCGGCATATCCCCAAGGGCTACATCTATTTCGCGATGGGTTTCTCGGTTTTCGTCGAGATGATTAACCTGCGGATCCGCGTGAAACGTCCGGGTGTTTGAGGGCGTCATAGTGATACCGATGCGAAGCGCGCGTGTCATCGTCGTCGTCGGTGTGATCATGGGGGCCGCCGTTTCACTGTCGGCGCGGCCCACCGGTGAGCGTGTGCCGGTGGTGGTCGAGTTGTTTACGTCCGAGGGGTGCTCGAGCTGTCCCCCGGCCGACGCCGTACTCAGCAGGCTGGCGACGGAACAAGGGGTCGCAGGGGCGCAGGTCATCACGCTCGGACTGCACGTAACCTACTGGGATCAGCTGGGCTGGAAGGATCCGGCGTCGCTCGAGGAGGCGACGGCGCGCCAGCAGGCGTATGGCCGCATCTTCGGCGAGGACCGTATCTACACGCCACAAGCGGTCATCGACGGCCGCGACGAGCTGGTCGGCAGCGATGGCCCCGGCGTGGCGCGGGCGATCGCGCATGCCGCCCGGCAGCCGCATGCGCAGGTCACGCTGTCGGCGCGCTTCCAGGGGGACGCCATCGTGGCGAGCGCGGCGGTCACCGCCGTGCCGCCAGGCGTCACGGAAAAACTGCGCACGCTGTTCGTCATCACCGAGGACGGGCTGACCTCGGTCGTCAAGCGGGGGGAAAACGGCGGGCGGACGCTGCACCACGACGCCGTGGTGCGCCGCATTGCGGCGTCGGCCGAGATCTCGCATCTGCCCGTCGAATGGCGGCGCGACCGGCTGCACGTGATCGCGCTCGTCCAGGGCGACAAGTCGCAGCGCATTATCGGCGCGGCGATCGCGACCATCCAGTGACGCCGCGACGGATTCCCGCCGTGCCGCTGCCGGAAAGCCGTCGTTGACACGGCCATCGCGCGGGCCAACAATTTCCAGATGATTCCACTCGCCTTTGCGGCCGCACTCCTGCTGCCGGGCGTGCAGCCGCCGCCGCAACCGGCCGGCGCGCCGCCGCTGCTCTACGCCTACGTTCCGCAGCGCGTCTACGACACGCGGCAGAAGGGTTTCGGCGATTTCGAAGGCATGCTCGCGGATCTGACGCGCGCCGACGTCGTTTTCGTCGGCGAGCAGCACGACGATGCGAACACGCATCGACTCGAGCTGGCGATCCTCGAGGGGCTGATGCGCCGGCGCGTGCCGCTGGTGATCGCCATGGAGATGTTCGAGCGCGACGTCCAGCCGGTGCTCGATCGATACCTGGCGGGAGCGATTACGGAAGATGAATTCCTCAAGGCGTCGCGTCCGTGGCCGCGCTACGCCACCGACTACCGCCCGATCATCGAATTTGCGCGGACGCACCACGTGCCGGTCGTCGCCTCTGACGTGCCGCGGCACATCGCGACCGACGTGTCACGAAGCGGGCTGGCCGTCGTCGACGGCCTCGGCGCGGATCGGCCGGTGGCGGCCCGCGAGCTGCAGTGTCCGGCGACCGGCGAGTACTACCAACGGTTTCTCGAGGCGATGGGCGGGCACCCCCCGTCCGGCAATCCGCAGGCGGCCGACATCCAGCAGAAGAACGATCGCTTCTATTTCGCGCAGTGCCTGAAGGACGAGACGATGGCAGAGTCGATCGCGGACGCCTTCCAGAGCAACGCGCCGCGGCGCGCGACCGTCGTCCACATCAACGGCGCATTTCACAGCGACTACGCGGAAGGGACCGCAGCGGCGGCACGCCGGCGCATGCCCGGCCGCCGCATTGCCGTGGTCAGCGTCCTGCCGGTCGAGGATCTGGATCACGAGCGACCCGACGACGACGACCTGAAGCTGGGCGACTACCTCCTCTACACGCTGAAGAGCGGAGGGCATTGATCCGCGCCCTTCAGCGCAGGCGCTCAGGCATCTCGGCGATCACATAGGCCATCACCGCGATCGCCGCGGCCGAGCGCGACATCTCGAGCGGATCGATCTTGTCGATGGTGTCGGCGGGCGTGTGGTGGATCAGGAAATAATTGCCGTTGTTCTCCAGCTCGAAGGCCGGGATGCCGGCCTGTTGCACGCTCGGCCCGATGTCGGCCCCGCCGCCCGACCCGCTGATGCCATCGGCGTGGATGCCGGCGAGCAGCGTGGCGATGTCACGGACCTTGGCCCGCGCGGCGTCGCTGCCGCTGAACCCGAAGCCGGTTGGCGCGAACACGCCGCCGTCGGACTCGATCATCGCGACGTGGCTGGGGAGCTCGGTCATGTGCTGATCGCGATAGGCGAGTCCGCCGCGGGTACCGTTTTCCTCGTTCGTCCACAGCACCACGCGCAGCGTGCGCCGCGGGCGCAGGTTCAGCTTCTTCATCATCCGCAGCGCTTCCCAGGTCACGACGCAGCCGCCGCCGTCATCGGTCGATCCGGTGCCGATGTCCCATGAGTCGAAGTGACCGCCGATCGCGACGATCTCGTCGGGCAGTTCGCGGCCGCGCAGCTCGCCGACGACGTTGAACGAGTCGGCGTCGGGGAGGAAGTGTGCTTCCATCAGCAGCTTCAGCCGGACCGTCGTACCGCGATCCACCATGCGCTGCAGGCGCGCGGTGTCCTCGGTCGTGAGCGCCGCGGCGGGGATCTGCGGCTGCCCGTCGCTGTAGCTGAGCGAACCGGTATGCGGTGTGCGCAGGCCCGCCGGTCCGACGGCGCGCACGAGCACGGCGGCGGCGCCGAGCGCCCCCGCGCGCGACGGGCCGGTGGCGCGGAACCGCACCGTGTCGCCGTAATTGGTGAAGGGAACGTTGAAGAGGACGATCTTCCCCCGGACGCGATCGGCGGCGGCGTCGAGCTCCTCGAAGCTGCGCACGATCAGCAGCTCGGCCTCGACGCCGGAGGTCGGCGTGCCGACGCTGTTGCCGAGGCCGAGGATGACCAGCGGCTGGGCAATCGCGCCGGCGATCTCGAGGCTCTCACGGCCGCGCACCCAGTGCGGTACCTTGACCGGCTCGGTGTGCACGTTCTCGAGGCCGTCCTTCTTCATTTCCTCGACCGCCCACTTGATCGCGGCCTCGAGGTTCGGCGATCCGCTGAGACGATTGCCGTAGGTATCGCCGAGCAGCGCCAGGCGCTGCCACGCAAAGTCCGAGGACAGCGCTTCGCCGGTCAGCCGGCTTGCCGCGTCGCGGTAAGGATCGAGCCAGGCGGGCGCGGCGTGCTTCGGCGTATCGACGGCCGGCGGGGGAAACTGGGCGAGGATGACGGCGAGGAGGAGCACGCGCAGCGTCGGCATGCGGCGATTGTAGGCGATAATGTGGCGCACCCCAGATGGCCCGCCGCCTCGATCTCGTGCTGCGCAACGCCGGCCTCGTGTTCCCGCTGCAACCGGAGCAGACGCTGACCGTGGGACGGACATCGCAGTGCGACGTGCAGATCGACGACCCTTCGGTGTCCCGGCGCCACTGCACGATCACGCTCGTGGCCAACGGGCTGCTGCAGGTCAAGGATCTCGAGTCGGTCAACGGCACCTTTATCAACGAGCGGCCAATCACGGAGGCGACCGCTCGCGACGGCGACCTGATCCGGCTTGGCGCGGCGATTCTCGAAGTGCGCGATCCATCAGGACTGACGCGCCGGCCTGACGAGGCCGTCTTCGTCGATGAGCCAGCCGTCGAATCGGTCATCCAGAAACACATCGAGGTGTCGGACTTCGCCTGGCTGACGACGTCACCCGACGGAGGGGCGCCTGAGCTGGCGCTGCTCAAGCGCGCGCAGCGTCATCTGTCGACGCTGCACCGCGTCAGCGAGTTGCTCGCCGGCGCCCGCGACATCGCCATGCTCTCGGAAGCCACGCTACGCGGAGTGCTCGAGGTCCTCTCGGCCGACCGCGGCGCCATCGTCTTGCGCCGACACGATGCGCCGGGGGAGGCCGAGCTGCTCGCGGCGCGCTCGAAAACGCAGGCGAACGTCCGCTTCGCGGTCAGCCGGACGCTGGTCGCGGACGTGATCGCGCGCGGCGTGTCGGTGTTCGCGCACGATGCCAGCGCCGACGTCCGCTTCGCCGACGGGCAGAGCGTGATCGGGCAGCAGGTGCGCTCGGTCATGTGCGTACCGCTGCGGACGACCGACGAGGTCCTCGGCGCGCTCTACGTCGACAGCCAGAGCGGCCCCGGCCGCTTCAGCGAGGCGGACCTCGAGCTGCTTGCGGCCATCGGTAACCAGGCGGGCGTGGCGATGCATCGTGTGCGCCTGATGGGAGAGTTGGAGCGACTGCTCCTCGATACGATCAAGGCGATCGCCGCGACCATCGACGCTCGCGACGGCTACACGCACCGGCATTCCGAGCGCGTCGCCGCGCTGACCGGGCAGCTGGCGCGCGAGCTGGGACTGAGCGAACGCGAGCGCGAAACGGCGGAGCTCTCCGCGCTGCTACATGACGTCGGCAAGATCGCCGTTCCGGACTCGATCCTCAACAAGCCCGGCACCCTGACACCCCAAGAATTCGCCGAGATGCAGAAGCACCCGGTGCATGGCGCGCGCATCCTCGGCAACATCCAGAGCGCGACCATCACCGCGGTGCTGCCCGGCGTGCAGTATCACCACGAAAGATGGGATGGCACGGGTTATCCGGAAGCACTCAAGGGAGAGGACATCCCGTTTCTCGGCCGGCTCCTCGGCGTCGCCGACGTCTACGACGCGATGACGTCGGTACGTGCCTATCGCGGCGCGATGCCCGCGGAGGAGGCGATTGGGCTCATCGCGCAGGCCTCGGGCAGGCATTTCGATCCGGCGATCGCGGCGGCCCTCCTGCGCATCTACGATCGGGACGAACTGCATCCTGACGTGCTGCCGACCGAGATCCGCCAGATGCAACCTGGCCGATGATCGCGCTTCGCCGGCTCGTGCGGTTCGTCTCGCTGGCGCGCGCGCGCCGCTCACTGTTGCTGCTCGGCGCCTGCCTGGCGCTGCTCGCCCCCCGGGCCGTTGCTGGCGGAGATGCGGCGCAGACGCCGGCAGCCCATTTCGACACCTATCCCGTCGACCTGCGTGTGACGCCGACGACGACCGGCGCGCGACTGCGGCTCAGGATCCAGGATCCGCGACGCCGTACCACCGTGCGGCATGTCGTCGTCGTCCACGACCGGCCGATGCACCTCTTCATCGTCGGGGCCGACCTGCAGTTTTTTGCCCACGAGCACCCGGAACAGCAGCCCGACGGTGTCTTCATGGTCGACGTCGCGCTGCCGAAGCCGGGGCCGTACATGGCGATCGCGGAGTTCTTGCCCGAGGGCGGGACCGCGCAGACGTTCCAGCAGCTGTTCACGACCGGCGAGGCATTCGTGACCGCGGCCGCGCCGGCGCTCGACGCCGCGCCGAAGGTTGTCGACGGGGTGCGCGTCAGCGCCGACACATCACAGGTGAAAGCGGGAGGCACACGACCCCTGGTCGTGCGGGTCGACGATCCGTCGAGCGGGGCGCCGGTGACGGACCTGGAACCGTATTTCGGGGCCGCCGCGGACCTGCTGCTCGTGCCCGCCGATCTCACCGAAGCGATTCACGGTCATCCCGACGAGCAGTTTCGCGATCCGTCCTTCACGTTCACGCCGCTCATCCCGCGCGCCGGGCGCTACAAGATGTGGGTGCAGTTCCAGCGCGGCGGCAAGGTCTCGACGGCGTCGTTCGTGATTGACGTAGCCAGTAGCCAGTAGCCGATAGCCGGCAGCCGATCGTCAGCGTGCCGCGAGCGTCAACTCCACGATGCAGCCCTTGTCGGAGGCGATCCGCGACTCCGGCGTGAGTTCCGCGGGACGCGCGAGCCAGTAGGTGCGCGGATAAAGCGCCTCGACGTCCTTGAACCAGCCCACGACGACTTGTGCCGCGCCGGGGCGTTCGAGCCAGAGCCGCGCCGACGCGCGATCGCCGAGGAGCGGCCGGACGGCCAGCAGTTGCGCCGTGCGTCCCGTGCGCGGCGTGCCACAGGACGCCTGTTCGATCCGGATGCGGCGCAACGGCGCGTTCGGCTGCGGTAGCAATCGGAGCACCGATCGCGTCGCCGGCACCGCGCTCTCGTAATCCGCGATCTTGCGCCGCTGCACCCGAACGTGGATCGGCGACACGATGTGGATGGCGGAGTCGGCGGGCAGTTCCACCGGCGCGTCCCCTGCGACCCACGTGCCGATCCCGGCGCCGTCGGCGGAGGTGAATGTCACCGACGTGATGAGCGGATCGCCCGGCCGGACGTCCCACCCGCGGATCCAGGGCGAAGCGGCGGCGACCGTCGCTTCGGTCGCGGACGCCGGGATGGCGAGGGACATCGCCGGCGAACTCGGCAAACCGGACCTCCCGGCGCCCAACGCGGCGGTGGTTCCCTTCGGCTGCCCCTCGTCCACCCACTCCGCGATGATCGCCATCTCCGTCGGCGTCAGAGACGGATCGTTGGCAAACGCCCCATACCCGTGGGCGGCGGACCACTTCGGCATCCGCCGCGTGAGGATCTGGTCTCTGACGGTTCGAGCCCACGGGCGCACGTCCTCGTAGGTCGCGAGCGGCATCGGCGCCGGGCCGGCGGTGTGACACGACGCGCAACGCGCCTCGAGGATGGCGCGGACCTCGCGCTCGAAGGTCACCTTCGTGACCGAATCGTGTGTCACGTCCTTCGCAAGGGCGGGCATGCCGCGGGGATCGCCCGCCCGTGCATCATCGGCCGCGATTGCGGGGACCAATGGCAGGACGGCCAGCGCGGCGATTCCGACGCCGCATATAGACTGGAGACGCATGGCCGGCGATTGTAGCGTAGGGGAATGCTGAGCATGGAGTGGCTCCTGCGCCGCTTCCGCGGGCGCGAGTCGCCGCTGGTCTGCTTCCTGCGCGAGAACGGTCCGATCGCTTACCAGACGGCGCTGTTCACGCCCGATGCGCGCGCCCGTGCCGAGGGGATGCTCGCCACAGGCCTGTCCTGGTACTGGAAGACGACGGGCGCCGCCGTGCGCGAGTGGACCGAGCTGTCGCGCTGGTCGCTCGCCGCGCTGCTCGCCGATCTCGATGCCGGCCGCGGCGGCGTCGCGCCGCGACTGCTGGCGATCGCCATCGATCCGCAGGACACGGTGGCCGAGATCACCGACCCGCGCGTCGCCGGGTGGGTGCGCGCCTTCAATGCCGGCGCGGCCGCCCCGCTGCACGCCGTGGTGGCGTGCGCGCCTGCCGGTAGCGATCTCCTCTTTGTCGCGCAGCAGCCCCCCGAACCTGTTCGCGCGCTGCTGCAGGAATGGGGGATCGATCGCGACAAGGCGCTCCGCCGCGCCTACGCGCGGCTGCACGGCAACGCGCTCGAAGATCTGTTGGGCCGGATGCGTTAGAGCGCGACGCGGTGCCGCCCGCTGTGCAGGTAGTTCATCGTCTGCACGGTGAGCATCACCAGGAAATCGGCCTTCGTCTTGTCCTCAGGTCCCGTCAGGCGCAGGTTGAGCTCGTTGGCCCGTTTCAGCATCGCCTCCAGCACCTGGTCAATCGTGTATTGATACTCGCCCGTCCAGCTCGCCACCATGCGGCGGACGTCGCGGCGCGCGCGCGCGATGAAGCGTGCCGCCTTGATGTTGGCGTGATACGCCGGGTCGTCCGAGAACAGGCGGCGCAGGTCGCGGTCGTAGAAATCCGGGTGGACCAGCCCGTAGTGGCGCCGCTTGCGTTCGTAATGCTGGCGCAGCGTCTTGCGGATCGCCTGGAGCGGATCGACCCGCCGGTGGGTGCGCACGAGCATCGGCTTGCCGGCGAGCTCCTGCATCAGCGTGTCCATGTACTCGAGCTTTTTCTGCGCGGGCCAGCCGGCGTACCGCTCGCGCCACTCGGCCTGCGAGAGCCACACGGCGAAGGTCTCGGCGAAGTCTTCATCGGGATGGCTCTGCGCATACCAGCTGTCGAGATGCAGCACGAAACTCTTCGAGTACGGCTTCGGATCGTAGAACCGCGGGTAGGCCTTGTAGGACGGCCCGAAGATCTGCTGGCGACGGCGGCGCCGGCGCAGATTGTAGGCGTTGTCGATCGCGTGGCCGGCTTCGTGGCGCAGGATGCGCAGGCACCAGTGCGGCGTGCCCCCCTCGACGTCGAGCATGTAGGTGCGCTCGAGCCGTTCCAGGCGCGGGTGCGCCAGGTAGAAGGGGATGGCGACACCGGGCACGCCGTCGGGCGAGAACCACTCCTCGGACAGCCAGAAGTGCGGCCGGAACGTGGCCAGGCCGCGGCCGTCGAGCTCATGCTGCAGGGCGGCAATCCGCTCGGCGAGCACGCTCGTTTCTATGGCCACGCCGAGCTGGCACATGCGCAGGTCGAGGAGGCGCTCGTCCGGCCACTCGGCCCACTCATCTGGCGGCAGCACCCGGTCCTTGACCATCCCTCCAGTCTAATGGGTTTGAGCCACCCAATCGGGTAGGAACACCGAATCGGGGAATCGGGTAATGTGGGATCGGGTAATCTAAAAATCCGATTACCCGATTACCCGATTACCCGATTCCCCGATTCCCCGATTACCCGATCAATAAAGATGTTTCCCGGAAGAGCGCACGGCGGCGGTATGAGAGGCGGCGGGCGAGAGAGCGCCGGCCGCTCCGCCGTCGCCGCCCGCACTGACGATCCCGCGAAGAAGAAGAAGGTCAACTACTCCAACGCGTGGCAGGAGGCCCGCGTGCTGATCGTCGCGCGCAGTGGCCGCCTGACGCTCGGGCTGGGCTTGATGCTGATCAGCCGGATGGCGGGCCTGGTCCTGCCGGCTACGTCGAAATACCTGGTCGACGACGTGATCGGGCGGCGACAGACGCAGCTGCTCGTGCCGCTCGCGCTCGTCGCCGGGGCGGCGACGCTGGTGCAGGCGATCACCTCGTTCGTGCTGTCGCAGGTTCTCGGCGTCGCCGCGCAGCGCGCGATCACCGACATGCGGCGGCGGGTCGAGGCGCACGTGGCACGGCTGCCGGTCGGCTACTTCGACTCGACCAAGGCCGGCGTCCTGATCTCGCGGATCATGTCCGACGCGGAAGGCATCCGCAATCTGGTCGGCAACGGCCTGGTGCAGCTGGTCGGCAGCGTGGTCACCGCGGCGTTCGCGCTGGCTTACCTTTTCTATCTGAACTGGGTCCTGACCCTGGCCAACATCGTCGCGCTCGCGGCTTTCGGCGGCGCGATGGCGACGGCGTTCAACCGGCTGCGTCCGCTCTTCCGCGAGCGCGGGAAGATCAATGCCGAGGTGACCGGCCGCCTCAACGAGACCCTGGGCGGCATCCGCATCGTCAAGACCTACACCGCGGAGAAGCGCGAGGAGATCGTCTTCACCGGAGGCGTCCACAAGCTGTTCCGCAACGTGGCCAAGTCGATCACCGGGGTGTCGGCGATCACGACGTTTTCGACCGCGATCATCGGCATCATCGGCACGATCATCATCATCGTCGGCGGCCGCTCGATTCTCGCCGGGCACATGACCGTCGGCGAGCTGCTCAACTACATCCTGTTCACGGGGCTGCTCGCCGCGCCGGTGGTCCAGATCGCGTCGATCGGCACCCAGATCAGCGAGGCGTTTGCCGGCCTGGATCGCATCCGCGAGCTGATGCAGATGGCGACCGAGGACGAGGAAGACGCGGCCAAGGCGGCGCTGGGGGAAATCGCCGGCGAGGTCGTGTTCGAAGACGTCACCTTCGAGTACAACCCGGGCGTGCCGGTCCTGAAGCACGTCAGCTTCCGCGCCCCCGCGGGCACGACCACGGCGCTCGTCGGATCGAGCGGCTCTGGGAAGAGCACGCTGATCAGCCTGGTGATGGCCTTCAACCGGCCGAAGAGCGGCCGCATCCTGGTCGACGGCCGCGACCTGGCGAGCGTGCGGCTGCGCGACTACCGCGAGCAGCTCGGCGTCGTGCTGCAGGACAACTTTCTCTTCGACGGTACGATTGCCGGCAACATCCGTTACGGCAAGCCGGCGGCAACGCTCGACGACATCAAGCGGGTGAGCCGCATCGCCCACGCCGACGAATTCATCGAGCAGTTCGACAAGGGCTACGACACCATCGTCGGCGAGCGCGGCGTCAAGCTGTCGGGCGGCCAGCGGCAGCGCGTCTCGATCGCCCGCGCGATCCTCGCCGATCCACGCATCCTGGTGCTCGACGAAGCGACGTCGAGCCTCGACAGCGAGAGCGAGGCGATGATCCAGGACGGCCTCAAGTCGCTGCGCCACGGCCGGACCACGTTCGTCATCGCGCACCGCCTGTCAACGATCCGCAGCGCGGACCAGATCCTGGTGCTCGAGCACGGGGAGATTGTCGAGCGTGGCACGCACGCCGAGCTGATCGCGCTCGGCGGCCGCTACCGGACGCTCTACGACAAGCAGTACAAGTTCGAAGCCGATCGCTTCATCAACGACGGCGAGGACTTCACGCCGGAGATGGCGACCGACAAGGTGCCGGCGACGCTCAGGCCGAACAACGCGCTCTGATCACGGCGAGCCTGTCGCGCGTGTCATGCGTCCGGTAGGCGGTGATTATCCAGTACAATCAGGATTTCACCATGCCGCAATTCATCTACACCATGAAGGGGCTCGGGAAGGTTTATCCACCCGACCACCAGGTTCTCAAGGACATCTGGCTCTCGTTCCTGCCCGGCGCCAAGATCGGCGTGCTGGGGTTGAACGGCGCCGGCAAGAGCTCGCTGCTCAAGATCATGGCCGGCGAGGAGAAGAACTTCATCGGCGAGGCGTGGCCCGCCGACGGGATCAGCGTCGGCATCCTGCACCAGGAGCCGCGGCTCAACGCCGAGAAGTCGGTCCTCGGCAACGTCGAGGAGGGGGTCGCCGAGATCAAGGCGCTGCTCGCGCGCTACGACGATCTGAACGCGAAGTTGGGCGAGGACCTCTCGCCCGCGGCGATGGACAAGGTCATCGAGGAGCAGGCGCGGGTCCAGGACCGGATCGAAGTGGCGAACGCCTGGGATCTGGACTCGCGCCTCGAACTGGCGATGGACGCGCTGCGGTTGCCCCCGGCCGACGCCGATGTCACGAAGCTGTCCGGCGGTGAACGGCGCCGCGTCGCGCTCTGCCGGCTTTTGCTCAAGTCCCCCGACCTGCTGCTGCTCGACGAACCGACCAACCACCTCGACGCCGAGTCGGTGGCCTGGCTCGAGCGCTTCCTCAAGGACTATGCGGGCACGGTCGTCGCCGTCACCCACGATCGGTATTTCCTCGACAACGTCGCCGGCTGGATCCTCGAGCTCGATCGCGGCCACGGCATCCCGTGGGAAGGCAACTACTCGTCGTGGCTCGAGCAGAAGCAGAACCGTCTCGCGCAGGAAGAGAAAACGGAGAGCAAGCGCCAAAAGACGCTCGAGCGCGAGCTCGACTGGATCCGCATGTCGCCGCGAGCCCGGCAGGCAAAGGGCAAGGCCCGTCTCAACGCCTACGAGGATCTGCTCAAGGAAGAAACCGCCAAAAAGATCGACCAGGTCGAGATCTACATTCCGCCCGGCCCGCGACTCGGCGACATCGTCGTCGAGGCGCGCGACCTGAAGAAAGGCTACGGCGACACCCTCCTGATGGAGGACGTCACCTTCACGCTGCCGCGCGGCGGCATCGTCGGCGTGATCGGGCCCAACGGCGCCGGCAAGACGACGCTGTTTCGCATGATTACCGGCACGGAGAAGCCCGACTCGGGCATGCTACGCATCGGCGACACGGTGTCGGTCGGCTACGTCGATCAGTCGCGCGAGCTCGATCCCGACAAGTCCGTGTTCGAGGAAATCACCGGCGGCGGCGACACCGTCGAGCTCGGCAAGCGCGAGGTGGCCTCGCGCGCCTACGTCTCCTGGTTCAACTTCAAGGGGGCCAATCAGCAGCGCAAGGTGGGGCAGCTCTCCGGCGGGGAACGCAACCGCGTGCACCTGGCGAAGCTGCTCAAGGGAGGCGCCAACCTGCTGCTGCTCGACGAGCCGACCAACGACCTCGACGTCGATACGTTGCGCGCGCTCGAAGAAGCGCTGCTCAATTTCGCCGGCTGCGCCGTGGTCATCAGCCACGATCGCTGGTTCCTCGACCGCATCGCCACGCACATGCTGGCCTTCGAGGGGGACAGCCACGTCGAGTGGTTCGAGGGGAACTACCAGGACTACGAAGCCGACCGTCACCGCCGGCTTGGCGCCGACGCCGACCAGCCACACCGTATCAAGTTCCGCAAGTTGACGCGCTAGCGGCGTCTCGGCCTCGCTCGCGGCAGGGGCCTTGCACCTCTACCGTGTGGCTGCGCTGTTCGGTGACTGTAAAGTGCTGACAGAGATTGGGTTAATCGCAGCCAAGCGGAGGTCGGACAGCCGGCACCGCTTTCGAAGCGCCACTTTTAGCGTGTCGAAAATTGGCAGAGTGCCGAAAATTGTCCAGGGACTGCGGTTATGGCTTTGACAAAAACAGCGTCGCACGGCGAATCCGGCTTCACGCTGATCGACCTTCTGTTCACCGCCTCGCTCATCTGCACGTTGTGCACGATGGCGCTGCCCTCGCTCTATCGCGCGCGCGGCGCGGCGCAGTCGGCGTCCGCGGTCTCGACGCTCCGCGTCGTCAACAGCGCGCAACTGAGTTTCGCCGTCGCCTGCGGCTCGGGGTTCTACTCGGCCGACTTCATGACGCTCGGCGCTCCGCCGGTTGGTGCGGTCGCCGCGTTCCTGCCGGCCGAACTGGCGACGGGTGCGTCGTTCCTGAAGCAGGGCTACACGTTCGCGATGAGCGGCACGCCCTTCGCGGGTGCGCCGGCGACCTGCAACGGCCGCGCGGCCGGATCCTCGGCGACAGGCTACGCCGTCAGCGGCGATCCGCTCGATGCGAAGGGCAATCCGTACTTCTACGGCAGCAATGCCGACGGCACGATCTACCAGCACACGTCGACGTTCAACGGCGTGATGCCGGAGTCGGGGCCGCCGCCGATCGGCGTCCCGCTCAAGACCAGCTGATCTGATACTGTATCCGCCTCCGATCCTGGAGGAGGATCCATGTACCTTCGACGCGCGCGCCGAGCGGCGTTCGCCTTCGCGCTCTTCACCGCGGCCGTCACCGTGCCGGCCGCACAGACCAAAACCCCCGCCGTCACCTCGCCGAAGCAGTTCTTCGGCTTCAATATCGGCGACGACTACCGGCTCGCGACCTATGACCAGTTCATCGAGTACCTGGCACAAGATCGACAAAGAGTCGAACCGCATGCAGGTGGTCGAGATCGGCAAGAGCGAGGAGGGGCGGCCGCAGCTGGCCGCGATCATCACCGCGCCGGAGAACTTCGCCAAGCTGGATCGCTACAAGCAGATCGCGCAGCAGCTGCATCGCGCCCGCGGCATCAGCGACGAGCAGGCGCGCGCGCTGGCGAAGGAAGGCAAGGCGGTCGTCTGGATCGACGGCGGCCTGCACGCGACTGAAGTCGTCGGCGCGCACCAGCTGATCGAGACCACGTATCAGCTGGTCAGCCGCAGCGACGACGAGACGCTGCGCATCCTCCGCGACGTCATCATCATCGCCGTGCACGCCAATCCCGACGGCATGCAGATGGTGTCGAAGTGCTACATGCAGTACGACAACCCGCAGGATCGCCGTACCTGCAGCCCGCGCCTCTATAACAAGTACGCGGGGCACGACGACAACCGCGACTTCTACATGTCGAACCTCAGGGAATCTCAGAACATGAACAAGCTCATGTACTGGGAGTGGCTGCCGCAGATCATGTACAACCATCACCAGGCCGGCCCGGCCGGCACGGTGATCTTCACGCCGCCCTTCCGCGATCCGTTCAACTACAACTTCGATCCGATGATCGTCACCGGCGTCGATACCGTCGGCTCGATGATCCACGACCGCTTTCTCCAGGAGGGGAAGCCGGGCTTCACGATGCGCTCGGGGTCGTCCTATTCCACGTGGTGGAACGGCGGCCTGCGCACCACCGCCTACTTCCAGAACATCATCGGCCTGCTCACCGAAATCATCGGCAACCCCACGCCCATGCCGATACCGCCGACGGTGAGCCAGATCCTGCCGCGCGCCGACCTCCCGGCACCGATCGAGCCGCAGGAATGGCACTTCCGTCAGTCCATCGACTACTCGGTGACGGCCAACTACGCGGTGCTCAATTACGCCGCGCGCTACAAGGACGAGCTCCTCTTCAACATCTACAAGATGGGCTCGAACCAGATCGAGCGCGGCAGTCACGACCACTGGACGATCTCGAACGAGGACATGACGCGGCTGCAGGCCGCGATGGCGGCGCCGGCCGCAGGCGGCACGGCTCCTGCGGCCCAGGGCGGCCGCGGCGGCGGCCGCGGCGGCCGCGGTGGCGCCCCTGCCGCGGGGGGCGGCGGTGACGCGCCCGCACCCGATGCCCAGGGCGGCCGCGGCGGCCGCGGCAACGCGCTCAGCCTGGCGACCTACACCGCAGTGCTCAAGGATCCGTCGCACCGCGACCCGCGGGTGTTCCTCGTGCCCGCCGATCAGACCGACTTCGCCACCGCGACGAAGTTCGTCAACGCGCTGCGGTACGTTGGCGTGGAAGTGCAGCAGGCGACCGCGCCGTTGAGCGTGAGCGGCAAGACCTATCCGGCCGGGTCGTTCGTCGTCAAGGCAGCGCAGGCGGGCCGCGCCCACGTGCTGGACATGTTCGAGCCGCAAGACCATCCCAACGACATGGACGAGCGCGGCATCCCGCGCCGCCCCTACGACAACGCCGGCTGGACGCTCGCCTATCAGATGGGCGTCAAGTTCGATCGCGTTTTCGAAGACGTGAGCGGAGCCCTGAAGGACGTCGAGGGGCTCGCCGCACCGCTCCCTGGCAAGGTCGAGGGCAGCGCGACCGCGGGTTACCTGCTGTCGCCGGCGGTGAACGACTCGTTCACGATCGCCAACCGCGTGCTCAAGGCCGGCGGCGAGGTCTACCGCCTCGCCACCGCGACGAGCGCCAACGGCCACGCCTACCCGGCCGGCTCGTTCTACGTCGCGGCCGGCGGGGCTTCGACGCCGATCGTCCAGAAGGGAGCGCAGGAGCTCGGCGTCAACGTCGACGCGACGGCGGCGCGTTCCGACGCCGGCGCCACGAAACTGGCCCAGCCGCGCATCGCCCTCTGGGACACGACAACCGGCTCGATGCCGTCGGGCTGGACACGCTTCCTGCTCGAGCGCTTCGAGTTCCCGTTCACCGTCGTCTGCGGCGCTGGCTTCGACGACAGCGGCCTGCGTGGGAAGTACGATGTCATCATACTGCCCTCAGGCGCCTCGTTTCGTCCCGGCGGGTTCGGCGGCCGAGGCGGCGGGGGCGGGGGCGGTGGTGGCGGAGACGAGCCTGCGCCGGTGCCAGGCGCGGGGCCGAAACAGGACCCTGATCTGCGCAGCCTGTGCCAGGTCACCAGCGGTACCGGCAACGGCGCGAGCGCCGAGGCCAACGTGAAGAAATTCGTGCAGGAGGGCGGCGTGTTGATCGGCGCCGGCACTGCGGCGCGCAACGTCACCGATCTGCTCGCGCTGCCAGTGTCGGACTATCTCGTCGAGCGGCAGCCGGCGCAGGAGGACCGTCCGCTCAGCGCCGACAAGTTCTACGTTCCCGGATCGGTGCTGCGCGTGGCGGTCGATCCGTCCGCGGCGTCGGCGGCCGGTGCCGAGGATCACATTGACGTGTTCTTCAATAACGATCCGGTCTTCCGGCTGTCGCCCGACGCAGAGGCGCACGGCGTGCGGCCGGTGATGTGGTTCGACAGCGCGAAGCCGCTGCGCAGCGGCTGGGCGTGGGGGCAGAACTACCTGGAAGGCGGGACGACCGCGATCGAAGCCACGGTGGGTAAGGGCAAGGTGTTCGCTTTCGGCCCGGAAATCACGTTCCGCGGGCAGCCGCACGCGACGTTCCGGTTCCTGTTCAATGCCATCCTGGCCGCCCCGGCGGCGCCGAGGGGCGGCACGCGCCAGCCGTAGGAGAGAGGGGCGCCACGAGTCAGCAGGAGGCGGTTGGCAGTCTCGCAACTGCCAACTGCCAACTGCCAACTGCAAACTCTTCAGCGCTTTTTCCTGGCCGTCTTTTTCGTGACCGCCTTTTTCGCGGTCTTCTTTCCCTTCTTGGCGCTCTTGGCCATTTTCTTCGCGGCGCTCTGGCTGGCTTTCTTGCCGGCCTTGGAGGCCTTGCGCGCCGCGACCTTGGCCGTCCGCTTGACCGCCTTGACGGCGCGCTTGACGGTCCGCTTGACCGCCCGCTTCGCCGGCGCCGCTTTGGCGCTCGCGGCCTGCGCGGCTCCGGCGACCGTCGCCGCCGCAGCACCCGCGGCCTGCGACGCGGTGTTGACCGCCGTGCCCATTGCGCTTCCTACCAGTTCCGCCGACCGCGTCAGCATGTCGTTGGTCTGCGGATCCTTCTCGTCTGACATAGGACCTCCGAACAGTTAGACGGGGGATGCTAGCAGATTTGCTGATTTCCTGATTTGATGATTTGGTGATCGCGTGGAGTTTGTCTACGCCCCGGAGGCGCTGGCCATCCTGGCGGAACACGGCCTGCAGCCCGGTCCGGCGACGCCGCCGCTGGTCGTCCGGGCCGCCCTCAACGACCTGTATCGCTACGAAATCCGCCGGCTGAAACGGCGGCTGCTCGCCAGTGAATTTGCCAAGGAGCGCTATCGCGAGATGATCATCGAGCTCCGCGCGCACTATTGGCTGCTGTCCGTGCCGGTGCATCGCTGGGTCCGCACGAAGGAATAACCAGGGGCGGGCGAATGAGGACTTCGGGCGCGCGGGCTGGCCGCTCTGCGATACGCTACGAGGCCATGACATGGCCGCGCCTGGCGCTCGCGGCGGCGCTCTTCGCCGCGGCGTGCTCCCCCAAGCAGATGGCGCTCAACCGGATGGCCTCGGCGTTAGCTGATTCCAGCACCGTCTACGAGCGCGACAACGATCCGGAGTTCGTACGCCTGGCCGCGCCGTCCACGTTGAAGACGGTGGAGATGCTGCTGTCGCAGTCGCCGCGGCAGCCGCAGCTGCTGCTGACCGCGTGCAGCGGTTTCACGCAGTATTCATACGGGTTTCTGCACGTCGAGTCGGTCTTGAAAGCGGCCGACCCGGTCTCGGCGCAGGACCTGCGCGCGCGCGCCGCGAAGATGTATCAGCGGGCGCGCGGCTACTGCCTGTCCGGGCTGCAGGTGACCCATCCGGGCATCACCGAGGCTGCCCTGGCGTCCGATCCGACCGGCACGCTACGGACCACGACCCGGGAAGATGTGCCGTTCCTGTACTGGACCGCCGCGTCGTGGGGGGCCGACATCGTCTTGTCCTCGAATCCGCTGACCCGCGTCGCCGAACTGCCGATCGTGCGCGCGCTGCTGCAGCGCGCGAAAGCCTTGAACGACGCGTGGGATGGGGGGGCGATTTACGAGGGCCTGATCGCGTTCGACGGGCTGCCGCCGCTGCTCGGCGGTTCAGCGGCTGCGGCACGCGCCGACTTCAACAAGGCCATCGAGTTGTCGAGCGGAAAATCGGTGTTCGCCTACGTGGCCCTGGCGCTGGTCACGAGCGACGCGGCCGAGAAGAGCCGGCTGCTGGATCAGGCGCTGGCGATCGACACCAACACGATCGTGTCGCGCCGCCTGACCAATCTCATCGCTCAGCGGTATGCCCGGGCGTTGAAGACGGCACTTCGCTGACGGCGATCGGCCGGCCGTTGATGCTCTGGTAGTCGTAGAGGACGTTCATCTGCGCGGTGCCGACGAACTTTACTTTCGCCGTGGTCTCGGTGGCGACCGGGACGCGCACGCCGCCGATGCGCGAGTAGCGGCGGACGATGTTGACGAGACTGGTCCAGAAGGAGGGGTTCTTGGCCAGCCGGCCTTCCACGCGCATCAGCTCGCCGTACTCGTTGAGCACCGCGCGGCCGTCGACCAGCAGCACGTCGCAGCGCCGTGGCTTCATCTGCACGACACGGGAGCCGTCGGCGTCGCGGCCGCCCTCGACGAACTCGTAGTTGTCGAGCGTCAGCTCCCCTTTGTCGCTGGCGCCGCTGTTGATGAGTTCCTGTTCCCGCGCCAGCACGGCCCGCAGCACGCGCGAGCGCACTGTATCGGAGCCCCCCTCCGAAACGATCTGATAGCTGAATTTACCGTCCTTCAGTTCGGTCGAGGCCTCCATCCACGCGTCGTACTTCGGCGAATTGGTGCTCGACGCGTGCATCCGGCGGTAGGCACGGTACTCTTGGAGCGGCTGCTCGTTGCGTGAAAAGAAGTGGGAAATCGGGTTACTGGCAGAATCGCCGGTGGCGCGCATCGGCGTCACGGCCGAGCCGGCCAAAAGTGTGAACGCGATAACCCATACCGTCCGCATCCGTCAATCCCTGCGGCGTGTATGGCAAGAAGCGTGCTCATGGCAGGAGCCGGCGGAGTGACTCGAGAGTATCGGCTTCCGCCGCTACCTTGTCGTGGCGCCAGCGCAACATGCGCGGAAACCGCACCGCGATCCCGCTGCGATGCCGTGAAGACGTCGCGATCGCCTCGAAGCCGAGCTCGAATACCTGGATCGGTTCCACGGCGCGCACCGGGCCATGCCGCTCGCGCGTGTGCCGCCGGATCCAGGCGTCGAGCTCCTCAATTTCCGCATTCGACAATCCGGAATACGCCTTGGCGATCGGCACTAGGTCGCCGTTGTCCCAGACGCCGAACGTGTAGTCGGTGAGGAGGCTGGCGCGGCGGCCATTACCGGGCTGCGCGTAGATGAGAACGGCGTCGACGGTGAACGGATCGATTTTCCATTTCCACCAGGCGCCCTTCTTCCGTCCGACGCCGTATTCCGCGTCGCGGCGCTTGAGCATGAATCCTTCGACGCCGCGCGCCCGCGACTCGAGTCGCAGCCCGGCAAGCGCGTCCCATGAGGCGTCCACCTCGGGCGACACGCGCAGGACGCCCTCGCCGCGCACGAGCGACTCGAGGCGGTGACGCCGCGCGGTCAGCGGTTCGGCACGGACGTCGCCGCTCTCCGCCTCGAGGACGTCATAGGCGACGAAGACGGCCGGCACGGCGCGCATGATCTGCGCGACCCGCTTCTGGCGGCCGATGCGTTGCTGCAGCGCGGAGAAGGGCATCGGCCGGCCGTCCTGGAAGGCGAGTACTTCGCCGTCGAGGACGGTACCGTCGGGCAGGTGCGTGGCCGCGGCGGCGATCTCGGGAAAGCGGTGCGTGATCAGCTCCTCGCCGCGCGACCACAGCCAGCACTGCCCGTCGCGCCGGATCAATTGCGCACGGATGCCGTCCCACTTCCACTCGACCAGCCAGCCGGTCCGATCGCCAAGATCCTGCGGCGCCCCTTCGAGCGGCGCAGCGAGGAAGAACGGATAGGGCTGCGACGGATCGCGTGCCTGCGCCGCGGGCGTTCGTAGGGCCGCGAACCATTCGGCCGACGGCGTCCATTCGCCCATCATCCGCGCCGCGACGACGGTCGGTTCGGCGCCGATCGCCTCCGCCAGCGCGCGGATCACCAGCGTTTGTGCGACCCCGACCCGGAATTCGCCGGTCAGCAGCTTGTTGAGGATGAAACGTTGAAGTCGCGGCAGGCCGAGCCACCAGCGGATCACCTGCGTGCGCTGCTGCGCCAGGTCGCTGCGCTGCAGCGGCATCAGCCGCCGCACGACCCAGTCGGCGAGCGGCAATTCCGGCTCCGCCGGACCCGGTGCGACGGCGTCGAGCGCGAGCGCGACGAGCTCGCCGAAGTCCCCGGCCGCCGCGTACGACTCGTAGAGCAGCCACTCGGGCAGTCCGGTCGCCTCCTGCGCCCAGGCCCGCAGGCCCGCGGAGGGGACGACGCGTTTGAGCCGCCGGCCGGTGAGAAAGAAGATCGCCCACGCCGCGTCAGCCGGCGGCGAGTCGCGGAAGTACACAGCCAACGCTGCGACTTTCGCGTTGGTCGAGGTCGTCCGATCGAGCGCGTCATAGAGCTCGGAGAACCTACGCATCCGGGTTCATCCGTGGCCGTCCGAATCGTCCGCGGCGGTCAGCTCACCGGTCTCTCCCTCGAACGCCGTGTGCAGGACGCCGGTGTCGAGGCCGCGGGATTCGTGCAGGTAGCGCGCCAGCGCCTCCGACCAGCCGTGCGTGACGAGGACGCGCGAGGCGCCGGTCGCGGCAATCGTGTCGAGCAGGCCGCCCCAGTCGGCGTGATCCGAGAGGACGAAGCCGCGGTCGAAGGCACGCTGGCGGCGCACGCCACGCACGCGCATCAGGCCGGACGCGAACGCATCCGACGCATTGGGGAAGCGGCGCATCCACGGCGTGCCGCGGGCTGAGAGCGGCGCAAGGACGAGCGCGCCGGCCAGCGCCTTGCCGCGCATCTGATCGGTCAGGCGCGGCGCGGTCGCCATCGCCACCCCCGCGTCACGGTAGGCGTCGGTGAGCGCACACATCGCGCCGTGCAGGTAGATCGGTGCGTCCGCGCGATCGCCGATCTCCGCGAGGATCCGCTGTGCCTTGCCGAGCACGTAGCAGAAGAGGACCGATGCACGCTCCTCGTCGCGGTTGCCACGCCACCAGGCGAGGATGTCGTCGATGACCGAGGCTGGCGCGTCCCAGGTATAGATGGGCAGCGCGAAGGTGGCTTCGGTGATGAACGTGTGGCACGCCACCGGCTCGAACGCCTGACACGTCGGGTCCGGCTGGCGCTTGTAATCACCGGAGACGACCCACACTTCACCGCCGCGCTCGACCCGGATCTGCGACGAGCCGAGAATGTGGCCGGCGGGGTGAAACGAGACCGTGACGCCGTTGATCGCGAGGGTCTCCCCGTATTGAACCGTTTCGATACGGGCATCGGGCAGCCGCCGTTGCAGGAGGATGCGGCCCGGTTCGGCACAGAGGTAGGCGGCGGAGCCGGGCCGGGCGTGATCGCTGTGGGCGTGAGTGATCAGCGCGCGTTCGACGGGCAGCCAGGGATCGACGTGGAAACCGCCCGCGTCGCAGTACAGCCCAGCTGATGTCTCGGCGATCACGCTGGCCCGTACGGTAGCATGAGGCCTCCATGCGCCGTCTCGCGCACTTGCTCGCGCTGCTCCTGTTCGCACTGCCGGCCTCGGCGCACCCGGTCCCGTTCAGCTACCTGGACATCCACCTGGCTGCAGCCGCCGTCACTGGCACGCTGACGGTGCACATCTTCGACGCGGGGCACGATCTCGGCGTCGATCCGCCCGCGCAACTGCTCGACCCTGCCGTCGCCGCCGCGCGTGCGGCGGCGCTCCAGCGGATGCTGGCGGCGCGGCTGTCGCTCGCGGATGGTGATCGTCCGCTGGCGATCACCTGGGGGCCGCTCGAGGTGCTGCCTGACAAGCAGTCGCTGCGATTGCCGTTCACGCTCGCCGGCGCCAGGCCCTCGGCGCTGCGCCTGGACGCGCGGCTCTTTCCCTACGATCCGCAGCACCAGACGTTCGTCAACGTCTACGAGGACGGCGCGCTGCGGCAGCAGGTCATCCTCGACGCCTCGCGGACCTCGGTTGAGTACTTCTCCGGAAGCGCCCGCGGCACGCTCGCGGTGGCACGACGGTTCGTCGCCGCCGGCATCCATCACATCCTGATCGGGCCCGACCACATCCTGTTCCTGGTCGGGCTGCTCCTGCTCGGCGGATCGATCCGCCGCCTCGCCGTGGTCGTGACGTCGTTCACGCTCGCCCACAGCGTGACACTGACCATCGCCGCGCTTCGGGTCTTCAGCCCGCCGGCACGGGTCGTCGAGCCGCTCATCGCGCTGAGTATCGTCTACGTCGGCGTCGACAACCTGATGGTGCGCGGTGGGCGCGACGTGCGCGGCTGGATCGCCTTCTCATTCGGGCTGGTGCACGGCTTCGGTTTCGCCAGCGTGTTGCGCGAGATGGACCTGCCGGCGCGCGCGCTCGGCTGGTCGCTGTTCTCGTTCAACGCCGGCGTCGAAATCGGGCAGTTGCTCGTCGTCGTCGTGGTGGCGTCCGCGCTCGCAGCGCTCCGGCAACGTAGCGAAGAAGCGGGACGCCGGCTCGCCATTGCGGGGTCCCTGGTGGTCGTGCTCGCGGGCACATTCTGGTTCGTGCAGCGCGTTTTCTTTGCGGGAGGCAGTCTATGAATCGGAGTTGGGTTGCCGGCATCTTTGCCGGTCTGGCGGCGTTGACAGCAGCGACGGCGGCGTATCAGGCGCCGCAGCAGCCGCAGGGCCCGAAGGTCGTCGAGGTCGAGAAGTTGAAAGACAACCTCTACATGCTGAAAGGCGGCGGGGGCAATACGGCCGTCTTCGTCGGCGCTGCCGGCGTCGTCGTCGTCGACACGAAGCTGCCAGGCTGGGGACAGCCCATCCTCGACAAGATCAAGGAACTGACGCCCAAGCCGGTGACGACGATCATCAATACGCACACCCACGGCGATCACGTCAGCGGCAACGTCGAGTTCCCGGCCACCGTCGACATCATCGTCCAGGAAAACACGAAGACGAACATGGAAAAGATGATGAATCCGCCCGGCATGGGCGCCCCCGGCGCCGCCCCGCCGACCATCTTCCAGCAGAACAACGGCAAGGGGATGCCCAAGCGCACGTTCAAGGACACGTTGACCATCGGCAAGGGCGCCGACGAGATCGACCTGTATTACTTCGGCCGCGGCCACACCAACGGCGACGCGTGGATCGTATGGCCGGCGCTACGTTTCGCGCACGCCGGCGACATCTTCTCGGGCAAGAACCTGCCGCTGCTCGACACGAACAACGGCGGCAGCGGCGTGGAGATCGGCGACTCACTGGCCAAGGCGCACGCCGGCATCAAGAACGTCGACTCGGTCATCACCGGGCACAGCACGGTCATGACGTGGGCCGACCTCGCCGAGTACGCACAGTTCAACAAGGACTTCCTGGCCGACGTGCAGGCGGGGTTGAAGGCGGGGAAGAGTCCAGACGACATCGCCGCGTCATGGAAGATCGCCGACAAGTACAAGGGCTATCAGATCCAGGACGCCCGGCTCAAGCAGAACGTGGCGGCGATCGCCGGCGAACTGAAGAAGTGACCTGAATCGCCAGCACCGCCAGGATCGTGCCGAACTCGATCCACAGGACCGGGGTCGGCACGAACCAGCGGTGCCCGAAGGCCGAGAGATACCAGACGACGTAGACGGGCAGCACCGTGTAGGTCCACGCTACCAGGGGCAGCGTTCCCGGCGTAAACAGGAACGGCGTCAAATAGAGCAGATACCACGGGTAGATCACCGGCGCGGCGGCGAGCGACAGCGCCATCGGCCACGCCCAGGCCGCGGGATCCTCCGCCGGGCGCGAGAACCGCATCCATGCCGCCAGCGCGAACCCCGCCATCACCGCGACCGCTGCGGCTGCCGGCGGCGAGACCAGCTGCAACAATCCCTTGAACAGCGGCCCGTTGAAGCGGATGAACGCGACGACGTTCGGCACGGCACCGAGCGGCACGGCGCCGGCCGAGCGGAAGGGCAGATAGAGCAGCACCCAGACAAGCGCCCCGGCGGCGGCATCGCGGATCCGGATCCGTTTCCACAACAGGGGAACGAGGACGATCGGCAACAGCTTGCTCGCGATCGCGATCACGAAGGCGACGGCTGCGCGCATCGTCCGGCCGGTCGTCAGCAGCCAGGCGGCGATCGCGATCCACAACGCGCCGAGCGCGTCGATGTGGCCGCTGTGGGCGACTTCGAGGATGACGAGCGGATTCCAGGCATAGGCCAGCGCCAGCCAGGGCGTACCGATGGGTCTGACGGAGCCAGGTGACGAGGACCCAGATCGTCAGCAGGTCACAAAGGACGAGCGCCAGCTTCATCGCGCGCGGCGTCTGGCGAATCGTGACGACGAGGCGGAAGAAGAGCTGCGCCGCGGCCGGGTACGGCGTGCGGGCGCGAAGACTCGGCATCCGCCGCGTCAGGTCCGTGTGCGTCCACGCCAGCTCGGGATCCGCCGGGACGACGAGGAACGGGTTGAGGCCAAGGCGCTGCACCCGTCCGTCGTACATGTAGCGGACCATGTCGTTGTCCGCGCCAACGGGGGCGACGGCGGTTGGGACGCGGAAGGCGACCGCGAGCAGCAGCGCGACCCGCAGCAGCCGATCGGCCTCTGGTGGCGGCAGCGTGAAGAGCCGACGCAGCACCAGCCCGTAGACGATCGCCGGGACCGCCGCGAAGGCGAAGAAGAGCGGCGTGCCGAGTGGCGCTTCGGTGATGGCGAGGGCGGCCAGCGCGGCGACAACGGCTGCTCCGCCCCAGAGAATCAGGCGACGCAAGACCCCACCCACCGGCGGCGGCCGCAATGCGGCCGGATCACGTCACTGGCTAAGGGAAGTCCCGACACGGGCGATATCTTGCCACGAAGCCCATTGGCAGCAGAATTGCTCAACTGGATGGTGATGATCCGGGTCATCCTCGCCGCCGTTGTTTTTCTGCTCACCGTCCGCGGTGGCGGAATCGTGTGCGCGCAAGGCGCTGAGGATCCCAACGCCCTGATGGCCAAGGGACCCTCGTTCCTGAAGAAGATCCGGGTCGATCGCGCCGGCGGCCTGCACATCACCAAGGTCTTTGCCATCGTCTTTGGCGGCATCAAGCAAGGTTCGAGCATGGCCGTCGGACCTGCGGTCAGCCACGAGTTCGACAACGGCAGCTTTGCGCAGGTCAAGGGCGTCTACTCGATTCGCCATTTCAAGCTCGTGCAGGCGCGGTTCGACTCCGGCCCCTTACTGCATCACCGTGCGATGGTCTCGACCCGCGTGCGCTGGCAGGACGCGCCGGAACTGTCGCTCTATGCGCTCGGTCCTGATTCCCCCCAGGCGCGCGCCGAATACGGCGAGCGCAAGGCAGAGTGGAGTGGTTTCATTCGCTACGGTCTTGCGCAGCACCTCACCGTGACGGGCGGCTCCGGCTTCGAGCGCTACGCGATCGATGCGGGTTTTCTCGATCTCACGGAAGACGAACACCTCGGCGTCGTTCCCGATGAGCCGGGCCTGGCGACCCGCCCATGGTTCGTCCACTCCTACGGTTCGATCGTGTTCGACAGCCGCCTGTCACCAGATTTCAGCCGCACCGGCACGGCGCTCATGGGTAGTGCGCACGACTACCATGACATGCACGACGGGCATGGGACCTTCCATGGCTATGAAGCCGGCTTCGCCCACCTCTTTCCGATGGTGCGCACGGACCAGCGTGACCCAGCTGGATGGAAGGGCGCGCTGGGGCTATCGGCGCGGGCGTGGTTGACCGAGTCCGGCCAAGGGAGCACCGTGCCGTTCTTCCTGATGCCGACGCTTGGCGGCGGGGATTTCCTGCGCGGCTATGCGAGCTACCGGTTCCGCGATCGCAACGCGCTGGCGTTCAGCGCCGAATACTGCTGGGCCGTGCACCCGATGGTCGATCTGGCCGCGCTCTACGAAGCGGGATCGGTCGCGCCGACGCTGCATCGGCTGGGCAGCGACATTGCGCAGTCGGCTGGTGGCGGGGTCAGGGTCCACACCAAGACGACGTCGGTTTGCTGAGCCTGGACTTAGCGCGTGGACGGGACGGCGTGCAGTTTTCGATTGGTTTCAGCCTCGCCGGCGGCTGAGCGCTGCCGCGCGACAATCAGTTCGGCGTTGAGCAGCGCCGCGCCCGCGGCGCCGCGCACAAGGTTGTGCCCGAGCGCCACCAGCTTGTAGCCGAGAATCGGGCACGGCCGGAGGCGGCCGACGGTGACGGTCATGCCGCGGCCAAGCTGCACGTCGAGCCGCGGCTGGGGACGATCGGGCGCGGCATGGACCACGATTGGCTGCCGCGGCGCCATCGGCAACCCGCGCTCCTGCGGTTCCCCGGTGAAGCCGGCCAGCGCCGCCGCCACGTCCTCGATCGACGGCTTCGTGGCCAGTTCCACCGACATCACGGCCGTGTGGCCATCGGGCACCGGCACGCGCGTTGTCGTCGCGCTGACAATGAACCGCGCGTCGCGGACCGCGCCCGTTTCGTAGGTGCCGAGCAGCTTGCGCGTCTCCGTTTCGATCTTCTCTTCCTCGCCGCCGCCGATGTAGGGAATGACATTATTGAGTGCATCGAGGGACGCCACGCCGGGGTAGCCCGCGCCGGACAGCGCCTGCAGCGTCGTGATCATCACGCGCGTCACCTCGAAGGGCCGCAGCGCGGCCAGCACGATTGCGATGTTGATCGCCGAGCAGTTCGGGTTGGTGACGATGCCGCCGATCCCGGTCAGGGCGCGCGCCTTCCGCTGATCGTCGAGCAGCGATAGGTGATCGGGATTCACTTCGGGGATGAGCAGCGGGACCAGCGGGTCCATCCGGTGATTCTTCGCGTTGCTGACGACGAGGCGCCCGCTCGCCGCATAGGCGGTTTCGGCCTCGCCCGCGACCGATGAATCGAGCGCAGAAAAGAGCACCGACGGCGCCTTATCAAGGGCGTCGAGCGCCGACACCTCGAGCCTGGCGACCTCGGCGGGGAGCGCCGAGGGCAACCGCCAGGCGAGATCGCCGTAGCGTTTCCCGGCCGAGCGTTCGCTGGCCGCCAGCCACGTCACGCGGAACCAGGGATGATCGGCGAGCAGCGCGATGAACTGCTGCCCGACCATGCCCGTGGCGCCGAGAATACCGACGTCGATCTTGTGCATTACACCCCTACGGTGGCAACCGCGGCGTTGAGCGCGCGCGCCTCTTCGATCGCCGAGAGCCCTTCCAGCAGATCCGCGACGAGGTCGCGATGGTGCTCGCAGCCCGTGGATAGCCGGACGAGGGTATCGGGAAGACCCAGTTTCGCACGTTCTTCCGCTGGAATCGAGGCATGCGTCATCCGCGCCGGGTGGCAGACGAGCGCCTTGACCCCGCCCAGACTCTCACCGAGGGTGAAGAATCGCCGGTTCGAGACAAACGCGATCACCTCGTCGATCGTGCCGTTGAGCTCGAACGAGACCATGCCGCCAAACCCCGACATCTGCCTGCGCGCGATGTCATGGCCGGGATGGGAGGGCAGGCCGGGGAAGTAGACCGTTTTCACCAGCGGATGCCCGACGAGCGCGTGGGCGATCGCTTCGGCGTTGTCGGCGTGGCGCTGGACGCGCAACTCGAGGGTTTGCAGGCCGCGCAGCGTCAGCCAACAGTCGAACGCGGAGGGAACGGCGCCGGTCGCATTCTGCAGGAACTTGACCGGCTCGAACACCGCTGCATCGCGCGCGAGCACGGCGCCCTGGATGACGTCTGAGTGTCCGGCCAGGTATTTCGTCACGCTGTGAACGACGATGTCGGCGCCGAGGGCGAACGGCTGCTGGAAGAGCGGCGTCGCGAACGTGTTGTCGACGACGAGCAGTGCGCCGGCGGCGTGCGCGGCGGCGGCGATGGCGGCGATGTCGTAGACGAGCAGGCGCGGGTTGGTCGGCGACTCGATCCACACCAGCTTCGTCTTTGGCGACAGGGCGGCGTCGAGTGCGCCCGGCACGCCGAGATCGATCTGCTTGATGACCGCTCCCATCGGCTGGAACACCTTGTTGAGGATGCGATAGGTGCCGCCATAGACGTCGAGCGGGATGACGATCTCGTCGCCGGGGCGGAGGTACGCCTGCAGCACCGCGTTCTCGGCGGCGAGGCCTGAGCCGAAGGTCGCGCAATGCTCGACACCCTCGAGCGCGGCCAGGACCGTCTCCAGGCGCCGGCGCGTCGGGTTGTTGGTGCGCGAGTAGTCGAAGCCCCGGTTGACGCCGGGCTCTTCCTGCTCGTAGGTCGACGTCTGGAAAATCGGCGCGATCAGCGCGCCCGTTTCAGGCTCCGACGGCTGGCCGGCGTGGATCGTCTTGGTGGCGAACTCCATGACTGTCTTTGCTCCTTGAGTGAACCGTGGTAACCGGGGCGGCAGCGTCGATGCTGCGGATGACGAGACGAAGCGCCGCGTCGGACGCGGCGGCGAGCGCGGCGCGCTGCACCAGATCGCAGCCGGCGTCGGCCATGCCGAGCGCTTCGTCGAACGAGAGATCGTGAATCGGTTTCGCGTCCGCCTGCCTGTGCGGATCGGCCGTGAAGTAGCCCGGAACGTCCTTGATCAGTTCGCAGGCGTCGGCGTCGATGGCTGCGGCGAGAAGCACCGCGGTCAGATCCGATCCACCGCGCCCGAGCGACCTGATGGTGTCACCAGAGCCGACACCGAGGAAGCCGGGCACAATGACGATGCGCGCCTGCGCCAGCGCGGCGAGCAGACGCAGCGGCCGCACCGACACACCTGTTGAGCGATCGGCGGCCAGCCCCGTCTGGTGCACGTTGAAAGGGACGGCGCTGACGCCGATTTTCTGCAGATGCAGCGCCAGGATCGCGACCGAGCGCAGCTCGCCGGTCGACCAGAGCAGGTCGAGCGCGGGCGGCGATGGTTCGCTGGCGATGACCCTGGCTTCGGCGAGCAGGTGGTCGGTCGTCCCGTGTTGAGCCGAGACAATGACGACCAGACGCTCGTCCGCGTTGAGCGCGAGACGCGTCTGAAGGAAACGCGCTGCGGTGGCATACGACGCGTCGTCGCGCAGCACGGAGCCACCGAGCTTCAGGACACTGACTGTCGTCACGACGAACACGCTCCAAGGAACGCGGACGCGATACAGCGATATCGCGAAGGCGACCCTTCAGTTATGCGATGAGAACTTCTTGCCCCTCCGACGGAGAGGCCAGGGTTTCATCTTTCCCGGTTATCGGGCAGGAATTAGCACCTTGGCGCGATTCTTCAGAAAGGGCGCCGGGTTGCTGTGGCGTCGTCGGGCCTGTTCCCTCAGCCACTCTGGATAAATGCCCGCAAGCGAGTGCGGACCACGACAGGGTAGGTCAGCTCGGCTCCGGTGTCAAGCGGTCCGCGTCATAAAATATCGCGTGCCGGTCAACCTGTGGGCCTACGCGGCGGTGACGGTTCCGTTTGTCGCCACGCCGGGCATTTCGACCACGCTCGTATTACGCAACAGTATCGTCGGGGGCGTGCGGGCGGGCGTGGCGACAGCCGTCGGCGTCAATCTCTCGTCCATCGGCTACGGCCTGCTGACGGCGTTCGGCGTCTCGGTGGCGCTGCAGCGCTGGCCGGGCATCTGGGTGGCCGTCCGCGTGGCTGGGGTCGCCTACCTCACCTGGCTCGGCCTCCGTTCTCTCTGGCGTGCGTCACGCGCTGCCGACGTGGCCATGGCGAGTGTCGCGCCGTCTGGCGCGCCGGCCGGCCGGCCGCTCGCCGACGACGCGCGTGAGGGGTTCGTTACCAACGTGCTGAACCCGTCCATCGCGACGTTCTATCTGCTGGTGATTCCGCGGTTCATTCCGCGCGGCGCGCCGTTTGCGCAGAGCGCGCTGCTGCTGACAGCAGTCCACGTCTCGCTTGCGGTCACGTGGCACCTGACGTGGGCTGCCGCCGGTGGGTCGCTCGCGGTGACGTTCAGCCGCCCCGGTCCGCGCCGCATCCTCGAAGCCGCCGCCGGCGCTGCGCTGCTCGCGCTCGCAGTCAAGTTGTGGGTGTGATGGTCATGCCATGCGCGGACGGCTTCTGGCCGAGAACGTCGCAAAGCCGACGATGATTCCGAGGATCCCACCCGGCAGCATGATCTGCCAGTAGTAGGGTGGCTGGCCGCCGAGTTTCTGCAGCAGGCAGACGAGAAAGGCGAGCGCCACGCCGACGGCGAGTCCGAACGTGATGGCGATTCCGAGGGACTGGGTTCGCTTCGCGAACCAGCCGATCAGGACACCGGTAATCAGGCCTTTGATCGTCGAGCCGATCACGATGCCGACGATCCCGGCTTTGATATTGGGATCGCCGGGCGCGGACACGAGGGCCGACAGCCCGTCGAAGATTCCAAGCACGCCGCCCAGCGCGAGGCCGAGCATGGGTTTGCTCATGGGGACTCCTTTCCAGTTCTATTACGCACCAGCCGCCGTCTCTTTAACTGCCCGACGGTTACCGCCGGGCCAGCAGGAGGAGCAGGACGCGGACGATCAGATACGTGAGCACCAGCGCGATCGGCGTCCGGTAGGTACGGGTGAACCGTGCCGCCCGCTCGAGCGGCCCCTCGCGGTGGGCGAGTACGGCATTGCCGTCCATGAAGCGGCGCACGTCAGCGGCGAGGGTCGCGACGTCGTCATAGCGCAACGCGGGAGCCGCCGCCGTGGCTCGAGCGATGATCGAAGCCAGCGGTCGCGGCGGGACGGGCGCGAGGCCGGCGAGGATCGCGCCAAGGGCGTAGACGTCGACGCGCGCGTCGCCGTCCGCCGTGCGCTGCTCGGGCGCCATGTAGCCGTCGGTGCCCCCCGGCTCCGATCCACCGGCCAGGCCCCAATCGAGGATCTGCACCTGCCCGAACGAGCCGACCATGATGTTGGCGGGCTTCAGGTCGCGGTGAATGACACCGCGGGCGTGCGCGAACGCGACGGTGTCGCAGATGCGGTCGAACAGCCGCAGGCGATCGGCGAGCGGCCGTGCCTGCACGTGCGTGTCGAGGCGCTCGCCGCGGACAAGGCTCATCACCAGGAAGACGCGGCTGTCGGCGAGACGGTCGACGTCGTGGACGGCCACGATACCGGCGTGCTCGAGCGACGCGAGAGTACGCGCTTCGCGTCGCAGCCGCAGCGCGTCCGAGGCGGTGTTCCACGCGGTGATCTTTACGGCGACGTCGCGATCGAGTTCGCGATCGCGCGCGCGGAACACGAGACCCATCCCGCCGCGGCCGATCTCGTCGCCGATCTCGTACCGCGTCGCGGAGAAATCCGGTCTATCCGCGAGGCGGCGGAGGCGCTCGATGGCGCCGTCGGGCAGCGTCACTCCGGCGTGACTCCGAACAGGTCGCGCGCCTCGGCGCGGAACTCCTCGTCGCTGGCACAGATGCGCCGCAGCGTGTCGAGCACGATCTCACGGAAGCACCGGCGCGCCCAGGCGAGCTCGTTGGTGACGTCGGTCACGCGCATGCCGAGCTCCGCCGCCAGCGCGGCGTAGGTCAGTCGCGGCGAGGCGTCGCCATCCTCGACGTCATATCGCCTGAAGGCGGCGAAGGCCCGCGCGTGCCCGGCTTGCTCGGCGCGCCGCTCCAGCGTGACCAGCGCGTCGACGAAGAGGCCACGGATCCACTCGCGGTGAAACCAGGCCTCGGGATCGCCCGCTTCGGCCGGCGCGCAGACAGCCAGCGCGGCGTCGGCGGTCGCGACATCGATGGAGATGAGTTCGATGCCGCCGCCGCGTTTCAGCCGGGACTCCGCCTGTCGTTGGTTGGCGAGGAAGCCGTCGAGACAGGTGCGGACGAAGGTCCGGAATCGCGCCTTCTCCGGGTCGTAGCGCTCCAGGTACTCGCGTTCGAATGCACGCGCGAAGAACTCCTGGGTCAGATCCTGGGCGGCGTCAGCGGCCCGGCCGGTCCGCAGCCGGACGTAGAGATACACCGGGCGCCAATAACTGCGCGCGAGCGCGTCGTAGGCGGCCGCGCGCGCGGCGGGGTCGGTGCTGGCGAGGTCGCGCACCACCGACTGGCGCGTGACGGGGAACGTCATGAGCGCGCCTATTCTATCCGGCCTGATTCGTGCATTGCAGCGCGACGCTATGCTCGAGCCGGTGCGCTTGTCGCTCGTCTCCGTCCTGTTTCTGTTGCTCGCATCCGCGGCCAGCGCCCAGCCGCCCGCCGCGCCTGCCCCCGCCCCGCCGGAGCCGCCTCCGCCGTTGTGGACTGGGAGCGCCGCCGCCGGTTTCTCGATGAACCGGGGCAATACCGATACGACCAACTTCAACCTGTCGTTCGAGGCGACCCGCGATCCCAAGACCCACAGTGTGTGGAAATTCAAGGCGCTCTATCTGCGCGGCGATACGGGTGGCACGGCGACCGTCGATCGCTTCCTGGCGGACGCTCGGAACGAGCGTGACCTGGCGGCCCGCGTCTACGTTTTCGGCGAGCTGCAGTTCCTCGAGGACCAGTTCAAGCAGATCGACTACCTCTGGGCGCCCGCCGGCGGCATCGGCTACAAGCTGATCGCCGCGCCGATGACCACCTTCAACGTCGATGCCGGCCTCGGCGCGAAGATCGAGAAGGACACCGGTCTCGACTCGCGTACCGACGCTGTCGTCACGATGTCGGACAAGTTCGAACACAAGGTCTCGAAAACGTCGTCGATCACGCAGGGCTTCAGCGGGTTGTGGAAGGCGAACGACTTCGGGGACGTCATCTACGCATTCACCGCCGGGGTCGCGGCGTCGATCACCCCGCGCACGCAGCTGAAGTTCGAGTTCCTCGACAGCTATGTGTCGCGGCCGCCGTCGGCGAGCGTGAAGCAGAACGACATCGCGCTGCTGACCGCGTTTGTCTACAAGTTCTGATCGAATATTCTTGCCGGGTCCGACTCGCGCCAGCGACATGCCCCGATATCCAGTCTCCGATCACTGCGACGGCCTACGATTCTTCAACCCGCACGCCGTGACCGGCCGATCGTGGCGCGAAGTCGCGCAGTGGGCGCGCACGCGCCAGCGCACGGCGTGGCCCGCATCGGTCGCGCTGGCACCGCAGCCGCCGCCGCCCGCGCGCGTCGAGCCCGGCACGGTTGCGGTCACGTTCATTGGCCATTCAACGTTTCTGATCCGCACGGCCAGCGCTCTCTTCATCACCGATCCGGTCTTCACCGCCCATGCCGGTCCGTTCGGACGCCTTGGTCCGCCGCGCGTCCGTCCGCCGGCGATCGGGCTGGTCGATCTGCCACGCGTGGATGTCGTCCTGCTCAGCCATAACCACTACGATCACCTCCAGCCATCGTCGATCGCGGCGATCGGCGGCGATGTGGTGACGGCGCTGGGCGTGGGGAGGCACGTTACTCAGAAGGCCTCCCGCAGGAAGGTCTCCGAGCTCGACTGGTGGAGCGCCCTCGAGACGCACGGCGCGCGGATCACGGCCGTACCGGCGCAGCACTTCTCGGCGCGAACCCCCTGGGACAAGAACCTCACGCTCTGGTGCGGCTTCATCGTCGAGGTCGATGGCGTCTCCGTCTACTTTGCCGGCGACACTGGCTACACGCCGCAGTTTGCCGAGATCGGCGCGCGATTCCCACGCATCGACGTCGCGCTCATACCGATCGGTGCTTACGAGCCGCGCTGGTTCATGGAGCCGATGCACATGAATCCCGGCGACGCAATCCGGGCGCATCTCGACGTCCGGCCTCGTGTCAGTCTCGGCATGCACTTCGGTACCTTCCAGTTGACCGACGAAGGGATCGACGATCCGCTGCGAGCGCTCGAGCGCGCCCGCGCCGAGCAGGGTGTGTCCGAGGCCGCCTTCCGTGTGCTGGATTTCGGTGCGACCGCCGTCATCGCCGGCGGCAGCCGTTAGCCTCACCAGACATAAAGAACTCTCCTTAGGTCTCCTGATCTCGCGCTATCCGTCGATAGCGGCCAGGAGCTGGCTCAATCGATCGAGTCCAGCGCGGATCTTCTCGCCGTCGCCGCCGTAGCCGATGCGGAAATGCGCCGGCGCGTCGAAGAAGCGGCCGGGGCCGACGGCGGTCGCGTACTCCCGCATCAGCCGCTCGACCAACGGTGTCGCGTCATCGACGCCGCGGAGCCGCGGGAAGACGATGGTTGCGGTGGAGGGGACGTATTCGAGTTGCGGGTGCGCCGCGAGGAAGGCCTCGGCAAGCGCCTTGTTGGACGCGAGGATGCGGCGTGCCCGCGCCTGCAGCCGGTCGAGATGCTCGAATGCGAGCACCGCCAGCCGCTCGGCGACGATCGAGCCGGTGCCGTCGACCACGTCGCGGGCGCGGCGAACACGGTAGGTCAGGCGATCGCCGGCGATGACCCAACCGGCACGCAGGCTCGACAGCCCGTACGACTTGGTCAGGCTGCTGGTGGTGACGAACGCGTCGCCGCGCGCGGCAGCCGGCGCGGATCGGTCGCCGCTGATGTCTTTGTAGACTTCGTCCACGAGCACGATCGCGCCCTGCCGTTCGGCGAACCGGCCGATCTCGTCGAGCGCTGCCGCATCGTCCGCTACGCCGGTCGGGTTGTGCGGCGAGGTGATCACGATCATCGTGGTGCGCGGGGTGATCGCGCGGCGCACGATATCGGGATCGAGCGCGTAGCCGTCCTCGAACCGTCGATCGAACCGGATTGTCGTCGCGCCGAAGAGCCGCGCCGCGCCGAGGAGCGGATCGTAGCCGGGCCGCTCGACCAGCACCTCGTCGCCCGGCTCGAGCCGCGCCGCGAATACCAGCAGGTTGGCGCCCGCCGTGCCCGTCGCCGTGGTGACGCGATGCGGCGACACGCCGTAGCGCGCGGCGATCGCCTCCAGCATCGGACGATAGCCGGTGTCGTTGGCGCCGTTCAACGCCACCGCGTCACGCGCGCCCGGCAGATCGTCGAGCGAGCAGGCGAGAATGTTGCTGCCGGCCAGATCGAACTCCGGCGTCGGCCGCGTCTTCGCCCATTCCATGTACGGTGCGTGGAATCTCATCGACTGGTGCGAGCCGCATACCAGTAATACACCGGCACGCCGAGGGCCAGCAGTAACGCTCCCTTGGCCGCGCTGGCTGGGGCCGCGCCGATGGTGCTGGCGACGACGGCGGCAGCGACGAGCACGAACAGGATCTGGACGACCGGGTAGCCCGGTGCCCGGAAGGCGTCGGGCGGCCGCGCCGTGAGCGGCACCTTGCGGCGGAAGGTGACTACCGTCACGACAGTCAGCCCGAAGAAAATCCAGTCCGCGAACACGACGTAGTTGGCGAGCTGATCATACGAACCGGTCAGCGCGAGGATGCAGGACCACGTCGACTGGACGAGGATCGCCAGCGACGGCGTCGCGTAGCGCGGGTGCAGGGTGGCCAGTGCTGGCACGAACAGGCGGTCGGCGGCCATCGCGTAGTAGACCCGCGTCGGCGCCAGGATCGAGAGATCGAGGAAGCCAAACGTCGAGATGGCGATCGCGCTGCTCATGAACACATCGCCCCAGGCGCCGAACATCCGCCGGGCCGCGTCGGCCGCCGGCGTCTGTGTCGCGGCAAGTCCCGGCAGCCCCATCGCGCGCAGAAAGACGACATTGACCGTCAGGTAGATCACGACGACCGCCACGGTGCCGGCGATCAGCGCGACCGGCAGGTTCCGCTTCGGATTGATGATCTCCTCACCGACGTAATTGACGCTCTGCCACCCGCCGTAGGTGAAGAGGATCGGCACCAGGGCGGCGCCGAAGGCGACGATCGTGGCGCCGGGAGCGGCGACTGGTACGCGCGCCTCGGCCCACCACGTCGGGTGCGCAGCGCCGAAGAATGCCGCGCCGATCAGCAAGGCGAGCGCCGCCACTTTCAGCACCACGAGGACGTTGAGGACGACGCTTCCCGGCTTCACGCCGAGGTAATTGATCACCGACAGCACGCCGATCGACGTGATGGCCAGCGGGATGCGCACCCCATCCGCACCGTGGACGAGGTGCAGCGTGTATGTGGCAAAGGTGATCGCCACCGCGGCGATGGCGCCGCTCTCGATGACGAGGAGCAGCGCCCAGCCGTACATGAAGCCGGCGAGCGGATGCAGTCCGTCGCGCAGGTAGACGTACTGGCCGCCCGCCTTGGGAAAGAGCGCGCCGAGCTCGGCGTAGGAGAACGCGCCCGCCAGGGCGATGGCGCCGCCGGCGACCCACGCCCCCAGCACGAGGACCGGCGTGTCGAGACGCTGCGCGACGATGTAGGGAGTGACGAAGATGCCGGCGCCGATGATCCCCCCGATCACCACCATCGTGGCGTCGAAGGGACCAAGGGCGCGCTTGAAGTTAGGCGTACGCGGCGCCCACCATGATCTTCTTGATGCGCAGGTATGGCGATCCGTGCGAGATGCTGTTGGTCTGTGTCGGCTGTCCCTTGGCGTCGCCGCCGGTGCCGTGCATTTCCCACTGGTCGGCGCCGGTCAAGGCATCGAGGTTGCCCCAGAAGTCGGTGGTGATGGCGTTGTAGGTGACGTTGGTCACCATCCGCGTCCGCTTGCCGTTCTTCACTTCCCAGAAGGCGTTACCACCGAACTGGCCGTTGTAGCGCTGCTGATCGATCGAGTAGCTGCCGCGGCCGTCGATCATCACGCCGTCCTTGGTGTCGGCGATGATCTGGTCGAGGGTCGGCGATCCCGGCGGGCCAGGCTCGACGTGGACGTTGGCCATGCGCAGGAACGGGTAATCGCGCCACGACTGCGCGTAGGTGCAGCCGCGGCTTTCTTTTTCGTTGATGTAATGCGCCGTCTCACGGTTGGTCATCAAGCCGACCAGGATGCCGTCGCGGACGAGCGGGAACTTGGTCGTCTTGACGCCATCGTCGTCATAACCGGACGTCCCGAGCCCGCCGGGGATGGTCTTGTCGGCAGTGACGTTGAACAGCTTCGAGCCGTATTTGAGCTTGCCGACGTCCGACACTTTCACGAAGCTGGTGCCGGCGTAGTTGGCCTCGTAGCCCATGATGCGATCGAGTTCGGTCGCATGCGCCACGATCTCGTGGATGGTCAGCATCGCGTGCGACGGGGTCAGGATGAGATCCTTCACTCCCATGTCGATCGGCTTGGCGGTGGTGAACTCGACGGCTTCGTCGGCGATGCGCTCGGCGTTCTCGAGCATCTTTGCGTCTTCCGCGACCTCCCAGCCGCCCAGCTTCGGCACGGCGCTGAACGTGCGGGTCCGCACCACGTCGTCCTTGCGCGCGGTGACCGAGAAGCTCGGGTTGGTCTGCCAGGACTCCTGCTCGATGTAGGAGCCTTCGCTCGAGGCGAAATACTTCCACTCGTAGGTGAGGTTGACCGACACGCTGACGCTCTGCACGCCCTTGTTCTTGACGGCGGCGTCGACGACCTTCTGTACGAAGTCCTGCTTGACCTCGCGCGCGATGTCGTCGGGGTTCTTCGTCACCGACGTGGCCCAGTAGATCTGGTAGGCCGGCACCGGCGCGAGGATGACGTCCGTCTTCTTGGCGATGGCGCTTGCCTTGGCGACGTCGGCGGCGATGCGCGTGATGCGCCGGATTTCGTCTTCAGTGACGATCGGGCTGCTGGCGAATCCCCAGGTGCCGGTATGAATGACACGCACGCCGAAGCCTGCCGCGCCGACCGCGCCGCCGGCACCGCCGCCGCGACGGCCGCCGCCCCCCCCGCCTCGGCCGCCGCCGCCGCGGCCGCCGCGGCCGCCGAACCCGGCGGCCGGATCGTCGGCGCTGCCGGGAATGGGGTTGCCGCCGTTGGCGTTGAAGCCGCTGCTGGTCGAGCGCGTGAAGCGGATGTCGGCATAGCTGCAGCCAAGTGTCTTGGCTTCCGCAAGCGCGATGTCGGACAGGCCCTTGAACTTCGAGTCGAGCACGCGTCCGGGCGGTGTCTGCGCCAGCAGATCCGCGATCAGATCGCTGCCGGCGATCACGATGCCGGCGGCGCCGGCGGTCTTGAGAAAGTCTCTGCGTGTATGTGCCATGGCTTACACCGCGGGGCTGACCGACGTCATGTAAAAGTCTTCCATCCTCACCGCCGGCACCAGCGCCGAGCCTGGCCCGTCGTACGCTTCACCCGTGTGCATCGGGACCGCCTGGCCGATCGCGGTGACGTTGTTGAAACCGACGAGCGGGGACATGTTCCAGCGGAAGTTCTGCACCGGCCCGACGATTTCGCCGTTCTCGATCAGGAACAGCCCGTCGCGTGTCATCCCGGTGTTGAGCAGCGTCGGCTGATCGACGGCGCGGATATACCAGAAGAAGCTGACCAGCAGTCCGCGTCGCGTCGACTTGATCATCTGCTCGACGCTCTCGGGCGTCCCTTCGAGCACGAGGCTCATGTTCGGCGTGGCGGGCGTCGGGTCCTTCTTGACGCGCGCCGCGTACTGGACGTCGTAATACAGGTTCTTCAACACGCCCTTGTCGACCCACGTGACCGGCTTGGCCGCGGTGCCGTCGGCCATGATTGGCGTCTGGCGCAGGATCGGGTTACCGATGTCGCTCTTGATCGTCACGAGATCGCTGAACACCTTCTGCCCGAGCTTCGACGAGCCACGCTCGGTGCCCGAGAGGTACGAGCGCGGGCCGGTTTCGACGGCGCGTGCGTTGAAGATGTTGGTCATGAGCGACAGGAAGCGGGCCGCCGGCCTCGACTCGAGGATGACCGTGTAGCGTCCCGGCTCGAGCGCCCGCGGCTTCTGGCTCTTGACGGCCTTCTCGGCGGCGACCTCGCTGATCGCCACCGGGTCGATCAAGCTGAGATCCTTGACGCCGGTGATGCCGGCCCAGCCCGAGCCGCGGCCGTCCTGGGTGCGGCAGGTGAGAATCATCCCGCCTTCGGCGTACTGGTAATAGGCGAACAGCCCCTCGGAATTGGCGCTGCACGTCGTCTGGTAGTTCTTGGGAATGTAGCCGGAGCCGAGCGCCCCTTTCTTGTCGCAGACGGCCACGCTCTTGCGCACCATCTCGGCGCGCTCGCCCGGGCCGAAGTTGACCATCGCCGGCAACGTGGCGTCGATGGGAACGTAGTTCTGCGGCCCTTTCACCAGCGGCGCCAGGTTCGGCGTCTCTCGCGCCGTCTTCGCTGCCTCCGCCGCCTCGTCGACCATCCCCTTCAGCGAATCGTCGTCGAACTCGCGCGTCGATGCGGAGCCGACTTTGTTGCCGAGCCGGACGTTGACCGAGAGCTGCTGATCGAGCTGGACGAGATTGACCGTGATCGTCGAGTTGGCCCAGCGGGTGCCGGCCCGCTCCCCGCCGCTGAAGTCCACCTCGACGCCGTCGGCATGAACGGCCGTCGCCATGTTCAGCACCTTGTCGGTGAGCGCCTTCACCTCTTCGCGTGAGTACATGGCCGGGCATTATATCCGGCGCTGCGATTCGCCCTCGCCAAGACGACGCGCGCGACGCAGCGACGACTAGCGGCGCGGTTCCTTGGGCATCATGTGCCAGCCGGGGGTCTCGGACAGATCCGGCAGGTCCGCCTTCATGACGGGCGGCGTGGTGTAGTGATTCATGGCGGTCATCCCGCTCGGCCGGCGAGCCGCGGCGAACGAGCCACCCGGGATCATCCGTGCATCCTGCGGCTTCGGGTCGGAATTCGAATTCGTGTTGTCAGCCATGTCCCATCATTATGCGCTCCAGTCGCTGTATGATCGATGGATGTCCACTCACGCGCCGAGCTCTCCAGCCGACAAGCAGTCCCCCGCGATGGCGTCCCCCTCGGGGCAGGGCGTGACGCTGCACGCGGCATTCGCCGGGGTCCGGCGCGTGCCGCAGCCCGTGAACGAGCCGATCAACAGCTACGCACCGGGCACCGCACCGCGCGCCGAGCTCAAGGCCCGTCTCAAATCGATGGCGACCGAGAAGATCGACATCCCGCTGATCATCGGCGGCAAGGAAATCCGTACCGGCGAGACGCACACCACGTCGATGCCGCACGATCACGGACACGTGCTCGCGGAATACCACCTCGCCCGCCCGGAACATGTGCAGCAGGCGATCGCCGCCGCCGCCGCGGCGCGGCGCGAATGGGCCGCGTGGCCGTGGGAAGACCGCGTTGCGGTCATCCTGCGCGCGGCTGAACTGCTCGCCACCACCTGGCGCGCGACGATGAATGCGGCGACGATGTTGGGGCAGTCGAAGACCGCGTTCCAGTCGGAAATCGACGCGGCCTGCGAAATGATCGATTTCTGGCGCTTCAACGCCCACTTTGCGCAGGAGCTCTACAACGAGCAGCCGCTGAGCAGCCCGGGCGTGTGGAACCAGATGGAGTACCGCAATCTCGAGGGCTTCATCTACGCCGTGTCGCCGTTCAACTTCACGGCGATCGGCGGCAACCTGACGACCGCGCCGGCGCTGATGGGCAACACGGTCATCTGGAAGCCGTCGCACGCGGCAATGCTCAGCAGCTACTACACCTACAAGGTGCTCGAGGCCGCGGGGCTGCCGCCCGGCGTCATCAACTTCGTCCCCGGCGACGCCGCGTCGATCACCAACCAGCTGCTCGAGTCGTCCGACTTCGCCGGCATCCATTTCACCGGCAGCACCGCCGTCTTCAACAGCATGTGGAAGAAGGTCGGGGAGAACATGGGACGCTATCGCACCTATCCGCGCCTGGTCGGCGAGACGGGCGGCAAGGACTTCGTCGTCGCGCATCCGTCCGCGGACCCGACCGAAGTGGCGGTGGCGCTGGCGCGCGGCGCCTTCGAATACCAGGGACAGAAGTGCTCGGCCGCGAGCCGTACCTATATTCCGCAGTCGATGTGGAACAGCGTGCGCGACCAGCTGGTCGCGATGATCGAGGATTTCAAGGTCGGCGACGTGCGCGACTTCCGCAATTTCATGGGCGCGGTCATCGACAAGAAGTCATTCACCAAGATCAGCGACTACCTCGCCGACGCCAAGGCGAACGCGTCGGTCGTGACCGGCGGGGGCGCCAAGGGGGAGAAGGGCTACTTCATCGAACCGACGCTGATCGAGACGAAGGATCCGGGCTACCGGCTGCTCTGCGAAGAGATTTTCGGGCCGGTGCTGACCGCCTACGTCTATCCCGACGGGCAGTGGGAAGAGACGCTGGACATCGTCGACAAGACATCGCCGTATGCCTTGACCGGGGCGGTGTTCGCGCGCGATCGCACCGCGATCCGTCATGCGTCGTCCGCGCTGCGCAACGCCGCCGGCAACTTCTATATCAACGACAAGCCGACCGGCGCCGTCGTCGGGCAGCAGCCGTTCGGCGGCGCGCGCGGATCGGGGACCAACGACAAGGCCGGCTCGAAGCTGAATCTGGTCCGCTGGGCCAGCGCCCGCACCGTCAAGGAGACGCTGACTCCGCCGCGCGAGTACAAGTATCCGTTCATGGCCGAAGAGTAGCGATCGGTCTCGTTCGACCGGGCGCTGGGATAGTATCCACACGCCCTGATGCAGCTGCCTTCCCGCTACGTTGTCGGACGCGAGCTGGGACGCGGCGGCATGGGCGTTGTCTACGAGGCCGAAGACAGCCGTCTGGGCCGCAAAGTGGCTATCAAGGTCCTGCACGGCGAGGCCGACAATCCCGGACGGACGCACCGCTTCCAGCAGGAGGCCCGCGCCGCGTCGGCGTTGAATCATCCCAACATCGTCACGATCCACGATATCGACGCCGCCGACGACGGAGATTTCATCGTCATGGAACTCGTGGAAGGCGCGCCCTTGAGCCGTCTTTCGGATGACGGTCCACTGGCTATCGAGCAAGCGGCAGACTTCGCGATCCAGATTGCCGGCGCTCTGGCGGCGTCGCATTCCGCCGATATCGTCCATCGCGATCTGAAGCCGGCCAACGTGATGGTGACGCGCGACGGCGCGATCAAGGTGCTGGACTTTGGTCTGGCGAAACGGATTGTCAATCCTGCCGCGGCCGATGCCGCGACCGTTACGGCGCCGCCGCAGACGCAGCCCGGCGCGATCCTCGGGACCAGCGGATACATGTCGCCGGAGCAGGCGCTCGGTCAGCCGGCTGATGCGCGTTCCGACGTGTTCTCCTTCGGCGTCGTGTTGTACGAGATGCTCGCCGGACGCCGCGCCTTTTCGGGCACCTCCGAGTGGTCGGCGCTGAACGCACTGGTGCACGCTCAGCCGACCCCGTTGCGGAACGTTCGGCCGGATGTTCCCGACGCCCTCGCGCACATTGTCGATCGCTGCCTTGAAAAGGATCCCGCCCGACGCTATCGGTCGGCGGTCGAACTGCTCGACGACCTCCGGCGTCAGGCGCTGGCGCCCGCGGCGGGACGGCCGTCGAAGGCGCCACGCTATCTCGCGGCTGCAGCGGTGGTGGCGCTCGCGATCGTGCTCGGCATGACGTGGGTCATGGTCAGGCGATGGCAGTCGGCGGCGCTGGTCGAGCGATCGTTGCCGGAAATCGAACGGCTTGTCGCAAGCGGGCAGTACGTGGACGCGTATCGGATCGGCATGCGAGCCGCGGCGCTGGCGCCTGGCGATCAACGCGTGCGGCAGGCGCTCGGCGCTGCCACGCAGCCTCTCAACATGAGTGAGCCGGTGGGCGCGGACGTGTATTTCAAGGACTACGCCGACCTCGACGGGCCATGGGTGCCGGCCGGCCGCGTCCCGATCAAAGACGCGCGCGTTCCGCAGGGCGAGCTGCGGTGGAAACTCGTCAAGGCCGGATTCGACACCGCGGAAGGGGCGTCACCAGTCGGGCCGGTCATGATCATTCGCCCGACCGGAGAGGCACCGCCTGGCATGGTCTACGTGCGCGGCGGACCGTTTCGGCTGGGGACGGTGACGGGGCAGTTGCCGGACTTCTGGCTCGACAAGTACGAAGTCACGAACCGCGAATTCAAGAGATTCGTCGACGCCGGTGGCTACCGCGATCGGAAGTATTGGAAGGAGTCATTCGAGGTCGTGGATGGCCTGCGCGATCGAACCGGCCAGCCCGGTCCCGCGAGCTGGGAACTGGGCACCTTCCCCGAAGGGCAGGCGGACTACCCGGTCAGCGGGGTCAGCTGGTACGAGGCGGCCGCCTACGCGGAATTTGCCGGCAAGAGGCTGCCGAGTGCGTTCCACTGGAGCCAAGCGATCGGGAACGTGTTGTTCGGCCAGAGGGTCGCGTCGCTGGCGAATTTCAACGGCAGGTCGGCAGCCGCGGTGACCACGCTCAAAGATCTCGGCGCGTATGGCACCTACGGCCTGTCGGGGAACGTCAAGGAGTGGATCTGGAACGCGACCGGCGACCGGCGGAACGTCGTCGGGGGCGCGTGGAACGATCCCTTGTACATGGCGTTCAACAGGGAACCGCGATTGCCGCTGGATCGAAACGTGACGCACGGCTTCCGCTGCGTTCGGGACGTGACGCCGCTGCCGGCCGAGGCTCTCGCGCCGATTCCTCCGCGCGTCGAGACCCGCTCGGACAAACCGGTCGGCGATGATCTCTATGCCGCATACAAGGCGCTCTACGCATACGACCGCGGTCCGCTCGACGCGCGGGTGGAGACGCTGCCGGAGACCGAGTACCTGGCGCGCCGAACTCGTCTCGATTGCCGCAGCATACGGGCACGAGCGCGTGCCCGTCTATCTTCTGCTGCCGAAGAACGCCGCGCCGCCCTATCAAGCGGTCATCTGGTTTCACGGCGGATACGCGTTCAACCTGTTTCCGCTCGGCCCTGACCTCAGTGTGGCGCCGAGTGCGGCCTACTTCAACTTCATCACCCGCGGCGGCCGCGCGCTCGTGATGCCGGTCTTTCAGGGCACCTTCCAGCGATATGCCGGTGTCGGTGAATTCCCGCGAGGAGATCAGGTGAACGCGTATCGGGACATGGTGGTGCAGTGGTCGAAGGATATGGGTAGGACCATCGACTATCTCGAGACACGGCCGGATTTCGATGCGGGAAAGGTCGGGTTTTACGGAATGAGCGCCGGCGCCACGGCGGCGCTGCCGATCGTCGCCGTCGAGCCGCGGCTCAAGGCCGTCGTGCTGTTATCCGGGGGACTCCAGTCCACTCGCCGGCCCGCGGAGACCGATCCGATCAACTTCGCGCCGCGTATCATCGCCCCTACGCTGATGCTGAACGGGCGTGACGATTTCGTGTTCCCGCTCGACGATGTGGCCAGGCCGCTGTTCGCGCTGCTCGGAGCGCCTTCCGATCGCAAACGGCTCGCCATCCACGAAGGGGGCCATCTTCCGCCGCTCAACGAGCTGATTCGCGACGTGCTCGGGTGGTTCGATCAGTATCTGGGACCGGTCGCGACGCGATGAACCGTGCGCACGGTGTGATCTAGAATCCGGCCATGACTGCCCGACGCGAGTTCCTGCATAGCCTGCTCGCGCTCGCCGGCGCGGCCGGCATCCCGCTTCCCGCTGCTGCCGCCGGGAGCACATCCGGTCAGCGGGGCCCTTCCACGGCGCCTCGTCCACGCGCCGGGCTCCTCGTCGGCGTCCAGATGGGGCCGCACACGATGCTCGACGAAGGGATCGAGCCGTGCCTGGATCTCTGCCGCGACACCGCCGACATCGATACGCTCTTCACCTACAGCCATGCCTATGGCGGCGATCTGCGCAAGCCGATCGACTGGCTCGCGGCCGATCACGGCAAGCCGCCGATCGATCAGCGGTCGCGCAAGCTGCCGCTCGTCTATGTTCGCCAGCACGAGCAGTACTTCAAGGACACGACGCTCAGGCATCAGCAGGTCGATTCCACCTTCGCCTATGCCGGCCGCGATCTGTTCGCCGAAATGATGACGCCGCTGCGGGCGCGCGGCATGAAGATCTACGCGCGGATACTCGAGTCGGGCTCGCGCGAAGTGCGCAACGTCGAGAAGGTTGCCACGGTCAACATCAATGGTCGCCCGACGCAGACGGCGTGCTGGAACCATCCCGAGTACAAGGCGTTCTGGAACGCGACGGTCGAGGATCTATTCAGAAGCTACGAGCTGGACGGCTTCCAGTGGGGCGCCGAGCGCGCCAGCCCGTTGGCCCGGCTAGTCCAGAGCGGCGGCGACGACACGGCGTCGTGCTTCTGCCAGTTCTGCCTCGCGCGCGGCAAGGCTCACGGCATCGACGCCGATCGCGCCAAGAAAGGGTTCGCGGATCTCCTCGCCTACGTGCAGCGCCAGCGCGGCGGCGCGACGCGGCCGCCCGACGGCGCCTACGCGGAGTTCTTCCGCGTGCTGATGCGCTACCCGGAGATCCTCGCGTGGGACTATCAGTACCGGCTCTCGCGCGAAGAGATCATGAAAGGGATGTACGACACGATCAAGGCGATCAAGCCCTCGGCCCAGGTCGGATGGCACGTCGACCACTGGGCAACGAGCATGGATCTCATCGCGCGCGCGGCGATGAGCTACGCCGAGATGGCGCCGTGGTCCGACTACCTGAAGGTCGTCGTCTATCACGCCGTCACCGCGCCGCGGATGCGATCGTGGGTGGCCAACGAGCAGCGCAGCATCTACGGTGACCTGCCGCTCGAGAACGCCATCGACCTGCACTATGCGCTCTTCGGCTACGAGCCGAGCCTTGACGCGCTGGCGAACGAGCCGACGCCGCGGCGCGGTTCTCCCGAATATGTGTATCGCGAGACGAAGCGCAGCGTCGACAGCGCGCAGGGGCGGACGCGAATCTTTCCCGGTGTCGGCTTCAACCTGCCCGGCGGCGGCCCCGACGATCCACCGACGATTGCCCGCTGCGTGGCGCGCGCGCTCGAGGCCGGCGCGACCGGCATCGTGGTGTCTCGCGAATATGAGGAGCTGACGGTGCCGAACCTGAAGGCGGTGGGAAAGGCGATCCGCGAGGCGACCGGCCAGCCTCAGCGCTGATGCGCGTCGAGCACCCTGCCCAGGATCGGCATCGCGACCGGCGCCGCGACGTGAAAATCGAAACGGGCGATGCGATCGAGGGCGGCATGGACCGTCGCCGACGGTGCCGCGTCGAGACTGATCACGAACGGCCGCGCGTCGGCAGGGAAGCCCGGCTCCTGCAGGATGGCGTCGATGTTAATTCCATGCTCGGCGAATACAGTGGCAAGCGCGGCGATGATGCCGGGGCGGTCGGCAACGGTGAAGCGGACGTAGAACGGCGCAAGGAGCTCGTTCGAGACTGCGTCGACGACCGACAGGGGCGGGCGCACCGGCGGGCGGGCACCGCGCGCGATACCCAGCACGTCGGACACGACCGCGACAGCCGTCGGATCGCCGCCGGCGCCGCGCCCGCCGAAGCTGGTTTCGCCGCCGAACCGGCCCTTGACCGTGACCAGGTTCTCGCTGCCGTTGACGCGCGCCAGCGGCGCGTCGAGCGGCACCAGGGCGGGGCCGACCGCGGCGTCGAGCCCGTCTTCATGGCTTCGTGACGCCCATGCCACCTGGCGGATCGTGCAGCCGAGGCGGCGTGCGTACTGAAAGTCGAACGGCGTCACCGACGAGATCGACTGCGTGCCGATCGCCCCCGCCGGCGCCTGCACGCCGAGCGCGACCATGGCCAGGATGGCCAGCTTCGCCCGCGCGTCGCCACCGCTGATGTCCATCGTCGGATCCGCTTCAGCATAGCCGAGGGCCTGCGCCTCGCGTAGCGCCGCGCCGAACTCGACCGCGTCACGCTCCATGCGGGTCAGGATGTAGTTGCAGGTGCCGTTGAGGATGCCCGCCACGTGGGTCAGCCGATCGCCGGCCAGGCCGCTCTCGATGGCGCGAATGACCGGCACGCCGCCGGCGACCGACGCCTCGAACCGGAGCTGGCAGCCCTGGGCGGCGGCCAGCGCGAGGAGGGAGACCCCGGCATGGGCGATGACCTGCTTGTTCGCGGTCACGACCGAGACGCGGCGTCCCAGCGCCTGGCGGATCCAGGCGTCGGCCGGATCGAGCCCCCCGATTAACTCGATGAACACGTCGGCCTCGAGATCCAGCGCCTCGTCGATCGAGTCGGTCCAGACCACACGATTGTCGAGCCAGCCGGCGCGCTTGATCGCAGCGCGGCGATCCACGATGGCGACGAGCTCGACGTCGGCGCCCAACCCGCCAAGCACCTGCGCCACGGCGCGCCCCACGGTGCCGTAGCCGCCGAGCACGACCCGGCAGCGCCGGCTCGCGGGCGGCGGGTGTGACTCTTGATCCGGCTGTTGTGCCACTACCGTCTTCATCATGCCACCGCCTCGCGTGCCGCGGGCGCCTCACCGGCCAGCACGTCGTGCAGCCGCCCCAGTAGATTCTGCACATCGCGGTCCTCGACGACAACGGCCAGGGCCGATGTGGCGTCGCCAGGCCGCGCCACGAGATGGACGTGGCGACCGTCGAGCGCGGCCAGGGCGCTCGCCAGCAGGCGTGGATCGCGCGCCAGCCGGTGGCCGACCGCGCACACCGCGCTGAGCCCATCGCGGCTCTCCACCTCGGCGAAGTCGCGGACACGCGCCCGCAGCGCCTCGAGGTCGGCGCCGTGGTCGACCGCGATCGTCAGCTTCCCGTTGTGCACCTCGCCGAGCAGCACGCTCACCTGCGCGTCGGCCACCGCCTGCAGAACGCACGCCGCGAACGCACGTTGCGGGCGCCGGCCGCGCGCCGTCACCTGCACCAGGGTCACGTTGCCGCGAGCCGCGACGGCGGCGTAATCGCCGTCGGCGGAGCCGTCGGCGTCGATGCGCGTGCCCGGCTCGCTCGGGCGGCCCGAGTTCAGCACACGTACTGGAATGTCGAGCGCCGCCGCCGGCTCGATGGTCTTCGGGTGCAGCACCCTGGCCCCGAAGGTGGCCAGGATCTCGGCATCCTCGTACGAGATCGACGGCAGCACGCGCGCCTGCGGCACGAAGCGGGGATCCGCGGAGAAGACGCCGTCCACGTCGGTCCAGATCTCGATTTCATCGGCCAGCAGGCAGGCGCCGAGGAGGGCGGCCGAATAATCCGACCCGCCGCGCCCCAGCGTCGTCGTCGCCCCGTCCGGGCCGCTGCCGATGAATCCGCCCACGACCACGATGCGTTCGAGGGCGAGCGCCGGGCGCACGTGCCGGCGGACTGCCTCCTCGGTGGCGGCGAGATCCGGCGCCGCCTGCCGGTGCCGCCCGTCGGTACGGACGACGTGTCGCGCGTCGATCCATTGGGCGCGCAACCCGGCGCTCGACAGGAAGGCCGCGACCAGGCGGCTGCTCCACAACTCGCCGACAGCGACGAGCTTGTCGAGCAGCGGCGGCGCGGCGTGCCCCGACTCGGCGATCGCGTCGACGGTCCGCTCGGCGCCGCGCGAGATCCCGCGCAGCATCGGCTCGACGCCGGCGGCGGCATCGCGTCCGAGTGCCGCCGCGACAGTGATGTGGCGCGCGAGGACCTCGTCGAGCGCCGCGCGTGCCGCCCTGCCGTCGCGCATGGCGAGATCGCCAATCGCGAGCAGACGATCGGTGACGCCGCCCAGCGCCGAGACGACGACCGTCCTGGCGCCCGTGCGCGTGCGCACGATGCCGACGAGCCGGTCGATGGCCGCCGCGTCCGCGACCGAGGTTCCGCCGAACTTGAGGACTCGCATCACCACTCCTGAAAAAGAAAAAACCCGCCGGACTGTGGGGTCCGGCGGGTTATTGGTGCGCTTGGGCTACCGAGTTGTCAGATCTTCAAGGGGCGCACACACCGCCGGACGGGCGAATTCGCTGGTTGCGAATTCGCTTGGTGGTCGCGGTGGTGGCGGCCAAGAAGGTCACGGGCGCAGTATAGGGCAGAAGTCCATGCTGTGCCGGGATGGTTTGCATCGAATGCGGGCATCGCGACACATGCGTCACTGTAAGTAGAAGGCCCATAAGGTGTCTCCGGCCGCGACCGTCACGTATTGGCGGCCATCGAGCTGGTAGGTCTGCGGGGCGTTGGTAATCTGCGATCCGAGTTGTGCGTGCCAGAGAATGGCGCCGGTTGCACCGTCGAACGCGAGCAGACTTCCTGACGGATCGCCGGTGAAGACGAGGCCGCCGCCGGTCGACAGCACCCCGGGTTGCTGACTCGATCCCCAGCCGTTGAGAGGGTATTTGTGCTGCCATTTCACCTCGCCGGTGCGGTAGTCGATGGCGAGCAGGCGCGACTGATACGTACCGCCGTGCCACTCTTGTCCGCGGCCGAGCCCGGTCGGGTCCGACGGGTCGGGCGACAGGTAGAAGATGCTGCCGGCGTCGGTCGCGTTCGTGTAGAAGAGCGACGTGTCTGGACTGTAGGACTGCGCGGGAAAGTTGACGGCGCCGTCCGACGTCGGGAACACCAACGTGCCACCGGGCGATCCTTCCTTGGCCGGATTCGGCACGAGGAGGCCGTTGTCGACGCCGAGATAGGCGTTTGACAGCGCGAATGGCTTGACGACGATGGGCTGGCCGTTGGCGCGATCGAGCAGGAAGAAGTAGCCGTTGCGGTTGGCCTGGGCCAGCAGCTTGCGCGGTTTGCCGTCGAGCGTCCCGTCGATCAAGATCGGCACTTCCGTCGCATCCCAGTCGTGTGTCTCGTGCGGCGACGTCTGGTAGTACCAGGCCATCTTGCCCGTGTCGACGTTCAGCGCGACGATCGAGCAGGTGTAGAGGTTGGCGCCCGGACGGCTCTTGCCGTTGTAGGTCGGCGTCGGCTGGCCGGTCGGCACGTAAAGGAGGTTGAGATCCGGATCGTAGGTTGGCGGCTGCCACGGGGCGCCGGCGCTCTTCAGCGATTGCTCGGGATTCGGCCACGTCTCGATGCCCGGCTCGCCGGGGCCCGGCGTCACCCACCACTTCCACTGCGACGTTCCCGTGTCTGGATCGAGCGATTCCACGAAGCCGCGCGTGGCGCCGACGGGCGTGTCGCCGCCGATGCCGACGATGACGTGATCGCGCACGACGATCGGCGCCGACGTCGACCAGTTCGACACGTCAGGCGGCGTCAGCTTCTTGGTCCAGCGCTCCCGGCCGGTGTCGGCGTCGAGCGAGACGACGGTGTTGTCGGGCATGACCGCGAACAGCCAGTTCTTGTACATGCCGACGCCGCGGTTGCCGATCGCGGGACGGCCGCGCCAGTAGTAGTGCCAGCGCAGGCGCGCCGTGCGTGCATCGACGGCATAGATGTGATTCGGGCCGGTGAGATAGAGGACGCCGTTCACCATCAGCGGAATCGCCTTGATGAGCGGCGCGCTCGCGGTCTGCCCGCCCGGCGCACCGCCCGGCGCGCCGCCCGCCGGCGGCTGCCCGCCCATGATGGCGTTGTCAGTCGAAGCCGTGGTGTGGAAGGACCATGCCAGCGATAGCGCGTGCGCGTTGGAGGCGTCGATCTGTTTGAGCGGACTGTAGTGCCGGCCGGTGTAGTCGCCGTGATACGACGGCCACGCTTCGGCCGGCGGCTTGAGCAGGAGTGCCGGATCGAGCGGGCCCTGCCCCGCCACGGCCAGAACACCCGCAGGCAAGGTTGCGACCGCGGTCGAGAGGGCGGCGGCGACGGCGACGCGCAGCGCGCGCGTCATTTGAGCGAGACCAGATAGGCCGTCAGATCGTGCATGTTCTTGTCGGTCAGCCTGCGCATGTGGTCGAGATGGAATTGCAACGGATCGGTGACGATGATGGTCGGGGTGTCGCCGTTTCGCGCGATGGTGCGCAGAATGCCGCTGCCATCTTTCAGCGTGACGTAGAAATCCGTAATCCACATCAGCGCGCCCGACAGCCTGTCACCGTTCGGCATCGTGACCAGTACGGTGCGCGGCGCTTCGGCAGGATTCGGCGGCGCATTGAATGACGGCGGGTAATTGCCGCTGTCGCGCGGGTAGACGAGGCGCCCCTGGATGACGGCGGCAGACAGGCGCAAGCCGATGCCCTTGAGATCGCCAACAGGGGAGTGGCACGTCGCACACGTGCCAGGCCCGTTGAAGTAGCGTTCGCCGGCAGCCGCGTCGCCGACGACCACCGCATTGATGATGCCGCGCCCGCCGCCCCCGCGTCCGGTCGGGACGCCGATCGACCGCAGGAAGGCAGAGAGGTCGGCCACGTCGGCGTCGGCCAGCGCGAAGGGCGGCATGCGGCGCTCCGGCCGCCCGGTCTTCAGGAACGTGCCGAGCTCGGTGCCGCTATCGGCGGCGGTCAAAATCGCTGAGCGCGACAGATCGGTCGCGCCTTCGCTGCCGCCGCGTCCCTCTGCGCCGTGACAGGCGGCGCAGTAGGTCGTGAACGTTTGCCGCCCGCGCGCGACGGCCGCCGCGTCTGGGGACGCCTGGGGCTGGGGTGCCTGCGCCAACGCGTGGGTCACGTAGAGGATGGCGGCGGTGAGCGTCAGCGCGAACGCTCCCGCCATCCGTCTCACGCGACACCCGCCCTGCGCATGACCGCGAGCGTCGTATCGAGTGCGAGCTTCGCGCCGTCTTCGGGCGACATCGTGTCAGGCACGCGCCCGAGCGGCTCGGGGCTGACGCCGTCGGCGTAACCGGCCTTCTTCAGCGCCTGGAAGAAGCCAATGAGATTGATGACGCCTTCGCCCGGCATCAGGCGCATGTTGTCGCGCACGTCCTCGGGCGGCATCGCCTTCGCGTCGGAGACGTGCACGTGCACGATGCGCGCGGCGCCGGCGGCGGCGATGTCGGCGACCGTGCTTCCCGAATGATGCCAGTGCCAGGCGTCGAGAATGACACCGACGTTCGCGCCGGAGTCTTTCGCCAGCTGTAGCGCGTCGGGCATATTCCAGACGAACGGTTCGGCCGGCGGCCCTCCGGCTCGCCCGGTGCGGAAGTAGAGCGGCCCGAGGAACTCGATGCCGAGGCGTAGGTCGGCCTGTTGCAGCACGCCGGCGATCGCGGCCAGGCGATCGACGGCGAGTTTCCGCATCTCGGCCTTCGGCGTTGTCGTCGACGCCGGCAGCACGACCATCATGCGCCGGCAGCCGACGCCCGCGGTGAACGCCGCATCTTCGGCGAGTGGCTTGAGCGCTTCCCGGAAGGCCGAGTCCTCACCGGCGAACGGCAACGGCCGCGCCATCGGCAGATTGACGATCGTGGGGACGAGCGTCAGCTGGGCGAACAGCGCCTTCGTTGCGTCGAGTCCGGCGGTCTTCGCCGCGCCGAGATCCCAGTCGACGCCGCCGAAGCCGGTTTTCGCCGCCAGCCGAATCTTGTCGGCGCCGCCGACGCCGCGGGTGACGGCGCCGTTCAGCGACACGAACATCGCCTGTTGCGCGCGCGCGGGGCGTGGCAGCGTCAGGAGCGCGGTGGCGCAGGAGGCGCGAACAACGAACTCCCGTCGCGTCATGCGCGGAGTGTATCGCTTGTGGCGTAAAATGCGGGCGTGAAATTCGTGTCGACGGCTCTCATCGTGTGGGCCGGTGCGGTGGCGCTTGCGGCCGCGCCCGCTTCCACCCCTGCACCCTCCCAACGCGGCGGGGCGCCGGCGGCGGCTCCCGGCAGCGGCGAAGCGATCTTTGCCGCCAACTGCGCGTTCTGTCACGGGCGCGACGCGACGGGCGGGGCGAGCGGTCCAGACCTGACCGACTCGCCGCTCGTGGCGCAGGACGTCAACGGCGACAAGATGATGCCGGTGATCAAGAGCGGCCGACCCGAGAAGGGGATGCCGCCGTTTGCCGCGTTGCCCGAGGGGGACATCCGCAAGATCGTCGAATACGTGCACACGCGCAAGACCGCCGTCGACGCCAATCCCGGACGGCGCCGCAAGGTGAGCGTGGAAGACATCTCCACTGGCAGCGCCGAGAGCGGACGCGCCTATTTCGACGCCAATTGCCAGGCGTGTCATTCGCCTGCCGGCGATCTCAAAGGGCTGTCGACGAGATACCGCGGCCTGGCGCTGATGCAGCGGATGCTCTATCCGACCGGCGGCAATGCCGTCACGCCAGCGGACGGCGAGAAGCGCATACCGAGCCCGGTCACGGCAACAGTGACACTTGCGTCGGGCCAGACGGTCAGCGGCACGCTCTCGTATCGCGACGAGTTCAACGTCGCCGTCACTGACGCCGCGGGCACCTACCACTCGTTTGCGAGCTCCGACGTGAAGCTCACCATCAAGGATCCGCTGCAGACGCATGCCGACCTGCTGGGCAAATACACCGATGCCGACATCCACAATCTCGTCGCCTACCTCCAGACGCTCAAGTAGGAGGCTGCTGGCCGCGGCGCTGGCGCCCGCATTCGCGGTCGCCACACTGATCGCCCAGGGCCTGGACTCGCCGGCGCTGCTCAAGCCGGCGAAGGACAGCTGGCCGACCTACCACGGCGACTACAGCGGGCGGCGCAACAGTCCGCTCACGCAGATCACGCCCGAGAACGTCAAGAACCTGGGACTCTCCTGGGTCTTCCAGACCGGGCGGAACGATCAGATCAAGGCGAGCCCGATCCTCGTCGACGGCGTGATGTACGTGTCGACGCCGGACCACGTGTGGGCGATCGACGCGCGCAGCGGACGCCAGTTGTGGACCTACGCCAATCCGGACAACAAGGCCTTCCACATCGGGCATCGCGGCGTCGCCGTCTACAAGGACCTGGTCTACCTGACGACGCCCGACTGCTATCTGGTGGCGCTGAACGCGGCGGACGGCGCGGTGAAATGGCGGATCAAGATCGCCGACTCCAGCAAGGGCTATTGGTCGACCAACGCGCCGCTGCTGGTGAAGAACCACCTGCTCGTGGGGGTGTCGGGCGACTTCGACAATCTGCCGGGTATCCTGCAGTCGTTCGATCCGGAGCACGGCGACCTGCAGTGGACCTTCTATACGACCGGCGAGCCGGGCAAGACGAAGGCGGGCGAGGCGATGGGCGGCCAGATGTGGATGACCGGGACCTACGATCCCGACCTCAACCTCGTCTACGTCGGCACCGGCAATCCGACGCCGGTGCTCAACGGCGGCGCGCGTCCCGGCAACAACCCGTGGACGGTCAGCATCGTGGCGCTCAATCCGGATACCGGCAAGCTCGCGTGGGGCTTCCAGGCGACGCCGCACGACACACATGATTGGGACGCCGCGGAGGTGCCCGTACTCGTGGACGGGACGTTCAAGGGCACGCCGACGAAGATGGTGATGCAGGCCTCGCGCAACGGCTACTTCTTCGTCCTCGACCGCACCAGCGGCAAGAACCTGCTGACCACGCCGTTCGCCACCGTCAACTGGGCGAAGGGGGTCGACGCCAAAGGTTCGCCGATTCCAAATCCCGACAAGGAGCCGCTGCGCGACGGACGGCTGGTCGCGCCCAACGAGGGGGGAGGCACCAACTATCGCTCGCCGAGCTTCGATCCGGCGACCGGCCTCTTCATCGTCAGCGCCGTGGACGGCTACGGTATCTACTTCTACAAGGCGGAACACGGCGACTATGGCTGGGCGGGCGCCGACTACGGTGTTTACAGCAAGGGGATGCTGCGCGCGCTCGACTACCAGACCGGACAGGTCAAGTGGGAGCACGATTTGTACGGCGGCGGCGGGGGGGCTGGCGTGCTGACGACCGCGTCAGGCGTGCTCTTCACCGGCGATGCCGCCGGCAACGCGCTGGCCTTGCGCACGCGGGACGGCTCGACGCTGTGGCACGCCGGCATCGGCCGCGTCGGCACGCCGCCGATCACGTATGAACTCGACGGACGCCAGTACGTGGTGATCGGCGGCGGTCCAGCGCTCTACGCGTTCGTGCTGCCGAAGTAGGGCCACGGGTCGCGCGGATTGCTGGGACGTGGGGCCACGGGTCTCGCGGAGCGCGCGGATTTCGGCAGGACGTCACGCCGCGGATCTCACGGGTGGCGCGGATTTCCGGGGATGTGGGCCACGGATCTCGCGGAGCACACGGATCGTCGTCAAGAAGACCATAAGTGCGTTGCTGACGCGCGAGTGCCTTTTACCGGGCAAGTGTTTTTGAATCGACCGGCGGCCGTACACCTCGATGTGCCTTCCGCGCGTTGGTCAAGATGCGTCGCAGGACCTGTGGCTTGGCGCCGAAGTTGAGCACTAGGGCTACTTCCAGTGGCGACACCCGCAGGTAATTGATCTCGTAATGCAACAGCTCCATGCCTTCACAGATGGCATTTCTGATGCCGCGGAAACCTAGTGGGATTTGCTAACGAATCCGGAAGCGGTCACTTTGGTGTCTACTCTCGTACCTCGTTTCTGAAGCGCGCTGGTTCCTGCTGATCGGCTGTTTCCTCGTACATCCGACCAAGCGATCGTGACATCTTCGGCCCGCTCGTTCGCGGTGACCCAAGCCCTCCGCACGAGCGGTGACCTCCTCGTCGCGGTGATCCGTGCCTTTCCGCAAGATCCGCGGCCTGCCCGTCGTCCCGGTGATCCGCGTCTCTCCGTGAGATCCGTGGCCTCCTCGTCGCGGTGATCCGTGCCTTTCCGCAAGATCCGCGGCCTGCCCGTCGTCCCGGTGATCCGCGCCCCCCCGTGAGATCCGCGGCCATGCCCGCCGCGGCGATCCGTCCGCGCGATCCGCGGCCCACATGTTAAAGTTGCTGTCACGAGGGCTTCCGGTCCCTCTGGATGGTAGCTGGGGAATATAAGCGCCGTACATTTCTAAAACTGCTGTTTGCCTCGTCGGTTCTTCCCGTGCGCGCGTTCGCGCGGCGGGCGGAGGCCGTGTCGACGTACGAGGCGAGCGCGGACGCGTTCCACGTACATCCGGGCGGCTCGATCCAGGACGCGCTCGATGCCGCGGCGAAGCACGAGACGCGGAAGACCGTGCTCGTGCACGCCGGCACGTACCGTCCGTCCGCGACGGGCCAGGCGCTGATCTGGTTCAACGCGCGGCACGACGGACTCACCGTCGAGGCCCTCGGCGACGTGACGCTCACGGCCGCGAACTCCTCGCTGGCCGTTCCCGGCGCTCACAGCCAGCCGGCCGTCGTCAATCACGTGGTCTATTTCGGCGATGGGATCTCGCGCCGCACGACCTTCCGTGGCTTCACGATCTGCGGCGCCAACAATTTCACCACGGGATCAGGCGAGAAGTCGCCCATCGAGTCCGACGAGTTGCGCAAGACGCTGTTCTTCTACACCGACGGCGGCGGGATCAAGGTCTACGCGCGGTCCTTCCCGACGATCGAAAACGTCGAAGTTGCCGGCAACTACACCAGCCCGTGTGGCGGCGGCGTCTCGATCGAGCACCTCGTCGAGCCACGCGAGTCGGTCCTCTTCCGGCACTGCATCTTCCGCGACAATCGCACGCAGACCACCGGCGCGGGCTTCGACCTTCTGCACTTCAGCAAGGCGACGCTCGAGAACTGCCTCTTCACCGGCAACATCTCGAACATGGGTGTCGACGCTGTCGGGATATTGGCCGGCGGTGAGCTCCACCCTGAGCACGGCTCCGGCGCCATGACGGTCCTACCCGGTGCGCAGGCCATCGTCCGACGCTGCACGTTCACCGGTAACTGGAACGGCGTGGACGACGCCGGTACGGGAAGCAGCTATGCTGACTCGATCTTCTGGCAGAACACCGCCAAGGGGGGCATCTCGGCCGGTGGCCGCTACGAGATCGACATCGAGGACGGCGCCGGCGTGAAGGGGTGCTTCATCCACGGTGACACCGACGACCTGCGCGGGACGCTGACACACGGCGCCAACACGCTCGGCGCTCCGGATCCGCAATTCGACGCGCAGTTCGTGCCGCGCGCCCCCCAGTACGCCGCCGTCGGCTACCGCCCGGTTCCGAAGCAGCGCACGTACTAGTGTCCTGTAACCGTAGAAGATGAAACAAATAGCGCGACCCGCTCGTACTCCCTTACAAGGAGGCGAGCATGCGGAAGGGACGCCCAAAGGTTGCGTTGATCTTGACGACGGACGAGCGGCAACGCCTGGAGTCGCTGGCGCACCGATCGCGATCGGCCGCGGCACTGGCGCGTCGGGCGCGCATTATTTTGGCGTGCGCCGACGGCGCCGACAGCCGGGTGGTGGCGCGGCGGCTGCATGTCACACCCGGCACGGTCTGCAAATGGCGCGGGCGCTTCGTCGTGCATCGATTGGACGGGCTGTACGATGAGCCGCGTCCCGGGGCCAAGCGCACGATCACGGATGCGCAGGTGGAAGACGTGATCATTCGCACGCTGGAAACGACACCCCGCGGAGCCACGCACTGGAGTACGCGCGAGATGGCGAAGGCTGTCGGCCTCAGTCATACGGCCATCAGCCGCATGTGGCACACGTTTGGACTGCAGCCGCATCGGAGCGAGACGTTCAAGCTGTCCACCGATCCGCTGCTCGTCGAGAAGGTCCGCGATATTGTCGGCCTGTATCTGGATCCGCCGGCCCATGCGGCGGTGTTCTGCGTCGATGAGAAGCCGCAGATCCAGGCCCTGGAGCGCACGCAGCCGCTGCTGCCCCTCCAACCCGGCCAAGTGGAACGCCGCACGCATGACTACACCCGCCACGGCACCACGACCTTGTTCGCCGCGCTCAATGCCCAAACGAGCGAGGTGATTACGCAATTTCATCAACGACATCGATCCGCGCAGTTCCGCGAGTTTCTCGACCTGATCGACGCGCGCGTCCCCCGTCGACTCGACGTGCACATCATCATGGACAACTACAGCACGCACAAGACGGCGCTGATCCGAAACTGGTTCGCCAAACGCCCGCGCTTTCACGTGCACTTCACCCCGACGTACGGCTCGTGGCTCAGCTTGGTGGAACGGTGGTTCGCCGAGCTGACGATGAAACAGATCCGGCGCGGAACGTTCCGGAGCGTGCCCCAACTCAAAGCGGCGATCCAGGAATTCATCGACGCCCATCAGGCCGATCCCAAGCCGTTCGTTTGGACCAAGAGCGCCGACGAGATCCTCGCAAGCATCGCCCGATTCGCCCAGCGCACGGTCGACACGCGGGCCGCGCAATCAATGTCACGAACCACGGTTACAGGACACTAGGTCCGGTCAGGTCCGGCTGGTACGGACATCCCTGGCGCGAACACTCGTCGGGCCAGGTGCGGCAGCTTATTTCGATCCTGTGACGTAACCCCGCGCCTATTGCTCGCGCACCACGACGCGCGAGTTCATCTTCGGACCGGAGACCGTCTGGAGCTTGCCCGACGGCCAGGCGACTTCGATTCGGTCCACGCTTGTCGCCGATCCCAGGCCGAAATAGAGCGGCATCACGCTGTGCGAGAGATAGCCTGAATTGCCGTCCATCACCTGCGTGTAGGTGCTGCCGCCCGCGGTCACTTTGACGACGGCCCCGAGACCGTTACGATTCGAGATTGTTCCGGTCAACGCCACTTCGAGATAGTGCACCTGTGTTTTTTCGGTCAGGTTGCTGATCAGCACCATCGGCGCGGCGTTGAACTCGTTGGTCACGATGTCGAGATCGCCATCACCGTCGACGTCGAAGATCGCCGACGAGCGGGAGGCGCGTGCTCCCCAGATCGTGACCTTCCCGGTTTCGCCGACGGCGTCCTTGTGTCCCTTGTCGCGTCCCGAGGCATCGAGATCGAAGAACGGTGTGGCAAGCGCTCCTTGCCGTGGCTCGACGTTCAGCGCGAACTCGGCGTCGGCGAATTTCTTTCCGCGATCGTTGAGCTTGACCGAGTTGATCATGTAGCGCTCGGGATAGTTCATCCCGGACGCGATGAAGACGTCCTGGAAGCCGTCGGCGTTCAGATCGCCGACGCTCGGTCCCCACGGACAGTAGTTCTCGAGACCGAGCGCATCCGAGACTTCGCGATATTTGTTCGATCCGTCCTTCTGGAAGAAGGTGTTGCCCCAGATGCTCGTCGCACCGCTGCCGCGGAACGCGACCGGCCACTTCATGTCCGACTTGAGATGATCGAGCTCCGGCGCGGTCATGGCGCTCATGTCGGAGTGCATGTCGGTGATAAAAATGTCCATGCGGCCGTCGTTATTGAAGTCGAACGACTTGATCCCCATCGCGCCCCACGACGTGCGCGGGAACAGCTGCCGGCTCTTCTTCTCGAAGCGCTTGCCGCCGACGTTTTCGTAGTACCTGATCGTCCCCCTGCATGTTGAGCAGATATAGGTCCGGCCAGCCGTCGTCATTGGCGTCGATGACGCTGGCGTCGCCCGACCACGACAGGTCGTGCAGTCCCATCTGCAGCGAGACGTCGACGAAGTGATTGCCGCCGGCATTGTGGTAGAGCACGCTGGCTTCAGCGCGCTCCGGATGCAGATGCCCGGAGAAGGCATCTGTGAAGGCGGCGAAATACCTGCGGCCCTCGTCGCCGGCGATGGTATCGGTGGTGTACTTGCCGACATTGACCAGGAACAGATCGAGCAGCCCGTCGTGGTCGTAGTCGAAGAAGACCGCGCTCGACGAGTGGCCGACGTAGTTCACGCCCGCCGCGACGGAGATGTCCTTGAAGTGGCCGTGCCCGTCGTTCTCGAAGAGCATGTTGCCGCCGCGGACGGTGGTGACGAACAGGTCCTGGTCGCCGTCGTTGTCGATGTCGGCGAATGAGGCCGAGACGCTGATCTTGCCTGGCACCGACACGCCGGCGGCCTCGGTGATGTTCTCGAACTTGCCGCCGCCGAGGTTTCTCCACAACTGGTTGCCGCCGACCTGCGAGACGAAGTAGATGTCGAGCAGGCCGTCGCCGTCGACGTCGGCGACCGCCAGGCCGTTACCGTGATCGTAGTGCGCCGCCTTATAGGTTCGACCCGCGTCGTCGACGATCTGGTGCTTGAAGGTGATGCCGCTCTCCTTCACGCGATCGGTGAACTGGAAGTCGTGAAAGGCGGAGACGGTGCTGATGGCCTTGAGCTGGGCGTCCTTCGTCTTGGTGAGCCAGCCGGTGTCGTTGAGATTGGGCGGCACGTAACGGATCGCGCCCTGCTGCGCCTGCAGCAGGGGGATCGCGGCGGCGAGGCTGACTACGAGCAGGACGGGGCGAAACCGGGTGGGAACCACTATCGGACCTCCTCTTCGATCGTGAGTACCTGATCGACCTTGACGTTGTCGACTACCTGGGTGCCGCCGCCGGGCCACTGGATCGAGAGTCGTTTGACCACGGTCGCTCGCCCCAGTCCGACGTGCAGCCGCGTATCGCTGGCGCTGAGATAGCTGGCCGCATTGTTGATCTCGCGCACCTGCGTGCCCTCGGATGTTTCGATGGTCACCGTCGCCCCAAGGCCGAATGCGTTGCTCTTGTGGCCTTTGGCCTGGATTGTCAACCAGTGGGCGCCGTCGCCACTGTGATTTTTCAGCAACACCGGCGGGCCGTCGAGCGTGGAAATGACGACGTCCAGCTTGCCGTCGTTGTCGAAGTCGGCCACGGCCAGCCCGCGGCCGACGCGCTCGGCCTGAAGCGCCGGACCGCTGGTCGCGGAGACGTCCCGGAACGTCCCGTTGCCGAGATTCTCGTAGACGAGATCCCGCTGCTTGTAGCGCAGGTTCGGCTGGTAGAGCGCGACGTTGTCGATGACGTGGCCGTTGGTCACGTAGATGTCGAGATCGCCGTCGTTGTCCATGTCGAACAGCTTCGTGCCGAACCCGAGCGCCAGGTATGCCGATTTCAAGCCGGGCAGCGACGACTGGTCGTCGAACGTGCCGTCGCCGCGGTTGAAGAACAGCGCGTTGAGTTCCTCGGAAAAGTTGGTGACGAAGAGGTCGGGGCGGCCGTTGCCGTCGAGGTCGGCGCAATCCACGCCCATGCCGGCGCGAGGCTTGCCGTTGCCGTCGAAGCCGACGCCAGCCGCGTAGGTGATGTCCTCGAACGTCCCGTCGTGCTTGTTGCGATAGAGAAAATTCCGCACCGTGTCGTTGGCTACGTAGATGTCGGGCCAGCCGTCGCGATCGACGTCGCAGAAGGTGACGCCGAGCCCCTTACCAGCGGGATTGGCGATGCCGGCGCGCTGTGACACGTCGGTGAACGTGCCGTCGCCGTTGTTGTGAAACAGGCGATCCGCGGTGCCGTCGAAGATCTTCGGATCGCAGTACATCCGATAGCCGTCCTTCTTCTGGCCGCAGTAAGGGTTCTCGTCGAGACGGTAGTCGACGTAATGGGCGACGAAGAGATCGAGGCGGCCGTCATGGTCGTAGTCGAAGAAGCCGGCGCTCGTGCTCCAGGCGGTTGCCGCGCCGGCGACGCCCGCTCGTGCGGTGACGTCCGTGAAGGTGCCGTCGTGGTTGTTGTGGTAGAGGGTGTCGGGCCCGAGCGCGGTCACGAAGAGGTCCAGATAGCCGTCGTTGTCGTAGTCGCCGACGGCGACGCCGGTCTTGAAGACGCGATCGCCGGCGGCGCTGCCCGCCACGCCGGCCTTGGCGGTGACGTCGGTGAACGTGCCGTCGCGATTGTTGTGATAGAGCGCGTTCGACGAGCCCGGCGCGCCGTTGACGAAGAAGAGATCCGGGAACCCGTCGTTGTCGTAGTCGATCCAGGCGACGCCGGACCCGAACGTCTCGACCATGCGCTTGTCGGGTGAGGCGCCCGACTTCTGCACGAAGCCGATCTTCGCGGCGGCGGTCACGTCGGTGAAGCTCGCCGCCGGCGCGGGGGAGGCTGGCGGCTTTTGCCCGGCGGCAAGTGCGATCCCCACGCAGCAAAAGAGTGGGAGCAGGCGCGCCGGCGCGATCACGCCTGTCCCTTGGGGTGGCCGCCCCCGGCTTTCTCCTGCAGCGTCTTCTGCAGATCGTCGGGCAGCGGGGCACCGAGCTTTTCGGCGCGCGTCGCCTGATCGAGCGCCCGGGCGTAGAGCCCCTGACGCAGATAGACCTCCGCCAGGTATCGATAGCCGGGGCCGTAGTTGGGATCGAGGTCGACGGTGGTCTTGAAACTCCGCGCGGCCGCGGCGAGCTGGGACTGCTTCAGGCGGATCAGTCCTTCCTCGAACGACAGGTCGCGCTGGACCTGCTGATCGCCGGCAGACACGGCCGTCGGCGGCGCAATCGAGCGCGCCCGCGTCAGCCACGTCTCGGCCTTGGGGAGCTGTCCCTTCAACCGGTAGGCGCGGGCCAGCTGGATGACCGGACCCGGCCGCGTCGGATCCAGCATGATCCCGTCGGTCAAGCTCTTGATCGCTTCGTCGAGGCGGCCCGCTTCGAGGTAGGCGTTGCCGAGCGTGGCGTAGACTTCCGGACGCTTGCCGCCGGCCTGAAGCACATCCTCGAACGCCTTGATCGCCTCGTCGCGGCGCTTCAGATCGTAGAGCGCGAGCCCCTGGTAGTAGCGCGCCTCGGCCAGAGATGGATTGCTCTTCAGCGCTTGCACCGTGAGATCGAGCGCCGCATCGGGCTTGCCGAGCTGCCGCTGGCTCTCGGCGAGCAGCGCCTGCAGCTGGGGCTGTCCGGGCATCGTGGCGAGTGCCGCCTGCAACTCCTCGCTGGCTCGTTCCGGGCGGCCGAGATCGAGATAGAGGCGCGCGAGGTAGAGACGTGCCGGGATGAGCGACGGATCGAGATCGATCGCCTGGCGCAGTTCGCCGGCGGCTTCGCCGACCAGGTCGGGGGAACGCTTCGTCAGGTAGGCGACCCCGAGCAGCACGTGAGCGGTCGCCGATTTTGGGTCCTCCGCGAGGATCGCTTTCAGCTCGGCGATGTCGGCGTCAGCGTGCGCGGCGGTGGAAAACACGTCCGCGGAAACCTCCGCCAGGCGCTGGTCGATCGACTGCGCACCGGCGACGCGAGCGCCGGCCATGAAAACGATGGCACCGACGGCGGCGAGGCCGCGCATGCTGTGCCTGCGTGTCATGCTCATGCCCGAGGGCAGTGTACCATCCTAGCGATCGCGCGACAGCTCTTCGGCCGCGATCTGGAACGCGGTGTTGGCGGCGGGGACGCCGGCGTAGACGGCGACCTGAAGGAGCACTTCCTTCAGGTCCGCCGGGTCGAGCTCGGCGGCGAGACCGGTACGGACGTGGAGGCGGAACTCTTCCCAGCGTCCCATCGACGCGGTCATGGCCAGCACGAGCAGCCGCCGCGTCGCGGCATCGATACCCGGGCGCGTCCAGATCGTTCCCCACGCGAACGTCGTGATCAGCGACTGGAACTCACGCGTGAAGTCGGTCAGCGAGGCGACGGCGCGATCGACGTGCGCGTCGCCAAGGACGGCGCGGCGTATCGCCATACCGGCGGCCGCGGTATCGGCCGGTGCCGGTACGATCCAGCCAGCGACGGCGGCGTTGAAAGCGCGCGGCCGCTCCAGGTTCGAGAGGTGGCCGGCGTCGAGGCGGACGCTGCGCGCGCCGGGAATCGCGTCGGCCAGCACCTGGCCGTGCTGTGCCGGCGGCATCGACACGTCGCCGTCGCCCGAGATGACGAGCGTCGGCACGGCGATTCGATTGAGCAAGGTCCGGCCGTCATGATCGCGGATCGCGGCGCAGCAGCCGGCGTAGCCGGTCGCGTTTACGGCGAGCGTCGTACGCCGCGTCCAATCGACCGCTGGATCGCCCGATGCCAGCATCCGCGGCGAGAAGCAGCGCACCATGACCGTATCGATGACCGGCGCGATGCCGCGTGCGAGGACCGTGGCGCGCCGCTCCTCGAAGACGGCGGCGTCGACGCGGGGCGACGTGTTGGCGAGCACGAGCCGCGTCAGGCGATCCGGCTCGTGGGCGCCGAGCCATTGGCCGATCATCCCGCCCAGCGACAGGCCGCACCACGCGAACGTGCGGACGCCGAGCGCGTCAAGGAGTGCCAGCGCGTCGCGCGCGAGCTGCTCGACGGTGTAGTCGCCCTGTGTCGACTCCGACGCGCCGTGGCCGCGCGTGTCGTAGCGAAGTACCCGCATCGAGGGCTGGAGCTGAGCCGCCAGCGCGTCCCACAGCCCGTGCTCGAGGCCCAGCGAGTGCGACAGCACGACGAGGGGGTCGCCGTCGCGTCCGTGCAGGCGGTAGTAGCAGCGGTGGCCGTTGATGTCGGCGAACGGCATGTCTGGTCAGGACCTCGACAGAAGCTCGCGCCGGATGGTCTCGGCGGCGCTGACATAGACGTCAGGACTCGACAGTGCGTTGATTCCGTCGACACCCAACGCGGCGACCGCTTCGCGGTTCGCGCGCAGCGCGGCCGGGAACGTCAGCGACGGGGACGTCTGTGCGAGCGCGTCGTTGACGATGGCGTCGGCCTGGTCGCGGCCGACCTTCACGCGCAGGAGCAGCATCGCGCGCTCGGCGAAGACGACGCCATGCGTCGCGTCCAGGTTCTCACGCATCCGATCGGGGAACACCTGCAGATCCTGGATCGTCGCGGCGACGGCGGCAACCGTGGCACCGGTCGCCTGCACCGTGTCGCTGACCGCGGACCACTCGAGCTGCCAGCCGCCGAGGCCGCGCTCGAGTTCCTGTACCTGCCCACTGAGGAAGCCCGACGCGAACCCGGGCACGCGCGCGGCCGCCGCGAGTGCGACGGCGCAACCCGAGGGATTGTGCTTGTGCGGCATGGTCGAAGACCCGCCGCCCGCCGCGAGCACTTCGCCGACTTCGGCCTGCATCAAGAGCGCGACGTCGCGGGCGATCTTGGCGAGGCCGCCGGCGTAAATCGCGCAGCTGCTCACGACGGCGGCCAGCCGTCCGCGATCGGTGTGCCACGGCGCTGAGGATTCGAGATCCAGTTCTCCCGCGAGCGCCGCGGCGATCGCCTGCCCCTTGTTGCCAAACGCGGCGCGTGTGCCGGTGGCGCCGCCGAACTGCACGGTGGCGGCCGCATCGAAGGCGCTGCCGAGCCGTGACCAGCCCTCAGAGGCGATCTGGCGCCACACTGCCGCGGTCAGGCCGAAAGTAATCGGCGTTGCCGGCTGGAGCAGCGTACGGCCGAGCATGACGCTCGAGGCATGCGCCTCTGAGAGCTGCCACAGCGCCGCAGTCAGCGCGCGCTGGTGATCGCCGAGGAAGAACCGCGCACGACCGAGGAGGAGGACGAGCGCAGTGTCGGCGACATCCTGGCTCGTCGCCCCCCAGTGGACGTAGGCGGCTGCCTCGGGATTGCGGCTGCGTACGCGATCGACCAGCGCCGCGACGAGCGGAATCGATGGCGTCGCCGAGCGCCGGGTCTCGCGCAGCAGCGCCTGGAGATCGAAGCCGTCTTCGTCGGCCGCGGCCGCGGCAATGGCTTCGGCGGCTGCCTGGGGGATCACGCCGGCGCGCGCCTCGGCCATCGCCAGCGCCGACTCGAAGGCCAGCATGGCACCGATCACGGTGCGATCCGAAAAGACCTCCGCCAGCGCCGGGGTCGTGCACAGCGCGTCGATGAGCCGGTCGCCGCTCACAGGTCGAAGAACACCGTTTCGCGCGGTCCCTGCAGGTGGACGTCCCACTCCCAGCTGCCCGGCGCGCCGGCGGTCGGCGTGGCGAGGAGCGTCGCCCGTCGATCGGCGGCGACGAGCGCCAGCAGCGGGTCGGCGGCGAGATTCTGGATCGCCGGCGAAGTAGACGCGGCTGTAAAGATGGCGGAGCAGGCCGCGCGCGAAGAGGCAGACGTTGACATGCGCCGCCTGCGCCTGTCCGGGCGCTCCGGCGGCGCGGCCGGGCCGAATCGTCTCGAACACACAGGTCCCGTCGTTGCCGGTGGCCAACCGGCCGAAGCCGCTGAAGCCGGACGCGCCATATTCGCCGGCGGCGTTGGCCTGGTAGATCTCGACGAGCGCGTCGGGCATTGGCATGCCGGCGCCGTCGCTGACGCGCACGCGCAGGTGCACGCGTTCCCCGGCGGCGTTCCCGGCGAGTGAGCCGAGGTGCTCGTCGGGCGCCAGCGCGAAATGGAAGAACGGACCGACCGTCTGCGACGGGGTGGCGACGGGGTCGCTCATGCCCGCTCCTCGAACGGCGTCGAGTGGCGGCCGCGCAGCACGATGTCGAAGCGGTAGCCGAGCGCCCATTCGGGCTCGGTGAGCGCGAGATCGAAGCGGGACACGAGCCGCTGCTGCGCCGCCGGGTCGGGGATCGACTGCAGGATCGGATCGTGCGGGAACAGCGGATCGTTGGGGAAGTACATCTGCGTGACCAGCCGCGACTCGAACGACTGGCCGAACAACGAGAAGTGGATGTGCGCCGGGCGCCACGCGTTGGGATGGTTGCGCCAGGGATAAGCGCCGGGCTTGATCGTCAGGAAGCGATAGCGCCCGTCGCCATCGGTGATCGCGCGCCCGGCTCCGGTGAAGTTCGGGTCGAGTGGCGCCGGATGATCGTCGAGCGCGTGAAAGTAGCGGCCGGCGGCGTTGGCCTGCCAGATCTCGACGAGGGCCTGCGGCACGGCGCGGCCGTCTTCGTCGAGCACACGTCCAGAGACAATGATGCGTTCGCCGAGCGGCTCACCTCCGTGGTGCTTGGTCAGGTCGCGGTCGGCGTCGCCGATGGGCAGATATCCGTAGACGGGCGTCGCCAGGTCGCGCAGGTTGGCCGGCACCTTGATCAATGGGCGTGACGGTGCGCGCAGCACGTTCGAGGTGTAGGCGGGATAGGCCAGCGGTGGCTGGCTGTGCGTGGCACCGGTGTCGGGCGGCGGGGGCGTGCTCACGGAGTCCTCTTGTGTGCGCGCGCGGTGCGCGCCTGCAGATCGCGCAGCGCGTCGAGCTCGGCCGCGTTCGGCGCCGGTGTCTCCTCGACGGCAGGCGCGAAACGCACCGGCCAGCCGGTACGCTCCCGCACCGTCGCGGCGCTCACACCCGGATGCAGACTCACTACCTCGAATTCCTTCGTGTCGGGATCCGGTTTCATCATACACAGATCAGTCACGATGAGCGCCGGGCCCTCGGAGGTGAGGCCGAGCGCGCGGCGCTCGCGGCCCGTGAGGCCGTGCCCGAGCGAGGTGACGAAATCGACGCGATCGACGAAGGCGCGCGGCGTCTGCGCCATGATGATGAAGATACGGCCGCAGCCGGTGGCGATTTCGGGTGCGCCGCCGCCGCCCGGCAGGCGCACCGTCGGTGCCGCGTACGGCCCGATGACGGTGCTGTTCAGGTTGCCGAAGCGATCCACCTGCGCGCCGCCGAGAAAACCGACGCCGATGCGGCCGCCTTGCAGCCAGTAGCTGAAGATTTCGGTCACCGGCACCGTTGTCAGCGCCGTGTCGTGCAGCTCGCCGTCGCCAATCGACAGCGGCAGGACGTCGGGACGGGTCTCGATGGTTCCCGACTCGTAAATCAGGCGCAGCCCGGGCGCATGCGTCAGCCGCGCCAGGTTGCATGCCGCGGAGGGCAGCCCGATGCCGACAAAACAGACGTCGGCACTCGTCAGCGCGCGTGCCGCCGCGATCGTCATCATTTCCTGTGCGGTGTAGGCCGCGCTCATCGCTGCACGTGCTCCCGTAGCCACGTCTGGAACGTCGCGCGGTCCTTGGCGATTGCCTCCCAGCCGGCGTAGAAACTGTTGTCGCGGCCGTAGTAGCCGTGTGCGTACGACGGAGAGGCACCTCGCGGCGCGTGGACGACCGCCGTCACTGTCCACGACGGCAGCACGACGGCGCCGCGGCCGTGCGGCGGGAAACGGTCCACGATCTCCTCGACCGTCACGATGGCGTGTCGCGCGGCCAGCGCCGCCTCTTTCTGCACGCCGACGATGCCGTCGATGAGGACGTTGCCGTCGCGATCGGCCTGCTGCGCGTGGATGATCGCGACGTCGGGGCGCAAGGCCGGCACCGAGGCGAGCACTTCTCCGGTGAACGGGCAGGTCACCGTGCGGATGTTGCTGTTCACCTTCGGCAGATCGGATCCGAGGTAGCCGCGGAAGATCGCGCACGGCATGCCGGCGGCGCCGGCGGCGTAGGCATGCGCCATGGCGCTGTGGCTGTGCTCTTCGATCTCGAGCGGCACCGGCCAGCCGTGCTCGATGGCGTCGCGCAGGCGCGGCAGCGAGCCCACGCCCGGGTTGCCTCCCCAGGAGAAGATCAACTTCTTGGCGCAGCCGGCGCCGATCATCTGGTCGTAGAGGAGGTCCGGCGTCATGCGGACGAGGGTCAACCCGGTGAGGCCCTGACGGATGATTTCGTGTCCGGCGGCGAACGGGATCAGATGGGTGAAGCCCTCGAGGGCCACGCGATCGCCGGAATGGACGTAGCGGGCGATCGCCTCGTCGAGACGAAGCACGCGGGCCAGACTACCATTGCCAACCGGTGAGTCAAGCGATTACCGTCTCTTTCGTGCGATAATCGCCGCCGCACCCAGGTACTGCCATGGCCAGCGACCCCGATTTCATGCTCTCACTCGCGCGCGGCCTCGCCGTCATCCGCGCGTTCGGCGAAGGGAAGCCCCAGCTGACGATCCGTGAGATCGCGCTGACCACTGGCTTCTCGCGCGCCGCCGCCCGGCGCTGCCTGCACACGCTGATGACCCTCGGTTACGCCAGCGGCCAGGCCGGCGTCTACGAGTTGACGCCGGCGACGTTGTCGCTCGCCGCGAACTATCTCGGGTCGGCCTCGATCGCACGCCTTGCGCAGCCGGTCCTGGAACGGGTGTCGAGCCAGCTGCATGAATCGTCGTCGGTGGCGGTGCTCGACGGCGACGACATCGTCTACGTCGCGCGCGCGGCGGTGCGGCGCATCCTGTCGATCGCCCTGGCTGTCGGCAGCCGGCTGCCGGCGCCGACCACCTCGCTCGGACGCGTGCTCATCGCCAACCTCGACGATGCGGCGCGCACGCGCCTGCTGGCGCGCGTCAAGCTGGCGCGGCTGACACCGCGGACGATCGTCGACAAGAATGAGCTGCGCGCCGAACTCGATCGCGTGCGTACGCAGGGTTACGCCATCGTCGACCAGGAGCTCGAGCTGGGGCTGCGTTCGATGGCCGTACCGATCGCTGGCGCCGGGCGTCGGGTGGTGGCGGCGATCAACGTCGGGGTCTCGGCAGGGCGCGCCGATCGCCAGACGCTGCAGAAGGAATTCCTGCCCGTGCTGCAGCAGGCGGCCGCCGAGATCGGGGCCACCGTGCGCGGCGCATGACCGCCCCGTCGCGCACGCAGGTGGCGATCGTCGGCGGCGGCCCGGCCGGCCTGATGCTCGCGCAGCTCCTGCACCTGCACGGCATCGACTCGATTGTCCTCGAGCGGAGCACCGAGCACCATGTCGTCGAGCGCGTGCGCGCCGGCGTCCTCGAGCAGGGGACGGTCGATCTCATGCACGACGCCGGAGTCGGGGCCAGGCTGACGGACGAGGGGATGCGGCACGGCGGCGTCCACCTGGCGTTTGGCGGCGAGCGGCATCCAATCGACTTCGCGCGTCTCACCGGCGGCCGTGCGATCACGATCTACGGCCAGAACGAGGTGGTGCGCGATTTGCTCGAGGCGCGCGCGGCGACCGGCCGTCCGCTGGCGTTCGGCGTCTCGGATGTGCGCCTGTCCGATCTCGAGACGGCGCGTCCGCGCGTAACCTTCACCGACGGCGACGGTGCGGCGCGGTACATCACATGCGATTTCGTCGCGGGCTGCGATGGGTTTCACGGCGTCTGCCGCGCCGCGATTCCCGCGGCGGTGTCACAGATCTACGAGCGTGCCTACCCGTTTGCCTGGCTCGGCATTCTCGCCGAGGCGGCGCCGTCTTCCGACTGGCTCGTCTACAGCCTGCACGAGCGAGGCTTCGCGCTTTTCAGCATGCGATCGGCATCGGTGACGCGGTTGTATCTTCAGGTCGCGCCTGACGAAGATCTCGACGCCTGGAGCGACGATCGGATCTGGAGCGAGCTGCAGACGCGGCTCGCCACGCGCGACGGCTGGCGGCCCAACGAGGGGCGCATCACACAGAAGGGCATCACCGGGATGCGCAGCTTCATGTTCGAGCCGATGCGCCACGGACGGCTCCTCCTCGCCGGCGACGCAGCGCACATCGTCCCACCGACCGGAGCCAAAGGGCTGAACCTGGCGATGGCCGACGTGAAACGGCTGGCCGACGCGCTGGTCGCGCACTACCGCTCGGGAATGCTCGCTCCGCTCGACGCCTATTCGGATCGCGGTCTCCGCCGCGCCTGGCGCGCGCAGCGTTTCTCGTGGTGGATGACGTCATCGCTGCACGTTTCCGCCGACGCCGCACCCTTCGATCGCCGCCGGCAGCTCGCGGATCTCGAGTACCTGGTCAGCTCGGAGGCCGCGATGACGAGCCTCGCCGAGAGTTACGTCGGTAGCCCGCTCGACTGAGACGCGTGCCGCTGACTACGCCCACACTTCTTTGGCGACGCGCGCGACCAGCTCGAGCTTCTGGCGTTGGACGTCTGGGGAAATGCGGTTGCCCTCGTGGGTCGAGGCGAAGCCGCACTGCGGGCTGATCGCGAGGCGATCGAGCGGGACGACTTGCGACGCCTCCTTGATGCGTGCCTTCAGCGTGTCGGCCGACTCCATTCGCGCGAGCTTCGAGCTGACCAGGCCGAGCACCACGACGCGCCCGTCTGGCACGTGGCGAAGCGGTGCGAAGGTGCCCGAGCGTTCGTCGTCGTACTCGAGCAGGAAGCGGTCGAACTTCGACTTGCCGAACACCTGCTCGGCGATCCGGTCGTAGCCGCCGGAAGCGTAGAACATGCTCTGATAGTTGCCGCGGCAGATGTGGATGCCGAAGGTCACCCCGCTGTGGCCGTCGATGATCGCGTTGTCCATCTCCACCGACGCGGCGAGCAGCTTGTCGGGATCGCTGCCGCGCTGACGGTAGCCTTCGCGGATCGTCTCGTCGAGAAGCGCGGCGTACTGTGGCGCGTCGATCTGCACGTACTCGCAGCCGAGGCGCTTCAGCTCGGCGATCTCACGGCGGGTGAAGTCGACGAGATCGGCGAGATACGCATCGAGCGTCGCGTAGGCGCCCGTCGACTTCTGCGGATCGTAGTAGGCGGCGGCCTGCTGCGCGCTGAGCAGGGTGACCTTGGCCGGCACTGTCGTGCGCCCGCGCAGATACGTGAACTCCTCGACGGCCATCTGACGCCGCCACTTCAGCTTGCTGACCACCACCGGCCGCTGGACGTTGGCCTGGTGCCCCTCGTCGTCGTGAAACGTGATCGACCAGCCGGCGTACTTGTCGAACCCTTCAAGGGCCTCGGCGAGGTGGCCGAAAAACGCGTAGCGCCGCATCTCGCCGTCGGTGATGGCGTCGAGCCCCGCGTTCTGCTGCAGGGCCACGGCCTCGTCGACGGCGCGGTCTTCCACAGCCTTGTAGGCGGCAGGAGTAAGCTCACCGCGCTCGAGTTGGGCCTGCGCCGAGCGCAGGTAATCAGGACGAAGAAGGCTGCCGACGACGTCGCTGCGAGGAATCATGCCGGGCATCGTACCGCATGGCGCGTTCGGTCGGCGTGCGGTAATCGCACACGGCTGAGCGATATCCGCGCTAGACTGACCCGGGCCAGATTGCGACGGATGAACACCGAGCCGCGGATGAAGGCCATGGATAAACACGGATAGACAGGGAATCGTAGTTACATCGGGTGATCGGGTGATCGGACCTCACAGGAGCTCTTCTTGATGAAACGCGCAGTACTCTCGTTTGTGATTGCAGTGACGGCGGCGGCGATCGGCAGCGCGCAAGCGCCCGCCACGCCACCGGGCGGGCAGGGGGCCGGGCCGGGCCGCGGCGCCGGCGGTGGCGGCGGACGCGGTGTGCAGGTCGTCTCCCCGCAGGTGAACCCCGACAAGACGGTCACGGTGCGTTTCCGGGCGCCCAACGCGAAGACCGTCGAGCTCATCGGTGAGATCGAAGGCAAGCCGGCCTACCCGATGACGAAAGACGAGGCGACCGGCGTCTGGTCGGTGACCATCGGGCCGCTCCCCCACGACGTCTACAACTACCAGTTCCGCGTCGACGCCGTAAACGGCCAGGGGGGCGTCATCGCCATGGATCCACAGAACCCGTGGATCAAGATCGGCTTCGGCGGCTTCCCGTCCGCGAGCCAGTTCGAGATCCCCGGCAACGGCCTCGAATTCGACGACGCCAAGGACGTGCCGCACGGGACCGTCCGCCTCGAGACCTACGACTCGAAGACGATCGGCGCGCCGCGCACGCTCTGGATCTACACGCCGCCCGGGTATGAGAAGGGAACGGCGAAGTTGCCGGTGTTCTACCTGCTGCACGGTTCCGGCAACATCGACTCGAGCTGGATTCTCACCGGCCGCGCCAACTACATCATGGACAACCTCATCGCCGAGGGGAAGGCGAAGCCGATGATCATCGTCAATCCGCTCGGCTATGTGCGCGCCGGCGTTGGCACCGTGCCGGACCGGCCGCAGGACGCGCAAGCGACGGGCCGTGGCACGCCGCCCGCGCCTGGCACGCCCGCCGCGCAGCCGGGTGGACTCTTCGGGCAGGACCTGCTGAACGACGTCATTCCCTACGTCGAGAAGAACTACCGGGCGCTGCCTGGCGCCGACAACCGCGCCCTCGGCGGCCTGTCGATGGGCGGCGGCCAGACCGTTCAGATCGGGTTCACCCACCCCGACACGTTCCACTATCTCGTGGTGATGAGCGCCGGCTCGCAGGCCAATCCGGAAGCGACTTACACCGATTTCTTCAACGGCGGCTACAAGAAGCTGAAGCTGCTGTGGATGGGAATTGGCAAGGACGACAACCTGGTCGGACCGAGCGCGAAGACGCTGGATGAGGCGCTGACCAAGGCGAACATCACACACACATTCCAGGTCGGGGAAGGCCGCCACGAATGGATGGTGTGGCGCCACCACCTGCACGACGTCGCGCCGCTGCTTTTCCAGACAGCGCCGGCGAAGTCGACGACGGCTCCGGCAGCCGCGAAGAAGAAGTAGCGGCGATATTCGCCGACTGACGAACGACAGGAGATCGGGAGGCCCCTGATCTCCTGTTTGGTTTCAGCCGATGCCGCAGGTGAAGTTCACCGCGTCGTCAGTCGAGCCGGAACCCTTATAGATCGCGGTCTTGGGGTACGGGCAAAGTGGGCGGGTCCGGACGACCGTGCCATTGACGACGCGTGAGGCGGGAATCGTCTCAGGCGCGGCCCCTTTCTCGACCCACTGCACGAGCGGCGTGAAAGCATCGAACGTCGACGTACCGGCCCCGCCGCCGCAATGCCCCATCCCGGGCACCATGAACATTCGGTAGAAGTCGGTCGCCGACCCGCCGGCGGCCTTCATGACGGCCTCGTAGTAGCCGACGCTCATCAGCGGGTTCAACGCCGGATCCGCCCAGCCGACGTAACTCACGATCTTTCCGCCGCGCGCCTTGAAGCGTGACAGGTCCGGATTGGTCGCGTCGAGCAGCGCCTGGGCGTCCTGGATCTTCGGGAGATCTGCGGTCACGTCGAACGTCAGCCAGTCGTAGTTCGCATTCGGCCGACCGAACGCGATGTTCTTGAGAAATGCTTCACCGAACCTCCAGCTGATGCTGCGGCCATTGGGCGCGACGAACCACGGCGTCCAGCCCGCTTCGGCGCCGGCGGGCCAGCCTGGGAAGAACGTGTCGCCGTTGCGCATGAGCGGCGCGTAGATGACCTCGACCGAGTGGATCTGCGCGGCGCTCAGGCAGCCCGGCGCTGCCGTCTCGCCGCTGCACTTCGGGATGTCGCTCGCCGGATTGAACGGGCAGCGGCGCGGATCGTCGACGACTCCGTCCTTGATGCCGTCGATGGCATCGCACTTCGCCAGTACCGCGTCGCCGACGGTCTTGATCGCGTCGGCGCTCAGCGGCGCCGCGGCCAGCGCCTTCTGATCCTTCGCATAGCCGATCATCGTCGATGAGAAGTTCAGCACCGGCGCGCCTACGACGATGCCGTCGAAATCGTCGGGGAAACGCTGCGCGGCGATGAGGCCCTGGCGGCCGCCGGTGGAGCAGCCGTCGAAGTAGGTGCGCTTCGCCGGCGCTGCATAGTAGGTCTGCGCCAGTGCCTTCGCCGTCATCGCGGTGACGTGGACGGCGCGGAAGGCATAGTCGATCAGCTTCTGCGGACTCGACGCAAACGCGGCGAGCGGCTCGGCCGTGCCGTCGTGGCCGGTGTTGGTTTGCGCCGCGACGAAGCCGTGCGCGAGCGCGCGCTTCGCCGTGGCCTGCCGTCCGCCGTTGTCGAGTGCCTCGCCGGCGTAACCGCCGTTGCCGAACAGATAGACGCGGCCGTTCCAGCTCGCTGGCAGGTCCACCTCGAAGCGGATCTCGGGTTGAATCAGTCCGACTACGCGGCAGTACTCGGGCGTCTCGCCGGCGGCCGCGACGACCGCCGCGGAAACGACGGAATAGTCGTAGCCTGTCTGGGCGACCAGCGCCGCGCAGGCCTGCTGCGGTCGCATCCTCGGGTTGTCGGCCAGCGCGGTGTCGTTCCAGTCGCGAAACTGCGAGCCGTTCTGAGCGAGGAGCGTCACGGCGAAGGTTGTCACAATGAGTAGTTTCATAATGATGCGGGCCGGCGAACGGTTACCCGTTGCCGGCCCATGACCCTTCGTGCCGTTCGGGGGTCTGCTTCGTGGTCTTCGTCGACTACTTCGTGCCCTTCGTGCTGGGCGTGTCGTCCGCTTTCAGATCCCCAAGGGCGTACTGGACGCCGGCGAGGATGTGCTCGAGGAACGGCTTGATCGCGTAGTTCCGCTCGTTGTGGCCGTGCGCCTCATAGAAGAGACGACCCTGGCCTTCGCGGCGGATCCAGCTGAGCGCGTAATCGTGGTCGGTGCGCATGCCGGTTTCCTTCGCCTTGTCCTCGGCGCTCATCTTGTCGTAGTCGATCGAGGTCAGGACGTGGACGTTGTCGCGTGAGAACGAGTCCTGGTTGTAGGTGTAGGTCTCGTCGTGGATCACCCACTCCTGGCCGTGGAACATCTGCGTCAGCGGGCTCTTTGGATCGTCGATCTTGACGGTGATCTCCTGCGGATCGACCCAGTGGAACTTGAAGTAGCCGCCGATCATCTTGTTGAACTCCGGCCAGAGCGGATCGCCGCCCGGCTTGCTCGGTGCGGCGTTGGCGTCAGCGCTGGCGCGTCCGCCGCCGCGCGGCGCGGGAGCGGGCGTCAGCGCCGCGAAGCGCGGCCCGAAGTCGGCCTGCGCGACCCGGCCGGTCTTGTCAGGATCGATCTTGTCGAACCACGCCGCCGTGACCGCGGTGAACTCCGCGCGCGACAGTTTCTGATCGCCGTCCTTGTCCCCCTGCGCGACCATCGCGGTGGCGAGCGCGCCGCCCGGGCCGCCGGCCCGTCCGCCCGCACGTCCGCCGCCCGCCGCCGCGGGCGCGCCGAAGCCGGCGCCGCCGCCGCAGGAGGCACCGTGGTACGAGTCGCTCGCGGCGTGGATGCCGGCGATGCCCTTGCCGCCGCGGATGAAGTCGAGCAGCGCAGCACGGCGGGCGTCGGTGGCGGCCTTGTCGCCCGGATCGTCGAGGAAGCAGCCGGTCGTGCTGTCGAGGAAGACCAGGTCGTACTGCTTCAGGTTGGCGGCATTGATATCGGCAGGGTCATACGTTGTCGTCGCCGTCCAGGCGCCGGTCTTCTTGCCCATCTCCTCCATCATCTTCGCGGCGAGTGGAATCGACGAGTGGACGAAGCCCGATGCGTGGCCGAGGACGAGCACCTTGCGCGGCTTGAGCGGTTTGGCGATCGCCTTGTCGGGCAGCGCCGCCATCATCTTGTCGACGTCGGATTGGCAGGCTACGTGCGGATTGGTGCTGCGGCCGCCGCAGGCGTCCTGCCCGGCGCCGGGGAGGGGGGCCGGCGCGAACGCGGCGGCGACCTTGCCCAGTCCGTCACTGATTTCGGCCGCCGACAAGGATCCAGTCTTGGCCGTGTCCCAGTCAGCAAACCACTTGTCGAACGCGCCAGTGAATTCCTCGCGCGTGGCGGCGCCGTCCTTGTTGGCGTCGATGGCGCTGAAGAGAGCCGGGGCGATGCCTCCGCGTCCGCCACCGCGCCCTCCGGGCGCCTGCGCTGCCGCCGGGGCCTGAGCCGTGAGATGGACGAGGGCGCTCGTCAACAACAGTGCGCTGCCTGCCGCGATGGCCAAGGGCGCGCGTGAACTATGAGTACGCATGGGGATGTCCAGCCTCCTGATACGAGAGTTGTACAACAAAAAGGCGGATGGGACTGGCCCATCCGCCTTTCGAACTCATCCGAGCGACTTTGCCCCTCGGATGCCATCCGGCACGCCTAAAACTGGAAGCGGACCTGGAGCATCATGACCCGGTTGTAGTTGTTGCCGAGACCCGCCTCTGCTCCGCGATTCTGCGCGGTGGTCGCCGCACCGAAGCCGGCGTTCTTCGGCAGGGCGCGCGCCGGGTCGACGGACCCGTCGGCGAGGAACTGCGAGTTGAGCAGCGTCAGGTTCGACGGGCTGGTGAAGTTCGCCGTCGTGTTCCTGGCGTTGATCACGTAGCTGTTGAACAGGTTGAACACGTCCATGCGGAACTGGACGTTCTTCTGTCCCGGCAGGCGGATGTTCTTCGACAGCGCCATGTCGACTGTCTTGTCCATGCAGCCGCGCAGGATGTTGCGGCCCGACTCGAGGCCGACGCTGTTCGGTTGCGGACCGGTGACGGCCGAGGCGGCGAACTGCGCGTACTGGTTGCTCGAGCAGCCCGATCCCGGGTTGCCGGTGTAGAGGACTTTCGCGGCGTAGTCCGGCGAGCCGGTCAGCACCTGGTTCGTGCTGCCGCTGCCGGGAGCGCCGCCGAGCGCCGAGTAGTTGTAGCTCAAGTCGTAGGCGGGAGCCGAGCCCATGCTCAGGACGCCCGAGACCTGCCAGTCGTTCAGCACGTAGCCGACCACTTTCATCCCGCCGGAATCCGAGCCGTGGACCTTGGGCAGGTCATACAGCGCGTTCGCCTTGACGATGTTCGGCCGCAGGTCGAGCGTGTTGTTCAGCGCTTCGTACTGCGCCTGGTCGGGGCGGATTGAATAGGACCCGTCCGTGTTGTGCTGCAGGCGGAGCTGCAGGCCGGTGTTGCCGGTGAACGACAGGCCGCGCGTGTAGTTGAAGCCGAACGCAAAGCTGTTGCGATAGCGGCGGTTCAACGTGAACTGCAGCGAGTGATACGTGTCGTGGAACGACGTGTCCTGCTGCGCCACGATGCCGAGGCCGCGGTAAGGCCGCAGCAGGTTCTGGCTCAATGCGTTGATGCCGGGGAATGCCCCCGCGCCCTTGGTGAGGTCCTGGTTCGTCGGCAGATACGCAGCACCGAAGTCCACCGCGTTGACGTTCACGGTGCTGCCGCCCTGGAACGCACCGAGGCGGTCGTAGCCGTGGTTGCCGACGTAGGCGACGGTCAACGCCGTCGACCAGGGGAGGGTCATCTGGATTTCCGAGTTCCACTGGATCGACGCCGGAACCTTGGCGTCGTACTGGAACACGTTGAGGATCGGCACCGGCTGCGGGCTGAGGCCGCCCGCGCCGCCGATGGTCGACAGCTGACCGCTGCGCAGGTCCTGCGCGGTCGAGATCGGCGGGTTGCCCGGAATCGAGAAGACGGTGTTGCCGTCCGGCCGATCGAAGAACCAGCCGCCGCCGCCGCGGATGACGTACTTCTGGCTGCCGGTCAGGTCATACGCGTAGCCGAAACGCGGCCCGAAGACGACGGCCGGCCAGGTGTACCAGGTACTTCGAGATGCCGTTGCCGGCCTGGATGATGCCGTTGGTCGCGGCATTGCCCGTGCCGGGGATCGGCGTGCCGATGAGCGCCTGGGAGTTCGCTGCACCGGGCGCCGTGATGATGAGACCCGTGCGCGGGTCCTTCGCGTTCAGCGCGTTGCCCGAGCAGGTAACTGCGCCGTTGTTACAGCCAGGCACGTAGAGTGTCGGGGCCGCTGTCGGCGAGTACTTGTCGGTGAAGAAGTTCGACATCTGCTGGAACTGGTCGTACTGCGGCTGCTGGTGGGTGAGGCGGACGCCGTAGTCGAGCGTCAGGCGGCTGTTCACCTTCCAGTTGTCCTGCACGTACCCTTCCGTGTTGTTGTAGAGCATCGAGCCTTCGATCAGCTGCGACTGCTGCAGGTACTGCGTGAACACGCCGGTGAGCGCGTTGGCGTAGCCGAAGCCCGTGTCAAGGCCGTTGTTGGCGCTGTTGCCGAAGTCGACGAAGCCCTGGAACGACAGGTTAGCCACGCCGCCGGCGCCGGTGTTCTGCGCCTTGTAGCTGTGGTTGTTGTAGAAGCCGGCCTTCAGCGTGTGATGGCCCGAGATCTTGGTCAAGCTGACCGCGACGTCCTGCGTCCGGTTGATGTTGAGGAAGCCCGGGAACCGCTGGTTGGGCGGCGCCGCGCCGATGAGCGAGCCCCAGCCGAAGACCGGCGGCAGGTTGATGTTGGTGCCGTCCCAGAAAACGGGCTTCACATCCTGCATCACGGTGTAGGCGTAGTAGCTCGGATCGACCTTGCCCGCGTTGGGGTAGAGCAGCGGGAAGTTCGCCAGGCCGTTCAGACGATTGGCTGAGTCGTTGACGAGCAGGCCGCCTTCGTTACCGCCCGACAGCTGGTTGCGGATGAAACCGTAGGTGCCTTCCACGAACGTGGTCGAGTTGACGACCCAGTTCACCGTGCCGCCATAGTTGGTGATGAACGGGTAGGGCGTGTAGACGTCGGAGAAGCCCGGGATGTTGCCCGGCTGCGTCAGCCGGCGGGCGCGCTGGCCGGAGTACTTGCCGGTGAAGCGCAGCTTTGGCGACATCTGGTAGTCGAGCTTGATCGCTGGCTGCTGTGTCAGCTGGTCCGCCGACGGGGCCGCGATCTGGTAGTTGTAGTTCGTCCCCGGCGTCTGCGTGACGTTGGGCATCGGGTAGCGATTCAGGATCGCCTGGCCGAGCGAGTAGAACGAGCCGGCCGGGATCACGTTGTTGGGATACGGCTGCCGGGTGTTCGGGTCGAGCAGTTGCGGGATCGCCGCGCCGTTGTTGTTGAGCGAGTTGGTGAAGATGCCCTGCCGCTCCTCCGCCGTCGGCACGCGTAGGCGAATCGGATTGCCGCCGTTAGTGAACGTCGTCGCGGGGCGGTATTCGTGGCTGTAGAAGAAGAACAGCTTGTTGTCGCCACCCGGCTTGCCGACCGGACCGCCGATCGAGTAACCGAGCGTCTTGGCCTTGGCCACGACCTTCGGGTCGCCGTTCTTGGCGTTGGTCCAGTTGTTGGTCGCCCAGTCAGAATTGCCCTGGATGTCGTAGGCCGAGCCGCGGAACTTGTTGGTGCCGCTCTTGGTCACCGCGGTGATCTGCAGCCCCGACGAGCGCCCGAACTCCGCCTGGTAACCCTGCGTCAACACCTTCACTTCGGCGATCGATTCGACGTTCATGCTGAGCATCTGGCCGTTGTTGCCGGTGTCCATCGCCGAGACGCCGTCCATCATGATGTTGTTCTGGCCGGCGCCGCCCAGGCGGGTCGCTGCGGCCGAGTTGCCACCGTTGACCACGCCCGGTGTCAGCGAGACGACCGAGGTAAAGTTGGTGTGATTGATCGGCAGCTTTTCGATCTGCTCGGTCGCGACCGCGAACGAGCGCTCACCCGACTGCGCCTGGATCATCGGGGATTCGGCCTGCACGTTGACCGTTTCCGCGGCGCCACCGACTTCGATCGTGATGTTCGGGACCGCCACGCGATCGCCGCCCGACACGATGACGTTCTTTCGTGAAAGGGTCTTGAACCCTTCCATGCTCACTTCGATGGTGTAGGTATCCGCGGCGACGTTGGGAAATACGTAGTCGCCGCTGCTGTTGGTGATCTGTGGTGCGGACTTGGTGCCCTTGCTTTCGCTGATCAACACCACCGTGGCGCCAGGGACGACCCCGGCCTGTGCGTCTTTGACGGTGCCGGACACCGTGCCGGTGGTGATCTGCGCGCGGGCGGGCAGCGCCGCCATCGCGAGCAGGCCGAGTACGTAGAGTACCCGGACGGTCGCCTTTCTGATCATGAACTCCTCCCCTTCGCGTTCACGAACGATCCACGAACCGGAGCCCGATTATCGAATCGCTGTTCGATGAAATCGATTGCGCGGATGGTAGTCGCGGCATGCGTAGATCGCAAGAGGGAAATAAGAAAAACGTATAGATGAAAAGAGTTAGGCAGACCTTTCGGAAACGGAAAGCTTTTCTGAAAAGGAAAAGAGCGGGCGCCCAGCCGGGTGTTCTTCGGCGGGCTGCTACCATTTAATTACTGCGCTGCATGGCCGCACGGATTAACGAGCCCAGCTCGACGATGAGCCGTACCCTCTGGTTCTTTCCCTGTATCTTCGTGGCGCTGGTCATCGTGTACGCGCCGGCGCTGCATGGCACCATGCTCTGGGACGATGACGGGCACCTGACGCGGGCAGGGTTGCGATCGTGGGACGGCCTGGTGCGGATCTGGTTCGAGCCCGGCGCGACGCAGCAGGACTATCCCCTCGTCCATTCGGCCTTCTGGCTGCAGGCGCGTCTATGGGATGACACATTCCTCGGTTATCACCTGGTCAACGTCATCCTGCACGGCATCTCCGCGAGCCTCCTCATCGTTCTTCTGAGGCGCCTCCAGATACCCGGCGCGCCGGTGGCAGGCGTGATCTTCGCGCTTCATCCAGTGCAGGCGGAATCCGTTGCGTGGATGACCGAGCTGAAGAACACGCTGTCCGGCGTCTTCTACTTCGCCGCGGCCCTGGCCTATCTTCGCTACGATCGACAACGCGACGCCCGGACCTACCTGGTTAGCTTGACGCTGTTCTTCTGCGCGCTGGCGAGTAAGACCGTGACGGCAACGCTGCCAGCGGCCCTTCTCGCTGTGTTCTGGTGGCGACGCGGGTCGCTCGACTGGCGACGCGACGTCCGTCCCCTCGTTCCGTTCCTCGCCCTGGGCGCTCTCGCAGGCCTGGTCACGGCCTGGGTCGAGCGGACCTTCATCGGGGCGCGCGGCGCGGATTTCGCGCTGACGCCGATCGATCGGCTGCTCGTGGCCTGCCGCGCCGTCATCTTCTACGCGGGCAAGGATCTCTGGCCGGTGGACCTCACGTTCATCTATCCCCGCTGGACCGTGAGCCAGGACGTGTGGTGGCAGTACCTGTTTGTGGCGGCTGTCGTCAGCATCCTGCTGATTGGCTGGGCGGTCCGCCGGCGATCGCGTGCGCCGCTCAGCGCGGCTCTGGTGTTTTGCGCCACGCTCGCCCCAGCGCTCGGATTCGTGAATGTCTACCCGTTTCGGTACTCATTCGTCGCCGATCATTTTCAATACCTGGCGTGCGTGGGCGTGTTCGTGCCGATGGCTGGGATCCTCACCAGCCTGGCGGTCCGTGCTGGCCTGACCGCGACAATAGCCGAGGGTGTCCTCTGCGTGGCGATCGCCGTGCCACTGGCGCTGGCCACGCACAATGCAGCCATCAAGTACGCGAATGGCGTCACGCTCTATACGATCACGCTGCGACAGAACCCGGGCTGCTGGCTCTGCCTCGAGAATCTCGGTGTGGCGGCTCAGCGCGAAGTGCCTCCGCAGCACGAGCGCGCGATCGCGTTATTCGACGACGCGCTGCGCATCAATCCGGCGGACGCTCAGCTCCACAACAACCTCGGCACGACGCTGATGGAGCTCGGGCGCCTCGACGAGGCGGTCGCGGAAGAGCGTCAGTCCATTCGCTATGCGCCAGGGTATGCCGAAGCGTTCGGCAATCTCGGCGTCGCGCTGCACAAGCTCGGGCGCCAGGACGAAGCGGCCGCCGCGTACCGCACCGCGCTGGAGATCAAACCGGGGCTCACCTTCGCGCGAACCAACCTGACCATTCTCCTGGCGCAGGCGGGGCATAGCGAGGAGGCCAGGACGCAGCTCAAGGACGCCGCCGCCGTGCCGACCATTGATCCCGCTGCACCTGCGGGTGCGGCCGCTGTGCAGCTCGGCGACGCGTCCACCGCGGTCGGCGAGTATGCGGCCGCGATCGCCCACTACCGTGACGCTCTGACGCAGGGAGCCGATACCCCGTCGACACGCATGAAGCTCGGCGTCGCCCTGGCTAGGAGCGGGGCGCTCGGGGCCGCGGCCTCCGAGCTGCAAACGGTCGGTACGGGCGGCGCCGCGTGACGCGGCGGCGCACGCCAACCTCGCCAACGTCCTGATGTCGCTCGGAGATCTTCCGCACGCGATCGCCGAATTCCAGGAAGCGCTGGTGCTCGAACCGAAGATGGCGACGGTCCACAACGACTTCGGGGTCGCGCTGGCCCGTAGCGGGCGTGGCGACGAGGCGATTCTGCAATTTCGGGAAGCGCTGCAGCTCAATCCCGATTACGCGGCGGCGAAGGCGAATCTCGCCAAGGCATCCGGAAAATGAAAAAGGCGGGTGGGGACCAGCCCCACCCGCCCTTCGGTTATGCGCGTTGCGCGATGCTAGAACTGGAAGCGCAGCTGCAGCATCATGACGCGGTTGTAGTTGTTGCCCAGACCCGCTTCTGCGCCGATGTTCTGCGACGCATTCGCGGCGCCGAAGCCGGCCGTCCGCGGTGTGAGACGCGACGTGTTGATCGAGCCATCCGCGTTGTACTGGTTGTTCACGACCGTCAGATTGGTCGGGCTTGCATAGGTGACCGTGCTCTGACGTCCGGTGATGTTGTAGTTGTTGAACAGGTTGAACACGTCCATGCGGAACTGGAGGTTCTTCTGGCCGCCCAGCCGGATGTTCTTGGACAGCGCCATGTCCGTCTGCTTGATGAAGCAGCTGCGCAGGATGTTGCGGCCCGACTCCATACCGACGGAACCAGGCTGCGGGCCGGTGACCGCGGCCACGTTGAACTGCGCGTACTGGTTGTCCGCGCAGCCGCTGCCGGCATCGCCGACGTAGGTCATGCGGCCATTGAAGTCCGGCGAACCCGTGATGTTCACGTTGCCGCCGTTGGCGTTGTACGAGTAGCCCAGGTCGTAGGCGACTCCAGAGGTGCCGGTGTAGACGCCCGAGACCTGCCAGTCGTTGAGCACGTAGCCCAGCACCTTCATCGAGCCGGAGTCCGAGCCGTGGAGCTTCGGCAGGTCATAGAGGGCGTTCAGCTTGATGACGTTCGGGCGCAGGTCGAGGTTCTGATTGAGCGTCTCGTACGCCCCTTGGTCGGCACGGACCTGGTACGAACCATCGGCGTTGTGCTGCAAGCGGAGCAGCAGGCCGGTGTTGCCCGTGTACGACAGGCCGCGCGTGTAGTTGGCGCCGAACGCGAAGCTGTTCCGATACCGCCGCTGCAGGGTGAACTGCACCGAGTGGTAGGTGTCCCAGAACTCGGTCGCGTTCTGGTTGATGCTGCTCAGGCCCACATAGGGGCGAAGCAGGTTCGTCGAGTAGGCCGAGGCGCCAGGAACGGTGCTCGTGCCCTTGGTGGGATCCTGGTACTTCGGCAGATACGCGGTGCCGTAATCGACCGCGTTGAGGTTCACGGTGCTGCCGCCCTGGAACGCGCCCATGCGGTTGTAGCCGTGGTTGCCGACGTAAGCGACGGTAAACGCCGAAGACCAGGGCAGCGCCACCTGGAGTTCAGAGTTCCACTGGATGGAAGCCGGAACCTTGGCGTCGTACTGGAATGTTACGAGCGCCGGTACCGGCTGCGGGCTCAAGCCCGATCCGCTGCCGACGTTCTGCAACTGTCCGGTGAGCAGGTTCTGCGACGTCGAGATCGGCGGGTTGCCTGGGATCGAGAAGACGGTGTTGCCGTCCGGACGATCGTAGAACCAGCCGCCACCGCCGCGGATGACGTACTTCTGGGTCCCGGTCAGGTCGTAGGCATAGCCGAAGCGCGGTCCGACGACGATCGCCGGCCAGGTGTAGCCGTACTTCGAGATGCCGTTGCCGGCCTGGACGATGCCGTTGGTCGCGGCATTGCCCGAGCCCGGAATCGGCGTGCCGATCAGCGCCTGCGTGTTCAGGGCGCCCGGCACGCTGATGACCTGGTTGTTGCGCGGGTCCATCGCGTTGAGCGTGTTACCCGAGCAGGTGACAGCCCCGTTGGAGCAGCCCGACACATAAAGCGTCGGAGCCGCCGCCGGCGAGTACTGGTTGGGGAAGAAGTTCGACATCTGCTGGAACTGGTCGTACTGCGGCTGCTGGTGGGTGAGACGCATGCCGTAGTCGAGCGTGAACCGGCTGTTCACCTTCCAGTTGTCCTGCACGTACCCTTCCGTGTTGTTGTAGAGCATCGAGCCTTCGGTGAAGTTCGACGCCTGGAGGTACTGGTTGTAGGTGCCAGTCAGCGCGTTGGCAAAGCCGAAACCGGTATCGACCGGGCTGTTGGTGTTCTGACCGAAGTCAACGTAGCCCTGGAACGACAGGTTGGCGATGCCGCCGGCGCCGACGTTCTGCGCCTTGTAGCTGTGGTTGTTGTAGAACCCGCCCTTTATCGTGTGATGGCCGGAGATCTTGGTCAAGCTGACCGAGAAGTCCTGCGTCTTGTTGATGTTCAACCAGCCGGGGTAGCGCTGGTTCGGCGGCGGAGCGCCGATGAGCGAGCCCCACCCGAAGACGGGCGGCAGGTTGATGTTCGTGCCGTCCCAGAACACCGGCTTCTCGGCCTGCATGACTCCATACGCGTAGGAGTTGCTCGGGATTTTGCCGGCGTTGGGGTAGAGGAGCGGGAAGTTCGGCAGGCTGTTCAGCCGGTTCGCCGAGTCGTTCACGAGGATACCGCCCTCGTTACCGCCGGCGAGCTCGTTCTTGATGCTGCCGTAGTTGCCTTCCACGAACGTGGTGGAGTTGACGACCCAGTTCACGGTCGCGCCCAGATTGGTGATCGTGGGATACGGCACGTAGGCGTCGGAGAAGCCCGGGATGAGACCAGGCTGCACCAGGTTGCGCTGGAGCTGGGCGGAGTACTTGCCCGTGAAGCGCAGCTTGGGCGACAGCTGGTAATCGACCTTCACCGCCGGCTGCTGCGTGAGCTGATCCGTCGACGGCGCGGCGATCTGGTAGTTGTAGTTCGTGCCCGGCGCCTGCGTGACGTTCGGCGACGGATAGCGATTGAGGATCGTCTGTCCGAGCCCATAGAAGCTGCTGGCCGGGATCACGTTGTTCGGATACGGCTGACGGGTGACCGGATCCAGCAGCTGCGGGATCGGCTTGCCGTTGTTGTCGAGCGAGTTGGTGAAGATGCCCTGGCGCTCTTCCGCCGTCGGCACGCGGAGGCGGATGACGTTGCCGCCGTTGGTATACGTCGTCGCCGGGACGTACTGATGGCTGTAGAAGAAGAACAGCTTGTTATCGCCACCGGGCTTGCCCACCGGTCCGCCGATCGAATAGCCGAGCGTCTTCGCCGTCGCCTGGACCTTGGCGTCGCCATTCTGCGTATTGAGCCAGCTGTTGGTCGCCCAGTCGGAATTGCCCAGGATGTCGAATGCGGATCCGCGGAAGCGGTTGGTGCCGCTCTTGGTGACCGCGGTGATCTGCAGGCCCGACGAGCGGCCGTATTCCGCCTGGTAGCCCTGCGTCAGCACTTTCACTTCGGCGATCGACTCGACGTTCATGTTGAGCATCTGGCCGTTGTTGCCAGTGTCCATCGCCGAGACGCCGTCCATCATGATGTTGTTCTGGCCAGCGCCGCCCAGGCGCGTGGCGCCCGCGGAGGCACCGCCGCCGACCACACCCGGCGTCAGCGAGACGACCGAAGTGAAGTTGGTGTGGTTGATCGGCAGATGCTCGATCTGCTCGGTCGCCACCGCGTAGGAGCGCTCGCCTGACTGCGCCTGAATCATCGGCGATTCGGCGGACACGTTCACGGTCTCGGCCGCGCCGCCAACCTGGATTGTGAGTATCGGCACGACGACGCGGTCGCCGCCCGAGACCTGCACGTTCTTGCGCTGAAGGGTCTTGAAGCCCTCCATACTGACTTCCACGCTGTAGGTATCAGCGGCGACGTTCGGGAAGACGTAGTCTCCCGTTTCGTTGCTGACCTGGGGCGCGGATTTCGTCCCCTTGGTTTCGCTGATCAACACCACCGTAGCCCCGGGCACGACTGCGCCCTGGGCATCCTTCACGGTGCCTGACACCGTGCCGGTAGTGATCTGCGCGCGGGCGGGCGATGCCGCCATCGCGAGCAGGCCGAGTACACAAAGTACTCGGGCGCTCCACTTTCTGATCATGAACTTCCTCCCTTAACGTACGTTCACGAACACGACGGACGAAACAAAGCTCGACCCCGAAGCTATGCGGCTAAAGCAATCGAGCTAGTTTGACCCGTGATAGTAGTCGTGCAATGCGTGGAGTGCAAGCGAGAAATGCAGGGGGCTCATGACCGGCAACCCCCTGTGTCGCAAGATGTTATGAGCGCAGCTTATGCCTAGCGCGCCGTCCAGCCGCCGTCAATGAACAAAGACGTGCCTGTCACAAATGACGAGGCGTCCGACGCGAGGAAGACCACGGCGCCGGTCAGCTCCTCGAGCTCGCCCCACCGTCCCATGGGAATGTTCGCCACAAACTGTTGATACGCTTGGGGATCGTTGAGCAGCTGCTTGTTCATGTCGGTCGCGAACGGCCCCGGGCAAATGGCGTTGCAGGTGACCCCTTTACCGGCCCATTCCAACCCCCAGACCCGTGTCAGCCCCAGTACCCCGGCCTTCGAAGACGCATATGGCGTTCGTCCAGGTAGACCGATGACCGAAAGAATGGATGCCAGGTTAATAACCCGTCCCCACCCCTTCTTGAGCATGCCGGGCGCGAACGCTTTCGTGCACAGAAACGGACCCTTGAGGTTCGTGTCGATGACGCTGTCCCAGTCGGCTTCGGACAACTGATCGAGCGTGCCGCGGATGTTCGTGCCGGCGTTATTGACCAGGATGTCGATGTCGCCGCAGGCCGCCGTCACCTCCGCGTGCAGCCGCTCGATGTCTTTCGCGATCGTCACGTCGCCAGCAAAGGCGCGAACGGTGCGTCCGGTGGCCTTCGCGATTTCTGTCGCCGCCGCCTGACAACTGTCGAGTGTGCGCCCGGTCAGCGCGATGTCGGCGCCCGCTTCGGCGAGCGCGGTCGCCATGGTCTTGCCCAATCCGCGCGCGCCGCCCGTGACGAGCGCGGTCTTGCCGTCCAACTTGAATCGATCCAATACCGACATGGGGGCTCCTATCGAGAATCGGGTAATCGGGTAATCGGATATTCGGGTAATCGATCTTGCTAAAAGGCGCTCGCGGTCGCGAGCGCATGCGAGATTACCCGATTACCCGATTCCCAAATTCCCCGATTCTTCCGTGAGTGGCGTCTGCGCGTCGATGAACAGCCAGCACACGCCGCCGAGCAGGTAGATCGCCGACGACAGATAGAACGTCATCGTCCAGTTGTTGTTGGTGTAGGTCAGGATGTAGCCGATCGCCAGTGGCGACAGCGCGCCGCCGATGTTGCCGAGCATGTTCATCGACCCCGACACCGTGCCCGAGTTCCGGCCGCCGATGTCCATGCAGCCTGCCCACGCGGCCGGCATCACGAAATCGTTGAAGAAGCCCGCGAGGCCGAGCAGCAGCATCGCCCGCGCCGGATCGGCGATCTGCAGGAAGCCCACGATCGACGCCGACGCGCCGGCGAAACCGATGAGGGCGACGGTGCGCCGCGCCAGGCGGAGACCGACGCGGCGGGCGAGCCTCGGGATGATCTGGGCGCTGGTGAGCGAACCGATGCCGCCGAGCAGCAACGGCAGCGACGACAGCAGCGCGCCGAACTTGGCGCCGGTGTGCCGGGCCTCGCGCAGATACGTCGGCAGCCAGGTCACGTAGAAATACCACCCGTACGACAGACAGGCGTACTGCAGGCAGAGCAGTACCACCGAGCGGCTACCGAAGATCTGCCCCCATGGCATCTTGCCGCCGTGCGCCGTCTCCGCGTGCGTCGGCATCAGCGCCAGCTCCGCCTCGTTCACCGATGGGTGCGTGCGCGGGTCGTCCCGGAACCAGGTGAAGAACGCGATCGCCCAGACGACGCCGACCAGGCCGAACAGCTCGAAGGCGCGGCGCCACGACATCAGATCGAGCAGGTAGGCGACCGCGAGCGGCGTGAAGGCGCCGCTCCATCGCGCGGCCAGCCACAGCAGCCCCTGCGCCCGGTCGCGCTCGCTCTTGGGGAGCCAGGTCGTGAAGATGCGCGTCAGGTTGGGAAAGCAGCCGGCTTCGCCCGCGCCGAAGAGGGTCTCGGTGACGATGAGCGACGTGGCGTTCCACGTCGAACCAACCGCCGCCGTGAAGAACGACCACCACAGGACGATGCGCATCAGCACGCGCCGCGGCCCGATGCGATCGCCGAGCCTGCCGCCGGGAATTTCGAAGAGCGCGTAGGCGAACACGAACGCAGACAGCGCCCAGCTCATTTGTACTTTTGAGAGGTGGAGATCGCGCTGAATCGCCGGCGCCGCCTGCGAGATGCCGACGCGGTCGAGATACTGAATCACCGCGAGGGACATCGCGAAAGCGACCGTCACGTAGCGCGCGCGCGTCGGACGAAGCGGGGTCATTGGACCGAGATACTGACACACCTGCGGCGCCCGGAGCCAGCGTCGACCGCACAGCTGTGCAAATCGAGTTACACTCGCTCATTCATGTCGTCTCGATTCACCGGCAAGACCTTTCGCTCGAGCGCGTGGTTCGCCAAGCGCGACAAGGACGGCTTCATCCATCGCAGCTGGCTCGGGCGCACGCTGCCGTCCGATGTGTTCGACGGCCGGCCGATGATCGGCATCTGCAACACCTGGTCTGACCTGACACCGTGCAACGCGCACTTCCGGGTCATCGCCGAACACGTCAAGCGCGGCATCTGGGAAGCGGGAGCGGTACCCTGGGAGTTTCCCGTCACCTCGCTCGGCGAGACCAGCGTGCGCCCGACCGCGATGCTGTGGCGCAACCTCGTCAGCATGGACGTCGAGGAATCGATTCGCGCCAACCCGATCGACGGCGTCGTGCTGCTCTGCGGCTGCGACAAGACGACGCCGGCGCTGATCATGGGCGCGGCCAGTTGCGACCTCCCGGCCCTCGTCGTCTCCGGCGGCTCGATGCTCAACGGCCACTACCGTGGCGAGACGATCGGCGTCAGCCATCTCTGGAAGTTCGCCGAAGAAGTGAAAGCCGGGCGGATGACGGCGCAGGAATTCATGGACGCCGAGCCGTGCATGTCGCGCTCGACCGGCACGTGCGCGGTGATGGGCACCGCCAACACGATGGCCATCGTCGTCGACGCGCTCGGCCTGTCGCTGCCGCACAATGCCGAGATCCCGGCCGTGGACTCGCGCCGCTACGCGCTCGCCCACGAAGCCGGCCGCCGCATCGTCGACCTGGTCGTCGATGACGTGCGCCTCTCGAAGATCCTGACGCGCGAGGCGTTCGAGAACGCGATCCGCGTCAACGGCGCGGTCGGGGGATCGACCAACGCCGTCATTCACCTGCTGGCGATGGCCGGACGTCTCGGCGTGCCGCTGACCCTCGACGACTGGGACCGTCTCGGCCGTGATGTGCCGACGCTCGCCAACATCATGCCGTCGGGCAAGTACTTGATGGAGGACTTCTACTACGCGGGCGGCCTGCTGCCGATCATGCGCACGCTCGGCGAGCACGGGCTGCTGCGCAAGGACGCGCTGACGGTGAACGGGCACACGCAGTGGGAGAACTGCCGCGAGGCGCCGACCTACGACGCCGAGATCGTGCGGCCGTGGGACAATCCGCTCGTCGCGCACGGCGGCATCGCGGTGCTGCGCGGCAACCTCGTGCCGACCGGATCCGTGCTCAAGCCGTCGGCGGCCTCGCCGCACCTGATGAAGCACCGCGGCCGCGCCGTCGTCTTCGAGAACATCGAGCACTACAAGCAGCGGATCGCCGACCCTGATCTCGACGTCGATCCGGACTGCGTGCTGGTGCTGAAGAACTGCGGCCCCAAGGGTTACCCCGGCATGGCGGAAGTCGGCAACATGGGTCTGCCGCCGAAGATTCTCCAGCAGGGGATCGAGGACATGGTGCGCATCTCGGACGCGCGCATGAGCGGCACGGCCTACGGAACGGTCGTGCTGCACGGCTCACCCGAAGCGGCAGTCGGCGGACCACTTGCACTGGTCCGTGACGGCGACATGATCGCGCTCGATGTCGAGGCGCGCACGCTGCACCTCGAGGTATCAGAAGAGGAGCTGGCGCGCCGCCGGACGGCGTGGAAGCCGCCGGTCCTGCCGGTGCCGGGTGGTTACCAGCAGCTCTACGTCGATCACGTCTCGCAGGCCGACACCGGTGCCGACTTCGACTTCCTGATCGGTTGCCGCGGCCATCAGATCGCGCGCGAGTCGCACTGAAAGAAGTCAGAAGACAGAAGACAGAAATTAGAAGGTAGAAGGTAGAAGGTAGAAGTTGGAAGGCTAGTAAACGATACGTAGCGCGAATGGCGTAGTAGGCGGGAAACCTATGACTTCGAACAGGCTCATTCTCGGCGCAACCGTTCTCTTCTCGGCGTCGATCGGGCTGCAGGGTCAGCCCTTAGACACGCTCAGGGCTGCCCCGAGCGAAGTCGCAGCGCAGCAGCAGCCGCCGGCGATGCCGCCGTCGGTGCCCCCGACTGTCGGTAACCCGCCCGCCGGGGTACCGTCGGTGCCGCAAGGGGCGCCCGGCGCGCCAGCTGGACCAGGCCGAGGCGGCGGTCGCGGCAACCCGATGGCGGCGAAGTTCACCGAAACGTGCCTCGCCTGCCACGGCAACAGCATCGCCAAAGGCCCCGTCGGTCCGAGCCTCTTCGACGCCGAGTGGATCCACGGCGGCGACGACGATGCGATCGCCAAGAGCATCAAGGAGGGATATCCCGAGAAGGGCATGCCGGCGTTCAAGGACCAGATGACGGATCCGGAGATCTGGCAGATGGTCGCCTACATCCGCACGCAGGCGGCGAACCTGAAGGACAAGCCGGTCTTTGTGCCGGATCCCGACGGCCAGATCATCAAGTCTGAGAAGCAGACGTTCAAGGTGGAGATCCTGGCGCGGAACCTCGAGACGCCGTGGGCGCTCGCGTTCCTGCCCGACGGCCGCCTGCTCGTCAGCGAGCGTCCCGGCCGCATCCGCATCATCGACAAGGACGGCAAGATGGAGCCCGACGGCGTGAAGGGGCTCCCGAAAGTGTGGGAGAAGCAGGACGGCGGCCTCTTCGACATCGAAGTACACCCCGACTACGCGAAAGCGGGCAACGGCTGGATCTACATCTCGTACTCCGAGGCGCTCGCCGGCTGGACGCCTCCGCCGCCGCCCGATCCGAATGCAGCGCCGCCGGCCCCGGCCCCCGGCCAGGGCGGCCGCGGCCGCGGCCCGTCGAACGATCCGCCGTCGATGACGGTGATCATGCGCGGGCGTCTGAAGAACAACGAGTTCGTCGATCAGCAGGTGCTCTTCCGCGCGCCGAAGGAGATCTACAGCCAGTCGAACGCGCACTACGGATCGCGCTTCCTCTTCGACAAGCAGAATCATCTCTTCTTCACGCTGGGCGAGAAGATGCAGATGCAGAACGCGCAGGATCTCTCGAAGCCGACCGGCAAGATCCATCGCATCAACGACGACGGCACGATTCCGAAGGACAACCCGTACGTTGGCCAGGCTGACGTGTGGCCGTCGGTCTGGAGCTACGGCCACCGGAACCCGCAGGGCCTCGCGTGGGATCCGGTGACCGGCCAGTTGTGGGAATCGGAGCACGGCCCCACGGGCGGCGACGAGATCAACATCATCCAGCCCAAGCACAACTACGGCTGGGGCGTCGCGACCAAGGGCGTGCAGCCGGGCATCACCAAGACGAGCGAGCCAGGGATGGACGATCCGATCCGCTACTGGACGCCGAGCGTCGCGCCGAGCGGTATCGTCTTCTACACCGGCGACAAGTATCCCGCCTGGAAGAACAGCCTGTTTGTGAGCTGTCTCGCGGGCCAGCAGTTGAAGCGCCTCGAGATCAAGGACGGCAAGGTGCTCAGCGAAGAGCAGGTGTTCAACCAGTTCGGCCGCGTGCACGACGTGATTCAGGGGCCGGACGGGTTGCTCTACGTCACGCTGCAGTTGCCCGGCCAGGTGCTGTCGGCGTCGACGCCGGGTATGGTCGCGCGGCTCGTGCCGGTCAAGTAGTAGAGACAACGTTCGAGCTCGGGAACCAGGCAGACCATGAAACGTCGTTCCACCGTCTTTGCCCTGATCACTACCGGCATGGTTGGTCTCGCGGCTGCCATCGCCGCCCAGAGCCCCGCCGGCACCGCCAGGGTGCCCGGGAACGCCTGGCCGCCGGCGAAACCGCCGATGCCGAAGTCGATCGCGTTGTCGCCGCAGGACGAGATGAAGACGTTCTCGCTGCCGCCGGGCTTTCACGTCGAGCTCGTGGCGTCGGAACCGCTCATCGACTCGCCGATCCTGATGGACTTCGATTCCGACGGCCGCTTATGGGTCGTCGAGATGCCGACCTTCCTGCCCGACATGTCGGGACGCGATTCGAAGGAGCCGCTCGACCGCGTCAGCGTCCTGGAAGATACGGATGGCGACGGCGTGATGGACAAGAAGACGGTGTTCGCCGACGGACTGACGGGGCCGCGGGCGCTGAAGGTTCTCGAGCACGGGGTGCTCGTCGGAGATCCACCGAACCTGTGGCTGATGAAGGACACCGACGGCGATCTCAAGGCCGACAGCAAGGAGCTGGTCGTCAACACGTTCGGAAACCCGAACGGAGGCATCGAGCACAACGCGAACAGCCTCTTCTGGGCGATGGACAACGTGATGTACTCGTCCGAACATGTCTTTGATCTGAAGTGGCACGGCGGAAAACTGGAGTCCCTGCCGGCCCTCAGCCGCGGCCAGTGGACCGTGTCGCAGGATGACGCCGGACGCGTCTACCGCAACGTCAACGACTCGCCGCTCTTTGTCGACTACACGCCGTCGCGCTATTTCATTCGCAATCCCAACGGCGTCCGGACGCGAGGTCTCTACGAGCTGCTGATCGAGCAGGCGGATGCGACGGTCTATCCGGTGCGCAGCAACCGCGGCGTCAATCGCGGCTACCGCGACCCCTTCTTCCGCGAGGACGGCTCGTCGATCGTCATTCAAGGGGCGAGCGGTCCGACGATCTATCGCGGCGATCTCTATCCTAAAGAACTCAGGGGCAACGCCTTCATTCCCGATTCGCCGACCAATCTGGTTCACCGGATGGTCGTGAGCGACGACGGAACGGGCCGGCTGAAGGCGACCAACGGCTATGCGCGCGGGGAATTTCTCGCCTCGTCCGACGAGCGATTCCGTCCGGCAAGCCTCTACGACGGCCCCGACGGCAACATGTATGTGGTCGACATGTACCGCGGCGTCGTCCAGGCTGGTGGCCTGTGGACCGATTACCTCACCGACTACATCAAGACGCACGATCTGCAAATGCCGGTCGGCAAGGGACGGATTTGGCGCGTGTATTACGGGAACCGCCCGGCGCGGCGTCCCGCGGCGCCGGCGCTCTCGAAGGCAGCCTCCGCGCAACTGGTGCAGGCGCTCTCGAATCCGAAGGGCTGGTGGCGAGACACGGCGCAGCGGGTCCTCGTCGAGCGCGGTGACACGAGTGTGGCGCCTGCCCTGACGACGCTCGCGGCCAGCGCGGCTGACTGGCGGACGAAACTGCACGCGCTCTGGACGCTCGACGGGCTCGATGCGATTGACGTCGCGTCGGTGCGGAAGGCGCTTGCCGATGGGAACGCCGACGTTCGCGCGGCCGCCGTCCGCTTGTCCGAGCGGTGGCTCGACAAGGACGCGGAACTCAGAGCTGCCGTGATCGCGCTCGTCGACGACAAGAACTGGAACATCCGTCGGCAGGTGGCCGCGTCGCTCGGTGCCATGCCGGCCGCCGATCGCGTCGAGCCCGCGGTGAAGGTACCTGACTCGCGACGGTACGGATCCGATCATCGTCGACGCCGCGATCAGCAGCCTGAACGGCGTCGAGGCCGACGTGCTGACGCAGGTGATGCAGGCGTCGCCCAACAAGACAGCGGCGACTCCCGCAGAACGAACAGAAGCGGTCACCATGCTGGCCGGCGCTGTCGCCAAGAGCGGCGACGTGGCGGCCGTGCAGCGCGTCATCGACGTCGCGGTCGATGCGTCCCGGCCGGAATGGGAACGGTCGTCACTTCTCAAGGGCTTGGACGCGGGACTGCCGCAGCGCGGCGCTACCGGTCGCGGCGGTCGCGGCGGCGGTGGCGGCGGCGGCCTGCCCGGACTCAGTGCGCCCGGCGGGCGGGTCGTAGTGACGCCTGGTCGAGGCGTCTCGTTGCCGTCCGAACCGACTGCCTTGTCGGCGCTCGCGGCCGGCAATGGTGCACTCGCGGGCCTCGCGAAGAACGTGACGGCGAAGCTGGATTGGCCGGGACGCCCTGCGCCGGTCGTGACCGCCGCGCCAATGACGGCGGATCAGCAGAAGCGTTTCGACGCAGGCGCCGAGATTTACAAGAACATCTGCATGGGCTGTCATCAGGAAGACGGCCGCGGCAAGGAGAAGCTGGGCGGGAATCTCGTCGACTCGGCGTTCGTGAACGCGCCGAACCCCGAGGCGACGATCCGGATTCTGCTCGCCGGCAAGGAAGGGCAGATTGGCCTGATGCCGCCGCTCGGGCCGGCACTGAGTGACGAGCAGATCGCGTCGGCCCTCACTTATATACGCCGCTCGTGGGGACACACGGCCACCCCCGTCGATCCGCTCAACGTCATGGAAGTGCGAGGCCTCACCAAGGGCCGCACGAAGCCATGGACCAATGAGGAATTGCAGGCCGCCGGACGCGGCGGACGCGGAGGCGGACTGTAGCGGCTGGAATCGGAGGAGAACGGTGAAATTGAGATTTCTGATCGCGGCGTTCACGATTGCATTCGCCGCGGCGCCGCTCGCGCAAACGCCGTCGGCGGCCAAGGGACTACAGGTCTACGTCATCGACACCGAGGGCGGCAAGGCGGCGTTGTGGATCACGCCGGCAGGCCAGACGGTCCTCGTCGACGCCGGCAATCCCGGCGGGCGGGACACGGATCGCCTGATGGACGCGATCAAGGACGCCGGCGTCACGAAGATCGACTATCTGGTCAGCACCCACTATCACGTCGATCACATCGGCGGACTGCAGGAGCTGGCCAAGCGGATCCCGATCGCGACGTTCGTCGATCACGGTCCCAGCGTCGAAGAGCGCGAGCAGGTCGCCAACTTCCAGGCGAGCTACAAGGAGCTCTACGACAAGGCGAAGCACATCGTCGTCAAGCCGGGCGACAAGCTGCCGCTGACGGGCGTCGACTGGTTGATCGTGACGTCGGCCGGCGAGGTGCTGAAGAAGCCGCTCGCCGGGGCCGGCAAGCCGAATCCGACGTGCTCGACGTGGCAGGGTAAGGACATCACCACCGATCCGGAAAACGCGCAGTCGGTGGGCAGCCTGGTCACGTTCGGCCAGTTCCGCTCGATCGATCTCGCGGATCTGCTGTGGAACAAGGAGCACGATTTGATGTGCCCGGACAACCCGATCGGCACGATCGATCTCCTGATGGTGTCGCACCACGGCACCGACCCATCGAATTCACCGCAGCTGATTCACGCGCTCGCGCCGCGGGTCGCGGTCATGCAGAACGGCACGCGCAAGGGCGCAGGCGCCCAGACGATGCCGACGCTGCGCACGTCGCCGGGGCTCGAGGACATCTGGCAGCTGCACTGGGGCTACGGCGCCGGTATCGAGCAGAACAGCGCCGGGGTGTTCATCGCCAACGTCGACGACAACCAGACCATCGCCAACGCGCTGACGGCGCCGCCGCGCGGCGGCGGCCCTGGTGGCGGGCGCGGCCCGGGGGGTGGAGCACCGGGCGCCGGCGCGCCGCCAGCTGGTGCGGCACCCGCGGGTCCGCCGCCTGGTGCGGGCGCCCCGTCGGCCGCTGCGCCGGGCGCAGGAGGGCCGCCTCCCGGGGCGCCGCAAGGCGCGCCAGGTGGGCCGCCACAGGGTGGTGCCCCCGGTGGCCCCGGCGGTGGCGGGCGCGGCGGCGGGGCGCAGGCGCATACGCCGGCTTACTGGATCAAGGTGGTGGCGCAACAGGACGGCTCGTTCACCGTGTCGAACAGCCGCAACAACTACAGCAAGACGTACGCGGCGCACCCGCGCGCGAAATAGGGGGAGATCGATGAAAGCTCGTGGACTATTCCTGTCAGTTGGCGTCGCGCTGCTGTGCGCGACCGTGGGCGCGCAACAGCAGGCTCCGCCCGCCGGACGCGGCGGCGGGCAGCCGGCGCCGACCGGGCCGCACATTTACATCCGCGCCGGCCTGAAATCGCACGGTCCCGGCCAGCACGACTATCCGCAGTTCCTCGCCGACTGGAGCAAGGTCCTCACCGAGCGCAACGCGGTCGTCGACGGCTCGCTGCACTTCCCCAAGGCGTCGGAGCTCGAGGGCGTCGACGTGATGGTGATGTACAAGGGCGACGCCGGCGGCATGACGCCTGAGGAGAAGACGACGCTCGAGAACTTCCTCAAGCGCGGCGGCGGACTGGTCAGCTTCCACGACACGCTGTGCGGCCCCGATCCGGCCTACTACTCGACGATCCTCGGCGGCGCGAAGAAGCACGGCGAGGTCAACTACACGCTCGAAGCCAATGTCCCCTACACCGTCGTCGACAAGGCCAATCCGATCACCGAAGGCATCGACGGCCTGTCGATCAAGGACGAAGCGTTCTTTCTCATGACCTGGGCGCAGTCGCCGAAAATTCACGTGCTGGCGACCGCGAAGATCGATGACACGCCGAGCGCGAAGGGGCACGTCGGCGAAGAGGTTCCCGAGATCTGGACCTACGAGAACACGCTCGCCGGCGGCACGCAGCCCTACCGCGCCTTCGTGTGGATGCAGGGACACACCTACAGCAACTTCACCGACCCGAAGATCGAGCCGATGATCCTGAAGGGGATCGCCTGGGCGGCGAAGAAGCCGTACGACGCGCTGATGACGGTGCGCCCGGCGCGCGGCGGCCGGACCGGCGGGCACTGAACTGCATCCGGGACGCGGTGAGACTGGCCGTTCCGGGCGGTGACGCTATGGTGGGGTCACCAGGCGTGATTTCGCTGGACATCCGATTCGGAAGCATCGGTGTGCCCGTGCTTCTCGGGACCGGCGAGGAATTCGATCGGTCCGCGATCACTGCCATTCGGGCGCTCGCTCCGGATCGTGTGTTCGTGGTCGTCGACGCCGTCGTCGCGCGGCTGTATCCAGGCGACGTCCAGCGATTCGCCGGTCTCGGAACCTTGTCAGGGGTGGTCTTCGCCCTCCCGGAGGGCGAACGCTGCAAGACCCTGCCCGTGCTGGGAGAGCTTGCTGAAACGTGTGTGAGTGGCGGGGCGACGAAGCGCTCGCTCGTCCTGGTCTTCGGCGGCGGCGCCACCATGAACGTCGGCGGGTTGGCCGCCGCCCTTATCTATCGCGGACTGCGCCTCTGCTACGTGCCCACCACGTTGATGGCCCAGAACGACGTCGTCCCATCGATGAAGACGGCGATCAATGTCTGTGACCGGAAGAACAATTTCGGGACGTTTCACGCCTCCAGCCTGAACGTCGTCGATACCCGCTACCTGCACACGCTGCCGGCAGACGAACTGCGCGCAGGCATGGGTGAGCTCGTCAAGAATGCGCTCGTGCTTGGCGGCGAGTACTTCGCGATGGCAGAGCGCATGCTGGATGCGCATGCCCGGGGCGCATTGGACGACTCGTTACTCGCGGTCATCGTCGAGGCGGGGATCCGCGCCAAGCTTCCCACGCTGGCGGACGACGCGCAGGAAGCCCGCGCCGGAATGATCTTCGAGTACGGTCACACGGTCGGTCATGCGCTGGAGCTGTGCTATCCGGCGGGTGTCCTGCCCCATGGCCTTGCCGTGTGCTGGGGCATGCGATGCTGCTCCTACGTGGCGTCGCAGCTCGGGCTGATGGACCGCGCCGAGGCTGACCGCCACGATGCGCTCATCCACCGCCTGATGCCGGAAGCGCTGCCGGCACCCTTGCCCACGGTCGCTGACGTCATGTTCCGGGTGATGCGCGACGGCAAGCGCGGGCGTGTCAGCGAATCGGCGGACGAGTGCAGTTGTGTCTTGCTGGCCGCTGTTGGCAAGCCGCTGCAGACCGATACGATGCTCTCGAAGTTCCCCTCCACGCTCATTGCGGCCTGGCTCCAAGAACAAGGCCTGCCGGCCTGAACGAATCCCGTTACGCTGAGAAAAAGCAGCTGCGGATTGGGCGGACGATCGCGGATCTGCCGTAGTAATCCGTGTTTCCGCGCAATCCGCGGCCTTGTCTTTTACGACGTCAGTCGGTGCGCGCGTCGCGACCCGTGTGGTCGGTCAGCAGCGCCGTGGAGACGAGGCTGATGGCCGCGCAGACGGCGATGAAGACGGCAATCGCTCGGCCGGATCGATAGGTCGAGAACAGCCACGTCGCGATCAGCGGCGCGGGGCCCCCGGCGATGATCGAGGACAGCTGGTAACCGAGCGAGGCGCCGCTGTAGCGGACGCTGCCGGCAAACGACTCGGCGATGAGTGCCGCCTGCGGCCCGTACATGAGGTCGTGGGGCAGCAGTGACAGCGCGATGGCGAGGAAGACGAGCGCCGGCGCGCGCGTGTCGAGCAGCCCGAAATAGAGGAAGCCGTAGAGCCCGGTCGCCAGCGCGCCCAGCATGTAGATGCGCTTGCGGCCGAAGCGATCCGACAGGTGCCCTGCGAACGGCGTCATCGGAAACGAGATGACGGTCGCGGTGAGCAGCGCGCTCAGCAGGAAGTTGCGCGCCATGTGCAGCGCGCCGGTACCGTAGGCGAAGACGAACGCCGACAGGATGTAGAACGGCGCCTGTTCCCCCATGCGGCACAGCGCGGTCAGCAGGATCTCGCGTGGTTGACGGCGGATCGCCTCCAGGACCGGCGCGCGCTCGATCCGTTTCTCGGCGGCGAGCCGTGCGAATACCGGCGTCTCGAGGATGCCGATGCGAATGTAGAGACCGACGCCGACCAGTACACCGCTGAGCAGAAACGGAATGCGCCAGCCCCAGACGAGAAACTGTGGGCCCGACAGCGCACTGAACGCGAGCACTGCGAGGTTGGCGAGAAAGAGGCCCGCCGGCACGCCGAACTGCGGCCACGACGCGATGTAGCCGCGATGCTCGTTGGTGCGCGCCCACTCCATCGCCAGCAGCACCGAGCCGCCCCACTCGCCGCCGACGCCGATGCCCTGAACGAAGCGCAGCACCGTGAGGATGACGGCGCCCCAGATGCCGATGCTCGAGTACGGCGGGACGAGGGCGACGAGGAACGTCGCGACGCCCATCAGCAGCAGCGTCGCGATCAGCGCCGACTTGCGGCCGAGCCGGTCGCCGTAGTGCCCGAAGATGGCCGCGCCGATCGGGCGCGCCACGAACCCGACCGCGTAGATGCCGAACGCGTTCAGGGTGCCGGCGAGCGGTGCGGCGTTGGGGAAATAGAGTGGCGCGAACACTAGCCCGGTGACCGTGCTGTAGAGGAAGAAGTCGTACCACTCGATCGCGGTCCCGATCGTGCTGGCAACGATCGCGCGGCGGAGGTGGCGGCGGTGTTCGATATCGGTGAGCGGCGCCGCGCTCACTTGATGTCTTCCGAGGTCGTCACCTTGAACTCGCGGAAGTCCGAATAGGTCGCGCGGCCCGTGACCAGTTGCCGCGTGGTCCGGACCTCGTAGGATTCCTCCATGACCACCGGCACCCACAGATCCAGCTTGTCGACGCGGCCGTACGTCACCGTGGTCCGCGATCGAACGGCTGGCGAGCCGATACCCTGCGATTCCATCGTCAGTTCCGACATGACGATCTGGCCGCTCGTCATGTCGATCCAGAACGTCCCCTGCGCCGGCGCATCGTCGGTGGTGCGGATCAGCCGGGGCAGGCTCTCCTCGGTGAACTGCAGCGTCTTGCAGTCGACGCCGCCGACGCGCTCAGGTTTGCCGAGTCGGAATGACGAGCGGGCCTGATTGGCGCCGCGCAGGTAGAGCAGCGCGGTCATCGGCACGTTGATCGTGCGATTGATGTGGGTCGGTTCGGGATCGAGATTGTAGCGCGCGCTCTCCGCCGCGATCCGGCGCGCCTGCTCGAGCGAGTCGGCCGTCACGTTCTGAAGCACGCGACTCAAGCGCTCTTCGCGATCGCGCACCGGGCGTCCGTCGAGCTCGAAGACGTCGCGGAACGTCACCCAGCCGCGCGCGCCAAGACTGATCGTCATGACGTTGGCGCGAGTCTTTCTGGTGATCGGCGGCGGCGCGCTCTGACGGCCGCGAAGGTCTCCCATGACGATGCCACCAGGAGGGACCACCATCTGCTCGTACTGCTCCTCGGCGCCGATAGCGCTGATCCGATGCTCGTACCGATCGAGATAGGCGGCAGCGGTCCCGAGCGCCGCGTCGAGCTCCACTGAATGAGGTTCCGGTGCGGTCGACAGTCGTGCGGAGGTCACCGTGAAGGCGATCGTGCGAGAGGCTTCGGCGCGCCCCTGCTTCGCGTCGATCCGCAGGACGTAGTTGCCCGAAGGGAGATCCTTCAGCGGCAACGCGAGGCGAATGTCCGCATTGCGATCCTCGAACCTGGCGGCCGGAAGCGACTGGTGCCTAATGCGTTTGCCGGCGGCATCGAGCACGCTCGTGTCGATGCTGACGGCCGCCGCGCCCTCCTTGTCCATTACGCGATAGACACGCGCGAAGGCCGACACCGCATCGTTCGTGCCGAACACGCGCATCGTCGTCGGGACGACGGACATCGCCGGCGCGCCTTCGGGGAGCGACCCGGCGTTGTCGCGGGTGCCCAGGACGACGTCCGACAACGCGAGACGCGTGGTCTCGAACGACGGGACGGTGACGTGCGTGAACACGCTCGACGCCGCACGCGTGTCGGTGTTCATCACGGCGGCGCGCAATTCGTAGTCGCCGGGCGCAAGCGTCAGATAGGTCTGCAGCTCAACGAATGGCGCCATGCCGGGGGTGCTGGCAGCTGACGCCGGCACCTCCACGGTGCCGGTCTGCCGGGCGCCGCCGGCGCGCCGTCCGCGTTCGTCGCTCGCCAGCACGCCGATTTCGAGCGGGATCGATCCGGGCGCGGTCGCGAACGCCGATGCGTCGAGCGTGACGGCGACGTAGGTGTGTCCCGGATCGCGACCCGCGAGGGTGGCGACCGACATGCCGAGCGGGAGCGACGCGTCAGGGAGTACATCGGTGAGCGCGCGCTCGAGCGGTGAACTTGGCGCCGGCGCGGCGCTCGCCGAGGACGCGGTCGCCGGCGCGATGTATCGCGCCGTGTGCACGTTGACGCCCTTGCGCGCCACCTTGACCTGGATGTCGTGACGGATGTCACCAGCGGCCTCGATCGGCTCGAAGGCGATCAGGTAGTACGCCTCACTCTCGTGCAGCACGTCGGGTACCATGCGAAAGGGCTCGTTGCTGTTGAGAATGGTGCGGCCGCCGGTCAACGCCGGCAGGACGTCGAGATTACCCTGTGCCTTCATGAAGTCGTTGCGTTCCTGGGTCAGCTGTCCGTTGAGGACGGCGCCGTCGCGGTTTTCGATGCCGTTGGGCACCGAGGCGCGTGTCGCCGGACCGATGCTCGCCAGACCCTGAGGATCGATCGAGTGCACCGTCAGGCCCGACGTGCCGAGCGCGTCGACCAGCGCTTCGCGCGAATCCCGGACGAGCTTGTCGCAGCTGAGGCCAGGGTTCATGGTTGGCGTCCCGACCTGAACGATGATGTTGCTGCCGATGAACAGCATCACCTTCCTGCGCGGCACGTTGCGCACGTCGTTGGCAATGCGGGCGATCGTGTCCATCACGCACAGCCCGCACAAGCAGCGGCCATCCTCCATCGGGTTGTCCAACCCCAGACTCGCGATGATCGGATCGTCTTTCTGCGCCTGGCTGAGCCCCGTGGCCCAGTCGCTTGTCGCGATCGTCTTATGCAGACGGGCGCGATCCGACGTGAGGTTCTGCGGCACGCCGCCGCCGGACGTGACGATCGCCGCCAGGTCGCCCGGAGCCATCGCATCGACGGCCGCGTCGGCGATCTGCCGCGCGATGAGCATCGGCCGTTCCGTCGGGATCGACCGATCCATCATGATAAAGATCAACCGGCTGGTGTCGTTGCCGACGCGGTTGGTCGCGACGTTGTGCGCGGGCAGCGGCGTCATGGGCGCTATCGGCGGCGGCGTCGCTGCCGCATCGACGGCCTGGAACGAGCGTATCGGCCGCGGCTGTCCGTCTTCGAGCACGGTGAAATCGGCCGCCTGCAGCCCGCGCACCGGTTGACGCTTGCCGTCGAGCACCGAAACGTCGATGCGAACGAGCTGCACGCCCGTCTTGAACGAGGGGCGCGTGCTCTGATCCTGCGCCAGCAGCGTGGCCGAGGCAATCAGGCAGAAGACGAGCGCTGACGATCTGGGTGCGGGCATGAGCCGTTTCCGTGAACGGGCTGGCGTGGTCAGTATACGGTGTCCGATGCGCGCGCGATCGGCGTCCGCCAGCAGGTTCATCGAGCGACGCAGCCGTGCGCGAAGCTCATTTCACGACACAGCTGAAATTCGCCGCGTCGTCGATGCTGCCGGTGCCCTTGTAGTGCGCCACCTCGGGATACGCACACAGCGGGCGGGTGCGATCGATCTGGCTGTTGGTGCTGTGCGCTGCGGGAATCGCGTCCGGCGCGATGCCTTTCTCGACCCAGGCGTCGAGCGCGGACAGCATGTCGAACGTGTTCGGGCCCGCGCCGCCGCCGCAGTGGCCCATGCCCGGAGCGGGGAAGAAGCGGTAGAAGGATTGCGTCGCTTCGACGCCGCCCATCGCGCGAACGACGGCGTCGTAGTACCCGATGGTATCGAAAGGGGAAGTGACCGGATCGGCCAGCCCGGTGTACATGATCACCTTGCCGCTGCGTGCCTTGAATGCGCTGTAGTCGAGCGACATGGCGCTGAGGAACGGATACTTCGCGTTGGCCGCGGCGACGTCCGTGTCCCAGTCGAACGATCGCGGATCCCATGTCGGGTTCTGAAAGACCCAGCCTCGAAAGAAACCCACGCGCACCGGTTCTTTCGGATTGGTGATGTAGGTGCCCCAGCCTGCCTCGCTCCCGGGCGCCCAGCCCGGATAGAGCTGCTGGCCGCTTTTTGTTTTTGCGCCCGCATAGACCCTTTTCACCGCGTCGATTTGCGCTGGCGTCAGGCACGCCTCGGTCTCGGTGCCCGCGCAGGCCAGTACCGGCTGGATCGAAATGGCAGGCGCGCGGTTCACCGATCAGGCCGTCCTGGAGGCCGTCGTCCCTGTCGCACGCGGCGACGGCGGCCTTGGTCAGGGCTGGAAGTTTCGCACTCGTCAGGATCGGCGCGCCGCTCGCGTCGTGCGTGGCGAGCCACGACCAGAGGAAACCGTAAATCAGGTTGACGCGGTTGTTGCCGGGATCGCCGGCGACGATGCCGTCGTAGTCGGCGGGAAAGCGCTGCGCTTCGCTGAGCGCCTGCTGACCGCCGGTGGAGCAGCCGCTGAAGTACGACTGGGCCGGCCCGCGCCCTCGCGACGCTTCGACGACGGTCTTCGCGATCGCCGTCATCTCGTGGATCGATCGATACGCCCAGTCGATGATCTTCTCCGGGTGGCCGACGCCGAAGTCCATCTGATCGCCGCTGTGGCCGGTGTCCGTGCCGACCGCGGCGTACCCCTTGGTGATGGCGCTCGCGAGCGCGGTGTAGTTGATCGCTCCGGAGAAGCCGCCGTTGTCCGTGCCGAGGAGCTTGCCGTTCCATCCGCCGCCGTCGGGGATCCAGACTTCGACCTTGATGTCGGAATCCGCGGTGGGCCTGGCCGTCACCATCACGCGGCAGAACGCGGGGGCGTCGAGCGAGCGTCCGCCGGCCGTCGGAGTGAAGGTGCCGGCTGGATAAGCGTGCGCGAGTGTGACGGTCGCATTCGTCAGCCTGAGCGACGCGAGCTGCTCACAGGCGACCGACGCCGGCTGGACGTTGGGGGCGGGAGACGACGGCGGCGAGGGAGTTCGCCGGACATCGCTTGCCTCCGCCTCACGCACGAACCGGTCGGCGTCCTCAGGCAGCAGGAAGCGATCCCGCACGGCCTGATCCGCCGTGCGCTTCACGATCGCGACGTAGGCCTCGTGCGTAGCGTAGCGTTCCTCGATCGACAGACGCGGGTCGTGCTTCGCGACACGCTCTGCTTTCGTCTTCGCGAATGGGATCCATCCGCCTTGGAAGCCGCAGCCCTGTCCGGCGAAGACTCCAGACCGGATCGTGTTCCAGCCGAGGTAGGTTCCGAGTGGCGCCTGCAGCAGCACCGAGGGCACGCCGGCGGTCTCGTTGCCGTCCTCGTTCACGCGCGGCACGTAGGTTGGAATCACGCCGACAACCCGTGGCGGCTCCATCGAGATCACGCCGGAGAGATCGACAGCCTTGAAGGCCGGCCCGAAGTCGTAGCGCACGACCGGGTTCAGGATGCGGTCGCTGAACGGCAGACCCGGGATGTCGGGATAGCCCACAGCTGCGCGTGTGGCGGGGACGAGGTCACCATTCTTCAGCGTCGGGTAGCGGCTGGCGGGCGGCGGCGTGCCTTCAGTGACCCACTCGACCAGCGCGCGCGTCAGCGCGCGTGTCTGTTCCGCCTCGGGATTGGGATTGGCGGGCAACGAGCAGGCGCCCCCTGGCGCCGCCGCCACGATCGAGAATCCACCGCGTCCCCCGCCATGGGTCGTGCTCGGGTAGTAGTAGCGGCGAACGTTCTCCGGCAGCGGCACGTCGTGGGCCGCGTCGGTACCGATCATGTCCGGCGACATGCGCAGGCCCCAGAATTCCGACGAACCAAACGCCTCGACGATCTTTGGGCAGGTCTTGGTCGCGCTGCAGCGGTCGAGTAGACCAGCGGCCTTCAAGCCACGCGTCTTGTCTTCGTACTTCGTCCACCACACGACCCCTTCACTGCCCGGCTCGTAGACGCCGGCGGCGCCGCCCGGCAGCGCGAAACGCATGTTCATCGGCGTTTGCCGCGCCGCAATGCGCGGGAAGGCGCCGTCCCAGACCATGTGACCCTGCGTGTCCTGGTTGAAGCCGAGGTGAATGAACGTGCGGATGAAGTTGCCCGACTGCGAGTCGCCGACGCTGACGGCGTGGTCGATTGCGCCGGCGACCGGATTCGGCGTGCCGGCGGCGTCTTTCTGAGCATGGCGGAAGAACGCGACGATGTCGCGCGTGGCGGCGAGCCCGACGCCGAGCACCAGCGGATCCTTCGCGGTGTAGACGAGATCGTAGATGCGATCGGCGCGGAAGCCGTCCTTCAGGCAGATGCGCGTCGGATCCGGCGTGCCCGGCCACGGGGTCGTCTCGCAGTTGGCGAAGGCCCAGTCGGCACGCGGAACAGGCTGCGCCGCATCCTGCTCGCCAGAGTAGTTCTCGCGCGTGTGCCACGTCAACCTGGCCGCCGGCTGAGCGAGGTCGACCGGCGGATACGGCTGCGCGGTGCCGAGCGAGGCGAGCCGGATGGGGGCCGTCTTCGTGCCGTCGCCGATGTCGTAGAAACGGGCGATCACGGGGCCGGTGACGGGCGAGCCGTCGGCGATGCCGTCGCGATCGGCACGACGATCGTCTGGTTGTTCGCGGTGGAGATGACGCCCCCCTCCCAGCCGCTCACCAGCGAGACGTAGCCTTCGGGACTCGCGACCGCCAGGCCGTTGCCCCGGTTGACGACCTGGTAGAGGAGCACGCGGGCCGACTTCGTCATGTCGACCGGTTTGGCCAGCGCGAACGTCGCGACGTACTCGACCCTGCCGCGCGCGTTGCGCGGCGCGAGATCCAGATCCTGAATGATCGCGTTGTGCGGATCCCGGGGATCGATCTCGCCGTGGACCTTGCCACGGATCAATTCGAACGACGTATTGTTCATCGGCTCGCGCGAGGTGATCTCGAGCCGGATCGCCTGCGCGGCCGCAGACGAGGCGTAGAGCGCCAGCGCGGCAGCGGCCAGCGCCGTCCTACGGTGTGAATTCATCGGGAATCTCCAGGGTCAGCAGCAGCGTGCTCAGTCCCTTGCCGTGTGCATCGAGTGCGAGTGAGCGCGTCACGCCGCCGCCCAGCGCGCGCGTCATGACGAAATTCAACGCGCCCAGCTGCGGTAGCTCGTAGCGCGTGACGTCGCCGCGGACGATGTCCGCGAAGAGCGCCGCGACGCGTGCGCTCGTGGCGTGCGCGGCCAGGCGCGGGTAGTCGCGTGCGTCGAACGCGATCAACGAGATGTTGATGGTTTCGCCCTTATCGCCCGCCCGCGCGTGGGCGATGTCGCGCAGGACGCTCATATCGTCTCGTACTCCACGCGCCACGATATCCGATCGCGCGGTACGAGCGTCGAGCGCATCGCCAGCACTTGCCGCACCGCCATCGTGGCGCCGCCGCCGCCAGCGGGGCCGTTGGTGAAGAGCGATTCGACTTCGCGCGCGACGCGCCAGGCGTCGGCCGAAGACACGGTGCGTGCGGTGACCCGCAGCCGCACCTCGTAGGAATCGCCGGTGCGGTTGGCCTGCGCGCCGTGCAAGGCGTCCACGCCGATCAGGTCGGTGCGCAGCTCGAGCGGCGTCACGCCGATCAGCGCCAGGCGCTCGACGACTACGCCGGCGGCGAGCCGTCCGCGAGCCAGCGCTCCCGGGCCCGCGTACGAAATCTGCCCCTCGCCGATCCACCCGTCGAACTGTCCGACCGACACTTTCAGCGCTGCCGGCCGCGGCCGCCCGCCGGCCCCGTCGACGCGGACGCGATCGCCGCCAAGATCGGTCACCCGTACACGACTGAAGTCGGCGATGACGTCGGGCGTGACGTAGCCAGCGGGATCGCCAATCTCGTAGAGCAACTGCTCCGTGCAGGTGGCGGCGGTAACCATTCCGCCCGATCCCGTCACCTTGGTGATCACCGCAGTGCCGTCCGCGTCCACTTCGGCGAGCGGAAAACCCAGGCGGGCCAGGCCGGGCACGTCCTTGACGCCGGGATCGGCGAAATACCCGCCTGTGACCTGGCCGGCGCACTCGAGCAGGTGGCCGACGAGCGTGCCGCGGCCGGCAAGCGTCCAGTCGTCGAGGGACCAGCCGTGATGCACTGCGATCGGCGCAAGAAAGAGCGACGGATCGGCGGCTCGTCCCGTGATCACGACATCGGCGCCCCGGCGCAAGGCCTCGACGATCGGCTCCGCACCGAGGTAGGCGTTGGCAGACACTACGTTGGCGGCCGTCAGCGTCTCGCCGGTTTCCGTGGCCGTGAAGTTGCCGTCGCTCACGATCGCCCGCACGTCGTCGCCCGTCACCTTGGCGATGGTCAGAGGGCCGACGCGGAGCTGGCGCGCGATCGCGCCGACAAGTGCCGCGGCCGCTGGCGGATTCGCTGCTCCCATATTGGTGATGATGCGGACGCCGCGCCGCCGGGCCGCGGGCAGCACAGCGCGCATCCGCTCCTCGAGGCGCGGGTCGAATCCGCCGTCGGGGTCTGTAGCCCGAGCTTGCTGCGCCAGCGCGATGGTGCGTTCGGCAAGACACTCGAAGACCAGCACGTCGAGATCGCCGTGCTCGACGAGTTCGACGGCCGGTTCGATGCGATCGCCGGAATAGCCGGCGCCGCAGCCGATCCGGAATGGGCGGGCCGTCACAGCGGGAAGACTCCGAAGAGGATCGCGGCGGCCGTCATCACCAGCGTTGCCGCGAAGAGCAGCGGGCCGGTGAAGCGCTGATGCTCGCCAAGCTCGATGCCGGTCAGGCCGACGACCAGGAACGTCGCCGGTGTAAGCGGACTGATCGGAAATCCGGTCGTCATCTGCCCGAGCAGGGCAGCCTGTCCGACCTGCGCCGCCGGCACGCCAAAGCGCCCGGCCACTTCGGCGATGACCGGGAGAACGCCGAGGTAGAAGGAGTCGGGATCGAAGAGCAGGCTGAGCGGCATCGAAACGACCGCGAGCGTGACGGGAATGTGTTTCGCCAGCGGCGGCGGCACCAGGCCGACAGTCGCGTGCGCCATCGCCGTCAGCATCCCGCTTTCCTTCATGATGCCGGTGAAGGCTCCGGCGGCGAGGAGGATGCCGGCCATCATCAGGGCCGCCCGGGCGTGGGCGTCGATTCGCGCGCGCTGATCGGCCGGGTCGGGGTAGTTGATCGTCAGCACCAGTGCGGTGCCGACCATGAAGATGACCGCGGGATCGATTGTCCCGGCGATCATCACGCCCATGATCGCGACCGTAATCAGCCCGTTCACCCACACCAGCCGCGGCCGACGCAGCGCGCGCGCAGCGCCCGTCGTGTCACGGACCGCCGGCAGTGCAGGGGCTACAGCAGTGGCCGGAGCCCGCATCTGCCGTTCTGCCCGACGCCCGAGCAGCCAGGCGACGGTGAACACGAAGACCAGTCCCACGATCTGTACCGGCACCAGCGGACGGAACAGCTGCGCGACGGGAATGTGCAGCGACGCCGAGGCGCGGATCATCGGACCCGTCCACGGCAGGAAATTCACGCCGGCGGCGAGCGACACGACGCAGGCGAGCACGCGGCGATCGATGCCGAGACGGTCGTAGAGGGGCAGCAACGCCGGCACGGCGACAAGGAACGTGACCGCGCCAGAGCCGTCGAGATGGACGAGCAGCGCCAGCAATGCCGACCCGGCGACGACACGCGGCGGATGCGCGCCGACGGCGCGCAGGATCGCATTGATGACCGGCTCCAGGGTGCCGGCATCGGTGATGATTCCGAAATACAGGATCGCGAAGACGAACATCGCCGCCACCGGCGCGATCTGTTGGATGCCAGCGACGACGAACTTTGCGGTCGACAACCCGAAGCCGCCTGCCAGTGCAGCGGCGACGGGGACGGCGATCAGCGCGACGAGCGGCGAGGCCAGCCGGCTGACGATGAGGACGAGGAGCAGCGCGACGGTGAGAAGGCCGAGGGCCGCGAGCATCTGATGTGCGGATCAAAACATAAAGCGCGCGGCGAGCTGTACCTGTCGGGGCGGGTATGCCGCCAGAGACTGGCCGAACGTAACGTGATCCACGAAGCTGTCGGGCAGTTGCAGATTCTTGCGGTTGAGCAGGTTGAAGACCTCGAGCCGGAGCTGGAGTTGTTTCTGCGCGCCGAGCTGCACCTGCCGGCTGATCATCGTGTCGACCGAGGCGTAGCCGGGCCCGACCAGGCTGTTGCGTCCCGCGTTGCCGAACGTGTACGGCGGCGCGATGACGAAGTACTGCCCGTTGTAGCTGACCGCGCCCGGCGTCCCCGCGGTGACGACGTTCGGCCGATCGTAGGCGAAACTACCGCCGCCGACGTTGCCGGTATTGCTGTTGTCGAAGCTCACGCGCGGCGTGAACGGCCGTCCTGACATGGCGGTGAAGAGGGCGCTCGCCTGCCAATGGCGCAGCCACGCCGGCGCCGAGTCCGGCGTGCTGACGATGCCGGTCAGGACCAGATGGTTGCGAACGTCGTAGTCTGACGGACCCCATTCGGCGGCGAGGTTGCGGCTGTCCTGCGGCGTATTGTCGTCGCCGTCGGTGGCGAGAAACGCCGACGTGTTGTCCATCGCTTTCGAGAGCGTGTAGGCGGCCCGCAGCTCGATGCCGTGGCTCATGCGCCGCGTCACCGTGGCGTTGAGCGCATGATACGTGGACCAACCCGTCGACTCGACGAGAAGCACGTCGCCGAGGGTCGGATCCGGGCGGCGCGACGTCGCCGTGCCCGGCCCCGGTAGCGGCTGGTTGATGTTGGCCTTGCGCACCAGATCGTATCCGTGCGACATGACGTAGCGGACGCTGATCGACGTGCCCTTCATCACGCCGTCAAGCCCGGCGGTTCCCTGCTGCGAGTATCCGTTGTGAAAATCCGGATTGATCGTATTGATGGTCGGAGCCGTCGAAAGCGCCCGCTCCGGCGGGAAGGGGTTCACGATCGAGACGGGCACCGGGTTGGGTACCCACAGCGACAGCGTCCAGTATGGCGGATTGAAATAGAGCGCCGAATTCTCGATCAGCGTTCCCGAGTCGTAGAAGATGCCGTAGCCGCCGCGGAGCAGCCACTGTCCGCTGCCGGTCAGGTCGTAGCTCACGCCGGCGCGCGGCGCGAAATTGTTCAGATCCCGGTTCAGGCCGGATCGCGGGACGCCGGCCTGGCCGACCTGCTGCACCTCGAGCGTCGACAGATTGAGGATCGCCATCCGGTTGTCCGTGTCGTAGGGCGGCTCGAAGTACTCGTAGCGGACACCCGCGTTGACGGTGAGCCGCGGCGTGAGTCGCCAGTCGTCCTGCACGAATCCCGCGCCGGACCACGTACGCAGCGCCTGGCGGTTGTCGTTGGCCGCGAGCAGCGTCACCGTCGGAAAACCGAGCAGGAAGTCGGCGAACGGCTGGCCCGTGAACGCGCCCGAAAACGTCATCTGGCCGCGCGAGAACAGGTGGTTATAGCCGTCCGATTGATAGTCGTGGAACTCGCCGCCGGCTTTCAGGTGGTGGCGGCCGCGATCCATTGTCAGCGCATCGGACACGTGAATCGTCCGCGTCCGTCGCAATACCGGGAGGTTCGGATCGTCGCCGAGCGTCTCGTAGCCGGGAACGATCATCGTGGGATACCCCTGATCGATACTGTTCAGCGGCGGCCCCGTGATGCCGAGTGCGGCGAACTGATCCGTCCCCTGGCTCTGCGGATAGTCATTGCGGTAGAGCGCGTTGACGCCGACGCGCAGCTCGTTGAACGTCCGCGACGAGATGGCCTTGGTCAGGGCGGCGGCGAAATTGTGGCCCTGATCGAGAACCGTCGTGCCGAAGCCAGGCAGATTGCGCGCGCGCACGGGAAACGGGTTGTCCCGATTGTCCCGGCTGAAGCTGTAGCGGAACATCAACGGGCTTCCATGCCAGATGATGTGATCCGTCTTGATCGTGAACTGTCCTGACTGCCGGTCGGCGAGCGGCGACGAGACGAGGTTGGTGACCGGATCGCTTCGGTTGGGCATCGGATAGAGGTCCGCCGCGGCAAGGCTCGTCGCGCTGATCCGATTGGCCGGAATCGTGTTGTTGGGGAACGGCAGGCCGGTGAACGGGTCCTTGATGACGACACCGGACGCGCTGAAATTGCCGGCGCGCTCGAGCGCGGTCGGCACGTGCGCAAGGCGCGTGTCCGACTCGGTGCCGTCGATGCCTTCGGCGTTGATGAAGAAAAAAGATCGTGGGAACCAGAGCGGGCCGCCGAAGGTGCCGCCGAACTGATTGCGCTGGAGCTCTGGCCGCGGCAGCGTGCCGTCGTCGAGCGCGTCGCGTGCCTGCAGCGCCGAGTCGCGGAAGTACTCGTAGGCCGAGCCATGCAGCGTGCGCGTACCCGACTTGACCACCATGTTGAGCTGCGCGCCGGCGCTGCGGCCGTACTCGGCGTCGTAGGTGTTCTGTTGCAGCGAGAACTCCTGGATCGCGTCGAGGCTCGGGTTGATGACCAGGCGGTTGAGGAACTGATCGTTGTTGTCGACGCCGTCGAGCAGGTAGTTGTTGGCGGCCTCGCGCGCGCCGGCGCTGTTGACGCCGGTGTTGCCCTGCGTCGAAAGACGCGATCCGGGCGCCGCCGTGGCGACGCCGGCCGCCTGTGTCGCAAATTCAAGCGGCTCGCGCTCCGGTACGGGCAGCGTCAGCAGCGTGTTCGAATCGAACACGGCGCCGACGGCGCTGTTGCCGATGCGTAGCGTCGTGGCATCGGCCTGAACGACGACCTGCTCGGTGTAGGCGCCGGTCTTGAAAATCAGAGTGATCTTGCCGCGCGCGGCGGCGTCGATCCGGATGCCTTTGATCACCTCGGTCTTGAAGCCGCCGCGGACCCCCGACAGGGTGTAGGTGCCCGCCGGGAGCCGGACCAGCCATACCGTGCCATCGTCGACCGTCGTCCCGACGCGTTGGAGGCCGTTGTCCTGGCTGGTTACTGTCACGAGCGCGCCCGGTACGGCGGCGCCGCTCTCGTCGCGCGCTTCGACGAGGAGCGTGGCGCCGGCATTCTGCGCGCGTGCGGCCAGCGGGACGAGCAGGGCCGCGCAGAGTACTGCCAGCGTCAGTCTTACCTGGGTCTTCACAGATAAACGATACACTAGCGCCCCATGAAATCGTTTACCGCGCGCGCCTCAGCCGTGGTCATTTTTTCGCTCCTGGTTGGCGCGCTGGCGTTCACGCAGGCGCCGCAGAGTCCCCCGCAGAATCCCCCGGATCCGAATGCCGGCGGCGACTTCCTGAAGCGGCCGGCGGTGGTGCGCCAGACCGCGGAGGCGGAGCAGCAGCTCTTCCTGATGCAGCCCGGGTTCCGCATCGAGAACGTCCTGGCGGACCCGGTGATCGAGGACCCGGTTGGCGTGACCTGGGACGGAAACGGCCGCATGTACGTCCTCGAAATGCGATCGTACATGCAGGACGCCGACGGCAAGGACTCGCGCCGGCCGATCAGCCGGATCAGCCGCTTCGAGAGCACGAAGGGGGACGGTGTCTACGACAAGCACACCATCTTCGCCGACAACCTCGTCATGCCGCGGATCGCGTTTCCGCTCGGTGACGGCGAGCTGCTCGTGCTCGAGACCGACAACCGCGACCTCTACAAGTACACCGACACCAACGGCGACGGCGTCGCCGACAAGAAGGAAGTGTTCTACCCGGGCTTCGGCCGCGTCACCAACATGGAATGGCAACCGGGTGGCCTCACCTGGGCGCTCGACAACTGGATCTACTCGACCTACAACCCGTTCCGCCTGCGTCTCGGGCCCAACGGCAAGCTGCTTCGTGAAGAGACCGAGCCCAACGGCGGGCAGTGGTGGTCGGCGCAGGACAACTACGGCAAGATGTGGTGGGTCGACGGCGGGGGGGAAATCGGCCCCGTGAATTTCCAGGCGCCGATCATCTACGGCGCCTTCAACGTTTCAGACAATTTCGAGCCCGACTTCCAGACGCCGTACGGCGCGCCCGGCGGAATCGGCGACATGCAGGGCGGCATGCGGCGCGTCAAGCTGCCCGACAACGTGCTCAACCATTTCACCGCCGCGTCCGGCGTCGAGATTTATCGCGGTGGCCGCATGCCCGACGACATGACCGGCGACCTGTTCTTCAACGAGCCCGTCGGACGTATCGTCCGCCGTGCGAAAGTCGTCGTCACCGACGGCCTGACGCAGCTGAAGAACGCCTATCCGAAGTCGGAGTTCGTCCGCTCGACGGATCCGCTCTTCCGGCCGGTGTCGATCTCGACCGGGCCGGACGGCGCGCTCTACCTCGCCGACATGTACACCGGCATCATCCAGGACGCGCAGTTCGTGCCGCCGGCGTCCTACCTCCGGCACAAGGTCGAGCAGTACGATCTGGACAAGATCCACAATTTCGGGCGCATCTGGCGGATCGCACACGAGACCGTTGCGCCCGATCGCACGCCGCCGCGAATGTACAGTGAGACGCCCGCGCAGCTCGTCGCGCACCTCGATCATCCCAACGGCTGGTGGCGCGACACGGCGCAGAAGCTGCTCGTCCTGAAGCAGGACAAGAGCGTCGTGCCGGCGCTGAAGAACATGGCGCGCACCTCTGCCAACCCGCTCGCGCGGATTCACGCGCTGTGGACGCTCGAAGGGCTGAACGCGCTCGATGCCGCGCTGGCACGCGAGTTCATCAAGTCGCCCGATCCGCAGCTGCGCATCCAGGGCCTTCGCGTCAGCGAAACGCTCTACAAGGCCGGCGACAAGACGTTCGCGGCCGACTACAAAGCGGCAACGAAGGATGCCGATCCAAACGTCGTCATCCAGGCGATGCTGACGCTCAACCTGCACAAGGTTCCCGACGCCGCCGCCGTGATCAAGTCGGTGTCGTCGGGCAGCACGAGCCGCGGCGTGAAGGAGATCGCCAGCCAGATCCTGGCTCCGCGTGCCGCGCAGGGGCAGCGTCCGTCGCTGGCCGACACGGGGGCCGGCACGGTGAACATGACCGTCGATCAGCGCAAGTCGATGCAGCGCGGCGCCGCGATTTACCGGGAGCTGTGCACGACCTGCCACGCACCCGACGGCAAGGGGGCGCCGCTGCAGGGGGCCGCCGACAACGCGAAGCTGGCGCCGCCGCTTGCCGGCTCGCCGCGCGTGCAGGCGCACCGCGACTACATCGTCAAGGTCCTGCTCAACGGCCTGATCGGCCCGGTCAACGGCGAGAACTACGCCGGCGGCGTCATGGCGTCGATGAATACCAACACCGACGAGTGGATCGCCGACATCGCCAGCTACGTCCGTAATACCTTTGGCAATGCCGGCACGTTCGTCACGGCCGAGCAGGTCGCCGCGCTGCGCAAGACGGCCGCGCGCAAGACACCATGGACGCTGCCCGAGCTCGAGCCGACCGTGCCGGCCCTGCTGACCAACACCGCGAGCTGGAAGGTGACGGCGAGTCACAACGCTGCGAGCGCAGCCAACGTCATCACGCCGAACGCGGGGCGCTGGGACACTGGCGCCCCGCAGGCACCGGGCCAGTGGTTCCAGATCGAACTGCCGTCGGTGCAGTCAATTGCCGAGCTCCAGATTGACGCCCAGGCCCCCTTCAATTTCGGCGGCGGAGGGCGTGGTGGCGCTGGCGGCGCGGGTCGCGGCGGGGCAGCCGGAGCAGCACCAGGAGGAGGAGGCCGCGGCCGCGGCAATTTCGGTCCAGCCGCCGGTCCTGTGGGCTATACCGTGCAGTTGTCGACCGACGACACGACGTGGACGACGGTGGGGCAAGGCGCCGGCCAGCCCACTACGATCGCCTGGTTCGCGCCGACGCCGGCAAAGTTCGTGAAGATCACGCAAACCGGCAGCGCGCTCAACAACGAGGCCTGGTCGATCCAGACGATTCGCATCTACGCGCTGCCGGCGAAGTAAGCGGCGCGCGAAAGAGCGTGTCGGGGAGTCCGAGGGGCAACGCCCCTCGGATAACTTTAGTTTTGTGACGTGTTGCCGCGCGAGCCGCCGACGTCGTAGAGGCTGAAGCGCTGGATCATGAAGGGCGGCAGATCTGCGCCGTCGGCGGTCTGCGTCACCTTGACGAACTTTGCTTTCACCGGCGCGAACGCGATGCGTGTCGCGGTGCCGCTGCCCTTACCTTCGGCGACCGTCTTCCACGCCGTGCCGTCGGTCGAGACCTCCACCTTGTAGCTGCGTGGGTATCCGGACTTGGGCGGGGCAGCAGGTGGTGGCGGCGTGGCCGGTGCTGCGCCGGGGGCGCCACCGCGTCCGCGCCCACCGCCGCCGACGGCGGTGCGTACGGGCGCGCCCGGGACCGTGGAGATGTTCTCGGGCGCGACGATGCCCGACTCGAACTCGACCTGCGTGATCTGCGTTAGCTGCGGCAGCTCGACCTGGTACCACATGCCGGCCTTCTGCGGATCGCCCGACGTCCACGGCTGGATGCCGAAGCCGTTGGCGGCGATCGCCGAATTGTGGCTCGCCGTCGCCTTCCATGATGGGTCGCGCACGATCAGGCGCGGCAGCGACGACTCGAGGTCTGGTACCGGCCACGGCGTCTTGCGCGCGGTCGTCGCGGCGCGCACGCGAGCGACGTCGGACGGGAAGATCGGCGCGGCCCGGTTGCCGAACGAATTGCGCACGTAGGACGCGATCGACGCCACCCACTCGTCGTTGTTCTGGCCCATCGGGACCATCATGTCGGGATAAGTCGTCCCGTTGATCGGTCCCTGCAGGCCGTGCAACAGCGCGTTGATCACGTACTCCGGCCGCCCGAGCACGCGCGGCGACGAGGCGAGAGCCGGCCCGAGCGTGCCCAGGCCGGGTGCCGGGGCGCCGCGGCCGTCGTCGCCGTGGCAGGCGAAGCAGACCTCGCCGTAGATCTGCTTGCCCTTGTCGAGCATGGTCTGCTCTTCGGGAGTGAAGGTGGTGGTTGCCAGCCGATCGAGGCCGCCGACGTTGCCCGCGAAGAGCTCCGGATGCAGGATGGTGTTCGCGACGAGCTGCACGCCCTTGGTCTTGTTTGTATCGAACGCGGTCTGGGTCGCGCCCCTGCCGTCGGCGACCTTCATCGTGTTGAGTGTCAGCAGCGCCTGGATGACGACGTCGGTGTCCTTGTCTTTCGCCATCGCGAGATAGTCGGCCGCGAGTGTCTTCTCGCCGGCCTTGTAGAGCGTTTCGCTGACCCGCAGCGCCGTCATGCGGATCTGCGGGTCGCTGTCCTTCATCAGCGTCCGTAGCAGCCCGGCGTCGGCGGCACCGAGTCCTTCCAGCGTCCACATCGCGTGGATGCGCGCGAGTTGGTTGGTGGTGTCAGCCGTCATCGCCTGGAGCGCCGGCACGACCGACCTGTCCTGCTTCAGCACGAGCAGCTGCTGGGCCGTGTCGCGCCACCAGCCGTTGGGATCCTTCAGGTGCTCGACCAGCTGCGCCGGCGACTCGTCGAGCATGTGCGGCTGCTGCGTGCGACGGCCCATGCCGTCGTAGGTGAGGCGCCAGATGCGGCCGTGGCGCACGATCTTGTCGAGCCCGTACTGGTCGATGCGCTTGCGCAGGTAGGTACCCGGGCCGGACCACTGCGACTCCTGCACGATGCCGCGGTACATGTCCGTGATGTAGAGCGTGCCGTCGGGCGCCGTCTTGGTGTCGACCGGGCGGAACAGCGGATCGGTCGAGCGGATGAACTCGGAGAGCGGATAGACGTTCCGCATCTGCGTGAGTCCTTCTTCCTTGACGAGGCGGAAGCGGCGCAGGATGCGCGCGACGACCTCACCGTAGAAGTAATCGCCGACGAGATCCTTCGGCAGGTGGTCGCCGCGGAAGACGGCGTTGCCGGCGGCGCCGGTCGCGCGGGCCAGCGAGCCGTCGGGCATGCGCACCGCGTTCATGCCGCCTTGCATGTCGGCGATCAGCACCGGCGCACCCCAGGTGATCGTGAGATCGGGCTCGAACTGCTCGGGGTTGGTGTAGTTGCCGTAGTGGATCGGGAACTGGAAGTAGCCCGGCATGCCGCTGGCGCCGGCCTGGAACATCATCCGGCCGTAGTTGTCCTGCGTCACCCCCCACTGGCCGCCGTTCGATCCGGTGGGTTCGCGGAGGACGCCGTTGGGCGTCCAGCGAATACGCACGGAGTTCACCGTGCTGTAGATCCAGTTGTCCATGCCCCAGACGAAGCCTGACTCCTGGTGCTCGACGTTGAGCAGGCGGCCGAGGCCGGTCGCGAACAGCTCCTTCTTGTCGGCGACGCCGTCACCGTTGGTGTCGGTGTACTTCCAGACCTCGTCGGAGTTCGATTCCTTGGTGAGGATCGCGTCCTTGCCGAATGGCGTCACGAAGCGCGGGAAAATGAGCTTGTCGACAAAGACGTGGTGCGTCTCGTAGATGCCGTCGCCGTCCTTGTCTTCGTGCACGGAGATGCGGCCGACGGGATCGAGCTCGCCGGCCGCGTCGGCATCCTGCATGTAGCCGCGGATCTCGAGGACGAACAGGCGGCCGTTGCCGTCGAAGGCGATCTGCGCCGGCTCCTGGATATCGGGATCGGTCAGGACCGGTTCGAGCTTATAGCCCGGCTGCAGCCAGATCCGCTTGGCTTCGTCAGCGGGGGAGAGCACCGGCACGGTGCCTTTCTTCGCGAAATCGGCTTCCCACATCGGCGCGCCGCGGCCGCCTTGTCCCTGCGGGGGCGCTGGCGGCGCACCGCTGGCGGCGGGCGGTTGCTGCTGAGCAACAACGGTGAGTGTGAGCGCGAGCATGCCGCCCACGAGCGCGAGCGCACCGCGCGGACCTTTGACGAACATGGCTCCTCCCCCCATTCCTGACGGTAACGATCCCGATACGGCCGGCGTATATCGTGTGTTTACCGGCCTGAAACCGTTTGCACGGCAGTGTAATCGAGAGTAGACTCCGGCCGCGAGAGGAGATTTCCCGATGGCGACCCGACGAGAATTTCTGCAGTCTTCAGCAGCGGCGCTGGCGGTAACCGCGACGCGTCCGATTATCGGTTGGCAGGGCGCGAACGACCGCGTGCGGATGGGGGTCATCGGCATGGGCACGCGCGCCGCGCGCGTGTTCGATTCGCTGACCCGCAACCAGGACTGCCAGTTCGTCACGGGATGCGAAGTCAACACCCAGAAGCAGGCAACATTCCAGGCGGCGAACCGTCCCTTCGCCAAGTTCGACGTCGTCAAGGACTACCGCCGGGTGCTCGACCGCAACGACATCGACGCGGTGCTCATCGCGACGCCGGACTTCTCGCACAGCAAGATCTTCGTGGACGCGCTCGCCGCCGGCAAACACGTCTACGTCGAGAAGCCGATCTCGAACTCGGTTCCGCGCGTCAACGCGATGCTCGATGCCTACAACAAGCACACGAGTCAGGTCGTTCAGGTCGGGACGCATCAGCGCAGCTGGGACCACTTCATCGAGGCGAAGAAGCAGCTCGAGAAGCTCGATCCGGTCACGCACGTGCTGATTCAGCAGCCGGGCGCGTATTCGCAGCAAAAGCAAGATCCGGTTCCGGTTCCCGACTACCTCGACTGGGACGACTGGCAGGTCGACGCGCCGAAGAAGGCGTTCAAGCAGGGCTACCTAGGCTTCCGCGGCTGGTGGGAATACGGCAGCGGACTGGTCGGCGACTGGGGGGCCCATCACGTCGACGTCGCCAACTGGTTCCTCGACGCCGATCACAAGCAGCCGCTGAAGACGACGGCGGTCGGCTTCTACTCGACGCCCAACATTGATCCGGAATGCGTCTTCAACGCCTTCTCGATCGCGTGGCTGTTCGACACGCACATCATGACGTTCGCCAACAGCGTCTATCCGCGTCCGAACTTTGCCGACCCGAAGGCGCCCGACATCGAAGGGTGGGGCGTGTTCTTCTACGCCGGCAATGGCACGCTGCAGGTCAACCGCATGGGCTGGGCGCTGCGGCCGCCGGTAGCGAACACCCGTAACCGCGTCGGCCCCGAAGCGCCTCCCGGAGCAGGCAACGTGCAGCTCGGAACGGCGCCGGCGGCACCCGGCGGCGCCGGCGGCGGTGGCGGCCGCGGCCGCGGCGGCGCGGGCGGGCCGGGAGGACCTGGCGGCGGGCGTGGCGGCAAGCCTCCTGTCGAGCTGAACGTCATGATCAACCCGCGCGGCGCCGTGGAAGAGGACTATCCGCTCCACGTCCACACGCGCGATTTCCTCGACAAGCTGAAGGCCAAGAACCGCGCCACCAACGCATCGCTCGAGATCGGTTACAACTCGGCGCTGCCGTGCCTGCTCGCGCTCGAAGCGATGCAGCAGAATCGCGTCCTCGGCTGGGACGCCGCCGCCCGCAAGAGCAAAGCGCTGTAAGCGATGCGCGAATTGCGCGTCGCCCTGCTCGGCCAGGGGTTCATGGGCAAGGCGCACTCCAACGCCTTTGCCCAGGTCGGCCATTTCTATGACACGTCGTTCCGCATCCGGCGCGCACTCCTGTGCGGCCGCGATGCGGCATCGCTCGAAACGATGGCCGCGCGCTGGGGGTGGGATGAGACCTCCACCGACTGGCGCACGGCGATCGGCCGCAGCGACATCGACGTCGTCGACATCGCTCTCCCGAACCATCTCCACGGTGAAGCCGCGATCGCGGCGGCCGAGGCCGGCAAGATCGTCCTCTGCGAGAAGCCGCTCTCGCTGACCATCGAGGAAGGCGAGCGGATGGTCGCGGCGGCCAAGCACGTCCGCACGATGGTCTGGTACAACTATCGCCGCGTGCCAGCGATCGCGTTTGCCCACCAGTTGATCGAAGCCGGCCGTCTCGGCAGTGTCTTTCACTACGACGCCGCTTACCGGCAGCAATGGGGACCGGACCGCTCGCGCGATGGCACGTGGAAGATGGATCCGGCGCAGGCGGGTTCCGGCGTCGCCGGCGACCTTCTCACTCATCTGCTCGACACGGCGCTCTACCTCAACGGTCCGGTGTCCGAGGGGCTGGCGATGCGCAAGACGTTCGCGCCCGGCCGCCAGATCGACGACGCCTTTCTCGCGTTGCTGAAGTTCGCCAACGGCAGCGTCGGCCAGTTCCAGGCGACGCGCTTCGGCATCGGCTGCCGCAATGCCAACAGCTTCCAGATTCACGGCTCCGGCGGGATGCTGCGCTTCAATCTCGAACGGCTGAACCATCTCGAGTTCGCCGACGCCAACGACACGGCGACGGATCAGGGAACGAAAGATATCCTCGTGACCGACATGAAACACCCGGTGTTCCCGCACTTCTGGCGGCCGGCGCACATCATCGGCTACGAGCACACCTTCATCGCCGCGCTCGGCGAGTTCCTCGAAGCGCTCGACAAGGACGGCGAGTTCCATCCCGACTTCCAGGACGGCCTTGCGGTGCAGCGGGTGCTTGGCGCACTCGAGCGGTCGGCAACGTCGGGGCAGTGGACCTCCGTAGCGAACTGAGGGCAGGACGATGGCTGACGCAAGGACGCAGAGCACCAGGGGCAACACCCAACCGCCGCTGCTGACCGATGGCCAGCGCTGGACGATCGTCGGGCTCCTCGCCGCGTCGATCACCATCAACCTGCTCGACCGGCAGACGCTGGCGGTGCTGGCGCCGCTGCTGCGCGAGCAGTGGAAATGGACCAACGCGCAGTACGGCTACATCGCCGTCGCGTTCAACCTCGGCATGATGCTCGGGCAGATTCCCGCGGGCCAGTTGATGGACCGCGTCGGCACACGCATCGGGTTGCCGATCATTTTCACCGCGTGGTCGGTGATCTGCGGGCTGCACGCCGTTGCCGGGCCTGGAACGGCATTCGAATCGGTCGCGACCACACTCTATGGCTGGATACCGGGGGTGCCGGTGGTGACCGCCGGCATCGCCGGCTTCATCGTGCTGCGCTTCCTCATGGGTCTCGCCGAGTGCGGCAACTACACGGCCGGCATCAAGGCACTCGCGGGTCTCTTTCCGCCCGCCACACGCTCGCGCGCGGGAGGATTGTTCAATGCCGGCGCGCAGTTCGGATCCGTCATCGCCCCTTCGTTCATCCTGTCGCTGCTCATCGTCAAGCTGGGCGTGAGCTGGAAGGTGGCTTTCCTCATTCCTCCGGCGCTCGGCCTGCTGTGGCTGATCCCGTGGTTCGCGATCTTTCCTGACAAGGAACGCATGGCGGCGATCGCGATCAAGCCGGCCTCCGTCGGCGCGCCGCCTGCGGCCGTCACGGACGTCAGCCTTGGCCAGCTGATCGGCAACCATAAAGTGCTCGGCCTGTTCCTCATCCGCGCCTTTACCGGCCCAATCACGACCTTCTACTGGACGTGGCTGCCGCTGTATCTCAAGAATGGGCGCGGCCTCACGCTGTTTGCCACCGGGTTCCTGGCGTCGGTTCCGAATTTCATCGGCATGTCGGGCAACATCGTCGGCGGCTTCGTCACCGACGGTTTCGTCCAGAGACTGGGGGCCGACCGGGGCCGCAAGCTGGCGTTCGTCTGCGCCTTCTCGCTCGGCGCGCTGAGCATGACGATGCCGTGGATCGGCAACGATTACCTGGCGGTGCTGCTGATGGGGCTCGCGCTCTTCGGCAACCAATGGGTGGCGGCCGCCTACATCGGCACGGTCGGCGACGTCGTCCCGCAGCAGCTGGCCGGCCGCGTCAACGGCATCGCCGGGTTCGGCGACAACGGCGCCGCGACGCTCGCCGTGCTCTTTACCGGCGTGATCGTCGATCATTACGGCTGGTCGAAGGTGTTCGTCGGCGCCGGCATGTTGCCGCTGCTGGCGATGCTCAGCGTGTTCTTCGTGCTGCGCAGGATCGAGCCGGCCAAGTTCGATTAGCAGGTCACTCGGAGCATGCGCCCGCACTCGCGCAGGCCGCCTTTCAGCAGCGTCCGCTGCGACGCGATGTTCTCGATGCCAGTTCGCGCGGCTGGTACTCGACCCGCCAGGTAACACTCTGCGATGAGCTGTTGGATCAGGAACGAGCCATACCCGCGCCGGCGTGCATCGGCACGGACTTCCATGAACAGATCGGCGAAGGGCGGATTGTAGTGGAGGAGGAATCCCCCGGTTGCGACCACCGTTCCGGTAACTTCGACGACGAAGTCGCCCACCGGCTCGACATGGTGTTCGAATACGCGATCCTTCCTGCCTCGAGCGCGAAACACGCCATCCGGCGAGGTCAGATGATTCGATGGCCCAGCCGCGAACAGGATCGTGTCGCAGGTCAGATCGCCGGAGACTTGCCGGACGAGCGACGTGTAGAACAGATCGTTGCTCTGGCATTCAAGCGCGTCGGCTCCGGACGCGTCTACCAGGCTGTGCAGCAACTCCGGTGCGTACTCCCGGAACGGCGGCATCACGTAGAACTCGAAGACCGTGCCGGGGCTCTCGTGCATGTCCTTGACAGCTCCGTAGCCGATGTCGCGGTCCTCGCGCCTGATGAGGAAGTGCGTGGTTCCCGTGCGCGTGTGCGCCGCGTCGTAGCGCATTTGCGCGTTGAGTTCCTGCAGGAACAGCGCTCGCAGCGGCCTGATAGTCGAGAGGCGTCTGCGCACGATTGATGTTTCAGGCATCGGAAGTCCCGGAGTCTACACGCAAGCCGGCACTATGTTGATTACCATGGTAATATATTGCCATGGCGATTGCCCATTCGAAGCTCACCGCCCAGGGACAGATCTCAGTGCCGGCGGAGGTCCGCCGTAAGCTGGGCGTCGGCCCCGGCTCGGTGTTGGAATGGGACGAGGACGGCGAGCAGATCGTCGTCCGGCGGGTTGGCCGCTACACGTCAGAAGACCTGCACCGGTCGGTGTTTCCGGCGTCGCCGAAGTCGAGGCCGCTGGCCGAATTGAAGGCGGGCGTGCGGCGCTATATCAGCAAGCGCCATGCGAGCCGTTGACACCAACGTGCTCGTCCGCTTGATTACACGCGACGATGCGAAGCAAGTCGCGGCCGCCGAGAGCTTCGTCGTCCGAGGGGCCTGGGTCTCGCACGTCGTTCTCGTCGAGACCACCTGGGTGCTGACGTCGCTCTACGATCGCGGTCCGGCGGAGATTGCCACCGCTGTCGAGATGCTTCTCAACCATCAGCATCTGACGCTGCAGGATGCGGACGTCGTGGCCGCGGCGGTGGCCGGTTTTCGTCGCCGGCCCGCCGTGGGATTCTCGGACTGGCTGGTGCTGGAGGTGGCCCGGAAGGCCGGTCATCTTCCCCTCGGCACGTTCGATCGCGACTTGAGCAGGCTCGCGGGCGCTGAGAGGATCTGAACTGTAGCCGACGCGCAGCGCGTTCTTCGCGCGCGCGCAGGATCAAGCGGCGTCAGTCGACTGCCCGAAACAGCGGCGTGCGATACCATTCCCGCTATGTCGCGCTCACTTGCCACGCTGCTGCTCCTGGTCCTTGCCGCGCCTCCGTCCGCCGAACAATGGGCAGGCACGTGGGCGACGGCGCCGGCCGGAGTCGCGGGTGCACCGGAGCAGTTTGCTGACGTCACGCTGCGGCTGATCGTGCACACCACCGCGGGCGGCGAGCGAGTTCGGATCAGGATCGCCAACACCTTCGGAACCGAGCCGCTCGTCGTGGGCGCCGCACATATCGCGCGACGCGATCGCGATGCCAGCATAGTCGCCGGCACGGATCGACCGCTGACGTTCGGCGGGCGGCCGTCGTTCACGGTTCCACCGGGCGCGCTCGTGCTCAGCGATCCGGTGGCGCTCGAGGTGGTACCGCTGTCGGACCTGGCCGTGAGCATCTACCTGCCGGCCGCGACGACGGAAATGACGACGCATGTGACGGCCTTGCAGACCAACTACGTGTCTCGCCCCGGCGACTTTACGGGCTCGTCGCAGTTCGATGTCGCACAGACGCTGACCCGGTGGCCATTCCTGACCGGAGTCGACGTCTCTGCGGCCGCGCCGGCTGGCGCGATCGTCGCATTCGGCGATTCGATCACCGACGGCGCGAATTCTACGGCCGGCACGAACCACCGGTGGCCGGACCTGCTCGCGACGCGGCTGCAACAGCGGGGCGATCTCCGTCATTTTGGCGTGCTCGACGAGGGGATCATCGGCAACCGCATCCTGCACGCGACGGAGACGCAGTTCGGCAACCTCTTCGGCCCCGCTGGTCTCGCGCGCTTCGATCGCGATGTGCTGGCGCAGCCGGGTGTGCAGTGCGTCATCGTGCTGCTCGGCATCAACGACATCGGCCATCCCGGCGGCGCCGCACCGGCCTCGGACGAAGTGAGCGCGGAGGACATCGCTGCCGGTTACCGGCAGTTCATCGAGCGTGCGCACGCGAAGGGGGTCAGCGTGTTCGGCGCCACATTGCTCCCCTTCGAGGAGACGACGCTGGCCAACTTCTATTCTCCCGAGAAGGAGACGAAGCGGCAGGCAGTCAACCAATGGATCCGCACGAGCGGCGCGTTCGACGGCGTGATCGACTTCGACAAAGCCGTCCGCGACCCCGCGCACCCGACGCGGATGCTGGCGACCTACGACGGCGGCGACCACTTGCATCCGGGCGACGCCGGCATGCAGGCGATGGCCAACGCCATCCCGCTGGAGCTGTTCAAGCGGTAAGCGACTGATGACGTGCCGGGCGCCCTCCGGATGAGATTAGAATCGTCGTCGCACCGTGCCATCACATAGTCCGGGAACGCGGCTGGGGCCCTACGAGCTCGTCTCGATCATCGGCGCCGGCGGGATGGGGGAGGTCTGGAAGGCGCGCGACACGCGGGTCGATCGCACTGTGGCCGTCAAGTTCGCCCAGGCCGGCTTCTCGGAACGCTTCGAGCGCGAGAGCCGTGCGATCGCGGCGCTGAACCATCCGCACATCTGTCAGCTCTATGACGTCGGCCCCGATTATCTCGTAATGGAGTTCGTCGACGGTGACGCCTTGCGGCCGCCCGGCGACTGGCGGGCGCTGCTCGATCAGGCGATCGCCATCGCCGACGGGCTGGCCGCCGCGCACGCGGCCGGTGTCGTGCACCGTGACCTCAAGCCGGACAACATCCTCGTCCGTCGCGACGGCGTGCTCAAGATCCTCGATTTCGGTCTGGCCAAGCTGTCCGGCGACGGCCTCCTGCAGACCCGAACGATGCCGATGACCGGCGTCGGCAACATCGTCGGCACCGTCGCCTACATGAGCCCGGAACAGGCAACGGGCCGCGACATAGACGCGCGCAGCGATCAGTTTACCTTCGGCCTCATTCTCTACGAGCTCGCCTCCGGCAAACGGCCGTTCGAGCGCCCGAGCAGCGCCGAAACCATGGCGGCGATCATTCGCGACGAGGCGGAACCGCTGCCGGCGGATGTGCCCCGTCCGCTGGCTTGGATCATCGAGCGCTGCCTGGCCAAGGATCCGGCACTGCGCTACGACACCACGCGGGACCTGTACCGTGAGCTGTCCACCGTTCGGCAGCACTTCTCCGAGATTTCCCGCGCCGCGGTGCAACCGCCCCGGCGCCCGCTCGCGCGCCGCCGCCGGCTGCGCGACGGTGCGCTGACCGCGTTCGGCGTGGCGCTCGGCGCCGTCGCGGTCGTCCTCTGGCCGCACGCGCAGTCGCCGCGGGACGGCGCTTGGAGCGGCGTGCGGCTCGGCGGCGCCGCGATTTCGATCAACCCACGGCTGTCTCCAGACGGGCACCTGCTTGCGTTTGTCGCGATGGTCAACGGAGTGACCGAGCTTGCGGTCATGGAACCGGGCTCGGCGAGCTGGACGCTGCTCACGCACGGCAGCCGCGACGGATACGTGCAGAACGTCTCCTGGTCGCACGACGGGTCGAAACTCTATTTCGATCGTTTCTGGGGCCAGCCGGCCGGCGTCTACGCGATCCCTCCGCTCGGCGGCACGCCGGTGCAACTGCTCGCCAAGGCGTTCCAGCCGCAGGCGCTCCCGGACGGAAGTCTCCTCGTCGCGAGGGTGTCCGGGTCGTACGATCAGGTGTTTCGATTCTGGCCGCGCGACGGCAGACTGCAACCGCTTCCCGCGTTCCTCGAGGTGGCCGATGTGGCCGCGCCGTTCCGTGCCTTCGCCGACGGCCGCCGGCTCGCCTTCGTCGGCCGGCAGCGCGGCGATGATTCGCAGCCGAATGCGCTGCGCGTGCTCGACCTCCAGACCGGCTCGGCGCGCGTCCTCGACGCAGGTGCCACGATCGAGCAGCAAGGGTTTCTCAGTCTGCCGCTGGCGGTCACGCCGGATGGAGCCGCGGTGATCATCCTGGTTCGCGACGGCGATACCTACGACGTGATCCAGGTGCGTAGCGACGGTACGCCAGGCCATCGCGTGCTGATGACGTTGCGCGAAACCGAGTTGCCGTGGTTCATCGAGGCGGCCGCTGACGGCTCGCTCTACCTTGACCTGGTCGGTCGGCCATCCTCCCTGGTACGGCTCTCGGGGCCAGTTCGCTCGCTCGAGCAGTTTCCGTCGTTCTCGCTCGACCTCGGCCCCATTCTCGCGCTCCCCGACGGGCGCATGGCCGTTCAGTCGGGCGGTGCCAAGTCGCAGGTGTTGATCGGGACTCCCGGTTCAGAACTGCGTCCTTTCCTGCAGCTCGACGAACCCGCAGGCGGTCCGCTGGCACTGGCCGGACGCGACGCGATCGCGTTCGTGGCGGGCACGGGCGAGCGCCGGCGCATCGCGCTGGCGTCCCTCGCCGACGGTCACCTGATCCGGGACATTCCACTGCGGTCTGGCCTGCCGCCGCGCGGGGCGCTCGCCGTGTCGTCCGACGGCAACACGATCTATTACGCGGAGAGCGGTGCGGTCTACGCGCAGGCCCGCTCGGGCCCGCCCCGCCGCCTCGCCGAAGGGGACACCATCACGCTGGATCCCGCTGGCCGCTATCTCTACGCGAAACAGTTCTCCCGCGATCCGATCCGGCTGGTCCGCATCGACGTGATCTCGGGGGAGACCACCGAGGTCCAGGTACGATCCGAAGCGCGGCTCACGTCGGTGGGACTCTCTCCGACGGCCGTGGACGTCAACCAGCAGATGCTCGTCGACACCTCGTCGCCGCTCGAGTGGTTCTATCGCGCGGCGATTCTGGACCTGCGCAGCGGCGTCATGACCCCGCTGCCGATGCCGCACCTGGGAGACTGCCTGTCGCCGGGCTGGGGAGCGGACGCGACGATCTACTGCAATTCGGTCGGACTGACGGCGTCGCTATGGCGCTATGAGCAGCGGGCCGTGCGCGCACAACAATGACCGCTGGCGCTCGCGCGAAGAGTCTCAGCGCGGCTTGCGCGTGTACTTGATCTCGACGGCTTTCCACTCCGGCACAGTGCCAAAGCTCAGATAGCTGGCCGCGACCATCGCGTCCTGCGACGTCATCTGAATCACCGTACGCTGGTGCCAGGTGTCGCCGGCGAGCCGGTATTCCGCCTTCAGCTCGAGCTGTTTCGTCGCGTCGTCGTAGGTACCAGCCTCCGCGATGCGGGCAAGATTGGTGCTGGCGATTCGCGTCGCTTCGTACTGGTGCGTCTCCGGGTTGTAGCCGGTCCAGGCGAGGGTGCCAAACGGCGCGCCGTTCAACGTGCCCTCGATCGCTTCTTCGACGAAGCGGCCGTCGAATAGCGGCCGAATCGTCGACGTGGCCTTGGTCGGCAGTCCCGGGCCGCCGGGGCGCGGCCAGAGAGTCATGTCGACGTCCCAGGCGCCGATCATGGCCGTCAAGCGTGCGTGTTCAGCGTCGGTTCGCTGTGCCGACGCGGCAATCGGCAGGGCCAGCGCGCCTGCGACGACCAGCACCTCAATCCACCCGGAACGACGGATCCTCATCATGCAGCCTCCCCCCAAACCAAGTGGCGAGACTATAGCCGACAAGGAGCGATCAGCGCTTGGTACGGGCCGCCGGCTCGTGATCGCTGCTGGCCTGTCAGGCGAGACCGAAGAGGCGCGCCGCATTCTCTTTCATGATCAGCGGCCGCACCTCGTCCTTGATCGGGATCGTCGCGAAGTCTGCCATCCACTTCTCCGGCGTGATCCACGGGTAGTCGGAGCCAAAGAGCACCTTGTGCTTGAGCAGGGTGTTGGCGTACTGCACCAGATTGGGCGAGAAATACTTCGGTGACCAGCCGGAGAGGTCGATATAGACCTGCGGCTTGTGCATGCAGATCGAGATCGCCTCGTCCTGCCATGGGAACGACGGGTGCGCCATGATGATCGGCATGTCGGGGAAGTCGACGGCCACGTCGTCGATCGGCATCGGGTGGCCGTATTTCAGGCGAATGCCGCCGCCGCCGCGCATGCCGGTGCCGATGCCGCTGTGACCGGTGTGGAACAGCACGGGCAGCTTCGCTTCGGCGAACACTTCATACAGCGGGTAGGCAACGCGATCGTTGGGGACGAACTCCTGCACGGGCGGGTGCAGCTTGAGGCCGCGCACGAGGCCGGCGCCGACGAGCCGCTTGGCCTCGTCGACCCCGGCCTTCCCGCGGTGCGGGTTGATGCTGCAGAACGCGAGGGCGATGTCGCGGTTGTCGGCGGCGAACTGCGCCACTTGATCGTTGGTCGCGAACGGGCGTCCGGTCAGCGACTCGTCGACGGTGAAGACGACGCAGCCGATCTTGCGCGAGCGGTAGTACTCGGCCTGCGACGTCCAGTCGCGGGGCGCGGCGCCCGCCTTGAAATGCTTCGCCGCCGCCTTATCCGTGTCGGTGAGCTCTCCCTGGTGCTCGAGGTGGACGTGGACGTCGAAGGCGGTCAGCTGGCTGATGTCGATGCCGGGTCGGCTCACTGCGTGACTCCGATGATGACGCGCGCCCCCGGTGTGTCGGCGTAGAGCTCGTCAACGAGAGAGCCGCGGTGCGCGAGCACCGCGCGCTGGTTGATGGATCCTTTGTCGGTCACTTCCTGGCGATCGAGCGACAGCGGCTCGACGAGCAGGATGGCGCGGTCGATGCGCGTGGCACTGCCGGTCGCGCGTTCGGCGAAGGAGGCGAGACGCTCGGCGATTCGCGTCCGCACGGCTGGATGCGCCGCCACCTCCGCGAACGCGGCATTGTGCAGGTCCGGGCAGAGGCGGCGGCACGCGTCCTGGTCAGCCACGGCCAGCATGCCGACGGCGTCGCGGTCGTGACCGGTGATCACCGCGTCGCGAATGTAGGGGGCGAAGTGGGCGACGATCTTCGCGCGCAGCGCGCCGACGCCGACCCACGTGCCGGTCGAGAGCTTGAAGTCCTCGCCGATGCGGCCGTCGAAGAGAAACCCTTGGGTAGGATCGCCCGCGAAGCGGACCGCGTCGCCCATGCAGTAGTAGCCGTTCTCGTCGAAAGCCGCGGCGGTCTGCTGTGGATTGCGCCAATAGCCTGGCGTGACGTTCGGGCCCTTGACGCGTACTTCGTATCGTTTTTCTCCGGGGGGCTTCGCCCCGCCGTTCCCCCCTACTCGCTCTCTCGCTCGCCGCTGCGCCGGCTCGCTCCGTTCGCGAAGCTCGCTTGGCTGCGTTCGTTCGCTTTCATCGATCGGCACCAGCTTCACTTCGACGCCGGGCACCGGCAGTCCAATATGCGAGGCGAGGTTGCTTTCCCACGCACGGCAGATGGCCATTGGTGCGGTTTCGGTCGAACCGAGCCCCGTGACCAGCGTCAGCCGCTCGCCGCAGGTCTCGAGCGCGATCCGCGCGAGTTCGTCGGCGACGTGCTGCGACAGGCTTGCGGCCGCGTAGAACAGGAGCCGCAGGCGGGGGCTGAAGAACCGTTCGGCCAGGGCGCGATCGCGGGCGAGCGCCTTGACCAGTTCCTCATAGCCACGCGGCACGTTGAAGTACGCCGTCGGCCCGACCTCGCGCAGGTTGCGGGCGCTTTCGTCGAACTGCCCCGGCAGTGGTCGTCCCTCATCGAGATACAGCGACCCGCCGTTGTAGAGCACGATGCCGATGTTGTGGTTGCCACCGAAGGTGTGATGCCAGGGCAGCCAGTCGACCAGTACTGGAGGCTCGTCGCCGAGGAACGGTAGCGTCTCGAGAATCATCTGCTGGTTCGCGGCGAGCATGCGATGCGTATTGATGACCCCCTTGGGTACGCCCATCGAGCCGGACGTGAAGAGGATCTTGGCCGGAGCGTCCGGGTCGATCGCCGCGTGCGCGCGATCGAGATGGCTGGTCGGCAGCGTGTGGAGCAGCGACGGCACGTCGCCGGCGTCGATCGTCTCGGTGCCTCGCGCCGCGATCGAGGCGAGCGCGTGGGCGAACCTGGCATCGGCGGCGTAGACAAGGCCAGGCGTCAGCACGCGCGCCACCTGGCGCAGCGTGCCGAAATCCTGTGACACGAGTGAGTAGGCGGGGGACACCGGCGCGTAGAGCACACCGGCGTACTGCGCGGCCAGCGCCAGCACGAGATGGTTGGCGTCGTTGCCCGAGAGAATCGTCAGCGGACGCTCAGCGGAGAGGCCGCGATCGAGCAGCGCCTGCGCCATGCTGCGGACACGCGCCAAGGCGTCGCCATAGGACAGGTGGGCGAAACGATCGCCCTCGCGCCAGGCGAGCAGCGTGCGATCCGGCGCTGCCGCCGCCCAGTGCACGAGCCGATCGGTAAGCGATCGCGGATACGGGCCGAGCGCCCGCGCCGCGCGCAGGCGCATGACGCCGCGATCGTCGTAGTCGATGACGGGTCGAAGATCGCCGAGCCTCGCCGCGCGGTAGCGCGCCTTGCCGATGGCCATGACAACTGAAGCGTATCTCACAACCTGCGGGCGAACGAGCGCCAGCGAGTGAGCCACGCCAACGGAGCGAGCCGGCGAAGCGGCGAGCGAGAGAGCGTGTAGGGGAGCCCGAGGGGCGAAGCCCCTCGGATCAGTATGATACCGTCGGGATCGTGAGCGACGGAACGTTTCAGACACTCGCGGTCGTCGGCGCCGGCAACATGGGCAGCGGCATCGCGCAGAAGATGGCCAGCGAAGGCTTCGCCGTGATCCTCGTCGATCTCGACGAGGACAAGGTGCGGCGCGGATTGCGCGGCATCGAGAAGACGCTACAGGACGGCGTCGACCGCAAGATCTTCACCGCGGACCAGGCTGCGAAAATCCTATCGCACATTCGCGGTACGGCGAGCTTCGACGATCTCAAGGACGCCGATCTTGTCGTCGAAGCGGTGTTCGAAGACATCGACGTCAAGCGCGACGTCTTCGCGCGGCTCGAGGCCGCCTGCCGACCCGATGCGATCCTCGCCACCAACACGTCTTCGTTCGCGGTCGAAGATATCGCCGCCTGCACAGCGACGCCCGAGCGGGTGATTGGTCTGCATTACTTCTATCATCCGGCCAAGAATCGGCTGGTCGAGGTCGTCGGCGGCAAGGACAGCTCCGCCGCGACCCTGACACGAGCGTGGACGCTGCAGGAGCGTCTCGGCAAGACGCCGATTCGGAGCAAGGACTCGTGCGGGTTTATCGTCAACCGCTTCTTCGGCCCGTGGCTCGCCGAGGCGGTCCGCGTCCTCGACGAGGACATCGCCGACATCCCGACGATTGAAGCCGCCGCCAAGCAGGCGTTCGGCATCGGCATGGGGCCGTTCGAATTGATGAATGTCACCGGCATTCCGATCGCCGTCCACACCAACGACACGCTGGGAGCGGCCTTCGGGCCGCTGCACGGGACGCCTGATCGCCTGCGCAAGCAATTCGAATCGGGACAGTCGTGGGACCTCGGCGGCGCACCCAGTCCAGCGAAATTTGATACCGTCGCGGATCGGCTCGCCGGCATCGTCTTTTATATCGCCTCGGCGCTCGTCGAGGATGGCGTCGGCTCGATCGAGGACACCGACATCGGCGCTCGTGTCGGCTTGCGCTGGCGGCTTGGCCCGTTCGAGCTGATGAACCGCTACGGCCTGACCCGCTCGGCGGCATTGGTGGAAGACGTCGCGGCGCGCTGGGGCCTGCCCGTGCCGACGCTGTTCTCGCGCCAGGTTGCCTCAGGAAAGTCCTTTGCCTTCACGCTCGTTCGGCGTGACGACCGGGACGGCATCGCCACGTTGACCATCGATTGACCCGACGCCATGAACGCAATCAACGAAGCGGTCATGGCGCAACTCCGCGACGGGTTCCACGCGGCGGCGGCGGATCCGGCGGTGACAGGGATCGTCCTTGCCGGCAGCGGCAAGGCCTTTATCGCAGGCGCCGACATCCGCTTCTTCGTCAAGAACATCGAGACGAAGAACATCCCGAAAATTGCCGAATTCACGAGAGCGGGCCAGGAGCTGCTGCTTGAGTTCCAGCGCTGCCGAAAGCCTGTTGTCGCGCGCGTGCACGGGCTGGCGCTCGGCGGCGGCGTCGAAATCGCGCTCGCCTGCCACTACATCGTCGCCACGCCGAAAGCGACGTTTGCCTTCCCGGAAACCGGCATCGGCATCTATCCCGGTCTCGGCGGTACGCAGCGGACGACCGCGCGGGTCGGCCGCGGCCTGGCGAAGTGGCTGGTCTTGTCCGGCGAGACGGTGACCGCAGATCAGGCGCTGGCGATGGGTCTGATCGATCGCGTCACGCCGTACGACGATCTCGACGCCGCCATCCGCGAGTGCGTTGCGAAGGGACCAGTGCTCGAGCGCGGGCCGCATCGGGTGCCCGACGCGTTCCGCGACGTCGCGTCGCGCTACGGATCGGCGGACGTCGAGACGCTGCGTACCTCTGAGAAGCGCCTCGGCGACAAGGCGCCAGTCGCCTTGCGTATGGCCTCCGACTTGATCGATCGCGGGGACGGCAAAGCCATCGAGCAGGGGATCGCGATGGAGCTCTCGCACCTCGAAGAGATCTTCGCAACGGCGGACGCCTACGAGGGACTGTCGTCGCTGGGCAAGCGGCGGCCGGTGTTCAAGGGGCAGTAGCCCGCCGTACGTTCCACGCCTGCCAGAGGTGGCGCCGCTCGTGCGCGGCGAGGGTGTGCAGCCCTGTCGCGAGACTGAAGAGGAGGCCCCGGATGAACGGGTTGGGGAAATGCACGCCGGCGAGATTGATGTCGGCGTAACTCCGCAGAAACTCGACGACCTGCTCGTGTGATGCGAAGAATGCGGCCCCGGCCTCGGCGAGCGGCGGCGACTGCCGCGGCACGATCTTACGGGGCGCACGCATCCTGCGCGTGGCTGGTGGCTCGAGCGACTTTACGAACCAGCCGCCAATCAGGCCAGGCCGCGCGGGCCTTCGACGCGTCCGTCCGTCACGCCTCGCACGCTCGGCCGCCGGTTGCATGGCGGCAACGTAGACTCGGTTGCTGAGAGCGAGATGATTGAGGCACTCGGCGACGCTCCACGAACCCGCCGCCGGCTGCCGCGTCCCTGCGGCTTCGCTGAGTTCGGCAATCAGCTCGCGCGCGTCCCGCTCGTTAGACGCGTAGGCCTCGTCGAGTAACGCAATATCCGGGGTGCGTTCCATCTGTCTATCCGGCAACAGGCAAGGACGACTGGCTTACAACTGGCGAATCCCGATGTTCCGCCAGCGCCAGAACCCGCCAGGCTGCCACCGCACGGGGCCGCCGTGGATCTGGATCGCGAGAGGTCCCTCGAGCGTTCCGCCGAGCGCGTGGTTCTCGGTGTCGGTCGCGTCGCTTACCTGCACGCCGTTGATCCAAACGGTGGCGTGCGGCACGTCCCCCTCGACCCGAATGCGCACGGTGTTCCAGTCGAACGGCTTCCACGCTTTCATGCCGGCGTCGTTTGATTCGAGCGGGGTCGCGGGCGGGGGAGGAGGGGGGGTAGGCGCCGGCGCGCCCGCCGGTGCGTTCGCGCGGCCGCGCCCGCCCGCGCCGACCTGAATGCCGCCCTCGCCGATCATCCGCCCCATGCTGCCACCAGGTAGGTAGTCCATCGTGATCTGGTAGGCGACGCCCGTCTCGGTCGTGCGGAAGAACAGGCCGCTGTCGCAGCCCCAGTCCGGCTTCGCCTCGAAGTACAGCTCGAAGTTCTTGTACTTCTTGTCGGTCAGGAGCAGGCCGCCGCTACCGAGCGGCTTCTGCGTGCCAAGGATCATCCCCTGCGACACGTGAAAGTCCGGCTGCACGCCGTGCCGGGCCGTCGTCGAGATGTGCCAGCCGCTCAGATCCTTGCCGTTGAAGATCGGCGTGAAGCCATCGGGGACTTTCGGCGCCGGCGGATCGATCGAGACGGCGCGATAGTCGGGCACTTCCCGAAGGCCTGAGCCGAGTGTGATCTGCGGCTGTTGTGGCGGCGTCTGCGCGAGCAGACTTGCCGCGACAGCGGCGATGACGGTGGCCGCCAGAAGAGTTTGACGAATCATGGCGGGAGAGTAGCATCATGCGCGTGGATCCCACACGTCGAAGATTGCTGCGGCTCGCGGCCGCCGCCGCCGCTCTACCGGGCGCCGCTGATTTCCTGGCGCCCTGGCTGCACGCCCAGGCGCACGACCAGCACTACGCTCCGCCTGACCCCGGACTGCTCAAGGACTATCAGCCGAAGTTCTTCGGCGCGGACGACTTCGCTGCGCTCGAGGCGTTCACGGCCATCCTCATTCCAACCGACGACACACCCGGTGCCCGCGAAGCGCGCTGCGCTCATTTCATCGATTTCCTGCTCCAGGCGTCGGAAGCCGTTGACGCGAACCTGGCGCGCCAATGGCGAACCGCGATGCAGGCGCTGCGCGACAATGGCTTCCACTCCGCTGACAGCGATGCCCGGGAAGCCATCGTCTCGGCGATGTCCACGCCTGAACGCGAGCGCGGCGCCACGCACCCGGCATACTTCGCCTACCGCCTGATCAAGCAGCTGAATACTTTCGCGTTCTACACCTCACGCCAGGGATTGGTCGAGTGCCTCGACTATCGCGGCAACTCGTTCAATATCGCGTTTCCGGCCTGTGATCATCCCGAGCACCGCACCCTATGAAGACCTGGGACGCGATCATCGTCGGCTCCGGCGCCTGCGGCGGCTGGGCGGCGCTCGAGCTGACCAAGCAAGGGATGGACGTCCTTCTGCTCGAGGCCGGGGCGGCCGTCGATCCGGCGAAGGATTTCCACCACCGCTTTTCCTACGAGCTCGACTATCGCGGCAACGGCGAGCCGGGCGTGATGCGCCGTTATTCGGGCAGCGAGCGCAACTACAAGATCATGATCGACGACGTCGAGAACCCGTATACGACGTCGCCCGAGACCAACTATCGCTGGGGACGGTCACGTGTTCTGGGCGGCCGCACGCTGCACTGGGCGCGCGCGACCGACCGCATGGCCGACTACGAGTTCAAGGCGGCCTCGCGCGACGGTTACGGCATGGACTGGGCCGTGTCCTACGCCGACATGAAACCGTACTACGACCGGGTCGAGTCGTTCGTCGGTGTCAGCGGCGCGCGCGAGAACTTCGTGCAGTTCCCCGACGGCATTTTCCTGCCGCCGATGCCGCTCAACTGCGCCGAGACGATTTTCACCACAGCCAGCGCAGCGCTTGGCTGGCCGTCGACCCATCGCCGGTTGTCACAGCTGACGCAGCCGCACAACGGCCGTCCCGCGTGTCACTACTGCGGCAACTGCGTGAACGGCTGCGACGTCGGCGCCATGTTCAATCCGATCGCCGTGACGCTACCGGCTGCGCTGGCCACCGGAAAGCTCGAGATTCGCACCGACAGCGTCGTCGCGCGGGTGCGTATGAACGAAGAGCACCGTGCGCAGGGGGTGACCTATATCGAACGCGCGACGAAAAAGGCGGTGGACGTCGATGCGACGTGGGTCATTCTCGCCGCTTCGACGCTGGAGAACACGAGGCTGCTGTTGCTGTCGGAGAAGGGGGGCCTTGCGAACTCGAGCGGGCTGCTCGGCTACTACATGATGGACCAGGTCGGCGGTGGCGGCGTCACCGGCATCCTGCCAAAGCTGAAAGGCGGCCCGGCGCGGCTCGACGACGGGAAGCAGGCGGGGATCACGATTCCCAACTTCCAGAATATCGACAATAAAACGCAGCGGAAAGACTTCATCCGAGGTTACGTGATGAACGCGACCGGCGGCCAGACCGAGTTTCCGGCCTTTGCGGCCAACATCCCTGGCTACGGGTCCGGCTGGAAGAGGGAGATCAAGAGCCGCTACGTCGCGCAGGCACGAATCTGGAACGCTGGCGCCGAGATGCTGGCGCGGAAGGAGAACTTCGTCGAGCTCGATCCGGAAGTGAAGGATGCGTGGGGTATTCCTGTGCTGCGCATCCATTTCACACACAGCGACAACGACTACAAGTTGATCGACGACTTCCAGATGAAGGCCGAGGAGCTGTTCCGCAAGGCGGGCGGCGAAGTGATGCCCGGGCCGGTCACGCCAGCGGGGTTCCCCGGCGGCCCCGGCGCGCCTGATGCGCGTCCGCCCGCGCCTCCCGCGGCTGCCGTCTCGCCAGTGCCAGGACGCCAGCGGCGCCGGCCGCTTGGGGGATCGATCCACGAGAGCGGCACGGCGCGGATGAGCGTCAGCGTGAAGGATGGTGTGCTCAACTGGTACTGCCAGACCCACGACGTAGCGAACCTGTACGTCTTGGGCGGCAACGCGTTCCCATCGACAGGCGACAAGCACCCAACGCTGACGATGATGGCGCTGGCGGCGCGCGGTTGCGATCACGTGCTGGCGCGTACGAAGTCGCGCCGTTGACAGCGCCTCTCCACTAGATTATCTTCCTGAGCGTGCCAAAACGCGGAACCCCTCCGATCGTGGGGGACATGCTGCAGGGAACCCTTGACGTCCTGATCCTGAAGACGCTGGCGCTCGGGCCGGCACACGGCCACACCATCGCGCATGCCATCGAGCATCGATCAGAAGATGTTCTTCAGGTCGAGCACGGCTCGCTCTACCCGGCCCTCCATCGCCTCGAGGACCGTGGCTGGATCGCGTCGTTCTGGGGCACGTCCGAGAACAACCGCCGCGCCCGCTATTACCGCCTGACCCCGAAGGGGCGCAAGCAGCTCGACACCCAGACGACGCGCTGGGACGAGCTGGTACGCGCGGTCAACCGTATCCTTCGTCCCGCGTCTGAGTAAGTAACAGCATGCGGCTCACGCGCGTGTTCCGCCGGCGCCACTGGGACGAGGAGCGGGCTCGCGAGCTCGCGGCCTACCTCTCCGAGGAGACCGCCGACAACCTCGCGCGTGGCATGTCGCCGACCGACGCGCGCGCGGCCGCCTTCCGCAAACTCGGCAACGCGACGCGGATTCGGGAGGAGATCTACGAGATGAACTCGCTGGGATGGCTGGAAGCGCTCTGGCACGACCTGCGCTATGGCGCCCGCGTGCTGCGCCGCAACCCGGTCTTCGCCTGCGTGACGATCCTGTCGCTCGCCTTCGGGATTGGCGCGAACACCGCCATCTTCCAGCTGCTCGACGCCATACAGTTCCGCACCCTGCCAGTTCGCGCGCCGCAGGAACTCGTCGAGCTGCTTCCCGCGCCGCTCAGCCGGTTCGGCAACACCACGGGGCGTCGCGCGTTTGCCACCAACGCGATCTGGGAAGCAGTCCGCAAGGCTGCGCCGCGCAGCTTCTCCGGCCTGTTCGCGTGGGGTACCGCGCGCTTCGATCTCGCCAGCGGCGGCGAATCGCGCTTCGTCGGCGGCCTGTGGGTCAGCGGCAGCTTCTTCGACGTGCTCGGCGTCGTTCCCGCGGCCGGCCGGCTGATCGCCGAACACGACGATGTGCCGGGTTGCGGTGCGCCGGGGGTGGTCGTCAGCGATGCCTTCTGGCGGCGCGAGTTCGGGGGCGCCGCGTCGGCGATCGGATCGACGCTGCGTCTCAACGGGCATCCGTTCGAGATCCTCGGCGTCACGCCGGCGGCCTTTTCGGGCATCGAAGTCGGCCGCAGCTTCGACGTCGCGGCGCCGATTTGCGCCGAGCCGCTCCTCGAGCCGGAAGAGAACGCCGTCGCCAAGGCGCACTACTGGTGGCTCGACGTGTTCGGACGCCTGCGTTCCGGCGTGGCGCGGGCGCAGGCGAATGCCGAGCTGGCGGCCATGTCACCGGCGATCCTTCGCGCCGCCGTGTCGCCACGAATCCCGCCCGAGGTTGCCAAGGAATTCCTGGCGATGAAACTGACAGCCGAGCCCGGCGGCACCGGCGTCGGCACCCTCCGCTCCGCCTACGAGCAGCCACTGTGGATCCTGCTTGCGGTTGCCGGTGCCGTGCTCCTCATCGCCTGCGCCAACCTCGCCAGCCTGATGCTCGCGCGCGCTACCGCCCGCGAGCGTGAGATCGCGGTGCGCCTGGCGATTGGCGCGTCACGATCGCGCATTTTCCGCCAGTTGATGGCCGAGAGCCTGCTTCTGGCCGTTATCGGCGCCGTCGGCGGAGCCGTTATCGCGCAGTCGTTGGGCGCCGCGCTGGTCCGCTTCATGTCCACCGGTAACAATCGCCTGTTCTTCGATCTCGCCGCGAACTGGCGTGTCCTGGCCTTCACCTCCGGCGCGGCCATTGTCGCCGCGCTGATGTTCGGCGTGATGCCGGCGCTACGCGCGACGCAGCAGGGCACGGCGAGTGCCGTCCGCACGGTGCGGGGTTTGACGGATGGCCGCGAGCGGTTCGCACTTCGCCGGCTTCTGGTCATCGCGCAGGTCACGCTGTCGCTGGCGCTCGTCGTATCCAGCCTGCTCTTTGTCCGCACGGCGGTGAATCTGGCCTCGGTCGATCCCGGGTTCCGGACCGAAGGGATCCTGGTCGCCGACTTCGATCCGCGCGTCGCCGGCATCGCGCCCGCGGAACAGCCCCGCTTCGAGCGCGACCTTCGCGAGCGGATTGCCGCGGTGCCAGGCGTCACCGCAGTCGCCAACGCCATAATCGAGCCTCTTTCGGGGAGCGCCTGGAACGACCACGTCATCGTCGACGGCGTCAGGCAGCAGGCGCTGACCAATGAGAACCACGTCAGTCCGGGCTTCTTCCGCATGTTGGACGTACCGATTGTGGCCGGCCGCGACTTCACCGAGGCGGATCTGCCGGGCACTACCCCCGTGGCCATCGTCAACGAAGCGTTCGCCCGGGCGATGCTCCAGACGACGACTCCGGTGGGACGGAGCTTCACGCTCCAGGTGCTCCCAGGCGAACCCGACCTCACGTATGAAATCGTCGGTCTCGTCCCCGACACGAAATACCGCGATGTGCGCGACAAGCCCGGTCCGATCGCGTATTTCCCTGAGGCGCAGCTGCCCAACCCCGATCCGCGCCTGAGCGAGGTGCAGGTGTTCGTGCGCGCCTCGGGACCGTTGTCGTCGCTCTCACCGGCGATCACCGCGGCGGGACAGGCGATGACGCCGTCGATGCTCGTCAGTTACCGGGTGCTGCGCGTCGACGCCGAGGCATCGTTCCTCCGCGAGCGGCTGATGGCGACGCTCTCCGGCTTCTTTGCCGCGCTGGCCGCGGCGCTGGCGATGATCGGGCTCTACGGCGTCATGTCGTATGTCGTCGCGCGCCGCCGCAACGAGATCGGCATCCGTCTCGCGCTCGGCGCGGAGCCGGGCGGCGTCGTGCGCATGATTCTCGGTGAAGCGGGTGTCATGTTGCTGGTGGGGCTGGCCGCCGGTGCCCTTCTCGCTGTGTTCGCCGCGCGCGCGACCGCGACGCTGCTCTTTGGCGTGCAGCCCTGGGATCCTGCGACGCTCGCTGCCTCGGCGGTCTCCCTCGCCGTAGTCGGGCTGGCCGCCAGCTGGCTGCCAGCCAGGCGTGCCTCCCGGATCGACCCCGCGACCGCGCTTCGCGCCGACTGAACCGTTCTCGCTTGCGCCGCCCCGGGCTGACTGCGATGCCGCGCATTCCCTCGCGTAACCCCGGCAGGCGATTTGCTTCGTCAGCCCCGTATGTCCGACGCGGACGGCGCCGCACGCGAGCTGACTGAGGCGGAGAAGCGAGAGAACGTGGTCCGGCTGGCGTTCGGCGGCGACGCGTCAAGGCTCGACGCCTTCGTCGAGACCATCCGGCGAGCGATTCCCGAGAACACCGGCGTGGTACTGCGCGGCAGCGCGGTCACCGGTTTCCGTTGGAAAGACGGCGAGGCGTTCGACGCCGATGGTCCCGGCACCAGTGATCTCGACCTGACGCTGGTTGGCCACCGCATTCTCGAATACTTCATTTTCGATGGCTTCTTCGTGCCGGGCATCCACTCGCGTCCCCTGAGCGACCAGGATCGTGATATCGCGCCGGCCCTGGTGCCGCTCCGCGAACAGCTGATGGCCATGGTGAACCGGCCGGTCAACATCCAGGGGACGCGCGATTTCGTGATGTACCTGCGCGGCGAGCTGCTCGGTCAGCCGTATCTGACCCTGATGGAGAAGGCCGACTGACGACACTGCGCTTGTTGACCTACAACATCCGCAGGGGCGGCGGCGGGCGTGAGGACGCGCTCCTGGCAGTGATCCGCCCGTGCGGACCCGACATCGTGATTCTCCAGGAGGCCACCGACCCAGCGGTGGTGCGCACGCTGGCGCAGGGCGCGGCGATGCCCTACTGTGCCGCGATGCCGAAGCTCTCGCTCGGGTTCATGAGCCGCGTGCCGATCGCCAGCCACAGCTGGCATCGGCCGCGTGTGTCGCGGCACGCGTTTCTCGAGCTGGTGCCGGCGCAACTTCCCGTCCGCATCTTCGGCGTGCACTTGAGCGCGGTCTTTGCCGCCCTGACCGAACGTCGCCGGTCATTCGAGCTGCGTGCGCTCATCGCCGCCATCAAGCGAGAGCAGCACGGCTTCCATCTCGTTGCCGGCGACTTCAATACCGTGGCCCCCGGCGAACTGCTCGACCTCGCGGCGCTTCCGCATAAGGTGCGAGCGACGATGTGGTTGAGCGGAGGCCGAATCCGCTGGCGCACGATCCAGTTGATGCTCGACGCCGGTTACACGGATGCCTTCCGCGCGCTTCATCCCGGAGATCCGGGGCTGACCCTGCCGACGACCGGGCCCCAGGTGCGTCTTGATTATCTGTTCGTCCCGTCCGCCGGCCTCCCGCGCGTCACACATTGCGAGGTCGTCCGTACGCCCGCCACCCGCGACGCGTCGGATCATTTCCCGCTGCTCGCCGAGCTGACCCTGTAGCGCCCGGATTAACATGAGTCGTGCCCTCCGGAACCGCCGAGAGCGCGCCGTCGACGAAACTCGATGACGCTGAATACTGGGATCGCGTCTACGAGATGCAGCCGGCGTCAGTGACGATCGCGAGGACGAGCGAGGAAGACTTCAAGCAGCGCCAGCTGATCGTCTGGCTCGACGGCGAACGGCTTGGCGACCTGCTGTTCGGAGAGACGTTCAAACGCGACGTGCACCCCGGACCGCACAAGCTGCGCGTCAGCAATACGCTGGTGTGGAAGACGGTTGAGTTCGACGTGAAGCCAGGAGAGCAGGTGCTCTGGGAGGCGATCAATCGCGCGGGCCGCCTCACTTACCCAATGATGGTTATCATTGGCGTCGGGCCGCTATACGTCACGCTCAGGCGGAAGAAATAACGATGGGCTCAGAACGCGAATCGCACCTCCACCTGCCGCTGCTTCAACGCCGGGATCGGCTGCGGCGCGATCAAGTCGCCTCCGCTGACGACACACTCCGACCAGGCCGGTAGCCGATCTTCCTCGTAGTAGCGCTCGACATAGCGCCAGTCGGTGTGGACGAAGTCGGAGAACCAGCGGTCCTGGTTGGTGACGCCGCGCTCGTGCAGCAGCTGCAGCGCGTAGCGCGCCGCTTCCATCTCGTAGGCCTGCAGCACCTTCATGAACTCCGCCTTGTCCGGCGTGTGCTGCAGCGCCTCGAGTTTGAGCGCGATCGACGGCGCCACCCATTGTACGGAGTGGCCGAACAGGTGGAGCAGTAGAAAGCACTGCATTTCGAAGCCGACGTCCGGATCGATCACGATCTTCAGTCCGTCGAAGATGCCCGTCCGCGGCGGTTCGAGATCCCGATACTCGATGCCGAAGCCGTGCTTGACGACGCCGCTACTGACAGCGGTCCAGATGTCGATCAACTCGTGCGTCGGCATATGGCCGACGCGGGTCCCGACGACTTCGTGACTGAGAAGCGGCTGCATGGGCGCGACGCGCATGATACCGCGAGCGCCTACCGATGCACCCCCGGCGCTTCGTGCCCGGTGCGGGCGACGTATTCCTCATAGGTTCCCGGATACGCGTGGGGCTGCGCCTCGGTGCCGGATTCGCCGCCGAGTTCGAGGACCCGGTTGCTCAGGCCCCTGAGGAACGCGCGATCGTGCGAGACGAACAGCATCGTCCCTTCGAAGTCGTGTAGCGCCTCGAGGAGCATTTCCTTCGTCGCCAGATCGAGGTGGTTGGTAGGCTCGTCAAGGACGAGGAAATTCGGCGGGTTGAGCAGCATCCGCGCCATCACTAGGCGTGTCTTCTCGCCGCCCGACAGCATGCGAATCTTCTTGTCGATGTCGTCACCGGAGAACTGGAACGCACCCGCGAGATTGCGCAGCACGCCAATCGATTCGTGGGCGAAGTCCTTCTGCAGCTGCTCTTCGATGGTCAGGTCCGGATCGAGGATGTCGAGCGACTGCTGCGCGAAGTAGCCCATGACCAGCGACGCGCCGAGCTTCACGGCCCCCTCGTCTGGCGCCAGCGCGCCGGCGACCATCTTCAGCAGCGTCGATTTGCCGGCGCCGTTCTTGCCCATCACGCACCAGCGCTCGCCGCGGCGGATGTTCAGGTTGACGTGATCGTGGACGGTGCGGGGGCCGTAGCGCTTGGTCACCCCTTCGAGCGTGGCGACCTGGTCGCCGGAGCGCGCCGGCTGGCGGAAATCGAACTTGACGACGCGCCGCTTCTTGGGCAGCTCGATTTTCTCGATCTTCTCCAGCGCCTTGACGCGGCTCTGCACCTGCGCCGCCTTGGCGGCGTGCGCGGCGAACCGCTCGATGAAGCGCTGCTCCTTCGCCAGCATCGCTTGTTGCCGCGCGTAGGCCGCCTCGCGGTTGACCTCGCGGATGGCGCGTTCGCGCTCGTAGAAATCGTAGTTGCCGGAGTAGGCCGTGATCTCGCCGCCGTCGATTTCGGCGATTCTGGAGACGATACGGTTCATGAACTCGCGGTCGTGCGAGGTCATGAGCAGCGAGCCCGGAAGGGACCTGAGGAACGCCTCGAGCCAGATGATCGACTCGATGTCGAGATGGTTGGTCGGCTCGTCCATCAGCAGGATGTCCGGCTTCATCAGGAGGACGCGGGCCATGGCGACGCGCATCTTCCAGCCGCCCGAAAGGTGCCCGACATCGCCGTCGATCCGGTCGTCCTCGAAGCCGAGGCCGTGCAGCACTTCGCGCGCCTGCGCCTCGAGCGCGTAGCCGCCGAGATGCTCGTACTCCTCCTGGACTTCGCCGAAGCGCTCGAGGATCTTCTCCATCTCGCCGGCGCGAGCGGGATCGCCCATGGCGTGATTGAGCGCCTCGAGCTCGTGATGGAGCTGCCCGGCGCGGCCGCTGCCGGCGATCGTCTCGTCGAGCACGGAGCGCCCGGCCATCTCTTCGACGTCCTGCTTGAAGTAGCCGATGATGAGCTTCTTGGGGACCGAGACATCCCCTTCGTCGGGCGCTTCCTCGCCGACGATCATGCGGAAGAGGGTGGTCTTGCCGGATCCATTGGGCCCGACCAGACCGACTCTTTCACCCGGGTTGAGCTGAAAGGACGCGTCGACGAAGAGGATCTGCTTCCCGTACTGCTTGCTGATGCGTGTAAACGAAACCATTGGCGATTGCCGACTGCAGAATGCCGATTAACGGATTGACGATTGAGGGATTGTCGAATGTCCCGATCAATTGTCGGTTGCCGATTGGCCAATCGTCAATCCAGTCCCCAATCGTCAATCTTCAATCCGTCAATCGTCAATCTGCAATCTCCACTCGCCAATTGAGAGTCAGCGAATGATCCAGGACGGCGCCGCCAGCCAGTCGTTGGGATAGTCGCCGATCGGCGCGCCGGGGGGCGCGTCGTAGGTCGAGGGGGTGCGCACGGGTTCCATCGGCCGCGTCAGAAAACGCTCGATATCCGCTGCGAGCAACGCGATGAAGGGCTGGTCGTCTGCGCTGGTTCCGCTCATGCCCGGGTTCTGCAGCCGCTTGAGCGCCGCCGACGTCACCGCCCGTACCTGCGGCATCGGCGCACCGCCGGCGAGCCAGATGAGGCGCTCGATCAGCGCGCGGCCCGTGGCGCGGCGGATCTCCTGCTCGTACGGGGTTGCTGTCGCGGCGCCGAAGGTCGCCTTGCCCAACCGATCGATGACCTCGGAGAGTCCGGGCAGGGTCGGATCGATGGCATGCTGCGCGACCATGCGTGCGGCGCGGTCCGGCTGCAGCAGGAAGCCGATCGTCACGTCGGCGGCAATCGACGCCGGCGAGATCGGGTCAAAGACGTCGCCGGTGTAGCGCGCGAACAGCTCGCGGTGCATGCCCCAGCCCGACGGACGCGGCGGGATCTTGTCGAGCGCGGTCTTGGGCAGCGCCAGCTCCGACGGCGCCAGCGTCGCCATCAACGCGTCGAGCGCCGCCTTCTGCTTGTCGGCCGGTACCCACTGCGTCGGCTTTCGACCGTCGCCGCGCATCGAGTAAATGTAGTCCTGGCCGCCGACTGCCGACGCCGCCGCTTCGACTGCGTAGCGGTGGTACATGTAGATCGGTACCAGCGCCTCTTCCATCGTCGCCATCGGCGCGTCCTTCTTGATCACCGTCTCGTCGAAGCGATCAAGACTGGCGCGGCGAATCTTCATCACGCGCGCCAGCTCGGCGCCCATGTCGAGGCCGACGCCGTTGTTCCACTGGTCGGCGCGCGGGCTCGAGTCGATGTCCTGGTTGGTGAGATAGACGAGATCCTGCTTCCAGGCGTCGTTGAGGATCTTGTCGAGTCCCGCCTTCTCGTCGGTGCCCTTGGGAAAGTCCTGGTAGCCGTAGGCGATCGCGACCTTGTCCCACTCGCCGATGCCGACGGGATAGGCGCCGGACAGATCGACGGTCCCGTCGGCGTTCAGCTTCTCCTGCGGGTGCGGATAGTCCATCACCGAGATCCAGCCCTTGGTGCTGTTGTAGGTACTCGTGCCCGAGGCCGAGCGTGTGGCCGACTTCATGCGCCGCGAGCTGGCGGATACGCGCGATCGCCGTCTGCGTCAGGATCGCCGGCGTCTCGGTGCCGTTCTTGTATGGCGCGAGCAGGGCCTCGAAGATCAGGTAGTCCTGGCGATCGCGCAGCGAGCCGAGCGTCACCGTGGCCTTGATGATCTCGCCGGTGCGCGGATCGGCGATCGTCGCGCCCGAGCTCCAGCCGCGCGTCGAGCGATGCACCCAGTTGATCATGTTGTAGCGGATGTCCATCGGGTCAGCGCCTTCCGGCAGCAGATCGACCTTGAACGCGTTGCGGAACCCAGCCGCCTCGAACGCTTGGTTCCACCACCGCGCGCCCTCGAGGAGCGCCGTCCTGATCGGTTCCGGCGTCCCGCGGTCGACGTAGTACTGGATCGGCTTCTTGACGTCACTGACCCGTGCCGAGGGATCGACCTTTTCGAGGCGGTGCCGGCGCAACAGGTGATCGACCATCGGCGTGCCGAGCGGCGCCGCGTAGTCGACGTACTGCATGCCACCGTAGCCGGCGCGCGGGTCGTCGTAGCGCGGCTTGTAGTTGTTGTCGGGCAGCTCGGCGAAGGTATGGTGCTCGCGCAGCGTCACGGAATCGGCTGTCGGTGTCACGCTGGCGACGCTACCGGAGAAAAGGCCGCCGCCGAATCCACCACCGCCGCCCGCTACCGGGCCGCTCACCGGCGGTGGCCCCTGCACCGGGCCGCCACCGCCGCCGCGGCCGCCACCGGCCGCGCCGTCGTTGGCGAAGGTGAGGAGCGTGTCGACTTCAGTGTTCTTCGGGAACCCTTTGGTCCACGGCAGGTCGATCGCGCTGCGCGTGCGATCGACGCGGTAGTTGCCCGGGCGCAGGCGCGGCGCCACGTTGTGGGCGTCGCGCAGGAAGAAATCGGTGGCGTCGACCAGCACGCTGCCGTTGCTCTCGGCCGCGACGGTGAACCCCCACAGGATCGACTTGGCGAATGCGTCCTCGACCGCGCGCAGCTCGTCAGGGTTCTGGCTGGTGGCGCGGAACGTGTAATTGGGCTGCATCATCATGACCCGTGGCCCAATCCGCTGGAACTTGACGACGCGCCCCTGGCCCGACTGGCCGCGGTCGAGCCCGACGTCATTGCTGCCGAGGCCGGCGGCCAGGCCGGTCGCGTAGAGCATCTCGGTGTCGAACTTGTTGATTTCCATCCAGAGCGAGCCGGTGCGCTCGTCCCAGTAGAGGGGGAGGTATCCGTCGATCTTCTGCCAGCCGCTGGTGCGGGCTTCGATCGTCGGCGGAGGACCCGCCGCCGCCTGTCCGCCACCGCCGGTGCCACCGCCGCGACCTTGGGCCAGAGTCGCCGTGCTGACGAGAGTCAGAGCTGCCGCGAAGAGAGCTGTTATCCGCATGCGCGGATTCTACAGCGTGGCGCCTTACTTCTGCGTTTCCGTCGGCAGGACCTTGCCGGGGTTCATCAGGTTGTGGGGATCGAGCGCGTGCTTGATCGCCCACATGACGTCGATCGCCTCGCGGCCGTGCTCGGCCTCGAGGAAACGGATCTTGCCGATGCCGACGCCGTGTTCGCCAGTGCACGTGCCGCCCATCGCCAGGGCCCGCGCGACCAGGCGATCGACGAGATGCTCGGCCGCCGCCATGTCCGACGGGTCCTCGGGATTGACGGCCAGCAGCAGGTGAAAGTTGCCGTCGCCGACGTGGCCGACGAGCGGGCCCGGCAGCGGCGAGTCGGCCAGATCCGCTTTCGTCTGGTGAATGCACTCGGCCAGACGCGAAATCGGCACGCACACGTCCGTGGTCCAGCCGCGCGCGCCGGGCCGCAGCGCCAGGCCGGCGTAATAGGCGTCGTGCCGCGCCGCCCAGAGCTTGGCGCGCTCCTCCGGCGTCGTGGCGCGGGCGTAGTCATGGCCGTTGTGCTCGGCGACGATGTCGCCGGTGGCCTGCGCCTGTTCGTCGACCGACGCGTCGCTCAGACCGTGGAATTCGAAGAAGAGCGTCGGCTTCTCTGGGCGGCTCAGGCGCGAGTGCTTGTTGACCGCCTCCATCATCGTCTCGTCGAGCAGCTCGATGCGCGCGACGGGGATGCCGAGCTGGACGATCATGATGACTGCGTTGACGGCATCGTCAATCGACTCGAACCACGCCGTCGCCGAGGCGAGCGCCTCCGGGCGCCCGTGCAGCCGCAGCGTCAGCTCGGTGATGATGCCGAGCGTGCCCTCGGCACCCACGAACAGGCGCGTCAAGTCGTAGCCGGCCGACGATTTTCTGGCGCGCGTCCCGGTCTTGATGGCGCGTCCGTCGGCGGTGACGACCGTCAACCCGAGCACCGCGTCGCGCATCGTGCCGTAGCGGACGGCGGTCGTGCCCGACGCACGCGTTGCGGCCATGCCACCGATCGTGGCGTCGGCGCCGGGATCGAGTGGGAACCACAGCCCGCTCGACTGCAGATGCTTGTCGAGCTGCTTGCGCGTCATCCCGGCCTCGACGCTGACGTCGAGGTCCTCGACGCTGAGCCGCAGCACCCGATTCATCCGGGAAAGATCGATGGTGATGCCGGCGTGCAGTGGGATCACGTGGCCTTCGAGCGAGGAGCCGGCCCCGAACGGCGTCATCGGACAATTGGCGGCGGCGCACGCCTTGACGATCTGCTGCACTTCCGCCGTCGACGTCGGGAAGACCACGGCGTCGGGAAGGACGCCGTGATGGTGCGACTCGCCGCGACTGTGGTGGTCGCGGACCGCGTCGCCGGTGGCGACGCGATCGCCGAGCAGGTCGCGCAGCTGGGTGATCAGGGCCTCACGGTTCACTTGGCACTCACAATCTTCTTCATCAAGTCCTGCGCCAGCGGCAGGCTCACCGTACAGGTCGGATCGTCGACGCGGCACTGCGCCACCGTCAGGCCGCAACCACAGGTGCAGTGCTCCGAATTGAGCGCCTGCAGTACCTTGGCTCTCTTTTCCGGCGTCAGGCCGGCGAGATCGACACCCGGAATCTTGTTCGCCTGCGCGGCGCTGGCGACGCGCGCCTTGTCCTCGTCCTCGGCGTCGACGACCTGGAGCTCGGGGTTGGTGCCGGCGAGCGCCTGCGCCTCGAGCTCGGTCAGCGACGCGTTGAGCATGCCGACGTGCTTTTGCGCCAGCCGTCCCTCACGATCGAGGAAGAACGACGTCGGGAGCGCCGATACCGTCGGGAACAGCTTCTCGATCTCCGGGGTGCTGATCAGGCTCGGATAGTTCATCTTGTGGTCGAGCGCGAAGCGCTTGACGTCTTCCACGGAGCCGGAGTCCTGTGCGATGCCGACGATCTGCAGCGTGTCCTTGTATTTCGCCTGCAGCGCGATCAGGTCGGGAATCTCTTCGCGGCAGGGAGGGCACCAGGTCGCCCAGAAGTTGACGAGGACGACCTTGCCGCGGAGCGCCGCGCTATCGAAGCGGCGTCCGTCGAGATCGACGCCGGCCAGCGGCGCAATCTGGGCGCGATCCTTCAGTAGGCGGACGCTGGTCCGGGCAACCGGCGCCGAGCGCAGGCCGGTTTCGACGCGCTTGGTGTAGCGGACCATCAGGACGACCGCGACTCCGGCCGCGATCGCGGCCAGCAGGATCGTAAGGGCCCGGCGCGCTGTCATATCCTCCAGATTATTACCGATATTCGATGGCCCAGGTGACGGTGAGCGGCCGCTCGAGGTGCGCCGCGCCGCTGGTGCAGGCGACGAGCGCGGTCATCGGCCCGGTGTCCGACTCGTAGTCACGATCGTGATCCAGCGGCCGCGCCGCGCAGCGCTCGAGCCCGGTCACGGTGAACGACGTGACCGGGCCGGCGGCAAACCGCGTCTGCAGGCCGGCCTGCGCCGGTTGCCGCGAGAAGCCGGCGTACTCGAGCTCAATCGACTTCAGGTCGAGGCCGGCTTTGGGCGTGAAGATGTCCTGCCGTAGCAGCCGATGCGGTTGCAGCGAATATGTCGTCGCCACCGACAGGCGGTCGTCGGCGACCGGGGCGCTCTTACCGAGCCGGTCCATCTCGGTCTGGCGGTAGGTAACCACGGTCTGCTCGGCCGTGTCCTCCACCTTCACGTCGCGAATGAAGGCGAGCGGCATCAGTTGCGCGCCGTCGGCGAGCGTGAAGCGAGGGACGAGAATCGGGGCGGTGCCGTCGGGCACTCCTTCCAACATGCCCTGCGAAAACGGAATGGGAAAATAGGGATGGTGCATGTGCTGGGTCGCGCCGCCGCTGATCAGCGGCAGCCCGATGATGCGTCCGCCATCGCGGCGGGTGACGAGGACACGGTCGTAAACGCCGCGTGAGAACCAGGTGATCGCGCGCGCGGGGCGCCGCTCGAGCGCCGCGGCGAAACCGGTCATCGCCGGGCGATCCCTGAAGCCCATCGCGTTCCACCCTTCGTTGGTGTAGGCGAACTGGTGCGCGAGTGACAGGTTTTCGCCCAGGATGCGGAATTTGCCGCGATACGTGTCGGTGCGGCGGCCACCGTCCCACATGTTGACCGAGCCGGTGGCGGGATTCATCCAGAAGTCGACGTAGCGCTGTGCAGCCGCGGTCGCGTAGGAATAGGCGAGCAGGCGTTCGTCTGGAGTCAGGTACATCGAGTCGGGCCGCCGCGGTCAGCGTTTCGATGATCGCGGTCTCGCCGTAAGGTCCGAGACTGCGTCCGTATTCGAAACCGGTGCCGTCCTCGTGCAGCCGCAGCAGCATGACGTCGGATGACCGGCGCAGCCACTGCAGTGCCTCGGCCGGCGGCCGATCGCCTGTCTCGACGAAATGGTTCGCCAGCTCGCCGGCCAGCAGAACGCTGTAGCGATCGAACCGCCCTTCGCCGTCGGTTTCGTCGGCGAACCCGAACTCGCCCGAGTAGCGCTCGTAGTGCTCGGCCGCCTTGCGGTAGATGGCCTCGGCGGCCGCCGCGTCTTCCCAGCCGAGATGATGACGCAGGCGTGCGATCGCGAGCGCGACGACGTAGTAGTTGTTCGGGTGATCGATAAGTCGGTAGGTGACCGGTTCGACGAATGGTTTCCAGTCCAGCTTGATGCGAAGTGCCGCAAGGGTGGCGGCGTCCAGGGCGCGATCCAGCAGGCCCGCGGCACGCAGTTTGTCGATGGCCAGCAGATAGTAATAGGTCCCCCACGTTTCGTTTGCGTCTTCGAGCGTCAGCCTGGCGATTTCGCGGAAGGCGGCGAGGTCCTCGCCGAGGCGCGGATCGTCGTGCGGCCGCGAGACCAGATACTCGGCGAAAGCGACAGCGATTTTTCCAGGCAGGAATTTGTCGTTGCCGTTGAAGACCGCGGTCCCGTCAATTTTCAGATCCCGTTTGTCGCGGGCGAGGTCGTGCAGTAGCACGCCGGTTTGGGCGAGGATTCGCTGTTCGACTAGGCCGTTATAAGAGGCCGGCGCGTCGGCAGCCGGCCTGAAGAGGATGGCGAAGACGACAGCCGCGAGCAGCGTTCGGGCCATCATCGCCCCAGCCAGCCGCCGTCGACGGTGAGGACGTGGCCGTTGACGTAGTCGGAGGCACGCGAGGCGAGGAAGATCGCCGCGCCGGCGAGATCGTCCGGCGTGCCCCAGCGTCCGGCCGGAATGCGTTCGAGAATCTGCTGCGCACGCGCGGGATCGGCGCGGAGCGCGGCCGTGTTATCGGTTTCCATGTAGCCGGGTGCGATCGCGTTGACGTTGACGCCGCGGCCGGCCCATTCGTTAGCGAGGGCTTTGGTCAATTGCGCTACGCCGCCTTTGGCCGCCGCATAGCCCGGCACGGTAATGCCCCCCTGGAACGAGAGTAGCGACGCGATGTTGACGATCTTTCCGGTGCCGCGCGTCAGCATATGCGTGCCGATCGCCCGCGACAGGCGGAACACGCTGGTCAGATTGACCTCGAGGACCTCGTCCCACCAGTCGTCGGTATGGTCAGCCGCGGGACGCCGGCGGATCGTGCCGGCGTTGTTGACGAGGATGTCAATCCGTCCGAACGCGTCGATCGCGTCATCAGCCAGCCGATCGGCCGCGTTCCGATCTGCCAGGTTGCCGCCAAGCGCGGCGGCGCGGCGGCCGAGGCCTTCCACCGCGCGCACGGTGTCGGCCGGTGGAGTCGTCGCATGCACGACGAGATCGGCGCCCGCCTCGGCGAAACCCTCGGCGATGGCGCGTCCGAGGCCGCGCGACGCGCCAGTCACGAGTGCGACGCGGCCGTCGAGGGAGAACCGCCCAGCCGGCGCAGCCACTACGCCGTCTCCGCGGCAGCTGGCCGGAAATCCTCACGCGGCGGGCTGAAGATGTCGATGAGCACTGCCGGCTGATCGAGGATCGTTGCGCCGTGCTCGACGCCAGACGGGAAGAGCAAGACGTCGCCGGCCGATGCCAGTCGCTCTTCGCCGCCGATGTGGAACCGGACACGGCCCTGCTCGACGATGGTCATCTGCTCGTGCGGATGGCTGTGCACGGCGGTGACGACGCCGGGCGCGAAGCTGAGACGGCAGATCATGATGCGATCGCCGGAGACGATTTGCCGCTCGATGCCGTCGGCGATCCGCTGGGTCGGGGCGGCGGCCCAGTTCCACTGTCCGAAGGCCAGACCGGTCGGGTTCATTTACGCTCCGATCGTCCCTTGTCGAGACCGGATCCCAGCGCGGCGAAGTCGGGGTGCACGTTGACCACGCCGTACTGCCGGTCATCGTCTTCGCGGTTGGCGGCCATCATCCACACGAAGTTGATCGAGCCGCCGGGAGCCGCGACGTTGGGGTGATAGCCCTGCGGCATCAACACGATGTCCCCTTCGTGGACGATCGTCGCGAGTTCGGGGTCCTGGCTCGAGGTGTAGACGAGCTGCACGCCGAAGGCGGGCCGAGGCATATCGACGTAGAGGTAGGCTTCCTCGAGCATCGCCGCGTGTTCATGCGGCGGCCACGACGTCCAGTTGCCGGGCTCGCTGAAGGTGACGCCCGCCATCAGCCGCCCGGCGCGCACGTTCTTGCCGATGATCACGTTCAGGTCGCGCTTCGCCGCGGGGCCGCCGGCGGCGAAGTGCAGGCCGGGGTCCGTGCGCACGTCCGCGAACCGCACGAACTGCACCGGATGCCGCGCCGACACCGGCGCGGAGATTTCGGCGAGGTCACAGCCGTCCGGTCCGGGCGTAACCGTGAAGGCGGCGTCGCGCGGCACGTACAGGCCATCGTATTTCGTCAGCGCGTAGGGATCGCCGCCGGTCTTGACGCTGGCGTCGCCGCCGAGGCAGATGAGGGCGGTCTCATGCTCGCCGGTATCGACCGACAGGGGAGGGTCGCCGGCGGCGAGGATGATGCGGCCGTAGTGCAGGTAGCGCGACGCGGTCAGCCCCGGGGCCACGGCGCGCCGCCGTCCTTGGTGTGAGGCGGTGTCGCGCACCACGCAGCTGTCCGGCGTAATCCTGTCGACCTTCATGAGCCCTCCGCGCATTTGTTAAACAGACATGCAATATAGCCGCTGCCGAGGCAAGCGGCAAGCGCCGAGGCCAGCGTCAGCTGTGCGGTGCCCGGTTGACATCCATGCGTGCGCGACATATTGTTTCGCGCTAATACAAACTAATTGAGGTTCCGCTCCATGAACAAGATCACGACGACCACGCTCTGCTTCGCCCTGCTGGCTGCGCTTGCTGCCGCGCGGCCGCCGGCGGCGGCCGCCCAGGTCACGAGCGCCACCCTCGTCGGCACCGTGTCCGACCAGAGCGGCGGCGGCCTCCCGGGCGTCACCGTCACCGCGCGCAATGCCGAGACCGGCTTCACGCGGACGGTCACGACCGGAGAGACCGGCGCCTACCGCCTCGAGTTCCTGCCGATCGGCGCCTATCAGGTCGAGGCGGCGCTTGCCGGCTTCAAGACCGAGATCAAGAGTGGCATCGTCCTCGCCGTCAACGACTCGGTGCGCATCGACGTGACCCTGCAGGTCGGCTCGCTCAGCGAGACCGTCACCGTCTCGACCGAACGGCCGCTCGTCAACACCGTCACCGCCGACATGTCGAAGACGGTCGACGCCGCCGCGATTCAGAGCCTGCCGATTGTCGATCGCAACGTCTACTCGCTGCTCGACCTGACCCCGGGCGTGCAGTCCAACAACAACGGCGTCGCCTCGGCTTCGGCCGCGACGAGCTCGCTGGTCCTCGGCTTCCCTGAGCAGCGCACGCTGATCAACGGCGGTGCGGACGGCGGGACCGGGTCGGTCAACTACTATCTCGACGGCGGCATCAACATGACCGGGCTGCGCAACACCGGTAACATCCTGCCCAACCCCGACGCCATCCAGGAGTTCAAGGTCCAGACCAACGGCTACAACGTCGAGTATGGGCGCTTCTCCAACGGCGTCATCAACGTCGTCACCAAGAGCGGCACCAACACCATGCACGGTTCCGCGTTCGAGTACTTCCGCGACGGCAAACTGAACGCGAAGGACTGGGGGTCGGTGAGCGCCACGCCGCCGCTCAACCGCAACCAGTTCGGCGGGACCTACGGCGGACCGATTGTCAAGGACCGGACGTTCTTCTTCGCCTCCTACTCCGGCCTGCGCCAGACGACGAGCACCTTCCTCAACAACGCCATCGTGCCGACGGCAGCCGAGCGGACGGGAGACTTCAGCCAATCGAAGACGATCCCGACCGATCCGGCGACTGGCCTGCCGTTCAGTTGCAACGGCGTGACCGGCGCGATCTGCGCCAATCGGCTCGACCCGGTCGCGATGAAGATCATCAACAACTACATTCCGTCTGCGAACGTCGCCGGCAGCATCTGGCAGGGCTACTTCGAGAGCCCGTATGACTCGGACGAGATCCTGGTCAAGGCGGACCATCAGATCAACGGCGCGCACCGGCTTACCGGGGCCTATTTCCGGACCGCCGGCACCAACACGGTCGCGGCCGGCGCTGGCAACCTCCCGTGGGCGAGCCAGCAGTTCAGCTGGACGCAGCACAACCTGAACCTGAGCGAAACGTGGGTCGCCAGCTCGCATCGGATCAACCAGGCCTGGTTCTCGTTCAATCGCAATCTCGGCGGGCGCCTGAACCTGCCGGCGACCGGTTTGAGCGATCTCGGGTCGTCGGCCGTGGTCATGGGCGCGCCGAGCCTGCCGCAGATCACCGTGAGCGGCCTCTTCACGTTGTCGAATGCGATCGGCGGCCCCAACGCGGGCGGCGATTTCTATTCCGGCCGCGACGTCTACAACTGGGTGATCGGATCACACAGTCTCAAGATGGGAGGCGAGCTGTCCTACAACAAGACCGTGCAGGACACCCTGCTCAACAACTACGGTGTCTTCACCTTCAACGGCACCGTGACCAAGAACGCGCTCGCTGATTTCCTGATCGGCATCCCCAGCAACGTCACGCAGGACGCGCCCGTCACTGCCTACTGGAACAGCTGGTACGGCGCCGGCTTCCTGCAGGACGACTACCGTGTCCGCGACCGCGTCACGCTGAATCTGGGCCTGCGCTGGGACGTGCAGACACCCGGCACCGATCCGCAGAACCGCTTTACCACCTATGTGCCTGGAGAGAAATCGACGGTGAATCCCTCGGCCCCGACCGGGCTGCTGTTCTACGGTGACCAGGGGGTCGAGCGCGGCGTCATCGCGACGAAGTGGAATCATCTCTCGCCGCGCGCCGGCGTCGTCTGGGATCCGACCGGCAAGGGACGCACGGCGATCAGCGCCGCCGGTGGGCTGTTCTACGGCAGCATCTCGGGCAACGAGTGGAACACGACGACCAACTTCCAGCCGTGGTCGACGCGTCTCACGTTTAGCAACACCAACGCGAAGACGTCGGCGACCGGGGTGCCGCTAGGAGCTTCGCTGAGCAACCCCTACACGGCGTATCCCGGCGGCGCGCCGTTTCCTTACAACGGCTCGTTCGTCATCGGCGGCGGCCTCTACGGCATTGCCCAGGACTTCGACTGGACGCATGCTTGGCAGACCAACATGGGCGTGCAGCAGCAGGTCGGCAGCCACATGAGCGTCGGCGCCTCATACGTGGGATCGTTCCTGCGCAACCTGCCGTTCGCGCGGGATGTCAACTACCCCGTGGCAAACGCCACGGCGACGACCGCGGGTGCCAACGTCCTCGCGCGCCGTCCTGATCCGACGGTGGGTGCGGTGCTGCTGCTCGACTCCGATCAGTACCTCCAACTACAACGGTCTCCAGATCACCGGCGCCATGCGCGAGTGGCATCACGTCTCGCTGAGCGGCTTTTATACGCTCAGCAAGACGATGACGAGCGCCGAACTGCAGAACAACACCACCGCCGGTGGCGCGCAGAACTCAACCAACCTTGCCGAGGAGTACGGTCGCGCCGATTCGGACCAGCGCCAGGTCTTCAGCATGAGCGCCAACTGGAACATCGACTACTACCGAGGCGGCAACGCGGTCGTTGCCGGTCTGGCCAACGGCTGGCGGATTGCCCCGATCGTCAAGCTGCGCAGCGGCCTGCCGTTCACCGTCGTCAACGGCGGCGTCGACGCGAACCTCGACGGCAGCACGACCGATCGCGCCCAGGTGACCGGCGACCCGGCGATCTCGAACCCAACCGCCGCAATGTGGTTCAATACGGCTGCGTTCGCCAGGAACGCGGCCGCGACCGGGCAGCCGGTCGAAGGGAATTCGCCGCGCAACTTCCTGGACGGACCGGGGTACAAAGTGGTCGATCTGGCGATTTCGCGCGACTTCCACCTGCATGGCTCGGCGCGGCTGACGCTACGCGGCGAGGCCACCAACGCGTTCAATATGGTCAACCTCGGCCAGCCGGGCAACAGTGTCGGATCGGCGACCTTCGGCGTCATCCGCAGCGCTGGCTCGATGCGCAAGGTGCAGCTGGGGGCGCGCTTGTCGTTCTGATGCCGCGGATTCATCCACACCGGTTCCGCGTCGCGGGCCGGGGCACGTCGCGCGAGATCAACCGGGGCATCCTGCTCAATCTCGTGCGTAGCCATCAGCCAGTCTCGCGGGCCGATCTCGCGCGCATGATGGGAACGACACGCGCGGCGGTCACCTTCATCGTCAACGATCTGATCGATCAGGGGTTCGTCTACGAGGGGGCAAAAGGGGAGGCGCCGCGCGGCCGCAAGCCGCAGTTCCTCTACATCGACTCGCGCAAGCGCTGGGTGCTGGCGGTAGACATCCGCGCCACGCGCACGTCGTTGATGGTCTGCAACCTGCTGGGCGATCCCCTCGTCGGGGTGACGAGCTTTCCGACCGACACCAACGTCAAGCGACAGGTCAAGACACTCGCCGATCGCGTCAGGCGCCTCGTCGGCGAGCATCGCGCGCTCGGCGAGTGCCAGGGCATCGGCGTCGTCGTGCCCGGGATGGTCGGTCCCGGCGGCGAGCGCGTCCTGTTTTCGCCCCGCCTCGGCTGGCGCGACGTGCCGCTGCGCGAGATGCTGGCAGCGGCGACGCGGCGCCCGGTCACGGTGGAGAACTCCGGGCGCGCGTGCGCGCTGGCGCTGCTCTGGTCGACGCGCGCCGACGCGTCGCACGGCGACATCGCTTTCGTTAATGTCTCGGACGGCATCGGCGTCGGCATCGTCGTCCGCGGCGAGGTGCTGCGCGGCCTGCACAACGTCGCCGGCGAATTCGGCCACATTCCGTTGAACGTCGACGGGCCGCCGTGCGCGTGCGGCGCGACCGGCTGCTGGGAGGCGTACGTCTCGAACCTGGCCACGCTGTCACGCTATTTCGGCCGCGAGGTGTCGCCGCGCAAGCCGATGCCGGTGGAGATGGCGAGCTTCACCGTGGAGGATCTGATCGCGCGTGCCCGCGGCGGTGACGGCAAGGCGATCGCGGCAGTCCAGGCGACGGCGCGGTATCTCGGGCTCGGCCTGGCCAGCCTGGTCAACGCCGTCGACCCGGCGCGGATTTACCTGTCGGGCGAGATCATCGGCGCCTGGGACCTGATCGAAGGGACGACGCGCCGAGCGCTGGCGGAACGCGCGCTCGCCCCCGCCGCCGCCACGACGTCGCTCGTCACCGTCTCGCTCCCCGAGTACCCGCGGCTCCGCGGTGCCGCGGCGCTCGTCACCGCGCCCGTATTCGCCGTGCCGTCCGTGGCATAGGCAGTTTGAATTCCTGATTGCTCATCGCTGATCCCGGATCGCGATTCCCGGATCCCGGATCCCTCATCGGCATCCGCGATTTCGGGATCCGCCGATTTCAGGGATGCGCGATGAAGGGTTCAGGATCAACGGTAAAGGATGAGGGATGCCGATGGATCGGGGGGGATTCCAGCGAAACGATTAAGATTGCTGAATGACCTACGGCGCTTATCCGGCGCGCAGAGCTGTCGCCGAGCGGGTCAGGGAGTGCTTCACGCGGCACCTCGTCAGCGCGTCGCTGGCGCCCGGTGAAACCGCCGCGCCGCTGCCGGACACGGCCGCCATCGAGGCTCTCATCGACGTCGGGTTCTGGACCAGCCTGCGGCGCGAGGAAGGCTACGTGCCGGTCGTGTCGCTCGCGCTCGTCGAGCCGCAGGCGACGCCGTATCCGCTGCTTTTCGCCAACCCGCTGCCGCTCGCGCCGGCGGCGGTCGCCAAGGTCGCGCCGGCGGTCGAGCGTCCCGGCATCCACCTGGGCGTGTCACAGCAGGACGGCGACTTCGTCATTTGGGGGGCGACGCGGGTGCTGCCGCCGTTCGGGCTCGTCCTCGAGGTGGCCGCGCCGGGCCTGCTCGTCGTCAAGCAGCGCCGCGGCGGCGATCACACCAAGTTCGCCAACATCGCCGTGCTCGAGGCCGACCAGGTGAAGATCGTCGACGAAGCGGCGTCGAGCCTGCCCGATTGCCCGACGCTCCTCTCGTCGCTGCTCGGCTTCGAGGCACCGGCCTCGTGGTCCGACTCGGTCAACGTGCTGGTCCAGCTTGCCGTCTCGATGCGCGCGCACAAGCGCGGCGGCTTGCTGCTCGTCGTGCCGTCCGAGTCGGACAAGTGGCGTGAGTCGATCGTGTCGCCGATTTCGTACGGGCTCGCCCCGGCGTTTTCGGTGCTGTCAGACCTGATGGCCGAACATACCGGCGCGCGCGATCGGCTGTGGCAGGATGCCCTGGGGCGGGCCATCGAGGGCATCGCGGGATTGACCGCCGTCGACGGCGCGACCATCGTCACCGACAGACACGAACTGCTGGCGTTTGGTGCGAAAATCACCCGGCGGCGTGGCTCGCCGCCGGTGGAGCAGACGACCGTGACCGAGCCGATCGAGGGCTTTGTGCCGAGCATGGTGCATCCTTCGTCACTCGGTGGGACACGGCACCTGTCGGCGGCGCAGTTCGTCCACGATCAGCGCGACGCGGTGGCGCTCGTCGCCTCGCAGGACGGGCGGTTCACGGTGTTCGCCTGGTCCCCGTGCGAGGACATGGTCCACGCCCACCGTGTGGAAGCGCTGCTATTGTGAGTCACATGGAGGAGCCCGTCGGAGCCAATCGCCTGCGCTGGTATGGCTACACCGTCGCGCTCGTCGTCGCGGCGACGTTGGCGACGGTCGTCGCCCGTCCGGCGCTGGGCCCCGCGATCGCTGTTTTCTTCTTTCCGGTCGTGGTCCTGGCGGCGATTTTCGGCGGGTATGGACCGGGCCTGTTCGCGAGTCTGACCTCGACGATCGTCTGCGTGTTTTTCATCGTCCCGCCGCAGACGACGATCGACGTCGGGATGGACGACTACATCCGGTTCATCGTCCTCGCCGGCGTCAGCCTGACGGTGTCGGCGTTGAGTGGCGCGCAGCGGGCGGCGCAGGAACGCGAGCGGCAGTCCCAGCTCGTCATTGCGCAGCAGGAGAAAGAGCTCGCCGTACGCGAGGACCGCATCCGGGTGTCGCGCGACCTGCACGACGGCATCCTGCAGGGGCTCACCGGCATCCGTCTCGAGTTGCACGACATCGCCGGCGCGATCCTGTCCACCGAGACGCACAGCCGTCTCGTCGTCATCGAGCGGGCCATCGCTACTGAACAGCGCGAGCTGCGCCGCCTCATCGAGAACCTGAACTCCACAACCGGTGCGTCGGCGGCCGACGAGACGCTCGACGCAGCGCTGCGGCGGCGGATGGCGCGGCTCTCCGTGGAGTGGAAGACGCCGATCACGATTCATGTCATGCCGTCGGAGCTCGCCGTTCCGGCGGAGATCGAGCAGGCGATCGGGTTCATGTGCCAGGAAGCGACGATCAACGCGCTGAAGCACGGACACCCCTCGCGGGTGTCGATCTCGGTGGCGGCGTCCGACAGCGAAATCCGCCTGACTGTGGTGGACGACGGGCGCGGCTTCCCGTTCAGCGGCCGGATCGACCACGACGCGCTGATTTCACGCAACGTCGGGCCGGTCACGTTGCGCGCGCGCGCGGCCTCGCTGAAGGGACGCCTCGCCGTGGAGTCCGGGGCGCGCGGTGCGCGCGTCGAAATTACGCTCCCGCGAACCGCAGCGTGACTCCTTGATCCTGGATCGCTTCTAAGCGATCAGCGATTCGATCACGGAGCTACACGAGCCTGAGTTCCTGCGCGAGGAGCAGCAATTCCATCCGGCCTTCGACGCCGACCTTCTCGTAGATGTTGTGCAGGTGCACCTTGACGGTGTTCTCGGAGATCGAGAGACGTTCGCCGATGTCGCGGTTGCGCAGGCCGGCGGCGATCATCCTGACCACCTCGCGCTCGCGCCCGGTCAGTGTCGCTGCCCGCTCAGCGGCGGCGTGCTCCCGCGGCGCCGGCGGGTGCAGGACCCGGCTCATGGCGTCGGGATCGAACCAGCGGTCGCCGGCGTGGACGCTTCGCACGCACTCGAGCAGCTGCTCTGGGGCCGACTCTTTCAACACCAGGCCGCCGATCCCCTTCTGAATCGCCTGCGCGACTTCTTCGTCGGAAATCGCCGCCGTCAGGACGACCGTCTTCAACTCGAGCCGCTCGCCGTTGATGGCGTCGAGCAGCGCCAGGCCGCCCCCGTCCGGCATGCGCAGGTCCAGCACGAGGACGTCTGGACGCGCCGTGCGCGCCGCGGCCAGCCCCTCCTCGACAGTGGCACAGCACGCCGCCACTTCGATGTCGGCCTGACGTGCGAATAGATGCTGCAATCCCTGCAGGACGATCGGATGGTCATCGACCAGGACCACGCGGATGCTCACTCGGCCTCCCGGATAGGGCTGACATGGTAGCAGCATCGCGCGTCCGCCGCGCCGGGCGGCGTCAGCGGCGCAGCGCGTCGAGGGGGTCCACACTCATCGCCCGCCAGGCCGGCACGAGGCAGGCGGCGCCGGCGATGGCGAGGAGCAGCAGCGGCACGCCGACCGTCGTGGCGGGATCGAATGGGCGCACGCCGTACAGCTGCGACGCGAGCAGCGGCACGATGGCGGCCGCGGCAAGGAGGCCCGCGGCGATACCGCCAGCCGTCAGCAGCAGTCCTTCGCGCAGCAGGCCGCGCAGAACACCTCCGGGCGTCGCGCCCAGCGCGAGTCGAATTCCGATCTCGGCGGTCCGCTCCGTGACCACCAGTGCCATCACGCCGTAGACGCCGATGGCCGCCATCACCAGCGCCAGGGCGCCGAACGCCGCCACGAGCAGCAGCACGAACCGGCGTGCCGCCATCGCATCGGCGCGCACCTGCGTCATCGGCCGGATATCGTAGGCGGCGATGCTGCTGTCGGTTGCCCGCACGGCCGCGCGCACGGCAGACGCGAGCGCCGCCGCCTCGCCGCTTGTGCGCACGACGATGAAGGGATTGGTCGGCGGGTTCTGCAGATACCACGTGTACATTTCCGGTGCCGGCTCGTCTTCGAGTCCGCTGTGCCGCACGTCGCCGGCGACGCCGACGACAGTGATCCACGGCGATGACGCGGATCCGAAGCGGACGCGCCGGCCGACGGGATCCTCTCCAGGAAACAGGCGTTTGGCCATCCGCTCGTTGATCACGACCACCCTGGGCGCCAATGGGCCGTCCTCCGGCGTAAACGTCCGTCCACGCAGGAGCGGAATTCCCATGGTCGTGAAGTAGTCGCGCATGGCGCGGCGGAATTCGACCTCGGGCCATTGGGCGGGGGGGCGCGCGTGCCCTTCGATGTCGACTTTGGTCGAGACATTCGTGCTGCCGAGCGGCAGCCGCGTCGTCCCTCCCGCGCTGGCGACCCCCGGGATGGCTTCGAGCCGGTCGAAGAGCACGCCGTAGAGCGCCCGCAGTTGATCGGCCGTCTGGTATGAGCTGGGCAGCGCAATCTGCAGCGTGAGCAGGTGACCGCTCTGGAACCCGGGATCGACGGCGAGCACCGAGAGGAAGCTGCGCAGCAGCAAGCCCGCAGCCAGCGTCAGGACGAGGGCGAGCGCGACCTCGGCGCCGACGAGCAGCGCGCGCAGCCGGCGCTGCGGGGGACTCGCGGTCAGGCCGCGGCTGCCGTCCTTGAGGCCAGTCTGGACGATCGGGCGCGTTGCGGCGAACGCCGGAACCATCCCGATCGCCACGCCGGTTACGAGTGAGAGCGCGAGGGTAAACGCGAGGACGGCGGTGTCGGCGTGGATTTCGCCGAGTCTCGGCATGTCGCCCGGTGCCAGCGCAACGAGCGCGCCGACGCCCCAGTGGACCGCCAGCGCCGCCACAATGCCGCCGCTACAGGCGAGCAGAACCGCTTCGATCAGGGTTTGACGCACGAGTCGTGCACGCGACGCGCCGAGCGCCGTTCTCACCGCCATCTCCTGCTGGCGCGCGCTGCTGCGCGCCAGCAGGAGGTTGGCGAGGTTGACACAGGCCATCAGCAGGACGAAGCCGACGCCACCGAGCAGTAGCGCCAGCGCCGGCCGCATCGTCCCCACCGTCTGCTCGTGCAGCGACACGACACTGGCGCCGACGGGGCTGTTCGAGAGCGGGTAGCTGGCGGCCAGCTGTGCCGCGACCCCGCGCACCTGCGCGTCCGCCTGCTCGACGCTGACGCCCGGGCGCAGGCGGCCGACCACTGACAGGAAGTGTGCACCGCGCGTGAGGGTCGCCAGCCCGGTCTGACGGGTATCGGCGGCGACGAATGTGAGCGGCAGCCACGCGTCGACGTCGTACGACCGCGCCAGGCCGCCCGGACCGAGCATCGTCTTGTAGGGGAAGACGAAATCGGCCGGCATCACACCGACGACAGTGCGCGCCTGGTTCTGGATGATCAGGACGCGGCCGATCGCCGCGGGATCGCCGCCAAGATGCCGCGTCCAAAACCCGTGACTGACGACGACGGCGGTCGCGGCCTCTGCCTCCGTGAACGTGCGTCCCATGGCCGGCGCGCGGCCGAGCAGCGGGAAGATGCCAGGGGTGACGGCTGCGACGAGTATCTGGTCGGTGCCCGACGCGGAGGTCAGCGGTACGCCGGCAAGGAAACTGTAAGTCGCTTCGAGACCGGCGAAGGCGCCCGCCTTCCGGTAATCGAGAAAATCGAGCGGTGCGACCGCGTCATGCTCGCGGCGCTCGCGCGAGTTCGAGCTCCAGACCATCACCAGCCGACTCTCATCGGCGTAGGCGAGCGGACGAATCAGGACCGCGTTGACGATCGTGAAAATCGCGGTGTTGGCGCCGATACCGAGCGTCAGCGCGGCGATCGCCAGGGCGCTGAAGATCGGATGGCGCGCGAACATGCGCGCGGCATAGCGCAGGTCGAGCCAGAGCGACGACCACGGCAGGCCGACACGAGTTGTCGCCGTCAGGCGTATGGCGGCGGCATTCATCGCGAGGTCCGCGAGCGCCCGTGCCGCCAGCGCGGCGCGCGCCAGCGCACCGCGCCGCACCAGCAGCCTGCCGGTCGCGATACGCCTGTTCGACTGACGCGCCGAAGCGCTGCCGGAACGCGCGCGGATACAGCCGCAGCAGAAGACGATGCAGCGCGGCGTCGATCTTCATGCGCGATTCCCCCGGAACAGCCGGCGCGCCGTGGCCACCTGGGCGGCGAGTCGCTCGATCTCGGCGCGCGCGACGGCGCGCCCGAGCGGTGTCAGGCCGTAGTAGCGCCGGCGCTGGTCATCGTCACCGCGCCGCTCGTCGAGCTCTTCGATCAGGCCTTCGTCGAGCATTCTCGCCAGCGCGCGGTAGAGTGTGCCGGGATGCAGGACGATGCGGCCGCCGCTGCGATGTTCGACCTCTTGCATGACGTCATAGCCGTGCCGCTCGCCCCCGGCCAGCGTCATCGCGATTTCGAGGGCGACCGGAGTCAGGGGCAGGTAGCGTTCGACGTTCACGTGTCCAAACTATACGCGCATGGCGTATAGATGGATCGCGAAATGGGACGAGTGCCGTGACCAGCCGCCGCCGCCGTCGGGTCCCGCCGTCGCGGCGCTCGGCACCCCCCGCGCGCTTGCCGTAGACTCCAGACGTGCGCACCGCGCTCGCCCTCACGTTGTCGCTGGCGGCGTTGGCCACGGCGCCGGCGATGCCGATCGACGCGACGTGGCCGCAGTTTCGCGGTCATGCGGGGCGCGCCGTGTCGGCGATCGACACGCTACCGATCGCGTGGTCGACGACGACCAACGTCGCCTGGAAGACCGACGTGCCTGGGCGCGGCTGGTCGTCGCCCATCGTGTGGGGCGATCAGGTCCTGCTGACGAGCGCGATCAGCGCCAACGGTTTCAAGCAGGCCTCCCCCGGCATCTACGGCAATGATTACGTCGCCGAGCTCGAGAAGCAGGGACTGTCGGAGCCGCAGATCCTCGACAAGCTTCGCCAGCGCGATCTGGAGTCGCCGCAGGAATCGGGCGACGTCGACTTCATGGTCTACAGCTTCGACGTCGCCACCGGAAAGCTGCGCTGGCAGCAGCTCGCGCATCACGGTCCGCCCGTCGGCGGCCGCCATCGCAAGAACACCTACGCGTCGGAAACGCCGGCGACCGATGGCGAGCGGATCTACGCGCTGTTTGGCAACATCGGGTTGTTCTGCTATTCGATGGACGGACGGCTGCTCTGGACGCACGCCATCGATCCCACCCCGCGCTATCTCGATTTCGGCACTGCGTCGTCGCCGATCGTCCACGATGGCCGCGTCTACCTGCTCGACGACAACGAGGCGAATTCGTACATGGCCGCCCTCGACGCCAGGAGCGGTGCCGTCCTCTGGAAGACGCCTCGTAAGATCGAAGGACGGCTGGCGTCGGGCTGGTCGACACCGTACGTGTGGGTCACCCCGGCGCGCACGGAGATCGTCGCGATCGGAACCGGCGTGACCATCGCCTACGGCACTGATGGCAAGGAGCTGTGGCGCCTGCGCGGGGCGACGCAGGCCAACCCCACGCCGACGGACGGGGACGGGCTGCTCTATGTCGGCACCGGATCGCAGGGAGAGTCGAACCGGCCGCTGTTCGCGGTCAAGCCGGGCGCGAATGGCGACATTTCACTCAAGAACGGCGAGACCTCGAGCGCATTCGTCGCCTGGTATCAACCGCGCGCCGCCGCCTACACCTCTTCACCGTTGGCCTTCGGGGGCCGCGTCTACGTCGTCAACGACAACGGCGTCCTGCAGGTCTTCGACGGGCACAGCGGCCGCGAGATCTACAAGGCGCGCGTCGGCGGCATCGGCAATACGTTCTCGGCGTCGCCCTGGACCTATCGCGGCAAGATCTTCTTCCTCAGCGAGGAAGGGGACACGTTTGTCGTCAATCCCGGCGATCGCTACGACGAGATCGCGAAAAACAGCCTCGGCGAGTTGGCGCTGGCGAGCCCCGCAGTTACGCGCGATGGGCTCTTCATCCGGACGCAGACCACGCTCTATCGAATTCGATAGCGATTAAGGATTCAGTGAGCAGTGGAGTGACGAGGGTGGCGCGTCGCTCCCGGCATGACGGCTGTTCGTCACGCCCACGGCCATCCGGTCACTTTGCGCCGGCGGCGACCTCACGCCGGCCGTCTATGCGTGCACGGACCAACCGATGCACGCTACCTGGTTGCTCGCGATCTGGCTGGGAGCCAGCGACAAGCCGGTCACGGCGCCGGCGTCTCGGGTGCGCGCGGCGCACGGGGCGGAGCAGGTCCTGCAGGACGCCGCGCGATCCGGCACGGTGCAGGGGCTGCTCGCACGGCTGGCCGCGACCGACGTGATCGTCTATGTCGAGATAACCGGGGCTCCCGACGTGCCGACCGCGCGCACCAAGCTCGTCACGGCCACACCGTCGGTGCGCTTCCTCCGCATCGGGATCAACGCCGCGCAGCCACTACCCGACTGGCCGTCGCTGCTCGCGCACGAGCTCCAGCACGCCGTGGAGATCGCCGAGCACAGCGAGGTCCGCGACGATTCCGGCGTGCGGCGTCTCTACGCGGCCATCGGACACCAGCATGGGACCGAGAGCTACGAGACCGAGGCGGCCGCGCGCGTCGAGCGGCTGGTGCGCAGCGAACTCCGCCGCTAACCCGTCTGCCGCCCCTCGTCCCTCGCCCCTCGCCGCTCGCCGCTCGCCTTCTAGTATCATGACCCCGGTGCTTCTCGCAGTAGTGTTGGCGGCGACCCTCGAGATCAAGGGGGTCGCCGGAGAGCTGCTTCGCCCGCTCGAGCCGGCCGCCGCCGCCAACGTCCTGATTTTCACCGCGACCGACTGCCCGGTGTCGAACGGTTACGCCCCAGAAATCCAGCGCGTCTGCGCCGCGTATGCCGCGCGAGGCGTGCAATGCATGCTGATCTACGAGGACGTCGACGCCACCGCCGGCGCTGTGCGCGCGCACATGACGGAATATCGCTACGGCACGCTGCCGGCGGCAGTCGACACCGGGGGCGCCGTCGCGTCACGAGTCGGGGCCACGGTGACGCCGGAAGTGGCGGTGATCGATCGCGCGGGCGCGGTGCGTTATCGCGGCCGGATCGACAATCGGTATGAAGCGATCGGCCGGCCGAGGCAGGTCGTCACGGCGCACGATCTGACCGGCGCCCTCGACGCCGTCCTGTCCGGACGCGCCGTTGCCGCGCCCGTCACGCCGCCAATCGGCTGCTATATCGTGCCCCCTGAGATGCGGAGAAAAAGCCGATGATCCGGGTATGGTCCCTCCTGTTCGTCCCGCTGGCTGCGCTCGTGGCGGTGGCCGCCGCCCCCGGCGCGCGCGGAGGCGCGCCCGCGACCCCGACCTTCAGCGAGGACGTTGCGCCGATCCTCTATCGCAACTGCGTGACCTGCCACCGTGCCGGCGAGGCAGCGCCGTTCGCGCTCATTACCTACGCCGACGCCCAGAAGCACGGCAAGCAGATGGCGAAGGTGACCAAATCGCGCTACATGCCGCCGTGGCACGCAGCGCACGGATTCGGCGAATTTGCCGACGAGCGGCGCTTGACCGACGCGGAGATCGCCACCATCGATGCGTGGTTTACCGGCGGCATGCCGGCCGGCGACGCGAAGAAGCTGCCCGCGTTGCCGAAGTTCCCGGAGGGATGGCATCTCGGCACGCCCGACCTGGTGTTGAAGATGCCGGCCGCCTTCGACGTGCCGGCGTCGGGCGCAGACGTCTACCGCAATTTCGTCATCGCCACGCACCTCACCGAAGACAGGTGGGTGCGCGCGATCGAGTTCCGCCCCAGCGCACGTAAGGCGGTGCATCACGTCCTCTTTGCCTACGACGCGACCGGCACGGCGGCAAAACAGGATGGGCGCGACGGTCACCCGGGCTTCGGCGGCATGGGCAGCGCCGGCGTCGGAGGCCTCGCCGGCGGCACCGGGCCGCTCGGCGGCTGGGCTGTCGGCGCGACCCCGGAGTTGCTGCCCGACGGCGTGGCGCTGCCGTTACCGAAGGGGTCAGACATCATCCTGCAGATGCATTTCCACCCGACCGGCAAACCGGAGACGGAGCAGTCGACGATCGGCGTCTACTTCGCCGATCGCGCGCCGGAGCGGCGCTTGTGGAGCGTGCAACTGCCCGCACTCTTCGGATTCGGCGCGGGCATCGACATCCCGCCGGGGCGGGACGACTTCACGATCGAAGACTCGTTCACCCTGCCGGTCGACGTCCGCGCGTTCTCGATCAACGCGCACGCGCACTACATTGCGAAGGAGATGAAGGCGACGGCAACGCTCCCCGACGGCGTCATGCAGCCGCTGCTGTGGATCCCCGACTGGGATTTCGCCTGGCAGGACCGCTATACCTACACGTCGCCGGTGCTGTTGCCCAAGGGTACTCGCATCGACGCGCGCCTCGTCTATGACAATACCGACGGCAACCCGCGCAACCCGCAGTCGCCGCCGGTACGCGTCCAGTGGGGAGAGCAGTCGTTCGATGAGATGGGCAGCGTGATCCTGGCCGTGCAGACGGTACGGAAGGAAGACGAGTCGGCCCTGCAGGCGGCGTTGGCCCAGCGGGTGCGCGCGGCGATTGCCAGGGGGCGCGAGAACGGGACGCTGATGCGCGTGATGCAGGAACGCGCCGGTCGTGGCGGCGGCGCGTCGCGCTAGAATGCCGCGCATGACCGCCACGCTCAGCCGCCGTCAGCTCTTTGCGACCACCGCCGGCGCGGTGTGTGCGCGCACCGTGCTTGCCGGGCAGCAGCCGCCCCCGCAGCCCGGTGCGCCGACGGTCATCTCGCACCCGCCGCGCGACTTCGGGCCCAACGGCACGCTGACGACCTACTTCGCCGATCCCGACGTGCTCACGATCGATCCCGCCTTCGGCGCGCTCATCCAGGGCAACACGACGATTCTCCGAATGTGGACCGGTGCGCTCTGGACGGAAGGGCCGGCGTGGAACGGCCAGGGGCGCTACCTGCTCTGGAGCGATATTCCCAACAACCGCCAGTACCGGTGGATGGAAGAAGACGGGCACGTATCGGTATTTCGCAGCCCGTCGAATTACAGCAACGGCAATACCTTCGATCCGCAGGGGCGCCAGCTGTCCTGCGAGCACGCAACGCGGCGCGTCGTCCGTTACGAGCACGACGGCACCGTGACCGTGATCGCTGAGAGCTATCAGGGCAAACGGCTCAATTCGCCAAACGACGTCGTCGTGCACCGCGACGGATCGATCTGGTTCACCGACCCGCCCTACGGGCACCAGTTATATGAAGGCGGCGCCTCGCGGCAGCCGCAGCGCGAGCTCCCGACCAACGTCTACCGCGTCGATCCCTCCGGACGCATCGACCTGGCCATCCCCGAAGAGCAGGTGCCGGATCCCAACGGTCTTGCCTTCGCGCCCGACTTCCGCCGGCTCTACGTCGCCAGCACGGGCAAGGGGCCGGGGGACACCGGTGAGGGCGGCAAGTCGGAGGTCTACGTGTTCGACGTCGGCACGGACAATCGCCTCTCGAACAAGCGGCTCTTCAGCAACTGCATGGTCGACGGCGTGAAGTGCGGTCCCGACGGCGTCCGCTGCGACGTCGACGGCAACGTCTGGCTATCGAGCAACGCCGGGCCCGTTCTTGGCTACAGCGGCGTGACGGTGTGGAACCCCGCCGGCAAACTGCTGGGGCGGATCCGGCTGCCGGAAGTGTGCGCCAACATCGCCTTCGGCGGCCCCAAGCGCAACCGCCTGTTCATGTGCGCGAGCCAGTCGATCTACGCGCTATACGTCGGCACCCAGGGGGCGTAAAATGCCGCGCATGCGCACCCGATCGGTCGTCTTCTCCCTCGCCGTTCTCGCGTCCTTCAGGATCCTCACCCACGTGCCAGTCCACGCGCAGCAGCCTCCCGCCGCGCCGCCGGCGCAGGCTCGCCCGCAGGGCGATCCGAAAGCGACTGAAGTCTGGGAGCCGGTGCCGAAGGTCGTTACGCCAGGCGCCACCAGCGACGCGCCGCCCTCGGATGCGATCGTTCTCTTCGACGGTAAGGGCCTCGACGAGTGGGTGGCGCAAAAGGACAAGAGCCCGGCGAAATGGACCGTGGCCGACGGGATCCTGACCGTCGACAAGAAGGCCGGCAACATCGAGACGAAGCGGACGTTCAGGAACTACCAGATTCATCTCGAGTGGCGCATCCCTGTCGACATCACCGGGCAGGATCAGGCGCGTGGCAACAGCGGGCTCTTCCTTGCGTCGACCGGTGCCGGCGACGCCGGCTACGAACTGCAGATCCTCGATTCGTACAACAACAAGACCTACGTCAACGGCCAGGCGGCGAGCGTCTACAAGCAGTCGATTCCGCTGGTCAACGCGATGCGCAAGCCCGGGGAGTGGCAGAGCTACGACGTGATCTGGACGGCACCGACCTTTAATGGCGACGGTTCCCTGAAGACGCCGGCGTACGTGACCGCGTTCCATAACGGCGTGCTCGTGCAGAACCATGTCGAGCTGACCGGGGAGACGCTCTACATCGGCAAGCCGTACTACAAGGCCTACGACCGCGCGCCGATCAAGCTGCAGGCACACGGCGATCCGAGCCCCGCAATCAGCTTCCGCAACATCTGGGTGCGAGAGCTGCAGTAACTACTCGAAGTCCCCCTCCACGAGCGCGTCGAAGCGCTGGCGATCGACGATGGCGATCCCGTCAGGCGGCGTGCGGCGGACGAGTCCGCGCTCCTCGAGCGCGTCGACCGACGATCGAATCGTGCCGCTGGTCAGGTTCAGGTAATCGGCGACGTCCTGCCGCGTCATCGGGATGGCGATCGGGTCATCCTTGCGCCGGTCGTGCTGGACCTCCTCGAGCATTGACAGAAAGAGCGCCACGCGCTCGACCGGGTCGCGCACGGTGGTCATCAGCGCTTGCCGCTGCGCGTCGCGCACGACCTGAGTCGTTTTACAGAGGAAACGAAACTGTAACGTTCCATCCCGGGTCAGGAGCGCTGCGAGCGCATCGGCCGGCAGCCGGTGGACCACCGCGGGTGTGATCGCCTTGACGCTGTTGACATAAAGGCCGCGCCGCGCGAGTCCGAACACATCCTCGGCGAACATGAAGGCAAAGATCTTGCGCGTGCCGTCGCGCCGCTCGCGGTAGGAGGCGAGCGTGCCGCTCGTCACGCTGAAGACGGCCTTCGCCGCCTGGCCGGCATGGCAGAGGATCGTGCCGGCCGGCACGCGCATGGTCGTGGCGATGCTGGCGAGATGCTCACGCTCGCGCGACGTGAGGCGCAGCACCGGCGGTCCCTCGAGAAACGGCACGACACGGATCGACGGCCGTGAGTCGGCGGCCGTGCCGCGGCGGAGGTTAAGCCCGGCCTTCACCGGATCCCTCCACTGACGAGCCGCTCGGTGTCGGTGGCAGAGTGAGTCGGCGCAGGCATGCTACAGGATGGCGCCCAGGCCCGCCCCGGCGTCTATGCAGATTCGGCACCTGCGACTACTGCCAGCTTGTGCCCGTCCGCGAGCGGCGAGACGATCACCGGCGGAAGGAAGGCCGTCATGCGAACAACGATCATCATGCTGGCGACTCTGGCCTGCGCGGCTCTGCCAGCGCGGGCGGCGGATCGGTTGACCGACCACGACGTCAAAGCGCTGGTCGAAAAGATCGAACAGGGGCGCGAACACTTCGAAGACGCGCTCGACGACACGTTCAAGCACACGGTCGTGCGCACTGCGACCAGTGAGGTCGATGTGAACCGGTCGCTGAACGATTTCGAGAAGGCCATCGAGGAATTGAAGGATCATCTCAAGCCGGAATATTCCGCGAGCAGCGAAGCGGCGACGGTGCTGCGCCAGGCGACCGGCCTCGATGCCACCGTGCGCGCGCAGACCGGCTTGAAAGGGGCCAGCGAATGGACGCAGCTCGGCGGTGACTTGAAAACACTCGCGACCGCCTATGGTGTCGAATTCCCGCTGCGCGGCGCAACGCCGGCGCGTCGCATTGGCGACCGCGAACTGCAGGAGGCCGCGGAGAAGCTCGGAGAGATCGGCGATCAGGTGCGCAAGGCGCTCGACACGGATCTCAATAACGACAAGAGCGTCGACGAGTCGACGCGCAAGTCGCTGCTCACGCAGGCTGAGGACTGGAGCAAGGCGGCGAAGACCCTGGGCGAACGCGTCAATGACGAGAAGCCGAGCAGCGTCGAAGCGGACCACGTGATGCAGGGAGCGACGGCGCTGAAGGCGGCGATCGACGGCCGGCAGGCGCCTGGCGCGAAGAGCGCGTGGGCCAGCACGGCCGTGCCGCTGCAAACCGTGATGCAGGCCTACGGGCATCGTCCGCCCGCGTGACATGGCATCTGCGCGGTCAGAAGCGGAACCGGGCGCCAACGACGATCGGGAAAGTCAGCCGGGCGCTGTCGTTGTTGATGGTTTCCAGACCGGTGCCGACCAGCTGGTCGACCTGGGACAGTCCCCCGACGTGCCGCAGGCCGAGCTGGGCGGTGACGTCGACCTGGTCGGCGACCTTGAAGACAGCGCCGGCGCTCAGGCTCCAGGTGAAAGCGGCGGTCGCGTCGTAGAAGTCGGTTGATGTGAACACGGCGTTCGACTGCGGCGCCGCGAATTGGGCGTTGATGCGACCCACCCACGCGGCGCCGATCCCTGCTTCGCCGAACACGCGTACGCCCTCAGCGCTCGAGACCGCGAAGTAGCGGCGATACCCGAACTCGAGCCCAAAGCTGTGATAGTCGGAGTACTGCACGTACAGGCTCGACGGGCCGAGATCCCCAAGCCGAACCAGGTCGGCGTCGGCCGACTGGTGAATGAACGTCGCGCGCAGTTCGGAGTCCTTGTCGAGCACATAGCCGCCCCCGAAGCGAAACTCGATGCCGGTGCCGTAGACGGTGCCGTAGGAGTTGGGCAGGATCGCCGCCGCCTGTCCCTGCAGCGTGCCGATGGCGCCCGAGTTGACGTTGCCGTTGATGCTCGGGTTGATCCCGGCCCCGAAATCGACCACGAAGCGGGAATTGCCGCTGGATTGCGCACAGACCTCCGCAGCGGTTCCGAGCAGCGCGAGCACGAGGATGCCGGGCAGTAGGCCGGCCCTGGGTGGGATCATCGAGGACTCCTTTGTCCGATTCACCAGTCCGTCCCACGGTACGTCGGGTGCGGCGCAGACGTCAGCTGGGACTACTGACAGTCGTGCGCAGCGCTGCTGGCAGTGGGTGACAGTATGCTTGATGCACCGTGCGCGACGATTCTCCTGACGTCATCGACATCCCGTCCAGCCGCGAACCGAAGCGCCGGCGGCGCGGCCCGTTGTGGATCTTCATTGCCGCGGTCGTCATCTTTTTCACCGCCGATACGCTCTTTTCGGTACTACATCGACGCCCTCTGGTTCGGATCGCTCGGCTACGCCGAAGTGTTCTGGAAGACGCTGGGCCTGCAGGGCTCCGTATTTACGGCCTTCGCCGCGGCGACCTTTGCCGTGCTGCTTGCCGGCACGCGTTTGCTCGAGCCGGCGGACCTGACCTCGAGCGGGGGATCGATCCTGGTGAACGGACGGCCGATCCAGCTGCCAGTGAGACCGGTGCTGCGCTTCATCGCCTACGCTGGCTCCGCCGTCATTGCGCTCGTCACGGCTGGCGGCATGGCAGGGGAGTGGCCGACCTTCGCGCTCTGGTGGTACGGCCGACCGTCGGCAACGCTCCTCGCCGGCGCCGACCGCGCAGCCGATCCCATTTTCGGCCGGCCGATCGCCTTCTACCTGTTCACGCTGCCGGCATGGGATCTCATTGCCGGCTGGCTGATGACGATCGCAGTGCTGCTGCTCGTGGTCGCGGTGTTCTTCGCCGTCGTCTCGGGCGCGGCCGGCGCGATGGTGGGCGCGGCCGGTCCGCGGCGGATGGCGCGTCGCCGATTGTCGGTTCCGCGCGGCGTCGCGCTGGCGTGGGCACTCTTTCTCGTGGCGCTCGCGGCGCAGGTGTGGCTCGGGCGCTACGAACGGTTGCTCGACGAGAGCACAATCTTCACCGGCGTCGCCTACACCGACGCGCACGTCCGGCTCACCGGGAGCGCGGGTGTCGCCATCCTGCTCGTGGCCGGCGCGTTGGGCGCCGTGGTTGCCGCGGTGACGCGGCGCTCCATCACGTGGCTCGCCGCCGTCGCTCTGCCGGCCGCCGCGGTGCATATCGGAACCGGCGTCGTCGTGTGGTACGTGAGCAGCTTCATCGTCAAGCCGAACGAACTGGTGCGTGAGCGGCCCTACATCGAGCACAACATCGCGTTCACACGGCAGGCCTACGGCCTCGATCGTATCGTTGCGCGGCAGTTCCCCGCCGAGTCGACCATCGAGGCGGCGGATCCGGCCGGCAACGGTCTGACGCTGCAGAATGTCCGGCTGTGGGACTGGCGCGTATTGCAGGACACGCTGCGACAGCTCCAGGAGATCCGCACCTACTACGATTTTCCCGACATTGACATCGACCGCTACACGATCGACGGCGCGACGCGGCAGGTGATGCTGGCGACGCGTGAGCTGAACGTCGACAAGCTGCCCGAGAGCAGCCGCAACTGGATCAACGAGAAGCTCATTTACACCCACGGCTACGGGGTGACGATGAACTACGTGAATGGCTTCACCCCGGAAGGGCTGCCGCAGCTGCTGCTGAAGGACATGCCGGTACAGTCGGCAGCGCCGGGACTGGCCGTGACACGCCCGGAGATCTACTTTGGCGAGATGACCGACACCGACGTCTACGTCAACACGCGGCAGCAGGAGTTCAATTATCCACAGGGTCAGACCAACAGTGTGACGTCGTATCAGGGAGCGGGGGGCATCGTGCTCGGCAGCGCACTGCGGCGGCTGGCCATTGCCACGGCGCGCGGCGACGTTGCCAAGCTGCCGTTCAGCGACGACGTCGGACCGGAGAGCCGCTTGCTGATGCGACGCAACGTGCGCGCCCGCGTGGCGGCGCTCGCGCCGTTTCTCACCTTCGACCCGGATCCCTACATGGTCGTGCGGGCCGATGGCCGGCTCGCGTGGATGATGGACGCCTTCACCGTGTCGAATCGCTATCCCTATTCACGCGCGTATACGCTCGAGGGGCAGCAGGTCAATTACCTGCGCAACAGCGTCAAGGCGGTGATCGACGCCTATGACGGCTCGACGACCTTCTACGTGTTCGACGCGAAAGATCCAATCATCGACGCCTATCGCGGTCTGTTCCCCTCGCTGTTCGTCGACGCCGCGTCGATGCCGGCGGACCTTCGCGCGCATGTGCGCTATCCCGAGCTGCTGCTGAAACTGCAGGCGGAGGTCTACGGGCTGTACCACATGACCAATCCCGAGGTGTTCTACAACCGCGAGGACCTGTGGACCGTGGCGACCGATGCCGCCTCGGCCCAGCAGGCGGCCAAGGAAGGGGCGCCGATGGACCCCAACTTCGTGGTGATGAAACTGCCGGGCGAGACAGCCCCGGAGTTTGTCGAGATGCTGCCGTTCTCGCCGTCGAACCGCAATAACCTGATCGGCTGGATCGCCGGACTCAGCGATGGCGCTCACTATGGCGACGCGATCGTCTACGACTTCCCGAAGACGCGGCTGGTCGACGGGCCGCTCCAGATCGAGGCGCGCATCGATCAGAACCCGCAGCTCTCGGGCCAGCTGTCGCTGTGGAACCAGCAGGGCTCGCAGGTGCGCCGCGGAGGATTACTGGTCATCCCGATCGGCCGCGCCCTGCTCTATGTGGAGTCGATCTACCTGCAGGCGGCGCGGAGCCCGATGCCGGAGCTGCGGTTGGTCGTGCTGGCGATGCAGGACCGCCTCGTCTACGCGCCGACCTTCGACGCCGCCCTCGCGCAGTTGTTCGGCGAGGCGACACCCGCTCCCACGCGGCCGTCCGTGCCGGCGCCTGTGGCCGGGGAAGCGCCCGCTGCGCCGCTCGGCGGCCCGCCTGCCGATATGCAGGTGCTGATCGCGCGCGCGGCCGCTGACCTCGCCGACTATCAGCGGCTCACAGCGGAAGGGAAGCTGGGCGAGGCGGGACAGAAGCTCGACGACCTGAAACGGACGCTCGCTCGACTCGCTGCCGGTTCGCGGTGAACCGGGATGCCTGGTCTGGCGAAGCGGACTCAGGGTGACGGGGTCACTCCGCGGCGAATCGCGGCGACGAAGGCCGTCAGGTCGCTCAGGTGATTGGCGAGGATGTCCTCAACGACGGCCAGATCGACATCGTCGTAGCCGTGGACGAGGACGTTGCGGAAACCGGCCATATTGCGCAGCGTGGCGGTCAGCGTGGCATCGAGCCAGCCGTCCCGCTCGAGCAGATCGAACAACTCCCGGTTCGTACGCGGCTCGCCAAGTCGCCGATCGGAAACAATGTGCGAGGCAACGTCGAGCGCTGCCTGGATGGCCACCTGCAGCGTGTGCTCGACGAACCGCTGTTCCCGGATGTCGGACGCCAGGCTGTCAGGCCTGGCCAGGCGCTGCAGATCCGACAGGCACGTCTCGATCAGCGCCAGCTTTTTCGCGACGAGCGCCGGATCGGTCATGGCTTGGTTGCCGCGCGCGGGGAGCGATAACGGTTCAACACAGCCTCCAGATCGAAGGCTTCGTTTCTGGTTCGGACTTCAAACGCGATGCGCACCGCCGGATCGCGGTCGAAGAGCAACTGGCCGTCGCGAAGAATACGGATCCGCAGGTCAACCGGCGCATCGTTCAGCACGATCAGATCAACCCGGCGGCGCAAGGCCCGCTCCAAGTGACCTTCGAGGACGAGCGATGACCCGTTCAGCGAGCGCGGCGGCGCTGCCGCGAAGAGCACGGCGATATCGACGTCGCTGTGGAGCGTGGCCTCGCCGCGTGCGGTCGAGCCGAACAAGTACACGGCCGTGACTCCAGGATCGCCCCCGAGCACGTCGACGATCTGCTGCGGCAAGGCGTGCCCCACGGCCGCAATTATACGTCCGCCGTATATGCTTCACGGTAACCGTGAGTCGCCATCGCAGCGAGGATAGCGTCGCGCGTTTCAACGACCGCGCCGCGGACTACGTGAGGTTCCGCCCGAGCTATCCCGCCGCGGCAATCGACGCGATCCTCGACGGGCTCGCCCCGCCGGAACGGCTGGTCGCGGCCGACGTCGGCGCCGGCACCGGGATTTCGGCGCGGCTGCTTGGCGAGCGCGGCGTGCGTGTCATCGCGGTCGAACCGGGCGAGGCGATGCGCGGCGCCGCGGCGCTGCATCCGCGCGTCGAGTGGGTATCTGGGAGCGCGCAGGCGACCGGCCTTGCCGCCGCGTCCATCGACCTCGTCCTGTGCGCTCAGTCATTCCACTGGTTCCACAACGCGGAGGCGATCGCGGAGTTCGCGCGGATCCTCGTGCCCGGCGGCCGCCTCGCCATCATGTGGAACCGCCGCAGCACGACCGATCCACTGACCGCCGGATTCCGCCAGGCGATTCTCGACTCCGGCGGCGAAATCGCAGCCGAGCGCATGCCGTTCGAGCCGGAGATCGTCAGCCACGGAGGTCTTTTCACCCCGTGCGTGCGTCAGGCGTGGCCGAACGCGCAGCGCCTGGACCGCGACGGCCTGATTGGCCGTGCCCACAGCGCGTCATACGTGCCAAAGACGGGGGAGGCTGGCGAGCGGCTGCTGGATCTGCTGCGCACGCTGCACGCGCGCTACGCGGATGGCGACGGGTTCGTCACACTGGTTTACGAGACCGAAGTGTTCCGCTGTATCAAGACCGCGTAGCGACCCGACCGCCCACGGCTGAGATTGGCCTCCCGTGGCAGCCGTGCGACGCGCATGATCCCTCGACTGCGGCCGCATGATACATTGCACGTCAGAGTGTAGCGGCGGCGGCTGCCAGGGACTCCGGACCCCTGCGTCAGCGAAGCGAACAGGTGACGTCCCACAATGGCCACTTCGCAAGCCACGCGGATGGACGAGATCCTCCGTCCGGTTCACCGCTGGGTGTGGGGCGATTTCGATCGCCGAGTCCGCAAGCTGATCGCGTTCTCGAAGGTCGAGGGCGACGGCGGGCGCGACATCCTGCGCGCCGCTGAGCTCACCCCCGATCCCCTTCTGCGGCGGCTCTATTTGGAGCACGCCATCGACGAACTTCGCCACGCCGATCTCTTTCGCCACCGTGGCGCGGCGCTGCTCCAGGTACGCGCGGCGAAGACGACATCACGCTTCAACACCAACCCACTGCCCGGCGGCCATGGGCTCGACGATCTCACGATCAAGGGAGAACCCGACTACCGCCTGCTCGCTTTCCTGCACGTCGCGGAGAAGGCGGCGGCCGGCCGCTTCGAGATCTACCGCGATGTCGTCGGCGACGATCCGGCGACCCGCGCGATTTTCGAGGAGATCCTGCGTGACGAAGTGTTCCACATGAATTACACCTACACCCAACTCGCCCGCCTCAAACCGGACGGCTACCGTCGGCAGGTCTGGCAGGCGCGCGCGAGCCGGTTGTGGAAGCGCTATCTGCGCCTGGCTGTCGTGACGGCGAGCGTGATCAGCGCCGTGATGCTGACCCTTATGTACTTTGTGGTGCTTGCGCCATTTGCCGTCCTGGCCAAGCGCGCCGCACGCCGCGAACCGGTCGGCTGGACACCAATCCCGCCGGCGCGCGGCGAGTCCCCGACCAGCCTCTACTGATATGAAGATTCTCGGCATTTCCGCCCATTACCACGATTCGGCCGCCGCGCTCGTCGTCGACGGCGTGCCGGTCTGCGCTGTCCAGGAAGAGCGCTTGTCGCGCCACAAGAACGACGCCGGCTTTCCCCTCGGGGCGATCGAATGGTGTCTGGAGCAGACCGGCCTCGAGCCCGCGGATCTCGACGCCGTCGTCTTCTACGAGCGCAGCATGCGCAAATTCGATCGAATCCTGACCAGCGCCTTGCGGACCTTCCCCCACTCGTGGCGCTCGTTTCCGGAGGCGATCAAGAACTCGCTCGGCGAAAAGGTTTGGGCGCGCGGCATCATCTCGTCGTATCTGGGCGGCATCCCGCGCTCGCGGATCCTGTTCACCGGCCACCACCACGCGCACGCCGCCGCCGCGCTCCTCACCGCGCCGACCGAGCGTGCCGCGATTCTCACCGCTGACGGCGTCGGCGAGTGGTCCACGCTGACGGTCGGTCACGGCACGCGCCGTCGAGGTGGCCCGACCGACATCACATTGCTTCGTGAAATCAGGTATCCGCACTCGCTCGGCCTGCTCTATTCCGCCTTTACCGCCTACCTCGGTTTCGAGGTGAACGAGGACGAGTACAAGGTGATGGGCCTCGCCGCCTACGGTCGCCCGACGCTCGCCGACAAGGTCCGCAAGCTGATCCGGCGCACGCCGGATGGCGCCTTCACGCTCGACATGGACTACTTCGAGTATCAGACAACCGCGGCGCGTTCCTACTCGCAGCGGTTCGTCGATCTGTTCGGCCGGCCGCGCAACCCCTACGAGCCGATCGACGTCGAGACGGAAGAGGGGCGCCGCTTCGCCGATTGCGCCGCCAGCGTCCAACGCGTGCTCGAGGACACGCTGGTGGACATCGCGCGCGCGCTGCACGACGAAACCGGGCTGCCGGATCTCTGCCTGGCGGGGGGCGTCGCACTCAATGGCCTGGCCAACGTCCGGATCCTTGCCGAGTCGGGTTTCGAGCGCGTCTTCGTCCCGCCGGCGCCTGGCGATGCCGGGTGCGCGCTCGGCGCGGCGCTCTATGCCGATCGCATCTATCTCAAGAATCCCGACTGTGACGTGCCCGATCATCCGTTCTGGGGGCCGGTAGTCGACGGGGCGGAGCTGGCACGGGCGGGGCGGGAAGACGACCAGCAGGTCGAAGAGCTGGACGAGGCGGCGCTCATCGAGCACGTCGCCGAGCGGCTCGCGGCCGGCCGCATCGTCGGGTGGATGGAAGGGGCCGCCGAGTTCGGACCGCGCGCGCTCGGGCATCGCAGCATTCTCGCCGCGCCGCACGCGGCCGAGATGCGCGACCGCCTCAATCGCGAAATCAAGCATCGCGAGCCGTTCCGGCCTTTCGCGCCGGTGACGCCGATCGACGCGGCCGACCGCTATTTCGATCTGCCGCCGGGTGGGGCGCGGCTTGGCCGCTTCATGTCGGGCGTCTTTCCCGTCCGGCCCGAGTGGCGGTCCACGCTCGCGGCGGTGACCCACGTCGACGGCTCGGCCCGGCTCCAGACGCTCGAGCGCGGTATGGCGCCTCGGCTGCACGCGCTGCTCGAAGCCTACGGGCGCCGCAGCGGCATGCCGGTGCTGCTCAACACGTCGTTCAACGTGGCGGGAGAGCCGATCGTGAACCGCGCCCTCGAAGGCTACTCGACGTTCCGTCGTGCCGGCATCGACCTGCTCGTCGCGGGCACGACCGTGGTCACCAAATGCGCGCGCGTGCCGGCCGGACCGCTGGCGGGGGCGGCATGATCAAGAAGCGCGGCGGCACGCACCGAAGGCTGATCGTGCTCACCAGTACCGTCGGGTCGATTGTGGATCTCGTGCGCGGACTGTGGCAGCGCGAGTCCGGCAAGCGCTGGCTGATTCCGCTCGCCATCTTCCTCTGCGTGTTCGGCCTGGTTCTGATCCTGGCGGCGACGGTCGAGGCGCTGGCGCCGTTCATTTACGCGATCTTCTGACGTGGATGCCTTCCGCGCGCTGCTCGCCTGCCCGGCTTGCGCCGGCGAGTTGTCGCCGGACTGGTCCTGCCGCGGCTGCGCGCGCCGCTTCGACGCACCCGACGGGATTCCCAATCTGCGGCTTCCTGCCGACGGGCGCACCGAGACCGTGCGCCGTTTCTACGAAGGCGCGCCGTTTCCCGGCTACCCTCCAGGTGACAGCCTTTCGGCGCTGCACGCGCGGGCCCGGCGGACCGTGTTCACGCGTCTGATCGATGAAGCGATTCCGGGTGACGCGCGGATTGCCGAGATCGGCTGCGGCACCGGTCAGATGTGCCTCTACCTGGCCCGCGCCGATCGCGTCGTCATCGGTGCCGACCTGACGCGCGCGTCGCTGCAGCTCGCCGCCGCCGCGGCGCGGCGTTTCGGCCTCGATCGCGTCCAGTTCGTGGAGACTGATGCGCGGCATCCCGGCTTGCGGGCCGGCTCGTTCGACGTGGTGTATTCGTCGGGCGTCCTGCACCACACGCCCGATCCGCGCGCCGCGTTTGCGCGGCTCGTGCCGCTGGCGCGGCCAGGCGGGATCGTCGTGCTCGGGCTTTACAACGCCTTCGCCCGCGTGCCGCTGCGGCTTCGGCGTGTCGTGGCTCGACTGTCGGGCTACCGCTGGATCCCCTTCGACCCGGTGCTGCGCGAGCGCGCGCACGAGCCCGAACGGCGCGCAGCCTGGCTGCGCGATCAGTATCAGCATCCCGAAGAACACCGCCACACGCTCGCCGAGGTGCAACGGTGGTTCGCCGATAACCGGGTCGAGTACCTCCGCGCCTATCCGAGCGCGGTCCTGGGGGAAGACGGCGGGGCTCTGTTTGCGCCCGCCGTCGACAACTGGCGATTCGAGGGCTGGCTGGCGCAACTCGGCTGGATGCACGCGCTCGGCCGAGAGGGCGGGCTGTTCTTCACCATCGGCCGGCACGCGTAGGTGGCGACCAACGATGGCACTCACCCCCAGGCACACTGCCGCTCGTGTGATCGCCGAGGTCTTCGCCGCGTCGATCGGCGCCGCCTGTCTCGCCGCTGCGCTGGTTGCCAATCAGCGTTGGCTCGACGTGCACTTCATGCCGTCCTGGTTCCTGCCGCGGCACTGGTACGTGCTCATCGCGACGTGCGTCCGCGGGCTTCTGGTTGGAGTCGGCCTCTCGCTGACCGTGTTTGCACGACGACGCATCGGCAGTGTCGCGGCACGAACTCCGGCGCAGGCACTTTATATTGCGATCGCGGCCGTGCTGGCGGTCGGTGTCAGCGAACCGGTGCTCCGCCATGTACAGATCGGGCCTGCCGAATGGCTCTTTCCTGCTGAAGAACCGCTCCGTCGTCCGGACCCGTGGCTCGGCTGGACGCTCGTCCCGGATCGCACCGGGCACGGGACGATCGGCGGACGTGTCGTGGATTACACCCTCGACGCCGCCGGCTACCGGGTCCTCCGCCGCGATCAGCCAGTGGACGCCGACCGACCGTCGATCATCTTTGTCGGCGAGTCGGTGATGTTCGGAGAAGGGCTGACCTGGCAGGAGAGCATACCCGCACAAGTGGAGTCGATATTGGGAGTCCAGAGCGCGAATCTGGCCGTCCATGGCTACGCCAGCGACCAGGCGTATCTCAGGCTGCAGCGGGAACTGCCCCGTTTCCGTCGACCTGTGGCGGTGGTGTCGCTGTTCATGCCGGCGCTTTTCGGACGAAATCTGGAGTCCGAACGGCCGCATCTCGACCCCGGATTGGTGTGGCACCCCGCCGTGCACCGCTGGCGCCTGGAGTCGCTCGCGCGGTTGATCTTCCCGTATCACGGCGCTGGCGTCGTCGAATCCGGCATTGCGGCGACACGCCAAGTGCTTCGGGCCACCGTGGCGCTGGCGCGCGCGCGTCGCGCTACGCCACTGATCCTCGTACCGCAGTTCGGCGACGAGGAGCCGGTCGAGGCGGCGCTACGCCAGAGAATCCTCGATGATCCTGCGGGACCCTATCTGCGGGTCGAGATCGATGCGGCCTGGCGGTTGCCGTGGGACCGGCACCCGAATCCACGCGCGGCCCGCGCGATCGCCGCGGCCATCGCGGGGAGGCTGCAGGAGCAGAATGTCGAGCGAAGTCGGTGAATCAGAGCACGCCGGCGGCGTCACGCCGGCGTGTGCGACGGCGGGATGTCAGCGGCGCTGCCGACGGTCACCACGGCACGCCGATCCCGCTTCATCCAGCCCTGGACCTGCGCCATGTAGGTGTAGACGACCGGCGTCAGGTACAGCGTCACCAGCTGCGAGAAGATCAGGCCGCCAACGACCACCAGTCCGAGCGGCTGCCGCGCCTCGCCGCCGGCGCCGTAGCCCAGCGCGATCGGCACCGCCCCGAACAGCGCCGCCATCGTCGTCATCATGATCGGGCGGAAACGGATCAAACAGCCCTTGTAGATCGCCTGCTCCGGCGACATGCCGCCGCGTTCGGCCTCGAGCGCGAAGTCGATCTGCATGATCGCGTTCTTCTCGACGATGCCGATCAGCATGATCATGCCGACGAAGGCGTAGATGTTGAGATCGATCCCGAAGATCAGGAGCGTGACGAGCGCGCCAAAGGCGGCCGACGGCAGGCCCGAGAGAATCGTCATCGGGTGGATGTAGCTCTCGTAGAGGATGCCGAGGACGATGTAGACGACCATCACGGCGATCAGGAGCAGGATGGCGAGGTTGCCGAGCGAGTTCTGGAACGCGGCTGCCGCCCCCTGGAACTGCGCGCCGACGGTCGGCGGCACGATGCCGGCCGCGACCGTGCCCACGCGGGACAGCGCCGTCCCGAGCGACGCGCCGGGCGCCAGGCCGAACGACACCGTCACCGACGACAGCTGCCCGTAGTGGCTGACCGACTGCGGCCCGACCACCTGTGAGGCGCGCGCCAGCGTGTCGAGCGGGACGATGGCCCCGGTCGTGCCCTTGAAGTAAAGCAGCGACAGCGCCGACGGATCGGCCTGGAACTTCGGCGCGAGCTCGAGCAGCACCTTGTACTCGTTGACGGCGCCGTAGATCGTCGACACCCACTTGGTGCCGTAGGCGTCGTAGAACGAATTTTCGATCGCGCTCGCCGTCACTCCCATCGCCGCCGCCTTGTCGCGGTCAATCTGGATGTTCACCTGCGGGCTCGTCACCTCGAGATCGCTGGTGACGTCGATCAGCAGCGGCTCCTTCTTCAGCTCGCCCTCCAGCTTGCGCGCGGTGGCGTAGAGCAGCGTGCGATCGGGCGACTGCATCGAGAACTGATACAGGCTCTTGCTGATCTCGCCGCCGATGCGGATCGTCGGCGGGTTCTGCGCGAAGGTCTGCATGCCGACGACGGCGTCGAGCTCGGGGCGGAGGCGCTCGATGATCTGGCCGGCCAGCTCGCGGCGCTCGCTGCGCGGCTTGAGGTGGACGACGATCTGCCCCAGGTTGGGGCCGCCGAGCGTCTGCGCCGCCGTGCCGCCGATGGTCGAGACGAGCGCCTCGACGTTCGGATCGCGATTGAACACCTCGGCGACGGCGTCCTGATACTCGACCAGCCGGTCGTAGGACGTCCCCTGCGCCGCCTCGGTGGTCACGGCGATCTGATCGGTGTCCTGGTCAGGGATGAAGCCCTTGGGCACCACGATGAACAACGCCACCGTGCCGGCGAGCACGCCGACGAAGGCGACCATCGTCGCGCGCCGGTGTCGCAATACGATCTGGAGCGTGCGGTCGTAGCGGTTCAGCAGCCATTCGAACCCGGCCTCCGACCCCCGCGCCCAGCGGTTGCCGGGACCGTGCGATGACGGCCGCCGCAAGAAGCGGCTGCACAGCATCGGCGTCAACGTCACCGAGACGACGCCCGAGATCAGGATGGCGACGCAGATCGTCACCGAGAATTCGCGGAACAGCCGCCCCAGCACGCCCGAGATGAAAAGCACCGGGATGAACACCGCCGCCAGCGACAGCGTCATCGAGACGATAGTGAAGCCGATTTCGCGTGAGCCGACGAGCGACGCGGTCAGCGGGTCTTCCCCCTCCTCGACGTGGCGGTAGACGTTCTCGAGCATGACGATCGCGTCGTCGACGACGAAGCCGACCGACAGGATGAGCGCCATCATCGACAGGTTGTCGAGGCTGTAGCCCAGCATGTACATCGCCGCGAACGTGCCGATGATCGAGAAGGGCAGCGCCAGGCTCGGGATGACGGTGGCCCAGACGTTACGCAGGAACACGAAGATGACGAAGATGACCAGCGCCAGCGTCAGCGCCATCGTGAACTGAACGTCACGGTACGAGTCGCGGATGGTGTCAGAACGGTCGTAGAGCACGTCCATGTGGACGCTGGTCGGGAGTTCCGCGCGGAACTGTGGCAGCAGCGCCTTGACCGCGTCGGCGACGGCGATGGTGTTGGTGCCGGGCTGGCGCTGGATCCCGAGCGTGATCGCGCGCTGCTTGCCGTCCTTGGTATAGAGCCACGAGCCGGTGCGCTGGTCTTCGACGCCGTCGACGATCGTGCCCAGCTGGTCCAGCCGGATCGGCGCGCCGTTGCGGTAGGCGACGATCATCGACTTGTACTGCTCGGCGCTGGTCAGCTGGCCGGTCGCCTGCAGGGTGAAGGCGCGATGCGGGCCGACGATGGTGCCGGTCGGGACGTTGACGTTCCAGTTCTTGAGCGACGTCTCGATCTCGTTGATGCCGATCTGACGGGTGGCGAGCGCATGGGGATCGAGCTGCACGTGCACGGCGTACTTCTCGCTGCCGAGCACCTGCACCTGCGCGACGCCGCTGATCATCGAGATCCGCTGCGCGATGCGCGTCTCGGCGTACTCGTCAAGCTGCCATGCCGGCATCGTCGACGAGGTGATGACGAGATAGAGGATCGGCTGGTCCGCCGGATTGACCTTGGTGAAGGTCGGCGGCGTCGGCATCCCCTGCGGCAGCAGGCGCGACGCCTGGGTGATCGCCGACTGCACGTCGACCGCGGCGCCGTCGAGCGGCCGGTTGAGGTCGAACTCGAGGGTGATCTGCGTCGAGCCGAGCGAGTTGACCGAGGTCATCGACTGCAGGCCGGCGATCATCGAGAACTGGTTCTCGAGCGGCGTCGCCACTGAAGAGGCCATCGTCTCCGGCCCGGCGCCAGGCAGCTGTGCCGTGACCAGCAGCGTGGGAAAGTCGACGTTGGGCAGGTCGCTGACCGGCAGAGCGCGATAGGCGACGACGCCGAACAGGGCGATCGCCGCCATCAGCAGGCTGGTCGCGATGGGGCGCCGGATGAATCCTTCGGAGATATTCATGGTGCTCGAAGCTCAGTGGCCGGTGCTGAGCGCAGTGCTCGTTTCCTGGATCTGGCTGGTCTTGAACATCGTCGCCAGGTAGGTATAGACGACCGGCGTCAGGTAGAGGGTGATCAGCTGCGACACGACGAGGCCGCCGACCACGGCGAGGCCGAGCGGACGGCGGGCTTCGCCGCCGGCGCCGTAACCGAGCGCGATCGGCACCGCGCCAAGCAGCGCCGCCATCGTTGTCATCATGATCGGCCGGAAGCGAATCAGGCACCCTTCGTGGATGGCCTCGGCCGGCGTCTTGCCGTGTTTGCGCTCGGCTTCGAGCGCGAAGTCGATCTGCATGATGGCGTTTTTCTTGACGATGCCGATGAGCAGGATCAGGCCGACGAACGAATAGATGTTCAGCTCGTTGCCGAAGAGATACAGCGTGATGAGCGCGCCGAGGCCAGCCGAGGGCAGCCCCGAGAGAATCGTGATCGGGTGGATGTAGCTCTCGTAGAGTGCGCCGAGGACGATGTAGACGACGCCGATGGCGACGAAGAGCAGCAAGCCGAGGTTGCTCATCGACTGCTGGAAGACCTTGGCCGAGCCCTCGAAGCTGGTCGTGACCGTCGCCGGCAGGATGCGATCGGCGACCTGCTTGACGTGGGCCGTCGCCTGGCCGAGCGAGACGCCCGGCTTCAGGCCGAACGAGACCGAGACCGAGGGCAGCTGCCCTGAGTGATTGATCGACTGCGGCCCGACCGAGTCCTTGTACTTGACCACGGACTCGAGCGGCACGACTTCGCCGTTCGACGTCTTGAACGCCACGTTCTTCAGCGAATCGGTCTGCGACTGGTACTTCGGCTCGAGCTCGAGCAACACGCGGTACTGGCTGGCCGGGCCGTAGATGGTCGAGACCCACGTCGAGCCGAAACCGGTCGACAGGGTGTTCTCGATTTGGGTGGCGTTGAGGCCGAGCGCGGCCGCCTTGTCGCGATCGATGGTCAGGTCGACGCGCGGGCTCTTCATCTCCATGTCGGTGGAGACGTCCTGTACCTCGCCGACCTCGCTGGCGATCGCCTGCTCGACCTTCGGGCCCCAGGCGTAGAGCTCGTCGTGATCGAGGCTCTGCATCATCAGGCTGTAGTTCTGGTTGCCCATGCGGCCGCCGATCTGGATCGCCGGCGGCAGGGTGACGAACGTCCGGAACGCGGCGAAACGGCTGGTGTCGGCGCGGATCTGCTGGGCGATCTGCTGCGCCGTCATCTGCCGGGTCGCGCGCGGCGTGAGCTGCACCTGGATGCGCGAGTTGTTGGCCGAGCCGCCCATCACCGAGGCGAGGAACGAATCGACGTTGGGATTCTTGACGACGATGTCCGCGATCTTCCGCGTCCAGTCGACCATGTCGTAGTACGACGTTCCTTGCGCGGCGCGCAGGCTGACGAACAGGGTGTCGTTGTCCTGGTCGGGAATGAAGCCGGTCGGGATGATGCGATACATGTGCACGGTCGCGACCAGGACGGCCACGAACACGCCGAGCATGATCGCGCGGTGCCGCAGCACCACACGGAGGCTGCGTTCGTAGAGGCGCTGCAGCACGCTGAAGGCGCGCTCGAGGAAGCCGGCCAGACCGGTCTTGGCGTGCAGCGCCGTCACCGAGAGGAAGCGGCTGCACAGCATCGGCGTGAGCGTGACCGAGACGACGCCGGAAATCAGGATCGCCGCGGTGATCGTCACCGCGAACTCGCGGAACAGGCGCCCGAGCACGCCGGTCATGAACAGCACCGGGATGAACACCGCCGCCAGCGACGTCGTCATCGTGATGATCGTGAAGCCGATCTCGCGAGAGCCATCGAGCGACGCGGTCAGCGCGTCGGCGCCGTGCTCCATGTGCCGCACGATGTTCTCGAGCATCACGATCGCGTCGTCGACGACGAAACCGATCGAGAGGATCAGCGCCATCATCGACAGGTTGTTCATGCTGAAGCCGAGCAGCTGCATGATCGCGAACGTGCCGAGGATCGAGAAGGGCAGCGCCAGCGCCGGGATCAGCGTCGCCGAGACGTTGTGCAGGAACAGGAAGATGACGCCGACGACCAGCGCCAGCGTGATCAGCATGGTGATCTGGATGTCGGAGAACGCGGCGCGGATCGTCTTCGAGCGATCCTGCCGGACGGTCAGGTGCGCGGCGGGCGGCAGCTGCGATTCGAACGAGGGCAGCAGCGCCTGCACGCGATCGGTGACGTCGATGGTGTTGGTCCCCGGCTGGCGCATCACCATCAGCGTGATGGCGCGGCGCGAGGTCGGGATGCCGTTGTCTTTCGTGTAGTACCAGGCCGCGTTGAAGACGCTCTCGGTGCTGTCGATGACGTTGGCCACCTGCGAGAGCCGAATCGGCGCCCCATTGCGGTAGGCGACGACGATCGGACGATAGGCGGCGGCGTCGTCGAGCTGTCCGGCCGCGCGCAGGTTGTAGGTCTGGTTGGGGCCGTAGAGTTGCCCGGTCGGCAGGTTCACGTTCCAGTTGGTGATGGCCGCGGTGATCTCGTTGAGCCCGATGCCCTGCGAGTGCAGCTTGTCGGGATCGAGCTGCACGCGCACGGCGTACTTGGCCGAGCCCTGGACCTGCACCTGCGACACGCCGCTGACCATCGAGATGCGCGGCGCCACGACATTTTCCGCGTAGTCGTCGAGCACCGACATCGGCAGCGTCTGCGACGTCAGGTTGAGCATCAGGATCGGCTGGTCGTTCGGGTTGTTCTTGCGGAACGACGGCGGCGACGTCATCGTCGTCGGCAGCAGCGGCATCACCGCCGCGATCGCCGTCTGCACGTCCACCGCGGCGCTGTCGATGTTGCGCCCGAGGTCGAACTGCAGCGTGATGTTGGTGTTGCCGCTGCTGCTGCTCGAGACCATCGAGTCGACGCCGGCGATGGTCGTCATCTGCCGCTCGAGCGGGCTGGCCACGGCCGAGGCCATCGTGCCCGGGTCGCCGCCGGGCAGCGACGCCGACACGTTCAGCGTCGGGAACTCGACCTGCGGCAGATCGCTCACCGGCAGCGCGCGATAGGCGACGACGCCGAACATGGCGATGCCCGCCATGATCAGGCTCGTCGCGATCGGCCGCCGGATGAACGTCTCGGAGATGTTCACAGCGCGCCGCTACCACGACCGGCGTCGCTCGGACGACCCGCATCGCCGCCGCGTCCGCGTCCGCCGTTCTTGCCGCCACCACCGCGTCCGCCGCGTCCGCCGCCGCCGTTGGGCGAGGCCTCGCCCGTCCGCGGATCGGCGCGCGTGATCTTCGTGCCCGGCTCGAGCCGCAGCTGCCCCTGGGTGACGACGGCGTCGCCCGGCTGCAGGCCGCTCGCGACTACGACCTCCTCACCGACGGTCTGGCCAACCTTGATCGGCCGCTGCTCGACGGTCTGATCGCTCTTGACGAGGAACACGAACTGGCCGTCCTGCCCGAGTTGCACCGCTTCCGAAGGAACGACCGTGGCGTGATCGATCGTGGCGACCCTCAGGCTGACGCGCGCGAACTGCCCGGGCCACAGCGCGCGATCCTCGTTGGCGAAAGTCGCCTTCAGCTTGATCGTGTCGGTCGTGGGATCGACGACGTTGTCGACGAAGGTCAGCGTGCCCGTCGCCGGCTGCGCACCGCTCGTCGTTTGCGGTGTCGCCGTCACGGCGAGCTTCGCGCTTCCCGGCTTGACGTCGTTGAGGTGTTCCGCCGGCAGCGAGAAGGTGACGTAGACCGGCGTGACCTGTGTAATCGTGATCAGCTCGGTCGAGTTCGCGGTCACCAGGTTGCCGGCCTTGGCCATCAGGTTACCGGTGCGCCCGTCGATCGGCGTCCGGATCTGCGTGTAGCCGAGCTGCAGCTTCGCGCTCTCGACCGCGGCCTGTTGGGCGATGAGCTGCGCCTTGGCGCCTTCGATCGCAGCCTTGTCGGCATTGACGACGGCGCTGTTGGCCGCCGCCGACGCCTTGCCCTGCTCGGTCTGATCCTTGGGCACGAGCCCGCGCTCGTTGAGCGAGGAGAGCCGCTGCGCCTCGGCGGTCGAGGTACTGCTCGTTGGCGACGTCCTTGGCCAGCTGCGCTTCCGCCTGCGTCAGCAGCGCCTGATCGCGCGCGAGGTTCGCCTCAGCCTGGTGCAGCGCGGCGTCGTAGGGACGCGGATCGATGGTGAAGAGCAGCGCGCCTGCCTTGACGTAGTCGCCTTCGTGGAAGCGGACTTCCTGCAGCGTGCCAGTGATCTGGGCGCGGACGCTGATGGTCGCGAACGCCTCGACGTTGCCGATCGCGGACACGTCGACCGGCACGTCCTTCTGGACCGCCCGCCCGATCACGACCGGGACCGGCGCGCCCCCGCCGCCGCCACGTCCGCCGCGCCCACCTCCACCGCCGCCGCCAGCCCCTGCCGCGGCAGCGCTCGACGACCCGCAACCCGTTGTTGCCGCAACGGATACGACGATACCAATCCCAACCAACCCGGTAACCCAACTCCTCACGCTCAGTCCTCCGGCGCCCTACGCCATCTGATGTAGAACCGGGATGATCTACGACGCCGGGAATCCCGGGATTTCAAGGGCAAGGCGAGGGCGGCTGGTAAATCTATGACAAAAAGATGAAAAGTCCAATCGACACATAGCTCAACAAAAGGTCGCGAGCATTTGCGGCTTCTCCGTCCCTGCCGGCGCTCAGGACTCCCTGAACCCTTGTGGCGTCAGCCCCGTCCACCGCCTGAACGACCGGTGGAACGCCGCCGGTTCGGAATACTGCAGGAAGAACGCGATGTCGCCGATGCTCTGGGTGCGATCCTGAAGCAAGGCACGGGCGAAATCACGTCGCACGTCATCGAGGATGTGCCGGAAGGACGCGCCTTCCTCGGCCAGTCGGCGGGTCAGGGTTCGCCGGCTGACGGCAAGTGCGGTGCAAGCGGCGTCGAGGGTCAGGACCGACTGCCCCAGATGCTCGACCAGGATGTGCCGGAGCCGTGTGCTCATGGCGCCGGCATCGGATCGGTCTCGATCGCCCAGGGCGTTCTCCAGCCGGCGGCGAATGATCGAAGACAGCGCGGGATCGGCGTCGCGCATCGCGCGTGCGCCATCCGAAGCGCTCAGGCTCATCGACGTCGATCCGGCGGCGAACCGAACCGATCCGGAAAAAAAGCGCCGATGCTCCGCGATGTTGGCGGGCGCGGGATGCGCGAAACCCACGCGAACAGGTCTGATGTCCGCCCCTGTGCTGTCACGCGCCAGCTTGAGCGCGAGAGCCAGGGAAAATTCGGTCCGCGCCGAGTGTAGCGGCGTGCTGGCCGTATCGTGGACCAGGAACAAGAGGCTCTCGTCCTTCCGGTGCGTCCGCGCCGCGACGCGATCGCTCAGCAGCCGCCCATACCGGGCCAAACGATCGAGCCCCTTTTCCAGAGAAGGGCTGGATCGGAGGGCGTACTCGATGAGGTCCAGGGCGCCGCGGGGCAGTGACTCAGCGAGATGAATGCCCAGTGCCTCGTCGCGCGTGAGGGTCGCGGCGAGGCGCCACGCCGTGTCGGTGACCGCCTCGGGGATGCGCACGCTGGGATCGTCGAGCCTCGTCCGTCCGAAGAGGTGGCGAATCGGTCCTGCGTTGACGTCGCAGCTCTCGACCCAGGCGATCAGGTGCGGCAGGACCCAGCCCTGGACGGATGACGCGATGACTGCGTGCGTGTGTCTCCCGCCCATGCCGTCAGATTGTCATCATGCCCGAAATTCCCCGGGAGGACCAAGCGGACCTCCACTGACCCCTTGGGCCAGAGGAGACGGATTTGGCCCGGCCGGTATCTCAACATCGGGAGGAGGCTCGCTACTCTAAGCAGGCAAGAAGGAGCGTTGCATGAGGGTCGTCCAGGTTCCCGTTCCGTCTCCGACTCCATTCCGTCCCGCGACAAAGCTCGAAGGGTTCACACCGGCACCCGGTAGCGTCGTCACGCTTGGCTACGACGAACTCGGCCGCATCGGATCCACGCTTTCAACCTCCGGTTTTGTCGTCGTCGAGGCACGACTGCTCCACTCCGGCACCGAGGCCGTGCAGGGTATGACCGTGACGATACATCAGGGCCCGGACCGGGAGGAGACCGCCTTCGTGGATCGGGAGGAGCTGGCCGATCTCGTGCGCGGCGTTGACGCGCTGCTGAAGCTGAAGGGGAACCCGACGAAGTTCAAGAACTTCGAAGTCCGCTACAGCACGAAGGGGGATCTGTCGTTGAGGGCATTCAACAACGCGAGTGGAGAAGTGGGCTTCGCCATTGAGGCGGGTCGTGTCATGAAGGCGACACGATTGATGACACCCTCAGCACTCCAGCAGATTCGCGCCATGTTTCAAGCTGCGGCCGAACGCCTTGACGTCGAAGGGCTGCTGAGTCGGTATCCGTCTGCCGCTATGGCGCCATCGTTGATCGTCCTCTCGGGAGCGGACGATCGAGCAGAATAGCTGCAGGGGTCGTTACACCCCGCGCGTGCCGCTGTCCTCAGGCTTCAGCGTGATCCCGGCGCGGTCATGCGCGAGCGCCGCCAGCCGTCTCGTCTCGTCCTGCAGATGTTGCTGCACGCGAAAGGCCGCGTCGCCGGGCGCCGGCTCTCGCCGCGCGTAGTCGCCGTTGGCATCGAGCCACCGCGCCTTGACGTTGTCGCGGAACATCGCCCGCAGGGCGTAGAGGATGCGGGCCTTGTGGCCGGCATCCTCGACCGGGAACATCAGCTCGACGCGCTTGTCGAGGTTGCGCGTCATCCAGTCCGCGCTCGCCAGGAAGACGTCTTCGGCGGCACCGTTGAAGAAATGATAGATGCGCGAGTGCTCGAGAAAGCGGTCGACGATCGAGACGACCTCGATGTTGTCGCTGAGCCCGGCGATGCCCGGCCGCAGCACGCACACGCCGCGGACGTTGAGCTGAATCCGGACGCCGGCTGCCGACGCCGCATACAGCGCGTCGACGATCTCGACGTCGGTGAGCGCGTTCATCTTGGCGACGATCTCTGCGCGCTGCCCGCCCAGGGCGCGGCGCCGCTCGCGGTCAATCAGCTGAAGGAAGCGCCGGCGTAGATCTGTGGGGGCCATCACCAGCTTCTTCATGCGCGGCGGATCCGAGTAGCCGGTCACTGCATTGAAGAACGCCGTTGCGTCTTCGACGATGGCTGGCGCGGTCGTCAGCAGGCCGAAGTCCGTGTAGACGCGTGCCGTCCGCTCGTTGTAATTGCCGGTTCCCAGGTGCACGTACCGTTTCAGCCCGTATGGGCTCCGCCGCACGATCAGGCAGATCTTGGCGTGCGTCTTGTAGCCGCGCACGCCGTAAATCACGTGCGCGCCCGCTTCCTCGAGCGCCCGTGCCCAGTGGATGTTGCGCTCTTCGTCGAACCGCGCTGTCAATTCGACCAGCACCGTGACCTGCTTGTTGCGCGCGGCGGCGCGGCGCAGGCTTTCGACGAACGGTGATCCGACACTCGTCCGATACAGCGTCTGCTTGATCGCGAGCACATCGGGGTCGTCGGCCGCCTGCGCGACCAACGCGAGGATCGGATCGTACGACTCGTATGGATGGTGGAGAAGCAGAGACCGCTCGTCGAGCAGTCCAAAGAGATTGTCTTCCTCGATGCCGGCGAGGACGCTGACCGGCACATGCGGCGGCGCCTGCGGTGCGTCGGCGTGCGCGACGTCTGCCAGCGAGAACAACAACCGGAGATCGAGCGGCCCCGGAACCCGGTAGACGTCTTCGACGGGCACGTCAAGGTGACCGCGCAGTTGCCCGACCAGCGCCTCGGACGCGGCGGCGCCGGTCTCCATCCGGACGACGTCGCTGCGCCGCCGGCGGCGCAGTTCGCGTTCGACGATGTCGAGTTGTGTCCGTCCACCCTCGTCGTCGAGTTCGAGCTCGGCGTCGCGGGCGAGCCGGAGAATGGACGATTCGACGATCGCCTGCCCGGGAAACAGGAGCCCGCCGTGCGCGACGATCGAGCTCCTCGAGCAGGACGAACGAGCCCTGTTCGCCCGAGGGAACGAGGCGTGCGAGCCCCGGTGGCACCTGGACGATGGCCAGCCTCTGATCCGGTGATCCATCGACCGGCTCGAGGCGAAGCGCCACGTTCAGCGTCAGCGACGCCAGCAACGGAAATGGACGCGATCCGTCGATGGCCAGCGGCGTCAGGATCGGGAAGACCGCTTCCTGGAAGAACTTGGCGAGTCCAGCGCAGCGCTTCTCGTCGAGCTCGGCCCAGGAGACGAGCCGCGCACCAACCTCCGCAAGCGCCGGCAGGATCTCGGTGTGCGTCAGCCGATAGAGGGCGTCGACCATCGCGTGGGCGCGCTCTCGCACCAGGGCGAGCTGACGCACGGGTGTCGGGCCGCCCGGATCCGCCAGCGTACCCTCCTCGATCGCATGGAGGAGCGCGGCGACGCGGACCATGAAGAACTCGTCGAGATTCGATGCGACGATGGCAGCGAACCTGGCCCGGTCGAGCAGCGGCGTGCTCGCGTCCGCGGCCTCGTCGAGCACGCGCTGGTTGAAGGCCAGCCATGACAGCTCGCGATTGAGATAACGGTCGGGCGATTTGTCGTGGTTCACAGCGTCTGGTCTCCACGGCGGACCACGAGGTCCTGCCCGAACACTTCGGCGAACAGGTCCGCCCGCGCGCTGGTCGCGAGTAACTCCATCGTCAGGTCGCCGTTGCCGTCAATGTCGAGCACGTAGCGCCGGTCGTGGCGCGCGATCCGCAGCGCGGTGACCTTCTGCAGGTGTTCGGCGTCGAGCGCGTTGGCCAGTCGAAGTATGGCGGCAAGCTTGTTGACGACGACGCGATCCTGCCGGTCCAGCGCGACGTAGGGCAGATGGCTGTTCTGCGGCACGCCCCGGCGATGATAGCGCGCGATGTTGCCGACGATGGCGGTCTCTTCGTTGGAGAGCCCGAAAATCTGCGAGGCCGAGATCACATACTGCGAATGCTTGTGATGGGCGCGGACGTTGATGAAGACGCCGATGTCGTGCAGAAGCGCGGCGACTCTCAGCATCAAGCGCTCGCGGACGCCGAGGCCGTGGTCTTCCCGCAGCGCGTCGAAGAGCCGTATCGCCAGCTCGGCCACGTGTTCGCCGTGCTCGCGGTCGAACCGGTGCTTGTGCCCGAGCGCTTCGGCGCTGGCCAGCACCTGTGCCTCGAAATCGCCGGCGGCCGATTGCTCCGGCTCGAGCAAGTCGAGCAGCACGCCGGTCCGCAGCGAGGCGTCCAGGACGACGAGATGCTGTGCCGCCGTCTGCGAGAACAGCGACCGGTAGACCAGGAGCGCCGGGACCAGGGTTTCCGCCTCCACCGGCGGCAAACGAAGGCGATCGACGAGCTGTTCGTCGTCGAGGCGCTCGACCTGGTCGCAGAAGGCGAGAAAAGCGTCGCGCGGGATCTCCCGGACGGCTTCTCCGCTGTCGGGCAGCACTTGCGCGGCGACGAAGCGGACGTCGCCGCCGATCGCCACCATGTGGCTGATGCGCTCGAGCGGGAAATCCAGCGTGATTTCGGACACGATGTTGGCGATGGAGCGCTTCAACAGTGAGAGCTGCACGTCGTGCGCGAGCTGGTGCAGGCTGAGCTGCTGGCGGAGGCGAATTCCGCCCAGCTCGTAGACGGCGGACCGCGTCGGCTGTCCGCCGTGCAGCAGGGTCAGGCCGGTGCTGCCACCGCCGACCTCGGCGAGGAGCGTCCAGTCGGCCTCGGGTGGAGGGCGATTGAGCAGCGCCTGGCGAACGGCCAGGAACGTGAGGCGGCTCTCCTCCGCCTCGTCGATGATCTCGAAGGCAATCCCGGTGCGGCGCTCGATTCGATCGAGAAACAGATCGACGTTACGGGCCTCGCGCACCGCGCTCGTCGCGACCGCGCGTATGCGCGAGACCTCGTAACGATCGAGGATGCGGCGGAAGCCGGTCAGGGCGGTCAGCGCCGTGTCGATGGTGCGGGCGCGGATCGCCCCGGCCGAGAACGTGTCGCGCCCCAGCAGCACGCCGCGCGACGCTTCGTCGATCGTGCGGACCTGCCGATCGGCGCCGAGTTCACTGACGACAAGCCGGATGGCGCTCGCCCCCATGTCGAGCACCGCGACGATCTGCGGCGAGGGAAGGGGCGTGTCGGGGACGCTGGGCGGACTACTCACCGCTGGCGCAGCGGGCGACGGCTGTTCCGCGACCGGTCGGGCACCACCTGGCGCCATCCTTCCTGGAGCATCCGGCACTTCCACTCTTCGGCGATGGTGAAGGCCTGACTGCCGCGCTCGGACCGGCGGATGCGCCGCGCCACGCCATCCACGACCTCGCGAAGCTCCCACTCCCCTGGGGCCGCCATCACGGCGCACCGTGCGACGTGTGCCGACTTGCGCATCGTCCAGAGTGTGCCGACATCAGTGAGTGGCTCGATTTCGGTGTCCGCGCGGACAATCATAGGTCACCCCACCAAATGGAGCCTTCACGCTACCTCACGGACGTAACGTCCTGGTCACAATTTGATAACCAAAGCACGACGCCGAGTCAGGGTGGGAAATCGTGGGCACGCCGACGAGGTCGGTAGCCGACGTAACGACTGCCCCTCAGCTGAATTCGCCCCGAATGTAGGCCTGGGTGTGCGCGTGCTGCGGCTCGTTGAAGATCTGAGCCGTGTCGCCGAATTCGACGAGGTAACCGGTTCGACCTCCTTCAGAGGTATCGACGTACATGAAGGCGGTCCGGTCGGCCACGCGCTTGGCCTGCTGCAGGTTGTGGGTGACGATGGCGATGGTGTAACGCTGGCGCAGTTCGAGCATCAGCTCTTCGATGCGACGCGTCGCGATGGGATCGAGGGCCGAACACGGCTCGTCCATCAGGAGCACTTCAGGCTCGGTGGCAATCGCGCGGGCAATACACAGGCGCTGCTGCTGGCCGCCCGACAGGGACAAGCCGCTGGCATGGAGCTTGTCCTTGACCTCGTCCCACAACGCCGCCCCTTTCAACGCCTGTTCGACGCGTTCGGCCACGCTGCCGGGATATCGATTGAGACGCAGCCCGAAAGCGACATTGTTGAAGATGCTCATGGCAAACGGATTGGGCTGCTGAAAGACCATGCCGATGTAGCGCCGGACGGCGACGGGGTCGACCTTGGCCGCGTAGATGTCACGATTGAGGAACGTGACGCTGCCTTCCAGGCGGAAGCCGCGCACGAGGTCGTTCATCCGGTTCAGGCAGCGGAGCGCCGAACTCTTGCCGCAACCGGACGGGCCGATGAAGGCGGTGATCGACCCGCGATGAATCGGTAGCGCCGTATCGCGAACGGCCTTGAAGTCGCCGTAGAACATGCGATTGATCCGGCAATCGATGACGACCTCGCCAGCGCGGCGGGTGACAGGCGCGGACGGAGCCGGCGGAGCGGCAACAGAAACGGGCATCGCTTGCACGAGACCTCCTACCAGCGGTGACGGTTCCGCGAGAGCAACTGTCCCGCGATATTGAACGTGAGCACGATGACGACAAGGACCAGCGAGGCCGCCCAGGCGAGCTCGACGAGGTTCTGGAACGGCATCGCCGAGAAGTTGTAAATGAGGACGGCGAGAGACGCGGTCGGCGACATCAAGTGGAGCCTGCCGCGATCGAACAACGAGTAACTGCTGAACAACGCCGTGAAGAGGAGCGGCGCCGTTTCGCCGGCGGCGCGGGCGACGGCGAGCATGACCCCGGTCAGGATGCCAGGCATGGCGGTGGGCAGCACGATGCGCAACAGCAACTGTGCCTCCGTCGCGCCCATGCCGATCGCCGCCTCCTTCATGCGGGTGGGCACCATCCGGATGGCCTCTTCAGCCGTCAGAATGACCGTGGGCAGCATGAGGACGGCTAGCGCCAGCCCGCCGGCCGGTGCCGAGAACACGCCGGTGACGAGGACAACCGCGGCGTAGGCAAAGACACCAGCGAGGACCGACGGCATGCCGGTGAGGATCTTCGCGGCGAAACGAACCGCGCGCGCAAACCGCGTCTCGGGACCGATGAGACCGAGGAAGGATGCGGCGAAGATGCCGGTGGGGACGCTCAGCAGTGTCGCCAGGCCGACCATGGTGAGCGTGCCGAGGATGGCGTTGCCAAAGCCGCCGCCCGAGCCGAACGCGGCAGGCGGATTGGCGGTGAGCGCTTCCCAACTGAGGCGCCTGCCGCCGTGATAGACGAGCAGGGCGATGACCGACAGCAGCGGGGCGCACGCGACCATCGACGCGGCAATGGCGATAGCGCTGAGCACGGCGCTCAGTAAGGTACGAGGCGATCGCAGCGACGTCTCGAGTTGCCCGAGATCGATCTCCGAAAAGTTCTCGGTGAGCTCAACCGGCGCCATTACCGTATGCCCTTCAGCTTGTTTCCCGCGCGCGTGACGATGGCCGTGCCGACGACGTTCACGACGAGGGTAATCGAGAGCAGCACGAGCGCGGCGTACATGAGCACCTCGGCCTCGGTGCCCTTCGCTTCCGGGAAGTTCAACGCGAGCAGCGCCGCCAGGGTGGTTCCGGGAGAGAACAACGACACACTGATGGTGTTGGCGTTTCCCACCAGCATGGCGAGCGCCATCGTTTCGCCGAGGGCGCGGCCGAACCCGAGCATGATCGAACCGGCAATGCCCGTGAGCGCGGTGGGGACGAGTACTCCCAGGATCATCTCCCAGCGCGTCGCGCCGAGTCCGTAGGCCGCTTCCTTCAGTTTGGACGGCACCGCCACCATTGCTTCGCGCGACAGCGCCGAAACGGTCGGCAGGACCATGATCGCCAGCACCAGCGACGCCGGCAGCATGCCGGGGCCGCGCAGGGGCGTACCGAAGATCGGGATCCAGCCGAGATGGGTATTGCTCCAGTCGGCGAACGGGCGGACGAAGGGAATGACCACGAAGACGCCCCAGAGCCCGTAGACGACGCTCGGTATGGCCGCGAGCAGTTCGATGAGGTTCTTGAGAATGGTCTCGATCGTGCGCGGGAGAAAATCCTGGCTGAGGACGATGGCGATCGACAGGCCGAAGAACGTCCCGATCGCGAGACCAAGAATCGAGCTGTAGAGCGTACCCCAGATGGCGGGCAGGAGCCCGAAGAGATCGCGATTGGTGTCCCACGTCGTCGACGTCAACAAGCTGCTGCCAAACCGCTGGACCGCAGGCCGTGCGGTCCAGGCGATCTTCAGGGCGATGTAGGTGACGAGGAGAATGACCGCGGCCGCGCACACATAGGTCAGTGCACGGACGACACGATCGACTACGCGGTCACGGAGCGCGGGCGGCCGGGCAATCGCGCCGGCCGCCATGGCGGCGGGGAGCGACGTGACGTCCACAGATTACCGGATGTTATCCAGCGCCTTGAGATCCGCCGCGACGACACTCTGCGGGAGCGGGACGTAACCCATTTCCTCGCTCACCTTCTGGCCGTCGTCGAGGCAATAGCGGACGACGTTCTTGACCGCGGCGGCGGTCTTGGGATCCGCGTATTGCTTGTAGGTTAGCAGCCATGTGTAGGTCACGATCGGATAGGCATCTTTTCCGTCCGGATCCGGCAGGAACAGACGCAGGTTGTCTGGCAGCTGCGCACCGGCCAGGGCGGCCTGCGCTGAAGCGGTGTTCGCCTCGACATACGTGCCTGACTTGTTCTCGAGGGAGGCCATCGCCAGGCCCGTCTGCTTGGCATAGCCGGTACTCGACGTAGCCAATGGTACCGGCGGTCTGCTTGATGGCCGCGGTCACACCCTCGTTGCCTTTGGCCCCGATCCCCGTCGGCCAGTTCGGCGCCTTGCTGGTCCCGGGACCGCTCTTCCAGTCGGGACTGATGGCGCTCAGGTGCTGCGTGAACACGAAGGTCGTACCGCTGCTCTCGGCACGGCGGACGACAGAGATAGCCAGATCCGGCAGTGTGACGCCGGAATTCGCGGCGGCGACCAGGGGATCATTCCACTTGGTGACTTTGCCGAGGAAGATCCCCGCATACGCCTGACGCGAGAGCTTCAGCGGCGCCTTGAGATCGGGCAGATTGTAGGTGAGCACGATGCTGCCGGCGGTCATCGGAATGAGCTGGACGCCCTTGTCCACCTTGGCGATCTCGTCGTCGGTCATCGCGGCGTCGCTGGCGCCGAAGTCGACGGTCTTGTTGGTGAACTGATTGATGCCGGCCCCGCTGCCGACGGCTTGATAGTCGACGCGGGCATTGGGGTGGGCCTTGACGAAGTCCTTGAACCAGCGATCGTAAAGCGGCGCCGGAAAAGTGGCGCCGGCACCGTGCAGGTCGCCGCCGATGTCATCCGCGGCGGAGGGCCCGCCGCACGCGGAGACGCCAAGGGCGCACCCGAGAACCAGCGTGGCGAAGAGGGGGGAGCGGAACATGTCTGTTTTCGGCTTTCTGGCGAAGGACATCGCCGCATCGCGCCTAGGTTGTCGAGGCGGCGGGGATCGACGCCGTCAGGAGCCTACTGTTGAGATACGACGGGAGGGCGTCGGCCACGTGAACTCCGTGTAACGTCATGACGCCGCCTGACGTTTCGCGGCCGTCGCGGCGATGTCTTCAAGATGTTGCAGCCGGCTGAGACAGTCACCGCAACGGCCGGGAGGTGCGCGATGGTGGAGGCAGTCCGTCGTGGTGAGGCGCTCGACGCGGCGTTGGAGCGGCGTCTGGACCGTCTCGGATTCCACGAGAATCAGACAGGCTGGACCGATCGCTATCTGCTCTGCGAGCACATCGTGGATCCGCGGTCGGCGCCGCCGAGGCAGCGATTCGAGGCAATCGCCCGGTTCTGCCGGGATCTGGTCGCGCACCGCTGGGTGAAGACTCGGGAAACCCGGGAGCAGGCGAACCCGAAGCGCACCTACTACCTGTCGATGGAATTCCTGATCGGCAGGCTGCTCAGCAACAATATCCGCAACATTGCGGCGGATGCCCTCATCGATGCGGCCATCCGGCACGAGGGATGGGACCTCGCGGAAATTCTCGATCAGGAGCCTGACGCCGGACTCGGCAACGGCGGGTTGGGGCGGCTCGCCGCGTGCTTCATCGATTCGCTGGCGACGCTGCAATATTCGGCGATGGGTTATGGGCTCCGCTACGAATACGGGATTTTCCGTCAGCGGATCGCCGACGGGCACCAGATCGAGGAGCCGGACAACTGGCTCCGTCGTCCGGATCCTTGGGAGATCGTCCGGCCAGGAAAGGTCTACCGCGTCCCTCTGGGCGCCAGCTTCGAATTGCGCGGGGGGACCATCGGGATCATTCCCCGTCGCCCCTCGGTCCTGCTTGGGATCGCCTACGACCGTCCCGTGGTGGGCTACGGCGGTGGTTGTGTCAACACGCTGCGGCTCTGGGGCGCGGCGGCACCCGACTCGTTCAATCTCGCCGAATTTTCGCACGGAGACTTCGCCGAGGCCGTCATCGGCCACATCGCCGCGGAATCGTTGACACGCGTGCTCTATCCGGACGACTCGACGGAAGCCGGCCGGACGCTCAGGTTTCTGCAGCAGTACTTCCTGGTCAGCTGTTCGGTGCAGGACATCCTGTCGCGCTTTCACAAACGGGAGGAAGCGTGGGAGGCGCTGCCCGACCACGTCGCGATTCAGCTCAACGACACCCATCCGTCCCTCACGGTGGCTGAATTGATGCGCGTATTGCTCGACGACGCGGGTCTCGGTTGGGAGACGGCGTGGGATCTTACGCTGCGGACACTCGCCTACACCAATCACACGCTGCTGCCCGAGGCGCTCGAGAAGTGGCCGGTGCCCCTGTTCGAAGCGCTGATCCCCCGCCAGCTGGAAATCATTTACGAGATCAATCGGCGTTTCCTGGACGACGTGCGACGCCGGTTTCCCGAGGATAGCGACCGGCCGAGACGGATGAGCCTGATCGAAGAAGCGCCGGCGCGCACGGTGCGGATGGCCCATCTCGCCGTCGTCGGCACCCACAGCACGAACGGCGTGGCGGCGATCCACACCGACCTGCTGCGTTCGCGCGTCCTGCCGGACTTCGCAGAGATGTATCCCGACCGCTTCACGAGCAAGACCAACGGGGTCAGCCATCGACGCTGGCTGCTCGTCGCCAACCCGGCGCTCAGCGCGCTGATTACCGAGTGCATCGGCGAAGCGTGGATCACCGACCCGGCGCACTTGCGCCAGCTGCTGCCGATGGCCAGAGACGGCGCCGCGCGCGAAGGCTTTCGCCAGGCGAAACGCTCGGCCAAGCTGCAGTTCACCGACTGGTTGCGGCGAACGACGGGCGAGGAGGTCGATCCAGGCTCGATCTTCGACAGTCACGTCAAGCGCATTCATGAGTACAAGCGGCAGCTGCTCAACGTGCTGCACATCATCCGCTTCTATCGGTCGCTGCAGCATGACCCGACGGCCGAGGTTCCGCCACGGACATTCTTCTTCGCCGGCAAGGCGGCCCCGGCGTATGCGCTCGCGAAACTGATCATCAAACTGATCAACGACGTCGCGGCGACCGTCAACCGTGACCCGGCGGTCCGTGGCCGGCTGCGCGTTGTGTTCCTGCCCGACTACAGCGTGAGCCTGGCAGAGCGCCTGATTCCGGCGACCGACGTCTCGGAGCAGATTTCGACAGCCGGGTTCGAGGCGAGCGGAACCGGCAACATGAAGTTCATGATGAACGGCGCACTGACGATTGGCACCCGGGACGGGGCGACGATCGAAATGGCGGCGGAGGCTGGCGAGGAACACATGTTTCTCTTCGGCATGTCGGCGACAGAGGTGGCCGAACGCCGAGGGAGTTACGACCCTTGGTGGCACTACCAGCACGATGCGCAGACACGAGAGACGATCGACCTCATCCAATCCGGGTACTTCAGCGGCGGGCGACGGGACCTCTTTACGCCCATTGTCGATCGGCTGCTGAAAGACGGAGACTTTTACATGCACCTGGCGGACCTGCCGTCGTACATCGCGGCGCAGCGACGCGTCGCCGCGGCCTACGTCAATCAGGACTGGTGGTCGGCGACGGCACTGATCAACGTGGCCACCTCCGGGCAGTTCTCGAGCGACCGCACGATCCGCGAATACGCGGCAGAGATCTGGCACACCAAGCCCTGTCCCGTTCCATGAAGGGTCCGATGGCTGAGGCCAAGCCTCGCTCTGACGCGCTGGTGTTCTTTGGCGCCACCGGCGATCTCGCCTACAAGAAGATCTTTCCGGCGCTGCACGCGATGGCCAGGAGGGGACGGCTCACCTTCCCGGTCGTCGGCGTGGCGAATTCAGGCTGGTCGCGGGACGATCTGATCGCGCGGGCGCGGGCCAGCGTGGCGGAGTTCGGCCACCCCGACGAGGCGGCGTTCACTATGCTGGCCGATCGGCTTCGCTACGTGGATGGGGACTACGTCGATCAGGCGACGTTCCTGCGTCTGCGCGCCGAGCTCGACCACGCTTCGCGGCCGGCCCACTATCTGGCGATTCCGCCCAGCCTGTTCCAGGTCGTGGTCGAGCAGTTGCTCGCGGCGGGGATGACCGAGCACGCGCGGGTCATCCTGGAAAAGCCATTCGGCCGCGATCTCGCGTCGGCACGCGCCCTGAGCGCGGTCCTGCACACCGCGTTCAACGAGGATCGCATCTTTCGCATCGATCATTACCTCGGGAAGGAGCCGGTCCAGAACCTGCTCTATTTCCGGTTCGCCAACGCCTTTCTCGAGCCGATCTGGAATCGGCACTATGTCGAGAACGTGCAGATCACCTTGGCGGAGAGCTTTGGCGTGACGGGGCGCGGCCGCTTCTATGAGGAGGCCGGCGTCATCCGGGATGTCATCCAGAATCACCTCCTGCAGGTCGTCAGCTATCTGGCGATGGAGGCACCCGCGTCGATGATTCCCGAGGCGATTCGCGACGAGCAGCACAAGGTGCTGCGCAAGATCCGCCCGATCACCGACGACCACGTGGTCCTCGGCCAGTTTCTCGGATATCGCGACGAGCCAGGCGTCTCGGCCGCATCCAGTGTGCCCACCTATGCGGCGCTGTGCCTCTTTGTCGATTCGTGGCGCTGGGCGGGCGTTCCCTTCTACGTCCGGGCGGGAAAGGCGCTTCGGTCGACCCACACGGAAGTGATCGTCGAGTTCAACACGCCGCCGCAGGTCGTCTTCAACGAGCCGATGCCGTCGATGGGGAACTACGTGCGCTTCCGCCTCAGCCCGGACGTGATCATCGCGCTCGGAGCGCGCGTCAAGCGCGCCGGTGAAGGCATGGCCGGGCATCCGGTCGAACTGTCGCTCGTCAACGAAGCGAAGCAGGCGAGTGATGGCATGCCGCGCATTGGAGACTACGAGCGGCTGCTGTCGGACGCGATGGCGGGCGACCTGACACTGTTCGCCCGTCGAGACGTGGTGGAGGCGGCGTGGACGATCGTGGATCCGGTGCTGGCCAGCTCCGGCATGATCTACGAGTATGCACAGGGAAGCTGGGGGCCGCCGCAGGCCGACCGGCTGGTGGCAGATATCGGCGGATGGAACCTGACCGATTGACTGTGACCCGGATCGACGTGGAAAGCACGCGATACGGATCCGACAAGTCCGGACTGCTCTGTGCGTTTGCCTTCCAGCCGCACGGCGCCGGCCGCTCGATCGACGAGGACGAATTGCGCCGCGCGGTCGCCGAACCCACGGCGGGGTTTGTCTGGGCGCACTTCAACCTCTCCAACCAGGCCGCAGTCCGCTGGATGCGCGATCACCTGACGCTCCCGATCGAGTTCTACGACTCGCTGCGCGAAGCGAAGTCGACGCGGGTCGAGCCGACCGACGATGCCCTGGTGGCGGTGCTCAATGACGTGACCTGGTTCGGCGCCGACACATCCGAAGTCTCGAGGATGAGCGTCTGCGCCGATGGCCGGCTCCTGGTCAGCGCGCGGCACACGCCGCTGCGTTCGGCCGAACGTTTGCGGGAGCACATCAGGAGCGGCCGACGCTTTCGATCCGCGCTCGAACTGCTGGCCGATCTCTTGGGCGGCCAGGCGGAAATCCTCGCGCACATCGTGCAGGAGACGGCGGGACAGGTCGACGATCTGGAAGATCGCGTGTTCACCAATCGGATCGGCGGCGTCCGCTCCAGGCTCGGTGGCGTTCGACGGACGCTGGCCCGTCTCCAGAGATTGCTGGCCCCGGAGCCGTCCGCCCTGTTTCGTATTCTCGCCCGGCCGCCGGCGTGGATGGCGCGCGAGGATGTCGAAGAGCTCAGGCAGGGAGCCGAGGCGCTCGCCGCGTCGATCAATGACTGCGTGGCGCTGGTCGATCGGGTGCGCTCGCTGCAGCAGGAAGTGTCGGCCGTGACCGACGAGCGCACCAACCGCACCGTCTTCATTCTGACGGTGGTCACGGTGGCCACGCTGCCGATGAACATCATTCCGCAGATGTTCGGCATGAACGTCGGCGGCGTGCCGCTGCGGGAGTGGAGCTGGGGCTTCTGGTTCATCGATGCGCTGGTCACGCTGATGGCCGTGGCGATTACGCTGCCGCTGATCTGGCGCCGGGACGATTTTTAAGTCTGATTCGCCCGAAGTCCTATTTAACCCGATCGTTGCCTGCTCGTCGCGCAACTGTCGCGATACCCCTATACCGTGGTGGTCGACGTTCGAGGAGCAGATGAGCGACTCCGGACTGTTGCCGCATACCAGCCTTCGCGCGTTCGCCGAGGGGGCGGACTGGAAGGAGTTTCACTCCGGTGTTTCGCTGCATGCGCACACGCACCATTCCCGCGAAGTCCTGTCGGATCTGCCTCCCTATATCAGCCGCATTCCCCTTCTCGGCAGCCGGTTCGATCGCGAACTGGAACGGCGTCGCGCCCTGAACGAGCAGATCGACTTCTCCAAGGGCTGGTGGCACCCTCCGGTCACGCCACAGGAAGTCTTCGCATGCGAGGCATCCCAGATCGAGAACCGCCTGCGGCTTGCCCCCATCGTTTCGCTGACCGATCACGACAACATCGCGGCGGGTCTCGAGCTCCAGGCCAAGTCTGGCGCGGCCAGCGCCCCGATCTCGTTCGAGTGGACGGTTCCCTACCACGAGGGCTTCTTTCACCTTGGCGTGCACGACCTGCCGCGGGCGACCGCCGCGGACTGGTTCACCTGGCTCTCGGCACACACGCTCGGACGCGTGGGCGGCCTCGAGGACATTCTCAATGCCCTGCACGCCGACGGTGTCCTGGTGGTCTTCAACCACCCATTGTGGGATCTCGCGTGCGTCGGCGAGGCGCTGCACACGCGTCGGCTCCGGGACTTTCTCGATGCCCACCAGCGCCGGATCCACGCCGTGGAGATCAACGGCTATCGATCGCGATCGGAGAACGGCGGCGTGCGCCGACTGAGCCGCGACCGCGGTCTCCCGCTGATCTCGGGCGGCGATCGCCACGCCCGCGCGGCCAACGCCGTGCTCAACGTGACGCGCGCGCGGAAGTTCGCCGATTTCGCGGCGGAAGTGCGCGACGGCGTCAGCCATGTGGTCGTGATGCCTGAATACCAGGAACATCTCGGCGCGCGGATCGTCGCCTCGGCGAACGACGTCCTGGCCCCGCGCCGCCAATCCCCGGCCGGATGGCAGCGCTGGACCGACCGGGTCTCGTGCGAAAGCGCCAGCGGCATTCAGTCGTTGTCGTACCACTGGCCAGGCGGCGGGCCGTTGTGGGTGCGCTCCGCGATCGTCGCGTTTCAGCTGCTGACCGCCGCTCCGATGATGCGTGTGTGGCAGACGGTGCTGCGTCGATTTGACGGCGGCGCGCCGGTCAGCCCGATCCCGTTGTCCAGCTGAGGAAGGTCCGGCCATGCCATCCATGCCCATGCCCCGCGTCGCACTCTTCACGGACTCGTATCTGGAGGCCAACGGCGTCGCGCGAACGGCGACGGCGCTCGAGACCTTCGCGGCAGAACGGGAGCGGCCGTTACTCGTCGTGCACGGCGGGCCGTCGACGCAGCTCATCGAGTCGGGCTCGATTGTGCGGCTACAGCTTGGCCGTTCGCCAGCGTTCTCGTTTCCGCTCGAGCACGACCTGGCGTTCGACGTGGCGCTGTGGCGTTACGCCGGCCGCGTCGCGAAAGTGCTGCGCTGGTTCCGCCCCGACGTGCTCCACTTCACCGGTCCAAGCGACATCGGGCAGCTCGGCGCCCTTCTCGGACGGCGGCTGCGCATCCCGATGGTCGGCTCCTGGCACACCAATCTGCACGAGTACGCCTCCAGCCGCCTCCTCGCACGCCTGGCCCGTCTCACCGACCCGCTGCGCGACCGCCTGGGCGCCACGGTCGAACACCACGCCCTGACCGTCGCGACGCTCTTCTACGCGTTACCGCGTGTCGTGCTCGCGCCCAACGAGGAGTGGAAGCGCCGGCTGGAGCTGAAGACGAAAAAGCCGACCTTCGTCATGACGCGCGGCGTCGACACGCAGCTCTTCACCCCCGCCCGTCGCTTGCGGCGCAACGGGGAGATCAACGTCGGCTACGTCGGGCGGTTGTCGGTCGAAAAGAACGTCCGCGCGCTGGCGGCTCTCTATGATGCGCTGCGCGCCGCCGGACGAACCGATGTCCGCATGACGCTGATCGGCGACGGTGGCGAGCGCGAGTGGCTGAGCGCGCATCTACCCGGCGCCACCTTTACCGGCGTGCTCCGCCACGAGGCGCTCGCCGATGCCTACGCGGATCTCGATCTCTTCGTCTTTCCGTCGGAAACCGAGACCGTCGGCAACGTCGTCAACGAGGCGATGGCGTCGGGGGTGCCGGTCGTCGCCATGGCGCGCGGCGGCCAGCGGTTCATCGCGGAGTCTCGCGCCGCGGTGCTGGCCCCCACTCACACCGACTTCGTGCGTCACTCGCTCGACCTGGTCAGCAACCCGGAGCGTCGCCGGCGCATGGCCGTGGCCGCGCGCGAATGCGCCCTGCAGCGCTCCTGGCCCTCGGTGTTCAACACCGTCTACCACGCCTACCGTGTGGCGCAGAGCGTCGGGAGCGACGAACGTCAATCGAACGGCTCGCTCGTGCCGATTCCAGAAGAGCAGTCCGCATGAGCGTCGCGACAGCGCTCAGTGGGCTGGTTCGACATCCCGTCCGCTTCCTGCGGACGCGGTGGAACTGGAAGGCCGCGCTGGCGAGCGCGCTGATGCGGGGCTCGATTTTTTTCGGGACGACGATCGAGTTCGGATTCGCCGTCGCGGCGCGGACTTTGATCGTCGATGCGGCGTTCCGCCTGCCGCTAGCCGGCACGTGCGCCGGCGTCGTGCAGGAATTGCGCAACACGCAGCCGCGGTGGGGTGCGCTGACCGTGGCGATCGTCGCCGTACCGGCCGGGGCTCACCTGATTGAGATCGCCGCGCACGCGACGGCTGGCACACCGCGGCTGTGGCGGGGGGTCGCGCTCTCGTGTGGGCTGTCGGCAGCGTCGAGTGGCGTCGAATGGCTGCTGATGGGGCACGACATCATGCTTGTCGGACCGGGCGGACACTCCCTGGCCGGCGATGTGGCGGGACTGGTCAATGTAATGCGGCGGGGTCGACGATGACGTTTTGTGATCTGGCGGCGTTCTACTGTGACAAGGGCGGCGGCGTTACGACATTCCTCCGCGCCCGCCTGGACTGGTTCGCGCGACAGCGACGGCATCGCTACGTGCTGATCGCCCCCGGCCCGCGCCCCGAGGTGCGGCAACTCGCCCCCTCAGTGTCGATCGTGCATGTCTACGGCCCCCGCGCCTCGCGTGATCCGGACCGCTACCGCCTTCTCACTCAATATGGGGCCGTCCGCGAGGCGGTCGAACAGGTACTCGCCGGATATTCTCGAGACCCATGATCCGTGGTTCAGCCTGCCGATGGGCCTGATGCTGCGGTTTCGCGGACCGTACCGTGGTCTGCTGACGACGTATTGTCATTCCGATCCCATTCGCACCTACATCCATCCGCGGCTTGGCCGATGGCTGCCGATGGCGTCTGCGCGGCGCAGCCTCGAGGCCTGGGCGGATCGGCAGCTGCATCGCCAACACGCGGCCTGCGACGCCGTCTTCGTCTCCTCCGAGACCATGCTCCACCGCCTCGGCGAGGTCGGTGTGACGCGGGTTTCCAGAGCGGATGTCGGCGTCGATCCAGACCTGCTGCGAGTCGCGCTGCATCGGAAGCCGTCCGGGTTGCGGCGTCTGCTCTACGCCGGTCGGTTGGACGATGACAAAGAATTCCGGCTGGTTCTCCGCGTCCTGCCGCGCTTACTCGAACAGCCTGATGTCACGGTGACGGTGGCCGGCATCGGGAAGCACGCGGACGCGCTGAAGGGACTCCCGCATCCTCGATTCCGTTATATCGGGCATGTCAGCGACCGTGCCGTCATGCGCACGCTGTATGCGTCACACGACGTCCTGCTGGCACCGGGCCGCTACGAGACATTTGGATTGACGGCGCTCGAGGGGGCGGCCGCGGGACTGGTCGTCGTCGGTCCATCAGAGGGAGGCACGAGCGAACTGCTGGCGGCATGCCGCTCGCCCCTGATGTTCAGTGCGGGATCGGTCGAGCAGTTCGGTGAGGCCATCGATCACGCGATGAACGGCGATCATGCCGACCTCGTTCAGCGTGGACGCCAGGTGGCGTCGCGGTTCGGCGCGTGGCCCGACGCCGTCGGTCGGCAGGTTGCCGCATACGAGGCCATGCTCGGGGAGACGAGGCCTGCCGGGGACGCTGCTCAACTCGAGTGCCTGACGGCGTGAGCGGCGAGACCCTGACGCCCGCACGGCGCCAGACCGACATGCAGCAAGGGGTCGCCCATGCGGACCACCTCGCCGCCGCGCAGGTGCTCGCAGGGGATCAGCGGACGGGTCGCCAGCACGACGATGGTCGACCCGTGATGGAAATAGCCGAGTTCGCCGCCCTGTCGAACCGCCTTGTCGCAGGCGATCGACCCGTACTCTCCGCCGTTCCGGCGCTCGGAGAGGTCCATGAAAGAGAGTCGAACGCTGCCGACGAGTACCGCCCCGACGGCCACGAGGGTGACACGTGCGTGTCGCTCCTCCTTGATCGCGATCGCGACCCGTTCGTTGCGGCAATACAGCCGCGGGATTCGGCCGAGCGCGATCGGGTTCACGTTCCACAGATCGCCGGGAATATGGGTGACCCTCGTCACGCGACCCTCGCAGGGGGCGTGGAAGCGGTGATACATCCCGCTGGCCAGCCGCAGCGTGACGTACGTGCCGCCACCGAATCGTTCCGCCTCGTCCGGATCCTGCAGCAGATCCGCCAGCGAGTAGCGCGACCCCTTGACCTGGAGCAACTCGCCGCCCTCAATCATGCCGAACGCCCCGACGATGGCATCGCAAGGGCTGACGAGGACCTCAGCTCCGCCGCGAATCGGGCGGGCGCCCTCACGCAACTCCCGGATGAAGCAGTCGTGCAAGCTCCGGAAGGTTTTCTTCTTCGCTTCGAACAGCCGCAGGTCCCCCGCGAACAACGCGAAGGCGGCGATCGACAGGTCCCGGACCAGTGGTTGTTCGATTCGGCTGAACCATCCCATGAAACGCGTCAGGAGCCGCCGCGGAATGCGGTTGGTTAGGGCGAAGTTGACGTCCTCGCGCTGGAGGGTACGTTCGATGTACGGCGGGAGTCTCATGACCTACGTTCCCGGTTGGTCGCGATTATTGCTGTCACGCGCGAAGCACCCATCCGTGCACGGCCATGCCCGACTGGCACGCTGGTTGGCGCGCCGCGTCCCGGGCTATGCATTCGACGAGACGCAGTTCCCGGCTGCAGACGGCGCGCCCGAGGACGTCGCTCGGCGCCGCGGCGCGGCGTTTCGCATCCTCGGCGACGCGCTGGCCGATCGGGCTCCCCGCACGATCGAGGCGACCGAGCGGCTGGCCGGTGGCCTGTCGGATCTCCAGTTCACGACCGCCTATCGGGTGCCCTTCCCGTTCCGCGACGTGGTGAACGACACCCTGAAGGTCGGTCGGCTCGTCTGCCGGACCGACGGTGTGATGGTCACGGATCTCGATGGAAACGAGGCCTACGATGTCAGCGGCTCCTATGGTGTCAACGTATTCGGGCATGCCTTCTACAAAGCCTGTGTGGAGGCCGCCGTTCTGCGCGTCGGCGCGCTCGGTCCAGTGCTCGGCGCGTATCACCCGATCATCGCGGACAACGTCACCCGCCTCCTGGCGATATCGGGCCTCGACGAAGTGTCCTTTCACATGTCGGGCACCGAGGCGGTGATGCAGGCAGTCCGGCTCGCGCGCTATCACACGCGCCGCACCCACGTCGTGCGTTTCTGCGGGGCCTACCACGGCTGGTGGGAAGACGTGCAGCCCGGTCCTGGCACTCCGGGCGGTCCGCGCGAGGTCTACACGCTGAGGGACATGGACGAGCGCAGCCTGCGCGCGCTCGAGACCCGCCGCGACGTGGCGTGCGTGCTGGTCAATCCCATTCAGGCGCTCCATCCCAACGCCCCGGCGCCGAGCGATGGCGCGTTGCTCGCCAGCGATCGGACCGCGGGCGTCGACGTCCAGGCCTACTGCGCCTGGCTGAAGGCGTTGCGCCAGACCTGCTCGCAACAGGGGATCCCGTTGATTTTCGACGAAGTCTTCGTCGGGTTCCGCCTCGCCCGCGGCGGCGCCCAGGAATACTTCGGCGTCACGGCCGACCTGGTCACCTATGGGAAGACGGTCGGCGGCGGCCTGCCGATCGGCGTGTTGTGCGGCCGGCGCGACCTGATGAAACGCTTCCGGGACGATCACCCGTCGGACGTGTGTTTTGCCCGCGGCACGTTCAACTCCCACCCCTACGTCATGGCGGCGATGAACGAGTTCCTCCGTCGGCTCGACGATCCTGAAGTCGAGGCGGCCTACCGGGAGCTGGATCAGGTGTGGAACAGCCGGGCGGCACGCCTGAACGCCGCGTTGTGCGACGCCGGCCTGCCGGTCCGGGTGGCGAACCTGGCCTCGATCTGGACGGTCTGTTACAGCACGCCGTCGCGCTACAACTGGATGTTCCAGTATTACCTGCGCCGCGAAGGTCTGGCGCTGTCCTGGGTCGGCACCGGTCGCCTGATTTTCAGCCACGACTATACGGAGGCCGACTTCGCCGCGGTCGCCGATCGCTTCGTCGCCGCCGCCCGCGCGATGCACGCGGACGGCTGGTGGTGGTGTGGGGATGGGCTCTCCAACAGGTCGATCAAGCGGCAGATTCTCCGTGAGATCCTGCGCTCGGGTGTGGCCCGGACACGATCGGATCGAACCGTTCCCCGCGCAGCAGGTGCAGCGGAGCTTTCCCGTAGAGCAGCAGGTCATGGAATGGATCGGTGAGGATCTTCGTCAGCCACACCAGGCCGGTCTGCACGTCGAAGAGCGCGAAGAGCTGGACGGTGCGGAAGAGCAGCGCGCCGCCGGCCAGGACGAGCCACAGCACCGCGACGTTCGAGGCAAAGGTATAGGCGCTGGAGTGCGGGGCGAGCGTGCCGAAGAGCGTCGGCTCGACGAGCAGCAGGAGCGGGGACAGCGCCCAGATCGACAGCAAGACGACTTTGCGACGCAAGTTGTAGCCGACCTTGACCTGCTCCTTGTATTCGTGCGTCACCTCGTTTGGCTGGTCGTAACCCTGGGGCTCGAAAAAGAAGTGTCCGGCCTGCCGCGACGGCATCGCGACGAGCCATCCCAGCATGACGGCGGCGAGGGGGTTGAAGAGAATCAGCGCGTAGCCGCCGATGAAGGCGAGCGCGCTCACCAGATGCAGCGACTGGTTGATCCGGCTGTGATGGTAGAACCGGTGATCGTCCCAGCGCTGCGTTGCCAAGGCGTCCTTGAAGCTCACGGTCTGCCTCCTCTCTGAATGGTGTACGGGTGATGGACAAGATTTATACGCATCTCGCGCCGCTCTACGACGTGATCTATGGCGGCCTGTTGCAGCACGGCCGCCGTTCGGCGATGGCCCGACTGGCGCCGCGGGCTGGCGAGTCGATTCTCGAGATCGGTGTCGGGACCGGCTTGAGCGCCGTGCACTACCCCAGGGGCTGTCATGTGACGGCCATCGACGTCTCTTCGGAGATGCTCCAGCGGGCGCGCACCCGACTGCGCAGACACGGGTGCGATCACGTGCACCTCTGTCGCATGGACGGCCGCCACCTGGCGTTCGCCGGTGCGCAGTTCGATGCCGTCTACGCGCCGTATCTCTTGAACGTCGTGCCTGATCCGGAAGCCGTGCTGCGCGAGATGAGGCGGGTGTGTCGCCGGTATGGCCGGATGATTCTGTTGAACCACTTCGATCACGCGGAGACCTCACGTGATGGGTGGAACCGGGCTGCCGGTCGACTGGCGCGGCTGGTCTCCGGCCTCGACTGGCATCTGAATCTGGAACGCTTGCTCGCGGCGACGAACCTGACGGCGGTATCGGTCGAAGCGGTCAACGTCCCTCCCGTGTCCTCGCTCGTCGTGTGCCGTCCATCGTGACTGAGACACGTGACGGGCGGACGTCGAGGGTGCAACTGCTATGCAAAAATCATCATCTCAGGCCCTCCTGATCGCCGTGCACGACGTGACGGCGGTGCACAGCCACCGTCTCGAACGCATCGAACGGCTGCTCGAGCGACTCGGTGTGCCGGCGGTCACCTACCTGCTCGTGCCGAACTTTCACGGACAGGCGCCCGTGGAGGCAGACCACACCTTTGTCGACTGGTGCCGCTCCAGCCGTCCCTACGCCGTCGACTGGTTTCTGCACGGATTGCTGCACCAGGAAGACGTCCGCCCGACGGTGCCTGCGGTTCCCGAACGCGTCAGTGCGCGAGCCGCGCGCAGGTTCCTGACAGACGGGGAAGGGGAGTTCCTGGCGCTCCGCGGCGGCGCGCTCGCGACGCGCATGCAGAGCGGCGTCGATGTCTTCACGCGGGTGTTGGGCGCCCCGCCGAAGGGTTTTGTCGCGCCGGCATGGCTCTACAACGACGAATTGTTTCCTGCTCTCGAGCGCGCCGGCATCCGCTTCACCGAGAGTCACTTTCACGTCTTCGACCTCCCAGCCGGGAGGATCACGCCGGCGCCGGTGATCACCTGGGCCACGCGCAGCCGCCTGCATCGAGTCGGTTCTTGCACCAGCGCCGCGGTCGAGCGAACCGTGTGGCGCGGGCGTGCCGTGCTACGGCTGGCTCTGCATCCTTCCGACGTCGACCACCCATCGATTGTCGCGAGCATTTGCCGAACGCTCGACGTCGTTCGCCGCGATCGTCAGATCGCGACCTACGAAGAGATACATGCGGCGCCGGTCGCACACACGCTACGACGGCGTGACGCTGTCGCAGTGCCGCGCCTGTGACGCGGCGGCGCCTGACCGGTATAGTCAGGCGCCGCGGCGTGCATCCGTACGGTCAGCGGCGGTCGTGATCCTGGCCGTCGTGCCCGTGCTCGGGGAAGTCGAACATGTCGAAGAGATCCCCGATCGCCGGCATGTTCAGCGGCACATATGCGTTGTTGCGACCGGTCACCGGGTTGGGCAGGTTGTCGCGGCTGCGGCCGGTCAGGGGATCGAGGCCCCAGTTGCGTTCGATGAACTTGAGGATCGACGCGTGGTCGCTGTAGCTGTGCACGACCCGGCCTCCTCTCGAGTACGGCGAGACCGCAATCATCGGGATCCGCGGACCGTCGCCGAAGGCGTCGATCGGCTGGAAGAATCCGGAGTCCCAGTAGCCGCCGCCTTCGTCAAACGTCACGAAGATGACCGTGTCGCGGAACAGGTCGTCGTGGGCTTTCACCCGGTCGATGACGCGATCGATGAGCGCCTCGAGAATGTCGAGCTTGGAGCTGGCCGGATGTCCGTCATCGAAGCTGTCCGGCTTGACGTAGGACACCGCCGGCAGACGCCCGTTGTCGACGTCGGTGAAGAAGTCAACCGCATCCTTGATGTGCGCGGCGCGCTGGACGGGATTACCCATGATCGACGCCGCGTACTGGAATGAATTGCAGATGTCGCAGTACCAGTCGCCGCCGGTGCCGATTAGCACGTCGGTCGGATCGGTCGAGCCGTTGTCGAACCGTGCGGCCGCGTTGTAGCCGCCGCCATAGTACGCCCAGCTGACGCGGTGCTCGTTCAGCGAGTCGCCAATCGTGCGGAGCGAAGACGGCGGGGCGGCGCTGCCGGCGGTGATGGCGGCGGTGTTGATCGCACCGTTGCTGAGGAATCCCGGCCTCGTGTTGTTGATCATGTAGTAGCGGCCCGGTGCGCAGTTCGACGCCGTGAGATCCGGCCGCCACGGCAGCGTCTTGAGGTAATCGAGAATCGGCGCGATCCCCGGCTGGGTGACGTCGCAGGGCATCCAGCGCTCGTCACGGACAAAGCCGGCATTGCTGGCGCTCATCGGCGTCGGGTTGGCGATTCGTGCGGCAGGTGGTACTGCAGGCAGTCCGGCGACACTGTCCCACGGCAGGGCGTCACCGGTCATCATCATCGTATGCTGCACGGCGGTTCCGCCCATCACGGGTTGATGATAGTTGTCGCTCATCGTGTATTCATCGGCCAGCTGCTTGAAGAGCGGCGCGTCTCCCTTCAGGACGTTGTAGAAGCCCATCGAGTTGGCCCCCGAGTCGTCGCCGCGCGCGATTCCGACGAAGGGATAGAGATCGTTGCGGCAGCCCGCTGGATCATCGGCTGTGGCGGCGGCGATACTGCAGTCCGACTGCTGCCACATATGGAAGAACCGATGCACCATGTCGCCGCTGTAGGCGTCGTAGGGCAGCGTCGGCCCGGTGATCGAAAAGACCGTATTGGGTAGCGCGTTGAAGCTGGCGACACGCGAGTCAGCTTGCGGGCACGGCGACGGCGGTTCGGCGGGATCCGCGGTGCAATTGGTCAGGCCGGTTGCCCCAGTGGTCAGCAGGCGGAGATCGCGGCCGTCAAGGACAGGCGAAAGCTGGTGCAGGCGCGCGGCCGAGAAGCTGTTGCCATCGAACGGCGGCGCGGAAACCGCGGGATCGTGCAAGAACTGCGAGAGGGTCACCGCCTGCGGCGGCGCGAACCCCGCTTCCGGCGTCGGCAGGAAGGGCGTGTATGCCTTCTTGTCCGGCGATGTCAGCGTGTCGGTGTCGACGAAGTAGCGCACGGGATTGATCGTGCCCAAGCGGAACTGCCGGGCAGCGGCGCTGTTGGGCCCCGGCGTGCCGTCAGGTCTGACGATGCCGCGTGAGAGCAGGTTCGCGACGTGTTGCCCCGGACGAGGGATGTAGGTGCCATAGACGTTGTCGAAGGTACGGTTCTCTCCGATGATCACGATGACGTGCTTGATCGGCGTCGCGGTGGCCGCGCCACCGTCGTGATCGTGATCCATCTCGACTGCGGCAACCGACTCAGCGAGCACGGCGTGTGCAGTGCTGCCTGGTGCGGTGACGACCGCGGTCAACGCGGCGATCGCAATCGACTTCCTCTTCCATGTGTGCATGAAAACCTCCTTGTCCGACGGGGCCTCACGCTAACAGTCACGTTTGTCGGCTTCGTGCCGTCCGGGTGACCGCGGCATCACATGTTTCATGGCTGAGATTAGGATTTCGGTTTGTCGTTTCATGACAACTTCATGAATCGGACTATTACGTCGTCGTCGCACGGACCTTACGCCGCTGTTGCGTCCGCAGTGTAGAAGTGGCACGAGCTCAAAAAAGAGATGCCCTTCAACCTGTCAAAGAAGGAACAGCACATGTGTCGCGACGACAAACGCGCTAGCAGATTCGATGTCACGTTCTTGCTCCTCTTCCTGTTCCTCTGTCTCCTTCCAGCATCAGATCTTCTTGCGCAAAGCGGAAAGAGCACGATCACCGGACGTGTCACCGACCAGTCCGGCGCCGTGCTTCAGGGTGCGCAGATTTCCGTGGCGCCCAAGGACGCCGTGGTCGTATCCAACGTTCAGGGGCAGTTCTTCGTCAACAATCTCGACGCTGGGACCTATACGCTGACGGTCAGCTATGTCGGGTTTGAAACCGCGACCCAGACCGTGGAGGTGGGTGCCGGCAAGAACGTGACGGCCGACGTCAGCCTTCGCATTCCCTCGCAAAGCACCGATGTCCTGGTCACGGCGCCCCGGCCGTCCGCCGAGGCATCGGCCATCAACATCCAGCGGACCGCCGACAACATCGTGCAGGTGCTGCCCTCGGAGGTGATCCGCAGCCTGCCGAATGCCAACATGGCCGATGCGCTCGGACGTTTGCCCAGCGTTACACTCGAGCGTGACGAAGGCGAGGGCAAGTACGTGCAGATCCGCGGCACCGAGCCGCGGCTGACCAACACCACGATCGACGGTATCAACGTGCCGTCACCGGAATCCGGGGTCCGCCAGATCAAGTTCGACGCCATTCCTGCCGACATCGTCGAGGCTGTCGCGATCAACAAGACCCTGCAAGCGAACATGGATGGGGATGGCATCGGCGGTTCGGTCAACCTGGTGACCAAGATGGCCGGTCAGCATCCGGTGATCAACGTCAGCCAGATGGGTGGCTACACGCCGATCGCCAACGGACGCGGACTCTCCGAGACCAGCGCAACCGCAGGGCGTCGTTTCGGCGCTGAGAAGCGCCTGGGGATTCTCTTCGGCGGCACCTACGATTGGAACGGCCGCGGCATCGACGACGTCGAGCCGGTCGCCGACGTGGCGACGCACCCCGACGGTTCGTCGCAGCGAACGTTCGAGTCCATCGATATTCGCCAATATCAGTACTACCGCAGCCGTTGGGGGCTAACGGGCAGCGGCGACTACCAGCTCAGTAACAACTCGAACATCCACGTGCGCGGGCTATTCTCGGATTTCAAGAACTACGGCACTCGCTGGGTGTACTCCCTGACCGACAACACCCCGGGAGTCCGATTGCTCGGTTCCAACGGCTGCGACACCAACGATGACGGCGTCACCGTTGGGCCCTGCGGCGGCACTCCGACTTTCAACAATTCGATCCGGCGTCCCGACATCATGATCGGGAACTTCGCCGCCGGAGGCAAGCACGTGCTGACGTCGTCCTGGCTGACGTGGGATGTGGCGGGATCCCGGTCCTCCGATACGAACGTCGCTCCCGGGCAGACCAACTTCAAGTCAACACTCGACACCAGCACCTGCCAATACGATCCCGCCGCGACGACCAACGTGTATCAGCCGCAATTCAGCCCCGCCTGCTACACAGAGGCCTACAATCCGGCGACGATGGTGCTGAGCCGGATCACTAACGATCACGGGCATACCCAGCAGGTCAATACGACGCTCAATGCGTCGGCCGGCAAGGACTACCACCTGGGCTCGCACGCCTCGACAGTGGAGATCGGCGGAAAGTTTCGCCGGGCGCACAAATTTGACGACACCTACAGCGATCGGCTCGATCCCCTGGCGTCGATGCCGATGACGCTGTTTCCGAGCCAGTTCTCCAACGACAACTTCTACAGCGGCGCCTATCCGCTCGGACCGGCTCCGATCTATGAAGATGCCCTGGCCTTCGCCAACGCCAACCCCGCCCTCTTCAACGCCAGGAGCACCAAGGGCGTCGATCCCGGGAACTACGATCTCGTCGAGAAGGTGTCCGCCGGCTACATCATGGACACCGTCGACTTCTCGACCAACGCCCGCCTGGTCGCCGGCGTTCGCGTCGAGCACACCGATCTCTCGACGCTCAGCTTCGACACGGTCGCGAACACGCTGAGCGTCAGGGCCAACGGTTCCTATCTCGACGTCTTGCCGAGCGTGTCCCTTCGCTATGGGTTTACGCCGAACACGAACCTCCGCCTTGCCTACAGCCGCGGGCTGTCGCGGCCGGACCCGCAGGACATCGCCCAGTCCGTGACGTTTACCACCACCGGTAGTCCCGGCTCGATCAAGAACACGGCGTCGCTGGGCAATCCGGATCTGAAGGCCGAACGGGCAGACAACATCGACGTGCTCTTCGAGCACTACCTCCGCCCCTTTGGCGTGTTGTCGGGTGGCATCTTTTACAAGAACCTCAGTGACCCAATCGTGAGCACGACCCGGGTCCTCGAGAACTTTCAGCCGACGCCCATCGCTCCGGTGGGGACCTACACCGTCTCGCAGCCGTTCAACGCGGGGAGCGCCTGGATTGCGGGCTTCGAGGCGGCCTATGCGCAGCATCTGCGCGGCGGTCTTGGAGTCTCAGCGAACTACGGCTACACGGCTTCTCGCGCCAGCGGACTGGTCGGCCGATCCGATCACCCCCGTCTGTTGCGCAATGCGCCGAACACCTGGAACGTCAGTCCGACCTACGACCGCGGGCGTGTGTCGATTCGCGTCGGCCTCTCCTACAACCAGGCGAACATCTACAGCTATCAGTATCAGGACGGGACGGACGGAACGGATCCGACACCCGGCGGACCGACGGGGCCCTTCGGAGATCTCTATTTCTACTCACATCTTCAGGTCGACGCGCAAGGCAGCGTCAACCTGGGGCACCAAGTGAGCTTCGTCATGTACGGCCTGAATCTGACCAACGAAGTGTTCGGCTTCTATCAAGGCGATCCGCAGTACATGATTCAGCGTGAGTACTACAAACCCTCGGTTGCCTTCGGTATTCGCTGGAATGGTGGCCGCTGACGCGCGTTGGGCGGCGAGGTCAGCGGCCGCCGATTCTCGAAAAGAATCGCGGCGCAGCCGAGCCGCCGGGCGGCGGCGCCAGTAGATCGGCGTCGCTCAGGGTGTGGAGAAATGCCTCCAGATCCGCCATGTCCTGCTCGGACATCGCCGGGGCGCTGCCGCGCGCACGGCCGTCGAGCGGCGCCTGGCTGTCGATGTTGCCTCGATACACCGGCGGCAGGTCATCGAATTTCTGCACGACGCCGTCGGTGATCGGATACCAGTCTTCCGGCCGCGTGTCGCGCGTGTTGTAGAAGCGGATCACGTCGCGCAGCGACCTGAGCCGGCCGTTGTGGAAAAATACCTGGCGGGACGCGACGTTGCGCAGCGTCGGCGTCTTGAACATCCCGCAGTAGCGGCCATTCGCGGGCAGCGGGTGATCGGGCCGGCTGCAGATGCCGAGGTCGAAGTAGTCGCGATCGCGATTGGCCGGAATCTCGGGATTCCGCGGCACGCCGATGGCGGCGTACGAGAAGTCCGTGAAGAGCCTGACGCTGCCGTTGATGCCGGCACCGTTGAAATGACAGGCGACGCAATTGCCCTTGGCCGGATCGGCGAAGACGACAAAACCGCGCTGTTCGGCCGGCGACAGCGCGCCGCCGCTCTTGTTGCTCGCGTACAGGTCGGTACCGGCTGCTATAGGGATGGAAACTCACATCCTCCAGTTGGAATGCCTGGAGCGCGCCGGCCGCGCGCTGGAACGCCGTCTCGGCATCGCGAAAAATGTCGGGGCCGAACGCGCGGCGGAACGCATCCGCGTAGGGCGAGGCGGCAATCCGCTCGACGACGTGGCCCTTGTCGCCGTTGGCCATTTCGTTCGCCGACAGCAGCGGGATCTCCGCCTGGCGCGCCAGGCTGGCCGCGCGGCCGTCGGCCGTGAACCCGCCGCCGGGCCCTGGCGGGCTGATCCCGTCGGGATTGTCGAACAGGTCGGCGTAGGGCGGCGTGAACTCCTGGTAGCGTAGCGACGGCACGGCGCGCGTGCCGAACGCGGTCAGCGACGCCCCGCCAGGCTGGACGGCCAGGCCATTCGCCGGCGCGTAGGCGTGCCGCGGGTCATGGCAGGTCGCGCAGGATATCCGGCCGGAGGCCGAGAGCGACCGATCGAAGAACATCTGTCTCCCGATGTCCGCTTCGGGGCTGAGACCGCCGGCCGTCGCGATCGTCGGGCTGGTGGCGAAGCCGGCAAAGCCGCGGGCGCTCGCGACCGCCAGACCCAGTATCAGAGGCATCCAGATGCCCCGGGGCTGCGACCGCTCGGCTAGCGGAGCGCCCATGGGTTGAGCTGATTCGCATCCGGCCCGACGTGCGGCGGTGAACCGTTCTTCTGCACGTATCCCGCCGGGATGACGTAGGCGTGGTTCATCGGACGTACCGCGTCGAAATGCGGATCCGCGCTGTTGGCATACTCGGGCAGCAGCGTCAGGTGCGCGGCGATGAACGCTTCGGTGTACTTCGAGCGGTTCATGTAGGACCAATCGTCGCCAGGATCGGCGAGCTGGAACATGTCCTGGAGCGTCCGGACGAACGAGATGTGGCTGTAGGCATCGCTGTCGACGATGTGTTTCGGCGCGTGCGGTTGATTGGTCAGCACGCCGAACACGCTGGCGCCGTGCCCCCTGTTTCCCCGATTGTAATTCGCGATCGATGGATCGGCCGCGACCTCGCCGTTGCTCAGCTCGGCGAGCGGGCCCAGCGATTGGCCGGCGACCTGTGGGCCCGCGCTTGGATTCCATCCGCAGCAGGAATTGAATCCGGTCGTCGCGGACGCTTCATCGAACATCAGCACGATGGCGGCGCGCTTGGCCGTATTGGTCCAGAGCGCCGATGCCTGGATCTTCTTGACGAGCCAATCGACGTAGAGATCGCCGCGGTAGATGCCCGGTGGGCCGCTGCAATCGCTCGCCATGATGGCGGCGTCCGTGCCCGCGAGCGCGCCGGGCAGCCTTGACGCCGTGCATATCGTCGCACTGGTCTGGCTCAAGAAAATTCAGCTGGCCCACGTCGCCAGACTGCAAGTCGGCGCCGAACTGATCGGCATTCCATCCGGGCGGCGTCGACGGGCTGCGCCGGATGGCATCGTCCCATTGCCCGCCTCCGAGCGTGCGATTGTTCTTCGCGAAGTCAGGTGAGCTCCGCAGCTCCTGAAAGGACACCGTGCCGTTGTGCTTGGTCATGTACAAGGACGCGGGAAACGGGACGCGCAGGCCCGTGGTGCCGAGGGCGCCGACGGGACTGTCTGCGGGATACAGGTGATCGTCGGCGACGAGCGTCGGATCGGCGACGCCGTTGAGCCGCCAGTCGCGGCCCGGATTCATCGATTCGTTGTACATCCGCCATGACATCCCAGCGGCCGTCATCGCGGTGAAGAGGTTGGCCCTGTGCTTCAGGTTGTGATTCGTTGCGTTGACGCAGGGCGGCGCGTCCTGCCGGCACCACGTCCTCGGGCAGGTTCGCGGTGTCTCCCTCCGGCACGCAATTCCAGGCGTTATCGTCGGTCACGCCGAAGTCGTCGCCGCTCGAGACCACGATGCGGTTGGGCTCGCTTGGATTGCCGGTGGCGTAATAGCTGGTGAACTCGTTGCCGGCATCGAGATAGGCGTTGATGTGCGGAGCGAGCGGCGACTGTCTGATCACGGTCGCGGCCTTGTTCTCGAGCGTGATGATGAAGATGTAGTCATAGCGCGGAATGCCTTCGAGCGCCATCGCGGCCTGCTGCGCGTCCTTCATCGTCATCGGCGGCTGGCGGTCGACCATTTTCGCCGCCAGGCCGAACCGGCGGCTGAGCGTGACCGCCTCCGCCAGGACCGCGCGTCGCGAGGCCGGTGCGGTCACGATCGCGGGATCGCTGGCCGCTTCCGCGACGGAAATCCCCAGGCGCGCCGCCAGTTGGGCTCGCGCAGTCTTGTAGGGAAGGCGATCGGCTTCCATCAGTCTCAGAATCTCGGTCGAGAGCGGGGTCACGGCGACGGGCGTCGACGCTGCCGCCGCGTCGGGCGCCGAGCGAAATACCAGCCGATCCGCTCCTGGAACTGCGGCAGAGGCTTCGTCTCGACTGATTTCGGCCACGATCGCATCCCGGCCGGCGCCAGTGAGCACGAACGATCCGGTGTCGTCGCTCAGGGTGCTCGATTCGGACGGGTCACAGGCGCCGTTGTCGTTCGCGTCGAAGCACACGCGCGCGTGACGAAAGTAGGCTGTCGACGTCCTCGACGGCGTGGTCCCCGAGGGAGGCACGAAGCGAGTACCCGCGACAACGCCGCGGACCGTCGAGGTGGGCGCGGTCGGCGTGGCGGCCGGCGCATAGAGGATTAAAGAGGCCGACGCGAGAGCGCCGTTGCCGAGAAGACGGATGAACCTGGAGCGCATAGGGATCAGACAGAATTTTATGCGCGACATATGACGGGCGGGTGAACTTCCTGAACGGCAGGGAGCGCCAGGTCAGGGCCGCTTCCGCCGCGCCAGGGACGCGGCGGCGGCCATCAATTCCCCGGGGTCGATCGGCTTCGACAGGTGCACCTCGAAGCCACTCTGCATCGCGCGTACGCGGTCTTCCGACCTGGCGAAGGCGGTCAACGCTGCCGCTGGAATGTCGCGAACGGCATCGTCCGCCGACCTGCGGACCTCGGCGATCAAGGCGAACCCGTCCATCGTCGGCATGCCCAGATCGGTGATCAACACGTGTGCCCGGTTGTGGCGCAACTTCTCGAGCGCATCCATACCACTGTCCGCCGTGATGACGGAGGCACCCGTCGTCTCGAGGATCTCGCGAGTGAGCGCCAGCGAATCCCGGTCGTCGTCCACGATCAGCACCTGGATGCCCTTCAAATCCGGAATCTGCACTTCACGGTTGTCGGTTGGTGTGTGCGGGTGATGGCGGATCTCGCCGACAACATTTGCGTGCACGCTACGCATCGGCAGCTCGACTCGAAAGGTCGAACCCAGGCCGACGCCGCGGCTGTGCGCCGAGATCCGGCCGCCGAGCAGCTCGACGAGATGACGGCAGATCGCCAACCCGAGCCCCAGGCCTCCGTGCCGCCGGTCCGTGCCTGCATCCGCTTGACTGAAGCGTTCAAACAGATGCGGGAGGAACTCCGCGGCAATGCCGATGCCGTTATCGGAAACGGTCAGCTCGACGTGCGAGTTGACGCGTTCCAGCCGAACCTCGACCCGGCTTCCCTTGTCGGAGAACTTGATCGCATTCGTACAGAGATTCCACAGCACCTGGCGCAGACGATCCGGATCACCCGACACGAGGGTACTCGGGGATCCACGATGACATCGAGCCGAATGTTCCTGGCGTCCGCGGCGGGTTGAGCTGTCTCGACCGCCTCACGGACGATGGTCGACATCTCGACTGGTTGAACGTTCATGCGCACCTTGCCCGACACGATGCGCGACACATCGAGGACATCCTCGATCATCTGCGCCAATGACGAGGCATTCCGAACGATCGTGTCGACGCCACTGCGCTGTTTCTCCGGGCTCAGCAGGCCCGCCTGCATCATCCGTGCATAGCCCATGATGGCGTTGAGCGGTGTACGCAGCTCGTGTGAGAGCGTCGCCAGGAACTCGTCCTTGAGGCGATTGGCGCCCCGGGCGATCTCGAGGAGCCGGCGGCGCTCCTCGTCGGCGCGCACGCGCTCGGTGATGTCGCGCGCGATCTTGGATGCACCGATCACGACGCCTTGGTCGTTGAGGACCGGCGAGACGGTCAGCGAGACAGGAAACAGCGTTCCGTCTTTCTTCCGGCGGACCGTCTCATAGTGGTCGAGCCGTTGACCGCGAGTGATCCGACTGAGCACCTCGTCTTCCTCATGTTGACGATCGGCTGGAATCAGGAGGCGCACCGATGTGCCGATCATCTCCTCCGCGCTGTAGCCGAACATCCGCTGGGCGGCAGCATTCCATGAGGTGATGATGCTGCTCAGATCCTTGCCGACGATGGCGTCGTCGCTCGAGTCGACGATCGCCGCCAGTCGCGAGGCATCCCGCTGGCCGCGCCGCGTAGACGTGAGATCGCGAGCGATCTTTGACGCGCCGATGACCGTGCCATCAGCGGCTTTGATCGGTGAGACGGTCACCGAAATATCAACTAGGCGCCCGTCCTTGGTGCGACGCACCGTCTCGAAGTGATCGACTCCCTCGCCTGTCCGCACCTTGCGAAGAACGTCGTCTTCCTCCGGCTGCAACTCCGCCGGAATGATCAGGCGGATGGACTGGCCGATCGCTTCCTGGGCGCTGTAGCCAAAGATCCGTTCGGCGGCCGCGTTCCAGGAGGTGATAATTCCGTTCAAGTCCTTGCCGATGATCGCGTCGTCTGACGACGAAATGATCGCGCTCAACCAGAGGTGGTCGTCGCCCGGTGGGGTGGGCATGCCTTACCCCGCCTTCCCATGGCGTGATTTCGCGACGCCGACATACGTGCGAGCGGCCGCGACGAGCGCTTCCGGCAAGAGTGGCAGGAGATGCACATCGCTCATGCCTGCGGTGCGAGCTTCATGGTGGAGCCTGGCGTCCGGCTTGATCCGGACGATCGGCGCGGGTTGGGTCTTCTGCATTGGCGCCGGTTGCGGACACAGTAGCACGCTTCCGCGGCGCGATCGGCTTCCCATCCGCCCCTGTTCGCGACCTGCAACGGGAAGAAATTGAAGACGATGTTTGTTGACGATGGTTGAGGTGTGGGCGATAGTCGAGATAATGGACCACTGATATGACCAAGACCACGGATCGCCGGGTGATGCACCGCGACGGAGAGATGCTCCGACGCCTGCGTGAGGTGGAGGAGATGGCCCGCGCGAATCGCCGCGAGCTCGAGCTGCAATTCCGGAGGATCGCGGACATGCAGGCCGAACTCGACCGGCTCAGGATCGCGCTGCCAACCGGGGCGCGCGCACGAAAGTGACTGAGCGGGGAGCGACCGCGCTCGGGAGGAGGAAACCACAGTCCGGTCAGGCCGTGGCGGGGTTCCTTCGACGCGGCGCTCCAAGCTCAGAGCTTTAGACACCGCCGACCGCGACGTGGTTGGCTCGCATGCTCAGACACGCTGAGCTCGTTGTCTGCCCGGGCTAGCCCTTGTGGCGACGGCTGCGGCGGCGGTCGGAAGCGACGACCACTGGCGGCTCTGTCTTGACCTTTCCAGAAACGTGGACCAGCCCCCGCGTCAGATCCTTGGCCTCCCCGGAGCGCAGCATGGCGTTCAAGTCCTGGCGGAGCCGTCGCGTCTCGGCTGTCAACTCCCGGAGCCGGGCCTTGATGGATTCTTCGTCTTCATACACCACAGTCACACACCCGCAGTGTCTGCCCACAATGCAGATCTCGAAAGGTATTTGGCTAAAGCGGTGTTGCAGCAGAATTTGTGCCGACGGGACAGAATGACGGCACTAAACCGAATGATATATAACCCGAATCACGCCACAGCTGAGGCGGCACCGGCTGCTGACGCCGCCGTCGCTTCGACGTCTTTCGCCGCGCGCTTGCCGGAATCGGTGCGCGCCCAGTCCTCTTCGAAGACCTCACGCATCCGCTGCACGACAGGAGCATCGGTTACCATCACGCCGATTTCCCGACGCGCGTCCAACTCCAGCCGCCGCAGACTCTGGCTGCCGAAGAACGCCCGCTTCCCGTCGCGGATCATCGCCCGAACATGGAGGCGCCGGCCTGGATAGCGTTCGGAGCGCAATGTCGAGCGCTTCCCGCCGAGCTTGCCGATAATCCGCACGTCAACCCCGGCGTTCGCCCGTTCGGCCAGGAGGCGCAGCATGGCCGGATCACTGACTTCCGGGTCGTAGATCAGCAGCTGCCGCCGCGCGCCCTGGATAAAGGCGCCCAGGCGATCCCGCGCGTTCTCGGGACTGACCACGAATCGCTCGAAGCCGGAGACGTACGGCTGCCGCGTGCAGTCGGCCTCGAACAACTTGACGGCCTCCTGCACCAGCTTGTGATTCTTCGTCGACGACCCGAAGCTGCGGCTCTTGGCGATATCCAGGCCCGTGAAGTTGAACCCGTAGACGTGCAGCACCCGGCGATCGACGATCAGCATCTTGCCGTGATAGCGCACGAGATCGTCAGCCGTCCGCGACACGGTGATGCCCTTCTCGAGCAATCGCATCTCCAGCTTGCGCAGACTTTTTTCTCCGCCGCGGTTGGTGTGCGCGATCAAGGCGCGCACTGCAACACCCCGGGCGGCGGCGGCCTCGAGGCCGCGAGTGACCTCCTGGAGATCGAGCCGAAAGATGAGGACGTCGACGCTTGTCTTCGCCTGCTTGATGGCCGTCACGATCGGCGCAAGGCCATCATCGGGCTGAACGATCAGTTTCACGTAGCCTCGATCTAGATGCGTCCGGTGACCAACAGGATCAACAGGACCAGCACGATGAGTCCGAGAGTGCCACTCGGCGCATATCCCCAGTTCCGACTGTGCGGCCAGGCCGGCACGGCCCCAATCAGCATCAACACGACAATCACGAGCAGGATGGTGATCATGATTCTTTCTACCTCGCCGGATACCTAGGCAAGCGCGCGGCCAGGTTTCCGCGGTGCTGAATTGCTGAGGAACGGCGTCGATCGCGCTCGAGCTGCCAGTCGATGGCGCCCCCGCGTGCTTTTTACGGTAGCCAACTCCCCAGCCGGGCCCGGCTGGAGCACGACAATGTCGCCATACGCCACAGTCGACGCAGTTTGCCAACGTCGAGCTCGTGGCACCGTTGTTGATATCTGAGCGGTAGTGTCGCCACCTGCTCCGGAGCTCACGAATGTTCAGGCCATCATGGACCTGGAACGCCAGACGCGGGAGAAGCGCTCCCACCTCGATCGCGTGACCGATGCGGTCAGTGGTCTCGCCAGCAGCCCGGCGTTCATCGTTGTCCACATCCTGTGGTTCGCCGGCTGGATCGGCGTCAACTCGATCGGCGGCGCGACCTTCGATCGGTATCCCTTCAATCTCCTGACGCTCGTGGTGTCACTCGAAGCCATCGTGCTGACCGGGTTTGTGCTGATGGCGCAGAGCCGCATGACACAGGAAGCCGACAAGCGCGCCCATCTCGATCTGCAGATCAATCTGCTCGCCGAGCAGGAGCTGACTGCCATCCTCACGTTGCAGTGCCGGCTCGCCGAGCGCGCTGGTATCGATGTCTCCGACGTGGATCCGCGACTGGATCAACTGCGGACCCACACCGACGTCCAGCAACTGGCGGCGACGATCGCGACGGAGATGGCGTCAACCTCGCCGCCAACCGATCACCACGCTCCAGACACGTCCGACAGAGTAGAGGAGAC
>CAWIKL010000001.1:3080000-4005159 GCA_963836665.1 uncultured Acidobacteriota bacterium | reverse complement strand
CCGCCCCCGCCGCCGCGAGCGCTGAGCGCACGGGCCCGGCCTCCTCGTCTGTGACGATGAGATCGAATCCGGGCACGCCGATGGCGTCGCTGTTGACGAGAATCGTGTGGTGGCCGCCGACGCGGACGCGGGTGGAGGCGAAGAGCGTGCCGGGCGCCGCTCCCTCGATCGGTGCCGACTGCAGCACGTCGAGCGCGCGCGGACCGAAGACGCCGACCTCCGCGCGCGAATCGGTGACGTCCTCGACCTGCACGTCCTCGGCGAACACGAACCGGTCGAGATGCTCACGGATCGGCGCGGCGAGGTGGCGCGGCACGTCGAGAAGGATGGCGTCGCCAAGTTCGAGCACGCGCATGTCGGTGATCATCCGCCCCTGCGCGGTGAGCATGGCGGCGTAGCACCCGGTACCAGGAACGAGCGCGGCGATGTCGTTGGTGAGGAGCCCCTGCAGGTAGGCACGGCGATCGGTGCCGCGCACCATCAGGCGCCCTGACGGCCGGGCCACCAGCGCGGCGCCGCCGCGCAGCGCCGCGTATCCGCTGCTGATATCCTGTTTCAATGCTCCGCCATTGTACCGCCCTCGCTCTGGCGGTCCTGCTCGTCTCGTCCCACGGCGCGCGCGCGCAGGATCAGGCTCAGCCGCGTCCGGGCGACGCGACCTTCGCGGTGTTTCTTCGCGGCACGCAGATCGGCCGCCAGCAGGACACGCTGGCGAAGACGGACAGCGGCTGGCTCGTCACTTCCACCGGGCGGACCGCGCCGCCGCTCGATTTCACGATCAATCGGTTCGAGATCAAGTACTCGTCCGGCTGGGATCCGCTCGAGATGACCCTCGAGGCGCACGTCCGCACGCTCGGCGTGATCATCAACACGTCGTTCACCATGACGACGGCGATCAACGAGATCGTGCAGAACAATACCAAGGGACACAAGCAGGATCAGATCAGCGCCGGCACGACCGTCGTTCCCAACAACGTGTTCGCCGCCTACGAGGCGCTGGCGGTCCGGCTGTGGAACGTGCCGGCCAATACCGAGGTGCCGATCTACGTCGCACCCAGCGGCGAGATCAAGGCCAAGGTCCTCGCGGTAACGGACGAAACGCTGAAGGGGCCGAATGCGTCGCTGGTCACGCGCCGCTTCGATCTGCTGCTGCAGAACGCCGACCGCCCAGTGAAGGCGTTCCTCGTCGTCGATGAGCACCTCCGCCTGGTCCGCTTCGAGATCCCCGAGATCGGCCTGCAGGCGGTGCGCGAGGATGTCTCGAGCGTCGCGGTACGCGCACAGAGTGCGCGCAATCCGACCGATAGCGACGTCACGATCAAGGCCAACGGCTTCAACCTGGCCGGCACGCTGACCAAGCCGTCGACGGTCGCCGGACGCCTGCGCTCCCCCGCCGTGCTGCTCGTCGGAGGCACGTCGCCCGCCGATCGCGACGAGGTGATCGGGGGCATTCCGGTTTTCACGCAGTTGGCCAAAGGGCTCGCCGACAGCGGGCACATCGTGTTGCGCTACGACCGCCGCGGCACCGGCCAGAGCGGTGGGCGCACCGACACCGCCACATTGTCAGATTACGCAGACGACGTGGTCGCGGCGGTGGCATGGCTGGCCAAGCGCGAAGACGTCGACCGGCAGCGGATCGTGATCCTGGGCCACCTCGAGGGAGGCCCCGTCGCCCTGATCGCCGCCGCCACGGCGAAAGCGATCGACGGGGTCATCACGGTCGACGCCGCGGGAGCCAACGGCGCCGATCTGGTCCTGCTGCAGCAGCAGAAGGTGCTCGACGATCTGAAACTGCCGGAGGCCGAACGCGAGGCGCGCATCGAGCTGCAGAAGAAGATCCAGTCGGCGGTGATCAACGGTACCGGCTGGGCCGGAATTCCGGAGGCCATGCGACGGCAGGCGGACACGCCGTGGTTCAAGAGCGTGCTCAGCTACGATCCCGCCAAGATTCTGGTGAAAGTCCGCCAGCCGATCCTCGTCCTGCACGGCGATCTCGATCCGGGCGTGCCGCCCTCTGAAGCGGATCGCCTCGGCGAACTGGCGAAGGGGCGCAAGAAGGCGGGCGCGACCGAGGTGGTGCACGTCGCCGACGTCGGCAACACGCTCACCTCCGCCGGCGGCAGTCAGGTCAGTGCCAAGGTGATCGACGCCATCGCCGAGTGGATCAAGAAACTCTGAGCTGGGCTACACTTTCCGCGCATGAAGGTTGGCGTTCCGCGTGAGACGTGGCCGGGCGAGCGCCGCGTCGCGCTGATCCCGGCCGCCGCGGCAGCGCTGAAGAAAGCCGGGCTCGACGTGGTCGTCGAACTGGACGCCGGCGCCGACGCGGGATTCACGGATGCCGCCTACGAAGCTGCCGGCGTCGCCGTCGCCGCCCGCCACGACGTCTTCGCCGCCGCCGACATCCTGCTCCAGGTCCGCTCGACGCCACCCGAGGGAACTGCGCTGCGGCGCGGACAGGTCGTCATCGGTTTCGCGGACCCGCTCGGATCGCCGGAGGCGATTCGCGCGCTGGCCGCGGCCGGCGTCACCGCGTTTTCGATGGAGTTGATGCCGCGCATCACGCGCGCGCAGAGCATGGACGCGCTGTCGTCGATGGCCACCATCGCCGGTTACAAGGGGGTGCTGCTGGCGGCCGATCACCTGCCGCGCATGTTCCCGATGCTCATGACGGCGGCCGGCACCGTCACGGCGGCGCGTGTGTTCATCGTCGGCGCCGGCGTCGCGGGGCTGCAGGCGATCGCGACCTCGCGACGCCTCGGCGCGAAGGTCGAGGCCTACGACGTACGCCCCGCCGTCAAAGAACAAGTGCAGTCGCTCGGCGCCCGCTTCGTGGAGATGGCGCTCGAGACGGCCGACTCGGAAGACAAGGGGGGCTACGCCAGGGCGCAGGACGAGTCGTTCTACCGCCGGCAGCGCGAGATGATGCTGAAGGTCGTGGCCGGCAGCGACGTGGTGATCACCACCGCGCTCATTCCGGGCAAGCGCGCGCCGATCCTGGTGACCGAGGAGATGGTCAACGGCATGGCGCCGGGATCGGTCGTCGTCGATCTCGCCGCGGAGCGCGGCGGCAACTGCGAGCTGACGCGGCCCGACGAAGTGGTCGTCCACCGCGGCGTGACCATCCTCGGGCCGTCCAACCCGCCGTCGCTGGTGCCGTATCACGGCAGCCAGATGTACGCGAAGAACATCACGACCTTTCTGTCCCACCTGCTCGGAAAGGAGGGGGTGAAGAAGTCCGCACTCGAGCTCGACCTCACCGACGAGATCACGCGCGAGACGCTGCTCACACAGAACGGCGAGGTCGTGCACGCCAGAGTCAAGGACCTGCTTTCCGCCGGAGCGCGCGCGTAGCCGACGCCATGCAGAATGGGCCTATCAGGGAGGCCGGGGGTGGACATCCCTCGGATGAGACGTAGATGTGGCTGCTGCGAACGGCTGCGGATGCCGAGGCGTCCGTCAGCTTCAGGATTCTGCCCGGGAACATCAAGACGATTGGCCGCGCGCCGCGCGCCGATTTCGTCCTCGACGCAGGGCTGGTCTCGCGGCTGCACTGCCGGGTGACGGCCGGTGCTACCGAGCTCGAGGTCGTCGATCTCGACAGCACCAACGGGACCTACGTCAACGGCGAGCGCACGGCTCGCGGGACGCTGCGCGCCGGAGATCGGCTCGGCGTCGGCCGCGTCGAGTTGACGGTCGACAAGGTCGATTGACCATGCTCAGGCCGAAGGCGCGACGGTCCCGGGATCAGGACAGAAAGGGATTGGTGCGACGTTCCCGGCCGATCGTCGTCTCGGGACCGTGGCCGGACCAGACGATCGTGTCGTCGGGAAACGTGAAGAGCACCTGGCGAATCGAGCGCAGCAGCGTTTCCATGTCGCCGCCGGGCAGGTCGGTCCGTCCGATCGAGCCGGCAAACAGCGAGTCGCCGACGAACAACGTGGCGCCCGGCTCGCCGACGCGCGACACCGCCAGGCAGACGCCGCCCGGGCAATGCCCCGGCGTGTGCAGCACGCCAACCGCATAGCGGCCAAACCGCAGCGGACCTTCGCCGTCGTAGAAATGATCGACGGGCGGCTGCGGCTCGACCTGAAGTCCAAACATCTGGCCCTGCTCGACGATTCCTTCGTAGAGGAAGTTGTCGGCTTGATGCAGCCAGACAGGAACGCCGAGGGCCTGTTTCGCGCGCGCGACACCGGTCACATGGTCGAGGTGGGCGTGCGTCAGCAGGATACGGGTGATCGTCAACCGCTGACGGACCGCGGCGGCGAGCAGTGCGTCCACTTCGTCGCCCGGATCGATCACCGCGCCTTCGCGTGTCTCCTCACAACCGATCACGAACCCGTTCTTGTAGAACGGGGTACGGCCGCGTGCTCGAGAATCACGTTGTGAGCCTATCGCATTCGGCGCGGCGGGGTCAGGCGAGGGGGGCGTAGTCAGGCGAGCGCGGGGTGGTCAGGCGAGGCGTTCTTCGCGATAGAGCGCCATGCCGTTGCGCACGGCGGCAGTAACGAAGGTCACGAGCAGGCCGACGGTCCCGCAGATACCGCCGACGTCGAACAACTGCCACGTGTGCGCCGCGATGGAAACCTGCTCGGCCCGCCACAGTTGAGCCGCGCCGAGCGCCAGGAGGATGCGCAGCTCGGTCGGGCCGACGCCCCAGGCTGACATGCGGAATGTGCCACGCGCGTGGGTCGCCAGGGCGACTTCGATCACGACGAGGAAATACGACGACAGAAACAACAGGCCGATCCACGGGGTCATGTGTCGGCCGAGGACGAAACCGGCGACCAGCGCGGCAAAACCGGCGGCATCGAGGACATGATCGACGTAGTAGCCGTAGCGCGGGCGCTCGCGGCGGCGGACGCGCGCGAGCGTGCCGTCAAGGCTATCGCCGAACCAGTTGAGCGCCAGGAGCGGCCCTACCAGCAGCAGCGCGCCGCCGCCGGCAACGAAACAGCCGCTCGCAGCGGCGAGCGCCACCGCGGCGAGCGTGGTCAGATGATCCGAGTTGACCGACGGTGGCAGGCGTTCGGCGAGCCAGACGAGCAGGCGCTTTTCGATGTTCGCCGTGACGGCACCGTTGAGCCGAACAGTCGTGTCCATGCCCTGGAAGGCGCAAACCGCGCCCGTACTGGCTCATGCGTTCATGACGAACCTGGCGGCACCGGCACTCCACACCTGCCCGCGCTATGATCGAGCCGTGCCCATCCTCGCCGCCGTCGACGATTTCCTCTTTCGTTCGAAGATCCGCGCCGTGGCCAAACACGTGAATGCCGACATCGCCTTCGCGCAGAGCACCGACGACTTACTCGCCAAGGCGCAGGAGCTGAAACCGTCGCTGGTCATCTTCGACCTGAACAGCCAAAAGCTCGACGCGGTCGCGACGATTGCAGCGCTGAAGACGGACGCGGCACTTGCGGGCATACGGGCCATCGCCTTTGCCTCGCACGTGCACGTCGACCTCATCGACGCCGCGCGCCGGGCCGGCGCCGACCAGGTCATGCCGCGATCGCAATTCGCCGGTAATCTCGCCGACATTCTCACCGCCGCCGCCCAATCGTGACCGTCTCGATCGACGACGTCCGGGCGGCAGCGGAGCGGATTGCCGCGCTCACGTTCCAGACCCCGCTGCGCCTCTCTGAATGGCTGTCGGCAGGCGGTGCGAACGTGTTCGTGAAAATCGAGACGGTACAGCCGACCTGCTCGTACAAGATTCGCGGCGCGGTCAACGCCGTCGAGCGCTTCTCGGCCGAGGGGCTCGCCGGCGAGCGGCTGGTGACGGCCTCGGCCGGCAACCATGGGCGGGCGCTCGCCTACGCCGCCGCGCTCTATGACATCCCGCTCGTCGTCTTCATCGCCGCGGACGCACCGCGCGCCAAGGCGGACGCGATCGCCAGGAGCGGGGCCGAGCTGCGTCCGTGCGCCGACTACGACGACGCCGAGCGGCAGGCCAAGGCGTTCGCGCGCGACGGCGGCGGATGTTACGTGTCCCCGTATTCGCATCCCGACGTGATCGCCGGCGCCGGCACGATCGCGCTCGAGCTCGCCGCACAGCAGCCCGACCTCGACGCGGTCGTGGTGCCAATGGGCGGCGGTGGACTGGCTAGCGGCATCGGCATCGCGTTGAAGGCGCTGCTGCCGGGGACGCGCGTGATTGGCGTGGAAGTCGCGGCGTCCTGCCCTTTCACCAGGAGCCTGGCCGCCGGCCATCTCGTACACATCGACGTCCAGCCCTCGCTCGCCGACGGTCTCACGGGCAATCTCGATCCCGACACGGTCACGCTCGACATCGTCCGGCAGGTCGTCGATCAGATCGTTGTCGTCGAAGAAGCTGAGCTGCGCGCGGCACTGGCGGGCGTCGTGACCCACGAGCATCTCGTCATCGAAGGGGCCGCCGCCGCCGGCCCGGCCGCCCTGCTCGCCAAGAAGGTCCAGGCCGAGGGCAACGTCGCGGTGATCCTCAGCGGCGCCAACGTTGACGCGGGTGTACTCGCGTCGGTCCTACGCTGAACGCGCGCGCGTCAAACCGCGCGCGACGCCGGTTGGGCGTCGTCGAGTCGTGCCGTCAGGGGCGCTCACCTGCTCAGCCACCACCAGACAGCCGCCACGGCAGCCGCGGCCGCGACCAGGGCGCCGGCAAGCAGGCCGGCGGCTTCGCGATCCGGCGTGTCGTCGAGCGGGAGCAGCGCGGACGGCGCGGCGGCGTCGCCGCTGCGCACGTCCAGCATGGCGGCGACCGACCGCAGCTCGGCGGCCAGGGACGCGGCGCTTTGGTGACGTTCCGTCAGGTCCGGGGCCATCGCCCGCGCGAGCACGCTGTCGAGCTCTTTCGGCGCCGCGGCGTTTGTCACTGACGGCAGCGGTGCGTGCGCCTTGATCACGTTGACGATGGTGCGCGAGGCGGTGTCGGCCGCGAACGGACTGCACCCGGTGAGGAGCTCGTAGGCGAGCACGCCGAGTGAGAAGACGTCGCTGCGTACGTCAACGGCCGCGCCAACGGCCTGTTCGGGTGAGAGGTAGGCGAGCACGGCAATCGACTCGGGCGGGAGCGCGTCGGGATCGTTCAGCGCGGTCAGCCGCAGCTGGCCGCCCTTGGTCCACGGCGCCAGGCCGAAATCGAGAATCTTGGCGCTGCCCTTCGCGGTGACCATCACGGTGTCGGGGCGGAGATCACCGTGGAGGATGCCCTGCGCGTGTGCGTCGGCCACGCCGTCGGCGAGCTGAATGGCAAGGTCGAGGGCGCGGCGGGGAGGCATCGCGCCGCCGCTGGCCTCGTCGCGCAGGCTTCGGCCGGCGATGTATTCATAGGCGAGATAGGCGCGGCCGCCGCTTTCGCCGGCATCCCACAACGTGGCGATGTTGGGATGCGACAGCCGCATCGCCGCCTCGGCGTCCCGGGCCAGGTGCGCCAGGCGCGACGGATCCGCGACGATCCGCGGATCCACGATCTTCAGGGCGACCGTGCGTCCGACCTGGGTGTCGCGCGCGCGGAACACGTCGCCAAGGGCGCCGGCCCCAATCGGTTCGAGGATGTTGTAGTGGGCGATCGCGCTCACGCCAGGTTCAGCCCTTTCGCGGCGGCCGCGACGGACGCAGCTCGACCCGGCTCGGCAGGCTGCGCGCATCGTGGTTGACGAGATCGACGACGACCCGTGCCACGTCCGACGGCGCCAGCTTCCAGGCGTCGCCGGCGCCGGATCCACCGCCGAACTCCGTCGCCACCGAGCCGGGCATGACGTAGCTGACGCGGATGTTCTCGTGACGCACTTCCTGCATCAACGCCTCGCTGAACTGATCGAGCCCGGCCTTCGACGCGCAGTAGGCGGCGCCGCCGGCAAAGGCGTTCTTGCCTGCCAGGCTGCTGATGTTGACGATGAAGCCGCCGCCGCGGCGGCGCAGCTCGGGCAGCGCCGCGCGCGTGCAGTAGAACACGCCGCTGAGGTTGGTGTCGATCACCGTGCGCCAGTCGTCGAGACTCATCTCGGCGACGTTGGCAAAACGGCCGACTCCGGCGTTATTGACGAGAACGTCGAGGCCGCCGAAGTTGCGCACCGTCTCGGCGACGAGCCGTTCGCAGTCGGCGGGGTCGCGCACGTCGGCGCGCACGCCCAGCACGCGGTCGCTGCTGAGCGACCGTGCCGCGCGCATCACCTCGGCTTCGGTGCGCGCGCTGATGGCGACCTGCCCGCCGTTCTCGACCAACGCGTGCGCGATGGCCAGCCCGATTCCCTTCGATCCGCCCGTCACGATGGCAACCATACGTCGCTATAGAATAAACGGTCGCATGTCGATCGTCGCGATCATCGGCGCCGGCGCGCTCGGGGGCGCGCTCGCGCACACGCTGGCCGGGCGCAGCCGCGTCGCCGAGGTGCGCCTGGTCGACGACGAGGGGCGGGTCGCGGAGGGCAAGGCGCTCGACATCCAGCAGTCGTCGCCGGTCGAGCACTGGAGCACGCGCGTCACCGCGGCGACCTCACTCGCGGCCGCGGCTGGCGCGGACGTCATCGTCCTGGCCGACATGATCAAGACCGGCGAAATCACCGGCGAGGCGGGGCTGGCGCTGGTCCGGCAGATCGCGCGCCTCGACACGAAGGCGCCGCTGCTGTTTGCCGGCGGCCTGCAGCGCGAGCTGATGGGACTGGCGCTGCACGAGATCCACGTCGCGCCCCGCCGCATCGCGGGATCCGCGCCGCTCGCGCTGGAGTCGGCGGTGCGCGCGCTGGCGGCGGCGCTCGTCGATGGCAGCCCGGCCGATCTCGCGATCGGCGTGTGCGGCGTGCCGCCACGCGACGCGGTGATCGGCTGGGACGCCGCCACGGCGTTCAATCAGCCGATCTCGGCGGTACTCGCACCGCACCATCTCGCCGGGCTGTCGGCGCGCCTGCCGGCGCTCTGGCCTCCGGCCCCCTATACGCTCGGGAGCGCCGCCGCACGCGTCGCCGAGGCCCTCGCGGGTGGCGCTCGTCGGCGCTACACGTGCTTTGCCGCGATCGATGCGCCGGACGCCAGCCGCGGCGTGATCGCGGCCGTGCCCGTCGAGGTGGTGGAAGGGGGAATTGGCCGCACGCTCGCGCCCGCACTGAGCAGGCACGAGCGGACAGCATTTGAGAATGGTCTTCGTTGAGGGAGAGGCGGTTCAGTTCACCGATTCGCGCCCGTGCAGTTCCAGTCCCCCCGCGAAGTCGCCAAGGTGTTTGCGCAGGATCAGCCGACCGCGATGCAGCCGCGACTTGAGGGTCTGTGGCTTGACCTTGAGGACGGCGCTTGCCTCTTCAGTCGACAAGCCGTGGATGTCGCGGAGCAGCACCGGCACGCGATACACCTGCGGCAGGTGGGTCAACGCGCCGACGAGTTGGTCGCGCATCTGCGCGCGCATCAACTGATCGTCGGCCAGACCGCTCCAGTCAGCCGGCTCGGCCGGAGCCGACTCCTGCGACTCCAGCCCCTCGGCCGGTGACAGCTCGATTGCCTTGCCCGCGCGCTGGTGACGCAGCCGTGACATGGCTGTGTTGAAGGTTATTCGATAAATCCACGAAGAGAGCGCGGCATCCCCTCGGAAGGCTTCGATCTTCCGGTACACCTTCAAGAGGACGTCCTGCGCGACCTCCTCGGCATCTTCCCAGTTCCTGAGATATCGGAACGCTAGCTGCTGTATCCGCGGGCCGTAGAGGGACGCCAGATCCGTGACGGCCGAGCCGTCCCTGGCGCGCATGCGGCCGACCAGATCGCGCTCCGCATTGTGCTGACGCATTCTGTGGCCTCCGTAATAGCGGGTAAAACACCCGGACGGCCACCCTTATTCCCGATTGGTAAGGGACTAACTATCAGTAAGTTAGGCCGCGGTTGAGATGGCAAACACCTCGGCACAGGCGCGGACGACGGCGGATTCCACCTCAGCCATGGCAGGAGCGCGACCGAGAAGTTGCTCCATGGAAGTGACTCCCCTGTCAGAAATGCCACACGGGACGATCAGTCCAAACCGTGAAAGATCCGTCGTCACGTTGAGCGCGAACCCATGGCTGGTTACCCAACGTGAGATGCGGACACCGATCGCCGCCAGCTTGGCTTCCACTCCCGTCGGCCCGACCCAGATGCCCGTGAGGCCGGACACGCGTGTCGCCTCGATGCCGAAGACGGCGACCGCGCGAATCAGGACCTCTTCGAGATCGCGGACGTAGCGATGGACGTCGCAGCGATCGGGCTTGAGATCGAAGATCGGGTAGCCGACGAGTTGGCCAGGACCGTGATACGTCACGTCACCGCCGCGGCCAGTTTCGAAGAGTCCGACGCCCTTAGCGGCCAGAGCGTCCGGCGTTTCGAGGACGTGCGATCGATCGTTGCGCGTCTTGACGCCGAGGGTGATGACGTCGGGATGCTCGAGCAGCAGGAGCGTGTCGGGGATCTCGCCGCGCTTGCGCTGCTCGACCAGCGTCTTCTGCAGATCGAGGCCGTCCTGGTATTCCACGCGGCCCAACCGCCTGACCGCCAGCAGTGCACCGGCCGCCGCGTTCACATCCATGACTCGTCGAACTGCTCGAGCCGCTCCTTCAGGTAGGTGAGGAAACGGCCGGCGTCTGCACCGTCGATCAAGCGGTGGTCGTATCCAAGCGAGATGTGACACGTCGGGTGAATCGCGATGGCGTCGTGCCCGGCCGCGCCGCCGTTGTCGGCCGCTTGAACCACGACGACGCGCTTTTCGATGACGCCGACGCCGAGGATGGCAACCTGCGGCTGGTTGATGAGCGGCAGGCCGTAGACCGCACCGAAAATGCCCGGGTTGGTGATGGTGAACGTTCCCCCCTGCACCTCGTCGGGGGTGAGCTTCTTGGCGCGCGCACGCACCGCCAGGTCGTCAATGGCGCGCGACAGCCCGAGCAGGTTCTTCTCGTCGGCATTGCGGATCACCGGCACGATCAGTCCCTGGTCGAGCGCCACCGCGATACCGAGGTTCAGGTCCTTTTTGTAGACGATGTTGTCGCCGTCGATCGAGGCGTTGGTGAACGGAAACGCGCGGATCGCGTCGACGGTCGCCTTGGCGATGAGCGCCGTGAACGACAGCTTGGCGCCGTTGCGCTCGTACTCCGCCTTCTTCCTGTCGCGCAGCTGCGCCAGGCGATGGAAGTCGACTTCGTAGACGGAGTAGACGTGCGGCGACGTATGCGCGCTCGTCACCATGTGTTCGGCGATTTTCTTGCGCATGATCGTCATCGGGACGATCTCGACGCGCTCGCCGGGCTTGAAGGCCGGCACGTGGCCGCCGGCCGGCGCGGCCGGCCGCGCCTTGCCCTGCGCCGCCGCCGGGACTCCGGCCTCGATGAACCCGAGGATGTCGCTCTTGGTGACGCGCCCGCTGATGCCCGTGCCGCTGACCCGGCTGATGTCGACGTTGTGCTCGCGCGCGATGCGGCGGACGAGTGGCGACGTGCGCTGTCTGCTGCCAGCTTCCGGCTCTTGGCTGTCGGCTTCCACCTGATCGCTTGCGGCTACCGGCTGCCGGCTCCCGGCTTCCGGCTGGCCGACTGCCGCTTCCGGGATCGTGCGGCCTTCGGGTTCATGTGGCGGCACCGTTGCCGCGGTGTCGCCGGCGATGACGGCCGCACCGCCAATCACTGCCACCACGGCGTTGACCGGCACCGTCTCCCCTTCCTTCACCTTGATCTCGGTGAGCACGCCGGCGCCTGGCGAAGGAATCTCGGCGTCGACCTTGTCGGTGGAGATCTCGAACAGGGGTTCGTCGCGGTCGACGCTGTCGCCGACCTTCTTGATCCAGCGGACGATGGTGCCTTCCGCAATCGACTCGCCCATCTGCGGCATCACGACGTTGGTGGCCATACCAGCTCCCAGCTTCCCGCTAACTTTGAATCGCGGCGCCGTGTGTCGCGTGCGCCGCCTCGGCAACGGCTTCCGACATCGTCGGATGGGCGTGGATGGTGCGGATCAGCTCCTCGACGGTGCATTCCAGCTTCAGCGCCAGCGTCGCCTCGGCAACGAGCTCGGTCGAACGCAAACCGATCATGTGGACGCCGAGGATTTCGTCGTACTTCCTCTCGGCGACGATCTTGACGAACCCTTCGGTCTCGCCGGCGATCTTGGCGCGCCCGAGCACGCCGAACTTGAACGTGCCGACGCGCACGTCGTAGCCGCGCGCCCTGGCCTTGGCCTCGCTCAAGCCGACGCTGCCGATCTCCGGATCGCAGTAGGTACAGCCCGGGATCTGGTCGTAGTTGATGGCGCGGAACTCCTGCCCGGCGATCCGTTCGGCGAGTGCGATGCCTTCCGCCGACGAGAGGTGAGCGAGCTGCGGGTGGCCCGGCTGATCGAAGGTGATGACGTCGCCGATCGCGGAGATGCCGGGGACGTTGGTCTTGTACTGCGCGTCGACCTTGATGTAGCCGCGGTCCATCTGCAATCCAGCATCTTCGGCGCCGAGACCGCTCGTCACCGGGCCTCGACCGGTGGCGACGAGCAGGAGCTCGGCATTGATCTTCGTCGTCGTACCGTCGGCTGCCTGCGCGTCGAGGTCGACGCCGTTGGCCCCCGCCCTGGCCGACGTCACCTTCGTGGCGGTCAGCACCTTGATCCCCTGCTTCTTGAACGAGCGTGCGAGCTCGGCCGAGATTGCTTCGTCCTCGATCGGCACCAGGCGCGGCAGCAGCTCGATGATAGTCACGTCACTGCCGAAGCGGCGGAAGATCGACGCGAACTCGACGCCGACGGCGCCGCTGCCCATGATCGCGATCGACTTGGGGACCGCTTTCAGGCCAATCGCCTCGTCGCTGGTGATGATTTTCTTCTTGTCGAGGGTGATGCCGGGCACGCTGCGCGGCTGTGAGCCGGTGGCGACGATGATTTCCTTCCTCGCCTTCAGCGTCTGCTTGTCGCCGTCGGTGATCTCGACGGTGCCTGCGCCGGCCAGCCGGCCCGAGCCCTTGATCCAGTCGATCTTGTTCTTCTTGAACAGGAACTCGACGCCGCCGGTCAGCGATTTGACGATGGTGTCCTTGCGCGCCTGGACCTGGTTCATGTCGAGGCCAATCGCCGCCTGACCGAGCGTGAGACCCCACTCCTTCCAATTCTGCGCGATCTTCAGCGCGTGGGCGTGCTCGAGGAGCGCCTTGGTGGGGATGCAGCCCCAGTTCAGGCAGGTGCCGCCGAGAGCCGGTGCGCGCTCGACTACGGCGGTCTTCAACCCGAGCTGGGCGGCGCGGATCGCAGCGACGTAGCCGCCGGTGCCCGATCCGATCACCACGACGTCGTATTCGTTGGCCATTACCCCTTCTTCTTCATCGATGAAAGAGAGACGTAGGATACGGTGGGGGTGGCCTCGGCCGCGGGCGGCGCCGCATCGGCCGGCGTCGTGTCGGGATCGAGGCGCGCGACCTGCGAACGCAGGCGCGTGAACTCGTAGCGCAGCTCCCAGTACCGACTGCGTGAGCGCCTCGAGCTTGAGGGCGAGCCGCCGCGCCTTCAGCCAGGCCCATGCGGCGACGAGCGCTACGGCCGCCGTCACCCAGAGAAGCATATCCAGTTCATATTACTAAAACCGCGGGGCGCCGCCCCTCGGACCCCCCGACACCGTCGCTCGCTCGCGGCTTCCATTAGAATGCGGTGAAAGACGCGATGACCCGGCCGACCAAGACCATCCTGATCTGCGACGACGACCAGGGGATGCGCGATACGCTGACCGCCATCCTCAAGCGCGACTACCGTGTGATCTCGGTGTCGAGCGGCGAAGCGGCGCTGTCGCTGCTCAAGAGCGAGGACGTCGATCTGATTCTGCAGGACATCCGCCTGCCCGGCATCAGCGGCTTCGACGTGCTGCGCATCGTCAAGGAAAATTACAGCCTCGTCGAGTGCATCATGATCTCGGCGATCAACGAGGTCGAGACCGCCGTGCAGGCGATGAAGCACGGCGCCTATCACTACATCACCAAGGACTTCGACTACGACGAGCTGCGCTCCCTGGTCCGCAACGCCTGTGAGCGGCAGGACCTGAACCGCCAGGTCATCACCCTCAGCGCGCAGGTCGCCCAGCAGAGCGAGCGCGAGTTCCTGATCGGCCCGTCACGGCCGATTCGCGACATCGTCGACCTGGTGCAACGCGTCGCCAAGCTGTCGGCGACGGTACTGATCCTCGGCGAGAGCGGCACCGGCAAGGAGCTGCTGGCGCGGCTGCTGCACCGCGAGTCGGGACATGACGACGCGCCGTTCATCGCGGTCAACATGTCGGCGATCCCGCACGAGCTCGTCGAAAGCACGCTGTTCGGGCACGAGCGGGGGGCCTTTACCGGCGCCGTCAAGCAGCAGCTCGGCAAGTTCGAGCTCGCGGCCGGCGGCACGCTGTTTCTCGATGAAATCGGCGACCTCCGCTTCGACCTGCAGGCCAAGCTGCTGCGTGCGATCCAGGAAGGGGAGATCGAACGCGTCGGCGGCACCAAGCCGATCAAGACCGACTTCCGCCTGATCGCCGCGACCAATATCGATCTCGAGCGCGCGGTCAAGGAGGGCCGCTTCCGCGAGGACCTCTACTACCGCATCAACGTCATCCCGATCCGGATGCCGCCGCTGCGCGATCGCCTCGAAGACCTGCCCGAACTGGCGCGGCTGTTCCTGGAACGCTATCGCGGCAAGTTCCGCAAGCCGGTAAAAGGGCTGTCGGACTCGGCGCTGAAGATCCTGCAGTCGGTACCTGGTGGCCCGGCAATATCCGGGAGCTGGAGAACCTGATCGAACGGCTTGTCGCGGTCAGCGACAAAGAGTGGATCACCGACGAAGACCTGCCCCTCGAGTACCACTTCGCCAAGCTGGACTCGGCGTCGACCGCGAGTGACACGCGCTTCCAGGAGGCCTGTGACACCTTCGAGCGCAATTTCATCCTGCGGGCGCTCGAGAAGTCGGACTGGAACGTGACCGCCACGGCACGCTACCTGGGCATTCCCCTCAGCACGTTGAAGCATAAGATGGCCCGGCTGGACCTGCGGGACCTGGCCAGGAAGTTGCGCGGGGCCTGATGTTTCAACCAGTCGCAGCGCTGAAATTCGGCTAATAGATTGGCCTGGCGGCCAAGTAATTGGCCGTTTTCGCCCCCTCCCTTCCATGGAGTGCGCCATTTCCGCGCACTCTACATAGATCCAAAGAGTCCGGTTGACAAACCTGCAATTTGGGGGCGAAAGTGCCCGTCCAAAGGCGGCATAGGACTCCAGCGACAGCGTTGGTACCTTCGGAACACCAGTTGCACTTTCTGACAGTGCGAGCCGGGATTGGTTCGCGGTCTCCACCCCAAGCAAGAGTCTTTTCATGGGTTCGCGGTCCCTGTTCGGCCGGTGACGGGAGTACGCATGCAGCCGTCGATGTTCAACGTTCGTGTGCCGCTCGACGATCGGGGCGACGTGTTCCTGATGAACACGTTCACCGACGCACAGTTGATCGTCACCAGCGACGTGGTCGATCTCCTCGATCGGCTCGAGCGTGATGGCGGCGCGGCGCCCGCGCTCGACGCGGTCGAACGCGAGACCGTTGCCCAACTCGCCGAGCACGGCTTCATCGTCGAGACGCGCGTCGCCGAGCGGCGTGACCTGCAGCAGTTCTTCCGCGAGGTCCGTGACAACACTGACACGCTCAAGATCACCGTGTTGACGACGCTGCAGTGCAACTTTGCGTGCGACTACTGCATCCAGGGGGACCACGGCGACTACAACAAGCAGGCGGCGAAGATGTCGCTCGACACCGCGGCCCGGGTCGCCGCCTGGGTCGAGCGCCGTATCGACACCATCGCCCCGAACCGGCTGGTGCTCACCTTTTTCGGCGGCGAGCCGCTGCTCAACATGCCGGTGCTCTACTACCTGGCCGAGCGGCTGCACCAGGCCTGTGCCGAACGCGGCGTCCAGATCCTGCTCAACGTCATCACCAACGGGCTACTCCTCACGCGGGAGATGGTGGAGCGGCTCAACCCGCTCGGTCTCAACGGCATCAAGATCACGCTTGACGGCGACCGCGACGCTCACAACCGTTCGCGACCGCTGCGCGGCGGCCAGGGCACTTTCGACAAGATCGTCGCCAGCGTGCGGGAGGTCGCCGACCTCACCCGCATCGCGGTCGGCGGTAACTTCGACATGGACAGCGTCGACTCCTACCCCGCGCTGCTCGACTTCCTCGCCGCGCAGGACTTCGCGCCGCGGCTGTCGAAGGTGCTGTTCAAGCCGGTCATCCGCGAGAAGACGGCGCAGGCGCGCGGCGTGATCCCGCTGACCGCGGTCGGGGCCGAAGGGAAGCCCCTGAACGGCGCCTGCATGACGTCGGCGGGCACCGGCGTCAGCCGCGTCTGCGACAGCTGCAATTTCGTCGACGAGAAGATGTCGTTTCTCCGCGACGAGACCAGGAAGCGCGGCTTCCCGACCGCCGACGGCGTGCACATGGGGCCGTGCGAGATCCACAAGTCGCATGCGCACACCATCGGCCCGGACGGCTCGCTGTTCGCCTGTCCCGGCTTTGCCGGCGAGGCGCTGCAGTCGACCGGGCACATCGACGACCGCCGGGAGGACTACCGCACCCGGGCGCAGGCCAACTTCGAGCGCCTGGCCGCGTGGGAGCAGTGCCAGGACTGCGCGTTCATCCCGGTCTGCGCCGGCGGCTGCACCGTCGCCGCGCACAACGAGCTCGGCGACATGCACGCGCCGAACTGCCACAAGACCAGCTTCGAAGCGGGCGTCGTCTCGCTCGCGCACGACGCCATCCGTCACCATGTCAATGCGTAACACCCAGGAGAAAGTCATGACGAAGAACAAGAAGACGCAAAACCCGAACAAGAACGGCACCCTCCGCCCCTGGCTCGTGGACGTCGTCGTCGACAACCTTCGCTAACTGGAGATTCCGATCATGAAGATCACTGTCATCAAGAAGACCAACGGCAAGGTGCAGACGATGGGCGGCTGCCCCTGGGTCATTGACGAGCCTCCCCTGGCGAAGAACTAGCCGCCGGTATCACTTGGTCAGATCTTTTGTTTCCAGAGCGGAGTTGAGACGCCAATGAAGATCACGGTCATCAAGAAGACGAACGGCAAAGTCAAGGCCATGGGTGGCTGCCCGTGGGTCATCGACGAGCCCCCGGTCGACAAGAATTGAGGCTCCGGCTGGAGTCGCGGGGTGCGACGATCGATAATGGAGATAGTCGCCAATCTTGCGAGCTCTCCGGCATCGGGCTACTTTTTTCGCGCTAATCGCCACCGCAGGTGTGTGCGCGCCGAGCTGCGCGCGGCACGAGGTGGCTCCTCCGCCGCCTGTGATGCGGATCGGTGTGGGCGAGCCTCCCAAAGGCCTGCCAAACACCGGAGGGCGCGTCGTCGTGTCGAACCTGACAGGCGACACTTGGCTCTCCAGCCGTCCCGACGGGCGCGTCGGCGGTCGCATAGTCGAAGGCTGGCAGTGGGATAGCGGGGGGACCGCGCTACGATTGAAGCTTCGCCGGGACGTCTACTTCCACGACGGCACCCAGTTGACGCCGCAAACCGCCGCTGAATCGTTGCGCGCCGACGAGACCAGCACAGAGAACAGCCTCAAGAGCATCGCCTCCGTCGAACCGGACGGGAACGATACGGTGGTCCTGAAATTACGAGAGCGCAACGCATTTGTGCTCAGCGACCTGTCCGCCGTCTACGCAAGGAAGGCGAATCAACCGGACATCGCGACCGGACCGTACCAACTGGTCAGCCGCAGGGGCAACGAAGCGACCCTGACGGCCTTCCCGCGCTACTATCATGGTCGGCCAGCATTGGCGGGAGTCGAAGTTTCCAGCTATCCGACCCAGCGGAACGCGTGGGCCGCACTCATGCGCGGCGACATCGACATGCTTGTACGAGGTCAGCCGAGACTCAGCCGAGTTCGTTCGGGGCGAGACCATGCGTGCGGACTTATTCGGTCCCGCGCCCGTATTACATCCTGCTAGCCTTCAACATCCGGCATCCGATCCTTCGCAACGTGGAGGTGCGCCGTGCCATCAACGAGGCGCTGGATCGCGACGCGCTAGTGCGCGACGGACTGCGCGGACAGGGCACACCGTGCCGATGGGCCGATCCCGCCGCAGCATTGGACCTATTCCCCTCCCGCCACATCCTTTCACTTATGATCCCGTAGCGGCGCGCCGACGGCTCGAGGCAACTGGCCTGCCGCTTAGACCGAAGTCCAGAACGACAAGTCCCTATCCGTTTCAGCTTCCGGTGCCTCGTCTGGGGCAACGACACACGATTCGAACGACTCGCGATGATGGCGCAGAAGCAGCTCGCCGACATCGGAATCGACATGCAGCTGCAGCCGCTAGAACTACTTCAGCTCGCGCCCAAGATCGGTGCGGGGGACTTCGACGCCTTTCTCTTCGAAACGTCTGGGCAACGCCTGAGTCGAACCTACGATTTTTGGCGGTCGAGCAGTAAGCCGATGAACAACAGCGGGTATCATTCCGCCGACGCCGTGCTTGATCAAATCCGGTCGTCGCAGAGCGACGAAGAGACGCAGCGCAGGCGTCACCGAGCTTCTCCGCATCATGCACGACGATCCGCCGGCGGCTTTCATCGCCTGGCAGAGAAGTTCGCGCGCGGTATCGACACGCTTCGACGTGGCCCCGGAGACTGACCGCGACCGCGACATCCTCAGCTCGCTCTGGATGTGGCGCCCAGCCATCGCCCAGCCACAGGCGGCGGCGCGGTGAGACGGATCACCTCCCGCTTCGTCCTCCTCATCGCCACGGCGGCGGTCCTACCGTTGTGGTTTACGGCGCGGTCTCAATCTGGTCGCTGCGCGGCGGAACCTACAGATCGGTGATCGACGGCAACAAGAAGGTCGCCAAGCAGGTCGCCGAACAGGTCAGCCTCTACATGCAGCAGAACACCCGCGTGCTGCAGTCGGTCGGCGCCGAGCTCGACGCGATCGCGCTGACTCGGTTTCAGCAGGAACGCGTTCTCAGAGACTTTGTCCTGCAGTTTCCGCGCGTTTGCGGAAATCACGGTCTTCGACGCTAAGGGTCAGGCATTGTCGACGAGCGCCCCTGGCGACACCCGGCTGCTAATTCCCGAGGCCGCGCGGAAACTCCTGACAAGCCATACAACGCGCCGCTCGGTCTCGACAACGACGCGCTGCCAACGACCACGATCGCAGTGCGGTTAAGCAACTCACAACAGGACGCGGCGTGGGTGGTCGGTGAAATCTCGCTCGAAGAATTGTGGCGGATGGTCGATGGCATCAGTGTCGGCAAGCAGGGCTACGCGCTCATCATCGGCGAGGATGGCAAGCTAATAGCGCATGGCGATCCCGATGAGCAGCGAAACATCGCCGATCAAGAGCACAAACGCGCTGCACAGGAGCGGCAGTTCGCCATCGACTTCCGCGCCGGCAAGGAAGAGTCGACGGAATACGACGAGGCCGGCACGGTGAAGCTGGCGGTCGCCGCGCCGGTGCGACGCCCCCTCAGCGTTCGCCCTGGCTCGTCATCGTCGAGCAGCCGAAGCGCGAGGCCATGGCAACGGCAAACAAGCTTGAAACACAGCTCCTCGTGTCGATCTTCGTCGCCCTCCTCGGCACGATCATCTTTGGTTACCTGTGGGGCAGGAGCTTCATCCAGCGCATCTTCGCGCTGACCCGCGTCACGCGGTCGCTCGCGGACGGGCATATGGAGGCGCGCGTCGACCTGGGCGGGCAAGACGAGATCCGCGAGCTCGGCGACGCCTTCAACTCGATGGCCGACCGCCTTGTCGAGCTGCAGGAGAACATCCGCAAGCAGGAGCGCCAGGTGATGTTTGGCCGCATTGCGGCCGGCCTGGTCCACGATCTGTCGCACCCGATCCAGAACATCGGCAACAGCTGCAAGCTGATCCTCAAAATGTGGGAGGACTCCGAGTACCGCGACACCTTCCGCCGCATGATCGAGCGCGAGATGCAGGTGGTCAAGCGTGTCCTCGAGGATCTGCAGAACATCGCCAAGCCGATCCCGCTCGAGCGCTTCCCGATCGAGCTCAATCGCACGGTCGGCGACGCGGTCGAGGCGATGCAGGCGCTCGCGGAGACCGCCGGTATCACGCTGCGGGCCGAGCTGTCCGGCGAGCCGGCCTACATCGAAGGTGACCTGTTCGCGCTCGGCCGCGTCTACCGCAACCTGGTGGTGAATGCGATCCAGGCGACGGCGCCGGGCGGGCTGGTGGTGGCGGCCGTCGAAGCCCAGGGAGAACGCGTGCAGGTACGCGTCTACGACACCGGCTGCGGCATTCCCGCCGATCGCCTCCAGGCCGTGTTCGAGGACTTCGTCACGACGAAGCGGCGGGGCCTCGGCCTCGGCCTCGCCATCTCACGCAAGATCGTCGAGCAGCTCGGCGGCCGGATCAGCGTGGCCAGCGAAGTCGGCAAGGGGACCACGTTCGTAATCGATTTCCCGCGTACCAGCACCAGGCCAATGGCGCAGGCGGCCGGCTGACGCTGGCGCCGGCCGTATGCCGCAGACGGCTGGCCGGATGCGCGCAGTCAGGGTGACCAGTTAGCAGTCCAGGGAGAGAGTGGAATGTTCCGGAAGCTCTTGCAGACGGGGAAGGTGGACGTCGATGGCCGGATCTATGTCGTGCACTATTTCGAGTCGAAGACCGTGCGCGGGACGCGGCGCTATAGTGGCGAAGTGCTCCTCGATGCGGGCGACCGCATCATTGTCGACGACGATTCGCTGACCAGCCTGGAAGCGACGGTGGCGCGGCTTGCGCCGGCCACCATCTACAGTCGCGCGCTCGCGTCGCGGCGGGCGACGGTCGCGGCCGCGTGACGCGGGCCGGGTCAAAAGACCCGGCCGGCTTACTTGCGCGGAAGGACGGCGTCCTTCAACTGCTTGGCGATGCGGGCCTTGACGACCGTTTTCGCCGGGATCTTGATCGCTTCGCCGGTCGCGGGATTACGGCCCATGCGGGCCTTGCGCTTCTGCACGACCAGCTTCACCATCCCCGGCAGCACGAACTCTCCGGAGCGCTTCAACTCCTTTTCGGCGAGAATGTTCAGCTCGTCGAAGAACTCGCGCGCTTGCGTCCGCTTGACCTCGAAGCGATCCGCGAAATGCGAGAAGAGCTCGGATTTGCCCATCCTGCGGGCCTCTGCCATCGGTATTCCCCTTGCTATGGGCGCGCTCTTCTGAAATCCCGCATGAGCCGCGCGCGCGTTGCGGAGCTAGCGGAGAAACAGGCACGTATCCTATCAAAACCCTCCAGAATGCTACACTTTTTTCATGCCGTTGGAGACGTTCCCGAACCCGCAGCCCGCCCGCGACTACGAGATCGCGATCCGCAACCCGGAGTTCACTTCAGTGTGCCCCAAGACGGGCCTGCCCGACTTCGGCGAGATCCGCATCACCTACGTCCCCGACGACCGCTGCCTGGAACTGAAGGCCCTCAAATACTACTTCCTCGCCTTCCGCGACAAGGGCATCTTCTACGAAGCCGTGACCAATCAGATCCTCGACGACCTGGTGGCCGCCTGCGCCCCGCGGCGCATGACTGTCGTGGGCGACTTCACCGCCCGCGGCGGCATATCCACGACGGTCACGGCAACGTATCAGAAGGCAGAAGATAGAGGGTAGCAGGCAATGGATGACGGGGCGCATCGCGTTCCGATCGAGGAGGCGCTCGACCTGCACGCCTTCGCCCCTCGAGACATTGCCTCCGTCGTCGACGAATACGTGCGGGCGGCGCACGACGCCGGGTTCACGACGGTTCGGCTGATTCACGGCCGCGGCACGGGCGTGCAGCGTGGCATCGTCCAGTCGGTTCTCGAAACACACCCGCTGGTCACGTCTTTTTACGACGCGCCTGAATCGCACCTGGGCGCGACAATCGCATGCCTCGCTGACTAGACCGGCGTTTGCCACGACCGCCTGCCAGATAGCCGATGCATCGGCTGAGAATGCGAGCGTCGGATGATCGATGCTCTTAGAACACGCGCGGCAGAACGCGCCAGCGGACCCGTTGCATGTACTCGCAGTAGGCGGGATCGGCGGCGAGTGTCTGCTCTTCGCGGCGCGCGCGCAAGAGCAACGCCGTATCAGCGATACCGAGCAGCACGAGGTTCCACTCGGACGGGTTGGCGATGACGAAGCCAACGTGGGTGATGAGGTAACCGAGATAGATCGGATGCCGGACCAAGCGGTAGAGCCCGGTGCGGACGATGCCGCGGTTGGCCGGGGTCAGGCCGAAGCTGCGGCCGAGCGACAGCTTCCCGAGCACGACCACCATCAACCCGACGGCGGTGATGACGATGGTGAAGTTCTCGGGCGTGCCGGCCTGGGCGACAGGGCGCACGAGCGGCGGCCCAAAGGTCGAGAAGGCCGTGAGCAGGCGCGCCGACCATGAGCGATCGACGATCGCGGAAGGACGTCGCACGAGCGTCAGCGCAACGACGAGCGCTTCGCTGGCGAGCAGCAAGAGGCCGGTAACGTGCCCCGTCCGCGCCGTGTCGGTCGCGAGCCGCATCGCCATCGACGAGAACAGCGTGACGATGACGATCTTCGACCCCAGCTCTCCGAGCTCGTGGCGGACGGCCGGGCGCGGCCAGGCCAGCCTCGCGCGCTGCACCTCGAGGCGGGCCAGCGCCGTGCTCACGCCTCGCTCCCCTGCGAGGCTGTCTCCTCGATGAAGTAACCGGCGCAGGCGCGGTCGAGCAACTCATAGGAGAACTCGGGCGTGCCCCCGTTGTAACGGCACATATCGACGACCTGCTCGATGAGATCGCGCGGGTGGCAGGCTCGCATCTCGAGCTTGCGCGGCCCGTAGTAGCGCGCCTGCAGGTAATCGACGACGTCGCGGTCGTAGGCCAGGCCGCGCTTGCGGCAGTTGAGCTCCCAGATGCGGCCGAACTCGTCAATGGTCGGGTTCTTGGCGCGGATCTTGTACGGGATGCGGCGCAGGAACGCCTCGTCGGCGAGCGACGCTGGGCGCAGGTTGGTCGCGAAGATGATGAAGACGTTGAACGGCAGCTCGAACTTGCGGCCGGTGTGCAGCGTCAGGTAATCGACGCGGCTCTCGAGCGGCACGATCCACCGGTTCAGCAGGTCGCGCGGCGGGATGCGCTGGCGCCCGAAGTCGTCAACGACGAACACGCCGCCGTTGGCCTTCATCTGGATCGGCGCCTCGTAGAAGCGGGCGATCGGGTTGAACGTGAGATCGAGCATGTCCAGGGTGAGCTCGCCTCCGACGACCACGACCGGTCGTTTGATCGTCTCCCAGCGCCGGTCGTGGACGGCCGCCGTGATGACGCTGGTCGAGGCGCCGATCGGCGTCGCCGGTACGTGGTTGACCGGATCGAACACGGTGATGGTCTGCCCGTCGACGTCGATGGCGTGCGGCACGTGCATGTCAGTGCCGAGCGCACGCCCGATCCCCTCGGCGACGACGGTCTTCCCGTTGCCAGGCGCGCCGTAGAGGAACAGGGACTTGCCGGAGTTGACAGCGGGTCCGAGCAAGTCATACATCCCGTCGTTGACGACGAGACTGTCGAAACCACGCGCCAGGCGCTCGCGGTCGACGGTGGGACGCGCCGCCATGCAGGCACGGACGTAGGCGTTGTACTGCGCCAGCGGCACCGGGGCCGGACCGACGTAGCGATTCATGTCGAGGAACTGGTTGGCGCGGTCACGGCCGAGGTCGGTGAGCGCGTAACGGTAGCCGGCGGTGCCGGTACCACTGGCACCGCGGACCTCGACCAACTTCTCGAGACGTGCGTGCTGGATCATGGCGTCGAGCACGGAGTAGGGCAGGCGCATGTGCTCGGCGAGCTGGGTGCCGTTCGATTCTCCGGCGACGAGCGTCTTCAGCATCAGCTGCGACAGCACATCGGGGTGCAGGCCGGTCTCGGCCAGCGAGAACGGCGGCGGCGGCGGCATCGGCGCCGCCGGCGCGGAACGAACGACGTCGCTGTCGAGCAGGGCGGTCGCGGCCGCAACGAGGCTCATCGCGCCCCCTCGAGATGCCCGGCCTCGAGCACGATGCGGTGCCCGACGTCGGTGTGCGATGCCTGCAGGGTGCCGGCCGGCAGTTCGAGCACGCCGGCCGTGCCGCGACGCGGCAGCCGCATCCGCCACGGCCGCAGGTTCGACACGGCGTCGATGACGGTGCCCCCCTCGTCGAGCGCCAGCACGTCGATGGCGAAGCGCATCCCCCAGGTGTGCACGCCCCGGCTCGGCACGATCCACAACGCCTCGCCCGGCTCGAGGCCGCTACGCGTGAGCAGGCCGACCACGCGCGCGGTGCGCGAAGCGGCGACACCGACCTTGTCGGCGATCACTGTTCCGAGGCTGGCGTTCCTGGCGACGAGGCGTCTCATTTGGACTTCTCGATCATGGGGAAGAGGACCGTGACGAACTTGATCGCGGCCGGGCCGATCGTGACGACCCAAATCGCAGGGAAGACACAGAGCACGAGTGGGAACACCATCTTCACGCCGGTCTTCGCCGCCGCCTCTTCCGCGCGCTGCCGGCGCTTGGTGCGCAGCGTCTCGGAGTAGACGCGCAGCGACTGCGCCACGCTGGTGCCGAACTTGTCGGTCTGGATCAGCATCGTGACCAGCGAGCTGAGGTCGTCAACGCCGGTGCGGTCGGCCAGGTTGCGCAGCGCCTCGGCACGCGGCTTACCGGCACGCAGCTCGAGGTTGATCAGCCGCAGCTCGTCCGAGAGCTCGGGATAGGCGAAGGCCAGTTCCTGGCCGACACGGGTCAATGCCTGGTCGAGGCCGAGGCCCGCCTCGACGCTGACCACCAGCAGGTCGAGTGCGTCGGCGAGCGAGAGGCGGATACGGTGGGCGCGGCGCTTGGCCATCCGCGCCAGCAGCATGCCGGGCAGGATGTAGCCGATGCCGAGTCCGCCGAGCGCGAGCGTCAGGTTCGGGCGGGCCAGGAAACCGCTCGAGAACAGCACGAACAGCCCCAGCGCGAAAGCGACACGGACGCCGAAGAAGATTGTCAGCGCTTCGTCGCGGCGATAGCCGGCCTGGACGAGGCGCAGCCGCAGGCTGCCGAGCTCCTTGGTCGACTTCGGCGCGCGTTCGCCCAGCCGCTTGAGCGCGCCGACGACGGACTTGAAGCGCGGCTTCTCCTCGACGTCGCGGGTGAAGGTCAGCTCCTCGACGCGGCGGTCGATGGCCGCGGCGCTCGACGGCATCAGCACGTAGGCCATCCCGCCCACCAGTGCGGTGCCGAAAAGAAACGCGAGCAGCGGAATCATCGTCGACATAGGTCTAAACCTCGATCTTGACGACCTGCTTGATCCAGATGTAGCCGATCGTCTGCATCACCACCGCGCTAGCGAGCAGCATGTGGCCGAGCCGCTCGCGGAACAGCAGCTGCATGTGCTCGGGGTTGATGAAGGCGAGAGCGATGGCCAGAAACGCGGGCAGCGCCAGCAGCACGTAGCCAGTGAGGCGCCCGTGCGCCGTGTAGACGCGCACCTGGCGCAGGATCTTGAACCGCTCGCGCACCACGTGCGCCAGGTTCTCGAGAATTTCCGACAAGTTGCCGCCGGTCTCGCGCTGGATCAGGACGGCGGTCGCAAAGAAGCGGACGTCGAGCGATGGCATCCGCGCGGTCAGACTTCCCAGGGCATCCTTGAGCGGCAGGCCGAAATTCTGCTGATCGAACGTCTTGCGGAACTCCGGTCCGACCGGCTCGGGCATTTCATCGGCGACCATCTTGAGGCCGGTGGCAAAGGCGTGGCCGGCCTTGAGCGCTCGCGCCATCAGGTCGAGCGCCTCGGGGAAAGCCTCCTCGAACGCCCGCATGCGCTTGGTCCGCTTGACGCGAACAAACATCCAGGGCAACGCGAAACCAGTGATTCCACCGATCAGCCAGCCGATCGGCATGCGCAACGCCGCGCTGACGACAAGGCCGAAGGCGAGCGCGCAGCCGATCGAGATCAGCAGCAGTGCGCTGACGCTCAACTTGACGCCGGACTGTTCGAGCCAGATGGCAACGGCGTTGCCGCGCGCCGAGCCGGCGACGAGCCGGTCGAGCATCGGCAGCGGTCCGTCGTGCCGCCCCTTGACGAGCGCTTCACTGTCCGCCGGGTCCTCGTCGGCCGCGGCGGTCACCTCTTCGAGGCGCGACTCGAGCTGGCGCTGGGCCAGGTAGCCTGGCAGCTTGCTGATCGCGAAGTAGGCCGCGAGCACGGCGCCGGTGCCGAGCACGAAGACGGAAAGGACCAGCAGCATCGGTGACATCACCGCACCTCGGTGACGCCTTCGAACATGTCGGCCGGCAGGTGGATACCGCATGCCTTGAGGCGCTCGCAGGCCTTGGGGCGCACGCCGGTCGCGCGGAAGCGCCCGATCACTCTGCCCTCCTGCGTCACGCCGATCTTCTCGAACAGGAAAATCTCCTGCATGGTGATGACATCCCCTTCCATGCCGGTGATCTCGGAGATGCTCGTCACCTTGCGCGTGCCGTCGCTCATGCGTGTCTGCTGGCAGACAATCTGAATCGCGGCGGCGATCTGCTGGCGCATGGCGCGCTCGGGCAGGTTGGTCGCACCCATCGCGATCATCGTCTCGATTCTCGACAGCGCGTCGCGCGGCGTGTTGGCGTGGACGGTGGTCAGCGATCCATCGTGGCCGGTGTTCATCGCCTGCAGCATGTCGAGCGCTTCCTCGCCGCGCGTCTCGCCGACGACGATGCGGTCGGGGCGCATACGCAGGGCGTTGACCAGCAGCTGCCGCTGCTTGACCGCGCCCTTGCCTTCGACGTTGGGCGGCCGCGTCTCGAGCCGCGCCACGTGTTCCTGATGCAGCTGCAGTTCCGCCGCGTCCTCGATGGTGACAATGCGCTCGCGCTCGGAGATGAAGGCCGACAGGACGTTGAGCAGCGTCGTCTTGCCGGCGCCGGTGCCGCCGCTGATCAACATGTTCAGCCGCGACCGCACGCAGTGCTCGAGGAATTCGAGCATCGGCCGGGTCATCGAGCGGATGTTGACCAGATCGTGCGCCTTGAGCCGCTCGGCCGGAAAACGGCGAATCGAGAGCAGCGGCCCGTCGACGGCGAGCGGCGGGATGATGGCGTTGACGCGCGATCCGTCGGCCAGGCGCGCATCGACCATCGGCGAGCTGTCGTCGACGCGGCGGCCGACGCCGCTGACGATGCGGTCGATGACGCGCATCAGGTGTTTGTCGTCCTGGAACGTCGTCGGCAGCCGCTCGAGCTTGCCCGATTTCTCGACGTAGACGTTCTTATAGGTGTTGACCAGGATGTCGCTGACGCCCGGATCGCGCAGCAGGGGCTCGAGCGGGCCGAGACCGAAGACCTCGTCGATGACGTCGGCGAAGAAGGCTTCGCGCTCGCTCATCGACAGCGGCATGCCTTCCTCGGCAATCAGCTCGAACAGCAGCGTGCGGATTTCCGATTCCGCGCGCGCACGGTCGGCGGAAGCCAGCGCCTCGAGGTTGAGCCGGTTGAGCAGCTTGCGGTGAACGTTGGCCTTGAGCTCGAGATAGCCGGGCCTCGGGGCATTGCTGGTCGTGGCGGCGGGGGTGGCGGTCGCAGTCGTCATCGTCTGTCCTTAGTCCCTGATCCTGGTCGGTCCCTGATCCTGGTCGGTCCCTGTACCTGGCCCGTCGTCAGAAGATGCCGAGGAACACGCGGCGCTTCTCCGGTTCCGGCTTCGCTTCTTCGACCAGCCCGACGAGGTGGCGCGCGAAGCTGTCGAACTGCGAGGCAATCTCGCTGTTGTTGGTCAGCGTCAGCGGCACGCCGGAATTGAGCGCGGTCGCCACCGTGCGGTAGTCGCTGCCGAACGTGTGGTGGATGCCGTAGCCGAGCGCGGTCTCGATCTGCTTCGGGGCGATCAGGTGCTGATCGGAAGCACGGTTGAGCAGGACCTTGATCCGCTCGCCGCCGGCGCCGAGCTGACGGACGCGGTCGACCAGCCGCTGCGCATTGCGGATCGACGGCACGTCGGGATTGGTCACCAGGAAAATCGTGTCGGCTGCGTAGAGCGCGGCGGCGACGCAGGAGTTGATGCTGTTGCCAGCGTCGATGAGAACGTAGTCGTAGGTCCGGGTCAGAACGCGCAGCAGTTCCTCGATGGCGCCGGCATCCTGCGCGTTCGGCCGGTCGAACTGCTCGGGGCCGGCGAGAATGTCGAGCCCTGACTTGTGCTTGACGACCAGCTCTTTCAGAAAGTCCTTGTCGAGCCGGTGCAGGTTCTCGACCGCGTCGAGCACGGTGAAGCGCGGCCGCACACCGAGGAACAGCGCGACTTCCCCCAGGCATGACTTGAGATCGACGACGATGGTCGGCTTCTTGGTGAGTCGGGCGAGCTCGACGCCGCAGTTGACGGCGACGGTCGTCGTTCCGGCGCCCCCCTTGGCGCCGAGGAAGGCGTGGGTGACGCACGGCTGCTTGGCGCTGGCCGAGGCCGCCTCGCGGCGCGCGGCGCTGCGGCGCACGGCGCCGTGGAAGGATTCCTCGGCGGCGCGGCCGGCGGTGGTTCCTTCGCCGGCGTTCCACGGGAAGAACTCGTTGGCGCCGGCGCGCATCGACTGCAGGATGAGATCCGGCTCGGCGGCGGCGGCGATGGCGAAGATCGCCAGCGTCGTGCTGCCGGCGCGAAGCCGCTCGATCGCCGCCATCCCCGACGAGGCGTCGGAACGGATGTCGACCACGACGAGATCGGGGGCGGCCCCTTCCGGCGAGCGCCCTTCGACCATGCCGACGGGAACGCCGCCGGCGCGCAGCAGTCGCGCGACCTGGCGCTTGAATTCCTCGTCGTAGCTGATGATCTGGGCCGTGAGTTGCGCCATGGCTATTGCACCAGCCGGATTGAGCGCGGAAAGATGCCCTGGGGCGCCGGACCGCCGTTGCGATCGATCAGACCGGGGATCGGCGTGATCCGCCCGTAGACGTTGTTGCCCGAGATGTGGTCGAGGAAGAACCCAATCCAGTTCGCCACGCGGAGCGTCGCCGTGCGCCCGTTCGTCTTCCCGTCGACGTAGTACTGCGGATCGAAGAGCGGAATCGGAAAGACGCGCGGGCTGGGATGCATCGACGAATGCACAGAGTTGGTCGACGTGTCCCAGTAGGCGTTGGGATCCTCATCGAGCAGGTTCTGAACACCCTGCGTTGTCGGCCCGACCATGTTGCCAGGCTCCTGCGTGATCGGATCGCCCCAGTGGACAATATCGGTGTTGCAGCCGGCGATGTTGTCGCGGTACCAGCTGCCGCCGGTGCCGCCCGGCATGGCCCAGGAGAAATAGAACGACGGTGAAATATTGTTGCCGGTGCCGGCGCGAATCATCAGCATCATGCCCTTGTCACGGAACATGTCGTAGCCGGTATAACCGGTCTGATCGGCCGGGATGTAGACGTCGTGGTTTGGTACGACGTTGCCCTTCTTGTCGTAGTAGTCGAACGTCGATGAAGAGGGGTCCCACGGCGGCGTGCTGTTCTCCTGCCACTTGTCGGGGATGGTGAACGGCTTGACACAGGTTTCGGCGTTGGCCGGCGAGGCTTCGGCGGTCGCGTTGGCGTTGACGCCAACGGTGGCGATGCCAAAATACTGCGCGATCATTGTCGACATGGGATTGCCGCGGCTGGCTTCGCGGTAGACGGTGACCTTGACACGATCGTTGTTACCGCTTGGGTCGTTGAGGAATTCCACGTCGGAGGCGTTGACCGAGACGTTGCCGCCCATGACCTGGTTGCCGTGCGAAGCGCTGAGCGCGTTGGTCACGGCCGGCCCCGTCGCGGTGCGATCGCCCCAATTGTCGAACACCAGTGCGGTCGCGCCGGCGAGGGCGCCGGCATCGGCCGAGTTCTGCGCCTGGTTGCGCGCGGTCATCAACATGCCGACGTCGATGGCCAGCATGCTGACGCCGAGGAACGCCATGAAGCCGATGCCGACGAAGACGAGTGAGAACCCGTCTTCGTCCCTAATGAGTTTCCGGAGGCGTGAATCGCGCTGCATGACTCCTCCCGCCTACTGACCTTTCTTCTTGTCGACCTGCGCCTGGTAGGCGGCCTGCGCGTCGCGCAGCCGCGCCGCGGCATCGGCAAGGGCCTTATCGTGCTTCTTGTCGTCTTCCTGCTTCTTGCGATCGGCCTCGGCGTTTTTCTTGGCGACCTCGGCCTCGTGCTTGGCGCGTTCCTTGTCCAGCTTGTCCTGGCGGTCCTTGTCCTCGGCCGCCTTCTTGTCAGCGACGGCCTGGTCTTCGGCTGCCTTCTTGTCAGCGGCCGCCTTGTCCTCGGCTGCCTTCTTGTCAGCGGCCGCCTTGTCCTCGGCTGCCTTCTTGTCGGCGACCGCTTTCTCCTCGGCTGCTTTCTTATCGGCGACCGCCTTCTCCTCAGCCGCTTTCTTGTCAGCCGCCTTCTGGGCCTCCGCCGCTTTCCTTGCCTCTTCCTTTTGGCGCGCGACGGCCTTCGCGTCCGGCTTCGGCTGCAGCTGTGGCAGCGGGTCCGCCTGCAACGGCACCACGGTGACCGGCGGCGCGCCCTGCTGCTGCGCGGGCGACGTCGTGCGACCCATCGGTGTCACACCCTCGGACTGCGGCGCGCGCTCCGGCTGCGGCGGAACCGCAGGCGCAGGAGACGCGGTCGTCGCGGCAGGCACAGCCTGCGCGGTCGTCGGCTCGGCGGCCGGCGCCGGCGCTGCCGCGTCGGGCTGCGGCGCGCCGCCGGTCTTCCCCTTCTGCGGCTGGTTCGGGACCTGTGCGCGGCGAGCCGGTATAGGGGGCAGGCGGCGCATAGGTCTTCGTCGGCGCGTCCATGTACGGCTCGACCAGCGAGGGCAGCCCCTCTGAGACCCCCGTCGATCCGCGGCGGACGATCTGCGGCGTGATCATCACGACCAGCTCGGTTGCGTTCTTCTGGTAGGCGCGGCTGCGAAACAAATATCCCAGCACCGGGATGTCGCCGATGCCCGGAATCTTCTGCATCGTGTTGTTCAGGGTGTTGTTCAGCAGGCCGGCGATGGCGAACGTCTGGCCGTCCTGCAGCTCGACCTCAGTGTCGGTGCGGCGCGTGGACAGCGCCGGCACGCGGAAGCCCTGGAGAACGATCGCGTTGCTGAAGTCGAGCGAGCTGACTTCCGGCCGAACCTTGAGATTGATCAAATCGCCGCCGAGCACGGTCGGCGTGAAGCTCAGGCGGACGCCGAACTCCTTGAACATGATCGTCACGGAGTTGCCGCCGCTGCCCGGCTGCACGACCGGGTACGGATACTCACCGCCGGCGAGGAAGCTGGCCTCCTTGCCGTTGCTGGCGATCAGGTTCGGCTCGGCCAGGCTCTCGAACAGGCCCTTGGACTGCAGCGCCTTGATCACCGCGCCGATGTTGTGCTTCGAGTTGAAGAGGAAGACGTTGAGGAAGTCGCTGAACGTCAGGCCGCCGGGCTTCGACGAATCGAAATCGGGCGCGGCGAACTGCTGCGTCGTGGTGCGGCCGAACCAGTCGTTCTTGTAGCCATTGGCGATGAAGTTGACGCCGAGCTCCTGCAGCGCGCTGCGACTCACTTCGGCGAAGCGGACGCGCAACAGCACCTGGTTCGACGCGACGCCTTCCTGCTGCTTGAGCAGGTTGACCACGTTCTCCTTCTTCTCGACGTAGCCGCCGGCGACGTCGGCCGCCTTGTCGACCACGTACTTGCTCGAGACGGTTCCGGAGATGATCACGTCCTTGCCGCTGCCGGTAACCGTGATCGCCTCGCCGGGAAAGAGCTGCTTCATCTGCTCGATGAGCTGGCTCAGATCGCGGCGGACGTTGACTTCGTAAGTGCTGATGCCGCCGGCGCGGTCCCAGACGAACAGCGAGATCGTCCCCGGCGTCTTGCCGTGGATGAGCAGCTGCTGCGGCGAGGTCACCATCGCATCGGCGATGTCGGGCACGGTCAGCGACACACGCGCGATCGGGCTGGCGACGTTGAGGATCGTCGACCGGCCGACGAGCAGGTCCACGGCCGTCGGGCTACTCGGCACCGCCGCGGGCGATCCCGCGATGATCGCGCCGGGCGAGCCGCGGAACGCCACCGGCTGCTGCGCCTGCGGCGTGGCGACGAGAATGACGATGATGAATGCGGCGACGAACGCGGATCTCATTGGGTTCTCCTGAATTCCGGGGTTCGGACCCGGCCTACTTGATGACCTCTGCGGACCGTTTGTCGCCGCGAATCACTTCCACCGTCGGCACCGGCGCCGCGGTCGTTTCCTGCGTGACCGGGCCCGTAGTTTTCTTGGTCGTATTGCGGGCCATCTGCCGCGCCGGCGCCGGCGCCTTCACGGCGCCGAGCAGGACGGCCGGCTTCACGCCGGGCGTTTCAGGCGCCCCCTGGTCCAGGGGATTGCGCAGGGCGAGCTGGATCTTGCCTTCGGTGCTGGCCAGCGCGAGCCGCTCGGCCTGGTCGGGATAGACGAGCAGCGTGACCACGGTCACCTGCACCGGCTTGCCCTTGTCCTGGTCCTGCTCGAGGCGGGTACCGGCGGTCAGCACCTGGACGTTCGACAGGATCAGCTTCGAGGTCGCGTCTTCGGTCCTGCTGGTCGGGCTCGCGGTGGCGACGACGTCGACGTGCGTGCCGGGCAGGACGTAGCCGGCGACGCCGATCACCTCGTTGACGCGCACCGACACGGCGCGCATCCCCTCGGGGATAATCGGCGGCAGGCCGGCGCCGGCTTCCTTCGACGCCATCTTGCCTGGCAGCAGCGGCTCGTTCTTGACCATCGACACGATCAGGCCGCGGCCGATCACGTCCTGCACGCGCTCGAAGGTCCCTTCCGGCGCCGACCCTTTCGGGAAGTTGACGACGCCCAAGTCGTCCTTCTTCAGCTCGGTGCCGAGCGACAGATCCGCCGCGGCGACGACGACAGGCTGGGTCGGCGCCGACACGGTTTTCACCGGCTGCGTGTTGATCGCGTTGAACGTCGCGTAGGCGAGTCCGCCACCGGCGACGATCGCGAGGGCAAGTACGGCAAAGATTCGGTTACGCATGATCTCCCCTAGCTCTCGTTACGCATCAGCGACGTCGACTGCATCGTGATCGGCGCGCCGGTCGTGCTCGACGGGGTGACCAGGCGGACCACCGGGTTGAGCACCATGAATTGAAACGGATAGTTGATGGTGATTTGCGACGCGGTATCGGCGCCGGTCAGCGCCACGCCGCGGTCGACGGTCACCGTCGCCGTCGCTGCGTTCTCGAGCTGTCCCGCGCTCATGTAGTTGCGTACGCGGGTGACGACGTCAGCGTCGGTCGAGCCGTTGATCACCGCCAGGCGCGCTCCCTCGCGCGCCGCGTTGGTCAGCACCTGCCAGGTCTGGTAGGCACGGCCGAACTCGAAGATGCCGACGGCGATCAGCAGGATGATCGGCACCGTGATCGCCGCCTCGAGCAGGGCGGCGCCGCGCTCGCCGCGGCGGCGTGAAGGCGTGCGGTTCATGGCTGCACCAGAAGCGTGATCAGGGTCCCGGCGGCAATCGCCGGCCCATAAGCAAAACGGTTGCGGCGGCCCGGCGTGACGATGGCGTCGCGCGTCGCCGACGGCGCCGTCACGAGGCGCGAGGTGCCGAGCACGGTGTCGGTGAGCAGCCCGCGGCGCGCGGCGATGGTCAGCGCGAGCACGCCGCCGGCCAGCGCGGAATACAGGAACGCACGGAACGCGAGGCCGGGGCCAAGGAACGAACCGACCGCCGCCATCAGCTTCACGTCGCCGGCACCGGTCGCGCCGATGACATGTCCGGGCAGCATCAGCGCCAGGCCGACAAGCACCCCGAGCAGCGCCTGCAGCGGCGTCACGCCGCCACCGCCGAACGCGATCCCGAAGCCGGCGCCGGCGATCGCCCCGGTCAGCCAATTGGGAATCCGCCGCGTGCGCGCGTCGATGACAACGGCGGCGGCGAGCCCGAGCGACAGCGCCAGGAACGGCAGCATGTTCAGAACGCCGTCCCGATGGTCTGCCAGAACACCGTATAAATCGTCTGGCCAACGGTCGCGACCGCGCCGAGCGCGACGAGCGCGATCAGGGCGGCGAGCAGACCGTACTCGAGCAGGTCCTGGCCATCTTCGGCAAACGGACGCGTCCGGTTCGCGATCCGCAGCAATTCTTCAACGGCGTGTGGTGACGGCATCGACAGGCTCCTCACGTTCGTCAACAGACGTCGCGGGATCGGAGGAACCCCCTCCGATCCCGCAGTGATTCGTGGCGTCGACTACGAAGCCGCTCCCAGCTTGCCGGCGATGTCCGTAAAGATTGTCGACACCGCGCCGCCGGCCGCCGCCACCGCCGCGAGCGCGACAAGCGCGATCAACGCGACGAGCAGTGCGTACTCGAGCAGGTCCTGGCCTTCTTCGTTGCGAACGAGCGACTTCATGGAGTTCACGAGCTGCATGGTCATCCTCCCCGTCACAGGGTGTGTTGGGCACCGCTCGCAGGGCGGTGCGTTGTGCGGCGTTGCCGCGTTCGTCGTAACGCGCGGCATCACGCCGCGTCGCAACCCGGCTAATCGCAACGGGTGTGCCACGCTTGGCCGGCGGCACGGCCCGTCGGCCGCAAGTGGCGGACCGTGGTGGAACTTCCGGCGGATCGGCCGACCGGTTCGGGACCGTTGGCGCGGCGCCGTCGCGGCCCGTCGGCCGCCAGTTTCGTATCCGCCGAGGCGATTTTCGTGAGCCTCGCCGCGTCGATGCGGCGGTGCGCCCCTGGCACCGGCGTATTTCCGCGCGATCCGGCGCGGCACGTCGCTTGCGATAGGCCACGTCAGGGTCCTCTCTCAGGAAGCAGTGTTATGACCGTGAAGCTGGGTATTCGCGATGGCGCCGTCTCGGCGGCCGTGTTCGGGGTCGTGCTGTTCACACTCGTCTCCACCGACGCGCGCGTGCACGATCACGTTTCTGATCTCCTCGGCGGCACCGGCACGGTCGGACCGTGGGGCGATCGCCTGGGCGATCTCGGATCGGTGTTGTGGTCGGCGGTGAAGGATCAGAGCATGGACAACGCGCCGCTCCTCGTGTTCGCGACCGTCGGTGCGGTGCTGACGCTGTTCATGTTCAAGAGCTGATGCCGCCCCTGGTCCTGGCCATCGAGCCCGACCTCCGCCAAGCGGCCATCATCAAGCGCATCGTCCGCGAGAAGGTGCAGGCCGACGTCGCCGTGGTCGATTCACGCGACGCCGCACTCGAAGCAATGCGGACGAGCGTGCCCGACGTGCTCCTGCTCTCGGCGCTGCTCTCGCCGCGCGACGAAAACGAGCTGATCGCGCACCTGCGCACGCTCGAGCACGTCCAGCACCTGCAGACACACACGATCCCGCAGCTGGCATCGGCGATCGGCCCTGAAGACGAGAAGCGGTCGCGCGGCCTGCTCTCCTCGTTCAGGCGACGCAAGGCATCCGGCGCCGCGCCGTCGGGCTGCGATCCCGATCTGTTCGCCGAAGAAATCCGCACCTATCTGCAGCGCGCATCCGACAAGAAGCGCGAGTTGCGCGACACGGCGACGCGCCAGCCCGCGGGCGGGATTGTCTCGAAGGCGAGCGCCGCCGCACCGGCGGCGCGACAGGAGGCGGTGGATGATCCTGCCGCCGCCCCCCCGTCTTCGTGGTCGTCGCCGTTCGAATGGCGCCCGTCACGGAGCACGACGGCGGCACCACCTGCCGGCGAGCCTGAGCCTGCATCGAAGCGCACACAGCGTCCAGCCCCGGACGCGGAGCCGCTGCCGGCTGCCCAGGAAGACCCGCCGTTGTTCGCCTCTCCCACCCCCGCTTCCGACGCAGTCCCCGAGCCGGTCGCCGACGCCGGGGCGATCGCCGTCGCGAATGCCGAGCCAATCACCCTTCCTGAGGCAACGCCAGTCGCGGCCGCGCGCGTCGAGCCACTCGACCTTTTGGATGCCACACCTGTCCTGGAGACGAGCGCCGAGCCTGCAGTGGTCGCACCAGCCGAACCCATCGCCGTCATGCCGGTTGAACCGGCCGTTGCGGCCGCGTCGCCGGACGTGATCGTGATCGAGCGCGCGCCGCGCGCGAAGCGGCCGCTCGTAAAGCGGTACCCGCACGAGTGGTGGTTCGAGGACGAGGAGCCGCGGACGAGCGGGAGGTACTGCTTCCGAGATGTGCGAGGTCCTTGAGTCTCTGTCGGTTCCGCTCCACGTGGCCGTGATCGGATACTCAGGCGGCTGCCGGATCCGTCGCGTGCGTCTGACCCCCAGCTAACGCGGCACGCCGATTGCGCCCTGGCCTGGCGCGCGCGTTTGCGCGTGCGTCCAAATGGCTGGAAATCCCATCGACGAGGCAGAACACCGCGATCTCGAAGCGGCGATGTTACCGCCGCTACCGACTGGCGTCGCCGCTGGCGTCAGCGTCGCCGTGAGAGGCAGCCGCTGGCAGGTACAGGCGTGCGTCGAGCATGCGGACTGCCAGGAACTGCACCTGCGCGCGGCTGACGGCGAGTCGCGCGTCCTGCTCTGGCCGTTCGACCGTCCCACGCCGGACGGGACTCGGCGAAAGCTACGCGTTACAGGATTGAGTGTGTGGGCGCGCCGTGCAGGCACTACCCTGGCGAGAACGATCGACCCGCGTTTACCCCGGGGCGCGTTTCACGGCGACGTGCTGCCGTATCAGCTGGCGCCCGCCATCGCGGTCGCCTCTGGCGTATCACGCGTGCTCCTCGCCGACGAGGTCGGGCTTGGCAAGACCGTCCAGGCTGGGTGGATCCTCGCCGATCTCTTCGCGCGCGAACCGGGCGCGCGCGCGCTCATCGCCCCACCGGCGGGGCTGTGCGAACAGTGGATCGCGGAGTTGTCCCGGATCTTCTCGCTCGATGCCGCGCGCGTCGACGCGACGTGGCTGCGAGCGGCCGTGGCCGATCGTCCGGCTGACGTCAGCCCGTGGGCCGCGCCCGGGATCTATCTCGGGTCGATTGATTTTCTCAAGCGGACGGACGTCGCACAGTCGCTCGCCGAGGTGACGTGGGACCTCCTCATCGCCGACGAGGTACACGGCGCCAGCGCGCCGACCGACCGTCATAGGATGCTGGCCGGCGTCGGAGCGCGCTCACGGCGGATCGTCATGATCACCGCAACGCCGTTCTCGGGCGACATCGCCGGATTCACGTCGATCCTCACGCTCGGCGCATGTGCCGGCGATGGCGAGCCGGTGATGTTCCGCCGGTCGCGCGACGAAGTGGGCGACGGGCGGCGGCGGCGCCATCGCTTCGCGACCGTGCGCATCGGCCGGACCGAAAGCCGGCTGCAACGCCTGCTGGAACGTTACACGCGCAACGTGTGGCGCAACGCCGCGACCGAATCCGACGGCGCGCGGCTTGCGATGACGGTCCTGCGTAAGCGCGCGTTGTCATCCCCCACTGCCGCGCTGCGATCGCTGGTCCGCCGGCAGGAGTTGCTGCGCGGCGTCGCCCCGACGCCGGAGCAGCTGTCGCTCTTCGGCGAGCAGGCGGAGTCGGACGACGTCCTGCCGGAAGCCGCGCTGGGCACCCCGGGGCTGGCCGATCCGGTCCGCGAGCGGCGATGGCTCGCCGCACTGGTCGAGGCAGCGGCCCGGGCCGCCGCCACCGACTCGAAGGCCCGCCTGCTGCGGCGGCTGGTCGCGAGGCTTCGCACCGAGCCGCTCATCGTCTTCACCGAATACCGCGATACGCTGCGCGCCCTCGCGCTGTCTCTGCCGCGCGCACTGCAGCTGCACGGCGGCTTGACGGCCGCCGAACGATCCGCGGTGCAGCGACGGTTCAATGAATGCGGGGGCATCCTGCTCGCCACCGACGCGGCGGCCGAAGGGTTGAACCTTCAGCAGCGGTGCCGGATGGTCGTCAACTACGAACTGCCGTGGAACCCGGCCCGACTCGAGCAGCGCATCGGCCGCGTCGATCGGATCGGTCAGCGCCGCGCCGTGCACGCCATCAGTCTCGTCGCGCGCGACACCGCGGAGGACTTCGTCGTGGCGGCGCTGGCGCGGCGACTGGGCCGCGTCGCGGCCACACTTGGTGAGCGCGATCGCCTGGCCTCGTTGCTCTCCGAGGCGCGCACGGCGCGCAGTGTCATCACGGGCGTGGCGGCCGATCTCGACGAAGCGGCGGCGTCCGTGCCGCCGCTGCACCGGCCATCGGTTCGCGACTACCCGACGGCGGCGATCGCGGCAGCGCTTCGAAGCGGCGCGCCGGCGGCCGAACAGCTGCTCACTGTCCCGGTGGCAGCCATTCGCGCCGGCCCCTGCCTCACCACCGGCGCCCTGGCGGTCGTCCGCGCCGCGATCGTCAGTGATTCCGGTGTCCTCGCCGAACAACCGTTCGTCGTACACCTCGCCGACGCCGCCTACGACCATCCGCGGTCACACCGCGAGGCGCGCCTTCGCGCCGCCCGCGCGATTGAACGGATCGAGCCGCTATTGACGTCGCTGGGGCCGCTGAGCGAGTGGTTCGAGGGAGCCGCCGCCGCGCATCGAACCGCGCTCGCCGCTCGCGTCGCGCGCGAAAGGTGCCTGCTGAGTAGCGCGGACGTCACCGGCGAAGTGCAGCCCGGCCTGTTCGATCGCCGCGCCCTCGTGGATCTCGAGCGGAGGGTCACCACGGCGGAATCGCGCGGCCGCGAGCACGAAGGGCGTCTTCGCGTTCTTGCCGCGCGTCTCGACGTTCGGCTCGAGTGCACCGTCGCGGCGGTCCTGCTGGCATGGCGATGAGGACATTCTCCGGCTCGCTGGCATCGCTCGATGTGCTGCAGGCGCTCGGCGCCGAAGAATCCGCGACTGGTCACCTTCGGCAGGTCGTCGTGTCGGCGCTGGCGCGGCTCGGTCCAGCAAGCGGCGCGCGACAGGTATTCGATCTGCTCGCCGCCCCGCTCGCCGCTACGTGCGGCGCCGCTGCGGAGATCGTCGACAGTACCGCTTCCGCCGTGACGGCAGTCGTGCCGGCGCAGGGCCCGCACGCGCTGGTGCTCGCCGCGGCCGCGTGGAACGGGGACTTGCGGCGCCTGCGCCGGGCGACGCCGCGCCGGACAGCCGGCGCGCGGTGGTGGGTCGGCACCAACGGCGTCACGCTGCGCATCGTCGACCTGCTCCGCGCTTACTCGCAGCGCGCGATTGACGTCGACCTCGAGTCGCTGGCGGTCGAGGATACGGCCATCGCTGCACTCGATCGCCTGCTCGACGCGCGGACGATCCCACCGTTCGAGAGACTGGCCGCGGCCGTGGAACGCTCGGAACAGCATCGCATCGACGTCGGACGGTCACTCCAAGCTGGCGTCGACACGGCACTGGTCGAGCTCGTCGGCGGGCTTGCGCACGGACGAAAGGGAGGACCGGCGCGGCTCGATGCCGCGCTCTCCGACGCATTGACGGTCGTCTACCGGATCCTCTTCCTCCTCTTTGCCGAGGCCCGCGGCCTGGTGCCGCAGTGGCATCCTGTCTATCGCGACGGCTACACCATCGAATCGCTGCGTCCGGCCGCCGAAGGACGCCGCACGGCGGCGGGACTGTGGCAGGCCCTCCAGGCGATCTCGCGTCTCGCCCACCGCGGCTGCACTGCCGGCACGCTGCGCGTCGTTCCATTCAACGGGCGGCTCTTCGCGCCGGCGTCGGCGCCGCTCGCCGACTCGCTGCAGGTGGACGATCAGGTCGTTCGCAAGGTGCTGCTGGCCGTGACGACGCGGCGGCGGGGCGATCGGCGGGAGCGGATTTCCTACGCCGACCTGGGCGTCGAGCAGCTCGGCTCGGTCTACGAGCGGGTGCTCGAGTATGCCCCGTCAGGCGAGGGCGGCGGTATCGCCATGACCGCGACCGGCCGGCGCAAGCGGACAGGGACGTTCTATACACCGCGCGCGATGACCGAGTTCCTGGTTCGGCGCACACTCGCGCCACTCGTGCAGGGGCGGTCGCCGTCGCGAGTCCTCGCCCTGCGGGTCGTCGATCCATCGATGGGCAGCGGCGCATTCCTGGTCGCCGCGTGCCGCTTTCTCGCCTCGGCCTACGAAGACGCGCTGGTCGATGAAGGCACCGTCAATCGCGGCGACCTTACCGCCGCCGACCGTGCGGCATTCCGGCGCACGATCGCGCAGCGGTGTCTCTTCGGCGTCGACGCCAACCCGACGGCCGTGCAGCTGGCACGGCTGTCGCTGTGGCTCTGCACGCTGGCCGCGGACCGCCCGCTCACGTTCCTCGATCATCATCTGCGCTGCGGCAACAGCCTGGCGGGTGCATCGCTGGCCGACATTGCCAGCCGCCCGCCCGGAACCGCCCGGCGCAGACGATCGAGCCGCTGGCAATTGGCACTCTTCGACGGGGGCGATTGGGCCCATGGCGTCTCGGCGGCGATCGGGACGCGGCTCGCCGTCGCAGCCGAGTCCGACGATACCGTGGCGGCGGTGCGCCGCAAGGAGCGCACGATCCAGCGTCTGCAGGGAGCGGGCGGACCGCTGCGCTCGTGGCGCAATTTCGCCGACGCGTGGTGTGCCGCGTGGTTCTGGCCGGACGGGGAACAGCCGCCGGCGGGTGCGTCGTGGTCGGCATTTGCCGCTTCGCTGCGCGGTGTCGCCGCGGCGCTGCCGCGCGAGGTCGAGGACCGCTGGCGCCGCACCGCGGCCGACGTCGCGGCACGGGAGCGCTTCTTCCATTGGACCCTGGAGTTCCCTGAGGTCTTTCACGATGCCGACGGCGCGCCGCAGCCGGGCGGCGGCTTCGACGCCGTCATCGGCAATCCGCCCTGGGCCGCCGCCGGTGGGTTGACGCGGTTCAGCCGCGACTCGGGCTGCTACCGCCTGCAGGGGCATGGGCACGCCAACCTGTATCAATTGTTCGCGGATCGGATGCTGCAGCTCGTCGCGGAGGGCGGCCGCGTCGGCGCGGTACTGCCGGCCGGCGTGCTGACCGACAGCGGCTGCGCCGCACTGCGCCGTCAGTTGTTCGACGCCTGCCGTCTCGACGCGATCGTGGCGCTCGACAATCGCGACGGCCTGTTCCCGATTCATCGCGGTGTCCGTTTCGCGCTGATCACGGCCACGGCTGGCGGACGCACCGACGCGCTGATGCTGAAAACCGGTGTGCACGAAGCGACGGTGCTCGATGACATCGCGGACCGCGGCGAGCCGCCCGGGGCGCTGCACGTGCCGATGAGCCTGCTGACGGCCTTCGACGGCGAGTCGCGCGCGGTGCCGGATCTGGCCAGCAGCGGCGACCGCGAAGTGCTGGCGCGGATCCTGGCGGCCGGACCGCCGCTCGGCAGCCGGGACGGCTGGCACCTGCGATTCGGCCGCGAGTTGAACGCCACGGACGACCGGCGGCATTTCGGACGCGCCGGGCTGCCGGTGCTCGAGGGCAAGCTGCTCGATCCGTTCCGCATACGCGTCGACGAAGCCGCGGTGTTCATCCCGCGACGAACCGCCGAGCGTCTGCTCGGCGGCCGCTCTTCCTTCGATCGCCCTCGACTCGGATATCGAGAAGTGGCGGCGGCGACCAATCGTCTGACGCTGATCGCGGCAATCGTTCCCGCCGGCGCTGTGACGACGCACACGATCTTCTGCCTGCGCGAGCCGATCGACGAGGAGCGGCAGTGGTTCCTGTGCGGCGTGTTCAACAGCCTGGTGGCGAACTTCTGCATCCGGCTGCGTGGCTCGACGCACGTCCCGGCGGCGGTGATTCAGCGGCTGCCGATCGCCTGCGATGCGCCGTTTGCCGCGATGAAATCGATTGCGGCGCTGGCGCGCGGGCTCGCCGCCGTGCCGTGCGCCGACGACGAGGCGCGACTGCAGGCGGAAGTGGCGCGGCTCTACGGTCTCACGCGCGACGAGTTCGCGCACGTGCTCTCGACGTTTCCGCTCCTCGCCGCCGACGCACGCGAAGCGGCACTTGGCGCCTGGGAGGCTGCGATATAGTCGGTGCTCTCGGAATGGCCAATTATGGGTTCGCCATCGACCTGCGCAAGTGCATCGGATGCCACGCCTGCACCATCGCCTGTAAAGCCGAGCACGAGATCCCGGTCGGCGTGAACCGCTGCTGGGTGAAGACGGTGGAAAAAGGCATTTTCCCGGACACCCGCCGCCTCTTCTTTCCGGTCCTGTGCAATCAGTGCACCGACGCGCCGTGCGTGCGCATCTGCCCGACGCGCGCACTCTTCAAGCGCCGCGACGGCATCGTCGATCTCAACGGCGAGAGCTGCATCGGCTGCCGCGCCTGCATGGAAGCGTGCCCCTACGATCAGCTGTTCATCGACCCGAATACGCACACGGCGGAAAAGTGCAACTTCTGCGCGAACCGCGTCGAGAACGAGCTGCTGCCGGCGTGCGTGATCGTGTGCCCGACCCAATGCCGCATCTTTGGCGATCTCGACGATCCGTCGAGCGAAGTGTCGCGTATCGTCCAGCACGAGGCGTTCGCCGTGCGCAAACCGGAGAAGGGAACGGGGCCGAAGATCTTCTATCTCGGCGCCGACGAGAGCGTGATCCGGCCCGAGGCCGCCGTGCGTCCGCTCTACTTCAAGGAAGGGCAGGTACACTTGCGCCCGCTCGGCGCGCCGGAGGAAGACCCGCAGTCTCCGGGCGATCCTCGCGTCGACTACGACGCGCCGCACGCCAAGCCGTGGGGCCTGGACATGGTGCTCTACCTATTCATGAAGGCGGTGTCGACCGGAGCGATGCTGCTCGGCGCCATCCTGTGGCTGATCGGCTTTCGCAACACGCTCACGGCGGTCGTCGCGCCGGCGATCGCCGTCGTGTTCATCGCTTTGACGACGATCGTGCTGGTCGCGGACCTCGAGCGTCCGGAGCGCTTCTACTACATTCTCACGCGATCGAACTGGAAGTCGTGGCTCGTCTGGGGCTCGTGGTTCTTGGCCGGCCACGGCACGATCGGTGGTCTCTGGCTGCTGGCCGGATGGCTCGGCCGCACGTCGATCCTCACGGCACTGGCAGTCCCCGCGATTGCGTTGGCGATCCTGGCGACGTCGTACACCGGGTTTCTCTTCGCGCAGGGACGGGGACGCGATCTCTGGCAGAGCCCGTACGCGATCATCGATCTCCTGGCGCAGTCGGGCGCCGCTGGATCGGCGGTGCTGCTGTTGGCGTCGGCAGTACCGGGGGTAGGCGGCAGCGCCGCTTCTCTGGTCCTGGTCTGGACGCTGGCGGGATCGGTGGCCGCGCACCTGGTGATCTTGCTCGTTGAAAACGTGCTGACGGCGAGTCCGACGCGGCATCACGAGCTGGCGGTGCGGACGATTCGCCGTGGCGCCTACGCGCCACTCTTCTGGGGCGGCGCGATCACTGCCGGCGGTGTGCTGCCGCTCGTGACGCTCGCGCTCGGGGGCACGTCGGCGCCGGCGCTGGTCACGCTCGTCGCGTCAGTGCTCACCCTCGCCGGGGGAGCCGCGTGGGAGTACATCTGGGTGGACGCCGGCCAGAGCGTGCCGCTCAGTTGATCGAGGATTGATGGCGTTCACATCACATCCGCCGCCCGACCAGTGGGACGACTACGTCGACTTCGAGTCGACGAGCTGGCCGAAGAAGGATCGACGCCACTATTGGATCATTCCGACGATCTGCTTCAACTGCGAGTCGGCCTGCGGCCTGCTCGCATACGTCGACAAGCAGTCGATGGACGTGCGCAAGGTCGAGGGCAACCCGATGCACCCGGGCAGCCGCGGCCGCACCTGCGCCAAGGGCGTGGTCACGCCCAACCAGCTCGAGGATCCCGATCGCATCCTCTACCCGCTGCGGCGCAAGGGGACGCGCGGCGCCGGCGAGTGGGAACGTGTGTCGTGGGACGAAGCGCTTACCGAGATCGGCGGACGAATCCGCAAGGCGATCCAGGAAGGACGCCGCCACGAGCTGATGTATCACGTCGGACGCCCGGGCGAGGACGGCTACGCCAACCGCGTGCTGCAGGCGTGGGGCGTCGACGGACACAACAGCCACACCAACGTCTGCTCCTCGTCGGCGCGGCTCGGCCACTTTCTCTGGACCGGCGCCGATCGGCCATCGCCCGACTACGCCAACGCACGGACGATCCTGCTGCTTTCGTCGCACCTCGAGACCGGCCACTACTTCAATCCGCACGCGCAGCGGATCGTCGAGGCGCAGGCGCAGGGGGCAACGCTCATCACCATCGACCCGCGGCTGTCGAACTCGTCGGCCAAGGCGGATCTCTGGCTGCCCGCCTACTCGGGGACCGAAGGAGCGCTCCTGCTCGCCATTGCGCGCATCCTGCTCGACGAGGATCTCTACGACAAGGCGTTCGTGCGCGACTGGGTAAACTGGCGCGAATACCTCGAGGCACTGCATCCGCAGCGTCCGCGCACCTTCGAAAGCTTCATCGAGGCGCTCAAGTCGGAGTACGCGCCGTTCACGCCAGAGTACGCCGCCGAGGAAACCGGCGTGCCGGCCGAGCGCATCGTCCAGGCCGCGCAGGCGATCGGGCGCGCCGGCAGCCGCTTCGCCACCCACAGCTGGCGCGCCGCCGCGGCCGGCAACCTGTGGGGATGGCAGATCACGCGCTGTCTCTACCTGCTCGTGGTCCTCACCGGCAGCCTCGGCAGCGTCGGCGGCGTCAACCTGCACGTCACCAACAAGTTCGTCCCCAAGCATCCCAATCCGCCGCCCGCCCCTGACTACTGGAACGAGCTGCTGTTCCCGCGCGAGTTCCCGCTGTCGTTTCACGAACTCAGTTACCTGCTGCCACACTTCCTCAAGGAAGGACGGGGCAAGCTCGATGTCTACTTCACGCGCGTCTACAACCCGCTGTGGACCAACCCGGACGGCTTCTCGTGGATGGAAGTGCTCCAGGACGCCTCGAAGATCGGGCTGCACGTCTCCCTCTCGCCGACGTGGAGCGAGACGGCGTGGTTCGCCGACTACATCCTGCCGATGGGACTGGGCACCGAACGTCACGACACGATGAGCCAGGAAACGCACGCCGGGCAGTGGCTCGGCTTCCGCCAGCCGGTGTTGCGCGTCGCGCGCGAGAAAAGCGGTCAGCCCGTGACCGCCACCTACGAAGCGAACCCCGGCGAAGTGTGGGAAGAATCGGAGTTCTGGGTCGCGCTCAGCTGGAAGATCGATCCGGACGGGTCGCTCGGCATCCGCCGCTTCTTCGAGAGCCCGGCCCGCCCGGGCCAGCCGATCACGATGGACGAGTACTACGGTTGGATGTTCGAGCACTCCGTGCCTGGACTACCCGAGGCGGCGGCGAAGGAGCAACTCACGCCTTTGCAGTACATGCGCAAGTACGGCGTGTTCAAGGTGTCGGACCGAAGTTACAGCCGCGCTCACGAACGGCCACTGACCGACGCCGAGGCAAAGACGACCTCGGGCGTCGTGGTCGATGGGGTGACACGGGCCGGCTTCAACACGCCGTCACGCAAGCTGGAATTTTTCTCGCCGACGCTGGCGCAGTGGGGCTGGCCCGAGCACGCCATCCCGCGTTACGTGCCCGGGCATGTCCACTGGCGCGAGCTCAAGCGCGAGGAAGGGGAATTCGACCTGCTGCCGAATTTTCGCCTGCCGACGCTGGTGCACACGCGATCGGCGGTGAAATGGCTCTACGAGATTTCGCACACCAACCCGTTGTGGATCGCCACCGAGGACGCCCGCCGCTACGGCCTTCGCACCGGCGATCTCGTCAAGGTACACACGCGGATCGGCTGGTTCGTGACCCGCGCCTGGGTCACCGAAGGTATCCGTCCAGGGGTGGTCGGCATGTCACATCACCTGGGACGGTGGCGTCTCAATGAAGACCTCGGAGGCGCGCGGAACTCGACCGCTCTCGTCACCATCGCCAAGGGCGACGGCGGAAAGTACGTCATGCGGCAGGTGCACGGCGCGCGGCCGTTTGTCAGCAACGATCCTGACAGCCAGCGCCTGTGGTGGAGCGAAGTCGGCGTCCACCAGAACCTGACATTCCCGGTCCAGCCCGATCCGGTCAGCGGCATGCACTGCTGGCACCAGCGCGTGCGGCTGGAGAAGGCGGGAACCACCGACCATTACGGCGATATCGAAGTTGATACAGAAAAGGCACACGAGGCGTATAAAGAGTGGATGCAGCGCACCCGCCCAGCGCCCGGTCCCGACGGCACGCGCCGGCCGATGTGGTTCGATCGACCTCTCCGCCCCGTCGCGGCGGCGTATCGGCTGACACCGTCCCGATGATTTCATTGCGCGGCCACAGGGCACCGCTCTGGGCTATCTGGGGGTTGATCGTCCTATTCGGGGTCATCGAGGCAATCGCGTGGATCGTCGCCGGCGGTGTTCCGACGCGCCCGGGCGTCCTCATCCAGGTCGTGGCGGCGTGGACGGTGATGCTGATCCTGGCCTCGCTGGCGACGCGCCGCATCGGCACGCTGGCGCAGCGCATCCGCGCGCAGGAAGACACGCACGAGGCCACGCTCGGCGAGCTCGAGCAGCTGCAGACACAGAACGCGATGCTGGAAATCATCGCGCGCTCGATCGACGTCACGCTCGCCTTCCAGTCGCTGGCCTCGCGGATCGCGCGGCTGGTGCCGTGCGATCGCGTCGGCCTGGCGCTGCTCACGGAGAACGGCCAGGAGTTCCAGACCTACACGGCGCGCGTGCACGAGGAGGAACGCCGTACACGGCCGCGCCCGGAGGTCGTGTTCAAGGTCGAGCAGACGCTGCTCGGCACTGTCATCCGGTCACGCGAGGCGCTGATCGTCGGCGACATGGCGGAAGCGGCCGCGGACTTCCTCGACGCCAACCTGCTGCACAGCTCCGGTTTCGGCTCCGTGATGATCGTGCCGCTCGTCTCGAAGGGACGCGTGGTCGGCACGCTCAACCTGGTGCAACGGGCCAAGCGCAGCTACCGGCCTGAGCACGCCGCCGCAATCCAGCCGATCGCCGAGGTCTTCGCCGTCGCGGTCATCGCGCAGCAGCTGCAAGGCACGCTGGGCAAGTACCGCTCGATGGAGGCGATGTCAGAGCTGACGCTGGCGATCGCCGCCGAGATCAACAGCGCCCTGCAGACGATCATCGGCCACTGCGATCTCCTCGAGCGCGGCTATCCCGATCCCAACCTGCAGCGGGACCTGGCGACCGTCGTCCGCCAGGCGCAGCGGATCGCGGGGCTGCTCGAGAAGATGCGCGCCGCCGCGAGCGAGCGGATGCGCGAGGTGGAGGCGGCAATGGCGATCTCGCAACCGGGGATTCCATCGAGCCCGGAAGCGTTCGGCTCGGCCGCGCAAACCGAGCTCTAGGACTTCAGCACCCAGGCGGCGACCAGAACGACAAACACCATCACCGTCGTGGCGACGAAGAACCAGTCGCGCAAACGCAGGTAGGCCACGAGCGAGGCGAGCACGCGCGCGAGCGGTGTCAGCATCAGCACGATCAAGCCGACGGTGAGGAGCTGATGGACCGGGTGCGTATCGCCCGCGACCAACCACCAGGCGAGGCCCGCCGCCAGGCACGCCGATGCGATCAGCACGCCGGTTTCGAGCAAACGGCCGACCTGTAGCTCCAGTTTCTCGATCGCCTCGTCGTCGGCACGCTCGATCATGCCAAGGCCTTCTTGAAATAGAGGATCGATACCGCGGCAAGCACGATCGCCATCAACACCTTCAACCACTTGACGCGGGCGCGGCTGCTGAAATGAAATCCGACACGCGAGCCGAGCAGGACGCCGATGACGGCCGCGGCCGCCACCGGCGGATTGACTTCGCCGCGGGCGAAATACTGCGGCGCCGATGCCGCGGCGGTGACGCCGATCATCAGCGCGCTGGTTGCCGCCGCGACGCGCATCGGCACGCCGCACCAGGCGTTGAGCACCGGCACCTTGAGAATGCCACCGCCGATGCCGAGCGTACCCGAGACGTAACCGGCGAGGAATGACGCCGTCATGCCGAGCGGCAGCCGGATCACCCGATAGACGACGTCTCGGCCGGTGTCGTCGTCATGAAAGCGGCCGCCAAGAGTCCCGGGCGACATCGACGCCTCGAGCACGTTGCGGCGATCGAGGCGCGACAGCATCAGGATGGCAATCGCGCTGGTGACGACGGCGAAGATCAAGTTCAGGGTGTGATTCGACAGACCCGCGACCGTGATGGCGGCGAGGAGACCGCCGATCGTGGTCGCCACTTCCAGCAGCATGCCCAGCCGCAGGTTGATCAGGTTGCGCCCGGCCCGGCCGGCGGAGACGACGCTCGATGTGGCGATCACCGTCATCAGGCCGGTGGCGGCGGCGACCCTGAAATCGATGCCAAGGCCGGCATTCAGGAACGGCACGAGAAACACCCCGCCGCCGATACCGAGCAGCGAACCGAGCGCCCCGGCGACCGAGCCGGCCGCGGCCACCGCGGCAATCGCGACCAGGCTCATGCAGGTGTATGATCCGCCCGGACGTCCATCAAAAAATCTTAGCGTATGTTCCAGCGTTTTTATGATGCAACCATCCGCCGAGGTCCGCGCCAGGCTCGATGCCGTCATCCACAATCAGTCGTCCACGCATGTGCCCGAGATGGTCAAGGCGGTCCTGATCGATGCGATCCAGTCGGGAAGCCTCGACGTACCGGATGCCTTCAGGGTGCCTCGGCCCGATATGTATGCGCGACGGCTGTTCCATCGGGATCCGGAGGGGCAGTACACGATGGTGGTGATGACGTGGGGCCCGGAGCAGAAGACGGCTCTCCACGATCACGCCGGCATCTGGTGCGTCGAATGCGTCGTCGAGGGCACCATGGAGGTGTCGCAGTACGACCTGCTCTCGCATGAAGAGGGCGCCTTTCGGTTCGAACGGCGCAACCGCGTCGTCGCCGGCCGGGGCACGGCGGGATGCCTGATCCCGCCGTTCGAATACCACACGCTGGCCAACGCCGCGCCGACGCCGTCAGTAACGCTGCACGTCTACGGCGGCGAGATGGATCACTGCCACGTCTACGAGCCGGCCGCGGACGGGTCGTACCGCCGGGCGCGCAAGGACCTCCACTACCACGACTGAGTCGCGGACTATTTGGGCTGGTTCCGCGGGGAGTGCGTGTCGAGCGTCTCGATCATGACCTTGGCGGCTGACGGGACGGCGACGGTTCCCTTCACGATCTCTTTCGCCGGCATCGCGCTGCCATAGACCAGCGTGTTCCCTTCGTTGTCGGGACGGAGCGTCGATCCCTCGAGCGACACGCCGGCGAAAAGACCGCGCGCGCGCGAGTAGGACAGCATCTCAGCCTTCATCACGATATCGGTAGCGGCAGCGGCGGTGCGGCCTTTCGGTCCAGCGGCCGCGGAAGCGTCGGCACCGAGCTTGACCTTGCTGCTCAACACGGAAGACGCGCCGCGCTCGTTCATGACCAGGATGACGAAGTCGGTTTCCTGGCCGCCCAGCTGCAGGCCGATGCTGCCGCCTTCGAGCGCCATCAGCGTCGGCGCGCTCCACGGTCCCCTGAAGTCCTCGCCGGTGCGGCAGGTCATCGCGCCGCGGCCGTAGCTGCCGCCGACGCCGATCGCGAACTTCTTCACGCCGGGAAAGACAACGACGCATTCCGCCTTGTCGAGCAGATCCTTGGGAATGTTGTCGGGAATCGCCAGGACTTCCTTGATCACCGTGGCGCAGGCGCGCAGACGATCTTCTTCCTTGCCCTGCGCCGCGAGCGTGGTCGACAGCGCGAGGAACGCGATGAGCAGTCTCTTCATAGATGGAGTTTATCCCGACTGAGCCGCAGCATGGGGCTTGAGGACGGCATAAAGCGTGGCCATGATCGGCACCGGGACGCCCAATGCCGCGGCGCGGCGGACGACGCTCCCCTGCAGGGCCTCGACCTCGATCCGCTTCCCCGCCTGCAGATCGATCAATAGTGATGAGCGCATCGTCGCGGGGATCGTGTCGATGTAGGGCCCGATGCGCTCGACCACGTCGGCCACGATCGGCACGCCGGCGGCACGCGCGACCGCGTCGATCTCGCGGCAGGCGGCCAAGAACTGCGTGCGGGTGAACGGATCGCGCCAGATCGGGCCGATCGGCAGGCGGGCCGCGCCAGTGAAACCGGCGAGGGCGGCGAGAAAGACGAACTTCTCCCAGACCGGGACGCGGCCATCCCCGACCGGGAACGACTGGATGTCAGCGGCAGCGAAGGCCTCGTCAATCGCCCGCACTCGCGGCGTCAAGCGCGGCAGATCGCCAAAGGCCTCGCCGAACACGATGCGGCGGTGATCGCCGGTCTGCACGATACGGCCGGGCGATTCGAGCGCGGTCGCGATATAGGTGCTGCCGGCGAGCGTGCGCGCCGCACCGGCAGCGGCGGCGACCTCGTCGGCGCTGTCGACGCCGTTTTGCACGGTGAGCACGGCGGTGGCGGCACCGAGAAGCGGCGCCAGCAACGGCAGCGCCGACGTGTTGTCGTAGGCCTTGACGGCGAACAGCACGAGATCGACCGGCCCGATGCGCGTCGTGTCCTCCTCAGCGCGCGCGGTCACGGTGAAGTCGCCGAGAATGGGACTGCGGATCTCGAGACCGCGCGCGCGGATGGCCTCGAGATGCGCGCCGCGGGCGATAAAGGTGACGTCGTGCCCGGCGCGCGCGAGGCGGGCGCCGTAGTAGCCGCCGACCGCTCCGGACCCAAGAATGACAATCTTCATGTCGTGCGCTCCGCGTTGGCGCCCCGTTTCGAGAGGATGAAGAACGGAACGCCCAACGCGAGGAGCCCCAGTCCGGCGAGCGACTCCTTGGGCCGCTCGACCAGTGTGTTGAGCACGACCGCTCCCGACGCAACGATGAACACGATCGGCACGACCGGGTAGCCCCACACGCGATACGGGCGCGGAAGATCCGGGCGCCGCCGTCGCAGCCTGAACACGCCAAAGGCCCCGATCACGTGCAACAGGTTCGAGGCAAATATCACATAGGTGAAGAGCTGCTCGTAGGTGCCCGACAGCGCCAGCAGCGCCGACCACGAGGCCAGCGCGACGATGGCGATGTGCGGCGTGCGATAGACCGGATGGATGCGTGCCGCCGCCGGCATGAACACGCGGTCGCGCGCCATCGCGAAGAGCAGCCGGGCCCCGGCAAGAATCGCCGCGACGTTGCAGCCAAACGTCGACAGGACGACGGTGAGCGCGACGAAGGTCGCGCCGCGCCTGCCGACCATGGCGGTCGCAGCGTGTTCGGCGACGCGCCTGACACCGCGGAGTTGATCCATCGGCAGCGCGTACAGGTAGGCCACGTTGACGGCGAGATAGACCACCGTCAAGAGGGAAATCCCGTAAAAGAGCGCGCGCGGGAGATTGCGCTGCGGGTCCTTCATCTCGCCAGCAATCCACGTCACGCAATACCAGGCGTCGTTCGCCCACAGCACGGCAATCATCACGACGCCGAACGCGACCGCCGGACGGTCGACGGCGGGCACCACCGGCGTCCAGGCCGGCGTCGTCTGCGACGCGACCAGCGCCATGATCGGCAGCGACGCGAGGCCCGCCACCTTGGCGATGGTGATCGCGACATTGACGCGATTGCCGCTACGGACGCCGACATAGTTGATCCACGCCTGGCCGGTGATGCAGGCGACAGCGACGACCTGCGCCGCCGACAGCGTCCATGCTCCGATCGGAGTCGGCATCGTCAGCAGCACGCGCGACGATGACAGGCCGGGGAGGAAGTAGCTGAGGTAGTCTGCGAAGCCCACCGAGACCGCCGCAATCCCGCCACTGAAAAAAATGAGCAGTGCCGCCCAGCCGTACAGGTAAGCGAGCAGCGGCCCGAACGCCTCGCGCAAGTAGATGTAGATGCCACCTGAGCGCGGAAACATCCCCCCGAGCTCGGCGTAGGTGAGGCCGCCGGTCAGCGCGACGACTCCCCCGCACAACCAGGCCAGCAGGAGCAGCCCCGGCGACGGGAGCGTCTGGGCCATGACGCCGGTCGTCATGAAGATGCCCGACCCGATTACGCTGCCCATCACGAACAGCACGGCGGAACCCAGTCCGAGCGCGCGGATCAGGCCCTCGTCCGGGGTGTCTGCGAGGCGCGCGCTCGTTTCGTCGGCTAGAGGCAAGTGGCGGGAACTGTAGCATGCAAAGGACAGTGCCCACGGTGATAGAATCCGCCCTCAGGCCATGGCAACGCGTCTTGCCGCCCTCCTCGTCGTCGCCATTGTCGGAACGACACTCGTCGCGGGGCTCATCGTCGGGGCACAGCGCGACGACAACAGCGGGCCGATCGACCTCATCATCCACAACGCCAAGGTCTACGCCGCCGACGATCTCGGCACCGTCGCCGACGCCGTCGCGATCCGCGGCACCAAGATTCTCAGGATCGGCGCCGAGCGCGAGATCCTGCGCTTGCGCCAACCGCAGACGACAGTCGTCGACGCGCAGGGCGCCGCCGTACTGCCGGGATTCGACGATGCACACGTATCGCTGATCGCCGGCGGTCTCGCCCGCGACGGCGTCCAGCTGCACGGCGCCGCGACTCTCGACGACATCCAGTCGCGCATCACTGAGTGGATCGCCGCGCATCCCGACGCGGGTTGGGTGACTGGCGGCGGCTGGTCCTACGACGCCTTCGCCGACGCGCCGACGCGCGCCCAGCTCGACGCCGCCGTCAGCGACCGGCCGGGGCGGCTGCTCGCCGAGGACGGCCACGCACTGTGGGTGAACACGAAAGCGCTGCAGGCGGCGGGTATCACCAGAAAGACGCCGAATCCCGCCAACGGGGTCATCGGGCGCGATCGCCGCGGTGATCCGACCGGGCTGCTCGAGGACAGCGCGATGGCACTCGTCGATCGCGTCGTGCCGCCGCCGACGCGCGAGGAACGCGCCAAGGCGCTGCAGCTCGCGATTCGCGACGCGGCGCAGCGCGGCATCACCAGCGTTCAGGACCTCGGCGCCGCCGCCGGCGATCTCGACCTCTACGACGCGGCGCGGGACGCCGGCACGCTGACGCTGCGGGTCTACGCGGCCGTCCAGGCTGCGCACACCGGCCTCGACGATCTCGACGCGATCGGGAAACGCTATCCCGACGATCCGTTGTTGAAGACCGGGCTGGCAGCGGTCGCGCTCGACGGATCGGTCGCCACGGAGAGCGCCGCCATGCTCGCGCCGTACGCGCCGAAGGGCGCCGGCGACGGCACGATGCTGCTGCCGGCGGCGGAGCTGTCGAAGCTGGTGGCCGCGCTCGACGCGCGCGGCTGGCAGATCGCGATCGAAGCGGGCGGCGATCGCGCGGTGCGGGCGGCGCTCGACGCCTACGGCGCCGTCGCCAAGAGCGCCAATGGCGCGCGGCCGCCGCGGCACCGAATCGAAGACCTCTCGGTGATCGATCCGGAAGACATCCCGCGCTTCGGTGCGCTCGGCGTCGTCGCGTCGATGCAGCCGCTGCACGCGACGGCGGGGCTGACCACCTGGTCGGGAGAGGTCGGAGCGGAGCGGCTGCCGTTCGGCTGGCCAGCGCGCAGCCTCAGTGCCGCCGGCGCCCACTTGGCCTTCGGCAGCGACTGGCCGGTCCTGCCGCTCGAGCCGCTCGATGCCATCCGCGCCGCGGTCCGCCGTCCCGAGATGCACGCGGGCGAAGCGCTGACGCTGAAGTCGGCAATCAACGCGTGGACATCGGGCGCCGCGTGGGCGTCGTTCGACGATCACCGCAAGGGCACGCTCAAGCCCGGCATGCTCGCCGATCTCGTCATCCTCTCGACCGACATCTTCGCCGGGCCCGATCAGTTGTCGGCAGCGGAAGTCGTCATGACGATTTTCGACGGCAGCGTCATCTACAAGCGGCCGTCGTAGTCAGCTACTTCGCTGGCGCTGGCGTAACGTAGGCCGTGCCGCCCTTCATGACGAACTTGACGCGATGCAGGGCGGTAATGTCGCTGATCGGGTCACCGTCGACGGCGACGAGATCGGCGAGCAAGCCTTCCTTCACCATGCCGATGCGGTTCTCCCAGTGCAGCACCTTCGCGGCGACGGAGGTCGCGCTCTTGAGCGCGTCGGCGGCCGGCATACCGTAGTTCACCATCATCTCAACCTCGCGTGCGTTGTCGCCGTGGGTGTAGACGCCGACGTCGCTGCCGCTGATGATGGTGACGCCGGCGTCGAGCGCCGCCTTGAAGCTGGCACGCTTGCGCTGGATCCCCGGGGGATCGGGCTGCTCGCCTTTCTTCCAGCCCGCGTATTGCGTGGTGGCATCCCCGGCGGCGAGCGTCGGACAGAGCGCAACGTTGTGCTCCTTCATGAGCCGGAACACCTCCGGCGTGCCGGCGTCGCCGTGCTCGATGGTTTCGACGCCGCCGAGGACGGCGCGGCGCATGCCCTCCGCGGTCGACGAATGCGCGACCACCGGCCGGCCGCTGCTTCGGGCCGTGTCGACGATCGTCTTGATCTCATCGATCGAGAAGGTCGGCGCCGCCGTTCCGTTCGCGCCCCAGCGGTAGTCGGCGTAGATCTTGATCCAGTCCGCGCCGTGTCCAATCTGGTCGCGCACGACGCGAACGAGATCGTTGCCATCCGCCTCTTCGGCCCCCTGCGGCACGCGCCACTCGAGCGAAAAGCCCTTCGGACCATAACTGCCGGTGGCGACGATGGCGCGCGTCACGACGATCATGCGCGGACCGGGGATGATGCCCTGGTCGACCGCCTGCTTCAGCTCGACGTCGGCATAGGCGGCGCCCTCCGTGCCGAGGTCACGGATCGTGGTGAAGCCCGCCATCAGTGTCGCGCGCAAGTGATTGGTCGCGCGCGCAATGCGCACGCCGAGGCTCTCGTGCAGCACCTGGTCGTTCCAGGTCGTCTCGTTATAAGGATGCAGCAGCACGTGCGAGTGCCCTTCGACGAGGCCGGGGAGCAGCGTCATCCCCGGCAGGTCGACGGCCAAGGCACCCGCTGTATTGATCGTCGCCACTGGTCCTACCGACTCGATGCGATCACCCCGTACGCGTACCGCCCAGCCTTCGTGCATCGAATCGCCGTCGAAGACGCGCGCCGGCCGTATCACCGTCGTCGAGTCGGCTACAGCCGGCGCCGAGCGCCCCTGGGCCGAGACTACCAACGGCAACAGCGAGATGGAGAGCGCGGCAAGTCGTCGCATGATGTGAGTCCTTCTACCTGATGACCATCGTGACGACGTAGCGCGACGCGGGCTGCGCCGGGTCTCCGAGCGGACGCAGCAGCACGATCTCGGCGGGCTGTCCGGGGGCAATCACGTGCTCGGCGGGCTTGACCGACCAGTTCGGCAGATCCACCCGATCGTCTTCCTTCAGCTCCGGGTTCCACAGCGGCGCCGCGATCAGGCCGCCGGCGTCGATCGTCCGCAAACCCGAGTAGGTGCGCAAGTCGCCGAGATCGTTGATGCTGGTCTGCATCGCGATCTGCCGTTCCCCGGCGACCGTGCGGACACGGCGAACGCCGCTGATCCCGATGTCACCGTGAAACGCCTTGACGCCGGTGCCGGCGAGGATGGTGGCGTCCTTGACGAGGATGTAGAAGCCCTTCGACTCGTTCTTGGGCAGCGTCTCGTAACGTTTCTCATCCGCCCGATCGACGTTCTTCGTCGCCAGCGCGTCGAGCGCGGCAACGATACCGACGAAATTCATCCGGACCAGGAAAGGGTCGGGAGTCGCCGCCGGAAAGGCGCCCGTTTCGATCAGCACCACCGGCGTACCCCACAGCGTCAGGTTGTCGCCAAATGCCCGGGTCTCGAACTCTTCGTCGTAGCGGCCGATCTGCGCCGACGCCAACGGCTCGAGCGCGTCGCGAATGACGGCGCACAGTTTCTTGGTCAGCCGCCGCCCGGGATTCTCAGATCGAGGCTGGTCGTAGGCAACGGCCAGCAGCGAGATCGACGCCGGCTTGGGCGGATCGCCGACGGTCGTCGCCCACGACTGGTTGTGGAGGTTGAAGCCCACGCGCGGGTTCAGGCGGTCGCGCAGCTGCTTGAGCAGCCGTCCCTCCGGCGTCTGCAGGCTGAGGGCGTCGCGGTTGACGTCGATGTTCTGCGCGTTGCGGCGCTGAAAGCGCTCGGCGCCGTCCGGATTCAGCATCGGGACGATGTAGAGCGTGAGCGAGTTGAGCATGCGCTGGGCGGCGGGATCGCCACGGTGGCGCTTGACGTAGTCGAGCAGGTCGAACAGCGCCGCCGTCGCTGTTGGCTCGTCGCCGTGCATCTGCGACCAGAGCAGCACCCGAAACGGGCCGGTGCCGACGGTGATCATGTCGATCGGCCGGTTCTCGAGCGAGGTGCCCACCTGCTCGAGGATGAAGAGATTGGGGTCGGCGGCTGCGAATGCGTCCAGGCGGCGCGCCACGTCCTCTTGCGTGAGCAGCGGCGGCAGCGGCGGCGACACGTGCTCGGCGTCCCAGATGCGCGCGAGCTCCTGCGGGGACACGGCCGCGGGCTGATCGCCGGCCGCCGCCGCGGTCACGAGCGACAGCGCCACGACGCAGCTCGCGACGAGTGAACGCATGAGCGTCATAATAGCCCGCGATGGATGGAATGCTGCAGCCGCCATCGGCGACGGCATTCGACGCGGTGGCGTCGGGCGTTTCGCTGCTGGTGTATCTTGGCGTGGCGCTTGCTGCGATTGCGCGATCTCCGGCAGATGCGCGCGCCCGTACCTTTCTCGCCGTGGCGATCGCCAGCGCCGTCCCCTACGCGTTGTCACCACTACAGTGGTGGAAGGGCAGCGGTGCCTACACCGCCGCGGTGATTGCGCTGACCGCCTTGTCTTTCGCCCTGGGCAGCGTCGCGCTGTTTCATTTCACGCAGGTGTTTCCGCGGCGCCGGCCGTTTGTCGCCGCCCACTTCGCGTGGATCGTGGCCGCCTACCTGCTCGTACCCGTGCCCGCTGCGGTGGTCGCCTGGGTCGTCGGCCAGCTGATGACGTCTGTCGTCGATACGGGCAGCAGCGGCCTCGGCGCCGTGTTGTCGATCGAGGCCACCGTCCTGCTGCTCCTGATCATCCCGCTCATCTTCGTCGCCGGCATCGTGATGCCGTTCGCGGGCGTGATGTCTTTGCTCAAGAGCTGGCAGGAGTCGGGCAGGGACCGGCGCGCGCGGGATCGCGAGGCCACGCTGTGGATGCTGGTCAGCCAGCTAGGTGGTGGAGTGCTCGCGATCCTGGTCTTGCCGATGCTCCACCTGGTCGGCATCGGCGCGCCGTGGTCGCTCGTCATCGCGGCGCTCAGCTACGCGTTCGCCCTGCTGCTGCCCCTCGCCTTCGCCAGATACCCGCTCAGTACTTCAACCGGATGAGCGTCGCCTTCCCGGATGGCGTGCGGACGACGATGAAGAGGTTGTCGTAGTCGTTGTCGCCGATGGCGACCGGCTCGGCGACGCCCAGGGCCTTGATCACATCGGGCAGCGTATTGGAGTGGCCGACCACGAGCACCGGCGCCTTGGCGTTCTTGAGACGGGCGACCAGTGGTCCGGGATCCTTCGCCGCCGACATGACCGGCGTGATCTTCAGTTTCTCGGCGAGGGGCGCTGCCGTCTGCCGCGTCCGCTTGAACTCGGTGGTAACGATATCTGTGATGCCGGCCTGGGCCAACGTCGCGGCAAGCCGCGCTGCGCGTTGCTCTCCGGCCGCGGTCAGCGGCGGATCGTCACCGAGCATCGAGTGCGCCCCAGCCGGCGCCGCCGGCGCGGCAGTGTCGGCGCGCTCGGCGTGGCGGACCAGAAAAATCACCTGCTCCGCCGCCGCCAGCCGCACGCCGGCGATGAACGACAGCAGCACCATCAACGTGACGCCCCGTGTGACGTTCATCTGCGTCTCTCCGGAGCGGGTTGTATCATGAATCGGTGATCATCAAGCCGCGCGATGTCATGCCTGGCAGCGCGTTCACGCTGCCGGCGCGCTACTACACCGACGCGTCGCTGTTCCGGCGTGAACTGGATGGACTGTTCGGCACGATGTGGTTTTACGCGGCGCGCTCCGAAGAGATCGCTGCGCCGGGCCAATACGTCGTGCGCGAGATCAATGGCCACAACATCGTCGTCACGCGCAACGAGCGCGGCCGTGTGCGCGCGTTCCACAATGTCTGCCGCCATCGCGGCACGCGCCTGTGCAGCGAGAGCGCCGGCCAGCTGCCCGGCAGTGTGCAGTGTCCGTATCACGCCTGGACCTACGATCTTGACGGCTGCCTGATCGGCGCGCCGCACATGGACGAAGTGCCCCATTTCAGCCGGGCCGACTACCCGTTGCTCGCCGTCGCCGCCGAGGAGTGGGACGGCCACGTGTTCCTCACTCTCGCCGACGATCCGCCGGCGCTCGCGGAACAGCTCGGACCGCTGGTCGCCAAGTTCACCAGCTGGGGGATGCAGGACCTGCGGCGCGGCCACCGCATCGTTTATGACGTGAAGGCCAACTGGAAGCTGATCATCCAGAACTACAACGAATGCCTGCACTGCCCCAACCTGCACCCGGCGCTCAACAAGCTCTCGCACTACCTGAGTGGCGAGAACGAGCCCCTGCGCCCCACCTACATGGGCGGGTTGATGGATCTCCGTCCTGGCGTCGAGACCCTGTCGATGGACGGTACGTGCCCGCGCGCGATCCTGCCCGGGCTGTCAGCTGAAGACGCGCGGCGGGTCTATTACTACTGCATCTTCCCCAACATGATGCTCAGCCTGCATCCCGATTACATGCTGACGCACACGCTCTGGCCGATCGCGCCCGACCGGACGATCAACGTGTGCGAGTGGCATTTCCAGCCCTCGGAGCTAGCACGCCCGGGCTTCGACGCCTCCGACTGCATTGCATTCTGGGACATGACGAACAAACAGGATTGGCATGTCTGCGAGCTGTCGCAGGCCGGCATTTCCTCGCCCGTCTATAGGCCGGGCCCGTACTCGAACCGTGAAGATCTGCTCTACGCCTTCGACAAGTTCATCGTCGAATTCCACTCGCAGCAGTGAGACGGATCCCTCGGGCTGACCCACCGGCCGCTTCGTGAGCTTTTTCGACGGAGCGTCAATCCATCGTCCGTCTCAGGGATAGCGCCGCGATCGCAAGTAGCACCAGCCACGGCAACGACACGGCCCACGGCAGCCAGGCCGGAATGGCGCGGCCCCCCGGCAGCGTGCGGCGGGCCTGGACGAGGTGCAGCGCGAAGAAGTCTGGGCCGTTGCCGGCGGCGCGGGAGTCCGACCACCAGTGGCCGCCGGTCAGCGCGAACTTGAACGGAACGTAGTCGATCCGGTAGCGTAAATTCGCCTCGCCAACGCCCGGCTCGATCTGTTCGTAATACGGACTGACGCTACGCGCGCCGACTTGCGCCGGTGACTGATCCTCGAAAAACGACACGCTGACGGCGAAGATCGCGACGGCGAACCCGATCGCCGCGCCAGCGATCAAGGCGCGGCGCGTCGCGCCGACACCGGGAACGGCGAGCGGCAGTATCAATAGCGGAATGAGCGGCACGAGATGGCGCGGACCGTTCGAGTAGCCGCCCTCAGGCAGGAAGAATGCCGCGTAGAAGATGAGCGCCGAGACCAGGGCGAAGGCGAGGCCCGCCGCGAGGCTTCGCCGGCCCTGCCAGCACCCGCCCAGGTTGAACAACGACAGCAGCGCGACGGGCGACCACACGAACAGCGATTTCCCTGGCGTCAGCAGCTCTACGAACAGCCCTCGTGGGATCTGCCCGGGGACGAACGGCCGCGCCGGTGGATAGGGAATCATGCCGGCCAGGTTGTAGCCGAAGTCCAGCGGGTGCCCAAACCGGTAGACGTTCCAGCCCACGTGCACGAGGCCGGCTGCGCCGATGGCCGCGCTCAAGACAAGCACCGTCTGCCAGCGCCGCTTCGCGTCGACGTCGCGCTCGAACAGGACGGCGACCACGAACGCCGGCGCGATGACGACGGCGGTCGGCTTGGCGACGATGGCGAGCGCGATGAGAAGCGCGGCGAATGGGACCGCGCGCCGCTCGACCAGCAACGCCGCCGACCACACGAACGCGGCTGCCAGCCATGCCTCGCAGTACAGGGTCTTGCCGTAGGGCCACAGGATCGTGCACGCGCCGAGGACGAGCGACAACCGCACGGCGTGCGCCGCGCCCGCGCCGAGCGCACGGCAGGCGCGGAAACACCCGGCAACGGCGAGCGCCGCGGCGCACGCCATGGCCAGCGACGTGATCCCGCCAACGACGAACTCCCAGGCGATCCCGCCCGGCAGCGGCGCGCGTTGAATACCGGCGGCCGCGGCCACGATGCGGCCCGCGATGTGGAACGGCAGGATCAGAAAGGCCACGCCAGGGCCGTACGGCGCGTAGGGACGCCCGTCGCGGCCGAACTCGCCAAAGAAGATCGGTGCGCCGTTCTCGCGCACGGCCAGCGTCTGCGGCACACTGATGTCGCCAGCGTCGGCGAGATGTTCAGCCTGAAAATAGACTTCGAACTCGTCGGGGACACGGAAGGCGTTGCCCGAGGCCGTCAGCGCGTAGAGCGCAAAGAAGAACCAGAACAGACGGACGGCAGACCGTCCGGCGCTCATGCGGGAGGCGTCGCCGTCTTGCGCGCGGGGTTGAAGAACGGTGTCTTGACCACGGTGGCGCGCACGCGGTGGCGCACCGCTTCGACTGTCATCTCGAACTGCAGCTGGCTGCCTTCGCTGCAGTGCGGCGCATCGATCGTGGCGAGGGCGATCATCTTCTTCAGCACCGGCGACCACGTCGTCGACGTGGCCTTCCCCACCTGGCGGCCGTTGCGGTAGACCGGCACGGCGACTCGCGACGCCGTCGCGGCAACCGCGGGGGCCAGACCGGCGGCGTCGTAGAGTTTCTCCACGTCATTCCAGTCGATCTCGAGGCCGACGATTCGGCGCGTGGCGCCGCGGGCGTGTTCCTCGCGGAGCGCGCGCTGTCCGATGAAACGGCCCTTTCCGAGTTTGTCGAGCGGGACCAGCCGCTCCATGCCCAGCTCGAAGGGGGAGTAGGCCTGCGACGCGATCATGGCCTTGCGCGACCCGAAGAAATCCACTTCGATCAGCAGCAGGCCGGCCTCGATACGGGCGACGTCGAGCGCGAGCATCCCGGTGGGCTTGATATCGAACGGGCGGCCGCCGTCCATCAGTGCGTCCCACACCGTGACGGCGCGTTCAGCCGGCATCCAGATCTCGTAGCCGAGATCGCCGGTGTAGCCGGTGCGTGAAATGTCGACCTCGACGCCGCCGATCGTGCCGTGCGTGACGCGGAAGTATTTCAGGCGATCGATGTCGGCGGTCGCAACCGCGCGCAGCAGCCGCGCCGTTGTCGGCCCCTGCAAGGCAACCGCGGCGAGCTCCTCCGATACGTCCTCGATCTGAACTCTCAGGCCGTCGGCGTTCTGCCGGAACCAGCGCAGGCTCGGATCGGCGGAGGTCCAGCGGAAACGCTGTTCGCCCAGGCGCGAGACGGTGCCGTCGTCAATCACCTTGCCATGTTCGTCGCACCAGGGCGTGTAGAAGACCTGGCCGAGGTGCATCTTCGTGACGTCACGCGTGATCAGGCGATCGACGAGCTTCGCCGCGTCGGCGCCGCTGACGATGTACTTGAAGAGCGGCGAGATGTCGATAAGTGCGGCGGCATTGCGGATGGCGTTGTACTCGTGCTCGTGGTGGCTCTCGTAGGCGCTGACCGTGTAGTAGCCGGACCACTCGCGGTAGTTCAGGCTCTCGCAGAGGGGGAGGGTGCGTTCGTGCAAGGCCGTTCCGATGGGCATGGCTGGATTATAATCACCGCCTCCATGCCCGCCGCACGCCTGCACGCGCTCATCCTGGGCAACCAGACGCGCGCCGCAGGACTACCGCTCTAGCCGGCTGCCGGCTGCCAGCTTCCGGCTGTCAGCTCCGGCTGCCGGCTTCAGCGGCCGGCTTCCGGCGCCACGCGCTCGGCTTCCGGGCGCCGGCTCTCAGCTGCCTCACCTCGGACATCGTTCATCGGTCATCGTTCATCGAACATCGTTCATCGGTCATCGGTCATCGAACATCGTTCATCGAACATCGGTCATCGTTCATCGTTCATCGTTCATCGTTCATCGGTTATCGGTCATGAGCCACTACGACGTCATCGTCATCGGCGGCGGGCATAACGGCCTGGTCAGCGCAGCGTATCTCGCGCGCGCCGGGCGAAAGGTGCTGGTGCTGGAGCGGCGGCACGTGCTCGGCGGCGCCGCGGTCACTGAGGAGATCCACCCCGGCTTCAAGTATTCCGTCTGCTCTTACGTCGTGTCGCTGCTCCGGCCGGAAATCATCCGTGACCTCGATCTGCCGCGGCACGGCCTGGAGATTCTGCCGCTCGATGGCACGTTCACGCCGATGCCGAGCGGCGACTACCTGTGGCGCGTCAACGACCACGGCAGGACGCGCCGTGAAATCGCGCGGCACTCGAAGGTCGACGCCGAGGCCTACGAGGAGTACGGCAAGGCGATGGTCGAGATGGGGCGGTTCGTCAAGCCGATCCTCAACATGACGCCTCCGGATCCGACGTCGCTCGATCCGAAGGGACTGATGGACCTGCTGTTCCTCGGCCGCCGCTTCCGTGCGCTGCCGGATCAGGACAAGTACAACCAGATCCAGTTGATGACGATGAGCGCCGTCGACTTCCTCGACCAGTGGTTCGAGACCGACGTGCTCAAGGCCACGATGTCGGCGTCGGGGATCATCGGCACCTTTCTCGGCGTGCGGTCGCCGGGAACGGCCTACGTGCTGCTGCATCACTACATGGGAGAGATCGACGGCGCGTTCCGTTCGTGGGGACTGTCGCGCGGCGGCACCGGCGCGATTTCCAACGCCATCGCCGGCGCGGCGCGCGAAGCCGGCGTCGAGATCCGCACGGAAGCACCGGTGGCCAAGATCATCATCAAGGACGGCGTGGCCAGCGGCGTTGCGCTCGCCAATGGTGACTACTTCACCGCCGGCGTCATCGCCTCGAGCCTCGATCCGCGCCAGACGTTCACGCGGCTGGTCGGCGAGGAGCACTTGACACCCGAGTTCGCCGAGGACGTGAGGCGCTACAAGTTCCGCGGCTCGTCCGGCAAGGTGAACCTGGCGCTCGACGGGTTGCCCGACTTCACCTGCCTGCGCGGGGCCGGCCCGCACCTGCGCGGCGCCATCTCGATCTCGCCGAGCGTCGACTACATGGAGCGGGCCTACGACGAAGCCAAGTACGGCCGCTACTCGCGGAGGCCCTACATCGACATGGTCATCCCGAGCCTCACCGATCCGTCGGTTGCCCCTCCGGGCAAGCACGTCATGTCCTGTTTCGTGCAGTACGCGCCGTACAACCTGAAAGAGGACGGCGGCTGGGACGCCCACCGCGACGCGTTCGGCGACACGGTGATCGACACGATCGCGCAGTATGCCCCGAACATCAAGAACCTGATCCTGCACCGCCAGGTACTCACCCCGCTCGACATCGAGCGCGACTTCGGGCTGTCGGAAGGCAACATCTTCCAGGGCGAACTGACGCTCGAGCAGCTCTTCTTCCTTCGTCCCGCCCCCGGATGGGCGCAATACAAGACGCCGATCAAGGGTCTCTACATGTGCGGCTCGGCCACCCACCCCGGCGGCGGCATCATGGGGGCTCCGGGGAGGAACGCTGCGCTGCGGATTCTGAAAGAGACGGCGGGGCGGTGAATAGAAGGTAGAAGGTAGAAAGAAGAAGGTAGAAGAGGCTGTCATGGCGAAGCCGGCACAGAGTTTTAAGGACCTGGTCGTGTGGCAAAAAGCCCACGCGCTCGTACTGGACGTCTACACGCTCACCCGAAAACTGCCGCGCGAGGAATTGTTCGGCACAGCACATCCTGGATTCGCGCTCTTGACTCCTACCTTCCCCCTTCTGCCTTCTACCTTCTGACATGTCCGACGTCATCATCATCGGCGGCGGCCACAACGCCCTTGTCACAGCCTTCTACCTGGCCAAGGGAGGCCGGAAGCCGCTGATCCTCGAGCGTCGCGCCACGGTGGGCGGCTGTGCGACGAGCGAGGAATTCGCCCCCGGATATCGGGCCGCGACACTGGCACACACACTGGGGCCGATCCGGCCTTCGATCGCGCGCGACATGCAGCTCGAACGGCGCGGCGTGCAATTCGTCCGTCCCGATCCGCGGCTGGTCGCACTCGCCGGCGACGGCCGCGCGCTGGTCTTTTCCGCCGACGCGCCACAGACGGCCGCCGCCATCACACCGTTCTCGGCGAAAGACGCCGCGCGTTACCCCGAGTTCTGTGCCACGCTCGCGCGCGTCGGCCGCTTCCTTGGCGGACTGCTCGACATGACTCCGCCGTCGATCGACGCGCCGCAGGCCGGTGACCTGTGGCAGCTCGCCAAGACGGGACGCCGCTTCCGCGCGCTCGGTAAACGCGACGGCTTCGCGCTGCTGCGCTGGGGCCCGATGGCGGTCGCCGATCTCGTCGCCGAATGGTTCGAGAGCGATGTGCTGCAGGCCGCCATCGCCACGCGCGGCATTCACGGCACCGCGATGGGGCCGTGGTCGGCCGGAACCGGCGCGGTGCTGCTGCTCGCCGCCGCGATCGATCCGCTGCCCGGCGGCAGCAGCGTGACTGCAGTGGGCGGGCCCGGCGCGGTAACCCGCGCGATGGCCGACGCCGCACGCGAGGCTGGCGCCGAGATTCGGACCGGTACGGCCGTCGAGCGAATCCTCGTCCACGACGGCGCCGTCACCGGCGTCGCGCTCACCGACGGCACCGAGATCGCCGCCGCCACGGTCGTCTCGGGCGCCGATCCCCGGCACACCTTCCTCGGCTTGATCGATCCCATCGAGCTCGACCCCGGCTTCATGACGCGCATCCGCAACTACCGCGGCCATGGAACCGTCGCCAAGATCAACGTGGCCCTGCGCGGGCTGCCCCGCTTCCGTGGCGTGGCCGGCGACCTGGGCGCCGCCCTGCGCGGGCGCGTCGTCGTCGCCCCCGGCGTCGACTATCTCGAGCGCGCGTTCGACGCCTCGAAGTACGGCGAGATGTCGGCGGCGCCGTATCTCGACATCGCGTTTCCGTCACTGCTCGATCCGTCGATGGCGCCGGCGGGTCACCACGTGATGTCCGTGCACGTCCAGTACGCGCCGTACCGCCTGCGCTCCGGCTGGGACAGCCAGGCGGGCGCGCTCGGCGACCTCGTCCTGCGCTCGCTCGAGGAGTACGCCCCAGGAACCACGGATCTCGTCACCGCACGGCAGGTCATCACGCCGCTCGATCTCGAGCGCACGTTCGGCCTGTCGGGCGGGCATATCCATCACGGGGAACTCGCCCTCGACCAGCTCTTCACGATGCGGCCGACGCTGGGATGGAGCGACTATTCCACGCCGATTTCCGGCCTGTTTCTTTGCGGATCGGGCACCCACCCCGGCAATGGGCTTACGGGAGCCTGCGGCGCCAATGCCGCCAGGCGGATCCTGAAACGGTAAGTACGCAAGGTTTTTAACCCCCTCCCCACCCAGGAGGTCTAACGGGCATGACGTTTCTGACACGCTCGGCCGCCGCGCTCATCGCCGCCGCCACGTTGTCGGCAGCCGCCCCGGGGGCGGCCATTCCCGCCCGGCCGGACGACAAGACCATTCTGCACGTCCTCAACCGCCTCGGATTCGGGGCCCGGCCCGGCGACATCGACCGCGTGCGCGAGATCGGCTTGGATCGATACATAGACCAACAGCTTCACCCCGAGCGCATCCCCGATGCGGCGATGGCAGCGCGGCTGGCCGGATTCGAGACCCTCACGCTGAACAGCCGCAAGATCGCCGAGGAGTATTACGTGCCGGCGCAGATGGCGCGGCGCAAGGCGCAACTGGCGAGCAAGAACGGCGCGGCCAGCCCCGATGCCGCAGCCGAGCCGAAGCAGCCGCGGACGCCGGAAGAGATGGAGAAGGCCCGTAAGCAGCGCGAAGTGCTCGTCGAGTTGTCCGAGCAGAAAATTCTGCGCGCCGCCTACAGCGATCGCCAGCTCGAGGAAGTGATGACCGACTTCTGGTTCAATCACTTCAACGTCTTCGCCGGCAAGGGACCGACCCAGGAGTACCTCACCGCCTACGAGCGCGACGCGATCCGTCCGCACGTGCTTGGAAAATTCCGTGATCTCCTCGGCGCGACGGCGAAGAGCCCGGCGATGCTTTTCTATCTCGACAACTGGCAGAGCGTCGATCCACAGGCGGCCGACCGGCTGGCTGCCCAGCGCGCGATGCGAAGCGAGCGCCCGGGACGGTTCGGCTTCACGATGCCGCCGCCGCAAAACCCAAATGCGAAGCAGCCGCAGCAGCAGCGTCGCGGTCTCAACGAAAACTACGGCCGCGAGATCATGGAACTGCACACGCTCGGCGTCGATGGCGGTTACACCCAACAAGACGTGGTCAACGTCGCGCGCGCCTTCACCGGTTGGACGATCGACCAGCCGCGGCAAGGCGGCGGATTCCGCTTCGAGCCGCGCTTCCACGACGACCGCGAGAAAATCGTCCTCGGCCACAAGATCAAGGCCGGGGGCGGCCAGTCCGACGGAGAGCAGGTCCTCGACATCCTGGCCAAGCACCCGGCGACCGCCCGCTTCATCGCCACCAAGCTCGCGCGTCGTTTCGTCTCGGACACGCCGCCGCCGGCGCTGGTCGATCGCGCCGCGAAGACGTTCCGCGACACCGACGGCGACATCCGCGAAGTGGTGCGAACGATAGTGACCTCGCCGGAGTTCTTCGCGGCCGAGGCCTACCGCGCGAAGGTGAAGACGCCGTTCGAATTCGTCGTCTCGGCCGTGCGCGCCACCGGCACCGACGTCCTCGAGGCCACGCCGCTCGTGCAGGCCGTGCGCCAGCTCGGCATGCCGCTGTACATGTGCCAGCCGCCCACCGGCTACGCCGATCGCGCCGACGCATGGGTCAACACCGGCGCGCTCCTCAACCGGATGAACTTCGCGCTGCAGCTCGTGAGCGGGCGGATGCGCGTCGTGGAGCCGGGCGGCGGTTCTCTGAGCGCCGCGCTGGCGGGCGACCTCTCCGAGTCAACTGCCGCGACGATCGCCAAGGCCTCCGACCCGAAACAGGTGGCGGCGCTCACGCTGGGCTCGCCGGAATTCCAGAGGAGATAGCCATGTTCTCGCGACGCGTCTTCATGAAGAACGGCGGGCTCGCGCTGCTCAGCCTCGGCTTCGCGCCGGCGTTCCTGGCGCGGACGGTCGAGGCGGCAGGCAACGCGCGGCGGAAGATTCTCATCACCATCTTCCAACGCGGCGCCGTCGACGGCCTCAACATGGTCGTCCCCTTCGGCGAACGCGAGTACTATGCGGCGCGGCCGAGCATCGCGGTGCCCCGCCCGAACGCCGCCGAAGGGGCGGTCGATCTCGACGGCTTTTTCGGCCTGCACCCGCGTCTCGGCGCGCTCAAGCCGCTGTGGGACTCGCGCCAGCTCGCCATCGTCCACGCGACCGGCTCACCCGACGGGACGCGCTCGCATTTCGACGCACAGGACTACATGGAGAGCGGCACGCCGGGGGTGAAGAGTACGGAAGACGGCTGGCTCAATCGCATCCTGCACGCACGCGAGCACGCCAACGCCACGCCGTTTCGCGCCGTCGCCGTGGCGGCACAGCTCCCGCGCTCGCTGCAGGGCCCCGAGCCCGCTCTCGCCATGAACCAGGTCGGCCAATTCGGCATCCGTGCCGGCCAGGCGACCGACATGGTGCAGGCCTCGTTCGAATCGGAGTACGCGGCGGCCGCCGACAACATCCTGAACCGGACCGGCGGCCAGGCATTCGACGCGGTGAAGATGCTGAAGTCGGCCGATCCCTCGAAGTACCAGCCCGAGAACGGCGCCGAATATCCACGCAGCGCCTACGGCGACGCGCTGCGCCAGATCGCGCAGCTGGTCAAAGCCGATGTCGGCCTCGAGATCGCGTTCGCCGAAGCCGGCGGCTGGGACACGCACGTCAACCAGGGTGCGTCGGTCGGCCAGCTGGCACAACGGCTCAACGACTTCAGCCAGGGCATCGCCGCGCTCGCACGCGACCTTGGCGACCGCATGGACGACGTCGTCATTCTGACGATGAGCGAGTTCGGGCGCGCGGTGGCCGAGAACGGCAACCGCGGCACCGATCACGGGCACGGCAACGCCATGTTCATCATCGGCGGGCACAACGTGCGCGGCGGCAAAGTCTACGGCCGCTGGCCGGGGCTGGCGCGCGAGCAACGCTACGACGGGCGCGACCTCGCCGTCACGACCGACTTCCGCAGCGTCTTCAACGAGGTGGTCCGCGTCCATCTTGGCGTGTCCGACACACGCTCCGTGTTCCCCGGATTCAGCAACGCGCAGACGCTGGGCTTTATCGCATAAGCTAGGCGCGTGGACGCCAGCGGCGCGATCTGCGATCTCCGCAACCAGGAGAAGGGCAACGCCATCGAGCTCATCGTCGAGGAGAAGGCGGAGGCGCGCGATCCTGAACACGCGCACGGCATCGTCACATGACGCTCACCGAGATTCCCACCCCCGCCGTACTCGTCGAGTCGTCGAAGCTGGCGCGCAACCTGGCGCGCATGCAGAAGGCGGTGACGGAGGGCGGCAAGACGCTCCGCCCGCACGCCAAGACGCACAAGTCCCCGGTTGTGGCGCGCATGCAGCTCTCGGCAGGCGCAACCGGCATCTGCTGCGCCAAGCTCGGTGAAGCCGAAGTTTTCGCGGACGCCGGTGTGACCGACATCCGGCTACCGTATCCGCTCAATCCCGCCAACGTCGATCGAGTACTCGCGCTCACCGACCGCGTCGTCCTGTCATTCATCGTCGACGACCAGGCGATCGCCCGCGAGTGGTCCAGACTCGCCGCGCAGCGCGGGCGCACGCTGGGTGTTCTGGTCAAAGTCGACGTCGGCTTTCATCGCTGCGGTATCGACCCGCACGGCGCGCGCGCGGCGGCGATCGTCGCCGACATCGCGTCGCTGCCGGGACTGCGGTTCCTCGGGCTCCTCAGTCACGCCGGTCATGGCTACAGCGCGGGCTCGGAGGCCGAGGCGGAGGCGATTGCGGTGGAGGAGGCGCGCATCCTGCGCGACCTGGCCGCCGCGTCGCACGTCCACTGCGCCGAAATCAGCGTCGGCGCGACGCCGACAGCGCGCTTCTCGGTACGGGAGCCTGGGATCACCGAGATGCGCCCGGGCAACTACGCGTATTTCGATCGCACGCAGGTCGGCCTCGGCGCCGCGGCGTGGGACGACTGTGCGCTGACCGTGCTCGCGCGAGTGGTCAGCCGCCCTGCGCCCGACCGCGTCATCCTCGACAGCGGCAGCAAGACGTTGAGCAACGACCTCGCACGCGGCTTCACGAGCTTGCCCGGCTACGGCGCCGTGCTCGAGGGACTGCACGCCGCGGCGCCGGACGAGCGGCTGGTGATCGAACGCCTTTCCGAAGAGCACGCGACCGTGCGGGCCGCCGCCGGCGATCCCGGCCTGGCGACCGGCACGCTCGTCCGTATCGTCCCCAACCACTCGTGCGTCGTCTCCAACCTGGTCGACACGATTTGGATGGTCGACGGCGATCGCGTCGTCGAACGGCTGCCGGTGGCGGCGCGCGGACGGATCACATAGAATGAGCGTTCCGATGGCGAAGGAACTCCCCGGCGAAGCGCTCGGCCTCGTGGAAACCCGCGGCCTGGTGGGCATGATCGAGGCGGCGGACGCGATGGTCAAGACCGCCAACGTGGTCTTCGTCGGCTGGCAGAAGGTCGACGCCGGCCTCGTCACCGCCATCGTGCGCGGGGACGTCGCGTCGGTGAAGGCGGCGACGGATGCCGGCGCTGCCGCGGCGCGCCGTGTCGGCGAGCTCGTCGGCGTGCACGTCATCCCGCGCCCCGCGGACGGCTTGGACAAGATCTTTCCGATCGGCTGAGGCGGCCAGGCGCGCGTCCGGCGCGGCTCGCTGAATCACCGAACCGTCCGACCCAGCCTGCCCGTCTAATACGCGCATGCTCTCATCGCTCGTCTGTCTGCTGGCGGCGCTTGCCGCGCCCGTCCCACAGCCCGTCCCCGCCACCGCTCGCGTTGTCGTCACGCGCGCCATCGAGGCGCTCGGGGGCGAGATCGCGCTGAAGAACATCACCGCGCTCGACATCGACTCGATCGGGCACGAGTACTACATCGACCAGTCCGAGCGGCCCGAAGGCCCGTTCGTCGTGAATTACCTCTCGACCTCGGAACAGCGCGACGTGGCCGGCGGCCGCTCGCGCATCGAGCAGCAGCAACGCAGCGTCCAGTCGCCCGACTGGAGCGGGGCCGGCACGGCCACGATCGTCGATGCCGACAGCGCTGCCCTGACCAGCGACGGCCGCTATCTGGCGGCCAGCCGCGACGCCTTCGAAGACGGACGCGAGCGTGTCGAGCTCGGGCCAGAACGGCTGTTGTTGACGGCGCTCGCCGCCCCGGATCTCGCGCTGGGGCCGCAGGCCGTACTGCACGGCATCCCGCAGCACGTCGTCACGTTTAGCTGGCGCGGCCGGCACGCGCGGCTACTGATCGACGCGCACGACGACGTCCCGAGCGCGCTCGAACTCACTGCGGAAGACGTCTACGGCATCTGGGGACGCGTGCGCACGACGACCAACTACTCGCTGTGGACGCTGCTTCCCGGCGGCGCGCGGTATCCACTGCAGATCGATCGCGAGTGGAACGGCGTGACCAGGGCATCGGCGACGATCACCAAGATCAGCGTCAACGCGCCCGTCGACGCGGCGCACTTCACTATCGCCGAAGACGCACGCAAGGCGTTCGCGGCTCTGCCGGCCGTCAGCGGCATTCCTGCGCTGACGTTCGATCCCGCGAGGGCGGTGGACGTGGCGCCCGGCGTGGTCCAGTTCCAGGGCGCGTGGAACGTCACGTTCGTGCGACAGCCCGACGGCGTCGTCATCATCGAGGCGCCGATCACGTCAGCCTATTCGGCGGCCATCCTGGCGGAAGCGGGTCGGCGGCACCCCGGCGTTCCGGTGAAGGCGGTGATCACGACGTCGGACGCGTGGCCGCATCTTGGCGGGGTGCGCGAGTACGTGGCACGCGGCATCACCGTCTACGCCTGCGATCTGAACCAGCCGATTCTCCAGCGCCTTCTTCAGGCGGACTACTCGGCGCATCCAGACAGGCTGGCGACGTCGCCGCGCGCCGCGACGTTCACCTGGGTGTCAGAAAAGACGGTGATCGGCAGCGGCGACACGCGGGTGGAGATCTATCCTGCGCACGGGGAGAACGGTGAACGCATGCTGTTCGCGTATCTCCCGGGCGCGAAGCTCCTCTACAGCAGCGACGACATCCAGCCAATGCGCAAGGGGGGCTATTTCATGCCGGAGTACCTGTACGAGGTGCGGGATGCGGCGCGGCGGTATCACCTCGAGGTCGATCGCATCTTCGGCCTGCACGCGCCGCCGACGCCGTGGAGCGCGATCGAGGCGGCGATTTCCGCCGCCTCCGGCGGCACCCTCTGAGCCCGCCGGTGCGATCGACAAGGCGGCCGCCGGGTCCGCCGCCGATCAGACCAGGCGTTCGTCGATCTGACGTTCGCGCGCCACGTCGCACACGACAAGGCGTCGACCGGGGACAGTACCCGGCAGTCTACGGTTTGCGGGCCCCGGTGGACTCGGCACGCCGGGGTTGGCGCGGCGCGGCCTTCTTCTTCCGCGTGCGCGCCGTCCTGGCGCTCAGTTCGCGCAGTCCGTCCACCTCGGCGATCATCAGCATCGGCTGCTGAGGATCGCGCAGCAGATTGAAGAGCGCCCCCTCGGCGGTTCGGGCGTAGATGTCGATACCGTCGGTGAGGAGCGTCAGCGGTCCGCCGCCGCCGATCGTCTCGAAGAGACGGACGCGGAACTGGTCTCGCAGCGTCGTCAACAGCCGGCGCAGTTCGGCGACGGTGCGCCCCTGCCGCCGCAGGTCCGCGAGCACGAGCAGCTCGAGGAGGTCGACCGGTGTGTAGCGGCGCTCGGTGTAACCGCCGCGGTCGGTGCGCTTGGTCGCGATGTGCGACGCGAACAGACGTTTGGCATCCCACCACTGAAGCTGGCGGGCGGTGAGCCCCGTCATCGCCGCCACTTCACGCGAGCTATAGGTGTTCTTCAGTTCCATTGCTTAGATCGGTGGGGCCCCCTGCACCCCACCTGGCTCCTCCGCTACGCTCGCGCGGCTCCGCTCGCTCCGCTCCGGTCGCTCGCTTAGATTGGTGGGGTCCCCTGCACCCCACCTGGCTCCTCCGCTACGCTCGCGCGGCTCCGCTCGCTCCGCTCTGGCCGCTCACAAGAGCGCGTCGGCCTGTTGCGCGCCTTCGAAGTCCTTGTCGGTCAACCCGCCATCGCTGTGGGTGCTGAAGGTCAGCGTGACCCTCTTGTAATTGATCAGGATGTCGGGGTGGTGATCGGCGGCCTCGGCGTCGAAGGCGATGCGGGTCACGAACGCGATCGCGTCCGGGAAGCCGCCGAGCGTGTACTGCTTGCGGATGGCGGTGCCCTCGAGGGCCCACCCGTCGAGGCCCGTCAGCCGGTCACGGATCTCCGTATCTGTCAGCCGCTTAGCCATAGGGGGAGCATACGGGTGCTCGGTCCTTCCTTGGCGCGAAAAAAGCGTTACCGCCCAGTTTTTCGGGGTGGGAACCTACCGGCTTGCTCGGTCGTCTAAACAACGTTAGAGTATTGAACAGTGTTCAGCACAACTGTTTTGTAATCCTGTAAACCTAGGAAAGTCAATAAGTTGGGTGTCAAAGAACGACAAGGACGTGAACGGGAGGCTGTGTCCCGGGCAATTCTCGACGCGGCGCGTGAGCTCTTCGTCACGCACGGCTATCAGGAAGTGTCGATCCGCAAGATTGCCGACCGTATCGAGTACAGCCCGGCGGCGATCTACAGCTACTTCCCGAGCAAGGACGACATCTTCTTCGCGCTTGCCGAGGAAGGCTTCCGCCTCCTCTTCTCCTACGCGAAGGACGTCGAAGCGGACGCGGCGGTGGATCCAGCCGACACGCTTCGCGAGATGTTCTGGCGCTACTACCAGTTCAGCAAGGATCACCCCGAGTATTTCGCGCTGATGTTCCTGGACCGCAGCGTCCCGAAGATCCGAGACAACTGGGAGCGGTTCGGCTTCATCGGCGAGCTGAAGCACGAGACGCGCTCGCGCATCGCGCACGCGATCGCTGCCGGCGCGGTGCCGGGGGGTACCAGCTCGCACGCGGTGTTCCGCCTTCTGCTCACCGCGGCGCATGGAGCCGCCGCGCTGCGATTGTGCGACCGACTCGCCCCGGGCGAAGACGCCGACGCCCTCGCGCGCGCCACCATCGACGCCGTGATTCTTGGCCTGAAGGGGGGCGCGGGCCGCAACCTGCCCGACCCACCGCAGGCTCCGTGCGATGACCGCATTCATACCGACAGTGAGGATTCGCTTCATGACTCGTAAGCTTCGACTCCCCGTGGTCGGCACCGCGCTGCTGGCCAGCCTGATCTCTGCCGGGTGCAGTGCCGAGCGCACCAGCGCGGCGGCGCCCAAGGAACCCGCGCCGGTCGCGATCCGCGTCGCGGCCGTGCAGAGCCAGCCGATCGACCGATTCCTGCGCGTCACGGGCTCCATCTCCGCCGACGAGCGCGCCGACGTCGCCGCCGAGATTGCCGGGCGCATCGTCAGCACACCGGTCGAGCGCGGCACGCGCGTCGCCGCCGGCACGGTGCTGATTCGCATCTCCGCGACCGAAACGGAGGCGTCGCTACGTGAGGCGGAAGCCAACGCGGCGCAGCTCGAAGCGCGCCTCGGCCTCGCGCCGGATCAGGCCTTCGATCCAGCGCGGGTGCCCGACGTGCTGAACGCGAAAGCGTCTCTGGACTGGGCCGAATCGGACTTCGCGCGGATCAAGTCGCTGCTCGATCAGAAGGTGGTCTCGCAGGCCGAGTTCGAGCAGCGCCTGACGCAGGTCAACTCGGCGCGCCAGCAGTACCAGCTGGCACAGAATGTCGCCCAGCAATCGTTCCGCAGCCTGCAGGCCGCGCGCGCGCGGATCGACCTGGCGCGCAAGGCGGCCGCCGATACCGTCGTCCGCGCCCCATTTGCCGGCATCGTCGCGGAACGCCTGGTCAGCACGGGCGACTACGTGTCGAAGGGTAACAAGGTCGCCACCGTGGTCCGCATCGATCCGGTGCGTGTCGAACTGACGGTGCCGGAGCAGTACCTGTCGCTGATCACGACCGGACAGGCCGTGCGCCTGACCGTCGACGCCTATCCGAACGAAGTGTTCACCGCGAAGGTCCGCTTCGTGTCGCCGTCGCTCAAGTCGGATCAGCGCGCGCTGACGGTAGAGGCGATCGCGGCCAACGCCGACGCACGGCTGAAGCCCGGCCTCTTCGCCACGGCCTTACTGCTGCAACCGGCGCCAGCGCCGGCGCTCCTGGTACCCGCATCGGCGATCGAGACGGTCGCCGGCACCAGCCGCGTCTATGTCGTCGCCGCCGGCAACAAGATCGAGGAACGTATCGTGACGCTCGGCGAGAAGGTCGACGACCGCATCGAGCTCTCGAGCGGCGTCAAGGCAGGCGAGAAGGTCGCCGCCAACCCGCGCGGCAAACTCGCCGACGGCGTCCGCGTCCAGGTGGAAGGGTAAGTCATCATGCAGTGGTTAGCTGCGATCTCCGTCAAGCGGCCAGTCTTCGCCAGCGTGTTGATTCTCGCGCTGACGGTCATCGGCGCGTTCGCGTTCACCCGGCTCGGCCTCGATCGCTTTCCCAAGGTCGATTTCCCCACCGTCGTCGTGACGACGCGCCTGCCAGGCGCGGCGCCAGAGGAAGTCGAGACCGAGATCTCGGACAAGGTCGAGGAGGCCGTCAACACCATCAGCGGCATCGATGAACTGCGCTCGACGTCCTCCGAAGGGGTGTCGACCGTGGTCATCGCCTTCCTGCTGGAAAAGGACGGCGATATCGCCGCCCAGGAAGTGCGCGACCGGGTCAACCGCGTCCTGCCCCTCCTGCCCAAGAACATCCAACAGCCGACGGTCGAGAAGTTCGATCCGGATTCGGCGCCAGTGATGACCGTCGCGGTCGCCGCCGACAAGCCGATCCGCGACATCACCGAGTACGCCGACAAGACGCTGCGGCGCCAGCTCGAGAGCGTCAACGGCGTCGGCCAGGTCCTGCTGATCGGTGGACGGCAGCGCCAGGTCAACATCACGCTCGACCCGGCGCGGCTGCAGGCCTACAACCTGACGGTGACCGACGTCTCGCGCGCCCTGCAGGCGCAGAACGCCGAAATTCCCGGCGGCCGCATCGAGGCCGGCTCGACGCAGATGACGCTACGCACGCGAGGGCGCGTGCAATCGGTCGCCGAGTTCGGCGACGTGGTGGTGCGCGAGCGTGACGGCCATCCGATTCTGCTGCGCGACGTCGCGGTGATCGAGGACGGAATGGCCGACGCCACCACCCGCGCCAACGTCAGCGGCAAGCCGACCGTGCTCCTCAGCATCCGCCGCCAGTCTGGCGTCAACACCGTGGCGATGGTCGACGCGGTCAACGAACGGCTCGTCGACATCAAGCAGATCATGCCGCCCGGCTACAAAGTCTGGGTCGTGCGCGACCTCTCCGAGTTCATTCGCGCTTCGATTGACACGGTCGAGGAGCACCTGGTGCTGGGTTCGATCCTGGCCGCGCTGGTCGTGCTGGTCTTCCTCTGGAACTGGCGCTCGACGCTGATCGCCGCGATCGCCATCCCGACCTCGATCATCGCGACCTTCGGCCTGATCTGGTACGAGGACTTCACGCTGAATTCGATGACCATGCTCGCGCTCACGCTCGCGGTCGGCATCGTCATTGACGACGCGATCGTTGTGCTGGAGAACATCTACCGTTTCGTCGAGGAAAAGGGCATGGACCCGTACCAGGCCGCGGTCGAGGCGACCAAGGAAATCGGCCTCGCGGTCATGGCTACGACGCTCTCGCTGATCGCCATCTTCGTCCCTGTTGGCTTTATGGGGGGCATCGTCGGTCGCTTCATGAAGTCGTTCGGCCTGACGATGTCCTTCGCGATCTTGGTGTCGCTGCTGGTCAGCTTCACCCTGACGCCCATGCTCTCGGCGCGCTGGATCAAGGGCAAGGACAGCAAGAACACCAAGGGGCACGGCTCGAAGGACAGCCGGTTCTTCAAACCGATTGACGACGGCTACAAGCGGCTGCTGGCGTGGTCGCTGGCACATCGCGGACTGGTAGCGATCGGCGCCGTGCTGATCCTGTTGAGCAGCGTGCCGCTGTTCATGCTGGCCAACAAGAACTTCCTGCCCAACGACGACCAGTCGGAATTCGAAATCGGCCTGCGCGCACCGGAAGGGGCGAGCGTCGACGCGACGGAAGTCATCGCCAACCGCATCGCCGCTGGCGTGCGCCGGCTCGCGGAAGTCGACTACACGCTGGTGACGATTGCCGACGATCCCGCCCAGACGCCGAACGCGGGCACGATCTATGTGCGGCTGAAGCCACTCGACCAGCGCACGCGCGATCAGTTCGCGGTGATGAACGACGTCCGTGATCACGTGATGCCGCAATTCGCGGCGGCAAACCTGCGCACCGGCGTGCGGCCGGTCGCGACGATCGGGGGCGGCGGCAACCAGAACGCGGATATCCAGTTCACGATCGACGGACCGGATCTCGCCAAGCTCGAGCAGTTCGCCAACGCGGTCGCCGACGCGGCACGCAAGGATCCCGGTGCGGTGGACGTCGACACGTCGCTCAACGTCGGCAAGCCGGAGCTATCGGTCAAGCTCGACCGCCTGAAGGCGGCGGATCTGGGCGTGCAGGTCGCGGACGCGGCGGAGGCCCTCCGGTTGCTGGTCGGCGGAGACCAGGTCACCACCTACAACGAGGGGGGCGAGCAGTACGAAGTGCACGTGCGTGCGCAGCCGTCGGGTCGTATGAACGCCTCGGGCATCGGCCAGTTGACCGTGCCATCGTCGACGGTCGGCAGCGTGCCGCTCGAGAACATCGCCGATCTGACCACCGGCACCGCGCCGAGCAATGTCGATCGGCTCAACCGGCAGCGTCAGGTGACGGTGTTCGCGGGGCTACTGCCCGGCGTGTCGCAGACGCCGATCATGGCGGCAATGACCAAAGCGGCCGAGGGGCTGAACATGGGTCCGGGTTACAGTACGAGGTTCGCGGGACGGTCGCGCGAGCTCGGCCGTGCGGCGCAGAATTTTGTTCTCGCGTTCGTGCTCTCACTGGTATTCATGTATCTGATCCTCGCGGCGCAGTTCGAATCGTGGCTGCATCCGGTGACGATCCTGCTGTCGCTGCCGCTGACGCTGCCGTTCGCGCTGCTCTCGATCATCATCACGGGGCAGTCACTGAATATTTTCTCGGCGCTCGGACTGCTGGTGCTGTTCGGGGTCGTGAAGAAGAACTCGATTCTGCAAATCGATCACGCCAACCAGCTCAGGGACAAAGGCATGCAACGAGATGACGCAATCCTCCAGGCCAGCCACGACCGGCTGCGCCCCATTCTGATGACCACGGCGGCGTTTGTCGCCGGCATGATCCCGCTCGTGCTCTCCAGCGGCATCGGCGCAGGCACCAACCGCGCGATTGGCTTCGTCATCATCGGCGGCCAGTCGATGGTGCTGGTGCTGTCGCTACTGGTGACGCCCGTGACTTACTCGCTGCTCGACGACCTGTCGAAGGTGCGGATCCTGCCGCGGCTGTGGGCGCTGGCGCGCCGGGCGGTCCCGGCTACGGCGGCGATGCTGGCGCTGGGGGCGATGCTGCTGCCGCAGCGTGCCGCGGCGCAGACGCCGGCCGCCGCACAGACGCCGGCCGCCGCGCAAGCCCAGGCGGGCACGCCGACGGGCGAAGTGCTGCACGTGACGGCCGAAGAGGCGGTGCGCATGGCGGCGCAGAACAATCCCGATCTCGTCGCCGGCAACTACGACCCGCGCATCGGCGCCGAGCGCGTTTCGCAGGCCACGGCGGCATTCCTGCCGACGTTCACGAGCGGTTTCCTGCGCAACGTGCAGCAGGCGCCACCGAGTAGCGTGTTCTTCGGCGATACGGCCGTGCGCACCGACGTCTGGTCGGGCAATGTCGGCCTCGCTCAACGCATCCCGGTCGGCGGCGGCTCGTACACGTTCGGGTGGAATTCGATCCGCACCAACGCCAGCGCGACGCTGTCGACGTTCAACCCGGCGGTGACCGGGCAGCTGCAGGGCTCGATGACACAGCCGCTGCTGCGCGACTTCCATATCGACCAGGCGCGCGCCGCGGTGACGATGGCGCGGCAGAACGAGAAGATCGCCGACATCGGCCTGACCGAGCTGGCGGTGACGGTCAGCTCGTCCGCCGAGCGCGCCTACTGGAACCTGGTGCTGGCACGCGCGTCGGTGGCGGTGCAGCAGCGCTCGCTGGAGCTGTCGCAGGAGCTCGAGCGCAACAATCAGGCTCGCGTCGACGTCGGACAGTCGCCGCCGCTCGATCTCGTGTCGGCGCGGGCCGAAGTGGCGTCGCGGCGCGAGTCGCTGATCGTCGCGCAGACGCTCGTCCGCCAGGCGGAGGATCAACTGCGCGTAGTCATTCTCGATCCGAAGCGACCCGACTACTGGTTCGTGCGCCTGGAGACCGGCGATCTGATCCCGCCTATCGGCCCGGTGCCCGATGTCGACGCGGCCGTCCGCAACGCGCTGGCCCAGCGCACCGACCTGGCGCGCGCGCGTCAGCAGATCGAGATCGCCGATACCAACGAGCAGCTGGCTAAGAACGGCACGCTGCCGGATCTCCGTGTGACGGCCTCGTACCAGACCAACGCGCTCGGCGGCACGGAACTGCTGCGCGACAGCTTCCTCGGCCCGATCACCGGCCAGGACGCCGTCGCGTTCGGCGGCGTGCTCGGCCAGCTGTTCACGGCGAACTACCCGACGTGGCAGGTGGGCTTCACGCTGAACTATCCGCTCGGGCGCAGCGCCGACCAGGCCAACTACGCGCGGACGAAGCTGGAGAAGGAACAGTCCGCCGAGCGCGTGCGCAGCCAGGAATTCAAGGTCGTGCGCGAAGTACGGCAGACGTCGTTCCAGCTCGATCAGAACCGGCAGCGTATCGAGACGACGCGCCTGGCGCGCGAGCTGTCGGAGCAGCGGCTCGATGCCGAACAGAAGCGCTTCGACGTCGGCATGTCGACGAACTTCAACGTGATCCAGGCGCAGCGCGATCTCGCCGTCGCGCGCAATGCCGAACTGCAGGCACAGCTCGACTACCAGCAGGCCTGGATCAACTTCGAGACCGTGCAGAAGATCGGCGGCTCGTCAGCGACCACGGTCACGACCGGCAACGGCACGGCCACGGTCGGGACGACGGCCACACCGAGCGGCGCGACGGTGACCACGGTGACCGGTCCGGGCGGCAACTAGACTGTCTTATTTATCCGAGGGGCGTTGCCCCTCGGACTCCCTGACACCGTCGCTCGCTCCGCTGGCTCGCTGCGCTGCGCCCGCTCACATCGCCCTACCACCAGGATCGCCGCCTCGACCGGTTCGTCGCTGATGACGTTCACCGGCCGAAGCGATCGACGCGGAAGTGCTCGAGGCACGGATCGCGGCGACCGTCGACGATTTCGTCAGCGATCAATACGGCGGTGATCGGCGCGAGGAGGATGCCGTTCCGGTAGTGTCCTGACGCGTGGAAGATGCCGGGTTCGGCGGGATCGGCACCGATCACCGGCATGTCGTCTGGCGTCGCCGGGCGGAGGCCGACGCGGACGGCGGCGACGCCTTCTGGCGACAGCCCTGGCAGGAGCGTGCGCGCGGCGTCGAGCAGGCGGGCCCGTCCCTCGTCCGTCGGTCGCTCGTCGAAGCCGGCGTCCTCGACGGTTGCGCCAATCATCAATTCCCTGTCGCGCGGCACGATATAGCAGTCCGGTCCCCACAGGATCACCGGCGGGCGCAGGATCGCCGTCACTCCGCTCATGTCACCGCGATGAATCAGCAGCTGCCCCCGCACCGGGCGCAACGGCGGCGTCCGCACGCCATGGATGCGGCTGGTCCAGGCGCCGGCGGCGAGGACGACGGCATCGGCTTCCAGCACGTCGCGCTCAGGGCCGAGATCGACGGCCCGTCGATCGCCGCGGCGATCGATGCATTCGACGCGTGCCTCGACGAACGTCGCGCCGTGACGCGCCGCCGAGCGGGCCAGTGCCTGCGCGAGCTGGCGCGCGTCGACGTAACCGTGTCGATCATCGCGCGATGCGCCGGCCGCGGGCGCGAGCTGTGGAACCAGGCGCGCGACCTCCGCCGGCGCGAGCCACGCACCGTGATGACCCGCTCGCAACGCGCGGGCGTGGTCCTCGTCGAGCGCGATCTCCAGCGTGCCGACGCGGCGGTATTCGATCTCCGCCCCTTCTCCGGCGAGCGCAGCCATCCAACCGGCGTAGAGGTCCAGGCTGCGGACGCAGAGCGCGAGCATCGGGCCGCCTTCGTGCGCTTCAACGTAGGGCGCCAGCATCCCCGCCGACGCTTGCGTGGCACCGCCGCCGACCGGACGCGGATCGACGACGGTACAGGAGACGCCGCGCTGCGCCAGCTCGCGTGCAATCGCGCAGCCGATCACACCGGCACCAACCACGACCACTGAGCGCGCCACAACCTACAGGCTAACTCGGGACGGCGTCAAAGACATTCCCAGGAGAACAAGAGAGCAGCACAGGAGGTATCGGGCTCTTTCAAAGCAGCCGGTTACCTCAATCGTTCTCCTGATCTCCGGTGGAGGATTGTCCCGGCTAGTCGAAGCGGGTCACCGTCGCTTCGAGCTGCCGCACGCGGCCGCTGGCGCGGTGCCACTGGACGAGGATCGGGCTCTGGTAGCGGCCATCGGCGATGACGCCGTGGCCGTCGCTTTCACGCACACGCAAGTTTACCGTGCGCTTCATGCGCAGGAATCGCCCCGCCGGCAGCGCGATGGCGCGCGCGAAGAGACGTTCAAGCAGCGATTCACGCAGACCGGTCGCGTCGAGGACCTGGTTGAGCGCGCGGACCATGTCGTACTTGGCGTAGTCGAGCGCCTTGGCGGGAATCGAGCGTGGGTGCGCCCACATGTGACGCCCCTTTTCCGCGGCGTAGCGGAACGGGTTACGCAGCACGTGCGCGAGATCGTGCCGCATCAGCAGCGTTTCGTATTCGTTGACGGTCAGCCCCGCCTGGCGCTCGCCGCCGGCGAGCTCGAGCCGCACGCGACCACTGGTCACGCCGTGCACCTTGACCAGTTCGACGATCTGCTCGTATATCCCCAACCTCGGATCCTTCAGGTTCACCGAGTCGACGGGATGATCCGACACCGGCACGCCGATACGGACTCTCGCCACCTCGGTCTCGCGCGAGAAGCCGACGATGCTGGTGAGACGGCGGCGCGGGCGGCCGTCGGTGACCCCGTCGAGATCGACGAAGCAGACGGGCTCCTGAGGGCGGTTCACGTAGCTGACGCAGGTACTGAGGCCCGCCGCCATGAAGGCGAGGTGTGAGTCGGCGTTACGCGGCTCGACGGCTCGCTCCTCCGTCGTCAGATCGTTGCGCCGATCGAGTTGATCGTGTTCGTAGCCGGCGCCCTCGGGAAACATGGCCCGGAACACCTCGACGTACGGGGCGACGGCATCCTTCTCGCGCGTCAGACGCGCCGCGAGGCTCTGCTCGAGATAACCCGCCGTCGTGTGAAACGAGTGATAGAGGTGTCGCGGATAGACGTCGAGCAGGTCGCCATGCGCCGTCCGCAGCCGTTCGCGGACGTCGATGATGTCGAACCGGGCCCGCGGCGTGAGCTCGAGCGTGACCTCGACCGGAGTGGCTGCCATTCGGGTGTACGGAGGCCTAGTGTAACCCAAGTTTGCTCTGTAGTGCAAAGTTAATGGAGGGCTAACCTGTTGAGGTCGTTCCAGTTCAGAAGATGCAGTGCCGAGTGGCGGACGATTTGCTAGCCGAAGGGGCATGCTCGCGTACCTACGCGTCCCGCTCGGCTGGCTCGACATCGCCAAGCGCACCGTCCACGAGGCGCTCGCGGATGACATCTTCGATCTGGCGGCCCAACAGGCGTATTACTTTTTCTTCGCCCTCTTCCCGGCCCTGCTGTTCGTCATCGGCATCGCCAGTTTCTTCCCGCTCACCTCCCTGATCAATGACGTGGTGACAATGCTGTCGCGCTTTGCGCCGCAGGCGGTGATCCAGATCATCACCGATACGATGGCGTCGCTCTCGAAGCAAAACAGCGGCGGAGTGCTGACGTTCGGCTTTCTCGTGACGATCTGGTCAAGTTCGGGCGCGATGGTGTCGATCACGACCACTCTCAATACCGCCTATGACGTGACCGAGTCCCGCCCGTGGTGGAAGACGCGCCTGACTGCCGTCGGTCTCACCGTCGCACTTGCCGCCTTCATCCTGGCGTCGATGTTCCTGGTCATCGCGGGACCGGCGCTCGCCGAACATCTCGCGGGCCGGATGCACCTCGGCCCGGCGTTCAAGTGGGCGTGGTGGGTGCTGCAGTGGCCGTTGGTCTTCCTGCTGGTGGCCCTGGGCATCGCCGTCGTCTACTACTTCGCGCCTGACGTCGAACAGGACTGGGTCTGGATCACTCCCGGATCGGTGATGGCGACCGCGCTGTGGCTGCTGGTTTCGGTGGGCCTCAAGCTCTACTACCAGATCATGCCCAACGCCAATGCCGCCTACGGCACCATCGGCGGCATCATGGTGCTGATGCTTTGGTTCTACTGCTCCGGGCTGGCGCTGCTGCTCGGCGCCGAAATGAACTCGGAGATCGAGCACGCGTCCCCGTACGGCAAGGATCCCGGCGAGCGCGTGCCAGGCGAAAAGAAAGTGATCGGACCCCGGGCGCAGCGGTTCTACGAGAAGAAGCGGGCCAGTGGGGAGATGCCGGTGCCACCGATTCCGGAAGGCATCAACTGTGACATCGACGGGGCGCCGGCCAAGGCGCCGGCGGCGAAGCCGAGCGATCTGATCATCGGAACGCTCGCGTTGTCATCGGCTGCGGTGCTGGCCGCAAAGCGGATCCGGGACCAGTGGAAGAAGATCGCGTGACGCGTTAGCGGCAGACCACCGTCGGGGGTGGTTCCCACGATCCGGGGCGAAGCTTGCCGCCCCATCCCCAGTACACCGGTTCCGCTTTGACACAATTGAGCGGCACCGGCACCCGTGCGTTCACCAGTCCCTTGTCGGTAGCGATTGTCGCTTTGACCGTCGAGTCCTGCGCACGACGTCGGTCAGACACGGCGATCGGGTAGGGCACATATACCGGAACGGCTACAGGATAGAACACCGGTTCTGGCGGCGGCGCGTCATGATGCTCGATGACATCCACCGGCAGCTCGGGCGATGGGGACGGCTCGGATGGTGGGGGCGGCTCGGACGGTGGTGGTGGCTGGAAATCGGGCGCGGGCTCGGGGGGCGGCGGCGCTTGGCGTCCGCTGCGGATCATTGCGAGGATGACGCCGTCAGCGACGCCGGCCTCTTTCAACTCCTTGATCGAGGCGGCGTCGATCGCGAAAATCGAGCGATCCACTTCGATGAGCGCGAGCAGCACGGGTTCACCAAGCCCGGCCTTGGTCAAGGCGATCACGTCGCGGGCGTTGAGCGCTTCGGCGCGGCCGGCACTCAGCCCCATCAGGACGACACAGGCGAACAGGGTGCGTCGCAACACAGCAGCCTCCGAGATTGCCTACATAGTGCAACGAGAGTGCCGTCGGTTGGGCGCAAGACCGCTGGCTCCTGGCCGATAAAGCGAAAGAAACGTGACGTCGCAGGAGGACACCCAGTGTCCCCGGGGCGTGGCGGATCGACAGCGAAACCCATAGAATACGCGGGTTTTCCGGGGTACGTCCCTTGCTCGATCGACTGCGTTCAGGGAGTTTCTCGCGATGTTCTCGAAACCACTGGCGTTTGTCCTGCTCGCCCTGGGCTGCCTGACGGCGGCTGCAGGGGGCGCCTACATGGCGACGCGACACAACATGTCGGATCTGTCGGCGCGCCCGACCGTCTCAGAGCCTGCGGCGTTGGCCTCGAGGGCCGCCGCTCAGCCGGTCGCGGCCGCCTCGCACGCAGTGGCAGAGACGGAGGCGGCGGTTACGCCCCCGGCCGCTGAGCCGCCAGCGCCGCCCGCCGAAGTAGTTCCAGCGCCAGTGAAAGCCGAAGCGGAAGCGCCCGCGCCGACGACTCGCGCCGCCGTGCCTACCGCGGATCCGGTGCGCGCGCCGGAAAGGAAACCCGCACAGACGGCGTCCGCCGCACCGCCTGCCGCCACGCACAGGGCCCGGACAGTGCCGATGACGAATCCCGGCGCCACGGTCGCACAGGCTGACTCGACGACGCCGCCTCAAGCGGGCGCGCCGTCGTCCGGAGGCTCGTCCCCCGCCAAGCCGGCGGGCGAGCCCGCGAGGCCGATCGAGGATCCCCTCCCAGAGCCGCCGCGCGCACCGCAGTACCGACGAGTTGATTCTCCCCGCAGCGGCGGTGATCGGCCTACAGGTTGAAACGTCGCTCACCTCCGAGCGTGCTCGCGTCGAGGACCGCGTCGACGCCCGGGTTTCCCGCGATGTGATGGTCGCCGGCCGCGTCGCGATTCCCGCCGGTTCGCGTGTCGTCGGCTCGGTGACGACGGTGGAACGCGGCGGCAAGGTGAAGGACCAAGCCCGACTCGGCATCCGCTTCCATACGCTGGTGCTGGCCGACGGCACGCAGGTGCAGCTGCACACCGATCCGGTCTATCGACTGGGTGAGGACCCGTCGGCCGGCAGCACGAAGAAGATCGGCGGCGCCGCGATCGGCGGCGCCATCATCGGCGCGATCCTCGGCGGCGGCAAGGGTGCCGCGATCGGCGGCGCGGCCGGGGCCGCGGGCGGCACCGCGGCCACGATGTCGGGCGACCGCAACCCGGCCACCCTCCATCAGGGGGAGTACCTCAACGTGAAGCTGTCGTCGCCCGCGACGATCACCGTCGAACGAAGAGAAGAATGATGGGGAATCGGGTAATTTGGAAATCGGGTAATCGGGTAATCTGAGTCGGTTCTTCGAATTACCCGATTTCCCGATTTCCCGATTATCCGATTGTCGGAATTCAGAGATCACGCCCGCTTTCTCTCCGACTGGATCGCCGACTACCTCGACGACCCGTCGCGATATCCGGTCCTCTCGCGGGTACGCCCGGGAGAGATTCGCAGCGCGCTGCCCGACAGCGCTCCCGAGCAGGGTGAACCGTTCGAGCGCATCTTCGCCGACTTCGAGCGCATCCTCGTTCCCGGACTGACGCACTGGAACCATCCGGGTTTCTTCGCCTACTTCGCTATCAGCGCGAGCGAGCCAGGTGTGCTGGCAGAGTTCCTGTCGGCGGCACTCAACCAGCAGGCAATGTTGTGGCGGACGTCGCCGGCGGCGACCGAACTGGAAGAGGTCGCGCTCGGCTGGCTGCGGCGGCTGATCGGGCTTCCCGAGACGTTCGACGGGGTCATCTACGACACGGCCTCGGTCTCGACGCTGCACGCGCTGGCCGCGGCGCGCGAGGCGGCGGTGCCGGACGTGCGCCGAGCCGGGCTCGCCGGACGCGACGGGCTGCGCGGCGTTCGCGTCTACTGTAGCGAGCACGCGCACTCGTCGGTCGACAAGGCGGTCATCCTGCTCGGCCTCGGACACGACGCGCTGACGCGGATTGCCGCGGACGCCGAATACCGGATGCAGCCCTCGCGGCTCGCCGAGCAGATTCGCGCCGATCGCGCGGCTGGCGTCATCCCGCTCGCGGTCGTCGCCACGGTCGGCAGCACGTCGAGCACGAGCGTCGATCCGGTGGCCGCCATCGCCGCGATCTGCGAGCGCGAGCACGTGTGGCTGCATGTCGATGCCGCCTATGCCGGCGTCGCCGCAATGGTCCCGGGCTACGAATGGGTCCTCGACGGTGCGGCGCGCGCCGATTCGCTGGTCGTCAATCCGCACAAGTGGCTGTTCACGCCGTTTGATCTCAGTGCGCTCTATTGCCGGCGGATGGACGTGCTGCGCCAGGCGTTCGCACTGACGCCGGAGTACCTGAAGACGAGCGAGGGTGAGGCGGGGGTGCGCAACCTGATGGACACGGGCATCCAGCTGGGGCGCCGCTTCCGCGCGTTGAAGCTGTGGATGATCCTCCGCCACTTCGGCGCCGAAGGGCTGCGCGCTCACTTGGCGGAGCACATGCGCCTGGCGCGTCTGTTTGCGTCTTGGATCGACACGAGCGGCATGTTCGAACTTGCCGCGCCCGTGCCCTTCAGCGTTGTCTGCTTCCGCCTGCGCGGCGCCAGGAGTGACGGCGATCATCAGCGCGTGCTGGACGCGGTCAACGGGTCCGGCGAGGTTTTTCTCTCGCACACCAAGCTCGACGGGCGCTACGTACTGCGGCTCGCCGTCGGCAACCTGCATACGGCTGAGTCCCACGTGCGCCGCGCCTGGGAACTGCTGAACTCGGCCGCCTCTTCCCTGTAGCTCGGCCATCCTTTCGGGGCATCGCCCTTGCAGTCTCCTCGCGCGGACCTAAAAAGAGGAGAACAGTGATGTCAGTACGCAAGTGGCTTCTTTCCGCAGCAGTCGTAACGGCGGGATGCGTGGCACTGCCGCGCACGGCCTCGGCCGATTGGACCGTGACCCCCTTCGTTGGTTGGAATGCCGGTGGCTCTGCTGACGTCAGCGGCCTCAACGGCACGACGACGACGAGTAAGTTCGATCACAAGGTGGACTATGGCGTGTCGCTGACCGGCATGGGCGGCGGCGTGTTCGGCGCCGAGATCGACTTCGGCTATTCGCCGAACTTCTTCGCCAACACCAGCAACAGCAATAGCGTCCAGTTCGCCAGCAGCAGCAACGTGACCACCCTGATGGGCAACCTCATCGTCGGCGTCCCGGTCGGCGGCCACGGCGCGCAGATCCGTCCCTATGCGGTTGGCGGCGTCGGGCTCATCCGCAGCGACGTGCAGGACGCGGCCGGACTGTTCGCGGTGAACACGAAGAACGACTTCGGCTACGACCTCGGCGGCGGCTTAATGGGGTTCTTCAACCAGAACATTGGTCTGCGCGGCGACGTCCGCTATTTCCGCGGCTTCCGCGGTACGAGCGACAACGCCGTCGGCCTGGGCATCAGCAACTTCAACTATTGGCGCACGTCGATCGGCGTGTCGTTCAAGTTTTAGGGCTCATCCGAGGGGCTTTCCCCTCGGACACCGCTCGTAGACCGAGCCGTTAGGTCCGGCAATACGCCGCGAGCCACTGGCGCGTCTCGGCAAGCGCAGCGGCGACGGCCTTCGGGTGCGTCGATTGTGGCGTTCGCTTCTTTTCGACCGACGCGAGCGCGGTGACGACGGTGCGCACGTCTTCACCAAAGAGCGGCGAGTGCGCGCGCCATTCCGTCAGGGTCAGGTCCTCGAACGAGCGGCGCTCATCGATCAGGCGGCGCACGAGCGCGCCGACCACTTCATGGGCGTCGCGGAACGGCAGCCCGCGCGCGACGAGGTAGTCGGCGACATCGGTCGCCAGCAGCAGCCCCGACGCCGCGCGCATCGTCACGGCAAGGTTCGGCGTGAGACCGCCGACGACGGCCGCAGTCGCGCGTAAGCAGGCGGTCCACGTATCCTCGGCGTCGAACAGCGCTTCCTTGTCTTCCTGCAGATCTTTGTTGTAGCCGGCCGCCAGCCCTTTCATCGACACCAGCCAGCCGGTGAGATGGCCGATGACGCGCCCGCTCTTGCCGCGCACGAGCTCGAGCGGATCGGGGTTCTTCTTCTGCGGCATCAGGCTGCTGCCGGTGGCCGCGCGATCGTCCAGATCGAAGAAGCCGAATTCCTCGGATGTGAAGAGGATGAAATCCTCCGCGATGCGGCTCAGGTGGACCATGCCGAGTGATGCGGCGTGCAGGAACGACGAGACGAAATCGCGATCGCCGCTGACGTCGATGCTGTTGCGGGCGATGCGCGTGAAGCCGAGCTCGGCGGCCAGCGCCCGGACGTCGATGTCGTAGGCGGTGCCAGCGATGGCGCCTGAGCCGAGGGGCAACTCGTCGGCCTCGTCCAGCACGGCGGCAAGGCGGTCGGCGTCGCGGCGCAGCGCGGCGCAGTGTGACAGCAGGAAATGCGCGATCAGGACGGGCTGGGCGCGGCGCAGGTGCGTGTACGACGGCATCAGCGCGTCGCCGGCGCGCTCGGCCAGGCCGACGAGCGCCTGGACCATGCCGGCGATCGCCTGACCGATCGCGGGCGCGCGCCGCTTCAGATACAGCCTCAGATCCACCGCGACCTGCTCGTTGCGCGAGCGCCCGGTGTGCAGCCGTCGCCCCGCTTCTCCGGCCAGTCCGACGAGCTCACGCTCGACGAAGGCGTGGACGTCTTCGTCGCCGTGAGTGCCGCCGACGAATGCCGGATCGGCAAGGCCGCGTTCCAGGATGGTGCGCAGCCCGCCGTCGATCGCCGACGCGTCAGCGACCGAGAGCACCCCGGCACGCGCCAGCGCGTGGGCCCAGGCCCGGCTGCCGCGCACGTCGTCTTCGAACAAGCGGCGATCGACACGGAACGACGAGCCGAACGCGAACAGCTCGGCATCGGGGTCGCCGGCAAAGCGTCCTGACCAGAGATGTGCCATCAGTGAACAGATCCCTCCGACGCTGGCGGTTGCAGGGTTGACGCCGGCGCCTCAGCCTCAATCGCCATCGGGGAGCGCCGTCCGACGACCCGGCAGTCGCCTTTGAACAGCTTGAGCCGCACGGCGCCACTGACACGCGGCTGGATCGTCCGCATGAACGCGTCGATTGCTTCGCGCGTTGGCGAGAACCACCGGCCGTTGTAGACGAGATCGGCGTAGGCGCGACCGAGGTCGTGGCCGATCCGTTCGAGATCGCGCGGCACGACCAGTTTCTCGAGCTCGCTGTGCGCAGTGTGCAGCAGCACGGCGGCCGGCGCCTCGTAGATCTCGCGCGACTTGCCGCCGACCGCGGCGTTTTCGACCATGTCGATGCGGCCGACGCCGTGCGCGCCGGCGATGGTCTCGAGGCTCTCGATCAGCTCGACGAGGGGCATCTCGACGCCGTTGGCGCGCAGCGGCACTCCCTGCTCGAACTCGATCTCGACGTAGGCCGGTTCGTCGGGGCAGGCGCGCGGGGCGCGCGTCAGCGCGTAGATATCCTCGGGCGATTCCTGCCACGGGTCCTCGAGCACGCCGCGCTCGATGGAGCGGCCCCACAGGTTGGTGTCGACGGTGTACGGGTTGTCGATCGCCGATGGGATGGGGATGCGGCGGGCCTTGGCGTAGGCGATGAGCTGCTCGCGCGACATACCCCAGATGCGCGCCGGCGCCAGCACCGTCAGCGACGGATCGAGCGCGCGCACGCCGAGCTCAATCCGCAGTTCGTCGTTGGCCTTGCCGTTACAGCCGTGCGCGATGATGCCGCTGCCTTCCATTCGCGCCACGTCGACGAGCCGTCGCGCCAGCAGTGGACGGCTCAGCGCCGTGGCGAGCGGGTAGCGATCCTCGTAGAGTGCACCGGCCTGCAACGCCGGCAGGATGTAGTCGCGCGCGAACTCGTCGCGGACGTCGAGGACGTGCGCGCGCGCCGCGCCGACGGCGAGCGCGCGCTCGCGCACATCGGTCAGTTCGCGCCCCTGGCCGAAGTCGAGTGTCACGGCGATCACCTCCGCGGCGTACTGCTCGGCCAGCCAGGCAATCGCCGCCGACGTGTCGAGGCCGCCGGAATAAGCGAGCACGATGCGTGCGGTGTCCATCCTTACCCTTTCACCCACTCCTCGAGGCGATGCGTGAACGACTGTGCCTCGCGATCGCCGCGGCAGATCACCAGGATGGTGTTCTCGCCGCCGATCGTGCCAACCACCTCGGACAGCGCGGCGCGATCGATGGCCTCGGCCAACGGATGCGCCTGCGCCGACTCAGTACGCAGCACGACGAGCTGGTTGACGACGTCGAAGCGCTTCAAGGACCCGGCGACCGTGCGCCGAAGCGCCGCGGTGTGATCCACCGCCGCGGACGATTCCCCGGGGCCAGGACGACGATAAGCGCCGTCGCTGCTACGTTTTACCAGGCCGAGGTCGCGGATGTCGCGCGACAGCGTTGCCTGCGTGACGTCGATGCCACGCGCCACCAGCCGTTCCCGCAGCTGCTCCTGGCTGGTAATAGCCTCCCGGTCCACGAGCTCGACCACGAGTGACTGCCTGTATGCCTTCATAACTATTCAGCCGAGATCGATGATTATACACAGCCTGCATAACGTAAAGCTATGATTTTATTGTTGACGCCCCGGTCAAGGACACGTATATTCAATCTTTTCGATGAATAGTTATTCGTCAGTCAGGGTCGGTGTCGCGGGGGCGACGGGGTATTCGGGGGTCGAGCTGCTCCGTTTACTGTCCCGTCATCCGGCTGCCGAGATCGTGGCGGCGATGGGCGCCCCTGGGGCCGAGCCGCGGCAGGTCGCCGCGCTGCGCCGGGTGTGGGACGCGCCGGTCAACGGCCTGGACCTCGAGACGCTGGCATCGACAACTGACGCCGTGTTTCTCGCGCTGCCCGATCATGCCGCCGCCGAGATCGCGCCGGTCCTCGTCGAGCGCGGCACACGCGTTTTCGATTTGTCGGGCGCGTTTCGCTTGCGCGACGCGGCGCTGCGCCGCCGCTGGTATCCGAAGACGCCCGACTCGACCCGTCTCGCGGTCTACGGGCTGACCGAGCACAATCGCGAGCGCTTGCGCGATTCGACGTTTGTCGCCTGCGCCGGCTGCTACCCGACGGCGGCGATCCTTTCTTTGAAGCCGCTGCTCGAGGCCGGTCTCCTGACCACAGCGGCGCCGATCATCATCGACGCGAAGTCGGGTGTATCGGGCGCCGGCAAGACGCCGACCGAGCGCACGCACTTCAGTGAGTGCCACGGATCGCTTTCGGCCTACGGCGTGTTCGAGCATCGTCATGCTGTCGAGATTGAGCAGGAGCTCGGCACTCCCGTGACCTTCGTTCCGCACTTGCTGCCGATCGACCGCGGCATTCTCGAGACGATCTACGCCATGCTGACGCCGGGCACGAGCGAGAGCGACGTGGCGGCGGCGCTTCATGCCGCGTACGACAACTCGCCGTTCGTGCGGCTGACCGGCCGTGACCTGCCGGAAATCAAGCACGTCGCGCACACGAACTTCTGCGACATCGGCTGGCGGGTCAACATGACGACCGGCCAGCTGGTGCTCGTTGCCTGCATCGACAACCTGGTGAAGGGGGCGGCGGGGCAGGCCGTGCAGAACTTCAACGTTGCCTTCGGCTTCGACGAGGGGTTGGGCCTGCAGTGACGACCCTGCTCAAGCTGGGTGGTGAACTGCTCGAAGATGCGACTGCGATGAAGATCGCGGCGACCGGCATCGCCGCGCTGCGCGCGTCGGGGCCGATCGCGGTGGTGCACGGCGGCGGCCGCGCCATCGACGCGGATCTCAAGGCGCGCGGGAAGGCCCCACGCTTCGTCGACGGCCTCCGTGTCACCGACGCCGACACGCTCGACACGGTCGTGTCGGTACTGGCCGGGCGGATCAATACAGGGTTTGTTGCCGCGCTCAACGCGGCCGGAGTGCAGGCGGTCGGGCTGACCGGCGCCGACGCCGGCATCGGACTGGCGACCATTGCGCCGCCGCTGCTGACGGCGACCGGCGCGACGGCGGATCTCGGCCTTGTCGGTACGCCGTCGGCGTCCGCATCGTCGCAGCTGCTGGCCGACCTGCTGGCCCTGGGCTACGTGCCGGTCATCTCGAGCATCGGCATGACGGCCGACGGCGCACTCCTCAACGTGAACGCCGACGTGCTGGCTGCGCACCTGGCCCGCGCGCTCGGCGCGACGCGGTTGATCATCGGCGGCAAGACGGCGGGCGTGTTCGACACCGAGGGCCGGACGTGCGGCTGCCTCGACGAAGAGACCGCCCGCGGCATGGTCGCGGACGGAACGGCGCGCGACGGCATGGTCGCAAAACTCGGCGCCTGCCTCGACGCCATGGCCGGCGGCGTCGCGGACGTGCGCATCGTGGACGGACGGCTGGGGCAGTACGACAGCGCCCCGGGCACCCTCCTTCGCTCGCGCAAGGACTCGCGCTACGGAGGGCAAGCGGTTACATATGGTCACAACTAACCTGGCAGATCCCATCGCCCTCGACCTGCAGCACGTGCTGCAGGTCTACAAGCGCGCCCCGGTCGTGTTCGAATCGGGCAAGGGCTGCGCGCTGTTCACGCGCGAGGGAGAGCGCTATCTCGACCTGATTTCCGGCGTCGGCGTTGCCTCGCTCGGGCACGCGCACCCGGAGCTGGCACGCGCGATCGCCGACCAGGCGTCGACGCTGCTGCATACGTCGAACCTGTTCCATCATCCGTTGCAGGCGGAGCTGGCGACGCGATTGTCGGCGCTGTCGGGCCTGCCGCGCGCGTTTTTCTGCAACAGCGGCGCGGAAGCGGTTGAGACCTGCCTCAAGTTCGCGCGCCGCTTCTGGCACACGGAGGGGACGCCGCGTGCGGGCTTCGTCGCCTTCATGCACTCGTTCCACGGCCGGACGATGGGCGCTGTCTCGGTCACCTGGGATCCGCACTACCGCGATCCGTTCCAGCCGCTGGTGCCGGGGGTGACATTCGTCGATCCGCGCGACAGCGCGGCGGTCAGCGCCGCCATCACCATCGAGACTGCCGCCGTCATCGTCGAGCCGATCCAGGGCGAAGGCGGCGTGCGCCCGATTCCGCAGACGACGGCCGACGCGATCCGCGAGGGCTGCCAGCGCACCGGGGCGCTGCTCATCGCCGACGAAGTGCAATGCGGCCTCGGCCGCACCGGCCGTCCGTTCTACGCGGGCGCGCTCGGTCTGTCGCCGGATCTGATGGCGCTCGGCAAGGCGCTCGGCGCCGGCGTGCCGATTGGCGCCGCGATGTTCTCGGATCGCGTCGCTGCCGCGGCCAGGCCTGGCGACCACGGCAGCACCTACGGCGGCAACCTGCTCGCGTGCCGCGCCGCGCTGACGTTTCTCGACGAGCTCGGCCAGGGCCTCCTCGACCACGTGGCCCGTGTTGGCGCGCACCTCGAGCAGGGACTGCGCGCGATGGCCTCGCGACAGGGCGCGATCCGCGAGGTGCGCGGCGCCGGCCTGATGTGGGGGCTCGACATCGATCGCCCGGCGGCGGCGATCGTCGACGCGGCGCGGGAGCGGCGGCTGCTGATCAATCGCACGTCGGACACCGTCATCCGGCTGCTGCCGCCCTACGTCATTACCGAGCGGGAGATCGACGAAGCGCTGCCGCTGCTCGAAGCGGCGATCGCATCAACGGTGGGGGGATCCAGACAGTGAACGAGCAGACTATGTCGACGGCGATTCAGCTGCGCAGCGGCACGGCGGCCGACGCCAGCGCGATCCACGCCCTGATCACCGCCAACCTGAGCATCGGCCACCTGCTGCCACGCACGTTCGACGACATCGACGCGCACGTGCCGCGCTTCGTCGTTGCCGTGCTCGAGGACGCCGTCATCGGCTGCGGTGAACTGGCGCCGCTCAGTGGTGAAGTCGCTGAAGTCCGCTCGCTCGTCGTCGACGCGGCGCACCGCGGCCAGCGCACCGGCGTGGCGCTGGTCAACGCGCTCGCCGATCGCGCGCGCGAGATGGGTTACGTGACGCTGTGCGCTTTCACCCACCAGCCAGCGCACTTCATCCGCCTCGGCTTCTCGATCGTGCCGCACGTATGGGTGCCGGAAAAAATCGCCCACGACTGCGTCAGCTGCAGCCAGTTCCGCCACTGCGGCCAGTACGCCGTGTCGCTGTCGCTGCGGCCCGGCTCGGGGCTGCGCCTCGAGGGCTGGGTGCCGCCGATGCGGGCCGTCGCCGCGCGGCGCACCAGCGTCGAGCGTCTACGTCTCATCCCGATCCCGGCATGACGGTCGCCAGGATGTCCGGCACGGTCCAGCTCTCGGACGTCGACGGCAGCGTGTCGGCGCCGGCCGGCTTCCGCGCTGCCGGGATCGCCTGCGGCGTCAAGAAGAACGGCAATCCGGACCTCGCGCTGATCGTCTCGGACCGTCCCGCCACGGCAGCGGCCGTCTTCACGACGAACAAGGCGCAGGCGGCGCCGGTGCTCGTGTCGAAGGCACGGCTGGCCGCCTCCGGCGGGCGCGCCCGCGTCATCGCCATCAACAGCGGCTGCGCCAACGCCTGCACCGGCCCGGACGGGCTGGCCACGGCTGAAGCGATGGCCGACGCGGCCGCGCGAGTAGCCGGCGCTCCGTCACACGACGTCCTCGTCGCCTCGACCGGCGTGATCGGCGTCGCCCTGGATCGCGACGTGGTCACGCGCGGCATCGTCACGGCGTTCGCGGCACTGTCGGACAAGGGCGGTCCCGACGCCGCGCGCGCGATCATGACGACCGATCCCTTCCCCAAAGAAGCCGCGGTCGAGGCGACGGCCGCATCCGGACGGTTCCGGGTCGGCGGCATCGCCAAGGGCTCCGGCATGATCGAGCCGCTGATGGCGACGATGCTGGCGGTGGTGACGACCGACGCGCAGGTTGCGGCACCGCTGCTGCAGCGCGCGCTGACGACGGTCACCGGCGTCACGTTCAACGCGATTACGGTCGACGGCGAATGCTCGACCAACGACTGCGTGTTCGCGCTCGCCAACGGCGCCAGCGGTGTGACCATCGGCGAGGCCGAGCTCGACGTCTTGGTCGCGGCAATGCGGCGCGTCTGCGAACAACTCGCCATCGGCATCGTCCGCGGCGGCGAAGGGGCGACCAAGTTGGTGACCATCGACGTCACCGGGGGACGGACGAACGAGGAAGCCAAGCAGGCGGCGCGCGCGATCGGCAACTCGCCGCTGGTGAAGACGGCGGTGCATGGCGCCGACCCGAACTGGGGACGCCTCGTGGCAGTGGCCGGGCGCGCCGGCGTCGAGTTCTCGCTCGAGCACGCCCGTGTGCAGATTGGCGACGTCGTGTTGTTCGCCGACGGCCGTCCGTTCGACGAACGCGCGGCGCAGGCGTCGACCCACCTGCAGGGGAAGGACGTCTCGCTGCAGGTCGATCTCGGCACCGGCGGCAAGGGCACGGCGCGGATGTGGACGTGCGATCTCAGTGCCGATTACGTGAAGATCAACGCGGAGTATCGAACATGAGCAAGCCTCGCGCGGCGACCGCGGCGCCGGTGTGGCAGCCGTCACAGTTTCTCTCGGTGCTGGATCTGACGCCGGCCGAGCTCGAGATCTGTCTCGATCTCGCCGGCTCGTTGAAGGCCGCCCGCGCGGCCGGACGCCAGCAGGCGACGCCGCTCGCCGGGCGGCATGTCGCGCTGCTCTTCGACAAACCGTCGCTGCGGACGCGATCAACATTCATGATCGCGGTACGCGAGCTCGGCGGCGATGTCATCGAGCCGGCCGGCGACGTCGCGCTCGGCGGCCGCGAGACGATCGAAGACGTGGCGCACAACCTCGAGCGCTGGGTCCACGGCGTGGTCATTCGCACCTTCGGCCAGGAGCGGCTGCGCCGCTTCGCCGCCGCCGCGCCGACGCTGCGCATCGTCAACGCGCTGACCGACGAGGAACACCCCTGCCAGGCGCTCGCCGACGTACAGACGATGATCGAGCGGTGGGGATCGGTACGCGGGAAGACTGTGGCATTCGTTGGCGACGGCAACAACGTCGCGGCTTCGCTCGCGCACGCCGTCACGATGCTCGGCGGTACGGTCGTCGTCGCCTCGCCGAAGGGTTTCGAGCTGCCCGATCGCGTGCGGCACGAGGTCGCGTCGGTCGCGCGTTTCGGCGGCGAGGTGAGGGTGACAAACGATCCCGCCGAGGCGGTCGCGCGCGCCGATGCGGTCTACACCGACGTGTGGGCGTCGATGGGCCAGGAAGGCGAGGCTGATGCGCGCCGGGCGATCTTCCAACCCTACCAGGTGAACGCCGCGCTGATGGCGCGCGCGCCGTCGGACGCGCTGTTCATGCACTGCCTGCCGGCGCACCGCGGCGACGAGGTCACCGACGAGGTGATCGACGCGGCGAACTCGGTCGTCTTCGATCAGTCCGAGAACCGGCTGCACGTGCAGAAGGCGTTGCTGGCGCTGCTAGCGGCCAGTTAGCCGTTGCCGGTTACCGGTGGCGCTGCGGAGACGCAGGTGATCTCGGGTCCCTTTGACGCCGTCGCGCTCTACCTAGCGATGGATCGCCAGCGACTCGAGCGCGGACTGAGCTGGCGACAGGCCGCGGATCAGATTTGGGCGCAATCCGCGGTGCTGAACGCCCGCCGCGCGGATCACCCGATCAGCCCGTCGACCATCACCGGCATCGCCAAGCGCGGCGACACCACCTGTCAGCATGCGCTGTTCTTTCTGCGATGGCTCGGGCTCACACCGGAGAGCTTTCTCACGCCGCGACCAGCGGACCTCGAAGCGGCGCGCCTGCCGCCGGTCGGTCCAGATAGGCGCTTACGCTGGAATCTTGCGGCCCTCTACGATGCACTCAACGCGCGACGCCAGGAGCGGCAGTTGACGTGGGACGAGCTGGCGCGACAGCTTCGCTGCAGCGAAAGCCAGCTCACGGGCATCAGGACGGCAAAGTACGCAATTGGAATGCGGCTCGCGATGAAGATCGTCGTCTGGCTGGAGCAGCCGGCGGCGCGATTCATCTATGCCGCGCAGTGGTAGCGCAGCAGTCGTCATAGTCGACGTCGCAGGACCGGCCCGTCCAGAAAACCCCTACTCGACGCCGTAACCGAGCGCCGTCGCGTTGTCGCGCACGCGGCTGTCCCTGGTCACGATCGTGACGAGGGGCGGGGGTTCGCCAAGTGCCTCGGCCGTGGCGAGATGGACGGCGTCGAGCGTGCGGACAGGTTCAATTGGAAATGGCCGCCGGACGCGCATGAGTACGGTCGTGGAGACTCCAACAATGTAGGACCGCCTTTCGAACCGGCGAAGGGCTGCCACGGCGGCGCGCTCCTGCTCACGCGTAACGCGGCCACCGACGCGGGCGCGGAGAATCGCGCGTGAGACCTCGGCGAAGGTCAACGCCGAGGTAGTTTGGCGGCCAGGGGCCCGGAGCGAGGCCAGAGCGGCGTCGTCCCCCTCGAGCAGCGCGGCGGCCAGCGCGCTGGACTCGATGTAGCGCACGCTCGCCGCCGTCGCCCGCGGCGCTTGCGGGCGGGAAGGTGATCCGCTGGTTGCGCGCCGGCTACGTTTGGCCACGATCGGCGTCGATCAGTTCGGCGACTGTGCCCCGCGGCAGCCGGATCTCGGGCCAGTCCTCGGTGGGATCGCCGGGCTCGAGCGGTGGACGAATCGCGCCGCCCGCAATCAATTCATCGAACGGGCTCAGAGATACGGCGGTAGCCGTGCCGGGGGGCACCAGTTCCGCAACGACGCGGCCGTGCGCCGTAATGGCGATGCGCTCCCCCGCCTCGGTCCGGCGGACGTAGCGGCTGAGGTTGTCCTTCAGTTGGCGGATACCTGCCGACGCCATATCGGAACAATTATAGCTACATGTGGCCACCTTTGCCCGGATCTGCCCGCGGTGCGCGCATTGCCTGTAAACTCCCGGCGATGCGCCAGGCGGTCATCACCCGGCACGGCGACGCCGACGTGTTCGAGGTGCGCGAACACCCCGATCCGACGCCCGCGGAGGGCGAGGTCCGGATCCGCGTTCGCGCGGCCGGCGTCAATTTCGCCGACCTCCTCGCCCGTATCGGTATTTACCCCGACGCGCCGAAGCCGCCGATGGTCGTCGGCTACGAGGTAGCCGGGCTCGTCGACGCGGTCGGCACGGGGATCACCACCGTGCACCCCGGCGATCGCGTCGTCGCGCTGACGCGCTTCGGCGGCTATGCCGACGTGGTGACGGTGCCGGCGGCGCAGGTCTACAGGTTTCCCGATCGGCTCAGCGACACCGAAGCCGCGGCAGTCCCGGTCACCTATCTGACCGCGGCGCTGGCGCTCTACCGGATGGCCGCGCTGACCTCCGGTGAGACCGTGCTCGTCCACAACGCCGGCGGCGGCGTCGGCATCGCGGCGGCGCAGCTCGCCCGGTTGCGGCGCGCAACGGTCATCGGGACGGCGTCGGCGCACAAACACGACGCGCTGCGCCGCTTCGGCGTCGAGCATACGATCGACTACCGCCACGCCAACGTCGCCGATGAAGTGAAGCGGATCACGCGCGGGCGCGGTGCCGACGTCATCCTCGATCCGATCGGCGGCGGCAGTTTCCACGCCAGCTACCGGATGCTGGCGCCGCTCGGACGCTTGATCATGCTCGGCGTTTCGTCGATGGCCGGCGATCGCCCGGACCGCTGGCGGGCACTGCGCGCGTGGTGGGCGATGAAGCCGTTCGATCCGATGTCGCTGATCAATCGTAACCACGGAGTGTTCGGCTTGAACATCGGCCACCTCTGGGACCAACGGGCGAAGCTGCAGCCGCTGATGGACCTGATCATGACCGAGTTGAACGCGGGGCGGCTCGTCCCGGTCGTCGCGCGCACGTTTCCGCTCGAGCGCGCCGCCGAGGCACACCGCTTCATCCAGAGCCGATCGAACATCGGCAAAGTGGTGCTGACCACCTAGATGCGCCGGCTGCTCATCGTCGCGGCTGCGCTGGCCGCGCTGGCGATCGCCTACACCTGGCCGCTCGTGCTCCACTTGACGTCGGCGGTCGCCCACGACCGCGGCGATCCGCTGCTCGTGACGTGGCTGATCTGGTGGAGCACGCATCACCTTCCGCTGACCCAAGCCTGGTGGAACGCGCCGGCATTCTATCCGTCGACCGGCGTCTTCGCCTTCTCGGAGAACATGCTCGGCGTGGCGCCGATCGCGTGGCCGATCATCGCGGCCACCCACTCGCCACTGCTCGCGTACAACACGGCCTTCGTCCTCAGCTACGTCCTGAGCGGCCTGGGCGCCTATTTTCTCGGCTGGGTGCTGACGAGACGGCACGACGCTTCGTTCCTCGCAGCGCTGGCGTTTGCCTTCGCGCCGTATCGCTTGTCGCACGCGCAGCACCTGCAACTGCTGTCGTCGTACTGGATGCCTGTGGCGATCGCGTCGCTGCATCTCTACCTGGACGACGAGCGGCCGAAGTGGGCCGGTCTGTTCGCGGTGAGCTGGCTGCTCCAGGCGCTGGCCTGCGGCTATTACTTCTTCTATCTCACGCTGTTCGCGCTGCTGTGGCTGGCGTGGTTCGGCGTCCGACGCCTGACCATTCGCGCGGCACTCGTCCTCGGCGTGGCCTGGCTCGCCGCAGCGGCGGTGCTCGCACCGGTGTTGCTGGGATACAAGCGGATCCAGCAGGACTACGGCTTCAGGCGGAGCCCGGTCGAGATCGTCAGCTACAGCGCCGACGTAACCGGCCTGTGGTCCGTCGCCCCGGAGTCGCTCGCCTGGTCATGGCTGAACGGCGGCGCCCCTTCCGAGTCACAGCAGTTTCCAGGCGCGACGGTCATCGTGCTCGGGATAACAGCGCTCGCACTGGCGGCGCGCAGCCGCGCCGGACGCAGCGAAACAGCGTTCTACGCAGCCGCCGCAGTCGCCATGTGGACGCTCAGCCTGGGGCCGCGTCCGGCACTGCACGGCGCGCCGGTGGGCGTGCCCGGTCCCTACGCCGTGCTCGCGTCGCTACCGGGCTTCGACGGCATGCGCGTTCCGGCGCGCCTGTGGATGGTATCGGTGCTCTGCCTGTCGGCGTGCGCGGCGCTTGCGCTGGCACGCATCGACTCGCCGCATCTGCGACGTGTCGTCTTCGGCGCCGCCGTGCTCGGCTTGCTCCTCGACGGCTGGCCCAGGGCCATCGGGGTGGTGGCGGCGCCGGCAATGCGTGTGACGCGATCGACGGTACCGGCGCGGCTGGGACTGCCGCTGCGCCAGGCGGAGGCGGAGTCGATGTACGGCGCGATCGCGCAGGACCGGCCGGTATTCAACGGTTACAGCGGCTACGTCGCGCCGCAGCACTGGGCCCTGCTCGACATGCTGGAGGCGCACGACACGCGTATTCTCGATCGGCTCGCCGCGACGGCGCCGATCGAGGTCGTGGTCGAATGGGCCAACGATCCGGATGGCGGGTGGCGAGGCTGGCTCGACGGCTACGGCGCCGTTCGCACAGACGGCGGCGACGGCTGGACGGCGTACCTGATCCCGCGAACCGGCGTCGTCGCGGCACCGCCCGTCGAGGGACCGCACCTCGCTATTCGCGCGATCACGGCGTCGACGAACCAGCACGATATCGGCGCGGTGCTCGACGGCAATCTCGACTCACGCTGGAACACGCCACGCCAGGTGGGAACCGAAACGATCACGCTCGACCTCGGCTCACCGCAGCGCGTGCGCGCGGTCGTGATGTGTCTGGGTCCCTATGCTGCTCAATATCCGCGCATGCTCTCCGCCGACGTGTCGGCCGACGGCGTATCCTGGCGCCTCGCCGCGACAGGGAGCACGGTGCTGTCAACTTACGACGCGGCGCTGGTGTCGCCGCGGGAAGTGCCGGTGACGATTCCAATCGACCGGCAGAACGTCCGGTTCATCCGGCTCCGACAGAGTGCCGCTGATCCGCACGGCTGGTCGATCGTCGAGCTCCGTGTTATTTAGAATCTAGCCGTGCCGCACCCGCAGCGGCCGAATCGCGACGACGGTGCCACCCGGCTCGAACCAGGTGACGCCCTCGGCGACGAGATCGAACTTGAGTTGATAGTCGCCCGGAACCGCTGGCGCGGCGAAAGCGATCGTCGCCGCCAGTGAGTCGCCCGGCTCGATGTCGCGCGGCAGGCGCCAGCGCACAAAGTCCGGATCGGTGACCCGCGCCGCGGCGTCGAGCAGCTGGATCCCGATCTGCACGTGACCGAAGCCCTCGGCGCTCGCCGCCGGCCAGCGGACGTTGCCGGCGTTGGTCACGCCGACCGCCGCCGTCAACGGCGCGCCCGCCACGGCTTCCGCCGCGACCGACCGCAGGTCGATCGTCGCGCGATGGACCGGCCGCGGCCGGCGGCGCGCGTCGGACTTGGTGGCGATGATGAACGGATGCTCGTCGACAGGCCCGCGCAGCAGGCGGACGAGGCGCATCGCGAACGCTTCCTCGAAGAGGACGTCCTTCTTGCCCGCGCCCAACAACTCGAGCAGCGCGCGCCACATCTTCTCCAGCGCGCGGCGCGGGCGCTTCGATACCGCTAAAGCGCGCCACGCGCGCCACTCGTCTGCGGTCAGTTCGAACTCCGGGATGACGTACGACATCGGGCACACCGAGGCGTGGCGAAAGCCGGCGCGCATGCACATCTCGGTGAACGGCTCGATCAGGACTTCCTGTTCGAGCACGCCGAAGTCCCTCGTCGCCTTGACCGACGCCGCCATGGTCGCGTGCCCGGCGCCTGGCTCCGAGAACACGGCCACGCCGGCAGGTGTCAGGACGCGCGCGATCTCGCGGACCGCCGCGAACATGTCGGGCACGTGATGCAGCGCACTCAGGCACACCGCTTTGTCGAACGAGTCGTCAGCGAACGGCAGATGCTCGAGATCGCCGGCGACGGCGGGAATCGGCCGGCGTGTCGCGCGCTGGTGCGTCACCGCGAGCATCTCGTGCGCGATGTCGACCGCGACGGGCCGGCGGTTGAGCCGCATCATCAAGTCGGAACACCACCCGGCGCCGGCGCCGAGATCGAGGATGCGATCGTCGGGCGCGGGCTGCAGCAGCTTCATCGCGGCGACGAAGTCGTGCAGCAGCTCGAGACTCTCGTCGAACATCTCGGTGCCGGCCGGCGGAAACGGCTTGTCGCGCTCCCACGCGCGCCCGCCCGTCCGCGACAAGTAGGTCTTCTCCGCCTCCTTGGAATCGGCCACGGACTATACTGACCGCACGTGACGCTCGTCCGCAAGACGCATCCAGTCGCGCTCGCCACGCTCGGGTTCGTCGTGTTGACGTTGGCGTATTCATGGCCGCTGCCGCGGCACATCCTGCACGGCGTTGCGCACGATGCCGGTGATCCGATTCTTAACGCGTGGATCCTCTGGTGGTCCACCAAAGCGGTGCCGCTGACGGACGCGTGGTGGAACGCGCCGATGTTCTTTCCCGCGACCGGCGCATTCGCGTTCTCGGAGCACCTGCTCGGCGAAGCGCCGATCGCGTGGCCGCTCATCGCGATTACCGGCAACGCGCTCTTCGGCTACAACGTCGCGCTCCTCGCCAGCTACGTACTGTGCGGCCTGGCCGCCTACTTTCTCGCCTTTACGCTGACGAAACGGCACGACGCGGCCTTCGTCGCCGGTGTCGCCTACGCGTTCGCCCCCTACCGCCTGGCGCAGCTGCCGCACATCCAGGTGCTGTGGGCGTGGGGCGCGCCGGTATGCCTCGCGGCGCTCCACCGCTACGATCGCGATCCCTCGTGGAGGTGGGCGGCGCTCGCCGCCGGCGGGTGGCTGATGCAGGCGCTGGCCAACGGCTACTTCCTCTTCTTCGCGTCGGTCCTGGTGTTTCTGTGGATGCTCTGGTTCGTTCCCGGCCGCTGGCCGCTCCGCCAGATCGTCCGACTGGCGGGGTGCTGGGCGCTCGCGCTGCTGCCGGTCTTGCCAGTCCTGCTCGGTTACAAACGGATCCTCGTCGACACCTACGGGTTCAGCCGCGGGCTGGGACCCGCTCAGATGTACGGTGCCGACGTCGGCAGCCTGCTCCATGCGACCAACGAGCTGCTCCTCTGGGGCTGGCTCCACGTCGTGGACAAACCGGAAGGCGAACTGTTCCCAGGCGTCACGCTGGCAGCGCTCGCCGTGTTGGCCGTCGTGGCGGCGCGGCCGTTGACCACCACTACCGGCGACTCGCCCCTCCGGCGGCACCTGCGGCGTATCTTCGCGGTGCTCTTTGCGCTGCTCCTCGCCGCGGCAATGTTGCCGGTCATCTACGGCACGTGGCGTCTCACGATCGGCGGGGTCCGCCTGGCATCCATCGCACGCGCCGATAAGCCGATGACGCTCGCCTTCATCGCCGCGATGGGTTGGATGAGCACCGTCCCGGCGATCGTCGCGGCGGCGCGGCGCCGGTCGGTGCTCGCCTTTTACGCGCTCGCCGCGTTCGCGATGTGGATCTTCGCGCTCGGCCCCGACCCGGAGTTCTTCCGCCACCGCTTCCTCTACCAGGCGCCCTACGGCTGGCTGATGCGGCTACCCGGCTTCGACGGACTGCGTGTACCGGCGCGGTTCTGGATGATGTGCCTCCTCTGTCTGTCGGCACTGGCCGCCATCGCCGTCAATCGTCTCGGCGGACGGGCCCGACGCCTGGCCACGGCCGCCGCCGTGGTCGGCCTGCTCGCTGACGGGTGGCCGGCCGTGTTCAACGTGGGGGCCGAGCCGGAACACCGGCCGGCGCCCGCGGGAGTAGCCGCACGGCTCGATCTCCCGTCGATTGAAGACAACGATGCCGCCGCGCTCTACCAGCAGACGCTCGATCCCGTTCCGCTCTACAACGGGTTCAGCGGGTATGCGGCGCCGCACGAATACGCGATGCGGGTGCTCCTTGACGCACATGATCCGCGCATCCTCGATGCGCTGACCGCGCGCGGCACGCTCGGTGTCGTCATCGATCGCGCGATGGACGGGGACGGCGCGATCCGTAGGTTCGTGGCATCGTATCCGGGCGCCGTACAGCAGGAGACGCATCCGACGTGGAGCAGCTACCGCCTGCCGGCGCGGCCCGGCGGTGATCTGCTGCCCGACGCAGCCGGCAGCGAAATCCCGATCAAAGCGCTCGACGCGTTTCCCAGTCCGCCGCACGCGGTGCGGGCGCGGGACGGCAGCCTGAAGACACGCTGGTCGGGCGGCGTGCAGAATGCCGCGGCGGACTTCACCGTCGAGCTCGAGCGGCCAGAACACGTCGGCCAGTTGGTCACGGATCTCGGCGAATTCTGGACCGACTTCCCCGTTCGTATTCGCCTTGCGGTATCGCCGGACGGCAGCGCGTGGCAGACGGTCTACGAGGGGGACAGCGCGCTGCACACCTACTATGCCGCGCTGCGGCATCCCAAGACCGTTCCGGTGGTCTATCCGATCGGACGCGACGGCGTGCGCTTCATCCGGCTGCAGCAGGTCGGCTGGGGCAAGCACGACTGGTCGATCGCGGAAATTCGCGTGCTCAGATAGTGGGACGCCGGCGCGGCGGACACCAGCGGCCGCTGCCCGGTTCGAGCGCCATTGGTTGGGCGCCCTCCGGCCTCGTTGCCATGTCGTAGACGGTCAACCCTCCGAGGTCTCGCATCCGCGCCACGACCGGCCACGGAAGCGGTGCCTCTTCGGCCAACCCGAATTGGCTGCGTACCTGCGGGATCTCGAAGTCGTCGGCGATCAGGTAGGGATGGAAACCGAGCCGTTCGATGCCGCCGGACACGCCGGCCGCCCACTCTTTCTGCACCCAGTCGAAGCGCAGCGTGAGATGTCCCGAGTAGAAGCGCAGGCTGCCGCTATGCTGCACGGCGAACAGGATCGCGTTCGACGGCAGTCGCTCCCCGGCGAACTCGCCGACATCGATGTAACGGCGCTCGGCGGCGCGTAGCCCCCCGAACACACCTCTTGCCGTGGCGAATGACACAGTCGTCGTGACCATCAGGGAGAGGGCAACGGCCGCGGCGGTACGTCCGTAGGGCGGCGGCACGGTGCGGGCAATGGCGACCACCCCGGCGGCGATCAGTACCGCGAACGCGGCAAACGCGGGCATCAGGAACCTCAGGTACCACCACACTTCGAACTGAGAGTAGCTGAGGTAGCTGGCCAGTGCCGCGACGCAAAGCGCGGCGCACGCGGCGATCGCGCGGCGGTTCATCGTCGTGGCAAGCGGCGGCGCACACGGCAGCAGCGCGAGCAGCAGCCACGGAGATTGCGACTCCCACAACCACGACGCGTACAACCGGGCGTTCGGCCAGACGTTCGAGAGCAGGTAGAGCTCACCGGCGGCGCCGTAGCCGGAATTCGACGGCGAGCCGTACCACCACGTGTTCAGCGTCGCGATGAAGAGGGTCGTCGGTACGATCGGCGCGACGAAGAGGAATGCCCTGATGATCCGTTCGCGGCCGTGCGCGTTCAGCGCGACGAGCAGGAATGGAACGATCGGAACGAACAGCAGATTGGGTCGGACCAGGAGCGCGACGGCTGCCCACAGGCCCGCCGCGAGCGACGTGCGCCGAGAGGCACCTAAGGCACTGACGATCGCACCCGTCCATAGCGCGCCGGCTGGAATGTCGCTCATCGGCCAGAGCGACTGGTAGAGGACGACGGGACAGGTCACGAGTACCGATGACGGCAACCACGCCGACGGCGCGTCCGCCGGCGATCGTGCCGAGCCGGAACGTCAACCACACAAACAGCGCGGCAAAGGCGGGAACGACGAAGAACGGGCCGAGGCGACCGGCGACAAGCGCCACCGCCATCAGCAGCGGCAGTCCTGGCGCGTAGGTCGGCACCATCGTGTGCGGCCGAACGCCGACACGATAGCCGAGCGGCGTCTGCATGTGGTCCGACTCTTGGAACGGCAGCGTCAGCGCCAGCGGGAGCGGTCCGGGCAGCCGGCCGGCCTTCCAGTCGTACGCCTGGTTGACGTAGCCGTACGAATCCGATCCACCCGCGCTGAAAGATCCAAACAGAACGCCGTGCGCGCCGAGCGCCGCGGCGGCGACGATGGCAAGCAGCGCGCCCCGCCGGTTCAGCCACCCGACGGCGCGATCGAGTTGCGCGGCGGACTCCACGCGGTAGACCAGAGCCGTCAGGAGGACGAGCGCGAGACTGGCGGTCAGCGGGCGAAAGGGGGCGCGCGATCGAATCACGACGCCGGCGAGGCGGGTATCGACGCCGCCTGTCAGCGCAACGGCGACGCCCCACCCGAACAGCAAGACGGCTGCGCCGAGCAGGAGTTTCCGCAGGCGGACGATTGAAGCAGCAGCGTCACGCGACTGTCAATCACCACGATGGCTTAGTACGGCATCGAGGTTCAGCTGACGCGGTGCTCCACCCTATGCAACGCCGACGATGCGGCCGTTCTCGATCGTCACCACGCGGTCGGCCAGCTCGTCCACCTCGTCGCGGTCGTGCGAGACGTAGATGATCGGGATGCGCAACTCGTCGCGGACACGGCGCAGGTAGGGCAGGATGCGGCGGCGCAGCGGCGCGTCGACGGCGGCGAGCGGTTCGTCGAGCAACAGCAGCGACGGACCTGACATCAGCGCGCGGCCGAGCGCGACCCGCTGCCGTTCGCCGCCCGACAACTCGGTCACGCGACGATCGATCAATGGCTCGATCTCGAGCATCATCAGCACACGGGAGAGATCCGGCGGCGCTGAGGCGGCGTGGGTACCGGTACAGCAGGTTGCGCCGCACGTGCATGTGCGGGAACAGCGCCACGTCCTGCCGCACGTAGCCGACGTGGCGCTGGTAGACGGGCAGGTCGATGCGCCGGCGGCTCGAGAACAGCACGCGTCCGCCGACCTCGATAGAGCCGCTGTCGGGCGTGCGCAGGCCGGCGATGGCGTCGAGGATCGTCGTCTTGCCGGCGCCTGAGGGGCCGAAGAGCGCCGCGGCACGGCTGTCGAGCACGAACCCCGCCGACAGCGTGAAGGTTCCCTGCGTGAGCGCGATGTCGACGTCGATCATGCGGCGCGCCGCTCGACGAGCCGGTTCGACGCCCACAGCGCGGCAAAGGCAATGGCCGCGGAAATCACCAGCAGCGTCGCTGCTTCGGCGTCATGCCCGGTCTCGGCGCCGGTGTAGATGGCCACCGCGAGCGTGCGTGTGACGCCCGGAATGCTGCCGGCAACGACGATGGTCGCCCCGAACTCACCGAGGGCGCGCGCGAACGCCAGCACCGCGCCGGCCAGGACCGACGGCCATGCCAGCGGCAGCGAAATCGTCAGAAAGACCCGGAACGGACGCGCCCCGAGGGTCGCCGCGACCTCCTCGTAGCGCACGTCGATCTGCTCGAACCCGGCACGCGCCGTGCGCACCAGCAGCGGCAGGCCCATGATCGCCATCGCGATCACGACCGCCTTCCACGTGAACACGACGTCGATGCCGACCTGCTCGAGGAGGCGGCCAACGACGCCGCGCCGGCTCAGCAGCATCAGCAGGATCAGGCCAGTCGCCACCGGCGGCATCACGAGCGGCATCGACACGATCGTTTCGACGATCGACCGACCCGGGAACCGCCGCCGCGCCAGCAGCCACGCCAGGCCGACGCCTGCCGGCAGCACGATCGCGGTTGCGGCGGCGGCACAGGCCACCGTGAACCACGTGATGCGCCAGATCTCCATGCGGTGTTACCGCGGCTGGGAGGCAGCGAGCGTGAAACCGAAGCGCTCGAAGACGCGCGCGGCGGTCGCGCCGCGCAGGAAGTCGAGGAACCGCTTGGACTCGTCCACAGCCGCCGCCCCTTTCATGATCGCAGCGGGATAGACGATGCGAGGACCGCGATCGATCGGGACGACGTAGGCGACGACGGCCTTGAGCGCGATACGGGCGTCGGTGCGGTAGACGATCGCGGCGTCGGCGGCGCCCGTCTCGACCGCGGCCAGCGCAGCGCGGACGCTGGCGCACGGCACCACCTTCGGCTCGATCGCCGACCACAGGTCCAGCTGCTGCAGATACGCCTTGGCATAGACACCCGCCGGCACCGCGGCGGGATCGCCGAGGGCGATACGACGAAACGCCTCGCCCGTCAGCTCGCGCGCGCTCGTCATCGTCCGCGGCCGATCATTCGGCACCACGATGGCCAGCTGGTTGCGGAGCAGGTCGACGCGCCAGCCGTCGAGCAGAAGATGCGCGGCGGCGACGACGTCCATCTGGGCCTCGTCTGCACTGAGGAACATGTCGACGGGGGCGCCGTCTGTGATTTGGCGCGCCAGCACGTTCGAGGCGCCGAAATTGAAGCGCACCGACCCCTTCCCAGCCTTGCCGTACTCCTCGGCGATAGCGGTGAGGACGTCGGTCAGGCTGACCGCCGCAGACACAGTAATGGGCTTCGCCGCTGGCAACCCCTGTGTCCTCGCGGCGAACGCGGCGAACAGCATCGCGACCATCGTGCGAGTCACAGCGACAGCTTAATACGAGCACGGCCCGGGGTAGAGGCCGCGGGCTGGCGCCGGCCCCGCGCAGCCGTGTATGGGATAGGCCTCTAGCCTTGCACGCGGCGCAGCAGCACCAGCGACCAGCCCTGCACGTGCACGTGCTCAGCGGCGGCCAGTGCGCGGCCAGTCGCGTCGACGTCCGCGTGATCCGGCGTCGTGCTGGTATCGAACGCGATCGTCCACTGCTCCCCCCACTTCGACTCCGGCAGGACGAACTCCACCGGTTCGGAGTGGGCGTTGAACATCACGTAGAAGCTGTCGTCGACGACGCGCTGGCCGTGTTCGTCGAGCGTGTGGATGGCGTCGCCGTTGAGGAAGACGCCGAGCGATTTGGCGAAGCCGGTCTGCCAGTCCTGGTCCGACATCTCGGTGCCGCCCGGGGTGAACCAGCCGATGTCGCCGACGTCGCTGCCACGGATCGAGCGGCCCTGGAACCAGCGGCGGCGGCAGAAAACGGGATGCTCCGAGCGCAGGCGAATCAGTTCCCGGGTGAAGCCGAGGAGTGCCTGGTCGGCGTGCGCCCAGTCGTACCAGGAGATCTCGCTGTCCTGGCAGTAGGCGTTGTTGTTGCCCTGCTGGCTGCGGCCGATCTCGTCGCCGCCGCACAGCATCGGGACCCCCTGCGACAGGAAGAGCGTTGCCAGGAAGTTACGCTGCTGCCGGCCGCGCAGCTCGTTGACGTGCGCGTCGTCGCTCGGCCCTTCGACGCCGCAGTTCCACGCGCGGTTGTGACTCTCGCCGTCGCGGTTCTCTTCGCCGTTCGCCTCGTTGTGCTTGTCGTTGTAGGACACCAGGTCGCGCAGCGTGAAGCCGTCGTGGGCGGTGATGAAGTTCACGCTGGCGTAGGGACGGCGCGCGGTTCCCTGGTAGAGATCGGAGCTGCCGGTGAAGCGCGAGCCGAATTCCGCCAGTGTCTGATCCGTCCCGCGCCAGAAGTCGCGCGTCGAATCGCGATACTTGCCGTTCCACTCCGACCAGAGCGGCGGGAAGTTGCCCACCTGATACCCACCTTCACCGACGTCCCACGGCTCGGCAATCAGCTTCACCTGGTTGACGATCGGGTCCTGCTGCATCAGATCGAAGAACGCCGACAGTCGGTCGACGTCGTGCAGCTCGCGCGCCAGCGCCGCGGCGAGGTCGAAGCGAAAGCCGTCCACGTGCATGTCGGTGACCCAGTAGCGCAGGCTATCCATCAGCAGCTGCAAAACATGCGGATGCCGCATGTTCAGCGTGTTGCCGGTGCCGGTGTAGTCCATGTAATAGCGCCGCTTGTCGCCAACGAGGCGGTAGTAGGCGGCGTTGTCGAGCCCCTTGAACGACAGCACGGGCCCGAGGTGATTCCCCTCGGCCGTGTGGTTGTAGACGACGTCGAGGATGACCTCGATGCCGGCGGCATGCAGCGCCTTGACCGCTTCCTTGAACTCGCGCACCTGCTCGCCGCCGTGCCCGGACGAGGAGTACTCGTTGTGCGGCGCGAAGTAGCCGATCGAGTTGTAACCCCAGTAGTTGCGCAGCCCGCGATCGAGTAGCAGCGAGTCCTGGACGAACTGCTGCACGGGCAGCAGTTCGACAGCAGTGACGCCGAGCTTCTGCAGGTACTCGACCGCGGCCGGGTGCGCCAGCCCGGCGTAAGTGCCCTTGACCGCGTCGGGCAGCGCGCACAGGCGCTTGGTGAAGCCCTTGACGTGCGTCTCGTAGACGATCGTCTGGTGCCACGGCGTCTTGGGCGGGGCATCGCCGCCCCAGTCGAACGATCGGTCGACGACGACCGACTTGGGGATGTAGGCGGCGCTGTCGAGATCGTTCTTCGATCCCTCGGGGTTGTCGAAGTGGTACGGGAAGAGGGCTTCGTTCCAGTTCCAGGCGCCGTCGATCGCCTGGGCGTAGGGATCGAGGAGCACCTTGTTGGGATTGCACCAGTGCCCGTCTTCGGGCGCCCACGGCCCGTGCACTCGGAAGCCGTAGCGCTGACCCGCCTTGATGTCTGGAAAATAGCCGTGCCAGCAAAGCGCCGTGACTTCTGGGAGGCGGATCCGCGTCTCCTTGCCGGCGCCGTCGAACAGGCAGAGTTCGACGCGCGTCGCGATCTCGGAGAAAACAGAGAAGTTGGTGCCTTGACCGTCGAACACAGCACCGAGAGGCAATGGCTCGCCTGGCCAGATGCGCATGCAACGGCTGAGTTGTGCAAGAAGCGCTCCCGCGGATATAAGCTTGCCCGATGACTATTTCACCGCGCTGGACGGTATGCGCCATGGCCGTGCTGGTGACAGCGAGCGCGCCGATCGGCAGCGCGATCGACCAGGGCGTCCCGTCGAAGGACGGCATCGTCGTGTGCACGTCGGCGCCCGCCTGCGACGCCGGTGCGGCGATCCTCGAGCGCGGCGGCAACGCCGTCGACGCCGCCGTCGCGACGGCGTTCGCGCTCGCGGTCACCCATCCGTCGGCCGGCAACATCGGGGGCGGCGGATTCATGCTGGTGCGAGCCGCCGACGGCAACGTCACGTCGTTCGACTATCGAGAGAAGGCGCCTGGCAGGTCGACCCGCACGATGTACGTGCGCGACGGCAAGATCGACATCAGCCTGACCAACGAAGGCTATCTCGCGCCAGGCGTTCCGGGCACTGTGCGCGGGCTGGCGCTCGCCCACAAGCGCTTCGGCAAGCTCGCCTGGAAGGACGTCGTGATGCCGGCGGTGGCGATGGCCGAAGGCGGCTTCGTGCTGTCGCCGGCACTGGCGCGCAGCCTCAACTCACAGCTCTTCCCCACCGAGCGCAACGGCGCGCCAAGCGGCGGCGTGATGGCGAAGTATCCGGCATCAGTCGCTGCCTACGGCAAGCCGGGCGGTGGCCAATGGGCGGCAGGCGACCAGATCGTCCTCGGCGATCTCGCCAAGACGCTGCGTGCGATAGCCAGCGAGGGCCCCGACGTCTTCTATAAAGGCTGGATCGCCGATCGGATCGCGGAGGACATGGCCGTTCACGGCGGGCTGATCACGAAAGAGGATCTCGCTGGCTACCAGGCGAAGGAGCGCGCGCCCGTGACCGGGACATTCCGCGGCTACGACATCGCCGCCATGGCGCCGCCCAGCTCGGGCGGCGTCGCGATGATCGAAATGCTCAACATCCTGGAAGGCTACGATCTGAAGTCGAAAGGCGCGGCGTCGGCCCAGGCCAAGCATCTCGAGATCGAAGCGATGCGCCGTGCCTATCTCGATCGCGCGCGGTTCCTCGGCGATACCGACTTCGTGCAGGTACCGATCGCCACCTTGACGTCGAAGGATCACGCGAAGGACGTCGCGGCGACGATTGATCCAGCGAAAGCCAGCATCAGCGCGGTTCTCGGCAAGGACATCCTCACGACCACCATGCCGGGGGAGCCGGACGAGACGACGCATTTTTCCGTTATCGATCGCAACGGCATGGCGGTCAGCAACACGTTCACGCTCGAAGGGGGCTACGGCTCGCGCGTGGTCGTCAACGGCGCCGGCTTCCTGCTCAACAACGAGATGGGGGACTTCAACAAGAATCCTGGCGTCACCGACGAGAGGGGCACGATCGGCACGCCGGCCAACCTGATCGATCCGGGGAAGCGGATGCTCAGTTCGATGTCGCCGGCAATCATCTCGAAGAACGGCAGGCCCGTGCTGATCACCGGATCGCCGGGCGGCCGCACGATCATCAACACGGTCTTCAACGTCGTGCTCAACGTGCTCGAATTCGGCATGAACGTCCGTGAGGCGGTGGACGCGCCGCGCCTGGATCACGAGTGGATGCCCGACACCGTCCACATCGAACGGGCCGGCGCCGATCAGGCGCTGCTCGACGCGCTGACCGCGATGGGACACGCCGGCGTGACGGCCGGCGGCGCGCAGGGGGACGCCAACTCGATCGCGGTCGACGCCTCGGGCACGGCGTGGGGCGCGGCAGACACGTCCCGAAGCGCCGACGGCAAGGCGTCGCCGGCGGCAGCGCATTTGACTTCGGCGGGCCCGAGGAAATAACCTGATCGGCAAGATGTTCCGCCTCGCGCACCACCACGGCCATCACCATCCTGCTTCGGCGGGCCGGCCGGGTTGCGCGTAGACGAGCGTCAAAAGAGAGCAGACCGCAACCTTCGCCCCGCCGAGACACCTCGGCGGGGCTTTTTGTTTTTGGGCCATGGATTGCGCGGACAGACACAGATGGACTACTCGAAACTCGACGGACTGATACCGGCGGTCGTGCAGGACGAGGACAGCGGCGAGGTGTTGATGGTCGGCTTCATGAACGACGACGCATTCGAGCGGACACGGGCCACCGGCTTCGCGACCTTCTTCAGCCGAACACGCAACACGCTCTGGACGAAAGGCGAGACCTCGGGCAACCGCCTGCAGGTCACCGCGCTTCTCGTCGACTGCGACGACGACACTGTGCTGCTGAAGGTGAAGCGCCTCGGCGACGGCAACGTCTGCCACACGGGTACGCGCACGTGCTTCAGGCCACTGGCTGCCGAGAGCCGCGGTTAGTCACGGATGAACACGGGCATGAAACTCAGACTTGGAATTCCGAAGGGCTCGCTTCAGGACGCGACGGTGCAACTGTTCGCGCGGGCGGGTTACACCATCTACGCCGGCTCGCGGTCGGTACTTCCCGACGATTGACGATCCGGAGATCGAGTGCATGCTGATCCGCGCGCAGGAGATGGCACGCTACGTTGCCGACGGTGTGCTCGACGCGGGCCTGACCGGGCTCGACTGGGTGGCCGAACACCAGGCGGCGAACGGCGGCGGCAAGGGGGTCGTCGCGCTGGCCGACTTAATCTACGCGAAACAGAGTTTCGGCAAGGTCCGATGGGTGCTGGCCGTGCCCGAGGATTCGGCCTATCAGCGGCCGGAAGACCTGCAGGGCGCGACGATCGCGACCGAACTGGTCCGCGCGACCGACGCGTACTTCGCGCGGCGGGGCGTCCGCGTCAAGGTGGAATTCTCGTGGGGCGCCACCGAGGTCAAACCGCCGGTGCTCGCCGACGCAATCGTCGAGGTGACGGAGACCGGCTCGTCGCTGCGCGCCAACCGCCTGCGCATCATCGACACCGTCCTCGAATCGAATACCCAGCTCATCGCCAACCCAGACGCGCTCGCCGACAGCTGGAAGGCGGCCAAGCTCGACAACATCGCGGTATTGCTGAAGGCGGCGATCGAAGCGCAGGGGCGTGTCGGACTCATGCTCAACGTGCGGCGCGCCCAGCTGCCGCAGGTGCTGGCCCTGCTGCCGGCGCTCCAGCGGCCGACGGTATCGCCGCTCAGCGACGAAGACTGGGTCGCGGTCAACACCATCATCGAGGAGCGCACCGTGCGGGACCTCATCCCGCGCCTGAAAGCGGCCGACGCGCAGGGCATCGTCGAGTACCCGCTCAATAAGATAGTCATTTGAGATCGGGTAATCGGGTAATCGGGTGATCGGGTGATCGGCTTTATGAAGATCGTTGACGCAACTGATGATCGGGCGCTGGCGGCGATCCTCGATCGCTCGGCGGCGCGCCAGGCGGAGGTCGGGCAGGCGGCGGCGCGCATCGTCGCGGACGTCCGCAGGCGCGGCGATGCGGCGGTACTCGACTACGCGTCACGGTTCGACGGCCTGGTCGGCGCGATCGAGGTCACCCGCGCCGAGATGAACGCGGCGGCGAAGACGGTCGCGACGCCGGTGCGGCGGGCGCTTCGTTTCGCTGCCGCGAACATCCGTCACGTGGCGGCACGGCAGGTACCGCGGCCGTGGCGCACGGCGCCGGTGCCAGGCGTCACCGTCGAACAGCGCGTCACGCCGCTCGATCGCGTTGGTTGCTACGTGCCGGGCGGACGCTATCCGCTTCCTTCGTCGCTCTTGATGACAGCGATTCCGGCGCGCGCCGCGGGCGTTCGAGAGGTGATCGCGGTCTGTCCCAAGCCAGACCCGACGGTGATGCTGGCGGCGCTCGAGGCCGGCGTGACGCGGCTGTACCGGTTAGGCGGCGCGCACGCGATCGCGGCGCTCGCCTACGGCACCGCGACCATCCCGCAGGTCGACAAGATCGTCGGACCCGGCAACGCCTACGTCGCCGCCGCCAAGGCGCTCGTCTCCGGCGACTGCGCCATCGATTTTTTCGCCGGGCCGAGCGAAATCCTCATTGTCTCTGCGGGCGGACGTCCTGACTGGATCGCCGCCGACCTCATCGCCCAGGCGGAGCACGACGAGGACGCGCGCGCCGTGCTCGTGACACCGAGCCGCCGCCTGGCCGCGGCGGTGGCGGCGGAAATGGCGGCGCAGATGCCGGCGAGCGGCCCCGCCTCTGCCGCGCTTGCGCGCAACGGCGCCATCGTCGTCACGCATTCGCTGAAGGAGGCGATCGCGCTCGCCAACCGCATGGCGCCGGAACATGTCGTGTGCGATTCGCAGGCCGTCGCCGCGAAGCTGACGCGCGCCGGCACGGTGTTCGTCGGCGAGTTCAGCGCGCAGGCGGCGGGCGATTACGTCACCGGCTCCAATCACGTGCTGCCTACGAGCGGTGCCGCCCGCGCCCGCGGCGGACTGTCGGCTGCTGATTTCGTGCGGGTCGCGACGGTGCAGACGGTCACCCGCGCCGGCATGCGACGGATTGGTCCGGCCGGAGTGACGCTGGCGGTGGCCGAAGGACTCGGCGCACACGCGGCGTCGATACGCAAGCGGCTGAGCGCGCGATGAGATTGCACCTGAACGAAAACACCGCCGGCTGCTCGCCCGCGGTCGCCGGCGCACTGTCGCGCCTCGGCCGCGTCGACGCCGGGGTCTATCCCGACTACGCGCAGGCGCACAGCGCCGTCGCTGACGCGCTGGGCGTGCCGACGTCGCGCGTGCTCTTGACCAACGGCATGGATGAAGGCATCCTGGCCGCGACCGCCGCCGCGTTCCGCGATCGCCGCGGCGGAATCCCGGAAGGCCTGGGCGTCACGCCGGCGTTCGACATGTACGCGACGCTGGTGTCGGCGTTGGGCGGGCGCATGGTGACGGTCCCGATGGAAGACGGGTTCCGACTGCCGGCGGCGGCGCTGCGGCGCGCAATCACGGCCGATACGCGCATCGTCTTCGTCACCAATCCGCACAATCCGAGTGGGGTCGTCATGCCGGTGGGCGAGATTCTCGCGCTGGCGCGCACCGTCGCGCCGATCCTGCTGTTCGTCGACGAAGCCTATGGCGACTTCGCTCAGCAAACGGTGCTCGACGATCGGCGGCTGACGGAGCTGCCGAACCTGATCGTCGGCCGCACGTTCTCGAAGGCCTACGGCCTTGCCGGGCTTCGCGCCGGAGCACTGGCCGCGCACGAAGAAACGCTCGAGCCGGTGCGACGCATCGTCCCGCCTTACAGCCTCAACGCCTGGGTCACGGCGGCGCTACCCGCGGCGGTTGCCGATCGCGCCTATCGCGACTGGTACGTAGCGCAGGCGGCAGAGTCGCGCCGCCTGATCACCGAGGCATGCACGCGCCTCGGACTGCGGACGTGGCCGAGCGAGGCCAATTTTGTTCTCGTGCACGTCGGTCCGACGGCACCGGCGATGGTCGCGGCGCTGGCGGCGCGCGGCATCCGCGTGCGCGACCGATCCACGGAAGCTGGGTGCGAGGGGTGCCTCCGCATCACGGCTGGGATCGTCGAGGACACCAAAACTCTGATCCCGGCATTCGAGGAGGTCGTATGCGCCGCGCGGTAATCGCGCGCAAGACGCGTGAAACGTCGATCCGGCTCTCGCTCGGCATCGAAGGGCGGGGCCGCTACGACGTCGCGACCGGCATCCGCTTCTTCGATCACATGCTCGAACTGTTCACCCGCCACGGCGCGTTCGACATGACGCTCAAGGTCGAAGGAGATCTCGACGTCGATCAACACCATACGGTGGAAGACACCGGCATCGCGCTCGGCGAGGCGATCTCGGGCGCGCTCGGCAACAAGCGCGGCATCAACCGCGCCGGCTACTTCGTGATGCCAATGGACGAGACGCTGGCGGTCGCCGCGGTGGATCTGTCGGGGCGCCCGCACGCGGTCGTCGATCTCCACCTGAAGGTCGCGCGCGTCGGCGACCTGCAGTCGGAGCTGGTGCAGGATTTCTTCGAAGGCTTCGCCCAAGGGGCTCACGCCAACGTGCACGTGAAGGTGCTCTACGGCCGCTCGAGCCATCATCAGGTCGAGGCGATCTTCAAGGCGTTTGCGCGCGCGTTGCGCGTGGCGTGCGCCAAAGATAGACAGCTGGGTCGCATGCTGCCCTCGACGAAGGGACTGTTGTGAGCGGGTCGAGCCGCCGGGCGCGGGTCGCAGTCATCGACTACGACGCCGGCAACATCACGTCCCTTCTGAAAGGTCTGAGGGCGGTCGGCGCGTCCCCGTTTGTGACACGCGATCCAGTCGACCTTGACGAGAGCTGTACGGGGATCGTCATTCCAGGCGTTGGCAATTTCGCTGCCACGGCCGCGATTGGCGCCGACCTGCGCACCGCACTTCATCACCGTGCTGGCACGCACCTGCCCATTCTCGGCATCTGCCTCGGCATGCAGTTCCTCTATTCCGGCAGTGAGGAGGCGCCAGAGCTCGCAGGCCTGGGACTCCTGCCAGGCCGTTGCTCACTGTTGAGAGGAGAAGTGAAGGTCCCGCACGTGGGTTGGAACACGGTGGCCAGCCGGGCGCGTTCCGAGCTTCTCGCCGGTATCGGCGACGGTGCGTATTTCTACTTTACCCACTCGTATGCCGCCTCAGTTGCCGATGCGACGGTCGGCACGACTTCGCACGGTTCGCAGTTCGCCGCCGTCGTCGACGACGGCCGGCACGTGTTCGGCGTGCAGTTCCATCCGGAAAAATCCGGCGAGGACGGAATGCGCATCCTGCGCAATTTCGTGGCGCTCTGCTAGCCAAACGGATCATCGCGTGCCTCGACGTCCGCGACGGCGGTGTCGTCAAGGGCGTGCAGTTCCAGGATCTGGCGTCGGCCGGCGATCCGGCGGCGCTGGCACGACGCTACAACCTGGAAGGGATCGACGAGCTGGTGATTCTCGACGTGACGGCGACGATCGAGAACCGGCGCGCGCTCGCCGAGACCATCCGCCGGGTCTCGGCCGAGCTCTTCATCCCGCTCGCCGTCGGCGGCGGCATCCGATCCGAGGGTGACGCAGAGGCGGCGCTCGACGCCGGCGCCGACAAGGTCGCGCTCAATAGCGCCGCCCTCGACGATCCGACACTGGTCACCCGTCTCGCGCGCCGCTATGGCTCACAGGCGGTCATCGTCGCGATTGACGCAAAGCGCGACGGCGATGGCTTTGCCGTGTTCTCGCGCAGTGGCAGCACCGCGACCGGCCGCGACGCGGTGGAGTGGGCGCGCCAGGCGGCAGAGGTCGGCGCGGGCGAGATCCTGCTCACTTCGATCGACCGCGACGGCACGCGCGCCGGCTTCGATTGCGAGATGACGGCGGCGGTGTCGTCCGTCGTGTCGATTCCCGTGATCGCCTCCGGCGGCGCCGGTACGTTCGAACATTTCCACGACGTGTTCACGCGAGGCCGTGCGGACGCAGCGCTGGCGGCGTCGATTTTTCATTTTTCCGAGCACGCCGTCGCGGAGCTGAAGACGTATCTGCACGAGCGCGGCGTGCCGATCAGGCAGATCTGATGCTCATTCCCTCGATTGATCTCCAGGACGGGCAAATCGTGCAGTTGGTCCAGGGCGAGCGCCTGGCACTGGCCAGCGACGATTTCGACGGCTGGATCGCGAAGTTCAGCGCCTTTCCAAAGGTCCAGTTGATTGACCTCGACGCGGCCAAGAATCAGGGGAACAACCGCGCGCTGGTCGCGTCGATCTGCCGGCGCCTGCCTTGCCGTGTCGGTGGCGGCGTGCGCACGGTCGATGACGTCACCGCGATTCTCCACGGTGGCGCCGCCAAGGTCATCGTCGGCTCGCGGTTGTTTCGGGGAGGCGAGCCCGACCTGGCGTTCGCCGAAGCGCTAGCCACCTCCGCCGGGCCGCCACGTCTCGTCGCCGCCGTCGACGCCAAGGGGGGCTGCGTTGTCATCGACGGCTGGCGCACGCGGCTCGACATCACGCCGGCGGACGCCGTCCGCCGTCTCGAGCCCTGGTTCGACGAGTTCCTCTTCACCAATGTCGATGTCGAGGGACTGATGCGCGGCGTCCAGCGTCCAGCGATCGAGCAGGTACGTGGTGCCACCGCCAAGGCAATTACGGTAGCGGGCGGGGTCACGACCGAGGAGGAGATCGCGTGGCTCGACGGCCTTGGCATGGACGCCGTCGCCGGCATGGCCATCTATACAGGAAGGCTGAAGATCTAAGTCACCATCCGGGCCGCCGCGGCGCGGCGTTCGCAGCAGCCCGCTACTCCTGGCGCAGCGCGATCATCGGGTCGACGGTCGCGGCGCGGCGCGCCGGAACGTAGCAGGCGGCCAGGGTGACCAGCACGAGCAGCGCGGCGACGGCGACGTAGGCCAACGGATCTGCAGGCTGGACGCCGAACAACTGGCTGCGCAGGAGCCGCGCCGCGGCCAGACTCGCCGGGATGCCGACCGCGAGACCGACCGCGATCAGGCGTCCCCCCATCTTCAACAGCAGACCGGCAACGTGGGCGCGCGGCGCACCGAGCGCGAGCCGCACGCCGAGTTCGTGCGTACGCCGCGTGACGTGAAACGACAGCACGCTGTAGATGCCGGCGGCGGCAAGCGCGAGGCCGAGGGCCGCGAATGCGCTGAAGAGCGCCATCGTGAAGCGCGGCTGCACGAACTCCTGCCCCATGGCTTCAGCCAGCGTGAACGGACGTCCGAGCGGTTGATCCGCGTCCATCTCGCGCACCAGTCCGCGCACCGGATTCAGCTGCAAGTTGGGATCGCCGGTGCTGCGCACGGCCAGCGTCCGTTGGGCCGCGGCGATGATCGTGTACGGCATCACGACCACGGGCAAGGCTTCACCGCGCAAACCGTTGTTGCGAGTGTCCGCGATGATACCGACAATGGTGACCTCTGGTGGACGGCTCGTGTCGACGACGGTGCGGGACGGCGGACGCTCGAGGGCACCCAGCCGCACCCGCGACCCGATCGGATTGGCGCCGGCGGCCCACTGCCTCGCGGCAGTCTGGTTGATGACCGCGACGCGATCGCCGCGCCGGAGTTCGGCCGCGTCGAACATGCGGCCGGAGCGCAGGGGAATGCCGAATACGCGCAGGTGCTCGGCGCCGGCGAGATTGATGGTGATACGCCGCGATGGGTCCTCCGGCTGTCCGACGATCGCGAACGAGGACTGCGGCCCTCCGAACGGCAGGCCGAAGGTCGCTGCCTCCACCCCCGGCAGGGCGCCGACGCGATCGAGCAGCTCCTGCGCGAAACGGTTCCGCTGATCGAGCGCCGGATATTTCACGGCGCGAAGCGGCACGCTGACGGCGAGGATGTGATCCGCCTTGATCCCGCTATCGGTTGACTGCAGCGCGACGAACGTGCGCGTGGTCAGCGCCGATCCGATCAGCAGTACGACCGAGAGCGCGACTTCGACCACGACGAGGAGATCGCGGGTGCTCCGACCGTGCGCGCCCGCACCGGTGCTGCGTGACGCCTTGAGGGCGTCGGTCATGTCGGGCTTCGACGACTGCCACGCGGGCGCCAGGCCGAACACGATGCCGGTCAGCACCGAGACGACGAGCGAGAACAGCAGGACCGGCAGGTTGATTTCGACACGCGACTCGTTCGGGACATAGAACTCGGGCATCAACCCGACGATCACTCGGATGGCGGCAAACGCGAACAGCACGCCAAGGACGCCGCCGACGACCGACAGCAGCACGCTCTCGGTCAGCAGCTGGCGGAGCAACCGCCTGCGACCGGCGCCGATCGAAATCCGGATGGCGATCTCGCGCGCCCGCGCGCTGCCGCGCGCCAGCTGCAGGTTGGCCACGTTGGCGCAGGCGATGAGCAGCAGGAATGCGACCGCGCCCATCAGGAGGCGCAGGCTGGTCTGCATCTCTCCGCTCGCCACCGTGACGTCGAGATAATTGTTCAACCTGGTTGTGAAACCCTGCGCCGGGAACGCCGCCGGCTTTTCTCGGGCGAGCTGCCGATTGAGCGCATCGAGCTGCTGCTCGGCCACTTGTTCCGAGACGCCGGCAGCCAGCCGCATGATCGGATTGATGCCGCCCAAATCCGTACGCGCCGGCGCGAGCGGCAGCCAGAAACCGTCGTTGCCGTACCAGCCGAAGCGCGGCGGCATGACGCCGACGATCGTGTGCGGCAGGCCATTCAGCGTCAGGGTGCGCCCGATCGCGGTCGGGCTGCCGTCGAAGAGCCGGACCCACAGCCGATAACTCAGCACGACAACGGGCTCGGCACTGCCGTCGGCGCGGATGTCCGACGGCTGGATCGTGCGTCCGGCCACCGGCGGCACGCCGAGAAAGTTGAAGGCATTGCCCGACAGCAGCACGGCGTTGAAGCTCTCGGGCGCGAAGTCGCCTGTCATCAGCACCAGCTCCCCCGATGTCGCCATCACGTCGGAGAACGCCGGCACCGCCGCGAGGCGGCGCAACTCCTCCAGCTGGTAACCGTGGCCGCCGCGCCCGTCGAGCGCCTCGACCTGGGGAGCCCAGATCTCGCCCGGCCGGGCGTAGGGATACGGCGCGATGAGCACACCGTAAATGACACTGAAAATGGCGCACGTGGCGCCGATGCCCAGGGCCAGCGACAACAGCGCGACGAACGTGAATGCGGGGCTTCGCCGGAAGGCACGCAGCGCATACACCAGGTCCTGAGTCATATGCTGGCTTTAGACGGCCCGGGCACGGGCACGGTTGGATCGTCGATAAACGCCGCCGGCCGCGCTCCCGTCTAAGTCGGCGGCGAGGAAAACATGACTCTGTTCACCCGATACGCGGCGCCGGCCCTGGCCGGTGCCCTGCTGCTGTCCCTGCCCTGGCCGGCCCACGCCGCCCAGCAGGAGACCGAGCGCGTCGACCGGACGGCGCAGATTCGCGCCGGCGGGACGCTCAAGCTCAAGAACTTTTCCGGTCACGTGCACATCAACGGATCGAACCGCGCGGACGTGTCAATACACGCGGTCCGTCACGCCACGCGCGACCGTCTCGACCACATCAAGCTCGACGTGCAGGAAAACGGATCCGACGTGATTATCGAGGCCAACAAAAGGGACAGCGAGTGGCACGACCGCGACAACAATGTCGTCGAGACAGATTTCGACATCGACGTGCCGGGCGACGTCGCCATCGATATCGACGTCTTCTCGAGCGACGTGACCGTGAAGGACGTACACGGCGGTCAGCACGTGAAGACGTTCTCAGGCGCAGTCGATCTGTCCGGCGGCGAGAAGGCCATCAGCGCCGAAACCTTCAGCGGCGACATCGCGGTTCGCGTTCCGCAGGGCACCTCGGCGTCGGTCGACTTCGACAGTTTCAGCGGCGAGCTGCGCACCGACATCCCGATGACCTACCATTCGTCGAGCCGCAAGCGCGTGCGGGCCGACATCGGCGCCGGGGGAACCGACTACTACTTCAAGACCTTCTCCGGCGACGTGCGGATCAAATAGCGACGCGCCCGACCGATCGCAGGAGGATCTCCTGCCCGCTGCCGGCGGTGCCACCTGATAAGCTGTTCGCGTGAAGCGGGCGGCTCTGCTGTTGCTGCTGCTGTGCGCGGCATGCGCGCGGCCGGAATCCAGGTTCTCACTCGACAACGCGCGCGCGCACGTGCAGGTTCTGGCGGGCACGATCGGCAGCCGGGCCGCCGGCACGCCCGAAAACACCCGCGCGCGCGAATACATCATCGACCAGCTGCGCCTCTACGGTTACGAGGTGCGCGTGCAGGAAGCCGACGCGCGCCGCCCCGACGTTGGTGCCACCGCGCACGTCTTCAACATCATCGCAATCAAGGCCGGAGCGGAACGGTCGGCGCTCGGGCTCGTCGCGCACTACGACTCGTCGCCAGATGCACCGGGAGCGGCCGACGACGGGCTCGGCGTGGCGGTATCGCTCGAAGCGGCGCGGCTGCTCGCGGCGCGCGGCGATCGCCGCCACGCGCTCATGGTCCTGCTCACAGACGCGGAAGAAGCCGGCCTGATGGGCGCGGCTGGACTGGTCAACGACCGCGAGGTGATGGACCGGCTCCAGGCCTACATCAACGTCGAAGCGACGGGGAACGACGGTGGCGCGCTGCTGTTCGAGACGGGACCGGGGAACGGCTGGATTGTCGGGCCGTGGGCGCGCCTGGCGCCGCATCCGCGCGGCGCGTCGTACGCGATCGAAATCTACCGCCGCCTCCCCAACGACACCGACTTTTCGATCTTCAAGCGGCACGACCTGCCCGGGCTGAATTTTGCCGCAATCGGCGACAGCTACGCCTACCACACCGCGCGCGACACGCCCGAACGGCTGACTGATCGCGCCATCCTCCAGACCGGCGAGAACGTCGTCGAAACGGCGCTGGCGCTCGACGCGCTCGACCTCGGCGCGCGCGATCCATCGCCGCGGACGACCTATTTCGACATCGGCCGCGTCGTGGCCGTGTCGTGGGGACCGCTCGCGTCGTGGATCGTCGCCGCCGCCGCCCTCGTCCTGGGGCTGCTGGCGTGGTTCAGGACGCTCGGCGCCAGCGTGCGGATGCTTGGCCTGTGGCGCTGGATCCTGGATGTCGTGTGGACACTCCTTGGCGTCGCGCTCGTCACGGTCGCGATGATCGGCGGGGCGGCCGCGCTGCGCGCGTCGCGCGCGGTCTATCACCCCTGGTATGCGCATCCCGGCCGTCTCTTCCTCCTGCTCCTGACGCTCGGCGCGCTCGCCGGATGGGTGGCGAGTCGAGCCGGCGCGTGGCTGCCGTTGCGCGCGCACGGCGTCCGTCATCCCGTTTTCGTATGGAGCGTCACGCTGCCGCTGTGGATCCTGCTGGCGGGCGTGACGGCGGCAAAGGCGCCTGCGGCTGGGTACCTGTGGACGCTGCCGCTGCTGGCCGCGGGGATCGGTCTGCTGTCCATTCCTCCAGGCAACGTTCACGCTATCCGGATCGTGTCCGTCGTCGTCCTCGCCGTGTCGGGTACGTTGTGGCTCCGTGACAGCGTCGATTTGCTGCACTTCCTGGTCGAGCTCCTCGGACGCCTGCCGCTGATCACGCCGGTGTGGGTCTACGCGGCAGCGATGCTCGCGGCCGGTGCGATGATCGTGCCGCCGTTGATCGCTGCCATGGCGGCAACGAGGCCGCTGCTGCAACCGGCACTCGGGACGGCGGCGCTGCTGGTCGCGGTCGCGATTACCGGCGGCCTCGCCTACGCGGCACCCGCCTATACCTACGACGAGCCACAGCGCCGCGCGGTGCGGATGTTCGTCGAGCCGAACGCGGCAACGGCAACGTTCGAAGTGGCCTCGCAGGAGCCCGGGCTCGATCTCGAGAGCGGGGCGCCGGGGAGCTGGTATCGGGCCACCGATTCCGCGCGCGGCAGCGTACCGTGGCCGCGTTTCGCGCTGCCGTTCGTCTTTCGTACCACCGCTCCGGCCGCGGCTCCGGCTCCGGCCACGGCGACCTTTGAGGTGAAGACGGTGGCCGGCGGCAGCGAACTGACGGTCACCGTGACGCCGCTCGCACCCGGGCTCAGCGTCCTGTTTCTCGCGCCAGACAACGTCACTCCTGCGCGGAGCAATTATCCCGGGGTCGTGCAGCGAGGACGGTGGCGGGCGCTCTACACGGCAATCCCTGGGACCGGCGTTACGTGGACGGCGTCGTTCAAGACCGGCAGCGAGGCGTCCCTGGCACGGGCTAACGCGATCCTGATCTCGGCGCGTTTCCCCGGGGGCGTCGGATGGCAGAGCCTGCCGGCGTGGCTACCGCAGCAGAACGCGGTGTGGCACGCGGAAGCGATGTGGGTTCTTCGCGCCGCTGAACGGTGACCATGCGAGGGTCAATTCAGTAAGTACGCCTTGAAGAAGGCCACCCACGCGGCGAGCATCCAGTCGACGGCTGGACCGGGCCCGGGGAAGTTCTCGTGGTCGGCGTCCGCGAACTCCGCGTACCACACTGCGGCATTGTTCGCCTTCAATGCGTTCAGCAGCTCGCGGCCCTGGCTGACCGGTACGCGAATGTCCTTGCCTGCCTGCAGGATGAACGTCGGCTTCTTCAGGTCGGCCGCACGGGTAATCGGCGAAATCGACGTGAGATAGGCGCGCATGTCGGGGTCGCGCTCGTCGCCGTATTCGGCGCGGCGATTGTTCTGTCGCGCGGCGTTTGTGTCCTTTTCAAGGAAACTCACGAAGTCGGTGATCCCGGCCCCCTCGAAGATTCCACGGATACGGCTGTTGTAGACCATGCCGGCTTCGAGCGCGAGCCAGCCGCCATAGCTGGCGCCGCCAAGCATGACGCGATTCCGATCGAGGTCCGGACGCGCCGCGATCCAGTCGAGCAGCGCGCCAACGTCCTTGATGGCGCCGTCCCGTCCCTTGCCGTTGTCCATCTCGGCGAACTTGCGGCCGAACCCGCTCGACCCGCGGACGTTCGGGAACACAAGCGCGATGCCGAGCTCGTTCAACAGATAGTTGCTGCGCCCCTGCCACCGCACGCGGTCGCGCGTTTCCGGGCCGCCGTGGAATTGGACGAGGACAGGCCGCGGCCCGGTGAACTTCGCCGGCGGGCGGTAGACGATTGCGTTGATGCTGACGCCGTCGAAGCTCTTGACGTCGACGACTTCCGGCGCCGGCAGGGCGTCGGGGTTGAACGTGGCTTCGCTCGTCGTCCACCGGCTCTGCGTGCCGAGGGCGACGTCGAGCGAATAGACGTCCCCTTGCGATTTCAGCGAGCCCAGCGAATAGGCGAGCTCCTTGCTGCCCGGCCGCCAGCGCAACTGCTGAATCGTGCCCTTGGGCAGCGCCGGAATCGATCGCGGCTTGAGGGACGTGAGATCAATGACCTGCAGATCGGTGTACGGTCCCTTGTCGACGACGACGGCCATCACGGTGCCGTCGGGCGAGATCTCGAACCCGGCAATCGCGCCGGGGCTGCTGCCACCGAGTGCCACGACGGTGCCGTCGGGCGTCACCGGTGACCAGGCGCAATTGGCGACGTCGCAGCGCCAGACGCGGAATTCGCCGCCCTGGCGATCGCTCATCGCGTAGACCTTCCTGCCGTCGGGCGAAAACCGCACGTTGTACCACGACACCTTATCGCCGCCGTGCGGGGTCAGCGCCTTCTTCTCACCCGTCTTCACGTCGACGCGCCAGATGTAGGTCTCGGAGTTGGCCACGACTTCCGTCGCCAGCAGCGCGGTCCCGTCCGGTGACCAGTCTTCCGGCGAGTAGGGCCCGTCGAAATCAGCCAGCTTCCGCTTGGTCCTGGGATCCGACGGCTGGATCACGTAGAGATCGCGGTCCCTGCCGTTGCGCTCGGCAGAATCGTAGGCCAGCCACTTTCCCTGATGCGACCACACGTGCGCGAAGCGCGTCTTCGACTCGGTGACCAGCGCGATCTCGCCGCTGGTCATATCGTAGCGATACAACGAGCGCAGCTCGCTGGCGCCGGTCGGGTCGTACTGGAAGACGACGGTGGTGCCGTCGGTCGGATCGAACGACACGTTGGCGATGACCGGCAGGCCGCGATCGAACCAGGTGAGCTGATGACGATCGCGCCCGGGCCCGTCGACAGAATAGAGCTGCGGTACGGTGCCGAGTGTCGTGGTCACCAGGATTTGCCGCTTGACCGGGTTCCACGCCATCATCTGCGCCTGGCGGAACTGGGCGTACTTGGCGAGGCCGTCAGCGATCGACTGCGGGATCGGCGGAATCCCCTCGGTGGTCACGTTTGGGGGTGCCGCGATCGTCTTCTCCTGGACTTGTGCGAGGGGAAGTGCCGAGAGACCAAGCACGAGAGCGGCACAAGCGAGATGTCGCATGTCAGGCTTCGAGTCGGTTGAAACAGGCAGACAGGGTGACATTATAGACGCTCACTTGTCGCCTGCGCCCGGCGCGCACCGCCCCAAACTTCGGACGGTCCCCCTCCGTCCAACGGAGAACCATGAAACTGGTGATCGCCGGCGGCACGGGATTTCTCGGCACCCCCCTGGCCTGGACGTGGGCTGAGGAAGGGCACGACGTTCGCGTGCTGACGCGAGCGCTACCGCCGGGCGAGGTCCGACATGAGTCCGGTACCGGCAGCCCTGGTATCTCGCGCGTTGGATGGCTTGCCGATGGTTCGCCTGCCCCAGCCGGCGAGATCGACGGCGCCGCCGCGGTGATCAACCTTGCCGGCGAGTCGATCGCCGGGGCGCGATGGACGGCCTCGCGCAAACAGGTGCTCGCCGACAGCCGCATCCAGCCGGCGCGTTCGCTCGTCGCCGCGATCGCGGCCGCACCCACGCCGCCGCCGGTTCTCGTCTCGGCGAGCGGCATCGGCTACTACGGCGACCGCGGCAGCGAAGCGCTGGCGGAGACCGCCGGACCCGGCCGTGACTTTCTCGCGGGCTTGTGCGTGGCGTGGGAGAACGAGGCGCTGAAGGCACAGCGGCCCGGCGTCCGCGTCGTGCTCCTGCGCACCGGCATCGTCCTCGAGAAGTCCGGCGGTGCGCTGCCCCAGATGGCACGGCCGTTCCGGTTCTTCGCCGGCGGCCCGATTGGCTCGGGCCGCCAGTACTTCTCGTGGATCCATCGCCACGACTGGAGCGAGATGGTGCGGTGGATCGTCGACACGCCTGCGATCGCCGGACCGGTCAACGTGTCGGCACCGCACCCGGTGACCAACGCCGCTCTCGCCCATGCGCTCGGCCGCGCGCTCCATCGTCCGGCGCTGCTGCCGGCGCCGCGCGTCGCGCTGCGGATCGCGCTCGGCGAAATGGCCGATGCGCTCCTGGCCAGCCAGCGCGCGCTCCCGAACGTCGCGATCGCGCACGGGTATCACTTCCGCTATCCGGAGATAGAGATCGCGTTACGCGGGATCTATGGTGACGCGTAACGCGGCGGCAACGCTACAACACGCGAGCAAAGCCAAACAGATCATCCCCCTTCGCCTGCGCGCCCTGGTAGGCGCGGAGCAACAGCCTGGCCGCGAGCCAGGCGACGGCGGCGCCGTGACCGCCGTGGCCGAGCGCGAAGAGGTGGCGCGGGAAGTTGCGGTGTGGCCCGATGACCGGGAGGCCGTCTGGGGATCCATAGTGGATCGTCTCCCACGCCCACTCGGGCGGCACGCCGGAGATTGCCGGATAGAAGGTGGTGAGCTCGTACATCAGCTCGTTGGCGCGGGCGACGAGCTGGCGATCCCGCTGGTGCGCGGGCAGCGGCGCCATCGCGGCGCCTGAAAAGAGCACACGATCGTCGGGCGTCCAGCGAAGCAGGTGCGGCGGCTCGTGCGTGTCACTGAAGGCCACTGCGCGCGGGCCGGACTCGCGGCGCGCGGCCGCCGGCAGCGGCGCCGTGACCACCGTGCACGACTGTCGAGCGGGGAAATGGCGGCGCAACGCGCGGAGATCGTCGGGCAGCGCACCCGTCGCGATCACGACGGCGTCGGCGGTCAGGCTGCCGCGGTCGGTCTGGATCAGCACCGCTTTCTTCCCGGGGCGAATGTGCCGGACAACCGTTTTCTCGTGAAGCACCGCGCCGCGGGCGGCCGCCGACGCAGCAAACGCCAGGCAGGCGCGATAGGGATTGAGCGCGTCTCCCTTTGTGCGGATCCCGGCGCCGCCGCTGACGCCAGTGGCAGCGGCCAGCGCGCGCGCGCTGAGCCACGTCGCCTCGACGCCGGCGTCGCGTCGAGCCTGATATTCGCGCTGCAACCGGCGGACCCCGTCAGCCCCGTCGCGCGTCAGCGAAACGACATCCTGCCTGGCGAACGCCGGCTGAAGACCCAGCCGCCGGATTGCCGCGCCCATGTCGAGCGCAGCGCGACGGAAGCCCTGCCATACGTGACGCGCGGCACCCAGGCCGTGCCGCGCAGCTGTCTCCTGAAACGACGCGTCGAAATCCTGGCGCAGCAGGCCGGCGCTGCGCGACGTCTCGCCGGCACCGATGCGATCAGCGTCCAGGAGCACGACGTGCACGCCAGCGGCCATGAACGCCGCCGCACAGGCGCAGCCTGTCATGCCGCCGCCAACGACGGCCACACGTGTCCGGATCTCCCCCGTCAAACGAGGGTGGTCAGGACGGCGGTTCTTCGGGAAAGTGTCGAAAAAGAAGGGAACCGGCCGCATCGCTGGCCCGAATTCTAACCTCAACGGCGCGCCGGCGCGACGCTGCTAGACCATATGGCGGTGTCGCGGCGACACTCCGGTTCAGGATCTAGGAGGACGCCGGCACGTGGCGCGGGCGACGCTCGTGCGGCCGCGTACCGCGTGCCAGCGCCATGACCGAGACGATCGTGCCGACGACGGCGAGGGCGATGAAGGCGCCGACGACGCCTGTGAAGAGCGGCGTCCGCATCCAGCGGAGGATCTGGCTGCCGTAGTGCGCCGCCAATGCGGATTCGACGCCGAACCTCAGTACCCGTATGCCCGTCAGCGCGGACAGGAACGTCCAGGGGTTCATCCCCAGCGCACCGCTCGCCAGCACGAACGGCGTGAATGGAAACGGCGGCGGAATCAGCCCGAGCAGCGCGACGACGAAGGCGCCATCGTTTATGCGCGCCTTGACCCGTTTCAGGCGCCGCCCGCTGACCAAGCGCGTCAGGCCGCGCTCTCCTGCCTTCTGACCGATCCAGAACGTGCCGGCCGCACCGAGCACCGAGCCGAGCGAGGCCAGGAGTGCGTACAGCCAGAACAGCCCGGGTTGCCGCGCCGCCATGATGATGACCACGAAGTCGATGCCCAGGGGCAGGAAGAACACCATCGAGGCGTCGAGCACGCCCATGACCACGACGCCGGCCGGGGTGAGGAAATAGGCCAGAACAGCGAAGAACAGGCGACGCACGCCTGACCTCAAGCAATTTGAACGCCGGGCGGGTTAGAGGAATAATTCGGCCCATGGCCGAGATTGCCCGCCATGGGCGGGAGTTCGAGCGGCTCCTGTCGTCGCCGCGTCTGCCGTCCGGGCTGCGGTGACAGCCGTCCGCCGGCGCCTGATCCTGCTCGCCGCCGCGGCCTGCCTCGCCGGCTACACCTACGCCTACGGGTCGGGGCGCGCCGGTGTGCCGATCCGCTCCGACGCCTATTCCTACTACGTCTACCTGCCGGCATTCGCGCTGTATCACGATCCGTCGCTGCAGGCGGTCGCCGACGACTGCTGCGGCGGCGTGTTTCCCGAATGGACGGCGATCACCCGGTGGCGAGGAACGCGCCGCTGGGTCGACGCGCACCCGATCGGCGAAGCGGTGATGATGCTGCCGTTCTTCACCGCCGCGCATCTGCTGACGCAGTGGACGAACCTGTCGCCGGACGGCTTCACGCTCTACTACCAGCACGCGGCAGGGCTCGCCGGGCTGTTCTACGTCGTTGTCGGCTTGTGGTTCGTTCGCCGCCTGCTGCGCCGGCATTTCACCGGCGGCGTCGCAGACGCGGCTGTCGGCTCGCTGCTCTTTGGCACGAGCCTGTATCACTACGCCACGTTCGACAGCACCTGGAGCCACGCGTTCTCGTTCGCGCTGTGCGCCGCTCTCTTCGATCGGCTCGATGCGTGGGACGGGGCCTCGAGCACGGCCGACGCGCTCGAAGTCGGCGTCATCGTTGGTTTGATGGTTTTGGTGCGCCATACGAACGTGATCATTGCCGCCGCGCTCGGCGTGACTGCGTTGGTCCGCGCGAAACCCTTCCGTCCGTTCGCGCCCACCGCCATGGCTACTGCCGCGGTCTGCCTGTTGCCGCAGTTGTGGATCTACTTCCGCGCCACCGGCCATCTCCTCGTCAGCTCGTACGCCAGCCTCGGGTTCACGTGGACGACGCCGCACGTCGCGGGGGTGCTGGTGAGCCCGACCAAGGGTCTCTTTTTCTGGGCGCCGCTGCTGCTCGCGGGCGTCGCCGGGCTGGCGTGGCTGCCCGAATCGTTGCGCCACTGGCGGCTGGCGATTGGCGCCGTTCTCCTCGCCGATTGCTATCTGATCGCGAGCTGGTGGGACTGGCAGTTCGGCGCGAGCTACGGGCACCGCGGATTCGTCGACATCTACCCGCTGTTTGCTCCGGGACTTGCTGCGGTCTTCGCCCGAGCGAGCACGCGACCCGCACGGCGCCTGGCGGCGATCTTCGTCGTCACCGCACTCTGCGCCCTCTCGATCTTCCAGATGCTGCAGGTACTGGCACGGCGTGATGCCGATGAGCGGCACGACCTGGGCGCAGTACAAGGCGGCGTTCCTCAAGCCATGGTGATGGCGCGCGCGATCCGTGTGTTCGTCGCTGTCGCGGTCGTCACCGGTGTCCTCGCCTATCTGCGCGATCCATCGTGGCTGATCGACCAGACATCGGGGTTACGCCAGTGGGAGCATCCCGCCGGCCAACCGCGCTACCGCTGGTCGAACGGCCATGCGTCGTTCTTCGTGCCGGCCGACGTTGGCGCGTTCGAGATCCCGGTATCGACGCTGATGATGCCGGGTGAAGACGCGCCTATGCTGGTCAGCGTGAGCGTGGACGACGAGCTGGTCGCGCGCGCCGTGCTGACGGACGCATCGTGGACACGCATCCATGTCGTCCTGCCACCGCCTGGCAACCGGCGCGTCCGCCGCATCGACCTGCGGACGAATCTCACGCGTGGCGATTTCCTTGGCGTACGGGTCGGCGAGCTGCTTCTCCCGCCGCGGATGGCCCGCTCAGGACGGCAGCGACGGGCGTATCCTGTTTCCCAATAGAGGGACCGCATGCCAGTTGTGCCCAGTGCCATGCGCGTGATCGAAATCGCTTCTCACGGAGGACCGGACGTGCTGCGCGTGGCCGAGCGGCCGGTGCCCGCGCCGCGCGCCGGGGAAGTGCTGATCCGCGTCGCCGCGGCCGGCGTCAACCGCCCGGACATCATGCAGCGGCTCGGCAAGTACCCGCCGCCGCCAGGTGCGTCGGACATTCCCGGCCTCGAGGTCTCGGGCGAGATCGTCGCCGGTGCCGACGGCCCGATCGGCCGCCGCGTGTGCGCGCTCGTCAGCGGCGGCGGTTACGCGGAGTACCGCGTCGCGCCGATTGAGCAATGCCTTCCGGTGCCGGCACCGCTCTCTCTCGAGCACGCCGCGGCGATTCCCGAGACCTTCTTCACCGTCTGGACCAACCTCTTCGATCGCGCCGCGCTCAAGACCGGCGAGCGCGTCCTCGTGCACGGCGGCACGAGCGGAATCGGCACGACCGCGATTCAGCTCAGCCACGCTCGAGGGGCGATGGTGCTGGCCACAGCCGGCACCGATGAGAAGACGGCCGCCTGCCGCGACCTCGGCGCGGCGCGGGCGATCAATTACACGACGGAAGACTTCGTCGCCGCTGTCAAGGAGGCCACGCACGGGGACGGTGTCGACGTCGTCCTCGACATCATCGGCGGCGACTACCTCCCCCGCAACCTGGAGTGCCTGCGCTTGAACGGGCGGCTGATTCAAATCGGGTTGATTGGCGGGTCGAAGGCCACCTTCGATCTCCGTCCGGTCCTGCAGCGGCGGCTGACGATCACCGGCTCCACGCTCAGGCCGCGCGGCGTGGCCGAAAAAGGGGCAATCGCCCGCGCGCTGGAGCACGAGGTCTGGCCGCTGTTGGAAAGCGGCAGGGTGAGGCCAATCGTCCACGCCAGCTTCCCGCTCGCCCGCGCCGCCGAGGCCCACCGCGCACTCGAAGCCGGCCGCGTGATCGGAAAGCTCGTCCTCGTAACATAGCGCGTCAGTCGCCCTGGGTCGGCTGACGGACTTTTCCTTTTCCGGTACTCGACCAGCCGTTTCAGCGCTTTCACGCGCTCGGAGCGATCGATGTTGGCCTTGTTGACGGCGGCGCGCAGCGTTTCAATGGTGCGGTCGTAGGTTTCCAGGTCCACTGGATACGGGAAGCCGTCCTTGCCGCCGTGCGCGAACGAGAAGCGTGCGGGATCGCGCGTGCTCGCCGGCGTCCCATAGATGATTTCCGACGCCAGCGCGAGGGCGCGCAGCGTCTTGGCGCCGACACCCTCAAGTCCGAGCAGCGTCTCGAAGTCTTCGGGCGCGCGTTCGTAGGTCTTGAGCAGGATTTTGTCGAGGTACTGCGGGCTGACGTCGGCGAGCAGCACGGCGTGCCGTCGCGGCATCGACAGTAGCGGCCGCTCCTTGATCGCCGACAAGACGACGCCCGGCTTCTCGCGGGCGAGCGCCGCGGAGGCACCGCGCACCGCCTCGCTTTCCGAAGCGACGAGGTTCAGCGTCGGCGCCTCTCGCTCGGCGCAGACGGCCGCGTGCGGCTCGTTGACGAAGCTGCGCAACCGCGAGGCAAGCCAGTGATAGCGGCGCGCCATGCCGCTGGCGTCGTTCATCCCCTGCTGGACGACACACCAGGCCCCGCCCGGCGTGAAGAAGAACGCGTGATGGTAGAGCTGATAGCCATCCTGCACCGCTGCGCTGTCGACTTTGGCCGACATGCGGCTGGCGTAGACGAGCGGCGTCGGATCGAGTGACAGCCGGTCGCAGTACTCGACGATCTCACCAGGCGTACGGCGAGACACCGCGCCCTTGCCGCCGCCGACGAAGATGCCGAGATCTTTTTCCGTGCCCCGCAGCCCTTCCTTCAGCGCGCCGGTCACGGTGGTCGTCACGCCGCTGGAGTGCCAGTCGAAGCCGAGGACGCAGCCGAACGCCTGGAACCAGAACGGATCCGACAGGCGCCGCAGCACCTCGTCACTACCGTATTGCTCGACGATGTTGGCGGTGATTTCACGCGACAGCCTGACCATTCGCGAGAACAGCCAGGCTGGCGCGCGGCCGCCGTGCAGCGGCAGATGGGCCGATCCGGTCCTCACCGCCCCAGCGTAGCAGACGGACGGCGCTCGAGAGTCGAGGCGACGCCGAGGAGACGGATGAACTCGGCGCGGTATCCGTCAAGATCCTCGCCGCGGTTGTCGGTCGCCAGCATCTCCGCCTGCCGCCACGAGGCCCTCGCCTTGTAGGGCGAGTCGCGCAGCAGCATGCCGAACTCCGCGACCGCGGCGGCGAAGCCAAGATTGCCCGTGGCCGGCGCCTTCCCTCGCCGCACCGGCACTTCGAATGCGGTGCTGGTGTCTTCCGCCGGCTCCTTGTAGCGCAGCTTGATGTTCATCAACTCGTCGGCGTGCACGCCGTCGCGCGCTGCCCCCTGTTGGTACTTCAACGGGTCGGCGGCCGGCAGATCGGCGGCGCGGCCGGCCGGAACGATCTCGTAGAGCGCGGTTACCGTGTGCCCGGCGCCCATGTCGCCGGCGTCTTTGCGATCGTCGTTGAAGTCCTCGTTTTCCAGCACCCGGTCCTCATAGCCGATCAACCGGTAGCCGGCGACGGTCCGTGGATTGAACTCGATCTGCAGCTTGACGTCCTTGGCCACGGTGACGAGCGTCGCGCTGGCCTCCTTCACCAGCAGCCGCCGCGCTTCGTCAAAGCGGTCGAGGTAGGCATAGTTGCCATTCCCCGCATCGGCCAGTTTCTCCATCGTCGCGTCCTTGAAATTGTCGTCGCCGACGCCGAGCACCGACAGGAACACGCCGGTCTTGCGCTTCTCTTCGATCAGGCGGACCAGGTCGCCCGGGCTGGTGACGCCAACGTTGAAGTCGCCGTCGGTCGCGAGGATCACCCGGTTGATGCCGCCCGGAATGAACTGCGCCGCCGCGATGTCGTAGGCGAGCTGGATGCCCTCGGCGCCGTTGGTCGATCCGCCCGCCCGCAGTTCCTTGATCGCACGCTCGATGTCGCGCTTGTGACTGCCGGAGGTCGGCGGCAGCGCGAGGCCGCTGTCGCCGGCGTAAACGACGACCGCTACCCAGTCCTGCGGACGCAGCGTTTCGGTGAGCGCCAGCATCGCCGACTGCACCAGCGGCAGGCGTTCGGCAGGCTGCATGGAACCCGACACGTCGAGCAGGAAGACGAGGTTCCGCGGCGGCGTCTTCTCGAGCGGAATGCGGGGGGTCTGCAGCCCGACCAGCGCGAGCATGTGCCGCCGGTCCCAAGGGCAGGTATCGAGCTCGGTCGTCACGCTGAATGGCCGCCGATCCGCCGCCGCCGGATAGTCGAAGTGAAAGTAGTTGATCAGCTCCTCGATCCGCACAGCATCGGGCGGAGGCAGCGTGCGCGCCGTGAGGAACCGCCGAACGTTCGAGTACGACGCTGTGTCGACGTCGATGGAGAATGTCGACAGCGGCGCGTCGGCAGCACGTTTGAAGCCGTTCTCCGTAATCCGATCGTAGGTGGCCGTCGAGAACGTCCGCGACGGCACCACCATGATCGACGATGGCTCGGCTTTCCCGCGGCCGGCACGCGCGGACATCTGCGTCTGGATGAGCGGACTTCCGGCTGTGACCGTGACGGTTTCAGCGAGGGCGCCGACTTCCAGCCTGACGTCGATCGGCTGTGGATCGACTCCGTCGATGACGCGCACGACCCGCGTCAGCGTGTAAAAACCCTCGAGTGTCGCCGTCAACACATAATCGCCAGGTGCGAGGTTCTCGACCGTGAACCGGCCGTCGACATCGGTGACGACCGAGGCCACAATGCGAGCGTGCTCGGTCAGCTTCACCGTAACGCCTGGCAACCCAGCCCCGTTGGCGTCAGTCGCCACGCCTCGCAACACAGGCGCGGCTCCCAGTAGGGCGCCGCTCACACAAACGACGAGCGCACAGATCACGAGTGTCTTGAGCAGTACACGCATGACATCCTCCTCCGCGTCGTTGGCAGGGCAACTCCCGTACCTCGGGAGGGCAGGCGCGTTTGCGGATGTTTCGTAGAGGCGACTGCCCGCGATCCATGGCAATGGACGAGCGACGTCCAAGATGGCTCCGACGCGAGCGCCGGCAGCCGCTCACCCCCGGCTGGCCAGCTCATCCCAAAATCCACCCCATATTTTTTGTGGATACATTTGAAATACCGGCTGAGTCCAGGTAAATTCTTGCTCGGACGGACTTCGAGGGGAGGAGTCTCATGAAATTCGCTCTACGCTGGGTCGTCGTGGTGTGCCTGATCGCTCTGCCGACAGCCAGCGCGTTCGCGCAAGGCGCCAATACCAAAGCCACGCTGACCGGCGCCGTGCAGGATGCCTCGGGCGGGGTAGTTCCGGGGGCCTCGGTCACCATCCGCAACGTGGCCACCGGCGTCACCAACGAAACCTTTTCGAACGAGACCGGCAACTTCGCGGTCGCCGCACTCGATACCGGCACCTACGAGGCGACGGTCTCGCTGGCCGGGTTCAAGACCTTCAAGGTCGACAAGATCGTCCTGACGCCAGGCGCGACCGCCAACGTGACGGCGAAGCTGGAAGTCGGGGGCGCCGAGGAGTCGATCACCGTCGTCGCCCGCAGCGAGCTCATCGACACGACGTCGACGACGGTGTCGTCGACGATCAGCGCTGATCAGATCCAGAGCCTGCCGGTGGTGACCAAGAGCGCGATGCAGATCGTCACGTTCCTGCCGGGCATCAACTCCAACAGCTCGCACACGCAGCGCAACTCGACGGCGCTCGGGCTGCCGCAGAGCGCGATTGCCATCGTCATCGACGGCGTCAACATCCAGGATCAGAGCGTCAAGTCGACCGACGGCTTCTATCCCGACATCCGGCCGCAGAACGATCTCGTCGAGCAGGTCAGCGTCGCGGAGGCGACCGGGACGGCTGATTCCTCTGGACAGGGCGCCGTCCAAATCAAGTTCGTGACGCGCTCGGGATCGAACACCTTCACGGGCAGCGCCTACGAGTACCTGCGCGACTCCGTACTCAACTCGAACTCCTGGGCCAACTCGTCGCGCGGCCTGCCCAAGAACGAGATTAACTGGAACCAGTTCGGCTTCCGCGTCGGCGGGCCGGTCGTGATTCCCGGCCTCTACGACGGCCACAACAAGGCGTTCTACTTCGTGAACTACGAGGAGTTCCGCCTGCCGATCACGTCCTCGACGACGCGCCAGTACGTGTCGCCGGCAGCGGCTGGCGGACTCTTCCAGTACCGGTTGCACAGCGGCCGGCTGCGCGAGCTCGAGGAATCTCTTCCAGGTGATCGGCGGCACTCCAGATCCGACGGTGGCGTCGATGTTGTCGCAGATCGATGCCGCGACGCTCACCCAGGGGGCGATCCAGACCAACGTCGATCGCAACACGCTCGCCTACACGTGGCAACCGAACCTGTTCCGCGCCGAGCACCTGCCCGGCGGCCGGCTCGACGTCAACCTGACCAACAACCATCGGCTGACGGTGACGCAGATCTTCCAGAAGGTGAACTCGGATCCCGACATCATCAACAACGGCTATCCGAGCTTCCCCGGGTTCGCGGTCGACAGCACGCAGTACTCGTTCCGCTACACCGGCACGGCGTCGATGCGCTCGACGCTGAGTCACAACATGGTCAACGAAGGCGGATGGGGCGCCATCTGGTCGCCGGTCTACTTCTCGGCGAACATCACGCCGGACCGCTACTTCGGCGGTTATAACCTGGCGTTCCCGGCGCTCCCGACCGGAGGCACGGCGCTGACGCCGTTCAACGTCACGGCGACCGCGACGTCGCGCAACGGCTCGAACTACAACTTCCACGACACGGTCAGCTGGCTGAAGGGACGGCACAGCCTGTCGTTCGGCGGTGTCTACACCAACGTCACCGACCTCGAGCAGTCGCACAGCATCATCCAGGGGCTGTCGCTCGGCTTCGACACGACCAACGACCCGACGGCGGGCCTCTTCAACACGACGAACTTCCCGGGCGCAACCGCCAACGATCTGACCAATGCGCGCAACCTCTACGCGATTCTCACCGGCCGCGTCAGCCAGGTCACCGGCAACGCGGTGCTGCAGCCCGACGGCACCTACGCCTACCGCGCCGATCCTCTCGAGCTGATCCATCAGCCGGAGCTCGGCATGTTCCTCCAGGACCAATACCGGCTGAAGCCGACGCTGACGATCAACGCCGGCCTGCGCTACGAGCTGCAGTACCCGATTCATCCGTCCGACTCGATCTACTCGCGCAACGACGTCAACGACCTCTGCGGACGCGCGGGAATGGGCGCCGCGGCGAGCAACGCGCCGGAGGCGACGATCGGCTGCCAGTTCGGCATGCCGGGCGTACCGCTGACCGGCACGGCGCCGACCTACAAGCAGTACACCGCCGGCTCGCCCGGCTACAACCTGGACAAGAACAACTTCGCGCCGACGGTCGGCGTCGCCTGGCAGCCCAACGTCGAGGGCGGCTGGCTGCGCAAGATCCTCGGCGATCCCGGCTACGCCACGGTGCGCGCCAGCTACGGCCGCGCGTTCAACCAGGGCGGGACGAGCGACTACCTCGCGACGCTGCGCAACGGCCCCGGCTTGTCCGTCAACGCCAACCGCAACACGAATAACGGGAACCTCGTGGCGGCGGGCGACAGCTGGCCGATTCTCCTCAGCCAGACGTCGCGTCTTGGACCGCCGGCGACCTGCGCCGCCGGCCAGAACGTCGGCTGTATCCCGACCGGCGCCACCTTCCCGCAGCCGATCAATTTCACGACCGGCATCCAGGAGTTCGATCCGAACTACCAGACGTCGTACACCGATTCGTGGAGTGTCGGCTTCCAGCGCGCGCTCGGCAAGAACACCTCCATGGAGGTCCGCTACATCGGCAACCGGACCGAGGGCATCCCGAATACGGTGAACTACAACGAGCAGGACATCTACAACGCCGGCTTCGGCGGCAGCGCGAACTTCATCGACGAGTTCAAGAAGGCGCAGCACAACCTCGCCGCCAACGTCGCCGCCGGCCGCGGCGCGACGTTCGCCTATACCGGCATTCCGGGCACGTCGCCGCTGCCGATCTTCCTGGCCAGCTACACGGGGCAGGCGCCGTCGGCCGCAGGTAACCCGGCGGCCTACACCGGCACGCAGTGGGCGAACACCGCGACGATCCCGTCGTTGTCGCTCCTGACGCCGAACATCTTCACCTTCCTTCCCGCGAGCACGACAGGCACGTTCGCGACCAACGGTCTCTTCGGGAATCCCACCTTCCGCGCCAACGGCATCGCGGCCGGGATGCCGGCCAACTTCTGGGTGATGAATCCGGACGTCGCGGCGGCGAACCTGCGCACGGCGGAAGCGTACCAGCGCTATCACACCATTCAGCTGCTGCTGAACCACCGCCTGACCAAAGGCCTGGCGTTCGGCGCCAACTACGCGTATCAGGAGCAGTTCGGGTCGACGCTCGACACGCTGTTCCGCCCGCGCGCCGTGCTGCGGACGGCGATCAATGCGAACACTACCCAGGCGGCGCCGCCGCATGCGTTCAAAGCGCTGGTGAACTACGAGCTTCCCGTCGGCCGCGGCGAGCGCTTCGGCTCGAACATGAACAAGTGGCTCGACGGCGTCGTCGGCAACTGGCAGGTGAACCTGACCGGGCGCGTCGAGACGGGCCGCCTGATCGACATCGGCGACGTGAAGCTGGTCAACATGGCCCTGTCCGACCTGCAGAAGGAGTTCAGGGTACTACACGAACCCGGCCGACGGCTTCATCTACAACCTGCCGCAAGATCTGATCGCGAACACGATCAGGGCGTGGGCGATCGACGTGACCAGCCCGACCGGGCACCCGCTGTGCACCGGGTCGAACGCCGCGACCTGCGGCGGACCGGATACGACCAAGCCGTACATCGCGCCGCCGAGCGACGCCGGCTGCACGACGATCATCGCCGGCGACTGCAACACGCGCCAGCAGCTGATCAAGGCGCCGATCTTCAGCCGCTTCGATCTGAGCATCAAGAAGCGCTTCCCGTTCGCGGGGCGCGCCAGCTTCGACTTCGGGATCGATATGCTCAACGTGTTCGGCGCGATCGACTACAACGCGGTGTTCCCGACGAGCAACGCGCAGTTCGCCAGCGGCGACACCTACCGCGTGACCACGGCCTACGCCGACATCAACAACACCTACGATCCGGGCGGGCGCATTGGACAGCTCGTGTTCCGGATCAACTGGTAGAGACAGAGGCTGATGACTGTGCGCATCCGGTTCGCTGCCATCACCACGCTCCTGCTGACCGTTGCCGTCATGCCCGCGCCCGCCGCGGCGCAGGCGGCAGCCGGCCAGCCGGCCGCTCCGTCCGCCAAGCCGTCCTCGCCGGGCAACGACGATCACGGCGATTATTTTGGTGGCATCAACGTCTGGAATCGCGTCCTCAACCGCGGCGTCAGCACGACCTTCCAGCCGGGCTGGTTCGCGGGCGCGTCGTATCGCATCACGCACGCGATCAGCGTGACCGGTGAGGCCGCCGCCGACTATCACGACGAGAACGGCACGAGCCAGCACCTCACCACGTTCTCCGGAGGCGTCCGCTTTCAGTCAGGCGCAAAGGTGGCGCGGATCAAGCCCTTCGCGCAGATCCTGATGGGCACGGGGATGGACAACCTGGGCACCGACGGCGCGACGAACCACTACCCGGTGGTGACGCCGGGCGGCGGTGTCGATTTCGGGTTCGGCGGTCACCTGGCCGCGCGCTTCAAGCTAGACTTTCCGCTCTACGCAACGTTCGGCGACGTCCACAAGGGTGCGCGCATCGCCTTTGGGCTTTCGGTACCAGTGGGGACGCGGTAGCGAGGGGCGAGGGGCGAGAAGCAAGATACCTCGCTCCTCGCCCCTCGCTACACGTCCAGCTCGACGGCCTCCTCGGCGCGCTCCATGATGAAGCGGAAACGCGCCGACGGGTCCTTCCCCATCAGCTCGTTGATGACCCGGTCGGTAATGATGTGATCGGAGATGTCGACGCGAAGTAGGCGGCGCGTGCGCGGGTTGAGCGTCGTCTCCCACAGCACCTTCGGCATCATCTCGCCAAGGCCCTTGAAACGCGTGATCTCGGGCGTGCCGCGGCCGTTGCCATGCATCTTGAGCAGCCGGTCGCGGTGCGCGTCGTCGAGCGCCCAGAACGTCTCCTTGCCAATGTCGATGCGATAGAGCGGCGGCTGCGCGAGGAAGACACGGCCGAGCGTGATGAGCTGCGGCATGTGCCGGTAGATGAATGTCAGCAGCAGTGTCGCAATGTGGTGGCCGTCGGAATCGGCGTCGGCGAGGATGATGATCTTGCCGTAACGGGTCTTGCTGGCGTCGAAGTTCTTGCCAAGCCCGCACCCCAGCGCGGTGACGAGATCGGTCAGCTCCTTGTTCTCGAGCACCTTGGCCAGCGACGCGCTCTCGGTGTTGAGGACCTTGCCGCGGAGCGGCAGAATGGCCTGTTTCGTACGATCGCGCCCTTGCTTGGCGGAGCCGCCGGCCGAGTCGCCTTCGACGATGAAGATCTCACTGTCTTCGCGGCCAGGCGACGAGCAGTCGCTCAGCTTGCCCGGCAGCGTGAGCCGGCCAGACGTCGCTGTCTTGCGCGTGATCTCCTGCTGTGCGGCACGGCTCGCCTCGCGGGCGCGCGCCGCGAGAATGATGCGCGCGACGATCGATTCGGCGACGGAGATGTTGGTGTTGAGCCAGTGCTCGAGCGCCGGCCGTACCTGCGAGTCCACCGCTGCGGTCGTCTCGGGGTTGTTCAGGCGATCCTTGGTTTGGCCCTGAAACTGCGGGTCCTGGATGAACACGCTCAGGACGGCGACGAGACCCTCGCGGATATCCTCCGCCGTCAGCGTGACGCCCTTGGGCGACAGGTTGTGCGTGTCGATGAAGTTGCGTACCGCCTTGCCGAGGCCCGCGCGGAAGCCGTTCTCGTGCGTACCACCAGAGCCGGTCGGAATGCCGTTGACGTAGCTGCGGACGTGCTCGTCGGTCGACTGCGTCCACTGGACGACAACGTCCATGCGCAGGCCGCTGTCGTCTTCGCGCGTGATCGTGAACGGCACGTCGTGGACCGGCGTCGCGCCGCGCTCGGCGACGATGGTGCGCAGGTAGTCGACCAGCCCCTCGGTATGCTGGTAGGTGACCTTGTCGCCGGTCGCCTCGTTCTCGAACGAGACCTTGATGCCCTTGTGCAGGTAGCTCGAGACCTCGAGGCGCTGCTTGATCAGGTCCGGATCGAATTCGACCTTCGGGAAGATGGTGGCGTCGGGACGAAAAAACACCGTCGTGCCTGTACCGCGCGCGGGTCCCAGCTTCTTCACAGCACCTACGGGATGCCCCTGCTTGAAGCGCTGCTCCCAGGTCGCGCCGTCGCGCTTGACGGTCGCGACCAGCTCCTTCGACAGCGCGTTGACGACGCTGGCGCCGACGCCATGCAGGCCGCCGGCCGTCTTGTAGTTACCGGGTTCGAACTTGCCGCCCGCGTGCAGCGTGGTGAAGACCACCTCGAGCGCGCTCTGCTTCGTCTTCGGGTGCTTGTCGACCGGAATGCCGCGGCCGTCGTCGCTCACCGTGATCGACGCGCCATCGTCGTGCAGCGTGACCGCGACGTTCGAGGCGTGGCCGTTCATCGCCTCGTCGATCGCGTTATCGAGAATTTCCCAGACGAGGTGATGGAGCCCGGTGCCGCCGACACCGCCGATGTACATGCCGGGGCGCTTGCGGACGGGCTCGAGACCTTCGAGAACCGTAATGTCTTTTGCGGTGTAAGTTGCCACTGGAACTAGCGAAGGATCTTAGCAGCTATCGATTCCAGTTCAGCACGAGCCGATAGGGAGCCGTCGCGCCGGCGGCACGCGGAACTTCGGCGAGGATGCGTCCGTCGGGCGCGATCTGCGCGTGCTGAATCCTGACGTTTCCGTCGACCGTGCCGATCGTGCGCGAGGAGATCGTGTGCGGCGGCCCAGCCGTGAAGCCGCCGCTAGCCGCGATCGGCACGCTCACGAGATCACTGTCGGTGAGGTAGAGCAGCTCGCGGCCGTCGCGGCTCCAAACGGGCATCTCGCCGCCGCCGGTCGAGACCTGCCAGGGACCGCCGCCCGAAGGAAACGATCGAACGAGAACGTTTTCTTCTCCTGCCTGCGACGACGTATACGCCACGAACTTACCGTCAGGCGAAAGCCGCGGATCGGCTTCGTCGGCCTCGGTAGCCGCAACCGGTTGGACGGCGCCGTCGGACAGCCGCACCGACAGCACGTCGTAATTGGTGCCGGCTTCCGGCCGCCACACCGCGATCACGCAGGTACTCCGCCGAACAGTCGCCAACCTCGGTCTCAATGGGGATATTGCGGCTGACGACGACCTCGTCACCGTCACCGATCGCCTTTGAGTAGAGATTGACCTCGTCGCCGTGGTGATGCCCGGCGTAGAACACCTTCGATCCGTCTGGAGACCACACCGGCGTCCACCGTTCGTTGCCGAGCGTCAGGCGCGTCCGCGTGCCCGAACCATAGTCGATCGTCCAGATGGCCGGCTGTCCCGACCGCGCCTCGTCGATCGTCACAACGCTGCGGCGGCCGTCAGGCGACAGCCAGGCGTGGCCGTCGTAGGCGCTGCCATCGCCGGCCGGCTGCACAGCGCGTCCCGGCGTGATCCAGTCGAGCGTGAAGTGCGGGCGGGACGCGCCGTTGGGCGTGGCGACAAGCACCGCGCCAACGGCCGAGAACATCGCGCGCGTGACGCCGTAGCCGACGGGAACGTCATCCATGATCGGGGTGGCGTCGCCCGACACGGTCCCCTTCTCCGGATCGAACGGCTGTGCGACGAGCCGCCCCTTGTCGACGAAAAGCAGGCGTCCATCGGCGAAGACCGGGTTCGACGAGACGCGCAGCACCACGTGGCTCTCGCGACCGTCGACTGACGTAAACACGATCGCGTCCCTGGTGTTTGGCCCGTCGTTCGGCGACGCGAGATACAGGACGTGACGCCCGTCGGGCAGGAGCTGCGGCCACCGGTGTGTGGTAAACCCGCTCGTCTTGTCGAGCGCGGTCAACGGCTTCGGCGTGCCACCGGTAGCGGCCACGCGTGAGAGCGCGCCCGTCCGTCCGCCGGAAAAGACGATCATGCCGTCGGATCCCCAACTGCCGCCGCGGGGCTCCGTGTCAGGGACCTCGCAGATGATCGTCGGCGCGCCGCCGGCAATCGCGATGCGCCTCAGCTTCTGTTCCGAGAAGAACGCGACATCGCGGCCGTCCGGTGACCAGAACGCGAAGATCGCACCTTCGGTCCCCGGTATGGCGCGGCCGCTGTCGCTGTCAAGCGGCTGCAGCCAGAGCGGCAACTTGTTGTCGCTGGTCGCGCCGCTCCAGACGACCATCCGCCCGTCGGGCGAGATCTCCGGCACCGCGACGTCGAACGCGGGCGGCATCAGCCGCGCATGCAGCGACGGCGCGCGTGGCGCCTGGCGCGTCAGCCATCCGACCGCGACCAGCCCGGTGAGGAGCAGGGTCGCCGCGACCGCTGCGGCTGCGAACCATGCGCGCCGCGACACCGGTCGAACGGAAGCCGAAGCGACCGCAACGCCGCTATCGGCGCGCAGCCACGAGAGCGCAGCAGCGAGATCCGCAGCTGACTGCCAGCGTGCCTCCGGGTCCTTGGACAGGCAGCGCTGGACGATGCGGTCGAGTCCCGGCGGCATCAGCGGCTGGACCGCGGACAGCGGCGGTGGCTCCTTCTCGAGGATCGCCGCCATTACGCCGGCCTGGCTCGCCGCGTCGAAGGGGCGGCGGGCGGTGAGCATCTCGTAGAGGATCGCGCCGAGCGCGAAGATATCGGTGCGCGCGTCAATGTCGCGTCCCTCGAGTTGCTCGGGCGCCATGTACTGCAAAGTACCGACGATCGTCCCCTGGCCGGTCAGCGGCGTGGTCATGGTCCTCGCCGCCGACGGCGCGGCGCCGGCCAAGGCCGGCGCCTTCGCGAGACCGAAGTCGAGCAGCTTGACGCTCGTGCTCGAGCCGCTGCCGGCACGCGCGAGCATGACGTTGCCAGGTTTCAGGTCGCGATGGACGATCCCGGCGCGGTGCGCGCGATCGAGCGCGGCGGCGATCTGCGACGCGTAGTCGAGTGCCAGGGCGACGGGCAGCGGTCCGCGCTCGAGCCGGGCCGCCAGCGTTTCCCCGTCGAGAAACTGCATGACCAGGTACTCGACGTCGCCGACACGGCCAACGTCGTGAAGGACGCAGATATGCGGATGATCGAGGCTCGAAATGGTCCGCGCCTCGCGGTCGAAGCGCTCGCGAAAGATCGGATCACCCGCAAGCGACGGCGCCAGCACCTTGATCGCGACGGTGCGATCGAGACGGGTATCGAGCGCCTTGTAGACTTCGCCCATCCCGCCAGCGCCAAGCGGACCGAGGATCTCGTAGGGTCCGAGTCGCACGCCGGCCGCCAATGCCATGTCCGCCGCATTATAGGAGGAACCATCGCGCCGCCGTGTTCCGCCCTCAGCGAGGGACGACCCAGGTGCCAGCCAGGCGATCCTGAATGGACCGCGAGGGATGGTAGACGGCGAACACGGCTGCCGCCGCGATCAGGGCCATCAGGATCGTCTGCACGGTCAGCCATACGACGCTGTAATTCGGCGGCTTCGGACTGATCTTGATGACGACGAGCACGGCGCACATTGGCGCCCAGGTCACCGCGGAGCGCCAGAGCGCGCGCAGGCGCGAGGCGCGCGCGCCGCGCGCAGTGACCAGCGCGCCGGCGAGCGGTCGAAAGGTAAAGCCACTACCCGTGAGGAGCGCGCCGAATCCCGAGAGGAACATCGGCACGACGGACGATCCGGCGGCCGACGCCAGCGCGACCAGCCAGAATCCGCGTAGCGACACCAACGTGAACGCCTCGGCTGCGTCCGGCATGGTCGCGCGATTCTTCCCGATCCAGACGATGCCGGCCACCGCCACGACCGCCATGATCACGGGAAAGGCGGCGCTGGCGGCGATCTGTACACCCCGGCGAGGCCGTGCGAACTCGGCCGGCGCTGCCACGGCCGCGGACACGGCGTCGAGCACCGCGTCGATCGAGGTGAACGAGGCCGCGCGCAACGACACCAGCAGCGTGCGCGCGCCCAGTGGCAGCGGTGTCTCCGGCGGCCGCCGCGCCGCCTCGTCGACAGTCACGCCGAGCAGAGCCGCGAGCGCGACCCCATACATCAGCTGCTGCATCGATGCCAGATCCGCCGGTTCGCCAGAGACGCGCGCAATGGCCCCGCCATCGCGCCGCCACTCCACCACGCGCGCGCGGTCGGCGCCGCCGATCCAGATCGACTCCGCCGTCAGCGGCAGGTCCGTACCGTCCGCGCGGGCCGCGGCGAACTCCTGCGCAAGGTCGGAGAGCCAGTGGCGGACCCGCGTCCACGGCTGCGGCGTCGCTGCCGCCTCGTCGATCGGCACGCCGTCGATCACTTCGTAGGCGTCCCAGCACTCGGTCGCGTCGCGCCGCCCGCCGAGCCAGCGGACGCGGCCCGGCCGATCGAGGTCTCGCCGAGCCGCCGCCAGCGGCGGGCTGCCGGGGGGCAGCCGCTCGATCCAGACGCGGCGGCGCAGTCGATCGTCGAACCCCTCGATCGTCATCGCGGCCGCGACGGCGACCGGCGTCGGCGCCGGCACGAGATACGGCCCGACGCGGAGGTCACTCTCGAAGGGCGCTTCCGGCGGTCTGAGCGAACGGTCGGCGCGCAGACGGGCCTGCACGCGCGCGCGGCGGCGCACGACGCGCGTGGCACTGAGGCGATCCTGCAGGGCGCGGAAACCGTTCGAGCGGCGTGCCGTGCCGAAGAGCAGGAGCAGATACACTGCGCGGCCGATCAGATCGAGCGTCTGAACCGAGAACTCCGGCTCGAAACGAAGCACCGACACTCTGACGATCAGCAGGATTGCCTGCACGGACACCGCAAATACGAGCGCCCGACGAACGCCGCGCGCGATCCCGGGCGCGACCTGATCGGCGTCGACGACGCGGAGCCCGCAGAGCACCTTGCCCGCGCTCGCCCCCCACTGCCCTTCGAGCAGGCCGTAATAAGCCGTCGTCAACGCCGCCGCGATCGCGCCACCGGCGATCGCCTGCCCAGGGTGCGAGGGACTGTAGATCTGTACGGCCAGCAGACGCACCAGCGCGACCGTGGGAAGCGCCAGGAGGTTGCTGTCAATCCAACCGGCGAGGGCGCGGCGGACGATCGGCGCATGGTGCAGGCGCGCCGAGCTGAAGGGCGTCAACGCGGCGGCAAGTGCCGCATAGTCGGCGAATCGATCCTCTGGCCGCTTGGCGAGGCATCGCGCGACGATCTGCGCCATGCGCCGTGACAGATCCGGCCGGTCGGCGCGCAACGACGGCGCCGGCTGCGAGGCGACCTTGGTCAGCAGATCGGTCGTGTCGCGATCGTCGAACGGCGGACGGCCGGCGAGCAAATAGAAGAGCGTCGCGCCGACGGAGTAGATGTCGGATCGGACGTCGAGCGGATCGCCACGCAGCTGTTCCGGCGACGCGAAGCCCGGCGTGCCCAGGATCGTGCGGTCGGCCGCGTCGTGGCCGGCAGCCGCGACCGACAGGCCGAAATCGCCGACGAGCACTCGGCCGTCGCGATGCACGAAGCAGTTCGACGGCTTGACGTCGCGGTGCAGGATGCCGATCGACGCCGCCGCGTCGAGGCCGGCGATGACCTGCAGGATGGCATCGACCGCGGCGGCGGCGGTCAGCGGAGAACCCGGCACGACGAGATCCTTGAGGGTGCCGTGCGGCACGAGCTCCATCGCGATGACCGGGAACCCCTGGATTTCGCCTGTGCCGAACACATACACGCAATTCGCGTGGCTGAGCGAAGCGGCCAGGCGTCCCTCGCCTACGAACCGTTCGCGCTCCTCGTCGTCGCCGAGGCCGCGGCTGAGCAGCTTCAGCGCGATCCGCCGGCCGCTGTCGCGCTCCTCAGCCTCGTAGACCTGGCCCATGCCACCCTTGCCGATCGGGCGGACGATTTGGTACGGGCCGAACTGTTGCCCGGCAGCGAACAGAAAGGGCAGGTCCGCGGGAACGCCGGTGGTCGACGGAGAAAACGATCGCGTGACGCCGTCGGAGGACCACAGCGCACCGAAATCGGCTTCCTGCGTCCGCGTGTCGTCGTGACCGTCGCTCATTCGCGTCGCTGATTCGCGTGCGCGCTCGTCACAGCACTATTCGAGGAGAAGCGCTCCGGGATCTTCGGCAAATTGTTTGATCCGGACGAGGAACTGCACCGCCTCGGCGCCGTCGACGATGCGGTGATCGTAGGTCAGGGCGGTGTACATCATCGGGCGGATCTGCACCTGGCCGTTGACCGCAACCGGGCGGTCCTTGATCGCGTGCAGGCCGAGAATGCCGACCTGCGGCGGATTCAGGATCGGCGTGCTGAGAAGCGATCCGAAGACGCCGCCGTTGGTGATGGTGAACGTGCCGCCGCGCAGGTCGGCGAGCGACAGCGTGCCGTCCTCCGCCGCCTTGGCGAACTCGCGCACCCTGCCTTCGATCTGCGCGAACGACAGGCGATCGGCATCGCGCAATACCGGCACCACCAGCCCTTCGCTGGCGCCGACGGCGATGCCAATGTCGTAATAGTGCTTCAGCACCATCTCGTCGCCCTGGATCTCGGCGTTGACGCGCGGGAACTCGCGAAGCGCTGCGACGACCGCCTTGACGAAGAAGGAGGTCAGCCCGAGGCCGACGCCGTGGCGCTCCTTGAACGGCTGCTTGTGTCGCTCGCGCACCGCCTGGATCGCCGACATGTCGACCTCGTTGAACGTGGTCAGCATGGCGGCCGTGCTCTGCGCTTCGACCAGGCGCCTGGCGATGGTGGCGCGCCGCTTCGACATGCGCACGCGCTCTTCGGTGCGTTCGTTGTTCTGACGGCGATCCTCGCGGACGGGCGTCAGCGGGCGGGTCTCGGTCTTGGCCGGCTCCGCTTTTGCGACAGGGGCGACAGCGGACTCGACGTCGCGACGCATGACGCGGCCGGCGTCACCGGTACCCTGCACCCTCTTCAGGTCGACAGCGTTCTTCGCGGCGACGTTTTTCGCCGCTGGAGTCGCGCGTGTCTTGTCGGCGCCAGCTGGGGGCTCTGGGCTGCCGGCTGCCGGCTGTCGGCTGTCAGCTTCGGGCTTCCGGCTCCCGGCTTCCGGCCGCTGGCTGACCGTCTCCGGCTGCCGGTTTGCCGGTGCGGTCTCCGCGCCGGCCGCGCCCTCGTCGATGACGCCGAGGACCTCGCCGACCTTGACGTCGGCGCCGTCGCCGTAGGCGATCTTGCTGAGCACGCCAGCCTTGGGGGCGGCAACCTCGAGGTCGATCTTGTCGGTCTCGAGCTCGACCAGCGGCTCGCCGGCGGACACAGAGTCGCCCTCACGTTTCAGCCACTTGGCCACACGGGCATCGACGATCGACTCACCGACTTCCGGGACGACTACGTTCGCTGACATCTACGCTCCTTCGGACGACGGGTCTTCTCAGCCGGCGACGTGTTCGGGCGCCGGCTTCGTGCCCGGTCTCGCTTTTCCCTCCGGCGGCGACGGCGCGAACGCGGCGTCGATGAGCATCAGCTGCTGACGGGCGTGGCGCGCCGCCGAGCCTTCGGCCGGACTGGCGCTGCGTGGACGCGCGATCACGTGCACCGGACGGCCTGACGCCGCCTCGACGAGATGCGGCCGGATGAAATCCCACGCACCCATGTTCTCGGGCTCTTCCTGCATCCAGACGATCTCGGCGGCGTCCCGGTAGGCGTCGAGCGTCGCGCGCAGGTTCTGCGCGGGGACCGGGTAGAGCTGTTCGACGCGGACGATGGCGACGTCACGGGCCGCGGCGCGCTTGCCGCTGCCAGCGAGATCGACGTAGACCTTGCCGGCGCAGACGAGCACGCGGCGGATCTCCGACGGCCTGGTCCGTGCCTCGTCGTCGTCGAGCACCGTGCGGAAGCGTCCCTCGGCCAGGTCGCGCGGCGTCGAGGCGACGAGTGGATGGCGCAGCAGGCTCTTCGGCGTCAGGACGACAAGCGGCAGCGGATCGGTCAGCAGCAGCGCCGCCTGGCGGCGTAGCAGGTGGAAGTACTGTGCCGCCGTCGTGCAATTGGCGATGCGAATGTTGACGTCGGCGGCGAGCTGGAGAAAACGCTCGGGCCTGGCGCTGGCGTGGTCCGGTCCCTGTCCTTCGTGCGCGTGCGGCAGCAGCAGCACGAGCGACGGCTCCTGTCCCCACTTGCTGCGCGCCGAGGTCAGAAACTCGTCGATGATCACCTGGGCGCCGTTGATGAAGTCCCCGGTACTGCGCTTCCCAGATGACCAGCCGCGACGGCGCCTGCACGCTGTAGCCGTACTCGAACCCGAGCACCGCGTTCTCAGACAGTGGGCTGTTGTGGATCTCGAACGCGGCCCGCGCCTGCGGCAGGCTCTGCAGCGGCACGTGAATGGCGCCGTTCTCCACGTCGTGGAGCACGGCGTGACGATGGCTGAAGGTGCCGCGCTCGACGTCTTCGCCGGTGATACGGATGCTGGTGCCGTCGGCCAGCACGGAGGCAAAGGCCAGCTCCTCCGCGGCCGACCAGTCGATGGTCCGTTCGTCCGGGTCATCGAGCCCGTGGGCGCGCTTCTCACGCAGCCGTTCGAGCTTCTTGTGCACGGTGAAGCCGTCGGGCACGGTGAGTAGCGACGCGTTCAGCTGCGCGAGCTGGTCGAGCGGAACGGCCGTCTGCGCGCGCGCGGCGGCCCCGGGCGGCGGCGCGTCTGGCTGCGGCTCGACGAAGTCCTTTTCGGGCTCGAGCGTATCGAGCGCGTGCTGCAGCTCGTCGAAGTACCGCTTGTTGAGCGTCTCCGGCAGCGATGCGTCGATCTCGCCGCGCGCGACGAGCATCTTTGCCCAAATCTCGCGAACCGTTGGATGCGACACCACCACCTGATACATCAGCGGCTGCGTGAAGGCCGGCTCATCGCCCTCATTGTGTCCCCAGCGGCGGTAGCCGATGAGATCGATCAGGAAATCGCGCTGGAACTTGGCGCGATAGGCAAAGGCGAGGCGCGCCGCCGCGACGCACGCCGCCGGATCGTCGGCGTTGACGTGCACGACTGGAATCTTGAAGCCGCGCGCCAGGCCGCTGGCGTACGACGTGCTGAAGGAATCGCGCGAGTCAGCAGTGAAGCCGAGCTGATTGTTGACGATGACGTGAATCGTGCCGCCGGTGTCGTAGCCGGCGAGACGGCTCAGGTTGAGCGTCTCGGCGACGATGCCCTGGCCAGGAAATGCGGCGTCACCGTGGATCAGGATCGGCAGACTGCGTACGGGGTCGAACTGCGGCGCACCGCGGCGGTCCGTCACCGTGCCGGCCGCACGCGCCATCCCTTCGACGACGGGATCCACCGCCTCGAGGTGACTCGGGTTGGGCGGCATCGACACTTCCATCGCCATCTCGCGACCGTCCTCGATGGCGCGGGTCGCGCCGGCGTGGTACTTGACGTCGCCGGTCCAGGCCATGTCCTCGCGGAAGGTGCGCGAGGAGACCGGATCCTTGAACTCGGCGAGAATCTGCTCGTAGGGCTTGCATAGCACGTGTGCCATCACGTTGAGGCGGCCGCGATGAGCCATGCCGATGAGCGTGTGTTGGATGCCCGCTTCGGCCGCCTCGCCGATGACCTCGTCGAGAATCGGCACCAGCATGTCGAGCCCCTCGATCGAGAAACGCGTCTTGCCGGGGAACGAGCGGTGCAGGAAGCGCTCGAACGCTTCGACTTGCGTCAGACGGTCGAGCAGCGCCACGGGATTGATCGGATCGGCCGGCGCCCGGAAGCGGCCGCTCTCGATGGCGTGGCGCAGCCAGCGCCGCTCTTCAGGAACGAAGATGTGCGAGAGGTCGTAGCCGGTCGTCGAGCAATAGAGATGGCGCAGCGCGTCGACGAGGTCCTCCATGGTCGAAGCGTGTTCGGCGAGCGGCGACGGCAGGAGCGTGGCCGGCAGGCGACGCAGATCCGCTTCACTGACGCCGTGCGTAGTAGGCAGCAACGACGGATCGCCGAGCGGACGGCTGCCGAGCGGGTCGAGCTGCGCGGCGAGATGGCCATAACGGCGGATCGACTGGGCCAGGTTGACCGCGCCGACGGCAACCTGCAGGGGGACGCCATCGGCGGCGCTGGACGGGGCAGCGGGCTCCTGCGGCGGTGCCCACTCTTCGAAAATGGCGCGCGACGCGGGGTCCACCGAGGAGGGATCCTTGCGAAAACGCTCGTACAGTTCAAGCACGTACCCACTGTTGACGCCGGAGAATCCCTCCCACGGACCCATATCCTTATAATCCTACCGCATGCGTATTTCCGCCAGCCGCGGGCTCGCGGCCGTAGCGCTGGCCCTCCTGGTCGCGGCCCCGCGCGCGCAAACTCATGCGCGCACGCTGTTTGCCGACGAGTTTTCGGGGAACGCGCTCGACCGCACCAAGTGGAACGTCATTGTCACCGGCAACGGCTGGCGCACCGTCAACAACGAGCAGCAGGCCTATATCGATTCGACCGACGTGCTCGACGTGCGCGGCGGCGTCCTGACAATCCATCCGCGGCTGCGCGCCGGCTTCAGCACGCCTGATGGGAAGACGTTCGACTTCGTATCAGGGCGGATCGACACGCGGGACAGATTTGAGTTCACCTACGGCACGGCAGCGGCGCGCATGAAGCTGGCGCCGGGCGCGGGACTCTGGCCGGCCTTCTGGGCCCTCGGCAACGGACGCTGGCCCGATACCGGAGAGATCGACGTGATGGAAAACGTCGGCGATCCCGGCTGGACGAGCGTCGCCCTGCACGGCCCTGGCTACTTCGGCGACACGCCGCTCGTAAAGCGCGCCACTGTCGACGTCTCCGAATGGCACGTCTACTCGGTCGACTGGACGGCGGAACTGCTGATCTTCCGCATCGATGGGAAAGAGATCTACCGGGTGGCAAAGGCGGACGTCGAGAAGTACGGCCGCTGGTCGTTCGACAATCCGAAGCACCTGATCGTCAACCTGGCGCTCGGCGGTGTGTATCCGCACGGCGTCAACAAGATCGAGAAGCCGTACTTCGGGATGTCCGACGCCACACTCGCCGCGATCAAGGCGGGCAAGGCCGACACATTGATCGACTGGGTGCGCGTCACGGGGGACTAGCGGGTTTCTCGGGAGGTCTTGGGGTTCTTGAGGTTCTTCAGGTTCTTCGGGTTCTTCAGGTTCGCGGGGCACGGATTCCAACTCGCTTTGTAGGCCGGACCTCAGGTCCGGCGAACCCGCCCCCGAACCACCGAACCCGAAGAACCCGAAGAACCCGAAGAACCCCGAGAACCCTCCTCCCTACCCGAGTGGTATCGCCTTGGCGTGTGTCGCCAGCCACTGGTCGAACGACTGCAGCTCGGGGTTCAGTTCACGGGCGAGCTCGATGCTGCGCGATTTTACGTAGGCATCGTTGAAGTCGCGCTTGAACTGAAACATGTTCCCCATGTCGTCCGCGCCGGGGAACCCGAAGCTCCGGTAGACCTCGGGCGGCACATCGTTGTACTTGACCGGCACGCCGAGCGCCTGCGACAGGCCGGCAGCCATCTCATCGCCTGTCGGAGCACCACCGGCGATGCCAATCGTTCGGCCGATCAAGTCGGGACGCTTGAACACGCCGAGCGCGCACTTGCCGATGTCGTCGACGCCAATCGCCGGCAACTGCGCTCGGCCCATCGGCATCGTCAGCGCGTAGGTACCATCGCCGGCCGGCTTGGGACCGGTGCCGAAATGGATCATGTTCTCCCAGTAGAACACCGTCAGCAGGAAGGTCGTCGGGACGCCGGCGTCGCGAAACGCCTGATCCGCCTCCCCTTTCCCGTCGAAGTGCGGCACCTTGTATTTGCCGTGCAGCGTCGGCATTCTCGGGTCGTCGAGCGGCATGAACGTGCGCGTATCGTCGAGGGTCGACCAGATGACATGCTTGACGCCCGAGGCCTTGGCGGCACGCGCCATCTTGCCGGCCTCCTCGACCTCTTTCTCGGCCGAGAAATGGTCCCAGAAAAACGTCACGCAGAACGCGCCGTAAGCGCCTGCGAACGCCCGTGACAGGCTCGCCTCGTCATCGACGTTCGCCGCGACGACCTCCGCCCCTGCGGCGGCCAGCGCCTTCGCCTTGTCCGAGTCCGGGTTGCGAGTCAGCGCGCGTGCCGCGAACTGCCCGCTCTGGTCGGCCAGAATCGCCCGCACCAGCCCGTTGCCCTGGGCCCCCGTGGCGCCCACCACCGCGATGATCTTCTTGTTGTCGGCCATCTCAGTCTCCTACCAGTATCCGGCATTCACCATCTACGACAACGGCTGCGGCGCTTCAGGTGCCGGCCAGACGACGCGCGTGAATTGGCCGCGCTGCAGCAGTTCGCGGCCCTTGCCGCCGCGCCCGGTGACTTCGTACTTTGCGGTGCTGATCGTCTGTTCGGCGCCGCGACTCGTCTCCACCGTCAACAGATCACGGTCGCCGCTGGAGGCGATGAAGCCGAGCACGCGGTCCTCCTTCGACGCCAGCTTGATCAGGATGACGCCGCGGCCGGGCCCCGACAGGAAGTTCACTTCCGCGGCCCTGGTCAGCAGGCCGCGCGCTTCGCGCGTGGCCACGATCAGCACTTCCCCACCGCTCAGGCGGTTGACGCCGACGACTTCCGCCCCCTCGCCGGTCCGCGCGAATCGGCGGCCGGCACGCGTGCTCGGCTCGACGAACGGCTCGAGCGAGAAGCGCAGGCTGTAACCGTCGCTGGTCACGGCGACGACGTGGACCTTTGGCTCGGCGCCTTCCTTCTTCGCGGCGATCTCACCGGCGACCCGTGGATCGAGGCTCAGTGCGTCGACGATGCGCTCGCCGTCCTTGAGCTTGAAGAGCCGCTGAATCGGCTCGCCGTACCCTGTCGACGCCGGTACATCGGTGATGCGCGCCGTGTAGGCGACGCCGAAGTTACTGAAGAACACCGCCGTCGCGCGCGTGCTGCCCTGCAGCACGGTCAGCACCTGGTCACCTTCCCGCAGCCGCGTGGTCGCGATGTCCTTCACTTCCTTCTGCCGCTTGACCCAGCCGTCGCGCGACACGATGACAACGTTGTCTTCCTCGACGATGAAGTCTTCGGCGGTGTACTCGGCCTCGCCGGCGTCGCTCGAGATCTTCGTGCGCCGCGCGTCGCCGTACTGCTTGTGGAGCGCCTCGATCTCCTCGCGGACGATGGCCCAGCGGCTCACTTCGTCCTTGAGCAGTCCCCCGATTTGCCGTGCCCGCTTGCGCTTCTCGTCGAGCTCCTTGCGGATGATCAGGATCTCGAGACGCGCCAGCCGGTAGAGCTTGAGCTCGAGGATCGCGTCGGTCTGCTCGGCGTCGAGCGAGTACTTGCGCATGACCTGCGCCGCCGCGTCGGCCTTTCCTTCCGACTTGCGGATGATCTTGAGGATCTCATCAAGCGCGTCGAAGACCTTCTCGAAGCCCTCGAGGATGTGAATGCGCTTCTTCAGAGCCTCCAGCTCGTGCTCCAGCCTCCGCGTCACCACCTCGAGCCGGAAGTGGAGGAAGTGCCAGAGCATCGCGTGCAGATCAAGGCGCTCGGGACGGCCGACCTCGGGGTTCTCGGTCGGGATCAGGCAGGTCAAATTGACCAGGAAATTGGTCTGGAGCGGCGTGTGCTTGAAAAGGTACGCCATCACCATCTTCTCGTCGGCGTCGCGCTTGATCTCGAGCGCGATGCGGACGTCTTCGGTCGACAGATCCTTGACGTCGACGAGCGGCGGCAGCTTGCGGCTGAGCGCGACTTCGGCGATGCGCTCGACCAGCGTCGCCTTGTTGACGGTGTAGGGGACGCTGGTGATGTAGATCGTCTTGGTGGCACGCGTCTCCGGGCCCATCTCCCACGTGCCGCGCAGGCGGATCGCGCCGGAACCGGTCTTGTAGATCTCCTTCAGTTCTTCGGGCGAGTTGAGCATCTCGCCGCCGGTCGGAAAGTCCGGACCTTTCACGTAGCGGCAGAGCTGTGCGCTGCTCAGGTCCGGGTTGTCGAGCAGCTTGACCAGGGCGGTGCTGATCTCGGCCAGGTTGTGAGGCGGGATGTTGGTCGCCATGCCGACGGCGATCCCGGTGGCGCCGTTGATCAGCAGGTTCGGAATTCGCGCCGGCAGCACGACCGGTTCGGTCTTCGTACCGTCGTAGTTGGGGCGGAATGTGACGGTCGACTGATCGATTTCGGTCAGTAACTCGTCGGAAATCCTGGCCAGCCGCGCTTCGGTGTAGCGCATCGCCGCGGCGCTGTCGCCGTCGAGCGATCCGAAGTTGCCGGAGCCGTCCACCAATGGATAGCGCAGCGAGAACGGCTGCGCCATGCGCACCAGTGTCTCGTAGAGCGCGACGTCGCCGTGCGGATGGTAGTTGCCCATGACGTCGCCGACGACCTTGGCGCACTTGCGGTGCTTGGCGTCGGCGGTCATGTTCTGCTGCCACATCGTGAACAGGATGCGGCGCTGGACCGGCTTCAGTCCGTCGCGCACGTCCGGCAACGCGCGCGACGTGATGACAGACAGCGCATAGTTGAGATAGCGCGCCTGCGCGGCCTCGTGCAGCGCGACGTGTTCATCGCCGGGACCCGAGGAACCGCCGTTGTCGACGTCGACGTCGAACAGGGACGCTTCCTTCTTCTTGGTGCGTTTAGCCATGGACTGACAGCAGGATATCAATTCGGGGCATCAAGCACGAAGATTGGCGGGGCAAGCACGTGGTCCTGCGATCGGTTATCTTCGGGTGAGTGGGTCGAGGCCTGGCACATTTATGAACCACAGCCTGCGCTATCTCCATTACGACGTCTTCACCGATCGCGCGCTCGAAGGCAACCAGCTTGCCGTCTTCCCGGAGCCGGCTGGCCTGACGACGGCGATGATGCAGTCGATCACGCGCGAGATGAACTTCTCCGAGTGCACGTTCATCTTCCCGCCGGAGGTGCCCAACACCGGGGTCCGGATGCGCATCTTCACGCCGGGTGAAGAGCTGCCGATGGCCGGTCATCCGACCGTCGGATCGGCCTTTGCGCTGGCCAGAGAAGGGGTGATCGCCGCCGGCCAGCGCGACTTCGTCTTCGGGCTTGGCGTCGGACCGACACCGGTCGAGATCGAGTGGAAGCAGGATGCGATCGACTTCGTCTGGATGACGCAGAGCAAGCCGACCTACTCCGGGACGATCGCCGAACCCGCCCGCTTCGCCGCGGCGATCGGCCTCAGTGCAAGCGATCTCGGATCCACGGCGCCCGAAGCCGTGTCATGCGGGAACCTGTTCCTGATCGCACCACTCCGCTCACGCGACGGGGTCGATCGCGTCGAGATCGACCGCGCGCAATATGCGAAGGTGTGTGCCGCGGCGGGCTTGAAAGAGCTGCCGTTGTTGATTTTTTCCCTCGAGGGGAGCGGCGACGCACCGATCTACAGCCGGATGCTCGCGCCAGGTCTCGGCGTCTCCGAAGACCCGGCGACGGGCAGCGCCGCGGGACCACTCGGCTGCTACCTGCACAAGCACCAGCTCGTAGCGCGCGAGCGGCTGTCACACATCGTCAACCTGCAGGGCGTGAGGATGATCCGCCCGAGCCGCCTGCACATCTCGATCGAGGGGGGCGGCGAGGAGGTGAGCCGCGTGCGCGTCGGGGGCCGCAGCGTGCTCGTCGGCGAGGGAACGCTGACGTTCTAACCAGCCGGGGGGCACGTCCGGTGCCGGCGTGTCACGGATCCTTCTGATCCCGCGGATGGACCACGCGACCAGCCTCCGGGTTGAGTATGCTACGGCCTCTGGAGGCAGTGCTCATGTTCTGGTCCGACCTTTTAATCCCCGGCGTTCCCTGGATCGAGAAGATCGTCCGGCCCCTGCTGGTCTACGCCGCCCTGCTGGTCCTGCTGCGGCTCTTCGGCAAGCGCCAGATGGCGCAGCTCAACCCCTACGACCTCGTCGTCTTGCTGACGATTTCCAACACGGTGCAGAACGCGATCATCGGCAACGACAACTCGGTGCTGGGCGGACTGGTCGGCGCGACGACGCTGCTCGTCTTCAACTGGTTCGTGGTGCGGTTTCTCTATCACCACCACGACATCGACGAGTTCATCGAGGGGAACTCGACCGTGCTGGTCGAGCACGGCTGCGTTCTGCAGCACGCGCTGGACAAGGAAGTGATCACCATCCACGAGCTCGAGGCGGCGGCGCACAAGCAGGGCTTCGAGACGCTGAAGGAAGTCGAGAAGTGCATTCTCGAGCCGGGCGGGACTCTGGCGATGTTCGGCCGCAAACCGTCCTCCGACGAGATGCGGCAGGAGGCCGTCGTGCAGCGCCTCGATCGCATCGAGGCGCTGCTGTTGGCTCGCGGGACTACTTAACGAAGAGCATTTCGCGATAGGTCGGCAGCGGCCACACATCCTGTGGCACGAGCCCTTCGAGCGCGTCGCCGCTCTCGCGCAGCGCGTTCATCGCGGGAATGACCTTGTCGCGGAAGTACTTCGCGTGTTTGTCGGCGTCGCCGTTGGCCTCGTGCTCGAGGAGCTGCTGCAGCTTGTCGACGCGCGCCTTCATCTCGTCGACGAGCCGCGTGATGTGGTCGAGGGTGCCCTTGGTCTCCTTGGCGGTTCCGCCGGCGGCTTTGACCGCCGACACGCTCTGGGCCAGCTCACCCTGGAAGCGGTAGCCGGCCGGCAGGATGTAGCGGTTGGCCATCAGGACCATCAACTGTGCCTCGATGTTGACGGTCTTGTTGTACTGCTCGACCGCGACGTCGACCCGCGCATGCAGCTCGCGTGCGTTGAGCACGCCGTAATTCTCGAACGCCTTGGTCACTTCGGGCTTGAGCGCCTCGCCGTAGGCGTCGACCGAGGTGCGCAGGTTGAGCAGACCGCGCTTGCCGGCCTCCTTCTGCCACTCGTCGGAGTAGCCGTTGCCGTTGAAGATGATCCGCTTGTTCTCCTTGATCAGCTTGGTCAGCAGCGTCTTGACCGCCGCCTGCAGCTTCTGCCCGCTCTTCAGATTCTTTTCCAGCTCGCTCGCGATGTGGTCGAGCGACTCGGTGACCGCCACGTTGAGGCAGACGTTGGGCAGCGCGATACTCTGGTTCGCCGAGACGGCGCGGAACTCGAACTTGTTGCCGGTGAAGGCGAACGGGCTGGTCCGGTTGCGATCGCCGGCGTCGCGCGGCAACTTGGGCAGGACGTTGACGCCGATGTCCATGATGCCGCCGCTCTTGGTCGTCTTGGCGCTGCCGGCCTTCTCGATCTGCTGGAAGATGTCGGTGAGCATGTCGCCAAGGAAGATCGAGATGATCGCCGGCGGCGCCTCGTTGGCTCCGAGGCGATGATCGTTGCCGGCGCTGGCAATCGAAAAGCGCAGCAGTCCCTGGAATTTGTTGACGGCGCGCAGGACCGCGGCGCAAAAGACCAGGAACTGCACGTTGTCGTGCGGCGTGTCACCGGGGTTGAGCAGGTTGTTGCCGAGCTCGTCGCTCATCGACCAGTTCAGGTGCTTGCCCGAGCCGTTGACCCCGGCAAACGGCTTCTCGTGCAGCAGGCAGGCCAGGCCGTACTTCGGCGCGACGCGGCGCAGCATCTCCATCGTCATCATCTGATGATCGGTGGCGACGTTGGCGTTCTCGAAGATCGGCGCGACCTCGGTACTGGCTCGGCGCGACTTCGTTGTGGCGCGTCTTCAGCGGCACGCCGACCTTGTAGAGCTCGCGCTCCACTTCCATCATGAACGCCAGCACGCGATCCGGGATGGCGCCGAAATAGTGGTCTTCCATCTCCTGGCCCTTCGGCGGCTTGGCGCCGAAGAGCGTGCGGCCGGCGTTGATCAGGTCGGGGCGGTTGAAATAGAAGTGCCGGTCGATCAGGAAATACTCCTGCTCCGGACCGCAGGTCGTGGTCACGCGTTGCGCCTTCGATCCGAACAGTTTCAGGATGCGCACGGCCTGCTTCGACAACGCTTCCTGGGAGCGCAGCAGCGGCGTCTTCTTGTCGAGCGCTTCTCCCGTCCAGCTCACGAATGCGGTCGGGATGACCAGCGTCGTTCCCTGTGGCGTGACCAGCAGCCAGGGCGGGCTGGTCGGATCCCATGCCGTGTAGCCGCGCGCCTCGAAGGTGCTGCGCATGCCGCCTGACGGGAAGCTCGACGCGTCGGGCTCCCCCCTGACCAGTTCCTTGCCGCTGAACTCCGCGACGGCGCGGCCGTCGGCCGTCGGGGTGATGAAGGCGTCGTGCTTCTCCGCGGTGATGCCGGTCATCGGCTGGAACCAGTGCGTGTAATGCGTGGCGCCGTGCTCGACGGCCCAGTCCTTCAGCGCGCTGGCGAGGATGTCGGCGATCGAGGGATCAAGCGACTCACCGTGCGCGATCGAGCGCCGGAGCGCGCGGAACACGTCCTTGGGCAGGCGGGCGCGCTGCGTTTCTTCGTTGAAGGTCAGCGAGCCGAATTCGTCGGTCGCCTTGCGCGTGTTGACCTCGGCGTTGCGCACCGCGGCGCTGAAGATATTGATGTTACGGACGGCGTCATTCGAGGATGCGGAGCCCATGTGGCAAGTGTCCTTTCTGCACGCGAGAAAAAATCGATTATAGACTGAATATATACTTAACTATGTGAGTCATATAAATCCGGCGGACTACTACGCGCCGATTCTCGGCGAGCTCGAGGTCTTGATGCTGCTCGCCCTCGTCCGCCTCGGCAACGGCGCCTACGGCGCCGCGCTCCGCAAGGAAATCATCGACCGCACCGGGCGCGACCTACCCGAAGGCAGCGTCTACATGACACTCGGGCGGCTCGAGGACAAGAAAATGGTCGCGTCCTACGTCGGCCTGCCGACGCGCGTCAGGGGCGGCCGCCGGCGGCGGCACTATCTCATAGACAAGGATGGCGAACGCGCGCTGGGTCGCGCGTGGCGGACGCTGCAGATCATGGCCGAGGGCGTCGAGGCGAAGTTAACGTCCCTGTAGCGAATACGACTGCCCGGCGTGCAGGACCGCGAGCATGATGCCGGTTCCGGAGATTGGACGGCCCGCCGCCGCCCTGTCGATCGCGGCATGGCGTGCGTCGACGATCACCACGACGCTGCGGCCGATGACGTCGAAGCCGTTGCCGTGCACGATCACCGCGGTCGATTCGTCGATCCCGACACCGACGAGCGCGGGGTGATCGAACACGGCACTGATCAGCCGATTGTCGCGCTGCCGGGTGAGGAAATGCTGGTCGATGAGCAGACCGGGCACGATGCCGAGGCCCCTCGCCGTCACGGTCGACCCGGCCGTCAGCGACTTCAGGTCGGCGTCACCGGTGAACATCTCGGCCGCCAGCACGGCGGCTCCCGCACTGGTACCACCGATGACCGCGCCAGCGGCGTGCCTGGCGCGAATCACGTCGTCGAGCCCGGTACCTTCGATGGCCTTCATGAACCGGTTCTGATCGCCGCCTGGCATCCAGAGCAGGGTCGCGCGATCGAGGACAGCCCTGGCGGCGGAACGGTCGGTGAACGAAACGTTCGTGGCTTCCTTGGCGCCGGCCTCGAGCCACATGCCGACCGAGGCGACGCCGGCATCGGGCTCCGCCGACGACTGCGGCAGGACCGCGACGATCGCCACTCCCTTGCCGCCGGCGAGCTCCAGCGTCGTGGCAACGATTTCCGGGCTCGTCGTTCCGCCGCCGACCACGACGACGGCCCCCTGGGCGAACGCGCAGACAGGGACGAGCAACAGGGCCAGTATTCCGAGACATCTCCGCATCTCCGGCATCTTAGCTGGAGGCCGGCGGCCGCACCCAACCAAAACGGCCGGCGACACGTCTCATAGACTGTCTATGGGAAAGAAGACCGGCCGGCAGGAGCTTCTCCCGGGCACGCTCGACATGCTTGTCCTGAAGACGCTGTCGATTGGCGTCATGCATGGCTACGGCATCGCCCAGCACATCAGGACCGTGACCGACGAGGTGCTGCACGTCGAGGAGGGCTCCCTTTACCCGGCGCTGCAGCGCCTTCAGCTGCAGGGGCTGGTGGCATCGGAGTGGGGGCAATCGGCCAACAATCGCCGCGCCCGCTATTACCGTCTGACCCGCGCGGGACGGCGCGCGCTCGGCGACGCGGAGTCGAGCTTCGACCGGCTGATCGCGGCGATCAGCCGCGTCATGCGCCCGGCATAGACAGTCTAGGGAGGACTGCATGGGCATGTTCCGTCACCTCGCGGCCTGGCTGCGCCGCGGCCGCCTCGACGACGAGCTGCGCGAGGAATTGGCCCAGCATGCAGCCTGGAAGGCCGAGCAGCTCGAGGCGGACGGTCTGCCGCGCGAGGAAGCGAGGCGCCGGGCCGCCCTCGCCATCGGCAACGTCGCGCGCCTGCGCGAGGACTCGCGGGCGGTGTGGGGTTTCCCGACCCTGGACAGTGTCCTGCAGGACGTCCGCTACGGCCTTCGGCAGATTGCACGCGCGCGGGCGTTCTCCGCCGTGGCCATTGCCTCCCTGGCCATCGGCATTGGCGCCGGCACCGCGGTGTTCAGCCTCGCCGACGCGGTCTTGTTACGGACGATGGCGGTGCGCGACCCCGCACGGCTCGTCGTGCTGAAGTGGCGGTCCGGACCGGTGTTTCCCTTCTCGTCGCTCAACGGCTACGGCGACCAGCATGCCGATGGCCTCGCCAGTACGTCGTTCTCGCGCGCCGCCTTTCAGTCCTTCCAGAAGGAGGCCTCGCGCCAGCTCGAGGTACTCGGTTTCGCGGATCTCTACCAGGTCACCATCGCCGTCGGCGGCAGCCCCGAGGTCGGCACGGCGCACGCGGTCAGCGGCAATTACTTCGAGGTGCTCGGGGTCGGCGCCGCGCAGGGACGGACGCTCGGCGCCATCGACGACACCGCCGGCGCGCCGCCGGCGGCCGTCATCAGTGATCGGCTGTGGCGGCGGCGCTTCGGTGGCGGCGCTGGCGTCGTCGGTCGCGCGATCGCCGTGAACAATGTTCCGGTCACCGTCGTCGGCGTCTTGCCGGCAGCGTTCCACGGGACCGGCCAGGTCGGCAGCGATCCGGATCTCTTCGTGCCGTTGGCGCTGCACGCGCGAGTGATGCCGGGGGACGACCCGCTCGACGATCCGAACTTCTGGTGGGTGCTGATGCTCGGCCGGCTCCGGCCCGGCGTCACCGCCGCCGACGCACGCAGCGCCCTCGACGTGCTCTTGAAGCGGACTGTCGCCGCAGCGAAACCGTCGCTGAACGCGCGGGACTATCCGCGCATCGACTTGCTGCCCGGCGGGCGCGGACAGGTCGAGGATCGCGAGCAGATGCGCGACCCGCTCCGGGCGATGGCCCTCGTCACCCTTGCCGTGCTGCTCGTCGCCTGCGCCAACGTCGCCGGACTGCTGCTGGCGCGCGGCCGCGCGCGCGTCCGCGAGCTGTCGATCCGCGTCGCGATCGGCGCGCCGCGGCGTCGCGTCATGCGGCAGCTGCTGACCGAGGCGCTGCTCCTTGGCGTGACCGGCGGTGTGCTCGGCGTCTTCCTGGCGCACTGGCTGGCGGCGGCGCTGGCGCCGGCGCTGAGCACGGCGCTCGAACCCGGCGATTTACTTGCCCGTGTCGACGCGCGGGTCCTGGCATTCGCCGTGACGCTGGCGTGCGCCTGTGCGGCCGTCTTCGGCGTCGTTCCGTCCCTGCGGGCGACGGACCTGTCAATCGGCTTGGCGTTGCAGGAAAGCGGCCGCGGCACGATCGGCGATCGCCGCCGCAGAAGAATGTCGGCCGGCCTGGTGATCGGGCAGATGGCACTGTCGCTCGTGCTCGTCGCCGGCGCGGCGCTGCTCGTGCGCACCGTGCGGAACCTGCAGCAGGCCGATCTCGGCTTCGACGCGGGTCATCTCCTGCTCTTCCGCCTCGACCCCGCCGCCAATGGCTACGATCCCGGACGGACGACCGCCATCTATGCCGACGTCCTCGAGCGTCTGCGCGCCACGCCAGGCGTTGTCTCCGCGTCGATCTCCAGCCACAAGTTGATCAGCAACTCATCGTCAGTCGGCGTGGTGTCGCGGCTCGACGAGGATGCCCCGCAGCCGGGCAGCGCCGAGATGCGCAGCTTCTCCAAGACGCATCTCGCGTGGCAGCTTTCGATCGACGAACGCTTCTTCGACACGATGCGGATGCGCCTGCGGCGCGGCCGGGTGTTCACGCCGCGTGACGCGGCGGGTGCCTCCACGGTCGTCATCAACACCGCCCTCGCCAGGCAGTTGTTCCAGAGCGAAGATGTCGTCGGACGCCAGTTCAACACCGGCACGCTGCGTCAGCGCCACGCCCCGGCGGAGATCGTCGGTGTCGTCGAGGATGCGCGATATACGTCAGTGCGCGACGAGCCGCCGCCGACGATGTACTCATTCTATCGGCATCCACCGGCGATGAAGAACGCGGCGACCTTCGAGGTGCGGACGGCCGAGGCGCCGGCGCCGATGGCCGCGGCAGTGCGCGACGTGGTGCGCGGCATCGATGCGACGCTGCCGGTCTACGGCGTGATGACGCAGTCCGATCAGATCGCCACGTCACTCAGGCAGGAGCGGCTCTTCGCGCGGTTGGCGGCGCTACTCGGCAGTGTCGCGCTGCTGCTCTCGGCGATCGGACTCTATGGGTTGCTCGCCTACAACGTGGCGCGGCGAACGCCGGAGATTGGCGTCCGGATGGCGCTGGGGGCCGCGCGCGAGCGCGTGCTGTGGATGGTGCTGCGCGAGTCGCTGGCGCTGACGGGGCTGGGATTGCTGCTCGGCGTTCCGATGGCGCTGGCCGGCACCCGCCTACTCCAGTCGATGCTGTTCGGACTCGCGGCCCGCGATCCGGCCACGCTCACTGGCGCCGCGGCGGCGATGCTGGTGCTGGCCCTGGCCGCTGGAGTCATCCCTGCCCGGCGTGCGTCACGAGTCGATCCCCTGGTGGCACTCCGCGCTGACTAGGCCCGGACCGCCGCGGATCGCGATATGCTCCAACGCATGGACGGCGCGCCGAAGGTCGAGGGACAGCACGGACTGATGTGGGTGCGCGGCAGCGGGGTGTGCCGCGACTGGAACGGCATCCGCTACAAGCTCGGGATGTCGGGCAAGAACGTCGGCGCGACGCAACTCTCGATGAACGTGGCGATGATTCCGCCGGGCGGCGTTGCCGGGGCGCATGTTCACGTGGACTTCGAGGTGATGCTTTATATTCTCGAAGGACGTCTGCGCCACGAGTACGGCGACGGTCTGCAGGAGCGCGTCGATCACGAGGCGGGTGACTTCATCTTCATCGCTCCCGGCGTGCCCCACGAAGTGTTCAACCTGAGCGACACCGACCCGGTCGTCGCCGTCGTGGCGCGGTCGAGCGCCGACGAATGGGACAAAATCATTCCTTATGCGCGCCCTGATTCTCGCCCTGACGCTGCTGACCGCGGCCGCTGACCTGACCCCCGCCTACAAGGCGGAGATCGACAACTACCGCAAGAACCGCATCGCCGAGCTGACGGCCCCCAACGGCTGGCTCGCCGTGCAGGGGCTGTTCTGGCTGCGCGATGGGGCGAACCACGCCGGCAGCGATGCGGCCTCGGACATCAAGCTGCCGCCGCGCACGCCAAAGAAGGTCGGGGTGTTCACGCTCAAGGACACGTCGGTGTCGTTCACTGCCGAACCTGGCGCGGGGGTCACGTCGGCGGGCAAGCCGATCGACACGCTCACGTTCGATCCGCGCAAGGGTGAGGAGTCGGCGATCACCGTGAACGGCGTCACGCTCTTCGTCATCCGCCGCGCCGACAAGATCGGCCTGCGCATGCTCGATCCAGAGAGCGACGCGCGCCAGCATTTCGACGGCTTGAAATACTTCCCGCTCGACGCGCGCTACCACGTCACGGCGAAGTTCGTCGCCTACGACAAGTCGAAGACCGTGCAGGTGCCGAACGTGCTCGGCCAGCTGGTGCCGATGGAGAGTCCTGGGCGGGTCGAGTTCACGATCGACGGCAAGCCCTACAGCCTCGAGCCGGTCTACGAGACCTCGAAGCACGAGGACCTCTTTTTCATCTTCAAAGATCCGAGCAGCCGCACGGACACCTACGGCGCCGGCCGCTTCCTGCACACGCCGCTGCCCAAGGCCGGCGTCGTCGATCTCGATTTCAACCGCGCTTACAACCCGCCCTGCGCGTTCACCGACTTTGCGACCTGTCCGCTGCCGGTGAAAGAAAATCAGCTGCCGGTGCGGATCGCGGCCGGCGAGCTGCGCTGGACGCACGGTAACGCCGCGCCCGCGGCGGGACGATGAGTGATATCAGCGTCGAGCGCCCGGCGGATCCGGCCTGCCCCTCGTGCGGGGCGACGCTGGTCCACGTCGACACGCAACTTTCGTCCGGCGCGTTCCGCACCCAGGCCGCGTCGATGCCGCAGATGCCGATCCACTATTACGACTGCCCCTCGTGCAACACCTGCTGGAAACTGGGCACGCGCCTGCTGCCGGATCCGGTCCGGCAGATTTTGCAGGGGTGACGGTTGCGGCGCATCCTGCACATCGACATGGACGCCTTCTACGCGTCGGTCGAGCAGCGCGACAATCGGTCGCTGCGCGGCAAGCCGGTGGCGGTCGGCGGCGACCCCCACCGACGCGGCGTCGTTGCGGCGGCGAGCTATGAGGCGCGCACGTTCGGGGTGCGCTCGGCAATCCCGATGGCGCGGGCGGTGCGGCTCTGCCCGCATCTCGTCATCGTCCATCCCGACTTCCAGAAGTACCGCGCTGTCTCGCGCCAGGTTTTCGAGATCTTCCGCGCCGTGACGCCGCTCGTCGAGCCGATGTCGCTCGACGAGGCCTACCTCGACGTGACGGAAAACGCATGGGGGGAGGCGCTCGGCAAGGTCGTGGCACAGCGCGTCAAGACGGACATCCGGGAGAAGACGGGGCTGACAGCGTCGGCCGGCGTCGCCCCCAACAAGTTCCTGGCCAAGATCGCGTCGGCCTGGAAGAAGCCTGACGGCCTGACGGTGATCGCGCCCGAGCGCGTCGAGCGCTTCCTGCAGGCGCTGCCGGTCGACGCGCTCTGGGGCGTCGGTCCCGTGACCGCGGCGCGGCTGCACGAGCGTGGCATCACGAAACTGGTCGACGTGCGCAGCGCCGACGAGAAGACGCTGCGCGAGGCGGTGGGAAGCTGGAGCGAGTGGCTGCGCCAGCTCGCCAACGGCGTCGACGATCGCAACGTCGAGCCGAACCGCGAGACGAAATCGTCCGGCAGCGAGATCACCTATTCCCAGGATCTGACCGACATCCTCGAGATGCGGCAGGAGGTCGACACGATGGCGCGTGACGCGGCCGACTGGCTGGAGCGCCAGCAGCTGCTGTGCCGAACGGTCACCATCAAAGTCCGCTACTCGGACTTCACCACGATCACGCGCAGCCATTCGCGAACGCCGGCGACACGCGACGCCGAAGACATCGCGCAGCGCGCCGTGAAGCTGCTCGACCGCACCGGCGCGGCAGCGCGCGCCGTCCGCCTGCTCGGCGTCACCGTGCACAACCTCGAGGATCCGTCGGCGCCGTTCGATCCGGAAGAGCCGCTGCTCCCATTCGAAGCGGGCGATGCCGACCAGCGTAGCGGCTCGTTACCGTCTATCGCGCCGCGTCTGCCCACATCGCGCGCATGAGGGGTTCGGCGTCCCGCAACATCGGAGGTCATCGCCGCCGCCTGGCTCGCGCCGAGAAGCGCCGACTGCGCGTCGGGATAGAGCGCTACGGCCGCGGTGTAGTGCTCGAGCGATCGACGCGCCTGGCCGCGCGCCTGCTCGATGCGGCCGGCCACGAGGTGCGCATAGAACGCGACCGCCGGCGCCGGATTGGCCGCCAGCGCCAGGCCGATTTCAGAGGCTGCCTCGTCGTGACGGCCGCGTTCGTCGAGCAGGCGCGCCAGCCTGACGCGGGCCTCGGCCGTCGCCGTGGACGATGAAATGATCATTCGAGAGGAGCGGCGGCGGGGAGGCGGCGGCCTGACGGTGGCGCGGGCGATCGCCAGGCCGCTCCGTCCATCGATCGCCGTCGTGGTTTGTTGCAGAGCCGTGGACTCCACCGGTGGAGTTGGCAGATCGGCGCGAAAGACGGCCGCGTCCGTGTGCAGGACGGCCGCCAGGCGAAGGAATGTCGCGGCGCCTTGCTCCATGCGAACCGCGTGGACGAGCGCGTCGATCTGGCGCTGAGCGTCGGAGTCCTTGGAGAGCGCCTTACCCTGCAAGCCGCGCAGGAATAGCGGCATCGCCTGGTTCAGCTCGACGCGATTCGCATACGACAACGCCGCGATCGCCGCCGCGGGCTTGTCCGATCGTCCGGGCTTGTGCTCGCGTACCGCCACGACCCATCGATCGAGCGCGGCCGCCGACCCCATCGACTGCGCCCGGGCCGCCGTCACGTCAGCAGCGAGCAGCACGACACCGATCACGATCGACGGCCACTTCATCTCAGACGCCACGGACGCAATATTACCTGGGCACGCGCGCCCAGAGCGCCGCCATCAGCTCGTCGACGTCGCGGCCGGCACCGAGGTGGTAGTTCCACCAGGGATCGGCGTCGAAGCGTGCCGTGGACTCGCCGAGCTTCTGCACGAGCGTCATCGCAGCAGGCACGTCGGTCGCCATGACGGCGGCGTCGCTGGCGCCGACCAGCGCCGACTGCGCATCCGGGAAGATCGCCAGCGCCGCCCGGTAATGGCCGAACGATTCGTCAGGCCGTCCGCGCGCCAGCTCGATCCGGCCGGCAACCAGATGCGCGAAGTAGGCGACGGTCTTGACCGGCCCGGACGCGATCGCCTGATCGATTTGCGCGGCCGCCTCGTCGTGAGCTCCGCGCCGTTCGAGCAGACGCGCAAAGCGAACACGTGCTTCCGCATAGCTGGAGTCCACTTCGATCGCGTGGCGGAACAGCTTCTCAGCCTCGTCGTCGGTCTTGTCTTCGGAAGGCACGGAGAGGCGAGCCGTGGAGCTCCAGAACCCCACGTCGTCTGGCAGTACCTGGTAGAGCGGCAGGCCGAGCGTCTCGGCATAGCAGCCGCGATCGAAGAGGATGTGCGGGTCCTGCGGCAACACGTCCGCTGCGTGCGCGAGATGCTTCTTCAGATCGGCGTGTTTGCCCAATGCCAGCATGTAGGCAGCGGTGGCGTGATACCACTCGCCCACGAACACGACGTCTGCCGGCTGGGTCAGCAGCAAATCAAGCAGGCTGCGCGCGAACGTCCAGTTCCAGTTCAGCAGCGCTTGGCCGATGACACGACCGTCGGTATGACGCAGCGCCCTTTCGTTGGTCAGCAGGGGTGACGTGGGGGCGTCGGTGAGGCGGCGGTTCCGAGCCCCGGTCCGTGGATCGATTGCGGCGGGAGCGCCTGGTGTCGGCGCATCGTCGATGAAGTCCGGATCCTTGTCGAGGAAGATCGCGGCGTCGGCGTGGAGTACCGCCGCGCGCTCTAGGAACGCCGCGAGTCCAGGATTCTTCTGGACAGAGCGGTAGAGGTCCAGGACCTGGCGCTGCTCGGCCGTCTTTGTGTGGATCTTCTCGCCGCGCACCGCGGCGACAAACATCTGCATCGAGGGATACAGTGTGAGACGGTCGCTGTACTTGAGCCCGGCGACGACCTGCGCGGCGGCGTCGGCTTTCCCAGGTTCGTGAGTTCTGACCGCCGCCACCCAATTACCCAGCGCGTCGGTCGATTCACGGCTCTGCGCGCGGGCGACACGGGCGGACGCGAGCAACAGCCCCACGCCGACGGCTGCCGCCAGAATGCGGGTCACGGCAGCTTGGCAGTCTCCGCGCCTGCGTACCCCGGACGCGCTTTCACCGAGACCCGCCGGTGCGGGACGGTGACCTCGATGCGATGGTAGCCGCCAGGCGTGACGCCTTCCGGCGTGTAGGCGAGCACGTAGCGGCTGCGGAACTCCGAGAGAATGCGCTGGAAGGCGGGACGCAGCTCGTCGCTCGACTTGACCGGCAGGACTTGACCACCGGTGGCGTCGGCCAGCTGCTTCAGCGCATCAGATCGCTTGGCGTCGGCCGACGTCACCGCGTAGATCACCGCGTTGGAGCGCTTCGCGATCTCGATCACCTCCGACGGCTGCAGCCAGCTGAAGGTGTCGCTGCCGTCCGTGCACACCACCACGAGGAAACGGCCTGGCTGATCGAGCGTTTCGGTCAGCGCCACGAATACGCCGTCCATCACCGAGGTCTGCCCCTGTGGCTCGATGCGGTCGAGCGAGGCGCGAACGGCCTTCAGATCGCCCGTTAACGGGATCCCCGGGCGGACCGCGTGATCGAAGGTGGTCAGCGCCGCTCGATCGACCGGCTTGAGGCCGTCGAGAAGGGATTCCGCGGCGCCGACCAGATCGGTCTGGCGCTTGCCCTTGAGGCTCGCGCTGGTATCGAGGGCGAGAACGGCGTTCACCGGCACGTCGTTGGCGTCGACGACCTCGATGTGCTGCGCCACGCCGTTGTCGCGCAGCGCGAAGTCGCCGGCGGTGAGCCCGCCAACAGGATTGTGCCCTTCGGTCACGAGGACGTCGACGCGGACGCCGAGCGTCCGCGACGAAAATTTCTGCTCTGCGTGGATGGGCCATGCCAGCAGGCCAAGCGCGAGCACCGCCGCGGCCTGCTGGCGTGGCATGGGACTATGCGTCGGCGGCGACCGCCGCTTTCTTGCGTGACGAAGCGCGCGGCTTGGCCGCGGCCTTGCGCGCGCGCGGCTCCTTCGGCTCCTTGGCGCCCTTCGCCTTCCTTCGTGTCTTGGCCGGCGGCTCCTCGGTGATCGGTGCGGTCTCTTCGGCCATCGCTTCGGCATCAACGATCGACGGCTGCTCCTGGTCGCGTACGACATCGCCGTCGACGACGTCCGCTTCACGCGCTTCGGCGGCGGCGAGCTCGGCTTCAGCCTGCGCCGCCAGTCGCTCGGCCGCCTCGATGTCGGCCTGGTTGATACCGCGCGCCGCCGCCGATGCGCCCGCTTCCTTCATGGCGTTCCCCTGGAAGAAGCGGATGACGCCCTGCCGATCGCGCTCCATGCGAAACAGCCCTTCACGCTGACAGGCGCGCAGCAGATCGTTGAGGCTGTTGAAGCCGAACTTCCGCTCGTCGAACGACGAGTCGGCGGTGCGCAGGTATTGCTTCACCTGGCGCAGGTACATCGGCCAGCGCGGCGGCTGTTGCGCGATCGAGAAGAGGCGGCGCACTTCGGCGACCGCTTCCTCGGCGCGCGGCGGCCCCGCCGGCGGCCCGTGCTGCGCGTGCGGTTGGCCGTGTGCCGGTCCGTGCGGCTGGGCCTGCGCCGGTGCGTGCCCGTGGTGGGCCGGGCGCGAATGCCCGTTGCCTGCGTCGGCCGGCGCCGCAGGGGCGCTGCTGGCCTCGGGCGCCAGCGGCTGGTGTCCCCCCTCGCGCAGCTCGACGAGCACGTTGCGCCCGGCTTCCTTCAGCGTGACGATGCCGGCCGAGGCCAGCTTCTCGGCGAAATCGCGGAAGCTCCCGGCGCCGTAAGTCCGCTCCGAGAACGTCGAGTCGAGCTGCAGCAGCGTGCTCTTGAGAAGCCCGAGCTGCGGCGTGACCTCACGGTCCGACAGCACCTTCAGCGCGCGCCGCACCAAAGGCACGATCTGGTCGAGCTGCTGCGAGCCCATCGATGGCCCGGACCCGCCTCGGCCGCGATCGCTGCGGCGCCCGCCGATCAGGTTCTCGTAGGCCATGAACTCGTGGCAGTTGCGCTGCATCACCTGGCTGGTGAACGATCGGCCGCCGACGACGAAGATCTGCTTGTCGTACTGCTTCAGCTTCTCGACGAGCGAGATGAAGTCGCTGTCGCCGCCGACGATGACGTAGGCGTTGATATGGGGATGGGTGAAGGCCATCTCCAACGCGTCGAGCGCGAGGTTGATGTCGGCACCGTTCTTGTCGCCGCCCGGCGTGAGGTTGCGCTGCACCAGCTTGGTCGCATGCTGGGTCAGCGATCGGCTGTAGTCGCCGGCGCGCGTCCAGTCGCCGTAGGCCGTCTTGCTGACGACGTCGCCGCGTTCGCGCAGCGCCTCGAGCACGACGCCGACGTCGAAGGTCGCGTTGAGGGTGTTCTTGACGCCAATCTCGATGTTGTCGAAATCGATGAAGACTGCAATCTTGAGACGTGTTTCTGCCATGTTGCCTGACTAATTGATGATCCGCACCTTGGTAATCTCGATGCGGGCCACGGGAGACTCGCCGTTGACCGGCGCCGCGTCAATCCTGTCGACGACGTCCATGCCGTCGACGACGCGTGCAAAGACGGTGTACTTGCCGTCGAGCGACGGCGCTGGTCCCGTGACGATGAAGAACGAGGTGGTGGCGCTGGCGGGATCGTCGCCGCGCGCCATTGAGACAATGCCTTTGACGTGCTTGGTGTCGTTGAACTCCGGCTGCAGCGTATGCACGCGTTTCTGCTGCTTCTCGGTGAGCGGCGCCGCCCGCGACGTGAGCGCACCGCCCTGCGCCACGAAGTTGTGCACCACGCGGTGAAACGCCGTGCCGTCGAATACTCCCGCCTGCGCCAGCTGCAGGAAGTTGCGGACGTGCTCCGGCGCCGTCCCGGCGGTGAAGGCGACGGTGATGTTCCCCTGCGCGGTCTCGATTACGGCCCTGTGCTGCGCCAGCTGATCCGGCGTCTCGCCAGCGAACGGCACCGGCTCTGGCGGCGGCGTGTCACGGATCGTGACGCTGCGGATCGTCACGCGCTCGAGCGGTTGGTTCCGGTCATCCGCCGACAGCTCCGAGATCTTCTGCGCCACGTCCATCCCTTCGCTGACGCGGCCGAAGATCGTAAACTGCCCCGCCAACGCCGGCTGGTCCGACACGCAGATGAAGAACTGCGCGCCGCCGCTGTCGGGCTGGTTCGGCCGCAACGCGGCCGCCACCGCGCCGCGCGTGAACGGCTCGGCGCTGGACTCCGCCTTCAGCACGCCGAGTCCACCCGTTCCGTACAACGCCTTCTTGCCCGGATCCTTCGTCAGGGGATCCCCGCCCTGGATGATGCCGTCCCTGATCACGCGGTGCACGATCGTTCCGTCGAACGCCTTGTCCGCCGCCGACTTCATGAAGTAGCCGACGTGGTTCGGCGCCAGGTCCGGCCGCAAGTCAATGACGACCGTTCCCATCGACGTGTCGAGGACGGCCTGCTTGCCGGTCATCTCTGCGGCGGTCAGCGTTGCCTTGAACGGCGCCGGGGCCGCCGGCGGAGCCGGACGCCGGGTCTGCGACGACGGTAGAGCTGCGAGCAGCGCGACCAGGAAGGTCGCGGCACAGGGCATAACCCTCTAATTATAGGCGGGTTTGCCATACAATCGCCGTCGCCCCCCCGAAAGGCCCTGTGGTCGCCCGATCCCCCTGGTTTACGTTCGATCGGTTTCTCGCCGCGCTCGCGCTCCTGGTGATCGCGCTGGCGTGCGGGCTCATGCCCATGCACACCGACACCTGGTGGCAGCTGAGTGCCGGCCGCGACATGTGGCGAATGCACGCGGTCCTGCTCACCGACCTCCATTCCCACACCGCCGAAGGGGCTTTCTGGGCGAATCACGAGTGGCTCACCGAAGTCGCGTACTACGCGATGTTCAGGATCGGCGGGCTGCCTCTCGTGACGATGTTCGCGGCCAGCCTGATCGTCGGCGCCTGGACGCTGTCGTGGCAGTTGGGCCGCGGATCATCGCGCGCACGGGTGATCTGGATCGGGCTGGCCGTCATCCCATCGAGCGCCTGGTGGCAGCCGCGGCCGCACGCCTTCTCACTCCTCTTCATCGTGGCCACCGTAACGCTCGTGTCGGCGTGGCGCGTGTGGTGGCTGCCCTTGGTCTTCCTGGTCTGGGCGAACTGTCACGGCGGCGTGCTGCTCGGATTCGTCTTCCTCGGCGCGGGTCTCGCCGCGCAGGTGCTGATGGCGCCGCGCAAGTTGCGGACGGCGCTACTCATCCTGCTGGCCTGCCTCCTGGCGACGACGGCCACGCCGCTCGGTTTGTCGTTCTGGTCGGAAATCCTGATATCGCTGGCGCGCATCCGCCTGTTTCCCTTCGACGAGTGGCAGCGCCCGCGCCTGACGGCCCCGTACCTGCTGCCCTTCTGGTTCATCGCCGCGGCGTTCTGTTACGGCATCGTCCACAATCGACGGCGTCTCCGGCAGCTGCCGCCCGACGAGGCAACGATCTACGCCTGCGCGCTGGCCGCGCTGCCCTTCGCCCTGACCGCGATCAGAAACGTCGGACCGTTCCTGATGGTCGCCGCACCGGCGATGACGACGCTGCTGCCGGGGCGGCGCCATTCCGCGACCGCAGCCGAGGCGCAACGGCCGCGGCTGAACGCCGCGATCGCCAGCCTTGCCGCCGCCGGCGTCGCCGGAACGCTGGCCTGGGCATACACGAACCGCATTCCCAAGCTGCGCTGGGATCCGATACCCGCCGGCGCGATCGCCGCACTGCGGCAGTGCCCCGACAACTTGTACAACCGCTACGACCAGGGCGGTTATCTGCTGTGGTTCGTACCGGAGCGACGCGTGTATCTCGACGGACGGCAGGACCCGTATCCGACGGCGCTCATCCTCGAGCAGATCCGCCTGGAGAACGGCAGCGGCGCGTATCCGGAGGTCTTCTCGCGCTTCAAGATCCGCTGCGCCTACCTGCCGACCGAGTCGCCAACCGCTACGCAACTCGCGCAGGCGGAGTGGACGACTGCGTATCGCGATCGCGACTGGGTGGTGTTGCGAAAATAAGCGACTTCCTACTCGTAGTGCAGCGCCGTCACCGGATCGAGCCGGGACGCGCGGACGGCGGGATAGAGGCCGAACACGATGCCGATGGCAACCGAGACGCCGAAGGCCAGCACGATCGAGCTGGTCGTGACGATTGTCGACCACCCGGCCAGGACGCCAATCAGCTGCGACAGTGCGACGCCAAGGAGGATGCCGGCGACGCCGCCGGTCAGCGAGATGATCGTCGTCTCGATGAGGAACTGCCGTACGACGTCCTTCCGCCGCGCGCCGATAGCGCGGCGGACGCCGATCTCGCGCGTCCGCTCGAGCACGCTGGCGAGCATGATGTTCATGATCCCGATGCCGCCGACCAGCAACGAGATCGACGCGATCGCCACCATTACCATCTCGAAGATGCGCTGCGTGCGCCGCTGCTCGGCGAGCAGCTCCGCCGGCGAGACGATGGTGAAGTCTCCGGCACCGCGGTGGGCGACGTCGAGAATGCCGCGCAGCATCGCCGCCGCGCCGGGAATGTCGGCGCCCGACTTCATCTGCAGGTAGACGCCGTCGATCTCGTCCTTCTGCGCGCTCTGGCTGTCCTCGAGGCGGAACACCGACGAGTAGAGCGGGACATAAATCAGGTTGTTGCGGTCCTGCGCCGGGATGCCGGCGACGTCGGACTGCACGGTGAGCTGCGGCCCCGCAACGCCGACGACGCGGAACCACTGATCGTTCACCTTCACGTACTTGCCGATCGGATCCTCGGTGCCGAAGAGCCCCGCCGCCGCCGCCTCGCCGAGCACGCACACCGGCGACGCCGCCGTCGTTTCCGCGTCGTCGAAGAAGCGGCCCGACGCCACCTTGAGGTTGGCGATCACCTGGTAGGCCGGCGCCACGCCATAGACCGCCGGTATGTCGCCCGCGAACGGTTTGGGCGTCAGTTTCGACGGCGTGAAACGCTTGCGCGCGCTCGATGTCGAGATGCCGTCGAGATTCGACTGGATGATGCGCAGGTCCTGGAACGACAGGCCGGCCGACAGCTTGCGCACCTTCTGCAGCGTCTGGTTGTCGGGTGCCTCGCGCGCTTCGATGATCAGATTGCGAACGCCGAGCTGCTCGATGAACGACATCACCTCCTGCTGCGCGCCAGCGCCGATCGACAGCATGGCGACCACGGCCGCCACGCCGAAGATCATCCCCAGCATCGTCAGCAGCGAGCGCAGCTTGTGGGCGAGCAGATTCTCGAGGCCGAGGCGCAGCTCGGGCAGGACGTCCGACGACCAGAGGTGGGCGCGCGCGCTCATTTCCTACTGGGGGGCTTCGCCCCGCCAGACCCCTCTACATGCGCTCTCGCACGCCGCTTCGCCGGCGCGCTCCGATCGCGTGGCTCGCTCGCGCAGCTCGCTCGCATCTCTTACTTGGCCGAACCGGCGCCGGCGAGCGGGCCGCTGGACGACTTGGATCGCGACGTCGCGACGTCGGGATCGACGAGCGCGATGACGTCGCCATCGTGCAGTCCTTCGATGACGGCGCGGCTCTCGGTCGCGGTGACGACCTTGACGTCGTGTCGCTCGAAGTGATCGCCGTTCTGCAGGAACACATAGTTCTTGCCCGACTTCTCGAACACTGCCTGCCGCGGCACATGCAGGGCGTTGGGGATCTCGCGCCCTTCGATCGTCAGGCGCAGCGATGAACCGGCGCGCATCGCCGGGTCGGGTTGATCGAGATTGAGCGTGATGTCGAACTGGCGTACCGCGGTGGTCTCGAAGTAGCTGCCGCGCGACGCGCTGGCGCTGAGCGGGCCCACTTTGCCGGTAAACGTGCGGCCCGGAAGCGCGTCGATCTGCACCGTCGCGACCTGGCCGGTCGACAGATTGTCGCGGTCCACTTCCGTGACCCTGGCGCGCACTTCCATCCGCCCAGTCTCGATCACGTCGGCGACGTTCCGGCCGGAGAACGTCGTGTCGCCGGCCTTGTATTCCGGCAGGATCATCCCGCTGAACATGAACTGCTGACCGTCGCGGTTGTCCTTGACCGCGATCAGCCCGTCGATCGGCGCCTTGACGACGAGGTTGTCGATGATCGACTGCGCGCGCTGCATCGCCAGCTCCGCCTTGTGGCGGCGCTCGTCGACCACCGCCAGCGCCGCGGCGGTGGTGGCGGCACGGGCGGCGGCATCGCGCTCCAGCTGACTGAGATGCTGCTTCGCCTCGTCGAGCGTCAGCGCGTTCTTCTGCGCCTCGATCGCGCCGACGAACTCGTTGGCGAGGACGCCGATCTCGCCGCGGCGGACGTCGTAGCGCGCCGTCAGCAGGTTCAACTTGTCCTGCGATGCCTGCACGGCGTTGTCGGCCTTCATCTTGACGATCGACTGCTCCGCTTCGTCGAGGTCCGACTTCGCCTGTTCGAAGTTGAACTGCTGATCCGCCGGATCGAACTCGATGACCGGCTCGTCCTTCTTCACCGGCGTGCCGGTCGTCAGCAGCTTGAGGATGCGCAACGTGCCGCCCGCCGGCGGCGCCACGAGGTTCATCGTCCGGCCGGCGCGCAGCTCGCCAGTCGCGAAGACCGTCAGCTTGAGCGGCCCGCGCACGACCTTGGCGATCGGCACGGAAGGACGCGTGTCGGGCAGTACCGGCGATCCCTTCGCCCACACCACCGCGACCGCGGCGATCCCGGTTAGGACGACGGCGGCGGCGATGCGGCGCCCGTACTTCATCTCTTTCCGGGGGGGTTCGCCCCGCCGGACCCCCCTACATGCGTTCTCGCACGCCGCTTCGCCGGCGCGCTCCGATCGCGTGCCTCTCTCGCTGTCGCTCGTTCGGTCATCCTTTCCTCCGGATCAGGTCGGGGTCGGGGCGGCGCACGGCGAGCTTGTCGCCGGCCGACACTCCGGTGCTGACGGCGGCCTGCTCGCGGCCGCGGCGCGCGATCTCGATCGGCTGCTCGTCGAACTTCGAGCCGTTCAGGCGGTAGACGATCGGGCGGCCGTCCTTCTGGAAAATGGCCTCGGCCGGCACGAGCGTCGCATTCGGCAGACGATCGGCGGCGATACGCGCCGTCGCGGTCATGCCGGGACGGATGCGCGGATCGGGACTGTCGAGCACGAGGCCGAGATCGAAGTTGCGCACCGGCGGCCAGCCCGAGGAAAAATCGACGCGCGCCAGCACCGAGATGAGATCGACGCGCGCGGTGAAGTCCTTCCCGGGAACGGCTTCGATCTTCACGACGGCCGGCTGACTGACCTTGAGGCGGCCGCGGTCGGATTCGTCGAGTCGGGCTTCGAGGTGGATCGATGACAGGTCGGGCAGCTCGAGGATGCCGGCCCCGGCCCAGGCGCGGTCGCCTTCACGGAACTCGACGCCGTTGCCGAACTGGCTGCTGGTGCGCGGGTTCTCGAGAATGTTGACGGTGCCGTCGGCAGGCGCGTGGAGCCGCAGCTGGTCGATCGCCGCCTGCGTGCGCTCGACGTCGAACTGCGCCTTGTCGCGCTTCCGCCGCTTGCCGACGACGTCGGCTTCGGCGCCGGCCTCGGTCGACTTCACCTTCGCCTGCGTTTCCTTCTGCTTCTGTTCGGCGTCCGCGAGGGCCAGCTTCGCCTCTTCGTACTCGATCTGCGAGACCAGATCGCGCTTGCCGAGATCGAGTTTGGCGCGGTCGACGTCGTACTGCGCCTTCAACAGCTGCGTTTGGCGCACTTCGGCGTTAATCTTCTGCTGCGCCTGCAGCTGCTCGATTTCTCCTTCCGCCGACTTGAGATCGGACTTGCGCTCGGCGAGCCGCTGCTCGAGCGACGTGGCGTCGAACTCGACGAGGATGTCCCCCTTCTTGACCGTCGCGCCGTTCTTCACGAGCTTCGTGATCTGCAGGTCGCCGCCAGACTGCAGCGGCGCGTTGAGAACGATCGACCTGGCGGGGCGGATGTCGCCGCGGATCTGGATGTAGTCAACGAAGTCGCCGTGCGTGACGGCCACGGTCGTGGCGTTGGGGATCGTAGTGCCGACCGCGTTCATCGCGGCGACGCCGGCGGCGATGAGAATCACGACGACGGCGATGATCGCGAGGCCGCGCCTGGAACGAAGGAAACGCATCGGGCTATCTGGGCTTCTCGGCCGCCGCAGCGGCGTTGCGGGCGATGGTCACGCCTTCCTGCAGGCCGCCCGTCACCACCGCCTGATAGGCGCTCGCCGCGCCGAGCACCACGTCCTGCCTCTCGAGGCGGCCGCCGCGCTGCACCATGACGTAGGCCTTCTCGCCGTCGGAGACGACCGAGTCGCGCGGCACCACCAGCGCGTTGAGCGTACGTCCGAGCTCGACGTCGAGCGAGGCGGTCAGGTCGGGCATCAGGTTGGGGCTGGCTCCTCTCACCACGACCAACACGACGAAGTTGCGCACCTTGGGCGACAGCGACGACTGCTGCCCGATCGGCGAGATCTGGGTAACGGTGCCGGGAAACGCCAGGTCGGGATACGCATCCAGGCCGACGCGCACCGGCTGGCCGATCTTCAGCTCGTTGATGTCGGCCTGGTTGACCCGCGCGCGGACGCGCATCACGGCGGGATTGACCACTTCGACCACCGGCTGCCCCGACCGCACCTCATCGCCTTCGACGAACTCCGTCGGGCTGTTGCCGCTCTTCCACGTCGTCTTGATCACGGCGACGCCGGGCAGCGGCGAGTTGACCAGCATGCGCTCAGCGTTCTGTTCCGCCTGTTGCATGTTGGTGGCGGCGCGATCGCGGCGGATCTCGAGAACCCTGACGTCCGCCGCCGCGGCGGCGCGCTTGAGATCGTAGGTTTCCTGCAGTTGCTTGAGACGGGCGATCGCCTCCTCGTGGGCCAGCGTGTTCTTTTCCGCCTCGATCCTCGGCAGCATCTCGTTCTTGACGAGTTCGAGCCGCGCTTTTTCGAGCGCGCTGTGCGCCTGCTCCAGCGTGCTCTCGTCGCTCGCCTTCGCGGCGACTTCGTCGGCCTGCCGTTTCTTGATCTGCTGATCGAGGTCGGTCAGATCGGCCCGCCGGTCGAGCGCGTTGCGCAACTGGTCCTGACGGTCGAACTCGACGAGCCTGTCGCCGGGCTTCACCGTCGCGCCGTTGTGGACGAGGCGCATGATGACGAGCGAGTTGCTGTTCTGGCCGGCGAGGCGCGGCGCCTGAATGGCGTGCGATTCTACCGCTTCGACCGTGCCATTGAGGCGGACCATGCGGACGAAATCCTGCCGCGCCACGGTGTATGTCGCGGCGCTGCCGGGACCTTTGGACTCCGGCGCGCGTGCGTGCAGGCGTACGCCAACCGCCGCCGCGGCAAGCGCCACGACGCCAACGACGCCGAAAACGAGCTTTCCTTTCACCATCGATGCGCGAACTGGCGGCACTCTCCGCCGCCACACGATCCCGGTAATCAGACGGCCGGGGCCGGCCGTTGGTTGGGCGTCTCACAGGATAGCGTACGATTCTCCTATGTCCCAGCGTATTCAGGACTTCCCCGCCATCGAACGGCGGCCGTCGGCCGTCCACGGCCACGGGGTGTTTGCCGCCGAGGCAATCAACAAGAACACGCGCATCATCGATTACGCCGGCGAATTGGTTCGAAACGGGCGGGAGCTCGACTTACGCGAAGAGGAGTACCTAAGACAGGGATGCATCTGGGTGTTCCGCGTGAACCGCGTCTGGAGCCGCGACGCCAATATCGACGGCAACGTCGCGCGGTTCATCAATCACTCGTGCACGCCGAATTGCTACTTCCAGATCGTCGACAAGACGATCTGGATCCGCGCGGCGCGCAACATCAGCCGCGGCGAGGAACTCACCTACGACTACCGGACGATCGGCGACAAGACCATACCCTGCCGCTGCCGCCCCGGCTGCCCGAACAAGCTGTAGCGCCGCTTCCTGGCGGCGCGAATTCGACAATCTACGGGACCAGGATGGAATCGTTGCCGGCGACGCCCGAATAAGTGGCCGAGATCACGGCGTTTCCAGCGGCCACCGCGCTGACCAGGCCCGTCGCGGAAACCGTGGCGACGGCTGTGTTGGAGGACGACCAGGTCGCGGCGCCCGTAACGTCCTGCGTGACGCCGCCTGCGAGCGACGCCACGGCCGTGAACTGCGACGAAGAGCCGACGCCGGGCACGCCCCCCGAGACCGTGACGGTCGAGACCGAGGTGGCGGAGGTCGGTGAACTTCCACACGCCGCGGCGACGAGCCCGAGCGCAACGACACACAACAGAATGGCGAACGATCGAATCTTCATGGTGACTCCTTGCGTACGGCACCGGCGCTGGCAGCCGCAGCCGTTACAACCAGTCAGACTGGCGGTTTGTGGCGAGACGGTTGCGAAAGTACGACCAAACTGCGTCAGCGCGGCGTCAACCGAGCCACAGGCGACCGCGGTTGGGACCGTCATGCGCTCGATGCCGGTGCGGCCGTGTTACCGGTACTGACGGGAGTCCTATGTTCCTCCGGATCGTCCGCCTGCTGATCTGTGTCGCCCTCGCGACCCCTGCCGCCGCGCAGTCGACGACACCGAACATCGCCGGCGTGTGGGTGCTGAACCCCGCGCTGACGCAGCGGCCTCAGGAGATCGGATTCAGCAACGATTGGGCGCAGGCCGGCGGCGAGCAGGGTGGCAGGAGCGGCGGTAGCGGTAGCGGTGGCGGCGGTGGCCGCGGCCGCCGCGGCGGCTCGGGATCCGGCGGCGGCGGGGCGACTCCCGCGCCCCTGTTTTCGCGGGAGAGCGCCGACGACAGCACGAGAAAGACGCAGCTCACCGGCGAGGCGCGCACACCGCCCGAGCACATCACCATCGTCCAGAAAGACAACGCCGTCTCGATCGCGGACGACCAGGGGCACTCGCGCACGTTCCATCCGGACGGCCGGGTCGAGGAGCTGGCAATCGGCACCGTGGTGCTGCCGACGCGGTCGCAGTGGGACTCGGGAAGCTTCATCGTGCTGTTCGACGTCGAGTCGGGACGGCAGCTGCGCTACACCTTCACGCCGACCGAGAACCCGAAGCGGCTGCTCGTCAACATCCGTTTCCTCGAGCGGGGACACGACGGGGACGAGGTGAAGCTCACCTACGAGCCGCCGGATGAGCACGAGCGAACCGTCCTGTCGGGAACAACGGCATCACCAGGCTTGCCGCCACCTGACGCGCCAGCCGCCCCTGGCGCGCCGCCTTCCGCTACGGGCACGGCTCCCTCGGCACCGGCCGCGCGGCCGCCGGTGCTGCCGCCTGGCTCGGAGCTGCGCGGCCTCACGGTGATCGGAACACAAGTGGAGGATCTCAGCGCGCAGGCGGTTGCGTGCGGGCTGGATCAAAACAAGATCAAGACGTCGATTGCCGGCATCCTGTCAGCGGCAGGATTCAAGTCGCAGCCCTACGGCAACGAGGAGAGCTACGTCCTTGTCAGCGTCGTCACGAGCCGGCTCGCCGACGGAACCTGCGTGTCGCGCTACGACGCCTCGCTGATAGCGCAGGCTGATGCGACCTTTCCGTACGTGAAAGGTCTGGTCATGGTCGAAGTGCCGTTGATGCGCGAGGGTGGAATGGCGGGAGGCTCGCCGGCGGTCCACTCCAAGGCGATCATGGACGCGCTCGCCAAGTCGGTGAACACGTTCGTCAGCCAGGTCAAGGCCGCGAACAAGTAAGCCGCTAGCACTTCATCCCGGCCGCGAGCGGCTCGTACGACAGGTTGGGCGACAGCCATTTTTCCACTTCTTCAAGCGGAAGGCCCTTGCGCGTCGCGTACGACTCGACCTGGTCGCGGCCGATGCGGCCAACGTTGAAGTACTTGGCCTGCGGATGTGAGAAGTAGAAGCCGCTCACCGTCGCCGCCGGCGTCATCGCGGCGTGTTCGGTCAGCGCCATCCCCTGCCGTTCGGCCTGCAGCAACTTGAAGAGATCGAACTTGCCACTGTGATCCGGACATGCCGGGTAGCCGGGCGCGGGACGGATGCCGCGATGCTTCTCGTGGTGCAAATCCTCGGGCGCGAGCGCTGCCGGGTCGGGGTGGCCCCAGTCGTCGCGGACGCGCGCGTGCAAATACGTCGCGAACGCCTCGGCCAGCCGATCGGCCAGCGCCTTGACCATGATCGCGCGGTAGTCGTCGTGATCGGCCTCGTAGCGCTTGGCCAGCTCCTCGGCGCCGATGCCGCCGGTGACAGCGAACATACCGAGGTAGTCGGGAATGCCGCTTCCCTTCGGCGCGATGTAGTCGGCGAGCGACAGGTTCGGGCGATCGTCGGGCTGCAGTTCCTGCTGGCGCAGCATCGGCAGGCGCGCCAGGACCTCGTGGCGGTCCTCGTCCTTGTAGACGACGATGTCGTCGCCGTCAGCGGCCGCCGGCCAGAACGCGTGCACGCCACGCGCGCGGATCAACTTGCCGCCGACGATGTTCTTCAGCAGTGCCCGTGCGTCCTCGTAGAGCTGGCGCGCCGCCTCGCCGTATTGCGGATGATCGAGAATCGCCGGAAACTTCCCCTTCAGCTCCCACGCCGAGAAGAAGTAGGTCCAGTCGATGTATCTCGCGATCTCCTCGAGCGGCACATCGTCGAGGAAGCGGCGGCCGACGAAGGCTGGCGTCGCGGTGACGTGGTCGTCCCAGTCGTAGACCAGCTTGTGGGCACGCGCCTGCTCGTAGGCCAGCAGCGGCTTCTCCGTGCGCGTCTTGTAGCGCTCGCGGATCTCCTCCTGCGCCTCGACGTTGCTGCGCACGAACGCTCCCTTGCGTTCGGGGTTGAGCAGCTGCGACACGACGTCGACGACGCGGGAGGCGTCGAGGACGTGGAGGACGGGCTGGCCGAACTCCGGGGCGACCTTCACCGCCGTGTGCTGACGGCTGGTCGTCGCGCCGCCAATGAGCAGCGGCAGGGTCATGTGCCGGCGCTCCATCTCGCGCGCGACCATCACCATCTCGTCGAGCGACGGGGTGATCAGGCCGCTCAGGCCGACGAGGTCCGCCTTCCTCTCGATCGCCGTATCGAGGATCTTCGCCGCCGGCACCATCACGCCGAGGTCGATCACTTCGTAGTTGTTGCAGCCGAGCACGACACCGACGATGTTCTTGCCGATATCGTGGACGTCCCCCTTCACCGTCGCCATGACGATGCGCCCCTGCGCCGTCGCCGCGTTGGGATCCCTGGCCAGCCGCTCGGCCTTCTCTTTCTCCATGTACGGCTCGAGATGGGCGACCGCCTTCTTCATCGCGCGGGCAGACTTGACGACCTGCGGCAGGAACATCTTGCCCGCACCGAACAGGTCGCCGACGATCTTCATGCCGTCCATCAGCGGACCCTCGATGATGTCGAGCGGCCGCCGGTACTTCTGCCGCGCCTCCTCGGTATCCTGCTCGATGAACTCGACGCTGCCGTGGACGAGGGCAAACGCCAGGCGCTCTTCCACCGTGCCGCTGCGCCAGGCGAGATCCGCCTGCCGCTCCTTGACCGTCCCCTTCACCGTCTCGGCGAACTGGACGAGCCGGTCGGTCGCGTCGGGCCGGCGGTTGAAGATCACGTCCTCGACGCGCTCGAGCAGATCCGCGGGGATGTCCTCGTAGACGACCAGCTGGCCGGCGTTGACGATGCCCATGTCCATGCCGGCCTTGATGGCGTGGAAAAGGAATGCCGAGTGCATGGCCTCGCGCACGACGTCGTTGCCGCGGAACGAGAAGGAGAGGTTACTGACGCCGCCGCTGATCTTGGCGCCCGGGCACGTAGCCTTGATGATCCTGGCGGCCTCGATGTAGTTCACCGCGTAGTCGTTGTGCTCCTCGAGGCCAGTGGCGATGGCGAGAATGTTGGGGTCGAAGATGATGTCGGACGGGTCGTAGTGGGCCTCTTCGGTCAGCAGGCGATAGGCGCGCTGGCAGATCGACACCTTGCGCTCGATGGTGTCGGCCTGGCCCGTTTCGTCGAACGCCATGACGATGACGGCGGCGCCATAGTGGTGAATGGTCCGCGCCTTGTTGAGGAAGTCCTCTTCCCCTTCCTTGAGGCTGATCGAGTTGACGACGCCTTTGCCCTGGATGCACTTCAGGCCCGCTTCGAGCACGCTCCACTTGGAGCTGTCGACCATCACCGGCACGCGCGCGACCTCCGGCTCGGTGGCGATGTAGCTGAGGAATGTCGTCATGGCGCGCTCGGAGTCGAGCATGCCTTCGTCCATGTTGACGTCGATGATGTTGGCGCCGCCGCGGACCTGATCGAGCGCGACCTGCGCGGCGTCCGCCCAGTTGTCGGCCTTGACCAGCCGCGCGAAGCGAACGGAGCCGGTGACATTGGTGCGCTCGCCGATCATCTGAAAATTGCTGTCGGGCCGGATGACCAGCGGCTCCAAGCCGGAAAGCTCGGTGAAGTGAGGCTCGCCGGCGATGTCCGATGGGCGATGGCCGATAGCCGAGGCCGAGGCCGGTGGCTTGACGCGGCGCGGCGGCAGGCCGGCGACTGCCTCCGCGATCGACCTGATGTGATCGGGAGTGGTGCCGCAGCAGCCGCCAACGATGTTGACGAAGCCACTGGCGGCGAAGTCCTTGACCAGCTCGCCGGTCTCGGCGGGCAGCTCGTCGTAGGCGCCGAAGGCGTTGGGCAGACCGGCGTTGGGATACGACGAGACGTAGCACTCGGCGATGCGCGCCAGGTCGGCCAGGTAGGGGCGCATGTCGCGGGCGCCGAGCGCGCAGTTGATGCCGATGCTGAACGGCCGGGCATGGCGGACCGAGGCATAGAACGCTTCGAGCGTCTGGCCGGACAACGTCCGGCCGCTCTTGTCGGTGATCGTGAACGAGATCATCAGGGGCAGGCGGACGCCCTTCTCGGCGAACACGTTCTCGATCGCCACGATGCCGGCCTTGGCGTTGAGCGTGTCGAAGATCGTCTCGAGCAGGATCAGATCGGACCCGCCGTCGATCAGGCCGCGGACCTGCTCTTCGTAGGCGGCGCGCAGCTCGTCGAAGGTGATGGCACGGAAGGCCGGGTTGTTGACCTCGGGCGAAATCGACAGAGTGCGATTGGTCGGCCCGATCGACCCGGCGACCAATCGCGGGCGATCCGGCGTCTTCGTCGTCCACTCGTCGCACGCGGCACGCGCGAGGCGGGCACCTTCGAGATTCAACTCGTAGGCCACCGATTCCAGGAGGTAGTCGCCCTGCGCCACGGTGGTGCTGCTGAAGGTGTTGGTCTCGATGATGTCGGCGCCGGCCGCGAGATACTGGCCGTGGATCTCACTGATGATCTCGGGCCGGGTCAGGATCAGCAGATCGTTGTTGCCGCGCAGGTCCTTGGCGTGATTGCTGAAGCGCGCGCCGCGGAAGTCCTCCTCGGTCAGCTTGTGGCGCTGGATCATCGTGCCCATCGCGCCGTCGAGGACGAGGATGCGCTGGTCGAGTGCCCGGGCAAGGCCGTCGAGGGGACTCGGGCGATGATCGATGGGCGATGGGCGAGGGGCGAGGGGCGACATGTCTAGTGGGCCTTCTTGATCGTCGCGGGGCGGCTGCCGCTCGCGATTAATACGGTGAACGGGTCGCGCTGCCGGCGCGTACCGGCGGTGACCTTGACGTGGCTCAGCCCGGCCGCTTCGAGCAGCCGCCTGAGCTCGCCGTCCTCGAAGCCGAGCCACCGGTCGCCGAGCCGGTCCTTGACCCAGTGCTCCCCGTGGCGGCGCAGATCGAGCACGAGCACGCGGCCACCGGGACGGACGACACGAACGGCTTCGGCGAGGGCCTTGGCCGGATCGGCGGCGTGGTGCAATGCCTGCGACAGAAGCGCCACGTCGACGAGGCCGTCCTTGAGCGGCAGCTGCTCGAGCTCCCCGCGCTTCCAGTCGATGTTCTTCAGCTTGCGGCGTGCGGCGGCTTCTTTGGCCCGCGCCAGAACGACGTCCGATCGATCGACCGCGATTACCTTCCTAGCAAAACGCGCGGCCTCGATGGTGAGATAGCCCTCGCCGCAGCCAAGATCCGCGACGTCGAGGGGCGGCAGCAGGTGGCCGAGGGCGCGCGCCCACGCCGCCCAGCTGCGCCCGGGCACGATCTGTCGGCGCTCGGCGGCAGCTCCGTGCTGATTGAAATCCTGGTCGAAGTTCTCCTTGCGGACCCGGCGCACCTCTTCGAGCCGCGCGCTGTCGGCGCGTCCCTGCGGGCTCGCCGACGCCGCGTCGAACTGCGCGCGCAGCAGCGGCCAGACCGGTCCGAAGCCGTTGCCGCCCGACACCAGGGCGGGCGCGAGACGGAAATACGTAAAGCCGGCCTCGCGTCGCTCCTCGACCAGCCCGGCGTCCTTGAGCAGACCGAGATGGCGCGACACGCCCGACTGGGCGATGCCGAGAATACCGGTCAGCTCCGAGACGTTCAGCTGTTCGGTCTGCAGCAGGCGCAACAGGCGCAGCCGCGCGTCGTCGCCAAGCAGCCGGAACAGCGAGGCCGCATCCATATCTATAAATCTACATTCATTGATATGCTTTTGTAAAGCGGCGGCCAGGGCCACGCTGATCGATCAGCTATACTCGAACGTATCCATGAAGTTCCCGCGGATTCTGGCGGCGATCCCCGCCGCGCTTCTGCTCAGCGGCGCCGTCTCGGCGCAGGCCCCGGCCCAGCCCGCGCCGATGCCGATGACCCAGCAGCAGATTAACGAGGAAATGCTCAAGGAGCTGAAGGCGATCCACGCGCTCCTCGATCGCCTGACGCAGCCCGCGGCGCAGGCCGCCCCGCAGCCGACGACCGCCAAGCTAACCGACCTGAAGGGCTACGCCCTCGGCCGCCAGGACGCGCCGCTGACCATGGTCGAGTTCACCGACCTGCAGTGTCCCTTCTGCCGCCAGTACGCGACCGTCACGTTCGCCGAAATCAAGAAGAACTGGATCGACACCGGAAAGCTGCGCTACATCAGCCACGACTTTCCGCTCGACTTCCATCCCCATGCGATGGTGGCGGCACGCGCCGCGCGCTGCGCCGGTGAACAGGGCAAGTTCTGGGACATGCGGTTCAGCCTCGTCACCAACGCGAACCTGCTCTCCCCCGACTACATCACGAAGACGGCAGGCGATCTGAAGCTCGACACGAAAGCCTTCGCTGCGTGTACGGCCTCTTCGAAATTCGACGCCGACATCGAAGCCGACTTGTTGGAAGGGACGAAAATCGGTGTCGGGGGCACGCCGACGTTCGTGCTCGGTAAGACGACAGCGACGACCCTCGAAGGGCCAATCATCGTCGGCGCCATGCCCTACGTGCAGTTCGACACGAAGCTGAAGGAACTGCTGGCCAAGTAGGCCGCGACCTTCAGGTCCGCCTCACCACACGCGACAGACCGGCTGGCTGACCATCGGCGCGGTCCCCTGGCAGCTGAACGCCCGGGCAAACTCCGGCATGTTCGACACCACCCCATTCGCGCGGTAGCGCCCGGGGGAATGCGGGTTGGTCTTGGCGTGCAGCCTGGCGATCTCGTCAGTGCGGTTCTCGCACCACATCTGTCCCCACCCCAGGAAGAAGCGCTGCTCCGGAGTGAGCCCGTCGGCGTTGGCGGCGAGGGCCTTGGTCTTCATCAGCTCCTGCAGGGCCATCCACGCGAGACGCAGGCCGCCGTTGTCGGCAACGTTCTCACCGAGCGTCAGCTTGCCGTTCAACTTCACGTCGTCGACGGCGGTGTAGCCGCTGTACTGCTTGTCGATACACAGCGCGCGCTCTTCGAAGTTCTTGCCGTCGGCCGCCGTCCACCATTCGCGCAGGTTTCCCTGTGGATCGAAGCGGCGTCCCTGATCGTCGAACCCGTGCGTCAGCTCGTGCCCGACGACGGCGGCGGCGGCGCCGAAGTTGACGGCGTCGTCGGCCGCCTTGATGTAGAAAGGCGGCTGGAGAATGCCGGCCGGGAAATTGATGTTGTTCTCGAACGGGTTGTAATAGGCGTTGACCGTCGGCGGGGTCATCAGCCACTCGGTCTTGTCGACGGGCTTGCCGATCTTGGCCATCTGCCGGCGATAGGCGAAGGTATTGGCGCGCTGCGAATTGCCATAGGCATCGCCGCGCGCAATGTTCAGCGGCGAGTAGTCGCGCCATCGGTCGGGGTAGCCGATCTTGTTGGCGACGGCGGCTAACTTGGCCTGCGCCGCCGTCTTCGTCTCGGGCGACATCCAGTCGATGGCGTCGATGTCGCGGCCCATCGACGCCTCGATCGCCTTGACCATGTCGAGCGTGCGCGCCTTACCCTCGGCGCCGAACGTGCGATCGACGTAGATTTTCCCGAGCGCCTCGCCGAGGTCGCCATCCGTCGCTTCGACGCATCGTTTCCAGCGCGGCGTCTGCTCCGCAGCGCCGGTCAGCGTCTTGCCGTAGAACGCGAAGTTCTCGTCGACGAACGGCTTGGGCAGCAGCGCCGCCTGTGCGTGCATGACATGCCAGCGCATGTAAGCCTTGAGGTCGGCGAGCGGGGTCGAGACCACGATCTGATCGACGGCCTTCAGGAATTCCGGCTCGGTGACATTGGCGCTGTCCCCGGCCGGCGCCTCGGCGCGCTCGAGGAACTGCGACATGTTGAAGTCCGGCATCAGCTTCTTCACGTCGTCACGCGGCATCTTGTGGTAGATGTTCGTCGGGTTGCGCTGCGACACGCGGTCGAGCGAGGCCCTGGCCAGTGTCGTCTCGATGGCGAGCACCGCCTTCGCCGTCGCGTCCGCCGCCGCCGGCGTCTCGCCGCCGAGCTGCATCAGCCGGGCGACGTGCTTCTGGTATTCGCCGCGCAGCTTCGTCACGTCGGCGTCGTCTTTCAGGTAGTAGTCGCGATCCGGCAGGCCGAGGCCGCCCTGGGCGAAGATCAGGATGTACTGCGTCGCGTCCTTGAAATCCGGCGCCGCGCCGAAGCCGAAGAAGGTGGTCGTGCCGACCGTCTGCAGATGGCCGACCACGGCGGGAATCTCGTTCTTGTCCTTGATGCCGTCGACACGCTGCAGGTCTGGACCGAGCGGGGCGCGACCCTTGGCGTTGATGCCGCTCTCGTCCATGCAGCTCGCGTAGTAGTCGCCAATCTTTTTCTGATCGGCCGGTGCGCCGGGCTTGGCCGCCTGCTCGAGGATGTCGCGCAGGATGCCGTTATTGCGATCCTGCAGCTCGTCGAAGCGGCCGTAGCGCGGCTGATCGGGCGGCGCGGGATGGTTCTTGATCCAGCCGCCGCAGGCGTACTGGTAGAAGTCGTTGCACGGATTCGCCGCCTGGTCCATCGACGTGAGATCGACGCCGGAGCGGCTGACCATCGGCTGCTGCGTCACTTCCTGCGCGCGGACGGCCGCGTCGTCGGCCGCCATCGCGATGGCCAGTGGAAATACAATGACGGTCAGCGCATGCGTGCGTGTCATGGCGACAGTTTATCCCAGCGATCGCGCGGCGGCCGGCCTCGTCCTCGCCCATGGAGCGGGCGGCGGACAGCACAGTGCGTTCATGGTCCGGGCGACGCACGAGCTGGTGGTGCGCGGCATCACCGTGGCGACGTTCGACTTTCCCTACATGGCAGCAGGGCGAAGCGCCCCGGACAAGGGACCGGTACTCGAGGCGGCGTGGCGAACGGCGCTCGCCGAGGCGCGCGGACAGGCGGCGTTCGCGGGGCTGGCCCTGTTCATCGGCGGCAAGTCGATGGGCGGACGGATCGCGTCACAGGTCGCCGCCGCCGGTGTCGAGGGCGTCGCCGGGGTGGTCTTGTTCGGTTATCCGCTGCATCCGCCCGGGCGACCCGAGCAGCGGCGCGACGCGCACCTGCCGTCGATCACCGAGCCCATGCTCTTCATCCAGGGGTCACGCGACGAACTCGGCACATCGGCTGAAATCCGCGCCTTGCTGCCGGGCCTGCACGCGGCCGGGATGGTCGAGGTCGAGGACGGCGATCACTCGTTCAAGACACGGCAGAAGGTGACGGGGCGCAAGCCCGACGCGGCGCTGGTCGCGGTCTTCGACGCCGCAGCCGCGTTCATGCGCCGGGAGGCTGGCCGGTCTTCTGGCGAGCCGAGTGCTTGAGAGCGTGGCGCTGTTGTGCTTCCTCGACCGAGTGTGACTTCCCCAGGTCCTCATCCTTCCTGGCCATGTCGGTGAGGCGTTGATAGTAGGCATGGAGCACCTTCAGCTCGGCTTCGCTGAGATCCTCGACGTCAATCAGGTGGTTGCTTGCTCCCGCGAGCGCGGCCACCAGCTCGTTGAGCTTGAGCTGCACGGCGAGCGAGTCTTTGTTCTGCGTGCGCTGAATCAGAAACACCATCAGGAAAGTGATGATCGAGGTCACGGTGTTCATGACCAGCTGCCACGTGTCCGAAAAATGGAAGAGCGGACCAGTGAGCAGCCAGATGAGGATCATCGTCGTGGCGGCAAGCAGCGCCGGCGTGCCGCCTGTCCACCTGGTAGCCGCGCTGGAAAACCGCTCGAACGTCTGGCCGAAACCGCCCCGCGTCTTGGTCATTTCCTCCTCCACAGGAACACCGCCCCCGACACGAAGAACGGCGCGTAGAGCAGCGCGCGCGTTCGATTATCGAAGGCGTCCGTCAGGTAGTCGAGCAGCGGATAGCGCATCCGGAAGACATTGAACAGGACGATGGCGAGCCCGGCCGCAGAGACGAATCCGCGCGTGACCGCTCCCCACGATGCCTTGCCACTGCCGGACTCGGATGCCACCCACACGCACATGAGACCGACAATCAGTGGCAGCGTCCATTCTCGAGCGGTGTCGAAGGCGAGCAGGTGCAGCGACAGTGGGAACACGATGGCCGCGGCCGCCGCCGCCATCCAATCGCGGCGCCACGACGACAGCGCTGAGCTCAGCAGCCAGAGCAGGATCATCGTCGGGACGATGTAGAACATGAATCCCGGACTGGTGATCCGCGAGGGAAACGCGTGGGCCTCTTCGCGGAAGTGCTGGAGGAAGCTGGTGGTCAACCATTCCGGCACATGGATGTTCATGTCGTCGTTCACCCATCTGAACACGGAAAGACGGTGCGTCAACTGGGCGCGGAGCGCCATCCGGTGCACGGGGTCGCGCTCGCTCAGGAAGATCGCCGCGCCGGCGGTCAAGGGCAGAATCATCGGCGCGAGCGCCGAAGCGAGAGCCCGACCGCGCGGCGCACCCGGCCGCAGCGCGATCGCCATCACCAGCACTGGAATCCCAGTGACGAGAACGGTCTCGTGGACGAGCATGGCCGCACCAATCGCCACGCCCGCCGTCCAGTAGCGACGGTGCATCGCGCACCACGCTGCCGCCATGGCGAGCAGGGCGATGACGTGGTCGAGGTAGCCCATCAGGTGCGCGCTGGTCACGACATAGGCCGACGTCAGGAACGAGGCGAACACGAAGAACGTCGCGCGATCCCAGCCGCTGCGCGACAGCGTGCGGACGGCGATCGTCAAGATCGCACCGCACAGCAGGCCGAACATCAGGTAGGCGACGGCGAAGATGGTGTCCCGCTGCAGGTGCAGAAGGCCGATGCGCGAGAGGATCACGAGGACCTCTCCCTGCAACGCACGCTTCATGAAGCCGAACCGGTAGTCGAGCAGCCAGTGGGCGCGCGCGAACGGGTTCGGCGGGCGCACGGTGCGGAGCACCGTTGCGGTGGTCGCGAAGACGAGTGCGGCAACGGCGGCGGCCTTGCGGTACCCGTGGATCATGCGCGCCGGATGATAGCTGATGCGCGGGCGCGGAGCAGGACGGTATAGTTGTGGGATGGGTTCCGAGACGCTGGCCGGACAGGCTTCCCCCGTGCGCAGCCGCAAGCGCGGCGAGATTCCCGACCGTTTCAAGTGGAACGTCGACGACATCTTCGCGAGCTGGCCACAATGGGACGCCGCCTATAAGGAGCTCGACGCCGGCATCAGCAGGTACGCTGAGCTGAAAGGCACGCTGTCGCAGGGCCCGGCACAGCTGCTCCAGGCGTTCCGGCAGTCGGAGGCGCTTGGCCAGCTGGCCTACAAGGTGTGGTACTACCCATCGCTGCAGCACGACGAGGATCAGCGCGATAACGCCATCAACGCGCGGCGCCAGCAGGTGCAGATCCTGTTCGCGCGCTGGAAGCAGGTCGAGTCGTGGTTCAGCCCGGAGCTGCTGCAGATCCCGATCGACACCGTCCGCGGCTGGATGGCCAAGGACCCGGCACTCGCGCTCTACCGCTTCGCGATCGAGAATCTCTATCGCCAGCAGGAGCACGTGCTCGACGAGGCCGGCGAAAAATTGATGTCACTGTCGAGCCGGCTGTCGCAGGCGCCCTACGATGCCTACGCGGCGCTGTCGACCGCGGACGCGCGCTTCCCGACGATCGTCCTGTCGGACGGCGAAGAAGTCACGGTCTCCTACGGGCAGTATCGTGCCATCCTGGCGACCAAGCGCGCACAGCCGGACCGCGAGAAGGCGTTCGGCGCGCTGCACGAGACCTACAAGGCGACGCTGAACACCTACGCGGCTCTCTACAACGCCGTGTGCCAGCGCGACTGGTTCCAGGCGCGCGCGCGCGGCTACACGAGCACGCTCGAAGCGGCGCTGCACGGCGACAACATCCCGACCTCGGTCGTCGAGAACCTGATCGAGACCACCCGCGCCGGCGTCGGACCCTTGCGCCGCTATCACCAGCTGCGGCGGCGCGCGCTCGATGTGCCCACCTACCAGGTCTACGATTTCTCGATCCCGCTCGTCTCGTTCGACAAGAAGTACAACTACGACGAGGTGCTCGACTGGATCGTCGAGGCGGTGGCGCCGCTCGGACCCGACTACCAGGCGCTGATGCGCACCGGTTTCTCGAGCCACTGGATCGATGTCTACGAGAACGAGGGCAAGCGCTCTGGCGCCTACTCGGCGCCGGTCTACGGCGTGCACCCCTACATGCTGCTCAACTACACGGACACGCTCGACGACGTGTTCACGACGGCGCACGAGATGGGCCACTCGATGCACACGATCCTGTCGCACGAGACCCAGCCGTTCATCTATTCCGACTACACGATCTTCGTTGCCGAAGTGCCGTCGACACTGAGCGAGGCGCTTCTGCTCGAGTACATGCTGGCGCGCTCGACCGATCCGACCGAGCGCATCGTGCTGCTGCAGCACGCCATCGACAACATCACCGGCACGTTCTTCACGCAGGTGCTCTTTGCCGACTACGAGCTGCGCGCCCATCGCCTGGCTGAACAGGACCAGCCGATCACGGCGGAGATCCTGACCGAGACCTACACGCAGCTGCTGAAGGACTACTACGGCGACGCGGTGGACCTGAATCCCTACACCGGGATCACCTGGTCGCGCATCCCGCACTTCTTCAACTCGCCGTACTACGTCTACCAGTACGCGACGTGCTTTGCGTCGGCGGCGAAGATCGCCAAACAGATCATGGCCGGCGGCGCGGAGGCAGCGGGCGCGCGGGATCGTTTCCTCAACCTGCTACGAGCGGGGGGCAGCGACTATCCGATGGAGCTGCTGCGCACGGCGGGTGTCGATCTCAGCCAGCCCGACACCGTGCGCGCCGTCGTCGATCAGCTCGACGATCTGGTCACGCGTCTCGAACGCGAGCTCGCCGCGCGGTAATCCGCGCGCCCTGATCACAGCAACGGCTCGAGGTACGACCAGATGGTGTCGGCGATGGCGCGGGCGCCGGCGGCATTGGGATGGATCCCGTCGTCGCCGTTCATGTCGGGGTTGAGCGCGACCCCCTGGAGCAGGAACGGCACGAGCGGGATCCTGTACTTCTCGGCCAGCCGCGGGAAGATGCGGTGGAACGCTACAGAGTAGTTCCAGCTCCTCAAGGGCGGCGTTTCCATCCCGCACAGCAGCACCTTGATGCCCCTCGACTGGGCCGTCTCGATCATCCGCGAGAGATTCCCTTCCACGGTGCCGACGTCCACGCCGCGCAGGCCATCGTTGGCGCCGAGCTCGAGGACGAGGATCTTCGTGTCGTCGGTCAGCGCGTTCTGGAAGCGTCGTGATCCGCCGGTCGTCGTATCGCCGCGGTAGCCTGCGTTGACAATCGTCCAGCCGGGATGCGCCTTCTCGAGCCGAGCCTGCAGCTCTTCCGGAAAGTTCAGCGCACGTGACGGGGAGACGGCGAGACTATCGCCGAGCACGACGATGCGTTGCGCTGGCGACGACCTTGGGGGAGACGCAAAGGCAACGGCTGAGGCCGACAGCGCGGCCGCGAGCGAGCCTGAAACAGTGCAACGAACCAGGTTCACGATCGAATTCTACATCCGCTCCAGCAGCGCGCGCGTATAGCGCACGCAGACCTCGAGGTCGTCCTTGTGCTGCTGCCCCGCCGTCTTGCCCGGCGCGAGCGGGACGGCCGGCGTCGGCTTGCCTCGTTCAGCAACCGTCAGGAATCGGCTGAAGTCGGCCGCGGTCATTTTGCGCCAGTTCTCCCAGAACGCCTGATCGTAGATGTGGTGGACGCGCGGGGCGCCCGAGACGAGGTTCTCGAAGATGATCGGCATCCCCGGCTTGGCCTGGATGAACGTCCGGATCCAGCCATCGATATCGACGTTGCCCTCACCCATGTTCACCCAGCGCACGGCGATTCCCTCCGGTACCTTCCACACGGCGCTGTCGCGCACGTGGCAGGTCAGCGCATAGGGGATCAGCGTCTCGAGCGTGAAATGGGGATCCTCGAGCATCCAGACGGGATTGCCCGAGTCCAGGCAGACGCCCATCACGTCGGTGCCGACCATCTCGATCATGCCCTTCATCTCGCGCGCCTGGAGATCGCCGCCATGGTTCTCGACGGCCAGCTTGATCCCCGAGTCGACCAGACGCGAGCGGACCGACCGGACCGCCTTCACCATGTTGTCGACGTGCATCTCGATCTGCGGCCGTTCCGGATCACCGCCGAGCACGCAGCGCATGCACGTGGCGCCGAAGATCTGCGACGCCTTGAGCCCGCGCGCGAGCTGCTCTTCGAGAGTGCCGTTCTGCGCGTTGAACGACTTGGAGCTGGGACAGACCGAACCGAAGGCGAGCTGCAGCTTGATCCCCAGCTGGTCGGCGTGCGCGCGAATGGCCTTCAGCGCCGCCTCGTCGCCGAGCGTCTGCGGCGACAACGACAGCATCGCCCACGACAGCTTGATCGAGCTGAGATAGTCGAGGAACGTGACCGGCGTGAACTGGTTGCCACCGACGCTGCCGTCGATCGAACCGAGCTGAACGTTGGCGGCGGAGGACCACGCGGCCAGCCGTGACGTCGAGAGCGCGGCGGCCGCGGTGCTGATGATGAAGCTGCGTCGGTTCATGGTCTCCTCCTCTACTGGTCAGACGAACCGCGCGGCGTATATCGCGTCGTCAGAAGCGCGGTCGCGATCATCACGACGGCGGCCGATCCATAGGCCGCCCCCTCGCCGAAGACCTGGAGCAGGCCGTTACCCCAGACGGGCCCGATTGTCCGCCCCAGCGACTCGAGCGCGCCGGCCGCCCCCTGCACGCGTCCCTGCTCGTGCCGGCCGGCCGCGCCGCTGACCAGTGAGACGAGCGACGGCGTGCAGAAGCCAAGCCCGAACGCCGAGGGCACGAGCATGAGCAGGAACAGTGGCACCGAGTAGACCACGGCGGCGCCGGCCCAGCTCAGCGCGGCGATGATCAGTCCCGCGATCAGCGCGTGTTTCTCCCCGATCCGCTTCACGATCGGGCCGACCATGGCCCCTTGCACGATCACGCCGAGCACGCCAAAGGCGGCGAGAATGTAGCCGATGTGCGGCGCATCGAAGCCGAAGCGGCGCGCGCCGAACAGCGCGAACGTCGACTGGTAGACGGCAAAGGAAGCCCAGTACAGGAAGTCGATGGCGAACAGCGTACGCAGGCTGGCACGCGTGCCGAGCTCGTGCAGCGCGCGCCAGGGCGACCCGGCGTCGGCATGGACGCGATGTACCGTCTCGGGGAGCCACAACCAGGCGAGCAGCATCGCCGCCAGCGTGATCGCTGCCGCCGCCCAGATCGGCGCTGTGTAGCTGAGGTGCGCGAACAGCCCGCTCAGGCCAGGACCGATGATGAACCCGAGCCCGAACGCCGCGCCAAGGAACCCGAAGTACTTCGCGCGGTTCTCGTCGGTGGCGATGTCTCCAATGTAGGCGCGGGCGGTGGTGATGTTCCCACCCGAGAGCCCGTCGACGATGCGCGCGGCGAAGAGCATCGCGAGGCTGTGTGCCAGCGCCAGCATGACGAAGCTGACGACGGTGCCGAGCAGGCTCACGATCAGTACCGGGCGGCGCCCCCAGGTGTCGGACCAGTGGCCGAGAAGCGGCGACGCGATGAGCTGCGACACTGAGAACGAGGCGAAGAGCAGCCCGATGACGAGCGGCGATGCGCCGAACGTCTGGGCGTAAAAGGGCAGCAGCGGAATGATGATGCCGAAGCCAATCAGGTTGACGAGGACCGTCAGGAAAATGATGACGAGCGGCCGGCTCACTTCTTTTCCGTGACCTTCGTGATCACGACCGGTTCCACCGGCACGTCGTCCATCCCGTCGCGCACACCGGTCTTCACCTGGCCGATGCGATCGACGACGTCCATGCCGGCGATGACACGGCCGAAAACGGCGTAGCCGAAGACGTCCGGGGAAAAGCCGGTGTGGTCGAGGGAGGGGTTGTTGGAGAGGTTGATGTAGAACTGGGAGGTAGCACTTCGGAGGGACCGGGTCCGTGCCATGGCTAGCGTCCCGCGGCGGTTGCTCAGGCCGTTGGTGGCCTCGTTCTGAATCGGGGGGCGCGTGCCCTTTTCGACCAGCGCCGACGTGAACCCGCCCCCCTGAATTACGTATCCCGGAACCACCCGGTGAAAGACCGTTCCCGGGTAAAAGCCGTCGTGGGCGTACTCGAGGAAATTGGCGACCGAGACGGGGGCCTGATCTTTGAATAGCTCGACGGTGATCGTCCCCATCGACGTCTCGATGTCGACGATCGGGTTACCGGGGGTGGGGGGCACGGGCGCGGGTGGCGCCTGGGCCTGCAGTAGTAAACCGAGCAGCAGGAAGCAGATGGACATGGCGTTCGATACCGGCCGCGCGATGACCGGGCACGAACACCGCGTTCGCCCCGTCCGGACGGCACCCAAAAGATTGTGCGCGACGATTCAAGCGAATGGATCCGTGGTGACTCGAATGGTCGCGGAATGATCATTGATCAACTGAACGCTGCGCTACAATTGAAGACCTTCTCCGGAGGCCAGGGATGGTAACCGAGCTCCAGAGTGAACAGCGCGAGCTGGCCGATTTCATTCGTGCCGGCGCGTCGCGCGGACCCCAGTGCTTCGGCAGCTATTTCGACGAAAAAGGCGGCTCGTGCGCGCTCGGCGCGGTGTACGACGCGGTCTATCACCTGCCGAGGCCGCACGGGAAGCTGATTCCGGACCACCTCGAGCGGCTGTTTCGCTGCCTCGACGAGGTGACGAAACGCTGCCCGCAGGACGGATGTAAGAAGCGGTTGCCGCTCGCCCCGATGCTCGTGCACTTGAACGACGATCATGTGTGGACGCGCGAACAGATCGCCGATTGGCTAACGGCTGAATCACAATAAACGCGATCGGCTAATCGGGAAATCGGGTAAACGGGTAATCGACAAACGATTACCGGATTACCCGATTTCCAAATTATCCGATTGAGTAAGGCTCTCAGATGTCTTTCCTCGACCGTTTCAAGATCCAACCCAAGTACAAGTCCGCGGACCCCGACGTCCGGCTGGCCGCCGTGCGCGAGTTCAACGAGGCCGCCGCCACCGACGAGGAGCGGGCCGCCATCGTCGCGATGGCGCGCGAGGATACCGACGCCCGCGTGCGGCGGGCCGCCGCCGGGCGGATCGAAGACGTTGAGGTCCTGGCCGCGATCGCCGCCGCGGATGCCGACGAAGGGCTTCGGGCCGAGCTGCTCGACCGCCTCGCCGGCATCGCCGCGTCTTCCACGAGTGCCGACACCGCCGTTCGCGCCCTGGCGGCGCTGCGCGATCCGAAGCAGATCGGCGCCGTCGCCAAGACCTCGCCGGTCGACGCCGTGCGCATCGAGGCGGTCAACCGGCTGTCGGACGTCAAGGCGCTGAGCTCGGTGGCCCGCCATGCCGCCGACGGCCGTGTCGCGCTGGCCGCTGTCGAGAAACTGCAGGACCCGTCGGAGCTGCTCAACATCGCGGCGAAGACTGAGCACAAGGACGCCGGCATCGCGGCGCTGGAGCGTTCGGGCCTACAGGATCGGGCCGCGCTCGAGCAGCTGGCCGACCGCGCCGCCAGCAAGTCGGTCGGCAAGCGGGCGCGCGCGCTGGTCCAGGCGATCGACGAAGCCGAAGCGGCAAAGAAGGCCGCCGCCGACCAGCACGCGCAGCGAACGGCGTTCGCCATCGCCAGCGCGGAGGCGCTGCGCGGCCACGCCGCCGCTCCCGACGCGGCTGAGCGACTGGCCGGGGTCGAAAACAGCTGGCGTGAACTCGTCGCTGGCGCCGCCCACGACGTCGCCGCCGCCGATCGGGTTCGTTTCGAGACCGCCTTGACGACGGCGCGCGAAGACATCGAGCGCGAAGCACGTGAACGGGGCGAGCGCGAGGCGCGCGAGGCCGAACTGACGGCCGCCCGCGGTGGCAAGACGACGCTCTGCGAGCGCATCGAATCGTTCTATGGCGACGACACGCTCGATCAGATCGAACAGGCGCGCGCCGAGTGGGAAGGGCTCGCCGCCGATCCCGACGAGGCCATCCACGCCGGCTTCGCTCGCCGCTTCCAGGAGGCGTGCGATCGCGCGCGCGTCCGCCATGAGAACCGCCAGGACATGGCGCGCACGAACGCGCGCCTGGAGGAGCTGGCCGCGGAGGCCGAACAGCTCGCGGCGCAGGAGGACAGCCCCGCCTACGCGTGGGACTCGGTCTCGCGCGAGTGGAAGTCGCTGCGCGAGAAGTCGGAGGGGCTCGACGCGGCGATCGAGCCGCGCTATGCCGCGGCGGAAACGACGATCCACGAGCGCGCCGAGGCCAAGAAGGCGGCGGTCGAAAAGGCGCTACGCCAGCAGGTGGCGCGCGTCGATCAGCTGATCGAGCGGGTGCACAAGCGCGCCGAGGCCGAGGACCTCACCTTGAAAGAGGCGGAGAAGGCGGCCAAGGACCTGCGCGCCGCGATTGAAACGCCGCTCAGCGTGCCGCACCACGAGCGCGAATACCTGGTCGAGCGGCTGAAGGCGGCGCTGAGCGTACTGGCGCCGAAGCTGCACGAGCTGCGCGAGATGGACGAGTGGAAGCGGTTCGCCAACGCCGCCGTCCAGGAGGAGTTGATCGCGCAGACCGAAAACCTCGCCAAGACCTACGACCTCGAGAAGCCCGAGGACATGGAGAAGGCGGCGCACGAGCTGCACGACATCCAGGAACGCTGGAAGACCGCGGCCGAAGCGCCGCGGGCGCAGGCGCAGACGCTCTGGCACCGCTACCGTCAGGCCGCCGATCCGATTCAGGCCAAGGCGCGCGAGTTCTTCGCCGCACGCGCGCAGGAGCGCGACGACAACCTGAAGAACAAGATGGCGCTGATCGAGCGCGCCGAGGCGCTCGCCGACTCGACCGACTGGATCAAGACCGCCGAGGAAATGAAGAAGCTGCAGGCCGAATGGCAGGCGCTTGGTCCGGTCCCGCGCGCCGACACTCGCGTCGTCTGGAAGCGCTTCCGCGATGCCTGCGACCGCTTCTTTTCGCGGCGCAACGAGGACCTGGCGCAGCGCAAGGAAGTCTGGTCGGGCAACCAGGCGAAGAAGGAAGCGCTCTGCACCCGCGCCGAAGAGCTCTCGCAGTCGCGTGAATGGGAGCGCGCCGCCAGCGAGATGCGGCGGCTGCAGGCGGAGTGGAAAACGGTTGGCCCCGTGCGCCGCAGCAAGTCCGAGGCGTTGTGGCAGCGCTTCCGCGCCGCGGCCGACACCTTCTTCGATCGCTACAAGCGCCGCGACGACATCGAGATCGAGTCGCGCCAGGCCGATCGCGAAGCGCTCATCAGCGAGCTCGAGGCACTTTTCCCTGCCGAAGGGGCCGAGGCGCCGGCGGACCTGCTCGAAAAAGTACGCTCGCTGCGTACGCGCTGGAATCAGTCGACGACGGCGGTCCGCTCTGGCGCCGATCCGCTGAGCGCGCGCTTCGTATCGGTCATCGAGCGGCTGCTGGCGATGTTCCCGGAGCCCTTCAAGGGGACGGAACTCGACATCGAGGCGAGCCGGCAGCGCATGGAGAAGCTGGTCGCGCGCATCGAGAACCTCGTGGCCGGTGCCGAGCCCAAGCAGGATTCGCCGCAGGATCTGGCGGCGCGGTTGCGTGAAGCGCTCGCGTCGAACACGATCGGCGGACGCGCCGGCGAAGAATCGAAGTGGCGCGGCCTGGCCGACGAAGTGCGGCAGGCGCAGGCGTCGTTCGCCCGGCTGGTGCCAGTCCCGGGCGAGACCGGCCGTCAGCTGGCCGAACGCTTCCAGAAGGCCTGCAATCGCTTCTTCGATCAGTACCGGCGCAAGGTACCGCAGGGGTCCCCCGCGCCGCAGCGCGGCCCGCGTCCCGTCGGCGCGCGGTAAGCGTAACGGCAGACCTTCAGGTCTGCCTCGGTGGGCGCGAGAGCGTTCGGGGGACTGGGGGAAACTGCCCTATACGAGCGGATCCACGGGGTCGGCCAGTTCGAGCCGCCAGGTGACGCCCGCAGCTTCCAGATCCCAGTTGCCGAAGTCGATGGCCACCCGCGCCGCGTCTGCGGGTTGACGGGCGATCGACAGCAGGCAGCTGTTACGCCCACTGCGGAAGACCGTCGCGGCGTGGACGCCGCCCCAGATGGGGCCCTCGAGGCAATACACGCGATACTCGCTGCCGGCGTCCCATACCGAACCAAGGCGAAGGCGGCACGCGTCGCCGAATTCATCACACGCCTGCAGCACTGCCGTTTCGTCGCTCGGCTCGAGCGGCGCCCACCCCGTGGGCAGTACCGGAACCGGGTGCGGCTGCGCGTACGCCGGCACACCCGTCCGATGCCGCACGACCCGCGCATCGGGCTCGGAGCGCAGGCGGACGCTGCTGGGTTCGTGGTTCAGGGCCTGCATGTCGCCGCCGTTCGCGCCGTCGCCAGTTTCAGCTGCGTCTCGTAGAGACGAATCCAGAGTTCGGCGGACTTCGTCAGGTCTTCGTTCTCCGCGCGAACGCGTTCGAGCTCGTCGTGCAAGCGGGCGTTTTCGCTATTCAGGCGCAGGATCTCGCGGCAGCACGAATGATGGAGACCCACCGCCGGCAGGGGAGCGGTCTGGGACTGCGGGACCCTTGGGGTGGCGAATGCGGCGTCCGTTGAGGTGTAACTCGCGTTCATGACATCAATAACGTCGGGGACGGCCCCGACCGAACACCGAGGTCAGGCCGGCCGGAACGTTGGATTCGGAGTGCTGTGGAGGGAACCTCGAGGCCTCGGTGCCCAGGAGCGGCCCCTGGGCTGCGTGCCTGCGCCCGCGACGTAAAACACGGTTTCACGGATGCCGTCGATTCCCAGATCCTGCTCAATTGCCTCGTCGTCCAATCCCATGAGACAAAACGGGGCCAGGCCAAGCCAGGTCGCCGTCAGGCAGAAGGTCTGGCAGACGTGGCCGGCCTCGGCGATCGCGGCCCGATAGGCCCGGGCGTAGGGGTAGCGCCAGACCTGCCGTTCCAGGACCGCGGTCAGCACCACGAGAAACGCCGCCTTGGCGAAGTATCCACTGTGCGGCATCCACTGTCGCAGGCGGAGGGTCATGTCGCCGCGCCGTATCCGCTCCAGCTGATGCGCATCAGCGGCGTAGTGGTAGAGGCCAGGGGGGATGCCGGCCACCCGTCGCACGCAGACGTAAGCTTCGATCGAGTGCCGCGCGCCGCCCGAAGGGGAGGTCTTCAGGGGAAGCCGCCCGAACGCCGTCGGGACCCACTGTTGTACGCCGGCGGCAAGGCCCAGCGTTGTTGCGAAATCGGCTGCCGCGACAGGCGCGGACCCGAATCGGCGCCAGGTTCGTCGCGTCAGGAGCACCTGGGGGAACTCACCGGCGGAGCGCGGCTTCGGCAGCGTCAGGGTCGGCGCGTCTGGCAACCTTTTCACCGGCCGCGGCATGGGCGCGACAGAAGCGCGCTGCGTCTGGAGCGCAGCCGCCTGCCGCGGTGACAGAAACCGCACCTTGCGCGTCACAGCGTGGAACAGGCCCGCCGCCGGATTCCATTCGTCGAATGCGCTCATCGCGCGGTCGCGTGAATCGGCCGGGCGATCAGATTGGCGCAGCAGGCCGCGCGCGACAAGTGCCTTGACGAGGCGCTCGCCAAGCGGCCTGCCGATGCCGAGATGCCGGGAGACCGCGGCAATCGGCTGCCAGGTTCCACAGAAGTCGAGCGCGGCACAGATCTCAGGCGTCGCGCCCACCGCATTCCCGGTGGAGTAATCGTGAAGAACGAGCGAGTCGTGCCGCCAGTACAGAACGAGATGCGGCGCGCGCCGAACACGGACGTCAGCGCGGGCCGCCACGCGTTAGACCGGTTGCGGGGCCGGATCCGGCGGGATGTCCATCGTCGGGCCGCAGATATCGTCGAACTCGGCGTGGTATCTCTCGAGCCAGCCGATGGCCCTCGACACGCGGTCCGAGACCGGGAGCGCGCGCAGCTCGGTGAGCTTCGTTCCAATGTGCTGGTGCAACGGCTTGAGTGTAACGGCCCCGCCGGCGCTCTTCACAGCAGGCTTGGCCTTCGCGGCGGACTTGGCCTTTGCGGCAGGCTTGGCCTTCACAGCAGGCTTGGCCTTCGCGGCAACGCGTGGCGAGGATTTCTTCTTCTTGGACCGACTGGCCGGGGGACGGGTCTTGCTCACAGGCACACTCCTCAGCTGGGGAGTCTAGTAAGGTGTCCTGCCGCGGTCAAGACACCCGATCTAGTGCAGTCCGATTCGTCGCCGTAACTCGGCGAATTCGGGACGGCCCCTAATCTGGTCCAGCCGTGGATCAACATCGATCCACAGGACCGACGGATCGCGGCGCGCAGCCGCTCGCATCAGCAGCGTGACAGCAGCGTCGGGCTCCGCCGTCGCGAGACGGAGATAGGCTTCGTACGGGCTCGACTCGAGATCGCCAGCGGCCTCGCTCCTCGCCAACGCCGAGAACCCGGTGCGGGCGCCCGCGATGTCACCCTGAAGCGCCTGCAGCCTCAGCTTCTGCACGCGCCAGCCGGCGGCGACGACGGCGCTGCCGTCGATCGCCTTCTCTGTCTCGTGGACCGCCGCCGCAAGGTCTCCGCTCGCCTCGAGGATTCGTCCCATGAGGAAATGTGCGGTCGCCAGCGACGGGTCGAGCGCCTCGGCATGCCGCACAGACGCGATCGCCTCGTCGAACCGTCTCGAGTAGTACAACACGAGGGCCCTGGTGAGTTCGGGCTGCGCAGACAAAGGATCGAGCGCGACGCTTTGATCGATTTGCTGGCGGGCCTCGTCGAGACGCCCCATCGCGGCAAGAAACTGCGCGTACTGCGCGCGCTCGAAGGCAGCGCTCGGGTCGGTCTCGATCGCGCGGCGATATTCGCGCTCGGCCGCCGCGAAGTCCCAGTCGTAGAAGAAGCGCAGGTCGGCCATGACCCCGTGCCCTTCCGGAAGTTCCGGATCGAGCTCGAGGGCGCGCGTCACCTCGGCAAGTGCGGACGCGCGGGCGTCCGGCTGGGAAATCGCGCGAGCGAAACCAAGGGCGATGTAACTACGGCCGGCGCCGGCGTGCGCTGCGGCGTACAACGGGTCGAGCCCCGTCGCGCGGTGAAAGGCGGTGAGCGCGAGATTCGCTTGCGCGGCGAACTGCGAGAGATGCGCGCGTCCTTCCAGATAGGCCTGCTCGGCGGCAGGATTCGTGCTGCGGCCGCCCTGAAGCCGCGCCACCTCTGACGAGCTAAGGTGAGCGTGGATCTGCTGCGCAATGACGCGCGCGAGATCGTCCTCGAGCGCGAGGAGATCCCCCAACGGCCGCTCGAGCGATCCGGACCAGATGTCGAGGCCGGTGCCTGCTCTGATGACGCGCGCGTTGACCCGCACGCGTCCAGGCCGGCCCGGGCCGCCGGGATCTATCGTCACCGTGCCTTCCAGAATGGCCTCGACGCCGAGCTGCTTGGCGATTGTCGCCACCGGTTCCGTCGCGCCCTTGAAACGCGCGACGGAGGTGTCAGCCGTGACGCGGAATGCGCCCACCTGGCCGAGCGTGGTGATCAACTGGTCGGTCAGACCCTCCGCCAGGTACGGCGCGTCGGCCTGGCCCGAAACGTAGGTGAGGGGCAGCACGGCGATCGACGTAACTCCCGGCGCCGGGGTGACCCGTGACCACGGGCGCCCAATGGTGGCCACGAGCGCGGCGATCAACAGCGCCGTCACGGCCACGAACGACCAGGTGCGCCACGTCGCGGTCGTGGGGACTCTCGCGGGCCGTCGAAGAAACTCCCGGAGCGCCTGGTCCATGTCGGTGGCGCTCGCATACCGATGGGACGGATCGGCCGCAAGCGCGCGCTCGACAACGCGCGCAAATCCCTGAGGAATTCCAGCGGCCGCGTCTTTGAGGTGCAGTCTGAGACCCGCGCGGTGCGCTTCCGTGAGCCCCTCTACCGAATTTGCCAATACGGGGTAGCGGCCGCTCACCAAGTGGAAGAGCAGTACGCCGAGGCTGTAGACGTCGCTCGCCGGCGTCGCTAGCCCGCCAGCAAGAATCTCGGGGGCCAGGTACAGCGGCGTGCCGGCCAGCGCGGGCCGCGCCGACGCGATCTCGTCGCCGGTACCGAAGTCCATGAGCACAACGCGGCCGGTGTCGTCGCGAATGACGTTCTGCGCCTTGATGTCGCGGTGCAGCAGACCGGCGGCGTGAACGGCAGCGATGGCGCCGCAGAGATCCACGCCCATCGCCGCGGCGTCAGTCGCCGGCAGAGGTCCATCCGCCCGGACGATGTCGTCGAGCGTGCGGCCGCGGACGAGCTCCATCCACAGGCCGATCCGTTCCTCGTGGCGTTCGGCGCCATAGACGTGGATGACGTGCGGGTGACCGACCCGCGCCAGGCGGCGCGCCTCGCCCAGCAGCCTTGCATTCGCCGACGCGTCGGACCCGCCATCGACGTGCAGTAGCTTGAGCGCAACTTCGCGCTGCAAGTCGACGTCCCATGCGCGAAAGACGTCTCCGGAGGCGCCCTGCCCGATGCGATCGAGGAGAATCAACCTCCCCCATCGAGGCCCTGGCGGATCCGGACGCGCAAGCGGGTCGTCGGCCGGATCGCTGTCCGGCTCCGGCGGTAGCGTCCGGTAGACGGTCGCCAGCGAGTCGATCAGTCGAAGGTGGCCCAATACGCGCCGCTCGCGCGCGGAGAGGCGGTCGACAGGCTGTTCCCAGTCGACAACGGCTCCGTCGGCGATCGACGAGGCGATGTTGTCCAGCAGGCGTTCGGGATCAGCCATCGACGTCCATCTCCTCGGCGAGGCGCAGCAGGGCACGCGACACCGCCATCCGCGCCGCATCGGCGCTGGCCTTCGCGTGCGCGGCGGCGATCTGCTGATACGACTGGCTGAGCTCGACGCGTGCGATTACCAACTCGCGCTCGGAAGGGCGCAGACGCGCGAGCGCGGCTTCGTAGCGGCCGAGCGCTTCGTGGCCAATGGCTTCTTCGAGCGGAGAGGGCCGATCATCAACGTGGACGTCCTCCTCGAGTTCCTCGCTGACGCCACGGCGTGTGACCCGCCGAACTTCGTCACGGACGCGGTTCATCAGGGCCTGACGCAGGTAGGCCTGCAGGGCGCCTTCGTGCCGGGGCTGGAACGTCTCGATGTTCTTCAACGTCTGCAGTAGCGTTTCCTGCACCACGTCCTCGGTGTCGCGGAGATCGCGCGTCCAGCGCGGCAAGCGTCCGCGTGCCCAGCGCCGCAGCGACGGTAAGTACCTGGCGAACAGTTGGTTGCGCGCATCTTCATCACCAGCCCTAGCCCGCTGCAGCAGGTCGGCAGTTGTCGCGACCGCGCCGAAAGGCGCGCCGGGCGGTCTTGGCGGGGTCGGCTCCATGGAGCGGCAGCACGATCATAGTCGACCCCTCAGCTGTACAACGTCCGGTCCGGACGCATCGAACAACACCGGAACTCACGCAGGCCAGCCCGGCAGTAATGCCGTCGGAATCGAAACAAGGACTAAGGGACTGCTATTTCTTGTCAGCGGCCGCGTACAGGTACTTTTGCGCCGACGATGGTGTAGCTCACCTTTGTGGTGGGGATGTCGTCCTCGGGGATTTTCAGGATGTCCTTCGACAGCACGGTGACGTCGGCGTACTTGCCGACTTTCAGCGAGCCGCGATTACCTTCTTCGAAGGCAGCGTAGGCGCCATTGATCGTGTACGACTTCAGCGCCTCCATCCGCGACATGCGCTGATCGGGATAGAAGACGGTCCCGTCCTTCAGCTTGCGGCTCACGCTGGCGTAGAAGTTCGGGATCGGATCGACGTCCTCGACCGGCGCGTCGGTACCATTGGCGACGATGGCGCCGCTCTTCATCAATTTCTGCCAGACGTAAGCGCCTTCCTTGGCGCGCGCGGCGCCGAGGCGTTCCAGCACGTAGGGAGCGTCCGAGGTGCAGTGGATCCCCTGCATCGACGCAATCACGCCCATCCGGCCGAAGCGGGGGATGTCGGCGGCGCTGATGTGCTGGGCGTGCTCGACGCGCCACCGCAAGTCCGTCTTTCCAGGGTTGGCCTTGAACGCACGCTCGAAGATATCGAGCGTCTCCCGGTTGGCGCGATCACCGATGGCGTGGACGCAGAGCTGGAAACCATTCCGCATGGCAAGGGTCGCCGTCTCCTGGATGTCGGCGACCTTCTCCGTCTCGAGCCCGCTCGAGTCCGGCTTGTCGCTGTAGGGGGCGAGCAGCCACGCGCCGCGCGAGCCCAGCGCGCCGTCAATCTGTCTCTTGATGGCGCGAACGGTCAGATGCCCGTCGGCGTAGTCGATCATCTTGTACTGCGCCAGCTTCGGCGCGATGACGTCGTTGGGCTGCCGCACCATCACCCAGAGGCGGAGGCCGAGCGCCCCCTCGTCGGTCATCTGCTTGATCAAATCGATCGTGGCAAGCGGCGAGCCGGCGTCCTCGAACGTGGTGATGCCCTTGCGCAGCGACTCCTGCGCGGCCATCTCGAGGACCTTACGATCGTGCGCGAGCGTTTCTGCCGGCGTCGGCTCGGGCTCGCCGGCGCCTTTCTTGATCAAGTGCTGCGCGGTTTCGCGCATCAGCCCGGTCGCGTCGCCGTTCCGGTCGCGAAGGATGTCGCCGCCGGCCGGGCTCTCGGTGGCTCGCTTGATCGCCGAAAGCTCCATCGCCCTGGCATTGACGAACGACGCATGCCCGCTGGCGTGCTCGAGAACAACGGGATTGTCGGGTGAGACCTTGTCGAGCGAGGCGTGCGTCGGAAAGCCTTCGATGTTGGGCTGCGGACGGGCTGTCCACTTCTCCTGGTGCCAGCCACGCCCGTAGATCCATTGCCCCGGCTTGGCGTGCGACACCGCCTCGGCGACCATGGCGACGATGGCGTCCCACGAGTCGACGTTCATCAGGTTCAACTCGAGCTGCATGCCGCCGACGCCGGTGAAATGGCCGTGGCTCTCGATGAACCCCGGGATGGCGAGCTGCCCCTGCAGATCGACGACCCGCGTCGAGGGTCCGATCAGTCGCTTGATCTCGTCGGCACTGCCGAGCGCTTCGATGCGGCCGTCGCGCGCCGCCATGGCCTCGGCCTCGGGCCGCGCGTCGTCGACCGTCACGATGCGCCCATTGATGAGCACGAGATCCGCTGTCTGCGTCGTGCTGGCGCGCTGTGCCTGGAGAGAGAGGCCGGCGACGACGAGAGCAAACGTGACGAGAGCAGTGATGTTGCTTCGCATGGCTTCGGATTATATCGAGAGCGACAGAGCGCTCGGCGGCCCGTCCCAGGCGCGTTTACTGCGGAAACAGCCGGTCGAAGTTGCGGCCGAGTATTGCCGTCCTGTCGTCGTCGCTCAGGCCGAGCGTCACCAGGATGCTGTGCTGCTCGTCATAAATCGGCTTCTGCCAGCCGCGCGGAAAGAAGGACGAGTCGGTGCCGAAGAGCAGGCGCGACGGTCCGACGACGGCGAGGGCGGCTCGAAAGACGCGTTCCAGCGTGAGGCCGTCGTGAAACCGGGTCCAACCGTTGGTGCTCGAGGTGTCGAAGTGAATGGTCGGGCACTGGTCGGCTGCCATCAGCGCCTCGCGGAAATACCCGGCGCCAAAGTGCGGGATGATGACCGGCACCTTTGGAAAATCGAGCGCCACGCGCGAGACCGCGAGCGGATCGCCGAGGCGCAGGTCGAACCGGCTTGGCAGACCGAGCTTCCTGCGGATGCCGACGGTCAGCACGCCGCAGTGGACGAACACCGCGGCGCCCTGCTGCGATGCCGCCTTGAACACGTCCGCGGCACACTCGTCGTCGGGCCGATAGCCGTGCATCGCCGGAAAGAGGCAGACGGCGCGCAGGTTCTGCTCACGAAACGCTCGCTCCAGGATTGCCGGCGAGCCGGGTCCGAGCGGGTTGTGCATGAAGAAGCCGACGAAACGATCCGGATGATGCGCTACCGCTTCCGCCACCGACGCGGCGTCACCGGGCACGCTCGCAATCAGCGCGGCACGCTGCACGTCTTGTCGATTCAGCTCGGCGATCCATCGGTCGCCCAGCTCCGTCGCCGTGCCCGGCGGATCCCACTGCAGGCGGCGGGCGATTTCCTCCGCGCCGCCGGCATCGGGCGCGAGCAGTTCGAGAAAACGCGACGAGAAGAAGTGGCAGTGCGCGTCGTTGAGCATGGTGGGCGATGGGCGATGGACGATGGACGATGGACGATGTGATTATAGGCGTGTGCTGCTGGGGCTGATCTCGGACACCCATGGACTCGTCAGACCCGAGGTGTTCGCGGCACTGAAGGGGGTGGAGCTGATTCTTCACGCCGGCGACGTCGGCGGCCGAGACGTGTTCGACGAGCTACAGGTGATCGCGCCAATGCGAGCTGTCTACGGCAACACCGACTCGCCAGGTGAACCCGGGCTCGCCGCTGAAATCGGATTGCGGATCGAGGGCTTGACCATCCATGTGAGCCACGGGCACGAGCTCGGACAGCCGACGGTCGAGCGGCTGCTGCGACGCTACGCTGCCGACATCGTCGTCTATGGGCACACGCACAGACCGTTAATCGAGCGATCGGGATCGCGGCTGGTCGTCAATCCTGGCGCGGCGGGCCCCAAACGCTTCGACCTGAAACCGAGCGTCGCAAAATTGACGCTGACCGCCGGCCGCGCCGACGTCCAGCTGATCTGGCTGTAAGCGTCCATCGGTTATCGGTCATCGTCCATCGTCCATCGCCCATCGCCCATCGCCCATCGCCCACCAAGTCACCCCGCGAACTTGTAACCCATGCCGTGAATCGTCAGGATGAACTGCGGATGGCGCGGGTTTGGCTCGATTTTCTGCCGCAGCCAGGCGACGTGAACGTCGACGGTGCGCGTCGACGGCATCGAGTTGTAGCCCCACACCTCGTTGAGCAGCTCATCGCGCGTCAGCGTGGCACCGCGGTGCTCGATGAAGTAGCGCAGCAGCTGGAACTCGCGGGCCGACAGGTCGACAGGCGCACCGTCGCGCAACGCTTCGGCCTTGCGAAAATCGATGTGTAGCTCGCCGAAGACGTAGCCTTCGGCCGGATGCGGTACGACAGGCGTACGACGCAGGTGGGCCTCTATGCGCGCCAGCAGCTCGGCCATCTCGAACGGCTTGGTCACATAATCGTCGGCGCCGAGTTTCAACCCGACGACCTTGTCGACGACCTGGCCGCGCGCCGTCAACATGATCACCGGCGTGTCGATGCGGCGGCGACGCAGCTCCCGGCACACGTCGAAGCCGCCCATCCGCGGCAGCATCACGTCGAGCAGCAGCAGGTCGAACGGCTCGCGCGTCGCGCGTTCGAGACCGGCCGCGCCGTCGCTCACGCTCTCGACGGCATACCCCTCGCGTGTGAGGCGATCGGTGAGCGTGAGCACCAGCCCCGCTTCGTCCTCGATCAGGAGAATTCTCTGCATTCCTTAAGCGAAGGGCTTCGCCCCGCTGCACCCCTCTACACGCTCGCGCGCGCTGTCAGCCGCTTCACGAAGGCTGTGGACTCGCGGCGCCGACGCCGCCCGCGCTTGTCGACCCCGCGCTCATCGCCGGCAGCGCGACGGTGAATGTGCTGCCGCGGCCCGGCGCGCTCGCCACGGAGACGCGTCCGCCGTGCGCCTCGACGATCCGCTTGACGAGGCTCAGGCCGAGACCGGCGCCCTGAATCTGCGCGGCGACAACGTCGGGCGCGCGGTAGAAGGGGTCAAAGATGCGGTGGTGGTCGGCGGCGGCGATGCCGATACCGCGGTCGCTGACGATGATCTCGACGCCGTCGGGGGTCATCCTGGCGCGGACGCCGACCCACTGTCCGGCGACGCCGTATTTGACGGCGTTGCCGATCAAGTTGACAAAGACGCGCCGCAGCGCCGGCTCGTCGCCGGCGACGTCTGGCAGACCGTCGTCGATCGTCAGCTCGATGCGGACGCCGGCGGCATCGGCCGCTGCCTGCGCGGTGATGACAGCCTCGCGCAGGACCGCGTCGATCGTCACCGGGTGTCTGGTCGAGCCGGGCTGTCCCGACTGCAGGCCGGCAAACTCGAGAATCTGCTCGACGAGCTCGGTGAGCCGCACCCCCTCGCCTCGCACCAGCTGCCCGTACTGCCGCACGCGCGCCTCGTCGCTGACAATGCCATCGGCGAGGTTGTCGGCGGCGGATTGGATCACGGCAAGCGGCGTGCGTAGTTCGTGCGACACCGTGGCCACGAACTCGAGCTGCTGTCGCGCCAGGTCGTGCGCGCTCCGCGTCGACACGAACAGGAAACCAACGCTGACGGCGAGCACACCGAGGATGCCTGTGCTGACGATCAGGTTGCGCCGCCGTACTGCGTCGACTGCCTGCTCCAGCGATCCCGACGGATGACGGACGAGGAGGCGCCAGTGCGCGTCGGTCGTGACCGCGAACCGCGCGTTGGCCGGTGTGCCCTGCCCGCTGTCGGTAATCGTCGTCATCACGTTATCGACGCTCTTCTGCTGGACGACTATCGACATCCGGCCGCCGGGCGGGGGACCGGTCCCATCCAGTGGCTCGCCGGCGCCGCGGCGAATTACCGTCTCAGTGCGGGCCGTCAGTGGTCCGCCGGGCTGCGCGGAGACGTCGGTCGAGAACAGGGCGAAGCGGGTGATCTCGGCCGCGAGAGGGCCGAAGTCCTGCAGGCGGAGGTGAAAGAGGTCGGCCGACGCATCCACTTTCGCGGCGACCGGTGGATTGAAATCGCTGGCGGAGTGATAGACGACGGCGCCCCCCTCGGTCGGCACGACCGCGAGCTGATAATCGAGGCCGCCGTTGGGGCTCTGAAAATGACGCCGAGCCAGGGCCGGCAGCATCTCGCGGCGGATGTAGTCGCTATCGAGCAGGAGAATGCAGTACGACGACCGCGTCAGCGGCGCAAGATCGCGTCCCTCAGCGGTCGCGCGATCGACAAACAGCATCGGCGCCGCGACGACGAGCGCGGGCACGTCGGGCCAGAGCGTTTGCACCGGTGAGTGCATCAGCGTGTTCATGTCTGTCTGACGCAACTCTGGGTTTGCAAGACGTGCCTGCACGGCGCCGAGCGCGGCCGGCCACGCAGCGGGCTCGAGAAGCCGCGTCGACGTGTTGAACCGACGCAGCGAAACCCCCGACTCCCCCGGCGCGGAAAGATAGACGTCGTGAACGAGCCGCGGGTGCTGTGACGTTGCCATCCAGCGGTCGTAGCGCGCACCGACCTGAGACGCAATGTTCTCGTCGGTAGCCACCGGTACGACCTGGAACATTAAATACGCGCGATTCAGCTCGCGATCGAAATCCTCGGCGAACGCCGACGCGTTGTCGCGCAGCAGCGCCCGGATGCGCGTGCGCTCGGCGGTACTGATCTGGCCGAGCCAGCGGTACTGCAGCGTCGCCAGCAACACGATCAGCCCGAACAGGCTCGCGGCCAGCACGAACATCGGCAGCCGGCGTCGCACCATGCGCGGATCGTAGCACCTGAATGACGGTGATCCGGGCGCCTGAGAAGAGGTTTTACCTCCTTAACACGCTCTTCGCCTCGGCTTGACCCGTCGCCCGGCGCCGCAAGGCGGCATCGGCAATCAAGAAGTAGGGCAGCGCAAGCGACGCGAGTACCGCCGCGGTGCCGAAGGCGCGCGGAAACCCATAGTGCTCGATGATCCAGCCCATGCTCGTCGAGCCGGTGCCAATACCGGTGTCGAAGCACGCGAGGATCGCGCCAAACGCGGCCCCGCGACGGGCGCCCGGCACGTTGCGCATGACATAGCCGACAAAGGCCGGGTATGCCGTGCCGAAGCCGGCGCCGAACAGGATCGCGCTGGCCAGCAGCCAGCCGCGCGTACCGCCCATCACCAGCAGGGCGAGTCCGGCCGCGATCAGCACGAGGCAGGGCAGGAACACGCGCCGGTAGCCGAACGCATCGCCGAGCCGTCCGGACACCGGGCGCGTGACCAGGATCACGACGGCCAGCGCGGTGAGATAGATCCCCTTCGGCGTCACGCTGTTCGCGTCGGCGTAGAGGGCGGTAAAGCTGGTAATGCCGCCGTAGCCAAACGTGTAGAGAAACAACGTCGCCGACAGGATCAGCACGCGCCATTCGATCAGCCGGCGCCGGTGATGGTGGTGGTGTTCGGTATGGATGGTGAGCTCGGGCGGCAGCTGCCAGGCGATGATGCCCATGAAGACGTTGAGCACGGCCGCCTCGAGGCAGAGCGCGCGCCAGCCGAAGTGGAACACCCAGAATCCAATCGACGGCGCCACCGCGATAGCCGCGATGGTCGACAGACCCCAGTAGCCGATGCCCTCGGCGCGCCGGCTCTCCGGCAGCATGTTGGTCATGTAGGCGGCTGACCCCGTCAACAGCCCCGACCAGAACACGCCGTGCACGAGCACGAGCGCCAGCATCATCTTGTAACTGGGAATCAGGGCGTAGGCGATCGAGAAGGCCGTGATCGCCACGCTGGCAACGATCAGCATTCGCCTCGGCCCGACGCGATCAGCCAGCGATCCGGTCAACGGCGCCGAGAAGGCGGAGGCATAGGTGAGGAAACCGAGAAAGAGCCCGGCCGCGGCCGTGCTGCCGCCGAGCGCCAGGATGTGGAACGGCGCCGTCGGCAGCAGCTGGAACGCCGACAGAAAGACGGTGAACGAGAAGCCGCACATCACGAAGAAGCGCGGCGTGAAGAGGCGGTCCGGCACGGATAAAGATTAAGATGATCGCATGGACCGGGACCTTTCGAACTTCCGCCCCTCGCGCTTGTGGCGCGGATTGCCCCTCGATCGGCGCATCGAGGCGGCGGATCTCTTCTGGAACGACGAGCACTCGGCGGATCAACAGCTGGAGGCGGTGTCCTCGATCGCCACACACATGAAATTCCGGCCAAAGAGCGTGCTCAGCCTCACACCAGACAAGCGCGCCAAGTACCTGGCGACGCTGCCGTCGGTGTCAGACGCGATCGCAGCGCGCGCGCTCGTCAACTATCACCTCGAGCGGCAGCGGCCGATGATGGGCGCTTTCCTCGATCTGCTCGGCATCGAGCACGACAACGGCCTGATCAACGACGACAAGGTCGTCAAGCCCGACGCCGCGAAGGTGAAGGCCGCTGCGACAGAGCTGGCGACGAAGTTTCCCGCAGGAGATGTGTCGCTCTACCTTTCGACGCTCGTATCGCAGGATCCGGAGACCTGGGAGCCGCTCGTCGACGTGGTGGAGCTGTAGTTCAGCGCGGCGATCTCCGCGGCGGCGCGCAGCCCGCTCTCGAGGGCGCCGTTCATGTAGCCCTGGTACTTGATGCTCGTGTGCTCGCCGGCGAAGACCAGCCGGCCGTGCGCGCGCGCGAGCCAGGCGCGCCAGAGCGGATTGAAGCCGGGATCGAAGTAGGCGTAGCCGCCGCGCGCCAGCGGATCGTGATCCCAGACCACGGTCTGTGCGGCGAGCAGGCGCGACGGGCGCCCCAGCCAGCCGATGCGATCGGCGACGCCGCGCTCCCCTTCCGTTTTCAAGATGTCCTGTAGCCCGCGCGAGGCGTGGCCGCCAGCAAGGAAGCTGAGAATGCCCTGCGGCCCCTTCTGCTGTTCGTTGCCCTCCCAGACTGCGCCGGTCTCGAGGTCGGTGCCGAACGCATTCGGGCGGCCGCGCCTGCGCCAGAAACGCCTGTCGAACTGCAGCAGCAGCCTGGTCGCACAGCCGTAGCGCAAGTGTGCGATCGCCTCCTGTTGGGGCTCGGGCAGCAGCGGCTCGAAGATCACGCCGCGCGCCGTCGACGCCGGCAGGGCGCACACGAAATACTCCGCCGAGATCTCGGTGTGCGGCCTGCCGAGGGCTTCGACCGTCACCGTGACCCGATCGTCGTGCTGCGCGACGCGGCGGACCATCGTGTTGAGCAGGAGCGCACCGCGCAGGCGCTGGACGATCCCGGTTGCCAGGCGGTCGTTGCCCCCCTTGATGCGATAGATGTGGTCCCGCCCAGGCGGGCCGGACTCGGCAAACTGCTCGACGACCGGGAGGAGCGAGAGGTCCTCGGGGTCGGCAAGAAAGAAGCCGCGCAGTGCCCGCACGCCTCCCTTCAGGTGCGCCGGCGCGTCGATGTCGTCGAGCCACTGCCTCACCGATTGCCCGGCAATCGCGGCGGCGACCGGGCTGTCCCAGCGTTCCTCGGCCAGCTTGAAGTCCTCGAGCAGTGGCCCGAGGTACTTGCCAATCGTGGCGAACGTCGAAGGGCCGGTGTGCAGGCGTCGTGTGCCGCGTTTGCCCGGGCCGTAAAAGCCGAAGCCGTCGCGCAGGATCCTGACCGGCTGCAGGCCGAGCGCCTTGGCCAGCTCGAGCACGTGCGCCTGCTCTCCTTCGATCAGGTCGGCCCCAGCCTCGGCGTGCTGACGGGCGGCGAACTTGTCGCGCAACGTCCACACCCGGCCGCCGACGCGGCCTCGCGCCTCGACGACAGTGACGGCCGCGCCGCGGGCCTCCAGTTCCCGTGCCGCCGCGAGCCCGGCCAGGCCCGCGCCGCCGACAATCACGCTCACTCCCGCCAGATCGCGACCGCGCATCGTTCAAGATTACAGGCTATTTGTGCGATACGTTGTAGGAGCTCATGTCCTGGCTGATCTTGGCGCTCTCGCTCATTCATCGGCCGGCCGTCGACCTCGAGGAGCGCGTCCACAACCTGATCGCGGCAAGCGGCGCCGAGGTGGCCGTCGCGATGCGGACGCTCGACGGCAAAGATGAGCTCTTCATCGATCCCGACAAGAAGTTCCACGCCGCGAGCACGATGAAGGTACCGATCATGATCGAGCTCTTCCGGCAGGCGGACGCCGGCATGCTGAAGCTCGATGACCAGCTCCCGGTTCGCAATGAATTCCACAGCATCGTCGACGGCAGCGTCTACCAGCTGAGCGTGGGCGATGATTCCGACGCCGACGTCTACAAGCAGATCGGCAAGACGATGTCGCTGCGCGATCTCTGCGAAGCGATGATCACGGTCAGCTCGAATTTCGCCGCCAACCTGCTCATCGAGCACGTCGGTGCGGCCAACGTGCGCGACACCGTCCATCGACTCGGCGCCGATGGCATGGTCGTGCTGCGCGGGGTCGAGGATCAGAAGGCATTCGACAAGGGGATGAACAACGAGACCACGGCACGGGCGCTCGAACTCCTGCTGAGCACGGTCGCGCAGGGAAAGGCGGTCAATCCCCGGGCCGACGCCGAGATGGTCGCGATCCTGAAGCGCCAGAAGTTCCACGACGCGATTCCCGCGGGTCTGCCCGACGGGACGGTCGTCGCGCACAAGACCGGCAATATCACGAAGATTCACCACGACGCGGCGATCGTCTACGGGCCGCGGCCCTACGTGCTCGTCGTGCTCGTGCGCGGCATCGACGATCAGAAGGCGAGCGGCGCGCTCATCGCCTCGATCTCGCGCGAAGTCTGGAACGCCGCCGAGAGATAGCCGCATGAGCGACCCGACGGTTCCGCAGGCGTTCGCAGCCGCGCTCGACGATCTCGTCGCCAGCGCACGCAAGGACACGTCGGTCATCGCCGCGATCCTGTGCGGCAGCCTGGCGCACGACACCGTGTGGGCCCGGTCCGACATCGACCTTGTCTTCGTCACCATCGACGATCGCAAAGTGACCGCCGGCGACATCCCGCTCTACGCCGACGGCATCAACGTGCACGCGCTGCTCATCCCGCGCGCGGACTTCCGCAGGATGATCGAGGGCTCGCTACATGGATCCTTCCTACACTCGTTCCTCGCCAAGGGCCGCCTGCTCTACACCCACGATCCGACGATCACGGATCTGCTCGCGCGCCTGCGCGCACGCGGGCAGCGCGACACGGCGATCCTGATGCTCCAGGTGGCGACGGGAGCACTGGCGCCGCTCTACAAGGCGCGGAAATGGCTGGTGACGCGCGGCGATATCGCCTACACGGCGTACTGGACGCTCTTTGCCACCAATGCCATCGCCCGCATGGAGGTCATTGCAGCCGGCCTGTTGCCCGACCGCGAGGTCATCCCGCAGGCCCAGAAGCTGAACCCCGCGCTTCTCGAGACCATCTACTCGAACCTGCTGCGCGACGGCACCGGGCGGAAGACGGTCGAGAAGGCGCTCACGACGAGCGAGGAGTACATGGCGGCCCGTGCGCCACGGGTGTTCGCGCCGCTTCTCGAGTACTTGCGGGAGCACGGCGACGTGCGATCCAGCCGCGACATCGAAGATCACTTCAAGAAGACACACGGGATCGAAGGCATCACGATGGCGTGCGAATACCTGGCGGACCTGGGCTTGATCGACAAGGCGTCGACACCGGTGCTGCTGACCAGGCGCAGCACCATCAGCCTCGAAGAGCTGGCCTTCTTCGCCGCGGAGCAACCCTAGCAGGCCGCCGAAACGCGCGGCCCGGACGAATGCCGAATGCCAAAGCGACCTCCCGCGAAAGCCTCGCCCCGCAGCGCTCCGCGCACGTCGATCGCCGTGCAGGGAGCGCGCGTGCACAACCTGCGCAACATCTCCGTCGATATACCGCGCGACCGGATGATCGTGATCACCGGCCTGTCGGGATCCGGTAAGTCGAGCCTGGCCTTCGATACGATCTACGCCGAGGGGCAGCGCCGCTATCTCGAGTCGCTGTCGAGTTACGCCAAGCGGTTCGTCGCGCAAGTCAGCAAGCCCGATGTCGATTTCGTCTTCGGCCTGTCGCCGGTGATCTCGATCGAGCAGAAAACCATCGGCAGCAACCCGCGCTCGACCGTCGGCACGATGACCGACATCGGCAGCTACCTGAACCTGCTCTTCGCGACGATCGGCGAACCGCACTGTCCGCGGACGGGCGAGGACGTGCCGAACCGATCGGCCAGCCAGATCCTGGAGGCCATCCTGTCGTTGCCGGAAGGGGCCGGAATCGAGCTGCGCGCACCGGTCTTCAAGGTCTACGGCGAGGATCTCGAGGTCGTCTTCACCGAGGTGCGCAAGAAGGGCTGCCGCACGCTGATCATCGACGGCAAGCCGGTCGACATCTCGGAAGAAGTGGAGCTCGACGCCGAAGACGTGCGCCAGATGGACGCCGTCGTCGACCGCTTCGTCGTCTCGCGGCGCCACGAGAAGGCGATCAAGGCCGGTATCGCCGCGACGCTGCTCGTCGGTGATGGCCTGATGCAGCTGCACGTGACGAACGGAGCCGGCAAGGCCGAGACGGAGCGGTTCTACAAGAGCATCAGCAGCCGCACGCACCACTTCGTGTATGGCGACGTCGGTCCGGAGTTCTTCGTCTTCAACAATCCGGAAAGCGCCTGCCGCACCTGCGGCGGACTCGGCGTCGACAAGGTGACGCACCCGGAATTGCTGGTCCCCGATCCAAAGCGCAGCATCCTCGGCGGCTGTTTCGTCAAGGAGGCGTTCAAGTACAACCCCGACACCTGGGACGGGCGCCTGATGTACAGCCTGTCGCTGGCGCTCGATTTTCCGCTGGACTCGCCGTGGAAGATGCTGCCCGAGAAGGTGCGGAAGGCGATTCTCTACGGAACTGACAAGAAGATCCCGCTGCAGACGCCACCCGACGCCAAGGCGACGATCCGGTCGTTGCAGAATCGGCGCGAGCTCTCGTGGCATGGCATCGGCGGCCGTATCGAGCGCCACTACCGCCGATATCGACAGCGCGGCGAAGCCAATTCCAACATGGAGGCGTGGCTCGACAAGGTCATGGTCGAGCAGACCTGCCCCGACTGCGGCGGGGCGCGGCTGCGCGCGACGCGACTGCTCTTCACCATCGCCGGCAAGTCGATCTACGAGTTCGGGCAGCTCAATTTCGACGAGCTGCACGCCTGTCTCGGCACGATCAAGCCGTCGGGCCGTGGCGCCGACGCGGGCCGGCAGGTGCTCAAGGAGATCCGCGGCCGTCTCGAGCTGCTGCTCGGCATCGGACTCGACTACCTGAATTTCAACCGCCGCTCCGGCACGCTGTCGGGCGGCGAGGCGCAGCGCATCCGTCTCTCGACCCAAATCGGATCAGGGCTGATGGGCATGCTCTACGTACTCGACGAGCCGAGTATCGGCCTGCATCCCAAGGACAACGTCAAGATGATCCGCACGATCGAGAGCCTGCGCGACATCGGCAACACCGTCATCGTCGTCGAGCACGACGAAGACACGATCCGCGCCGCCGATCATGTGATCGAGATGGGGCCGGGCGCCGGCGTCCACGGTGGACGCGTCGTCGTCGAAGGTACGCTGGCCGACGTTCTCGCGTGCAAGGCCTCGCCGACCGGGCAGTTTCTCTCCGGCAAGCGATCGATCGCGACGCCGGCGAAGCGGCGCGCGGGCGACGGGCACACGTTGACCGTTCGCGGAGCGCGGGAAAACAATCTCAAGGGGATCGACGTGACGTTGCCACTCGGGACGATGATCGCCATCACCGGCGCATCCGGCTCCGGCAAGAGCACGCTGATCAACGACGTCCTCTACAAGGCGCTGTGGAAGCAGCTCGTCGATACCCGGACCCTTCCGGGCCGGCACGACGCGCTCGACGGCGTCGGCCACGTCCACCGCGTGGTCAGCATCGACCAGTCGGCAATCGGCCGCAACAGCCGCTCGAACCCGGCGACCTACATCGGCTTCTACGATGCCATTCGAGATCTGTTCACGACGCCGCCGCTCGCGGTTGAGCGCGGCTACAAGCCCGGGCGCTTCAGCTTCAACGTCGCCGGCGGCCGCTGCGAGGAATGCCAGGGCGAGGGAGCGATCACGACCCAGCTCTATTTCATGCCTGATGTCGAGGTCACGTGCGGCGTATGCAAGGGCGCGCGGTTCAACAACGAGACGCTCGAAGTGACCGTGCACGGCAAGACCATCGCCGACGTGCTGAACATGTCGGTCGAGGAGGGCGTCGCGTTCTTTACCTCGGAACCGGCCATCCAACGCAAGATCAAGGTGCTCGCCGACCTCGGCCTCGGCTACCTCACGCTGGGCCAATCGTCGACGACGCTGTCAGGCGGCGAGGCGCAGCGGATCAAGATCGCCACTGAGCTGAGCACGCTGCAGCGATCGAAGCACACGGTCTACATCCTGGACGAGCCGACGACCGGACTGCACCTGGCTGACATCCAGCATCTGCTCGACTCGCTGAATCGTCTCGTCGACGCCGGGCACACTGTGATCCTGATCGAGCACCACATGGACGTGATCAAGACGGCCGATCATGTCATCGACCTCGGACCGGAAGGGGGCCACGCCGGCGGCAAGGTCGTGGTGACCGGCGCACCGGAGGATGTGGTCAAGTGCAAGGCGTCGCACACGGGGCGCTTCCTGAAGAAACACCTGTAGCGCGGGGCTTCCGTCCTCCCGGCAGCGTTAGCGGGTAAGACGCAGACGGCTCGCCGCCGCTACCCGTCACAGCGTACTGCTGCACGACTCCTGCGTCTCTCGGTACGACTGCACCTGAATGGTCGACGTCGTGTCGCCATTGGGCACAGCCGGCACGTCCGATGCGCCGACGTAGACGGTCGTTTTCTTGCCGATCTTCGTCGTCTGGCCCGCATGCTCGGTGCCTGCGGCATCGATGATGCGGCCCGTGACCTCGATCTTGTGGCCGTGCTGCTGCGCGGCTATTTCCTTGAGCAGGTGCTTCGAGCCGGCGAGGTGGAACCGGTCGTTGAACGTGTTGACCGCGTCGTGTTCGGAAACGCGGAGGTAACCGCCCTCAACGCAGCCGGTCACGGTGACGGTCTTGTTGTCCTTGTCAGACTTCTTCGGTTCCTGCGACGCCGCGAGGACGGCGACGGACGCGAGCGCAACGGCGGCCAAGAGCGGTCCGGATCGCATGCAGCCCTCCGCCGGTGAGGATAGCACTCGGATAAGATTCCAGGAATGCAGCGACGTGAATTCCTTCAATCGGCCGCCCTCGCCTCGGCCGTGGCGGTGCTTCCGGCGCCGACGGCGGCGCGAGCAATGGAGACTCCGGCCGTTCTCAAGCCCAGGCGGCTGAAGACCGGCGACACGGTGACCCTCGTCGCGCCGGCCAACGCCACGTTCAACACCGTCGATCTCCAGATCGCCAAGGAATCGCTCGAAGCGCTCGGTTTCAGGGTGACTGTCGGCGCCCATCTACTCGATCGTCACGGCTATCTGGCAGGCGACGACAAGGCGCGCGCCGGCGACATCAACGCGGCGTTCGCCGACGCCTCGGTCGCAGCCGTCCACGCGATTCGCGGCGGCTGGGGCAGCGCGCGGCTGCTCCCCTATCTCGACTTCGACGTCATCCGCCGCAATCCGAAGGTCGTGATTGGCTACAGCGACGTCACCGCGCTGCTCCTGGCCATTCTGGGCAAGACGGGCCTGGTCACCTTTCACGGGCCAATCGGCCTCGGCCGCTGGGACAGCTACTCGCTCGACTACTACAAGCGCGTCCTGTTCAACGGCGACCAGGTCACCTACACCAACAAGCAGGGACTGTCCGAACGCAACGCGCTCGTGCAGACCGAGTTCCGCACGCAGGCGATCACGCCCGGTAAGGCACGGGGACGGCTCGTCGGCGGGAACCTCACGGTGATGACGACGATCCTCGGCTCGCCGTACCTGCCGGACTGGGAGAACACGATCCTCTTCACCGAGGACACACACGAGGATTTCTATCGCATCGACCGCATGCTGACGCAGCTGAAGCTGGCCGGCGTGCTCGGCAAGATCAAGGGCTTCGTGTTCGGCACCTGCGCCGAGTGCGGCCCCGGCGACGGCAACTACGGCGCGCTGACGCTCGAGGAGATCTTCGCCGACCACATCAAGCCGCTCGGCGTGCCGGCATGGTCCGGCGCGATGATCGGGCACAGCCAGCCGCAGTGGACGCTACCGCTCGGCGTCGAGGTGGAAATCGACGCCGACAAGGGAACGCTGGCGCTTCTCGAAACCGCCGTCGTTTAGCGCTCGTTGGGCCCGGGACACCGCGTGCTGGTGATCGACTGCATCACGGCCCCTTCCTCGATACCACTCACGACGCTCATGTCTTCACCAAGCACGTGGGCGAAGATGGTGTAGCCGCCATTGAGGCGCGGGTTGTTGACCAGGTTGATGTAGAACTGCGCGTCACCCGTGTTGCGGCCGCGAATCGAGAGTCCCACGGATCCGGCCACGTTGGGCAGGGCGACCTCGTCGCGGATGTATTCCTTGTGCCCTGAATACTCGTTAGCGCCAGGACTACCCCCCTGGATGACGAAGTCGGGCACTACGCGATGAATCGAGAGGTGATCGTAGTAGCGATCCACCAGCGCAAGCTTGAGGAACCGATCAGCCGCGAGCGGCGCCCCTTCCGGGGCCATGCGCATGCGGAACGCCTGTCCGGATGACAGGTCGACCTTGACGCACTGATTGGCGAGGTCGGTAAACTGCTGAGGCCAGCCCCGCTGAATCGGTGTCGGCTCAGCCTTCACCGGGCTGCCGGTCAGCTTCGAGAGCAACTGGGCGCCGGCGGCGGCGACGACGGGATCGAAATCCTTTGCCAGGGGCCGCAGCCTGGCCACGTCGCTCGGTCGCGCGTGAACGTCGAGCGCCTCGATCAGCGCCAGCCGGCCGTCGCGCGACGATTCTTTCGCTTCTGCGGTGAGGCGCAGCAGGGCACTGATCAGAGCCGCGGTCAACCTCTCCTCGGCCGGCGCCTTCTGGGCGAGGATCGCCGCGGAGCGCAGAAGCTGAACGTCATCACGCCCGAGGTCGTCGATCAGCACGGGATCGCTGGGGACCTTCTTCAGCGCCAGCAACGGCGCGAGCGCCGCTTCGCGAACGTTGTCGTCGGAATCGTAGGCCAGCTTTTCCAGGTGAGGGATGTCGTTAGCTGCGACTACGGCATGCACGGAGTACATCCGCACCCAAAAGGACTGGTGCGTGACGAAGGCGTTCATGAAGAGTGCGACGCGCTCGGGCGCGCGCTTGGCCATCGCCATGAAGACGTGGGTCTCGCGCGACCACGATCCCTGCACGGCTGGGACGCGTAGATCTCCTTCGAGCCGCTTGGTGATCTCCTCGTCGTCCTTGCAGAGATCGCCGAGCGCGTCGATCGCCTCGAGCGCGACGAGGCGGCTCGGGTCGTCGATGAGATCGACGATCGGTTGGCAGCCTTCCGTCTTTGCCGCATGGCGGACATAAGCGCGAAGCCCGAGGTAACGGTTTCCGTTCTTCAACGCCTCCTGAATCTCGCCGAGCAGGTGTTCCTGGTCGAGACCGCCGCCGCTACCGGCGAGCACTTGCGTGGCGAGTCGAACGATCCCCCGGTCGCTCGTATGCAGGGCGTCGAGCTCCATGTCGGCATCCAGACCGTGGCCAACCAGCGTTTGAAACGCCGAGTAGCGAGGGCCGGCCTCCAACGATGACTCGTCCCTGGCGATTTCGCGCAGGCGTGTGATCGTCGCCTGTTCGAGCGGGAATCGGGGGTTTAGGCGCACAAGCGACTCAAGGGCGGCGACCGCCTGATGTGCGAATTTTTCCGTGCGAGGATTCGGCTCGAGCCGCTCACGTGTCCTGAGCAGCCGGCGTTCTGCGGCGTGGAACTGATCCTCGGTGCCGTAGGCAATGCGGCCCAGCGGGGGAACGACGGGGCCGGCCGGCGCGTCCGGATCGCCGATCGCCAGGAACCAGGCCGCGACGTCGGCGATCAATTTCTGGTCGCGATCGGCGTCGAAGAGATGGAGCGATTGGGCGACGGCGTCGGCGACGCTGGCGCGCCGGGCCGCGATCCTTACCGGCGTGTCGACCGCCGTACGCGTCTCCGCCAGCGCGATCAGTGACGGAACGTTGGCGGGATCTTCGAGCCGGCCCAACGCGCGTATCGCGTAGCGCTGCAAGGTCGGATCGTTCAACCTGGCGAGCGGCCAGAACGCGTCGGCGCCCAGCCACGCCTTTTCTGCATTGAGGACGGCCAGGGGTTCACCAAACAGCGCGACTTCCTGCACAGGCGTGCTGGCCGTCGTTGGCAAGATCGTCCTGACCTGCGCCAGCAGCGCAACGCCGATTAGCGTCGTCGCGAACAATTTCATCGTGTTGAAGTGCCGGCCTGAAAGCGAGCCGCCTCTCGCCCCCTCGCTACCCGCGCCCCGAATACTCCAGCATCTGCGCCGCCAGGTCCAGCGGATACGAAATTTTGACGTCGGTGATGGTCCCCTGGCCATCGCGGACGACCCCGAGCCGTGGCTGGACGAACCCCGTGTAGGACGGCATCTGCAGGCGGTCGACCCGCGCCACGACTTCGTCGCGCAGTGCCGGATCGAAGTGGACGCCGTAGGTCTCGAACAGCGCCTTCGCCGCCTCGTAGTCCCCTTCCGACTTGATGCGCTGCACGTCGGCGAGGAGCTTTCCGGCGCCGCGTCGGAAGGCAGTGACGTCGACGACGACGTAGTAGGTCTTGGCGTCGCGGCGGCGGACCTCGATCGCGCCGCTGTGCTCGATCAGCCAGCGAACGATCATCTGCCGGTTGCGCATGTGATCTTCTTCGATCTGCGTGCCCTCGCGCACCCGACGCAGCTGGACGAGCGCATTGCGCGCGTAGGCCTCGTACTCCGCCCGGACGATCTCATCCTGCTCGGCGTCCTCGACCAGACCGAGCTCGACGAGCTTCTTGTCCGGCACGAAGTAGAGCGCGACGAGATCCGCACGCGATTCCTCGAGCGCGGAGTACTGCTCCTTGAGCAGCCCCTGCGGGTTGCCGTTCAGGTGCTCGCGGATCTTCCCCGAGCCGTGGCCGATCACCTCGTGCATGTTGGTGGTCAACTCGGAGGCGAAACTGCTCCACTTCTCAGCGCGCGCCGCTTCCTCGTCGCTCCAGGCAAACTCACGGCGGAATTCGGGCAGCGTTGACTTGTCGTAGGCGTGCGTGGCGTTGGACAGCGACACCGACTTGCTGCCGTGCTCCTCGCGGATGGTCTGGTCGTTGGGCAGGTTGATGCCGACCGGGGTGACCGGCCCGGAATCCCCCGTCTCGACGACGACGTCGATGGCGTTGGCGGAGATGCCACGCACGCCGCGCTTCTTGTAGTCGTCGTCCCACGGCATCCGGTCCTCGAACCACTGCGCGGCCGCGGCGAGCCTGCGGATCTCCTGCGTCTTGTGCGGGTTGACGTAGTAGACCAGCGCCTCCCACGCTCCCTTGACGCCGCGCGCGTCCATGTAGACCTCGACGAAGCCGTTGATGGTATCGACCGGCGAGTCGCGATCGTGCACCCAGGCGATGTCGTAGGCCTCGCGGTCCGTGCTCTCTCCGGTCTCGTAGAACCCGATCAACGCCTGCAGCGCGGCGGCCATCGGCGGCGTCGCAAACGGGACGGCGGCGCGGAGGTGACGGACGATTTCGCGGATGTAGGTGTCGTAGCGGCCGCCGACGCGATACACCTCTTCGACGAGCTGCCCATTGCGCTTCACCAGCCGCGAGTTGAGCGGATAGCGTTCCGCAAATCCCTCGAGGTCCGCCATCGTCACATCGCGATACAGGTTGTTGGCGCTCGCTTGAAGGATGTCCTTGCCGGCGCCCGGCGTCTTGCTGGTGACGATCGAATCGAACTCCGGATCGAAGAAGCAACGCGCCAGCCGCGCCAGTAAGTCCGTCAGCGATTCGCCCGCGCGCAGCGGGAAGCGGGCGCCGTTGGCCTGCGCCTGCTCGGCCGCGGCGGCGAACGCCTGCGGTGTCACCTTCAACACGAACTTGCGCGCGGTCAGGTTGTTGTAGGGCCCGGTGTTGATCCAGAACAGCTTGGTATAGGTCCAGATCGCCGCGATCGCCGCGGCGTCGATGCCGACGGGGTGTGTGACGATTTCCTCGAGCACGTCGCGCATCTCGAGGTTGTGCTCGTAGCGCTGATCGTAATAAATGTCGCGCCCGGCGATCGCGGCCAGGTAGAGGTGATAGATGAGTGTCTTCTCGCCGAGCGGCAGCTCGTCGAAGCCGTCGGCATAGAGCTGGACGACGGCGGCGTCCTCGACGCGTTCGAGCAGAAACCTGCGCGTGGTGTGCGTCATCGCGGTCGGCGTGCTCATCGGGTCGTCACCTTCAGGCTGGCATCGTACATCGCACCATACAAGAGGTACTGGTGAACCGGATCGCGCGGGTAGGAAATGCTCGCGCCGCCGGATCCCATCGCCACGTCGGCATTGATGCCGGCCCAGTAGGTCGGCATGCGGAGAGCCTTGTAGCGGGCGACGATCTGATCGCGCAGCCTGGGATCGAAGTGGACGCCGTAGGCCTCGACGAGCTTCTTGATGGCGTCGTAGTCCCCTTCCGCCTTGATCCGCATCAGCTCGGCGAGAAGGCGGCCGACACCCTGGCGCATTTTCGGATAGTCGGTCACGTGAACATAGGTCTTCCCGTTGCGGTCGAAATAGGCGATGCCACCGGTCGTGTCCTTGATGAAATGCGCAATGAGCTGCCGGCCGCGCTGGTGGTCTTCGGCGATGGTGTCACCACGGGGGATGCGGCGCAGCTGCGTGAGCGGCGCACGGGCCGCGTTGTCGTACATCGCCTTGGCCACGGCGTCCTGGTCCTTGATCAGGCCAAGCTCCGTCAGCTTCGGATCCCAGACGTTCCACAGGCCCATCAGGTCGGCGCGGGCTTCTTCCAGCGTCGAGTAGTACTCCTTCAAGTACTTCGCCGGCTGCCCCTGCACCTTGTCCGACAGCTGGCCCGAACCGTGCCCGATCACCTCGTGCATCGCGGTCAGCATGTCTTCCGCCTGTTCGCTGTCGCGCTTCGAGCGGGCGATTTCTTCGGGTGAGGCGCCGAACTCGTCGATCATCGACGTGCTCGCGGCGTCGAGCGCGTGGCTGCTGCCCAGGAACAGGAAGTTCTTGGTCCCGTACCTGGCGTGGATCTCCTGCTCGTTTGGCAGATTGTCGCCGATGGTGCTGACGTGGAAATCGCCGGTCTCGACCAGGACTTCGACGGCTTTGACCACCGGCGGCGTGAAGTTCTGCTTCTTGTACTTTGGGTCCCAGGGTGCCTTGTCTTCGAAGTAGGCGGCGTTCTGCGCCAGCTTGTTCATCACGGTGGTCACCGGCTTGTCGGTGATGGTGACGAAGCTCTGCGACGATCCTTTCGCACCGCGGGCGTCGCGGTAGACTTCGATGAAGCCGTTGGCGAAGTCGACGGTGGCATCATTCCGGACCCAGTCGCTGCCAAACTGCAGCCAGTCTTTCGGATCGCCCGTCTGGTAGAAACGGATCAGGCCGGCGATGACCGTGGCCTGTGCCGGGTCGGCGACGGCCTTTGCTTTTTCGAGGTACTCGTTGGCCTTCTTCAGGTAGGTGGCGTAGAGCCCAGGCTTGACACTGCCGTCGGGCGTACCGGCGCGGTAGACCTCTTCACGAATGCCGTGCGCGTCCTTCACGACTCGCGAGTTGAGCGGGTAGCGCTCCTCGAGCCCTTTCAGATCGGCGAGCGAGACCCCCTCGTAAAACGTGTTCGCGCTCGCCTGGATGAGGTCCTGGCCTGACGGCGGCGTCTTGGCGGTGATCATCGGCTCGAACCCGGCGTCGAAAATCGGCCGCTGCAGCTCGTCGAGTTCCTTCCCGAGCGCGTCGGCGTCAGCGATCGGAGGCAGATGGCCGTAGGGTGCCGAGAAGGCTCCCGCGGCCTGCGCCTGCCGCGCGGCGGCGTGCAGCTCTGAGGGCGTGAACTGCGGCACAAACTTCTGCGACGTCAGCTCGTTGTGATTGCCGCGGTTGGCCCAGAAGAGGAGCGCGTACTCCCGAATCTTCGTAAACGCCGCCGGCGGCACCGCGGCGCGGTGCGCGACGATCCCTTCGAGCAACCGCTTTTCGCGGATGCCGTACTTCGACAGCTGGTCGTAGACGATCGGGTCGATGGCAATCGACGCCTGGGTCAGCCAGTAGGCGAGCTGCTTCTGCTGGGGCACGAGCTGGGCGAAGCTCGGCGCCTGCAGCTGCAGGAACCCGGTGTCACCTACCGTTTCGACCAGCGGGCTCTGCTGTGCCGCTGCTGGCGCCAGCCAGATCGTGCTTGCGAGGACGAGAACCGGAAGCCGCCTGCCCATCCACCGATCATAGCCACGGACGGCGGTGGATAGCCACGGATGAACGCTGAACACTCAGATCTGCACGGACTCGCGGTGCTCCGGCGCATGCGTCGGCCAGCCCAGCTCCGCCTGGATGCGCGCCGCGAGGGCGTCCTGCGCGGTGGGTTCGCCGTGCACGATGAAGGTCCGTTGCGGCGCCCTGGCAAACCCCTTCAGCCACCGCATGATCTCGCCGGCGTCGGCATGCGCCGACATTGAGTCGATGTGCTCGATTCGGGCCGCGACCGGCACCCACGCGCCGTGAATCTTCACGGTCTTCTCGCCATCCACGAGACGACGGCCGCGTGTGCCGACGCCCTGGTAGCCGGCAAACAGGACGGTGTTGCGCTGGTCGGGCAGCGCTGCCTTCAGGTGGTGCAGGACACGACCACCCTCCGCCATGCCGCTCGACGAAATGACGATGGCCGGCGCGCGCGAGGCGGTCAACTGTTTCGACTGGTCCGGCGAGGCGATGACGCGGAAGCGCTGCGTGCAGAAGACGCACATGTCGCGCTCCTGCAGCGCCTGACGCCGCCGCAGGGCGGATGGCGTCGGCTGCGCAGCAGCGTCGTGCGGAGCCTTGTCGTCGTGTTGCTCCGGCTGCAGCTCGGGATCGAGCTCGTTGACGCGCTCGGTGTAGCGCGCCAACGCCGCCGACGCCATCGGGCTGTCGAGGAACACCGGCAGCACCGGGATCCGCTTCGCGTCTTCGAGCCGTTTCAGCCAGTAGAGCAGCTCCTCCACGCGGCCGATGGCGAAGGCCGGGATGATCAGCTTGCCGCCCTTGTGGGCGGTGTCCGTCACGATCTCCGCCAGTCTCGCCCCCTCGTCATCCTGCTCGTGCACACGGTCGCCGTAGGTCGATTCGACGAGCAGGAAATCGGCTTCGCTCACCGGCGTCGGATCGGGCAGCACGGGGCGCGCGTAGCGGCCGAGATCGCCGCCGAAGAGGACCGTCCGGCCGTCTATGTGCATACGCGCGTACGCCGAACCGAGTAAGTGGCCGGCGTTGACGAATTCGACGTCGATGCCCTGGGTCACCGGGAGCTGGCGGTCATAGCCGCAGGGCTGCAGCAGGGTCAGCGCGCGCGAGGCGTCAATCTCCGTGTAGAGCGGAAGCGCCGGCTTGTGCCGGGAGAAGTTGTGCCGGTTGGCGAACTCGGCGTCCTCTTCCTGGAGGCGGCCGGCGTCGGGCAGGACGATGCGGCAGAGATCCTGAGTACCTTGCGTCACAAAACACGCGGCCGCGGAACCCTTGCGCGACGAGGCGAGGCAGATAGCCACAGTGATCGAGGTGAGCGTGTGTGAGCACGATCGCCTGGATGCTGGCGGCGGGCACAGGCAGGTCCTGCCAGTTGCGCTGCCGCAGGTCCTTCAGCCCCTGGAACAGGCCGGCGTCAACCAGGATGCGGGCGCCGTTGGCGTCGACGAGGTACTTCGAGCCCGTGACAGTGCGGGCGGCTCCGAGAAACGTGATCGAGATCATTAGGGCTTAAGCTCCCAGCATCCGGCTCCCGTCACAGACTTACGCGAATAGTCCTACCTGGCCGCCCGTATGCCAGAAGAGGACGGTGCCGTTCAGGTCGCGCGCGTGCAGCCGCGACATCAGCCCGGCCATCGCCTTGGCCGTGTAGGTCGGGTCGAGGAACAGCGCTTCGGTGCGCGCGGCGAGCGCGATCGCTTCCGTCGACGCGGGCGTCGGGATGCCATAGCCGTCACCAACGAAACGGTCATCGACTTCGATCGTCGCCGGCGCGAACACGCCGGGAGCGTGGAGCAGCGCCTCGAGGCCATCCAGGATCGCGCGGATCGCCGCAGCGATGGCGGCGGACGGATCGTCGGCGCTGATCCCGATCACGCGTGTCGGCAGCCCGTAGAGCGCGCAGCCGGCAATGAGGCCGGCCTGCGTGCCCCCCGACGATGTCGCGCACACGATGACGTCTGGCGCCGGCATCTGCTGCAGCATCTCGCCGACCGCGAGCGCGAACGCGGCCGCGCCAAGCGGCGTCGAGGCGCCGAGAGGAATGACGGCCGGACGGCGGCCCCGTGCCCTCAACTCCTCGGCAATCCGTTCCATGGCCGGCGCGCGATCCTCGCGGCGCGCGACATAACGAACATCGGCGCCGAGCAGTCGATCGAGAAGCGCGTTCGCCGTTGGCTTCCCCGGCGGTTCGCCATTGGCGACGAGGACGCAGCCGAGACCCATCTTCGCCGCAACGCTCGCCGTGGCGCGCGCATGATTCGACTGGATGCCGCCGGTCGTGATCAACGTGTCGGCGCCGTCGAGGATCGCCTGTGCCCCCACCAGCCGCAGCTTGCGCACCTTGTTGCCGCCGAATCCGAACGGGATGGCATCATCGCGCTTGACGAGAAGGCGGGAGTGGCCAAACGGCCCTCCCAGGCGGCGGAGCTCCTCGACCGGCGTCGGCTCACCCGAAATGGGAAGCACGGGCAGCGCCTCGAGCCGCTGCAGCGATTCACTGTGCACGGGCACGCCAACACGCTATCTCATAAACGGTGCCGATTCAGTCGAAGCCCTTCGGATACTATAGACGTTTGCGCAGCCGACAAACGAGCGTCCTGGTCGAACAGTTGCTGGGAGACAACGCGGTGATCGCGGCCGAACTCCGGCCGCCGCGGGCGGAGCTCGAGACGGCGGCGAGCATGGACGCGTGGATCGACACCTACCACGCGGTGCGCGGCTTGACGCGGGCCGGCACGTTTGTGTTCCTCACCGACAGTGCCGTGGGCATGCGGGAAGAGGACAACCTTCGCCACCTGGTGATCAACCTCGGTGACGACGTACCGAGGTCGCACGTGATCCCGTTCTTGACGTGCAAGCACACGTCGGAATTCTGCCTGGCCTACGCCGATCGCGCGCACCATCACGGATTCGAGTCGCTGGTCGTACTCGGCGGCGACAAGCATGTCGGGCCGGCGCGCTGCGTTGAGCACGCCTGGCAGTTGCGCGAGATGATCCGGGCGCGCGCCGAGGGCCTGTCCCTCGGCGGCTGGGCCAACCCGCACGGCAGCGCGGCCGACCAGGTCGGCCATCTGCTCGACGATCACGCCACGGCTGAGTTCTACCTGACGCAAATCGTGTCGCACTACAGCGTGCCGGCGGTCGAGCGATTCCTTGCCGAAGCGGAACGCCGCGCGCTGAAGATGCCCGGGATGTTCGGCGTGTTCTATTACCGGTCGGCGAAGTCGCAGACATTGAAGACGCTCAGCCAGTTCCTGCCGGTGCCCGTCGACGACTTGCAGGCGGAGTTCGCCGGCGGCGGAACGCCCGAGTCAGTGTGTGCGCGATCGATCCGCGAGCTCACCGCCGCCGGCGTCCGGCACTTCTACGTCAGCAACCTGCCGGTCGGCAAGGCCGCGATCACGCTGCAGCGCATCCTGTCGCTCGTCTAAGATCGTCGCTCGTTGGTCCGGACTCGACCAGACTCGACCGGGCCGCCGGCCCGCCAGCCGTGCGCCGGCTGATAAGATCGCCGTCGTGGGCACGTTTCTCGACAGCGTTCCGTTCTCCGGCATCATCCGCATCCGCGACATGATGTACGGCGTGTCGGACCCGTTCCGGCTCGACCAGGGGGACGTCAGCTTCGACTCGCCCGAGACGGTGAAGGCGGCGATGCGGCGCGCCATCGACGAGAACAAGAGCCACTACCTGCAAACGACCGGGCTGCCGAGGCTGCTCGAGCTGCTCGCGGAGAAACTGCGGACGCAGAACGGGATTCCCATCGGCGCGCCTGACGAGGTGCTCGTGACGACCGGGGGCATCCACGGCGTGTTCATCGCCTGCCAGGGGCTGCTCGAGCCCGGCGACGAAGTGATCGTGCCGGACCCGGAGTGGCCGCCGGCGATGGGGAACATCAAGCTGGCGCGCGCGGTGACGGTCCCATGCCCGCTGCGCGAGCCGCTCGGTTGGCGCTGGGATATCGACGAACTGGCCTCGAAGATCACGGCGAAGACTCGCGCCATCTACGTCAATTCGCCGAACAACCCGACCGGCGGCGTCTTCACCCGCAGCGACATGGAAGCAATCGCCGCGCTCGCCGTGCGCCACGATCTATGGATCTTCGCTGACGAAGCCTACGAGGACGTGATCTTCGACGGCGCCGAGCAGGTCAGCATCGGATCGTTGCCGGACATGTACCAGCGCACGATCTCGATCTACACCTTCAGCAAGACCTACGCGATGACCGGGCTGCGCCTCGGCTACGTTGCAGCGAAGGACGCGCTGCTGCGCGAGCGAATGAAGAAGGCACTCTTCTACACCGCGAGCAACGTGTCGTCGGTGGTGCAGTTCGGCGGTGTCGGGGCACTCGAAGGGCCACAGCACTTCGTCGCGGCATTCCGCGACGAGTTGAGGGCGCGGCGCGACCTTTTCTACGACGGCATCCGCGAACATGCCGCCGGCGTGCTCAGCGGCGCGCCGCCCAAGGGGGCGTTCTACGCGTTCCTGCGCATCGATCCGCGGTGGATGCCGCCATCGCGAAAACATCCTGACTCACGATCGTGGGCGATGGCGGAGTTCTTGATCTCGCAAGGGCGGATCGGTTGCGTGCCGGGGGCTGACTTCGGGGGCAACGGTGAAGACTGCGTCCGTTTCTGCTTCGCGCGTGATCGCCAGGAGCTCGACGGGGCGCTGAAGTCGCTCGGCGCGCTCTTCGCGCACTGATCACGCGCGCGGCCAGCGGCCGGCTACGACTCTTCCGCGTCGCAATCAGCGAGCAGTTCCATCAGCAGTTCCGGATTGGTGACGTGGCCCAGGATGAACGTGCGCGGGCCGGGCGTCTTGCGGACGAGGGTCGGGGTGAAGGCGATTGAGTCCTCGATGCCTCTCGCGGGGTCGCGTGCGAGGTCGCACACGGTCAGCTTGACGCGCGACGACTTGAATCGCTTCAATACGTTACGAATGTTGCGCACCGCCGCGAACGAGCGCGCCGACTGCGAGCTCACGTAGAGAATCAACTCCACCGGATCGGGGCAGTCGGGCGCGTCGTCGCCGTCAGGACGGCCGTCGCTGCGGAACTCCGGCGCGCGGCGGCGGCGTGGTCCCTCGCCTTCGACGCGATAGCGCACGCGCTCGACCAATTCATCGAGATCGAACGGCTTGTGAATGACCTCGTAGCCGTTCGCCCCCTCGACGTGCGGGTGGGCGGTGACGATCAGCACCGGCGTGCCTTTGATCAGGCCTTCCGCCTCGGCGTGCTCGAGCAGCCATAAGCCCGACTGCCTGGGCAGGGCATAGTCGGTCAGAATCAGGTCGAACTCCCCTTCACGCAGGGCGTTGAGGCCACACTCGGCCGATTCGCAGGCGTTCACGTTGAAGCCCGCCAGGCCGAGCATGGCGGCCATCATGTCGCGGATGTCGCGGTCGTCTTCGACGAGCAGAATCGCCGGCTGGCCGATCCGGTCGGCTGACGGCGACAGATTCCACGGTCGAGGATTGCCCGGGGGCGGGCCGAAAGCGATCTCCATACGCGGGGATTGAGAGCAAATCCGTTGCCGGATGGGTCGGATGGCTAAATTATTGATAGCGGGTCATTTGATAGCCAGGTGTGTAGCCCGTTGCACTCGACCGTAGGCCGACGATACAGATGGCCCGGCCTTATGACGAGCGGCCGCGATAGCGGTGTTGGGCGCCGATTCTGGTTGCGTCTTCGAGCGACAGCTTCGACACCTTCAATCCCCCGGGCTCGATCGCCAGCCGATAGGGGTGCGTTTCGTGGGCCGACCCGCGCATCTTGATCAGGCGCATCGTGCGATCGAGCTCGTAGGTGTCGAGGCTGTAGTCGAGGGTCAGGATCGAGTCGGCGATCGTCGAAAGATACGGTGCCGTGTGATCGTCGTGGTCGCCGAGCGTCGTCTGGGTGATGAACGCGCTGCGCCCGTGCTCGCGCAGCACCGAGGCGACGCCGATCATGAACTGACGGAACCCCTTCTCGGACGAGGCGTGCTCGATCGACGAGATACTGTCGAGCACGATCAGCGACGGCTTCAGCTCCTCGAGGCCGAGGCGAAGATCGACGAGCAGGTCCTCGAGGCTCGTCGCCTCCGGATAACGGCACAGCACCTTGAGGTTTCCCGACTCGATGAGGGCGTCCATCGGCATGCCGATCTCCCGGTAGTTGCGCAGCAGGATCGGCCGCGTCTCCTCGAAGCCGTAGTAAACGACGCGTTCGCCGCGCCCGGCACCGGCGCGGGCGTACAGGCCCGCAAGCATGGTCTTGCCGCTGCCGGTCGGACCGCGGACGATGATGATCGAGTTGCGCAGCCAGCCGCCGTGGGTCAGCGCGTCGAGGCCTTCGACGCCCGAGGAGTAACGCTCGACGTTGGAGCTCGCCGGAGTCTCCTTCGCGTCGAGCGGAAAGACCGCGAGCCCGCGCGCGGTGACCGTGCACGGGTACTCCCCCTTGAAGTGACCGCTGCGGCGGTACTTGTTCACTTCAATCGAACGCCGGCGCCGCCCGCCGTCGATGATGTTGCGCAGGATCAGAGTCAGGTCGCAGACGTAGTCCTCGACGCCCATCGTCGTCAATGGCCCGTAATCGCCGGGGGCTTCGGCGAGGACGACCGCGGTCAGGGAAAGCGTGCGCAACGTGTAGATCAGCTGGAAGAAATGGCTGCGCAGCGCCTCGGGGGATGGTCGCGGACTGAAGAGCGCCGTCGCCGAATCGAGAATGACGGCGCGCGCGCCGGTCTGCTTGACCATGGCCTCCAGGCGGTGAATCAGCCCGAAGAGATCGTACTCGCCCGAGACGATCGTCGGCCCGTCCATCGGGCGGCCGATGTTGGCAAAAAACAGCTGGCCGTCGCGGACGAGGCGGGTGATGCCGAGTCCAAGCGTATCGCCGCTGTCCTGCATGTCTTCGGGCGATTCCTCGACCGCGAGCAGGATCGTCTTGATGCCCTGGCGCGCCAGATTCGAGGCGATCTGCAGCCCAACAACCGTCTTACCGGTGCCGCTCTTGCCGGCAATCAGTGTGGAGCGCCCTTCGGGAATACCCCCGAGTGTCAGCACATCGAGCCCGGGAACACCTGTTTCCAGCTTTTTCAGCGCACTCATCTCTTGGCGTCAACTCCGCGGGCGCGGAGGACCTACATCCGCGGCGCCGGATATCTTTCGTGGTCGGCGTGATAGCAAAAAGTGGGCCTGTGCACCGGCTACTTGAGATGCCGTCCGCCATCCACGCGGATCGTCTCGCCGGTCACAAAGTCGGTCTCGATCAGGAACAACGCCGCCCTCACGATCGCATCGGCGCCGCCCCAGCGTCCGAGGGGCGTCGCTGCCTCGACCGACTTCCGTTCATCGTCGGTCGTCCCCGGCGGCGCGACGATCGGTCCCGGCGCGATCGCGTTGACCAGAATGCCGTCCGCCGCAACCTCGAGCGCGAGCGCTTCCGTCAGCGCGATGACCCCTGTCTTGGCGACGTAATACGGGACGAAACCCGGGTAGCGGGGGCGCCCGCTCGACGCGGTCCAGTCGGAGAAGTTCACGATGCGTCCGCCGCCCTGGCGCCGCATGTACGGCACCGCCGCCCGCGCGCAGAGAAACGCCGCGCGCAGGTCGACGTCGACGACCCGGCTCCAGGTGTGTTCGTCGGTCTGATCGAAAGGCACCGCCGAGTAGACCGACGCCATGTTGACGAGTACGTCGAGGCGGCCGAATGCCGCCGCCGCGCCCTCGACAAGCACGCGGCAGTCGTCGGGATTACTCAGATTGGCACTGGCGATGTGCGCCTGACGCCCGGCGGCCATGATGTCGGCCGCAGCCGCTTCCGCCTCCGTGCGCGACGCGTTGTAGGAGAGCGCGACGTCCATGCCCGCCCCGGCGAGCGCCTTGGCAATGGCGGCACCGATCCGCCGGCCCCCGGTGATGAGCGCTGCGGCGCCGGCAAGCTGCATGGTGGCTCCCTAGACCCTGCGCATCCGCGCGCGGCCGCGCGCCTGCGCCTCGGCATTTTGCGTGCGGCGGTCGTCGATGGATAACGCGCCCGGGCCGCCAAGCATCAGGCAGATGAGCGCGCCAATCACGACCAGGTGCAGCTCGGCCGCCGCGCTGTGTCCGGGCGTCAGGCCGCCGGTGAGCGTAAACCCATGCGGGTAATGGACTTTCCACACGGTCAGCGCCATGTCAAAGAGCAGCGCGAGCGACACCCAGAAGGTGAGGCTGCCGAGGATGAGGAGCAGGCCGCCGCCCAACTCGCTGACGCCGAGCGCAATGGCGAGCGGGGTCGAGTAGGGAAGGCCGAACGAGGCGAGCAAACGCGAGGTGCCGGCGACGCCCGCGCCGCCAAGCAATCCGAACAGCTTCTGCGCCCCGTGCACGAAAAAGACGGATCCGACGCACAACCTCAGCGCGGTGGCTCCGTAGGGACGCATGCTTGGCGGTATTTTGCACCACTTTGCCGCTTTTGTTTTACCCTTCCCGCATGATCACGAGACGCGGTTTCCTCGGAGCCGGAGCGACGACGGGCGCATTCGCGCTGGCGTTCACCAACGAGAGCCTGGCGACGGTTGCCGGGGCGGCAGCGCGGACCGCTGGAACCTCACCCGGCGATCTTGCCGCCGACGAGACCTACTGGCGTGAGATCCAGCAGGCGTTCACACTCGATCGCACGATCGTCAACTTGAACAACGGCGGCTGTTGCCCAAGCCCGCGCGTCGTCCACGAGGCGTTCAAGCGCTATCTCGACGAGTCGAACCAGGCGCCCGTCTACCACATGTGGCAGATCCTCGAGCCGAACATCGAGTCGGTGCGGCGGCGGCTGGCCGCGGCATTCGGGGCTGACGCCGAAGAGATGGCCATCACGCGCAACGCCAGCGAAGCGCTACAGATCGCGCAGCTCGGCGTCGACCTGCACGCGGGGGACGAGGTGGTCACGACGAACCAGGATTACGGCCGCATGCTCGACACCTGGGACGCCCGCGTGCGCCGGCACGGCATCACGGTAAAGAAGATCTCCTTCCCGGTGCCGCCGCCATCGATGGACGATCTCGCCGACCGGCTCGTCTCGGCGATCGGGCCGAGGACGAAGGTGCTGCACTTCTGCCACATCACGAATCTCACCGGGCAGATCTTCCCGGTCAAGAAAATCTGCGACGCGGCGCGGGCCAAGGGCGTGAAGACGATCGTCGACGGCGCGCACGCCTTCGCGCACTTCCCGTTCAAGGTGAAGGACCTCGGCTGCGACTTCTATGGGACCAGTCTGCACAAGTGGCTGCTGGCGCCGATTGGCACCGGGTTCCTCTACGTGCGGCGCGAGAACATCGAAGGCCTCTGGGAACTGACGCCGACGGCGGCGGGCCGGGCGAAGGACATCCGCAAGTTCGAAGAGATCGGCACGCACCCGGCTGCCAACCACAACGCGATCGCCGAGGCGCTGACGTTCCACGAGGGGATTGGCGGCGAACGCAAGGCGGCGCGGCTGCGCTACCTTCGCGATCGTTGGGCGACGCGGCTGACCGCGACCGGCCATTTCAAGGTCCACACCAGCCTCGATCCGGCCCAGTCATGCGCGATCGGCACGGTACAGGTGCTTGGCGTCGACACCAGCAAGGCCGTGCAACAGCTGTGGGACAAGTGGCGCATCATCGCGACGCCAATCAACCACGCCGAGTACACCGGGATCCGCGTCACCCCCAACGTCTACACCACGCTCGAGGAGATCGACACGTTCGGTGATGCGATGGAGAAAATCGCGGCTACTTAATCAGCTTGCCCTCGGTGTCGTAAGTCTGCACGGTGCCGAGTTTCTTCAGCGCGGGCTCGACCTTCGACGCTTCGCCGACGGCGACGATCTGCAGACGGTCGGGCGCCCAGTACTTCTTCGCCATGCGCTGGACGTCGGCCGCGGTGATCGCCTCGATGCGCACCGGATAGGTATCCCAGTAGTCGGCAGGCAGCTTGTAGATATAGCTGTCCTGGTAGTTCTGCAGGATCGCGTTTGGGCTCTCGAGCGAGAGCGCGAACCCCGCGATGAGCGCCTTCTTCGTGTCGGCCAGCTCCTTCGCCGGTACCGGCGTCTCGCGCATCTGGCGGATCTCGTCCATCAGATCGGTCAGCGCCGGATCGGTGACCTCCGAGCGCACGTCCGTCGAAGCGGTCCACGGTCCGACGACGCGCGTCGCGCCGAAGCTGCTGTAGGCGCCGTAGGTGTAGCTTTTCTCTTCGCGCAAGTGCATGAAGAGACGCCCGGTCGGCCCGCCGCCAAGGATGCGGTTGGCGACCGTCAGGGCGTCATAGTCGGGACTCGTCCGCTCGATGCTTTGCGAGCCGACGCGAAGGCTCGTCTGCACCGAGTTGGGCCGCGCGACGAACGAGATGGTCGGGCCGGCGGTTGCGGCCGGGCTCTCCATCGACGGGATGGCCGTGCCCGACTTCTTCCACGCGCCGAATGCCGACTCGGCCTTGCCCTTCGCCTGCGCCAACGAGATGTCGCCGGCGACGGAGAGAATCGCGCGATCGGGAATGTAATGGGTCTTGTGGAATTCGACCAGCGCGTCGCGGGTCAGCGCGTCGAGCGCGGCGGGTGTGGGCGACACGCGCGCCGCCGGATGATTCCCGAAGAGCGCCTGGTTCAGGCGTTCCTGCGCGAGAAAGCCGGGCTGCGCCCGCTGGTTGATGAAGTTGCCCTTCGACCGCGCCTTGTAACGATCGACCTCTACCTGCGGGAAGGACGGGTTCATCAGCATGTCGGCCATCAGCGCCAGCACCGTGTCGAGATTGCTGGTCAGGCCCGAGCCCGCCAGCTGCCCGAAGCCGGCCGAGATGCCGGCGCCGACGGTGACCGACGCGGCCAGCCGATCGAGCTCCTCGGAGATCTGCTCCGACGTCTTCGTCGTCGTGCCCTCGCGCATCAGCGCGGCGGTGAACGTGGCGAGACCCGGCGACGTCGGGGGGTCGTAGTAGCCGCCTGCGCCATCGACGAGCAGCGTGAAAAAGACCTGCGGCGCGCGGTGATCCTCGACGACGATGAGGTGGACACCGTTGGAGAGATCCGCCTCCTGTGCCTTCGGCAGCTTGACCTCGAGGACCTCCTTGTTGACCGGCGCCTTACCCTTGAGGACCGTGCCCGGCTGCTTGGCCGGGTTGCCCTGCTGCCCCATCGGGCTCTGGGCCGCGAGCACCGCGCCGAGCGCGCCGCACGCAGCGATGGTGACGGTGATGACGCGCTTCACTGCGCACCTCCCTTCGCCGGCGCCGCCTTTGGCATCGTGATCACGACCGATCGGTTCTCCTTGGTGAGGTATTTCTTCGCCACCCGCTGCACGTCTGCGGCGGTGACCTTCTTGTAGTTGTCCGCGCGCGTGTTCACGAGATTGGGGTTGTCGTAATAGAGCGCATACTCGCCGAGCTGGATGGCGCGCTGCAGCGTGCTCGTCACGGCCGCGGCCTGCTGGCGGATCGCGTTGTTGTGCGCCTTGTCGATCTCCCAGTCCTGGATGGGTCCGGTCTTCACTTTTTCGACCTCTTCGAGCAGCGCCGCTTCGACATCGGCGGGGTTCTTGCCCGGCGCGACCTGCGCCGAGATCTGGAACAGCCCTGGGCCGCGCTTGTCCGGATTGCCCGCGCCGGCAAACACCGCCAGCTGCTTCTCACGCACGACGACCTGGTTGAGGCGTCCGCTGCGCCCGCTCGAGAGCACCCACGAGACGACGTCGAGCGCGTCGAAATCCGGCGTGCCGGCCGCCGGCGTCACCCAGGCGACATCGACCTGCGGCAATCGCGCCAGTTGATCCTCGATCGTGCTGCGCCGTTCCGCCGTGTGCGGCGGCTCGACCAGATCGGGCCGCTTCGGCTGCGGCTGCCTGGCGATCGTCCCGAAATATTTCTCGATCAGCGCCATCGTCTTCTTGGTGTCGACGTCGCCGACGATACTGAGGACGGCGTTGTTCGGCGCGTAGTAGGTCTTGAAGAACGTCGCCACGTCGTCGACCGACGCGGCGTTGAGATCGTCCATCGAACCGATGACCGAGTGCTTGTAGGCGGGATTGTCGTACGCCTGCTCGCCGACCTGCTCGTAGGTCTTGCCGTAGGGCTGGTTGTCGAGGCCGAGGCGGCGCTCTTCCTGGACGGCGTTGCGCTGGTTGTCGAGATTGGCCTTGGTGATGTCGAGCGATTTCATGCGATCGCTCTCGAGGAACAGCGCCATCTCGATCTGATTGGCGGGCAGTGTCTCGAAGTACAACGTGCGGTCCTCGTTGGTCGTGCCGTTCATGTTGCCGCCGTTGTTGAAGATGAGCGTGAAGTGCTCGCCGGGCCCGACGTTCTCGGAGCCCTTGAACATCATGTGCTCGAAAAGGTGCGCGAAGCCAGTGCGCCGCGCCTTCTCGTCGGCTGAGCCGACGTTGTAGGTCACGGCCACCGACACCGTCGGGGCGGTGTGGTCTTCGGAGACGATCACACGCAGGCCGTTGTTCAGCTTGACGTCGCTGAACTTGATCGGGGCCTGGGCGGCAAGCGACACCACAGACACGACGGCCAGACATACGGGCACGGCGGCCCTGCTGACTCGGACAGGCATTGGCGTCCCCCTCAAAAAATCAGAAACAGAAGGTGAACCTGCGGTCCACACGGAGCCATCGTAGGAGGGCCTGACGCTGTTTTCAAGGCCGGCGTGCGGCTGGCATGGGGAGCCTGTCGCGGTACTTCCGTACATGGCAACAGGCCTCGGAACGAGGACGGAACGCAAAGCACCCTGCGAAAGTGCTGACGTGTGAATCGATGGGCAGCGCCGGGGAATTCCGGCGCCACCTCCTGCGATCCGTCCCCGATCCGGGGCCTGTTGCCGTTTGTCTGGTTACGCCAGGACCTTGATCACGACGCGGCGGTTCTGCGCGCGACCGGCCTTGGTCTTGTTCGGCGCGATCGGCTTCTCTTCGCCGTAGCTGATCACGTTCATCTTGTGGAGCGGGATCTGCTGGCTCTCATACAGGTAGCGCTTCACCGCCTCGGCGCGCTCGAGCCCGAGCTTGTAGTTGATGTCCTTGGCGCCGACGTTGTCGGTGTGTCCTTCGATCTCGATGAAGCCGCCGTTCGGGTTCGCCTTCAGCTGCGTGACGATCTCGTCGATCTTCGCCTGCATCTCGGCCGGCATCTTCGTCTGCCCGAACTTGAAGCCGCCCTGGTCTTCACTCAGCACCACTTCGTAGACGAGGCGGTTCGACTTCTTCTCCATCTCCGCTTCGCGCGAGTTGACCTTGTCGGCGGCGCCGTAGGCCTCGTCGGCACGCTGGTTAGCCGCCTGCGCGTGCTGGTCGGCAGCCTGCGCCGCCGCCTGCGCCTTCTGATCGACCTCGCCGATGCGTGCTTCGTTCGCCTTCGTCCGTTCCTGCGTCTCCTCGACAGACTTCGACAGTGAGTCGACCTTGGTGTTCACCTCTCCCACGTGCTCGCGGACCATCTTCTTGGTCGCGCACGCGCTCGTTCCGCCCAGGGCCAGCGCCGAAACCGCAATCGCTCCAATCAGCCTCTTCATCGCAGTGCTCCTTTAGAAACTCTTAGAAACTCTCCGACCCCGCGTGCCGCCCCGCGCTGTATCCGCTGCGCGCGCGCACGCTGAGGTCCCGGTTCGTCGTCTTCACCGTCAGCCGCCGGAAGCCCTGATCGGGCGACGCAGCGAATGCCAGCACGTACTGGTGGCGCAGCTCGTCCACGATCTGCCGCGCCGCCACGCTCTCGTGTGCGGGTGCGCTCGTCACGAATAGATCACCGCCCGTCGCGCGCGACAGATCGCGCAGCGGCCCTTCCGCTTGTTCCGACTGCGCCCCCTTCTCGCGATCCACGTCCGAGACCACGGTCATGACGTAGACCGGTACGTCGATGCCGGCGGCGATCGACGCCACCTGGGCGGGCGACAGCTCGCTCGAGGTGTCGACCCCATCCGTGAACACGATCACCGCCCGGCGCCTGGGGTCGCTCGGGCGGGTCTCGACGACGCGCTCGGCGGTCTGCGCGATTGCGTCGTAAAGCGAAGTCTGTCCGTAAGGCGCGACACGGGCGAGGGCCTGCTCGATCGCTCCCGCATCGGTAGTAAACGGCTGCAGCGATTGCAGGTTCATGTCGAAACTGAATACCGCCGCTTCGTCGGCGTCGCTCTGCAGCTTCAGCGCGCTGAGCACCTGGCGGGCGCACTGGCGCGCATCCTCGAGGCGCGAAGCCAGGCGCATGCTGCCGCTGACGTCGAAGAGCAACGCGACACGTACCGGAGAGTTGTCGTCGGCACGGAAATCGACGATCTCGCGGCGGGCGCCCACTTCCTCGACGACGAAGTCTTCCCGATGAAGGTTGCGGACGAAACGCCCCTTCCGATCGCGTACGACCGCAGCGATTGAGACCAGGTCGACTGCGGAACGGAAAGTTGGGTTCGCCTGAGGCGCTTGCAGGCTTGACGCAGCCGCAATCGTTGAGGCACACACCAGGCCCGCGGCGAGGAGAGCGGTGGCTGGGGTGCACATCGTCACGCCCCGTTTCATTCCAATGGAGATGCCAACAAAATAAGTCATTTAGAATCTTCTACTTAATCGCTACTGCGCCGATCGGACAGGTCCAAAAACGAGAAAAACAGAGTAAGTCTTACACCTTTATCGGCTCGAGCGCCTGTAGGTCTTACACCGGCCGCGAATGATACGATTCGGGCCATGCGCGTGAGCGCCGCCATCCCCGTTGCGCGACGTGTCCACGGCTTCACCTACGCCATCCGGAACATCGTCGCCGAGGCGCGCAAGGTCGAAGCGGAGGGGCGCCGGGTTCGCTATCTCAACGTAGGCGACCCGGTCACGTTCGGCTTCAAGACCCCGCTGCACATGATCGAGGCTGTCGAGCGGGCGATGCGCGACGGCCACAACGGATATCAGCCGTCAGTGGGCATCCACCCGGCGCGGGAGGCGGTCGCCGGCGAACTGACGCGGCGCGGCATGCCGGTCAGCGCTGATCGCGTGCTCATCACGGCCGGCACTTCGGAGGGGATCGAGCTGGCGCTGACGGCGCTCGCGGAAGCGGGCGACGAGGTGCTCGTGCCGTCGCCCACCTATCCTTTGTACACGGCGGTTCTCGCCAAGATCGGCGCCCGTGCCGTCTACTACCGCACCGATCCCGGCAACGGCTGGCTGCCCGATCTTGGAGACGTAACGAAGCAGCTGTCGGCGGCCACCCGCGCGCTTGTCGTCATCGATCCGAACAATCCGACAGGCGCGACCTATCCCGACGATATCCGGCGCGCGCTCATCGAACTCGCTGACCGCCACAACATTCCGCTGATCGCCGACGAGGTCTACGGCGATCTCGCCTACGACGGCGCCATGCCGCCGATGGCGAGCCTGTACCCCGACGCGCCGATCATTTCGTTCTCGTCGCTGTCGAAGGCGTATCTCGCGCCAGGCTGGCGTACCGGCTGGATGGCGGTCGGCCGCACCAGTCGCCTCGACGAAGTCCTCGCCGGCATCAAGAAGCTTGCCGACGGACGCCTGTGCTCGAACGGGCCGATGGAATACGCGATTGTCGCCGCGCTCGAGGGGGACCGATCCCACGAGGCCGGATTCCGTGCCGCACTTCGCGCGCGGGCCGAGCTGACGACGGCGCGCCTGAACGCGATCGACGGCATGCGCGTGGTGGCGCCGAGCGCCGCCTTCTACGCCATGCCGCAGGTGACGCTGCCCACGGGCGTGACCGACGAAGACTACGTGCTCGCGCTGCTGCGCGCGACCGGCGTGCTCTGCGTCTACGGCTCCGGGTTCGGGACCCGGCCGGAGGACGGCTTCTTCCGCGTGGTGTTTCTCGCCAGCCTTCAGGAGCTCGACGAGATCTACGATCTCGTCGGCGGTTTCACCGCCGACTTCCTCGCGCGAGGCGGGCGCCACTGATCGATCCGGATCGCGGCGCCGAGATCCGCGCGCACATTCGCTACGCGATCGCGACGACCGCGTTGGCCGGTCTCCTGTTCTGGTGCGCCTACATCGTCCGCGAGGCGCTGTTGATGATCTACGTCAGCAGCGTGCTGGCCATCGGCTTCAGCCCGATCGTACGCGTCATCGAGCGGCAGAAGCTGCTGCCCATCGGGTCGGCGCGCTTCCCGCGCTGGCTGGCGATCCTGGTCCTTTACCTCGCCATCCTCGGCACGATCGCGCTCGTCCTGTTCCTCGTCTTTCCGCCGCTGGTGCAGCAGGGGCAGGCGATGTGGGAGAAGGCCCCCGAATGGTTCGAGCGCGGACAACGGTTCCTGATCACCAAGGGCTGGCTGAAGGAACACCTGACGATGCGCGAGGCGGTGGAAAAGGCGCCGGGCAGCGGCGGAGACGCGGTGACGAAAGTGGCCGGAGCGGTGGTCGGCGTGGCCGGCGGCATCTTCGGCATCTTCACGATCTTGATCCTGACCTTCTACATGCTCATCGATTCGTGGCGCCTGCGCGAGTCGTTCCTGCGCTTGTTCCCCCGAAAACGCCGCGGTCGCATCGACGCGGCATCGCGGGAAGTGATGGTGAAAGTGAGCGCCTGGCTCAGCGGTCAGCTGCTGCTGGCCGCGACCATCGGCGTGACCTCGGCGATTGGGCTGTGGGCGTTCGGGATTCCGTATTTTTACGTGCTTGCGCTGGTCTCGGCCATTGGTGAGCTCATCCCCATCGTCGGACCGGTACTCTCGGCGATTCCCGCGCTTGGGGTGGCAGCCACGTTGTCGATCAACAAGGTCGTGCTGGTCCTGATCTTCTTCATCCTGCAGCAGCAGACCGAGAGCCACGTCCTGGTGCCGAAGGTCATGGCGCGACAGGTCGGCGTCAGCGCCGTGACTGTCATCGTCGCGCTGCTCATCGGCGGCTCGCTCGCCGGCATCCTCGGCGCAATCCTCGCGGTGCCGACCGCAGCAATCCTGGAAGTCGTGGCGTCCGAGGTACTGCGGGAAGAGTGAAGAGTCATGACCACCCCCGATGGCCTGTTCATCCGAGTTTGTCCGTAGCTATACTGGGCGGCTATGCGCACCGATCCGCTCGCTTACCTCGGCACAGAACTGGATTCGCTCCGCGAGCAGAAGCTCTTCCGTCAGCTCCGCATCCTCGATGACGAGCAGAAGGCGCATACAACGGTCGATCACAGGTCGGTCGTCAACCTCTCGTCGAACAACTACCTCGGGCTGACCACGCATCCGAAGCTTCGCCAGGCGGCCCTCAAAGCCATCGAGCAGTTTGGCGTTGGCACCGGCTCGGTTCGCACCATCGCCGGGACGATGGAAATCCACATGGAGCTCGAGCGCCGCCTGGCCGAGTTCAAGAAGGTCGAGAAGGTCGTCGTCTTTCAGAGCGGCTTCACGGCGAACGCCGGTACGGTGTCGGCAATCCTGACCAAGGAAGACGTCGTCATCTCCGACGAGCTCAATCACGCCAGCATCATCGACGGCTGCCGGCTGAGCCGCGCCGCGATCAAAGTCTTCCCGCACAAGGACGTCGACGCGGCGCGCAAGATCATCAAGGATCTGCCGGCGGCGCAACGCAAGCTGCTCATCACCGACGGCGTATTCAGCATGGACGGCGACCTCGGGCCGCTCCCCGAATTGTGCGCGCTTGCCGAAGACACCGGCTGCATCATGATGGTGGACGACGCGCATGCGAGCGGGGTATTCGGCAAGCACGGCCGCGGCACGGTGGACCATTTCGGCATGCACGGCCGCGTCGATGTCCAGGTCGGGACACTCTCGAAGGCGATCGGCGCCCTCGGCGGCTACGTCGCCGGCAATACGAATCTCATCGAGTTCCTCTATCACCGCGCCCGGCCATTCCTGTTTTCGACCTCGCACCCCCCGTCGGTCGTGCTCACCTGCATAGCCGCCCTCGACGTGCTGATGGACGAGCCGGAAATCATCGAACGACTCTGGGCTAACACTCGTTTCTTCAAGGAGGGGCTGCAGCGGCTCGGGTTCGACACCGGGCTGAGCGAGAGCCCGATTACGCCGGTGATCGCGGGAGATGGGGCCAAGGCCATGCTGCTCTCCGACAAGCTCTTCGCGCGCGGGGTGTTCGCGCAAGGCATCGCCTTCCCCACGGTGGCGCGGGACAGGGCGCGGGTGCGGACGATCGTCACCGCGACGCATACCCACGAAGACTTGCAGTACGCCCTTGACCAGTTCGCTGCCGTGGGCCGGGAAATCGGCTTGATCTGACAGCACGACGGAAAGCGAAGGACAGTAAAGATCGTGGCGCAGCAAGCCGGGCCGCCTGGCCCTCACTGGTTCGACGCCTGGACGCGCGATGTTGCGCGCGACGTGACGGCCGAAGACCTGCAGCGCCTCTTCACGCACGACACGCGCGATGCCTACCGCTTCTTCGCGCGCGGCCTCGACGAGGAGCGGGTGGCGCGGGAGCCACCGTTGCGGAGGGTGCTGCTGCGCGCCCGGCAGCTGTTCATGGCGTTCACGCTGCGCCTGTCGCCGGCGCGGCGCCTGCTCTACTTGGTGTCGCTCGCCGTTGCGGTCGTCGGCGTGTTCACGTTGTTCCGGCAGTGGGGGCGCGTCGACGTCCCCTTCGGCACGCCGTTTTTCCATGTCGTGCTGTTCGCGCCGCAATGGGCCGACGGCACCCTGGCGCTGCTCGTCAGCATCATCCTCATCAACCTGCTGCTCCTGCTCGAAGTGGCGGACCGGCTGTCGCTCAAGGGGGAGCTGGAGGTGGCGCGCGAAATCCAGCTCGCGATGCTGCCGACGGGGACTTACGCAGCAGGGGATGCCGGGATTTGCGGCATCACGCGGCCGGCCAATACCGTCGGCGGCGACTTCTATGACGTCCTGCCGCTGAGCGGCGATCCAGAAGGCCGCGTGATCGTCACCATCGGCGATGTCGCCGGCAAAGGCAGCCCGGCTGCGCTGCTGATGGCGCTCCTGCTCGCCGTCCTGCGCACGCTCGTCGACGAGCGGCTCGAAGCATGCGCGTTGATGGCGCGACTCAACACGCAGATCTGCCGGCACACGCCGGGGTCGCGCTTCATCACGCTGTTCTACGGCGTCTACACGCCGTCGACGGGCGCGCTGACCTACGTCAACGCCGGCCAGAACCCGCCACTGCTGCGCCGGACCGACGGGACGATCGAGCGTCTGTCTGGAACAGGCGTCGCGCTCGGCATGTTCGAGGGATCGACCTACGAGGCGGCCGCCACGCACGTCGATGCCGGCGACATCCTGGTCCTTTACAGCGACGGCATCACGGAAGCGGAGAACCCGTCCGGACTGCCGTTCGAGGAAAGCGGTCTCGAGCGGTTCCTGGCTGCGCGCGGCGACGAGCCCCCGGCGGTGCTGGCGCCGGCGATCCTGCGCGCCGTCGAGGCGCACGCGCGTGATTCGCGGTTCACCGACGACCTGACTGTCCTGATCCTCAAGCGGGCGGCCCCGGCCACTTAACTTAGTCACGCTGTTGGTCACGGTGCCCGGAAGCGGCCGCCGTGTCTCATAATGGGCATGCCGATGCGTGCCCGCGCCGCCCTCGTCTGCGCGTGCCTGTTGCTGGCGTTCCGATTCGCCGCGGCGCGCCCGTCTGCCTCCGCGCCGCAGGCGGGGGACGTCGATCCGGTGACCCGCCTGGTCCTGACGATCGAGTCGGCGATTCGCGCCGGCGACAACCAGACGCTGCGAGCGCTGACCCGACCGGGCGTCAACGCCGTCCGGCTCAGCGAATTCGTCGGCTCGATGACGGCGACCAAGGTCGCCGAGCTCTCGCTGAAGGAACGCGACCGGGCCGCGCTCACTGACGGCGGGGTGCGCCTGCTACTCGAGATCCTGACCGTGACCGGCGAGGAAGGACACGTGTGGACCTGGCGCATTGACGCCGTGCCCGGGCGTAACGGCGAACCCTGGATGATCGGCGACGTGGAGCGGCTTACCGAGATCGACGGGTTGTATCGTCTTGCCCTCGATGCCTCCGCCGAATGGGACGTGCGCGACGCGATTGTGTCGGCGCCGGACCTGACGCTGACACTCGCCTCGGGCTACGCCTTTGTCGCGAGGGTGACCGACGGCCCGACGGCGGTAGTCTTCGTCGGCCGCGGCCGCGCCGACTTCACGCCGGCGCCGGCGGCCGAACGCGGCCAGATGCGCATCTTCGCCGGCACCGAGGCGCTGCACACCGGGTTCACGACGCTCTTTATCCGTCTGACGCCGGCGGAATTCGCCGCGCGCGTCACCGGCGGCGCGTTGACGCCGCGCCCGGTCGACGCCACGCACCTGCGCCGCGCCGCCCAGGTCTTCGACGCCGGGCTCCCCAACAGCTTTCAGATCGACCTCAACGATCTGAGCACGTCGCAGTGGTCGCTGGTGCCGCAGCACGGCGATTTCGTCGCCGAGATCGGGACCGGGAAGTACGGCAATCTCACCTACGCCCGCTCGACGTCCGAGCCGGAAGACATTTCGTTCTTCGACCGGAGGCGCCGCCGCAACATCGCCGTCTACACCTCGGCCGACACGCTCGCGGCGCGCGGGCCGTTCTTCAGCGAGGACGACAAGCTCGACTACGACGTCACGCATTACCGTGTCGACGCGTCGTTCTCGCCGGAGCGCTTGTGGCTCGACGGCACCGTGACGATGTCGGTGCACACCCGGAACGCTCTCTCCGGTACGGTGACGATCCACCTCGCCGAACCGCTGGTCGTACGGGCGATCACCTCACCGCAGCTCGGCGGCCGCTTGCTCCACCTGCGCGTCGTCGGCCAGAACAACGTCCTGGTCGGGTTACCGGGAACCATCGCGCCCAACAGCGACTTCGATCTCGTTGTCACCTACGGCGGGCGCCTGCCGCCGCAGAGCGTCGAGCGCGAAGCGGCCACCGTGCAGGGCCAGACGCAGGCGCCGGTCCAAGAGGTCGTCATCCCGCCAGAGGCGCAGTGGACCTACAGCAACCGCAGCTACTGGTATCCGCAGGCGCCGGTGACCGACTACGCGACGGCGGATGTGGCGATCACGGTACCGGGCGAGTACGACGTGGTCGCCAGCGGCACGCCGCGCGGAGGACCGTCGATCGTCGCGCCGGCGGCGCCCGGCCAGCGGCCGCGCAAGCGGTTCCTGTTCGAGAGCGCCGAGCCGGCACGCTATCTCGCGTTCGTGGTCAGCCGCTTCCAGTCGTCGCCGCCCGTGCCGCTCAAGCTGCAGGACGAAGCGGATCCCATGGCGCTGATCGTGTCGGCCAACCCGCGCCAGTCCGGGCGCATGCGCCAGTTCGGCGACAAGGCGAGCGACATCCTGAAGTTCTACACGTCGATCCTCGGCGACGCGCCGTATGACAGCTTCACGCTGGCGATCACGGAAGGGGAACTGCCCGGCGGACACAGTCCCGCGTACTTCGCGCTGCTGACCCAGCCGCTGCCGACGACGCCCTACGTGTGGTCGAACGACCCGGTCGCGTTCCAGGGTTACTCGTCGTTCTTCATCGCGCACGAGATCGCGCATCAATGGTGGGGACAGGCCGTCGGCTGGAAGAACTATCACGAGCAATGGATCAGCGAGGGGTTCGCGCAGTATTTCGCGGCGATGTACGCGGAGAAAGAGCGCGGGCCTGACACGTTCGCCGGCGTCGTACGCCAGATGCGGCGCTGGTCGATGGAGATGTCTCCGCAGGGACCCGTCTATCTCGGCTATCGTCTCGGCCACATCCGCTCGGAGGGGCGCGTCTTCCGGGCGCTCGTCTACAACAAGGGGGCGATGGCCCTGCACATGCTGCGGCGCCTGGTCGGCGACGAGGCATTCTTCGCCGGACTGCGCGATTTCTACCAGACATGGCGGTTCAAGAAGGCGGGCACGGACGATTTCCGCATCGCGATGGAGAAGGCCGCCGGCGGCCGGTCGCTCGAGCGCTTCTTCGATCGCTGGATCTACTCAGCCGGGATCCCGACCCTGCGCTTCACCTACGTCGTCGACGGTCGCACGTTGCGGGTGCGCTTCGAACAGAAAGACGAGATCTATGACGTCCCGGTCACGGTGACGGTGCTCTACACCGACGGCTCGAGCGAAGACGTCGTGGTCCGCGTCACGGACAAGGTGGTCGAGCAGGCTCTCCCGCTGAAGGGCGCCCTGCGCGGGGTGGACGTCAATCGGGATGGTGCGGCGCTCGCGGAGATCGAGAAGTAGGGGGTTCGGGGGTTCGGGGGTTCGGGGGTTCGGGGATTCGGGGGTTCTTCGGGTTCTTCGGGTTCTTCGGGTTCTTTGGGTTCTTCGGGTTCTTCGGGTTCTTTGGGTTCTTGACGTTCTTGCGATCCGGAGGTTGGGGCGGTGTTGCAGGAATTGCCGACTTTTCAAGACACCGTTCGATTCTCCTGAGGAAACCTGCTGGCACTTCAGATGCACTTCTCAGGTGCATGGCTGGAGTGAGGCGGTTTCAGGATCTCGATTGCTGGAAGCTGGCGCGCATGGTACGGCGTGAGGTGGTGCGCCTCACGCGGCGCGAGCCGGTGTGTCGCGACTTCAAGTTCGTGAGCCAGATCCGAGACGCGGCGCGTGGCGGCACGCGGAACATTGCCGAGGGATGGTCCAGGTTCGGGCCGGCCGAGATCGTGCGCTACCTCACCATCGCGAAGTCGTCGCTGGACGAGACCGAAGACGAGCTGCTGGACGGCCTCGAGTCAGGCTACTGGAGCCGGCAGGAATATAACGTGGTGCGCTCGTATCTCCGCCGCACGCACGGCGCAATTCGCGGCTGGTGGCGCTACCTGGAGTCGCCTCAAGCGCACCGGGTTTACGAAGGTCACAAAACGCGAATCAAGCGCGAAATCGAGCTCGGCCTGCGCCGTCCCGCCAAGGACCCTACTTCCCGTCCCTGGCGTCGACGCGAAAAGCCCGAACGCGTGAGGCCGGCCGCCGCCGACCGAGCAGAGAGACCCGAACCCCGAACCGAACCCGAGGAACCCGGAGAACCCGGAGAACCCGAAGAACCCGGAGAACCCGGAGAACCCGAAGAACCCGAAGAACCTAAAGAACCCCCAGACCCCCCCCGGCGCCCCCCCAAATTGATATGATCCGAAGCTTATGGAGAACGGCGTCAACCTGACCATCGATGGCCTTCCGGTCACCGTCGAAAAGGGCAAGACCGTCCTGCAGGCCGCGATCGAACACGGCATCAAGGTCCCCTACTATTGCTACCACCCCGGTCTGGGGATCGACGGTTCCTGCCGCGTCTGCCTCGTTAAGATCGAGAAGATGCCCAAGCTCCAGACCGCCTGTTCGACACCGGCAGGCGAGGGCATGGTCGTCATGACGCAGACGCCCGACGTCGTCGAGGCGCGCGCCAGCGTGTTCGAGTTCCTCCTGATCAATCACCCGCTCGACTGCCCGGTCTGCGACAAAGGCGGCGAGTGTCCGCTCCAGGACTTCTCCTATTCGTTTGGCCCGAACGAGAGCCGCATGGAGTTTCCGCGCCGGGTATTCGACGGTGAAGGCGTCAAGGCTGACGTCGACTTCGGTCCGACGCTCATGCTGAACCGCAACCGCTGCATCCTGTGTACGCGCTGCGTGCGTTTCATGCGCGAGGTCGACGGCGACGCGCAGATCGGTATCACCGAACGAGGCTACGGTAGCGAGATCGCGACTTTCCAGGACGAAGGCGTGCACTCGCTCATCTCGGGCAACCTGATGGACGTCTGCCCGGTCGGTGCGATCACGACACGCGACTACCGCTTCAAGTCGCGGCCGTGGGACAACCCTGACGCCGTCGACACAATCTGCACCTTCTGCGAGCGCGGCTGCAGCACGACCGCCTGGCTCCGCGCCAAGCCGGAGTGGGCCAAGGGCGCGCGCCTCGTGCGCACGACGCCGCGCTTCAACCCGGACGTCAACGGCTACTGGATGTGCGACATCGGCCGTTTCGACTATCACTGGATCGAAGGGGACGACCGCCTGCACAAGCCGCTCGTGCGCAACGAGGCCGGCGTGCAGCAGCCGGCCGAGTGGCACGAGGCGCTCACCAGGACGGCCGACCGCGTCGAGGCCAACGGCGGCACGGGTGCGGTGCGCCTGCTGGTCTCGGCGCACGCATCGCTCGAAGAGCTCTTTCTGCTCGGCCGTATCGGCGGCGCGTTCGGCGTGCCGGAAGACGGCGTCGCGATCAGCTGGCGCACGCGTGCAAAGCCTCAGCCGGACAACACAAAGTTCAAGATCCCACCGGTCGACGCACCCAACGTCAGCGGCGCCACCGATCTCGGTTTCCCGGTCATCCGTACCGCCTCCGGGGCGGCGGACCTGTCGGCGTTCCGCCGCCAGGTCGAGAGCGGCACCGTGAAGACGCTCTACGTCTTCGATCCCGGCCCCGACGGTTCGATCGGCGACGTGTCGTGGGTCATCGACGCGCGTAAGTCGGGCACACTGGCGCTGCTCGTCGTGCAAGGCGTTCTGATGACGGACCTGGCCCGCGCGGCTGACATCGTGCTGCCGGGCAGCTGCTCGTTCGAGAAGGACGCGACCTACGTCAATGGCGATGGCCGCCTGCAGGCCGCGGCGCGATCGCTCGCCGCACCCGGCGACGCGCGCGAAGACTGGCAGATCCTGGTCAACCTCGGCCGCGCGCTCGGCGCGACACTGGACTACACCGCCAGCGCCCAGGTGCGCGGCGACCTGGCCAAAGCGCTGGCCGGCCAGGCGCGCTATGAAGGACTGCCCTCGATGGCGTTCGCCAGTCCGGTTACGGCGACGAACTGGTTGCAGGCGTCGAATCCGTCAGAACGCTGGAAGTGGGACGTGATGTTCCAGGACCTGCCCCCCGTGAAGTTCGAAGGCCGTCAGGACCCTTCGTCAGCGCCCGGGAATTTTATCCGGCTGCAAAAGGTTGAATAGACAGCCGTCATGAATCAGAACATCACGCTCCTTGCCGCCTTCGCGGCAGGGTTCCTGTCCTTCGTGTCGCCGTGCGTGCTGCCGCTGATCCCGGGATACATCTCGTTTGTCTCGGGCGTTTCGGTCGAGGAGATGCGCGGCGACACCCCGCCGGCGACCTCACGCCTGCAGGTGTTCCTCACCTCGCTGGCCTTCGTCATCGGCTTCTCGATCGTCTTCGTGCTGCTCGGCGCTTCGGCGACGGCGATCGGCAAGTTGATGTTCGCGCGCCTGCCGCTGCTCAGCAAGATCGCCGGCGCGATCCTCATCGTCTTCGGACTGCACACCATGGGCGTGTTCCGGCTCGCCTTCCTCGAATCGGAAAAGCGCATGCACTCGCAGCGCAAGCCGGCGGGCCCCCTCGGCGCGATGCTGGTTGGTGTCGCCTTCGCGTTCGGCTGGACGCCGTGCATCGGCCCGATCCTCGGCGGCATCCTGGCCATCGCCGGATCGAAGAACAGCGTCACGGAAGGCGTCACGCTGCTGGCCGTCTATTCGCTCGGCCTCGGCATTCCGTTCTTGCTCACGTCACTCGCCATCAACCAGTTCTTCGGCGCCGCAAAGAAGATCCGGCGCTACTACCACGCCATCGAATTGACCTCAGGTGCGCTGCTCATCATCATCGGTGTGCTGATCATCACCGGCCAACTGACGATCATCACGCGCTACCTGCAGCCCTACCTGCCGTCGTATTAATCCCCTACCGCCTCACTCGCTCGCCGCTTCGACGGCTCGCTCCGTTCGTCGGGCTCGCTTCGCTGCGCTCGCTCGCATCGTTACTTCGAAAGGGATGGGTCGTCCTTAGCTCCGATCTGGTGCAATCGCGGCGACGACGGCGTCGAGTTGGTTCTGCCGGGCGATCTCGAGAGCCGTGTAGCCGCCGGCATCCGGCGTCAAGGGATCAGCGCCATGCTCGAGGAGGAGCAGCGCGACATCGGAGTGTTTGCCTGCCGTCGCGGCGTGCAGCGGCGTATTCGTCAGGCTGTTATGCGAAACCGCATTCACACCGGCCCCCGCATCGAGCAGCACTCGCGCGGCATCCAGGTGACCGAAGAACGCCGCCAGATGGAGCCCCGTCCAGCCGTCGTACGAGCGAGCATCGACGGTTTCCTCTCTTATCGCACGGTGCAAGTCTTCGATCCGTCCGAGCGAGGCGGCGGCGAAGACGTCGATTTCCGCGCCCGCTTCGACGATCGCCGCGACCACGTCGTGGTGACCGCGATAGAGCGCCGCCATCAACGGCGACTCGCCGTTAGGCAGGCGCTGGCTCGCGAGAAGGAAATTGTCGGCCAGCAGCCCCCGCACCTTACCCAGGTCTCCACCCTTGGCCGCCTCGACCAATGTCTCTATGTCAGCCATACGTCACACCTAACTGCCACCGCGATCGCCCATCGCCCATCGCCCATCGTTCATCGTTCATCGCCCCACCCGAACGACCAGCGCCGCCGGCAGCACCCGCACATCGACGTGATTGTGCGCACGGCCGACCTCGCCGTCGAGGTGATAGACGATTTCGCCGTCGGTTTCGATCGACGCCGTCTTCACCCCGCGGATGACGACGCCCGGTGTCCGCTCGATCCGGCCCACCGCCAGGAAGCGGCAGCTCCACAAGCGCGCCAGCGGCGATCGATCTGCGATAACGATCGCCTCGAGCCGCCCGTCATCGAGCTTCGCGCCTGGGGCGACGCGGATGCGGTTGCCGTACTCGCGGCCGTTCGCAAAGGCGATGAGCAGGGCGTCGCTGACGACTTCTTCGCCGTCGTCGAGGCGGATGCGATAGCGTCGCCCCTGATAGCGGAAGAGCTCGCGCGCGGCCAGGCGGACGTATGGTCCCATCCCGCGGCGGCCGAGCGCGCGCGAATTGAACTGCTCGGCGACGGCCGCGTCGAATCCAGTGCCGGCGATGTTGAAGAACAGGCGGCCGTCGAACTCGCCGCCGTCGATGGCGCGATCGCGACCGGCCAACGCAGTGTCGATGGCGCGGCGCGGATCGGCATCGAGCCCGAGCTCGTTGGCGAAGCCGTTGCCCGATCCGGCCGGGACGATGCCGAGCGGCGTACGCGATCCGGCAAGCGTCGAAGCGATCTCGTTGATCGTCCCGTCGCCGCCCCACGCGATGACCAGCGCGGCGCCGGCGTCGAGCGCGCCGCGCGCCAGCTCGCGTGCGTGGCCGCCACGCTCGGTGAGGTGAATCTGTCCCTCGACACCGGTCGCGGCAAAGCGCTCCTCGAGCAGCGTCATCCGCTGCCGCGTCGCGCCGGGCGTTGCCCCGGTACCCGATAGCGGATTCACGATCGCGAAGACGTCAGGCGGCGGCATGCGCGATGCGTGATGTTATAGTAATCGCGCGATGGCCAGGCTCTGGGTTCGCCTTGTGCTGGTATTCGCCGGTCTCGCCGCGCTCGCGGCCGCCGGCGCGCTCGACTGGTCGTCGCAGACCCGCACCAACTCCGCCGACGCCCGGCTGCGTCTCGCCACTGATGCGAGCCGCCACGCCCTCATCGATGCGTCAGACTTGCGCGCCGCCCAACAGGCGTACGTCGCCGTCGGCCAGGGTGAAGACTTCTGGTTCGCGCGTGTGACGGCGCTCTCGAAAGATCTGGACGACGTGCTCACGGTGTTCCGGACGCATCTGTCGTCGGCTGAAGCACTGGTTGCGGCCGACACCGCCGCCAGTGCGCTGCAGGATTTCCAGCAGGTCGACAGGCGCGCGCGCGAATATGCGCACGCACGCCAGTTGTCTCAAGCCTCGGACATCGTCTTTGGCGACGGTTTCGAGCTGACACAGAGACTGACCAGCGCGCTCACGCAAGCGATTACGGCGGAGGCGGTCGCGCACGACGCCGCGACGGCCGAGGCGCGCCGGTGGGAAGCTTCCGTGCTGGCGGCGGGCGGTGGCATCGCGACCCTCGCGCTCCTGCTGCTCATCCCCGGGCGCGCGCAGCGGCCGCCCGAACCCATCGCCATCCTCTCTGAGCCGCCGCTGGCGATTTCAGGGAAGACGCTCGGCGACCTCAACGACTTCGGCGTCGCGACCCGGGCGTCCGTTCGGAGTGTCACGCCTGAGGCGCCGTCAATCGACCTGGCTGCCATCGCCTCGGTCTGTTCGGACCTCGCCCGCGTCTTGGACACCCGCGCCGTGCCGGCACTGCTGGAGCGCGCGGCCACGATTCTGGATGCCAGCGGTATCGTGGTCTGGATTGCCGACCCCGACGGCCGCGAGCTATCGCCGATCCTCATGCATGGCTACCCGCCGAGAGTGGCGACCAGGCTTGGGACCATCGTGCGCGACGCCGGCAACGTCACGGCAGCGGCCTATCGCACGGGTCTGATCCAGACCGTCAAGGGGGACGCGGTCTCGAGTGGGGCCATCGCGGTGCCGCTGGTCGGCACGGTCAATTGCCTGGGTGTGATGGCCGTCGAAACGAAGAACGGCGGCGAACAGCGTGAACCGCTGCTGGCCGCAGCCAAGATCATCGCGTCACAGTTGTCGACGCTGGTCGGGCCGCCGTCGGCGCGCAGCCGCGCCGAAGCCGCCGGCTAGAGCCGGATCCCTCTAGAAGACCGTCACGGATCCGCGGCCGCGCGCCCGCGTCTCGAGCGTGCCCTTCAATGTCTGCGGCTTGCGATCGCGGACGATCTCCAGCGCGAATCCGCCGCTGTCGTCCGTGCGCGCGAGGGCACGGTTCACGTCCTGCGCCTCGTAGACACGCCGCGCGTTGACGCTGGTGATCACGTCGCCCGCCTTCACCCCCGCCTTCGCCGCCGCCGAGCCCTCTTCGACCGATCGCACGAGGACGCCGTCTTTGACGCCGAAATACTGCGCGAGCTGCTCGTCGAGCGTCTCGAGGCTGACGCCAAGGCTGCGCCCACTCGCCACGCGGAACATGTCGAACGGCACCGGCGGGGCGACGGCTTCCGGCGCCCGCGGCGCGCGCGGCGGCTCAGGCGGCATCGGCATCGCCGGGCGAAGCGGTGTCTCGAGCAGGCGCAACGCGAAGTCGTCGTTGAGCGAGGCGCGCGAGGCGGTGACGTTGACGGTGAGATGCTGACTGCCGCGCAGCAGCGCGACCGCGACCGAGCGTCCCGCCGGCGTCTCCTGCACCAGCCGCGTGAACTGGCGGACACCGCGCACTTTCTCGCCGTCGAACTCGGTGATCGTGTCCCCGGTCTTGACGCCCGCCTTCTCGGCAGGACCACCCGGCTCGACTGTCTCGACGACGACGCCGGCCTTGGCCGTGATGTCTTTGGCGTCTGCTTCTTCGATGTCGCTCACGGACACGCCCAGGCGCGAGCCGCGCGCGACGTCCAGCGCGCGAACGACGTTGGTGCGCCCCTGTGCGGCCGGCCCCTGGATGAATCCCACCGCTATGACCAGCGCCGACGTGAGCGCCGCCTGTACCAATCCCTTCATCGGTGCCTCCGGAATGTATTTCAACAAACGGTCAGACGCGGCCTGTTCCGGAAAGGTTGTCGCGATCGTCCTTCGCGAAGGTCACCGCGTCACCTTGATCGGACGGCGCTGCCGGCGGGCGTTGGGCAACTTGGCGATTTCCTTGGGGAATTCGCGGGCATACCTTTTGATGTATGAGTGGGTGGCCGCGCGAGGTCAACGGGATGCGCTAATTAAGGCAGGCGCTGGCATCGCCGTATCCCGTCGCAAGTTGGCGATTTCGCGCGGCCATTTCAATCGGGTAATTCCAATCGGGTAATTTGGAAATCGGGTAATCGGGGAAATCTTCCCCGATCACCCGATCACCCGATGATCTTGACTATCACCGCGGTCATGTCGTCGTTGGGCGGCGTGCCGTCGCGGAACGCTTCCACGCTCTGAAAGATGTCATCGATGATCGCACGCGGCGCGAGCTGGCGGCTGCGCTCGATGACCTCGATGAGGCGGCCGGCGCCGAACTCCTCGCCGTTGACGTTCATCGCCTCTGACACGCCGTCGCTGTAGAACACGAATACGTCGCCGGTGTGCAGCGCCATGCTGATTTCATCGTAGACGGAGCCGTGGAACGAGCCGAGCGGCACGCCCGGCAGCTCAATCGGCGTCACCCCTTCAGCCGAGGCGCGAATCGGATACGGCAGTCCCGAGTTGGCCAGCGTCACGACGCGGCGCTTCAGATCGAAGATCGAGTAGCACAGCGTGCAGTAGTACTCTTCGAGCTGCCGCTGGTGCAGGATCGTGTTCACGGACGAGAGGACGCTCGCCGGGCCCGAGCGATCGGGCAGGAAGCGCCGGCGAAACGTACGACCGCGGATCAGCTCGGCGGCGAAGACGCTGTAGAGCGCCGCCGGCACTCCCTTCCCCGACACGTCGCCGAGCGCGACAGCGAGCGTGTTGGCCTCGGGCGAAAGGAAGTCGTGGAAGTCGCCGCCCAGCTCGAGGGCCGGCGCGAACCTCGCCGCGACCTCGACCCCCTTCATCCGCTTGGGCAGACCGACCGGGAGCAGCGCCGCCTGGACGCGCTGTGCGAAGCGAACTTCCTTTTCGAGGCGGATCTCGTTGGCGCGAACGGTCTCGTAGAGTCGCGCGTTCTCGATCGCCACCGCGGCCTGGCTCGCCAGCAGCGTCAGGATCTCGACGTCGCGCTTGGTAAAGGCATCGAGCTCGGGGCTCTCCAGATCGAGTACCCCGATGCAGCGATCCTTGACGAGCATCGGGATCGCCAGCTCCGATCGGACGTCGGCGACGATGTTGATGTAGCGCGGATCCTCGGCGACATCGGGCACCAGGACGGCTTCCTTGTGCAGCGCCGCGTAACCGACCAGCCCTTCGCCGACCGCGACGCGCGGCACGACGACCTTCTCGCCGTACTGCACGGCGATCTTGATCTCCAGTTCACCGCGCCCTTCGTCGAGCAGCCACAGCCCAAAGGTACGGTAGTCGATGACCCGGCGCGTGGCGTGGCCGATGCGCGCAAACAGCTCGTCGAGATCGAGCACCGAGGCGACATCGCGGCCGATTTCCGCCAGCGTCTCGAACGCGTCGGCGTCCATTTGCACGCGCTCGAACAGCTGCGCGTTGACGATGCTGACGGCGATGTACGCCGCGAACTGTCGCAGCAGCTCGACATCGGCCGCGGCGAACTGATCCTTGTTGCGGCTGAGGATGTTGAGGGCCCCGATCGGCTGCTTCTTGTGCAGCAACGGCACGACCAGTTCCGAGCGCATCCCTGGGACGACGGTCACGTAGCGCGAATCGCTCCCGACGTCGTTGACCATCAGGGGCATCTGGCTGGCCACGGCGGTGCCGACCAACCCTTGTCCGGGCTTCAGCCGCGTCGGCTCGGGTACCTGCGGATAGCCGACGGAGTAGGCGACACGCAGGTCGCCGCGGCGCTCGTCCAACAGGTAGACGGCGAAGGCCTCGAACTCGATCAGCCGCGCGATCAGACGCGGAATCTGCGCGAGCAGTTCGGTGACGTCGAGAACGCCGGCGACCTGCCGTCCGAGATCAATCAGGGTCGTGAGCGTTTCCTGCTCACGCAGCTGCGGGGGCGGAAGCATTCGCTGGTTGCTTTGATTATACTGGGAAGTTCATGGAGGATCTGACACTCCCGCTCGACAACGCCACGATCGAGCGCATCCTGCCGCACCGCTATCCGCTGCTGCTCGTCGATCGCATCACCGAGCTCGAGATGGACAAGCGCATCGTCGGCATCAAGAACGTGACGCTCAACGAGCGCAACCTGTCGCACCGTGACGGGGAGCGTCCGGTGATGCCGCCGACGATCCTGACTGAAGCGATCGCGCAGGTCGGCGCGATCCTGATCCTGGCCAAGGCGGAGAACCGTCAGCGGCTGCCGTTCTTCGCCGGCATCGAGCGCGTCCGCTTCCGACGTCCCGTCCATGCCGGCGACGTCGTCGTCATCGAGGCGGTCGTGAAGCGGCTGCGCAGCCGCATGGGCGTGCTGCACGGCATCGCGCGCGTCGAGGGCAAGGTCGTCGTCGAGGGCACGATGACGTTCGCGCTCGGTCCGGCGCGCAGCTAGCCTCGTTCATTGCGGACCCGGCGTGATCCGCGAGCCTGCGGTCCCGGCTACTTGAATACCAGCACCACACTGAAGATCTTCGCGCCGCGGGATCCCCAGGCCGCCCATCTGGCGTCGGGGTGATAGTAGCGCACCATGTCGAGCACTGCCGGCGCCAGAATCAGCAGGCCGACGTAGGGCTCCTTCCAGCCGAGGGCGTCAGCCATGCCGCGCGTGTCGCGCTCGAACGGTCCGGTGCGCGCGAAGGCGGCACCGGCGTAGGCAAACGACGCGAGCACGTTGAAAGCCACGACCCCCTTGGTGAACGGCGCGGACTCGTGACGCAGGTTCGGCCGCTGAGACAGGATCCACTCGTCGGTGCCCTCCTGGACCCAGAAACCCGCGCTATCGATGATGAATTCCTTGCGCGGCGTAAGGCCGTTGTCGTGGACAATCGCGAAGAACGGGATTCCGTGGAACGATACGGGCGTGATCCCGGGGTGGGCGTCGAAGATGGCATCGAACAGCAGGTGGCCGCTCTCATGCGCCGCAAGGCCGACGGCGCCTCCGCCAAGGAACTCCAGCACGCTCGCTGTAGTGCTCTTCTCCGAAGTGGAAGGCATCTGCTGCACATCCGGCTGGGCGGCCGCCAGCTCTGCCGTGCCGACAAGCCCGGCAACTACAAGCGGTGCAACGACAAGCAGGCGCGCGTGAACGGAAGGGCTCGTGGCACAAGCGTTGCTCAACACAGCCGCCAGTGCGCCACGGGAGGCGCGAAGGAGACGAGGAACAATGCTCGAAACGATTGCGGTCATCCTGATCATCCTGTGGCTGCTCGGCATGGTCAGCGGCTACACCCTGGGCAACTTCATCTATGTGCTGCTGGTCATCGCCATCGTGCTCTTCCTGGTGCGGCTGATCAGCGGTCGGCGCGTCTGACCAAAGCGCTGGACGACGGCCACGCCGCCGAAAACGAGTCCGGCGGCGAGGCCCATTCGCCACGTAAACGCCTCGCCGAGCACCGCCACGCCGAGGGCGACGGCGATCACCGGGTTTACGTAGGCGTAGAGCGAAACGAACGAAAGCGGCAGGTGCCGGACGGCGTAGGTGTAGGCGACGAAGCCGCCGACTGCCGCGATCGTCGAGAGGTAGGTGAAGGCGATCGCGGTGCGCGTGGTGAAGGAGATCGACACCCACTCGCCGCGCAGTGTGCCGGCCAGGATCAAAATCGCCCCGCCGGTGAGCATCTGTCCGGCGGCGAACCACAGCACATTCTCGCCGCGCGCGTGGCGCTTCGAGTACCGACGAGCCGGACGACCATCCGGCGCAGGCGATCTGCAGCGCGATGACCCCGGCCAGGAACCCCGTCCGTGATGCCGTCCCCGCGCCGTGCACGAGCTGCGGCCAGACGAGCAGCAGAATGCCGGTGAAGCCGAGCGCGAAGCCAAGCGCGCTCGCCCGCGAGAGGCGCTCACCGTCGGCGCGGCACGCCTCGATAGCGGCCATCCAGAACGGCGAGCAGGCGACGATCACGGCAGCGAGCCCGCTTGGAACGGTTTCCTCGGCCCAGACCACGCCGCCGTTCCCCAGTCCCATCATCAAGAACCCGAGCAGCGTGATGCCCCGCCAGGTCGCGGGCGGGGGGGCCGGCTCGCGCCGCAGCAGCAGGTAAACCGCGAGCAGCGCCCCGGCGGTGAACCAGCGCAATCCGCCCATCAGAAGCGGCGGCATCGTATCGAGGCACACTCGGATGCCGAGATACGTCGTTCCCCAGAGCAGGCAGACCGCTACCCACGCAAACAGGGCGAGCTTGCGCTCGCGAGGGGACGTCATCGTGGACTGATCATGGCAGAAATCCAAACGTGCCCCGGTTCATCCACGCGCCCCCGTCGACAGTGAGGGTCTCGCCGGTGATGAACGTGCTGCCCGGTGCCGCGAGAAAGGCGACGGCGTCGGCCACTTCGCCGGGACGGCCCCAGCGACCCGCCGGAATCATGGCGGTGATGCGATCGACGGCACCGGGAGTGCTCCACAATTGCCGGGCGGCGCCGGGCGAGGCGTCGATTGGCCCCGGTGCCACGGCGTTGACGCGGATGCCGTGCCGCGCCCACTCTACCGCGAGCGTCTGCGTCATCGACATCACGCCGGCCTTGGCGGCGGCGCTGTGAATCGTGCCGGGGCTGCCCGTCCACACGTAGTTGGCGAGGATGTTGACAATCGAGCCGCCGCGCCCGCGCGCGATCATGTACTGCCCGACCGCGCGCGAACAGAAGAAGGTGCCGCTCAGGACGATTCCGATGACCGCGTTCCAGCCGTTGGGCGAGAGGTCTTCGGCGCGGCAAATGAAATTGCCGGCCGCGTTGTTGACGAGAATGTCGACGCTGCCGTAGTGCTTCACGGTGCGGACGACCATCTCGTCAACCTGCTCCGGGTTGCGCACGTCGAGCTGGATCGCGAGCGCGTCGATGCCCGCCCCGCTGAGGGCGGCGCACCCGGCCTCGAGATGTTTGCTGTTGCGGCTGGCGATGGCGACGCGCGCACCAAGCGCACCGAGTCGCGTCGCGATGGCCAACCCGATGCCGGTGCCACCGCCGGTGATCACAGCCACCTGATCTCTGAAGAGGTGCGCCTCGAACATTAGCTGCCGATTATCACCCTGCCTGGCGTTTCAGGCGCAGTGCTAAGATGACGCCATGTCGCGCCGGCGCCTCGCGATTGCCGTCCTGTTGACCGCCGTTTCGGCGTGCAGCCGCCAGGCAGCGCCGCCGCCGCAACAGGCCGCCGCGCCGGTTGCCCTCCCGGCACGCGGTGTCGCAGAGCCACCCGCGCCGGCGTATCTGCCGCTGCCGCAGGTCCCGTTTCCACCGGCGCGCCCGATGGATGTCGTCGAGGCCGTGTTCCACTTCGCCGCGGATCATCCTGAGGTACTCAGCAGGATTCCCTGCTTCTGCGGCTGCGAAAGTCGCGGACACAAGCACAACGACGACTGCTTCGTCGCGGCGCGGGACGAACGCGGACGCGTGACGGAGTGGGAACCGCACGGCATTGGTTGAGCGGTGTGCCTCGACGTCGCCCGTGAGGCGATGCAGATGCACACGTCGGGCGCGCCGATCGCGTCGATCCGAACGGCGATCGAGACAACCTACCGGCCGCAGTTCCCGACGATGACGCCGACGCCGCCGATCGAGAGCCCGAAATAGCATGGACGCGGCCGGCGCCGATCCCGAGAACGCTGGGAGCGGAGTGGAGCGGATGGCGGAACGGCCGCGCAATGAAGCGACCGGCACCGAGCGCCAGACAATCGAAGCGTTCGCCAGGCTGTTCGAGGCGGTGCACGAAGGCGTCTATATCGGCGCCATCGACGGCGCAGCGACGCGGACCGTCTCCGCCAATCCTCATCTCAAGCTGATGTTCGGCTTCGCCGCCGACGCGCCCGAAACCGAGATCCGCCCCTTCGACGGGGATCGCTTCGTCGATCCGCAGGCGCGCGACGGCTTCCTGGCCCGGCTCCAGCGCGACGGCTCCCTGACCGACTACTTGCTGCGGCTGCGCCGCGCCGACAAGGTCGCGATCTGGGTGGAAGTGACCGCGCACGCCGAGCCGGACGAAGCAGGCGGCGTCCGCATCGAGGCGCTGATGCGCGATGTCAGCGAGCGCAAGCGACTGGAGGATCAGGCGCGTGATCTGTATCACCAGCTGTTGCAGGCGGAGAAGCTCGCCGCCCTCGGCCAGACGATCTCGGGCGTGGCGCACGAGCTCAACAATCCGCTGGCGACGATCCTGACGTGGGCCGAGCGCCTGTCGCAGCGGTCCGTCGACGACCAGACGAAACGGGGCCTCGAGACGATTCTCAGCGAATCGGAGCGCGCCGCCAAGATCGTGAGAAACCTCCTCACGTTCGCCCGCAAGCGGCACACCACCCGGGCGATGGTCGACGTGAATCAGGTCGTGCGCCAGACCCTCGCGCTGCGCACCCACGAGCAGCGGCTGAGCAACATCGCGGTGGTCGAGGCCCTGGCCGCCGGCCTGCCGTTGGTGTTCGCCGACCCGCACCAATTCCAGCAGGTCCTGCTCAACCTGATCATCAACGCCGAGCAGGCGATGCTCGGCGCCAACGGACGTGGCGCGATGGTGCTGCGCACGTGGCACGACTTCGACAACGACGCGGTCATGCTCGAGGTTAACGACGATGGGCCGGGCGTGCCGGAAGACGTGCAGCCGAAAATTTTCGATCCGTTCTTCACGACGAAGGAGGTCGGCAAGGGTACGGGGCTCGGTCTGACCGTGGCCTACGCGATCATCCAGGAGCACGGCGGCCGCATCACGGTGAACTCGGAGCCGGGAACGGGTGCTTCGTTCTTTCTCGCGCTGCCCGTGACCGACGGACCAGTGAAACAGATCACGGCGAAGGAGGCGGTCGCCGCCGAGCCAGGCGGCGGCGCCGGCTCGGTCGTCCTCGTGGTCGAGGACGAGGAAGCATTGGCGGCCGCGGTGGCGGAGTCGCTAACCGACGCCGGCTTCGCCGTCGATCGCGCGCGCGACGGCGGTGAAGCGCTGATGCGCGTCAAGGCGCGCGTCTACGATCTGATTGTCTGCGACCTGAAGATGCCGCGCGTCGACGGGATGACGTTCTACCGCGCGCTCGAGCGCGAGCACCCCGAAGTCGCGCGGCGGATCGTATTCGTCACCGGTGATGTCGCCGGCACCGAGGCGGAGCAATTCCTCGAGGAGACGGGCTGCCGCTGGCTGGCCAAGCCGTTCCGCCTACGCGATCTGCTGCGCACCGCCCGCGACGTGGTGGGCTGACGTTACCTCGCGGCGGCGACCCGGGTGCCGGCGGCGAACGGACTGCCCGCCCCGACGCGGTGCCTGGCCGGCGTTTTCGCCGACTTCTTGTATTGAAGGACAACGGCCGGGACATCCGCTCGCACCGTTGCCTCCGTGGTCTTGGCCAGCTTCAGACGCATCATCGTCTGCTGGAAGGAGATGATTGCCGGACGCAACGCCTTGGCCGCTTCCTCCATCGAGCAATCGGCGCCAAGCGACTTGCGCAGTCGCTGGATGGCGCGGGCGTGCAGCTGGCTGACGCGAGACTCGTTGACGCCGATCGCGGCGCCAATCTGCTTCATCGTGGCTTCCTGGTAGTAATAGAGCCCGATCACCTTGCGTTCGCGCGGCGGCAGCGAGGCGATCGCGGCACGGACGCGGTCGCGGACCTCGAGGTCCTCGTAGGCGCGATCCGGCGCGGTCGGCTCGGACGGCACGAGCGCAGTCGGCAGCATCGTCCCATCGACGTTGTCCCCCGCGGACAGCGGCGACGTCGATTCGATGGTGTTGATACGGACAATGGTGCGGCTCAGGCGCGCCTCGTCTGAACCGACGCGCGCCGCGAGATCGGCGAGCGACGGCTCCGCACCCAGCTCGCGGCGCAGTTCCTCGCGTGCGGCCTCGAGTTCGCGGCGCTGCCGGCGCACGCCGCGCGGCCAGGCGTCGCGACGAAGCGCGTCAATCATCGCGCCGCGCACCCGCCGCTCGGCAAAGGTTTCGAACTTGATGCCCCGCGCCTCGTCGAAGCGGCACGCGGCGTCCATCAGGCCGAGCATCCCGTCCTGGACGAGATCGCCGAGCTCGATCGAGTGCGGCATCGAAGAAGCGACGCGGCGCGCCAGCGACTCCACGAAGGGAAGGCCGGCGGCGACACGATCACGCTGACTGGTGACGAGGGGCTGACGCTGCATGAGATTGGGTCTCCTTGGCCGCACCCCAACCGCAACGGCGATACCACCCGAAAAGCGAACCCAAGACGAAACGTGTCCGTAGACGTCTATGGCTCATAACTTATTCGTGTAGAAGCAGTTAGATCCGTGCCGCCATGTGCACGCGCGTGAAACGACAGGCATTATGCGTCATTTTGTTGACTATTATCTTAGGGTTTTGTCAAGGTTTTGGCAGGCTTGCGCCGACTCGGTTGACTCCAAGGCGTGCGGCGGTGTGGCGTTGTTGGAGAAATGACGGAGGTTGGTCGTTAGCGGACGCGCTGTCGGATTTCGCGCGCGGTCGACATCGCATCGAGAACGCTGGAGACGACCTGTGCGGCGCGGGCGCGTCCCATCTCGTCTGCGCTCTTGGCCTCGAGCAGCTCGGCGTTCGCGAGGATGATCCCGAGCTGGTTGTTCAGGCGGTGAAACAGGGGCCCGAGGTCATTGAGATCGTCGCCCGTCTGGCGGGTGCGGTTGTCGGCGGCCGGCATCATGAGGCTTCTTTGCGCGTCAGCTCTCCGCTGCGGCCCGGCTCCCGCCAGAGCGTGTCGACGAAAATGCGGACCGAACCGCCGGCTGTGCGCACGTACTCTACTTTCCCGCTGGCGATCCAGTTGTAGATGGTGCGCCGGCTGACACCGACCAGCTCGCACGCCTTCATGATTGAAATCGTCTTGCGGTCCATCATTATTTTTCCGTCTGGGCTTCGTCCCAGACCCCCTGCCGCTTTCTCGCCACGCAGCCCGCGTTGGGTTCGTTGATGGTTATCGGAGGAGCGGACGATCGCCTGTAGTCCGGCGCTCGTCTCTGGTTGTTGACCCCGGCCTGGGTGGGTGTCAAAATACCGGCGCCCGACTAAATGCCTGAAAACGCAAAACATCTGCTGCTCGTAGACGACGAGGCAGCGCTACGCGAGGCGATCGCCGAGCGCCTGGCCGACCACGGGTTCGTCGTGGAGCAGGCGGGCAGCGGTGAGGAGGCGCTCGACAGGCTGGCGGCCTTTGCGTTTGACATCATCGTCACCGACCTGCGTCTGCCCGGCGTCGACGGCCGAGCCGTGCTCGACGCGGCATTCGAGCGCTATCCCGACATCATCGCGATCATCATCACCGGCTTCGGGACGGTGAAGGACGCGGTCAATGCGATCAAGCAGGGAGCGGCCGATTTCATCACCAAGCCGTTTCAGTTCGACGCGCTGCTCCACGTACTCACCTCCGCGCTCGAACAGCGCCGACTGCGTTCGGAGAACGCTTACCTGAGGTCGCAGCTCGAGGAGCGCTACCGCATCGACGGCCTGGTCGGCCGCAGCCGCGTCATGCGCGATCTGTTCCAGCTCCTCGAAACGGTCGCGGCGACGTCGAGCACGGTATTGATCACGGGGGAAACCGGTACCGGAAAAGAGCTCGCTGCCCGCGCCATCCATCACAACAGCCCGCGCCGCAACAACCGCTTCGTGGCCATCAACTGCAGCGCCATACCGGAAACGCTGCTCGAGGCGGAGCTCTTCGGGCACGTGCGCGGGGCATTCACCGGCGCGATCGGCACGCGGCAGGGCCGCCTCGAGCAGGCGCACAAGGGTACGTTCTTTCTCGACGAGGTCGGGACGATGAGCGCGGCGCTGCAGGCCAAGCTGCTGCGCGTGTTGCAGGAACGCGAGTTCGAACGCGTGGGCGACTCGCACACGGTCAAGGTCGACGTCCGCGTCATCGCCGCCACGCACTCGGACCTGCACAAGATGGTGCAGGAGGGATCGTTCCGCGAGGACCTGTTCTACCGCCTCAACGTCATTCCGGTCCCGCTGCCGCCGCTGCGCGAGCGGCGTGAAGACATTCCGCTGCTGGTACAGCACTTCCTGCAGAAGCTCGGCGCCGAACAGGTTCCCCCGCGCAGCATGACGATGTCGCAGGAGGCGCTGCGCCGGCTCATGGCGTTTGCCTGGCCCGGCAACGTCAGGCAACTCGAGAACCTGGTCGAGCGCGCGATGGCGTTCAGCCACGGCCGCACCCAGATTGACGTTGCCGATCTCGGCGTCGAAATCCAGAACGCGCCGGCTGTCACCGACGGTGCGGCGGAATGGTTTCCGGAAGACGGCCTCGATCTTGAGAAATACATCGAAGGCATGGAACTGACGTTGATCAGACGATCGCTCGAACGGACTCAAGGCAACAAGGTGCAGGCGGCGCGGCTACTGAATCTCAAGCGCACCACCTTGATCGAAAAACTAAAACGTCTGGAGCGCTGATGCCGCCCCGATTCACCTACTGGACGATCATCTACGGCGGAGAGGGCACGGCCTTCCGCTCTGGTTCACGCGAAGAACTGCTGCCGACCTTCAAGCAGATTCAAGTGCGTCATCCGGACGCACAGATCCGGTTTTTCGCGCGTGGCAAGCTGTGGTACTCGGAAGAGGAGGCGCAGGCCGCGTTGGTCCGCGAGCGCGTCGAGAGGCACGAGCGTTCGCGCCCATCTGGTCCACGACCGAGGCCCGGCCAGTGGAAACCTCGCGACGATGCTCCGCCGCAAAGCGAAGGCGGGAGGTCTCGCGAAGAAGGACCGCCGCCGCGACCTGACAGTGTGAAACCTCGTGGCGATGAAGGACGTCCACCGCAAGCTGGCGGCTGGAAACCTCGCGGCGAAGGACGCCCGCCGCAAGCCGGTGGCTGGAAGCCTCGGGGCGAAGGACGCCCCCCGCATGCCGGCGGCTGGAAGCCTCGGGGCGAAGGACGCCCCCCACAAGCCGGCGGCTGGAAACCTTCCGGCGACAAGCGCCCACCGCAAGCCGGCGGCTGGAAACCTCGCGGCGAAGGCCGCCCGCCGCAAGCCGGCGGCTGGAAACCTTCCGGCGACAAGCGTCCACCACAAGCCGGCGGCTCGAAGCCTCACGGCGAAGGACGCCCGCCACAAGCCGGTGGCTGGAAACCTCGCGGCGAAGGACGCCCCCCACAAGCCGGTGGCTGGAAACCTCGCGGCGAAGGACGCCCGCCACAAGCCGGTGGCTGGAAGCCTCGCGGTGAAGGACGCCCGCCACAAGCCGGTGGCTGGAAGCCTCGCGGTGAAGGACGCCCGCCACAAGCCGGTGGCTGGAAACCTCGCGGCGAAGGACGGCCGCCACAAACCGGTGGCTGGAAGCCTCGCGGTGAAGGACGCCCGCCACAAGCCGATGGCTCGAAGCCTCGCGGTGAAGGACGCCCGCCACAAACCGGCGGCTGGAAGCCTCGCGGCGAAGCGCGCAAGCCGGAAGGCAACAACGAGAAGCCGGACGCGGGCGGCGGACAGCGCCGCGGTCCCGACTGGCGCCCGGGCGGAACGAACCAGGATCCGCGCGCGCGCTTCAAGGTCCCGCGCAATGTCAAACGCGCACGCATGGCCCATAAGTTCGGCTGGAAGAAGAAAAAGGACGACAAGTGATCGCGCACGTCGTCCTGCTCCAGCCGAAGCCGGACCTGACCGAAACGCAGCGCGCCGAGGCGCTGGACACGATCCGCCGATCGGCAGCCGATCTGCCGGAGGTCGAGGTACGTCTTGGGCGGCGCGTGAAGCACGGGCTGCCCGGCTACGAGCAGTTGATGACCCAGGATTTTGAATACGCGGTGATCGTTGAGGCCGACGATATCGAGGCGCTCAAGCGATATCTGAGGGCGCCTGCGCATGAAGCGCTGGGCCGGCTCTTCTACACGGCGACCTCGGCAGCGCTCGCGTACGACTACAGCCTCGAAAAAATAGCGGCGTCCCAGTAGTCTGCACGGCGCCGCCGATGCACCAGGCGCGTGCGTTCAGGCGGCAACGGAGACGCCGAAGAACTCGGCGATCACCTGCCGGAGCTTCGACAGCGATTCGGCGCTGTTCACCGCCGTTCGCAGGTGCGATCCGTTGTCGAGCCCCTTGGTGTACCACGAGTTCAGCGCGCGCAGCTTGTTCACCACCCAGCGATCGTGCCCGCGCGCCGGTTCGGCGAGCGTTCCCGGCGCGAGGTGGCGGAAGCCCTTGGCCTCACCGGTACGCTCGCGCAGAAGAAGATCGACGTACTCAAGCAGAAAAAGACCGCGCTCTTCCAGGGAGATCTCGCGCGGACGCTCACCGCGTGCAACCGCGGCGGCTTGTTCGAAGATCCACGGGTTGCGCAGCGCGCCGCGGCCGACCAGGACACCCGACACGCGCGCGTCCCTCAGCTTGTCGACCATCTGGCCCGGCTCGACGCAATCGCCGCTGCCAAAGACGGGGATGCCGACGCCGGCCGCAACGCGGTCGATCAGATCCCAGTCGGACGCACCGGTGTAGGACTGCGCCGCGGTCCGGCCGTGGACGGCGAGCGCCGCGGCGCCGGCGTCTTCCATCCGCCTCGCCAGATCCGGCGCGTTGATGGCGCTCGCGTCCCAGCCGGCGCGCATCTTCACCGTCACCGGGATCCGCACCGCCTTCGCCATCGCGGCCACGACCGACTGCGCGTGCTCCGGTTCGCGCATCAGGCTGCAGCCGGCGTTGTGCTTGGCAATCTTCGGCACGGGGCAGCCCATGTTGACGTCGACGATGTCGGCGCCCATGCCTTCGACGATCTGCGCGGCGTCGGCCATTTTCTGCGGATCGCCGCCGAAGATCTGGATCGACACCGGCCGCTCTTCCTCGGTGTACTCGGCGTACTCGAGCGTTCGATCGATGCCGCGGACAAGCCCCTCGGAGCTGACCATCTCGGTGACGACCAGCCCGCAGCCGCCGCGGCGCTTGACGAGGCGCCTGAACGCGGTATCCGTCATGCCCGCCATCGGTGCGAGCGCGAACGGTTGGTCCAGGCTGACTTTGCCGATTTTCATGTCAGTACGCCCGAATGTCGGCGGCGTCGACTTCGACGCTGACCGCCTGCCCGATCAGATCCACCGAGAGCACCAGGCGCGCGTGCGCCCCCTTGCGCACCAGGCGACCGACCACCCCTTTCAGCGGACCATGGACGACCTCGACCATCGCCCCTTCACGAATGAACGGACAGGGGTCGAACTGCAAATCGCTGTCGACCAGCCGGCGGATCGCATCGATCTCGTGTTCCGGAATCGGCACGATCTCGCCGTCGAACGACACGATGCTGACGACGCCTGAGCATTGCAGCACCGGCAGGCGCTCACGGCTTTCGAAGCGGGCGAAACAGTAGCCGGGAAAGAGCGGCCATTCGATCTGTTTCTTGCGATCCTTCCACCGGCTCCAGCGAGTGATGGTGGGCAGGAACGCGTCCAGTCCCTTCCCCTCGAGCTGTTCCCGGACGACCTGTTCGTGGCGCGAGCGCGTCCAGATCGCGTACCACGCTCTGCTATCCGAGGGGCTCGGCGGCAATCTGCTTCTCGTAGACCTTCTTCAGTTCCTCGTTCTTCCACTCGATGATGGCCTGGGTGCGCAGCCGGGCGATGAACTTGCGCATTTCCGTCTGGGTGCGCGCCCCGGCGACCTTTTCGGAAATGAGATCGCGGACGCTGTCAAACGGCTGCACCGCGGCCGTCTTCATCGATTCGAGCTTGAAAATCTGATAACCGCGCGGCGTGCGAATCGGCTGGGTGATCTCACCCGGTTTCATCTTGTCGACCATGGCCTGAAGCGTCGGCGACATGTCGTCGCGCGAGAACGGACCAATCAGTCCGCCGTTGGCCTTCGAGGGCGAACTCGAGGTCTCGGTGGCGAGCTTGGCGAAGTCCTCGGCGCGCAGCGCGCGGGCGCGCACGTCGTTGATCTTGGCCAGCGCGTCCTTGTCGGCGGCCGCGCTCGCCGCCGTGCCGCCTGCGGCCGACGGCACCTCGATCAGGATCTCGCGCAGCGTGATCGTCGTCGGATCGGTGAACTCCTCGGGATGGCGCGCGTAATACTGGCGCGCCTCTTCCTCGGTGATGCTCAGCTTCGAGCCGACCTCCTGGCGCTGCACCTGCTCGATGATCATCTGCTTCTCGAGCGACTTGCGCAGCTCGTCCATCGTCATGTTTTCCTGGGCGAGCGCGTCGGCGAACTTCTTGTCGTCCTGCAGCCCCTGCTCCTTGCGAATGTTGCCGACGACCGCCTTGAACTGATCGTCGCTCAGGTGCAGGTTCAGCTCCTTGCCGTGCTGGAGCAGCAGCAGCTCGTCGACGGCGTTGACGAGGACCTGCGGCGTTACTTCGGCGAGCATTTTCTTCAGCTGCTCGTCGTTCTTGAGCATGTTGGGATCGACGTTCTGGCCGTTGAGGCGCTGCCGCAGGACCGCGACCTGGCGCCCTTCGAGCTCAGTCTTGGTGATGATGTCGCCATTGACCTTCACCAGCACCTGTTCGATGACCTCCGCGCGCGTCGACGCGCTCGAGGCGATGACCGCCGCTGCCGTGACGACGAAAAGCAGTTTCTTCATTGTTTTCAATATTTTACCAGATCACGCAAAAGTCCGGAGACACGGCTGAACACCCCGCCCTCCGCCCGCGGGTCTTCCGCGGCCGGCTTGAGGATCTCATCGCGCGTGAATCCCCCCTTCACTTCCCCCGAGGTCGCCCGTGCCGTCCACCATGAGCGCGCCTGACCGGTCTGGTCAGACCGGCGTGCGCTGCGTCGACCGGGCGTGCTCGACTCGTCTCGCCTCGCCTCGGCAACCCGCATATCGAGCCTAAGTGTGGCCGGCGGAGTGAGTTGCAGGTCTTTGCGCTCCTGCACGAGCGAGAACAGCCTTGCCGGATCCACCTTCGCCTCGGGCCTGAACTTTAAGACGACGAGCTGCCCTTCCCGGTCGATGGATTCGATGCCGATGCGATCGGCGAGCAGCCGGACGCAGGCGTACTCCGCCAGGTTTTCGATGGTCGCCGGCGGCGGCCCATAGCGATCTCGCGTCTCCTCGATCACCCGGCGCAGCTCATCCTCGGAGCGGACGCCGGCCATACGGCGGTAGACGGTGAGCCGCTGGTTCATGTCCGGGATGTAGCTCTCGTCGATCCGCAGGTCGACGCGCAGGTTGACGTTGGCGCGGATTTCGTCCTCGAGCTCTTCGCCCTTCAGCTCCTTGATCGTCTGCTCGAGGAGCTTCATGTACATGTCGAACCCGACGGCTTCGATCTGTCCGCTCTGCTCGCCGCCCAGTAGATTGCCGGCGCCGCGGATCTCGAGGTCGAGCGCGGCGACGCGGAAGCCGCTGCCGAGATCGCTGAACTCGCGGATCGCGGCCAGGCGCTTCTTCGCCACCGGCGACAGATTGTCTTCCGGGGGGATCAGCAGATACGCATAGGCGCGACGATCGGAGCGCCCGACGCGGCCGCGCAGCTGATAGAGCTGCGACAGGCCGTAGCGATCGGCGCGATTGATGATCATCGTATTGGCGTTGGAGATATCGAGCCCGTTCTCGATGATCGTCGTCGCCAGCAGCACGTCGTACTTGTGCGCCATGAAGTCGACCATCACCTTCTCGAGTTCGTCTTCGCCCATCTGCCCGTGGCCGACGCCGATCTTCGCCTCCGGGACGAGGCGATGCAGCAGATCGGCCATCGAGTAGATCGACTCGACGCGGTTGTGGACGAAGTAGATCTGGCCGCCGCGTTCCATCTCGTTGCCGATGGCCCGGCGCATCACCTCCTGATCGAACTTGACGACATTGGTCTGGATCGAGAGGCGATCCTTGGGTGGCGTTTCGATGATCGACATGTCGCGGATGCCGGCCAGCGACATGTTCAGCGTGCGCGGGATCGGCGTCGCCGTCATGGTCAGGACGTCGACGCGCTTGCGCAGCTGCTTGATCTTCTCCTTGTGCGCGACGCCGAAGCGCTGCTCCTCGTCGACGACGAGCAGGCCGAGATCGCGGAAGGCCACGTCCTTCGATAGCAGGCGGTGGGTGCCGACGATGATCTCGACCTTGCCGGCGACGAGGTCCTCGAGCGTCACCTTCTGCTCCGCCTTGGAGCGGAAGCGGCTGACCATGTCGATGCGGACGGGGAAGGCGGCGAAGCGGTTCTGCAGCGTCTTGAGGTGCTGAAAGGCGAGGACGGTCGTCGGGGCGAGGATGGCGACCTGCTTGCCGTCCATGACCGCCTTGAACGCGGCGCGCATCGCCACCTCGGTCTTGCCGTAGCCGACGTCGCCGCAGAGCAGGCGGTCCATCGGTGTCGGCGTTTCCATGTCGCGCTTGATGTCGGTGACCGCATTCTGCTGATCGATGGTCAGCTCCCACTCGAACGCGTCCTCGAACTCCTGCTGCCAGTGGCTGTCGGCGCTGAAGGCATGGCCGGGAATGGCCTTGCGCGAGGCGTAGAGCTTGAGCAGCTCCTCGGCCATGTCACGCATCGCCTTCTTGACGCGGGTCTTGGCCTTCTCCCAGCTGGTCCCGCCCAGCTTGTCGAGCGCGGGGCGCGACGCGCCGGTGTACTTCTGGACGAGATCGAGGCGCTCGACCGGGACGAACAGCTTGTCCTCGCCGGCGTAGCGGAGCTCCATGAACTCCTGCGTGTCGAGGCCGACGTCGATCTTCTTCAGCCCGACGAAGACGCCGATGCCGTTGTCGACGTGGACGACGAGATCGCCGACCTTGAGATCGCGGAAGTCGGAGAGGAAGGTCTTGGCCGCCGAGCGGCGCCGCTCGTGGGTGACGCGCTCTTCGTCGAAGACGTCGGTTTCTGCCCACAGCTGCAGCGCGGCGGCGGGCAGGCGGAAGCCCTTCGACAGCCGGCCGACGGCGACGAGCACGGCGCTGGCGTGCGCGTCTTCGCCGCGGTCGATCGGGGCGGCCGGGATCTGGTAGTCGGCGAGCATCTCGATGACACGCTCGGCCCGGCCTGCGGTGTTGGCGACGAAGACGACGGTCTCGCCGGCGCTACGCGCATCGCGCAACAGCCCGACCCAATCCTGCACGCGACCAGCAAACTCCATCGCCGGCTGCGCCGCGATATGCCGGACTTCGTCCTCGGTTCCGAGCGCGAGCGTTTCCAGGCCGGTCGCGCCATCGACGAGCGGGGCCACCTCTTCCCACCCGATCACCAGCGAGGCCGGCGCCGCTGCACGCTCGTTCCGGCGCACCTTCTCGACGTAGCTGTGTTCGATCTGGTCGCGCAGCTTGAGAATCGCTGTCTTGACTTCGTCGGGCTCCGAGACGAGGACGGTGTGGAGATCGCCAACGTAGTCGAGGAAGGTATAGCTTCCGCCCGCAGGTGCCACCTCACCGCCAGCCCGTGGAATCTCACCGGCGCCGGACGAAGCGCCGACGATTTCCGTCAGCGGCACGATCAGCGCCTGGTCGATCGCCTCGATCGACCGCTGCGAGTCGGGATCGTAGGTGCGCAGCGATTCGATGTTGTCGCCGATGAACTCGACGCGGATCGGGTTCTTGGCACCGGCGGGATAGAAGTCGACCACGCCGCCGCGGGCGGAGAATTCACCAGGCTCGTCGGTCGGATCCTGCCGGGTGTATCCCGCCTGCGCCAGCGCGTCGGCGAGATCGACCGGCGAGATCTCATCGTCGGGCCGCAGCAGCAGGCCGGCTCCGGCGAGGCTGGACGGCGGACTGAGCCGCGGTAGCATCGCCGCCGCCGAGGCGATCACCAGCCGCGCCGATCCCGTGCTCAGGGCGTGGAGCGCACGGGCGCGCGCCGAGGCGATCTCGAAGTGCGGCGACAGGCCACGATACGGATCGACTTCGTGCGACGGTAGCGGCAGCACGAGATGGGCTGCGTCAGCGTCGGAGGCGCCCTCGAGCACGGTGAAGAAGAACCGCGCGTCGGAGGCGACCTGTTCGACGTCCGCATCGGTCGGCACGATCACCAGCGTGCGCTCTCGCGCGGCCGCCGCCGCCGCGAACAACGCTTTCGCCGACGGGGTCAAGCCGCTGACCGATTTGCCTGGCACACCAAGGCCGAGGCGGCTGGCCGCCGTCTTGAGCAGCGCGCGAAGCGTCAGTGAGATGGACGAGGACGAGCTCATGGCCAGCGTTCCGGCACCGCCCGGAACCTTGAATTATCGCACGCTTGGACGATGGACGAGGTTCTCGTGTCAGCTGCCGGCGGACTGTTTCACTCGGTCGATGATCGCGCTCGTCGAATACCCCTGCTCGACGGGCTCGAGAATGACGGCGCCGCCGCGCGCCTCGACCGTGTCGCGTCCGACGATCTCGATCCGCGGGCCAGTCGGCGCCCTTGACGAGAATGTCAGGCTGCACGCGCCGGATGATGTCGGCAGGTGTGTCTTCGGCGAAGACCGAGACCGCGTCGACGCAGGCCAGCGCTTCGAGCACCTCGGCGCGCTCCGCTTCCGGATTGATCGGGCGCGCCGGACCCTTGTTGCGGCGCACCGACGCGTCGGAATTGAGGCCAATGATCAGCACGTCGCCGTGGCGCCGGGCGGTCTGCAGGTAACGGACGTGGCCCGGATGCAGGATGTCAAAGACGCCGTTAGTGAAGACGATGCGCCGGCCGGCGGCGCGGGCATCGGCGACGAACCGGACGAGCGCTTCAGGATCCAACATTCTTCTTGAACCGGAGGTCTCCCTCGAAGCGCCAGGCATGGCGTGGCCGATAGATGCCGACGTCCTTGGCGCGTGACTTCACCCGGAACGTATAGAGCAAGCGGTGATAGTCGTAGGGGTAGCCGTCGACCTTGTGGACCGCGACGTCGAGCTTGTAGGTCCCCTCGACGAGGTCGAGCGAATCAATCGAGAAGGTCGCGCCGGCGTCGCCGCTCAACCGCTCGCCGACGAGCTCCTCGATTGACGTATTGGTGCCGTAGCAGCAGACACCCTCGGCATTGAAGATGCCGATGCCGAGCACGAAATCGTCGACCGGCAGCGGCGCGCGCAGCCGGATGCGCACGTCCATGCGCTCACCGGAATGAAACACGTGACCCGCTGCGCCGTCGCTCCCGGTCAGCGCGACGTCGGTGATTTCGACCTCTCGCGATCCCCAGCGTCCTTCCGTCGCGCGGAACATGTCGCCCGGGCTCGTCGCGGTCTCGACGGGGTTGTCGGGGAGCACCGCCGACGCCGGCTCGTCGGGTGAGACGATGTGCGCCGTGGCCGACTCGCGCGCCCGGGCGTCGCCAGCCGCCAGCTCGTGCTCCTCGCGCTGCTCAATGTCGGTGAGGTAGGCGCCGACGATGCGCTTGGGGTCGCCGGAGCCCTTGATGCGGCCGGCATCGAGCCACAGCGCCTCATCGCAGAAACGCTCGACCATGCCGAGCGAATGCGTGACGAGCAGGATGGTCTTGCCGCGGCGCTTGAACTCGCCAAACTTGTCGAGGCACTTGTGGGTGAACCCTTCATCGCCGACGGCGAGGACTTCATCGACCAGCAGGACCTCCGGATCGACGTGGATCGCCACGGCGAAGCCGAGCCGCATGTACATCCCCGACGAGTAGGTCTTGACCGGCGCGTCGATGAATTCCTGCATCTCGGCGAATTCGACTATCTCGTCGAAGCGCTCCGCCACCTCGCGCTTGCTGAGACCGAGCATGATGCCGTTGATGAAGACGTTCTCGCGACCGGAGATCTCCGGGTGGAACCCGGCGCCCAGCTCGATCAGCGCCGAAATGCGCCCTGCGACTTTTACGGTTCCCGAGGACGGCTTGCTGATGCCGGCGACGAGCTTGAGCAGGGTGCTCTTGCCGGAGCCGTTGCGGCCGATGACGCCGAGCGTGCGCCCTTTCGGAACCGTCAGGCTGATGTCGTTCAGCGCGGTAAACGTCTCGTCCGGCCGCAGGTTCTTGATCAGGCTGCGCGTCAGCAGCGCGCTCTTCAGCGTGGCGAACTGCTTGCGGTGGCTGAAGCGGCGGTAGATCTTCGAGGCGCGGGTGACTTCGATGGCCGCGCGGGTTTCGATGGGCGAGGTGGGTTCGTCCATTAGACTTCCTCGGCGAACGAGTCGCGCAGGCGATCGAAGACCCAATAACCCGCGAGGAACCAGAAGATCGAGAGCACGCCGAGTGCCGCCAGCCAGCGCCAGTGCCCGAAGGGGCCTGGGAAGAAGAGTATCTCCTGGTAGGAAATCGCCAGATGCGCGAAGGGGTTGAAGTTCATGAACCGCCGCGCCATGTCCGGGGCAAACTTGTAGGAATAGACGATCGGCGTCGCGAAGAACCACAACGTCAAGATGTTCGACAGGATGTCGCGGATGTCGCGGAAGTGGACGGTGAGCGCCGACAGGATCAGGGCACAGCCGAGAGTGAACAGGAACTGCACCGCGACGACGAGCGGGAAACAGGCAAGCTCCGGCAGCGTCAGCGGCGCCCGGTACCAGACCAGGAAGAAGCCGAGGATCGGCAGCGCCAGGATGAAGTGCACCATGTTCGCCGTCACGGTGACGATCGGCAGCACTTCGGCAGGAAACAGTACCTTCTTGATCAGGTTCCCGCCGGAGATCAGCACCCCCGAGGATTCCATCAACGAAGACGCGAACCAGGTCCACGGCAGCAGCCCGCAAAACATGAAGAGCGGGTACGGGTCGGTGCCTTTTGGCGGAGGCATCACGAAGGCGAAGATGAACGTGTAGACCAGCAGGAGCAGGAGCGGGTTGATGAACGACCAGAAGAAACCCAGGAACGACCCGCGATAGCGCGCCTTCAGCTCCCGCGCGACCAGACTCTGAATGAGAGCCCGGTAGCGCGGCAGCTGGGCCAGGTTATGGAACATCTATCTGGATGACCAGCGCCGTGACGTTGTCGGGGCCGCCGCCCTCGTTCGCCGCGGCGACGAGCTGATCGCAGATCTGCTCGAGCGTCAGCTGGCGATCCGCGAGGATGCGCTCGATCGCATCGTGCGCGACGACGCCCGACAGGCCGTCGGAGCAGAGCAGCAGCCGTTCACCTGGCTGCGGCGACAGCTCCACCGTGTCGATGTCGGGATCGCTGCCGCCCGAGAGCGCGCGCGTCACCACGTTGCGCCACGGATGCTGCCGCGCCGCCGACGAGGTCATCGTGCCGGCGCGTACCTGTTCCTCGACCCAGGAGTGATCGTCGGTGATCTGGTGCAGCGAGCCGCCGTCGCGCATGTCGAGCGCGTAGACGCGGCTGTCGCCGACGTGCGCGACGCACGCGCTGTGCGGCCCGGCCAGCACCGCCGAGGCCGTCGTCGCCATGCCGCGCAGGTCGGCGGAGTCGGCCATGGCATTGGCGATCTGCCGGTTGGCGAGACGGAACGCGGCCTTCAGGCGGTTGCCTTCGAGGCTGATCTGCGGCTCGAAGGGGAACGGCCAGGTCCGGTTCTTGTCGGCGCCGGCACTCTCGGCGATGAAGGTCTGGATCGTCTCGACGGCGACGCGCGAGGCGACTTCGCCGGCGGCATGGCCGCCCATGCCGTCGGCCACGACGAACAGGCCGAGGTCGGCGCGCGTGCAGTAGCTGTCTTCGTTGCTGCTGCGGCGAAGGCCAGGGTCCTGTACGGACGGCCCAGGAGAGCATCATGTCAATGCCGAATGCCGAAGGACAAAGCGGCTCACTGCTCGGGCCGCCGGACCCGATGGCCGACCCGTCCTGACAGGTTGAGGCGGGACGCGACCTGCAATCGCGCCAGCGATTTCTGCAAGGCGCCGCGAGCGCGGTCGTAGTCCACGTCGCGCGCCGCCGCGCTCAGTCGCTCCTCGGCCCGCTTCTTCGCTTCTTCAGCGCGCGCCGGGTCGATTTCCTCCGCCTTCTCGGCAATCTGCGCCAGCACGGTCACGCGGGTCGGCTGCACTTCGGCAAAACCGTAGGCGATGGCGAGGTAGGTCTTCTCCTGTCCCTGCCGGTACCACAGCTCCCCGACCGCCAGCTCCGCCAGCATCGGCGTGTGCCCGGGCAGGACGCCGAAGTAGCCCTCCGCGCCAGGGATCTCGACCTCGTCCACCTGCTCGCGGACGATGCCGCGGTCGGGGGTGACGATCTGTAATTCGATGCTCGTGGGTAGCGCCATCAGCTCTCTTCTCGCAGGAGATTCAGGAGTTCAGGACCTCGTCGTCTCCGCCCTCCCGCGCATCTATCCTTTGGCCATCTTCTCGGCCTTGGCCTGGGCTTCCTCGATCGTGCCGACCATGTAGAACGCCTGCTCGGGCAGCGCGTCGTGCTTGCCGTCGACGATTTCCTTGAAGCTCTTGACGGTGTCGGCGATCGGCACGTACTTGCCGGACAAGCCGGTGAACTGCTCGGCGACGAAGAAGGGCTGCGACAGGAAGCGCTGGATCTTGCGCGCGCGCGCGACGGTCAACTTGTCCTCTTCCGACAGCTCGTCGATGCCGAGGATGGCGATGATGTCCTGAAGATCCTTGTAACGCTGCAGGACCTGCTTGACCGCGCGTGCGACGTTGTAGTGCTCCTCGCCGATGATGCGCGGGTCGAGGATGCGCGAGGTCGAGGCGAGCGGGTCGACTGCGGGGTAGATGCCGAGCTCGACGATGGCGCGCGACAGGTTGGTCGTTGCGTCGAGGTGGGCGAAGGTCGTCGCCGGCGCCGGGTCGGTGTAGTCATCGGCGGGCACGTAGATCGCCTGCACCGAGGTGATCGAGCCCTTCTTGGTCGAGGTGATCCGCTCCTGCAGCTCGCCCATCTCCGTCAGCAACGTCGGCTGGTAACCGACCGCGCTCGGCATGCGGCCGAGCAGCGCCGAGACCTCCGAGCCTGCCTGCGTGAAGCGGAAGATGTTGTCGATGAACAGGAGTACGTCCTTGTTCTCGGCGTCGCGGAAGTACTCGGCGACGGTCAAGCCGCTCAGCGCGACGCGCAGCCGCGCGCCCGGCGGCTCCGTCATCTGGCCGTAGACCAGCGCCGCGCGCGACTTCTCCAGGTTCTCCATGTTGATGACACCCGACTCCTGGAACTCGAGCCAGAGGTCGTTGCCCTCGCGCGTGCGCTCGCCGACGCCGGCGAAGACGGAGACGCCGCCGTGCTTCATGGCGACGTTGTGAATGAGCTCCTGGATGATGACGGTCTTGCCGACGCCGGCGCCGCCGAACAGGCCGATCTTGCCGCCGCGCAGGTACGGCTCGAGCAAGTCGACGACCTTGATGCCAGTCTCGAACATCTGCAGTTCGGTCGACTGGTCTTCGAGCGACGGCGCTTGGCGGTGGATCGACCAGTGTTCCTTGGCCACGATCGGACGGTCGGGGAAGTCGACCGGCTCGCCGAGGACGTTCATGACGCGGCCGAGCGTGGCGCTGCCGACCGGCATCGAGATCGGCGCGCCGGTGTCGATGACCTTCATGCCGCGGCGCATGCCATCGGTGGGCTTCATCGCGACCGTGCGGACGCGGTTCTCGCCGAGATGCTGCTCGACCTCGCAGATGACGTCAATCGGGTCGCCGGCGTCACCGGGATCCGAGATGATACGCACCGCATTGTAGATGTCCGGCAACTGGCCGCCCGCGAACTCGATGTCGACCACGGGACCAATCACCTGCACGACCTTGCCGATCTTCTGTGCCGTCGTTGTCTCTGTCGCTGTTGCCATGTTCGACCTGTCTGTCAAATTCCAGAACTGCCTGCAGGCGCTAGAGCGCGCCGGCGCCCGAGACGACTTCGATGATTTCGCGCGTAATCGCCGCCTGGCGTACCTTGTTCATGTAGAGGGTCAGCGCCTCGATCATGTCTGCCGAGTTGCGCGTCGCCGCGTCCATGGCGGTCATCTGCGCGGCGTAGAACGCGGCGTTCGACTCGAGCAGCGCGCGGAACACCTGCACTTCGACATGAAGCGGCAGCAGACGATTGAACATCTGCTTCGGCTCGGGCTCGAACAGGTACTCCGTGGTCCCGCCCTCGCCGGCGGCCGCGCCCGGCGTGGCCGCGGCGCTCGCCTCGATGTCCTGGCGCTGGATCGGCAGCAGCTGCTGCGTCACGACACGCTGCGAGATGACCGAGCGGAACTCGTTGTAGACCAGCCACGCGCTGTCGACTTCGCCGTTGGTGAAGGCCTCGATCGCCGCCTTGGCGATGCTCCGCGCGTAGTCGAACTTCAACGACGCGAACAGGTTCACCTGCTCGTAACGCACTTCGAAGCCGCGGCGCGCAAAGTAGTCGCGGCCGCGCCGCCCGATCAGGCCGAGCGCGACCTGCCGCGCCGGATTCTCGACGATGAAGATGCTGGCCGCCTTGATGACGTTGGTGTTGAAGCTGCCGCACAGGCCGCGATCGGCGCTGATCACGACGAGCAGCGCCTTGCCGTTGGCGCGCGGGGTGCGGCGCGGGTCGAGGAGCGGATGCGTGCCGGCGTCGACGCGGGCGGCCACGCTCTCGAGCACGCGGTGCATCTCGTTGGCGAAGGGGCGTGCCGCCTGGACGCGCTCCTGCGCGCGGCGCAGCCGCGAGGCGGCGACCATCTTCATCGCCTTGGTGATCTGTTGCGTCGATTTCACCGCGCGAACGCGGCGCCGGATATCAAGTAGTGAGGGCATTTCACTGTCTTCTTGCGGAAGATCTGTTCTCAGGCGACCTTCGCCGTCGCCGCGAAGCTCTTGCCGAACTCTTCGAGCGTCTTGTTCAGGTCGGCCTTGACCTGGTCGTCGATCGCCTTCTTCTCGATCAGCGCCGCCAGTAGGCCGGTGGCGCGCGTGTCGAAGAAGCGGTAGAGCTCGGTCTCGTAGGCGCGCAGCTGCTCGACCGGGATCGGATCGAGGTAGCCGTTGGTCGCGGCGTAGATGATGATCACCTGCTTCTCGACAGGCAGCGGCTGGTACTGCGGCTGCTTCAGCACTTCGACGAGGCGCCGGCCGCGATTGAGCTGGTTCAGCGTGGCCTTGTCGAGATCCGAGCCGAACTGGGCGAAGGCGGCGAGCTCGCGGAACTGCGCGAGGTCGAGGCGCAACGTGCCGGCGACCTGGCGCATCGCCTTAATCTGCGCCGACCCGCCGACGCGGCTGACCGAGTTGCCGACGTTAATCGCCGGGCGGATGCCCTGGTGGAACAGGTCCGATTCGAGAAAGATCTGTCCATCGGTGATCGAGATGACATTGGTCGGGATGTAGGCCGAGAGGTCGCCGGCCTGTGTCTCGATGATCGGCAGCGCCGTCAGCGATCCGCCGCCGTTTTCCTTCTTCAGCTTGGCCGCGCGCTCCAACAGGCGCGAGTGCAGGTAGAAGACGTCGCCGGGGTAAGCCTCGCGGCCTGGCGGGCGACGGAGCAGCAGCGAGATTTCCCGATACGCCTGGGCGTGCTTCGAGAGGTCGTCGTAGACGCACAGGGCGTGGCCGCCGTTGTCGCGGAAGTACTCGCCCATGGTGCAGGCCGAGTACGGGCTGATATAGAGCAGCGGCGCGGGATCCGATGCCCCGGCGGCAACGACGATGGTGTATTCCATCGCCCCCGCGTCTTCGAGCGTCCGCACCACCTGCGCGATCGTCGACTGCTTCTGCCCGATCGCGTTGTAGATGCAGACGACGTTCTGCCCCTTCTGGTTGATGATCGTGTCGACCGCGACGGCGGTCTTGCCCGTCTGGCGATCGCCGATGATCAATTCGCGCTGGCCGCGGCCGATCGGGACCATCGCGTCGATCGCCTTGAGGCCCGTCTGCATCGGCTCCTTGACCGGCGAGCGCGCGACGACGCCCGGCGCGATGCGCTCGATCGGCGCGGTCTGTTTCGCCGCGATCGGCCCCTTGCCGTCGATCGGCTGCCCCAGCGCGTTGACGACGCGGCCGACGAGCTCCGGGCCGACCGGCACCGAGATGATGCGCCCGGTGCGCTTGACGATGTCGCCTTCCTTGATCTCGGTGTAGTCGCCGAGCAGGACCGCGCCGACGCTTTCCTCTTCCAGGTTCAGGGCGATGCCGTAGATACCGTGCGGGAACTCGAGCATCTCTCCGGCCATCGTCTTTTCGACGCCGTGGACGCGCGCGATGCCGTCACCGATCGACACGATGGTGCCGATTTCGGCCACGTCGACGTCGACGGCATAGCTGCCGATCTGGTCGCGGATGATCTTGGAGATTTCTTCTGCTTTGATGTCCATCTATTACTCCGCTCGGCGGGGCCCCTTGAAATTCCCCGCCTCGCTGCGCGCTCGCGGTCGCCTTCGGCGACTCCCCTCCGGCGCTCGCTTGCAGCCGCAGGCGCGTTCGTCTCGTCTCTGGTCGCCTCGTGCCGGGTCTGGCCTACTGTCCTGCCTCGATGAGCGTCTGTTTCATCTTCTGCAGCTGCGTCGTCACGCTGCCGTCGTAGACGGTGCTGCCGAGCCGCGCAACCAGGCCGCCAATGATCGACGGATCCACTTTCGCCTGGAGCACCACGCGCCGTCCGGTGGCCTGCGCCAGCCCCTGCTCGAGCGCGCTCAGCTTCTCCGGCGCGAGCGCCATCGCGGTTGTCACCTGGCCGCGGATCACCTGTTGGTGATCCATCAACCGCTCGCCGTAGATGCGGACGATCTCCGGCAAGAGCATCAGTCGATCCCGCTCGGCCAGCATGAGGATCGTCTTCGCCAGTGGCGACGCGATCGCGCCAGCCCGGGCGAGGACCGCCTGGACGACGGCGATCTTCTTGGTCACTGGAATGGCGGGATTGCCCATCACGGCAACCATCGCCGGGTTGCCGGCAAAGAGCGCCGCCAGATCCGTGACCTGCGCCTGGACCGCGTCGAGATCGCCCGGCTGCTCCTTCAGGACGACGTCGAACAGGGCGCGCGCGTAGCGGCCGGCGGCCGCACTGCTGGTCACGATCGTGCCCCCCTCAGAACCGGATTGTGAAATTGAGCCCTACGGGCGGGCAAAATCGGCAACATGCCAAACGAAGATTTATACCATTCAGCATAGGTGTACGGCAACCTTTCCGGCCGTTTCCACCGTTCCCACGACCTGAGCCGGTACACCCCGTTCCGCCAGTGCGCCCAGTGCCGCGGCGACCGCGTCTCGATCGACCGCCGCCAACAGGCCGCCGGATGTCTGAGGGTCGTAGAGGAGCTGCACGAGGCGCGGGTCGAGTCCCAGGTCGGCGTGCACCCCCGCGCCGAAATGTTCGGCGTTGGTCCGTCCCCCGCCGGGCGTATTACCGTCCACGAGATCGATGGCGCCGCCGATGATGGGCACGGTCGCTACGGCGATGGCCACGGTCACGCCGCTTCCTTTCGCCATTTCGGTCGCGTGACCGATCAGCCCGAAGCCGGTGATGTCGGTGCAGGCGTGGACGGCTCCCGCCGGAAGGGCTGCCAGCGCCATGGCGGCATCGCGGTTCAGGCGCGACATGACGGCAACCGCGGCCGCTGCGACGTCGGCGGGCGCGCGTTCAAACTTGATCGCCGTCGCGATCACGCCGGTCCCGATCGGCTTGGTGAGAATGAGTGCGTCGCCGGCGCGAGCGCCGGCGTTGGACCAGACGCGGGTGGGATGGACTTCGCCGGTGATCGCGTAGCCGAACTTGATTTCCTGGTCCTGCACAGTGTGGCCGCCGAGGAGCGCCACCCGCGCCTCATCGAGCGCCTGCAGTCCGCCGCGAAAGATCTGTTTCAGCACGGCCCGATCGCCGTCGCTGGGAAATGCCGCAATCGCCAGCGCGGTCAGCGGTGTGCCGCCCATCGCGTAGACGTCCGACAGCGCGTTGGCGGCAGCAATGCGCCCGTAGGCGACGGGATCATCGACGATCGGGGTGAAGAAATCGACGGTCTGGACGAGCGCGCGCGTCTCGTCGAGCTTGTACACACCCGCATCGTCCGAGGTCCTGAAGTCCACGAGGACCCGGCGATCCGTCGACACGGGCAAATCACCCAGCACCTGGGCAAGCTCGCCGGCGGCGAGTTTGCTCGCTCAACCGGCGCAGTGGGCGTAATCAGTTAGTCTTTGCACGCTATCTATTCTCCAACCAGGCGTTCGTAGAGCCGCTGCAGCTCGTCTTCGCTCACGAATTCGATCTCGATCCGTCCGCCCTTACGGCGGCGGTTGATGCGGACGCGGGTCCCCAGCGCCAGACGCAGCTTGTCTTCTGCGGCGCGCGTGTTGGGGTCGGCCCGCTCCTTCGTGTCCTTCGTTTCGGTCGTGCCTTCGCGCTTCACCAGCGCTTCGACGTCGCGCACCGACAGGTTTTTCGCGACGATTTCGCGGGCGATGCGGCGCTGCGCCGCCTCGTCGGGCAGCGCGAGCAGGGCGCGCGCGTGGCCCATCGACATCGCGCTCGACGCGACGCTGGCGCGCACCTCCTCGGGCAGGCGGAGCAAGCGCACGTAGTTGGCTATCGACGATCGGTCCTTGCCGACGGCGTCGGCGATCTGTTCCTGCGTCAACTGAAAGTCGTCCGCCAGGCGGCGGTAGGCGACCGCTTCCTCGATCGGGTTGAGGTCCTCGCGTTGGATGTTCTCGATCAGGGCAACGGCCAGCAACCGATTCTCGGGGATGTCGCGGACGACGACGGGAACCTTCAACAAGCCGGCGCGCTGCGCGGCGCGCCAGCGGCGCTCGCCGGCGATGATCTCGTAGCCCTGCTCGTTGCCGGTCACGCGGCGGACGACGATCGGCTGGATGATGCCGTGGCTGCGGATCGATCGCGCCAGATCGTCGATCCGCTCGTCGTCCATCTCGGTGCGCGGCTGGAACTTGTTCGGGCGCAACTGATCGAGATCGATCTCGAGGGCGCGATCGGCCGTTGCCGGCGGGGCCGCGGGCAGATCGGGAATGAGCGCGCTCAGGCCGCGCCCGAGTGCGGGGCGTTTTTCAACCATGGTTCGGCTCCGTCTGTGGTGCTGGGGCGGTCTCCCGTGCGAGAACCTCGCGTGCGAGCGCGAGGTAGGCTTCGGAGCCGCGCGACTTGACATCGTAGAGGATGGCCGGCAGGCCGTGGCTCGGCGCTTCACCGAGGCGGATGTTGCGCGGGATGACGGTGGTGTAGACGCGGTCCTGGAAGAACTCGCGGATGTCGTGCGCGACCTGTTGTCCGAGATTGGTGCGTTCGTCGTACATCGTCATCAGCACGCCGGCGATGTCGAGGGACGGGTTGAATGCCGTGCGCACCCGGCGCAGCGTGGCGACGAGGTCGGCGAGCCCCTCGAGCGCGAAGTATTCGCAGTTGAGCGGGATCACCACGGCATCGGCGGCGACGAGGGCATTGAGCGTGAGCAGCCCGAGTGAGGGCGGCGTGTCGATGAGGATGAAATCGAAGCGGTCGCGCAGGCCGACGAGCAGATGGCGGAGGCGCTGCTCGCGATCGGGGAGCGTCACGAGCTCGACTTCGGCGCCGGTCAGATTGCGGTCAGCGGGCATCAGCCAGAGATTCTTGACGCGCGTTTCGAGGAGGAACGCAGTCGGGTCGGTGATGGGTTCAACGGCGGTCAGGGCGTCGTAGATCGTGCCGGCTGCCGCCGCCTGCCCCTTCAGGCCGATCCCGCTGGTGAGATTGCCCTGGGGATCCATGTCCACGAGGAGGATGCGCTGTTCGGCGATGGCCAGAGCTGTCGCTAAGTTGATGGCGGTGGTGGTTTTACCGACGCCGCCCTTCTGATTGGCCACGGCGAACACGCGCGACATTGGTTATATGACCTATTTACAAGAATGTTCCACGTGAAACGCCCGATCATAGCGGATCTGATGGATTGGCCAAAGTAGGTCAGTGTTTCACGTGGAACGCTCGAGTCGTGTAAGTGAGCTCCGCGACGCCGGAAGAAGCTGATTATTCGAAATCCAGCGGAGTGATTCCGGCAATCCTACTGGAAGTTCCCCGGCGTCGATTGTTCGAAACAGCGCCGCGACACCGCGGGCGCTGAGTAACCCCGCCATCGTCGAGAAGAGGCCGAGATCCAAGCGGACCGCCCGGACCGACAACAACGGAAAGGCCCCGGCAAACCCTAGAAGGGACGGGAGCTCTTGAAATCGACGGGCCTCCACCGACGCCACAATCCCGAGTTCGCGGACGACCTCCCTTAGGAATGCCGTCTTGCGGGCTCGCGACTCCACCATCACCAGGCGGCTCGCACCCGTCGCCAACGCCAGAGGAACCGCCGGAGAACCGCCGCCGGAACCAAGATCGATCAGTGCGACCCCGTGGGGGATGTGTGCCGCGGCCGCCAAGGGCTCGAGCAGCAATCGATCGACGGCTTCTTCGGGATCCGAGAGCGAGGTCAGGTTTATCTTCTGGTTCCAGTGACTGAGGACCTGGTAGTAGACGACCAACTGCGCCGCGAGTGGTTCTGCTATCGTCACGCCGGAGTGCTCAGCGCGATGGGCTAGCACGCCGGCGATATCGCGCAGACTCACGGCCGCACGGTACCGGCAACGTGAGCCGCAATCAGAGCGACGGCCGCCGCCGTTATTCCGGGAATGCGCAGCGCCTGGCCAATCGTTTCGGGGCGGACTGAGGTGAGGCGCTCGACAGACTCGCGTGAGAGCCCGGGAATGCCCTCAAAACGGAAGTTTAGCGGGATGGCACGTGACTCCTGTCGGCGAAGCCTCGATACCGACGCTTCCTGCCGTTTGAGATAGCCCTCGAAGCGGTAGGTGGTTTCGAGACTCGCGACATCCACGAGCGGATCCTCAACCTCGAGAGGAAGCTGCCCCTCACCGATCAGTGCACGAACCGACACAGTCGGTTGACGAAGCGCGCGCGCAGCCGGCATGCGCTCGCCCGCGATCGAGACACTGGTGGATTCGACAATCTGCGTATTGCGCTCGAGACGCGCGCGGCGCTTCTCGAATCGCTCCCAGCGCTCGTCGTCCACGAGCCCGACACGCCGGCCGATCGGCGTCAGCCGGAGGTCGGCGTTGTCGATCCGAAGCAACAGGCGATGTTCGGCGCGGGACGTGAACATCCGATAGGGCTCCAGGCAGCCGCGCGTGGTCAGATCATCGACGAGAACCCCACTGTAGGCCTCATCCCGGCGGAGCACCATGGACCCGGCCCGGTGGACGGCCAGCGCGGCGTTGATCCCCGCGATCTGCCCCTGGGCGCCAGCCTCCTCGTACCCGGACGTCCCGTTGATCTGCCCGGCCAGGAACAAGCCGGACACGCGCCTGGTCTGCAGGGCGCTGTCGAGCTCTGTGGGCTGGATGAAGTCGTACTCGACTGCGTAACCAGGACGGATCATCTCTGCGTCTTCCAGCCCTGGCAGCGCCCGAACAATCTGCAACTGGACGCCGGCCGGCAGGCTCATGGAATAGCCATTCACGTAGATTTCGTCCACGTCGGCCCCTTCGGGCTCCAGAAAAATCTGATGGCGCTCACGATCAGGGAATCGCATCACCTTGTCTTCAAGCGACGGACAGTAGCGAGGTCCGATTCCCGCGATCTGGCCGTTGAACAGCGGTGATTCCGCAATGTGCTCGCGCACCAGCGCATGCACGCGGTCCGTCGTGTGGACGACGTGACACGAGATCTGCGGACGCGCGATCCGCCCAGTCAGAAACGAAAACGGGACAGGCGGATCGTCGCCAGAATCTTCCTTGAAGCGCGTGAAATCGATGCTGCGCCGGTGCAGGCGCGGAGGGGTCCCGGTCTTCAGTCGTCCCCACGAAAAGCCGAACGACTTCAGCGAGCAAGCCAAGTCCGTCGAGGGGGGCTCGTCGGCCCGTCCCGCCGGGCGTCGATCGCGGCCGATGTGCACCAGCCCGTTGAGAAACGTTCCGGTCGTGACGATCAGCGCCTCACATCCGAAGATGTCCCCGTCCTCCATCGCGATGCCGGTGATCCGTCCCCCCTCGACGACGATCCGCCCGGCCTTGCCGAGAATCCACGAGATGTTCGGCTGACGCTCGAGCGCCTCGCGCATCCACGCCGAATATCGCCGCTTATCGGCCTGCGCGCGGGGGGACCAGACGGCCGGGCCCCGGCTGCGGTTCAGCAGCTTGAACTGCAGCGCGGTCGCATCGATGGCGAGCCCCATCAGCCCGCCGAGGGCGTCGATCTCACGGACCAGGTGCCCCTTCGCCGTTCCGCCGATGGCGGGATTGCAGGGCATGTGGGCAACGGTGTCTTTCCCCAGCGTGCAGATCGCGACGTCGCGTCCCATCCGGGCCGCGGCCCAGGCTGCCTCGACCCCCGCATGGCCGGCGCCAATCACGATGATTTCGTATCGCTTCATCGATTACCCGATTACCCGATTACCCGATTTATATATTTACTTATTTCCCTATACAGAAGCGCTCGAAGATCGCCCGCAGGATTTCATCCTGCGGCCGCACCCCGGTGATCTCGTCGAAGCGGCCCCGTGCCTCGTGCACATCGGCGAGCACGAACTCCTCCGACACCCCGGCCGCCGCCGATGCACGGGCGCGAGCAAGCGCCTCGCGCGCCTGGCCGAGCAACGAGGCGTGGCGCACGTTCGCGAGCGCCGGACGATCGCGCCTCTCGATGCCGGCCGCGTCGGCGTCGACCAGCGCGCGCCGCAGCGCGCCCATCCCTGCGCCGGTGATCGACGACACCGGCAGCGCCCCCATCGCCGCCGCGTCCCAGGCCCGCGGCAGGTCCGCCTTGCTCGCGACCAGCACGCGCCGGCCGCCTGTCGCAACCTCGAGCGCGCGATCCTCAGCATCCAGCGGAGACGAACCATCCACGACCACGATCGCGACATCCGCCACCGCCGCCGCCTGGCGCGCCCGCGCGATGCCCTCTTCCTCGATCGCGTTCGAATGCCGGTCGCGAATGCCGGCCGTATCGACGAAGGTGAAGGGGATCCCGCAGACGTCGATCCGTTCCGTCAGCAGATCGCGCGTCGTCCCCGGCACGGCGGTGACGATCGCGCGGTCGGCGCCGGCGAGCCGGTTGAACAGGCTCGACTTCCCAGCATTCGGGCGGCCGACGATCACCGCTGTCAGCCCTTCGCGGATCATCCGGCCGCGCGCCGAGTCCGCCAGCATCTCATCGATCGATTGCAGCGTGTCGTCGAGGGCACGCGCCGCCTCGCCGGTGCCGACGAAGTGATAGCCCTCGTCGGGAAAATCGAGCGACGCCTCGAGGGCCGCCGCGAGCTCGAGCAACGCGGTGTCGATCCCGCGCAGCCGCGCCGTCAGCGTCCCCTCGAGTTGATCGAACGCAACGCGTGCCTGCAGCGGCGTGACCGCGTCGACCAATTCCACCACCGCCTCGGCCTGCGCGAGATCGATCCGTCCGTGCAGATAGGCGCGGAAGGTGAACTCGCCCGGCTGGGCCAGCCGCGCCCCGGCGGCGAGGGCCGCCTCGACGATCGCGCGCAGCACAACCGGGCTGCCGTGCGCGGAGATTTCCACGACGTCCTCGCCGGTGTATGAATGCGGCGCCGGAAAGTGCGTGACGACCGCCTGGTCGATCGACGCGCCGCCGGCCGACGTGATGCGCGTCAGCGTCGCGTGCCGGGGCTCGAATCGCGCGCGCCCCGTAAGCGCGGCCGCCATCTCCGCGGCGCGGGGACCGCTGAGCCGCACGACGCCGATGCCTCCGCGTCCGGGAGGCGTCGCGATGGCGACGATCGTGTCCTCGCTGCTGAACATCGGGAACTTCCGCTGGAAGTCTCCACGCCGCGGAATTACTTCTTCGAGATGATCACCGTCTTCATGAACGCGTCGCCGATGCTTTCCGACGACAGCGAGGGATCTTCCGCGACGGTCAGGTGGACGAGACGGCGCGCGTAGGGATTGAGCGGCCCCATCTCCTGCGGGCCGGACGATTTCGCCCGTTCCATGGTGAACCGCGTCATCTGGCGCAGCTCTTCGTCCTTGCCCTTGCGGTAGCCCATGCAGTCGACGACAAAGCTGCGGTCGTCGTCGAGTTCGCGGCGGAAGCCGGTATTGACGATCTGCTGCAGCGCGTCGAGCGCTTCCCCCTTGCGCTTGAGGAGGACTTCCCCGCCCGCGCCGTCGATCTCGATGCGAATCGCGTCGGGCGTATCGACCACCTTCACGTCGAGCGCCGGCAGCTCCATTGCCGCCAGCACGTTCCTGACGAGAGATCCGGCCTTGTCCAGGACGCTGTTCATGGCTTTCGCTCCTTCGCCTGGTCGGTCTTGCCACCGCCGACGGGTTTGGCGGTCTTCATCTGGCGCTCGGCCGGCGGGCGGACGTTGCGGACCATCGCCGGACCGATGATCCGGTTGGTGACGGTCTGCTGGAAGATGCCCCACATGTTGCTGATGGTCCAGTAGATCACCAGGCCGCTGGCGGCGCGAATGAAGAGCGTGCCCATCATGATCGGCATGAAGAAGAGCATCATCTTCTGCTGCGTCGGGTCGCCCGTTGCCGGCGTCATCCGCTGCTGGACGAACATGGTCAGCGCCATGAGCACGGGCCAGACGTAATAGGGATCCTGCGCCGAGAGATCGTGAATCTGCAAGATGAAGGGGGCGCCGCGTAGCTCGATCGCGACCGAGAGCAGCGAGTAGAACGCGTAGAGCACCGGCAGGGTCAGGAGCATCGGCACACAGCCACTGGCGGGATTCACGCCGCGCGCCTTGTACAGCTCCATGATTTCCTGGTTCTGCTTCGAGCGCGCCGGATCGCTCATCTTCAGGCTCTTGTAGCGGTCCTGGATGGCCTTCAGTTCCGGCTGCATCGCCTGCATCTTGCGCATCGACACGTAGCTCTTGTGCCGCAGCGGGAACATCGCCAGGTTGATGAGGATCGTCAGGAGGATCAGCGACCAGCCGTAATTGCCGATATAGACGTTGAGCCACTTCAGGGCGCGCAACAGCGGGACGACGAGCCAGGCGAAGATGCCGAAGTCTATCGAGCGCACGAGATCGCGATCGACCGCGGCGAGGACGTCGAAGTCCTTGGGTCCGGCGAAGTAGCGTGCGTGCGCCGCGGCCGGGTAGCGTGCCGACCAATCGACGTAGTGCGCCCCTTCGGGCACGTCCTTCAGCTCCACGTCCACGGCGGAATACTGCACGCGCAGCGCCGTGTCGGGCCTGACGAGGACGGCGAGAAAATAGTGATCGTCGACACCGGCAAACCCGAACAACCCTTCCTGCAAGGGTTGTTGCGCAATCTTCGCTGGCGTGACGCGCGTCACCTTGCCGTCTTTGTAGAAGACCGGCTGCGGCGGCGGGTTGTAGCGCGACTTGGTGACAATGCCGCTGCCGAGCGCAGGCCCCCAGCGCAACACGGCCGGCAGCGCCTGACCGTTGCGCGTGATCGACGCGTTGACATCGATGACGAACGGCCGGCCGGCAGCGATCGAGAACTTCTTCTGCGCCCAAACGCCCGCGGCGTCCTTGAAGTCGAAGGTCGCCTGCCACTCCCCGTTGGCTGACGACTCCGACACGGTAAACGGCGCCGCCGCCAGCTCCGTCGACAACGACGGATCGTCGGTCGCGAGCGTAAAGGGCAGCGGCGAATCGGCGGGTGCATGTCCGGCGACGAGCTCCAGCGGCCGTTCTTCGGCATCGCGGTATTTCTTCAGCTGCCAGCTCTTGAGGACCGCCCCGCGCGACGTGAACACGGCGTGGACGTCGGCGTTGTCGACGACGATCTCGCGTGTGGGGGCGCCTGGCGCCTCGGGCGCGGCCGTCGGCGCCGGCGCTTCTCCCTGCACCGACGCCGTGGGATTGGTGGTCTCAGGCGCGGCGGCCTTGGGCACAGTCGCAGCCTTGCTCGCTTCCACCGGCTTCTTTTGCGCGGCCGGGTCTGGCGGCGACGGAAAAAGGGCCTGGAAACCGTAGAGGACTACGAACGACAGAATGACGGCAAGGAGAACACGGCGTTCCATGAAGACTGCTTAATGCTCAGTGCGAAGGGCCGAGTGCGAGTGCTTGGACTGCGAGCGCCCAGGAACCGGATCGAAGCCCGAGCCGCCGAAGGGCTGACACCGCGCCAGCCGTCGCACGGCGAGCCACGACCCGCGCAGGGCGCCGTGGCGCTCGATTGCCTCTTTTGCGTAGGCGGAGCATGACGGCATAAACCGGCAACCCCCTCCGAGCAAAGGAGACAACGTCAGCTGATACAGGCGGATCACCGCGACTAGGAGCTTCGCTGTCATTGTTTTGACAGACCGAGACGCTTGAGCGTCGCCTGATAATCACGCAGGAGATCGGCTGCGCAGAGCTCGGCCGTCCCGCTCTTGGCAATGACGATGAGGTCCACTGCGGAGGCCGGAGAGGCTGATGTCCGGAATGCCTCTCGAATCAATCGCTTAGCCCTGTTTCGAACCACCGCTCCGCCAATCTTGCGGCTGGCCACGATGCCCAGCCGGGAGTCGTCGCCCTGGCCGGCCGCGAACACGACCGTGAGATACCGGCCGTGTGCCCTGCGCCCCGCGTCGAAGACGCGCTGAAACTCGCCCCGGCGGCGCAGTCGCCGGGCTCCGGGCAGGGCATGGGGTGACACTAGCGGGAGTGCGTGACGGCGAGCCGCTTGCGGCCCTTGGCGCGGCGGCGCTTGAGCACCTGGCGCCCCTTTTTCGTCGACATGCGCACGAGAAATCCGTGCGTCTTCTTGCGATGCCGGCGATTCGGCTGAAAAGTACGTTTGCCCTTCATAAGCGTCAAAACCTCTGTGGCGATTCTCGCCGAACGGAGAAACGATAGATACTAGCGAACGGCCGCCAATAGTGTCAATTGCGACGGGCATTCTCTCTGGTATAAAGTCCGTTTCCCCGCGGGTTGCCGTAGGGTCACTCCCCGAAGTTTTCCACAGCTGTGGAAAAAAATGTGGAAAAGCCCCGGGGCGAAAGTCGAAAACGGCCCGTAAATAGCGCCAAAAATGTGACCTGCACCGTTCGGCTCCTCTGAGGAATACGACACCTACAGGCGAAAGGTCCCCGAATCGTATGACCGGCAGCAACATCTGGGACCAGGTCTTGGCCCGCATCGAGACCAAAGTCAACCGTCACAGCTTCTACACCTGGTTCAAGCCGACTGCGTTTGTCGCCGATCAGCAGGGGACGATTCGGGTACGCGTCCCCAACGCGTTGTTTCGGGACTGGCTGACCAAGCACTACGCCGCCGCCATCGAAGAAGCGCTCGTCGAAGTCCAGCGCTCGGGGGCGCCGATCCTGTTCGTCACCGACGACGTCGTGCCTGCTGTCGCCGTGGATCCACCGCCGGCGCCGGAACCGGAAGTCGACACCTCGATCGACGCCGATGCGGGGCTGATGAGCCCTCGCTACTCCTTCGACACGTTCATCGTCGGGCCATCCAACCAGTTCGCGCACGCGGCATGCCGCGCCGTCGCCGAAGCGCCGTCGCGGTCGTACAATCCGCTGTTCATCTACGGCGGAGTCGGGCTGGGCAAGACGCACCTGATGCACGCAATCGGGCACTACGTCGCGACTCACCTGACGAACCTGAAACTGACCTACATCTCGTCCGAGCGTTTCATGAACGAGATGATCAACGCCGTGCGCTACGACCGCATCCTCGATTTTCGCGAGCGCTACCGCAGCGTCGACGTGCTGCTCGTCGACGACGTGCAGTTCCTCGCCGGCAAGGAAGGCACGCAGACGGAGTTCTTCCACACCTTCAACGCGCTCTACGATTCGCAGAAACAGATTGTCATCAGCTCGGACAGTCCGCCGCATGAAATCCCGCAGCTCGAGGAACGGCTGCGTTCACGGTTCGAGTGGGGGCTGATCGCCGACATCCAGTCGCCGGATCTCGAGACCAAGACCGCGATTCTGAAGCGCAAGGCGGAAACCGAGGGCATCTCGCTGCCCGACAACGTCGCCATCTATATCGCCGGCAAGATCAAGTCGAACATTCGTGAGCTCGAGGGATCGTTGATCCGGCTGATCGCCTACGCATCGCTGACGCGCAGCGAAATCACGCTGACGCTCGCACAGGACGTCCTGCGCAACGTGCTCCAGAACGACGAGCGCGCCGTGACCATCGAGATCGTGCAGAAGGCGGTGGCCGATCACTACTCGCTGAAGGTGTCCGAACTCAAATCCAAGAACAACTCGAAATCCGTGGCGATGCCGCGGCAGATTGCCATGTATCTGTGTAAGGCTCTGACTAATGCGTCACTGCCGGAGATCGGGCGGAGTTTTGGCGGCAAGCACCATTCGACCGTGATCCATTCGATCCGCAAGGTCGAGCACCTGCGTCAGAAGCAGGGAGATTTCAACACGGTTATCAACACCCTGATGGCGTCGTTCAAGTAGGGTTTTCCACAACCGTGGGGCTCGTCCGGCTGTGCTGTTTCTGCGGGTTTCCGCACGGCCAATTTCACCCACAGATCCTGGCGGAAAAACCCGCGCCGGTACCGAAGGGGCATCCACAGGCTAAATTACAGATTTACAAGGACTAAAAGGCATCAAAACGGTTTTCCACAACACCTCTTTCCTGTTATAATTCTTTAGTCCTGTTTCTCTCCCCTATTTCTTGAGATCAACCAACATGGAATTGGTCGTCCGCAAGACCGATCTACTGCGCGAACTGCAACTCTTCCAGGGGATCGTCGAACGCAAGAACACCATCCCGATCCTCGCCAACGTGCTGCTCGAAGCCAACGGTACGGAAGTGAAGATGCTCGCGACCGATCTCGAAGTGGGACTGCGCAGCAAGTGCGCGGCGACGGTGTCGAAGGGGGGATCGCTGACGTTGCCGGCGAAGAAGCTCTACGAAATCATCAAGGCACTGCCCGAGACCGACGTCCGCATCGAGGAAGACAAGGGCGGCGTGAAGGTCGCCGCCGATCGCTTCGACTCACGCATGCAGACCCTGCCGCGCGAAGACTTCCCGACCCTGCCCGACGCGCCGGGTACCGTCAGCGCTGCCCTGCCGCGCGAGGCGCTCCGCCGCATGATCGAGAAGACACAGTTTGCGATCACTGGCGAAGACACACGGTACTTCCTCAACGGCGCGCTGTTCCTCCAGCGCAGCGACTCGATGAATCTCGTCTCCACTGACGGACACCGCCTGGCGCACATCAGCGTCGCGAGAGAAAAAGCCAAGGGGGCGAAAGACGAGGAGAACCGCGTCATCCTCCCGCGCAAGACCCTGCTCGAGCTCGGCCGTCTCATCGCGGAAGGCGGCGAGGGAGACATCCGCTACGAACGTGGCGAGAACCACCTGTTCTTCACCGTCGGCGAGCGCCTGCTCATCTCGCGGATGATCGACGGGCAGTTCCCGGCGTTCGAACGAGTCATTCCCAAGAACAACGACAAGCACGTCGAGTTCGATCGCGACCGGCTGACCAGTGCCGTCAAGCGAGTCGCGCTGCTCTCAAACGAGCGGTCGCGCGCCGTGAAGTTCCAGATCGACAAGGGCAAGGTGGAAATCGCCTCCAGCAGCCCCGAGTTCGGCGAAGCCAAGGAAGTGCTGATGGTCGACTACGGCGCGGCGCCGGTGACCATCTGCTTCAATGCGCAGTACGTGCTCGACTTCCTCAGCGTGGCCGAGACCGATACTGTGTCGCTCGATTTCAAGGACGAGATGAGCCAGGCCGTACTCAAGCCCGTCGGGGCCGACGGCTACGACTACACCTACGTCATCATGCCGATGAGGATCTGAATTTAATCGGGTAATCGTCGATCGGGTAATCGGGTAATCGATTGCCCGATTACCAGATTTCCCAATTACCCGATTTCAACATTGAATGTCGCCGATTAACCAGCACAACGACCAGCAGCAGCCACCCGATCCGATGACCCCCATTCCCCCATCTGTGGCGGGGAATGGCAACGGCTCGTCGCCAGACGATTACGGCGCGGACAAGATCAAAGTCCTGGAAGGCCTCGAGGCCGTCCGTAAACGCCCGGCGATGTACATCGGCTCGACCGGTCTTCCGGGCCTGCATCATCTCGTCTACGAGATCGTCGACAACTCCGTCGACGAAGCGCTTGGCGGCTATTGCGACCAGGTCAACGTCACCATCCACATCGACAACTCGATCACGGTCGTCGACAACGGCCGCGGCATTCCCGTCGACGCCATGCCCGACGGTCGATCGGCAGCCGAGGTCGTCCTGACCGTGCTCCACGCCGGCGGCAAGTTCGAGAATTCGGCCTACAAGGTGTCGGGCGGCCTGCATGGCGTCGGCGTATCGGTGGTCAACGCCCTGTCGGAGCGGCTCGACCTGGAGATCTGGCGCAACGGCCAGGTTTACCAGCAGTCCTACGAGCGCGGGACGCCGACCGGGGCGTTGAAGGAAACGGGGACGACGAAGAAGCGAGGCACCAAGGTCACCTTCCGTCCCGACGTCGAGGTCTTCGAGTCGACCGAGTACAGCTTCGACACGCTGGCGCAGCGCCTGCGCGAGCTCGCCTTCCTCAACGGCGGCATCGTCATCACCATCGACGACGAGCGCGACGGCAAGCACCACACCTTCCACTACGACGGCGGCATCGTGTCGTTCGTGCAGCACCTCAACACCAACAAGGGGATCGTCAACGACAAGCCGATCTACATGAAGGGGGAGCGCGACGGCATCTCGGCAGAGCTCGCCCTGCAGTGGAACGACAGCTACACCGAGCAGGTCTATTCGTTCGCCAACAACATCAACACGCACGAGGGGGGGACGCATCTTTCGGGCTTCCGCTCGGCGCTGACGCGGACGATCAACAACTACTCGACGGCCAACAACCTGGCCAAGGACCTGAAGGACGCGACGATCAGCGGCGACGACATCCGCGAAGGTCTCACCGCGGTGATCAGCGTCAAGATCCCGCAGCCGCAGTTCGAAGGGCAGACCAAGACCAAGCTTGGCAACACCGAGGTCAAGGGCATCGTCGAGGCCATCGTCAACGACAAGCTCGGGCAGTTCCTCGAAGAGAATCCCAACGTCGCCAAGAAGGTGATCGTCAAGGCGGTCGACGCCGCGCGCGCGCGAGAAGCCGCGCGCAAGGCGCGCGATCTGGTGCGCCGCAAGGGGGCGCTCGACAGCAGCGCGCTGCCGGGCAAGCTCGCCGACTGTCAGGAGCGCGACCCCGCGCAGAGCGAGATCTACATCGTCGAGGGAGAGTCGGCAGGCGGTTCGGCCAAGCAGGGACGCGATCGGCGCTTCCAGGCGATCCTGCCGATCAAGGGCAAGATCCTCAACGTCGAGAAGGCGCGCTTCGACAAGATGCTGGGCAGCGACGAGATCAAGACCATGATCGCGGCGCTCGGCACCGGCATCGGCGCCGAGGACTTCGATCCGGCCAAGCTCCGCTACCACCGGATCATCATCATGACCGACGCCGACGTCGACGGCTCGCACATCCGCACGCTCCTGCTGACGTTCTTCTACCGCCAGATGCGGGCGCTGATCGACTCGGGCTACGTCTACATCGCGCAGCCGCCGCTCTTCCGCGCCAAGCGAGGCCGCAGCGAGACGTTCATCCGCGACGAGCGCGAACTCGAGCACTGGCTGACGCGCCGCGCGGTGGAATCGCGCGTCGTCGTGCTCCCCGACGGGTCGGAGCTGGCGGGGGTCGACCTGGAGCGGAAGCTGGAAAAGTTGATGCAGTTCCGCAAGCTGCTGCAGGTCGTCGAGCGGCGCGGCCCGACCCGCGACGTGATCATCGGGCTGCTCGACCGCGGCGTGCGCGGCGACCGGACGTTTTTCACCGACCGCGAGAAGGTCCAGTCTTTCGCCGATGCGCTGAACACCAGCACGCGCGCTGCCAGCGTCCAGCCCGACGAGGAGCACCAGGCGCACGGGCTGGTCATCGAGGATCGCAGCGGCGGCTATCCCAAGTACCACCGCGTCGATCTCAACTTCGTCACCTCGAGCGAGTTCCGCACCCTGGCCAACAGCTACCAGGACGTGAAGGACATCAAGGGACCGATGGTCGTCAAGGGCGCCGGTGCGCCGGAAGCCCCGGAAGCCCCGGAAGTCGACGAGGTGCCAGCCGAGGGGGACGCTACCGCGGCCACCACTGAGGCGCCGCGTCCGCCGCTCAAGACGGACGCGGCAGCCAAGCCCAACACGGACGTCCGTATCGAGTCGGTGGACGAACTGGTCGAGTTCTTCGTTGCCGCGGGTAAGAAGGGGATCGCCATCAACCGCTACAAGGGCCTCGGCGAGATGAACCCGGACACGTTGTGGGAGACCACGATGGATCCGACCAAGCGCACACTGCTCCAGGTCAAGGCCGAGGACCACACCGAAGCCGATCTGATGTTCACCACGTTAATGGGCGACCAGGTCGAGCCGCGGCGCAAGTTCATCGAGGACAACGCGCTCGACGTCAAGAATCTCGACATCTAGCGCTCAGCCATGACCGACATCGCAGCCTCGAAAGTCCCGGTAAACATCGAAGACGAGATGAAGCGCTCGTACATGGATTACGCGATGAGCGTGATCATTGGACGAGCGCTGCCTGACGCGCGCGACGGGCTCAAGCCGGCACACCGCCGCGTGCTCTACGGCATGCGCACGATGGGCCTGGCCAGCAACCGCGCCTATCGCAAGTGCGCCAAGATCGTCGGCGAGGTCATGGGGAACTTCCATCCCCATGGCGACGCGTCCATTTACGACACCCTGGTTCGCCTGGCGCAGGAATTCAACATGCGCTACCCCCTGGTGGACGGACAGGGGAACTTCGGATCGGTCGACGGCGACCCGCCGGCGGCGATGCGCTACACCGAGGCGCGCCCGGAGCCGCTCGCCGAAGCGATGATGACGGATCTCGACAAGGAGACCGTCGACTTCGTTCCCAACTACGACGAGACGACCGAAGAGCCGACGGTCCTGCCGACGACCTTTCCCAACCTGCTGGTCAGCGGTTCGGCCGGCATTGCGGTCGGCATGGCGACCAACATCCCGCCGCACAACATGCGCGAGGTGATCGACGGCGTCATCGCCGTGATCGAGCAGCGCGCGCAGCCGAAACAGGAGCGCCTGAAGGCGGTGCTGCGCGCCGTGCCCGGGCCAGACTTCCCGACCGGCGGCTTCATCGTCGGCCGCACCGGCATCTTCCAGGCCTACACGACCGGCCGCGGCGCAATCACCGTGCGCGCCCGCGTCTCGACGGAAGAATCGAAGAAGGGCGACAAGACGTCGCTGGTCATCGACGAGATTCCCTACCAGGTCAACAAGAAGCGGCTGATCGAGAACATCGCCGAGCTGCACCGCGAAAAGACCATCGAGGGCATCTCGGATCTACGCGACGAATCCGACCGCGACGGCATGCGCATCGTCATCGAGCTGAAGCGCGGCGAAGTGCCCGAGGTGGTGCTCAACAATCTCTACAAGCACACCCAGCTCCAGACGACCTTCGGCATCATCATGCTGGCGATCGCCGGCGGCCGTCCCAAGGTCATGGGGCTGCTCGAGATCATCGAGCACTTCATCGAGTTCCGTCGCGAGGTGGTGCGGCGGCGGATCGAGTTCGAGCTGCGCAAGGCGGAAGCCCGCGCCCATATCCTGGAAGGCCTGAAGATCGCCCTCGACCACCTCGACGAGGTGATCAAGCTGATCCGCGGCAGCAAGAGCCCGGCCGAGGCGCGCGAAGGACTGCAGACGAACTTCAGGCTGTCGCAGTTGCAGGCGCAGGCGATCCTCGACATGCAGCTGCAGCGGCTGACCGGCCTGGAGCGCCAGAAGATTCTCGACGAGCTGCTCGAGCTGATGAAGACGATCGAGCGCCTGCGCGCCATCCTGTCGAGCGAGGAGCTGCTCATCCAGCTGGTTGTCGGCGAACTGAAGGCCGTTCGCGACAAGTTCGGCGACGAGCGCCGCACCGAGATCATCGACGAGAGCGGCGAGCTGCGCATCGAGGACCTGATCGCCGACGAAGACATGGCGATCACCGTCACCAGCACCGGCTACATCAAGCGGACGGCGATCTCGACCTACCGGGCGCAGCGCCGTGGCGGCAAGGGCCGCATCGGCATGCGCACGCGCGAAGAGGACTACGTCAGCCACCTGTTCGTGGCTTCGACGCACGCCTACATCATGATCTTCACGGACCGCGGCCGCGCCTACTGGCTCAAGGTCCACGAAATCCCCGACGCTGGCACCTACGGCAAGGGCAAGGCCATCGTCAACCTGGTGCAGTTCGAGTCGCCGGAGGAGAAGATTGCCGCGCTGCTCGCGGTCAAGGATTTCCCCGAGCAGGACGACCAGCAGTACGTGGTCATGGGCACGCGCAAGGGCACGGTGAAGAAGACCGACCTGACCGCGTTCAGCAACCCGCGGCCGAGCGGCATCATCGCAATGGGCATCGAGGACGGTGACGCGGTCATTGCCGTCGAGCTGTCCGACGGCAAGGAACAGATCTTCATCGGCACGCGCGACGGCATGGCCATCCGTTTCAACGAGGAGGACGTCCGGGCCATGGGGCGCAGTGCCTACGGGGTCCGCGGCATCAGCCTGCGCGACGACGACGAAGTGGTGGCGATGGAAGTCGTCGCCGCCGACGGCACGATGCTGACCGTGGCGCAGAACGGCTACGGCAAGCGCACCGGGCTGGACGAATACCGCCTGCAGTCGCGCGGCGGCGTCGGCATCATCAACATCCAGACATCGGATCGCAACGGCAAGGTCGCCGGCATCGCCTACGTGCACGACGACGACGAGGTGATGCTGATCTCGCAGCAGGGCATGATCCTGCGGATGAAGGCCGGCGGCATCCGGACCATCGGCCGCGCCACGCAGGGCGTGCGGCTGATCGAGATGGAAGAAGGCGACGCCGTCGTCAGCGTCGCGAAGATGCCGGAGCGGGAAGACGGCATCGACAGCGAGCCGCCCGCAGAGGCGCCTGAGCCCGAAAGCGGCGCCTGATCAGAAGCCTCAGCCGATATTGTCAGGCCGGTTCGAGCTTGGCGAACTTCGCCAGCAGCTTCTTCACGCCGACGCTGTTGAAACGCACCGTGATCTTGTAGTCATCGGTGTGCTCCTCGACAGATATCACGCTACCGACGCCGAACTGCGGGTGGCGCACGCGCATCCCGGGGCGGACGCCGCTGGTTCCCGACGACTGATCCTCGTTCTCGTAGGAGTACTTCGGCGCTTCTTCCCTTGACCGTGGTGGGCGGCCGCCGCGGCCGTAGGGATTGGTGCGGAACTCATAGTGCGCGTGCGCGAACGACGATTGATACTGCGACGTGTAGGCCGGCGTGATGCGGTCGACCAGTGTTGCGGGAACCTCGTTGAGAAAGCGCGACGGCTCGGTTGACTGGTATTCGCCGAAGACGCGCCGGCGCGCGGCGCCGGTGAGGAACAGGCGCCGCTCGGCTCGCGTCATGCCGACGTAAAACAGCCGTCGTTCTTCCTCGAGCTCGTCGGCGTCCTCCGACGAGCGTGAATGCGGGAAGAGACCGTCTTCCATGCCGGCGATGAAGACGACGGGGAACTCGAGCCCCTTGGCGGCGTGCATCGACATCAGCCACACCCGCGCGTTCTTCGAGCCCGACTCCTCGTCCACCTCCGACAGCAGGGACAGCCGATCGACGAAGCCACCGAGCGAGGCCTCGGCATCGCGCGACTCGTAATCGCGCGCGGCGGAGACCAGTTCCATCAGGTTCTCGGTCCGTTCGTTGGCCTCCTCGGTGTTCTCGTCGCGGAGATCCTGCAGGTAGCCGGAGCGGTCGAGCATCTTGCCGATGGCGATCGACACGGTGTCGGACCTGGCGTCGTGGGCCAGGCCGACGATCATGTCGCGGAACGCCCGCAGCGAGGCCGTCCCGCGGTTGCCCAGCCTGCCTTCGTCGACCGCGTAGACCAGCCGCGCCCACAACGAGCGCGCCGAACTGACCTCGGCCAGCCCGGCCGCGAGCAGGGGCGGCGCGTCGGCGGCGATCCGGTCAGGATCGATCGCCTGCAGCGAGTCCATCACAGCCTTGCCGACGCCCCGCGCCGGCACGTTGATCACGCGCCGCAGGCTGACATCGTCGTGCGGGTTGATGATCAGCTTGAGGTAGGCGAGCGCGTCCTTGATCTCCTTCCGTTCGTAGAAGCGGACGCCGCCGATGATCTTGTAGGGAACGCTCTCCCGCATCAGCTGATCTTCGATGGCGCGCGACTGCGCGTTGGTGCGGTAGAGCACCGCCGTCATCGTGTCGACGTCCTCGGCGCGCGCCTGCTTGATCGATTTGACGATGAAGTCGGCTTCCTCGATCTCGTCGCCGCCGCGAAAGTAGACGATTTTGTCGCCGCCCTTGCGATCCGTCCACAAGCGCTTGTCCTTGCGGTTGCGGTTCTGCTGGATGACGGCGGTGGCGGCGTCGAGGATGACCTGTGTCGAGCGGTAGTTCTGCTCGAGCCTGACGATGGCGGCGTCGCCGAAGTCGGTCTCGAAGTCGAGGATGTTCTTCAGGTCGGCGCCGCGCCACTTGTAGATCGACTGATCGGGATCGCCGACGACGGCGAGATTGCGGTGAATCTCCGAGAGGCGCTTGATCAGCAGGTACTGCGGGCGGTTGGTGTCCTGGTATTCGTCCACCATCACGTGCTTGAACTTGTGCGAATAGCGCTCGCGAACCGGCGCCGCGGTCTCGAAGAGCTCGACGGTCTTGAGCAGGAGATCGTCGAAATCGAGCGCGTTCGACTCGCGCAGGGCCGCCAGGTAGCGTTCGTAGATCTTCGCGATCTGTTCGTCGCGCAGGTTCCAGGCGCCGCGCAGCGAGTCGGGGCCTTCCATGCGGTTCTTCGCCTGGCTGATCCGCGCCAGGGCGGCGCGGGGCGGGACGAGCTTGTCGTCGATGCCGAGCTCCTTCGAGGCCTGCTTGACGACGGCGACCTGATCGGAGGAGTCGTAGATGACAAAGTCGCGCGAGAGACCGATGTGCGGCGCTTCACGCCTGAGCAGGCGGGCGCAGAGCGAGTGGAACGTCGACAGCCATACGCCGTTGGCGTCGGCGCCGAGCAGCCCCTCGACGCGCTCGCGCATTTCGCCCGCGGCCTTGTTGGTGAAGGTGACCGCCAGCACTTCGTCCGGTCGCGCGAACCCGTTGCCGATGAGGTATGCGATGCGGAAGGTGATGACGCGCGTCTTTCCCGATCCGGCGCCGGCGAGAATCAGGAGCGGCCCTTCGGTGTGCAGCACCGCTTCGCGTTGTTCGGGATTGAGCTTGTCGAGGAAATCCATTCGGGAGGTCTGTCCAGTATAGCGGGCGATGGGCGATGGGCGATGGGTGTTAGGCGCGCAGAAGGAGAAGGCAGAGAGCCGTGACAGAAGCCGCGCCTGCGGTTCGGATCCGACGAAGGTGCTCGCGCTGCATGCCGTAGAGCATTTGCTGGACGCGCTCGAGTTGCGCCTCGATATCGCGAGTCGCCGCCGGCGAGACGAAGTTCAGCCGGCGCGCGACCTCTACCTGTGTGCTGAGCTCGGCCGACGATCCAATTGCGACGCGCACGAAGTGGAGACCGACTCTCACCATGCCGCGTGCCTGGCCTTCGGCAATGTTTGACGGGATCGAGACGGCACATCGCCGCATTTGAGCGATCAATCCGTAGCGCTCGGCGTCTGGAAACAGCCCCGTGAGTGTGTAGGTCGTCTCGACAAGCGTCATGGCCAACTTCCACGTGTCAAGCTCACGGTAGGTCTTCATGCCGCTCATGACATGGCCCTTTCTGCAGCGATGGTCGTCCCTGAAAGTACGCAGGAATTGGGCGATTCCGGTCTAAGTCCTTGAACCCGACCGCCGCCCCCAAACGGCAGAGCAATCAAAGCGCCAGCGTTCCATCGGTCATCGGTCATCGGTCATCGGTCATCGCCCATCGCCCATCGCCTATCGTCCATCGCCCATCGCCCCATGCTACGATCGCCGTTCTCATGCGAGGCACGCTTCTCGACAAGGTCTGGCAGGCGCACACCGTGCGCAAGCTGGCGAACGGCCAGACGCAGCTCTTCATCGGCCTGCACCTGATTCACGAGGTCACGACACCACAGGCATTCGACATGCTCGACGCGCGCAAGCTGCGCGTGGCGATGCCGGAGCGAACGATCGGCACCGTCGATCACATCGTGCCGACGCTCGACCAGCGCCGGCCGTTCCTCGACGTCATGGCGGAAGACATGTTGTCGGCGCTCGAGCGCAACTGCCGCGCGCACGACATCCGGCTGCTCCACCTCGACAGCGGGCAGCAGGGCATCGTCCACGTCATCGGCCCCGAGCTTGGCCTGACGCAGCCCGGGATGACGATTGCCTGCGGCGACAGTCACACCTCGACGCATGGTGCGTTCGGCGCGGTGGCGTTCGGCATTGGCACGTCCCAGGTACGCGACGTGCTGGCGTCCCAGTGCCTGGCGATGGAGCCCCTCAAGGTGCGGCGCGTCGCGGTGCGCGGGCGCCTTGGCCGTGGCGTCTACGCCAAGGACGTCGTGCTCGACATCATTCGCCGCCTCGGCGTCAAAGGGGGCGTGGGCTACGGCTACGAATACGCCGGTGACGCTGTCGAGCGCATGTCGATGGACGAGCGGATGACCATCTGCAACATGTCGATCGAGGGCGGCGCGCGCGTCGGCTACGTCAACCCCGACCAGACGACGTTCGATTACATGCGCGGGCGGCGCTTCGCGCCGCAGGGGGACGCGTTCGAGCGCGCCACGGCGTGGTGGGCCTCGATGGCCTCCGACAGCAACGCGTCATACGACGACGAGGTCGTCATCAGGGCCGACGAAATCAGGCCAACGGTCACCTGGGGCATCAACCCAGGGCAGTCTGTCGCGATCGACGAAGCGCTTCCCGCCAACGCGGATCCGGAAGCGCTGGCATTCATGGGCTTCCGTGCCGGTCAGCCGGTGCGCGGCACAAAGATCGACGTCGCCTTCGTCGGCTCCTGCACCAACGCACGCCTCTCCGATCTGCGCGAAGCGGCGCGAATCATCCGAGGCCAGCACGTGGCCGCGCACGTCAAGGCGCTCGTCGTTCCTGGCTCGCAGGCCGTGCGCGCTGCGGCCGAGCGTGAAGGGCTCGATCGCGTGTTTGTCGACGCCGGCTTCGAATGGCGAGGCGCCGGCTGCTCGATGTGCCTCGCGATGAACCCGGACCGCCTGGAAGGCCGGGAGATCTGCGCATCCTCGTCGAACCGTAATTTCAAGGGGCGACAGGGCAGCCCGACGGGGCGCACCCTGCTGATGAGCCCGGCGATGGTGGCGGCGGCGGCGGTCGCCGGCGAAGTCGTCGACGTGCGCGAATTCGCTCCTGCGGAGGTCGCCCTTGGCCGTTGAGCGTGTCCGGCAGATCCGCGGCAGTGGCTTGCCGCTGCGCGGCGATGACATCGACACCGACCGGATCATCCCGGCCCGTTTTCTCAAGTCGATCACCTTCGAGGGGCTGCAGGATCACCTGTTCGAGGACGATCGCGCGCAGATCGCCAACCACCCGACGGGCGACCCGCGCTATGCCGCGGCGCGCGTGATGGTCGTACAGTCGAACTTCGGCTGCGGCTCATCGCGCGAGCACGCACCGCAGGCGATTCACCGCCGCGGCATCCGCGCCGTGATCGGCCAGTCGTTCTCGGAAATCTTCTTCGGCAACTCGGTCGCGCTCGGCATGCCCTGTCCGACGACGGCGCGCGAGAGCACGAACGCGCTTCTGGCGATCGTCGAACAGGATCCGACGGCGGAGATCGCGGTCGATCTCGAGGGAATGACCGTCACCGCAGCGGGACGCACGTTTGACATCTCGCTGCCCGCCGCCGCGCGCCAGGCCTTTCTCGAGGGCAGCTGGGACGCCACCGGCCTGTTACTCGATCGCTACGACGATGTCCGTGCCGTCGCCGCGCGGCTGCCCTACGTCACATCGAGCTGGTAGCCGCCTCGGATTTCATCAGGCCCCGGCTTTGATGACGTCCAGGAACGCCTCGGCGGCGCGGCTCCGTTCGCCGGTGCGGCGGAAGACGAGGCGCACGGTGCGCTGCGCGCCGAGCTCAGGCACGCGGATCGCCACGAGATGGCCGCGCGCAATTTCCGTGAGCGCGCAGCGGCGCGGCAGCAGCGCCACGCCGATCCCCATCTCCACGGCGCGCTTGATGCCGTCGAGCGAGGGCAGCGAGATCTGGATGTTGATCGAGGTCTGCCGCCGCTCGTAGGCGCGCAGCACGCGATCGCGCGTCGGTGACGGATCGTTGTGCGCGATGACGACCTGACGGCCGATTTCCTCGAGCGTGACCCGGCGGCGCGCTGCGAGGGCGTGCTTCGGCGAGGTCAGCAGCACGACGTCGTCGCTGCCGAGCGACAGCGTCTGGACGCCGCGATCGGCCGGCTGGAACGTCAGCACGCCAAAGTCGAGGCTGCGATCGAGGACCGCGTTTGCGATCTGCCTCGCCGGCAGGCGGCGCACGTCGACGACGACGTTGGGGTGGCCGAGCGCGAACTTCTCGATGTGCGGCAGGAGGGTGTGGACGGCGGCCTCATTGGCTCCGATGATGACGCGGCCGCGGCGCACCTGCTGCAGTTCGCGCACCGCCGTTTCCGCCTCGTGAGCCAGCCCGAGCAGCCGCTGCGCGTAGTCCTGCAGCAGCCGTCCTGCTTCGGTCAGCGTACCGTCGCGCGACGAGCGGTCGAACAGGCGTTCCCCCAGCTCGTCCTCGATCCGGCGGACCGCCTGGCTGATGGCCGGCTGAGTACCGATGCAGGCGCCGCGCCGCGGCGGAAAAACTGCGGTCTGACGCCACGGCGAGAAAGGCGGCAAGGTCAGGCAACTGCATAAATTATGCTAATCATACCTAAATAACTATAAATTGGACTTGGGGTGGCCATTCCCGCTACAACTAGGGAATAGGAGGTAGCCCCATGTCCGGCGATCGGCTGACCATCTTCGATACCACGCTCCGTGACGGCGAGCAGGCACCCGGGTTCTCGCTCCGGACAGACGAGAAGCTCAAGATGGCCCGGCAGCTTCGCACCCTCGGCGTGGACATCATCGAAGCCGGCTTCCCGATTGCGTCCGAGGCCGACGCGGAGTCGGTGCGGATGATCGCCAGCCACGTGCAGGGGCCGGTGATCGCCGCCCTCGCCCGCTGCCATCCGAAGGACATCGAAAAGGCAGGCTGGGCCCTGTCCCCGGCGCCGCGCCGGCGCATCCACGTGTTCATCGCCACCTCGGATCTCCACCTCGAGCGCAAGCTCCGCATGACGCGGGACGAGTGCCTGCGCGCCGCGATGTCTGCAGTCCGGCTGGCGCGCCAGTTTACCGACGACGTGCAGTTCTCGGCAGAAGACGCGACCCGTACCGACCCGGCGTTCCTGTGGCATGTGATCGAGGCGGTCATCCAGTCGGGCGCCAAGACGATCAACCTGCCCGACACCGTGGGCTACTCGACGCCCGACGAAATAGCCGAGTTCTTCCGCACGGTGATCAACCGCGTGCCGAGCTCCGACCAGGTCGTCTTCAGCACGCACTGCCACGACGACCTGGGGCTCGCGGTCGCGAACACGCTGAGCGCCGTTCACGCCGGCGCGCGTCAGGTGGAATGCACGATCAACGGCATTGGCGAACGCGCCGGCAACGCCTCGCTCGAGGAAGTCGTCATGGCGATGCGCGTCCGTGCCGATCGCCTGCCCTACGCGACCGGTGTCAATACACGTGAGATCTTCACCTCGAGCCAGCTGCTCACGTCACTGACCGGCGAAGGGGTGCAGGCCAATAAGGCCATCGTCGGGAGGAACGCGTTCGCGCACGAAGCGGGCATCCACCAGGACGGGATGCTCAAGGACCGCCGCACCTACGAAATCATGCGGCCCGAAGAGGTCGGTGTCAGCGCCACGCTCGTCCTCGGCAAGCACTCCGGTCGCCACGCGGTGCAGAAGCGTTGCGAACAGATCGGCTGCACCGAGATGGATCGCCGCACCCTCGACGAGGTCTACCGCGGCGTAATCGAGCACGCCGACCGCGAGAAGGTCGTCAGTGACGCCGACCTGGCCGCGATCGTCGCCCGCGTCACCGGCACCGCCGCGATCGAGCGCCCGCGCCAGCCGGCACCGGCGTCGTCCGACTTGCACTCGACGCCGGCCGAAGTCGGCTACGGGCACGGCGTTTGACGAGCACTTTGTAGTTATCTGTCGCCGCCAGCGCCCATTTCTTTCACCAGCCTGACGAGCGCGCGCGCCACGGCCATGCGCGCCGCGTCGTCGGACGGCTTGCCGAGGGCCTCGGCGATCTCATGGTGGGATAGTCCCAGCTCCACCCGCGCGATGATCGCCTCGCGATCGTCCACCGTCAGCCGCGCCAGCGCTTCCTCGTAGCGATCGAGTGTTTCGCGTCCGATGGCCACTTCGAGCGGCGATGGTCCCTCCGCTTCCAGCATCGGATCGAGATCCTCGCGCTCACCGCGCCGCTGCCGCCGACGCAGTTCCTCACGGATGCGGTTCATCACCGTCTGCCGCAGGTAGGCGTGCAGGGCCCCTTCGCCGCGATACTCGAACCCGTCGAGATGCCGGAAGGTCTGTAGGAGCGCGTCCTGGACGATGTCGTGAGTGTCGGCGATGTCGCGTGCCCAGCGCGGCAGGCGGCCGCGCGTCCAGCGATGAAGCGCCGGTGCGTAACGGGCGAACAGCCGGTCGGCTGCGGCCTTGTCGCCGGCGTTGGCGCGCCGGATCAGAGCCTGGGTCTCGTCAAGCGCGTCAGTCATGGTCGCGAACGCCATGAAATGATAGCGCGCCGGGGAGCGGGCGACATCGAGAAGGCATCGTGTGTCAGCATTTTCTGACACGCGATGCCTTCTGAGCTCTGCCGTCCGGGGCTACGTCGTCTTGGGATTCGAGGACCCGTCGAGGGTGGCGAGTTGCTGCTGGCGCAATGCGGCCGCGCCAAGGAGGCCGCCCATGCCCATCGACTCAACCGCGGAGCTCGGCACCAGCATCAGCGCGCCCTTCTCCTTCAGCCCTTCGTAGAGCATGTTCATCGCCCGCAGGTGCAGCGCGGTCGGATTGTTGATGTACGACTGCGCCGCCTTCTCGAACATGTGGGCGATCTCGACTTCCGCGGTGCCGAGAATCACGCGTGCCTGCTTTTCGCGTGACGCCTGCGCCTCGCGTGACATCGCATCCTGCAGCGACTCGGGAATCACGACGTCGCGCATCTCGACCGACTGCACCGTGACGCCCCATGGATTGGAACGGCTATCGATGAGCTTCTGCAGCTCTTCCTCGATACGTTCGCGTCCGCGCAGCAGGTCGGTGAGCGACGTCCGGCCGATGATGTCGCGCAGCGCCGTCTGCGCCGCCCAGCTGACCGCCTGCTGGTAATCCTGCACTTCCAGCGCCGCCTTCTCGGGGTCGTAGACCAGCCAGAAGAGCACCGCGTCGACGTTGACCGGGACCGTATCCGAGGTCAGCGTCTCTTCCGCCGCGAAGCTCGTGGTGATCACGCGCTGGTCGATCCACTTCGTCACCGTGTCGACGAAGGGCATGATCCAGAACAGGCCCGGGCCGCGCAGGCCGACGTACTTGCCGAGCCGCAGCACGACGCCGCGCTCCCACTGCTTGGCGACTTTCGGCGCTTGCATGAGGGTGAAGCCGATAGCGATGCCGACAAAGATCGGCCAGGGCGTCTTGCTGTAGGCCGTCGCCCAGGCACCAGCGCCGAGGGGAACCACGAGTAGCGCGATCGCGACGATGTTGGCGCGCGCCTCACGGGCGACCGGATCCGTCGTTGCGCGCCGACCTAACGGCAGTGTGACCATAGCCACGGCTCATGCTCCTTGTTGGCGCCGGCGCTCGATTTCGGGCAGCACGTCGTCGACGTGAAACCCGTGATGCGAGAGCTCGGCAAGAAAACGATCTACCAGTCGGTTCAGCTCGCTCCGCCGCAACGTTTCTTCCTGGGGCGATGACGTCCGCGCGGCGACGAACGTGCCCACGCCGCGCCGGGTTTCGAGGATGGCGGCGCGCTCGAGGAAGGCGTAGACCTTCGCCACCGTATTGGCGTTGACCCGAAGGTCCACCGCGAGCTGGCGCACCGTCGGCAGTTGATCGCCAACGGCCAGCCGTCCGGCCGCAATCGCCGACCGGATGCCACGCTCGAGCTGGGCATAGACCGGCGTCCTGTCGGTTTGGTCGAGTGAGAGGCCAGCCCACGTACTCACGAGACTCAGTGTACTACTACAATAGTACAATGTCAAATGGGTGCGAGTGGCGAGAAGCGAGGTGGGAGGGGCGGCGGAGGGCCTTCCGGAAAGCGTCTCGAGCTCATGGCTCCTCGCGTCCCCTCCTCGCCCCTCGCCCCTCCCCCCTCGCTACTCGACCGTGACGCTCTTGGCGAGATTCCTGGGCTGATCGACGTCGCAGCCGCGCCGGATTGCGATGTGATACGCGAGCAGCTGCAACGGAATCACCATCAGGACCGGCGTCAGGAGCGGATGCGACCGCGGGACCGTGATCAGGACATCCTGCGCCGGATCGAGGAGGGGGCCGATGCCGTCGTGCCCCTCCGTCGTCAGGGCAATCACGGAGCCGCCGCGCGCCTTGGCTTCCTGGATGTTGCCGATCATCTTTTCGAAGACGGCGTCATGCGGTGCGATGGCGACGACTGGCAACTGCTCGTCGATCAGCGCGATCGGACCATGCTTCATTTCGCCGGCCGGATAGCCCTCGGCGTGGATGTAGGAGATCTCCTTCAGCTTCAACGCGCCTTCGAGGGCAATCGGATAGTTGATGCCGCGCCCGAGATACAGGAAGTCGCTGCGCTGGTAGAAACGCTTGGCGATCTCCTCGGTGAGCGGTTCGCACTTCAACGTCTGCTCGATCAGTAGCGGTAGTTGGAGGAGCGCCTCGACGTGCGGCCTGGCGTCTTCGGGCTTGAGCGTGCCGCGAATCTGGCCGAGATACATCGCCAGGAGATGCAAAGCGACCAACTGCGACGTAAAGGCCTTCGTCGATGCGACGCCGATTTCCGGTCCGGCATGCGTCAGCACCGCGCCTTCCGTCTCGCGTGTCGCCATGCTGCCGACAACGTTGCAGATGGCGACGCTGCGGGCTCCCTTCTTCTTTGCCTCGCGCAGCGCCGCCAGCGTGTCGGCGGTTTCCCCCGACTGCGTAATCACGATCGCCAGCGTGTTCCCCGACACGATTGGATCGCGGTAGCGGTATTCCGATCCGTAGTCGACGTCAACCGGCAGCCGCGCCAGCGACTCGATCAGGAACTTGCCGACAAGACCCGAGTGCCACGACGTGCCGCACGCCAGGATCACGACCCGCTCGATGCGCTTGAGGTCCTCGTCAGGCACGTCAATCTCGTGCAGGAAGATCTTCCCGCTCTCGACTGAGGCGCGTCCAAGGACCGTCTCCTTCACCGCCATCGGCTGCTCGAAGATTTCCTTGAGCATGAAGTGCTTGTAGCCGGCCTTCTCGGCCATGACCGGATCCCACGACACGCGGGTGCTCTTCTTCGACACCGCGCGGCCCGAGTAGTCGGTGAACTCGACGCCGCCGGGCGTGATCACCGCCATCTCCTCGTCGCCCAGGAACACCACATCGCGGGTGTGCGCGAGGATGGCCGGGATGTCCGAGGCGACGAAGAATTCGTTGTCGCCGAGGCCAACCACGATCGGCGGGCCGTTGCGCACGGTGACGATCTTCTTGGGATCGTCGGCCGACATCAGGACCAGCGCAAACAGTCCGCGCATGTAGAGCAACGCCCGCCGCACCGCGTTCTCGAGCCCGTCGTCCTTCATCTCGCGCTCGACGAGGTGGGCGACGATCTCGGTGTCGGTCTCGGTGACGAAGACGTGCCCCTCCTTCTGCAACTGCTTTTTCAGATCGAGATAGTTTTCGATGATGCCGTTGTGCACGACGACGATACGGCCGGTGCAGTCACGGTGAGGGTGGGCGTTTTCCTCTGTCGGACGGCCGTGCGTGGCCCAGCGCGTGTGGCCGATGCCATACTCCCCCTCGAGCGGGTTCCCGGCGATGACCTCTTCGAGGCGAGCCAGCTTGCCGGCGCTGCGCCGCAGCTCGATGGTGCCGTCGCGCACGACGGCGACGCCGGCCGAGTCGTAGCCGCGATACTCGAGGCGCCGTAGTCCGTCGATCAAAATGGGAAGGACCTGCTTGTCGCCGATATACCCGATGATTCCGCACATGTTTAGCTTCCTGTCAAAGACGACTGCCCGATGGCCAAGGCCGGCCATCCGTCACTTACGTGTCTTCTTCCTCTCGACCCAGCCGTCTTTGTTCACCTGCTTGCCGCGCGCGACGCCGAGGGCGCCGGCGGGGACATCTTCGACGATCGACGAGCCCGCCGCCACGTAGGCCCCCTTGCCCACGCGCACGGGGGCGATCAATTGCGAGTCGCTGCCGATGAACGCGCCGTCTTCGATCACCGTCGGGTGCTTGTGCACGCCGTCATAGTTGCAGGTGATCGTGCCGGCGCCGACGTTCACCTTCTCGCCGATCGTGGCGTCGCCGAGATACGAGAGGTGGTTCGCCTTCGAGCCCTTGCCGAGCGTCGTCTTCTTGAGCTCGGTGAAGTTGCCGACGTGGGCCCCTTCCCCGATGTCCGACTGTGGCCGGATGTGCGCGAACGGGCCGATCTGCGCCCCGGCGCGGACGTGCGATTCGCGGATGACGCAGAAGTTGTTGATGACGACGCCATCGTCGAGCGTCGAATCGACGATGCGGACGCTGGCGTTGATCTCGCAGCGCTCGCCGATCCGCGTCTGCCCTTCGAGATGGACGTTGGGATGGATCACGGTGTCGCGCCCGACCGACACGTCAGGGCCGATCCAGGTCGACGCCGGATCGACGATCGACACCCCCTCCGCCATCAGCGCCTCGTTCTTGGTCGTCTTCAGGATCGCCGCCACATCCGCCAGCTCCCTCCGGCTGTTGACGCCGAGGATCTCACGCGCGTCCTCGAGCCGCACCGTTTCCACGTTCAACCCGCGCGCGCGATAGATCCGCACGAGGTCGGGCAGATAGTACTCCGCCTGGGCGTTCGCCGAGCCGATCGATCGCAGCGCATCGAACAGGGGCTCCGCCGCGAAAGCGTAAATGCCGCTGTTGATCTCGTCGATCGCGCGCTCAACCGGCGTCGCGTCCCTGTGCTCGACGATTGCCGTGATGCGCCCGTCCTGGCGGACGATCCGGCCGTAACCTGCCGGATCTGGGACACGCGCCGTCAATACCGTCGCTGCCGCCCCCGACCGTTCGTGGGCCGCGACCAGTTCCTCCAGAGTCACGCCACGCAGTAGCGGAACGTCGCCGGACAGCAAGACCACCGTGCCGCGCGCGCCAGCCAGATGCGTTTCCGCCTGGAGCAGGGCGTGTCCGGTGCCGAGCTGTGGCTCCTGCAATGCAAAGCGCAGGCCCAGCCGTTCCGACAGCGCCCGCCGGACGTCGTCCGCCAGGTGGCCGACGACGACGACGGTCGTTCTCGCGTCGAGGGCCGCAGCGGCGCGCAGAACGTGCTCGATGAGGCGAAACTCGCCGGCGCGATGCAGCACCTTGGGAGTGTCCGACCGCATGCGGGTGCCCTTGCCGGCGGCGAGAACGACGAGATGGACGTCAGGCATTACCCTGAAAGGATAGGCGAATGCCAGAAGGACGGCGAGCGGCGCGGTCTAGCGGCGGCTCTTGAGACGGGGCCGCGCCACGGCCGCGCGGGCCGACGGATCGGCCATGGGCGCTTCGACGATGGATTTGAACGTGCCGTCGTCTCGCAGCGCGTCGAGCTCAGGATCCTGCCGCGCGAGCGATCGGTTTTCCGGATTGAGCGAGATCGCGCGCCGCAGATGCTCGAGCGCGGCGGCGGCGTCGCCGCGGCGCGTGCCGATCACCGCCATCATGTAGTGGGCGTGATCGTGCCGCGCATCCTCGCTCACAGCCCGTTGCAGATGACGCAGCGCCGTCGCTTCATCACCAGCGTTCAGCGCGACAGTGCCGGCGTAGACCCATTCGTCGGGCGTCTTGGGGGTCGGCTCCTTCGGTTCGAGCTCCCGTTCGCAGACTTTCAGATACAGCCGCGCCCGCTCGAGAAGCTCACGCTCGTCGGGATAGCGCTCGATCACGTTACGCAGCGCCTCGGCTGAGGCTGCGAAGTCGCGCCGCTGCAGTGCCTGCAGGCCGCGCTCGTACATCGCCACGGCCTCGTGATACGTCGGCTTACGTGGCGGCGGCGGTGGAGGGGGGGGCGGCGGCGGAGGCGGCGGAGCCGCTTTCACAGGAGTCGGCCTGGCGCCTGCCTTTGGCGCAGTCTTCCTGGTCGTCGTCTTGCGTGCGGCTGTGGTCCTGGACGGCTTGGCCGGACGGCTCGAATGGCCGACTGCGCCCTGAGAGCGTTTCTTCGCCCCTCTGGCCGCCCGTGCCGGTTTACGAGTCGAGGTTGTCCTGGCTTTCACCGCCCGGCGCAATTTCGCCATGCCCGGTGGGTGACAGTAGCAAATAGGCCGTTCAATGGTCAAGATCCAGCGTCGCCCAGAAGCTTATATAGGGCATTGACTCCTAGTCCATAGCGGTCAGCGAGGACCTTAATTGCCTCTCGCCTCTTTAGGCTGCCATTTTTGGTCAAATGGACAAATTCAGACGTCAAAGCCTCAGCGTCAGGAAGTTCAGGGGATGGAATCGGCCGGTCAGCCGGCGGTAACATCACGGTAAATTCGCCGCGTGGAACGGAGAAGTGCGACAAGAGCTCATTGATTGGTTGTATAACCAATTCCTCGTGGCTCTTTGTCAGTTCTCTGGCTACCGCCACGGATCGCTCAAGGCCTATGACCTCTCCAAGATAGGTCAATGTATCTAATATCCTGTGTGGTGCCTCAAAGAACACGGTCAGGCGAGGACTCGAGGCAGCGGAACGCAGCCATTCTTTGCGGTCTTTCGACCTAGTAGGGGGAAATCCAAGAAACGTGAACTCTCTTGCGTCCAGTCCCGCAGACGAAATCGCCGCCATCACCGCGCTAGGACCTGGGATGCTCTCGACCCGGATGCCGGCGGCCCTGACCGCGGCCACGAGTTCCTGCCCTGGATCAGAGACCATGGGGGTTCCAGCGTCGGAGACGAGTGCGACGGATTCGCCGCGGCGCAACCGTTCGATGAGTTTCGGTGTTTTCTCCCGCTCATTGTGCTCGTGAAGGCTCGTCGACGGCGTCGAGATCGAGTAGTGTTGAAGGAGCCGCGCCGTCCGACGTGTGTCCTCAGCCGCGACGATGGAAACGTCGCGAAGTACCTTGAGCGCGCGCAGTGTCACATCCTCGAGGTTGCCGATAGGCGTGGCGACCACATACAGGATGCCGGCCATGCGCGGGGCGCCGATTCTACCAGATGTATTCTGCCGAACCTTTGCCACACTTCGTAGACGAGTACCTTGCTTGGCTCTATGAAGCGCACCCAACCAACGCGACCTTCGACGGCGTTCATCTTCACGACGACCTGCTCGAGGATCTCAGCCGCGCCGCGGTTGATGTACAGGTCCGCGATCTCGGCGCGTTTGCGCGCCGCCTCGCGGCCATCGATCCGGCGCGCCTGACCGACGTCGAGCGCCTCGAGCGTCCGGCGCTCGAGTCCAACATCCGAGCGCGACTCTTCGAGCTCGAGACGGTGCGCAGCTGGGAACGCAGTCCGCAGTGTTACGGCGATCTGCTCGCGACCAGCCTGGCCGGGCAGATCCTGTTCGACTACGCGCCGCTCGCCCAGCGCGCCCGCCGTGTCGTCTCGAAGCTGCACCAGGTGCCGCGCTTGATGCAGGCCGCACGCGACAACATCAAGGAGCCGGCCGGCATCTTCGTCAAGGTCGGGCTCGAGAGCCTGCGCGGCGCGCTGCGCTTCATCGAGGACGACCTGCCACGCTCTTTCTCTGCCCTCGACGACCCCTTCCTGCTGAGGGACCTTGCCGATGCTTCGACTGAAGCGTCGGAGGCGATCGGCCGCTACGTGCAGTATCTCGAGGAGGAGCTCGCGCCGCGGGCGCGGGGCCCGTTCCGTCTCGGCCGCGCGCGCATGCAGGAAAAGCTGCAGCTCGACGAGGGGATCACCCTCGACGCCGATCGGCTGCTGGCGATCGCGGAGCGCGAGCTGCACGCCACGCAGGAAGAATTCCGCCGTACCGCCGCGCGGCTCGACGGCAAAGATCCCGCCGCGGCGTGGGCGAAGGTCAAGGCCGACCACCCGGCGATGGGCGAGGTCGTCGGCACCGCGCACCAGCAGCTCGAGGAGTTGGCGAACTTCATCCGCCGGCAGGACATCGTGACGCTCCCGGCCGCGGCCGACGTCATCGTCGCACCGACGCCGCGGTTCTACCGCTGGACCTTTGCCAGCATGTGGACGCCGGGGCCGTTCGAGGCACGGGCGCTGCGCGCCTACTACTACGTCACCGAGCCCGACGCGGCGTGGGCGGCCGACAAGCGGGAAGAGCACCTGCGCGACTTCAATTTTGGCGCGCTGTGGGCGATCTCCATCCACGAGGTCTACCCGGGCCACTTCCTGCACTACCAGCACCTGCGTCAGATCACGTCGACGCTGCGCAAGTCGATCCTGTTTTCCTCGACGGCGATGGTCGAGGGCTGGGCGCACTACGCCGAGCAGATGATGATCGAAGCCGGATTCCGTCGCAACGATCCCCGTGTCCGCCTCGGCCAGCTCGCTGAAGCGCTGATCCGCCTGTGCCGGCTCGTCGTCGGGCTGCGCCTGCACTGTGAGGACCTCTCGGTCGAACAGGGGGTTCGCTTCTTCCGCGACGAGGCCTATCTCGAGGAAGCGTCGGCACGGCGCGAAGCCGAGCGCGGCACTTTCGATCCGTCCTATATCCTCTATTCGCTGGGCAAGCTGATGGTGCTCAAGCTGCGCGAGGACTACAAGGCGTCACTCGGCGATCGCTTCACGCTGCGCGGTTTTCACGACACGCTGCTCGGCAACGGTACCGTCCCGCTCTGGCTGCATCGCGACCTGATGCTCGGCACACACAACGGGCCGATGCTGGAATAAGATCCGGACAAGGACGAAGGTTCATGCCCCTCTACGAATACGAGTGCGACGCCTGCGGCGAGCGCTTCGAGAAGATTGTGAAGTTCTCGGATCCACCGCTCGAGGTGTGCGCGAAGTGCGGAAAGGGGCCGATCCGCAAGCTCCTGTCTTCGCCAGCGATCCAATTCAAGGGGTCGGGCTTCTACATCACGGATTACGCCAAGAAATCTTCGCCCGGGAGAGACCCGAAAGACACGAAGGACTCGAAGGACTCGAAGGATACGAAAGACACGAAGGAGTCCAAGGACACGAAGGAGTCGAAGGACAGCGGCTCCACGGCGACGCCAGCCAAGACCGACACAGCGAAATCGGACTAGTCTGCTAGCGTCGCGATCCGGCCGGGACATCGAGGCCGAGGCCGCGCAGGTATTCGCGGAACGGCCCTGACAGGTCATCGCGCTTCAGCGCGAAGTAGACCACCGCCTTCAGGAAGCCCAGCTTGTTGCCCGTGTCGTGGCGGACGCCGTCGATGCGACACCCGTAGATCGGGCGCTTCTTCAGCAGCTTGCGCAAACCGTTGGTGAGCTGGATCTCGCCGGTGCGATCCTTCTCGCGCGCCGTTTCTTCCAGCGCGGGGAAGATGTCCGGGGTCAGCACGTAGCGCCCGATGATGGCGAGGTTCGAGGGCGCTTCGTCGCGCGCCGGCTTTTCGACCAGGTCGCGGATGCGGTACACGCCCGGCCGGATCTCCTCCGCGTCGATGATGCCGTAGGACGACACGTTTTCGTGCGGGACTTCTTCGATGGCGAGCACCGGGCCCTCGACCTGCTCGAACACGTCGATCATCTGGCGCAAGGCCGGCGGCTTGGCGTCAATCACGTCGTCGCCGAGAACGACGGCGAATGGTTCCGGCCCGACGAGGTCCCTGGTGACGAGGACGGCGTGGCCGAGGCCCAGCGGCTCTCCCTGGCGGACGTAGGCGACGTTGATCAGGTTCGAGATCTTGCGGATCTCGGCCAGCAGCTCGCGCTTGCCGCGCGCTTCGAGAAAGGTCTCGAGCTCCACCGATACGTCGAAGTGGTCCTCGATGGCGTTCTTGCCGCGCCCAGTGACCAGGATGATGTTGTTGACGCCGGAGTCGAGCGCTTCCTCGACGCCGTACTGGATGATCGGTTTGTCGACGAGCGGCAGCATTTCCTTGGGTTGCGCCTTCGTCGCGGGCAGAAAGCGCGTCCCGAGACCCGCCGCAGGAAAGACAGCCTTGCGCACGGTCTGTGCCATGAGCCGATGGTAGCATCTAAATCGATATGCTCGATCCCGCTTATGTCCGCGATCATGCCGACGACGTCCGGAAAGGGCTGCTGAACCGCGGGCTCGACCCCGACGCTGTGCTGCAGCCGTTCGCCGCGCTCGACGCGCGCCGCAAGTCCCTGATCCTCGACGTGGAAGGCCTCAAGCGCGAACAGAACGCCGCCAGCGAACAGGTTGCGCAGGCGAAAAAGCAGGGGCTCGATCCGTCGGAGATCTTTGCCGCCAACAAGGCCCGGGGACAGCGAATCAAGGATCTCGAGACCGAGCTCGACGAGGCCGAGCGGCAGCGCACCGACCTGCTGATGACGGTACCAAATCTGCCGCACGCGTCGGTGCCGGCGGGGAAGAGCAGCGCCGACAACCAGGAAGTGCGCCGCCATGGTACGGCGCGCGCGTTCGACTTCGAGCCGAAGCCGCACTGGGACCTCGGTCCCGCGCTGGGAATCCTCGACTTCGAGCGCGCAACGCGCATGTCGGGGGCGCGCTTCTCGGTGTTACGAGGTGCCGGCGCGAAGCTGGAGCGCGCGCTCATCAACTTCATGCTCGATCTGCACACTCGCGAGCATGGCTATACCGAGTTCGTACCGCCCTTTCTCGTGAACGCCGACGCGCTGCGCGGCACTGGCAACCTGCCGAAGTTCGAGCAGGATCTGTTCAAGATCGCCGGTGACTGGGATCTCTACCTGATTCCGACCGCGGAAGTGCCGTTGACGAACATGCACCGCGGCGAAATTCTCGACGGCCGTCAACTGCCGTTGCGCTATACGGCCTACACGCCGTGCTTTCGAAGCGAAGCGGGGTCTTACGGCGCCGACGTGCGCGGCCTGATCCGGCAGCACCAGTTCGACAAGGTCGAGCTCGTGAAGTTCACGACACCGGAGCAGTCCTTTGACGAGCTCGAGTCGCTGACGGCCAACGCCGAGACCGTGCTGAAGCGCCTCGAATTGCCCTACCGCACCATCGTCCTGTGCACCGGCGATATGGGTTTCGCGTCGGCGAAGACTTACGACATCGAGGTATGGCTGCCGAGCCAGAAGACGTATCGCGAGATTTCGTCCTGCAGCAACACGATGGCGTTCCAGGCGCGCCGCGCCAACATCAGGTTCCGCCCGGACGGGACGAAGAAGGTGGAGCACGTGCACACGCTGAACGGTTCGGGGCTGGCCGTCGGCCGCACGTTGATCGCCATCCTGGAGAACTACCAGGAGCGCGACGGCTCGATCACCATCCCTGACGCGCTGCGCCCGTTCATGGGCGGCCTGGAACGGATTAGCGGCAGCTGACGAAAGGCATCACGAGAGATCTCCTGGCCTGCGGTAGATCAGCGCGGCTGCACAGGCGTAGGTGGCAGCGCCGCAGAGAAGCGTGATCGAAAAGCCCCAGTTCATGGCGATGAACACGGCCAGCGTCGCGCCCAGCACCGATAGCGCGCCGTTCATGCCCCATGCCCAGGGTACGAGCTGTGCCTGACGCGCCGCGACCAGCCGAACGCCGGTCGGCAGCGGAATGCCCATCACCAGTCCCGCGGGCACCATCAGGGCGGCGGCGAGCATAATGCGCAGCGGCAGCGGCCAGCCGACGGCGGCGCGGACGATGGCGGGCAGTGCATTGCCCCACACGAGCGCGATCAACATGACACCGAGGCAGGCGATCGCCGCGGTGCGGCGCAGGGCTCCTTCCGCCGCCCGCCGGCTGACCACGCTGCCGAGCCCGGTGCCGACGAGGAGGGAAAAGAGGGTCACCGTCAGCGAGTAGACGGGATGACCGAGGAGCAGCACGAAGCGCTGCAGGAGCGCCACCTCGATCAGCATGAACGCGCCACCGAGACAGGCGAAGTAGGCCAGTGCGCGCGGCCACCCTGGCGCCAGGGCCCCGCGCGTCGTCAAGGCCAGCGGTCCGACGATGAACAGCACGATGAGCGCCGTCGAGATGCCAAGCAGGACGAGGAGCGCGGTCAATCCGCCCGTGGCCCAGGCGCCCGAATTCAGCGGCCGGTCGACGTGCAAACCGAGCGCGCCGGCCAGCGGCCGGACAAACGCGTGGTTGCGCAGCTTGGTCGTGTGGAAGAAGAACGGCCGGTCGTCGGTCGTCGGCGTCACGTCGAGCGGGTAGGCGCGATAGAACGCCTGGCGATCCGGCGCGAGCAGCAGCCGCGCGTAGTCATCGCGATTGTCGTCATAGGTCGGCGTCGGCCGTCCGGGCAGATAGAGGACCGCGAACCCGAGCTGCTGCGCGGCCTCGGCCAGCGTCTGCACCTCGGCCGCGGTAAACGGGGTCTTCTTGAGCAGGAAGGTCGCGACCTGATCGTGTTGCACGATGGCGATGCGATCGGCGGGATTCCAGCCCTCACGGGCGCCTGCTTCCTGCGCCAGCGAGACGAGACGGAGCCCGTCGAACACCCAGCGCGAGATGCTGAGCACGCCGCGCTCGGTCAGGTGAGCGCGGTAGTCCTGGAACGCCTCGACGGTGTAGAGCGAGTTCTCGCTGAGCGAGTAGGCGCCGGCGGCTGTCGCTGCCCAGGTATCGACGAGCGACGCCTGGATGACGTCGTAGTGCTGCGGGGATCGGCGCACGAAGCTGCGGCCATCTTCGACGGCGACGTGGACGTCGGGCCGGTCGTAGACGCCGCCCGAGTAGTCCCGGAACGCGCCGCGCATCACGTTGTTGACGATGATCGGGTTGATCTCGACGCCGTCGACGCGTGAGGCACCAAAGACGAGCGCCGACAGCAGATCGCGGCCGCCGCCGGTGCCGATGACGAGCGCATTGAAGTCCTGCTTGGCACCCGACGGCGCGCCGAACAGCCGGTAGCCGAGCGCGGTCAGCTCGTACTGCAGGTACGACACCGAGCGCAGGTCGCCGTTGAAGCGCAGGATCTGCGTGCCGGCGGCCGAGTCGATGTCCATCAATCGGGTGTCAGGCAACGGGCCGGTGTACCTGTCGCTGAGCGACCAGGCGCCGTACGGCTGATCGTAGACGCCGATGCGCGAAAACGAATTCCACTTGCTGAAGAGGACGGCGTGGTTCTCGTGGCCCTTGGTCGTGCTGACGTCGAACTGGCCGGCTGCCGCGGCGCCGACGACGAGCACGGCGAATGCGCCGGTCATCGCGAGCCAGCGGCGCGGCACCGAGGGCCCCGACAGGCATAATCCGCCGGCGAAGCCGAGCACCGCCGCGCCGACGATGGCGCCGGGCGCACCGAGGAGGTTGAGCGCCGGCATCAGTAAGATGCAGCCCGCGCTGGCGCCGAGCAGATCAGCGGCGTAGACCGCGTTGATATTCGCCGTCAGCCGGCTGATGGCGAGCGTGATCGTCGCGCCGCCGGTGAAAAACGGCAGTGCCGAGAGGAGATACAGCGCACTCATCAGCGCGATGTTGGCCGGCGAGAAATTCAGCCCGATACGCATCCGCACCAGCACCGCGAGCGCGAACGTCATCGTCAGCGTGAAGGCGAAGGCGTGCGCCACGAGCAGCTTTTCGGTGGGCGTGTCGCGCCAGCGCTCGCGCATCAGGAACACGTAGACGCCGCTCGCGCTGAGACCGAAGAGCGCGATCGAGATCGCCATGAAGGCGAAGTGGTAGTACATGGTGACCGAGAAGATGCGCGTCAGCGACAACTCGGTCATGAGCAGGGAAGCGGAAACGAGCGCGACGCCCAGCAGCGTGCGCCTGCGAACGGGGGGCACGCCTCAGTATATCGGGGGGCGCCGGGTCGCTGGTACGAGGCACGGCACGGCCGCGGCTCGGGGAGGATGTGCGAGAATTCCTCTTGCAGGAGAGATGGCCGAGTGGTTGAAGGCGGCGGTCTTGAAAACCGCTGTATCCGGAAGGGTACCGGGGGTTCGAATCCCTCTCTCTCCGCCATGCACCAAGACGGCGTGTGACTGCGAATGAGCGCACAAATCGAGTGCAACGAGGCGCCATCGAGCTCCGTGTTCTGGATGATGGCGTTGGTCATCCCGCTGCTCGGCTTTCTCGTCACCTGGATCGCCGGCGTGCCGCTCCGTTACGACGTCAACGAGCGCGATTTCAATCCGCTCGCGGTCATTCCAATCTTGGCGGTTCTCGTCGGCCTGTTCTTCCTGGTCGGCGCGATCTTCATGACGCTGCGCCTGCGTCGCTTTGGCGTCTCGGTCCTGTCCCTCGAGACGACGCCCCGCGTCGGCGGCCGCGTGCAGGGACGCGTGACCTCGACGGTGGATGTGACCGCAGACGAATGGCGGCTCGTGCTCCGTTGCATCGAGTCGATCCGGGCGATCAGCGGCGGGACCAGCTCCGTCGAGCACCGCAGCGATCTCGAGCGCTGGAAGAGTGAGACGACGCTGCCCGGCGCCGCGTACTCGATCGGCAAAGGCGTGCCGGTCGACATCGTCGTGCCCGACGACGCCCTCGAGCTAAGCGATCCGATCGAACGCGCGCGCCAGCACCGCGGCACGTTGCGATGGGTGCTGTCACTAAAGGGGACACGGGAGGGGCTCGATTACCTGGCCTCGTTCGAGATTCCCATCCGCGCCAATGATCCGGCGCGGCGGCCGACCTAATTGGATCCCGCGACGTGAGCCGAAGGATCGAGGATTACGTCGCGGCGCTCGAGTCGCGTCAGCTCGCGAACCTGACGCGCGCTGAGCTGACGCGTGCGCTGCGAGCGTTGTCGTCGTGCTACGTCGAGCGACGCGACAAGCTCGCGGCAGGCGCGGCGCTCGACGGCGCGGGCAAGCGCGCGGCGTTCGCGCTGTTCTATGGGCCGCTGCACTTCCTCGCCGTCAGCGAGATCCTCGGCGCGCTGGGATGGGTGGGACGACCCGTCTCGACGATTCACGACGTCGGCTGTGGCACGGGTGTCGGCGGAGCCGCCTGGGCAATCGCCGCCGGCCCCGGCGCCCGAGTGACGGGCGTTGACAAGAGCGCCTGGGCGGTCGCCGAGGCGAACTGGACCTACCGCCAGCTCGGCGTCCCGGGAACCGCGAGAATCGGCGATGCGGTCCGCAACTTCCCACGCGCCGGTCGCGACGCCATCGTCCTCGCCTACGCCGTCAACGAGCTTCCCGAGGCCGCCCGCGAGGCGTTGCTCGAAAAGATCGCCGTGGCGCAGGGACCGCTGCTCATCGTCGAGCCGATCGCCAGAAAGGATCGCGGTTGGTGGGCGGCGTGGGCGTCGCGCCTGCAAGCCGTGGGCGTCGAGGAACACGAGTGGCGCTTTCGCGCCGAGCTGCCGCAGCTGCTGCGCGCGATCGCCAAGGGCGCGGGCCTCGACCCGCGCGAACTGACGGCGCGCACGCTGACGCGGATGTAAGCAGCCGCTCTCTCACGGGGATGTGCGGCCGAGGGCGAACGGGAACCGCACCCGAAGCACGCGCTCGCGGCGTCGTTCGGCGTCGAGATTCTGGGCCCGTGCCTTCAGCAGATCATCGAGCGCCACCATGCCGAGCAGGCGCCGTCCGGGGTCGCGCTCGACCACCGGGAACCGGGTCAGCCCGCTCTCGGCCATCTTGTGGACCACGATCCGCAACGGATCGTCGGCGTGCACGAAAACCGGCTCGCAGCGCAGGATGTCGCCGAGCTGTGCGGCGCCGTCGCCGGGCCGCTCCATGACGTGACGCTGCAGATCGACCCGCGTCACCACGCCGACGAGCTCCATGCCGGCACTGACGACCGGGTAGAGCCGTTGCGGCCCCTTCTCTGGATCGACGCGCAGCGACGTCACCAGCGCGTCGTACGGGGCGCCCGCCGGCAGCGCCACGATGTTGGTGCGCATCACTTCGCGCGTGAACAGGATCTCGAGCGGATCGACCGCGTACTCGCGGCTCATGTGGAAGCCGCGCCGCGCCACTTTCTCGGTCAGGATCGATCGATCCAGCACCAGGACGGTGAACGCGTGCGAGATGGTGACCGCGACCAGCAGCGGCAGCAGGATGTTGACGTCGTGGGTCAGCTCGAAGGCGAACACGACGCCCGTAAACGGCGATCGCATGGTGCCACCCAGGATCGCGCCCATGCTGACGAGCGGCCAGAACCCGACGCCTTCGAACGGAAAGGCCATCGCCTCGACGCCGCCGAGCGCGCCGCCCATCATGAGCAGCGGCGCGAGGACGCCGCCCGATGTGCCAGAGCCGAGCGACACCGACCAGATGATCGACTTCACGATCAGGACGCCTAGAATGATCCGGCCCGGCACGTCTCCCTGGAGCAGGCTGCCGATGGTGTCGTAGCCGACGCCGAGCGCCTGCGGAAAAACCAGACCGCCGAGGCCGATCACCAGCCCCCCGATCGCGGGCCACCACATCCAGTGGATGGGGAGCTTGGCGAAGGTGTCCTCCGCCGTGTAGACGGCGAGCGTAAGGAGCGCCGACAATCCGCCGGCGAGCACGCCGGCCAAGACGCAGGCGGCGAGCCCTTTTGGCCCGATGAAGATTGGGTGGACGGGCACCGGAAAGAGCGGGCCGAGGCCGAGGATGTAGCGGCGCGCGGCGGCGGCCGTCGCGCTGGCGAGCGCCACCGGAATCATGCTGCGCGGCTTCCACTCGAAGAGCAGCAGTTCAACGGCGAGCAGGACCGAGGCGAGCGGCGCCGCGAACGTGGCCGACATGCCGGCCGCTGCGCCGGCCACCAGCAGCGTCTTGCGCTCGGCGCTGGTCAGGTGGAAGAACTGCGCGATCAACGACCCGATCGCGCCGCCGGTCATGATGATCGGCCCTTCAGCGCCGAACGGGCCACCAGATCCGATCGAGATCGCCGCCGAGATCGGCTTGAGCAGCGCGACCTTCGGCTCGACGCGGCTCCCGTTGATCAAGATGGCCTCGATCGCTTCCGGGATGCCGTGTCCACGGATGCGATCCGAGCCGAACCGCGCCATCACACCGATGATCAGCGCGCCGATGACGGGGACGACGACGACAAAGGGACCCAGGTGGTGGCCGGCGGGGGAGACCAGGGCCGTACTCCACCGCTGGTAGAAGAACAGATTGGTGAAGAGACCAATCAGCTTGAGCAGCGCCAGCGCCACGTAGGCGCAGATCAAGCCGATACCGATGGCCATCGCGCCGATGAGGAGGACCCGCGGCGTCGTGGTGAAGTCGCCGAGGTGAGAGAGGTCTGCTTTGCCGTTAGCCACGCGACGCGCGCCTGCCTTTCCGTTCCGGGTTGTCGAAGAACATCCCCGGCACGCCCTCGGGGAGGTCCATCGTGGTCGTCAGGTCATCGAGCGCGCGCGCCAGGGCGCGGCGGTTGGCGGCCGGCAGGCGCTCGATGGCGTCGATCAGCCGCGCCTGCGCCGCGTCCGGGGCGCGCGCGACCACGCGCCGGCCTTCCGCCGAGACCCGCAGCTCGAGCCGGCGTGCGTCCTCGACGGCGGCCGTGCGCAGCACCAGGCCGCGCTCGACCAGCCGCGACACGACGGTCGACACCGAGCTCTGATGCGTGTGGGTCAGGGCGGCCAGCGCCTTCAACGACAGGCCTGGCGCGTCGGCGAGCTTCTGCAGCACGAACAGCTGCGCCCCGCTCAGGCCGAAGACCTTTTCGGCGGCCCGCGACGACTCGTGCAGCGTACGCACGATGCGCCGCACCGCGTCGAGGATGTCGCGTGTCTCACCCGCCTGGAAAATCGTATGGGTGCCCATGCAAATTTCCATCATACCATTTCAGGTACAATCCGCGCCATGGTGCGTCGTGATGATGGGAGCGGGCGTGGGCTGAACCTCACCCAGCAGATCATCCTCGGCCTCGTCGTCGGTGTCGCGACGGGATGGCTGGTGTCGCGCACCCACCCTCAGTGGGCCGAGTTCTTCAGCCCCTTCAGCCAGCTGTTCCTGCGCCTGATCAAGATGATCATCGCGCCGCTCATTTTCAGCACGCTGGTCGCCGGCATCGCCGGCGCCGGGCACGTCAAGGCCGTCGGCCGCATGGGCCTGCGCGCGATCATCTACTTCGAAATCGTCACCACCATCGCCCTGCTCATCGGGCTGCTCGCCGTCAACATCCTGAAGCCCGGCGTCGGCCTGGTCCTGCCGCCGCCGTCGGGTCCGCCGGCGATCTCGGCGACGCCGCAGACGTGGGATCAAATCATCCTGCACACCGTTCCCAACTCGGTCATCGAAGCGATGGCCCAGGGCGACGTGCTGCAGATCGTCGTCTGGTCGTTGCTGTTCGCTGTCTCGCTGACGATGATCGGCGAGAAGGGACGCCCGATCATCACCTGGTGCGAGTCGCTGGCCGAGACGATGTTCACCTTCACCAACATCGTGATGCGCTACGCGCCGATCGGCGTCGCCGCGGCGATGGCCTACACCATCGGCAAGAGCGGCTTCGCCGTGCTCTACAACCTGGCCTGGCTCGTCGGCACGCTCTATCTCGCGCTCGCCGCTTTCTACCTGCTCGTGCTCGTGCCGGTGATGCTGCTGTTCGGGATCTCGATCCGCAAGTTCTTCTCGGCGGTGCGCGAACCGGCGGTGATCGCGTTCTCGACCACGTCGAGCGAGGCGGCGCTGCCGCGCGCGATGGAGGCCATGGAGCGCCTGGGCGTGCCGCGCAGCGTCGTCGCCTTCATCCTGCCGCTCGGCTACAGCTTCAATCTCGACGGGTCGACGCTTTATCTGTCCCTGGCCGCCGTCTTCGTGGCGCAGGCCGCGAACGTGCACCTCTCGGCCGGCCAGCAGATCACCATGCTGCTGACGCTGATGCTGACGAGCAAGGGAGTCGCCGGCGTACCGCGGGCATCGCTGGTCATCCTGGCGGCGACGCTGGCGCGCTACGGCCTGCCGCTCGAGGGGGTCACGCTCATTCTCGGCGTGGACACGCTGATGGACATGGGGCGGACGATGACCAACGTGATTGGCAACTGCCTGGCCTCGGTTGTTGTGGCACGATGGGAGGGCGTGTACCGGGAAGCCACGGACATGGAGCTCGAAACCGCCGCGGCTCGCGGGCAAATCTGACGGCATGTCGCTAGGCCTGACCCACCGCCAGCAGCGCCGCCTCAAGCTCTGGTTTTACGAAGGATTCCGCGACGCCGCGGGCACCCGGGTGTATCACCACTACCCGTGGTGGCAGGTGATGTGCCTGACGGGCGTCGACTATTTCTCGACGCTCGGTTACCAGCCCGGCATCGCCTTTCTCGCCGCCGGCTTCCTCTCTCCCCTCGCCACGCTCGTTCTGGTCCTCCTGACGCTGGTCGGCGCGCTGCCGATCTACAACCACGTCGCCACTGCCAGCCCGAATGGCCAGGGCAGCATCTCGATGCTCGAAGAGCTGCTGCCGAGGTGGAAGGGCAAGGCCTTCGTTCTCTGCCTGCTTGGGTTCGCCGCGACTGACTTCGTGATCACGATCACGCTCTCGGCCGCAGACGCCACCGCGCACATCATCGGCAACCCCCTCGTCCCCAAGTCGTTCAACCACCCGGTGCTACTGACGCTGATGTTGCTGCTGGCGCTGAGCGCCGTCTTCCTGAAAGGCTTCAAGGAAGCGATCGGCCTCGCCGTCTTCATCGTTGCCATTTACCTGGCTCTCAACGTCGTCGTCATCGGGGCTGCGCTGGTACACCTGTTGGAGAGGCCGGAGGTGTTCCCGGCATGGAAGACGGCGCTCTACCATCAGCACAGCAGTGGCCTGGCGATGATCGGGGTCGCGCTGCTGCTCTTTCCGAAGCTGGCGCTCGGTCTGTCCGGATTCGAAACCGGCGTCGCCGTGATGCCGCTGGTCAAGGGGGACAAGACCGACACGCCCGAGCACCCAAGCGGGCGCATCCGCAACACCAAGAAGCTGCTGCGTGTCGCCGCGCTGATCATGAGCGTGCTGCTCATCGGCAGCAGCCTGGCGACGACGCTGCTGATTCCGCCCGAGGCGTTCCAGGCCGGCGGCGAGGCTTCGGGCCGCGCGCTTGCCTTCCTCGCGCACCGTTATCTCGGCGAGATGTTCGGCACCATCTACGACCTGAGCACAATTTCGATTCTGTGGTTCGCCGGCGCGTCGGCGATGGCCGGCCTGCTCAACCTGGTGCCGCGCTACCTGCCCCGCTACGGCATGGCGCCCGAGTGGGCGAAGGCGACGCGGCCGCTGGTGGCGCTCTTTGCCGCGATCACGATCCTCATTACGATCTTGTTCCGCGCCGACGTCGACGCGCAGGGAGGCGCCTACGCCACCGGCGTCCTGGTCCTGATGACGTCGGCCGCCGTCGCTGTAACGCTGCACGCGCGGTCGTCGGGGCCGCGCGCCGTCTTCGGCTTGATCACGTTGGTTTTCGTCTACACCACGCTGCTCAATATCTACGAACGGCCGGAAGGCATCAAGATTGCCTCGTGGTTCATCGCCACGATCATCATCACGTCGATGGTCTCGCGCGTGCTGCGCTCGACAGAGTTGCGCGTGCATGAAGTGCGGCCCGACGCGACCGCGGCGACGTTTCTGCAGGATGCGGGGGGCGAACCGGTCCGCATCCTGGCGATTCGCCCCGGCGACGGCCGGCGCGAGGCCTACGATGCGAAGATGCGCGAGGCGCGCGAGTCGCACCATCTGCCGGAAAGCCAGCAGGGTGTCCTGTTCCTCGAGATCAGGCCCGGCGACGCATCCGATTTCACCGACACCCTCGAGGTGCGCGGCGCCGAGGTCGGAGGCTACCGTGTCCTGCGCGCGACCAGTCCGGCCATCCCCAACGCGATCGCCGCACTGCTGCTCCACATCCGTGACGAGACGGGGCAGATTCCGCACGCCTACTTCGGCTGGACGGAAGGGAACCCGCTCGTCTACCTGTTGAAGTTTCTCGCCTTCGGGGAGGGGGACACGGCACCGGTCACGCGTGAGGTCCTGCGCCAGAGCGAGCCTAACCCGATGCGCCGCCCTCGAATTCACGTAGGGTGACCGCCGCCTCGTCGACGCCGTGCCCCTTGACGGCGGTGACGTCAATCTGGACGCGGTCGTAACGGACCGAATCGCCGACGCGCGGCGGCCGGCCGAGCAGCGTCAGCACGAGTCCGCTGACGCTGTCGACGTCCTCGTGGGCCAGCTCGAGATCGAACAGCTGCCCCAGTTCGTCGAGACGCAGCGTTCCCGGCACGCGTAGTCGCCCATACGAGTCGCGGCGTGGCCCCGACCGTCCCGGGCCCTCCTCGATCTCGCCGACCACTTCCTCGAACAGGTCTTCGAGTGTGACGATACCGGATGTGCCGCCGTGTTCGTCGATGACCAATGCCAGCTGCGCCCGCTCACGGCGCATCGTCGCGAGCACGCTGTCGAGTGGCGACGTTTCCGGTACCATCGGCGCGGGGCGCGCCGCGGTGACGGTGACGCGCTGCGCATTCAGGAGCAGGCGCAGCAGATCCTTGATGTGGCAGGTGCCGACGATGTGATCGAGGTCCCCTTCGTAGACCGGATAGCGGGTGTGCGGGGTACTGCCGATGATGCGGCGCAGATCGTCGGGCGATGCGCCGAGCGGCACGCCGGTGATGCGGACGCGCGGCACCATGACCTCGCCGGCGGTCAGCTCGCCGAACTCGAACAGCTCCTGCATCACGTGGCTCGACTCGCCGCGCAGGGCTCCCTGCTCCTCCGATTCTTCGACGATCAGCTGCAGCTCCTCGACCGTGTAGTACTGCTCGGTTCCGTGCGGTTGCGGGGCGATGCCGAACGGTTTGAGCACCAGGTTGCCGGCCGCGTTGAGCGCGATCACCACTGGATAGAGCACCGCCTGCGTCCACAGCATCGCCGGCGTGAGCCACAGCGCGAGACGTTCGGCTGTCTGCAGGGCCAGCGACTTGGGCAGCATCTCGCCGAGCACGATGTGACAGTAGGTGAGGATGCCAACAGCCACGACGCTGGCGAACCCGTGTGCCGCGAGCCACACCGCCCAGGTGTTCATCCCCAGGTGCGCCAGCGTCCACCGCGCCAGTCTGTGCTCCCCGTACATGCCGAGGCCAAGCGACGCGACCGTGATCCCGATCTGCGCGGTCGCGATGTAGAGATCGCGCCGGTGTGCGTCCTCGAGGACGCGCAGCACCAGTCGGGCCAGCCGATCGCCACGCGCCGCGCGCGCCTCGATCGCCGACTTCGGCGCGCCGACGATGGCGAACTCGGCGGCGACGAAGAAGGCGTTCATCAGCAGGAATACGGCGATGACGAGGATGGCGATCATCCGGCGTCCTCTGCCTTCCCGTCTTGCGTCTGCACGATGATCGCGCCGATGCGATCGTTCTCGACGCTTTCGACTTCGACGTGCAGTCCCGCGATGTCGAGCTCCTCGCCGGGCGCTGGCAGGCGGCCGGCGGTGCGGCGGACGAACGCCCCGACGCTCCCGCCCTCGGCCGGCCACGCGTCTTCGACCCAGACACGTGCCTGGTCGAGCGGCAGGTCGCCGGGCAGGCGCACTCGGCCATCGGTCAGGCGGAGCGGCAGCAGCCGCGGCGCCTTGAACTCATCCGCCACGCCGCCGAGCAACTCGCCGATCACGTCTTCGAGCGTGATCATCCCGACGACCGCCTGGGTGGCGTCGACGACGAGAGCCTGATGACTGCGCTGCTCGCGGAGGAATTCGAGCAGGCGATCGGCGGCCATCGAGTCGGGCACGCGCAGGATCGGCCTGACCAGCGCCGCCAGCGTGCCGCTGCGGCCGCGCTGGAGGAAATGTGTGACCACGTCCTTGGTGTGCAGGATGCCGACGACGTCGGCGATTGTGTGGCGAAACACGGGAAGGCGGCTGTACGGGCTGGTCGCGGCGATGCGCCGCACGTCGCTGAGTGGCGTCGACATCTCAATCGCGGCCAGCCGATCGCGTGGCACCATGAGCTGGCGTGCGTCACGCCGCCCGAGACGGAGGGCGCGGTGCAGCCGCACCTGCTCTTGCGGTTCGAGCAGGCCGCCGTCGCGGCTCTCGGCAATCAGCAGGTCGATTTCCTCGGGCGAGTGCACGTGACGGTGCGTCGCGGTCGGCATACCGAGCACGGTGCGCAGCGCCGCGGCGCTGCGATCGAGAATGACGATGAACCAGGCGTAGGCGCGCGCCGACCAGAGCATCGGCACCGTCGTCAGGAGTGCCACCTCGGTCGGATAGCGGAGCGCGGCGGTTTTCGGGACCATTTCACCCAGTACCACCGACAGCATCGTCAGGGCGACGAGCACGCCGATGCCGGCGACCGATTCGGCCATTTGCGGCGACAGCGAGGTGAACTGTTCGAGCAGCGGCGTGACCAGCGGCGATAGCCTCGCCTCGGCGTAAGCGCCGAGAATCATGCCGGAGAGTGTGATGCCGACCTGCGACACCGCGATGTACTGGTTGAGCCGCTGCGGGCTTTCAACGATCGGCAGCAGGCGGGCCGCGGTGGGATCGCCGTCTTCGCACAGGCGGCGCAGGCGGCTGCGGCGTACGCCAACCGCGCCAAACTCCGCCGCGACGTAGAACCCCGTGAGCGCTATCAGCAGCAGGATGATTCCCGCGCTGGTGAGCATGCCGCGGGATCGTACCACGGAGGCCCGAAGGCCTGCCTACGGACGGAGCGCTACCGCCGGGTTGACGCGAGTGGCCCGCACCGCGGGCACGGCAGAGGCGGCCAGCGCGACGGCAGCCAGCCCGGCGGATACCGCGACGAATGTCAGGGGATCGGAGGCGTCCACGCCGAAGAGGAGTTTCTGCATCAACCGCGTCAGCAGCCACGCGCCGGCGGCCCCGGCGGCGATCCCGCCTCCGGCCAGGAGTACTGCCTGCCCCACGACCATGCGTACGACCGCGAGCCGCCCCGCGCCGAGTGCCATCCGGATGCCGATCTCCTGCGTGCGCTGCGCCACAGAGTAGCTGATCACGCCGTAGATGCCGACCGCCGCGAGCACCAGTGCGAGGGCCGCGAAGGCGATCAGCAGCGTCATCGTCATGCGCCGCTCGACGGTCGAGATCGACACGACCTCGTCCATCGTTCGAATCTCCGACACCGGCGCGTTCGGGTCGAGGGCGTGCACCGCGGCAACGAGCTCCGGCGTCAGCACGCGTGCGCCAGGCGCCGGCGTGACGGTCACCGTGGTGAACGGATATGCGAAGCGCGCCGGCGGCAGGTAGCTCGCCGGCCGCGGCTCGGTCTCGAGACTGGTCGATCGCACGTCGCCGACCACGCCGACGATCTCGTCGGGGCCGGCGTCGTTCCAGGAGAGGACGATGTGCTGACCGATCGGATCGGCGCCGGCGAAATACTTGCCGACCAGCGCCGCGCTGACGATGATGCGGCGCGTCCCTGGCGCGGTGTCGCGGCCGTCGAAGAGGCGTCCGCGCAATAGCGGAATGCCCATCGTTTTGAAGTAGTCGTGCGTGACGACCTTGACCTCGGCTCCGGGCTCCTGGCCTGGGGTCGGCGCGGGCCGGCCGGCGATGGTGAAGCTGGTGGCGGCGCCGAGTCCGGCCAGCGGAAGAAAGCTGATGCCGCCCGACGACTGCACGCCAGGGACGGCATCGATGCGCTCGAACAGCCGATCGAAGAATGCGACCATCTGGGCCTGCTTCGGATAGGCCGCCGATGGCAGGGTCACCTTCATGGTCATTGTCCGCGCGGCGCCGAACCCGGCGTCGACGCGCATCAGCGTCCAGAAACTACGCACCAGCAGTCCCGCGCCGGCGAGCAGCACCAGCGCCAGGGCGACTTCGACCACGACAAACGCCTGGCGCGCGCGGCCGCGGCCGGCGGTCCCGGCCCGGCCGCCGTCGTTCAAGGCGTCAGTCAGCGACGCACCCGCCGCAGTCAGCGCGGGAACGATGCCGGAGAGCAGCGCGCTCGCGCCCGCCACGATCACAGCAAAGAGCAGCACGCCCGGGCCAAGGCCCACTTCGTCGAGACGCGCGATCGGCAGCCGTGCCGCGACGGCTGTCCGTACGAGTGCGACGCTCCACCAGGCCAGGAGCACGCCGGCGGCGGTGCCGGCACCGGCGAGGAGCAGGCTCTCTACCAGCAACTGGCGGATCAACCGCCAGCGATCGGCGCCGAGCGCGGCCCGCACGGCCATCTCCCGCTGCCGCGCTGTCGCACGCGCGAGCAGCAGGTTGGCGACGTTGGCACAGGCGATGAGCAGGACAAAGGCGACCGCGCCCAGCATGAGCAGGAGCGCTGGGCGGACGTCGCCGGTGAGCTGTTCGCTCAGCGGTACGACCAGCGCCGTCCAGGCGGCGTCGATCTGCGGGAACTGGTGCGCGAGCACCGCCGCCACGCGCGTCATGTCGGACTGCGCCTGCGCCATCGTCACGCCGTCTTTCAGGCGCGCCACGACCATCAGCCAGCGTCCGTGCGGTGTCCGGGCCTCGGCCGAGAAGCCGGCCGGTAGCCACAAGTCGACGTCGCGATCGAGGATCGAGAAGCCGGCCGGCATCACGCCGACGACCGTCGTCGGCGTGCCGCCGAGGCGGATGACGCGATTGATCACGTGCGGGTCGGCGGCGAAGCGGGCCTTCCAGAGGCGATCGCTGATCAACACGACCGGCGGCGCGTTCGGTGTGTCCTCCGCGCCGGTGAAGACGCGGCCGACGGCCGCCGAGACGCCGAGCATCGGGAAGAGCGTCGCGTTGACGATCTGCTCGGACACTTGCGCGGGTTCGCCGCCGCCGGTAAGCGCCGTGCGGAAGGTCATCGACACCACCGACATCTCACTGAACGTCGTGTTCAGGTCACGCCACTGCAGGTAATTGCCGGGCGACGCGACGTTCTTGCGGAGATTGCGCGGCAGGCTCCGTTCCCACAGCACGGCAAGGCGATCCGGCCGGTAAAACGGCAGCGGTTTCAGCAGCAGCGCATAGACGACGCTGAAGATCGCGGTGTTGGCCCCGATGCCGAGCGCCAGCGCGATGATCGCGATGGCGGTGAAGCCCGGCGCCTTCCCGAACGTGCGCAGCGCGAAGCGGAGGTCAGTAGACATTCGTCGTCCGGCAACCGGCATCTGTCATTCAGACGATACCCCCGCGGCGCGCTAGCCGCCGATGGCGCCGAGCGCCCACGCGGCCTGCTTGCGGACGCCGGCGTCGGCGTCTTTCAGCGTCTGCGTCAGGCCGCTGACGGCGCGGCGATCACCGAGGGCGCCGAGCGCCCACGCCGCCTGGCGCCGCACGCTGGCCACCGTGTCGGTGAGTGCGTTGACGAGGCCATCGACGGCGCGGCGATCGCCGATCGCGCCGAGTGCCCAGGCCACCTGTTCGCGCACGCCGGCGTCGGTATCTTTCAAGGCGGCAATCAACGCCGGCACGGCTTCCGAATCCTTGAGCGCGCCGAGCGCCCAGGCGGCGTTGCGGCGCGCCACCCATGCCGGGCCGTCGAGCGCGCTGCGCAGCAGCGGCCGCGTCGGCGCGCCGATGGCCACCAGTGCCGACGCCGCCTGCTCCCCAGGCGTCGTCGGTTCCTGCGCGCCGCGGAAGCGCCAGGTATGCTCGCCACAGACTGCCGGATCGACCGGCGACGCATCGTCGAGCATCGCGGCGAGACGCGTGCTCAAGGGCGCGGCCGCACTCCCGAGTGCACGCAGATCGCAGGCGGCATGGGCGCGCACGGACGGATCCGAGGACGAAAGCCCGGACGCCGCGGCGCTGACGTCGTGCTGCGCCGAGAACGCGACGAGCGAGAGCGCGATGAGAGACGCCTTCATCAGCGCACCACCACCCGTGCGACAACCGGATGCGGGTGCGGATGCGGGTGCGGGCCGCTGGCGCCACCGACTTCGGCAATCGCCGCGGCTGCGGCGCGGCGGACGCCGGCGTCCTCGTCCTTGAGTGCCTGCGTCAGCGCGTCGAGGGCCCTCGTGTCACCGATCTCGCCGAGTGCGCTGACGACCCGGCGGCGCACCTCGACGGATTTGTCCTTGATCGCGCCAATCAGAGCGTCGACCGCGGCCGCGTCGCCGATTTCGCCGAGCGCCGCGGCGACTGAGGCGCGAATCTGGGGATCGGCGTCCGCAAGCGCCGCGGACAACGCGGGAACGGCGCGTCGGTTGTTCATCTGCGCCAGCGCGCGAGCCGCTTCGCGGCGGACGCCGGCGTCGCTGTCTTTCAGCGCCACGACCAGCGCGTCGACGGCGGCTTCGCTGCCCGACTGCTGCGCGCCGACGGTGGTGCCGCGCTGAGCGATCGGGCGCCACTCGAGTGACGGATGGAGAAAGATGGCGGCGGCGCCGATGAAGATGGCGCTCGACTTGAGGAGTGTGCGGCAGAAGACGGCGACTGGGCTCATGTGCGATTGACTCCCTCTTGCCTGCTAGAAAAACAGCACTTCAGGAGACGGCCCGTGCGGCGCGATCGCCGGAAGCGATCGGCGTCGGCGGGCGGTCGGCTAGTAGCGGATTTGTCCGAGCGCGAATGCCGCCTGCCGGCGGACGTCGGTGTTGCCGTCCTTCAGTGCGGCGGTCAGGCCATCGATGGCGCGCGGGTCGTGCAGCTGGCCGAGCGCGAACGCGGCCTGCGCGCGGACGTCGGGGTTACTGTCCTTCAGCGCGATTACCAGCGGTTCGACGGCGCTGCCGTCGCGGATCTGCCCGAGTGCGAAGGCGGCGTGCTCGCGCACGTCCGGGTTCTCGTCCTTCAAGGCGGAGATGAGCGGTGACACGGCGCGCTTGTCGCGCAGCTGACCGAGGGCGAAGACCGCCTGCTGGCGGACGTCAGGGTTGCTGTCGTGCAGGACGGTCGTCAGCGGCTCGAGCGCGCGCGGATCGCGCAGCTGGCCGAGCCCAAACACGGCCTGCTCGCGCACGTCTGGACTGGCGTCTTTCAGCGCGGCGATCAGCGGCTCGAACATTCGCGGATCGTGCAGCTGCACGAGCGCGTGCATCGCCGTCTCGCGCACCTCCTTGTCGCTGTCCTTCAGTGCCTCCATCAGCGCCGCGACCGCGCGCGGATCGGCGGTCTGCTTCGCGCTTGCGTGTGACGGTGACGGCGTTGGAGTCGACATGGGCGTCGGCGTCGGAGTGGGCGTCGGGGTCGGCATCGCCTGGGCGCCGAGGCTGGCGCCGTGCTCGATCGCGGCCTCGACGTCCGCCACGACGCCGGGCGTCACGCCGCCGACCACCCCACCGACTACACCGCTCACCACGCCGCCGGCCACGCTCCCGGCGACCGCACTGACGGTGTCGGCGACAACGGTGTCGACCGATTGCGCAATCGCGCCCTGCAGGTGCCGCTGCACGTTGGCCTGCACGCGGTCCTGGATCTGCGTCTGGCGCGCATTTTCGTCAGGCGGGTTCGCCTTCACGCCTGCCGCAGCCTGGTCGGGCCGCGGCTCGGCCGGCCCTTCCGACCGGGCCTGTGCGTCGCTGGTCGACGCCTTGACGACGGCGCGAGTTTCCGCCCACGGCTGGACCGACGCGACCGAGACGATCAGGAAGGCGAACACGGCGCCTGCCGCTGCGGTCCGTGCCCGTGTCGGTCGGCGGCGCGGCATCTTCGGATCGAGGATGGCCATCAGGCGTCCTTCGAGCTGCGAGCGATGCGCCATCGCGAGGCTGGCGCCGCCGAGCACGGCGGGGAAGCGCTGCCGCTGCATGACGCGGGCGATGTCGAGCAGCAGCTCGGCGTAGTCGGAGCCGCGCGTGCCGGTCTGCAGCACGAAATCGTCGCAGGCACGCTCGCGCTCGCTGCGCAGACGCCGCGCGGCGATCCAGACGAGCGGATTGAACCAGTAGACCGCGCAGACGATCTGCGCCACGAGGTGGGTCAGGCAGTCACGCCGCCGGACGTGCGCGAGCTCGTGCAGGAGAACGACACGCAGCCGGTGCGCCGGCCAGCTGTCGGCGTCGGCCGGCATCAGCACAGATCCGCGCAGCACCCCCCAGGCCATCGGCATCGATCCCGTCACGCTCTGGACGAAGCGCACGTTGGGCAGACCGAGCTCGGCCGCCAGACCGCGCGCCAGCAATAGCCATGGACCAGTGGTCAGCTCGTGCGTGCGGCGCGACATCCACCACACCGCGAGCAGCCCGAGCAACAGGCGGCCGAGCACGAGCGATGCGCCCGCGGCCCAGATCAAGAGGATGGTCGTGCGCAGCGGCATCGCCGGAAGCTGCAGGCCAGCCCCACGGATGTCAGTGTTGAACCCGGCCGGCTCGGTCGCAGAAGCCCTGGCGCTTCTTCCAATCGTATGGGAGCTCACGGCGTTGCCTCGGACGCTCGGCTCGGTAGCCACGAACTGGTCGGCCGGTGCGGTGCGGATCGTGACGAGCGGCACTTCCCAGCGCGGCAGCGCCAGGGAGAACGCCGGCACGAGCAGTGCGCTGACCAGCCCGAGTACCCACACCAGGTGACGCGCCGACGCCGATGAGCGGCGGAGTGCGGCGGCGACGAGACCAGCGGAGGCGAGAATCACCGTCGCGCGCGCGACGGCCTCCAGCAGTAGCGGCAGCGAGAGAATGGTCATGGCTTATACCCCGCTCTTCCGCGCCGAGTCGATGAGGCGCGCCAGCCGATCGAGTTCCGACGGCGACAACTGTGACGAGTTCTCGTCGAGCAGCGCCGAGATGGCCTGTTCGGCCGATCCGTCGAAAAAGGTCTTGAGGATGTGCCGCATCGCCGAGCGCTTGGCGTTGTCGCGCCCAACGGTCGGCAGGTAGACGTAGCGCGGGCCGTCCTGCTGATGCTTCACGTGCCCTTTGTCTTCGAGGATGCGCAACAGCGCGCGGACGGCGGAATAGCTCGGGGGCTCGGGCAGCGCGCCCTGGACGTCGGCCGCGGTAGCCTGGCCGCGTTGGTAGAGGATATCGAGGATCTGTCGTTCGCGACGACTGAGGTCAGGGTGCTGGGCGGTCGGCATACGTAGGCTTAGACGGAGGTCTCCGGCAAAAGGTGCTGAGAAAATAGCACTAGGCGAAAAAATTAGCAATCAGCCACCACGCGACGGCGGCACGGCCGGTTGCGACGTTGCCAACGCCACGAGCTCGTCGACGCATTCGCTTATTTTTGAATGAGTTAGGGCAAGCCTCCCCTGATCAGCGGTAAAGAATCCGGAATCGGGGTGTAGGGCGTAATGGAGCGCCGCTAGGTCGTGCAACCTAACGTCGCCGTCCTCCGTTGCCAGCGCATCGGCGACGGGATTCGCCTTGTTCCACGAGAGCGCGGCGGTCAAGCGTGCCCGCGGTACCGTCAAGGCGGCGCCGACCTCACGGCCGCATACGATCGGCGGCGCCGGCAGGGCAGAGATCAGCGCGTTCAGGCCGGATCGGCCGCCGTCGGCATCTCCCGCCTCGACGATCACGACCCGCCGGACGCGCTGGCGGTACAGCGCCGCCGTGCCGGCCAGCGCGAGCGATCGTGCCAGCGACGTCGCCGGCGCGCTCAGGAGCACGACGGTTTCGACGCTCAACGTGACGGCGTTGCGCAGCAGCGCTTCAGGAAGCCCGGTATCGGCCACTGATTGAACGCTGCGCGAGTACTGCGGTTGCCCGTCATCCCGTCTCCGTTTCACAGCGCGCTCGACCATTGCCGGCGCGGCCGATGCGCCGTCCGCGAACCCGATCGGCAGGACCGAATTGCTGCTCGGCCGTGTCTGCCCGGTGTAGACGCGCGCAACGATGTCGCAGAAGACGGCGGCGTCGAAGCCGGAGCCGGTGACGCAGATACCGTCAACGCGCGCGTCGCGGCGGCTCGCGGAGACGTACAAGGCGGCGAGCGCCAGCGCGGCATCCGCGCGCGCCATCGACGTGTTGTAGACGACGCCGACGGGCGCGGGCCCCTTCGGCTCCTGCTTCATGAAAGTGAGATGCCGCCGAGCCGTCCCGTGGAATCGCCGATGTGATCGGGATCCACCCCGACGCGATGCAGCATCGTCAGGAACAAGTTCGTGACGGGCGTCTCGCGCTGATAAACGATGTGACGCCCGGGTGTGAGGAAGCCGCCGCCGCGGCCGGCGAGGAGCGTCGGCAACTGGTCGTGCGTGTGGACGTTGCCATCGGACAGGCCGCTGCCGTAGACGATCATCGATTGATCGAGCAGGTTGGAATCACCCTCGGGCGTGTTCTTCATCTTGACCACGAACTCGGCGAACAGCTTCGCGTGCAGTTCGTTGATCTGCCGCACCTTCGCCAGCATTTCCATGTTGCCCTGGTGGTGCGTCAGCGGATGGTGGCCGTCGTTGACACCGATCTCCGGGTAGGCCCGCACCGATCCCTCGCGGCCGACGATCATCGTCGAAATGCGGGTGAGATCGGCCTTGAAGGCCAGGACCATCATGTCGGTCATCAGCCGGAAGTAGTCGGGGAACTCGACCGGAATGCCGAACGGCTTTTCCATGCCGGGCTCGATGACGGCGCCGTCAGCCGCGGCGCGTTCGACCTGTCGTTCGATTTCGCGCACCGAGGTCAGGTACTCGTCGAGCTTGCGGCGATCGCTGCCGCCGAGCGTGGTCTGCAGACGGCTTGTCGCGCCGAGGACTTCGTCGAGGATGCTCTGGCGCATCGCCAGCCGGCGGCTACGGGCGGCGGCGGGCTCGTCAGCGTCGGCGCCGAACAGGCGCTCGAACAGCGCGCGCGGATCCGAGACCGGCGGCAGCGGCTGTGTCTCGGTCCGCCACGCCAGGTTGTAGGTGTAGGCGCACGAATAGCCGCTATCGCAATTGCCGGCCTGCCGCGCCTCCTCCAGGCCGACTTCGAGCGAGGGTAGTCGCGTGTCCTTGCCGATGACGTCGGCGGCGATCTGATCGGCGGAGGTGCCGAGCTTCAAGTCGGCGCCGGCCGTCTTGTAGACCTGCGCGCCGGTCATGTACGAACCGAGGGCGCGTCCATGATCGCCGGGACCGTCCTGCAGCGGCCGGCCCCAGTGCGTGGTCAGGTTCGACAGCACGAGGAGCTCGTCTTTGACCGCATTCATCGGCGCGAGGATGCCGTCGAGCGTCCCGAGCGGCCCTTCGGTCGCGGGGGTCCAGTGCCGCATGTCGATGCCGTTGGGGACGTAGAACCACGCCAACCGGACGGGCGCGTCGGCTGCGCGGGCGAACGCCGGGGTCATCGCGTCGAGGAAAGGCAGTGCGATCGTCGTGCCGATCCCCTTGAGGACCATGCGCCGTGACAGCGATTTGCCGGTGACGATCATTTGGCCTGCGTCTCCCTGAAGCCCGCCGTTCGGCCCAGTATAAGCGCGCTGCTCCTATTGGACGGCGGCGCTGCAGCGGTCACGGCGCGCTCGCCGCGGCGCTGCTGGAACGGCACGCTGTCGACGATGCCCTGGATCAGGGCCTGGATGCGGTAGCCGTCGGCACTCGTCTTCGCGACCACCCCTTTCACCACGAGGCGGTCGTAGGGTTCGTCGACGCCGCGGCCCAGCGCGTAGGTCAGCACGCGCTCCGCCAGGCTGCGGGCGAATTGCGGCATGTGACCGCTGAGCTGGGCCTTCAGTTCGACCGGGCCGGTGAATGGCCGGCCGCCCGGGAACGTCCCGGTCGGCTCGATCGGAAATGGACCGTCGTTCGTCCGCCAGTGCCCCACGGCGTCGTAGTTTTCCAGCCCGAAGCCAAGCGGGTCCATCTTGTTGTGACAGCTCGCGCAGAGCGGGTCGGCGCGGTGGGCTTCGAGGCGCGCCCGGTGCGAAACCGCGAGGCCGAGATCCTTTTCGTCGAGCGGCGGCACGTCGGGCGGCGGCGCGGGCGGCGGCGCGTTGAGTACCGTCTCCAGCAGGTACTTCCCCCGCAGCACCACCGACGTGCGCGTCGGGTAGCTCGATACCGTCAGCACGCTGGCCTGGGTGAAGATGCCGCTGCGCTCGTCCGTGGTCAGCTCGACGCGACGGAAGTCCGGCCCGTCGACCCCAGGAATGCCGTAGTGCCGCGCCAGCCGCGCGTTGAGGAACGTGTACTTGCCGTCGATGAAATCGGAGATCGGGCGGTTCTCGCGCACGACGGCATCAAAGAACAGCCGTGTCTCGGTCTTCATCGCCTCGCGGAGATCGGCGTTCCATTCGGGGAACTTCACCTGATCGCGCGTGACGCCGTCGAGCGTCCGCGTGCCGAGCCACTGCGACGCGAAGTTGTCGGCCAGCGCGGCGGACTTCGGATCTTCGAGCAAGCGGGTGACCTGCGCGCGCAGCACCTCGGGCCGGTGCAACCGGTTGCCTTCCGCGAGACGCAGCAGCTGGTCGTCCGGCATCGAGCTCCACAGGAAGTAGCTCAGACGTGACGCCAGTTCGACGTCGCTGACCCGCGCGATGGTGCCCGATGGCGGGTTCTTCTCGACGCGGAAGAGAAAATTCGGCGAGACGAGCATCGCCGCAATCGCGAACTGTACTCCTTCGGCTGCCGGGTAACCGCGTGCGCGCGCCTTCGTGTAGACGCGATCGATCGGCGCGAGGTCGGCAGGCGTGACCGGACGCCGGTAGGCGCGGCGCGCCAGCGTCGCGATGATGCGATCGACGCACGCGCGGCCCGACGCCGGATCGCACATCAACGCCTTCTTCTTCACGACGTGCGGTGCGGCCGGCTTGAACGGCCCCGCCACGTCGATGAACTCTGGAAAGATGTTCTGGCTGGTGTCGCCGCGCGACTTCGGTGGAATCGACGCCAGCATGACGTCGTTGACGAAGGCGGCGCGGAACGTGTGCTCGTTGCCGGGCAGGAAGACGCGCGCTTCATAGAGCGCACGCTGGGTGGCGCCCCCCTGTTTGTTGACGGCATTGAGTTGCACCGGCACGGTGATGGTCTTCACCGTCCTGCCGTCGACGCTGATCTCGAGCGTCACCGGCGGGTCGTCCTCGCCGCGATGGCCAGTGACGCCGACGCGAATCGCGTAGTCGGCGTCGTAGTCGACAATGTCCTTCAGCTCGAGGACGCCGTCGACGACCTTGCGCACGCGGCTGCGGCGCGTGAACACGCCAGGCGAGGGCAACGGTCCGGCGCCGATGGCGCGCGCGGCGATCGCCTCGGCGGCGGCAAGGTAGCGCTGCATCAGCGCCGGCGACACCGTCAAGACGTCGCCGATGTTGTCGAAGCCGTAGCCGGAGTCGTCGGGCGGGAACGCGTCGGTCGGTACGAAAATCGACGCCGAGCAGGTCGCGCACGGTGTTGGCGTACTCGACGCGCGTCAGGCGGTGCACCGGCACGTGGCCCGGGTCGGGTTTCAGATCGCGATCGGCGCGCGCGAACGCCGACTCGAGATACGAGACCATCGCCGCGCGTTCGTGCGCCGAGAGCGGGTCCTCGTCGACCGGCGGCATGTCGCCACTCTTGACCTTGTCGACGATCATCTCCCAGGTGTCGCGTCGGGATGCCAGCGTCGCCGGATTCATGAACGGCGTGAAGTTCAAGCCGGCGTTGGCCTTCTTCTCGTTGTGGCAGCGAGTGCAGACCTCGTCGAGGATTGGCTTGACGTCGCCGTCGAAGTTCGACGCGGCGGGCGCTTGCTGGGCGTGACTGACTGGACGGGCAGCGACGAGACTGAGCGCGATCGCGAGCGGGACCGCGGCAGATCGCGTCATGACTTTGGCCCGCGGCGCTGTTCGGCGTATGCCGCCACGTCCTTCGCCGCCCTTGTTTCCACTCCCGGCTTCTGCAGGAAACCGAGATCGCGGAACCAGTCGATGAACCGCTCGTGCCAGGTGCCGAACGGCTCGCCGTTGCGGTCCTTCATGCCGTTGGCGTGGACGCCGTTGCCGTAGATGTGCATCTCGAGATTCGGGACGCTGGCATTGAGAAACGCACGGAAGTAATCGTCCGCCCAGATCGCGTGCTGCGCGTCCCCCGAACCGGCGCAGACGATGAAGGTCGGTGGTGCGTCCATTGGTACCGGCGTCTTGGCGTCGCGGGTGAATGGAGTGGGGCCGGGGTAGACGAGGCCGGCAAAATCAGGGCGTGCGCTCACGCCAGCCAGCGGATCCGATCCAGCGTTGGCCTTGGCGAAGGCTTCGTATTGCAGCGCCGCGCCGGCAGCAATCTCCGCGCCAGCCGAAAACCCCATCACGCCGATCTTGCGCGGATCGATCCCGAACTCCGCGGCGCGCTTGCGGACGAGGCGGATCGCCTGCTGCGCGTCGTAGACGGCGTCGGTCTCGGCGACGTAGCCGTCTTTGCGCAGCCGGTTGCGCAGGATCGCGGTATTTACCCCGTAGTTGTAGAAGAAGTGGACGAAGTCGGCCCCCTCAGTGCCGACGTTGAGCGTGTTATGGCCACCGCCCGGCACGAGAATCACCAGCGCGCCGGTGTTGATCCCCTTGTCGACCGGGTGAATCTCAACTGACGGGTTGTGGATGTTGACGATGCTCTGGATCCGTCCCGGGACGGACCCCTGCATGTTCAGCACCTCGGGCTCGGCAATCCGGTCTTTTTTGAGGAACGGCGAGTCGGGGGAGTAAAGCGGAATGACGATCCCCCCTGGGACGATCGGCTGCGGCGCGAACGGCATCAGCTGCAGGGCGAAAATGACGCCGGCGAGAAGACTGCGACCCATGGCGCGTCCGTATGCTACAACGAGCCACGCCCCGGTCGGGCTACGCGCGCAGCACCGGCAAGCGCGGGTTTCGCTCGATTCCGAACTTGTGCTGGTGCCACTGCGGATACGGCTCAGGCAGCGCACTGACCTGGTCGAGACGCGCCGATTCTTCCGGCGTCAGCCGCCAGTTGGCGGCGCCGAGAAGGTCCTTCAGCTGTTCCTCGTTGCGGGCGCCAAGAATCACCGTGTCGACGCCGGGCTTGTGCAGGACCCAGTTGATCGCCACCTGCGGGATCGACACGCCGCGCTCCAGCGCGATCGCGTCGAGCACGTCGACGATGCGATAGAGGCGTTCGAAGTCGACGGTGCCGGGGACTTCCAGCTCGTTGAGCCGGGCGACCGCCGGCGGCGGCGAGTCGCGGCGGAACTTGCCGGTCAGCAGGCCGGCGTGAAGCGGACTCCATACCATCAGTCCGACTCTCTGATCGAGCCCGAGTGGAACGATCTCGTGTTCGACGTCGCGCGCGACCAAAGAATAGTTGACCTGCTGACAGATGTAGCGCGGCGCACCGAGGCGGTCGGACACCGCCAGCGCCTTCATCACGTGCCACGCCGAATGATTGGAGCAGCCGACGTAGCGCACCTTGCCCGCGGCGACGAGGTCCTCGTAGGCGCGCAGCGTTTCCTCGACCGGGACGAGCATGTCGGGCTGGTGGCAGAGATACAAATCCAGGTAGTCGGTCTGCAGCCGGCGCAGGCTGGCGTCGCACGCCGAGAGCAGATGCTTGCGCGACAGGCCGGTGCCGTGCGCATCCGGTGACATCCGCAGAAATGCCTTGGTCACGAGGACGAAGCCGTCGCGACGTCCCTTGAGCGCTTCGCCGAGTACCTCTTCCGAGGCGCCGAAGGAATAGAAATCGGCCGTGTCGAGCGTGGTGACGCCCGCATCGCGCAGGATGTCGAGGATCCGGACGGTGTCGCTCACGCCGAGGTTGCCCATCTTGGCGAAGCGTTCGCGGCCGCCGAGGGTCATCGTGCCGAAGCTGAGCGCGGAAACGCTCAGGCCGGAATTGCCGAGGAATCTCTGTTCCACGGCCATAACGATACCCCGGCGCGACGCATTTGTGCGCGTGGGGCCAAGGCTCCGTCTGATCGTCGTAAGATGGCGACCACCCACAAGAGCCCCAAATGGTCAACGAGCCCGCAGGACCGACGACGGATCTCCAGTTCGACAAGGCCGAGCCAAAGGCTGGCTCCTCGGCGGCTTCAGCCCTCAGTTGCGGCTATTGTGCGCGGCCGATTGGAGCGGAATATTTCTCCGTCTCTGGCCGGACAACGTGCGCGCAGTGCCGCGCCACCGTCGCAACGCTCATGGAACCGCGGCGGGGCACCGGTCCATTCATGTTGGCGCTGCTGTTCGGCCTCGGCGCCGGCATTGCGGGCGCTATCATCTATTACGCGGTGATTGCGATCACGAATTTCGAGATCGGCATCGTCGCGATCCTCATCGGCTACATGGTCGGGTATGCGGTGCGCAAGGGTGCCGGCGGACGCGGCGGCCGCCGGTTCCAGGTGTTGGCCGTGACACTCACCTACATCGCGGTTGGCCTGGCCTACACCCCAATTGCCATGAAGGGCGCGTTAGAGACGAAGACGGCGGCCTCGAGCGAGGCCGCCCCAGCGGGCGCCGCGCAACTGGTGAAGACCGGCGCGTCCCCGATTGCCGTGGCCAGGAGCATCGGCATGCTCGCCGTGTTGGCTGTCGCGCTGCCCGTTCTCGTCGTCGCCGGCTCGATGCCCACCGGCCTGCTGAGTGCGGCGATCATTTTCTTCGGCATGCAGCAGGCGTGGAGAATGACCGGCCTGCCGCGCCTTGTCGTCTCCGGCCCATATCGCGTCGGCGATCGCGCGGCCGCCAACCCTTGAGTGAATCGATCTGCACGCGTTGCGGCACCGAGCTGCCCGCGTCCGCGCTGGCCTGCCCGGCCTGTGCGACGCTGCGCCACGGGCAAGAGCTGCAAGCGCTCGCCGCCGAAGCCGAATTGGCGACACGGGCTGGCCACGCCAACGCGGCGCGTGAGCGCTGGACCCGCGCGCTGGCACTGCTGCCGCCAGACTCGCAGCAGTACACGATTGTCCAGCAGCGGATCGCCGCGCTGGACGACCGGCCGACGCAGAGCGACGCACGCCCGACCGGCCCGGAGCAGTCATGGCTGCGTCGCGGCCTTGGCGCGATCATCACCTCCATCGTCGTTCTCGCCGGCAAGCTCAAGTTCCTGCTACTCGGGCTGACCAAGGCGAGCACGTTTCTCTCGATGTTCGCCTTCTTCGGGGTGTACTGGTCGGTCTACGGCTGGCCGCTCGCGCTCGGGCTCGTGCTCTCGATCTACATCCACGAGATGGGGCACGTGTCGGTGCTGCGTCGGCTCGGGATCGCCGCCGGTGCGCCGCTCTTCATCCCGGGCGTCGGCGCGCTCGTCATGCTGCGGCAGCACGTGTCCGACCCGATCACCGACGCGAAGATCGGGCTCGCCGGTCCGGTGTGGGGCCTTGGTGCAGGCCTCGCCGCAGCCGCGGTCTACGCGGCGAGCGGCGTGCGAGTCTGGCTGGCGATCGCCGAGTTGACCGGGTTCATCAACCTTTTCAACCTGATCCCGGTCTGGCAGCTCGACGGTTCGCGCGGATTTCACGCGCTGTCGCAGCCGCAACGCTGGCTGGTAGTCGCCGCTGTCGTTGTCGCGTTGCTGCTGACGGAGCAGCGGATGCTCTTCCTGGTGGGCGGCGTCGCCGTGTGGCGCGCGATGCAGCGGCAGAGCGGCCCCGGCGACACACGCACGCTGGCGACGTTCGTCGTGCTCCTTTTCGCGCTGTCGGCGCTCGCGCGCGGTGTCCGCTGACGCGGAAATCGCGCGCCGTTACGCAGGAACCGATGAGGCGTCGCGTCGTCGTCAACGACACGATGCAGCAGGACTACGTCTACTTTCGGACCGAGCCGATGGGGCGGAACTTCCATCCGCTGTTCCGTCCGGAGCTGACGCCCAAGCAGATGCTCCGGCTCGGCGTGTTCGGCGGCAAGTACATGACTGACTGCCGCGACGAGTTTCCCGCCAGCTGGTTCGCCGGCGCGAAGCTCAGTCCCGGCCAGTACGACTCGAAGCTGAACTATTTCGGCGTCAAGGCGTCGCAGACGTTGAGCGAATGGCGGCGCCAGGGCTGGATCCGCCCGCAGGATCCGCGAGGGTGGTTCCAGTGGTACTGCCGCTACTACAGCGGACGGCGATCGTCCGACGACCGCCGCCAGATCCGGCGCTGGCGCGCGATCGCGCGGCACGTCGCCGCGATCCGCCACAACTGTGAGCGCGGCGACGTGATGTGCCGCCGCAGGCAACGGCAGGCGGTGTTGCACTGGGCATATGACAGCCGGAAGATCTGAGGCTCCACTGTGCGTCTCAGGCGCCCTACCCGCGGCTCACCGGCCGCCGCGCGGCCATCTGAGCGGCGGCGCGACGTTCCGTGATCGCGCGGTGGAGCAACGCGCCGGCGCAGAAGCGCGCGAACACCACGGCGACGATCCCGGAGGCGAACACCGCTTCGAACACCCAGGCCGCCAACCGCCGGTCGGTCATCCATGCGCTGGCGATCGCCAGTGCCAGCGAGCCCGCCATGCCCGCGGCAAGCCGCCTCGGCCCCGTCCCGCTCGCGAGCCGCGTCACGCCGACCCGACGGGCGACGACCGCGTTGTAGACCGCGTCGAACGCGTTGTGCGCCGGCACCAGCGCGCTCCACCACATGACCCCGGCGAGCGCCGCGAAAAACCAGCCGCTCTGCATCGCGGCGCCGATCACGAGCAGGACGCCGACCGCCCGCGGTTGAAACATCAACGCCTGGTAGAGCGAGGACTCGGCGCCGATGACGCCGAAGCCCTGCTCGCGAATGAACTGCTCTTTTGATCTGATCATGGCGAATCTCTCCTTCACGTGCGGATGATGGTCTCCAGGTAATCGGCGGCGATGACCAGGCCCGGTCCGCCGCCGCGATCCGATTGCGTCAGCAGCGTAAGGAGATCGCGCTCGAGCGCCTCCTGCCTCTGCTGATCGAGCGACTCGAAGGCCTTGTAGACCGGCCCGTAGTAGGCGCGGAACACGTCGACGAAGTGCTGCGCCGAGCGATAGCGGAACGCAAACGTTCGCGTCTCGCAGGCCACCGACGTAGCGCCTTCGAAGAGCGACGAGACGTAATCGCGCTTGCCCCACAGGAGCGGCGACGCGACGCCGGGAATCGGCGGCACATGCACTGCGACGGTGCGGAAGAGCCCGCCGAGAAATCCTTCCGGCGTCCAGCAGGCGAGTCCGATCCGGCCGCCCGGGCGGCACACCCGCTGTAGCTCACCCGCCGCGCGCCGGTGGTCCGGCGCGAACATCGCGCCGAAGGTCGACAAGACGACGTCGAAGCTGCCGTCGGCATAGGGCAGCGCCTCCGCGTCCGCGGTCTCGAACGCGACATCGAGCCCTTCGGCGGCGGCGCGTCGCCGGCCGCCTTCGAGGAGTGACGGCACGTAGTCGGTCGACGTCACCTGCGCGAAGCGCCGCGCCGCGGCGAGCGTCGCGTTGCCGTTGCCCGCCGCAACGTCGAGCACGCGCTCGCCGCTGCGCACGTCGACCGCCTCGCAGAGCGTCTCGCCGACGATCTGCAGTGTCGTGCCGACCACGGCGAAGTCGCCTGAGGCCCACATCGCCTTCTGCCTCACCTTCACCGCGCCGAGATCACCCGCGCCCTTTGCCGGATCGCACCAGACGACGTTGCCGGCCGCGGGGGTCATCGCCGCACCGCCTTCTTGATGCCAGCCAGGTGGTGATAGCTGTGGCGCACGGCGTGGTCCTCGAGCACGAACTGGCACGTCACCGGCGCATCTTCGTAGAGCGACACGGCGGCCGCACGATCCAGTTCCGCGTCGGTCAGCGCGCGGATCGCCGCCGCCGCCGCCGCGCTGTTACGTAGGAGCAGGTCGATGGCCTCGCCCTTGGTCACGCCGGCATGCTCCGCGGCATGGGTGGCATTGATGGCGTCCACGTCGCGCATGGTCAGTCCCGTCACCGCCGTGCCCGTTGCGACGGTCTGGGCGAGCTGGATCTCGAGCGGATACATGGTTGCCACGTGGTGAACCACGACGCCTGTAGTACGGCCGTCGTGCGGCAGCTCCGTGTGCCATTCGGCGTCGCACAGCGTGCTTGCGAGCGCGGCCAGGGCGCGCGCGCCCTGTTCGAGGCGGCTGGCAAGCAGTTCGCCGCGGACGCTGGCGACGCTGGGGCCGGCCGAAAACACCGGGTCGATCGAAGCGGCAGTCGTCATACACTGTCCTTTCCCGAAACGCGGCGGCGCATTCGTGCGACGCCGTGTTCCTTACACTACGAACGACGTCTGCCGGGAGCCATGCGCGAACGTCCGATTTCCCTCGCCGCCCGTCCGCGATACGCGCCGATCGCACCGTTCGTCCGGAACGGCTGCCCGGGCGTCCGGAGAGGCCGATGAGCGCCACGAGCGACGTGCTGTCGGACGTGCTGCGCGCGGTGCGACTGACCGGCGCCGTGTTCTTCGACTTCGAGCTGAGCTCGCCATGGGTGGCGGAGGCGCCGGCGTCCAAGGAGATCGCCGGATCGGTGATGCCGGATGCGCAGCGGGTCATCGAGTACCACCTGATCGCACGCGGCAGCTGCTGGGGACATGCCATCGGGGCGGAGCCGATCCCGCTTCGCGAAGGCGATCTGATCGTGTTCCCGCAAGGTGACGCGCACGTGCTGTCGAGCGCGCCGGGCATGCGTGCGGTTCCGGATCACACGATGTTCGTACGGCGCTCGTCGCCGCTGCCGCTCGTTTATGAAATGGGGGGTGGCGGCGTCGACCGCGCGCGCGTCGTCTGCGGCTTTCTCGGCTGCGACGATCGGCCGTACAACCCGCTGCTCAGCGCGCTGCCGCAGACGATCCATCTGTCGGCGCGCGGGCTGACCGCCGCGGGTTGGTTGGGCACGCTCGTCAACATCGCCGTCGCGGAATCCGGTTCGGCGCGGCCGGGCGGGGAGAACGTGCTGGCGCGGCTGTCGGAGCTGATGTTCGTCGAAATCATCCGGCAATATCTCGAGACATTGCCGGCGGCCCAGACCGGCTGGCTCTCCGGCCTGCGAGATTCGATCGTCGGGCAGGCGCTGGGCGCGATGCACGCCGAGCCGGCCGGCGATTGGACCGTCGAGAGCCTGGGCCGGGCGGCCGGCGTGTCGCGATCGGTATTTGCCGAGCGGTTCACCGCCATTGTCGGTCAGCCGCCGATGCAGTATCTCGCGCTGTGGCGGACCCAGCTGGCATCGCGGATGCTCGCCGAGGGGGGGCAGGTCGCCGCGGTCGCCGCCGCGGTCGGCTACGACTCGGAAGCCGCATTCAGCCGGGCGTTCAAGAAGATCGCCGGGCGCCCGCCGGCGGCGTGGCGGCGCGCCGCGTCCGCACCGCGTCCAGCGGCCACAATCGCGACCTAGCCACCGCAGACCGCGTCGTGCAATGATCGATCGAGGTGAACGTGGCCCACGCGCATCACGACGACCACGACGGCCATCATCATCACGACCACCAGCACCATCACCACGGCCATGACCACTCGCACAGCGTCAAGGCCGACGCCGACGCGCGTTACCTGACTATCGCCCTGGCGCTGATCACCGGCTTCATGGCCTTTGAGATCGTGGCCGGCATCGTCGCCCACTCGCTGGCCCTGCTGTCAGATGCGGCGCACATGCTGACCGACGCCGGCGCGCTGGCGCTGTCGATCGTGGTACTGCGCTACGTGCAGCAGCCTGGCGGCGAGACCCTCACCTATGGGCGCCGCCGCGCCGAGGTGTTGAGCGGCCAGGCCAACAGTGCCGTGCTCCTCGTGCTCGGCGTCATCGTTATCTACGAGTCGATCTCGCGCTTGATCTGGCCGCCCGCCGTGCACGGCCTCGCCGTCACGGTGGTCGCGGCGATCGGCGTCGCCGTCAACCTGCTCGCGGCGTGGGTGCTGGCCAAGGCGAACCGCGAGAGCCTCAACGTGGAGGGCAGCTTCCAACACATCCTCACGGATCTCTATGCCTTTGCCGGCACGCTCGTCGCCGGCATCGTGATCCTGACGACGGGCTTCTACCGCGCCGACGCCATTGCGTCGCTCGCGGTAGCGGTGCTGATGGTGCGCTCGGGCTACGGGCTGCAGCGGCGTGCGATCCGCGTCCTGCTCGAGGGGGCGCCCGAGGGGCTGACGCCGCGCGACGTCGGCATGGCGATGGTGCACTGCGAACACGTCAAGGAAGTGCACGACCTGCACTTGTGGGAGCTGGCGCCGGGCCACCCGATCCTGACCGCCCACGTGCTCGTCGCCCCTGGGGTGGACTGCCATGGCGCGCGCCGCTCTCTCGAGCAGATGTTGCGCGCTCAGTTCCACATCGATCACACGACGCTGCAGGTCGATCACGCGCCGCGCGAGATCCTGACGATGCAACGTCGGAGTAGCCCGACCGCCTGATTCACTGCCGGTCGAGCGGTCACCGCCGCGACCTGGCACCGTGCCCGAATCCGCAGGTGAAGCCAACGGAGCCCGATGAACATGACGGCGCCGAAGACGGCCTGTCCGGCCACGTTCAGCGCCGGGTTGCCGCCGCTGACCGCGGCGATCAGGAATCCCAGCAGCCACGATGAGGGAAGAGCCCCAGCGACGAGCGCGTAGATTTCTTCGGGAGATCGTTGCGCGGCCGGCGCCGCTGCGAACCCAACCATCGCCGCGGCAATGACCGCAATCGCACCGCCGGCAACAAGAGCCAACGGGGCTGCCACCAGAGTGCCGGTGCCGATGATCAGCACGCGAAAGCCGACGAACCAGGCCAGCCCACAGGCGAGCGCGAGCAACCGCAGCCGCCGCGTCGGCCAATGACGCACCCCCCCGCCACTCGACCGCTCGGGAGCGGCGATGAACGCGGCGGCCACGATTGCGCCGACGATGAGCAGCGCAGAGACATTCGCCGGCAGCGAGGTCACCGGCGCCCGCGCCGTGAACAGGCCGGTGTGCAGGACAGCGAGGAGCACGGCATTGACGGCGAATACCAGCGCCGTCACGACGAGACCAGGCGTGGTGAGCCATCGCTCGCGGCGGTCGTCGGCAATGAGCTCGGCGAGAAGGATCGGGATCGCGATGCTGAACACCGCGTGGTAGGGAACGATGAACAGCGCCCATACCCAGTTGACACCGATCCAGTGGCCGTAGAACCCGAGGAAGTCGAGGCCGCGGAAGTGCTGATCGAAGAGCGACTGCACCACAGGTCCTTCCTCGAGGATGCCGTAGCCGAGTCCGAGCAGCACCAGCCAGTATGTGCGGAGTCCGCGACCGCGGACGACTTCTCGGGTCAGGAGGGCGCCGCCGCCGTAGAGGCCGACCAGGCCGAGCAGGCCGAAGGGAAGGAGGCTCAGCGGCACTGCGCCAAACAGTACCTTCGCCGACGAGCGGCGAGAGCAGGAACAGCGTCAGGACCGTGGCATATCCGCGACGGAACACGGCGGCACCTCCAGAAAAGGACAATCAAAGATAATCTAATACTAGACTATCTGCAACTGAACGCCGATCCGGCCTAGAATTGAGGTATGGTGCGCAAGCGGGCGGCCGCCGATCAGACCGGGTTCCTGCTCCAGCGCGCCCACCGGCGCCTCCGACAGGCGCACAACGAGGCGCTCCGTCCGCTCGAGATGAACATCGCGCACCTCGCCGTCGTCGCCCTGCTCGCCGAGCACGGCGATCTCAGCCAGAGGCAGCTGATCGAGATCATGGGCGTCGACAAGTCAACGATGGTGTACGTGATCGACGAGTTGGAGGGGCAGGGCCTGGTCGAGCGGCGCCCCGATCCCGCCGACCGACGCGCCTACGCCGTGCACCTGACCGAGCCGGGGCGCGCCCGGATGATCGAAGCGGGTGCCGTCGTGGCGCGCGTCGAGGACGACTTCCTGTCGCCGCTCACGGCGGCGGAGAGGCTGCGATTCGACGGCCTGCTGCGGCGGCTCGCCGCCGGCACGCCTCGGCATCCGCCGCCGGCGCCAGGCGCTACAGCGCGTACGGCGCGCGCAGCGGCCGCGACAGCATCGCGTTCGCCTCGTCGTCGTTCTTGAGGCGCTCCCAACACGGGATGCGCAACCTCAACCGGCGCGATCGGCTGCCTGCGTGACTGGATCGACTCGAGCCGGCTCAGGTGATGCTCGCGGCTTTCAGGAAAAGTGGATCTGGACTCCACCTATAATTCGCCGATGCGGGTCCGCCTCGGTCTGGTCCTTCTCCCTCTTGCCATGCAACAGCTCCCGCCGCCGCCGGCGCCGGTATTCCGCAGCGGCACGCGTCTCGTCCAGGTCAACGTCGTTGTCCACGACAAGCGCGGCCAGCCGGTCGCGGACCTGGCGAAAGCCGACTTCACGCTGCTCGAGAACGGCAAGCCGCAGGAGATCAGCTTCTTCTCGGTCGACAGCGTCAAGGCTGGCACGGCCGCAGCGCCGGCCCCGCCGCTGCCGTCCCGGACGTTCACCAACGCGCTCGCGGCGCACAACAACGTCCCGACGAGCGTCACGGTCCTCCTCATCGACACGCTCAACACGACCGTCGCCGATCAGATGCGGGCGCGCGCCGGGCTGCTGACATTCCTGCAGCAGCTCCAGCCTCAGGATCGCATCGCCATCTTCGCCATGACGCCACACGGGCTCGCGCTCCTGCATGACTTCACGTCTGACTCCGCTTCGCTGGTCGAGCGGCTGCATGCGGCGAAACCGCAGGTCTCACCGGCGCTTGAGACATCGTTCGCGAACGCCACGCTGCAGCAGGACCTGCACAATATGGGGCTTGATGCGCTCACCGACGGCGAGCAGGTCGCCGCCGATTTCGAAACGGGCAATCGCATCACGCAGTCGGTGACGGCGATGCTGGCGATCGCCGAGCACCTCGCCGGCGTGCCGGGGCGCAAGAGTCTCATCTGGGTCTCGAGCGGCTTTCCCATGACGATCGGTCTCACCGACATGAAGGCGGCACCCGCGAGAGGCCCCGCCCGCGATGTGCAGCTCTACGCCCGCGATCTGGACCACCTGTCGCGAGCGATGAACGAGGCGGGCATCGCGGTCTATCCCGTCGACGCGCGAGGCCTCTTCAACCCGGGGTTCACCGACACCTCGTCGCGCACCACGTCACGCTGGAACGAGATGCCGGACATCTCTGCCCAGAACGCCAACACGAGCACGATGTTCGTCCTGGCCGACAAGACCGGCGGGCGCGTCGCCTACAGCACGAACGACATCGGCGGGGCGGTGCGGCGCGCGATCGACGACGGCGCGGTGACGTATACGCTTGGCTTCTACCCCACCGTGGCTGAAGACGGCAAGTGGCGTGACATCAAGGTCAACGTCGGCCGCCCGGGCCTGGACGTCCGCGCGCGGCAAGGCTACGTCGCGATGCCTCCGGCCGATCAGACCGCGAAGACGCGCATGGAAGCGATCCGCGGCGCGGTCTGGAGCCCGATCGAAGCGACGGCGCTGCCGGTGACCGCCCACGTCGACTTCACCACCGATCCCCAGGACACCGTCGAAGTCATCGTGCAGCTCGATCCGCGAACGGTCTCGTTCCGTCAACTCGACGGCCGGTGGCGCGCTCAGCTCGACATGGCGTTCGTACAGAAGGACGTGCACGGGATCCAAATCGGCGAAGGCGGGATGGACAACCTGACGATCGCGCTGACCGACGAGAACTACCAGAAGGTCGTCTCGCAGGGCCTGCTGCACCGCTATCGCGGCCGGCGCGAAACGGCGGCGGCGACCCTGCGGGTGGTCGTCAGAGACGGAACGACCGGCGCCGTCGGTTCCGTGACCGTGCCGTTCGCGCAGGTCAGGTGAGCGCGTACGGCGCGCGCATCGGTCGCGACAGCATCGCGTTCGCCTCGTCGTCGTTGCGAAAGCGCTCTTTGACCGGATCCCAATACAGCTTGCGGTTTGCCTTCATGGCAATGTGATGGAGTAGGCACGCCGAGCACGACCGGTGCGCGATCTCAACCGGCGCAATCGGTTCCCGGCGCGACTTGATCGATTCGAGCCAGTTCAGGTGGTGCTCGCTGCTCTCGGGGAGGTGAATCTCGTTCGGTGCGATGACCGACTTGATGATCTTCGGATCGCTGGCGGCGAGCGCCGTATTGTCCTGCAGCTTGGCGACCGGATCGCTGGCGGTGACGGCCTCGTTGCCACGCGACACGAAGATCCATCCTTCACTGCCGATGAACTTGATGCCGTTGGGAAAATCGCCGCTGATGACCATCGTGACGCCATTGGCGTAGCGGCCGTAGGTCTTGAAGTCGCCGTGCACGTCCCACAGGCCCTGCGCCGGAAACTTCGCGCTGCCCCAGATTTCGACCGGCCCGGTGAACTCGGTGTTCATGCCCCAGTGGGCCGAATCGACGTGATGCGCGCCCCAGCCGGTGATCATGCCGGCGCCGAACTGCTCGCAGCGCAGCCACCCCGGGCGATCGTAGCCGGACTGCGGATGCACGCGCTTCTCCGTGTAGTAGACGTACGGCGTCGAGCCGAGCCACGTCTCGTAGTTCAGGCCTTTCGGCGCCGGCATCTCCGGCTCGACGTCGCCGCTCGGATCACCGGGCAGTCCGACTTCCACGGTGTGAAGCTTGCCGATGCGGCCGTTGCGCACGAGCTCGGCCGCATAGCGAAACTGGATCGTCGAACGCTGCTGGCTGCCGATCTGAAAGATGCGCCCGGAGGCGTGCACGGCATTACTGAGCGCGCGCCCTTCGGCGATGGTCAACGAAGCCGGCTTCTGGAGGTAGACGTCCTTGCCGGCCTGCACCGCGGCAATGGCGATCAGCGCGTGCCAGTGATCCGGCGTGCTGATCACGACGGCGTCGATGTCCTGGTTGGCGAGCAGTTCGTGGTAGTTGGCGTAGCCGGTGACGCCGTCGTAGGGCTTGCCCCCCTGCTTGGCGTAGAAGTCGTTGACGAAGGTCTTGCCGTCGGCGACACGGTTTGCGTCCAAATCGCAGACGGCGATGATCCGCGCGGTGTCGTAGCGCAGGATATTCGGCATGTCGTGGCCGCGTGAGATGCGGCCGACGCCGATGGCGCCAACGTTAATCCGGTTGCCCGGCGACGTCTTCCCGAAGACGGTCGAGGGCACGATCGCGGGGAAACCGACGACGGCGGCGATCTTGCCGGCGACGCCGAGGAACTGCCGTCGCGTGCGCCTTGCGGTCATGACTTATGCCCCGAAGTTGATCGTCTGCGCCTGCTTCTGCGCCTTGATCACGAGCTCCATCGTGAGGAACGTGTGCGCCTGCGGCATCGCGGTTTCCGTGCGGTTGACGATGTCCGACACGAGCCGGGGCCCGAACGGCAGATCGCCATCCTTGCAGTCGATGTAGCGTGTTTCCTTTTGATCGACGATAAACAGATGGTCGCCGCCGGCACGGCCCGCGATGTCGACGTACTTGCGCAGTTCGATGTAGCCCTCGGTCCCGAGAATCGTCAGACGTCCGTCCCCCCATGTCGACAGGCCGTTGGGGGTGAACCAGTCGAGCCGGACGTAACCCGTGCCGCCGTTGCCGCGGAGCACCATGTCGCCGAAATCCTCGAACTCGGGCTTGTCCTTGTGCGCCACGTTGCCGGTCTGCGACGAGACGACGTCGGCCTGCGTCGAGCCCGTGTAGAAGAGGAATTGATCGACCTGGTGCGACCCGATGTCGACGAGGATCCCGCCGTAGCGCGCCTTGTGCCAGAACCACTCGGGGCGCGCACCGCCGGCGACATTGCCGATACGGTGCGGCGCGAGGTTGACGGTCTGGATGACGCGCCCAATCGCGCCCGCCTGCACGAGGTCGCCGGCCCTGACGGCGGCGCGCACTTCGTGGCGCTCGCTGTAGAGGATCGAGTAGATGCGCTTGGTGGCCGCCTGCACCCGCCGCGCCTCGGCGAGCTGCTCGAGCGTGGTGATGCCGGGCTTGTCGGACAGGTAGTCCTTGCCGTGCTGCATGACGCGGATGCCGATCGGCGCCCGTTCGTCCGGGATCGCGGCGCTCAGCACGAGCTGCACATCGCTGTCGAGGACTTCCTGCTCGCTGCGCGCGATCTTCGCCTGCGGGAACCGTTTCACGTACGCGGCGGCCAGCTCCGGCTCCTTTGCGTAGACGGCGACCAGCTCACCGCCCCCGCGGATGACCGCGTTGGTCATGCCGTTGATGTGGTCGTGGTTGAGGCCGATGACGGCGAAGCGGATACGAGGCTTCGACGATGCCTGGTTCGTGGCCGTCGATCCCTGTGGCGCCTCGACGCGGCGTGACAGTCCGGCGGCGGCCGCCGGGAACGCCGACGCGGCGGCCGCGGTGGCGGCGAGATTCTTGACGAAGGTCCGGCGGCCGACTGGTGGTCTGGGCATGCATCCACTCCGTTGATGTGGCGAAGCCTACCAGAAGCCCGGGGCGCGCGCTAAATCGAGCCCGCTTCCACCATGTAGTTGTTCGCCGTGCACATGGCGGAGTCATCCGAGGCCAGGAACAGCGCCATCCGGGCGACGTAGACCGGCTCGATCGGATCCGGCAGGCACTGCGCCGTCAGCTGCGCGGTCAGTTTGTCCGGCGTCACCCACAGGCGCTTCTGCCGCTCCGTCATCGTCCAGCCCGGTACGAGGGTGTTGACCCGGATTCGGTGCGGCCCGAGGTCGCGTGCCATGCCGCGCGTCAGGCCGTGCACCGCCGCTTTGGCCGTCGTGTAGGCCGGGAACCCCCCGCCGGCGCGCCACCAGGAGTCCGACCCGAGGTTGATGATCGATCCGCCGCCCGCGGCGATCATGCCGGGCGCGACGGCCTGGATTGCGAAGAACATGTGGCGCAGGTTCGACGCCATGCGTTCGTCGAAATACTCGGGCGTGACCTCCTCCCAGCGGTGGCGGTCGTCGCGCGCGGCGTTGTTGACGAGGACACGGACCGGGCCGTGGGCGGTCGCCAGCGTGGCAACTGCCCGGCGCAGTGCGTCGATGTCGCGCAGATCGCACGGCTCGAGCCGCACCTCCGCACCGGCAGCCCGCAGCTCCGCCGACAGGGCTTCTCCGTGCTCGACATCGAAATCGAGGATGCCTACGCGCGACTTCTGGCCGGCGAATGCGCGGACGATATCCATTCCTATGCCGGAGGCTCCGCCGGTGACGATGACGCTAGCTCCTTCGAGACTGGGGTAGATGGCGAACGCGGGGGCGGGAGCGGCTGACATGGATAGGACTGTACCAAGATCCTCGGAGGATCCCACGACATTCCGGAGGCAGGTCATGCTCCGGGGCGGTGTACACCGTCGCGGCGGTGGCGCCTGTTTTGCTGCGGCCGCCCCGCTACCCAGTCAGCTCGAGCGCTGATCACCGAGGGAGGTGTGCAGATGAAGTTCGCACGCGAATTCGTGGTCAGCACCGTCGTTGGCGGCTTGTTCGTCGTCGTGCCGGTGTATCTCGCCGTGCTGCTGCTGCTGAAGGGCATGAAATCGATCGCGGGGCTGGTGCGGCCGCTGGCGGCGCTGGTCCCGTCATGGCTCCCTGCCGAGAATCTCTTCGCCCTACTGCTGCTGCTGGTCCTCTGCTTCTTCGTCGGCGTCGGCGTGCGGACTCGGACCGGACGGGCGGCGCGAGACGGCATGGAGAAGCTCTTCTTCGAGCGCCTGCCTGGCTACGGCCTGCTGCGCGGCCTGACGCAGCGCGTGGCCGGCGACGGGGACGAAACGAGCTGGGCACCGGCGCTCGTCGAGATCGAAGACGCGTTGGTTCCCGGCTTCATCATCGAGGAATTGCCTGACGGCCGCGTCACGGTCTTTGTCCCCTCTGTGCCGACACCCCTCGCTGGCGCGGTCTACATCATCGCGCGTGCACGCGTGCACCCCATCGACATACCGTTCACCGACGCCATCAAGTCGATCTCACGGTGGGGAGCGGGATCGAAGGATCTCGTGGCGGCGATGCGCGCACCTCTCGGCACGAGCGCAGGGTCGAAGATCTAGTGGTCGCCGTCAGTCGCCGGCTGGCGAACCAGCCACCGGTACGGCCCGGACGATGAACCGCTGCGGGGCTGCACCCACGTGATAGAAGGGGTAACAGCCGACCAGCGTCACTGCGGGACCCGGTGTCGGATCGATCACGCTCACGTCTTCGGGCGTGGTGATCCGGATCCACTCGACTCGGGTCCTGCTCTGTCGCGGCCGGCGTGTCCAGTACGAGCGCGTCGCCCTGCTGGATGTCTTTGAGCACCCTGAAAAATCCGTCACGGTGGGCGGCAATGCCGACGTTGCCCTTGCTGCCCGGGAGAGCCGTGTCCTCGATCCGTCCTGCCGCAAGGTCGAGCACCGCGTCTTCCGTGCCGTCGTAGACGGGCACTTCGAGCTTGAGACGCGGGATGCGCAGGATCGCGAGGGTGGGCGGCGGTGCCTGCTGCAGCGCGGCCTTGTAGGCTTTCACCCGGCCGGGCGACCAAAGCGTCATGTCGACTTTCTTGCTCCACGTGAGCTCACGTGTCGGCATCGGCGGCCGGGGCGCGGGTGCGGCGGCCGGCGCAGCACTGTCTGCGGCTGCTTTTCGGTCTGCCGGCGGAGGATTTGCATCGCCGCCGCACGCCGCCAGAGTGCCCGCGAGGACGAGCGTGAGGATCGCGACAGGAAGAGGTGAAGCCATAGCCGAGCCCGTGACGCTTACTATCAAGGATTATACGAGAACGTGCCTGGCGAGGCAGGGGAAAGAAGGAATCGAATCATGCGAGGAGCAGTTCTCTACGGTCCGCGCGACGTGCGCATTGACGATCGTCCGGACCCGAGCATCGTCGAGCTGACGGATGCTGTCATCCGGCTGGCGGCCACGTGCATCTGCGGCTCGGATCTGTGGCCCTATCGCGGCCTCAACGCGGCCAGCGAACCGGCCCCGATGGGCCACGAGTACTGCGGCATTGTCGAAGACGTTGGCGGCGCGGTCACGTCGATCAAGCCGGGGCAGTTCGTCATCGGATCGTTTGCCGCTTCCGATAATACGTGCCCACACTGTCGAGCGGGTTATCAGACCTCGTGCATGCACCGACAGTGGGTCGCGGGTGCGCAGGCACCGTTTCTCCGCGTGCCTATGGCGGACGGCACGCTGGTCGCGACGCCGGAACTTCCCTCCGCGGATCAGGTCCCCAGCTTCTTGGCGGTGTCGGACGTACTCGGGACCGGGTGGTTCGCGGCCGACGCGGCAAACGTGAAGCCGGGTGCCACGGTTGTCGTCGTGGGCGATGGCGCGGTCGGACTGCTGGCCGTCCTCTCCGCGAAACAGATGGGTGCCGAGCGCATCATCGCGATGAGTCGGCACGAGCCGAGGCAAAGGCTGGCCCGCGAATTTGGCGCGACCGAGATCGTGACCGAGCGCGGAGACGCAGGCGTCGAACGCATCAAGGAACTGACCAAGGGCGTCGGCGCTGACTCGGTGCTCGAGTGTGTCGGCACGCACGAATCGATGATGCAGGCGATCCGGTCCACGCGACCCGGCGGCTCGATCAGTTACGTCGGGGTCCCGCACGGCGTCGAGCTCGACGGCGCGCAGCTGTTCTACACACACGTGCATCTGCACGGCGGACCGGCCCCGGTGCGCCGCTATCTTCCCAAGCTCATTCAGTTGGTGCAGAACGGGACTATCAATCCGGGCAAGGTGTTCGATCTCGAATTGCCGCTCGAGCAAGTGGCCGAAGGCTACCGAGCCATGGACGAGCGCCGCGCCATCAAGACGCTGCTGCATCCCTAGAGGCGTGCCGTCCGTCCAATCATCAGCCGCACGCATGGCACCTCACTTTCGATCGCGGAGCCGCAGCGGGAGGGAGAAACCGCTCATCGAGCGGGCCGAGGAATCAGTGTTTCTGAGCTGGGGCGATCCGTCTGAGCTCGTCGAAGAAGTTGAGAAAGATGTTGACCGGGTAGCGTCTAACGCCTGGGCCCGGAGCGCTGAAGGTGGCCATCGCGAGCCGGTTTCCGTTCGGGTCGAGATCGAAGTCCCGCAAACGGCCTGCTAACACCGCGCGGGCGCTGTACCGCGCCCCCGGCCAAGGCCGTGCCGGCCCCGCATTGAACGCCGCGCCGGCAACCGAGTAATTCACGACCATGACCTGCCCATCCAACGTGCTGTAGAGCAATTCGTGTCGCGCTTGAGACCATGTTGGCAGGACGCCGCCGCCGCTCGAGATGTGCACCTGGCCACCCAGCCCCGGGAACGCACGCACGTAAACGTTCAATTGTCCCGATTGGCTCGACTGGTACGCCAGCCAATGCCCATCTGGCGAGAAGGCTGGTGCGCGCAGGTCGTAGTTCCCCTCCAGGAGGGTGGTCTCTTTCCCCGGCGTCCACCCCGACGCCTCGTCTCCCTCCATTGCGAGCAGCTTCACGATGAAGTAGGGCTGTCTCTGCTCTTCAAAGGCTAAGATGTTTAGTTTCGGATGCCACGAGCCTGGAGCCTGCCAGTTGGCGCTCGTCGTCAATCGCTGTGCTGCGCCTGAACCATCAGCTCGCTGCCAATACAGGTTGAAGGTCCCGCCGAGATCTCGCTCGCCCCTCTGCGAGGCGAATGCAATGCGTTGCCCATTCGGCGTCCACACCGGACGCTGGCTGTGCGAGTTAGAGATCGTCAGGCGATTCAGGTCGCCCCGTGCCAAGTTGGCCACCCAGATGTCCCACTGTTTGCCGTCCGAGATGTCGAACGCGATTCGCCGGCCATCAGGCGCGAATGCGAGATCGGCCCAGTCTGAAGCCGTCGGCCACAAAGACGCGACCTTTCCGGATCGGTCGACCGACTCGATCGGCTTGCGGCTGGTGAGGGAAGAGTCAGGCGGGGTGTACGCGAGCATGCCCAGCTTTGAGACTGCGAACAACCCTGCCCCCAGGATCGTGGCGGTCTCGACATTCTCGATCACAGGAAAGGGTGAACCCATCACGTCGAGGTGCGCGAGGTCGAAGCCTTCGGCGAAGAGTGTCCCGTTGCGAAGGAAAAGCAGATGTCCGCTTGGCACGTACTTGCCGAAGTAAGCGCCCCGTTCCAGTACCTTGCGCGCGCCGGCCGGCAGCGGCTGAACGACGAGGTTGCCCTTGTCGAAGTCGAAATCACCGTGCGGGCTGAGACTGGAATAGAGCAACGCCTTGTCGCCGCGCAGCACCTGTGGAAATCGCTGGGTTTTTTCGCCTGCCTCAAGCGTTGTCGCGACCACCGGCGTGCCGCCTGGCGTGGAAGACACGCGCAACAGGCCGGTCTGTGTGTCGGGCGAGAAAAAGATCGTCCCATCGCTGCCCCAGTCGCCGCCGCGGCCGTGTGGCGCATCGCAGAGCGTGATGGCGGATCCGCCGGAGACCAGGATCTTCTTCAGCTTCCCTGACGCGAAGAATGCGATCCATTTGCCGTCGGGCGAAAAGAACGGGCTCGCCGCGCCGTCGGTCTCGGGCAGGAGTACAGCGTCCTCCTGGTGTTCAAGACGTCGAACGAACAGCCAGGAGATTCTATCGGTGGTCTTGTGGCCAATGAAGGCGAGCACGGTGCCATCCGGCGAGAGCGCGAGGGACGCACTTCCGAGGAACGTCAAGACCACGCCGGGACCCAGCTCCGCCGTCAGGCGCAGCGGCGCGCTCGCCGGCGTCGTCCGCGGCGTCGAGCCGGCAAGTAGCACGACGAGGGCGCTTCCACTCGCCGTGGCAAGGATCCACGGAGCCGCCCGCCACCACGCGGTCGAGATTCCGCCACGGCTCCCGCTCGCGGCGTCGTGGGACTCGCTCGACGGCGACATCGCGTCCTCGATCGCGAGCCGCGCATCGGCGATGTCGGCGAGCCGCCTGCCGCGATCCTTGTGCAGACACTGGCGCAGCATCCGGACGACCGGCGCCGGCGTCTTTGACGGCAGTGCCGTCCAGTCCGGATCTTTGCCAATCACCAGCGACAGCGTCTCAGTGATGTCCTTGCCCGCGAACGCGCGCCTGCCGCTCAGCATCTCGAACAGCACGCACCCGAACGACCAGATGTCGGCGCGCTTGTCGACGATCTTGCCGAGCGCCTGCTCGGGAGCCATGTATGGCGCGGTGCCCAACACGAGCCCCGCCTCCGTCGAGCGCACCGAAACGGTCGGCACGCTCACGGCCTCTGAGATCGACGAAGTCGTCAACGCGAAGGCCTTCGCCAAGCCGAAGTCGAGGACCTTGACGGTGCCGTCCTCCCGAACCTTGACGTTCGCCGGTTTCAGATCGCGGTGGACGATCCCCTGTCCATGTGCCGCGTCGAGAGCGTCGGCGATCTGCCTGGCGATCGCCAGGGCGTCCGCCAGCGTAAGCGCGTGACCGGCGATCGCGTCGGCGAGCGTCGGGCCTTCCACAAGCTCCATCACTAGTGCGGCGACACCGCCGGAGTCCTCGAAGCCGTGAATGTGCGCGATGTTTGGATGATTGAGCGACGCCAGGATCTGAGCTTCGCGTCGAAAGCGCGACAGCCGGTCTGGATCATCCGCAAGCAAACTCGGCAGAACCTTGATCGCCACGCTGCGATTCAGCGTGCTGTCACGGGCCTTGTACACCTCACCCATGCCGCCGCTGCCGATCAGTGCTTCAATCGCATATGGGCCGACGCGCGACCCCGGTTGCAGTGCGTGGCCGACGACGATACCGGTCAACGGCGCGGGTGAGGCCAGCAGCTCGAGGACCTCGCGTCGAAGTTCCGGATCCGAGCAGTGTTCGATGACGAAGCGCTCGCGATCCGCTGCGGGGATGGTTGCCGCTTCCGCCAGCAGCGCCTTCGCGCGTTCCCACGCCGATGGGTTCACAGCGCGTCTCTCATGCGGTGTCCCAGCCAAAACCGCGCGGCGGCGACTTCCCGGCGGATCGTGGCAGGCGACAGCGCCTTGACGGTCGCGACTTCAGCCTCGGTCAAGCCGCCGAAGTACCTGAGCTCGACGATCTCCGCCTGACGTGGATCGAGCCTAGCCAGGTCATCGAGCGCTTCGTGGAGCGCCACGACGTCGAAGTTCTGCCCTCCCGATGGATCCGCAATCTGCGAGAGCGGACGATCGGTCCGCGTGGCCATCCCGCGTTTGCCCGCGCGCCGTTTTCGCGCATGGTCGACGAGGATCTGTCGCATCAGGCGCGCGGCGATCCCGTAGAAATGCGCGCGGTTCTCCCACCGCACGTCGTGCACGTGAATCAGCCGCATGTAGGCCTCGTTGACGAGCGCCGTGGGCTGAAGGGTGTGATCCGCCCGCTCGCGGCGCATGTACGCCGCGGCAGTACGACGCAGCTCCTGCTGCACCGCGGTCAGCAGCCGCTCGCGATCGGCGGGGGTACCCGTCGACCATCGGCCGAGCAAGTCGGTCAGATCGTCTTTCTCCGACTTGGACGCTTGAATGCCCATGGCCTTCAGGCCTGTCGCGGCTAGCGTAGCCCCTTTTCCGGTCCCACCCACTCTTTAAATGAGCGGTTCCACCCTCGGCCCGCGCACGTGCGGGCAGGGGGTCGTATGGGGCGCAACGCCGCGGTGATGCTGGGTGTGACGACAATGATCGCCATCGGCTCTCTCGGGTTGAAAGCGGAAATTCAGGCGCCAGACGCCTGCGCCGCCCGCCAGACCCTGCCGGCGCAGATTCGGCCCCTGACCTGCCTTACCGCGGCCCGAGTGATCGGTGGAATGGCACGGTCCGCGACGCTATGCCGGGTAATCGACAGGATCGGTGAACTGAACGGCATCGTCTACATCAGGGATGCCTACTACGTCGATCCCCGGACCAAGCGTGTGCTATCGGGGGCACTTTCTCACGAAATCACGATGGCGGGCGTGCACCGCGTGCTCCATGTGACGGTGGCGCCGGAATCAGGCGACCGACCGCTCGTCACCCTGGGGCACGAGCTGCAACACGTGATTGAAGTGCTCGAAGCAGAAGACGTCACCACTGAAGCCGCTGTCGACCGGCTCTTCGAACGCATTGGAGTGCGTGTCGGCGGCAGCGTCATGGAGACCGAAACCGCCGTCGACGTGGGTCGCGCCGTGGCGCGAGAGCTCTTGGCCAAGCGGTAGGAGCCTTCGTCCGAGCAATCATGCCGATTGGGATTGCGAAAGGCGCCGTGCCGGCCTATCGTGGGCCTCTCGATGCGCCCCTTCAGCCAGGACGTGCGATTCACCCGGTCCGGCGACGGCACGCGCCTGGCCTACGCCGTGCACGGGCACGGCTTTCCGCTCGTCCGCGCCGCGCACTGGCTGACGAACATCGACCTCGACTGGCAGGCGCCGATGTGGCGCCCCTGGTTCGACGCGCTCGGCGACCGCTACCGCTTCCATCGCTACGACTCGCGCGGCTGCGGTCTGTCGCAACGCGACGCGACCGACGCGTCGCTCGACGTCCTGGTCGCGGATCTCGAAGCTGTCGTCGATGCCGCGAAGCTCGATCGGTTCGCGTTGCTCGGCACCTCGCAGGGGGGCGCGATCTCGATCGCGTATGCGGTGCGTCATCCCGAGCGCGTCAGCCACATCGTGCTGCTCGGCGCCTTCGCGCGCGGGCCGCTGCGCCGCAACCCCACGCCGGACGAGCTCGAGAGCTTTCACGCCCAGGTCAAGTTGATCGAACACGGCTGGGGGCAGGACAATCCGGCATTCCTGCAGCTCTTCACCAATCAGTTCTTCCCCAACGCCACCCCGGAACAGGTCCGCTCGTTCAACGATTTGCAGCGCATGTCGTGCCCCGCGGCCCACGCGGCGAAGCTCGTGTCGATGTTCAGCGCGATCGACGCCTCACCATACCTTGCCCGCGTGACGTGCCCGACGCTGGTCCTGCACACGAGAGGCGATATGTGCGCGCCGTTCGACGAGGGCGTGTACATGGCCTCGGCGATCCCGGGGGCGCGCCTGGTGCCCCTCGAAACCAAGAGCCACGTGCCGACGCCGGGCGAGCCGTCCTTCGATCGCGTGCTCGAAGAGATCGACGCATTCATTGGCGCCGCGCAGGGCGCCGGGGCCTTTCCCGGCCTGACGCGTCGCGAGCGCGAGGTCCTCTCGCACATCGCACGCGGGCTCGACAACCTGCAGATTGCCGCGCACCTGGATCTTTCCGAGAAAACGGTCCGAAACCACATCACGGCGATCTTCGACAAGATCGGCGTTGAGAACCGCTCGCAGGCCATCGTGCAGGCGCGCGAAGCCGGCCTCGCGCCCGAGCCGCAACGCTGAGCCGGGACCGCAGTCCCGGTTTTTCCGCGCATTCCAGCCGTAACCTCCCAGAACCGGGACCGCGGCCTCATGCGCCGCGCGGTTCGCTCGACCTATAACAACCGGGTCCGGAACGTCCCGCGCGTCGCGGCGCGTTCCCTCTCAGAAGGAGCCGGTCATGTACATCGTCGCCAATCACACCATCTCCAATCCCGAGAAGTTCTGGGGCCTCGCCAAGAGCACGCCCGTCCCGTCGCCGTTGAAGCTGCACAGCGTCTTCCCGAGCACCGCCGGCGCCCGCGGCACGTGCCTTTGGGAAGCGCCGTCGCTGGACGCGGTGACGCAGTTCGTCGAGACCCTCACCAGCGCGTTCGCGAGAAATGAATACATGGTCGTCGAAGCGGCCAGCGCGATGGGTCTTCCGCGGTAAGTGCGATGGACGGCAGCGCGGATCTCGTGGCCGTGAGGTCGCGTCAGCGCACGGCGTGGTCTGCCGGCGACTATGCAGTCGTCGGCACCACGCTGCAGATCGTGGGAGAGTCGTTGTGCGAAGCGGTCGACCTGCGATCGGGCGCGCGCGTTCTCGACGTCGCGGCGGGCAACGGCAACGCCACGCTCGCCGCGGCGCGCCGGTGGTGCGACGTGACATCCACGGACTACGTCGCGGCGCTGCTCGAATCGGGCCGGCGGCGCGCGCACGCCGAAGGGCAGCTCGTCACCTTCCGGGAAGCCGACGCCGAGCAACTGCCGTTTGCGGACGGCTCGTTCGACGTCGTGCTGTCCACCTTCGGCGTGATGTTCGCGTCGAATCAGGAACAAGCGGCGCGCGAGCTCCTTCGGGTCTGCGCACCACGCGGGCGGATCGGCCTTGCCAACTGGACGCCCGACAGTTTCATCGATCGGCTTTTCCGGATGGTCGGCCGTTACGTGCCGACAGCGGCGGCGGTTCCGTCGCCAACGCTCTGGGGCACGCGCGCGCGCCTCGATGAGTTGCTCGCGGCTGGCGCCCGGGAGATCCGGATTGAACGGCGCGAGTTCGTGTTCCGCTACCGATCGCCAATGCACTGGATCGAAGTCTTCCGCACCTACTACGGTCCGATCAATATGGCGTTCGCCGCGCTCGAGCCTGGCGCGCAGGCGGCCTGCACGCGGGAGCTGCTCGACCTCATTGAGGAGGGCAACCGCTCGAGGGACCGCTCGCTGGTCCTGCCGAGCGAGTACCTCGAGGTCGTGGTCATTACACGGTGACTCGTTGGCGAGCCCCAAACCGCTCGCCGCCGTGCTGAAGAAACTCTGAAAACCGCATGTGGGCACACTCGCAGGCACTCGCGACTCGCGCGATCAGCGAACGTGCCGTCACAGCTTTCGCAAATACGCCAGCAGCGCCGCGCGCTCTTCGAGTGTTGGATGTCGATCGAAGTGCACGCCATCTGTACTTGCCGCCGGCGGCACGACGCCTGGCGCCGAGTTCGCCTGGACGCGCTTGAAGAACTCGATGTAGTGATTGACCACGTCTTCCAGCGTGGCGGCGCTGTTGTTGTGGAAGTACGGCGCGGTCTGGCTGATGCCGCGCAGCGCGGGCACGTCGAACTTATTCCAGTCGTCCTGCGCAGGAACGCCTCCGACGAAGCCCGTCAGCAGCGCACGGCCGGGATCCGAACTCGTGCGGCGGATTTTGCTGCCGTTGGCCATCGTGATCTCGTAGGTCCGCGCGTTACGAGCGAGCTGAGGAGCGCCGAGCGCGCGGCGGCAGACGTCGAGTGTCACGTTGGGGTGATTGAGCATGCCCGCGGCGCGTGTTCGACCAAGCCGATGCCAAGAGCCCGTTCGATCGCGCGCCGGTGAACGGTTTCCGTCTCGTGAAGTACATCGGCCCACAGCCGGCGGACGTCACCGCGCCGACTCAGGACGTGAGCGTCGGTCGCGATGCCCGCACGCTGAAGCCGGTCAGCGACGACATCTTGGCCGTGTTCCGGAGGCAGTACGCCTACGATCGCGAACCCATGAACGTCGTCCTCGAGGCGACCGAAGAAACGGAGACCTGGCGGAAGCTCGTCGTCATATTCGACGCCGCGTATGGCGGCGAGCGGATGCGCGCGTCTCTCTTCCTGCCGAAGACCGGATCGCCTCCCTATCAGACGGTCGTCTTCTTTCCGGCGGCAGACGCGTTTCTACTCCGATCCAGCCGCGACATGTCTCTCACCGCGATGGAGTTCATCGTCGGAAGCGGACGCGCGTTCCTGTATCCGATCTACAAAGGCACCTACGAACGCGCGACGCATGACGAACGGGGACCCAACGGCGCACGCGAGCTCAGAGTCGCCTGGTCGAGAGACCTCGGGCGCGCGATCGACTACCTCGAAACGCGATCGGACATCGATCTGGGCCGCCTGGCGTACTACGGCGTGAGCGACGGCGCCGATGCCGGCGTGATCCTGACCGCTCTCGAACCGCGCTTGAACGCGAGCGTGCTGCAGAGCACGGGAGCCGGAGAGGACGTGCCGCCTGAAATCGATCTCGTGAACTACGCCCCACGGATCCGCATCCCGACGCTCATGTTGAATGGCCGCTATGACTTCGGCGCGCCGGTCGACACGCAGCAGCGACCCCTGTTCGCGCTGCTGGGGTCCCCGCCCGGGCAGAAAGATCACAGAGTGATCGAGACCGGCCATGCCATGCCCATCGAAGACGTGCGCCGTGAGGTGTTGTCCTGGCTGGATCGCTATTTTGGACCGGTCCAGCAAGCGAATCGTCGTTAGCTGCTATAAGAGGGTTGTGGGCCAGTCTGCTGAAGATCCGAGAACCTTTCCGTTTCCACCAGCGATTCCGCTAGCCTTCCTGCTGCTGAGTTGGGGCATGGGGCGGCTGTGGCCGATCGACGTGAATGGGCCCGGCTGGTTCCGATGGGTTGGATGGGCGCTTGTGATCGCGTCGCAGCTGCTGGCTGTCTCCGCCGTCCGCACGTTTCGACGCCTCCACACCGCGCTCAATCCGCGTGGCCAGGTCACGACGATGGTGGCCAGCGGTCCCTTTCGCTATACCCGCAATCCGATGTATCTCAGCTTGCTCGTGCTCTATGTGGGCGGCACGCTCGCTTTTCGACTGCCTTGGGCTGCGATCTGCCTCGTCCCCGTGTTTCTCGCGCTCCACTTCGGCGTGATCGTTCCGGAGGAGAAGTATCTCGCGGCCACGTTTGGCGAACCGTACCGGCTGTATCGGCGGCGCGTCCGGCGATGGTTGTGATGCCGCCAGTTTTGCCAAGATGCTCTTCATGTGTGTCTTGACGGTTTCTCCAGAGATTCCGAGTTCATCCGCCGCGAGTTTATTCGACCGTGCGGCGGCGACCCGCTGCAACACGTCAAGCTCTCGGTCGGTCAGCTCGTGGTCGCCGCGGTGTTCGGCGATCTCCACGGCGATTGCGGGTGGAATGTGCCGGCCGCTGGCGTGCACGACGCGAATCGCCTCCAGCAGGTCGGCGCGCGGGCTGCTCAATGCGGGACGCGCCTTCGCAAGGCACCCGCTACCATGTCGAGGACACGAAGGCGACGTCTGCAACAGCTATGTGTGAAGGATGGATGAGAGCCATGCAAGAAGAACGATTCGCTAGCGGAGACGGCCTGAGCATCTTCTTTCGCTCCTGGCGTCCGACAACGAAACCGCGCGGAGCCGTCGTGATCGTCCACGGCTTCAATGCCCACAGCGGCTATTACGGGTGGGTGGCCGAGCAACTCGTGAAAGAGGGGCTGGCGGTCTACGCGCTCGACTTGCGTGGCCGCGGACAGTCGGACGGCGAGCGGTTTTTCGTCGAGAGGTTCGCCGATTACGTCGGCGACGTGTCGACGTTCGTCGCGCTCGTGAAGGGACGAGAACCTCGCCTGCCGGTGTTTCTCCTAGGTCACAGCGCCGGCGGCGTCATTGCCTGCCTCTACAGCCTGGACCATCAGCAAGAGTTGACCGGCCTCATCTGCGAGAGCTTCGCATTCCAGGTGCCCGCTCCGGACTTTGCGCTGGCGGTGTTGAAGGGTTTGAGCCATGTCGCCCCGCACGCGCACGTCCTGCACCTCAAGAATGAGGACTTCTCACGCGATGCGAAGGTCGTGGCGACGATGAACGCCGACGCATTGATTGCGCACGAAACGCAGCCCACCAAGACGGTGGCCGAATTGGTTCGCAGCGACGAGCGCCTCAAGAAGGAATTCGCACGCATCACGATCCCGGTGCTCATTGTTCACGGGACCGCCGACAAGGCCGCGAGACCGGCGGGGAGTCAGCTCTTTTACGACACGGTCGGGTCCGTCGACAAGACGCTGAAGTTCTACGACGGCGGCTTCCACGATCCGCTCAATGACCTTGGCAAGGAAGAGGTCATGGGGGACATCACCGCCTGGATTACCGCGCGCGTCACGGTCGGAACCGGAGAAGGCCAATGATTGCAAAATGGACCGCCCTCATCGTCGCGCTTTCGACGATCGCCCCCGCGGCGGCCCAGGGCCCCGGCGCCAGGAACAACGTGCCGCCATCGGGTGATCGCGTTGTCAGCGTGCGCACTGGCACCGTCGATGGCGTCAAGCTGCAATATCTGACGGCCGGCCGCGGGCCGGCGGTGGTCCTGCTGCATGGCTACGCGGAGACGTCGCGCATGTGGAGACCGTTGATGCCGCGGCTCGCCGAGCACTTCACGGTCATTGCCCCCGACCTGCCGGGGATCGGCGGTTCGGACATTCCCAAAGACGGCCTGGACATGAAGCATGCGGCGATCCGCATTCACGATCTCGTGAAGGGTCTGGGGATCGAGAAGGCGGTCGTCGTGGGCCACGACATCGGACTAATGGTGGCTTATGCCTACGCCGCCCAGTTTCCAGCCGAGACCGACAAGTTGGTGCTCATGGACGCGTTTCTGCCAGGTGTCGACGGGTGGGAAGCGATCTATAACAATCCGGCCATCTGGCATTTTCGATTCAACGGATCCACGCCGGAGGCGCTGGTCAAGGGGCGCGAGCGCACTTACTTCGAGCACTTCTGGAACGACTTCGCCGCCGACGGGACGCGGTCCATTCCCGACGCCGATCGGGTCGCCTACACGGCCGCGTACGCTCGTCCAGGCCGTATGCGCGCGGCGTGGGCCTATTTCGTGTCGTTTCCGGAAGCCGCTAAGGACTTCGCCCAACTGGCTCAGGCCAAGCTGACCATGCCCGTGCTCGCGATGGGCGGCGAGAAGGCGAACGGCGAGGCGCTCGGAAAGCAGGCGAAGCTCGTCGCCACCAACGTCGAGACCCTCGTGCTGCCGAATACCGGACACTGGGTCATGGAAGAACGCCCACGGGAGACGATGGACGCCTTGATGCGCTTTCTCGGCGTGACTCCGGCGTCGGCGGCTTCGTCCTCCGCCCTTGGCCAGATGCGGCTGACGCCGGCGGAGGTGCGCGCCAATCAATCCGGCTCCGATCAAATTGGAAGTTCAGGACTGCCAGGCGTCTCAACGAAGGTCGTGTTCGGCGATCCGTCCAGGAGCGGCTTCTACACCATTGTTCTCTCGGTCCCCGCCCATACCACGATTCAGTCACACACCCATCGTGACGACCGCATGGCGGTTGTCGTGTCCGGCACGTGGCACTTCGGCTACGGCGATCGCTTCGACGAGCGGGTGTTGAAGAGTCTTCCTCCCGGCAGCGTCTACTCGGAACCGGGCGGCGTGACTCATTTTGCACAGACCGACGCGGAGCCCGTGCTGGTGGAGATATCCGGCTTCGGACCGACGGATACGCGCTATTTCGATCCGGCGAACACCCCAAAGACACCGAGAATTCCGTAGGTTCGAGTACGACGTCGCGGCGCTCGCGCTTCCTACGGTGAGTGCGAGGCGCGATGTTCAGCTAGCCATCGCTCGCTCATCCAGCCGAAAGGGGCGGCGTTCACACCACTTCGCGGCCGGATTCTGGGAATGATGACGACCGCGATCGACAGGATGACAAGGCCGACGATGAACAGCATTGGGTTGTCGCCGTACCGGGCCCTTTCGCGGCGTATGGCGATCGTTGCACTTCTACAGTCGCCTGTCTGTGCGCTTGTGCACAGGCGTTGAGTGCGTGCATAGCTCTCGCGCCGAGCTATACGTGCATTCCGGAACAGCGCCGTTCAGCCCCGGCGCGTATTCTTATGCCATGCAACTCGTGCGACCAGGCGTCAGGCGGAGATCGAGCACGAAATGACGACGACAACGGCGAGGGTCCTCGGATCACGCGACGGCAAGGCCGGCTTCCTCGGAAGTATCGGGGTCAGGTTCATGATTGAGGGCGAAGATGCGCACGACAGGTTCTCGCTAGTCGAGCATCCGATGTCTGCGCGCGCGCTCGCTGCCCCGCTGCATCGCCACACTCATGAGGACGAGTATAGCTACGTCTTGCAGGGACGCGTCGGCGCGCTTCTCGGCGACGACGTGTTGATTGGCAACCCGGGCGATCTGATCTTCAAGCCTCGCAACCAGTGGCACACGTTCTGGAACGCCGGCGATGAACCCGCCCGGATCCTGGAAATCATCTCCCCGGCTGGCTTCGAGCGGTTCTTCGGTGAACTCGTCGACCTTGGGGGCGTCACCCGGGCCGAGCCTCAGATCCTCGCTGCCCTGTGCGCCCGCTACCACCTTGAAATGGAGCCGGAGAGCGTCCCAGCGCTGGTTGAACGCTTCAACCTGCGCTTCCCCGGTGAGCCGATCTAGAAGAAGAAACCCTGTGTAGCGCGATCGGGGCACGCTGTCGCGTAACGCGTGTTCACTGCGCGTGGAGTCGCACGAGTTGCTGGCGGATCCTTGCCGACCGCTTCCGCTCGGCGTCGGTGCTGGCAGGGAGCGAGTCGAGGTCCCCGTAGTAGGCGACGAGGTTCGACCGCAGGTCTTCGGAGACGTTGGCAAACGCGCGGCCCACGAGCTTCCCGAGCAGTTCGTCGTACGTGTCGTCGGCAAGCGAATATTCGCCGCGTCTCGTCGGCCGTCCCGTGTCGAAGTCGGTGTTGACGAGGTTCAGGCGCCCGGCGCTCGAGGCTGCGAGCGATTGCCGGTAACGCTCCTTGGCGATCGTGAAACTGTCGAGGAACAGACGTTCGGCTTCGGGCGTCGGGACCGAAAAACTGAGGGTGCGAAACGGGCCGATCTTCGGGATCAGCCGGTAGATGAACCCCAGGAAGCGGGCGAACCCGTGCGGCTTCTCGTAGTCGGCCCCGAACTCCTTCTCGTACTGGCCACGTTTCAGGTCGAAGACGACCTTCTCTTTCTGTGCGTTGGGAACCACTTTCTGGATGTCGTCGCGCTTCTTGCTCCACGCCACCTTGGTCATCTCCGGAATAGTGGTCGCGACGGCGTGGCGATACGAGCCGATCGCCAGATCCTCGTTGAAGAGGACATCCTTCATCTGGATGCCGTAGGTCTCGCTGAAGGCGCGTTCGAGAAGAGGCTTGGCCACTTGGAAGCCGATGAAGCTGTGATACGCCTCCGGCGCATACGCCGTCGCTGCCACCTGCACCACGTCGAACGAGAACTCCACCATCACGTGGCTCTTGGGCGATTGCGCATAGGTGACGCGGTTTCCGAACTGCCTCTTGAGTTTGGGATACATCAGCGGAACGGCCCGATTGGTCGCCCCGGGGTGGCCGTCATTGTCCGCCGCGTAGTGACTGAGCGCGCCCAAGGCAAATGCGTACTCATCGACGTCCTGCGCGTCTTGCATCAGCGCCGCGATGAAGTCGCCTGTGCGCACGTAGTGCAACAGGTTGCTGAAGAACTGGCTGCCGAAGGGGTAGTAGCCGAGATCCTGGATGACGCATCCGCCGTAGGCGTAGCCGCGGGCCTCGAGGAGCTGCTCACCGCTCACCCCCGGAAAGCGCGCGCGCAGCACGGGAGCGATCGCGCTGTCCCACAGCGCATCGATGTTCGCCTCGTGGGCGAGCACCGAGTAGGCCGTCACTGCCTGCTCCGAACACAACGTCGCGAGGACGACGGCTCCGATGAGGAATCTCGACGAGCTTCTTGCTCTAGAGCACGGCGTTGTCATCCAGATCCCCTCGCAGCGTCGCTTCTCGAGTCTCATTTGCCACGTCTTCGCCGCGCCGGCAGTCAAGGCGCCTCTGCGTAAACCTTAGCCCTCGGGGAAGATCCGGGATGTTCCGTTTAGGACACGTGAGGCGGCAGGCCTCATCGAGTCGCCGCGCGCGACCTGAGGTGACCTGCCGCAATTGATCGAGTAGTACTCGGTCCGCTACCGCGTCGCCACCGCTACGCGTTCGCCGCCTTTCAGGCGCCCGCCAGCCTCGCTGCACAGATCCGATCGATGCTTTCGGGGGTAAACGAGACGCCCACGCTCCATTGATGCCGGTAAGACAGAATCGCCGTTCTACAGCAACGAACACGCCTCGTTGAACGGCAAACGCGGCAGTCGCGGAGACAGCGTGCTCGGATCGCCGTACCCCAAGTTGCAGATGAAATTCGTCTTGACGTGTCCTTCCGGGAAGAACTCCTGATCGCAGCCGAAACAGGGCTTCCCGGCCGCAAAGAACTCCTCGTCCACCTTCGCGGGATCGAAACCGGACATCGGTCCGCAATCGAGGCCGAGCGCCCGGGCTGCCATGATCAGGTAGGCGCCCTGCAGGCTGGAATTCCGCTTGGCGGTTGACTCGACCATCTCGGGATTGCTCTCGAACAGCTGCTTCATGCCGGGGTTGTGCGGGAACAGTCTCGGTAGCTGATCGTAAAACCTCAGGTCATACGCGATGATCACCGTCACGGGCGCCGCCATGGTCTTCTTGACATTGAGCGGGGCCAGCGCGGGGCGGAGGCGCTCCTTGGCTTCCTGCGATCGAAGGAACGCGAATCGCGCGGGGGCCGCGTTCGCGCTCGTCGGCGCCCACTTCAGGAGGTCATACAGATCCCGGAGCGTCTGATCCGTCACCGGCCGGTCTTGCCACCCGGAATACGTCCGTGCCTCACGGAAGAGGATGTCCAACGCCGCGTCAGCGAGTGTTTGACTCATAGGGAGCTGCCTTTCCAGATGTAAACCTGCTTGCTATGCATTGGGCATGCCTTTCGAGCTATTGAAGAGATCCGGTCGTCGCGCCGCCGCCCAGTGTCTGTTAGAGCGCGGACCGCTCGAGGGCCGCATACGCGCCCCACACGAGGATGAGCGTGCCGACCAATGCACCTGCGGCACCAATGATGTTGCCCGCGTAAACAACCCGATTCAGGAATGGGGGAGCGGAGGTGAGGCCTCGATGACCGTAGTGCGCTCCAAGGGGAAGCGCCACGACGAACGCATAACTCGACGCGACGAACGCCCACACCAGCACGGCGAGGGCTGATGCGCCGAGATCCAGTAGCGGCACCACCGGACCAAGGGCCAGGCGCGCGTCGCGGCCTCCGACTCATCGCGCATGATGGCGGAACCGAAGCCGGCGCCTGATATCAACCCCACAAGGAGGACGATGGCGCCGTGGAGGATCAACTGCTTCGTGTACCACATGAGGCGCTGCGGGCTCACAGGATGTCCATATCGACATCGACCACATGCGTGGGTTCGATATGATTGTCTGCCAGTATTGACTCAATCGCAATTTCTGGCGCTTGTTGAACAGTGGGAGAGCATATGGATATCAACAGTTACAAACAAAGGCTCCTCGAACTCGAAGCAAGGCTTTCGAATCACCTCAAACGCGACCTTGCCTCTGGACGTGATCAATTGATCGACACCGCCGGCGACGTCGGTGATGCGAGCGTTGCTGACGAAGCCGAGAGCGAAGACTTCGCCGAAGGGGAACTCGACAGCGCAACTTTGCAACAGGTGCAAGCGGCGCTACGACGAATCGAGAACGGAACATTCGGACAGTGCCTGGTGGACGGGGGGCCGATCGAGCTGGCGCGCCTCGATGCCATCCCGTGGGCGCCCTACTGCATCAGGCACCAGACGCAGCTGGAGGGTGCGTCTCAACCGAAGCCCACGCTTTAGGATCCCCTGGCCGAGGGCACACATCGGTGGTGTCCTTCAGAAAATACTGACCGGTCGCGGATGAGCGCACCGATCCACAAGAGCGCGATCGGAATCGTACGCTGCCGCTGAGGACGCTGTAACCTGGACTCATGAAGGTCGTGATCTTCGGTGCCACTGGCATGGTGGGCAAGGGGGTGCTGCTCGAATGCCTCGACGATGCGCGCGTCGAGCACGTGCTGCTCGTCTCGCGTCATCCAACCGATGTCAGCCATCGAAAGATCCGCGAGATCGTGCACGCGGACTTCACGGAGTTCGGCAGCATCCAGGCGACATTCGCCGACCTCGATGCGTGCTTCTACTGTTTGGGCGTCACGGCCGTCGGATTGAGCGAGAGTCAGTATCACCACCTGACCTACGACCTCGCGGTCGCCGCGGCGACGGCCCTGGCGTCGGCATCACCGGGCCGTCTCACGTTTTGCTACGTTTCTGGAGAAGGCACCGATGGCACGGAACGGGGCCGGTCGATGTGGGCGCGGGTCAAAGGGAAGACCGAGAACGCGCTGCTGCGGTTCCCGTTCAAGGCGGCTTTCATGTTCCGCCCGGGCTATATCCAGCCGCTCCGAAGCATCCGGTCGAAAACGCGCTGGTACCAGGCGCTCTATGACGTGCTCGGACCGTTCTACCCGATGTTGCGCCGGCTGTTTCCGCGATACGTGACGACCACCGTCAACATCGGCCGCGCGATGATTCACGTCGCGGAGACCGGGGCTTCGAAACAGATTCTGTCGTCCGCCGACATCAACGAGTTGTCCGGCTGAGATCAGCTGGCCTGGCTGCGACGGCTCATGGCCGCGCCTGCTTGAGCTTCCGGTACAGCGTTGCGGCCCCGATACCCAGTTTTTCCGCCGCCTTGGCGCGGTTGCCCCCGGAGGCGCGCAGCGCGGCGGCGATGTAGTCGTGTTCCACCTCCGCGAGCGTGCGAATGTCGTCAGCGGTCTGCACAGTCGGAGGCGCCGCGCCCAATTCGGGCGGCAGGTCATCGACGCCAATGCGATCCGACCGCGCCAGCGCGACGGCGCGCTCCAACGCATTCTCCAATTCGCGCACGTTGCCCGGCCACGTGTACCGCAGCAGCAGATTCGCCGCTTCGGGCGAAAGAGCCGGCGCTTTCTTTCCGAATCGTTTTGCCACGCCTGCGAGGAACTGCCGCGCAATCGGCAGAATGTCGTCACGCCGTTCCCGCAAGGACGGCACCGTGATTTCCACGACCCTCAGCCGATAGTAGAGATCCTGGCGGAACCGCGCGCCGTGCACGTCTGCGAGCAGATCGCGATTCGTCGCGGCGAGGACACGCACGTTGATGGTGCGCGCCCGGTTCTCACCGACTCGCCGCACTTCGCGTTCTTGCAGGACGCGGAGCAGCTTGACCTGCATCGCCGGCGGTATATCGCCGATTTCGTCAAGGAGCAGGGTACCGCCGTTCGCGGCCTCGAAGAGACCGGCGCGGTCCTGCGACGCACCCGTGAATGAGCCGCGGGCGTGTCCGAAGAGTTCGGACTCCAATAGCGTCTCGGGAACGGCCGCGCAGTTGATCGCGAGGAACGGGCCAGCGGTCCGTGCCGATTCGTCGTGAATGAATCGCGCCAGGCGCTCCTTTCCGGACCCGCTCTCGCCGGTGAGGAGCACGGTCGAGTCGACCTGCGCGACACGCCGCGCCAGATCGAGCGTCCGCTCCATCGCCGGACTTGAGGTGACCAGACCGGAAGGCGTCGTCGAATCGACGTGTCGCCGCGCGCGCCGGGATCGGAGCTGTTGTTCTTGCTTCTTGAGGACGTTGGTCAGCTCTGTGAGCGCCGAGTCGAGGCATGCCTTCCGATAGAACGGCAAATGGATCGCGAGTTCCGGCCCCCATTCCTCCTTCGCGCGGACGACCGCCCGACAAATCGCATCGCCTTTGCCCCGACAGCGGTCTTCGATGGCGATGACCTCTTTGCCGTAGACACAGGACATGTAGCCACTGGCGAAGCCCACCAGGGTCCAGCAGACCGGCTCGTCCGCCTGTCCGAGATGCAGCAGATGCTGCTCCGCCTCGTACGAATCGTGCCAGATGCCTTCCGCGCCTGGGGCGGCGGGACTGATCGAGGCACGTGTCACCTCGGCGCGTACGAGACCTTGTATCGTATGCAGGCGCGCTCCCGCGGCGCGCCAGTCGTCCTCGCTGTCCCACGGAAATCCCTTGCGAAGCGTCTCGGCGACGCGCCATCCGTGTGCGTACCCGAACCTGGTGAGCACGGCGCGCGCCACTGTCGCGCCGAGCGTCTCGATGAGCTCCTTCCTGAGAAGCCCGAGCGCGACGGCATCGAGTAGGAGCACGCGTTCGCCAGCGAAGGTGATGAGCCCACCCTCGGGAGCAAAATGCAGCAGTTCGTGAATATCGAGATCGGCGGCGCGCATGAGACCTCCGCGACAACTATTTCAAAATGAGAGCCAAGCCTATCATTTTGATAGTTTCTACACGAGCCGCGAATGGGGACTGTCTTGTAAGTGATTGAAAACACAAGATCGACATCCGTGGCCTTGCCCTTGCCTCTGTTCGTTGCGTCCGCGCGATGCAGCGCAGAGATTCAGGAGGCAGTCATGGCATCCGAACGTTGGGAAATCGACAGCAGCCACTCCAGTTTGCATTTTTCGGTGCGGCACCTGGTGATCGCCAAGGTGCGAGGGTCGTTCGCACGCTGGTCAGGGACGGTCCAGGTGCCGGACGGCGACTTCTCGAAGGCGACGGTCGCCGTGACGATCGATGCCTCGAGCATCGACACCGGCGTGGCAGACCGAGACGCGCATCTAAAGTCGCCAGACTTCTTTGATGTGGCGCAGTATCCAGAGCTGCGCTTCGTCGGGAAGCGCGTCCAGCCGCGCTCCAAAGGTGAAATCGACGTCGTGGGTGAACTGACGCTCAAGGGGATCACGCGCGAAGTCGTCCTCCACGTCGAACAACACGGCCAGGCCAAGGACCCGTGGGGCAACCTGCGCGCGGCGTTCACCGCGAAGACGTCGATCGATCGCAAGGACTTCGGGCTCACGTGGAACCAGGTGCTGGAGACCGGAGGAGTGATGGTCGGCGATCGCGTGGACATCGAGGCCGAGATCGAAGCAGTCAAACAAGTCGAAGCGCAGGTCGCCTGAGCGGCGGACAGCGAGGGCCGCTAAACCGGCCCTCGCTTGACAGGCACAGGGCAAATTCACTCGTGTACCATGGCTCAGCCGAATCTTGAAGCCGCGGTGTATCTCTTTTTTGCAAGCTATCCTGAACTGGACGACACGCGTAGCCGAGTTCGGACCTTCTCTCCCAGGGACCTCTAGCGTGAAAAAGATCGGGTTTCTTTCCTTCGGGCACTGGACACCAGCGCCATATTCCGACGTCCGTACGGCGTCCGATGCGCTTCTGCAGTCAATCGAGCTCGCCGCAGCGGCCGAGGAGCTGGGCCTCGATGGCGCGTATTTCCGCGTGCACCATTTCGCACGCCAGCTCGGCTCGCCATTCCCGCTCCTCGCTGCCGTCGGCGCGCGAACGAAGAAGATTGAGATCGGGACCGCCGTCATCGACATGCGCTACGAAAACCCGATGTACATGGCCGAGGACGCAGGTGCCGCGGACATCATCGCGGGGGGGCGTCTGCAGCTGGGCATCAGCCGCGGATCACCGGAACAGGTGATCGACGGCTGGCGGTATTTCGGCTATGCGCCGCGTGACGGGGAGACGGAGGCCGACATGGCGCGGCGCCAGGCCGAAGTGTTTCTCGAACGGCTGAAGGGCGAGGGCTTCGCGAGACCCAACCCGAGGCCCATGTTTCCCAATCCGCCCGGGCTACTGCGCCTCGAGCCCTATTCAGAAGGACTGCGCGAGCGAATCTGGTGGGGTTCGAGTTCCAACGCGACGTCCATCTGGGCCGCGAAACTGGGCATGAATCTCCAGAGTTCGACGCTCAAAGATGATGAGACCGGGGAGCCGCTGCACGTTCAGCAGCGCAAGCAGATTGACGCCTATCGTGAGGCGTGGAAGGTCGCCGGCCACCGGCGTGAGCCACGCGTGTCGGTGAGCCGCAGCATCTTCGCGCTCGTCGACGACCGCGACCGGGCGTACTTCGGTCGCGACGCCCGCGACCAGGACCAGGTCGGTTACATCGACGCGAACACGCGGGCCATCTTCGGCCGCTCGGTACGCCGCCGCACCCGACCTCCTGGTCAAGGAACTCGCGGGCGATGAGGCTATCAAGGCGGCCGATACATTGCTGCTCACGATCCCGAACCAGTTGGGTGTGGAGTACAACGCCCACGTGCTCGAAAGCATCCTCAAGTACGTCGCTCCGGAACTCGGTTGGCGCTGACCACTTCCGTCGCTTCTGACGGCGCGTGTCGAGAGTTGATGGCCTATCACGGGTCCTTGTCGCGCGTCCTGGAAGCTCAGCCTCACAGGCTGCGATCATCACGCGTCACAGCTATCACCACGAGCCGTTGAGTCGCTATACTTTGGTGACTGACGATGGCACCGCGCTCTGCTCGAGACGGTCGCGGGACGACGCCCTCAGGCGACCTGACCCGGACAATCGACGACGCAGCGTTGCGTCAGCCGGACGGCGTGGATGCGCTGTTCGAGGCGGCGTATCACGACTTGCGAAGGTTGGCGCGGCTCCGACTGCGCGGCGGAGGGCGTAATACCTTCCTCGACACGACGTCGCTCGTGCACGAGTCCTACCTGCGGCTTGCGCGGGTGGGTCAGTTGCGCGTCGAAGACCGCAGTCATTTTCTGCGTTACGCCTGTCGCGCCATGCGTTCGGTGATCGTCGACTTGGTGCGGCAGCATCAGTCGGAGCGGCGCGGCGGTGCTGCGGAACACATCACGCTGACGACCCGTGCGGGCGCCGGGGCGCACGCTGGGGAACGCCAGATTCTTCGCGTGAGCGAGGCCGTCGACGAGCTTGCAGGACACGATCCACGAATGGCACAAGTGGTCGAGATGCGGTATTTCGGCGGTCTCACGGAGCTCGAGATCGCCGAAGCGCTGGACGTCACCGACCGCACGGTCCGGCGCGACTGGGAGAAAGCGCGGCTCTGGCTCGCCGAGGCGTTGAAATAGCCGGAGGTACGCTGCTGACAGAGGGGCCGCATGTCACAGTTCGACATCGACGCGGACACCTGGTCTACATTGAACCGCCTGCTAGACCGCGCGCTGGATCTGTCATCCACCGACCGGCTGCCGTGGATTGACGCGCTGGGCTCTGAGTACGACGCGCTGAAACCGCGGTTGCGCGATCTCGTCTCCCGTGGCGCCGCACTGCATACCTCTCAAATTTTCGACACGATTCCGAAGCTACCTGACCTGCAGGACGAACAGGATGGACCGCCTGCGGCGGACGCCAACGATATCGTCGGCCTCTACCGCCTGATTCGCGAATTGGGTGCGGGCGGGATGGGGACGGTGTGGTTGGCCGAGCGCAGCGATGGACTCATTCACCGGCCAGTAGCGCTGAAGCTTCCCCGCAGCTGGTCGTACAGTGGAGCTCTGGCCGAGCGCTTGGCTCGCGAGCGGGATATTCTCGCCACGCTCAACCACCCGAATATCGCGCGTCTCTACGACGCGGGACTGACGACCCGTGGACAGCCCTACCTCGCACTCGAGTACGTCGAGGGCCGTCGCATAGACGAGTTCGTCCGCGAGGCGCGCCTCGACTTGCGGACGCTCCTCGGGCTCTTTCTTCAGGTCACCGATGCCGTCGCGCATGCGCACGCTCGCCTCGTCGTGCATCGCGATCTCAAGCCGTCCAATATCCTCGTCTCTGCTGACGGACATGTGCGACTGCTGGATTTCGGCATCGCCAAGCTGCTCGAGCAGGGGGAGGCGCGCGAGACCGAGCTGACCGAGCAGTCTGGTCGCGCGTTGACCCCAGGGTACGCGTCGCCGGAGCAGATTGGCGGCGCGCCTGTCGGCACCGCGTCCGATGTGTACTCGCTCGGCGTGGTGCTGTACGAGCTTCTGACAGGGGTCCGACCCTATCGGTTGAAGCGCGACTCGCGCGGCGCATTGGAAGAGGCAGTTCTGCAAACGGATCCTGCGAAGCCGAGCGATGTTGCCGGGGAGCGCTCGATGCGTAAGGCGCTGCGCCGGGACCTGGATTGGATTGTTCTCAAGGCGATGGCGAAGGAGCAGGACCGTCGCTATCGGTCGGCGGCCGACCTTGCGGCAGACATTCGGCGGTTCCTGCGTCATGAAGCGGTCGAGGCGTCGCTGCCCTCGGCAGCGTATCGGGTCAAGAAATTCGTCCGCCGACATCGAGTGGCGGCGACATCCGCGGCGCTGTTGATGCTGGCGCTGCTCGCGGGGACCGTTGGCACCACCGTGGGTATGGTGCGTGCGCGCCGTGCCGAGGCCGCCGCGCGCACCGAAGCCGCTACTGCCGATCGCTATTCCGCGTTTCTCGTGGAAATGTTCGAGACGGCGACACCAGAAGGGTCGAAAGGCCGTGAGGTGTCGGCCCGTGAGATTCTCGAACGAGGCGCGAGGCGGATTCGCACCGAGCTCGCCGCCGAGCCTCTCCTCGAGGCACGCCTGCTCGCCACTATCGGTTGGGTGTACGCCCAGCTGGCGCTCTATTCGGAAGCACGCCCGATGCTGGACGAGGCAGTCGCATTGGCGCGCGGGACGGGCGGCGGCGCACTCGACCTCGCGCAGGCGCTCGTTCGGCGCGCAAGACTCGAGCGGCAACTCGATGAGCCCGGCAAGGCAGAGGCAGATGATCGAGAGGCCTTGGCGATTCTGGAGCGCGCGTATGGACCACGCGACGTCAGGATCGAACCGGCCACGACCGAGCTCGGATTGCTGCTGCGGATGAGTGATCCCGAGCAGGCGCTTCGTCTCTATCGCCGCAGCTACGAGCTACGGGTGGCGGCGTACGGGGACGGGGACGGCGATGCTGCGGTCTTGCTGCAAAACATCGGGGCGATGCACGCCCGGGCCGGTCACTATCGGGATGCCAGGGATGCCTACGAGCGGGCGCTCCCAATATTGACGAAACATTTCGGCGAGCGGGATCCTCACATCGCGGCGGTGCTCGGCAATCTTGCCGTGGCCTATCGGAACCTCGGCGACTACGCACGGGCCTCCGAGATGGCGCGGCGCGGCCTCGACGTCGACACGTCCGTGTCCGGCCCCGATCATCCGGACGCGGGAATCGCCTGGTACAACCTCGCTGGCATCACCGATAGGCTGGGCGACACAGAGCTGGCACTCGAGCAGGTCGATCGGGCGATCGCCATCTTCGGACGACACTTCCCGCCCTTGCACCCGCGCCGCATTCAGGCCGCCAACGTCAGAGCGGGTTTCTTGATCGAGCTCGGACGACTCGATGACGCGAGGAAAATGTTCGAACCAACCGCAACCGGACAGGCCAGCCCCGAAGCGCGGCTCGCTCTTCTCACCGGGCAGGTGATTCTCGCCGACATTGCACGGCTGGACGGGCATTTTCTCGAATCGCAGGAGCTCGCTGAGCGCGTACTGGCCGATTCAGCGGTTCGTGGCAACCGGCGTCTCGAAGCCGACGCACGCTGGGCGCGTGCATACGCACTCGCGATCCAGGCCAGGATGAACGATGCCGAGCTCGAGCGCACGCATGCCTTGGAGCTCGAGCAGACTGCAGCGCAGGGGTCCGTATTTCCGGGTGTGTTCGCGGACGCGAAGTATTACGTCTGCGCCGGGAACGTGACCCGGGCACTCGCCATCCTGCGCGAGGCGGTCTCCAAGGGCTTCCACGATCCGATCGTTCTGCACGATCCGGCGCTCGCATCGCTGCGGGCGAGTTCAGACTTTGCTCCCATTGCCGCGGGAGTGACACCGCGCCTTCGTCGGACAGTGCCCCAGTAGATTTCTTGCCTCCTAGTTCATCTGTCGGTTAGGTGGAAAAGGCTCGGCTGGAGCCTGCCCGAGGTGTGCGGGTGGATGTCGGACGAAATGCGGAGGCGCTCGGGTCCTATCGGCCGGAATGCTTCGCTTGGACCAGGACCGCGCGGCCGGCCACGCCCGGTGCTCGCGAGAGCGGGCCGTCACATGTCAGCAAGGGCGCGTCGAGCACTTCAGCCAGCGCAACATAGACGGCGTCGTAGGCCGTGAGATTCTGTCGCAGCTCCCACACGCGATCGAGCAGCGGTTCATGGGCGTGTCGCTGGAGGTCCAAGGCACGGAAATCATCCAGCGCGACCGTCGCGGCGTCTGCGTTGATCGTCCGGTCCCGGACATACCGCCGCAACGCTTGCGCGACTTCCACATCGGCGAGATGTGGCGCGTGCACACCCTCGGCGGGATCAGCGATGCGCGCGGCGATCAGTTGACCGGTCGGAGTGTTCAAGATCAGCTCAACCAAGGCTGACGCGTCGAGGACGATCATCGGGCGTTGCGCTCGGCACGAATCACGTCCGCCGCGCTCCGGGCCAGACGTCGTAGCGGTCGCGCCCGCAGTCGGTCGAGGACCTCCTGGCGCGTCGGCTGTTCCAGGGCCTTACCGACCTCGCGCAGGATGTAATCGGACATCGACATGCCCTCCATCGCGGCGCGCGCCTTCAGACGGCGGTGGAATTCAGTCGGCACGTTTCGGATCTGGACCATCGTTTGCGACATGAAATTAGCATACTTTCATCACATTATCATGTCAACCAGAGTGCTCCGCCGGGTGTCGATGACCGACCTCATCCATATAGTGGTTGGGGAGGCGCCACTCGTAGAGAAGGAGCTGACCAGAGACCGAGAAGGAGCGTTATGCTAACGACGAGGTGGCCCTGACGTTCCCTATCTTCTGGATGAGGTGCGGATTGCCGCCCATGACGCGCGTCGCGTGGTCGACGCTGCTGATCGTCCTGATGCTAGGGGCATCGCCGACAGGCGCCTTCGCGCAGTCGCGCGTCTGCCGGGCAACTCAGCGTGGCGAGTCTGCCACGCAAGCCGCACGGCGCATGACCGGCAACGGAGGGAACGCGTATCAGGTCTGGTTCCAGATCTTGAACCCCTCGTCGAGGGTCGTTCCCAAGTCGCAATACGACCGTATTCATGCCGGCTGGCAGGCTTGCGTCATCCAACCGGGCATCTGGCGCCTGTCTTCGCCCGCCAATCACGTCGAAGAGCCCACTGCGGGCAACGTATCCGAAGGTCCCCACGGCTCCGGTGCTCCCACAGCACTCCCCACGTCAGGTCCGAGCGCCGACGCCGGCGATGGACCGCAGTCCGCAGCCTCCCGCGTGCTTCAAAAGCTCGGGGGTGTCGATCTCGCGATGCTCTGGCTGTGCGCGGCGATGGTCGTGCCGTGGCTCGGGTGGCGGACCGTCGACGACTATCTGGCTCGCAGGAAGACGGCATCCATCGCCGTGCAGTACTTCGTCAATCGATTCGTCGATGAGTTCGCGCGGCCACTGGTTCGGTACGACGTCTCGGAGCATCCCGTCAGAGCGCGTCTCCGCTACGGCGCGCGACTGAGGCGATTCGACGTGATGCTCGCGCCGGCCGTGGGCAGGCGTTATCCGAACCTGTCGGACCACAAGAAGAATGTCGAATACGACGTCGCCCGGGTGATGCACGTGCTCGCCGATGACTCCTTCGTGAACGGTGCGCCCTACACACAAGCAGGATGGATCGTGGTGCCCTTTCAATTGACGGCCGATCCCAAGCAATCAGGTGTCACATGCATATCCTCCTTATGAGCGCTGGTGGCGGCGGTGGAAACATTCTGCGATCGGTGATGACGACGTTCCGGCGCGACCTGGCGGTGACGCAGAGGACCGATCCCGGGTACGCAGAACGGCTCAGGAGCGCGGTGACCACTCGATTTCTTGACACCAACGAGTTTGCGCTGTCCGATCTGCCCAGGGAGGAGCGGTGCCTCATCGGCGCTCGCACGACCGGCCGTCTCGGCGCGAGGCATGACCCCGAGGTGGCGCTCCGCGCGCTCGAGGAATCACGCGGCGAAGTCGAGAGTCTGTTCAGCCGGTATTCGATCATCATCCTCATCGGCACGGGAGGCAAAGGCACCGGCTCGGGCACGATGTTTCCACTCACGCAGATCGCGCGCCAGCAGAAGAAGCTCGTCATCCCGATCTTCGTGCGGCCGTCGTTCGAGCGGCACGAAGTGGACAAGCGGCACTACGACCACGCGGTACGGGTGATCGAGCAATTCGACTCAGCGGGCATCCGGCTGATCGAAATCCTGAACGACCGCGGATATGCGGAAGACGATCCGCAGCCGCAGGCGGTCGTCTGGGAACGCATGAATGTTCCCATCGCGCGCGGTCTCCGCGGTCTGATTTACGTCCTCTGGGATCTCTCGCAGGTCGATCCGTCCGATCTCTCGATACTGTTTGCCGGCAAGGGCCGTCTGCGAATCGGCTTCGGAGAGATCGACCCGCCGGAGGGCTGTGATCCGACAGATGAACTGGTGGAGCACGCGGCCCACCGATGCTGTGACAATCCGTACTACGCCTTTCACAAGCCGGCCGGGACGTCCTTGATCTGCATTGAAGGGGACTGGTCGAACCTCGTGGATGCACAGATCAAGGGACGGGTTGCCGTCGCGATGGGCGTCGATGCCAACAGCCCCTACAGTCCGCTGTACGCCCGAGCGGTGGGGATGCCGAGACCCTGGGGTGTGACGGCGTTGTTTGCCGAGTACACAGGAGCGCAGCCGCCGCTCGAAGTCGATTGGAGTCTCGAGAGAGGCGTCCGTACGACGGTTCCGGTGGCCGAACCGATCGCAGCCGCGGAGGCGCCCCCGGCCGCCGCGGAATCGCCCGCGCCGGTCAAGCCACGCCGGGATTCCTCGGGTGAGAAAGTCGTCGGTCCACCTCGGGCGCGTGCGTTTACGACGTTCTGGGAATTTGCGGTTGCCCTCAACCGTTCCGATCCGGCGGCCCTGGCTCTGGCACACGAAGGCGCCGCATCGGACATCCCCGTCGACAAAACCGAGCTGAGACGGCTGCTTGGCATGATGTGGTTTCGTACCGTGCTCGATCGGCTCCCCCGGGATTGGCGCGAGCGGCTCCTGCAGGTCCTGATCGAGGGTGCGACGGTGCCGGATCACGCAATCAAGCGAGGCCGGCAGACCATTCATCTACGCGAGCTCGGCTACGAGGAACTGGAGGAGATTGGTTCAACCACGGCCGTGCCGGATTGGATTCGACCGGATCTGGATCTGCTGATCGCAGTTGGCCGCTTCTGGGGAGCTGAGGCGGTGAAGCGTTTCCACTTCGCCGAACTGCCCGAACGCCACGAACTGTCCATGCTGGACAGCCTGCGACACAAGTTCCGGGTCTGATTGTCGCGTCAATCATGCAACCCCGGCGCCGCGCCGAGCTCCGGCGAGTACATCATTGGCTTGTGCCCGGTCGTTTTCAGGCCGAGCGCGAGGTCCCGCAACGCTGTCTCTGTGCCCGTACGACTGGCCAGGGTGACGTTCACGATCAGGATTCGCAAGCTCCCCATGTGTCCTCTGGCCAGCGCCGCCGCTGGCGTTACGAGCCATAGCGATCCTACTGCACGGGTTCCGGCGCAACGTCCCTTTCAACCGCAGAATCTCGCGAGTGTGTCGCATGAGCATTCGTTCCGTGGCCATCGCACTCCTGGGGACGGGAAGTCGCCTAAGCCACCACTTTCTGCGGCAGTCTGGCTATTGTCGACCTAACTCTGAACCGTAAGCCGCCGATTCAATTTCCGTCATGACGCCTGCCGGCGTTTTCTAACAAAGTGAGGACGGCGTCGCGGCGCTTCTGGCATCGGCGTGCCGTTCGACCGGTGAAGCGCGTCAGCCTCGTCCAGAAGTGCTTCGAGCGTATCGACCAGCGCGGAATGTTGCTTCCCGGTGCGTCCGCCGATGGGTCTCAAGAGTTGATCGTGGAGCTTCCGCATCACCACCGCCGCCTGCACGACCAAGTCGGCCCCTTGGGTGGTCAGCTCCAACTGAAACGCACGCGTGTCGCCTGGATGATCGGCGCGCCGCAGCAGGCCAGAGCGCTCCAATCCACGCACCAACTTCGAGACATACATGACTTCGAGGCCAGCGAAGTCTGCGAGTTCCCGCTGACTTGGCCGTGCGCCGCTTTTGGAGAATTCGGACAGCGAGCCCAGAACGAGGTAGTGCGCGTGCGTCAGCCCGAAACCATGCAACGCTCGGTCAACGGCGACCCGCCATTTCGTCGAGAGATGCCACACGAGATACCCGGCCGTCGGTACGCGTCGTGGGGTCACGCCGACGTCCTCAGTCGACGCTGCACCGAGTGGCCAGCCAAGTGGGTGGTCAGTCGCGGCGGGCCAATCTGCATCCCGTGGGAGCGCAACCCGCAGCGCTGACAGCGCACGAATACCTCGCCCCCGTGCCACTCTCTCAGGAAGTCCCACTCGTGGTGGAACAGGTGATGCTGGATGAGCCGGGCGCCAAGTGCCACGGTGCGTTGAATATTCATGAGGAGCGTCATTCGTTGGATCTTGTTAGGTGTCGTGCAATTACGACCATGGATATGATAACCATTGCAAGTATATTTGTCAAACCGACAATCGACGAGTTACCGGCAGCCGTCTCTGCAGAGGCGGTTCCGTCATTAAATGCGCGGGCTATTTGCAGCTGGCCAGACCGCCAACTATCGAGGGCGGTCGTAGGACGGGGTGAGACGCGCAAGGCAATCTCCCAGGCGCGCGGACTGTCGAGCAAGGACCTGGAGGCGATCCAGAAGCGGGCGTTGGCGGAAGGCTTGCCTTATCAGACGCTGATCGCGAGTCTGCGAGCAGCGGCACCCTTTCAGAACGATCCCAGTCCTCCCACAACCAACCCGCCCGCCAACAGGAACATCACGGCCGCGATCAGCCCGTCGAGCACCCGCCACGTGACGGCCTTCCGGAAGAGCGGAGCCAACAGTCTCGCCCCGTAGGCCAGCCCGAAGAACCATGTCACAGACGCCAGCGACGCCCCGAGAACGAACCAGGGTTGTTCCCTGGCAGGATGCTTTGCCCCCAATCCCCCCAACAAGAGCACGGTGTCGAGGTAGACGTGGGGGTTCAGGAAGGTGAACGCCGCGAGCGTTGCGACAACCGCGATCAAGGACAACGGCGCCTGATCTCCAGCTTCGAGGGTGCCCGGTTTCCAGGCTCGCCGGGCGGCCTTCATTCCGTACCAACCGAGGAAGGCCGCCCCTCCCCACGTCATCAGCGCGAGGAACCAGGTCTGTCCGCGGACCAGGGCTCCGAGGCCGAAGACGCCGGCGGTGATGAGGACCAGGTCGGCCAGCGAGCAAAACGCGGCCGACAGGAAGACATGCTGGCGTTTGAGACCCTGGCGGAGCACGAAGGCGTTCTGGGCGCCGATGGCGATGATGAGCGAAGCACCGAGACCGAAGCCCTCGAGGAGGGTCAGAAAGACGGGCATGTGCACCCCATCCTGCACCTTTTCATATCTTTTCGGTAGCGCCGGCGATCGGCCCAATGAAGACTCTTGCCCAAGCCGGTACGGGCGGCTCCACGAAGGTACGTACTTGTGGAGGATGCGCGCGGATCCGCGTGAAGTCGAGATCCGTCGTGATCGGACGGTCGTCGGCGAAGACCAACGCGCCAGTAAACAAATGAAGGGCCTCGTTCTGGCTCGCAATCACGATTCCTCTGCGGCTAGACGGTGGCCAGCGCGTGTCGCGTCACTACTTCGACGTGTTCCGGCTGCTCCAGCCACCGCTCGGCGAGCGGGCAATGCGACCGCGAAGCGTCGTCACGCGTTCAGAGAGGAACTGAGGCGCGCGATGGAGAGTCTCGGAGTGTCCCCGATTGAGTGACGCTGCGGCCCTACCCGTCGATCCTCCGCCGCCCTGCGTCAAACGCGCACCGCAACGACGCACAACGCGCGCGACGTTCCGCAAGGACCCGGCGGCTGAACACCCGGCTGTCAAGCAAGGACCTGGAGGCGATTCAAAAGCGGGCGCTCGCCGAGGGGTTGCCGTATCAGACGTTGATCGCGAGCCTGCTGCACAAGTACGCGACCGGGCGGCTCAAAGAGATCCGATTTCTTCAGTTGCGGTCAGGTCGGAGAGGGATCGTTCCCGGATGGGAACTCCGGGGCTCTGGACCAGGTTATCGGGGTTCGAATCCCTGCCTCCTAGCCACACAGTTGTGGCGATCCCGTTCTATCGCCACCATCCGGCAAGAGCGAAGGCACGCTGCTACTTCGGATTGGCGAGGAAGCCGCTCTTGTCCAACTCGGCCACCAGGCTGGAGTCGTAGAATTCTTCCGGCGTGTGCTTCTTCATCACCGGTGAATCGTAGATCGCGAACACCTGCTTGATGCCGTCGACCGATGGGTATGGTTTCGCCTCGAACTTGTGGACGTGCTCGAACATACCGTCCTGGACTTTCGGGTCAGTAATATTGAACCACTTGTCCAGCGCCGCGTTGAACACGCGCCGGTCTTTCTGCATCAACGCCGTCGCTTCGATGTCAGCCTTGAGAAAGCGGAGGACGGTGTCGCGGTGCGCGGCTAGATACGCCTTGTCAACCGAGATACCAGACCCCGCCATCGGTATCTTGTAGGCGGTCAAATCACCGACATCCTTGAAGCCTGCTTGCGGCGCCAGCGCGATCACCATGGCGCTGGTCAGGATCGCATCGACCTTGTCCTGCTTGAGCGCATCAAGCGTGGCCGAGCCAGCCACCAGCGTGATATCCCGGTCGGTACTCCAGCCGAGTTGCCGGGCAAGACTAAGGGCGCTGAAATGGGTCACCGAGCCGACGCCGGAAAAGCCGAGCCGCTTGCCCTTCAAATCCTGGATGCCGGCGATCCCGGGCTTGGCGATGATGTGATCCATGGCCGTCGCCTCTTGGGTCAGCACGACGACCCGCGCCGCGCCCCTGCCATTGACAACGAACCCGTAGATCATCGGGGAGCCGCCGCCGACCTCGATCGGTGCGGCCACGCCGGCGTCCCTGTTCACATAGGCCTCAGGCACGACCACGCCCGACGCGGCGGCCGCGCGCGCGGCACCGGCCGAGATGGTCTGATGCACGTCAAGCCCGTATTTTGCGTAGATGCCCTGGTCCGCAGCGACGAGCTGCGGCACCTTGTTGATCGACACATCGCCCAGCGATACGTCGACCCTGGTCAATTGCTCACTGGCGGGCGAGGGGACCATGATCGCCAGGGTCAGCGCCGCCAATACGATCTCACGCATCAATGCCTCCTGCTGAACTCAGTATTGCCGAAACGTCAGATTCAATGCTCGAGCGAATGTTCCAGCCTCGCGGTCCAGGCCGGCAAGCTCGTGCGGAAGCGGCACTTTCCGATGCTGCGCGAGAACAACTGTACGGGCCGGGTTCTTCGAGCGGGAGCAATATCTGTCGGTACTCCGGCACTTGCCGACGTCGATGCAACCGGTTGTGACGTTTCCGTTCGTGACCGGATGGCGGATCAACGGCGAGTCCTATCGCTGCAGTGGCGGATTTGAAAGCGGGTGAGGTGGGACTGGATCGCGAGTTGGTGAACGTCACCTTCCAGGCGGCTTGACGAACTGGCCGTCGACGAAGGCTCGGCGTGTGATTGACAAGGAAGTCGGCCCCACGATGCTGCACCGAATCAGCAAGCGCACGGGCCTCAACACCAACGATCTCTGAACGACCGTAATCAATCCGACGAGGGCGCGGGACGCGGCTCACTGAGGCTGCCGATGATGCCCAGGCTGCGGTGAACGTCGCCGTCGCCGCACTCTCGCCGATCTCAAGCACGCCGGCCGATGTGTCGAATTATCGAGCGGCTCGCCGTCGGCCGCGCCGCACGAGACCAGCGACCCCCAGACCGACGAGCGTCAGCGTGCCCGGTTCGGGAACCACGGGTGCCGAAGCGGTGAATGTCCCCTCCGTGCGCGTGTCGAAGCCGACCTGGTCGCGGCCAGCGAGCACGCGGTTCGAGTAGTCCAGCTCGTACAAGAACGAATGGCCGCCAGCGAGGGTGTTCCCCGGCAGGACTAACGTCGTTGTCGCTGACGGGAGAAAATTGGCCGAGTAGACGAACGCGTTCTGCGTCAGGTCAAAAATGGTCAGGAACATGAACGAGGCGTCGGCGGAGCCCGTCACGAAAGGGCTGAAATGCAGCGTGAACGGATTGGCGGCATTCATCCCCTGCAAGTCTGAATAGTCGGTGCCGGTGAGGAACGGCGTCGACTGGGAGTAGACGTTGGACGAGTAGGCGATCGTCGCAGAGTCATGCGCCAGGGTAACGCTGTTGGTCGCGTTGAACACATAGTTCGTTTGCGGGAAATCGGCGTCCATCGCCGCCTGATTGGCGTCGAACCCGGTTTGATACCGGAAGGTCGATGGATCGGTTTGCGAGAGCGAGACCGGCGACAACGGAGAGCCCGCAAACGCGACGGTGACGGCATCGTAGTCGTTTGCAGCGCCGGACCCGAGTTCCAGGCTCAGAAAGGAGCCAACGGTTGTCAGGCTGGCGCCGTTTCCGGTCTGCGCGAACTCGTCATTGCGAAACATAGTCGCGACCGAGATCGACGACGCGCGGGCAGTACCAGCGGCAAGAACCATCAGAACTGCGACACTCATCAATAATGTTCGAATGCTTCGCGTCATCGAAATCTCCAAATTCGAAAAACAAAACGGCTCGGGGGAGAAAAATCTCTCGACAGGACTGTCGGGATTTGTAAAGGCTTGCAAATGGTGAGCCGGCGACAATTCATTTGCCAACAGAAAAAAGCTAAACAATTCGCGTGGAACTGTAAGACCCGACGAGAAAGGGCGGCTTAACGGCGACTTTCGTCTTTCAAGCTGGTTGCTGCTCGACCGGACTTGACCAGGCAGACCCGGTTCTGCTCGCCGCGCACGTGATCACGATCAGCGCAGCCTCCCAGAAGCACCTCGACGCCGCACAGGCCGCAGTTGCAGGACCACGATCCGAAGCGTGCACCGTCGTCGCAACTCTTAGGCCTGGTCAGTGCTCATCGAGCAGACGTGGTCAGTTTTCGGTGAGCGTCGACAGCGTTCAACGCTTGAATCGAGGATTCGTGCGCTGAAGATCAACAAGAAGCTTCGCACGCGAGCTGTCTGATATGGAATGACCGGGTGTCAAGTGCCTGTTGGCCGGGAAAACGATCCTGTTGATTCCAAGCCGCTGCGCGCGCCGTGGTGACGAACCTTGTCTGCCGACGGTGCACGCGTCGACAACCCGCAGTCGTTCGATCGCGCCGTGGCACCGGCTCGGCGAAGAAACCGGATCTCGTCGGCGCCACGAATGCCTCCCGGTCGTCAGGCACACGGGATCGCGGCGGGACAGCCGCACGCGAGCAAGGGTCAGCGGTTCAAGGGACCGCTGCGCGGCCGGTCGACCACTCCGCTGTCCGCGAGACTTCGCAATCACAGGGGCTGTCGTTGATCGGGAAGACCTCCGCTCCGCCTCAGCCGAGCAAATCCTCAACGGTCAGCCGCTTAGCGGGACGCTTGATGCCGGAAAAGACCGCTGGCTTTTCCGCCGAAGAGCGAGATCGAAGGTGCGAGAGTTCCCGGGTCGGGTCCGATGTCTGACAGGGACAATTTCAGGGACAAATCAGAAGATCCAGCGCCTCGCTTAACCCCTGAGGTCGTCTATACTTAGGATTCTCGCGGTGAGGTGGCCGAGAGGCTGAAGGCGGCGGTTCGCTAAGGCGAACGGAGATCCCAGAACGGGCCTGAAATTGACGATTTCCAGGCCCGTTTTTTATTGGAACGTTGGTTGGCGTTCGCTCCCGGATGACCGTTCTTGGACCGGGTTTGGGCACACTGCTGGGCACACCGTGCGCACTCTTTCGCGATGTCGGCGCGACTGATGCGCCGCATCCTTGCGGACTTCGCGCCTGCCAAGCACGCTCAGAAGCGGGGCGCCAGGGCACAGCAGGTGTCGCTCGACGGAGCGTTGATGGTCGCCAATCACGGTCAGAATCTGATTGGGTGCACGATGCCCTGGAGGCGCTGGCGGGCGTCGATACGCGAAAGAGCCAGGTAGTGAGGCGCTTTTTTGGCGGGCTCAGCGTGGAGGAAACATCCGCAGCGCTGCAGGTATCTCTAGACACGGTAAAGCGCGACTGGAAGGTCGCGAAGGCGTGGCTCTTGCGGGAGTTGGCGCCGGGGCAATGCACGGTACAGGAAGGTAAGCAATCGCCGTGACCAGTGAACGGTGGAGACATGTTGAGAGCCTGTATCTCGAGGCGCTTCAAATACCGGCGGAGGAGCGCGCGAGGTTCTTGAACGACGCGTGCGCCGGCGACGAGACTCTCAACCGCGACGTGGCGTCGCTGCTCGCCCAGGACAGTCGTGGATTTCTCGAATTGCCGGCGATGGACGCCGCCGCTAAGCTGATCACGTCGGCACACTTATCGCTCATGGGTGCGCACATCGGGCCCTATCATGTCGAGTCGCTGCTGGGCGCCGGCGGCATGGGCGAGGTGTATCGCGCCACGGACACCCGTCTCGGAAGGGTGGTGGCGCTCAAAGTGTTCCCGGCGGGAATGAGCGTGTCTCCGCAGGCTTTGGGACGGTTCCAGCGGGAAGCCCGAGCCGCCTCAGCGCTCAACCATCCGAACATTTGCACCATCTATGATGTCGGCACCGATCCGCCGTTCATCGCGATGGAACTGCTCGAAGGCGAGACGCTCCAACAGCAGCTCACGCGAGGCGCGATGGACGTGCCGGTCATCGTCGACATTGCCCTCGCCGTCGCCGATGCCCTTGATGCCGCGGACACCAAGGGCATCGTGCATCGCGACATCAAGCCTGCGAACATTCTCCTGACTCGGCGCGGGCCGAAGATTCTGGATTTCGGGCTGGCGAAGGCGGTGTCTGCGACGACGATCGACGCCTCGCATCTGCCGACGCGTTCGTTCGTGGCACTGACCGATCCCGGCAGCACGATGGGGACGGTGGCGTACATGTCGCCGGAACAAGTCCGCGCGCAGCCGTTGGACACGCGCACGGATCTGTTTTCGTTCGGCGCCGTGCTGTATGAGATGGCGACGGGCTCGCGGCCATTTCGCGGGGACAGCCCGGGCGTCATTTTCGAGGCCATTCTCAATCGCGCGCCCGTGCCGCCCGCGCAGCTCAATCCCACGGTACCGGTGGAGTTGGCACGCATCGTCGACAAGTGCCTCGAAAAAGATCGCATCCTGCGCTACCAGCACGCCTCCGAGATCCGCACCGACCTTCAGCGCCTGAAGCGGGACGCGGAGTCGGGCCGGGTCGCGACCAGCGGGAAGCCCGAAGCCAGAACCGATCCGGCGATGCGCCGGAAGGGCCTTGTTCTTGCGGCGGTGGCTGCGCTGGCGTTGGCCATCGCGAGTTACTCGTACGGCCGGCGCCCGCAAGCACTGACGGACAAGGACACGATTGTCCTCGCTGATTTCGTCAACACGACGGGCGACCCCGTGTTTGACGGGACGCTCCGCCAGGGGTTGGCGATACAGCTGGCACAGTCGCCGTTTCTCAGCCTCGTCTCGGACGAGCGCATCCAGCAAACGTTGCGCCTGATGGGTCAGCCGGCGGCGGCTCGGTTGACTCCCGGGCTCGCGAAGGAAATCTGCGAGCGCACGGCAAGCGCCGCTGTCCTTGATGGCTCGATCGCCAGCCTTGGAAGCCAGTATGTGGTCGGGTTGCGCGCCACGCGATGCCGCACTGGCGATGTCCTCGATGAGGAGCAGGTGCAAGCGGCCAGAAAAGAGGAGGTTCTGACTGCCCTGAGCCAGATTGCCGCCAAATTCAGAACCCGAGTCGGTGAGTCGCTCGCCACGGTCAGGCAGCACGACACCGCGCTCGAAGAGGCGACCACCCCGTCCCTTGAAGCCTTGAGGGCCTTCAGCGCAGCATCGACGCATCTCAATTCTGATCTCGATATCGCCGCCGCTGTACCACTGTTCAAGGAGGCGATTGAAAAGGACCCAAAATTCGCGATCGCCTACGCGTCGCTGGGATTCACGTATTTCCTGCTGGGACAGCTCGCGCTCTCCGCGGAAAACAACACGAAGGCCTACGAGCTACGGGATCGCGTCAGCGACCGCGAGAGGTTCTATATCGCGGCCACCTACGATCTGCAGGTGACGGGAAACCTGGTGAGGGCCCTGCAGACGTGTGAGTTGTGGGTGCACACATATCCCCGTGAGAAGCGTCCGTACGGACTCTTGGGCGCCTTCTTGTACCCAACCTTCGGCAAATACGACAAGGGTGCCGAGGCGGCCAGACAACTCGTCGAGATCGATCCGGACTTTGCCATCGGGTATCTTCAGCTTGCCTTCAACCGGCAATTCGCTGGCCATGTGGAAGAAGCCGAGACGGTCCTTCAACGAGCGGCCGACCGCAAGCTGGAGATCCCCGAACTGTTGATCCAGCGGTACGACATCGCCTTCCTGAAGGGCGACCGCGCGGCAATGGACCGGGAAGAAGCTCTAGGCCAGAAAGAATCGGGCGCCGAAGACATGATCGCCGACAGACAGGCGTTCGTCTTGGCGTATGCCGGTCATGTGGACAAGGCCAACGCAATGGCCAAACGTGCGGCTGACTTGAATCAGCAGCCGGACCAGCGGGGACGGAAAGCTCTCATCGAGATCGGACCGGCGCTGTGGGCAGCCTTGTACGGGGATACGTCTGCCGCGAAAGGGCACGCAACGGCGGCAGCGGACCTTTCAACTGATCGCGATGTGGAATACGGCGCAGCTTTCGCCCTGGCTCTTTCGGGAGAATCTTCACGCGCACGAGCACTCGTGAAGGATCTGGACACGCGCTTCCCGGAGGATTCAGCGGTCCAATCTGTCTATCTGCCGGAGATTCGCGCCCTTCTCGCACTGACTGACGACGCGAAAGGGGGTGGCGCGTCGACGGCCATCGAGCTGCTGCAACGTGCCCGGCCCTACGATCAGGGCGTCCCGCCTTCGATCGCTCCGATGTTTATCGGGCCCTTGTATCCTGTCTATGTGCGTGGTTTGGCCTACTTAGCCGCACACCAAGGCTTCGAAGCCGCAGCGGAATTCCAAAACATTCTCGATCACCGCTCGATTGTCGTGAGCGATCCCATCGGCGCGCTGGCGCACCTGCAAGTTGGCAGAGCGTACGTGTTGTCGGGGAATATCACCAAGGCGAAGACGGCCTATCAGGATTTCCTTGCATTGTGGAAAGAGGCCGACCCCGACATCCCGATCCTCAAGCAAGCTCAAGCCGAGTATGCCAATCTGCGGTAATTCCGCTGAGCCACCTCGGGCGGAAACCCGTGAGGTCGTCTATACTTAGGATTCCCGTCGCGGTGAGATGGCCGAGAGGCTGAAGGCGGCGGTTTGCTAAACGCCCTTCAGCCCCTCGGCCGGCTTCGCTTGTTGGCCTAAATTCCTCACTTTTCGGCACTTCCACGATCGACCGCATTGGCCAGCGTTGTCCCTAGAAGCCCACTTTTGGCGCGCCGCAGGGACAATCGCGAGGACAGTATCGTTGCCGAATCAGATTCAATCAGATAATCTGGGCCTATGAAGACGCGATCCGTTACCGACGTCGCGAGGAACTTCAGCGCCGTCCTTGATGCTCTCGAGCGCGACCAGGAAGAGGTCGTCCTCGTGCGAAATCAGCGACCGATTGCTCGACTTGTTCCTGAGGCGCCGCGTCAGGACGCGTTGAGTGTATTCGGCGATCTCTATCGGTACGCTTGACGACAAAACGGCGGAAGCCCTGTCGGCCGCGATCGCTTCGCAACGAAAGGGTCGACGAGGGCATGTATCGGAGCTGCGCGGGCCGTGGGCTGGTTGATCGATACAAGCGTATGGATCGCGATTGAACGTGGAGCGCTCGCCGCGGCCGATATCCATGCCATCACTCGTCAAGATCCGGTCTATCTCTCGCCGGTGAACGTCGCGGAAATCCGGTTCGGCGTGGAGATGTTGCGGCCGGGTCCACAGAAGCAACGCGCGACGGCGATGCTCCGACGACTCCGTCGAAAGCCTCAACTGAGGATCACCGTCGAGACCGCGGAGACGTTCGCGCTCTTGGCCGCAAAGCTGAGAAAGGTAGGAAGAGATCCAGACGTTCGCGTCAACGACCTCTGGCTTGCGGCGCAAGCAATCCAACGTGATTTCCGGCTGCTCACCTCAAACGCCAAGGATTTTGCCGACGTTCCCGGACTGCAGATGGTCATTCTGAAGTTACCGTAGCGATCTCCATCTCACCATCACGGACCGCGGCGACCCATCCTCATGCCATCGCTGACGCTGACGCCGCGCGGCCACCTGCTGTTCACCGTTACAGACGACGCCCTCCAACCATCGGCCGGCCTCTCGCGCAGGCTCGAAAGCGCATTTGCTCGCGGCTCGGGCCACGGATTGCTCCAGCTCGGCGCAGCGGAAGTCGGAACCGTCCTTCCAGCAGACTTTGGCTACTGGCGCGACTTCGCCGCGCGGCTGGTTACGGCGATCTGCATGCATCCCGATTTCGAGGCGCCCCACGCGGCAATACCTGCGCCCGCGATTGAGGAACTCGAAGCGCTCGTCGCGGCCGCGTCGCCGATGACCGGCGCCGAGTACCTCACGGCCTCCGTTCTTGAAACGCTGTGGACTGAGACCGCGGCAGCGTTTCGATCCGAACTCGCCGAATCGAGGGGGTCGGTCCAGGAGTTTCTCCAGCGTAAGAGCGCGGCGTGGCATCTCGTCGGCCGCGTGCACTTCAATCTCGCCGAGAACCGCCGAGATGATGAGGCTCCGTTCGCGTTTCTGGCGACCTACACGACGCAACTCTCGTCGCAGGCCAGGGCGCAGCACTTGCCGCTCGGCCGTGCGCTGAGCGAATACGCTGGCGCCGCCAACAAGCCGCGCCTGCTGTCCTTGCTCCTGCCGGTCCAGCGCGCCGCCGCCGAGTGCCCGTGGCTGAAGACGATGGTCGACGCGGGCGAGATCTATCATCCGCTGCGATGGACGCCAGCCGAGGCGTTTCAGTTACTGAACGATGTTCCACGCCTCGAGGCCGCGGGCGTCATCGTACGCGTCCCGACCGCCTGGCGGGCGAATCGACCGCCACGCCCGCAAGTCACGGGCGCCGTCGGGGGCAAGCCGCCGTCCGGCCTCGGCACGGACGCTCAGCTCGACTTCAAAATGGGCGTCAGTCTCGACGGCGAGCCATTGAGCAAGGCGGAGATTGAACAGCTGCTTGCCGCGTCGAGCGGCTTGCACCTGGTGCGCGGACGCTGGGTCGAAGTTGACCACGAAAGACTGAGCCGCATGCTCGACGAGTTCCGAGCGGTCGAGACGGCCGCTGCAAGAGACGGCCTCTCATTCGGCGAAGCGATGCGCCTCCTCGCCGGCGCGCACGTGCCGGGCGACATCGCTGAAGCGACGGCGCCCGACTGGTCGCTCGTCGTCGCCGGGCCGTGGCTGGCGAAGACGCTCGCCGGCCTTCGCGATCCCGGCCAGCTGGCGCAACTGGATCCTGGCCACGCCCTGAAGGCGACGTTGCGACCGTATCAGCAGGCCGGCGTGCGATGGCTGCATCTGCTGTCCCATCTCGGCCTGGGCGCGTGCCTCGCCGATGACATGGGCCTCGGCAAGACGATGCAGGTGCTGGCGCTGCTGCTGATCCTGAGAAAGACCGCCGACGCGAGCGGCGCGGGGCGTGGGGGCCGCCGAAGCGAGGCGGGGTGGAGCGGGGAAGGGGTCCTGCGAGTAAAAGGTGATGAGACGCGGCGCACCAGTCTCCTCGTCGCACCGGCGTCGCTGCTGGCCAACTGGGTCGCGGAGATCGAACGTTTCGCCCCGAGCCTCACCGCGATCGTCGCGCATCCCTCGGCGATGGCCGGCGGGGAATTGATGGCGCTCGATCGCGACCGGATCGCTGGCGTCGACCTTGTCATCACCAGCTATGGATCGCTGCTGCGCGTGCCCGCACTACTCGCCACGCCGTGGCGACTCGCCATTCTGGACGAGGCGCAGGCGATCAGGACACCCGGCGCCAAACAGACACAGGCCGCCAAGCACATCGATGCGCGAGCGCGCATCGCGCTCAGCGGCACGCCAGTGGAGAATCGCCTTGGCGATCTCTGGTCCATCTTCGACTTCCTCAACCCCGGCCTGCTGGGATCCGGGAAGGCGTTCTCGGTGTTCACCAAACAACTCTCGCAACGGCAGAACTCGGTACGCGCCGCTGCGGGCGCTGGTGCGTCCCTACATCCTGCGTCGCCTGAAGACCGACAAGTCCGTCATTGCCGATCTCCCGGACAAGATAGAGATGAAGGCCTTCTGCCACCTGACGCGAAAACAGGCGGCGCTCTATCAGCAGTCAGTGGCCGATCTGGCGGCTGAACTCGGGCGAGCCGACGGCATGAAGCGCCGCGGCATCGTGCTCGCCTCGCTGATGCGCCTCAAGCAGATCTGCAATCATCCGTCGCAATGGTTGGGCGACGGATCGTGGAGCGAGGCGGACAGCGGCAAACTGGCCCGGCTGCGCGAGATCTCCGAGGTCATCGCGGCGAAGCAAGAGAAAGTGCTCGTCTTCACGCAGTTCCGCGAGGCGACGACCCCGGTTGCCGCTTTCCTCGGGAGCGTCTTCGGCCGGCCGGGTCTCGTTCTGCACGGCGAGACAGCGGTCAGCAAGCGACAGCCGTTGGTGCGGCAGTTCCAGGAGGACGAGCGCGTGCCGTTCTTCGTCATCTCGCTGAAGGCCGGGGGGGCCGGCCTCAACCTCACGGCCGCCTCGCATGTCGTGCACTTCGATCGCTGGTGGAATCCGGCGGTCGAGAATCAAGCCACCGACCGCGCGTTCCGCATCGGCCAAACCAAGAACGTTGTGGTGCACAAGTTCATCTGCCGCGGAACCGTTGAAGAAAAAATCGATCAGCTTATTGACTCCAAGCGTCAGCTCTCCGAGAATCTGCTCGAAGGCGGTGGCGAGGTGCTGTTGACCGAGATGAGAGACGACGAGCTGTTGAAGCTCGTTGCGCTCGATCTCCATACCGCGACCGAGGCGTGAGGATGGCTTACGACTATTACGGCTTCATGCCCTACGTCTCGGTCGGCGCTCGACGGGCTCAGGCTGCGCGCGAACTCCTGAAGCTCCGAAAGAAGGGCCGCAAGCTATCGCCGGTTGTGATCGAAGGCCGCGCGATTGCCAGGACGTTCTGGGGCGAAGCGTGGTGCGACAACCTCGAACGCTACAGCGACTTCGCGAATCGGTTGCCGCGCGGGCGGACCTACGTCCGCAACGGATCGGTGCTCGATCTGCAGATCGGGCCGGGCAGTGTCACGGCGCTCGTCAGCGGATCGACGATGTACGACGTAAAGGTGACCGTCGGACCGGTGCCGCGAGCGGGTTGGGCCGCCATCTGCAAAGACTGTTCGGGCGCGATCGATTCCCTCGTCGAGCTCCTACAGGGTCGCTTCTCGAACGGCGTCATGACGCGTCTCTGCGCGGAAAAGACAGGGCTGTTCCCGTCACCGAAGGACATTCTCTTCACGTGCAGTTGTCCGGACTGGGCGTCGATGTGCAAGCACGTCGCGGCGGCGCTGTACGGCATTGGCGCGCGATTGGATCATCAGCCGGAATTGCTCTTCACGCTCCGCAAGGTGGATTCGCAGGACCTGATCGCGAAGGCCGGCTCCGATCTGTCGAAGAAACACAAGGGACCAGCCGCCGCGAAGGTGCTCGCGAGCCACGATCTGTCGGAGATGTTCGGCATCGAGATGGCGCCGGCGATACCCCGGAAGCGCACTGTAGGCAGCACGGTCGCGCCGACGCCATCACCGGCGGCGCGCTCGGAAACATCGTCGAAGCAAACCAGGGTAATCCGGCAGGCGAAACCGAAAGAGCTCGCGCCCAAGCGGCGCGACGCGACACAACGGCTGACACCGGCGAAACGACGCGCGGTATCGGAACGCATGCGTAAGTACTGGGCTGCACGGAGAGACCTATTGAAGAAGCGGAAGGCTTCCGAATCGTTGTAACCGCCGGCCGTATTGACCGACATCCCTGAAATGCAGATCGAGACCGATCGTTGGGGCCGATCTTCGGACCCGATCGGCCCATCGGGCGCGCCGTTTCCCCACGATTCTAACCGCGACGACGGCGCCGCCGAGACAGTCATCGGATTTTCAGACCGTTGCCTACCACGACACCAACCTCCCCGTCGAAATGGGCGTCGGCGGCGCGCCAGTCGTGCATGGTTCACGGGATCGGGGCGCCAGCTCAGGCGAGCAAATGCTTGCAGCGCCGCCGTTTGCCGGAATGTCTGGTTCAGAAAAAAACCGCCGCACATTTCGAGGCACTCGTCGGGCACTTTTGGCGGCGAGCCGAAGCCGGTTCTGATCGCTGGCGGGGACAATTTCAGGGACAATCACGCGGACAATCGCCTGCGCGTAACCTGCGATGTCGTTTATACTTAGCATTCCCGCGCGGTGAGGTGGCCGAGAGGCTGAAGGCGGCGGTTTGCTAATCGGAGTTCCGCCTCTCGGACATCGTGTGTTTTCCTAGCAAATCCAAGCGTCTCAAGAACTTCCTCGACCGTGCTTCTTGGTTGCTGTTGGCTCTGGATGCCTGCTTTCGCTGGCTCGCAGGGACAATTTCAGGGACAGCTCAGCCTCCGCTCGCTTGTCCATATTTGTCAAATATTGACAATATCCGCTACGCCGTCTAGCCTCGATACGGGGGCTGATTCGCATGAACGTCTCGCTCACGCCAGAGCTCGAACGACTCGTGAACGAAAAAGTTGAGAGCGGTTTGTACCAGACGGCGAGCGAAGTCGTCCGCGAAGCACTGCGACTCCTGAAGGAACGCGACCTCGCGCGAGAGGAGCTGCGCGCCGACGTCGAGGCAGGCCTTGATCGGCTCGCTCGTGGGGAAGGTCGAGCCTACGACAAGGCCTCGGGCCGGCAGCTCGCTGAACGGATCAAGGCGCGCGGTCGAGTGGCTCGCACCAAGAAGCCGTAGATGCCGTATCGGCGTTCTCGTGCCGTTTCTGCTGCGTGAGGGCCCTCGGGCCAGCATTCGGGTGCGGTTGCTCGTCGGATCCGTCTTTCTTCTCGGAAGGTTTTCAGAAGTTCCCGTTTCCGGCGGCGCTCCGTGTGTAACGGTTCAAGAAAATCGGGTTGCCGTCGCCACACGTCCTGACGCCTGTGGTCGGCACGCTCGTCGTCATCGGCCTCGTAACCCGGCTGGCCCCGGCGGTTCCTTGTGCAGTCTGGAGGAGGCAATCATGAATTACTGCGCGAGCAGCCAGCTCAGCGCGGCAGCGGGATCGATCACGGGTAACGGCGCATTGGGGTAGCCGTCCGGATCGCGCGTCACGATCGCTTCGCACGCGCTCGCTTCGGCCGCGGCGGCACAGACCGCATCTTCGAAATCGGGCCACGACAGCACCAGCGCGCGGCGCACGACGGCGTCGGTGACCGCGGCGACGCCGAACACGCTGAGGAGCCGGTCCACGCTCTCACGCGCGAAGCTCGCGCCCCTCGCTTTCTCGAGCAAGTAGAAGATCGTCGTCACGCCATGCGCGGGAATCAGGCCTCGCCCGTGGCCAGATTCGACGGCGGCCCAGAGGGCGGCCGCCGCGTCCGCGCCGGGCTTGCGGTCGAGGATGACGTCGAGGATCACGTTCAAGTCGAACAGGAGCGGTTTCACCGGGTACTTGCGGGCGAGATGACGACGGTGCGCGTCAGCAGGAACGCCGCGAGCCGCGCCGCGCAGCAGCCGCAACACGGGCGGCGCCTTCGCCATGTCGAACGGACGTGACAGCAGGTCGAGGTAACGTTCGACAAGGTTCGAGACGGAGGTTCCATGAGCGGCGGCATACCGCTTCGCGCCGCGGACCACGTTCTCGTCGACGCTGAGCGTCAGCTTCGGCATATATACGTATCATATCATCGATTCCATACGTATTCGGAAGGACGAGAGGTGCTGACTGGACGACGAAGTTCCCGATGCTCTCCACGCAGGGGTTCTGGGCGATCTTGGGAGCTGGCGGGGACAATCGGAGGGACAGAATCGCCGTCAACTGAACCCAGATTGGTGAAGGCTGCCAGGAATTCAAGAACAGGCCTAAGACTCATGATTTTAGGCCTTTCTTATTGGAGCGTTGCTTAGCGTTGGCTCCTGTCAGTCGCGAATTGCCAGTCGCTCCGTAAGGATGCCTGACCGAACCCATCACCCGGTGATGTAGACGGTCCGAATCGCATTTGTCGCCCGGTTCAGTCAGGGACGAGGGACACGCCTGGCGTTCAATCGCTCGACGCCGCGCGGAGATACGGATTCGCCCCGGAGCCGGCGGCGCGCACGGGTCATGCCGCGATAGGCGTCTGATACCGCCCACGACAGTGGGGCTGCCAGCGATACTTGCTGACGCTCGCTCGTGCGCGGGCGTCTCCGGTGCGCGGTTCTGGCGTCCGCCCGCCTAGCCCCGCGTGCATACGATGACTGTTAAAGTACCTTTGGAAATCAAGGAGCTTGTTCTCCAGATCAGTGGCCGTCCAGAACAGCGTGCAGTCGAAACATTCGCTGCGTATCGTGCCGATCAGGCGTTCGACGAATGGATGCGAGAGCGGCGCGTACGGCACCGTCTTGATGGCTTTCACGTCAAGGATTCGTAGATTCGCCTGCCATTGGTGGAATCGGTACAGCGGATCATGGTCCGAGCTGAGGTACTTCGGCGGCGGCTGGCGACGAGTTACTCGATTGAACACTTGGCAGAGCGCCACGCCGTCCACGACGCCGCGGTGCACGCCGAAGCCTATGATGCGCCGCGTCCATTGGTCCATCACGACGAGCACGCAGTGCGTGTGGAGGACCGCCGATTCGCACCGGAACAGATCCAGACTCCACAGACTGTCCTTCGCATGACCAAGGACCGTGAGCCAAGACGGACCCGCTGAGTCTGGTTTGGGCTGGTACCGCGCCGCGAGAATTCGACGCACCACATCCTTGTTGATGGGAATACCGAAGGCCAACGTGATCTGTTGCGCAATCCGTAAGCATCCCCAGCTCGGGTTCCGCCGTTTCATGTCGACGATGGCCGCCACGACTTCGTGGCTGGGCCCCTTGGGACGAGGAGTTGACGCGCCTCGCGCCTACGTGCGCGGCGTCAACTACTTTCGCCGGGCGGCGGATCTAATTGTCGCCGCGCACTACGAATTGACGAGCACCAGCCAGGTCGCTTCTTGACGCTCCCCGTCAAGGATTACTCCAGTCTTGACGCGCAGTGCTTTTGAATCCCAGCACGCCCCTAAGCTAAGGGCTCGTCAGACAATAACTAATTATTAGCGCTTGTACTTTTGTGACCGCGATGGTACGGTGGCGTCGTGGACGTCGACACGCTGCGCGCGAAGTACGTGGCGCTGGCGCCGATGCTGACCGAACGGTCGCGCCGCTGCTGGGCGGCGGCCGAGGCGCGCGCCCTCGGTCATGGCGGGATCGCGACGGTGATCCATGCCACGGGTATCTCCCGGTCGACGATCCAGCGCGGCCTGCGCGAGCTCGAGGCGACGAGCGCCGCCACCCCGTCGACGCGCATCCGACGGACCGGCGGTGGCCGCAAGTCGCTGACCGCGATCGATCCGACCCTTCTGTAGGATCTCGATGCGTTGGTCGAGCCGACGGCGCCGGGCGATCCCGAGTCGCCGCTCCGCTGGTGCTGCCAGAGTACGCGGACGCTGGCGTTCGCGCTGCAGGCCTTGGGTCATCAGGTCAGTCACACGGTGGTCGCCGAGTTGCTGCGTGACTGGGGCTATCGCCTGCAAAGCAACCTCAAGACGACGGAAGGCCGCCAGCATCCTGATCGGGATGCGCAGTTTCGCTACATCGCCGCGACGGTCGCCCGCGCGCACCGGCAGCAGCAGCCGGCGATCTCCGTCGATACGAATTATGATCCCGCCCGGATTATGGATACTGCTTTCGGTGCGGGTTGCGGTGCAGCGAGTGGCGACAAACGAACGAGTGCTCACCTGATCGGCCACTTGTACACATAACAGAGGATGCTTCGGTGGAGACGGTATGTCACCGTTTCCAGGAGGAGCATCCATGTTCACCTCCCCTTGGCGCACGTGGCTCTCGGCGAGTGTGCTGAGTCCCAGTGCCGCCTCGTCCGTCGCGTCTCTGGAACGCCACGGGTATTCCGCCCCAATCGCCACAGCGTATCTCCATGCCGTCGGCCACTTTGCGTATTGGCTCACCGAGGAGCATCTGACGCTCCGACGTCTCGACGAATCGGTGGTGCGCCGATTCCTCACGACGCATCTGCCCACGTGCCGATGTCCCGGGCGGTGTCAACGGACGGTCGTCGGCGTGCAGGCCGCACTGGGACATCTGCTGGACGTGTTACGCGCCGACGGTCGGATCCCGGAACGCCGCGTCGGACTGTCGCCCGCGATTCACGACGAATTGAAACGGTTCACCAGCCATCTGGAGCAGGTCTGCGGGTTGGCCGCGAAGACGCGCGCCGGCCGCCGGTGGTGGGCGGGTCAGTTCTTGGCGGATCGGTTTGGGCGCGGACCCATTGCGGTCGACCGACTCACCGCGCGCGACATCGCGGACTACCTGGAAGGACACGGAACGCGCTATACGCCAGGTACGGCGGCGTCCGCGGCGGCGCGCTGCGCAGCTACCTGCGCTTCCGAGCCGCACGGTGCGGCGATCGCGTGGAGGCGCTCCTCGCCGCGATTCCCACCGTCGCGTCGTGGCGCCTGGCCTCGTTGCCGACCCACCTCACACCGGACGAAACCGCTCGGTTCCTGGATGCATTCGATCGGCGCGACGCGACCGGCCAACGCGGGTACGCCATGGCGCGCTGCCTGGTGGATCTGGGCTTACGCGTCAGCGAAGTCGCCGGCCTGCAGTTGGATGATGTGAATTGGCAGGACGGCACCGTTCGGATTGGAGCCGGGAAGTCGCGCCGAGCCGACGTGTTGCCGTTGCCCGTGCTGACTGGACGGGCCATCGTCGCGTACCTGCAACAGGCTCGACCGCCGAGCACCAGTCGCGCCGTGTTCGTGCGCGATCGCGCGCCGCTCGATGCGCCGATCACGACGGAGATCGTGCGCTATGCGGAGCGGATGGCCTTCGCCCGCTGTGGCCTCGGGGCCCGTTACACCGGCACGCATGTGCTGCGACGGACGCTGGCGACGCAGATGCGACAGGCGGGGGCCAGCTTGAAGCAAATCGCCGACGTCCTCCGTCATCGCAGCCTGGACACGACGACGATCTATACGAAAATCGATCCACCGCAATTAGCCACCATCGCGGCGCCGTGGCCGGGAGGCGTGTCATGAGCCCCGCGCCCACGATGCACGCGCGGGTCGACGCCTACCTGGCGGCCCGGCGATCCCTTGGGTTTGACTTGCGGATCGCCGGACGGCAGCTGCTCGGCTTCGCTCGGTTCGCCGATCACGCGGGCCATCGAGGTCCTCTCACTGTTGCCGTGGCGGTGCGCTGGGCGCAGAGCGCGCGACGGGCCACACGGCTGACCTGGGCCCGCCGACTCCAAGTGGCACACTGGAGGCGACGCCAATGTGTGCCTATCAAGCACACGTTGTGCTACGCTGATGTCAGTGAAGTACTTCGCCTGGGACGATGCGAAGAACGCGAAGCTCAAGGCGGACCGCGGCATCGGGTTCGAGGAGATCGTCTTCCACATTGAGCGTGGCGACCTGCTCGACATCCTGGAACACCCGAACCCCGACCGGTACGCCGGCCAGCGCATCTTCGTTGTCCAGCGCGAGGACTACGTGTACCTGGTGCCGTTCGTCGAGGACGAGCACTCGGTGTTCCTGAAGACAATCATCCCGAGCCGGAAGGCCACGAAGCAGTACCTCGGTGAGGAGTCCGACCATGAAGATTGACGCCGACGAGAAGGAGTTGCTCGAGTCGGTCGAGCGAGGCGAGTGGAAGTCCGCCGGCGGCGGCAAGCGCGAACGAGCTCGCTTCTCTCGTTATGCCAAGGCGACGTTCAAGAAAGACCGCCGGCTGAACATTCGCCTGTCGAGCAAGGACCTGGAGGCGATCCAGAAGCGGGCGCTGTCGGAAGGCTTGCCGTACCAGACGCTGATCGCGAGCCTGTTGCACAAGTACGCGGCCGGACGCCTCAAAGAGGTCTGAGAAGTACGTATTCTCCAGTTTGCTCAACGGAAATCCGCCTCTCGGACATTTCCGATTTTCTCGCAAGAGCACGACACCCGGGGCGGCGGCTCGCGGCGATGACGTCCCGACGGCCCAACCGGAGGACATGACGCCGGTTCGGACCTCCGGCTCCTGATCGATCCTCCGGAATTCCGGAGTCCAGCCCCCATCGCCCCTCCAAACTCAGATCCCTGGACGGCGAAAAGCCCTTGGAAAATGGAGATGTGGGCCCGGCCACAGACCGTGGGTCACTTGGCATAGAGCCTGCGGACGCTCAGGCGGATCCGAGAACCGATTGCGCGGCGGACAAACCGAACACAGAGGGACGAAGCGATGTCGAACACATCAAAAAAGCAAGAGGACTGGACGAAGCCGGCCGCGATGGCGATCCCGAAGGGCGGATATTTCGAGGACAAGGTTGAGCAAGGCAGGTACGGCCCGATCTTTCCCAAGACTCCGGCGTGCTACGGCTTCTCTGTTATTGCAAAAGTCATCCCCGGAAGGGAAGAGCACATATACAACCACGCCAAGGTGATTGAGGAAGCCATCGCACATGATCCGGACACGCTTGCGATACTCCAGGCACATTACCTGAGGTGGGTGATCTTCACCATTAAAGGGGAGAGCTACATGATGTACCAGGGCATCTTCGATACCGATTTCGACAAATACTGCGAAGATGCCTCTATCCTCTTCGGGACGACCGGAATCCACTCGGCCTTTGAGGCCCTCGAGGGATGGCCAGCGGACTATGCGACCAATCCTTCGGCCATCGTCAAGTTTTTCCGCGAACACCAATGGCCAAGCTTTCTCGAATACAGCGAGCATCCCTATGTGAGTTGTGGAGAAATCAAGAAAGCGCTGAAGCTCAAGGCGGCATTCTCGGGCATGCTCGACGAGATGCAGTAATCGCGGACCTCCCAGGAGAAGAAACGGAGTCGCGATGCTGGAACTGGAGGATATTCAGCACTTCCTGCTGACGCGGACGCCCGCGCTCGCGGCGAGGTACGAGTTTCTGAGCTTCGAGAGCGCTCCTGCGGGTCGTGCGTGGCTCGCCGGTCTGGCGGACAAAGTCGGCACGGGCCAGTCGGTCGGGACCGCCTCACCCGACGCACGCTGGGTGACGATTGCCTTCACCTGCAACGGCCTGCGCGCGCTCGGCGTCGACGACACGGCGCTCGCGACGTTCCCGGAGGAATTCCGTCACGGAATGGCCGCTCGGGCGGCGATTCTCGGCATCGCGGGCACCAGCAGTCCGGATCGCTGGGTCGGCGATCTCGCGAGTCCGGCCCTTCATGCGATTGTGATTCTATTCGCACGTGACGTGGCGGAGCGCGACCGCTGCGAACAGCAACATCGCGAGTACCTGTCAACGCTGACCGGCGTCACGGTGCTCTCGGCGTTGAATCTGGAAGCCCTGCCACCATTCGACGGCGTCGCGCGCGAGCATTTCGGTTACCGCGACCGCCTGTCGCAGCCGGTTATCGCCGGAGCGGGCGAGGAACCGACGCCAGGTTCGGGACCGCCCGTAAAGGCCGGCGAGTTCTTTCTCGGTTACGAAGACGAGAGCGGAGCCCCGCCGCCGCTGCCCCAGCCCGAGCTGCTGTCACGCAATGGCAGCTATCTCGCCTACCTGCGCATGGAAGAGCACGTCGGTGCGTTCCGGGATTTCCTGCGGCAGCAGATCGGGCACGCCGGACCAGCAGGAACTGCTGGCGGCGAAGCTGATGGGACGCTGGCGCAGCGGCGCGCCGCTGGTGCTCTGCCCGGACAAAGACGACCCGGCGCTGGGCGGGGATCTGCAGCAGACAAACGATTTCTTGTACAAGGACGCCGACCCGCACGGTTATCGCTGCCCGATCGGCGCCCATATCCGCCGCATGAACCCGCGCGACACCGCGGAGAACATGCAGCGCCGGAAGATGATTCGCCGCGGCGGCACCTACGGGCCGGCGTTGCCGGCGGGCGCGCCGGACGACGGCGTGGAACGGGGCATCGCGGCGTTCATCGGCTGTTCGAGTCTGATTCGTCAGTTCGAATTCGCGATGAATGTCTGGGTCAACGATCCGAAGTTCAAGGATCTCGACAACGAGCGAGACCCGATCATCGGCACTCACGACGGCACGTTCGACATGACGATTCCCAAGCGCCCCATTCGCAAACGGCTTCGCGGTCTTCCCGCGTTCACCACCATTCGCGGTGGGGCGTACTTCTTTCTGCCCGGTATCAGGGCGCTGCGGTTTCTCGCGAGCGGTCAAGCGGAGCACCTGTCATGAGATCGAACACCAGTCCCCGCACCTACAACCAGGTCGAAGTTCCGCGTCCGTACACGCCGGGACGACGCCGTTTCAGCATCTACTGGACGTGGAGTTACCCGTGGGAAGCGAATCGCGACGTCACCGAGATGGACAATCGCTTCTCCACCATCACCGAAGTGCGCCGGGTGGCCTGGCCCGCGTATGAAACCCCTGAGTACTCCGCGAAGATGTTCCTGCAGGGCATCTCCGGCACGCTCGAACTGTTCCATCTGTCGCTGCTGCGTTTCCAGCAGCTGGTCGGAGAGCAGACGGGACAGCCCGTCGCCGTGTACCAGCGCGTCGACCAGGCCGGGCAGAAGCTTCCGATCGACGCCGGCATTCTCGACGATACCGACACGTTGATGGTGTTCGGCCTCGATCATCTGGTCACCGAGCAGGAGGCGGCTCCGGAGAGATCGAAGCCATCCGCGAGTGGCTCAAACGCGAGGGCACGTGCCTGATTCTCGGCCCGCACCACGATGTGGGCGTGTCGGCCGATCTCAAAGAGCGCGCCATGGAATACGCGCACCACCGCGACCCGCTGGTCCCCCGTCAGCAGCGGTTCGGCCAGTACACGCGGTCGTTGATGAAGGGGCTGGGTGTGCCGGTTCACAATCAGTACGGATTGCGTCCTGCCACCGTCGAGGGCACCAGACAGCTTCAACCGCTGGTCAAGCGAGGCGACCTCGACGCCCGCGGCTGGCTCGAAGGCGTGCAGACCTTCAACTTCCATCCGCATCTGCCGCATTACGCCATCACCACGGACGATGCGTCGGCCATTCACCTGCTCGCGAAGCAGCCGATCGATCTCTCGAGGCCGCATCCGTTCACGGAAGCCGGTCACCGTGAGTTCAACATGTTCCTCTGGATGCCGCCGAAAGGCGATCGGGCCGGAGACATCCTGCTCGCCGATTCGACGATCTTCACGACGTTGTTCGGCGGCGATGACAGCCTCGAGCGGTTCTGGAAGAACATCGCGACGAAGTGATGCGCCGACTGGGTGCGAGCTGCCGGACTGCTGGCCGCCTGCATGCTCGTGGCTGCCGGACAGTGCGCAGGCGCAGAGCCGCGGCGTGTATCCGCTCGGCATGACGGCCGTTGGCTCCGGCGTCACGCCGGACCCCGGCTTCACCTACGCGAATCAACTGCTGTTCTATGCTCGCGACGAGTCCAAGGCGGACGACGGGTCGACGCTGCCGGTGAGCGGCCAGAACGCCGTCATCATGGACATGAACTCCTTCATCTGGGTGAGCCGGCGGACATTCCTTGGCGGCGCGCACTACTCGGCCGTCGCGACGCTGCCGATCGCGAAAAACCAGCTGGTCTCCGATATCCACGGGCAGCTGAGTGGCGGAGGCGGGTTCGCGGATTCGTACTATCTGCCGCTGATCCTCGGCTGGAACAAGGAACGCGCCTCGATCCGCGCCCTCGCCGGCTTCCTCGCTCCGACCGGCCGTTTCACCGAGGGCGCCAGCGACAACGTGGGATCGGGATATTGGACACCGACGCTGTCGTCGGGGCAGACCGTGCAGCTCACGCGCAACAACGCGGTGACCTTCTCTGCGTTCGAGCTCTATGAGTGGCATACCACGCAGCAAGGCACGGGCACGAAGCCTGGCGACACGATCAATCTCGACTACTCGTTGATCAGGACGTTCGCGTTCGCAAAAGGTCCGACGCGTCTGCAGGTCGGCCTCGCAGGATACGAGCAGCGCCAGACCACGGCGAAGACGGGACCGGCGGTCAGCGAGGAGCAATCCCGCGAACGATACGCCATCAATGCGCTGGGGTTCGTGACGAACCTGGTGCTTCCGAATCACCGATTCAATGCCGGCATCAAATTCTTCGAGGAGTTCGGCAATCGCGCCGCGTACCAGGGATATTCGTTTCAGGTGTCCGGAGCCTTCAGCTTCTGACTCGCACCAGGGACCGGTGAGAAGCACATGGATCTGAAACAGGCTGCCATCTCCATTTCGATGATCGTGTTCGTCCTCTCGAGCATGCTCGGCATGGGCCTCGGGCTCCGGGTGAGCGAGATCGTCGCGCCGCTGCGCAACTGGCGGCTGGTCATGCTCTCGCTGGTGGCGAACTTCGTCGTGATGCCCTTCGCCGCACTCGCGCTGGCGAGAATCCTGCGCCTGGATGAGTCGATGGGGATCGGCCTGCTGCTGTTGGGCCTGGCCGGCGGCGCGCCCTTCCTGCCAAAACTCGCCCAGATCGCCAAGAGGCAATCTCGCGTTTGCCGTCGGACTGATGGTGCTGCTGATGGTCGTGACGGTGGGCTATCTGCCGATCGTGTTGCCGCTGCTCTTGCCCGGCGTCTCAGTGAACCCGGCGCAGATTGCGCGATCGCTCGTGCTGCTGATGCTGCTTCCGTTGGGAAGCGCGCTGGCGGTCAAGGCGAATCTCCCAGAGATCGCCGCGAAGATCAAGCCGATCTTCGACAAGACCTCGAATCTCAGCCTGATCGCGCTGATGTCGCTGCAGACGGTATTGAACGTCCGCAGCGTGGTCGCGGTCTTCGGTACGGGTGGCATTCTCGCCGGCGTCCTGTTTCTGGGCGTGGGCGTCGCCGTCGGCTGGGCCCTGGGCGGCTCAACGCGGGACACGCGATCCGTCCTGGGGCTGGGAACGGCCCAGCGGAACATCGCCGCCGCGCTCGTCGTCGCCAACCAGAGCTTCGAGGATCCAAACGTCGGGGTGATGGTCGTCGTCGTCGCGATCGTCGGGCTGGTGACCCTCATGCCGTTGTCCCGCGCGCTTGGGCAGCGCGCGCCGTCGACAACGTCGCCCATCGGCTGATAAGGCGAGGCAGGGGACGGGCGGTAAAGGCACCTTCCACAGGAAGAGATCGCCCGTGATTCAACAGGCTGAATTGATGCTGCCAATGTCGCTGAAGGCCCGCGCACTCGCGTCAATGTCCCTCGTGCTGTGTATGGCGACCGCGGCTTTTGCGCAGTCATCTCCCGCCCAACCTTCTCCTGCCGGCGGCGGCAATGACACGGAGCTTGCCAAGAAGCTGTCGAATCCCATCTCAGATCTCGTCAGCGTGCCCTTCCAATTCAATTGGGAACAGAACGTCGGCCCCGACAAGCAGACGCGCTTCATTCTGAACGTGCAACCGGTGATGCCGTTTGCGCTGACACCCAAGTTGAATCTGATCGGGCGGGTGATCGTGCCGTTCGTGTCGCAGCCGCCGCTGTCTGAGGGCGGAACCGCGGCATCAGGAGTGAGCGACATCCTCGCCTCGTTCTTCTTCTCGCCGAACACGGGGAGTTCCTTCACGTGGGGCGTGGGTCCGGTGATTAGCCTTCCCTCCACGACCGAGCCGACGCTCGGGACCGAGAAATGGAGCGCAGGACCGACTGTCGTCGCCCTGAAACAGGCCGGACCTTGGACGTACGGTGCGCTCTGGAATCAGGTGTGGTCGCTCGCCGGGAACTCATCGCGCGTGGACGTGAACCAGATGTTCGTGCAACCGTTCGTCGCGTACACCACGACGAGAGCCATGACGATCACGCTGCAATCAGAGAGCGTCGGCAACTTCAAGGCTGATGGCAAGCAATGGACGGTTCCGATCAACCTGCTCTTCTCGAAGGTCGCGTCGTTCGGCCCCTTTCCGGCAAGTTATCAAATCGGCTTTGGCGGATACCCCGCGCATCCGGACGCTGGCCCCTCCTGGAAGATTCGGAGCGCCATCGTCCTGCTGCTGCCCAAGAAAAAGTGAGCGCCGACACGATTCAGTCAGCTAACGCCTTGACCACACAGGACGAGGCAAATCTGCCGCCGGCGAATGAAGTTAACGCCGCACACTCGCGCTCGATCACCCTCAGACTTCACCAGTGTGGGGCCCGCGCGCACAACGCGCGCCACCGGGGCGCCCAGGATTTCCGGCGTCTCTTCACGAGTGTGCCCAAAGACATCAGCACGGGCATGCGAAATCGACAATGTTTTCAGGCGATTTTGGAACCTGCGACGGTTTGAAAAACCGTGGCCTCCGCCGAGGGTCGCCAATGTAAAATCTTGATCCGCGAAGTGCTGATTTTAGTTACACTTAGTGTTTGCGGTGAGGTGGCCGAGAGGCTGAAGGCGGCGGTTTGCTAAACCGTTATACGGCCCAAAAGCTGTATCCAGGGTTCGAATCCCTGCCTCACCGCCAGTTTTGATCCCGGATTTATTGATCGTTTTTACGTCCGGGACCCCTTCTCCACCCCGTCTCCAAACTCCTGCGTGGCCTTCGACGACGCCTCCGCACAGCTCACAGCTCGCCTTCGTTGAAACGAAGCTGGCCCTCAATCAGTGCCTTCGCAATCCTGATCGTGTGGATGCGGCACAAGCTGTCCTCCCACCTCGGCTGAGGCGACGCGCGGATCAGCCGTGTCTGCGATCGGCTTAGAATCCTGTGGGGCCAAAAGCCCGTGTGCGTTCGATTCCCACTCCGGCATTAGACGACATGCACAGACGACGATTCCTCACTTCGTCGCTCGCGATTTCAGCTCTCGCCCTCGGCGGCAAGGCCCTCGCCGGCCCGCGGCCGTGGCCGCATGGGCGCAGCTACAAATTCAGCCGGACCATCTCGCGCGAGGTGTTGCAGAACTATCTGTCGCGCGCTATTTCGATGGAAGGCCTGCTCAACGGCCGAGGCGACTTCGCGGACAACGTCCGCATGCTCCGGCACATCGGCGCCAAGTACATAGGCCGCAGCATCTGTCTGTGGGGCGGTGAGGCGAAGCTCCTCGACAACTTCCAGCGAGCGAGGCAGCTGCGTCCGCAGGCCCACGCCGCCGACCGGGACATGATTCTCGAAGCGTGCATCTTCGAGATTGTCACGACACAGGTCGAGCAGGTTCCCGTGCCGGACTGGGCTTTCATCGCCCTGGGACTGCCGTCGGAAAAAAGAAATTTCCGTTACGACGCGATGCTGTATCCGTTGCCTCAGCGCACCCGCTCGTGGGGCAGCAACGGCGGCGTGCCTGATGTGAGCCAGACCGAAACTCAGCTCTGGTTCTATTTCCTTGCGGCGTCGTACATCGATCTGGGCTTCGAAGGCCTTCACTGGGGCCAGATGGAGATCATGAACCGCAACGATCGCCAACTGGATCACTACGCGCGCCTGTTCGGCCTCGTGCGCGCGTATGCCGAAAAGCGCGCGCGACGCGGCATGGTGCTGGGGAACGCCCATGTGCCGAGCGGCGGCTTGGTACGAGATGGTCAGCTCCTGCTCGACTTTCACGCCTTCCCGTTGCGAGTGAAGGAGGTTCCGGATCGTCCGCAGGAAGGCGTGCTCGAAGTGGGGCACCGCGACAGCATCGTCCTCCACAGCAAGGGCGGACGAACCACCAGCGGATGGGCATGCGACCACCTTCCGTACTTAGTCGAGCTGGATAACTACGGCGTCAGTCGGCAGCCCGGACAGGCCGGACAAGGCGGCGACTGGGTCTGGGGATACGACGAAATCAGCTGGTTTGCGAATCAAACCAGGGAATATCGCACCGCCTGGCTCCGCTATGCCTGGGATTGGGTCAGGAAGACGGATCCTAATGGCTTTCTCCAGATGCCGGGTAGCCGGACGGAGACGTCGCCGCTCAATAATCGCCGCTGGTATCACGCGAATTCGTCAAGCACCGCGGTACCCGATGGGCTCGGCGACGAAGAAGCGATTCGCGCGATTTGGAAGACCGATCGGACCTGAGAACGATCATGCCGCCCCGTCCATGACTGAAACACGGGTCGCGTTCGACGATGGCAATGCGTATGACCGCTACATGGGTCGATGGAGCCGGGCGGTCGGCGAGAAGTTCCTAGTCTGGCTGGATCCGCCGGCGAATCGTCATTGGCTCGACGTCGGCTGCGGGTACTGGGGCCTTTACCGAACTTGTCCTTGCCCAAGCCGCGCCTGAGAAAATTATCGGCATCGATCCATCGCCGGCGCAAGTCGAACACGCGAAGCGAACGGTGACGGCGCCGAAGTTGGACTTTCGCACAGGTACCGCGACCGATTTGCCGTTTGGAACCGGCGAATTCGACATGGTCGTTTCTGCCCTGGTCATTCACTTCTTCCCGGACCGGCCGAAGGCATTCCGGGAAATGCTCCGCGTGACGAGGCCCGGCGGTATCGTGGCCGGTTATACCTGGCGGAAGAGTCCGACGATTATCGACGCGCCCTACGGTCCGCTGGCGCGCGGCGTGATCGAAATTGCCGGCGACGTAATGATCTCGCCGGCGGTGCCGGAGGCAATGCCCGATGGACTGCGCGCCACGCTGACCGCGGAGGGTTACGGGGACATCGAAATCACCACCCTCGACGCGAGCCAGACGTTTCCCGATTTCGAGGATTACTGGACATCACAGACCGCAACGTTTCCGCATCCGGTCGCGAAGTCGGTGGCCGCGCTGAGCGATAAGGACCGCGAACGGCTGCGCGACATCCTGCGCACGGCGCTGCCGACCGCCGTCGACGGAACAATTACGTATTTCTCACGCGCCACGGCCTTCAAGGCGCGCAAGCCGCGTTGAGGTGTCAACGTCTCATGACGGCCGCGCACGTCCGACTGATCAAGACGGTGGAATGATTCTCGACAAGCGGCGCCGTGCTCTCCCCAGCGACTGGCTGACGGTCGCGTCACTGGCGGTGCTGGCGTTCGCGGCCGCGAACTTGCTGCATGAAGGCGTCGGGCACGGCGGCGCGTGTGTTCTGGTCGGCGGAGCGCCGCAGCGTCTGACGTCGGCCGACTTCGAGTGCGGCACCGACGGCTTGACGCCGGCGGCGGCCCGACTGGTGGCGGCGTCTGGCACGATCGTCAATCTGATCGCGGGCGCTGTCGCGGTTCTCACGTATCGCCGTTCGGCCGCGCGCGGGCCGGCGCTTCGCTTCTTTCTATGGCTCTTCGGGACGATCAATTTTCTGACCGGTTTCGGGTACTTCCTGTTTTCAGGCGTCGGCCGGATCGGCGACTGGGCCGACGTCATGGCGCCCGTTCATCCCGAATGGGTCTGGCGCGTTGGTCTGGCGGCCGGCGGCTTCGCCCTCTACTGGATCGCGACGCAGCGCGCATTCGCATCCCTCGCACGGTTCATCGGCGGCCGTCCCTCTGATCGCTTCACCGACGGCAAGCGCATGGCCGTCCTTTCATATGCCAGCGGCGCCGTTCTCTATTGTCTCGCCGGCGCGCTGAATCCCAACGGCCCGCGGCTGCTGCTGATTTCCGCCGCCGCCGCCTCCTTGGGCGGCACATCGGGGTTGTGGTGGGGAACGAATTTCCTGCGCGGACAGGGCACCGAGGGAATCGACGACGCGCCCACCCGCATCCCTCGAGATGGGCGCCTCGTCCTCGCAGCCGGCGCGGCGGCGCTCGTGTTCGTGTGCCTGCTCGGTCCGGGCATGAGCCTGTAGCCCGGATTCCTGCAGCGGCCTGGGTGTTTACTTGCTCCCGCCGGGTTCTTGTGTCGAAGCCGGGCGGAAAAGAATCTCACGCACCTCGACCGACGCCCGGCAGGCGACAGCACCCTTGCGCGCCCACGCCAGCGCCTCGTCGATATCGGCGGCTTCAAGCATCCAGAAACCGCCGATGTGCTCTTTGGTCTCGACATACGGCCCGTCGGTGACGAGCACCTGGCCGTTGGGCTGGGTCCGCAGCGACTTGGCGTCGCCGGCCGGGGACAGGCCGCAGGCGAACTTCCTCGCGCCGGCAGCAATCAATTCGCGGTTGAGCGCGTGTATCGCCTCGATAGTCGCTTCGGGTTCGACAGACGGGTCGTAGTCGTCGGGGTGGTAGACAGCAACCATGTACTGAGGCACGAATTTTCCTTGTTTTCTGTGCGGCAACCCTCACCACAGATGGACGCGTTGGTCCGGTGGCAGGAAGTACTTGTCGCCGCGCTTCACATTGAACGCGTCGTACCACGCGTCGACGTTGCGCGTGGGTCCGATGACGCGCCAATGTGACGGGCTGTGCGGGTTGGACAGGACCTGCCGGCGGATGCTGGCCTCGCTGCTCTTGCTCCGCCAGATCTGCCCGAAGCCCAGAAAGTAGCGCTGATCACCCGTGTAGCCGTCGATCACCGGCGCGGGTTTGCCGTTGAGCGAAAAGTGATACGCCTGGAGCGAAATGGCGAGGCCCGAGAGATCGCCGATATTTTCACCCATCGTTAGCTTGCCGTTCACGTGGAGTCCGGGGACCCCTTCATAGGAGTCGTACTGCGCACCGAGCGTCCCGATACTCTCTTCAAACGCTGCGCGATCCTGGTCCGTCCACCAGCTTTCAAGCTTGCCGACGCCGGAATACTTGCTGCCCTGGTCGTCGAAACCGTGACCGATTTCGTGCCCCATCACCGCCCCGATGCCGCCATAGTTCACCGCGTCGTCCGCACGGGCATCGAAGAACGGCGGCTGCAGGATCGCGGCGGGAAAGAAGATCGAGTTCAGCGTCGGTGTGTAGTAGGCGTTGACCGTTGGCGGGGTCATGTTCCATTCGTTCTTGTCGACAGGACGATCGATGCGGTCGAGACGGTAGTGCCACTCGAACGCGTCGCTGCGCTCGATGTCGCCGATGAGATCGTCGCGCGCGATCGTCAGCCCGGAGAAATCGCGCCAGACGTCAGGGTAGCCGACGTGCGGCGTGAAGTGATGGAGCTTGTCAAGCGCCTTGGCCTTGGTGGCGTCCGTCATCCAGGAGATCTTACGGATGTCGGCGTCGTAGGCCTTCAGCAGGTTGGCGACCAGCGCCTCGACCTTGGCCTTCGACTCCGGCGGAAAGTAATTCGCAACATAGAGCTTGCCGAGTGGGTGGCCGAGGCGTTGATCGATGAGGCGCACGGCGCGCGTCTCACGCGGTAACTGCTCCTTCTGACCGGCCAGGGCCTTGCCGAAAAAATCGAAATCGGCATCGTCGAACGCTTTCGGCAGATACCCCGACATCGTGTGCAGGTAATGCACCGTCAGGTAGTCACGCCAGACCGAAACGGGCGTGGCCGCGAAGAGTGCGGCGAGCTTTACAACCGCCGTGTTCTGTCGCACGATGAAAATGCGGTCGCCGTTCGGCCCTTTTCCGGACAGGCCCTTCGCCTCCAGGAACGTCGCCCAGGGAAAGCCCGGCGCGAAGGACGCCAGCGTGGCAGCTGTCATCGGGTTGTAGGTCTTGTCGGCGTCACGGCTCTCGACTGCCGTCCATTGATCTCTGGCGATCTCGGTTTCGAGTGCCAACACGGCGTCGGCGCGTGCAGCGGCGTTCTGGACGTTGTTGTCACTGGCGAGCGTCAGCGTCGTACTCAGGTATTTGCGATACGCTTCACGCGTCGTCGCGAGCGCGGGGTCGTCTTTCAGGTAGTAGTCGCGGTTCGGCATCCCGAGGCCGGATTGCGTGACGACCGCCACGTAGCGGGTCGGGTCCTTGGCGTCGGCGGCGATGGCAACGCCGAACGGCCCTTCGATCGGCACGGCAGGATTCCCCATCGCGCGCGCGATCTCGTCCAGCGCCTGAAGGGCAGCGATCGATGCGAGATCTTTCTTCGCGGGTGCGAGGCCATTCTTCTCAATCGCGCCGGTGTCGGTATACGCGTCGTAGAGATCGCGAATCTTCCGTTCTTCGGCGTTTGGCTGTGACTTCGTCTCGAGCCCTTTCACCAGTGCCGCCATCCGCTGTTCGCTGAGAATCGTCAGGTCCGGAAACGAGCCGGTCGCCGTCCGATCAGGCGGGATGACGGCGCTCTTGTACCAGGTCCCGTTGACGTAGTCGAAGAAGTCGTCACCGGGCTTGACGCTCTTGTCCATGCCGGTGAGATCCACGCCCCAGGCGCCGAGGGCGGGCTTCTGTGTGGACTGCGCGTTTCGCAGAAGCGCCGACGGTGCCGCGACAGACAACGCGACGACGCCGATGAGGAGTGAGATCTGTCTCATGGCGCACATTATAGGCGCCGCTTCAGGCTCGAGGCGCCTCAGAACCTCAGCTGGTCGCGCGAGGATGAGCGTGAGCGACGAGGGGCTTGAGCGTCGGGCCGTGCGCCGACGCGCGTCAGGCGAGGATGTTGGCAGACGAGGCGGCGCGCAGCCAGCGCGGCAGGCGCCGCCCGCCGCGATCGGCCCGGACGGCCGGCTTTGGTAAGTGGATCTTGACCACCATGTTGCCCGCCGGCTGCGCTTCCAGCCACAGATGCCCGCCGCAGGACGAGATGAGTTCCATTAACACGCCGAGCTCCACGCCCGTCGTGTCGGCGGGGTGTGCCCTGCGCGGGCTGTCGCCCTGGGGCGCACCGGCCGACGCCGACTCCGTGACCGTAATGAGCACATGATCGCCGGCGCGGACGTTCGAGTGACCGGCCGCGAATCGACGGCCGATCGCGATGGTCGCCAGATCGATCGTGACCTGCCCTCCCATCGGCATGCGTTCGCGCGCGTAGCCGGCCACGTTGGTCAACACGCGCTCAAGACGCTGCGCGTCTACATCAACGGGAAACGCGCCGGCCGATTTCGGCAGTACGAGCTTGATGCGCTCGCCGACCAGCCGCTTCATGACCGGCGCCAACTCACGCAGGACGCTGTGAGCGCTGACAGGCTCGAGCGCGCGCTTCTGCTCGTCGCCGTAGCTGCCCAGACTGCGCATGAACCCTCTCGCCCTCGTCAGCTCTTCCAGCATGCGCTCGGCTGACACTCGAAAATCGGCGGACTCTGCCCGGTCGGCCCAGTCCCCGGTCTCGCGAACGACATCGCCGAGAAGCGCTTCACAGGTCACCGCGACTTCCGACGCGAGCCGGCCGACGGCTTCCATCTTCTGCGCCTGACGAAGCCGCTCTTCGAGAACCCGCACGGGGGTGACGTCCTCGGCAACGATGTCGATCACGCCGCTCGACGTCGCGAGCGCCTGCAGGCGCACGATGATACGACGGCCTTCACGGGTGTGCCACAGCGTCTCGACGGCCTCGGCCTTGCGCGTGGCTTGGGCTCGTTCCAGTAACCAGCCCAGATCGCCGGTCCGTTCCTGGGCGACGGTGAGCCAGCTGAGATTCCTGAGATCCTCGGCGCGCCGATAGCCGAGCAGCGCTACAAAAGAATGATTGGCTTCCATGACGATGCCGTCACCGGAGCACCGGCACAAGCCGTACGGAGCACGTTCGAACTGCCGACGCTTTTCATGGCGGCTCTTTTCGAGCTGTGTTTCGAGATCGGGGACGCGCTCGGCGATGCCGCGAAGCCGTTCGAGGTCGGTGCCAGCGGCCTCGAGCTCGCGCCGCAGCGTATTGACGGCTCCCTTCAGCCCTGACGCCTCGGCCTGACGCTCCTCCGCTGTTTGCCGCAGCTGATCTTGCAGACGCGCGACGGCGCGCTGCGTGTCCTCTTCGGCGACCAGATGACGCTCCGTCTCCTCCGCCAGCAGACGGTCGCGCTCGGTGACGAGCGCCCCCAGCCGGAGACGCGCCGCCGCGTGATCGCCAGCCACTTCGTCGAGCTGCTGGAAGGCAGCCTGCAGTTGGTCGAGCGATTGCTGCGTCAGCTCGTGGGCCTGCCGCTCGGCCTGAAGTGTGGTGCGCAGGTCATGTACGTGCTCGTGCTGCGCGTCGAGCTGCCGCCAAAGCGACTCGCCGTCGAGCGTGATCCGCGCGATCATCTCCTCGCCGGTGCTGCGATCGCTGTCCGCGCGCGCGCGCGCCTGGGACAGTTGCGTCGTCAGTTCCACTTGCTCTGCCCGCACGTGCCGGCGGTATCTTGACGCGACAAGCAGCGAACGGTCTCGACCGCGCGCGGAGTCCATCCGAGCAGTGGCGGCATGGATCTCAGCGACGGCCTTGGCCGCCGATTCGGTTTCGAGCACCTCGATCAGCTCCGCCTCGCGCGTCAGCGCGGCGGCGAGGATCCGATTGGCGCGATGCTCAGACCGTTGATGAGCGTGAACGGCCTCAGCCAAATCCGCTTCGACGGTCGCCTGATCGGCTGCGGCTCGCTCGAGCAGGTTGTGATAATACGCCTGAGCCTCGCCAAGGCTCCGCTCCAGCTCGACGCGTCCTTGTGCCTCATGCGCCAGCAGACCCTCGAGAGCGGCGCAGCGCCCGTTCGCGTCGGCCAGCTCGAGGGCGGCTCGCTCCGCGTCGGCAACAGCGGCAGCGAGCGCCGCGCTGGCGGCCTCGGCGTCGGCGGTGCGGGCCTTTCGTTCGCTTTCAAGTGTCGTCATCGCGACCGCGAGTTCCGCGACAAGCGCATCACGCGATTCCGACACCTCTGTGAGGTGTCCAGCAAACGTCCTGTGACGCGCATCGAGCAGTTCGGCGAACGCGGTCGCCTCCTCGGCCCGGCGTTTCTCCAATCGGGCATGCGCGCGCTCGAGCTGCAACGACTGCTGCTGCAGCGCCGCACACAGCCGGCTTTCACGGGCATGCCGCCGACGCTGTTCCGCCAGGTCGGCGGCCATCTCCCGCTGATCGCGCGCACGATCCATCGCCCGAACGACGATTTCGGGCAATTCGCGTTCGATAGAGTGCCCGGCGAGCAGGTAACCGTCGGCGCCGGAATTGAGCGCGTCGATGGCCGAATCGAGCCGAGCGGATCCGTCCACGACCACGACAGGCGTATGCAGGCGCGAGGCGCGGATTTCCCGCACGAATGGGGCGCAGCTCTGCGCCTCGACCTCGACGATCACGGCTGCTGCGTCGGTATTCCCCCGCAGCCACTCGAGCGCGCCTGCAGGCGTGCTGGCCGACTGCAGCGTGACATTCTGTGCAATGGCCTGGATGGCGCGGGACCGGACCCGCGCCGCCTCGACGTCCTGGGCGACGTGCAGAATCTTCATGGAGTGGGGGAGCGCTCCTTGCCTCGCCCTATCGGCCCCTCACTGGCGGAGCGATAGGGTGAGGTCACGACTCGTCCGATTCAGGCCGCCCTGTTAGCGCAGCCGGGCGTATTCCGCCTTGGCTTGCCTGAGGACCGGGATGTCGGGGTCGGCGTCTTTCCACAGGGTGAGGAAATCCTGGTAGGCAGCCTTTGCCTTGTCGTTGTTTTCGGACAACGCCCATGCTCTGGCGATTTCGAGGCGCGCGATGACCGCCGCCGGGTCGGCCAGCGTGATCCCTCGGTGATCGATCAGCTTCTTGAATTCGACGACGGCCTCGACGCCCTTGTGCTCGGCTAGAAACGCTTCGCCCCGCACAAACGCCGGATACATGGCCCCGCAAAATGCGAAGGAGCTGAGCCCGTTCATGGCCAGCTCAAATCGACTGGCCATTTCCAGCTCTTCGCGAGCCTTTGCCGGCTTGCCACCGTGCAGGTCGGCAAGTGCGCGCAGGGTTGGCAGATAGTGGTATTGGACGGACGTGTCTTCCGGAAAGCGCTGCGCCAAATCATTGGCGATCGTCTCCAACTGCGAAAAATCCCCGGCTCGGGCGAGCGCATAAGCCGCCGCATACTCCACGTCCCGGCCTTTGGACAGCGCCAGCGCTGATTCTGCTCTCTGCTTTGCCTCTGCTGCATTCCCGGCCAACGCTTCATACGCCGCTGCTGCACTCTCGTAGGTCGCTGCTCTTTCCTGATCGCTATTCCGTCTGGCCACGTCCACCGCGCGCCGCGACAGATCTCGTGCCTGGTGCAGATGACCGGCATATGCAAAGACGAGAGCCTGGGCGTGAATGATCCAGTCTTCCGCGCCGGGCTTTTCCTTGGCCAGAGCAGCCTGGCGATCCATTCCGGCCCGATCTCCACTCAGGAACGCGCTGTAGTAGCGCAGGACCAGGAACTCATCAGGTTCAAGTTTCCGTTCGGAGGCCTCCCGCATCGTATTGTCCGCCTCCCGCGGGCGATCCAGATACAGGTAGGACCAGGCCCGATTGGTGTAGCCGAAGACGAAGTCCGGATCGATGCTTGTGGCCAGCCTGCCTTCCTCGATGGATTTCTCATACAGGCCCAGACCTTGAGTCAGGTAACTCGACAGGAATCCATGTGCTCGCACGTCGCGAGGGTACGTTTGCGCCCATAGCTGTCCCGCTTCGAGCGACTTTTCCAGATTTCCGGTGACGCTCTGGTTGTAGTTGACCGTGATAAAGAATTTCTCCGGGTCGCTGGCGTGATCTCGCAACTCATAGGCCCTCCGGAGGCTCTGCGCGGCCAGAACCGACTCCCCTATCCCGCCGTATGCCACTCCCAGATGTGCCTGGGCAAGCGCGAAGTCTGGATCGAGTTCGGCGGCGCGCTTGAAAAGTTTCACCGCCGCCCCGGGGCCTTTCGACACATTGACTGCCTGCGCTGCGCTGTATGCCTCCAACGCTTCGAGCGAAGTCGTCGTGGCCTCGATCAATGGCATCTGGTGCTCCTTGACCGTGGCCAGCGACTCGCCGATGCGCGATCGAAATCTGCCAGCGATCTGACTCAGGACGTTGAGGACGTCCTCCTTCTTCGCTGCCTGCGCCTGTTCATCGTCGAGGATCTCTCCCGTACGACATCTCTTCGCGCGCAGTCCCAGGACTGTACTGGCTGCCGAGGTTCGAGATAGAGCCCTCGAGTACCGCTGCGCTGTTGCTTCGCTCGCAGACCTCCTGGGCGATCTCCGGAGTAAGCTTTGCGTCTGGCGGCTTCTGCATCAGCGCGAGTGTCCGATGAATGCGCCGGTCGGAAATCAGGCTCAAGAATGGGGACTGTTCAAGCTGAATCGCCAATCCCTGGCGCAGCGTCTCGTCAAAGACGGGGTCGCCGGTCGTGTTCGTGAAATCGGCGAGGACTATGGTGTCCTTGTCCGTGAGTCTTGGCGCGGCGCGAAAATGGAAATACCCTGCGCCGAAGAGCGCCAGCATGGCCCCGGCAGTCGCAACGATTACCTTCCAGTGTTTTGCGAGAGCGGTTGTGCCTTCGGACGGAGTTCCGGCTGTCACCCGACCCGAATCCGTGTCCCGCTTGAGCCGCTGGAGGTCGGTGCGAAGGTCCGACGCATGCTGATAGCGCAGATTCCGATCTTTTTCGAAGCACTTGTCGATGACCCGTTCCAATTCCGACGGCGTATCGGGATTCAGGCGCACGGGAGGCACAGGAGTGCGGTTGAGAATGGAATCGAGAATAATCCCCGAGCTCTCACCGCGAAATGGCCGGGTGGCCGTCGCCATTTCATAGAGCACCACCCCGAACGAGAACAAATCCGTGCGGGCGTCCAAGGGCTGGGCGCGGACTTGCTCAGGTGACATGTACGACACCGTCCCGAGGGCGCTGCCTGGGCCCGTGAGCAGCGCCTCGGCCGAGTGAGTGGCCTCGTAGGGGACACCGATCGCCGCTGGTCCGGAGGTCGGCTTTGCGAGCCCGAAATCGAGAATCTTCGGGCCGCGCGACGTGAGGAAGATGTTCGCCGGTTTGATGTCGCGATGCACGATGCCCTTGCTGTGCGCAGCGTCGAGGGCATCGGCGACGGCGCATGCGATGTCAACCAGGACCGGGACTTCCATCAGACCGCGTGCGATGCGCTGCTGAAGTGTCTCCCCTTCGAGCAACTCCATCGCGATGAACGGCGGATCAGTGCCGACATCGTAGATCGTGCAGATATTGGGGTGGTTGAGCGCTGAAGCCGCCCGCGCCTCGCGCTGGAAGCGCTCCAGCGTTTGCGGAGACGACGTGATCCCGTCCGGCAGAACTTTGATGGCCACCACGCGCCCAAGCCGCGTGTCCATTGCGCGATACACTTCGCCCATCCCGCCGGCACCGAGCGGGCTGATGATTTCGTAAGGGCCGAGGCGAGCGCCGGCAGTGAGGGCCAAGGGATGTCCAGATCTACGGCCGGCTCATTGTAGTTGTCCCGGCCCGCAGACGAACGGCTGGAGGCGAGCGGAGCGTGGAGATTGGCTGAATGAAGGAAAGCACCCGGGTTATCGTCGCCCTTGGCGTCGCCATCGGTGCGGGAGCGGTCATCGCCGCGACTGGCAGCCCTCTCGGGCTGCGTCTGGCTGATGGTGTGGCCCCTGTCGGCACGCTGTGGGTCAATGCCATCCGGATGACGGTCATTCCCTTGATCGTCTCGCTCATCATCACCGGCATCGCGTCGGCGGCCGATGTGAAAGCGCTCGGGCGGATCGGGGCGCACACGCTGGCGACGTTCATCCTCCTGTTGGGAGGGATGGCGGTGGTGATTGTGCCGCTCGCGCCCGCCGTCTTTGCACTCCTCCCCGATGGCGTCAGGCCGGCGCCGCCGCCCGGTGCCGTCGAGGCAGCGCGCGCGCTGATCAACGGTGGACCGTCGCGGTCATTCGCCGCGTGGTTCGGGGCGCTTCTTCCCGCGAACCCGATCGCCGCCGCGGCCAACGGCGACATGGTGCCGTTCATCCTCTTTGTCCTGCTCCTGGCGCTGGCGATTGCGCGCAGTGCGGACGCGACGCGCGTCACGCTGGTAGCGTTCTTTCGAGCGCTGGGCGACGCCATGATGACGCTGGTGCGCGGCGTCATCTGGCTGGCGCCTCTCGGGGTGCTCGCCCTCGTCTTGCCGCTCGCGGCTCACGCCGGTGCGGCGCTGGCCGGCGCGATCGGGTTCTACGTCATCGTGTATTCGGGGGCCTCGCTGGCCTGTACCGCACTGCTCTATCCGGTCGTGTCGCTGGTCGCGGGGATTCCGATGGCGCGCTTCGCGAAGGCGGTGCTGCCGGCGCAGCTCATCGCCTTCAGTTCGAGTTCGTCGGTCGCGTCCCTGCCAGCCCTGGTGGAGGCCGCCGAGACGGGGCTCGGTCTTCCCGCGAACGTGACCGGTTTCGTCCTGCCGCTGGCGACCGCCATGTTCCACATCGCCGGGCCCGTCTCGTGGACGGTGGGGACGCTCTTCGTCGGATGGTTCTACAACGTCCCGTTGCACGCCGCACAACTCGGGACGATCGCGTTGGCGTCCGTGTTTCTCGGCTTTGCCTCGCCTGGGGTGCCGCGTGGCGCCTTCATTATGTTGACGCCCTTGCTTCTGGCTGTCGGCCTCCCGGCCGAGGGCATCGGCTTACTCATCGCCGCCGATGCCATTCCAGACACGTTTTCTACCGTGCTGAACGTCACCGGGGATCTGGCGGCGACAGTGCTGGTGTCCCGACAGCAATTGCGACAGGCTCCGGCTAAAGGCGTTCACCGCCAGCCAATGGACGCAGAGCGCTAGGTTCGCCGAACGGGCGCGCGGGCCAGAACGGTGGTGCCGCGGGTCGAGCGCGATTCGATCACCAGCTCACCACCTACCAGCTTCAGGCGTTCTTTCATGCTGGTCAGGCCGAGTCCCGAGCCTCGACTCGCCGCCTCGACGTCGAAGCCAACGCCTTCATCACGAACGGTGAGGTGGACGGCGTCCCCCGTTCCGCGAAGGCGCACGTCGAAATGCGGAGCCCGACTGTGCCGTACTCCGTTGTGCAGGGCTTCCTGAAGTACCCGGAAAAGACACAGCGACACGTCAGGCGGCACACTCGCCGGGACGTTCTCATAACCGAAATCAATCCCGACGCCGTTCTGACCAGAGAGTTCCTCACAGAAACCCCGCATCGCGGCCACCACGCCCAGATGCAGCAGTCGTGGCGGGTGGAGCTCATGTGACAGCGCCTGCACATCGGCCGTGATCTCCGCGGTCTGCTTCTGAAGCGCCTCCAGGCAGCTGCGAGCCTCGTCCGAGCCAGACGGCTGCAGTCGCCTCATATGTTCCAGCGTGATCGCCAGCACTGCGAGCCGCTGACCGATGTCGTCGTGCAGGTCTCTGGCGATCCGGGCGCGCTCTGACTCCTGGGCCTCGATAAGCCGGCCGTTCACGCTGGACAGTGCTTCTTCGGCACGCTTGCGATCCGTGATGTCCTGGACGGTGCCGCGCAGCCGGAGGATTTTCCCGGCGGAATCACGGTGGGCTTCGCCGCGTGCGGTGACAAATCGGCGCGTGCCGTCGGCGCAAACCATCTCCAGGACGAGCTCGTAGGGTGCGCCTGTGTGGAGGGCTGTTTCGACTGCCGCCCTCAGCCGATGCCAGCTCTCGGGGCTATACAGCTGTGAGTGCTCCTTGTAGCTCACCGCCGGCAGGATCGGATCACGGCCCGCAAGGCGATAGAGCTCGTCTGACCACACCACCGTGTCTGTACCCGGATCCCACTGCCAGCCGCCGACTCCAGCGAGGCGCTGCGATTCCTTGAGCTCCATTTCCTTGTGCCGCAGCGATTCCTCGGCAGCCTTGCGCTCGGTGATGTCCACCGCCATGCCCAGCATCCGCTCCGCGTCGCCGCCGGCCGAGTAGTAGAACTGCCCCTTGGCCGCCAACCATCGCACTGTGCCGTTGGGCCACACGACGCGGAACTCCGCCACGTAGGGTAAGCGTGTCTCCATCGCGTCGTTGACGGCTTTCCAGACCAGACCCCGGTCTTCCGGATGCACCGAACGACGGAAATCTTCGACGTGCCCGACGTAGACGTCGGAGGGAACCCCGAAGACGGTCGACAGGTCGCCGAACCAGGTATCGCGGTTCGTCTTGAGATCCCATTCCCAGCCTACGGACTTGCTCGACTCCATCGCCAGCCGGAGCCGATCGTTGGCGACGTTGCGCTCGGCTTCCGCGCGCCTGAGGTCGGTCACGTCGACGCACGCGCCGATGTAACCAGCGAACGAACCGTCGGGATCGAACAGCGGCGTCGCATTGTCGAGGATCAACCGGTACTCGCCGTCATGCCGGCGAAGCCGGCATTCCATCATGGACGGTTCACGCCGGTCGAAGGCGCGGGAGTACCTGTCCAGGCAATGCATCAGGTCAGCGGCGTGTACACCGTCTGCCCAGCCATCGCCGATCTCGGACTCGAGGGGTCGCCCGGTGAAATCGAGCCACGGTTTGTTGAAGTAGGTGCGGCGCTTATCAGGCCCGGAAATCCAGACAAGTAGCGGCAGGCTATCGGCCACAAGCCGGAACAGCCCATCGCTGTCCCGGTGCGATGGAGTGCGAAGGCTCATGGTCGGCTTACGTCCGCTGCGACCAGGTCGGGCCTGCGCGCTCCGGCACGTCGAGGACCGTAAAGACGCCGAGCGGTTCCACCGATTCCACGAGAGCGGTCCGGCGTTCTTCCAGGATCGCAATCGTGTCCGAGCGATACCCCCGGTGCTGTTCGTAGACGAGCATCTCACTCCAGTACTCGATGACGATGTACCGGGATGCGCGATTCTGATCCCGAAGAAAAGAACTGCCCAGGTAGGATCGCGAATTGCGATTCACCGCGGTCCATTCCCCGGAGGCCCCGAAGAACTCCTCGAAGTCCGCCGCGCAGCCGTCCTTGACGTCGAATTGCCACATGATCGCCAGCATGAAATTCCCTGCACGCGCACGTCGCGCTGATTTTACTTGACGCTCGAGACCTCGGCGATGAAACCGGAGACGTAACGCTGGATTTGATCCGGCGGCAAATCATAGCGCGCGCGGGAGTCCGGTTCGCCGAGATTGCCGCTGATCACGAAGCAGCGCAGCCCCGATTTCGCAAGGCCTTTCGCTTGCGCGACGGTCAGCCCACCGACCACCTGCACCGGGGCGGCGCCGCCGACTCGTTCGAGGATGGCGCGCACCATGTCATCGAGATAGTGGCGCTCGATGAGCGTCGGGTCGGCGCGCCGCGCGTCGGCCTGTAGGTGCACGCCGATGCCGTCCACACCCGCCTCGATCATGCGAAGCGCAGCGTCGCCGGCCGCCGCGGCCGGGCCTTGGTGCGGGACCATGATGTCGCAAAAGACCAGCCGGGCCAGCTCGGGATCGCTGCGCCTGAATTCATCGCGCACCCCACAGATTGCCTTCGCCGTACTGACGCCGGCGAGCGCGAGGAAATCAAAGATATTGCCGCCGCCCGTATAGACGGCGCGCGCCTCGAAGGCCCCACCGTCCATCGTTTTCATGTCGGCCAGCAGGAGCGCGGCGGGAAACTTCTTGCGGAAGGCCGGCACGACGTTCGCGACCCCCTGGTTCTTGAGCAGCGGCGTCCCCATTTCGACGATGTTGACCCCGCCGGCGAGCGCGGCCCCGGCAACGCTGAGACCCAGCTCGATCGTGCCGACGTCGACCGAGATTTGGAACATGAAGCGGGTTTTGAGCCGATCCAGCACGCGGGCTGAGGGCGGGTGGGGGACGGTCACTGCCTGCTGGGCCCGGGCATCGTCGGCCCACACCCCCTCGGGCACAGCGCCGGCGGTCAGCGCACCCGCCACGAACCTGCTGGTGGCGTTGAGGAACGATCGCCGGTCGATGTGCTCCATGATCGCGCTCCTTGAGGGCGGAGTGTAGTCTCACCGCCGCGGCGACAAAAAGAGCCATACCAATATGGCATAATCGTATGTATGAAAAAGACCCTGCACGTCGACGAGCAGCTGCTGCGTGACGCCAAGTCGGCGTCTGGTGCGAAGACCGACACCGACACGGTTCGTCTCGGCCTCGCGGCGCTGGTCCGTCGCGGCGCTTACGAGCGTCTCCGGGCGCTTCGTGGATCCGAACCGCACGCCCGCGACGTCGCGCGGCGGCGGGAGCCTGCCAAGCCGGTCAAGCACTCGGCTGCATGATCGTTCTCGCCGATACCTCGGTCTGGATTCGATTCCTCTCGAATCGAACCCCCTATGCGTCAGCGCTGGGCGGACTCTTGAGCCGGGGCGAAGTGAGCGGCCATGAGTTCGTCTACGGCGAGCTCCTCATCGGGGATAAGGGCGGGCGAAAACAGTTGCTCGCCAATTACGAACTGATGGACCAGGCACCGGCTGTGCCTCACGTTGACGTTGTGGAGTTCGTGCGCCACCGTCAATTGCACGGCCGCGGGATTGACTGGATCGATGCGCATCTTCTGGCATCTGCCTTGGTCGGACGGCTGAAGTTGTGGACAGCTGACCCTCGATTGGCGGTGCTCGCAAGAGAACTCGGTATCGCCTACGACTGATTCGAAACCGTCACCGTTCAGGTCTCGGCTGCAGTTTCATCAGCCGATCGAACTGTTGCCGTTCCACCGGCGTCATCGTCGACATCCGCCGTAGGATGGTATCGGCAAACGCCTGTTGCGCACGCAGCCGTTCGAGCTCCTCCGCGTACGGCTTCGCGGCCCATGCGTAGGCCGCCTGGCCGACACCCATCGAGGCCAGGGCAAACAGACAGGCGAGGGCCCAGCGCCAGACCACGCCGAGTCGAAAGCGCCGGAACTCAATCTCCCGAAATGCGCGCACGTCACGGACGAGGTCCTGTACCGTGACGAGCCATTTTGTCTCTGCGGCGAAGGTCTCTTTCAATGCCTGATCGACCCTGAGGCGATCGAGCTGCGGGAGAAGCGTCGAGACCAGGGCGGAAACTTCCGTCAGCCTGGCGTGCAGCGCCTCAGCGGCCTTCTGTTGCGCCCTGAAGGCGTCCAGTGCGCTGCTCATCGTTTTACCTCTCAGGGGAGTTGTCGCGCGAAAAGCCATCAGTCCGCGAGCGAACGGGGTATGGCTCGCCGTGATCGAGCGCGTGCTGTTCCAGCACCAGGTTCGCGCGAAGTTGCTCGAGCCGTTCGATGCGAGCATCGAGATCGACCAGGTTGCGCGGCGCGTCCTGGTCTGCCAGCAGGTCCTGCAGGCGATCGCTCGCGCCGGTGCGCTCGAAAATCCTGACCGCGGCGGGACCGATGTGCTCGCCGGGCTCTCTGTCGATCCCCTTCCGTATGTAGCGGTGGTGGTCGACGCGCTCCTCGCGTCCACACGCGCGGAGCCGATCGTTGATGACGGCGGCCAGCCGCTCACGAGCGTGTTCCAGCCAGTCGACCCAGTCACGAGCGCCACCATGTAACGAGCGGCTCTTTCTCGCGCCGCCGCGTTCGGGATGCTCACGATTCGGCCGGCGGAACCAGTCCTGGGAGCGTCGATCGAGGCCGTCATGGCCCCGTTCGGAAAACATCACGTGCACGTGCGGGTTGTGCTCGCGCCCGTCGCCATCCTCTCCGGCGTGGATGGCGAAGGTGTAGGGGAAGCGTTCGCGATCGGTCAACTCCTTCACGAACGTGCGAGCCATGTGGATGCGGTCCTCGACGTCGAGCCCGCGCGGGAGCGCGAAATTGCCGGCGACGCACAGCCGCCCATTCGTGCGCTCGTAGAGGTCCGCCGCGTCCCAGTACTCCCGCGGGTCGTCTTCCGTCCACGACGGCATGTTTCCCGATTCCAGGTAGACCGTTCGATCCAGTGTCGGGTCGTCGAACCGGCCTTCACGCGCGATGTAGTCGTATGCGCTCGCTGCGCACGTGCCTCTGGCGCGTGAGCCCGACCGGAAGGCCAAATGGAAGGCGCCGCGGTCGGGGGCTCGGCCGCCGCCCCGCGTTCCGTCGAGCTCGAAATTGGTCATGACGTGACTCCTCTCACCCCGTCAGCGCTCGACATCAACGCGCCTGGTGCTCTTTCAGGTCGAAGGCGGCGCGATCGCGGGGTCGCGTCAACCGCGTGTCGAGCCAGGCGAGCAGTTCTGCCGAATTCCGGAGAGCCGGAACACCCTCGAGCAGGACCGCCGCGAGCACTGCGGTGCCGATGAGAAACTTTTGGCTCCTGTCACGTTTGCGTGCCGCCAGTGTCGCGCGCGCCAGCAGCCGCAGGCGTTCCGCGCGCAGGCGGGCCAGCGATTCGTTGACGGACTCAATGCGGGTGCGAACTTGCTCGGGTCGATCCATGCGGGCCTCCATGTCCTGCCGACCTGATGCGGCACAACTCGCCGCCATCATGACTCGCCGCCTTCATGATGTCGGCGCTGAGTCAGACAGTGTCTGCTTCGATACACGCTGCGTGACCGACTTTCATGGGGCGACAAACGCGGTTACGCTAGCGAATCCCCATGGCCGGGCCTGCCGACACCCAGCGACGTGAGCCGTCACCCCAGCCGGGCGACGTCAGTCCCGAACGGCGAGCCAAGGTCGATGCCGCACGACAGGCGTGGATCCGCCAGCTCGTCGACATGTCCCGGCGCAATAACCTGCTCCACTTCCGCGACCTGAAGGTCGGCACGCTCGATCTGACGAACGCGTCCGCAGCCGCGATGCTGGACCTCCTGCAGTCGGGCAAGAGCGATCACGGCGTTCAGCTCAACGATCTGGTGCCGGTTGAGAGCCGCACTCAGGCGACGGCGTCGCTGGTCGAGATTAGCGCCCGCGCCCGCAGCAATTTCGAGGAGCGCGGCCTCGAGACGCTCTTCCTGGCGCTCGGTCTCGCCTCGTGGACGGCCTCGGACGGTGGCCGCGATTCGGCCGCGCCGATTCTGCTGATGCCGCTGCAGGCGGCGCAAACGTCTGGACGCTCGGGGTCGTGGTCGTTGAAGCGCGCGGGCGATCTCAAGGTCAACGAGGTGCTCGTTCACGCGCTCCGGGAAGAGCACGGAGTGGCACTCGACGGGGACGCCCTCGTGCAGGCCGTGCTTGGTGACGACGAAGGGGAGAGTTTCGACCTGACGCCGGCCTTTGCCACGCTCTCGGCCGCTGCGGCACGTGTGCCTGGGTTTGCCATCGCTCGCCGCTGGATCGCGGGCAACTTTGCCTTCCAGAAGATGGCCATCGTCAAGGATCTGCAGCAGCTCGGCGACGCACTCACCCGACACGACATCGTCGCCGGCATCGCGGGTGACCGCGGTGCCGCGGATCGCGCGCGTGGTGACCGTGCGAGCGTCGACGCGACCGAGTTCGATCGGGTGCCCCCGGACCAGGAGTTCTTGATCCGCGACGCCGACTCCTCGCAGCAGCAGGCGATCGCCGCCACCTTACGGCGGCAGAACGGGGTCATCAGCGGCCCTCCAGGCACGGGGAAGAGCCAGACCATCTCCAACCTGATCGCAGAGGCCGTGGCCAGGGGACGGACTGTGCTCTTCGTAGCCGAGAAGCGCGCGGCGCTCGACGTCGTCCTCAACCGCTTGAAGGAGGCCGGCCTCGGTCACCTGTGCCTCGACTGCCACGGCGCGGAACTCACCCGCCGGCATGTCGCCGAGCAACTGCAGGAGAGTATCGAGCGTGTCCGCGACGCGCCCCTGCCGGATGCCGATGCGCTGCACCGGACATTCACGCAACGGCGCGATTGTCTCAATGACCATGTCCGGGCGCTGCACACCGTCAGGCAGCCAGGCGGACTCAGTCTCTATCAGCTGTACGGCCGCATCCTGTCGCAGCCCCCAACAGCGGAATGCGCGACGAGATTCGCGAAACGAACCCTCGACACGCTCGACGAGAAGGGTGTCGATGCATGCCGACAGAAGGTGCGCGAGCTGGCCTCGCTGGCGCCTCTGGTCATGCGCGAGTCAGCGTCCCCATGGAATCACGCGCGGATCACGTCCGCGGAGCAACTGCGGACGTCTCTCGAGGCCGTGCGGCGTCTGGCACGAGAGACGTGGCCGGCGTGGCAAGCCGCGTGGACAGCGCTCTTGGCGGAGTGCCCGGTCACGGCGCCTCAGCGAGTTGGCGGCGTGAGCGCGTCGTTGCAGGCGTTGTCGGCCATCCGGGAAATATTGCGTGACAACCGCGAGTCCATTTTTCAAGCCGATCTCGCCGGTCTAATGGAGCAACTGTCGCCAGCGCAATCGATGCTGCGTGGGCTGTTCGCGTCGTGCTTCAACGGTGCATACCGGCAAGCCCTCCGGGATGTTCGTGCCGAGCACACCGCCGCGGCCCTGTCGGCGCAGGAAGCGCACGCGCTCGTGGGACGGGTGTTGGACCAGCGCGCGGCATGGGACCGGATCAAGGCCGATCCTGCGGCGACGCCGCACGCCTGGTCTCGTCTCACGCCTGCGGTCGCTGCGTGGGCGGCCGCGCGAGAGGACCTCGGCAGGCTCGCGGCAGCGTTTCCCGAATTGGACGTGGAGTCGATCACCATCGCCGAGATTGCTGGTTGGATCGAGGGGCTCTCGAGAGACACCGTGACGCCGCCGCAGTTGCTGCGTGCGTATGAGCTCGAGGCCAGTCTCACCGAGTGCGGTCTCGCGCCTTTCTTCGTCGATCTCCGCGCCCACAAGCCGGATCCGGCAGTCTGGTCATCGCTTCTGCGTGATGCGTGGCTGCGTTCCTGTCTCGAAGAGATTCAGCTGCAGGATCCGTCGCTGTCGACGTTTCGCGGCGGCCTCCACGATGAGTTCGCTGCTGAATTTCGTGATCTCGACCGGCAGCGACTCGTGGTCGCTCGGCAGCGCGTGGGACGGGCGCACGCTGTTGCGGCGGTTGAGGCGCGGAACCTGCATCGCGATCAGAGCGCGCTCGTCGGCCGCGAGGCAGCCAAGCGGGCGCGACACCTGCCCCTCCGTCGCTTGGTTGCTGAAGCGCCGGATGTCCTGCTCGCCCGGCGTCCGTGCTGGATGGCCAGCCCGCTCTCGGTCAGTCAGTTGATCCCTGGTGAACACCCGCTGTTCGATTTGGTGTTGTTCGACGAGGCCAGCCAGGTCCTGCCTGAGGATGCGGTTACGTCCCTGCTCCGTGGCCGGCAGGCGGTGATCGCCGGCGACAGCCGCCAGTTGCCACCCACTACGTTTTTCGCCGCGGGCGTCGAGCCTGATGAGCGAGAAGACGCAGACGAGGGCACATCCGGGTTTCAGAGCATCCTCGACGTCATGTCCGCGTTCCTGGAACCCGCGTGGTCGCTGGATTGGCACTATCGCAGCCGTGACGAGGCGCTCATCGCCTACTCCAATCACACGATTTATAACGACCGTCTGGTGACATTCCCCGGCCCGGGTCTGACCAAGGCGGTAACGCACGTACTCGTGCCGCATGTGCCCGGTCAGGGAGGCCAGGAGGCCAGCGCGTCGCGCGAGGTGCAGCGGGTCGTGGAGTTGATTCTCGAGCACGCAGGCTCACGATCTGACGAAAGCCTCGGCGTCATCACGATGGGCATCGAGCACGCCAACCGCATCTCGATGGCGCTGGCGCGCGCGCGGGACCAACACCCGGCGCTGGACGGATTCTTCGATAGTCAGCGCTCCGAGCCATTTTTCGTCAAGAACCTGGAGCGTGTGCAGGGTGATGAACGGGACGCGATCATTCTTTCGATCGGGTACGGCAAGAACGAGACGGGCGACCTGGTCTACCACTTCGGTCCGCTGCTCCAGGACGGCGGCGAGCGGCGCCTGAACGTGGCCATTACGCGCGCGCGCCGTCGAATGACCGTCGTGTCGTCCTTCAGTCACGAGGACATGCGTCCGGACTATCCCAAGCTCGGCGTCCGCCTGCTGCGCGGCTTCCTCGAATACGCCGCTGCCGAAGGACGACATCTCAGCGCCAGCAGTGTGACCGACGTGGCGCTGAACGAGTTCGAACAGTCGGTCTTCGACGAGCTCGAGCGACAGGGCCTCAAGCTCGTCGGCCAGGTCGGCAGTTCTCGCTATCGCATCGACATGGTCGCAATGCACCCGCTCAAGCCCGGTCGCTTCGTGCTGGCCATCGAGTGTGACGGCGCCTCGTACCATTCCGCGCCCACCGCCCGCGATCGCGATCGGTTGCGGCAGCAGCAGCTCGAGGCGCTCGGCTGGCGGTTCCATCGGATCTGGTCCACGGACTGGTTCCTCCGGCGCGAAGACGAAGTCCGGCGCACGCTCAAGGCGTTTGCCGACGCCGTCGACCACGCCGACGCGCTCGACAACCACGCAGTGCCAATCGAGACCGCGCCCGTGACCGAACCAATTTCTCCGTCAGCAGTGCCGGCCGCTCGACCGCGGGATCCACGGCCCAGCGTTCCGCCCGGCCTGGACATTGACGACTACGCGCCGTCGCAGCTGCAAAGTCTGGTGAGGTGGGTGTTGTCGGATGGACGTCTGCCCACCGACGACGAGATCATTACTGAGCTCACGCGCGAGTTAGGATTCCATCGGAAGGGCTCGCGCATCGTGGAAGCGCTTACGGCCGCCATTCAGCGCTGTAAAGCATCAGGCGTCTAGACTTTAGCGGTCGTGCCTGTCGGCCTCCCGTTGAGTCGACCGGTATACGACAGTTGACAACGACACTTTAACTGTCGTAAAAATCAAGCGTGAGCGACCCGCGGAAATTCACCATCGACGAGCTCGCCGGCCTCACCGAGCTGCCGCCGCGCAACGTTCGCTACTACATCCAGAAGGGTCTGGTCGATCGGCCTGAGGGGATCGGCAAGGGGGCCTACTACACCGAGCGCCACCTCGAGCAGCTCCTGCTGGTTCGCAAGTGGCAGCTGGCGGGCCTGTCCCTGGAGCGAATCGGTGAAGTGCTCAAGCAGCCGACGGCGGGGCCGCTGCCACCGACCCCGCGGCGCGCCGGCACGGTCGAAGTCTGGAGCCATCTGGTCGTGGCCGATGGCGTCGAGGTGACGCTCGAACCCGGTCGCGCCGGGCTCAGTCCCGAACAGGTGCGCGCGTTCTTCCGTGATGTGACCCGCATCTATCAACAACTTCACGAGAGCGAGGAACAGAAGTGAGCCCTCTAGCCTCCGTGCTGGCCGGCGTCCGCGGCGAGCGCATCGCCCTGTCCGACGTGACGGTATCGGCAACCCTGCGCGACCTCCTCGGCGAGGTCACCGTCCGCCAGACCTACCGCAACGTCGAGGACGTGAACATCGAGGCGGTCTATACATTTCCACTCCCCCTCGACGCCGTCCTGCTCGATCTACGCGTCGAGATCGGCGCCCGCACCCTCACCGGCGTTGTCGTCGAGAAAAAGGCCGCCGAGAAAACATACGAAAACGCGATCGCCGCCGGCGATGCGGCCGTGATGCTCGAAGCGATCGAGCCCGGGCTCTACACGATGAACGTTGGAAATCTCCTGCCCGGCGAGACGGCCGCCATCACCTTCGTCTACGCGATTGTCTATCGCTGGGCGAGCGACACGCTCCGGGTATCGGTGCCGACGACGATCGCACCGAGATACGGTGCGTCCCCTCATGCCCCGCACCAGGTTCCCGAGTCGTCCCTGGCGGTGGAAAACCACTTCTCGCTGCGGGTCGACGTCTTCGGCAGCCTGCGCGAGGCCCAATTCGAGTGTCCGTCCCATGCGGTGACATTGGCCTCGTCCACAGAGAAGGCGGTGATCACGCTCGAGCAGATGCACGCGGCGATGGATCGCGACTTCATCTTGACGGTGAAGGCTCCACACGCCGCCCACAGTTTCGCGATCAGCGGCGCGGACGGCGAAGGGGCAGCCGCCATCGCAAGCTTTCAGCCGCTGTTTCCTGGCTTACGGCAGCCACGCGCCCTCGAGCTGGCGATCGTGATCGATTGCTCGGGGTCGATGCAGGGCGATTCGATCGCGCAGGCGAGGCGGGCGCTGGCGGGCATCCTCGACGCGCTGCAGCCGCGCGACCGCATGACGATCGTCGCGTTCGGCAATACGACGAAGTTGCTCTCCGATCGACTGCTCCCGTGCACCCCGCCCAATCTCCAAGAGGCCAGGCAGTTCGCGGCTGCACTCACGGCGGATATGGGCGGCACGGAGATCGGCCTCGCGCTGAAAGCCGCATATGCGGCAGCACGTGGCTCGGAGTCCGGTGACGTCTTCGTTGTCACCGACGGGGAAGTGTCGTCGTGGCAAGCAGTGGTGGAGGAGGCGAAACGATCGGCGCGGCGTGTCTTCACGGTCGGCGTCGGCAGCGCGGTCTCGGAGGCATTCGTGCGCGGCCTGGCCGCGGCGACCGGCGGCGCCTGCGAACTGGTGTCGCCGCGTGAGGGCATGGCCGATCGCGTCATCCGGCACTTCGAGCGCATGCGCACGCCGCGCGCGAAGCGGATCGCTGTCCACTGGCCTGAAGGTGCGCGCGACGTTGCACCCGCAGCGTTCGGCGCGGTCTTCGAGGGGGATACAGTCACCGCCTCGGCGCAGTTCGACCGTCCCCAATTCAGCGGCCACGTCACTCTTGAAATCGAGACTGACGGCGGAGACGCATTCCGGCAGCAGCTGGCGCTAATGCCGCCGCCTGAATCGACGGACCGAGCCTCAACGGTGGCGCGACTCGCGGCATCGGCACGGCTGAAAGAAGCGGATCCCGACGCGGGCCTCGAGCAGGCGCTTCACTATCGGCTCGTCAGCCCCTGGACCAACTGGCTCGTGGTGGCGGCGAGGCCTGACGGCGAACGCGCGCTGGAAATTCCCGCGCTGCGCAAGGTGCCGCAGACGCTAGCCGCAGGCTGGAGCGGCGTCGGCGCGATGGCGTTCGACACCGCGGAGCGCTGGTCCGCGCCACGCCACCTGCTCCGCGCAACCGCCGGTAGGGTCGCCCACGTAGCTCTCCCGATGGCGCCGCCGCCGGTGGTGCCGGACGCCATGCGATGGAGCGGCTGCGGAAATCGCTTCCGACGTGTCAGCCTGCGCCGGCAGACCGGCCGCTTGAACCGCGGCGTCGAGAGACTAGCCGCGCAAACGGAACGCGCCGTCAAATCGCTCGAGCCACATACGGAGGAGGTCGCACATGAGCTGCGCGCCGTGGAGAACCAGATCGAGGAACTGCTGAGAGAAATCGAGACACTCCGAAGCCGGGCGAATGCCCTCGACGACCATCTGCTCAGGCGCCTTCCAGACGGCCGGCAATTCCTCGTCCAGCTGGAGGAGCTACTTGATCATCTCGAAGAACGCTGCAGGCTGCTCAGGCGCTTGCACGAAGTCGCGCGAGAGTGGACCGAGGTCGCCGCATGCTATCGCCATTTGGCGAAAACGTAGAGGGAGTCTGTGATCAGATCGAAGACCAAAGACACCCCTCAGGCAGACCAGCAGCTGCATTTCAGGCGTAAATCGCTGAACCGGGGCTGGCAACAGACGTGTATCCCATCGATTCGTGGGCACGTCGCGTTTCGTCCTGACGGTTTTTGTGATCCTTCAGATCGCCGACGGGTTGATCACTTTCGGGGCGGTGCGTGTGTTCGGGCCAGTGGCCGAAGGCAATCCGGTGCTGCAGACGTGGATTCAGTTGCTCGGGCCAGGAGTCACACTGCTCGTCGCCAAGTTACTGGCCTGCGCGGGCGCCTCTCTCCTGTATTTCGCCGGCCGCCAGCGCACACTCATCGTGCTGACGACGCTGCTCGCCTTTTGCGGCGTCGGTCCCTGGCTCGCGCTGCTCGGCGAACTGTCGTAACCAGCTCGCGGACGTCCACGCTATCGGCGATCTCCGACCCGCGGCCGCTGGGCGTGGAGCCGGCGTAGTTCGTCGTTGAGGCGTTCGGCCAGTTGCCCGAAGGCGTCGGCGGCGAGCCGCAGTTGGCGATTCTCTTCCGCCAGCGCCTCGAGCTGGGCGCGATGGTCGTCGTTGGTCTGCACTAACTTCTCCTGCTCCTTCATGCTGCCACTGTCCAAAAACGTCACATAGAACTCATCTTTATTGTCCTGTATGACGCAATTTGTCCTATTGCGAGCCATCCTTAAGTCCTGTTGTGTCCTATATCTGCACAGATACGGTCGTGCACCAAGGGTGATCGACCACATCGCGTATTGCCGCAAAGAATTGATTAATAGATATTTACTGGCAGAAACTCGGCCGATTTCGTCCGGCCAGAATCGCCTGCGCGGTGAAATCCACTGCAAGCTCAGTGACAAGCTCGAGCTACCATGTGTTCATGACGATTCGATTCGGCACTTCAGGACTGGCTTGGCTCTTCACCGCGGCCACGCTTTTCGCCGCTCCCGCGGCGGCGCAGCAGGCGACGACGGCCACGGCGCCGACGACCCTCCAGGGGGCACTGGCCAACGACGTCGGCACGCTGTCAGACAAGTTCACCGGCCTCGCCAAGGCGATGACCGGCAAGTACGACTGGCGCCCCGGTCAGGGCGTCCGCTCGGTGGGCGAGGTATTCAACCTCATCGTCGGGGAAAACAAGATGCTGACGGGCATTCTCACCGGCGCGCCAAACCCGGGCGGCCGCGGCAATCCGATCGCCGATGCCACGGAGTTACAGGACGCGCTGCGCAGCTCGTACGCCGCACTGAAGCAGGCGGTCGCCGGGCTCTCCGACGCCGACCTGAAGACGCCGGTCAAGATCTTCGGGCGCGACACCACCAAGTACGGGGCGGCGATGTTGCTGATCTTCGACCAGCACGAGCATCTTGGACAGTCCATCGCCTACGCGCGCAGCAACAGCGTTGTCCCTCCCTGGAGCAAGTGACACCTTCGGCGCGGCATTGGTAGAGCTTCCGGTTGATCAGCCCGGGCATGTCCATCGCGCGGCGTTGAACTTGCACCGCCGGTGGCCGTGCACACCCGCCGCCCGCACCGTCTCGATCGCATCGCCGGGCTGCGTTACCACCATAAGCTGATTCTCTCGGTCCTGATCGTTTTCGCCATCCTGGCGCTGATCGTCCTCCTCGCGAAGGACCGCGAAAACATCATGCTCGAGAGCGCGTACGGTGCGGCGGATCCGCAGTTCCCTGCCTATCTCGCCGCGCTGGCCGGCGCGGAACCGACGAGCGGCAACACGTTCGAAGTCTTGCAGAACGGTGATGTCTTCTTCCCGTCGATGCTGCGGGCGATCGCGGACGCGCGGCGGCGAATCGATTTCGAGACCTACATCTACGAAAAGGGAGAAGCGGGCGATCGTTTCAGCGTCGCCCTCGAGGCCGCGGCGACGCGAGGCGTCGAGGTCAATCTCGTCGTCGATGCTGTCGGCTCGAAGAAGATGTCCTCAGACGACGTGCAGCGGCTGACGCGCGCGGGCGTCCGCATCGGCACGTTCGGCATGCCGCGCTGGTTCAAGCTGCAACAGGCGAACTATCGCACACACCGCAAGGTGCTGGTCGTCGACGGCCGCGTTGCGTTCACCGGCGGCGCCGGCGTCGCGGATCACTGGCTGGGTCACGCACAGGACGCCGATCACTGGCGCGACATGATGGTGCGCATCGAGGGGCCGCTGGCGCGGCTGCTCGACGGAGCGTTCACCGTCAACTTCGCGAGCACGCTCGCCCCCATCCGCCTGGAAGTGGACCCGCCGCGTGACGCCGCGGCCGGCCCTTCATCCGGCAGCGCGATCGTCATCCGCAGCTCGGCCACCGGGGGCAGCAACGACATGAAGCGCGTCTACATGCTGGCCATCGCGGCGGCGCGGCGGACGCTCGACATCACCACTCCGTACTTCCTGATGGACGCCTCGAGCAAGTGGGCGTTCGCGCAAGCCGCCGCCCGCGGCGTCCGCGTCCGCATCCTCGTCGAAGGCGACGACACCGACGCCCGCATCGTCAAATACGCCAGCCGCGAAGAGTACCAGCGCCTGATGAACGAAGGGATCGCGATCTACGAGTATCAGCCGACGATGATGCACACCAAGGCAATGGTGGTGGACGGCGCGTGGAGCATGTTCGGGTCGGCGAATTTCGACAACCGCTCGCTCGAGCTGAACGACGAGCTCAACGTCGCCGTCAGCGACCCGCGCCTGGCGGCGCAGCTGACGGCTGATTTCGACAGCGATCTGCGCACGGCGACGAAACTCGAGGCGGACACCTGGAAACGGCGATCGCCCCTCGAGAAAGTGCGCGAGTCGTTCTGGAGCTACTTCAGCGAAGTCTTCTGACCGGTACCGTCGGGCAGCCAGTCGACCTTGCCGGTGTCGAGCGAATAGACGGCGCCGACGATCTTCACATGTCCGCTCTCGCTGGTCTCCGCGAGGATTGGCTTGCTCTCGCGCAACTGCTTGACGACGTTCTGCACGTTGATGCGAACGGCGTTCTCGATCTTGTCCCCGGGCATCTTCTCTGCCGCGAGAATCGCTGGCTTGATTGCGTCGACGAGTGCGGACAGGTGGCCCGCAGGCGTGCCGGCTTCCGCGGCGGCGGTCACCGCACCGCACTTTTCGTGGCCCATGACGACGATGACCGGGCAGTGGAGGTGCTCGACAGCGTATTCCAGGCTGGCAATCTCGGGATCGCGGGCCACGTTGCCGGCGACGCGGACGTCGAAGAGGTCGCCGAGTCCCTGGTCGAAGACGATCTCGGGGGGCACCCGCGAATCGGCGCAGGTCAGGATCGCCGCTTCCGGCTGCTGGCCGGTCGCGAGTTCGTGCTGCCGCTCGGCCGTCTGGTGCGGACGCGTGAAATGCTTGGCGGCGAAGCGCTCGTTGCCTTGCCGAAGGTCGGCGAGGACCGCGTCGGCCGATGGGACGGCTGCCTGTCGGGCGTGCGGCACGGCCGGGGCGAGAGCAACGGCCACGAGGGCTGACGCGAAGAGAAATCTCACGGTTGCCTCCTTCGGAGTTCTCCCGATTCTTCGCCTATGACGGCTGCGGATCTACTGGCAGAAGTGCCGTACCCCGGGCGAGGGGGCGAGGGGGCGATGGACGATGGGCGATGGACGATGGACGAGCCGGCAGCCGGAAGCCACCCTGACGTCTCGCGGATTAAAATCTCTTGATGCCTCCCCGCGTCCGCTTCGCTCCCTCCCCGACCGGATTTCTGCACGTCGGCGGAGCGCGGACCGCCTTGTTCAACTGGCTGTTCGCCCGCCGGCACGGCGGCATCTTCGTGCTCCGCATCGAAGACACAGACACCGAGCGTTCGTCCTGGGAAATGGTCGCCGGCATCGTCGAAGGGATGCGCTGGTTGGGCCTCGACTGGGATGAAGGACCGGATGTGGGGGGTCCGCACGCGCCCTACTTCCAGTCGCAGCGTCTCGAGCACTACCGCGAGCATGCGCAGAGCCTCGTCGCCCAGGGTCGGGCCTACGCCGACGAGGGGGCCGTCCGCTTCAAGGTGCCGCCGGGCCAGACACGCTTCGAGGATCTCGTGCACGGGCCGGTCAAGTTCGAGAACGAGCACATCGAGAATTTCGTCATCCTGCGCTCCGACGGCCATCCTACCTATCACCTGTCAGTCGTCGTTGACGACATCGAGATGCAGATCACCCACGTCGTGCGCGGCGACGATCACATCTCGAACACGCCCAAGCAGGTGCTGCTCTACGAGGCGCTCGGCAAGCCCGTCCCGCAGTTCGCGCACGTGCCGCTCATTCTCGGGCCCGACAAGAAACGCTTGAGCAAGCGCCACGGCGCGACCTCGGTGATGGAATACCCGAAGCTCGGATATCTCCCAGAGGCGATGGTCAATTTTCTGGCGCTGCTCGGCTGGAACCCGGGCGGCGATCGCGAGCTGCTGGATCGCGACGAACTGATCTCCCTGTTCACGCTCGAAGGCATCAGCGGCGGCAACGCCGTCTTCAACCCGGAGAAGCTCGACTGGTTCAACCAGCAGCATATCGGACGGCTGCCGGCGCAGGTGCTGCTGGCGCGGATCGAATCACGCCTGCGCGATGCCGGGCTGTGGCGGGATACGTTGAAGACGAGCGACGCCGCGTGGATTGACGCCGTGCTCGAGCTGCTCAAGCCGCGCGTGAAGAAGCTCGATCAGCTCGTCGACGAGCTTCGCCCCTTCCTCGTCGACGAGCCGGAGATCGATCCCGCTGCGGCGGCGAAGCATCTCGACGGGGCCGTGCGGCCGATGCTCGTCGAGCTGGCCGACAAGGTCGCCGGCTTAGCCGCGATCGAGGCCCCGAGTATCGAAGCGTCCATTCGCGGACTCGCGGCGGCGCGCGGCATCAAGGCCGCAGCGCTCATTCACGCGACGCGCGTCAGCGTCACCGGCCGCGCCGTCAGCGCCGGCCTCTTCGACGTCCTCGCCCTCCTCGGGCCCTTGCGTGTGTCGCGACGGCTCCGCCGGGCGGCGGCTTACACATCCGGGGCGTAGCTCTTACATACGGGCGCCGGAAACGGCAGAGTAGACACGTTCCTCTTTCAGGTCGGCCGATGACCACTCGGCCGCACCGGCAGGAGCGTCATGAGGTCCCGATTGCCGGATCGTGGCAAGAATTCGCCCTCTTTTGCGCAAGGGCTTCTCTTTATAAGTTATGTCGATTCAATAAATTAGAGGGCACATCCGTTGCAGTCCGTTGTCTCTGAACCCTCTACCCGGGGGAGGAGGCATCAACGTGGCCAAGGAAGATCGCGGATTCGCATCGATGGATCGGGCTAAGCAGCGCGAGATCGCCAGCAAGGGCGGTAAGGCGGCGCATCAGAAGGGAACGGCGCACGAGTGGACGAGCGAAGAGGCGCGCGACGCTGGCCGTAAGGGCGGCATCGCGAGCCATCGCCGGCGCCGCGAGCAGCAGGGCGGGCCAATGGACGCCAGCAGCGGCAGCGAGCGCGCAATCGCGATAGATCGCGACCGCAGCGACCTGATGGGTGGCGATCGGGGCAGCCTCGTCGGCAGTTACGGCTCGGAACGGATGTCGTCGGACACAGAGGAATAGCGGGGTGAGGGGTCGCGCTGCCTAGCGGCGGAGCACGCAGCGGCCCCGGCACTCCGATCCCTCCGGTGGGGGCAGAGCGCTCCTTTCCCCTGCGCGCGTCTCACGCCCGCGCTTCGCCGTAGCGCCCACACGCTACACTCTACGCGGCCATGACACCCGACGAGTTCGCCCGGGCGCGACGCCTGCTGATGCGCCGCGATCCGATCCTCGCGCCCGTGATCCGCAAACACCGCACCCGATCACTGCTCGATACGCCACCCGCCGACCCGTTCCCTGCGCTGGTACGGACCATTACGTCGCAGCAGATTTCGACCAAGGCCGCTGCGACGATTCATGGCCGACTCGTCGCGTTGATGCCTCGTGGCGTGACACCCAAGGGGCTTCTCACCCTGACCGACGAACAACTGCGCGCGGTCGGCTTGAGCCGCCAGAAAACCGCTGTACTTGCGCGATCTGGCCACCAAGGTGCTGAACCGCGAATTGCCCGTCCACTCGCTGCACGAGCTCACCGACGAACAGGTCATCGAGGCGATCGTCAAGGTCAAAGGACTCGGGCGCTGGTCGGCGGAGATGTTTCTCATGTTCCGCTTGCACCGGCCCGATGTCCTCCCCGTGGACGACCTCGGCATCGTCAACGCCATCCAGCGCCTCTATGGCTTGCGAAAGCGCCCGAAGCCCGATCGCATCCGCAAAATCGGCGAAGCGTGGCGACCCTACCGCACCGTCGCGTGCTGGTACCTCTGGAGAAGCCTCGAGAATCCTTAATCCACACTCAAGGACCAAGGATGATGGATTCATTGGTTTCGGGTGAGGTGCACGTTTGGTTCGTGCGCAGCGACGAGGTGCGTGACCCGGGGACGCTCGCCCGCTATGCCGCGATGATGGCTCCGGACGAGCGCGCGCGTCATGATCGATTCAGGTTCGAGAAGGACCGGCATCTCTTCCTGGTCACCCGCGGCACCATCCGGTCCCTCGTCGCGGCCTACCTCGGCGTCGATGCCGCGTCGTGCGCGTTCGAAACGGATCGCTACGGGAGGCCGTCGCTGAGCCGTCCGGGGGGCACGGGATTCTGCTTCAACCTCTCGCACACGCCCGGCGCGGTGGCGTGCGCGATCGCGCCGGAACCGGAGATCGGCGTCGACGTCGAACGCGTGGACCGGCGCATCTCGCCCAATCTGCCCCGCCGGTTTTTCTCGGCAGAGGAAGCCGACGCGCTCGGCGCGCTGCCCGAGCAGGCGCAGGCCGTGCGCTTCTACGATTACTGGACACTGAAAGAGGCCTACATCAAGGCGCGCGGCCTCGGCCTGACCTTACCGCTCGACGGCTTCACGATGCTCGTCGAAGACGCCGGGTCGCCGCGCATCCGTTTCGCCCCCTCCATCCCCGACGATGCGACAAGCTGGCAGTTTGCGCAATTCATGCCGACGCCAGTGCATCGAATGGCTGTCGCGGCACGACGCCACGCTACGGATTGGCGCATCTCTTTTAGGGAATTCATTCCGGCACAAAACTGAGAGGCAGACGTCCCCTCGATTTCGGGCCGTCGTGGACCGACTTGACCGGTCTTTTCAATTTGTGATACATACATTACAGATTGCAATGACGCTTGCCCAGAAGCTTCGGCAGCTACGGCAACTCGAGGGGGACCTGCGTGGCCTCGGCCGCGAACTGACCCAGGCGGAACTGGTGCGGACGATCAAGGCCGAGCTGAAGGAGAGCATTAGCCAGTCCTATCTCTCGCTCATCGAGAAAGGATCCCGGAAGCACCTCTCCAACGAGTCGCGGCAACTGCTGGCGCGCTTTTTCAAGGTGCATCCCGGCTACCTGGTCAGCGACCCCCCGGGATTTCACACCGAGCTCACCTCCGAGGTGGCGTCGACGGAGACCAAGCTCGATCGCTGGCTGCTCGACGGCGCGTCGCGCTTTGCCCACGATGGCGCGCTTGGCACCGCGCTCGAGCGGCTCGCCGCGCATGCCGACACGCGGCGCTGCCTGGTGCTGCTCGGCGAGATGATCTCGATGCCGGGCCTCGTCGATCGCCTGTCGGAAACGCTCCTTCCGGAGGAACGTCAATGAACTGGCCGGTGATTTTTCTCGGCTGCTTCGTCGTCGGGTTCGTGCTGAGCGCGTTGTCGTTCGCGTTCGGCGTCATCGACATGCACGTGCATTTCCCCTGGGAGACGCACATGCACATCGGGCCGGCGCACACCGGCCACATGCACGGCCTCGGTCCGATCAACTTCGCGACGCTGACCGCCTTCGTCGCCTGGTTCGGCGGCGCCGGCTACCTCCTGACGACGCAGTTCCGCTGGCTGACGGTGCCGGCGCTCGTCGCCGCGGTGCCGGTCGGGTTGATCGGGTCGTCGATCGTCTTCTTCCTGATGGCCAAGGTGCTGTGGTCGCCGCACGAAAACATGATGAGCGCCGACTACGACATGGTCGGCGTGCTCGGCCGCCTGACCCAGCCGATCCGTCACGGGGGCATCGGCGAGCTCGTCTACACGCAGGGGGGCACGCGCAAGTCGTGCGGCGCGCGCAGCGCCGACGGCGTCGCGATGGACAAGGGCACGGAAGTCGTGGTGACGGGATACGAGCGCGGCATTGCGTCGGTGAAACGGTGGAGCGATCTGGCGGAATCGTAGCCCGGACCTGTCGGTCCGGCAGCGTTGCAGGCCGGGTCTGCGGGCCCGGCGCAACAGGAGGTTGTTCGCAATGGGTGTTCAGGCCATGAGTGTCCAGTTCTGGGTGATCGTCGGACTGATGGTGCTGGCGATCGCGCTGCTCGGATCGTTCCTGGCATCGCTGTACCGCAAGGCGGGCCCGCACGAAGCCCTCATCGTCTACGGCTTCCGCGGCACGCGCATCGTCAAGGGCCACGGCACGGTCATCTTCCCGATGATCGAGTCGTACCGCGACCTGTCGTTGGAGCTGATGTCGTTCGACGTCGCGCCGGCGCAGGATCTCTACACCAAGCAGGGCGTGGCCGTCACCGTCGAGGCGGTGGCGCAGATCAAGGTGAAGTCCGACGTGCAGTCGATCCAGACGGCGGCGGAGCAGTTCCTGACCAAGACGCCGGATCAGCGTGAAAGCCTGATCAAGCTGGTGATGGAAGGGCACCTGCGCGGCATCATCGGCCAGCTCACCGTCGAGCAGATCGTCAAGGAACCGGAGATGGTGGCCGAGCGGATGCGCGGCACCTGCGCCGACGACATGAACAAGATGGGCCTCGAGGTGGTGTCCTTCACCATCAAGGAAGTCCGCGACAAGAACGAGTACATCGTCAACATGGGCCGTCCCGACGTGGCCCGCATCAAGCGCGACGCCGACGTCGCCGCTGCCGAGGCCGACCGCGACACCGCGATCAAGCGGGCGCTGGCCACGCGGGAATCGGCCGTCGCCCGGGCGCAGGCCGACCAGGAGCGCGTCCTCGCCGAAACGCTGTCGCAGGCCAAGCAGGCGGAAGCGCAGCGCGACCTCGAGATCAAGCGCGCCACCTACATGGAAACGGTGAAGAAGCAGGAAGCGCAGGCCGACAAGGCCTACGAGATCCAGACCAACGTCATGCAGCAGCAGGTCGTCGCCGAATCCGTGCGCGTGCAGCAAATCGAGCGCGAAGCGCAGATCAAGGTCCAGGAGGCCGAGATCCTGCGCCGCGAAAAGGAACTGATCGCGACCGTGTTGAAGCAGGCCGAGATGGAGCGCCAGCGCATCTCGGTGTTGGCCGAGGCCGAGAAGAGCCGGCTGTCGATCGAAGCCGAAGGCACCGCGGCGGCCGTGCGCATGCGCGGCGAGGCCGAGGCCGACATCATCTTCAAAAAGGGAGACGCCGAGGCGCGCGCGATGAACGTCAAGGCCGAGGCCTTCCAGGAATACAACCAGGCCGCGGTCATCGACAAGCTGCTGACGTCGATGCCCGAGATCGTGGCCGCGCTCGCGGCGCCGCTCAGCAAGGTGGACAAGATCACCATCGTCTCCACCGGCGCCGGCGGATCCACGGGGATGCACAAGATAACCAGCGACATGACCGAAATCGCCGCGCAGGTGCCGGCGCTCGTCGAGGCGCTCTCAGGCGTCCCGATGTCGGACCTGCTTTCCAAAGTGCGCAAGCTCGGCGACAAGCCGGCGGGGGTGTGACATGGCAGGTACTGGAACGCGTTGCAACGCTGATTCGCGCCAACCTGAACGATCTGATCGATCGGGCTGAAGACCCGGAGAAGATGATCAAGCAGGTGATCCTCGACATGGAGAATCAGCTCCTGCAGGTGAAGACGCAGGTCGCCATCTCGATGGCCGATCACCATCTGTTGCAGAAAAAGCAGGCGGAGCAGGCCGACAAGGCCGCCGAATGGATGCGCAAGGCTGAGCTGGCGGTCGACAAGACGCAGGACGACCTGGCCCGTGCCGCCCTCGAGCGCTATCAGAGCTTCACCAGGATGGCCGAGGGCTACGCGCAGCAGATCGCCGACCAAAAGCAGCAGGTCGATGCGCTGCGCCACGCGCTCGAGCAGCTCGAGCAGAAGCTCGTCGAGGCGCGGCAGAAGAGCGATGTCCTGATCGCGCAGCACCGCCGCGCCCGGGCGCTCGAGCGTGCCAGCGACGCGCAGCTAGTCATGACCGGCACCGGCCCCGCCGCGGGGTTCGATCGCATGCAGCGCAAGGTGATGCGCAGCGAAGCGGTGAGTCAGGCCAAGTCGGAACTGGTCGCCGGCGACGTCGATCGGCGCTTCGAGGAGCTGGAAAAAGACGACGAGATCGGCCGCCTGCTCGAGGGGCTGAAGACGCGGCGGGCGCGCCCGTAGCCGGCAGCCGCCCTCGGGCGCACGCTCTGCAGCGTGTGCGTGCGAGCCGTGTGCTTTTGACGCGCTGAATGTGTGCGGTTACAGTCCCGTCGACGCGGCCAACAGGATAGTGACGGAATTGCCGCTGTAATGAGCGGTTTCCCTGGCCAGACTGCTGGCACGCTTGCTGCTGGCGGAATCGCCCGCTATGCGATTCCGCCAGCAGGTCATCGTCGCGACCCCCAACCCCGACGAAAGCAAGTTGCTGTCCGCGTGGCTCGACGCGGAGGACTTCGAACCGGTCGCGCGCGTCACCGCCAAGAGCGCCGCCGAGACGGTCGTCTCGCAGCCCTTCGATCTGCTCATCGCTGACGCCGGCTTTATCCTCACTGGTGGCGTGCGCGGCTTCGGCCTGGCCCGCGTCCGCGAGACACCGGTCATCGTGCTCGGCGACGCCGACGCCGGCCGCGCCTGCGCGCCGCTGGGGCCGCAGATCATGTTCCTCGACCGGCCGCTCGACCGCGCCATCTTCATCTGTACGGTGACGATGGCGCTGATGGAGTCGCGCTCCGAGCGCCGCTCGCCGCGCCGTTCGGTCCAGCCGTTCGCGGCGACCGTCAACGGCGTCGCGTCGCAGATCATCGACGTCAGCCGCGAGGGCGTCCGCCTCGAGATGCCACGCGACCGCCGCATGGTGACGCCGAACTTCGTCATGCGCGTGCCGCTCATGGGCGTGGGCGTGTCGGTGCAGCGGATGTGGGTCCGGGTGCCGAGCCCTGGGGAGCCCGCCGGGGTGATGTGGTGCGGCGGACAGCTGCACAAGAACACGGAGCTGGCCGAACAGGGCTGGCACCGTTTCATCGACACCCTGGCCTCGATCAACCCGACCCCGACATCCTGACCTCGATCAACCCGACCGCGTAGGCGCGCTACAGCGTGCGGCGCGCCATCCATTCGCGATAGAGCGAGTCGTTGACCGAGTAACGCCCGGCGTCCTTCATCACGATGTCCTGCTTGACGAGCGCGGCCAGCGCCGCCTGCACGCTCGACGCCGCCGGCAGCCGGTGGCGGAGGCGGACGCCGGCCGACAGCAGCTCGCGTCCCTCCTCGAGCACGACGGCGCGCAGCACGGCGCGCTGCGCCAGCGTCAGCCGCTGCCACGCTTCTTCGAACACCGTGTGCTGCTCGTCGAGCAGCCGGCCGAGCGTCAGGTGCAGGTCCTCGAGACCCGCCGTCTTCCGCCCGCCCGCGCGGACGTCGTCCCACGCTTCGTGCGCGAGGCGCTGCACGTCGTAGGGCACGTTGCCGGCGAGCTCGACGATGGCGGCGCCGAGGCCGTCCTCGGGGCGGATGCCGCTGCGCGCGAACTTCGACTCGAGAAACGTGGCGAACAGCCGTTCGTCGATCTTGCCGAGGCGGACGACCGGGCCGGCCTTGTAGAACGGCCGGCGCGGCGTCAGCATCCGCTCCATCAGCGACGGCTCGGAGCCGGCGAAGACGTAGCCGACGGCGCGCTGCTCCTGCACCGCCGCGCGCAGCGCATGCTCGACGTTGCCGCCGTCGAAGGCGGCGATGGTCTGGAACTCGTCGAGGGCGATCGCCATCCGCTGGCGCCGCGCCTCGGCGATGCGCCCGGGCAGCGCGAAGACGTCGGCCGCCAGGCGCGCCGCGTCGCGCGCCGTCCGTACCCCAGGGAAAGTCAGCGCGACGCGCGGCGCGGCGCCGCCGGCCGCGTCGAAGCGGACCTCGGGACGGAAACCCTTGATCAGCTCCGACGCCCAGCGGCGCAGCCCGCTCGCCGGGGTGTCGGCGGCCAGCAGCAGGGCGCGCGCGTAGGACTCGAGAAAGGCGACGTACGAGCTCGAGGCGGCCACGGTCACCTCGACGGTCAGGACGCCGCCGGCGGCCAGCTCCTTCATCACACCGCGGATGAGCGACGACTTGCCGTAGCGGCGCGGCGAGATGAGGAAGACCTTCTGCCCTTCGCTGAGATCACCGGCGAGGCGCGCGCGTTCCTCGTCGCGGTCGGTAAACGCCGCCGCCGTCACCACCTCGCCATAGACGAACGGGTTGCTCGAGCGCATTACGCTATTATACGTAATCGTTACGGCTCTTGACGTAAGCGGCTATACTCGCCGTCCGCATGAGCGATGAAACCGTGCGTGATTTCACCGGCCGTGTCGCGCTCGTCACCGGCGCGGCCCGCGGTCTCGGCCGCGCCGCCGCCGCACGCCTGCACCAGCGCGGGGCCGCCGTGGCGATCAACGTCCGCGACCGCGACCGCGCCGAAGCGGTGGCGCGGGCGATCGGCGCGGCCGCCGTCGCCGTTCCGGGCGACATCGCCGCCGCCGGCGCCGCCGAGGCCATCGTCGGCCAGACGCTCGACCGCTTCGGCCGGATCGACATCCTGATCAACAACGCGGCGCTGCCGATGACCACCCGCTTCGCGGAGATCAGCGCCGACGAATGGCGCCGGGTCCTGGAGGTGAACTTGACGGTTCCCTTCCTGCTGATCCAGGCGGCGCTCCCCGCGATGAAGCGGCAGGAGTACGGCCGGGTCGTCAACATCTCGTCCACCGCCGGGCGGATGGTCAGCACGCTCGGCGGCGCACACTACACGGCGTCGAAGACCGGGCTGCTGGGATTGACGCGGGCGGCCGCCAAGGAACTGGGGCGCTACGGAATCACCGTCAATGCGGTCTGCCCGGGGATGATCGATACCGAGTTGACCCGTGACACTGCCTCGACGGAGCAACTCGACGCGCTGGCGCGCACTTTTCCGATCCCGCGCCTCGGCACCGCGCGCGAGGTCGCCGATCTCATCTGCTTCATCGCGTCCGAGCAGGCCGGCTACATCACCGGCGCATCTCTCGATATCAATGGCGGCGACTTGATGATGTAGGTCGCCGCAAGTACGGGCTACGAGCCTGACTTGATGGTCGTGAACGACGCCGCCACGTGTGCGAACGCAGGCCGCCACTTGGTCACTTGATCGCCTGGCGCGATGCAGACCAGGTGGTACATCGTCGTCCCCGCCGGGATCGAGTACCTGGACGATGTGGTCCTTGCCGCCGGACAGGCTCGGACGGTCGTATTGAATGATGATGACCGGCCGCGCGCCCTGCTTCAGCACTTGCATCGTGAAGGTACTGCCGCCCAGCTCGCGCGCCTGCACGTCCTTGAGCTCGTAGGCCGCGAGCGCGTCGACGATCGAGGGATCGAACGCCGCCTGTAGGCTCATGTACTCCAGAGAAATCGCGGCGCCCGACGAGCGCTTCGTCTTCTCAGCCGCCAGCAACACCGTGCCGGTGTGCCCCGGAACGAGCTGCCAGTCTTTCGGCAGCTCGATCGAAAACGTGTTGGCGAAGGTCATGGGATCGAAGTTCTTCGAGTTCGCCATCCGGCCGTACCACTGATTGGCGTCCTGCGCGCCCGCGACCGCAACCATCGTGAAGCAGGCGAGAAGCGTGATCAGGCCGCGGACGGTTCGTTGCGCCATCTGTGTTCTCCCGGTCATCAACGGATGATTTGCAGACGCTGTTTTGCCCTGGCGTAGCACGGGTCGCTCGTCGGCAACAGTTCGAGAACCTTCAGATAAGACGTTGCCGCGTCGCTGTTGTGCGAGAGGATGAAGGCGGCGTCGCCGTTCGCGCAGGCGGCCTGGCCAGCCTTGGCTTTCAGATCGACGACGCGCGCGACGTCGGCGCTGACATCCCGCGAGGCATCGAGCGCGCGCGCGCGCTGATAGCCCTGGATGGCGGCGTTCCAGTCTTGCCGCCCTTCCGCGGCCTGGCCATTCTGGTAGGCGCGCGCGGCTTCGTTGCGCAGGGCACTCTGTGCGGCGGCGCGCTGCTGCGGCGCATCTTTGTATCCGGGCGCCTGCGCGAGCAACGCGTCGAACGCCTTGATGGCTTCCGTGAAATGCTGATCCTGTAGTTGCGTGACGGCGTCGTCGTACTGCTTCCTCACCGCGGTGACGCGTGCCGTGTAGACGATCCTGGTCTCTCCTGGCTTGACCTCGATTCCGTCCACTGGCTGCACCTTGGCCGGCTCTGCTGGCGCGCTGGCGCGTCCAGCCGTTGTCGTTGCCGGCGCCGGGTTCAGGCAGGTATTGGCCTTGGCGGCCAGCGCCGTCGCGCGTTCGTCGGTGGGTTCCTGGGCCAGGACTTCGTTGACGAGGTCGAGGGCGGCCTGGCAGATGTTGGCGGCGATCGACGTCTCCGCGCTATCCAGTTTTTCCGTGTTCGCCACCTTTGGATCCTTCACCGGCGGAACGTCTACTTGCGGCAATGTCGGCGGTGGCGGCGGCGTGGCGCACTTCTGCTTCAGACTGAGCGCCTGAGGATCGTTCGCGTTCGCCTGCAGCGCGCGATTGATCTGCGTGTCGAGCGCTTCCTGACACTTCCCGCTGTTCACCAGGTTCGTTGCCAGCGTCACGTCCCATACCGGCCGTGCGGCGCGCCGGTGCTCAACGAACTTGTAGGCACCAAATCCAGAGGCAGCGATCAACAGGATCGCGACGACGAGACCGACGAGCGCCTTCGCCGATCCGCTGGTGGCGGCCGACGGATTTCTCACGGTGGCGGTTCCCGATGGCTTGGCCGCCGGCTTGGCTGGCGCCTTTGCGGTTGAAGGTACCGCTGGCTTCGGGGGCGGCGGCGCCGCTGGGGCGGCCTCGGGGGCGGTGTTGTCGAGAAGCGCGCCGGGGCCGTCCACGACGGCCACGGGTGCCGGCGGCGGCGCCACAGGTGCTACCGGCGCGTCCGCGGGCGTCAGGATGGCGCGGCTGAGCAACTCCGTGCCGGTGTCCGGGAGCGGTTCCTTGATGGGCGTGAAAGGCTGTGTCAGCGGCGAGGCGGCGTCAATCGCGACGCGATACGGGCCCATCGCGGCAACCACGCCGGGTGTGAGCAGCACCGAGGGTACGCGCGCGCCGGAGACCCAGATCCCGTTCTGGCTGTTGAGATCCACCAGGCGGTACTTGTTTCCTTCGGCCCGCAGTTCGGCATGCGCGCGCGAGACACCCTTGCCGGGATCTTCGAGCACGACGTCGTTGTCGGCGCTGCGGCCGATGGTCATCGTCTTGCCGGTGAGCGGCACTTCGGAGTGGCGCGCTTCACCGCGGTAAACAATCAGTTTGGTCACGTCGCACGCCCTTTGGAATCATCAGGCGATCTCCAGAGTCGCAACTTTGTTGCGAGCCGGTCCCACAGTCCCGTCGGCCTGCTGAGCGAGGCCGTGTCGTCGGGGTCGTAGCCGTGCCCGGTCTCACCGGGAAGATCGACGGTTTCGTCGGCCAGCTTCGGGTTGGCGGCGATACGCGCCTGCGCGCGCTTGAGGATCTCACGCGCCTCGGCGCACTCGAGGTCGAGCGCCAGTGCGTTCTCCGCCATCCACACCGCGCGCTCCATGTCGCCCTGGGCCTCGGCGGAGCGGGCGCGATCGAGGATGGGCGCCACCGCCTTTGCCCGCTGCTTGACGACGCGCTGCCGCTCCGCTTCCGCCTCGGCTCGTGCCTCTTCTTCCTGAATCTTCGCCAGCACCGCCTTGTGCTGCGGGTTCTGCGGATCGAGATCGGCGGCGGCCGAGACGAGCGAGCGGGCCTTCTGAAACTTGCCGCGCGCGAGCTGCTGCCGTGCTTCCTCGAGGTTGCGTCCGGCCGCCGCGGCGCGCGCCTGCGCTTCGGCGCGCTGTTTGAGCTCGCCGCCGGCAAGCCCGGAGACCTTGCGCGCGACCACGTGCGCCGGATCGATGGCCAGCGCGCGCGTCCCGAGATCGAGGGCGCGCTGGGGGTCGCCGGCCTTCAGCGCGCTCTCTGCCTGGTCGGCGAGCGCGGCGGCTTCCGCCGCCCGCTGTTCCGCGAGGGCGATGCGGCGCGCTTCCGCTTGCATCTGGCTGATTTCCGCCGCGGCCGCCGCTTCCGGCGTCGCCGCGTGGAAGGCCTGCAGCGCGGCAATCGCCGCATCGCGCTGCCCGGCGGCGAATTGCCGTCGGGCGGCGGCGATCGCCTCTGCCACCTGGCGACGGACCTCCGCGTTCCGCTCGACCTCCGCCATCGAGGCCTTGAGCTTGGCTTCCGCGGCATCCGCGTTCACGCCGCTCGGATCCGCTTCGCGCGCGCGCGTGATCTCGAGCGCAGCCTCCGAAAACCGTCCGGTCAGTCGATGCGCCTCGGCACGCTGCAGCGCACGCTCGGCGTCCTGCCGGCGCTGCTTGTCTTCTTCGACGATGGCGGCGCGGGCTTTGTCTCTGAGCGTCACCGCTTCGCGGGCGCCCGGGTCGAGCTCGAGCGCGTCGTCGCAGAACCCGACGACGACCTGCCACTGCCGCGCCGCGACGGCCTTGCGCGCTTCGTCGAGCAGCGCGGCCGCGCGATCCGACATGGATCGTTGCTCCGCCACCATGCTGCGGCAGCGGTCGACTTCCGCCGACACGCGCGTCGATGCCGGTTCGATCCGGAGCGCTTCTTCGAGATGCACGACCGCGTCGCGGGTGCGTCCGGCGGACGCCGCCTGCATGCCCTCGTCGAAGGCCTTCGCCGCGCCGCGCAGCCGCGTCATCTCGGCGAGGATCGGCTCCTCGAACGCGGCGACAGCGCCGAGCAGCTCGGCGACGACCGTGCGACGGATGGGTTCGGTCACCGCGGCATGCCGTTCGACCAAGGAAAGCCGCGTCGCGTCGAGGTCGGGCGGAGCCGGGTGGAGGCTCAGTTTTTCGATCAGGCTGCGGCGCTCGGCGGCGAGCGCCTCGAGCGCGGTCAGACGCGTTCCCGCCTCGTCGAGTTGCTGCAGCGATTCCGAGGTCAGGTCGCGCTTGAGATGCTCGAGTTCGGCGACCATCCGGCCGCAGGTGTGATACCGATCCGCGGGATTTTTCGCCAGCGCCTTCATCACGATCTTGGCGAGCGTGAGCGGCGCTTCGCTGTCGCGGATCGGCAGCGGCTCTTCCGTCTGGACCTTGAGCAGGACCGCCGCGAGATCCGGTGCCGCGAAGGGCTTCCGCCCGGTCAGGATGAAGTAGAAGACCGCGCCGGCGGAGAAGATGTCGGATCGCTGGTCGATGTCCTGCCCGCGCGCCTGCTCGGGCGACATGTAATCGGGCGTGCCCATGATCAGGCCCGACGCGGTCATGCTCGACGAGGCGAGCCGCGCGATGCCGAAGTCGACGATCTTCAGATCTCCGTTCGAGCGCACCAGCAGGTTGCCCGGCTTGATGTCGCGGTGGAAGATGCCGTTGCTGTGCGCCGCGTGCAGCCCCTGGCAGATCTGGATCATCAGTTCGATCTTGATCTCTACGTCGGCTGCTTCGGGGCGCGTGATGTACTTGTTCAGCGTCTCCCCGTCGAGGAACTCCATCACGATGTAGGGGCGGCCGTTTTCCTGCCCCATGTCGAAGATCGTGATGATGTTGGGGTGCATCAACTGCCCGGCCGAACGCGCCTCGCGGTAGAAGCGCGAACTGGTCTCCGGATCGTCCTCGAGATCCGCCATCATGACCTTGATCGCGACCGAGCGTTCCATCATCGCGTCGCGGGCGCTGTAGACCACCCCCATCGCGCCCTTGCCGAGACGGCCGGTGATCTCATAGCGGCCGATCGTGCGCGGCAGTCGGGGACCGGCGACGGTCTTGTCGGAAGAAGAGTTCACGGTTGTGCCCCGGTGTAGTGCACCAGCAGCGCGGTGACGTTGTCCTTGCCGCCCTTGGCCAGCGCGGCTTCGATCATGCGTGGCACGATCTCGGCCGGCGTGCCGCCGTCGCTCAGCATCTCGGCGAGCGCGCCGTCCTCGAGCATGCCGTGCAGGCCGTCGGAACAGAGGAGGAACCTCTCGCCGCCGGTAAGGTCGAACTCGGTCATGTGCACGTCGGCCTGATCGCGCGCGCCGATGACGTTGGTGAGCACGTGTTTCATAGAGCGCGTCGAGGCGCTCCCCGGGTGGCTCGGTTGTCCCTGCGTCGCAATGATCGTCGCCGCCCAGGTGTCGTCGCGCGTGAGCTGCGTCAGGCGCCCGCCCGCGTACATGTACATGCGGCTGTCGCCGGCGCTCGCGACCGCGAGTCGCGAGCCGGAGATCAGCGCGGCCACGACCGTCGTTGCCATCCCGGTGTACTCATCGTCTCGCTCAGCCGCACGGAAGACGCGCCGGTTCGCGAGGTGTATCGCGGTGCGCAGCAGGTTGCCCGGGAACGAAAGACCCGGATCGATGCCGTACGGCCACGAGAGTTCCCCGTCCTCGTCGTTCCGGCGGACGAACGAGGCGATGGTCTCGACCGCGAGTTTTGAGGCGACCTCGCCGGCGGCATGTCCACCGAGTCCGTCCGCGACGATGAACAACTGAACAGCCGGATCGCTGAAAAAGCTATCCTCGTTGGTCTTCCGGACCGGTCCGGGGTCACTTGCGCCATGGGCATCGATCACGCGTTCTCCTTCGGCGATTGACGGATCCTAGTAAGCTGAGGTTGCAGCTTCCAATGCTACTTTAGTCGGTACTGCGGGGGGCGATGGGCGATGGGCGATGAACGATGGACGAGACGATGGGCGAGGAGGCGACCGTCTATCGTCCCTCGCCCATCGTCCATCGCTCCCCTTTACGCCAGCCGGCTGACGAGCTGGGTGCGGGAATCCACGCCGATTTTGTCGAAAATCTTCGTCAGATGGCGCTTGGTGGTGGTGGCCGCGATCCCGAGTGTCAAGGCGATGACAGGGTTGGTATAGCCGCGAAGGACCAGCTCGGCCACTTCTGCTTCGCGGGGCGAGAGCCCGTAGCGACGGGCAAACGCTTCCCGCTCGATACCGAGCTCCCGGACGCAGACCGCCATCTGGGGGTCCGTCCCCGAGCCGATCGGCATCGCGTGGACGTAGAGCGGTTCTCCGCGCGCGTCGGTGAGCAGCGTCACCGCGGGAGAAGGGGTATCTCCCGGCTGCATGTCGGTGATGCGAAGCAGGTGATCGCGCAGCATGACGACGAGGTCGGCCTGGAATTCCTTGCGCATCCTGGCGCACAGGCGCACGGCGGCCTCGTTCTGGTAACGGATTCTCGTGCGCTGGAAGACGAAGACCGCCAGGCGCAACCCACCCACGATGGCGGCGAAATCGACCTCGTGCGACTCGGCCATGGCGACATCCCCTACTGTGTTTCGAACGCCTTCAACGGGTTGTCGAGATTGATTCCAAACAGCCGAGGGTTTTCGCCGATGACGGCTGCCGAGACGATGGAGAAGACGTAGTTATAGGTCTGCTCGGGCACCTCGTGTGCTGCGAGCAAGCGCCAGAAGTTTCGCTGCCGCGGATCCGCGGGCATCGTCCGCAGCCGGTCGATGATCCGGTTCTCCCCCCAGTTGTAAGACGCGATGACCAGCAATCCGGACGCCTGCGCATCGGTCGCGTAGATGGTCTTGATGTACTTCGCGGCCGCGTCCGTTGCCTTCATCCAGTTGAATCGATCGTCGGCCGGATCGAATCCCCCGACGCCTTTCAGCGGGCCGACGTGCAGGCCGTAGGTCTGCGCCGTCTCAGGGATGAACTGCCACATCCCTTTCGCGATGCCCCAGCGCGTCGGCTCCCCATGGGTGAACGCGTTGAAATCGCTCTCCTGCATCGCCAGGTAGTAGTACTGCACCGGCAGATTCTGCGCGCGGAATGCATTGGCGATTCGCGGAGTGTAGCCGCGCTCCTGGGACAGCTTCACCGCGCGTTCGAAGCGGCTCGTTCGCTGCCACATGTCGATGTAGCGGTGGACCTCCTTGAGGTAACCGGGCGGCGCCGCGACCTCGCACTCGCCGAAGAGCCGCGTGATCTTGAGAATCAGGCGATCCTTTTCGTTGAGTTTGCGATCGTAGAGCTTCGCCACGACTTCGTCGTAGTTCTTCTCCTTCTTCTGCCGATCCTGCGCGATGCCCGCCATGTCCTGCGCGCCAAGCGCGTGTCCGGACGCCGCGGCCTGCTGCTCGAGCATGGCGACGCGCACGTCGATCTCCTTCATTTCGTAGTACCACTCTTCCGCGTCCCGCGAGTGCTCGGCCACGAGGCGACGTTCGTAGGCCGCGTACGCGGCGACGGTGATGACGACGAGCGCGAGCACCGCGATCGTGGCTCTCGTCCGCCGCCGCTGCTGCTGCTGCACCTTGTGAAACGCCTTGCGAATCATCTGCGTCCGGTCGCCGACCGCTGAATCGTTGTCGGACGATCCGAAGTACCGCTGCGCGTACTCATCGACCGACTCGCCGGACTCGGGCTGCGGGCCAGCCGTGGCCGAGGACAGCGGTGGCGGCACGGCAGAAGGCTGCAAGTTCGGTGCGGCTGAGGTCTGCCGGTACGGCGCGGCTGAGGTCTGCGAAAACGCTGCGTCCCCGGGCGCGATCCGCAGAACCGGGCCGTCGACACCGAGCCGCACGGTCACGTCGCGCGCAATCGGCGCGGATTCGACGCGCTTCTCGTCGACGAACAACCCGTTGCTGCTCTGCAGGTCGCGGATGACCCACTGCCCGTGTTCGGGCGACACCAGCGCGTGGCGGCGGCTGACCTGGTTCTCGGCGACGACCACCTCGCAGGTGGCGTCCCGTCCGATGTGGAACGGCGCCGACAAGCGGAGCGATCGCCCGTCGGGGAGGCGTACGACAACGCCGCGGGTCCGCTCAGTTGCTGCTGCCATGTCCGCCCTGGATCAGGAACACCTTCTCTGGATATCCACCGTACAACAGTTGCCACGTCGGTGGCGGAGCGGTCAAACAGGGGAGCCGGCGCACGGTATCGACGATGATCGGCGCGCCGCCGGACCAGCCGGGATTTGACTCTGTGATGACGACGCCGTCTTGCATCTGGCTGCACCGGTCGTAAGCGGCGAACGGCACCATCTTCACGCGTTCGAGCCCCAGCGGATTCATCCAGAAGTCCAGGAAGCCCAAGTCGCCCGGGTCTGCCGCGATCGTGCGGGTGTCGGCGGGCAGACGTTGGCGAATCCTGACGTAGGTATCCTTGATGTGGTGATAGGCGACGTAGGCGATCCGCTCTCCCTGCAGGTTGAAGGACAGGTGCACGAGCATGGCCGCGCCGGCACACAACAGGGCCGCTGTTTTCAGCCTCGGCACGCGCGCGTTGCCGATGGCGTCGACGAGAAGAGCGACCCCACCGGTGGCGGCGAATATCGCTCCCGGTGCGTAGACGACGAGATGACGCGACAGCCGGTGCATCGGCACGAACTGCGTGAGGCTCTGCGATCCGAACTGGTGATACAAGACCGGCCACAGCAGCCACGCCGCTCCCAGCCAGAACCCTGCCACTATTCGCCGATCGAGTTGCGCCACCGTCAACGCGATCGCGAGACCGGCAGCCAGCAAGAGCGCCGACCAGCAGAAGAGGAGGCCGTGATAGGCCTGGTCCGGGTTCAATTGCCCCCATCCCCCGTACAGCCACCACGATGCCGGCGCGAACAGGCTGAACGGGATCGTGCGTGGATCCACGTTGAGACCGGCGCGGGCGATCGAGTCCATCGTGCCGTAGTGCTGTAAGACGACGTGAACACGGTGAAGGAAGTCGCCGGTCGTTAGCAGGTAGGCGATCCCTTCTGCAACGATCACGCTCGTCCATCCGGAGAGGTATGCGAGCGCGTCTCTCACAGCTTCGCGCCAGCGGCCTCCGGCCAATCCCGCCGCGCCACACGCGGCGAAGACGCCGACCGGGAGCAACTGCACATCGTTGGCTCTGACCAGGTGACACACACCCATCGCCGTGCCGGCCGCCGTCAGGATCAACAGGCGGCTCGCTGTCTTCTGCGACGCCAGCACGATTAGGAAGATTGAAAAGGTCAGCCATCCCGCCTGGATGGCGTCCGGCATGACGACGGTGGAGAAGAACAGGTCGCCTGGGTAGGTGGCGTAGAGAAACGCTGCGAGCAGAGCGCACGCCGGTCCGAAGAAAACGCGCGCGGCGGCAGCGATCGAGAGAAGACCGAGCAGGGAACAGGCGAGCGGCCAGATGCAGAGGGCGGCTTCGGACTTGCCAAGAACCCGGATTGGCACCGCGACCGGCAGGTAGGTGCCGACGTTGAGGCCGTTGACGTCGTTGCGCGCGTGGTAGTTGCCGACGGCCGCGTAGACGGCGTCGGTCACGTAGCCGGGTGCGTCTTCGGTGTAGTAGCCGTTCCAGAACAGCAGGCGGAGGATCAGCCAGAGCGCCGCGATTGCTGCAAGGGCGACGCGGTAGCGCCGGGGACTCACGGGCTGGAAGTGGTCCGCGCGGGCGAGCGGCGCCCGCGCGGAACCACGATTACAAGGTCGGAATAACCGGCCGGACCGTGACAGGCTGCGAGACTATCGTCTTCTTGCCCAGGTCGTCGGTGACCGTCAGCGTGACGAGGTAGACGCCCGACGGCGAATAGTCGTGCTCGACGGTGATGCCGGACTTCACCGCTCCGTCACCGAGATCCCAGTCGTAGCGGAGGATCGTCCGGCCGCTGCCTGGTGTGGACGTGGCCGCGTTGAAGCGGACCACCTGGTTCACTTCCGGCGTGACGGGCGAGAACGTGAACGCCGCCACCGTTGCGACCGGGATGGTGGACGTCGTCGTCGTCGTCGTGGTCGTCGACGTCGTCGTTTCGGTGATGATGACGCTACCCGGACCAACCGGCGGCTGGCTTTGACAGCCGAGCACGATGGCGGCGAGCAACGGTGCGGCGAGCAACAGCTTACGCATAGCTACATGGTCAGGTTGATGCCGGCAAACGGCGTCACCTTCGAGTGCAGGCCGTTGTTTTGCAGCGTGATGATCGCGCTCAGCGCCACCGCCAGCTTGCCTTTGAGATTCACTTTCATCCCGGGGGCGAGCAGCATCTTGCTGATGCCCTGGTCGGTCGCCACCAGCGAGGTGACCGAACTGGCGTTGGCGACGCTCGCCAGCGGACCGCTGAACGTGCCGATCTGGCCGCCGCCGAGAATTCGCTGGCCGACAAAGTCGGCGAGGATCGTCAGCTTCGGGGCGGCTTCCACTTCGATGCCCGCAGTGTACTGAATCTGGTGCCGGATCGAGACGCGCGTGCCGGGGGCGCCGTCGATGTCGAGGCTCTTGCTCCAGTATTCGAAGCCGCCGCTGCCGTGCGGATGCACGCGTCCGCTGCCGCCGGAGACGACGAAGGAGACCAGCGTGCGCGTGACGCCCAGCCCGCGCAGGTTTTCGACCGACCCGGTCGGCAACCGCATGTCCACGACGAGCGCGACGCCGCCGGGGTCGGGGAGCGGGCCCCCCTTGAACTTCATGAATCGGTATTTCGCGAGCGCGGTGATGTCTCCGAGCCCCTGAAACACGCCGTTGGTCTCGGCCAGTCGCGTGTTGACGCCGTTGACGTCGAGGAGGGACGAACTGCCCGCGAGCCTGACGCTGACCAGAGGGACGACGACCGCGACGTCCAGGTCGTCGGTCACGCCGATGACGCCGGTGATTTCGAGCGTGCGCGAGCTGAGTGTCAGGTTGCCGGTCGACGTCTTGGTGGCCGACGGGGTGATGCCGGTGACCGACGAGAACGGCAGCGCGCCTAGGCCGAAATCGCCGAAGCGATCGTAGGTGGTCTGCCGGAACGTTGCGCCGACGCTCATCTGGCCTTCGCCGGAGGTCAGCGCGCGTTCGCCGAAAATCGGCCCGAATGTCGTGATCGTGCGGGCCTGGAGGCCGGTCGTGGGATCGAGCTTGAAGATGAATCCGCCGGATGACGTGCTCGAGGGCTGCGTGGCGATTTCGACCGCTGCCGTCAGCGCAAGTGCTTCACCGACCGCCAGGGGGGTGCCCGCGTTCGCCATTTGCGACAGCACCTGCTGGGCCGTCAGGCCGGGAACGACGGTGACCTTCTGCGCCCACGCGGGCGTGGCCAGCGCCAGCACCGCTAACGCAACAGGTACATGACGCATCATGCTGATTCTTATCGTCATCCGAGGCCTTCCGCATGAGATGCAGAGCACGCGGATTATAATTCCCAGCCAAGGCAAGTCAAGGCTTAGTACTCGTAACCGGCCGCGGTTTGGGATCACCGGCGTCTAGCTTATAGAGCGCGAAGCGCTGATCTCTTTCCCGATATTCGTCAATTAGCGTGGTTCGCCCCAGCATCATCGCGCGGCGGCATACCTCCGGTTGCAGTGGATCGTCGACGCCGCACCAGAAATTCCAGTGGATGTAGAGGCCGCCGCTCGCTCGAGGCGCGATTTCGCGCGTAAATCCGGGCTCGGCGACCGCCAGCCCCATCTGGCCGGCGTTCACGCCCCACAGATGGAACATGCCAGGATTCTGCGTGAGAACATACGACCCAGCCGGCAGCCGCTGGGCGGCGGCCTCGGCGAATCGGACGTCAAGGCGTGCGGCCCAGGCTTCTTCGGGCATCGCTCGGACTAAGGGCAAGTACCAAAATACCTGGATCGCAATGAGAACCCCCGCCGCAGCTTCGAATGCGACTGACCAACCCGCCTTCATGAGGACCCGGCCGAGGCGCGCGGCACCCAGGCCGGCGAGCGCGGCGATCGGCGGAAAGGTCATCAGGGCATAGCGGACATCGGCGCCATAGTTGTAGCTCCCCGCATAGAACGCCAGATCGACGACGAAGAAGACCAGGAAATACGCCGCGACCGCCCACTGCTCACGCCAGCGGCCGATACTCCACAGTCCGCACAACGCGAGCAGGGTGTCGGCCCAGGGAAAGCGCGGGTCGCGCAGATAGAACCAGCCGTTGACGTGGAGGTTCGCGGGCATGAATCCAACCGAGAACCGCGCTGCATTCGTGCCCCAGCCGGCGTGCCGAACCGCGAAAAGATGTGCAGCGGGAACCGCGCACAGCAGGAGCAGGAGAACCGCGCACCACCATGCCTGCGGCCGTTCGAGATCGCCGGCGGCGCGTGGCGCGGCGATCCCGGCGAGCACCGGGAGGATCAGGATCGATTCCGGTCGAAACTGAATCGCGTAGGCGGCGCTTACCGTGAGCGCCGCCAACCGCGCCGTGCCTCCCAGCCGCGCGTAGCGTGCCGCACAGATCGTCGCGACGATCGCGGCGAGCGAGGCCGAAGGTTCCACCGCCGCGGTGGCCGACCACATCAGCTGCTCCGGCATCGACGCGATCAACAGGCCAGCGACCAACGCCGCCGAGCGGTCGCTGAAGAGCGCGATGACCAGCAGATAGACCGCGCATGCCGTTGCCGGCATGACCGCTGCGTTGACGGCAAACGCGACCCATGTGTGAACGCCGAACAAGCTGTAGGCGATCGCGAGCAGATGCGGGTAGGCGTAGGGCTGCTTGTTGTATTCGCCGCGCGCGCAGTGCAGCCGGCCATTGTCGATGCTGCCGTCGCCGCACACTTGCGCGAGCCGCAGGTCCGAGAGGTTCTGTCCGACGCTCTGGTAGATCTGTTCGTCGTAGAAGATGCGGTTCGTGCGCGGCGGGGCGGTGAGCACCAGTCCGAGGGCGACCGCGGCGACGACCGCCAGGCGCCAGCCGTGCCGTTTCAGCGAGGCGATGTGCCTTGCGCCTGTCGTGCGCACGGCGATCGCCGCTGCGGCAACCACGCAGGCATTCAGCGACCAGAACTGCAGCGGCTTGAGCTCTTCGCGGAGTGCCGCTTCCGGCGTCATGCGCAACCAGGCCGCGAAGAGCGCCAGCCCGCCGAGCCATGCGACAGAGACGGCGGTCCAGCCGCCGTACCACGGTCGCGAAGATCCGTCCGCGTGGCGCCCCGTGGTGTCGGAAGTGTTCAAGCCGCTATTTCGGCTTCGATTCCGAGATCGCGCGATCGATCAGCCAGGGCGTTCTGAAATTCGAGCGCGACACGACCATCGTCACGATCGTCTCCTGGATCAGCGGTGCGCCGCCGCTTCGCATCTGGATCTCGTGCTTCATCCCGAATTTCAGCTGCGCGCCGGACGAGCCGGTCGGGTTCGAATCGGGAGGGCGGTCGTATTCCGGCTTCGAGGTGATCGTGCACTTCAGCGACTTGTATTGTCATGGAACAGTCCCTTGAACCTCGCGATGGGAGCGAGCGGAAAGATCTCTTTCAGCCCGTCGGTCTTCAGCGTCTCGAATTCCGAGCAGTACCTCCTCACGAGCCGGTCGATCTCGTCCTTGGCATGCTGTTCTTCGCTGACCGCCTCGGTGACCGGCCCGGGAGGGGCCGCCCGTGTTCCCCCTGCCGGCGGACTCTGCACTCCGCCGGGATTCGTTGGCGTCGGCGGCGCCGCAGGCACGGCCGGACTGCCTGTGGCGGCGTCAGTTCCCGCGGGTTTCGTCGTCGCTGTGTCGGCGGGAGTGGGTGCCGGAGGCTTGGACACGTGGACCGGCGGACGTATGCGTCCGGCATCGGGGTTATTGGCGACGGTGGTCGACGTCTGCATGAACGTAGCGCCGCACGTCTTGGGCCCGTTCATCGTCATCTCGCCGTTCGGCGCGCAGTCGTCCGTCCAGCTCTGCAAGGTGAAGTTGGTGTCGGCCTGAATGTGCATCGTCACCTTCGCGCCGCTCGGCACGTTCGCCGAGCAGGCGTTGTCGAGCGAGCCGCAGAGCACGTCGTCGCCCGCGATCGTGCCGCCGACCGGTTTGAGCACCGTCAGCGCGAAGGTCGTCGCCGCCGCCGGCACTGCGATTTGGTCGAACTTCGCGCCGCACTTGCGCGGCTCGCTCATCAGGATGCGTCCGGTCGTCGGCGCGCAGTCGCCGGTGAATCCGCTGAACAGGTAGCCGTTATCGGCCCGCGGCTCGAGCTGCACGACGTCCCCGGTGGGCCGCGTCATGGAGCAGTCGCTGCCGTTGCTGCCGCACTTGATGCCGGGACCGACGATCGTTCCACCGGTGGGCGTCGTGATCGTGAGAAGCTGCCCGGCCGGCCACAACGATCGCACCATCACGATCGCGGCCCATAACAACAACCCGGCGATCACCACGGCGCCGATCGCCAGGGCCGCGCCGCGCATGCCAGGCGTCAGACCACCGCCGCGCGTTCCCGTCGCGGCGGGACGCCGCGGCGCAGCCGCCGGTCCCTTCCCCAGGCCGAACAACTCCAGGAAACCGCCGCGCTTCGCCGTCTGGCTTCTTGGCGGCGGCGCCGGCTGTGCCGCCGCAGCGCGGGGCGCGCTGGCGATCATCGTCGGTTCAGGCGCGGGCGTGTCGGGAACCGCTGGACGCGGCCGGGAAAACGGATCGCTCGCCGGCCTGGCCGGCGGCCCCGCGTCGCGCCGCACGAGCACTGTTGGTTCGATCGGTTCCGCCGACGGCATCCGGCTCGCGTGATTGATCAGGACCGTCGGATCGGTGGAGACGATCTCGGGGCCCGCATGGCCCGACGACTGAGGCCGCGCCGCAGCCGGTGTGTAGGGGCTGGGAGGACGGCGGACGGAGTCGAGACGGCCGAGCAGGGCACGCGCCTGGGCGTGCTGCGGATTCTGCGCCAGGGCCTCGAGCACCCACCGTCGCGCGACGTCGAAGGACTTCTGCTCGTATGCCGCGACTGCACGTTCGTATGCCGCGTCGGCGCCAAAACCTGAGGGGTCAGCCATGGTCTCGCGCCGCCTATGGTAGCGCGACCGCGCGCCGCGCGGAATCCCGGCAAAAACGGGCGAAAACGCAGGGGTTTTGCCATGCTCCCCTCGGCGGGTGGTTTGACAACCCCTGGAGGGGCCGCTAATCTGAGCCGGTCGCCAGGCGGCTCGCGCGCATGCTGAGCCGACGCTCGGAAGGGAGTCGTCTCAGATGGACGGACGCGACAGCACGCAGTCGCTGCTGGTGCTGAGGAAGCTGACGCGCGCGATCGCCGAGGTCGTCCGCGCGCAGATGACGGAGCATCTCGCGACGCTGGCGCCGCTGCTTCGACCGAAGATGATCCTCGGTGACTACGTCGAGGACGGCACCAAGGAAGCGACGCGGCGCTCCGAGAAAGCCTACAAGGAGCTGCAGGCGTTCTACGATTCCGTCGCCGCGACCAAGCCGTACAATCTGCCTCGCGAGTTGCCGTCCCCGATCCGTCTGGGGGGAAGCGGCCTCGAGATCAGCCCCGTCGAATCCGCCTACGTCATCCAGTCGGGATCCGACACGCGCACCATCATGGTGCGTTCGCCGCTGACCTGGACGCTGACCTACTCCGGGTTTGCGCCGACGCGGCTACCCGACCTGCTCAAGGCCAAGCTGCGCAGCGGCGACGACCTCACGCATTTCGTCCTCAGCTATCTGCTGATGCACGTCGTGACGACGAATTCGCCCGGGCTCCTCAACGTCTTCGACGCGCTGCACTTTCCGATCACGACGATCACACTGCCCGATTCCGGCCCGCTTCCGATCACGCGCATCGGCATCCCGATCTCGACGACGAGGCCGGCTGACGAGGTGATTATCGAGACCGCCGATCTGACAGGGATGGACGCCTTCGAGGAAGTGATTCAGGTGGAGGATCTCCTGAAGCTCGGCGATCCTTTGAAGACGCGCCTGCTCGATCTCGCGCGTCAGCACGCACCTAATTTGCTTTAAATATCCGAGGGCCTTGCCCCTCGGACTCCCCGTGCCACTCAGCGCGCCTGCGGCCGGTAGAACCAGAACGTTCCCTGCACGCGAATCGTCGTCGTGGTGTGGCCCGACGTCGCGCTCCTGCCGCTGAAGAAAAGCTGCGTGCGGCGCACCGCCGACCCCTGCGGCGCGTTCTGCTCGAGCACTGTCACGGCGCCGTCGCCATCAACCGTTTCGACGATGGCCGTGTGATGCGGGCGCTCTTGAGAGTCGCTGTTGCTCGAACCGGATCCGTCCGGGTTGTTCGTCTCGACGTCACGGTCGAAGCGGTAGTCGCGAAACTGGATGACGTCGCCCGGCTGCAGGTCGGTGAGGGAAACCGATGTTCCCCAGACATAATCAGCGTTCGGGCTGACGGTTCCGAAGTCGCTGGCGCTGCGCGCACCTGCGCCTGAGAGCGCGCGGTCGGCCAGCGTGAAGCACTCGCCGTTGCCGACGCGGCTGCCGCGCTGGCGCCGCGCGTAGCCGAGCACGCGGACGCCGACATCGGCGGTCGTGTGACCGCCGCCGCTCGGCGCGTCGAGACCGACGGGGCTCGGGTCGGGCGATTCGGTGCGCGCCGACGTGCCGTCGTCTATCACGATCGTGCCTGTCGTTCCGTCGGTCGATCCGGGGATCTGTCCGTTACCCATATGTCAATCCCTTGCGTTCGCTGCTTCCGCTCCGACGAGTCTCAGCCTGCTCCCACGCAGGAGAAGGTATCGTTGAGCACCAATCCGTCGCTCGATCGCACCTGAAACCGCACGCCCCATCCCCATCGATCGTCACCGTCCTCGTGCCTCAGCGTCAGCGTGCAGATCGAGACCGCCTCGCCGGCGCGCGATCGTCCGGGTTCGATCTTGGTTTCGATCCAGTTCTTCTTTGCGGGCGACGAGAGCTCTGCGAGAAAGCCGGCGAGATAACGGGCGACCGTGGAATCGGACCGCTCGGTGCCGGCGTTCGCGCAGGTGGGGGAGATGCTGAGCGGCAGGCTTCCGCTCGCGATGGCCGCGGCGATGACATCTTTCGCGGTTGGCGGCTGGTGCGCGACGTGGACGGCTGGCGGCGGTGATTCCGATGGCCGTGACCCAGCGGCGGCGGGCTGCGAGGTCTGTGCGGCAGTGCCGCCTGCGCAGGCCGCGATCGCGACCAGCGCCGCCGCCAGCCAGCCCGCCTTCACGGTAGCGTTCCAAAGAACAGCGCGTTGTCGGGCGACGAGTAATGCTGCGCGAACTGTGCCGGCGTCTGCTTGACGACCTTCTGCTGGCTGTTGGAGTAATGCCAGACGAAGCCGCTCGCGAAGATGCCGACATGCTTGCGCGGGACGTTGGCCATCGTCTTAGCCGATAGGTTGACGTTGGCGGCGCGGGTGATGAAGACGAGGCACGTCGCGACAGATGCCGGCCGCAGCGACCAGGCGCCGACCTTGGGGCACTTCGGGAACAGTTCCTGGACACGCAGCGTGGCGCCCGGCCCTTTACCGTTTCCCATCATCTGGCAGGTGACGCCGAACTGGTAGCCGAGGACGTGGGCGACGAAGTGGGCGCAGTGGTTGTCGGCGGAACTGACGTACCCGTTCTGACAGATGTCGGCAATCGACTTGCCGAGGTAGCTGGTCAGCTGGTGCTGCGTGATCATCCGTGTCTGTCCCGAGGATGCGGGTCTTACCAGGAGGATACGTTATAGCGCGTGGGCCCAATCTTACGCAAAATGGGCGGTCAACCGCGGGTGAATAGCCAGGTGCTGACGGCCGTAAAGATGCCCGCGACCAGCAGCCAGGTGCGGGCCTGCGCACCGGTGAAACCGCGACTGGCGGCGGCAATCACGAGGATCAGCGCGATGGCGGCGAGGATGTATTTGGCGGCCATCGCGACGGCGTTTACATCCCGGCGAGCAAGCGTTGTTGCCGCCAGGCCGGCGCGCTGGTGTTGAACAACGGGGTGCCGGGCTCGAGCAGGCAGAGGTAGTGGGCGGCGAGAATGCGCTGGCGCTGATAGCCCGTCTTCAGGACATTGATGGAGTGTTCCTTTGTGACGGGCTGGCCCATGAAGTAGCGAGTGCCTTTCTGAAAGCGCTCTGGTTGACCTGCCACCAACCTTCGAGTTTCGCCGGGTCCGGGCACGGGTGGCCTTCATCTGGATCCGTGGCGAGGTTCTGATGGCTTGACACTCGCGTCAATTGATCCGTACGACGCCTCCCTTGACGCGGTTCGTTCGGCGCGCGCGTGTCGTCACGTCATCAGCCCGGATCTCTATCGCGTCCTGAGTGACCAGCATGCGAGAGCGCTGACTGGATATGCCGACGCGCTCCGCCTCAAGCCGCACTTCGCCGGTCGTCGTGACCAAGAAGCTGCGTCCGGTAAGCTCGACGTCGGCAAGGACCGAGTCGAATTCAGGACCATCCATGACCGCTGTGATCCACCAGCCGTCTTGAGCCTCCGTCAGCCCGACAGGTACAGGTCCCACTTGCTCCAGTGCGGCCGCGAGCCACAAGGGATCGATCGGGCGCGCGCAGCGAGCTTCCCGATACGTGCCATTCTCGAAGGTAACCTGCGCCGCGCGCCCGGGACCCACGCTGATGACTTCTCCCCGCACCATAGGGAGCGCCGGTCCTGGCGTGCTCGCAGGACGCAAGACGTGACTCATCGCGGCGCGTGCGTTTGTTGATCTTCTCGCAGCCATCACATTCTCCTCACACTGCTCGATCCCACAGCGTTTCCATGCTTCCATCCAGGGCCAGAAGCGCCCGGCGTGATTCCTTGGAAAGTCTCGCCGCCCAGACGCGCAGCTCCGCGCTCTCTCTATCGAGCGACCAAAGGATCACGCCCGGTCCGAACGCATCTTCAGGCATTTCGATCGGCTGGCCGAGCCGTGCCCGAACCGCGATCATGAATTCGTCACGATTCCAACGCAGCGCTGCGAGTATCGCGCAACACCGTTCGCGCACCCGGGCAAGCTCTTCCGCAGCCTCGGGTCCAGTCTGTTCCTGGTGGTAGCGCAATTGATCGCCTAGCGCGTTGAGCTCGTCGAGGTACCACTGCAGGAGCCGGTCCACGAACGAGCGTCGCTCGGCGCTCGAAAAGGCGCGCTCTAGAACCAGATTCCTGACAGCCAGGGTGCGAACTGGCACGTGTGTCATCTCTCAGCCGCCTCGTTGGTTCGGGAGCTGCTCCACGACGATGGTGCCGCGATAGGGGCCGTCCGACGCCGTCACGAACATCGTCACGGGTCCCGGCGCTCCTCCCGCTCGCAGAAGGAACGCGAGATAGCCGACCGCGAGCGGTCCCACCGCTGCTCCGATTTCGCCGACCGAGAGCGTGGGTGTCCATTTGACCATCCTCTTCGGCCGCATCCGCGCCAGCGCGAAGCCGAGCTCGTTGAATGCGAAGCGCTCGCCGGACACATCATGGGCGAAGAAGCCCACGTCGGTCATCGCCATTCTAGACTGGCCCAGCGCGTCCCTCATCGACCTCGCGAGCGCCACGCCGGTGTTGGTCTGGTCGCTCGTGCGCGTGGCTTCCTCATGGGCCACACCGATTCCGGAAATGATCGCCAGCGTGGACGGATCGGCCACTCCGGAAACGCGCAGGAAGACGGCCCCTTCGCCGGGCGTGAAGCCCGCAGTTGCCACCTCCCGGATGCGACCCTCCAGACGCAGGCGCTCGAGCCGCTCACCATCGACGAGGCTGTCGACCGCCCCGACATAGCAGGCCGGCGCGCGCCCGGATCCAACAATCTCCTGCGCAAGCGCGAGCGCCGCCGCGATGCCGGCGCGGCCCGCCGGAATCACTTGGCTCTGCCGCTCGTCAATTCGCCCTGCCGCATGGAGCGCGAGCGCGGCGACCAGGCGGTCCCAGGGTAGCGTCAGCTCGATTGGCTCTGGGACACAGAGGAGCAGCGGCACTGCTTCATGTTCACTGCCGCGCGCGCACTCTTCCAGCGCGAACAAAGCCATCGTCAGCAGCCGCTCGGGACCGATCACTCCGTCGAGATGCAATGGGGTCGGCATCGCCACGATGGGCTCGCCGTCGTTTGCAACGAAGTGCGTCTCCGCGGGCAGGGAGAGCCTGGTGCGGAGAGAGCTCATGGTCTGAGGCGCGTTCGTGCCGACCGACGTGAACGCGCCCACCGAATCAACGGCCAGCGGGATCATGATCAGGGAAGCCTCCGGAGGTCGATGTACTTCTTCCCCTTCTGAAGCGCGCGCCGACGCCCGGAGGTCAATTCGCCGACCAGGACCTGGCGGATAGCCGCGATGTCGGGTCTGGGCAGGTGCGTCACGCGTCCGACGAGGGTGAGCCGGCGCGTCGCCGGGTTGATGAGGATAGTGTCAGGCGTCAGCGTTTCGCCAGTCGACCGACCGCGCGGGAGAACGATCAGAACCGGCAGCTGAAACGGCGGCAGTGCGAAACGGTCGCGACGTGTCCCGGTGGAATAGTGCAACGACACATCCTCGCCGACTGGATACTCGGGGAACTGTTGATCGAGCGGCGCACAGTTGAAGTAACGCTCGTCGAAGTCGTGGGGCAGCAGGGGAAAAACCTCCTCCTGCCACTTCTCGTCGTAGGTGCCGGCGTGGGTGACGCGCGGCTGCCAGAACGGCGCAACCGGACCGAAGCCGATCGGCGCCGGCTTCGAGCTCCAAGAGGTGATGAGCGAGCGAGGATCCTCGAAGTTCGGTGCGAGTTGCCCTTGGAGCGCTTGCGGCTCCTTGCGCATTCCGCGGCCGATCGGATTGCGCGCCTCGTACAGCTCGGGGTGCTCTGGATCCTGACCTCCGAAGCTCCTGTCCCACTCGATCGGCATCTCGGAAAACGGTCGCGGACTCGAGAGCGAGAGCGTCGAAGCCACTGCCGGCAGCCACATGCGATCACCAAATACGCGTACGGTCTTTTTCAGCCGCCGGCCGACCTGCACTGTCACGTCGACCTCCTCGACTGGCGTGGGCAGCGCGATGCCGCCGATAAGGAGAAAATCGACGAGCGGTTTCGTGGGAGCGAAATCGGTCGGCTGTATCGGTCCCGAGGCCGCTGGATCGCCTGCGTAGACGTCAGTCGGCAGGATCGGCTGCTGCTCACTCGCCGGCATCACCTCTCCGTAATCCGACCACTCAAAGGTTGCCTTGAGAATCACCGTGTAGAACTCACGGCCTTTGTGATCGTGGCCTGCGAATTCGTCAACGACGAAGGGCGTGAGGTTCTGGCAGATCGGCATCGTTCGCTCTCAGCCGTTGTCGGGATCGATGTGTGCGGTCCAGGTCTTGCCGTCGAACGAGTTCAAGCGCCTCCGGCCCATGGCCCAGAGTTTCCCGTCGCCAGTGGTGAGCTTGAAGAAGCCCGTCTTCTTCTTGTCCAGGCCATGCTTGACCTCCTCCCACTTGGTCCCTTTGCGCACCATGAGCTTCCCCACGGCCGCGACGTACAAGCGATCCTGGAACATCTCGACGTCTGACAGCGTGATCTCCTCGCACCCCGGGATGACCTCCGTCCACCACTTCTGCCCGTCGCTCTGCACGAAGAGCCCATCGTCCCCGACCGCGACGATATTGTTCGGCGTGAAGCAGCGCACTGCGGCCAGGTACTTGTTCGTGACGGCGGGCACGCGCGTCCATTTGTTGCCGTTCCAGTGCGCGATCAGACCTCCGGAGCCTACGACATAGATGTCGTTCGATCCAGTCCCCCCGATGTCTTCGAGATCGATCGACTTCGCGGTTCCCTCTTTTTCGGCCAAACCGTCATCCATGTGCGCCCAGTTTCCCTTGCCGGTCCTCGTGTACACCTGCCCCGCGAACCCGCAGATGTACAAACCATCGCCGATCATGCGGATCTGATTAGGCTGGCCGAGGTGGCGTCCATGGGAGCCAGAGTCGGGCAAGCGAGCACGCGTGATATTGCCCAGCGTGCTGCTGACAATCTCCCCGTCCGCACTCGTGATCCAGAGAGCGTCTGCGGCGTAGACGGCGGTGCCAGCCAGGTTCTTAAAATTCTGCGCTCCCCAGGACTTGCCGTCAAAGATGCATGCGACCGTGAGAGCCTCCGTGTCGTCCAGATCGTCCGCCGCCGCGAGCACGACCATCTTCCGTTTCTCTTTCGAGTACGACAGCGCGAAATAACTGTTCGGAGAGGGCATGGTTCTCCTTAGAAGAGTTGGCCGGTCTTCGCCTGATTGGCGATAATCCCGTCCGCCGCCTCGCTGCTGCCATCGAAAACCCCCGCATGGGCTTCCTGGTCCTCTTTGAGGCCTGCGCCGTCAGGCGGGTCGCTCAGGTGATATGCATCGAGCTGCGCCTTGAAGCAGGCAGCCGTGCAAGGCTTCAGGACCTCTTCTGCCGCCTCACAACCCGCATCGCGCGACTCCGCGTAAGTCCACGACCCCCTCGTCTTGGCCGCGACCGCTTCGGGAACGGCTTGGCGCCTCCCGATGCGACCATGCTGCAATAGCTTTCCGCCAGGTCCCTCCTCGGCGTGGTCTGAGCCGGTGACGCACACGGTGGGCGCATCTCCCGAGCGATAGTTCTCCGCTCCGGGTCTACATGAGGCCTTTTTCATCTTCTCCGTCGCGCCGACCGTTTCATTGATCGTTCGAAAGCGCTTTCCCGCCGCGTTGGTTCCTTCCTTGACGAAGCCGTGCGCCGGCACGAGGTGATGGCCGGTCTTCTCGTCCGGGCAATTGCTCTTCGGGCGGTACGGTACCATCTTGCATTTTTCGGGTTGTCCGTCGCACTCTCCGCCCGGGGCGAACTCCATCGCCGCCAACGCTACCCACGGTGGAGTATTCGGCGTATTCGCGCAATCGTGGAGCGTGGTGTCGAGGTGACGGACGACGGGGTTCCCCTCGACCATGACGTCCATCGAGTGCATGACGAACGTCGCCTTGCCGTTCTTGCGATGGCTGATCACACCCGCGAACGTCGGCGGTGGCAGGGCCGGCTCGTCCCCCATCGACTTCGAGATCTCCGAGTCCACGTGACCGGCCGGGTTGCCCTCGATCAGGACCGATTTGGCACCCTTGTCGAGATCGGACGCCATCGCGGTGTTCGGCAGCGGCGCGGGGACCGGCCCCGCCGGGGGCGTCGGCGGATTCAGCTGCGGCGAAAGGCAGGCGGCCGCCTTCCCGGCGCTTCCCGCGTGCAGGATAGAGTTGTTGTTGGCAAAGACGGTATCGCCCACGGGTCAGTTCTGCTGGGTCATCACATGGCGGAGAGTTGCTGCCTCTGCGACCAGGCCGGGGCGTAGATGTTGAAAACCGGTGTGCCTGGATTCAGCAAACACAATTGTCGAGAGGCAAGTACGCGCTGCCTTTGGTTGCCTTGCTTCAAAACCTCCATACAAGCCGCGACGCTCAGTGGCTTGCCCAACAAGTACCTCGCGTCTGATTGCCAACGGTGTTGATTCTGGCCCCACCATTGATTAAGCCTTGCAAGGTCTGGCCACGGCAAATCGGTTTGCTCATCAATGGCCACACTGTGATCAGCGGGATCATCGGTGGGACCTGATGACTGACCGGCTGGCTCTTTGGCGCGGGCTACTCGTCGTATGTCAACACCGGTAATCGCCTCGAAGGCATAACCTGCCAAACGAGCGACCAATGGCTTCTGCATTTCACGTAACAACCACAGCGCGTAATACGGATCGCCATTAGCGGCAACGGTTTTGATCAACAACGATATTCCTTTGGGCCGGGCGGCCAATGCTTTCAACAACTCAGTGGCATGGGTCATCGAAACAGCACGCACCATTACAGTGGCAACATCCTCGGTAAACGCTGGCGCATCCACTAACGCACTCAAAACCTGTAACGCATCGCCGCGATCTCCCAGTAGCAACAGCCCACTCGCCGCCGCCACACGCACCTCGGTATCGTCATGACTAAGTAAGTTGGCGATGGCTGGGATGTAGTCGGTCAATCCCAATGTGGCGCAGCCTTGAATGGCGCAAATGCAGAGCGCGGCATCTTGATCTGCCAAAAAGCTGCCCAGGAACTTGCCCGGAGGTACCCCATGAGCAATACAGGCTCCGATTCCAAGTTGCTTGATCGTTCCTGACGGAAACATCAGCAACGATCTGACAATGCCCTTTAAGGACGCAGGAGTAGCCCGGCCGAATGCCGCTAGCAATGCTGAATAGAACCGCGGCTGCTGCGCAGTTTGTTCCACCAAGGCAATGACCTTGTCGGCCTCACCTTGCTTCAGCCAGAGCCAAGTTGACGCAAACACCGCGCCCGGTCCGTTTTGTTCCAAGGCCTCCGGAGTGAGTTGCCAGCCGTCCTCGACAGCGCTCAACAACCCTTCCAAGTGCGCCTGCAATCGCTCATCTAACCCGGCAAGGTCATCCAAAGTATATTCGGCCGATAACACTGCACGCTGCCGCAACTGCCAAAGAAAAACCGCTTCCTCCAAGTGATGCTGAACGATCTTCGGAATAGCCGCTCTTTTGACGATCATTGGGAAGAGATTTCATGTGGACCTTCGTTAGCCGTCAGTTCTGCTCGATCTTGCTGCCCTTCATTACGATGTTGCTATCCGCCTTGACGGTGATCTTGCCGCTTCCCTGAATGGTAATGTCCTTGCCCTTGATGACAACTGTCCCATCTTTCTTCATTTCAATACTGGCGTCCCCGGTGGTCAGGGAAATCATATCGGCCGCAGTGATAACGAGATTCTTACCAACGCTAAGTTTGTCATCCTTGCCGATGCTCGTCGTTCGCTCGCCGGTTACGCTTCTGCCCTCGTCTTTCCCTATCTTCATGGAGGCCGTACCCGCGACGCTGGTCCCCTGATCGGCGCCAACGTTAATCGAGCGACCTGCACCAACATCCGTCGATTGTGCCGCGCCGATCGTGTTCGACTGGTTCGCGCCGACAGTGATCGCTTGTACCGCCCCCACCGTAATCGTCTGCGCGGCTCCCACTGTGATCTCCTGCGCAGCCCCGACGGTAATCGCCTCGTTGATCCCGACAGTGTGCGTGCGCATCAACGACACCGTGGCCGTCTCGTTCTTGCTGACCGTGATCGTCCGGTTGCCACCGATCGAGATCGTCTCGTTAGCGTCGACTGTCTCTGTCCGGTTCTGGTGAATGGTGATCGTCTCGTTCTTGTCGACCGTCTCGGTCCGGTTCCCATGAATCGTGATGGTCTCGTTGTTGTCGACGGTCTCAGTCCGATCGTGCTTGACGTGCGTCGTCTCGTCATGGTCGATCGTCTTGGTCCGATCGTGACCGACGGTGTGGCTCTCGTCGTGCTCGACGCTGATGGACTGGTCCTTCTCGGCGTGGACCGTGAGCATCTCCGAGCCCTTGAGATCCTCGAAGCGGATCTCATTGAAATTCGCCGCGCCGCCCCCCTTCGAGCTCCGACTCTTGACGCCTGACTGCGTCTTGTTCGCCGGCAGATCGTAGGGCGGCATCTGCTCCGCGTTGTAGACGCGGCCGGTGACGATCGGCTGATCCGGATCCCCTTCGAGGAAATCGACGATCACTTCCTGCCCGAGGCGCGGGATGGCGATGCCGCCCCACGCCTTGCCCGCCCACGGATACGAGACGCGCATCCAGCACGAGCTGTGCTCGTCCTTCTTGCCGAGCCGGTCCCAGTGGAACTGGACCTTGATGCGCCCGTACTTGTCGGTGTAAATCTCTTCGCCGGCCGGCCCGACCACTACCGCCGTCTGCGGGCCCTGCACGAACGGCTTCGGGGTCAATCGCTTCGGGCGGAACTGCTGCGACGAGGGGATGGCGGCGAACGAGCACTGATAACTCGTGCCGCCGCCTTCCGGCAGCGCCTCGTAGTCGCCGAAGGTGAGATCGTAGGTGGCGCCGACGATCAGGTGCTCGACGTTCTGATCGTCTCGGGGATGGTCCTCGAGCGTCATCAGCGCACCTACCGTCAGGCCGCGCGCGTTGCTCGCACCGTGCGCCGCTACGAACTGCGTCGCCAGCTCCTCGATACGAACCGAGGCGTACTGCTCGCCGTCCGGTTTCTGAATGTACGTGCCCGGGTAGTCGTAGACCTCGGAAGAGCCCTGGGTGTTGGAGAATGGGTGGGTCTTCTTGGTCTGCAGCTCGACGGCCGGACGCTCCAGATCGTAGTCGTCGTGCACGTAGACCCCGGGCTGGACCTCGCAGGTGAAGCTCCACGACGAAATGTGCTCACGCTCGGGCGCGATCTGTGACTCGGCACTGATGTACGACAGCTTCTCGTAGTTTGCCACCGGCGAGTGCTTGCTGGCGGAATCGGTGAGAACCAGCGTGTCGTGACCGTCGCTGTGACGGAAGTAGTAGCCGATGCCCTCATGCTCCATCAAGCGGCTGACGAAGTTGAAATCGGTTTCGCGATATTGCACGCAATAGGTCCAGGTGCGGTAGGTCCCGGTCAGCTCCAGCTTGACGTCCGCATTCGGGTGCTCGTCGAGGACCTTCTTGATGATGTCGGGGGCCTTCATGTCCTGGAAGATCCGGCAGTCGGCCGTGCGCGTCAGGAACCAGAGCCACGGCCGTACCGTCGCGAGGTAGCGCTTGTAGCGGCCGTACATGCCACGCTGCGAGAACCGCGTGACGTAGCCGTTGAAGAAGCGCGGCGCCTCGTCGGGCAGCTCCAGCTTGATCGTGACGTTCTTGCCCAGGATGTCGTTGATGACGACGTCCTTCTCCGGGTTGCCGAGGAGATCCACCTGGTACTCGAAGAGCCGGCTCATCTCCTCCCGGGCCGTCATGCCGTGGAACAAGAGGTCCGCGCCGAGCGGCGTGGAGATTTCCATCGTTCTAGGCATGACAATCCTCGCCAGAAGACACCACAGCCGACGCGCGAGGACGGCTTGACCTAGCGTCCATCCCCACCCGCCTTCCGCGCCCTCACCACGAGCCCGTGCACGGGCGCGCCTGCTTCGGTGCGAAGGTCGGCGTGGCCGATAACCGTCTCGAACCCGTGCGCCTGCAGGACCCGCTCGACATACCCCTGCGCATGCGTGTAGCGCCCGTGCGTCTCGAGCCGGAAGTCCGGCGCTGATTCTGTCATACCGCGCTCGACCGTGAAAATCAGCAGCCCGCCGTCGCGCAGGGCGCCGGCCGCAGCCCCGACCACCCCGTCCAGATCACCAAAATAGACGAGCGTATCCGCCGAAACGATCACGTCCAGCGAAGACGGACGGCCGCGCAGGTATTCGGTCAGCTCCGCCTGCACCAGCTCGTCGTAGACCTGCTTCTCGCGCGCTTGAGCCAGCATCCCGGCTGATAGGTCCACGCCGGTCAGCGTGCGGGCGTAACCTGAAATCAACACGCCGCACAGGCCCGTGCCGCACCCGGCGTCAAGGATGTCCCGAGTCTTCGCCGGCTCCCCCTCCGCATCCTCGAGCATGACCGCGACCAGTCGCGGTGCACGGTACGAAAGTTTCGCCAGCTTCGACTCGAAGCTGGCGGCGAAGCTGTCGAACGTCGACGCGACGAAGCCGTCGGACGCCCGCTGCGGCACGTCCTGTCCGGTGCAGGCCGACAGCATGTGACGGGCGACCGGATCGTCGGGATCCGAGTCCAGCCACTCTCGGAAAATACGCGCGGCTTCATCGACCTCGCCCAGCGTGCAATGCGCCAGCGCAAGCAGTTTGCGGGCCTCCGGATGCTTCGGCCGCAGCGTGATGACTTTGCAGAAGCAGGCCACCGCTTCCTCGGTCCGCTTGACGCCGTTGAGCAGAATGCCGAGGTTCGTATACGCATCGATGTGCGTCGGATTGATCCGAATGGCGTCCCGATAGGCCGCCTCCGCGTCCGCGGGCCGGCCGACGGCCCGCAGCAGCACGCCGAGATTGCTATACGCGTTCGCATGATTCGGATCGAGCGCAATGGTGCGCTGGTACTCGCGTATCGCGTCGTCGAACCGGCCGCACCCCTGCAGGCTGATGGCGAAATTGTTGTGCCAGTCGGCCCGGTCGGGTTCCGCCGCCAGGCTCCGCTCGATCAGGGCAACGCCTTCGTCATGGCGCCCCTGCTGGTGCGCGAGTACGCCCGCGAAGTGCAGCGCCCTGGGGTTGTCGGGATCGACACGGCTGATTTCGCGATGAAGGATTGCGGCGGCGTCGAGGTCCCCCTGCCGCTGCAACCGGACGGCCAGCTCGATCGCCTGATCGACGGTCAGCTCGCGCGGGGCTTCTTCCGCCGCTTCGTTGACGGGTTCTCCGAGCACGTCGTGCATATGCTCCCCCATCTTCAGCTCATTCGAATCGATACTCGAAATCGCCGTTCGTCACCTTGAGCTGGATGCCATTCAGCGCCTGGCCATCCATCGTCCGTTTGAGGTATTCCTGGCTGAGCGCCGGTAGCACCGTGTTGGTGAGAATCGCGTCGATCATGCGCCCGCCACTCTCCACTTCAGTGCAGCGGCTGACGATCAGCTTCACTGAGTCCTCGTCGTAGGTGAACGGGATTCTGTGGTGGTCCGCGACCCGCCGGGCAATCCGTCCGAGCTGCAGCCTGACGATGTTCGCCAGCATCGCGTCGCTGAGCGGGTAGTAGGGAATGACGACCAGCCGGCCGAGCAGCGCCGCCGGGAACTTCTTGAGCAGCGGCTCTCGCAGCGCCTTGGCGATACCCTCGGGATTGGGCATCAGCTCCGGATCCTTGCACATGCTGGCGATCAGCTCGGTGCCGACATTCGACGTCAGCAGGATCACGGTGTTCTTGAAGTCGATGTAGCGCCCCTCGGCGTCCTCCATCCACCCCTTGTCGAACACCTGGAAGAACAGCTCGTGCACGTCCGAGTGTGCCTTCTCGATCTCGTCGAGCAGGACGACGCTGTAGGGCCGCCGCCGCACCGCTTCGGTTAGGATGCCCCCCTCGCCGTAGCCGACGTATCCGGGCGGGGATCCCTTCAGGGTCGAAACAGTGTGCTTCTCCTGGAACTCGCTCATGTTGATCGTGATGACGTTCTGCTCGCCGCCGTAGAGCGCTTCGGCAAGCGTGAGCGCCGTCTCCGTCTTGCCGACCCCGGACGGGCCGCACAACATGAACACGCCGATCGGCTTGTTGGGGTTGTCGAGCTTGGCGCGCGAGGTATGAATGCGGCTCGCGATCATCTCGAGCGCGTGGCGCTGGCCGATGACGCGCTGATTCAGCGTGTCGGCGAGATGGAGGAGCGCCTCGACCTCGTTCTTGACCATCTTCCCGACGGGTACGCCGGTCCAGTCCTCGACGACGGAGGCGACGGCCTGTTCGTCGACGCTGGGCAGGATTAACGGCGACTCTCCCTGGAGCGTCGTCAGCTGCGACTGGAGGCCGCGCAGCTCGGTGAGGAGCGCCGCGCGCTGTTCCGGCTGGAGCGGCGCCGCAACATTGGCCGAGGCAGGCGCACTCGCCGCCGCTGACGTCGCCGGAGCGGATCCGGCCGTGGCCGCGGCGGCCGATCCGGCGGCTGCCGCAGTTGCGGCTGCCGCCGCTGGTACTGCTGCCTCGGCAGGTGCGCCCGCAGCAACGGCTTCCTTGGCGGCCTTGGCACTGCCATCCGCGGCGGCTCGAAGCGTCGCACGAATTTCGAGGATGCGATCGGCAAGCTTGCGCTCGGCTTCCCACCGCGCTTCGAGCTCGACCCGCCTGACGTTGGCCGCCGCCAGCTTTTCCTCGCAGGCCTTCCGGCGCACCTCGACGTCGACGCCGACCGCCTCTTCACGGCCGATGATGCCGCGTTCGACCTCCAGCCCCTCGATCGTCCGGCGGCAGTCTTCAAGCTGTGGCGGCACCGCGTGCTGGCTGATGGCGACGCGCGCGCAGACCGTGTCGAGCAGGCTCACGGCCTTGTCCGGCAGCTGCCGCGCCGGAATATAGCGGTGCGACAGCCGTACCGCCGCCTCGAGCGCTTCGTCGAGCAATTGCACGCGATGGTGCTTCTCGAGCGTGGACGCCACGCCGCGCACCATCAGCACGGCCTTCTCTTCGGTCGGCTCCGCCACCTGAACGACCTGGAAGCGGCGGGTGAGTGCGGGATCTTTTTCGATGTACTTCTTGTATTCGGCCCACGTCGTCGCGGCAATCGTGCGCAGCGTGCCGCGCGCCAGCGCCGGCTTCAGCAGGTTCGCGGCGTCGCCGGTGCCGGCTGATCCGCCGGCGCCGATCAGGGTGTGCGCCTCGTCGACGAACAGGATGATCGGCACCGGCGAGGCCTGGACCTCGTCGATGACCTGGCGCAGGCGGTTCTCGAACTCTCCCTTCATGCTGGCGCCGGCCTGCAGCAGGCCGATGTCCAGCGTGTAGAGCTGCACGTTCTTCAGTGGCGGCGGAACGTCGCCGCCGGCGATCCGGGCGGCGAAGCCTTCGACCACCGCGGTCTTGCCGACGCCGGCCTCGCCGGTCAGGATCGGGTTGTTCTGCCTCCGCCGCATGAGGATGTCGACGATCTGGCGAATCTCCTCATCGCGCCCGCTCACGGGATCGAGCTGCCCCTTCTTGGCGCGATCGGTCAGATTGGTCGCGTAGCGCTTGAGCGCTTCCTGCTTACCGAGCTGTGCCGGTGCCATCGCACCGCTCGCTTCGCCGGGCGTCGCGAGCGACGAGTTGTCGGTCGCGCCCAATGCGTCCTCCGGAGAGCCACTGACGATCTTGGCGAACCCCTCGGTCAGCGAGTCCGACTTGATCGCATCGAAGTGCCTCGAGATGGCAAGCAGCGCGTTGCGCAGCGACGGCGTCTTGATCATCCCGACCATCAGGTGTCCGGTGCGAACGCGCGTGTCGCCGAACATCAGCGTCGCGTAGACCCAGCCGCGTTCGACCGCGTTCTCGACGTGCGTCGAGAGATCGGAAATGGACGTCGCGCCGCGCGGCAGGCGATCCAGCGCCTCGGTGATGTCCTTGGCCAGTCGCGACGAGTCCACCTCGAAGTGGCGGATGATGCGGTGCATGTCGGAATCTGGCGAGTTGAGGATCTGCTGGATCCAGTGCACCAGTTCCACGTAGGGATTGCCGCGCAGCTTGCACAGCACGGTGGCTCCCTCGATGCCCTTGTAAGCGACGCTGTTCAACTTGCCGAATAATGCGGACCGATTGATTTCGCTCATGCTGCGACTCGATTTTCAGCAAGACACCGTTCGCCATCCAGGATTAGATCGGCGGCGTTCTCACGCGTTCTCCGTCTGCCCAGCCACGTCGTCCAGCCCAGTTGTCCCGCGACGCCCAGTTGCAGCGTCGGCACCTCGTCGGGCTTCAGGTGCAGCCGCACATCCCAATCCAGCTCGAAACTCAAGTAGAAGCGCACCCAGTCGACCAGTTCGCGCAGCCGCTTGCCGCCTCGCGCGACCTGCCCGCCGCGAACCGTCGCCGGGAGAAAAGATTGGTACTCGTCGAGCGTGAGCGGTCCGAGATGGAGGCGGAACTTGCCCTGACGATCCCAGACCCGGCGTCCCAGGACGGCCCCGTCGGCCAGCCCTGTCCCGATACGCCCCAGCCGCGTGCGCGTCGCCGGCTCCAACACGAGCCAATGTGTCACGAATTCCTCGACCCGTGCCTTGACGCCGAAGAATTCGGCGACGATCTGCGCTAACCCTTCTGCATTGCGGACCTGGCGGATGAGCGTGCCCGCGTGAAACAGGCGTGCCAGGTCGGAGACGCTGTCGCGACCGCGCAGCGCTTCGGGAGCAATACCGACGAAGGAGCCGACGTAAACCCGGAAACGGTCCTGCCCCGGGCGATCGCGGTTGACCTGCGGCTGCGCCTGCGCCCACGCGCGATAGAACAGCGCAATGAACCGATGGTGAAAAAGATCGAGGAACCTGCAAAGCGCCGGGTCGCCGGCATGCCGGAGACGCTCCCGCGCGTACTCCGTGATGTGGAGGGGCAGCGGGCCGTTGGGTCCGAGCAGGCCGAACAGCCGCACCATCAGCCGCGGCGGCGCGCCGTCACGTCCCAACTCCAGCGCGGACAGCGGGGCCGGCGAAAAGATCAGCTCCGGCTCCTGGCCGAAGCGCACCGGCTCGTCGATCGGGCGCAGTGCCGTGCCCCAGAGCGGCTTGTCGGCGTACAGGCACTCGAGCCGCCGCAACGTCTGATAGAAGTCGTAGCGGTACGGCTCCCTGGACACGGCGTCCAGGAAGGTCAGAGCGTCGGCCGCGTTCCCCAATTTGGCGTCCATCGGTTGATTTCGCCTCGGCTCTGCGAGCGGAGCACCGTTTCCGTTACCGCGTTGATCGAGACGTAGCGCGCGAAGTAGCGATCGAGCACCGCCCCGAGCAGGAAAGCGCTGCCCCCCTCGAACGCCATTTCGTCCACTTCCACGCTGATTTGCACGCCGCGCCCGAACGCGATCGGCCCCCGGCCCGGCAGCCGTCGCACGACCCGGTTCGCGTTCACCGAGACGATGCCTTCGATCTGGCGTCTCGCGGAGATGTCGGTGGTCGTCGCGTACAACTCGAGCAGGTCGCGCAGCGCCTTGGCGCCCTGCTGGCCGGTTGCGCCGACGAGCGACAGATAATTCAGCGACAGGTGGCTGATGGCGCGCCAGGCGATGGCGCCGTCGGCGATCGGCGAGAACGGGCGCGTCGGCCCGCTGATCACCCGCACCGCCATCACCGGCGCGGCGACGTTCAACGAAAAGTCGGACTGCCCCAGCCCCAGCGGCATCTGCATCGCGAGATCGCGGTTGGTGCACTGCGCGCGAATCGAGAGCTGGCGCAGGTCCGCACTGTAGGGCGCCTGCTTCGAGTCCACCAGCGACAGGAACACTTCGCTGCCAACGTAGCCCGAACGGACGCGGCGCCGTTGATCGGGGGGAATCACCCGCAGCTGGCGCCGTGTCGTGAAATACGCCGACTGGTCGTGGATGTCGCGGCTCGACGACTCGTAGAACGGCAGGAACTGTTGCTCGCTGTCGTCGCCGGCGCCGTGGCCGACGACCTCCATGACCTGGTAGATCTCGAAGTCGAGCGGCCGGGTGCGATCGGCGACGACATGGAACTCGTAGGTGGAATCACTGACGTGGACGCGGTCGATCCGTGCCTTGTCGAACAGGTTGACAGCCGGCGTGCAGAACAGCTGCAGGTTCGACGCGTCCATCACGCTCTCGAGCGTCGGATCGCCGCGCCCGAGCAGGACGACGATCTCCACTTCACCGCCGCCGGCGCGGCGCAGGCTCGAGGCCAGCCCGGTCAGCTCGATGAACCGGTAGCGCTGCGGAATCGCGAAGTACTCCTGCAGCAGGCGATAGCCCTGGAACGAGCGCAGGCTGAGCGGGAGCAGCGCCTCTTCGTCGGCGAAACCGACCGGGCGAATCGCGGACGCCGGCAGCAGCGTGAAATCCTGCGGACGGCCGGCGACCGGCCTGACGAGCACCCCGAGACCGCTCGCCAACACCAGTTCCAGCAGCTTGTTGGCGACGTCGTCGCGGCCGCCCAGGTAGAAGCAGAGGCGATCGATCGACGTCTGTTCGAACTTCAGGCCGGCGGTCGTCTTGAGCCGGATCCGGACGCCGCCCCTCATCGGCTGCGGGAGCGCCAGCGCATTGAGCGGCAGATCGGGCGCATAGGAGAAGTAACTTGCCGATCCCACTTCCACCGGTAGGAGCGGCACGTCGTGCGCCGTCCTGAACTCGCAGCCGGTCGCGTCGTCGGGACCCTGAACCGAGTAGAGGGTCGTGCCACGCGGCACCATGCGAGTGCCGTCTGCCAGCGTCGGCTCGTTCGTGTCGGGATGGAACTGCGCGATGAGCATCGACGGCGTCGGCGCCAGGTAGTGCGGATAGATGATCTCGAGCAGCGCCTGTGTGAAGCGCGGGAATTCGGCGTCGAGCTTCAACTGCACGCGCGCGGCTAGGAACGCCGCCCCTTCGATCAGCCGCTCGACGTAGGGATCGTCGACGATGTCGACGCCGCGGATGCCGAGGCGCGCGGCAATCTTGGGCGACTGCGCCGCGAACTCCGCCCCCATCTCGCGCAGGTGCTGGAGCTCGAACTCGTAGAGCTGAAGGAGGCGGGGGTTCATGGCGCCACCCGCGTCTCGGCGACTTCGGCGATTTCGACCTTTCCAGTTTCGAGGTCGATCTCGGTCCGCACCAGCAGATCGATCGGGATCGGCTGCGCCCACAGCTGACCGGAGATCTCGATCCCGATGACGTTGTGATTTTCGAACTCGCCGACTTCGATGGCCCTCACGCGCAGCGTCGATGGCAGGATGCGCGGTTCGAAGTCGAGGATGGCCTGGCGGATGCCGCGTTCGAGGTCGGAGATCTCGATCGAGGTGGCCGTCTCCCCGGACAGCGCCGGCAGGCCGTAGTTGATGACCGATCGCCGCGCCAGCGGGAAGGTGGCGGCGTCCATCTTCGCATCGAGCCGTGTCGAGTTGAGCAGCCAGGCGAGATCGCGGAGGACGGCTTGCCGCAGTTGGCGTTTCGAGATGACGCGCTGCGCGCGCGGTTCGAGCTTCTGCTCGGGATCCTCGTCGGTGAGCCGGTCCAGCAGCGCGGGCTGTAGCTGGTCCTCCGGGCTGCGCGGGTCAGGCATGGTCGGCGCCGGCCGCGACGTCGGCGGCTGCGCCGTCGTGCCGCAGCGAGATCGCGCGGATCTCGAGCATCGGCACTTCGCCTCCGTCAGTCGCGAACACGCGCTGGCCGGCGCCGGCGAAGGCGTCGTCGGCAAACGGCTCCCAGGTGGTCTTGCGGGCTAACGCGATCGCGCCGTCGGCGGACGACTCCGAGCCCGGATAGCGTGTCGGGATCAGCGCCAGCGACTCGCCGCCGTTCTCGAAGTCGACGTGCGCCGGCATCCAGACGAGATCGCGCAGGTCTTCGGGCTTCTCGAACGAGACCTTCAACACGCGCGAGAAGGGCACCCAGTAATAGCGCCCGTTGATGATCGCCTCGAGCACTGGGCCCAGGCGCGAATCTGCGTCGGCGATCCACTCGAACGGCTTGCCGTCGATGTCGCCGCTCGACGCCGGCGCCTGCTCGAACGCGCGCTGGCGGAGGTCTTCGGCCTGCGCCGTCTCGCCGCGACCCGAGCGCAGCCGCGATTCGATCAGGAGGGCAAGCCACTCGTCGGGCTCACCGAGAATCATCGGTGACTTGCGACCCGCGAACACCTCTTCACGGACGGCCTCGCAGCGGACAGCCTCGCCGTACATCTGCGCCATCGGCAGGGCGAGCGGCTCCATTTCTGACGAGACTTTGAGCTGATTGAGGGCGCGCTCCCACTGGCCGAGCACGCACAGCAACTGGAACAGGAACACCCGCAGCTTCGCGTCGGAGGGACGCGCCCGGACGTCCTCCTGGAGGCACGTCAGGGCCGCCTGGGGATCGCCGTCTCGGAGTGCCCGCTCAGCTGCGTCGGAAAGAATCATGGTCTAGCTCGTCTCGCCCCACTGGTCTTCGAAGGTCGTTGCCCCCTGCGGCAGGCCGTCGCCCCCCTGCGGGGTGTACTCGACATTGATCTTGTTGAACGAGAAACTCACGCGCTCCACGAGGTTCGAGTCGCCCTTGTCGTCCCCGGCTTCGACGTCGAGCGCCATCACCCGGCCGTCGTTGATGGTGATCTTCAGGTACTCGAGCTTCGAGCCGCCCGTTTTCCTGATCGTCAGCACGCCTTCCTTGATCACTTCGTTCGTGCGCAGCGCGGACATCAGGGCGGTAGACGCCTTGTCGAGCTTCTTGACGATGCGCAACTCACGCATCGTGGCCTTGCCGGACGCGGTCCCGCCGCCGAGAGAGGACTTCCCCTGCATGCCCCAGGACCAGCTGAGCACTTCGATTTCGTTCTTGTGCTTCTGGTCCTGGGCCTCTCCCTGAATGTCGCCATGCTTGGCGCCCTTCACCTTGAAGAACATGTCTCCGGCGCCGGGCGTTGTCGCTGGTGCGTTGGTGGGCACTGGCGTATCCTTGCGGCGCTTACCCTTCCTTCTGCGCCTTCAGGTCGTACTTGAAGTGAATTCCCGCGTCGAGCGAGCCGTCGGCCTTCTGCGGCTTGTATTCGACGGCGACCTTGGCGAACGCGATGCTGACGTTCTCCGTGGCGCCATCGCCGCCGGCGGCGCCGTGGCTCACGCTGGTGATGATGACGTCGTTCATCTTGATGATCAGGAACTCCTGCTGTCCCTTACCGGCCTTGCGAACCGTGATGGTTCCGTCCTTCAGGTGGGCGCCGGTCGCGCACGTCTGCATCAGGACCGGAGAGGCCTTGTCGACCTTGTGCACGAACGACAGGTCGTGAAACGTCGCCTTGCCATCACCGCCGCCGCTGCCGAAGCTCATCGATCCGGCATTGCTTACGCCCCAGGAGAACGACAGCACTTCGATTTCATCTTTGTGCTTGTCGTCGAGGGACTCCCCCTTGATGTCGCCCAGTTTTGCAAATGTGTCCGATGCCATGATTCACCGCTCCTTCACGTGAAAACGATCTCCCCGGGTGGAACCGAACAACGGTCAGGACTAACCCGCCTTCGCGGACGGCAGCTTCGAGACGAGTCGAAGCGACACGGTGAGGCCTTCCAGCTGGTAATGCGGGCGCAGGAAGAACTTCGCGGCGTAGTAGCCCGGATTGCCTTCGATCTCGGTGACCTGTACCTCGGCTGCCGCCAGCGGCTTCTGCGCTTTCGTCGACTCCGACGAGTGCGCCGGATCGCCGTCGACGTAGTTCATGATCCACTTCTGCAGCCAGATCTGCATGTCTTCGCGTTCCTTGAACGATCCGATCTTGTCGCGGACAATGCATTTCAGGTAGTGCGCGAAACGGCAGCATGCAAACAAATACGGCAGGCGCGCTGCGAGGTTCGCGTTGGCGGTGGCGTCGGGATCTGTGTACTCGGACGGCTTCTGTACCGACTGCGCGCCGATGAACGCCGCGAAGTCCGAGTTCTTGCGATGCAGCAGCGGCATGAAGCCGTTCTTGGCCAGTTCCGCCTCACGCCGATCGCTGATGGCAATCTCGGTCGGGCACTTCATGTCGACGCCGCCGTCGTCGGTCGGGAACGTATGTACCGGCAGACCTTCGACGGCGCCGCCTGACTCCACGCCGCGGATACGCGAGCACCAGCCGTACAACTTGAACGATCGGTTGATGTTCGTCGCCATGGCGTAGGCCGCGTTCGACCAGGTGTAACGGCTGTGATCCGCCGCGCCTGTGTCTTCCTCGAACGCGAAGTCTTCGACCGGGTTCGTCTTGGCGCCGTAGGGGAGACGCGAGAGGTAGCGCGGCATCGCCAGTCCGAGGTAGCGTGAGTCTTCGGACTCGCGCAGGGAACGCCAGGCGGCGTATTCCGGCGTCGTGAAGATCTTCGTCAGATCGCGAGGATTAGCCAGTTCCTGCCACGTCCCCATCTGCATCACGGTCGGCGAGGCACCGGCGATGAACGGCGCGTGCGCCGCCGCCGCCACCTGCGACATCTCGCCGAGCAGCTCGACGTCGGGTGCCGTCTGGTCGAAGTAGTAATCGCCGACGAGACAACCGAACGGCTCGCCACCGAACTGCCCGTATTCCGCTTCGTAGATCTTCTTGAACAGCGGGCTCTGGTCCCAGGCGGTGCCTTTGTACCGCTTCAGCGTCTTGCCGAGATCCTGCTTGCTGATGTTCATGAAGCGGATCTTCAGCATCTCGTCGGTTTCGGTGTTGTTGACGAGATAGTGCAGGCCGCGCCACGCGCCCTCCAGTTTCTGGAAGTCCTCGTGGTGCATGATCAGGTTGATTTGCTCGGTCAGCTTCTTGTCGAGCTGGGCGATGATCGCCTCGATCGACTTGACGACATCGGCGCCGACCAACTTGGTCTGCGACAGGGCCTGCTCGGCGAGCGTCCGCACCGCCCGCTCGACCGCCTCTTTCGCTTCGTCCGTCTTCGGCTTGAACTCTTTTTTCAGCAGCGAGTCGAAGTCGCTCGCCTCAACGGCGCCGATGGCTGATGTCTGCTCTTGCTGCGCTTTCGGGTCTGCCATGACTGTTCTCCGTTACGGGTTCCCCGTCAGGATCCGGACTTGTCCCCTTCCGGATTCTTCGTCGTGGCAAGCGTCTGCAGCAGGGCAGGATCCTGCAGGAGCTTGGCGACCAGCTCCTCCGCCCCGGTCTTGCCATCCATATACGTAATCAGGTTTGCGAGCTGTTTCCGCGCCTCGAGGAGTTTGTTGAGTGCGTCAACCTTGCTGGCGACGGCCGCTGGCGAGAAGTCGTCCATGCTCTCGAACGTCAGTTCGACGCTCATGTTGCCTTCGCCCGTCAGCGTATTCGGTACCTGGAACGCGGCACGAGGCTTTAACGCCTTCATGCGGCTGTCGAAGTTGTCGACGTCGATGTCCAGGAACTTCCGGTCGGCGACAGGTGCCAGCGGCTCGGCCGGCTTGCCGGACAGGTCCGCAAGTACCCCCATCACGAACGGCAACTGGATCTTCTTCTCAGCGCCGTACAACTCCACGTCGTACTCAATCTGAACGCGAGGCGCCCGGTTGCGCGCGATGAATTTCTGACTGCTCGCCTTGGCCACGACAAACCTCCCTCAGGGATGCGTTACTGATCCTTAAGACCCCCGGCCGACCGGGCGACCGGCAGCGCCTCTGGGGCGATGTCGGCCAGCACTTCGAGAAAGTCCTTTGCTACCAGCCGTTTGGACCGTTCCACGAACATCGGAATCGGGCTCGACGGCTCGTTCCGCCGGAAGTAGTCGGCTACGGCGTCCAGGGCGCGGATTGCGTCCTGGCGCGAGTTGATGACCCCGCCGGTGAACCCTGCGGCGGCCGCCCCGGACTGACTCTCACCACCCACCGCGCCGTCTGGTGAGCGGCTGGACAGTTCATCCTTATAGATCCGCGCCAGCTTTGCGAAATGGGTCAGCAGTGGCCCGAAATCGGGCGCCACCTCAGGACCGCCTTCGCTGCGCATCTTCGCGTCAATCGCGTTGAGAGCCGCGGTTCCATCCGTCAGGCTGCGGTCGAGGCCCGTGATCTCGTCGAGCGGGACCTCCGTAAACGCCATGCGGATAGCCGCTTCATCCGCCTTGGCTTCGAGCGGGCCCGGTGTCGCTTGTCCGCGAGAGATCTCGATGTCGCGCAGGCTGTAGCGCCCATGCTGCCGGCTGCTCACGAGCGGCAGCCGCCAGACCCGATCGACCACGGCCATCGGATCCGCGAAACAATTCAAGGCATTACGCCGTGCAATCGCATCCTCGTCGAGCGGAGGATACACCTGCGGCCAGTAGGTCTCCAGCCACGTCGAGGCGGTCGTCAGCGTTTGGGTAAAGGCCATCAAGCCGTCGGTCCGCAATAGCGCCGTCGCCAGATAGGCAAGCAGGCGCAAATCCTTACTTTTGCCCAACGCGTCCAGCGCGTCGGTCCGGATCCGTCCCCATTCGATCGGCGGCTTGGTCTTGGCCGCCTCCTTGTCACCCTCGTCCTGGTCGGGCGGCGCCTCGGGCGATCGAGGCTGCCCGAACAGGCGCAGCGCATCGAAGGCGACCAGGCCGCCTGTGTCGTCGGGGTTCTGCCCGCAGGGCTGCTCGCCAGCGATCGGCGTGAGCAGCGCCTGTGCGTCCCAGCCAGCACTCATCAGAAGAAGCCTCGCCCTAAGTAGAGGCTCCGCATTCTACTCGAAAACCCGCTGCGCAACGGGAGTTGCCGTTTCCTGTATCAACGCTGCACTTCGGCAATCAGAACGGTGACGTTATCGGGGGCGCCAGCGTCCAGCGTCGCCTTGATCAGGCCGTCAACGGCCCCCTGGATGTCGGCGTTGCCCATCCAGGTACTAATGTCCGCCGGCGAGAGCACCCGGGTCAGGCCGTCCGAACAGAGCAGGAACCGGTCGTCGGGCAGCACGGCGTCGCGAAAGACATCCAGCACCAGGTCCAGCTCCATCCCGACCGCCCGGGTGATGACGCTGGACTCCTTCGGATTGGATCCTTCCATTTCGGCCAGGCTGTGATCGCGCGTCAACTGCTCCAGCGCGCCGTCCCGCCAGCGATAGACGCGGCTGTCACCCGCCCACACGACCGCGGATCGCGGTCCGCGCACGAGCAAGACGACGACGGTGCTGCCGGCGTGTTCGGTCAGCTCGGCGTGCATCGAGGAGCGGACCAGGTGATCGTTGACGTCCTGCACGCGCTTGATCGCGCTGTCGACCGCTTCCTCGAACGTGCCGTCGAGCGGGAAGTCAGCGAGCGCGTCGCAGACCATCCGACTCGCGACTTCGCCGTGGCTGTGACCGCCCATGCCGTCGGCGACCGCCCAGATGCCTGCTTCGGGGCGCTCGACGAAGCTGTCTTCGTTGTTGGTCCGGGCGCGCCCGACGTCGGTGGCGGCGGCCGAGCGCACAAACAGCGCGTCAGTGGCGACAGTCGTGGTGGTCGACAACGTGTTCTCGTCGGAGACGTGCGTCAGCACCGATCGCCAGTGATGGGTCGGCCACGCGCCCTCGAGCAGCGCCGGATAGAGCGAAGGCTCCGGCAGTCCCTTCACGATCAGGCAACTCGGTTCGACGACCGACGAGCCGTCGGTCCACAGCAGTACGAGCGGCCGGTACTTGGCCTCGAGCTGGATCGAGAGCAGCTGCTCGAACGCGTTGCGGACGTCCGACGAGGTGCCGAGCGGCACATGCCACGCACGGGGACTGTCGGTGAGAATCGCGGAACCTTCCGCGTCGAGCAAGAGCGACGGTGGCAGCGCGAGCGGGCCGAGCTCCTGCTCGAGCGCCATCACCCGATGATCGAATCGATCGAAGTCGACGCGCTCGGTGGCCAAGGTCTCGATGACCAGGTGCTCCGCGGTTTCGAAGAACCCTTCGACGCTGGATGCCGCGGTGACGAGTGCCGCGTCGGCCGGAAGCTCGGCGACCAGTGTCAGCGGGAAATAGCGCCCGACCTGGTCGACACTTGGCGCGACCACGCCGATGACGGGCAGCGGTCCGCACGCGCCCGCGGCGCAGGCGAAGCGCCACGCCGGGCTGGTAAGGTAGACGTCGAGCCAGCGGCCGCCAAGCGCGGTCTGGCTCGCGGCGAGACACTCGCGCAGCCAGCCATCCCAGGCGTCCACGAACGCGTCGGAGACGCGCCGCCGCAGGAAGTCGCCGTGGCTGGGCAGCTTGCCGTAGAAGCCTACCTGCATGAGCGGCTCACGATTCGCAGCTGAATTGCCGCCAGCTCGCCGAGGTGAACGGATTGGCCGCCGCGCTCGACGGCTCGACCGTGACGTGGATGCGGTGATAGCGGTTCTTGACGTTGAGCACGACGTGCTGCGAATCCGGGACGCCCTCGCGGAAGTCGTCGATCAGGCGGAACCACGCCCAGGGACCGCCGTACGCCTTGGTCGGATCGTAGTAGCGGCTCTCCCACGCCGTGGTCGCGGAACCGGCCTGCGGTCCCGGCCAGACACCCGGCTGCTTGAAGTGCTTGTCGTCGAAGTTCGTCCCGTCCACTTGCAAGACGAATCGCGTGGCGGAGCTGTCGAGATCGCTAAAGGTGACGAAGAACTTCACCGACGGCGTCTTCGATCCGGGCTGAAAGAACATGTCGCGCAGTCGCTGTGCCTCCTGGAACTGGGCGAGCAAGGTGTTCGACAGCATGACCGACCCCGGGCGCCACGTCCAGACCGCGCCGGTCGTGTCGACCTGCTTGGCCAGGTGATCGGCGAAGAACTTGTCGAACGCGCCATCGAAACCGAACACGGTGCCCAGGTCGGTCAGCTGCACGTCGACGTTCGAGCTGGCGAACGGATATTTTCTGGCGATGAGGGTCTGACACGCCGGCACGACCGTCTGCAGGTAGAGGTCGTGCAGCTGCGAAGTGGCTTCCTGGTTGACGGTGCCTTCGCTGGTCTCGCCGATTTCCGAGACGAGCGTCCGCAACCCCGGCGGCAGCACTTCCGTCTGCTGGCGCAGCGTCTGCGTCAGCACCCGGAACGACGGGCTGGCCAGAATCTGCACCGGGCTGCCGCCGGCCACGTCCGGGCCCAGCGTGTCGAGCTGCTGCTGGATGTCGCCGATCGTCTTGAGAATGGCGTCGAGCTGCGTCTTGCCGGCCTCACCCGCCGTGAGCTGGCGCGCCCACTGGAACTGCGCGGTCACGACCGTGCCTGGTGTGACGGCGGCCATCCCGACCGCCCCCTGGACGGGCTTCAGCAGATCGTCCCACTTCTGCCGGACGGTCTGTGTCGCCTGGCCGATCGCGCCGCTCGGCGCGGACGTGGAAGCTGCCTGGACCAGCGTCGTGTTGTCGGTGACAACGCGCAGCAGGCCGCGCAATGGGGAGGTCGGGCCGGCAAGCAACCGCAACGAGTCGTCGAGCTGCGGAATGGTCGGGAACGCCGCGAACTGCAGATCGGCGAGCAGCGCGTTCCACGCGCGGATGTAATCCTGCTCGTAGAGGTTGGTGACTGTGGTGACGAGCGTGCCTGCCTTCGCCAGCGTTCCCGTCGTGCTGTCCCCCCACACCCAGGCGTCGTCGTTCATCTGCTTGACCAGTGCGGCGCGTCCCTCCGTGGTGATCTGCTTGAACGTCTCGCGCGTGTAGAGCGGTGGCATCGGGGTCGACAACGGGACGCCGCTGCGGCGCTTGAACACCGTCTCGGCGCCGATGCCGGCCTGCTGATCCAGGCGCAATCCCTGTCCGCCGGACTGGTCGGCATACCGGCTCTTGATCTGGTTGTAGAGGATCCTCGCCATCGAGGCCTGCTGGATGCTGGCGCGGGCCTGCGTGACCAGCGCAGCGTCGAGCGCGACGGGACGCAGCGTGCCGGCGCCGTCGAGAAGGTTCTTGAAGTGCTGCGACGCGGCCTGAGCGATGGCCGCATCGCTGGCGTGCCACTCGAGATCGGCCAGTTCCTGGAGGCTCGCCTTGTCGAGATGCTGGGGCTCGCCAAGCATCAGGTACCCCTTCAAGTAGGCGTACAGCTTCTCCGGTTGCGTCGAGTACCTGCCGCATGCGCGCTTGGATCTGTGAGGCGAGTCGCGGCAGCAGGATGCTGTCCAGCTCACGCATGTAGGCATCCTGCGCCGAGTTGCCGATCGCGCCTCCCTGATAGAGTCCCCATCGCAGGAGCAGCGGCGTCGTGTCGCGGTAGCGGTTCGCCGAATCGACGACGCCACGAATCGCGTCGAGGCGCGAGACGATCAGCTCGAGCGGCGACGCGGGGGTGACAGCGGCGGTGTGCTCGAACACGTCGATGTCGGCGGCCGCCTGGGTCAGGTAGTCGTGATTGCTCTTATAGCTGACCGACAGCGCGGCGACGCCGGCCGTGGCGAGGATCCCGGTCGCGGCATAGGCGCCGAGCTGCGCCGACGCCTTGCGCAGCTCCAACCGCCTGTTGATCCCAGCGAGTCCCGACTCGCCGATCATGACGGTCTTGAGCAGCGTTTCGACGAAGTAGGCCTTTCCCGGTCCCTGCGGCGCCATCACCGCTGTACCCGCGCCGAAGCGCCGGCCGATGCTGCCGAGCAGGCGATCGATCGGCGTGCCTTCCTGGGTGCCGCTGGTGAAATACACGCCGCGCAGCAGCACCTGCCCGCCGAATTCACGTGAGGAGAAGACGTCGGTCAGCCACTCCGACAGCGGCTCGCGCAGCGTGGACATCTGCTGCGGGAAGCCGAAGATCTTGGTCCGCCGGCGCGTATCCCGGGCCTCCTGCATGCGTTCGAGCACACGCTCGTTGAGCCGTGCCATCAGGGAATCGAACTCGGCGGGAAGGACGCCCGGGCCTTCGTTGGCGACCGACTGATCGTAGGGGAACGTCACGCCCCAGACTTGCGCGCGCCCTTCTGCTCGCAGGTCGTCGAAGTACTCCGCGAAGCCGTCGACGAGATCGCACTTGGTGACCATCACGTAGACGGGCAGTTGGATGCGCAGCTCGCGACTGAGCTCCTCGAGCCGTCGCCGCGCCGCCTCGACGTGCGCGCCGCGCGCCGACGGGCCGCCGACCAGCAGGTCCTGCGCGTTGATCGTCAGGATGACGCCGTTGACCGGGCGGCGCGCGCGGTACTTGCGCAGCAATGCCAGGAATTCACTCCAGCCGACGCTGTCGGAAGCGGCATCCGAATCCTGCGTGGTGTAGCGGCCCGCGGTGTCGAGGAAGACCGCTTCATCGGCGAACCACCAGTCGCAGTTGCGCGTGCCGCCCACGCCGCGCAGCGCCCCCTTGCCGACGCGCTGTTCGAGCGGGAACTTCAGCCCGGAGTTGAGCAGCGCGGTCGTCTTGCCCGAACCCGGCGCGCCGATGATCACGTACCACGGCAGGTCGTAGAGACTCGTGCCGGAGGTCCGCTGCTGCTGCTTCAGCGCCGACACCGCCTCTTCGAACCGCTCGCGCAGCTTGACGACTTCCGCCGGCGGCGCCGCCTCCTGCGGCTGCGCCCGCGGTGTCGCCACTGCGGCGAGCAGCCGATCGCCGGCGCGCATGGCCCGCAGCCGCTTGACCAGCCGCCACGCGACCCAGCAGGCGATGACCACACCGATCGCGATCAGCCGGTTGAAGGGCGGGTCCAGCGGCCGCCAGTCGGCGAACGCGAAGTACGGTCCGGCGAACCAGATGAACACGACGATCAGCAGCAGGCCGATCAGGATGACGAAGGTGCGTTTCAGAAAGGCGAACATGGCAGGCCCTGTCGTCTGTACTCAGCCTTCGCGCAGGTGGATGATCTCGACCCGCCGGTTGCGCGCGCGGTTTTCCGGGGCCGACTCCGGGCGGTACTTCGGCTCCGACGAGCCCATGCCCTGCCACGTGAGGCGGGCCGGATTGTTGATCGTCTTCTTCAGGATGTTCGCGACGCTGACCGCGCGCGCGCGCGACAGCTCGAAGTTGTCGTGGAACTGAAACGATCGGATTGGCTGATCGTCGGTATGCCCGACGATCAGCACGCGCCCGGGCACCTGATTCAGCGCCGCCGTGATGCGGTCCAGCGTTACTTCGTAGGTCGGGTTGACCGTGGCGCTGCCCGAGCCGAACAGGTCGCCGCTCGGCAGCGTCACCACCGTCCGGCCGCCGTTTTCGTCGACGGCCAGCGCCCCGGCGGCTTCCTCCGGAGCGAGCAGCTTCTTCAGCGTCGGGCCGGCCACCGGCGCGGCCGGCGGCGGTACTGCGAAGTCCTCGATGCCGACGTGGGCCAGCTTGACCTGCAGCGGGTCCGCCTGATCCGACAGCGCCGAGCGGTAGTAGAGAAACGCGCCGGTCAGGATCACCGCGGCGGCGGCGGCGACGACCCACCACGGCACATAGCGAATCAACCGGCTGCGCTGGTCTTCGAGTCCGCGCCATTTCAGCGAGAGGTCGGGAACCGCGGCACCGCGCAGGCCGCGAATCGTCCGGAACAGGTCGTGCTGCAGATCCTGCAGCTGCTCCTGGCCGCGATCGATCATCTGGTACTTGCCGGTGAAGCCGAGCGCGAGGATGAGATTTTGCAGCTCGAGCAGATCGAGGTGGCGCGCGGGATCCGCCGAGATGCGCGTCAGCATTTCGAAGAACTTCTCGCCGCCCCACGCCTCGCGATGCAGCGCCACCAGCACCGGGTGCTGCGCCCATTCGCTCTGCCCACCCCAGGGCGTGGACAGCACGGCTTCATCGAGCGCGGCGCACAGCGCGTAACGCGCGGCGAGGACGATCTCGTTGCGGATGCCGGCGGCGCGCGCCTGATCCTCGAAACGGCGGATCTCCTCGAGGACGTGGCGCCGCAGGCCGGCGACATCCATCGCGGCCGGCGTGCTGCGCAGCTGCCCGGTGAGCAGCAGCAGCGGGATTGCCGCCTGGACCAGCGGATTCAGGCCGAGGCCAAGCGATGCGCGCGCCGCGTCGGGAATCGCCTCGACTTCGGCCGGGCGCACCGCGGGACCGCGGTGCGTCGGGGGATCCGGCATGCCACGTCGGCCGGCGCCAGGGCGCGGCCGGTGCGTGAGATCCGACGGCTGGAACGGATCGTCGTTGTCCGCCATTACGCGTCCTTCAGCCGCGGATTGCCCAGAATTCCATCGCCAGTCCCGGGAAGTCTCCGGAGACGTAGATGGCCAGTCCGCCCGATCCCTTCATTTGGTCCCAGAGTTCATGGCTCTGATCGAGCTCAAAATAGGCGTAGCTGGCGTGGTAGGGAATTTGCCGCGGTGCGACCGGCATCGCCACCACCGGCACGCCGGGCAACCCCTGCCTGACGAGATCCCCGATCTTTTCCGCCGGCGCGATCTTGACCTGTGCCGGGAAGCGCTGCCGCAGCGTTTCCGCTGGACCGTCGGCGCGCGCGGCAAGAACGAACACCGCCGAGGTGAGCAGCGAACGGTCGGGCACGATCGCCACGCTGATCCCGAACTTGCGCGGTTCGAGCGGGATCGGAATCGCGTTCTGCGTCAGCACCTTGCTCATCGACTCGCGCAGGGAGGCGATCACCGGGTCGAAGGTCTCCTTTAGGTGATCGTGCCGGTACATGGGAAATCGTGGGCTGCGTTTCGACGTGGTCGTGAATGTCGAGAGTTCTCCGGCGGCGGCGACGCAGAAACGGTAAAGCGCCTCGGGATGCACCACAGCAGTGTCGGTGAAGTGCGACAGCACCGGCTCGTAACGGTTGATGGCCTGGAGCATCAGGAAGTCCGCCAGCTCCGAGGCGGCTCCGCGGCTGGTCGCCGCGACGCGGCCGCCGAGCGCTTCGCCGCGTTGATGGAAGAGCCCGAGGAGCTCGGTCGCCAGCGTCGCCAGCCGTGTCGCCGCGCGCAACTGCAGGATCGTCGGAATGAACGCGTCGTCGAGCACGACCTGCTGGTCGGCGCGGCATTCGATGATCCGTGCCAGCGGAATGCAGGCATAGGCCTCCGTCACCTCGCGCTGCGGTAGCAGCCGCGCCCTGAGTGCCGACACTTCGACCGTCGCCGGCTCACCGCCTCCCGCTGCGACGTTGGCGACCTGGAACTCGCGCACCTCCTGGCGGACGAGATCGTTGACGCCAGGCGTACGGCCGGATTCGATCTCGCCGGCGCGCCGCAGCGGCACTGCTAGGTGGATACGTTCGTCGCGGAGGTCCGCGCCGACGTCGAGCGGCGGCGGCAGCGGATCGTCGTCCGGCATCCGGAACGGTGTGCCGTCGGGAAACACGCCGACCAGGCGTCGCAGGCCGATCTTGCCGATCTTCAGGAAGTCCCGCTCGAACTCGACCTCGGTAAAACCCCAGCTGTAGGGCGCCAGGGGCTGGCAGCGCGCTTCGACATAACGCTCGAAGTAGCGGTCCTGCTGCTGGAAATGCTGCGGTTGCAGGAACAGCCCTTCGGACCAGACGACGCGGTTGTGGGCGGACATCGGCGTGTGCCCCACAATCTACAACGAATGGGTCAAGATCGCTCGGATGAGCGGCGCTGCGCCTTGAGCTGGCGGAATTGCTCCTCGTACGCCCGCCTGAACTGCTCGCCAAACAGCCGTTCGAAGGCCGCCTCGGAATCCTTGGTGATCTCGGCTCGCCTGGCGCGGAACAGATCCCAGTAGCGCAGCTTGGCGGGGACCAGTGCCAGAGAGCTCTTGCCCAACTGGTCGTCGAACTCTTTCTGCAGTCGCTCGGGATCGAATTCGGCCAGCATCGCGTCGAAGGCCACCCGCATCCCGGCGAGCATCGCCAGTTGATGGTCGCGCAGGTCGTCGAAAGCATCGCCGAACGCGTCGACCGGACGCAGGTAGGCGGGATTCCGCTTCACCAGCAGGTTGTGCAGAGCGTCTTCGACGTTGACCGAGAACTTGAGCGGGTTGTTGTCCGACTGCCGGAAGATCGTCTGCTGCATCCGGAATTCTTCCTTGATGCGCTGGCGCGATTGGAGCACGTCCATCAGTCCTTCGACGACGACCCTCAGGATCTGGCCAAGGTTGCGTGTTAGTTCGGGCGTCACCACCGCGTCAGGAATGCCGGCTCCGGCCAGTAGATCCGCGAGATCCGATGTGCCAGACGCGGCGGATCTCGATGCACCGGCGCCAGAAGCGGGCGCGGCAGGCTGGGGTCGAGGCGTGACGACCGGTGGTGGTGCAGACACGACCGGTGCAGCCGCAGCCGGCGCTGCCGGAGCCACGACCGGGGCTGGCGCGATCGGCGGCCGCGTGCTTTCCGGATCCGAGCGTGCTGGCGCGGGCAGCGGTATCGGGGGGGCAGCCGCGGCTTCGCCCGGAATTGCCAGCTCGGATGGCGCCGAGAAGGGGTCGGCAGCCGGCGGAGGTGGGGATGGCGGAGGTGCCACGCGAACGATCGGTTCGCGCCGGCTCAGGGGTGGGGGAGCCGGCGCTCGTCCGGAGGACGGCCGCTGAGGATCCGGCGTGGCCCCGTCCTTCTTCCTGCGCCACGCAGCTGAGTCGCCGGGCCGCGGGCGTACAGGCCCAGCGGGCGTCATGGGAGGCGCAATCGGCTCGACAGGATCGTCGGCGAGCGGGTTGTAGCCGGCCGGAATCGCCGGCCCTGCCAGCGCTGACGGCTGCGGTGGCGGCGGGCCTGGCGTCGGCAGAATCGCCGGCGGCTGATAGTGCTGGCCCAGGCCGCCGGGGTCGTCAACAGGCAATTCGGCGCGTTTCCGCGGTTGAGGCGCCCCGACCGGATCGAAGAACTTCAGCGGATCGACTTCCGCGGCCTCCGGCGCCTCCGGCAGGATCTCGCCGGCGCGCAGCGGTGGCGGCGCCGCCGGCATCAGCCGGAACGGATCGTCGTCGGCAAACGGATCGGCCGCCGGCAGGCGCGCGGCCGCGACGTCGTCGATCCAGATCGTCATTTCGTAGGGCTCGATGAAGAGACGATCGCCGGATTTGAGCGGGTAGGGGCGATTGCGCACGAGCCGGTTGTCCGGCGAATTGACGCTCACGCCATTGCGGCTCGTGTCTTCGATGTAGAACGCGCCGTTTCTGAACGTGATGCGCGCGTGCAGGCCCGAGACCTTGTTGTGGGGAAGGACCCAGGCATTGGTCGCCGCCCGGCCGATGGTGCCGCCTTCCTCTCCAAACACGTGGCTGGCGTCGGACGGCCGCACGCCCGTTGCGTCGGTCAATTCCAGGGTAAGGGTCACCGCCTGTGCCTCTGACCGCCAGTGTACCGCATGCGCAGCGGCCGCCGGTGCTGCGCGGATTGCCGCGACCGGTCGCGACGATTACAATTTCGCCAGCCCATCAAAACTCTCTTCGAACGGAGTCCTCATGGAACAGTTCATCCTCGTCGATGGCGATACCGTCGTGTTCCTCCCCGTCTTCGGGCTGGCCATCGTGACGGTGATGCCGGGGCGCATCACCGCCTCGGGCGGCGCGACCGATCTGATCCAGGGCAAGCGTGCGTGCGTCGAAGGCGATGAACGCAGCGTCGTGGTGCCCGGTTGCGCCTACTTCAGCGGCGCGCATTCGATCCCGGGGGTCGGCACGCTGAAGATCGAGCGGCTGGCGCCCGACCAGATCGCGCAGAACACGCGGTTCGCCGGCAGGCGTGCGCTGCTCGTCGGAGCGATGTTCACGGCGCGGTTCGAGGTGCAGTCGCCGGCGCAGATGCCCGCGCCGCCGGCGGGCACCATTCCCGACCCGATGCCCTTCTACAGCGGCCAGGGGCGATTCGTCACCAGCAACGTGACCCGCCGCGGGACGTAGCCCCGCGCCTGGCCCGGCGCCGGCTTAGATAACGCAACTATACGTAATCGTTACGCTATTCAGCGTAACGGACGCACGCTACAACAGTGCCAGGACCGCCTCGGTCGCGGCGCCGGTGGTCGCGCTGCCGCCGAGATCGGGTGTCAGCGCACGCCCCGCCGCGAGTACGCCGCGCACCGCCGCTTCGACGCGCGCGGCCGCGGTGCCGGCGCCGAGGAAGTCCAGCATCATCGATCCGGCCAGCATCGCCGCGAGCGGATTGGCGACGCCCTTACCCGCGATGTCGGGCGCCGAGCCGTGCACCGGCTCGAACAGGGACGGCGCGTTCCGCGCCGGATTGAGGTTGGCGCTCGGCGCCAGGCCAAGGCTGCCGGTGATCGCGGCGCTCAGGTCGGTGAGGATGTCGCCGAACAGGTTCGAGGCGACCATGACGTCGAAATCGACCGGGCGGCGCACGAGGTCCATGCAGGCGGCGTCGACGAGCAGTGATTCCGTCCCGATGTCCGGGTACTCGCGCGCGACCGCGGCGAAGACCCGATCCCAGAACGCCATGCTGTAACCCTGCGCATTCGACTTGGTCACCGAGGTGACGAGCCGCTTCTTGTTGCGGCGGCGTGCGAGAGCGAAGGCGAACCGGATCACGCGCTCGGTGCCGTGGCGGGTGAAGGTCGCCGTTTGCATTGCCACCTCGTAGGGGCTGTCCTGGTAGAGCGTGCCGCCTATCTGTGCGTATTCCCCTTCGGTGTTCTCGCGCACGACCACGAAATCGATATCGCCGCTGGATCGTCCCGCGAGGGGGCAGCGGACGCCCGGATAGAGCACCGCCGGGCGGACGCATGCGTACTGATCGAAGCCGCGACGCATCGGCAGCAGCAACCCGTTCAGTGTCACGTTGTCCTGGATGCGCGGGTCGCCGACCGCGCCGAACAGGATCGCGTCGAACGGCCGCAGCAGGTCGAGCGCGTTCTCCGGCATCATCTGGCCGTGATCGAGGTAGTGCTGCGACCCCCACGGGAAGTGCTGCCACGCGAAAGCAAAGCCGTCGCGCGCAGCGGCCGCGTCGAGCACCGCTATTGCCGCCGGCGTGACTTCCTGGCCAATCCCATCACCGGGAATGGCCGCGATCCGATATGTCTTGCTCACCACAGACCCAATACTTTCCACCAGACGAAGCCAATCGGCAACCAGATCAAGAGGTGGGCCAACGAGACGACAAAACCGATGCGCCACCACGCCGGCTGTGAAACGTAGCCGGCGCCAAAGACGATCGGCGCGGGGCCAGTGCCGTAGTGGGTCATCGCGGCGTTGACGTTCGACAGGACGCCGAAGGCGACCGCGGCCACCAGCGGTGGCGCCCCGAGCGCAATCGAGGCGGCGAAAAAGGCCGGGAACATCGCCGTGACGTGCGCCACCAGGCTGGCGAACGCGTAGTGCGCGTAGACGTACACGCACAGCATCACCACGAGCGCCCACATCCACGGCCAGCCGTGCACCAGGCCGGCCAGTGCCTCCGCGAACGCTTTCGGGAAGCCCGCCTTCTCGAGCTGCGCCGCCAGCATCATCAAGCCGCCGAACCACACGAAGACGTCCCAGCCGCTGCGTTCGTCGACGATGTCCTGCCAGTCGAGGACGCCCGACAGCAGGAGCAGCGCGACGCCGGCGAGCGCCGAGGTCGTTGGCGAGATGGCGAGCCAGTCGCCGGCGATCCAGAGCGCCAGCACCAGCAGGAACACGATCAGCATGCCGCGCTCGCGCCTCGACATCGGCCCCATCTCGGCGAGCCGATCGATGGCGAGGGTCCGCGCCGCAGTGGTATCGAGACGGCTCGGCGGCGCCAGCCGGTAGACGAGATACGGAATGACGGCGACTGCGATCGCGCCGGGCACCGATGCCGCCAGCGCCCAGGTGGTCCATGTCAGCCGGACGGCGGATCCGTGGCGCACGAAATCGGCGACGAGCGGGTTCGGCGCGCAGGCGGTGAGGAACATCGCGGAGACGACCAGGTCGCCGTGATAGAGCGCGAGCAGCAAAAAGCGGCCGATGCGTGGCGCCGTCGGCCCGGGCTCGGAGCCGAACACCCGCGCGACGTTGACGGTGATGGGAAGGAGAATGCCGCCGGCGCGCGCCGTGTTCGACGCCGTCATCGGCGCCATCACCAGGTCGGCGAGCACGATGGCGTAGCCGAGGCCGAGCGGGCTGCCGCCGACGCGCGACACGATCGCGTAGGCGATGCGCTCGCCGAGACGGGTCACGATCAGGCCGCGCGCGAAGAGGAACGCGGACAGGATCAGCCAGACGGTGACGTTGCCGTAGCCGGAGAGGCCGTCCTGGATGGTGAAGAGCCGCAGCAGCGCGCCGGCGGCGATGCCGCCGATCATCAGCACGCCGGCGGCGATCGGGCGCGTAATGAGGCCGCAGATCGTAATCGCGAACAGGCAGAGCAGGCCCCAGCTGCGCGCGTCGAAGCCGGCGTGCGGCAGCAGCCAGATCGCCCCGCCCAGCCCGAGCGGGACCACCCAGCGCCAGGGCGCGGCCATCCTACTGGTCGCCGAGCCCGCGGTTCTTGATCATCGGTTCGATTTGCGGATCGTGGCCGGTGAACTCCCGGAACATCGCCCCATAGTCGACGGTGTTGCCACGCGACAGGATCAGCCGGCGGAAGCGATCACCGTTCGCCCGCGTCAGGCCGCCGTGCGTGTCGAACCACGCGGCGCAGTCGTCCGCCAGCATCTGCGTCCAGAGATACGCGTAGTATCCGGCCGCGTAGCCGTTGCCCCAGATATGTAGGAAATAGCTGGAGCGGTAGCGTGGCGGCACCTGAGGGAGATCGACGTGCGTCCGGGTCAGCGCCGCCTTCTCGAACGCATCGACGTCCTGTAGCGGCGCCTTCGGATCGACCGAGTGCCACTGCATGTCGAGCAGGGCCGCCGCGATGAGCTCGGTCATGTTGTAGCCGGCGTTGAAGTCATGGGCGGCGCGAATCTTGTCGGCGAGCGCCTGCGGCATCTTCTCCCCCGTCTGATAGTGCCTGGCATAGTGCGCCAGCACCTCGGGGTTGAAGGCCCAGTGCTCGTTGAACTGCGAGGGAAACTCGACGAAGTCGCGGGCCACGCTCGTGCCCGACAGCGTCGGATAGCGCTGGTCGGCGAAGAACCCGTGCAGCGCATGGCCGAACTCGTGAAACATCGTGGTCACGTCGTCGGCAGTGAGGAGAGCCGGCTGGCCTGGCCCGGGCTTGTCGAAGTTGGCGACGTTGTAGACGACCGGCTTTGTCTCGAGCAGCTTCGACTGTCCGACGAAATTGTCCATCCAGGCGCCGCCGTTCTTGTTGTCGCGCTTGAAGTAGTCGGCGTAGAACAGCGCGAGCGGCGCCCCGCTGACGTCGCTCACCTCGAAGACGCGAACGCCCTTCTCGTAGACCGGCAGGTCCTTGCGCTCCTTGAAACTCAGGCCGTAGAGCTGATGGGCGGCATAGAAGACGCCGTCGACGAGGACGCGATCGAGTTCGAAGTACGGCTTGATCTGCGATTCGTCGAGGTCGTACTTCGTCTTGCGAATCTGCTCCGCGTAGCGGTTCCAGTCCCACGGTTCGAGCTGGAATCCGCCCTGCTGGCGGTCGATGAGCGCCTGCTGGTCGGCCGCTTCGCGGCGCGCACGCGCGGTTGCCGCGGGCGCGAGCTTGCCCAGGAATTCGTCGACCGCCGCCGGCGTCTTCGCCATCTGGTCCTGCAGCTTCCACGCCGCGAAGCTCGGAAATCCGAGCAGCGCCGCCTGCTGCGCGCGCAGCTGCGCGAGCCGGGCGATCGTCGCGCGCGTGTCGTTGGCGTCGCCATGCTCCGCGCGGTTCCATGACGCGTCGAAGAGCCGATGCCGCGTGTCGCGGTTCTCGAGCGAGAGCAGCGGCGGCTGCTGTGTCGTGTTCTGCAGGGCAATGAGCCACTTGCCATCAAGGCCACGTCCTTTGGCCGCCTGGGCCGCAACGTCAATCTCGGCCGGGCTGAGCCCGGCAAGCGCCGTCGCGGAATCGACAACGAGCGCTCCGGCCTTGGCCGCCGCGAGCAGCTGATTGATGAACTTGGTGCTCAGCGTGGCGTCTTCCTGCGCGAACTTGCCAAACGTCGTCCTGTCGGCGCCTGACAGTTTCGCGCCGGCGAGGATGAAGTGCTGGTGGTACCACTCGACCAGGCGCTGCGCCTCGGCGCCGAGCTTCAGCGTCTGGCGCGCGGCGTAGACCGCTTCCACGCGCGTAAACAGCTTCTCGTTCAGGAACATGTCGGACTGCAGGGCGGCGAGCTTCGGTGCCTCTTCTTCCTGGATCTTCTCGAGCGCGTCGTTGGTGTTGGCGCCAGTCAGCCCGTTGAAGATCATCTGGATACGCGTCAGCACCTGTCCGCTGCGCTCGAGCGCGTCGATGGTGTTGTCGAAGGTGGGGGCCGCCGAGTTGTTGGCGATCGATTCGATCTCTGTGCGCGCTTCCTTGATGCCAGTCTCGAGCGCGGGCAGGAAGTCGGCGTCCTTGATCTGGTCGAACTGCGGCGCGTGGAACGGCAGGGCGCTCTTCGACAGGAGCGGATTGGCGCGCTCCTGCGCGTGAGTCAGGCACAGGCCGCCGGTGGCGAGGGCGGCCGCGACGGCAAGGCGACGGGCGATGAGCGGCATCCGTCCATTCTAGGGATGACACCCTCGGTCACGCAAAAAAGTACCGCGTCACGTGGAAAAACACCGGCGCGGCGAAACACAGCGAGTCGATCCGATCGAGCACCCCGCCGTGGCCGGAAATGAGCGTGCCGCAGTCCTTTACGCCGGCGCTCCGCTTCACGGCCGACATCACGAGGCCGCCGGCGAACCCCATCAGCGCCGCGAGCAGCGCCATCAGCGCCGCCTGCGCCGGGGCGAACGGCGTTGCCCACCAGATGGCCGTCCCGACCGCAGTCGCTGACAGGACGCCTCCGACCAGGCCCTCCCAGGTCTTGTTTGGGCTGACGCGCGGCGCGATGCGGTGCCGTCCCATGGTCTTGCCCCACACGTACTGCAGCACATCGCTCAACTGCACGACCAGCACGAGGAAGAAGAGCAGCGAGGCGTTGCCGTGCGCGCCGCCCGGCAGACGAAGCAACAGGATCGCCGGGACGTAGCCCACGAAGTAGACGCAGGTCATCAACGCGAATTGCGTGATCGCGGTCCGTTCCAGGTAGTGCTCGGTGTCGCCCGCGAGCGCGCTACGGATCGCGACGAAGAGTGTCACGTAGACAGGGACCAGCACCGCGAAGAGACCGTACCAGCCGCGCCAGATGAGGAAGTACTGCAACGGCGTCGCGATGAAGAACGACCAGGCGAGAGTGCGGCGATCGGCTGGCGCCGTCGGGCCGAGCGCGCGAAACTCGCGCAGCGCGAGCAGTGAGACCAGCGCGAAGAGCAGCACTGATCCGGTACGCCCGAGGAGCGTCGAGGCGATGAAGACGGCTGCCATCACCCACCAGGCGCGGATGCGCGCATTGAGGTTGTCGACGGTCGCGCGCGCGTCGGCGGCGACGACCGTGCGGCGCAGTGCGGCGCCGATCGCCGTGGCCGCGGCCAGCAGCCCGACGATCAGGGTGAAGAGACGGCCGAATGCCGGGTCAATGACGACGGCCATTGTGTCCTCCGAGCGCGAGCAGCGCTGCGCGGGCGCGCATGAGAAATGCCTGCTTGTCTTCGCCCGGTGTCACGTGCAGCGGGACGCCGAAGACGACACGGCTCGGTGCCGGGACCGGCACCAGGTGTCCTTTCGGCAGGATGCGATGCGTGTTTTCGAGCAGCACTGGAACGAAATCGACGTCCGGCCGCAGCCGCGACAGGTAAAAGAGCCCGCTCTTGAACGGCCCGATCCTCCCATCGATCGATCGCGTACCCTCGGGGAACACGACCAGTGAATCGCCATGCGAAAGGGCCTGTGCCATAGCCGCCATCGCGGCGCGTGCCGCAGCAGGTCCGGCCCCGCCCCGATCGACCAGCACCGCGTGGAACACGCGGCCGGACACGAAGCGGCGAACGGGCGTGCGCTGCCAGTAGTCACGGCCGGCGACCGGACGCACGGTGCGCCGGCGCGCGCGCGGGAGCGACCTCCAGATGAGCACGAAGTCGAGATGACTGGCGTGATTGGCGAAGTAAACGCAGGGCTGCATCACTGGTCCTCCAGTTCTCGGGTGATCAGCGCGAGGCGCCGCCACGCGGTCCATGCCGATCCGGCGATCACGACGGCGAGGCCGGCGGCCATGGTGGGCATGACGCGTGCCGGCGCGCCGGCGATCGCCTCGATCGCCGACAGCCCCGACGCCACCGTCAACGTGAACATGCGGTGTTGCTTGGCCATCGGGCCGCCGAAGTGCTGTGTCCCCGTCAGTGCGCCGCCGAGCTGCCGGATGTAGGCGGTAAAGAGCGCCGCCGCCGCGGCCGTCCAGCCAAGCGCGACGCCGCCGGGCAGTGCGTGAATCGCGTAGCCCTGCGCCGGCCAGGATCACGACGTCGGCAATCCGATCGGGAACCTCGTTGAAGAGCGGGCCGGCGGGCGTCTGCAGCCCTTCCTCGACGGCGAGCATCCCGTCGAGCAGGTTGCACAGCAGGCGCAGCTGGATTGCTGCCGCCGCCAGTAGCCACCATGTCGCGTGCGCGCGCCCGGTTGTCGTGCCGGCAACGGCGAATGCGATCGCTGCGGCTCCGGCGCAGCCGACGCTCGCCAGTGAGACGGCGTTCGGCGTGGCGCCGGCGCGGGCGAGCGCCGCCGCCAGGTTCTTCGCCCAGCTCCTGTGCCTCGTCGCCAGTTCCCGTCGTGCGATCGTCGTCATCATTGCCAGTGCCCCGTGCGAATGAAGGCCTCGAGCTCCGGCCAGAGATCCGTGAAGCGCGTGTAGAGATCGTCGTGACGCATCGCGACCTGGACGCATTCGTCAAAGCGCTGCCGCTGTGCGTTGCAGTCGAAGGCGTCCGCCTCCGGCGCGTCGGCGGCGGTCAGGTGACCGACGATGAATGCGGTGGGTCTCGTTTCTACGAGCAGCGCGACGCGGACGCCGCCGCGCGCGAGCGGGGGATACGGCGTCCGCGCGACGTCGAAGATCGTGCGGCCGTAGCGCAGCCAGGCCGGGACGCGCAAGTCGCGGATCGCGATCATCGGCGCACGCTCCTGGAACGGGCTGCGGTCGTAAACGATCGTGGCCAGGTTGGGCAGCGCCCCCGCGTCGAGCAGCGGATTGACGGTCCAGGCGCCGGCGATGAACGCGAACACGTGCACCCGCTCGTAACGATCGAGATGCTGGTCGCGGATGAACGCGCGGAGCGTGGCGCGGTTGGCGTCGAGGCCGCCGCGGCTGACGGAGGCGGGCACGTAGACATCGACGCCGCCGCGGGCGGCGGCGCCCGCGACGTTGCGGAACCCTCCGGCAGCGCCGCGCCCGTAGCCGAGCCCCGGCAGGACGAGCAGCGCGTCCCGATTCGGCCGGCTCGGCGACACCGCAGGCGTGAGCCGCGGTCCCGTGCATCCCGCCAGGAGCGTCGTGGCGGCAAGAACAGCAGCGTGAAGACGTCTCATTCTGGCTGAATAGGCGCCGAACGTCCGCCGACTGGCTCACCGCCACGTGGCCAATACGTTCTATGCTGTCGCCCGGATGGCAGATGCGCAGACGGCGCCGGTCGACGAGCGCCGCGTCATGGCGCGCGTGGCCCGGCGGTTCGTCCCGCTGGCCTTCGCCTGCTACGTGATCGCCTATCTCGATCGCGTGAATGTCGGCTTCGTGGCCGGCGAACTTCAGCGCGACCTCGGCCTGAGCGCCTCGGCGTACGGCATTGCGGCGGGCCTGTTCTTTCTTGGCTACTGCGTCTGTGAGGTCCCGAGCAACCTGATCCTCGAGCGGGTCGGCGCGCGGCGCTGGATCGCGCGAATCATGATCACCTGGGGTTTCGTGGCGATGGCGACGACGTTCGTGCATAGCGCAGCGTCGTTCATGGTCGCGCGGGTGCTGCTGGGCGTCGCCGAGGCAGGGTTCTTTCCCGGCATCATCCTCTTCTTCACCTACTGGTTTCCCGCCTCGGATCGCGCCCGCACCGGCGCACTCTTCATGGCGGCGTCACCGATCGCGGTCATCATCGGTGCGCCGCTGTCGACATGGATCCTGCATCTCGACGGCGCCGCCGGGCTGCGCGGCTGGCAATGGCTCTTCCTGATCGAAGGTCTGCCCGCGGTTGTGCTTGGCCTCGTGGTCCTCGCCGTCTTGACCGATCGCCCCGAGGAGGCACACTGGCTGGAGCCGGGGGAGCGTGAGTGGCTGACGCAGCGGATGGCGGCGGACCGCGCCGCCCGGAGCTCCGGCGAGCTCGGCACGGTGGAAGTGCTGGCGACGCCGGGGCTGTGGCTGTTGTGCGCGGTCTTTTTCTTGAACTCGATCGTCAACTACGGCATGTTCCTGTGGCTGCCGAAGCTGCTCGCCGACGTGACGCACTTGAAGGGGTATACGCTCAGCCTCACCACCGCGATCCCATTCGCGGCGGCGCTGGCCGCGATGGTGTTGATCGGGCGTGCCTCCGACCGTCGCGGCGAACGGCGCCGTTTTGTCGCCGGCTGCGCGCTCGCGACCGCCGTCGGCCTCGTCGTCGCCGTCCTGTGCCAGCGACAGACCGTCCTGCTCGTGGCCGGCTTCGCCATTGCGCAGATGGCGCTGCGATCACTGGCCGGCGTATTCTGGGCGCTCCCGCCTGAAGTTCTGGGGCCTCGTGACGCCGCCGTTGGGATCGCACTGATCAACGCGATTGGCGGGGCGGGCGGTTTCGTCGGCCCGACGCTCATCGGCGTCCTGTTGGATGCGACCGGCGGGTATGCGGGCGGTTTGCTCGTGCTGACTGCAGTGCTCGTCCTGGAAGCCTATCTGGTGCTGAAGACATGACCGAGACATCGCAACCGCCACGCCGTTCCGCGATGGGACTGAGCGCGGATTCCTTTCAATCGATCCGTTTCGCGTCACCCCAGCGCCTGTTGGCCGCCGATCGGCTGCTGCAGCTCGCCGCGTCGCTCGGCATGGCCGGCGCGCACGGCGGCATGCCCGACATCGACGTCGACTGGGCGCACCGCACCCGCCGGCTCAAGGAGGAGCTCGGCCTCTATCTCGAGATCCAGACGTTCCTGCCGCGCGCCGGCGAGGATCCGGGCGTGTTCGAACAGGCGGTGAAGGTGGCCAAAGAGGCGGGGGCATCGAGCCTGCGCGTCGTCTGCCTGCTCGGCCGTCGTTACGAGATGTTCGATTCGCGCGCGGCCTGGGAGGAGGCGGTTTCCGGTTTCCACCGTCAGATTGCCGCGGCCGTGCCGATCGTCGAGCGGCACAAGATGCGCTTGGGCATTGAGAACCACAAGGACTGGCGCGTCGATCAGCAGGTCGCGCTGCTGCAGCAATACAGCAGCGAATACGTCGGCGTGACGCTGGACACGGGCAACAACCTCTCGATTCTCGACAACCCCGAGGAAACGGTCGAGAAGCTGGCGCCCTGGACGTTCAATACACATTTCAAGGACATGGCGGTCGAGGAGACCGAGGACGGCTTCCTGATGTCAGAAGTGCCGCTCGGTGAGGGCATGCTGGACCTGCCGCGCATGGTGAGGGCGATTCGCGCGGCGCGGCCCGACGTCTACTTCTCGCTCGAGATGATCACGCGCGACCCGCTGCTCGTCCCGTGCCTCACGGAGACGTACTGGGCGTCGTTCACCGAGATCCCCGGCGCCGACCTCGCGCGCTTCCTGACGCGGATGCGCGCCAGCAAGCCGCGGTCGTCGCTGCCGCGCATCAGCGGCCTGTCAGACGCCGAGCGTTACGCACTCGAAGTCGATCTCGTCAACCGTTCGCTGGCCTACGCCACCACTCACCTGAGCCTGTAATGACGACTGAGACAGACAGCCCCGCCGACGCTCTCGACTACGACGTCATCGTCATCGGCAGCGGCTTTGGCGGCAGCACCGCCGCCCTGCGGCTGACGGAGAAGGGCTACCGCGTCGCGGTGCTCGAGGCCGGACGGCGCTTCGCCGACGCCGCACTGCCGAAGACGTCGTGGGACCTGTCGGCGTTCCTGTGGGCGCCGCCGCTCGGCTGCTTCGGCATCCAGCGGATGACGCTGTTGAAGGACGTGATGGTGCTGTCGGGCGCCGGGGTCGGCGGCGGCTCGCTCGTCTACGGCAACACGCTCTACGAGCCGCCCGATCATTTCTACAGCGATCGGCAGTGGCAGCACATCACCGACTGGCGGGACGAGCTGGCGCCATTCTACGACCAGGCGCGCCGCATGCTAGGGGTGGTCGACAACCCGGTCACGACGCCGGTCGACGAGGTGATGCGCAGTGTCGCCGACGACCTCGGCGTCGGCGCGACCTTCCGGCCGACGCCCGTCGGCGTGTTCTTCGGTAAGCCCGGCGTCGAGGCCGACGACCCGTATTTCGGCGGCGTCGGTCCACGGCGACTGGGCTGCATCCAGTGCGGCGAATGCCTGAGCGGGTGCCGCCATGGCGCCAAGAACACGCTGCTGAAGAACTACCTGTATCTCGCCGAGCGCGGCGGCGCGGTCGTGCATCCGATGACCACGGTGACGACCGTGCGCCCGCTGGCCGACGGCCGCTACGCCGTCGACACGGTCCGATCCGGCTCACGGCGCCGTGGCCGGCGCACGTTCGTGGCCGGCGACGTCGTGTTCGCGGCCGGCACCGTCGGCACGCAAAAGCTGCTGCACCGGATGCGCGACGCCGCGCACCTGCCGCGCCTGTCGCCGCGGCTCGGCGAGCTGACGCGCACCAACTCTGAGGCGATCCTGGCCGCGCGCGCCTTCCGCCGCGACGTCGACTTCACGCCCGGGCTCGCCGTGACGTCTTCGTTCTTTCCCGACGCGCACACCCACGTCGAGGGACTGCGCTATGGGCACGGCAGCAACGCCATGGGGCTGATGGCGACCGCGCTCGTCGACGGCGATCGTCGGCCGCGCTGGCTCGCCTGGATTGCCGCGAACCTGCGCAGCCTCGGGACGACGCTGCGCAACACGAGCCTGCGCCACTGGTCGGAGCAGACGATCGTCACGCTGGTGATGCAGACGCGCGACAACTCGATCACGTGCTACACCAAACGCGGCCTGTTCGGGCGGCGTCTGACCTCGAAGCAGGGCCATGGCGAGCCCAACCCGGCATGGATTCCGATCGGGCACGAAGCGGTGCGCCGTATCGCCGCGCGTATCGGCGGCCATGCGTTCGGTGCGTGGAGCAGCGTCTTCAACATCCCGCTCACGGCGCATTTTCTCGGCGGCGCGGTCATCGGCGATTCAGCGGAGTCTGGCGTGATCGATCCCTACCACCGCGTCTACGGTCATGCCGGCCTGCACGTCGTCGACGGCGCGGCGGTGTCGTCGAACCTCGGCGTCAACCCGTCGTTGACCATCACCGCCCAGGCGGAGCGGGCGATGGCCATGTGGCCGAACCGGGGCCAGCGCGACGCGCGCCCGCCGCTCGGCGAGCCCTACGTGCGCGTGACGCCGATTGCCCCGGTGGCGCCGATCGTACCGGCCAACGCACCGGCCGCGCTCAGGTTTTGACCAGGGTGGTGAGGTCGGTGCGGCCGGCAAGCGCCTCGCGCGCCGCGCCGTAGCCGGCGGCCACGAGCCGATCGATGTCGCTGAAGTCGTTCATGGCGAATGGCTCGACCGGCGGCGCCAGATAGAGATCGCACTCCGCGCGCATCCGCGCCGCGTCGCGGATGCAAGCGACCAGCGCCGTCCGCGACAGGATGTCGACGACCGACGGAAACGGCACGCGGCGCGAGAAGAGGCGCTGCCAGAGCGCGGTCCAGCCAGACATTGCCGGCTGCGCTTCGTCGGCCGTGCGCAGATCTACACCCGACGTCACGTCGACGCCGATAACCAGACCGGCCCCGTACCGGCGCATCACGTCGGCAGGGAGGTTGTTGAGCAGGCCGCCGTCGACGAGGAGATCGCCCCGATCGGTGATCGGCGGCAGCAGGCCGGGTACCGACGCGCTGGTGCGCACCGCGCGCCAGAGTGGCCCGCGATTGAGCACGACCGATTCGGCGCGCGACAGGTTCGTGGACATGCAGAAATAGCCGATCGGCAGATCCTCGACGTCGCCGTCGCCGAAGAGCCGTTTCATCCGGCGCACGCTGCCGGCGGCGCTGCTGAGGGCGACGATCGGCAGCGTGTAGTCGTAGTCGCGATGGTTGATGTATTCGCGGCGCAGGCGTTCGGCCATCGCCTCCGGCGCCAGGCCGGCGGCGCACAGCGCGCCGACGATCGCGCCCATGCTCGAACCGCCGATGGCGTCGATCGGCACGCCATGCTCGCGGAGGGCCTGGATGACGCCGACGTGCGCCAGGCCGCGCGCGCCGCCCCCGCTCAGCACCAGGCCAACCGCGCGGCCCGAGACGAACCGTCCGACCCTGGCGAAATCGTCGTTGGCCGCGACAGAGACGTGGTGATGGCGTGCGACCGATCTGCCGGCCAGCCAGCGCGCCGTATGCGGAAACGGTCCGGCCGACCCGGGGTGGAGGAGTACGAGCTCGACCGGGGTGTGATGGCGTTGTGTCTGAAATAGCTCGCGCTCGATCGGCGCCGGGGACGGGTCGCCGTCCGCGGTCGCGACGATCAACATGGCGTCGGACGCGCGCAGGCAGCGCCGCGCCCACGCCGGCCGCGCCGGATCGTCGAGATAGACCACGTAACGGAAGCGATCCTCGAGATCGCTCATCCACTGCAGGAGCGCGTCGTCGGAGGGGGCGCCAGCGGCGGCATCGGCGGCGCCGGGATAGAGCCCATCGACAAGGTCTGGCGTCACGAGGCGGACGTCGCCGGGGTCGGCGCCGAATCCGGCCACGATGCGCTCGGCGGTGGCGCGGCCGTCGATACCGGCAGAGACAGGCAGGATGGCGATCACTGCGCGATCGCTCCGCTGCCTCTCAGATCGCGTCGTCCGCTTCAACCGCTCGCCGAGGAGCCGGGCGATCTCCTGCGTGATCGACGGATGATCGTGGAGGAGGCGATCGAAGTCGGCCTTGGTGATGCGCACCAGATCGCTGTCGCGAGCCGCCGCGATGGTGGCGGTTCGCGGCTCGTCGAGGAGGAGCGCCATCTCGCCGACGAGGGCGCCGCGGCCGATCGTGTCAACGAGCCTGGCGTCGTGGCCGGGCGTCTCGACGATGACCTGCAGGCGGCCACGCATCACGATCCACAGCGCGTCAGCCGGATCGCCCTGGCGGCACAGGATGTCCCCCCCGTCGAGGTGCACCTGATGTTCGCGCGCGTCGAAGCGGGCGAGCAGCCCGGGATCGACGCCGGCGAAAAGACGCGTCGCGGCGAGCCGGGAGCTTGGCGGTGCGGGAGACGAGTCCAGGATAGGGGCAATTCTAGTCCGTGAGGGGGGATCGGGGGATCGGGTGATCTTGTGATCGGGTGATCGGGTGATCCGTTGATCTGATTCGATCACCCGATCACCAAATCACCCGATCAGGAGGTCACCCGATCACCGGATCACAAAATCACCCGATTCACTTTGTTCTGATACGATGGCGCCGCCGCCTGGCGTCTCGTGAAATTCTCGATCCTGCTCGAAGTCCAGATCCTGGAGCCCTCGCCTGAGCGCGAGCGGCGCGCCTTTCACGAATGCATCGCGCAGGTCGAGCTCGCCGATCGCCTCGGCTACCACGCCGTGTGGGCGACCGAGCATCACGGGCTCTACGAGTTCTCGCATTCCTCCGCGCCGGAATCGCTGCTCGCCTACGCGGCCGGCCGCACCTCGAAAATTCGCCTGGGCCATGGCGTGACGCTCACGCCGCAGCGCTACAACCATCCGATTCGCGTCGCCGAGCGCGTGGCCACGCTCGACATCCTTTCCGACGGCCGCGTCAACTGGGGTTCGGGCAAAGGAGCGACCAACATCGAGCGCGGCGCGTTCCAAGTAGATCCCGCCACCCTGCAGGACGAATGGCTCGAGGCCCTCGAGATGATCCCGCGGATGTGGCGCTCCGACGTGTTCGAGTGGCATGGGCGCTTCTACGACATTCCGCCGACGACGATCGTACCCAAGCCGGTGCAGCGGCCGCACCCGCCGATCTTCGCCGCTTGCTCGCGGCCTGATACCTCGCTGCTCGCCGGTTCGCTCGGCGCCGGCTCGCTCAATTTCTCGTCCGGGACCGACGCCGAGCTGGCCGAGCGCATCCTCGCCTATCGCGGCGCGATTGCGACGGCGGCGCGGGCCGGCAAGCGCACCAACAATCACTTCGCCTGCACGCCGACCTGTATCGTGCTGCGCGACGACCGCCGGGCTTGCGAGCATGGATTCCGCGGCGGCCGATTCTTCGCCGAGTGCCTGGCGAGCTATTTCCTGGGCGGCGTCCGGCCGGTCGGTGCGCTCGACGTCTCGCGCGACCCCTTTACGGCGCGCGCGCTCGACGAAGCGATGGCGGCGCGCAATCGTCCCGGCTCGCAGCTCGTTGCCATCAACGGAGATCCTGTGTCGGCGCGCGAGACGGTGAGCCGGTTTCAGTCGGCCGGCGTCGACGAGCTCATCCTGGTCATGCAACTTGGCACCGTGCCGCACGACATCGTCTGCGAATCACTGCGCACGTTTGCGGAAGAGGTGATGCCGCACTTCGCCGGCGACATGGCGCCGGCCTGACGATCAGGCGATCTCTTTGACGCTGCCGTTCGCGGCGTCGACGGCGTCAGCGTAGCGTCCGCGGTACTCGGGTGGCAGCAGCCGCGCGATCGCCAGCATGACCCGTTCGGTGTGCGCGCGCAGCACCTCGGCCGTCGCCTCGCCGGATGGCGCTGGAATCGGCGTGCCGATTTCGACGGTGACCGGCGCTCGGCGCAGCCGGCGGCACGATTCGACGATGCGCTCCTGGCCGTAGACCGCGACCGGCACGGTCGGGACTCCGGCGCGATGGGCGAGGTAGGCGACGCCGGTGAACGCCTGTTGCAACCCGGCGCGGCTGCGATGCCCTTCCGGCGACAGCCCGAGCCGCCCGCCGCGGCGCAGAATATCGACCGCCTGTTCGAGTGCGGCGAGGTCTCCTTCGCCACGGCGCAGATAGATCGCGTTCCAGATTTTGTGCAGCGTCCAGTGCATGAGCACGCGCTGCCGCAGCTCTTCGGCGGCGAACATGATCACCGGTCGATCCGCCGCGCAGAGCAGCACTGGCGCGTCCCACATGCTGACGTGATTGGCCGCGATGACGAAGGGACCATCCGCGGGCGCGTTGTCAGCCCCGGAGATGCGGATGTCGGCAAGCGCACGGGTGAAGCCGGTCACGACGGCGCGCGCCACGCGCTGTAGCGGCGTCCACTGGAGCAGACGCGGATCCGTCGGCAGCCCCGGCAGCGGGGCTCGCGGAGTTTCGCGCATCGGCATAGCCGCGACCGTCGCACGCGGATCCGCGTGCAGCAGCGTCGCCGGGCGATCGACCGGCGGCGTCGCGGGGCCCTCGGCCGCAGGCGGCAGTTCGGGCGCGCTTGCGGGCGCCGGCTCCCCTGGGCCGATTTCGTCGAGCCGCACCGAGACAAGGCCGGCGAGTTCGCTGACCGTGATGCCTTTGAGCAGCCTGACGACCGGCACTTCGATGGCGAGATCGTTGCGGAGCACCGTTGCGAGCTCGACCGCCATCAGCGAATCCATGCCCATCTCGGTCAGGGGCACTGCCGCGTCGACACAATCCGGCGAAGCACCAAGGATCTTGGCTACCGATCGCGACAGATGCCGCAGTGTCTCGGCCTGTCGCTCGGGCTCGGCGCATGCGACTAGCCGATCGAGGATGCGACCCGACTCCCGCGGCCGCGCCGCGTCGGGTGTCGATCGGGCCTGCACCACCAGCGAGAACTTGGGCGATCCGCCGGCGATGGGGTTCCAATCGGCCCACGCGCGCCAGTCGGTGCGGGACACCGCCGCCTGCACGGCGCCGCGCTGCAGCAGCAGCGCCATCGCTTCGAACGCGCGCTCGACCGGAAGTCCGCTCTGTCCCTGCCGCTCCAGGAAGCCGGTGAGTTCCTGGCGTTGGGCGACGTAGCCAACGCCGGAGAAGACGCCAAAGTTGATCGCCAGCGCCGGCAGTTCCTCTCCGCGTCGATGCGCCGCGAGCGCGTCGAGAAACGCGTTCGCCGCCGCGTAACTGCCCTGGCGGGCGTTGCCGTAGACGGAGGTGATCGACGAGAACAGGACGAAGTGATCGAGCGTCCGGCTTCGAGTCGCGCGGTGGAGGTTCCAGCCACCCTCGAGCTTGGGCGCCAGCACCGTCGCCAGCCGCCGTTCGTCGAGCTCCGGGAACCCGCAATCGTCCATCACCATCGCGGCGTGGAACACGCCCTTGAGTGGCGCGGCCGCGGTGTCGGCGGCCGCGATCGTCCGTTCGACATCCGCGGGTATCGTCACATCGCCGTTGGCGAGCACGACCTCTGCCCCGCGCTGCCGCATCGCAGCGATTGCGGGATCGCCGTCGGCTGCCGTGGCCGACCGGCTCATCAGCACGAGACGGCGCGCCCCACCCTCGACTGCCCAGCGGGCCAGCGCGAGCCCGACGCCGCCGCGGCCGCCGGTAATCAGATACGTCGCATCGGGGCGGAAGAGCGGCCGCGGTTCGGCAGACGACTCGATTGGCACGGAAGCGTCTTCGAAGTCGATGACGACCTTGCCGGTGTGGCGCGCCTGGGCCAGCGTGCGCAGCCCGTCGCCGAGCGATCCGATCGGAACCGTCTGCTGCGGTAGTGGCGGCAGCGTGCCGTCTTCGATCCCGCGCGTGACCTCGCGCAAGAGGTCACGCAGCAGCGCTCGGTTCGAATCCGACAGGACGTCGATCTGGATGGCCGCAAACGAGATGTTGTTGCGAAACGCGTCGAGCGGCAGGTCGCCGCGGCGGTAGATGTCGGCCTTGCCGATTTCGAGGAAGCGGCCGCGTGGCGCCAGCACCGACAGTCCGGCGCGGATGGCGTCGCCGGCGAGCGAGTTGAGGACGACGTCGACGCCGCGTCCCCCGGTTGCGGACATGATCTGGCCGGCGAAATCGAGCGTGCGCGAGTCCATCACGTGCCGGATGCCGCGCGCGCGCAGGTAGGCGCGCTTGGCTTCGGAGCCGGCGGTCGCGAAGATCTCGGCGCCGGCGCGTTCTGCCACCGCCAGCGCGGCCAGGCCAACGCCGCCGGTCGCGGCGTGGATCAGCACGCGCTCGCCGCGCTCCAGTCGCGCGATGCGTTCGAGCGCGTAGATCGCGGTGACGTAGGCGAGCGGCAGCGCCGCTGCATCGGCAAACGACAGGCCGACCGGTTTCCGCGCTACGAGATCCTTGGTGATCGCATGCGACGCCAGTGACGCCGGCGACAGCGCGATGACCTCGTCGCCAGGTGCGACGTCGCTGACCGCGCTGCCGACGCGGCTGATGACGCCGGCGCAGTCGACGCCGAGCGCGCCCGCGCTGAGCATGCTGTCGAACGCCGCCGCGGGCAGCATGCCCATCGTGAACATCACGTCGCGGAAGTTGAGCGATGCCGCCTCGACCGCGATTTCGATTTCGTCTGGCGTCAGCTCGCGCGCCGCCCGTTCGCGCAGCGCCACGCCGTCGAGCGATCCACTGCTGGCGACGATCGCCTGGAAGCGGCGTCCGTTCGCCGGCGCGACGACCGTCGCCCCAGGACGCGGCGCGCCTGCGTCGAGGCGGGCGACACGGCGGACGTAGCGTGTCGATCCGCGAAGCGCGACTTCGTTCTCGCCGTCGCCGCTGAGTGCCTCGGCGAGGACGCCATCCAGTTCGTCAGGCGTCGGCGCAGCACTGCAGTCGATCAGCAGCGGTGCGGCCGACGGCTGCTCGAGCAACAGCACGCGCCCCAGCCCCCAGAGGGGTGCCTGCGCCACCGACGTCACTTCTCCCGTGGCACTGATTGGCTGTGCGCCGCCGGTGACCAGCACGACACGAGGCACCCGTCCAGCCGACTGGCACGCCTGTAGCAATTCGACGAGCGTGCCGCAGGTGTCCGCCTGCGCTTGCATGATCGACGTTGACGACGTCGCGGCGTCGGCCGTCGGCAGGTCGAGGCTCCGGCAGTGCAGCACGCCGTGGACCGTGCCGAGCTCACGCTCGACGTCGCCGAGCACGGCCGGCATCGGCCGGCCGTCCGCGCACACCGTGGCGGCGCGCCGTCCGGCGCGGCGCAGCCCCTCGGCGAGGCGCTCACCCGTGCCGCCGTGGTCCGCCAGCACCAGCCAGGCGTCGCCATGGGCCGGCCCCCCGATCGGCGCGCGCGGTGCCCGCGCGACGAGCACCGACTGCCCGGGGATCGGGTCCTCGTGCTCGCAGATGTGCGCCGGTTCCTCGAACCCGGCCGTGGCGAGGGCACGGTGCCAGGTGTCGACGTCGAGGATTGCGCGCGCCGGCCGAAGCGCCCGATCGTCGAAGGCCCACCAGCCGTCGGTGATGCCGAAGACGAGATCCAGCCAGCGCGGGCCGCGCGTGATCTCCTGCAGCACCAGCAGACCGCCCGGTGCCAGCAGCGAGCGCAGGTGCGTCAGGCTCGTCGCCACGTCGCGGGTGGCGTGGACGACATTGGCGGCAAAGACGACGTCGTAGCCGCCCGGCTCGAAGCCTTGCGTGCGCGGGTCGCGCTCGATGTCGAGTGCCGCGTAGTGCATCGCGGCGGAGGCGCCGAAGCTCGCCGGCGCGGCGCTGACGAAGAGCGGCGATACGTCGGTGAACGTGAAACGGAAGTCGCCACGCGCCTGCAGCCGGGGCAACACGTCGGCGGTCGCGCCCCCGGTGCCGGCCCCCGCCTCGAGAACGCGCAGCACGCGCCCAGCGGGGAACGACGCGAGCGCCGCGCCGATGGCCTCGGTCATCAGCGCGTTGAACAGGCGGCAGTTTGGCGCGTCGCGGTAGAACGTCCGCATCAACGCCGCGCCGTCGTTCGAGAAGAGCACGTCGGGCGCCGTGCGCCGTCCGCGCAGGACGTCGGCCAAGGCGCCGCCACACCGTGCGACGACATCGAGCACGACGCCATAAGAGGGGTACTGCTGCCGGCACGTCTCGACGAGCGCGAGCGGATCGTCGGCCGGCATTTCCGCGGCAACGACGGCCGTGTCGCCGGTGGTACGAAGCAGCCCTTCCTCCGCGAGCGCGGCGACGAGCGCCGCGAACTGTCGCCGCCGCGGCCCGTCGATCGCCGTCCCGTCGGGCAGGACCGCGGTCCCGAACCTCGCCCCGATCTGCAAATCGACGCCGAGGTCGGCCAGCGCCCTGGTGAAGAAGGCGCGCGTGATCCGTTCGAGCGCCGGCTCGATGGCGCCGTAGTAGCCGGCGAAACCCAGGTCCCCGCTCAGCCGATCCGCGCCGGCCGACACGCGCGCTGCGATTGACGCGGGTGCGCACCAGCTCGCGGTGTCGGCATGCGCGCTTGCGGCGAGGGGACGCTCGTCCCAGCGCAGCTCGTAGGTATCGTCGTCGGTCTCGGCGCCGCCTTGGTCGCCGTGCACGCTTTCCAGGGTCCTGGCGCGAAGCCCCTCGATTTCGAGCAGGCACGCTCCCGACTCGTCGAAAATCGCGACGGACCCGGCGAAGCCGTCCGTCGTCGACTCCGACAGCGCGGCGTGACTCCAGAACGCCGAGCCGATTGGCGCGTACGACGCGATCTTGTCGGCATGGGTCGGCAGGAACCCGGGCGAACGCTCGCCAGGCTTGCGCCGGCTCTCGACCGCGGCGATGAGCACCTGCAGCCCGGCGTCGAACAGCGCGGGGTGGACGCGGCCGGTGAGCTCGACCGGAAATGCCTCGGGGAGACGAACGAAGCCGACGGCCTCCCCATCGCCGAGCTGAATACTCTCGAGCCCTTCGAAACGCGGCCCGAACGTGAAACCGCGCCGCTTCAGTTCGTCGTAGAACGCGTCGTGTGCCAGCTGCGTGCCGCAGCGGGCGCGAACCGCCGCCAGATCTCTCGCAGCCGGCTCCGTTGCCTGCGCGGCGGCAATGACGCAGCTGGCGTGCGCGGCCCACGGCGCGTTGGCATTGCCGTCGGGCTGCGCGTGCACGGTCAGGCCCCGCGAAGACGGATCGAAGACCGCCTGCACGCGCACTCGCATGTCGTCGGGCAGAAACAGCGCTTTGCGGAACTCGACGTGCTCGAGGACGGGATGGGCCTCTCCCAAGTCGGCAGCGGCGTCGAGCGCCATCGCCACGTAGGCCGCGCCGGGAAAGACGATGGCGTCGTGAATGCGATGATCCGCGAGGTAGCTCAGCGACGGGCTGGCCAGGTTCGTTTCCCAGTGCGGCTGGACCGCGCGCACGCGATTCCCGAGAATACGCGTGTGATCGCGGCGCGCGTCCGGCGCCGCGGCGTCAGACTGGACGCCCTCGAACCAGACACGTTCCTTGTTCCATGGGTACGGTGGTAGATCGACGCGGCACGCCGGCCGGCCGAGTGCGCGTTCCCAGTCCGCGGTGACCCCCCGCGCGTGGAGAGCGGCCAGGGTCCGCAGCAGGATTCGGCGGTCGTCGTCGTTGCGCCGCAGGCTGGGCAGGCACACACCCTCGACGCCGGCGTGCTTCAGGCACTCGTTCAGCGATGCGGCCAGCACCGGATGCGGCCCGACTTCGACGAAGGTCGAGTAGCCGTCGGCGATGAGCCTGAGCGCCGCGTCGGCAAAGCGGACCGGCTCGCGCGTGTTGCGCCACCAGTAGGCGGCATCGAACGGCGCCTCGCCCATCCAGTCGCCGGTCACCTCCGAAACGATCGGGACAGCAGGCGCGAGCGGGCGTAGACCGGCGAGCGCCGCAAGCGTGTCGTCGCGAATGATGTCGAGGTGCTGGCTGTGATACGGCACATCCACGGACATGACCCGGCAGAAGGTGCGCCTCTGCTCGAGGGTGGTGGCGAGCGCCGCGATGGCGTCGTGGTCGCCGCAGAGGGTGACCGACAGCGGGCTGTTCACCGCCGCGACGGCGACGCGTCCGGTGTACTCGTCGAGCAGCGGCTGCAGGGCGGCGATGCCATCGCCGACGGCGAGCATTCCGCCGCGGCCGCTGGCGCGCTGCTGGAGAAAACCGCGGTAGAACGCCACCCGCGCCGCTGCTTCGAGATCGAGCGCGCCAGCTGCGTAGGCCGCGGCGATTTCGCCGGCACTGTGGCCGACGACGGCGGCCGGCCGGATGCCCCACGATGTCCAGAGCGCGAGCAGTCCCGCCTGAACCGCGAAGTTCGCGGCCGGCGCCAGCTCGGCGCCGGAGACCCGCGATCGCGTCTCGTCGGCCATCAGCTCGTCGATGAGCGACCACGACGCGTGACGCCGGAACAGTCCGTCGCACTCGTCGATCACCGCGCGGAACACCGGTTCGCTCGTCAGCAGGGAGCGAGCCATGCCCCACCACGGCGGGCCCATGCCGGTAAAGACGAACACGACGCGTGCGTCATGGCCGTGCGGCGCGCGGCCGGTGACGACATCGGCGCGCGTCTCGCCGTTGACGAACGCGTCGAGATGGTCGGCAACCGTGTCGCGGTCGCGGCCGACGACGCCCAGCCGGTAGTCGAGGTGCGTGCGCTCGAGCGCGGCAGCGGCGCACAGGTCGGGCAGTGACGGGGGAGTGCCGTCGATCAGGATCTGGCGATACGCCCGTGCCAGCTGTTGCAGGGACGCCTGGCTCTTGGCCGACATCACGAGCAGCTCCGGCCGCTCTTCACGCGGTGCCGCGACGTCGCGCCGTTGGGCAGGGGGCGCCCCCTCGATCCCCTCGATTCCGTCGATCCCCTCGAGAATGACGTGCGCGTTGGCGCCGCCGAACCCGAACGAGTTGACTCCAGCCAACAGCGGCGCCGCGTCCGGCCACGCCTCGCCGGCGCCGACGAGGCGCAGGTGCAAGTCGGTGAACGCGATCGCGGGATTCAGGTTCTGGGCGTGCAGGCTGGGGGGATCCACCGGTGGTGCAGCGCCAGCACCGCCTTGATCAACCCCGCGATGCCCGAGGCGGCTTCGAGGTGGCCGATATTCGTCTTCACCGAGCCGATGCGAAGCTCTTGGCCTGGCGGGCGGTCGCACGCCAGGACGCTGCCGAGCGCCTCGGCTTCGATCGGATCACCGACGACGGTGCCGGTGCCGTGCGCTTCGACGTAGTGGACCGCCTCGGGACGGACGCCGGCCCGCCGGTAGGCGTCGCGCAACACCGCCTGCTGCGCCGTCAGGCTCGGCACGGTCATGCCGTTGGTCCGGCCATCCTCGTTGATCGCGCTGCCGCGGACGAGCGCGTAGACGCGATCGCCTTCTGCGCGCGCGCGGCTGAGCGGCTTCAGCACGAGCATGCCGCCCCCTTCGCCACGGACGTAACCGTTGGCTTCCGCCGCGAACGCCTTGCAGCGGCCATCGGGGGAGAGCATCGATGCCTTGCAGAACCCGATGCTGACCTCCGGTGTCAGCACGGCCTGGACGCCGCCGACCAGAGCCAGATCGCACTCGCCGTTCCACAAGCTCTGGCAGGCGAGATGGGTCGCGACCAGCGACGACGAACAGGCGGTGTCGACCGAGAAGCTCGGGCCGCGCAGGTCGTAGACGTACGAGATGCGGTTCGACGCAATGCTCCCGGCGCCGCCCGAGTTCGTGTGAGCGTCGATCAGCGCGCGGTTGCTGGGGTAAGCCTGCATGTCCGGGTAGTCGTGGGTCGAGATGCCCACGAACACGCCGGTCGCGGAGCCGGCGACGCGATCGGCCGGTAGGTGCGCGTCTTCGAGTGCTTCCCAGGCCGTCTCCAACAGCATCCGATGCTGCGGATCGATACGGATGGCCTCACGGCGGGAGAAACCAAAAAAGCCGGGATCGAATTGGTCGATGCCGTCGACGAAGGCTCCCCACCGGCTATAAATTTTTCCGGCTGTGGCCGGATCGCTGTCGAACAGATCCCCGAGATCGAATCGCTCCGGGGGAATTTCGCGAATGGCGTCGACGCCCTCGACGAGCAGTCGCCAGAACGAGGCCGGCGAGGTGACCTGTCCGGGAAATCGGCATCCAATCCCAATGATCGCGATCGGTTCGCGCACGCGGACTCCCGAGATCGTTTCGAGGCGTGTCACAGGGACACCATGCTGTGAAGGATGTCTTTCTATCACGAAGCGCCGCCGTGGTGTTATTACTGCAACCCGCCGCGCACCGAGGTAATGCGCTGCGTGTTGAAGCCGAGCCAGTGCATGCGGCCGACATAGCGCGCGTGCTCGACCTTGATGCAGCGGTCCATGATCACGGTCAGCCCCGCTTCGTCGGCGATGCGTGCCCCTTCCTCGTTGATCACGTTGAACTGGCACCACAACGTCTTCGCGCCGATCCTCACCGCCTCGCGCGCGATCTCCGGCAGCGCGTCGGGGGCGCGGAACACGTTGACGATGTCGACCGGCTCGGTGATGTCGGTCAGAGCCTTCCTGCTCGGCTCCCCCAAGACCTCTTTCTCGCGAGGATTGACTGGAATCACTCGGTAGCCATGGCGGCGCAGGTAAAAGCCCACGAAGTGACTGGCGCGCAGGCGGTTGCTCGACAGGCCGACGATCGCCACTGTCTGCGAGTTGTGGAGCACGCGCTGGATCGTCAACGGGTCCTGATAGCGCGTCAGATCGAAGCGGCTCATCGTGCCACCCCCGCGGGCTGCGCGGATCCGATCCTGGCAAAGCCCTGCCGCAGGTCCCAGATCAGGTCGTCGACCGATTCGATGCCGACCGACAGCCGGATCGTCCCCGGTCTGACGCCGGCCGCCCGGAGTTCTTCGTCACTCAATTGACGATGGGTCGTGCTCGCCGGGTGGATGATCAGGCTCTTCGAATCGCCGACGTTGGCCAGGTGCGACCACAGCGACACCCCGCGGATGAAATCCTGGCCGCCCTCACGGCCGCCGCGACACTCGAACGAGAAGACCGCTCCGGCGCCGCGCGGCAGATATTTTCCCACCAGCGCCCGGTAGCGGCTGTCCGGCAGCCCGGGATACGTGATGTGGCTCGCCAGATCGTGCGCGTCGAGAAACGACGCCACCGCGGCGGCGTTCTCGACGTGCCGCGCCATTCGCAGCGACAGCGTCTCGAGCCCCTGCAGAAAAAGGAAGGCGTTGAACGGGCTCATCGCTGCGCCGAGATCGCGAAGCGTCTCCGCGCGCAGCTTCATCAGGTAGCCGTAGGTGCCGAAGGTCTCGTGGAACTGGAGCCCGTGGTAGGCCGGCGACGGGTCAGCGACAACCGGATACCGGCCGTTCGACCAGTTGAAGGTACCCGAGTCGACGACCACGCCGCCGATGCTCGTGCCGTGCCCGCCGATGAATTTGGTCGCCGAGTGGATGACGATGTCGGCGCCCCATTCGATCGGGCGGCACAGGTAGGGCGTGGCGAACGTGTTGTCGACGATCAGCGGGACGGAGTGCTCGTGCGCGACGCCGGCGACCGCCTCGATGTCGAGGACGTTGCCGCCGGGATTGCCGATCGTCTCGCCGTAGAGTGCTTTCGTGTTGCTCTTGATCGCGCTCCGCCACGCCGCCGGATCGTCGGGGTTGACCCACGTCAGCTCCACCGACATTTTGCGCAGCAGATGCTTGAGCTGATTGACCGTGCCGCCGTAGAGCGCCGACGAAGAGACGACGTGATCACCTGGCGCCAGCATGGTGAAGAGCGCCGCCGCCTGCGCGGCGATGCCGCTGGCGAAGGCGACCGCGCCGCAGCCTCCTTCGAGGTTCGCCATGCGCTCCTCGAACACCGCGACGGTCGGGTTCATGATCCGCGAGTAGGTGTTGCCGTACTCCTGGAGGTTGAAGTACGCCGCGGCTGACTCCGGGTCCTCGAATACGTAACTCGTCGTCTGGTAAATCGGAACGGCGCGGGCGCCAGTATTGGGATCGGGCCGCTGCCCGGCGTGCACCTGCCGGGTCTCGAAGCCGAACGGTCGCGGGTCTTCCATCGGGATAGTGTAGAACCAATCACCCCGCGAGCGACTGAGACCGGGGTTCGTCTCAGCCGAGGAACTGCTGGATGAGCGGCGTTTGCCGCGCTTCCTCGAGCAGGAAACAGTCGTGTCCGTACGGGGCGTCGATGACGTGCAGTTCGACGTCCTTGCCGTGCGCGCGCAGCGCCACCGCCAGCTCCTCCGATCCCGAGGGGGGATATAGCCAGTCGGAACTGAAGGCGATGAGCAGCGTCCTGGCGCGCAGTGGCCGCACGGCATTGGCCAGGCTGCCGCCGCCGGTACTGACGCGCCAGGTCGAAATACGACAGCGCCCGCGACATGTAGAGATACGTATTCGCGTCGAACCGCTTGACGAACGTGTCGGCCTGGTAGCGCAGGTAGCTCTCGACCTCGAATTCGGGATCCGTGAGCACGTAACGGATGTCGTCGGACGACTGCAGGCGGCGGTCGAACTTCGTCCCCAGCGCGGCCGCCGAGAGGTAGGTGACGTGGCCGATCATCCGCGCGATGCCCATGCCCGCGTTCGGCGCGCGGCCGGTGCCGTGGTAGTGGCCGCCCAGCCAGTCGGGATCGGCGACGATGGCGTGACGCGCGATCGCGTTCCAGGCGATACCCTGCGGCTGCAGCGCATGCGTACTCGCGATCGGCACGATCGCCTTCACTTCGTCCGGATAGGTGACGGCCCACTCGAGCGCCTGCATGCCACCGAGCGAGCCGCCCGCGACCGCCGCCAGCTGGTGGATGCCGAGCTCGGCGAGAAATGCGCGCTCGGCGCGCACCATGTCGGCGACGGTGATCACCGGGAAGTCGGATCCGTAAGGCCTTCCCGTCTGCGGGTTGTTGGAAGACGGGCCGGTCGTGCCGCGGCAGCCGCCGATGAGATTCGTCGAGACGACGAAGAAGCGATCGGTGTCGAAGGCCTTGCCCGGCCCGATCATGCCGTCCCACCAGCCGAGACCCTTGCCGCGGCTGCCGTCACGCTCCTCGGCACGGAACCCGTCCCGCGTCCCTTCGCCGACGGGCTGTGCCGCCATGCCGGCGGCGTGGGCGTCACCGCTCAAGGCATGACACACGAGAATGACGTTGTCGCGCGCCGGCGACAACTGTCCATACGTTTCGTAGGCGATGCGTACGGCGGGCAGTGTCCGGCCGGAGTCGAGTGCCAGGGGGTACGGCAAATCGAGGAATTGCGTATCGACCGTACCCACCGAACCCGCGGCGGCTCTCGGGGCTCGCATGGCCATCGGCGAATTCTATCGCGGCGGCAGTGTATGATGCGAAGCTCCCTCTCGAGAGAGGGGCATCTACTTGGAGTGTCAGGAGGCTAACGATGGCTGTCTCGAGCGTTAACAACGGCGTCAACGTACAGGCATTGCTGGACGCGCGCGAGGCGCTCAAGGGGGCGCCGGGTGCGACGAAGTTCACGTGGAAGGCGTCGTCAACCTGGAAGAACGGCACGCATAGCGAGACCACGATCGAAAAATTCCACGGCCTTGGCCAGGAACAATCGCACAAGAAGGCCTACTCGTTCGACGCCGATCATCCGGAGATCTTCGCGTCCGAGGACAAAGGCATCACGCCGGTCGAGTTCCTGCTCGTCGGTCTTGCCAGCTGTCTCACCGCCGGCATTGCCGCAGTCGCGCAGAACCGCGGCATCCAGCTGCGCTCGGTCGAAGCGGATGTCGAAGGCTCGATGGACATCCAGGGCATTCTCGGCATGGACTCCGAGGTCCGCAACGGCTACGACGGCATCAAGGTGACCTTCAAGATCGACGCCGACGCGTCGCGCAAGGATATCGAGGCGCTCGTCGCGCAGTCGCAGAAGCGCTCGGCCGTCTACGACGCGATCACCAATCCGACAAACGTCACGGTCGAGATCGTCTGACGCCGGTAGCTGGTAGCCGGTAGCTGTTTGAGCCTTGAGACGTTCCGGGTAATCGTCGTCGGCGCCGGCCATGCCGGGCTGGCGGCGAGCCGCGGCCTCACCGAAGCGTCGATCGATCACGTGGTGCTCGAGCGCGGCGAGGTCGCCAACTCCTGGCGCCGTGAGCGCTGGGACTCGCTGCGGCTCTTGACGCCGAACTGGCAGAGTCGCCTGCCTGGCTACCACTACGACGGCGCTGATCCCGACGGCTTCATGACGATGCCCGAAGTCGTCGACTTCATCTCGGGCTTTGCGGCTGTCGCCGCGGCGCCGGTCCGCACGCATACGGAAGTGACGTCGCTGCAGCGTGACGGCGGCGGCTACCGGGTGGTGACGCCGGCGGGCGAGCTCCGTGGCCGCGCCGTCGTCATTGCCAGTGGCGCGTGCAATCTCGCGAGCGTGCCGGCGTTTGCCGGCGAGATTCCCCAGGGCCTCGTCAGCCTGAGTGCGCTCGAGTACCGCAATCCGTCCGAGCTTCCCGGCGGCGGTGCCCTCGTCGTTGGCGCATCGGCGACCGGCGTCCAGCTCGCCGACGAGATCCGGAAGTCGGGACGCCACGTGACGCTGTCGGTCGGTGAGCACGTCCGGCTGCCGCGGACGTATCGCGGCCGCGACATCCTCTGGTGGATGGAGGCATCGGGGCTGTGGAACCAGCGCTACGACGAGGTGGACGACCTCGCCCGCGCGCGCAGTCTGCCCTCGCCGCAGCTCGTCGGCGGCCCAGAGCGGGTCACGCTCGACCTCAACGCGCTGACAACCGCCGGCGTCGAGGTCGTCGGCCGCCTGTCGATGATTCGCGACGGGCGCGCGCTCTTCTCCGGCGGGTTGCGCAACGTCTGTGCGCTCGCCGATCTGAAGATGAACCGCCTGCTCGACACATTCGACGCCTGGGGCGAGGCCAATGATGTCGCGGCCGCGCCGCGGGAGCGCTTCGTGCCGACCGACGTTCCTGCTTCGTCGCGACTGGCGATCGATTTACGCAGCGGTGAGATCCGCAGTGTCGTCTGGGCGACCGGCTTTCGTCCGGACTACCGCTGGCTGCAGGTGCCGGTGCTCGACGCCAAGGGACGCCTGCGCCACGATGGCGGGGTTGTCGATGCGCCCGGGCTCTACGCGGTCGGCCTGCCGGTGCTGCGCCGCCGCAAGTCCACCTTCATCCACGGCGCCGAAGACGACGCCCGCGACATCGTCGCCCACCTGGCAGGCTACCTCGGGGGCACGAGCCGTTAAGATACCGCCGTGCCGTCCGTGCCGCCGTTGCTTGCCGCCGCGCTCCGGGATCGTTACCGGCTCGAGCGCGAGATTGGTACCGGCGGCATGGCGGTCGTCTACCTGGCGCGCGATCTCAAGCACGATCGCGATGTCGCGATCAAGGTCCTGAAGGCGGACGTCGCCGCTGCGATCGGTGGCGAGCGGTTCCTCGCCGAGATCAAGACCACGGCGAAGCTCAAACACCCGCACATCCTGCCGCTCTTCGATTCGGGTACGGCCGGCGGCGCGCTGTTCTATGTCATGCCGTTCGTCGAAGGCGAATCGCTGCGTGAGCGCCTGCGCCGGGGCGGTCGGCTCCCGATTGCCGCCGCGATCCCCATTCTCCGACAGATCGCCGACGCGCTAGCCTACGCGCATGCACACGGCGTGATCCATCGCGACGTGAAGTGCGACAACGTCCTTGTTGCCGACGGCCAGGCCTTCCTCGCCGATTTCGGCATCGCGCGCGCCTTCGCGCCGAACGATCCCGCCCTGACGGTGACTGGTTCCGAGGTTGCCATCGGCACACCCGCTTATATGGCGCCGGAACAGATTGTCCGAGGCGCGGTCGATCAGCGCGCGGACGTCTACGCGTTCGGCGCGCTCGCCTACGAACTGCTCGCCGGCGCGCCGCCCTTCGAAGGCGCGGCCCACGAGATCGCGACGGCTCGCCTGACCCGCGCGCCGGACGCGATCGAGCGGCGCCGGCCCGATACGCCGAAGCCGCTCGCGGCCCTGGTGACGCAGTGTCTCGAGAGGGAGCCCGGTTCGCGTCCCTCGGGCGGCGAGGCGTTGCTGCGCGTGCTCAACGACGTCGCCGTGCCGGCCGGCGTCGCCGCAACGCCGTGGCGCAGGATCGCGGCAGCGAGCGCGACGGCCCTGGTGATTCTCGGCGGCGCCGCGGCGTGGCTCGGGCGAAGAGGGGCGGAGACCGCGCCGGCGCTCACGGTCGGCCGGCTCACCCGCGTGACGAGCGAGGCTGGTCTCGAGCTCGATCCGGCGTTGTCACCCGACGGCCGCACCATCGCCTACGTGGCCGGCGCCGCCGGGCACATGCGGATCTTCGTTCGCGAGCTGGCGGGCGGCCGGGCGCTGCCGCTGCTGGAACAGGACGCCGACGCGCAGCGCTGGCCGCAATGGGCGCCGGATGGATCCCGCCTCGTCTTCGAGTCGGGGCGGCCGTCTATCGTCAGTGAGCAGACCGTCATTTCAGGCGTCGGCGCGTTGTCGGTGGCGACGCCGCTCGGCGGCTCGGCGCGCCGGCTGCGGCAGTCGAGCGTCGGGGCCGGAGCGGGCAGCCCGTCGTGGTCGCCTGACGGCCGCGAGGTCGTGTTCACCAGCGGCGACGCGCTGTGGAGGCTCCCGGTCGACGCGGCGACGCCGCCGCAATTGATCGTGCGCGGCTACGATCTGGTCGCGCCCCGCTGGTCGCCTGACGGCACGCACATCGCCTACGTGTCGGGCGGCTCGATCTTCACTTTTGGCGCCGACAGCCTCGCCAACGTCGGCACCAGTACGCTGATGCTGCTGACGGTCGCGACCGGGCAGAGCATGCGTCTGACCGACGGCGGCGCGCTCGATACCAGCCCGGTCTGGATGCCCGACAGCCGCACGCTGCTCTTCGTCTCGAGCCGCGGCGGCGGCCGCGACGTCTACAGCCTGCGGCTCGGCGCCGACGGCCGCCCCGACGCGGCGCCGCGACGACTGACCTCGGGTGTCAGCGCTCACGGGATCTCGTTGTCGAGCGACGGCCGCCTCCTGCTTTATTCGTCGTACGCCCCCAACGCCAACATCTGGTCGATCGCCATTCCCGAACGCGGCGCCGCGTCCGTCGCCGACGCCGAGCAGGTGACCTTCGGCAGCGAGAAGATCGAAAAGCTCACCGTCTCGAAGGATGGGCGCTGGCTGGCGTATGACTCTGACGTCAACGGAGCCGCCGACGTGTGGAAGATGCCGCTCAGCGGCGGTGGCCGTCCCGAACAGGTCACGCGTGGCCCCTTCAACAAGTTCGTCAACGATTGGTCGCCTGACGGCACCGAACTGGTTTTTCATGCGATCGTCGAGGGTGGCCAGCGCGACCTGTTCGTGATCACCGCCGACGGCACGCACACCGAGCGGGTGACCAGCACACCGTCCGAAGATCAGCATTCCAGCTGGGCACCCGACGGCGATTCGATCGTCTTCGACTCGACGCCGACGTCGAGCGGAAGCACGCAGGCCTTCATCGTGACGCGCGCCAGGCGTGGCGCAGCGTGGAGCGCGCCGCGTCAGCTGACCAAGAACGGAAGCACCGACCCGAAATGGTCTCCTGACGGCAGATGGATTGCCTTCTGCGCCGGCCGGCAGCTGCGTGTCATCGCGCCGGACGGTACCGGCGAGCACGTCCTCGTCGAGGGCCGCACCGACGGCGGCGATCCGCAGTATGCGCTGTGGTCACCGGACGGACGAACCATTTATTACAAGTCGTACGACAGCGAGCGCCGTTCGACGATCCGCGCGGTCGCGGCAGCGGGCGGCGCCAGCCGCCTGCTCGTGCGCTTCGACCTGCCTTCGCGCCGTTCGCCGCGCCGCGAGTTTGCGACCGACGGGCACCGGTTCTTCTTTACCGTTGCGCGCGATGAGAGCGACATCTGGTCGGCGGAGCTCGTCTCGAAGTAACGCCGCCGCGGGCTACTTCTGCGGCATCAGGATCACTTTGACGTAGCGGCTGGTGTCGAGATAACGCTCGGCCGCCTGCTGGATGTCGTTGCTCGTCAGCGCGCGGATCTGCGCTGGAACATCGATCACTGACGCCACGCTGGCCCCAGTGCCGTCTTCGTAGGCACGGGCGATGAGCTGGAGGAAGTAGCGGTTGTCCTGGCTGTTCGCCTCGAACTCGCGCAGCAGCGGTTCGCGCACCAGCCCCATCTGCCGGTTGTCGAAGCGTGTCCCCTTGACGAACTCGATCTCCTGGAACACGCGCTGCACCAGCGTCTCGGTCCGCGCCGGGTCGCAGGTCCATTCAATGCGGACGCTGTACTCCGGGTGCGGGAACTTGTCGGCGTCCGGAGTCGCGGTGATGCTGTAGGTGCCGCCGAGCTCCTGGCGGATCGTATCGAACAGCCGCGACTGCAGCAGCATCGTCATCGTCCGCAGCGCGAGCACGTGCCGCAGGTCGTAATCGAACGGGCCGGAAAAGACGATGGCGACCTGGCTCTTGGGGGCGATGCCCTTTTCGATCGTTTTCGTGACGACCGTCGCCGGCGGCGCGATGCCGAGATCCTTCCACGTTTCATGCGCGTTGATGGCCGGAAGGCTGGCCAGGTAGGTCTCGACCAGGGGCTTGATCGTGTCGACGTTGAAGCTGCCGACGAACACGAAAGTAAAGTTGCCCGCGTCGGCAAATCGCGCCTTGTAGATCGCCAGCGCGCGATCGAGGTTCCAGCGATCGACGCTCGCCGGTGTCTCCGGCTGGCGGCGCGGATGATTGCCGCTGAGCGCGGCCTCGACTGTCTGGTTGAAGACGACGTCTGGGCTGGCCTGCTGGTTGGCGAGCAGGCTGCGCGCCTGCGCGGCCATTCCGGCAAAGGCCGTCGGGTCGGCCCGCGGCTGCGTGAAGCGCAGGTAGAGCAGCTGGAACAGCGTCTCGAGATCTTCCGGCGTGCTGCCCCCGCCCATCCCCTGATCGATCTCGTCGATGAACGGCTGGACGACCACCGCCTTGCCGTTCAGCAGCTTGTCGAGGGTGACGGCGTTGAACTGGCCGGCGCCGCTCGCGCCAATGACGCTGTCGGCGGCGCGCGCCGACGGAAAATCGGCGTCGCTCGAGAGCGACGTGCCGCCAGGCGCGAAGGCGCGAAACAGGATCTGGTTCTCCTTCAGCTTCGTCGGCTTGAGGACGACCGTCGCGCCGTTGGAGAGTGTCCACTCGGTGACCCCGGCTTCGCTGCGCTCCACCGTCTTGGTGATCGTGCCCGGCTTGGGCGGCGCATCGATCAATGCCTGGCCGGCGCCGCTGTCGACGTAGGCGTCCAGCTTCTTGGTCATCGCCGTCCGCACCGCCGCGTCGAGCTGCGCCTGCGAGGGCAGCGCCACGCCGGCGGCGTCGGGCGCCGACACGATCACGAGGCGGTTGCGGTCGGGAAACCAGTCGGCCGTCAGCGCGTTCATCTCGGCCAGCGTGATCGCCGGGACGAAGCGATGATGGAAGGCGAGCTCCTGCCAGATCGTCGGCAGCGCCTCCGACTGCAGGAAGTTGCGGGTGTACTCGTCGGCGCGGCTCGCCGACTCGCGGTCGGGGCTCTCCGTGACGGTCCGTTCGTAGCCGAGCATCATCGCCTGCTTGGCGCGATCGAGCTCGGTCGCGGTGAAACCGAAGCGGGCGACCCGCTGCACTTCGGTGACGAGCGATTCAAGCCCCTTGGCGATGCCGTCATTGGCGACGAGCGCCTGCAGCAGCGCCTCGTCGCGCGTGCGGATCGTCGGGAACAGCGATCGATCGGCGGCGGCGCGCAGGAACGGCGGGTTGGCGGTCTGCGACAACTCGTCGAGTCGCGATCCGAGCATCGCCGCGAACAGCTGGTCGAGCATGATGTCGCGGTAGCCACCGACCGACCCCTGGTTGCGTGCCGGGCGCAGATCGGACAGCTGTATCACCGTCGACGTCGTTTCCTTGTCGGTGACGAAGGCGTAGCGCGTGCCCGCTCGATCGGTCACATCGTACGTCGGCCGGCTGCGTTCGTTGGCCGGGTTCTTCAACGCCGAGAAGTGATCGCGAATCATCTTCACGGCGGCGTCGCGGTCGATGTCGCCGACGACGATCACGGCCATGAGGTCCGGGCGATACCAATCGCGGTAGTAGCGCACCAGCGCGTCGCGGCTGGCTTTCTGAATCACCGCCGGATCGCCGATGGGCGGCCGGTCGGCGTAGCGCGTTCCTTCGAGCTGCACTTTGCGAATCTGGTCGCCAACACGTTCGCCGGCGCCCAGATGCATGCGCCATTCCGAGAGAACGATGCCGCGCTGGCGGTCGATGCTGCTCTGGTCGAACGTCGCGGCTCCCGCCCAGTCCTCGAGGATCAGGAGTGCCCGATCGAGCACGCCGGGCGTGTCGGTCGGCACGCGCAGCGTGTACTGGGTGTCGTCGTAGCTGGTGGCGGCGTTGGCGTCGGCCCCGATGCTGAGGCCGAGATCGCCAAGGAAGTCGTTGATGGCGTTGCCGGGGAAGTTGCGCGTCCCCTCGAACTCCATGTGCTCGACGAAATGCGCGAGCCCCTTCTGGTCGTCGTCCTCGAGGACCGAACCGGCCTTGACCACCAGCCGCAGTTCGGCGCGTTTGGCCGGCTTGCCGTTCGGTCGCACGTAGTAGCGAAGCCCGTTCGGCAGCGTGCCGACGACCGCCTCAGGGTCGACCGGCATCTGCTGGGAGAGAGCATATTGCGCGACCGACTCGGCGGTGGTCTCGCGCCCTTGCGACGCCGTCTGGGTGGCCTGTGCTGCCGCCAGCCGCGCGGCGGCGATGACGGCAAGGGCGGCGAAGGGGATCGGCCGGAAGCGGGTGCGCATACTCCGATCCTATAAGAGAACCCTCACTGGACCGGGGCCCCGATGGTCAAACATCAGCTCACCGTGCCTGCCCTGTTGAAGTTGACAGTAGCGGTCCGGACGGGGGGGCGCCTCGTCCGTCGCGCAACGCCACCAGCCGCGTCGTCTCGAGGTCGTCACGGTAGAACAGGTTGTAGGTGTCGAACGGGATCAGCCGTTTCGCATCCGGGTGGACGATGTGCACGCACGTCTTCTTCACCGAGCGCACGTCGAATGAGTATGCGTCGATGAACTGCATGATGATGACCCGAAAGAGGTTCTGATAACCGAGCCCGACCGGTGCCTCGATGCTCGGCAGGCAGCAGAGCAGATCGCGCAGCGTCGAAATGCCCGATGCCGGCGAATGGTTCGTTGCGAACAGCTTGAAAATCCCATCGCGCACCGCGTCGTCCTGCTCGTAGACGATGGTGTTGCGGCCGCCTTCGATCAGGATCTTGGGATCGATCATGCCAGTGAGTGGTACCACCTGCCCACCGATCTTCAGCGCGTAGGCCATCGCCAGCGAGTCAGGATGGCACGGCACGGGGATGACGTCCTCCGGACGGAAGACGCTCGTCTGTTCGAGAATCCTCCGCCGCACCTCGGTCAGAGTGAGCCGATCAATCGCTGGATCGAAGTGGTCGTGGCGGCCGGCGACCTGCACCGGCTGCAGTGCGACACCGCGCACGCAGGGCTGTTGCAGCGCGTAGTCGATAATTTTCCCGATTTCACCGTCGTTGACGCCACGCTTGACCGTGACGACCAGCGTCGTCGAGATGTTGTGTTTGTTGAGCCGTTCGATCGCCTGTTCGCGAATGCGGCGCAGGTCGGCGCCGCGCAGGTTCATCAGGGCGTCTCGCTCGAACGAGTCGAACTGCAGGTAAACCTCGAAGTCGGGCATGTAGCCGGCGAGCCTGGCCGTGAACTCGTCGCTCTCGGCGATGCGGACACCGTTGGTGTTGAGCATCAGGTGCCGGATCGGCCGCGCCTTGGCCAGGTCGAGCACGGCGAAGAAGTCGGGATGGATCGTTGGCTCGCCGCCGGAAATCTGCACGACGTCGGGCTGCCCTTCGTTCCTGACCACGGCGTCGAGCATCCGTTCGATTTGATCGAGCGTACGGAAGTGCGGGCGATCGGGGCCGCTCGAGGCGTAGCAGACCGGGCAGCGCAGGTTGCAGGCGTCGGCGATCTCGACCAGCGACAGGCAGGAGTGCTGCTCGTGATCGGTGCACAACCCGCAGTCGTACGGGCATCCCCATTTCACCGGCGTGTTGTAGTGGAGCGGTGTTTCCGGCGGCTTGATGAACACCTCCCGGCATCGCCGGTAGTAGTCCACGTCGTCGGCGACGAGCACCCGTTGGGTGCCGTGCTCCCCGCAGCGCTTGATCATGTAGACGCCGCCGTCCTGGAAGACGATCTTGGCGTCGACTCGCCGGTAGCAGGTAGAACAAATAGACACAGCGACGTCGTAGAATAGGTACGGCCTGACGCCCATCAGCTATGGCTCCGCCCGCGGCGTCTCGGCGGTGGCGTTCGCCTCTTGCGCGGCCTTGGCCCTGTCGAAGCGCCGATCGATCGCGCGGGCGATCGCCCAGATGATGCCGACGATGAAGGCGAGACAACCGGCGGCGAAGACGATCGCCCCCACCGCCGAGAGAGCGTCGCTTCCGCCCCGGCTGCCTTCGAGATTGAGGTTGGCCAGGAAGAGCGCGCACCCGCCGAATGCCAGCACGGGGCCGCCGAGCGCCAGCATCAGGAGGATGCGGACGCGGGACGCCTTTTTCGGCGCCGCCTGTGGTGGAACCTCGGGCGTCGTCTCGTTCATCGCCATCCTTCCTTGAGCCAGCGGCGCACATCATCGCCGTAATACAGCAGGACCGCAACCGACGCCCACTGCAGCGAGGTCAATCCGAGCAGAACGCGCGGTTCCGGCTTGAAATGGTCGACCATCAGCCGCAGCGCGAAGTAGACCGTCATGAACAACTTGAAGATGTCTCCCTCGCGGTGCGGATGGCGCGTCAGCCGGCCCAGCACGATCGCGACCGCCGCCATCACGATCGACTCGTAGAGCTGCGTGGGATGTCGCGGGACCCCGTCGCCGAAATCGACCCCCCAGGGCAGCTGCGTCGGCGTACCGAACGTGCGATCCGGCAGGCCTGAGAGAAAGCACCCGATCCGGCCGACCGCGATGCCCGCGGCAAGCGGCATCGCGAACAGGTCGCCGGTGCGGCGCGTCAGCCCCGCCCAGCGCTTTTCGAGCTCGACGGCGATGAGGCCACCGATCAGGCCGCCGACGATCGTCTTGCCGCCGAGGAGGAACGCCAGGTCGTGCCAGTGCGCCAGTGTCTCGCGCGGATCCTCGAGCCAGAAGAAGACCTTGCTGCCAATCGCGGCCCCGAGAATCGCGGCGGCGACGACAGACCAGCGCGCGTGCGTGTCGACGGTGTCCCCGAGGCGGCGGCGCTGCCAGAGGAACAGGCGGAAGCCCCCAGTGTAGGCGAGCAGGTCGAATACGACGTGCGGGTGCAGCCGCACCGGGCCCGCCGGCACCATCACCGGAAACGTCACGCGCGTATTGTCCGCGATCTCGCGCGCCAGCCCTCGTCTTGGCCTAGCCACCGGTGAAACGCCGAACTGGGTGAGCGATCATGGATGCGTGAAGGTTGCCGCCTATCAGGCTCCTCTCCTCGCCGCCGGCTCGGTGGGCGCGCTCGACCTCATTCGGGCGCGCGTCCGGGCGTGCGAAGCGAAAGGGGTCGAGATTCTTTGCTGTCCCGAAGCGATCCTCGGCGGCTTGGCCGATCAGATCGACGATCCCGCCCGCTTCGCGATACGCATCCGAACCGGCCAGCTCGCCGCGGTTTTGGCGCCGCTCGCGAGCGACGTCACGACCACGATCATCGGTTTCACGGAGCTCGGCGAGGATGGTTTCCTTTACAACGCCGCCGCCGTCTTTCATCGAGGGACCGTCGCCGGCGTCTATCGGAAACTGCACCCGGCCATCCGTCAATCGGTGTATCGCGCCGGTCGCCACGTGCCGGTGTTCCGCGTGGGTGCGCTGACGTTCGGCATCGCGATCTGCAACGACTCGAATTTTCCCGAGCTCGCCAATCAGATAGCCTCTCGCGGTGCAACGGCGCTGTTCGTCCCCAGCAACAACGCGCTCCCCCCGCGGCAGGGCGGAGCCGAGCTCGTGACCGAGGCCAGGAGCATCGACGTGGCGACGGCGATCGGGAACGAGATGTGGGTCATCCGCGCCGATGTCGCCGGCCAGGCGGCCGAGCTGACGTCTCATGGTTCGTCCGCGATCGTCAATCCGAATGGAACCGTCGTCCGATCGGCGGTGGCGTTGAGCGAAGACGTGATTGCGGCAGCAATCGAAGTAACGCCTCGAATAGCAGTCGGCGATAAAGCGCCGAATTAGCGATTCGCTCTTGCCCCTCGTTACAGGTCATGGGCGGCTCGTGCCATTCGTCTCACGCCTCACACCTCGCCCGATCACGCGGTCCGCGGCACTACAGGTCGGCGTGCGAGAGCCGGTTTTCACCACGGGCTTCCATGAGAAGCGCGTCGTCTCAGCGGCTGGCCAGCGGCAGCCGGAAGGCTGCCATCTCGTGGTCGTTGCGAACCAGGAGGATGTCGCGCACGAGCACCGGGTGATTCCAGGTCTTGCCTTCGAGCGCAGGAACGCGCGCGATCTCGGTGAACTGATCCGGCGTCGCCTTGACCAGCGCGATCTCGCCTTCCTCGGTCGTGACCAGCAGGAGGTCCTGATCGGGGAGCAGCACGAGCTGGCCGTTGCCGTAACGGCCGCCTTTCCACCTGCGCGTGCCGTCGTTGAGATCGATGCACGACAGGATGCTGCCGTCGAAGCCGTAGGCGTAGCCCTTGTGCGCCACGTAGTCGTTGAAGTACGGCTTGAGGCCGTTCGATGTCCAGCGCTCCTCGGCCGTCCACTTCGCGCCCGCGTGGGCGATGGTCAGGCGGCGAATGCCTTCTCCGCCGCTCGACGCCGCGGTGGTGATGAGGATGTCGTGATCGCCGATCACCGCCGGCTGCACGATCGTCACCCCGCTCTCCCACTTCGCGTCCCACAACCGGGCACCGGTCGCCGGCGCCACCGCCGCCGCGCCGTTGCCGCCGAGCAGCACGATCTGCGTCACGCCGTCGAGCGTCGCGAGCTGCGGCGAGCTGTAACTGCCGCCGATCGACGTCCCGAACCACTTTGGCTCGCCCGTCACCACGTCGAACGCCGCCAGCTTGCCGGAGGCGGCGACGACGACCAGCCCGTCGACGGCCAGCGGTGAGCTGGCAAAACCCCACATCGGCACCTTGACGTGTGCATCGGCCGACACGTTACGCGACCAGATCACGGCGCCGCTTGCCTCGTCGAGCGAGTTGAGGATGCCGGTCGCACCGAACGTGTAGACGCGGCCGTCCATGAGCGTCGGCGTCGCGCGCGGCCCCGCGCCGCCGTTCGACTCCCAGAAGCGCACGCGATCGCGATGCCGCCAGATCGGTTGTCCGGTGCTCATCCGGTAGCACGACACGACTTCGTCTTCACCGCGCTGTTCCTGCGTGTAGAGGCGATCGCCGCGCACGGCAAACGACGACCATCCAGGACCGACCTCGCGCCGCCAGAGCTGTACCGGCGGCGAAGCCGACCAGTCGGTCGCGACCTGCGCGCCGTGAATGACGCTGTTGCGATCCGGCCCTCGGAACCCGGGCCAATCCGCCGGTTTGGCCTTCACGATCGCCGGGAGCACGGCAGGCTCGGGCTTCGCGGCCGTTTCCGGCATTGCCGGTTCCGCGATGGCTGGAGCGGGCGCCGGCGCGACCGGCGCGGCGATCGGCTTCTCGTCCGCGGCATGCGCCAGCAGCCGTTCTTCGGGCGTCGGCGACCACCGCAAGTGGAAGTCGGAGGTGCCGTCGCCGCTGATGCCGCCAGTCCTCATCAGCATCCACGGCAGGCAGCCGAGCGCGGCTACCCCAATGGCGGCGGCGAAACGGGGTCCCGGCTGCAGGCGCCGGCTGATCCAGGCCCAGCCGACCAGTGCCACGCAGAGCATCGGCAACTGAAGCGCGTAGCTGAGATAGCCCATCGCGCCGCCGGCGATCGATGGGTCGACGACGTACCGCTGCGCGGCGTCCGCAGCCGCGATCGCGACGATCGCGCCGACGCGCTCGAACCAGCGCGCCCGACTGAACAGCAGCCACCACAGAATGATGAGCAGCGCCGCGACGACCGCCGCACCCATCCCGAGGAAACCGCCGACGCGGAGCATGGTCAACACCACACCGGCGAGTGCGACCAGCGCGAAGGCGACGCCAGGCCACAAACGAAGAGGGCGTTCGGCGACTGTTTCGTTCATCACACTGCCTCAGGCACGCCGCCCGCAACGACGCGCGGCCACTCGCGTCTTCGCCGGAGCCGCCACCACCAGAACGCCAGTGTTACGAGCACCAGCAGTGGAATCAGCCGGAACACTGGAGCGCGAAGCGGCACCGGAATCCGCCCGACCGGTCCCAGGAAGAACGACGCCGCCGCGATGAAGAGGGCGGCACACATGCGCCACAGGTGCCGCTTGAGTCGAGCCGGTCCGTGCAGTCCCCCAGCGCGAATCATCCGGCGATCGCCGCTACCCGCCAGCAGCGCAATGAGGCTGAAGACGAGCAGTGGAACCGCCAACCCGTGGCTCCGGCTACCGGCCGCGATCATCGCGAACGCCGAGATGACTCCTCCCGTCACGTGGAGCAACAGGAACGGATTCATGCGGCTTGTCTCTGCGCCGGCGCGGCCACGCCCTTGACGATCAGCCAGAAGGCAAACGCCAGCTCGAACACCAGCGGCGGAAGCCAGACGAACCATGTGAGCGACGACGACCAGTTGGCGCCGCCGCTGAACAGTCCAGCGCGCTGGACCAGCAGCAGCGCGACGAGCACGGCTGACGCGGTGACGCCGAGGACGGCCAGCGCGGCTGGAATCAGCCGGCCGCGCAGGATCAACCAGCAGAAAATCGTGCTGCCGACGGCGAAGAAGATCGGGCCACCCTTGTGGCCGGGAATGCTCTCGACGACGCGGCAGAGGAGCGCGAGCAGCGCCAGATCGCGATCCTGATCGCGCGTCAGCGCGTACAGCGTGGCGCCGAGGACGAGTGCGGAGAACGACGTGACGATGACGAGGACGTCAGCGGCGGGGGCGCGGCTTCCGGCGGCCAGCGTTCCGAGGCCGGCGGCGATGTAGACAAGGAACGTGACGCCGGCGACTCGGGCGTTGGTTCTGATCGTCATGTGTTGCCGCTCATTCCGAACGCAGCGCCTGCAGGACGTCGACGCGCGCCGCGCGCGCCGCCGGTAGCAGCGACGCGACGACGGCGGCGGCGACGAGGAGGGTCGCCGCGGTCACGACGGTCAGCGGACCCGGCAACTGGACCTGGTCGAAGATTCTCACTGCTACGCGCGCCAGCGCGTAGCCGCCCATCGCGCCGGCGACGATCCCGACCACCGCGATCACCAGGCCTTCCGAAAGGACGCGCGTCAGCAGGTGTCGTGGCGCGGACCCGATAGCCAGCCGCACGCCGAACTCGCGGGTCCGTGCGCTCACCGAAAAGGCAAGCACGCCCGCCACGCCGACGACGGCGATGAGCACCGCGATGCCGGCGAACCCCGAGAAGACGAACGCGTTCACGCGTTCGGGCGACAGCACCTCCGCCCGCACGTCTTCGAGCGTGGCGGCGCGCTCGACCGGCTGGTCCGGTGCGATCCCGTGAATCGCTTTCGTCACCGCCGGCACGAGCGCGTACGGATCTCCCGCCGCGCGCACGAACAACCGCCCGCCGACGCCGACCTGCCGGACGGGGTGATACACCGTCATCGCCGAGCGGCCGACGACGTTCTCGTCGTCGGCGTCGGCCGCGATGCCGACGATGCGGCGCGGCAGCGGCTTGGGGCCGAAGTACGGATCGACCCACCACATCTTGCGGTTGAGCGCGTCGCCGCTGGGATAGAGCCGTTCGGCGACGCTCTGGCTGACGATCACGACCCGCTCGGCGCCGGCACGATCCTCGTTGGTGAAGTCGCGCCCGGCGATGAGCGGGACGCCGACCACGGTGAAGAACCGTGGGGCGACAACACGGAACCGCGCGCGTGGGAGTTCCTCGCCATTCGCCGGCGTGTAGCCGTCGACGGTGAACGGCACCCCGGGACCAAGGTTGCCGGCGTCGCGCCACGGCGCGAACATGCCGACCGAGACGGCGTCCACGCCAGGCAGTCGCGCCAAACGATCGGTCGCCTGCTGATAGAAGTCGAGAAGCTTGGGATCACCGACGTCTGTAGCTTGCATCGGAATGTCGAAGACCAGCACCTGCCGCATCTCGTAGCCCGTGTTCACGTGCTGGAGCGAAACCAGCGTGGTCAGGAGCATCCCGGCGCCTGCGAGCAGCACGAACGAGCAGGCGATTTGCGTCGTCGCGAATGCGCGGAGGCGGCGACTGGTGCCGGGTGTGATCCGGAGACTGCCGCTCGCGACGCCGAGTCCGCCTGAGGCGTATGGCGAGGGCAATCGCGGAACGAAAGCGAGCAGCACGGCGGCAGCGATCGCCAGGCTCGAGCCGACCCACAGCACGCTGGGATCGACGGTGGTGTCGAGCGCGCGGACGGAAAAGCGCGCGGCGTAGCGCGCGACGAGGCCGACCAACGGCTGCGCCAGCAGGATGCCGAGGACCGCGCCGGCGCCGCACAGCACGAGACTTTCGCCGAGCAGCGTGCGCCGCAGGGCGCCGGTACTCGCGCCGAGCGCCGCACGGACGGCCAGTTCCCCTTCGCGGCGGACCGAACGCGCAAGGATCAGGTTGGCGACGTTCGAGCACGCGATGACGAACACCACCGCCGCCGCCGCGAGGAGCACGAGGAGGATCGTCCGCGCCGGCGCCGCGATCTGATCGCGGAACGGCGTGACGGTGAGCTGCATGTTGGCGCGGGTCGGGTACGACGACGGATTGGCGCGCACCATCGCCGCGTGCGCCGCGATCAGATCCGCGCGCGCCTGATCGATTGTGGCGCCCGGCGCCAGCCGGCCGAAGAGCTCCGTCATCCGGTGCGTGCGCCCGTCCTCCATCGTCGCGCTGAGGTGATGCGGGCTGGTGACGATGTTGGCGATGATTTCAGTGTCTTCGGGATATGGGACCGACGGCTCGAGCACCCCGACCACCTTGGCGGTGCGCCCACCGAGGCGGATCGTCTTGCCGATCACCCCCGGATCGCCCTTGAGCGCCGTCTTCCAGAACCGGTAGGTGAGGACGAGAACGCCATCCGCCTTCGGGCCGTCGTCGCGCGCGTCGAGCAGCCGGCCGAGCACGGGACGAAGCCCCATCACGTCGAAATACGAGCCGCCGACGACACCCGCCTTGACGACGCGCGGTTCGCCGCCGAGACCGAGCAGCGTGAAGTCGACCGTGGAGAAGTTGCCGAATCCGCTGATCGTCGTGGCGCGGGATACGAGATCCTTGAACTCGGGGACCGAGAACTTCATATTCTCCTGACCGAGACCCGGGGCGCTCTGCCGGATGTAGATCAGGCGATCTTCGTCACGGTTCGGGAGCGGCCGCAGCAGGACGCCGCGCACGACGCTGAAGATGGCGGCATTGGCGCCGATGCCGAGCGCCAGCGTGACGACGACCGTCAGCGCGAGGCCGCGGGCGCGCAACAGCGAGCGCAGGCCGATCCGCATCTCTCGGCCGAGCATCGCGGTGGCGTCGAGCCACCGGCTGTGCCAGACGCGACGCATCGATTCACGTGCCGAGGGGACGTAGCCGAAATCGGCGAACGCGCGCCGCCGAGCCGTGTCCGGATCGTCGCCCCGCTCGAGCCGCTCGCGGATCTCGAGGGCCAGATGGCCGCGGATCTCGTCGTCGAGGTCGCGATCGTCGGGAGCCACGAGTCAGTCCTCGTTGGGATGCGCGTTCATGATCCGGCCGATGGCATGCACGAGCTGCGACCAGCGGCTCTGCTCACGCGAGAGCTGCGCCTTGCCGGCGGCGGTCAGCTGGTAGTACTTCGCCTTCTGGTTGGCTTCGCTCACGCCCCACTCGGCCTTGAGCCAGCCGCGTTTGACGAGGCGGTGCAGCGCGGGATAGAGCGACCCGGTCTCGACCTTGAGTAGATCGTCCGACTGGGCACGGATGGCCTGGCCGATGCCGTGGCCGTGACGCGACCCCCACTGAAGGGTCCGGAGGATGAGCATGTCGAGCGTGCCCTGTAGGAGCTCGAGGCGCTCGGCGTCCATTGGTGTTTTCGCCATAGTCGTAGGCAGTCTACGGCCTTAGACGTAGACCGCCTACGGCTGGTTCCGAAAGAATCCCTGATCCTTAATCCTTGATCCCTAATCGCCCATCGCCCATCGCCCATCGCCCATCTAATTAGTGTTTGCCCTGAGTGGCGCCGTCGTTTGGACAGTGCGGGTGGCCGGTCAGGTTATCGAGCGTGATCCGGTCGTCGCCAGCCGTCGGCTTCATGCCCAGCAGGTTGCGCAGACGCCAGGCCGTCGAGTGATCGGCACACGCGGTGTCGCCCGACAGGCCGAGACCGCCGATGGCGTGCGTGCCGTCGTACAGGCCCAGGCCGCCGCCAAACGTGATCGTGCCGCCGACGCGCTTGCCGATCATCGGATCGTTGTGCGTACCGAAGCGGCTGTAGGAGCCTTGGTAGGCGTCCTCGGGACTGACCGGGTTGCCCGCCGCGAGGCCAAACAGCGGATTCGCCGGAGCGCCCGGCTGCACCCATGGGTAGAGCTGTGCCGTCGACAGCGGGGCCGAATCGAGGCTCAAGCCGTTGGCCGTGAAGGCCTTGGCCGCGGCGATCTGACGGCTGAGGAGCCACTGCGCGTCGACAGTGGGCCCGGAGTAGGCAACGGCGCAGACGACGCCGCCGCGATTGACGACGACGGCCCAGTAGTGATTGTCGAGCCCCGAGGAATCGTCCCCGTCCGCGGCAGCGAGTTGCGCGCTGAGCGTGCTCTGCGAGACGGGGCAGTCCGTCTTTGCGTCGTCGCCTTGTGCCGACACCCCGAGTCCCCCGGAAATTCGCCCCGCCAGGGGGCTGAATCCCAGGGCCATCACACCGAGGACGATCCCAGCGCTGACTGTTGCTCGTCGCATTTGCCTTCCTCCTGTTTCGCACCACCGGCAGCCGGCGATCCGCGAGACCGTTGTAGACGGGCACGGTGACGCCTTGATGGCGCCGGCGTAACGTCCCCGTATAGGGGAGCGGCGTGTCGCCCGCTATGCAATTTCGGCGAGATCTTTTGCGGCGCTTTTTGCGGCATGATCGCCGTATGCCTGCCGCCGATCGTTACGTTGTCTTTGCCAACCTCCATGAGTCGGGCTGCTTCGTCATCCCGAATCCCTGGGACGCCGGGACCGCGAAGGTTCTGGCGCAGCGCGGCTTCCCGGCGCTGGCCACGACCAGCTCCGGATCGGCGTGGTCGATGGGGTACCCCGACCATGGCGTGCCGCTCGAACAGGCCCTGGCACACCTGGCGCTGATTGCCGGCAGCGTCGACGTGCCGGTCAACGCCGACTTCGAGGCGGGATTCGCGGATCGCGCGGAAGACGTCGCCACGAACGTGGCGCGCGCCGTCGAGACCGGCGTTGCCGGCCTGTCGATCGAGGACTCAACCGGCGATCCCGCCAAGCCGCTCTACGATTTCGAGCTCGCCGTCGATCGGATCCGCGGCGCGCGCGCCGCCATCGATCGATCGGGACGCCGGGTCCTGCTCACCGGCCGCTCTGAGGGTTTCATCGCGGGACGGCCGGACCTGAAAGAGACGATCCGGCGCCTGGCGGCGTATGCGGATGCGGGTGCCGAGTGCCTCTACGCCCCCGGGCTGGCGTCGATCGCTGAAGTCGCGGCCATCGTAGCGGCGGTCGCGCCGAAACCAGTGAACGTGCTCGCGCGTTCGACGTTTACCGTCAAGGATCTCGCGCATGTCGGCGTCCGGCGGATCAGCGTCGGCGGCGCCTTCGCGCGCGCCGCGTGGACGGGGTTTCTCGACGCCGTGCGCGAGGCGGCCCAGCAGGGTACGTTCACGTCGCTTGGCCGCGCCGTCCCCGGCGGCGAGATCAACGGGCTTTTGTAATCACCGCTTCCGCGATCCGCTCCATGGCGCCGACGGCAGCGGCTCCGCCATCGTAAGCGGCGATGACGTCCGCTGTTACAATTCGACGCCGTCGGCCGGCCGCTCGGGCGGCGGCATCCCCCAGCGCTCGCGCATGCGGCGGCGAATCAGATCCCGCTCCTCATCCTTCATCCGCCAGCCGCGGCGGCAATGGCGGCCGAAACCGCCGAAGAGGATACGGCACAGCACGAGCAAGCCGAGCGCCTGCCAGAACGTGATCGCCGGGAAGCCAAACAGCGCCGGCAGCAGGTTGTTCCAGAGCAGCTTGACCACCTCGCCGCCGAGGAAGGTGAACAGCGCCAACCCGGCGATCGCCGCCGGCGCGATGAAGAACCACTTGCGCCTGATGCTCATAACGTCTTCCCTCATCCCTTCGCCAGTTCGTCGTAGAGCGGCCGCAGCCGCTCGCGCAGCCGCTGCACCGCGTAATGCTTGCGCGACAGCAGCGTGTTGATTGGCACGCCGGTGGCCGCCGCGATCTGCTTGAAGCTCCGTCCGTCAATCTCGTGCGCGACGAAGACTTCGCGCTGCTCCACCGGCAACTCCTCGAGCGCGGCGGCGAGCGCCTCGACGATGACCGTGCGCGCGTACTCGGCGTCCGGTCCTGCGTCTTCCGATGGCAGCAGCTCCTCGAAGAGCAGCGGCTCCTCGGTCTTTCTCCGGAACAGATCGCTGATCCGGTTGCGCGCCACGCGGAACAGCCAGCCGGCCAGGTGATCGATCGGCATCAGCAGCCGGTTGGCCTCGACGAGCGCGGCAAAGACGTCCTGGAGGATGTCTTCGGCGTCGCGGGGGTCCGGCACGCGCCGGCGGATGAAATGCCGCAGCCGCGATTGCTCGCGGTCCACGGCGTCGACAATCCGCCGATCCTGGTCGGCCGTCATCTTCTATATGTGTAGTCGGGCGAGGGGGCGCGGATATTGTGGCCGCGGCGAAACGTTAGTGTCGCCTCAGGCCGAGCGTGCGGATACGCTTGTGCAGGGCCGTTCGCTCGGTGCCGAGCAGGCGGGCGGCGCCGGCGACGTTCCAGTCAGTCTCTTCCAGCGCGCGCCGGATGCGATCGCGCTCGGCGGCCTGCCGCACTTCCTGCAGGCCGGCGGCCGGGCGCGCGGATGAAGGCAGTCTGATCTCCATCGGCACCACGTCCTCGGTCACGCGGTCCCCTCCCGCCATGATGGCCATGCGCTCGACGACGTTGCGGAGTTCGCGGACATTGCCGGGCCAGCCGTAGCGCTCGAGCAGGGCCAGCGCGCCGGCCTCGATCGCTTTGGGCCGGAAGTTGTTGCGCGTGCAGAACTCCGCCAGAAAGTACGGCACCAGCTCGCCGACGTCCGGCAGCCGTTCCCGCAGCGCCGGCACGCGAATCGGAAATCCACCCAGGCGGTAATAAAGGTCCTGCCGGAACGCGCCGGCCGAGACGAGATCCTCGAGATTGCGGTTGGTGGCCGAGATGACGCGCGTGGCGACGCGGATCGGTTGCTCGCCGCCGAGCCGCTGCACTTCGCCGTCCTGCAGCACGCGCAGCAGCTTGGCCTGCGAGGCTTCATGCAGGTCGCCGATTTCGTCGAGAAAGATCGTGCCGCCGTCAGCCAGCTCGAACTTGCCGCGGCGGAGCGCGGCCGCGCCGCTGAACGCCCCTTTTTCATAGCCGAACAGCTCGCTCTCGATCAGATCGGTCGGGATGGCGGCGCAGTTGACCTTGACGAATGGCCCGGCAGCGAACCGACTCTGATGATGGATGTGCGCCGCGAGCAGCTCCTTGCCGGTGCCCGACTCGCCCGAGAGAAGGACAGCCACATCCGACCGCGCGACGCGCGAGGCCTGCATCACCGTCTGCTGGAAGATGGGGGCAGACCCGATCATCTGCGCCGCGTCGCCGACCATCTCGCGGAAGCGCTGATTCTCGCGCTGCAGTTCCGCCCAGTGCGCAGCGTTCTTGACCACCAGCAGCACGCGATCGCGCGCCAGCGGCTTCTCGAGAAAGTCGAAGGCGCCGATGCGTGTCGCCTCGACCGCGTCGGCGATGGTCGCGTGCCCCGAGATCATCACGGCGACGGCGCGCTCGTCGTCCCGGCGCAGTGTGCGCAGCAGGTCGATGCCGTTGCCATCGGGAAGCCGTACGTCGAGCAGGTAGAGATCGGCGGCGGGAAGATGGCGCTGCAAGCGAAAGGCGGCGGCGGATTCACAGATCGTCACGCGATAGCCTTCCCCTTCGAGGATCATCCGCAGCGAACGCCCGATGTTCGGCTCGTCGTCGACGATGACGATGTGTGGCTTACGGGTCATGCGATGTGCGCCTCGACAGCGGCGATGGCCGCTGCGGGCAGCGTCACCCGGAACGCCGCACCGCCTAGTTCGCCGTCGATGCGTGCCAAATCGCCGCCGCACAACAGCGCGTTCTTCTTGGCGATGGACAGCCCCAGCCCCATGCCGTGCTTCTTGAAGCTAATCGTCGGTTCGAACAGCGTGGCGGCGGCCTCGCTGCTGAGGCCCGGCCCGGAATCGTGAATCTCGATGGTTACGCGACGATCTCCCCCCTGCGTGCGCGCCAGGATCGAGCCGCCCGGCCCGGCCGCATCCGCAGCGTTCTGCAACAGGTTGGTGACGATGCCATTCACCAGATCGATGGCGGCGTCGGCGCGCGGCTCTCGGTCGTCGAGATGCACGACGCACGCGGTGTCGGGATGGAGCGGCCGGAGCAGCGCGACGCGCTCGGCGACGAGCGTGTTGAGGTCGAAGACGCCAGGCGTCGCCGGCGGCTCCGTCGCAAACTCGGAGAAGGCGCGCACCCGCCGTTCGAGCGACTCGATTTCGCTGATGACAATGTGCACGGCCTGGTCGACGAAGGCGCGGTCGGCTGCCGGCTGGCGGGCCTGGATCTCCTCGACCGTCAGCCGGATCGGCGTCAGCGAGTTCTTCAGCTCGTGTGCGGTCTTGCGTGCCAGCGCTTGCCAGCTGGCGATGCGCGCCAGGTGCACGAGCCGTTCGCGGTTGTCGGCGAGTTGATCCGCCATCCGATTGAACGCTTCCACTGCCAGCCCCACTTCGTCGCGCGGCGCGCCCGGCGCTCCGCCATCGAGGCGCCGCGACCAATCGCCGGCAGCGAAGTCGGTCAGCGCCGCCGTCAGCTGCTGAATCGGACTACTGACGCGGTGCGCGATGATCACCAGCGGCACGAGTGACACCAGCCAGGCGGCCGCAAGCAGCGCCAGCAGGGCCAGCGTGAATCCGCGATGGAGATCGCGTGCATCCATCTCGTTGACGATCCGACGCGTCTGCGCCAGCTCCGCCGACAGATCTTCCATGCGCACGCCGCCGAGCTCGTGAGTGTACAACTCGACGCCGCCGGCCGCGCCGTCGGCCCGTCGCAGGTAGTCGAGGCGATCGCCGCCCGGCCCGGAGATCTCGAACCGCTCCTGCTCGCCGCTGTCCCAGAACGCACGGATCGCGGGCGGCCACCCCGCCTGCTCCGCCGCGCCGTAACGCCGCGGCGCAATCCGGCCGTCTTCGGCGTCGCGCTTCAGCGCGGCCCGCTCTCGCTGGTAGAGCTGCTTGCCGGTGGTCTCGAGCGTGCGCGACAGCCGATCGAGCTCCCCCGTCGTCGCGTAGCGCAGGCTGCGATCGAGCAGCGTCGTGGTGATGAAGACCGTCGCTACCAGCGGCAGCAGCGTGGACGCAAGAAACGCGGCGATCAGGCGGTTGCGCAGTCGATTCATCGGGGCGGGGGAGCGCCGCCTGCGTGCGGCAGCCGGAACGGGCCCCCGTCAAGGGGACGCGAAATCGGCTCGGCTTTGCGGCGGCGGCTGAGGACGTCGATCAGCCGCTGCAGCGTCAGGCCTTCGTCGTCGGCGGGCGCGCCATCGCCGTCCAGTATGCGGCACTCGACCCGGATCCAGAATCGCTGCGTGTCGACGCCGCTGAACGACGCGATCGGCACCGCGATTTGATCGAGGCACCACGCCTCCGCGGCCGGCGCCGTGAGATGCGAGACCGCCGTGGCCCGCGGGCCGGGCGCCGATACGGCGAACCGCTCCTCCCACAGGTCGTAGCTAACCGCGAAGATCTGGCGCAGTGTTGCGGCCGGGGATCGTCCGGGTGCAGCCAGCAGCAGCACCGTCACTTCGACCCGTACCGTCCGTCCTTCCTTCAGCCGCGCCAGCGGCTCCTCGGTCAGGAACGACCACCCTGTTGCCCGCAGCTTGATCGCATCGCCGGCGGTCGCCATCGTCAGCGTCTGCGCGGAGGCGGACGGCCCGCCCGCGACGAGCAGCGCCGCGAGCGCCAGGGCGCCGGCCCGCGCCGTCACCACCGCAGTTTCGTCTCCGAAATGCGCAGGCCCATGGTGAAGACCGCGCTGACCTTGTCGGTGTTGAGCGGGAAGCCGATGGTGGCGAAGGCGGGGCCGGCGTAGAAGCCGAGTCCGGTCGACACGCGCGCGTGGTGGTCCTCGGGGTGATCCCAGACCGACCCGACGTCGAGGAACACGGCGAGACCCGAGTAGGCGTACTCCACCGACGCGTAGTACATCCGGCTGCCGCCCGCCGGGTTGATCGCGTACTTGTCCCAGCCGCGCAGCGTCCGCGTATCGCCGAGCGTGAAGCGTTCGAAGAGCGGTGCCTCACCGCTGATGTGACCGGCCATGCCGGTGACTGTCGCGTGATGCCGCCGCTGGTCGTATGAGTACGCGCCCTGCGCCAGGTAACGGTCGTAGACGAGATCGCTCTCCAGCGCGTGCGTCCCTGCGCGCAACTGCACCTGCGCGTCGATCTGTTGCGACGCCCGGTCACCGTTGTGCCACTGCCGGCGATAGTCGACGCCACCGATCGCGGCATTCGCCGCCGTCGATCCCTTCAGCGGTGTGATCGGCTCCAGCTCGGTGATGCCGACGCCGGCCGACACGCTCAGTTCCGGCGTGAAGGCGAACCTGATCAACGGTGTCACTGTCTGCCGCGTGTCGTAGATCGCCGGCAGCGACGGGTCAGCGGCGATCGCGGCGACCGTCTGATCGCGCCAGCCCGAGTCGAACCACGACCATTCGAGGCTGGCGCCGAGCCTCTGCGTGCCGAGCTTGCGTGTTTCGAAGCGTAGGCCGCCGCCGCCGTACTCCTCGACGAGATCGTCTGCGTCATCGAGCGCGAGGATCGGCGTGAACCGGATCTCGCGGCTGCCGATGCCGAGGTCGAGATAGGTGCCCCAGCCCTGGTCCGAGTGGAACACCGCATTCGTGCGCAGCGGCTGGTAGCGCAGCCAGAGCGGCGGCTCCTTGCGGCGTGCCTCGAAGACAACCTGAATCTTGCCCAGCTCGCTGCCGCGCTCGATGCGCCGCGTCACCTGGTAGCGTGCGACCTTCTCTTCGAGACGGTCCTGCAACCGATCGGCGGCGTCGGAATCGAGCGGATGTCCGACCAGCGCCTGCAGATCGTCGCGCAGCGCTTGCGGGATCGCGTCGTCAGGGAATCCCTCCGTCTCGACCCGTTCGACGACGTAGCGAGCGTTGACGTTGTCGGCCTCGCGCGTGTCGTCGCGCTGGCCGACGATGAAGATGACGCGCGCCTGGCCGCCGGCGTCGAGCAGCGTGCGCACGGCGGCGACGCGGCGCGGCCGTTCCTCCTCGATACGCGAGGCCAGCGCGTCGAGGCGCTCCTGTTTGAGCGGCGTGCCGACCAGCGCGCGAATGTCCTGGCGCAGCCCGGGGCTGAAACGATCGATGTCGAAGCCGCTGACGTCAACCGCACTGATAATGGTGCCTTCGGGGGCCGGCGTGCGCTGGTCCGGCGTCGCCTGCGGACCAAGGGCGAGCAGGGAAACGAGCAGAGCAATCATTCGCATGCCGCCACGGGAGAGCAAGCGCCTTGCCCAGGCGCAAGTGCCTTCAGAATCAGCGGATAGCGAATTCTAACGCGTGCCTGCGAATCACACCTGTGCCCAGCCGGCTACGGCCGCGCGGGCGCCATGTGGCGGAGCGCCGCCGCCCGCGCCGCCGCGACGCCCAGTGCCGATCGCCGTGTAGATCGCGTTCCTGAGCGCGACGTCGCGCAGATCGCCGGTCAGGCGCGTGCCCATCTTGTCAGTGACGTAGGCGTAGCCAACCCTTGCGTCCGGATCCGCGAACCCCATCGCGCCGCCGGCGCCGGGCGATCCGAACGAGCGACCGCCGCCGAAGCGCAGCGCGGCGCACGACTTCATGAAACCGAGAGAGAACTCGACGCCGGCCACTTTCATGCACTCGTCGTAGAAGCCACGCGCGGGAGCGATCGCCGGCGCCGCCAGGAGTGCAAGCGTGGTGTCGCGCAACCCGAGCTCGCGGCCGTCGCCCGCGAACGCGCTGTAGCAGCGGGCGATCCCCCTCGCCGTCGCGACACCGCCCCCCGACGGCACCTCGAAATTGCGCGCGTAGACGCGCACGGGGTCGTGGGGCAGGTCGGAGCCCCGCAGCGCGCGTACGATCTTCGAGCGCGGGTTGAATGTGTCGAGCGCGAGCCGCAGCGGGAAACCCCGCAGCAGGTCAACGATCGACGGCCGCGTCATCAGCGCGAGGCGCGATGCGGGGACCTCCTCCGGCAGCCGGATGTAGACGTCGAGGCGGAGCGGCGTCGCGATCTCGTCCTGGAAGAACTCCCCGATCGTCCGGTGCCGTGGGTCGACGCGTCGCAGTAGCTCGTTCTCGTAGAATCCGAGCGTGATGCCGTGATACGCCTGGCGTGTGCCCGGCTTCCATGCCGGCGTCTGCCGCGCCAGCACGGCAGCGAGCCGATCGAGATCGGCGACGAGCTCGCGCGTGACCGGCTCGTCGAGCGCATAGAGTCCGGCCTGGTGGGCGAGCAGCTGTCGCACCGTCACCTGCCCTTTGTCGTGCTGCGCGAACGCCGGCCAGTACGCCGCCACACGCTCGTCGTAATCCAGCCAGCCGCGCGCGTGTGCGATCGCCAGCGTCATCGCCGCCAGTCCCTTCGTCGCCGAGTAGACGATGACCATCGTGTCGCGCTCCCACGGCGCGCGCGTCGCCTTGCAGCGCACGCCTCCCCAGAGATCGACGACGGCGTCCCCCTCGACAAAGGCGCAGCAGGCGCCGCCGAGTTCGCCGCGTATGCGGAAGTTGTCGGCGAATACCTCGCGCACCCGCTCAAACCCCGGCGCTGTGAATCCTTCGATGACGGGTGATGCTGTTGGAGCCATCTGCGCCCTCCCGGCAGGACGATCCCACTAGCAGCTACGCAAATGGTGTGCCCCGCGCCGAGGCGCGCCGCTGCGTGCAGCGAGGCGGCGTCTGCCGATGCGGCGGCGGCGATAGCCGGGATTCCGGCGCCGCGCTGACGGCAGCCGTTGATGAGCCGCGCCCGCGATGAAGGATTAAGGATTGATCGAGATCGGCGGCGGTTGCTTGAGCGTCTGCAGGACGACGCAGTAACGCTCGGTCAACTTGAGCAGTGTCGAGCGCTGCTCCTCGCTCGCATCGGTGTCGAGATCGAAGCGCAGACGGATGGCACGGAAGCCGACCGGCACTTCTTTTGACACGCCGAGCGTGCCGCGGAAGTCGAGATCCCCTTCCGCGCTGACCCGCGCGTGGCGAAGGTGCACGCCGATCGCCGTCGCGACGGCGCGGAGCGTGACACCCGCGCAGGCGACGAGCGCCTCGAGCAGCATGTCTCCCGAGCACACCTGGGTGCCGTCGCCGCCGGTCGCCGGATGCAGTCCAGCTTCGACCAGCGCCCGCCCCGTCTCGACCTTGCACACGATGCCGTCGCTGGCTTCACCCGACGCGCGCAGCGTGACCACGGCGGCGTCGGCGTCTTCCTTGTACTTGAGCTTGAGTGGCGCCTGCAGGGCGCGCAATTCGTCGGCGTTCATGCACGCCATGTTAGCGCGCCCGCGCGTGCTAGAGTGGGCCGGATAGTTCATCTTCGAACGAGGTGAGACATGTTCCGCAATCTGCTGTGCGCATCGCTTCTGCTGACCGCCGGCGCCGCGTTCGCCCAGGCGCCCGCCCGTGCGACGGCGACCGTGAAGAACGCCCAGGGTATCGAGGTCGGTACTGCCACCATCACGCCTGGGGCCGGCGGACAAGGCCTGACGATCGCGGCGACGTTCACGAAGCTGCCGCCGGGGACGCACGCCATTCACCTGCATAACGTCGGCACCTGCACCCCCCCGGATTTCACCAGCGCCGGCCCGCACTTCAACCCCGGCGCGAAGCAGCATGGGATCGAGAACCCCAACGGCCATCACGCCGGCGACCTTCCCAACTTCGAAGTTGCCCCGTCGGGTGAGGGCATGGTGAAGTTCGAGGTGACCGGTGTGACGCTCGGCGATGGCCCCGACTCGCTCTTCCATGCGGGCGGCACCGCGGTCGTCATTCACGCCGCGGCCGACGACAACAAGACCGATCCGGCCGGCAACGCCGGCGCGCGCATCGCGTGCGGCGTGATCGAAAAAGTGAAGTAGCGCGGAATCGCCGCTAGCGCGCGGCGGTACAGGCCGGCGCCGACCAACTCCACGGCGCGTAGTGAAAGATGGCCGGTACCGTTTCGCGCGCGCGCGGCTGATTGCGCGGCCTACCGTCGTAGACCCGGCCGTCGGGCAGGAACGCCACCGACAGCGTGCCGCCGTCGTTCATCACCAGGTCGGGATTCCGCCACCGCCCATGCAGGGTCAGCCGCGGACGGCCACTCAAGTCCCCGGTGAACGACGAGAATAGGGGACGGTGATAGAGATCGATACGCATCTCTTTCCCGTCGGTGTCACGGCCCGAGCGCTCGAGAATGACCCCGTACAACCTGAGCCTGAAACGTTCGCCTCGCGGCGTGCACAAGCTGCCGTTGCCGGTGAAGGTCGGGAAGCCCGACAAGCGGCTCCTTCCCGAGGGCGTCATCCAGATCGTCAGCGCGTAGTCGCCCGCCGCCGTGCGCATCGTCGCGGTCCCCTGCCATCCCGTCACCAGATGAAACGCGCCTCCCAGATAGAAACCCCACGGCATGAAGATCCAGCTGATGGCGAGAGTCAGGACCGCGCCGAGCGCGAGGCTCGCCGTCACTTGCAACAGGCAGCCGGGACCGCATCCCGACCCGCGCCGGCGGCGCGGGATCATGCGGCTCCCCCGCACGAGGCGCGGACCACCAACTCGCAGTCGAGCAGGACTTCGCGCGGCGGCAGCGAGGGACGACGGACGCGCTCGAGCATCGTGGTGAGCGCCGCGTCGCCGATCTGCCGTGTCGGCTGCCGCAGTGTCGTCAGCGGCACCGGCAGCAGTGCTGCGTATTCCACGTCGTCGATGCCGGCGAGGCGGATGTCGCGCGGGATCGCGCAGCCAAGAGCGAGCAGCGTGTGCATCAGCCGCCCGGCGGTGCGATCGTTGGCGCAGACGATCGCGTCGGGGCGCGACCGCGCCAGCGCCGCGCGCACGGCGCCAGGGTCATCGGGATCGAGGCGATGGACGAGGTCTCGATCGATCGGCATGTCCCACCCGTAGATTGCCTCACGATACCCCGCTTCGCGTGCCGCGACGGTGGACGCGGCCCCTGGGAGCGCAACGAAGGCGATCCTCCGCGCGCCGAGCCGCAGCAGGTGTGTAGTGATGGTAAAGCCAGCGCGGCGGTTGTCGATGCCGACCAGGTCGTGACCGTCGCGCGCCGGGTAGGGGGCCACCGCGCGATCGAGCAGGACCAGCGGCAGCCGCGCGTGCTCGAGCGCCTGCAGGATGCGCCGGTTGACGTCTTCCGCTCCTGTCGTGAGCTCGACCGGGGCAAAGAACACGCCCGACACGCGGCGATCGATGAACTGGCGGCACAGTTGCCAGGCGCGGTCCTCCTTCGAGGCACCGCCGCCGACGCTGCCCCAGACGAGCGCGTGCTCGCGGGCGAGCGGCGACGCCATCATGCCCTGGCAGATCGGTTCGAAAATTTCGGTATCGCCAAGATCGGGAATCAGCAGGCCGAACGAAAGTGCGTGGGAGGCGTGCGGGACGGTGACGTAGGTGCCGGATCCGGCAATGCGATCAACGAGGCCGGCCGCCTGCAGATCGCGCACGGCACGGCCGACGGTGATCCGCGAGGCGGCGAAGGTGCGGACGAGCTCGGCCTCGCTCGGCAACCGATCTCCCGGTTTCCAGCGGCCCGTCTCGATTTGCCGCTTAAGGGCGGTGAATACCTGCCTGTGCTTGGGAAGAGACTCGATTCTCACCGGCATTTACATAGTTGTTATATCAGATTATTCAGCGCGCGGACCATGAGCAATCGGTATTTGCCATTGTGTTACCTGCGGTTGCTACAATGGCGGTCAGGAAATGATATGACATTAATATCGACGCCTTCGAAGCACTTTCTGGTCGCCTCCGACTTCGATCAAACTCTCAGCTTCAACGATTCCGGCGTGGTGCTGAGCGAGCTCATTGGCGCGTCGAACTTCCAGGCCAAGGTCGACGGCCTGGCGCGCTGCAATCTGGTCCAGCAGGGAGGGGAGTTGGCCTACCTGATTCGCCATGATCCCGAGTTCCGTGGTGTCCGGCGCGAGCACCTGGTCGAGACGGGGCGCCGTGTCCGGCTGCGCCACAACATCCACGCGCTCGTCGAGTTCTTCGATCGCGGGCTCGAAGGGTACCGCTTTTCGTTTGTGGTCATCTCTGCCGCACCGCGCGAGGTGATCGAGGCGGCGCTCGAGGGCATCGTGCCGCCCGATCGCATTTTCGGCACCGAGTTCGAGTACGACCCGCACTCAGGCGAGGTGCGTTCGATCGTGCGGGTCCCGGCGGGCTACGGCAAGGTTGCCGTCGTCGAGGAGCTCGAAGCGCGCCTGGGCGGCGCTCCCGAGCGCACCGTCTACATCGGCGACGGCAGTTCCGACGTGCACGTGATGCTGCACGTCAACAACCGCGGCGGCTTCACCATGGCGGTCTCGGAGAACCAGCAGTTGGCGCGCATCGCCCGTAGCACCGTGCTGAGCGACGACGCGTTCTCGGTGACGGTGCCGTTGCTGGAGCAGGTGCTCGGCACCGATCGCGTCATTGTCCGCGGCCGGCCGTTGGTCGCGGCCGAGGGGGCGGCGTGACGACCGACGTGCTCGGTTGGGTGGCGACTGCCGTGTTCGTCGCGTCGTACTGCTTCGCGCGGCCGCAGATGCTGCGCCGTGTGCAGATGCTCGGCGCTGCGATGTGGGTGGTCTACGGTGCGCTGCTCGGCGCCTACCCGGTCATCGTCGCCAACGTCCTCGTCCTCGCGGCGGCGTGGGCGTGTGCACCGCGGGAGGAATTGCGCGAGTAGCCCGGCGGCTTCCGATAAGATAGCGTTTTAGGCCAGCGGAAGGATTCATGCACGCTATCGGAAGATTCGGGAGCCGCGTCGTCCCGGAAATGTCGCAGATCATCCGTGACTGTCGCGAGCGGAAGCAGCTCGTCCGCGGTCCTCAGGTCGAAGCGTTCGAACAGGAGTTCGCCCGCTTCCTCGGCGGCACCGGGCACGTCAAGACCTGCTCGACGGAGTACGGACGGACGGCGCTCTACTTCGTCCTCAAGGCCATGGACTTTCCGCCGGGCAGCGAGATCATCGTGCCGGCGCTCACCTTCTGGGTCGTGCCGGAAATCACGCGCGTCGCCGGCCTCACGCCGGTGTTCGTCGACATCCTTCCCGGCACGTTCACGCTCGATCCGGCGGCGATCGAGGCCGCAATCACGCCCAACACCCGGGCGATCCTGCCGACGCACCTCTACGGCATGTCGTGCGACATGGATCCGATCCTCGATATCGCGCGCCGCCACAATCTCAAGGTCGTCGAGGACTGTGCCCATTCGCTCGGCGCGGAATACAAGGGGCAGATGGTCGGCACGATGGGGGACGCGAGCTTTTTCAGCTTCCAGGCGTTCAAGCCACTCAACACCTATGGCGGCGGGCTGGCGTGGATGCGCGACGCCGAGATCGCGCGGCGCGTCGGGGAGACGGCCGATGCCGAGCCGTGGCCGAGCGAGGAGCGCGTCGAAAAGATCCTGAAGTCGGGCAAGTGGCAGCACACCTTCATCCGCCCGAAAGTGTTCACCTTTTCGCTCTTCCCGATGTGGTACGTCGCATCGTTCATCGGCGGCAAGCCGGAAGAGCGCCTGTGGGAGGCCGTCCGGTCGCTCGATCCGCTGCCCGAGCAGTACAAAGGCCGCTTCTCGAACGTGCAGGCGGCGATCGGCCTCGCCGGCCTGAAGCGCCTGCCCGAGTTCATCGGTCGCACGCGTAAGCACGCCCGCAGGCTCGACGAGATCCTCGGCAACGTGCCCGGCATCACGATCCCGGAGATTCCCGCCGGGCGCACGCACGTGTATTACCAGTACTGCCCCTACGTGCCAGACACCCGCACGATCGTTACGCGCTGCATCCGCCGCGGCGTCGACGTTGCGCCGATGCACGTCGACATCTGCTCGCAGCTCGAACTGTTCGCGTGGAAAGGGGCGGCCATGCCCGGCGCCGAGAAGGCGGCAACTGCAGTGCAAGTGCCAGTCTACGAGTCGCTCTCGGACCCGGAGATCGAGCGCGTCGGGCGGCTGGTTGCCGAGCAGGTCCGCAAGCTCAGCGCTTGAGGCCGCTGGAGCTTCGCATGATGTGGTCCACGCTACGGCCAGCCATCGTGCTCGCGCTCTGCGTGACGCCGCTGTCGGCACAGCGCGCGCCGATCCAAGAGAGGCTCACCTTCACGCCGTACCACGCGACCGGTAGCTACCAAGTCGGCGAGACCGTCGGCTGGACCGTCACGCCGGCACCCGCGGCAGCGCCCTACGCCTACAGGTGGACGATTCGCCGCAACAACGCCATCGTGCTCAAGGAAGGGAAGCTCGATCTGTCGAGCGGCAAGGACACGATCGAAGTCGTGGCCGATCAACCGGAGATGATCTACGTCGCAATCGAGCCGTACTCGGACTCGGCGTCGGCCAGCGCGACCGCTGCCGATCCGGTGAAGTTCGACGGGGGGAACACCGGTCGCAATACCGGGTTTTACGCCGTCGGGGCGGCGGTCGCGCCGAAGCTGATCGGCCTGTCGACGCCGCGGCCGTCCGACTTCGACGCGTTCTGGGACGGCCAGCTCGCGGCGCAGGCGAAGCTGCCACTCAACGTCCAGCTCACGCCGGTGCTGACCGAGGTGGCCGGCGTCGATCTGCAGATGTTCCAGCTCGACGCGCTCGGATCGAAGGCGCACGGCTATGTGGCAAGGCCGGTTGGAGACGGCAGGTTTCCTGCCGTGATTCAGCTGCAGTACGCCGGGGTCTACGCGCTGAACGCCGGCGCCGTCGCGCGGCGCGCCGCCGAAGGCTGGCTGGTCCTCAACGTCGATTCACACGACAAGCTGCCCTCGGATCCATCGGGCAACGTGCCGCGTGCCTACCAGGCGGTCGGCAACACCGATCGCGAAAGGTCTGTACTTCCTCGACATGTATCTGCGGGACTCGCGCGTGCTCGACTACCTGCTGGCGCGACCCGACTGGGACGGCAAGACGATCGTGCTCACGGGCGGCAGCATGGGCGGACAGCAAAGCCTGGTGCTGGCCGGCCTGCGCCCCGAGAAGATCACCGCCGTGCTCGTCTGTGTGCCGGCGGGTGCCGACTCCAACGGCGATCTCCACGGCCGCAAGGCAGGCTACCCGAACTGGCCGTCGGACAACGCCGACGTGATGAAGACCGCCCTCTACTTCGACACCGTGAACTTCGCATCCCGGATCAAGGCGCCGGTGATGGCCGGTTTCGGGTTCATCGACACCGTCTCGCCGCCTGCCGGCGTGTGGACGATGATCAATCAGATTCCCGGACCTGTCGAGGCGCTGCCGATGATCCAGTCGGAGCACGACAACTTCACGCCGGAAAAAGACGGGGCCTGTCCGGCCCGGCGCGACGAGGTCCTCGGCGCACTGGTGCACGGCGGCACCTTCACGCCCAACGTGCTCAAGTAACTGATCGCGAGCGATCTAAACTACCGCTGGCGTCGACAGCGCCGCGAGCACTTCCTTGTAGAGGTATTTCGCGCCTTCGATGCCGTTGAGGGGACCGGCCTCGTATTCGAGCGCGAACGTTCCCTTGAAACCGCCGGCGAGCATGATGCGCACGCCGCGCTGCACGTCGTTCTTCTCGCCCCATCGATCCCAGGTACTTGGCGTGGACGTTGGTGTGCGAGTACGGCGCAAGCGCCTTCAGCCCGTGGAACAGGTGGTACTCGTGCTCCCAGTTGCAGAAGTCGGGTGACGCTTCGCAGTAGGGGTGATTGATCTCGTCGAGCATGATGCGGATGTTCATCGGATCCGCGGCGAGTCCCCAGTGGTTTTCGAAGGTGACCCTGATGCCGAGGTTGCCGCCGTAGTCGGCCATCTCCTTGTACGAATCGATGGCGTTCTGCAGGTAGGGCACGATGGCGTCGTTTTTCGGATAGCCGGTTGCCTGATCGACGACGGCCGGCGGACGAATGCCCGGCCCGAGCGCCCGCGGCGAGTTCATCCGCACCGATTTCGCGCCGAGGATCGCCGCGCCGTCGAGCCATCTCTTGCCCACTGTGACGCCAGCCTGGCGCAGCTCCTGGTTCGAGTCGGCGAGGTTGGTCGGCGCGTTGTTGGAGATGTGCTGGACTCTCGTGCCCGCCGCTGCGCCCCTCGCCGCGAGCCGTTCCAGCCACCGCCGCCCCGACGGCGACGCCGGATCGAACTGCGCGCCCTCGAACATGCTGGCGTCGGTGACATCGCCGAAAAGCCCCGAATAGATGTCCATGTGCGTGACACCGGGGAACGTGTCTTTCGTGAACTGCGGGAAGTCCAGCATCGTGATCTCGCCGTACTTCTGCTTCAGTTCTGCGCTCAGCGGGTCGGGCCGTTCCGCGCCGTCCCGCGCGCGCAGCTTGAAGATGTAGCGGATGGGGTAGGAACAGGACGCGATCCGATCGAACCGCTCCTTCTCGGTGAAGACCTGCGGGCGAGCCTCCGCAGAATGCGCGCCCAACGCGACACCGGCCGCTGCCATGCCGGCGCCAGCCGCTTTGAAGAAATCTCGTCTGTGCATGCGATCGTCCCTGGCCCGGCGTGAACTACTTCGGGATGAGGCGGAACAGCCCGCCGGGATTGTTGTCCTCGATGATCCAGAGCGCGCCGTCTGGCGCCGCTTCCACGTCTCGAATGCGGTGGCCCATGCCCCAGCGTTCGGCCGGCGTCGCGCCTCCCTTACCGTCAAAGGTGATGCGGCTGAGCGATTGGGTCACCATTCCGCTCACCAGCGCCGAGCCGCGCCACTGCGCAAACATGTCGCCGCTGTAGAACATCAGGTTGCCCGGAGCGATCACGGGCACCCAGTAGATTACCGGCTTGGCGAGATCCGGCTGTGTATCGGGGGAAGGGATCGGCACGCCGTTGTAGTTGACGCCGTACCAGACGAGCGGCCAGCCGTAGTTCTTGCCGGGTTCGATCAGGTTCAGTTCGTCGCCGCCTCGTGGGCCATGCTCCAGTTCCCACAGTCGTCCGTCGGGCGCGAACGCGAGGCCGTAGGGCGTCCGGAAGCCCGTGGCCCACACCGCCGCCGGGATCGTGTTCGTGTCAGGGAACGTGTAGGTGCTGACGACCGGCGCTGTCTTGGCCGTTTCGGTGTCGCGCGGCGGCTCGATCAACGAAACCGTCGGCGTTCCCGTCTTGCCGGCGTTGGGATTGCCAGGCGCGGGCTTGCCGTCAAGCGTCAGTCGCAGGATCTTGCCGAGCGCCTGGTTTGGATCCTGGGCCGGGGTCATGCGTTGCCGCTCGCCGACGGTCAGGAACAGGTACTCCCCATCCGGAGAAAACGCGATGGCCGCCCCAAACTGTCCCCCGTGTCCTTTGGGCATTTCGCGCCATAGCACCTGTAACCCCTCGAGGCTGGCTTTGCCGGCGTCGAGGGCCAGCCTGGCGCGCGCGAGTGCGAGGCTCGATCCACCCTCGCCGGGCTCGGCGTAGGTGAGATACACGTTGTGGTCGGTGGCGTAGTGCGGCGAGAGGAACACGCCCAGCATGCCGCCCTGACCTTCATGTAGTACGGCGGGCACGTTATCGATCGCCGTCTTTTCTCCCTGCTGAGTCACCAGCCACACCGGGCCAACCTTCTCGGTGATGAGCATGCGGCCATCGGGCAGGAACGCAATGCGCCATGGCAGGTTGAAGGTGGCGACTTGCGTCATCGTGAATGGCAGCGTCTCTTCCGGCTTCTGCTCGCCCGCATTCACCTGTGCGTGAGCGGTGCGCGAAATGAGCGTCAGGACCAGGGTCGCTTTTAGCAGTGTCTTCATCGAACTCCTCATGACTCGCCCATCATAGCGCCCTGAAGTGGTAAGGTGACCCATCCGTCAAAGGCTGGGAGGCCCGCCATGGCAGACATGCATCGTCGCGATCTCTTCGCGGTGTTTTCAGCCCTGGCGGCGCTCGCCGCGGCGCGGGATGCCGGGGCACAGACGCCGCAGGGTCGGTTGACCACGAAGGAACTGTCCTCCTCGAGGGTGATTCGCTTTGCTGATCTTCCGGTCGCCAAGCAGGACAACGGCGGCGCACAACGCCGGGTGATGTCGGGGACGTTGCCGACCGGCGAATTCATCGAGATTCACGAGACGGTGCTGCCCGCCGGCAAGACACCGCACGCCCCGCACCATCATCCCAACAGCGAATGGCTGTTCATCCAGTCGGGCACCCTCGAATACAGCGACGGCGACGGCAGTACCGTCCCCGTCGCGCCGGGCGACATCATCTTCAGCGCCTCGAATGTCACGCACGGCCTGAAGAACGTTGGCACGACTGACGCGAACTACATCGTCTTCTCGGTGAGCAAGCAATCGGCCGAGTAGACGCGCTCGCGCCCGAGTCTCAAAACGCGAGTACCGTCTGGAGCATCGGCACCCAGCCCGCCATGCCGGCGGTGTAGGGCGAAAAGGCGCCGCTGTACGGAGCCCCGTGCACTTTCATCAGTTCACCCGTGAGCCAGATGCGTTCGGTCGGTAGGAAATACCACTTCAGGCCACCTGCATATTCATACGGGTTGGCAAATTGTCCGAACACCTTCGAGCCGCGGCCATAGAGCACCAGTTTCTTGGGCATGACGAACTGGCCCGCCGACAACTCGAAGCCGTGATCGAAGGTGGACGAGAGGGGAAGCGGCCCGTCGGCGTTGAAGTCGCCAAGCCAGCGCATGTAGTACTGCCCGTTGACCGAGAAGCCGCTCTTCTTGAGGCCGCCGTCGATCGCCCACATCTTGTAGGTGGCTTCCTGAACCGTCACTCCTGGCGCGAACGCGCCGGTCGCGAAGGCGAGCACGCCGTCGGAATTGTAGATGGAGGTGTTGTCCGGGTTCGATTGATCGGTGTCTGAAAAACGATCTTCCCGGGATCGGGTGAAGCTCGTGCCGATCCGGATGCGGGCTTTCTTCGTCGCGAAGTAGTCGTCGTACATCTGTCGCGATTTCCCGGGTTCCGAGTACGCACCCAGCGGTTCCCACCAGGTGCTGCCCGACATCAGCAGACTGTGATCGATCTTGGCGGCGCTGATGTTCAGCGTATTGAGGCCGTTGCCGAGGAACGCCAGGTAGTTCAGCCCTTTGACTGGCTCGCCGCTCGCCCAGGTTCCCTGGGTGAAGCCAGGACGGAAGAAGTTGTCTGCCATGCTTCGGTCCGTCGGCTGAAAGAACGGGAACGTCCCGACCAACGATCGGCTGCCCGGAACACCGGTGTACCCTCCCGTCAAGGTGAGGGCCTTGTTGAATCGCCAGCCAATGTTCCCGGCGACGACGATCGAGGCGGCGCCAGCCGAAGTCCACACGGTCAGGCTGTATTGCAGCCTCGGATCGAACATGTAGCCGGCGAAGATGAACATCGAGCGGTTGACCGTGATGTCATTGCGGAGATGCACATCGCGCGTCACGCCAAGATGGTCCGTGAAGGTATCGCTGCTGTTCACCGTGTTGAGATACCGCAGCTGGGTGTTGTTGTTGAACCGTAGCAGAAACGGCACCTTGGCCCCTTCGGCGTTCTGCCAGATGACGATCCCATCCTGATAATGATCGTCGACTTTTGGTGCGTCGGCGGCTGGTTGCGGCGCCGGTGCCGGCGCTGCAGCCGACGCGCTCATCACCGGCACCGGTGCGTTCGCGTCATGGATCGCCCGCTCGGCCGCAACCGCAATCGGCGCCGCGCCGCCCGGCTGCGCGGCAACGGCAGTGCCGCCGTCAAGCCGCCGCTGCAGGCGATCGACCTGCTCCAGGAGCGCCTTCTGCTGCTCGTCCATCTTGCGAAGCAGCTCGCGGACGACGGCGTTCTCGGCCTTCAACATCTCGACTTCGCTCGACAGCCCCGAGTCGTTTGATCGCGACTCCTCTAGGGACGGCGCCGCCTTTTGCTGGATGTCCTGCCGAACGCCTTGCGACTGCGCGTAGGTGGAACTGGCGAACAGGGTCACTGAGGTCAACATCAGAGCGGCGAACGGCTTGATGTGCGCTGGGTGTCCGAGCATGCAAACCTCCCGGGTCCGGCAGCGGGCGAGCTGACCGGCCCTATACGGGCATCGAATCGCATCGAGCCGGGCACGTCTATGTCAAAACGGCACGGCTACGCTATGCAGGCCTGGCAGGAGCGCGGCGACAGGCCGTGTCCGCGACTACTTGGGTGTGATCTTGGTGATCTTGTTGCCCTGGATGCCCAGGCCGGCCATCAGGCCCTTCTGGCCAAAGATGAACGCGTAGACGTCGTCCTTGAGCGTCTTGGTCGTGGTGCTCTTTCCCATCCCCTCGTCCACGACCACGATGCTTGGGCCGACCCCGACCTCGAAGCCATTCGCGTCGTCGAGCTGATCGATCGCCTTCGCGTTCATGAAGAACATCGCGTAGCCGTACTTCTGGCCCCCGGCCTGGAGACCGAAGGAGGCGCCCGTCGTCTTGTAATAGCCCGCCGCCGCGCCGTTCTTCAGCAGCGTGCCTTCGCCATACTGACCGCCGATGCCGAGGCCGGCCTTGGTGATTTGGGGAAAGACGAGAATCGCCTCCGCCGTCTTCGCCAGCTCCTTGGCCAGCGGTACCGTCGCGGAGAGCTTTTTCAAGGCCGCCTGCGATTCGCTCGTCAGTTTCGCGGCTTCGGTCTTGCCTTTGTCCTGGGCCAGCAGCCGGCCCGTAGGGGCGAGCGTAAGGAGGGCCAGAGCGACGGCGAATCGAAGTGTCGTCATGTTCAGCTGCGTAGCACGCTGCATGCCGCAGCGGGAGCCGCGTCGCCGGCGGAAAGGACCGGACGGCAGGCCAGATCTCGCGTGTGCCCAGCGGAACTGGGGGCCGCTGCCCCCGTCTGGATGGAGTACCCTCCGTAATGTCGGACGCTCCCCCTTACCTGAGTGTCATCTCTGATTGGCGCGGGGCAGCGGCGCAACTCCGAGCACCTTAGCGCCGTCGAGGCGCTCGAACGCGACCAGCGCCTCCTGATGCAGGGTCTCCGCTCGCCGCAGCAGTTTCGTGAAGGCTGGTTTCTTGCGAAGCGAGTCGAGCCACGGATCGCGCGCCATCATCGGAAAACAAAAGAAGCCGCTCGCGACCACGCGCTCGAGAAGGTCGAGCGCCGGATTGCGCTCGTCCAGCCGGGCAAGGTGACGCGACAAATAGAACAGCCCCTCGGGATCCCGGAAGTCCGAGGCGACGATCCGCCCAACCGCTGCGATGCTCTCTGCTGGATGGTTCTCGAGCAGCGTGCGGGCGGCGACGACGAAGTCCCTGAGACGGACGGGAAGCCTGGGTTCCAGCTCGAGCAGAGCAGGTAGGACCTCCTTGCCGCGTCCCTGCTCCGCCAGCGAGATCGCCACGATGTAGGGGTAGTCGGCGATCTTGAGGGTCGCCACGCGCGCGTGATCGCCCTGCAGGAACCAGGTGTGCCCCACACTTGTGCGAATCTTCGGCTCGAGTTCGCGCGCGCGCGCGTGCGCGGCCACCGATGCGTCGAGCAGACCGCAATACCGGCATGCGCTCACCAGGCCGGCCAGCAGTTCCGGGTCGGCGGTGTCCGCCCGCTCGATGAGACGCCCCATCGCGGCATGGGCGCGACCAAGATCCACCTCGAGCTGTGCGAACAGCTTGTGCGCGATCGGTAGATCGGGATTGAGATCGAGCGCGCGCCGAAACGCCGCCTCTGCGTGATCGAGACTGTCCGCGCCTCCTCCCGGCAGGTACTTGGCCATCACGTGATGGATCCGGCCGAGGCGCGCCCAGGCCGGCGCATAGCCCGGATCTTCCTCGATGCTTTGTAAGTACAGATCGCGCGCGACACTCCACTGATTCGCATCGTGGCTCAGGTGATTGCCGCGAAGAAAGTACTCATAGGCCGCCGGGTTCGACGGCACATCGCGCCGCAGCATTTGCTGCTCCCGGTTGGTCAGCGGCAAGGCGAGCGAGGCCACGATACGACGCGTCAGCTCGTCCTGGACGGCAAACAGATCGCCGATCGGTGTCTGGACGACCTGCGACCACAACAGGGCACCGGTGGCGGCCGCGGTGAGCTGAATGGCGACGCGAATCTCGGGCCCCGACCGCAGCAGCGTGCCGGTCACGATCGCGTCCACGTCGGCCTCGACCCCGATCTGGCTTGGGGCGAGTGAGTCGCCCGCGAACCGGGCGGCCGTCATGCTCGATCGAACCACCAGCGACTGCAGGCCGCCGAGCGTGCTGGTGAGCGCATCGGGCAGGCTGAAGGCGAGGAACTCGGTCTCGGGGTCCGGCCGCAGCATGCGGAATGGCAGTACCATGAGTCGCGTCACCTGGACCGATGCCGCCGGCGTCGAGTTGGTGACGGGCATCAGGAACCGGTAGCCGCGCCGGGGAAGAGTTTCGATGAATCGCGGGGCATCCGCGGTGTCGCCGAGCACCTCGCGAATCTGTCGAATGCAGAAGTTCAACCCTTGATCGAAGTCCACGAACGTGTCACCGCTCCACACGTGATCACGGATCTCGGCCCGCGTCACGACCTCGCCGCCACGGCTGGCAAGGAGTTCGAGGACCTTGAACGGTTGCGGCGCTAGTTTGAGCACGCTGCCGCGGTGCCGCAGTTGGCCAGTAGCGGCGTGCAGTTCGAACGCGGCAAACCGCAGGACCGCATGGCTACTCATCGAAAACTCATCGACAACTCATCCCGTTTCAATGGAAGGGCTGGCGGAAGGGTAGCACTATGACCGCGGTTTGACGGCCGGCATGACGCCGGCGCCGGGAACCAACAGAACTGGAGTCACTCATGGCTTTGCAGCTTGGCGACATCGTCCCCGACTTCACCGCGGACACGACCGAGGGCCCGATCACGCTTCACCAGTGGCTGCGGGACTCCTGGGGCGTCCTGTTCTCGCACCCGAAGGACTTCACACCGGTCTGCACCACGGAGCTGGGTGCGATGGCGCGGCTGAAGCCCGAATTCGACAAGCGCAACACGAAGATCATCGGCCTGAGCGTCGATCCCGTCGACAACCACGCTCGCTGGGCGGACGACATCATGGCATCGCAGGGGCACGCCCCGAACTTTCCGATCATCGGCGACACCAATCTGGAGATCGCCAAGCTCTACGGCATGCTCCCGGCGTCAACTGCGGGCACGTCCGAAGGCCGGACGGCGATGAACAACCAGACCGTGCGTACGGTCTTTGTCATCGCTCCAGACAAGAAGCTGAAGCTGATGATCGCCTACCCGATGACGACCGGCCGTAACTTCCATGAGGTCCTGCGGGTCATCGACTCGCTGCAGCTCACCGCCAATCACAAGGTGGCGACGCCCGCCAACTGGGAGCCCGGCGAGGACGTCATCATCGCCGGCTCGGTTTCGGACGAGGACGCGAAGAAGGCCTATCCGCAGGGATGGCGCGCGCCGCGGCCGTACCTGCGTTTTGTCCCCCAGCCAGGCCTCTGAAGAGGAGAGACGATGATTCTCAAGCAGTTTTACTTGAATTGCCTCGCGCACGCCTCGTACCTGATCGGCGACGAGGAGACACACACGGCTGCTGTCGTCGACCCACAGCGTGACGTGGAACAGTACCTCGCGTTCGCCGCCGAGCATGGTCTGCGAATCGAGCACGTCTTCCTGACGCACTTCCATGCCGACTTCGTTGCCGGCCACATCGAACTGCGCGATCGCGCCGGTGCAGAGATCTACCTCGGTGCGTCTGCACGACCGGAGTACCCCTTCATCCCTCTCCACGACCGGGACATCGTCGATCTTGGTCGAGTGCGCCTGCAGGCGCTCGAGACGCCAGGACATACGGCCGAATCGATTTCGCTGGTCGTCTACGATGCCGCTCGCAGCGCCACCGAGCCGCAGGCCGTCCTGACCGGCGATACATTGTTTGTCGGTGACGTCGGTCGACCCGATCTGCGCGTCGCACTGGGCTGGTCGGCGAACGACCTCGGCGGCTTGTTGTACGACTCGCTCCGCGACAAGCTGTTGACGCTGCCCGATGCGGCCGCCGTCTACCCCGCTCACGGCGCCGGATCGCTGTGCGGCAAGGCCTTGAGCAAGGAAACGGTGTCGACCATCGGGGAACAGCGGCGCTCCAACTATGCGCTCCAGCCGATGAGCAAGGCCACCTTCGTCCAACTGGTCACGGCTGATCAGCCCGACGCACCGTCGTACTTCACCTACGACGCAGTCCTGAACAGTCAAGAGCGGCCGACTCTGGACGAGACCCTGAAGCGAATCAGCGCCCTGACCCTGGATCACGTGTTGGCGCTGCAGGAAGCGGGCGCACAGGTGTTGGATACGCGCGACCCGGCCGAGTTCGCAGCGGCTCACCTGGCCGGGAGCATCAATGTCGGCCTCGGCGGTCAATACGCGACGTGGGCCGGCACCATATTGTCCCGCGAGCATCCGATCGTCATCATCGCCGACCCTGGGCGTGAACACGAAGCGGCGATGCGATTGGGCCGCATCGGCTTCGATCAAGTGGTCGGCTATCTCGGCGACGGCCTCCACAGCGTGGAGTCGCGGCCGGAGCTGATGATGTCGACCGAGCGTCTCAGCGCGCAGGTCGCAGCCGAGCGTGTGGCGGCCGCCGCACGCGAGGGGGCGCCGGTCATGCTCGACGTGCGGGCACCTGGCGAGCGCCAGCAGAAACGTATCCCCGGGAGCGTGGGCATCCCGCTCAACCACCTCGGCGAACGGCTGTCGGAGCTACCCTCCGACCGCCACATCCTCGTCTACTGTGCGGGCGGCTATCGCTCGTCGATTGCCGCCAGCCTGCTACAGCGCCACGGATTCACCCAGGTCAGCGAAATCGCCGGCGGCATCGCCGCATGGGACGCAGGACAACTACCCATCGACATCTAGAGACACGCCCGAACCTCAAGGAGTCTTCAATGCCCCTGTTCATCGTGCGACATCAGCACGCAGCCGCCGGTTGTCCGGCGCGGGACCCGTTGATGGGTGCCAGTCTTCTCAATCACCTGAGTCGCCAGAATGTCAGGAAGTTCGGGCTGCAGATCCAGGGCGAAGCCGTCGTGCAGGGCGAGCACACGATGTACATGATCGTGGAGGCCGTTGACGAGGATCGCCTGCGCGAGTTCATGCGACCGTTCCAGATGGCCGGCAGCCTCGACATCTACCCGGCGTCGACCTGCGTGCGCGCGGTGGCGAGCGGCGGCTGCGCGGCGCAGATGCCGGCGAGCGCGGACGTGCCGACGCTGGATCCCGAAGAGGCCTGCCAGCGCGCGATCGACGCCGGCATGGTCATGCACCGGGCGCATCCTCTCAATTGCGAGACGTCCATTCCGGCGCTCGTGGGCGGCATCGTCATGCCGAATGCGCGCTTCTACATGCGCAACAACTTCCGCATGCCCGATCTCGACGGCGCGGCATTTCGACTGGCGATCGGCGGTCTCGTCGAGCGGTCGCAGAGTCTTACCCTGCGCGATCTGCAGAACATGAGGTCAAGAACGCAGGTCGTGACCCTGGAGTGTGCCGGCAACGGACGGGCGCTGTTCGATCGGCCTGCCGAAGGGGAGAAATGGGGCGTCGGCGCCGTCAGCACGGCGGAATGGACCGGGGTGCCGCTCGCCGACGTCCTGGACCGCGCCGGCGTCCGGGAGACTGTGCAGGACGTACTGTTTCGCGGCGCTGACGGCGGGGCGGTCGAGGGTCGGTCGGAATCGATGCGCTTCGAGCGCAGCCTTCGGATCGACGACGCGCGCGACAGCGACGTGCTGCTCGCCTACGCCATGAATGGCGAGCCATTGCCCGTCGAACACGGATATCCGCTGCGTCTCATCGTGCCGCGCTGGTACGCGGTCGCATCGGTCAAGTGGTTGACCGAGATCGAACTCATCGACCGGGCATTCACCGGGCATTACCAGGGCGTCAAGTACCGGTATGAGTGGGAGCGCGAAGGTCGCATCGTCAGTGAGCCGGTCACGCTGCAACGGGTCCGGGCCTTGATCACCGAGCCATCGCCACATGCAGAGGTGCGCGCGGGTGAATTCGCCATCCGAGGCGTCGCATGGTCGGGCGCGGCGCCGATTGGGCACATCGAGGTCAGCATCAACGGCGGCGACTGGCAGGAAGCACGCCTCTTGAGCGAGCGCAGTCCCTACAGCTGGCAGCGATGGGAGTTGGTGACGCACGTCGAGGAAACAGGGGATTTCATCCTCCGCGCGCGTGCGACCGATCAGGCCGGTCGCACGCAGCCCGAGCGTGCCGAGTGGAACCGGCTGGGTTACGGTAATAACGCGATCCAGACGGTTCCCATTCGCGTGTCAGGGATCGGCGAAACAGCCTCTGCTATATGATGACGCCGCTTGGCCGACGGATCTGTGGACGGCCGTGTCGTCTCGCACTACCGCATTACCCGTCGCCTCGCCGGCGGCGGGATGGGTGTGATTTATGCGGCTGAGGACACCCACCTCAAACGTACCGTTGTCCTCAAGTTCATCGCTCCCGACCTGACGCGCGACGATGACGCACGCGACCGCTTCATGCAGGAAGCTGAAGCCGCCTCGGCGCTTGATCATCCGAACATTTGCACGATCTATGACGTCGACACCGCCGCCGACGGGCAACTGTTCATCGCGATGGCCTACTACGACGGGGAAACGCTGAAGGCGCGGCTGGGGCGCGGGCCAATTGCCGTCGCGGTGGCGCTCGACATCGCCGTGCAGATCGCGCGTGGCCTCGAGAAGGCGCACCAGGCGGGCATCGTGCACCGTGACATCAAGCCGGCAAACCTGATGATCACGAGGGACGGCCTCGTCAAGATTCTTGACTTCGGCGTCGCCAAGCTGCGCGATCGCACGAGCCTGACGCGCACCGGCATCACGGTCGGCACCGTGGCCTACATGGCGCCCGAACAGCTTCGTGCCGGCGTCGCGGACGCGCGCGCCGATCTGTGGTCTCTAGGCGTGGTCCTCTACGAGATGCTGACGGGCCGGTCGCCCTTCGCCGCCGATCGCGACCTGGCCGTCATTCACAACATCGTCAACGAGACCCCTACGCCGGCCGCGCGACTTCGGCCGGATATCCCTCCAGGCGTCGCGGCGACGGTCGATCGCCTGATGGCGAAGGACCCGAATCAGCGGTATCAAAACGCCGCCGACGTCCTGCAGGCGCTCACGCCGGATACGCCAGCCGCGTCTTCACCCCTCAGGCGCATCACAGTGGTGGCGGCGATCGTGGCGCTGATGGCGGCCGCCGTCACGATCGCGTGGCTGTTGAAGCGCAGCAGCGATGAACGTCGCGTCAACGCGCTGGTCGCGGAAGCCACGAAGCTGGCGGACGCCGATGACGACATCGCGGCGCTCCCGAGCCTGGAAGAAATCGAGCGCCTGGCTCCGAAGGACCCACGGCTGCCGCGTCTCGAGAGCCGTATCGTCATTCACCGGCCGATCGCCACGAATCCCGATGGCGTGGACGTCTACCTGAAACCGTACGCGAACCCTGCGGCGGCATGGCAGCATCTCGGACGTACGCCGCTTCGCGATGCCCGGGTCGCGCGCGGCATGTTCCGCTGGAAGCTCGAGAAGGATGGATTCGAGGCAATCGAAGTGGCCGGCCCGGCGGCGCGGACGTTTCCTGCGCTGGCAGTGCGCGGAACGGTCCCACCGAACACCGTACTCGTTCGCGGCGGGCCGCTCTCGCTGAGTCTGTCGGGGTACAACTTCACCTTGCAGTTTCCCGCCGGCGACTACCTGATCGACAAGTACGAGGTCACGAACAAGCAGTTCAAGGCGTTCGTCGACGCCGGCGGCTATACGAAGCGCGAGTACCTGGGCGCCGCGCTTCGACAAAGACGGGCACTCGATTTCGTGGACGGAAGCGACGGCGAATCTCCGCGACCGCACGGGACGCCCCGGGCCCTCCGCGTGGGAAGTGGGCCGGTATCCACCTGGCCAGGACGACTTCCCGGTATCCGGCGTGAGCTGGTACGAGGCCGACGCGTTCGCGCGTTTCTCGGGCCGAAGCCTGCCGAGCGTCTATCACTGGGTCGGCGCGGCCGGCATCAGCCTCGCCGCCTACATCACGCCGTTGAGCAATCTCGCTGGCACAGGACCGGCCGCTGTCGGCAGCTTCACCGGACTCTCCGTCGCGGGCGCCTTCGACATGGCGGGCAACGTCAGAGAATGGTGCGCGAACGCCGTTGCCGGGACGGACGAGCGCTACATCCTCGGGGGCTCATGGGCGGATCCCCCTTACGCGCTGACCCACGCGGACGCGCGTGCGCCGTTCGACCGAACGGCGGAGAACGGCTTCAGGCTCGTCACCTATCTGGACAAATCCCTACCCGCCGTGTTCACCGATCCCGTCGCCGTGTCGCGCCGCAACTACCTGGCGGAGCGCCCCGTAGCGGACGAGCTGTTCAGCGCGTATCGGACCGTTTTCGACTACGATCCGCGGCCGCTCGACGCCAGGGTCGAATCGCGCGACGACAGCAACCCGGATTGGATCAAAGAACGCGTGAGCTTCCGGGCGGCGTACGGCGACGAACGAGTCCCGGCCTACCTGTTTCTGCCGAAGAACAAAAAGCCGCCCTACGAGGGGATCGTCTACATGCCCGGCGCAGCGTCGCTGCTGGCCGGCAATAGTGCGAACCTGCGCGACACAGCCCCCTACGACTACGTTGTCGTCAGCGGACGCGCGGTGCTGTATCCCATCTACGCCGGCACCTATGAACGCAACACCGGCCAGACGTCGACCTGGCCGCAGAAGACCCGCGCGTATGAAGAGTGGATGGTCAAGGTGTCCAACGACGCGCGCCGCGCGGTCGACTACATGCAATCGCGCCCCGACATTCGCGCGGACGAGATCGCTTATCTCGCGACCAGCTGGGGGGCCGCCGTCGGGACGCGCACCCTGGCACTCGAGCCGCGTTTCAAGACCGCGGTCCTCCTGGATGGCGGTTTCACACAGGAAAGCAAGGTCCTGCCCGAACTGGATGCGCTCAATTACGTGACGCACGTGACGCTGCCGGTCTTGATGATCAACGGCAACAGCGACCTGATTTTTCCCCTCGAGTTGGGACAGAAGCCGTACTTTCACCTCCTTGGCACCCCGCCCGAGCAGAAACGCCACGTCGTTCTCACGGGCGGCCATTACATCATCGGCCAGCAGCACAGCCAGGTCGTTCGCGAAGTGCTCGACTGGCTGGATCACTATCTGGGGCTGGTCGATCGGTAGTTCCACCACGTGGTGATTGGGAAGCGGAGGGTGCGATGGGAGGACGTTGGGGCTGGTTGCTGCTGTCCACTATGCTGACTGCGGAGGTGCCTACGCAGAACCTGCCCATGCCTGGACAGCCAACTGACAACCTCGCGACGACGAGGGTGTTCGACTACGGTACGCTCTCGGCGACGCACAATCCAAACGGCAGCGAGCGGCGCGACGTGGTCTTGTCCGGTCGGCTTGCCACCGGTGAGCCGGTGCACGTCCACGCGTCGATACAGCCTTCCGGTGCCACTCCGGCGCCGGCGCACACCATTCGTCATTCCGAGTTCATCGTGGTGAGCGAAGGGACGCTTGAAATCACGCACGACGGCACGACCGAGCGGGCGGGGCCGGGCAGCGTGATCTACGTCGCCTACGGCACCCTCCACCAGGCACGTAACGTCGGCACCGGACCGGCGAAGTACACCGTCATCGCCATCGGCGGCGACGCGAAGTAGCCGTCCGGCATGCGGAGGAGGGGTTCATTGCGACGCACTGTCCTGCCACTGGTGGTGGTGCTCGCGATCGTCGGTCCGCTGGTTACGCAAGCTGCCGGCACGTCCGCACCGACGACGCGATACTCACGACTGTTCGTGTTTGGTGACAGTTACTCGGACATCGGCGCCGGTTACATCGACGGCAACGGGCCGACGGCCGTAGCCTATCTCGGCTGGCTGATGGGACTGCAGATCGCGTCGAGCAGCTCGATCTGTGGCTGAATCACTGGGGTGCCGCGTTCGACGAGGTGATGGTACACGCGGGACGTTCGCTCTGTGAGATCCCCACTGCATATTTCTGCTCGTACTTTGATATCCTCTCGGCCGTTCCTGAAACATCGATCACCGATGAAGCCGTGAGCGACCCCTCACGGCTGCTCGTTCGGAGGACCGCGCGTGAACGAATCCCTTGGAGCCGATTCCACCGAAGTACTCAGCGCCCGTCCGCAGTTAGCCGTGCCCGACGCACTCGACGAGATCGGCTATCCCAGTGAAAGTGAACCGCCGGTCCAGCCGCGCCGCGAAGGTCTTCCGCCGAGCTTTCGTATGCGACACGACAGGCATTACGTGGAGGAATTGATGTCGACCCCGACGATCACCCCAGGGGCGCCGCATGCGATGAGCCCGCGGCCAGGCGCCCCGGCGGCCGGCGTGGCCCTCGTCGACGATCGTCGGACGGTGCCGGACGCGCCGCCGCGCCCCTCCCCCGCGGCTGTGGATTTGATTGCCAGCCGGCTGGAATCGATCGTTGCGCATACGGCGATCTCGCGTGGGTCCGCCGCCTCGGCGGATCTCGTCGGCCGTACGATGCAGGCCGAATTGCAGCGGGTGTCACGCTTCGCGCGTGCCGTCGCCATCAGCTCCCGTCAGACCGAACCGGTGCGCCGACCGGTGACGGCCGGAGAACTTGCCGCCGCGGTCCGTTCCGCCTGCACTCGTAGCGCGCGCCTCCACGGCGTGGATTGCCTGGTCACGACCGACGACGCCGGCTTCACGGTAGCCGCCGAGCGCGCGCTGGTCGTCCAGGGCATCGCCGGGACAGTCGACGCACTGCTCGATCTGTCGCAGATTCATGCCACCGATGACAGCGTGGACGAGGGCGGGCGGATCACGGTGTCGCTGCAGTCCGCGAAGGTGCGGCCGGCGTTGATCGTCGACGTCGAGTGCCCGACGCTGGCGTGGCGGTCTGTGTCGGCCGACCGCTTCTTCGATAGCAGCGATCCGGATTTCGCTGCCGCGCCGGCGGCGGGAATTCTGCTGGCGTCGGCCGCGCACGTGGTGCGCCTGCACGGCGGCCGAGTCGATGTGCAGCTGCAGGGTGGCATCCGCATCCGTTACGTGTTGCCGCAAGACGCGCCGCGCGCGATGACGGCCTCCTGAGCCGGTTCTGCATTACCCCGTCTCTGAGAGATTCAAGCGGCGGGCCAGCTGCGGCCATCGGTTCGAGGCCCGCAGCACGGGCAGGTACGGCGGCGCCAGGAGAAGCATGGTCACGAACGGGTGACGCAGATCGATGGCCCGATCGAACCAGTTTGCCGCCTCCTCCGACTCGTTGCGCAGGGCCTGGAAGATGGTGAAGGTCACCGGCGCGTCGTAGGCGGCCGTGTCGAGTGACGCCATTAAGTCGCGCGCACGTGCCTCCTGTCCCTGCCGCCAGAGCACGCCGGCGAGCAGACCGACGTTGGGCCGTGCCCACGGCGAGAGCGCCACCCCGCGCTCGGCAAACGAAAGTGCTTCGTTCGGCGGGACGGCGGTCACGTCGAGCGCCTGCAGGTTGTAGGCGGCCGCGAACCCCGGATTGATGTCGATCAGCCGGCGCGCCTCGTTCGTTGCTTCTTCGTGGCGTCCGGCTGTCCGCAGCGAGACGGCCTGGCCGACACGGACGATCAGATTCAACGGGTCTTCGTCGATGGCGCGGCGGTGGGCGATCACCGCTTCCGCCGCGCGGCCGACGGCGCGCAGGTAGAAGTAGCCGTGCAGATGTCGAATCTCGGGGGAGACGGTGGGCTGCGCGGTCGCCACCCGGAAACAGCGATCGGCGGTCTGCCAGTCGTAGTCGCGTACGATGGCGTAAATCCCGCGCCACGCGTTGGCTTCGGGCAGCGCCGGGTCGATCGCCAGCGCGCGTTCGGCGGCCTCGAGGCCGAGCCTCCCCGCTTCCTGAGGGTCCAGCATCCCTCCCGCGCCGATGTGAAAGTACTCCGCCAGAGCCGCGTAGGCGAGCGCGAACTGCGGATCGAGACGAATCGCCTCCCGGTAGCACCCATGCGCGTCCCTGAACCTGTTGAGATTGAACGCCCAGGTGAAATGACGTCCCCTCAAATAGGCTTCATAGGCATCCACCCGAGGCACGTAGCGCGCCAATGACCGCCCGGCGCCCAGCGTGGTCTGAAGGACCGCGGCGATCGCCGAAGCGATTTCGTCCTGCACGGCGAAAATGTCCGTGAGGTCGCGGTCCCACCGTTCCGACCAGGTAGGACATCCATCTGCCGCGTTGACGAGCTGCGCCGTGATCCGGAGCCGCTGTCCGCTCTTTCTCACGCTGCCTTCAAGCACGTGCTTGACGCCGAGGTGGCGCGCAATGTCGGCGATCGCCGCCGCCTTGCCCTTGAATGCGAACGCCGACGTGCGCGCCGTGACTTTCAGGCCCGGCACCCGGACCAGCGCGTTGATGACGTCCTCGGCGAGCCCGTCGCTGAAGTACTCCTGCTCCGGATCGGCACTCATGTTCACAAACGGCAGGACCGCGACGGACGGGCGGTCTTCTGCCGGCGATACCGCGAGTTGCTCGAGCGCGGCGCGCAGTTCCCCGGCGTCCTTGAAGCGATCGCCGGGGGGTTTGCGCAGGCAGCGCACGATGACCGAACGCAGCGGCGCCGGCGCCTCGAGCGGGGCGGGTTCGTCGCGCAGCAGCGCCGCCAGGCTGTCGAAGGCCCGCCGGCCTGCGCACAGTTCGTAGAGCACCGCGCCTAGGCTGAAGATGTCGGAGGACGCGTCGACACGGGCGCCCTCGGCCTGTTCGGGTGACATGTAGAGTGGCGTGCCGACGACGCCGCTCAGCATCGTCGCGGCCGAATCTTCGTTGGCCGTCGACTTCGCGATGCCGAAGTCGAGCAGTTTGATCGAACCTTTACGGGTCAACAGGATGTTGTCCGGCTTCAGGTCGCGGTGAAAGATGCCGCTGGCGTGCGCGTCTTCCAGGGCGCTGGCTATCTGCAGTCCGAGCCGAAGGACATCGTCGGCCGGCAGCGGGCCTCGCAGCGGGACACCTTCGACGAATTCGAGCACCAGGTAATCCGGCCCGGCGTCGTGAATCTGGCAGATGTGCGGGTGGTTGAGCGCGGCAATGGCGCGCGCTTCGTGCTCGAAACGGTCGCGGTGCTCCTGCTTCAGGCGCTTGATCGCCACCGTGCGATCGAGTCGCGTGTCGTGGGCCCGCCAGACTTCGCCCATCCCTCCGGCGCCGATCGGCTCGAGCAGCACATACGGGCCCAACGTTGTGTGCGGCGTCCAAGGGTCCATAGGTACGGATGATGACGATAGCACGCGCCGAGCCTGCAGGCGGTAGGAAGGCGTGCCATACTCTCCACCTGCTGAATTCCGGCACGATACTCGGTCGCTACGAGATCCGCTCCCTCCTCGGCGCCGGCGGTATGGGAGAGGTCTATCTGGCGTGGGACACCCGGCTCGATCGTAAGGTCGCGCTGAAAGTTCTCCCCGCTGCGGTGGCTGCCGATCCCGATCGCATGCGGCGTTTCGCACAGGAAGCCAAGAGCGCTTCCGCCCTGAATCATCCCAACATCATCACGATCTACGAAATAGATCAGTCCGGCTCCACGGTGTTCATCGCGACGGAGTTCATCGAAGGATCAACACTCCGTCAACGGATGAACGCGCAGCCAGTGCCGCTCGCAGACGTCCTGAACGTGGCTGTCCAGGTCGCGGACGCGCTCGCCGCGGCGCACGCCAGCGGCATCGTGCACCGGGACATCAAGCCGGAAAACGTGATCGTCCGCGGCGACGGCATTGCCAAGGTTCTGGACTTTGGCCTTGCGAAATTCACGGCCGAGGGATCGCCGGCATGGGTGGACCATGAGGCGCCGACGCGCGCGGATCTGAAGACCGACTCCGGCGTTGTGATGGGTACCGCCACTTACATGTCCCCGGAGCAGGCACGCGGCCAGGCGGTGGACGCGCGGACCGATATCTTCAGCCTTGGCGTCGTCGTTTACGAGATGCTGACCGGGCATCGCCCGTTTGAAGGATCCAGCATCTACGACGTGATGGCGGGGATCTTGAGCGACAGGGAACCGCCGCCGATCTCGCGTTATTCGTCGGACGTTCCGGGCGAGTTGGAACGGATCGCCGCCAAAGCGCTGCGAAAGAATCGGGAGGAGCGTTATCAGACGGTCAAGGACCTCCTCCTCGACTTGAAGAGTCTCCGGCAGCGATTGGAATTCGAGAGGACGCATTCCGCCAAGCCGGCGGGCGACGACGCAGCCGTCCGCGTCAGCCGATCCGGTGCTGGCCTGATGCGACCTCGTCTACTGGCCATCATCTCGGCATTGCTGGTCCTGGTTGCCGGCGTGATCGGATATGGATGGTGGAGGCAGGCGCACGCCGAACGCGAGTTCGCGATCAGGTCACTCGCGGTCCTGCCACTCAAACCGATCGACGAGGGCGACGACTACCTGGGCCTCGGAATCGCGGATGCGGCGATTCGCAGAGTCAGTCAGACAGGCCGGCTCATCGTGCGGCCCACGAGCGCGGTACGTCGATATCTCAAAGAGGACATCGACGCGCTCACCGCGGCGAAACAGCTTGGCGTCGATGCGGTCCTCGAAGGCTCGTTTCAGCGCGCGGGCGATCGCCTGCGAGTGAGCGTCAACCTCCTGCGATGTCAGGACGGCGCGTCGTTGTGGTCGGACAGCTTTGACATGCGCATGGCGGATATCTTCGCCGTGCAGGACACAGTCGCGCAGCAGCTCGCGTCGCGGCTCCGCCTGCAGCTGGATGCGGCGCAACAGGCGCAACTGACGAAACACTACACATCAAATCCCGTTGCCTACGAGTTCTATCTGAAGGGCGCCTACAATTTCGATCAGCGTCTGCGCGACCCCGCGAAGATGATGGACATTACCGTCAGCTTCTACAAGAAGGCGATTGAGGCCGACCCGAACTTCGCGCTCGCACACGCTCAGCTGGGCTATGCCTACGCGACGATGGCCGTATTCCTGGACCCTGAACATCCGGTGTCGGTCGAACGCGCGAAAAAGGAGATCGATCGCGCCCAGGAACTCGATCCGCAGTTGGCGGAAACTCACCTGGCGCGTTTTCAGCTGTTGTACAGCCAGTTCGAAGGCTACCAGGCAGAAGCGGCCGCTCGCGAGGCACTGCTGGCGAATCAACTCAATCCCAACGTAGGTCACTGGGAATTGGCGTACGTGTACAACCACCTTGGGCTCGAAGACCTCGCGACCCGTGAGGTCGCACGCGGACTCGAAATCGATCCAACGAGTGACGCGCTCAAATCGACGGCCCTTCTGCGCTACGAGGTGCAGTCCAAGTACGATGAGTACGCGGCAGATACAACGCTGCGGAGGACCAGCCAGAGTGAAGCGTGGTACTTCATGGGGAAGGGTCGACTGGCGGACGCGCAAAAGGCCATTGACTCATGGCCCAGGACAGAAGGCAGCCATTCGGACGCCGTCATGGCACAGGCGATGCTGTCAGCCTTGAAGGGAGATTTTCGCGCCGCGGAGGCCCAGATTCCGGTCGCCCTGCGCGAGCATCCTTTCAAGGACCCCCTCTATCATCACGCCGCCTACGACATTGCCTGTGTTTATGCGCTCGAAGGAAAGAGTGCTGACGCCGTCAAGTGGTTGAGAGAATCTGCGGTCTGGGGTTACCACCTGTATCCGCGCTACACGCGCGATGCCTTTCTGGACCGGATCCGCCAATCGCCCGAGTTCATTCAGTTTCTCGCCGAGATGAAAGCGGAGAACGACCGATATCGGCACGAATTCTCCTGAGAGACGTGCTTATCCTCGCGCGACGGATTCGTCGAACAGCGCCGAGGCCAGTTCCGGCCCCGTCGGCCGGCCCGGACGATCCAGCAATCGCGCCAGCCGCTGAGTCATCCAGATGATCCGTTCGAACACGCTGGTCACCTGTAGGAGGACCGCGCGCTCTGCGGTGCCGACGGTCTCCTCTTCCGCCAGATAGTTCTGGCGGATCTGTTCCATCAGCTCGCCGCGATCCTCGGTGATGTTGACCAGTAGATCGATCTGCTCACGCTCGCCTGTCTCGAGGGCGTGAAGCAGCGTCATCAGCACGAAATCGAGGCCTTCCACGAATGTGGAAACAAGCTCGCCGAGCCGGCTCTGCGACGACACGCCGTCTGCCGCAGCGAGCAGCTCCCGAAGGCTGTCCTCGAGATAGACGATGAGGCTGAGACGGTTCTGCAGCTTGGTCAGCCGCTCGGTCTCCTCCGAACCAAGCTGTTGATCGACGAGCTGGTGCTGAAAGTGCTCGATGTGCGAGACCAGCGCACTGAAGGAGGCGTGGACGATCGGCGTTCGGCTACGGCCGACTGACCCGTGCTGCCCTCTCAGGGCGTCCGCAAACGTGCGCAGGCGCTTGGCGAGACGAAGTTGTTCCTTCTCGAGCAGATCGAGCGCGGTGGCGGGCTCTTCGAGCGCTCCCTCGTAGATGAATTGGGGCGTCGAGAGATCCTCCTTCTCGTCGGCCGGGAACCAGCGCGCCAGGAGGAGGCATATCCATGGCAGCAGCGCCGAGAAGAGGGCGGCCGTGCCGAGATTGAAGAGCAGGAACACGAACGCCATCTGGCGATCGAGCCTTGCCGACAGCAGCTGCACGAACGCGCGGACGAGCGGGACGCCCCCGAACACTTCCACATACAACAGCGACACAAAGATGACCGCGCCAGTGATCTTGAACAGATCCTGATACGCGGTCAGCTGGCGCATCGACCCCTTGACGCCGCTCGAGAGCAGCATGCGCGAAAACGAGGAGCCGACGTTCGCGCCGTAGAGCGCCATCATCGTTGGAAACGGTGCGATCAGTCCGGTGCTCGCCAGACCGATCGCGAGGATCGACACAGCGGTCGACGACTGGGTGACGAACGAAAATCCGGCGCCACCGATGAAGGCCATGATCAACGAATTGTGTGACTCGGTCAGCAGAATCGAGAACCACGGCGCCTGTCGTAGCGGCTCGGCGCCGCTCTTCATCAACTCGATCCCGTAGAACAGCATCCCGATGCCGAACACCGCACCGAGCGCGTGATTGCGGTGTGACCGGTCGAATGCGAAAGCGGCGCCGGCGAAGCCCACCAGGTACAGGATCGCAATCCTCAAGTCCAGGACAGCCGCGAAGATGAGGGCGCAACAGCCGACGTTCGCCCAGGTGACGATAGGCAGGACGCGGCGCACGGTCGTGAGGCCGCTGGCAACCAGGCTCACGAGGATGAAGACGATGCCGGATGTGCTCTGGACGAGTGCGCCGGTCATCACGCCGACCGCGCTGGCGATCAGGGGACTGCTGGTGACGCCGCCAACCGCGGAGCGAAGCCGCCGGCCCGTGGTCTGCCGCAGGTTGACGTCGATGAGACGCAGACCGCTGAAGAACAGGCCCAGGCCCGCGATAATGTTGGCGAATATGGAGTTGAGCATGTCCGGCGTTCGCGCCTGAGGCGTTGATCATAGGCCGACAAGCGGCTCGGCCATGTCACGATGGTGTAACGCGCGCGTCCGGAACGGATGCAGTCGTTCCGGCAAAGGAAGGACTCGCCGGTGAAATACCTCGAGTTGGTCGTGTTCGATATTGCCGGCACCACGGTGGAGGATCGGGGGCAAGTGCCTGCTGCCTTCAACGCCGCATTCGAAGAGCAGGGCATCGCTGTGACACCCGAGCAGTTGAGTGGCGTGCGCGGTGCGTCGAAGCGACAGGCCGTGCGAGAGCTGGTCCCGCCAGGGCCGGACCGGGAACGCATCGCCGAGACCGTGTACGACTCCTTTTGTGAGCGGTTGACGCGCCTGTACAGGGAGGAGGGGGTTCGGCCGATCCCGGGCGTCCTCGACGCCTTTGGCTGGCTCAAGAGGAACAGTGTCCGGTTGGCGCTGAATACCGGCTTCGATCGCCGGATCACCGACCTGCTCATCTCGACGCTGGGCTGGGCCAACGAGGTCAATGCCATCGTCTGTGGAGACGACGTGCAGGAAGGTCGCCCAGCGCCGTATTTGATTTTTCACGCCATGGAATCCACCGGCGTGGGCAGCGTGCACCGAGTCGCCACGGTTGGCGATACGGCGGTTGACTTGCGGGCCGGTTACAACGCCGGCGTTCGGTGCAACCTGGGCGTGCTATCCGGAGCGCACACTCGCGAGCAACTGGAACGCGAACCCCACACACACTTGCTCGCGACTATGGCGGAGTTGCCGGACGTCGTCTCGTCCACGTTCACCTGACATTGGGGCCTAGTTCAGCGCTCCTTCACAACCAGAGTGCCGGTCATCTGCGGGTGAATCGTGCAATGGATCCTGGTCGTTCCGATGGTCTTCATAATGAATGATCGCTCGTCGCCAGGCGCCAGAGTCCCGGAAATGACGTTCACGGTCGCCGGCGATCCGACGCCGCACTCCGCGCAGTTTCAGATTCGCTAGCCGGTTGGCGGGGCGTCGTGCGCGACGCCCCGCCGTCCTGAAAGCGACTGGCGTGTGACGGTCGCTAATAGTGCCTCGAGGTAGGCATTCGCGGTCTTCGTCGACGAGATCCAGTTTTGCCCCCTTTGCCGCGTTCCTGATCATGAACAGAATTCCGTTTCGCCGGACGTTGTCGGTCGGCCCCTTCCTCCTGCTAGGCATGCTCGGTCTTGCCACGCCGCGCGCGAATGCCCAATGGATCGTGATCGAGCTGCATCCTGCTGATGCGACCGAGTCGTACGCCTACGGCGGCGACGGCGTCCAGCAGGCCGGCTATGCGGTCTCTGGGGGTGTTCAGCGCGCCAGCCTGTGGACGGGGACCGCCGCGTCGTGGGTGGACCTCAACCCCCCGGGAGCGACTCAGTCCTTTATCAATGCCGCCAACGGCGGCCAGCAGGCTGGCACTGCCAACATTGGCGGCGCTATTCACGCGAGCCTCTGGACCGGCACAGCGGCTTCGCGTGTGGATCTGCACCCCCCCGTCTCTTCATTTGAATCGGAGGCCTTTGGCGTCAAAGGCGGCTACCAGGTGGGAACCGTCGATCTGAACGGCGCTCTGCATGCCAGCTTGTGGAATGGCACGGCGGCCTCGTGGGTGGATCTCTATCCCCTCGTCGGCGCGTGGGATGACTCGCGCGCCATCGGTGTCGGCGGCGGGCAGCAAGTGGGCTGGGTCAGCTACACTTTTGATGTTCTTCACGCCAGCCTGTGGAGCGGCACGGCCGGTTCGTGGGTGGACCTGAGCCCGGCCGGGTCGAGTGAGTCGGCGGCCTACGGCGCGGACGGCGGCCAGCAAGCGGGCATGACCATGTCAACGTCGGTCGGCCAACATGCCGCCTTGTGGAGCGGTACGGCCGCCTCGTGGGTGGACCTGAATCCTCCCGGGGCCATTCAATCGTTTGCCTACGGCATCGATCACGGTCAGGAAGTGGGTGCCGCGTTCGTGGGCGGCGTCGAGCGCGCCAGTTTGTGGAGCGGTACGGCCGCCTCGTGGGTGGACCTGCACGCTGTCGTCCCGCCGAAATACAGCCAGTCAGAGGCGTACGGCATCTCCCATGATGGAGGCTTGACCTATGTCACCGGGGTCGGTTTCAACGCAGCGACCAACCACTTCGAGGCGCTGATGTGGGTCGGCGTCTCGGACCCGTGCGTGCCGCACGCCTGGTCGGGCGTGTTGTCGCCCCTCAAGGCGGACGGAGTCTACAAGCTGGGCCGAACGATTCCGGTCAAGTTCGCTTTGACCGGCGCCTGTGCGACTGACACGACCCTGCAAGCCCGTCTCTATGCAACGAAGGTCAACGATGGCGTTGTCGGGACGGAAGTGGAAGCGTCGTCGACCTCGAGCGCGGACTCGGGCAACCTGTTCCGCTACTCGGATGGCCAGTACATCTTCAACCTCGGCACGAGCGGACTCACCAAAGGAACCTGGCAATTGCGGATCGATCTTGGTGACGGCGTGGAGCACACGGTGCTCATCTCGCTCCGGCCATAACGCGGATCCGATTCATCTTCCGCTATCCGGATGGGCAAAAGGCGGCGGCCCAATTACCGCGCGAACACCACGAACCCGTTCGCGGGAATGGTGACGGCGGCCGAATTCGGCAGGTTGTGAAGCGGCCCCCCGTTTGCGTCCACGCTTCCGCCATTGCCGGCGACGATCGGGTTCACCCAGTTGTCGTAGACGTCGCTGTTGAAGACCTCGGCCCAGCGTCCCGGGCCGGGAAATCCTATCCAGTAGTTGGTCCAGGTGTTCTCGTTGAGGCTGAAGACGACGATCACGTCGCTGCCGACGCCCTCGACCCACCGCTGTAAGGCGAGCACGCGATTGTCGTCGTCTACGTGAATCACGCGGCACCCTTCGCCGCGAAATGCCGCATAGCGGCGCCGCAGCGCGATCAGCTCGCGCGTGAAGCGTTCGAAATCGACCAGGCGTTTGTCGCCGCCATCGAGGTCGGTCCAGGAAAGCAGCGTCGCGGCGCTCGGCGTGTCGCTCCAAGGCTTGCCCTCGAGGAATTCCTGTCCCATGAAGATCATCGGAATGCCTGGCCCGGTCACGACGAAGCCCATTGCGACCCGGCTGCGGCTTCGCGCGTCCCACGATCGTGAATCCGGCCCGCCAGCGGCCAGCGCGGCGATGCGCGGCGCGCGCCCGACATAGACCTCGTCGTGACTCTCGATCATCTGCACCGCGCGCCAGCGATTGTCGAGGCCGCTGTTCTGAATCGCGCCGGCGACTGCAGTCATGTCCACGTGCGCCGACGCGCCCAAGGCCGCGGCGCCAATCGCGCCCCTCACGGACTCGCGCACCTGATCCGTCCACGTAGCGTCGAAACCGGCGCCGCCATCCGATCGGCGCTTGACGACGTAGTCGTTGACCGGCCAGTACTCGGCGATCTGGATCGCTTCCGGCTTCGTTGCGCGGAGCGCGTCGGTCAAGTCCTGGCAGGTGAGCCAGCCGCCAAAACGATCCATCACGCTCACCTCGTCGAAACGGAAACCGTCGACGCGGTAGTCCTGATAGAAACTCTTCGCGTTGTCGATCAGGAACTGTCGGACGTCGCCGTTCCAAAAGGCGAACACCAGTCCGCCGGCCCAACCCTGATCGGTGAAATACAGGCTGTCGTTCGCGTTGCCAGTCGGCATCCGATCGAGGAACCAGAGACTGTTGCCGTCGAAGCCGCCGCCGGCGTGGTTGTAGACGACGTCGAAGATGACCGCGATTCCGTAGACGTGGCACACGTCGATCAGCGCGCGCAGTTGATTGTCGGCGCCCCGCAACACGTCGATCCCTGTGTACGGCGGCTGGCCGGCGCCGGCCAGCACCGCGTTGGCCTGATCGAAATAGGACTGCAGCTTCGCTTCGCCGGCCTCGGCGTACTCGTTCTCCGGGCTGTACACATCCGTGCCGTTGTAGCCGAGACTGAACGTCGTCGGGAACTCCTGGATCGGCAGCGGCTCGATCGCCGTGACGCCGAGAGCCGCGAGATAGGGCACGCGCGCGAGGACGTCAAGGAAGCCACCGTCGCTGTTGCCCGTCGCGATCAAAAAGCTGCCGACGTGCAACTGGTAGATCACGAGATCGTTGAACGCCGGCGTACGGAATCCGGTCTCGTGCCACGGGAAGCGACCGGGATCGCGCAGGACGCAGTTGGCGAACGGAAACGGTGGCTGCTGGGTCAGCAGGCGCGCGCGTGGATCGCGCTTGTAGCCGGACGAGCCCTGGCCGTCGACCCAGAAGAGATAGTGGTCACCGTCGGTGAGACCCGGCACGAAGCCGGCCCAGTGACCGTTGCCGATCTGCGTCAGGCTCGACGCCGCGTTCTGCTGCCAGTGATTGAAGTCGCCGCTCACGTAGACGGCGGTGGCGCGCGGCGCCCACAGACGGAACGCGGCTCCGCCGTCGACGAGCGTGGCGCCCACTGGAATGCTCGTCAGATTTGGCGCCATGCCTCACCCTTCGATCGGTCTCTCATGGCCGGCGCTCGAATGCCTTCTTCCAGCGCTTCTTCGGATCGTCGAACTTCACCACGGCTGGATTGAAGGCCATCGGGTCAAAGGCGCCCCCGGCCCACCGTAGGGTTGACTCGTGCTCCTCATGCTCGGGATCGGCGATGATCTGAAGAAACTCCGCATAGCCGTGGACACCGCCGCAGTCTTCCGGCGGACACCGACCTTCACCGGCGATACACCGCGGGTACCGACAGTCGTCGTCGGCTGACTCAAAGTATTCATGCACCAAGATGTGCCGCCAGTCGTCGCCGAAGTCGTACGCGTAGGTCGCTGGCGGAGCGTGCCAGTTCCGCTGATCGAAGAACTTCGATAGAGGCACCTGCCATCCAGGCACGACAGGTCGATCGATCGGATCATCATCGGTGGGAATGCCGATGGACACCACGTTCTGTTCTGCCGCATCTAGCAACCGGAACTCGTGGAGATGGTAATCCAGCCAGCCCATTGCGTCTTGGATGGCGACATGTAGGTCCCAGAACGAGTACTTCTCAGGTACCTGGATGCGGCGCCAGACGAGCGGATTCGTCCCTGAAAGAACAACCAGAAACTGGTGAACGAGCTTGGGCCGAGGGTTTCGTTTCGCCGGCTTGATCGGAATCGGTACGATGTTGACCAAACAGTCCTCCGATGATCGCGACCCTTCTGCTCGCCATATAGAAGCATCGCGCACGCTGCGACGGCGACTCCGTGCCGGATGATCGCACAACTCGCCGGCGGACTGTACCGCGCCACCGATGTGAGGTATCGGGACGATCGCCTCGACAGGCGGCGTGTAGGTCAGAGACACGAGCTCCGTCGGGTGTCGATGCTACCGACGAGAGTCCGAATCGCCTCACGGGCGTGGCCAATGGCTGGCCGCGACGCCAGCAGGACGAACGTGTCCTCGAGCGCGAGCACGACCTTCCCGGCGTCGTCAATGCTGTCAGCGGCGATGAAGTCAGCGATGGCTTCGACGTCCGCCTCGGCTCGCTCGGTAAGGCGGTACGTTTGGCTCACGCGCGCTTCTTCGATCGCGTGGTCACGCGCTGCTTGATGCGCGCCATCGTTGCGGCACCGTCGACAACGCGCCCGGCCTGCGCATCCAGCCAGCCGCGTTCAATCTGCTCCCGCCAACGGACCCGAATCTCGTCCTGCTCCTTTCTCAACCTGGAGACATTCTGGAAACGGTGGCCGAGCTCGACGAATGGAAGCCGAAGTCAGGGAATGGGTTAGTGGGCGCCGGACAGGATCCATCCGCGTTTAGGCGCCAGAACATGCGATCCTTCAGGGCGCTGACGTCGGCTCTCGGGCCGGTGCATTCCCAAGACCATGAAGAATTGGGCAAGCTGCGATGACGCAAGGTAACATCGCCTGCGATGAAACGCTTCCTGGTCCTTGCTGGCCTGATGGCCCTTGGGTTAGCGTCCTTGGCCTCTCCACAACAACAAGGCCCGAACATCCAGACGCTCGCGGTAAAGAAGGTTGTGAGCGACCGGCTCACGGCATCTCTCGCTGAACCGTTCGTCGGCGTCAGGAGCAGCGCGGGTATCACGGAGGGCTTGTTTCCCATTCGCGCAACCGGTGTCTCGACCGAGCCCATCCGCAAGGCGGCGGCAGCCTTCATCGCGTCGCTGACGCCCGACCAGGCGCGCCGCACCGTCTTCGATGTTGAAGATCCCGAATGGCGGACCTGGGTGAACGTGGACAACGGCATCTACGTGAGGCAGGGCACCAGCCTGAAGGAAATGCCGGCGCCGCAACGCCGGCTCGCGCGCACACTGCTACGCGAGTCTCTGAGCGCCCGGGGCCTCGCCATGAGCGACGCGATCATGAAGACCGATCATTCGTTGCGCGAAATCAACGACGACATCTTCAGCTACGACGAAGGCTGGTATTTCTTCACGATGATGGGCCTGCCGTCGGCCACCAAGCCCTGGGGCTGGCAGATCGACGGCCATCACCTGGTGATCAACTACTTCGTGCTCGGCGACCAGGTGGTGATGACACCCACGTTCATGGGCGCCGAGCCGGCGCGTGCGATGAGCGGCAAGTACAAGGGGAACGACGTCCTGCAACAGGAGCAGGATCTCGGACTCTCGTTGATGCGATCGTTCGGACCCGATGTCCGAACCGCCGCATTGCTCACGGCAGACAAACCCGGCAACACCATCAAGGCCGAGGCCTTCCAGGACAACCTGGTGCTCGACTTCGCCGGCGCGAAGGCATCGTCGTTTTCACCGGAGGAGAAGTCGCGGTTGATCGAGTTGATCGGCCTCTACGTGGGCAACATGCGTGAGGCGCACGCGAAGGTCAGGATGACCGAAGTGGTAGCGCACCTCGATGACACACGTTTCGCCTGGGTCGGATCGACGACTGACGATGGCGTGTTCTACTACCGTATCCACAGCCCGGTGATCCTGATCGAGTTCGATCACCAGCGTCCGGTGGGGACGACGACACTCCATCCCGCCGACCGGCCCACGCGGGATCACATACACACCATCGTGCGCACGCCGAACGGAAATGACTACGGCAAGGATCTCCTCCGGCAGCATCTCCTTGCCGAGCACGGCGGGAAATATTAGCCGTTCGGCGCGATCTTGTTGTCCCTCAGGTAGCTACGCTGGCCCTTAGCTTTCCCCGTCCAAGGCAACGAGCCTGAAACAGTAACTGGGAGAGCGGCGGGATTTGACGCCTTTCGGGCGCGCCGAAGGCGGGTCGTTCGCGATCCGCGCGATGGCCCTTCACTCCGCCGGGGCCTCCGTCGTGAAGATGACCTGCCTGGGAATCGAACTTGCCCATCGATGCCAACGTCTTGATAGGGCTGGCGTTAGATGATGCGACTCACGGAACGCCCTTAAACGGTCCCAAGGGCGCGCTCAAAATGGAACTGGCAACTCATTGCCGTGAAGGAGCTTGGAGTCACGGAGTGGATTTGGCTGGGAGGCAGGGATTCGAACCCCGATAACGGCGTCCAGAGCGCCGTGTCCTACCGTTGAACGACCTCCCAATGGCAGGTGGAAACTCCAAGTATATAGAGGCCCTTACCGGCTGCGCAAGCTCCGCCTACAATCGCAGGTATGACCTTCGGCCGCGCGATGCTCGAGCACTGGCTGCTCGATCCCGAACACACCTATCTGAACCACGGCACTGTCGGCGCGCCGCCCGGGCGTGTCCTGCGCAAGCAGCAGGCGCTCCGCGATGAAATCGAACGGCACCCGTCGCGCTTCATGCTGCGCGAACTGCAAGGGGAGATGCCGATGCCCTGGCGGTCGGAGTCGCGCCTGCGCGAAGCCGTCGGGCAGGTCGCGCCGTTCCTTGGCGTCCGGCCCGACGACCTGGTCTTCGTGCCCAACGTCACCGTGGCCGTCAACGCCGTGCTCTCCTCGGTGCCGCTGAAGCCCGGCGACGAAGTCATCGTCACCGAGCTGGCCTATGGCGCCGTGAAGAATACGGCCAGGGTGTATTGCGACCGCGCCGGCGCTTCACTGAAGACCGTCAGCGTCGAGTTCCCCGTCCGCGACAGCGGCGACATCGTCGAGGCAATCACAGCCGCGCTCTCGCCCCGCACTCGACTCGTGATCGTCGATCACGTCACGGCGCAGACAGCGCTCGTGCTGCCGGTGGCGGCGGTCGCCGCCGAGTGCCGGAGCCGCGGCGTTCCTGTGCTCGTCGACGGCGCCCACGCGCCGGGATCGCGCCCCGTTGATATCAGCGCGCTCGGCGTCGACTTCTACGCCGCCAATCTCCACAAGTGGGCGCACGCGCCGCGGGGCTGCGGCATCCTGTGGTCGGCGCCGCCGCATCAGCCGCGGCTGCATTCGCCAATCGTGTCGTGGGGACTCGACCGCGGCTTCCTCCACGAGTTCGAGCACGTCGCGACGTCGGATCCGACGAGCTTCCTCGCCGCGCCGGAAGGCATCGCCTGCCTGCGCGATTGGCATTTCGACACCTGCGTCGGCTATATGCACGGCCTGGCCTGGCGGGCCGGCGAATTGCTGAGCGAGCGATGGGGCACCCGCTTCGCGACGCCGCGGGAAATGGTCGGCGCGATGGTGACGGTGCCGCTGCCGGACGCGGCGGGCAGGACCGACCAGGACGCCGACGAGCTGCGCCTGGCGCTGCTCATCGAAGACCGCATCGAAGTCCAGCTCCACGCCTGGCGCGGCCGTCTCTGGACGCGCGTGTCGACCCAGATCTACAACGACGAGGCCGACGTCGCTCGCCTCGGCGAGGCCGTCGCCGGGCGTTGCTGATTGCGCGCCTATGCCGCGAACTTCGTGATCACCAGCAGCCCGATCGACGGGACATTGATGAGGCTCGTCGTTGCGTTCTCCATGGCCAGTTGATCGACCCTGATGAGGAGCACGTCTCCCGAAAGCACGATCCCGCCGTTCGCGTCGGTCAAGGTGAGGTGGCCCTGAGGGTTCCCGAATACGCTCAGGACGAGCGGCGGCGTGATCGTCCACGTGCGAGGCCCTTTCGCTGCGTGAAAACATCGCCGGCGTTTAAAGACGTCGCCGGCTCCGTCATCGTGTCCTCGAACGCATGGCCCTCGCCCCTCGCTCACACGATAGGATGCTGCGGTGACGTTCTCGCCCGGGTCGAAGAACCGTCTCACCGAGCACGATCTCGGCCGATTCGACGGCGGCACGCTGTTCGATCGTATCGGGCGGGCGGTCTGCCGGGCCGGCTGCCTGCCGCGCAAGGAACTCTACGAGGCGTGGGAAACGGCGCGGCGCGTCCGGCGCGTCTTTCGCGGCGGCCGCGTCGTCGATCTCGGCGGCGGCCATGGCCTGGTAGCGTTCGTACTCCTCCTGCTCGATGACTCGTCGCCGGGCGCGATCGTCGTCGACCCGGCCGTTCCCGCCTCAGCAGCGGCGATCGCCGCAGAGATGGAAGGGCAGTGGCCGCGGATCGCCGGGCGTGTGACCTTCGTCGGCGACCGCCTCGCCGCCGCCGCGGTCGCACCCGATGACCTCATCGTCTCGGTGCACGCCTGCGGCGCTCTCACCGACGCGGTGATCGATCGCGCCCTGGCGGTGCGCGCGCGTCTGGCGGTGCTGCCGTGCTGCCACGATCGCGAAACGTGCGATACGGGCGGACTCGAGGGCTGGATGGACGCCGCCCTCGCAATCGACGCAACGCGGGCGTCGCGGCTGGTGCAGGCAGGCTATGACGTCCGGACGCAGGCGATCCCGACGTCGATCACACCGAAGAACCGGCTGCTGATCGCGGAGGCGCGCGGCGCGTAACGATGTAATTCCTACTGAAGTGATTTGAAACGTGCGTGCAAACGACGCAATTCGTGGCACACTGATAACCGACGTGCATGCATGCGACCCGCGGCGGGAACCGGTGTTGCATGGCTGCGGGGCCAGTCCATTCTAATTACTAGTGATGTGTGATTCGTTTGGCGCGCGCCTGCGCCGGCACCGTGAAGACCGACAGGTCTCGCTCGCCGAGGTCGCCGAGCAGACGAAAATCAAGGCGTCATTGCTTGAAGGCCTGGAGCGCGACGATATCTCCCAATGGCCGGCGGGCATCTTCCGCCGCGCCTACGTGCGCGCCTACGCCGCCGCGATCGGGTTCGATCCCGACGTTGCCGTGCGCGAGTTCATCACCCTTCATCCCGATCCCATCGTCGCGGCCGAGCCCGCGACGCCGCCCGGCGGCCTCCGCGGGCTGTTCGGTTCCCTGCGCCGGCGGACGCCAGTTGCGATACCTCAGCCGCCCGCACCTGTTTCGACAGTACCCGGTTCGTCCGCAGGAGAGGTAGCAACCGCGACGGCCGGCAAACACCCTTCTGAACCGGCTGAACCGGCCCTCCCATTGCCGTCCGTCCCGCCGGCGCCTCTCACGCCAGCGCACCCGCCGGTTCTGGCCGCGTCGATTGACCGGCCTTCGCTGGATTTCCTGGCGGCGGCGAAGATCTGCACCGAACTCGGGCGTGTCGAAGACGCCCGTCAGGTCCTGACGCTCCTGGGCGAGGCCGCCACAGTGCTCGGAGCGCGCGGGCTGATCGTGTGGGTCTGGGACGGCGCGGCCGAGCAGTTGAAGCCCTCGCTCGTCCACGGCTACCCGACGAAGGTGAGGGCCCGCCTGCGCGGCGTGAGCGCCAATGCCGACAATGTCACGGCCGCCGCCTACCGGGCCGGCGCCCCGCTGGCGACGAGCGGGGCGCTCGCCCTCCCACTGCTGACACCGTCAGCTTGCGCCGGCGTGCTGGCGCTCGAAATCGAGGACGGCCGCGAGCAGGATGCGGATGTCCGCGTGCTCGCCACGTTCTTCGCGGCAATGCTCGCGCAGCTCGTCGGTGCGCCCGCGTCGGCAGCCGAGGCACGCGACACCGACGGTCCGCCGGCGCGGGCGCTGGCCGCCCAGCCAGGCTGACCCGCCGGGCATCCTCCTCTACCCAACCCCGGCTTCGGCTACGATTCGCCGCGATGAGCGCTCAGCCGCATCGTCCACGGGTCGATTCCGTTGATCTCCTGCGCGGGCTGGTGATGGTGATCATGGCGCTCGATCACGTCCGCGATTTTTTCGGCGGGACAGCGATCAGCCCGACCAACCTCGCCACCACGACCGTGCCGCTGTTCCTGACGCGGTGGGTCACCCACATCTGCGCGCCGACCTTTTTCCTGTTGACCGGCACGAGCGCGTATTTCGTCGGGCGCCGCCGCGCTCGCGGTACCCTCGCGCGCTTCCTGTTCACCCGTGGAGTCTGGCTCGTCCTGCTCGACGCGGTCTTCGTCCGCTGCTTCGCGTTTCAGTTCAACCTCGACTTCCACGTGACCGTGCTGAATGTGCTGTGGGCGCTCGGCTGGTCGATGGTCGCGCTTTCGGCGCTCGTCGCCCTGCCGCGTCGAGCCATGTTAGGAATCGGGATCGTGATGATTGCCGCGCACAATCTGCTGGATCCGATTCGTCCGGCGGCGTTCGGATCGCTCGCACCCTTGTGGACCGTCCTGCACGTACAAGGCTTCCTCGTCAATCGGCCAGGATTCGTCGTGCTGCTCGCTTATCCGTTGATTCCGTGGATCGGCGTGACGGCGGCGGGGTTCGCGCTCGGACAGGTCTTTGATTGGCCGGCGGCGTCCCGCGTCCGGTTCCTGTGGCGCGCCGGAATCGCGGCGTCGTGCGTCTTCGTCGTCCTGCGCTGGGTAAACGGCTACGGCGACCCATCGCGCTGGGCGGTTCAGCGCACGACCGCGACGACGATCGTGTCGTTCCTCAACACGACCAAGTACCCGCCGTCGCTGCTGTTCCTGCTGATGACGCTCGGGCCGGCGCTGATCCTGCTCGCCGCCTTCGAGCGCGGCCTCCCGCGCCTGTTCGTGCCGCTGCGGACGTTTGGCCGCGTGCCGCTCTTCTACTTCATCGGGCACCTGGTCGCGATTCACCTGGCCGCCGTCGCCGTCTGCGCCGTGCGTTACGGGGCCGTGCACTGGATGTTCGAGTCGCCGGATCTCGCGCACTTCCCGATCACGGAACCACCCGGATGGCCGCTGCCCCTGCCTGGTGTCTATGCGATCTGGGCCGGCATCATCGCCCTGATGTATCTGCCGTGCCGGTGGTACGCGGCCGTCAAGGCCCGCAGCGCCAGCGGCTGGCTCAGCTATTTCTGAGCCGCCAGCCTCGCCGCGGCGGCTTTCATCGCCGCCTGAAGTGCGGCGCTCAGGGCGGCCGTCTGCTGCGTGTTATGGGACGCCTTGGCTTCGACGAACGTGAGTCCCGAATAAACGCCGACGATGGCCTCATGATCCGTCGCGTCGTCGATGGTTCCGACGTAGGCGGGTGTCGCCCAGCCCGACGCATCCTGCGCGGCCGCCAGGCGCTTCTTCGCTTCCCACTGTCCCTTCGCCGCGTCGGCCGAGCTCAATTTGACGAAGAACACGATGACGGTGGCGTCGCCGTTCTGAAGCGTGCAGGTGGTCGATCCGCTGGTCACTATCTTCGGATTTGCACTGCCGACGAGTGAGGCGATTTCCTGCCTGGTGAGTACATAACAGGCCGGCGCTGGCGGCGGCGACTGGGTGAGCGGCGCTGCGAGCGCGCCAGCGATGATCGATAGGGTCAGCACGGCTACTTCCTCATGTCCTGCGGACGATGCGATCCATCAGATGCTCGAGACAGCCGGCGGGATCGCTGGTGCGGCCGGTGTGAACTGGCGACGGCTGGATGATGGTGCTGCGCGGCGCCACGAGCCAGCGAAAACGGTTGCGCGTCGTCAGCAGGCCGATCGGGCCGGCGCCGGGGCCGCCACGGCAGACGGCTGGGATCACGTCGAGGTTGGCGCGCAGCGCGGCAAGATCGATCGCCGGATCGAGCGCCAGCAGAGCGGCTTCATCGACTTCGATGCGTGCCTCGAGGAAGTCGGTGTCGGCGCATGACAGGATCACGCCGACGTTGATCTGCTCGCCGCGCTCGACCCGCGGCACGACCCGCACGACGGCGTAGTCGTAGGTGTAGTCAGCGGGCACCGGCCGCCTCCTCGACGAACGGGCGCGGCGCGGCGAGCCGCGCCAGGAAGTAGCGTCGATACGGCGCCATGTCCACGTTCCACTCGGCGGGTACCAGCGCCAGGGTCCGGTCAATCGTCTCCGGTGTCAGCGCTGCCGTCAGTGCGGCGTCCTGGTCACGGATCAGTGACGCCGCCTGCACCAGCACGTGATCGCGAATTGCGGGAAACGTCGCCCGCGGCCGTGCCGCGTCCTGCGCCCAGCCTTCGGAGTGGTGGAAGTACAGCGACGAACCGTGATCGATCAGCCATGGCGCGCGGTGCCAGAGCAGCATGTTCGTATTTCGCGCTGTGCGATCGACGTTGCTGACGAAGCTGTCGAACCAGACGATGCGCGAGGCGAGATCCGGTGGCATCTGGTGCACCAGGGGGTCGAAGTTGATCGAGCCGGGCAGGAAATCCAGCGCCAGGTTCAGGCCCGCGCTGTCATGCATTAGCGCGTGGATCTCCGGGTCGGGCTCGGTGCGCGCCAGGTCGGCGTCGAGGCTGGCCAGGACGATTTCGGGCACAGGCAACCCGAGCACGCGCGCGAGCTCGCCGGAGACCAGCTCGGCGACCAGCGCGAGCACGCCGTGTCCCGCGGCCCTGAACTTCAGCACGTAGAGACCCTCGTCGTCGGCTTCGACGAGCGCGGGCAGCGAGCCGCCTTCCCGCAGCGGCGTCACATAGCGGGTGACGGTGACGGTTCGCAGCGCGCGCACGCGCCTATTGTGTCACGCGCTATTTCGGCGCCACGTAGGTCTTTCGCGCGCGCGGCTTCAGCCCCTTGTCCGTGACGCGGACCTCGATCGTGTGGACCTTGCCGTCGCGCTTCGGCGGCGCGTAGCCGAGCAGGTACTGGCCGTGCAACTCGTCGGCGACGCGGGAGAAGGCCGAGGCGAGGTCGTCGCCGCCGTGGATCTCGACATAGCCGCCGCCGGCTTCTTCCGCGACCTTGGCCAGGCCTGGATCCGGCAGGTCGTCGAGCATCGCGGACCGGATGTCCCTCATGCGTCCGTCGGAGCGCTGGCGGCTGCGCATGCCGACGGCGTAGATCATCACGTCCGCGTCGCGCGCGTGATCGATCACGCCGGCCTGGCTCGAGACGTGGTGGCCGAAGCCGCCGATGCCCGCGAACCCGGTATCCTTACCGTCGGTCATCACCAGCACGGCGCGCCGCTCGTCCTGTTCCTTGCCGAACGCGTCGATGGCTTGGTCGAGCGCACGCCACAAGGGGGTCGGCGCGTCGGAGGCGATGTACTTTGGCAGGAAGCGGCGCAGCTCGTTGACGTCGTGCGTGAACGGCTCGCTGATCATGATTTCGTGGCCGAAGGCGCCGACGCGGGCCAGGTCCTCCGCGGCGAGCCTGGAGAAGAGCGCGTCCGACGCCTGGCGGAGCAGCGGCAGATTGCCTTCCATGCTGCCCGACACGTCGAGCATCTCGATCAGCTTGATCGGCTGCGGCGAGTTGTCGAAAAGAGAAAGCGGCTGCGGTTTGCCGTCGTCTCGAATCTCGAACTGATCCTTGGTCAGGTTGGTGACGAGACGGCCGTCGTGGTCGAGCACGGTCGCGAACACCCGGACGAGTTCGCTGTTGGCCCGGAAGGTCGACTGCTGCGCGCCCGCCGCGGCACCGAGCGCCGACACCGTCAGACAGACGGCGGCCGCGCACACCGTGATGCGGGAGAACCGTTGGGCCTGCATCGGCCCACTCTACACCCTGAATGTGGCGAAATTGCGGCCGGCGGCGTTCTCAGGGCCGCAGCTCGCGCACGGGACGCACTTCGATCGTCCCCTCGCGCGCGGGTGGAATCTGCGAGGCGATTTCGATCGCTTCGTCGAGGTCGGCGGCATCCACCAGGTAGAAGCCGGCGAGCTGTTCCTTCGTCTCGGCGAAGGGGCCGTCGGTGATGGTCAGGACGCCGTCGCGGATGCGCACCGATGTCGCCGTTTCGATCGGCTCGAGCGGTTCGGCGGCGACCAGCTTGCCCTTCGACCGGAGGCCGTCGCCGCAGCGCTGGCATTCGCGGTCGGGGACGGCGCTCCATTTGTCCTTCGACAGATAGACCAGGCACAGGTACTTCATAATTCGGCGAGCCTCCGTTCGAGGTAACGGCGTTCGGGTTCTTGTTTCGTCAGCGCCAGCGCCCGCTCGTAGGACGTACGCGCGGCGGCCTTGGCGCCGAGCCGCCGGCACAGTTCGGCGCGCGCCGCGTGCGCAGGACGGTAGTCGCCCAGCTGGCCGCGGCCGAGGATCCCATCGATCAGCGCGACACCCGCCGCCGGCCCGTCGCGCATCGCGACCGCGACCGCGCGGTTCAATTCGATGACCGGCGACGGTTCCAACCGCGACAAGAGGTCGTAGAGGCCGACGATCTCGTTCCAGTCGGTCGCCGCCGCCGTGGGCGCCGTCGCGTGTACCGCGGCAATTGCCGCCTGCACCGCGTACGGCCCCGGCGGACGACGGCGCAACGCCTGATCGATCAGCCCGAGGCCCTCGTCGATCAATGCGCGATCCCACAGCCGGCGATCCTGATCCTCGAGCAGGATGACTTCACCCGCCGGCGTCATCCGCGCCGCGCGCCGCGATTCGTGCAACAGCATCAGGGCCAGCAGCCCGCGCGCCTCGGGTTCCGGCAGCAGCTCGACGAGCAGCCGTCCCAGGCGAATCGCTTCCGAGGAAAGGTCGTGCCGCGTCACCGACGTGCCCGAGGAGGCGGCGTAGCCCTCGTTGAAGACGAGATAGATGACGCGCAGCACCGCGCCGAGCCGCGCGGGTAGTTCCGCCGGATCCGGCACGCGGTAAGGAATCCGCGCGCTACGAATCTTCGCCTTCGCCCGGACGATCCGCTGTGCCAGCGTCGGCGCCGGCGTGAGGAACGCCTGTGCGATTTCTTCAGTCGTCAGGCCACAGACCTCACGCAGCGTCAGTGCGATCTGCGCGTCGGGCGCCAGCGCCGGATGGCAGCAGGTGAACACCAGCCTCAGCCGATCGTCCTCCACGCTCTCCTCGTCGGCCCAGGCCGCGGCGTCGCGCCCGGCGATCTGCTCGGCCGCCGTGCTTTCATCGAGCTGATCGAAGCGAGCACGCCGCCGCAAGGCATCGATGGCCTTGAACCGGCCCGCCGAGACCAGCCAGGCGCGCGGATTAGCGGGCACGCCGTCACGCGGCCACTGCTCGAGCGCGGCGCGAAAGGCGTCCTGGAGCGCTTCCTCCGCCGCTTCGAAATCACCGAGCAGCCGGATCAACGTGGCCAGCACGCGCCGCGATTCGGCCACATACACCGCGTTGACCGTCTGTTGGACCGGATCGATCGACGCCACCGCAAGCGATCTTACCCGACGGGCGTCGCCCCTTCATACCGACGGATCGCCCGGAGTGCGGCGCTACGCGATATCCTTGAAGTCGTCTGCTTCGAAGAACTGACGCACTTCGATCTCGGGTACCCGGCCCTCTCCTGGTAGATGCTTGAACGGCACCTTCGACGCCCAGGCGATGGCATCCGCTCGCGTCTTGACATTGATGATCCAAAACCCGGAGATGAGTTCTTTCGTCTCGAGGAACGGGCCGTTAGTCACCTGCACACGGCCGCCCGGAAACGCCACCTTCGCCCCTTTTGAGCTCGGCTGGAGGCCCGCGCCGTCAACCATGACACCCGCCGCGATCATGTCCTGATTGAACCGTCCCATGGCCTCGATATCCGCCCGGCCAGGCAGCACGCCGGCTTCGGTCCGCGTGTCCGCCTTTACGATGAGCATGAACCGCATGTCCGAAATGTCCTTTCACCAAGGTAGTCGATCCAGGCGTTCCTCGATCGACAAGGGTACGAGGAGCTTAAAGGACCGCCGCGCAGTGCGTAAGGGGTATAGATATGAGCATCATGTCGGACCTGCGTTTCGCCCTTCGATCGCTGCTGAGAGCGAAAGGGCTGTCACTGACCGTCGTCGTCACGCTCGCGCTGGGCATCGGCGCCAATGCCGCCATTTTCAGCGTCGTCCGCGGCGTGCTGCTGCGGCCCCTGGCCAACCGCGACGAGGACCGGCTCGTCTATATTCGCCAGAGTGCCAGGGGCGCCGGCGTCGAGAACGCCAATTTCTCTGTGCCCGAGATCCGCGACTTCAAGTCGCGCGCCACGACGATCGGTGAATTCGGCGACTTCTCGACGATTTCGTTCACCATGGTCGGCCTCGGCGAACCCCGCGTCGTTCGCTCGGGCGTCGTCGGCGGCTCGTACTTCAACGTGATGGGGCTCCGGCCGGTTCGGGGAAGGCTGCTCGACGCCACCGACGACGGGCCGACGGCGGCCGGGGCGGCGGTGCTGACCTACCGCTTCTGGACGACGACCCTGGGCAGCGATCCGTCGGTCATCGGCAAGACGGTCAGACTCGGCGACCGCTCGGCGACGATCGTTGGCGTGCTCGAGCCGTCGGTTCCGTATCCCTCGGAGACCGAAATCATCGCCAACGTCGTCACCAGTCCGCACCACCTGTCGGCAACGATGGTCGAAGGGCGCGTGCACCGCATGACGGAGCTTTTCGGGCGCCTCGCGCCGAACGTGACGCTCGACCAGGCCGCCGCGGAACTGCGGACGATCCACGCCCGCATGATCCACGATCATCCCGAATCGTATGACAAGAAGGGGGACACGCAGCTCACCGTCGTCCCGCTGCGCGATCAGATTACGTCGCAAGCGCGAACGGTGCTGCTCGTGCTGCTCGCCGCGTCCGGCCTCGTCTTCATCATCGCCTGCTCGAACGTCGCGAATCTGATTCTGGCGCGTTCGGTGCGACGCCAGGCTGAATTGTCGGTCCGCGCCGCGCTCGGCGCTGGACGTTGGGCGCTGCGCCGCACGCTGCTTGCCGAGAGCCTGCTCCTGTGCGGCGCCGGCGCCGTGCTCGGCGTGCTGCTGGCACGGCCGATGGTCGCGATCCTGGCGCGCTACGCCGCACGCTTCTCGGTGCGCGCGCTCGATCTGACCGTCGACGCGAGCCTGCTGTGGGTCGGTGCCGGCCTCGCCATCGCGGCGGCCGTGCTGCTGGCGTTCGTGCCGCGGCTGCCCGAATCGGATGCGGCGAACGGTTTCACGCTTGCGGCGAGCGGCACGCGCGTGACGTCGGGCGCCAATCGCCGCCTGCGCGCCTTTGCCGTCACGCAGATCGCGGCATCGTTCCTCCTGCTCGCTGGCGCCGGCATGCTGCTGACGACGCTGATGCGCCTGCAGCGGGCGCCGACGGGGTTTCCCGACATGCACCAGGTGCTGGCGCTCAACGTGCCGGTGGTGTCGTACGAACGGTCGCCAAAGGACGTCGCGCGCCTATATGAGGACGCGCTGCGCCGCATCAGCGAGCTGCCGGGCGTCGAGCGGGTCGCGGTCGGGACAGTCGTGCCGTGGCGCGACGCCGGTGCGTTCGGCCCGGGCTTCCAGTTCTCGGTCCAGGGCTACGCCAAGGAGAACGGTGAGGAAGATCCGCGCGCGCGATTCCGCACGGTGTCGCCGGGATTCTTCGCGTCGCTCGGCGTCCCGATCATCGCAGGACGTGATTTCTCCGACGCGGACCGCGCCGACGCCGAGCACGTCGTCATCATCAGTCAGAGTGTGGCGCAGCGGATGTTTCCCAACCAGGATGCGGTGAACCGCTATCTGCTGTGGACGGATCCGGTGATGAAATTCATCCCGATCAGCACCGCGCCGCGGCGCATCATCGGCATTGCCGCCGATATCGACGACGAGAACGTCGTGCCGGGGCCGGCGATGACGGTCTACCACCCCTTCGAGCAGGAGATCGGCGGCGGGCGCCTATTCGTCCATGCCAGCGGCGATCCCTACGCGCTGGTGCCGTCGATCACGCGCATCGTGCGCGAGCTCTCGGCCGATCAGCCGGTCGAACGCGCGGCAACGCTCGACGATGTCCGAGCCGAGGTGCTCGCGCCGGACCGTCTGAACGCGCTGGTGTTTGGCGGTTTCGCCGGGGTCGCGCTGATCATCGCCATCGTCGGGGTGGCGGGCGTCCTCGCGTTCTCGGTGTCGGCGCGGACGCGCGAGTTCGGCGTCCGCCTGGCGATTGGCTCGACGCCGCGTGAGCTGCTCGGCCGCGTGCTCGGCGAGGGGGCGTTCATCGCGGGCATCGGTATCGCCGCCGGCGCCGGCGGCGGCTGGCTGCTGGCTCAATTCGTACGCGGTTTCGTCCCTGACCTGCGTCTGCCGGGTGCCGTCGCACTCACCGGTGCCTCCGCGGTCCTCATCGGCGCTGCCGTCCTGGCCGCGCTCTTGCCCGCCGCCCGCGCGTCGCGCGTCGACGTCGTGCAGGCGCTGCGGGCCGATTCGTAGCAGCTGAGGAGGGGATCCCTCCTCAGCTGGCCTTCTGATCACCTGCGTCCCGCCGCCGGCGCCGCGGCGGGCTACGATCGGCGGCGTGATCGTCTATACGATCGGCCACTCGACACGGTCCATTGGCGACTTCATCGCGATTCTGCAGGAAGCGGCGGCGACGCGCGTGGCCGACGTGCGGGCGTTTCCAGCGTCGCGCCGGCATCCGCAGTTCAACGGCGGCGCCCTCGCTGCCGCGCTCGAGGACGCCGGCATCGATTATCACCACATGCCGGCGCTCGGTGGGCGGCGAGGCGGCAAGAAAAGCGGCCCGTCGCGCAACGGGCTGTGGAAGGTCGAGGCCTTTCGTAACTACGCCGACTACGCGGAGACGCCAGCGTTTGCGACTGCGCTCGACGCGCTCGAGGTGCTGGCGCGCGAGCGGCCGACGGCGTTCATGTGCGCGGAGGCGGTCTGGTGGCAGTGCCACCGCCGGTTGATCACGGACTACATGTTGGCGCGCGGCTGGACGGTGATCCATCTGCTCGCGCTCGCGAACCGGCAGGAGGCCAGCCTCACCCCAGGGGCGCTCGTCGAGCCTGACGGCACGATTGCGTATCCGGTCCCCCAGCCCGGCCTGCTCCCGTAAGAGTCCCGATGTCTGCGGTTTGCTCCTCGCCCCTCGCTCCTCGCCCCTCGACCGGCATTTACACATAATGTATAAGTCGGCGTGTGACTATGGCAAACCGCGCCGCACTCGAAGCGGCTGTCAGGGAATACGAACAGCTCGGTGACGAGCGCCGCAAGATCGACGACCGTCTGACGCAGCTGGCGCAGACGATCGGCATGCTGTCGCGCCTGATCGGACTGACGCCGACCATGCCGCTCAGCATCACCGACGCCGTGCGGCTGGCGATGCGCGCCGGCGTGCCTATGACGCCGCCAGAAGTGCGCGACCGCCTGCTCTCGATCGGCGTCGATCTGTCTTCCTATGTCAACGAGTTGGCGGTGATTCACACCGTGCTGCGCCGGCTGAACGAGGCCGGCGAGATCCGAATCATTCCCAAGACCGGCGGCAAGAACGCGTATCTGTGGGCGAAGCCGCCAAGGGTCATCGCGATCGGTCCGGAAATCGCCGAGTTCATCCGCGGTGGGAAGAAAAAGTGATGGACCTCTCCGTGCGCCGTCGCGCGGGAGCAGTTTCTCAATCCAGGGCCATGGACGGTGCTGGCCGAGATGGACTTCATCGGCGTCGGCCCGGCGAACCTGCGGGAAACGCCGGATGCCGACCCGGCGCGTGTCTACGGGCGGATATTCGTGCTGAGCTTCTGTAGCCTCTCGATTGCCGGCGCCAGCGATCGCCGCCGCCGGCGCATGTCGGCCCAGATGTCGCCGACCTTGTGGACGCGCGCCGGCAGGTTACGGACCGTCAGCGACCGCGGGGTCACGTCACCAGTGATGACCTCGTCCCACGTGCAGGGCGCAGAGACCGGCGCGCCGCGCCTGGGGCGCACGGCGTAGGCGGCGGCAAACGTGGCGCTGTAGTCGTTGCGGCCGGTGTCGACGAGGATCCGCCCGGCGCGATCGTCCTTGTAGAACTCCAGCGTCAGCTCTTTCGGATAGCGCTCCACGAGCAGACGGCCGACGGCATGCGCGAAACCCGCCGCCGCTCCCTTGTCGATCTTGCCGTCGAGCGGCACGCAGATGTGGAAGCCCTTCGAGCCGGTCGTCTTGATCCAACTGGCGAGCCCCAATTCCTCGAGTAGATCGCGCAGCGCGATCGCCGCCGCGCGCAGCACCTGCGGCTTGCCATCCTCAGGCGGATCGAGATCGAACACCAGGATGTCAGGGCGATGGAGGTCCGGCACGCGCGAGGTCCACACGTGCGGCGTGATCGTGTTCTGGTTGACCACCCACATGAGCGACCGCCCGTCGTTGATGAGCGGATGGTGGACGACGCCGTCCTTCTTCGGGACCTCGACGCGCTCGAGCCAGTCAGGAAAGCCCTTCGAGACGTCCTTCTGCCAGAATCCTTTGTTGCCGATGCCTGCCGGGTAACGTTCCATCGTCACCGGGCGGTTCTTGATGTGCGGCAGCAGCACCGCTGCCACGGCCTCGTAGTAGGTGGCGAGATCTCCCTTCGTGATGCCGTCCTCGGGGAACAGCACTTTATCGGGATGAGTGATCACGAGAGCACCTGGATCAGCCGGGAGTGACGGAGTTTTCTGTGCACTGTCCACTCGATGAACGCCACCTTGACGCGAATTTCCGGTCGTGCCCAGTGCGGGCGAATCCGCGGCAGTCCTTTCGCCTTTGTGAACGGCGTGGTTGGAATCTCGATGCCGTCGAGGCGTCGTCGCAGATCGAGCAGCATCTTCGTGTCGAAACCGGTGCCGACCTTGCCGGCGAAGAGGAAGTCGTCCCCCTCGAATATCCCGACCAGGAGCGCGCCCAGGCCGACGCGGCCGCCCTGCGGATCGGTAAACCCGCCGACGACGAGATCGGCGGTGCCTTCGCACTTCATCTTCAGCCACTGCTTCGAGCGGCGGTGCTCGTAGACCGAATCGCGGCGCTTGGCGATTACCCCTTCCCAGCCTGCCGCGCAGGCGCGCTCCCACGGCGCGCTGCCGTCGACCGGTTCGACGTGGTGCAGCGGCAACTCGAACCTCAGGCGCCGCAGGATTGCCTGGCGTTCGACGAGCGAGCACGAGGTGAGCGATCCGTCGTGCCAGAGGACGTCGAACACGTGATAGCCGCTTTCGCGATCCCAGGTGATTTCGCCGTCGAGGATCAACTCGGCGACGGGCAAGGCGGCAATCGCGGTGGCGACCGCGGGGATGTTCTGCGGCAGGCGGTTGCGCGAGTAGAGGCGGACCTCGGATTGGTTCTTGAACGCGAGCAGTCGGATGCCGTCGAACTTGCGTTCGAAGATCCAGTCCGGGCCGCTAAAGCGCTGCTCGGTGAGCGTCGCCGCCATCGGTACGAGCCAATCGGGGAAGCCGTTCATATCGTCGAGTACCCGTACGCGAACCTGAGCCGCGAAGCCGGCGGCCGCGGCTCGTGTCACGTTACGCGATCCTTCCATCGCGACCTCGCGCAGACGCGGCAGCCGTGTCAACGCGCGCACGCCGGCGTCGGTGATCCGCTGGCACGAGTGGAGCAGGACGCGCTCGAGCGTCGGCATTCCCGCCAGCCGTTCGAGGCTGCGATCCGTGATCCCGGTCGAGCCCGCGTAGTAGGTCTTCAGGCGCAGGCCGGCGACGTGCTCGGTGGCCGCATCGCCGGTCTCCCGGCAGTACATGCACCACAATTCCTCGAGACGCTCGCACCGGCCGACGTGGCGGAAGCCGTCGTCGGTGACGTCCATCGGCATCAACGCGCGCAGCGACGGGAACCTCGGCAGCATCGCCAGCGACGCATGATCCACCATCTTGCAGCTGACGGCGAGTCCCTTCAGCGACGGCATCGACGCCATCGCGGCGAAGCCGCGTCCGGTCAGGTTCGGGCACTCGCGTCCCCACAGATACTCGAGCGTCGGCGACGCGCTCAGGGCCGTGAAGCCGTCGTCGCCAGCCGACGGCCCTTGCGCGAGCAACATGCGCAGGTGCGGCAATCGCCCGATCTGGCGCATCGCCTCGTCGTCGCAGAGATCCCCGTCGATGGCCAGGAACCCCAGATTGCCAAGCGTCGCGAGCCGTCCGAGATCGCGGCTCGTCATGCCGGCCGATGTCCAGTGAACATTCAGGGCGAAGAGGCCGTCAAGACCGTCGAGCGCACGCAGGCCGGAAGCCGTAAACGGTCCCTTGATCGCGAGATATGTCGGGCGCGCGTCGAACTCCAGCAGCGAGTATTGCCGCTCGCCGCCCTGCCACTCGGCGAAGCGCGGGATGCGGCGGAGATGCGATAGGCCAGCGTCAGTAACGCCATTGCCGCAGAAGATCCGCCATATCTGGGGCTTGTCGGCGAGCCCTTCGATTAGCCCGTCGCCGAGCGACGATCCGCCGAAGTTCGCGTCCTCGATGGACGGGCACGATGCGAGCACCGTCTGCACGCCGGCGTCGGTGAGCTGCCGCGACCACCAGCCGCCAACGACGCGTAGGCGCGGCAGATTGCCGAGCGCAGCGAAGCCGGCGTCGGTGACGGGACTGTGCCAGCCGCCGAGCTCGATCTCCTCGAGATCGCGGAACGCCGCGACGTGGCGCATGCCGGCGTCGGTCACGCGATTCGAGCCATGCAACTTGAGCACACGAAGGTGCGGCACCGCCGTGGCGAGCGCAGCGAGTGCCGCGTCGTCCAGCATGTTGTTGGCGTCGAGACCGGTCAGTCCCTGCTCGCGCATGATGGCGATGAGCGCGTCCCAGTCGCGCGCCGACATCGGCTGCTGCGGCGAGATGACGCGGCGCGCCTCGTCGATCCGGCAGAACGGCGGCGTCGAGGTGAGGCCGGGCGCCGCCGCTCCGCCGCCCGCGCTCCCGTCGAGGAAGGCATCCCAGTCCTCGAACCCGTAGAGACGGGCGACGAGCAGTCGCGCGTCGTGGAAGTCGAATCGCGCCAGCCGCTCCGCGCCGTCGGGCAGGTGGAAGAGGCGGTTGCGCAGGAAGTCGCGGATCTGCTCGATGTTCAGCGTGCTGTGGAAGAGATCGTTCAGGCGCGCCGCGGCGGCGCCATCGCCGCCGTGCCACACGGCGGCCATGTCGCAGGCGATCTGTTCCTGCTGCGCGACGTCGGGCCGCGCCAGCGCGTCGACGTGGCGCACCAGTTTCGGCCAGCTCTCGAAACCGTAGTCGCGCGCCAGCGCGAACTGCGCGTCGGCGAGCTTCGCCTGGGGTAGCGCGGCGAGCCGTTCCTTGGCCTGCTTACGGAGCTGTTCGAGGGACGGACGTGGCGGAAGGACGAGCGGCGATTCGGACATGGCGATCTCCTTTCGAGAGCGCCCGCGTCCGCACGTCAGGCTGAAAGAAGATCGGAATCAGTTCTCCGATGAACGGCTCAGGTGGGCTCGGCCCTTTCCGCGGACAGGGTGCGTCCTGAAACGCGATTTGAATCTATCGCTTCTCGATCCATCGCGCAACCGCGGCGATCGCCTCTTCGTCGCGCAGCACGGTGCCGAGCGGCGGCATCTGCGACGAGGGACGCCGTGACTTCATGCGATAGAGCATCGCGCTCGCGTCGGGAACATCGCGGCTGAGCATGCGACTCGCGCCGTCGGGCTGCCCAGGCACCTGCCACGTCGTCGCCCTGGCGAGAAGCGCTGCCGCGACGGCGTCGCCGTCGAGGACGTCGCCATGCTGCAGCGATGGCCCGTCATAAGCGATCTCGCCGGACCGGTTGTGACAGTGACCGCAGTTCGCCGCGAAGTAACCGAGGACCGCACGCGTGCCGGGATCCGACGAGCGGATCCGGGGCGGCGTCGCGACCAGGTCAGGACGCGCGGGCGCAAGGAGTCCCGCCACGTTCAGCGTCGCGTCGGTCGTCATGCCTGGCGCGAGCGACTCGCCATGAATCGCGTTCGGATCCCGATCGGTGGAGAGCTGCAGCGCGTTGAAGCCCAGCGGCCCGGCGTGCCGGTCACCGTGGCAGGCGTGGCAGTCGGCCGCGGACGGGATATCGTGACTGCGTCCGGGCGCGACCTCGACGGCGTGTTTGACGCCGGCGTCGGGAGCCAGGACAGCCTCGGTGCCCTCTTCGTTCCATATGTAGGTGGCGAAGACCCATTGGCTCGCTGACGCGCGCCACAGAAACCGCGTCTCGACCTTGCGCCCGTTGAACGTGAACGCTTTCCAGAATTTCGTCCCGACCGGAAAGCGCCAGTCGTTCCGGTCACTGGTATCGATCGCCGTTCCCGGCGGCAAGAAGAACCACCGCGCTTTCGCCGCGCCGTCAGACCACAGCGGATACTGCGGCGAGTAGGGGCGGTTGCGGGGGTCGATCGTGCCGATCCGGCCATTCGCGTAAAGACCGGTCTCAGTCAGGCGGGACGGTGGCGCGCACGCCGGATCCGACCCGGTAGATGGGTCGCCCGATCCGGCGTGCAGCGCAGCGATCCAGAGCACCGCCAGCGCTGCCGTCGTGACGCGCACCGTCCGATTCATCACTTGCCCCCGTCCGCGGGTTCGACCGGCGCGGGCACACGATTCTTCACCGGCGCCAGCGACTGCAGATACGCGAAGAGACTGCGCAGATTCTCGTCGTCGAGCGCGTTGAGGATGTTGATCGGCATCGGCGGCAGCACGGGGCGCCCCTTGCCCTGGTGATGGCCCGTCCGCGCCGTAGCGATGAACATCTCCTCGGTCCAGTTGCCGAGCCCGGTTTCCTTGTCGGGGGTGAGGTTGGCGGCGAAACTCGTGCCCCAGGGCCCCGCGAATGCGGTTCCGGTCGCCGAGCCATGCCACACCCAGGGACCGCTTGGCGGCGGCGCTGGCGGCATCACGGCTTCCTCCGGATGGCCGGTCAGCCTCCGCGCCATGTCCTTCTCGGGGCCGGTCGGCCCCATCTTGAATGGCGTGTGGCAGTCGTCGCAGCCCATCGAAAGGACCAGCTTTGCGCCGCGTTCGACGCGCGCTGTCTGCTTTTCCGGCGACGCCTGATCGCCGGCCGCCATCGCCCGCAGCAGCGTGCCCGAGAACACCGCCGCCGCCACCGCCATTACTGTTGTCGTCTTGTGTGTGCGTGTCATGACGCGTAAGACGGCGGGGCGGTTCCTAAAGAACCTGACGCCGATGCTAAAAACTTCCTAAAATGTCGTCGTATGCAAAGGGCCCGGTTGCTGGAGGGGCGCGGCGCGATCGTCACGGGCGGGGCGACGGGCATCGGGCGGGTGATCGCGAGCGCGCTGGCGCGCGAAGGCTGCCACGTCGCGATCAATTACGTTGGCGCAGCCGAGCAGGCCGACGAAGCCGTTCGCGAGCTGCGCGACCTCGGGGTCGAGGCGATCGGCCTCAAGGCGGACGTCCGCCAGGCCGGCGAGGTGCAGTCGATGATCCGCGCTGCGGCCCAGACCTTTGGCAGGCTCGACGTGCTCGTCAACAACGCCGCCGTCCAGACCGAAAGCGCATTTCTCGACGTGTCGGAAGACGACTGGGACCGGGTCATCGACACCAACCTGAAAGGCACCTTCCTCTGCACGCAGGCGGCGGCGCGCCAGATGGCGGTGAGCGGCGGCGCTATCGTCAACATCGGGTCCGGCAGTAACTTCGTGCCGTTCCCGACGCTGGTCGCCTATACCTGCAGCAAGGGGGGCATCGAGATGCTGACCAAGGTCGCGGCGCTCTCGTTCGCGCCGCAACAGATCCGCGTCAATTGCGTCGCGCCCGGCGCGATTCTCGTCGACCGCACCAAGGACGAGCTACCGGACTATGCCGGCGAGTTTGCGAAAATCACGCCGATGGGACGCGTCGGCCTGCCCGAAGACGTGGCTGGTGCCGTGGTTTTTCTCGCCAGCGACGCCTCCCGCTTCATCACCGGACAGACAATCGTCGTCGATGGCGGCCTCTTCACCCAGCCGCCGCGGCTGGCTGGCTCCTAGGGATGCCCGATGCCGCTCGCCAGCAGCTGCTTTGTCCATCGCACGCTCGCCTCCACGTCGTCGCGCTCGCCGGCAATCGGGTCATCCGACGGCTGGAAGACGTACGGACGGCCGCCGTCGGCCAGCGCCTCGAAGCGGTCGAACTCCCACGCCGGCGTCGCTCGGTAGGCGTCCCAGAACCCGGCCTGTCGATGAGCGTGCACGCGCGGTTCGGGAATGACGATGATCTCGAGCGACAGCGCGCGCCCGGGACAGCGTTCGAGGTAGGTGCGCACCCAGCGCCCGATGTCGACGTTGCCCTCGCCCATTCGCGTCCATGCCACGGCCGTGCCCTCAGGGACACGCCAGACGCGGCTGTCGCGCACGTGGCTGGTCAGCACGTAGGGCGCGAGCGTCTCGAGCGTAAGGTGCGGATCCTCGATCGCCCACAGCGGATTTCCGGCGTCGATGCAGACGCCGACGAAATCGGGTCCAGCTTCTTCGACGAGCATCTTCAGCTCGCGCGCCTGCATGTCGCCGGCATGGTTCTCGATGGCCAGCTTCAGCCCGGCGTCGACAACGCGCGAGCGTACCGCCTTCAGGACCTGGATTGTGTCGTCGATGCACTGCTCGATCCCGCCCGGCAGGCGCCGATCCTCCATCCGTCCCACGACGCACCGGACGAAGGGGGATCCGAGGATGCGCGCCGCCGGCAGCATCGCCTCGACTTGTTCGTCGGCGCCCCCTTTCGATGGGTCGAAGATACTGGCCCCCGGACACACCGACAACATCCCGAGCTCGAGCTCGATGCCGAGGCTGTCGGCGTGGGCGAGAACGCGGCGCAAATGATCAGGATCGAGGCCGCCCAGCAGCCGGATCTCGCTGTAGTGTGCCACCGTCACACCTTGGCGGGCGGCGAAGTCGAGCTGTTCGAACGGACTCCAGCCCTGCGATCGCAGGCTGAACATGTCGAGGCCGAAACGCATAGGCACATTCTATGAACAAGCGGGCCCTTTTCACCGTCAGCGCCGTTTCGCTCGTCACCACGTCGATGTCGTTCGCTATCCGCGGCGACGTCGCCAACGCGATCAGCGGCGCCTTCCACATCACCAACGAGCAGCTCGGCCTGGTATTCAGCCCGGCGTTCTGGGCCTTCGCCGTGGGCGCCGTCGCCAGCGGCGCCGTCATCGACGTGCTCGGGATGAAGCGCCTGCACGTGCTGTCGGCCATCGGCTACATCGTCGCCGTGCTCCTGGTGCTGCTGGCGCCGCGCCCGGCCGCGCCGGTCGTGTCGATTTTCGACAACCCCGGGACGGTCCTGCTCTACGTTGCGTTCCTCATCATGGGCCTGTCACAGGGACTCGTCGAAGGGGTCATCAACCCCCTGACCGTGACGATCTATCCCGAGGAGAAGACGCGACGCCTGATCATGCTGCACGCGTGGTGGCCGGGCGGCCAGATCATCGGCGGGCTGGCGGCAGTCGTCATGACCAGGATCTTGCACGCCAGCTGGCAGATCGAGCTGTCGTTGATCATGGTGCCGGCGGCCCTGTATCTGGTCCTCGCTCTGGCGCAGCGCTATCCCGCGACCGAGCGCGTGCAATCCAACGTCACCACCAGCGAGATGTGGCGTGAAGCGCTGCGGCCGCTCTTCCTGCTCTTCTGCATCTGCAACGGCCTCGGCTCGGCGGCGGAGCTTGGACCGGATCAATGGTTCCCGAAGGTGATGGGGGATCTGATCCCGCAGTTGCAAGGCGTGTTGTTCCTCGTCTACACAGCGGGGCTGATGTTCCTGCTGCGCACCTTCGGCGGCGACTGGTCGCAGCGGAACCCGATCATTACGACGATCTTCTGCGCGATCGGCACCTGCATCGGTTTGTACTGGCTCGGCAGCCTACATCCGGGTGCCAGCGCCTTCGTCGCATTCACCGCCGCCACGGTGTTCGGGGTCGGCAAGACGTTCTTCGTGCCGACGATGCTCGGCCTGGCATCGGAGCAGTTGCCCAAGGGAGGGGCCCTGTTGATGTCGGTCATGGGTGGGTTCGGGATGCTCGCCACGGCGGTGGCACTGCCACTGATGGGCGCGCGCATCGACAAGCTCGGACCCGGCGCGGCGCTGCAGATGATGGCTCTCGCGCCGGCCACTCTCGGGGTCATTTTCGCTGGCTTGTGGATCTACTATCGCTCGCACGGCGGCTACAAAGCCGTTCGTATCGGGGCAGGACATTAGGACGTGTTCAAGGTCGGACTCAATCCATACGGCTTGGCATATACCGTCGGCTTACAGGGCGCGGGAACGCCACGCGCCAATCCGTCGCCAATCGGCCTCGATGGTTTTCTCGCCCTGGCGCGTGAGATGGACGCGAAGTGCATCGAGGTGCACGCGCCATGGCTCGACGGCGCGTCGCCCGAGCGGCTGGCCCACGTTGCGCACAGCGCCGCGGCGCTCGGCGCCGTCGTCGTGTTGAGCACCGGGCTCACTCACGAGGCGGGCGAGACGCTCGAGCGGGCGATCGCGCAGGCGAGCGCCGTCGGCGCGACGACGCTCCGGCTCGGGCTCACGCCGGTGCTCGAAGGCGCGCGCGCGCGCTGGGGCAGCCGCTGGCACGCCCTGGTCGCGCATGCGCGCCAGACGTTGACTCGCGAGGCGGCGCGCGCCGCCGCCGCCGGCCTGACCATCGCCATCGAAGATCATCAGGACTTCGGCAGCGAGGAGCTCGTGGAGATGGCGGAGTCCGCCGGTGCGAACGTCGGCATCGTTTTCGATACCGGCAACCCCTTCGCCGTCGGCGAAGACCCGGTGGCGTTTGCCCGCCGAGCCGTTCATCGCATTCGTCACGTGCACTTGAAAGACTACATGGCACAGTTCACCGACGAGGGCTATCGTCTCGTCCGGTGCGCGATCGGCGACGGCGCGGTGCCGTTCGCGGATCTTCGTGGCGTGCTCGCCGGGCACGGGACACTGACCGCGTCGATAGAGCCCGGTGCACTCGAGGCGCGCCACATCCGGCTGTTCACCCCGGACTGGTGGCAGGGCTATCCGCCTCGCGCCGCCGCCGAGCTCGCGACGGCGATCGGACGGCTGCGGCCGGGGCGCCTCGCCGCCGGCGACGGCAGCGTCACGCCGTGGGAACGCGGCGCCGCGCCGGATGAAATCGTGGAATTCGAACTGACGCAGGTCCGCCGGAGTGTTCAGAACATGATGGCTTTCACACGGGAGAAGCAGTGACGATCATGGATCCGGAATTTTCGCTGAATGGACAGGTGGCGCTGGTGACCGGATCGGGCCGCGGTCTCGGCCACGCGATCGCGCGGCGGTTGGCAGAGCTCGGCGCCAGCGTCGCCGTGCACGATCGCGACGAGCTCGCGCCCGCGGAGTTCGGCGAGTTCGCCGACCTGGCCGCCGCGCACGCTGACGTCGCCGCGATCGGCCGACCGACCTGCGCCGTGACCGGGGACATCGCCGATCCAGGCCGTGTCGGCGCGATGACGGGCGAGGTCGAGCGCGCGCTCGGGCCGATTTCGCTCCTCGTCAACACCGCGGGGGGCGACATCGCGGCGGCCGGCGGCAAACCGCAGCCGAACAACGCGCTCGATATCAAGCTGGAGGACGTGCGCGCGCTGATCGATCGCAACCTGATCGGCACGATGCTGATGTGCCGCGCCGTCGTCCCCGGCATGCTGACGCGGCGCGCCGGCTCGGTCGTCAACATCGCCTCGGCGGCGGCGCACATTGGCGTCTCGCCGGAAGTCGTCTACTCGACGATCAAGGCGGCGATCGTGCACTACACGCGGTGCCTGGCGACGGAGACGCGCGAGCACAACGTCCGCATCAACTGCGTCAGTCCCGGGGCGACGGCGACGGCGCGCTTCAAGCGCACGCGCGTGCTCGATCCGAAGCAGGTCGTCGAGGACGGCACCCTCGTCCGTTACGGCACGCCGCGCGATCAGGCCAACGCGGTGGCATTCCTCTGCACGCCGGCGGCGAAGTTTATCCACGGTCAGGTGCTGAGAGTAGACGGCGGGTTCACGATCTTCGCGTGAGCGCTGCCGGGTACCGGCTCCACGGTGCTTGATCGACGCCCGTACGCGGATATACTCGGACCTCGGCCATGATCCAGGGGGAGCTCGCCACCTTCCTTCAGGAAGGCGTCGGCATTTTCATCGGGACACGCAACGCCTCACTCGCCCCCAACGGCGCGCGTGCCATCGCGGCGCGGGTCGAGCCAGGCAGCGGACATCTCGTCATCTACGTCGCCGACATCGCGGCCGCGCGCCTGCTGCCCGATCTCGAGTCGAACGGCATGGCCGCGGTGACGTTCGGGCGCCCGGTCGACGAGCGCGCCTGTCAGGTGAAAGGCACGTTTGTCGCCGCTCGGGCGGCGCGCGATGACGAGCGGCCGTTGATCGACGCACAGTGGGAGGGCTTCACGCGGCAGCTCGAGACGATCGGCGTCGCGCGCGAGGCACGCAGTGCCTGGCCGAAGTGGCCGGCGACGGCGATCACGCTCAAGCCGACAGCGGTGTTCGAGCAGACGCCGGGTCCGGCGGCGGGGCAGCAGGTGTTATGAAGGCGGGCGAGCGGGTCAAGCTGGAATCACTGGCGAGCTGTTTCCAGGGCATCCTGCCGGCGCACCTCTTCACCTGCTCGAGCGACGGCCTGCCCAACGCGGCCTATCTGAGCCACGTCGACTACGTCGATCCGCACCACGTCGCGCTCTCCTTCCAGTTTTTCAACAAGAGCCGCCGCAACATCGCCGAGAATCCGCATGCACTTGTGCTCGTGACGGATCCCGACACCGGCCAGGGCTGGCAGCTGCGGCTGCGCTATCTGCGCTCCGAGACGGCGGGGCCGCTCTTCGACCGGATGGCCCTGCGCATCGAGGCGATCGCGTCTGTACTGCGGACTGAAAGGGATCTTCAAGCTGCGCGCCGCCGACGTCTACGACGTCCAGGCCATCGAGCCCGCGCCGGAAGAAGCGGGCGTTGACTGCGCGCGGCTGCGCATCGCTGCCGGCGCCGAGCCCAACCCGATCTTCACGACCCTGGCCCTGCAGGAGCTGGCGGTGACGATCAACCGCGCGGACTCGTTGGAGGCGCTCGTCGATGGCATCCTCAAAGGCCTCGACGAGAGTTTCGGGTTCAAGCACTCGGCCATCCTGGTGCCCGCCGAAGAGCCCGGCGTCCTCGTCACGATCGCGACGCGCGGCTACGACGACAACGGCGCCGGCGCGGAAGTGCGCTTCGGCGAGGGGATTGCCGGCGTGGTCGCCGAGGCGCAGCAGCCGATCCGCATCTCAGGCCTCGTGCGCGGCATGCTCTACGCGCTGGCGATGCACCGCGACTCGCTGGCTGAAGCGGAAGGCCGCCCGGCGCGCCGGAGGATCCCGATGCCGGGGCTCGCCAATCCGAACAGCCAGCTGGGGCTGCCGCTGATGGTGCGGGGCGAGTTGGTGGGGGTGCTGTGCCTGGAGAGCGAAGTCCCCTATCGTTTTCACGAGGAAGACAAGGCGTCGATTGAGCTGCTCGGCAGCTATCTCGCGATCGCCATGCAGAACATGCAGCTGACTGAGCGATCCGCGGAGGCAGCCGAGCCGGCGCAGCCCGACGTCGAAGCCGCGCACCCGCACGGCCGGCGGGAAGTCGTCTACTACGAAGCAGACGAGACCATCTTTGTCGACGGGGAGTACCTGATTCGCAGCCTGCCGGCGCGGATCCTGTGGCGCCTGCTCCGGCTGCACGACAGCGCCGGACGCGTCGAGTTCACCAACCGTGAGCTGCGCGCCGACAAGTCGTTGAAGCTGCCCGAATGGAAGGACAACCTTGAAAGCCGGCTGCTGCTGCTGCGCCGCCGCCTCGAGCAAAAGTGCCCGGACGTCCGCCTCGCCCCGCGCGCCCGCGGCCGCTTCGCGCTCGAGCTCGCTTGCGACGTCACGTTGAAGGCAGTCTGAGCCCGACACCGTGTCGGGCATGGCCGGGGATGGCACACCGTGTACAGTAGGATTCCGGGAAGCAGTGACGATGAAAGCCTTGCTCGCCGGTCTCGTCACGGTCACGCTGCTGTCGGCCGGCTGCGCCAGCTCAACCGGCACGCAAACCGCCGCGCCGGTCGTCCAGCCTGGCGCACCAGGCCAGTCCAGCCGCGTCGTCAGCGGCGCCGACGCAGCGAAGCAGCCTCCGGCCGCGACTGAGGCGGACGTCGCGTTCATGCAGGGGATGATTCACCACCACGCGCAGGCGCTCGACATGACCGAGCTCATCGACGCGCGCACGAAGGATCCCGACATGAAGAAGCTCGGGCTCAGGATCCATGTTTCACAGACCGACGAGATCAAGATGATGCAGCGCTGGTTGCAGGCGCGCGGACAGGAGGCGCCCGATCCGCGCGCGCATCACGACATGGCCGGGATGGAAGGCATGCAAGGCATGGATCACACGGTCATGATGCCCGGCATGCTGACGAAAGAGGAGATGGCGCAGCTCGGCGCCGCGGCCGGGCCGGTGTTCGACCGGCTGTTCCTCGCGGGGATGATCAAGCACCACGAGGGTGCGTTGACGATGGTGAAGGATTTGTTCGCCACGCCTGGCGCTGGCCAGCAGTCCGACATCTTCGCGTTCGCCTCCGACGTCGAAGCGGACCAGAAGATGGAAATCGATCGCATGTCGGACATGTTGAAGGAGCGGATGAAATGAGGCTCATCGGGACGGTACTGGCAGCAACCGTGGCGTTCGGCGCGCAGCAGCCCCTCCCCGGCGGGACGCCGGCGCAGCAGCAGCAGCCGCCGGCGCAGCAGCAGCCGCCGGCGCAGCCGGAAGTGGTGCAGACAGCGCCGCGCGTGTCGAACGACCCGCGCGTCAACCTGAAGCCGGGACTCAAGGATGCCGGCACGGTGGCGAAGAACATCGAGCTGGTCTCGACGATGGGTAAGCCGGAGTCGTTTCAGCCGAAGCCGGCACCGGATGCGAGCGCGGGCGCCGGTGCGGCTGCGGCGGCGCGCGGCAACATTGCCAGCTCGCTCGACTTCGCCAACTCGGACCTCGCCTTCCGTCGCGCCGATCTCTTCCTCGGCAACTTCAACGGTTTCAACATCTATGACATCGAGACGCCGAAGAAGCCGCGTGTGCTCGCCTCGATCGTCTGCCCGGGCGGCCAGGGGGACATGTCGGTCTACGGCAACCTGCTCTTCATGTCAGTCGAGCAGACGCGAGGCCGCGTCGACTGCGGCACGCAGGGAGTGACCGACACCGTCAGCGCCGAGCGCTTCCGCGGCGTCCGGATCTTCGACATCAGCGACATCAACAAGCCGCGGCAGGTCGCCGCGGTGCAGACCTGCCGCGGCTCGCACACCCACACGCTCGTCGTCGATCCGAAGGACCAGGCCAACATCTACGTCTACGGCTCGGGCACGAGCGCGGTGCGTTCGGTCGAGGAGCTGGCCGGCTGCTCGGGTGAATCCCCCGATAAGGATCCGGACACGGCGCTTTTCAGCATCGACGTCATCCAAGTGCCGCTGGCCACGCCCGACAAGGCGAAGGTCGTCAACCGCCCGCGCATCTTCGCCGACGAGAAGACCGGTGCGATCTCCGGGCTCCACCAGGGAGGCAACTTCGGTCCCGGCACGCAGACCTCGCGCGTGACCAACCAGTGCCACGACATCACGGTGATGGCGGCCGCCGGCCTGGCCGCCGGCGCCTGCTCGGGCAACGGCATCCTGCTCGACATCTCCGATCCCGTGCACCCGGTGCGCCTCGACGCGGTCACCGACAAGAATTTTGCCTACTGGCACTCGGCCACGTTCAACAACGACGGCACCAAGGTCGTCTTCACCGACGAGTGGGGAGGCGGCACCGCGCCGCGCTGCCGCGCCACCGATCTGCTGACCTGGGGCGCTGACGCCATCTTCGACATCGTCGACAAAAAGCTCGTGTTCAAGGGCTACTTCAAGATGCCGGCGCCGCAGACCGACCAGGAGAACTGTGTCGCGCACAACGGCTCGATCGTCCCGGTGCCCGGGAGGGACATCATGGTGCAGGCCTGGTATCAGGGCGGCCTGTCGATGTTCGATTTCACCGACTCGGCGAACCCTGTCGAGATCGCCTATTTCGATCGCGGCCCGATCGACGCCCAGAAGCTGGTGATCGGCGGCTACTGGTCCACCTACTGGTACAACGGCCGTATCTACGCGTCGGAAATCGTCCGCGGTCTCGACGTGTTCCGGCTGCTGCCGAGCGAGTTTCTCTCGCAGAATGAGATCGACGCGGCTTCGAGCATCCGTCTCGACGACTTCAACGCCCAGGCGCAGCCGAAACTCGCCTTCCCCCCGACGGTCACCGTTGCGCGTGCCTACCTCGATCAGCTGACGCGCGCCAACGCCATCCCCGCCGTGCATGCGGCGGCAGCAAAGAAGGCGCTGGGCGCCGCCGACAAGGACAACCCCGGCAAGTCGGCGCTGCAGCAGCTCGAGACGGTCGCGAAAGACCTCGACCAGGACGCGTCCTCGGCGTCCGGTGTCAACGCCGCGCGCCTCAAGGCGCTAGCCGCGACGATGCGCGCCAGGGCGGCGCGCTAGCCGCGATCTCGGATGTGTATGCCGCCGGCGGCGCGCCGAGGCGCAGGTGCCTGAAGTACTATCTCAGCCATGCGCGTGGCTATCGTCGGGGGACCAGGTGTCGGCAAGAGCACGCTCGTGCGCCAGTTGGGCGATCTCTACCGTCACGGCTCGTACGGCGAAGGCGAAAAGGGCGTGTGGGATCCGCGCGTGCTCGAAGACATCGAGGCGGGCCGCAACGCCGTCGGCGTGACCGAGTACTTCGCGCGCGTCTACGACGCCAACTACCGCGACGCCGCCGCGCACGACACGCCGGGCAAGGTGATTTTCTTCGAGGGGGCGCGCATCACGCTCGAAGCGCACATCGCGGAATATCCCAGGGCGGTGCACAAGGAACTGCACAAGGTGGCGGCGATCGGCGACCGCTGGAACCCCGATTGCGTGATCGTGCTGACGTCGAGCAGCGACACCATCGAGAAACACATCCGCCTGCGCAACCGCCCGCACGAGACGGCCGAGAACATGGTGCGCCGCTTTCGCCTGATCGACGCCGAGTTCCGGCGCCTGGCGCCGTCCTATCCCAGCACCGTCGTCGTTGATCGCGATGGCATGGAGTTTCACGAGCGCAGCGGCCTGCTCGCGATCATCACCGCTGCCAGGCTGCCACCCTTCACCGAGATCCCCTACGACCGCCTGGGCGATTAGGCGCCTCCGTCGCTCTCCTCACCGATACACGCCGATCGTCGAAATCACGGGACTGGCGCGCGCCTGGAACGTCACGCGCAAGCGCGAGGTCTCCGTCGGATGGACGCGGGCGATGTGCTTGTGGCCGATCGTTGTCCCTTCGGCGATCGGCATCCAGTGGCCGCTGCCGAAGGCGTCGGCCGTCCACTTCTCGACGCGCTGGCCCAGGGCGATCTCTTCCTGCAGGACGAGGCGGCTGAAGGTAACCGGCTGCGGCCAGGTCAGTTCGATCGACGCGGAGGTCACCGCATCGTCGGTCGCCCAGTAGCTCGCGTTGTCGCCGTCGTTGACGTGAGAGGCGGCGAAGGCGGCCGCGGCGCCGCGGATTTCAGTCGATGTCGCACGGGCGCGACGTGCGAGGTCGTCCGCGTAGGTCGCCGCGATCGTCGCGCCGAGCTCGCGCAGGCGTGCCGCATCGGCGTCGGCAATCAGGCCGCGGCGATCCGGCGGCACGTTGAGGAGCAGGCTGGCGCCGCGTCCGACCGACTGTTCGTAGATCTCGACGAGGCGATCGAGCGACTTGACCTGCGCGTCTTCCGCCGGGTGATAGAACCAGCCGGGCCGGATCGACACGTCTACTTCGGGGGGAGCCCAGTCGGCACCCTCCGGCGCGCCGGCCGCGACCCTGCCGTAACCGGGCGCACCAGGGTACAGCCCGGCGAGCGTGATCGCGTCCCATGACGTGTCGAAGGCAATCCCGCGTTCGTTGCCAACCCAGCGCACGTCAGGCCCGGCGTCGCTGAACATCACCGCGCGCGGCTGGAGCTCGCGCACGATCGCCCACGTGCGCGGCCAGTCGTAGTAAGTGGCGCCGTCGATTGTCCGCTTCTCGCGCGCGCCACCGTAGTAGCCGTCCCCTCCGTTGGCGCCGTCGAACCACACCTCGAACAGATCGCCGTAACCGGTCATCAGCTCGCGCAGTTGACCACGGTAGTAATCGAGATAGGCCGGACGTCCGTAGTCCGGCTGATTCCGGTCCCAGGGCGACAGGTAAACGCCGAACTTCAACCCGTACTCACGGCACGCCTGCGCCAGCTCGCCGACCACGTCACCGCGGCCGCCCTGCCAGGGGCTGCCCTTCACCGAGTGCGTGGTCAACCGACTGGGCCAGAGCACGAAGCCGTCGTGATGCTTGGCGGTCAGGATCAACCCCTTCATTCCGGCTTCCCGCGCGACGCGTGCCCACTGCCGCGCGTCAAGCGCCGTGGGGTTGAAGACCGATTCGGCTTCGTCGCCGTAACCCCACTCCTTGTCGGTGAACGTGTTCACCGAGAAGTGGAGAAAACCGTAGAACTCGAGGGCGTGCCACGCCAGCTGGCGTGCGGACGGAACCGCCCCCACGGGCGCCGGCGGCCGGGTCCCCTGCGACGGGGCAACGCAGAGGAGGAGGGTCGCGCAAACGGCGCATATCCAGGAAGCCGGAGGCATGTCCCTATCTTGTGACAAATGATGGCTTTAGATCCGCCGGGCGAGTATGATGGCCCGGTAACCCCGGCGATGTCCGTTCGTGCCACATTCGTCCTGCTCGCAGCCCTCATGCTGGGCGGCCAGGCGGCCCAGACCCTCCAGGTCACGCCGCTGCCGCGCGATGGAGAGGTGCTCGTGTCGTTCAAGCTCGACGAGGCCCTGACCGACCCGATCAAGGACGCCATTCAGAGCGGCCTGCTGGTCAAGTTCGTCTACAAGGTCGATCTCCGGCGCGTCTCGGCGGCGTGGTTCGATCGCACCATTACCTCGGCGGTCGTCGCGGCGACGGTCAAGTACGACAACCTGACGCGGCGCTACACCGTCACCAGGGCCATCGACGGCCGCATCGATTGGTCCGACACGACGCCGCATGAAGACGAAGCCTGGCGCTGGCTGACGAGCGACTTCGTGCGCATGTCGCTCTTCCGGGGCGTCGCGCTCGAGGCCAACGCCGAGTACTACCTCCGCGTCCGCGCCAACGCCAGCCCGCATAACAGCTCTTTCCTCTGGCCGTGGGCGGCCGACGACGCCGTGGGGCTGGCGAAGTTCACCTTCGTGAGATGACCATGCGAGGCCTCGCGCGCCGAGTCGTCGCGTTGGTGCTGGCGGTGGCTGCTTCGGTGTCGCTGCTGCGCGCCCAGCAGGCACAGCAGCCGTCCATCTTCACACCCGGTGGCACGATCCCCGTTCTCGAAAGCTACCTGGAGTCGCTGCGCCAGCAGGCCGGGATTCCCGGGATGTCGGGCGCACTGGTGCGCGACGGCGACATCGCGTGGGAAAAGGGTTTCGGCTACGCCAACCTCGCCGCACACATTCGGCCCGCCGGCGACACTCCCTACGTTGTCGGCGACATGACCGGGATGCTGGCGGCTGTGCTCGTGCTGCAGTGCGTCGAACAGCGCCGCTTGACCCTCGACGATCCGATCGCGCGCTACGGGTTGTCGGCGCCGGAGCCCTCGGCGACGTTGCGGGGACTGCTGTCGCACAACCCGCCCGGCGCGGCGAAGGACGCCTTCGCCTACAGCCCGGATCGCTACGCGCACCTCACCGATCTGATGGAATGGTGCGCGCCGCAGCCGTTCAGGAAGAGCGTCGCCCACCGCCTCCTCGAGCGGCTGGCGATGCAGGACTCGGCGCCGGGCACCGATTGGAAGGATCCCGGTTTCTCGCTGCCTGACGGGCTCTTCGACGACACCGACGTCGCGCACTACCGCGCCGTCCTCGATCGGCTGGCGGTTCCCTACAAGGTGACCAATCGCACGAAGACGGAAGTCACCACGCTGCCGGTGTCAGGCATCAACGCCAGCGGCGGTCTCGTCTCGACGGCGCATGATCTCGCCAAGTTCGACGCCGCAGTCGACGCCGGCGACAGCGGCGGACTGCTCCTCGCCGACACCGTAGCCAACGCCTGGACGCCCGTGGTCGGTGCGACCGGGACGGCGTCGCCGATGGGGCTCGGCTGGTTCGTCCAGTTCTACAAGGGGGAGCGCGTGGTCTGGCACTTCGGCAACGTGCCCAACGCCTATTCGTCGCTCATCATCAAGCTTCCCGAGCGCGGCATCACCTTCATCCTGCTCGCCAACAGCGACGGCCTGACCGCGCCGTTCGACATGACGCAGGGGGACGTAACCCGGTCGTTGTTCGCCTCGCTCTTCCTCAAGCTGGCGGTCTGACGCGCGCGTCGTAGGCATGCTGAAGATACTCGCGTTCGGCTGCCTGTGTCTTCTCCTGACAGCCACTCCGGCACGCGCCGAGTGGCACTTCACGCCGAGCTTCGGCGTCACTTTTGCCGGTAGCACGACGCTGATCGATCTCCAGCACGGCACCGACAAGCGGCACATCAACTTCGGCGGCATGGTCAGCCGCTTCGGCGACGGCATCATCGGCGTCGAAGGCATCGTGCTCTACACGCGGCATTTCTTCGAGTTCGACGGGCCGCGCGATCCCGCCGACCCGGTCGTGCCGGCGATTGCCAAGAGCAATACGATCTCGGCCAGCGGCAATATCGTGCTGACCGTCCCGAAGAAATGGACGGAGTACTTCCTGCGCCCCTACGTGTCGGGCGGGTTCGGCGTGCTGCACGCCGTCTCGATGGACCAGGCATCGCCGGGGCAGTCGGTCCTGCCGTTGAGCGTGACGATGCCGGCGTTCACCATCGGCGGCGGCGCGATCGGGTTTCTGTCGCAGGGCACCGGCATCCGCTTCGATCTGCGCTATCACGAAGGGCTGCGCCGCGATCCCGGTACCCTGAACGTCATCGCCCCGGAACTCCGCCTGCACTACATGACGGCGGAGATCGGGGTCGTGATTCGTCGGTGATAGACTGCTCGGCCAGCCGGACAGGCTGCCATGACACAAGGACCGACGGTTCGTCGTGTGTGGGGCGGCACGTTCGCCGCGCTCCTGATCGCCGCCTCGGCGGTGGGATGCGGACCGAAGCCGCGGGGTGAAGGCGGACGCGCCACCGCGGCGGACGCCGCCGACGAGGCTCCCTACCAGGCCGAGGTTGACGAAGGGGTCGGGGCGGCGGTGGCGATTCTCGTCGACACCTCAGGGTCGATGAAGGAACGGGCGCCCGGGGATTCTCGTCCCAAGTATGTCGTGGCCCAGGAGGCGCTCGAAGCGATGCTCGACGCCACGGACGCGTTCGTCGCCCGGCGTCCGGACTTTCCGATCAAGATCGGCATATACACGTTCTCGAGCAGCGTGCACCGGCAGCGTGCCATCGCCCCCTACGACAAGGCGGCGCTGCGGGCGACGATCGAGCAACTGCCCCGCCCCGGCGGCGGCACCGCCATCGGCGACGCGATGCGCGAGGCGCGGCCCGACCTCTACCGCGCCGGCGTCTTCCGCAAGTACCTCCTCGTCGTCACCGACGGCGAGAACCGCAACGGCCGGCCGCCGGATGAAGTTGCGCGCGCCATCTTCCGAAAGAGCGAGGGGGCGGTGCAGATCTACTTCGTGGCCTTCGACACCAGCCCGCAGAAGTTCGCGTTCCTCAAGGACGTCGGCGGCGACGTGCTCGGCGCCGGCAGCGCCGGGGAGCTGCGCGCGGCGCTGGACGGCATCTACCAGGGCAAAATTCTCGCCGAGGCGACGGCCACCGGCGAGACGATCAAGAAGTGAGTGAACGAAGTGAGCCAGCGCCAAGTAAAGGAGTTGTCGTGATTCTGCAAAAGTTCTGGTCGGCGTTCCGGGCGCAGATCAACAAAGTAGCGAACCTCTTCTGGGAAGCGGATCCCGTCGCGCAGATGCGCTACGAGTACGACCGCTCGGTCGAGCAGCTGAAAGAAGGGCGGACCGGCCTCGAACAGTACCGCGGCCTGGTCGAGCGCGTCACCCGGCAGGTGGCGGCCAACCGTTCACAGGTGCAGAAGCTCGAGGCGGAGACCAAGGCCTATCTCAAGGCAGGCGACCGCACGACCGCCGCCAAGTTCGCGCTCGAACTGCAGAAGGCCAAGACCGATCAGCAGGCCAACGAGCAGCAGCTGCAGATGCACGAGACCGCCTACGGCAACAATCTGAAGAAGATTCAGCACGCCAACGAAAAACTGATCGAGCTGCGCGACAAGATTCAGAAGTACGACGCCGAGCTCAAGATGACCAGCGCCGAGGCCGAGATCGCCAAGCTCTCGGAGACCTTCGACGTCAACCTGACGACTGACTTCGGCCAGATCGAGCAGGTCATCCAGCAGAGGATCGACCAGAACCGCGGCAAGGTGCGGGTCGCCGCGGATCTCTCGTCGAAGGGGATCGCCGACATCGAGGCGGAAGAGAAGATGCAGCAGGCGATGGCCGACGAGGCGCTGAGCAACTTCGAAGTCGAGCTCGGCCTGAAGTCGCCGGAGACCTCGCCGGTGGCGCAGGCGGCGAAGGACCTCGGGCCCGCCACTGCCGATACCGACAAGTCCACCCAGAAGCAGACCAACTAGGAGTTCCTTCTCATGGCGAACGGACAGCCCAGACCGACGTTCTACGTCGCGGTTCTTCTCGTCGTCATCGGCCTCGTCGGCACTCGCGCTGTGGCGCTATGGCGCCATTGGGCCGAGCTCGAAGGTCGGCCAGTTCACCTCCGACGAGCTGAAGAAGATGAAGGGCGGCGCGGAAGCGCCCGACACCTCCGGCATCACGACGGTCAAGGAATACAACTTCGTCGCCGCCTCACGGCTGCCGGAGGTCAAGGGCATCAGCAACTACAAGGCGATGGCTGACCGCACGGTGCGCTTCGGCATCAACGTCTGGGCCGGCTGGAGCCCGATCATCCTCGCCAACAACGGCTTCAAGCCGGGCAAGATCTGGAAGACGCCCGGCGGCAAGGACTTCAAGGTCGAGCTCGTGCTGATCGACGATCCGATCGCCATGCGCGACGCCTACGCCGCCGGCAACCTGCACATCGGCTGGGGCACTCTCGACATGATCCCGCTCTTCCTCGAAGGGCTGCGCAAGGACTCGCGCGTGATGCCGCGCGTCTACCAGCAGATCGACTGGTCGAACGGCGGCGACGGCATCGTCGTGCGCGACAACATCAAGACGATGGCCGACCTGCGCGGCAAGACGGTCGTGCTGGCGCAGAACTCGCCGTCGCAGTTCTTCATCCTCAACGCGCTGATCAACGCCGGCGTGCAGCCCTCCGAGGTCGAGTTCAAGTTCACCCAGGACGCCTTCCAGGCGGCGGCGGCGTTCAACGCGCGAGAAGACCCTCGCCGGCGTCGTCAGCTGGTCGCCCGACATCTACAACCTGGAGAAGGTCAAGGGCAATCGCATGCTGGTCAACACCTCGACGGCCAACAAGCTGATCGCCGACGTCTGGTTCGCCCGCGCCGACTTCGCCAAGGACAATCCCGACATCATCGAAGGCATCGTCCGCGGCATCTTCGACGCGATGACCGATCTCAAGTCGCAGGACAACAAGCAGAAGGTGGCCAAGCTGATGGCCGCCGGCTACTCGATTCCGGAGAGCGACGCGCTCGGCATGCTCGGCGACGCGCATTCGACCAACTACGCCGAGAACCGCGAGTTCTTCCTCAACCAGAACAACCCGACCAACTTCGAGCGGACCTGGTCGACCGCCTACTTCCTCTACAAGCGCATCAACGCGGTCACCGACCAGACCCCGTTCGACCAGGTCATGTGACTTCTCGATCATCCAGAAGCTGGGCAGCGAGGCCAGGTATTCGTCGCAGAAAAACGAGTACGACGTGCAGTTCGCGCCGGCGAGCGCCAGCACGGTGCAAGGAGAGAAGGACGAGATCCTGACCAAGACCGTCGTCATTCACTTCTTCCCCAACTCGTGGGATCTGACCAAGAAGGTGACGCGGCAGGACGCCGGCAAGGAAGTGGAAGAGCTCTACGATCCGAACGTCGGCTTCGTCGTCGACGAAATCGGCAAGCTTGCCGGCCAGTACGGCGCCGCGCGTATCGTCATCGAGGGACACACCGACGCGTCGATGCGCAGTTCAGGTGCCCAAGAGCGTGGTTCAGGAGCTGTCGCTGAACCGCGCCAACTCGGTCAAGGAGGCGGTGATCCGTAAGTTCCCGTCGCTGCAGCCGAACCAGTTCTCGACCGCCGGCATCGGCTGGGATCGTCCGGCGGATCCGTCGGATCCCGACAACAACGCCAAGAACCGCCGCGTCGAGGTCAAGGTCTACCCGGCGGAAGCCACGCCGGCGCCCGGTAAATGACCGGCCCGTCGCACCGCTCGCTGTTCGCGCTGCGTCTGCCACCGCCGCCGATGACGCGACGCCTCGTCGGCGTCGGCGCCGTCGCACTGATCGTCGCGGTGTGGTGGTTCGCCACCTCTGGCATCGGTTCGGAGGAGCGGTTCATCTCACCGGTCATCCTGCCGAGTCCGGGCGAGGTCATCCGCAGCTTCCCGAGCCTGCTCAAGGAGCGCGCGCTCATCGAGAGCATCGCGGCGACGCTCAAGCGCGTGCTTCTCGGCTTCCTGCTCGCCGCGAGCATCGGCGTGCCGCTCGGCATCGTCGCCGGCGCGTGGCGCGTGTTCGAGGCGGCCGGCGCGCCGCTGGCCCTGTTCGGCCGCAACCTGCCGGTGGCGGCACTGATCCCGCTGACGATTCTCTGGTTCGGTATCGACGAGACGCAGAAGGTGATGTTCATCTTCATCGCCTGCGTGCCGTTCGTCTACTCCGACGCGGTGGCGGCCGTGGTCGGCGTTCCCGATCGCTACGTCGAGACGGCGCAGACGCTCGGCGCTTCGCTCGCTGCAGATCGTCCTGAAGGTGCTCGTGCCGCTGTCGCTTCCCGACATCTACAACAGCCTGCGTCACCTGTTCGGGCTGGCGTTCGGCTATATCATGCTCGCGGAACTGATCAACGCGCAGCACGGCCTCGGCTACCTGTTGATGTCGAGTCAACGCCGCGGCATGTCGGAGCACATCATCCTCATCCTGATCATCATCGGGCTGCTCGCCTTCGGCATCGATCGGCTGCTCTACTTCTTCCAGCGCGGGCTGTTCCCGTTCCGGACGGTCGAGGAGTAGCGGTGGGCGAACCGGTCAAGCCGCACCCGCCGACCGCCGCCACCACCTCGTCGGCGCTACCGGCCGCGTCCGCGTCGCCGGCGGCCGCCGCAGCGTCCGTGGCGGCGGGCCCCAAGCCGAACGTAGTCGACTTCAAGGGCGTCACCAAGAAGTTCGGCGACCTCACGGTGATCCGCGACGTGACCTTCACCGTCGAGGATCTGCCGGGCAAGGGAGAATTCATCTGCATCCTCGGCCCGTCGGGCTGCGGCAAGTCGACGGTGCTCCGGCTCATCGCCGGTCTCCGCCCGCATTTTCCGACCACGGTAGGGACGGTACTGGTGGGCGGCGGCGCGGTCGCCGGCCCCGGACCCGACCGCAGCATGGTCTTCCAGGACTACACGTCGTTCGACAACCGCACCGTCGAAGACAACGTCGCCTTCGGGCTCGAATGCCGCGGCGTGCCGTCGAAGGAACGTCGCGAGCGCGCGCGCGAGTGGATTCAGCGCAGGTCGGTCTCGACGTCAAGCGCGACGCCGGCAAGTACCCGAGCGAGCTCTCGGGCGGCATGCGGCAGCGCGTCGCCATCGCCCGCACGCTGACGCTGTCGCCACGCATCATCCTGATGGACGAGCCGTTCGGCGCGCTCGATCCGACGACGCGGCTGCACATGCAGGGGCTGCTGGTCGACTTGTGGCGCTCGGCGCGAAGCGACGGTCTTCTTCGTCACGCACTCGATCGAAGAAGCGGTCTACCTCGGCGATCGCGTTTACGTCTTCTCGTCGGCGCCCGGGACGATCCTCAAGGAGCTGCGCGTGCCGCGGCCCGGAGTTCCCGCCGAAGGAGATGCAGCGACGACCCGAGTTCATGCAGTACGTGTTCGAGATCCGCGACATCATCGACACGCTCTCGTCCTCGACGCGGGCGGGCGATGACTGACGCGAAGACCGCAGGCTTCGGCCGCTACCTGGCGGAGGCGTTCCTCTTCCGGTGGAACCTGCTGCTGTTCCTCGGCGGCAGCGCCGCCGCGATGCTGACTCCCTACCCCGACGTCCTGCTGCCGCTAATCGGCGCGGGGGAGCTCAGCTACCTGGTCGGGTTGACCTCGATTCCGCGCTTCCGTGCCGCCATCGACGCCAAGGTCTACGGCGAAGCGAAAGGGCCGCTCAAGCCCGAGGTCGTGCCGGCGCAGACGCTCGCCAGTCTGCTCACCGGGTTGACGCCCGACGCGCGCAACCGTTTCCAGGCGCTGCACGCGCGCTGCCGCGAGATGCGCGGCATCGCCGCCGGCGTGCGCGGCGCGACCGGCGATCAGGCCGCCACCGACAGCATGAGCACGCCCGGCCTCGATCGGCTGCTCTGGCTGTTCCTGCGGCTGCTCGTCTCCAAGACCGCGCTCGATCGTTTCCTCAAGACGATGAACGAAGCAGAAATGACAGCGAAGGCCGACGAGCTGCGCAAGAGCCTCGATGCTGCGCAGAAGGGAAGCGACGACCGCGTCACCAAGTCGCTGCAGGACAGCCTGGCGATGGCCGAACTGCGCCTCGACAACTTCAATCGGGCCAGGAAGAACGCCGAATTCGTCAGCATCGAGCTCGACCGCATCGAAGGCAAGATCCAGGCGCTCGCCGAAATGGCGGTCAACCGCCAGGATCCCGACTTCCTCAGCGGGCAGGCCGACGCCGCCGCCGAGAGCATGCGGCAGACCGAGAAGGCGGTCAGCGAGCTCCAGCATCTCACCGGTCTCGGCGAGCAGCTCGAAGAGCCGCCGCCGATTCTCGAATCGGACTTGCGCCAGGTGTTACGCCAGTGAGCGGCGACGCGACCAAGACCCGTCCGCTCGATCTGCCGCCGTGGTACCCGGCGTGGGCGTCGCAGCTCGCCGATCTCTACTTTTCTGGCACGACGGCGGCCTTCGTGCTGCACGGCAATACCTACGATGTGTTCGGCATGGGCACAGACCAGGATCGCCGTTACGCCGTGCTGGCCGAGTTCCTCGCCGAGCAGGTGTTCGGCCGCTGGTCGCTGGTCCTGCACTACGACCTCGGGCGCGGCTTGCGCACGCTCGCCGGGCGCGACGAGAAACGCCTCAAGGACATGGTCGCGCTGGCCAACAAGAAAGTTGGCGACTTCACCGCCATCCAGAAGGATCCCGGTTCGGCGCTGGCCCTGCTCGATCGCTTCGTCCGCAACAACCTCATGGCGGCCGAGGCCGATCGATTGAGCGTCGCGGTCATCATCGACCAGGCGTCGTACGTCTTTCCCGCCAGTGAACCGGGGCGTCTCAGCAACCAGGCTTCGTCGCAGCTGGTGACGATGCTGAACTGGGCGACCAGCCCCTACGTGAAACGCCTCAACATGGCCTTCGTGATGATCGACGAGAAGCTCGCCGACCTCAACGACCGCCTCACCGGCAATCCGCACGTCGCAACGATCGAAGTGCCGTTGCCCTCGCAGGCGGAGCGGAAGTCGTTCATTGACGAGTCGACCGGGCCAGACGGGGTCAAGGGCTATTCCGACTTCGATCCGGCGCAGCTCGCCGCGCTGACCGCCGGCATCTCGCTGACCGACCTGAACGTGCTGGTCCAGACGGCGCGCGAAGGGGTCACCCGCCTCGACGTCAAGGCGTTTCGCGAGTTGAAGAAGCGGCTACTCGAGCGCCAGGGGCAGGGCTTGCTCGAGTTCATCGAACCGCGGTGGACGCTCGATACCGTGGTCGGCCACGAAGCGGCGAAGGCGCGGCTGCGCGAGGACGCGGCGCTGCTCAAACGCGGCGCCGTCGACAGCATGCCGATGGGCTACCTGATGTGCGGCCCGGTCGGTACCGGCAAGTCGTTTCTGGCGCAGTGCGTCAGCGGCGAGATCGGCGTCCCCTGCGTGATCCTCAAGAACTTCCGATCGAAGTACGTCGGCGAGACGGAAGGCAATCTCGAGCGCGTGCTGTCGGTGCTGCGCGCGATGGGGCCGGTCGTCGTGGTCGTCGACGAAGCGGACGCGGCGCTCGGCAACCGTGAATCCGATGGGGACTCGGGCACGTCGAGCCGCGTTTTCGCGATGATCGCCTCGCAGATGGGCGATACGCGCTATCGCGGCAAGATCATCTGGATGCTGCTCACGGCGCGCCCCGACCTGCTGCCCATCGACATCAAGCGCCAGGGACGTGCCGAGGTCCATATCCCGTTGTTCTATCCGATCGACGAGAACGAAATCCGCCAGATGTTCCTCATCCTGGCCGGGAAGCTCGGCTCGAAGCTCGCCGCCGAGGACGTGCCGCCGGTGCCGCAGAAGGGGCAGCTCTCCGGCGCCGACATCGAAGGAATCGTCGGGCGCGCGTGGCGCACGTCGATCCTGGCGGGCGCGGATCACGTGACGAAGGAGGCGCTGGCGCAGGCCGTCAACGGCTTCCTGCCGTCGACGCAGGGACTGGAGCGCGAGCTGCAGGACGTCGCCGCCATCCTCGAATGCACCGACCGGGTGTTCCTCACCGCGGCGGCGCAGCAGAAGACCGACGCGCCGGGTGGCCGGGCCGCGCTGCAGGAGCGGTTGACGGCACTCAAACAACTGGTGAGAGAACTGTAAACGCCGACATGGCGAATGGCTTGAACGGAGGCAGTCGTGGCACGTATCAGCTGGTTCGACGACAAGGCAGGCACCGAGCAAATCCAGGATCGCGTCCGCAAGCTCGAATCCTTCACCGACGCGCTCGCTGACGGCGTCATCACGTCGCAGGAGCTCGACCTCCAGGAGGCGCGCCTGGTCGAGGCGATGAAGGCGGCAGAGCCGCTGCTGAACGACGACCAGCACGCCAAGCTGACGACGGTGTTCGTCGAGCTCACCGCCTACAACATCATGCGCATGCTGCACGAGCTGCAGCGCGAGCGCGCCAAGATCGCTGTCGGGCGCTAAGCCGAACGTTTCGCGGCGGCGAATATCCGCGAGGGTCGCCGACGTCAGGGCCGATCAGGCGCGTCCGGCGAACTCGCGCGTCTCGGTGTGGACCTTCACCTTTTCCCCCTCCTTGATGAAGAGGGGAACGCGGATCTCGAGGCCGGTCTCGAGCGTCGCGTTCTTGGTCACGCCGCCCGAGGCCGTGTCGCCGCGGACACCGGGCTCGCACGACGTCACCGTCAACTCGACGTGCGGCGGAAACTGCAGCCCGATCGGATTGCCGTTGTACTTCTGCACCTGTACGACGACGTTGTCGGTGAGCAGCAGGCGGTCGTCGCCGAGCACGTCGGCGCGCAGCGTCATCGTGTCGAACGTCTCCTGATCCATGAAGTGGCAGCCATCGGCATCGGCGTACTGATAGAGCGCCTCGACCATCTCGAGATCCGGCTCGTTGAACTTGTCGCCGGCCTTGAACGTCTTGTCGAAGACGGCACGCGTGATCAAGTTACGCATCTTGAGTCGGACGAGGGTCTGGCCGCCGCGAGCGGTCGGCCGCGAGACGTCCACATCGACGACGTTATAGGGCGCTCCCTCGAACTCGATGAACATCTTCCGCTTCACGTCGATTGCCTCAATCAGCGCTGCCATAACCGTATATTGTAGCCTTCCCGATGCCGGTCCTGCTCGAGACGCGCGATCTGCGCAAGCATTACCAGATGGGCGCCACGCTGGTCAGGGCGCTCGACGGCGTGTCGATCGAGGTGCAGGAGGGGGAGTTCGTCGGACTGCTCGGCACGTCGGGCTCGGGCAAGTCGACGCTGCTCAATCTCATCGCGGGTCTCGATCGGCCGACGTCCGGATCGCTGCGCATCTTCGACCAGGACCTGGCGAAGATGTCGAGCGAGGAGCTGAGCGTGCACCGGCGGAGAAACGTCGGGATCATCTTCCAGTCGTTCAACCTGGTCTCGACGATGTCCGCGGCCGAGAACGTGGCGCTGGCGATGATGTTTGCCGGCGTCGTCCGCGCCGAGCGTGACGCCAACGCGGCGCGGCTGCTCGAGGCGATAGGCCTGGGCGGCCGGCAGCAGCACCGGCCGAAAGAGCTGTCCGGCGGCGAGCAGCAGCGCGTCGCCATCGCCCGCGCGCTCGCCAACGACCCGCGCCTGCTCCTCGCCGACGAGCCGACCGGCAATCTCGATAGCCGCACCACGCAGGAAATCATGGCCCTGCTCAAGACGCTCAACGCGCGCGACGGCAAGACGATCATCATGGTCACCCACGATCCGTCGCTGGCGCGCGAATACGCGCACCGCACGATCACCATGCTCGATGGCGCGGTGGTGACGCAATGACGCTGAAAGACGCGCTCGGCCTTGCGCTGCGCAATCTGGGCCAGGCCAAGCTGCGCACGTCGCTGACGACGCTCGGCGTAGCAATCGGCATCGCCTCGCTCGCCGGCATGGTCTCGCTCGGCGTCGGTTTGCAGGATCAGTTCGTCGGTCGCCTGACGCGCTCCGGCCTCTTTGATTCGATCACCGTCCTGAGTGCCTCGGATCTGCCCGGCGGGCTGGCGCGGCTCGGCGGCGCCGGCCGCCAGGGATTCGGGCGCGGCCGCGGCGGCGGCCGCGCCAGCAGCGGCGCGGCGCGCACCGATCTGACCGACGAGACGATCAAGGACCTGGCGTCGCTGCCGCACGTCCGCGACGTGTTTCCGAACGTTCGCGTTCCGCTCCAGATGAAATACAACAACGAGCAGGAGTCGTTCGCTGCCTCGGGCGTTCCGATGTCGGCGAACGGCGAGGGGGCGTTCCGATCCATTTCTTACGGCACGTTTTTCCCCAACGACGCGGACATGACCTGCATGCTGAGTCTCGACCTTGCCAGGCGGATGAACGACGCCGAGCCGGGCTCGCTAGTCGGCCAGACCGTCATGCTGTTGCATGCCTCCCCGGCGGTGGTGGCGGCGGTCGCCGCAGGGGGCGTGCCCATCGTGCCCCCGCAACCGGAAGAAACGCCCTGCCGTATCGTGGGCATCGTCGAGCGCGAGACCGGTCCCGGCGGCATCGGTGTTCAGGTCACGCCGATCATGCTGCCGCTGGCGCGCGCCAAGACCATGGCGCTTCGCGCCAACGCCTACCTCTCGATCACCGTGAAGGTCGCCGGCGCCCAGTTCACCCAGGACGTGGAAGACGCGATCAAGAAGAAGGGGCTGACCGCTTTCTCGATCAACGACGCGCTCCAGGGTGCCAAACGCGCGTTCATCCTGCTCGACATCGTCCTCAGCCTGATCGGATCGATTGCGCTCGCGGTATCGTCGCTCGGCATCGTCAACACGATGGTGATGTCAATCCTCGAACGCACGCGCGAGATCGGCATCATGAAGGCGATCGGTGGCAGCGACACCGACATCAGGCGGATCTTTCTCATCGAGGCGTCGGCGATCGGTGTGTTCGGAGGCGTCGCCGGCGTGGCGCTCGGCTGGCTGGTCGGGCGGATCGTCAACTTCGGCGCCAACGTCTACATCCAGCAGCAGGGCGGACCGACAGGGAACCTGTTCTCGCTGCCGTTCTGGCTGGTTGGCGGCGCCATCGGATTCTCGATCGCGGTGAGCCTGGTTGCCGGCAGCTATCCGGCGGCGCGCGCGGCCAGACTCAATCCGATCGACGCGCTGCGGCACGACTGACCGCCGCGCGGTCGCGCTGTTTCAGCGTGGAACATCGCTGTGCTGAAATGCAGCACCCTCCGCGTTCTCCCCTCGCGCGCGCGGAACGCGAGAAAACGATTTTCCCTGTATTTTCACCGAACAGCGGCCAAGGCTGAGCTGGCCTCGGCCTTGCTCTGCCAGGGCTGCAGACTTCTTTTCAATGTTTACTGAGATGCGATTAGGCGACCTCCTTCTCGAGCACGGCCTGGTGACCCAAACGGATTTGGTCCGGGCTCTCGAACGACAACGGCTTCAGGGGAATCGGGAGACGCTCGGCCAGATTCTGGTCGCGCAGAAGGTCGTCACGCAGTGTCAGCTCGACGGCGTGCTCGACGGCCACGGCAAGCGGCAGCGTCTCGGCGACGTGCTCGTGCGGCAGGGAACGATCACGCCGCAGCAGCTCGAACAGGCGCTGTCGACCCAGAAGCGCACTCGAAGGAGTCTTGGGCAGACGCTGATCAAGCTGGCGTTCCTCGACGAGACGGGGCTACGCCAGGCGCTGGCGCGCCAGCTCGACATTCCCTATCTCGATCTCGATCGCGTCACTCTCGATCGCAGCCTGAGCAAGATCGTCAGCGCCAACTATGCGCGACGCCACAACATCGTGCCGATCGCGATCACGGGTCAGTTGCTGACCCTCTGCATGGACGATCCCACGCAGCGAGGCGTCGTCGAGGAATTGGGCCGGGCGACCGAGCGCATCATCACCGCCGTCACCGCGTCGCACGAGGCGATACAGCGGGCGCTGATCCGCCTCTACGACGAGCGAGCCGACCAGGCCACGGCGGGGCCCGATCTCGAAATCATCGGCGAGGAACATGACCAGCCGAAGCAAGGCCGGTATTCGTCGCAGACGTCGCACGCCCAGGCCGATGTCGTCGTCCGCCAACTGATGGCGGCCGCGATCAATCGCGGCGCCAGCGACGTGCACATTGAGATGCTGTCCGACCACGTCCAGATCCGGCTGCGGGTGGATGGCGTCCTGACCTATCTCGAGCCTGGTGAACTGCTCGAGGCCTGCAACCGCAGCGCCCGCGAGATCGTGTCGCGCTTGAAGATCCTGGCCAAGCTGAATATTGCCGAGCGCCGCCGGCCGCAGGACGGCAGCTTCCGCGTCAAGGTGGAGCGCAAGGACAAACACCAGGGGGTCGACCTCCGGATTTCTGTCGTGCCGACCCACTACGGTGAGAGCCTCGTCATCCGCATTCTCGACGCGCACAACGCCCCCACCTCGCTCGATCAGCTGCACTTCCCGCCGGCCATCCAGGGAAAACTGCACCAGCTGCTGCACCGTCCCAGCGGCATCTTGCTCGTCACCGGGCCGACCGGATCCGGCAAGAGTACGACCCTCTACGCGTCGCTGATGACCCTGTCGCGCCCCGGCATCAGGATCCTGACGGCTGAGGATCCAATCGAGTACATCTTCGAGAACGTCAGCCAAGCGGAGGTCAACGAACAGATCGGCAATACCTTCGCCTCCTACCTGCGCGCGTTCCTGCGGCACGATCCGGAAGTCATCATGCTGGGTGAAATCCGCGATCAGGAGACCGCCGAGATGGCGTTCCGGGCGGCGCAAACGGGCCACCTGCTGCTGTCGACGCTGCACACCAATACGGCCTCTGGCGCCATCGCCCGCCTGATGGACATGCACGTCGATCCCAACACCATTGCTTCGTCGCTGATCGGAATCGTCGGCCAGCGGCTGGTGCGGCAGATCTGCGATCGCTGCCGCGTCGAGTACGAGCCGTCGCGTTCGCTGCTGCGGGAGTTCTTTGCAGAGCGGCCGTTGGAGCTGCGCTTCCACCGCGGCGCCGGGTGCGGCGCGTGCCGCCAGACCGGCTATCGCGGGCGGGTGACGGTGGCGGAGCTCTGGGTGCTGAGCGAAGAGGACATCGTGCTCATCAACAAGAGTGCGCCGATCGAGGACATCCGGGCGAGCGCGCGCAAGAACACGCTCTCGATGGCGGACAACGCGTGGCAGCTGCTGCGGGATGGACGGACCAGCATGGAGGAACTGGTGCGCATGCTGCCCTACGACGCCATCGCGGACTTCCGCCAGCGCCAGCCGTGGCACCGGGAAGTCGGGCAAATCGCGCTGGCGGGCTGAATCGGTTGCCGGCCCGCAGCCGCGGGGTCAGGCCTTCGCGGGCGCCGTCCCGAGGTTGAAGCCGGCGCGCTTGAGGAGCCCGTCAAGGCCGGTCTTGTCGACCGCCTTCGAATAGGCTTCCGACGGTTCCACGAGTTTCTTGTTGACCAGCTCCATCAGGGCGTCATTCAGGCTGACCATGCCGGCGGCCTTGTTCACCTGCATGATCGACGGCAGCTGGAAGGTCTTGCCCTCGCGGATCAGGTTGCTGACGGCCTGTGTGACGATCAGCACTTCGAGCGCCGCGACGCGGCCGCCGCCGATCTTGCGGCACAGCGTCTGCGCGATGACGCCTTTCAGCGATTCCGACAGCATGATCCGGATCTGCGCCTGTCGATCGGCCGGAAACTGATCGATGACGCGATCCACGGTCGACGCGGCGGTCGTCGTGTGCAGCGTGCCGAACACCAGGTGCCCCGTCTCCGCCGTTTCGATCGCGATGGCCACGGTCTCGAGATCGCGCAGCTCGCCGACGAGGACGATGTCGGGATCCTCGCGCAGCGCGGCGCGCAGCGCGTCCTTGAACGAGTCGGTGTGCGTCCGCACCTCGCGCTGGTTGATCAGGCACTTCTGGTTGGGGTGCACGAACTCGATCGGGTCTTCGATGGTGATGATGTGGTCGGGGCGCGTGCGGTTGATGAAGTCGACCATCGCGCACAGCGTCGTCGACTTGCCGGATCCAGTCGGTCCGGTAACGAGGACGAGCCCCTTGTTCAGCGCGCAGAGGTTGAGGATGTGCTGCGACAGCCCGAGCTGCTCGGCGGTGAGGATCTTCGAGGGGATGACGCGGAAGACGGCGCCGGGGCCGCGCCGATCGGCGAACACGTTGGAACGGAAGCGCGCCAGGCTTTCGATTTCGTAGGCGAAGTCCGTGTCGTGGCGCTCGGCGAACTCCTTGCGGTTCTTCTCCGGCATGATCGGCGCGAGCAGCTGTACGACCAGGTCGCCAGTCAGCGGCCCGGCCGCCGGGTCGAGCGGCATCATGTGGCCGTCCTTGCGCACGATTGGCGGTGAGCCGACGCTCAGGTGCAGGTCGGACGCGCCGGCCGCGACCATCGCGTGAAACAGTTGATCGATCGGGTTCGCGCTCACGCCAGGGGCTCCTCTGTGACCGCGACGACGTGCGCGGCGTTGACGAGGAGGCTGCCCTCGTCGGTATCGACGAAATGGAACGTCTCCGGCTGGCGCGCCCAGTCGCTCAGCCGGTCGCGTCCTACCGGCCGGTAGACGCGGACGACGCCGCGCAGGCGTCGGCCATCCGACAACATCATCCAGATATCGCGGCGCTTGGCGACCGCGTAGGCCGGGTCACGCGCGGCCTCTCCCTCGGAGACCAGCACCGTGATCACGTGCGCCCGGTTGTAGAGGACGGTCTGGGTGCCGTTGGCGGTCTGGATCTCGAAGGGAAAGAACCCAGATTCCTGGTTCAGCAGATCGCTGACGCGTTCGCCGGCGACGAAAAACGAGCCGCGTACCGAATCGCCGCCGGTCAGGCTGACGACCGCCTCGACGCGGCGTTTTTCGAAGCGGAACGCGGACCTGGCCTCGTCTTCTTCCTGCATCGTAGGCTGATATCGTAACGCACCAGGAGGGAACGCCGATGGCCGTCGACCGCTATACCAAAACTGTACTTACCGTTATTGCCGCGTGCCTGGTCTGGCTCTGTGTGGCCGGCCTGCCTGGAGCCGCACAGGCACAACAGGCCGTCACGCTCCAGAACAGCACCGGTGCCGCGGTGCCGGTGGTCATCGTCGGCACCGGGTCGATCACGCGGGGTGGGGCGCTGTCGGTGACGTTTCGCGGCGATCGCAGCGATCCGACGGTGCCGGTGACGCTGCCGTATACGCCGGAACACCCGTTGCCGGCCCAGCTGCCCTATACCGAGACGCAGCCCATGCCGATGGCGATCACGTCGGTGCGCCACGGCAGCCAGTGGGACCCGGTGCGGGTGGCCGTCGAGGACGCCGCGCTTCGCGCCAAGCCAGGCATGGGACGACAGTAGGGCGGCACTGCCGGGCAAGACCGGCTAGAATGCGGCCTTCCATTTTACGGAGGCACTATGCCAGCATCGGCGCCGTTCGCCCTGTTTGTCGTTGTCGTCGGCCTGTTCTTCCTCTATTCGTGGTTCCGCAGCGTGCCGCAGGCGACCGTCGCCGTGATCACGGTGTTCGGCAAGTACGGCCGGGTCATGCGCGAGGGGCTCAACGTCAAGTTGCCGTGGGAGAAGGTCTTCCAGCGGCTGTCGTTGCAGAACCGCGCGCTGCAGCTCGAGTTCCAGGCGATTACCCAGGACCAGGCGAACGTTCGCTTCGCGACGATGGTTCTCTACGCGGTGGCGAGCAGCGAGGAAGAGACCGTCAAGAAGGCGGTGTTCAGCTTCGCGACGGCGCAGGAGTTCCAGCTGGCACTGCAGCGGACGATCGACGGCTCGATCCGCCAGTTCGTCGCCACCACCAAGCAGGCCGACATTCTCGGCATGCGCGGCGAGATCGTCGATCACACCAAGAAGAACCTCGACGAGGTGGTGTCGTCGTGGGGCTACGTCGTGCGCGACATCCAGATCACCGACATGACCTTCGACAAGGAGATCATGGACTCGATGGCGCGCGTCGTCTCGTCGAAGAACCTGCTCGCCGCCGCCTCGAACGAAGGGGCGGCGCTGCTGGTCAAGCGTACCAAGGACGCCGAAGCCGAGGCCGCCTACAAGACGATTGGCGCCGAGGCGGAGAAGAAGGCGTCGGCGCTGCGCGGCGAAGGCCTTGCGCTCTTCCGTAAGAACGTCGCCGACGGCATGAAGGACGCCGCCGAGAGCCTGCGCGTCGCTGGCGTCGATGCCAACTTCCTGCTGTTCCTCGAATACACCGACGCGCTGAAGTACGTGGCGGATCACGCACAGGGCAAGGTGATCTTCATGGATTCGGGTGCCGGCGCCTCGACGCGTGCGGTGCAGGGCATCCTGGGGATGCAGGCGGAGATCCCGATCCCGCCGTCCGCGCCCGTTCAGCAGGCATGAGGCCGGCGATCCTCTCGGTGATGGCGGCGGCGCTTGCTGCCGCCGCCGTCTCCTTCACGCAGGGGACGGACAACCAGCCGGTCGATCCGTTCAGGATCGCCGGAAACCTGTACTTCGTCGGCGCCAGCGACATCAGCTCGTACCTGATTACCACGCCGGCCGGGCACGTCGTGATCGACGCCGGCTACGAGTCCACCGTGCCGCAGATCGAGAAGAACATCCGAGCCCTCGGCTTCAGGGTGGAGGAGGTCCGGATCCTCCTCAACACGCAGGCGCACTTCGACCATGCCGCCGGCTTCGCGCAGCTGAAGAAGGACTCCGGAGCGCAGCTGATGGTCAGCGGCCCCGATGCCGACGTCATCGAGGACAGCGGGCACCATGATTTTTCCTTCGGCGACGCGCACCCGTTTCCGGCCGTGCACGTCGATCGCCGCCTCAACGACGGCGACGCCGTCACGCTCGGCAAGCTGGCCCTGCAAGCGCACGTCACTGCGGGTCACACCAAAGGTTGCACCACCTGGACGTTCTCCGTCAGCGAAAACAACCACGAGCTGCACGTCGTCGACATCTGCGGCCTGACGGTGCTCGACACCACACACCTGCTCGGCAACACCGCCTACCCGAACATCGTCGGCGACTACGAGAAGACGTTCGCGGCATTGCGCAAGCTGCCGGTCGACATCTTCATCGGCGCGCATCCGACCTACTACGGCGGCGCGGAGAAGGCCGCGAAGCTGAAGGCCAACCCAGCCGGCCCGAACCCGTTCATCGATCCCGGCGGCTACAAGCAGTACGTCGACGTCAGTGAGCAGCGCTTCCGTGCCGCGCTGGCGAAAGAGAACGCGGCGAAGGATCTTTAAGTGGCCTGTCCTGGTCATGTCTACAGTGGCTTCCTGGCGGGGCATCCGGCCCGCGGCGTTGCTCCTCGCTCACATACGACCCGGTAATGAGGACGCCTGCGGCTACTCCTCACCTAAGGCGCTCGCCGGCGGGCCGGAACATGCCGTCGCCCGCCTTCACCCCGAACGCGAGGTAGAAGCCCTCGACGCTGGACGCGGCGCTGTTCGCGCGATCGCGCGGCGCGCGGTAGGAACCTTCCGCCACTGAGCGCGTGTACTCCGGGCGCTCCGCCACCCGCCACATCCGCGCCCAGCTGAGGAAGAAGCGTTCATCACCGGTCAGCCCGTCGACGACGGGAGGAGGCGCGTCCTTGCGCGATGCATGGTACGCCCGCAACGCGACGGCGAGACCGACCGCGTCCGCCGCGTTCTCGTCCGCGCCGAAGGCGTGCGCGATCTCGTGTCCGGCCAGCGCGCCGAGCGCGCCGTAGTTGCGCGCGGGGTCGCCATCGGCGTCGAAGATCGGCGACTGCAGCAACGCCGCCGGCACGACGATCTCGTTGGTTGCCGGCGTGTAATACGCGTTCACCGTCTGCGGCGGCCTTACCCACGTGCGCGACTGCGTCCCGGCCGCGGCGCGCGCGACATCGGCGCTCTCGAACGCCACCGCGCGCATCCAGTTGCCGAACAGGTCGTCCCGGCGCAGCACCAGGCCCGAGTAGTTGCGCCAGGCGGCCGGCGCACCGACGCCGCGCGTCATCGTCGCGAGCCTGGCCAGCGCCTCGCGCTTGGCGGCCGGCGCCAGCGACGCCTCGGCGAGCGACGTGCGAAACGCGTCGATCACCGAATCGAGCAGGCGCTGCGCCTGCGTCCGCGTCACGTCAGGGAGACGCCGCTCGACGTACAGCCGGCCGACGATGTCGCCGAGGTAGGTGCTGACCATGGTGACGCCGCGCTTCCAGCGCGCCCGCGGCTCAGTCTGGCCGGTCAGCGTCGCACCGAAGAAGCGATAGCGCGCCATGTCGAAGGGCGCGCTCAGAAACGGCGCCGCCGCGGTCACGTAGCGCGCGACCAGCCAGTTGCGCCACACAGGCAGCGGTACGGCGGGCACGAACGCGGCGAAGTCCTTGAAGAAAGCAGGCCGCTCGAGGACGAGCGCCGCCACGCGATCGAGCCCCTGCGGGCTGGCCCAGGCGTGCCAGTCCCATCCCGGCATCGTCGTCGCCAGGTCGCGCAGCGTGAAACGACCTGGCACCTGCTCGGGAATGTCGGTCCGCCATTGCGCATTGGCGAACTCGATCTCGAGCGCGACGACCTCGCGCGCCGCGTCGCGAGGCGCGTCACGTCGGGTGAGCGTGAAAATCTGCTGCAGGTAGGCCTGGTAGGCACCGCGCGCTTCGGTGAAAGGCTTCGCTGGGTCGACGTAGTAGCGGAGGTCGGGCAGCAGTGTGCCCCCGGGCAGCACCCGCACGATCGTCTGGCCGGGACTGCGCGGATCGGCAACCCGTCCGCCGTCGAACGGGCCGCCGGCGCCGAGCGACGACAGGCGGCCGGTCTCGGCGGCCACATCGGACACCGAGCGGATGGCGTCGATCCGCGCCAGTTCATCGGCGAGTGGTGCTGCACCGCGGGCGTCGATCCGCGCCTCGTCGATCGCGCTCCCGTAGAGCGCGGCGACCTGCTGACGCGCCGCGCCTGGGGCCCTGGCCCGCCCGGCGATCACGTCCTCGACGATGACGCGCAGGTCGGCTTCGGTCCTGTCGGCGATTTCACCGAAGGTGCCGTAGCTGGCGCGGTCGGGCGGGATATCGGTGGTGCGCAGCCACTCGGCGTTGACCGACGCGAACAGGTCGTCCTGAGGTCGGACGCCGGGATCCAGCGTGGCCAGTGCGGCGAGGAGCAGGGCGCCGAACCAGGCGCGCCTCATAGGCACCGACTATAATGAAAGTTTGCTCGACTTCATCAGAACCATCATCACCGAGGACCGCGCGGCCGGGCGCAACCGCGGCCGCGTCGCGACGCGCTTTCCGCCCGAGCCGAACGGCTACCTGCACATCGGCCACGCGAAATCGATCTGCCTGAATTTCGGCGTCGCGAAGGACTTCGGCGGCACCTGCAACCTGCGCTTCGACGATACCAATCCGACCAAGGAAGACGTCGAGTACGTCGAGTCGATCGAAGAAGACGTCCGCTGGCTCGGCTTCGAGTGGGACGGGTTCCACTTCGCCTCCGACTACTTCGAGCAGCTTTACGAGTACGCGGTTGCGCTCGTCGAGAAGGGGCTCGCCTATGTCGACAGCCAGTCCGGCGACCAAATCCGGCAGGCGCGCGGCACGCTGACCGAACCCGGCGTCGAGAGCCCCTACCGGAATCGCAGCGTCGCCGAGAACCTCGATCTTTTCCGCGGCATGCGGGCCGGGGAGTTTGCCGACGGCACGCACGTGCTGCGCGCGAAAATCGACATGGCGTCGCCGAACATCAACATGCGCGATCCGGTTCTCTACCGGATAAGACACGCGCACCACCATCGCACCGGCGATGCGTGGTGCATTTATCCGATGTACGACTTTGCGCACCCTCCCTCCGACGCGATCGAGCACATCACGTATTCCCTCTGCACGCTCGAGTACGAAGACCACCGCCCGCTCTACGACTGGGTCAACGAGCAGGCGCCGGTGCCATCGAAGCCGCGCCAGATCGAGTTCGCCCGCCTGAACCTCAGCTACACGGTGATGAGCAAGCGCCGGCTGCTCGAGCTGGTGCAGGAACAGCACGTCAACGGCTGGGACGACCCGCGCATGCCGACCATCGTCGGGATGCGCCGGCGCGGCTACACCGCTGAGGCCATCCGCGCCTTCTGCGAGCGCATCGGCGTCGCCAAACGCGAGAACCTGGTGGACGTGGCGCTGCTCGAGCACGCGGTGCGCGAGGACCTGAACGCGCGCGCCAACCGCGTCATGGCCGTGCTGCGGCCACTACGAGTCGTGATCGAAAACTACCCGGAAGGGCACAGCGAAGAGGTCGACGTCGTCAACAATCCCGAGGACGAGGGTGCCGGCACGCGCAGGGTGCCGTTCTCGCGCGTCCTCTACGTCGAGCAGGACGACTTCCGCGAGGATCCGCCCAAGAAGTTCTTCCGTCTCGCCCCCGGCCGCGAAGTGCGGCTGCGCTGTGCCTACTTCATCACCTGCACGGGCGTCGTCAAGAACGACGCCGGCGAGATCGTCGAACTGCGTGCCACCTACGACCCGGCGACGCGCGGCGGCGACGCGCCCGACGGGCGCAAGGTCAAGGCGACGCTGCACTGGGTCTCGGCGGCGCACGCCGTCGACGCCGAAGTGCGCCTCTACGAGCGGCTGTTCAGCGTCGAGGAGCCTGGCAAGGTCGAAGACTACCGGACCGTGCTCAATCCCAACTCCCTCGAGGTTGTCTCGCCGGCGAAGGTCGAACCGGCGGCCGCCGCGGCGCCCTCGGGCACGCGCTTCCAGTTCGAGCGCATCGGCTACTTCGCCGTCGACAAGGACAGCACACCCGGCAAACCGGTCTTCAACCGCACCGTCACACTCAAGGACAGCTGGGCCAAGATCGAGACGAAGCGGTAGCGCCGGCGAATCACCAGATGCGTGTCCGTTCCTCCGGTTTCAAGTAGTACTTCCCGCTCGTGATGCCGAACGCCTGGTACCAGTCGTCGTCGTTGCGGAGCGGACCGATGATCCGGAATCGGGCGGGTGAGTGCGGGTCCGACGTCATCTGGCTGCGTTGGGCGTCTTCGCGCTGTTTGGCGCGCCAGGCCTGGCCGAAGGCGAGAAAGAACCGCTGATCGCCGGTGAAGCCGTCGCGCACGGGTGCCGGCGCCCCCTTGAGTGACGCCTGGTAGGCATCGTGAGCGACGAGCAGTCCGGCGAAATCCGCGATGTTCTCGCCCATCGTCAGCTCCCCGTTGATGTGCATCCCTGGGACGGGCTCGTAGGCGTTGTACTGCGCGCCAAAACGCGTTGCCTGCGCGTTGAAGCGATCGGCGTCGGCCTTTGTCCACCAGTCGCGCACGGCGCCGGTCGCGTCGATCTTGCGCCCCTGATCGTCGAAGCCGTGGCTGATTTCGTGGCCGATGATCGCGCCGACGGCGCCGTAGTTCACCGCTGGGTCTGCCGTCGGGTCGAAGAACGGCGCCTGCAGGATGCCGGCCGGGAAGACGATCTTGTTCTCGAGGCCGCCGTTGTAGGCGTCGACCGTCTGTGGCGTCATCCCCCACTTCTTGCGATCGACCGGCTTGTCGAGATCGGACAGCTGGTATTCCCACTCGAAGCGGTTCGAGCGCTGGACGTTGCCGTAGAGGTCGGCGGCGTCGATCTTCAGCGTTGAATAGTCGCGCCATTTGTCCGGATATCCGACCATCACGTCCATCTTCGACAGTTTCTCGAGCGCCGCCGTTTTCGTCTCCGGGCTCATCCAGTCGCTGCGCTGGATACGCGCCGCCATCGCGGTCTTCAGATTGGCGACCAGGTCGTTCATCATCGCCTTCGACGATGGCGGAAAGTAGGTGTCGACATAGGCGTGACCAAGCAGTTCGCCCAACGTGGTGTCAATCAGCGTCGCGCCGCGCTTCCAGCGTGGACGAAGCTCGGTCACGCCGCTGAGCGTCTTCGTGAAGGTGAAGCGGCTGTCGACGAACCGCTTCGACAAATATGGCGCGGCCTGATCGGCGACGTGAAAGATCTCCCACAGTTTCAGCGTCGCCAGCGGCGTCCGATCGTAGAGGGCCGCGATGTCTCTAATCGCTGTCTTCTCGGCGACGATGGCGTGGTCGCGCTTGGCGATTGACGACCCGGTGAGATAGGCGTCCCAGTTGAGGCCTGGCGCGAATGCCTGCAGCTCGGCGACGCTCATCGGGTTGTTGATCTTGTCGATGTCGCGGCGCTCCGCCGCCGCCCAGCTCGCCTTGGCCACGGCGGTCTCGAAGGCGAGAACGGCGTCGGCGTGCTTCGCCGGGTCGGGATCGTGAATCATGCCCAGCGTGCGCTCGACATAGGCGCGGTAGGCCTCGAGCTGCGGCTTGAACGTCGGAGTGAGGTAGTAATCGCGGTCGGGCAGGCCGAGGCCCGCCTGGCCGAGGAACAGCGTGTTCATTGACGGGTTGACCGGATCGGGTCCCACGCCGGCGCTGACGAGCGTCAGTCCGAACGCGCCGTTGGTTTCGCCCATGTAGCGTGCGAGCGCGTCCTTGTCGGCGAGCGCGGACACGCGTTTGACGTCCGGCTGCAGCGGCGTATCGTCGCGTCTGTCGACCGCGGCTTCGTTCATGAAGCTGTGGTACATGCCGCCGAGCTGGCTGGTCGGTGGCGCCTGGTCGATGATCGCGCGAATCTGCGCTTGCGACCGGTTGAAGACGTCATAGCCGACGCCGGTCGAAGCCTGGTCGGCCGGGATCTCCGTCCGTCGCTTCCAGCCGCCGTTCACGAATTGATCGAAATCCTCGCCCGGCTTCGCCGTGCGGTCCATCGCCGCCAGATCGACGCCCCAGGATCCAAAACGTACCGCCGGCGCCGGGCTCTGCGCTGCGCCGTGCAGCGACGCAGCACCGAGCACGACGATGACCAGAATGCGGGCCGGTGACATGTGTGACATGACGGCCATGATAGGCCAACAGCGCCCTCACGCCATCGGTCTGGGATGAGTGGTGACACCAGGGCGTCAGCTAGTCAAAGCGCCCGGCAGCGATGTCGCCGTCTAGCCCGGCGAGCGATTGCAGGCGCGGGCAATCGGCGTCGGGGCGCAGGTCGGCCTCGTCGAGCAGCACGCCGCGCAGGCCCGCGTTGCGCGCGCCGATGACGTCCACGTAGTAGAGATCGCCGACATGAATCGTCGTCTCCTTGCGCGCGCCGCTGCGCGCCAGGGCGATCTCGAAGAAGCGGGGGTCCGGTTTCTCCACGCCTTCATCCTCGGAGTCCAGGATCACGTCGACGCGTGCTGTGAGGCCGAGCCGCTCCATGTGCGCCAGCAGTGTGCCGTTGGCGTTGGAGACGACGACGAGGCGCAGGCCGCGGCGACGCAGCCCCTCGAGCGCCGGCACGACCTGCGGCGGCACGTATTCCCACAGGTTGCTGGCGCGGTGGTAAGCATGCAGCTCGGCCAGCGCCGCTGCCGTCGCCGCCGAGCGCGCTGTCCCGGCGTGGGCCAGCACCAGATCGAAGAAGAGCCAGCCACGGCTGGCGTCGGTGGTGCTGCCGATGACTCCCATGTCGTCGAGCTCGCGGCGGGCGCGCGGATCCGCGGCGATCAGCGCTTCGGGTGAGACGTCGACGCCGTGTTTCGCCAGCGCGTCCGATACGCGCCACCAGTTGGGATAGATCAGGACGCCCCCGGCGTCGAGAAAAACGGTCTCGAGCGGCATTTAACCGGCGGTCCTCTTCATTGATCGGTCAGTGCCACCAGCGGATCGATGTGTGCCGCGCGCCGCGCCGGCACCGCGCACGCCAGGAACGCCACCAGGCCGAGCGTGATCGTCACCGCCGAGAGCACGATCGGATCCATCGGCTGGACGCCGAACAGCTGCGTCTCCATCGCGCGGCGGATGGCAAAGGCGCCCGCCAGCCCCACGACCACACCGAGTCCAAGCAGCGCGAGCCCTTCCGACACGATGAGCCCGAAGATGCGCCGGCCGTCGCTGCCGAGCGCAAGCCGGATGCCGATTTCCTTGCGCCGCTGCGCCACTTGAAAGGCGAGTACGCCGTAGATACCGATCGCCGCGAGGAACAGTGCGATGCCGCCGAAGAGCGAGGCGAGCAGCATTGGCGCGCGCCGGATCACGAGAGACTCGTCCACCCGCTGCTGCATCGGTTTGACCGAGAAGAACGGCAGCTCGGCATCGATTTGCCGCACCTGTTCGCGGATGCTGCCGACGATCGCCGACGGATCCCCGGCCGTACGCGTCGCCATGACCATGTAACGCCCGACGTCCTGCGTCGCCGGGAAGTAATAGGCGCCGACCGGTTCCTTCTCGGTCAGCCCGGTCAGGCGAATGTTTCCGACGACGCCGACAACCGTGTACCAGTGCGTCTTCGGCCCGGGACCCTTGGTCAGCTCCTGCGCGGAGTCCGGCTTCCACATCCGGCGGCCGACCGGATCCCGCCCCTTCCAGAAGCGGGCCGCGAGTCGCTCGTCGACGATGACAACGGTGGCAGCGTGCTCGTCGTCGGAGGCCGCGAAATAGCGGCCGCGCTTGAGCGGGATGTTCATCGCCTCGAAGTAGCCGGGCGACACCGACGCCTGGAACGGAGAGATGAGCGACTCCCCCTGCGTCATCACGTAGCCTTCGGCGAGGATCACGCTGTCGCTCGAATCGCCCGAGAGCGGGATGGTGCTGGTGATGCCGGCCGCCTGCACGCCCGGCAGCGCACGGACGCGATCCATCAGCCGCGTCCAGAACGCGCGTACTTCGTCGTCTCCCTTGTAGCGGGCCGCCGGCGGATTCACCGTCCCGGTCAGCACGTGCGACGCCTGAAAGCCGGGCTGGACGGCGAGCACGCGCTGGAAGCTGGCAAAGAGTAGTCCGGCGCCGATGAGCAGCATGAACGCGAAGGCGACCTGCGCGGTGACGAGCGCGCGTCGCACCACGCGCGCGCCTCTCGACGATGTGCCCGAGCGTCCCTCTTCACGGAAAGCCTGACTCAAATTCATGTGTCGCAGGCCGAGGATCGGAATGAGTCCGATGAGCAGGGTCAAGACGAGCGCCAGGGCGAGCGTGAAGACGACGACAGTGGCGTTCATGGCGACCGTCGTGCCGAGGGGTGTCGCGTCGAGACTCAACGCCGTGAGCGCGCGCACTCCCGCGGCGCCGAGGCCGAGCCCGACCAGCGCGCCGGCGGCCGCCAGCAGCAGCGTTTCGGTGAGCAGCTGGCGCGCGATGCGCGACAGGCCGGCGCCGAGTGCGTGCCGGGTGGCCAGCTCGCGCATGCGCGCGCTCGAGCGGACGAGCATCAGGTTGGTCACGTTGACCGCGCCGACGAGCAGCACGAAGACGACGCCACCCCAGAGCAGATAGAGCGTGTTCCTCACCTCGCGCACCAGGAACGGCTGCAGCCCCACGACCAAGGTGTGGAAGCCGGCGTTGATGAGGATCTGCTTCAGTGCCGGGAAGCGATCGAGGTTGCGCGCGTTGAGCGCGTCGATCTCCTGACGCGCCAGCGCGATAGTCGCGGTCGGCTTGAGCCGTGCCACGTAGGACCAGTTGTTGCTGTGGCGCGATTCGTCCGACTTCTGCTCGGCGGTGAACGCGACGGGCGTCCACAGCTTGACATCGGGCTCGAGGAAGCCGAAGCCGCGCGGCAGAATGCCGACGATCGTAAACGGCGTGCCGTTGAGGCGGAGCGTCTGGCCGATGGCATCGTCTCGCCCGGCAAACCACTGCTGCCATGAGGCGTAGGTCAAAATGGCCTTGCTGGTCTTGCCAACCTCCCCCTCCTCCTCGGTGAACAGTCGACCGCGGATCGGCTTGACCTGGAGCAGACGGAGCAGCGACGGCGTCGACGTCATGCTGACGATGCGCTGCGCCTCGCCGCCGTTGCCGCTCAGCGTCACGCCGCGCGTGTTGTAGAGCGCCTGTTCCTGGAAGACGTCGGTCTCGCGCAGCCGATCGTAATAGTCGGGCACTCCCGACGAGCCGCGGCCTTCCGCGACCCCGGCGCCGGGATACTCGTTCGACATGTGAACGAGCTGCTCGGCGTGCGGCACGGGCAGCGGCTGCAGCAGGACCGAGTCGACCACGGCAAAGATCGCGGCGTTGGCACCGATGCAGACAGCCAGGGTGAGGATGGCCGTCGCGGCGAAGCCGCGGTCCTTCCAGAGCAGACGCGTGGCGAAACGGAGATCCGTCAACATGCTCGACTTAGACGTCTGGCCCAGGCCGGGTGTTCACCGCTGAGGGACACCAATATTCGCGATCGTTTCCCCCTTGGTCATCGATGGCACAGCGCGGATGAACAGCACGATGCCGCTCTCGGGCGCCCGCGCGTCGAGAATCGGCCGGCCCAGGTAGTCGGTGATATACCCGACCCGCGCCCCTTTTTCCACGTAGGTACCGCGCCTCACCAGCGGATAGAAGACGCCGGTCGCCTCGCTCGCTACGGTGTCGACCCGCTCGATCCACACCGGTGACTCGATCGTCCTGGGCGCCCCGTCCATCATCCTCAGGTAGCGCATTACCGACAGGCAGCCGTCGACGAGCGCCTGTACGTCTTCATGTTCGACGGTGCCGGCGTGTCCCGCCTCGGCGGTGATCGACGCCTTGCCGCGCGTCGACGCAGTGTTCTCGAGGTAACGCGACGCGGCTGGATCCTTGGGCCGGTCGGCGGAGATGATGATCGTGTCAAGGCCAAAGGCCAGCACCATCTCGCGCGAGATCGCGTCCTGCTTCTCGTTGCCGGTCTTGGTCCAGTAGGCGTATGGCCGCAGGCTCTCGTCGAGATCGCCGCCGTGCAGGTCGATCAGGTGATCGCTCTTGTCGACCACCTCGCGCGTGATGGCCAGCGAGGCGCGCTCGGTCTGGGTGCCGGTGGCGTTGCCCGGATAGAACCGGTTCATGCTCTTGCCGTCGACCGGATTGACGTGCGCGACCTTCTGCTCGAACGACGGAATGTTGACGAGGGGAACGAGGACGACGGTGCCGCTGATCGATCGCGGATCGAGCTGCTGGATCAGGCGCTCGACGGCGATGATCGACGCGTACTCGGTGCCGTGCGCGCCAGAGACGATCGCCAGCACCGGGCCCGGCTTCACGCCGTTGACGACCGCGACCGGAATCGACAGCGCGGCGTCGGATCCCGCCGGCACCTCGATCGCGCCGCGGCCGACCTGTCCGCGCGGCGCGGTGGCCGTCCCGACGCGGAAGTCCTGCGCGATCGTGGCGGCGAGCAGCAATGTCAGCATCTGCACGTTTTACCACGCCTGCGATCAAGGCCACCACGAACACCAGAGCACACGACTCGTAGGGTGCCGGCGCCGCTTCTGTTGACGCCCAACATGAAGCGGCGTATGCTCCTGTTGGTATTCAACATGAATGAGAAAACCGACGTCCTGCAGGGCACGCTCGATCTGATGGTGCTGAAGACGCTCGACACGCTCGGCAGCCAGCACGGCTACGGTATCGCGCAGCGGCTGCAGCAGGTGTCGGAGCACCTGCTGCGGCTGAACCAGGGGACGCTCTATCCGGCGCTGCTGCGCTTGGAACAGCGCGGCTGGATCGCCTCGAAATGGGGTATCTCCGAGAACAACCGCCGCGCCCGCTACTACAGCCTGACGCGCGCTGGCCGCAAACAACTGCAGCGCGAGGCGGAGGACTGGCAGCGGATGGCGGCGATCATGACGCGCCTGCTCGGCGCGGAGGATGTGGGATGACGGCGCGCGAAGCCTGGAGGCGCGTGCTCGGAGCTGTCGGCCTCGGCCGGCGCGACCGCGACTTCTCCGAAGAGCTCGAGTTCCACCGCCGGATGCGCGAAGCCGATCACCGGCACCGCGGCAGCGATGCGGCCACCGCGTCCCGGTCCGCACGTCTCCAGCTCGGCGGGGCCGCGCAGATCGCCGAATCGTGGCGCGACCAGCGCGGCTTGCCGTGTCTCGACGCGCTCCGCCAGGACGTGCGCTACGGTTTCCGCATGCTGCGGCGTACCCCCGGCTTCACAACGGCCGCGCTGCTCACGCTGATGCTCGGCATCGGCGCCAACACGGCCATCTTCACCGTTGTCGACGCGGTGCTGCTGCAGCCGTTGCCGTACACGGATCCGGATCGTCTCGTCACCGTCGGCGACCGCACTCCGCCCGGCTTTTCGGCGAACGTCGGTTTCGCCACCGTGGTCGACTGGCGCGAGCGGAGCCGCACGTTCGAATCCTTCGCGATGATGCGTTCGTGGCAGCCCACGCTCGTCACCAACGGCGAGGCCGAGCGCGTGCCGGCAGTGCGGGTCAGCGGCAACTACTTCGACACGCTTGGCGTCCGGCCGGTCCTGGGACGCGGCTTTACGCCCGAGGACGATCGCCCGAACAACCGGCGCGTGGTGCTGCAGAGCGACCGGTTGTGGCGGCGCCGTTTCAACGCCGATCCATCGGTCGTCGGCCGCACCCTCTCCATGAACGATCGCGACTACCGGATCGTCGGCGTGATGCCGGCGTCGTTCGAGCCGTTGAGCGAGGAGCGCTATTACCACGCGACGGCGGAACTGTGGGCGCCGATCGGCTACGACTTGAGCCCCGGCCCATCGTGCCGCAGCTGCCGCCATCTGCGTGGATTCGGCCGGTTGAAGCCCGGTGTCACGTTGGCGGATGCGGCGGCCGAAATGAACGCGATTCGCGAGCAGATGCGCCGCGAGCATCCGACCGATTACGAGCCTGGTGTCCTCGCCGTGGTGCCGCTCGGCGTGGCTCTGACGGGACAGGTGCGGGTCGCTCTCTTCGTGCTGCTCGGATCGGTCGGCTTCGTGCTGCTCATCGCGTGCGCGAACGTTGCGAACCTGCTGCTCGCCCGCTCGGTCACGCGGCAGCGGGAGCTGGCGTTGCGGGCCGTCCTCGGTGCCAGCCGCGGGCGGATCGCGCGGCAGCTCCTGACCGAGAGCCTGATGCTCAGCGCGGGCGGCGCGATCGCCGGTGTCGCGCTGGCGTCGGCGGCGGTGCGCGGACTTGCCACCCTGGCGCCGGTCGCGCTGCCTCGGCTCGATCACGCCTGGGTCGACGGCCGCGTCCTCGTGTGCACCGCGATCGTTGCGATCGGGACCGGCCTCGCTTTCGGGCTCGCGCCCGCGTGGTGCTGGCGGGGCGCGAAGGCGCGCGCGGCGCTGGCGGTGGATTCGCGCGGCAGCGTCGGCGGCCACGCGCGGGCCCGCTCGGTGCTCGTCGTCGTCGACCTCGCCCTCGCGCTGGTGCTCCTTGCCGGTGCCGGCCTGATGCTGCGCACCGTCGAGGCGCTCACCCGCACCGATCCCGGGTTTGCCGCTTCCGGCGTCCAGTCGATGCAATTTTCGTTCGGAGGGAAAGCCTACGCGACCAACGAAGCGGTCGTCGCGTTTGACGACCGCGCCGTGCAGAAGTTGCGCGCCATCCCGGGTGTGCAGGGCGCAGCGCTCGCCAGCCAGATTCCCTTCGGCGGCAACGGCGATTGTTCCGGTTTCCACGTCAAGGACCGGATGCAGCCCAACACCGCCGACGACCCGTGCATCGAACGCTACGGCGTCACGCCGGACTACATGCGCGTCATGGGCATTCCGCTCCGCGCCGGACGGACGTTCACCGACGCGGATACGGCGACGTCGCAGCCAGTGCTCGTGATTTCTGAGGCGACTGCCAGGCTCGTCTTCGGGCGCGACAACCCGATCGGATCGCAGGTCCGTGTCGGAGGCGCCGAGCGGGGTCCGTGGCTGACGATCGTCGGCGTGGTCGCCGACCTGCACCATGCCGATCTCACGGATCCGCCCGTCGCCGCGATGTACAACCCGCAGAGCCAGAGCGCTGACGCGGCAGTGGTCGTGCTGAAGACCGCGGCGGCGGATCCCGTTTCGGCCGCCGCCCCGGCGCGCGCCGTCCTGCGGGACCTCGATTCGTCGATCCCGGTCTACGGGGTGGCTACCATCGCCTCGCTGATCGGGAAGTCGAGCGCGCAGCGGCGCTTCGTGATGCGCCTGCTCACGGGATTCGCCGTGGTCGCGGTGCTGCTGGCCGCGGTCGGCCTCTACGGCGTCGTGTCGTACGGGGTCACGCAGCGGACGCGGGAGGTTGGCGTGCGCGTCGCGCTCGGCGCGCAACGGCGCGACGTCGTGCGCCTGGTGCTGTCGAGCGGGATGACGCTCGTCGGCGTCGGCGTTCTGGCTGGCCTGGGCGTGTCGTTGGCCGCGACCCGCTTCCTGGGGACACTCGTGTTCGGCGTCAGTCCGACCGATCCGCTGACCTTCGCGACGGCGTCGGCCGTGCTGATGCTCGTCGCCATCCTGGCGCACTGGTTCCCCGTCCGCCGCGCGCTGCGCATCGATCCCGCGACCGCGCTGCGAGCCGAGTAACGGGCGTCACTTCCTGCTACGTTCTACGTGCGTGACTGTCCTGCCAATTGACTCGTACCTGCCCGAAATCGTCGCCGCCGCGCGGTCGCACCGCGCGCTCGTGTTGACGGCGGCGCCCGGCGCGGGAAAGACGACGCGCGTGCCGCCCGCTCTGGCGGCGGACGGGCCGGTGATGGTACTGCAGCCCCGGCGAATCGCGGCACGGGCGATCGCGCGGCACATCGCCAGCGAGCAGCGCTGGACGCTCGGGCGCGAGGTCGGCTGGCACGTCCGCTTCGAGCGACGCTTCACCGGTGACACGCGCGTCCTGCTCGCCACCGAAGGGATCCTGACCGCGCGCCTGCAGCAGGACCCACTGATCAGCGATTTCCGCACGATCGTCCTCGACGAGTTCCACGAGCGCAGCGTGCACGCTGACTTGGGCTTGGCGCTGGCGCGGCAGGCGTGGAAGGCGCGCGGTGACCTCCGCCTGGTCGTCATGTCGGCGACTCTGGACGTCGATCCGGTGCGCGCTTTTCTTGACGGCTGCCCGCACGTGGACGTCCCTGGACGCCTGCACCCCATCGAGATCGGCTACCGGCCGTCGGCGCCGGTTGCCGCCGCGGCTGCCGAGTTGACTGCGTCTGGCGAGGGCAGCGTGCTCTGCTTCTTACCCGGCGCCGGTGAGATCGCGCGCGCGTTGCCCGACGTGCGCAACACGGTGGGTCCCGGCATCGAGGTGCTGCCGCTGCACGGGTCATTGCCGGCCGACGAGCAGGACCGCGCGATCGCGGCGGATATGTCGCGACGCGTGATTCTGGCCACCAACATCGCTGAAACCTCCCTGACCGTTCCGGGCATCACCGCGGTCGTCGATACGGGTCTGCACAAGATCGCCCGTTACGACGAAGATCGCGGCATCGACTCGCTCGAGCTCGAGCGCATACCAGCCGACTCGGCGGCGCAACGCGCCGGCCGTGCTGGACGCCTCGCGCCGGGTCGGGCGCTGCGCTTGTGGGACCAGGCCGATCGCCTGCGTCCGCACGGCGAGGCTGAGATCCATCGCGTCGATCTGTCCGACGCCGTGCTCGACGTGCTGGCGTGGAACGCCAATCCGCTGACTTTCGAATGGTTCGAGCGCCCGTCGACGGAGCGGCTCGTCGCGGCTCTCGAACTGCTGGAGAGGCTCGGCGCGACGCAGGGGGGCCGCGTGACGGCGACCGGCGAGCGCATGAAGCGCCTGCCGCTCCACCCGCGCCTGGCGCGCATGCTCGTCGAGGGGGATGGGGCGCGCCCGGTCGCGCTCGCCTGCGCCTTGCTCTCAGAGCGTCGCGCACGGCCGCCGCACCCGGCGACGACGACGAGCGATCTGCTGTCGGCGATCGACGACGAGCGGTCGCTGCCGCCCCATGTCCGGGATGTCGCGTCGCGACTTGCCAAAGACGCGGCGGAGACGAAGGACACGAAGGCGCTCGAGGAAGAGGCGTTCCGGCGGGCGATCTTCGCGGGCTATCCGGACCGCGTGGCGCGTCGGCGCGGCGCCGGGTCGCCGCGATTCCTGCTTGCCTCCGGGCACGGCGCCGTACTCGGGCGCGAGAGCGGTGTGCGCGACGCGGAATTCGTCGTGGCGATTGACGTCCAGGCCGGCCGCCGTGGCGACAACGCGGAAGCCGTAATCAGAATCGCCAGCGCGATCGATCGCGATTGGCTGCAGACGACGCGGGAAGTCGTGCACGAGCTCGACGGCGGCCGCGTCCGGGCCCTCGAGCGTGAGATGTGCGGCGCGGTCGGCGTCGCCGAGCGGCCGGCGCCGATCGATCCGGAGATCGCGGCCCGGTTGCTCGCTGGCGCGTGGCTGCAGCGCGTCCCGTCGGCGGCGGACGCGCAACTGCTGCGGCGGTTGCGCTTCGCCGGGCTGCCGGTCGACGAGCCGGCGATTGTGCTCGCTGCCGCCCACGGGCATCGGTCGCTCGACGAGATCGATTTGCGCGCGGCGGTCGACGTTCGCGAACTCGATCGGCGCGCGCCCGAGACGCTATCTGTGCCGAGCGGACGCACCGCGACACTCCGCTACGAAGAAGACGGTACGGTCGTTGCCGCGGTGAAGCTGCAGGAGCTCTTCGGGCTCGCGGAATCGCCGCGGCTCGGCCCCGGTCGTGCGCCGGTGACCTTCGAGCTGCTCGCGCCAAATGGACGGCCGGTCCAGACGACGAAGGACTTGCGCAACTTCTGGAATACGACCTACCAGGAGGTGAGGAAAGAGTTGCGGGGACGGTATCCGCGGCATCCGTGGCCCGAGGATCCGTGGTCGGCGCCGCCGACCGCGCGCGTCAAGCCGCGGCGGTAACGAGCTGCTCGATTCGCGCGCGCAGCGAGCGCGTGAACGACGCCGCTTCATCGTCGGTCGCGCCGCTGGCCTCGAGCGCCGCCCGGAGTTGGACATCGGTGATGCGCCCGAGATAGCGGCAGAGCCAGGCGACGTCCTCGACGCGGATGTTCGCGCGCGCGTCGCCGGTGCGCTGGCCGGTGTAACCGAACTGGACCAGCCCGTTCTCGTCGACGCCAGTCACAAACTGCGGCGTCTGCGCGGCGAAGCCGTCGGGATCCCAGCGTCCCCGCGTCACGACCGCGCGTCCCCACCGGCCCATCGATCCGCCCCAGTCGACGATGAGATATTGCGCTTCCTTGTGCCGCCGCGATGCGCGGGTGACGTAGATCGCCGTGTTCGAGCCGCGCGCGACATCGCGCTGGTCCTTGTTGTCCCAGTTCGAGATCAGCATCAGCAAGACTTTGAGACCGGCCAGTTCCCGCGTCCCGACGAACGGGTTATCGGTCCACGACCAGCTATGCTCTTCGAACAGCTTCTCGACCTCCGGATCGTCGAGCTCGAAGCGCGCGTCGACGAATGCGCCGGACGCGTCCACGCTTGCCGCCGCGCGCGTGAGTGGGCCGAGGCCCTCGAGGCGTCCCGACGGGACCAGGTGCGTGATCTCCGCAAAGTAGCCGCAGGCCCACGCGAGGCGGACGGCAAACGTCTCGCACCGGACTTCCTGTCCCCACTTCACGCGCCATCGGCGGCCGCGGCCGTCACGCACCGATACGCACGGCTGCGACCCGCCGGCCGGCTCTTCCAAAAATCGGTACGGCGGTACCGGGATGAAGTCGCGTCCTCCGGGCCCCGATACGAGGTCGAGACGATCGACCGGGCCCGGGTCGCGCCACAACACATGCCCGACGGCATGTAGCGGCCGCGGTCCGGCCCTGCGAAGCCGGTACGCGCCGACCGCGCGCCAGAAGAGCAGGAGCAGGACGTACGCGCCTGCGACGGCCGCTGCCGTCCACGCTACGTAGGACAAAGACTCACGGGGCATGTCCGGTTAAACCCAATGGCGTAGACCGGAGTCTAAGGGGCCACGATGCGGATTCTCCGCGGGCTGAAGAGCCGCCTCCTGCCGTGCGGATGCCTGGCAGGCGTCTACGAGACATACGACGGCACCGTTGTCGCCCTGCTCGACGACCGCAGTTCCGAGTGCGGCATCGCCAGGCACGTCGCCGGGGCGGAAGTGCCGGAGTTTTCGCTCGCCACCCGAGACTCGGAAGAAGTGCTTCACGCCGAAGGTCAGGGCAAGCCCTGACGCTGCGTACGCATTTTCGTTCAGCCCCACCTCGTAGCTGTCCTTTCCTGCGTCCCCTCACCGGAGGCCTGCCGGACGCGTTCGCAAGCCGGGTGCCTGCCGGCAGCTAGAATCAAGCATCGTGATCAAAGTCGGGACATGGAACGTTAACGGGCTGCGCGCGCGTCAAGCTCAACTGCAGGAATGGATCGAACGTGAACAACCGGGTGTCATCTGCCTGCAGGAAATCAAGGCGACGATGGACCAAATCCCGGTCTGGCTGTGCGAGATCGAGGGCTATTGGTGCTACTGGCACGGCACCAAGGGTTACTCGGGCGTCGCGCTGCATGTGAGCAAGGCGCTGTCGCCTGAGCGCCCGCCGTTCGTGCATCCCGCGTTCGATTACGAGAGCCGCATTGTCGCCGCCGAGGTCAAGGGAATCACGTGGGCGTCCATCTACGTGCCCAACGGCGGCAAGGATTATCCGGCGAAGCTGCGGTTTCTCGAGGGGCTGCAGCAGTTCAGCGCGGATCTGCACGCGGCGGGGAAGCCGGCGGTGCTCTGCGGCGACCTCAACATCGCGCGCACCGACATGGACGTCCATCCCAAGGAACGGAAGCCGCGCGCCATCGGCCAGCTGCCGGAGGAGCGGGCCCTGCTCGAGCGCATTATCGGCAACGGGCTGGTCGACACCAGCCGCGCCCTCGAGCCTGAGAACGACCAGATGTTCACCTGGTGGGCGCCCTGGCGGCAGATGCGCGAGCGGAACATCGGGTGGCGGCTCGACTACGTGCTGACCAGCCAGCGCGTCTTCGACACGGTTCAGTCGTGCGTCATCCAGCGTGAGGTCGGCACGAGCGACCATGGACCGGTGGTCGCCGACTTCGCAGTCAAGGGCGAATGACGAACGACGAACCGCCGAACGATGAAGTTCGGTGTCTAAGGTCCAAACGGAGGGAGTGATGCGGAAGACCATGCTCGCCCTGTTTCTCGCCGTCATGCCGGCGCTGGCCGCTCAGCAGGCGCCGCGTGACACTCCCCCGCCCTCGATCGAGAACGCGCGCCGCGAACGCGAGCTGCGTGCGCTGATCGCCGCCGGCACGGCGAACAGGGCGACGTACCTCGAGGTCGCGCGGCTCGATACCTCGCTGCAACGCTATGCCGACGCCGTCGGCGCGCTCGCCGGCGCGGCCGGTCTCGACGCGACGACGGCCCAGACGCAGCACCAGGTGGCGACCATTTGCTGGCAGTACGCCAATCGCGACGTCCAGGATCCAGCTCCCCGGCTGCTTTACATCCGCGAAGGGGTCGCCCTCGAGAGTCGCGCCCTGCAGATCAAGCCCGACTACCTGGAAGCGATGGCCTACAAGAACCTCCTGCTGCGGATGCAGGCGACACTCACGCTCGATCCCGCCGAGCAGGCGCGCCTCATCGCCGACGCCGACGAGCTTCGCAACCATGTGATGGAGGAGCAGCGGCAGAACCCGCCGGAGGTCGCGCCGCCGCTCTCGAGCTTCCCCGAGCCCTACGCCGACACCGTCGCCCGCCTGCATCCGCTTCGCGTCGGCGGCAACCTCATGACGCCAATGAAGACGCACGACGCCAGGCCGACCTACCCGGCCGACGCGCAGCACGCTCACGTACAAGGCGTGGTCATCATCGAAGCGCTGGTGGACCCTACCGGCACGGTCGCCAATGCCGGCGTGCTGCGGTCGATCCCGATGCTCGATGCGGCGGCGCTCGGCGCCGTCAGCCGATGGCGCTTCATGCCGACGCTCCTGAACGGGCAGCCGGTCAGCGTGATCATGACGGTGACGGTGAACTTCACCCTGCAGTGAACAGTCGGCGTATCATAAAGCTTCCGGTTCGTCGGCGCCTGTCACACTTTCGGGGTTCGGATCATGCGCAACCCGCTCCTTGCGGTGGCCGCCGCGATGGCGGCCGCTGTCACGCTCGCCGCCCATCAGGCGCCGCCGGCCGCCCAGGCACCAGCCCCGCCGCAGGGGCAAGCGCCACAGGGCCAGCAGCCGTCGCCGCAGGGGCAGCGTCCGCCCGTCTTCCGCGCCGGCACCGAAAACGTCCGCGTTGACGTCACCGTCATCGATCACAAGGGCAATCCGGTCACCGACCTGACCAAGGACGATTTCGACGTTCGCGAGGACGGCGCGCCGCAGGCGGTCGACACGATCAAGATGATCCACGCCACCGGCGAGGCGCCGGACGATGACGTGTCGCTGCCAATCCGATCGCCGGACCACGCGGCGGTCGAGGCGGCACGCGACGACATCCGCGTCTTCGTCATCTTCTGGGACGAGTACCACATCGGCCAGTTCGTGCCGGCGATCCGGGGACGCGAGGTGCTGACCGACTTCGTGCAGACGGCGTTCGGCCCGACCGACCTCGTCGCGTTGATGGACCAGCTCACGCCGAGCGACGCGATCCGTTTGACGCGCGACCGCACTGCTCTCGCCGAACAGGCGCGCAAGCTGCAGGGGCGGCAGGGGGTCTACCTGCCGTTGCGCAGCGCCGTCGAGGAGGCGCAGATGCACCAGATGCAGGACATCGAGCGCCTCCGCTCACAGGTTACCGCCAGCGCCCTCGAGTCGACGATTGCCTTCCTTGGATCGATCAAGGAAGGGCATAAAGCGATCATCTTCGTATCGCAGACGATCGGCCGCGTGGGCAGCGGGCCGTCCGACAACTACACCTGGCTCGACAACGTCACGCGCCTCGCCAACGCCAACAACACGACGATCTATTCGTTCGATCCGCGCGGACTCGACATGAACCTGCGAACCTCGGACGTGCTGCTGTCGCTCGCCGAGAATACCGGCGGGCGGCAGTTCGCCGGCAACGTCCCGGCGGTCGCGCTCCGCGCCGTCGTCCGGGAAGCGAGCGCCTTCTACCTGCTCGGCTATCGTTCCGACAAGAATCCCGCCGACGGCAAGTTCCACAAGATCGCCGTGCGCGTGAAGCGTCCGGGCGTCGACGTCAAGGCGCGGACCGGCTACTACGCCCCGTCGGCGGCCGATATGGACACGGCGCGGAAGAAGGCGGCCGAGAACACCGCGCCGCCCGAGATCGAGAAAGCGCTTTCGACGCTCGTCGACGCGCCGCACGTGTCGATTCCCGGGGACTTCTGGGCGGGAGCGACGCGTGCCGCCGATGGCACGCTGCGCGTGATCGCCGTCTGGACGCCGCGCCAGGGGGAAAGTGCCAGCGGCGTGTCGCTGCAGGCCACCGCCGAGAACGGGCGTGTCCTGTTCAACGGGCCGATGACCTCGGGACAGGTGTCCTTCGACGCGGTTCCCGGCGCCGTCCGTCTCACGCGCACGGTCGCCGAGACTGGCGGCGCGCTCGCCGGCAAGCAGGACGTCACGCTCGACGTCCCTGACTTCGCCGCCTCGCCGCTGTCGATCGCGACGCCTGTTCTCTATCGCGCGCGTTCGCCGATCGAGCTGCGGGCGATCCAGAACGCGGCGCCGCCGCCATTCGCCGGCCGTCAGTTCGAGCATACCGATCGCATCATTGTCCGCTTCGAGGTGTTCGGCGCCTCGGCCGCCGACGCGACCGTGACCGTGACCCTGCTCAGCCGCCTCGGCGCCAAGCTGGCGGCGATGCCGCTGAAGAAGACGGCGGCAGGTCCCTATGAGATCGATCTGCCGATCGGCTCGGTCGGCCGCGGCGAGTACGTCTTCCAGATCGACGCGTCACATGGCGCGGACCAGGCCAAGGCGCTGCTGTCGTTCAAGGTGAACTGACGCCAGAGCGACCGCGACGGACTCACGCCTCCGCCCATGCCCGCGCCAGTTCGATGATGACCGCGACCGCGGCTTCGAGGTCCTGGCGCGACGTCCACTCGAGGCGGGAGTGGAAGTTATGCTCCCCGGCGAACAGGTTGGGGGTCGGCAGACCCATGAAAGAGAGCCGCGATCCGTCGGTGCCGCCACGGATCGGCTTCTCGATCGGTGTCAGGCCGGCCCGTCGGATCGCCGTCCGCGCGCGATCGACGACGTGCGGATGATGGTCGAGCACCTCCCGCATGTTGCGGTACTGTTCGGTGACCTCGACGCTCACCTCCGTGCCGGTCTCCGCTGCGACGCCATCGGCGAGTGATCGCACCAGCCGCTCCTGGTCGCGCAGCTTTGCCGTGACGTGGTCGCGCAGCAGCACGCGCACCGACGTGCGATCGACCGCCGCCTCCATCTGGTAGGGATGCAGGAAGCCTTCGTAACCGTCGGTCGTTTCCGGCGACAGACGTTCGCGCGGCAGGCGATCGACGAAGCGGGCCGCGGCGCGAATCGCGTTGACCATCGTGCCCTTGGCGTAGCCAGGGTGGGTGTTGAAGCCGGCGAAGGTGACGCGCAGCAGGTCGGCCGAGAAGCTCTCGTATTCGAGCTCGCCGGCGTTGCCGCCGTCGAGCGTGTAGGCGCAGGCGGCGCCGAACCGGGCGACGTCGAAGCGATTGGCGCCCCGGCCGATTTCCTCGTCCGGCGTGAAGCCGATGCGGATGCGGCCGTGATCGACGTCCCGGCGCGCGATCAACTGCGCCGCTGCTTCCACGATGACGGCGACGCCCGCCTTGTCATCGGCGCCAAGCAGCGTCCTGCCCGACGCGGTCACGATGTCGTGGCCGACCTGCCGGGCCAGGTCCGGCTGTTCCGACACGCGCAGCACGGCGGCCGGATCGTCGGGGAGGACGATGTCGCGTCCGTCCCAGCGCTCGTGGACGATCGGGTTGACGCCGTCGCCGGGCATCTCCGGTGAGGTGTCAACGTGCGCGATGAACCCGATGACGGGCGCCTCGACCCCTGGGGTGCCGGGGACGGTCGCCATCAGGTAGCCGCTGGCGTCGAGCTCGACGTCCGCGACCCCGATGCCGCGCAGCTCATCGGCGATCTGGCGCTGCAGCGTCAGCTGTCCCGGGGTTGACGGGCAGTCGGTGGACCGATCGTCCGCGCGGGTATCGACCCGCACGTAACGGAGAAATCGTTCGAGGACGGGCATGTCGGTCGCTCCCTGATCTGGCATACCTTATCGCGTATCGTATGACCGCCATCAAGACCGCCGCCGACCTCGGCCTGCCGGCGACGTTCAACGCGGCGTCGCATTTCGTCGATCGACACCTCCGCGAGGGACGCGGCGGCAGGGTGGCCATCGAGTGCGGCGACGAGCGCGTCACCTACGCGGAGCTGGCCGAGCGCGTCAACCGCCTCGGCAATGCGCTGCGCGACCAGTTGGCGGTGCGCGCGGAGGAGCGCGTCTTGCTGCTGCTCCTCGACACGCCCGCCTTCCACGTCGCGTTCTTCGCCGCGATCAAGATCGGCGCGGTCCCGATTCCGCTCAACACGCTGTGGAAGACGACCGACTATCGGCACGTGCTCGACGACTCTCGCGCGCGTGTGGCGATCGTCAGCGAGGAGCTGCGCTCGAAGATCATGGCGATCGATCGCGACGCCGTGCCGGCGCTGCGCCACCTCGTCGTTGCCGGGCCGGGGCTCGACGGCTTGATGGCGCGCGGATCTGCGACGCTCGACGCAGAGTCAACGAGCCGGGACGCGCCAGCGTTCTGGCTCTACTCGTCGGGCAGCACCGGCGCCCCGAAAGGGTGCGTGCACCTGCAGCACGACATGGTCGTGTGCGCCGAGCTCTTCGCCAAAGGGGTACTCAACATCGGCGAGCGCGATCGCTGCTTCAGCGTCGCCAAGCTGTTCTTCGCCTATGGCCTTGGCAACGCGGGTTATTTTCCTCTCGCGGTGGGGGCGACAAGCATCCTGCTGCCCGGACCGCCCGCCGCGGCGAGCGTCTTCGCGACGATCGAGCGCCACCGGCCGACGATCTTCTCCTCGGTGCCGACCGGGTTCGCGATGCTGCTGGCGCACGCCGGCGAGTTCGACCTGTCGTCGGTCCGTGTCGCGGTCTCCGCCGGTGAATCGCTGCCCGCGCCGCTCTACGAGCGCTTCAAGCAGCGCTTCGGCGTCGACATTCTCGACGGCATCGGCTCGACCGAGGCGCTCCACATGTTCACGTCGAACCGTCCCGGCGCGATCCGCCCCGGCTCGAGCGGCCGGATCGTTCCAGGCTATGCCGCGGCGATTCTCGACGAGAAAAAGCAGCCGGTGCCACAGGGGGAGATGGGCGATCTCTGGATCAGCGGCGACTCGATCTGCTCGGCCTACTGGAACCAGCACGAGAAAACGAAGGCGACGATTCACGGCGACTGGATTCGCACCGGCGATCGCTATCGCCAGGACGCCGACGGATACTACTGGCACGGCGGGCGCAGCGACGACATGCTCAAGGTCGGCGGGCAGTGGGTGAGCCCGATCGAGGTGGAGACGGCGCTGCTCGCACACGGCGCCGTGCACGAATGCGCGGTTGTCGCGCGCGAGGACGCCGACGCGCTGATCAAGCCGATGGCGTTCGTCGTGTTGCGTGCCGGCGTCGAGGCTTCGCCGGCGCTCGCCGTGGAGCTGCAGCAGTTCGTGCGCGAGACGCTGCCGGAGTACAAGCGCCCACGCTGGGTGGAGTTCCTGCCCGAGCTGCCGCGCACGCCGACCGGCAAGCTTCAGCGCTTCAAGCTCAGGCCGTCGGCGGCGTGAAGCACGCGCAGATCGCTGCGCCGGATTGCTTCGAGGGCGCTGCCGTCCGCGGCGACCTCCGCGTCGAAGATCTGGAGACACGCCCGCAGGTAAGCGATCGTGGCCGCGAGGCCGTCGCCCTGGTAGGCGTGCCACGTGCCGAACAACCGCGCGGCGAGCCAACGCTTGACGGCGGTGTCGGTGGTGGCGGTCACCTCGCCGCCACGCGGCGGAACGGTATGTGCGGCGAATGACGCATGCACGACATCCTGCAGTCGGCCGCTACCCGGTACCCAGGTCGCAATGCGCGCTGTTACATCGTGCAGTTCCGTGAGCGTGTCGCGTGGCGCTAAAGTATCGCGCGTGAGCAGTGACACGGCGTGGCGTTCCCACGCGCTGTAGCTGTCGGCATCCATCAAGACGCGCGCGCGGAGCAACGGCGGCCACTCGCCCCGCGCGTCGAGTCCGTCGAGTTCGCCGACGTGGGCGAGCGCCTGTGGCGCCTCGACGATCGTCGCTTCACCGGCGCCGTCGAAGAGCAGTGTGGCGGCGGTCGGACAAAAGTGTGACAACGAGACGAAGGTACCCCGCGCGTCGTGGAGCACGATGCGGGGAAACATGCGGCAGGTGACCGGCAGCGCCATGATCCCGTGCTGGCGGTGAATGGAACACTGACGCGCGCGTCCGTCCAGGAACGTGCACGCGCCGTGCGTGTCGCGCGCCGCGATGGTTCCGTCGTCGAAGGGAATCGTCCATCCTGCCCGGCAGCACGCCCCGGCGTGCCGGCAACGATAGGGCGCGTGGAAATCGAGGCACCAGATCATCGCTCCTGTCTCATCATCGTAATTCGATTACAGGAACGTCGCCGCCAGCGGGCACAGGCCGCACGAGAAGACGGAAATCATTGGCGGAATTTACGGCGCGGAAATTGCGGAGTACCAGTAGTCGCCATGTCCGAACGAGACACCTTTGGTCCCCGGCTGCGGCGCGAACGTGAACGCCGCGGTATCTCGCTGGAAACGCTGGCCAGCCGTACGAATGTCAGTGTCGAGCTCTGGATCGGGCTCGAGACCAACGACTTCTCCAAGTGGCCGGGTGGGTTGTTTGCCCGGGCCTTCATCCGTGACTACGCCAGGGTCGTTGGCCTGGACCCGGCGGAACTCGTCGACGATTTCTGCCGCCTGTACCCGATCGGCGACCGGCGGGCACTGCCGAAGCTCCGCGCCCAGGCCGAGTTGATCGGACACGAACTGGCGGCGGGCGACGACCGCACGCTCATCCCCGGCGGCGTCGATCGCCGCGGCGGCACGGGGAGCCCTGGTCCCGCGGCGCCCGTGACGTCCGTCGAGCGTCCGGCGGCCCGGCGCTGGTGGTGGCCGAAAAAAGCCTCCGTGCCGTAGCGCGTCGCCTGGTGTCCAACGGAGCAGGGTTAGGTATCATTCCCGCCATCCGCTGAGACATCTATGACACGACAGATCGCCTGCGTCGCACTCTGTGTCTTGTTCTCGATCTGTGCGCCGGCCGCAGCGCAGCCCGCGCCACCGCGCGCTCTCCGCGTCGTCAGCGCCGGGCCGTCCGGCGACCTGCAGCCGGAGCAGGACAACGAAATCCGCGTCGTCTTCTCCGAGCCGATGGTGGCGCTCGCGCAGGTGTCATCGCGGCTGCGCCCGGCCTATTTTTCGATCTCGCCGTCGGTCACTGGCACCTTCCGCTGGTCCGGGACGACGATCCTGATCTTCACGCCGACCAGGGCATTCCCGAAGGCGACGACCTACGGCGTGACCATCGCGGCCGGTGCGACCGCGGCGAGCGGGCGCAAGCTGCCGGAGCCCTACACGTTCGGTTTCACCACGGCGACGGCGAAGCTGCTGCAAACGAACTGGTACCGCCCAGACAACCGTTTCGACGCCGCGCCGATCGTGCTCATGCACTTCAGCCAGCCGGTCAAGGCGGAAGACGTGGTCGCCCACCTGCGCGGCTCGTTCGAGAGCCATCCGTTTTCGCCGCCAGTGCTGGCCCAGGCCATCCTGGGCCGCCTGCGCGCCATTGACGCCTCCGCGCCTCAGGCGTTTGCCGACAAGGTGCGCCGCGTCAGCGCCGCCGCGGCGGCGACCGGTCCCGTCGGGCTCGAGATCGCGAAAGACTGGGACAAGAAGCGTTTTCCCTCGACTCCCGACTTGGTCGTGCTGAGACTAACGACGCCGGTACCGCCGGAGAGCTGGGTGAGAGTGGACACCGACGGTCGTGTGCCGTCGCTCGCCGGCCCGGCCGTCTCGAACCGGCCGGAGACCTACACCGTGCAGGTCGAGCATGCGTTCTTCGCGACCGGGTTCCACTGCGAGACGGCCTGCGACCCGGACAACCGCAACCCGATTACGTTCACGGTGTCGGTAAACGCGAAGGCGTTTGCCGGCGCCGTGCGCGCCATCGACATCACCGCGCCGCAGCGGGAGCGGGCGATCGCCAAAGCCGCGCCGCGCCCGCGCGAATCGTGGGAAGAGGATGAATCCGACACGCTCACGCTGGCCGACGCCGGCCTCGAGCATCCGCCGGCGACCACGTGGTTTGCGTCACTGCCGGCGTCGCTCGCCGCCGGTGACGGCCAGACGCTCGGCTACACGTGGGGAGCCACGGTCGAGAACTGGCACCAGTTCGCCTTTACCAGCTTTGGCGACGGGCACGGAGTATGGGAGAAAGGAGGAGGCGCGACGCTGCCGTTCTACGCGCGCAACTTCCAGGGCGTGAAGCAGTGGGCGACGGCGATCGATCCGTCGCAGCTGATGCCGACGATTGTCTCACTGCAGCCCGGCTTCGACCACACGCCGGACACCCCGTCGCTCGCGCGCCGGCTCGGCGGTGCGATCGACAAGACCAATTCGCACGGGCTCGATCTGGCCGGCGTGCTCAAGCCAAACGGCACCGGGATCGTCTGGGCCGCGGTCGAGGAAGGAGATCCCGTTGCCCACGCGAAAGCCGGGCACAATCACGCCGGAGATCCCATCACACACTCGACCATTGTCCAGGTCACCAATCTCGGGGTCACCGTCAAAGACAGTCCGCAGAACACGCTCGTCTTCGTGACGCGGCTCGACAACGCCGCGCCGGTTGCGGGCGCGAAGGTGACGATCGTCCGGCCCGACGGCCGCCCGTCGTGGTCGGGCACGACTGGCAACGACGGTATCGTGATCGCGCCGCAGTCGCGGCTGCGCGATCCGCACAACTGGGAGACCTTCGCCTTCATCGTCATGGCTGATAAGGACGGCGACGTCGCCTACGTCGGCAGCGACTGGAACGAAGGCGTGCTGCCGTGGGACTACGGCATGGAACTCGACCTCGACGAAGCCGAGCCGCTGCTGCGCGGTACCGTCTTCACCGACCGCGGCGTCTACAAGCTCGGCGAGGAGGTGCACGTCAAGGCGCTGCTGCGTAGCAACACCCCCGACGGCATCAAGTTGCTGCCCGCGGGGACCGAGGTCGCGATCAGCGTCACGGATGCCCGCGACAAGGTCGTCGACGATCGCGTCGTCAAGGTCAACGCGTGGAGCACAGCGGAATGGTCGTTCACCGTGCCGGCGCAGGGCTCGCTCGGCAACTATTCCGTGCGCGCCGTCCTCGAGAGCGAGAAGCCGAAGGAGCGGCCGCGGGGGCAGGAAGACGAGGGCAACGACGACTGGCGCGGCCGCAAGAAGATGGTGTTCGGCTCGTTCCTCGTCGCCGCCTATCGCCGGCCCGATTTCCGCGTCGACGTGACGCTGACGGGGGACACGGCGATTGCGGGCGATCCACTGAAGGGAGTGGTCAACGCGCGCTACCTGTTCGGTGCGCCGATGAACAAGCGGCCGACACACTGGACGCTGACGCGCACGCCCTTGTTGGACGCGCCGGACGCCATCACCAGCAAGTTTCCCGAGGAGCGGTGGACCTTCGTTGGCTGGCAGGACCGCGACCAGGCGGCCAAGCCTGAGGTGGGGTCGGCCGACGCGCAGCTGGCTGCCAACGGGCAGCTGGCGTTGACACTCAAGACCGAGACGGCAGCCGGCATTCCTTACACCTACACGCTCGAAGGGGACGTCGAAGACGTCTCGCGGCAGCACATCGCCAATCGCAAGAGCTTCGTCGTGCATCCCGCGCCGTGGTATATCGGCGTGCGCCGCTTCGGCCTCTTCAACGATCAGAAGGACGGCATCAAGACCGAGCTCGTGGCCGTCGGCCTCGACGGCACCTCGGTTCCGGGTGTGGCGATCGACGTCAGCCTGACTCAGATTCAGTGGGAGAGCGTGCGCCGTGCCGAAGGGAACGGCTTCTACACCTGGGAAACCGAGCGCAAGGAAGTGCCGGCGGGCCAGTGGCACGTGACCAGCGCGTCGGTGCCCGTGCCGTTCAGTGCGCCGGTGCCGGCCGGCGGCTACTACGTTCTCGAGGCGCGCGCCGCCGCCGACCAGGGACGCTTCACGGTGACGCGCGCGTCGTTCTACGCTCTCGGCGAGGGCTACACCGCCTGGCAGCGCTACGACCACAACCGCATCGACCTCGTCGCCGACAAGAGCAACTACCGGCCGGGCGACCGGGCGAAGATCATGATCGAGTCGCCGTGGGAGCAGGCGACGGCCCTGGTCACCACTGAGCGTGAGGGGATCCGCACGCACCGGCAGTTCGCGCTGACCTCGACGCAGCAATCGATCGACGTGCCGATCGGCGAGGACGACATCCCCAACGTCTTCGTCTCGGTCCTGCTGGTCAAGGGACGATCGAAGCCGCTCGGCGATCCGGAAAAAGAAGACGATCCCGGCGATCCGGGCAAGCCGTCCTTCCGCATGGGCTACGTGCAGCTCGGCGTCGAGGACGCAGGCAAGCGGCTGACCGTCGCGGTGGCGGCCAACAAGGAAGAATACCGGCCGGCGAACACCGCGACGGTCACTGTCGACGTCAAGGACCGCCAGGGACGCGCGGCGACGAGCGAGGTCACGCTCTGGGCCGTGGACTACGGCGTCCTGTCGCTCACCGCCTATCGCACGCCGGACGTGCTCGACTCCGTCTACGTGAAGAAAGCGTTGCAGGTGCTGACCGAGGACACCCGGCAGAAAATCATCTCGCGCCGCGTCATCACACCGAAGGGAGACACCGACGGTGGTGGCGGGGGTCTCGGCGCGCCGACCGGTGACGGTGTGCGGCAGGACTTCCGCGTGCTGGCGTTCTGGCTCGGCTCGGTCGTGACCGACGGCCGCGGCCATGCCTCGGTCGACGTGAAACTGCCGGAGTCGCTGACGACCTACCGGATCATGGCGGTCGCCGGCGACAGCGGGTCGCGCTTCGGCTCGGCGGACAGCGAGATCCGGATCAACAAGCCGGTCACCCTCAAGCCGGCTTTCCCGCGCTTCCTTGCCGTGGGCGACAAGGCGTCGTTCGGTGCCGTGATCACGAACCAGTTGAAGACCGGCGGTGCGGCGACCGTCAGCATCGAGAGCCTCGATCCCGAAATCATGCGATTTGCCAGCAGCGAGCCGCAGACGGTCGACATTCCAGCCGGCGGTTCCGTCGAGTTGCGTTTCGATGCCGCCGGACGGACGGCCGGCCGCGCGCGCGTGAAGATGACGGTCAAGCTCGCCAACGAATCCGACGCCTTCCAGGACGCCATCCCGGTCGAGGTCCTCGTCTCGCCGGAAACGGTCTCGGCCGCCGGCGAGGCCACCGACGCGGCCTCGACCGCCGAGGAAAAGCTGAAGCTGCCCGCCGACGTGGTGCAGAGCTTCGGCGGACTGCACGTCGATCTCGCGTCGACCGCGCTCGTCGGCCTCAGCGAAGGGGCGCGCTACCTGGTCGAGTATCCATACGGCTGCGCCGAGCAACGCGGCTCGCGCGCGCTGGCGATGCTGCTCTCGGCCGATCTCGGCGACGCATTCAGGCTGCCCGGCATCGACGCGGTCCAGCTCCGTCCGACCGTGCAAGCGACCCTACGCGACCTCGAGCGCTTCCAGTGCGACAACGGCGGCTTCTCCTATTGGCCAGGCGCCTGCTACTCCCAGTCGCCCTACCTGACCGCGTACCTGCTGCATGTCTTCAGAGTCGCCAGGGACATGAAGTACGACGTCGACGCGTCGATGGTGACGAAGGCGGCGGCGTACCTGGAGACCGAGCTGGCGCAGAAGCCGCCGACGAACGAGAGTTGGTGGCCGGCCTACACCGCCTGGCAGACCTTCGCCGTCAAGGTGCTCGTCGAGAACGGCCGTAACCAGGATTCCAACCTGACGCGCCTCTACGGTTATCGCGAGCGAATGCCGATCTTCGCGCTTGCCTACCTGACCGACGCGCTGGTAGCCAAGGGGGAGGCGGGCGGCGTCCGCGTGGCCGACCTGCGCCGTCGCATGAACAACGCGATCTTGCCCGAGGCCGCGACCGCGCATGTCGAAGAGCTGAATGATCCGTACTTGATGTGGTTCTGGAACTCGAACATCCGGACAACGGCGATCGTGCTGCGCACGCTCGTCACGGGCGCCAGTGCGGGCGACAATTCGTTCCGGCCGATGGTGCAGTGGCTGATGCAGGCGCGCAAGAACGGGCGCTGGGGCAACACGCAGGAAAACGCCATCGCCATGGAGTCGCTCGTCGCCTACTACCGTAAGTTCGAGTCGGTGACCCCGAACTTCACCGCTGTCGCGAGGCTCGGCGACACGCAGGTGGCGAGCGCACAGTTCCAGGGGCGCTCGACGGAGGCGCAGATCGCGGAAGTGCCGATGGCCAGGCTGCTGACGGCCGGTCCGACCGGGTCCGAGCAGCCACTGACCTTCACACGCACGGGGACCGGTACGCTCTACTACACCGCGCGCCTGCGCTATGCCGCAGATCGCCTGTATCAGACCGGCCTCGACCAGGGCATCCAGATCTCGCGCAGTTACGCCCCCTACGTGGAGACCGGCACACGGCCGGCGGCGACAGGCTTCAAAGCCGGCGACTTGATCACAGTCACGCTGACGCTGAACTTGACCAAAGAGCGGCGCTTCGTCGCCGTCACCGATCCCCTGCCGGCCGGCTTCGAGCCGGTTGAATCGTGGTTCGCGACGTCTGCCGCCAATCTGACCAAGGCGCAAGATGAGCAGCAGGGGTCGGCAGACTGGTTCGGCTGGTGGCAGCGCGGCGGCTTCGACTACGTCGAGCGCCATGATGATCGCGTCGAGCTGTTCGCGACTCGCCTCGGCACCGGCCGCCACACTTTTACCTATGTCGTTCGGGCGACGACGTCGGGGACATTCCGGACGGCGCCGGCGCACGCGGAAGAAATGTACGAACCCGAGGTGTTCGGCCGCACGGCGACGGCGGTGGTCGAGGTGAAGAAGTAGTCCGGTGCCAAGGGTGCTAAGGGTGCCAAGGGTGCGCCGCTGGTATGTGGCCGCCGCCGCGATCGTTGCGGTCACGGCGACATGGATCCGCTGTGCGCCGATTCCGGTCGACCTGCTCGGGGGCGCCGGGGCCCCGTCGACCGTGGTTGTGGATCGGCATGGGCGGCTGCTCTACGAGGCACTCGACGCGGGCGGGTCGCGCGTCACGCCGATCGACGCGGATCATGTGCCGCCGGTGCTCGCGGCGGCGACCCTGGCGGCTGAGGATCGTCGGTTCTATTCCCACGTCGGCGTCGATCCGATCGCGCTCGTCCGCGCCGCGCGGCACGACCTCGTCGAGGGGCAGGTCGTGGAAGGGGGATCCACGATCACGCAGCAGGTCGCCAAGCTGCTGGTCCAGCGCAGGGAAGGGCTGCATCAACGCGGCGTTGGCGCCAAGCTGCGCGAGTTGGCGCTGGCGCTCCGGCTCGAGCATCGCTACGGCAAGCGGGAGATTCTCGCGCTGTATCTCAATCTCGCCGCCTATGGCAACCAGGCATCGGGTGCCGGGCGTGCCAGCCGAATCTACTTCGGCGTCGACCCTTCGATGTTGACACCGGCGCAGGCGGCGTTCCTGGCGTCGCTGCCGCAGCGTCCGACGAGGTTCAACCCATGGAAGAGCGCCGCGTCGGCGCGCAGCCGCCAGGGGCTGGTGCTGCGCCGCATGGCCGAGGCGGGCTCCCTGACCCCGGAACAATATCGTGAGGCGCGCGACGAGCGTCTGATGCTGCGGCCGCGCATCGCTCCGTTCCACGCGCCCCATGTCGTCGAGATGGTCAAGGCATCACTCGATGCCGCCGGGTCCGCCGGCAGCCGCGTGCAGACGACGATTGACCTCGATCTCGAGCAGGACGTCGAAGGGATCATTGCCCACAACCGGCCGTCGTTGAAAGCGCACAACGCCGCCAACGTCGCCGTCGTCGTGCTCGACAACCGCCGCGGCGAGTGGCTGGCATGGGAAGGTTCGGGTGACTACGGCGACGGCGAGCACGGCGGCGCGATCAATGGCCCCCTCGTGGCGCGCCAGCCGGGGTCGGCGCTCAAGCCCTTCACCTACGCGCTCGCCTTCGAGCAGGGGCAGACGCCGGCGTCGGTGCTGCCCGACATCCCGTCACATTTTCCGACGGCGCAACCGGGCGTCGTCTACAGCCCGCGCAACTACGACGGGCAATATCGCGGTCCGCTGCTGGCGCGGCGTGCCCTCGGCGGCTCTGAGAACGTCCCGGCGGTGGCGCTGGCTGCAGACGTCGGCGTGCCGTCGCTCTTGCGGTTCCTGACGCGCGCAGGGCTGACCAGCTTCACCCGCACCCCCGCCTACTACGGCCTTGGCCTGACACTCGGCGACGCCGAAGTCCGTCTCGACGAGCTCGTCGCCGCCTACTCGATGTTTGCGCGCGGCGGCGTGTGGCGCGAGCCGGCACTCGTGATTCCACCTGCCGGGGCTACACCCAAGGAGCTCCGGCTCGTCTCCGAGCGCACGGCATTCTGGGTCACTGACATTCTCAGCGACGCCGCGGCGCGCGCCTATATCTTCGGGCGCGGCAGCGATCTCGAGTTCCCCTTCCCGGTGGCCGTGAAGACGGGAACGTCGCAGGCCTATCACGACAATTGGACGGTGGGTTACACGCGCGAGGTGACCGTTGGCGTGTGGGTCGGTAACTTCGATCGGACGCCGCTGCGCGGCTCGTCCGGCGTGACGGGCGCCGGACCAATCTTTCACGCCGTAATGCTGGCGGCGCAGGCGCGCGCCGGCATGGAAGACGCCGCCACGCCGGCGCTGCTACAGCCGACGGCCGACCTGCACCAGGTCGCCATCTGCGCGCTCTCAGGAGAGCCGGCCTCTGCGTGGTGTCCCAACCGCACGATGGAGTGGCTGCCATCGGGCGCCGAGGCTCCCCCGTGCTCGTGGCACCACCAGAGCGACGAGGGGCTGTTGACCGTCTATCCAGCCGAGTACCGCGCGTGGGCCGCGACGGCCAACGCGTCGGCTTCGGTCGCTGGCGCACCCCTATCACCTCACGCTCTTGAGCGCCGCGCACCTCGCGCCTCTCCCGCGCCGGGGGTTGCCTTGTTGATCGCCAACCCCCCCGAAGGGGCGACCTATAGCATCGACCCCACGCTGCGGCGCGAGTTTCAGTCGCTGCCCCTGCGCGCTGTCACTGCGCGGCCGACGACGGTGCAGTGGTCCGTAGACGGTGCGCCGGTCGGATCCTCGTCCTCAGATCGACCGTTGTCCTGGCCGCTCGCCGTCGGCACGCACCGCATCGACGTGAAGGATGCCGACGGCCGCCGCGCGACGGCGTCCGTCGTCGTACGCTGACCGCTCCTCATGATTCGAATCGACATCGTCGCTACCCCGATCGGGCCGCTGACCGTAGCCGAACGCGCCGAGCGCCTTTGCCTGCTGCACTTCGGCGACGGCGGGGCTTACGTCGAGAAGACCCTGGAGCGCTGGTATCCGGGGGAGGGGCGCCTGCGCCGCGAGATCGCCGCGGTCCGTGCAATGTTGTCGCGGTATTTCGCTGGTGAATGCACGGCGATTGATACTGTCGCGGTGGAGCTGAACGGCAGCGAGTTCCAGAAACGTGTGTGGAGCGGGTTACGGCGTATCCCCTCCGGCGCCACAATTTCTTACGCTGAGCTGGCCCGCCGGATCGGCGAGCCCACGGCGGTCCGGGCGGTCGGCGCCGCCAACGGCGCCAATCCCGTCGCGCTGGTCGTTCCGTGTCACCGGGTCATCGGATCTGACGGCAGCCTCACTGGTTACGGCGGCGGCCTGGACCGGAAGCGGTGGCTGCTCGTTCACGAAGGGGTCGTCGCGCCCCGGCTGTTTTGATCAGACATAGGTGTCCGCCCGCCTTGGTGAACACCTTGCAATGAGCGTCCTCAGCCGAAGGAGGGCGCGCATGGGTATCTTGTCTTGGATCGTGTTCGGGCTCGTGGTCGGGATCATCGCCAAGCTGCTGACCCCTGGAAAAGATCCGGGGGGCTTCATCGTGACAGCGCTCCTCGGCATCGCGGGTGCGCTGCTCGGCGGATTCATCGGCCGCGCGATGGGGTTCTACGGGCCGAATCAGCCCGCGGGCTGGCTGATGTCTATCGTCGGCGCTGTCGTGCTGCTGGTGCTCTATCGCGTCCTGATGCGCCGCAGGGTATAAGACCGCGTCGGCGAGGTCGTCCGCCGTGAAAGGAGAGTGTCGATGTCTCGATACGTCTTTCTCGTGGAGACCTACCGCACCGAGCGTCTGAAGACGCTCGGTGTCTGGGGACAGATCCCGGACGATCGCCTGCAGTGGCGCGCCGAACCGAGGGCGCGGTCTCCGCTCGAGCACATGCTGCACCAGTGCCAGAGCGAGCACAACTGGATGACCGGGATGCTCGGGATCGAAATCGGCCGCCCGGCGCTCCCCGAGAAGGAAATAGGCGAGGCGTTCATCACGCATTACGGCGTTTCGGCGGCCGCCCGGCTCGCCGCCCTCGGACAACAGCTGGACGAGTGGTTCGAGGAGCAGGTCGCGTTCTTCGACGTCCGCCGCACGCGGGCCTGGATCCTCACACGGCGCTTCACGCACACCGCCCACCATCGCGGCCAGCTGACGGCGGCGATCCGATCCTGGGGTGTGCCGCTCTACTCGACCTACGGTCCGACCGCGGACACGGGAGGTCTGCCCAGTAACGGCGCGTCCGTCATTTACCGAGGGGATGCCAGGGCGCCGACCCTCCCAGGGCCGGGCCTATCGTCGCCGACCGAACGCCCCTGACCAATTTCCGCAATATCCCTGAAAGGTACCGGGTCCTTGCACTGTTGGACGTCTGTCCCCGCCAGTCGCGCGGCGGCGGGGCCCACTACCGGTTGCTGGTGCGCCGCAGGCTCTGAACCGCGTCGATGAGGTCGTCTGCCGTGAAAGGTCGGACGACCACTCGGCCCGTGCCATCGGCCGAGCCGGCGTCGCACATCCGGACCACGCCCATCGCGGGGCAGTGTCGTCGCAGACGCGCCGCCAGCGCTGCGCCGGGGCCCTCCGGTAGTGCCTGCTCGACGACCATTACGTCGAACGATCCGCGCTCGACGCACGCCAGCAGGGCATGGCCGCCGTGCGCCACCGCCCGTACGTCACAGTCCGCGCGCGCCAGCACCCGCGTCGCGACGGCACGTAGAGCCGCATCGTGAGAGACGAAGAGGACGGACGTCATCGGCGCGTCACGTCATCGCAAGGTGGGTACCCGGGCGATTTCTCAAGAAACCAGCGGATCGTCACCTTCGGCCGTTTTGCCCCTGTTACATTTTCGACCTCCGATTACGATTCGGCCACTCGGCCGGGTCATTCACGGGGGTACAACTAAAAAAAATGTGTGTATCATCGAATCAAAGTGAGCACACCTTCATCGCGGACTCGTACCTGGCAGGCGGGCGAGCTCTTCACTGTCAGTGACGCGACCGAGTTGTACGAAGTCGACCGCTGGGGGAAGGGCTACTTCTCCATCTCGAACGACGGCCACGTCCTGGTGCACCCGACGAAGGACCCGGCCCGCGCGATCGACCTGAAGCAGCTCACCGATCACCTGCAGCTCCGCGGCATTGGGTTGCCGGTGCTGATCCGGTTCCGCGACATCCTCCGCCACCGCCTCGGCGACATCCACAACGCCTTCAAGACGGCCATCAACCAGCACCAGTACGAGGGGCGATACGTCTGCGTCTACCCGATCAAGGTGAACCAGCAGCGCCAGGTCGTCGAAGAAGTGCTCGATTTCGGCCGTGAGTACGGGTTTGGCCTCGAGGCCGGCTCCAAGCCCGAGCTCCTGGCAGTGATGGCCCAGGCCCACAACGACACGCCGATCATCTGCAACGGCTTCAAGGATGCCGAGTACATCGAGATGGCGATGCTCGCCCAGAAGATCGGACGCAACATCATTCCCGTCGTCGAGAAGTACACCGAGCTGCTGCTCATCCTGAAATACGCCGAGCGGGTCGGGGTCCGGCCGCAGATCGGGATCCGCGTCAAGCTCGCGGCCCGCGGCAGCGGCCGCTGGCAGGGCTCTGGCGGTTACCGATCCAAGTTCGGCCTGACTGTCGCCGAAGTCCTGCGCGGCCTCGATGAGCTCAAGAAGCACGGAATGCAGGACTGCTTCAAGCTCCTGCACTTCCATCTCGGCAGTCAGATCCCCAACATCCGCATCGTCAAGGCAGCGCTCAACGAGGCGGCGCGGATCTACACGGAGCTATTCAAGGCCGGGGCCGGCCTCGAGTACATCGATGTCGGCGGCGGGCTCGGCGTCGATTACGACGGCTCGCAGACCAACTTCGAGTCGAGCGTCAACTACACGCTCGAGGAGTACGCCAACGACGTCGTCTACCACGTGCAAACCGTGTGCGACGACGCCGGCGTCAAGCACCCGACCATCGTCTCGGAGAGCGGACGTGCCATCGTCGCCTATCACAGCGTATTGATCTTCAACGTTTTGGGCGTGTCGGCGTTCGGCGAAGAGAAGATTCCCGAATCGATCTCGCCCGACGAAGCGGAGCAGCCGGTCATCGACCTGCTCGAGACCTACCAGAGCCTGTCAGGCAGGAACGCACTCGAGAGCTACCACGACGCCCAGCAGGCGCTCGACATGGCGATGAACCTGTTTACGGGCGGCTACTTGCCCCTCGACCAGCGTTGCCAGGCCGAAAACCTTTACTGGGCCATCCTGGTGAAGTTGAGAAAACTCGTCGCGACGATGGACGAGGTTCCCGAGGACCTGCAGGCCCTCGACGATGCGATGGCCGACACGTATTTCTGCAACTTCTCGCTGTTCCAGTCAATCCCCGACAGCTGGGCGATCAAGCAGCTCTTCCCGGTGATGCCGATTCACAACCTCAATCGCGCCCCGAGCCACCACGGCGTGCTCGGCGACATCACCTGTGACTCCGACGGCAAGATCGACTCATTCATCGACCGCCGCGACGTGAAGAAGACGCTGCCGCTGCACACGGTGAACGGCGAGCCCTACTACCTCGGCGTCTTTCTCGTTGGCGCCTACCAGGAGATCCTCGGCGACCTGCACAACCTGTTCGGCGACACGCACGCCGTGCACGTCAGCCTCGACGACCAGGGCAATGTCGTCCTCGACGCGGTGATCAAAGGGGATACCGTCCGCGAAGTGCTCGACTATGTAGAGTTCGACGCTGAAACGCTCGTCCGCAAGCTGCGCCACGATGTCGAGCTCGCGGTCCGCGAAGGGCGCGTCACCTACGAAGAGTCGGGCCGCCTCCTCCAGTTCTACGAAGACGGCCTGCACGGCTACACCTACCTCGAAGAACCGCGCGACAGCTGATCGAACATACGAAGAGGACGGAGACAGGAGACGGGTGCGTCGTATTGACGTCCGCTTTGTCTTCGTCCTCTTCAGTACTCCGACCGGTTGCTATCGCCGATCGTGGTCGCGATCGTGGTCGTGGTCGCGATCGTGCCCGTGCGCTTCCCGCAGCCCCTCGAGGAAGCGGCGCAGCCTGCGGTCATAGTGATAGACCCTCGCCTGCGAGTCCTTGCCGACGGCGACGCTCACTGCCGCCAGCGAAGTGTTGCCGGCGCTGTCGGCGCACGAGACGTCGAACGTGTAGGTGCGTACGGAGCCGTCGACGTTCCTCGCCGCTCGCACGTTCGCGCCGAACGGGCCGGTGACGACGATGTCGGAGGCGGGGCCGCCGGTTACGCTCGTCATCTTGCACACCGGCGACGCGTCGACGTCGTCGGTCGCCGACACGCCGATCGTCACGGCCACGAACTTGTTGTTCGCCGGCCAGATTGCTCCAGGTGTCGCGGAGAGCGCCGTGATCGTCGGTGCCGTGACGTCGGGCGGCACGGTCACCATGGTCGTCTTCGAACTGCTATTGCCGGCCTTGTCGGAGCAGGCGACCGTCAGCGAGTAGGTGCGTCCGCCGGTCGCGCGCAGCGTGGCCCCGAGCGGCGGCGCGATCGACACATCGTCGGACAGCACTCCGCCGCCGACGTTGCTCAGCGCGCAGACCGGAACCGCGTCGACGTCGTCGCTCGCCGAGACCGAGACAGCGACCGGGACCAGCCGGCCGTCCGGCGGCCAGAGGTGGTTCGGCGTCGCCGACACTGACGCGATGACAGGCGGCGTCGTGTCCTTGATGACGACGACGGTGGCCGCCGCCGGCGCGCTCGTGTTCTGCGCCGCATCCACGCAGGTCACGTTGAACGTGTACGTCGTCCCGCTGACCGCGACCACCGTGCCGGTGAGCGGGCCGGTGACGCTGGCACCGTTTGACGGCGCGACGCTGGAGATCGAGCAAACCGGTGTCTGGCCGGAGTCATCCGTGGCGTTTACCGTGAGCGAGACCGGGACGGTCTGTCCGCTCGGCGGGAAGATCGACGACGGGTTCGCGGTGACGCTGTTGATGACCGGCGCCGTGGAGTCCGTCGCCTGCTGCGGCGTCAGGCGGTAGACGGCGGCGACGTTGTTGTGAAGGCCTTCGCCAGCAATCACGCCGCTTTCGTTGATCGCCTTCGCCGTAGCGAGCACCCAGCCGGGATCGTTGATGCGGGTGTTGAGGTCGAACGAGCCGTCGGCGTCACGATGCGCGAAGGCGTGCGTGCCGCCCATGGCCAGCGTGTACCACCCCGCGCTGACGCCCGCGGCGATGGACTCGATGTTGCTGCTCGAGGACCCGAAGGTGTCGAGGTCGATGACGCCGCTACCATCCGTGAAGCGGAATGCGTGCAGATCGCCTGAGGTGCGCTCCAGCTGGCCGCCGACGTGTCCGGCCGCGTCGATGGCGCAGGCGTTGACCATCAGCGAGTCGCCGTCTGGGCTCTGGATTTCGATCGGCGAGGTCGCGCCCGGATCGATGCGGATGCCGTGCTGCGCCCCAGATGGCGTGTCGGCGACGCCGGCGACCTGGCCATTGGCGTTGATCCCGCACCCGATGGCCATGTCGCCATTGAGAGTCGGCAGTGCCGTCGGGACGAGGCCGGCAGCGACGAAGGCTACGAGGATGCCGTCGGCCGTATCAGCGTAGCCGGTGACGTCGCCCGCGTCGTTGATGGCGTTGCCGACCGTCACGTGTCCGCCTGGGAGCGGCGCGATGTCTTCGACGGCGCCGTTGCGATAGCGGAAGGCCCGATACCCCACGCCGGCGCCGAAGTGGTACCCGACCACATCGCCGGAGGCGTTGATGCCCGTGGCGACGCTGAATCCGGTGTCGAGCCCTGGCAACGAGTGCCAGCCGGCGCCGTCCGTGTAGAGGACCGCCATCGAGCCTGCGGTCGTCACGTTGCCGACCACCTGGCCGGCGGCGTTGATGCCGACGATGACGGGAACGACGCCGCCGAACGAGCCCAGATCCTGGACCGTGTACTGCGGAGCGTCCGCCCGCACCGTTCGATGCCAGGGAACGAAAATCAGGAGCGCCGCCACGGCCGCCAGGGTGTACCGCTTCATCAGGGACCTCCGGCGGTGGAGTCAGCAACCCTAATGCCTGCGGAAGTACACAGACGAATTCGATATGACTCTATGACTTAGGCGCTGTGCGGAGGTGCGCGGTCTGGTGTGCGCATTCCAGGATGGAACACCTGATCACCGTTACGCGATCCCGGCGGGGCACACCTCGTCGAAGGCACGAATCAGTTCGTCGGCGATCATTTCTGCCGATCGCGTCTCAATGTCGCGGCGCTCCAGCATGTAAACGAGTTTGCCGTCCCGCAGGATGCCGATCGACGGTGAAGACGGTGCGTACCCGCTGAAATAGCCGCGTGCGCGATCGGTCGCCTCGACGTCGGCGCCGGCGAATACCGTTGCCACGGCGTCCGGGCGTGGATTGTGCTTGAGTGCCAGGGCGAGTCCCGGACGCGCCTTGCCGGCGGCGCAGCCGCAAACGGAGTTCACGACGATCATCAGGGTCCCGCGCGTGCGCGTCACCGCTTCATCGACAGCGGCCGCGGTCTTCAGTTCCTTCGCCCCCATGGCGATCATCTCGCCGCGCATTGGGGCAATCAGCATCTCTGGGTAAGGCATTACCTATTGTCCCATCATTGCGTCGCGTTTCGCCTTGAACTCGTTGCCCGGCGCCCACGCCGGCAGCTTGGCCGCGTTGGCGACGCGGTAGCCCACCGCCATCAGCAACTGCGCGTCTTCCACAGCGCCGCTCAAGTCCCACTCCGGTCGCACCTCGTCCTGCGGCGAGTGATAAATGTGATTTTCCCAGTCTTCCTTCATCTGCTTCGCCCACTCGGCGGGTTTGTCGACGAAGTTCACGCCGGGATGCATGCTCGGATCGAGGGCCGGGACGCCCTGCTTGGCGAAGTTGAAGTGATCCGAACGGTAGTAGAACCCCTTCTCGGAATCCGGATCGGCCAGCAGTGTGCGCCCCTGCTCGCCGGCCGCGGCGCGGAGGTAGTCGTCGAGTTCTGATGCGCCGAGGCCGACGACGGCGAGCTGTTTCGTGCGGCCCCACGGATTGATCTCGTCGATGTTGATGTTCGCTGCGGTCTTCGCCAGAGGATAGAGCGGGTTCAACGAGTAGAACTCGGAGCCGAGCAGCCCCTGCTCCTCGGCGGTGACCATCAGGAACAGGAACGAGCGCTTCGCCGGCGGCGCTTGCTTCAGTGCGCGGGCGATCTCGAGGACGGTACTGACGCCGGAGGCATTGTCGATCGCGCCGTTGTAAATCCTGTCCCCTTTCACGGGTTCGCCGACGCCAAGGTGATCCCAGTGCGCCGAGTAGACGACGAACTGGTCCTTCAGGACGGGATCGCTGCCCTCGAGCTTCGCCGCGACGTTGCGCGAGTCAATGGTGCGCGTCGTGTTGGCGATGGCGATCGAGGCCTTCACACCGAGCGGCACCGGCATGAACTCGCGCGCCAGGGCCCGCTTCTTCAGGGCGTCGAAGTCCTGGCCGCACAGCGCGAACAGCTGTCTGGCCGCATCCGCCGAGATCCAGCCTTCGACTGCCGCCCGGCTCATATTCTTGTCAGGGGCCGCGAGGCTGAACTTCTCGCCGAGGTTTCCCTGCACGACGTTGAAGCCATAGCCCGCGGTGGCCGTGTCGTGCACGATCAGCACGGCCGCGGCCCCCTTGCGCGCCCCTTCTTCGAACTTGTAGGTCCAGCGGCCGTAGTAGGTCATCGCCTTGCCGTTGAACATCTTCGGATCGAGTTGCGCCGGATTCGATGGATCGGGAATCTGCGGATCGTTGACCAGGACAACGATCGTCTTGCCTTTCACGTCGACGTCCTTGAAGTCGTTCCAGCTGTACTCCGGCGCTTCGACGCCATAGCCGGCGAAGATCACGTCGGAATCCTCGACGGAGACGAGCGGCGCCATGTGCTTCGACCACGCCACCACGTCGTCTTTCCACTTCACCTCGACGCGCTGTGAGCCCTTCGTGAACGTCAGCGGCTGCCGGTCGGTCCCGGTGATGCCAACAAGCGGGACTTTCTGGACGTAGCTGCCGTCGCGGTTGCCGGGCTGAAGCCCGATCGCCTTGAACTGGGACTCGATGTAGGCGACCGCCTTGTCCTCCCCCGCGGTTCCCGGCGCGCGGCCTTCCATGTCATCGGCCGACAGTGCCTTGATGTGATCGAGAATCTTCGCCGTATCGGGCTTCGGCAGCTGCGCCAGGGATACCTGCGCCGTCGGAGTGGCGGTCGCCGGGGCCGTCGTCGCTGGGCTCGGCGATTCGTTCTTGCTGCACGCGGCAGAGCCGAGCAGCAGCGCCACCGCGACGAGGTTCGAGATTCGCATGCCGCCATTTTAGTCTTGTCCGCCGCGGCCATTTCTGAGATACGTTCGTAGTCCACGCAGCCATGAAGTACCCGCGTGGACACGTGGCGCTCGAGCGCGCGCTGTCGAAGCTGGGACTCGCGTCGCGCAGCGAGGGGCGCCGCCTCATCCGCGGCGGCGGTGTCTCGGTCAACGGCCGTGCGGAGACCGAACCGCTCGCCTCCGTACACCCCGAGCGCGACCGTATCGAAGTCGGCGGGAAGGCGGCGCCGCCGCGCCCCTGGCGCACGGTCGCGCTGCACAAGCCGCGCGGGACCATGACCACGCGGCGCGATCCCGCGGGGCGACGCACCGTCTTCGACGTCCTCGGCGAGACGGGCGAGGGGCTCGTCGCGGTTGGCCGGCTCGACTACGCCACTTCCGGGCTGCTGCTCTTGACGACCGACACGCAGCTGGCCGAGCGCCTCACCAATCCCCGACACGCCGCCGTCCGCCGCTACGCCGTGACGGCCCGCGGCGAGGTGCGCGACGAGGACTGTGCCGCAATGGAGCGCGGCATCGGAGAGCTGCGCGCCAGCGCGGTAACGGTGCGCAAGCGCTCGCGCCGTGAAACGCACCTGGTCGTCGAGCTGGCCGAAGGAAAGAATCGGGAGATCCGGCGGTTATTCGCCGCGCTCGGCAAGCCGGTGACGAGGCTGCTGCGCGTCGCCTACGGACCGATCGAGCTCGGGCAGCTGCAGCCGGGTGAATGGCGCGAGGTCACGCCCGACGAGTTTTCTCGTCGCTGATCGGCTGCTCCGGCTCGCCGGCGCGCAGCCAGCGATAGCCGTACGGTTCCAGCTCGATCGTATGCCGCCCGATTCGGTCGGCTGCGCTGCGCTCCTGCGACAGCAGGTTGACCAGCGTGTCGCATCCGCCGCCAGGCACGCGCACGATCGCCGGCTGGTCCGAGAAGTTGTGGAGCACGATCGTGACCCGGCCGTTCCAGTCGTAGCGCATGCCGAGGACGTGATCCGGCAGTCGCGCCAGCAGCCGCCAGTCGCCCCATCCGATCTCGGGGCACTCCTTGCGCGTACGGATGATCCGCTCCGTCCAGTTGAGCAGCGAGTGAGGGTCGCGCCGCTGATCGGCGACGTTGACCTTACGGTAGCCGAACTCCGGATCGTCGATCACCGGCCGGATCGGCCGGCGCGCCGTCGTGAAGCCGCCATGGCGCTGCGACGACCATTGCATCGGGGTCCGCACCGGGTAGCGTTCCGGCAGCGTCGGGTTGTCGCCCATACCGATCTCGTCGCCGTAGCGGATGATCGGCGTTCCCGGCAGCGTGAACAACAGGCTGTTGGCGAGCTCGATGCGGCGGCGATCGTTGCCGAGCATCGGTGCGAGCCGGCGGCGGATGCCGCGATCGTAGAGGCGCATGTCCTTTCTGGGCGCGAATGCCGCGAACACGCGCTCACGCTGCGCTTCGGTGAGCCGCCCGAGATCGAGCTCGTCGTGCGCGCGCAGGAAAATGCCCCACTGCGACATGTACGGCCGGTCGTAGGTGTCGTGCAGGGCCTGCCGCAGCGGCCGGGCGTCGGCGGTGGCCAGGGTATAGAAGACGCGCTGGTTGACCCAGAAGTTGAGCATCATCTGCAGGCGATCGCCCTGGCCGCCGAAGTAGTGCCGGCTCTCGCGCGGCGGTACGTTGGCTTCCGCGAGCATGATGCCGTCGCGACAGCGCCACTGCAGGAAGTCGCGCATCTCGTGCAGCAGCTCGTAGTCCCTGGTCGGGGTGACGCCGGCCCCTTTGCGTTCGACGAGGAAGGGCACTGCGTCCATGCGGAATCCGGAGACGCCGAGCTGCAGCCAGAAGCCCATGATTCGCGTCAGTTCTTCCTTGACCGCCGGGTTGTGCGTGTCGAGGTCTGGCTGGAAATCGTAGAAGCGGTGAAAGTAGTAGGCTCCGGCCTTGCGGTCGAGGGACCATGTCGCCTTCTGCACGCCCGGGAAGACCATCCCCTTGTTCCAGTTGCGCGGGCGGCGCTTCGACCAGACGTAATAGCCGCGATACGGTGATTGCGGGTCCCGCCGCGCTGCCCTGAACCATGGATGCTGGTCCGAGGTGTGGTTGACGACGAGATCGCAGATGACGCGCAGCCCGAGCTGCCGCGCGCGGTTCATGAACTCGACGAAGTCGCCGAACGTCCCCGTCCGGGGATGGACGCCGTAGTAGTCCGAGACGTCATAGCCATCGTCCTTGTCGGGGGAGGGGTAGAACGGCAGCAGCCAGAGGCAGGTGACGCCCAGCCCCGCCAGATACGCCAGCTTGTCGGTCAACCCGACGAAATCCCCGACGCCGTCGCCGTTGGAGTCGATGTAGGTCTCGACGTTGAGACAGTAAATGACGGCGTTCTTGTACCAAAGGTCGTGGATCACGCCTGGAGCTCAGCAAGTGGCGTGCCGCTTGACACATATTAACAAAGGTATATGATGACAGGCCTATGAGTGAACGGACGACTACCGTTGACCTCCTCCAAGGCACGCTCGCCACACTCATTCTCAAGGCGCTCAGCTGGGGGCCGCTGCACGGCTACGGCATCGCCCGCTGGATCGAGCAGGTCACCGAAGACGACCTGATCGTCGAAGAGGGGTCGCTCTATCCGGCTCTGCACCGCTTACAGGCGCGCGGCCTCCTCACCTCACAGTGGACCATGTCGGACACCAACCGTCGTGTCCGGTGCTACAGCCTCACGGAAGAGGGGCGCCAGCAGCTGCGTGCCGAAATGAGCCGCTGGGAGCGGTTTTCGATCGCCGTGACCAGGGCCCTGCAGGCGCGCCGTCCGTCCAAGGTGGTATGAGCACCCCGGGGCGCCGTCTGCGCGACATCTTCCGCAACACCGACGCGGACGCCGCCGACGAGATCGCGTTTCATCTCGAAATGCGCGAGCGGGATTTTCGCGAGCGCGGCCTGGGCGCGCTCGAGGCGCACGTCGCCGCGCGCCGCACGTTTGGCGACGCCGCCGAGATCGCGCGACAGATCCGCGCTATCGACGATCGCGCGGCGCGGCAAAGGAGACGGACGGGCATGTGGACCGATTTCAGGCAGGACGTCGTCTACGCGCTGCGTGCCCTGCGCAAGGCGCCCGCCTTCACGCTTGTCGCCGTCGTCACGCTGGCGCTCGGCATCGGCGCCAACACCGCGATTTTCAGCGTCGTCAATGCTGCGCTGCTGCGGCCGCTGCCGTTTGCCGACGCGGGGCGCCTGGTGTTTCTGTGGAACCAGACGCGCGGCGGCGACCCGAATCCGCTCGCGCCGCAACGGATGCTCGATTTCCGCCGGCAGATGACCTCCTTCGAGCGCTCTGCCGCGATCGCGCACATCAGCTACACGCTGACCGGCTACGGCGACGCCGAGTCCATCCCGGGCGCCAGCGTGTCCTCCGGCTTCTTCGACGTGCTCGGCACGCGGCCGCTCCTCGGCACTCCCTTTCATGAGGGACGTGCCGATCCCTCGTCCGTCGTGCTCGGCTACGGGCTGTGGGTGCGCCGTTTCGGGTCGGATCCGTCGATCGTCGGCCGGACGATCACCCTGAACGGGCGCGCGCGGCTGGTCGTCGCGGTGATGCCGCGCGACTTCTTCTGGCCGTTCATCAACGGACGGCCGTCGGCCGACGTCGGCCCGGAGCTCTGGGTGCCGCCCGCGGCGGCCGACGTGCCGCGCGCCGCGATCGACGAAGATAGCGACCTGAGCGCGAACCGGACGGCGGGATTCGTCCGCCTGGTGGCGCGGTTGAAGCCAGGCGTGACGCCGGACGGCGCCGACGCCGAGGCACGCGCGATCGGTGATCGCCTGGCGCGCGAGCACCCGGAAGACGGCGGACGGAGCGCCATGATCGTGCCGATGCGGGAGCAGTTCTTCGGTTCGCTGGCGCGGCCGCTCTATGTGCTCACCGGTGCAGTCGGCTTTGTACTGGCGATCGCCTGCGCCAACGTCGCCAGCCTGCTCCTCGGCCGCGGCGCGGCCCGTCAGCGCGATCTCGCGCTGCGCCGCGCGCTCGGTGCCACGCGGCTGCGCATCGTCAGGCAACTGCTCACCGAGGCGGCCGTGCTGTCGTCGATCGGGGCGGCGGCCGGCGCGTTGATCGCCTGGTGGGGCACCGCCGCGCTCCTGCGAGTCGCGCCGCCGGATATTGCCGCCGCCGGCGCGGCTTTCGGCTGGCGCGTGCTCGGCTTCACGGTCTGCGCGGCGCTGCTCTCCGGGCTCGCCTTCGGCCTTCTTCCCGCGATCCAGTTCTCGCGCGGCGATCTGGCGGGCACCCTCGCCGAAGGATCGACGCGCGGCAGCGGCTCCCGCCGCGGCCGCGTCATCCGCGACGCCCTCGTCGTCGCCGAGATTGCCGTCGCCCTGGTATTGCTCGTCGGCGCGGCGCTGCTGGTGCGCAGCTTCGCCGTGCTCAGCCGTGTCGACACCGGGATCGACACCAGGAACCTGCTCACCTTCGACGTGCGCCTGTCGGGCCCGCGCGCCCAGTACCAGGCTCGGCAGGTCGAGTTCTATGCCGCGCTCCAGCGCCGCCTCGAGCGCGTGCCCGGCGTGATCTCGGCGGGATCGGCGGTCACGTTACCGATTGGCGGCGACGACTTCGGCACCGGCTACCTGGTCGAGGGGCGGCCGAAGCCGCGGCCCGGATACGAGCCGCACGCCGGCTATCAGATCGTCATGCCCGGCTACTTCGCGGCGATGGGCATCCCGATCAAGCGCGGCCGCGACGTGCGCGACTCCGACACGCACGACGCGCCCATGGCGGTGGTCCTGGTCAACGAGGCGCTGGCGCGCGAGCAATGGCCCGGTGCAGATCCGGTGGGCCGCCGCCTCGCTTTTGACGATGCCGGCGCCTGGATGACGGTCGTCGGCGTCGTCGGCGACATCCGTCATCTCGGTCCCGCCGTGCCGCCGCGGCCGGAGATCTATCAACCGGCCTCGCAGCGCTCGTTTTCGTTCATGGCCTTCGTCGTCAGGACGGCGGGCGATCCCTATGCCGCGGTCCCGACGATCCGCCGCGCCGCCGCCGAGCTCGATCCATCGCTGCCGCTGGCCAACGTCAAGACGATGGACGATCACATCGCACGGGCGCTGGCCCGGCCCAGGTTCGTCTCGTCGCTGGTGACGGCGTTCGGCGCGCTGGCGCTGACGCTGGCGCTCGTCGGCATCTACGGCATGATGTCGTGGGCGGTCAACGAGCGGCGGCGGGAGTTTGCCATCCGGGTGGCGCTCGGCGTGCGCGGGTCCGTGCTGCTCGCCCTGGTGCTGCGCAAGGGCGCGTCGCTGGCGCTGGCCGGAACGGTGATCGGCGTGGTGGCGGCGCGCGCGGCCGCCGGCGTCCTGACCGGTCTCCTCTACGGCGTGCCCGTGACCGACGCCGCCTCGTTCGCCACCTGCGCGGCCGGCCTCGCGCTTGTCGCCGTCGCCGCGTGCGTCATCCCGGCGCGACGTGCGCTGCGCGCCGATCCCGTCACGCTGCTGCGATAGCCCGTCTCCGCCTCGTGGCCGGTCCAGCCGGCCGGTGTCGGGGGGCGGATGCGCTCGCCGCGCTACAACAGGCAGACGAACTCGCCGAGAATCATCGCGGTCGCGCCCCACACCTGGCTGCCGCGGAGGTGAAAGTAGGGATATTCGATTGCCATCCCTTCGCGCGTCCGCACGCCGTGGCGGATGTTCGAAGCATCCTGCAGGTCGGCGATCGAGACTTCGATCACGGTCTCGACCTCGTGCGCGGCCGGATGGAAGTCGGGGCGCTCGTCGGTGATGCCGACGATCGGGTGGAGCGTGAAACCACTGACCAGTACGTGCACCGGCGTCAGTTCCCCGAGCACGCGGACGCGTGCGGGATCGACGCCGATTTCTTCGTGCGCTTCGCGCAGCGCCGCCTGCACGAGCGTTTCGCCTTCGTCGGTCGCGCCGCCGGGGAGGCTGATCTGGCCGGCGTGCCTCCGCAGCGTGCTCGAGCGCACGGTGAGCGGAATCGACGGGCCGTCGCCGCCGGGATAGAGCAGCAGCAGGCCGGCGGCGATACGTGCATCGCTGGGGAATTCACCTGGCTGCCAGCCCGTCCGCGGCGGCGTCGGCATGAAGCGCCGCTGCGCCTCGAGGCCGGGCAGCGTGCCGGCCAGCCGATCGCGCAGTACCGGTCTCGAGTTCGATCAGCGAGCTCATTCTCGCGTCTTCTTGACCGGCTTCCTTGCCGATGGTTTCGCGGCGGCCGTCGGCTTCGAGGCGTCGGCGAGCAAGGCGACGCTCAAGCCGTAGGCGTTGACACAGTTGTATTCCAGGATTGCCAGGTAGTTCGGGTAGACCAGAAAGTGCCGCTTCAGGCCGGACACGAGTGAGGCGTTGAGACCCTTCTCAGGCAGGGGAGCGCCCCCTTTGAGCGTGACGCCGAGCTCCCTCCACGTCTCCACGGGTAGGGGCACCGTCATCTGACGTCGCGCCAGGCAGCCCTCCGTCTGCATCGGCGCGCGCGCCGGAATCGCGGCCAGCGCCGAGGAGGGCACCGAGACCTCGCGCCCCCACGGCTGGTCGCGCGTCCAGCCGTGCGCGGCGAGGTAATTGTCAATCGACGCGAAGACGTCGGCGGTCGAGTGCCAGATGTCGCGCCGGCCGTCGCCGTCGAAGTCCTGCGCGTAGAGCAGGAAGCTCGATGGCATGAACTGCGGCTGCCCGAGCGCGCCGGCCCAGGATCCGCGCATCGCGTCGGGCTCGACATCGCCGCTGTCGAGGATCTCGAGTGCGGCGAAGAGCTCCGCGCGGAAGAGCGTTGCTCGGCGCGGGTCGTAGGCGAGCGTCGCCAGCGTCTGGATCGTCGGGCGCAGGCCGCTGAAGCGGCCGAAGTTGGATTCCAGTCCCCACACCGCAATGGTGATGCCAGGGGGCACTCCGTACTTCGCGGCGATCGTGTCGAGCAGCGCCGCCTGCTCGGCGCGGCGGGTGCGCGCCGTCGCGATCACCCGGGCCGAGACGTGGTGTTGCAGGTAGTGATCGAGCGTCTCCACCAGTTCCGCCTGCGAACGATCGCGCTCGACGACGACGGGCAGCGGGTCGAAACCGTTGAGCGCCTTGTCGATGGTGGCCTGGCTGATGCCGCGGCTCTTCGCCTCCACGCGAACGCCGTCGAGCCACTCGGCAAACGACGGCTGCGGCGGCTGGGGCACGGGCGCACTCTGCTGGAAGAGGAGCGCGAGGCCCAGCAGCAGACCTGACAGACGCATCTGCATCTATTATGAACCCTATGGGGACCGAGGACTTTCCGCGGCTCGGCACCGGCGCGGCGCGCACGGTGTCCGACCAGGTGCGCGGCTGCACCTTCGACGACTTCCTGCTCACGCCGCAGCGCAGCGTCGTCGTGCGCCGCGATCCGGCCGCGATCGATCTGTCGTGCCGGGTCTCGCAGCACATCACGTTGAAGCGGCCGATCGTGTCGGCCAACATGGACACGGTCACGCGTGCGCCGATGGCCATCGTCCAGGCCGAGGAGGGGGGTCTCGGCATCATCGACCGCGGCTTCCGTCCGGGCGAGATCGAGCCGCAGGTGCGCGAGGTCGAGATCGTCAAGCGCACGCAGCACGGCGTGATCGCCGATCCCTACAGCGTCGCTCCCTCGGCGAGTGTCGCCGAGGCGGCGGCGCTGATGGGGAAGCGGCGCATCGGCACACTCGTCGTCGTCGACGAATCCGGCCGGCTGCGCGGCCTGCTCACCGAGCGCGACCTGCGTTTCGTGGATGGCGACGGGCTGCACGTCTCGGACCGGATGACGCCGGTCGACCGCCTGGTCGTGCACGAGGGGCCGGCCTCGAGCGAAGAGGCGGAGCGGATCATGGTCGAGCGGAAGATCAAGAAGCTGCCGCTCGTCAGCCGCGACGGCGCGCTGCTCGGGCTGGTCACGGCGCGCGACATCGTCCGGCGTCGGCGGCTGCCCTTCGCCACGCGCGACGCGCAGGGACGGCTCAGGGTCGGCGCGGCGGTCGGCGCGACCGGCGATTACCTTGAGCGTGCCGCCGAACTGCTCAAGGCCGGCGTCGACGTGCTGGTGATCGACATCGCGCACGGCCACTCGAACGTCATGGAGCGGGCCGTGCGCGAACTGCGCAAGCGGTTTGCCGCCGTCGAGTTGATCGCCGGCAACGTCGGCACGGCCGAGGGGACGCGCTTCCTGCTCGATCTTGGCGTCAACGCCGTCAAGGTCGGCATCGGCCCGGGCGGCGGCTGTACCACGCGCATGACCACGAGCTTCGGCGTGCCGCAGGCACAGGCGCTCGTCGAGTGCCGGGTTGCGGTGGCGGATCACGCCAATCGCGCCGGCGTCGACGTGCCGCTCATCGCCGACGGCGGCATCCGCCGCCACGGCGCGCTGGCGATGGCGCTGATGTTCGGCGGCGACTGCGCCATGCTCGGCAGCGCGTTTGCCGGCACCGAGGAGGCGCCCGGTGAAGTGGTCCACAAGTCGGTGCTGCTGCCCGAGTCGCAGAAGACGGTGAAAGTGCCGTTCAAGGTGCTGCGAGGCATGGCCTCGCTCGAAGCGATCCGCGACCGCCTCGACGTCGAGGACGCCGATCGCGTCGAGCTCGAGGCGATCGGCGCCGAGGGCATGGAGATCAGCGTGCCGGCGCGCGGTTCTGCGCGATCGATCTTCCGCGAGATGATCAAGCACCTGTGCTCGTCGATTTCCTACGGCGGAGCCGACAGCCTGCGCGAGCTGCGTGAGCGCTTCTGGCACGAGCCGGAGCGCTTCCTGATCAAGCTGTCGGCGTCAGCGCGGCGCGAGAGCTACGAGCGCTGACCCTGGGCGGCGCGATCGATCACGCGTGGAGCACGCGCACCAGGTCAGCGGGCGCATCAACCAGCAGTTCCTCGCCGGTCAATTCGCCCAGCGCGGTGGCGAAGCCGAAGCCGTAGCGGACCAGACAGACCCGAGTGCCGGCGGCGCGCGCGGTGCGGAGATCGATCGCGGAGTCGCCGACCATGACCGTTTGCCCCGGTGTCGCGCCCGCCGCCGCGCTCAACGATTGCAACCCACCCGGATCCGGCTTGCGGCCGTGCGGCGTGTCACCGCCGACGACCCACGTGAAGAAGGCGCGAATGCCGAGGCCGTCAAGAATGCGTTCGGTCGGCCGTTGCGGCTTGTTGGTCAGCAGCGCGAGCGGAACACGCGTCTGCAGCGACTGCAGTGCCTCGTAGCGTGCCGTCATACAGACGTGTGTGCGCCAGCAGCCGCTCGTCGTAGAGCACGAGGAAACGGCTGAGCGCCGCGTCGAGGTCGTCGCGCGTGGCATGCGTAACGTGGGCCGCCCTCAGCGCACGCCGGACCAGCAGCGCCGCCCCCTCGCCAACCATCGCGGCAACGGTGTCGACCGGGAGCGGGGCGCCGCCGCGCTCGGCGATCAATGCGTTCGCCGCGTCGGCGAGATCGCGGCGCGAGTCGACGAGCGTGCCGTCGAGATCGAAGACCAGGAGCGCAGCGTTGCCGGTCATAGGAGCGCCCACGACAATGGACAGGAGATCTGCGGTCAGCCGCTCTATGCCGCGTCCGGGGGCTGGTACAGGGCGCACACCGCGCCGGCCGGGTCCTTGATCACGCTGTAACGGCCGCCGCCATAGCTGCGCGGTGCTGTGAGCACCGAGCCGCCGAGGCGCTCGCACTCGCTCAGTGCGTGATCGAGATCGTCGACGGTGATGTAGACCAGCCACTGGGGCGGCAGTTCGGCGTTGCTGCCCCGGGCGTGACAGATACCGGCAGCGGCGTCGCCGCCGGCATCGTTCATCACGTAGTCGGCGTAGGCCCCCATCGACAGAGGCTCCGGCGTCCAACCGGCGACCGCCTGGTAGAAATCACGGATCGTCTCTGCGTCGGCCACCGTCAGATCGGTCCAGGTAATCGCGCCGGGACGTGGTGTGACGCCCATTCGCTAATATTCTACCTTCTACCTTCTACCTTCTACCTTCTACCTTCTGTCTTCCTGTCTCTCTCGTCTTCCGTCTTCCGTCTCCTATTTTTTCAGCACCTGCAGCAGGCTGCTGAAGGCGTCCGTCCAGATCAGCGAGCGCTCCCCCGCCTCCGGCTTCGACGCGTAGGGCTCGGCGTTAGCGAGCATCGCCGCGTTGTTGGTCACCAGCATCCACGTACTGCTGTCCAGGGCCCGTGACTCGTCGTCGTTTGTCTCGATTAGCGCCACCGCGCGTTCCTGTTCGGCGGCAAGGCCGCGAACGATCGGCGGCAGATCGAGATAGTGATTGCTCACGTGCACGGCCAGCACGCCGTCTTCGCAGAGCGCTGCACGGTAAAGGGCAAATGCCTCGCGGGTGAGCAGATGCACCGGGATGGCGTCGCCCGAGAAAGCGTCGATGGCCAGGACGTCGTAGGTATGCTGACGGGATGGATCGCGCAACTCGCGTTCGAGCGACAGCCGCGCGTCGCCGAGCGTGATCTCGACCGTGGCCGGCGTCCCGGACAGAAACGAGAAGTACTGCTGCGCGAAGTCGACGGCGGTGGGATTGATCTCGAAGAAGTGGACGGTGTCGCCGGCGTGCCCGAGCGCGGCAATCGTCCCGGCGCCGAGGCCGATGACGCCGATCCGCAGCGGCAGCTTCTCGTTGCGCTTCGGGTGCTGATTGATCGCCAGTTCGACGCCGCTGCCCTCGCCGTAGTAGGTCGTGACATCCATCTTGTGCGCGGGATCGGCAAACTGCGCGCCGTGGAGAATCTGTCCGTTGCGCAGGCGGCGCAGAACCGGCTCCTGGCCCGGATCGTCGTCGAGGACCGTCAACACGCCGTAGAAGTTGCGCCGGCGCGCCACCTCGGTCGAGCCGTCGGATGCCGGTGGCCGCACCAGCTCATAGGTCGAGACGCATAAGCCGGCGACGATGAGCGCCCAGCCCAGGCGCCACCAGCCCCGATGCAGGCGGGACCCGCGATCGCGCGCGATCGCGACGATTAGCAGCGCGAGCGGCAGCAGGGTGAAAACCTGGAATTCCCACAACCGGCTGAACGCGATCGGCGCAACCAGCGCGACCGCGATCCCGCCGATGCTGCCGCCACCGGCCACCGCCAGGTAGAACGCCGTCAAGTGCCGCGGCGCCGGGCGGATGTGCACCAGCTCGCCGTGGCACACCATGCATCCCGAGAAGAGCACCGAGAGCAGCGCACCGACCTGCATCGCGAAGGGTTCCGACACGTTCTGTCGTACCAGCCATGAGAGGAACCCGAGCGCGCCGAGCAGCACCCAGATCCACAGGGATCGCCGGTACATGCCGGAAAAGCACAGGATAAATGTCAGCAGGTAAGCCGTCAGCGGCACGATCCATAGGAGCGGGACGACGGCGACGTTCTGACAGAGTTCGTTGGTGACGGCGAGCAGCAGGCCGGTGCCGGCGAGAGACAGGACGATCCACATCGCCCAGTCGCCTGGGGCGATCGGCGCGTCGTCGCGGGCCAGCTCGGCGGCGGTCACGGCGGGGGCCGGCAGCCGCCACACCTGCAGCGCCGTCCATACGCACACCAGGCAGAACAGGACGAACCCGCCGGACCAGAACCACGCCTGGCCGCGGATCGAGAGCAGCCGCTCGATCGACGTGGGATACGCCAGCAGCCCGAGCAGCGATCCCAGATTGGAGAGCGCGTACAACCAGTAGACGGCGTGACGCGGCTTCGCCTGGATCTCGTCGTGGACAGCGAGCCGCGCGAACCAGTCCTGCACCATCGGCGCCGTCGCCGCGAGCAGCACGTAAGGCAGGCCGACGGTCGCAGCGAGGAGCAGCAGGATCTTGCCGGCGGGATGCGATGGGTCGGTTGGCTTCCAGGCCGGCGACGGGATGATCGGCAGCGTCAGCAGCGCCGTCGCCAGCAGGACGAGATGGAGCCGCGCCTGACGTCCGGGTCCGAGCCGCCGCGTCAGGTGCGCGTAGACGTAGCCGGCGAGGAGCGCCGCCTGGAAGAAGAGAAGGCACGTGCTCCACACCGACGGCGATCCGCCGAACCACGGGAGCAGGAAGCGCGCCGCCATCGGTTCGATGAGAAAGAGAAGGAAGGCGCCAATCGCGATCGTCAACTGAAAGGCGGCGGCACTGGCAGTCCTCACGGGCGTCATCTTATCCGAGGGACTTCGCCTCGGCGTCCCCGAGAGGCTCTCTCGCGTGTCGCTCACTCGCTGGCGCTCGTTCGCTGTCGCGTCTCTGCAACCGCCTGTGCGGCATGAATCTCGCTGAGGTTGAATCCCTTGAACGTCTCGTCGTCGGGCAATTCCGCCTCGAAGGATACCGCCTCGACCCCGCGCAGCTTGTACCGGCGCAGTGCCCACAGCGCCACCGCGAAGCCGCCGATCACTCCCGCGGCACGCAGCACCGCCGTCAGCCCAATCCCGCGCAGCAGTGCCCGCTCGATGCCGACGGACGAGAACGTGTAGGTCAGGAACGCGCTGAGGTAGACGGCCCACAGCATGTGGAAGCGCGACCCGCCAGGTACGTAGGGCCGGGTCAGAGGGATGCCGCGGTAGGTGAGGAGCGCCAGCTCACATAACAGGACGGCCAGCGCGCCGCAGTAGACAGCGTGGACGGTGCCGATCGCGACGCCCCACAGGCCACCCGCCGACAGCGCCGCGACAAGCATCACGGGCGGTACCACCATCAAGAGAAGTGCCTTGTGCGCGGCGGCGTCCGCCTCGTACGGCGTGATCGCCGCCGTCTGGAATACCCAGCGTGCGTTCATCTCGGCCGGGATGGTGATCAGGATCCGCACACCGCAGGCGAGCGCGGCGCTGATCACGAGCGGCATGACCAGCACCGCCATCGGCGGCGCCGCCGCGCTTGGCCACGGCGATAGCGGCGATGTCAGTGCCGCCGGCCCGAGACGGACGAACTCGCTCAGGATGAACGTCATCACCAGCGCGATGCCGACGCCCATGTAGATCGCCATCAACATGGTGTGACGGCTGCTGCGGGTGATCGCACGGAGCAGGAATCCAACAATCGCCTGCTCCTTCGGCTGCCGCACCACGACGATGCGCGTGGCCGCGGAGGCGGCACTCGTGAGCCACGAACGCGTCGAGCGCGACGGGGTCTCGACGGCACGCTTGAGCAGACGTTGATAGCCGAATACATAGATCGCCACGGTCAGCGCGGCCGGCACCAGCGCTGCCATGACGGCGCGCGCCGCCAGGCTGGTCATCAGCGGCCGTGGCGTCCCCGCGATGACCTCGTAGAGGCCGAGAAACCACGCCGCCGGATTCCACGCCAGCAGGGCGTCCGAGCCCTGCCCTCGGACGATCGCGTCGGTCGTGGCCTCTCCGATCGCGCCGATGAAGAGGATCCCGAGAATGACACCGACGACGGCGAGCGTCTGTACCACGGGTGACAGTCTGGCTGCGGCGCGCCGCCCGACCGACAGGATGACGAGTCCCTGTAGGGACGTAACACTGAAGAACACGAAGACGTCGGCCGCAGCCGTAGCGGTGAAGTGCCCGACCATTGCCCGCGGCATCTGCAGAAACGTGCAGGTGACGGCCGGGAACGTCAACGCCGGCACGCCGTTCAGGGCGACGACGAACACCAGGCACACCGCCAACAGTCCGGCCATGCGTCCTAGCATTTGTACCGGCAAAGAGACGGGAAGGGGCGTGAGCACGAACGCGTCGCGGCGGGCCGGGAACAGGGTGTCCCAGAGAACGACCGAGACGACGCCCATGGCGCCCGCCGACATCAACAGGAAGAACAGACGATCGCCCCAGAACGTCCGTTCGAGCAGCTCGGGATGGAAGCGGCGGATGAAGGGGTACTTGGCGAGGTAAGTGGTCGGAAAGAATAATGCGGGGCCGACCAGGAACGCCGCGGCCCAGATCAGGGCCGGCGCCTGCATCCCCTGCGGCATCAGGTCGCTCTGCAGGAAGCCATCGAAGGTCGCGCGCGCGATCGTGTGGACCTGGTCCGTGTCAGTGCGAGATCGCATCGACGATCTCATCGGCGACCGCGTCGACGTCGGTGGTGAACACCAGCGCGCGGAACGCGTCTTCGAGCGAGGCGGCGTTCACCTGCTCGCGCACCGCCGCGGTCGCGGCGTGGGCCGCGACCCGGCCATCGCGCAGGATCAGCACTTCGCTGCAGACTTTCTCGACCATCTCCAGCTCGTGCGAGCTGTAGATGAGGATTCGTCCTCCCGCGGCCAGGCGCTGGATCAGACTGCGGATCACCAGCGTGGCGCCGACATCGAGCCCGGAGCAGGGCTCGTCGAGGATCACGATCGACGGATTGTGCACGAGCGCCGCCGACAGCAGGATCTTCTGACGCATACCTTTTGAGTAGGCGCTCATCGGCGCGTCCTTGTCGGTGTGCAGGCCAAAGATCGAGAGGAGTGCATCGATGCGGCGCGCCGCGCGGCTCGAGCCGAGGCCGCGCAGTCGCGCGGCGAACGACAGGAACTCTCCGCCGCTCATCCACGTGTAGAGCTGCGCCTCTTCGGGCACGTAGCCGAGGCGCCGCTTGTAGGCGAGGAGGTCCTCACGGATGTCCGCGCCGTCGAGCAGGACCGTGCCGCCCGACGGCTCGAGCAGCCCGGTCAGCATTCCGACCGTGGTTGACTTGCCCGATCCATTGGGGCCGAGGAGCCCGAGCACCGTCCCCGCCGGCACCTGGAAGTTCACGTCGCGCACGCCGGTGATCGCCGAGTAGTACTTGGTGAGCCCGCGCGCTTCGAGCATGCTGCTATCAGACACCGGAACACCCGCGATGTTCCCGGCGTCTAAACTCCTCATGCTCGTCCAGGACATTCGGTTCGGGCTTTGTACCGCGCTGAAAAACAAGGCGGTGACGGGCCTGGCCGTGGTTTGCCTGGCGATCGGCATCGGGCTCAACACGATGATGTTCAGCGTCGCCGACGGCGTCCTCATCCAGCCCCTGCCCTACCGGCAGCCCGAGCGCCTCGTCCTGCTCTTCGTCAATCAAAAGGCGAACGGTATCCGTAGAAGCTCGCTGTCCTGGCTCGAGCTGCATGACTGGCAGGAGCGGGCGCGGTCGCTCGGCGCCATTGCCGCCCTTCAGTATCGCAACTTCACCGTCAGCGATGGCGGCGATGCGGATCGATACTCGGGCGCGGCGATCAGTCACAACCTGTTTCCGACGCTCGGCGTGCCCGTCGCGCTCGGGCGTGGCTTCACACCGGACGACGACCGCCCCGGCGCCGAACCCGTCGTCCTTCTTTCCGACGACCTGTGGAAGCGGCGCTACAACAGCGATCCGTCGATCGTCGGACGCGCCGTGCAGGTCAACGCGCGCGTCCATACCGTGATTGGCGTCATGCCGCCGCGGTTCCGGTTTCCGCAGGATCAATACATCTGGGTCCCGCTCTCGGAATACGCCGTCAGCCAGCAGCGCACCGTGCGCGGGCTGCTGACGTTTGCCCGGCTGAAGGACGGCGTGTCTGCCGCACAGGCGCAGCAGGAGGCCGACGCCATCGCTGTAGTGCTCGCCGCGGCCTATCCCGACTCGAACGATGGCTGGGGCGCGCAGATCCAGCCGATACGCGAGTGGGCGATTGGCGACGACGTGCAGCTGATCATCCTGACGATGATGGGGGCGGTGACGATGGTGCTGCTCATCGCCTGCTTCAACGTCGCCAACCTGATGCTGGCGCGCGCCTCGACGCGATCGCGCGAGATGTCGATCCGCGCCGCGCTCGGCGCCAACCGCGGTCAGATCCTGCGCCAGCTGCTCACCGAGAGCGTGATCGTCGGTCTGCTCAGCGTGCCGCTCGGCATCTTCTGCGCCTACGGCGGGCTGACGCTGATGGATCTCTCGATTCCGCCCGACCGGATTCCCTATTTCATCCACTGGTCGCTCAACGTCCGGGCGATGCTCTATGCCGTCGGTGTCGCCGCGCTCACCGGCATCGTCTTCGGCCTGGCGCCGGCGCTGCAGGCGTCGAAAACGGATTTGCAGGAAGCGCTGAAAGAAGGCGGTCGCGGCACCGCCGGCGGCGGCCGCGCCTGGCTGCGCGGCGCGCTGGTCGTGGCCGAAGTCGCGTTGTCGCTGCTGCTCCTCATCGGCGCGTCGCTGTTCACGCGCAGCTTTTTCAACCTGAAGCAGGCCAACGGCGGGTTCGACACCAGGGCGCTGATGACGATGCGCTTCTTCATGCCGAACGAGATCTACACGACGCCGGAGGCGAAGGTGCAGCGCAGCCAGGACGTCCTGCGCCGCGTCGAGGCGCTGCCGGGGGTGCTGGCGGCGTTCGCCTCGAACATGGTGCCGCTCGATGGCGGCGGCGACTTCCGCAACATCGAAGTCGATGGCCGCCCGGTGGAGAGGGGACGCGAGCACGGGATCGAGTTCATCGGCGTCTCCCCGCACATGCTCAAGACCCTCGGCCTCAGTCTGCGCCGCGGCCGCGAGCTCACCGACACCGAGGCGTTCGCCAAGACGCCCGACGCGGTCGTCAACGAGGCGATGGTGCGCAAGTACTGGCCAAACGAGGATCCGATCGGGCGCCGCTTCCGTCCCATCACCGGCAGCGAAGGCTGGTTTACGGTGGTCGGCGTCGTGCCCGACTACCGTCATGGCGAGCTTGCCGACACCGATCCGATCGCGCCGTGCGCCTACGTGTCGCTTGCCTACGGCGCCTTTGCGAACACCGGTCTCACGGTGCGTGCCGCCGGCGATCCGGCATCGCTGACCACGCCGCTGCGCGAGACGATCCGGGCGTCCGATCCCAAGGTCGCGGTTTTTCAGGCCTTCACCATGGAGGAAGTTCGCGCCCGCGGCTACTGGGAGTTCTTCCTCTTCGGCTGGATGTTCTCGATGTTTGGCGGCGTCGCACTCGCCCTGGCGGCGATCGGCGTCTATGGGGTCCTCTCGTACTCGGTTGCGCAACGCACCCAGGAGATCGGCGTGCGTGTCGCGCTCGGCGCTGGCCGCATGGACGTGCTGAGGCTGGTTGTCGTCCAGGGAGTCAGGCTCGCCGTCACCGGCGTGGTCATCGGTGCGATCGGGTCGTTCTTCGTCACGCCGATTATTCAGAGCCAGCTGTTCAGCGTCAGTTCGAAGGATCCGGCGAGTTTCATCGGCGTGTCGATCTTCCTCATCGCCGTCGCCTGCGTCGCCAGCTACGTGCCCGCCCGCCGGGCGACCGCGGTCGACCCGCTCGTCGCGCTGCGATCTGAGTAGGCCCGGCCTACAATGTTCCATGCATGTGCGCACGGCTGCAGCCGCCTGTGCGGCTTCGTTCCTGGCGTCCGCTTCGGCGTTCGCCGCCCGTCCGATGACGATCGGCGACCTGCTCGGCGCGGTCCGCGTCTCCGAGCCGCAGCTGTCGCCGGATGGACAGCTGGTTGCCTACGTACGTACAACGACCGATGTCGCGACCGGCAAGCGCAACGCCGACATCTGGGTCGTGCCGGCGGACCGCGCCGCGCCGCCCAAGCTGCTGGTCGGCGGCGAGAAGAGCGAGAACACGCCGCGCTGGTCGCCAGATGGGAAGGCGATCGCGTTCATGTCGAATCGTGACGGCGAGACACAGGTCTACATCGCCGACGCCAGCGGCGGCAACGTCCGGCAGGTGACGACGATCGCATCCGGCGTGCAGCCGCCGCTGGTGTTTTCGCCCGACTCGTCGATGGTCGCGTTCGTCTCGGACGTGAAGATGGCCGATGAGCCAGCGAACGTGCACGTGCTGACTCGCCTGCTGTTCCGGCACTGGGACGAGTGGCGGGAGAACGTGCGTCATCACGTCTTCATTGCGCCCGTCGCGGGAGGTGACGCCAAGGATTTGACACCCGGCGACTACGACTCGCCACCGACGCAACAGGAAGACGGGGCGATCACCTTCACGCCCGAGGGCCGGGAACTGATCTTCGTCAGCAACCGAGAAGGGAACGACAAGGAGGCTTACACCACCAACAACGACGTGTGGTCGGTGCCGGTCTCCGGCGGCGACGCGAAAAAGCTGACGGCCAATCCCGCGTCGGATCTGCAGCCGCAGTTCACGCCGGACGGCAAGTACATGATTGTCCGGGCGCAGCGCCGACCGCAGTTCGAGTCGGACCGCTTTTACCTGGATGTCTACGATCGCGCCACGGGCGCGAAGCGCACCGTGTTCGAGACGCCGGACTTGTCGGTGAGCGATTTCATCGTCAGCCACGACGGCACGACGGTCTTCTTCATCGCGACGAGCAAGGGCACGGACAATCTCTACAGCGTGCCGTTGGCGGGAGGCGCGCCCGTCGAGCGCGAGCCCGGGGGCGCGATCGGATCGTTCACGAGCGGCGGCACGCGGCTGGCCTATACGCGCTCGGCGCTGACTGCGCCGGCCGACGTCTGGGTCACGGACACCGAGGGCGTCTCGCGCAACAAGACGCAGCTCACGCACGAGAACGATGCATGGTTGAAGGACGTGGCCTTCGACACGCCGCAGAGTCTTACGGTGCCGGGCGCCGGCGGCACCCCGGTGCACTACTGGCTGATCAAGCCGCCGAACTTCGATCCCTCGAAGAAATACCCCGTGGTCTTCCTGATTCACGGCGGCCCGCAGGGGGACTGGGGCGACGCCTGGTCGTACCGCTGGAATCCATCGCTGTGGGCGGCACAGGGCTGGGTCGTCGCCGCGCCGAACCCGCGCGGCTCGACCGGCTTCGGGCAGAAGTTCGTCGATGAAATTTCGCAGGACTGGGCCGGCAAGGTGATGCTCGACCTCGACGCGGTCTTCAACGCGGTCGTCAAGCTGCCCTATGTCGACGCCAACCGCCAGGGGATCGCCGGCGCGAGCTACGGCGGCTACGCGGTGGACTGGTTGATCACGCACACGGATCGCTTCAAGGCGGCGGTCAGCCACGACGGCGTCTTCAACCTCGAGTCGATGTCGCTTGCGACCGAAGAGGGCTGGTTCACGCAGTGGGAATTCGGCGGACTGCCGTGGAGCGGAACCGCCAAGGAGCAGTTCCAGAAGTTCTCGCCGCATCGCTACGCCGCCAACATCAAGACGCCCACGCTGGTGATCACCAACCAGCAGGACTTCCGCGTGCCGGTGGACCAGGGGCTGCAGCTCTTCACCGCGCTCCGCCTGCACGGCGTGCCGAGCAAGGCGCTCGTCTTCGAGGACGAAGGTCACTGGGTGCTGAAGTCGCTCAACAGCCGGTACTGGCACGAACAGGTCTTTGGCTGGATGAAACAGTACCTGGAGCACTAGCCTGCAGCTGCGATTTCCTTTCTCGGGCAGCTTCCGGCTCGAGCCGGAAGATCCGTCGCGGCCGGGAGAGCCGGAGCCGCTGACGATCCATTTCGTGCGCGTGCGCAGCGCGCGGCGCTACGTCATGCGTGTGCGCCCCGACGGTGCGCTGCGGGTCACGATCCCGCGCGGCGGCTCGCAGGCGGAAGCGCGCCGCTTTGCCGATCGGCACCTGGACTGGGCGCGGCGCCAACGTTCCAAGGTGCTCGCCGCGAAGAGGCCGGCAGACGTCGAACAGGCGCTGAAGACGCGTGCGCAGCGCGAGCTGCCACCGCGGCTGCTCGAGCTCGCCGCCGCGAATGGCCTGACCGTCACCCGCATCACCATCCGCGATCAGCGATCGCGCTGGGGCTCGTGCTCGCCCAAAGGCCACATCGCGCTGAACTACCGGCTGATGCTGATGCCCGAGGTGGTCCGCGACTACATTCTCGTGCACGAACTGATGCACCTGCGGCAGCCGGACCACTCGCGCAAGTTCTGGCGTCACGTCGAGTCCGCCTGTCCCGGCTTCCGCGACGCCGAGCGCTGGCTGCGCAAGCACGGTTCGTCGCTTTTTTGATCCGAGGTACCTCCAGCCATGAAGCTCACGGGCGAACGCGTCATCCTGCGGGCGTGGAAGCCGTCCGACGCGTCGTCGCTCGCCAGGTACGCGAACAACGCCAAGGTCGCGCAACACCTGCGCGATCGTTTTCCGCACCCCTACACCATCGCTGACGCGCGGCAGTTCATCCAGTCCGTCGCCGGCGCGCGGCCGACGATGCTGTTCGCAATGGTCGTGGATGGCGACGCCGCCGGCGGAATCGGCTTCTTCCCAGGTGCCGACGTCGAGCGCTTCTCCGCCGAGCTCGGCTACTGGCTCGCCGAACCGTACTGGGGTCGCGGCATCACCGTCGAAGCGGTCCGGCTGATCTCGAAGTACGCCTTTGAAGAGTGCAACCTGCTGCGTCTGTTCGCGCTGCCGTTTGCCGACAATGCCCGGTCGATCCGCGTCCTTGAAAAAGCGGGCTACACGCGCGAGGCGACGCTTCGCGCCAGCAGCGTGAAGTACGGCAGGATTCGCGACCAGGCGCTCTTTGCCCTCGTCAACGAGGAGTGGAAGGCCGTGTAGCCGCGACGAGGCATCTCACTTCTGCCTTCTGCCTTCTGCCTTCTGCCTTCTGTCTTCTGTCGTCTTCTAACCGGTGTTCGGATCCGGGACCGAGCGTGCCACACTCGAACGGTGCCCGGATACCATCTGGCGATCCATGAGGAAATTCCGCGTGATCCCGCGTGGCACAACCCTGGCTACGTAACCCGATTCCAAACCCTCACCCCGGCACCGACATGGACCATCTTCGCCAGGACGTTGTCTACGCGCTGCGCCGCCTGATCAAGGCGCCGGCGTTCACCGCCGTCGCGGTGACCACGCTCGCGCTCGGCATCGGTGCCAACAGCGCCATCTTCAGCGTCGTCAACGGCGTGCTGCTGAAGCCGCTGCCCTATCCGCAGCCCGATCGCCTCGTCGGCGTGTATCACATCGTCGACGGGCATCGCGCCGTCATGTCGGGACCGAATTTCATCGACGTCGCCCGGGCCGCGTCGACGTTCGAGAACGCGGCGGCGGTGTCGACGGGCCGCGCCATCCTGACCGGCGAAGGGGAGCCGACGCGATTGCCGATCGCCGAGGTCAGCGCGTCGCTCTTCGATGTGCTGGGCGTGCGCCCCGAGCTTGGCCGCTCCTTCAACGCGCGAGAGAACACGCCAGGCGCGAGCAACGTGATCGTCCTGTCGCACGCGCTGTGGCAGCAGCGCTTCGGCGCCGATGCCGGCGTCATAGGCCGGCACATCGTGCTGGACGGCGTGGCCAAGGAAGTGGTCGGGGTGATGCCCGCCGGCTTCGAGTATCCCGCCGGCCGCCAGGCCTGGATGCCGGTCGAGTACGACGAGAGCTTCGTCAGCAAGCAGCGCGGCGCCTGGTATCTCGAGGTCGTGGCGCGGCTGAAGCCCGGCGTGACCCCGCAGCAGTCGGCGGCGGAGGTGGAGACGATCGGCAAGCGGCTCGCGCGTGACTTTCCCGATGACGACAGCGAGATTGGGATGTCGACGTATCCGCTGCTCGAGGCGATGGTCGGCGACATCCGCCGCGCCGTCCTGATCCTGCTCGGCGCGGTCGGCTTCGGTCCTGCTCATCGCGTGTAGCAACGTTGCCAACCTGCTCCTGGCGCGCGCCGCGGCGCGCGGCCCGGAGATGGCGGTACGCGCGGCGCTTGGCGCCCACCGCACGCGCCTGGTGCGCCAGCTGCTCACCGAAAGCGTGCTGCTGTCGCTCGTCGGCGCCGCGGCAGGACTCCTGCTCGCGGTGTGGGGCGTCGATCTGTTGACGAAGTTGCAGCCGCAGGGGATCCCTCGGCTCGACAACGTGCGGGTCGACGGCACCATCGTGCTGTTCACCATCGCGACGGCGATCGTGACCGGCGTGCTCTTCGGCCTGGCGCCGGCGTTCAGCGCCACACGGGGACTGGCCGACGCATTGAAGGACAGCGGACGCGGTGCCGTGGGGCCGCGCGGCGGCCGGCGGGTACGCGCGGTGCTCGTCGTCGCGGAGCTGGCGCTGGCGGTCATGCTGCTCGCTGGTGCCGGCCTGCTCCTGCGCAGCTTCATGAAGCTGCAGGCGGTGGATCCCGGATTCAAGGTCGAGCAGGCGCTGACTTTCGACCTGACGCTGCCCGACTCGCGCTACCAGGAAGACGCCAGGCGTGTCGCCTTCTTCGACGCGCTGATGCCGCGGCTGCGCGGGCTCCCCGGTGTCGAGGCGGTGTCGGCGGTCATGGGGCTGCCGCTGAGCGGCATGGACTTCAATATTTCGTTCGGGATAACCGGGCGTCCGCCGCTGCCACCGGCGCAGCAGCCGTCGATGCAAGTGCGCGTGGCTACGCCCGACTACTTCACCGCAATCGGTATTCCGCTCAAGCGCGGGCGCTTCTTCACCGACAACGACACGGCGTCCATGCCGCAGGTCGTCCTCATCACCGAGAGCGCCGCACGCCAGTTCTTCCCTAACGAGGATCCGATCGGGAAGACGATCGAGCTCGGATGGAGGCGCCGTGGCACAAAGAGCCGGGCCGGCGGCCAGGTCGTCGGCATCGTCGGCGACGTGAAGAGTGCCGGTCTCAACGAGCCGAATCCGCCGCACATCTACATGCCGCTGCGGCAGTGGCCGGTCGCATCGATGACGATGATCCTCAAGACCGCGGTACCGCCGATGGCGCTCGCCGAGGCCGTCCGCCGCGAGGTCTATGCCCTCGACGGCAACCTGCCGGTGTCGAACCTCAGGACGCTCGACGCCATCGTCGCCGCCTCGATCTCGCAGCAGCGCTTTTACATGCTACTCCTGACGATATTCGCGGCGGTGGCGCTGCTGCTGGCGGCGGTCGGCATCTTCGGTGTGCTTTCCTATGCGGTGTCACAACGCACGCGCGAAATCGGCATCCGCATGGCGCTCGGCGCGCAGGGTCACTCGGTGATCACGCTCGTCGTCCGTCAGGCGTTGACCCTCGTCGCCTGCGGTGTCGGCGCCGGCCTGGCTGCCGGGCTGGCGCTGTCGCAAACGATGGCGAAGATGCTCTTCGACGTGACGCCGACCGACCCGGCGACCTACGCGGCGGTATCGGCCGTCCTGGCGGTGGTGGCACTCATGGCCAGCTATCTTCCCGCCCGCCGCGCGACGCGGGTTGACCCGATCGTTGCCCTTCGGGCCGAATAGCCGCGGCCGTCGTTCCACGGTTCAGTGGAGTCCACGAGCGCAGGAGCGTCTCCTCAACGACTGATTCTCCTGCTATAGTGGGGGTTTCCACCGTGGAATACTATCTGAAGCAGTACGGCCTCCAGCAGGGTGCGCTCGAGATTCAATACATCGAGGAGTTCTTCCTCGACTTCCCGAGGAAGAAGAACGCGGCGGAAGTGATCACCCGCCTGAACGAGCGCGATCACCAGATCTTGATGGCTGAAGCGTCGCTGCCCGACGATCCCGGGACAGTGGTGCCGGTCTCATTCAAGGTCGCGCACGAATTGCGTGCCAACGAACACGATCCCAAGCTAGCCGACCTCGTGGCGCAGCTCGATGACGTCGTCGAGTTCGACGGCCGGCGCGTGCTCTATCAGTGGATCGGCGGCACTCGCTCTGACTGGCGTGGCCAGGGGCATTTTCGCGCCCTGACCGAAGAGCAGGAAGTGTGGGCGCTCGCCAACGGCTTCGACGAGATTCTGGTCAAGACCAAGAACAAGTTCTACGAGATGCGCGCCGCGCTGGCGCAGCTGAACTATCACGTCGTCCGCTTCGTCCCGCACACGACCGACGTCAAGGACTCGAAGTTGTTCCTGAGCAAGCGTCTCGGCCAGCACGTGCTCGACTCGCACCGCAGTCGCCGCTTCGTGACGCGCCGGGACGACTCGTAGCGTCCGCCCTGACATGACGTGCCGCGTCCACCTCTGGGCGGCGGCGGACATGTCGCGTCGCTGCCGCCGCCAGTGCCTATGCTCGAACCCTATCGCCTTGTCGGCGATCCGCGCGCCCTCGAGCGCGCGGGCCTCTTCGTCGCCGAAGGACGTCTCGTGGTCGAGCGCCTGCTCGAGGACGGCATCTTTCGCGTGCATTCAGTCCTGGTCACCCCAGCGGCGGCGCGTGCGCTCGCGCCGGTGTTGCAGCGGCGGCCCGACGTCCCCTGCCACACCCGCACGCCCGGCGAGCTGCGAGAGATCACTGGATTCGACTTCCATCGCGGCTGCCTCGCGCTCGCCTATCGGGTTGAAAGCACGGCCATGCGTGACACGCACGCGGGCACCGCGCGCGTGCTGGCGCTCGAAGGCATCGGCGACCCGGATAACGTCGGCGGCCTTTTTCGCACCGCGCTGGCCTATGGCGTCGAGCGTGTCCTGCTCGACAGTCACACGGCGGATCCGCTGTATCGCAAGGCCGTGCGGACGTCGATGGCCGCGACGCTGCGTGTGCCGTATGTGCGCGCCGCGTCATGGTCCGGTGCGCTCGACGACCTTCGCCGCCGAGGATACCTGCTGGTCGCGTTGACCCCGCGATCCGGCGCCGTGCCGCTGCCGGTCTTCGCCGCGACTGTCGCGGACCGGCTGGCGATCCTTCTGGGATCCGAAGGGTTCGGCTTGAGCGAGGACTCGCTGTTAGCGGCAGACCTCCACGTGCGGATCCCTGTCGATCCGCGCGCCGACTCGCTCAACGTCGTCAGTGCCGCCGCGATCGCCCTCTACGCGCTGGCTCCGCGCCTCACTTGAACGGGATCGTGACCTCGCTCCGGGCGAGGACCGTGACGTTGCGCCGCTTGACCTTGACCTTGATCGGGTGGGTCTTGCCGTCGCGATCCTCCGGGGCCGGCTCGACGCCCAGCAAGTAGTACGCCGACGTTTCGTTCAATATGCGGGTGAACGCGGTGTCGCCGGCGTTGCCCTCCACCCGCACCAGATCGCCCCCCAGCATGCCGGCCATCAGCTCGAGGCCGGTCCGGGCGATCTCGGAGTTACGGAAATAGGTCGAGGACATATCGTTCTTGGCCGAGAACGACTGCTGATACGACCAGTCGAGGTGCAGGACGAACAAGGCGGCGTTGGCCGCCGCGGCGTCGCTCGTCAGCGTTCGCAGGTCGTTAGCGGCGTTGACCCGACCGCCATGTCTATCCGAGGAGATCATTCCGCCGCTGACCAAGACGAGGATCTTGCGTCCCGGGACGTCCGACAGCCCGCGCATCAGGCCACGCAGCCCCTCGACGCTCTTGCTCACTTCCATTTCCAGGAAGCCCGCCTGGCTCTCTGCTTCGGTCTTGATCGAGCCTGGCGCACAGCTGGTGCCCCCCTGGCATTCGCGGGCAAAGACGCGAGCTTCGGCTTCGGAGTCGCCGTTGGCGATGTCGATGATCTCAGGGACCGTCAGATGAAACTGTCCGGTCGGTTCCTGCCGGATACCTGCCACGTTGAAGAGGGCCCGCTTCAGCGATGCGTGATCCGTGGTCAGCGTGAAGTTCGCCAGCCTGGCCGGGAACGCGTACAACCCGACGCGGTCGTCGCGGCGGAGCTGATCGATGAAATGCTCCACGGCAGCACGCGCCGCGAACGCGCCGGTCGGCTGCAGACTTTCTTCGTCGATGGCGATCACGAACATCCGGTTCGACGAGGCCATCGCCGCGTCATCGACCGCGGCGGTCGTCGGTGAATCCGCCGTCCCGGGCGGCGCGCCGTAGGCCATCCACGCGGCTCTGACGACGTGGCGCGGATGGCCGGAGACCGTGACCTCGAAGTCTTCCGGGCCGAGACCAGCCATGGGAGTGCCCTTCCCGTCGATGACGGCGACGTCGACCGCGATCACGTCGACGTCGGATCGGAAGGTTTGGCGCTGCTGGGCGGCGGCGAGCAGCACCAGCGCGGCGAGGAGCGGTATTCTGAACATCTGGTGTTGAAGCTTAACGACGGGCTCGTCGTCTTTCAATCACGATTTGCCCCCCCTGGGCAGCGCGAATTGTGGCAGATCTGCCGTGCCCTCGCTGACGGACCCGTCCCGATGTACTCGCCGACCGTACGCGGCGGCCGCAAGATGAGCGTCGGCATGCTGTGCCTGGGAAAGCATTGGAACGGCACGACGTATCGCTACGAACCGCGCCGTTCCGACTACGATGACCTACCGGTCCCGCCGTTGCCGGCGCGCTTTGCCGAGATCGCCCGCGCCGCCGCCCGCGACGCCGGATTCGACATGGCGCCTGACCTCTGCATCATGAACTACTACACCGGCGAAGCGAAATTGGGCGTGCACCAGGACAAAGACGAGAGCGCCGCTTCGATCGCCGCCGGCACGCCAATCGTCTCGGTGTCGCTCGGCGACGCGGCGCGCTTCGTCATCGGCGGCCTGTCCCGACGGGATCCGATGTCGCCGTTGATCCTGCGGTCGGGAGACGTACTGGTGATGGGCGGCCCGTCGCGGCTGCGCTATCACGCCGTGACGCGCATCCTGCCCGGGACCGCGCCCGAAGGGACCGGCCCGGGGCGGTTCAACCTCACATTCCGCGAGTACCTGAGAGCGAAGGACCCGAGGGGCGGAGGACACGCCGGGCCCGGCCCGTCGTCACGCGTCAGCCGCTCACCGCAGGTACTTGTTGAAGTGCGCGATGGTACGCTCCCACGCCAGCTTCGCGGCCTTCTCGTCATAGCGCGGCGTGGTGTCGTTGTTGAAGCCGTGCTGCGTGCCGGGATACTGGTAGCGCTCGTACTTCACGTTGGCCGCCTTGAGTGCCTTCTCGTAGTCCGGCCAGCTGGCGTTGATCCGATCGTCGACTTCGGCGGAATTGATCAGCATCGCCGCCTTGATCTTCGGCACGTCTTCGAGACTTGGCGCGCTGCCGTAGAACGGCACGCCGGCGGCGAGTTCCGGCACCTGCGTGGCGAGGAAGTTGACGATGCCGCCGCCGTAGCAGAAGCCGACGCAGCCAAGCTTGCCGGTGGTCTCGGGTCGCGCCCGCAGCCAGTTCGCCGCCGCGATGAAGTCCTCGCGCGTCTTCGCCTGATCCAGCTTGGGGAAGAGATCGCGCGCCTTGTCTTCGTCGCCGGGATAGCCGCCGAGCGGGAACAGCGCGTCGGGCGCGAAGGCGACGAAGTTGTCGACGGCGAGCCGCCGCGCGATGTCTTCGATGTGCGGGTTGAGTCCGCGATTCTCGTGCACGACGAGCACGGCCGGCAGCTTGCCCGCCGGCTTCGCCGGCTCGGCAAGATAGCCGCGCATCTTGCCGTAGCCCTTCGGCGAGTCGTACTCGACAGAGGCCGTCTTGATGCGCGCGTCCTCGGGCTTGATCACCTGCGCCTCGAGGAACTTCGGGCTCAGTTGATCGAGCAGCATCGCGGCGGTCACGCCGCCAACCGCAAACCTGCCGGCCTTGTCGAGAAAGCCGCGGCGATCGATGATGCCGTGGACGTAGGCATCGAACAGGATGAGCAGTTCCTGGTCGAAGTCATGTGCGGTCTTGCGTTCCATCTGCGCTCCTCGGTCTGGTGTCGTTGATCTCGGAGGGAGCCGTCGCCTGTCTCAGCGGAGCAGGTTGGCCGCGCGATCGACCTGCGCCGCGAGCTTGTCGATCGCAGCAGTCACGAGCGGAATGTAGGTCTTGGCCGCGGCCCAGTCCTTCTGCTCGATACCTTCGCGGATGCCGGGCAACGTCTTGACGCCGTAGCCGGTGTAGAAGCCCGGCGCGTAGGCGAGGTGCTTGAACCACTCTCGCTTGGGCAGTCCCGCCTCGTACTTGAACAGCCGCTCGCTGGTGTAGAGCAGGTGGTTGAGCTCCGCCTGCTGTTCTCGATCCTTCGGCTGGCGTCCCTTCGCGATGGCTGCGTTGTAGGCGTCAGCGGCCTTCTGCAACTTCGCGATCGACGCGCGCAGCGCGGTGAAATCGAGGGCGTCACGCTCCTTCGCGTCCTTCATCCCCTTCTTCAGCTCTTCCAACTCGTCGACGTAGCCGCCCAGCGTTTTCGCGGTGCTGGTGAACTCGAACGGCAGGATGTCCGCGTTGGCGAGGCGCAGGATGGCCGTGCCCATGACCCGCGACAGCGCGGCGTTGTAGGTGAAATCGGTGTCGGAGAAGTGCGTGTACCAGTAGAACGAGTCGTACTTGGAGTGATAGACGCCGCCGTCGGAGGCCTCGCCACCGAAGCCGAGGTTGAGCGAGGCGACGGTCAAGTAATCGAGGAAGGCCGTGTAGTCGGATCCCGATCCGAGCGCGTCGATCGGGAAATCGCGGCGTGAGTGGATGCGCGCCTTCTCCTCGTCATCCTTGGCCTGGTTCAGCGCGCGCTCAAGCTTCGCCTGGAACAGGGTCTTGCCCGGCCGCCTGGGATCCGCCAGATCCCGCATCACGTCGTTGACAAAGCCTTGCAGCGAGTGCGAGCCCGACGCGGTGAGCCAGCCCGTCGCAGTACTGTCGCTGTTGATGTAGACCACCGCCTTGCCGGTCAGCTCCGTCGCGTGCTTCTCGGCCCACTCCGTCGAGCCGAGCAGTCCCCACTCCTCGCCGTCCCACGACGCGAGGATGATCGTCCGCTTCGGCTTCCATCCCGTCTTGAGCAGCTCGGCGAACCCGCGCGCCGTTTCCATCAGCGACACCTGGCCGCTCGTCGGATCGGCAGCGCCGTTGACCCAGGCGTCGTGATGGTTGCCGTAGACGATCCACTCGTCGGGGAACTCCGTGCCGGGGATGCGGACGATGACGTCGTGCAACGGGCGGTTCTGCCAGTCGAAGGCCAGTTTCATGTGCACGGTCGCCGGGCCGCCGCCGACGTGATACGTGATCGGTAGCGACCCGCGCCAGCTCTCCGGCGCCACCGCTCCGGTCAGGTTCTTCAACAGCGGCAGCGCGTCGCCGTATGAAATCGGCAGCACCGGGATCTTGAGAATCGTCGGCGAGGCGCTGCGATCCATCCGCGCTACGCCCGGCTCCGCGGCGACGCCCGGCGTCAACGGATCACCCGGGTAGATCGGCATGTCCATCACGCTGCCGCGCTGCGCGCCGAACTCTGGACGGTAAGCGCCACCCGGATAGACCTCGCCGGGGAAGTAGCCGTCCTCGTGCGGATCCGAATAGATGATGCAGCCGATCGCACCGTGCTCGTAGGCGACCTTCGGCTTGATGCCGCGCCAGCTCTTGCCATAGCGCGCGATGACGATCTTGCCTTTCACGTCGACGGCCAGTTTTGCCAGCTGCTCGTAGTCGTCGGGCGTGCCAAAGTTGACGTAGACCAGCTCGCCGGTCACGTCGCCGTCGGCCGAGTAGGCGTTGAACGTCGGCAACCCGGTCGGGTCGTCGGAGCCCGGATCCTCCGGCAGCGCCGGCTCGGCGAGCTTCAAGGTGTAATGCGCCGGGCCGATCATCTCGACCACACGTTCTGTCGGATAGGGCATCAGCGCCTCGAACGATTCGATCGAGGCGTCCAGTCCCCACGATTTCTCCTGCGACAGGATGTATTCGGCGACGGCGCGGCTGGCCGCGCTCCCCGCATGATGCGGCGTCGCGGTGATCTTCTGCATGTACTGACGCGCGTTGTCCGGCTTGGGCACCGCCTGGAACTTCGCTTCCAGCGCGCGCTCGGCGTCGCTCCCCGGCGCGGTGAAACCGCGCAGTTTCGTCGACGTCTGGGGATGCACGGACGGCGCGACCGCGAGCGACAGAAACAGGGACAGACCGACGACGCGTTTCATGGCCGGTAATATACCGCTTTGATAGCTTCGCAGGTTCTACGCCTTGCCTGCCGCCCGGGCCAGCGCCTGCACGGCGTTGACCATCGCCATCAGTCCCATGCCTTTGCCCATCGAGATGTTCTGCCGGAACAGCTTTTCGACGATGTCGCAGTCGATAGTGGCGATCTCGGACGCGGGAAGTCCGGAGAGCGTCTTGTCGAGAATCGTGGCGAGCGCCTTGGCCGAAACGCCCGACGGGTTCTCGACGGCGAAGTACAGCTTCAGTGTGCCGTCGGTCTGCTTCAGCGCCCAGACATAGGCATCCGACTCGCACTGCGGGACCTGGTGCGACTTGGCAAAGGGCCGCGTCGCGATTGACGGCGGCACCTCCCTGAACTGTTCCGCGTAGGACAGCAGCATGCTCGTCCGGTCGGCCGGATCGAACATCTGGAACATGTCGATGACCTGCCCGAGCTTGTCAAGCATCGATCACGCGCTTACCCGATTCCCCGCTTACCCGATTCCCCGATTCCCCATCCTACTTTTCAATCGGCACGCCAACCAGGTTGCCCCACTCCGTCCAGCTGCCGTCGTAGTTGCGTACGTTGCTGAATCCGAGCAGGTAGGTCAGCGCGAACCAGGTGTGGCTGCTGCGCTCGCCGATACGGCAGTAGGCGATCGTCGGATTGCCGGAGGACAGCTTGTTGTCTTCCTGATACAGCTTCTTCAGCTCGTCGGCGCTCTTGAACGTGCCATCGTCAGGATTGATCGCCTTCGCCCACGGGATGCTCTTCGCGCCGGGAATGTGGCCGCCGCGCAGCGCCCCCTCGTTCGGATAGTCGGGCATATGCATTCGCGTGCCGGCGTACTCCTCTGGGCTACGCACGTCGACGAGCTGGCCGTGCTTCTCGAGATGCGTGATCACGTCTTCACGGAACGCGCGAATTGGTGCGTCGTTGCGCTCCGACCCCTTGTACTGGGTGGCCGGGTACGAGGGGACGTCGCGCGACGTCGCCCGGTTCTCCTTGAGCCACTTCACGCGGCCGCCGTCCATGACCTTGGCGTTGGTGTGGCCGAGCAGCTGGAACACCCAGAACGCGTAGCACGCCCACCAGTTGTTCTTGTCACCGTAGAAGACGACCGTCGTATCCTTGGCCGCGCCGATTTTCGACATCAACGCCTCGAAGCCGGCGCGGGTGATGTACTCGCGGCGGATCTGATCGTTGAGATCCGACGTCCAGTCGACGTGCACCGCGCCTGGGACGTGGCCCGACGCATAGAGCAGCGTGTCTTCGTTGGATTCGATCAGCCTGATCTTGGGGTCGTTCAGGTGCTGCTCGACCCAGTCAGTAGAGACGAGAGCGTCGGGGTGCGCGTAACCGCGTTGTTCGATCGGCGTGGCCATGTCATCTCCTGTCAGCCCCGCGTCATCCACAGACCCGGGACGGATGACGCAGGGATCGTCAATTGAGCGAAGGGTTGTGCGAACAGGCGCAGTGGCCGCCTTGGGCCTTACACGCCGGGATAGCTTCGTGCTCCCTGCGGCCGCCGGACCCGACCATGCCGGGAGACGACAGCAGCTTCTGCAGGTCGGTTCCTTCGCAGGCGGGGCACGCGGCGGAGCGGTCGGCCGTCACGAAGGCCTCGAACCGCCGGCCACAGCCGCGGCAGGCGTACTCGAACAGGGGCATCAGACGATTCTACTAGATCAGGGTGAGGTCGCGCGGGACGGCGTCCGGGAACACGCGCGACAGACGCGCGGTGTCCATCGAGTACATCCGCCTGAACAGGCCGCCTAGCATCGCCCGATATTCCGTCGTCACCGGCCAGTCGCGGTTCTGATTGAGCGCCTGCGGAGTGACGGCGACCTGTTCACCGGCCAGGCGCCCGCCCTGCAGCGCGCCGCCGAGCACCCAGTAGGCACTCCCGTGGCCGTGATCGGTACCGCGCGTGCCGTTCTCGCGGAAGGTCCGCCCGAATTCCGAGATGACGACCACGACCGTATGGGCCCACGCGCTTCCCATCTGGTCTGCGAAGCCGGCGAGCCCCTGGCCGAGACTGAGCAACAGGTTCGCCAGTTGCCCCTGGCCGTTGCCCTGGTTGACGTGGGTGTCCCAGCCGCCGACGTCGATGAAGGCGATGTTGAACTTGTCTTTCATCAGGCCGGCCATGCGGCGTGCTTCCAGCTCGAAGCCGCGCGCGGTGATGGCGTTGCGGTTCGCGGCCTGCATTTCCGCGGTCATGCTGCCGGCGTTCATCATCTCGGCCTGTTCGGCAACGGTCTTACGGAGGTCGAAGCCCTCGGCGATGAGCGGCTCGAAGCGCGTACCCTCGTACATGCCGGCGAGGATCGCCATCTGGCGGTTGTCGAACGGCGCGCGTCCGGTTCCCTTGAGCGACACGTTGGGGACGACGATCTGGCCGGTCATGACCGTCGGCAGGCCATCGGTGAACGAGACCGGCGCCGCGCCGTCGAGCGACGACGCCAGGCGATTGAGGAAGCCCGAGCCATAGTTGTGTGGCGTCACGCCGGGCGCGGCGACCGGCATGCCGGTTTCGACGCTGTCCTGGGTCTCGAAGTGGCTGCGCGTCAGATCCTCGGATCCGGCAAAGGGGACCAGAGCGAGCTGACCTTTGTCCCAGAGCGGAAGCATCGTGTCCTTCAACGCGGGATGCAGCGCCCAGGCCGTCGATCCATCGCGCTGCGCCAGCGGCACGGCCGCCAGCGGATTGGCGGGATCGGGCTTCGGGATGGCGATCGTCGGCCGCGACTCGTAATAGAACGGGCTGCCCACCGGGATGACCACGTTGGCCGCGTCGTAGCCGCCGCGCAGGAAGACGAGCAGGAACTTCGCGTCGGCGGCGCCGGGCGCGGCGAACGCCTGCGACACGATGCCGCGCACGGGCAGGAGCGGATGCGCCGCGCCGGCCAGCGCGAGTTTCAGCAAGCCTCGCCGTGAGAGCGTCATGGCATTCTCCTTCTTACCGTTCCATCCAATCGGGCGAGGCCAGCAGCACGGTGTTCCACTCCTGCTGCGAGTTGGTCTTGCCTAGCGCGGCGCGCGTGCGCGGACCGAGTGACGGCTCGATCGCCTCGTAGTAGAAGCGCGACGTCAGCATCGGAAAGCCGGCGGCCATGCCCGGCGAATTGTCCTCGTTGTTGAAGAGTCCCGCGTTACCGCTGCCGATGGCGCGGGCGATCTCGAAGCGACGGACCATCTGGCCCGAGCTGGTCCACGCGGCTTCGCCGAGCGGGTAGCCGTCTGGGGTGACCCGGCCGTAGAGCGGCTCGCCCAGCTGTGTCAGCCAGCCGACGAGCGGATGATAGTTGGTCAGCGTCTTGTCCTCGTAGGCGAGCCGCACTGAGGAGACGACGAACGCCATCGGATCCTTGAACTTGTTGTCGGCGTCGCGATTGAGCGAGGCGATGACCTCCTTGTCGAGAAACATGGTTTTCAGCACCGCGGCGATGTCGCCGTCGGTCTTCTCGAAGGTCCGCGCCATCCGATCGACGAGTCCGCGCGGCGGCTGGTCGGCGACGAAATGGGTGGCGAGCTTCGCGCTGACGAAGCGCGCCGTCGCCGGCTGGCGGCAGAGAAGCGTGACCGCGGCTTCGATCTCGTCCATCCCCTTGCCGGCGATCTTCTCGCCGAGCACGGTCTTGGGATTGCGATCGTGGCGGCCGGGGTTGAACTCGAAGAGTCCCTTGCGGACGTAGAGCGGCGCCAGTTGCGGCCCGAGCTTCAACGCCTGCGGCGTGGCCGCAAGCCCGAGCCCCGTCAGCACGCGCGCCAGCTCCTGCACGTCCTGTTGCGAGTAGCGTGACCCGCTCGCGCCGCCACTGACGCCGAGCGTGTGCAGTTCCATCAGCTCGCGCGCGTAGTTCTCGTTGATGCGGTTGGCGGCACTCTGCGCGTTGTCGAGGTACTCGAGCATCGCCGGCGACGTCGCGGTCGCCATCACCAGGTCGCGAAAGCGCCCGAGCGCATGCGGCCGGATCGCCTGCTCCTCGTATTCCGCCAGCGAGTAGCGGATGTTCCCCTTGCCCGAGAACACGCTGAAATGGTTCATCCAGAACCACGTCATCTGTTCGCGCAGTTGCCATGGAGACTCGATCGCGCGCATCAGGTGGCGCCGCGCCGTTTCGTAGACGGCCTGGTTGCCGGCCTGCCCAAGCGCCATGCGCGCCTTCTGCTTCTCGTCATCGGACGTCAGTGCGTTGATCCGCTGGTTCTCCTGGCGGACTTCGAAGACCCGCGCTTCGGCACTCTTCTGCGAAATGGTCAGCGCGGCGATCTCCGCACCCAGCTCGGCGGGATCGTCGTGCGGCGGGTGCAGCTGTGCATCGAGGAATTTCTCGCGCCCGAGAGTGCGGTACGACGCGACCACCCGGCTGTCGACACCGAAGGTCACGCGGCCGAGCCATCGCAGGTCGGCGCGCGTGAACGGCGTCGTCCGCGCCGACAGGGCGCCGCCGGGCTCGGCGGCGATCAGCGCGACGAGCAGGCCGCCTCCCATCAGGAGCAGATGCCGCATGTGTGATTATCCGACTCCCGCCGATCCCTACAACGAAGCCCCAGCCGCGCCGAGCGTGCAGCCGGCGTGCGGGGGACTCCCCACAGGGGGTAGGACCAGCGGGGAGAGCGCAAAGTTAAACCTGCCGGCTCAGCCGTTGCGTGTGTGGCGGCCCGCCGCCGGCCGCTCTGCCGATCAGTCGAGAGGGTGGGTCGCCTTGCCCACGGCGACCAGCGCCGGACGCAGAACGTCGTGGCCGATTCGGTAACCGTGTGCGACGACGCCGAGGACTCGGCCGTCCGCCGCCGCGTCGAGGGCCGGGATCGTCGTCACGGCTTCGTGCAGCAGCGGATCGAACGGCTGATTCTCGCTGGCGATCCGCTTGACGCCGAAACCTTCGAGCTTGGCGAGGAACTGCTGGCGGACCATGTCGACGCCCTGCAGCAGCGGATCGCCGGCGGCGGTGCCGGCCGCGCGCGCCGCATCGATCGCGCGATCGAGATTGTCGACGACCTCGAGCAGGCTGACGAACACCTCGCGGCGGCTCCGTTCGGCGTCTTTCGCGACTTCCTTGCGCATCCGCGCGCGCGCGTCTTCGAACTCCTGCGCGGCGCCGCGGTACTTGGCGAGCAACTCCTGCGCCTGTTTCTCCGCCTGGGCGACGCGCCGCTCGAGCTCCTCGACGTAGGTCGGCTTGAGCGAGAGAGGTTCGGCCGCGCTCGGATTGGCTTCGCCGTCCTCGCGCCAGCGGCGCCGATCGACGACTTTCACCGGGCTGTCGATCTCGTCCGACATCGGCCTCAGGCGGTCGCCGACGCGGCGGCGGGCGACGGCGGTTGTGCGGGTGCGAACGTGAAGGTCAGCGCCGATCCGTCGTAGCCGATCGTGGCCGTGCCGCCGTTCTCGAGCGCGCCGAACAGGATCTCGTCAGTCAGGCGGTCGCGGACGTCGGCCTGGATGATGCGAGCGAGCGGGCGCGCGCCGAACAGGGGGTCGTAGCCCTTTTGGGCGAGGTGCTTCCGCGCCTCGGGCTGGAGCGCGATCGCGATCCGCCGCTCGGCGAGCTGCTCCTCGAGCTGGATGATGAACTTGTCGACGATCGTTTCCATGACGTCGGCGGTTAGCGGCTTGAAGTTGACGATGGCGTCGAGGCGGTTGCGAAATTCGGGGCTGAAGACGCGCTCGATCGCCTGCTTGGACCTCGACTGCGCGGCCTGCTGACGGTTGTCGAACGCTCCCAGCGGCGGCGCACCGGAGAAGCCCAGGCTCGATGTGCTCATCTCGCGCGAGCCGGCGTTCGACGTCATGATCAGCACGATCTGCCGGAAGTCGGCCTTGCGCCCGTTGTTGTCGGTCAACGTCGCGTGATCCATCACCTGCAGCAGGATGTTGTAGATGTCGGGGTGTGCCTTCTCGATTTCGTCGAGCAGGACAACGCTGTAGGGATGCGTGCGGACGGCGTCGACGAGCAGGCCGCCCTGCTCGAAGCCGACGTATCCCGGCGGCGCGCCGATCAGCCGCGCGACGGCGTGCTTCTCCATGTACTCCGACATGTCATAGCGCAGGAACTCGTTGCCGAGGTGCAGCGCCAGCTGCTTGGCGAGCTCGGTCTTGCCGACGCCGGTCGGGCCGGTGAAGAGGAACGCGCCGGCCGGACGCTCGGGTTGACCCAGGCCGGCGCGCGATCGCTTGATGGCGCGCGCCACGAGCTGCACCGCCTCCTCCTGCCCGAAGACGACGCGGCCGAGCGATTCCTCGAGCGTGCGCAGGCGATCGCGATCCGATGACGAGGCCTGCTTGGCCGGGATGCGCGCCATGCGTGCCACCACTTCTTCGATCTGCGGCACGCCAACATCCAGTGTCTTGCTGGGGGGCTTGGCCCCGCCCGCCCCCCCTGCGCCGTCACTGGCGGCGGCCCCTGGACCGCGTTCCGCGGCGGCGGCGCCCAGCCGCGCCCGCGCCCCGGCCTCGTCGAGGACGTCGATGGCGCTGTCGGGCAGCTTGTAATCACGCAGGTGGCGCGACGCCAGCCTGGCCGCGGCCTCGAGCGCATCGTCGGTGTACTTGACGCGGTGGTGCGCTTCATAGCGGGAGCGCAGTCCCTGCAGGATGCGGACGCTTTCCTGGATCGTCGGCTCGTCGATGGTGACCTTCTGCAGCCGCCGCGCCAGCGCGCGATCCTTCTCGATGTGCTTGAACTCCTCGTGCGTCGTCGAGCCAACGACGCGGAGCTGGCCGGCGGTGAGGATGGGCTTGATCAGCGTCGCCAGATCCATCGTGCCGCCAGTCGTCGCGCCGGCGCCGACCGTCGAGTGGATTTCGTCGATAAACAGGATCGGCAGGCGGCGCTTGGCGAGGGCGTTGACGACGGCCTTGAAGCGTTCCTCGAAGTCGCCGCGGAAGCGGGTACCGGCGAGGAGCGCCGCGGTGTCGAGCGAGAAGACTTCCGCCCCCTCGAGCAGCTCCGGGACGTCGTCCTGCAGCAGGCGGGTGGCCAGGCCTTCGGCGAGCGCGGTCTTGCCGACGCCGGCGTCGCCGACGAAGACGGGATTGTTCTTGCGGCGGCGGCAGAGAATCTCGAGCGTGCGCTGCAGCTCGGTGATGCGGCCGATGAGCGGGTCGAGCGCCCCTTCACGGGCGCGCTCGCTCAAGTTCAAGGCGTAGGCCCCGAGCGGATCGCGCGCGGCGGCGCCACCGCGCTCGCCGAGCCCGGCGTCGGCGTCGCCCGGCTGGGCATCCGCGTCTCCGCCCGATCCGTGCCCCGCCGCCGGCGGCACTTTACTGATCCCGTGCGTGATGTATTCGAGCACGTCGAGGCGCGACACGCCCTGGCCGGCGAGGAGCTGCGCCGCGAACGACTTCGATTGCTGCAGCGTCGCGGCCAGCACGTCGCCCGATTGCACTTCCTGGCGCCCGGCGCTCTGCACGTGCAGCACCGCAGTCTGCAGGACGCGGCGGAACGCCATCGTCTGCTCCGGCTCCTTCTGTTGGCCGCGCGAGAACTGCTCGATGTGCTCGTCGAGGTACTTGTCGAAGATCGCGCCGCAGCTGCGGCAGGTCGGCACCGCAGGCGGCGAGGATGCGCTCGCCGTCGGGATCGTGCGCCAGCGCGTAGAGCAGGTGCTCGAGCGTCAAGTGCGTGTGACGCCGCGCTGCCGCTTCGCGGTAGGCGACCGTGAGAATCACTTCGAGAGCGGGACTAAACACGTTCCTTGGTGCCCTTCGTTTTCCTTCGAGCGTTCTATTCCGCTTCCATGGTTGCGCGCAGCGGGAAGCCCTGCGCGCGGGCAAGATCGACGACGGCCGCGACTTTCGTTTCCGCCACTTCGAATGGATACACCCCGCACAGCCCATGGCCCTGCGTGTGCACCGCCATCATGATGCGGTAGGCTTCGGCCGGCGCCTTGTTGAACACGTTCTCCAGGATCTCGACCACGAAGTCCATTGTCGTGTAATCGTCGTTGAGCAGCACGACCTTGAAGAGCTCGGGTTTCCTGGTTTCCTGCCGCGTACGCTCGAGGACCTCCTCGCCCGTCTGGCGCTCGGTTCCTGCCATGGTTACCTTCCCATTTTACCGTGCATGGGCGCGTGCGGTGACCACGGGACGCGATGGCGGTCGGTCCGGGACTCGCCCGTTGGTCAGCCGAGCTTCCGCGGGCCCGCCGACCTCGACGTGCGTGCTATTCTGAGGTCACCGCCGTCATGGTGTGTGACGGCGCCAAAAAAAGGCTCCGAGCGACCACCAGCCCCGCGCTCTTTCGCTGCGGCGGCACTCGTATCCGGTCGCGGCCGGGAGGTGCATGCATGACAGACACTATCGGGGGCAGTAACTGATACTGCCCGCGGAGGTGAAAAAGGCCGGCGGCTTCCGCCGGCCTTTTTCTTTTTCAGAACATCTTGTCCGGAACGTAGGTCGCGGCCCGGACCGTGACGTTCTTGCGCTTGCCGTTGACCTCGACCCGTTTTGATGGCTTCGACCCCTCCAGCCCGTACTCGAGGACGTACTGCTGCTTGAGCTGCGCCGCCAGTTGCTGGAGTCGCGGGTCGACGCCGGCGATCGCCGAGATGTCTTCACGATGGCCGCCGGATCGCTGCGGCCCATCGCCGAGCATCGCCTTGAGGGCATGACCCTCATTGAGCAGATCGGCGGGACGATTGGTCGGCGCCGTGGCACGAAACGCCGAGCTCAGAACCGAGACGACGTAGAGTTGGGCGCCGCTCTTGCGCAGGTCGTCGAGCGCATCCTCCGGCTGCATCGGCGTGACGTCGTCGCCGCCGACGGTGAGGGCGACGATCACCGGACGGACCGCCTTGTGCTTGACCATGGCGAGTGACGCGCCGGTGATCCCGTCAAGGAGCTGGTTGCCGTCGTTGGTCGAGGGATGCGCGCCGAGCTGCGCCACCGCTTCCGACAGCTGCCGCGTGTCGGCCGTGTAGTCGACGAGCTTGACCGTCTGCCCGCGCACGACGCTGATGGCAAATTCGGCGCGGCCCAGCAGCGCCTCGATGAAGCGGCCGACGCCGACGCGGAACATGCCGGTCCCGTTGTCGTCGACGAGGATAGCGATCGACATCGCGTCCTTGGTCGGCTCGAGGCGCTGAATCGGACGGAGCCGTCCGCTTTCCTTGACCGTGACATCGTCCGCGGTGAGATCGGTGACGACCCCGTCATTGTCGTCGAGCGCGGTCAGGTAGAGGCGCCGCGTGCGCTCCTGCGCCGCGGCAAGCGTGCCGGCGAGGCATACGACGACCAATACGCGAAGGATTTTCATGGCTGCCCCCCTCCCTCACGAATGTCGCGGATGTAGATGTTGCGGAAGCGGATTTCTGAGCCGTGCGTCTGCAGCTCGATCGGCCCGGACGGCAGGACCGGCTTGGCGCGATCGAAGTAATTGTCCATCACCTGGCCGTCGACGGTCTGCTTGCCGTTGAGCCAGACCCACACGCGATTGCCGATCATCCGGATACGGAAGCTGTTCCACTCGCCGATGGGATTGTCGGCCTTGACGAGCGGCCACTTCCCGGGGTTGTCGGCGTTGTCGTTCCACAGCGCACCGGATCCCCTGGGCGCGCCGTTGTTCACGTCGCCGGGGTTGTCGGGATCCCAGACCTGGACCTGCGGAAAGCCTCGCAGGTAGACGCCGCTGTCGCCGTTGCGCGCGACGATCTTCCAGTCGACGAACAGCTCGAAGTCGGCGTAGTCCTTGTCGGTGGCCAGGAAGACGCCATGGCCGTCGGAGACGATTTCGTGAGCGGCCGGATCGACGCGCCAGTGCTGATCGCGATCGGCATTCCACGCCACTTGCTTCGTGGCGAGCGCGTCCTTGCTCAGCGTCGCTTCTTCGTAGGGGCTGTAGTCCTGCTGGCGGCCGCGCCAGCCGGAGAGATCGCGGCCGTTGAACAGCGACGTGAATCCGGCGGGCGGCGCGGATTGCGCGGCGGTGAGCAGCACGAGCAGCGCGAATTGGGGTAGCAGCATCCGGGCGACCTGGCGGCCGGATTCTAGCAGATCATTGCTGGCAGAAGCGGATATGATGCGCGGGATGGTGAATGCATGAAACGAATCGGCATGGGTCTGGTCGGGGCTGGATTCGTCGGCCCTCATCACGTAGACGCGGTGCGGCGCCTCGGCTACGTGGACGTCGTGGCAGTCGCCGGCAGCAGCAAGGCCTCGGCGCAGGCGAAGGCTGACGCGCTGCACATCGGCAAGGCCTACGGCTCCTACGAGGAGCTCCTCAACGATCCGGCGATCCAGGTGGTGCACAACGCCACGCCGAATCACCTGCACTACGCCGTCAACGCCGCGGCCATCGCCAAGGGGAAGCACGTCGTCTCCGACAAGCCGCTGGCGATGACGGCGGGCGAGGCGAAGTCGCTGCTCGACCAGGCGACCAAGGCTGGCATCGTGCACGCGGTGACATTCAACTACCGTGGCAACCCGCTCGTGCAGCAGGCGCGGCACGCCATCGCGCGCGGCGACATCGGCACGCCAACATTCGTCCACGGCCACTACCTGCAGGACTGGCTGCTCAAGGACACCGACTATTCGTGGCGCCTCGAACCCGACAAGGGGGGCGCCAGTTCGGCGCTCGGCGACATCGGTTCGCACTGGTGCGACCTGGCGCAGCACATGAGCGGGCTGCGCATCACGCACGTGCTCGGCGACATCACCACGACGATCAAGAAACGCAAGAAGCCCTCCGGCTCGCGCGAGGCGTTCCAGGCCGGCGGCGGCGGCGCGACCACGGAGGTCGACATCGTCGTCGAGGATCTCGCCTCGGTCCTCGTCCGCTTCGATACCGGCGCCAAGGGTTCGTTCTCGGTCGGCCAGGTCTGCGCCGGCCACAAGAACGACCTGCAGGTCGAGATCTGCGGCCGCCAAGCGTCGATGGTGTGGAAGCAGGAAGCGCAGAATTCGCTGTGGCTGGGGCACCGCGACGGTGCCAATGAGATCCTGCAGAAGGATCCCTCGCTTCTCGACGAAGCGGTCCGCGGCTACGCCCACTTGCCCGGAGGCCACCAGGAGGCGTGGGCCGACGCGTTCTGCAACCTGATGCGTGACATCTACGGGTTCATCGCTGCCGGCAAGTCCCCCGCGGATCCGCATCCGCCGTCGTTCGCCACGTTCGAAGACGGCTATTACGCCAACTGCCTCGTCGAAGCGATTCTGAAGAGCGCCAAGGCCGGCGGCACCTGGACGAAGGTTGATTACTGAGATGGCGATCAAAGCGTTCGAGCCCAAGTTCATGAAAGTGGGCGTGCTCACCGCCGCCCTGCAGGAGCTGACCCCGCGCGAAGTGCGCGATCCCGATCCCGATCGCGCCATTGAGGATTGGGTCGGGTTCGCGGCGGAGATTGGCGCTCCCTACATCCAGCTGTCGGCGGCACTGCACCCGTCGGACAGCGACGTGCCGCCGGAGGCCATGCTCGACCCGGTTGCCAACACGCTCGATCTGCGCAAGCCGTTCGACCCGACGCGGGCCTCGCGCGTGCAGCGGGCGCTGGCGGCGAGCAAGGTCGGCATCTCGGACATCGGGTACTTCGACAACATGCTGCACCACGACGCGGCGGTGCGCGGCAAGAAGCACGACTTCATGCAGCGCGTGTTCGACGCCGCGGCGCTGCTCGGCGTCGACGCCGTCTGCGGCTTTGTCGGTCGCAACCAGCAGCATTCGATGGACGAGAACCTCATCGACTTCGAGCAGTGGTTCGTGCCGCTGCTCAAAGACGCGAAGGCGCGCGGGCTGACCTACCGCGTCGAGCAGTGCCCGATGCCCGGCTGGACGACGGGCGACAACTGGCACAACAACATCGCCTACACGCCCGGCACGTGGATCGCGCTGCACCAGATCTGCGAGAAGCACGGCGTCGGCGAGCAGTTCCGCATCCATTACGACCCGTCGCACGCGATCCTGATGGGGCAGGACACGCGGTCGATCTTCCAGTACCTGAAGGATACCGGCTACGATTTCCTGATCGGCGGCTTCCACGTCAAAGGCCAGGTCGTCGACGCGAAAGGCGTGGTCCGCGTGGGGCTACGGCGGCCAGACCGTCGAGCGCGGCGATTGGAAAGGCGGCAGGCCGTCGCAAAATCCGGCCGATCACCTCAACGCGTGGAAAAAGCAGGTCGTTCTCGCCGAGCACGAGCTGCCAGGCACGGCGCGGCACGATCCGCTCGGCTACCTGCAGAACCGCACCGTCGACTGGCTCGATCACCAGCTCGCCGCGCGCGAGTTGCTCGCGCTCGACGTCGCCAACACGTACCTGATTGTCGAGCACGAGTTTCCCCCAGCCCGTGTCCAGGACCGTGCCCGCGTCAAGCCGATCCTGCAGGGCTCGATCGCCTTTGTCCGACACATTGACGAGGCCGCCGCCTCGATGTTTGCACTCCAGCACGACGTGCTGCCTGCCCAGGGCATCCGCGCGCAGGGCGTCGGGCGTGAGGCCTACCGGTCGTAGCCGGGCGACAGGATCGACAGGCGGTAAGATCGCTGACATGCCGCCGCTTGCTGCCGGACTCGACTACGTCGATCTCGACTTCCTCGGCCGTCCAGAGATCATCGCGACGGCTATCCTGCACGGAACGGCCGGTGTCGCGCTCGTCGATCCCGGGCCTTCCACGACACTCGATAACCTGACGACGGCGCTGACGCGGAAGGGCATCCGCTTCGAGGACGTGCGCCAGATCCTGATCACGCACATTCATCTCGATCACGCCGGAGCGACGGGGTCGATCCTCGCCAAGTTCCCGCACATCGAGGTCGTCGTCCATCAGCGCGGCGCGCCGCATCTGGCTGATCCGTCGAAGCTCCTGGCGAGCGCCGGCCGTCTTTACCAGAACGACATGGACCGGCTGTGGGGAGAGGTCCGCGCGGTCGACAAGACGCGGCTCAAGGTCATCGACGGCGGGGAGCAGGTGATTGCGGCGGGGCGCGAGCTGGAAACGGCCTATACCCCAGGGCACGCCTCACATCACGTGTCCTATTTCGATCCGGCGTCGCGCGTGGCCTTCGTCGGCGATACCGCTGGTATCTGCCGCGGTGTGAGCACATACGTGATGCCGCCGACCCCTCCACCCGACATTGACGTGGAAGCATGGCAGCAGAGCGCGGCGAAGATCCTGGCGTGGGATCCGGACACCCTGTTCCTGACCCATTTCGGTCCACGGCACGGCTCGCGCCAGCATCTCCAGGCAATGTTCGACAACATCGCCACGTGGAGTGGCATCGTCAAACGCCTACTTGCCGACCCCGCCATCGATGACGACGAACGACTGCGCCGCTTCGTCGACGAAGCGATGCTCGATATCACGCGGCGCGTAGGGGAGACGCAGGCGACCGATTACGTGCGTGCCGGCGGTCTCAACTATTCGTACCAAGGGCTGGCGCGCTACTGGAGGAAGAAGAAGACGTAAGCGCACGCCCGCGGTTTCGCTTGAACAGCAACCTGTTGGTGTCGAGTCGGGGGAGAAGACCATCTGGTCTTCAACCCCCGATCTGAGCCTGGCCGCGGGCGCCTGCCGCCCGGGAACGAGGAAGTGGGCCGGCCTTGTTGGCTGACGAGGCAGGTGGTCAGCCGGTCGGGCCCGGTGGGGTAACTGTTTTCCGTCTAGGCCGCCGTGCGGGGCGCCACTCGCGTCGGCCCGCCGTCGGTCTTGATGAACGATCCGTCCCGCGTCTGTGACAGGAACTTGGCTTTGACCAGCGCCTCCAGCAACTCATCGCAAACCCTGCGATCGAGGCCCCAGAGGCGCTGCGCCTGCGCGGGCGTCAGGCGAAGACCAGGCATTTCCGTGTACTCTCCCTGGATTCGCTGAAGCACGTCGTCAATGCGCATCGAGGTCCCTCCGTCGCGGTCGCCTGTGGATGTTGCACCATTGCTAGGAGCAACTCGTGTACCGCCTCGGATCACTCATCAGGCACGTGTCGTTCTTCGCCTGAAGTGATTATTTATTAAGGAGTTAGCTGTTCACTGACGCGCAAGGGCCTCAGTCGGCCCTGTCGAGATGGAGGATATAAATCGTACGCGTCGCGTCAGCAATTCGTCGGCATTCAATACGCCAGTTTCGCCAAGCCCACCGACGATACCGATCTCGGCGACGGCCTACTAGAGCTCGCGCAGAGCCGTGACGATGGGAAGCCGAGCCGCACGGATTGCGGGCAGCACGCCGCCGAAGAGCCCCATCACGACGGCGTAGAAGAGCGCCTTGCCCAGGAGCGGGCCGGTGACGGCGAACTTGAATGCGATCTGGCTGAACGACTGAAAGTTCATCGTCGCGGTCTCGTAGCCGTTGAAGGCGAGGTACGCAATCGCGCCGCCGACGAGGCCGCCGAGGAGCGCCAGCAGCGCGGCCTCGGCGAGCACCGAGACGACGACCGGAAGGCTCCTGAAACCCAGTGCACGCAGGGTCGCGATCTCGCGCGTGCGGCTCGCGACCGCGGTGTACATCGTGATCACCGCGCCGAACACGGCGCCGACGCCCATCAGGACCGCGATGATGCCGCCGATGATACGGATGATCCGCTGCAGCGTCTCGGTCTGGCTGCCGTAGTAGTCGGGCGCGCGCATCGCCGTCACCTGCAGCTGCGGGTTCGACGTCAGCGCGTCCTTCAGCTGCGTGAACGCATCCGGCGACGCCAGCCGCGCGTAGACCGACTGGTAGCTGTTGCCGCGGCGGTAGGCGGGCTGCAGGACCTTGACGTCGCACCAGAGCTCCGATTCCGACACGGCGCCGCCGTCGTCGAAAATGCCGACGAGCGTCCAGGTGTTCTCGCCCCACTTGATCTGGCGGCCGACGGTGAGATCGACGAACTGGCGCGACGCCGCACGGCCGGCAATGATTTCGTTCTTGCCCGGCTCGAAGTTGCGTCCTTCGCCGATCTTCAGGTTCTTGTGGACCTGGAAGGCTTCGGGTGTGACGCCGCGCAGCGGCACGTTGGCCGGGCTGCCGGATCGCTTCAGCGGATGATCGACGACCACGAAGAGCTCGGGGGAGGTGATCGGCGTGCCCGATCCGTCGCGTGCGATGCCGGGCGCGTCCTGGATGATGCGCGTCTGGTCGCCGGGGAGGCCGCTGGTCATTTCCGTGTCGCTGCCGGCGCGTAGGATCAACACGACGTTCGGATCGCCCGACGCCTGCATCGTGGCGTTGACCCCTTCGGCGATCGACAGCACCGCGACGAACACGAGGACGACGCCGGCGATGCCGATGACGGCGACGCTCGACGAGCCAAGCCGCGCCCGGATCGATCGCAGGTTCACCGACGTCACCGCCAGAATCTGAGAAAACATGGCTCTTGAATCCTTAATCCTTAATCGCTGATCCTGGATCGCTCATCCCGCATCCTGCATCCCGAATCCCTTATCCCCATCCGCGATCCGCGATTCGCGATTAAGGATCCAGGATCAGGGATTAAGGATGAGGGATTCTTTGGGGGTTTGTCTCAGTTTCGCCTGAGCGCGTCGGTGATGCGCAGCCGGCCCGCTTGCCAGGCTGGCAGGAACCCCGACGCGAGGCCGAGGACGAACACCAGCCCCACTCCCGCCACCAGCGACGGCGTCGGGAAGTAGAAAGCGGGCAGCAGGCCACCGGTCGGATCGCCGCCGTAGGTGATCATCAGGTACGAGAGCACCAGGCCGGCGCCACCGCCGGCGATCGCGATCAGGACCGACTCGGCCAGCACCATCCCGAGGATGCGGCCGTCGGGGAACCCCAGCGTCTTGAGCACGGCGAGCTCGTTGGTGCGCTCGCGGATCGCCTGGGCCATCGTGTTGCCGGTCACCAGCAGGATGGTGAACATCGCCATGGCGACGATGCCCATCATGATCTTGCCGATGTCGCCGATCTGCTTCGCCCAGTCGGAAACAAAGGCTTTCTCGGTATTGGTCTTGGTCTCCGACGGCGAGTTGGCGAACATGCCGTCGATCTTCGCCGCGATCTCCGGCGCTTTGTCCGGGTTGTCGATCGACAGGACGTACCAGTTGTACTTGTCGCGGAAGCCGCTCTGCGCGGGAATCGTCTCGCGCAGGAACTGGTAATTGAAGATCAGGTTGGTCTTGTCGGCCCCTTTGATTGTCGAGTCGTAGATGCCGTCGATGGTGAACTCCCACGGGCCACCGTCGGGCCGCCGATAGATCGTCCCCTGGATTGGCACTTTCTGCCCGATCTTGAAGCCGTATTTCTTGGCGGTATCGAGGCCGACGATCGCGCCGGTGCGATCGGCGTAGAACGCCTTCTTCTGATCGTCGGGCAGCTCGAACTCTTTCTTGTAGATCCGCAGCCAGCTCTCTGGATCGACCGCGAAGGTCGCGAACTGACTGCGCACGTCCTGGTAATAGCCGCCGAACCAGTTGGCGTGCGTGATGTCGGTGACGCCCGGCAGCATCTTCACCTGCGACTCATAGCTGGCGGGCAGGGGATTGATGATCGACACCTTGTCGATGATCATCAGCCGCTCCTGCCCGGCGAGCTGGATGTTCATGCCGAAGGCGGAGCGGATCGCCATCAGCACACCGAATAACAGGAAGGCAAAGAATACCGCGCCGATGGTGAAGATGGTGCGGAACTTCTTGCGCAACAGGTTGCGCCAGACGATGGGTAGGAACTTCATGCCGCGACCTCCTGGACGAGCACGCCCTTCTCGAGATGCAGGGTCCGCGTGGCGCGCGCCGCGGCGTGCGGATCGTGCGTCACCATGACGATCGTCTTCTTGTAATCACGGTTGAGCGCCTGCAGCAGGTCGAGGATCTCGTCGCCCGCCTTGCGATCGAGGTCGCCGGTCGGCTCGTCGCACAGCAGCAGCGTCGGGTCCGTGACGATGGCGCGCGCGATGCCGACGCGCTGCTCCTGGCCGCCCGAGAGCTGGCGCGGATAGTGGTGCATGCGTTCGGCCAGTCCGACCGCCTTCAAAGCGACTTCGACGCGCTTGCGGCGCTCCGCCTTCGACAGCTTGGTCAGGAGCAGCGGCAGCTCGACATTGCGGGCCGCGGTCAGCACCGGCAACAGGTTATAGAGCTGGAAGACGAACCCGATATGCCGCGCGCGCCATGCCGACAGCCGTCCGCCCGACAGCTTGTCGATGCGATCGCCGGCGACCGCGATCGAGCCTTCCGAGGGCGTGTCCAGGCCGCCGATCAGGTTGAGCAGCGTCGTCTTGCCCGACCCCGACGGCCCCATCAACGCCAGGAAATCCCCTTCCGGAATGTCGAGATTGACGCCCTGCAGGACGTCGATCCGCTGCCCGCCGCGCTGGAACACCTTGTGAAGCTCGCGAACCTGCACCAGGGATTGGGACATGCTTGGACTCCTGCGGCTTATGTTTGAATCTTGACCTTGTCGCCGTCCTTCAGCGTCTGCGGACCATCGGTCACGACGCGCTCACCGGCGCGGACGCCGGAGACGACTTCCACCTGATCCCCGTTCTCGAGCCCGACCTTCACGGCGCGGCGCTCAACGCGATCGTCGTTGAGCACGAAGACGATCGCCTTGCCGTCGAGGCTGCGGATCGCGCTCTTGGGCACGACCACCGCCGTCGTCTCGGGGGCCTGTCCCGCCGCCGGCGCGTCCTTCAGAAACGAGACCTTCACGCCCATGTCGGGCAGGATGCGCGGGTCCAGCGATTCGAACCCGATGCGCACCTTCACCGTCGCCTTCTGCCGATCGGCCGACGGGATCGTCGTGATCACGTGCGCCGGGATGCGCCAGTCGGGGTAGGCGTCGAGCGTCGCCTCCACTTTCTGGCCCGACACGACGCGGTTGATATACGTTTCGTTGACGTCGACTTCGATCTCGAGCGACGTCATGTCGACGATCGTACCGATGCCGGTGCGCGTGAAGCCGCCGCCCGCCGACACCGGCGAGATCATTTCCCCCGGCTGCGCGTCTTTCGAGATCACGACGCCGGCAAACGGTGCGCGCACGACGGTGTCGTCGAGATTCGCCTTCTGCAGGTCGACCTGGCGCTCGGCGACGGTGATCTGCTGCTGCGTATAGGCAATCCTCGCCTCGGTCGAATCGACGACGGACTTGGCGTCGTCGACCTCGGCCTTGCCGACGACCTGTTCCTTGAGGAGCTGCTCGCGGCGCTGGTAGTTCAGCCGCGCCTGCGCCAGCTTCGCTTCGTCTTCGGCGAAGCTCTTCTTCGACGCGGCCAGCTGCGCGTCGGCAAGGTTGAGCGACGCGCGCGCCTGCGTATCGTCCAGGTGCGCGACGATCTGCCCGGCCTTGACCGGGTGGCCTTCTTCGATCAGCACGTCGAGCACCTTGCCGGTGACTTTCGACGACACCGTCGCGCGCCGCCGCGCCACGATGTAGCCCGACGCGTTCAGCACGGCGCTCGGGGCATTGGCGCCACCGGCCTTCACCGTCGCCGACGCCACCTTGACCGACGCCGCCTGCAGGGCGGTCGCCCAGTACCAGGCGCCGAAGCCGCCGACGCCCAGGACGAGCAAGACGACCAGCGTTACGACAAGAGGCTTGCCGCGTCCGCCACCACGCTCCTCCTGGGGAATGCGCAGAGCCGCGAGATCCTTGGAAAGGTCGTTCATTTCAGATATGGCCGCGGCCCGGTGTATCCGCTACTGGATAGTCGAACGGGACCACTCAGTATAGACAATACGGACGCTACGGACAGGGCGGGTCACCAGTTCCGGCAGACGGAGGGTACCGGCCGGTGAATGGAGACGCCAGCCGGAGGTTGGGCTGGCGCTAGTCTCCGGGAAGCGTACGGCTGGGCGCAGCCCAACTTCCCGCCACCACGGTCAGCGCCAGGTGCCCGGCACCCAGCCGCGTGTCAGATAGTCCTGCATCGTCAGGCCGAACATGATGAGCAGCCAGAAGAACCCGGATGCGGCGACGACCCATGTCAGGCGCGTGCTCCAGCGCACGTGCATGAAGAAGAGCACGACCAGTGCCGCCTTGGTGCACGCGATCAGCAGCATCACGACGTTGTTCAACGCGCCGAGATCGACTTCCGCGGCGAGGACGGTCAGGATCGTGCCGACGATCAGCGCGAACCAGATCCCGACGTACATCGATTTCGGTGCAACGTGTCCACTCATGGCTAACCCTTGAAGTGCCCGCCGATGAGATACAGCAGCGGGAACAGGAAGATCCAGACGATGTCGACGAAGTGCCAGTAGAGGCCGGCGACCTCGACCGGCGTGTAGTACTCCTCGTCGAAGATCCCGCGCCACGCCATCACCGCGATCACGGTCATGATGCCGAGGCCGATGATCATGTGCAGGGCGTGCAGGCCGGTCATCGCGAAGTAGAGCGAGTAGAACTGCTCGGCCGGCTTCGGGTAGAGGCCGTCCCAGTGGAAGTGCGGGCCCGGCACGTGATGGTGCACGAACTTGTCGTAGTACTCGATCGCCTTGATGCCGAGGAAGGCGACGCCGAACACCATCGTGCCGAGCAGCCAGCCGACCTGCGTCTTGCGCGACTGGCTCGTCTGCGCCGCGCGCACGGCCAGCGCCATCGTCAGCGAGCTGCAGATGAGGACGAGCGTGTTGGTCGTGCCCCAGAAGCGATTGAGCTCGAAGCTCGCCTCCTGGAATCCCTCCGGCGAGGCATGGCGGTAGACGAGATACGCCGTGAACAGGCCGCCGAAGAACAGGATTTCCGTGCACAGGAACACCCACATGCCGAGCGTCGACGCCTCGGCCTGCTGCTCCATGTTGTCGAAATGGTGCTGCAGCCACGGATGATGCGCGTGCTCCGGCACGGGCGCCGGCTGGATCGCGACGGGCGCGGGGTACTGGGGAAATTGCTGCTGTTCAGACAATGCCGACCTCATGGCTCGGGGCGTACTGGTGCGTGCCGTGGGTCACGATCGGCGTGACGGCGAAGTTCTCCGTCGGCGGCGGCGAGGGGATCTCCCACTCGAGGCCGCGCGCCCCCCACGGGTTGGCCCCGGCGATCTCGCCGTAGAATATCGACCACGTGAAGTAAATCATCGGAATCAGGTAGCCGACGCCGAGAATCGTCGCCCCCGCCGTCGACAGCACGTTCCACACCTGGAACTCCGGCGCATACATCGCGTAGCGGCGCGGCATGCCGAGGTAACCGACGATGAACTGCGGGCCGAACGTCAGGTTGAAGCCGATGAAGATGTTCAGCGCCGCGAACTTGGCCCAGCCTTCCGGGTACATGCGGCCGGTGATCTTCGGCCACCAGTAGTGCAGGCCGCCGAGGAACCCGAAGATGGCGCCGCCGACCATCACGTAGTGGAAGTGCGCGATGATGAAATAGGTGTCGTGCATGTGGATGTCCATGCCCAGCGTCGCCAGGAACAGCCCCGTCAGCCCGCCGATCGTGAACAGGCCGATGAAGCCGAAAGCGTAGAGCATCGGCGAGTCCCACGACACCGAGCCCTTATAGAGCGTCGCCGTCCAGTTGAAGATCTTCACCGCCGAGGGAATCGCCACGAACATCGAGATGATCGAGAAGACCAGGCCGGCGTAGGTCGACTGGCCCGACACGAACAGGTGGTGACCCCAGACCAGGAAGCCGATGATGGCGATCGCCAGGCTCGAGAACGCCACGAACGCGTAGCCGAAGATGTTCTTGCGCGCGAAGGCCTGCACCAGCTCGCTGATCACCCCCATCGCCGGCAGGATCATGATGTAGACCGCCGGGTGCGAGTAGAACCAGAACAGATGCTGGAAGAGGACCGGGTCGCCGCCGAGCGCCGGATCGAAGATGCCGAGATGCAGACCGCGCTCGACCGCCACCAGCAGCACGGTGATGGCGATGACCGGCGTGCCGAGGATCATGATCAGGCTGGTCGCGTAGTGCGACCACACGAACAGCGGCAGCCGGAACCAGGTCAGCCCCGGCGCCCGCATCCGGTGCGTGGTGACGATGAAATTGAGGCCGGTCAGGATCGACGAGAAGCCGGTGATGAAGATGCCAAGCCCGGCGAGGATGACGTTCGAGTTCGAGGCCGTCGTGCTGTAGGGCGCGTAGAACGTCCAGCCGGTGTCGACGCCGCCGGTGATCGCTGCGGTGATCGTGAACAGCCCGCCCAGGATGTAGATGTACCAACTGAGCAAGTTGATGCGTGGGAAGGCCAGGTCCTTGGCGCCGATCATGATCGGCAGCAGGAAATTACCGAGCGTCGCCGGAATCGAGGGAATCAGGAAGAAGAACACCATCACGATGCCGTGCATCGTGAACAGCTTGTTGTAGGTGTCGGGCTGGACGAGGTCAGCCGCCGGCGTCAGCAGCTCGAGCCGGATCATCAGCGCGAAGAAGCCGCCGAGAAAGAAGAAGGCCGTGACCGACCACAGGTAGAGAAGCGCGATCCGCTTGTGGTCCTTGGTCAACAGCCACGACTTCAGGCCGTGGCCGTTGTTCAGGTAATTCAGCGTCGGTATTGCGGTGGTTTCCATATGACTACTTCGTCGCCCCCTGCTGATTGCCGCCAAGCGACTTGACGTAGGCGAGCAGTTGGAGCAGTTGTTCTTCCGTGACGAGCCCCTGGAACGTCGGCATGATCGGCTGATAGCCGGCGACGATCTTGGCCTGCGAATTCAGGATCGACTCACGGATGTAGGCGTCGTCGGCGGTGACCGTCTGGCCGGTGGTCAGCGTCACCGTGCTGCCGTAGACCCCCTTGAGCGACGGGGCGCGCCCCTGCCCGTTCTCGAGGTGACACGTCGCGCAGGCCAGATCCTGGAACAGCTTGGCGCCGTTCTCGGCCATCGATCCGCCGGCGACGCCGCCGCCGAGCCACGCCTGGTAGTCGGCCGGCTCCATCGCCGTCACCCAACCGATCATCGCCGAGTGCTTGGTGCCGCAATACTGCGTGCAGAAGATGTGATAGCGCCCCGGCTTGGTCGCCGTGAACCACATGGTGTTGTAGCGGCCCGGGATGACGTCGGCCTTGACGCGGAAATCGGGGATGAAAAAGCTGTGGATCACGTCCTCGGATCCCATCGTCAGCTTGACCGGCACGCCGATCGGCACGTGCAGCTCATTGATCTCGCGGGCGCCGTCCATGTGCTGCGCCTTCCACATCCACTGCTTGCCGACCACGTAGATGTCCATCGCCCCGGCGGGCGGGCGGGTCATGTGAAAGAACACCTGGGCGCCCCAGGCGAACATCACCATCGTGATGCCGAGCGGGATGATCGTCCAGAGCAGCTCGAGGGCCAGCGACCCGTGGATCTCGGCGCCGACCTCATCGCCGTGCTTGCGGTGGAACTTGACCGCGAACACCATGACCAGGATGGCGATCAGCGCCGTGAAGAACGCCGTGACCGCGACGAGGAAGAAGGTACAGGGCATCGACCTGCCCGGCCTGCTCCGACGCCGCCTGCGGAAAGAAGGGAAAGTTCGTGAACATTCGTTTAAGTACGGGTCCCTGCGTGCGCCGCGGCGTTTTCGCGCCGGCGGCTGACGAATACAAACGCCAGGAACGCGCCCACCGTGACGATGAAGCCGGCGCGCACCGCGTTCAGCACCGCCGCGCCGTACTTCCCGTCTGACGGGTCGTAGTGGTAGCAGAGCAGCAGTACCTTGTCACCGACCGTGCCGAGCTGGTTGTTCGACGCTTCGACCAGCGCCAGCCGCAGATCGCGGGGCGCGAAGTCGATGCCGAGCAGGTAGCGCGCGATCACACCCTTCGCCGTTGCCACGTAAATCGACGCGCCGTGCGCGAACTGCCCGAGCTTCGGGTCGTAGGCGTAATGAAAGCCGATCGCGTCGGCGAGCGGCTTGATCGACGCGTCCGTGCCGGTCAGGAAATGCCAGCCCGCGCCAGATCCGCGGCGGCCGTAGCTCTCCAAGTACGTCGCCTTCTTCGCCGCCGCCAACTCCGGTGTGTCGCGCGGGTCGATGCTGACGACGATGACGTCGAAGTCCTTGCCGGCGTCGAGCGACAGCGTCTTGAGCGTGCCGGTCATGCCGTTAAGCACTTGCGTGCAGAGCATCGGGCACTCGAAATAAGCGAGCGCCATGACCACAGGTTTCTTGCCGAAGTAGTCGCCGAGCCGGACGTCGCGCCCCGCCTCGTCCTTGAACCTCAGGTCGAGCGGGAGCGGCTCGCCGATCTTCTGATCGATGCTGATCTTCTGCAGGATGCCCGGCTTCGCCGTCGCCGCGGTCGGCCGCGGCGGCGCGTCGGCATACTGCGCGGACACGGATCCCGGCACCAGCAACGCGAACGCTGCCGCTGTAGCGCAGGCCCTGAGGCCTGTCCTGAGGCAGGGCTGAAGCCCCGCGCTACAGAGGAACCGTCTCACAGGCCGCCCCCGGGCTTCTTCGCAGTCTCCGGCGCCGGCGGCACCGTGGCGTTGGCCGGTGTCGCCGACGGCGACGGTGCGGCACCCGCGGGCGTGGACGTGTCGGCTCCCCCCGCCTTGAGATTGCGGCCGCCACTCGACTCGCCGGTCGCAAAGTAGTGAGTCCCCTCGTTCGGATCCGTCACGGCGTCGGCGCGGACGGGCAGACCCTTTTTCAGCAGCATGGCCTTCGCCTGGTCGATCGGGATGCGGGCGACGCCGGCGCTTTGGTCGACCCAGCCGTAACTGTGCAGGTACTGCATCTCGCCCGCGCGTAGCTTCTGCAGGTCGGTCCACGGCGTCGTCTGCAGCGACGGCGACGGGAAGTCGCCCGGCTGTGCGGGTGCCGCCGTCAGCGGTGACACGACCGGCTGGCCCTTGCTCTCGATCAGATTGAGCAGCTTGAAGAAGCCAACCATCGCCCCCTGGATCCCCACCGTGATCACCGTCAGGACAACGACGAAGGTGACGATGGAGCGGACGTTGATGTCGCTCCCTTCGTGCTGAACGTTCTCGTTCACCAGCTCGCCGTGCGGGTGCTGCGCGGACATGGTCAGTGGCCTCCCTCATGCCCGTGCAGGAGCATGTCCTTGAAGTAGGGATCGTTGATCGGCACCAGCGGCCGCTTCGCCAGCTGCTGCGCGAACAGCCACACCCAGAAGCCGGCGAGCGCGACCGGGATGCCGACGTTCGCCAGGCTGATCGGCGTGCCCGACTGGTTGAAGGCCGGCGCCACCAGCCAGATGTCGGTCAGGAGGCGGACGCCGACGATGAACCAGGCGACGCGCGCCAGCAGGTGCGGGCGGCGCTTGAGGTCGCGCGAGAGCAGCACGCAGAACGGCAGGATGAAGTGGCCGAAGACGAGGAACACCGTCACCGGCTCCCAGTTGTTGCGCAGCCGCTCGAGGTAGTAGGGGATTTCTTCCGGCAGGTTGCCGGCCCAGATGATCAGGAATTGCGAGAACGAGAAGTAGGCGTAGAGCATGACGAAGGCGAAGATCAACTTGCCGAGGTCATGGAAATTGCTCGCGCGCACGACGTGGTTCATCGGCTCGCGCGGCGAGAGGAGTGCCAGCACGGCGACGCCGAACGCCATCGCGTTCAGCCCCATGCCGACGACCTGGATCAGCCCATAGATCGTCGAGTACCACTCGGGATCGAGCGACATCACCCAGTCGAATGACGCCAGGCTCATCAGGATCACGTAGGCGAGCAGCCCCGGCGCGCTGATCACGCGAAACCGGCGCGTGTCGGCTTCGTCGATCGCCACTTCGCCGCGATCCTGGGCGTCGGACCAGCGGTTCAGGTTCCACATGCAGAACAGCCAGACCGCGAAGTAGATGGCGGCGCGAAGCGCGAACGCCGGCAGCGTCTGGTAAACGCCGCGGTGCGCGATGGCGTGCACCGCCTGACCCTCGGGACGGGCCCAGACATATAGCTTCGGCGCGAAGACGAGCACCGGGATGAAGAGGACCACTGACAGCGGCAGCATCCGTGACGCCGCCTCCCAGATGCGGCGGCTGACCAGGCCGTACTGGCCGCCGGTCATGTGCTGCATCATCAGCAGCGCCAGCGATCCGAGCGACAGGCCGGTGCAGAACCAGAAGCCGATGAGCAGCGACGGCGCCAGCTGACCGGGGTTGAGGACGACCCCCAGGCCGCCGACGACCAGGCCGGCGACGGCCGCGATCAGTCCGCGCTGCTGCAGGCGGCCGATGCCTGCGGTATCGATCGTGGTCAGGGCGGTGTTCGACATCACTACTGCTTGTGCTCCCCAACGGCGCCTTCGGTCTTGCCTTCCGGCTGCGCGAGCTTCTGCCGTTCCTCGGATGAAAGGTCCGCAGCCGCCGTGTGCTGGCTGAGCTGCAGCGCGCGCAGGTAAGCGGCAATCGCCCAGCGGTCGCGCGGCGCGATCTGCGCTTTGTAGTCGGGCATCGCCCCGAACCCGTTGGTCATCACGTCGTAGAAGTGCCCGAGCGGTGCCTGCCGCAGCCGGTCAATGTGGAACGACGGCGGGGTGCGGTAGCCGCGCCGGACGATCATCCCGTCGGCGCGCCCGGTCGGGCCGTGGCACGGCGTGCAGTAGATGTTGAAGCGCTGTTCGCCGCGATCGAGCACGTCAGCGGTCAGCGCGAAGGGCAGCGCGTCGACTTCCGCGGCGCCGTTCTTGCCCGTGAAAAAGCTGACGTCGTCCTGCAGCGTGCCGCGAGCGACGGTGTCCTCGACCAGCGGCCGCGCGCTCGAGCCGTCCTTGAAGAAGACGCTCTCGCGCAGGGGAATCGCTTTCGGCGAGTTCTGCATGTCCTGGCGGCACCCTGCCAGCGCGGCCGTCGCGACGACGGCGGCCGCGGCGAGCCGGAAGCCGGAAGCGGAAAGCTGGAAGCGGCGGTTACGGCTCAACTTCGCTGACCTCCGTCGCATTCAGCCCCTTGAGGAAGTCCGCCGTGCCCTGCCGATCGAACTTCGGGTCCTCCGACTCGACGATCAGGAAGAACTTGTCGCGGCTGGCGTGCTCGAACCGCTCGACGTTGAACGCGGGATGATACGGCTGCGGCAGTCCGTTCAGTACCGATCATCCCGAGCACCCCCGCGATCGCCGCGAACAGAATCGTCAGTTCGAACATGACCGGAATGAACTGCGGCCAGCTGTTGAGCGGCTTGCCGGCGATGTTCACCGGATAGGCGATGGTGTGGACCCACTCCTCGAGCGCGAACCCGGTCAGCAGGCCGGCGATGCCGCCGGCCAGGACGATCGCCGACAGGCGCCGATCGTGATGGCCGATCGCCTCCCACGCCTCCTCGATCGGAAACGGCGAGAACGTGTCGATCCGGCGGTAGCCGGCGGAGTAGACCCGCTTGGCGGCGTCGACCAGCTGCGTCGGCGTGTCGAACTCGGCGAGCAGCCCGTAGATCGCCGGTGGCAGCGTGCGCGCAGTGTCCATTAGTGCGCCTCCCCGTCTTGCACCTTCGCGGCGGGCGCCATCGTCCGCATTTCGAAGATCGAGATCATCGGCAGGAAGCGGATAAACAGGAAGAACAGCGTGATGAACATGCCGAGCGTGCCGACAAACGTCATCCAGTCCCACACCGTGCCGTAGTACATCCCCCACGACGAGGGCAGGAAGTCACGGTGCAGCGAGGTGACGACGATGACGAACCGTTCCAGCCACATGCCGACGTTGACGACCATCGCGACCAGGAACAGGCCGAGCGTGCTCGTCCGCACCCGCTTGATCCACAGCCACTGCGGCGTGAGGATGTTGCAGAAGATCAGCGTCCAGTACATGTACCAGTACCGGGCCGGTCATCCGGTTCCAGATCATGAAGCCTTCGGTACTTGTTGCCGCTGTACCAGCCGAAGAACGCCTCCGACATGTAGCCGTAGGCGACGATCAGCCCGGTCACCAGCGTCACTTTGCCCATGTTCTCGAGGTGGCGCATGGTGATGAAGTCTTCCATCCCGTAGATCTTGCGCAGCGGGATGGCCAGCGTCAGCACCATCGCGAAGCCGGCGTAGATTGCCCCGGCGACGAAGTAGGGCGGGAAGATCGTCGCGTGCCAGCCCGGCACGATGCCGATCGCGAAGTCGAAACTCACGACGGTGTGCACCGAGAGCACGAGCGGCGTCGACAGGCCCGCGAGCAGCAGGTAGACGTGCTCGTAGCGCTGCCAGTGGCGCGCCGAGCCGCGCCAGCCGAGCGACAGCACACCGTAGGCACGCTTGACCCAGATGTTGCGCGCCTTGTCACGCAGCGTCGCCAGATCTGGAATCAGGCCCACGTACCAGTACATCAGCGAGACGGTGAAGTAGGTCGAGACCGCAAAGACGTCCCAGATCAGCGGGCTTCTGAACTGCGGCCAGACGCCCATGCTGTTGGGATAGGGGAACAGCCAGTAGGCAGCGAGCCACGGGCGGCCGGTGTGAATCAGCGGGAAGAGGCCGGCGCACATGACCGCGAAAATGGTCATGCCTTCGGCGAAGCGGTTGATCGACGTGCGCCAGCCCTGCTTGAGCAGCAGCAGAATCGCCGAAATCAGCGTCCCGGCGTGACCGATGCCGATCCACCAGACGAAGTTGATGATCGCAAAGCCCCAGCCGATCGGGATGTTGACGCCCCAGATGCCGGTGCCCTTGAGCAGCAGCCAGGTCACCGCCATCCCGAGCATCCCCATGATCATCAGGCCGATGGACATGACGATGAACCAGCTGAGCGGCTGGTTGGTCGAGAGGACGACTCCGCCGATCTTGTCGCTGATCGACGTGAAGGTATGGCCGGGCTCGATGAGCGGCGCGGGCTCGTAAGTCGACGGCTTCGGATCAATCATGACAATTCGGGATTCGGGTTGCGCAGCGCCGCCATGTAGGTCGTGCGCGGCCGCGTGTTGAGGCTCTCGAGCAGCCCGTAGGTGCGCTCGCGCGCCTTCAGCTTGGTGACGCGCGCGTTGGGATCGTTGAGATCGCCGAACACGATGGCGTCGGCCGGACAGGCGGCGGCGCACGCCGGCACGATGTCGCCATCGACGACGCGGCGGTCCGCCCGTTCGGCGTCAATCTTTGCCAGGTTGATCCGCTGCACACAGTAGGTGCACTTCTCCATGACCCCGCGGCTGCGCACGGTCACGTCCGGGTTGCGCAGCGGTTCCCAGTTCGGCGTCTCCCAATCCTGGAAGAGCAGGAAGTTGAAGCGGCGGACCTTGTACGGACAGTTGTTCGAGCAGTAGCGCGTGCCGACGCAGCGGTTGTAGACCATATCGTTCAGGCCTTCCGCGCTGTGCGTCGTCGCGCCGACCGGGCAGACGAGCTCGCAGGGCGCGTTCTCGCACTGCTGGCACGGTACCGGCTGGTGGTAGGTCCTGATCGAGTTGGCGTCTTCCGGCTGACCCTCGAAGTAGTGGTCGACGCGGATCCACTGCATCTCGCGGCCCTTGTCGACTTGTTCCTTGCCGACGACCGGGATGTTGTTCTCGGACTGACAGGCGATGGTGCAGGTGCCGCAGCCCGTGCACGAGGTCAGGTCGATCTGCATGCCCCACTTGTAGTGCTGGGAGTAGTCCCACTCGGGGATGATCGTCAGCGTCTTGGCGGGCTTCTCGTCTCCCTGCTTCTCGATGACGGCCGGGTCCTTCCGGTACTCCTCGAGATCGGCTACGCGCACCGGCGCGCGGCTTTCCATCAGATGGTGCTCCTGCGTACGCGCGATCAGATACTTGCCGGCCTTGGCGATCTCGAGGCCGCTGCCGAAGTACAGCGCGTCGGAAGTGCGCAGTTTGTAGACGTCGAAGTCGCGCGCCGCCTTGTCGCTGACCGTGCCGACCCGACCCGTGACCTCGCGCCCGTAGCCGTAGAACACGGTCACCGATTGATCGGGCTGGCCCGGGACGATGGCGACCGGGAGCTTGGCAGTGTTGCCCTTGTAGCGCAGTTCGATCAGATCGCCGTCGCGCAAGCCCTTCTCGCCGGCGAGCCTGGCGCTGATCCACGCCGTCGGGTCCCACGTAATCTTGGTCAGCGGCTTGGGCAGCTCCTGCAGCCAGCCGTTGTTGGCGAAGCGGCCGTCCCAGATCGTCGGGTCGGGGCGGAAGATGATTTCGAGGCCGTTGCCGGTTGCCGACTGGCCGTTTTCACTCGGCTGGTTGCTGGCCGCCGGAGACGGGGTCGCGGCAACTGGCGACTGGTCACTGGCGGCCGTTCCTGCCACCCAGCCGTCGTGGAGCACGTGCTTCCACATGCTGTCGGCGCTCTTGAACGGTTGGCCGGTCGGATCGGTGACTTTCCAGCCGCCGACGCTGCCGGCGTGGGCGCGCGCCCAGTAGTCCTTGGCCAGATCGTGCGCCGTCTTGCCGCTCTGCGCGTCGATGAACACGGCGAGTACTTCCGCGACCGTCTTGCCGTCGTAGAGCGGCGCGATCAGCGGCTGCATAACCGTGACGGTGCCGTCGAACGCGCGCGCGTCCCCCCAACTCTCGAGCGGATGCGCCTCCGGGATGTTCCACTGCGTGACGAACGCCGTCTCGTCGGGATACGCCGACAGCGACACCGTCGTCTGCACCTTCTTGAGCCGCTCGGCGAACTGCAGGTCGGCGGGCGCGGTAAAGACCGGGTTACCGCCCAGGATGACGAGCAGATCCACCTGCCCGGCGTCCATCGCCTGCGCGAGGTCGCGCACCGATGCGGCGTGGTCGCCGGGGTTGATGGCGAGCGGCGCCGTGTACGTGACGGTCGCGCCGACGTTGCCAAGCGCCTCATTCATCTGGCGCGCAAGCTGGTGCACGGCGGCCGGCTGATAGTCGCCGGCGATCACGATGGACTTGCCGCGATGCGCCTGGAGGTCCTTCGCCGCGGCGGCGATGAACTTCGGTGCCAGGCTGTTCGACAACGACCCGTTGAGCGATCCGCCCGAGAGCGCCTGCGCCGCGGCGGCAATCTCCGCGGCTTTGAGCGGTAGCCGGTGGTCCGCCTTGGCACCTGTCAGCGTCGGCGTGCTCTCGATCGCGTACAACCGGTTCATGGTCGCGCCGGTTTCACCCTTTTCCACGTCGACACCGTCGCGCCGGCGCGTCGCGAACTCGCGCGCGTACTCGATCGACGCCGGGCCGCCGCCGAGGAAGTCGGCGTCGAGCGTCACGACGACGTCAGCCTTCGAGAAATCGTAAATCGGCGTGGTGCCGGTCGCCGCACCGCCCGCGGCCTCCCAGGTGTGCCACTTGGCCTGCGGATAAGCCTGTTGGACGAGCGACACCTGTTCGGCGACGGTCGGGGAGGTGATCGTCTCGGTCAGGAAGCGGAGTCCCGCACCCTGCTTGCCTTTCTGGGTATTGAGGGCGCTCTTGATGGCACCGGTCACGTCGCTCCAGCTGCGCACCGCGGCCTTGTAACGAACGACCTGCAGGCGATCCGGATCGTACAGGTTCAGGATCGAGGCCTGAGTGAAGATGTCGGACCCGCCAAGATTCGCCGGATGTTGTGGATTTCCTTCGACTTTGGTCGGATGACCCTCGTGGCTCTCCACGAGTACGGGCGTGGCCACGCCGGCAAAAGGCACGGCCGTGGCGAAAAACAGCGGACGCCCGGGGACCATGTCTTCCGGCTGGCGTACGTAGGGGATGATCTTTTCCGGCGGCTGCTTGACGCAGCCGGTGACACCGGCGAGCGCCAGCGACGCGCTCATCAGCTTCAGGAAGTCGCGCCGCCCCTTCGGGTCGTTGAACTGCGAGGCCTGCTCGGGGAACTCGCGGTGCAGGTATTCGCGGAACTGGGGCGTGTCGGCGAGTTCGCCGAGGCTTCGCCAGAACAGGCGGCCGTTGGCGCCGGCCAGACGCGAGCGAATTGCCGAAAACTCCATACTCACCTGTGGCACGTCGAGCAGCTTGTGAGCATCATCACGTCCTGGATCTTGTATTCCTTCATCAGTCGCTGGCCCAGATCCGGATCGTTCGCCGGCTGTTCCCAGGTCATGTTCGTGATCTGGTCTCGCGGCCGGAGGTTCGGTGCCGGGTTACGGTGACAGCTGATACACCAGCTCATCTGCAGGCTGTTTTCCTGGAGCATCAGCGGCATCCGGTCGACGCGTCCGTGGCACGTCGCGCAGCCCACTCCCTTGGCGACGTGGATGCTGTGATTGAAGTAGACGAAGTCCGGCAGGTCGTGCACGCGGGTCCACTGCAACGGCGTGTTGTCGCGGAAGCTGGCCCGCACCGGCTCGAGAATCGGCGCGTTGGTCCAGATCTGCGAGTGGCAGTTCATGCAGGTCTTGGTCGGCGGGATGTTCGCGAACGGCGATTCCTCGACGGTCGTATGACAGTAACGACAGTCGATGCCCATCGACCCGACATGGTGCGCGTGGCTGAATTGGACCGGCTGATCCACGGTGACGCCCTGGCCCGTGACGTAGCCTGACCACGAAAGGGCGACGACGACCCACCCGAGGAAGGACACGATCGCCACGGCCGCGACGATACTGACCCTGGACCAGATGTTGAGGCTGCGCTGGAAAATCTGACTCATTATTTCGGCGTCCGTGCGACGGTCGACAAAGCAACCAGACTATATCGAAGGTACGAGGGCTTTGCGAGGGCGGACGGTGTGCGGCGCCGGAATCTATAATGTGAAAAGTTTCACAAGGTTGTCAAACCCATACAATCTGCCGCGCACCGTTCCCCGCATGCACCCTGCCATCCGCCTGGCCGACGTCACCAAACGCTTCAATGGCTTCACCGCCGTCGACGGCCTCACGCTCGACGTCCCGCAGGGATCGATCTACGGCTTCATCGGCCCCAACGGCTCCGGGAAGACCACCACCCTGCGGATGATCATGCACATCCTGCTGCCCGACGCGGGACGCATCGACGTGCTCGGATCGGCAGCCACCGGCGCCGCGCGCGACCGGGTCGGCTACCTCCCCGAGGAGCGTGGCCTCTACAAGAAAATGACGGTGCGACGCCTGCTGCGCTATTACGGCCAGTTGAAGGGACGCACCGTCGCCGAGCTGGATCCCGTCGTCGACGATTGGATGGCGCGCCTCGGGATGCAGGGCTGGGGCGAGAAGAAGATCGAAACGTTGTCGAAAGGCATGTCGCAAAAGGTGCAGTTTGTCGGCGCCGTCGTCTCGCGTCCCGAGCTCCTGATTCTCGATGAGCCGTTTTCCGGCCTCGATCCGGTCAACGCCGAGTCGCTCAAGGACGCCGTGCTCGAAATGCGACGCCGCGGCACCACCGTCGTCTTCAGCACCCACGACATGTCGACCGCCGAGCGGATGTGCGACCGCATCTTCATGATCTTCCGCGGTCGCAAGGTGCTCGACGGCACGCTCGAGCAAATCCAGGCGCAGTACGGCTTCGACACCGTCCGCCTGCGCACGGCCGCCGGCGCCGCCGCCCTCGCCGGCATGCCCGGCGTGCACTCGGTCAACGACTACGGCCAGCTGCAGGAAGTGCGCGTCAGCGGCGATCCGCAGCCCTTCCTGCGCGAGCTGGCGGCGCGCACGACCGTCTATCACTTCGAGATCACGCGTCCCTCGCTGCACGACATCTTCGTGCGGATTGCGCGGCCGACGGAAGCCACCGGCGACAACCCATGAAGAACAAGGCCCTGATTGTCGCCGTCTCCGAGTTCACCACGCTGGTCCGCTCGAAGGCCTTCCTGGTCGGGCTGCTGATGATGCCGGTGTTTTCGCTGGTCGCGGTCGGCGTCCAGAAGTTCACGCGCGATGCGACCGACGTCAAGGACCGGCGCTTCGTCGTCGTCGACCGCACCGGCGTGCTCTACACGCCGCTCAAAGGCGCGGCCGACGAGTGGAACGCGGCGATGCGCAGCGCCGCGACGCAGACGGCGCCGCTGTTCCTGCCGTCGCCGGCGGCCTTCGGCGAAGAGGACGAACAGGCGCGCGCGGCCTTGTCGGACCGTGTGCGCCGCGACGAGATCTACGCTTTCGTCGAGATTCCGTCCGGCGTGTTGAATCCCGAGGCGCAAGACCAGGTCCGCTACTATTCGAATCATCCGGCCTACCGGCCGCTGCCGGCCTGGATCTCGACGACCATCAACCGCGAGGTCGTCAACCGCCGCTTCCGCGACGCCGCAGTCAATCGCGCGCTGGTCACGAAACTGACCCGCCGTGTCGACGTCGCCGAACTCGGGCTATTCGAGCGCGACACCTCCGGCGCCGTCAAGGCCGCGGCCCCCGTCGACAAGATCCGGACGCTGGCGATCCCAGTCGCGATGATGATGATCGTGCTCTTTTCGGTGATGTCGGGGGCGCCGCAGCTCCTCAACAGCGTGATCGAGGAAAAGATGAGCCGTATCAGCGAAGTGCTGATCGGATCGGTCACCCCCTTCGAACTGATGATGGGCAAGCTCGCCGGCTGCATCGCCGTCTCACTGCTGCTCGCCTCCTTCTATGTCGTCGGCGGCACCGCCGTCGCGCGGCACTTCGGTTATGGCGACGCCGTGCATGCCGCTGACATTGCCTGGCTGTTGCTGTTCCTGCTGCTGGCGTCGTTCATGTTCGGTTCGGTTTTCATCACCATCGGTGCCGCCTGCTCCGATCTGAAGGACGCGCAGGGCATGATGCCGCCCGCGATGCTGATCCTGATGCTGCCATGGCTGACGTGGTTCGCCGTGCTGAACGCTCCCGACAGCCCGATCGCCGTCGGCCTCTCGCTGTTCCCGACCGCCACGCCGTTCCTGATGCTGCTGCGCATCATGCTGCCGCCCGGTCCTCCGATGTGGCAGGTGGCACTCTCCGTGGCGATGACGGCCACGGCCACGGTGGCCATGGTCTACGCCGCCGGCAAGATCTTCCGCACCGGCCTTCTCATGCAGGGGAAGGCGGCGTCGTTCGCCGAGATGTGGCGTTGGGTGCGGACGGACTGAGGGCTGCTGAAGAGCGCGGTCACATCGGCCGGTGCGTCATCGTGACGTCGAGCATGCGGTGCATGGCCGGGGGGCGGACGATAAAGAAGATCTGACCAGACCATGGGTGCGCGCCGTAGAACGGCGTGAGCGGCGGCGGCACACCGTAACCGGTGAGTTGCCCGCCCGCCTCGGCGATCCACCCGCGCGGGCGCCACAGGGTCTTCGTCGCGCCGAGCGTGACCGCGCCGACCGTGGAGATTCCGCCCGGTAGCACGACGTGAGAGGTCTTGCGGCCGCCCAGGGACGTGTGCACGCCGGTTCGCAGCACGTCGTCTTCCACGTCGGTCGCCTCGCCGCGCGCGTAGATCGATCCGCTGGTGCCGAACTCGTGCGTCAGCTCGCCGAGTCCTGCGTTGTACTTGCCGCCGAGCTTGCGATTGCGTCCCCACGCGATCGTCGCCGACGTCCAGCGCGCCCCCGGCGACGATTTCCACGAGAGCGACGCCGTGGTGCGCTTGACATCCCCTTCCTCGAGACGGTCCGGCGTCGTCAGGTAGCCGTAGGAGACCTGTGCGCTCCACGCCGGTGACGGTCGGAACCACCCGCGCACCGACCACGAATTGAGCGGCCCGGGATCCATCAGGTCCCATCGGTTCTCGTCGGGTTCGACGCCGTTGAAGAGCGAGTACTCTCCCTGGAACCATCCCTTCTCGAGCGCGCCGGTGAGCACCCCCATCGCGATGTGTGTCGAGTCGAGCGTGTGATGGCCGAGGGGCGCCATCGGGTTCTCGACCGCCGACGAGCGGTGCATGAACGCGACGGGCCCGAGCGCCGGCTCGCCGACCGGTGCGCCAACCAGCGTCATCGTCGTCCCCAACAGGAACGGCTGGCGCCAGATGGCGCCCCCCTGCATGAGGAAGTCGTGCGGATGCTGATGATCGATGAGCGCGTTGCCCTGGTACGATTCGCCGATCTGAAAAATGTGGCTGTAGCCCTGCGCGCCGACGGTGACTGCGTCGAGGCTGAGCATCACGTCGAGCGTGAGCGTGCCGGCGCCGATCGGGCGCTCGAACATGCCCATCCACCAGTTCGGCGCCTTGATTTCGCGCTCGCCGCGCGGCGACCCCTGCGCGTTGAACATCACCCAGACGACGCCGTCCTGCATGAACGTCCAACTCGGTGAGGGAGCGTGATCGGCGTGGTCTTGCCCGCGCACGGCCGCCGGCAGTAGCACGACCGCGAGCAGGCAGGCAAACGCGAGCCGCGTCATCGGCGAGAGCGGGTCAAGGCGGCGTGGGGATCCATGACACGATGATGCCATGTACGACGTGATCATCGTGGGCGCGGGACCGGCCGGTCTGAGCGCCGCCCTGATCCTCGGTCGGTCGCGCCGCCGTGTGCTCGTGTGTGACAGCGGCCATCCGCGTAACGCTGCCTCGCGCGCGATGCACGGCTTCCTGACCCGCGACGGCATGCCACCCCTCGAATTCCTCGCCGTCGCTCGCGATCAGCTGCGTCAGTACGACAGCGTCGAGCTGCGTGACATCGAGGTGCTCAGCGCGCAGTGCCGCCCCGATGCGCGATTTCATGTCCGGCTCAAAGACGGGAGCGAGCACATCTCGCGCAAGCTCCTCATCGCCACCGGCGTCGTCGACCACCTGCCAGCGATTCCCGGCTTCCGTGAGCTGTACGGCGTCAGCGTGTTTCACTGTCCGTACTGCGACGGCTGGGAAGTGCGCGATCGGCCGCTCGCCGTCTACGGCAGCGGCGCGCGCGGCCTCGGGCTGTCGCTCGAACTGACTGGCTGGAGCCGTGATCTCGTGCTGTGCACCGACGGGCCGAGCGGGATCGATGGCGACGGCCTGGCCCGCCTCGCACGCAACGGCATCAATATCCGCGAAGAACCCGTCGCCTGCCTCGACGGGACCGTTCGTCTCGAGCGCGTCGTCTTCACATCAGGCGATCCGCTGCCACGTCACGCCTTGTTCTTCACGACCGGCCAGACGCAGCAGTCCGAGCTCGCGCTCGGCCTCGGGTGTGATTTCAATGAAAAGGGCACCGTGCGCACCGGCAAGTACGAATCAACGCACCTGCCCGGCCTGTACGTCGCCGGGGACGCCTCCCGCGCCGTTCAGTGGGTGGTCGTCGCCGCCGCCGAAGGCGCCGAGGCCGCCTTCGCCATCAACGCCGATCTGTTACAAGAAGACCTTTCGTAATTGGACTGGTCAACCGGACCCCATTTGGCGTCGATTCGTCCCAGATTGGACTCTCGCTTGCGCCGGTCCGCGCCAGGATTGGATGTTCGCGATTGGACCGGTGCCGGTCCATAGTAGGCAGCTACAGGCCAGCCGGAGTGTCAGTCCGGCGATCGCGAGGTTGCATGCTGTCGTCGATCGAGCGTCAGTTCGTCCGCACCGAACGCCCCCTCTACGGTCACCTCGTCTCGCTGCTCGAGACGGCGATCGCGAAAGGCGACCTCCCGTCGGGCGCGCGGGTTCCCCCCGAGCGCACCTTGGCGCGCCACCTGAATATCAGCCGGACGACGGTAGTGAGTGCGTATCGCGAGCTCGAATCCCGCGGCTTGTTGCGCGGCTATGTCGGGCGCGGCACGTTTGTCTGCGCCGCGCCCGAGCCGGAAGGGACGCCGTTTGCGTGGCGCGGCAAGATCGCGGCGGCGGCGTTGCGCTCGAGTGACTCGACCTTGCGCGATCTCGTCCGACACTCGTCCGACGCCCGGCTGCTGTCGCTGGCCGCCGGCGAGCCTGCGATCGACCTCTTCCCGAATGAGGCGTTCCTCGAGGCGACCCGTCACGCGTTGTCGAACCAGCCGTCGCTGGTGTGGGGCCACGGCCCCACCGAAGGCCAGCCGGCACTGAAGCACGCGATCGCCGATCGTTACGACGTGCCGCGCGAGAGCGTGCTGATTCTCTCGGGCGCGCAGCAGGGGCTCGATCTGCTGGCCCGCTGCCTCGTCGATCCCGGCGACGCCGTGATCATGGACCGCCCCGGCTACCTCGGCGCCATCCAGTCGTTCCGTGCCGCCGGCGCCAAGTTGATCGGCTGGGACATCGTGCGCGGCGACACCGACGAGCTCGAGGATCTGCTCGTCCGCTATCGGCCGAAGCTGATTTACACCAACCCGACGTTCCACAACCCGACCGGCATGACCCTGCCGATCCGAACGCGGCGGGAAATCATCTCGCTCGCCCAACGCTATCGCCTGCCGATCGTCGAGGACGCCACCTATCGCGATCTCTACTTCACCGAGACGCCGCCGTCGTCGCTGCGCGAGCTGGACGAGCACAACCTGGTCATCTATCTCAACAGTTTCTCCAAGGTCATGGCGCCCGGGCTGCGCCTCGGGTGGATCGCCGCGGCGCCGTCGATCGTCGACCAGATCGCGATCATCAAGCAGCGCCTGGATCCGCACACGCCGAATCTCGTGCAGCTGGCGATCGCTCGGCTGATGCGTCAGGGCACGTTCGACGCACACCTGAAGAGCGTGCGCGCGGAGCACGCGAAGCGCTGCACGCAGATGATTGCGACGCTTCAGCGCCACATGCCTCCGGGTTCTCTCCGCTTCGCCCGGCCGGCCGGCGGGCTCTACCTGTGGTGCCGTCTTGGTGCCGGCCTGAGTGCGACGGCGTTGCACGAGCGCGCGCTGGCGAGCGGTGTCACCTTCGTGCCGGGGCCGGCCTTCTACCCCGATCCGGCGGGCGATTCGGAGCTGCGTCTCTGTTTCACGAGCGTGCTGCCGTCGACCATCGAGGAGAGCGTCAAGCGCCTGGCGCGGTGCGTCGGAGAGATGAGAATGACCGCGTGAGGCTGGCCAGCGTCTCCGGGTAGACTACTGGTATGACCAGCGGCCGTTCACGACGGTCGTATCCTCGCCTTACCGAACCGCTGGTTCGCGTCGGCGGCGTCCTGCGTCCCGCCTCGTGGGAAGACGCACTCGACGCCGCCGCGTCAGGTTTCCGCCGCAACATCGCTGCGCACGGTCCCGACGCGCTCGGCATCTTCAGCTGCTCGAAGTCCACCAACGAAGTGAACTTCCTGGCGCAGAAGCTCGCGCGCGTGGCGTTCGGGACGAACAACATCGACAGTTGTAACCGGACCTGACACGCGCCCAGCGTCGTCGGTCTGGCGACGGTGTTCGGGGCGGGCGGAGGAACCAACTCCTACCGCGAGGTCGAGGAGACCGACGTCGTCTTCCTGTGGGGCTCGAACGCGCGCGAGGCGCACCCGATCTGGTTCCACCACCTGCTCAAGGGGATCCGGAACGGCGCGCACCTCTACGTGATGGATCCGCGGCGCACGGCGTCGGCCGAGTGGGCTGACGTGTGGCTCGGGCTGCACGTCGGCAGCGACATCGCGCTCGCCAACGCCATGGCCCGCGAGATCATCCACGCCGGCCTCGCCCACGAGCGTTTCATCGCCAACGCGACGCTAGGCTTCGACGCGTATCGCGCGGCGGTCGAATCCTACACGCTCGAGTTCGCCGAGGCGGCCACCGGGATTCCCGCTGGCGCGATTGGCGACGCGGCGCGCACCTACGCCCGCGCCGACAAGGCGATGATCTGCTGGACGCTCGGGATCACCGAGCACCACAACGCCGTCGACAACGTGCTTGCGCTGATCAACCTGGCGCTGCTGACCGGGAAAGTGGGGCGCCGCGGCTGCGGCTGCAATCCGCTCCGCGGCCAGAACAACGTCCAGGGCGGCGGCGACATGGGAGCCATTCCCAACAAGCTGCCCGGCTTCCAGGACATCGAACAGGACACGGCGGCCCGCGCGCGTCTCGGCGCGCTCTGGGGCACGACCATCCAGCCGACCTACGGCCTGAACCTGACCCAGATGCTGCACGCGATGAGCCGGCGCGAGCTGACCTCGCTCTACGTCATTGGTGAGAATCCGGCGCAGTCCGATGCCGACGGCAGCCGCGTCGAGGAGGCGCTGGCGGGACTCGATCATCTCGTGGTCCAGGAGATTTTCCTGACGCGCACGGCGGATTTCGCGCACGTCGTGCTCCCCGCGGCGGCGACGTGGTGCGAGGGAGAAGGCACCGTCACCAACAGCGAGCGCCGTGTGCAGCGCGTCCGCAAGGCGATCGACCCACCTGCCGGCGCCAAAGACGAGCTCTGGATTCTGTCGCAAATCGCCCGGCGTCTCGGGCACGACTGGGGAGAGCCGTGCGCCGAGCAGGTCTGGAACGAGTTCCGCGCCGTCGCGCCGCACTTCGCCGGCGGCATGAGCTACGCGCGGCTCGATGCCCTCGACGGTATTCAGTGGCCGTGCCCCGACGAGTCGCATCCGGGTGAAACGTTCCTGCACGCGCGTCTGTGGGAAACGCCGCTCCCGGGACGTCCCGCGCCGTTCAGCGTCGTTCATCACGACCCGCCGGTCGAGCGGCCGGATGCCGATTTCCCGTTCCTGCTGACGACAGGGCGAAGGCTCGAATCGTACAACACAGGTGTCCAGACAGGACGCTACACCTCGCCGCTGCATTCCGGCGAGAGTCTCGAGATGTCACCCGAGGACGCGCGCCGGCTTGGCGTGGCCGACGGTGCGACCGTGGCGGTGGTCTCGCGCCGAGGACGGCTGACCGCGCCGGTGCGGATCGACGCTGCGCTGCGCGCGGGGATGGTGTTCATGACGCTGCATTTTCCCGACGACGTGGCGACCAACCGCCTGACGATCGACGTTTCCGATCCGCGGTCGGGGACGGCGGAATTCAAGGCCTGTGCCGTGCGAGTCGAGGCCCTCTAATGGACGCTCGCCGTATCGCCGTCAAGCCGTCGGCCGCTGAATGCGATGCCGTCGATGCGGTGCTGGGCCCGCCGCAGTCGGCGTGGGATGGCGGCGCGCGCGGCAACCCGATCGACGCGCACGTGGCGAGTATCGGCGGTCGCCAGACGCGCGCTCGCCGGCACCTGCTGTTGCCGGCGCTGCAGGCGCTGCAGGCGCGCGCCGGCTGGATCACCGAGGGCGGGCTCGGCTACATCTGCGATCGGCTGAACGTGCCGCCCGCCGACGCCTGGGGAGTCGCGACGTTCTACGCGCTGCTGGCGACGGAGCCACGACCCGGGCGCGTCGTCCACGTCTGCGACGACATCGCGTGCAAGGCGCGAGGCGCCGACGCGATGATCGCCGAGCTGGACACGGTTGCGCCCATCGCGGCCGCGGGCGCTTGGCATCGATCGCCCTGCCTCGGCCTGTGTGACCGCGCGCCGGGCGCGCTCGTCACGATTGCCGGCGAGCACCCGATGGAGTTCTCGGTCGGCCACGCCACCGCGGAGGTGGTCCGCCATCTCCTGTCCGGCGGCGGTGATGATGGCCGGAGGGATGGTCCAGCAACCTTCACCCATGGCGGCCCCTTGCTCACGCGCGTCGGGACGGTCGATCCCACGAGCCTTGAGGCGTATCGCGGCTCGGGCGGCTTTGCGGCGTTCGCCAAGGCGCGCGAGATCGGCGCCGAGGGCGTGATAGCCGAGGTGATGGCGTCGAACCTGGTTGGCCGCGGCGGCGCCGCGTTCCCGACGGGACGCAAGTGGCAGGCTGTGCGAACCGAAGCAGCGCGCCCGCACTACCTGGTCTGCAACGGCGACGAGTCGGAGCCGGGCACCTTCAAGGACCGCGTCCTGCTGGAAGAGGATCCGTTCGCCATCGTCGAGGCGATGGCCATCGCTGCCTTGGCCGCCGCCTGCGACCAGGCGTTCATCTACATCCGTGGCGAATATCCGCTCGCGGCGTCGCGCATTCGGCGCGCGATCGAGGTGTCTCGGCGCGCCGGCCTATTGGGTGCCCTCGACATCGAGATACGCCGTGGCGGCGGGGCCTACATCTGCGGAGAGGAAACGGCGCTGTTTGCCTCGATTGAAGGATATCGCGGCGAGCCGCGCAACAAGCCGCCGTTTCCCGTGCACGCCGGCCTGTTTGGCAAGCCGACGCTCGTCAACAACGTGGAAACGCTCGCCAACGTGCCGCGCATCGTGCTCGAGGGAGGAGCGGCATTCGCCGCTGGTGGGACGGCGCAGTCGGCAGGCACGCGGCTGTTTTGCCTGTCGGGCAGCGTCCGCCGGCCGGGCCTGTACGAGGCGCCGCTCGGGACGACGTTACGCGCGCTGATCGATCGCGCCGGCGGAACCGACTCGGGACGCCCGATTCGCGCCGTCCTGCTCGGCGGCGCGGCCGGCACGTTCGTCCGCGGCGACGAGCTGGACCTGCGCCTGACGCACGAGGAGACGCGCGCGGCGGGAACGACGCTCGGGTCGGGCGTGATCATGGTGTTCGACGACACGATCGATCTGCGCGCGATCGTGCGCCGCATCGCAGCCTTCTTCCGCGACGAATCGTGCGGCCAATGTGTACCGTGCCGCGTCGGCACGGTCCGGCAGGAGGAAGCGCTGCAGCGTCTCGAGGGTGGCGGCGGCGCCCGACGCACGGACCTGGCGCTGCTCGACGAGATCGGCGCCGCGATGAAGGACGCGTCGATCTGCGGTCTTGGCCAGACGGCGTACAGCGCGATCGAATCGGCGATCAAGCGGCTGCAGCTATGGTGACCCTCACGATCGACGGCCGTCCGGTCACCGTGGCGCCCGGCACGACGATTCTGGCGGCCGGCGCGGCGCTGGGTATTGACACTCCGACACTCTGCTACCTCGAAACGCTGACACCGGTAAACGCCTGCCGCCTCTGCGTGGTGGAGGTCGAAGGCGCGCGCGTGCTTGTTCCAAGCTGTGCGCGGGCGGTCGAGACAGGGATGGTCGTGCACACGCGATCGCCGCGCGTCACGCTGGCGCGCAAGGTCGTCCTCGAGCTGCTGGCCTCCACGGTGGATCTCTCGACCGCGCCTGGCATGGCGGCGCTGCTCGATGAGTACGGCTGCCGTCCCGAGCGTTTCGGTCCTGGCGCGGCCACGGTCGCGCAACCCGTAAAGATCGACAACGACCTCTACGTGCGCGATTACGCCAAGTGTGTCCTCTGCTACAAGTGCGTCGAGGCGTGCGGGGCGGATCATCAGAACACGTTCGCGATCGCGGTCGCCGGGCGGGGCTTCGCCGCCCGGATCTCGACCGAGTTCGACGTCTCGCTCCCTGATTCGGCGTGCGTCTACTGCGGCAACTGCATCGCGGTGTGCCCGACGGGCGCACTGATGCCGTCGCGCGAGTTCGAACTGCGCCAGGCCGGCGCCTGGGCCGAGGCGCGGCAGACCACGACCGACACGATCTGCCCGTACTGTGGTGTCGGCTGCACGCTGACGCTCCACGTCCAGGACGGCGAGATCGTCAAGGCGACCTCGCCGTTGGGCAACGCCATCACCGCCGGTAATCTGTGCGTGAAGGGCCGGTTTGGCTGGCGCTTCGTGCACGCGAAATAAGAGACGATCGCGGTGGCGTGACTACGGGAAGATCACGCCCGGTGCGAGCTTACCGCCGGGGTCGAGCGCGCGCTTCACGGCGCGCATCTGGTCAATACCGCGCGCGCCGTAGAGGCCGACCGCCAGCGCTTGCTTGACGGGATTGCGGCCGACTCCGTGCTCGGCAAGCGGACAGCCGCCGAGGCGGGCAACGGCACGGCCGAATTCGAGGATCGCGTCCTTGCCGCGCTCGACATCGGCATACGAGCGCGGCAACACGTTGGGGTGGACGTTGCCGTCGGAGATGTGCCCCCAGACGGCGTAATCGAGTTGCCGCGACGCAAAGCCGTGGCGGTAGATCGCCATCATCTCAGCGAAGCGATCGAAGGGCACGATCATGTCAGCCGCCGTCTTGGCGATGCGCGGGTCGGCGTCGCGCTGCGCCTGGCCGACGCGCTGGTTGACGCCGGCGGGAACCGCTTCGCGGAGCGCGACCAATTGGTCGGCGCGGCGGCGGTTCCCGGGCAGCGCCATCTGCGTCTCTTCGAAGAGGTTGTAGCGCTCGAGCGCGCGGCAGACACGTGCGAGCGGCGTGTCGTCGCCGCCCTCGAGCGACGCTTCGATCTCGGCGAACGCCGACGCCTCTGTCGTGCCCGGCGGCAGTTCGATCTGCATCAGCAGCGCGAGCGCGGTGCGATCGGGGAACCTGACGTCGAGCCGGCGATCGGCGCCGTCTTCGTGCAGGATTTCCAGGCAACGGCGATCCAGGTGCTCGATTGCGGCGATCGATGGTTCGCGGCGAAGGTCACCGACGAGGGCGATTGCCTCGGCCTCCGACCGTGCCGGCACCAGCGCGAGCGCGGTGGTTGGGGGCGGCGTCAGGGTCCGGAAGGTAATCGCGGTGATGATCCCGAGCGTCCCTTCTGATCCGATGAAGAGATCGATCAGATCCATGTTGGGCGCCGCGTAATAGCCGGCCGACACCTTGTCGACGGTGGGCATGCGATACGACGGCACCGGTACGGCGATCTCGCCGCCCGCCGCCGCTACCCGAAGGATGCCGTCGCGCGCGCCCACGGCGCCGCGGCGGATCGCGAGCGTCGAACCGTCGCCGAGCACGACGTCGATCGCCTCGACCCAGCGCCGCACCGCGCCGTGACGAAACGTATTGGCTCCTGCGGCGTTGGTCGCGACGATGCCACCGGCGAACGCGCCGGTAAACGTCGGCACAGGGGGGAACCATGCGCCGTACGCGGCGAGCGCCTCCTGCATCGCCGCGACCGAGACGCCGGCTTCGACGGTGATGTGCGACGGCCCGACGTCGAGGATCCGCGTCAGCTTCTCCGTCGACAGCACCGTTTCTCCCATTGGCGTCGCGCCGCCAGTCAGAGACGACTGCGCACCGATGACCAGGACCGCCGCCGCCGATCTGACGATGGCCGGGATCTCGTCTGCGCCGCGCGGGACCACGACCGCAGCGGCATGGCCGCCAGGAAAGTGCGCAGCGTCGGAGAGGTACTTGTCCACCTCAGTGCTGCGCACGCTGCCAGGCCGCAAACTCTCCCGAAGCGACCACGGTGATCACCGCCCGCATCCGGTAGTGGCCGAGACCGCACAACTGCGAGCAGGCGATGTCGAACGTGCCAGGAAGGGTCGGCGTGAACCACACCGGGATGCCGATGCCGGGGATGGCGTCCTGTTTGACGCGCATCGCCGGCACGCCGAAGCTGTGGATGACGTCGCGTGCCGTCAGTTGCACGATCACCGGGCGGCCGAGAGGCAAGTGCATGTCGTTGACGCTGACCACGTCGTCGGCGGCGTGCGGCGACGAGCGATCGAGCCCGGCAGGATTGTCGGGCGTGACGAGCGAGGGGTCGACGCGGCCGAACTGGCCGTCAGGGCCGGCGTAGTGGAACGTCCAGGAAAATTGCTGGGCGGTGACGCGGACCGGGAGGGCGTCCGCGGGTGCGGGGCTGACGCGCGCGGCCCATGCCGGTATCGAGAAGGCGGCAAGCAGCACGACCTCCGCGATCGCGACCGCCGCTTCCGTCCACGACGACCAGTGTCCGCGCGCGCCGTGATAGTCGGCCTTCAGTTGGCGCCCGCGCCGGAAACGGAACAGGACGTAGACAAAATAGATGCCCCAGCCGACGAACATGATGGCCATCAGCAGGTGCACCATGGTCGTGATGTGATCGAGCCCGGCAGCCTGCGCCGACGCCTGGACGGGGAGCCCGATCATCGTCTTGCGATTCGGACGAAGAACACGGCGAACCCCGACAGGACGGCGCATGTGACACCGACCATGACCAGGACGCCGAGCCGCGCCGACGTGATCAACGCGCCGTCAGCGGCGCCGAAGCACACCGTGCAAGCGACGAGCAGGTCAGACCACATAGAGCAGTACCAGCATCACCAGCCATACGGCGTCGACGAACCCCCAATACAGCGTCAGTGCGCGCAGGCGGTTCGCGGTCGGCGCCGGATCGGGCACGCGGCCGCTCCGCAGCATCACCCAAATCGTAGCCGCGATACCGCCCACGACGTGCACCAGATGAACACCGGTCAGCAGGAAATACGTCGCCATTTGCGTGCTCGAGGCCGGACCCTTCCCGGCGCGCAGCAGCTCGTGATACTCCACGTTCTTGTGCAGGCAGAACGACACCGCGAAGAGCACCGCGAGGACGAGCAACCGCCGATAGCGTCGAAGCGCCGACGGTGACGCGGCGACACTGCCGCTGGCGACGAGCAGCGTGAGCGTCGCGATCACTGCGGCGGGAGCCTGATCCCGCAGCGCCAGCCACGGCGACAGGGCTCCCGCGCGCAGCATGAAGTACGCGGAGAACAGCCCGCCGAAAAGCATCACTTCCGACGCGATGAACAGCCATATCCCCAGCTGGACGTTGTTGACCCCAGTGTCGGGACGACGCTCGACGGTGTACGGGATGGCGTTCATTCAGGAACGTTCTGCGGCAGGAAGTCTCGCGCCGCACCGGGAACGCTGTACTCGTAGGCGCCGCGGTAGACCGTCGGCGGCTCGGCAAAATTGTCGTGTGGCGGAGGCGTCGACGTCGCCCAGTCGAGCGTCGTCGCTTCCCAGGGATTGTCGCCTGAGACACGTCCGCGCCGCAGGCTGATCAGGACGTTGGCGATGAAGAGCAGCTGGACGAGACCGAGCGTCCATGCCGACCAGCCCTGCATCACGTTCCACTTCTGCAGCCCGTGCGCATGCGCGTAGTTGATGCCGCCGTCGTAGAGACGGCGGTTGAGGCCGGCCAGCCCCTGGATGAACATCGGCATGAAGATCGCGTTCATGCACACGAACGACCCGACAAAGTGCAGGCGGCCGAGCGTGTCGTTCAACATCCGGCCGGTGACCTTGGGATACCAGTAATACACGCCGGCGAAGAGCGCGAAGATCGTCCCGGGCGCGACGATGTAGTGAAAGTGGCCGACCACGTAATAAGTGTCGTGCAGATGGATGTCGCTCGCGGCCAACCCGAGCGGCAGCCCCGTCAGCCCGCCGATTCCGAACATCGGCAGAAAGGCCAGCGCGAACAGCATCGGCGTCGTGAATCGGATCGATCCGCCCCACAGCGACATCAGCAGCGACGTCAGGATGACGATCGACGGGATCGAGATGATCATCGTCGTCGTCTGGAAGAACGCGCTCATCGTCGTGCCCATGCCGGTCATGAACATGTGGTGCGCCCAGACCAGCATCGACATGAAGCCGAGGAACATCGCCGAGTAGACCATCAGCCGATAGCCCCACAGCGGCTTGCGGATGTTGTTGGCGACCACTTCCGCGACGATTCCCATCGCCGGCAGGATGAGGACGTAGACCTCGGGGTGGGCGAGGAACCAGAACAGGTGCTGCCAGAGCAACGGGTTACCGCCGCCGGCCACGGCAAGCGGCCTCTGGCCGACGAGCAGGCCCGACGGCAGGAAGAAGCTGGTGCCGGCGACGCGGTCCATGATCTGCATCAGGCCGGCGGCCTCGAGCGGCGGAAACGCGAGCAGCAGCAGGAAGGCGGTGACGAGCTGCGCCCACACGAAGAACGGCAGGCGCATGAACGTTAGCCCCGGCGCGCGCAGCTGCAGAATCGTGACGATCGTGTTGATCGCCCCAAGCAGCGACGAGGTGATAAGCAGCAGCATGGCGACGATCCAGACCGTCTGGCCGCTCGCTGGTGAGAGATCGGCGAGCGGAGGATACGACGTCCAGCCGCTGCCGGCCGCGCCCCCTGGCGCGAAGAAGCTGGCCAGCATCAGCAGGCCGCCAGCGAGATACACCCAGTAGCTCAGCATGTTGAGCCTGGGGAAGGCCATGTCTGAGGCGCCGACCTGCAGCGGGACGAGGTAATTGCCGAAGGCGCCGACGCTGAGCGGCACGACGCCGAGAAAGATCATGATCGTGCCGTGCATGGCGCCGAGCTGGTTGTAGAACTCGGGCAGCAGGATGCCTTGCGCCGCGGCATTGGCGCCGAGCAGCGGTCCGACGAGCGGCACAGGGGTCATCGGGTAGGCGAGCTGCCAGCGCAGCAGCATCATCAGGCTGAATCCGACGAGCAGGAACAGCATGCTCGTGACGGCGTACTGCAGCCCGATAATCTTGTGATCGAGCGAGAAAACGCGGGAACGCAGTCCGTCATTCGGCATACGTGGGGGCCCGCTAGCTTCCGCGACCCGTGAAGCCCGGCTTGGCCAGCAGCACCGGCTGATCGGCGCCTGGGGGCGGATTGATCGTGTAGCGCCACGCCTCGATCGACCAGTTGCTGCCTTCGTTCTTCACCAGCACGAGCGTGCACCATCCCGAGTTGTACGGGGTGGCTGGAACGATGCGGCCGGGCGTCGACTGAGGCGTGTTTTGAAGGCGCAGCTCCCACTTGCCGTCGGCGATCGCCACCGTGGTGCCGAGGCAGCGAACATCGGTGAGCTGTACCGGGTACCTGGAGTTGGTGTATTCCTTCTGCGCGAACAGCTGAAGGCGGTTGGCGAGAATTACCTCCTGGCCGCGTTCGATGGAACCGTCGGGGTGCCGGATGTCGCCGTTCTTGGTGAAGAGCAGGCTCAAATGCAACGCGTCCTGCTGCGTCCACAGATACGTGAGCCGGTCGCCGATGCCGCGGATGGTGCGATCCTCGCTGGCGGTGCAGCCCGTCACCATGCGTTCTTCCTGCCGCTCGGCCGGACGCGGCGTGGGCGCTGGCACGGGCGCAGGCGCTGCAGAAGTCCTGGCATCGGGAAGCGTCGCATTGCGAACGTTCTCGATGTCGCCAAGGATGCCGGCGAGGAGCGCGCCGACGAGCGTCTGCCCCTTCTGCGCCGTCGCGAGCGTGGCGTCGCCGAGCGTGCCCGACTTCGAGACCACGCCACGGCTGCCGTCGTTGCGGGTCAGCGCGCCCCGCCCCTGTGCGTATTCGCGTGTCGCCTTGGTCATGTCGACCGACGCCGGATCGACGAACAGCATCATCGACGTCGCCACTTCATCGGCGTGGCTCACCGCAATGGGGGTCTGTTTCAGCACCTGGGGCTGTTTGAGCCAGAAGGCCGGGTCGGTGTAGCCGAGCAGGATGCCGGCATCCGCCAGGACCTTTGCCGCCGCGGACAGCGGACCAAGCGTTGACGAGCTGGTGTTGAGGACGTAGAACCGCCGCGCACCCGAACGCGCCAGGCTGCGCACCGCGTCGACGGTGATGTCGCGCGCCGACGTCTCGGTGAGCGAGGTCGAGCCCGGATAGTCGGCGTAGGCAGGATAGAAATGATAGTTGAGCGCGGGCGCCACGACAACGGCGCTCGCGGCCATCACGCGCGAGACGAGATGCCGGGCGAGGCGCTCGTCGCTATCGAGTTTCATGTGCGGCCCCTGCTCGAGCGCGCCGGCGCCGAGCGGGAGGACGACCACTGCCGAGGGCGTGAGCCATGCTTCGGCGTCTGGCCACGCCAGTTCCGAAAGTGCGATCCCTTTCCGGGACGAAGGTGCCTGTCCGCTTCCCGGCACTGCCGCGATAGCAAGGAGCACGCCGACACCTGCGATCGCCAGCTTCATCGTTCCCTCCAGACTTCCTTCAGACGTCCGATCGCTGCTGGTGGCTGCGCGAATGTACACTCAAATGCGTCGCCGATGCCCGACTGGAACGCCGAACGCTACCACCATCTGTCGACTCCGCAGCAGGCGTGGGGAAGACGGGTCCTCGAGCGCCTGCCGCTGCAGGGGCACGAGCGCGTGCTCGACCTGGGCTGCGGCACGGGCCGTGTGACCGGCGAAATCGCGGCGCTTCTGCCCGAGGGCCGCGTCGTCGGGCTGGATCGTTCGCCGTCGATGCTGGCGGCGGCGCGCCCGTGGCTGCGCGAACACGCGCCGTCGGCCGTGCTGGTGCACGGCGACGGCGCCGCCCTGCCGTTCAACCGCGCGTTCGACGCCGTGTTCAGCGGCGCGACGTTCCACTGGATTCACGATCACGGCGCGTTGTTTCGATCGATTGTCACCGCGTTAAAGCCGGGTGGCCGACTGGTCGCGCAGTGCGGCGGCGGGGCCAACCTGGCGCTGCTGCTGGGCCGCGCCGTACGGCTGATGCACGATCCGCGCTTCGCGCAGTACTTCGAGGAGTGGACCGATCCGACCTATTACAGCGACGCCGAGTCGGCGGCGCGACGCATGCGCACCGCCGGATTCGTCGACGTCGAGACGTCGCTCGAGCCGGCGCCGACCTCGTTCGATTCGCCGGCCGACTTCCAGGAATTCATCGCCAACGTCTGCGTCCGCCATCACGTGGCGCGGTTGCCCGCCCGCGAACGGCCAATCTACCTGCGCGAGCTGACCGTCGCGGCGGTGAGGGACACGCCGCCGCTGACGCTCGACTACTGGCGCCTCAACCTCTCCGGGCGGCGTCCAGCATGACGCCGGTGGATTGGTACCGCGGGCGTGCCGAGGCCTGGTCGGCCGCGCGCGACCGCGACAGGCGCGGCGCGACGCGCTACTCGCGGCTGCGGCTGGCGACCTTCGCGGCCGCCGTTCTCTTCGCCGGCTGGGGTTGGCACCGCGCGGGCGATCCGGCGGCGGCGCCGCTGTTCACCGCGGCTGCCGGCTTCATCCTGGTGTTTGTCGCTCTCGTACGGCAGCACGCGCGCGTGCTCGCGAGCATCGAGCGGGCCGAAGCAGGGGTGCGCCTCAGCGCGATCGGCCAGTGGCGACTTGCGCGCGATTGGCAGGCGCTGCCCGACGTCGCGGCTCCGACCTGGCTCGACGTCGACAACCACCCCTACGCACGCGATCTCGATCTGTTCGGGCACGCGTCGCTAACAAAATGGCTCGGGCGAAGCGCGACGTCCTCTGGCGAGCGCACGCTGTGGAATTGGCTGCTGGCAGCGGCGCCGCCCGATGAAATCGGCCAGCGGCAGGTTGCTGTCGACGAGCTGGCCGCGCGCCGCGACTGGCGCGAATTGCTGGCCATCGAAGGCGCCCTGACGACCCTCGGCCAGGATGAACTGCCTCGCTTTCTCGAGTGGGCGGAGTCGCCGCGTTCGGCTGTTCCACCCGTCATGGGCGTCCTGGCTGTTGTCCTGCCGATCACGCTGGCCGTCCTGCTCGCCCTCTATATGGTCGGTGTCGTCGACGCTGCCTGGTGGCTTGTGCCGATGGCCGTGAACGTGGTTCTGTCGTTCGTCTTTGCGCGGTCAGTCTTTGCGACCTTTGATCGCGTGTCGATCGGCCAGCGCGGGCTGATGCGCTACGGCGTGATGCTGGATCTCGTTTGTCACGGCTCCTGGACGGCGCCGCTGCTGGCGCGGCTGCGCGCGTCGATGTGCGACGGGCAGCCGGCACCCTCGGCCGTGCGTCGCCTCGCCTCGCTCGCCGGCTGGTCGGAGCTGCGCAGCGGCGCCGCCATCCTGCACTTCCCGGTGCAGGCGCTGACGATGTGGGATTTCCACGTGTTGTTCGCCATGGAGCGATGGCGTCGCCGATCGGGTGTTCACGTCCGCGCCTGGCTCGCCTCACTAGGCACCGTCGATGCGCTGGCCACGCTGGCGATCGCCCGCGCCGACGAGCCGGACTGGGTCATGCCGCAGGTCGAGCCAACCGCCGGCGCCTATTCCGCGACCGCGCTGGCGCATCCGTTGATCGCCGCAGAACGGCGCGTCGCCAACGATGTGATCATCGGTCCGGCCGGCACGCTGCTCCTCGTCACCGGATCGAATATGTCGGGGAAGAGCACGCTGCTGCGCGCGATTGGCTTGAATGCGGCGCTGGCCCAGGCCGGTGGGCCGGTGTGCGCCGCGGGGTTGAGGATGCCCGCAGTCGAGCTGCAGACGAGCATCCGGGTCCAGGATTCCCTCGAGCTCGGGCTCTCCTATTTCATGGCCGCGCTGGCGCGATTGAAGCAGATCGTCGACGCCGCCGCCCGACATAGGATCCAGACTGGGCACGCTGGCTGGATGTTGATGTACCTGCTCGACGAAGTGCTGCAGGGCACCAATAGCGTCGAACGCGGCGTCGCCGTTCGTGGTGTGGCCCAGCATCTGCTCGACATGGGAGCGATCGGCGCGATGACGACGCACGACCTGGCGCTCGCCGACGAGGAACCGCTGCGTTCCGCCGGCGTGCTCGTTCACTTCACCGAACACGTCCATGCCGGCGGCGCCATGACCTTCGACTATCGCCTGCGGCCCGGCCTGGCGACCTCGACTAACGCGCTGCGCCTGATGCAGGCGATCGGAATCTCACCGCGATGATGCGTCGGCCTGCCGCGACCTGGATCGGGGTCACGCTGTTATTCGCCGCCCTCACCGCCGGGATGGCGTGGCCGATGGTGCGTCATGCCACTTCGCTGGCGCCGATGCACCAGGACGTCTACTTCAACATGTGGCGGCTGCGCTGGTTCGCGCACGCGCTGGCGACGTCGCCCGCCCACCTGTTCGACGCCAACATTTTCTTTCCGGAAAAGGACACGCTCGCCTATTCCGACGCGATGCCGGTCGAAGGGTTGATCGCGGCGCCGTTCGCGGCGCTGAACCCCGTCGTCGTGCACAACATGATGATGCTGGCCCCGATCGCGCTGTCGGCGGTCGCCATCTTCGCGCTCTGCCGTCATCTGACCGGCAGCCGCGGCGCCGGCCTCGTCGCCGGGACGGCGTTCGCGTTCGCGCCGTACCGTTTCGAGCACATCATGCACATGGAGCTGCAGTGGACCGTGTGGATGCCGCTCGCGTTTCTGGCGCTCCACCGCCTCTACGACGGCGGGCGGTGGCGGGATGGTCTCGCGGTCGGCGCCTGTCTCGCGCTGCAGATGCTCTCGTCGATCTACTACGGAATTTTTCTCGCCACGCTGCTCGGCGTCGGCGCGGCGTTCCTGTTCGCCGCTGATCGGCGCGTGCCATGGCGCCGCGCGTTGCCGCCGCTCATCGCTGGATTGGCCATCGCCGGAGCCGTCAGCGTCGCCTACGCCTGGCCTTACAACCGCGTCCACGCGCGGGTCGGCGATCGGCCAACCGAGGAGGTGCACATCTACAGCGCCAAGGCGCCCAACTACCTGGTGACACCGGAAGGCAACTGGTTATACGGCAACCCGGGACGTCCGGGCCGCGGAGAACGGCGGCTCTTTCCGGGCGCCATCGTCACGCTCCTGGCGATCGCCGGCCTCATGCTGCGGCGACCGGCGCCACGTCTCATCGTGTATCTCTTGTTGCTCGCACTCGCCTTCGACATGTCGCTCGGCTTCAACGGTGTGACCTATCCGGTGCTCGCGCGTGTCATCGGCCCGTTCCGCAGCCTGCGCGCGCTGGCACGCCTCGGCATCTTCGTCGTGATGTTCCTGTCGGTTCTGGCGGCCTACGGCTACACGTTCACGGTCCAGTCGACCCAGCCTTTCGTCCGGGCCGTCGCCTGCGCCTGCCTGATCGCGGGAATGCTGATCGAATACGTCACCACCTTTCCGGTCGCGACATTTCCGTCCGCCCCGCCACCGATGTATCGCTTTCTCGCGCATCAGCCGCGTGGCATCGTCGCCGAAGTCCCGATGTCGGTGCCGGGCGAAGCAAGCGAGGGGCGCAGCCAGTACCTCTCGACGTTCCATTGGTTTCCGATCGTGAACGGCTACAGCGGGAATTTCCCGCCGACCTACCTCGCCCGCATCGAGCGGATGGAAGAATTCCCTGGCGAACGCGCCCTGCGGCAGCTTCGCTATGACCGCGTCACATACCTGATCGTTCACGAGTCCGCCTACTCCGCGCCGCGTGCCGACTACGTCTACAACACGCTGGAGCGGATCGGGGCGGCCCAGCTGGGACAATTCGAGGACGGCGAGGGCAAAGCGCGGCTCTACCGTCTCCGGTGAGCGAGTGGCATCGGGGTTGCTCGGCTGAGACCGGAGGCCTTCGAAGTGACCACACGAAACGTCGGCATGCTGTTGACGGTTGTCGGATCCGCACTCGGCGCCTGGTGGCTGGTGATGCAGCGCGCCCGCATGGCGCGATTGGAAACAGCACAGGCCGGGCGCGGCACCGTCATCTACCACAACCGCCCGGAGCCGTCCGAGGCGGAAACGATCATCTAGCGCAGGCGTTCGGGATGACGCGCGCGGAATCAGGTTTCGACGCGGCGGCTCGGCGAAGGCGATTCGGTAGCCGGTATCGCGGCCGCGGGTCGCAGGCCGCGCGCCAGGACCCAGGGTGCCAGCCGTAGCAGCACGAGCGATTTGCGCCAGCCATCGCCATACGCGCCGCGCTGTACATCGGCGCGGATCTCGTCGACGAGCTGACCACCGTAGAGGTCCTGCCAGCGGCCATAGCCTTCGCGCCATGCCCGTTCGAGCTCGGAACCGGCCTCGGGGCGGTTGCGCAGCATCACCGTCAGCGTGTCGCGTAGCAGGCGCGCGGAGTGGCGGGCCGTTGCCGCGTCATCGCGGCGGCAGGCAGCGACGAGCCGACCGTGGTCGTGTACGCCTGCGCCGCGAGACAGGCGGAGGTAGAGATCGTAGTCGGCCGCGGCATCGACGCCCTGGCCGAAGCCGCCCGCTGAGGTGACGGCCTCGCGGCGGAAGATCGCCGTGGCCGGCATCCAGATGAAATTCGTTTGCAGCAGGGCGGCGTGATGCCCGGACCGGACGAGCGGAAACTCGGGCGCTGGCGTCAACTGGCCGTCGGCTCCCATCGTTGCGTAGCGGCCGTAGGCCATGGCGCAGTCGAGATGGGCTGCGAGCGCCCGCGCGCCGAGGTCGATCGCACCGGGCATCAGGCGGTCGCCGGCGTCGAGAAAGATGACGAAATCGCCCGACGAGGCGCGCAGACCGCGGTTGCGCGCCGCCGAAAGGCCGCGATTCGACTGTCGGATGAGCAGAACTTCCCGGAGCGTGCGCGCGACCGCCGCCGTTGGATCGGTGGACCCGTCGTCGACGACGATGGTTTCGACCCGCACCGTGCGCGCGGTCGCGCTGCGGACCGTCTCGCGAAGGTGGGGTGCCTGGTTCCAGCAGGCAATCACGACGGAAACGAGCGGGCGGACGCCCTCGTCATCCATACCGTAGAGAGAGCAATTGAACTGCCGCGGCATACGGCTCAGTCCGCGGTGGCAAATTCAGGATTTAGGCGGCTTTTTGCCGTGGGGGAGGTGCAGCGGGCGGTCAGCCGGTCCGGCTGCGGATGTAGCAAAAGACGACCCGCCCAGAAAATTTTGCCGCAGCCCAGCTAGTCCCTCGACCGCATGGCATCCGGCTTGAACTAGCTCTAACCGTGCGTCGACTTCGAGTATCGGGTTGCCACTATTGCCCAGGATGGGTGACGGCAGTGTGGTTCGCGGCGGGGATCGTCGCCCTGCTGTATTCCGGTGCCTGCCGCCGCGGTGTGCCGGTCGTCGATCTGGGCCCGAAGCCACCGGCCGCGCGCGGCACCCTCACCGGTCTGGTCCACGGTCCAGGCGATACGGCGCTGCCCGGTCGTACTGTCGAGGTGGTGAACGTGGTGACTGGTGAAAAGCAGACGACCACCACTGTGACCAACGGGGGCTTTACGATCGAGCTGCCAAAAGGGAAGTACCGACTCGAGTTACAACTGCGCGACGGGGAGACGCTGCTGAAGCGCCCTGACGTCATCGATCTCGGTCACGGCGACATCGACTCCCACATCGAATTCGTCGTGGCTCCCGCCCGCAGCGCGCGGCACCCAGCGTATCGTCTCGACAACGGCCTCGGCTCACCGGTCGCATAAACGTCCGCGTTCGAGAACGGGCCCGCTCGGGGCGTTTCCCAGCTCAGGGCGGAATCGCGCAAAATAGCAACTGTGAGCCGCGTGCCGGTCATCGTCAGCGCGTGCCTGCTCGGCGCGCCGGTGCGCTACAACGGTAAGGACAAGAAGACGAACCATCCCATCCTGCAGCGCTGGATCGAGGAGGGGCGCGTGGTTTCCGTCTGTCCGGAGGTGATGGGCGGGTTGGGCACGCCGCGGCCGCCGGCGGAGATCGTCCACCGGGACGGGATCCGTCGTGTCTATGCAAACACCGGCCGCGACGTCACCGCCGAATTCGAGCGCGGCGCTGCCGACGCGCTGGAGCAGGCCATCCGCCACGGCGCACGCATCGCTGTTCTGAAGGAGGGCAGTCCGTCCTGCGGCAGCACGTTTGTCTACGACGGCACGTTTACCGGGGCGGGCATCGCCGGATCCGGCGTGACGACCGCCCTCCTGCGTGAGCGCGGTATTCGTGTGTTCTCCGAGAACGAGCTGGAGGCAGCTGACGCCGTGCTCATCGAGCTGGAGCGGGGCTGACGGCAGCGCCGCGACTCCCCCGCAACCAGGCATCGGACGCGGTGCGCACTATACTTGCGCCGATGTCCTCCGACGACCGGCCGATGGGCCGCACCTACGCGCTCGTCATCCTGTGCCACGCGACTGTGATCACCACGCTGTGGTGGATCGGGCACGTTTTCTCCCGCTGACGGGGGGCCCTTCCCCATGCGACTGCTCGACTGGCTCGTCGTTGCCGGCTACCTGATCTGGATCGTCGTCGACGGACTCCGCCGCACGAAGGCGGCGACGGAGATGGAAGGGTATCTGCTGGCCAATCGCAGCCTGCCCTGGTGGGCCGTTGGGCTGTCGGTGATGGCCACGCAGTTGAGCGCGATCACGCTTGTCGGCACGACCGGGCAGGCCTACGCCGACGGCATGCGCTTCGTCCAGTTCTACTTCGGTCTGCCGCTGGCGATGGTCGTGCTGTCGGTCACCTTGGTGCCGTTCTTCTATCGTGCCGGCGTCTACACCGCCTACGAATACCTCGAACGCCGCTTCGACGTGAAGACGCGCACGCTGGCCAGCCTGCTCTTCCTCTGCGGACGGAGCATGTCGACCGGCGCCATCATCTCTGCGCCCGCCGTCATCCTTTCGATCATCTTCCATTGGAACCTGACGTTGACGATCCTGGCGATCGGCGGTCCGACGATCATCTACACCGTGCTCGGCGGCGTGCAGGCGGTGACCTGGACCGACGTCAAGCAGATGGGGATCGTCGTCGGGGGATTGGTGTGCGCGGTCGTGGCGTTGATCCTTGGCCTGCCGCAGGAGGTTAGCGTCAGCCAGGCGCTCCACATCGCCGGCGCCGCCGGCCGCATGAACACCATCGACTTCCACTTCGACCCGCGGCAGACCTACACGTTCTGGTCAGGCATCATCGGCGGGCTCTTCCTGCACCTGTCCTACTTCGGCTGCGATCAGAGCCAGGTGCAGCGATACCTGACGGCGAAATCGCTGAACCAGGCGCGGCACTCGCTGTTGATGAGCGCGTTTGTCAAGATCCCGCTCCAGGTACTCGTGCTGATGGTCGGTGTCTTCATGTTCCTGTTCTACGTGTTCAACCAGCCGCCGATGCTGTTCAACGCCGCGCCCGCCGGCAGGATTGCGGCGAGCGCGCGGGCCGGCGAATACCGCCAGCTCGAGGCCGCCTTTGACGCCAGCTATCGCCAGCGGCGCGAGGCGGCGACGGCGATGGCTCGGGACGAAAAGGGCGCGCGCGATCGCTTCAGCGCCGCCACCGCCGAGATGCAGGCGATCCGCAACCGGGCGGCGGCGATCGTCAAGGACGTGACCGGCGAGGCCGGTTACGCCGACCGTACCGGCGACACGCCGCGCCCCGACGTGAACTACGTGTTTCCGACGTTCGTCACCACGCGCTTGCCGCAAGGCCTCGTCGGGCTGATCATCGCGGCCATCTTCGCCGCGGCGATGTCGGCGACGGCGGGTGAGTTGAGCGCGACGGCGACCGCGACCGTCATCGACGTCTACAAGCGGCTGGTCAACCCCGCGGCGACCGATGCCCATTACCTCGCCGCGTCGCGCGTCGCGGTCGTCTTCTGGGGCTTCGTCGCCTGCATCGTGGCGCACGTTGCGGTGCAGCTCGGGTCGTTGATCGAGGTCGTGAACCGGATCGGCTCGATCTTCTACGGTTCGCTGCTCGGCGTGTTCGTGCTGGCGCTGGCGTGCAAACGGGCCAACGGTCACGGCGCCTTCGCCGGCCTGCTCGCCGGCATCGCGGTGGTCGTGGCGTTTGCCTTTCATCCGGCCACGCGCGGCGTCTCGTATCTCTGGCACAATCCGATCGGCGTCGCCGTCGTGCTCGTGGTCGGCATGCCGGTGAGCCTGCTGACCAAGCCGCGGGTCCGGACCGCATGAAGCGGATCGCCTGGCTTGCCGTCGTCTGCTGCGCCGTCGCTGGGGCGGGGCGGACGGCGTCGAGCCAGTCGTTCCGTTACGACGTCCTCATCGCCGGCGGCACGGTGGTCGACGGCACGGGACAGCCGGGCCGCGCCGCTGACGTCGGCATCAAGGACGGGCGCATCGCCGGTGTCGGCCGTCTGCTGCGCGCGCAAGCGGCGCGGGTCGTCGACGCCGCGCACCTCGTCGTCGCGCCAGGCTTCATCGACGTCCACACCCACGCCGACAACCTCGTCGAGCGTCCGGCCGCGGCCAACTTCGTACGCATGGGAGTGACGACGATCGTGGCGGGTAACTGCGGGAGCTCCGCGCTCGACGTCGGCGCGGCCCTCCAGGCGCTGCGCGATGCGCCCGCGGCGATCAACTTTGCCACCCTCATCGGGCACAATACCGTGCGGGCCTCGGTGATGGGGACCGACGACCGCCTGCCCAAGGCGGGCGAGCTCGAGCGCATGAAGTCGCTGGTGTGGAAGGCGATGGCGGACGGGGCGATCGGTTTTTCGACCGGTCTGCAGTATGTGCCCGGCACGTACGCGCAGATGCCGGAGATCGTCGAGCTGGCACGCGTCTCAGCAAACGCCGGCGGGATTTACGCGTCGCACATGCGCAACGAAGGGACGGCGCTCGAGGAGGCGCTGGCCGAAACGATCCGCGTCGGCGACCTCGTGAACGGCCGCGTCGAGATCTCGCACCTGAAGGTCGACAGCCCGAACCGCTGGGGCTCGAGCGCGCAGGCGCTGGCGCTGATCGACGCTGCGCGCGCCAGGGGCGTCGACGTTCGCGCTGATCAATATGCCTACACCGCGGCGAGCTCGTCGCTCGGCGTTCGTTTTCCATCGTGGGCATCGGAAGGCGGGCAGGCGCGCATCGCCGAGCGGCTCAACACGCCGGCGACGTGGCAGAAGATCAAGGCGGAGATGGCCGCGATGCTCGCCGAGCGCGGCCTGCACGACCTGTCGTTCGCGGTCGTGGCGATCTACCCGCCGGACCATACGCTGAACGGGCTGTCGCTGCGGCAGGTGGCGCTGCGCAAGGGAGGCTCCGACACCGTCGATGCGCAGTTCGAGGCGGCACGCGAGATGCTGCTCGCCGGCGGCGCATCGATGGTCTATCACGTGATGAGCGAAGACGATGTCGAGCGGATCATGCGGCACCCCCAGGTGTCAATTGCCTCCGATGCCAGCGTGATCACCTGGGGCGACGGCGTGCCGCATCCGCGCGGCTACGGCAACAATGCGCGCGTGCTCGGGAGCTATGTGCGCGCCCGGCACGTCCTCTCGCTCGAAGAGGCGGTTCGCAAGATGACGTCCCTGCCGGCGACGCACTTTAAGCTGGCCGACCGTGGCACTATCCGCGTCGGCTTTGCCGCCGATCTCGTCGTCTTCGATCCGGACGCGGTCGCCGACCCGGCGACCTACGACGCACCGCACGCCTACGCGACGGGAGTGCCCTACGTCTTCGTCAACGGCGTCGCCGTCGTGAAGTCCGGCACGCAGACCGACGCCCGTCCGGGCCAGGTCATCGCCGGCTCGCTGCTGGAAAAGAAGTCGCAGTAAGGGACCGTCAACATGAGCCTTGCGTCGGGCGCGCGCCTCGGCCCCTACGACGTGGGCGAGCCGCGGCCCGTTGCCAGGTCGCCCGGCCGACGCACGTTCTTGTTCGTGTCGATCGATCCGGAAACCGGCGCCGGATCAACGCGGCGGCACAGGGCTACGTGCCGCCGCCGATCTCGATCGTGCTGAACTGGGACACCCTGCTGCCGAAGCGGCGCTGACTCGCTATTTCGCCGTCTGCGCCTTGCGCTTGCGGCGCACCGTGACCCATGCGAACCCGACTCCACCCATCAGAACGGCAAGAACCCAGAGCATGTGCGGACCTCCTCTTGTGCCGGGCAGGATGGCAAGAGTGGTGCCTCGCGTTTTTACAGGGAGAAACGCGTCCGGCTGGCTGTGTGCGACCCGGAATTCGCGATCGCGCTTGCAGATCTGTTATTCGCCGTCGGTGTAGATGAAGTAGGCCGCGATCGACGCGATCACCACCGATACCAGGGCCGCCGTCAGCATCACCGGCAACCAGCGACTGCCCAGATCGACCGGCAGCGATCCGCCCGTCGCGACCATCGATGTCCACAGGCCGGTGAGCCAGGCCGTCGATCCCCTGACGCCGGCAATCGCGTAGCCGATCACGCTCAGCATCAGCCCGAGGCCGGCGGCAATCGACAGCGCGTGAACAATAGTGATCGGCTTTTCGGCGAGCTCCGCCGCTTCGCGCCGCGCCCGCATCTGCGCGCGCCACCAGACGATCGCGGAAGACGGCGGCTGCGCCTCCGCCGCCGCGCGCGCGGCTTCTGCCGCCATCGCCTCGGTGACGATCGCGTCAATCTCGGCGTCGGTGAGGTCCGTCGTTTCCTTCGTCGTCGTAATCCGCGCGGTCATGACCTCGCCTCGAGCAGCGCGGCCAGCTTGCGGCGGGCGCGGAAGAGTAGCAGTTTGATACTTCCCGTCTTCACGCCGAGCACGTCGGCGATTTCACTGTGCGACGAGCCTTGCGCATAGGCGAGCCAGAGCAGCGCCCGCTCGCGCGGTTTGAGCCGGCGCATGGCGCGGCGGACGTCGGTGCGTTGCTCGGCGTCGGCGCGGCCAGCCGGCGTGGCGAGTTCGCCGACGTCGACGCCCTCCGCAAACACTGGCCGGGTGCCACGGCGGCTGTCGCGCACGAGGTTGGTAGCGATGCGATAGAGGTAATTACGCCGATGCGCCTCGCCCTCGAACGCGACCCGGCTCTTGAGCAGCCGGTAGTAGCACTCCTGCAGCAGGTCGTCGGCGACCTGACGATCGCCGCTGATGCGCGAGAGGTAGCCCCACAGTGCGCGCGACGTGCGGTCGTAGAAGGCGCGGAAGGCCTCTTCGTCCATCGCCAGCGCTACCTCTGCGGTATCGGTGTCGAGGGCATCGCCCTGGAGCCGCCGGACGTCGAAATACGTCACGTCAGCCACGGGAGTCCTGCGCTGCCGCGTCGGGCATCAGCTTGAAGCGTCGGGTCAGCATGTAGGCGAGGATGGCCGAGACCAGGAAGCCAATGCCGAGCGCGACGATGACCGCGCCGATGGCGGCGAGCGGGGGCGCCACCTCTTCGAGCGTCGTGCGCGACACGATAGTGATGCCGATGCCGAGCACCGTCAGCACGGCGCCCGCCTGCGCTGACCAGAGGATGCGGCTGATCGGCGCCGCCAGCGCGCGCGGCGCGTCGACGCTGATCGGTGTCGACTCGAGGAATCTCCGTCCGGCTGGCGATTGGATGTAGGCCAGCAGGTCCTCGTTCGAGGAAAAGCGATCGAGCAACTTCGTGTGCACTTCCGTCTGGACTTTCGACAGCCGCGACCAGCGGCGCTGGTCGATCAGCATCTTGATCAGCCAGATCACTCCCGACGTAATCAGCAGGACGACGGTTCCAATGGTAAAGCCTTCGATGGTGTTGCGCCACATGTCGATGGCGCGGTCCTGCGGTGTCAGCCGCCCGTCCCGGTTGTCGGTGTACTGCGCAAAGAAATAACCCGGATTGTGACGAACTTCCTGATGCGCCGCCAGGAAGGTGGCCAGTGCCGGATATGGCTTCAGATACTCCCCATCGTCGAGCAGCGTCGGGTCCATGCGAAGGATCCGCGGCAGCGTCGAGGGGTAGGCCTTGAGGATGTCTTCGAGCCGACGGCGCGACTCTTCGGCGTCGGTGCTCTCGACTGCGGTCGGCTCGGTGCGATCGCGCGCGGCGGCCGCTGGCGGGGCCTCCACCGGCGCGGTCTTTCTCGGCTGGGCGGCCGCGGCTGGATGCGCGAGCGCGAGCGGAAAGGCGAGGGCGAAAACATAAGCGAAACGCAGGGGCGTGGATAGCATCGGTCGTGACTCCTCGTTCGCTTACTACGCGCTCTGCCGCCCTGGGGTTAACAAACACGTCCCGCTCGCCATCGGCGGTGACCGGTTCCGTGCAGAACCTCTGGTCGCATATCGCCGCCGGCGAGGCGATCACTATTCCGCACCACACAGGAATCGCCTTCTTTGGTGCACCCGCCGAGGCGAGCAGCGCCGGGCCCGAGCTCCAGCCGATCCTCACGGCGCCGGTGCCGGCGACGTTTCCGCCCGGCGCCGCCGTCGACTGGAGCATCCACGACCCGGTGAGACGGCCGCTGGTCGAAATCTACTCCTTGCACGGCTCGTCGGAGTTCTAGGATCCGACGGATCTGCTGTCCTATGAGAGCCTGCGCTTCACGTTTGCCCGGAGCGTTCCCGGACCGCACTACGCCCGCGATGCCTGGGCCGCCGGCCTCGAGCTCGGCGTGATCGCGGCGACCGACAATCACTCGGCGCAGCCCGGCCAGCCGCAGGGTGGGATCGCGGCGGTGCGCGCCCCACGGCTGACGCGCGACGCGGTGTTCGATGCGCTCTCAGCCAAGGCGACCTATGCGACGACCGGACAGCGCCTCTACCTCGACTTCGCCGTCGCCGGCGTCCGCATGGGAGAGTCCGGCACCGCGCTCGCTCCGATTGCGGGCCGTGTCACCATCGCGGCCCCTTCAGCGATCGCGCGTGCGGAAGTGCTCCGCCGCGACTCTTCGCCTGGGGACTATGTCGTCGCGGCTCACTGGGACGGCCCAGGCAGGCTGCTGCAGACGACCTTCACCGACACGCCGCGTAGCACGCGCACGATGTACTACCTGCGCGTCGAGCTCACGGAGAAGGTGCGCGGCCGCGTCGTTCGCGCCTGGTCGTCGCCAGTCTGGCTGCACGCGGCGGCGGCGGACTAGGACGAGAACGGTCTCACAAGGAGCAGAGGCCCTCGCGCCAGGGCGAGAGCGGCAGCGAGTCTAGTCGACCAGCGCTTTCAGCTCCGTCCCGATTCGGCGTAACCCCTCGCGCAGGAATTCTTCCTTGCCGCCGAGCCAGATGCGCAGGTGTCCCTCGATCCCGACGTGGGTGCCAGGGACGATCAGCGTCGACTGCCGCACGCGGATGCGCTCGGCGATCTCGAGGCTCGGCGTGTCGGAGTCGTATTTCATGAGGCCGATCGCTCCCGCCGCTGGTTCTGTCCATGTCAGGTGGCCGCCGAACGACCGCACCCACTCGCGCGCGATCGGCAGGTTGTTGCGCAGGATGGCGCCGGTGCGGGCATAACAGCGCTCACGGTTGTCCGCTTCGACGGCTACGCGGGCGATCCGATCCGACATCTTGTTGGGGCCAATCGTGATGTAGTCGTGCTGCGTCCAGCATTCCGCCGCGAGCCGCGGCGGGCCGACCAGCCAGCCGATGCGGACGCCGGGAATTCCGTAGGCCTTCGACAGCCCACTGGTGACGATGACGCGATCGCTCGTGCCCCAGAACGACTTCGTGCGCGGGCCATCGATCTCGGCGCCGAGATAGACCTCGTCGGACAGCAGCCACGTGCCCGTCTGTTCGCAGCGCGCGACGATCCGCGCCATCGACGAGTCCGAGAGCACCGATCCGGTCGGGTTGTTCGGGTTCGACAGATACAGCAGCCGCGTCTTCGAGGTGACCGCGCGCTCGAACTCGTCCCAGTCGGGTTCGCAACCGCGATCAGTCTGCAGAGGGAACGTCCGCACCTCGGCGCCCAGGCTGCGCGCCACGCCGGGCATCTGCATGTAGTTGGGCACCTGCATCGCGACGATGTCGCCGGGACGCAGTTGACTGAGCGCGATCAGGTAGTTGGCCTCGGAGGTGCCGTTGGTCACCTCGACGTGATCGATCGTCGCGCCCGGATAGAGCGCCGCGATCCGTTCACGCAGCTCGAGCGTACCGTTCGACTGGCTGTAGCCAAGCGGCACGTCGAGGAACGATTCCAGATCGAATCCCATCCCGACCAGTTCGCGCAGAGTGAGCGGCCGCACGCCGCTCTCGCTCATGTCGTAGTCGACGAGGTTTTCCCACGTCGACTGCATCCGCTCCATCGCGAAGACTTCGATACTCATTTCTTTCCCGAGGGGTTCGTTCGCATTCGGTTGATCGGATGGTTCACGCCAGATACGCGGCCGCCACTGACGGGTCGATGTTGCCGCCGCTGATGACCGCGACAATCGGTGGCGTGTATCCGGCCGGCTCGCGCAGCGCCGCTGCGACCGTGACGGCACCGCTCGGCTCCGCAACGATCTTGGCGTCGCGGAACAACCAGCGCAGCGCCGCGACGATTTCTTCGTCGCTCACCGTGTCGAGGCGATCGACGAAGCGTCGCACGTGCGCGAAATTGAGCTCGCCCGGTCGCACCGCGAGCAGCCCATCGGCGATGCTCTTGGCGCTGTCGAGCGTGCGCACTTCGCCGGCGTCGATCGAGGCCTTCATCGACGCCGCGCCCGCCGGCTCGACGCCGATGACCGTGATACCGGGCTGCACCTGTTTCAACGCCGCGGCGACGCCGGAGACGAGGCCGCCGCCGCCGACCGGGACCAGCACCGTGCCGGCATCCGGGCACTGCTCGAGGATCTCGAGGCCAAGTGTGCCTTGGCCGGCGATGATCCACTCGTGGTCGAACGGGGGAATCATCGTCAAGCCCCGCGCGGCGGCAATCTCCTCGGCTTTCGCCTTGCGGTGCAGCGTCGTTGTGCCGGCGAACACGACTTCGGCGCCGAACTTCTTCGCCCCTTCGATCTTGACCGCCGGTGCGGTGGTCGGCATGACGACGACGGAAGCAAGACCGAGGGCGTGAGCGGAGATCGCGACGGCCTGCCCGTGGTTACCGGACGAGTAGGTGATGACACCGCGCGCGCGCTCGGCCGGCGTGAGCTGCGCCACCATGTTGTAGGCTCCCCGGATCTTGAAGGCGCCGCCGGGCTGCAGGCTCTCGCACTTCAGCCACAGCGGGCGTCCGGCGATGCTGGAGACGTCGATCATCGGCGTCACGCGCGCCATCGATTTGATCCGCTCGCGTGCGGCCCGGATCTCGTCGAGCGACACGAAGGTCACGCCCGCGGCCGGCTGGGCGCCTGGAACCGGGAGTCGGGAGTGAGGCGTTGACACGTTCACCTCCCGCCCCGTCCGCCGATAGGTTCGCCCGGCGGCGTCGGCAATGGATCGGTCTTCTTGAACGCGTCGGCGGGACGGGCCAGGAAGCGCGTAATGTCGTCGCGCGCCGCCGCCGCATGCGCGGTGGCCATCGTCGCGGCTACCGTCTTGACGCGGCGGAGCCCGGCCGACGCCTCGGCGCGCACCTGCGCGCTGGCTTGGGCGTCGGCGGCGAGGTCGATCAGCCGTTGCACGACCACGTCCTGAACTGCTTCCTGCACGGCCTGCCCGTAGCCGTCGCCCGGCCGCGTGCCTCCCCATGTCCGCTGCACCAGCGCGGCGACGACCTCGCCGAAGCCGGGGATCGCCGCGTCACGGCCGTGCTGCTCGATGGTGCGTGCGGCGCGCTCGCGCTGTAGCAGCGCCGTCACCGTGACGTCGGCGGCGATGGCCGCGGCGCCGAGCGGATCGAAGGTTGGGTCGGTGTGTGTCTCGAAGCGCTCGGCGGTGCCGCCGCCGTAGCCGGACGCGGTCGGCGGAATGAGCCGCAGGACGCGTTCGGGAATCCGCAGCGTTTCGACGTCGAGTGTCGTTAGCAGCGCCTGGAGCGCGGCTTTTTGCTGGGCAGCCGGGACGATTTCGGCCACGCGCGCCGGATTCGGTCCGCCCGGTGTGCGCACCGCGTAGGTGAAGTAGACGCCGCCGATGGACTTCGCCGCCGCGACCGCCTGGAAGCGGTGATGCAAGTAGAGCGGCACGAGCTTCAATTCGAGTTCCGACAACGGGGTGCCGACCGGAATCGCGGTCAGCCCGAACTGCGATAGACCGATGCGCCGGACGTCGAGTTCGTGCTTCAACGTCGCGACGGCGTCGGTCCCGTTGTCCCACAGGCTGGCCATCGGATGCGCCGAGCCGAGCGGCCGCGCGTCGGAGTCCTGGATGTAGAGCATGCCGTGCGCGACGCCGTCCTCGAGGATTCTTTCGATTTCCGCCGCGTCGTTCGCGCCGGGAGCGAACTGCGCGTAGGCGAACGTCACCGCGAATTTGTCGAACTCGCCGATGCCGGTGGCATAGGCGTTCGAGAGATCGAGCTTGCCGTCCTTGATCTCCACCCACGGAGCCGGGTAATCCATCACCGAGGCCCGGCCGTAGGAACTGGCCGCGAAATTGTGGCCGAAGCCGAGCGTGTGGCCGGTCTCGTGCGCGGCGAGCTGGCGGATCCGCGCCAGCGACATCGCCGTCGCATCGACGGCGGGGTCGAGCGCGGCGAGGTAGTCGGGTTCCGGCGACATCTCGGCCAGACAGGCGCTGCCGGCGTACTGCGGAATCAGTCCCGAACCGAGGGTGAAATCCTGCCGCACGCGCAGCGACCCGAGCGTGACGTTCCCCTTGATCACTTCGCCGGTGCGCGGATCGATCACGCCGCCGCCGTACGACCATCCCCGGGTCGAGCGGTGGACCCAGTTGATCATGTTGTAGCGGACGTCCATCGGGTCGGCGTCGGCCGGCAGCACTTTGACCTGGAACGCGTTGTGGAAGCCGGCCGCTTCGAATGCCTGGTTCCACCAGGACGCTCCCTCGATGAGCGCGGTCCGGATGGGCTCCGGCGCGCCGTTGTCGACGTAGTAGACGATCGGCTTCACCGGTTCCGAGACAGCGGCGCTCGGATCCTTCTTTTCCAGGCGGAAACGCTGGATCCAGCGCTTCTCGACCGGCTCGTTGATTGGGGAGGCGTAGTCGTAGAACTCGATGCCGAACGAGGGCGCGCGCGGATCGAGCTTGCGTGGCTTGTAGTTCAGGTCCGGCAGCTGCACGAAGGAATGATGCTCGCGCAGCGTCACCGCCGAGGGTGACGGCGTCGTTTCGCGAACGTAGCGGCCGGGATCGCCGTCGGTCGTGAATGTCAACGTCGTCTCGATCTCGGTGTTCTGGGGAAACCCTTTCGTGCGCGGCAGGTAGAACGCGCTGCGGCTCTCGTCGAGCTTGTAGCTGCCCTGCTTCGCCTGACGCAGCCGTTCGACGACGCCGTGGGCGTCGCGCATGAAGAACGATGTCGCGTCGACGAGCGCGCGCCCGCCTTCTTCCGCCTCCACCTTGAAGCCCCACAGCACCGACTGCGCGAACGAGTCGCGCACCGCTCGCCGCTCCGCCTCGTCGGAGGTGATCGCGCGGTAGCTGTAGTTGGGCTGCGTCATCAGCACCTTGGGGCCGATGCGCTCAAAGGTGACGACGCTCGAGTCGCCGAGCTGGCCGCGATCGAGCCCGACGGGATTGCTGCCGAGGCCGGCCGGCAGCGAGATCTGGTAGAGCAGCTCGGTGTTGAAGCGGCCGATCTCCATGAACAGCTTGCCGGTCGACGACTGCCAGTAGAGCGGCATGTAACCGTCAATCTTCTGCAACTTGTCCACTTTCGAGGCGATCGTCGGCAGCGTTTCGGGAGGCGACGCCTTCTGTTCCTGGGCCGACAGCGGAACGGCAAGGCACACGAGGCACGAGACGGCAATCCTGATCGTTGTCATAGGAGAGCGGGATTGTACTCCGCCCCGCTGGTGGCTAGCGGAACAGCTTGCCGGCCTGCTCCGGCGTCAGCGACCCGCCGAGTGTGGCGACGGCACGCGCGAGAACGGGATCGCGCTTGTTGGCGAGGTCGGCGCCGGTCGGGAGAACGATCTCGTCAGGTGTGACGCCGCCATGTTCGAGCGAGCCGCCGTCGCTCATCCGGACGTCTCCCACCGTGATCGACGCGCCGTAGAAGGTGACCGCCTCCAGGCCGAGCTCGTGTGAGAATGTCTGCGACTCCATGACCGCCGCCGCCGTCCGATCGCCGACGACGGTTCCGCGCTTCTCGAGCTGCACCATTCGGGCGGTAATCTCAGACGCCGACGCCGACCCGCTGTCGACCAGGACGACGATGGGGGCCGTGAACGCGTCCTTTCGCCCCTTCACATCGACCGATCGTTCGCCTTTACGCGTCACGACACGCGCGACGTGCACGTTGCGATCGAACAGCCGCGCAGCGAGTTCGCGCATGGCCTCGACGTAGCCGCCGGGATTGCCGCGCAGATCGAGGACCATCGCCTTGGCGGCACGCGCGTGCTTCATCACGGCATCCATCTGCTTCGGATCGTCGAATGATCCGCAGCGCCAGACGAACACGTCGCCGACCGTCACCCAGCGATCGGTGGGGACGAACTCCGAGTTCATGAACTCGCTATAGAGGTCGGCGAAGGACATGTCGGGCGGACGCTGCACCAGTTTCGACTCGACGTCGATCGCCGTCTCGGTACCGTCAGGCTTACGGATGACGATCCGCTGCATCGACTGCGGCCGGACGAGGTGATAGAGGTAGCCAATCTGCCAGAGGTTCTCACGCGTCGGGAGAAAGCGGTTCCACGCCAGGATGCGGTCGCCAACCGCCAGGCCCTTCTTCGCCGCGTCGGAGCCGGCGGTCACCGAGGTGACGTAGGGATCGTTGCCGATGATCGTCGCGTGCCAGCCGTAGACGACGCGGGTGCGCCGGTCGGGCGGCTCGAACCACGTGTGCGAGTCGTTGAGCCGCGTCAGCAGCTCGGCGATGATGCCGACGGTCTCGCCGGTTGTCGCGGCCGCTTTGATCCGGCGCTCGGCGTCGGCAAACGCCGCGTCGACGTCCATTCCGTGAAACGTCTTGTCGTAGTAGTTGTCCCTCAGGTCGGTCTTGACGTTGGCCAGCATCTGCAGGCTGAGATTGCGATCGAGCAGGGAGATGTTCTTCTGCGCAGGGGCAGGCGATTGCTGTTGTGCCGCGAGCGGCGCAATCGACAGAGACAGGAGAACTGCGAGCGTGCGCGCGCACCGACGCATGCCGCGAATATTACGCCGGATGGAGATCGATGTTGAAGAGGGTCTTGCCGGCCAGATCGCGCAGCTGCACGGTCAGCGCGCGGGTCTGGGGGTCGGCCGTCATCAAGCCGAAGAACTGGAATCCATCCGACGGCGGCCGGTTCGGCTTCATCCCTGGCGGAATGCCGGTGAACCTCACTTCGGGTCCGAACGTTGGATCGAGAACGTTCGGCCCGAACGTGCCGGCGTTGAGCGGGCCGGCGACGAATTCCCAGAACGGCGTGAACTCGGTGAACTGCGCCCGCGCCGGATCGTAGTGGTGCGCCGCGCAGTAGTGCACGTCGGCGGTGATCCACACGACGTTGACGACCTTGTTTCGCTTGAGGTCCGCCAATAAGTCCGCCAGCTCAAGTTCGCGCCCGAGCGGCGTCCCGGCGTCGCCGTTGGCCACCGCTTCGTACTTACCGGGCCCGTCGCCGACGACGAGACCGAGCGGCAGATCAGCGGCGACGATCTTCCAGACGGCCTGGCTGTCGCGCAGCGATCGCTTCAACCACGCCAGTTGCGCCGGCCCGAAGATCGCCGCCGCCGGGTCGAGCGACGTCTGCCTGTTGCCGCTGTTCGCTCCTTTGTAAGTGCGCATGTCGAGCGCGAACAGCTCGACCAGCGGCCCGAGCGGAATCGATCGATACACGCGCTCGGGATCGTCGCCCCGCTCGATAACCAGCGGCAGCGGGTTGTACTCGAAGAACGCCTGGCGCGCGCGTGCCGCGAGCACGGCCACCGATTTTTCCTGGTAGCGGGCGTCGTCGTCTTTGCGCCGCTCCCAGTACCAGTTGTCGAGCACCTCGTGGTCGTCCCACATCACGACCTGCGGCACTTCCGCGTTAAACCGGCGCATGTGTTGGTCGAGATAGTTGTAGCGGTAGCAGCCACGATAGTCGTCGAGCGACTGCGCCACCTTCGACTTTGCTTCGGTGACGACGTTCTTCCACACCGACCCGTCGTCGAGACTCACCTCGGCGACCAGTGGCTGATCCGCGTAGATCGTGTCGCCGAGGTTCATGAACACGTCGGGCTGCGCCCGGCGCATCGTGTCGTAGAGGCGCAGGCCGCCCCAGTCGCGGTTGATGCCCCAGCCCTGGCCGGCGGTGTCGGCCGACCAGGCGACCGAGACCGGGCGGGCGCCTGTGCCGTGGGTGGTGAAGCTGCCGCCGACCGGCTCGCTCAGTGTCTTCAGATCGGCGAGATCTTCGAACTGGACGCGATAGAAGACGCGCTGCTCATCCGGCAAACCGGTGAGCACCGTGCGCGCGGTGAAGTCGTTGCCCTCGAAGGCGATTGGACCGCGGACGCGCTGCGCGTCGGTGAACCGCTCCGTGGTCGCGTACTCGACGAACATGCGCGCGGGACGATCGGTCCGGCTCCAGACGAGCGCGCGGCCGCTGGCCACGTCGCCGGCCGCCACGCCGCACGGTGTCGCCGGACGCGACGACTGCGCCCGTACAATCGCGGGAAAGCCGGCGGCCACGGCCGTCGTGAGCTTGAGAAAATCCCTCCGCTTCACTCTGCGTCCTCACCGGCAATTGACAACCGACAACTGCGAACTGGCAACCCGCTACTGCCTGAACCGCGCCGGCACCGTCCCGAGATCGCGCGCGCTCGGCAGGCCATGCGACGACGAGGCCATCACCGCGGCGCGGACGACGGCATCCGCCATCGCTTCGGCGGCGAGCGATCCAATCGTGGCGTAGTCGGCCTGGCCGCTCCAACTACCGGTCGCCAGCGAGAACACCGTGTCGCCATCATAGGGCGTGTGGATCGGCGAGATCGCGCGCGCGTAGCCGTCCTGCGCCATCTGCGCCATCTTCTGCGCCTGCGCCTTGGTCAGTTTCGCGTTGGTGGCGACGACGCCGATGGTCGTGTTCTCGCCGCCGCGCCCGGTGACGGCTGGTCCGGCGCGGAGGCGCTTCCGTACGTCGGCAAGCTTGCCGTCCGGCCCGCGCACGCCGGCGACGACGGTGCCGGTCATCGGATCGATGACGTCACCGAAGGCGTTGACCGCGACGATGGCGGCGACAACGAGGCCGTTCGAGTACTCTGATCGCCGCCGAGCCGATACCCGCTTTCATCGGGCCGGCGTTGCCGTTGGCCGTGACGCCACCCGACTTGCCGACTGTCGCGCCGGCACCGGCGCCGACGTTCCCTTCCTCGACCGGCGTGCCGGTGGCTGCCGCCGCGGCGCGGTAGCCGCAGTCGGCGCCGGGACGAATCTTCGGATCGCCGCCGAACCACAGGTCGATCAGGATCGCCGACGGGACGATCGGCACGACGCCGGCCGCGCCGACGGGATAGCCGATGTGATGCTCGTCGAGCCACCGCATCGTCCCGCTGGCGGCGTCGAGCCCGTAGGCGCTGCCGCCAGACAGGACGATCGCGTTGACGATCTGCACGTCGGCGGCCGGATTGAGCAGGTCCGTCTCGCGCGTGCCGGGCGCGCCGCCGCGCACGTCGCCGCTGCCGACCGTGCCCTGCGGCGCGAGCACGACCGTGCAGCCCGTCGGCCGCTCCGCCAGCGTGAAGTGCCCGACCGTGATGCCGTCCACCGCGGTCAGCGTCATGTTCTCCGCCTGCGACCGCGGCGCCTGCCGGGCCGCCAGCACGCCGGCGGCCGCGATCAAGGCCGTCGCCGCGAACAGCATCGACTTCATCGCCACAGTCTACTGCGGCGGCTGACGAAGCCTTCAGGAGTCCCGGAGGTGGGAAGGCAAGCAGGGATCCGTGCGCAGCCTTCGTCAGCTGGCGCCATTCGTGAGTTCCAGCACCGCGAGCGCGAGCACGCGAATCGATGTGACGAGGTCCTCGATCGAACACCGTTCATCGGGCCGATGCGCCTGCTCGAGCGCGCCCGGACCGTAGGCGGCACAGTGCGGCACGCCGGCGATGCGCGCGACGTGCTTGTGATCGTAGGTGCCTGGGCTGAGGACCAGAGAGCCCTTGCGGCCGATGACCCGGCGCAGCGCACGCTCGAGCGCCGCGACGACCGGCGAGTCAGGTGGCGTCCGCGTCGGGTGGACGATCAGCAGGTCGGTGACCTCGTAGTCAATGCCCGGCACGCGCGCGGCGACGTCGCGCAGCAGCTCGAGAATCTCGTCTTTCGCATCGTCGAATCCTTCTTCGATCAGGAAGCGGCGGTCGAAGATCGCGCGGCAGCGATCGGCTACGCACGGCGTCTGCACGCCGTCGAGCGGCTGGCCGCCGCCAATGGCGTTGACGTTCAGCGTCGGATGCCGCGCGCCTTCCGGAATCACCGGAAGCGACGTCATCCGGCCGGCGAGGCGCGGGCGCAGCTCGGAGTCAAGATGCGACAGGATGGCACTCATGTGATCGATCGCGCTGATCCCCTGGAACGGCATGCCGCCGTGCGCGACACGGCCGCGCGTCTCGACCGCGAACCAGTAGACACCGCGGTGGCCGATGCAGATACGATCGACGCCGAGCGGCTCGGGGATGATGACCGCGTCGGTTCGTCCAGACGCGATCCGTCCGCGGCTGGCCAGCCATCCGACCCCGGCCAGGCCGCCGCTCTCTTCGTCCACCGTTCCGCTGATCTCGATGGTTCCGCGCCGGCGCACGCCGGCGCGACGGACAGCCTCGCAGGCAAATACCGCCGCGGCCAGCCCTCCCTTCATGTCGGCGGCGCCGCGCCCCCAGACGAACCCGTCGCGCACGAGGCCGGAGAAGGGATCAACGGTCCATCCGTCGCCTGGTGGGACGACGTCGAAGTGGCCGTTGAGGTGGATCGTCGGGCCGGCGCTCGCGCCCGCCATGGTGGCGACGACGTTCACGCGCGGATGGGCCAGCGAGTGCTCTGGGCGATCCGACGCGGTGTGATACTCGACGGCGTAGCCGAACGCGGCCAGCACCTCGCCGATGTGGCGCGCGCAGTCCTCATAGCAGGCGCCCGGCGGATTGACGGTCGGGATCCGAATCAAATCACGCGCGAACGTGACCGCTTCGTCGACCAGCTGGTCGACGGTCACGAGCACGCGATCGGCGTCGGCAGTCATGCGCGGGGTGGACGTTTCTTATAGCATGCCGGCGATGGCCTACTTGCTGGTGATCGCTGTCTACTCGCTGGCGCAGATCGCGCTCGGCGTGTGGCAGTCGCGGCGGCTGCGCGGCACGAACGATTTTTTCGTCGCCGGGCGGGCCCTGGGACCGGGCATGCTGGCGGCGACGCTGCTCGCGGCGAACATCGGGGCGGGCTCGACCATTGGCGCGGCCGGACGGGGGTATCGAGACGGCTTCGCGGCATGGTGGTGGGTGGGTTCGGCGGCGATCGGTTCGGCCGTGCTGGCCGGGTGGGTCGGACCGCAGATCTGGCGGCTGGCGACGGCGCACCAGTTCAGGACTGTCGGCGACTTCCTCGAGTGGCGCTACGACCGCCGCGTCCGGGCGACGATCGCGCTCCTGCTGTGGCTGGGTACGGTCGCGATCCTCGCCGGACAGCTGCTCGCGATGGCCGCGGTGCTCGGCACGATCGTCGGCCTTGGCAAGGCGGCGTCGTGCCTGATCGGCGCCGTCGTGGCGACCGCGTATTTCGTCGCGGGCGGCTTGAAATCGTCAGTAACCGTCAACGTACTGCAGCTCGCAGTCAAGCTGCTCGGGTTCGCGATCGCGGTGCCGTTGGCGCTGTCGGTCGTCGGCGGCGTGGCAGGCTTTCACCAGGCGTTCCGGTCCGGGCCGTACTGGAACGGATGGAGCAACGGGGAGTCGGGTTGGTTCTATGTGGCGATGGTCGCGCCCAACTTCATTGTCTCGCCGGGCATCTTGCAGAAGATCTACGCCGCGCGCGACGAGAGGGCGGTCAGAATCGGCGTCGGCGTGAACGCGGTCGTGCTGCTGCTCTTCGCGGCTATTCCGGCTGTGCTCGGCATGATCGCCAGGGCGCGGCATCCCGATCTCAATCCGACCGATCTGGCGCTCCCGATGCTGTTCCGCGACGACCTGCCGTTCCTGGTCGGCGCCGTCGGCCTGGCCGCGATCTTTTCCGCGGAGGTGAGCGCCGCCGATGCCCTGCTGTTCATGCTTGCCACCTCGTTCTCACAGGATCTCTACCGGCGTTTCGTCAATCCGTCCGCGTCGGATGGTCAGTTGCTGGCCTGCGCGCGGGGCGCCGCGGTGGCGGGGGCGGCGCTCGCCGTCGCCGTCGCCTTGGTCCTCGCCGCCGACGTCGTCGATGCCTTGGGCATCTTCTATACGTTGCTCGGCGTGAGCCTCTTCGTACCCGTCGTCGCCGCGCTCGTCACCAGGAATGGGGACGCCACCGCCGCGTTGTGGGCCGTCGGCGGAGGCGTCGCCGCTGCGGCGTCGATCGAGTTGACGCAGGGCCGCGGTTTCTTTCATGGGCTCACCCCGCCGATGTGGGGCATCGCGCTCGCCGCCGTTGCCTATATGATCGCCGCAGTCGTCATGCCGCGGAGGCCTGCGTGAGCGCCATGTTCGACCTGACCGGCAAGACCGCCGTCGTCATCGGCGCGGCGTCGGGAATAGGGGAAGCGATTGCCGCCGGCTTTACGCGGCACGGTGCGCGCGTGCTGGCGCTCGATATCAAGCCGGACGCTTCGCGCCAGATCGAGGCGCTGGACATCACCGACGGCCCCGCCGTCGATCGCGTGCTGGCGGAGATCGATCGGCGGCACGGCATCGACGTGCTCGTGTGCATGCCGGCGGTCAACGTGCGCAAGCCGATCCTGCAATATACCGACGAGGAGCTGTCGTTGGTCCTCGACGTCAACATCAAGGGGAATTTCCGGGTCCTCCGCGCCGCCGGGCGGGCGATGACGGCGCGCAAGAAGGGTAGCATCATCCTGTTCTCGTCGATTCGCTCCCAGAGCGTCGAGCCGGGGCAGTCGGTCTACGCCGCGACCAAGGCGGGCATCGTCCAGCTCGCGCGTACCGCGGCCGCCGAATTCGGTCCCTGCGGCGTCCGTGTCAACGCGATCGCGCCGGGCGTGATCGAAACGCCCTTGACCGCGCCGATCAAGGCGAACCAGGCATGGTACGACGCCTACGCGGCCAGGAGCATCCTCGGCCGCTGGGGGCGGGCGGACGAAATTGTCGGGCCGGCGATCTTCCTGGCCTCAGACGCCTCGAGTTACGTGACCGGCACGGTCCTGTTCGTCGACGGGGGCTGGCTGGCGGTCGACGGACGCTACACGCCTCCCCTCTAGATTCCGCGTTGCGGCGGAATGATAATGAATGATCTTTGCGTGCTCCGCGTCCTCAGCGTGAGCGCGGGCGTGGCAGGCGGGAGCCAAGAGAATGTCTCGAATCGCAGTCATCGCCGGTGACGGCATCGGCCAGGAAGTGATCCCCGCGGGGATTGACGTGGTGAAGAAGGCGGCGGCGGCGAGCGGCGCCACGGTGGAGTTCACCGAGTTTCCGTGGGGCTGTGACTTCTACTTGAAGACCGGCCGCATGATGCCCGAGGACGGCTTCGACCGGCTGCAAGAGTTCGACGCCATCTATCTGGGGGCGATCGGCGATCCGTCGGTGCCGGATCACATCGCCGTGTGGCAGTTGATCCTGCCGATCCGCCAGCGCTTCGATCAATACGTCAACTTGCGACCGATGCGGCTGGTTCGGGGGGTCAAGACGCCGCTCGCCGATCGCGGCCCGGCCGACATCGACATGGTCTGCGTACGCGAGAACTCGGAAGGGGAGTACGGCGGGATTGGCGGACGGGTCCACGCCGGCCGTCCCAACGAGAGCGCACAGCAGTTGAGCGTATTCACCCGCCACGGCATCGAGCGGATCGCGCGCTACGCCTTCGAGACGGCGATGCAGCGGCCGCGCAAGTTGCTGGCGAGCGCGACCAAGTCGAATGCGTTGAACTACTCGATGGTCCTGTGGGACGAGGTGGTCGCCGGCGTCGCGGCGCACTACCCACAGGTGTCGTGGCGGAAGTTCCACGTCGACGCGCTCGCCGCGCGCATGATCACCGACCCGGCCAGCATTGACGTGATCCTGGCCTCGAACCTGTTTGGAGACATCCTCACCGACCTCGGCGCGGCGGTGTCGGGCAGTCTCGGCATCGCGCCGAGCGGCAACATCAACCCCGAGCGGAGGCACCCGTCAATGTTCGAGCCGATCCACGGCTCGGCGCCCGATATCAAGGGCAAGGGGATTGCCAACCCGATCGGCGCCATCTGGGCCGGGGCGCTGATGCTCGATCATCTCGGCTCGCGCGCCGGCCATGATCTGATCGTCGGCGCGATCGAACAGGTGCTCGCCGACGGGGGTCCGCGCACGCCAGATCTTGGCGGCAGAGCGACAACGAAGGACGTGGCGAGGGCGATTTCGGACGCGCTGTAGGACGGATTGTCCGGCCTGGCGCGCAGGCGGGGTCCTTCTGGACGTGGTGAGGAGAACTCGATGAGCACCGTGGATAGCGCGACCGGCCTGAGCGGCCAGGTCATTGTCGACCTGACGAAGAAGCACACGCTCTTCGAATGGTCGGCGCAGGGAGCGATCGACCCGATCCCGGTCGCCGGCGCCAAGGGCTGCTGGTTCTGGACTCCGGAAGGAAAACGCTTCCTCGACTTCAACAGCCAGCTGATGTGCGTCAACATTGGCCACGGCGACGAGCGTGTCATCCGCGCCATCGCCCACCAGGCGGAAACGCTCGCCTATGCCAACCCGTTCATGGCGACCGAGGCGCGTGCGCGACTTGGCCGTAAGCTCGCCGAGATCTGCCCGGGTGACATCGACGTCTTCTTCTTCACCAACGGTGGCGCCGAGGCCAACGAAAACGCGATCAAGATTGCGCGTCAGTTCACCGGCCGCCACAAGGTGTTGTCGTTCTACCGCTCGTACCACGGCGGCACCGCGGGCGCGATCATGCTGACCGGGGATCCGCGCCGCTGGCCCGCCGAGCCGGGCATGCCTGGCGTCGTCCACGTGCTCAATCCCTATCACGGCATTCAGCGAGGGTGGGAAACGACCGAGGAGGCGCTCGCGCGCATTGACGAAACGATCCAGCTCGAGGGGGCCGAGACGATCGCGGCATTCTTCCTCGAACCGGTCACGGGCACCAACGGTGTACTGGTCCCGCCCGACGGCTTCATCCGAGGCATCCGTGATCTCTGCACCAGGTACGGCATCCTCATGGTCGCCGACGAAGTGATGTCGGGCTTCGGCCGGACAGGCGAGTGGTTTGCCGTCGACCACTGGCGTGTCGTGCCCGACCTGATGACGATGGCGAAGGGTTTGACGAGCGCTTACGTGCCGCTCGGTGCCGTCGGACTGCGCCGCGCCATCGCCGATCACTTCAGGGAGAAGGTGTTCTATGGAGGGCTGACGTATAACAGCCATCCGCTGGCCTGCGCCACGGCGCTGGCGACGCTTCAGGTCTATGAAGACGATCGCCTGATCGACAATGCGCGCCGCATGGGCGACGTGATGAAGGAACTGCTCGCGTCATTGCAAGCGAAGCACTCGATCGTCGGCGGCGTGCGGTCGATTGGCCTGTTCGGCATTGTCGAGCTGGTCAAGGACCGCCAGTCCCTGGAGCCGCTCGCGCCGTTCAACGGCACGTCGGAGCCGATGAACAAGTTACGGAAGATCTTTCGTGACGAGGGGCTCTACACGTTTGTCCGCTTCAATTATTTCTTCACCAACCCGCCGCTGATCGTCACGGAGGAGGAACTGCGGCACGGTTTCGACATCATCGATCGGGCGTTGGCGCAATTGTAAGGTTGTAAGGAGGAGCGCGCATATGTCGATCACCGACAACAAGCAGCTGGTCCGGCGCTGGTTCGAAGAGGCGTGGAACAAGGGTCGCGTAGATGCGATCGACGAGATGTGTGCGCCGGAGGCGGTTGTGCACGGCCTGGATGGCAAGGACGTTGCCGGGCTCGACGCGCTGCGGGCGGTGCACGTCAAGTTCCAGGGCGCCTTCTCCAACTCCCGCGTCGACATCAACCACATCGTCGCTGAAGCCGACATGGTCGCGGTGCACTGGACCCGCACCGCCACGCATTCGGGAGAAGCGCTCGGCTTCAGCGCCACCGGCCGGACGATCACGTTTGGCGGCACGCTGTTTGTGCGCATCGAGGACGGCAAGCTGGCGGAGAGCTGGAACTACGTGGACCAGGCGCGCTTGCTCCAGCAGCTGGGGCGTCCGGATCTCGCACGCGCGCTGTAGCAGCGCGCGCGCCTTGGGCGCATAAGGTCGTCATCCACGTTCACCGGCTTCATCATCCTCCGCCTTGACGACGGGCCCTCAGCTCGACGCGTCAAGACGACGATCGAGGACGTCGGCGAGTGCGCAGGCGGTCAGCCGCCGATGGCGTCACTGAGCACCGCGCCGACATCCTCGCGGACTGTCAACTCAGCGCAGTCATCGCCGCGCGTACGGCCGCGATTCACGATGGCGATCGGCAGTCCCAGATCGTGCGCGAATCGCAGGAAGCGGAACCCCGAGTAGACCATCAACGACGACCCGGCGACCAGAAACGCGTCGGAGCGCGACAACGCGTCGCGCGCGTCTTCCACTCTCCGGACTGGCACGTTCTCGCCGAAAAACACCACGTCCGGCTTGAGCAGCCCGCCACAGCGGTCGCAGCGGGGCGGCGCGAACGACTCGATCATCAGACCCTCCACATCGGCGTCGCCATCCGGCGCCGGAGCTACGGGCCCGGCGCATGCGACGGGGGATGGACGGGGCAGGAGATCACGAGGACAAATCGAATCTCGTCCGTCGCCCAGACGCTCCCGCGATCCGGGGCAGCCGCTCCAGGCCGGGTTCGTCGCGGCCATCGTTTGTTGGACGGACTCGCGTGACCTGCGTGCGCCGCAGCCGAGGCAGACGACTTCGTCGAGACGGCCGTGTAGATCGATCACCGCGCGGCTGCCGGCGCGCTGGTGCAGTCCGTCGACGTTCTGGGTGACCAGGCAGGCAAGCGTGCCCGAGCGCTCCCACGCGGCGAGCGCATGATGTGCGACGCCAGGCGCCGCGGCAGTGAAGCGTGGCCAACCCACGTAGGCGCGCGCCCAGTAGCGCCGGTAGACGGCCTCCTGCGTGCGGAACGGCAGGATCATCACCGGCGGACGCCGCTTCCAGGCGCCGTTCTCGTCGCGATAGTCGGGAATGCCGGACGCCGTACTGCAGCCTGCGCCGGTGAGCGCGAACACGCGGCGATGGCCGGCGATCCAACGGCGCAGGTGTTCGATCGTGTCGCGCGAAGCCATCGGCGCGATCGTACCGCGAATCGCCTCGGCCGCCCGACGACGACCCCTGGCCTGCGGGCCACCGACAGGGGTCGGCACAGGCAGTTCACTCGTGTGCACTTGCCGGACGGCAATCAGTCGGAAACAATGACGAGATGGCCGGAGCCGAAATCATCGATCGACTGATCGCGCACAAGACCGTCGGCCAGGCGCCGCGCGAAGAACTCGAGTGGCTGGCCGTCCACGGTACGCTCCGCCGCCTCGACGTCGGTGACCTGCTGGCGCCGAAGGGGCGCCCCGTCGAGGGACTGTTCATTGTACTGTCGGGATGCATCTCGATTTCCCTCGACCGCGGCTCCGGACCCCAGCGCGTCATGGAATGGCGCCAGGGCGAGGTGACCGGAATGCTCCCCTACTCGCGCCTCGTCAGCCCGCCCGCCGATAGTTTCGCCGAGGAACCGAGCGACGTCTTGGCGGTGCACCGCGACGATCTCAGTTCGATGATTCGCGAGTGTCAGACTGTGACCTCAATCCTCGTGCACACGATGGTCGACCGGGCGCGGGCGTTCACGTCCGCCGATCTGCACAACGAGAAGATGGTGTCGCTCGGCAAGCTCTCAGCGGGGCTCGCCCACGAGCTCAACAACCCCGCGTCGGCCATCGAGCGCAGCGCGGCGGTGCTCGAACGCGGGATCAACGACAGCGATCGGTCGGCGCGCGCGCTCGGCGCGGCTCGACTGGGCGACAGTCAATGGGCTGCGCTGGATGCGGTCCGTCGATCCTGCCTGTCGGCCACGGAACGCGGCGTCCGTTCACCGATGGCGCAGGCCGAGCGCGAAGAGGCCATTGCCAACTGGCTCGATCGCCACGGGCTGGCCCCGGTCATCGCCGATGCACTCGCCGACACGGCGGTGACGCTCGACGCGCTGGAGGCGCTGGCTGCCGCCGTCGACGCGGCGGCACTCGAGCACGCGCTCCGTTGGGTCGCGGCAACCTGCTCGGTTCGCCAGCTCGCGGCGGAGATTCAGGAAGCGGCGACGCGCATTTCCGTGCTGGTCGGCGCAATCAAGGATTTCACCCACATGGATCAGGCGGCTGTAGCCGAGCCTGTCGATGTCGCGCGGGGGATTGACAACACGGTCACCGTGCTTCGAGCTAAGGCGCGCCGTAAGTCCGCGACGGTCGCGGTCGACATCGAGCACGGATTGCCCAACGTGCTCGGTTTTGTCGGCGAGCTCAATCAGGTCTGGTCGAACTTGATCGACAATGCGCTCGACGCGATTCCGGACGGGGGCCGGATCGACGTCCGCGCCGTGCGCGAACGGCAACGCGTCGTCGTCAGCATCGCCGACAACGGCGTTGGCATCCCGGAAATGATTCGCCAACGGATCTTCGATCCGTTCTTCACCACCAAGCCGATCGGTCAGGGCACCGGACTCGGTCTGGATATCGTCCAACGGCTCGTCCGGCACAATCAGGGCGACATCACCGTCGATTCGCGGCCGGGCCTGACCCAATTCCGTGTCGCGTTGCCGCTGGCCGCGGTCGCGAGCGAGGCGGGCCGGTCGTGAACAAACCCGTCATCCTCGTCGTCGACGACGACGCGCAGGTCCTGGCGGCGGTGCGCCGTGATTTACGCGGCCGCTACCGCGAGGAGTTCACCATAATGAGCGCTGGCTCCGGGCAGGAAGCGCTGGACACCACACGGCAGTTGAAGAGCCGCGGCGACGCGCTGGCGATCGTGATCAGCGACCAACGTATGCCCGGCATGCTGGGGCACGAATTGCTCGGTGGCGTCCGGGAACTGTACCCGCTGACGGGGCGGGTGCTGCTCACCGCCTATTCGGACATGGACGCCGCGATCAAGGCCATCAACGAGGCCCACGTCGACCATTACCTGACCAAGCCGTGGGATCCACCGGAGGAACGCTTGTTTCCGGTCGTCGACGACCTTCTCGATACCTGGCGGGCGGAATACCGGCCAGAAGCCGCCGGACTGCGGCTGGTTGGCGATCAATGGTCCGTCCGCTCGCACGCGATCAAGGACTTTCTCGCCAGCAGCCTGATTCCGTATAACTGGCTTGACGTCGCCAGGGATCCGGGCAGCCGTGCGTTGCTCGAGGCTTCAGGCGTCGGCGTCGCCGAGCTGCCGGTGCTGCTCTTCGAGGACGGCTCCGTGCTGCGCGATCTCGAGCCGCGCCGGGTCGCCGAGCGCCTCGGGAGATCCCTGTCGGCAAGTCTCGAGCTCTACGACCTGGTCATCGTCGGGGCGGGACCGGCGGGGCTTGCCGCCGCCGTCTACGGCGCGTCGGAGGGTCTCCGCACCCTGTTGCTCGATCGACACGCGGCTGGAGGCCAGGCGGGAATGAGCTCGCGAATCGAGAACTATCTGGGCTTTCCCTCGGGCATCAGCGGCTCAGAACTGACGCGTCGCGCTCTGGCGCAGGCGCGGCGCCTCGGCGCTGAAGCGATCGCGCCCCTCGAAGTCACGGGCGTGTCGATCGACGGCAGCTACAAGCGTCTGACCATTGCCAACGGGCGCGAGATCGTCACCCGGACGCTTCTCGCTGCGACCGGCATGGCGTATCGGGCGCATGATGCTCCCGGGATTGCCGAGCTGACGGGCGCGGGTGTGTACTACGGCGCGGCGACGACGGAAGCGCCCGTGTTCAAGGGGCACCGGGTCTTGGTGATCGGAGGCGGAAACTCGGCCGGGCAGGGGGCCATGTACCTGTCGCGCTTCGCGGAGGACGTTCAGATCGTGGTGCGCCGGGCGGACCTCGCCAGCACTATGTCGCAATACCTCATCGAACAGATTGGCAAGACGCCGAACATCAGGCTTCGAGCCCATACCGAACTCGATCGCGTCGAGGGCGATGGACACCTTCAACGAGTCGCGCTCAAGTCACTCGTGGACGGAACGAGCAGCCTCGAGGATGCCGACGCCGTCTTCATCTTCATCGGCACTCGGCCTCGAAGCGAATGGCTGCCGCCGGACGTCCTACGCGACGACAAGGGTTTCGTCCTGACTGGCCGGGATCTCATGGCTGCCGCGGCGTTTCCGCGGGTGTGGAAGGAGCGGCGCGAACCGCTCACGCTCGAATCGAGTGTGCCGGGTCTGTTCGCCGCGGGCGACCTCCGCGCTGGCGCCATGAACCGCGTTGCCTCGGCGGCCGGCGAGGGCTCGATGGTCGTTCGGCTTGCGCACGAATACCTGGCCATGAGTTGAGTCACTCAGCGGCTCGACAGCACCAGGACGACGATCCCGTGGGCCGGAACCGTGTAGGTGAAGCCGGGCTTCACGCCGCCGACGGTTGACGTCTTCGGCACGACGGTCTCGGGCATGTCGATCGAATTGGTCGCATCGTACGCGGCCGCGATCGTAATCGCCGTGGCCACCGGCGCCAGCGCGCGCGCGCCGCGCACGTCGATCTGGACCGGCGCTTCCGCGTCGGCGGGATTCACGAGCTTGACGTAGATCGTGCCCGATGCACCGTCGCGCGTCACCGAAACGAGCACGTCAGTCCCGGCCGCCGAGGCCTTGAGGATCTCGTCGCCGAGGTGCGTGCTGAACAGCTTGATCGCGTGGTAGCTCGGCGAGCCGTAGACGCGCAGCGCGTCGTAGCCGATCAGGTTCGGCCGCCACTGCCGCGCTCCTGGCGAGACATTGACCAGCAGCGGCGCGTAGCCATGCATGACGATGATGTCGGCGTTCTTCTCCATCTCCGTCATCCACGCGGCGTCGCCGATCGCCGCACGCATGTTGGGTGTCGGCGCTTCGCCGCGCGATTGCGCGTTCCACGGCTCGAACGGCGTCTCGTAGGCGCCCCATTCGCCGACGAAGATCTTCGGACCGTTGCGGTCGTAGGTCTCGTACTGGCCGTGCGCCTTCTTGACGAACTGTTCGACGGGAAGGTAATAGTGCTCGTCGAGGACGTCGGGAGTCATGCTCCTGACGCGCTGGCCCTCCGGGTGCTCGTAGCCGACCGTCGAGATCGTCTGCAGTCGTGGATAGCGCTTCTTGATCGCCTCGGTGAACTGCACGAATCGCTTATCGTACGAACCGGACTTGTCGAACCAGTCCTCGTTGCCGATCTCGACGTAGGTCAATTTGAAGGGCGCGGGATGACCCGCTTTCGCGCGCAACGCCCCCCACGTGGAGGTCGCCGGTCCCGACACGTATTCGATCTCGTCGAGCGCATCTTCGATGTACGGCTGCAGGTCCGTGCCCGGATCGACGTGCACTCCCTTCAGCGAGTAGCCGGCGTAGACCGCCAGCACGGGCTCCGCTCCCATGTCCTCGCACCAGATCAGGAACTCATAGAGCCCAAGTCCGTCGCTCGACCGGTAGCCCCAGGGCGCCTGGTGGCCAGGACGATCCGACAGCGCGCCCAGTGTCTTCTTCCACTGAAAGCGATCGGCGATCTGATCCCCCTCGAGATAGTTGCCGCCAGGGAAACGCAGGAACTTCGGCTTCATGTCCACGAGCATCTGCAGCAGGTCTGGACGAAAGCCGTTCGCCTGGTTCCTGAAGGTTGGAGGAAAGAGCGAGACGAGACTGAACCAGATCGTGCCGGGCTGATTCGTGGTCAGCGCATAGCGCGCCTTCGCCGTCGGCGTGACGATGGTGTCGGGAACGAGGGTCACTTCGTAGTGCTTCCAGGCTGAGGTCAGGCCGTGGACAGCGGCGCTCGCGTAGGTCACCAGTCCGTCCTCGCTCTGCATGGAAACCACGATCGGTCCCGTGAAGCCGGGAGCGGCCCTCGCGAAGAACGAAGCTCGATAGACAGCCTTGTTCCTCACGGGAATGCCCCAATAGCCTTCGTTGGCAATGCCGGCCCCGTGCCCCGGCGCCGCCTGGGTCACCTCGAGGCGCAGGCTCGTGCCGATGACCTGATTGAGCGGCCGGGACGGGTCGAGAGCCATCGTCGCGGCGGTGCCGCTACCCTGGATCAGCGTCCAGTGCACGGGCGACGTCTTGTCATCGAGAAAGGCGCGGTTCTGCACCAGCTCCGCGTAGAGCCCGCCGTCGTAACTGTGATTGATCTCTTCCGTCATTAACCCGTAGAGAAGCGGGCTGACCTTGCCGACGGGCGACGCCGCGTCGATGGTGATGGTCGGGCCGGCGGCGCGCATCGACGTCGCAGCCAGGGCGAGGACGAGTGGCAGCAGTCTTTGTCCGGTCATGCGCGACATCCTATCCTGTCGCGCACTCAAGGACTCGAGCCTTATTTGAGTGCGCGGGAATACAACAAATCGTGGTTGCCGGGCGGCTCGAAGCCGACGCGGCGCAGCGCCTGGGCGATCTGTGCCCAGTGCCGGGTTTCATGCAGCAGGATGTGAAACAGCAACTTGCGCGGCGTCAGCACGAAATCGCCACCGCTCTGCACGGTGATGGTGCGCGGCTCGTCGGCCGCGTCTTCATCGAGCTGCGCCGCGAAATGTTCGAGCTCCCGTCGCACCGACGCGCCGTAGTCGAAGAGCGGCGGCGCGTGCCTGCCGCTCAGGCCGGTTTTCGTGTCGAGCGGGGCGTTTGTCAGTCGCTGCAGGTGCCGGCGCTCGACCAGAAAGACGTGATCGATGAGCGAGCCGATGGTCGGGTAGCGCCCGCCTGGCTGCACCTCGATCTCCATCGCGTCGGGATGCGCCACGAACCACGCCCGCCACTTGTCCCGCTCCTCCTGCGTGTAGCGCAGGAACTCGCTATAACTGAGCTTCATCGGCTGCTCCCGCGACCGGCCCCGGCCCGCCGCTCGGCCGTCACTTGAAAATACTCGCCGCTTCGACGACGGTCATCGGCCCGAGGTTCAGCGCCTTGACGCCGGCCTCAATCACCTTGCGATCGCCGACGATGACAACGGCAAACTTGTCGGGCTGGATGTACTTGTCGGCGACGCGCTTCACGTCTTCGCCGGTGACCGCCTCGATTCGACGAGCGAACGTCTGGTAGTAGTCGGGCGGCAGATCGTAGGTATAGGCCTGCGCCAGCGCTCCCGCGGCGACGCGCTCGGTTTCGAAGTAGCGCGGCAGCAGGCGCTCCACGTAGCTCTTTGTCTTCGCCAGTTCCTCGGCCGGGATCGGCTGATGAATATTGGTCAGCTCGACGAAAAATTCCCGCAGCGCGTCGACGGTCTTGTCGGTCTGGACCCCGGCGGACGCGTAGAACAGGCCGCTGACGCGCCGCATGTCGAAGCGCGATCCAGCGCCGTAGGCGTAGCCGTGCACTTCCCGCAGGTTGTGATTGAGCCGCGAGGTGAACGACTCGCCGAGGACCGCGCTGAGCACGCGCACCGCGTAGTAGTCGGGCGTCGAGCGCGGAACGCCGACCCAACCGATGCGGATCTGCGACTGTGCCGCGCCGGGCTTGTCGATCAGGTAGACGTGGCGCGCGGCCAGTTGCGTCGGCGCCGCCGCTGTGGGAGGGGCCGGCGCCGCTGGCGCAGTAGCGGCTGCACCCCGCCAGCCGCCGAGCGTCTTCTCGAGCACAGGCAGGACGGATGCCGCCGTCACGTCGCCGACGACCACCAGCCGCGCGTTCGACGGCTGGTAATGTGCGGCGTGGAAGGCCCTCAGGTCCGTCGCGCCGATTGCTTTCAACGACGTTTCCGTCCCCATCACCGGCGAGCCATAACGATGCTGCGCGCCGAACACCGCGTGCGGGAAGGCGAACTGAATCAATTGCTCCGGATCGTCCTGCGCCTCGAGCAGCGACGCCAGCCGTTCCTCGCGCAGCCGTTTCAACTCCGACTCCGGAAACGTCGGGCGCGCGACGACGTCGGCCATGACGACAAGCGCGTCGCCGAGACGCGCCACCGGCACCTGCAGATCGACGGTCGAGGCGTCGACGCCAGCCGATGCCGCCAGTTCCGCGCCGAGGTAGTCGATGGCATCGGCGATCTCGAGGGCGCTGCGCGTGCCGGCCCCCTCGTCGAGCATGTCGGCGGTGAAACTGGCGAGGCCGTAGTGGCCGATCGGATCGGCAGCCGATCCGGTGCGGACGACGAGCTGCAGGTGCACGGTCGGCACCTTGTGTTCGCCCATGACCCAGACCTGGAGGCCGTTGGCGAGCGTGCGTTTCTCGATCGCCGGGATGTGCAGCTCGGGCGCAGGCCCGACGGCGGGCGGATGGGAACGGTCCGGTGCCTGCTGCGCCCCGAGTAAAGGTGCCGCGAACGTGACCAGAGCGAGCATTGCAGCTGGGCGGATGTGCCGGGTCCTGCGCACGGATCGGTCGAAGAACGTCATTTTCTCGGCTCCACGACCAGTTCGACGCGGCGCGTCAGCGGCAGCCATTTGATCGCCGCCGCGGTGATGTCGTCGGGCGCCAGCGCGCGGTAACGCGACAGATCCTCGTTGAAATACGCCGGGTTGCCGGCGTCAGCATAGTAGGCATTCATCTGGTCGGCGACGCCGCCGTACTCGCCGACGCGCTCCATCCGGTCGTAGAACGACGACTCCACCTGGTTGAGAGCGCGGCCGAACTCGTGCGCCGACGGCGGCGCCTGCTGCAGCCTGGCGATCTCTTCGTCGACGATCGAGCGGATGCGATCGACGGAGGCATCGGGACGCGCCGTGACAACGATCTGGTATTCGGAGTTGAGCGATTTCGACGCCTGATAGGCGGCGACGTCCTGCGCGATCTGCAGGTCGTAGACCAGTCGCTTGTAGAGGCGTGAATTCTTGCCGCCGGCGAGGAGCAGCGAGAGCACGTCGAGCTCGGCGTCCCCTGGGGCCAGATGCGGCGGCGTGATCCAGGTCAGGTAGAGGCGCGGGAGCTGCACGGCGTCCTGGATCGCCCTTTTCTTCACTTCCTGCAAGTCGGGATGCGGATAATCGATCGGTCCGACGTGGGTCGTCCCCGCCGGCACGTCGGCGAACCACTTTTCGACCGCCGCTTTTGCCTTCGCCGTGTCGATGTCACCGGCGATGACCAGGCTGGCGTTGCCCGGCTGGTAATACGTCTTGAAGAACTGCACGACGTCTTCGTAGCTGGCGGCGCTCAGATCTTCCATGTAGCCGATCGTCGGCCACGAGTAGGGATGTCCCTTCGGATAGAGCATCTGTGCGATCTCGATCGCGGCCATGCCGTAGGGCGCGTTTTCGTAGCTCTCGCGGCGTTCGTTCTTGACGACGTCGCGCTGGGCATCGACGGTCTTGGCCGACATGGCGTCGAGCAGGAATCCCATGCGATCGGACTCGAGGAAGAGCGCGAGATCGAGGGCGTTCGAGGGGATGTCGATGTAGTAGTTGGTGCGATCCTCGGCGGTCGAAGCGTTGTTGGTGCCGCCGACCGATTCGAGGAGCCGATCGAAGTCGCCGTACGGCGCGTTCTTCGAGCCCATGAACATCAGGTGCTCGAACAGGTGCGCGAAGCCGGTGCGCCCGACCTTTTCGCGCGCCGAGCCGACGTGATACCAGACGTTCACCGTCACGAGCGGGACCGTATGATCCTCGTGCAGGATGACGTGTAGGCCATTGGGGAGATCGAACTGGGTGTAGGCAACGTCGAGGGTCTTCGCGGTCTGCTGAGCCGCTGGGCGCACGGTCGGCGCGGCCGGGCGCGGGGCTTGCGCGGCCGCCGGGGCGGCGCCGGTGAGCGCCGCCGACACGGCGATCGAAAGCAGTCTTCGCATCGTTCAAGAATACGTCAGAGGGCGCCGACGTGGGTGAGGCCGCGGTGATCGTGCGTCGGATAACATTGGACGGTGTTCTCGACGCGCGTGCCGGCCGATCGCGCCCCGACACGTCTGGCGCGCGCGTTTGCGGCGGCGCGGCACCGCGGCGGCCTGCTTGATTTGACGCTGTCGAATCCGACCCGCGCCGGGATTGCCTATCCACCTGATCTGCTCGAAGCGCTCGCGGACACGGCGTCGCTGACCTATCACCCCGATCCGTTCGGTCTCGGCCCGGCGCGCGACGCGGTCGCGGCCACCTACGTCGCGCGCGGCCTGCCAGCCGGGCGGGAACGGATCATGCTCACGACAAGTAGCAGTGAGGCATATTCGGTTCTCTTCAAGCTGCTGTGCGATCCCGGACGGTCGACCGTATTGACCCCGGTTCCCAGCTATCCCTTGTTCGATCACCTAGCCCGGCTCGACGGCGTCATCCAAGCCCGCTATCCACTGGCGTATCACGGCGCGTGGACACTGGATCTCGCTGCCCTCGACCAGGCGTGGACGGCTGACACCGGGGCAGTGCTGGCGGTCAGCCCGAACAACCCGACCGGTTCCGTCCTGCACGCCAGCGACGCGGACGAGCTGGCGGCTCGCTGCGCCGCGCGTGGCGCCGCGTTGATTGTCGACGAAGTCTTCCACGACTATCCGCTCGGTGCTCCAATCGAGGAGCCGCCGGCGCTGCAAACGCCGCCGTGCCTGACCATGCGTCTCGGCGGGCTCTCGAAGTCGATCGGACTTCCGCAAGTCAAGCTCGGATGGATCGCCGTCGACGGCCCCACGGATCTGGTGACCGAGGCGCTCGACCGCCTCGAGCTGATCGCCGACACATACTTGTCGGTGTCGACGCCGGTGCAGGTCGCGGCGCCGCGCTTGCTCGCCCAAGGGGCCGCGATCCGCGACGCGATCCGGGCCCGTATCGCCGCCAATTACGCGTCACTGCACCGTCTTGCCGAAGGGATATCGTCGGTGACCGTGCTGTCGGCCGACGGCGGCTGGTCGGCGGTGTTGCGCGTGCCGGCGACTCGGAGCGAGGAGGATCTGGCGATCGCGCTGGCCGAGGAAGACGGCGTGGCGGTGCATCCGGGCTATTTTTTCGACTTTCCCCATGAAGCGTTTCTCGTCGTGTCGCTGCTGCCGGAGTCCGACACGTTCGTGCGCGGCGTAACGCGACTGCTGGAGCGTGTCGATGCCGCGTGATTTCTTTCACGATCGCTACGCCGGGCTCCTGGTGCCGCTGTTCTCGATTCCGTCTCGATCGAGCTGGGGATCGGCGAGCTGCCCGACCTGGCGGCGCTGGGGGACTGGCTGTGCGATGCCGGCTTCTCCTTCGTGCAGCTGTTGCCGCTCAACGAGATGGCCGACGGGCAGAACTCTCCCTACTCGGCGCTGAGCGCAATGGCGATCGATCCGATCTTCATCGCGCCGGCGGCCGTCCCCGAGCTGGAAGCGCTCGGCGGCGAGGCCATTCTCAGCGACGCCGAGCGGCGCGACCTGGACGCCGTGCGACGGACACCGTCAATCGACTACGCGCGGGTGCGCGCGCTCAAGACGCGCGCGTTTCGCGCCGCTTTCGCGCGCTTCGTCGAGCAGGAATGGCGGCCCAGAACGGCGCGGGCCCGGCGGCTGCAGCGGTTCACCGAGCGGACGCGCTGGTGGCTCGACGCCTACACCCTGTTCCGCGCGCTGCACGCGCGCGCCGAGGGCCGGCCATGGACGGAGTGGGACACGCCGCTGCGGGATCGCCACCCCGCCGCGCTGCGCCAGGCGCGCGCGGACCTCGCCGACGAGATCCTGTTCTACGCGTATTTGCAGTGGCTGGCCGCCGAGCAATGGACGCAGGCGCGCGAGGCGGCCGAGATTGGCGTGTTCGGCGATTTTCCGTTCATGGTCAGCGGCGACAGCGCCGACGTCTGGGCGCACCAGGAAGACTTCCGCATGGACGCGTCGGTTGGCGCGCCGCCGGATGCCTTCTCGGACACGGGGCAGGACTGGGGCTTTCCGGCCTACCGCTGGGATCGCCTCGCCGCCGGTGGCTTCCAGTGGCTCGCCGCCCGGGCGCGGCGCAACGCCGAGCTCTACGACGCCTACCGCGTCGATCACCTCGTCGGCTTCTTCCGGACCTACGTCCGCGAGGCCGACGGCCGGGCCGGCTTCGTCCCGCCAGGGGAGCCCGATCAGATCCGCCAGGGCGAACGTGTGCTCGATGTGCTGAGCGCGCCGGGCGCGCGCCTGATCGCCGAGGACCTGGGCGTCATCCCGGCCTTCGTCCGCGAGACGTTGCTGCGGCTCGGCATCCCCGGCTTCAAGGTGCTGCGCTGGGAGCGCGACTGGGATCGCGACGGACGGCCGTTCAGGGATCCGGCCTTCTACCCGGCCGTGTCCGTCGCGACCAGCGGCACGCACGACACCGAGCCGAACGCGCAATGGTGGGACGAGGCTCCCCTCGACGAACGCCGCGCCGTCGTCGCCGTACTCGGGGAGGGCTACGATGCCGACGCGCCGTTCGACGCGAAGGTCCGCGACGCAATCCTCGACGTCCTCTTCCGATCCGGCTCCGACATCGCGCTCGTGCCGATCCACGACGTCTTCGGTTGGCGCGCGCGCGTCAACACCCCCGCGCTCGTCAGCGACGCGAACTGGACGTGGCGCCTGCCGTGGCCGGTCGAGGATCTGCAGACGAACCCGGAAGCCACTGCCCGCGCCGCCTACATGCGCGATCTGATCGCGCGATCCCGGCGCTAGGCGCGACCACCATCAGGCCCGTCTCAGTGATAGACGCTGCGCACCTTACCGCTCCAGACCCGGTAGACGTAGACGAGGTAGACGGCGACGATGGTCAGGCCGACGACGGCGACGCCGAGCGCGGTCAGCATGCTGTGATGCGGCGCGGCGGCATTGTAGATGTCGAGTCCCGGATGCGCGCCGCCTGGCGCGGCCGGCAGCAGCATCGGGTAGAGGCCTGCGGCGACCGACGCCAGGATGCCGGCAATGTAGCCAGACGAAGACAGGAACGCCAACAAATCATCGCGACCGATGAAGCGCCGCGCGGCGGCGAGCGCGACCAGCGTCAGCAGCGGCACCCCCATCACCAGAGGCTGCGTCGCGAAGTTACGCGTGAAGTCTGGGCGGACGAAGAAGCTTGCCGCCACCATGCAGACGACCAGCGCCAGCGCCGCCCACCACCACGCCAAGGCGAACTGCCGCGCGCGCAGTTGCAGCGCTCCGTCGGTCTTGAGCGCTGCCCAGCAGGCGCCGTGCATCGCCAGCGTCGCCACGCTGAGCGCACCGCCGAGAATTGAGAATCCGTTGAGGAGCAGCGCGAACGTGCCCTGGAACTGGCCGTCGGCGCCGAACGGCACCCCGCGCAGCACATTGCCGAGCGCCACGCCGAACAGCAGCGCCAGTAGCACGCTGGCGATCGAGAAGACGACGTCCCAGGCGTCTTCCCACAACGGGTGATGGATCTGGTGGCGGAACTCGATGCCGATGCCGCGCAGCAGTAGCAGCCACAGCACCAGCATCAGCGCGAGGTAGAAGCCGCTGAAGCTAGCCGCATAGAGGTTCGGAAATGCGGCCACGAGCGATCCGCCGGCGCCGAGCAGCCACACTTCATTGCCGTTCCACACCGGGCCGATCGAGTCGATCAGCCGCGCCCGTTCGGCTCGATCGCGGCCGAGCAGCAGGTGAATCGCGCCGACACCGAGGTCGAAACCGTCGAGCACGGCGTAGCCGGCGAGCATCAACGCCAGGAGCACGAACCAGACGCTGTTGAGAGTCACGGTTTCGGGCCTTCGTTGACGATCCGCCCGAACAGCAGCAGGTAGAGCAGCCCGAGCGCGAGATACAGGCCCATGAACCCGAGCAGCGTGAAGTAGGTCATCCCCGCGGTCACGTTGGTCGACGACGACTCGGCGACACGCTGCAACTCATAGACGCTCCATGGCTGCCGCCCGACTTCGGCGACGACCCAGCCGGCCTCGTTGGCGACGTAGGGAAACGGCGCGGCGAGTATCAGGATCCACAGCAGCCCGCGCCGCGCGAACAGCGTCCCGCGCCAGAGGAAGAACACGGCCACGCCGAGGATCGCGATGAAGATCGTCCCGAGCCCGACCATGATGTGGTACGCGTAGTAGACAATCTCGAGGGGCGGATGCTGATCGGGCGGGATGTCGTTCAGTCCCGTCACCTTTGCGTTGAAGTTGCCGTAGGCGAGATAGCTGATCAGACCCGGTACCACAATCGGATCCATCAGCTCCTGGCGATCGCGATCCGGCATGCCGATGATCGCCAGCGGCGCTCCCTCCTGCGTCTTGAACAGTCCCTCCATCGTCGCCATCTTCGCCGGCTGGAAGCGCGTGACGTTCTCGCCGTGGAACGCGCCGGTGGGGAAGAGCGAGGTCACCGCCGCGAGCGCGCCGGCGACGACCCCGACACGGACGAAGATGCGGCCGTACTCCTCGTTGCGCTCGAGCAGCAGGTAGAACGCGCCGGTACCCGCCATCACCATCGCGGCCGTGACCAGAGACCCGGAAATGACGTGCGGGTATTGCCAGCGCGCGTACGGATTGGTCAGCAGCGCCCACAGGCTCGTCAACTCGACGTGATCGCCGGCGATCGTGTAGCCCACCGGATGCTGCATCCAGGCGTTGGTGGCGACGATGAAGAACCCGGACAGGACGGCGCCGAATGCCACCATCACCGCCGACAGCCAGTGCGCGCGCGCGCTGACCCGCGACTCGCCGAAAAGGAAGACGCCGAGGAACGACGACTCGGCGAAGAACGCGAACACCCCTTCCATGAACAGCGTCTGGCCGACCGCCGGCCCGGCGTAGCGCGAGAAGCGGGCCCAGTTGGTGCCGAACTGGAACTCCATCGGGATGCCGGTGACGACGCCGGTGGCAAAGGTGATGGCGAAGATGCGCGCCCAGAAGCGCGCAGCGGCGCCGTAGACGGCGTTGCCGGTGCGGAGTTCGATCGTCTTCAGTACCGCGATCAGCACGCCCAGCCCCATCGTCAGGACGGGGAAGAGGTAGTGAAACATGATCGTGAACGCGAACTGCCAGCGTCCGGCGATTGTGGCGTCGTTCATGGTTCGCCGCTCGCGGCTGCGGCCGCGTCGTTGCTCATGGCCACGGCGAGTCTGGAAAGTGGACGAAGGCCGGGCGGTTGTGCAGCGCGCCGTCGAGGTGCAGCAGCCAGGTGCCGATCCCTGCGGCCCCCTGCATATAGCCGGTTTGCGCGACGAGGACGTTGGGTTCGGTGCGGTTCTCGGCCTGTAGCCAGCGCGTGCCCGCGCCGTCGCGTGTCGCGCGCGCGAGCAAATCCCCCGTCATCCGCGTAGCGAATTCGAGATAGCGGCGGTCCTTCGTCACGCCGTGCAAGTCGAGAAAGAACTCCGCGACGCCGGCGTCGCCGCAGCATTGGCTGACGTTGTTCCAGAAGCCGGGCGTGCGCTGTTCCGGGATGCCGCTCTTCAACACGCCGTTCGCCGACCTCTTCACCCAGGTCATCCAGAGGTCGTCGTTGGTGATCGTGTAGAGCTGATAGAACAGGCGCGCCGTGCCAGCCGGGCCGTGGCACCAGCCGAGATAGAACAGGCCCGGGTTGTCGGAATCGTGCGATACGAGGCAGACGTCCCCGTCGGTCGACGCGATCGCACGGAGATAGCGCGAGCCGGCATACGCTGCGTCGAGAAACCGCGCATCGCGCGTCGCTTTGAACAACGTCGCAAGAAAATAGGACACGCCGGCGGTGCCGTGCGAGAGATTGGGCATCAGCCGCGGAAACGATGGATCCATGGGCCACCGGACGCCGCCACTCGCCGGCTCGCCGAGATCGATCAGGCGATCGCCGGCGCGGACGGCCAGCGCCTGCGCGTCGGGCGAGTGAAATGTCCGATCCGCGTATAGGAGGAAGAGTCCGATGCCGGCGCCACCCGAGATGACGTCGGCAGTGCTGTTCCATTGCACGCCCTTGCCGACGGTCTGCGCGCGCGCCTGCAGTTCACGGACGGCGGCGAGCGATGCCCGGCGATACTTGTCGTCTTTCGTGGCGCGCCATGTTTCGCCGAGGGTGAAGCCGATGCCGGCTATCCCTTCGTAGAGGCCGGATTGCGGCTCCGAGGTGATCTTCGTCACCAGGTCGTCGGCGCCGTGCCGTGCGTCGTCTAGGTAGGCCGCCTCGCCGGTCGCCGAGTACAGCTCGAGCAGGAAGAGGACGATACCGGGAGTGCCGCTATAGAGCGCGATGCCGACTCTCTTCGGGTTCGTCGGATCGGCCGGCCAGGCGGTGCCGAATGGCGTGCTGACGCGCGACGTCCGGATCCACTTCGCCGCGTCGACGGCGGTGTCCTTGTACGCGGCCGGCGGCGCAGGCGCTTGTGCGCTGCCGCCGAGCGCCCAGAGCAGGGCGGTCACGGCGACGATCAGCGGGGCGCACAGCCTCCTGGGGCGCATGGGTCTGCCGAACTATAATAGGACTGATGACGCGACGGGGGCGTTGGCTGGCCGTTGTATGCATTTTTGTCATCGTCGCCGCGGCGTTATTCGCGGTCGCGACGGGCAGTCCGCACTCTGCCGGTATCCTCGTTCCCCTTGCTCCGCTCTTCGGTTTCGTCGTCCTCCTCGCCGTGTGGCTCCAGGACGATCCCCCGGGCTACTCGCTCGCCGTCTCCCTGTCAGTCCCGTCGCGCGCCCCTCCTCGACAGCGGCTCACGAATTAGCAGGAAGAGTCCAGAAGATCGGGAGGTAACGGCGCGGTTGTCAGCCATGTCGCTGCTGACCGGCGCGATGACTTCCTGAGACGTTTTTGTCACAGCTACCCAGGGGAGGGACAGGTGTCTCTGAAAACACGGGTGCGCACGCTGTTGTGCTGCGCCGTGCTCGAAGTCGGCGCGATGACGGGCGTGCCGATGCGGCCGGACGAGATCCGGGAACTGATGAACACGCTCGCCCAGCCGAAACTCGCGCGGACCAGCCCGGATCGTCCGGATGACGGCGACCGGACGCGCGAAGGGGATGTTACGATCCGGCGCGGATGGAGACTGCTGCCGCGCCCGCCTGGTCGCTCCGCCGCGTCTTCGCGCCTGACGCGGCGCTGGTGGACGCGCTTGCGGATCTTCTGATCGACTGCGTCGAAGGTGGCGCGTCGGTGAGCTTCATGCTGCCGCTGACACGGGCGCGAGCGGTGACGTTCTGGCAGCACGTGGCGGAAGACGTCACGGTCGGCCGGCGCGCCCTGCTCATCGCCGCGGACGCCCATGGTGTGTGCGGCACCGTGCAGCTCATCCTCGATCTGCCGGAGAACCAGCCGCACCGCGCCGATCTCGCCAAGATGCTGGTCAGCCGACGCGTGCGCCAGCGCGGAGTCGGGTCGGCGCTGCTGCAGGGCGCAGAGCAGATGGCGCGCGACTGCGGACGCACGCTGCTCGTGCTCGACGCCGTCACCGGTGGTGACGCGGCGCGGATGTACGAACGTCACGGCTGGGTCCGCGTCGGCGATGTGCCGAACTTCGCGCTGTATCCCGGAGGCGGCTACTGCAGCACGACGTATTTCTATCGAGACCTCGGCGTTCGACTGTAGAATCCGCCGCATGTTTTCGCTACTGCCCTTCTTGTTTCTTCCATTTTTCCAGTCGCCACAGACACCAGACTGGAAGGCCGTCGAAAGCGAAGCGGTGAAGACACTGCAGGGCTACGTTCGTATCAACACCTCGAACCCGCCCGGCGACGTCACCAAGGCGGCCGACTACCTGCAGGCCCTCCTGAAGCGGGACGGCATCGAGGCCACACGTTACGAGTCGGCGCCGGGGCGCTCGATCCTGCTCGCGCGGCTGAAAGGCGACGGCAGCGGCGGCAAGGCGATCCTGCTCGAGAGCCACATGGACGTCGTTCCCACCGACCCCTCCCGCTGGAAGGACGACCCCTTCGGCGCTGAAGTGGCCGACGGCAAGATGTGGGGCCGCGGCACGATCGACATGAAGGGCATCGGGACTTCGTATCTGTACGCGTTTCTCGAGCTGCACCGGCTCAAGGTGCCGCTGACCCGCGACGTGCTGCTGCTGTTTGTGCCCGATGAGGAGATTGGCGGCGAGAACGGCGCGAAGTGGATGCTCGAGCACCACTATGGCGAGCTCGACCCGGAGTACGTGATCGACGAAGGGGGCTTCGGCAGTCGTGACATGTTCACGCCGGGCAAGCTCGTCTTCGGCATCTCGGTGGCCGAGAAGCGGATCATGTGGTTGCGGCTGCGCGCCGAAGGAGTCGCCGGACACGGCTCGCAGCCGCACGACAGGAATCCCAACGAGCACCTGATGGCGGCGCTGTCACGCCTCTTCGCCCAGCCCACGCCGCCGGCGCCGTTTCCCGTTGTCGACATCATGAAGCAGCGCATTGGCGCGCCGCTCACGGAGAACAAGTTCAACAACGCGATCCAGAAGTCGACGATCTCACTGACCAGCCTGCGCTCCGGCGTCGGCGATCCCCCGCGCGCCAACGTCATTCCCTCCGTCGCCGAGGCGACCATCGATTGCCGCGTCCTGCCGGGGATCAGCAAGGAAGACTGGTTGGCGAGCATCGAGGAACGCCTCGCGGATCCCACGGTGAAGATCGAGATCATCAGCGCCGGCGACGATCCCATCGTCTCGACGCAGGATTCGCCGCTGTATCGCGCGCTCGAGGCGGCGGTCAAGCGGCATCATCCCGACGCGATCGTCACGCCCATGACGGTGCCGTATGGCACCGACGGCAACAGTTACCGTCCGAAAGGCGTCAAGGCCTATGGCTTTTTTCCCGGCATCGTGCCGGCGGCGTCGATCTTGTCGATGCACGGGGACGCCGAGTTCATTCCGGTCGACGCGCTCGGGCCGGCGATTCAGATCTTGTTCGAGGCTCTCAAGCAAACGGCGTCGCGCTGACGCCGATCAGGGGCCAAAAACCGTCACCGCGGCGACGCCGAATGCCGGCGTGTCGATGCGGACGAAGCGCGCCATCGGATCCGCCAGCCACACGCGCACGGGGGCGGCGAGCGGCTCACGCAGGACGCCGTTGAGCGCGAGCGCTCCCGACGGATCATTCGCCGCGAGGACCCAGCTGATGCCGTCGAGCGAGGTCTCCACCCGAACGGTCGCCCCCAGCAGCACGAAGTGACCGCGTGTACGCAGCTCGACGGCACGCACCGCTCGCGCGGTGCCGAGGTCGAATGTCAGCCACGCGGCTGAAATCTCGCCATGGGCAATCGCAACGGGGGCGCCGACCGCGACCTGCTGCGCGAACGGCGCCGCCGGCATCACGTAGAGCCGTCCCGCGCTGCTCACGTTGACCAGCCGCGCCTCGATCTGCGCGTTCATGAACGCCGTCCATCGCTCCGCCGACTCGTGATTGGCGACGACGACGTAGAGCGCGTGACCGCGCCGAAGCTCGGTCAGCACGGACGGATCGCCGCGCCGCAGGGCCCAGTCGATCACCGCCGTATGCGGCGGCACATACCCGGCGTAGCCGTTGACGACGGGCAGACCGTGCATCGTGGCGCGATACATCGCGGCAATGTTGACGCCGTCGTCGTCGAGCGGCAGTTCCAGGACGTGCGCGCCTGCAGCGAGGGGCGTGCCCAACGGGTGAGGCGGTCTGCCGAGCGGCATCGGCAGGATCCAGCCGTCGACGAGCGCCAGCGCACACACGATCGACGCCGTCGCGACGGCGCGGCGGCGGGTGGTGGCGATGGCGGCGACGCCGATGCCGGCCGCGATCGCCAGGCACAGTGTCGCCAGCATGAAGAACCGCGCCGGCACGCGCAGGCCGTTGTAGCCGGGCAGCCAGTCGATCCAGTCGTAGGCATGCCATAACGAGCCAGCAGACCATTGCGCGGACGACGGCCCGGCCGACAGCCAGCCGAGGACGAGCGCCGCACCTGTATAGAAGAGGAAGGGGCGGGTCAGAGCGCCTCGCGCGCGCCCGAGCAGAACCGCCGACGCGACAGCCACGAGGCCGGCGAGGCCTGGGAACAGGAAGTCCTCCTGCGTCTTCGCGTCCGACAGCGGCCAGAAGCGGAGCAGAGGCGGGTAGTGGACAAACGACGCCCACGTCGCGCCGAACATCTGCATTTCCGTTCGCGTCCGCGACAGGTTCAGCAGCCGCTGCACGCTGTAATACTCGTGAAGGACCGGCCACAGCGGGAGCGAGAACGCCGCCCACGTGCACAGCACTCTCATGGCGCGGCGCCAGTCAGTGCGCCAAGGCGTGAACGCGGCGATCCACCCGGCGACGAGCACTGGAAAGAAGAACATGTAGTAGCCGTTCGACAGCGCCTGCAGCAGCCAGGCGACGCCGAACAGGAGGAGCCAGCGGGGCCGGCCGTCGTCGTAATAGCCATGCAGCGCCAGCAGGGCGATGGGCATCCACCAGGCGACCAGCACCTGCAAGTGCGCGAGCTGCGACGCGCGGTACGGCGCGAACGCCCAGATGAGGCCGGCGCACCACGCCGCCGCGCCGCTGGCGGTGAGGCGCTTCACCAGCGTGTGCACCGCCAGCCCCGACCACCACGCCGACGCAATCAACAGCACGTTGTAGGCGAACAGCGGCGAGGCGCCCAGCCATTGGATCGGCGAGGCGATGACCCCGATGCCCACCTCGTGCTCGGTCAGCGCCAGCGCGCCCCGCATCGGCCAGTAATAAGGTGCGTTCCACATGGCCCTCGACAGCGGCACAGCGTGCGCGTTCCACCACAGGATGAAGGTATTGAGGAGCGGATCTCCGGGATCGTGTGCGAACCGCGTCGCGAGGTGCAGTGGCAGCGGCCAGGACCAGGCGGTGGCGAGGAGGAGGTAGGCCGCGGAAGGTGCAAAAGGCGCCAGACGTGCCAACGGTGCGAAGGGTGCCTGTGGCGCCTTTTGCATCGTCACGTTGCGCATTATGTCGGTGGGCTGCGGCCGTTTTCCCGGTAGCGAAGGATAAGGAACTTGATCACAGAAACGCAAACACGCCGACAGCCTTGAGATCGCGCGGGCCAGGCCTGGCCGTGGCCGTTCGCCGAGAACTGTCGTGCGCCCTGCGGCTTGCGGGAATCAAAGCCCGTGCGGCGCCGCTGGTCCGGTGGTTGCACAACGGGCGCGAGAACCCATATGGCTACCGGACCCGCCACCGCCGAACGCCCCGAAGCGCCCTTGTTCGCCGACGGTCTCGGCGAGCGGGTCGTCGCCGTCGATGCTGCCACCGGCGACCTATTGCAGATTCTGCGCGTTCGTCCGCAGCTGCTGTCGGTGCCGTCGTTCGAGTTCGCGCTGCGCGAGCGTGCCGCCCGCCTGGCGAATTTCCGCCATGCCTACTACGCGCGCGTCCGCCGCATCGATCGCCATCCGAGCGGGCTCGCCATCGTGTCCGACCACGTCGAGGGCGTGCGGCTCTCCGAGATGCTGCGCGTCGCGCATGCGCGCGGCCTGCACCTGGATCTCAACGCGGCGTTGTGCCTGCTTCGACAGGTGGTGCCTTCGCTGGCGCTGTTGCACGAAAATGCACGCGATGTCGCGCACGGCCTGATCGGCCCCGAGCGGCTGATCGTCACGCCTCGGGCGCGCCTGATCGTCGTCGAGCACGTGCTCGGGTCGGCGGTCGAGCAACTGCAGTTCAAGCGCGAGCGCTTGTGGCAGGAACTGCGCGTGGCGGTACCATCTTCCGCCGGCGCCATTCGCTTCGATCACCGCGCCGACGTCACCGCGATTGGTCTCACCGCGCTGGCCCTCGTGCTCGGCCGCCCTCTTGGTGACGACGACTATCCGCACCGCGCAGCGGCGTTGCTGGGCGAAGCGCGGGCGCGTGCCGCTGGCGGCGACGAGCAGCCACTGCCCGAGGCGCTGCACAACTGGATTGCGCGCGCGCTGCAGCTCGACGGCCGCCAGGGATTCACCTCCGCGACCGACGCGCAGGTCGGGCTCGAAGATGCCCTCGCGGAGGACTCGGGGTTCGTCGCCGCCCCCGTCGCGCTCGAAACGTTCCTGTCGCGCTACATCTCCGCGATGCTCGACCCCGTGCCGGCGGCGCCCAGACCGGTGGTGTCGGCCGCCGTGATGCCAACAGTGACGGTCACGGCTCCGTCTGCTGCGATCGCCTCGCCGGCATCGGTTCCGCTCGCGCCAACACCCCTTGCGCCCGTCCTGGTTGCGTCGATGCCAGTCGCGCCCTTGCCGCTCGTATCGTTGCCGCCCGCGCCCGTATCACTTGCACCCGACACGGCCGTGATCGTCACAGCGGCGGTGCGCGTTGCTCCAAGCGTACCCCTTGCCGCGGCGCCGGCACCGGTGCCGGCCGCTGTGCCCGAGCTGCCTGAGGCACACCTGACGCCGCTGCCCGCGAGCACGCCACTGATGCCCATCAGCGTGATGGCGGCATCACCCGCTGCGCCCGGCGCGCCGACGCTCCGAGTCTTTGATGCGCCCGTCGCGCTTGATGAGCCGCTCCCGGCAGGAACACCTCAGGCCGCCGATGTGCCGCCTCAGCCGCGCGACATCACCGAGCTGTTGAAGGATTTCGATCTGCCGCCGATGCCTGGCAGCACCCAAGCGCGCGAGATGGACGCGGCGGCCGAGGAAGCGCCCGCGCGCCAGGCGCGTGGCGGCAACTGGCGCCGCATCGCGATGATCGTCATGGCGCTGGCGGTCGCGGGCGGCGGCGGGGCGGTTGCCGTCCGCGCCTACAAGAAGCCGGTGGCCCCGGCGTTGGGGACACTGTCGGTGCAGACCAATCCTCCCGGCGTCCCGGTCTTCGTCGATGGCGTGGCCAAGGGTGGCACGCCGGCACGCATTTCGCTGAGCGCCGGCTCACACATCCTGGAGCTCCGCGGCCGAGGCGTGCCGCGCGTGATTCCGGTCAACATCTCAGCCGGCGCGGAGGCGTCGCAGTATCTCGAGCTGCCGGAAACGCCGTCGACCGGCAGCCTGCTCGTGCAGTCGGAGCCGGCCGGCGCGCGGGTGAGCATCGACGGGGTCGAGCATGGCGCTGCGCCGGTAAACGTCGCCGATCTCGCGCCGGGGGAGCACGACATCGTGCTCCAGGCCGAGGGCGGATCGCCGGTGAAGCAGAAGGTTGTCATCCAAGCGGGCGTCACCGCATCGATCCTGGCACCGGTCACGACTGCGTCGGCCGGTCCGGTGTCGGGCTGGATTGCGGTGAAGTCGCCGGTGGCCGTGGAGGTGCGCGAGAACGGCCGGCTGATCGGCACCTCCGACACCGACAAGATCATGATGGCGACGGGACGTCACGACGTCGAGCTCGTCAACGACACGCTCGGCTACCGCGCGACGCGCGCCATCCAGGTGCCCCCCGGGAAGGTCGCGGCGATCACGCTGGAGATGCCGCAGGGCACGATCAACATCAACGCCTCGCCGTGGGCAGAGGTCTTCATCGACGGCCGCCGCGCCGGCGAGACGCCGATCGGCAACCTGCCGCTGACGATCGGTCCGCACGAAGTGCTGTTCCGGCATCCTCAGCTCGGTGAGAAGCGGCAGGCCGTGTCAGTGACGCTGAACGCTCCGGTCCGCTTGAGCGTGGACATGAAATAGGGAAGGGCCAAATGCACTCACCTTCACGTCTGATCTTGCCGTTCCTGCTCGCCGCCGCGATGACGCGCGTGGCTTTCGGCCAGGTACCGTCGCGCGACGGCATCGGCGCCGCGCGCGATCTATACGCGTCGGCGCGCTACGATGAGGCGCTTGCCGTCCTCAACGACCTGCGGCCCACCGAGGCACACGGGACCGCGGTCGATCTGAAATCGGTCGAGCAGTACCGCTCTCTTTGCCTGCTGGCGCTCGGACGCGGCAGCGAGGCCGAGACGGCCATCGCGGCCGTCGTGACTGCCGATCCGGCGTATCAACCTGGCGACGCCGAAGCCTCGCCCCGCGTCCGCGCCGCGTTTTCCGACGTACGCCGCAAGCTGCTGCCCGACATTGCCACCAAGCGCTACGCCGACGCGAAGGGGAGCTTCGATCGCAAGGACTATGCGCGCGCCGCGGCGCAGTTCAAGCAGGTGATGACCCTGCTCGACGATCCCGACATGGGCGGCCACCTGGCCGATCTGCGCACGCTGGTGTCGGGTTTCCTCGATCTGGCCATCGCCGCGACTCCGGCACCGGAGCCGCCCAAGCCCGTCGCGCCGATCGTGCCACCGCCGCCCGTGCCGGTGGTGCCGCAGCCAGATCCGAACCGCATTTACACCACCACCGACCCCGACGTGGTCGCGCCGGTGATCGTGCACCAGGATGTTCCGCGAATGACCCCGATCATGAAGCAGCAGGCCCGCCCTCGCGGGGTGCTCGAAGTGGTGATCGACGAGCAGGGTCGCGTCTCGGCGATTAGCGTGCGCGAATCGATTCAACCGATGTACGACGCGGAATTGCTGACCAAGGGGCGCGACTGGCGGTACCAGCCGGCGACACTGAACGGCGCGCCGGTCAAATTCCGCAAGATGATCCAGCTGAACGTCGGCCGCGATCAATAACAGCTCGACCGGCAAGGATTGGCAGGGAATTGGCAGCACGATGCGGCATGCCGAGCCGCGTTTCGCTCGCCGAGCTCATCGATAGCGACGTTCCCCTCCGTCCCGAAGGAGCCGTCGCTATTCTTCGTGAAGTCTGCCGCCAGTACGTCGCCGGCGATCTGCATGGCATTCCGAACGCCACCGTCATCAGGCTGACGCCGGACGGCGCCGTCGTCGTCGAAGGTCCCGTCAACCGCGATCACGAACCTGTCACCGCTGCCGCCACGCTCCTGACCGATTTGCTGCCGGGCTTCGAGACACCGACCGGTTTCAAGGTGCCCGGCGGTCTCCGCCTCGTCATCGCGCGAGCCATCCGAGCGATCGATTTGCCGCCCTTTTCCGGCATTGCCGAGTTCTCCGCGGCGCTCTCGCGTTTCTCCGCGCCCGATCTTGGCGAGACCGTGCGCGGGCTGTTCCGGGGGTGGGCGGCGCGCCGCGCTGTCTCCCCGGAATCGCCCCGCGGCAGCGAGGTGACGATCTCCGATATCCGCCGTGCGCGCCGTGCCACCGGCCTGTCGCTCGAAGACGTCGCGCGCGGCTGCGGCGTGCCGGCATGGCGGCTGCGGGAACTGGAGTGGGGCTACCTGCGCAACTGGACCGCCGACGACCGCGGGCGCCAGGACCTGACCGCGTACGCTCGCGCGGCCGGGCTCGACACGGCGCTCGTGCTCGACGTGGCATGGCCGCTGATGGAGTCGACCGGGGTGATGCCTGAGGCCGCGATCGAATCGGCATCCAAGTCCGTGCCGGCCGAAGGCTGGACCCTCGTGCCGACCCTGGCGCTCGACATCCCGGCGCCACTACCGTGGCGCACGAGCGCGGCGGAGCGTACGAAGCGCGCTGTCCCGGAGCGCTACCGCTGGGCGCTGGCGCTCGCGGCGGCAGCGGTCATCGCTGTTGGCGCCATCGCCACCGGGTGGGAACATCCGCTGAGCCCGGCGGTGGCGGTCGAGGCCGCGCGCGTGCAAAGCGAGCCGCCGGCCCCGGCGCCCGATGTCGATCCGCTCAACGCGGGATCGACGCTGGACGCACCTCGCCTGAAGAACATACGGCCGGCGTCGTACGCGCGTCCGGCGGCAGCGCCGCACGTCCGCACCGTCAAGGCGAAACCGCGCCCAGCGCCGCAGCACAAGTCGTTCCTGAAGCGCGTGCTGTTTCGCATCGTGATCAAGTAAACATCGGGTAGACTGCCTCCTTGCCGTTCGCAAGGCCGCTGCTCCTGGCCGGCGTGACCCTGATCTGCGTTTCCTGCGGCGCGCCGGCCGAAGCGCCGCGCCGGGCCGCCCACCCCGACGTGCGCCTGGCCGCTGAGAGCGAGACAGTCGAGGCGCGCGTCCCACGCAACGCCACGCTCGACAGCCTGCTGCGCGCCGAGCACATTCAGCAGCAGTTCGTCGCCAGTGCGGTCGAGGCGGCACGTTCGGTCTTCGACCCGCGGCAGATCCGCAGCGGCCGTCCCTACCGACTCGTGCGATCGCTCGACGGTCTCCTCAGCGAATTCGTCTACGAGATCGACGCCGATCGCTTCCTGCGCGTGTCGGCGGCGGACCGCTCTCACCCAGAGACCCTCGACGCCAAGGTCCTGCCCTTCGAGAAGCAGGTCGAGATCGCGGGCATTGACGCGCGTATCGACAAGCAGACCCCGTCGCTCATCGGCGCCATCGAGCGCGCCGGCGAGACGATCCAGCTCGCGCTCGAGTTGGCCGACGTGTTCAGCGGCCAGATCGACTTCAATACCGAACTCCAGCCCGGCGATCGTTTCCGCGTGACGTTTGAAAAGACGATGCGCGACGGGCAGTTCTCGAGCTATGGCGACATCGTCGGGGCATCGCTCTCGGTGAACGGCCGCACGGTGCGGGGCTTCCGCTGGATCAACCCGTCGACGGGCAAGCCGGCTTATTACGATGAGAACGGGCGATCGCTGCAACGGTTCTTTCTCAAGTCGCCCCTCAAGTTCGAGCCGCGCATCACATCGCGCTTCAGCCTGCACCGCCTGCATCCGATCGACAACGTCGTCAAGGCGCATCTCGGTGTCGACTACGCGGCGCCGGCGGGGTCGGCGGTGGTGGCGGTCGCCACCGGCACCGTTCTTTCGGCGAGCTTCACTGGCGGCAGCGGCAACATGGTCCACCTGAAGCACGCCAGCGGCTTCGAGACGTTCTACCTGCACCTGTCGTCGTTCGCCCCGGGGATCCGTGCCGGCAGTCACGTGGCGCAGGGGCAGCTCGTCGGCCGCGTCGGGATGACCGGCTCGGCGACCGGTCCCCATCTCGACTATCGGCTGAAACGGAACGGCGCGTTCGTCAACCCCGTCTCGTTCCATGCCAGACAAGCACCCGGCGAGCCGATCCCCGACGCCCAGCTCGCCGCCTTCACGACCGCGCGTGACGCGTCACTGGCACGCCTCGGCCAGACATTGATGGCCGCCGTGCCAACCCAGAAGCCCGACGCCGTACGCGCGACGCGCTGAGCCAACCTCCAACCACCGCGCTAAGATAGACGGATGTCCGAGCTCCGACCGTTCCGCGCGGTTCGTCCGGCGCGCGCGCGCGCCGCCGCAGTCTCCTCGGTGCCCTACGACGTGGTCAACACCGATGAAGCACGGCGGATTGCCGCCGGTAACCCGTTGAGCTTCCTGCACGTCACGCGATCGGAGATCGATTTGCCCGACGGCACCGATCCCTACTCGGCGCAGGTCTACGACAGGGCAAAGAAGAACTTCGTGACGCTCGGCCGGGAGGCGCCGCTCGTCGAGGAAGAGACGCCGTCGATCTACTTCTACCGCCTCCGCATGGGCGGCCACGAGCAAACCGGCGTGGCGGCGTGCTTCTCACTCGACGAGTACGATCGCGACCTGATCAAGAAGCACGAACGGACGCGCCGTGACAAGGAAGACGATCGGACCCGCCACATCATCGAGCTGCGCGCGCAGACCGGCGTCGTCTTCCTCACCTACAAGGCGAGCGATGACATCGATCGCTTCTGCCGCATCGTCACCGCCGACGAGCCAATCTACGATTTCCGCGCCGACGACGGCATCCACCACACGATCTGGAAGGTGCCGGCAAGGGAGACCAAGGCGATCGTGGACGCTTTTGCCACGATCCCTGCTTTATACATTGCCGACGGGCATCACCGCGCCGCCAGCGCCGCCCGCGCCAGGGCCGAGCTTTCGGTCCGCGGCGACGCGCCGGAAGCCGCCAGCTTCATCGCGGTGGCGTTCCCCGATAATCAGATGCAGATTCTCGCCTACAACCGCATCGTCAAGGACCTCGCCGGGCAGACGGCGCAGCAGTTCCTCGATACGTTGCGCAAGCGGATCCCGGTGAAGCCCGGATCGCCGACGCCGGCGGGGAAGGGCGAGGTCTCGATGTTTCTCGACGGCGCGTGGTACACGCTCGATCTCGCGCAGGCGCCGCCCGCGGACGGCTCACGCGCGAGCGCGCTCGACGTCGCCCTGCTGCAGCAGCACGTGCTCGAGCCGCTGCTGCAGATCGGCGACGTGCGCACCGACAAACGCATCGATTTCGTCGGCGGTGCGCGCGGCACTGCCGCGCTTGAAGCGGCCGTCAAGGACGGGCGTGCCGGGGTGGCCTTTTCCATGCACCCGGTGACGATCGACGACCTGATGTCAATCTCGGACGAAGGCGGCATCATGCCGCCCAAGTCGACGTGGTTCGAGCCGAAGCTGCGCGACGGGCTGCTGACGCACACGCTATGAACGTGCTCATCGCCGACAAGTTCGAGGCGAGCGGCATCGCCGGCCTGAGAGCCGCCGGCTGCGAGGTCGTCTACGAGCCCGACCTCAAGGATGACACGCTGGCCCGCGCGATCGAATCGAGCGGCGCCGACGTCCTGGTCGTACGCGGCACGAAGGTGACGGCGCCGATGCTCGACGCGGGACGGTTGTCCCTGATTGTCCGCGCCGGCGCCGGCTACAACACGATCGATGTCGCGGGCGCGTCCAGGCGCGGGATCTATGTGTCGAACTGCCCTGGCAAGAACGCCATTGCCGTCGCCGAGCTCGCCTTCGGGCTCATCCTCGCAGTGGACCGCCGCATTCCCGACAACGTCACGGCGCTGCGCGCCGGCACGTGGGATAAGAAGGAGTTCTCGAGGGCACAGGGGCTCTTCGGCCGGACGCTGGCGCTGATCGGCGTCGGCAGCATCGGCCAGGAGATGATCCGCCGCGCCGCCGGCTTCGGAATGCCGGTCGTGATGTGGAGCCGCCGCTTCAACGGCGAGCACCGGCCTATGAGCGACGTCGAGGCGCGTGAACTGGGTGTCGAAGCGGCCCTCCGCACGATCTCGATCGACCTGGCCCCGAAACCGGCCGACGCGGCGGCCCGCGGCGATGTCGTCAGCCTGCACGTGGCGCTCGGCCCGGAGACGACGCACATGGTCAATGCCGATTTCCTGGCGCGGATGAAGCCGGGCGCGATCCTGATCAATACAGCACGCGGCGAGGTGGTGGACGACGCTGCGCTGGCCGCAGCGGTGAGGTCGCGTGGCATCAAGGTCGGCCTCGATGTCTACGCCAAAGAGCCCGCTGCCGCCACTGCGCCGTTCGCCGACGAGTTGGCAGCGCTGCCCGGCGTCTACGGCACGCACCACATCGGCGCTTCGACCGACCAGGCTCAGGAGGCGATTGCCGCCGAGACCGTGCGCATCATCCGGAATTACAAGGAGACCGGCCGCGTGCCCAACGTCGTCAACCTGGCGCGGCGCACGCCGGCGACGCACATGCTCGTCGTGCGCCACCGCGATCGGCCGGGCGTGCTGGCGCACGTCTTCAACCATCTGCGCCAGGCGGATCTCAACGTGCAGGAAACGGAAAACATCGTGTTCGAAGGGGCGGAGGCGGCGGTGGCGCGAATTAATCTCGACGGCGCACCGTCGGCCGATCTCTGCCGGACAATCAAGTCCGAAAACGCCGACGTACTGGACTTGCAGCTCGTGACACTGTGAAGATCGATCACTGGGAGCCAGGAGATCCGTTGCCAGGAGATATCCGTGCTGCCTCGCGTCAGCCGGTCTACCTCCTCGGCTCTCGATCTCCTGATCTCCTGTAGAGAAGGGGACAGCTGTGGCTACGACGACGACGCAACGAATTTTCAACTTCTCCGCCGGCCCGGCGGTGCTTCCAGTCGAAGTGCTCGAGGAGGCGCAGCGCGACCTGCTGTCGCTCCCCGGTGTCGGCATGTCGATTCTCGAGATCAGCCACCGCTCCAAGACCTTCGACGACGTCCTCCAGGGATGCGAGGCCGATATGCGGAAGCTGGCCGGTATCCCCGCCAACTACAAGATTCTGTTCCTGCAAGGGGGCGCCAGCCTGCAGTTCTCGATGGTGCCGATGAACCTGCTGCCGGCAACGGGTTCGGCCGACTACATCGTCACCGGGGTGTGGGGCCAGAAGGCGGTCAAGGAGGCGAAGAAGTGCGGTGGCGTGAAGATCGCCGGCACCACTGAAGCCGAGCAGTTCACGCGCGTGCCGAAGCAGGCGGAGCTGGTGCTCGATCCGGGCGCCGCCTACGTGCACATGACGTCGAACAACACGATTTACGGCACCGAGTGGAAGTGGCTGCCAGAGACCGGCAGTGTGCCGCTCGTCTCCGACATGTCGTCCGACATCTTCAGCGGGCCGGTCGACGTGACCAAGCACGCGCTCATCTACGCAGGTGCGCAGAAGAACCTCGCGCCGGCCGGCGTCACCATCGTCATCATCCGCGAGGATGTGCTCGAGCGTTCGCCAGCGTCGCTGCATACGATGCTCAGCTACAAGGTGCACGCAGACAACCAGTCGCTCTACAACACCCCGCCGGTGTTTGCGATCTACGTGATGCGCCTGGTCATGGCGTGGCTGCTCGAGAACGGCGGGCTGGCGGCGGTCGATCGCGTCAACCAGCGCAAGGCCGACTCGCTCTACGCCGAGATCGATCGCACCGGCTTCTATAAGGGGCACGCGGCCAGGGACTCCCGCTCGCGCATGAATGTGACGTTCCGTCTCGCCAGCGAGGAACTGGAGAAGAAGTTCGCCAAGGACGCGACGGCGGCCGGACTCGACGGCTTGAAAGGGCACCGCTCGGTCGGCGGCATGCGGGCGTCGATCTACAACGCTTTTCCCGAGGCGGGTGTCACCGCGCTCGTGCAGTTCATGCAGGAATTCGAGAAGAAGAACGGCTAGAGCCGGGGGCCAGCGCTGCCATGGCGCCTTTCCGAAGTGTCCGGTGCCGGCTTCAGAGACCTAGCGTTATGTACATGGCATAAAGGCACTTAGCCGCGTACATAAGTCTTACAATCCGCCCGGCTCAAGCTTGCTATCGTGGGGGCTCCGAAATCGATTTCAGGAGCCACCCTTGACGACACTTCGCAAGGCCGTGCGTACGGCCTACTCGCTCTCGACCGTGAATTGGATCACGGCATTCTTCATGATCGCCTTCCACGTCCTGGCGATCGCGGCGCTCTTTTTCTTTAGCTGGACCAATTTTTTCGTCGCGCTCGCGCTGCACTGGATGGCGGTCGGCTTTGGCATCAGCCTCGGCTACCACCGGCTGCACACGCACCGCGGCTTCAAGACGTCGAAGGCGTTCGAGTACTTCCTCGCAATCTGCGGCACGATGACGCTCGAGGGCGGTCCGATCTTCTGGGTCGCGACGCACCGTCAGCATCACCAGTTGTCCGATCATGAAGGCGATCCGCACAGCCCGCGCGACGGTGCGTTCTGGGCGCACATGGGCTGGATCCTCTTCGGCGACACGCACCACAACAACACCGAGCTGATGGGCAAGTACGCACCGGATCTCAGCCGGGACCCGTTCTACCGCTGGCTCAATTCCTATCACTGGATCCCCCTGACGGCGACCGGACTGATCCTGCTCGCGGTGGGCGGGTGGCCGCTGGTCCTCTGGGGCATCTTCCTTCGCGTCGTCGTCGGGTTGCACGGCACCTGGCTGGTGAACTCGGCGACGCACATGTGGGGCACGCGGCGCTTCGAGACGCGCGACGACTCGCGCAACAGCTGGTGGGTCGCGCTCCTGACCTTCGGCGAGGGCTGGCACAACAATCACCACGCCCACCCGGTCTCGGCCCGCCACGGCCTGGCGTGGTGGGAGTTCGACATCTCCTGGATCACGCTGAAGCTGTTCAACGCGATCGGCCTGGTCAGCGACCTGAAGGTCGCGAAAGTTCGCGAGCCGCTGCTCGAAGAAGAAGCCGCCTAGGACGACGGCCGGAAGCTTCCCGGAATGGCGTGACGGGCTCGAACCGTCACGCCTTTTCTTTTTGACTTGACCTCGAGCGGTCGCAGGTCCGCCCCGGCGCCGACCGGCGGATCAGGTACGTCGACCAGGTAGTAGGTGGCCGACTCGCGCATGATGCGATCGGCGGCGCCGTTGATGTCGTTGGTGTTGAGGAACGCGTGGCCGCCCGTCTCGCGCGCGAAGCCGTCGTCACCCGTGCCCGCAATCGGCGCCGCTCCCAGCCCCTGCGGATCGATCACGTAGTAGTTCACGTTCGAGAACGCCATCTGGCGCATGGCGTGGATCCATTCCGGCAACAGATCCTGGCCGGCCTGCGGCGGCGGGATCGGGCGGTCCAGCCACGCCGGTCCGATGCCGACGATTGTCTTGCGCCGGCCGGGCGCTTCGACGATCTGTTCCGACAGCGAGGCGAGCGTGTCGAGGAGATGCCGCCCCTGCGTGTCGGAGCGCATCACGCCGGCAGCGTGGGCCGCGTAATCGTCCACCGCCTGAAGGAGCCGGGCGCGGTCCGAGGTGGTCTCCGTGCGCGAACCGCTCAAGGTCAATACCGCCATACGATCGTTCGCGCCCATGCGCGTGACGATGTGCCGTCCCGCTTCGTGCACGCGACCCATCACGTCGGGGCGCAGCGTGACGTCGTCGAGGAGCAACACGATCAGACGGCCGCCGCGCTCGTCGGTCTCCGGCGTGACCAGCCGCAGCGTGTCGACGGGGGCGCGGAACTGCCCGATCCAGACCTCGACGTCGGACGGCCTGAGATCGGTGACCGGCAGGCCATTACGATCCAGGGCGACGAAGTCGATGGATAGTGCGGCGCGCGGCTGCGCCCCGGCGAGCAGGCCGGCCGCGACCAACGCGATCACCATCCGCAGCATAGAACCGTAGTCTACGCCCGTTCCCCAGGCCGGGCTGCCGGCGCGGCACCCGGCCATGCCGCCTGCGCGTTGATGTTCTGGGCCGTCCTCGCGGTAAAATCCGCGCGTGAAACACTCCACCCTCCGCTCTGCCGCTCTCGTGCTCATTCTCGTCGGCGCCGCCGCGCTGCCGCGCGCGCACCAGGAGCCGGCCGTCGCCGGAAAGCGAGTCCTCACCGTCGAGGACTACACGAAGTGGCGCACGATCACGAGCCAGGAGATCTCCAGCGACGGCAACTGGGCCGCCTACGTGCTGTCGCTGACCAACGTGGTGCAGTCCGAATCGAAGCCGGTGCTGCACCTCGTCCGCCTGGATTCCGGCCAGCAGACCGAAGTCGCCAATGCAACGGTGCCCGCCTTTTCGGCCGACTCGAAGTGGATCGCGTATCAGGTCGATCCCTCTGGCGGGCGCGGCGGCCGCGGACGACGCGGCGCGGGCGGGGGTGCCGGCAACCAACCGGGCGCTGGTGGTGACACGGCGGTTCCGCCGGGATCGCCGACCGCGCAGCCGCCGGCCAATCCCGCACAGGTGACGACGCCGCCGGGGCAGAATCCGGCGACGAGCGCGCCACCCTCGCTGCCGCAGACGACACCGCCGAGTACGCCGCAGACGCCGTCCGAGCAACCGACGCGCATCGAGCTGCGCAACCTCGCGACCGGCGCGGTGAAGTCGTGGCAGGACATGCAGGGCTATGCGTTCTCGCCGAATTCGACGTTCGTCGTGCTGAAGCGGCGGCCGGCGAACGCCAACGGAGGACGTGGCGCCGGCGCCGCGAATGGCGGCGACCAGAACGGAGGGCAAGGAGGTGCGCAGGCGAACGCCGCGCCGGCCGGCCCGCGCGGCACTGACGTCATCCTGCACAACCTGGCGACCGGGCGCGATCAGCTGCTCGGCAGTGTCGGCGACATTGCGTTCAATAAGACGGGCGATCTGCTCGCCTACACCGTCGACGCCGCCGTCAAGGACGGCAACGGCCTGTTCGTGATGGATCTGGCGAGCGGCCGCATTCAGGCGCTCGACAACGACGCCAAGAACTACAACCGCCTCACCTGGAGCGAAGACGGCAAGGCGCTCGCCGTGCTCAAGGGCGCGGACGTCGAGAAGATGCGCGAACGCGACAACGTCGTGCTGGCGCTCACCGACGTCAAGGCGGCGCTCACCGACGCCGAGGCGCAGCCGGCAGCGTTGGACCCGGCCAAGACGGCGACCTTTCCCAAGGGCTGGGTCGTCAGCGACCGCGCCGGGCTCGAATGGAGCGACGACGACAGGCGCGTGTTCTTCGGCGCCAAACCGCAGCTGCCGACGCCCGATACCACGCCCCGCAAGAGTACCGACGAGCAGGCGAACGTCGATGTGTGGAATACATCGGACGAACGCGTCCAGTCGCTGCAGATGGCTCGCGCCGAGCAGGATCGCAACTTCACCTTCCGCGAGGCCTTCGACGTCCCGGCGTCGAAGTTCGTCAAGCTCGCCGACGAGACGATGCGGGACGTCGACGTCGCGCCGGACGGCCGCTGGGCCGTCGGTCGCGACACGCGCAGTTACATCTCAGACTACAAGCGTCCGGCCGCCGACATCTATCGCGTCAACACAACGACCGGTGAGCGGACACTGATGGTGAAGAACCAGATCGTCAACACTTCCACCGGCAGCCACATCTTCGGCGTGTCGCCCGACGGCCGTTTCTTCCTCTACTGGAAGGACGCAAGATTTCAGGCCTACGATCTCGACGCCGGCACGTCGAAAACGCTCGGCGGCAGCATCACAGCGAGCTTCGTCGACCCCGAGTTCGATCATCCAGGGCCAAAGCCGGCCGTTGGCGTCGCCGGTTACAGCGCCGACAAGAAGTCTGTGATCGTCGAGCAGCGCTACGACCTGTGGGCACTGCCGCTCGACGGATCGAACGGGCGCAACCTGACCACCGGCGCCGGCAGCAAGGGGGAAATTCGGCTGCGCTACGTGCGTACGCTGCCGCTGGACCCCAACCTCGGCAACATCAACGGCGCCGCGGGTGCCGGCGGCCCGGGAGGCGGCGGCTTCGGCGGCGGCCGCGGCGGGAGTGCGGCGTCGCGCGCGACGATTGATCTCACCAAGCCGGTGCTGCTCTCGGCCTACGGCGAGTGGACCAAGAAGGCGGGCTTCTACGAGCTTGCCGGCGGCCAGCTCAAGGAACTCGTCTACCAGGACGCGGCGTTCAGCAATCCCGTCAAGGCTGCTAACGCCGACAAGTACCTGTTCTCGCGGCAGACGTTCGTCGAGTTCCCCGACCTGCAGGTGTCCGGACCGTCGCTCAAGGACGCGAAGAAGATCAGCGACGCGAACCCGCAGCAGAAGGACTACGCCTGGGGTCATCGGTTGCTCTTCGACTACAAGTTGAAGGACGGGCAGCGCGCGCAGGGCATACTCGCCATCCCCGACGACTACACGACAGGCGACAAGCGGCCGATGCTGGTCACGTTCTACGAGAAGAACTCGCAGAACATGCACCGCTACAACGCGCCGTCGTACCTGACCGGCATGGGGTCCTCGCCGATGCAGGCCGTGAGCGAGGGTTACATCACGATGATGCCCGACGTCTACTTCCACACCGGCGCGTCGCACAGCGACATGCTTGACGCGGTGGAAGCGGCGACCAAGAAGGTCATCGAGATGGGCTACGCCGATCCCAAACACATCGGCGTCAACGGCCACAGCTACGGCGGGGAAGGCGCGGCCTTCATCGGCACGCGCTCCCGGCTGTTCGCCGCTGTCGGCATGGGTGCCGGCGTCGTCGACCTGTTCTTCGACTTCAACCAGAACTGGGGCTGGTCCTACAGCGTGCAGCAGCAGGGATCGGGCGGCGGCAGTAATGCCTTCGACTACTACCTCTACTCGCAGGGGCGCGAGGCGGTCTCACCGTGGTCGAATCCCGAGTTGTACAACTTCGAGTCGGCGCTGATGCACGCGCCCGAGGTGACCGCGCCGTTTCTGATCGAGCATGGCGGCGCCGATCCGACCGTGCCGTTCACCAACGGCCTGGCCATGTACAACGCGCTGCGCTACAACAACAAGAAGGCGGTGCTGTTGGCCTATCCCGGCGAAGGCCACGGCCTGCGCGGCATGGCGAATCGCAAGGATCTGACGATCCGCTTCTTCCAGTTCTTCGATCACTACCTGAAGGCTGCGCCGGCGCCCAAGTGGCTCACCGACGGCGTGCCCTTCCTCGACAAAGACAGCGTCAAGGAACCGAAGTAGACACAGGAAGAGCAGAAAGGGATGCGTCGGTCCATCAAGGCACTCGCCTGCGGCGCGCTGAGTGTCGCGCTGCTGGTCACAGCCCGTGCGCAGTCCGGATCGCCGGATTGGCGCGCGGTCGAGGACGAGACGATGCGGCACTACCAGGCGCTGCTTCGGCTCGATACCAGCAATCCGCCCGGCAACGAGACCCTGGCCGCGCAGTACCTGAAAGAAGTGTTCGATCGCGAAGGCATCCCCGCCCACATCGTTGCCAACGATCCGAGTCGCGCGAGCGTCATCGCCCGCTTGAAGGGCAACGGCAGGAAGAAGCCGCTCCTGATCATGGGCCACACCGACGTCGTCACCGTCGATCCCGCGAAATGGACGCATCCGCCGTTCAGCGCGACTCGCGAGGGCGGATACGTCTACGGGCGCGGCACCATCGACGACAAGGACAATGTCACGGCCGGACTGATGACGATGCTGCTGCTGAAGCGGATGAACGTGGCGCTCGACCGTGACGTCATTTTCCTGGCGGAGGCCGGCGAAGAGGGCAGCACCAACGTCGGCATCGATTTCCTGGCCCGCGAGCACTTTCCCGAGATCGAAGCAGAGTACTGCCTGGCCGAAGGCGGTAACGTCATGCGCAAGGACGGTACGACGGTCTACGCGACGGTGCAGACACTCGAGAAGATTCCGCGCCGCATCGAGCTGGTCGCCGGCGGAGTGTCAGGTCACGGATCGGTGCCGCTCAAGACGAATCCGATCGTCCACCTGGCCGGCGCCGTCGAGCGCATCGGCGAGTGGCGGCCGCCCATCCGATTGAATGAGACAACCGCCGCCTATTTCCAGCGGCTGGCCGAGATCTCACCGCCCGACGTCGCTCAGCACTATCGTGACGTCCTGTCGAAGGATCAGGTGGTGCAGAAGGCGGCCGACGACTGGCTGTTCGAGCACGAGCCGCGCCATTCGTCGATGCTGCGGACATCGGCGTCACCGAACATCATCACCGGCGGCTACCGCTTCAACGTGATCCCGTCGCAGGCGACGGCGACGGTCGACGTGCGCCTGCTGCCCGATGAGGATCAGGAGGCGTTTCTGGCCCAGGTGAAAGCGCTCGTCGATGATCCGTCGGTCGAGGTGCGCTACCCCGAAGCGCCGATCCGTCCGCCGGCGCACGAGGCGCGACTCGATTCCGAGGCCTTCACGACGATCGAAGCCGCGATGCGGCGCGTTTACGGGGTCGTCACGGTGCCGTCGATGAGCACCGGTGCTACCGATATGGCCGTGCTGCGGGCGAAGGGTATCCAGTGCTTCGGCATCGGTCCCGCGCTTGACGTCGAGGACGGTCCGAAGGGTTTTGGCGCGCACAGCGACCAGGAGCGGTTGCTCGAGAGCGAGCTGCATCGCTTCGTCCGGCTCAATTGGGACGTCGTAACCAGCCTCGCGGCAGGCCGCAGGTAGGCGCCGACCCTTGAAGGCCGGATGCCGAATGGCGAATGCCAAGCTAGGTGTCGGCCCGCTTGAATATGCCCTCAGCGTCCATCAGTCCTGCGGCGATGCAGTTTCCGAAGAAGTGCCCGCACTGCGGTCGTCCTGCAGAGGGCACCTACGCGGTCGCCGCGGTGCGCGGCCTCGACGTCTATGTCGGTGGCTACGCCGTGCCGCTGCTGTTCGATGTGCCGGTGTGCCGCGTTGCTTTCGAACGGCGGCGCACCGCCGCGCTCGTCGCACTGGTCATCGTCCTGCTGCTGATCGTCAGCGGCGGCGCTCTCGCGGTGGGGTTCGCGGTCCACGGCCTGTGGCTCGCTGCCGCGTTCTTCGGCGTGGTCGCCGCCCTGCTGGCGGCGTCGGGACGCACCGGCTGGGACAGCGCGCTCCTCGATCGCCAGATTCTCGGTCTCAGCGCCCGCAGCGTCTCGCCAACGGAAGTGCGGCTGCAGTTCAGACGCGACGAGTACTACGGGCAATGGGCCAAGTTGAACCACGTTAAACGAACTTGAGATTCGGATGGATGTGCGAAGTGCTGGCGATCCCGACCTCATCGCGTTGGCCCGACTCTGGTTCGAAGGCTGGCATGATGCCCACGATGCGATCGTACCGGCAACGCTGATCGCACTGAGAACTCCCGAGAGTTTTCTGGATCGCCTTCGCGCCGAACTGCACGCGGTGCGGGTCATCATCGATGCCCACACCCCTCTTGGCTTCGCGATGCTGCGTGGCGCGGAGGTCTACCAGTTCTACGTCGCCAGGTCCGCGCGGGGAACAGGCGCTGCGTCGGTCCTGATGCGCGATACGGAAGATCACATGACCGCTCAGGCTATTCCCAGCGCGTGGCTTGCCTGTGCCGTGGGTAATACTCGCGCGGCGCGGTTTTATGAAAAATGCGGCTGGAGCCGTACCGCCACCGTAGTGATCGAGTCAGAAACCTCGGTTGGGCTTTTCCCGATTCATGTGTGGAGGTACGAGAAGCGGCTGCACTGAAATGGTGCGCCGTTCTTACGCGGTCGCCGCCAGCGGAGTGCCCGGCAATTCGCGTTTTGCTCGCGAGTCGACACGTGCCGCACGCTCGTCGAGCGCGAACACGCTTGGCGGCTGTCCGACGTATCTCCCTGGGCCCCCGGGACCAGCCGCATCCGATCGCCGACGATAGGCGATCAGGCCCGCGGCAATGGCCGCGCCAAGTCCGACGCCGGCAACCAGCGCGACACCGATCTCCGGCAGAGAGACAGCGGTAACGACGGCCGCCCCGAGCATACCGAGGCCGCCAACGCCGGCAACCCGAATGTGGGCCATGTTGATGAGATCCGGAGACATCGGTTCGAGCGCTGATCGCCTGACGACACCTGATGACTGGCGCCGATTCAGCCGTAACAGCACGCCTGCGAGCAGGAGACCGCCCACCAATGCGGGGAGAAGGAGTGCCATCAACGTCATAGGTTCCTCCTGCCCGAAGTATGCGCTCGTTCGAGCCAGACTGCCAACTTCTGCAGGCTGCCAACTGCCAACTGTGAACGACGGCGTTAGACCCGGCCCATCCAGTGGAGGATCCCCAGCGTCAACCACGGCCAGTAGGTAATCAGCAGCACGCCAATTGCCAAGATGCCCAGCATCGGCAGCGTCGCCCACGTCACTTCCAGCACCGGCTTCTTGAAGCGGACCGACGCCAGCAACAGGTTCAATCCAAGTGGCGGATGCAGGAAGCCGAGCTCCAGATTCGCGACGAAGATGATGCCGAGGTGCACATAGTTGATGCCGTAGATCTCGGCGAGCGGCAGGATCAGCGGCACGACGACGACAATCGCCGAGAAGATGTCCATCAGCGTGCCGACGGCGAGCAGGAAGACGTTGAGGAAGAGCAGGAAGACCAGCTTCGAGTGAACGTGCGCCTGCGTCCAGTCGACCAGCGCGGCCGGGATCTGCGCGAACACGAGGTAATCGGTCAGGCCGGCCGCGACGGCGAGGATGAGCAGCACACCGCCGACGAGCGCGATGCAGTCGGCCGCGACCCGAAACACGTCCTTCCATGTCGGCAAGTCGCGCGTCACGTAGCGCTGGACGAGGACCGTGTAGAGCGCCGCGATCGGCGCCGTCTCGACCAGCGTCGCGACGCCACCAACAAAAGTGCCGACCACGAAGACCGGCAGGAACAGTTCCCACTTCGCCGCCCACAGCGCCGCCATCGCTTCGCGCCCCTGAAACGGCGTTCGCGCGGCGCGCGTCTTTATGCCTTCGCGGATGCCGAGCGCGGCGAGCAGCCCGAGCATCATGAGGCCGGGCAGCAGGCCGCCGATGAACAGATCGTCGATCGGGGCCTTTTGCGAGACGATGCCGTAGAGCATCAGCGGCAGCGACAGCGGGAAGAGCAGGCCGAGCGATCCAGACGCGGTCAGCAGGCCGATCGAAAACCGCTCGCGATAGCCGCTGCCGACGAGCGCCGGCAGCAGCAGGCCGCCAAGCACCAGGATCGTCACGCCAGAGCCGCCCGTGAACAGTGTAAAGAACGCGCATAGCGCCGCCGCGGCGATCGCCGTGCCGCCCGGCAGCCAGCCGACCCAGGCGCGGAACACGCGCAGCAGCCGTTCCGACGATTTGCCTTCGGCGAGCAGGAAGCCTGACACCGTAAATAGCGGAATCGCGGCGATCCCGGTTGACGTCGTCAGCTCCTGGTAGGCCATCATCGGCAGTGCGACCGGCGGGTTGCCGAGCGTCATCGACGCGAAGAGCGCGATGCCGCCGAGCAGCGCAAAGATCGGCGCGCCGAGCACTCCGGCGCCGAGGACGAGGATCAGCCACGGCGCGAGCGCGTGGCCGGCCACGCCGGCGCGATAGTGGTTGACGACGATTCCGGCGACGATCCCGAGCGCGGCGACGCCACGGCCGGCGTGTGTCGGCGAAGCGCGCCAGGCCAGCCGCAGTGCGATCAGCGCAAAGCCGACCGGCAGCACGAGATCGGCGGCCCACACCGGAATCTGGGGCGTGAGCATGTCGCCACCGAGACGGTCGCTCTTGACGAGGGCGACGGCGCCGAGGGCGAGGACAGTCGAGATCAGTGCGCCGACCGCACCGGCGAAGATGTGGGCGCCGGCGCCGATGCGCCCCTTGGGCAGGAACTCGCCGGTGGCGAGCGTGAGCAGCTTGCCGTCGCGCGCGGCGATGGCGGCGCCGAGCATGCCGAGCCACAGCGTCAGCGAAGACACGATCGCCGCTTCGCCGGGGATCGCCGCATGGAGAAACTTGCGCGCGGCGATCTGCGCCAGCGGCAGAACCATCAGACCGCCGAGCGCGATCGCCGCGACACGATTCTCGACTTGGACGGCGAGAGTCTTCATGTCAAGCCCGGAGGCGTCGCCTCTCTGACTTCGCCGCTCGTGCGCTGGCGAGAGGCTGTCACCTGCCTTTGCTCTTGCGGAAGGCGTCGCGCTCCTGGATCGCCAGATCGTAGATATCCGTTGGAACCATCGAGCCGCGCATCGTCTTGACCAATTGGTCGGCGGCGGTGCGGAACTCGCCGAGCGTCTTGGGGTCGAGCGTTGTCACCTGCAGGCCGCGGCTGCTCATCACCTTGACGGACTCGGCGTCCTGGGCGGGCGCTTCGGCACGGACGCGTGTTTCGAGGGCCTGCGCCGCGGTCGTCATCTTGGCGCGATCCTCGGTGCTGATGCGGTTCCACGACGCCTGCGATATCAGAAGCGCGCCGGTCAACGGGGCGATCTTCAGGTCGAGCATGTACTTTGCGTCGTCGAACACCCGCAAGGTCATGGCGAGGTAGGGCGGATACGGCGCAGTGTCGATCAGGCCGGTACCCAGTTTGAGCTGTGTCGGCACGTCCGCGGGCAGCAGTGGCACTGGATGGAAGCCGTTGCTGACGTACCACTGGTACCACTTGTCGGCGCCCTTGGTCGTATACAGCTTGGCGTTCTTGACGTCGGCGAGCGACTTGAGCGGCTTCTTCGAGAACACCTGCAGCCAGCCGGCCGATCCCCAGCACACGAGATGGAAGCCCTTAGCGTTCAACCGCTGCTCGAGCACCGGTGTCAGCGTCTTCTCAATCGCCGCTTCCTCGTCGGGGGTTTCGATGAAGAACGGCATCGAGAAGACGTTGAAGGCCTCGTCGAGCTCAGCCAACCCGACATTCGACAGGAAGGAAGCCTGCAGGATGTCGGTGCGCATCTTCTTGACCGCGGTTGACTCGTCTCCCTGCTGGCCACCGGGGAACACCGTCAGGGTCACGCGCCCGGCGGTGTCTTTGTTCCAGGCGTTGCCCATGTCGAGGAGCGCTTTGTGCCAGCTGGTGCCGGCGGGAACAAGGGTCGAGAGCTTGACGTTCTCGGGCGCGGCCGCCGAGAGGGTGGCGACAGCGGCGCCGATCGCGATGCAGGAGACGAGGAGTCGTTTAGCTGCGAACATAAATCCCATTCTATTTGGTGAACAGCCTATCGATGTGATCGAGCAGCGCCCGCGCGCGGCGCTGCTGAACGAGCGTCACGAGGCGGGTCGACGGGTCCTTCTCCGGATCGATCGCCAGCGCCTGCTTGAGCAGCGCCTCGAACTCGGCGCGGTCCTGGGCCGGAGCGGCCACACCCAGCGCCAGGGAGACGTAAGGGCCGGGCGACGCTCCCTTCTGCAGCGCCACGGCTCGCGTGAAGTGGGCGCGCGCCCGCTCGACCGATCCGCCGAGCGCCTCGGGCTGGCTGTCGAGCGAGATGAACATTTCGTGCAGCGCCCCCTTGTTCCACGTCTCGTCGAGCGCGAGCGCGCGCTCAGCGAGGGCGCGCACCGTCGGCAGGTCGATGACGAGATCGGGCTTGTCGATCCCCTGGGCGATCGCCGACCCCCAGGATGCCGCCGTCCAGTAGAGCAGCGGGACGTCTTCTTTCTTCGCCTCTTTCAGCGCCTCGGCCGGATCCTTGAGCAGCTTTGCAGTGACGCCCGGAAAGCGCACCTCCATCGCCCGCATGCAATAACCCTTTGCGCGGAGGTAGAGTTTGAGCGCGCGCCCGTTGAGATGGGCCACTTCGTCGTGGTGGTTCGTTTCGCCGAGGACGAGCGCTTCGGTCTCGAGGTAGGCGACCCCGTACTGCGTGAAGTTGCTGCAGGTCGCGATCAGCAGCTCCTTGTTCTTCGGCGCCGAATCGAGCAGCGACTCGTAGAGCTTCAGCCCGAACGGAATCGCCTGGCCGACGAGCTCCGGGTCGTCGTCGCGGGTGAAGACGTCGCCGCTCGAGGCGAGCGTGCTCGCGACCATGCCGACCGCCTTGCGCTGCATCAGCCCGCATCCGCTCAGCGACGCTGTCACCGACGCCAGTACCACCAACCGCCACACCCCAGCCAAATCCGTCCTCCTGCCGCCCGGCACCCGGTAAGGCGCGGGCCATCTTCAGATCAGCGCACGCTATTATGCCCTCCACGTGGAGGTTTCCTTGCGCACCTTAGCTCTGACGCTGGTCCTGGTGGTCCCCTTCCTGGCACAGGCTCCCCGCTACCGGACGCTGAACGACCGCTTCGCGCAGCCAGCCCCAGCGACGCGCGAAGCGTGGGCGGCGCGCGCGCGTTACATCCGGGAGCACGTGCTGGCCTCGGCCGGCCTACTGCCGATGCCGGATCGGACGCCGCTGCACCCGGTCGTCTTCGACGAGATCCGTCACGCGGACTACACGGTCGCCAAGGTCTACTTCGAGAGCCTGCCGGGGTTCTTCGTCACCGGCAATCTCTACCGTCCGGCCGGGGCAGGTCCCTTTCCCGCCGTTCTCTCTCCGCACGGACACTGGACGAACGGCCGTCTCGAGCACACCGACCTCACCTCAGGCCCGGGGCGTGCCATCGGCCTGGCGCGTCAAGGCGTCGTCGTCTTCAGCCACGACATGGTCGGCTACAACGACAGCCGGCAGCTCACCCACACGTTCGGCGGTCCCGCCGAGTATCTCTGGGGCCTCAGCCTCGGCGGGCTGCAATTGTGGAACAGCATCCGCGCCCTCGACTTCCTCGAGACGCTGCCATTTGTCCGCCGTGACGGCTTCGGCGTGACGGGGGAATCGGGGGGCGCCACCCAGTCGTTCCTGCTGGCCGCCGTCGACGACCGCGTCACTGTCGCAGCCCCGGTCAATATGATCTCGCTGCACATGCAGGGCGGCTGCCTGTGCGAGAACCCGCCCGGGCTCCGACTCGATCTGACCAACGTGGAGATCGCCGCGTCGATCGCGCCGCGGCCGCTGCTGATGATCTCGGCGACCGGTGACTGGACGAACGAGACGCTCGAGAACGAGTATCCCGCGACCCGGCGCATCTTCGACCTCTTCGACGCGGGCGATCGTGTCCGCGCCTTGCGCTTCAATGCCGAGCACAACTACAACAAGGACAGCCGCGAAGTCATGTACGCCTGGATGGCGCGCTGGCTGCAACACGCCCCCGATGCCAACGGGATTGCCGAGAAGGATTTCACGCCCGACCGGGTCATCGACCTGCTCGTCTTCTACGGCCGCGCGCTGCCCGACGGCGCCGTCACCCGGGAGACGCTCGTCGAGCGATGGATCGCGTCGGCGAAGGCGCAGATCGAGCGCGGCGATCCGCGCGAGCTGGCGACGGCGCTGCGTCACGCGCTCGGCTACGGCGCCATCGCGGCGCCGACGGCGCCACCGCCGCCGCCGATCCGCCCGACCGTGCTGCTGGCGAGCGCGCAGCCCGATCTCGAGCCCGCACTCCTGGCTGCCGGTCTCGACGTCGTCGCGGTGCCGTTCACGGCGTTCGACGCCACGGCGGCGGCCAATATCAAGTACTTCGACACCTACAACCGCACCGCCGCCAGCCAACGCGTCACCGACATCGTCGAGGCGGTGCGGGCGCATCCCTCCGCGGTCCTGGTGGCTGACGGCGATGCCGCCTTGGCGGCGATCCTGGCCTCAGCGGTCGTGCCTGTGCGGCGAGCCATTCTCGACGTCGGTGGTTTCGATCCGTCGAGCGACGCGGCGTTTCTCGACCGTCTCTACGTGCCCGGGCTGCGCCGCGCCGGCGATCTGCAGACCGCGGTCAGAACTGCGACCGGCGAGTTGATCCTGCACGACGCGAGCCCCGCGTTCCACCTCGCCGGGCCGCGCGTCGAGAGCCGCCGGCTGACGCCGGCTGAAATCGCGGTCCTGGCGCGGAAATGACTTATCCTCGTAGCAAGCATGCGTTTCACAGTGCCTGCGTTACGGAAGCCGGTGAGCGCAGCGAGCGAGCCACGCGCACGGAGCGCGCCGGCGCAGCGGCGCGCGAGAGCGCGTGTAGGGGAGCGCGAGGGGCGAAGCCCCTCGGCTAATAGATGATCTCAGGGCGGCACCGCCGGGCGATCTTCTTCACCGTCCTCGGGATCTGTCTCGTCGCCGCGGCGGTCACGCTCAACGTCAGCTGGCTGCTGATCAACTGGCGCGAAAGCGTCCTCATCGTCTTCGGATCGATCTTCTTCCTGGTGATCATCGCCGGCCTGATCGTCTACACCATCTTCCTGGTGCGCGAGATCCGCCGCAACGAGCAGCACGACTCGTTCATCAACGCGGTGACGCACGAGCTGAAGACGCCGGTCGCCTCGATCCGGCTGCACCTGCAGACGCTGCAGATGCGCGATCTCGACGAAGCCAAGCGCGACGAGTTCTACCGCGTCATGCTCGAGGACAGCGATCGCCTGCTGCACACGATCGATCAGGTGCTGCGCGCCGGCGCCACCGGCTCGATCCTGCGCCGCAGCGCCAGGACGCGGCTCGATCTGGCGCTGATCGCACGCGAGTGCGTCGAACTGGCGCGGACGCGCTTCCACCTCGACGTCGAGGCGCTCCAGTACTTCGAGGGGACGCCGCACGCGGTGGTGCTCGGCGACGCCGACGAGCTGAAGGCCGCCGTGTGGAATCTCATCGACAACGCCGTCAAGTACACGCAGGGCGTGCCGCGGATTCGCGTCGAGGTTGCCGAGGCCGACCACCAGCGCTACGCGGTGCGCGTCATCGACAACGGCGTCGGCATTTCGTCGGCGGAGCTCAAACGGATCTTCAGGCGCTTCTACCGCATTCCCGCCAGCGTCGCCGTGCGCACGAAAGGCAGCAGCGGCCTCGGTCTGTTCATTGTCCGCTCGGTGGCACGCAAGCACGGCGGCCGCGCTTTCGCCGAGAGCGCGGGCCAGGGGCACGGCAGCACCTTCACGATCCTGCTGCCGGGCGCGCCGGCCTAACGGCCGCAACCATGCCGCAACGCGTCCTCATCGTCGAAGACGAGCAGCATCTCGCCGAAGGGCTGCGCTTCAACCTCGAAGCCGAAGGCTATGATGCCGATGTCGTCGACACGGGGGAGCGCGCGCTGCACCGGCTGCAGGACGATGCCGTCCCCGTCGACCTCGTCGTGCTCGACGTGATGTTGCCCGGCAAGGACGGGTTCACGGTCGTGTCGGAGCTGCGGGCGGCACGGAATTTCGTCCCTGTGCTCATCCTGACCGCGCGGGGGCGGCCCGAAGACGTCCTGAAGGGATTCGCGGCTGGCGCCGACGACTATTTGCCCAAGCCCACCGAGCTCGCCATCCTGCTGGCGCGCATCGGCGGACTGCTGCGGCGCAGCTCCTGGTCGCGGCCCCGCCCGCCCGAAGAGCCCCGCCCGGACCGGTATTCGTTCAATGGCCGGGCCATCGACTTCGACCGCCTCGAGCTCACGGTCGGCGAGCGGGTCCTCCACCTGACGCTGATGGAGGCCAACCTGCTGCGGTATCTTATCGAGCACGAAGGCAAGCCGGTTTCACGCAAGGCGATGCTCGAACAGGTCTGGGGCCTGCACGAGGATACCGATACTCGGGCGATTGACAATTTCGTCGTCCGCCTGCGCCGCTACATCGAACGGGAGCCGGCGCGGCCGAAACATCTGATCACGGTTCGCGGCGTGGGATATCGTTTCAACGCACAACCCGAACAATGACTGCACTGATCCTGTTGCTCGCCATGCTCGTCGAGCCCTCCACCACGCTCTCGGGCATCGTCAGGGACCCGACCGGCGCCCCGATGCAGGCCGTCGTGGTCACGGTCACCGCCGGGACGACGCGCCAGAGCGCGACGACAGGCGCCGATGGCACCTGGTCGGTGGCGCTGCCGATCGACGTGGCAACTGCCGTCATCACCATCGAGGCGCAGGGGTTCGCGACCGAGCGCCGCGAGGTGGCGGCGTCGACGACGCCGATCGAAATCGAACTGCGGCCGGCCGCGATCGCCGAGCAGATCTCCGTCAGCGCCGAGGCCGGGACGACGCGGCTCAACGTCGACAGCAGCGTCACCTCGCTCGATCGATCGACGATCGTCGCGACACCGGCGCTGCGGCTCGACGACCAGTTGCGCTCGGTGCCCGGCTTCAGCCTGTTCCGCCGCACGTCGTCCTCAGTCGCCAATCCGACGACACAGGGGGTTACGCTGCGCGGCATGTCGGCGTCGGGGGCGAGTCGAACCCTCGTCATCGCTGACGACGTGCCGTTGAACGACGCGTTCGGCGCCTGGGTCTACTGGGACCGTGTGCCGATGGCCGCGCTGCAGCGCATCGACGTCGTCCGCGGCGCGTCGGGCGACATCCACGGCAATGCGGCGCTCGGCGGCGTCATCCAGGTGACAACGCGCACGAACCAGGGCGGCGAGGCATGGCTCGAAGCGGGCAACCTCGGCACGGTGCGCGGTTCGTTCTACGGCGCGGTCAGCCGGCAAGCGTGGATGGCGGGCGGCGCCGCCGAGTCGGGCAAGACCGATGGCTTCGTCGTTGTCGCGCCAGAAGCACGAGGGCCGATCGACATCAACGCCAACTCGCAGGCAACGTCCGCGACGGGATGGGTCGGTGGCGGTAGCACGGTGCAGGCGACGGTGCGCGGCGGCTACTTCGACGAGGACCGCAACAACGGCACGCCGGTGCAGGTCAACGCCACGATCACGCGCTGGGGCAGCGCCAGCGCACATGGCTTCGCGCTCGGCGGCCTGTGGGAGGCGCGCGGCGATTTCAACGCCAACAACTACAACCAGAGCTTCACCGCCGTGACAACGGTGAACGGCGTGGCCCGCGCCGGCGAGCGGCTGACCAACCTGCAGTGGGTCGGTTCGAACGCCGGCGGCGGCGCCGTCGACTGGGTTCGCCAGTGGACGAGGGGGGACGGCCTGATTTCGTTCTCGGAGCGCGGCGCCCACGCCAACCTCGACGAGCAGGCGTTCAGTACCTCAGGCGTCGGCGCGCCGGTCGTCCACACACCCGCGACGCAATGGAACACCGGCCTGGTCGCGCACCTGCGCTTCGACCTGTCGCCGCGCGTGTCGCTGAGCGGCGGCGCCCGCGGCGAGTGGTGGTCGCTGACCAATCCCGGCGGCCTCGGCAGCGTCCAGGATCGTTTCTTCTTCCAGCCGCAGTTCACGGCGACGATCGCCCCAGCCGACGGACAGACGATCCGGCTGTCGTGGCTGACCGGCTTCCGGACCCCGACGATCAACGAGCTCTTCCGTTCGTTTCGCGTCGGCAGCACGCTGACGCAAGCCAACAGTGCGCTCAAGCCAGAGTCGTCGTGGGGGCCGGAAGCGGCCTATACGATCACCCAAGCACGAGTGGACCGCGCGCGTCATCTTCTACGCGACGCGCCTCAACAACGCGATCTACAACCGGACGATCACGGCCACGCCGACCGCGATCACGCGTCAGCGCGACAACGCCGAGGCCAGGGCGATCGGCTCCGAGCTCGAGTTCGAGTGGCACCTCGATCGGGTGCTCACCGCGACCACGTCGTGGGCGTTCACCGACTCGCAGTTCACCCAGGCGGAGCTCGACGGCAACCGCGTGCCGCAGGTCCCGAAGGCCGCCGGCTCGGTCGGCTTGCGCGCGGCGCACAAGGCCTGGAGCGCCTCGCTCAGCGTGCGCGTCTTCGGCGAGCAATTTGACGACGACCAGAACCAGTTCACGCTGAGGGCGGGATCGTTGACCGACGCGCGCGCGTCGCTGCGCCTGTCCCGCCACGGCGAGCTGTTCGGGGCGATCGAGAACGCCTTCAACAACGAGATTGACACGGGCAAGACGCCGATCCGCACCATCGGCGCGCCCCGTCAGTCGCGCGCGGGGATCATCCTCCGCTTCTAAAGAGTGGCCTGCACGAGGCGACAGCGCGGCGAACTATGAGACGACGCACCTTTCTCGGCACGCTGGCCGCGCCGATCGTGGCCGGCACGGTGAGGCACGGCCAGGCGCCGCAGTTGCCGGCGCCACGCAGGGGACGGCTGAAACAGGGCGTCACGCGCGGGGTCTTCGGGCGCGGCAACATGTCGCTCGACGACTGCTGTCGCGAAGCCGCCAGGCTCGGCATCGAAGGATTCGACCTCATCGGACCGGCCGATTGGCCGACGCTGAAGAAGTACGGCCTGATTCCGTCGATGTATCCGGGGGGACCGGGCGGAACGATTCCGCTCGGGCCGAGCCACAAGGACACGCACGCTGCCTTGATCCCGCAAATGCACGCCGCGATCGACGAAGCGGCCGCCAACGGCGTTCCCAACATCATCGTCCTCGGCGGCGAGAAGCGCGGGATCTCCTACCAGGAAGGCGCCGACAACTGCGTGACCTACCTCGACGCCGTCAAGACACATGCCGAGGACAAGAGCGTCACGCTGTGCTTCGAGTACCTGAACAGCAAAGTGAATCACAAGGACTACGTCTTCGATCACATCGCGTGGGGCGTGGAAGTGATGACGCGGGTCAACTCCGCGCGGGTCAAGATCCTCTACGACATCTACCACGCCCAGATTATGGATGGAGACATCGTCGCGCAACATCCGCGATCACTTGCCGTGGATCGGGCATTTCCACACCGGCGGCAATCCCGGCCGTCACGAGATCGACGACACGCAGGAGCTCAATTACCGTTTCGTGATGCAGGCCATCGCGGATCTCGGCTACACGGGGTTCGTGTCGCACGAGTACTCGCCAAGCCAGGGGCACGACCCGCTCGTCGAGCTGCAGCGCGCGATCGACATCTGCGCAGTCTGATCGCGCCACCGCCTCCTTGAGCTCCTGCACGGGTGTGTCGCGTGCCGCCACCGGGACCAGCGTGGGGATGAAAGAACAGTTGCCAATCGGCGCCGGCGGCGCTATATCTCTTGTTGTCGATTGTCTACAAGAGGAGCGCCATGTTCTTCGACATCCGTCTTGCGCTGCGCACGTTGCCGCGGGTTCCGGGTTATGCCGCGGCGTTCATTCTCACGCTCGGACTCGGCATCGGCGCCAACACCGCGATCTTCAGCATCATTAACGGCGTGCTCCTCCGGCCGCTGCCCTACCCCGACGCCGACCGCATCATGCACCTGCGGCAGGCGCAAGTCGCGGCCGGTATCGACGACACGAGCTTTTCGTTCGTCGAGGTCGCCGACTACCGGCGCGAGGCGCGCACCATCGACCAGTTCGTCGAGTTCGGCGACTGGACGTTCAACGTCCTCGGCCGCGGCGACGCGCACCGCGCCACCGGCGGACTGGTCACTGCGAATTTTTTCCCGATGCTCGGCGCGCGCGCGCACGTCGGCCGCCTCCTGGTGCCGGCCGATGACGGCCGCTCGTCGCCGCCCGTCGTCGTGCTGACCTACGCCTACTGGCAGCGCGCTTTCGGCGGCGATCCGTCCGTCGTCGGCCAGCTGCTCGACCTCACCGTGAAGAAGGCGCAGATCGTCGGCGTGCTCGCGCCAGGCGCGCACTACGCGACGCAGCGCGCGCAGGACTTCTATGCCAACTACGCGGCGAACGACCACTATGTCGGCGCCTCGATGCAGAAAGAGCGCGAGCATCGCATGACCGACGTCTACGCGCGGCTGGCGCCGGGCGCCACGGCGGTGGCGGCGCAGGCCGAACTGCGGCAGATCGCCGGCCACATGCACGCGTCGTATCCGGACGCCTATCCCAGCTCGAGCGGATTCGACACGATCGTGACGCCGTGGAAGGACGAGCTGACGGCGAAGGCACGGCCGACGCTGATGGTGCTGCTGGTCACAACGCTGTTCGTCCTGATCATCGCCTGCGCCAACGTCGGTAACCTCACGCTGACCCGCCTCGTGCAGCGCGAGCGCGAACTGGCGGTGCGGGCGGCGCTCGGCGCGAGTGGCTCCGCCCTGCGGCGACAGCTGCTGGCGGAGAACCTGGTTCTCTCGATGCTCGGCGGCGCGCTCGGCCTCGGACTGGCTGTCGCGGGGCTCGACCTGCTCATTCGCTACACCGCGCGATTCACGACGCGCACGGGTGAGATCACGCTCGACTGGCGGGTGCTCGCCTTTACACTGGCGGTATCGATTGCCCTGGCGCTGCTCTTCGCGTGGGCACCGCGGTTGCAATTCCTGACGGACCCAGTCAAGGCGATGAGCGGCGCGGGCGGGCGCGTCGCCGGCAGCCGCGGGCGGCGCCGGACGCAGCGCCTGCTGGTCGTGAGCCAGCTCGCCGCATCCTTCATGCTGCTCGTCGGCGCCGGGCTACTGACGCGCAGCCTGTTTCGCCTCTACGCCGTCGATCCGGGCTTCAATTTGACGAACGTGCTCAGCCTTCAGGCGCCCGACTTCCGGCAGCCCAACCGCGAGCGGCGGCAGCAGTTCGGGCGCGACGTGCTGGAACGGGTCGGCGCCGAGACGGCCGTGCAGTCGGCGTCGCTCGCGTCGCAGCCGCCGCTCGGCGGATCGTTTCCACAACAGCTGGAATTCCGCGTCGACGGCGCCAGCAGCGACGCGCTGGCGGCGGCGCCGCAGACCGTCACCCGCGTGGTGAGCAGCGGATACTTCAGCACGGTCGGCACGCCGATCACGCTCGGGCGCGCCTTCACGACCGCGGATCGTGCCAATGCGCAGCCAGTCGTTATCCTGAGTGAATCGATGGCCCGCTTCTTCCTGAAAGACCTGAATCCCATCGGCCGCCACATCAGCTGGAAGCAGAACGGCACGTGGACGCCGGCGGCGGAGATCGTCGGCGTCGCGGCCGACACGCACGCCGAGGGTATTACCCGGGATCCGCGGCACACGCTGTATCAGCCCGACACGCAGGCGCCGTTCGTGCCGACGACGATCCTGGTACGATCGGCCGGCAAGTTCGACCAGCTCACCCCGCGTATCGTCGAGACGATCCGGCAACTCGATCCGGACCGGCCGATCGATCACGTGGAGACGCTGGAGGAGCTGCGCGACGAGTCGATCGCGCCGCAGCGGCTGAACGCCGTGCTGATCGGGTTGTTCGCGCTGCTCGCACTGGCCATCGCGACGGTGGGTGTCGCCGGGGTGCTGGCGTTCTCCGTGAGCCAACGGACCAACGAGCTCGGCATCCGGCTCGCGCTCGGCGCGGAACGCGGGAGCATCCTGCGCATGATCCTGGGCGAAGGGCTGATGATGGCGGGTGTCGGCTTGACGATCGGCGCGATGGCGGCCGTACCGCTGTCGCGATTCCTCTCGGGCCTGCTCTTCGGCGTGCAGCCCGCCGATCCGGTCACGCTCGTGGCCGCAGCCGCGCTGCTGTTGGGTGTGGCGATCGTCGCGGCGTGGATTCCGGCGCGGCTCGCGACGTCGGTCGATCCGCTGATGGCGCTGCGGAGCAATTAGCGCGGCGGGTCGAGGGTCGCGCTTACGTCTGCCCCGCCGGGGGGCTGCGTCGCCGCCGTCGCCGCCGGCGCCGGCGGAACGGGCCCTCGGCGCTGGCGTCGCGCTGGCCGTCGACCTCCGGCGCGTGGCCCTGACCCGGCTCGGTCTGTAGCGACCGCCAGTGGTGCACGACGTCGGGGCGGCCGCCGTGGATGTCGAGCCAGGTCAGCGCCTCCTGGAGCACGTGACGGTGGAGCACGGCGCGCTGGGCGCGGTAGGGCGCGCGCAAGTCGAGCAGCCGCGGCTGCAGCGCGAGAATCTGGTGCAGGCGCTCGACGTCGCGGCGCGGGATGGGCAGCACCCCGATTTCGATCTTGCGTTCCAGCGCGTCGGCCGAGAACCGGCGCGTGCCGATGAGCCCGAGCGGCGCGAGCAGCGTCCCGACGAGGATCGCGTTGGTCATCGCGTCTGGCGCCGCCGCGAACTGCCGGCGGTAGGTATCGAGCCGCGCCACCGACTCCCAGAGCGCCGCTCCCGCGTCGTCGAGCTCGGGCGTGATCGCGCGCAGTAGCTGTGTGTCCTTGAGCATCTGGAAGCTGTTCTCGGCGAACCCCGATCGGAGGATTTTGAAGTACTCCTCCATCAGCCGCGCCGGCGCGGCGCGCGCGAGTTCGTGGCCATGCACGTCCATCGCCTCGAGGATCGGTTCGTCGATGCGGAAATCGAGCCGCGCCGCGAAGACCACGGCGCGCAGCATGCGGACCGGATCCTCGAGGAAGCGTACGCCCGGCTCGCCGATCGAGCGGATGAGCCGCTGTTCGAGGTCCCGCAGCCCGCCGACGTAGTCGATAATCGAAAACGTCGCGATGTCGTAGAACAGCGCGTTGATGGTGAAATCGCGCCGGAACGCGTCCTCCTCGGCGGTCCCGAAGGTGTTGTCGCGGTGGATGAGGCGGTCGTGCGCCCGCACGTGCGCCAGGTGCGTGCCCTCAGCCTGCACCTGCACCTCGAAGGGCGCGTCGGCGGTCACCGCCAGCTCGGGTGAGGCCTCGACCGCGCGATCCGACTCCGCCGGATCCAGGGCCAGTTCCGACGGATCCACCTGGCGTCGAAACGTCGCCACTTCGATCGTCTTGGGGCCGAACTTGACGTGGGCAAGGCGGAAACGGCGGCCGATGATCCAGCAGTTGCGGAACAGCTTCTTGACCTGGTGCGGGTGCGCGGAGGTGCCGATGTCGAAATCCTTGGGACGACGGCCGAGGAGCAGGTCGCGAACGCTGCCGCCGACGAGATAGGCGCTATGTCCATGCTCGTGAAGGCGGTAGAGGACCTTGAGCGCGTCAGGGTCGATGTCGCGGCGGGAGATCGAATGCTCTGACCGCGCGACGACGGTCGGTTCCACCATCCGCCGACGATTATAATGCGAGGATCGTGGCGAGACTGGCGCGTGCCTTCGTTGTGCTCACGGCCGTGCTGGCAGCAGCCCTGGGCCTCGACGTGCCGCGCGCGGAAGGGGCTGGCAAACCCGACCCGCTGGCCGCCTCGCGCCAGTTCTACAATCTCGCGCAATACGATCAGGCGATCGCGGCGGCGGCCGACGCCGCGTCACGGCCCCCGTCGGCCGCCGCGGCGCACTTGATCATGGGACGCAGCCGCCTCGAGCGTTATCGCGAGACCGGTTTGCAGAGCGATCTCGAAGACGCCCGTGCCGACCTGCGCGCCGTCGAGCCTGCGCTGCTCGACGCGCGCGAGCGGACCGAGCTGCAGGTCGGCCTCGGCGAGCTGTTCTATCTCGAGGAGCGCTTTGGCGCCGCGGCGGAACTGCTTGCCCCGATCGTCGAGCAGGCGGCGTCGCAGGCGCCCGATGCCCGCGCCCGCGCCCTGGACTGGTGGGCGACGTCCCTCGATCGCCAGGCGCAGGCACTGCCCGCCTCGGACCGTGCGCCGGTCTACACGCGGCTAATCGCCCGCATGGAAGACGAGTTGCGTCGCGATCCGGCATCGGCGGCGGCGGGCTACTGGATCGCCGCGTCGGCCCGCGCGCTCGGCGATCTCGAACGCGCCTGGTCGGCGTCGCTGGCCGGTTGGGTCCGCGCTTCGCTCGCCCACGACCGCGGCTTGGCGCTTCGCGGCGACCTCGACAAGCTGGTCACCGAAGGGATCATCCCGGACCGCGCCGCGAAGGCCCCGGCCCGCGAACGGCGCCAGGTGCAGGCGACGCTGACCGCCGAGTGGGAGGCGTTCAAGGCGAACTGGTAATCGGGGAGTCGGGGAATCGATACCAACGCGACCGGCTGACGATTCCACGCGGGATCGGGGGTATCTCGCAGATCAACGGTACGTCCTACACGGATCCCGCCACCGGCCAGAGCTATCGGGCCCCGATGCCGTTTCCCGTCTACCGCGCGCTGCGCGCGGCAGCCGGGCGCGATGCCGATCTCTTCGGCTTCACGTTCATCCGCGAAGCGAACATCGCCATCGACGGCGTGGCGACGAAGTTCCTGGCGTGCATCGGGCTGCACGGGGTGACGGCGTATTCGGTCGCGCGGCGGACGAGCGAGATCGGCGTGCGGATGGCGCTCGGCGCGCGGCGCGTCGACGTACTCTGGTTGATTCTTCGCCAGGTCGTCGCGATCACCGCGGTCGGGCTGGCCGCGGGTGTGCCGATCGCGATCTGGGCGGCCAGGGGCGTCAGCGCGTTCCTGTTTGGCGTGACACCGGCAGACCCGCTGAGTCTGGCGGGGGCGGCGCTGCTGATGCTCGGAGTGGCGGCGCTGGCCGGGTATGTGCCGGCCGCCGCGCCGCGCGGCTCGATCCGCTGACGGCGCTCCGCGTCGACTGAGGCACGGATACACGCTGTTCAGCGGCTAGCTCTTTGCCTCTTTCCAGTTCTCACCGACGCCGACGTCGACAGTCAGCGGCACGTTGAGCTTGACCGCGGCTTCCATCAACTCGCGCACCGCGGCCGCGGTTTCGTCGGCGGCCTCCGCAGGGGTCTCGAAAAGCAGCTCGTCGTGCACAGTGAGGATCATGCGGGCGCGGCCACCGGCGACTCTCGGCAGGCCGGCGTGGACGTCGATCATCGCCTTCTTGAGGATGTCGGCGGCGGAACCCTGAATCGGCATGTTCACCGCCATCCGCTCGGCCGCGGACCGGACCTGGAAGTTGCGGCTGGTCAGTTCCGGTACGAGGCGCCGGCGCCCGAACATCGTCTTGACGACGCCGCTGGCACGGCCGTCTTCGAGCGTGCGATCGATATACGCGCGCACGTTGGGGAAGCCGGCGAAGTACGAGTCGATGAATTTCTGCGCCTCTTCCGTCGTCACGCCGATGTCCTTCGACAACGTGAACGCCGACTTTCCGTAGAGCAGCGCATAGTTCACCATCTTGGCGATGCTGCGCAGCTGGTGCGGGTCCCTCGCGGAGTCGGCGCCGAAGATCTTGAGCGCCGGTACGCTCGTGGAAATCGGCCCCCTCCGAAAAAGCGGCGACGAGCACCGGGTCCTCGGACATGTGCGCGAGCACGCGGAACTCGATCTGCGAGTAGTCGGCCGAGACCAGGACATTCCCGCGATCGGCGATGAAGGCGCCGCGAATCTCGCGCCCGAGCTCGGTTTTGATCGGGATGTTCTGCAGGTTCGGATCGCTGCTGGACAGTCGCCCCGTGGCGGCCACCGCCTGGTTGAAACAAGTGTGGACGCGGCCGGTCCTGGGGTTGACGAGCTGTGGCAGGGCGTCTATGTAGGTGCCCTTCAGCTTCATCAGGCTACGCCACTCGAGGATGAGGCGCGGCAGATCGTGGGCGAGCGCCAGCTCTTCGAGCACTTCGACGGCCGTGGACGGCGCCTTCGACGCGCCGGTCCGCTTCAGCACCGGCAGCTGCATTTTGTCGAAGAGCACTTCGGCGAGTTGCTTCGGCGAGTTGATGTTGAATTCACCGCCCGCCGCCACGAAGATGTCCTTCGAGCGCCGGGCAATATCCTGCTCGAGCCGCTGCGACTGCGACGCCAGGGCCGGCCCGTCGATGCGGATGCCGGCCTGCTCGACGTCCACGAGCACCGGAATCAACGGGCGCTCGAGTTCTTCGTAGACGCGCGTCAGCTGTTCTCGCTCGAGGAGTCCGCGGAAAACAGGCGCGAGCTGGACGATGAGATCGGCGCGCTCGCCCGCGTAGGTGAGCAGGATGTCGGCCGGCACGTCGGCCAGGGAAATGGCCTTGGCGCCGCGGCCGCAGACGTCCTCTTCCTTCAGCGCCTTATAACTGACGTGCTCGAGCGCAAGATCCTCGATGAGGTGCTCGGCGCGGGTCGAGTCGATCAGGTAGCTCGTCAGCATCGTGTCGGTGTCGAGCCCCTGCAGGGTCACGCCATGGCGCGCCAGCATGATCGCGTCGAACTTCAGGTCGTGCCCGCACTTCAGGATCGCCCGATCCTCGAGCACCGGCTTCAGGATGTCGAGCGCCGCCGCGATCCCAAGCGACGGTACCGCCGTCAGGCCGCGATGGCCGGTCGGTACGTAGTCGGCGTCGCGCGCCGCGGTCGCGAACGTCAGCCCGACGATGGCGGCGCGCATCGACGAGGGATCGTCGGGCAGCAGGCGCATCGCAAAACCGCCGGCGCGGCGCAGGCGATCGGCCAGCGCGCGCACCTCGTCCTCCGTCGTCGCCAGGCGATAGCTCTTGGCGATCGTGTCGGCGGTTGGCGCATATTCGCCGACGAACGCGCGGAAGCCGAGCTCGTTGAAGATCTGGAAGCAGCGCTCGCGGGTGGCGCCGCGGTAGCGCAGGGCGTCGGGCGCGAAGGTCACCGGCACGTCGGTGTGAATACGGGCGAGCACCTGGCTCTGTCGCGCCTCGTCTGCATGCCCCTGCAGGCCTTCGCGATACCGCTTGTTCTTGACCTCGCCGGCGTGCGTGAGCAGGTTCTCGAGCGTGCCGTACTGCGCGATCAGCTCGCGCGCACCCTTGTCGCCAATGCCGGGAACGCCCTTGATGTTGTCGATGGTGTCACCCATCAGCGCCAGCACGTCGACGACCTGCCCCGGCTCGACGCCGAACTTCTCCTTCACCCCTGCGGCGTCGTACCACGTACCTTCTTCCTTCGGGTTGTAGACCTTGATGCCGTCGCGCACCAGCTGGAAGAAGTCCTTGTCACCGGTGACGATGACCACCTCGAAGCCGGCGGCGGCCGCCTTTTCGGTGAGCGTCCCGATCACGTCGTCCGCCTCGTAGCGCTCGGAGGTGAGAATCGGCACGCCGAGCGCCTCGCAGGCGGCGTGTACCATCGGGATCTGCTCGGCGAGTTCGTCGGGCATCGGCGCGCGGTTCGCCTTGTAGTCGGCGACGAGATCGTCGCGGAAAGTGCGACCGGGCAAATCGAACGAGGCGGCGATGTACTCCGGGCGCTGCTCGTTGAGCAGCTTGCGCAGCATCGTCACGAAAATGTAGACGGCGTTGGTCGGCCGTCCCTGGGCGTTGCGGAGGAACCCGCCTTCGGCCGTGCGCACCGGCGCGTGATACGCGCGGTACATCTGGGAGCTGCCGTCGATCAGGAAGAGACGCAACAATGAATTTTAATCTGCTTCTCAGGTCTTGGTGGGGTTTGGTGAAGTGATCCCGCAGTTTAACAGGCCGATCTTGAATCTGTCGCAGAGGCCTCGCTGTGTTTTACGGAGACTTCAAGAATCGCTCAGGCCGCTCATGATCGACGTCGCGGCGTCTTCAAGTCGCTGACGAATGCGGCGCCAGCGCGCCACATGCTCCCGCCGAATTATCAGCGCCGACCAGATGAAGCCGATGGTGAGACACCCCCCGGCGAGTAAGAGCGCTGCGACAACGATCAGCCGCACGTCGATCCGCATTATGGTTTTGGACAGCGAGAGGAAGGGAATGTTCCTTGAGCGCTCAACACGGTCTAACGCCAGATGTAACTCCACTATCCTCAGCCAGTTACACCACCAGCCGGGAGTCGAAGTTACGATCTACGCTATCAGCCTCGGCGAAAGGGAGTACACTCCTCTCACCGTGTCGAACGAGTTGAGACCTTCGCCGAATTGCCCTGAATGCGATCATTCGCTCGCCTACTTGGCCACCTACCCCCCAGACAGCATGTTCCAGGGGGTCAGTCCAGAGAACCGGCGCCTCCGACAGGTCCACAGCTACCGGTGCTTCGAGCATGGCCTTTTCCACCTACGCGCGGACGGTCGGCTGACGTAGCTAGCGGACACCACAAAGTAATTCGCTAATCGGGCTAGATGGGGAGGCCGCTGACGGGGCGGCGTCTGGCAGCGTTCCTACTTCTCAGTCAGTTACAACACCAGCAGGGATTTGAAGCGAAGACCTACGTACCCGAGGCTGGTTCGCTGTCTATCGCGAGCCACGAATCCAAATCTTGTCGGGCCAGATCTGGGTCGCGATCAGCCCCAGAGCAAGCAGGCCAACCGCGAAGCCGTCAATCACCGCGAGCGTGTGCCATTCGCGCCCGAGGACGAGCGCGACGTGCATCGCCACGAACGGCAACCAGAGAGCGGACCCTCGCTTCACGAGGGCAGTATACGCCTGGTTCTCAGGCGGTACGGATCCAGGGTGATCGATCCGGCAGTCATCGTCGCCTCCGCCATTCAATTCGGTGAATACCCCGGAGGAGGATTTTTAGACGTATTCTTAGAAACTCAACTGTTGAGCTTCTAACCCACTGACAGACAAGCGGTTACTTGCTTTGCTGATAGATCATTTAATTGTATCATTCGCCTAATGCACTCTCGCGCGCGCGCGGCCCTGCTCGCCATCGCGTTGGCGGCGGCCGCTGCCTGCGGCCTGCCCAATCCGCTCGGTCCGGACTACGAGTACGAAGAAGACCTGACCGTCAGCATGGACGCGTCGGCGACGCTGGTCATCAACGCGTCGGTGATGGCGCTCGACGCGCTCAAGGGCCTGTCGATCGATCCCGACGACACGTCGCCCACCGATCAGCTGCGCGATCAGGTGCGCGCGCGCTACCAATCTCCCTACGCCAGCGTCGGCGCGATCAGCACGTGGACGCGGCGCGGCCGCCGCTTCGTCGGCATCCGTCTCAGTGTGCCCGACATTCGCACGCTGCCGAAAGCGGCGCCGTTCGCCGGACAGACCTACGAGCTGCGCCCCGAGGGTGAACTGATCACGTTCCGTCAGACGCTGACGAAACCGCCGCCGCCGGGCCGCGCGCTACCGCCGTGGCGTGGCGACGAGATCGTCGCCTACCGCCTGCACCTGCCAGCGCGCATCCGCTTCCAGAACTCGCGCTTCCTTGACGGCGGCCAATCGCGCCCCGCCTCGCGCGGCAACATCATCATCTGGGAGCAGCGCCTCTCGCAGCGTCTCGAGGGCAAGCCGATCGCCTACGCCGAGGACCGGACCCCCGATGTCATGGAAGTGCGCATGGATCGCCAATCGATCCTCTACCGCACGCTGTGGCTGTTCGGCATTGCGTTTGCCGCCGCCCTGCTCGTGCTCGCCGGCCTGATCTGGCTGACGATGCGACGCGGCGCCGGTAGCGAGAGTGAGTGAGGCGGGGCGCCGGCCATGACTGTCGGCCGTCTCACTCATTCTATGAACCAGCTCCGCGCAGATCGAGGGTCTTGGTGTCACCGTCACGCAGGGTGACGTGCGTGGCCCTGTCCTTGACCGAATCCAGGTACGCCGGGTCGAACCATTCGCCCTGCTCGACGTCATCGGTCACCAGCAGATAGTAGTCGCCGGCGGGAAGGCCGTGGATGCGATAGGCGCCGGTGTCACCGGTGCGGGAGGTGGCGATGCGGCGGGACTGCGCGCGCCAGAACTGCGGATCGGTGGAGAAGGCGATGACCGTCATCGCGCCGACGCCTGCGTTCTGATCGCTGCGCACTGTGCCGGCAAGATCCGTCGAGCGATCGCTGAGCACGATGGTGACGTCGTTGACGTTCTGGCCGGGCTTGGTCTCGAAGGGCACGTCGGCGACGTCGGTGCCGCCGATGAGGACCGATTTCAGTGTCCACTGTCCGCCGCCCTGCGCGGGGTTGCCGCCGCCGCTGACGCGCAGGTAATGGCGCCCCGGCAGGATGCCGGTGACGGTGAAGGTGCCGTTCTTTTCGACCCGGTTGTCGCCGGCGAAGGGTCCGCCGCGTCCGCCGCCGCGCCCACCGCCGCCGCCCGGCAGCGGTTCCGCATCCGCGACGTCGACGCGGAAGATCGAATAGTCGGCGGGGGACGGCGTGCCCGAGGATTCGACGGTGATGTTGCCCGACAGGGTGACGCCCCCTTCGAGAACGAGCGTCAACCCCTGGATGTTCTCGCCGTTGACGACGACCGACTGGAGCGCTGTGCGTGGATCGCCGGAACGTCCGCCGGCGCGCGCGATTGCCGTGTAGCGGCCGGGCGGCACGTTGGCGATCGTGAACGAGCCATCGCCGCCGGCGCGGCCGTTGAATGTCTGAGCGCCGAGCGGTCCGAAGCCACCGTTGGACTCCTGCGGCACGAGGATCACGGTGGCGACGTCCTGTGCGCCGGCGACGTTCCCGGTGACGGTGGCGAGCGGGACGAGCTGGATCTGAAAGTCGACACCGGTGACTTCCTGGCCCGCCGCGACCGTGACTTTGCCGGCTTCTGTCGAGCTGACGACGCCGGGGAAGTAGGTCGGCGCGTAGCCGGTCGGCGCCGGCTGGTCGGCGCCGCCGAAGCCACCGCGGCCGCCGAGCAGCGCGCCGCCGCCGCGCCCGCCGATGGCCCCGGCCGCGAGTTGCTGCAGGCCGCGTCCGATCAGATCGCCCAGCCCCGACGTGCTCGTGCTGACGTAGTAGTCCCCGGGGGGCAGTCCGAACACGCGGTAGATGCCGCGATCATCGGTCTGATCAGCACCGGCGGGGGTGAGCTGGCGCTCACCGCGGACGTACTGGTAACGCTGCACCGTGACGAGCGCCCGCGCGAGCGGTTCGCCGTCCTCGTCGCCGATGCGGCCGGTGATCACGCCGCCGCGAATCAACCGAACGTCGATGTTCTCGACCACTTGCGCGTCGGCCAGCGTCAGCGCCGTGCCCGGTTGCAACGGCCGGCGTTGCCCGAAGACGCCGTCGACGAATCCGGTCCTGGAAGCGGTGATCGTGTACGACCCGGCAACGAGACTGGCGATCTGGTAGCGCCCCTGGTCGTCGGTCACCGCGGAGTGAGTCCCTCGGCCGCCGCCGGCGGCGGTGACGCGCGCGCGTTTCACCGGACGCCCGGTGTCAGCCGTTAGCACCCGTCCCGAGAGGGCGGCCGTTCCCGGTGGCGTCGTGGCCTGCGTAGGATCGCGGCCCTGTGACTGCGGGTTGCCGCCGCGCCCCGCGCCCGCCTGCCCTTGGCCCAGCTGCCCGGCCTGCTGCGGGCGCGCCGCAAGCGACGTAGCGGCAAGGGCGAGCGCGCCGGCGAGCGCGGTCAGGTGCCGGGTATTCATGGCCATAGATTACGCCGACCCGGCTGCGGCCGGTTCCGCGGCCACATAAACATCACAGACGCAGCGGCGGCGCTACAGCAGCGCGATGATGATGACGCCGCCGGCGATCAGGAGCAGCTGGCGTCCTGCACCGGTGTGGCCGCGGTGCAGATCGGGGATGAGATCCGCCATCGCCACATAGAGAAAGTTGCCCGCGGCGAAGGCCAGCACGTACGGTAACACCTGCGGCAGAGCACGCCCCGCCATCACCATGGCGGCTGCGCCGAGGATGCCGCCGCCGCCCGCCAACACGTTGAGCGTAAACGCGCGCAGGCGCGAGTAGCCGGCGCGCAGCAGGATCGCGACGTCGCCTACTTCCTGCGGGATCTCGTGCGCCGCCACAGCGAGCGCCGTCGTCAGGCCCAGCGGCACCGAGGTCAGCACGGCGGCAGCGATCACCGCGCCGTCGACGAAGGTGTGGAACACATCGCCGACGATCACCAGTGACGCGGCACGGTTGTGGACGTGGCACTCCTCCGCGTCGTGGCAATGACGCCAGATCACGGCCTTTTCGAGCAGGAAGAAGGCGAGGATGCCGAGCACCATCGTGAACATCGCCGGACGCGGCGGCAGTTGCACGAGCGCCTCCGGGACGAGATCGATGAGGGCGACGCCAACCAGCGTGCCGACGGCGAAACTGATCAACCAGGGAATCAGGCGCGTGCGGATTGTCTCCCCCAGCAGCAGGAACGACGAGGCGACGATGACGCCGCCGAGCGAGCCAAGAATGGAGAGGCCGACCGCGATCGTGACCAGTCGCACGCGATCTGCAGTATCTGCGATCCCGCCGGCCGGCGGAAGCGACTGAGTCGTGGGCGAGTTATCGGCCGGCGACGTATCCGCGTCGGGCGCGTACGTGGTACGACGGGTTACGCACTTCGACGCGAATGGAGTGCCAGCGACCGTCCTTTGCTCCCTGCGGTGAGTAGCCGAGATAGTACTGGCGGCTCAACTCGTCGGCGATGCCGGCAGTGGCGGGATCGAGATCGCGCGCGTAGCGGATGATCTCGGTGCGGCCGCCGCTGTCGTCGGTGATGTCGCGCAGCGCGGCGACGTTGACGCGATCGTCGTTGCCACCGTGGTGCCAATTCGAGCCGCCCGATCCCCCGCCGGTGGGCCCGTTGGGCGGCTGCGGCGGCGGCGGTGGCGGCGGACGTCGTCCGCCCGGCATCGGGAACGGCATCGGCACGGGCAGCCCTCCGCGCTGGAAGAACCCCAGCCGCCGTGAGAACGACGGCGGCGGGTTGTCGCGGCGCACCGGCGACACCATGCCGGAGGTGTCAACGCCGATCGCATAGACGAGCACCTCGGTCTCGCGGATCAACTGCTTCACCGCGAACACGTCGGTGCGGCTGCTCGTGTCATTGCCGTCGGAGATGATCAGCACCGCCTTCTTGCGGTTGTGCCCCTGCTGCGCCATCTGCACGGCCTCGGCGACGGCATCATAGAGCGCCGTCCCACCCCGCGGCTGGATGCGCTGCACGGTGTCGCTGACCAGGCGCTTGTCCTTGGTCCAGCCCTGCAGCAACTGCGGCGCGTTGTCGAAACGGAACAGGAACACCTCGTCGTCGGCGTCGAGCAGCTCCGAGAGGAAGCGGTTGAGCGCGTCGCGCGCCGCGACGATCTTCTCGCCGTCCATGCTGCCGCTCGTGTCGAGCACGATGCCGATACTGACCGGGACGCGCTCGGCGCTGAAGTGCGTGATCGTCTGCGGCGCTTCGTCGTCGAAGACGCGGAAATCTTCCCGCGCCAGCCCCGGCACGAAGCGCCCGCTCTGATCGGTGACCGTGGCGTTGACGTTGATCAGTTCGACGCCAGTGCGAAATTTGAAGGCCGTCGGATCCTGCGGCGCCGCCGGAGCCGGCGGCTGTTGCGCTGCGAGCAGGGTGCCCGCGAGGATCAGCGTGGCGGCGGCGACCGACGGGCGGGTGGGCATGGTGGTCACTGAATCGTGTCCGGGTTCAGCCGCAGCGCCGCCATCGGCCCCTGCTGGCGGTGGTCAACGTGGCCGATGACGCGTCCGTCTTCACCGCGGAAGCCGATGCGGTATCGCGCGACCGCATCGGTGACCGGCACTGTGACGACGAAGGGAGAATCGTCTCCCGGTGCGAGCGAGGTCACGTCGAGCAGGGCGCGGCCGCTCGCCAGGAAGGCTCCCTTGTCGTCGAAGGTGTAGGCGGTGACGGTGACGCGCGTAAGCAGCGAGGCGCTGCGCGGGTTGCGCACCATGCCGGTGATCGTCAGCGTGCCGTTGGCGTGAGCGTCGTGCAGCGAAATCAGCTCGAGCCCCGCCTCCGTCGGCGACTGCGCCAGCGCCGTTCCCGCAGCCGCTGTCGCGCGCGCCTTGCTCGCGGTCATCGCGAAGAGCAGTGCCGACGCGCCGACGAGCACGATCGCGGCCATGATTCCGAGGCGGTTGCCCCAGGCTGGCGTCCGCACTGGCTCGACGAACATCGGGCCATCGGCGATCGGCCCCGACGCCGCCGGCGCCTGCTCCGCACGCAGCGGCAGATCGGCCGCTGCGTCGGTGACCCATGGCTGCCGCCTGAACACGGCGATCACAGGCGCCGGCTTCGCCTTTGCCGGCGCATTTCCCGCCGGTGAGGGCGCGGCGGAGGATACGGGAGCGGCGACCGTCGCCGGCGGCGGCGCCGCGAAGATCGGCGCGCGGGCGGCGGCCTGCAGCGCGGCGACCCGCGCCTCGCTGCGGCGGCGCTCCTCGCGAAGCAGCCACCACACGATGACGCTGAGCGCAGCGGCCATTCCCATCGACAGCACGGTGACAGTGACGAGCGTCGTATCCATGGTGACTATCGAAGCTTGAATTCGACCGCGACTTCCACGATCACGTCGACCGGCGTGCCGTAGCGTTTCGCCGGGTTGAACTTCCACTGGCGCACCGCGTCGATGGCGCGTTGATCGAGGCCGGCTCCCAGTCCCTGCAGCAGCTTCACCGCGCCGACGCTGCCGTCCGCGCGGACGACGATCTCGACCACGACGTCTCCGGCGAGCCCCCGGCGCCGCCCCTCGTCGGTGTAGTCGGGGCGGACCTCGCGCTGAATCGAAGGCGGCGTGATGCCGGTGCCCGGACGATAGGGACCGCCTCCGGTGCCGCCTCCCGAACCCGGGCCGATGCCCGAGCCCTCGCCATTGCCGCTGCCCGTTCCCTGGCCGCTGCCCACACCGCCGCCGCTGCCGGCGCCGTGGCTGTCGGCGTTTTCCACCGGTCGTGCCGAACTGCCTACGCGGTCCCGTGGATCGGGAGCGGCGGGGACGACCGGCGCGAAAACGGCCGGGATCGCCTCCGCCTTGACGGGCGGCGGCGGTTCCGGCGGATGCACCATCGGCGGCGGGTCGATCCGGGGCGGCGGCGTGCGGCGCGCCGCCACGATCGGTGGCGGCGGATGGTGAACCGCGACGGGGCTTCGCATCTTTTCGACGCCTTTTCGTGCGGCCGGCGGCGCGGGCGTTGGCGCCTTCAGTCCGCCGCCACCCCCGCCGCCGCCCGGCCCAGGGGCGACGAGAAACACCATGTGCAGGTCTTTACGGTCGTCGATCCGGGCTTGGGTTCGGGTCACGCCGATCGACGTCATCAGCACAACGACGGCCAGCAGTCCGACATGTAGCGTACCCGACAAGGCGATTGGCATGCCCGGCCGGCGCCGGACGATCTCGGCGGGACGGAACAGCTGCCGCTCGCCGCCGGCCGTCAGGGCCCGGACCGCCCTAACCGCATCGGCAGCCGTGAAATAGCCGTGCGGCACCATCGCCCGGGCGAGCCCCGCCGCCTCGAGTGCCCTGACCTCGACGGCCGAAACGCCGGCCGCCCGGGCGACTTCGTCCAGCGAATAGACGTCGGGCAGGTTGGGGGTACTCACACTATTGCAGTGTATTTCGTGGGCCGGATTCGGGTAGTCGTGGCCTGGCTGCGACCGCAAAGCCTGTTCCATCGGCTTGTCGGCCGTTCCCGGCCAGATCTGTTACGGGCGCTCCATTCCGCCTGTCGCTCGCCAGAGACACTGTTCAACTTGTGCTACAACCCACCCATGCAAACGGTTGTGGTGACCGGCGCGTCGAGCGGCATCGGCCGCGCCGCCGCCTTAAGGTTTGGACGCGAAAACGCGGCGGTGGTCGCCGTCGGCCGCTCGGCGCCGGCGCTGCATGAGGTGGAACGGGAGATCGAAGCGGCCGGCGGACGTGCTCTCCTCGTCGAGGCGGACGTCACGGCCGCCGGCGCCCCCGATGCCATCGTCCGACAGGCGATGGCGGCGTTCGGCGCCATCCACACGATCATCAACGCCGCGGGGATCATCGCCAACGGGACCATCGAGAACACGACTGACGCGGCGTGGGACGAGATGCTCGACATCAATTTGCGCGCCCCCTTCCGACTGATGCGCGCGGCGGCCCCGCACTTGATCGCAGTGCGAGGCTCGGTGATCAACGTCTCGAGCGTGACCGGCCTGCGTGCGTTTCCCGGCGTGCTCGCCTACTGTGTCAGCAAGGCAGGCGTCGATCAGCTGACGCGGTGCGCTGCGCTCGAGATGGCGCCGCACGGTGTCCGTGTCAACGCCGTCAACCCCGGCGTCGTCGTTTCGAACTTGCACAGGCGCAGCGGCATGGACGAAGAGAAGTACGCCGCGTTCCTCGAGCGATCGAGCACCACGCATCCGCTCGGCAGGGCCGGCCGGCCGGAGGAAATCGCCGACTTGATCGCGTTCCTGGCGTCCGATCGCGCGGGCTGGATTACCGGAGAAACGATTTCAATCGACGGTGGAAGACACTTGACGTGCGCCAGATGAGTGACGATGGTCCGCCTCAAGCCTTCTTGATCCCCTCGACGAAGATCGTGTGGTCAGCTTCCGCCAGGACTCGGACGGCGGCGAAGCCGGCGTTGGTTAGTGCCGTCGTGAGTGCGGCGGCGTCGACGCGCGTACGGCGGGTCGATTCGATGACGAGTAGTCGGCCGCCGCCGCGCAGGACACGGAGCGCTTCGCCGGCGGCGCGGCGCCGGGGATCGGCGTCGAGGGCGGCGAGCACGTCGCGCGCGACGGCGACGTCGAAACTGCCGTCGTGGTAGGGGAGGGCGTCCCAGGCGGCCTGTTCGACTTCGACCAGCGCGCCCTCGCCGTGCACGTCGGCGGCGCCGGTGGCGGCTCGCCCGGCATCGGCGTCGATCGCACACGCCCGGCCGGTCAGGCCCGCTTTGATGCCCAGGGCCGCCACCAGCTTCACATCGCGTACTCCGATAGCGAGAAAACGGTCCCCGAGTTTGACGCCCGCCATGGTCACGGCCAGGGCATCCCGCTCCGCCGCCTTCCTGAACCAGCCCATTCCCGGATGATATGATCGTCCGATTGTGACGAAGCCGAAGAACATCGAAAAGGCCGAAGGAAAACTCGGCATCATGCTGGTCGGCCTTGGTGCCGTCAGCACGACGACCATCGCCGGCGTGTTCGCGATCCGCCGTGGCCTGGCCAAGCCGATCGGGTCGCTCACGCAGATGGGCACCGTTCGGCTCGGCAAACGCACCGAGGCCAATACTCCCCGGATCAAGGATTTCGTTCCGCTCGCATCGCTCGACGACATCGTCTTCACCGGCTGGGACCTGTTCGAAGACAACGCGTATGAGGCGGCGAAGACCGCGGGCGTGCTCGAGCGCGATATCCTCGATCAGATCAAGCCGGAGCTGGAGGCGGTCACGCCGCTGCCCGCCGTGTTCGATCGCAAGTACGTCAAGCGCCTCGACGGCCCCAACGTCAAGAAGGGCAAGTCGAAGAAGGATCTCGCCGAGCAGGTTCGCGCCGACATCCAGAAATTCAAGCAGGACAAGGGCCTGAGCCGTGTCGTGATGGTGTGGTGCGGCAGTACCGAGATCTACCTGCAGGAAAGCGCCGTGCACGCCTCGATGGAGGCGTTCGAGAAGGGCCTCGAGCAGAGCGACGAGAACATTCCGTCGAGCATGATCTACGCCTACGCGGCGATCAAGGAAGGCATCCCCTACGCGAATGCGGCACCCAACCTGAGCGCAGATATTCCGGCACTGGTCCAGCTCGCGCAGCAGACCGGGTCGCCCCTGTGCGGCAAGGATCTGAAGACGGGACAGACGCTGATCAAGACGATCATCGCGCCGGGCCTGAAGTCGCGTCTGATCGGCGTCGAGGGTTGGTACTCGACCAACATCCTCGGCAACCGCGACGGCGAAGTCCTCGACGACCCCGAGTCGTTCAAGACGAAGGAAGAGAGCAAGAAGTCCGTTCTCGATTACATCTTCCAGCCCAACCTGTATCCGGATCTCTACGAGAAGCTCTGTCACGTCGTCCGCATCAATTACTACCCGCCGCGCGGCGACAACAAGGAAGGGTGGGACAACATTGACATCTTCGGCTGGCTCGGCTACCCGATGCAGCTGAAGATCAATTTTCTGTGCCGGGACAGCATCCTGGCCGCCCCGATTGTGTTAGATTCCGCGCTGTTCCTCGATCTCGCCCACCGGGCGGGGATGAGCGGCATCCAGGAGTGGCTCTCGTTCTACTACAAGAGTCCGATGCACGCCGCCGGCCTCTATCCGGAGCACGATCTGTTCATTCAGCTGATGAAGCTGAAGAACACGCTGCGCTACATGCAGGGTGAGGAGCTCATCACGCATCTTGGACGGGAGTATTACGACTGATGGCTCCAGTACCACCGAAGGCCCAGCCGGCGCTCTACGCAGGAATTGCCATTGGCGTGCTCTCCGCACTGCCAGTGATCAATCTCGGCAATTGCGTCTGCTGCATGTGGGTCGTCGGTGGCGGGGCGCTCGCCGTCTACTTGATGCAACAGAACCATTCGTACCCGGTGACGAGTGCGGATGGCGCGCTGGTCGGCCTGATGGCCGGCGCGCTTGGCGGGATCATCAGCGTGCTGCTGTCGATCCCGTTGATGATGGCGATGGGTCCGATGCAGCAGCGCATCATCGAGCGCATCGCCGACAACCCCGACATCCCTGAACAGACCCGCACCTTGATCCGATCGATGGGGATGAACGCCGCGATGGGCGGCGCGATCGCGGCGCGCCTCGTGTTCGGCATCCTCGGCGCTTGCATCGACGCCGTGTTCGGGCTGCTCGGCGGCCTGCTCGGGGTGGCGCTCTTCAAGAAGAAAGACCTTCCCCCCGGGACGACCGAGGTCCTCCCGCCCGCGTAGCACGGCGAGCCCGAACTAATCTTCAGCGGCCCAAGAGCCGACATTCCCTACAGCAAAAGTGTGCAGTACCTGCGCGGTCGCGGGCACGATCCAGAAACCGTTGTAAGTACCTGTTCACGTTGATTTTATGAAAGCGCTGTTAGCGGCGGCTTTGATCGTGACGCAGGGCCTGCCGGTGACCCGGTTGGCCGGGGGTGTCGCGGATCAGGGGGTGCCCTCGTTGCAGCAACCGGCGGTGCCGGCGCCGGCACCGTCCATCCTGCCGGTGACGCAGCTCGATCCGGGGCCCGCGGCGGCGGCGCTCGATTCGCCGCGGCGCTTGACCTTGACCTTTTCGGAACCGCGGCCGCTCCAGGAAGTGCTGCGCCTCGTCGTCGCCGGCACACCGTTCAGCGTGGCCATCGATCCCGAGCTGGCCGGGGCGTTCCGTGGCGAGCTCAAACAACTCACCCTGCGCGATGCGCTGACGACACTGCTGGTGCCGCTGGGCTATGAGTTCGAGCTGCGCGGCACGGTGTTGCGTATCACGCGCCAGCGCACCGAGACCCGCGAATTCGACGTGAACCTGCTCGCGGTGCAGCGCGGCCTGGCGCGCACATCGGGCGCGCCAGGCGCCGTCGTCACTACCACCGTTGCGGCGGAGGACGCGCTGGGCAGCATCGCCGACGGCGTCCAGGCGCTGCTCTCGCCGTCGGGCACGGCGCACGTCGATCGTCACGCCGGGCTCGTGCAGGCGACTGACTATCCCGAGCGCCTGGATCGCGTTGCGCAGTATCTCGAGGCGCTGGAGGTCCGCCGCGCGCGTCAGGTGCGGCTCCAGGCGCGCGTCTTCGAGGTCACCTTGACGGATGCGCCGGCGATCGACTGGCGCGCCGTTCGAGCCAAGCTGGGACTGCCTGGTGACGCTGCCGAGGCCGGGTTGGCGACCGACCCCGCGGCGCTACAGACAGCGCTGGCCGCGCAGGGGGAGATCCGCGTGCTCTCGGCGCCGGACGTGACCACGCTCAATAACGAGCCGGCGCTCGTGCACGCCGGAACGCCGGGCGTGTCGTCGCTCACGCTGACCGTGGTAGCGCAGATTGCTGACGACGGCATCGTCCAGCTGAGCGTGGCGCACGCGTGGGAAGAGCTCGATGCCGGCGAGAAAATCGCGCGCGTGGCGGAAGGCGACACGGTGACACGCGTGCGGGATGGGCAGACAGTGCTGCTCGCGGGTTGGCTGCGTCCGGCGCAGATCGCGGTGGCGTCGCGCGGCATGGGCTCGCTCTTCGGCGGGCCGGCGAAGAAGACGGTGCAGGCGGAATTGGTGCTGCTGCTGCGCGCGACGGTCGTCGCGCCGGGCTATCGCTGAGCGGAGACGACGATGTACGAAGAATATTACGGGTTCACCGAGAAACCGTTCAGCCTGACGCCAGATCCAAAGTATCTCTACAAGAGTGCGTCGCACGCGAGCGCGTTCGAGCTGCTGCAGTACGCCGTGCGGCGTCGCGAAGGCTTCGTGGTGATCACCGGCGACATCGGCACGGGCAAGACGACGCTGTGCCGGGCGCTGCTCGAGCAGCTCGATCGCAAGACGTTCACCGCGCTCGTGCTCAACCCGTTTCTCTCCGAGGAAGATCTGCTGCGGCTGGTCTTGCAGGAGTTCGGCGTGGTCTCGCGCGCGGAAGTGAGGCGCGCACGGCTGGCCGGGATCAGCAAGCAGGAATTGATCGAGACGCTCAACGAATTCCTCCTCTCGTTGCAGCGCATCGGCGCGCAGGCGCTCCTGATCATCGATGAAGCGCAGAACCTGCCGCTCCAGGTGCTCGAGCAGATCCGCATCCTGTCGAATCTCGAGACGGAGAAGGAGAAGCTGCTGCAGATCGTGCTGGTCGGGCAGTCGAACCTGAAGGACCTGCTGCGCCGCGCCGAGCTCCGCCAGCTCGATCAGCGGGTGTCGATTCGCTATGACCTGAAACCGCTCAGCGCCGAGGAGACGGCCGCCTACGTGCAGCACCGCCTGTCGGTCGCCGGCGGCGGCGCCGCGGTGACGTTCGCGCCGAAGGCGCTGGCGCGGGTCGACCAGTTCACCGGCGGCATTCCACGGTTGATCAACCTGCTCTGCGACCGCGCCTTGCTGACCGCTTACTCGGCGCGGACCAATCGCGTTGCTCCGGGCGACGTCGCGCGCGCGGCCAATTCGCTCGAGTTGCAGCGTCCGCTACGGACGCGGCGCGGCTGGTTCCGGCAGCGGCTGGCGGCGTTTGCCGCTGGCGTGGTGCTGGCCGTCACTCTCGGCGGCGGCGCCGCGGCAGCGTGGCACTATCGTCAGTACGCGACCGTGCTCGTGCAGCGCGTCGCCAGCCGTCAGTGAGCCGGATCCACGAGGCGTTGCGGCGAGGGCGACCCGCGCCGGCGCCGGTCGCAGCCCGTGCTGCGCAGGCAGACGCAGTGCTCGCCGCGCTCGGCTACCGATCCGGGCGATCGAGCGGCGGACGCACGCCGCTCCTGCTCGCGTCCACTGCCGTTGCCGTGCTGGCGACGATCGTCGTGTGGCTGTATTGGCCCGCTCCCACGCCCTCTCTCCCTGCCGGGTCGACGTCCAAGCCACTCCCGTCCGCAAGGCTGGTGCGGGCTGCGCCCGCGAAGACGTTGCCGCCCGTGGTCGTCACGCCCCCGGCCGCGGTGACGGCCATCGCGCCCGTGAGCGCGCGCTCCGCGCCGCGCCGGACGACGAGACGCCCGGAACCGATGACGCCCCCCGATGCGGCACCCGTGCCGACGATTGAGGGGGAACCGTCGGCCGCGCCCTTCAGCGACCTCCAGCTCGCGCTCTACTACCATCGCACCGGCGATTTCGAGCAGGCGCTCATGCACTACAGGAGGGTGCTGCAGCGCGACGAGCTGAACGTCGAGGCGCACAACAACCTGGGTGTGCTCTACCAGGGCAAGGGCCTCTACGACGACGCCTCCCGAGAATTCCAGCGCGTAATCGCCATCGATCCCGTCTATCTCACCGCCCACCTGAATCTGTCGGCGGCGCTTCTCGGGCTCGGACGCGCCGACGCCGCGGCCGCGGAGGCGCGGGCGGTGCTGGCACTCGATCCACGCCACAGCGATGCGCTGGTCAATCTGGCGCTCGCACAGGAAGCGGCGGGACAGCCGGGTGACGCCCAGCTCAGCCTGCGGCGCGCTCTCGAGATCGATCCGCGCCACGCCGCGGCGCACTACAATCTGGCTCAGGCCTACGACAAGGCGGGGGAGACGGGGCTCGCGGCGGATCACTACCGGCAGTTCCTGCAGTACGCGGGGCCGGAGCAGGCTGCCTACCTCGCCGATGTGCGCGCAAGACTCCAGGCGCTGGCGCGGGGAACTAGATGAGCGAAATCGACGCACTGCTGCAGGAACACCGAAGCTTTCCACCGTCCGAGGCGTGGAAGCGCGACGCCAACATCTCCGACGCCGGCGTGTATCAGCGTGCCGCCGCCGACCCGGAAGCGTTCTGGGCCGGCTTCGCGCGCGAGCTGGATTGGATCACGCCGTGGACGCGCGTGCTCGACTGGCAGTCGCCGCATGCGAAATGGTTCGTCGGCGGTACGCTCAACGCCTGCGTCAATTGCGTCGATCGCCACGCGCGCGGCCCGCGCCGCAACAAGGCCGCGGTCATCTGGGAAGGCGAGCCCGGAGACCGCCGCACGCTCACCTACTGGGATCTCTACCGCCAGGTCAATGCCTTCGCCGGCGTGCTCAGGACGCTGGGGGTCGCCCGCGGCGATCGCGTGGCGATCTACATGCCGCTCGTACCGGAGGCGGCGATCGCGATGCTCGCCTGCGCCCGTATCGGCGCCATTCACAGCGTCGTCTTCGGCGGCTTCAGCGCCGACTCGCTCCGCGATCGCATCAACGACGCCGGGGCAAAGCTGCTGGTCACGGCCGACGGCGGGTACCGCCGCGGCCAGATCGTGCCGCTCAAGCAGATGGCCGACGAGGCGCTCAAAGAGACGCCGACGATCGAGCACGTGGTCGTCTATCAGCGGCAGCCCGGCGCGCCAATCCCCGTGCACATGAAGGACGGACGCGACCACTGGTACCACCGCCTGATGCAGGACGCGCCGCTGCACTGCGAGCCCGAGGCGATGGACGCCGAGGACATGCTCTACATCCTCTACACGTCGGGGACGACCGGGAAACCGAAGGGCATCGTCCACACCACCGGCGGCTACCTCACCGGCACCTACGCGACAACGAAATGGGTGTTCGATCTCAAGGAAGACGACGTCTTCTGGTGCACGGCCGACGTCGGCTGGGTCACCGGCCACAGCTACGTCGTCTACGGGCCGCTCGCCAACGGCGCGACGGTCGTGATGTACGAAGGGGCGCCCGACTGGCCGAAGAAGGACCGTTTCTGGGAAATCATCGAGCGCCATGGCGTGACGATCTTCTACACCGCGCCGACCGCGATTCGCGCGTTCATGCGCTGGGGCACGGAGTGGCCGGCGACGCGCGACCTGCGGTCGCTGCGTCTGCTCGGATCGGTCGGTGAGCCGATCAACCCCGAAGCCTGGATGTGGTACCACCAGCACATCGGGCGCGAGCAATGCCCGATCGTCGACACGTGGTGGCAGACCGAGACCGGGATGATGATGATCACGCCGCTCCCGGGGATCACCCGGACCAAGCCCGGCTCAGCGACGCTGCCGTTCCCCGGCGTCTTCGCCGAGAACCGTGACAAGACGGGAAAGATCGTCGAGCGCGGCGGCGGCCTGCTGACGCTGACGCGTCCCTGGCCGGCGATGCTGCGCGGCATCTACGGTGATCCCGAGCGCTTCGTCAAGCAGTACTTCAGCCAGTGGCAGGACGCCTCGTACTTCACCGGCGACGGCGCGCGCATCGACGACGACGGCTATTACTGGCTGCTCGGCCGCGTCGACGACGTGTTGAACGTGGCCGGCCACCGACTGGGTACGATGGAAGTGGAGAGCGCGCTGGTCGATCATCCGCGCGTGGCCGAGGCGGCGGTCGTCGGCAAGCCGCACGAAATCAAGGGGCAGGCGGTGGCGGCGTTTGTGACCCTGAAGGAGGGCACCACGCCGTCGGACGCGCTGGCGGCCGAGCTGAAGGAGCACGTCGTGCAGAAGATCGGCGCTATCGCACGCCCCGATCAGATCCTCTTCACCGCCGATCTCCCCAAGACGCGGTCCGGCAAGATCATGCGCCGTCTGCTCCGCGACATCGCCGAAGGCAAGGCGCTCGGCGATACGACGACGCTGGCGGATCCCAACGTCGTGGCAAGTCTCAAGTCCGCCTACGAGGACAAGGAAGGCTAGCCGGGCGCCTTTCGGTAGCTGTCGAGCAGGCCGCGATCGATGTGATAGTGACGGCCGCGGTCGTCCATGAGAAGTCCTCAAGTCAGTGCAGGGGCCAAGTAACAGTTCAGGTTTACAGCGCGCCCTGGCTCATGCGTTAATGGATGGCTCCCTCTCCTGTCATGCGCAGCATCACCGCGGTCGAGATCGGCGCCGACACGTGCGCGCTTGCCAGCACCTCGGTGCACGGATCGGATCTCCGGGTCACCGCCGCCGAAACGCTCGACCCAGCCGCGTTCCCCGGCATCGAGGCATTCACCCTCGCGCTCCAGCGGGCGCGCGTGTCGCTCAAACTGTCGCGCCGCTGCCGGGCCGTGGTGTGGGGGCTGCCCGACGGCGCCGCGCGCAAGAATCCGATCGTCGCCCCGCTCATCGAGCCGCTGACCCGTGCCGGCTTCAAGGTGTCACGGGTGGTCACGCCGTGCAACGCGCTCGGCGCGCTGGCGCGGCTGCGCACCTCGCGTGCCGGAGGCGCCATGTGCTGGCTCGGCGTCAACCGCAACGGCGTTGCCGTCGTAGTCATCCGGCCGGGTCAGCTGCTCTACTCGCACTCCTTCGCGTGGAACTCCAACGTCGGCGCCACCGGCAGCCAGGCGCGGCTGCTGCAACGCTACTCACTCGTCTCCTTCCTCGCGCCGGAAGTGCGACGCGCCATCGCCGCGGCGAAGCAAAAAGGCGCGACGGTAGACGGTATCGTCACCTGCGGCAACCTGCCGGACCTGCGCGCGCTGACGATGCCGCTGATCGAGGAGCTCGACATCGAGGTCGAGACCCTTGATTCGCTCGAGGGACTGGTGATGAAGGCGGAGCTCTCCGACAAGCTGTCGGAGGTCGCGCCGGCGATCCGCCTGGCGTGCGCCGGCGCTTTCGCGCGCGAGACACGGTCGGTCGACGAGTCGCAACGCCTGCGTGTCCGCCGCACGTCGCGCGCCGTGCGCGTTCTCGGCGCGGCGGCGCTCGTGGCGCTCGCCGCGGCCGGCGGCTACTGGTGGTATACGAGCCGTCCTGCCGCCACCGCGAGGCCCGCAGCGCCCACGCTAGCGCCGGCGAAAGCCGCTGTGGCGATGCCGAAGGAGCCGACGCCGGCAGCATCGGTAGCCGTCCTGCCTCCGACCCCGTTGAAGCGCGAGTCCTCCGTTGTGATTCCGCCCAAGACGGGAAGCGACTCGGCGTCGCCGGGACGAAGTGTCTCCGCGCCGGCCGCGCGTCCGACCGTTCCCGCGCCGAACGCGCCGCCTCGACCGATCGATAAGCCCGCAGTGGCGGCTGCCGGGCGCGGGGCGCCGACGCCGCTCCCCGAGGTCCTAAAAGACCCGGTCCCGCGCGTGACCGCTATTCTGGTCGCCGCGGATCGCCGGCTGGCGACCATCGGCGACGATGGCCAGGTGGTCGCGGTCGGGGACACCATCGGCCGGCGCGTTGTCGTCGCCATCGATGACCGGACGGTCCTGCTCCGGGAACCATCCGGTGTGCAAATCCGCGTGGCCCTTGGGGGAGGCGTGGTCGGAGTCACACGTTCCGACCGGTGAGCTTCGCCGCCAAGAGCCCCGGGGGTGGGTCGCTCCTCGTGCCGGTGGATGTGAGAAACTGGGAGGCGCTCCTCCCGCCTGAAACTCCCGGCTCGATTCGCTCGTTAATACAGAGATTGAGGGAAGAGCAGCGATAAAGGCATATGGGACTGATTACCACGCAGGATCTGTGGAAGACATACGTGATGGGCTCGGAGGAGATCCACGCGCTGCGCGGCGTGTCGATCAACATCGACAAAGGCGAATACGTCGCCATCATGGGGCCGTCAGGCTCGGGCAAGTCGACGCTGATGAACCTCATCGGCTGTCTCGACACGCCGAGCCAGGGCAGCTACACACTAAATGGCAAGGAAGTTGGCTCGATGAACGACGACGAGCTGGCCCGGATCCGCAACGAGGAAATCGGCTTCGTCTTCCAGACCTTCAATCTGCTGCCGCGGGCGACGGCGCTGCACAACGTCGAGCTGCCGCTGGTCTACGCCGGCGTATCAGGTAAGGACCGGCAGGAGCGCGCCCGTCAGGCGCTCGAGAAGGTCGAGCTCACCTCGCGCGCGTCGCACAAGCCGAACGAGCTCTCCGGCGGGCAGCGCCAGCGTGTCGCCATCGCCCGTGCGCTCGTCAACAACCCGTCGATCCTCCTCGCCGACGAGCCGACCGGCAACCTCGACTCGAAGACCGGCGTCGAGATCATGGCCGTTTTCAAGCGCCTGCACGACGCCGGGAACACGATCATTCTCGTGACCCACGAGCCCGATATCGCCGCCTACGCGCATCGCGTGATCTCGATTCGCGACGGCCAGGTCGAGAAAGACGTGCGCCAGGCGGCCTGAACCGCGTGCCCGCTACACTCGGCGCACTGTCCTGATGGCGGACGATCGAAGGCGGCGCGCTCCCAACGTGCGGCACGGCGATGCCACAGCGCTCGTCGCGCGCGAGCGCGAGCTGTTGGCGATCTACCAGCACATTCCCGGGATCCTGTTTTACGTCCGGGCTGAGGCCGACGGCGATTTCCGGTTCCTCTCGATGAGCGACGCGGGCCTCGCCGCCACCGGCCTCAGCCGGGAACAAATCGTCGGCGCGCTGGTGCGCGACGTCATTCCGGCGGACTCGCGCGACATGGTGCTGAGCCACTACCGCGAGGCGCTCCGGTCCGGGCAGACCGTCCGCTGGCAGGAAGTGTCGGAGTATCCGGCTGGCCGGAAGATCGGCGAAGTCGCGGTGACGCCGCTTCATGACGCCGACGGCGTGGCGACCCATCTGGTCGGCATCGTGCACGACATCACCGAGCGCCAGGTGCTGGAGCAGGAGCTGCACGCGCTGCGTGATGAGGCACACCACCGTGAGCTGAAGCTGCTGCTCGAAACGGCGACGCAGGGAATCGTGTCGGTGGACGCGACAGGGAGGATCGTCACCGCCAACGACGCGCTCGAAACGATGTTCGGTTGGGGAGCGGGCGAGCTGATTGGCACGCCGATCGAGCTGTTGATGCCGTCGGCGTTTCGCCGGGCCCACGCGCAGCACCGCGCCGACTACTTTGCCGTCCCGCGCGCGCGCCTGATGGGCGGCGGCCTGCGACTCACCGGGCAGCGTAAGAACGGCTCCACGTTTCCGATCGAAGTCAGCCTGAATCACGTGGTCACCTCGGAAGGCGGCCGGGCATTCGCTTTCGTGACCGATATCACCGAGCGCCAGGAGCGGACCCTGGAGCTTGAGCGCCGCACGGCGCAGTTGAGTCGCCTGGCGTCCGATCTCACGCTCGCCGAACACCACGCCCGCGAGCAGATCGCCACCATGCTGCATGACGGACTCCAGCAGTTGCTGGTCGGTGCCACACTCGATCTCGAGCGCCGGATCGCTCGCGAGGCGCGGCCGGGTGCGGCCCCGGACGAATTGCTGGCGCAGGTGCGAATGCAGCTCGAGGAAGCGATCGCGGCGGCGCGCACGTTGAGTCTCGAGCTGTTCCCGCCCGTCCTCCATACGGCGGGGCTGCCGGCCGCTTTGCGCTGGCTCTCGAACCAGACGCGCACCAAGTACGGCCTGCGGGTCGACGTCTCCGCTGACCCGGCCGCCAATTCCGCCCGGCGCGACGTCCGGACGCTGTTGTTCGAGTCGGTCCGCGAGCTGCTCTTCAACGCCGTCAAGCACGCCGGCGCCGATCGCGTGTCTGTGCACCTCACGCTCGAACCGGACGACACCCTATCTATCGTCGTGGCCGACCGCGGCGTGGGATTCGACCCGGCCGGCCTGGCTCAGCGTGAGGGTGCGGGCTGGGGACTCTTCAGCATCCGCGAGCGCCTGGCCCTGCTCGGCGGCCGGCTCGAGATCGACAGCGCTCCAGGGCGAGGTACCCGGTTCCGCCTGGTCTCACCGAGAGGCTCGGCCAACGAGGCGGTTACCGGCGGCGCGCCCACGTACGAAGCGTTGCCCGGCGACCCGGGACGGGGCGGCGTCTCGCCGGCGCTGCGCATCCTTCTGGTCGACGATCACCCGCAGGTGCGTCACGCCTTTCGCGAGCTGCTGCAGCAACGAGGCGAACTGCGGGTCGTCGGCGAGGCCGCCGACGGGCTCGAGGCGATTGCTCGAGCCCACGCGCTTGCTCCCGACGTCATTCTGATGGACGTCTCGATGCCCAACATGGACGGGATCGAGGCGACACGGCGGATTCGCGCCGAGCTGCCGTCGGTCGTCATCCTCGCCCTCTCCACGCAGACGCGCGACGGAGAGGCGCATCCCATCGAGGACGCGGGCGCCGTCGGCTTCTTCACCAAGGGGGTTGACAGCGATCGGCTCGTCGGCTGCCTGCTCGAGATGCTGAAGGCGACGGAGCAACGCCGGGCGCTACAGGCGCCGTAGGACGGCGGCAGGTTCGAGCCGCACGATGCCATACGTCGCGAACGCCACCGCGACGGCCGCCACCCCGCTGGACAGCAACAGGGCGCCGATCCACGCCGTTGGCAGGATCGTGTTGAGGCGGACGAGCTCGGCGAACAGCGCGCCTGTCGCCAGCATCGTGAACACAAAACCCGTGGCGACCGCCGCAGCAATCAGCTGGCCCTCGCGCCGCAGCACCATGCGCAGCACCCCGCCGTGGGTCGCGCCGATGGCGAGGCGGATGCCGAACTCACGCGTGCGCTGCGCGACCGACTGGCTGATCACGGCGAACACCCCGCTCGCGGCGAGCAGCAGTGTGATGACCGCGAACGAGCCCAGAATGGTCAGGATTGCCACGGTCCTCGCCCGGTTGACGCCGGTGCGTTCCGCGAAATTGTCGCTCAGCTGCACGGGGCGCGCCGGCGGCGTACCCGGCGGGAGCTGCGCGGCGTCGGCGATGGCCGGCAGCGCCTGGCGAGCCTCACCGGCCACGCGCGCCAGGACGACCGCGTCACGCGAGGTCATCGATGGTTCGTAGGGGACGTAGATCTCTCCGCCGAAGCCGTCGATCGATGCCATCGCGCCGTAATCAATCGGATCGTGGCAGACGCCGATGACGACGAGTTGGCCATGCTCGGCTGTCTTGAGGCGCAGGCCCACGGCATTGCCATCGGCGGCGAGCTGCCGCGCGACCGCTTCGCTCATCAGCGCGACTGCCGCGTGCCCGTTCATCTCGGATGCGTCGAACGATCGCCCGCGCAGGAGGGGCACGCCCAGCGTCTCGAGGAAGTGTCTGCCAACCGGCAGGCGTGACAGGGTGAGCGGCGTCCCCTCGATCCGTTCGGCAGTCCCGCCGCCCATCATCCCGGACGAGATCGTCGTCTCCACCACACCGGGAATCGTCGCCACGCGGGCCGCGACGTCTGTCACGAGTGCGCCCGGCACGCGCATCGCGACGATGTGATCGGCGGCGAAAGTCAGATGGATGGCGCTCAACTGGGAAAAGAGCGTATAGAACATCGCCGTCCACACGATGACGCCGACCGCCGCCGCAATCTCGGCGAACACGATGACGTCGCGTGCGCCGTAGCCGGCGACCTGAACGCGCTGCACGGCCGGGACGCCATTGAGCGCCGCGGTCACGTCGCGCCTCGAGAGACGAAGCGCCGGCGCCGCCCCGAACAGCAGGCAGGCGATCGCGCTGCCCGTCAGGGCGACCGGCAGCAGCCTGACGTCGCCGGCGAGCGGCGCCGCGGCCGATGGCTGCGCCGCCGCCAACGCGGCGGCAACGCCGCGCAGGATCCCGAGCGCCAGCGCCCAGCCCGCCGTACCGCTGATCAGCGCCAGCACCAGGCTCTCGACCAGCAGCAGCCGGACAACGCGCATGCGCGTGGCGCCGAGCGCGCGCCTGACCGTCAGCTCCTTCTCTCGCCCGATGCCGCGCGCCAGCAGCAGGCAAGCGACGTTGAGGCACGCGATGAGCAGGACGAGCAGCGCCGGGCCGAGCGTCGCCGCGTAGGCGGCGAGCGCGCGTCGTCGTGTGTCCCGCGCGATCGGCATCGCCTGCCATGCCCACGGCTCGTGCCCGCGCGACATGGCGGCAAGCTCCGCCTGCGCGACCGGCCACGCCACGCCGTCGCGCAGCCGCGCGAAGACCCCGACGATCGACGGCATGTTGCGGGTGGCGTGGGTGAGCGGGACCCACACGTCCGCCGAGACGCCGACGAAGCCATAGTTGAACTCCGGCGGCATGACGCCGACGACCGCGCGCTCGACGCCGTCGACGCGGATCGTGGCCTTGGCGAGGCGTCCGTCCGGGAAGTCGCGCCGCCACAACGCCTGGCTGACGACGGCGACTGGCGGCCCCGTCAAGTCGGCTGCCGTGAAGACGCGGCCGGCCGCCGGGGGCACGCTCAACACCGCGAAGAAGGCGGGCGACGCATAGCCGGCGATCACCGGCCGTGCCTCCAGTCCCGCGCCGATCACGGCGTCTTCGTCGGCATACGCGCCGATGGCGCGAAACGACGTCGCCTTGGCGAGCGCCGCGTCGAACTCGCCCAACGACACGCGCCCGCGCTCGACGCCCAAGGCGGGGCTGGACGCGTAGATGCGTCCGACGCGGGCAAGTTCGGGGACGCCCGGCAGATCCGGCAGGATCACCCGCACCACGGCGTAGAGGGCGGTGGCCGTGCCGATCCCGATCGCCAGCGTCAACACGGCGACGAGGGCGCCGCCGCGCCATCTCAGGAGACCGCGTGTCGCAGATCGGAGCTGCGCGAACATAGTTGTCAGCGGTTGCCGGCGATCCGGCAGGGGCCAGACGTGGAGAGCACGTCGCGTGCCGCGTCGGTCAGCGACTCAACCAGGCCCGGACCGCGTCCCAATCCATCGAGTCGACGAGCGCCCGGTTGACGACGCATCCGCCCCGAATCGTCGCGGCCATCGACTCGCGCGTCAGGCAGCGCGTGAACGCGGCGACCATCACGACCTGCGGCGCGGTGCGCGGCCGCGCCGCGTCGAAGTAGTCGCGGTTGGGTGTGACGAGGGCGCGGCAGGATGCCGGCGCGCCGTCTTTCCGCCGGAACCGGTCAGCGAGGCGCCCGGCCCGGTCGTCGTAGCAGGACGGCGCGTTGCGCGCCTCGGGCGAGAGCCCCGCGACCAGCCCGTCCGCTTCCTTGAAGTCGCGTTCGGCTTCGCGCACGCCTTTCTCGTCCGGTCCGCCGGGTGCGAGCTGCGTCCGTGTCGCGGCCTCGATCTGGGTATCGGCCTTCTCCATGTTGGCGACCAACGCGGCGCCGTTGGGCATCTGCGCCGCGCTCGCCTGCCACTCGGCGCGGCGCGCCGCACGCGTGGCCGGCGTCTGCCACTCGGCGAACTCCGCAGCGGCTTTGGCGTAGGCGTCCCGCCGTTGCTCGAAGAGCGCGCGCCGCTCGGCCACGATCGGCTGCAGCGCATCGGCGAGTGCGAAGGGCACCCACAACGGCTTCGGGTTCTGCTTGACGACCAAGACGTCTCCGGCCCGGACGAGTCCTGCGATCGGTGGACCGCTGACCGGTTCGACGAAGGCGTCGACCTCCGCCGAGCCCCAGCCTTGCGGCCTCGGCGTCCCGTAGATCGAGCCGTCGACCTGGTTGATGGAGAACTGGAGCAGTTCCGTCTCACCGCCCTTGAGATCCTCGTTGACCTTGCGCCCGCCGCGGTCGAACTCGATCAGCGGAAACGCGCCGAAGGACATGGCGCCGACGAGCGGCGCCGAACGTGCCGGTGCATGGGCCTTCGCGGACCCGCCGAGCAGACTGCCGTACAACTCGCCGGCAAAGCCGACTGGCGTTGCCACGGCCGGCGCGCGTTTGACGATTGCGGCCAGCTCCAGCAGCCGCTTCTCGAACGCCTGCACGTCGGTGGCGGTGGCACCGCTGGCCTGGCGCACGGTCGCAATGGCCGTGAACGACCAGGGTCGCCACGGACCGGTCTCCGTGGGTCGATACCGTACTTGAGGGGCGGCCGCCAGAGCGAGGGAGACACAAATTCCGACGACGAGCGCAGTTGATCGCACGCGACAGTGTATGCCGGGTCGATCAGATTGCGGCGAGATGTCCCGCGCTGACCTGCTTGAGAGGCGCGGCGCGGTCGAACGACTTCGGATCGAGCACGATGCGCCGGCGTGGCGCGTTCGGGTCAGGGATCGGGATCGCCGAGAGCAGCGCCTTGGTATACGGATGCTGCGGCGCCGCAAACAGCTTGGCCGTGTCACCCATCTCGACGACGCGCCCGAGATAGATCACCGCCACGCGCCGGCAGATGTGTTGAACCAGCCGTAAATCGTGCGCGATGAACAAGTAGGTGAGTTCGAGTTGACGCTGCAGATCCATGAGCAGGTTCACCACCTGCGCCTGGACCGAGACGTCGAGCGCCGAGACCGGTTCGTCGGCGACGATCAGCGACGGATTCAGCGCGAGCGCGCGCGCCAGACCGATGCGCTGGCGCTGGCCCCCGGAGAATTCGTGCGGGTAGTGCGCCAGGTGATCCGCGTTCAGCCCGACGAGGTCGAACAGCTGCCTGACGCGCGCCTGCCGCTCCTCACGACCGCCCAGCTTGTGAATGAGCAGCGGCTCCTCGACGATGTCACCGGCGCGCATGCGCGGATTGAGCGATGAGTCGGGATCCTGGAAGACGATCTGCATCTCGCGCCGCGCCTGCCGCAACTCGCCGCGCGACAGGGCGAGCACATCGCGGCCGTCGAAGATCACCTCACCCGAGGTCGGTTCGATCAGCCGCAGGATGCACCGTCCGATCGTCGTCTTGCCGCTACCCGATTCGCCGACCAGGCCGAAGGTCTCCCCCTTCTCGATGGTCAAGCTCACATCGTCGACCGCGCGCACCGCTGCCGTGCCGTCGAAGAGTCCGCGGCGTCGCGTGAATTCCTTGACGAGGTGCCGCACTTCGAGGAGCGGCATCAGGAACCTGCCTCCGGCAGCTGTTCGGGGTCGACCGCGCGCGAGTACAGGTAGCAGCGAGTCTCGTGCGCGCCGCCCGGAGGCGTCGCGGTGACCCCGGGCACGGCCGCGGCGCACGGCTCGAAGCGATTCGGACAGCGCGGATGGAACGGACAGCCGGCGGGAAATCTGCCGAGCGCCGGCACTGCGCCGGGGATCGGCTGAAGGCGGCCGTCGGTCGCGCCCGGGATCGACGCGAGCAGCCCGCGCGTGTAGGGGTGTCGCGCGTCGTGAAAGATCTCCCGCACGGTGCCCTGCTCGACGATCCGCCCGGCGTACATCACAGCGACGCGATCCGCCATTTCGGCGACGACGCCAAGGTCGTGCGTGATGAGGAGGAGCGCGAGTCCGAGGCGATCGCGCAGGCTGCGCAGCAGGTCGAGGATCTGCGCCTGAACGGTCACGTCGAGCGCCGTCGTCGGTTCGTCGGCGATGACCAGCGCCGGGTTGCAGCAGATCGCCAGCGCGATCATCGCGCGCTGGCGCAGCCCGCCGGAGAGCTGATGCGGATAGTCGTCGACCCGCGTCGCGGCGTCGGGAACGCTGACCGCGTCGAGCAGCTCGATGGCGAGGTCGCGGGCGGCGCGTCCGCGCGCCAGTCCGTGCACGGAGAGCGTCTCAGCGATCTGATTGCCGATCGTGAAGACGGGATTGAGCGCCGTCATCGGATCCTGGAAGACGAGGCCGATGCCCGGTCCGCGCACCTGCTGCATCTGGTGCTCGGGTAGCGCCAGCAGGTCGCGTCCCTTGAACACGATCCGGCCGCTGGCGATCCGTCCCGGCGGGTCCACCAATCGCAGGAGCGACATGGCCGTCACGGACTTGCCGCAGCCCGATTCACCGACCAGACCAAGGGTTTCGCCGGCGTTGACATGAAAGCTGACGTTCGAGACCGCGGTCGCTGGACCTCCTGGAAGGTCGAAGACGGTCGAAAGCTGTTCGACCCTGAGGAGGGCATCGGCGGGAGCGTCATGCGCGATGCGTGACGCGCGATGTCGCTCATCGGACATCGGATTCCCGGTGCTCGCCAAATACCGCGCGCATCGCGTCGGAGATTTCGCCGACGGTTGCGTGCGCCTCGACCGCGGCGATGATCGGCGGAACGAGGTTGTCACTGCCGCGGGCGGCCGCCGAGACGGCGTCGATCGCGGCACGCCACGACTCCCGGTCGCGCGACGTGCGCACGGCTTGGACGCGCTCGATCTGACGCGTTTCGATGCCGGGGTCGATGCGCAGCGTCTGGATGGCGTAATCGGACTCGGACTGATAGCGGTTGACACCGACGACGATCTGTTGGCCCGAGTCGATGCGCTGCTGCGCCGCGTAGGCCGCGTCCTGGATCTCGCGCTGGATGACCCCGGCTTCGATGGCTGCCAGCGTGCCGCCGAGCGCATCAATCCGATCGAGCATCGCCCGCGCCTCGCGCTCGATGCGGCCCGTCTGCGCCTCGATTTCCGCCGCTCCGCCGACAGGGTCGACGGTGTTGGCGACGCCGCTCTCGCTGGCGATGATCTGCTGTGTTCGGAGGGCGACGCGCGCCGATTCCTCGGTCGGCAGCGCCAGCGCCTCATCGCGGCCGTTGCAGTGCAGCGACTGCGTGCCGCCCAGCACCGCGGCCAGCGCCTGCAAGGCGACGCGGACGATGTTGTTGTCGGGTTGCTGCGCGGTCAGGGTGCTCCCTGCCGTCTGGGTGTGGAAGCGCAGCTGCTGCGCGCGCGCGTTGTCGGCGTGGAAGCGGTCGCGCATGACCTGCGCCCACAGCCGCCGCGCGGCGCGAAACTTCGCGATCTCCTCGATAAAATCGTTGTGCGCGTTGAAGAAGAACGAGAGGCGCTGTCCGACGCGGTTGACGTCGAGCCCGGCCTCGACGGCCGCCTGCACGTAGGTGATGGCGTTGGCCAAGGTGAAGGCCACTTCCTGCACCGCGGTCGATCCCGCCTCGCGGATGTGATACCCGCTGATCGAGATCGTGTTCCAGTTGGGCAGATGGCGATCGCAGTAGGCAAACACGTCGGTGACGATGCGGAGCGAGGCGCGCGGCGGGTAGATATAGGTGCCGCGCGCGACGTACTCCTTGAGGATGTCGTTCTGAATCGTCCCCGACAGCTTGGCGGCGTCTACGCCCTGGCGCCGCCCGACGGCGATGTAGAGCGCCAGGAGGATGACCGCCGTCGCGTTGATCGTCATCGACGTCGATACGCGGTCGAGTGGGATGCCGGCAAAGAGCTCTTCCATGTCGGCGAGCGAGTCGATCGCGACGCCGACGCGGCCGACCTCTCCCTGCGCGAGGGGATGGTCGGAGTCGTAACCCATCTGCGTCGGCAGGTCGAAGGCGACACTGAGCCCGCTAACCCCCTGGCTCAGCAGGTAATGGTAGCGCCGGTTCGACTCGGCCGCGGTGCCGAACCCGGCATACTGGCGCATGGTCCACAAGCGGCCGCGGTACATGGTTGGCTGTATGCCGCGCGTGAATGGGAACAACCCCGGGAGTTCATCCATTGACAGTCAGGTACTCGACAGTCTACAATCGGCAGTAGTTTCCCGCGCCCCAAACCCTTCATATGATTAACTTTGGCGCCCGAGATCTATCCGCCACCCCCCGGCGGCTCGTTTCGGGACATGCCCCGGCGATCCCAGCTCCGGCGGCCGTTGAGGAGGTCTCGAATGGATGACGTCGTGAACCGAATGGCCAAAGAGCTGTCCGACGCCATTGCTGCCGCGGTTTCTGACGATGCGCGCGTTGAAGCGTGCCGGGAGAAAGCGCGTGCCGCCGGCTTCGAGTTGCGTGTGTCGCTCGAAGCAGTGATTGGGTTCGTCAGTCGAACGCAGCCGGGCGCGCTCGCCCGTACAACCGTTCCCGCGACGGTGCCGCAGAAGGCGATCACCGCCGTCCCCGTTCAGCGCCGTCAGTTCGAAATCAGCGCCAACGATCGCCGTTTCCTGCGCTCGCTCCGCATCGCCGCGGACGAGACGCAGGAAAAAGAAGTCGAGTAACACGAACACGAAGGATACGAAGGAACGGCCGCCTGGTCTCGTCCAGGTGGCCGTTTTTGCGTCATGAGTGAAACACAGGCGCCATCGCGCGCCGACCTTCACGTCCATACGCGCCACTCGCGCGTCAACAGCACGCTGCCGTTTCTGCGCAGCCGCGACTGCTATTCCGATCCGTTCGACGTCTACGCCGTCGCCAAGCGCCGCGGCATGGACATCGTCACCATCACCGATCACGATTCGATCGACGGCTGTCTCGAATTCCTGTCGCGCTATCCGGATGCACCCGACTTCCTCGCCGGCGAGGAAGTCTCCTGCCGGGTGCCCGACACCGATCTGCAGGTCCACCTCGGCGTTTACGGGACGAGCGAAGCGATCCACGGTGATCTGCAGCCGCTGCGCGGCGATGCGTTCGAGGTGATGGGATATCTGCGCGCGCGCGGCCTCTTCTTCGCGCTGAATCACCCGTTCTTCTTCTACCGGCATCAGGTTCCGCTCGCCGACTATCTGCGGCTCCTGGCGGCCGCGCCGGCGGTGGAGGTGCGCAACGGGACGATGCTGCGGCGCCACAACACGCTGGTCGCGGATCTGTGGACACGGCTCGGCGGCGCGCCGGCGCCGGTCACGGCCGGCAGCGATGCGCACACGCTTCGCCGCATCGGCCGGACATGGACGGAGGCGCCGGGACGGACGGCCGCGGAGTATCTCGCCAGCCTGCGCGCCGGCGCCGGCCGCGCCGGCGGCGATCACGGCTGGTCGGGCGCGATTGCGGGCGACGCCTACGGCGTGGTCGCGCGCTACGCGGCCAGCGTATTCGGCTACGGCCCGCGCGATCATCACGGCTGGCACCGGCTGGCCTGCGCCGCGTGCGTCGTCGCGTCGCCACCGGCGCAATTCGTGCCGGCGACGATTGCGCTGATGGGGAAGGTCGCCGAGCGGCGTCTCGTCGACGCGGTGGCGGCGTCGCTCGCGGCGGGCGCGGGGCTCGCGTCCGCCTGCGCCGATCAGGCCTGAGCCGGTTTCGCGCCGCTCTGCGCGGCGACCGCTGCCGCAGCTCTCGCGGCGGCCTCCGGATCGCCGAGGTAGTAGTGCCGGATCGGGGTCAGCCGGTCGTCCAGTTCGTAGACGAGTGGAATCCCGGTCGGAATGTTCAGTTCAACGATCTCCTGATCCCCGACCTTGTCGAGATACTTGACCAAGGCGCGCAGGCTGTTGCCGTGCGCGCCGATCACGACGCGCCGCCCGCTGGCGATCGTCGGGGCGATGGTCTCGTGCCAGTAGGGCAGGAAGCGGGCGACGGTGTCCTTGAGCGATTCCGACGGCGGGATCTCCGACGGCTTCAGATCCTTGTAGCGGGGATCGCGTCCGGTCCAGCGCTCGTCGTCGGGTGTCAGCGGCGGCGGCGGGATGTCGTAGCTGCGGCGCCAGATCTTGACCTGCGCCTCCCCGTGCTGGGCCGCGGTCTCCGCCTTGTTCAACCCCTGCAGCGCGCCGTAGTGGCGCTCGTTGAGGCGCCAATGTTTGGTCACGGGAATCCACAACTGGTCCATCCCGTCGAGCGCGATGCCGAGCGTCTTGATGGCGCGGCGCAGCACCGAGGTGAAGGCGAGGTCGAAGGTGAACCCGGCCTGCTTCATCAGCCGGCCGGCCTCGCGCGCCTCGGCCAGCCCCTTTTCCGACAGGTCGACATCCTTCCAGCCGGTAAAGCGGTTTTCCTTGTTCCACTCGCTCTCGCCGTGTCGGAGCAAAACGACTTTATGCATCGTGACCGTTGACTCCCAGGTGTTGCCGGCTGCTCATCTGGCGGCGACCTGCTTCAGGGCCCCGCGGCCCGCGTACTTTGCCGCCGCCCCCAGCTCCTCCTCGATCCGGAGCAGTTGGTTGTACTTGGCGACGCGATCGGTGCGGCTGGCCGAGCCGGTCTTGATCTGGCCGGCGCTGGTCGCGACGGCCAGGTCCGCGATGGTCGTGTCCTCGGTTTCGCCGGACCGGTGCGAGATGACGCTGGTGTAGCCGGCGTCGCGTGCCATGGCGACGGCGTCGAGCGTTTCCGTGACGGTCCCGATCTGGTTCAGCTTGACGAGGATCGAGTTGGCGACCTTTTCCTTGATGCCGCGCGCGAGGATCTCGGGGTTGGTCACGAACAGATCGTCGCCGACGATCTGGATCTGGCCGCCGAGCGCCGTGGTCAGCGTCTTCCACCCGTCCCAGTCGCCTTCTCCGAGGCCGTCCTCGATCGAGACGATTGGATACTGGCGCACCCAGTCCTCGTACATCCTGACCATCTCGTCGGCCGTGCGCGACGCTTCTCCCGACTTCTTGAACTCGTACTTCTTGTCCTCGTCGACCCACAACTCGCTAGCGGCGACGTCGAGCGCGAGGTAGACCGTCTCGCCGGCCTGGTAGCCAGCCTGGGTGACTGCCTCGAGAACGACGTCGAGCGCTTCGCGGTTCGACTTCAGGCTGGGCGCGAAGCCTCCCTCATCGCCCACACCGGTCGCGTAGCCCTTTTTCTTCAGGATGCCCCGCAGCGTGTGGAAGATCTCGGCACCGGCGCGCAACCCGTCGGCGAACGTGCCCGCGCCGACCGGCATGACCATGAACTCCTGGATGTCGACGCTGCTGTCGGCGTGCGCGCCGCCGTTGAGGATGTTCATCATCGGCACGGGTAGCAGGTGCGGATGGGAGCCGGCGGTGCCCTCGTAGAGCCCGGCCAGGTGCACGTAGGTCGGCTGGCCGGCGGCAGCGGCGCTGGCGCGCGCCAGCGCCATCGATACGCCAAGGAGCGCGTTGGCGCCGAGGCGCCCCTTGTTGGGAGTTCCGTCGAGCGCGATCATCTGCTCGTCGATGGCGCGCTGGGCCGCCGTCTTTCCCTTGAGCGCCGCGGCGATCTCGCCGTTGACGTGAGCGACGGCCTTGGCCACGCCCTTGCCAAGGTAGCGCTTCTTGTCGCCGTCGCGCAGTTCGAGCGCCTCACGCACGCCCGTCGATGCCCCCGACGGGACCGCCGCGCGCCCGGTGACCTTGCCGTCGAGCGTCACGTCCACTTCGACCGTCGGGTTGCCCCGCGAGTCGAGAATTTCCCTGCCCTTGATCGCTGTTATCTGCATCATTCCTCGATTCGGCGACGATCTCAAAAGATGATTATGCCGTGCGCCGTCGCAGCGGGAAATGCCGAGCTGCTCATGCCGAGCCGCGCGCGTCGAATTCGGCCTCGTGGCGCAGCGCGTCTTCGCTGATGGGACCGAGGAACGGCTCGTCTTCCTTGGTGACGACGACGATGCCGCGGTCGGTGACGGTGTGGCGGCGGCGATCTTCGTCTACGTTGAAGCCGATCATCGCGCCGCGCGGAATGAAGACGTCGCGATCGACGATAGCGCGGCGGATGCAGGCGTGGCGCCCGACGCGGACACCGGGCATCAGGATGCTTTCATCGACTGTGCAGAAGCTATGCACGCGCACGTTCGGGCACAACACGCTGCCGCGGATCGTGCTGCCCGAGATGATGCAGCCGGCCGAGATCATCGAATCGAGCGCTTCGCCGACCCGGCGCCCGGCGTCGGCGAAGACGAACTTCGCCGGTGGCGCCTGCACCTGGTGCGTGCGCACCGGCCACTCCGGATCGTAGAGGTTGAACTCCGGATTGACGTGGCACAGGTCCATGTTGGCTTCGTAGTAGGCGTCAAGCGTGCCGATGTCGCGCCAGTATTTCGCCGCCTTCTTGTTCTCGTCGGTGAAGCGGTAGGCAAAAACCGGCACGTGCGAGATCAGCGACGGGATGATGTCCTTGCCGAAGTCGTGGCTGGTGGCGTTGCGCGCGTCCTCCTCGAGCGCGGGCACCAGCACGCTCATGTCGAAGATGTAGATGCCCATCGACGCAAGGTGCTGCCCCGGTGGCAGGTCCGTCGGCTTCTCGAGGAAGCCGGTCAGACGATCCTGGTCGTCGACCTGCATGATGCCGAAGCGGCTGGCGTCGGCGGCGTCCACTTCGATGACCGCGAGCGTCGCGGCGGCGCCGCGCTCGAGATGGAAGCGCAGCATGCGCGCGTAGTCCATCTTGTAGACATGATCACCCGAGAGCACGATGAGATGGCGCGGCCCTTCCCGCTGGATCGAGTAGAGGTTCTGGTAGACGGCGTCGGCCGTTCCCTGGTACCAGTGCTCGCCGACCCGCTTCTGCGGGTGCAACACCTCGATGAACTCCCCGAGCTCGTCGGCGACCACGCTCCAGCCAAAGCGAAGGTGCCGTGTCAGCGAGAGCGACTTGTACTGCAGCGCGATGAAGATCTTGCGCAGCCCGGAGTTGAGGCAGTTGCTCAACGTGAAATCGATGATGCGGTAGGGGCCCCCGAAATAGACCGCCGGCTTGGCCCGTTCTTTGGTTAACGGATACAGCCGCTCCCCCACGCCCCCGGCCAGCACCATCGTGACGACGTCGTCGAGCACAGATCGCCGATTCTATCGGTTTTCAGTTTTTCCGGCCGTGTTTTCCCGGGCGGTTTTCGGCCGCAGGCCCTTTGACTCCCCCCCTTTACAGGCATATGATCCATCAGTTAAGGAGTCATGATGCCGTTGTCGTCTCGGGGGGTCGGGGAAGGGGTCGCGCGCGTCGGTCTGGCGGCAGCGCTGTCGGTGATGTGTGGAACGCTGATCCTGGCGCAGGCGCCGAAGAAAGACCAGAAGCCCGACGCTGGCGCCACGTCGCAGCAGCAGGCGCAGAACCAGGAGATCACGACGGTCATCCAGGCGGCCGACGCCGCGATGACGGCCCCGCCGGCGTCGAGTGATATTCCGATTCAGATCGGCAACGATTTCCTCAAGGCGCAGGCGGGCCGCGTCTGGGTGCCGCTGACGCTGACCATCGACTCGACGAAGGTCCAGCCCGGTCCATTGACCCTCTACGTCCGCGTCACGCCGAAGGGGATGACGGCGCCGGCGCCGCCGGCGGCTGAACCTGCCAACGCCAAGGACGCGAAGAAGAAGAACGACAAGGACAAGAAACAGGATCCGAAGGCCGCCGCTCCCGCCAGCCCGTCCTATCCCTACGAGGACGTGGCGTTCATGGAGCTCAAGCCGGCCGCCGCCGGTCAGCCGTTTCGCATCCTGCGCGGCATCGGCGTCCCGTCTGGCGCCTACGACCTCTACGTTGTCGTCCACGAGCGCGCCGCTGGCGGCAAGCTCGGCGTGATCAAGCAGTCGCTCGACGTGCCGAACTACACCAGCCCCGAGCTGATGACCAGCACCATCATCCTCGCCCAGCACGTCAGCCAGCTGACGGCGCCGGTGCCGACCGATCAACAGTCCGAGCACCCGTACGCCTTTGGGCAGACGGAAATCGAAGTTGCGCCCGAGCGCAAGTTCAAGAAGTCGGACGAGCTGATCGTGCTCTTCCAGATTTACAACGCGACCGTGTCGCCGGAGAAGAAATTCAGCCTCGAGGCGACCTACACGTTCTACAGGCAGGAGACCGGGGGCGAGAAACGCTTCAACAGCACCGAACCGCAGCCCCTCAACAACGACACGATGCCGCCGGGATTCGACCCGACGAGCAGCAACAGCAGCATCCAGGCGGGTCAGGGGATTCCGCTGCAGAGTTTCACTGACGGCAGCTATCGCCTTGAAATCAAGATTACCGACAAGCAGAGCGGTAAGGTTCTGACGCAGAATACGACGTTCACGGTGACGCCGTAGTATCTCGAGCAGGTGGAATGGAGCGAACGGTCACGCGCCAACGGCAGGCAGGACGCCCGAGCAAGGCGCCCGAGCGAGCCGCCGCGCGCCGGCACCGAGCGCAAGAGATCGGAGGAGTCATGGCACGCCTGACCGGATTGGCGGCGGCGGCAATCCTCGGATTGGCGGTGGGGTCGGCGTCCGCGCAGGTGCTGCCCGCGCCGGTGCGTCAGCAAGCCGGCCTGACCCTCGGTGGCATCCAGGGGGTCGTCGTCGATGATCACGGCGGCCCAATCGCCGATGCCATGGTTTCGGCGCTTGGGCTTACATCGGCGATGGCGACAACCGACGCACGCGGCCGCTTCGTGATCCAGCCACTGCCCTCCGGCCAGTACGTCCTTCGCATCAATCACACCGGCTATGTCTCGACGCGCCGCGAAGGCGTACGGGTCGGGACCAGCAACGCTGAGGTCGATCGGATCCAGATGCGCCGCGCCGGCGCGCCGGACGGCGACCCGCTCGAAGCGCGGCCGATCCTTGCCGCGGGCGTCGCCGCCATTCCTCCTGGCGACAACGCCACTGGCGACACCGGCGACAACCACAGCGATACCGCCTGGCGCCTGCGCCACGTCAAGCGCAGCGTCCTGAAGGACGACGGCTCCACGGTGACGATCGCCGACGCGGCGGCCGATCAGACGATTCCCGATGAACCCGTGTCCCCGTGGACGACGTCGTTCGGGCGGGCGTTCGACAACGCGGCAAGCGTCGCCGCCAACTTCTTTACCGCGACGCCGTTCTCGGGCGAGGTCAACCTGCTGACGACCTCGTCGCAGGCGGCCACCGCACCGCTGCTCTTCAGCGACTTCGCGCCACGCGGCATCGCCTACCTCTCGATCGGCGCGCCGGCGGCGAGCGGCCGCTGGGACGTGCGCGCTTCGATGAGCCAGTCCGACCTGTCGGCCTGGATCGTCGCCGGGACGTTCAGGACACGGATCGCCACGGCACACGATTCCGCGTTCGGCGTGTCGTACAGCACGCAGCAATACCAGAACCCACAGGCGCGCGCGCTCGGCCTCGGCCGCGCGACCGACGACTCGCGCACTGTCGGGGAAATCTACGGCAGCGATCGCTGGATCGTGTCGCCGACGCTCGCCGTCGACTACGGCGCGCGCTACGCACACTACGATTATTTGCGGCAGCGCTCGCTGTTGAGCCCGCGCGCCGGCATAACGCTGACGCCGCTCGACGCCGGCACTCATCTCGAGGTGCACGTCGCGCAGCGCATGCTCGCGCCTGGCGCCGAGGAGTTTCTCGCGCCGTCGCTGGTCGGTCCCTGGCTGCCTCCGGAGCGCACCTTTGGCTCGCTCGACGGCCAGCCCCTTCACGTCGAGCGGTCCCGGATGCTCGACGTCGGACTCAATCATCAGTTCGACGACGCCTACATCGTCGGCGTCCGGCGCTTCCAGCAGCGTGTCGACAACCAGCTCGTCACGCTGTTTGGCGTGCCGGTCGAGGGGGGGCCGCAGTCACCAGGCCACTACTTCGTCGGCACGGCGGGTGCGCTCGACGCTGAAGGCTGGGTCTTCAGCGTGGCCAGTGCTCCGGCCCGCGCCGTGCACGCCTCGGTCGAGTACACCGTCTCGCGCGCCGACTGGATCTCGCGCGGCGACATGGCAGCGATCGCCCTGGTGGCGCCGGCCGCGATCCGGCCGGCCAGCGAAGACGTGCACGACTTGACGACGTCGCTCGAAACCGATCTACCGCAGACAGCCACGCGCATATTCGTGCTCTATCGCTTCGCCAACGCGTTCGCCAACGCCACCGATCCGACGCACCCGGCCATCGACTACCGTTTCGACGTCCAGGTGAACCAGGCGCTGCCGTTCATGCCATTCAGCGGGACCGCCCACTGGGAAGTGCTGGTTGGCTTGCGCAACATGTTCCGCGATCCCGGCGAGACCGGCTCGATCTACGACGAGCTGCTCGTCGTTCGCCCGCCGAAGCGGCTCATCGGCGGCGTCCTCATCAAGTTCTAGCGGTCCTCCAACGCTTCGGAACGCTCCTCCAAAATTTTGGAATTCGCGCCAGTTCTGCGAACGATTCGTGATATAAATACTTGAAAATACAGGGTTTCCAGGTGGCTGCGCGAGGCGCGGCCGGGGTATGCGAATTGCTAGGCCTTACTGGATACAGCTTGTACGCATGACGCGGTCCTGGCAGCGCACCGTCCGGCTTCAATCGACATCCACCATGCTGGTGGTGGCAGCTCTGCTGTGCCTGGCGGTGCTGAATATCTATCAGCGCGCTACCTGGTCCGAAGTCGAGGACGGCGTCCTGTGGCGATCGCTCAACGGCGCGGTCGTTGCGGCCGAGATTGCGCCTGGCACCGCCGCCGATAGGGCGGGCGTCAAGCGTGGCGACATCCTGCTCGCGGTCGACGGCAGGGAAGTACTCGCTGTCGAAGATGTCGTCGGCATCCTGCACGCCAGCCACGACGGGCAGCCGCTGCACTACCTTGTTGCGCGCGGCGACACGCGGGAGCAGCCCACCATCGAGGTCGCGCCGATTCCATCCGGCGCGCGCGGGTTGTATTACGCGCTCGCCGCCGTCGGGATGTTCTCACTGCTCGTCGGCGCGTCGGTCCGCCTGCGGCGGCCCGATCACCAGGCCACGCTGCATTTCTTCTGGCTGACAGTCGCCTTCTTCGGTGTGATGGCGTTCTCGTACACCGGCAGGCTCGATGCCCTCGATTGGACGTTCTACTGGGGAGACATTACCGCGGCGCTGCTGCTGCCGCCGCTGTTCGTGCACTTCGCGCTGGTGTTCCCGGATCGCCCCGATGCGTGGGTGCGCAGCGAGGCCGGTCGCCGCTTCGTGCCGCTCCTGTATTTGCCGGCGCTGGCGCTCGGCGCCGTCTCGGTGATCGCCGTCATGAATGGCGCGACGCATGGCGAGATGCTGGCGCGGCTGGCCGAGCTGGTGCAGAGCGGGCAGCTGCTCTATCTGACGGTCTGCCTGATCGCCGGCCTGGTCATCATGGTCCGCGCGCTCCGCCACGTCCGCGCGGTGACGGCGCGCCGGCAGCTGAGCTGGATCGTGTGGGGCAGCGCCATCGGCTCGGTGCCCTTCGCCTTCGGCTATGCGCTGCCGTTCGCGATTGGGCTGCCGCCGCTGCGCGGCTTCGAGTACACGGCGTTGCTCCTCGGCCTGTTGCCGCTGGCCTTTGCCTCGGCCATCGTCCGCTACCGCCTGATGGACGTCGAAGTGATCATCAAGCGCGCGCTGGTCTATGCGGCGGCGCTGGCGGCGATCGCGGCGATCTACGGCATGCTGCTGTGGACGGCGCAGCGGCTGTTCCTGAGGGACGCCGAGCAGCGCAACCCGCTGATCGCGCTGCTGGCGACGCTGGTCGTCGTGCTGTTGTCGCGGCCGGTCAAGAACGCGATCCAGGCCGGCCTCGACCGTGCCTACTATCGCGATCGCTATGACTACCGCCGTGCGCTCGTCGGCTTCGCGCGCGACCTCAACAGCGATCTCGACCTGCAGCGCCTGAGCGAACGACTGATCACCCGCGTGATGGAAACGCTGCTCGTCGATCGCATCGCGCTGATGCTGTCGCCGGTGTCAGCGCCGCACGGTGAGGCGCCCTTCACCACGATCGCGCACGCCGGATTCGTCGACATGGTGCCGGCGCTCGGCGGCGGCTCGGAAGTGGCGACGCGGCTCGTCGCCGGCCACACGCTGTCGCTCGACGACAACCTGCCGCTGCGCCGCGTCGACATGCGCGAAGTGGAGTTCTGGCGCGACGCGGGCATCCATTACTTCGTCCCGTGCGTCTCCAAGGAAGGGACGATCGCGGTCATGGCCCTGGGGCGCAAGGCCAGTGCGGAGCCGCTCAGCAGCGAGGACATGTCGCTGCTGTCGGCGGTCGCGGCGCAGGCGGCGATCGCCCTGGAAAACGGCCGGCTCTACCGCCAGTTACGGACCAAGGCCGACGAACTCGAGCGGATGCGCCAATTCAGCGAAAACATCCTCGAGTCGCTCAACGACGGCCTGGCCGTGCTCGATCGCAACGGTCGCGTCGTGCGCTGGAACCGGCCGATGGAAGAGCTCTACGGCGTCCGTCATGAAGAGGCAGTCGGCCAGGCGCTGACCGGCCTCGTCGACACCGACGTCGTCGCGCTGCTGCGCGAGGCGCCTGATGGCGCCGCCTACTACAAGATTCCGCTCCTCAGCCGGCACCAGCCGCCACGGCGGTTGCTGGTCAACGTCGGGATGACGCCGCTGCGCGATTCGCACGCCGGCGTCGTCGGCACCATCGTCATCATCGAAGACATCTCGTCGCGCGTGCAGCTCGAAGAGCAGCTGCAGATCTCCGAGAAGATGGCCTCGATCGGACTGCTCGCCGCCGGGGTGGCACACGAGGTCAACACGCCGCTGACCGGCATCTCGAGCTTTACGCAGATGCTGCTCGAGGGGGCCAGCCCCGACGATCCGAAGACCGCGGTCCTCGAGAAGATCGAACGGCAAACCTTCCGCGCCGCCAAAATCGTCAACGGGCTGCTCAACCTGGCGCGACCGGCGCAGGTCGACAGCGGACCGTGCGACGTCAACACCGTCATCAACGACGTGCTGTCGCTGCTCGAGCACCAGTTCAAGAACGGCAGCATCCAGGTGCGCAAGGAGCTGGCGGCAGCGGGCCCGGCCGTGCAGGCGATCGAGCACAAGCTGCAGCAGGTGTTCCTGAATCTCTTCCTCAACGCGCGCGACGCGATGCCGAAGGGGGGCTGGCTGACGATCGTGACCCGCCAGGAACCCGGAGTCGCCATCGTCGAGGTCGGCGATACCGGCTCGGGCATTCCCGCCGAGCAGCTGTCGCGGATCTACGATCCGTTCTTCACCACCAAGGCGATCGGCAAGGGAACCGGCCTCGGCCTGTCGATCACCTACGGGATCGTGCAGGAACACGGCGGCACGATCAGCTGCGACAGCCAGGTCGGCCACGGCACACGGTTCACCATCCAGCTGCCCCTGGCGGAGACGATGGCCGCAGCCGCCGGTCAGAAGTCATGAGCGATCGAGCGACTATTCTCGTCATCGACGACGAGGAAATCATGCGCGAGATCCTCGAGGCGCTGCTGACGCGCGAGGGCTACCAGGTCCGCCTGGCGTCCAGCGCGGAGGAGGGGCTGGATGTGGCGCGGACGATGCCGCTCGACGCCGCCATCGTCGACGTCATGCTGCCTGGCATGAACGGCGTCCAGGCGCTCGACGAACTGAAGAAGCTCGACGACGACCTGCCCGTCCTGATGATCACCGCCTTCGCCTCGGTCGAGAATGCGATCGCGGCGATGAAGCGCGGCGCCTTCGACTACATCAGCAAGCCGTTCAAGAACGACGAAGTGCTGGCCGTCCTGCGCAATGCGCTGGCGCAGCGCCGTCTCGTCGTCGAGAACCGCGCCTTGCGCCAGAACCTGCAGGCGCATTCCAATCACTTTGGCGACATCATCGGCAAGAGCATGCGGATGCGCCAGGTGTTCGACCTGATCATCCAGGCGGCGCCGAGCCGGACAACGATCCTGATCAACGGCGAGAGCGGCACCGGCAAGGAGCTAGTGGCGCGCTCCCTGCACCAGAACTCGTCGCGCTCCGACCGCGCCTTCATCACCGTCAACTCCGGCAGTCTGCCGCCGGACCTCCTCGAATCGAACCTGTTCGGGCACGTCAAGGGGGCGTTCACCGGGGCCGTCTACCCGAAGAAGGGGCTGTTCGAGCTGGCCGACAAGGGGACGATCTTCTTCGACGAGATCGGCAACATCCCGATCGAGACGCAGGCCAAGCTGCTCCGCGTGATCCAGGAACGCGAGTTCATGCGCCTGGGCGGTGTCGAGACGATCAAGGTCGACGTCCGCATCATCGCCGCGACCAACGTCGACCTGAAGAAGATGATGGAGGAAGGGAAGTTCCGCGAGGACCTCTATTACCGCCTCCATGTCATCACGGTGCAGCTGCCGGCGTTGCGCGAGCGCAAGGACGACATCCCGCTGCTAGTGCAGCACTTCATCGAAAAGTACGGCAAGGAGAACAACAAGCCGAACCTGGAGTTGAGCGCCGAGGCGCTCGACCTGCTGTTCGACTACGACTGGCCGGGCAACGTGCGCGAACTGGAAAACGTGATCGAGCGCGCCACCGTGCTGACCTCGGGCACGCGCATCGACGCTGACATGATTCCCGACCACGTGCGGAGCGGCCGCCGTTTCCAGATGCCACAGTTCGTGGTTCCCCCCGAAGGCATCTCGTACCGCGACGCCGAGGCCTCGTTCCAGCGCAACCTGATCGAGTCGGCCCTCGAGGCCGCCGGCGGGGTGCAGAAGCGCGCCGCCGAGCTCCTGCAGATCAAGCCGACGACGCTGAACGAGATGATCAAGCGGCACGACATCCGTCCGCGCCGCAAGAAGGCCGGCGCGCGCAGCGACGAGCCGGACCCGCAACCGGAGCCCGTCGCCGCCGACGATCTCTAGCCTCCGCCCATCGGGGCGGAACGATCGCCCGAGCGGGTGGCTTCCACCTCTACCAGCCCACGGGAAAACGCGGCCTGATCCTTGGTCGCCCGCTATTTGCGCTTCAGCGCCGCGACAAACTCGCGCGGCGTTTCGACACGGATGCCGTAGCGCAGCGCGGCGAGGAAGTGGCGGCGGTTGTCGGTGACGATGACCCGCGCGCCCGCGGCACGAGCCACTTCGGCGATGTGGGCGTCGTAGATGCGGCCGCCGGCAAGGCCGTCGGCGGAAGCGGCGCGCAGCAGCGGCAGGCGATCGCCTGGCGGCAGGTCGCGGACGTCGACGCGACCACAAATCTCCTCCTCGACCAGCCGCAATGCGTCAACCGTGGTGAGCCTGAACTCGGCGGGCAGCCGGGTCGAGACCGAGAAGAATTCGAGGCAGCAGTGCCATGCCGTCGACGCGGGTGCGACTCGTCCCTCCGCGATCGCGTGCAGCAACAGGTGCGCCGCGGTGCTTTGCGGTCCGAGCTCGATGAGGCCGGCGACGAGCACGCTGGTGTCGAGAAACGTGCTCACGGCCAGCGGTTCCGCTCTTCCTCGATGAGCGCTGCGATATCGACCGCGGGGCGCGAGTCGGCCGCCGCCGTGGGCTTGGCCACCAGCCGCTTGCCAATCCGGACCAGCCTCGGACCCGGGGCGACGCGCTCGATACGGACGCCGGTCTCGTCCGCCGTGACCTCGAGCGGTGTGCCCGGCGTCAGGCCAGCCCGGTCGCGAATCGAAGCCGGGATTACCACTCGTCCAGCCTTGTCGATGGTAGACCGCATGGTATTACCATGCCATAAACACGGGTGCCGGGTCTCGTAGTCTGGACATACTGACATACAAATAATATGCTTGGACATATGCGCACGACTGTTCGGCTGCCGCCCGGGCTCATGGCCCAGGTCAAGAAGCTCGCGCGCGAGACGGGACGCACGATGACCCAGGTGATCGAGGACGCTCTTCGGACCGCGGTGGCGCGCCGCCCTGCCGCCGGCCCGCGCACCGTCACCCTCGTCACCGTCAACGGTGATGGCCTTCAGCCCGGCGTCGATCTCGATGACACCTCGGCGCTCCTCGATCGCATGGACGGCATCGAGTGACCTTGCCGGACGTCAACGTCCTTCTCTACGCGCATCGCCAAGACACGGCAGAGCACGGGGCCTGCCACCAGTGGCTGCTGGCGACGATGAAGGGAGACGCGCCGTTCGGGCTGTCGGAAATCGTGCTGTCATCGGTGGTGCGGATCGCCACGCACCCGAAGATCTTCAAGCAACCGAGCCGTCTCGACGTCGTGCTGGCCTTCGTGGCCGGCCTGCTGGTCCAACCGAATGCCATCGTGGTGCGGCCCGGCGTCCGTCACTGGGAGATCTTCACGCGGCTCTGTCTCGAGGCGAATGCCCGGGGCAATCTCATCACCGACGCCTATCTGGCGGCGCTGGCGATCGAGTCCGGCAGCGAGTGGATCACAACAGACGGCGACTTCGCCCGCTTCCCGGGGCTGGCGTGGCGGCGGCCGGCCGCTCGCTGAGCCTCGCCCCAACCTCGCGCAGCGTTGCAGTCCGGCGACGAGGTCAGCGCCCCCGCAGCTTCGCGAACATCCGCTCGTACTTCGAGATGATGACGTCCCAGCGGTAGTTGCGGCGGACGTAGGCACGGCCGTTTCGCCCCATGGCGGCGCGCAGGCGTTGATCGCCGATGAGCAGCTGCAACGCCTCGACGAACTCGTCGCGATCGGCGTAATAGAGGCCGGCATTCGACTTCTGGCAATGATCGACCAGGACCTCGCTGCGGGCGTTGGCGAGGATCGGCGTGCCAACCGCGAACGCCTCGAGCGCGAGCAGCGACAGGCTCTCGTAGGGCGATGGCACGACGACGACCGTGGCCGCCTCGAGCGCCTGTAGCCGCTCGTTGTCGGGGAGGCGCCCCGCGAAGTGGAGGAACGGCTCCTCCGGCAACGGCATCAGCTTGACGCCCATCAACACCAGGGACGCGTCGCCGCCTGTCTGCACGTAGCTGCTGAAGTACTCGATCAGCTCCTCGCAGCCCTTGCCGGGGTCGATGCGGCCGCCGTAGAGCGCGATCGGGCCGTGCAGCCGGTGGCGGCGCTTGAACAGCACGCCGCGGCCGGCGAGGTGGGGACGGTAGCTCGGCGGCTGTTCGTCGTCGGGGACGGGCTCGCCCGCGTCTGGCTCGTCGGGTGGGGGCGTCTCGTCGCCGGCGCCGCGCTGAAAGCCCTGCGCCTGCGGCAGGTCGACGCCGCAGCCGACGGTCTCTTCCTCGACGGCGCGGATCGAGAAGTGCGTCGTCAGGAAGCGGCGCTCGACGTCGGTGTTGTAGGCGATCGCCGCCGGCGTGCTGAACATTTCCTTGTAGATGTCGAGACGGATGGCGGGCTCGTCGTGGGCCGTCGGCACCAGGATGCTCTTCGACGGCGCAACGCGGACGCCCAGGACCGTCGGCGCGTAGAGATAGGTCATGAAGATCAGGACGTCGTACTGCTGGTGGTGGCGCTCGAGGTACTCGAGCAGCGCCGGGCACCACGGGCCCTGCTGCTTGAGCCACTCCATCTCGTCTTCACGGGTATGCGGGTTGTTGAAGATCCATTCCGAGTAGCGGTTGAATGCCTCGATGTCGCGCGTCCGGGCGTTGGCGAACCGCCGCACGGTGACGCCGCGCACCCGGTCGGTCCCTTCGGGGTACTCGTTCTTCCAGGTGATGTAGTCGTGCGCGCAGGTGGTCAGCACGTCGACCTGGTGCTTCGGCGCCTGGCGCTCGGCGATCAGGCGGCAGTGGTACTCGGATCCTCCGAGGATCTCCGTACCGTAGCGCTGTACAACGAAAGCGATCTTCATGATGTAAATGGCGCGAGCGTCTCACGCAGCCTCGCCTCGATCCGGGCCGGCGCGAAGTCCTGCACGCGGCGGCGCTGACCTTCGAGGACATCGTGCCGCACCGCGCGATCGTACACGACACTGCCGACCAGTTCGGCGGCGACCTCGAGATCCTTGGGCGAAAACAGGATTCCGGCGCCGCCGAGCGTTTCCGGCACGGCTCCGGCAGCATAGGCGACGACCGGCACGTCGGACGCCATCGCCTCGACCAGCGGCACGCAGAAGCCTTCGTGCTCGCTCAGCGAGACGTAGACATCCGCCCAGCGGTAGAACGCCGCCAGGTCGTCGTCGGGCACCGGGCCGGTGAACCAGAAACGGTCCGGCAGCATCTCGTACTGCGCAATCAGTGCGCGGAGCTGGTTGTAGTAGGTCGGGATGCCGTCGTAGCGGCCAACGAAGATGAAGCGGTAGTAGGCGTCAACGTAGCGCTTGTACATCTCCGCCAGCCGGATATGGTCCTCGATGCGCTTGTTGGGAACGATGCGGCCGACAAACAGGATGTTGATCAGACCGTCGCCGAGAATCCGCTCCAGCGCCGGCCGCGGCGGCGCGCCGATCAGCCGTGCGCTGTCGACCGCGATCGGCATCACGCCGGTGCGCGTGAAGCCGAGCGACGCCAGCTCCTGGCGATTGAATTCCGAGTCGCCGAGCGCCAGGTCGACACGGCCGGCGAGCGTGGCCAGCTCCCGGCGTCCGAGCGCGGCGAGGCGGAACAGCCCGGGATCGTACGGCGCGAAGAACGCCGCCGGCGTGATGTTGTGATACTGCAGGACCTTGATGCCGGCGAGGGCGGCGAACGCCCCGGTCATCGGCGAGGGCAGCGCGTAATGGAAGATGGTGAGGTCCGCCTGCTTCGCCGCGGCGTCGGCGAACGGCCGCACTTCTTGGCGCATGTCGTCGTCGATGGTCAGGGCGAAGATCTCGGAGTCGTGGCCCAGGGCGCGCAGCATGTCGCGCACCTGCCGTGCGCTGTCCCCGATCGCGTCGCCGCGATGTGCCGCCGGCACCCACTGATGAATCTTCACGGTTGCGCGGGCAGTGCCCGGTAGATGGCGGGACGGAACTGTCGCAGCTCTTCGAGCCGCTCAGCCTGGTCGAACATCGGCCAGAAGTCGTAGGGCACGTCGGGGGCCGGGCGCGGCGGCGTCGCGCCGATCTCGTCGACGAAGCGCAGCAGGGTGCCGGCGAAATCCTTGGCGCGCAGCCGCGTCAGGGCCGCACTCTGGCTGTCGAGGATGGCGTCTTCGATCTCCACCGCGTCGAGGATGGCCGACATCAGCCGCGCCACCTCGAAGGGGTCTTTGGTCTGGTAGAGCACGCCGCCGCCATCCATCGTCGCCGGCACCGCCGTCGCCGCGTAGGCGAGGACCGGCACCTGCTTGTAGAACGCCTCGATCAGCGGTACGCAGAAGCCTTCATGCTCGCTGGCGCACAAGAAGAGGTCGGCGACGTCGTAGAGCGCGGTCAGTTCCTCGTTCGAGACGTGGCCGAGGAAATGCACCTCGGGTGTGCCGAGGCGCGCGACCAGGCCGTTGAGCATGGCCAGGTAGCGCTCGAAGCCGCTGTACGAGCCGACGAGCAGCAGCCGGGACCGCGGGTTGTACTTGGTGCGATACACGTGAAACGCGCGGATCACGTCCTCGAACTTCTTGTTCGGGATCACCCGGCCGACAAACAGCACGTTCGTCCAGCCGTCGTCGAAGGGGTCCGCCGTCATGGTGTTCGGCGGCAGGTCGAGATGGGTGAAGCCGGGGACGACGGGCAGCACGCCGGTGCGTGCGAAGCCAAGGGCGTCGAGCTCCTGCCGGTTGTAGTCGGAGTCGCCCAGCGCCAGCTCGCAGCGCGGGATGTAGGCGGTGAGCTCACGCCGCCCGCGGAAGCAGAGCTTGACCAGATCCTTGTGCACGCCGAGGAAATACTCGGGCGGCGTGATGTTGTGGTAGACGAGCGCCATCCGGCCCGGCAGCGCGTAGGCGGTGCGTGAGGCGCGCGAGCCGATCGAAAAGTGGTGAATGACGATGTCTTCGGGCGCGAGCGCACCGACCATCTGGCGGTAGTCGGTGGTGAGATCCTCGAGCCGGCGGTCCGCGGTCTCGACGAAGATCTCCGACTCGCAGCCGGCGTCCTTCAGCACGCGCTGGATTCCCAGCACTTCGTGGCCGATGGCGTCACCGTAGCCGAGCGTAGCGAGGACCTGGTGGACGCGCCTGCTCACGCGGACCGCCTGCTGTCCGATCGCCGGTGGCCGCTCAGCGATGGTCGATCAGCGATGTCCGATGGTCGATTGATCTCGAGCGCAGGCCCGGTCGGAATTCGATCCAGGAGCTCGCGGGCGGCAGGAATATTCCTCTTGCGGCGAGCGAAGAAGCCCGGCAGTGGTTCGTGGACCGAGGAGGCGTGCCTCTCCTGCTTCAACCGCTCGAACATGTCGAGGTATTTCCGCTCGATGACCGGCCAGGCGTAGTTGCGGCGGAAGAACTGACGGCCGTTCTCGCCGAGGCGTGCGTTGAGCGGGCCATTCGACTCGAGCGAGTAGAGCGCCTCGACGAACTCCTCGTAGGTCTCATAGTAGAGGCCGGCGTTGCTGCGGATGCACTGTCCTTTGAGCACGTCGCAGCGGCCGTTGGCGAGGACCGGCTTGCCGAGCGCCCACGCCTCGAGCGCCACCATCGACAGGCTCTCGAAATACGACGGCATGATCAGCAGATCCGCGGCGGCGAGCGCGTCGAACTTGTCGCGGTCGTCGAGAAAGCCGAGATGATGGATGCGCGGGTGCCTCGGCACATCGAGGATCGCGCTGCCGACGAGGACCAGGTCCATCCCTCGCGGAAACGCCGTGGCGTAGCGCTGGAAGTGCGAGAAGAGTTCCCGACAGCCCTTGTTTTCGTCGATGCGCCCGATGTAGATCGCGAACGGCCGGTGGAGGCGGTAGTGCCGTCGGAAGCGGGTCGGATCAGTGCGCTCGGGGACGTCCGATCCAACGCCGACGACGACCCCGGCGACAGCGTCATTGCCCGACGCGGCGGTGATCATCGCCTGCTCCTCGGGCGAGTTGTACATCAGCGCGCGCACGGCGCGGAACACGGGCGCGAAGATGGCCAGCGTGATTGCCGGATCGCGCTCGGCCGTCGGCACGATGACCGCCTTGCCGGGAATGCGCCGCGCCAGATGCCAGGCGTGGTAGTAGCGCGCGCTGAAGAGGAGCACGAAGTCGAAATCGGTGGCGTGCTGCTCGACGTAGTTCAGCAGCGCCGGGCTCGCCGGTCCCTCGCTTTCCAGCCAGGCGAGCTCGTCGGCGATCGAATGCGCCTGCTCGAAGACGCGCTGCGACCGACGGCCGAATTCGTGGGGGCGCCGCTCGTGCGCGACCGGAAAACGGCGCACCGTGACGCCATTCACCAGCGTCGCGCCGGCGGGCAACTCGTTCTTCCAGCTGACGTAGTCGCGCGCGCAGGTGGTGATGACCTCGACCGTGGCGTGGCGGGCCAGCCGTTCGGCGATATAGCGCGCGTGGAGCTCGGCGCCACCGTTGATGTCCGCGCCGTAGCGCTGGACGACGACCGCCAGCTTCATTCCGGCGGCGGTTCAGAGCCGGACGACGGCGGCGGGGCCGGCGAGCGGTCGAGCGTCTCAGTCCGCTGGGCGATGACCGACGGCTGCTGGTCGACGCCCGACGCTGGATCAGCCGGCTGCGGAGACCCGGTGGCCTCGGCCGCCGCCACGGCGCCCCCGCCATTCTCATCGGGCATCGAGCCACGGCCTTCGGCCATCGGACGCCCATCAGGGCGGCGGCGGCCGCGCCGGCGGCGGCGGCGTGAACGCCGTTCGTTGCCCTCGTTGTCGAGCGCGTTGCTGGCAGGCTGATCGGCGGACGTTCCCGACGGTGCCTGGCCTGGCGGCGGCTGCTGCGGCTGCGCTCGCGGGGCCTGGGAACGCTGATCACGCTGATCGCGGCGGTCGTGACGACCACGGTCCTGTCCGGTCGGCGGCTGCAGCGGCGGGACCGCACCCGGTCGGTACTGCACCACGCCCTCGAGCGCGCGGGCGCGACGCTCGTCGAAGTCGAGGCGGCTGGCCATCGACTCGAGCCGCATCGTCAGGCTTTTCACTTCGAGCGTGTTGCGCGTCACCTCGACGACGAGGTTGTGGATCACCTCGTAGTGCAGCGCGTCGAGCTGCTCGCGCTTGGCCCACCGCTCGGCGTTGCGCTGGTTGAGATCGGCCTGGATGTGCAGCGCCTGGATCAGCGGATTGGGGTTGAACAGCATCTTGAGGAACGGCCGAAATATCGCCCGGACCCAGCGGATGAAGCCGCGATGCGTCTCGTAGAGCGTGTCCTCGCCGAAGGCGTAATTGGGCGCCGGCTCCGCCGGGGTGCTGACGCGGCGGTACTCCTCGAGCAGGCCGGAACGCACGCCTTTCGGATCGATGAACTTCTCGAGTTTCACGTTGGCCAGCTCGCGGATCTCTTCCTCTGTGTAATCGACCCCGCGCTTCTCGCGGATGCGCGCGCGAATCTGCCGCATGATCTGCTCGACGTCGACGTTGTCGGACCGAACCGAAAAATCAGACATGACCTGTCTCTTTAAATAGCCGAGAGGCTTCGCCCCTCGGGCTCCGCCACACGCCCACTGGCTGCGCTCGTTCTCTTCGCATGGTGTCAGCGTTCAGCTTTCAGCGCCTCTCTGCGATCGCCACCACGAGCCTGCCGCCGGCGTTTGGTCAGAAATTCGGGGGCCTGCGTAATACAGGTGCCCAGGATGCCGAGCGAACGGACCAGCGCCTTGGCGCCGGTCAGGGTGATTTCGGCCGCCTCGCCGCCGACCTGCGGATAGCCGTCGGCGTCGGGCGTGAGGGTTTCCCAGTTGCGGAACAGCCGTCCCCACGGGCTGGCCAGGACGTCGCGCATCATCCGCTTCGCGTTGAAGGGGTACCAGAAGCTGTCGTGGTAGATGACACTTGCGATGTAGGCCCACGGCGCCAGCACGGTCTTCAGCGTCCACTCGATCGGCTTCTTCATCGGGCCCCAGTAAATCTGGTGCTGCATCCGCGAGGCGAACGTCATCTTCTTGAACGGACCGACGAAGTGCCAGTTCTCCTTCGCCGCCTCGAGATCGCCGACCATCTCGATCTCGCGCGGATCGCCGACGCCAAGGCCCATCTCGTGGGCCATCCGGATGTACTTGATGCCCATGGGATCGAGGCCCATCAGCCGCGCGGCGACGGCGTCGATGGCGACCTGATCCGCGCTGGCGAGAACGACGTTTTTGACGTGCGGCAACATGCAGCGTGGCCCGGGGCCATCGCCGGCGAAGGTCCCATCCATCACCGCGAATACGCCGCGATGGATTTTCTTCTGGATCATCAGGAGATCGACGAGCGTTTCGTGGATCACCGGATGCGTCCAGTGGCGGTGCTCGTTGAGCAGACCGCCGAAGGCGTTCTTCATCGCGCCGGTCGTGGTCGTGAAGATGTGCGTCTTCACGGTCGGCAGGTGGATGATGTTCTCCCCGATGAAACGCTTCGGGATCATGAAGCCCTTCGGGTAGACCTCGTTCAGGCAGGTGAACTTCCTGGTCAGGTCGCCGACCGCCTCGCGCACGTCGATCCACTCTTCGGTCTCGTAGATGTGGATATTGCGCAGCCCGTGCGCCGCGACGACGTTGACCTGCTTGTTCTCGCGCTCGCCGAGGTGCGCATCGATGACCACGGTGCGGTTGTGACAGGCGTGGATCAATTCCGGCCGGTAGCCGTCCTGCGTCATCGCCCGGACCACGCCCTCGAGCTGCCACGGCGTTGTCGACGCCGCCGGAAAGAAGAAGTGCCAGGAAATGTTGACCTTCAGCGCCGTGTCGGCGTCCTTGGCGATGACGTCCTGGTACCCTGCCAGGTTCATCAGCTCGTGGTAGTCGCGCAGCACCGTGGCCGGCGACGTCTTCAGGATCGCGACTCTGGATTTAGCCATTGAGGAAACTGGTTCCGTAGATGATGGCGGCGACCGAGACCGCCCACAGCGCCACGCAGGCCAGGAGTGGGCGGTCGTTCTGCAGCAGGTCTGACGGGCTGCCGCCGCCTTCCTTCTGGTGCACCAGGTAGAGATAGCGGAAGATCCCGTAGAGCGGGAACACCAATGTCAGCCCGAGCCAGTCGGTGTGGAACTTCTGCACCGTCTCGGGGCTGACGGTGTAGACCACGTACGACACCAGCGTCGAGGCGGTGACGACGCCGATCATCTGATCGAGCAGATAGGGGCTGTACTCCTGCAGGATCGGGCGGTGCCCGCCGGCGCCGTCGGCCAGCAGGACGAGCTCGTGGCGGCGCTTGCTGAGCGCCAGGAACAGCGCGAGCAGCATGATCAGGATCAACAGCCAGTGGCTGATCGGGACGTCGATGGCGATGGCGCCGCCGGCGGCGCGAAGCACGAAGCCGGTGGCGAGCGCGATGACGTCGAGGATCACCATGTGCTTCAGTGCCCCAGAGTAGAGGAATTGCAGCACGAGGTAGCTGGCAGCAACGCCGGCGAAGCGCGGGCGCAGCGCGTACGCCGCTGCCAGCGATGCCAGCGCGAGGACGACGGCGGTGGCGATGGCGAACGACGGGGAGACCACGCCCGCGGCAATCGGGCGATAGCGCTTGACCGGATGCAGACGATCGTTGTCGCGGTCGGCGACGTCGTTGATGAGGTAGACGACGCCCGACAGCGCGCAGAACACGACGAAGGCGCCGATCGCGTGGGCGATGGCGGCAGAGTCGAGGAACGCCGGGGATTGGCCGCGCTGGCCGAACAGCAGCGCGCCGAAAACGAAGAGGTTCTTCGTCCACTGCGCGGGGCGCAGAGACACGAGGAGGCTGAGCGCGGTCGACCGATCGGTCTCAGCCTGGTTCGTAATGGGTAGTGTGTTGTGCGCCATGCGCGAGCAGCCGCGTGGCGGGCCTTGCGCCGGGCTTACTTGAAGCTGGCTAGCGCATCCTTTTCCGTGTCGTATGTCTCGAACACGGTGAGCAGCTTCGTGATCGCCAGGAGATCCGTAATGCGCTTCGTCAGGTTGAGCAGCTTGAGCTTGCCCCCCTGCCGGCTGACGGTCGTGTAAGTGCGGACAATTTCGCCCAGGCCCGCGGAGTCGATGTAGGGAACGTCGGCCAGATTGAGAACCAGCTGCTTGCGGTCCTGCTGGATCAAGGAATTGATCTTATCCTTGAGGAGCTCGTCGCCCTCGCCGAGCGTCATTTTGCCCCTCAGGTCGAGAATCGTCACCCCGTCGACGACCCGTTCGTCGATCTGCATTGTTGTCGAGCCTCCAGCCCTACGTCGTAATGTCGAAAAAGACCCGCCAGCGTACTACGTAAATCGCAAAAGTGTCAAACAATTCAGGAGTTTGGCGTCGGCGCCTGACGAATTCGCCACGCCACCGCACCCTGGCCAATCCGTTTAGACACCGACTCATCAGTTCTAGCCCAATGCGAGCGGGACGGGTTGGGCCGCCTACGTCTTGGCCGGTGCGCCCGATACCCGCTCGCGGATCGTCTCGATGACCACGTAGAGGACCGGGATGAACACCACGTTGAGAAACGTGGACAGGATCATCCCGCCGGCGACCGCGGTGCCGACCGAGTGGCGCCCTTCCTGCCCGGCCCCGGTTGCGAACACCAGTGGCAGCACGCCGAGGATGAAGGCCAGCGACGTCATCAGGATCGGGCGCAGCCGGATGCGTCCCGCCTCGATCGCCGCTTCGACGACCGACAGGCCGCGATGGCGTAGCTGCTCAGCGAACTCGACAATCAGGATTGCGTTCTTGGCCGCGAGCCCGATCAGCATGACCAGGCCGATCTGGCAGTAGACGTCGTTCGACAGTCCGCGCAGCCACTGCGCGCTGAGCGCCCCGAGCACCGCGAGCGGCACGCCGAGGAGCACGATGAAGGGCAGCACCAGGCTTTCGTACTGCGCCGCCAGGGTCAGATAGACGAGCAGGAGCGCCAGGCCGAAGATCACGATCGACTGCTTGCCGGCCTTGGTCTCCTCGAGCGAGATGCCTGACCACGCGTAGGTCATGCCCTGCGGCAGCGCCTGCGTCCCGATCCGTTCCATTTCTCTCAGGGCATCGCCCGAGCTGACGCCGGGCGCCGGTGAGCCGTTCAACGTTGCCGAGCGGAACAGGTTGAAGTGGCCAATGACCTGCGGCGCCGTCACCTCCTTGACGGTGACGACGCTCTCGAGCGGCACCATCTGGCCGTTACGCGAGCGCACGTAGATCTGTCTCAGGTCGCGCGGCGCCGAGCGGAACTGCGCGTCGGCCTGCACATAGACGCGGTAGGCGCGGTTGTTGAACTGGAAGTCGTTGACGTAGCTCGAGCCGAGGAACGTCTGCAGCGCGGAGGTGATCTCGTTGAGCGACAGCCCTGAGGCGAGCGCGCGCTGGCGATCGACCGAGACCACGAGCTGCGGATCGTTGGCCGTGAACGGGGTGAAGACGTTCCTGACCAGCGGCGACTGCGCCGCCGCCCCCATGACCGCGTAGGCCCCGCGCGCCAGGGTGCTGATGTCCTGGCCGCTCTGATCGAGGACCTGGAACTCGAAGCCGCCGAAGCGGCTCAGGCCGGGGATCGACGGCGGTGAGAAGCCGACGATAATCGCGCCGGGGATCGCCGACAGCCGCGGCATCAGCCGGCCGATGACCGCCTGCGCCGAGTGCGCGTCGCCCGGCCGTTGGTCGAACGGTTTCAGCCGGACGAAGACGATACCCTGGTTCGGCGCCGCGCCGCTGAAGCTGAATCCCATGACCGAGAACACCGCGAGCACGTCGGGATCCTTGAGGAACAGTTGCTCGGCCTGCTGCGCGATGTTGGCCGTGTACTGCAGCGACGCGCCGGCCGGCGCCTGCACCTGGGTGATGAAATAGCCCTGGTCCTCGTCGGGTACGAACGACTGCGGCACGCGGCCGTAGGTCCAGTAGGTCAAGCCGAGGAACAGGAAGAACACCACGACCAGCGCCCAGCGTGACTTCATCGCCGCCGTGATGAAGCGCACGTAGCCATTGGTCCCGGCGGTGATGCCGCGCTCGAAATAGGCGAAGAAGCGGTTCTTGCCGTGGTGCGCCCGGTCGAGCAGCAGCGCCGACAACGCCGGCGTCAGGGTGATCGCGTTGAACGCCGACAGCGCCACCGCGAAGGCGATGGTCATCGCGAACTGTGCGTAAATCCGTCCGGTCGTCCCGGGGAAGAACGCGATCGGCACGAACACCGCGATCAGGACCAGGGCCGTGGCGACGACCGCGCCGAGCACTTCGCCCATCGCGTCGGCCGCGGCCTGTTTGGCGCTGACTTTGTACTCCTGGATGTGCCGCTCGATGTTCTCGATCACCACGATCGCGTCGTCGACGACGATGCCGGTCGCGAGGATGACGCCAAAGAGCGTCAGCGTGTTAATCGAGTAGTCGAGCAGCTTGATCAGACCGAAGGCGCCGACCAGCGAAACCGGGATGGTGATCACCGGGATGAGCGTGCTGCGCCACGACTGCAGGAAGATGAAGATGACCAGGACGACGAGCGCGATCGCTTCCACCAGCGTCTTCAATACTTCGCGGATCGAGTCGTGCACGACTTCAGTCGTGTCGAGCGCGACCTGGATCTTCATCCCGGGCGGGAAGGTCCGTGACATGCGGAGCAGCTCGTCGCGCACTCCCTGCGCCACGTCGAGCGCGTTGGCCGAGGGCAACTGGATGACGCCGAAGCCGACCGCGTCCACTCCCTGGAAGCGGAGCTGGCTCGAATAGGTTTCGGCGCCGAGCTCGGCGTGGCCGACGTCCTTCAGGCGCACCAGCGACCCGTCGGTCCCTACCTTGACGATCATGTCGTCGAACTGCGCGGACTCGGTGAGGCGGCCTTCGACACGGACCGACAGCTGATACAGCTGTCCCTGCGGCGCCGGCTCCTGACCGAGGGCGCCGGCGGCAACCTGCACGTTCTGCTGCTGCAGGGCGTTGGTCACGTCGGCGGCGGTGATCTGGCGCGCCGCCAGACGCTGCGGATCCAGCCACAGCCGCATCGAGTACTTGCGTTCGCCGAAGATGGTGACGTCGCTGACGCCGGGCACGCGCTTCAGCGCATCCTTGACGTAGACGTCGATGTAGTTGCTGAGGAAGAGGGAGTCGTACTCGCCCTTCTCGGCGTAGACGCCGGCGGCCATGACGAAGCCGGTGGTCTGCTTGCTGACGGTGACGCCGAGCTGCCGCACTTCCGTCGGCAGGCGGCCGAGCGCCGTCGAAACGCGGTTCTGCACGTCCACCTGCGCCAGGTCCTGGTCGCGCGTGATGTCGAAGGTGACCGTGATCGTCGAGACGCCGCTGCTCGAGCTCGACGAGGACATGTAGAGCATCCCCTCGGCGCCGTTGATTGCCTGCTCGAGCGGCGTCGTCACCGCCGTTTCCACCTCCTGTGCGTTGGCGCCGGTGTAGATGGCGGCGACCGAGATGTTGGGAGGGGCCAGCGGCGGAAACTGCGCCACCGGCATCGTCGGAATGGCGATCACGCCGCCGAGGATGATGACCAGCGAGCAGACCGAGGCGAGGATCGGCCGCCTGATGAACGTGTTGACGAACATCTATTCGGCCTTGACCGGCGCGCCGTCGGCGATCTTCTGTATGCCGGCGACGATGAGCTTGTCACCCGCCTTGAGTCCCCCCTTGACGACGTAGTCGTTGCCCTGCACTTCACCGACCTGGACCGGACGCTGCCGCGCCACCAGCCCCTGCGGGCTCTGCTCGGCGAGGTAGACGAAATACTGTCCGTTGATGCGCAGCGCCGCGGTAATCGGAACCGTCAGCCCCTGCACCGTGCGCCAGATGACCCGCGTCCGGACGAACTCCTGCACGCGCACCGAGGGGGGCAGTTGCTTGAGGAGGCTCTTGGCCAGCACGGTCTGCGTTGCCGGGTCGACGCGCGGCGCGACGAAGGTGATGGCGTTGGTCGCGACCACCTTGCCGTCGGCGTCGAGGATCTGCACCGGCAGGCCGAGATGCGCGTCGGGCGCGCGATCGACCGGGACCTGGATGTAGGCTTCGAACCCGCTCTTGTCGTCGATCGTGGTGATCATCGTCGAGGTCGTGACGCGATCGCCTTCGCGCACGGCGATGTCGCCGACGACGCCGGGGGCCGGGGCGGTGACGTGATAGTACTGCAGCTGCACCGTGCCCTCGCGTACCTGGGCGTCGAGCGAGGCGAGGTTCGCCTGCGCGGTATCGAGGCTGTGCTGGGCGGTGTCGAATTCGTTCTGGCTGATGGCGCCCGCCTTGAGCAGCGACTGCAGGCGATCGACCTGGCTCTTCCAATAGGTGACGTCAGACTCGCGGGCGGTACGTTGCGATTCGCTGTTGCGCACCGTCGCCGCCTGGCGTTCGGGATCGATCTGCAGCAGCGGGACGCCCATTTTCACCACGTCGCCTGACTTGACGAAAATCTTGGTGACCCGTCCTTCGACCTGCGGCTGCACCGTTGTCGAGTTCAGCGAACGTACGGTCGAGATGAAGTCGGAGAATTCCTGGATCGGCCGTGCCTCCAGCGTGACGACGGTGACGCCGGTGGGTCCGCCGCGGCCGCCGCCGGCGGCCGGCGCGCCGCTCGAGACCGCGCCGCGATTGCAACCCCCTGAGACGAGGGCCAGGCAGATGAGCAGGTGATGGGTGCGCATGAATGGTGGTCGGTGAAGTAGCGGAGATTAGACGCCCGCCCGCGCGGGATCGTCCCAACCGAGCCTTAAAGCCTATCTCATTTGCCGAGGGGGCGCTGCCGGTGAGACCGACGAAGCACGCCCGACCAAGAAGCGAAGCCGGGCAAAAACAAAAAGGCCACGCGCGCGCGTGGCCTTGTACAGATGGGACCGGAACGGGGAATTGACTACATCCCGCCGGCCCCTGCGAATTTCCGCGACTGGAAGCACTCGCGGCAGAAGACGGGGCGGCCCTGGGTTGGACGGAAAGGCACGGTTGTCTCTTTTCCGCAGGCCGAGCAGTTGGTCGTGGTTTCCACGCGCTCGCGCCCGACACCGCCGCCGCCCGACGGACGCGCGGCGCGCTTGGCCTTGCAGCTCTTGCAGCGCTTGGGTTCGTTCTTGAAATTCTTGTCGGCGAAGAAGAGCTGCTCGCCGGCGGTCCAGACGAAGGGGGTCCCACAGTCCACGCAGGTCAGGCTCTTGTCCTGGAACTCCATCACTACCTCTCTCACTCGCCCCTTTTTTCCCGTCACCCTGACGGGACGGCCGGAACGCGCGACGCGGCGCGGCTCCGGCCCCCGAACGAAACGTCCTTAATCCGACTCGCGGCGCTGCTTCTTGCGCGTCCGCTTCCGCGCCAACGCCTGCTTGGCGCGGCGGCGATCGCCTGGTTTCAGATAGAAGGAGTGCTTCTTGATATCCTTGATGATATCTTCCTGCTGCACCTTCCGCTTGAACCGGCGAAGCGCGCTCTCGATGGACTCGCCATCCTGCACTTTCACTTCAGCCAAGCTTGTTTACACCCCCTTCGCGGCCGACTTCGTCCTTCGTCGCGCGGGGCGACCTGCAGCTCTGTATGGGCCTCTTGGACTCGTCGGAATACGTTAGGCTATCACACTTTCTTTGAATCCTAAACGTAAACAACCGGTCATGTCTTCCATGACTAAGCCTTTTACCATCAATTACTTGGAGTCACATTGCGTGTCCTGATCGCGGGCGGCGGCGGCCGCGAGCACGCGCTCGCCTGGCGCCTCGCGCGCGACGCCGAAGTGACCGCGCTCTTCTGCGCGCCAGGCAACCCTGGGGTCGCCGCGTCGGCGCAACTCGCCGCGGTCGATCCGGCCGATCCTGACGCGCTGCTGGCGCTCGCCGTTCGCCTGTCGATCGACCTGACGGTGATCGGTCCCGAGCTGCCGCTCGATCGCGGCGTCGTCGATTGTTTTCGCGCCGCCGGCCGACGCATCTTTGGCCCGCCGCGCGCGGCGGCGCAGCTCGAATGCAGCAAGGCGTTCGCCAAGGGCTTCATGGCGCGTCACGGCATCCCGACGGCGCGCTACCGGATCGCCGAGTCGGCGACCGAGGCGCGCGCGCTCGTCGCCTCGGGTGAGTTCGGCTTCCCGGTCGTGCTCAAGGCCGATGGCCTGGCGGCCGGCAAGGGGGTCGTCGTCGCGGCGACGGCGCGCGACGCCGAGGATGCGATTCGCGCCGCGATGGACGAACAGCGATTCGGTGCCGCCGGCACGCGCCTGGTCATCGAGGAGTGCCTCGACGGCCCGGAGGTATCGTTCTTTGCGCTGTGCGACGGCAGGCGAGCGATTCCGATCGCGACGGCGCAGGATCACAAGCGCGTTTTCGACGACGATTGCGGGCCGAACACCGGCGGCATGGGCGCGTTTTCGCCGAGCCCGCTCGTCGACGCCGCGATGCAGGAGCGGATCATGCGCGACATCGTCGAGCCGGTGCTGCGTGGGATGCACGCGGAAGGGACCGAGTATCGCGGCTTCCTCTATTGCGGCCTGATGATGACCTGCGCGGGTCCCAAGGTCATCGAGTACAACGTTCGCTTCGGCGATCCCGAGGCGCAGGCGGTGCTGCCGCTCGTTGACGGCAGCCTGGCGACACTGCTCGCCGCCGCGGCAGACGGCGACCTGGCGCGACGCGAGGTGCGGCTGCGTCAGGCGGTGTCAGTAGCCGTTGTCCTTGCCGCCGGCGGCTATCCCGGCCCCTTGGCAAGCCCAGCCGCCATCACCGGCCTCGATCGCGCCGCCGCGCTCGACGAGGTCGTCGTCTTTCACGCCGGCACCGCCACGCGCGAGGGCCGCATCGTCACCGCCGGCGGCCGCGTCCTCACCGTCGTCGCCACCGCGGCCGACTATCGCGTTGCCATCGATCGCGCCTACGAAGCGGTGTCGTTGATCTCGTTCGATGGGATGCAGTACCGTCGCGATATCGGGCGTAAGGCGCTGCCGGCGACATAGGCGACCGGAACACGCGCCAACCACGACATAAGGAGACCAGGAGATCTCCTCATCTCCTGTAACTCCGGAGAGTGTGAGCAAATGCCGCAAGTATTGATCTTGATGGGTTCTGACTCCGATGCGCCGGTGATGCAGGCGGCGGTGGAGGCGTTGCACGAGTTCGGGATTTCGAGCGAGATGACGGTGGCGAGCGCGCACCGATCGCCGGCGCGCGTGATGAAGCTCGTCGACGAGGCGCCGGGCCGCGGCGTCAAGCTCTTTATCGTCGGCGCCGGCGCGGCGGCCCACCTCGGGGGAGTGGTCGCGGCGCACACCACGTTGCCGGTGATCGGCGTGCCGATCGACTCGTCGGCGTTGAAGGGCATGGACGCGCTGCTCTCGACGGTACAGATGCCGCCGGGAGTTCCGGTCGCGACCGTGTCGATCGGCAAGCCGGGCGCCACCAATGCCGGGGTGCTGGCCGCACAGATTCTCGGCGTCGGCGATCCCGCGATCGCCAGGAAGCTGATCGACTACAAGAAGAAGCTCGCAGACAAGGTGGAAGCCGCCGCGGCGAAGCTGCAACCGTAACTCCAGCGGCCTCCTGCCATGAAATACGCCATCGTCACTTTCGGCTGTCGCGTCAACCAGGCGGACTCACTCCGTCTGGAAGAAGACCTGCGCGCGGAGGGTGCCGAGGAGTCGGTGTCGAGCGACGCGGACCTCGTCATCGTCAACACCTGCTCGGTGACGGCGACGGCGGACCAGGGCGCGCGCCAGACGATCCGGCGCATCGCACGCGAGAACCCCCGCGCCAGGATCGTGGCGACAGGCTGCTATGCCACGCGCTGCGAGGACGAGGTCGCGGCGCTGCCTGTCTTCCGGACGGTTCCCAACGGCGAGAAGCTGGATATCGTCCGGGCGCTGGACCTGCACGGAGGCGGCCCCGGCGATGACGAGGGTCCCTGCGGCAAACCGATCGAGCCGGGCATCGCCGGCCGCACCGCATTCACCATTCGCGTGCAGACGGGGTGCGAGGAGCACTGCGCCTTCTGCATCATTCCAACGACGCGCGGCGCTTCGCTGAGCCTCCCCATCGACACGCTCGTCGCCGAGGTGCGCCGCGTTGCCGCCGCCGGTTTCAAGGAAGTGGCCATCGCCGGCGTGCATCTGGGTTCCTACGGGCGCGATCTCGCGGCGCGGGCGTCGCTCCTCGATCTCCTGCGTGCGCTCGACGGTATCGCCGCCGACGTCAGCTATCGCATCAGTTCACTCGAGCCGATGGACTGCACGCCGCGGATCGTCGACCTGGTCGCGCGCAGCGGCCGCTTCCTGCCGCATTTCCACCTCCCCCTGCAGCATGCGAGCAATCGCCTGCTGGCGGCGATGCGCCGCCCCTATACGCTCGACGATTATCGGCGCCTGGTCGACGGCATCCACGCCCGTCTGCCGCACGCGGCCATCGGATCCGACATGATCGTCGGCTTCCCCGGCGAGACCGACGACGACTTCGCCGCCAACGCCGCCTATCTGCCGGCGTCGCCACTCAGCCACCTGCACGTGTTTCCCTATTCTGATCGTCCGGGGACGGACGCGACGCGGATGCGCGGAAAGGTTCACCCGGCGGTGATCCGCGACCGCGGCGCGGAGTTACGCCGCATCGGCGCGCGCCTGGCGGCCTGCTTCCGGATCGCTCACGCAGGCTCCTGGCGCCCAGCGCTAACGCTGGAGGACGGCACGCTGGCCGTCACCGACAATTACCTGAAGGTCCGAATTCCGCCAGGGCACGCGCGAAATGAGCGCATACGCGTACTGATTAGCCATGAGGGGCAGGCGCTCGGCGGCACCGTTGCGGGACGCGCCAGCGAGAAGGCGGCCTGTGGTGGCTGATCGCGTCAGGAAATCTGCATCAACGTCGCCAGCTGCTGCGCCGGCGACTTCTGACGCGCCGACTCGGTAATCAGCTGACCGCAGGCGGCGCGGATGTCGCGGCCACGCGACTTGCGCACCGACACGACCACTCCGCGCTCGGCGAGGATCGACGCGAAACGGTTGACGCGCGCGTCCGATGGACGCTGGTAGGGAATCCCCGCCGCTTCGTTCAGCGGCAGCAGGTTCACCTTGGCCTTGATCCCGTTGAGCAGGCGGACGAGACGCCGTGCGTCGTCGTCAGAGTCGTTGACGTCCGCGAGCATCACGTACTCGAACGTGATCCGCTCGCGGCGCTTGACCGGGAAGCGGCGGCAGGCGTCGAGCAGCTCCTTCAACCCGTACTTGCGGTTGATCGGCACGAGCAAATCGCGCTGCTCCTCGGTCGTGGCGTGCAGCGAGATGGCCAGGTTGGGCATCAACGCCTCGGTGGCGAGCCGCTCGAGATTCGGCAACACGCCGACGGTGGAAAGCGTGACGCGTCGGGGATTGACGGCCAGGCCGTGCTCGTCGGCGAGCATGCGTAGCGCCTTCATCACCGCGTCGTAGTTGTGCAGCGGCTCCCCCATGCCCATCAGAACGATGTTGAAGCGAGCCTGCAACATGCCGAGCTCACGCGTCAGCACGCGGACCTGGCCGGCGATCTCGCCGGCGGTGAGATTGCGGATAATGCCCATCCGCCCGGTCAGGCAGAAGCCGCACTTCATGGCGCAGCCGACCTGCGTCGACAGGCAGAACGTGTTTGCCGGTGTATCCGGGATGAAAACCGACTCAATCAGCTGGCCGTCCTCGAGCCGCAGCAGGAACTTCGTCGTCCCGTCGCTTGATTGTTCCCGCCGGACGACTTCCGGCGTGACGATGCGAAAGGCGGCGGCGAGCGTGCTGCGGAGATCCCGGCCGAGATCCGTCATCTCGCCGAATGCCGTCACGCCGCGCTTGTGCACCCACTGGTAGAGCTGGCGCCCGTGAAAACGCGGCTGTTGGATCGACTCGAGCGCCTGCTCGAGCTCCCCCAGCTCCATTTCGGCCAAATCATGACGGTTGAACATATCGGGAAACCCGGACCTTGTATTGTACCAGCGACGTCCAGCACGGCTTTTCGACCCGTACGGGTTTGCACAACAGTGCGGCAGCGTGATAACATCCCACACGTAGGCGTTTCCTGTAATCCCTTTCCCTGCAACAGTTACGGTTCGACACGACACGCGATGGTCACACGCGAGGTTCTGGACACCGGTCTCCGTCTCATCACCGAAACGATGCCCCACGTCCGATCGGTGAGCATCGGCGTGTGGCTGTCGCGCGGTTCACGGCATGAAGTCGAGCCGCAGGGAGGTATCGCGCACTTCGTCGAGCACATGCTCTTCAAGGGTACCGACACGCGCAGCGCCGAAGACATCGCGCAGGAAATCGATTCGATCGGCGGCCAGCTCGACGCCTTCACCGCCAAGGAATACGCCAGCTACTACATCAAAGTCCTCGACGAGCACCTCGGCCTGGCCGTCGATCTACTCTCCGACATCGTGATGCGCCCGCGCTTCGACGGCGAGGACATCGAGAAGGAGAAGAAGGTCATCCTCGAAGAGATCAAGATGGTCGAGGACACACCCGACGATCTGGTCCACGAGCTGTTCACGCAGCATTTCTGGGAAGGCCACGCGCTGGGCCGGCCGATTCTCGGGGCCAAGGACACGGTGGAGTCCTTCACCTCCCAGATCCTGCGCGATTATTTCGGCACGACCTACGTCGCCCCGAACCTGATCGTCTCCGCGGCGGGGAACGTCGAGCACGCGGTGGTGCGCGACCTCGTCTCGCGCGCATTCGCGGCGCTGCCGACGACAGCGCGTCCTTACGACGACACGGTGCCGCGCGTCGTGCCGCAAGTGTTGGTACGGACCAAGGAACTCGAGCAGAGCCACGTCTGTCTCGGCACCAACAGCTATCCACAGAACCATCCCGATCGCTACGTCGGCTACATCATGAACACCGTGCTCGGCGGCTCGATGAGCTCGCGGCTGTTCCAGAACGTGCGAGAGAAGCGCGGGCTGGCCTACGCGGTGTTCAGCGGCCTGAGCGCCTATCGCGATGCCGGCAACCTGACGATCTACGCCGGCTGCGCCAACGAGGCCGTCGCGGAGGTGGTCGACCTTTGCGTCGAGGAACTGCGCGGCCTCAAGCAGGCACCGGTAGCGGCACCGGAGCTGCGCCGCGCCAAGGATCATCTCAAGGGCAGCCTGATGCTGAGCCTCGAGAACACCGCGAGCCGGATGTCGCATCTGGCGCGGCAGGAGATTTACTTCGAGCGCCACTTCGGGCTCGACGAGACTCTCGCCGGGGTCGAGCGGGTGAGCGCGGCGGACGTGCAACGCGTCGCGTCGGATCTCTTCGCCAACGGGTCGCTTGCCGCCACGGTCGTCGGTCCGCTGCAGCAGGACGTCACGCGGGCGAAACTGGATCTTGGCTGAGTGATGCACGACGACGACCAGGACGCGGCAAGAACCGGAGACGCGCCCGGAGGGACGCGCCCGCGAGCCAGGGTGGGACGGCGTGGAGCCCCACGAACATGATCGAGCGTTACACCAATCCAGAGATGGGCGCCATCTGGAGCGATCGGCGCCGCTACGAGAGCTGGCTCGAGGTCGAGCTCGCCGCCGCCGATGCGACCGCCGAGGCGGGACTGATTCCAGCGGAAGCGGCCGTCACGCTGCGCGCCGCGGCCCGGCAGGTCACCCTCGACCTCGCGCGCATCGAGGAGATCGAGAAGGTCACGCAGCATGACGTCATCGCCTTCACCACCGCCGTCGCCGAACAGGTCGGCCCGGCGGCGCGCTGGCTGCATTTCGGGCTGACCTCGTCCGACGTCCTCGACACCGCGCAGGCGATTCAGATGCGCGAGGCCTGCGCGCTGGTCATCAGGAACCTGGGCCTGCTGATGGAGGCGGTGCGCGCACGCGCCGACGAGCACCGGCAGACGCCGATGATCGGTCGCACGCACGGGGTCCACGCCGAGCCGATGACCTTCGGACTCAAGCTGGCGCTCTGGTACGATCAGCTGCAGCGCGACCTGGATCGGCTGCTGCGCGCGCGTGACACGGTCTCGGTCGGCAAACTCTCGGGCGCCGTCGGCACCTTCGCCCATCTCGAACCGGCGATCGAGGCACGCGTCTGCGAGCGCCTCGGCCTGCGCGCGGCGCCGGTATCGTCGCAGGTGATTCAGCGCGATCGCCATGCCGAGCTGTTGTCGGCGATCGCCATCCTTGGCGCCTCGCTCGAGACCTTCGCGCTCGAGATCCGCGGCCTGCAGAAGACGGAAATCGGCGAGGTCGAGGAGCCGTTCGGCAAGGGCCAGAAGGGCTCGTCGGCGATGCCGCACAAGCGCAATCCGATCGGCTGCGAGCAGATCGTCGGGCTGGCCCGGCTGCTGCGCGGTAACGCGATGGCGGCGATGGAGAACGTCGCGCTGTGGCACGAGCGCGACATCTCGCACTCCTCGGTCGAGCGGGTCATCCTGCCCGACAGCTTCATCGCCCTCGATCACATGCTGCGCCGGTTCACACGCATCGTCCGCGGCATGGTCGTCTATCCCGAGCGCATGCTCGAGAACCTGCGGCGCTCCCGCGGCGTGGTCTTCTCGGGCACGGTGCTGCTCGAGCTGGCGCGGCGCGGCATCTCGCGCGAGCAGGCCTACGAGTGGGTGCAGCGCAACGCCATGCGCGCCTTCCACGAACAGCGCGACTTCAAGGCGCTGCTGCTCGGCGATCCCGACATCATGACCGTGCTGAACGCCGCCGAGATCGACAAGGCGTTCGACCTGGGCGACCAGTTGCGGAACGTCGGCGCGATCATCGATCGCGTGTTTGCCGGAGCCGCGGTCGGGACCGTGTAGGGTCCGCCTTCAGGCGGAACAGGAGAAGGATGAAAGCGCGAGTCTACGTCACGTTGAAGCAATCGGTGTTCGATCCGCAGGGGCAGACCATCGCCGACGCGCTGCACTCGCTCGGGTACACCAACGTCGGCGACGTGCGCCAGGGCAAGTTCTTCGAGCTCGAGCTCGACGCACCGTCGGCGGCGCAGGCACAGCAAATCGCGTCGGAGGTGGCCAACAAGGTTCTCGCCAACCCCGTCATCGAGAGCTACCGTGTCGAAGTGGAATAGCCAGACGCTGGGCGCCGCCAGCCGGCGGCCGCCAGCCGGGAGCTGGACGCTGTGATCAAGTTTGCCGTTGTCGTGTTCCCGGGATCCAACTGCGATCACGACAGCTACCATGCGGCGAAAGACGTGCTCGGCCAGGACGCCGAGTGCATCTGGCACAAGGACACCAGCCTCAACGGCGCCGACGTGGTGATTCTGCCCGGCGGCTTCGCGCACGGCGACTACCTGCGCACCGGCGCGATCGCCCGCTTCTCGCCGATCATGCCGGCAGTGATTGACTTCGCCAGGCGCGGCGGGCCGCTACTGGGGATCTGCAACGGCTTTCAGGTGCTGCTCGAGTCGGGGCTGCTGCCCGGCGCGATGCTGCGCAACCGCGACCTGCGTTTCCACTGCGAGCAGGTCGGCATCCGCGTCGAGCGCACCGACACGCCGTTCACCGCACGCGCGCAGCCGGGGCAGGTGCTGCGCATGCCGGTCGCGCACGGTGAAGGCAATTACTTCGCGCCGCCCGAACTGCTGCGTCAGCTCGAAGACAGTGGCCGCGTCGTCTTCCGTTACTGCGATGAGCACGGCGGGGTCACCGACGCGGGCAACCCCAACGGTTCGCTGCACAACATCGCCGGCATCTGCAGCGAGCAGCGGAACGTCGTTGGGCTGATGCCGCACCCGGAGCGCGCCTGTGAGGCGCCGCTCGGCAGCGCGGACGGCCTGGTCCTTTTCGAGTCGGTGGTCAGTGCGCTGGCGCGGGAAGGCGCCATTCGATAGATGGTGATAGACGACAAGGTTCTTGAACGGCACGGACTGACCAAGGACGAGTACGGACGCATCGTTCGCGGCCTGAAGCGCGAGCCGACCGAGACAGAGCTCGGCATCTTCTCGGTCATGTGGTCCGAGCACTGCAGCTACAAGAGCTCGCGCATCCACTTGAAGAAGCTGCCGACCGCGGGGCCGCGCGTGCTGCAGGGCCCGGGTGAAAACGCGGGCGCAGTCGACATCGGCGACGGCCTTGCCGCGGTCTTCAAGATCGAGTCGCACAACCATCCGTCGTTCATCGAGCCCTACCAGGGGGCGGCGACCGGCGTCGGCGGCATCATCCGCGACATCTTCACGATGGGGGCGCGGCCGATTGCGCTGCTCAACGCCCTGCGCTTCGGGCCGCTCGACGGCGCCCAGGCGGCGCGCACGCGCCGCATCATCGACGGCGTGGTCCGCGGCATCGGCGGCTACGGCAACAGCATCGGCATCCCGACCGTCGGCGGCGAGATCGCCTTCGACGCCTGCTACGACGGCAACCCGCTGGTCAACGTGCTCTGCCTCGGCATCGTTGACGCCGACGCGCTGGTCAAGGGCAAGGCCTCGGGCTCGGGCAATCCCGTCTACTACGTTGGCGCCAGGACCGGGCGCGACGGCATCCACGGCGCGACGATGGCGTCGGCGGAATTCGACGAGAAGTCGGCGGAGAAGCGCCCCGCCGTGCAGGTCGGCGATCCGTTCATGGAAAAGCTTCTGCTCGAGGCCTGCCTCGAGCTGATGGCGACCGACGCGCTGATCGGCGTGCAGGACATGGGGGCCGCGGGCCTGACCTGCTCGACCTGCGAGATGGGATCGCGCGGCGGCGCCGGCATCGAGATCGACGTGATGCACGTGCCGCAACGCGAGACCGGCATGACCCCCTACGAGATCATGCTGTCGGAATCGCAGGAACGCATGCTGCTCGTCGTCAAGAAAGGACGCGAGGCGGAAGTCGAGCGGATCTTCGAGAAGTGGGACCTGCACGCCGCGCACATCGGCGAGGTCACCACCGACGGCCTGATGCGTGTCAAGGACCACGGCAAGATCGTCGCCGAGATCCCGAATACCGCGCTCGTCGACGAAGCGCCGCTCTACGATCGTCCGCACGCGCGGCCGGCCTACCTCGACGAGGTGCGCGTCCTCGACATTGCGTCACTGCACCGGGTGGCGGCGCAGGACGCCTTGCTGCAGCTGCTCGCGGCCCCGACGATCGCCAGCAAGCGCTGGGTCTACCGCCAGTACGACACGATGGTGCGCACCAACACGCTGGCCGCCGCCGGGATGAGCGCCGGCGTCGTACGCGTCAAGGGTACGCGCCGCGCCCTGGCGATCTCGACCGATGGCAACGGCCGCTACTGCTACCTGAACCCGCGTCGCGGTGCGATGCTGGCGGTGGCCGAAGCGGCGCGCAACGTCGCCTGCGCCGGTGGAGTGCCGATCGGCGCGACCAACTGCCTCAACTTCGGCAATCCCGAGCGCCCGGAGATCATGTGGCAGCTCGTCGAGGGGATCGAAGGAATTGCCGACGCCTGTCGCGCGCTCGACGTACCGATCACCGGCGGCAACGTCAGTCTCTACAACGAGACCGACGGCAAGGCGATCTACCCGACCCCGATCATCGGCGTGGTCGGCCTGATTGAGGACGCGACCCGCGTGACCTCGCGCGTGTTCAAGGCCGCGGGCGACGCGGTGATCGTCCTTGGTGACGATCGCGGCGAGCTGGGCGGGAGCCAGTACCTCGAGACAGTCCATGGCCTCGTGCGCGGCGACGCGCCGGCACTTGATCTCGAGCGCGAGGCGGCGCTGATCAGGTTGCTCACGGCCGCGATCGGTGACGGGCTCGTCCGCTCGGCCCACGACGTCTCGGACGGCGGCATCGCGGTGACGCTGGCTGAATGCTGTTTCGATTCCGGCGGCATCGGCGCGGCCGTCGACGTGCCTTCGTGTCCGCCGCTTCCTGCCTGGGCTTCGTGCTTCAGTGAGAGCGCCACGCGAATCGTCGTCTCGGTTGACGCGTCCAAAGAGGCAGAACTGCTGGCGCGCGCGGCCGCGGCGGGCGTGCCGGCGCGGCGGGTCGGCGTTACCGGCGGCGATCGATTGACGATTGGTGTCGACGGCGCGGCGGCAATCGACCTCCCGGTCGCCCAGGCCGAGGGAATCTGGTCGACGGCAATCGAGCGCTACTTCAAACGGATCGCGGCCTAACCCATGGGAGAGCTGATGCCCACGCAGGATAAGTTCAAGGACGAGTGCGGCGTCTTTGGCATCTTCGGGCATCCCGAGGCCGCCAATTTGACCTATCTCGGCCTCTATTCGCTGCAGCATCGCGGCCAGGAGAGCGCCGGCATCGCTTCCGCCGACGGCGACAAGATGCGCATCTCGCGGGCGATGGGACACGTTGCCGAGGCCTTCGACGAACGCGCGCTCGAGGGCCTGCCCGGCCACATCGCCATCGGCCACACGCGCTATTCGACGGCGGGGGAGAGCAAGTTGCTCAACGCGCAGCCGATCCTGATCGACTGCGCGCACGGTCAGATCGCGATCGCCCACAACGGCAACCTGGTCAACGCCCGTGAACTGCGCGATCGCCTGGTCAAGGACGGTTCGATCTTCCAGACCAGTAGCGACACCGAGGTCGTGCTGCACCTCTACGCGCGCTCGCGCGAGCACACCATCGAGGACGCGCTGATCGAGTCGATCGCGCAGGTCACCGGAGCCTTCTCGTTCGTGCTGCTGACCAAGGACCGCCTGATCGCGGCGCGCGACCCGCACGGTTTCCGCCCGCTCGCGCTCGGCCGTCTCGGCGACGCCTACATCGTCTGCTCTGAGACCTGCGCCCTCGATCTCATCGGCGCGACCTACGTGCGCGACGTTGAGCCGGGCGAGGTGGTGATGATCAGCGACGGCGGCCTGCGCTCGATCCATCCGTTTCCGCCGGCGCCGCTCGCCCACTGCGTGTTCGAGCACGTCTACTTCGCGCGCCCGGACAGCTACGTCTTCGGCAAGAGCGTCAACGAGGTGCGCACCGAACTCGGCCGGATCCTGGCGCAGGAATCGGTGGTCCCCGCCGACGTGGTTTGTCCGATTCCCGACTCGGGTGTCTGTCCAGCCACCGGCTTCGCGGAATCATCGGGTATTCCGATGCGGATGGGGCTGATCCGCAATCACTACGTCGGCCGGACCTTCATCCAGCCGCAGCAGGCGATCCGCCACTTCAACGTGCGGGTGAAGCTCAACCCCGTGCGCAGCATCCTCGAAGGACGCCGCGTCATCCTCATCGACGACTCGATCGTGCGCGGGACGACCAGCCGTAAGATCGTCAAGATGGTCCGTGCCGCCGGCGCGCGCGAGGTGCACATGCGGATCGCCTGCCCGCCGACGATTTCACCGTGCTTTTACGGCGTCGACACGCCGAGCCGAGCCGAGCTGATCGCGGCGACGCAGTCGCTCGACCAGATCCGTGAATTCATCGAAGCCGACACCCTGGCCTATCTCAGCCTCGACGGCCTGCTCCGCGCCGTGCGCCCCGACGGGGCGTCCTACTGCACCTCGTGCTATACCGGCCGCTACCCGGTGGCCCTGCCGCGCGACGAGCACGCCTATCTCCAGCTCGCGCTCAAGGTCGTCGAGTGAGAGCCGCCGCCGTGCTGCTCGCGCTGACGGCTGCCGGTGTGCAGATTCCGGCTCCCGTCCGGCCGCCGGCGGCCAGCGCCCAGCCGGCGTCCAGCCTGAAGGCGGCGATCGACAATCTCGGCAAGTTCGACGACGCGACACGGACCGCGGCGGCCAAGACGGTGCGGCGCGCCGAGCCGGCGCAGGCCGTGCCGGCGCTGCTCGACGCCGCTGCGAACCACAGTGACGGCTACGTCCGCTTCAAGGCACTGGTGCTCGTCTCCGGCTTCAACGATCCGCGCGCACGCGAAGTCATGGCGGCGGCGCTCGACGAACCCAACGATTGCCTGCGCACCGTCGCCTACGCCTACTTCGAGCACAACAAAGAACGCAGCATGTCGGCGCGGCTGCTCAAGAAGCTCGAGACGGAGGACGGCGAGTTCGTCCGGCCGGCGCTGACCCGCGCGCTCGCCGCCTACGGCGACGAAACGGCGGTACAGACGGCGTTGACCGGGCTCGTGCTCCGCGGCCAGGACGTCTACCGCGGCGCGGTGATCGAAGCGCTCGGCGACTACAAGGGCGTCTACGCGTTCCCGACGATTCTCGCGGTTGCCAAGCAGGACGGGCCGCTGCAGGAGGACGCCATCCTGTCGCTCGGCAAGCTCGGCGACAGGCGCGCGCTCGAGACCCTGCAGGGGCTGCAGAAATCAGCATCACGCGTGCGCCAGCCGGCGGTCGCGGCGGCGATCTGCCTGCTCGGCCTCAATTGCGATCTGCACGAAAAATTCGTCGCGGACACGATCAAGTTCGCGGCCAGTCAGATCGGCTACCAGGACCTGTTGCGTGCCTCGTCGCGGGCGCTGGCGGCGCTGGCCGCGACCGGTCGCGAAGAGGCGGCCGCGGCGCTGCTCGACGCCGGCATCCCGGCGCGCGACCCGGCGCGGTCGCCGATTGCGCTCGCCTTCGGCACCGCCGCGCTGCGCGACACGCCGCTCGTGGTGAAGTTGCTCGGTTCCCGCAAGGACCTGCGCGATGGCGCGCTGCTGCTGCGCGACGCCTTCGATATGCTCGAGGAAGACTACGAAGAGGAACGCTTCTTCGCCACCGTGCGCCGCAGCTTTTGGGCGGCGCCGGAAGGCTCGCCCGACCGCAAGGTCGCCGACGCATTGATCCAGGCGCTCGAGTTCTGATGGATGCGAACGAACGTGCCGGGGGGGGCGGCGGGGCGGAGCCTCCCGCACGGTGATGGACTACAAGAACGCCGGCGTTGATATCGACGCAGGGAACGAGGTCGTCCGCCGCATCAAAGGGCTGGCCAAGTCCACCGCGACGCGCGGCGTCGTGTCGGATCTCGGCTCCTTCGGCGGCCTGTTCCACCTCGGCGCCCGGGGGCTGCAGGATCCGGTGCTCGTGTCGAGTGCCGACGGCGTCGGCACCAAACTGCGTCTCGCTTTCATGACCGGCGTGCACGGCACCATCGGCGTCGACCTGGTCAACCACTGCGTCAACGACATCCTCGTGCAGGGGGCCGAGCCGCTGTTCTTCTTCGACTACCTCGCGACCGGGCGCCTCGATCCCGACGTCGCCGTCACGATCGTGGAAGGGCTGGCGCGGGCCTGCCGCGACAACGGCTGTGCCCTGCTCGGCGGCGAAACGGCCGAGATGCCCGGCTTCTACGCCGATGGCGAGTACGACGTCGCCGGCTTCATCGTCGGCGCGGTCGAGCGGACGAAGATCATCGACGGCCGCGGCATCGCCGCCGGCGACGTCCTCATCGGCCTGCCCTCGTCGGGCCTGCACACCAACGGCTATTCGCTGGCCCGCTCGATCGTCTTCGATCGCCTGAAGCTGTCGGTCGCCGATCGCGTGCCCGAGCTGGGGACGACCGTCGGCGAGGCGCTGCTGGTGCCGCACCGGTCGTACCTGCCGGTGATTGCGCCCCTGCTCGGCGGCGCGATGACGGACGCTGTCGTGATCAAGGGGATGGCGCACATTACCGGGGGCGGCATCACCGACAACTTGCCGCGGGTGCTGCCGCAGGGCACCGATGCGCGCGTGCGTCTCGGCGCCTGGCAGGTGCCGGTGATCTTCCGCTGGCTGCAGGCGGCTGGCGGCGTGCCGCAGGACGACATGCTGCGTACCTTCAACATGGGAATCGGCCTGATCCTCGTCGTCGGCCGCGGCGACGCCGACGCCTCGCTGCGGGCATTGGCCGCGGCGGGAGAAACCGGCGCGCTGCGCATCGGCGAGATCGCCGCCGGACGTGGACAGGTCGTCTACAGCTAACCGCTATTCGTGAACGCTGACGAGGGGCTGCTCGTCGTACTGGTGGCTGCCGCAGCGGCGATGGCGGTGGGTTATGGGGCCGACGTCGCGGGTCTGCCGATCCACCCGTGGCTGCTCGCCGCGGCCGCGGTTGCCGCCGCGCTATGCGTCCTGCCGCGGGTCCGGCCGCGCTTCGGTGCGGGCACGGCAATCCTCTACGGCGTTTGCGCGGCGGTCATCATCTTGGGCCTCGTGATCGCGCCCGATGGACTGCCGGTCACCATCGGGCCCGACGTGGTTCATCATCTTCAGCTGATTCACGTCATCTCGGCCACGTGGCGCCTGCCCCACGACGCCGCGCAGTATCCGTTCCTGCTCGAGATGATGAACTACACGCCGGGATCGCACATGCTCGCGGCCGCGATTGCCGAGTGGGCCCGCGTTGATCCGCTTCTCGTCGTGTATCCGATCGCGCTGTGTTCGGCGGCGATCAAGGCCGGCCTCCTCTACGACCTCACCCGCCGTCTCCTGGGCGGGACGCCGCGCGCCGCCGTTCAGGCGCTCGGTGCTCCACTGCTCGCATGTGTGCCGCGCTATTTCCTCGGCTCGTTCGTCGAGTTTTTCTTCTTTGCCCAGGTCGTGTCCGAAACCTTCGCGATCGGGACGCTGCTGGCGCTGGTCGCCTGGGTGAAGGAACCCGAGCGTCGCTATCTATTCATCGCGTCAACGTGCGCCGTCGGCGTCGTCCTCACGTGGCCGATTTGGATTGTGCCTGCCGCGGCATCGGCTGGCGTCGCCGCAGTGCTTGGCTTGCCGCGATGGCGGGATCGGTTCGCCGCGCTGACGATCGTTCTCGGCCCGGCCCTCGTTTTCGCAGCCGTGCACCAGGTGCTTCATCGCGGCGCCGCCTCCATCGTGACTAGCGCGGGCGCGGTGACAGTGCCGTCTGTGGCGACGCTCGGCCTCGGCCTGCTCGTTCCCGCTGCTGCCGGCGTCGTCGTCACCGTGCGCGAGCGGGCTGCACGCCCGGTGCTGGTGTTCCTCGCGACGACGCTGGCGCTCTCGGCAGCGCTTGCGCTCCTCGCGCAGGGCGGGCCGGGTGGATACTACATGTCCTTCAAGATGGTCTATCTGGCCATCCTGCCAGCCGCCGTGCTCGGGGCCGTCGCCCTGGCACGGGCGGCCGATGCCGCCACCGCGCGCCTGCCGAGGCCATCGACGATCGCGGCGCTCGGGCCGGTTCTCGTCGCCTCGGCGCTGCTGCGTGGCCACGTCCCGCTCCATCGCATCCACGGATCGCTCTCGATCCCGGCGCGCGATGTTGGGTTGTGGGCGCGCGAGTCCGTACCGCCAGCGTGCATCGACTATTTCTCACGCTACTGGCTGACCGGCTACTGGCTGCACCTCGATGTCCTTGGCAATCCGCGGCTGTCGGATCGCATGAAGCATGAGACGTTCGATTTTCCGGACGTCGCGGCGAAGTGGATCGAAGGCCGCGGTCTGCCCTACGCCATCGTCGAGGACATGACTGCGATTCCGCGCGAGCTCCGTCCGGACATGGAGCCGTTGCACCAACGCGGCTCGTACGTGCTCGTGCGAAATCGCCGCGCGGCAGCGTGCGCCTACTAGCGAGGCGCTGCGCGCAGGGAGGTCACGGAGCCGCGGGGCCCGGTGGCAAGGTAAAATCGGCCCCCACATGTCCAACCGCCGGATCGCGGTCCTCATCTCGGGGCGGGGCAGCAACCTGCAGGCGCTGATCGACGCGGTCGCGGCGACGCGGCTCGATGCCACGATCGCGGTGGTCGTCTCGAATATCGCGGCCGCGCCGGGACTCGAGCGCGCCCGGGCGGCCGGCATTCCGGCGATCACCATTCCGCATCGCGACTACTCGTCGCGCGACGCTTTCGAAGCCGCGCTTGTCGCGGAGCTCCGCCGCCACGATGTTGCGCTCGTCTGTCTCGCCGGATTCATGCGGCTGCTCGGCCGCACCTACCTCGACGCCTTCGGCGAGCGCACGCTGAATGTTCATCCGTCGCTACTGCCGGCGTTCCCCGGGGTCGATGCGCAGCGGCAGGCGCTCGACCACGGCGTGAAGATCGCCGGCGCGACGGTGCATTTCGTCACGGGTGAGCTTGACGGCGGACCGATCCTTGCGCAGGGCGCTCTGGCGGTGGAGGAGGGGGATACCGCCGCTGCGCTCGCCGCGCGCATCCTCGATATCGAGCATCGCATCTATCCCCAAGCCGTTGGCTCGGTGCTCGACGGCGGGTGGGTGATTGAGGGACGGAGGTACAGGAAGTTGCCGTAAGGGCCGGTGCCAGGCTCGATGCGGCGTCACCGAGGCACGCCGCTACATTGACGTGCGGGGAGCTGCGGATCGTCGTTTCGCAGGCGGTGTCACGCGCCTGCGGGCTCGAGCGTCAGCACGGCAACTTCCGGCGGACAGTTGATGCGCACCGGCACGTAGACGGTGCCGACCCCGCGGCTGACGAAGATCGACGTGCCCTCGCGGCGCTCGAGGCCGGCGATCACCGGGAACTCGCGCGCCGCCACCGCGCCCAGCCCCGGCAGCACGATCTGGCCGCCGTGCGTGTGCCCCGAGATGACCGCCGGCACCGCGAGCTGCTGCGCCTCGAACAGCCGCTTCGGCGTGTGCGCGAGCAGGATGGTGTGCGGTACGCTGCCGCGCAGCACGTGCGCGATCTCGCCGACCTTGTAGGTCCAGAAGCGGATGCCGGCGAAATCGAGAATCTCGCCGCGGATCGTGAGGCGAGTGCGCGCGTCCTTCAACACCGTGAAGCCGCGTGCCGCCAGCGCCGCCGGCATTTCGTGATCGTCGTCGTGGTTGCCGAGGATGGCGACGACGCCGTGTGGTGCCGACAGTGGCGCCAGCGCTTCCGCTGCCGGATAAACGTAGCTACGGTCGCGCCACGACACGTAGTCGCCGCCGAGCACGATCAGGTCGGGCTTTTCCGCCATCAGCGCCCGTACTGCCGCGGCCACCATTTCGTGCGACACCGTCTGGCTGCGGTGGACGTCGGTGAGCAGGCCGATGCGAACGCCCCGCAGCGCCTCGGGAAGTCCCGACACCGGCAGCGGCGCGCGCGTCACCTCGAGGTCGTGGCGCTCGTAAAGGAAGCCGTGAGCGGTCCCGCCGGTGACGATGCCGGCGCCGATTCCAACCAGCGCTTTCAGGAGGAGGCGCCGGCCCTCAGCCACGTTCATGTCTGAGCCGCCCTGGCCGCCGGCCAGCGTGCCAGCGCCGTTCCCGCGGTCGCCGCGGCGGCGAGAGAGCGGGCCATGAGCGGCGGCAGCAACCGAATCATCGAGGTTTTATATCACTCCGTTCTCATCTTCTTCTTAGGTCTCGTGCAGTTTGTTGAAGTGACCCGCAGTTTTACAGGCCAAATCTGAATCTGCCGCAGGGGATGGCGAAGCTTGTTTTGGTTTGATTTGCTCTGGCGTGATAGACGAATTCTTGGACGCTCGATTGTGCCGGAGGGCTGCAGCGCCGGAGGAGCCCATTGCCCCTCCGGCCCTCTGTGCGTATCTATTCGTGTAGCACTCGTTGCAGGCGACTCGCAGCGTCCTTCTGCATGCTCGGGAGCGCGTGCGAGTAGATGTTCAGCGTCATCGCCGGACTCGCGTGGCCAAGCCGCTTTGCGACCACGACCACGGGCACATTCGCGAGCATCAGCAGCGTCGTGCATGTGTGGCGAAGCCCGTGCGGGCTGATCCGCTTCACCCCGCTCTCCTTGCAGACTCTCGCGAGACGATTCTTGAGCCACGATACGCTGAGCGGAAGTCCGAGCTTCGCATTCTTACTGCCTTGTTCCTCCCATCCCTGCGCGAACATTAAGCCGAGGTCGACGTAGTGGAGGCGATTCTTGAGTTTCAGCTCCGCCTGCTGGCGTTTGTGCTCGCGGAGCAGCGATAGCGTCTCGTCGCTCAGATCGATGGTCCTGGCGCATTTGCCCTTTGGGAGTGTCGTGTCGAGCGCAAATACGCCATTGGTCTCAACTGCGTCGAACAACTGGCGTTCCACTCGTAGGGTCGATCCGTTGAGGTCCTTCCACAGCAGCCCACGCAGCTCTCCCCGCCGCAAACCCCCGTCGAGGGCGAGAGCGAATAGTGCAGCGTCTTGCCGGTTCTCACTCTCCTTTACGGCCTTGAGGAACTTCCGCGCCCCGTCCTCGGTCCACACGTTCTTGAGAATGTCCTCCTTCCTCGGAACGCGCGGCTTGTTCCACACGACTCGCAGGGTTCGACCGCAACAATCCAGCGTTGACGGCGGACTTCAGCGCACGCGTGATGATCGCGTGATGCTGGCGTTTGGTGTTGGCTCCCAAGCCACTCTCGGCGTAGTACTGCTCCAGGTCGAGAGGCTTCAGCTGCTGAAGCCGGATGTGCCCCAGCTTTGGCTTGATGTGGGTCTCGAGCGCGTGGTCGTACGACGTGAATGTGTTCCGCGCCTTCTGCGGCTTCACAGCCTTTTCGAGCCACGTCTGGAACCACTGACCGAGCGTCAACCCACTGCGCTCGATGTACTTCCCGCGCCGCAGATCGAGCACGAGCTCGGCGAGTCTGTGCTCTGCCTGGTCGCGCGTGCCGTAGGCCGTGTGCCACTTGTTCTTGTAGTTGCCGTCCGAGCCTCGGGAGAATCCGAACTGGCGCTGATCTACTACACCGCTCGACTCCAGTTTCAAACCGGTCTCACTATGAGCGACGCAACTGAACGTCTAGCCATGTGGAAAAAGGCATCCGCGACACTGGAAAGAGCGAACAACTCGATCACGAGGTGCCGCTACCGACCTCTCGTCGCTCGCACGATCACGTATAACGCGAAGCACGTTCGCGTCATTTTGATGCCCGAAGTTCCAGGCAAACCAAACGCGATAGGCACCCCGCCGCCTTACAGTGGTGGGCCATCGTCGCGTTCAGCGATCCCGACCTCGCCGCAAATGCTGGGCTCAGTCGCACGGAAGGCATGCGAAGGCTTCTGGCGAAGTAGTGGGTTTTAGGGGACGGGTGCCTTTATTCGAGCGGCGGTTCGCTGTCTACCGCGAGCCGCGAATCCAAATCTTGTCGGGCCAGACTTGGGTCGCGATCAGCCCCATAGCAAGCAGCCCAACCGCGACGCCATCCATCACAGCAATCGTGTGCCACTGGTGTCCGAGGACGAGCGCGGCGTGCATCGCCAAGAACGGGAACCAGAGAGAGGACCTCCGCTTCACGAGGGCAGTATACGCCTGGGACGGACGTGACGATTCACGTGAACTTGAGCCCGTAGGCTAGCGCCGACCGCAGGGTGACGCCAAGCGGTCTCGGCCTCTAATCTGCGTTTGGTGCTGGCTTCACTGAACGATGGCCGTCACTGCAACCGCCATCGTTCAGTTACGTCCGAATTGCGGGCTACGGGCGCCCTTTGAGCCGTCGACGGGCTACGGCGACGAGACCGCTCCCGAGCAGGAGCAACGAAGCGGGTTCGGGAACCGGCTGCGCGCTCTCTGGCGTAATCTTAAAGCTTCCCGAATAGGTGGCCAGGAAGGAGCCTCCGCTATTCAGGGTCGTTTGGATTTGCGCGGCGGTCGTCCCGGCGATTTGACTGGTGAAGAGACCGCTCCAAATGCTAGGGAGTCCGACGCCGTCAGTGGCCACGCCACTCGCGGCTAGGCTGAACGTCACCGAGCCAAGACCTTGTGTCAGAAGGTATACCGAGCCCAAAAAGGGAATGCACGACTGGCCGCTAAGAAGACTCCCGCACGCGATACCGTTACTCGGCGCGGCTGGACCTAACGCAGTCAACTCGAAGTCGAGTGTGGGAGCGGCACCACTGATGTCCATGAAGTGGTCGACCGCAGGACCGCTCCCGAATAAATTCTTGATGTTGATGGCTGTGCCCGATCCGACAGTCCCGCCGGACCAGGTGATGGTGGTCCCTGGTGCTGTGTCGGCGCAACCGGTTCCGGCAACCGTCCCAACCGGGTTCCACGTGATGTTTGTGGCCGAGAAGCTGCTCGCGGCGCCAAGGCAATTCGACAAATTCAGCGTGCCGATCGGGCTTGCGAACGCGGCGGTCGCAGATGTGAGGCAAAGCACCGCTGTCACGGCGGCTATTCCAAAACGGAGACGGTTCACGAGTAGCTCCTTGATGCTGGGTAAATGGGATGGCCGCGCGCATGGTGGGCGAACAAATCTGACGCGCTCGGGTGGCGTCGAACGGAACGGCAGCACACCTGTTCCGTTGCGTCGATGCTGCGTGTAATTACACGCCCACCTCAACCGTTATATTCCACGCGAACTTAAGCTTGTGGGTCTCACCCGCGGCGGAAGCGTCGGCGGAGTGCCGTCGCGGCGAGTCCACCACCAAGGAGCGTCAGTGTCGCCGGCTCGGGGACGGGCTGAAGCGCAGACACATGCGGTGTCAGCGGCGTAAGGTTCGCATCAGCGCCAAAGGCATACGGATCAAGGGTGATCGATCCCGCAGTCATCGTCAGGGTGGCGGAGAAGATGCCGTCCGTCAAGCCCAGGTTATTAGTCGAGGTACTGAGATCCACTCCCGACCCAGTCGCAGATGCGGCGACGATGCCGCCGCCGTTCAAATCGGTGAATACCTTCAACGTCCCGTTGTCGCTCGCGTCGTCCGTTGAAAGGTCGACGTTGGCAAAAAACTCCATAACTGGATAGAGTGGCGGCGGCACAACGCCTTCGGCAGCGAAGTCGAAATTGAATATCACAGTCTGGCCAGCCGAGACGGTGATCGGCGAGGCGTCAGCCGCCGCAGCTGTCACGCCGAGGAAGAGCACCACACACAGAACTCGCAGGATTCCACGCCTCATCAAAGCCGTCCAGTCTGGAGCGTCTTATCTGCTCCTACGGAGACATAAGTAGCCCTGCGAGTGGTGGCCTCGCCGCAGGGCTGTGAATTGCTTAGAGAATTTATGTAGATCTGCGAGCCAGCTCGGCTGGTAGCAAGCGATGGACCAATGTCCTGAGTCGATTCGCGTTGTGGTAGGAGGCCCCGAGAGGACGTTTTAGACGAATTCGTAGAAACTCACCATCGCGGCTTCTAACGTGCTGAGAAGACAAGCTGTTATTTGTCCTGTGACTATATCACTCCGTTATAGTACGGGCGCATGTCTGGCGGACTGATCGAAGAACTGACGTGGCGCGGAATGTTGTCTGAGGTGACCGAGGGCCTGCACGACGCCCTCGCCGCCGGACCGATCACCGGCTACATCGGCTTCGACCCGACTGCCGACAGCCTCCACGCCGGGTCGCTGCTGACGGTGATGGGCTTGGCGCGGCTCCAGCGCTTCGGCCACGTGCCGATCGCGATCGTCGGCGGCGGCACTGGCATGATCGGGGACCCGAGCGGAAAGTCGCAGGAACGCACGCTTCTCTCGATCGAGCAGCTCGACGCCAACGTCGCCGGCATCCGCCGCCAGCTCGAGCGCTTTCTCGATTTCGATCGCCCCGGCAACCCGGCGCGGATCGTCAACAACGCCGAATGGCTGGCCCGCTTCGATCTGCTCGGCTTCCTGCGCGACACCGGCAAGTACTTCACCGTGAATTACATGCTGCAGAAGGAGTCGGTCAGCCGCCGCCTCGAGAGCGAGGACGGCATCTCCTTCACCGAGTTCAGTTACCTGCTGCTCCAGGCGCGCGACTTCCTTGAGCTCTTCGACCGCTACAACTGCACGCTGCAGATGGGCGGCACCGACCAGTGGGGGAACATCACCGCCGGCATCGACTTGGTACGCAAGCTGCGTGCGCGGCGCGTGCACGGCCTGGTCTGGCCGTTGATGACGACGTCGAGCGGCGCGAAGTTCGGCAAGACCGAGTCGGGCGCCATCTGGCTCGATCCCGCGCGCACGTCGTCATTCAAGTTCTACCAGTTCTGGCTCAACACCGACGATCGCGACGTGATTCGCTACCTGAAGTTCTTTACCTTCATGACGCGGGACGAGATCGAGTGGCTGGCCAAGGAGACTGCCGAGCGGGCGGACCAGCGCGAGGCGCAGCGGGCGCTGGCCCGCGCAGTCACGGCCCTGGTGCACGGCGACGACCAGGTCCAGCGCGCCGAACGCGCGGCGAAAGTGCTGTTCGGCGGCAGCTTCGAGGACGTGGCGATCGAGGATCTGCTCACCGCGTTCGAGGATGCGCCGTCGACAGAGATCGACCTGGGTGAGGACGGGATCGCCGTCGTCGATCTGCTGGCCCGCGTCAAACTCGCGTCTTCGAAGAGCGAGGCGGTGCGGCTGCTCAAGGGCGGCGGCGTCTACGTCAACAACGACCGCGTCGCCGACGAGAAGGCGCGGCTGACCGCGGTCGACGCGCTCGGTGGCGAGCTGTTCGTCCTGCGCAAGGGCCGCAAAGACCAGCACATCGTGCGGCTCAGGCGTGTCTGATCCTTGAGTCCGAGGGCAACGCCCTCGGGCAATCACGTCAAACGGCATTTCATCAACGTGTAGACGGCGTCCACGCCGTCGATGAAGCGCATCTTCTTGCCCTCGTCGGCCGTGCGCGGGTTGTAGGAGATCGGGACTTCGACGATGCGCCGTCCCGCACGCAGCAGGCGGGCGGTGAGCTCCGGCTCGATGTCGAAGCCGACCGTCCGCAGCCGGATACCCTGCAACGCCTCGCGGCGCATTACCTTGTACGCCGTTTCCATGTCGGTGAGGCGGCCGCCAAACAGGATGTTGGTCAAGATGGTGAGGAAGCGGTTCGCTGCGCGCGATCGGAACGCAACCTGCGAAGTCGGTTTGAGGAAGCGCGAACCGTAGACGACGTCGGCCTCGCCGGCGAGGAGTGGGGCGATGAGCTGCGTGTATTCGTTGGGATCGAGTTCCAGATCGGCATCCTGGACGAGAAGGATGTCGCCGGTGGCGCAGGCCAGGCCCAGGCGCACGGCCGCCCCTTTCCCGAGGTTGATCGGGCTGTGATAGACATGCACCATCAGGTCCGGTGGCAGGTGACGCTCATCGATCACCCGCCGGGTGCCGTCGGTCGAGCCGTCGTTGGCGATGACGATTTCCTTCTCGATCGCGCCGACGTCGACGGCGGCGACGCGCTCGAGCACTTCGTGGATCGTCTGTTCCTCGTTGTAGACAGGAATGATGACGGATAAGCGCATGCGCCGCGGCGCCGCCAATATATCGCTTTTCGCAGCGATGGTCGCCTTCGCGCTGGCGGCGGGGACGCTGATCGGCGGCGGCGTGACCTGGCGAGCGTTTGGTCTGTCCTCGCGCGATCCTTGGCGTCCGTTGGTCGGCGGTCTCGTCTTGCTCGCCGTCGCGTGGAGTGTTGCCGGCGGCGCCGAGTTCCGTCGCGCGCTAACGCGTTACACCGGCACAGCGGCGACCTGGCCGTCGCGCGTCGCGGCTGTTGCAGCCGCGTGCGTGCTCGTCTTCGGACTGGCGTGGTCGTCGCGCGCCGCCGGCGGATCGGATTCATCGTGCTACGTGCTGCAGGCGGAGGCGTTTGCGCACGGGCAGGCGACGCTCGTCAACCCCGTCGCGCAGCTGCTGCCCGAGACGCCGAACGCGGTGTTTGCGCCGACGGGCTTTGTGCCCGGGCGCGAGCACGGCCATGCCGTGCCGATCTGCGCGCCGGGTCTTGCGCTGGCGATGGCGGGGGCGTATCTCTTTGGTCCCGCAGCGGTGTTCCTCGTGGTCCCGATCAGCGCTGCGCTGCTGGTCTGGCTGACGTTTCTCTATGGCCGCCGCCTGGATGACGCGGTGACCGGCGCGTCGGCGGCGGTGCTGGCCGCGTGCAGTCCGATCCTTCTCTACCAGGCCGTCCAGCCGATGAGCGACGTGCCCTCTGCGGCGGCGTGGCTCGCCGCGCTTGTTTCCGCGTCGCCGTTCGCCGCCGGCGCGTGGATGTCGGTCGCGATCCTGACTCGACCGAACCTGATCTTGCTGGCGCCGCTGCTGGCGCTGAGCGCGATGAGGGGACGGCGCGCGCGTCTTGCAGGACTGGGGGACACCCGCCAAACAGCGCTGATCGCGTGTGCGGCCGGGATGGTTCCCGGGTTCTTTGTCCTGTTTGCGCTGAATGCGGCGCGTTACGGTTCGCCGTTGGCAACGGGCTACGGCAGCACGGAGGCGCTCTTCGCGCGGGCGCACGTCTACGCGAACCTGCTGCGCTACCCGCGCTGGGTGCTCGAGACTGAGACGCCGTTCGTGTTGCTGGCGCTCGGCGCGCCGTTCGTCCTGCGCCGCGACCCGGCGCGCGCGCGACTGGCGTGGGTGTCACTGGCCGCAACGGCGCTGCTCCTCGCGACCTACTTCGCCTACACCGTGTTCGACGACTGGTGGTACATCCGTTTCCTGCTGCCGGCGATCCCCCTGCTCCTCGCGTTGAGTCTTGCCGTGTGGCGGCGATTGACGAGCGGGCTGCCCGACGCGGCTGCACAGGCGGCACTGGTGATGGCTGTTGCTCTGCTCGCGGTGGACGGCGTTCACGTCGCGCGCGGGCGTCACGCGATGGAACTGCAGAGGCTCGAGTCGCGATTCGCGCGGACCGGAGAGTACGCCGCGCGGACGCTCCCGGCCAATGCGGTG
>CAWIKL010000001.1:0-3077500 GCA_963836665.1 uncultured Acidobacteriota bacterium | reverse complement strand
AAATTAGGTTTGGGCCTGTAGCTCAGCTGGTTAGAGCACACGCTTGATAAGCGTGGGGTCAGTAGTTCAAATCTACTCAGGCCCACCATACTTCAAGGAGTATCTATTGCGCAGTGCCTAGCGCGCGGTGAAGAAAAGTCGCGTAAGACGACCCGCACCATCGGTCCTTTCTTCATCCCGCCTGTAAGCAGCACAGCCCAAGAGAACAGTTCGGGGAATTAGCTCAGCTGGGAGAGCGCCTGGTTTGCAACCAGGAGGTCACCGGTTCGAGCCCGGTATTCTCCACTTTGTTTGATTTTCGACGGCCTCAGGTCGTCGGCTCGGGTGGGGCCCAGGCGCCCACCCTCGCTCGTAGGTTCGCGATAGCCGGATGGGTCGAGCGTCCGGACGGAACCATGCGAGTGAACGTCGCGCTTGCATCGGGCGAGCGAGGCGCGTAGAATAGAAAGTTCCGGCAGACGAAAGTAGGCCGGCCAGTACGACACTCTTTGACAATTGAATATCCTGCAAACGGTAGTTTTTTCCGACCACACACTCAACGCAGTGTGCCGAGAAGGATTAACGCTGTCGGAGGGGACGCAAAAGCCCTCTGAACACCAGCGTTAGTTCTCATATTCAATGGTCAAGCTACTAAGGGCGTACGGTGAATGCCTTGGCGACAGATGTCTATGAAGGACGTGGTAAGCTGCGATAAGCTCCGGTGAGCCGCAAACAGGCTTTGATCCGGGGATTTCCGAATGGGGCAACCCACCCGCGTTAATGCGCGGGTATCCTGACCTGAATCCATAGGGTCAGCGAAGGCAACCTGGGGAAGTGAACCATCTCAGTACCCAGAGGAAGAGAAAACAACAGTGATTCCGCTAGTAGCGGCGAGCGAACGCGGACATAGCCCAAACCGGTGTGCTTGCACATCGGGGTTGTAGGGCCCGACTGGTTTAAAGCCAGCGAGTTACCAAGTAGTTGCTTAGTTGAACGATCTGGAACGATCGGCCAGAGACGGTGACAGCCCGGTAAACGACAAGCAACTGCCTCGCGTTGGGTTCCTGAGTACCGCGGGACACGTGAAATCCCGTGGGAATCTACGAGGACCATCTCGTAAGGCTAAATACACTCTGTCGACCGATAGTGAACCAGTACCGTGAGGGAAAGGTGAAAAGAACCCCTGCGAGGGGAGTGAAATAGTACCTGAAACCGTATGCCTACAAGCAGTGGGAGGGCTATGCCGGACTTCGGTTCGGAATGCCTGACCGCGTGCCTTTTGCATAATGAGCCGGCTAGTTAATCTCAGTGGCAAGGTTAAGCAACAGCGAGCCGTAGCGAAAGCGAGTCCGAAATGGGCGCGTAGTCGCTGGGATTAGACGCGAAGCGAGGTGATCTACCCTTGGCCAGGGTGAAGTACGGGTAACACCGTATGGAGGCCCGAACCAGTGTTGGTTGAAAACAGCTTGGATGAGCTGAGGGTAGGGGTGAAAGGCTAATCAAACCTCGTGATTGCCCGTTCTCCTCGAAATATCTTTAGGGATAGCCTCGAGAGGTCGGCGTTGGTGGTAGAGAACTGGATGGACTAGGGGGCTTACCAGCTTACTGAATCCAACCAAACTGCGAATGCCAACGACACGTATCTCGGGAGTCAGACAGTGGGGGCTAAGCTTCATTGTCGAGAGGGAAACAGCCCAGACTACCGGCTAAGGTCCCTAAGTGTGTGCTAAGTGGTAAAGGATCTGGAGACGCTTAGACAACCAGGAGGTTGGCTTAGAAGCAGCCATCCTTTAAAGAAAGCGTAATAGCTCACTGGTCAAGCGGCTCTGGGCCGACAATATAACGGGGCTCAAGCACACCACCGAAGCCGTAGAATGCAGCACCCTGCGGGGTGCTGTTTTGGTAGAGGAGCGTTCTGTGGAAGATGAAGTCCGATCGAAAGAACGGGTGGATTCCACAGAAGTGACCCTGCCGGCATAAGTAGCGATAAGAGAGGTGAGAATCCTCTCCGCCGTAAACCTAAGGTTTCCTGAGGAAGGTTCGTCCGCTCAGGGTCAGTCGGGTCCTAACGCGAGGCCGAAAGGCGTAGCGGATGGATATCCGGTCAACATTCCGGAACTACCTACTTTTCGTTATCACGATGAGGGGACGCAGGAGGCTAACCGGGCCCACGATTGGACGTGTGGGTTCAGGTCTGTAGGGGGATCTTCCAGGCAAATCCGGGAGATCACATTCCCTGAGGGACCATGTCGAGGGCTTACAGCCCGCAAAGCCGGTAACGCCATGCTGCCAAGAAAAGCCTCTAAGGAGAGAAGTGGGTACCCGTACCGCAAACCGACACAGGTAGGTGAGGAGAAAATCCTCAGGCGCGAGTGAGAACCCTCGTTTAGGAACTCGGCAAACTGGCCCCGTAACTTCGGAATAAGGGGTGCTCGATTAGCGTGCACGATCCTCGCGGTCGTGTGCGTGAACGAGTTGCAGTAAAGAGGCCCAAGCAACTGTTTACTAAAAACACAGGGCTATGCAAAGTCGAACACGACGTATATGGCCTGACGCCTGCCCGGTGCCGGAAGGTTAAAGGGAGAGGTTAGCCGCAAGGCGAAGCTTCGAGCTGAAGCCCCGGTAAACGGCGGCCGTAACTATAACGGTCCTAAGGTAGCGAAATTCCTTGTCGGGTAAGTTCCGACCTGCACGAATGGCGTAATGATTTGGGCGCTGTCTCAACGAGGGGCACTGCGAATTTGTGGTACCGGTGAAGACGCCGGTTGCCCGTGACTAGACGAAAAGACCCCGTGCACCTTTACTACATCTTAGTAGTGAATGCTGGCGTGTTATGCGCAGGATAGGTGGGAGACTTTGATCTCGGGCTCTCGGGCTCGGGGGAGTCGACGGTGAGATACCACCCTTAACACTCCGGCGTTCTAACCTCGATCTGTCATCCAGATCAGGGACACTGCTAGGTGGGTAGTTTGACTGGGGCGGTCGCCTCCTAAATTGTAACGGAGGCGCGCGAAGGTTCGCTCAGGCTGTTTGGAAATCAGCCATAGAGTGCAAAAGCAAAAGCGAGCTTGACTGCGACACCTACAAGTGGAGCAGGTGGGAAACCAGGCTTTAGTGATCCGGTGGTCCCGCGTGGAAGGGCCATCGCTCAACGGATAAAAGGTACGCCGGGGATAACAGGCTGATCCTTGCCAAGAGTTCACATCGACGCAAGGGTTTGGCACCTCGATGTCGGCTCATCACATCCTGGAGCTGTAGCAGGTTCCAAGGGTTCGGCTGTTCGCCGATTAAAGTGGTACGTGAGCTGGGTTTAGAACGTCGCGAGACAGTTCGGTCTCTATCTGTCATGGGCGGAGGAAGTTTGAGGGGTCTTGACCTTAGTACGAGAGGACCGGGTTGAACGAACCTCTAGTGTACCGGTTATCCCGCCAGGGGTAGCGCCGGGTAGCTACGTTCGGACGTGAGAAACGCTGAATGCATCTAAGCGTGAAACACTCCCCAAGATGAGACTTCCCAGGCCGTAAGGCCTCTAAAGGCTCCTGGAAGACTACCAGGCAATAGGCTGGGTGTGGAAGCGTAGCGATACGTGGAGCTAACCAGTACTAATCAGCCGTGAGGCTTGACCATTAATTTTCTTGTGCAACGGCGGGTCTAACCGACCCGCCACACACTGCGGGCCGGGTCTCTGACCCGGCGGTGTGAGCGACGAAGAAACTACCGTTTGCAGGATATTCACTTGTCGCCGGACAACTCCGGCTGCTCTTTGACATAGTCTGGGACGACCCACGAAACCGGCGCCGGAAAATAGGCCGCCCTAATGCGTGGGACCCCAGGCACCAACAAGTTTCGCTTTCCCGGTGGTCATAGGAGAGGGGTCACACCCGTTCCCATTCCGAACACGGAAGTTAAGCTCTCTACCGCCGATGGTACTGCGTGGGAAACTGCGTGGGAGAGTAGGTCACTGCCGGGATTATTTATCGCCAAAGAGGCCGTCGCATGCGCGACGGCCTTTTCTTTTTTGGGGCCGCCATGGGCGGCGAGTTAGGCCGGGGCGGGCGCCGCCGGCACCGGCGTCGGCGCCCCCGACCTTGACCCGAGCGCTCGCTTCGCAATCTCGAACGTATAGCGATCCGACGGCGCCACGTGCTCGAACACCGCCGCGGCTTCCTGCAGTAGCGCGTGCCGCCGTTCCCGCAGCGTCGCCAGATCGAGCCCGCCGCCGCGCATCTCCACCAGCAGCTCGCGATACTTTTCGCAGACGACCCAGAGCCGCGCCGAACAGGCACGATGCCCGTGGATCCGTGCCTGCTGGTTGAAGCCGACATACGTCGCGCAGGCGGCAAAGGCGCACACCGCGGTGATCGCCGAGGCGAGGAACCAACTCGGGCGCCACGTGGCCGCCACCACCGCGACTCCAGCCGCGACGCCCGTGCTCGCCAGCGTGGCTACGCGAAAGAGCACGGTCCAGCGCGACAGCCGGACCGCTGCCTCGGCGTGGGCGCGGCAGGCGTCTTCCAGCGTTTCGTAGCTCAGACGCACGTATTCCGCGACGTCGTTGTTGAACATGCCAGCGTCGGCGCAAGGACCGCGCCGACGGTCTCCCCCATCGTTACGCGATATTCACAGGCGATATCGCTCGATCGGCGTCGCCCCACCCAACGCGCAGTGAAATTTCTACGCCCTGGCGCCGTTGCGCGGCGAATTCTGTGTCGAGCGCTGAATCTCCGGGGTAGCCCGGGTCAGTGCATGTGCGCGCGGATCTGGTGGTTCAGGTGGTGCAGCTGCCGCCGGATCGCCTTCAGCTTCAGGTGATCGTGGGTGTCGAGCGCTCGTGCCCGCACCGTCTGCAGGTCGCGCATCTGCGTCTTGATCGACGTCTTGTCGATGCCGAGCACCTCGAGGTGCGCGTGCGTCTCGACGCCGAGGACCTGGCATAGCGCCGGCAGCAGGTGTTCCTTGTTCATCTGCGACGCGCCCTGGACAGTGTCCTGGGCGATCTCACGGAGCTCCGCGACCGTCTTCCTCCTCAGTTCGTCGTAGGTATGGGCCATGGCGCCTCCTTTCGTCGGATCCTACTCGATCCCCTCGCTCGCTACCGCGTCTGGCTGATGAAAAACGGACCGATCGCCAGGGCGTCAGCGCCGGAGCGCAGGAACACGTCGACGGCGTCTTCGGGGCTGCAGACGAGCGGTTCGCCATGGATATTGAAGCTGGTGTTCAGGACGATGCCGCGCCCGGTGCGATCGCGCATCGCCCGGAGGAGGGCGGCGAACGGAACCACCGACTCGTCGTCGACGAACTGCGGGCGGCACGTGCCGTCGATGCCGATGACGGCCGCCAGGTCGGGACGGCAGCCCGCTCGCACCGTGTAGGCCATCGTCATGTGCCGATTGAGATGCGCCGCGCCGTCCCAATCCTCGAGGACGCGGGAGGCTTCCGACGTGAGCATGCTCGGGCAGAATGGCTGGTACCAGACGCGGCGCTTCAGCGCCAGATTCAGCCGATCGCGCAGCTGCGGCCGATCGGCACGGGCGAGCACGCTACGGTGGCCGAGGGCGCGCGGCCCGTATTCCATCGCTCCCTGAAACCACATGACGATCGCACCGCGTTCCAGCTCCGCGGCCGCCGCCTCCGTGACCTCGGCGCGTTGGGTCGGCAGGTCCCGCGCCGTGAGCGCCGCGCGGATCCGATCTTCGCTGTAGGCGGGCCCAAGCGCCAGGTTGTCCAGCCGCAGCCGCGGCTGGTCGCCGGCGCGGCGTGCCATCGACAGGGCGGCTCCGAGCGCGAGGCCACCGTCCCCCATGTGAGGGAACACGTAGACCTGGTCGATATCGGCGGCGACCCGTGCCTGGCGGGTCGCCTTGATGTTCGAGGCGACGCCGCCGGCGATGGCGAGCCGGCGCTCGCCGGTCCGCCGCACCGCGTCGCAGGCCAGCTCGACGCAGGTCCATTCGACGGCGCGCTGCGCCATGCGCGCGAACTGCTCGTTAGCGACGTGCCAATGGAGAGCGGCAAGCGTGCGCCGGAGCGCCGCGCCGGTCTTGGCCAGGACGATGCGGCCGTGTTCGACGCGAATCAGCTCGAGCAGCGGGTTGTCGGCGTCGGCGACCGGCGGCGCGTAATCGGCGAGCGCCATCACTTTTCCTTCGTCCTCCAGCTCGCGCATGTTGAGCAGCGTGGTGACGTGCTCGAAGAACACACCCAGTGAGTGCGTCGCCGGCGTTGCCGCGACGCGGGTGAGTACGCCACCGCGGAACGCGCTGGCTGTTGCCGATATCCCGTCGCCGACGCCGTCGACCGTGAGCACGGCGCAGCTGTCGAAGCCGCTGCCGAGCGCGGCGGCGATGGCGTGACATTCGTGGTGATCGAAGATCTCAACGCGCGCGCCCCCGAAGCCCTGACCGCGAAGCGCCGCCTGCAGCAAAGACCGGCTCCATGCTCGTGTGAGCGGGTTGGGCGGCCAGGTCGTCAGGGCATATTTTGCGTCGCGCGTCAGTAACGACGCCAGACCAGGCTTGGCCTTGCGACGGCGCACCCGGTAGTACCGCTCGCGCGTCCACGGCACGAGACGGCCGAGCGTCTTGGCGACATCGGTCGTCGACGCCGCGACCGCATCCACCTGCCCTGGCTCGAGCGACGCTGCCTCCAGGCAGGTTTCGATCGATCGCAGCGGAAAGCCGATCTCCAGCTTGCGCCGCGTGAGGCGCTCCTCGTTGATGGCGGTGACGAGCTCTCCGCCGGCGAGGAGCGCAGCGCCAGCATCGTGGCCGTCCCAGATACCCAGGATGTTCATGCCAGGACGGGGACTCTAACATGCCTGCCGCGGATCAGGTCGCATCGCCCGCAAGTAGGTGTCCCCTGATCGCGTATGCTGCGCGCCATGCGCCTGAGTGGCCTTTTCTGGAAGACGCTGTGGCCGCGGATTCACCGCCACGTCGAGCGGACGTTCTTCACGGCGTTGCTGCTCAAGACGAACAATTTCACGGAAGTGCGCTGGCTCGGCCAGCCGATCCTGCAGAACACCCTGGATCTGTGGACGATCCAAGAAGCGATCGCCGGGCTGCAGCCGGGCCTCATTGTCGAGACCGGGACCAACCGCGGCGGCAGCTCGCTCTTCTACGCGCATCTCTTCGACCTGATGGGCACGGCCGGCCGCGTCGTGACGATCGACACTCAGAAGCAGCACGATCTGCGTCATCAACGCATCACCTATCTGATCGGCGATTCCGTGTCACCGGCGATTCTCGAAGTGGTGCGAGGCATGGTTGCCGACACCGCCGGCCCGGTGCTGGTCATCCTCGACAGCGATCATTCGGCGGCGCACGTCGCGCGCGAGCTCGAGGCCTACGCGCCTCTCGTGTCACCGGGCAGTTACCTACTCGTCCAGGATGGATCGATCGACACCTTGTCGTATTTCAAGAATTCACGGCCGGGGCCCGTCCCGGCCATCCACGAATTCCTGGCACGCCACGCGGAGTTCAGCATCGACCGGGAGAAGTGCGATCGCTTTCTGATCACGCATCACCCGGACGGCTGGCTGAAGCGGCGCTGATCGTGAGGGCGTGCAACATGTCGGACCGTACGTGGAAAGGGGAGTGGCGAATGACCACTCCCCTTCGTGCATTGCCCGGGAGACTTCACGCCTCCCGACCTCCGTTCGCCGCCGTCAGCCGCGGAAGTAGCCGTCCGCGCGGAACGTCGTCGTTTCATTCGGCCGCACGTAAACGTCGAAGCTGACCGGCTGGTAGTCGCCCCAGGCCACCTCGATGTGGTGCGGGCCCGCTTCCAGGTTGACGTGCTGGAAGATGCCGTCGAAGTCGTCGACGATGCCCACGTAGTAGCCGTCGGCGAAGACCTGTGCATCACGCGGCGCGCCGGTGATGCGGACGCCGCCATACGCGTGTCCCGGGAGCGGGTTGAAGTAATAGTCCGGCGTGTAGCCGTAAGGGTAGTAACCGCCGGCGCCGTAGTACACCCCGACGCTGAAGCTTGGGCGGTAGACGTAGGGGTGATACGGAACCACGCGCACGACCTGCGGGTGGATCACGTACGCGTTGTAGCGATGCTGACCGTTCACGTACGACTCGTAGTGGCCGTTGTCCCAGCGTCGACCGTCGTAGTGGTTGTTGGACGACCGGTTGTCATAGACATGGTTCTGGGGGCCGCCGTTGGTCGCGTAGGTTCGGCCGTTACTGTTGACATCGTTCCGCCGCGGAACAGCGACTTGCTGTTGCCGCTGCGCCTGCTGCGGCTGCACGTCCTGCCGCTGCGCCTGCGGACGTTGCGGCTGTACCTGCTGCGGCTGCACCCGCTGCGCCTGCGCGCGCGCCTGCCCGTTCTGCTGCTGCCGCTGACCTTGCTGCTGGGCTTGCTGCTGCTGAGCCTGTTGCTGCCGCTGAGTCTGCTGCTGCTGCGGTTGCTGCCGCTGAGCTGTCGGCTGCTGGCGGGGCTGCGCATGCTCAGGCTGCGCCTGCTGACGCGCGTGCGCACGCTCCGGCTGCTGCTGTTCCTGCTGCTGATGCTTATCCTGCGCCCCCGCCGGGACCGCGACGGCCGTAGCGAGAGCGAGGGTTGAAATCAGGGTTCTGAGTCTCATATTGGGGTCTCCGGCCCACCCCTGTAAAACGCAACAGGGGTGCCAGCCCGGACATCCAAAAACAGGCCTGATTTCATCGACTTGTCACAGATGAGTCCTCAAGTGAGGACAATCCGCTACGGTAGCGTGCTTCTCAGAAGCCTACCGACCTGCTCGGGTGGCGAGAATCCGCTCCATCTCATCCATGACGCGGTTCATCTTCTGCAGGCTCAGTTTCAACGGTTCCTCCGTCGTCATGTCCACGCCGGCGTCCTTCAACAAGTCGATCGGATACTTCGACCCGCCGGCGGCGAGAAAGTTCAGGTAGCGCTTCGTCGCGGCCTCGTCGCCTTCCAGCACTCTCTCCGACAGCGCGGCCGACGCCGTGAACGACGTCGCGTACTGGAAGACATAGAAGTCGAGGTAGAAGTGAGGGATGAACGCCCACTCGTGCTGGACGTCGTCGTCGACGAGACAGATGCCCTTGTCGTGGCCGTAGTTACTTGCGGACGATTGGAGTGTCCGGCAGGATAGCCCGAATGCCGGGCTGGACCGCCTGCTCCGGACGAGCGCCGGGGCCGTCGAAAAAGGGAGGCGTTTCTTAGTGCCGCGCCGGCTGGCGCACGCCGTTAATGATCGTCTCGATGAGATCGGCAGGTTCGCGTGCCGACAACAACTCCGGGTCCTCGCCGCTCAGCTCGTACTTGCGGATGATGTTGACGAGATGCCAGCCGGCGAGCGCAGATAACTGCCGGCGGAGCAGTGCCTCACCTTTCTGATAGACCGAGAACGGATCCAGGACCGCTTGTCCACCGTTGCCGTGGGTGACGAAGGGTTCGGCCGGGTCGTCGAAGAACGGCGGATCGACAGGCGGAGCGATGGGACGTGAGACTGGCCGCAGCGCGCGGCGCAATGCTCCCTCGAGATAGACCGGCGTCAGCCCGGTCGCCCAATACAGTGTGTCCTGGCGATTCGGTTGCGTCGTTTCTCTCGCCGAACGGAGCGGCTCGCCGCCGTCGAGTGGCACGAACTCGATCCATCCTTGCCATTTGCCGTCGGCCGTGTCGCCGGCGCAGGCACGGGCCGTGTAATTCTTGCCGCTATCGGACGTGACCGCGCCCGAATATTCGAGAAGGACTTCCGCCACGACTGACCTCCGGCAGCGCTGATGCAAGCTGGCGACCGGGAAACGGACGGGGTTGCTACAACGTGACGGGACGCCCCGTCTGCGCCGAGTCGTGGAGCGCGAGAATCGTCTGCACAGTGCGCCGCGACTCCGCGAGCGCGACACGCGGCGGTGCGCCGTCGAGCGCCGCCGCTTCCATGTCGGTCACCTCGCCGGAATAGGCGGTCTGGCCCGCGAAGGGGACTTGCTCGACCGTGTCGTTGGCCGCAGTGAACTCGAGCGCGCTGTATTCGTCGGTCTTGAACGGGCGCCGGATGCGCAGCGTGCCGCCGGCGCCGGCGATTTCCATCTCAGCACGGAAGGGGCCGGCAAAGCCGCAGTCGAACTGCGCGACGCTGCCGTCGGCGTAGCGCATCATCGCGAAGAACTCCATGTCCACGCCGCGCCCCGAGGTATGGCGCCAGCCGAACACTTCAACCGGCATGCCGCCGGCGATCAGGTTCGCGTAGCTCAGCGGATAACAACCGACATCCCACAACGAACCTCCGCCCATATCCGGATCGAGGCGGACGTCCCCCTCCCGCGTCAACAGGAAGGTAAAGCCGCCACGAAACGTCTTGATCGCCCCAAGTCGTCCCTGATCGACAAACGCCTGCACCGCGTGCGTCAACGGATGGTGGCGGTACATAAACGCCTCGGCCGCAGCTTTGCCGGTACGCCGGCACGCGTCGACGATGCGATCGACGCCGTCGAGCGATATCGCCAGCGGCTTCTCGCACAGCACGTGCTTGCCTGCTTCGAGCGCACGCACCGTCCACTCGACGTGGAGGTGATTGGGCAGCGGGATATAGACGATGTCGATGTCCGGATCGGCGATGAGCGCTTCGTACGAACCCAGCGGACGCGGGATGTCCCATTCACGGGCGTATTCACGTGCGCGATCGAGCGTCCGGCTCGCAACTGTCGTCAACTCGCTGCGCGCCGCGGCGCGGATGGCGGGAATCAGCGCGCGGTTGATGCGCGCGGTGCCGAGGAGTCCCCAACGCAAGGGCATACTGGATGATCGGGTGATCGGGTAATCGGGTAATCGGGTAATCGGGTACTCTGCTGGTCTATCCTATGCGAACCGTGCTGTTCGGCGTCTTGTCGGCGGCGCTGACTTTCTCCGCGCCCGTTACCCTGGTCCAACCCGCGCCGGGGGGGTCGCTGACCGGCAAGGTGATAAGCGGCAGCGGTCTCGACGCCGAGCCGGTGCGGCGGGCGAAGGTGACGCTTACCGGCGCCGGACTGACGCCGCCCCGCGTCGCGGACACCGACACCGACGGCGGATACCGTTTCGATCGCCTGCCGCAAGGGTCGTTCAAGCTGCGGGTGCAGAAGCCGGGCTTCGTCACGCTCGACGGAGACGCGGCTCCGAACGCCACCCTGACGATGACGCGCGGCGGCGCGATCGAGGGCGTGGTGGGCGACCTCACCGGTGAGCCCGTGTGGAATGTGATCGTCCGCGCCTTGCGCGTGGAGAACGGCAAGCCGACCCCGGCGGCGCAGGCGCGGACCGACGATCTCGGCCGTTACCGGATCTACAGTCTTCCGGCCGGCGATTACCTTGTCGAAGTCGCGACCGATCGGTCGTTCATCGACACGTTTCCGCTGGTCGGCGACGAGAAGTATCCGCAGATCAACAAGTCCTACTATCCCGCGGCAACTGCGATCGAGGACGCCAAGCCGGTGCTGGTCATGAGCGGACGCGACGCGACGGGCGTCGACGTCACGTTCACGCCGGCGTTGCCGGTGGTCGATCCCTCGGTGCCACCGCGCGCGTCGCGCATCGATGGCGCCGGCAACGGGCGCATCGCGGGCGTCGTGACCGACGCAGTCACGGGGAAACCGATCCGCGCGGCGCAGGTGGTGCTGACGCCGGTCTCGAGCCAGGGACCGCGCATCACGAACGTGACGCGCACCGACGCGCAGGGGCGCTTCGAGTACACGGCGCTCTCGGCGCAGCGCTACACGCTGCGCGCCCAGGCGCGGCGGTTCATCACACTCGGATACGGACAGACGCGAGCCGGCACAATCGCCAAGGAGATCCCGGTGCAAGACGGGGATGACATCCGCGCCGACATCAAGCTGCCGCGCACCAGCGCGCTCGAGGGAACGATCCTCGACGAGTTCGGCGAGCCGGCGCCGAACGTCGTCGTCCAGCTGGCGCAGCGCCAGTACGTGGCCGGACGCCGGCGTTTGCGGCCGGCGCTGGGAGACCCACCGACTACCGACGATCGCGGCCACTACCGCGTGACCACGCTGAATCCCGGCGACTACTACGTCATGGCGTTGTCCGGCGCCTATGCCGAGGCCAGCCAAGTCGGTGGATTCGCGCCCACTTACTATCCGGGCACGATCGATTCTGCCGGCGCGATTCCGGTCACCGTGCCGTTTGCCGCCGACGCGCCAATGGTGACGTTCGCGCTCGTGGCATCGAAGACGTTCTCCGTATCAGGCACGATGCTCGGCAGCGACGGACGGGCGGTCGGCGGTGGTGGCACGGTGTGGCTCCTCACGCCGGATCGCCTCGAGCGTATGGACTTCAACATCGCCCGCGGCGCGACCATGTCTGACGGCACTTTCGCGCTGCGCAACGTGCCGCAGGGGCAATACACGCTGCAGGGCTTTGCGCCGGCACCGCCCGGGTATCGCGGGCCGGGAAATCTCGGGGCGATGCCGTTCGGCTGGTTGCCGATCGCCGTCGGCGACGCCGACCTCGACGGCCTTGTGCTCAAGACCTCGGGCGGGACGAAGCTGCGCGGTAAGCTCGTCACCGAGGACTCGTCAGCACCGCCGCTCGCAGCCAAGCAGGTGTCGGTGATGACCGTCCCGGTCGAGTTCGATGCCGCGCCGATCGCCGGCGGGCCGTCACCCTACGAAGGGCGTGACGATCTGACTTTCGAGATGACGCGGCAGTCTGGCCTTCGCCGCATTCTCGTGACGACAAGCGGGCCGTGGACGCTGAAGAAGATCACCCTGGACGGGCAGGAGATCACCGATACCGCCGTCGATCTGCGCGACAAGGACGTCGAAGGTGTCGAGATCGTTCTGACCGCGAGGGTGTCGCGTGTGGCTGGCGGCGTCAGCGACGACACGGGACCGATTGCCGACTTCGTCGTCGTCATCTTTCCGTCCGATCCCACCAAGTGGATCGATCGCTCGCGCTTCGTGGCCTTTGCTCGTTCGACACCGCAGGGCCGTTTCGTGTCACAGGCGTTGCCGCCGGAGGACTATCTCGCCATCGCGCTGCCGGGCGCGTCTCTGCTCGAAATCTACGATCCCGATTGGCTGCAGTCGCTGCGCGCACTGGCGACGTCGTTTACGCTGACCGAAGGCGAGACAAAAACACTTGAGCTGAAGCTGCACCGTCGTCCGTAAGCCGCTCGCGGTGCACAGGACGCCATCGTCATCCGCCTCAACCACCTATGGTGCCCAAGACAATCCGCTCGACCCGGGTCCTCCTGCCAGACGGTATTCAGCCGGCGGCGATCGAAATCACCGGCGGGCAAATTATGGCGGTCCACCCGTTGCAGCGTTTCGAGGACGCCTCGCCCTTCCTCGTCATGCCTGGCCTCATCGACACGCACGTCCATGTCAATGAGCCCGGCCGCAGCGACTGGGAGGGATTTGCGACGGCCACCGCCGCCGCTGCCGCAGGGGGTATCAGCACGATTGTCGACATGCCGCTCAACAACGTGCCGCCAACGACGACGCTGAGAGGACTGGAAGCGAAGCGCCGGACCGTGCCGGTCGACGGTGTCGAGGTGCTGCTGTGGGGCGGGATCGTGCCCGGTAACTTCGGTGAACTGGACGCACTGGCGTCGGCCGGCGTGCGCGGTTTCAAGTGTTTCCTCTCGCCGTCAGGCGTCGCCGAGTTTCCCGCCGTCGAGCTCGATGACCTGCAACGTGCCCTGCCGATCGTCGCGCGCCGGGACCTGCCGTTGCTCGTGCATGCGGAGTGGCCGCCGGCGCTGCGGCCGCCGCCGCTCGCCGCCGACCCGCGTGCCTACGCCACGTGGCTGGACTCGCGGCCGCCTTCAGCCGAAGTGGAGGCGATCGACAAGCTCCTCGGACTGGCACGCGCGTTCGACCTGCGGGTGCACATCGTCCACCTGGCCGCCGCCGAGGCGCTTCCGCTGCTGCGTGGCGCGCGCGCCGACGGCGTCCGGGTGACGGTTGAAACGTGCCCCCATTACCTGACGTTTGCCGCCGAGGACATCGCCGACGGCGCCACGTTGTTCAAGTGCGCACCACCGATCCGCGGCCGCTCCACCCGCGAGGCGCTGTGGCGGGCGCTCGACGCCGGAGACATCGATCTCGTCGCCACTGACCACTCGCCTTGCCCGCCGTCGATGAAGGCGGAGGGCGACTTCCTGCGCGCGTGGGGCGGGATCGCCTCGCTCGAGCTCAGCCTGCCGGCGGTGTGGACCGGCGCGTCGGAGCGAGGGATGCCGGTGGAGCGGATTGCGGAGTGGATGAGCGCGGCGCCGGCGCGGCTGGCCGGGATCTCCGAACGCAAGGGATCGATCGAGCCCGGAAAGGACGCCGACCTCGTGATCTGGGATCCCGACGCCGAGTTTGTCGTCGACGAAACGGCGCTGGCGCAGCGCCACAAGCGGACGCCCTACGCCGGACGCCGCCTGCGCGGCCGCGTGATTGCGACCTATGCCCGCGGCCGGGTCGTGTATCGTGATAGCGGCGCGACGTTATGAGTGAGCACAGCCATCTCATCGACCTTGCCTCGGCCCGGCTCGGCGGCGCGGCTGTCGCCGCCAACGACGAGTTCTTTGCCGAGAAGGAAAACCTGCTCAAGCCTGAGCCCCCCGTCTTCGTCGCCGGCAGCTACACGGATCGCGGCAAGTGGATGGACGGCTGGGAAACGCGCCGGCGCCGTACGCCAGGCCATGACTGGTGCATCGTCATGCTGGGGCTACCGGGGGTGATTCACTCGGTGACGGTCGACACTGCGTTCTTCACCGGCAACTACCCCACCCACTGCTGGATCGACGCGTGCGGTCTGCCAGCTGGAGCCGACGCGACCGCCGACGCGGTGGTGTGGCATCCGATCCTGGCGCGCAGCGAGCTCACCGGCAACGCTGCCAACGTGTTTGCCATCGGGCACGACGTGCCGCGCCGTTTTACGCACCTACGCCTCAACATCTTTCCCGACGGCGGCGTGGCGCGGCTGCGCGTGCATGGAGAAGTGCTGCCCGACTGGATGCAGGTGTTCGCCGGCAGCGACGAAGCGGACCTGGCCAGCGCCGCCTGCGGCGGCCACGTGATCGACACGAGTGATCGCTTTTACGGCGAGCCCAACCAGATGCTGATGCCGTACCCAGCGGCAGACATGGGCGACGGCTGGGAAACGAAGAGACGACGCGTGCCCGGCCACGACTGGGCGATCGTCCGCCTCGGCATCCGCGCCACGCTTTCGGGTTTCGAGCTCGACACCACCCACTTCAAGGGCAACTATCCCGACCAGGCGTCGATCGAGGCCGCCATCGTGGCCGACGACGCGCACGGCGTGTCGGCCGACACCGCGACGCGCGCGACTGCCGAATGGCGCGAGGTCGTGCGGCGCGAGAAGCTCGCGCCCGATCATCTACACCGGTTCGCCGCCGGCGCCGTCACGGCGACCGAGGCAACACACATCCGCTTGAACATCTATCCCGACGGCGGCGTCAGCCGGTTCCGCGTCTTCGGCAGCACCCCGCCCGGCCTCCGCGCCGACGCCATCGCCAGGCAACTGAATGCGATGGACGAACCGGAGGCGCGCGCCTCGCTCTCGCATTTCTGCGCCGCCCCCGACTTCATCGATGGCGTCGCCGCGAAGCGTCCGTTCGGGTCTGGACACGCGTTGCGGCAGGCGGTGGAGTCTGCGCTCACAGGTGTCGGCGAGGCGGGCTGGCGCGAGGCGTTCCGGCACCATCCGCGTATCGGCGAGCGTAGCGCCGAGCGTCCGCAGTTGCCGGCGTCCGCCGCCGCCTCCGCGCGTGAGCAGCACTCTGTCAGTGACGCCTCCGCGGCCGAGCGCGCCGCGCTGGCCGCGGCGAACCGTGACTATGAGCAAAAATTCGGGCACGTGTTCCTCATCGCCGCGGCGGGGAAGAGCACCAAAGAGATCCTGGAGGCCCTCCGCGCGCGGATGGCCAACGATTCCGCGACTGAGCTGCGCGTAGCGGTGGAGGAACAGAAGCGGATCGCGCGGTTGCGCCTGGAGCGGCTACTCGGATGATCAGCGCCCCATGACGATGTCCACGCACGTCCTCGACATCGCTGCCGGCCGTCCCGCCGCGGGCGTGGCGGTGCGACTGTTGCGCGTCGACGGTCCACGCTCGACGATCGTCTCGTCGGCGGCGACCGATGCGGACGGCCGCGTTGCGGCGCTGGTGCCGGCGGCCGCGGTCGAAGGCCCCGGCACGTATCGGCTGATCTTCGACGCCGCCGCGTACTTCGCGGCGCGCGGGCAGGACACGTTTTACACCAGTGTGGCGATCGAGTTCGTCGTCCGCGACTCGGCGCAGCATCATCACGTACCGCTGCTGCTCAGTCCATTCGGGTATTCGACGTATCGGGGCAGCTGACGCGAATGCGCCCATGATCAACTTTTCAGAGTGGACCAACCTGCTGGTTCGCTGGACGCATGTCTTTGCCGCGATCCTGTGGGTCGGTTCGACCTACTATTTCACCTGGCTCGACGCCCAGATGCGCCGCGGCGGCGACAAGCCGGTGTGGATGGTGCACAGCGGTGGCTTCTACACTGTGACGAAGCAGAAGGCGCTCACCGTGCCGCCCGCCGACGTGCACTGGTTCCGCTACGAGGCGCTGGCCACGTTCCTGAGCGGCTTCATCCTGCTGAACCTGGTCTATTACCACGGCGGTTTGATGGTCGATCCGATCGATCCGAAGGTGACGCCGCTTGCCGCCGGCATCATCGGTGTCGTGACGCTCGCCGCCGGCTGGATGATCTACGACCTGCTCGCGCGCACGCCGCTCGTCGAGCACGAGCGGGCGTTTGCCGCCGCCGGCTTCGTCCTGATCGTCGCTGGAGCGTGGACCCTCTCCCTGGTGTTGAGCGCGCGCGCAACCTACATTCACGTCGGCGCGGTGTTCGGCACGATCATGACCTCGAACGTGTGGATGCGCATCCTGCCGCCGCAGCGGCGGATGATCGCCGCGGCTGCGAAAGGCGAACGCTTCGACGGCGCGCTCGCAGCCGGCGCGAAGCGGCGCTCGAAGCACAACACGTTCCTCGCCGTGCCGACCACGTTCGTCATGATCAGCAATCACTTCCCGACCGCTACCTACGGCAACCACTACGCCGTGCCGGTCCTGGGCGCGCTGATCCTGGCCGGCTGGGGAGCTGCCGCACTGCTTCGCCGCGCGTGACTCCCATCACCGGCGGCCCTCTACGATCCTGGCGAAGGACGCGCTGCGCAGTTCGTCAAGGGTCAGGCCGGTCAGGGCGCCGACCTCGTCTTCGCGCACCGCGCCGCAGTTGAGCGCGCGCAGGAAAAAATTGAGCAGCCCCTGACCGGTTGCGGCGTCGTCGAACACCTCGCCGACCAGCGTCGCTTGCGCGGCACGGGCGATGAAGTTGCGCAGCCGCTCCGACGCCGCGTCGAGGCTCTCGAGGAAGAAGGCGTAGACGGCGGCGTAGCGCGTCACCAGCTGGGCCGGGTGCAGGTCCCATCCCTGGTAGAAGGCGTTGGCCAACGAGTGCTGGATGTCGTCGAAATGTGCCTTCCAGGCGCGATGGATGACGGTGCGCTCGCTGCCCACCGGCAGGATGTTGGTGGCGCCATCCGAGAGCCACACGTCGCTCCCGGCTAGCGCGACTTGCATCATCGATCGCGCGAAATCGCACGCCGGGTGACGCATGTGCTGGTGTGCAGCGGTGATGCCGAGCGACGCCGTGTAGTCGTAGGTACCGAAGTGCGCGCCGCTGACCCGCCCCTGTCCCTCCCGTACGAGCATCGGCAGCGCGACGGCGCCGTTGCCGTCGAAGATCGAGTACGGCGTCTCGACCATCAGCTCCATGCGCAGGGTGCCCGCCAAGAGCTGGTGCGACGCTTCGAGACCGTCGAGCGCCTCGGCGAGCGTCGCCACTTGCGCTGCTGCCGTGATCTTGGGCAGCGTGACGACGAAGTTGGCTGGCACGGCGCCGCCGGTCTCCTTCAACAGCCGGTCGACGAACAGGTGGGCCGTACGCAGCGCGCGCGGGCGCAGCTCGTCGCCGAGGTTCTTGATGCGGATACCGATGAAAGGCGGCAGTGTCCCGTTCCTGGCGCCGGCGGCGACCTCGACCGCCGCCGATTCGGCGTGGCCGTCTTCTTCGGCGTCAGTCCGGTTGCCGTAGCCGTCCTCGAAGTCGAGGCGAAAATCCTCGACCGGTTCGCGAACGAGCTTTTCGCGGACACGCGCGTGCACGCGCTCGGCGGCTGGGATCGGGATGCCGACGGCAGACGCGAGCATGGTCGCGTCGGGGGCATGCGCCTCGAGCGCCTTGAGCGCCGTCGCGCCGAGCTTCGCTGCCGTGTCAGCCTTGAAGAGATGCGCCCCGCCGTAGACGGTGTGGATCGGCTGGCGCTGCGATGTGCGCACGGCACCAGCCTATCACCCACCGCCCGGCTCGTCGGGGGTGACGCGTGGGCGATGCACTTCGCATTCGCCATGCGAGATTGCAAGCCAGTAGAATCCGTTCGATGGAAGTTCGGCAGGTCGGCCGTTCGGTACCGCGCAAGGAAGGACGCGCCAAGGTCACCGGCGCGGCCCTCTACGTCGATGACGTGTCGCCGGCGGGTGTGCTCCACGGAGTGACAGTGCGCAGCCCGGTTGCGCGCGGGCGGATCACGGCCCTCCGCTTCGATCCCGACATCAACTGGCACGAGTATACCGTCGTCACGGCCGCCGACATTCCCGGCCGCAACGTCGTCAAGCTCATCGTCGACGACCAGCCCTATCTCGCGCACGACCTGGTCAACCATCGCGAGGAGCCGATCGCGCTGATCGCGCATCCCGATCGCGCCCGCGCCGACGAGGCGCGCCGCCACGTCACGGTGGACTACGAGCCGCTCCAGCCGGTCTTGACGATCGACGAAGCGCTCTCGCGGCGCGAGATCGTGTGGGGCACCGACAATATTTTCAAGAGCTACGAGGTGAAGCGGGGTGACGTTGATGCCGCGCTGGCCGGCGCGCCTGTTGTCGTCGAAGGCCAGTACGAAACGGGCGCCCAGGAGCAGCTCTACATCGAGCCCAACGGCATGCTCGCCACCGCCGATCCATCGCACGGCATCACCGTGTGGGGATCGATGCAGTGCCCGTACTATATCCACTACGCACTGGCGGAGCTGTTCGGCGTGCCACGCGACCGCATTCGCGTCGTCCAGATGGAAACCGGCGGCGGCTTTGGCGGCAAGGAGGAATATCCGTCGGTGATTGCCGGACACGCAGCGTTGCTGGCGTGGAAGTCAGGGCGGCCGGTGAAGATGATCTACGGCCGCGACGAAGACATGGCGTCGACGACCAAGCGGCACCCGTCGCGGACGCGGCACCGCACGGCGGTGTCGCGCGACGGCCGCCTGCTGGCCATGGACGTCGACTTCGTCATCGACGGCGGCGCCTACTGCACGCTGTCGCCGGTTGTCCTCTCTCGCGGGACGATCCACGCGGCGGGGCCGTACTCCTGCCCCAACGTGCGTGTGCGCGGACGTGCGGTCGCGACCAACGTGCCGCCGCACGGCGCGTTCCGCGGGTTCGGCGCGCCGCAGAGCCTCTTCGCGCTCGAGCGCCACATGGATGTCGTTGCCGCGGCGGTCGGGCTGGCGCCCGACGAGTTCCGCCGCCGTAATTTCATCCAGCCGGGCGACACGCTTGCGGTCGGCCAGACCATCCGCGAGCCGGTGAACATGGGCGCGTTACTCGATCGCGCGCTCGATCTCGCCGGCTACCGCGACAAGCGTGAGCGCTTCGCGCGCGAGAACGAGGGACGGACGATCAAGAAAGGGATTGGCTTCTCGACGTTCTTTCACGGTGCCGGGTTCACCGGATCCGGCGAAGTCCACCTGGCGTCGGTGGTTGCCGTCGAAGGTACCATCGACGGCGGGGTCCGCGTCCTGGCCGCGAGCACGGAGATCGGCCAGGGCACCAACACAATTTTTTCGCAGATCGCGGCCGACGCGCTGGGCATCGATGCCGCCGACGTCGAAGTGGCGCAGCCCGACACCTCCGTCGTGCCCGACAGCGGGCCGACCGTGGCCTCGCGCACCTGCATGGTCGTCGGCAAGCTCGTCGAGTCGGCCGCCCTCGGGCTGCGCCACACGCTTGTCGACGCCGGCTTCCTGCATCCCGTGAACACGCGCACGGAATTCCAGGCGGCGTGTCGCCGCTATGTCGAGGTGTTCGGTTCGCTGCGCGCGACCAGTCAATATGCGCCTCCACCCGGCCGTGCCTGGGACGACGACAAATATCTCGGCGACGCTTACGGCACCTACGGCTGGGCGGCCTACGTCGCGGAGGTATCAGTCGACACCGCCACGTGGGAGACGCGCGTCGACGATTTCGTCGCCGTGCAGGAAGTAGGCAAGGTGATCAACCCGACGCTCGCGACCGGGCAAATCGAAGGAGGCGTCGCGCAGGGTATCGGGTGGGCGCTGTACGAAGATGTCGTCTGGCGCGACGGGCGCATGGCGAACTCGCAGATGACCAACTACATCATGCCGACGTCGGTCGACCTGCCCGAGATCCGCGTCTCCTTTGAGGAAGTGCCCTATGCCCACGGACCCGGCGGCGCCAAGGGCATCGGTGAACTGCCGATGGACGGCCCCGCGCCGGCGATCTTCAACGCGGTCGCGCACGCCACCGGTGTCAACCCCGCTGTCGTGCCGCTGACGCCAGAACGATTGATGGACTTGATGGACTCGCTTCCATGATCATCGACTGCAGACTCAATGGCCGGCGCATGCGGCTCGAAGGGCATCCGATGGCGCGCCTGCTCGACGTGCTGCGCGCGTCGGGGCTGACCGGCAGCAAGGAAGGTTGCGGCGAGGGAGAATGCGGCGCCTGCGCGATCATGCTCGACGGCGAACTGGTGAACTCGTGCCTGGCGCCGCTCGCGCACGCCGACGACGCGTCGATCACGACGATCGAAGGTGTCGCCGGCGACGATGCGCTGCACCAGATCCAGGCGTCGTTTCTCGAGTGCGGCGGCGCCCAGTGCGGAATCTGCACGCCCGGCATGATCATGGCTGCGCGCGACCTGCTGTCGCGAAACCCCGACCCGAGCGAGGACGAAATTCGGGCCGCTCTTGCCGGCAACCTGTGCCGCTGCACCGGCTATACCCGTATTTTGGCGGCGGTGCTCGACGCCGTGCGCACGCGTCCATGAGCCCGGCGCTCGATCGCTACCAGCTGGTGACGCCAGAGACGCTGAGCGAGGCGCTTGCTGACCTTGCCGCGCATCCGGAGGCGCGCCCGTTCGCCGGCGGGACCGATCTGATGGTGTTGCTCGAAGCAGGTCATCTGCCGCCCGGCCGTTTCGTCAACCTGGCAAAGTGCCGCGAGCTGCTCGGTATCGAGCGCCGCGACGAGGGCGGTCTCTCAATCGGCGCCCTGACGACCTACACCGACGTGCGCCGCTCGCCGCTGATTGACGAAGACTACGGGTTGCTCAAGCTCGCGGCCGCCGAGACAGGCGGCCCGGCGACGCAGAACCGCGGCACCATTGGTGGCAATATCGCCAACGCGTCGCCGGCCGCCGACACACCGCCGGTGCTCCTCGTTTACGACGCCGAGCTCGATCTGCTGTCGGCGTCGGGCTCGCGCCGCGTCCCCTACGCGTCGTTCCATCGTGCCTATAAGCAGATGGATCTCGCGCCGGGGGAGATCATTGCGCGCGTGATCCTTCCGCAGGGTCAGACGCGCAAGGCGTTCTACCGTAAGGTCGGCCCGCGCCGCGCCCAGGCGATCTCGAAGGTCTGCTTTGCCGGAGTCATCGCGATGGACGCCACAGTCGTCGTCGACATCCGCATCGCGCTCGGCAGTGTCGCTCCGACGGCGATCCGCGCGCGCCGCACCGAGGCCGCGCTGCGCGGCCGCCCGCTTGACGCCGCCGCGATCGCCGCCGCGATCGAGGAGCTGGTCGCCGAGATTGCCCCCATCGACGACATCCGGTCGACCGCGCGCTACCGCGCCCGCGTCGCCGCCAACCTGCTGCAGGAGTTCCTGAGCAGCGGCCGATGAAAAACATGGTCCTACTTGATCACGTGTTCGAGGATGAGCTTGCGCACCGCCATGTCGACGTCGCGGCTCGACGGCCGCGTCCCGTTCGCCGCTGCCGTGGTATCGGTATTCATGGAAATGACCCACGCCGTTCGGGACGGCCGGTGCAGGTAGAGATGCGAGATGAAGCCGTTCTGATCGCCGCTGTGGCCGACCAGTTCCACACCATTCCACTTTTCCACGAAGAACGACAGCGCCGCTGACGAGTCGGCGCCGTTGACGCCTTCACCATTGGTGGCGCGGATCTGCGGCGTCCACATCTCCTCGAGGGAGGAGCGCCGCAACACCACTGAATAATCCGCATGGTCCGCGAGATCGGCGGACTGCTTCCCGTCGGTGCCCTCGAGGAACGCCAGGTACTTCGCCATGTCGGTGAACGGTGCATTGAGGCCGCCGTTCGATACCGTGATCCCCGTGTCGAAGTCGAAGCGCGCCTCGCGGAGCCCGCTGTCATCGCGGAAGTAGCTATGCGAGCGGTGCGGCAGCAGGAAGTAGGGCGCGCGGTCGAAGAAGGTGTGGTGCATGCCGAGCGGCATCAGGATGTTCTTGGTGACGTAGACCTCGTAGTCGTCGCCCGAGAGCAGCTCGATGATGCGGCCGAGGAAGATGACGCCCGGGTTGGAGTAGCTATAGGTCGAGCCCGGCGCAAACTGCACGTCGGTATAGGGCAGCATCGCGACGAGCTGATCCCATTTCGTCGGCTCGAACGGATGCCACGGCTTGTCGCCGCCCCACGGCCAGGTCGAGGCGCGGAAACCGGCGCTGTGTGACATGAGGTGGCGAATCTTGATATCGGCAACGTCGCCGAAAGGATCGTGCACCTGGCGCAGCTCCGGCACGTACTTGACGACGGGATCGTCGAGGGACAGCAGGCCGCGATCGCGCAGCTGCATGATGGCGATGCCGGTGAACGTCTTGGTGATCGAAGCCCAATGGTAGATCGTGTCGCGGGTGATCGGGTGACGTGCGTCGAGGTTCTGCATCCCTTCCTCGGCATGCGCGAAGACCTGGCCGTCACGGATGATCATCAGGCTGCTGCCGGCGATGCCGCTCCTCTGCAGCGCCTCACGGTAGCCGGTCACGACGGCCTCCCAGCCGACCGGCGCGGCCTGGGCGCCGAGCCCGGCAGCAGCAAGCACGATGGCGGTGGCGGCGCGGTATAGTCTGCCTTTCATTGAGGACCATCCTTCGCGTACTCGTCTGCGCCGGTCTCGCCGCGCTGGTCGCTTGCGCCAATCCCGACAGGGAACGGATCAGCAAGACCACCAAGGCGACCTACGACAAGAAAACCGGCAAGCTGACCGAACTCACCTACGACCGCAACAAGAACGGCGTCATCGACACGTGGACCGACATGGACGGAAGCAGACCGCTGCGGTCACGGATCGATCTCGACGAAGACGGCAAGATCGATCGCTGGGAATACTACGACGACAAGGGGGGCTTGGCGAAGGTCGGCTTCTCACGGGCGAACAATGGCAAGCCGGACGCGTGGGCCTACTCGGCGCCTGACGGTAGTGTGGCGCGCCTCGACATCTCGAGCACCGCGGACGAGCACAAGATTGATCGGCGGGAATTCTACGAGCACGGCAGTCTGCGACGCGCGGAGGAAGACACCAACGGGGACGGGCGCGTCGACAAGTGGGAGACCTACGAAAATGGCGCCCTCGTGACCGCGTCGCTGGACGAGAACGGCGACGGCAGACCCGATCGCCGACTGACCTACAAGGACGGCAACCTGGTGCTGATCGAATCGGAACCGGACGTCGCCGGCGTGTTTCAGAAACGGGTCGACGTGAAGTGACCGTGCGGGGAGGGCCTGAGAGGCGGTTCTTCCTCGTTGTCGCGCTGCGGCGGCCGTCGCGTGACTTCGAGAATGATAAACTTGACCCTGCTTCTCAATGACCTCGCTTCGCATCGGCTTCGACATGGACGGCGTGCTCGCCGACTTCGCACGCGCCTACCGCGATGTCGAGCGGCGCCTGTTTGATCCGCCCGAACCTGCGCCCGTCACCAGTCCCGAGGATCCCGGGGAAGAAGAAAAGGCGGACGCGCCGGCGCCCTCGCGCGGCCGCCGCGACGCGGTGTGGGCCGCCATCCGCGAGACCCGCGACTTCTGGGAAACGCTCGAGCCGATCGAGAAAGACGCCGTGCCGCGCATCGATGAATTGATGCGCCGCTACCGCTGGGAAGTGTTCTTCATCACTCAGCGTCCCGCTACCGATGGGGATACCGTGCAGCGCCAAACCCAGCGCTGGCTCGTCGCGCAAGGCTTCGATCTGCCGAGCGTGCTGGTGATCAACGGTCCGCGCGGCGCCGCCGCCGGCGCCCTCAGCCTGCACTACCACGTCGACGACAACACCGCGCATTGCATCGACGTCAAGGCCGACTCGCCGGCCAATCCGATCCAGATCCTCGAAGACGACGACCGCGTCGGCATCGCCTGCGCCCGCCGCCTCGGCATTGCCACGGTCCCCGGCATCGGCGCCGCCCTCGACCTCCTCGAACGCGCCAGCGACGCGCAGGCGCGCCCTACCATCCTCAAACAGCTCGCGCAGCTCGTCGGCTGGCAATGACTTCGCCGTAGTTCGCATATGCTGTGGCGGTGCCGCCGATCTCCCGCCGCGCGCGTGGCATCTCCGAAGCCCAGTTCGACGCCCTGAAACTCAAAGCCGCGCAGCTGCGCGCGGCCGGGCACGACGTGATCAATCTCGGACAGGCCGTGCCCGGATGGGGACCGCCGCCGGCGGCGATTGCCGCGGCCGCCGCGGCACTCGCCGACGCGGAAACACACGTCTATTCTGCCGATGCCGGGTTGACGGAGTTACGGACGGCGCTGGCGACGAAGCTGCGCGGCACTCACGGTGCCGATGTCGGCGCCGACGAAATTATCATCACCGCCGGCGGCAACCAGGCGTTCATGCTCGCCGCGATGACCGGCATCGACGAGGGGGACGAAGTTGTCCTGCCCGCGCCGCTCTTCATCAATCACCAGATGGCGGTTGAGGCGATCGGCGCCATTCCGGTCGAAGCGCCGCTCAGCGAGGAGAATGGATTCCGTCCGCGCTGGAGCGACATCGCCGGCTCCCTCACCGCGAAGACGCGCGCCGTCGTACTGTGCAGCCCCAGCAACCCGACCGGGGCAGTCGTCGACCCAGGCGAGCTCGCACGGATCGCGCGAGAGCTGTCGACGCGCGGCGTCCTGCTGATCTGCGACGAGACTTACCATCGCCTGATCTACGACGGCGCCAGTCACGCGAGCGCGGCCGCGCTACCGCACTGGCGCGATCACGTCATCGTCGTCGGCACGTTCTCCAAGTCATTCGGCATGACCGGCTGGCGCATTGGTTACATGCTGGCAGGCCAGGACGTCTGCGACCAGGCGATCAAGATCCAGGACGCGATGATCATCTGCGCGCCGGTGATCGCGCAGCGCGCCGTGCTCGGCGCCATCGACCAAGCGTGGGACTACCCGCAGCAGTTCCTGCCGGAGCTCGAACGGCGGCGCGCCGCGCTGACCGAGGGCATCGCCGCTATCCCTGGCTGGCGATGGAACCGCTCGATGGGCGGGATGTTCGCGTTCGTCCGCGTCGACGGCTGCCGCGACTCCGCCGCGCTGGCGGCGCGGGCACTGGCGCAAACGCACGTCGTCATGATTCCCGGCTCGATGTTCGGCCGGAGCGGCGAGGGGCACCTGCGGCTTGCCTATGGCGTGGCGACCGCCGATCAACTCACCGACGCCTGCCGCAGGCTGGCCATGCTCGATCAGGCCGTCTGAAGAGGGAGGCGAGCGTCCGGGGACGCCGAGGAGTCAGCGCCCCATCGGATTAATATGAGCCTATGGGTGAGCCCATCGATTCACGGGTTGACATCGGCCACGTCCACCTGAAGGTCGCCGATCTCGATCGCGCGCTGGCGTTCTACCGCGACGTGCTCGGTTTCGAGCTGATGCTGCGGATGGGGACGCACGCGGCGTTCCTCAGCGCCGGCGGCTACCACCACCATATCGGCCTCAACACCTGGGACAGCCGCAACGGATCGCCGCCGCCGCCGGGAACGACGGGCCTCTATCATGTCGCTATCCGCTACCCCGACCGGGCCGCACTGGCCGATGCGCTGCGCAGACTGACGGAGGCGCGCGTGGCGCTCGAAGGGGCGTCGGACCACGGCGTCAGCGAAGCAATCTACCTGCGCGATCCCGACGGCAATGGGCTCGAGCTGTACCGCGATCGCCCGCGCCACGAGTGGCCGCGTCAGCCCGACGGGTCGATCGAGATGGTGACCAGGCGGCTCGATCTCGACGCGCTGCTGGAGGAAGGTGGGCGCCCGGCAACCGCGGCGCCGACATCCCCACCCGCGCTCGCGGTTGAGATGCGCGGGCGGCTCAACGAGTTGCGCACGCGCCTGCTCGCTCTTCACAAGGCACTCCTCGAGGACGCGCAGAGCCAGTACGAAATGGATCGCGGCCGCGTGTCCGGCCCAGGCGCGCTCCTGCTCCTCGTGATCAACGATCCGTGGTTTGCGTGGCTGCACCAGATCTCCGAGATCATCGTCCGCATCGACGAGATGACCGTACCCGACTCGGCCAGTACCCGAGGCGGACGTGCGCGCTCTCCTCGATCACATCGACAAGCTCCTGGTCCCGGTTGAAAACGGCGACACCTTCGCTGGCCGCTACTACGAAGCCATCCAGCGCCAGCCCGCCGTCGTGCTCGCGCACGGCGCCGTCAAACGGGTGCTGAAGGCCGCTACCTGATCGACACCGACGCCAGCGGCGGGGCGCGATCCGGGGGCGCCTGGCCACGGCCGCGTTGGTGTCCGCTACCCTTGCTGGGCAACGGTTGACCTCGCCCGTCCCCGAAGGCGGTAGTCGCGTGCCACTTCAGGCCAGACGGCTGCCGCCCGTGCCGTGGCACGCCGAGTGCACCTGCGACGGCCGAGGAGGGTCGAATGCGCTGGACACCTGGCGATCGGAGTGACATCGAGGATATGCGCGGAGCTTCGGGCGGCGGAGGGTTCGGCATGGTACCGCTCGGCATCGGCGGCTTCGTCATCGTCGCGCTCCTGAGCATGTTCACCGGCGTGAACTTCTTCTCGATCCTCGGTGGCGGCAGCCCGTCTTCGAACGCCACGCCGGTCGGCACGTCAGGGAAGACGACGGCGTCGCCGGCGGAGGAGCGGACGGTCGACATGATGGATGCAGTCGCGCGCGACGCCCAAGGCACGTGGCAGGATCTGCTCGGGAGCCGCTATCAGCCGACAAAGGTCGTGCTCTTCAGGGACAGCATCCAGTCCGCGTGCGGCTTTGCCCAGTCGGCGACCGGGCCGTTCTACTGCCCGGGCGATCGAAAGGTCTACCTGGATTTGTCGTTCTTCGAGGAGTTGGCGCAGCGGTTTGGTGCGCCGGGCGACTTCGCGCAGGCGTACGTGCTCGCGCACGAGATCGGGCATCACATCCAGAACCTCGAGGGGATCGAATCGCGCGTCCGCCAGGAGCAGCGCGCCGATCCCTCCAGCACCAACGCGCTGTCGGTGAAGCTGGAACTGCAGGCCGATTGTTATGCCGGCGTGTGGGGGCATGCCGCGTCGAAGAATGGCCGTGCTGCCGCGGGAAAGGTCGAGCTCGATCCCGGCGACGCCGAGGCCGCGCTGCGCGCCGCGGCGGCGATCGGCGACGATCGGCTGCAGCGGCTGGGGAGTGGCCGCGTGATGCCGGAAAAATTCACGCACGGGACGTCCGAGCAACGAGTCAGCTGGTTCCGGCGCGGGTTCGACTCCGGCGATCCGCAAGCCTGCGATACCTTCGCGTCGCGGTAAGTTCACGAGAACACGATAGAATCCAGCATTCCTTCAGACCGCGCTTCGTCAGGCTCCAAGTTCGATCGTTCACTCGTGGAAGGGCCGATCGCCTCCGCCGTGTGGCGGCTTGCCTGGCCGACCGTGACCCAGAATATGATCGGCGGTCTCCAGGGGATCGTCGACCACGTCATGGTCGGGCACTACGTCGGCTTTGCCGGCAATGCCGCCATCGGCGTCGGATGGCAGATCTTTCTGGTAGTCGTCGTCTTCATCTCGTCGCTCTTCACGGGCATGGGCGTACTGGTGGCGCGCTTTGCCGGGGCCAACGATCACGACAAGGTCAACCGCGTCGTCTACCAGGCATTCCTGACCGCGGTCGTCCTCGGCGTCGGCGTGCTCGGGCCGATCGGCTGGATTGCCTCCCCCTCGCTACTGACGCTCGTGCATGCCTCGCCCGAGGTCAGCGCCGACGCGCTGCCGTACCTGCGAACGATGTTCGTGTGCAGCATCGGGCAGCTGCTCTATTTCATGATCGCCGGCGCGTTACGCGCGGCGGGGGATGCGCGGACCGGGATGCGCATCGGGATGTGGATCGTCGGGCTGAACGTGGCGCTCAACATGGTGCTGATCCGAGGCGCCGGGCCAATCCCGGCGTTCGGGGTGCAGGGGGCGGCGCTCGGCACGTCGATCGCGTCCGCACTGGCGTCGGGCGTCGGCATCTGGATGATGGCCACCGGCCGTGTCGTGGTCAGTATCGCGGGCGTGCCGAAGCGTCCTGACTGGAACATCATTCGCTCGCTCTTCCGCTTCGGCCTGCCGGCGGGCGTGCAGGGCGTGGCGATGAACGTGGCCGGCGTCCTGCTGCTGCGCTTCATGGGCTCGCTCGCGCACAGCGCCGAAACGCAGGCGGCATATGCGGTCTGTTACACCGAGCTGTTCGTCTTCATCACGTGGACGTCGGTCGGCCTGATGGGGGCCGCGGCCGCGATCGCGGGGCAGAACCTGGGTGCCGCCCGCCCCGACCGCAGCGTGCGCGCGGTACAGGTGGCGGCACGCTTCGGGCTGCTGATCGCCGGTACGATCGGCGCGATCTTCCTGCTGTTCTCGAGCCAACTGCTGGCGCTGTTCGGCCTGCACGATCCGATCGTCGTGTCGCTCGGTACGCAGCTGCTGCGCTACTTGAGCGTGTCTGGGCTGTTCGTCACGGTTGCGCTGACCTACACGGGCGGCCTGCAGGGAACGGGCGACACACGCAGTCCATTGTTCATTACGCTCGTCGCGCAGATCGTCGTGCCGCTCGGAATCTGCTTCTATCTGCAGACCGCAGGCCGGCTCGACGCGACGAGTATCTGGCTGGCGATCGTCCTCGGCCATTTCACGCGCTGCGTCCTGTCGGCGGCCCGCTTCCACCAGCGGAAGTGGCAGAACATCGCGGTCGACCTGCCGCGATGACGACGTGACGGCTCCGGGTGTTCGCCAGTCTTCAGCGGCCTGCCCGGTTGAGCGGCCGCAATAGCAAGTCCTGAAAGTCGTAGCTGAAATCGGTGTCCGCGGACACCGCACGCAGGCGCACCGAATTGATGCCACCGTCGGGCGTCAGCGCAAAGGTGACGAAGGCGTCCGCGCGTAGTTCACGATCCGTCCAGTGCGCGACGAAGGTGTCGTGCTGCCAGGGCTCGAGGTTGCCCGACAGCAGCGGCGTGTGGTCGAACGAGATCGTCAAGCCTTCGCCGCTGCGTGCGATCGTGATGTCGCCGTACCACGCATCGCGATAGTGCCCGGCGTACGTGTCGAGCGACAGCGACGGTTTCGCCGCGGCGTCGCGTGCGGAGGCGGAGGATGTCGTTGCCAGGGCAACGGCGGCGCGGGCGCGGGCATCGATCGCCTGATAAACCGTTATCCAGTCGGTGGTTGCCGCGCTGAGGTACAGGTCCAGGACGTGCGCGACGATGGCCTCGAATGCCGACTCCGACTCCTGGTTCGTCAGCACCGCGACGCCGAGCCGAGCGTCGGGAATCATCGCGACCCGCGACACGTAGCCGGGAAGACCTCCGGTGTGGGTGATCAACTTATGCCCACGGTAGTCGCGTAGGGCGAAACCGAGGCCGTATCCGTTAAAGTTGGGCTGCAGGTCGCGTAGTTCCGGTGCGGCGGGTCCGATCGGGATCGGCGTCACCAGCGTCGTCAGCTGACGTGCCGTGGCCGGCTGGATGAGCGCGCTGCCGTCGGCGAGCCTGCCCTCGGCGAGTTGGACGAGCAGCCACCGCGCCATGTCCTCGGCGTTTGAATTGATACCGCCAGCGGGATTCGTGTTGTCGCTGTCAAATGGAGCGATGGGTCTCACCTTCCCATCGACGAGCGCATGGGGCGTGGCGACGTTGTCGCCGTGCGCAGCGTCCGAATGGCGTACGTTGCTCGAGCGCATCCCGACGGGCGCCAGGATCCGCGTTCGCACGAAATTCTCCCAGCTCTGGCCGCTGACCGCTTCGATGACCTCGCCGGCGACGAGATAGAGCACGTTGTCATAGGCATAGGCACTGCGGAAGCTCGTGGCCAGGGGGATGAAGCGCAAGCGCCGCACGATCTCGCGGCGGGTGTAGGTCGACGCCGGCCAGAACAAGAGATCGCCGGCGCCGAGGCCGAGACCGCTGCGGTGCACCAGCAGGTCGCGCACCGTCATTTCGCGCGTGGCATAGGAGTCCGACAGTTGGAACCACGGCACGTAGTCGATCACCGGCGCATCCCACCGCACCTTGCCTTCGTCGACGAGAATGCCGAGCGCCGTCGCCGTGAATGCTTTCGTGTTGGACGCGATGCCGAACAGGGTGCGGGCGTCAACCGGTGCCGGATCGCCGAGCTTCCTGACACCGTAGCCTTTCGCCACGACCACCTGACCGTCCTTGACAATGGTGAGGGATATGCCCGGGACGTCGAAGGTCTTCATGGTGCGTTGCACCCACGCGTCGATGTCGATTGGCGGCGGCTGTGGGCGGACGGTGGAAGGGGCGAAAAGGAAGAGCAGCGCCACAATCGCGAGGCGGTCCATAGCGCCGAATGGTAGCTGATCCGTGGCGCGCGAGTTGCAGAGGGCATATACCGGAATCACGTGATGTCGGCCCGGTATTTGAAGCTCATCCGCTGGATCATCGGCGTCACGGTCGCCGTGCTTGCCGGTCTCTGGGTCGCAACGCTCGTGCTATCGCGCACGGACCTGCTTCGCAACGCTCTCGTTCAGACGCTCAACGACCACCTCGACGCGGACGTCGAGCTCGCGTCGTTCGAGGTGAAGACGTTTCCGACGTTGCGCATCCACGGCGACGGCCTCAAACTGAAGCTCAAGAACCAGCAGAATCCCGCGCCCTTCATCGAGATCCGACACTTCGAGGTCGCCGGCGGGTTGCTTGGCATGTTGCACCGCCAGCGCCGTTTCACCTCAGTCGAGCTTGAGGGGCTGCGCATCACGATCCCTCCCCGTACCGGCAACGACAAGGAAGCCGGAAACAAGGCGGCGACGGCTGTCGCGGGGCCGGTGCTCGTCGACCACGTCACCGCACGCGATGCGCAGCTCATCATCGTGCCCAAGGAGTCGGGAAAAGAACCGAAGATCTGGGCCATCCACACCCTCGAACTCGATTCGGTCGGCTTCAACCGATCCATGCCGTTCACGGCGACCTTGAGCAATCCGATCCCGCTCGGGGAAATCGCCACGACGGGATCATTCGGCCCGTGGATGAAGGGAGACCCCGGGCGCACGCCGCTCAGCGGACGCTACAGCTTCGCGCACGCGGATCTGTCGACGATCGACGGCATCGGGGGCATCCTCTCGTCGACCGGCACGTTCGCCGGCATCCTGTCGCGCATCGATGTCGACGGGAAGACGTCGACGCCAGACTTCCGCCTCGACATCGGCGGCCAGCCGGTGCCGCTCGAGACGACCTTCCACAGCGTTGTCGACGGCACTAACGGCAACACCTACCTGCATCAGGTCAGCGCCCTCCTGGGCGAGACCGCGATCGAGGCGTCGGGAGAAGTCGCATCGGCGCCGCACGTCAAAGGCCGTACCGTAAAAATCGACATGACGATCAAGAACGGCCGGATTGAAGACTTGCTGCAACTCGCCGTCAACACCCGCAAACCGGTGATGCTGGCGCGGATCGGGCTACACGCCGTGATGACGCTGCCGCCGGGCCACCAGAAAGTTGCCGATCGCCTGCAGCTGGCCGGGCGCTTCGCGCTCGAGCATGCGGAGTTCACCGATCGCGACGTCAAGTCGCAGATCGCGCAGCTCAGCCGGCGCGCCCAGGGGAAGAAAGCGGGCGAGCCGATGGGGTCCATCACGTCAGACATGCGCGGGCAGTTCACGATGAGGGACGGCCACATCCATTTCGAGGCGCTGCGCTTTGGCGTACCAGGCGCAGACGTGCAATTGTCCGGCGGCTACGGTCTGCGCAACGAGCAGCTCAACTTCGACGGCACGCTGTCGATCGACGCGCCGGTCTCGAAGGCGATGGGCGGAGGCATCAAGGGTTTTTTCCTGAGACCGTTCGACCCGATCTTCCGCAAGGAGGGCCACGGCGCGGTGGTACCGATCACCATCACCGGTCCGCGCGCGGAACCGAAGTTCGGCGTCAGCTGGGGGAAGGTGTTTAAATAAGCGGATGGCCGACTTTCCCGTAACGAAGACCGACGACGAGTGGCGCCAGATCCTGAGTCCCGAGCAGTACCAGATCCTGCGTGAACACGCGACAGAGCGCCCCGGCAGCTGCGCGCTCAACACGGAGAAGCGCGCCGGCACGTTCGCGTGCGCCGGCTGCGGGCAGGAGCTCTTCGTCAACGACACGAAGTTCAACTCGGGAACGGGCTGGCCCAGCTTCTTCGCGCCGCTCCCCGGCTCGATCGGCACGACCGTCGATCGCGGCTACGGCATGACACGAACCGAGGTGCACTGCTCGCAGTGCGGCGGGCACCTGGGCCACGTGTTTGCCGACGGCCCGCCGCCGACCGGCGAACGCTACTGCATCAACGGCGCGGTACTGAACTTCACGCCGCGCGAACCGGCGTAACCCGCGGAGGCTCCGCGAAGCACGGAGATCCGCGGCCAGACGGCTCTGCACGTCGCGGTTACCCGTCCTTCAGCCCCTTCAGCAGCTTCAGCAGATCGACGCCTGTCCATGTGAGTGGGCTCATCTCGATGGGCGCCTGGGAGTTGGGATCGTGGCCGGCCGGCAGGACGCGCAGCCGCCCTTCCTCCTCCCTGAGTTCCTCGATCTGGCGCTGCCGCGCGCGGTCGAGGCCGCCCTGCTGGATGAAGGTGACGATCAGGTGCAGTTCGCCGGCGTCGAGGAACGTGCCGTGTCCCTTGCAGACGTCGATGACGGTGCCAGACACGCGGCCGAAGTTCATCCGGTTCATCATCTTTCCGCAGGCGACGCACGGGCGGTAATGGATCTCCCCCGCCGACGGGCGCGGCGTCGGCGACCACTGGGCCAGCACCGCGGTCTGCGTTGCCTGGTCGGCGCAGATGTGCTCGAAGGTGGCCGTGTCGATCCAGATGCCATGGCAGGCGTCGCACTCCATCAGCGCGGCGCCGCCGATCAGCACTTCGCGCATCACGTGCTTACACGCCGCGCAGCGCGCGCTACGGGCGCCCGCCGCCTCTGTGCGCGCGCGGCGCGCCCCGCACGTCGGGCAGTAGACAGAACCCTCGAACATCACCGCAAAACACGCCGGGCAGCTCGCGGTCGCCAGCGTCGCATGGCAGTACCTGACAACTCTGGTCGTCGGGCGCCGCCGGGGCGCCGCAGTTCGGGCAGTGGAGGGATCCCGCGTCTCGGCCCATGGCCTGTAGGATATCCGCAGGCCGCGTAGAATGCCGCCACGTATGAAGCCGGACGGCGCGTCCGTTCGATCGCTCAATCGCGTGCTGCGCCGGGTTGCCGACGGGTTCGCGGCGCCCGATCGTCCGATCCGACGGCGTCTCAGTCCCGCCTATTCGCGGCTGCTGGGGCTGCTCTCGGGCGGCCGCGGCTATCCCGCCGAGATCAACGGCTCGGTCTTCCGCATCGACCCGCGCTTCCGCTGGGCGGTTTGGCATCGGCACGAGCGCACAGTGGCCGACTATCTCTCGGCGCGCGTCAGCGCCGGTCAGTGCTGCTTCGACGTCGGCGCGAACATCGGTCTCTACGTCCTCCAGTTTGCGCGCTGGGCGGCTCCCTCGGGGCGCGTCGTCGCATTCGAGCCGAACCCCGCGACCCTCGACGTCCTCCGGGCGCACGTGCGCATGAACGGCCTCGAGGATCGCGTTACGGTCGTGCCGATGGCCGCCGGCGCGGAGGCCGGCGGCGCGCAGTTGTACGACACGTCGCCGGGCAGCGGCCTGAGCCGCATCGGCGGCGCGCATCCGGGCATCGAGATGCCGGTCACGCCGGTCGACATCCCGCTGACGACGATCGACGACTACTGCCGCTCTTCCGGCACGGTTCCCGACTGGATGCTGATCGACGTCGAGGGCTACGAGTACGAAGTGCTGCTCGGCGCCGCCGACACTCTCCGGCGCCACCGTCCGCGCGTGCTCGTGGAGTTGCACCAGCACGTCTCGTCGGAAGCGTCTCGCGCCGCAGGGTTGAGGCTCCTCGACGAGCTCGGCCTGGTGTCGGTCCCGGTGCCCGGCTCTGAAGAGGGACGGAGCGAGACTTTCGTCACGCTCGAACCGCGGACCTGAAAGTCACGAGGTGCGGGTAGAATAGCCGACTATGGGATTGATGGACTTCATCAAGGGCGAATTCATCGACGTCATCGAATGGACCGATGATTCGCGCGACACACTGTCATTCCGCTTCCCGGACGACGACAAGGCGATCAAGAACGGGGCGCAGCTGATCGTTCGCGAGTCGCAGGTCGTGCAGTTCGTCTATCTCGGTGAGTTCGGCGACACCTTCGCGCCCGGCAAGCACACGCTGACGACCGAGAACATCCCGATCCTGACCAAGCTGAAGTCGTGGAAATACGGCTTCAACTCGCCGTTCAAGGCCGACGTCTACTACGTGACGACGCGGCTGTTCACCGGCAACAAGTGGGGGACCTCCAATCCGATCATGATGCGCGACGCCGATCTCGGCATCGTCCGCATCCGCGCCTTCGGCACCTACGACTTCCACATCATCGATCCGAAGAAGTTCCTTAAGGAGGTCGCCGGGTCGGATCAGAACTTCCGGCTCGACGAGTTCTCCGACACCATGCGCTCGCGCATCGTCTCGGTGTTCACCGACGCGCTGGCGACGGCGAAGGTCCCGGTGTTCGACGTCGCCAGCCGCTACACCGAGCTCGGCGAGGCGCTGCTGCCGCTCATCAACCCGGTGATCACCGCAAAGTACGGCATCGAGATGGCGAGCTTCATCCTCGAGAACGTCTCGGTGCCGCCGGAAGTGGAGCAGGCAATCGACAAGCGCTCGAGCATGGGGGCGATCGGGAACTTGAACGACTACGTGAAGTTCCAGATGGCGCAGGGGATGGAGAAAGGGGCCGGCGCTGGCGGTGTCGCCACCGAGATGGCCGTCGGCCTGGCAATGGCGCAGCAGATGGTCCAGCAGGGGCTGACCCAGCCTGTCGCGGCGGGCGCGGCGGCTGCAGGCACGAATGCAGCTGCGGGCGCGAGCGGCGCGCTGGGCGCGCCCGATCTGCTCTCTGTCGCAGACGCAGCGAAACTGCTCGGCGTGAGCGACACGGATGTGCAGGCGGTCCTCGATTCGGGCGAGCTCGCCGGCAAGAAAATCGGCACGACCTGGCGCATCAAGCGTTCCGCAATCGACACGTACCTTGCCAAGTAGCCGCGATCAAGAGCATCACAAGAGTCCAGACCAGGAGACCACGGGACCCGCTAGGCTGCACGCGTTCCACGTTGCCCGCTAGACTTCTGGACTCCTGTTCTCCTGCTGATCTTTGTGACGCTTGTCCGGATCTGCTCAGATGGCCGTAGAAGCGCTCGAAAAACATCCGTGTCCCGCCTGCGGCGCGCAGGCGGAGTGGAATCCCGGGAAGCAGAAATTGGTCTGCCCATTCTGCGGGACGGAGTCGCCGTACAAGATCGACGAGACCACCGGCAAGATCGAGGAGCTCGATCTGGTCAAGGCGCTGCGCGAGATGCCCGACGATCAGCGCGGCTGGCTCGCCGAAAAGCGCACCGTGCAGTGCCGCAGCTGCAAGGCGGTCTCGGTCTTCGATCCACAGCGCGTCGGCCAGCGCTGCGAGTTCTGCGGATCGCCAGAGCTCGTCGACTACGAAGAGATCAAGGCGCCGATCCGGCCGCAAAGCGTGCTGCCGTTCCGCGTCGCCGAGAGCAACGTCCGCGAGCAGATCCGCCGCTGGTACAAGAGCAAGTGGCTGGCGCCAGGGGCGCTCAAGACGCGCGCGCTCGTCGACACCGTCAAAGGGGTCTACATTCCCTACTGGACCTTCGACGCGCAGGTCGTCTGTCCGTGGAACGCCGACGCCGGCTACTACTACTACACCGAAGAGACGTATCGCGACGACAAGGGCAACCTGCAGACACGGCAGGTCCAGCAGACGCGGTGGGAGCCGGCGTCCGGCGTGGTCGAGCATTTCTTCGACGACGAGCCGGTGCCGGGGACGCAGGGGGTCAACCGCGCGATGCTCAAGCGCGTCGAGCCGTTCCCGACCAACGAGCTGGTGCCCTACGACACGTCGTTTCTCTCGGGCTTCGTCGTCGAACACTACCAGGTGGTACTGCTCGACGCGGCGAAAGAGTCGGAAGACCAGATGCGCGACAAGCTGCGCGACCTGTGCGCGGCGCAGGTTCCCGGTGACACGTATCGCAACCTGGAAATCAGCCCAACGTTCTCAGCGCGTACCTTCAAGCACATCCTCGTGCCGCTGTGGCTGCTCACTTACACCTACGGTCCGAAGATCTTCCACCTGCTCGTCAACGGCTCGACCGGCCGCATGGCCGGCGAATACCCGAAGAGCTTCTGGAAGATGTTCTTCCTGATTGCCGGGATTATCATCTTCGTGATGATCGTGCTGCTCTCGCAGGGCGGGCATCACTGAGGGCAACGATGTTCAACAAGACGCAGATGCCGACGGCCGCCGAAGCGCTGAAGGGCCGATCGGACAAGATGCCAGTTCCACCGGCGCACCACGTGTTGAAAGGGGCACCCCTCGAACCGCCGTTTCCGGCCAACACGGAGACGGCGATGTTCGGCCTCGGCTGTTTCTGGGGTGCGGAGAAAAAGTTCTGGCGGGTGCCGGGCGTCTACACCACCGCGGTCGGCTACGCCGCCGGACACACGCCGAATCCGACGTATCGCGAGGTCTGCACCGGTTTGACCGGACACAACGAGGTCGTGCTCGTCGTCTTCGATCCGGCCGTGGTCTCGTACGAGGACCTGTTGAAGACGTTCTGGGAGGCCCACGATCCGACGCAGGGCATGCGCCAGGGGGGAGACGTCGGCACCCAGTATCGTTCGGGCATCTATTACTACGGCGACGCGCAGCGCGCCGCCGCGGAACGCTCGCGCGAGGAGTACCAGCGCGCCTTGAGCAAGGCTGGCTACGGCAAGATCACGACGGAGATCCTGCCGGCACCCGAGTTCTACTACGCCGAGGACTACCACCAGCAGTACCTCTCGAAGAATCCGGACGGTTATTGCGGCCTGGGCGGCACCGGCGTCGCATGTCAGACGGGCGTTGGCGTCTAAGGCGAATCCGATCGGCGCGGCCGCGGCCGGCATTCTCGTGTTCATCGCCGGCCTCAGCGTCGGTGCGTATACGTTTGAGGAATTCCGTGCCGAGCAGGACCGCATGGCGCTTGCCATGCGCGCTGATGGTACGGTCACCGGTCACTTGAACGGCCGCCCGATCGTGACGTTCACGCTGCCGGGGGGGACCGCGTCAGTTTCACCGGTACGCCGACGAACGCCTATCGGGACGGGACGAAAGTAGACGTGCTCTACCGCATCGACCAGCCGTCGAACGCGATCATCGATCGGCCGACCGTGCGTTGGGGGCGGTACGTCGCGCTCGGCGTCCTTTCCGGCATCGTGATGGGCGTCGGCGCCTACATCGCGCGCGCGGCACGGCGCGACGACGAGCGGAAAAGCTCCGCGCCGTGATCGACGGCGTCGCCCTCGCCAGAGCTCACAGCCGCCGCAGTTTCTCGCACGCTTTTTCGAGCGTCTCGTCTTTCTTCGCGAAGCAGAAACGCAGCACGGGTGGCGGCTGCTGCTTGTAGAGAAACGCCGACGTCGGAATCGATGCGACGCCGATCTCACGGGTCAGGCGCAGCGCCAGGTCCATGTCCTTCTCGTCGCTGAACGCCGAGTAGTCGAGTAGCTGGAAATACGTGCCGCGCGAGGGCAGCGGCTGCCAGCGCGAGCCCTCGAGGAGCGACAGGAAGAGATCACGCTTGCGCTGATAGAACGTCGACAGCTCGGGCCAGCCGCGGCGCTCGTTGAGGAAATCGGCGAAGGCGTACTGCACGGGGGTGAACGACGAGAAGGTCGTGAATTGATGGACCTTGCGGAACTCGAGCGACAGCTGGCCGGGCGCGACCACGTAGCCCATCTTCCAGCCCGTAACCGAATACGTCTTGCCGAACGATCCGACGATGAAACTGCGCTCGCGGAGTTGCGGATAGCGCGCCATGCTCGTGTGCGGCGCGCCGTCGAAGACGATGTGCTCGTAGACTTCGTCGCTGACGATGGTGATGGTGGTGCCGTCGACGATCGAGATGAGCTCGCGGATGTCCCCCTCGCTCAGGATCACCGCCGCCGGATTGAGCGGCGTGTTGAGCATGATCATCTTGGTGCGCGGCGTGATCGCTGCGCGCACTTCATCCCACGGGAAGCGATAGTCGGGGTAGCGCAGCGACACCACCACCGCCGTGCCGCCGTTCAGCTCGATCGACGGCACGTAGGAGTCGTAGCACGGTTCGCACACGATCACTTCGTCGCCCGGGCGGATGACCGCGGCGACCGCGTCGAAAATCCCTTCGGTGCCGCCAGAGGTCACGGTGACATCAGTGTCGCCGTCGTAATTCGAGCCGTAGAGCGCGTTGTATTTCGCCGCGATCGCCTGGCGCAGCACGGGGACGCCCTGCATCGGCGCGTACTGGTTGCGCCCCTCGCGCATGTGTTGCGCCACCGCCTCAACCAGCGCCGGGTCACAGTCAAAGTCGGGGAAGCCCTGCGAGAGGTTGATGGCGCCGAGATCGGCCGCCAGCTTCGACATCACGGTGAAAATCGTCGTGCCGACGTTGGGGAGCTTCGATTGCAGCATCTGGGTCGTTGTCACGGCTGTCCTAGGAATTCACATGAGACCAGTCGAGGAGTTGATCCGGGCACGCTTCGAGACAGCAAGAATACCTCCTATCCTGCCGGCCTTCCGGCGTCCGGTGAGCCGTCCTCGGTGGCTTCGAACATGCCGGTCTGCCGGTTCTTTCGCACGCCGTCCCAGGGAAAGTGGCGGCCGTTCATCGCAATGTAGACTCCCGGCGCCAGCACCTGCGCGAACGATAGCGCGCTGCCGAGGTTGAACAGGCCGTCGGAGCTGCCGAACGCATAGGGGACCATCGCGCCGGTGACGACGAGTGTGCGGTCGGCGAGGTTCGCAGCGGCCAGCGCCCGGGCGGTCTCGACCATCGTGTCGGTGCCGTGGGTGACGACGATCGCCTGTTCGGCCGCGGCGCGGCAGCGCGCCACGATCTGCGCCCGTCCGGCGTCGTTCATCTCAAGGCTGTCGATCATCATCACCGTCTCGATGGCAAGTTCCAGCCGCGCCCGTCCGCGCCGCAGCATTTCCTGGACGTGCGTGTCGCGAAAGTACAACTGGCCCGTGAGCTCGTCGTACTCCTTGTCGAAGGTTCCGCCGGTGACCAGAATTCGGATTTGCATGTGGTTGAGCGCTCAGGCAGGCACTCAGCGAGTCGCACCTGCCGCGCGGAACAGATCGTCTGCCGATGAGAGGATGATACGGCGCAGGCGATCCGGATAGTCGGGCGGCTGGCGGGTCAGGAACGCACGGACCGTCGCGGCGGCGGCGCGCGACTGCCGGCCGCCGACGGTGGCGTCCATCCAACGCTTTGGGAAGAAGATGTCACCGGTACGCTGGATCTCGCGAAGCAGCAGCAAGCTCGGTTCGATGTACTTCTCGGATTCCGCCGCTCGCAAGGGATGATGCACGTATCGCAGGCCCTCAAGTACCCACGGCTCGTGGCGGCGGTTGGCGACCTCGGCCAGCGACGCGAACCACGCGTCGCGGTCGGCAGCACTGGCAGAGAGCGCCGGACGCACGAACACGAGCTGCGCCTTCCGATCGGGATTTTTCGTCCGTTCGATCTGCCGGTCGACGATCGACGCCGCGTCTGGAACGCCGCGCACCGCGAGCTCGGCGGCCAGGCGAATGAAATCGGGCTCGGCCAGCGTCAACCCGGTGATCTTGTCGTCGCCGTTCCAAACGCGGGTCATCCAGGCGAGGGACTCGCGGGTCTGGGCCACGTCGCGGAGCGCTCCGAACCACGCCGCCTTCAGCGTTTGCGACGGCGCCGCGTCGAGGCCGCTGCGCAGCACGTGCTCGAGCCGCGGCGCGAGTTTCTCACGCGCGGGCTGGTCGCTGAACTGCCAGTAGGCGCTGCGCGTGTAGGCGAGGACGCGGCTGACGATCAGTTCGTTCTTTTCCCCCGGCAGTGCCGTCAGCGCGAGATCGAGGAACGCACTCGACTTCAGCTCGCCGTCGAGCAACGCGTCCCAGAGCGTCACCCATGCGGCGCCCCGCGTCAGATCGTCGTCAACCTCGGGAAGATGCCTGGTCAGCCAGGCCAGACTGGCCGGATCGAGGTGGACCTCGCCATACGCGATGCCGCCGCCGTTGGCGAGCACGAAGTCGGCAGCCAGGCCTTTCGCTTCCTTGACCTCGACGCGCGGCGCGTTGAGATGCTCCGGCACCAGTTTCACCCCGTCGCTGCTGCCGATGGCCACTTGCAGCCGCTGGTTCCACACCAACGCGCGCGGCGGCAAGGGATCGGACTGCTCGAGCACGAGCTTGTCGATGCGACCGTTGGAGAGCGACAGCCGGGTGTGAATGACCGGCCGTCCGCGTTCCTCGACCCAGTCCTGGCTCCACGCCGCGAGGTCCTCAGGCGTTCGGCGATCGAGCATCGAGATGAGATCGGGCCAGGTCGCGTTGCCGAAGGAGTAAGTCTTCAGATACTCGCGCAGGCCGTCCTGAAACTGCGCGGCGCCGGTGAGCGTCTCGAGCTGGCGCATCACAATCGGCGCCTTCTGGTAAATGATCGCGCCGTAAAGCGTGCCGGCGTCTTCGAGGTTCTTGAGCGGCTGGCGGATCTCGTTGGTGCCGGCCGTCCGATCGACGCCGTAAGCGGTCGGGTAGTAGTCGAGCAGGAACCTCAGGTCGTGGTTGACGTTCGGGAACGCCGGATTGACGATCTTCGCGGCCATGAAATTGGCGAAGACTTCCTTCATCCACACGTCGGAGAACCATCGCATCGTGACGAGATCGCCGAACCACATGTGCGATGTCTCGTGTGCGATGACGCTGGCGCGCCCGAGCAGTTGCTCCTGGGTCGCGCTCTCGTCGAGCATCAGCCCGCTCGCGTTGTAGAAAATGGCGCCGGGGTGCTCCATGCCGCCGAACTGGAAGGCCGGGACGAGGAAGAAATCGAACTTGCCGAACGGGTAGGGAATGCCGGTGTAGTCCTCCAGCCAGGCCAGCGCCTGTGCGTGCAGGTCGAAGATGGCGTCGCGGTTGCGCGCGACCTTGGCGGCGTCAGTCTCGCGGTGGAACATACGGAACACCCGGCCGTTGCGCTCCGCTTGCTCGATCTTGAACTTGCCGGCGGCAAAGGCAAACAGATACGTCGAGATCGGCTGCGTCGCCGCGAAGCGCACGCGCGTGCGGCCGCCATCGCTCCGGCGCTCGATTTCGGCGCCGTTGCCGAGCGTCTGCCATCCGTCCGGCACGTCGAGGAGTAGTGTCCAGCGTGCCTTCAGGTCCGGCTGATCGAAGCAGGGAAACGCCAGGTGGGCGCGAGACGGCACGAAAATCGTGTAAAGAAAATCGTCGCTTCGATTAAGCGGCGCGTCACCGGCCTTGAACTCGAGTGAGACGGCATTTTCACCGGGTTTGAGCGACTCCTCGGGGACGATGATATGACCGTTGACCTGGCGGATCTTGACCTCGGCGCCATTCAGTTCCGCGCGCGTGACGATGCCCGACCGGTCCGGCGCGTAATCGAGCACCAGGGGTTCGTCCGCCTTGGACAGCGAAAAGCGGATCAGCTCGCGGCCGCCGATCGGCGCCGATTTCTCTGCCGGGATGGTCAATGCGAGGTCGTAGCGCAGGTTCGACACCCGCGCGGATCGCGCGGCCGCCAGCGTGTCGGAGACGCCGAGATCGGGGTCGAGTGTCACTTGGGGTGCGGGAGCGATCAGCAGCATCACCGCGAGCACGAATGCCAGCCGCATCGCGGGATCATACATGCCGAATCGGTCACGCCGCACGCTTGAAGCGCAGCGCCGCCAGCGCGGCGACCTCGACGACGGCGCACAGGGTGATGACCGAGAGTTGCATGAAGGCGCTGTAGATGTCGCGCCCAACCAGGTCGTAGATCGTCAGCCCAACGATCGCGATCGCGGCGAAGGCTGTGACGCGGAGGCCGCGCGGGAGCGAGGCACCGTCGTTGAGGAGCAGCATCACTCCTGGCGTGCCGATCAAGAACACGTAATCCCATCCCTGAGGAGAGAGTAGCGGGATCAGGAACAGCAGCATCGAGGCTTCCAGCGGCTCGGGCACCGGCAACGAGCCGCGTCCCGCCACCACGACGCCGGTCAGCGCGACCAGCAACACGCCGGCGGCCGCCGCCAGCGCCTTCGCGGAGGAATCGGGCCCCAGCCACTTGGCGAACATCGCGCCGAGCGATACGTTGTCGGGGTTGGTCAGGTTCGGCGCCGTCGTCGCCGCCACGGTGTGCCACCACTCGGCGAGCAGGCGCAGGTTGCCCGCCCACCCATAGCGGGCGGCGGGTAACAGAAGGAGGACCACGAGTGCCGCCGTCATCGTCGCCCACGCCCTCCGGTCGCGTCGGGTGGCGAGCCACGGCAGGAAGATCACCGCGTAGGGTTTGACGACGACGGCGAGAGCGAACAGGAGACCGGCTGCGGCCTCGCGCCCGGCGCGCAGCCACACGATCGCCAGCGCCACCAGAACGCCGAACAGCAAGTTGACCTGGCCGAGTACCAGCTCGTGCGCGTAGAACTTCGCCATCGCCAGGAAGGTGAGGACGAGGAGTAGCGGCGCCGGGCGGCGCAGCGGCGGCATCGCTTTGAGGCTGAGGCCGAGCAGCGCCATCATCAGCAGTGCCGAGGCTGCGAACCACGCGGCCTTGGCCGCCGGCAGCGGCGCAAGTGCCATCGGCGCCGCGATGACGGCGAAGGCGGGCAGATACTTGAACTGGTAGTGCCCGTCGTCTTCGCGATAGAGCGGCGCGCCGGCCAGCGCGCGCGAGCCGGCCGTCCAGTAGACCTCGAAATCGGGCATCTTGCGCGCCACGCGCGTGGTGAAGAGCGCGACCAGTGACACGACAGCGAGGACGATGAGAAGAACGCGCGTGCGCGCCGCGCCCGCGCGGAAGATCGGCATCGAGCGAGGATAGTGGATCCGCGCCGCTTCGCGAAAGGCGCGCCGCCTGGGTGGTTTCGGCTATCGCTCGCTCGCCATCGCTGGCCGGCCGGTGACCGCGTCGACGCCGCTGCGCTCAACGTCGCGCGGATTGTGTGCCGCGCGTAGTAAAGTACCTGGCACCGAGGTGCAACCAGAACGCGTGCGTCGCCCATCCCTGATCCCCCCGTCCTACGAGCAGACGCTCGGCCATGCCCGTTTCGTCGAGCGCGCGTCGGATCGAGCCATTCGTGAACGCAACAAGATCTCGTACCGGTTCAACCACTGGCCGATCTGGATCTTCGTGTTTTTCATCGCCCCCGGGCCGATGACCTTCGCGTTGTTTGAGCACGGCTTCAGCCGGCAGATGCTGCTGTGGCTGGGCGCCGTCCTGCTCGGCACCGGCATCGCCGCCCTGTTCGGCCAACTGCCCGGCGTCGAGCCGCGTCCCTACATCATCCGGTTTACCGAGGATCGTCCCAATCCGCTCTACCGCCGGATCTGCTACACGCTGGCCTGGAGCGAGGCGGTCACCTTCGCCGTGCTCAACATCGCCGGGCTCGTCGATGCGATCGTCACCGGCGCCTGGCACCTGAAAGAGCTGTATGCGGCGGCGTATTTTCCGATCGCGGGTTCGATGTGGCTGCTCGGCGCGCTTGGGTTGCTGCCGCGCGTCAAGCGATCGACGAAGGGCGAAGGACACGAGCGGCGCTACTTTTACGGCACGGTGTGGGCGGTCTGTATCGCGCAGCCGGTGCTGTGGCTGCTGTGGCGCGTGCTGCCGCGGACGCGCCCGCTCGACGCCCTCAAGCTCGCCGTGTTCATCGGCATTCTCATCTGGGTTGGCAACATGGCTCGGCGCGGGCTGCTGCCGCGGACGCGCCCGATCGTGCCCGGCGAGCTGGCAGTGTCGGACTAAGGTCGTGGATGGGGCGGTCACCGCGGACGCCACGGACGGCTGACCTGCCGCGGAGGGCGCGGAACACTCGGATCCACACGGAGATCGATGGGCGGTGATCGGCCGGTTGGCGCGCTGTTTGTCAACTCAGGCATCCTCGGTCAGGTAACATTCGCCGACTTCATCCGGCGCGCGTTCGCCGCCGAACGCGACGGCGTTCGCGTCGTGCAAACGCTCGTCACCGAAGATCTGACGCCAGCCGAACGGCTGATGCGTTACCTGTTGTGCCTGCAGCTCTGGCCGCCGGGGCTCGCCGGCATGAAGAATCTCGACCTGCACCGCTACCGCTGCGAGCTGAACGCGGGCGTCCTCGCCAGGCGCCGCCTGCAGCGGCTCGTCCGAGCCGGCCCAGGATTCGACGTGCTGCACTTCCATCACCAGACCACCGCATACGCCAGCGTCGACGTGATGCGGCGCATTCCCTCCATCGTGTCGATCGACTGCACGCAGCGCTGCGTGCTGCAGCAATCGCGGTCGACGCTCGAGACGCGCTCCTACGCTCCCAACGTCAAGCGCGACGGCGACATCTTCCGCGCCGCGAGGCTGATCGTCTCGACCTCGGAGTGGGCGGTGCGGGCGATTCACGAAGAGTACCCAGAGTGCGCGACCGAGACGGTCGTCATGCCACACCCCGTGGCGTTGCCGGCAGGAAGCGAGGGTTGGATCGCTCGGCGCGAGGCACGCCGCGCCAGTGCCCCGCCGCCGCGCGTGCTGTTCGTCGGCGGCGACTTTCCGCGCAAGGGCGGCTTCGACCTGCTCGAGGTGTGGCGGGTCGGCCGGTTTCACGAACGCGCCGAGCTCGACATCATGACGAACTGGCCGCTCGACGAATCGGTGCTGCCGCCCGCCGTCACCCTGCATCGCGGCGTCACTGCCGACAGCGAACCGTGGCTGCGGCTGTGGCGCGACGCCGACCTGTTCGTGTTGCCGACGCGTGACGAAGCGTTCGGCATCGTGTTCCTCGAGGCCGGAGCCGCCGGGCTGCCGGCGATTGGCACGCGACTCAACGCGATTCCCGAGATTATTCGCCACGGGGAAACCGGCCTGCTCGTGGCTCCCGGCGGTCACGCCGAACTGGCGCGCGCGCTCGACGCGCTGCTGGCCTCGCCGGAGACGCGGCGCGACATGGGCGTTCGCGCCCGCGCCCGGGTCTCACAGCGCGCCGATCCGGATCGCTACTGCCGCGACCTGGCGGGCGCGATCAGGCGGCTGGCGCGTGGCACGGTTTCCGCAGATGACGGTCCGGTGAAACGTACGGTGAGCAGCGGAGGCTGAGCATGTCGGATCTGCGTCTCGACATACGTGGGGTGATCACGCCGTGCCCGTCCTGCGGCCAGCGCAATCGCCGGGGTTTCGACAAGCTCGACGCGGAGAGCCGCTGCGGCAAGTGCCAGGCGGCGCTGCCGCCGGCCGCAGCCCCGATCGAGGTGCCGGACGTGGCTGGCTTCGACGCCGCGATCGCCGCGTCGAACCTGCCAGTGGTCGTCGATTTCTGGGCGCCGTGGTGTGGCCCGTGCCACATGGTTGCCCCCGAGCTCGAAAAGGTGGCGCGCACCGCCGCCGGACGCTATCTCGTCGTCAAGGTGAATACCGACGAGGTTCCCGACCTCGGCGAGCGCTTCGGCATCCGCTCGATTCCCACGATGGCGGTGTTTGCCGGCGGACGGGAGATCGGCCGGACATCGGGGGCCCGCCCGGCGGCCGATATCGACGCGTTTGTCCAGTCGTCGCTCGCGCGCCGATAGATAATCTCAGCATGCACAAACGCGAGCGAGCGCGGCGATGCCAGCCACGCGGACCGCGCACGCCGACGACGCGGCGCGCGCGAAGGCGTGCCGTGGAGCCCGAGGGGCGGGTAGCCCTCGGGTCTTGATGTCTGATCGCGTCGCCGTCCAGACGCGTCCGGGCGTGGCCGCCCGGCTCGGCGCGTTCGTCCTGGAACGCTACCCGTTTGCCGCGACCACGGCGTCGGCCGTGATTGCGAGACTGAACCCGGCCTGGGACGCGCCGTCGCTGGCCCGCGTCCGTGCCGAACTGCCCGACGCGCTGCAGCGCGCGCTACAGCAGCCGCCAGCGGATCTTCCGGAGTGCACGCCCGCGGTGGCGGCGGTGGCTCGCTGGCACGGAGCGGTCGACGAGCTCGTGGACGCGTGTGACGGGTTCCTGCGCCGGCTCGAGCTGCAGCTGACGTTGACGCGCGAGGAGCGGCGCGAAATCCTGCGCGGCATGACGCTCACCCGCGCCACCGACAACCGGCTCAAGGCACTCTTCACCGGTGGCGAAGTGCGCTACAAGGACGCCGCGTTTCAGGGCAAGGGCTTCCGCTCGCTGGGACAGGAAGCGATTTACGCCGCCGCAATCCGCTTGCGGCGCGGCGAGACCTATCGCGCGCCGGAGGGCTGGCGCGGTGATGTCATCGCGCCGATTATCCGCGATCTCGGTGCGGAACTGGCGATGTCGATCGCGGCGCCGGAGGGGGACGGGCCGGATCGCGTTGCCGAAATGGTGCGCATGGTGTTGTCGGCGCAGATGGGGAAGGCCGGGCCGCCGATGCACGGGCGCGACCTCCATGTCGGCGACTTCGAGCGCGGCATCCTGCCGGCGGCGGCGCCCCTGGCCAGCGGCGCCCTCACCCTCACGGGCCTTGCGCTCGGCTTCGCGCAGCAGGGCGATGGGCGTGTCGCGGTCACCTTCACCGGCGAAGGGGCGACGTCCCTCGGCGAATGGCACGAGGCGATCAACTTCTGCGCGACACGCCGCTTGCCGATCGTGTTCTGCGTCCAGAACAACCAGACGGCGCTGTCGACGCCGGTCGCCGAGCAGTCTGCCGTCCGAGTGTTTGCCGACAAGGCGGCTGGCTACGGCATTCCCGGCATCACCATCGACGGGACCGATCCCGACGAGATCGCCGGGGCCTTCGCCTGGGCGGTGGACCGGGCGCGCGGCGGGAAGGGGCCCGCGCTGATCGAGCTGGTCGCGATGCGCATGTGCGGGCACGCGCATCACGACGACATGCTCTACCTGGGCAAGGACCCGCAGCCGGCGTGGACCTACCCGGCGGTCAGCGACGCCGGCTACGTCAACCAGGCGCTCTACGCCTACTGGCGTGCGCGCGACCCGCTCGTCACCTACGCGGCGCGCCTCGAGGCAGACGGTACGATCGAGGCCGGTGAGGCGCAGCGCTTCCGCGACGAGGCGGAGGCATTCGTCGAGCAGCAGGCGCGCGCCGTCATCGACCTTCCATGGCCCGACGCGGCGACCGTCGGCGAGGGGGTGGTTACCGGGGAGCCGCCGCGCATGCGGATCGAGGTTCTCGATCCCGCGATCCGAACGGCAACGGTCTACGATCCGCCGCTGCCGCCGCTGGAGCCGAACGCGCCGCACGACGGCAAGGGCAGCACGCTGCTCGACGCGGTAATGCTCGGGATCGGCGACGCGCTGCGCGCCGATCCCCGCGTGTTCGTGATCGGCGAGGACGTCGGCGGCGCCTACGGCAACGCGTTCCTGCTGCTGCGGCCGCTCCTGAAGGAGTTCGGATCGCGCATCCTCAACTCGCCGATCGCCGAAGGGGCGGTCATCGGTGCGTGTATCGGCGCGGCGCTCGCCGGCCAGCGGCCGATCGGCGAGATGCAATTCAACGACTTCGTCGCCACGGGCTTCAACCAGCTGGTCAACAACGCCGCGAAGATCCGCTACCGGTGGGGCGCCGCGGTGCCGATGGTGCTGCGCATGCCGTGGGGCGGCCTGCGCCATGCCGGGCCGTACCACAGCCAGAACACGGAGCCCTGGTTCTATCGCACGCCAGGCCTGAAGATCGTCGTCCCCTCGACGCCGAGCGACGCGCGCGCGGCGATGGCAGCGGCGGTCGCCGACCCCGACCCGGTGCTCTACTACGAGCACATCGCGCTCTACCGCGAGCCGCGCATCAAGCAGTTGCTGCCCGCCGAGGCGCCCCCGCCACTGCCAATCGGCCAGGCCGCCCTACGGCGCGCCGGGGGCGATGTGGCGATCGTCTCCTACGGTGCGTACGTGCACACGGCGCTGTCGGTCGCGGCCAAGCTGGCGGCGGACGGCATCGAGGCGTCGGTGCTGGACCTGCGCTGGCTCGCGCCGCTCGACAAGGCATCGCTCCTCGCGGTCGCGCGTCACTGCAGCCGCGTGCTCATCGTCCACGAGGACACGCGGACCGGCGGCATCGGCGAGAGCCTTGCCGCGATCGTGCAGGAGGAGGCGTTCGAGTCACTCGACGCGCCCGTCCGCGTAGTCGGTGCGCTCGACACGCCGGTTCCGTACTCCCCGCCGCTGGAGGAGGCCTTCTTGCCATCGGAGGCGGAGATCGAGCGGGCCGCCCGGCTGCTCGTCGCGTACTGACGCTGGCAACAGCGGCCAGCGGGACACGCTCACCGCCGTCGAAGTCGCTGGAGCCGGCGATACCGGGAACGGGCGCGGAGTTGGCGGCCGACATGCCACGCCCGGCCGGCGGGTGAAAGCAGCGGGCCCTTGAAAACCGCCTCGCGGATCGGCGCGGCATCGACTCCGCTGTCGGGGGCGCCGGCCTGCTGCAGCCCGGCGATGTAGGTCGCCCAGCGCGAGAAGTAGGGCGCGTCGAGGGCCGCCAGGTAGCCGTTGTATTCGGCGAACGCGCCGCTCGGCGACCACGTCGACGGGTGCAATTCGTGGTCGATCATCCGCCGGTCGCTGATGATGTCGCCGCGGCCGTGCGTGCAGATCACCGCGGCGTAGACATTGTCCCAGTACGGCGGGCCCGAGATGTACGGCCGAAAACGGCGCCGCTCGCGCCGCCAGAAGTCTACGCTGAAGGCCACGGCGTCAATGCCGGTGATCATCATGCCGGCGAACGCGCCCGTTTTCGGATCGACGTCGGCGCGCGAGAAAGCGCAGGCGTCGAAGCGACCCGAGGCCACCCAGTCGACCGCCTGCTGGCTTACCTGGATGTCGGCATTGAAGAACATGAAGGCGCCGCAGCCGCGCCCGGCGGCGACGTCGGCGAGGCGGTCGAGCATCTCCGACATGATCGGCATACGCGCGCCGGCCGTCGTTCCCGTCACGGTGCGAGAGTCTTGCGCCAAGACGGGCAGCGTGTGGAATCCCTCGGGCGCGAGGGTCTCGTCGGTGAACTGCAGATTTACGGGGAACGCACTGCCGAGGCGGCGCGCCGCGACACGGGCGCGCTCCTGCCGGCCGTTCCCATTGTCGTCCGACACATAGAAACGAGAACCGACGACGATCATCGATACGCTATAGTCTACTGCGCCGTGCCGGAGCTTCCGGACGTCGAGCTCTACCTCTCAGCATTGCGGCCTCGGGTCCTCGGCCGCGCGGTCGAACGCACGCGCGTCACCAGCGCGTTCTTCGTCCGGACCTATGATCCGCCACTCACTGCGCTTGACGGCCGGGTCGTCGTGACGCTGTCGCGTCTGGGCAAGCGGCTGGTCTTCGGCTTCGACGGCGATCTGTTCGCCGTAGTTCACCTGATGATTGCGGGACGTCTGCGCTGGCGCGAGTCCGGCGCGCCGATACCAAACAAAGTGGGTCTCGCCGCCTTCGACTTTGCCCACGGCACGCTCGTCTTCACCGAGGCGGGGACGAAGAAGCAGGCGTCGCTGCATGTCGTCGCGGGCGCCGCCGCGGTCGAGGCGTTGGATCCCGGCGGCGCCGACGTGTTCACGATGGCGCCCGGCGCGTTCACTGAGGCACTGCGCGCTGAGAACCACACGCTCAAGCGCGTTCTCACCGACCCGCACGTATTCAGCGGCATCGGCAACGCCTACTCGGACGAAATCCTGCACGCGGCACGCCTGTCGCCCGCGAAGTTGACGCAGTCGATGAGCGACGACGAAATCACGCGGCTGCTCGCGTCGACGCGCGAGGTGCTCGCAGCGTGGACGGCACGGCTGCAGGACGAGGCCGGTGATGAGTTTCCCGAGAAAGTGACCGCCTTCCGTCCAGAGATGGCGGTCCACGGCAGATACGGCCAGCCCTGCCCGCGCTGCGGCGGCCCCATCCAGCGAATTGTCTACGCCCGCAACGAGTCGAACTACTGCGCCGCCTGCCAGACCGGCGGCCGCCTCCTCGCCGATCGCGCCCTGTCGCGCCTGCTCCACGACGACTGGCCCAAAACCCTGGATGCCCTCGAACGCATGAAGCGCCGATAAGTAACACGGCAAGGCGCACGGGTTTTGTGTCGATCATGACGCATTTTATGTGTCTGTATTGACACATCGGCCGAATGGCCTGATAATCTGCCTCTATTTGCCACAGCCCTATCTGTCGTCAATGGCCGGCCACGCCTCCGCGTGACCTGTGACTGACAGGGCGAAGCTGTCTCCGATGTCCACGCACAATGGTTCTATCGCGGCGCGAACGCAGGGGCGGAAGATCGCGGCGACCGATCCCGTGGTCGCGCCACCGGCGCTGCTCGGTGAGTCGGCGGCCGTCCGCCACTCGCGGGCCGTGCTCGAGCGGGCGGCCGTATCGCCGCTGCTCCTGCTCGCCGACGAGGGGCTTGACGTGGCGGCCGTCGCCCGCTACGTGCACGACTGCAGCCGCGCCGGGCAGCCCTTCGTGCGCATCGACTGCGCGCGTTCCGACCGCCAGGCGCTCGATGTCGAGCTATTCGGTACGCGCGCCACAGCCGCGACGGAGCTCGAGACGCTCGGCTCCGGGGCGGCCCTGCTCGCGGCGCGTCGCGGCACGCTGTTTCTCGATCAGGTCGGCGAACTGCCAGCGGCGCTGCAGCGCCGCCTCGCACGCGTGTTGCGCGACGGCGAGGCGCGTGTCGCCGGCCGCGAACGCGTCCACCTCGACGCGCGCGTGATCGCCACCGCCACGCCGTCAATCGTGGCCGATGCGGCCGACCGGCGCTTCCGGCCGGACCTGCTGCGCCGCTTCGGGCCTTCGCCTGCGACGATTCCCCCGCTGCGTGAGCGCGCTGGAGATCTCCCCGCGATCGTCGAGCGCGTGGCCGCCGACGTCGCTGCCGGTTTGGGACGCGAAGCGCCGCGCTTCACCCCGGCCGCGCTGACGATGCTGGCGGCGCTGCCGTGGACGCGCAACATCGAGGAGCTCCGCGGCATGCTGGTCCGCGCACTTGACCGCGTCGATACCGGCCTTCTCCGCCAGGAAGACCTGCTGCCGTCCGTGGCGCTCGACGGGCTGGTCCGCCGGCTGCCGTCGGCCGTCAGCCTGCGCGAGGCGCGACGACAGTTCGAGCGCGAGTACATCGCGGCAGTGCTCGAGCAGCACGGCTGGCGCATGAGCGAGGCGGCGCGCACGCTGGGCATCGAGCGCGCCAACCTGTACCGCAAGACGCGGGAGCTCGGCATTCAGCGCAGCGCGCCGGGAGGGCGCGGCCACTCATGAGACGTTCGCCGGTCGGGCGGCTGGTGCCGCTGGTCTTCGCCTTGTCCCTGCGCGTCGCCGCCGCGCAGCAGGCCACACCGCCCGATCCAGTCGAGTCGGCCACCGTCCGGCTCGGTCCGATCGGCTTCAATCCCGCGCTCCTCATCCGTGACGTCGGCCGCGAGACCAACGTGTTCAACGAGGCGATCGATCCGAAATCTGATTTCACCGCGACAATCTCGCCGCGCCTCGAAATCGTCATGCATCCCGGCCCGATGCGCTTCTCGTATACGACGACGTCGGATTACGTCTATTACCAGACCTACAAGTCAGAAGGGGGCACCAACGTCGGCAGTGCCGTCCGCGCCGAGTTCGATCTCGGCCCGTTCACGCCGTTCGCCAGCGCCGGGTTCGCCAACACCCGCGACCGCCTCAATCGCGAGATCGACGCGCGGGCGCGCCATCACGACGAGTCCTACGCCGCCGGCACCCACGTGCAGCTGTTCGACAACTTCTTCGTCAACGCCGGCGCGCGGCGCAGCTCCACTGCCTTCGATTCCGGTGCCGACTTCCGCGGCCAGGAGCTGCAGACGACACTGAACCGCACCGACGAGGCGCTCGACGCCGGCGGCGGCCTCGCGCTGACGCCGCTGACCTCGCTGCAGGTCACCGTTTCACGCGAGCGCTCGCGCTTCGAGTTCACGCCCGAACGCAATTCTGAATCCCTGCGCGTCATGCCCTCGGTGACCTTCAGTCCCCTCGCCATCCTCAGCGGCACGGCGTCGTTCGGCTACCGCCGCTTCGACGGGGCCTCCGCCCAGGTGCCGGACTACCGCGGCTTCGTGTCGAACGTCACGCTGTCGACCACGGTGAAGGAGCGGCAGCACATCGACGCGACGTTCACTCGCGACCTGCAGTACCTGGTACGAAGAAGACGTCGCCGAATACATCGAGACGGGGCTGACGGTCGGCTGGAACTGGCAGGTGGCTGGGCCGGTCGACGTGCGCTTGTCGGGCGGCCGTTCGCGCCTGCACTACCGCTCGCCCAACCTGACGGGCAGCAACACCGACGACACCGCGCACAACTATGGATTCAGCGCTGGCTGGAACCTGAGGAATCACCTGCGCGCGGCCCTCAACGGCGACTGGCGAGGCCGCAGCTCCGAGCGCTCGGTGGACCGAACCTACGATAGCCGGCGAATCTATGCGACTTTGACCTGGGGGAAGGTCTGATGACGACGATCGTTCTGCTCCTCTTCGCCCTGCAGCAGGTACCGGCGGCGGCGCCCCCTCCCGCCGCTCCGTCGCCGCAGGAATACCTGGTTGGTCCGCAAGACAAGCTGGACATCCACGTCATTCCTGACGTGTTCAGTGATAAGCGAGTCACAGTCGACGTCGACGGCACCTTCCAGTACCAGGACATCGGCCGCGTCAAGGCACAGGATCGGACCGTCCGTCAGATCCAGGACGAAGTGCGCCAGTTGCTGATCGAGCGCAATCTCCACCGCAACCCGACGGTGACGGTCGACGTCGTCGAGTTCCGCTCAAAGATGATCTACGTCAATGGCGACGGCGTGAAGGTGCCGAGCAGCTTTCGCATCCAGGGGAACGACACGCTGATGTCGGCGATCTACCAGGCCGGGGGCTTCACGTCGAAGGCGGGATCGGTCGTCACCATCCGCCGTCGCGCTGGACAGGGTGTGAAGCCGTCAGAGATCCCGATCCCGCGCAGCGACATCGAGGAGGGGACCGGCGCGGCGTCGACGTTCCACCTGCAGGACGGAGATGTCATCAACGTGCCGGAAGCAGGGCATGTGTTCGTGCGCGGCGAAGTGGTCGGCGTCGGTACCTACGACCTGTCGGCGAGCGTGAAGACGGTGCTGGACCTGATCAACGCGGCCGGCGGCTTCAGCAAGTTTGCGCGCAAGGACGGCGTCTTCATCACGCGCATGGTCGACGGCAAGCCGCGGCAGATCAAGGTCGAGAAGGACCTGACGACACCGGTACAACCCAACGACGCGATCGAGGTGCCGCGTCGGCGCTGGTGATGCGCGTGTTGCACGTCGCGGCCGGCAACCTCTACGGTGGCGTCGAGCGGATTCTCGAGGAAATCGCCGAGCACACGCCGGCCGGTTCGGCGCACACCTTCGCGCTCGCCTTCGAGGGGCGCGTGGCGCGGGGGCTCGATGCGGCGGGGGCAGAGCGACGCGACCTGGGCGCCGTGCGTTTCAGCCGCCCGTTGTCGGTATGGCGGGCGCGGCGGCGCCTGGCCGCGGTCGTCGGTTCCTACGATCGCGTCGTCGCGCATTCCCCGTGGGCGTTCGCGCTGGCGGCGCCAGTGCTGCCGCCGAACCGGCGCGTGCTCTTCGCGCACGATGCGTTGAACGGATTGCACTGGACGGAGCGCCGGGCGGCACGGCTCGGTCCAGTGTTGGTGATTTGCAACAGCGAATACACGTCGCGCGCCGTCGGCGCCTGGCTGCCGGCGGTGCGCCGCGCCGTGGTGCTGCCGCCGGTCTCGCCACCTGCGCCGTGTTCCCTCGATCGCGCGAGCACACGGGCCGAGCTCGGAGCCGCGATGGCCACCACGGTCGTCCTGATCGCCAGCCGGTTCGAGCGCTGGAAGGGACACGCGGATCTGCTGAACGCGGCGGCGTCGTTGCGCGGCGACTGGACGGTATGGATTGCCGGCGCCGCACAACGGCGCCACGAAGCTGAGTACGAGCGGGAGCTGCGTGCGCGCGCGTTGCACGACGATCTGGCCGGCCGCGTCAGATTCCTGGGAGAGCGCCGCGACATGTCACGTCTCTTTGCCGCCGCCGACGTGCACTGCCAGCCCAACACGGAACCGGAGCCATTCGGGATCGCCTTCGTCGAGGCCCTCCACGCCGGCCTGCCCGTCGTGACCTTCGATTTCGGCGGCGCGTCGGAGATTGTCACGCCAGCGTGCGGGCTGCTGCTGCCGTCGCCGGATCGTGGCTCGCTGGCGGCCGCGCTGCAGCGGTTGATCGACGATCCGCCGCTGCGGGCACGGATGCGCGAGGCGGGCCAGGCACGCGCGCGGGCGCTCTGCGACCCCCCGGCCCAGATCGCGCGGCTCGAGCGCGTCCTGCAATGACCTGCGCCGACCTCGACGCGTCGGTCCAGGATCGTGCGGCACGCAGCCTCGGCCGCGCGCACGATCGCATCCACCGCACGGCGATCTGTATGCTGGAAGCGCGCGGCGCCGGTGGACGGCTGCTGGACGCCGGATGCGGCACCGGCGACCTGTGGCGGATGGCGTCACGGCAGTTCTCGGCCTGTACCGGCGTCGACGCCGTGCGCTATCCCGGTCTGCCGGCAGAGGTCACTTTCGTCGCCGCCAACCTCGACGGGCCGCTGCCGCTGGAAGAGGCCAGCGTCGACACCGCCGCCGCGATCGAGGTCATCGAACACCTCGAGAACCCGCGCGCGTTCGTACGGGAGCTGGTGCGCGTCACCAAACCTGGCGGCTGGCTGGCGATCTCGACACCGAATCAGCTCAGTCTGTTGAGCCTGTTGTGCCTCGCGACAAGGGGCATGTTCGTCGCGTTCCAGGACGGCGACTATCCGGCGCACCGCACCGCGCTCCTCGAGGTGGATCTGCGCCGCATCGCCGCCGAATGCGGGCTCGAACGGATTGGGGTCGAGTACACGCGCTGGGGACGGCTGGCGCTGACGCCGTGGCACTATCCGGCCGCCGTCGCCGCCCTGGCGCCGCGCCGCCTGTCCGACAACGTCGTTCTCGTAGGGCGGCGATGCGCGTAGCGTTGCTGAGCGTGTCCGCCGACATCGGCGGATCCGAGACGAGCTTGCTCGCGCTGCTGCGCGGCCTCGCCGCGGCGCCAGGGACCGATCCGATCGTGGTACTACCGCGACCGGGGCCGCTCGAAGAGCGTGCGCGCGCCGCCGGGGCGCGCACGCGCGTGCTGCCGATGCCCGAGGCACTGATCGCCTTCGGTGAATGGTCGATGCGCAATCCTGTCGCGGCGGGCCGCCGGGCGGCGACGCTGACGCGCGCCCTGGCCGCCACGCGCACCTACGGACGTGCGGTCGCCGCGCTCCTCGGCGAGCTGAAGCCCGACGTGATCCACAGCAACGGCTTCAAAATGCACGTGCTCGCGGCCCGCGCCGGGACACCAGGCGTGCCGGTCGTCTGGCACGTGCACGAGTACCTGACGCCGCGTCCGCTCAGCCGCCTCCTGCTGCGACACCACCTCCGCCGTGTCGCCGCGGTCGTCGCCAACTCCCGTAGCGTCGCCGCCGATCTCGTCGAGGCGCTCGGCGCGTCGGCTCCGGTCACCACGATCCACAACGGCGTTGATCTCGCCGACTTCTCGCCCCAGGGGAGCGTCGCCGATCTCGACGCACGCGCGGGGCTGCCGCCCGCGCCACGCGGTACATGCCGCGTCGGCCTGCTCGCGACCTTCGCGCGCTGGAAAGGGCACGACGTCTTCCTGCGCGCCGTGCAGCAGACGACCGTGCCGTTTCGCGCCTACGTCATCGGCGGGCCGGTCTACGACACGGCAGGCAGCCAACTGACGATCGAAGAACTGCGCGGCCGCGCGCTCTCTCTCGGCATTGCCGACCGTGTCGGCTTTACCGGATTCGCCGATTCTCCCGCCGCGGCGTTGCGCGCCCTCGACGTCGTCGTGCACGCGAGCACGGAGCCCGAGCCGTTCGGGCTGGTGATCGCCGAGGGAATGGCGTGCGGCCGGGCCGTCATAGTCAGCCGCGCCGGAGGAGCCGCCGAGCTCGTCGAAGACGGCGTCGACGCGCTGACAGCGACGAGCGGGGATGCCGCTGATCTCGCCCGCGCCATCGATCGGCTGGCGGGGCAGCCGGCACTGCGTCAACGGCTCGGCGCGGAAGCCCGCCGCGTCGCGGTGCGCCGCTTCGACTCAGCGGCCTTCGCCGGCGCGTTCATCGACCTCTATGCGCGTGTGTCGCACCCGGTGGTACCGGCATGAACGGGCACGCGCAGGCGATCGCGCGGCCGGCCGCGATCGCCACCACGGCGAAGATGCCGTGGGGGTTCGCGGAGTGGTTCGCTATCAGCCAGACGGCGCTGCCCGCCATCCTGATCCTCCCCGGCACACAGGCGTTTCGACTGCCGATCCGCGCCTCGGCGTTCGGGATCAGCTTGGCGGCATTCGGCTGGTATGTGGTATCGCCAACGATGAAGCAGCGCCAGTCGCACGCGCAAAGTTGGGTCTTCGGCGTCATGGTGCTGCTCTTGATTGGTCTTTTCCACCCGTCGACGCCGACGCTGATCGGCGGCCTCGCGCACATCGCGGTCTATTTTGCGGTGATGGCCCCGATTTTCTGGGCGCCCGCGCTGGTCGACTCGCCCGAACGACTCGCGCGCATCATGTGGCTCCTGCTCATCTGCGCCGGTGTCAATTCCGTGGTCGGCGTACTCCAGGTCTACGATCCGCAGCACTGGCTGCCAGCCGAGTTCTCGCACGTGGTGCTGGAGCAGGACATGGGGCTTGGCCCCGTCAGCTTCACCGGCCCCGACGGCCGGACGATGGTGCGACCGCCGGGGCTGTTCGATACGCCGGGTTCGGTCGCCGGGCCAGCCGCCTTCGCTGCGCTGCTCGGGCTCGTCTTCGCCATCAGCCACGCAGCCGCGTGGAAGCGGCTGCTCTCGCTCGTATTCGCCGGTGCCGGGCTGGGCGCGATCTATTTGAGCCAGGTGCGCATCTGCTGGGCGGCGACGCTCGGAATGATGCTGGCCTACACGCTGACCCTCGCGCGGCAGCGCAAGTTCTCGCGCGCGACACAGTTTGCGATCCTCGCCGGCAGCATCTTCGTCGGTGGATTCATCCTGGCCGTGGCGCTCGGCGGCCAGGCGATCAGCGAGCGGTTCATGACGTTGTTTGCCTCCGACCCGCTCAGCGTTTACCGCGCTGCGCGCGGCCAACACCTCGACATGGCGTTCGGCGACCTGCTCGTGGATCACCCCTTCGGCGCTGGCGTCGGACGCTGGGGCATGGCGGCCAGCTACTTCGGCACCTTCACCGAGCTGAACCCTCCCATCTGGGCCGAGATCCAGCTGGCCGGCTGGATGATCGACGGCGGCATCCTGATGGTCGTTCTCTACGGCGGCGCGCTGGTGGTGACGGCGCTCGGCGAGTGGCGCGTCGCGATCCTCTCGAACCATCCGCGCCTGGCGACATGTGGAGCCGTCATCCTGGCGGCGAACCTCGGGACGGCGGCGATGATCTTCAGCTTTACGCCCTTTGTCGCTCAGATGGGTATCCAGTACTGGTTTCTTGCCGGCGCGCTGCACGGCGTCGCCACGCGCAACGGTCTCGACGGCGCATGACATGGCTCGTCGCCACGGGAGATTTCACGACGCATGGCGGCATGGATCGCGCCAACTACGCCGTCGCCTCGTGGCTGGCACAGCGACAGCGTGACGTGCATCTCGTCGCGCACCGCGTCGCGGATGACCTGGAGGCGGCGCGAGGCGTCACCGTTCATGCCGTGCCGCGTCCCTTCGGCGCGCATCTGGCCGGCGCGCCACTGCTGGCCCGGGCCGCGGCGCGCGTCCGCCGGCGCTTGCCCGCCGACACGCGCGTGTTGATGAACGGTGGTAACGGCGTCACCGGCGTGCCGACCTGGGTGCACTACTTGCACGCCGCCTACGCGCCGGACGTCGCGGTGTCGCTGCGGACACGGATCTCGGCGACGGCGGGGCGCCGCTACTATCTCGCGCGCGAAGCAGCGGCGCTCGCGGACGCGCCGCTCGTGATTTGCAACAGCGCGACAACGGCGGCGGCGGTGCAGCGGCACTACGGCGTGGCCGCGACGAAGACGCGCGTCATCTACTACGGTATCGACGCGGCGGCGTTTACGCCCGTCGACGAGGGGGCGCGCCAGGGGGCGCGCGCAGCGTTAGGCATCGGCGCCGGTCGCGCCGTGGCCATCTTCGTCGGCGCGCTTGGCGACCGCCGCAAGGGTTTCGACGTGCTCTTCGAGGCGTGGCGATCCATGTCGGCCTCGCGGGGCTGGGACGCGGACCTGCTCGTGGTCGGGGCGGGTGTAGAGCAGGCGCGTTGGGCATCGCGCGCGGCGACGGCCGGGCTGACCGGCGTGCGCCTGCTCGGCTTCCGCACCGACGTCGCACGCCTACTGGCCGCCGCCGACGTGCTGGTTCATCCGGCCCGTTACGAGGCCTACGGGCTCGGCGTGCATGAAGCGATCTGCCGCGGCATTCCGGCGATCGTCACCGAGAATGCCGGCGTCGCAGAGCGGCTGCCGCCGGATCTCGCGCCGCTCGTGCTGCCCGCTAATCCGGCGGTCGGCGACCTGATCGCGGCACTGCAACGATGGCGCGCGGATCCAGCCGGCTGGCGCTCGCGAACCGCCCCGGTGTCGGCGGCCCTCCGTGGGCGGAGCTGGGACGAGATGGCTGCCGACGTCGTGCGGGCGGTCGAGGCGGCATGAACGCAGGTTTCGCTCCACTGCAGCGGTGTTGGGTGTGTGGAGGGACGTCGCTCGCGCCCTTCTACGAAGCACGCTTCGAGCTGTCGGCATTCGCGCAGCAGGATCCGCCGCTGGCCGCCTATAGCGGCGAGCCGATCGACATCCGCCGCTGCGTGGCGTGCGGCTTCGCGCAGCCGGCCGCGCTGCCGTCACTCGATCGCTACTTCGATCGCCTCTACGACCAGCACTGGGCCGGCGATTGGGTCGAGGCGGAGCACACCGCAACCTACAAGGACGACATTTTCGCCGACGTGCTGCGCGCGCTCGATGCCCGCATCACGGCACGGCCGCGCCGGCTGCTCGACGTCGGCGCGCATGCCGGACGCCTGATGAGCCTGGCCACCCGAGCCGCCTGGGACGTCGAAGGCATCGAGCTCAACCCGCGCACCGCGGCCCGGGCCGCCATTTCGACCGGCGCCGTCGTCCATCACGGCAACATCTACACCGTCGAACCAGGCGCGCCGTTCGACGCGGTGACGCTCGTCGACGTGCTCGAGCACATTCCCGATCCGCGCCGCGCACTGATGCGCGTGGCGGACTGGATCCGACCCGGCGGCGCCATCGCGGTCAAGGTGCCCAACGGCGCCGCGCAGCGCCTCAAGGAAGCCATCCGCGCGCGCGTGCGTCCGGGCTACCGCCCGACGCTCGCCGACAATCTCGTGCACATCAACCATTTCACGCCCGCCTCGCTGCAGCTCGCGCTCGAGCGGTCGGGCTTCAGCGGCGCGGGCGTGACCACGGCGGCCCCGGAATTGCCCGACCGGCGTCCCTTCGACCGGGCCGTGCGCCGCACCGTCTTCGCCGCGGCGCGCCTCGTGCCCGGCGGCCTGCGCACGCCGCTCGCGCTGAACCTGCTGGCGGTGGCCACCCGCGCATGAGCCGCACCGCCCGCGCCACCGCCAACGCGATCTTCGGCTACGGCAAGTTCGCAATCGCGATCGCGACCGGGCTGTGGTTGGTCCCGTTCACCCTGCACCACGTCGGTGCACGGCTCTACGGGCTCTGGCTGGCCTCGGGAGAGCTGCTGGCCTATGCGGCGCTAACCGAGTTCGGTGTCCTGATGACGGTACCGTGGTTGATCGCCGAGGCCGACGGCCGCGGCGATCGCGAGGCGATGCGCACGCTCGTCGTCAACGGCGTCGCCGCCGCGCTGGTAACCGCGGCCGGGTACACGCTCATCGCCGCGGTGCTGATCGCCGTGCTGCCGGCGATGGTCCACCTCGATGCGGCCGAGCGCATGCCGGTGGTCGGCGCGATCGCCATCATCGCCTTGACAACGGTGCTGACCTATCCGCTGCGTGTCTTCTACTGCGTGCTCGTCGGCCTGCAGGATGTCCGCTTCAACGGCATCGTCGATCTCGTGCAGGTGCCGGCCGGTGTGGCGTTGACGGCAGGACTGCTGCACGCCGGGTTTGGCCTCTACGGTATCGCCCTCGGCGTCGCCGTGCCACAGCTCGCCATCGGCATCGCCGACATCGTCCGCGTCGGCGCGATCGCGCCCGATCTGCTGACGGGGTGGCGGATGCCGCGGTCGCGCGACGTGCAGGCACTCTTCAAGGAAGGCACCGGCGCCTGGATCGGCGGGTGGGGCTGGCGGTTGATCAGCGCGACCGACGGCCTGGTCCTGGCCGGGCTCGGCCGCCCGGCGGCAGTGACGGCACTCGCCTGCACGGGCAAGCTGAGCGCCGCGTTGACGCAGCTGTCGTGGCTGCCCTGTGACAGCGGCGTCATCGGCCTGGCCAACCTCGCCGGCGAGCGCCAGGACGCGCGGCTCCGCGACGCCATCGTTGTCATGGTGCGCGTATATCTGTCGCTGGCGGCGGCCGCGGCGTGCGTCGTGGTCGCCGTGAACCCCGCGTTCGTCAGCCGCTGGGTCGGCGCGACGATGTTCGCGGGAAGCAAGGCGAACGCGCTGCTGGCGATGGTGTCGCTGGTGATGACGTTTTCCCACGCGCTTGCCGTTGTGTCGGGGGCGCTCGGGCAGCGCCTGCAGATCGGAGTCGCCACCTTCTGTTCCGGCGTCGCGCACGTCGCCTTCGCCGTCGGACTGGGCTGGTGGCTGGGGATCGAAGGCGTGCTGCTCGCCGGCATCATCAGCCACGGTCTCGTATTTCCGGCGCTCGCCTACAAGCCCTTTGTGGTCGCGACGCGTATGACGGAAGCGGAGCTGCTCGCCGATGTCGTCCGGCCGTGGGCCCTGCGGTTCGCGCCGCTCGTCGTCGTCGCGGTGGCGATCCAGCAGATCATCGGCGTGCCAAGTCTGCCCGTGACGATGGCGACCGGCGGGTTGATCGGTCTGGCGTCGATATGGTTCATGCGACCGCTCTTCATGAATTTCGGCCCAGTACGCGCCCTCTACGACCGACTGGTAGGCAACTGGCTGAGGCGGCCGCGCAACGCCTGACATGCGGATCCTTCTCGCCAACGAGGCGCGGTCGGGCGGCGGCGGTGTCGAGTCGTACTTGGCGTCACTCGTGCCAGAACTGCGCGCGCGCGGCCACGCCGTTGGGCTGCTCTATGCCAACACCGCTTCGGAGCAGGGCCCGACCGATGTGGCCGCCGAGGTGTCGTGGAGTGTGAAGGACCTGGGGCTCGACGCCGCCGTCGACGCGGCGCGCGCATGGCGCCCTGACGTGTGCTTCGCGCACAACATGCGGCACCTCGATATCGAGCACGCGATCGTCGACGCGTGGCCTACGGTAAAGATGATGCACGCCTACGCCGGCGCCTGCCTGAGCGGGAACAAGGCGTTCTCGTGGCCACGGCTTCAGCCGTGCGACCGCACCTGCGGTGCCGCGTGCCTGGCGCATTTCCTGCCGCGCCGCTGCGGCCGGCTACGCCCAGACGTGATGCTCGAGCAGTACCGTTGGGCGACACGGCAGCAGGTGATGTTTGGGCGTTACAAAGCGATGGTCGTCGCCAGTGAACATATGCGTCGGGAGTTCGCGCGCTACGGCGATCTCCTGTCGCGGATCACGACGATCCCGCTGTTCACCGCCGGCCCGGCGGCTGCGGCGCCCGTTCGCAACCTGGACGTGGTGTTTCTCGGCCGCCTGACGCCGTTGAAGGGGACCGAGGTGCTGCTCGAGGCGCTGGCGGCCGCCGGCCGCGCCCTCGGCCGCCCGCTCGCCGCGCTCGTCGCCGGCGACGGGCCGGCGCGGCCGGCCCTGGCGGCGCGGGCGGCGGCGCTTGCCTCTGAAGGCGTCTTGCGCGCGGACATACCGGGATGGTTGAACCGCGAGCGGCGCGATGCGGCCTTGGCGCGCGCGTCGGTGCTCGCGCTACCGAGCCAGTGGCCGGAGCCGTTCGGGCTGGCCGGCCTCGAGGCCGCGCGCTTCGGCGTGCCGGCAGTGGCTTTCGACGTTGGCGGCATCCGCACCTGGCTGACCGACGGCGGTAACGGAATCCTCGTCCCGATCGCCGGCGGGGCGCGCGCGTTCGGCGACGCCGTCGCATCGCTGCTTGGCGATCGGACGCGGCTGGCCTCGCTCTCGGTGGGGGCCACCGCAGCGTCGGCGCGTTTTTCCGCGGCTGCTCACGTCGACGCGCTCGAGCGCGTCCTGCAGGCATGACGTACACCTGGCATCTGCTGACCGGCGAGTTTCCGCCGGGCTGCGGCGGCGTCGGTGACTACACCGCGGCGCTGGCGCAGGCGCTCGCCGGTTCCGGCGACCAGGTCCACGTCTGGACGCCGGCGGTGGGCGCGCGCGCGTCGGAACCACGCATCGTCGTCCACGCGCTGCCGGATACCTTTGGCGCGGCCTCGCGCCGGGCGCTGGCGCGCGCGTTTGCCACGACGCCGGGCGTCGTCTTGCTGCAGTACGTGCCCAACGGACTCGGCGTGAAAGGAGCGAACCTGGCGTTCTGCCGCTGGTTCGCCCGCCTTCGTGACCACACTCCAGACGTCCGCGTGATGTTTCACGAACCCTACTTCTATTTCACGTGGTCGCGGCCATGGGCGCCCTCGAACAGCCTTGCCGTGGTCCAGCGGATGATGGCGAGGACTCTGCTGCGCGGCGCTTCGCGCGTGTATTTCTCAACCGAGACCTGGAAGCAGTACCTGCACGGGCCTCGGCGCGGGCAGGCACTGCCGATTCCCTCGAGCATTCCCGTAGCCGGATCGGGCGCGCGCATTGCGCATTTTCGCGCCGAGGCGACCGCCGGGGTCTCGGGCGCGCCACTCGTCGGCCATTTCGGAACATACGGGGCCCACGTCGCCCGTGAGCTCGATGCGATCCTGCCGGCGCTCGTCTCGCGCGTCTCTGAGGTCCGCCTGGCACTGATTGGGGCCGGCGGCGCCGCATTTCTCACCCGGCTGGCTCGTCTCGCGCCGGCCGTCGCCGCGCGGGCGTGGGCGCCGGACCGGCTCGAGCCCGACGACGTCGCCGCCGCGCTACGCGCCTGCGATGTCCTCGTGCAGCCGTACCCGGATGGCATCACCACACGCCGAACGTCGGTCATGGCTGGTTTAAAGAACGGTGTCGCGATCGTGAGCTCGGCAGGCGCGCTCACCGAGCCCGTGTGGAGCGAAACGAACGCCGTCGCGCTGGCGCCGGTCGTGCCGCCAGCTGGGTTCGTGGACCGCACCGACGCCCTGCTCCGCGACCCGGTCGCTCGCGCGGCGCTCGCCGGCCGCGGCGCCTCGACCTACGCGACGCGGTTTTCCATGGAACACACGGTCGGGGTATTACGGAGTGCGCGGGCGTCGTGAGCCTCTCGATCCTGCTCGCCGGCGACTACCCGCCGAATCCGACGCTCGGCTCGTCGAAGGTGTTCTACAAGCTGCAGGAGGAATTCGTCGCGCTCGGTCACCGCTGCGACATCCTGTTCGGCGACGCCATCGGCGGACCGCGGCCGCGCCAGCTCCGGCAGGCGGTGAGCCCACTGTTTGCCAGGTGGGCTATCGCCGAGCGGATGAAACACGCCAGCTACGACGTGATCGACATCGCCAGCGCGGAGGGACTCCTGGTCGGGTTGTCCGGCAGCCTCCGTCCGCGATCCGCCACGCCCTACGTCTGCCGCTCGAATGGCCTCGAACCCTTGAACTATCGCCGCATGCTCGAAGACGCGCGCGCCGGGCTGGCGCGCAAGCCCTGGACGCGCCGTCTCTGGTATCCGCTGTCGCGATTGACGCAGGTCGAGTGGGCGGCGCGGCTCGCCAACCGACTGTTGCTCCTGAACCGGCAGGACTACGACTTTGCGGTCGAGCAACGCTGGCAGCCTGCCGATCGCATCGATCTCATCGCGCACGGTGTGTCGTCGCGTTATCTCGACGATTGTCCAGGGCCGCAGGCGCGGCGCGGAGAGGGACTGCTGTTCTGCGGCAGCTGGGATCACATGAAAGGGATCGCGTATCTCGTCGGCGCGCTCGAGCGGCTGCACGCCATGGGCGTCCGCCATCCGCTCACGGTGCTCGGACCCGGCGTGCCGGCTGAGACCGTGCTCGCCTCGTTCAGCGAGCGCGTGCGTCCCAGTGTTCGCGTCATCTCCCGCGTTGTCGAGGACGAGGTCATCCGTCTTTACCGATCGCACGACGTGCTGTTGTGGACCTCGACGTATGAAGGCTTCGGTCTGGTGCTGCTCGAAGCGATGAGCCAGGAGCTCGCCGTCGTCACCACCCCGGTCGGCTGCGCGCCCGCGCTGGTGCGTGACGGCGAGAATGGCCTGCTCGTCCCGCCGCGCGACCCGGACGCGGTGGCGGCGGCCGTGAAGCGGCTGATGGCTGCCGCCGATCTGCGCCGACGTCTCGGCGCCGCAGCCGCGCGCAGCGTTGCCGGCATGACGTGGCGCACGACCGCGGAGCGCACGATTCAGGTGTATCGGCGTGCGATCGAGGAGCGATGACGGCAGCGGGGCTCACCGTCGGCATCACCACGCGCAATCGTCCCGATGCATTGAGCGCGTGCCTGCGCTCCCTCGACGCCATCGCCGGGTTGTCGCCGGAGATCCTTGTCTATGACGACGGCTCTGATCCCCCGGCAGCGGCTGACGGCGCGTGCGCACCCGTCCGCGTCCTGCGCGGCCGCGCCGGTACCTGCGCGGGACGCAACTGGATCGTCCGCGAAGCGGCGAACGAGCTGGTGCTGCTGCTTGACGACGACACGCTGCTGTTCGGCGCAGCCGCGGTGACCGACGCGGTGGCGACCATTGCGCGCGATTCGAGCGTGGGCGCCGTCGCCTTCGCGCAGGCAAACGCCGACGGCACACCCTGGCCGCCGTCGATGCAGCCGTCGACGGCGACCGCGCCGGCGGTGATCGCCGCGTTCATCGGTTTTGCCCATCTCGTCCGCCGCTCGACGTTCCTCGAGCTGGGCGGCTACCGCGAGCTGTTCGGCTACCAGGGAGAAGAGAAGGAGTACCTGCCTTCGCCTCGTCGACGCGGGCAAGCAGACCGTCTACCTGCCGCAGGCGCGGATCGCGCACGTAACCGACCCGGCGTCACGTGACCGACGTCGCTACCTGCGGCTGGTGTCGCGCAACGACTGCCTGAACAGCATCTACAACGATCCGTTCGCGCGCCTGGTGTGGATGGTGCCGGCACGGCTGGCCCTGTACTTTCGCATGCGGCGCGGCTGGCACGTAGACGATCCCGGCGGCGCCTGGTGGGTCGTCCATGAAGTGATGCGCAACTTGCCGCGCGCGTGGAAAGAGCGGCGACCCGTCTCACGCACCACACTCTCGCGCTGGCGAACGCTGCGCGGCGCCGGCTCTCCCTACCGCGCGCCGGCGACAACATGAAGCGACTGCTGACGATCGCGCACTCGTACGTGGTTGCGGCAAATCGCCGGTTGGCGCACGAGATGGCGGTGCAGGGCCGCGGTGAATGGGAGGTCACCGCGATCGCGCCGGTGCGCTATCGCGGTGACCTGCGCCGGATCGACGTCGAGGCGATCGATGGCGAGGCCGACGCGCTGGTCACGGCGCCAGTCCACTTCGATCGCATCCCGCATCTGATGTGGTACGGAGGATCGGCGCCCGCCACGCTGGCGCGCGACTGGGACGTCGTCCACTGCTGGGAGGAGCCCTATACCCTGACGGCGTCGCGCATCGCCAGGGCGATTGGCCCGCGCGCCAGGCTGGTCGTCGCCAGCTTCCAGAACATTTCGAAGACCTATCCGTGGCCGCTACGCCGTTTCGAGCGGGAGACGATGAACCGGGCGGCTGGCTGGATCGCGTTTGGCCAATCGGTGCGCAGCGCGCTGCGCGACCGCGGGTTCTATCGTGAACGGCCGTGCCGCGTCATCCCGCCCGGCGTCGACCTGCAGCGGTTTCATCCCGATCCTGTTGGCGGCGGCGCCATCCGTGCCCGTCTGCGCTGGCCGGACGACGCCGCCGTCGTCGGCTACCTCGGACGGTTCGTGGAGCAGAAGGGACTGGGGGTGCTGATCCGCGCGCTGGACGGCTGCCGCTGCCCGTGGCGGGCGCTGTTCGTCGGGGGCGGTCCGATGGAAGCCGCGCTGCGGCGCTTTGCCACACGTCATCCGGGCCGCGTCCACGTGCAGACCGGTGTCCCGCACGACGAAGTGCCGGCGTGGCTCAACGCCATGACTTTGTTGTGCGCGCCAAGCCAGACGACAAGCCGTTGGCGCGAGCAGTTCGGGCGAATGCTGATCGAAGCCATGGCTTGCGGCGTAGCGGTCGTCGCCAGTGACAGCGGTGAGATGCCGGCGGTGGTCGGCGAGGCAGGGATGATCGTCGGCGAGAGCGACGTGGACGGCTGGACGGCGGCCATCGACCGCCTCGCCGCCGATGGCGCCCTGCGGTCCTCGCTCGCCGAGCGCGGGCTGGCGCGTGCCCACGCCCGCTTCACGTGGCCGATCGTCGCCGGCCAGCATCTGGATTTCTTCGACGAGGTGATCCGGGCATGAGCGCCCCGCTGCGCGTCGCGATCGTCGCCGACTATCTGGAAGAACAGTGGCCGAGCATGGATCTGGTCGCCGAGATGCTGATCAAGCATCTCGCGAGCGAACACGCCGGGGCCGTCGCGGCGACGCTGATCCGGCCGCGGATGCGACGCCGTGCCAGCCGGTTGTTCACGGGCGCGCGATCATTCGATCGCGTGCTGGCGCGCTTCTTCGACTATCCCCGGGCCCTGACGCCGGTCCGCGGCGCTTTTGACGTCTACCATGTCATCGATCACAGTTACGCGAACCTGGTGCACGCGCTGCCGGCCGAGCGCACCCTGGTCACCTGTCACGACCTGGATGCCTTCCGATCGATCCTCGAGCCGCGCGATGAGTATCGCTCAGCCGCCTACCGGGCCCTGGCGCGGCGCATTCTCTCGGGCCTCCGCCGCGCGGCGCATGTGGCTTGTGTGAGCGAAGCGACGCGCGCCGCGCTGGTGTCGCTGGCCGGCCTTCCGGAATCGCGGCTGACGGTGATTCCTAATGGTACCGACGCCGGGCAGTATCCCGAGGGCAACGCCGCGGCCGACGTCGAGGCCGCCCGGCTGCTCGGGCCGCGGCGCGAGGTCGAACTGCTGCACGTCGGCAGCACGATCGCGCGGAAGCGCATCGACGTGCTACTCGAGGTATTCGCCGCGGTTCGGCGGCGGCGTCCTGGTGTCCGCCTGACCCGGGTCGGCGGTCCTTTCACGGCCGGGCAGCGCGTGCAGGCGCGGACACTTGGGGTCGACGGCGCCATCACCGTGCTGCCATTCGTCGATCGCGCGACGCTGGGCGCGGTCTACCGGCGCAGCGCGCTGGCACTGCTGACGTCGGATCGGGAGGGGTTCGGCCTGCCGGTCGTGGAAGCGCTGGCCAGCGGCACGCCGCTGGCCGTCAGCGACATCGCCCCGCTGCGCGAAGTCGGCGCTGCCGCCGTCACCTTCTGTCCGATCGCGGCGATCGACGCGTGGGCGGCGGCAATCGATGCGCTGCTGGCGGAGCGCGAGCACGACCCGACCGCCTGGGAGGAGCGCCGCGCCGCGGGCCGCCGCCGCGCTTCCGAGTTCAGCTGGTTGGAGCACGCGGCCCGGGTCGCCGAGGTGTATCGCGCCCTGCATGCCGGGGTAGCGCCTGGAGGGGGCAACCTGTCTCCGGCAGCGGGACGCTGAATGCGTGTGCTCCACGTCGGCAAGTTCTATCCGCCGCATCGCGGCGGCATCGAGCGCGTGCTCGAAACCGTGTGCCAGGTGAGCCGTGGCCTCGTCGAGAGCCACGTGCTCGTGGCCAACGCGACGCGAGAAACGATCGAAGAAGTGATCGACGGCGTGCACGTCACGCGCGTCGGGACGGTTGGCGCCGCCGGCTCGGTGCACATCGCGCCGGGTTTCGTGGCGGCGCTGCGCCGCGCCGAGGCGGACCTGATGATCCTGCACGAACCGAACCCGTGGGCACTGCTGTCGTATTCGCTGGCGCGGCCGCCTACGCCACTGGCGATCTGGTACCACAGCGACGTGGTTCGTCCGGCGCTGCAGTACGCGTTGTTCTACGCGCCCGTGGCGCGCGCCGCCTATGCCCGGGCACGGCGCTTCATCGTCTCGTCGCCTGCCCTCGCAGATCACGCGGCCGCCTTGACCGCATATCGCGATCGTGTGCGCGTCATCCCGTTTGGGATCGATCCGGCATCGTGGCGGCAGGCCCCACTCCAGGACAGGGCTGCGCCATTCGTGTTTTTCGCCGGACGCCACGTCGCCTACAAAGGGGTGGACGTGCTGCTCCGCGCGCTCGCCGCCACGACGGTCAACGCGGTGATCGCCGGCGACGGTCCGCGCCGCCCGGCGTGGGAACGGCTTGCGCACGAGCTCCGCTTGAACGGCCGCGTGACCTTCACCGGTGAAATTCCCGACGCCGAACTGCGACGGCTGATGCGGTCATGCGAGATGCTGGTGCTGCCGTCGGTGACGCGGGCGGAGGCGTTCGGTTACGTGCAGCTCGAGGCGATGGCGGCAGGGAAACCGGTGATCAGCACAGACGTGCCGGGCGGCGTATCGTGGGTCAACCAGGACGGGCGCACCGGACTCGTCGTCCGCGCCGGCGACGCCGTCGCGCTCGGCGCCGCGATGGCGCGGCTCGCCGCGGATCCCGATCTGCGCGCGCGCCTCGGCGCGGCCGGGCGCGCCCGCGTCGAGGCGGAATTCACGCTCGAACGGCTGCGCGAACGACTGCGCGAATTCTACGAAGAGCTGGGCCTGCCGTTCTCCTTTCAAGAATGAAACGCGCATTCGACGCGGTGTTGGCGGGGACAGGCCTGGTCGCCTCGGCGCCCCTGTGGGCGCTGTTTGGCCTCCTGATCAAGCTCGAAGACGGCGGCCCCGTCTTCTTCCGGCAGGAACGCGTCGGCCTGCACGGCCGCCTCTTCGATGCGCTCAAGTTCCGCTCGATGCGTCCCGACGCCGAGAGACTGACCGGCGCGGTGCAGGCGAGCGAGCACGATCCGCGGGTGACGCGGATCGGACGGTTGATGCGCGCCACGGCGATGGACGAACTGCCGCAGTTGTGGAACATCCTGCGCGGCGACATGAGCTTCGTCGGCCCGCGCGCGCTGCGGCCGGGCGAGATCGAGGTCGAAGGGGACGGCCGGCTCGTCGCGCTCGAGGACGTTCCCGGATTCGCACAGCGCATTCGCGTCCGCCCCGGCCTCACCGGTCTGGCCCAGGTGTATGCGCGGCGCGACCTGCCGCGGCGGCAGAAGTTCCGCTACGATCGCCTCTACGTGCACACGCGCACATGGACTGGGGACGTGCGATTGATTCTGCTGTCATTTTGGATTAGCGTGCTTGGCAGATGGGAAGCGCGTGGGCGCAAATTCTGAGCGTCTGCCGTGCGTGATGTCGCGATAGTCGGTGCCGGTCCCGCCGGGCTCACGGCGGCGCGCGCGCTGGCATCGCTGGGCCACGACGTCGTCGTCCTCGAAGAGCATTCCCTGGTTGGCGTGCCGGTCCACTGCACCGGCGTTCTCGGCGCCGAGGCGTTCGACGAATTCGATCTGCCGCGCGAGTCAATCCTCGGTACCGCGGACGCCGCTACGTTCATCGCCGCCGACGGCAGCAGCGTGTCGGTCGATGCCGAGAAGGCGCGCGCGGTGATCGTCGATCGTCCGGTGTTCGACCAGGCGCTCGCCGGCGCGAGCCGCGCCGCAGGCGCCGAGCTACGCGCCGGCACGCGCGTGCAGACCATCGTGCCCGGCGCGCGATCGATCGCGCTCACCATCGACGGCGCGGCGCCGATCGAAGCACGCGCGTGCGTGCTCGCCTGTGGAGCCAACTATCGGTTCAACCGCCAGCTCGGGCTCGGCGTGCCGCGCGCGTTCCTGCAGAGTGCGCAGCTCGAGGAACCGCTCGATGGACCAGGGTCGGTCGAAGTCCACCTCGGCCGCGAGGTCGCCCCGGGTGGTTTCGGCTGGGTGGTGCCGTTCCGCCGCGGCGCCGTCGCGCACGCACGGCTCGGCCTGATGTGCGAGTCCGGCGCGTTGACGCGCTTCCGCGGGTTCGCGACGCGGATTCGCACGCGCTACGCCGCCGCCGGAGAGGCGCAGCACCAGCCGCGCCTGAAGATCCTGCCGCTCGGTCCGGTCGCGCGGAGTTACTCGACGCGGCTGCTCGCCGTCGGCGATGCCGCCGGCCTGGCCAAGCCGACGACCGGCGGCGGCATCTACTACAGCTTGATCAGCGGCCAGCTCGCCGCCGCTACGCTTGACGAGGCGCTTCGCGCCGACGACCTGCGCGACTCTCGCCTGCGCCGCTACGAAACGCAGTGGCGCGATCGCGTCGGCGCCGAGATCCGCATCGGCCTGGCGTTCCGCACCCTGGCGTCGCGAATGAACGACCGGGCCATCGACGCGGTGATCGAGCTGGCGCGCGTCGACGGCATCGTACCGCTATTGCGTCAGACCGCCGACTTCAACTGGCATCGTCAGTCGGCACTGGCGTTGCTGAAGCACGCGCAGTTCCGCAAGATATTGTTGTCATCTCTGTGGAGTTGAGCTCCACCACGCCACAACACCCCTGACGGAACGCAAGTCAGCCTCGTGAACGCTCCTGACGATCTCCTGAGATCCGGCGATTACGCCCGCAAGCAGATCTACTGCCGGAGTGGCCTGGTGCGCTGGAGCCACGGCAGCCGCTTTGAGCTGGCGCGCACACTGGTGGCGTCGCGGAGGGGCGGACGACTGCTCGATTACGGCTGCGGCGACGGCACGTTTGTGGCCATGGTCCACGCCGACTTCGCCGAGACCGTCGGGCTCGACGTCGATCCGCCGCAAATCGACGAAGCGGCCGCGCGTCTCGGAGGGCTTCCCGGCGTGCGGTTCGCTTTGACCGCCGTGCCGATCACCGGTCCGCGCTTCGAGGTGGTCACCTGTATGGAAGTGCTCGAGCACTGCCTCGAAGACGAACGGCGTCGAGTGATTGGCGAGCTGCGGAGGCTGGTGTCAGAGGATGGCCTCGTCGTGATCAGCGTCCCGCTCGAGATTGGCCCGAGCCTCGCCGGCAAGCAGCTGGCGCGCGCGCTGGCCGGGATGCGAGGCCTTGGCGACTACCGTTATCGCGAGCGCTACTCACCGATCGAATTCGCCCGCGCGCTGCTTGGACTCGGCACCAGGCGCGTGGTCATCGACGGCCGCGGGGCCGATGGCCCCTATCTCTATCATGGCCACAAGGGTTTCGACTACCGTGACGTCGGCCGCGAGCTGGATGTGCATTTCACGATCACGCGGCGAGCCTTTACGCCGATCAAGCCGTGTGGACCCTTCTTGAACAGCCAGGCATGGTTCGTGTGCACGCCGAAGTAGCGGCCGAGGTCGCCGCGGCGATCCACGGCGGCGATGTCAGGTTGACGACGGACTCGGTCGACATCGCGATTCGCGAAGGCGTGGCGCCGCTGCTCGCGGCCTCTCCGGCGGCGGCCTCACTAGACACCGGCGCGCGCCAACGTCTCGCGGCGCACGCGCATGGCGCCGCCGTCCAGGCGGCGGCACTCGACCACGAGTTGCGGCGATTGCTGCCCGCGCTCGCCGCCGGCGGCACTCATCCGGTCCTCGTGATCAAAGGCGCCCATCTCGCCCACGCCGTCTACCCTGCGCCGCATCTGCGTCCGCGCAGCGACAGCGACCTGCTCATCGCCGCGACCGATCGCGACGCCATCACTGCCGCACTCGAACGCGCCGGCTACCTTCCCGCGGCACTCGTCAACGGCCGTCTCCTGCTCGGGCAGTTCCTCTATCACCGGACGCTCGGTCCGGGCATGGTGCACGACGTCGACGTCCACTGGCGTGCCGCCGCGCCGCTCGTCTTCGGCGACGCCGTCGATGTCGCCGCTGTCCATCGTGACGGGATGGCGCTGCCGGCGTTTGGACCCACAGCGCGCGGCCCGTCGCTGCCTGACGCGCTCGCGCTCGCCTGCGTCCATGTCGTCGCCCATCACTGGCCGGACGGATCGCTGCGCTGGTGGCACGACCTGTTCCTGCTGGCCGGCCGACTCGACGACGACGGGCGCCGCCGCTTCGCCGCCGCGGCCACCCGTGGACGGTACTGCAGCGTGGCCATCGCAGCGATCGCGCGGGCGCGATCCGTGTTTCCGTCGCCGGCGCTCGACGCCGCGCTCGATTGTCTGCGCTCCGCCGGCGCCGTCGACGAGCCGAGTGCCGCGCTGACCAGCCCTCATCGGCGCGGCATCGACGACTTCCTGCTCGATCTGCGGGTGGCGGGATGGCGGAACGGTACGGCGCTCGTGCGCGAGCACCTGCTGCCGCCACCAACCTACATGCGATTGGCGTTTGCCGGACGGCCGTTGCCGATGGCCTACGTGGAACGCCTCGTGCGCGCGGTGACCAAGAGAACCATTGGACGAATCGGGTGATGCGGTGATCGGGTGATCTGGTGAAATCGCAACCCAAAAGATCACTCGATCGTCCGATCGGCCCCCGATCACCCGATCACCCGATCACCCGATTCCCCCCCGATTCACCGACGTGGATCGTAGGGAGGGACGGGACGGATCGCGCGCGGGTTGGCGGGCAGCGTCTGCATCTTCGCCGCCGGCGTGAACCATTCGCTCAGGCGCAGCAGGCGCCCGCGCTTCTGCGGCAGGACCGTGTGCAGCCGCTCGATCACGGTGATGGCCTCCGACAGCGTCGAAACGACGCCGATGCCGCGGTTGGACGCCTGCTGCCGCGCCGCCCCGTCGTTCGAGCGCAGCACCAGCATCGCCTTGGTCGGCGCCGTGCTGATCACTTCGACGCAGTTGATCAGCTGATCGTCGAGGACGAGATCGAGGCGAAGTCCATTGGCGATGTCGCCGCGCGATCCCGGCACGGTCAGCACCGCGGGTAGGTAGAAGCCGAACCGCTCGATCCACCACTGTGTCTGGAACTGCACGGAGTCGCCGGCGCTCGGCGGGCGCTTCGTCATGAAGACGACTTCCCACCCCGCCGCGCGCATCAGGCTGTAAAGCCGTGCGATCTGGTCCGGCTCGTAGGCCGGCACGTCCATCCACCAGTTCTGCGCCCCGGCGATGTACTCCCAGACGCGCCGGACCTCACCAGCTGACAGGGGCGTCGGGGTCTCCAGGTCCTGCGCATCGTCGACGTCGTGACGCAGGCAGCGCACCGCCGTTTGATGGAAGGCGGTACGGAAGTCGGCCAGCACGCCGTCGATGTCGATCCCGATCCGCAGCGCCACGTCAGTGCCGCCGCGGTTCGTGGATGACGATCGCCGCGAGGACGCAGGCGAGGGCGGCGTTGGCGGGGATCGCTAGCCCCGTTTCCCAGACACTCTGGGCCGCAGCCCCGGCCAGGCCGCATAGCGCACCGGCGCGGACCCAGTACATGGCCGACGTTTCAGCGGCCACGCGCCGCCACGCCTCCTTCGCGTAGAGCAGGAGCGAGATGGCCAGAGGTAGGCACAGCCACACGCCGCCTTCAGCCGCCAGCTGGAGATAGTGATTGTGCGCCTGGTTGAAACGCACGCCCGGCGACGCGCGCTGGTAGACCAGCATTCCCGTTTCATACGTTCCCGCGCCCGTCCCCGTCAACCAGAAATCGCGCAGCATCGGGATCGTGTCCTTCCAGATGAGGAAACGATCGGCCGCTGAGACCCGGGTGTGCGCCAGCCGTGCGGTGATGGCGACCAGCGGCATCGCCGCGGACACCAGCAGCACCGCGCCTGCCACAGCCGCGGCGAGCCACCAGATCGTCCGTCCCTCGCCTTGCCTTCCGTGCTTCAGCCGCAGGACCAGCGCGGTGGCGGCCGCGGCCGCGAGACCGAAGAAACCCGAACGCGATAACGTCGCCAGGAGCGCCGTCACCATGATGCACGCCGACGCCGTCAGCAGGATAGCGCGGCCGTCGAAGAAGCGCACGACGCGCCGGCGCCACGACATCAGCGTCGTATCGCGCGCCTGGTGCGCGCCGCTGTGCGCCGCGAGGTAGCCGAGCGCGACGGGGATCGCCAACACCATCCACGTGGCGAAATGATTGCGGTTGACGAACGGGCCGAACGGCGGGGCTCCCTCCGTCAACGGCCTCCAGCGCCAGTACATCAGCCCATTCGATGTCGAGTCCTGGGCCAGCGCGATCAACGACAGCAGCAGCCCGAGCATCGCCACGCCGCGCGCGACCAGGCGTACGCCTCCGGCCGAGAACACGCGCAGTCCGACGACGAAGATGACGACCAGCGCCGCATTGATCAGAAGTGTTCCGATGGTCGCGGGCTTGTCGATGGTGAGCGGCAGCCAGGCGGGCAGCGCCAGCGCGAGCTGGCCCACGGTCGAGCGGAGCGACGGCGAGATTGCGGCGGTCAGCGCCGGCGGCAACGGCAGCAACTGCGCCGCGACGGCAGTGAGGTAGACCGTCAGGCCGGCCGACAGCCTGCGCCCGGCGATCCCTTGGTCAGCCCATGGCCGGTAGATCGCGGCGAGCCCGAGACAGATGACGGCGGGGACGCCAAGGACCGACGGGTAGACGCCGCCGAAGGCAAACGTCGTCCAGCCGACGACGGCGAGCAGCGCGAGCGCGCCGGCGCTGGCGGCGTCGTTACGCGGCGCCCTGCGTCGGCTGCTCGCCGTAGTAGCTCTTGTACCGGTATCCGTAGTAGCGCGAGTAGTAGTACTTGTTGCGGTCGAAGTCAACCCGGTTGAGGACCGCGCTGATTGCGCGCGGACGGCTGGCGCGGATGGTTTCGAGGGCGCGCTCGGCGTGCACTTGGCGCGTCATCTCGGACCCGACGACGAAGACCATGCCGGAGATCTTCGGCGCCAGGATGACCGCGTCGGTCACCGCGAGCACTGGTGGCGTGTCGATGATCACCCAGTCGAACGGACCGCGCTCGAGATTGACCAGGAAATTGCTCATGCGCTCCGACCCGAGCAGTTCCGACGGATTGGCCGGCGTCCGCCCGGCCGACATCATCAGCAGGTTCGGTTCCGCCGTGCGCTGCACCGCGTCGCGCACGCGCGCCTGTCCCTGCAGGAGGTGCGACAGGCCGATGTGGTTCTCGACGCTGAGGTTCTTGTGCAGGCCCGGGCGCCGCATGTCGGCGTCGATGACGAGTACGCGCGCGCCGCCGAGCGCGAGGGCGAGCGCCAGATTGGCCGTAGTCGTCGTCTTGCCCTCGAGCGGCTGTGTGCTGGTGACGGCAATGATTCGCGTCGCCGCGGCCGGACTGGTGAAGACCAGCGAGGTGCGGAGCGAACGGAACGCTTCGCCGAAGTCGTGCGGCACCGCTTCGCTCAGCAGCGGAATGCGCTCGCCGCGGATGGCAGGCACCAGGCCCAGCAGCGGAAGACGGAGCCGGCGCGTGATGTCGTCGGGCGTCTTGACGGTGTCGTCAAGGTACTCGATGCCGAACGCCAGGCCGACGGCCACCAGCAGGCCCATCAGAATCGCCGAGATCCATTCCTTGCGCGGCTGCGGCGCGATCGGCAGCGTCGGCACCTGCGCCCGCTCGATGACGGACACGTTGTTCTGGCGGCTGTTGGATACGACCGAGAGTTCCTTCTGCTGGCTGAGCAGCGAGTTGTAGACGCTGTGGATCCCGTCGGCCTCACGCTGCAGCTTGTTGTAGTCGACCGCCTTCAGATCGAGCCCCGCCTGCTCGCCCTTGACCTGCCCGAGCGCCCCCGCTGCCTGCCGCTCGGAGATGACGGCGGCCTGGTAGTCCTGCCGGACCGATTCGAGCACGGTGCGACGCGCCGCGACGACCTTGTCTCTGGCGTTGGCGACCTCAGTCTTCGCGGTGACGTAGGGCAGGTACGCCTCGCCGAAGCCCTGCCGCTGCAGGTCCTGCAGCTGCGCCTGTGCGGTGCGCAGCGTTCCCTTCGCTTCGACGACCGCGGCATTCGACCCGATTCCTGGGAAGGCATCGATGTTGTCGTCTGCGGGATCGGCGTTCTTGACCTGGTTGTAGAGAACTTCCTTCTGCTGACGTGCCGCCTGGGCCTGCGTCATCTGGCCTTGCGCGCTCGTCAACCGCTGGCCCATCAAGTCCTGGCGCGAGAGCGACTGCGCGTCGTGCGTGCCGCGGTAATTGGCCAGCGCCGCCTCAGCCTGTTCGAGCGCCTGTCCCTGCTTCTCGACCTCGCCGTTGACCCACTTGATCATCTTGTCGATGTTTTCGAGCCGGTGCTCGAGATTCATCTGCATGTATTCATCGGCCACGGAGTTCGCGGCGTGCGCCGCGAATTCAGGATCGAAGTGCGTGTACTGAATGTAGACGAGGCGGGTGTCGGGATCCGGCTTGATGACGAGCGCGCCAAGGAACCCGTTGACGATACCGTCGAGACGCGCGTCGTCGCTGCCGTGGACCGGCGGCGGGGCCGGCGGGGTGATCGCGGGCCCGCCAGCGAACAGCCCGCGCACCCAGGTAGTGGCGGCGACGCGGGCGTCACGCAGCAGCGAAATGGGATCGTGCGCCTTCGGCGGCACGGTCGTGGTCACGTTGGGCGCCGTCAGCCCCATCTTGCCGACGACGCGTTCAGCGAGCGCGCGGCTATGCAGGATCTGGAACTGCGTCTTCTTGTACTCCGCCGCGTCCTGCCAATAGAGGTCGAGGTTGTTCAGGGTCGAGAGGTTCGTCGTCTTTTCGTCATCGATCTGGATGCGCGACTGGGTTTGGTAGATCGGCGTCGTCGAATACGTCTGGATCATCATCAGCACGACGACGATCAAGAACGCCGTCGACGCGAGCCGGCGGTGCTTGAAAACGGCGCTGAGGCGATCGAGGAGATGGATCGACGACGTGCCGGCGCCCGGAGCCGGCAACGCTTGGGCGCCCGCCAGATCCGCCGGTGGGGCGGGCATCTCCTGGGTATCGAACATCGCTACTGCTTCGCGGACACCGGGCGCGCGAGCGGCGCGATCGCCGTTACTCCCTCGCTCGCCGCCGTCGACTCTACCGAGGTGAGTGTATTGGCGAAAAAGCCAGTGAACCAGGGGACCTTGGTGCCGGCGCGGACGAACGTCGCAACGGTTTCCCCGGTCGCGATCGTGAAGACGTGGCCGACCACCTGGACGTGGCCCAGACCGTTCAGCAGCTCGACGACGTAGCTGCCGCCAGGGATATTCTCGAATGCAAACTGCCCGGTCTCGTCACCAAGAGCCGTCGCCTCAATCTTGCCGGTCACGACGTTGCGCAGACGAAGCTTGGCCTGGCGAATGGGCTGGTTGTCAGCCGTCCAGGCGGTCCCGAGCACTGCCGTCACTCGCGTGCCGAACGTGGTCGCGACGACCGACGTAGGCCCGACAGGCCGCGCGGTGCCGGGTGCACGATGCGCAACTGCGGGCGCCTTCGCATTGGGCCGGTCGGGCGGGTCCGCCATGCCGGCGGCACTGCCAAGACAGATGGCAACCGGAACGATGGCCACAAGGCGCCAGAGCGGAAACCTCATAAGCTGTCCTGAATATCGGATAGGGACAGACGTCCCCATATCCCCATACTATTATGCAAGATCCGATCGCAGGCAAAACCTGATATTTTTCAGTAACTTGCGCGACACAGCTATGCCACGGCGGAACATCACCACCGAAAAATGTAATCAGCCACGAGGTTGAACGTCCGCCACGCGTTGAGGTGGTTCGGGATGTTGGCTGTTCTACACTGTCGCCAATGTCGCTCACCCTCGATAGCCACGTGGCGCCTGCCGAAGATGCGGTGTTCCGCGAGCTCGACGGTCAGTCGGTACTGCTCAATCTGGCGACGGGCATGTACTTCGGCCTCGATGCTGTCGGTACGCACGTGTGGCAGCTTGCCGAGGCGGACGGGTCGCTGCGCGAGGTCTGCCGGCGGATGATCGTCGAGTACCGAGGCCGAGGCTGCGGCGATCGAGCGCGACCTGCTCGCACTCGCCGACGCGCTCATCGTCAAGGGACTGTGGGTCGTCCGCTGACGCGGGCATGAGCGGCCTTGCCGCGGCGGTGCGTTTCGACGGGGGTCCGGCACCGATCTCCGAGCTCGAGACGATGATTGCTGCCGCGCCTCATCGCCGCCCCGACGGCTGCACGATCTGGCGCGGCGCCGGCGCTGGGCTCGCCAAACTGCATCGTCTGTCGCTGCCCGAACAATCCCTCTCGGCGCAGCCCGCCATCGACGCGAGCGGTCTCGTCGCGATCTTCGACGGGCGTCTCGACAATCGCGGCGAACTTGCGGCGCGGTTTGCCGCCGCGCAGCTTCGTCGCGACGACGACGATGTCCGATACGCGGTGGCGGCGTTGACGACGCGCGGGCCGGCCGGCGTCGAGTGGCTCGACGGAGACTTCGTGCTGGTGGCGTGGGACCCGACAACCCGCGCGCTCGTTGCCGCGAGCGACGCGCTCGGCCTGCGCCCTCTCTACTGGATGGTGACCGGCGGTGTGCTGCTGCTGGCCAACGACGTGGCACAGGTGCTCGCGGCGGCTTCAACGCCGCCGCCTCCCGACGAAACGACTATCACCGACATCCTGTTGTCCGACCCGCCGATCGACGGGCGTACGCTCTACGCGGGTGTCAGGCGTCTCCTGCCAGGCGAGTACCTGCGCGCCGACTGTAGCGGGATCCGCACGACGCGCTACTGGACGCCCGAGGCGCGGCCGCCCGATCGACAGCGAAGCGATGACGACTACGCTGAAGAGTGCCGGGCGCTGCTCGACGCGTCGGTCGCGGCGCGGCGGCGATCCCGGACGCCGGTCGCCGTCTTCTTCTCAGGCGGCATCGATTCCTCATCGGTGCTGGCATCAGCGCTCCGCTCCGGCGCCGATCGCGAGCGGCTCATTCCGCTGTCGATTGACTATCGCGAAGCGGAGAGCGAGGAGCGGCGCTATCGCCAGGCGTTCACCTCGCACTATCGCATCGATAATGTCGAACTCCAGCCCGATTCGGTGGATCCTTCGGCCTATGTCGATCAGACGGTGCGGCGGCGCCTGCCGCCGGATTTTCCGGCGCAGTTTCTTGGCCGAGTCACGCGCCGCGCCGCCGCCCAACGCGGTTGTCGCGTGGTGCTGACCGGCGAGGGAGGCGACGCGCTGTTCTCCGGGACGCCTCATCACTACGCCGACTTGATCCGGCGCGGCCGGTTGGGCGCCGCGCTCGTGCAGTACGTTCAGGATGCGCGTGGAGACGATTCGGGCTGGACGCCCGGCGGCCTGTTGACTGACGGGTTGTGGCCGCTTCTGCCGCAGGCCTGGCGCGAGCGGCTGCGTGGACCGCTGAATCGGCTGCGCGGCCCGCAGGCCGGGGTGCGATGGGTTCGCCGCCAGAGCGCGCCGCGCGCTGCCGTTCCCGATCCGCCGACCGGCGTTCCCCCCTCGACGTGGGCCATCGCCTGGGACTTCAAGCGCGGCTGGACCTGGTATTTCTTCGACATGCTCGAGCGCGACAGCGCCGAATGGGGCCTCGAGCTCCGACATCCGCTCGTCGATCGCCGGCTCGTCGAGTTCGCGCTGGCCTTGCCCGAGACGCAGCGCTGCCGCGCCGTCATGAACAAGATCGTGTTGCGCGGCGCCGTCGATCTGCCGCGCGAGGTTCGCACACGGACGACGAAGGCGTCGCTCGGGCACAGCCTGACGCACACGCTCGCTGCGCTCGGCGGCCGCCCCTTCTTCGAACGCCTGCTGCTGGCTGAAGGCGGCTGGGTCGATGCCGCCGAGGTCTTGCGCGGCTATGATTATGTGAGTCGGGCCGTTATCCCGGGCGATCGCCTGGCCGAGACGCTGCTCCCCCGGCTGTGGACGCTCGGCGCGCTCGAACTCTGGCTGCAGAAAGGAGTCCATGTCGACACACGACGAGCAGAAGCGTGAGACGCGCCAGCCCCAGTCGTCCAAGCGCGCCTACGCGCGCCCCACACTGACCGAGTACGGATCCGTGTCGAAGCTCACCCAGGGCGGCGCGTCGAAGATCTCCGACGTCGGGACCACTCAGAAGATGTGCCTCTAGGATGTCACTGGTCGTCGACGCGCACCGCGAGTTCCTGTCGGATGCGGTACGTCTGCGCGCCTACGAGGCCGCGATCTGCCGGCACGTGCGCGCCGGCGACGTCGTGGTCGACCTCGGCGCCGGCAGCGGCATCCTCGGCTTGCTGGCGTGTCGCGCCGGTGCCTCCCGCGTCTACGCCATCGAGCCCTCCGGCCTGATCGAGCTCGCCCGGGCGATTGCCGTCGAGAACGGCGTGGCCGATCGAATCCGCTGGATTCACCAGGCCGCTGTGGAAGTGACGCTGCCGGAACGGGCCGACGTGCTCGTCGGCGACTTCGCCGGTCACATGGGTTTCGAAGCCGGGGTGTTCGAACTCTACGCCTTCGCGCCACGCTGGCTCAAACCGGACGCCCGCATCATCCCGTCGAGCATCACGATTCTTGCGTCGTGCGTCGAGGACCCGGTGGCGCATGCGAACGCGACGTTCTGGCACGCGCCTGTTGCCGGCTTCGCGATGACCAGCGCGCTCGACTTCTCGCTCAACACCGGGTATCCGATTCGGTTCGACGCGTCGCAGGTCATCGCGCCGGCTGTCGCGTCGGCGCCGTTCGACACTGTCTCGGCACCGGCGCTGCTGCGCGTCGATGGGACGACGAGCGCGGCGAGATCGGCGACGGTGCACGGCATCGGCGCGTGGTTCTCCGCCGCCCTGGCGCCCGGGGTCGAGATGACCAACGCGCCTGGCGCGGTCGCGCGCCTGGCCAGGCGCAACGTCTTCCTGCCGCTCGAGCGGCCCGTGGCGGTGCAGGCCGGGGACCGCATCGAGATGTCGTTGCGCGTCCGCCCGGCCGACATGCTGGTCAACTGGACAGTGCGGATCGGCGGCGCCGTCGAGCGGCACAGCACGCTGCACGGCATGCTGATCGCGCGCGAGCAACTGCGCTCCGGCGATCCGGCGCTGCGGCCGAAACTGACGGGACGCGGCGAAGGGCGACGGACGATCCTCGAGCTGTGTGACGGCACGCGGACGCTGCGACAGATCGAGCAGGCAGTGTTTGAACGTCATCGCAACTTGTTTGCGTCAACCGCCGACGCCGAAGTTTTCGTCGCCGAAGTGGTGACGCGCTACGCCGACCCGAACTGAGTGGCCCGTTACCGCCTCTACGGATTGACCGTCGACAGCGACCTGCCGCTGCCAGAGCTGCTGCCGTCGGCGGCGCGCGCGCAGATGACGATTCACCGCGGCGCCGTCACCGTCAGCGGCGGCCGCTGGTTCGACATCTGGCCGCATGCGGATGGCGTCAGCTCGGTCCGGGCATGCCGCACGGCGACCGGCTACCGGATCCGTCACGGCGAGCGAGCCGCGTTCGAGGTCGACCGCCAGCGCACGATCCTCTACGACGCGCCGGACTGCGAGGCGGCGCTGTTGCGACATTTCCTGCTCGACCAGGTCGTGCCGTTGATGTTGAGCCTGGACGGCCTGGTCATGCACGCGAGCAGTGTGGCGTTCACGGATGGGATCAGCGCGTTTGTCGGACCGGGCGGCGCCGGGAAATCGACGCTGGCGCTGGCGCTCTCCCGCGGCGGCTATCCGATCGTCTCGGATGACGGGTTGTTGCTGCGCGCCGCTGGGAGACACTTCGCCGCGACCGCCGCTTATCCGGGCATCCGGCTGTGGGACGACAGCGCGTCGGCGCTCGATGCAGACGACGGTCCGTCGATCGCTGGTGCGGCGGCGGACAAGAGCTGCTATCGCGATCCGGCGGCGTTTGCCGCCGCCGGGGGCCAGCTGTGTCGCGTCTACGCCATCGATCCATGCCCATCGCCCGACGTGTCGTTCACGCCGGTCACGGGTTCCCCTGCGGCGATCGAAATCGTTCGACAGACCTACCGGCTCGCGCTTGACGATCGCCAGGCGCTGGCGTCGCAGCTCGACGCCATCGTCGCGCTGACGCGCGCCGTGCGGGTGTGGCGCCTGGCGTTTCCGCGCGCGCTCGGCGGCCTGGCGGCGCTCGCGGCGCGCGTCGCGGCGCATGCGGAGATGCGCGCGTGAGTCGATCCGGCACCGAGGGCTGGGACACCTACGCCGCGTTCTACGACTGGGAGAACGCCCAGACGATCCAACGCCGTGACGTCGGTTTCTGGCAGCGGATCGCGGCCGCGGCCGACGGCCGGATTCTCGAGCTCGGCACCGGCACGGGCCGCGTCGCCATCCCGCTGGCGCAGCAAGGCATCGCCTTGACCGGCATCGATCGCTCGGCGCCCATGCTCGATCGCGCGCGGCAGCGCGCCACGCCGCTGCGACTCGGCCGCAGGCTGACGCTGACCCGTGGCGACATGCGTGCGCTGCCGTTCTGCCGCGGCGCGTTCGAGCTGGTGATGGCTCCCTACGGGGTGCTGCAATCGCTCACGCGCGAGAAGGACCTGGCCGCGGCGCTCGCCTCCGTCCATCGCGTGCTCGGGCGCCGCGGCCGCTTCGTCATCGACCTCGTGCCCGATTTGGTCGAGTGGGCCGAGTACCAAGACAAGAAAACGCTCTCGGGCATTCTCGAACGCAACACGCAGGTGAGCCTCGTCGAATCGGTGCGCCAGGACGCCCGCCGCCGTCTCACCATCTTCGATCAGCGCTACACGACCGTCAGGGCGGGACGCCGCGAAGTCTACGATTTCTCGCTGACGTTCCGCACCGTGTCGGTACCGGGTATGCGCCGCCGTCTCGAGCGGCATGGCTTCGCCGTCGACGCCGTACTGGGCGACTATCGCGGCGCGCCGCTCGACGCCCGCGCCGACGTGTGGATAATCCTCGCCAGTCGGCGCTGAACTTGGCCGCGAGGCAAACGGCGTGGTAACATCCTAAGCCCGTTTTTATTGGGTTTTCTGGGGGTTTTTGCATGTCCGGCCATTCAAAGTGGCACACCATCAAGCATAAGAAGGGCGCGGCCGACGCCAAGCGCGGCAAGATCTTTACGCGCATCATCAAGGAACTGACCGTCGCGGCACGCAACGGCGGCGGCGATGCCGACACCAACCCGCGTCTGCGCACGATCATCGCGGAAGCCAAGTCGGTGAACATGCCGGCCGACAACATCAAGCGCGCGATCCAGCGGGGTACCGGCGAACTGCCCGGCGTCTCGTACGAAGAGATCACCTACGAGGCGTACGGGCCCGGCGGCGCAGCGATCATGATCGAAGTGCTGACCGACAACAAGAACCGCACGGTTGGCGAGATGCGCCACACGCTGTCGAAGAACGGCGGTAACCTCGGCGAATCCAACAGTGTGGCCTGGATGTTCGAGAAGAAGGGCTACATCGTCGTCGAGAAGAGCAAGGTGGACGAGGAAAAGCTCCTCTCGATCGCGATCGATGCCGGCGCCGACGACGTGCGCGACGACGAGGACAACTGGGAAGTCGTCTCGGCTCCCGAGGCATTCCCGTCGGTGCTCGAGGCGATCAAGGGGCTCGGCCTCGAGCCGGGCGCCGCCGAGATCGCGCTGCTGCCCAAGAACTACGTCAAGCTCGAAGGCAAGGCGGCCCAGCAGATGGTCAAGTTGATGGACATCCTCGAGGATCACGAGGACACCAAGAAGGTCTGGTCGAACGCCGACATCGAAGAGAAGGAGATCGAGGCGTCGTTGGCGTGATGCCCGCGATGCGAGCACGCGCAGCGTGCCGGCGACAGGTGCGGATCGGGGCCCCCTGAGCATAATGCGAATTTTCGGGATCGATCCCGGCTCCGAGCGCACGGGCTACGGTTGCGTCGACAGCGACGGCCGCCGCCATCGCCTCCTCGTCTTCGGCGCGCTGTCGGCTCCGCTCGCCTCGGCCTTCCCCGATCGCCTCCGCTACATTCATGAAGGGCTGACGCGGCTCCTCTCGGAGCTGCGTCCCGACTGCGTCGCCATCGAGAACATCTTCTACGCCAGGAATGTCCGCAGCGCGCTGCGGCTCGGCCACGCGCGCGGCGTGGCGCTGCTCGCGGCGGCGGCCGCTGGCGTCTCCATCGCCGAGTACACTCCCGCCGAGATCAAGCGCGCCGTCGTCGGCTTCGGGCGGGCTGAAAAGCCGCAGGTCGGGCAAATGGTCAAGCTGCTGCTGGGCCTCGACGCGGCGCCGACCCCGCACGATGCCGCCGATGCGCTCGCGGTCGCGATCTGTCACATTCATAGCGCGACCGGTGCCGTCGCCCACACCATCGAGGCGCTGCCCCCCCGCCGCCGCGCCGCTACCAGCTGGCGCGCCTACCGGCCATGACGCCAGCGAGGGCCGGAGGGAAGCGCCGTGCAGCGGCGGCCCGAGCGCGCAGTGAGCGTGGGGAAGTGCGGCGTTCCCGCACGCGCGAAGTTGATAGATGATTGCGCGGCTGCACGGCACGCTTCTCGAGAAAACGCCGAGTCGCCTTGTCGTCGACGTCGGCGGTGTCGGCTACGACGTGCTCGTCCCGCTTTCGACGTTCTACGGGCTCGGCGATCCGGGCACCGCGGTGACGCTGCGCGTCCACACCCACGTGCGCGAAGACATCATCGCGCTCTTCGGCTTCGCCACCGGTCTCGAGCAGGCTCTCTTCGAGCGTCTCATCGCCATCAGTGGCATCGGGCCCAAGCTCGCCCTGGCGGTACTGTCGGGCATCGACTCGGCCGAGCTCGTGCGCGCCATCCGCGCCCAGGACGTCGCCCGGCTGACGCGCATTCCCGGTGTCGGCAAGAAGACGGCGGAGCGGATCGGGCTCGAGCTGAAGGATCGGCTGCCGCCGGCCGCCGCTGGCCCTGATCTCCCGGCCGCCGCCGACGACCGCCGCGCCGACCTGTTGTCGGCGCTGACCAACCTCGGATACAAAGGTGCGGTGGCCGAGCGAGCGGTAGACGCCGCGGTGCAGAAGTCGCCCGAGGCGCCGTTCGAAACGCTGCTGCGTGAGATCCTGCGCCAGATGGTGAGATGAGCAAACAGAACCGCGGAGGATTTTGACTGACGACCGCCTCGTCAACACGGCGCCGATCGACGACGACGTCCAGTACGAAGCGGGGCTGCGCCCGCGCACACTCGACGAGTACATCGGACAGGATCGCGTCCGCGAGCAACTGCAGGTCTCGATCGACGCGGCGAAGCAGCGCGGCGAGGCGCTCGATCACGTACTGCTCTACGGACCGCCCGGTCTCGGCAAGACGACGCTGGCCGGCGTCATTGCCAACGAGCTCGGCGTCGCGATCAGGCCGACCGCGGGGCCGATCATCGAGAGGCCCGGCGATCTCGCCGGGATCCTCACCGACCTGAAAGTGCGCGAAGTCCTCTTCATCGACGAAGTGCACCGCATGAGCCCGGCCATCGAGGAGATTCTCTATCCGGCAATGGAGGACTACGAGCTCGACATCATGATCGGCCAGGGTCCGAGTGCGCGGTCGGTCAAGGTGCCGATCGAGCGTTTCACGCTGGTCGGCGCGACGACGCGCACCGGCCTGCTGACGTCGCCGCTGCGCGCCCGGTTCGGTATCGTGCAACGGCTCGATTTCTACACCACCGCCGACATCCACGAAATCGTCGTCCGCTCGGCGCGGATCTTGAACGTACCGATCGAGGCCGACGCCGCTGCCGAGATCGCGCGGCGTTCGCGCGGCACGCCGCGCGTCGCCAACCGCCTGCTGCGTCGCGTCCGCGACTACGCGCAGGTGCGGGCCGACGGGACGGTCTCGACCGACGTCGCGCGCAGGGCGTTGAAGATGCTCGAGGTGGACGAGCACGGCTTCGATGAGGTCGACCGGCGGCTGTTACGGACGATCATCGACAAGTTCAACGGCGGCCCGGTCGGGGTCGCCAGCCTCGCGGCGGCGCTCAGCGAGGAGCGCGACGCGCTCGAGGACATCCACGAACCGTTTCTGATCCAGGCGGGTTTCCTGGATCGGACGCCGCGCGGCCGCGTCGCCACCGCGCGCGCCTACGAATACTTCGGCCTGACGGCCCCACAGAGGGACAAGCTTTGGTGAGAACGATTCGTCCCGTGAAACTCGCGGGACTCTCGACCTACGTGCCGCCGCGCGTGCTGACCAACGCCGATCTCGAGGCGATGGTGGAAACGAGCGACGAGTGGATACTGCAGCGCACCGGCATTCGCGAACGGCACATCGCGGATCCCGGAGTCGCCACGTCCGATCTGGCCAAGGGGGCGGCCGAAGGCGCGCTGCGGGAAGCCGGCATCACCGCTGACCAGGTGGGCTTCATCGTCGTCGGCACGACGACGCCCGACACGATTTTTCCCAGCACCGCGTGCGTGCTGCAGGACAAGATCGGCGCGCACAACGCGTGGGGCTTCGACCTCGGCGCCGCCTGCTCGGGGTTCACCTACTCGCTCAACACCGCCGCGCAGATGGTTGCGACCGGCAATTGCGACTACGCGCTGGCGGTGGGCGCCGACGTGATGTCGAGCATCATCGACTACACCGATCGCTCGACCTGCGTGCTGTTCGGCGACGGCGCCGGCGCGGTCGTCGTGACGGCGGCGGCCGAAGGGGAGCCGCACATCATCGATTTCGCCGGCAAGATTGACGGCAGCGGCGGACCGGCGCTGTGCATGCCGGCCGGCGGCAGCCGGATGCCCGCGTCAAAGGAGACGATCGAAAAGCGCCTCCACTACGTCAAGCAAGAAGGACAGGCGGTGTTCAAGTTCGCCGTCAAGAACACCGAGGAGATTTCCCTGCGCCTGCTCGAGCGCAACGGGTTGGATCCTTCGCAGATCGACCTGTTCGTGTCGCACCAAGCGAACCGACGGATCATCCAGAGCGCAGCCGAACGCCTGGGGTTGCCGCCGGAAAAAGTCATGATCAACCTCGAGATGTACGGCAACACGACGGGCGGCACGATCCCGCTGGCGCTGGCTGACGCGCGCCGACAGGGCCGGCTGAAGAAGGGGGATCTCGTCCTGCTCGCCTCGGTCGGGGCCGGCTTCACGGTCGGCGCCATCCTGCTGCGCTGGTCGTTGTAGCGCGTATCAGGTGCGTGGCCATCGAGTAGCTCATCTGTCGATCACGCGCGCACGCCGTGGGCGACTCCCGGCGCCCAGTTGCCGAAATCGCACAGTGGGCCTCGCTTCGCCCTGCTACCGTCGCGATCATGCGCAGTCTCTACACGTGGGTCATGCTTGCGCTGGTCATCGGCACCGCCCTGTCCGCCGCCCAGACCGCCGTCGATCCCGAGCGGCTGCTGTCCGAGCGGCTGCAGTTTACGAGCAAGGAAGTCGGCCAGGCCCGGGAGGGGCAGCCGGTGGTGAAAGTGCAGGTCGACGGAGAGGAGCTCGCTGCCGTCGGCGCGATCAAGCTTCCGGGCAAGAAAGAGCGACTGTCGGACTGGATCCGAAACATCGCGCACTTCCGTGGGTCGGCTGAGCTCGGAGTGGCGCAGATCGTGCCGACGCCGCCGACGTCTGCAGGATTTGCTGGCGTCACGCTTGACGCCCAGGACCTCGACGCGCTGCACGCCTGTACGGCGCAGAAGTGCGACCTGCGCGTGCCGATCGACCTGCTGGCGCAACTGCAGCGTGAGGGGATGGCCAAGGCGAACGATCTCTTCCGCCAGATGCTGCTCGCGGAGACGACGGCCTACATCGCGCAGGGCAACAGCGAGGCGGTACGGGCGCTGGTGCCGAAGGCGCAGACCTTGACGGCACTCTCGCCGGACCTGGTCAACTTTCTCGATCGTTACCCGGCCGCGTCGCTGCCGGCGTCCGAGCAGCTCTTCTACTGGGCGGCGACTCCGACGGGCTCGGTGTCGATCATCAGCCTTCACCACTTGATCGTCTACAAGCCCCACCCGAACGAAATCTGGATCGCCGACAAAAATATCTACGCCAGCCGCTACTTCGACACCGGGGTGCTGGTGATCGCTCTCTACGATGCCCCCGGCGGCACGGGCTTCTACGCGGTCGCCGGTAGCCGCGCGAAGTCCGGGTTCCTGGGTGGTGTCGGTGGGACGGTGCTGCGCCGCCAGATCCAGCGATCGGCGAGCGACACCGTGAAGGTGTACCTCGAGTGGCTGCGCGACAGCCTCAGCGCGGGGTTGTGACGCTGTCGAGTGATGGCACGACCACGGTGTAGGCGAAGATTCCGATGACGAGTACCACTGACACGACGAAAAACGCTGGCACGTAGGAACCGGTGCGCTGGACGACCACGCCAGTGACGAGCGGCGCGATGACGCCGCCGATGTTGCCCGCGCAGTTCATGATCCCGACCCAGAGCGCGACCTCGCCCTCGCGCGCACAGATCTTCGGGATCGCGATCAGGCTGCCGCAGCCGATGCCAGCGATCGATGCCGCGAGCAGGAAAGCCACCGACGCCGCCGCCGTCGTTGCCAGCGCTGCCGGAATGATCAGCAGGCCGACGGCGAAACCGGCCGTGATGAACGCCTTAGTCACGAACGAGAGCGACGCGCCGCGGCGAATCACCACCCCGGCCGTCCAGCCGCCGATCGCCTCCGCCATAGCGAAGATCAGAAAGGGCAGTCCGCCGAACAGCGCAATCTTCGGCATCGACATGTGGCGCACCGTGTTCAGATATGTCGGCAACCACGAAATCAGGAAGTACCAGAAATAGTCCCAGCAGAAGAAACCGAGGCAGATGCCGAGCAGGGCGCGGCTGCGCAAGAGCGCGCGCCAGTCAATCGCGGATTTGACGCCGGCAGCGGTGCCGCGGCCTGACGGGTAGTAGAGCATCCACGGGATCAGCCACAGCAAACCGGCGAGCCCGGTGCGGAAGAACAGGCTGCGCCAGCCCAACCGGACGAGCAGCCAGACGTCGACCGCGGTGCCGATCGCCAGGCCAACTTTGGTTCCCAGGTCGAACAGTCCCGCCGGCCACGCCGTCTCCTCCGAGCGAAAATGCAGGCTGACCACCTTCAATCCGCCCGGCAGGTAGACCGACTCGCCGATCCCGAGCAGCACGCGCGCGGCGATCAGGCTCCACAGCCCGGTCGCTAACCCGGTCGCCGCCGCCGCCAACGACCACACCGCGAACGATACCGCGTAGACGACCTTGATGTTGTAGCGATCGACGAGGCGTCCCATCGGGATCTGCATCGCGGTGTAGGTCCAGAAGAACGCCGACAGCGCCGCCCCCTGATGGATGGGATCGAGGTGGAGCTCCTTGCTGATCGTCGGCAGCGCCACCGACAGGCTGCCGCGATCGAGATAGTTGATGAACGACGCGGTCGAGATGAGCGCGACGAGCGTCCAGCGCCCACTCTGGCGCTCAGCGGACAACTGTCCCTCGCAGCCTTGACCCGGCGACCGCCGTATAGAACATCAGCACGAAGGTCATCGGAGCCAGCAGCCTCGACGTCGGAAAAAACGCGACGTTCAGCGCCAGCACCGAGAGCGCTACGACCAGGAGAAACGCATCGTCGCGGAGCAGATGGGCGCGGCGCAGCCACAAGCCAGCGGCGGCTCCAACCAGTAGGACGGATTGAAAGGCGGCCGCGGCTGCCTCGAACGGCCACGGGCGAGGCGTCTGCGGCGGCGCCTCGAGTCGGCCGTTCACGAAGCCGGCCTGGCCGTTGCGGTGCGCGAACGGCAGCAGGCGGGGCTGCAGCGCGTAACCGATGTTCGCCGCTTTCATCCGCAGCACGCGAAACGGGTGGGCGCGCACGAAGTCCCATGCCCACGCCCCCATGACGCGGTCGAGCTCGACACGCGTCGGATCGCCGTTTCCCCGGCGCGCCAGCTCGGCGCGCGCAACCTCGTCGAGTTCCGGCATCATGACGTCGACATTCGTGCGCGGGACGCCGACCGACTCGGCCCACTCGCTCGTCGACTCGAAGAGGTTCTCGCCGATGCGCCCCGGCAGCGCTGCGCCGCTGACGTGCCGGCTGTAAACCATCCACGGAACGACGAGTGCCGCGCAGGCAACCGCCGCCCAGGTGCCGCGGCTCAGACCACCGCGCGCCGCCGCGACCCCGATTCCGCCCGCGGCGATCGGCAGAAACGAAAAGCGCGTCAGGACCGCCGCCGCCAGTAACAGCCCGGCCGTGATCGATGCCGCAACCGTCGCCGCCGACCGCAGCCGCAACGCGACGGCGATCAGGAGCACGACGGCCGCGGTCACCTCCATGAAGGCGACCGACTGTCGAATCAGATACGGCGAGAGCGCATACATCAGCGCGCCCATCCAGGCGGCGCGTCCGTCATTCGTCGCGTTGCGCACGAGCCGATGGAACAGCAGCCCCCCGAACGAGGCGAGGGCGATCTGTAGCACCCGCACGAGCTCGATATGATTGCCGGTTGCGGCGCGCATCAGCGCCAGGACAAGCGCATAGAAAGGCTCGATGTGCGTCGTCAGTTCCCCGCCGATGATCGGGCGGCGCTGCTCGAGGAAGCCGGTAGAGAGCTGGTAGTACAACGTGCTCGTGTCAGCTGGCCAGATCGCGAGTCCCGCCAGCCGTGGTACGGCGCACGACAAGAGGATCAACCAGACGGTTGGGCGCCGCATCGTCCGGCGAGAGTATACGATCGGAGCGCGATGGCGAAGCGACGATCGGCGACGCGGCCGGGACGCGTATTCCTGCTCTCGCCGGCCAACTGCTCGGGGCGGCGCGCGAGAATGGTGCTCTCGGAGCGAGCGCAGTTCGAGCTTGCGGTCCGGCTGCGCGGCGCGGAGGGTGCCGCGCTCGGCGAAGTGTTCGCCTTCGTCAGCGGGCTCTACTTCAAGGGAAAGCTGGCCTACGCGCTCGCGTTCGCGCGTCCTCCGGATCCCGGCACCGAAATCGTCGGCAGCGGTGCGCTGGTGATCACGCCGACGGCGGGGCTGCGACCGGCGGAAACGGCGGTGACGGCCGACGCCATCAGAGCGTTCGCCGGCATCGACATCGCCGCCAACGATCCGCGCTATCGCCGGCCGCTCCTCGCCAGTTCGCGGGCGCTCGCCGAGGAAATCGGTCCCGACTGCGACGTCGTGCTGCTCGGCAGCATCGCCTCGGCCAAGTACGTCGACCTGTTGACCGAGGTCTTCGGCGCGCGGCTGCGGTTTCCGACCGAATTCGTCGGCCGCGGTGACATGAGTCGCGGCGGACTGCTCCTGCGCTGCGCGGGCGCCGGCGAGGAGCTGACCTACGTGCCGGTCGAAGGCGCCGTCCGCCATGGTCCGCGGCCGCCCAAGCTCGCACCGATCAAAGGAATCATGAAGAATCGGGTGATCGGGTGATCCGGTGATCGGGACATCGGTCGTCATACCACCGGCGGGTTCGGCGAAGGTACGCGTCGAGGGTAAGGACGTCCAGTTGACGAATCTCGATAAGCCGTTCTGGCCGGAGCTGGGCATCAGCAAGGGAGACCTGCTGCAGTACTACGCGGACGTGGCGCCGCTGCTGCTGCCTCACATCCGGCAGCGTGCGATGGTGATGAAGCGCTATCCGCACGGCGCGGCCGGCGAGTTCTTCTTCATGAAGCGCGCGCCCTCGCCGCGTCCCGACTGGATCGGTATTTGCCGCATCCCTCACGACTCGGGCAAGGTCATCGATTTTCCGATGATCGACGACCTGCCGTCGCTGCTATGGGTGATCAATCTGGGTTGCATCGATCTCAACCAGTGGTACGCCACGTGCGACGACGTGAATCACCCCGATTACCTGCACTTCGATCTCGATCCGGGAAGCGCCGTTTGGGAGCAGGTTCTTGAGTCCGCGCGCATCGTCCATGACGCGCTGGCGACGCTGAGGATGCCGGCGGTGGCAAAGACGACCGGATCCAAGGGGATTCACGTTTATGTGCCGATCGTGCGGGGACCGGAGCAGAAAGACGCGTGGACGTTCGCCAAAGCGCTGGCACAGGAGCTGGCGAGCCGTCACCCGAAGCTCCTGACCTCGGAATACAAGGTCGCGAAGCGGCCGACGGGCCGCGTGCTCGTCGACTACAACCAGAACGCCTGGGGGCGGACGCTGGCGTCGGTCTATTCGGTCCGCCCGCACCCGCGTGCGTGCGTCTCGACGCCGGTGACGTGGAAGGAAATCGACCGGGGGGTGCGTGTCGAGGACTTTCGGCTCGACAACGTCCGCGCACGATTCGTCAAGACGGGCGACCTGTTCAAGCCGTTGCTGCAGAAGAAGGGCCGGGTGAACCTGACGCGCTACTTCTGACCGTGGCCGCGGAGTTGTGCCGTCATCGCCAATCCGGCGATAATCCGCCATCCTGGAGGAACGGATGACAGTGCTATTTCACGGCCGCCGTGGCTTGGCGCTCGCGCTGTGCGCGGGCGTCATGCTGCTCTTGCGTACGTCCGACCCGACGGCGCAGACCTCGCCCACCGGGCCGGCGCCGGTACAACCCAATTTCGACCTCGGTTCCCGCTGGACGTCGTCGAAGGTCGGCAAGCTGGTGTTCGACACCGGCGTCACGCCGCATTGGTTGCAGGGCGGCGATCGCTTCTGGTACTCCTATCAGACGCGCGACGGCCGGCGCTTCTTCGTGGTGGATCCGCTGAAGAAGGCCAAGGCGCCGCTCTTCGATCACGCGAAAATGGCCGCGCAGCTGGCGGCGATCACGCGAGAGCCCTACGACGCGCAACACCTGCCGTTCCCGACGCTGAAGTTCAAGAACGACAACGTTTTCGAGTTCGATGTCTCAGTCCCGCGCGATGCCGATATCGCCACGACGAAGAAGAAGGTCGGCAGCGAACCCGACGACGAGGACGATCCACAGCAGGGGAGAGGCGCCGCCCCGGCAGGCGCGCCGCGCACACCGCCTCGAAACAAGACGCTCCGCTTCGAGTACGACCTGGCGGCGCAGAAGCTGACACTTGACGAGGACTACACCACGCCGGCGCCGCGCCCGCGCTGGGCGACGCTCTCGCCCGACGGGCAGACCGTCGTCTTCGCGCGCAACCACAACCTCTACGTCATGGACGCGGCCAATTTCGACAAGGCGCTGAAAAACGCCAACGATTCGTCGATCGCCGAGACGGCGCTGACGACCGACGGCGAGGAGTACTACAGCTACGCGCGCAGCCGCCAGCAGGATCAGCAGATCCAGGAACAGCAACTGCAGCAGGATCAGCAGGAACAGCAGGACCAGACGCAGCAGGACACGACGACTACCGACAAGAACGCGCGCGTGCCCGCGGTCAATGTCATCTGGTCGCCCGACTCGAAGCGCTTCGCGTTGCTCCGGCGCGACGAGCGCAAGGTGAAGGACCTGTGGGTGATCAACGCGCTGTCGAACCCGCGGCCGACGCTCGAGACCTACCGCTACGCGATGCCCGGCGAAGAGAACATCGCTCAGCAGGAGATGCACGTGTTCGAGGTCGCAACGAAGAAGCACGTGGCCGTGAAGGCGGACCGGTTCAAGGACCAGACGCTGAACATCGCCACGGCGCCGGCCAGCGAGCGCGAGCGGGAGGCGGCGCGCACGCTCGGCGGCGGCCAGGGCCAGGGCGGTGGGCAGGGCGGCGGCCCGGCCGCGGCTGGCGGCGCCATCCCGCTGAAGTGGCTGAGCGGTTCGGCCGCGACGATCTATTTCACGCGCCTGAGCCGCGACCAGAAGCGCTACGACGTCTGTATCGCCGACGCGGCGACAGGTGAGGTCCGTACGATCGTCGAAGAGCGCTCCAACAGCTACATCGAGTCGCGCCCGTTGCGGCTGGTCAACAACGGCCAGGACCTCGTGTTCTGGTCCGAGCGCGACGGCTGGGGGCACTACTACCTTTACGATGCGAACAGCGGCACGCTGAAGAACCGGATTACCGACGGGGAGTTCGTCACGATGTCGGTCGAGGGCTGGGACGACAAGACACGAACGCTCTTCATCACCGCGGTTGGGCGCGAGAAGGGGGAAGACCCCTACTTCCCGCACCTCTACCGTGTCGGCTACGACGGCAACGGCCTGAAGCTGCTCGATGCCGGCAATGCCTCGCACGCGGTTTCGATGGCCGACGACACGCGCTACTTCATCGACAACGCATCGCGCGTCGACCTGTCACCCGAGGCCGCGATCTACGATGCGCTGGGCAACAGCGTCGCCAGGCTGGAGACGCCGGACCTCAGCGCGCTGAAGGAAGCCGGCTTCAAGTTCCCGGAGCCGTTCTCGGTGAAGGCGGACGACGGGGTCACGGATCTTTACGGCGTGATCTACAAGCCGTTCGATTTCGATCCCAACAGGAAATACCCGATCATCGCCTACGTCTACCCCGGGCCGCAGACAGAGAGCGTGACCAAGACGTTCAACCCGCGCGGCACGAGCATGTCGCTCGCGCAGTACGGGTTCATCGTCATCGAGGTGGGCAACCGCGGCGGCAACCCGCAGCGCTCGAAGTGGTACCACAATTACGGATACGGCAACCTGCGTGACTACGGCCTGGCCGACAAGAAGGCGGCGATCGAGCAGCTCGCCGCGCGTTGCCCCTACATCGACATCAACCGCGTTGGCATCTGGGGTCATTCCGGCGGCGGCTTCATGTCGGCGGCGGCGATGCTCGTCTATCCCGATTTCTTCAAGGTGGCGTGGTCGGAGTCGGGCAACCACGAGAACAACATCTACAACAACACGTGGAGCGAGAAGAACCACGGTATCAAGGAAGTGGAAAAGGACGGCAAGGTGAGCTTCGAATTCAGCATCGAGAAGAACTCGGAGCTGGCGAAGAACCTGAAGGGGCACCTGATGCTGGTAACGGGGGACATCGACAACAACGTCCACCCCGCGAACACCTACCGCATGGCCGACGCGCTGATCAAGGCGAATAAGCGCTTCGATTTCATGGTCCTGCCGGGTCTGCGCCATCCCTACACGAGTGAGGCAGCCTACGTGAACCAGCGGCGTGCCGAGTACTTCTGCCGCTACCTGCTCGGCAAGACGGAGGAAGACGCCGACATGGTCGAGCTCAATCGCGAGCAACAGCAGACCGGGCGGCGCTGAGCGCCGTCGCGTCACCTCCATCACGCCACGACGCCGCAACGTCCAAGAGCCACCAAGGAAGGGCGCCAGGCCCTGGGCGTTGCTGTTAGTCGGGGGTTGCGGAGTCGTGGTCTTGTGGAGTCGTCATGGCGACGAGGAGGGCAACAGGGAGCGTCTTCAGCGCCTGCCCGACAAAGAGCCAGGCGGCATCCTGGGCCATGACCGGCCGGATTTCGGCCCCGGTGATCGCGTCCCGGTAAGTCAGCGCGGCGAGGGTCTTCGGTAACATCACCCGCGACGTCCTCCACATGTCACCCAAGGGCGCCGGATGGTCGGCATCGACGAACCGCCCGATCAGATGCGGCGCGATTGCGATCGCCGCCGCGCCATCCTTGATGCGGGCGAAGGCGAGTACCCGGCCTGGGACGGTGGCGGTATCGGTCTCGAGCGGCAGGTAGTCGCCGTCGAGGAACAGCGCCGGCCGCGCCGCCCGCAACCGCAGCCCTGCGGTGGTCAGCAGCATCTTGATCGTACCGTCGCACCAGTTGGTCAGCAGGCTGGCGATTTCGGTGTCGCGGCACGCGCACGCGAGCGACAGGATCCGATCAACGCGTTCCAGCGCGTCCGCGCGCGTGGCAAAGTCCACTTCTGCGCGGTTGTCGGGATCGACGAGATGGAAATCCCATAAGTCCGTGCCCTGGTAAAAGTCGGGCACCCCGGGCGAGGCAATCTTCAACACCAGTTGCGACAGCGAGTTCACCAGCCCAGCGCGCGCGACGCGCGCCTGGAACGACGTGAACGCTGCGACGAATTTCGCCGACTCGGGTCCGCCGAGCATGCGCGCGACGTAGTTGCCGACGGCATTTTCGTAGGCGTTGCCGGGGTTGATCCAACTCGAATGGCGCTTGGCTTCCTTGATCGACTTGATCATGTAGGCCTGCATCCGCTCGACGAATCCGCCGCTCAGCCCTCCCTCCGGCCAGGCGCCGAGCAGCGCCTGGTAGAAGCGGTATTCGTCATTGCGGTCGGGCGCCGGCTCCCCGTCGACGAGCGTCTTGGCGGACCGTGCCAGCCGCATCCATTTCGCGACCTCCCGGCCCCATTCCTCCGGCATCTCCGACAGCACGTCGATGCGCGTGCGTACGTCCTCGCCGAGCTTGGTGTCGTGCGTCGCCGTGGTGATCATCTCGTAGGGCCAGTCACGGCGCCGCGCCTGATTGAGGTCGTGGAACTCCTGCGCGGTCACGCCGAACCGTGCCGGATCGCCGCCGACCTCGTTCAGCGAGAGCAGCAGGTTATGCCGATAGAAGGCGGTGTCCTCGAGCCCCTTCGCCTGCAGCGGACCGGTGTACTGCTGGAATTTCATTGCAAAGCGCAGCCGCTCGGCCGACTCCGACGCGTCGGCTGGCGGATAGCCGTCGCGCCGTTCATAGACCGACGCGAGCACGTCGCCCGGATCCCGCGGCAGCAGTACCTCGCGCAGGAAGTCGAAGATCGTTGATTCCATGGCTGCGTTGCGGCGGCGGGCGCAGACGATGGCGCGTTCGACCGCGGCGCGGTCGTCGGGCACCCAGCCGCCCTGGTCGACATAGGTGCGGTAGATCGGGAAACCGGCGACGACTTCGACGAGCGCGTCGCGCAGGCTGTTCAGCGTAAAATCGCGAGAGCGGCGGTTGCTTTCGCTGATGCGTTCGAGCATGTGCGCGAGCACGGTCAATTCGCTGGCCATCGCGGTGTCCATGATCAGCCGCTTGCTCTCGTAGAGCAGTTCGTCGAAGCTCTCCTCGCCACCGGCGATCTTGGCGTAGACCTTGCGCATGCGGCGTGCGTTCGCCGGGTCGACGAAGAGGCCGTTCACCTGGTTCAGGAAGTTGTAGCCGGTCGTGCCGTGCACGGCCCAGCCGCGCGGGAGCCGCTCGCCTCCCGACAGGATCTTTTCCGCGACAACGTAGACGTCGCCGACGAGCGCCCGCAGCATGGCGAAGTACTTCGCCGGGTCGAACAGGCCGTCGGGATGATCGATACGGACGCCGGTGATCCTCCCCTCGTGGACCAGACGAGCGAGGAGACGGTGGATTGCGTCGAACACCGTCGGATCCTCGACGCGCAGCCCGGCCAGCGTGTTGATGTCGAAGAAGCGACGGTAGTTGATCTCGTGCGCCGCGGTCCGCCAGTAGGCGAGACGATAGGCCTGCGCCTCGAGCAGCTCGTGCAGCGCGTCGAAGGTATGCGGCCGGCCCGCTACGCCGTTGAGGCGCACGATTTCTTCGTCGCTCAACTCGTGCGGCACGGCGACGGGCAGGCGGTTGTCGAAGTAGCGCACGACCAGGCCGGCACCGGCCGCCGCCGAAAGATCGTGGCCGCGTTCGAGCTGCAGCTCGCCGCGCTCGAGGACCTTGCCGTACTGGTCGCCGAGGATGGGCAGCAGGAGCTTGCGCCGCAGCTCTGTCTTGAACGGATACCAGTCGATATCGAAGAAGTGGGCGTAGGCCGAGTGCTGGCCCCGTGCCAGCACGTCGCGCCACCACGGGTTGGTGGCGGTGCTGATGCCCATGTGATTGGGCACGAAATCGACGATGTGCTGCAAGCCGGCCGCGCCGACGGCATCGGTGAATGCGCTGTGCGCCGCGTCCCCGCCGACCTCCGGGTTGATCACGTTGTGGTTGGTCACGTCATAGCCGTGCGTCGAGCCCGGCTCGGCCGCGAAGTACGGCGACGTGTAGACGGCGCCGACGCCGAGCCGCTGCAGGTAGGGTACGACGGCGCGCGCGGCGTCGAGCGTGAAACCGCCGTGGACCTGCAGGCGGTAGGTGCTGGCGGGAATCAGTGCCGGTCGCTTCATGTGCGCTCAGAGGCATTGGCCGGAACGGCGCCGGCCATCACCCTAGCTCCGCCAGCCCGCGCAACGGGATGCGCACCCAGTCGGGCCGCGTGTTCAGCTCGTATTGCAGTTCGTAGAGCGCCTTGTCGATCAAGAACAGGTTGAGCAGCGCCGCGCGCTGCCCCGGATCATCGGGGACGAACGGCGCGTCGCCGGCAGTGGCGAGGTAGCCCCTGAGGAAGGACGCGCCGACCCACAGCTGCCACGCGCGCGCCCACGGCTCGAGCCGCTCAACGTCGGCGCCGCGCCCGCCCGCGTGCGCAAACAGCGCGGCGTAGGCCGCATAACTGAACGAACGCAGCATGCCGGCCACATCCTTCATCGGCGAGTCCTTGCGCCGCCGCTCCTCGATCGATCGCGCCGGCTCCCCTTCGAAGTCGATCAGATAAAAGTCCCCTTCCGACCACAAGACCTGGCCGAGATGGAAATCGCCATGGACCCGCGTCCGCGCCGCGTTCAGCCGCAGCGGGTCACGCCCGTTGCCGTTGCCCAATGCGTGCAGCGTGCGATCGAGGCGCTGGAAGACCGTGGCATCGATCGAGCTGCGCAGCGTATGCAGGTGCGCTGCCGCCTGCGTGATGACGCGGACGACGTCTTCCTTGGTGAACGGCTCCGGGGCGAACGCCGCGCAGCTCGTGTCGGAGACGAGCGCCAGATGCAGCTCCGCCGTCCGCCGCCCAAGCTGCTGGGCGCTGTCGATGTAGAGGCCCGAGAGCTCGCACATCAGATGCGGCGTCCGCGCCGCGGCGAGGGCAAGCGGGCCGCCCCGCGGCAGAAGCTCGGGCGGCGGCGCCGGCCGCGCGCCTACTTCGTCGTAATAGCGGCGCAACTCGGTCAAGGCGTGGTTCCAGCCGTCGGCCTGGCTGCTGACCAGCTCGGACACGGCGGCCAGGTGCGTCGCCGGCGGCTCGCCGGCGGGCTCGTATTCGAGGAAGGCGGCAACGCGCGGGGTGCGCCGGAACGACGTCCGCGTCGTCAGGTATTCTCCGATCTCGACGTCAGGGTTCGGCCCTGGCTCGATGCGGCGGAACAGCTTGGCGATCAAGCGGTCGTCGAACGCCACCGACGTATTACTCTGCTCGGCGCCGAGGCGCCGCGGTGACAGCACCGCATCGCCGCGCAGCTGCGCGAACGCCGCCGTGCGGGTGATGCGCACGACGCCGCGTTTGGTGCGGCCGCTGTCCTGGCGATCGAAGATGTCGAGCAACGTGCGCAGCGTGTCGTCGTCGCCGGCGCCGTCGATGATCAGTCCCTTGCGAGCGCCGCTGACACGCGCCAGCACGGCGTGCGGAGAGGCCGCCAGCGCCGCCTCCGCCGCGGCGCCGTCGACGACGGCGAGCGGGACGAAGTACTGCTCGCGACCGCCGTCCTGGTAATCGGCCCGGACGATGGTGATGAAGATCGGATGTGCGCCGCGACGGAGCAACCCCCAATCGACGAACCGGGCCGAGCGCAGTGACCGCCCCTTGCCGCCGAACCAACGCTGCCGCTGCAAGAACGGACCGAGCGACTCGCGCTCGATGAGGGTGCGGACGTTGCCTTCGAGCACGGTGTCCCACGCGACGCCCATGAAGAAGGCAGGCAGAGCGTCGGCGGCGACTGCCGCGGCCGGGTCGGCCACCTTCTGGACCGCGATCGGCGCCGCTGCTTGCTGGAGGCGGAACCAGTAGAAGGTGTAGCCCGGCAGCGTCAGGACGTAGGGCAGGTCGCCAATGCGCGGGAATTCGGTCAGGCCGAGCATCTCGACCGGCGTCAGTCCTTTGCACGCCGCCAGGTCGAGCTCGACGGGCTGCGTCGTGCGCGACAGGTTGGCGACGCAGAGCACCTGCTCGTCCGCGTAGGTGCGCAGGTAGGCGAGCACCTTGCGGTTGGCGGGCGACAGGAACTGGAGCGTGCCACGACCGAACACCTTGTACTGCTTGCGCAGGGCGATCAGCCGCTTCATCCAGTTGAGCAGTGAGAACGGCGAGCTCTCCTGCGCCTCGACGTTGATTGCCTGGTAGCCGTAGACCGGATCCATGATCAGCGGGGCGAAGAGCCGCGCCGGATCGGTGCGGGAGAAGCCGGCGTTGCGATCGCCGGTCCACTGCATCGGGGTGCGCACGCCGTTGCGATCGCCGAGGTAGATGTTGTCTCCCATCCCGATCTCGTCGCCGTAGTAGATGACCGGCGTGCCGGGTAACGAGAAGAGCAGGGAGTTGAGCAGCTCGATCCGGCGGCGGCTACTCTCGACGAGCGGCGCCAGGCGCCGCCGGATGCCGACATTGATGCGCATGCGCGGGTCGGCGGCGTAGGCCTGGTACATGTAGTCGCGCTCTTCATCCGTGACCATCTCGAGCGTCAACTCGTCGTGGTTGCGCAGGAACAGCCCCCACTGGCAGTTTTCTGGAATGTCGGGCGTCTGGCGCAGGATCTCGATGATCGGATGCCGGTCTTCCTGCCGGATGGCCATGAACATGCGCGGCATCAACGGGAAGTGGAACGCCATGTGGCATTCGTCGCCCTCGCCGAAGTAGGGGCGGACGTCGGCGGGCCACTGGTTCGCTTCCGCGATGAGCATGCGATCCGGATAGCGCAGGTCCATTGCTGCCCGCAGGCGGCGCAGGATCTCGTGCGTCTCGTCGAGGTTTTCGCAGATGCTCCCCTCGCGCTCGATCAAGTACGGCACCGCGTCGAGGCGCAGCCCGTCGACGCCGCGGTCGAGCCAGAAGCGCATGGTCTTGACCACCGCGTCGAAGACACTGGGATTGTCGAAGTTGAGGTCTGGCTGATGGTGGAAGAAGCGATGCCAGTAGTAGGCCTTCGCCGTGTCGTCCCACGACCAGTTTGATGTCTCGGTATCGGTGAAGATGATGCGGACGTTGTGGTATTTCTGGTTGGTTTCGCTCCACACGTAGAAGTCGCGTTCGGCCGAACCGGCCGGCGCGCGCCGCGCCGCTTGGAACCAGGGATGCTGGTCGGACGTGTGGTTGACGACCAGCTCGGTGATGACGCGGATGCCGCGCTTGTGCGCTTCGTCGATGAAGCGGTCGAAGTCCTGCAGCGTGCCGTAGCTCGGATGGATGTTCTCGTAGTCGGCAATGTCGTAGCCGTCATCGCGCAGCGGCGAGGGATAGAAGGGCAGCAGCCACAGCGCGTTGACGCCGAGCCCCTGCAGGTAGGCGAGCTTGCCGGTCAACCCGGCGAAGTCGCCGATGCCATCATCGTTGCTGTCGGCAAAGGCGCGGACGTGCGCTTCGTAGATGACCGCGTCCTTGTACCAGTAACGATCGCTCATGACGCAAAGGCGAGGGCGATGACGTGCGCGACGCGCGCGGGTGGATCGAGACGGACGTAGTTCCACTCGTCGTGCCAGGCGTAGGTTTCGTCAGAGAGAAGGTCACGCGCGACGACCGCGCCGTCGGCCGGCACGTTCCAGTCGGTGAGCGCCAGCCGGACGTGGCCGTGCTGCATGTGGAAAGGGTCGAGGTTGACCACGACGAGGACCAGGTCGCGGCCATCGGGCGCGCGCTTGCTGTAGCACAGGAGCTGCGGGTTGTCGGTATCGTGGAAGCGAAGTCCGCGATCGAACTGCAGCGCCGCATGAGCGCGGCGGATGGCGTTGATGCGCGCGATCAGTTCGGCGAGGCTGTCACCGCGCGTGAAGTCGCGGATGCCGATCTGGTACTTCTCGGAGTCGAGGTACTCTTCGCTGCCGGGGCGGACCGGCGTGTTCTCGCACAACTCGAACCCGCTGTAGATGCCGTAGCTGGCGCCGAGCGTGGCGGCCAGCACCAGGCGGATGGCGAAGGCGGCTCGGCCCCCCGTCTGCAGGTACTCGTGCAGGATGTCGGGGGTGTTCGCGAACAGGTTTGGTCGCAGATACTCGACCACCGGCGTCTGCGTGAGCTCAGTGAAATACGCCTGCAGGTCCTCCTTGGTGTTCCGCCACGTGAAGTAGGTGTACGACTGCGAGAAGCCCACCTTGGCGAGGTAGCGCAAGACTTTCGGCCGCGTGAACGCCTCCGAGAGGAAGATCACGCCGGGATGCGCGCGCCTGATCTCGCCGATCATCCAGCGCCAGAATGGCAATGGCTTGGTGTGCGGGTTGTCGACGCGGAAGATGGTCACGCCGCGCGCGATCCAGAACTCGATCACGCACCTCAGCTCGTGCCAGAGCGCCGGCCACTCGGCCGACTCGAAGTCGAACGGGTAGATGTCCTGGTATTTCTTCGGCGGGTTTTCCGCGTACTTGATGGTGCCGTCGGGCCGATGGCGGAACCACTCGGGGTGCTGCGCGACGTAGGGATGATCCGGCGAGGCCTGGAACGCGAGGTCGAGGGCGATCTCGAGACCGTGGCGCGCCGCCGCGGCGACGAATCGGTCGAAGTCCTCGAGCGTACCGAGCCCGGGTTCGATCGCGGTGTGGCCGCCCTCTATCGATCCGATCGCCCATGGGCTGCCGGGTTCGCCTGGTCCGGCAGTCAGCGCGTTGTTGCGGCCCTTGCGAAAACTGCGGCCGATGGGGTGAATCGGCGGCAGGTACAACACGTCGAAGCCCATCGACGCGATCGCGGGCAGCCGCGCCGCCGCCTCGTCGAAGGTGGCGCTGCGCGACGGATCTTCGCCGGCCGAGCGCGGGAACATCTCGTACCACGCGCTGAAGCGCGCCCGCTCGCGATCAACGGCTACGCGCTGCGTGCGCCCGTAGCGCGACGCGGTGCGGCGGTCTGCCTCCTCTGAGGCGCGGCGCAGCTCCTCGCGATCGGCTGCCGCGTCCTGTCCGGCTGTTTCTTTCTTGTCGACGGCGTCGCGCAGGGTCGCGACGCGATCGATCCAGCCTTCGACGGTGTATTCGTAGTCGGTATGTTCAGCGCAGGTGAACGAGGCGCGCCAGCGATCGCTGCCGAGTGCCGCCATCCGCGTCTCGTGCCAGACGTCCCCGTCGGCACGCCGCCACAGCAGGGCCGCGGCGACGGCGTCGTGGCCATCGGCAAAGACGTCGGCTTCGACGGCGACCTCTTCCCCGACGGTCCGCTTCACCGCGAAGCGGCCTTCGTCCACCTGGGGCGTCATGCACTCGACGACGACCCGCCTCTGCAGCAGCGGATCCAGCTCAAGTGGTAAAGTTTTTTTTGCGGCGGGCGCGGTTGCCAAGACGTCTCGATCTCGGCAACCATTCAAATTTCAGACCACTCCCTGCGGCCCCCATTCGCCGGCTCGTCGGAAGTCCTCACGCCGGTTGTTGAGCTTGAGCGCCGCCATCGCGCGCCCCTGCAGATCGTAGCGATCACCGCCACGCAGGCGACGCGGCGGCTGCCAGGGATCGGCAGTGTCGAAGAGCGTTTCCCATCGTTCAATCGGCGCCGCCGCTGGCAGCGCGAACGAAACGGACTGCTCGTCGGCGTTGAGCAGCAGGAGCAGGGTGTCGCCGGTGATCGGCCGGCCGCGCTCGTCTACTTCCTGGATCGCGTCACCGTTGAGTCGGACAGCGAGCGTGCGTACATCAGGCGACGCCCACATCTCGTCGGTCATCTCGGCGCCTGCCGGATCCAACCAGGCGATGTCCTGGACTTCAGCGCCACGAATCCGCCGTCCCTGGAAGAACTTGCGCCGGCGCAGCACAGGGTGGTCCTTCCAGATGGCAATGATCCGGCGTGTGAACTCGAGGAATTCCTGTCGCTCGGGTGTCATCGTCCAGTCGGTCCAACTGACAGGGGTGTCCTGGCAGTAGGCGTTGTTGTTCCCGTGCTGCGTACGGCAGAGCTCGTCACCCCCGCTCAGCATCGGCACGCCGATCGAGCACATCAGTGTCGAGATGAAGTTACGCCGCTGGCGGGCACGCAGCTCGAGAATACGGCGGTCGTCGGTGGCCCCTTCGACGCCGTGGTTTGCGCTGAGGTTGTGATTTTCACCGTCGGCATTGCCTTCGCCATTGGCTTCGTTGTGCTTGGCTTCGTAACTGACGAGATCGGCCAGAGTGAAGCCGTCGTGGGCGGTAATGAAATTGATGCTGGCATACGGCCGGCGGCCGCTCTGCTCGTAGAGGTCGCTGCTGCCGGCCAGGCGTGTCGCCAGTTCCGACACCGCGCGGCGGTCGCCACGCCAGAAGCGACGCACCGCGTCGCGGTACTTGCCATTCCATTCCGTCCACTTGGTCGGGAAGTTGCCGACCTGGTAGCCGCCTTCGCCGAGATCCCACGGCTCGGCGATCAGCTTGACCTGCGACAGGATCGGATCCTGGTGGATGATGTCGAAAAAGGCGCCGAGCTTGTCGACCGCGTGCAGCTCGCGCGCCAGCGCGCTCGCCAGGTCGAAGCGGAAGCCGTCGACGTGCATCTCGGTGACCCAGTAGCGCAGGCTGTCCATGATCAGCTGTAGCACGCGCGGGCTGCGCATGTTCAGGGTATTGCCGGTGCCGGTGAAGTCCTCGTAGTAGCGCGGCGCGTGCGGCGCCAGCCGGTAGTAGGTCGCGTTGTCGATGCCGCGCAGCGACAGCGTCGGGCCGGTGTGACTGCCCTCGACCGTGTGGTTGTAGACGACGTCGAGGATGACTTCGAGGCCGGCCGCGTGCAGCGCCCGCACCATCATCTTGAACTCGCGGACCGCTTCGAGCGGGGACGGCGACACCGCGTAGCGGACGTCGGGGGCGAAGTACGACAGCGTGTTGTAGCCCCAGTAGTTCGACAGGCCGCGCTTGACGAGGTGCCACTCGTCGGTGTGGTGATGCACCGGCATCAGTTCGACGGCCGTGACGCCCAGCGTCACCAGATGCTGGATCGCCGGTTCCGAGGCAAGGCCGAGATACGTGCCACGCAGGTTTTCCGGGATGGCAGGATGGAGCAGCGTGAAGCCCTTGACGTGCAGCTCGTAAATCAGCGTCTCGTGCCACGGCGTGCGCAGCGGCAGATCGCTGCCCCAGGTGAACGAGCCATCCGCCACCGCCGCCAGCGGCGCGTAGGCCGCATTGTCACGCTCGTCGAACGAGTCGTCGCCGTGCTCGTGGCGGAAGCCGAACAGCGACTCGTCCCAGCGTACCGTGCGTCCAATGACACGCGCGTACGGATCCATCAGAATCTTGTTCGGATTGAAGCGGTGGCCCCGGTTCGGATTGTACGGGCCGTGGACGCGGTAGCCGTATAGCTGGCCGGGCCGGACGTCGGGCAGGTAGCCGTGCCAGACCATGTCGGTCTGTTCCGTCAGCGGAATCGTCACCGACTCGGACTCGGCCGATGGCGAGTCGAACAGGCACAACTCGACGCGGGTGGCGTGCTCGCTGAAGAGCGCGAAGTTCACGCCGACACCGTCCCACGTCGCGCCCAGTGGATAGGGGCTTCCCGGCCAGACCCGCATCGCTCGATTCGGCACAGGCTGCTCACTGTATCAGTCGCGAGGGACGAGGGCGAGGACGGGGACCCGGATCTAGCGGGCCGCGAGAACGACCTGCAGCCAGTGATACAGGTAGAGGAGAATGACGAGCGGCAGCAGCGCGGAGAAGACGACGAGAACCACGCAGAGGCTGACGAACAGATAGTCGCCCGACGACGGCTCGCGGCTGGCGAGCGCGTGTCGCTCGAGCAGCGCCATGTTCCACTCGTTCGAACGCCACGCGAAGTCGAACGCGTCGCCGAGAATCGGAATCGCGCCGACCCCTGCGTCGATGAGCGCGTTGAGCACCATACGGATCAACACCACCTTCGGCACACGCATCCGTGCCGCCTGCCAGAGGATGAAGATCGTCAGCAACGGCGACGCAAGATCGCCGATGCCTGGAAGCAGTCCGACTAGCGGATCGAGGCCGAAGCGGAATTCTGTCCCGGGTACCTGAAACGCCGCGTCGAATAGCCGCGCCCATCGTCGCAGCAACTCGAGCGCCCGCTCGTTACGATCGACCGGCATCGCACCCTTTACTCCCCGAGCAACTCACCGATCGGCTGGAGGTCCTCAATATGATCGCAGACCGCCTTCAGCATCATCAGCATCGGCACGGCCAGGACCGTCCCCCACACACCCCACACCCAGCTCCAGAACAGCAGTCCGGTAAAGATGGCGGCGGAGTTGATGCGCGCGGCGCGGCTCATCAGCGCCGGTGTGAGCAGGAAGCCCTCCAGGCTGGTGATCAGGAATGCCACGCCGCAAATCGTGACCGTCTTCGGGACGCTGTCGAACTGCATGAATGCGACCAGCCCGAGTCCGCCGGTCACGATCACCGGACCGAGATAGGGAATCGAGTTGAAGATGCCGGCGAGCAATCCCCACACTACGTACTGATTGAGCCCGAGCCACCACAGTGAGATCGACGTCGCCACGGCGACGACCACGCTGGTGAACACCTGCACCTTCATGAAGCTCTCGATCTGGCGGTTGATCTCGTCGAGGATCTGCACGGTCAATTTTTTCTCCGTGAAGGTGGGGCCCGCGATTTTGACCAGCTTGCGCTTGTAGAGATCTCCGGTGACGAGAAAGAAATAGACGAGGAACAGCACCAGCACGAACTGCCCGAGGAAGTTCAGGAGTGTCACGCCGCCTGACCAGAAGTAGTTCGACAGGCTGAAAGGCTGCTGCACGATCTCGACCTGGGTGACACCCTTGCCGGCGTCGGCACTCGAGGTATCGGGGGTGGCCGCTGCCGCGGTCTTGTCCACTTCCTGCGCGGCGCGGGTCACCTTTTCGACGACGCCGTCCCGGTTGTAGGGGCGATGCTCGAAGCGGCTGCGCAGGCGGTGCGCCGCGGCCGGTACCTGGTCGATGATCTGTCCGACCTGTCCCGCCAGCGTGTAGGTGCCGATTCCCATCACCGCGATCAGCAGGAGCAGCACCGCGCCGGCACCAATCGCCGGCGGCATGCCGCGCTTGTGCAGCGACGTGACTGACGGCGTGAGTGAGTAGCTAATCAGGATGGCGATGACGATCGGAATGAACACAGAACTCGCGTACTGGAGCAGCAGCACGACCGCGATCACGGCCAGCACCGCGAGCGGCAGGTTGCGAATCCCGACCGGCGCCTCAACGTCGACGACGACCGGTGGCGGCTCGCCGGGTGCGCCCTGCGTCGGGGGGAGCGGATCATTCGCCGGTTCGATGCCGCGCGTACCGGTCGGGTGGTGTGTGTCGGCCATTACAATCTGAGCTGTGCTGCAACTTCGCTGCCGAGGTCGAGGCCAGATATCCGAGACTCCGCATCCGATGCCCGTTCCTGACCAACGCGGCCGGGAGTGACTTGGTGAAAGTCGACGCGTTTGACTTCGATCTGCCCTCCGAGCTGATTGCTCAGGATGCGGTTGAACGGGGGCAATCCCGGCTCCTAGTGCTGGACCGTGCTACCGGCAAGCTGAGCCACTCGGCGATTCGCGATCTACCCGGGTGGCTTCGCGCCGGCGACCTGTTGGTAGCCAACGACACACGCGTGTTCCCCGCCCGGCTGCTCGGTCATCGCGTCCCATCGGGCGGCGCCGTCGAATGCCTGTTGTTGCAGCCGGACTCTGCCGACGATGCTTATCGGCTATCGGATAGCGGCGAGATCTGGCAGGCGCTGATGCATCCGGGGCAGAAATTGAAACCGGGCGCGCGCGTCGTCTTCGAAGGCGCGCAACGGCGGTTGAACGGCGAAGTCCTCGAACGCCTGTTCTATGGACGCCGCCGCATACGTCTCACGACCGAAGGGGGTACCGTCGCGGAAGCGGTCGACGCCATCGGTCACATCCCGCTGCCGCCTTATATCGACCGGCCGGACACGCCCAAGGATCGGCAGCGCTACCAGACTGTCTTTGCGGCCGCGCGCGGATCGATTGCGGCGCCGACGGCGGGGCTGCATTTCGACGCGCCCCTTCTCTCTGCGCTGGACGCCGCTGGTGTGGAGCGGACGACGATCACGCTGCACGTCGGCTACGGTACTTTCAAGCCCGTTCGCGTCGACGATGTGGAAGCACACGTCGTCGATTCGGAGCCGTACGACATCTCCGGCCCAGCCGCGGCCGCCATCAACCGCGCACTCGACGAGGGGCGCCGCGTCATCGCCGTCGGCACCACGACGACGCGGGCGATCGAGCATGCGGCCGCGTGCGGCGCCGGACGCGTGACCGCCGGTCGCGCCGTCGCAGATCTTTTCATCTATCCCGGCGTCGGATTCCGCGTCATTAACGGGCTCCTCACGAATTTCCACTTGCCGAAATCGTCGCTGCTGATGCTCGTGGCGGCGTTTGGCGGCCGCGCGCGTGTGCTCGAGGGGTACCGAGAAGCGGTGGTGCAGCGCTACCGGTTCTACAGCTATGGGGATGCGATGCTGGTCGTGTGAGGGGGCCATCGATCATCGCCCATCGCCCATCGCCCATCGATCAGCGATTATCAGCCAGCGCCGCCGCCAGGAGCGGGATCAGAATCTCGTGATGCCCGACAAGTGAGTAGCCCTTGCCGATGCCGGCAACCGGCCGCGATACCACGTTGGTCTGCGGCCGGTACTGACGAATGAAGTCCATGTTCACCGTCGTCAGTCCCTTCAGCGACCGTCCGGTATTGCGCGCGAGGGCGACGGCTTTGAGGAACACCTCCGGCAGGACCACCGCCGATCCGCAATTCAGATAGACGCCGTGCTCCAGGCGCGCGACGTTGCTGACGAAGTAACGGAAGTCGCGCAGGCTTCCTTCACCGAGCGCGGCGCCCGAGGCGTCCTTGTGCATGTGGATGATGTCGGTGCCGATGGCGACGTGGACCGTGACCGGCACTTCAAGCCGGCCCGCGGCGGCGAGCACGCTGATGTTGGCGGAGGGGGGCTGAAGATGGTGCAGGTATTCGATCACCGACCGGCCGAGGCCGAGTCCGCGTCCGACGCCATCGTTGATGGCCGCGTTCAGCTGGCGGCCGGTTTCTTCCGCCATGCCGAACCGGCCGGGCCCGAGCGCTTCGTCCACGTCTTCAGAAGTCGAGCCTGACAGCGCCAGTTCGAAATCGTGAATGACACCGGCGCCGTTCATCGCCAGCGCGCAGATATAGCCGCGCTCCATCAGGTCGATGAGGATGGGCGACAAACCGGTCTTGAGCACGTGGGCCCCGACGCCCCAGATCAGGCCGTGCCCGCTGTCCCGCGCGGCGCGCATCGCGGCAGCGACCGCCTTCAGATCGGCACCGGCGAGGATGGAGGGCAGCGAGTCGAGGAACGCGGGCCCGCCGTCAGCCTTGAAAGGCCTGGCAAAATCCGCGGCGTTGGCCTTGCTCTTCCGCGAAGCAAGCGGGTACGTTTTCACCGTCGAGAGGTCGAACTCGTCGTAGCCGAACTTCACGCCGACTATCGTATAATCAACAGTTCCTGCCGGTGTAGCTCAGTTGGTTAGAGCACGCGGCTCATATCCGCGGAGTCCGGGGTTCAAGTCCCTGCACCGGCACCATTTTTTGCATCGGGTAATAGGAAATCGGGTAATTTGGAAATCGGGTAGTCCGACAATCTGATTACCCGATCACCCGATCATCATGTCTCCGCTCGCTGCCCGCACCGTCGAGGCCATGCGTCGCCACGCGCTGCTGTGCGCCGGCGCGCGTGTGATCGTGGCGCTCTCAGGGGGCGCCGATTCCGTGGCGCTGCTCTTCGTGCTGCGCGAGCTGACTGCCACCGGTGTCCTGGCGCTGGCCGGCGCGGCGCACCTTCATCACGGGCTTCGCGGCGAACAGGCCGACGCCGACGAGGCATTCTGCGGCGCGCTCAGCATGCGTCTCGGTCTTCCGTTCGTGTCGGAGCGGGCTGACGTCTCGGGGTTCGCGCGGGCCCAGAAGCGATCGACGGAAGACGCGGCGAGGACCTTGCGCTATGCGTTTCTCGACCGGGCTGCGGACGCGCTTGGCGCCGATGCGATTGCGGTCGCGCACACGCGCGACGACCAGGCCGAGACGCTTCTGCTGCGCCTCCTGCGCGGCGCCGGCACCCGCGGCCTCGCGAGCATCCGTCCTCGCGCCGGGCGGGTGATCCGCCCGCTCATCGACGTCGAACGTGCCGGTCTGCGCGAATACCTGGCCGGCCTCGGCGAAACATGGCGCGAGGATGCGACCAATCTCGATCTCGCCATCCCGCGTAACCGGATCCGGCACGAGCTCATCCCATATCTCGGATCACGGTTTTCGCCGTCGGTTGCCGCAATTCTCGCCCGCACCGCCGCGCTCGCACGGCACGATGAAGAATTTCTGCAGGATCGGGCAATCGATCTGGAGCGACAGATCGTCTTAAGTGATGAGCGCTCGCAAGTCAGGCTCGATGCTGCCGGGCTCGCCGCCGCGCCGCGGGCACTGAGCTCGCGCGTGGTCCAACGTTTGCTGGAACGGCTCGCCCCAGCCAGACCGCTGTCGTTCGACCATGTGGATCAGGTGCTGATGCTCGCCACCGCCACAGCGCCAGCGGCGGCCAGCCTGGCCGGCGTCGACGTTGTGCACGCCGGCGGGGTCGTGGCGTTCCAGGCGCGGCCGACCGGGCGTGGACGGCGGGAAGTGGCGGCGAACAGTTTTGCGTTTTCGCTGTCTATTCCTGGTGAGGTCCAGGTCGCCGGCCTTGTCGTTGAAGCCGCGAGACTCGAGGCCCGCGGCGGGCGTCAAAGGAAATGGGCGGCCCGCGGGGGGGAAGTCGGGATCGCGGCCGGGAGTCTGGAGCTCCCCTTGGCGGTTCGCAGCCGCCGGCCGGGGGACCGGTTTCGGCCCCTGGGCGCGCCTGGACCCCGGAAATTGCAGGATTTCTTCGTCGATCGCAAGATCGCTCGGAGAGAGCGGGATACGGTCCCGCTCGTAGTGGACGGGCGGGATCGAATCGTGTGGGTAGTGGGCCAGTCGGTGGCGGAGGACTTTCGCGTCACGGACCCTTCCCGAGGCGTGATACTCTTGAAAGTCAGGCATTTAGGAGGCGTAGGTTGAACTCGACCGCCAAGAGCTTGCTGTTCTGGATGGTATTCATCGTGGTGGGGGTCCTGATCTGGCAGTTTTCCACCACATTCCAGCGCAGCGAAAACCAGATCGCCTTCTCGCAGTTCCTCAAGAACGTCGACCAGAACGAGGTGACAGCCGTCACCATCACTGGCAGTGAGATCACGGGCCAGCTGTCGACGTCGGCCGGCGGCGACGGCGGCACCAAGTTCCGCACCTACGCGCCCAGCCAGTACCGAGGGGCTCGCCAACAAGCTCGAGGATCGCCACGTCGTGATTACGGCGAAGCCCGAGACGACCAGCCCGTGGGCGACGCTGCTCTACTCGTGGGCGCCGATCCTGTTGATGATCGGCTTCTGGCTCTTCATCATGCGGCAGATGCAGAGTGGCGGGAACAAGGCACTCTCGTTCGGCAAGAGCCGGGCGAAGCTCTCGTCGTCTTCGCAGAAGAAAGTCACGTTCAAGGACGTCTCGGGCGTCGACGAAGCGAAGGAAGAGCTCCAGGAGATCATCGAGTTCCTCAAGGAACCGCAGAAGTTCCAGAAGCTCGGCGGCCGCATTCCCAAGGGCGTCCTGCTCATGGGCCCTCCCGGAACCGGCAAGACGCTCCTCGCCCGTGCCGTCGCCGGCGAAGCCAACGTCCCGTTCTTCTCGATCAGCGGTTCCGATTTCGTCGAGATGTTCGTCGGCGTCGGCGCCTCGCGCGTGCGCGATCTTTTCGAGCAGGGCAAGAAGAACGCGCCGTGCATCGTCTTCATCGATGAAATCGACGCGGTCGGCCGTCATCGCGGTGCCGGCCTCGGCGGCGGTCACGACGAGCGCGAGCAGACGCTGAACCAGTTGCTCGTCGAGATGGACGGCTTCGAATCGAACGAAGGCGTCATTCTCGTCGCCGCCACGAACCGTCCCGATGTCCTCGATCCGGCGTTGCTGCGCCCCGGTCGCTTCGACCGCCGCATCGTCGTCAATCGTCCCGACGTCAAGGGACGCGAGGGCATTTTCGCCGTCCACACCAAGAAGATTCCGCTCGCCGACGACGTCAACATCCACGTGCTGGCGCGGGGCACGTCGGGCTTCTCGGGCGCCGACATCGCCAACCTGGTCAACGAGGCCGCGCTCAACGCGGCGCGCTACAACCAGAAGGTCGTACGGATGTACGACTTCGAGTTCGCCAAGGACAAGGTGATGATGGGATCGGAGCGCCGATCGATGATCATCTCCGAGGCCGAGAAGAAGGTTACGGCGATTCACGAAGCCGGCCACGCGCTCCTCGCCGTGGTGCTGCCGCACGCGGATCCGATCCACAAGGTGACGATCATCCCGCGCGGTATGGCACTCGGCGTCACGATGCAGCTCCCGGAAGGCGACAAGTTCAACTACACGCGCGACTACCTGATGGACCAGATCGCGATCCTGCTCGGCGGACGTCTCGCCGAGGAGCTGACCAACGGCGGCATGACCACCGGCGCCGGCAACGATCTCGAGCGCTCGACCGAGCTCGCCCGCAAGATGGTCTGCGAGTGGGGCATGAGTGACGCGATGGGGCCGCTCACCTTCGGGAAGAAGGAAGAGCAGATCTTCCTCGGCCGCGAGATCGCGCAGCACCAGGACTACAGCGAAGACACGGCGATCCGCATCGACCACGAGATCAAGCGGTTCGTCACCTCGAACTACGAGCGCGCCAAGGCCATGATCGAGCAGCACCGCGCGGCGCTCGACAAGATCGCCGAGGAGCTGCTCCTGCGCGAAGTGCTCGACGCCGACCAGGTCCGCCGCATCGTCGCGGGCGAGGCGCTCGACCCGATCATCAAGGCGCCGAACGCCACCGCCGCACCGACGACCGACGACGGGGCGCGCAAGATGGCCAAGGATCGGCCCTCGATCGTGTCGCCGATTCCGGCAAGACCGCTGACGCAGGAATAGTCGGGGAATCGGGTGATCTGCTGATCGGGTGATGGGGTGATCTGTGACCGATCACCCGCTCATCCGATCATCCGATCATCCGATCATCCGATCACCCGATCACCCGATTCGCCGATGTTCCCACGCCGTTCCTACACGGTACCGCTCCCTCGCAGGCCCCCCCTCCAGTTGGGCTCGCGTACGCTTGTGATGGGGATCCTCAACGTCACGCCTGATTCATTCACCGACGGCGGCCTCCACCTCGATCCCGACGCAGCCGTCGAGGCCGGCGTCCGTATGGCGGCCGAGGGCGCCGACATCCTCGACGTCGGCGGCGAGTCGACCCGACCTGGCGCGGCGGCAGTCGGCGAGGCCGAGGAGTTGCGCCGGGTGCTGCCGGTCGTGGAGCGCCTCGCCACGCGCGTGTCCATCCCGATTTCCATCGACACCTACAAGGCGCGTGTCGCCCGCGACGCCATGGCGGCGGGCGCCACGATCGTCAACGACATCAGCGGATTGCTCTACGAGCCGGCCCTCGGTGATGTGGCCGCGGAGACCGGTGCGGCACTCATCCTGATGCACACGCGGGGCCGTTCCACGGACATGTACGTGCGAGCCGTCTACACGGACGCTATTGCAGAGGTGTGCGCCGAGCTCGGCACAGCGATACGGCGTGCAGAATCTGCCGGGGTGCGGCGTGAGGCGATCGTGCTCGATCCCGGCGTTGGTTTTGCCAAGCGCGCGGAGCACAGCTTCCAGACGCTGGCCCGCCTCGACGAACTGGCCGTGCTCGACCGTCCCGTCTTGGCCGGGCCGTCACGCAAGTCATTCCTGCGGGCGGCGGTCGGCGACCGCCCGGCCGCGGCGCGCGACTGGGCCACTGCCGCCGCCGTCGCGGCCAGCGTCCTGCGCGGCGCCCACATCGTCCGCGTCCACAACGTTGCGGCGATGGTCGATGTCGTGCGCGTAGCCGACGCGATGCTCGAGGCCCACTCAGCCACCCCGCGTTGATAAGCTACATCCTGTAGATGTCCGACTACCTCCAGAGCCTGCTGCGACGGCCGCCCGTTGGCTGGTGGGACGTGGCCGACATTCTCGCCGTTTCCATCCTGATTTACGAGGCGCTGAAGCTGATCCGCGGCACCCGCGCGGTGCAGATGGCGGTCGGGTCGATGCTCGTCGTCGGGCTGTTCTACGTGTCGCAGCTGGCGCCGTTGCAGACGCTCAACTGGTTGATCCGTAACGCGCTGGTCTACGTCGCGTTCGCGGCGATCGTCATCTTCCAGTCTGACATCCGCCGGGCCCTCGCGCATCTCGGGCAGGCGCCGTTCTTCCGCTACTTGAGCCGCCAGCAAGCAACCGACGAGACGGTTGAGGAAGTCGTCGTCGCCGCGACGATGCTGGCGCAGCAGAAGGTGGGGGCGATCGTCGCGCTGGAGCGGGAGATCGGGCTGCGCAATTACATCGAAAGCGGCATTCCACTCGACGCGACGCTGACCTACGACCTGCTGCTGACTATTTTCAAGCCGGGATCGCCGCTGCATGACGGGGCGGTAATCCTGCAGGAAGGACGAGTCGCCGCCGCGGCGTGCTTCCTGCCGCTGACCGTGAACCCGCGCCTCAGCCGCGAGCTCGGCACGCGCCATCGCGCCGCCATTGGGCTCACGGAAGAGAGCGACGCCGTGACCGTCGTGGTCTCGGAAGAAACCGGGACGATTTCGATCGCGCTCGACGGTCAGATCCAGCGCGGCCTCACGCCCGACGATTTGCGCACCCGCTTGCGCCGGCTGATGCAGGGGCGGCGAGGCTGATGCGCTATCACCCGTTCCGCAACCTCGGACTGAAGCTGCTGGCGCTGACCCTCGCCATCCTGTTGTGGATGACGGTGGCCGGCGAGCATCTGGTCGAGCGCAGCCTGCGCGTGCCGCTCGAGTTCCGCAACGTTCCCGAAGCGCTGGAAATCGTCGGCAACACCCCCGACACCGTGGACGTGCGCCTGCGCGGCTCGTCAGCGCTCTTGAGCCGCATGCAATCGGGCGAAATCGTCGCCGTGCTCGACTTGGCTGGAGCGCGATCGGGCTCCCGGTTGTTCCACATTCGCGCTGACGAAGTACGCGCCCCGTTCGGCGTCGAGGTGGCGCAGGTCATTCCCTCGACGCTGGCCCTCGATCTCGAGAAGTCGGCGCACCGATCGGTGCCGGTCGTGGCGGCAACGGAAGGCGATCCGGCGCCGGGCTACGTGGTCGGCCGCATCCGTTCCGAGCCGGCGACCGTCGAGATCGTGGGGCCGGAGACCCGCGTCCGCCAGGTCGCGGAAGCAACCACCGAGCCGGTGCCGATTAAGGACGCGAAGGTGCAGGTACGCGACGCAGTTGCGATCGGCGTCGTCGACACGTCGGTGCGGCTGGCCCAGCCGCAGAACGCGCAGGTGACCGTCGAGATCTGGCCGGCGCCCGTGGAACGGCAGATCGACGCGGTGCCGGTCCGCTACCGCAATGTCGCGCAGGGACTTTCCGCGCAGCTGTCGCCCAGGTTCGTGCGCGTCACGGTGCGCGGAGAACAGACCGCGCTGGCCCAGCTCGAGCCCGACAGCGTCGAGGCCTACCTCGATCTTGCCGGCCTTGGAGCCGGCCGGTACAATCTGCGGGTTCAGGTCGCCCCGGCCGAGCGTTTCGGTGTGGTCGCGATCGATCCGGCAGTCCTCACGGTGACGGTGAAGTAAGCACGCGATGTCCAAGTTGTTCGGTACCGACGGCGTCCGCGGCAAGGCCGGGGAGCCTCCGCTCGATCACGACACGGTGGCACGGCTCGGCGCGGCGCTGGTGCGCGCGTTGCGCGGGGCTGAAGCGAAGCCGCTGCGCTTCATCATCGGCCGCGATACGCGCGAGTCGGGGGACTGGATCGAGCGCGAGCTCGGCCGCGGCGTGCATGCCGAGGGGGCGTCGATCGCGAGCGCCGGGGTGATTCCGACACCGGCGATCGCCTACATCACGCCGACGATGGGCTTCGACGCCGGTCTGGTGATCAGCGCCTCGCACAATCCGTTCGAGGACAACGGCATCAAGGTGTTCTCCGGCCGTGGCGAGAAGTTCACCGAGACGCTCGAACGTCACGTCGAATCGATCATCGCCGACCCGTCGTGGTCCGTACCGGGGGGCTCGCTGCCGCCTGTCGAGCAGACCGAGGTCGTCGACCAGTACATTGCCCACCTGCGCGCCGCGCTGCCCGATCCGTCGCGCCTCAGCGACTTCCGTCTCGCCATCGATTGCGCCAATGGCGCAACGACGACGGTGGCGCCGCGGCTCTTTCGCGAGCTGGGATTCGACGTCAGCGTCATCGGCGACGAGCCCAACGGCCGCAACATCAACCTCGAGTGCGGCTCGACTCATCCAGAATGCCTCGCCGACGTTGTCCGCAGCGGCGGCCACCGCATGGGCGTCGCGTTCGACGGCGACGGAGATCGCGCTATCTTCATCGATCACCGCGGTCAGGTCGTCGATGGCGACGCGGTGATGCTGCTGGCCGCCCGCCACATGAAAGCGCAGGGGCGGCTGGCCGGCAACGCCATCGTGGCGACGGTAATGAGCAACATCGGCCTCGAACTAGCGCTGAAGGAGTCCGGTATCGAGTTGGTCCGCTGCCCTGTGGGTGACAAGTATGTAATGGAGGAGATGCTGAAGCGCGGCATTTCGGTTGGCGGCGAACAGTCCGGGCACATCATCTTCTCGGATCATCTGTTCACCGGCGATGGCATCGCGACGGCGCTGAACCTGCTGCGCGTGATCGCCGATACCGGCCGCGACCTCGCCGACCTGGCGGCGCAGCTGGTCACCTATCCGCAGGTGCTCGTCAACGTCCGCGTCAGGGAGCGCCGGGATCTGAAGTCGGTGCCAGCCGTCGCTGCGGTGATGGAGCGGGTGGAGCAGCGTCTCGGCGGTCACGGGCGGCTCCTCGTCCGCTATTCGGGGACCGAGCCGCTGCTCCGGGTGATGCTCGAGGGCAAGGACCAGCACGAGATCCGCGGCTGGGCCAACGAGATTGCCGAGACCGTCAAGCAGCATCTGGGTTAAGTGGCGCCTTCATGACCCAGCCCCCTGACTCCGGTCCCCGGCTTTCGGTCAACGTCAACAAGATCGCCACGCTGCGCAACTCGCGCGGCGGCCGCATCCCGTCGGTCATCGACGCCGTCGGTGTCTGTCTCGATGCCGGCGCGAGAGGCATCACCGTGCATCCGCGCGCCGATGAGCGTCACATCCGCCGCAGCGACGTGCGCGAGATCGCGGCGTTCCTCGCGCCGCGCCGCGGCGAGATCGAGCTGAACATCGAGGGGGATCCGCGCTCCGACCTCCTGGACCTGGTGCGAGAGGTCCAGCCACACCAGTGCACGCTGGTCCCGGTCGCCCCCGGCGAGATTACCAGTCAGGCCGGATGGCACGCCGACACGCCCGTCGAGGCGCTGCGCGCGACCGTCAAGGACTTGCAGGACCGCGGCATCCGCGTCAGCCTGTTCGTCGAGCCGGAGACCGCGCCTATCCGCTGGGCCGCATCGATCGGCGCCGCCCGTATCGAGCTCTATACCGAGCCGTTCGCCGCGGCGTTCAGGCAGGGGCCCGAGGCGGCGCAGCGAAGTCTCCGCCGCTATGGGAACGCCGCGGTGATCGCGCACAGCCTTGGCCTGGGCATCAACGCGGGCCATGATCTCGATCTCGACAACCTCGTGCTGTTCCGCATGCTGCCACACCTCGATGAAGTCTCGATCGGCCACGCACTGATCTCGCACGCCCTCTACGTCGGCCTGGATCGCGCCGTTCGCGACTACCTCGTTGCCTGCGCCGCCCAGTGAGGCTCCTCTCGGATGTCCCGCGTGACTAGCGTCGCAATCCAGCCACGTGGTCGCGAATTCGGCGCAGGGTACGCGCCAGGCGGAAGAGCAGCACGCCGGGAAGCGGATAGTATTTTTTGAAATAGGTTTCGCGGCTGCGGTAGGTGTGGCGTTTCTCATCGGCGAGGAACGGCCGGCTCGCGCCGCCGTAGTGGACGAGGCCGCGGACGGGCAGGTAAACCGAGCGCAGGCCGTGCGCGCGGACCCGCCGGCACAAGTCGACGTCCTCGTCGTTGATGAAGAAGCGCGGATCGAACAGTCCGCCAAGGTCTTCCATCAGGGCGGTACGGAATACCAGGCAGCTGCCCGCCAGCCACGCCACGTCGAGCGGCGCCGGCGGACTGTCGGCGGGATAGCGCGCCCAGAACGCCTGCGGGTTGATCGCGTAGAGGAACTCGGCGCGCAGCGTGACCGCCGCGCCGAACGTCAGCTGCCAGTGACCGTCCGCGCCCAGATGATGCGGACCGACGATGCCCGCGTCGGGATGGGCGCGGAGGAACTCGACGAGCGGCGTCAGGCAATCGGCCATGAGTATCGTGTCGGGGTTCAGCAGGCAGATGAAATCGCCCGCCGCCTGCGCCGCCAGTTCGTTGTTCCCCTGCGCAAAACCGACATTGCGATCGAGCAGCGTCCACTGCACCGGCAGGTCGAGTCGCTTCGCCGTCGCGATGCTGTCATCGACCGATGCGTTGTCGAGGACGAGCACTTCGAACGTCCCCGCCGGCAGCGTCTGGAAGAGGCTCGACAGGCAGTCACCCAGGCAGTCGCGGGTGTTGAAGTTGACGACGAGGATGGAGAGCAATTGCCCCTAGATTCGCATAAGATCGGAGTCTTCCGTGTCCAAGGACTCCGTCATTGTCGGTATCGCGGGCGTGTTCTTCGGGCTGCTGGTCGGCTGGATCATCGGCTCTCAGCAGGGGGGCGGCCGTGCGGCGCCGACAGCGTCAGTCGCGCCGGCCGCGCCGGCCGCGTCGTCGTCGAACGGGCAGCAGGCACCTGCGGCGCTCGATGAAGGACGCGCCTCGGCGCTCAAGACCACGGCGCAGCAGAACCGATCCGACGTCGCCAGCCGTGTCGAGCTCGGCAATATGTACTTCGACGCGGGGCGCTACCCCGAGGCCGTCGACTGGTATCAGCAGGCGCTGGCGATCAACCCGCATGACGCCAACGTCAGCACCGATCTCGGCATCGCCTACTACTACATGAACGATCCGGACAAGGCGCTGGCGCAGTTCGACACGTCGCTCGCGATCGACCCAAAGCACGCCAAGACGCTGATGAACATCGGCATCGTGCGCGCATTCGGCAAGCAGGACCTCAAAGGGGCCGCCGAGGTCTGGCAGAAGATAATCGACGTCGCCCCGTCTTCCGAAGAGGCGCGCGCGGCGCGGCAGGCGCTCGACGGCATCCGCTCGGCGCATCCGGAGCTTGGCGGCGGCAAGCCGCCGGGGTCGCCGTGATCGTTCTGCTGATCCGCTTCATCCTGGTCTCGCTGATTCTGCGCAGCGTGCTGCGACTGGTGCGGGGCATCGCCGAGGGCATGCGGACACCGACGCGGCCGAAGGCGACCAGGCCTGTGGCGCTGGTGCGCGATCCGGTGTGCGGCACCTACGTCGTCCCGACCACGTCGGTGAGCACCGGCAGCGGGGCGCAGATGAAATTCTTCTGCTCCGAGAATTGCCGCCGCGCCTACGCGCTCAAGGTCGCGCAATGACTGAGACAACGCTCCGCGACGGCATTGTCGAAGTCGGCCGGCGTTTGTACGCCCGCGGTTACACGGCGTCGAACGACGGCAACATCAGCTGCCGCCTCGACGGGGGGCGCCTGCTGATGACGCCAAAGAACGTGTGCAAGGGCTTCATGACGGCCGACATGATGGTCGTCACCGATCTCGACGGCAAGAAAATCGCCGGCGAGCGCGATCCTTCGTCCGAGATGCAGATGCATCTCGAGGTCTATCGCCAGCGCGCCGACGCGCAGGCTGTGGTGCACGCCCATCCACCGATCGCGACCGGCTTCGCCGTGGCCGGCATACCGCTCGATCGCGCCGTGCTGGCGGAGGTGATTACCACCCTCGGCAGCGTGCCCATTGCCGACTACGCGACGCCGTCGACGAAAGAACTGCCCGAGGCGGTGCGCAAGTACGTCAAGGCGCACGACGGCATGCTACTGGCGAACCACGGCGCCCTGACCCTCGGCGCCGACCTGTTCGCGGCGTACTACAAGATGGAAACGATCGAACACTTCGCCAAGATCAGCCTGGTGGCGCGGCTGCTCGGCGGCGAGCGGTTGTTGTCGCGGCAGGAAGTGGACCGCTTGCAGGGCCTTCGGGGAAAATATGGCATCGCCGCGCCGGCGCCGATCTGTCCGCCCGGTGAGGCGGCGCTCGTCGCCGATGTCCTCGGCGATCCGGCGAGGTGCCAGACCGTGTTCGCCCCCGAGACCGAGGGCGCCCGCCTGCTGCCCGGCGAGGGGGAAATTCGGCTAACATACGGCGAGCTGACGGCGCTCATCGAAGCCGCCGTCCGAGAATTGAAGTGATCGATTCCGCCGAAAGCAGAACTAGCGGAATACAAGGAGTCTGGCATGGGTGAAGCGCTCGGCATGGTCGAAACCAAGGGGCTCGTCGCGATGATCGAAGCGGCGGATGCCATGGTGAAGGCCGCCAAGGTGACGCTGGTCGGCTGGGAGAAGATCGGCGCCGGCTACGTAACCGCCATCGTCCGCGGCGACGTGGCCGCCGTCAAGGCGGCGACCGACGCCGGGGCTGCGGCCGCGCGCCGCGTCGGCGAGCTCGTGTCGGTCCACGTCATTCCGCGGCCGCACGCCAATCTCGAGGACGCGCTGCCCATCGGCAAGGCCTCCGCGTCGAAGTGACGAACGGCGTTCGCGCCTTCGTCATTTTCACTATTCGGCTTTCGCCACTCGGCATTCGGCATTGACATGATTCTCGCCAAGGTCGTCGGCACCGTCGTCGCCACGCGCAAGGACGAGCGGCTGGTCAGCAGCAAGCTCCTCATCGCCCGCCCCGTGGATCCGAGCGGCAAGGCCGACGGCAACTACCTCGTCGCCATCGATACCGTCGACGCGGGTTTCGGCGAAACGGTGCTGATCGTCAGCGGCAGTTCGGCCCGCATGGCCTTCGGCCTGAAAGACTGTCCCGTCGACGCCGCCATCGTCGGCATCGTCGACGCTGTCGAGGTGCACGACTGACATGCAGCTGGCGAGAGTGCTCGGCGAGGTCGTCTCGACGGTGAAGGACGCCAACCTGACCGGGATGAAGCTGCTCGTGCTGCAGCCGCTCTCGCCGTCAGGCGCGGCGGTCGGCCGCACGCTCGTCGCGCTCGATTCGGTCGGCGCGGGCGTCGGCGAGAACGTGTTTTTTGTCCGCGGCCGCGAGGCCGCTTTCCCGTTCTACCCGGCTGAGCCCCCGACGGACGCCTCGATCGTCGGTATCGTCGATCGCTGGGACATGGCCTGACAGACGCGAGAGCTGATAGCTGCACATGCAAATCGCCCGGGTCGTCGGCACCGTCGTCGCCACACAGAAGAACCCTAAGCTCGAAGGGGCCAAGCTGCTGCTGGTCCAGCCGCTGACGCTCGACGATCAACCGAAAGGGGCGGCCCTGCTCGCCATCGACTCAGTCGGTGCCGGCATCGGCGAGAAGGTGCTGGTGGTGATCGAGGGCAAAGCGGCCGGCGAGGCGCTCGGCAAGAAAGCCGCCGCCGTCGACGCCGCGATCATCGGCATCGTCGATGCCGTCGAGGTGACGGCGTGAACGAGGACGCGTTGCGTACGCTCGTCCGCGACGCGATCGCGCGCATCGAGGCGCGAGGCGCGCAACCTCCCGGGTTCGACTCGTCGAGGCTGGTCGATCCGGCGTCGTTCGCGGGTAATTTCAAGTACAACCTGGCCCCCACCTCCGACGGGTCCTGCGTCATCGAGCCAGACGTCCGCTGCAATCACTGCGGTTACTGCCTGTCGCACGGGCACTGACCGAAGACTGGAAGACGGAAGGCTGGAAGACGGGAAGTGGCCTCGGTTCTCCTCACCCGACGGGTTCCTTCGACGGTCCTCGCGCCGCTGCACGCGCAGCACGATCTCGACGTCTGGCCGGGTGACGAGGCGATTCCGCGCCACGAGTTGCTCGCGCGGGTGGCCGACAAGGACGCGCTCCTCTGCGTCCTCACCGACCGCGTCGACGACGAAGTGCTCGAGGCCGGATCACGACTGAAGATCGTCGCCAACATTGCCGTCGGCTACGACAACATCGACCTGCCGGCAGTGCGGCGCCATGGCGTGGTCGCGACGAACACGCCCGACGTGCTCACCGAGGCGACAGCGGAGCTCACCTGGGCCCTGATTCTCGCTCTGGTGCGGCGCGTCGCCGAAGGTGATCGCCTGATCCGCGCCGGCGGGTGGAAGGGGTGGACGTTCGACTTCATGCTCGGGACGGAGTTGCGCGGCAAGCAGCTCGGCATCATCGGCGGCGGCCGCATCGGCCGCGCCGTGGCGGCCCGGGCTGCGGCGTTCGGCATGACGCCCGTGTTCGCACGGCGGAGTGCCGGCCAGTTGCCGGCTGGCGAGCGCAAAGGAGCGATCGGCCAGGCGGCCGGGGCGCCGAGCGCGAGCATCGACGAGGTGCTGGTCAGCGCCGACGTCGTCTCGCTGCACGTCCCGGGCTCCGTCGCGACACGGCACATGATCGATCGCAAGGCGCTGGCGCGCATGAAGCGGTCGGCGTTCCTGGTCAACACCGCGCGCGGCACGGTCGTCGACGAAGACGCGCTGGTCTGGGCGCTCACCGAGCGGCTCATCGCCGGCGCGGCGCTCGACGTGTTCGAACAGGAGCCCGCGGTGCATCCGGGCCTGCTGACGTTCGAGAACGTCCTGCTCGTGCCGCACCTCGGCAGCGCCACGCGCGAGACACGGAGCGCCATGGCGGCGCTGGCGGTGCGTAACGTGCTCGCCGTCCTCGCCGGTCAGCCGCCGGTCACGCCGATCCCGTAGATGCCTGGCGGTGCGCGCGTCGACACGGTCATGCGGAGACTGGCCAGGACGATCGATGGCTTCGACGAGCCAGCGGTCGAGAAGATCGCGAAGGAGCAGCAGGACGATCCGTTCCGGGTGCTCGTGGCCACGATGTTGTCGGCACAAACGAAGGACGCGGTGACCGCCGCTGCGTCGGGGCGTTTGTTTCGCGTCGCGCGAACCCCCGCCTCAATCGCCAGGCTGACGCCGGCGCGGATCCGCCGTCTCATCTACCCGGTCAGCTTCTACCGCACTAAGGCCGTACACGTGAAGGAGACGTGCCGTCAACTGATGGAACGATTCGGCGGAAACGTGCCCCCGACGATGGAGGAGCTGCTGACCCTGCCGGGCGTCGGGCGCAAGACGGCGAACCTGGTGCTGATTCTGGCGCATCGCAGTCCGGACAACATCTGCGTCGACACCCACGTGCACCGCATCTCGAACCGGTTGGGCTGGGTGCGCACAAAGGCCCCCGTGGAAACCGAGCAGGCGCTCTACCGCACCACACCGCGGCGCTGGTGGCCGCTGATCAACCTCTACCTCGTGACGTGGGGGCAGAACGTCTGCCGTCCGGTGTATCCTCTCTGCCCGCAGTGCGTGCTCGCGGACGTCTGTCCGAAACTTGGTGTCACGAAGGTAGGTACGCGTGTCAAGTCTGCTTAAAGCGCTCGCCGTTGTCGTGGCGTTGACCACGTTGACCGGGGCCGGGCAGAGGTCGCCGGGTGCCGGTCCGACTCTCGTGCTCGAAACCGTCAAGGGGACGATTGAGATTGAGACCTACCCGGAGGAAGCGCCCAAGACCGTGGCGCGGATCGTCGAGCTGGTGAAGAAGAACTTCTACAATGGGCAGCGCTTCCACCGGTCCGAGCCGGGGTTTCTCGTCCAGATCGGCGATCCGGTGAGCCGCGACGTCAGCCGCGAATCGTGGTGGGGACGTCAGGGAACGGACGCGGCGATCGGCGTCGCCGAGATGACCAAGAAACGGAAGCACCTCGCCGGCGCCGTCGCGATGGCGCATCCGGGCACGGACCCGGCCACGGCCGACAGCCAGTTCTTCATTCTGCGCCGAGCTGCGCCAGAGCTCGACGGCCATTACACCGTGTTCGGCCACGTGCTGAAAGGGATGGATGTCGTCGCCAAGCTTCAGCGCGGCGACATTCTCAAACGGGCGTTCTTGAAGGACGAGTAGACCCCGATCGGTTCGGTGTCATCCGGGCTCATCCGAGGCGATCATCCGTGGCGCCGGCGCCAGGATCTTGACCAGCCCCTTCAGGTCCGGATAACGCTCGACGAACGCCTCTGTGTATTCGCCGTCGAGCGGCTGGCCGAGCTTGTTCTTGATCGTCGCAGCGTTGGCCACCGATTTTGCCGAGAAATGATTGTTGGCGTAGACGTAGGACTTCTTCGTCTCGCGCGACCCCTCCTCGACGTCGGTCACGATCGGATCCAGCTCCGATGCCGAGTAGAGATAGTTGTAGCGGTCCTCGGATTTTTCATGCGCCCACCATTCGGCCGCGTTGCGGCCGTGCAGCCGCATGTAGTAGAGCGTCTTGACGTTTGCCAGCCGGTTTTGCCGGATCGAGTCGCGGAATTTCGGCTCATCGATCTGCACCAGCGCCGCGCCGTACTCGGCCAGGATCGCCATTGTGTCGGCCGGTTCTTCACTGAAGCTGCGGTGGCGCAGCTCGACGGCGAGCGGGTAACCATGGAACGCGCGCAGCAGCCATTCAAGATAGGCGCGCGACGAGGGTTGGTTGCGGAAGCTGGCCGGAAACTGCGCGAGGAGCGCGCCGAGCTTGCCCGTCCGCGCCAGCGGCTCAATCGCCGCGCGGAAATCGTCGACGTCATGACGATCGAGGGCAACGGGAGCCCGGCCCGTCGCCTTGGCGGACATCTCCGGATGCGTGAACTTCTGATGCAGCTTCAACGAAAAATCGAAGTGCGCCGGAGTTCGCTCCGCCCAGGCCGCGGTCATGTCCACGCCAGGGACACGATAGAAACTCGAGTTCACCTCAACGGTATTGAAATGCTCCGCGTAGAAACTCAGTTCATCGAACCTGGAGCCGGAGCGCTTGGCGCCTGCCGGGTAGAAGATCCGGTTCCAGGTCCCAGCCCCTGATGGATAGCTCCACCCGGAGGTACCGACACGGATCTCGCTCACTTCGCGAACACCTTCTTGTCGAAGCCGAACGTTACCTTTGACCCGCGGATCAGGATCGGGCGCTTGATCAGGTTCGGGTTGACCATCATCAGGTCGATCGCTTCTTTTTTCGTTTTCGGCAGCGGCCGTTGCTTAAAGACCGGGCTGCGCGTACTCACGAAATCGAGAAAGCGGTCGGCCTCGACATGCTGCTCGAGAAATGCGCGATCCGGCGGCGTCCTGTTGATGTCGAGCTGGTCGACCGCAATGCCTTGTTCGTCCAGGAAACTCCTGGCGTTCTTGCAGGTGGTTCAGGTGGGCTTGGTATAAAAGACGGCCTTGGCCATCTAGTCATTGTAGCGTCTTCACGGTGCCCGCTCGGCGTGGAGCGTGCCGCCGAACGTCCGCGTACAGTTCTCGCCGGTGAACGGGCCGTCGATCACATGCGTCGAGACATTCAGCGTGCCCTTGAACTGTCCCGGACAGGGCGGATCGCCGAACGAGTACGACATCACAAACTGCATCGTCGTCGACGCGCCAGAGGTCGCCAGCGTGGCGGTCCAGGTTGCGGGGACGTCGGCGAACTGGTTCTGCGTGATCAGCGCCGTGCCGATGATCGACAGCCCCGTCTGCGTGAGCTCGAGGCTGAGCGTGCCAGGGTTCTCCGAAGGCAGGGAGTAGCTGCCCTGCCAGGTGCCGGTGAAACCTGGGCTCGGTGCCGTCGGCGGTGTGCTGCCGCACGCATGGAGGGTGAACAGCACGACCGCACAGGCGAATCTCGTCAGGATGCGCATAATCAGATGGGATCGCGCCGGTCGAATCCTTTCGGGGCGTGCCACGTTGTAAAATACAGGGTTCAAACGTGTGCTGACCGTCAACGAGATCTTCCACTCGATCCAAGGGGAGTCGACCCATTCGGGACGGCCATGCGTCTTTGTGCGTCTGACGGCCTGCGACCTGCGCTGCTCGTGGTGCGATACGCCGTACGCGTTCCACGAGGGCAGCAAAATGACGGTCGAGGACGTCGTCTCGCGCGTCCGCGACTACCGCTGTGAACTGGTGGAGGTGACCGGCGGCGAACCGTTGCTGCAGAAGGACGTCTACCCGTTGATGCAGCGGTTGTTGCAGGAGGGGCAGACGGTGATGCTCGAGACTGGCGGTCACATCAGTGTGGACGCGGTACCGCAGGGCGTCATCCGCGTCATCGACGTGAAATGCCCTGCCAGCGGCGAGTCGGCCAAGGTCCACTGGGCCAACCTCGAGCGACTCCGCGCCACCGACCAAGTCAAGTTCGTCATCCAGGACCGCGCTGACTACGAGTTCGCGCGCGACGTCGTGGCGAGGTACGGACTCGCCGCGAACACCGCCGCGGTGTTGTTCTCGCCGGTGCATGGCGTGCTGCATGCCCGGCCGCTAGCGGAATGGATTCTCGCTGACCGGCTACCGGTGCGGCTGCAGCTGCAGGCGCACAAATACATCTGGGACCCGCAGACCCGCGGCGTATAGATGCGCAAAGCCGTCCTTCTCTTGAGCGGCGGTCTCGATTCGTATACGGCCGGCGCGCTCGTCAAGCAGGACGGATACACGCTGTACGCGCTGAGCGTGCGCTACGGCCAGGTGCACGCGCGCGAGATTGACGCGTCGCGCCGGGTGGCGTCGGCGCTCGGCGTGGCTCGTCACTTGGAGCTCGACGTACCGCTGTCATTGATCGGCGGTTCCGCGCTCGTCGGCGACGGCGACATCCCGAAGGACCGCCCCCTCGACGCGGCCGGCATCCCGTCGACATACGTCCCGGCGCGCAACACCGTGTTTCTGTCTCTGGCCATGGCGTGGGCCGAGGTCGTCGGCGCGGAGGCGATCGTGATCGGTGTCAACGCGCTCGACTATTCCGGGTATCCCGACTGCCGGCCCGAGTACCTGCACGCCGTCGAGCGCGTCGCCGCGCTGGCCACGCGCGCCGGCGTCGAGGGACGTCCGTTGCGCATACTGGCGCCGCTGATCGACATGAGCAAGGCCGACATCATCCGCCGCGGCGCGGCCCTCGGCGTCGACTACGGGCTGACGCTGAGCTGCTACGATCCGTCTCCGGACGGCCGGCCGTGCGGCCGCTGCGACAGCTGCCGCCTGCGCGCCAAGGGCTTCGCCGAGGCCGGGGCCGCGGATCCTGCCTCGGATAACCACCAATGAACCCGGATTTGACTGAGCGCCTCTACTACGACGACCCGTACCTCCGCGAGTTCGACGCGACTATCGTCGAACGCACGACCCACGACGGAAAGACGGCGATCGTCCTCGATCGGACGGCGTTCTATCCGACGTCGGGTGGCCAGCCGTTCGACGTCGGGACCCTCGGCGGCGGGCGCGTCGTCGATGTCGTCGACACGGAGGACGGCCGCCTGCTCCACGTCATCGATCGGCTGCCGGACGGCAACGCGGTGCACGGCGCGATCGACTGGACGCGCCGCTTCGATCACATGCAGCAGCACACCGGGCAACACGTGCTGTCGGCCGCGTTCGACCACCTGCTGGGTGCGCGGACCGAGAGCTTCCATCTCGGCACCGAGTCCTCGACGATCGATCTCGCCCGCGAGGCATCGGCGGCGGACGTGGCGCGGGCCGAAGCGGAGGCCAACCGCATCGTCTGGGAAGATCGCGCCGTCGCAATCCGTTACGCAGCGGCCGAGGAAGCGGCGACGCTGGGGTTGCGCAAGGAATCGAAGCGGGAAGGCACGCTGCGGCTGATAGACATCCAGGACTTCGATCTCTCCGCGTGCGGTGGCACGCACGTGGCCCGGACGGGCGCGATCGGCGTCATTGCGGTAGCGGCGACCGAGCGCTTCCGCGGCGGGCTGCGGGTCACGTTCCTGTGCGGCGGCCGCGCGCTCACCGGCTTCCGCCTCTTGCGCGACGTCGTCGCTGGCAGCGTGCGCGCCCTTTCGGTGCTGCCCGCGGAACTGCCCGCGGCGATCGAACGCCTACAGGGGGAATCGAAGGAGCAGCGGCGGCAGTTGAAGGACCTTCAGGGGAAACTGGCCGTGCAGGAGGCGGACGCGCTCGCCGACGCGGCCGTTGAGGCGGGGGCCACCAGGCTGGTTGCCGCGGTGCTGCCTGGCTGGGATGCAGCTGCCCTGAAGACCATCGCGGCCCGCATCGCGGAGCGGTCGCGTCACGTCGCGGTGCTGGTCGGCGACCCGCCGGCGATGCCGATCGTCGTCGCCCGCGCGGCGGACGCGGTCGTCGACGCCGGAGCGGTCCTCAAGCAGCTCGTCCAACGGCACGGGGGCAAGGGTGGCGGCCGGCCAGAGTTGGCGCAAGGCGGCGGCCTTACCGGCCCTGCGGCAGACGTGCTACAGTCCGCGCGCGACCTCCTCCGGTGACGACTGACGCTCGCGTTCTGCTCTAACTAGAATCATTTCTATGTGGCGTTTCGTCGCGCTCTTCGTGGCCCTGGTGGCGGGCGTGGCGGCAGCAGTCTGGTACTATCGTTCCACCCCGACCCAACCGCCCGTCAGCGTCGTCGTGCGCAATGACGACCGCTGGCTCGACGATCTCCAGAGCCGATCGCCGAAGGACGTCGAGCGCGCGACCGCCGAACTCGAGCAGCGGGGTACGGCTGCGCTGCCCGCGATCCGGCGCAGCCTGGAGGATGCGGGCGCCGATCCGGCCCGCCGTAGGGCGGCGTTGAAAGCGGCCGCGATCCTCGGGCCACGCGCGGTCGAAGGCATTCCCGATGTCGCCGCAGCCCTGGCCGACCCGGCGTTCTCGCCGGAAGCCGGTCTTGCCCTGAGCTTCATGGGATCGCCGGCCGTGCAGCCACTGCGCGAAGCCGTGCACTCGGACGAACCTGTGGTCCGCCGCGAGGCGCTGCGTGCGCTGGGCAAACTACGCGAACGGGCCTCGATCGACCCGCAAATCGTCGTGCCGCTGCTCCTTGCCGCGGTGAAGGACGCCGACGCATCGGTGCGACAGGTCGCCGTGACCTACCTCGGCATCGTCCGCGATCGCCCGCAGGAGGAGGTCGCCGGCCTGATCGGCGCGCTCGACGACACAGAGGCCCCGGTGCGACAGGCGGCGGCCCTGGCCCTGTCGAGTTTCGGTCTTGATGCCGTGCCTGCGGTGAAGGCGTTGACCAAGGCATCGACCAGCGATCCCGATAACGACGTCAAGCAGGAGGCCGCGCGCGCGCTCGTTCACATCTCGGAATTGAAGCATTAGAGAGGCCGCTCATTCATCGAGCGCCTCGATATCGCCAAGATCCCTGGCCCGGCCCGTGGCGCGCTTGTTCTTGATGAAGGCCTCGCGATCGATGACGTGGACGCGGCTGACTTCAGGCGATGAGCTACGGTGTCTTCACGGATTTACCGATCGGCGGCAGCGACTGCAGGTACGCCCACAGCGCCTGGCGCTCGACGTCCTTCATGCTCTGTCCGTAGCTGGCCATCAACGTCATTGGCGCCCGCAGGGCTGTTCCGTCAGGCCGCTGGCTCCTGGCCAGTGCCGTCACGAACTGGTCGTAGGTCCACCCCTTGAGCCCTGTCGAGTCGGGCGTGAGGTTACGGGCCGGCGGCCAGCTCGGGTCGCCTCCCGCGATTGGTCCGCCGCTGAAGTCGGGTCCGTGGCATCCCACGCAAACCGAGGCGAGGTGCTTGCCGAACTCCGCCGACACGGCCTCATCGGGCGGACGAACCGGATGCGGCGTCGTATGACTGGTGATCAGTGACGCCGAGAACCGCATTTTGCCCGTCGCCACAAGCACCTTCCCGAGCGGTCCGAACGTGGACTTCGGCACGGTGTTGTCGACGGGCGGCAGCGAGCGAATGTAGGAAATGATGTCGGAGAGCTCCTGATCCGACACGTGCTGGAAGTCATCCGAGGGCATGACCGCAGGGTGGCCGTCTCTCAACACGGCATGTCGAACGATCCGGTCCCAGTCCTGCGGCTTGAAATCCACCGTGCGGCTGCCTGTGCCGAGGGTCAGGTTCGGGGCGAGCAGGCTGCCGATGGGGAAGGCGTCGACCATCACGCCACCGCCGAAATTCGTGCCATGACAAGAGGTGCAGGTGTAGCGCGCCGTGACCAGGTGCTGGCCACGCTCGACCGCACGCTTGTGCGCGAGCTGCCGGGCGGCGTCCTCGGTGAGTCCCATCGCCGAGACCTCGGCCGGATCGATCGGAAACGGAATCGGGAAATCCACCAGATGAGTTTCGAACGTTTGCGCCTGCAGCCGATTCGTGGCGATGGTCGCCCAGGCATAGATGCCTGCCCCGGCAAGCACGAGAAGTGTGAACAGGACGCCAACGATCTTCAGCAACTTCTTAATCAAATCAGACTCCAGGCGACGTCAGCGAAAGACGCCGGCGATTAAAGGGTCCCAGGTGCTCGTCCTCGACGAGCTCGATCACGAGCGCCGTCGCAGTACGCGAACGCTCCAGTTCGTAGATTGCAGCGATGTGCAGATAATTGAGGGCCGCGGCCTTGTAGACCTCGCCCCATCCCGCCCGCACCGATGGCAGACAGGATCTGGTAGGGACCCAGGCGCGTTCCGAGTTTCAAGCTCAACGGGTGCAAGCGATTATACGGGAGTGGAACACGACCAGCCGACCCAACTTATCGGGCGATACGTCGTCTAACCTCGTCTGGAGGACCGATGTTCCGAGACCTGCGCGTCGCCGCCCGCATGCTCCGCAAGCACCCCGGGTTTACCGCGATAGCGGTGGTTCCGCTGGCGCTGGGCATCGGGGCCACCGCCGCGGTGTTCAGTCTGATTCAGGGCGTCCTGCTGACCCCGCCTCCTTACCGCCAGCCAGAACGCCTCGGTACTGGTTCCGGTCGCACAGAGTGAACATCAGAACTCCGGCCACACGGAGTGGACGGCCGCGCACTGGACGGACTGGCGGCAGCACGCCGCGTCATTCGATTCGATCGCCGGCTATTCGTGGTCGTTCAACTTCCTCGTGCGCAATCAGGGCAGCCAGTCGATCGAGGGCATGTACGTCACCGAGGATTATTTCCGCGTGACCGGCCTGCAGCCGATCCTCGGGCGGACGTTTCTGCCGTCAGAGACCGCGCCCAACGCGCCGCCGACGATCATCATCGGCTACAACCTCTGGCAGCACACGTTGAACGGCGACCCGGCGATTGTCGGCAAGACACTTCGCATCAGTCGGATGGACCCGTCGCCCACGGTCATCGGCGTCATGCCGCCCGACGCGCGATTCCTGCCGACGCCTGGCGCGTCGAAGGAACCGAATTACGACGTCAACGGGCTCGTCGATTTCTGGATGCCGGCGGCGCCAAACCCGAAGGCCATGAAGAGCGCGTACTGGGGCGTCGTCGGCCGCCTCAAGGACGGCGTGCGCGCCGCGGACGCCCAGGCGGAGCTGACGGTTCTCACAGCCCGGGTCGCCGCCGGTGACCGCGATCTCGACGGGTTCGCGCCGCTCGTCCGGCCCCTCATCGCCGAGATGAATGGCGACGGGCAGCGGGTGCTGCTGCCGCTGCTCGGCGCCGCTGCGCTTGTCCTGCTCATCGGGTGCGGCAACACAGCCGCGCTGCTGCTCGTCCGCGGCCTGCAGCGGCAGCAGGAGTACGCCATCCGCATAGCGGTGGGGGTCCGGCGCAGCGCGCTCTTCGCGCAGACCGCCACCGAGAGTCTTCTGCTGGCCGTCGTCGGCGCCGGCCTTGGTCTGGGTCTCGCCATCGTCATCGTCCGCGTCATGAAAGTCGTGGGCGCGCACGCGATTCCGCGCATGGACGCCGTGACGGTCGGCTGGCCGGTGATGGCCGCCTCGTGTGCGCTGGCGGTGGGCGCGGCGGCGCTCGCGGGCCTCGTGCCGGCGTTGCGCGCGACCCGCCTCGATCCCAACGACGTTCTCAAGAGCGCCGGTCCGCGGAGCAGCGGCAGCCCGGGCGATCGCCGGCTGCTGCGCGTGCTCACGATCGCGCAGACGGCGTTGACGCTCGCGCTTCTCGTCGGTGCAGGTCTCCTCGTGCGCACCATGCGCAACGTGTGGAACGTGCCGGCCGGTTACCGCACCGATCACATCCTGACGATGACGGTGACGGCCGTCGAGGGGAAGTGGCTCGATTTTCACCAGCGCGCCCTCGAGCGCGTCTCGGCGGTTGCCGGCGTTCAGATGGCGGCCTTCGCCTGGGGTGTGCCGTTGACCGGAACGAACTGGCCCGGTGAGGTCGAGATCGAAGGCCACCCGGTCCTGAAGCCGAGTGACCGCGTATCCCTGCCGCTGCGATCGGTAACGCCGGGGTATTTCGCGTTGATCGGGCTGCCGATCGTCGAGGGACGCGACTTCGGCGCTGGCGACAACCGCGGCGCGAAGACGAAGGTCGCGGTCGTCAATCACCGGCTGGCCGAGCGCTATCTTCCGAATACGAACGCAATCGGTAAAAAGATCTGGGTCCGCGGACGCGACAACCCGCCGGTGGAAATCGTCGGCGTCGTCGCGAACAGTCGCGCGGATGACCTGACGCGCGGTGCCGGGCCGGAGATTTACCTTCCGCTCTGGCAGGCGTCGGCCTATTCCAAGGACCTGATCGTCCGGACCGACGGGGAGCCGCGCGCCATGTTCGCGGCGATTCAGCGCGAGCTGCGCGCCACAGATCCCACCGTCGCAATCGAGAACGTGAGGACCCTCGACGAAGTCCGCGCCGATTCGGTGTCGTCACGGACCTTCGTCACGCGCCTGCTGGTCGGGTTTTCCAGCGCCGCAGTGATCCTGACGCTGGTCGGCGTCTACGGCATGCTGTCCCTATCGGTCGCGTCGCGCCGCCGCGAGATCGCGATCCGATCGGCGATCGGAGCCCAGCGCCGCGACATCCGGAATCTCGTCTTCCGCGAAGGCGTCAGGCTCGTCGGCTGGGGCCTGGCTGCCGGCATCGCGACGGCGCTGGCGCTGGCGCGCGTCTGGCGAGTCTTCCTCTTCGACGTGCAGCCGACCGACCCGCTGACGCTCGGCGCCGCCAGCGCCCTGTTCGTCGCCGTCACCGTCCTGGCTTGCTGGGTGCCCACCGTGCGGGCGACGAGTGTCGACCCGCTTGAGGCGCTGCGATCGGAATAGCCGCGCTCGCGGCCACTCAGCGCGGCGAGTAGTTCGCCAGCGTCTCGACGGCAACGTCGGTGATGTAGTTCACAGTGGCGGGGGGAATCGTGAAATTGTTGGCGAGAATGGAAAAAGCCAAAGACTCCCCGTCGCGCGCCCGGACGTAGCCCGACAGCGCCCGCACGTTCGAGATCGATCCGGTCTTGGCCAACGCATTGGCCTCCGCTCTCGTTGCCTTCATGCGCGACGCGATGGTCCCGTCTCTGCCGGCAACCGGCAGCGTCGCGAGGAAGGCGTCCTTGTGGCGCGGATCCTTGTACAGGTGTTCGAGCACGGCGACGATCGTGTCCGCGCTCACATAGTCGTAGCGTGACAAGCCGGAACCGTCGGCCTGCACGTAGCCATCTGGCGGGATGCCCCACGACGTGAAGACGGCGGCCGCCGCTCTCCGTCCGGCATCGGCGCTGCCGCTGCCGCCGCCTGCTGCACCGAGCGCCTTGAGCAGCGTTTCGGCGTAGAGGTTCTGGCTCGCCTTCATCATCGTTGTCGCGATATCGCGGAGCGGCGGCGACGGCGACGCGACCAGAACGCGGCGCGGTTCGGGATGGAGCTCGCCCCCGCGCTCGGCCAGATCGACGGGGAGTCCGCCGACGGTCATGCCGCGGGTGGTGAGGGCGATCAGCAGCGAGTGCGCGAAGTAGTGCGCCGGGTTGAGGACGGCGACCGGGTGCGTCGCCGGCGGAGCGTCGACGGCAATCGACCCCTCGACATCAACCGCGGCCCCGTCGGCGCGGCGAGTGACGCTGACCGCCGTCTTCGATCCCGCCTCATCGGTGATGACGTGGTGGATCAGGGTGAGCCCGGCGCCGGGCGGGAGCTCGAGTGCCGCCGCGTCGCCGGCCCTGGCACCGGCGTGGACCGTGAGGACCGCAACGTCCTCGTTGTATTCAAGCGCGCCGATCGGCGCCGCATAGTCGGCGTCGAGATAGTCCCAGGCCCATCCCTGTCCGAGCGGTACGGCGTCGAAGGCGCGCGCGTCGGCGACGATGCCGCCGTCGATGCGGGTGATTCCCTGCGCGCGCAGGGCCGCCGTCCATTCATCGAAGAGGGCCGCAGCGCGGCCGTCGCGGGTGTTAATCGACGGATCACCGCTGCCGCGCACGAACAGGTCCCCCTGCAGCGCGCCGTTCTCGATCGGCGCCGCCGCTTCCAGCCTCGTCGTGAAGCGGTAGTCCCAGCCGAGGATCTCGGCCGCGGCCGCGAGCGTCAAGATTTTCATGTTCGACGCCGGCATCACCAGCGTGCGCGGATTGCGCGAGTAGAGAACCCGGCCGGTGTCGAGCGACTTCACCTCCACGGCCCAGACGGACCGCTCGGTCACCGGCGCGCCGAAGACGCGATCGAGATCGCGCACGAGTGCGCGTTCGGTGCGGGAGGGACCGGGGGCGGTCCCCGTCAGGAGGAGCGCCGCAAGCAGGAGATGAAGGGTACGTGAGAAACGGGCGGTTCGCCAACCGCCCGTTTTCACTTCATCGCCTCGAGGGCCTTGACGATTCCGTCGAGCGCGGCGGCGTCGATCTTTGCGCCACCGGCATCGCCGTCGCGGCGGGCGAAGGCGTCGGCGCCCTTGCGCGCGAAGACGACCCTTTCCTGCTTGCCTTCGTCGAACTTGAGCGTCGCGCTCAGCTCAGGCGCGTCGAGCCCCGGGGCCTTGTCGACGAACCCGGTCGCGCGCGTATTGGTCAACGCAGTGACCAGCGCATCGACCTTGGAGCCGTCGGCCGCTTTCGCGGCCGGCGTGACCTGCTTCCAGGTGTCCTTGTCTTTCTCGAAGGCGACGGTCTGACCGGCGCGTGCGATCTCCACCCGAGTGGTATTGAACGACCGCGCGTCGAAGAGATCTTTCAGGCGCAGATCGTCGGCCGGCTTCTTCAGGTCATCAGCCAGCGCCGATTCGACGGTGAACACCATCGGGCGCGACAGATCCTTCGCGTAGACCACGCCTTCGCCCGCGCTCTTACCGATGGCCAGGCCCGCCTGCGCACTGCCCGAGGTCACGTGGACGGTCGCGGCCGGCTTGTCGAGCCCGTACTCCTTCAGCGCGTTGGCGTCGGCGTCGTTGGCGGCGATCGCCTTCATTTGCGTCGTGTTGAGGCGGCCGATCAGTCCTTCGATGGCGCCGAAGTCGGCACGGGCGTCGACCGGCGCGGTCAGGCGCCAGTCGGAGCCCTGCCTGGCGACCGCAATGGTGTGGTCGGTCGACTCGATCGACATCGTATCGACTTTGTCGCGGTCGATCTTGAGGATCGTCTTGTCGCGCAGGTCGAAGGGTGACTTGTTGAACGTGGTCTCGACGTAGGACGGCACCAGGAAGACGCGTGGCTTGTCGGGCAGCCGCGCGTAGATGTCGCTGCCGGTCGGCGTCTTCAGGCCGAGCAGGAGCCGGTGTTCCTGACCGCCGGTGCGGAAACCGACCTCGATGCGCGCCGGGTCCAGCCCATACTGCTTGTAGTCACCCGGCTGCTCGTCAATGACCCTGGAGACGGTGAGGGACGCGAGATTGGTCGTGATGCCGGAGACCTCCGCTTCATCGGCCGGCACCGGCGCCGGCTGCGTCTCCTGCCACTTGTCTCCCTGCTTGGCCGCGGTCGTCGCCTGCCCCTTGTCGGACTTGATGATGATCTGGTCGATCTTCGCCGACTGCAGGTCCGTGAAGACCTTCTCCTGCTTCTTCTCGTCGGACGGTTCGTGCTTGGAGTCGTAGTAGAGGTAACCCCCAAGCGCGGCCGCGACGACGAGCAGCGCCAAGAATGAGCGAAGACCCTTCACGCTATCGTCTCCGCCACCATGTCTGAACGCCGGCCAGCAGCACCAGGCCTGGCACGATCAGCACGGTGAGATAGAAGATCCGCCGTTCCTGGTCTGCGGTCAGCGTGATGCGGCGATCCTCAGGATCCTTGGGCCGGATCGAGATCAGGTTTTCCTGCTGCGCCAGCCAGTTGACGGAATTCAGGAACAGGTCACGGTTGCCTTGCACGCCGAGCGCCGCGTTGCTGGCGAAGTCGGAGTCGCCGAACGCGACGATGCGCGCTTCGGCCTTCTTCTCGTCGGGCCCATTCTTGCCGTCCGGCGCGGCGGCTGCCGCCGTCGCCGCGCCCGACACCGCCGCTGCCAGCGACACCGGCCCCTTCAGATCCGTGTCGTCCTGCTTGGCGCCGCCCGACGCCAGCGACTTCAGATCCGTTTCGCCCCAGCTCTTGTTGCTGGTCTCGACCAGTCGCTGCGCGGTATGACCGTTGGCGCCGCCTTCGATCGGGGTCATCGATCGCGCCAGTGGGTAGGCGGTCAGCAGGTTGAAGTTCTCGGTGATCGGATGCGAAGGATAGGTCGCCGCGACAGGGACGGACTCGTCGGTGCCGATCAGGCGGCCCATGCCGCTGACGTCGAGGACGAGGTCGTTGTCGGCGGTAATGCCCCAGTCCTTGAGCAGTCCCTGGAGCAGCACCGGTTGCGGCTGATCCGGCTTGATCACCGGGTCGAGCATCACGAACAGCTTGCCTCCCTTGGCGAGGTAGGCCTTGAGCATATCGACTTCAGGCGCGAGGAAATCGGTCTTCGGCCCGGCGATGACCAGCACGTCGGCGTCGGCCGGCACCGCCGCCTGCTGCGCGAGCACGACCTTGTCGACGGCAAAGTTGCCCGAGGTCAGGCCGCCGCTGATCCCGTTGTAGCCGCCGCGATCGGCACTGGCGGTGTCCTTTTCACCGTGTCCCTGCGTGAAGTAGACCTTCGGCGTGCGACCGGTGATCACCTTGATCAGGGCGTTGGTCAGCTCCTGCTCGCCGTCACTGGTCGCCTTCTCGTTGCGCCCCTTGTACTCGAAGACGACGGTGCCCAGCGTGGTCACGCCGAGCTGCTGCGCGACGCCGGGTTTTTTCTCGGGATCGATGTACTCCGTCGAGACCTGCTTCGATTGGTAGGTGTATTGATCGAGGCGATCGCGGTAGCGCTGGAAATCATCGCTGCGCGCGAACACCTGCACGTGGACCGGCTCCTTCAGATCGGCCAGTACTTTCTTGGTCTGGTCCGACAGGGAAAACTGCTTGGCCCCGGTCAGGTCCCACCGCCTGTTGTGCCGCATCGATAGATAGTCGATCGCACCGATGATCGCCAACACGACGACGACGCTGGCGGCGGCGAGTGTGCCGAAGCGCGCCTGCCGGCCGGCGAACGACTCGCCGATCTCACGCCATTGGCTCAGGATGTAGAGGAGCGTGCAGACCAGGCCGGCGATCGCCAGCTTCGAAGAGTAGTCCTCGATGTGCAGCTGCGGGACGAAGCGGCCGGCGACCGCCGCGAACACGAGGGCGACGCCGAGCCAGCCGAGAAGTCCGAAGATCCGCTTCAGCATGGCTCAGCCCCGCCACCTTTCCGTGTCGACCGACTTCGCCGTCAGGAACAGGCCGAACGTGATGAGACTCAGGTAGTAGACCACGTGTTTGCTGTCGATGATGCCCTTCGAGAAATCGTCGAAGTGCTCGGTGATCGAGAGATACGAGGTGATCGGGCCGATCGTCGGCCCAGCCGAATCGGCGAACCAGCCGACGATCCACAACAGGAGGAAGACCACGAACGTCACGACCCCGGCCACGATCTGGTTGTTGGTCGTGCTCGAGATGAGCAGCCCGATCGAGACAAAAGCGCCGCCCATCAGCAGCAGTCCGAGATAACCGGCGACGATCGGCCGCCACTCCGGGTTGCCATAGACGAAGAGGATGCCGATGTAGAGCAGCGTGACCGCGAGCATCGCCACATAGAGGCCGAGCGCGCCGAAGAACTTGCCGAGGATGATCTCGACGTCGCTGAGAGGCGAGGTCAGCAGCAGCTCGATCGTCCCCGACCGTTTCTCCTCGGAGTAGGTCCGCATCGTGATCATCGGCATGATGAACAGGATGATCACCGAGGCGTTCTGCAGCACGTAGCGAACGACCTGCTGGTTGACGTTCATGGCGCCGCCGTACTGGGCCATCTGCAGGCTCTGCTTGACGAACGCCTGCAGGTAGAGGAAGAAGAACACGCCGAAGGGCAGCAGGAAGAAACCGATGACGATGTACGCCATCGGCGACGAGAAATAGGAGCGCAGCTCCCTGTCCGCAATGGCCAGCACATTACGCACGGGGACCCTCCTCGACACGCGGCGCGGACGCCACCGGTTCGACCGGCAGTTCTTCGGTAGTCACTTGCAGGAAGACCTCCTCCAGGCTCATGCGCATCGGCCGCAGTTCGAGCAGCCCCCAGCCGCGGGTGACGATCTCGCGCGCCAGGTCGCGCCGCACGTCGCGGCCGCGCTCGCTTTCCACTTCGTACGCGCCGCTGCCCGGCCGCTGGTCGGCCGCTGCCACGCGGGTCACTCCCGGCACCGCGCCGAGCGCCACCGCGGCATCGACGCCGGCCGCGTCCAGCTGCACGTAGAGCGTCTCAGCGCCACGCAGGCGCGCTGTCAGGTTGTCCGGCGTGTCGACGGCGACGACGCGCCCCTTGTTGATGATGACCACGCGCTGGCAGGTTTGCGACACCTCGGGGAGGATGTGCGTGCTCAGCACGATCGTGTGATCGCCAGCGAGGCTGCGGATCAGGTCGCGCGTTTCGATGATCTGCTTCGGGTCGAGACCCGCGGTCGGCTCGTCGAGGATGAGGACCTCGGGGTTGTGGATGATCGCCTGCGCCAGGCCGACCCGCTGGCGGTAGCCTTTCGACAGCTTGCCGCAGTGGCGGCCGGCCATGTCGTCGACATGGGTCCGCTTCATCACCGCGTCGACGCGCGTGCGGCGCTCGCCGGCGGGGACGCCCTTGATGCGCGCGACGAAGTCCAGGTACTCGCGGACCGTCATGTCCGGGTAGACCGGCGGCGTCTCGGGCAGGTAACCGGTGCGCCGCTTGGCCTCGATCGGATGCGTGAAAACGTCGTAGCCGGCGACCGTTGCGCGTCCTTCCGACGCGGGCATATAGCCCGTGAGGATGCGCATCGTCGTCGTCTTGCCGGCGCCGTTGGGGCCGAGGAAACCGAGGATTTCCCCCGGTTCCACGCGGAAGCTCACGTCGTCGACGGCGGTGACCCGGCCGTAACGCTTCGTGACGTGTTGGACCTCAATCACGAGAGTTCTCCGTAATGTGCAGAAAGAGCTGATGATATACGTTCTGGCCGCGCGCAACCATTACGAGCGTGTAAGGGTGCGCCGCCGGGCGGCGGGTCAGGCCTTGCGGTTGGTGAAGAAATGCTGGTCGACGAATTCGTCGATCGCCTGCTGGTCGGCCGAATCCACCCGCTCGAACTGCAGCCCCATCCCGACGCGGCGGTCGCTCCAGGCGACGCGGGAGTCGGCCTCGACGTCGGCCTTCGAACCGGGGAGCCGGAAACGAATCCGGACCTTGGCGTGCTGCTCGAGCGGGCTCATCGTGCGGATCGCGATTCCCCCCTTGCTCAGATTGAGCGTCAACGCCGCGGCGATGGTGTTGCCGAAGCGGTAGGCGACCGGGATGCCGAGCACCACGCGCGGACTGCTGCGCCGGTTGAAGTTGTCGGGAAACAGGTGCGGCGCCAGGGAAGGAAGGATGTTCTGCACCGCGCTGTATTCGTTGACATAGCCGGCCACGCCCAGCGCTGCCAGGTCCTTCACTTCGGCGGCGTTGGCGATGGTTCCACTGAAGATGAGGATCGGCAGCCGCCCCCCGTCGATCTTGCGGATCGTGCGGACCAGTTCGACGCCGCCGGCGTGGGGCAGGCGCAGGTCCAGCACCAGGAGATCGACCTGCGCCAACTCGTCGCGCAGGTGCCCGAGCAGGTCGGCCGCGCTCTTGGCGCTGACGCAGCGGTGCCCGGCGCCGACCAGTGCCGTCGCGAACCGGTCGCGCACGAACGCGGTGTCGTCGGCAACGATGACGGTCTTGTTGCTCACGGGCTTGATTGCGCAATTTATCAGGTTCTCGCTATAATTCGAACTTCTATCGACCGACGCAGGAGAATCGTGCATGGCCACCTGTCCCGAATGTGACGCCGAAATCGAGGTCGACGAATTCGACGTCGACAAGGGAGATTTGATCAGCTGCCCCGACTGCGGCTCGAATCTCGAGGTGACCGGCACTTCTCCCGTTGAGCTCGAAGTCTCTGACGAGGACGACGACGAAGACGATGAGGACGGCGGCGACGACTTCGAGGACGACGCCGAAGACGGCGACGAGGACGAAGACGAGGACGAGGATTCCGACAAAGAGGACTGGGACGAGTGATCCAGGCCAAGGCCGCGGCGCTCGAGGCCAGACTCGCGGCGCTCGGCTCCGTGGTGGTGGCCTATAGCGGTGGTGTCGACAGCGCCTTCCTGGCGGTCATCGCCGCCCGCGCGCTTGGCGAGCGGTCCGTGTGCATCACCGCCGACAGTCCCAGCTACCCCGACCGTCATCGCGATCTCGCCATCGGCACGGCGCGCGCGTTCAATCTGCGCCACGAGATGGTGCGCACGTCGGAGATGGACAATCCCGACTATCGCGCCAACCCCGCGAACCGCTGCTACTACTGCAAGCACGAACTGTATTCTCGGCTGACGGCGATCGCGCGCGAGCGCGGGCTGGCGGCCGTAGTCGACGGCAGCAATGCCGATGATCGGGGGGACTATCGTCCCGGACGGCAGGCAGCCCGTGAGTTCGGCGTGCTCAGCCCGCTCGACGACGCCGGCCTGACCAAGGACGAGATCCGCGAGCTGGCGCGCGAGGCCGGCATGGCGACGTGGGACGAGCCGGCCTCCGCCTGCCTGTCCTCGCGCATTCCCTACCATTCGGAAGTAACCGAAGAAAAGCTGCGGACAATCGATGCCGCCGAGCGCGTGCTGCGCGAGCTCGGTTTCCGCATCTTCCGCGTGCGACACCATGACACCATCGCGCGCCTTGAGCTCGGCCGCGACGAAATGGCGCGCGCGCTCGAGCCCGAACTGGCCGCGCATATCGACCGCGCGCTGCGTGCCCTCGGCTATGGGCACGTGGTCATCGATCTCCGCGGCTACCGCCTCGGCAGCCTGAACGAGGCGCTCAAGCTCAGACCGATCTAGTCTCGTGGCCCGCCTGCGATCGGCCCGCGCCGCGCTGGTCTTCGCGTTTCTCGCCGTGCACCTGTTGTGGCTCCCGCGCACGCTCGAAGATCTCGACTCGATCAACTTCGCGCTGGGTGTCCGCGAGTTCGACGTCGCGCGCCACCAGCCGCATCCGCCCGGCTACCCGATCTTCATCGCGCTCGCCAAGGGATCGACCTCGGTCCTGCGCGCCATCGGCGTGGAAGCGGCGGCGCCGCGCGGGCTGGCCATCTGGAGCGCAATCGGCGGCACGCTGGCGCTGCCGGCACTTCTCCTGTTCCTGCGACGCCTCGAAGGGCGCGCCAGCCTGGCGACGTGGACCGTCGTCATCGCCGCGGCATGCCCGCTGTTCTGGTTCACGGCGCTGCGCCCGCTCAGCGACATGCTTGGGTTCGCCGCCGCGATGTGGACGCTGGCGATCCTCGCCGGCAATCCGTCGACACGCGCCGTCATGGGCGGCGCGCTCCTCGCGGGGCTAGCGATCGGCATCCGCTCGCAGACGGCGGCCCTGACCCTGCCGTGGCTGGCCTATGCGACGCTGTCGCGGCGTAGCAGCGCGACGATCGTCGGCGTTGTTGCCTCGGCGGCGTGCGGGGTGCTGGCCTGGGCCGTGCCGTTGATTGTCGCCAGCGGCGGCCTCGCCGCCTACCTGCACGCGCTCAACTCTCAGGCCGGCGCCGACTTCGAAGGCGTCGTGATGCTGTGGACGCACCATGGCAGAAGCGACGTGCTGACGGCCTTGCTGAACACCTTCGTCTGGCCCTGGGACTGGCGCGTCGGACTCGCCGTCGTCGTCCTGGCGCTCGTCGGCGCGGCGCGCATTGCATTGCGCTCGCCACGGGCGGTGCTGGCCATCGCCATCGCCTTCGTCCCATACGCGGTGTTTCACCTCCTCTTCCAGGAGACGGTGACGACGCGGTATGCCCTGCCGCTGGTGCCCATCGTCGCCTACGCCGCGCTCGCCGCCCTCGAAGGGCTGCCGGCGCGCGCGATGCAGGCGGCGGCACTGGGCATCGCCGCGTTGTCGCTGGTGACGGCCGTGCCGGCCTCGGCGCAATACGCGCGCGAGGGGGCGCCGGTCTTTCGCGCTTTCGACGACATGGCGACGACCGCGCACGGCGGCGATCGTGTCGACCTGATCGCGATGCACGCCAGCGCGCGGAGGCCGGCCGAGTGGGCGGCGCCGATCCTGCCGGCACGTGTGGCCGTGGCGCCGCACGGGCGCGAGTGGCTGACGCTCGTCACAACCTGGCGCACGAACCCGTCGGCGCGTGTGTGGTTCGCTGCCGACCCGGTGCGGTCCGACATGGCGCTCTTCGATCCGCGCGCGCGCGAAACGGCGCGCCGATACACCTGGGGCTTCGAGGAGCTGCCCTTTGTCGGCGGCGCGCGTCCCAACGACATCGACTGGCTGCACATGGCGCCGCCGAATTGGATGCTCGACCGCGGTTGGTCGGTGACGGCGGAGGTCGGCGGCATCACGGCGGCCGATCGCAGCGGGCCGGCATCGGCGCCGGCGATCGCGTGGCTGCGGCAGCGCCCTGAGGCGACCACCGTTCTCATTGGCGGCCGTCACATCGGTGCCGGCACCGCGATGGTACTGCTGCGCCTGAACGGCTCGCCGCTGGACAGCTTCGCGGCGCCCCCAGGCTTCTTCCTGCGCGAGATATCACTTCCGGCCGGCACGCTCGGCGGCGCGGCCGCCTACCAGCCCCTAGACGTGACGTCGGTCGGCGACGTCTCGCTCGAGCAGTTCGACGCGCAACCGCCGGGCGTGCCGATGATTGGCTACGACCGCGGCTGGCACGAGCCGGAGTTCAGCGCCGCGCAGGGACATGCCTGGCGCTGGACGAGCGAGAGCTCCGACCTGTGGGTGCGCCCGATTGGCCGCCCTGTGACGCTGCACATCGCCGGTGAAAACCCCCTGCGCTACTTCGACTCCGCGCCCCACGTCCGCGTCGATGTCGGCGGCCGCGAAATCGGCGCCTTCGATCCCCACGGCGACTTCGAGCAGGCCCTCGTCATCCCGGCCGACGCGCTCGCGGCAGCGCAGGGGCGCGTGACGATGGAAACGTCGAGATTCTTCGTCAATACGCGCGTCGGCGATCAACGCCATCTGGCGCTGCGTATTTACCGCGTCAGTGTCGAATAAGCCCGATCGCGCCTGGGATCGGTTCGCGGCGCGCGAGCCTTTCTTCGCTGCCGTCAGCGACCCTGAGCTGCAGCGCGCCAACCTGACCCCGGAACGGCTGCGGCGCTTCTACGCCAGCGGCGAGAGGCTGGTCGGATGGATGCTGGGCACCATCGATGCCGCGCTGGTGCCGCAGTTTGCGCCGATGTCGGCGCTCGAATACGGCTGCGGCCCCGGACGCCTGGCGCTGCCGCTGGCGGCGCGACCGGGGAGCGTGGTCGCCGTCGACATCGCCGACGCCATGCTGACGGCCGCACGCGCCGAGGCGGATCGCCGCGCCCTCTCGCACATCGTCTTCCAACGGCCGGAGGATTTCTTCCAGTCGCCGCGGACGTTCGATCTCGTCGTCTGCTATCACGTGCTGCAGCGGCTGCCGCGGACGGACGCGCTGGCGCTGCTGCGGCGTCTGCTTTCCACGATCGCGCCGGACGGCGTCGGCGTCTTCCAGTGGTGCTGCGCTTCGGGCGAGCCGGCCGTCGTCCAGGCCAGCCGGTGGTTGCGGGAGCACGTGCCGGGCGTCAACCGCGTTGCCAACCAGCTCAGGGGCAAGCCGGCCGACGAGCCGTTCGTGCCGACACACCTCTACGGCGTCGAGGAGATGCTCGCGGAGTTTGCCGCGGCAGGGCTGAGCCCGGTGCACGTCGCGCTCGAGCACCACGCGCGCGTCGACTACGCGATCGCCTTCGCCAGCCGGCGCGTATCGGCGCTGGAGCGGGTGGTGGTGCCGTCGGCGCTGCCCGCGGCCGCGCCGGCTGAGAGCGTGAGCGACGCCGACATCGACCAGTGGAACCGTGCCGCGGAGGATTACTTCGCGGCGCTGCCGACTTGGGATCACCATCTGGCCAAGCCGTTCAGCCAGGTGGAGGAAACGGCCACGATCCTCGCCAGCACCGCGGTCCTGCTGCAGGCGTTGCAGCTGTCGCCGGGGATGACGGTGCTCGAATTCGGCGCCGGCACGGGCTGGCTGTCACGCTTTCTCACCCAGTTGGGCTGCCGCACTCTCCTGCTCGACGTCTCGGCGACGGCGCTGCGGATCGCCCGCGAACATTTCGCGCGCCTGCCCATCGTCGGCCAACAGCCGGCGCCGGAGTTCCTGGAATTCGACGGCCGGCGCATCCCGCTCGACGCCGCCAGCGTCGACCGCGTCGTCTGCTTCGATGCCTTTCATCACGCACCCAACCCGCACGCGATGATCAGCGAGTTCGCGCGGGTGCTGCGCCCTGGCGGCGTTGCTGGTTTCGTCGAGCCCGGCCCGCGGCACGCGGAAGCGCCGCGATCACGCTTCGAAGCCGGTACGTATGGCGTGGTCGAGCGCGACGTCGACGTGCACGACCTCTGGCGGGCGGCTCGTGCCGTCGGTTTCACGGATTTGCGCATGTGTCTGTTCCATGCCCCGCCCTACCACGTGTCGCTCGAAGAGTACGAGGACTTCCTCGCCGGCGGGCCGGCGGTCGCCGGGTGGGTGCAGTCCACGCGCATGTTCCTGCGCCACGTGCGCAGCTTCACCCTGGTCAGGGAAGGGCAGGAGCGCCGAGACAGCCGCAGCGTGCCGGGACTGGCGTGCGAAATCCGGGCGTCGGTCGCCGGCGCGATCATCGACGCGACGGTGACCAACACCGGCACCGCGACCTGGCTGCCATGGGGGACACCGCTCGGCGGCGTCGGCCTCGGCGTCCATCTTTTCGACGTCGGGGGCACGCTCGTTTCGTTCGACTTTCACGTCGCGGCGCTCGCGGCGCCGCCGCGGGAGGTGGTCCCCGGGGAAACCCTGCGCTGCCGCTTCGCCCTGCCAGCGCATGCGCCAGGGCGCTACCACGTCGAGCTCGACTGCGTTGCCTCGGGCGTCACCTGGTTCGCGCAGGCCGGATCGAAGACGGTGGTGCTGGACGTCGAGTACTAGCGTTTGGCTCGTCGTTCGAGGCGTTCCTGTCTCTGAGAAGCGCATTGAGCGTCACGGAGGCGATCTCCTGGCGGCACTCAACCTCATGCTCCGTTACCGCGGTTTGCGGGCGACCGCGAGCAACGAACTGCCGATCGGCATGTTGACGATGCGCAGCGCCGCGGCTTCGCCGGCGAGCACGGCTGACAGTAGCGCGTTAACGGGCGCGGACGGCACGGTGATCTCGTCCTGCGACTCGACGTGCGCGCCCGAGAGGCGCTGTTTCAGCCGAACGGCGGCGACCATCGGCAGGATCGTCAGGTTGGTGTACGTGGCGCGCGTGACGTGGAAGCCAGTCCTCTCGAGTCGCCGAACCAGATCGGGTCGGCTGTAGCGGCGGATCTCGTTCGACAGGACCGAGTGATTGCCGCGCAGCGCCTCGAGCGCGGCGACATTCACGATCAGCGTGCCGCCGGGCTCGAGGACGCGGAACATCTCCGCGATCGCGTCGCGTTCGACCGCGTCGGGCAGGGAATAGAGCACGTCGAAGGAGGTGACGAGTCCGAAGCGGGCGTCGGCAAACGGCAGCCGCGCGACCGTCGCGCGCGCGACGCGCCGCTCGCCGCGCGAGGTGGCATACTGTAGCCCAGCATAGGTCAGGTCGATACCATAGGCGGGGCCGTACTTTCGGAGGAGCGTGAGGTTGTGGCCGGTACCGCAGCCGCAGTCGAGAATGGCGCGGCGGCGCGTCCCGGCTGCTGCCGCGAGCAACGGCTCGACGAAGCGACGGAAGCCGCGGAACCAAAAGTGATCGCGCTCGGCGCGCGCGGTTGCTTCGAGAAGACGATCCACGTGATAAGCTCTGGCGAAAAATTCTACATTGTGCCCAGGAGAGTGAGATGAGAACAGGAGTTCGAGCGTTCGCGGCGATTGCGTTGATCGCCGCGCTGAGCGTCAGCGCCTGTGGAGGCAAGAAGAAGCCGACGACCGCGCCGCCGCCGCCGGCTGCCCCGCCACCGGCTGCGCCGCCGCCCCCGCCCGCCCCGCCGGCTCCGGCGCCGGCTCCGCCGTCAGCGCCCGCTCCGCACACGCCGACTGAGGAGGAGGCCTTCGCCAGCAGGACGCTCGAGCAGCTCAATAGTGAGAGAGTCCTGGGTGACGCCCTGTTCGACCTCGACTCACAGGCGATTCGCGACGATGCCAAGCCGGCGCTGCAGAAGGATGCCGATTGGATGCGGCGCTGGTCCTCGACCAAGGTCCTGATCGAGGGACACGCCGACGAGCGCGGTAGCGCCGAGTACAACCTGGCCCTCGGCGAGCGCCGCGCCAGCGCGGTCCGCGACTATCTCGTGAACCTCGGCATCACGAACGACCGCATTCAGGTCGTCAGCAAGGGCAAGGAAGCGCCCGTCTGCACTGACTCCAACGAAGGATGCTGGCAGCAGAACCGCCGGGGTCATTTCGTGATCACGGCGAAGTGACACGGTCAGCGCGGTGGTTCGCCATTCCCAATTCCCAAGTTCTTGACTTGGGAGTTGGGACTCAGGCTCCGCCAATCGCGCGCGCCGCCGCGAGCGGGTCCGGCGCGGCAATGATGGGCCGGCCGACGACGAGATAACTGGCGCCGGCCGCCATCGCTTCAGCAGGCGTCATCGTCCTTTCCTGATCGTTTCTGACCGGCCCGGCGGTCCCGCCTCGGATCCCCGGCGTGACGATCGTGAACTCTTTACCGCACCGATGGCGGATCGCCTCGGTCTCCTGCGGAGAGGCGACGACGCCGTCGAGCCCGGCCTCTTGGGTCAGCTCCGCCAGCCGCAGGACCTGATCGCGCAGCTCGATCACCACGCCGATCTCGCGCAGTGTCTGCTGGTTCATGCTCGTCAGCACGGTGACGGCGATGATCAGCGGCGCGGGCCCGCCCCGCTTCGCTGCCGCTTCGTGGACGGCCTCGCGCGCGGCGCGCATCATCGCGGTGCCGCCGCCAGCGTGGACGTTGAACATCGTTACGCCGAGGCCGGCGGCCGCCGCGGCCGCTTGTGCCACCGTGTTCGGGATGTCGTGAAATTTCAAATCGAGGAAGACCTTGTCGCCGCGCTCGGTGAGCGCGCGCACCATCGACGGCCCTTCCGCTGTGAACAACCGGCTGCCGATCTTGTAGCCGCCGACCGCGCCGCGCAGGGTGTCGGCCAGCTTCAGCGCCGAATCGCGCGTTTCGACGTCGAGCGCGACGAAAATCTTGTCCTTCACGATGAGATCCATGCCTTCTCGCGGGTGCTGGTGTCGACGGTGCCGACGATGTCCTGCAGCCGCCCGACGTTGTGCGCCGCCATGTAGTCGCGCAGGCCGGCCGACAGCTTGCCCCAGATGAACGGGTCGACGAAGTTGATTGTGCCGACTTGGACCGCGTTGGCGCCGGCAATCATGAATTCGAGCACGTCCTCCGCCGTGGCGATGCCGCCCATGCCGACGATCGGAATCTTGACGACGCGACGGCACTCGTAGACCATCCGCACGGCGATGGGACGGATCGCCGGCCCGCTCAGACCGCCGACGATGTTGGTCAGCCGTGGCCGGCGCGTGTGCACGTCGATCGCCATCGCCAGGAAGGTGTTGACCAGCGACACGGCGTCGGCCCCGGCATCTTCGGCGGCGCGCGCGAACGATGCCACGTCGGTCACGTTCGGCGTCAACTTCGGGATGATCGGCAGGCGCGTGACCTTGCGAACCGCGCTGACCACGGCGTGCGTGCCAGGCAGGCTGCAGCCGAAAGTGATGCCCCCTTCCTTGATATTCGGGCAGGAGATGTTCAGTTCCAGCGCGTGCACCCCTTCGTGGTCGGACAGGATGCGCGCCACTTCGACGTACTCGTCGAGCGTCGTCCCGCAAATGTTGACGATCACGATCGCGCGCCGCTCGCGCAGCTCGGGCAGGCGTTCGGCGATGAAGCGGTGCACGCCGATCCCCTGCAGCCCGATCGCGTTGAGCATGCCCGACGGCGTTTCGACGATGCGCGGCGGGGCGTGCCCTTCGCGCTCGTTGAGGAACAGCCCCTTCACGGCGACGCCGCCGAGCGACGCGAGGTCGACGACGTCGGCGTACTCGACGCCGTAGCCGAAGCAGCCGCTGGCGGCGATCAGCGGGTTGGGCAGCGTCAGTCCGGCGATGGTGAGCGAGAGATCCATTTAGTGCCCTGCCACCGCGTCCCAGACGATCCGCTGTGCGTCGAACACCGGTCCGTCGATGCAGGAACGCGTGTGATGCGGCCTGCCGCCGTCGGCGCTGCGTGCTGGCACGACGCAGCTGTAGCAGCCGCCGAGGCCGCACCCCATCACCTGCTCGAGCGACACGTCGCAGGCGCGGCCGTGGGTGGCGGCGAGCTGCGCGCAGGCGCGCATCATCGGCGTCGGGCCGCACACGTAGAGCTTGACCGGAGAGCCGAGCGGACGCTCGGCGAGCGCCGCCTCGAGCGGCGCGCTGATGCGGCCTTTGACGCCGCTGCTCCCGTCCTCGGTGGCGAGGACGACGGCGACGCCAAGCGCGTGAAAGAGATCGACGCAGTAGAGCTCTTCGCCGCGGCGCGCGCCATAGAAGAGCGTAGCGCGGGTGCCGCGCGCGGCCAGGGCCTCGGCGAGCGACACGAACGGCGCCAGTCCGACGCCGCCGGCGACCATCCACCCTTCCCCTGGCGGATCGACCGGCTCGAACGGCCGGCCGAGCGGGCCGAGCGTCGACAGTCGCGCGCCGCTCTCGACGCGCGAGAGCAGCCCGGTGCCGATGCCGACACGCTTGTTGAAAATGGAAATGCCGCTCGGCGCGCCCGTGCCGTCGCGGAGGATTTCGAAGATCGAGAAGGGGCGCCGCAGCAGTGGATCGTGCCCGCCCGTCGTCTTGATCATCACGAACTGGCCGGGCCGGGCGACGGCGGCGATTGCCGGCGCGGCGAGCGAGAGGACGTTGTAGTCGGCCGACAGCCGGCGGTTCTCGATCACCACCGCGTCGATGTCCACCGGCATCCACCGAAGTATACACTTCGAAGATGCGCTTCCTGCGGCTGCTGACGAACTCGCTGCTCGCCGGCGCGCTCGGTGCTGCGTATCTGACGATCCTCGTCCTGCAGCTCAACCCGCAGATCCCGCTGGCGTCGTCCTCGGTATGGCGCTGGTATCTTACCCTCGGCCTGTTCTACGGCATTCATCTCGCACTGCTGTTCTACGTGACGATGCTGGTGCGCGACTTCTTCAGCGTGTCGATTTTTTCGCCGGGCTGGATCAGCGTCCGCCTGCTGGCCTGGCTGTCGGCGGCCGCCGCCGCCGTTGCCGCGACGCTAATGTGGCTCAACCTGCTCGGCTTTCCCGCGCTCTTCGACGACACCACAGCGCGGCGGTTCACTTTCGGCGCGGCGGCGACGACGGCGTCAGCGGTGGTGCTGCTCGGCATCGCCGTCGCCCACTACTCCTACGGGCGCCGTGGCAGCCGTGTCGGCGCCGCGCTGTTGTCGATCGCCATCGTCGGATTGCTGGCCCTGCCGGTGGCGGCGCGCGGCGCCGGCGGCGAGCCGACCCTCGGCGCCAGGCGCGTCCTGCTCTCGCAGCCGCTCCGGCGCCAGGGACCGCGCATCACGCTCCTCCTCATCGACGGCGGATCGCTCGAATACATCTGGCCGCGGGTCACGTCGGGACGGCTGCCGAACTTCGGCCGGCTGCTCGACGCAGGCGCCTCGATGGACCTCGCCACGATCCGGCCGACGCAGCCGGATCCGGTGTGGGTCGCCGCCGCCACCGGGATGTACCCGGTGAAGAATGGTGTCCGCTCCGCCGCGACCTACTTCGCGCGTGGCGATGATCGCGCCGTCGACCTGCTGCCCGATCACTGCTTCTCGCACGTGCTGGTTCGCCTCGGCATCGTCCGCGACGAGGCCAACACGTCGGCGGAATGGCGGGCGCGGCCGTTCTGGAGCATCCTCGGCGACTATGGCATCAGCGCGGGCATCGTCCGCTGGCCGCTGACGTATCCGGCACAGCCGATCGACGGCTTTCTCATCACCGACCGCTTTCACCAGATGATCGGCTCGATGTCCGAGTTCGGCGGCGTCGCCTATCCGCCCGACGTCGTCCCGCTCGCGCGCGAGACCTTCGAGCGCGCCGCATGCCGGTGCGCTGGGACGAGCGCTACTCACGGGTGACCGACGCGATCGCCGGCGTGCACGCGGCGGAGGTCATCGCGATCCGCTATCAGGACGTCGACACCGCCGCGCACCATACGCTGCCCGATTCGTCCGGGGACGAGGTCAGCGACGCGGACCGGCAGGCCTTGGCGACGCTCGATCGCGCGTATGCGGAAGTTGACCGCGAGATCGGTGCCACGCTAGAGCGGATGGCCGCCGACGATCTGCTGCTCGTCGTCTCCGGCTTCGGCATGCGCCCGGTCGGCCCGTTGAAGCGCCTGGCCGCGCGGGTGCTGCGCGACCCGGAGGTGAGCGCGACGCACGAGGACGGCCCCGACGGCTTCCTGCTGGCCTACGGCACCAGCGTCGCGCCCGGCCGCAAGCCGCGCGGCTCGATCGTCGATCTCGCGCCGACGCTCCTCTACTTTCTTGGCCTGCCGATCGGACGGGACATGGACGGCTACACCCGCGCGGACGTGTTCACGCCGTCGTTCACCGCGGATCGCCCGATCACGTTCATTCCATCGCACGGGCGGTGAATCCAGATCAGGTCGGTGATTCACAGCGTGGAGGTCGGTGATATGATCGACCGGAACCCTTTTAATTGCCGTCCAGCGAGGCGGCGAAGAGGTGACCGACATGCCGCAAGTCATGGACGCGGACCGCATGGCCCGTGCTCTCACCAGAATCGCCCACGAAATTCTCGAACGCAACCGCGGCACCGGCGACCTTGCCCTCGTCGGCATCCGCACTCGTGGCGTGCCGCTGTCGCGGCGCATCGCGCAGGCGCTGCGCGAGATCAACCACGGCGATGTGCCGACCGGGGCGCTCGACATCACGCTCTATCGCGACGACCTGATGCGGCACGCGGTCGGGCCGCAGCCGCTCGTCCGCCGCACCGAAATCCCGTTTTCCATCGACGACAAACGCATCCTGCTCGTCGACGACGTGCTCTATACCGGCCGGACCATCCGCTCTGCGCTCGACGCGCTGATCGACTTCGGCCGGCCACGCTCGATCCAGTTGATCGTCCTCGTTGACCGCGGGCACCGGGAGCTGCCCATCAAGGCCGACTACGTCGGCAAGAACCTGCCGACCTCGCTCAAGCAAAGCGTCCAGGTGCGCCTGCAGGAAATCGACGGCGACGACGAGGTTGTGCTCGAAGGGGACGCGGCGTAATGCTCAAGTCGCGTCACCTGCTCGGTATCACCGACCTCGCCCCCGACGAGATCACGCTCGTCCTCGACACCGCCGAGGCGATGAAGGAGATCGCGGCGCGGCCGATCAAGAAAGTCCCGACTCTGCGCGGCCGTACCGTCGTCAACTTGTTCTTCGAGCCGAGTACGCGCACCCGCACGTCGTTCGAGGTGGCGGAGAAGCGCCTCAGCGCCGACACGCTGAGCATCGCCGTCGCGCAGTCAAGCGTGACCAAGGGGGAGACGCTGCTCGACACGGTGCGCAACCTCGAGGCGATGGCCCCCGACATGATCGTCATGCGCCACGCGTCTTCGGGGGCGCCACACCTGCTGGCGCGTCTCTGCCGCTCGGTGATCATCAACGCCGGCGACGGCACGCACGAGCACCCAACCCAGGCGCTGCTCGACGCCTTCACCATCCGCGAGCGCAAGAAGCGGCTCGCGGGGCTGAAAGTGGCGATCGTCGGCGACCTGCTGCACAGCCGCGTGCTGCGATCGAACGTGCTCCTGCTGAATAAGATGGGCGCCGAGGTGTGGGCGTGCGGCCCGGCGACGCTGATGCCCGCCGAGCTGGCGCGCTTCGGCGTGCGACCGACCACGTCGATCGACGACGCGGTCGACGGCGCCGACGTGGTGATGATGCTGCGCATTCAGCACGAGCGGATGCACGGCCACTTCATCCCCTCGACGCGCGAGTACTTCACGTTGTTCGGCCTCACGCCGGAGCGCGTGCGCCGCGCCAAGGACGACGTGATCATCATGCACCCCGGGCCGATGAACCGCGGCGTCGAGATTGACTCCGAGGTCGCCGACGGCCCCTTTTCGGTCATTCTCGAGCAGGTGGCCAACGGCGTCGCCGTGCGCATGGCGGTGCTCTACCTGCTGGCGGGACAAGAAGGCGAGGCGGATTGAGCGGAAAGAAACTGCTGCTGAAAGGCGGCCGGGTCGTCGATCCGGCGGCGGGACGTGACGGCGAGTTCGACGTGCTCATCGACGGCGGCCGGATCGCGGCTGTCGGCAAGTCACTGCCGGTCGACGGCGCCGACGTGTTCGAGGTGAAGCAGGGCTGGATCGTCGCGCCCGGGCTGATCGACATCCACGTGCACCTGCGCGAGCCGGGCCAGGAGCACAAGGAGACGATCGCCACCGGCACGGCGGCGGCTGTGGCCGGCGGGTTCACCGCCATCGCCTGCATGCCGAACACGGATCCGGTCAACGATCATCCCGGGATCACCGAGCTGATTCTGCGCCGTGCCGCCACCGCCGGCCTGGCGCGCGTCTATCCCATCGGCGCCGTCTCGATTGGCTCGCAAGGGGTACAAATGGCGGAACTCGGCGCCCAGAAGGCGGCCGGCTGCGTCGCCTTCACCGACGATGGACGCCCGGTGGCGAGCGCGCTGCTGATGCGCCGTGCCCTCGAATACGCCGGCATGCTCGGCGTGCCGATTGTCGATCATTGCGAGGATCCATCGCTGAAGGGGGACGGCGTCGCCCATGAAGGGCTGATTGCGTCCCGCCTCGGCCTGCCGGGCATTCCAGGCGTCGCCGAGTCGATCATGGTCGAGCGCGACATCGCGCTGGCGGAGCTGACCGGCGGCCCGTACCACGTCTGCCACATGAGCGCGCGGCAATCGGTGCGCGCGGTGCGCGCCGCCAAGGAACGCGGCTTGACCAACGTGACCTGCGAGGTCGCGCCGCACCACTTCGTCCTCACCGACGAGTCATTGGAAACACCGATCCGCTATGACACCAACGTCAAGATGAATCCGCCGCTGCGCGAGGCCGCGGATCGCGAGGCGATGCTGCAGGGGATCACGGACGGGACCGTCGACGTAATCGCGACCGATCACGCGCCGCACCACGCCGACGAGAAGCTGGTCGAATTCGACCGGGCGCCATTCGGTATCGTCGGGCTGGAGACGTGCGTGGCGCTGGTCTTCGACCGGCTCGTCCACGCCGGGCGGATTGGCGTCGCGCGTGCCATCGAGTTGTTGGCGCCCAATCCGGCGCGCGTGTTCCGGTTGCCCGGCGGCACGCTCGCGGACGGGGCCGCCGCCGACATCACCGTGCTGGCCCCGGACGCCGCGGTGACCATCCGTGCTGCGGCGCTGCAGTCGAAGTCGAAGAACACGCCATTCGACGGCTGGCAGCTGCGCGGCGCGGTGGCGGCGACCATCGTCGGCGGGCGTATCGTCTACAGGAACGAGGGACTATGACGGAGGAGCGACGTTCCCCCGGACAATCAATGACCAGGATCGACGACCTGCGCCGCCAGGCGCTGCGACAACTCGAAGGATTCGAGGTGCTGATGCGCAACGGGCACTTCGACTACCACAACGGTTTTCACGGCCGCGTGTATCTGAACCCGCACCAGCTGTTCCGCCATCCCTCGACCATCTGGCGGCTGGCGCAGGATCTGCTCGACGTGCTGCCCGGCGATGTGCTCGAACAGACGGAAGTCGTGGCCGGCCCGGTGATGGGGGGGGCGCTACTGGCGCACACCCTCGCCGGCCTGCTCGACGGCCGCCGCTCGCTGACCCACCCGCCGTGCAGTTTCGCCCCGTTTGGCAGCCGCGGCGACGACTTCGACCTACGCAATTTCTACGCGCGCGAAATGGCCGGCAAGCGCGTGCTGGTTGCCGACGACGTGCGCAACACCGGCAAGACGTTCCAACGCTGCGCCGATCTCGTGCGCCGGGCCGGCGGCACCGTGCTCGCCACCGTGGAGATCTGCGATCGGCTGGAAGCCATTGTCGATGCCGGCGTGCCGAACTACGCGCTCGCGGAGTACAAGGCGCCGGACAACTTCCCGGCCGCGCAGTGCCCGATGTGCATCGGCGGCGAGCCGATCACCAGTTTTTGACCACGGGAACGCGCGACGTGCCGATCGCCGTGAACAGACTCGCGACCCGGCTCGATCGCCTCTACGACGCCTACAACCGGGAGGACTCGGCCGCCGATCCCGTGCAGATCGTCCGCCGCTATGTGGATCCGTGCGATCAGGAGGTGATCGGTTTCTGTGCGGCGGCGCTCGCCTTTGGGCGGGTGCAGAGCGTCCTGAACACGGTCAACACGCTGGCCGCAGCGCTCGGACCGTCGCCGGCGGCCTGGCTGCGCCGTTTCGATCCGGCGGCCCCGCATCCCGAGCTGCGCGCCATGGTCCATCGCTGGATCCGCGGCGCCGATATCGTCGCGTTGCTGTGGATCCTTCGGCAGATGATCGAGGCGTCGGGATCGATCGAAGGGTTTTTCGTCGAAGGGCTGGCGCCCGACGCGGTCGACGTTGCCGACGCGCTCGACAGCTTTTCGCAACGTGCGCTCGCGCTCGACCTGCGCGCGGCCTACGGACGGCGGCTGCCGAAGCGCGCCGGCGTGTGCTATTTCTTTCCGCGCCCGTCGGCGGGCAGCGGCTGCAAGCGCCTGAACCTGTACCTGCGCTGGATGGTGCGGCGCGACGAGGTCGACCTCGGGACGTGGACGTCGGTCCCGGCGGCGAAGCTGATCGTGCCACTCGACACGCATGTGATCCGGCTCGGGCGCTGCCTCGGCCTGACCAGGTACACCTCGCCGGGGTGGCGCATGGCGGCGGACATCACGGAATCGCTGCGCACGCTCGATCCGGTCGATCCGGTGCGATTCGATTTCTCGCTGTGCCACGTCGGCATGATGAACGCCTGCGGCTTCGGCCGCCGGCAGGGAGATGCGCAATGTCCGCTGAAGGGAATCTGCCGCCCGCGCGGCGCTCGCGCGGCGGCCCGCTCGCCGCGGCGCTCATCGGCGCGTTCGTCATCGCGGTGATCGGGTTCGGCGCCGGCTACTTCCTCGGCGCACGCCGCATCGTCCGCTTCGCCAACGCGCCGGCCCGCGACGGCGTGGCCTACGTCCTCGAGGGACGCTGCGCCGCCGGCCTGTGCCAGACGCTGTGGATCGGGACGTCGGTGAGGACGGCGAGAGCGGTAGAAGCGCTGAGCGGGCCGTCGGAACAGGCCGATGAGATCGCCTGGACCCCCGACGGCGGGCGCGTCGCCTTCCTCGTCAACGGCTACCAGCTGCGCCTCTTCGACGCCCATTCCGGCGTCAACCTCGGGGCCGTGGCGCTCATCGACCCGGACGGTTTTCCCAGCAGCCGGCTCGTCCGCGGCGTGACATTCTCGACCAACGGCGCCGCGATCACGTTCGACGACTGTCCACGCGACCATTCCGGATGCAAGCCGGGAGTGATCGCCATCAAGCATTAAGCACTTTCGACGTGCGCGTGCATGCAGACGCGCTTGTAGAGCTCGAGCGTGTCCTGCACCATGCGCTCCGACGAGAAGCGCTCGCGCACGCGGCGTTCGCCGGCTGCCCCCATCGCTGCGCACAGCGGGTGATCCTTGAGCAGCCTGACGATCGCGGCGGCCTGCGCGTCGGCGTCGCGCGGCGGCACCAGGATGCCCGTCTCGCCGTCGGCGACCACTTCCGGCATGCCGCCAGCCGTGGTCGCGACGATCGGCTTGGCGCACGCCATGGCGTCGAGCAGCGACGTGCCGAGCCCCTCGGTGACCGAGCTCATCGCGAAGATGTCGAAGGCTTTGTGCACCGAGAGGATGTCGGGGCGGAAGCCGGCGAGGAAGACGTGCTTCTCGAGGCGCTTCTCTTTGATCTGGCGCTCGAGCGCGGCGCGCAGTTCTCCCTCGCCGGCGATGACGAATCGCGCGTCGGGCACCTGCTTGACGACGATCGCGGCGGCGTCGACGAGATGGCGCTGCCCCTTGTGGGCGACGAGTGCGGCGACGTTGCCGACGATCGGCGCGTCGTGCGGCAGCCAGAGCTCGGCGTGCAGGTTGACCGGCGGCGCGGCGGCGACGTGCGCGAGATCGATGCCTTCGTGGACGGTGACGGCGTGCGCCGCCGGCACGCCGTCGGCGATGACCATGTGGCGAATTGCGTCGGACGCGCACACGAAGCAGTCGACTTGCCGGTATTTCCAGCGCGAAAGGGCGTTCCCCTTCATGTGAAAGTCGACGCGGCGCGACGCGACCAGCGGTGGCTTGGCCAGCTGGGTGCTCATCGACAGTCCGAGCGCCGCCATCGCCACGGCGTGCGGATCGTGGGCGTGGATGACGTCGGGCTTGAGCTGCTTGACCAGGCGCGACAACCGCCACGCGGCTGACAGGTCCATCTCGTTGGCCGGCGCCAGCGGGACGAGATCCAGCCCTTCGCTGGCGCGCTGGCGCAGCTCACCGGCCGGATGCGCGACGAGCATCGAGCGGTGGCCGAGCGCGCGCATCCCGAGCACCGTCAGCAGCACCTGGTTCTGGCCGCCGCGCCAGGTGCGGGCCGAGTCGATGTGCATCGAGAACATCGCTAACGCAGTTCTCGCGTCTTCACCAGCTTCAGGAAGACGTAGTACCGAGTTCAAGCCGGAGACGATGAGACCGGTGCCGCCGAGGCGAAAGCCGCCGCGCAGGATGTAGTTGCGAAAGAACGCAAACGGCGGATGCAGAGCGACGCCGGCGAGCGACGGGATCCGGCCGTTCGCCCGGTTCTGCTCGGCGGCGAGGGTTGTGTAGCGGTCGATGGTGGCGAGATGATGGCTGATGTCGCGGTAGGGATAGTGCTGCAGATCGTGCTTCAGTGCGCCCGGTTCGCCGTCGAGCACCACTGACTCGTGTACGACGCGGCCGTTCCAGCGGCCGGCGCGGCGATCGTAGAGGCGGAGCTGATAGTCGGGATACCAGTCGGTCCCACGGATCCACCGTCCGAGATAAAAACTGATGCGCGGCACGCGGTAGCCGCGGCGGGGCGGCGCATCAGCCAGCAAGGTCCGGATTTCAGCGGCGAGCTCCGGCGTGACCCGCTCGTCGGCGTCAAGCGACAAGATCCAGTCGTTGGCCGCGATTGACGCGGCGAAGTTCTTCTGGTCGCTGTAGCCGGGCCACGGTCGCACCTCGACGCGCGCGCCGGCCGCTGTGGCGATTGCCGCCGTCTCGTCGCCGCTGTCGGCATCGACGACGATCATCTCGTCGGCCCAGGCGACCGACGCCAGCGCGGCGGCGATGTTCGCCGCCTCGTTGCGCGTGATCACCGTGACCGTGAGCTTCGGCACGCCCGCAGTCTATACAAAGAAAAAGGCCGGCGCGACCGCGCCGGCCCTTGCTGTCGTCGTTGCCGGCGCGCTATCGAATCGGCACGCTCTGGACGGCCTCGAAGTCGACAAGCGAGCGGTTGTAGTCGATGATCGCGTTCAGCTCGCTCTGCCGCGCGCGCGACAGGTCGCGCTGCGATTGCAGGACCTCGAAGGTCTGTGCCAGGCCGACCGCGAAGCGCTTGTTGTCGGCGGTCAGCTTTTGCTCGGCGAGTTCTCGCGCGCGGGTGGTCGCTTCGACGCGGCGCAGGTTGGTGTTGACGTCGCGCCCCGCTTGGCGGACCTGCGTTGTCACCGCCATTTCGAGGTTGCTGAGGTTTTGCTGATCCTGCTGCTTCTGCAGCTTGAGCTGCGCGAAGGCGGCGTCGGCGGTGCTGGTGCCGAGCGGGTAGGAGACGTTGATGCCGAAGCTCCACGTCTTGAAGTCGTTGGCAAACACATCGTGCAGCGCGTCGGTGAAGGTGCGGACGCTCGTCCCGGTGACGATTGACGAGCCGTCGATGGCGCTGGTGTCGTAGAGGTTCTGCACTCCGGCGACCCCGGTGAGCCCATAGCGCGCCGTCAGATCGACCTCGGGCAACTTCTGGTTGCGCGCGTAGGCCATGTTGATGTCCGTGTTCTCCATGTTCTTCCTGAAATCACGGATGTCGGTGCGGTTCTGCAGCGCGTTCTTGACTGCCGCGTCGATGTTGATTTCGCGCGGCACCAGCGTCGGCTTCTCGCTCGGCGTGAACCGGGCCGTCCAGAAGTCAGGCTGACCCGGGTTCATCACCAGGGTGCGCAGCTGATCCTGCGCCGTCTCGATCGCCGCCTGCGCAATGATCACGCCCTCTTCATTGCTGGCCACTTCCGCCTCCGCCGAGACGATGTCGATCTGCGCCATCGTTCCGACTTCGACACGGGTCTGGTTGTTCTTGAGCGCGACGCGGGCGACGTCGAGGGACTGCTGCGCGACGTCGAGTCCGGAGATGGCGCCGATCAGCTGGTAGTAGGCGGCGCGGACGTTGCGGGCCGTCTGCGTGACGCGCTGTTGCAACTGGATATCGGCCGACTGCGCCTGGTTCTGGCTCAGCGCGACCTGCTGCCGCGTCGCGTCGATCTTGAAGTTGCGCAGCAGCGGCTGGGTGTAGGCGGCGTTGAAATCGGAGCCGAGCTGCGGGCTGAAGACCGTATGCGAGGCGTTCGATGTCGCCCGAGTGCCGTCGATCGACACCTGGTAACTGGCGCCGCCCCACTTGAGCAGCTGTTGGACGCCGCCCGTGGTCGCAAAGCTGCCCGCCGTGACGACCTGGACGCCCGATGACAGGAAGTCGGTCGGAGGTGCCGTCTGGTTGCGGCGGCTGAGAGTGGAAAACAGCGTCGGCGCGTAGGCCGACACCGCACGCGAAATCCCGAGCACCTGGATCTGCGGATTCAGCTTTTCGACCTGGATCCCGAGGTTGTTCTCGAGTGCCATCTTGACGGCGTCGTCGATCGACAGCGGCGTGCCCTGCACGGCCGGCTGAACGCCCGCGGCCGGCACCGCCGATGCGATCGATGGCGCCTGTCCGGAAGCGGACAGCGGTAGACCGGAAACGAACACGATCAACCCGGCGCCGATCACTCCCGAACGTGCAATCGAGGCCCGGATTTGTTGGTGCAAACGCATTACAGTGCTCTCCAAAGTGGTATGACGCGGAATGCTTGACCGACCTGTAGCAAAAACCAGTGCGGCCCTATCTTGGACGGGCGAATCGGCCCCATGGTTCTCTTCGTGTGTTAAGTATTGAAGCCATCATGCGGACGTTCAAGTCTTTGATCCTGCTGCCTTTCGTGCTTGTACTGGCGGTCGCCGCCCCACGCGCCCAGGCTCCCGTGGCCGCGCCCTTCGCGCTGACCGTCGACAGCATCATGCGGGGCCCCGATCTCGTAGGGTATCCGCCCGATAGCCTCCGCTGGTCGGCCGACTCGCGGACGCTCTACTTCGACTGGCGCCGCCCAGGTGAAGACGAGGCCGCGACCTATTCGGTTGGCCGCGACGGCGGGCCGCCCGTCAAGCTGACCGAGGAGCAACGAAAGAGCGTTCCACCGGCCAGCGGGCGCTGGGACAAGGCTCACACGCGCGTCGTCTTCGCCGACCGCGGCGACATCGTGCTGCTCGACGCCAGCGGTACGCGTCGCATGATTACCCGGACCACCGCCGTCGAGAGCAGCCCGCGCTGGGCGCGCCACGACACCGCGATCACCTACGTCCGCGACGGCAACCTCTTTCTCGTCCCGGTCGGTGGCGCCGGCGTGCAGCAGCTCACCGACAATGGCCCGAAGAAAGCGGAGCCGCGCTGGACCGACAGCCAGAAGTTCATCCGCGACCAGGAAGAGCAGCTGCTCGACGCGGTGAAAGAGGCCGGCGACAAGAAGAAGAGGACCGACGAAAAGGACAAGGAGGACAAGCTGCCGGCGATCGAGCTGCTGGAACGCCAGACGGCGGCGGATCTGATGCTCTCGCCCGACGACGCACACGTGTTCGCGCTGGTGTCGGAGCGTCCCGCTGGCGCGCGCAACGCCATCGTACCGAACTGGGTCAACGAAACCGGATATGTCGAGGACATTCCTGGGCGGAGCGCGGTCGGCGACGCGCAAAATCGTTTTCTTCTTGCCGTTCTCAATCTGAAGACGGGCACGTCGGTGTGGGCCGACAGCAGCTTCGCGCCTCCGTCAGAGGAACCGGCGCCCGCCTCCGGCGCGCCAGGCGCGACGCCCAAGAAGGCGGAGCGCGAGATTCGCTGGTCGATGCCCGGCGTGTCGGACGACGGCCACTACGCGCTGGCCGGCGCGCGCTCGACCGACAACAAGGATCGCTGGTACGTGCTGATCGATCCCGACACGGGCAAGACGCGCGTCGTCGATGCGCTGCACGACGACGCCTGGATACGCGAGGCGGGGACGGGTTTCGGATCCTCGGGCGCCGAGTTCCTCCCCGACGGGAAGCGCGTCTGGTATCTGTCGGAACGCGACGGCTGGATGCACCTCTACACGCTCGACGTCAGCGACAGCTCGGCGAAGGCGAAGCCGCTCACGTCGGGCAAGTGGGAAGTGACGTCGGCGTCGGTTTCCCACGACGGCAGGAAGTTCTACATCACGACCACGGAGGTCCACCCGGGCGAGCGGCATCTTTACAGCGTCCCGGCCGACGGCGGCACCCGGACGAAGATCACGTCGATGACGGGATCGAACCAGGGTGAAGTGTCGCCGGACGACTCGGCCGTCGGCCTGATTTACTCCTACACCACCAAGCCGCCGGAGGTGTTCGTCATGACGAACGCGCCGGGCGCGACGGCGGTGCAGGTGACGACGAGCCCGACGGCCGCGTGGCGCTCGTTCAAGTGGATCGATCCACAGGTGATCACGTTCAAGGCACGCGATGGCGTCGACGTCTACGCGCGGCTGTTCACGCCAGAGATGATCGGCGCCCGGCGTGACCCGGTCCATCCCGGCGTCGTCTTCGTGCACGGCGCCGGCTACCTCCAGAACGCGCACAAGTACTGGTCCGACTACTCGCGCGAGTACATGTTCAACAACCTGCTCGCGGCGCGGGGCTACGTCGTGCTCGACGTCGACTATCGCGCCAGCGCCGGCTACGGGCGGGACTGGCGGACGGCGATCTACCGTCACATGGGTGGCAAGGATCTCGACGACATCGTCGACGGCGCGAGATACCTGGCGGCGGCAGAACAGGTGAACCCGAAACGGACCGGCGTCTACGGCGGCAGCTACGGCGGCTTCATCACGCTGATGGCGATGTTCACCACGCCGGACGTGTTCGCCGCCGGCGCGGCGCTGCGGCCGGTGACCGACTGGGCGCACTACAATCACGGTTACACGTCCAACATCCTGAACCTGCCGCAGCGGGACGCCGACGCCTACCGTCAGAGCTCGCCGATCTATTTCGCCGACGGGCTCAAGGGGGCGCTGCTCATCTGCCACGGCATGGTCGACACCAACGTGCTGTTCCAGGATTCGGTCCGCCTCGTTGAGCGGCTCATCGAACTGCACAAGCAGAACTGGCAGTTCGCGCCGTATCCGGTCGAGAACCACGGTTTTCTGCGCAACGCGAGCTGGGCCGACGAGTACACGCGGATTCTGAAGCTGTTCGAGGACAACCTGCGGCAGCCGAAGCCGAGGACCTCGTAGGGCGGCGCAGCGCTCGGTGCTGAAGGTGCTTAGGGTGCTGAAGGTGCTAACGGGCCTCATGGTGCTCATGGTCCTGGCGGTGGCGAGTGCCGTGGCCCAGCCGCCGGTCGAGGTGCGGCCTGGCCAGCTCCGGCCCGGTGACGTGGCCGTCGTCGACGTCACGCGCGACGTCCCCCCGTCGATCCGCATCTTCGACCGCGATTGGCCTGCCTACCCACTCCAGGACGGGCGATGGCGGACGCTCATCGGCATCGATCTCGCCACCAAGCCGGCACGCTACGATCTGACGGTGCGAACAGGGGATGCCGTGATCCATCGCACCTTGATCGTGCAGCCGCGCGCGTTTCCGACGCGGCGCCTGACCGTCAACCCCGACCTGGTCCACCCGCCGCCCGATCAGGAGGCGCGCGTCGAGCGCGAGGCGCGCGAAATCAGCGAGATCTGGGACCACCCGGTGCGGCAGCGCTTGTGGACGGCGCCGTTCGCGCGGCCGGTGCCGGATCCGGCCAATAGCGCCTTCGGTACGCGCAGCATCTACAACGGCGAAGCGCGCCCGCCGCACACGGGCGCCGATTTCCTCAGCCCGTCAGGCCGGCCGATCGAGGCGCCTAACGCCGGCCGCATCGTGCTGGCCGCGCCGCTGTACTTCAGCGGCAATACCGTGATCATCGATCATGGGCTCGGCCTGTTCTCGCTGCTGGCGCACCTGTCCGAGATCGCCGTCAAGGAGGGGGACACGGTGGTGCGCGGACAGATGATCGGCAAGGTCGGTGCGACCGGACGCGTCACCGGTCCGCACCTGCACTGGGCGGTGCGACTCAACAACGCCCGCGTCGATCCATTGTCGTTGCTCAACGTCACCGCGACAGCGACGTCCAGTTCACGATGACCATCACCAGCGCCTCGATTTCGTACGGACCCAAGCGGGGTCCGGCCCCAGGTTCATGAAGAGGGGCGGATTATCGCAGCCGGCCTGTTACACTTCCGCCTGCATGACCGACAGCGAGGTTCTCAATCTCTTCCGCCACTCCGGCGCGCTGCTCGAGGGGCACTTCAAGCTCTCGTCCGGCCTGCACAGCGATCGCTACCTGCAAAGCGCGCTGGTGCTGCAGCATCCCGACTTCGCGGAGCAGCTCGGACGCGAGCTGGGCGAGCGGACCAAGCACCTGCAGCCGACGGCGGTACTGTCGCCGGCGCTCGGCGGCATCGTCATCGGCCAGGAAGTCGGGCGCGCGCTTCAGGTGCGCGCGCTGTTCGCTGAGCGGCAGGACGGGACGCTGATGCTACGGCGCGGATTCACGCTCGATCCGACGGACCGCGTGCTGATTGTCGAGGACGTGATCACGACCGGCGGCTCGACACGCGAGACGATCGCGGTCGCGGAAGCGGCCGGCGCGCAGGTGGTTGGCGCGGCGTCGATTATCGATCGCGGATCGGCGGGGACCCGGCTCGACGTGCCGCTGCAGTCGCTGGTGAAGATGCAGGTCGCCGCCCACGATCCCGCGTCGTGTCCGCTCTGCGCCAAGGGCCTTGCCGTGGTGAAGCCAGGCAGCCGCGCCTGAGCGCCGCGGGGGCTGACGGCGGTCCGCATGCGCACCATCAAGTTGAGCGTCGCCTATGACGGCACCGGCTATGTCGGATGGCAGCGGCAGGCGAGCGGTGAGTCGATCCAGGGACTGCTCGAAGACGCACTGTCGACGATCGACCATCGCCGCGTGACAGTGCACGGCGCCGGGCGGACCGACGCCGGCGTCCACGCGACGGGGCAGGTCGCCTCCGCGCGCGTGGCCTGTACACATGCGGAGCGGACGCTGCTTCGCGCGCTCAACGCCAGCCTGCCCCCGGCGGTCCGCGTCTTCGACGTGTGCGTCATGCCCGAGAGTTTTCACGCGCGCTTCAGCGCCACGGGCAAGACCTACGAGTACCGCATCTGGAACGGCACCATCGTGCCGCCGATGCTGCGTCTCTATACGTGGCATGTGCCGCAGTCGCTCGACGCGGCGCTGATCGAGCGTGCCGCGGAGGCGCTCCAGGGCGAGCACGATTTCGCCGCCTTCCAGGGCGCGCGCAGTGTCACGCACAGCAGCGTGCGCCGCGTCACCGACGCGCGGTGGGGACAGGGGGCCGACGGCTCGCTGGTCTTCGCGATTTCCGGTGAGGGTTTCCTGCGCCACATGGTGCGGAGCGTGGTCGGCACGCTCGTCGAGATCGGTCATCGCCAGCGCCCGGCGTCCCACCTGGCGGCGCTGCTCGACCGGCCGAACCGGTCCGAGGCGGGTCGCACCGCGCCGGCCTGCGGACTGTGTCTCGTCCGCGTCGACTACGGGGCCTCAGGCGTCGGCGACGATCCGCAGAATCGCCCGGAGTGACCACGCGTCGACAGCGATCGGGACGACAAGACGGCGCTCATGCTATGGCAGGTTGGCACAATCCGTCAGACTCTGTATCATCAAGCTTTTGCGCCTGACTATGAGCCTCGACAACATCCTGGCGGACGTGCAGCCCGGCTCGGCCGAGGAGACGCTGGCGCGCCAGGTCAACTTCGACCGGCTGCCTGCGCACATCGCCGTGATCATGGACGGCAACGGCCGCTGGGCGGCGCAGCGCCATCTGCCGCGTGTCGAAGGGCACCGAGCCGGTATTGAATCGGTGCGCGCCGTGGTCGAGGGTTCGGCGCGGCTCGGCATCCAGGTGCTGACGCTCTACGCGTTCTCGGTCGAGAACTGGAAACGTCCGGCGGCGGAAGTCTCGACCCTGATGCTGCTGCTCAAGCGCTACCTGCGCTCCGAGCTGAACACGCTGCTCAAGAACGACATCCGTTTCCGGGCGATCGGCCGCATCGACGATCTGTCGCGCGACGTGCAGCAGGAACTGCGCGACGCCGAACAGAAGACCGTCACCAACCGCGGCATGCTGTTCAACATCGCGCTCAACTATGGCGGCCGCGCCGAAATCATCGAGGCAGCGAAGAAGCTGGTCACCGAAGGGGTGCCCGCGGACGCGATCGACGAGCAGATTTTTTCCAGCCACCTCTATACCGCGGGCCAGCCCGATCCCGATCTCCTCATCCGCACGAGCGGCGAGATGCGCGTCAGCAACTTCCTGCTCTGGCAGATCGCCTATGCCGAAATCTGGGTCACCGACACGCTGTGGCCAGATTTTCGCAAGCGGCATCTGCTCGAAGCGATCCTCGCCTACCAGAAGCGCGAGCGCCGCTACGGCGGGATCAAGCAGCCCGCGGTCGCCGGCCGGTGAGCGGCTTGCAGCGGCCGGTTGACGCCTACCGGCTTTCGGTCTCCCAGCGATGACCAGGGTGCTCTCGGCGCTCGTGCTGCTGCCCGTAGTCATCGGGACCATTTGGTTCGCGCCGCCGGCAGGCACGTTCGTGTTGGCGCTGCTCGCCGGCGTACTGGCATTTGTCGAGTATCGACAACTGGCTCGGGCGCTTGGGATCACGGTGTTCGCCGGTATCGGCGGAGCCGCCGTCGCCATCGTCTGTCTTGCGACCTGGCTCGCCGATCGCGGCATGTTCGCGAACTGGACCTACCTCGTTCTGGCGGCGGCCATGGTTGTGGTCGGCGCGGCGGCCGTTGCGAGAGGCGGGCCGTCGCCGTCCGTTCTCGCCGACGTGGCGGCGACGGTGTTCGGCGCGCTCTACCTCGGCCTCCCGCTCGGCATGCTCGCTGCCCTGCGGATCAACGGGCAGGGCGACGGACGACTCGTGCTCTTGCTGCTGCTCGTCACGGTGGTGGTCAGCGATTCTGCGCAGTACTACACCGGCCGCGCCTTCGGCCGGAAGCAGTTATCCCCGGCGATCAGCCCGAAGAAGACTGTTGAAGGCGCGATCGGCGGCGTCCTCTTCGGCACGCTGGCGATGACGCTCGGTGGCCGCTATCTTTTCAGTGCGCCGCCCTGGACCCTCGTCCTGCTCGGCACAGCCATCTCCCTGCTCGGCATCGTCGGCGATCTGTTCGAGTCGTTGCTCAAGCGCAGCGCTGGCGTCAAAGATTCGTCGAACCTGATCCCAGGCCACGGCGGCGTGCTCGATCGCATGGACAGCTGGCTGTTCGCCGCGCCCGTGTATTACGTCTTCGTCCGATTCGTCGCGTGACTGCATACTGGCAAACGGAGACTGAACACGGGAGCCAGCAGCCGATAGCCGGTCGCTGGCCGCTGTGAGCCGGCAGCTATGAAGGGGATCGCTATCCTCGGTTCGACGGGTTCGATCGGGCAGAGCGCGCTCGCCGTCGTCGACGCGCATCCCGGCAAGCTGCGCGTGGTCGGCCTGGCCGCAGGCGGCAATGCCGATCGCCTGGCCGATCAGGTGCGGAAATACCGCCCGTCGCGCCACGCGTTAGCGGCCGAACGCGGGCCGGACTGCCTGATCGATATCGCCACCCACCCGGACGCGGACGTCGTGCTCTTTGCCTCGTCGGGGACCGCGGCGCTCGACGCGGTGCTCGCGGCGATCGACGCCGGCAAGACCATCGCGCTCGCCAACAAGGAGATCCTGGTGATGGCGGGCTCGGTCGTGATGGCCGCGGCAAGACGCAAGGGCGTCGCGGTGTTGCCGGTCGACAGCGAGCACAACGCGCTTCACCAGTGCCTGCACGGCCGACGGCCGAGCGAGGTCCGCAAGCTGATCCTGACGGCGTCGGGTGGCCCATTCCGTAGGCTCTCGGCCGACGCGCTCGCGCACGTGACCGCGGCCGACGCGCTGCGCCATCCGACGTGGCGTATGGGACCCAAAATCACCATCGACTCGGCGACGCTGATGAACAAGGGGCTCGAGGTCATCGAGGCGCGCTGGTTGTTCGATGTCGGCGCTGACCGGATTGACGTTCTCGTGCACCCGCAGTCGATTGTCCACTCGATGGTGGAGATGATCGATGGATCCGTAATCGCGCAGCTCGGCGTCACCGACATGCAGCTGCCGATTCAGTACGCCTTTTCGTATCCGGAACGCTGGAGCGCGCCGCTGCCGCTGCTCGACCTCGCCCGTGCCGGCCACCTCGAATTCGAGCCGCCCGATAGTCAGCGTTTCCCTTGCCTGGCGCTTGCCTTTCGCGCGCTGCGCGGCCCCGAGGGCCTGTCGATTGCGCTGAACGCGGCGAACGAGATTGCCGTCTCAGCCTTTATGGACGGCCGTCTTGGCTTTCCCGGCATCGCCGATGTCATAGCCCGAACGATGGATGCATACGAAGCCAGAGGGGAGAGCCATGTGGCGGGCCTCGCCGACGTCCGAAAGATCGACGGCTGGGCTCGCGCGTATGCCGGCCGGATGAGCGCTGGAGTACAATCGACCTCTTGACCATCCTCGCATTTCTATTCGTTCTCGGGGTGCTCATTTTCGTGCATGAGCTCGGCCATTTCTTGATGGCCCGGCGCATTGGCGTACGCGTGCTCACGTTTTCGCTCGGTTTCGGTCCGAAGCTGATCAACTTCAAGCGCGGTGACACCGAGTACTGCATCAGCGCGGTCCCCCTCGGGGGCTACGTCAAGATGGCCGGCGAGAATCCCGAGGACTCCCGCACCGGCGCCCCCGACGAATTCCTGTCGAAGGGCAAGTGGCAGCGCTTCCAGGTCCTGATCATGGGACCGGTGATGAACCTGTTGCTCGCGATCGTGGTCATGACCGTCGTGTTCTGGCAGGGCGCGCAAGTGCCGCTCTACGAACAGCAGGCCGTGGTCATCGGCGGCTTCAACGAGAAGTCGGTCGCGCAGAAGGCGGGCGTACAGATCGGCGACCGTGTGCTCGCGGTCGATGGCCACCCCATCGACAACTGGGAACAGTTCTTCCTCGCCATCGCCGGCAAGGCCAAGCGTCAGGTGACGCTGAGCGTGATCCGCGGCGGCCGGCCGCTCGAGATTCCGGTCGTGGCCGAGGGACAGGGCAAGTACGAGATCGGTGAAGTCGGCGTCCTGCCGATGACGCATCCAGAGGTTGCCGAGATCAACCTCGGGCAGCCCGCCGCCGAAGCGGGGTTGCAACGCGGCGACGTCGTCCTCGCTGCCGGGAGCGAGCAGAACGTTACCTACGATCATCTGATCACCGCGATCCGCGGCAGCGAAGACAAGCTGCTGGCGCTCACGGTGAAGCGCGGTGACGCGGTCCAGCAGATCATGGTCAAACCGCGCAAGATCGGCGACGTGGTCATGATGGGCGCCCAGCTGCGGCCGTTCGAGACCAAGACGGTCGATCCCGGGCCGACGCAGGCGTTCAAGCTCTCGCTCGACAAGAACTGGGAATGGGCCAAGCTGATCGTGCAGACGCTGGCCGGCCTCTTCACTCGCGAGACGTCGGTGAAGCAGTTGATGGGACCGGTCGCGATTGCCGAGCTCTCCGGTCAGGCGGCGGAGGTGGGCTGGATTCAGCTCTTCACCCTGATGGCGATGATCAGCCTGAATCTCGGGCTCCTCAACCTGATGCCGATTCCCGTCCTGGACGGCGGACACATCTTCATTCTGGCGCTCGAGGGGCTGGCGCGGCGTGACTTCAGTATCAAGGTCAAGGAGAAGGTGCTATTGGCCGGCTTCGTGCTCCTGCTCGCGCTAATGGTCACGGTCATCTACAACGATTTGATGCGCATCCAATGGATCGAAAAGCTGGTGCCCTGGCGCTAACCGCCGTCCTCGCGCTGACGGTCCTCGCCCCGGCGGCGCAGGAACAGGAGCCGATTGGCACCGGCACGTTCTCCATCCTTGGCTACGATCCCGACACCGGCGAGCTCGGCGCGGCCGTCCAGTCGCGCGTGTTCTCGGTCGGCAACGGCGTGCTTTGGGCGGAGGCGGGGGTCGGCGTTGCGGCGACGCAGGCCATCGTCGACGTCGGCTACGGGCCGAAAGCGCTGTCGTTGCTCCGCGCCGGCCTCACACCCGACGCCATCACCAAGGCTATCCTCGACAGCGATCCGGACCCAGGCTATGCCGGCCAGCCGTGGCCGAAGGCGGGACGCCAGTTCGCGGTGATGAACCCGAAAGGGGAGTACGCCGCCTACACCGGTCCGCAGGCCGACGCATGGGCCGGAGACAAGGGCGGCAAGTACTGCACCGCGCAGGGCAACATCCTCGCTGGCCAGGCCGTCGTCGACAACATGGTGAAGAACTTCGAGGAGACGAAGGGGCCGCTCTCGCTGCGTCTCGTCGCCGCACTCGATGGGGGACAGGCGGGCGGCGGCGACAAGCGCGGCCAGCAGTCGGCGGCGCTGGTCATCGTCAAGAAGGATTGCGGCGTCTGGCTGCACAACGATACGGTGCTGCGCCTCCAGGTCGACGACAATCCCGAGCCGATCAAGGAACTGCGGCGCCTCGTCGAGAAGTCGCTCGAATCGTCACGCGCGCGACGGGCGCGCCCCGGCTGCGAAGGAGTGAACGGCGGGCCGCGGTAGGCCGGCGCAGATCTTCACGTCGCGCGGACCTGCCGGTTCGCCTTACTTCTTCTTCTTGTGCTTCGGCGGTGCGATCCGCGCGTAGTCCGATTCCACCGCAATGTAGATCGGCTGCATCCAGCGATCCTCTTGTTTTTCGACGACCGGCTGCAGCAGTTCTCGCGCGCCGACCTTGTCGCTCTTGAGGAGGCGGTCGATCGCGTCGAGGTAGGTGGTGTAGATCGACGCGTCCCCCTTCGGCGTCTTCGAGGTCAACGAACCGGGCAGCTTGATCGCCGGGCGCGCGCCTGAATCGTCGGGAAGCGGCGGCGGTGCGCCGGCGTCGAGTCCGGCGCGTCGCGCCGACAGGTAGCCGAAGAGGCCCGGGTCCTGGCAGGCGGCGTATTCGTCGTGCGCCGACTTGTAGTCGGCCAGCAGGTACATCGTGAAGGCGATGTCGCAATGCGCCTCTGGGAGCGCGTCGACCGCCTTGCGCAGCTCCCGCTGTGCCAGCTCGAACTTGCGGATGATGACGAACCCGCGGCCGCGTTCGAGATGGATCGCGGGGACGTCGGCCTTCCCCTCGAGCGCGCGCGTCAGCGTTTCGAGCGCATCGCCGACGCGGCCGAGACCCTGCTGCGCCCGAGCGACGCGCAGCACCGCATCGACGTTCACGGGGTCGTGCGCCTGATCGAGGCGGGCCTGGCCCAGTTCGTCTTCGAGGCGTGCGCGCTCAGCCTTCGGCAGTGGCGGCGGGTAGAGCGGCTCTTTGAGCAGCGACATCGTTTCGGGCTGCTGGCTCAGAAGCGACGCGAGCGCGAACGGAAGCAGCGACAGCACACCTTAGAATAAACCCCGATGGTGCGCAGTGAGCTGAAACCCATGCTGGCGCTCGCCGCGCCCGTGGTGCTCGCCGAGCTCGGCTGGGTCACGATGGGGATCGTCGACACCCTCATGGTGGGACGGCTCGGCGCGCACGCCATCGGCGCCGTCGGCCTCGCCAGTATGCTGTTCTTCGCCGTGGCGGTGTTCGCGATGGGGCTGTTGCTCGGGCTCGATCCGCTCGTTGCGCAGGCCTTCGGCGCCGGCCGCCTCGACGAGTGCCACCGCTGGCTCGTCGACGGCGTCTGGCTCGGCATGGCGATCGCCGTGCCGATGCTGGCTCTGGTCTACCTGCTGCGCGCCACGCTCGACGTTTGGGGATTTCCCGCCGACGTCGTCGCGCTGGTGCGTCCGTACCTCGGTATCCTCATCTGGAGCCTGCCGCCGCTACAGCTCTACGTCGCGTTTCGGCGGTACCTGCAGGCGATGAACCTGGTGCGGCCGATCACGATCGCGTTGGTGACGGCCAACGTGGTCAACGCGTTCTTCAACTGGATCCTGATCTTCGGGCACCTCGGCGCGCCAGCGATGGGTGTCGCGGGGTCCGCCGTCGCCACGCTGCTGGCGCGGATCTTCATGGCGGCGGCGCTGCTCGCGGCGATCGTGCATCACGAAGCGCGCATGGCGCCGCGGCTGCGTGACACGCCGATGGGAATCGACGGCGCCCGCCTGGCGCGGCTGTTCGCGATCGGCCTCCCGGCGGCGGGACAGATGGTCTTCGAGGTCGGCGTGTTCTCGGCGGCGACGGCGCTGGCGGGGCGTGTCTCGGCCGACGCACTGGCCGCGCACCAGATCGCGCTGAACATGGCGGCCTTCACGTTCATGGTGCCGTTCGGCATCGCGTCGGCCGCGGCTGTGCGCGTCGGCCAGGCGATCGGTCGTTGCGATCCGCACGGCGCGATGCGCGCCGGGTGGACCGCCATCGCGATCGGCGTCGGCTTCATGGCCACCGCGGCGGCCGTCTTCCTGCTCCTGCCCGGGCCGCTGATGCGCGCGTTCACGGCCGATCCTGCCGTGGTCGAGCTTGGCGTCGGGCTGTTGTTCGTGGCCGCCGTATTCCAGCTCTTTGATGGGCTGCAAGGGGTGACCACCGGAGCCCTTCGCGGACTCGCCGACACTCGGACGGCGATGCTGTGGAACCTGGCGGGGCACTGGTTTATCGGCTTGCCGCTCGGCTATCTACTCTGCTTCCGGCACGGCTACGGCGTCGTCGGGCTTTGGTGGGGCCTGTCCACGGGCCTGATGATCTGCGGCGTTGCGCTCATCTTCGTCTGGATCCGAAAAGGCCGCCGCCTTGCTCTTTCGCTGTAAGCGGGATCCTCAGGGCCGGCGAGCGTATTTCGTCTCGACGTAGTCATCGAGGAGCTCGCGGAAGGCGAGGGCCAGCTCGTCATAGGTGCCGCGCAGTGTCGTCGCGTGCACGCCGTCGATGAACACGGGGCAGTTCGGCGCTTCGCCCGTACCCGGCAGGCTGATGCCGATGTTTGCCGCCTTCGATTCGCCCGGGCCGTTGACAACGCAGCCCATGACGGCGAGGGTCATCGTCTCGACCCCCTCGTACTGCGTTTTCCACGTGGGCATGCGCTCGCGGATGTAGGCTTGCGTTCGCTCGGCGAGCTCCTGGAACGTGCTGCTCGTCGTCCGCCCGCAGCCAGGGCACGCGGTGACGCTGGGGGAGAATGAGCGCAGGCCAAGGGACTGCAGCAATTCGCACGCGGCGTAGACCTCTTCGCGACGGTCGCCGCCCGGACGGGGCGTCAGCGAGACGCGTATCGTGTCACCGATGCCTTCGTTGAGCAGCACACCCATCGCGGAGGCCGACCACACCAGCCCCTTCGTTCCCATGCCCGCTTCCGTCAGGCCGAGATGCAGCGGCTGTTCAGTGCGGCGCGACAGCTCGCGGTAGATCGCGATGAGGTCGCGCGGCCGTGACGTCTTACACGAGATGATGATCTGATCGCGGCGCAGGCCCGACTCGAGCGCCAGCTCGGTCGACTGCACGGCCGAAAGCACCATGCAGTCATTGATGATCTCTTCCGAGGTGCGGCCGAGGTTGTGATCGGTGTTCTCCTGCATCCTGGCGACGACGAGATCCTGGTTGAGCGAGCCGCCGTTGACGCCGATGCGCACCGGCTTGCCGCGATCGCGCGCCACGCCGCAGATGGTCGCGAACTGTTCGTCGCGGCGTTTGCCGGTGCCGACGTTGCCGGGATTGATCCGATACTTGTCGAGCGCCGCCGCGCAGTCAGGGTAGCGCGTCAGCAACAAATGGCCGTTGTAGTGAAAGTCGCCAATAAGCGGCGCCGTGACGCCGGCGTCGAGCATCCGCCGCTTGATCTCGGGGACGGCGTTCGCCGCCTCGGGGACGTTGACGGTGACACGGACCATCTCCGACCCCGCCTCGGCCAGCTCGATGCACTGCTGGGCTGTCCCCGCGGCGTCCGCGGTATCGGTCATCGTCATCGACTGGACGACGACCGGCGCTCCGCCGCCGACCTGAACGTTTCCGACGCGGACGCCGATAGTCCTATGAAGCTTGAGGGTTGTAGCCATACGGCCGTGGGGCTTGCGATCAGTCTACCACCCGGCCTTTTTCTTGCAGTGGTCGTCCAATCGAGGGGGAAGGCAAGGTAATGAGACTCATGCATATCGCCGGTCCGGCGGCGCTGGTGCTCGCGCTCGCAAGTCCCGTGGCGGCCCAGTCCGGCCAGCGGGGCGTTGCGTCCGAGCAGACGGTGACCGCGACAGATATCCAGCGGCTCCAGGATCAGGTCTACGACGCGGGCAACGAGATCTCACGCCTGCGCGCGCGCGACCAGGCCACTGCAGATCGCCTGCAGGCGCAGCTCGACGATGCCCGTGACGAGGTGATCTACCTGCGGGTGAAGATGCGTAAACAGGGTTCGATCAGCGGCGACGAATACCAGGACGTTCGCCGCCAGATCGACTCGATTCGCGGCGAGACTCGCGCCGACGCGCGCGAGGGTGACGCCGCGCGGCCCGGCGATGGCCATCCCCCCGGCGAGGCACGGCAGGGTAATTCGACCTGGTCGAATGGCGGCTCCGGGAACAACGGCGTCTACGAGAACGACGGCCGGCCTGCCGGCACGACCGGACAGATCCAGCAGGCGCGACACAACGAAGTGCCCGCCGGCACCGAACTCGACGTCCGGCTCGAGCGCGCGCTCAATTCCGGCACGATCCAGGTCGAAGACCGCTTCACCGCGACGACGATGGCGGACCTGTACCAGGGCAGCGAAGTGCTTGTTCCTGCCGGCTCGACGTTACGCGGCGTCGTCAGCTCAGTGACCAAGGCGTCGCGTACGGAGCGCAAGGGGGCGATGACGGTCGCGTTCGATCAGATTAGCGTCAACGACCGGACCTATCCGATCCACGGCACGGTAACGCAAGCACTCGAGAGCGAAGGGATCAGGGGAGAAGCCGGGAAGATCGGCGCCGGCGCCGGTGTTGGCGCGATTCTCGGCGGCATCCTCGGCGGCGCCAAGGGTGCGCTGTTGGGCATCCTGATTGGCGGCGGCGGCACCATTGCTGCGACTGAAGGAAAGGACGTGGACCTGCCCGCCGGCAGTATCCTACGCGTCCGGATGGAACAACCCCTCCTAATCCGGTGATCGGATGATCGGGTGATTTCAGATCATCCGCTCACTCGATCGAGAGACCACCCGATCCGATGATCACCCGATCTGCCGCAGCGCGGCCCGCGCCGCGGCAATCGTGTGGTCGATGTCTCGTTCGGTGTGCGCGCCAGAAATGAACCACGCCTCGAACTGCGAGGGCGGCGGATAGATTCCCCGCGCCAGCATCCCTCTGAAGAACGCCGCGTAGCGCGTCGTATCGGAACTCAGTGCCGACTGCAGGTCGCGCACCGGTTGCGATGTGAAGAAGGGCGTGACCAGCGAGCCGAAGCCGTTGACCTGCAGGGCGACGCCGGCGTCACGCGCTGCGTCCGCGAAGCCGCCGGCGAGGCGGGCGCCGAGTTTCGCAAGGTGCTTGTACAACTTCGGCGAAAGCTCGCCGAGCGACCACAGGCCGGCGGTCATGGCCAGCGGATTGCCCGAAAGCGTGCCAGCCTGGTAGACGGGGCCCGCCGGAGCCACCAGCGACATCAGATCGGCCCGTCCGCCGTAGGCGCCCACCGGAAGGCCGCCGCCGATGATCTTGCCGAGACAGGTGAGGTCGGGCTTGACACCGAAGATCTGCTGCGCCCCTCCGGCCGCGGCGCGGAACCCCGAAATAACCTCGTCGAAAATGAGCAGCGCGCCGCTCCGCGACGTCAGATCGCGCAGGCCGGCGAGGAAGCCAGCCCGGGGCGGGACGACACCGATGTTGCCGGCGATTGGCTCGACGATGACGGCGGCGATCTGATCGCGATACCGCGTGAAGAGCGTCTCGACCGAGGCGAGGTCGTTGTAGGTTGCCAGCAGTGTCTCGGCGGCGGCCGCGGCCGGGACGCCGGGGCTGTTCGGCACGCCGAGCGTCAGCGCGCCCGACCCCGCGGCGACGAGGAATCCGTCGGCGTGGCCGTGATAGCACCCTTCAAACTTGACGATCTTGTCGCGCTTGGTCGCCGCGCGGGCGACGCGTACCGCGCTCATCGTCGCTTCCGTCCCGGAACTGACGAAACGGACGCGCTCCATCGACGGCATCAGCATGGCGACGCGCCGAGCGAGCCGCGTTTCGAGCTCGGTCGGGGCGCCGAAGCTGGTGCCGCGCGCCGCAGTGGCGGCGAGTGCCTTGAGCAGCCCTCTCGGCGCGTGGCCGTGAATGAGCGGGCCCCATGACATCACGAAGTCGATGTAGGTGTTGCCGTCGGCGTCCTCGATCCGCGCGCCCTTGCCGCGTGTCACGAACAGCGGCGTCGCGCCGACCGACTTGAAGGCGCGGACCGGGCTGTCGACGCCCCCGGGCAGAATGCGCGAGGCGGCAGCGAAGAGCTGTGCCGATTTCGCTGCGCGCCGCTGGCGCATCACTTGGTGATGACGCCGGCGACCGCTTCCGACGCCTTGGCGATGAGCGGTGTCAGCAGATCCTCGCCGTTGCTCTTCGCCTTGGCGCTCTCGGTCTTGAGCGGCATTACGATCGCGCCATCGGCCGTCACCACTTTGTAGGACATCGTGATCTCGTCCTTGGCGCGGGTGTGATACGCGAGGTCGGATACCGCCACCGCACCCCCTTCCGCGGCACCCGCCGCGATGGCGCCGCCAACGCTGGGGATCGGGATGTAGCTGGCGGTCGTACCGGCCGCGCGCGCGATTGTCCCGGCTTTGCTCGGGCCGGTGCTGCCCGCCTTACGGCTAATGGTAACGGTAAGGATCCGCGGGCACTCTTTCTGCCTGGCCTCCTCACTGGCCTGCGACGCCAGCCTGGCGTCGAGCATCACCGACTGCAGGGACGGCCCCGTGAGGTACGACTCGAAGATCGAGCGCACCGAGGTGGCAACGGCGGTCGCGTCGTCCACGCCGTCGACTGCCGGCAGGAGCAGCGCGATGCAAACCTTGCCGGACGCGGGCGCCTGCGGCGGCGGGGCGTGCATGGACGTAGCGGTGAGCACGAAGGCGAGCGTTTGCAGCGCGTACATCAAAACCTCCGGAGAATTGGAACGACAGTATAGCTGCAGCGGAATGCGGCAGGACTTCGGGAATGCTGACGGGGGGCTGCGACGAGGCCCGGCTACAGAGGGAGCCGCAGCGTCGCGCGACAGCCTCTGGCCCCGATGCGGTTCTCGAGGCTCAGCGTGCCGCCGTGCGCCTCGGCAATCTGCCGGCTGAGCGCCAGCCCGATGCCCGACCCCTGCGGCTTGGTCGTGAAGAACGGAACGAACAGGTTCGAGCTATCGGGCAGGCCCGGGCCCTCGTCATCAACAGTGACTTCGAGGAATCCGTCCACCGGGGCCCAGCCGATCTGGACCGTGCCGCTGCTCTCCAGCGCCGCATCCACGGCGTTGCGGACGATGTTGATGAGCAACTGCTCGAGCTGATCGGGGTCCGCTTCGATTTGCACGTCCGCGCTCGCCTTGACCTCGATCGGCAGCCGGTTCTCCAGCTCTGCGATGCGCGTGGCCAATGTCAGCATCTGGATCGGACGCTCTTGCGGCTTGGGTAGCTTGGCGAGTTGCGCGTACTGCCGCAGGAAGCGCCCGAGCGCGCCAGAGCGCGTCTCGATCAGGGTGAGGCCGTCCTGGATCTCGGCGGCGCGCGGCACATCAGAGATGCGCGAGATCATGCGGCGAATGCTGTGCGCGATCGACTTGATCGGCGTCAGCGAGTTGTTGATCTCGTGCGACAGCACGCGGACGATGCGCTGCCAGGCGAGCTGCTGTTCTTCGCGCAGCGCGCGGCTCAAATCGGCGAAGACGAGAAGCTGGTGCGGCTTGCCGTCACGATAGAAGGTCGAGCGGCGCAACTCGAACCGGCCGCCGGCCGCGCCGAAGGCGTTCTCGATGAGCCGGGGGGTGTCGCCGGTCAGGTAGCGCTCGAGGCGCAGCGCCGCGGCGTTCTGGCCAAGGCTGTCAGCGCCGCGCCGGTTGAGCAGGCGTTCAGCCGCCGGGTTGGCGAGAACGAGCCGTTCGTCCATGTCGAAGGCGAACACCGCGACGTCAATCGCACCCATGACGCTGGTGAGCAGCGCTGTCGATTCTACGGCTTCGGCTCGCTGCCGCTGCAGCGTATCGCCAAGGGAGTTGATCTCTTTCATCACGAGGTCGGCGGCGCTGCCGGGCTTGGCACCGGTCCCGCGAATCGAGTAGTCCCCTTCGTGCAATGCGCCGAGCAGGTTGGCGGAAAGATAGAGGACGCGCGTCACCATCTGATGCGCCGCGGCCGCACAGCTGATCCACACGACGAGGACGACGGCAGCGAGCGTCCAGCGGACCTCGAAGCTGTAGTCCTCCCCCCAGACGATCCAGGCGAGCGCCAGCGCCGCCGGCAGGCCGCCAAGCAGCGCCAGGGCCATGACCGATTGCTCGAGACTCCAGTGCGCCCTTTTCAGCGCTCGTGGGCGCCGCTCGGCGGCAGTCCCCTCCGGCCGTTCGCTCAGGTTCCATTCGCCACGCTGGCTCGCCGCGGTTCGCTCCACTCCGTTCGAGTCCAGGGGCGACCCCCCGCGACGGCTAGTCCCTGACGCCATACTGCTGCAGCCGGCGATAGAGCGCGCTCCGGCTCATCCCGAGTTGTTCGGCGGCGAGCCGGACGTCGCCGTTGTGACGCGCGAGCACTTTCTCGATGAAGACGCGCTCCGCCTCTTCGAGCGAGAGGTCCTCGGGCGGCGATGGCTCGCCAGCCGCGCGCGGCCGCAGGTGCAGGTGCCGGGCGGCGATCGCATCGGCTGACACGTCGGCCATCAACACCGCGCGCTCGATGGCATGGGCCAGCTCGCGCACATTGCCCGGCCAGGCGTGCGCCTGCATCGCCGCCAGCGCGTCGGGTTCGAAGCCGGTCAGCGCCCTGCGGTAGCGCGCCGAGTAAATCCCGAGGAAATGCGGCGCCAACACGGCGATGTCGGCCTTGCGGTCGCGCAGCGGCGGCAGGTGCACGACCACCGTGTTGAGGCGATAGAGGAGATCTTCGCGAAAGCGTCCGGCGGCGATCTCGGCGTGCAGATCGGCATTGGTCGCCGACAGCACCCGTACGTTGACGTAGCGCACGCGCGAGCTGCCGACCCGCGCGAACTCACCGGTCTGCAGGACGCGCAGCAGCTTGGCCTGCAGCCGCATCGGCATGTTGGCGATCTCGTCGAGGAAGAGTGTCCCCTCGTCCGCCATTTCGAAGCAGCCGATGCGATCGACGCGGGCGTCGGTGAACGCCCCCTTGACGTGGCCGAAGAGCTCGCTCTCGGCGATCCCCTCGGCGAGGCCGCCGGCGTTCATCGTCACCAGCGGCCGCGCCCGCCGGTCGCTGTAGGCGTGCAGCCACGCGGCGACCACTTCCTTGCCGGTACCATGTTCCCCGGTGATGAGTACCGCCGCGTCCGACGGCGCCACGCGCTCGATGGTCTGGCGGATCTCGGCGATCGACGCCGCATCACCGACAAATGGCGGCGTCGCGCCGCGCTGCAGCCGCTGGTGTGCTTCCTGCAGGCGATGGCTGCGGCGCACGGCGCGGCGGAGCTCGATTTGCGTCCGCGCCGTGACCAGCAATTTTTCGTCATCCCACGGTTTTTCGATGTAGTCGCGCGCACCACGCCGCATCGCCTCGACCGCGCCGGCGACGCTGCTCCATGCCGTCATCACCAACACGGGCAGCGTCGGATCGAGCGTGCGAATGCGCTCCATCAAGTCGAAGCCTTCCTGCCCGGACGTGGTATCACGGGTGTAGTTCAGGTCGAGGATGGCCAGGTCGAAGTCGGCTGCTTCGAGGCGCTCGAGCGCGTCACCGGGCGACCGCGCCGGCGTGACCTCGTAGCCTTCGTCGATCAGCAGGAGCTTGAGCGCTTCGATGACGTCCTGCTGGTCGTCGGCGATGAGAACGCGAATGGGTGTCGTGTCAGGCATCCGAGTGTTGACGTTAGACGAAATGCCGTGGCCAAGGTTTGCCGGGTGCGCGGCCGGCATTGTCGCGCGGCCGCGACCACGTCGTCGCGCCGCCGCGACGGGTGCCTGGACGCCCGCGGCGAATTTCAGCCATTTCGCACCGATGCGCGGTGGTACGGTCTTTGTTCATGCCTTCGATCGCGCATGTATAGCAGTATGGTTGCCATCCGCCCGCAGACGGCGGCCCGCGTGCTGGTTGCCGACGACCAGCCCGACGTTCTCGAGGCACTGCGCTGGCTCCTTACCGGGGAGGGCTACGAGCCGGAGTTCGTCGGGTCTACGGACGCCGTGATGGAGCGCCTGCGCGAACGGCCGTTCGACTTGCTGCTGATGGATCTGAACTATAGCCGGGATACGACATCCGGCCGTGAGGGACTCGAACTCATCCCGCGCGTTCGCGCCCACGATCCGTCGATGCCGATCGTGGTCATGACCGGCTGGGGCAGCGTCGACACCGCCGTGGAAGCGATGCGGCGCGGCGCCCGCAGCTTCGTGCAGAAGCCGTGGGAAGACGTCACGCTTCTGGAGATCCTGCAGCGCGAGATCGATGAGGCGCGCGCGACGCGGCGCCGCGACGCCCGGCAGCTGAGAGAGTTCGAAGAAGCGCGCCTGATCCAGCGCGGCCTGCTGCCGACGGCCATGCCGCAGACATCGGCCATCCAGCTCGCGTCATCGTGGCAGCCCGCCGACGGCGTCGGCGGCGACTGCTTCGACGCGCTCACGTTTGCCGACGGCGCCGTCGGCATTGTCATCGCCGACGTCGCCGGCAAGGGGGTGCCGGCCGCGCTGCTGATGTCGAACCTGCAGGCGGCGGTCCGCGCCTTCGCCCAGGATGGCACCGCCCCGGCGGCGGTGACGACCAGCGTCAACCGGCTGCTCTGCCGCAACATGGCCAGCGGCCGGTTCGTCACATTCTGCTACGCGAGGCTCGATGCTGCCGCCGGCCGGCTGACCTACGCCAACGCCGGGCACAATCCGCCGCTGCTGATCCACACCGACGGGCGCGTCGAGATGCTCGTCCCCGGCGGCACCGTGCTCGGCGTGTTCGCCGAGAGCGCCTACGACCAGGGAGCATGCACCATCGCGCGCGGCGATCGCCTGGTGCTCTACACCGACGGGATTACCGAAGGGCGCAACACCGCCGGCGAGGAATTCGGGGAGGACCGGCTCTCCGCGTCAGCGGTCGCGCATCGCGCGCTCGACGCGCAGGCGATGCTCGCCGCGATGCTCGGCGATGTCGAGGCCTTCAATGGCGGCGCCTACGAAGACGACGCGACACTGATCGTGGCGGCGCTGTGAACGCCGCCTATCGCCCGGCGCGGCATGGCGCGGGTCTCGAACCGCTCCCCGTGCTCCGGATGACTCAGCCATGAATGAACTCCGCCACGCGTTCCGCACGATCTTCAAACGCCCCTCCTCTGCACTGGTCGCGATGGCCACGCTGGCGCTGGGCATCGGTGCCAACACCGCCATCTTTAGCGTCATCGACGGCGTCCTTCTCCGGCCGCTGCCCTACCGCGATCCCGCCCGCATCGTCACGCTCAGCGAGCGCAATGCGCGCGGGGGGGCCTCACGCGTATCGCATCCGAACTTCGCCGACTGGCGCGACCGATCGACGAGCTTCGACGCGATATCGGCCTACAGCTGCGACACGGTGAGCGTGCTCGGCGGCAGCGAGCCGCGTTTCGCCGAGGGGTGCGCCGTGAGCGCCGGATTTTTCCGCGTTTTCGGCGTTTCGCCGGAAGCCGGCCGGACCTTCACCCCTGACGAATCGCGTCCCAACGCGGAACCCGCCGTTGTCGTCAGCCACCGCTTCTGGCAGTCGTGGCTCGGCGGCAACCCCGACCTCGCGTCGCTATCCCTGCGGCTTGCTGACCATACCGCGCGGGTCGTCGGTGTGATGCCCGACACGTTCGATTTCCCCGGTCGTATCGACGTGTGGATCCCGGCGGAACTCGATCCCGACGAAAGCGGGCGGACCGCGCACAACTGGAGCGTCGTGGCGCGCCTGAAGCCGGGCGTGACGGCCGCGGGCGCCGCGACGGAAATGCAGACGATCGGCGAGCAGCTCAAGCGCCAGTACGGCAACGACGAGAATGCGATTGGCGTGGTGACGGTGACGGTCGAGCAGCAGCTGGTACCGTCCCAGTCGCGCAAGGCGCTGCTGCTGCTCCTCGGCACCGTCGGCCTCGTCCTGCTGATGGCCTGCGCCAACGTGGCGGCGACGCTACTGGCAAGCGGCGAGGAGCGACGGACGGAGATGGCGGTGCGCGCGGCCCTCGGCGCCGCACGTGGACGTCTGGTCCGCCAGTTGCTCGTCGAGAGCGCCGCGCTCGGACTGCTGGGCGGGATGGGCGGCCTCCTGCTTGCGGCGTGGCTCGTGCGCATCCTCCGCTCGCTCGACGGCCTGGCGCTGCCGCGGCACGAGACCATCGGCGTCGACGCCACCGTGCTCGCCTTCACGCTGGCGCTGGCGCTGCTGACGCCGCTGGTGTTCGGACTCTTGCCGGCCCTGCACGCCTCGCGCACCGACTTGCGCGAGGCCCTCGCCGAGGGCGGCCGCGCCGCGGCGCCGCCGCGCGCCCGCATCCGCACCGTGCTGGTCGCCGGCGAGGTCGCGATCGCGCTGGTCCTGCTCGTCGGTTCGGCGTTGCTCGCGCGCAGCTTCGCCCGGGTGACGTCGGTCGCCCCGGGGTTCGATCCGCGCGGCGTGGTGACCGCCGATATGGCGGTGCCGATTGCCAAGTACGCCTCACCGGGGGAGGCGGCGCAGTTCTACGCCACGCTGGTTGAGCGGGTGCGCGCCATCCCGGGGGTGACCGCGGCAGGCGCTGCGACACAACTGCCGCTCGGCAAGTTCGATCCCGACGGGGCGCTGCAGTTCGAGGGACATCCCGACACTGGCGCCGTCGCCGACAACATCTACGACGGCTTCAAGTACTCGGCCGGGTACAAGGTGGTGACCCCTGGCTATTTCGAGGCGCTGCACACGCACCTGCGGCAGGGGCGGCTGCTGAAGGACAGCGATGCCGCCGGACAGCCCGCGGTCGCCGTTGTCAGCGAGCTGTTCGTGCGGCAGTTCCTGCCGCGCACGAACCCGATCGGCGTGCGCTTCAAATACGCCGGCATGGAGCCGGTCAATCCCGTCATCACCATCGTCGGCGTGGTCGACGACGTCCATTTCCAGTCGCTGACACGGGCGCCGGTGCCGCAGGTCTACGTGCCGATGCTGCAGGCGCCGTATCGATCCCGCTGGACGGTTTCGCTGGTGGCGCGAGCGGCAGATCCCGGACAGCAAGGGCAGGTGGCTGCGGCGCTGCGCGACATCGTGCGCCGCTACGACAGCGAGGTGCCGGTCGAGATCTCGTCGCTGGAGGCGCTGGTGTCCGGTTCGGTGGCGGATCGCCGGCTGCTGCTGACACTGGTGGCGGCGTTTGCCGTGCTGGCGCTGATTTTGGCGGCGAGTGGCATCTACGGCGTGCTGTCCCAGGCGGTGGCGCAGCGGACCTCGGAAATCGGGATCCGGATGGCGCTTGGCGCCGATGCCGGGCGCGTGGTCCGCCTGATGCTGCGGAGTGCGATGACGTCGGTCACCGCCGGCGCGGTGGTGGGGGTTGCCGCGGCGATGGCCTTGGTCAGGCTGCTGCAGTCGTTCCTGTTCGAAGTGCAGGCGCTCGACCCCGCCGCGTTCGCCGCTGCGGGGGCGGTGTTGGCCGCGGTTGCCCTGGTGGCGGCCTACCTCCCGGCCCGTCGGGCCACCCGCGTCGATCCGCTGAACGCGCTGCGTACGCCGTAGGCCGGCGTTCGTACCTACGCCAGCGCCCGCGCCGCCTCGCGCGCGTAGTAGGTGATCAGGATGTCGGCGCCGGCACGGCGGATGGCGGTGAGCGTTTCCAGCATCGCGCGCGGCTCATCGATCCAGCCGTTGCGTCCCGCTGCTTTCAGCATCGAGTACTCGCCGCTGACGTGATACGCCGCCGTCGGCAGCCGGAACGCGTCCTTGACGCGCCAGATCACGTCGAGGTAGGTGAGCGCCGGCTTGATCATCACGATGTCGGCCCCTTCCTCGATGTCGAGCTCGACCTCGCGCAGCGCTTCCTCGACGTTGCCGGGATCCATCTGGTGCGACCGGCGATCGCCGAACGCGGGTGCCGAATCGGCGGCATCGCGAAAAGGACCGTAGAACGCCGAGCAGTACTTTGCGGCGTAGGCCATGATCGCGACCTGATTGAACCCGGCGTGATCGAGCACGTCGCGGATGCGGGCGACCCGTCCGTCCATCATGTCGGAGGGTGCGACGATATCGGCCCCGGCGGCGGCGTGCGAGAGCGCGGCGCGCGCCAGCTCCTCGACCGTCGTGTCGTTGACGATTTCGTCGCCGTCGAGGATGCCGCAGTGGCCGTGCGAGGTGTACTCACACAGACAGACGTCGGTGACGACGACAAGGCCGGGCACGTCGCGTTTGAGTGCGCGGACGGCCGTCTGCACTGGGCCTTCCGGATCGGCGGCGCCGCTGCCCGCGGCGTCCTTCGTGTCGGGCAGGCCGAACAGGAGGACGCCTGACACACCTTCCTTGTTCGCCGCGGCGGCCTCCTTGACGATTTCGTCGACCGAGAGCTGAAATACACCCGGCATCGACGGCACTTCACGCCGCTGGCCTTCGCCGGTCACGACGAACAGCGGATAAACGAAGTTCTCGGGGCTCAGCCGCGTCTCGCGCACAAGGTCGCGGATGCCTGGCGTGCGCCGCAGGCGGCGCGGGCGGCGGCGCAGGTCGCGCGTGCCGCGGCTGGTCCGTGTCTCGAGCTTGCTCGTCATGTCGGACTCTCTGCTCGTCGGGCCTTCGGGGCCCGGCATACTACGTGGCGGCCGCTTGGCTCGAGCTGAAGTGCTCGACGAGGGCGTCCACCAGATCCGGAATCGTGTATTTTCTTGGCACGACGCCGACGCGGATGCCCAGCTGCTGTGCCGCTTCGGCCGTCACCGGGCCGATGGCGGCGACGACGGTCGTGTTGAGGAGATCCGCCGCCTGTTCCTCGCCGAGCATGCGCGCGAAGTTGCGTACCGTGCTGGCACTGGTGAAAGTGACCGCGTCGATCTGCCGCTCGAGCAGCATGCGGTAGATGTCGTGATCGCTGTCGCGTTCGCCGCCGGCGACGACGGTGCGATAGGCGATGATGTCGGTGACCTCGGCCCCCGCCTCGCGCAGCTGATCGGGCAGCACTTCGCGCGCAATGTCGGCGCGCGGGAGCAGTAGGCGCGCCCCCGCCAGCGGCCCGGCCGCCTTGAGCGCCTCGAACACTCCTTCGGCGCGCGACTCGTCGGGCGTGAGATCGACGCGCAGTCCGTAACCCGACACGCGCTGCGCCGTCGACGGCCCGACCGCACAGAGTCGCACGCCCTTCAGGTCGCGGATGTCGCCGCGCTGCAGCAGGCGGCCGAAGAAGGCCTCGACAGCATTGGCACTGGTGAACACGATCCAGTCGTAGCCGCCGGCGTCCGCCGTGGCGCGGTCGAGCGCCTCGCTGTCGTCCGGCGGGGCAATGCGGATCGTCGGGGTCTGGATCGCATCGGCGCCGCGCTCCTCCAGCATGTCAACCAGTTCCGGCGCCTGCTCGCGCGCGCGCGTGACGACGATGCGCCGGCCAAACAGCGGGCGATCGTCGAACCAGCGCAGGTGCTCGCGCAGCCCGGCGACGCGGCCGACGAGGAACATCGCCGGCTCGCTCGGATGGGCCATCGCGGCGATCGCGCCGAGCGGTGCGGCGATCGTCTGCTGGGCCGATGTGGTGCCGCGGTAGATCAACGCCGCGCTCTCGTCCGGCGAACGGCCGTGGACGAGGAGCGCGTCCACAATCGTCGCGACCTGGCGCGCCCCGGCGTAGCAGGCCAGCGTGCCGTCGATGCCTGCGAGACGGTCCCACTCGACCCGCGGCAGCTCGTTGGTTTCCCCTTCGTGGCCGCGCACGAGCGTGAGCACGTCACCGGCACCGGGATAGGTAATCGGGATCCCGGCGTAGGCCGCGACCGCCACGCTGACCGGCACACCCGGGATGACCTCGAACGGAACCTGCTGCTCGTGCAGGAACAGCGCTTCCTTGCCGCCGCTGTCGAAGACATATGGATCGCCCCACTTGAGGCGGACGACCGTCTTGCCTTCACGCGCCTTCTCGACGAGCAGCATCGAGATGGCGTCCTGGTCGAGCGGCCTCGGTGCTGCCGGTCCGACGTCGATTTTCTCGGCGTCAGCCCGCGCCGAACGGAGCAGGCGGGCGTGAATGTGATGGTCGTAGACGACGACCTCGGCCGTCTCGAGGCGGCGCAGGCCACGAACGGTGATCAGCCCGGGATCCCCGGGGCCGGCACCGACGATGAACACGCGGGGGCTGTTCGGCATGCGTCTCTATGACTCTAGAACTATCTCACAAGGGGCGGCGTGGCCAGCACGCGAACGGAACCATTGAGGAGAACCGCCCGTGGATGGTGATGACTACCGTACTTCGTCCAGAATGGCGCCGGCGCCGCGGCGGGCGAGCTCGTCGGCGAGGCGGGCGCCGAGTTCTTCGGGCCGGGCCGGATCCCCGGTCATCGCGTGGCGCACCCGGCGCATCCCGTCTGGGGAGACGACGATGGCGTCCAGATCGAGCGCGCCGCCGCGATGCGTGGCGATCGCCCCGAGCGGAAGCTGGCAGCCGCCGCCGAGCGCGGCGACGAGCGCGCGCTCGGCGCGGAAGCTCGCGCCAGCGGCGACGTCATGGACCGCGGCGAACACCGCCGGCACGTCGCGTCGTGTCTCGATCGCGACGATGCCCTGGCATGGAGCGGGCACGCACGCGGCGGCGTCGAGCGCCAGAGTGATGCGGGCGGCGTAGCCGAGGCGCTTGAGACCGGCGACCGCCAGCACCATCGCGTCGTATTCCCCCTCGTCGAGCCTGCGCAAGCGCGTGTCGACGTTGCCGCGCACCGGAAGGAAGCGCGCATCCGGGAACAAGGCGCGCAGCTGCGCCGCGCGGCGGATGCTGCTCGTGGCGATGCTCTTGGCCGGCCGCGACAGGATCCAGGCGACCAGCACATCGAGATCGGCTGCCGGCGGCGCGTCGCGCGGCAGGACGAGGGCGTCGCGCGGATCCTCGCGCGGCAGCACTGCGGCGATCGCCAGGCCGTCGGGCAGCGTGACCGACATGTCCTTGGCGCTGTGCACCGCGAGATCGACCGCGCCACGGAGGAGCGCGTCCTCGAGCTCTTTGACGAAAAGTCCCTTGGTTCCGCTCTCCGTGAGCGGAGCGTCCTGCAACCGGTCGCCCGCCGTCTTGTAGGTGAGGATCTCGGTGGCGAGGCCGCGCGTCGCCAGCAGCGAGGCGACGGTACGTGCCTGCCACAACGCCAGGGCGCTGCCGCGCGTGCCGATGCGCAGCGGACTCACTCGTCCTCCTTCGTGCGCAGCTTGAACAGCCGGTTCAGTGCGTCGGAATAGGCGAGCGCCGTCGCTTCGTCTTCGGCGCCCTTGAGCTGCTCGGTCGGGGTCAGGAGCAGCTTCTCGACAAGGAGGTGAGTGATTTCGTCGACGCGAGCGCGCGCTTCCGGCGGCAGCTGCGCCAGCTTGGCGTCGAGCCGCTGCAGCTCCGAGCGGCGGATCGCTTCGAACTGTTGCCGGAGCGCCACCACCGTCGGCACCACGTCTCGCGACTGCATCCACGCGCGGAAGCGGTCGACTTCCTCGCGCACGATCGACTCGGCGCGCTGCACCTCGCTGCTCCGGCGGGCCAGGTTCTCCTTGACGATCCCCTGCAGGTCGTCGATGTCGTAGAGAAAGACCTGATCGAGGCTGCCGGCCTCGGGCTCGACGTCGCGCGGCAGCGCGATGTCGATCAGGAACAGCGGACGGCCGCGCCGCGGCCGCATCGCGCCCTCGACCATCGCCCGCGACAGCACCGGATCAGGCGATCCGGTCGCCGTGACGACGATGTCGGCCGCCGAGAGCGCCTGCGGCACCGACGTCCAGGGCACCGCGTGTCCCTTCAGCTCGCGGGCCAGCGATTGCGCCGACGCCAGCGTCCGGCTGGCGATGGTCAGCTGTCCGACCTCTTGCGCGCGCAGGTGCGTCGCGGTCAGCGTCGCCATTTCGCCGGCGCCGAGCACCAGCACGTTGAGTCCCGTGAGCCGCCCGAAGATCTTCTTGGCCAGCGCGATCGCCGCGTAGCTGACCGAAACGGCCCCTTCACCGAGGCCGGTCTCGCTGCGGACGCGCTTGCCAACGCTGAACGCGGTCGTGAACAGCCGGTGCGTGAGCGCGCCGGTCGCCTTCAGCTCTGACGCGGTCGAAAACGCGTCCTTGACCTGTCCGAGGATCTGCGGCTCGCCGACGACGAGCGAATCGAGACCTGCCGCCACCCGGAACAGGTGGTCGGCCGCCTCCGGGCCGCGGTAGATGACGACGTGCGGCGCGAGCGCGTCCCAGGCGACGCCGTTGAACTCGGAGATAAAGCGTCCGCACGACTCGGCGGCGGCCTCCGATTCCGCGCCGGCGTAGATCTCGGCGCGGTTGCAGGTGGAGAGCACGACCGCCTCGCGGGCGAGGTTGCGCACGCGCAGTCCCTCGATCGCTTCGCCCAGGCCGCGGCGCGCGAAATCGATGGTCTCGCGCAACTCCACCGGTGCCGTACGATGGCTCACGCCGACGGCGAACAGCCTCATGACCCTAGAAGTTGTGCGAGCGCGTCAGGAAGTACCCGACGGGCAGGAAGTTCAACAAGACGACGACAAAGCCGATCGCCGAGAGCCAGGCGGCGCGGCGACCGCTCCAGCCGATGGCGCGGCGCGCCAACAGCGCGAACGAGTAGATCGCCCAGCAGATCAGCGCGATCAGGATCTTGGGATCGGTCGTGTGCATCGCCTGTGCGCGCGGGTCGGGCGAGCCGGCAATCTGGGACGCCCAGACGATGCCCACCGCCAGGCCGCTGGTGAGGAACAGCCAGCCGACGACCACGGCGCGCCCGTTCATCACGTCGAGCACCTGCAGCGAGGGCAGCCGCGCGTAAAAGAAGCCAAGATGCTTGGCCTTGATCTCCTTGAACAGCAGCACGTAGGTAATGCCGAGGACGCAGGCGAGCGCGAAGCTGGCGTAGGCGAACAACATCGACAGCACGTGTACCGTGAAGAGCGGCGAGCGCAACAGTGGCGGCCGTGGGTCCATCGCCGGGTTGAGCGCCGGCAGGACCGCCAGGGCGGCGAGCAGCGTGGTCACGAACGCTCCCATCGCCCGTTCCTCAGTGGTCAGCTCGACATAGAGGTAGGCCAGGCCGAGGAGCCAGACGAAGGCGGAGATCGCCGCGGTCGTGCCGACCAGTGGGGCGTAACCGGCCTGCATCGTTTGCATGCCGATGAGGAAGGTGTGGGCGAGAATGGCGGCGCCGAGGATCGCCGTGGCCGTGCGGCCGGTGCGCGGATCGCGGCGCGCGAAGTGCGCGATGTAGACGGCGGCCGCGGCCGTGTAGAGGATGAACGGGATCCAGGCGGTGATCGTCACGAACCGGTCGGCCCGTAGTAGCCCTGCTTGGTGCGGGCGGTCAAACCCGGCTTGGCGATGCGGACCTGGACACGGCGCCATGCGCCGTCATGCTTCGGGTTGGTCGAGGAGTAGGCAAGGGCGTACTGGCTCGAGAGCTCGTCCCAGATCGATTGGTAGATCTTCTGCAGCTCACGCGCGTCGGTGGGGAAGAAGGCCTTGCCGCCGGTCTCGCTCGAGAGCTGCTTGAGCACGAACTCCGCTTCCTTGAATTCACGGCGCGCGATCTCTCCCTGTCGCAGGCCGATCGAATAGATCACCGTTTCGGACCGCTTGGCCAGGTCGAGGACCTGGTCGAACTCGATCAGGCTGGAGGTGTCGTCGCCGTCGGAGAGCAGGACGATCGCCTGCCGGCGGATGTCGGACTCCTTCTCGGCCTTCACCTTCTTGAGGTCCTTGAGCGCGATGTAGAGCGCGTTGTAGAGCGAGGTCGAGCCATTGGCGGTCGTCTGGCGGATGGCCTTTTCCAGCAACGCGGCATCGCCGGTGAAGCTCTGCAGGATGCGCACCTGGCTGTCGAAGTCGACCACCTCGGCCTGATCGTCTTTGTGCAGCTGCTTGGCGAAACCGATCGCCGCCTCCTGCGCGATGCCCATCCGTTCGTCCATGCTGGCACTGGTGTCGAGAAGGAGCGCCAACGAAATCGGCTGCTGTGTGCGGGCGAAGAACGTCAGGTTCTGCTTGGCGCCATCCTCGTAGACCTCGAAATCGGGCTGGGCCAGGTCGGTCGCGTATTTACCAGTGCCGTCGGTGACGGTGACGTTGAGCGACACCAGTTCGACGCCGCTACGGATCGGCTGGCGCTGCGCAGTGAGGGTGACGCCGATCGCGACGACGCCCAGCGAAGCGAGACGAAGGGTCATTTGGCTCCCACTTGCGCGCTCCGCGTACGCGCATGGACCGTGAGGGCCGGATTCCCCACGGTGACCTCGATCTTTTCAGGCGGAATGAGGGTCTCTGGGCGGCCGTACGTGACGACGTACTGGTGCGCGAGCTCGGCCGCGAGCTGCTTCATCCGCGGCGCGGCGCCGGTGAGGGCGAGCACGTTCTCGCGGCGGCCGCCGCTACGCTCGGTGCCGTTGGCGATCGCCGCATTGCGGTTGCGCATCTCGTCGCCGCGGCTGGTGTTCGGCTGGCCGAGCGAGATGACGTGGAGCGTGGCGTGCGCCTTGTCTAGCGCGTCGACGACTTCCTGATAGTGGCGATTGCTGAACTCGGTCTCGTTGTCGATGGTCAGGACGACAATCTCGCGCCGGGCATTTTCGCGCTTTTGCAGGCCCTTGCAGACTTCGATGATCGCGTCCATGAGGTAGGCGCCGGCGCCGGGGCGTGCGAAGACGTGGTGCCCACCGTCGAGCAGCTTCTTCTGGTCACTGGTGTAGTCGACCGCGATCTCCGGACGGTCGCCAAAGGTCGTCAGCGCGATCTCTCCCTTGCCAGCGAGCACCGGGATGAAGCCGTCGAGTGCTTCACGGATCATCTGGATGGCGGGCGACGCCGCCTGGCTGTCGTCAACGAGCAGCGCGACCGTCATCGGGTCGGTCGCCTCTTCCGCCTTCAGCACTTCGCGCGCGGCGCCGTCTTCGCGGACGCGGAAGTCGGAGGCGCTGAGGCCGGTCACCGGTTCGCCATTCTTGTCGACGACGCCGGCATAGATGCTGGCGGGTTTACTCTGGGCCCGGAGCGCGGGAAGGGAAAGCAGGAACGCCGTCGCGAACGACAACGCGAAGAGTGCGTGCTTCATGGTCTTTCGCGATCGAGTATAGCCGGTTTATTCTGGGGGACGCGTGGGGTTGAGTCGACGGTCGTATCTCGTCATTTTCCTGATTCTGCTGGCACTTGGCGCCGCCGGCGGGGCCTATTACCGGTACATCGTCAACAGGGCGGCGGCCGACTGCGCGATGCCGGCGCCGCCGGAAAGGCCGAAGACGCCGCCGCCGAACCTGCCGGGCTTCGCGATGGGGACGGCCTGCGGACCCAACGAAGAATTGCAGAAGAAGTAAGCCCTGCCTGTACGTTATGATGATGTGTTTGCGCAGTAGCGATGCCCAACTCCGATAAGGGTCGGCCGTTTTCATATTCCAAGGCCGCACGATCCCTGCAGGAAAACGCTTCGCGTTCAGGGTCGGCCGCGGCGGTCAGCTATACGCTGATCGGCGCGATCCTCCTGATCGGGGGGCTCGGGTATGGCTTCGACGTCTGGCGCGGAACGTCGCCCTGGGGTGTGTTCGTGGGGCTGATGTTGGGGATCGTCGTCGGCTTTTACGAGCTGATCAAGACGACCTGGCGCCGGTAGACTCTTTCCGGACTCAAGCAGACCATAGGCATGTCACGACCGCTGACGGTGATGATCGGGAGTAGTGTGGCGTCGTGGGCGGCGATTACCGCCGCCGGGGGCGCCGCCTTCAATCCGGAGCTGGCGTTCGGCATGTTCGCGCCGCTCGCGGGTGCCGCGATCAGCTGGCGCGCCATCGAGCGCACACACGCGCGGGCGCCCGAGCGCGTGACTTCAGGTACCTGATGGCCGGTTTTGCGGCGAAGATGCTGTGTTTCGGGCTCTACATCGGGCTGCTCGGCGCGCTGTGGCTCCGGCCGCGACCGCTGGTGGTGGCCTTTGCCGCTTACTTCCTCCTCCTCCACGTGATCGAGGCGGGATACCTGCGGAAACTGCTGGCGGTATCGCCGGCACCTGCCACTCCATAACGAATGCTGCAAGCGACTGACGTTCCACAAGTGGCTGCCGAAGCGGCGCAGCACGCGGCCGAGCAGGCCCCCGGCAAGTTCAACGCCGGCGAGACGATCATCGGCCACGTGGCCAACAGCAGCCACGAGCACGCGCTCATTCACCTGCCGAAGGTGATGGGCATCGACTTCTCCGTCACCAAGCACGTGCTGATGCTCTGGCTGGTGGCGGCGACGCTGTTCGTGGTCATCACCTGGCTGGTGCGCCGTTACCTGCGGGAGTCGCCCGACCGCCTGGTGCCGAGCGGTCCGATGAGCGCGCTCGAGGCCATCGTCGAATTCGTCCGCGACTCGATTGCCCTGCCCAACGTCGGCAAGAAGTGGGTCCGCACCTGGACGCCGCTGCTGCTCACGTTCTTCCTTTTCATCCTCGCCGCCAACGTCGTCGGTCTGATTCCGATCTTCGAGGTGATCGGCCTGGCGCAGCACAGCCTGTTGCACTTGCCTGAGGACGCCTTTGTCGTGCGCCTGATTCACGGCGGGTCGACCGCGACCGGCAACTTCAACGTGACGGCGGCGCTGTCCACCATCACCTTCATCGCCATCATCGTCGCGGGCAGCCGCGCGCACGGGTTCGTGCACCACTGGAAGAACCTGGCGCCGAAGGGGCTGGCCTGGCCGCTCTATTTCATCCTGATTCCGATCGAGGTCATGGGCATGTTCGTCCGCCCGTTCGCGCTGACGATGCGTCTTGCCGCCAACATGACGGGCGGGCACATCGCGCTGATGGCGATCCTCTCGCTGATCTTCATCTTTACCGAGATGTTCAGCCGTGCGATCGCCGGCATCGGCGTCGGCATGGTACTGTCGCTGCCGCTCGCGGTCGGTGTCTCGGGGCTGGAGATTATCGTCGTCCTGGTCCAGGCCTACGTGTTCACGCTGCTCACGGCGGTCTTCATCGGCATGGCGATTCACGCGCATCACTGAGTGCTCTGACAACTACTGACACTGACACTGATAAGGAGAACGGAATGGGTGGTAATGCGATTGGGTTGATGGGGGCCGGCCTCGGCCTTGGTCTGGCGGTGATCGGTGCCGGTCTCGGCATCGGCAAGCTCGCAGCGGGCGCGGCGGAGGCCATCGGCCGTCAGCCGAGCGCGGCGGCACAGATCACCGGTGCGGTGAACCTGCCGCTGTTCCTGCTCGAAGGCGTCGCGATCCTCGCCGAGGTCTTCGCGCTGCTGATCGTGCTGAAGTAGAGGCCCACGATGGACAACCCGTTGGTCCAGCCCGATCCCGGGCTCTACATCTGGACCATCGTCACATTCCTCATCCTGCTGGCGCTGCTGGCGCGGTTCGCCTGGCGGCCGCTGCTCGACGCGCTCGAGCAGCGCCAGGACGTCATCCGCAAGTCGCTTGACGAGGCGCGGCAGGCCAAGGAAGAACTGCAGCGTCTGCAGGCCGAGTCGGCGCGCATCCTGGCGGAGGCGCGCAGCGAGGCCGCCGGCATCATCTCGACGACGCGGTCGGACGCGGCGCGCTTCGCCGACGAGATGAAGCAGAAGGCGCGCGCCGACGCCGACGTGCTGGTCAAGAACGCGCAGCGGGAGATCGACACGCAGACGCTTCGCGCCATCGACACCATCCGCCGTGAGGCGGTCGATCTGTCGGTGGCCGTGGCGTCGAAGATCCTGCGCCGCGACATCTCGCCGGCCGACAACGACAAGCTGGTCGACGACGCGATCCGCGAGATGCAGTCCAAGGCGAGTCATTGATCGACGCGTTTCACGAGCTCGACCCGCAAGCCTCTAACTAACACGCTGCGTACGGGGCCGGCGCTGGGCTCAAGCTCGTCTATTTGTCGATCTTCGTCCTGTGCCTTTCGCCGTACAATGGACGGACCGTGAAATCGCACTACTACTCGCGGCACGCGGGCGCGCTGCGGGCGGAGCTCGGCGCAGCGATCTCGCGCGAGGAGATGCGCGAGTTACACCGGAAACAGCCAGCCCGGCACTTCGCGGTCGCCATCCGCCAGTTCGCGATCCTCGGGCTGGCGACCTGGGCGCTCATTCACTTCGACAACCCGCTCGTGTGGATTCCGCTGGCGTTCGTGCAGGGTTTCACGGTCTTCAATTTCACGGTGCTGCTGCACGAAGTCGTGCACCACGCCGTCTTCGAGCGCCGCCACACGCGCGCCGAGCGCGCGCTCGGCCTGCTCTACGCGATCCCCAGCGGCATTTCGGCGAACCAGTTCACGCGCTGGCACCTCGATCACCACGCCGAGCTGGGTTCCGACGAGGACGACCCGAAGCGGCATCACCTGTCGCCGAAGATCAACGCGCGCTGGTACAAGTTGCTCTACTGTACGCCGGCGCTCTTCCCGATCTACTTCCGGGCCGCGCGTCGCGAGGGAGCGAGCTATCCCGATTCGCTGCAGCGCGCCATCGCCGGCGAGCGCAAGATTTCGATGCTCTTCCACCTGTCCGCGCTGGCGGTCATCTGGTACGGCTTCGGCTTCTACGCCGCGCTTCGCACCAGTGTCATCCCGGTGTTTTTCATCTTCCCGATTGCCTTCACGCTGAACCGCCTCGGGCAGCACTACGACATCGATCCGACCGAGCCGGCGAAGTGGGGCACGTTGATGCGCGGGAACTGGTTCTGGGACTTCGTTTACCTGAACTCGAACTACCATCTCGAGCACCACTACTTTCCCGGTGTGCCGTTCTACAACCTGCCGCAGGTTCAGCAGGCACTGCTGCCGTTCTACGAACGCAAGAAGATGCGCTGGCGGACCTACAGCGAGCTGATCTACGGCTGGCTCGTCCTCAATCAGGCTCCCCATACCAACTGGGACGGGGAGCGAATCCCTGATCGCTCATCGCTGATCCCGCATCTCTAGTCCCGGATCGCGAATCCCGAATCCGATCCGCGAATCCCCTTCAGGGTCAAGGATTCAGGATCAGATCCATGTCATGGTGGGGCCCTCCTTACGATTGCGGCCGCAGCGTGACGAAGAGGGCGGCGCCGCCGGGCATCGCGATCGGACTGACGCCGACAACGGCGTGTCCGACGCTGCCGCGGAACGTCCGCGCCGAAGCGACGCCGACGGCCGCGCCGAAGACGACGTCGCTCAGGTAATGCTGGCGGTCAGAGATGCGCGACGCGCCGACGTAGACCGCGGCGACGTACGCGGCTGCCCCGGCGCGCCAGCCGAAATGCTGCAGGACGACGTCGGCAGTGGTGAAGGACGCGGCCGTGTGGCCGGATGGAAACGAGTAGTGCTCGCCATTGGGACGCGTCCGGCCCACAGCATATTTCAGTCCCTGGGTGATCGCGCTCTGGACGATCTGCGTTTCGACCAGCGCGCTACCGGCTTCTGACGTCGCGGCGCTGTGCGCCGCCAGGCCGATGGCATACACACCGGCGGCGATTCCGATCTGGACCTGGGCGCTGCCGATCGTCGCGCCGCTATCGAGCGCCTCCTCGGCCCGTACCGACGACGAGAGCGAGTGCACCGCGCGGGTGTCGAACGGATGGACGGCGAGCGCCGCGCCGCCGCCGGCGCCCAGGATGGCGATCGAGGGCATCGCGCCAAGCCTGGCGAAGTCGTGAAGGACCCGCCCGGGCAGGCCGGCGACGCTCCAGCGGTTCGCCTCGGCCGCCGCGCCCGACGGCGGCTGTCCCGCCGCCAGCACCAGCACCAACACGGAGAAGGCGGCTGCGCTCACAGCTCCCGGCCCTGCGGCGGCAGCGGCTCGCCGCTTTGTTCCAGCAGCTTGGCGACGACGGCGGTCCAGCCGGTCTGGTGGCTCGCGCCGAGCCCCTGCCCCGTATCGCCGTGGAAGTACTCGTGGAAGAGGATCAAGTCGCGCCAGTGCGGATCGGCCTGAAAGCGCTCGATCGGTCCGAATACGGGGCGGCGGCCGTCGCGCTGCAGGAAGAGCGACGACAGCCGCTGCGACAGCTCGGTCGAGACCTGCCACAGCGTCATCGTCCGTCCCGATCCGGTCGGACATTCGACGGTGAAATCGTCGCCGAAATAGTAATGCAGCTTCTGGATTGATTCGATCAGCAGGTAGTTCACCGGGAACCAGACCGGTCCGCGCCAGTTCGAATTGCCGCCGAAGAGGGCGTTGGTCGATTCCGCCGGTTCGTAGTCGACGCTGTACTCGTGGCCGTCGATCCGCAGCACAAAAGGGTTATCGCGGTGGACGCGCGACAGCGAGCGGATGCCGTAGGGGGACAGGAACTCGCGCTCGTCGAGCATGACGCTGAGGATCTGCCGCACGCGGTCGGCGTCGACCAGCGACAGCAGCCGCCGTTCGGCCATGCCGGGGGCATGCATCGACGCGACGTTGCCGGTGAGATCGGGACGGTTCTCGAGGAACCATTCCATCCGCCGCCGGAAGCCGTCGAGGCCGGCGAGCACGTCGGGCTCGAGCGTCTCCACCGCGAACAGCGGGATGAGGCCGACCATCGAGCGGATGCGCATCCGGATGCGCTGCCCGCCCCCGTCGAGGGAGTCGTAGAAGAACCTGTCGTCGTCGTCCCACAGGCAGAGCGAGCGATCGCCGCGGTCGGTCATGGCGTGCGCGATGTAAAGGAAGTGCTCGAGGAACTTGGTCGCGATGTCCTCGTAGCTGTGATCCTGCGCGGCCAGCTCGATGGCAATGGCCAGCATGTTCAGCGTGAACATCGCCATCCAGCTCGTGCCATCGGATTGCTCGAGGTGAAAGCCCGGGCCGAGCGGACGGCTGCGGTCGAAGAGCCCGATGTTGTCGAGGCCGAGGAAGCCGCCCTCGAAGATGTTGTTTCCTTCGGCGTCCTGCCGGTTCACCCACCAGGTGAAGTTGAGGAGGAGCTTGTGGAAGACCTTGGCCAGGAACCCGTAGTCGGCGCGGCCGTTGATGCGGTGATCGATGCGAAAGACGCGCAGCGCCGCCCAGGCGTGAACAGGCGGGTTGACGTCGCTGAAGTTCCATTCGTAGGCCGGCAGCTGCCCGTTGGGGTGCATGTACCACTCGCGCTGCAGCAGGATCAATTGCTGCTTGGCGAAGTCGGCGTCGATCAGGGACAGCGGGATGGTGTGGAAAGCGAGATCCCAGGCCGCGTACCAGGGGTATCCCACTTGTCGGGCATCGAAATCACGTCGGCGTTGTTCAGTTGCGGCCACTGATGATTGCGGCCGCTCTTGCGTTCCGGCGGCGGTGGCGGCTGCGACGGGTCTCCCTCCAGCCAGACCCGCACGTCGTAATGGTAGAACTGCTTGTTCCAGAGCAGGCCGGCGAAGGCCTGGCGCATCACGCGCTGCGCGTCCTCGCTGCGATCGACAGGAATCACGCCGGCGTAGAATTCGTCGGCCTCGGCGGCGCGCGCGTCAAAGGTGTCGGCAAACGCCTGATCGAACGGCGCGCCCATTTCCGTATCGGTGAGGCGGAGCTGCAGCAGCACCGAACCGGCCGCCGGGATCGTCGTCTGGTATTGCGCGGCCGCCTTGGTGCCGCGCTCGCCGGGGTTGACGGCGGCCTGCACGCCGTTGACGACGCAATCGTTGATGCCGTCTTTCACATATGGCGATGCGTTCGACGTCGCGAACAGGCGTGCGCTGTTGGTGTCGTTTTCGGTGAAGAGCAGCCGCGGCGCGCCTTCGCAGTACAGATACTGGCGGCCGTAGAGCTCGCCGTCGATGACGATCGATTCCACGCCCGTGGCGGCGGCGCCGCGCGTCAGCGACGGCCGCGGTGTGTCCGCCGACCATGACCAGCGATTGCGAAACCACACCGTTGGCAGCACGTGCAGCGCTGCGGTCTCGGGCCCGCGGTTCTCGATCCTGATCCGGATCAGGATGTCGTCGGGCGAGGCCTTGGCGTACTCGACGAAGACGTCGAAGTAGCGGTCATCGTCGAAGACGCCGGTGTCGAGCAGCTCGAACTCGCCGCTGTCGCGGCCGCGGCTCGCGTTCTCCTGCACGAGACGCGCGTAGGGGAACTCGGCCTGCGGATACTTGTACAGCCACTTCATGTACGAGTGGGTCGGCGTCGAGTCGAGGTAGAAGTAGTACTCCTTGACGTCCTCGCCGTGATTGCCCTGGGGCCCAGAGAGGCCGAAGAGGCGTTCCTTCAGGAACGGATCGCGTCCGTTCCACAGCGCCAGCGCAAAGCAGACGTGCTGCTGGCGGTCGCAGATGCCGGCCAGGCCGTCCTCGTTCCAGCGATAGGCGCGCGAGCGAGCCATGTCGAAGGGAAAGTACCGCCACGCGTCGCCGTCGGCGCTGTAGTCCTCGCGCACCGTGCCCCACGCGCGTTCGCTGACGTAGGGCCCCCAGCGTTTCCAGTGCGCCCGTTGTTCACGGCATTCGGCCAGCCGCCGCGTTTCCGCCTTCATTGCCATCATCCGGCTCCCGACCCACCGCCGCCTGCCGCGGCTGCACTGCCGGCCGCGGCCCCGCCGGTGCTGCTGCTGCCGACGAACGCCGCGAACGCGGCGCTGTCGGTGCCATCGCCGCTGACGAACCATGCCGGCGCGATGCCAGGGTGCCGCTTCAGGTAACGCGCCCAATAGGGCCCCAGACCGAACGACAGCGCATATACGATCCAGCGCGAAGGCACGGCGCCGGCGCCGTCGCGTAACGCCAGCAATTTGAGGTGACGTTTGAAGCCGCGCCAGCGCGCTGCCTCGACCAATCCCTGATCCGAGAGCGGCGTCAGCGACGCGCCGAGGATCAGACCGACGATTGCCGAGACGATCCCACCCAAGGGCAGCAAAAATGGCCACGCATCGTAGGACGGGATGAGCGGTGCCGCAGCGACACAGCCGAGCATGCCGGCGAACAGCAGCGTGAGCCCGACGGCGCGCAGCCGATCGCGCGCCGCCGTCCGATCTGGGTCGAGCCAGCCGTGCGCCAGCAGGTCCTCGTTGACGGTGCCGGCGAACTGGCGGCTGGTGCGGGCGAGACGCGCACGCGCGCGCGCCAGCGGCACGTCCTCCCCATGATGGGCGAACGCGACACGCAGTACCGCTTCTTCGTGGGCGGCAAGATCGTGCGTCCCTGAAACCTGCGACAGCTCGTAACGGCGACCGGCGATCCGCCGCGGCGTTTCCTTGACCACCAGCACGCCACGATCGGCAAGGTCGAGCAGCGTGCCCAGGGGCTGGTAGCCACTGGTACGCCCCGTCGCGGCGAGCACGGAAGCCAGCGCCGCCGGCAGCGCCTGGGGCGGCTCGGTCGACGCCGCCTCGGAGGGGAACGTCGCCGGCGCAGGATAGGCCCGCCAGGTCACCAAGACGATCAGCAGCGCCGCCCCGAATGTGGCCGCGCCGCCGATCGCCCATCTCGGCGCAAACCGACGCGCCACCGCTTCGCGCGATCGCCAGGCGGGGTCCGTGTCGATCAACCCGCCGGCCGGGTAGCGCAGCTCGGCGGTGACGCTGCCGTTGGGCGCAATGCCGAACGCCTCCACCGTGACTGCATCCGCCGCCTCGTGCGCCGTTACCGAGGCCACGTGGCGCGCGTCGAGCGGCAGGACCTCTGCGGCTCCCGGCTCGAACCTGATCCGGCTGGCGTCGATGGCGTATCGATGTTCCGCCGGCAGAGCGCGCCAGCGCACGACGTCCCGTCCACCGTCGCGATAGACGACGCCGCGCGCCAGGTAATGGAGCTCGAAGCGATGCGTCGACGGACCCATCTCGGCAAACCGCCACTCGACGCGAACGCGCGTGCGTCCGCTGACGCTGTAATGTCCCGGCCCCGCCCCCGCCGTCAGCGCCACGTCGTCCATTGCCGCTGCGAGCACCTCGATCCCGTCCGTCCGCTCGGCGGGAATGTCGCGCCAGACGAAGGTATACGAGCCGGTCTGGAACTGAAAAGTCATCCGCTCGGTGACGTCGAGGTCGCCGCGTGCGGCGGCGGCCGCCACGTCGAAACGGATCGCCTTGTATTGGCCGGGCGCGGCTGCGGCAGGACGCGGGCACAGAAGCGCCAGTAGGACGAAGACGATGTGACCTCGCCTGTCACGCCTGGCCGTTAAGGTGTTTGCCATGGTGTTTCGCTTTCCGTTCCGCCGCCCGCCGGCCGTCGAGGGCCAGCGACTCGAGACCCACCCGTCCGGCCTTAACCGCACCGACAAGCGGCGGCTGTCGGCGCGCGAGGTCATGCACCGCGAGCGAATGCTCCGGCACCTCGAGCGACTCGCCCGCACCGCTCAGTAGCCCATCTCCCGCTCGATGCCGCGCACGATGCGATCGAGCTCGTCAACGAGTCTGGTGCCGCCTGCCTCGCGGTAGGCGCGCACCAGCGACTGGTAGTACGCGAGCACGTCGTCGGGCGTTGCCTGGAAGCGATTCCATACCTGGTCGCCGAGGTTGCGCAGGTCGCGCAGGATGGCGTAGGCGTTGTGCACCTTGTCGGCGGCCGAGACGCGCAGGCTGGACGGCGTCAGTGTGCGCGCATGCTGTATGTACTGCATCTTGCGCTCCGCCCACGGCGGCTTCGGCGACGACCAGGCGTCGGTGCAGTCCTCGACGATCTTCGCGACCGCGTCGCCGAAACGGGCGCGAATGTCGGCGAGACGCTCACGGCCGCCGGCGTCCTCGGCCGCGTCGTGGAGCAGCGCTGCGATCCCCTCGTCCTCACTGCCGCCGTCGTCGAGGACGATGGAGGCGACGCCCATCAGGTGACCGATGTAGGGCGCGCTTGTCCCCTTGCGCATTTGCGCGGCATGCGCGGCATGCGCATACGCGAAGGCCTCGTCGAAGCGTGAGGTCAGTGGCGGCATGCGGATGCTCCCGACCCGTATTGTGGATCAGAATAGGCGGATGGAACCGGCGGCGCCCGTCTATGCCGCGCTCGACGCGCTTGGCATCCCCTATGAGCAGCACGAGCATCCGGCGGTGTTCAATGCCGAGGATGCGTCGAAGTACCTGGAATCCGATCCCCGGCGTTCAGTGTAAGAACCTATTCCTTCGCAATAAGAAGGGGGACAAGCATTACCTGGTCGTCGTGCAGATCGATAAACGGGTCGATCTCAAGGACTTGGTGAAGCTGGTTGGCGACGATCGCCTGAGTTTTGGTTCGCCGGAACGGCTGAGGGCGGAGCTCGGACTGACCCCGGGGTCGGTGTCTCCGTTCGGCCTGATCAACGACGCTGACGGTTCGGTGCGGGTGCTGATCGACCAGGACCTGCGCGGTGCTGATCGCCTATTGTTCCACCCTAACATCAACACCGGAACGCTGGTGGTATCGTGGGCGGATCTGGAGCGCTTCCTGACGACGCGCCAAAACAGCGTCCGTCTGGTGTCGCTGCGAGAGGCGGAGTAGGCCCAGCTGTCCTAATCGTCGCGGCCGCGATAGAGTTCCGCATCAGGAGACGCGCATGTTCGTCGGACACCTGGCCGTCGCGATGGCCGCCAAGCGGCGTGAGCCGTCGGTCAACCTGGGCTGGTATATGGCGGGCGTCACGGCGCTCGATCTGGTCTGGCCGATCTTCGTGCTCGCCGGCGCCGAGCACGTGCGCATCGTGCCGGGCGCGACGGCGTTCACGCCGCTCGTCTTCGAGTCGTATCCGTGGTCACACAGCCTCGTCATGGCGTGCGCCTGGGGCGTCGTGCTCGCGGCGCTGGCCCGGTGGCGGACACCGATGCCAGTTGGCTGGCTCCTATTCGCGCTCGTCGTGTCGCACTGGGTGCTCGACTTCGCGTCGCACGCGCCCGACATGCCATTGTGGCCCGGCACGTCGTCGCCGAAACTGGGTCTTGGTCTCTGGTACTCCATTCCTGCGACCCTCATCGTCGAAGGCGCGATGTGGATCGCGGGCATCGGGCTGTTCCTGCGGACGCCTGGGCGGTGGACGATGGGCGCGAAGATCTGGTTCTGGTCGCTCGTCGTCATCTGCACTGCGATGTGGGCATCAGGACCGTGGGGGCCGGTGCCGCCGTCGGAGAAGGCGCTCGGCGCCTTCGCTTTGATCGGATGGATCCTGGTGCCGTGGGCCGCGCTGGCGGATCGGAGACGGGCATGACGCTGGTCTGGCCCGGGCGCGACTACCTCGCCAGTTACACCGCCGCGCTCGAGCGGGGCTGGTCGCACGATCACATTCGCGGCGCGGTGGCCGCGCGTGAGCAACTGGATAGAATCGCGAGCGATCCCGATGCGTTCCTGAATAGCCTCGTCGATCGCGAAGCGAATGGGGATCCGATCGTCCTCAAGGACGGCAGCACAGTGCCCAGGCTGCCGGGCTATCACCTTTGGATGTGGGACGGCGAGTTCTGCGGCGACATCAACGCGCGCTGGCAGCCAGGGACCGAGGCGCTTCCTCCGACCTGCCTTGGTCACATCGGCTACTCAGTCGTGCCATGGAAACGGCGCCTCGGCTACGCGACGGCGGCGCTCCGCGAGATGCTTCGGGAATTCACGGCCGAAGGTCTGCGCTATGCCGAGATCACCACCGATCCGGATAACATCGCCTCGCGCCGCGTCATCGAAGCCAACGGCGGCGTCTTGACTGGAGAGTTCACCAGACCCGCGTCGCTCGGGGGCACCCCCGGGCTGCGCTATCGCGTTCCGCTGGGGTAGGGAGGCGTTCGTGCTGTCCATGAGAGTATCGCTCGTCGCGTGTCTCGGTGCGGCCACGATCTGGTTGTCAGCGGTTGCGCCGGATGACCCGATCGTCTACATCGGCACATACACCGGCCCGAAGAGCCTCGGCATTTACATGTCGCGGCTGAATCTCAGTAGCGGCGCCCTCTCCGAGCCGCATCTCGGGGCGGAAACGCCCAATCCGAGCTATCTCGCCGTCAGCCCGCAGGCGACGCATCTTTACGCCGTCAATGAAGTCGATACTTTCGAAGGCCAGCCGACCGGATCTGTCAGCAGCTTTTCCATCAGCAACGGCATCATGCACTCGCTGAACCAGCGCAGCTCCGGCGGTCCGGGTCCGGCTTACCTCAGCATCGACGCGACGGGCACCAACGTGCTGGTCGCCAACTACGGCGGCGGCAGCGTTGCGGTCCTTCCCGTCGCGCACGACGGGACGCTGGGGGCCCCAACCTCGGTGATCCGCCATCAGGGCAGCAGCGTGAATCCGGATCGGCAGCGCGAGCCGCACGCGCACCAGATCCTCGTCGACCAGTCGAACCGGTTCGCCTACGCCGCTGACCTCGGCATCGACAAGGTGATGGTCTACCGCTTCGACGCCGCGAAGCACCAACTGACAGCGGCGACGCCCGCATCGGCGCCGCTGGCGTCGGGTGCCGGTCCACGCCACATGGCGTTCAGCGCGTCGGGTCAATTCGCCTACGTGATCAACGAGCTGAACTGCACGATCACGGCGTTCCGGCGCGATCCGCACAGCAGTGCGCTCACGGAGTTCCAGACGCTGTCGTCGTTGCCGCCGGGTGTGGCGCAGGAGCGCGGCTTCAGCACTGCAGAGATCGCCCTGGGGCCGTCGGGTGCGTTTCTCTACGGCTCGAACCGCGGGCACAACAGCATCAGCGTGTTCGCGGTCGACCGGCCGTCGGGCAAACTGGCCTTCGTCGCGAACACGCCGAGCGGTGGCAAGACCCCGCGGGGCTTCGGCATCGAACCCGGCGGCGGCTATCTCGTCGCCGGCAACCAGGATTCGGATTCAGTCGTGGTGTTCAAGATTGAGGGTTCGACCGGCAAGTTGACCGCCACCGGGTCGACGATCACGGTCGGCGCCCCCGTCGATTTCAAGTTCGTCCACCCCAGAATTCCATGACGATCGAGATGCGCCACCCTGCTAACGCTGCGGCGCCGTGGCGTGTCACCTCCGCCTGATCAGCAGCAGCGACTGATCGTCGAGCTGCTTGCCGTGCGCGCGCGCCTTTGCGACGATCGCGCCGGCGATCTCGCTGAGCGGCCGGCCGGCTGAGCCGCCGAGCAGCGTCTTGATCGCGTCGAGCCCGAGTTCCCGGTCGCGCGCGTCGAAGACCTCGATCAGTCCGTCGGTCAGGATCGCCAGCAGATCGCCGCGCTCGCAGTCGATCGACGCTGACGCGAACGCATAGTCCTCGAACATGCCGACGGGAATCTGCGGCGTGGTGACTTCTTCGACGCGGCCCGCGCGCACGAGCAGGATGGGCAGGTGGCCGGCAACCGCATATTCGAGCGCGGCGCCGTCGCCGCCGCGCACGCACGCCGCCGTCACGTACATCGCACTGCTCTTGAGTGGAAAGAGCACGTCATTGAGATCGCGCAGCAGGTCGCCGAGGCCACCCGGCTGGCGCAGCCGCATGCGCAGCGCGCTCTTGAACATGCCCATCACGACTCCCGACGAGACGCCGTGGCCCGAGACGTCGGCCACGTAGCCGAGCCAGCTGCGGCCGGTCTCGACGACGTCGACGAGGTCGCCGCCGACCTCGCCGCTCGGACTCGAGACGCCGAAGAACTCGAAGTCGCCGACGCGCCGATCGATCGGCGGCACCAGCACCATGTGGATCTCGTGGGCCAGATCGATCTCGGCACGGACGCGCAGGTAGTTCGAGGCGGAGAAGTTGTTGAACGCGAGAAACGACGTGTAGCTGACGATCATCAGCACGATCACGATGATGCCGTCGGCGCGGAGCTGGGCGCCGTTGGGAACGCCGTCGGCCGCGACAGGGGTACCGCCGCCAAAGCCGGCGACCCAAATGATCTGGACGGCGACTGCGGCTGCGAACAACCACCAGTGCCGCCGCATCATCCCGAATGCGTAACCGAGCGCGATCAGCCCCGACAGCATCGTGTTGCGGAACACGACCGCCGGCGGGATGTGGCCCAGGCTGAGAATGTCGATGACAGGGCCGAGCAACCCGAACAGCGCGAAGATCGCCAGCGCCAACGGCAGCAGCTTGACCAGCGACAGTTCGCGCGCCAGCGCGGTCAGGGAAGAGTTCCGTGCGCCCGCCGCCAGGCCCTTCACGTCCCTCAGTCTCCGCCGCGTCTGGGTCTCATGTTGGCCGCGAGTACGCGCTTGCGCAGCCGGATGCTCTTCGGGGTGATCTCGACGAGCTCGTCGTCGTTGATGAACTCGATCGCCTGCTCGAGGCCCAGCTTCCGGGCGGGAATCAGACGGACCGCTTCGTCAGCCGACGAGGCGCGCATGTTCGTCTGCTTCTTCTCCTTGGTGATGTTGACATCCATGTCGGAGTTGCGGGCGTTCTCGCCGACGATCATCCCCTCGTAGACCCTTTCGGCCGGCTCGACGAACATCTCGCCGCGCTCCTGCAGGTTCCAGATCGCGTAGGCGGTCGTGACACCGGCCCGGTCGGCGACGAGCGCGCCGGTCGCGCGCGCCGGAATGGCGCCGTGCCACGGTTCCCAGCCGGCAAAGATGTGGTTCATGATGCCGGTGCCCTTGGTGTCGGTCAGGAACTGCGAGCGGAAGCCGATCAGCCCCCGCGCCGGGATGCGGAACTCCAGTCGCACCCGCCCGCTGCCGTGATTGACCATCTTCGTCATCGTCCCGCGCCGCGTGCCAGCCTGCGCGATGACCACGCCCTGGAAGTCCTCGGCGACGTCAATCACGAGGTCCTCGACCGGTTCCATCACCTGGCCATTGACGTCCTTGGTCACGATGTCGGGACGCGAGACCTGGATTTCATACCCTTCGCGTCGCATCATCTCAATCAGGATCGACAGCTGCAGCTCGCCGCGGCCGAGGACCTTCATCTGTTCCGGCGTGTCGGTCGGCTCGACCTTGATCGAGACGTTGCCGAGCAGCTCCTTGTCGAGCCGGTCTTTAATCTGACGAGAGGTCACGTAGGTTCCTTCACGCCCCGACATTGGCGACGTGTTCACCCCGAAAATCATCGACACCGTCGGTTCGTCGACGGCAATCACCGGCATCGCCTTGCGGTGTTCCACGTCGGCCACCGTTTCGCCGATCGTGATGTCGTCCATCCCCGCCAGGCAGACGATGTCGCCGGCAGCGGCTTCTTCGATGTCCACCCGCTTCAGCCCGTCGAAAGCGAACAGCTTGGTGACCTTGGTGTCGTGGAAGGCGCCGTCCAGCTTGCAGACCGTGACCGGGTCGCCGATCTTCACGCGCCCGTTGAAGATCCGCCCTACCGCGATTCGTCCGAGGTAGTCACTCGAGTCGAGGTTGGCGACGAGGATCTGCAGCGGCCCGTCGACTTTCCCGCGTGGCGGCGGTACGTGCGTGAGGATCTCTTCGAACAACGGGCGCAGGTCCTCGCCCGGCACGTCCATCGACAGGCTGGCGGTCCCGGCCTTGGCGCTGGCGTAGATGACAGGGAAGTCGAGCTGCTCTTCGGTGGCGTCGAGATCGATGAAGAGATCGTAGACCTCGTTCAAGACCTCCTGCACGCGTGCATCCGGGCGATCAATCTTGTTGATGACGACCAGCGGCGGCAGCCGGCGCTCCAGCGCCTTGCGCAGCACGAAGCGCGTCTGGGGTAGCGGCCCCTCCGACGCGTCGACCAACAGCATGACCGCGTCCACCATCGACAGCGTCCGCTCCACTTCGCCACCGAAGTCGGCGTGCCCGGGGGTGTCGACGATGTTGATGAGCACGTCGCCGTAGTGGACGGCGGTGTTTTTCGCCAGAATCGTGATCCCGCGCTCGCGCTCCAGGTCGGTGTTGTCCATGGCGCGCTCGGCGATGCGCTCGTTGCTGCGGAAGGTGCCGCTTTGCCGCAGCAGTCCGTCGACGAGGGTGGTTTTGCCATGATCGACGTGGGCGATGATGGCGACGTTGCGCCGGAGCGGATTGGCGACCTCAGACGAGGCGGATCGGTGCGAAGACATCCTCCCAGTATACGTGGAGGCCGGACACGGGCGGTTGGATTTTCGGAAGCCGTCTTGCCGGCGCGATCGCGGCTGAAAAGGGCGAATTGCGCCTCGGTGGCGACGCGCCGATCAACTTTCAGCGCAGTGCGTGCGTCATATTCCTGACAGTGAGCGTCGGCATCAGTGCCACGGCAGACTCGGACCTCGTCGCCCGCGCGGCCGGCGGCGACTGCGCGGCGTTCCACGCCCTGGTGGAGCGGCATCGGGCCATGGTCTACCGGCTCGCGTACCAGTTCGCGGGCAACCACCACGACGCCGAAGACATCGCGCAGGACGTGTTCATCAAGGTCTACCGGTCGCTTGACCGGTTCCGCCACGACGCGCAGGTCACGTCGTGGCTGTATCGGATCGTGATGAATGCGTGCATCGACCACCGCCGGCGTAGTGCGCCGGCGGGGTGGGCGCCGTTTACGGAAGATGTGGAGTTGAAGATGGTGAACACCCCGGAGGAAGGGCCAGGGCCGGAAGACCAGGCCTACGGCGGACAGATCGGCGAGTTGCTGGCCGAGGAGATCGCGCGCCTGCCGCCGGGGCAACGGCTGGTCTTTACGATGCGGCACCGTGAAGGCCTGAAGTTGGTGGAGATTGCGGACGCGCTCGGGCTGGCCGAAGGCACGGTCAAGCGGCAGCTGCACGCGGCGGTGCATCGCCTGCGCGGAGCGCTTGCCGGCATGCGCATCACGGCCGGAGGACGGGCATGAACTGCGAGCTGTGGGACGCGCCTGACATCGAGCTGTATTTCTACGACGAGGTCGACGCGGTGGCACGCGTGCGCGTCGCGGCGCATCTGAAGACCTGCGCTGCCTGCCGTCAGCGCCTCGACGACATGCGCACCATCGGCCGCGCCCTGGGCTCGCGGCCGCCGACCGAGGCGCCTCCCGCCGGCGACTGGTCCGGCTTCATGCGCCGGCTCGACGCCGCCGTCGGGCTCGATGTGCCGCGCCCCGCCGTCCTGGAGCGCGCCGGCCTCACCTGGCGTATGCGTCAGCTTGCCGAGTTTGCCGCGATGGTGGCGATCGTCGCGGCCGGTCTGTTCGTCGTCGCGCGGGCGCGGGCGCCGAAGGAAACCGTGACGGCCGCCACGACCGCGTCGTCGGCGGGTCGCCAGGAGCCGAACGCAACCCATCCCACTCAGATCGGTCTGACCCCCGACGCCGCGCTTCGCGAAGTGAGCGCCGAACATCTCGAGCGCTCGAAGCTCGTCGTGCTGGGTCTCGCCGCGCGGGATCCGCAGCACACGCGGCCGTCCGACTGGCAGTACGAGCGCACGCTGGCCGGCACGCTGCTGCCCGACACGCGCTTGTACCGGCTTGCCGCGCAGGAACGCGGTGCGACCGACGTCGCGCATGTGATGCGCGACCTCGAAACTGTGTTGCTCGAGGCGTCGTTGAGCGACAGCGCCGATCGCGGCTCGCTCGAACGCGTCCAGCGCCTGATCGCGCGGCGCGGCCTCGTGACGAAGATGCAGGTCATGGCGACTTCACCGGGACTGTAAACGTTATGAAGCTCACACAGGCACTGAAGATTACGAGGACAGCCGTGCGTCTCGCGGCCGTCGTTCTGCTCACGGCGGGTCTCGCGCAGGCCGCGCCAGCGCCCGACTCGAAACGGCTCGGCCATGCCAAGGACCTCATCGCCGACGAGCAGTGGTCGCGCGCCATTGCTGAGCTGGAGGCGGCGGCGGACGATCCGAAGGAGACCAACCGCGACGAGGCGCTCTTCTGGCTCGCGCACAGCCAGCACCAGGCGGGGGACGACGGTGCGGCGCTGCAAGCGATTGCGCGCCTGGAGAAGACGGCGCCTTCGAGCCGGTGGGTGCATCCAGCGCGATCGCTGCGCATCGAGATCGCCCAGCGCCTGCGCCGCGACGACGTGCTGTGGATGACCGCGCTGCCGCCGCCCCCCGCAGTGCCGCCGGCTCCGGCCGCGCCCGGCGCGGTACCGGCGGTGGCTCCAGCCGTCCCCGTGCGCCCGGCGACGGCGCCTCGGCCCGCTCCGATGGCACCGCCTGCGCCGGCAACGCCCGTCGCGGTGCCTCCGCCGCCACCGTTGCCGGCGCCGATCGTCGCAATGCGCGCGCCGCGCCCCCCGCAACCCGCCGTGCCGGTGCCGCCGGAGTTCGCCGAGTACTGGCTGGTGTCGCCCGGCGCGAGCGACATGACGCTCAAGATCCAGGCGCTCACGGGACTGCTCGACGCGCACAGCGAGCAGGTGATCCCACTGCTGCGCGCGATCGCGCTCGATCGCAACAGCCCGGACGAAGCGCGCCAGGCGGTGTTCGCGCTGGGGCAGTCGCGACGGCCTGAGGCGGAACGCGCCGTGGGCGAGGTGGCGCGTGCGGCGGCCGAGCCGGTGCGTGTGGCCGCTGTTCGCGAGCTGGGCCGCTTCGAGGGTCCCGGCATCGGCGTGGAGCTGATGCACGTGTATTCGATGGGCGGAACGCCGCGGCTGAAGCGCCAGATTGTCGCCTCGCTCGGCGAACGCGCCGACAGCGCGTCGCTGCTGCGTATCGCGAAATCGGAAGCGGAGCCGACGGTGCGCGATTATGCGATCGTCACCCTCGGGCGAACCGGATCGCGCGACCAGCTGCGCACGTTGTACGTCGAGACGCCGCCGGTCTCGCGGGCGGCGGTGTTGTCGGCGCTGTTTGCTGCGAGGGACGACGACGAGCTGATCAGGATTGCGAAGACAGAGACCAGTGTGGTGCTCCGGCAGCGTGCCCGACTCCAGCTGCGCATGCTGGCGACGCCCAAGGCGCTCAAGTTCCTCGAAGACAACCCCTGACCGAATCGCTCATCTGATCGCTCCAACGATTCAATCGGGTATATTCAGCGGATGCCGGATGCTGGCTCCGCGAATCCACTCCTCGACGGCCTTCGTATCGAGCCCGCGCCGGCGTCGACGACGCTCGTCATCTTCGGGGCTTCGGGTGATCTGACCAAGCGCAAGCTGCTGCCGGCCATCTACCACCTGTCGCGCAATCAACGACTGCCCGCCCAGTTCAATGTCGTCGGCGTGGCGCGGACGCCGATGTCCGACGACGAGTTCCGCCAACAGTTCCACGACAGCCTGAAGGAGTTTGCCGACCTGAAATCGCCCGACGAGGTGTCGAAGGCGATGGGTCGTGCGCTGACCTACGTCTACGGCGAGATGGACGATCCGGCGCTGTACGCGCGGCTGTCTACCTGCATGCAGGAATCGCGCTGCGCCGACGGCGTGCTGTTCTACCTGGCGATCCCGCCGTCCGTCTACGGGAAGGTCGTCGAGCAGCTGAGCGCCGCCGGCTTGACCAAGCCGTCGACGCCGGAAGGGTGGCGGCGGATCATCGTCGAAAAGCCGTTCGGCACGGATCTCGCCAGCGCGCAGGCGCTCAATCGGGATCTGCACGCTCATGTCGACGAATCGCAGGTCTTCCGCATCGATCACTACCTGGGCAAGGAAACCGTCCAGAACCTCCTCGTCTTCCGTTTCGCCAACGGGATGTTCGAGCCGGTCTGGAACCGGCGCTATATCGATCACGTCCAGATCACCGCCGCCGAGACGGTCGGAGTCGAGCGTCGCGCCGGCTATTACGAGGGGGCGGGCGCGCTGCGCGACATGGTGCAGAACCACCTGATGCAGGTGTTGGCGCTGGTTGCGATGGAGCCGCCGACGGCGTTCTCGGCGGAGAACGTGCGCGACCGCAAGCACGACGTGCTCGTCTCGATCCAGCCGTTGATGGACAACGGCGCGCAGAACGTGGTCCGGGCGCAGTACCGCGCGGGCTGGGTCAATGGGTCGCAGGTGCCCGCCTACCGCGACGACGACGGCGTCGATCGTGCTTCCACGACCGAGACCTACGTCGCGCTGAAGATGCATCTCGATTCGTGGCGCTGGGCCGGCGTGCCGTTCTACATCCGCACCGGCAAACGGCTACCGAAGCGAACGACCGAGATCGCGATCCAGTTCCGCCGTCCACCGCTGCACATCTTCAAGAAGGTCAGCTCTTCGTCGATCGCGCCGAACCTGCTGATCGTCAACGTGCAGCCCGACGAAGGGATCTCGGTTCGCTTCGAAGCGAAACTGCCCGGCAGCCGGATGCAGCTGGCGCCGGTGATGATGAACTTCCGCTACGGCAGCGCGTTCGGCATGCCGGTGCCGGAGGCCTACGAGACGCTCCTGCTCGACGCGATGCTCGGCGATCCGACGCTGTTTGCCCGGCACGATTTCGTCGAGGACTCGTGGGCGTTGATCACGCCGGTGCACCAGGCGTGGAAGGCGGCCGCGGCGCGTGAGATCCCGACCTACGAAGCGGGCGAATGGGGACCGCCGGAAGCCGACGCGATGATGGCGGCCGACGGTCGCCGGTGGAGGACGCTGTGAACGCGTTGATTGCCACGGTGATCGTGATTGGCAGCCGCGAACGCATCGACGAAGCGGCCGGCGCTCTCGACGCGCTCAGCGATCGCGGCGGGGTGCGCCGCGTGCTGATCTCGGCGGGGACCCAGACCGAGACGTCGGCAGACGAACGGGACACGACGATCCGGCTCGACGGACTGTCCCCGGAATATATCGACAACGCCGTGGCGTGGCTGCGCCTCTCGAGCCTGCCGGCTGTCGTCTGGTGGCGCGGCGGCTCGGCGTCGGCGCTCCAGCGGCTCGCGCATTTGGCCGACCGGCTCGTGCTCGACACTGATCCCGCCGACGCCATGTGGCCACACGTCCCGGGACTGTTCGACGAGACGGCGTTGACCGATCTGCACTGGAGCGCGCTGACGCGTTGGCGCTCGGCGCTGGCGCACCTGTTCGATCTGCCGCAGGTCCGCGGCGGGGCTGCATCCTATACTGATCTCGAGATCGCGGCGGGGGAACCGGCGGCGGCGCGCCTGTTCGCCGGCTGGCTGCGTTGCTGCCTGCCCGAGGCGCGCATCACCGTGCGGATCACGGCCGATAAGCGCGGACGCGCACCGCTGTCGCGGGTCCGCCTGTCGGGCGGACGCGGGCCCGGGCTGACACTCGCCGTGCAAGACGACGGTACCTGCCTGCATGCGGAAGTGGACGGCGCCGGCGGCGCGCGCATCGTCCCGCTCGGAGACGGCACGCTGGCCAGCTGTTTTGCCGAAGAGATTGGCGTACGCACGCGCGATGCGGCGTTCGAGCGCGCGCTCGTCGCTGCCATGGAGATTGGCGCATGAGTCAGAGCACGTTTGCAATGGTCGGCCTCGGCACGATGGGGCGCAACCTCGCGCTCAACATCGAAGAACACGGGTTCCCCGTGGCGGTGTGGAACCTCGAGACGGACTGGATCGACAAGTTCCTCGCCGATCATCCCGGAACGAAGTTCACCGGCGCCCGAACGCTGCCGGACCTGGTCAAGGCGCTCGAGCGGCCGCGCCGGATCATGATGCTCATCCCGGCCGGCGCTCCTGTTGATCAGATGATCGAGCAGCTTGCGCCGCTGCTCGAGTCGGGTGACATCCTGATCGACGGTGGCAACTCGTGGTTCCAGGACACGCGGCGGCGCGAGGCGGCGCTGCGCGGCAAAGGGCTGAACTTCGTCGGCTGCGGCGTCTCGGGAGGGGAGGAAGGCGCCCGCCGCGGTCCCTCGCTGATGCCGGGCGGATCGCCCGATGCCTGGAGCCGCATCCGCGACGTGCTCGAGGCGATCGCCGCCACGACGGAAGCCGGTCCGTGCGTGACACACGTGGGCAGCGACGGCGCCGGCCACTTCGTCAAGATGGTGCACAACGGCATCGAGTACGGCGACATGCAGCTCATCGCCGAGACCTACGACGTGCTCCACCGTGGCCTCGGCCTGTCGACGCCCGACGCGGGCACGGTCTTCGGAGGGTGGAACACCGGAATCCTCGAGTCGTTCCTCGTCGAGCTGACCGCACACGTCTGTTCGGTGATCGATCCGCAGACTAAGCAGCCGATGGTCGACGTCATCCAGGACAAGGCCGGGCAGAAGGGCACTGGCAAGTGGACGGCCCAGGTCGCGCTCGATCTCGCCGTGGCGGTGCCCACGATCGGCGCCGCGCTTGATGGCCGCGTGCTCTCGAGCCTGAAAGAGCAGCGCGTCGCCGCGAGCAGGGTATTCACCGCGACCGACACAGGCGCGCCATTCGCCGCGGCGGATCGCGGCCGCTGGCAGGACGACCTCCGCGACGCGCTCTATGCCGCGCGCATCTGCAGCTACGCGCAGGGCATGGCGCTCATCGCCGCCGGCGCGGCAGAATACAAGTGGACGATCGATCTGGCCGAAATGGCGCGTATCTGGAAGGGCGGCTGCATCATCCGGGCACGGCTCCTCGACGAAGTGCGCCAGGCGTTCGCGCCCGGCAAGGCGCCCGCGAACCTGCTCGTCGATCCGGCGATCGCTGCCGACATGCAGCGCGCCGCGCCCGGCTGGCGCCGTGTCACGGCCGCCGCGGCCGCCGCCGGTATTCCGGTTCCCGCCCTCAGCGCGAGCCTGGCCTACTTCGACAGCTACCGCACCGCGCGCCTGCCGCAGAACCTCACGCAGGCGCAGCGCGACGCATTTGGCGCGCATACCTTCGAGCGGGTGGAGAAACCCGGGTTTATCCACTTCGAGTGGGGACTCAAAGGGGAGTAATCATTCTGTCCGTCGATGAACCGTTTCTCCTGATCTCCCTGACCTTCCTGCGATCTGGCTGTGGCGACATTGAACCTGGCATCCGTACTCGAGCACCCGGCGCGCCTGACTCCGGAACGAATTGCCGTCACGTTCGGCAATCAGCAGTTGAGCTACGCGCGGCTGGACGCGCAGGCCAACCAGATCGCGGCTGGCTTGCACGCGGCGGGTATCCGCGCCGGTGACCACGTCGCGCTGTGTTGCCCGAACCTGCCGTTCTTTCCGATCGCCTACTTCGGCATCCTCAAGGCCGGCGCCGCCGTCGTGCCGATCAACGTGCTGCTCAAGCCGCGCGAGATTGCCTATCACTTACGCGACAGCCACGCCACGGCGATTCTCGCCTTCGAAGGGACGCCCGAGCTGCCGATCGGAGCGGCCTGCACGGCGGCGGCGGCCGATGCCGAGACGCCGCGCGTGTTCCTGATGCCGCGCGATCTCCCGTCGCTGATGCGCGACGATCCCGCCTTCCACCCGCCGCGGCGCGAGCCGCACGACACGGCGGTGATCCTCTACACGTCGGGCACGACGGGCCGGCCAAAAGGAGCGGAGCTGACGCACGCCAACATGGTCGGCAACGCCGTCACGTCGTTCGACATGTTCCGTCCGGCTTTCGACGGCGTCGACCTTGAAGGGGGACAGCAGTCCGTCCTGATCAGCCTGCCTCTCTTCCACTCCACGGCGCAGACGACGCAGATGAACGCGGGGCTCTACGGTGGCTTCCGTCTCGTTTTGCTGCCGCGCTTCGAGCCCGGCGCCGTGCTCGACGCGTTCGCCCGTGAGCGGGTCGGGCTGTGGGTTGGCGTGCCGACGATGTACTGGGCGCTGCTGCAGTACGCGAAGGCCGCAGACGCGGACCTGAGCGCCGCCGCCGCGTCGCTGCGGTTGTGTGTCTCGGGCGGGGCGCCGATGCCGCTGGGCGTGTTGCGTGAGTTCGAAGAGGTGTTCCGCGTGCGCATCCTCGAGGGCTACGGGCTGTCGGAGACCGCACCCGTCGTCGCCTTCAATCAATTGCAGCGCCCGTCGAAGCCCGGCACCGTGGGGCTTCCCGTCTTCGGCGTGGACGTGCGCTGCTTCGACGAGCACGATCGCGCTGTCCCCACCGGCGAACGCGGCGAGGTCGTCGTCCGCGGGCCGAACGTGATGAAGGGTTATTACGAAAATCCCGACGCAACCGCGGAGGCCAAGCGCGGTGGCTGGTTCCGCACCGGCGACATCGGCCAGATCGACGCCGACGGCTATCTCTCGATCGTGGATCGCAAGAAGGACATGATCCTGCGCGGTGGCTTCAACGTCTACCCGCGCGAGATCGAAGACACCCTGCTGACGCACCCCGCGGTAGCGCTCGCAGCTGTCGTCGGGGTGCCGGACGAGCGTCTCGGAGAGGAAGTGAAGGCGTTCATCGTGCTCAGGGCTGGTCAGGAACTGAGCGGCGAAGCGTTGATTGCCTGGGCGCGGGAGCAGATGGCCGGTTACAAGTATCCGCGCCTGGTCGAGTTTCGCGACACGCTGCCGATGACCGCCAGCGGCAAGGTGCTCAAGCGCGATTTGCGGCAAGCTCAGCCGTGATCCGCCCCGCTGCTGGCGTTGCCTGATACCCAACCTCAGGATATAGTCCCAACCTCATGGCTCTCGAGCTGCCAGGCGCACACAGGAGCACCGGTCTGGTGGACGTGCTCGACCGCGTCCTCGACAAGGGGCTGGTCATCGCCGGCGACATCAAGGTCTCGCTCGCCGAAGTCGAACTCCTGACCATCCGCATCAGGCTGCTCGTCTGCTCGCTCGACAAGGCGCAGGAAATCGGGCTCGATTGGTGGCGCTACGATCGCGACCTGTCGCCTGGCGCGACGGGCGCCGCGGAACACGAGAATCTGCGCGCGCAAATCCGCGGGCTGCAGGAACGGGTCGACGCGCTGGCGGGCGCGCAGGCAAAGCAGAACAAAGCGGCCGGGCGGCGCCGTCGTTGACACGCTGACTACCGGAGGCACAGGAGCACAGCATGGCAGTTGAACGCGCTGCGGGCGGTACGAGTCTTATCGACGTTCTGGATCGCGTGCTCGACAAGGGTATCGTCATCGACGCGTGGGTGCGCGTCTCGCTCGTTGGCATCGACCTGATCACGGTCGAAGCGCGTGTCGTCGTGGCGTCCATCGATACTTATTTGAAGTATTCAGAGGCGGTCGGCCAGGTCGCGCCGGTGTCCAGGCCGGCGGCGGAACTGCCGTCGCATCAGGATGTCGTCGCCGAGAACGCGGCGCTGCGGGCCGAGCTCGCCGCCTCGAAGGCCGGCGGCCGCGGCAGGCGCCGTCGCACCAGCGGCGAGGGCTAAGCGAACGTGTCACGCGCGGCTGCGCCGGTGGCGCCAGGTCCTGCGGTCGAGCCGGAGGCGAAACTCGCGTTCGTCGAGTTTCTGCTGACCAGTATCGACGTGCAGGAGTCCGCGCGCCGGGCGGTCGACTGGCTGGTCGCGCACGCCCCGATCAGCGAAGCGGCCGTACTCGTGGCCGAGGGGCAGGCCAACGAGATGCTGCTCGTCGCCGAGTACGGCATCTCGGCCGGTGCGATCATGGACTTCTCGCTGAGCCGCGACGACGTCAGCCACCCGCTGATCGAGGCCCTGCACGCCCCGGGTCCCGACTACATCGACGATCTGCCGCCGCACCATCGCGGTCCGCTCGCGTCGCGCGCCTTTCACGTGATCCCGTTGCGCGCCGACGCGCAGGAGCTGGCGATGGGGCTGCTCCTCGTCGCCGGTCCAGAAGCGCAGCTCGACCCCGAGACGGCGTGGATCGGCCGCACGCTCGGCAAACAGGTGTCACGGCTGCTCGGGCGCCAGCTGCTCGCCGAGACGCGCTTCGGCCAGGAGCGGATGCTGCTCTACAGCATCATCAACGCCGTCACCGACCCGATCCTGCTGACCGACACCGAAGGCAAGCTGATCATCGCCAACAGCCACGCCGAGAAGCTGTTCGCTGCGCCCGAAGAAGCGAGCGAAGGCTGGCGCCGCGCCGCCGGGCTGAACAACATGCTGTTCTCGGCGGCGCTCTCGACGAGCGCGGTCGGCATGAGCGAGCTGTCGCGCCGCGAGCTGCTGCTCGTCGATCCGCTCGAGGGGTCGGACCTGCTCTTCGAGCTTCTCAGTTCGCGCGCCAAGGACGAGCGCCAGGGCACCTACGTTGTCTCGATCCTGCGCAACGTGACCGATCTCGCGCGGGCCAAGGAGGAGATCGAGGAAAGCTACCGCACGTTGCGCGTCGCGCAGGCGGAAGTGCGCGACGAGCGCCATCGTCTCGACCTGATCATCGACTCGGTCGCCGATCCCATCCTGGTCACGGACCAGGAAGGGGACATCGTCCTGATGAACACGCCGGCGGAACGGCTGTTCAACGCACCGGGCATCGACGACGAATCGGCGTTGCGGCGGGTGCGCGCCAACGGCGCCAACCTGACCTCATTCGTTTCGAACGTGCTGACGCGGTCGGGCGAGCAGCGCTACCGCGGTGAAATCCAGCTCGCCGATCCCGTCACCGGTCGTCCCCTGCCCGTCGAAGCGCTGGCCGGGACGATCCTGTCGGAGCAGGGCGAGCTGATGTGGGTCGTCACCATCCTGCACGACCTGACGGAAGCCATCGAGAAAGCGCGTCTCTACGAACAGCTGAAGCAGGCGTCGGTCGAACTGGAACGCAAGGTCCAGGAGGCGACCGCTGAACTGGCCGAACAGAACGAGCTGCTCCGCCGCCAGCACATCGCGCTCGAGCAGGCCTCGGCGCTCAAATCGCAATTCCTTGCCAACATGTCGCACGAGTTCAGGACGCCGCTCAACGCCATCCTCGGCTACACGCACATGCTGCTGAACAACGTCACCGGCCAGGTCACCGAGCCGCAGCGGAAGAGCCTGACCCGGATCGACTCGAATTCCCGCCATCTGCTCGCGCTGATCAACGACATCCTCGACATCACCCGCATCGAAGCCGGTCGCATGCCGCTCAACGCGGCCACCTTCGGCGTCGGCGAGCTGTTCGAGGAAGTCCAGGCCGAACTCGAGCCGATCATCAAGCGTTCGAACCTCGCCGTCACGACCAAGGTGCGCGGCAGCGTGCCGGCGCTGAAGACGGATCGCCAGAAGGTGAAGCAAATCGTCCTCAACTTGCTGAGCAACGCGCTCAAGTTCACGCCATCCGGTTCGGTGACGATGACGGCAATCTACGACGGGCGCCTGAGGCTGGTCGACATCGCGGTGAAGGACACGGGCGTTGGGATCCCCGCCGACGACCAGGCGAAGGTCTTCGAAGACTTCCGCCAGCTCGATTCTTCGCCGGCGCGCGGCTACGGCGGGACCGGTCTCGGCCTATCGATCTGCCGCCGGCTCGCGCACATCCTTGGCGGCTCGATCGAGCTGCAGAGCGTGGTCGGCAAGGGCTCGACGTTCACGCTGCGCCTGCCGGCGAGAGCGAAGCGGCGATGAGCGCCAGGAAGCGGGACCGTCAGCTCGTGCTCGTCGTCGAGGACTACCAGGACGCGCGCGAGATGTACGCCGCCTACCTGCAATTCTCGGGCTTCGACGTCGCCGAGGCGTCCAACGGCCTCGAAGCCGTCGAGAAGACGACGGAACTGCTGCCCGATATCGTGTTGATGGACCTGGCCCTGCCGCGGATGGACGGCTGGGAGGCGACGCGGCGGCTCAAAGCCGACGCACGGACGCGGCACATCCCCGTCGTCGCGCTCACGGGTCACGCTCTGGCGGGGCACGCCGACGGCGCCCGCGAGGCGGGATGCGACGCATTCGTCACCAAACCGTGCCTGCCCGACGCGCTGGTCGCCGAGATCCGCCGTCTGCTGGACCAGCATCGGGTGAAAGACGACAATGAGAACAGCCGACCGGCGCGGGCCGGCAAAAAAGGGACCTGACGCTCCAGCGGAATGACGATGGCGAAGACAGCAAAAAAATTGGCGAAGCCAACCAGGGCGGTCAAGGTTGCCCGGAAAGCGCCGGTGGCGAAGCCCGCGCCGGCCGTGCGGGAAACGGCCAGGCAGGAGGCGGCGCGCGGCAAACTGGAGCGCGTCAAAGTGCCGTCGCCGTCGCGGCGCGACGACGAGACGTCGGGCAAGTACGTCTATTGCGTCATCCGCTCCGAGCAGATCCTCAGTTTCGGGCCGCTCGGCCTCGGACCCGAGCCCGCCGAAGTGCACACGATCCATTACCGCGACATCGCCGCGGTCGTTTCGAACACGCCGATTGTGGTCCAGGATCCGACGCGCGAGAACGTGCTCGCCCACCAGCGCGTCAACGAGACGGTGATGCAGAAGCACACGGTGATCCCGATGTCGTTCGGCACGGTGTTCAAGACCGACGACGACATCACTGAGCTGCTGCGTTCGGCCTACGACGCGTTCAGCGACGTCCTGAACAAGATGCAGGAGAAGTTCGAATTCGGCCTCAAAGTGCTCTGGGATCGCGACCAGATCATCCGCGAGATCGAAGACGAAGACGAGGACATCCGCCGCCTCAAGAGCGAGATCTCGTCGCAAAAGGGCTCGACCTACTTTGCCCGCATGCAGTACGGCCGTCTGATCGACGCGGCGCTGCAGTCGCGCACCGAGCGCTACGTCGCCGAGATCTTCAACGCACTGCGCGACGTCTCGGTCGCGTCCCGTTCGAACAAGCCAATCGGGGATCGCATGATCATGAACGCCGCCTTTCTCGTCTCGCGCGAGATGGAGCCGGCCTTCGACGCCCGCGTCAAGGAAATCGGGCAGCAGTACGAGAAGCTGACCTTCAAGTACACCGGCCCGTGGCCGCCCTACAACTTCGTCAACATCCGGCTCAAGCTCGAACGGGCGCATTGACGTGCTGATCATCGACAGCCTCATCATCTCGGGCGTGCGTTTCGTGCTCGACAAGGTGGCGGCGGCAGTCGAGACCGAGCTCAACGACGACAGCGTGCTGCGCGAACGCTTGCTCGAGGCGCAGATGCGGGTCGAGCTCGGCGACATGAACCAGGACGAGTTCGACGAATTCGAGGCCGACATCCTCGACCGCATCCGCGAGATCAAAGCGCGCCAGCGCGGTGGCGAGTCCGCCGTCATCTCCCCCAAAGACATGAAGGTCACCGGCATCGAAGCCACGTTCGAGGGAGACGAACACTGAAAGACGGCGGCCAGGACTCTGCGGATCTTCGTGGTCGATCGCATCCTCCTGCTTCCCGCCTCCCCGTCTTCTGTCTGTTCGGCGGCAAGGGCGGCGTCGGCAAGACCACCTGCGCCGCGGTGGCGGCGTGCGCGCGGGCGCGCACCGCGCGCGGCCGCGTGCTCCTCATCACCACCGATCCGGCGTCTTCCCTCTCGGCGGCGCTGCAAGTCCCGGTCGGGGCCGAGGCATCGCCCGTCCCCGGCCTGCCGCGCCTCTATGCCGCCAGCGTCGATGCCGCGCGCGCTTTCGAGCGCTGGCTGGCGTTGCGCAAGCCGCTGCTCGCGGAAATCGCCGTGCGCGGTACCTATCTCGATGACGACGACGTGGCGCGGCTGCTGCGGCTGTCGCTGCCGGGCATCGACGAGGTGATCGGGCTGATCGAGGTCGTGCGTATTTCCGAGGGGTTTGACAGCGTCTTCGTCGACACCGCACCGACCGGTCATACGCTGCGGCTGCTGGCGGCGCCGGTGCTCCTCGATCGCGCCGCGGCGCTACTCGACGGACTGCACGCGCACCACCGTGCCGTCGTCAGTGCTTTGCGCGGATCGTATCGCGCCGACGCGGCCGACGCGTGCATCGCTGCGCTGCGCGACGAGGGAACGCGGTTGGCGTCGCTGCTGCGCGATCCGGCCACCGGGTTCGTGTGGGTGACCCTGCCGGAACCGATGGCCCTCGAGGAGACGTCGGACGCGGTGGCGGCGCTGGCGGCGGACGGAATTGACGTCGGCGATCTGATCGTGAACCGGATGACCGATCGGCCGCGACAGCCCTGCCATTTCTGCGCGGCGCGGCGGCGTTTCGAGGCGCGCGCGATCGCGCCGCTGAGGCGGCGATTCCCGCGGCTGTCGCTGTCGTCGTACCCGGAGCTGGCGCGCGAGCCGCGCGGCATCCGGGCGTTGTCGGCGCTCGGCCGGTCGCGCGCCCGTTGGTCGGTTCCAACGCCAGCCCCGGTCGTCCCGCATCGCATCCGCTCCGGCCATGCCGGACACGGAGACAGCCCGGATGTTTCGCAAGCAGCGCCGACGTCGATGTTCGCCGCGCGCTGGCTGCTCTTTGGCGGCAAAGGGGGCGTCGGCAAGTCGACCTGCGCTGCGGCCGTCTCACTTCACCTGGCCCAGACGCGGCAGGTGCTGCTGCTCTCGACCGACCCCGCCCACTCACTCGGCGACGTCTTCGGACAGCGCTTCGACAACACGCCGCGCGCCGTCGACGGCGTGCCGCGCCTGCAGGTGCGCGAGATCGACGCGGCCGCCGAGATGGACCGGCTCCGCCGCACCTACGTTGACGCGGTCGACGACGCGTTCTCACGTATCGCGCGCAGCACCAGCGGCGACGGAGCGGCCTTCCGCGATCTCATCGACCTGGCCCCGCCCGGGATCGACGAGGTGATCGCCATCGCCGACGTGGCCGAGGCGCTCGTCGACCAGGGCAGTAGCGTCGACGTCGTCGTCACCGACACCGCGCCGACCGGCCACGCGCTGCGCCTGCTGGAGACGCCGGCAGTGCTGCGCGAGTGGACGCAGGCACTGATGGCGATCCTGTTGAAGTATCGCGAGATCGTCGGAATCGGCAAGCTGGCGGCGCTGCTAGTGCAGCTGTCGAAGCGGCTGCGCGCGATGCAGGACCTGCTGCGCGACGGCACCCGATCCAGGGTCATCGTCGTGACCCGCGCCGCGGCGCTGCCGATGGACGAATCGCACCAGCTGATCGCCGCGCTCGGGCGTCTCGGCATCGCCGTCGGCGGAATCATCGTCAACGCGGCGGGCCGCGGCACCTGCACACGCTGCCGCGCCATCGCGCGCGCGCAAGCGGCAGAGATCGAAGGGCTGACGGCGAGCGCCGCGAGCTACGCTATCATCGAGGCGCCCGCCGAGGTGCCGCCGCCGCATGGCAGCCGTGCCCTGCGGTCGTGGGGCGACAGCTGGCGTCAGGTCAAATGATGTCCACCGCGGTGTATCTCTATTGCGTCGTGCGCGCGGCGCGACGGCCGGCGCTGGCGCGCGCCCCTGACGGCCTGCCCGGAGCCGGCCGTCCAGAAATCCATCCGGTCGCGCCGGCGCTGTGGGTCGTGACGGCGGCCGTGCCGCTCGACCTCTACGGGCCGTCGCCGCTGGAGCAGCGGCTGCGCGATCTCGACTGGGTGTCGCAGACCGCGCTCGCGCACGAAGCGGTGGTCGAGCACTTCGCCGGGAGCCGCACGGCGACGGTCGTCCCGATGAAGCTGTTCACGATGTTCTCGTCGCTGGAGAAGGCGGTGCGCGATATCGCGTCGCGCCGCGAGGCGATCCAGCAGGCGATCCGGCGCATCGCCGGCGCCGAAGAATGGGGCGTGCGCGTGTTCCGGCAGACGCCGGCGACGCCGCCGGCGGCCGGGCGGCCGCCGGCGACGGGTGCCGAATTCCTACGCGCGCGCAAGCAGGCGCGCGACGCCGTCGTCGCGGCACGGACGACCGCCGCCGACGCGGCCGGGGCGGCCTACGCGGCGCTGCGCCGGCGGGCGCGCGCGGCGCGGGTGCGCGAGGCGCGCCGTGAGCCCGGTACGAATCCGCCGATTCTCGATGCCGCGTTTCTGGTCCCCGCCGGCGCACGGACGCGATTCAAGGCGGAGGCACGGCGGCAGGCGTCGGTGCTCGCCCGCGCCGGCGCCGACCTCGTGGTCAGCGGCCCATGGCCCGCCTACAACTTCGTGGTCTCCGCAGAACCCGCATGAAGGGGCGCGGGAATGCGCGGCCGAGGCCGCCGCGCCGCATCGCGCCGTCGCGCATGCCGAGGCGCGCGTTGCACTCGACGGTGTCGACGCGGCCGGTACCGAAATATCGCAAACCGCCGCTACGCGCGAGCAAGCCCGCGGTGGGCCCGAAACTGCCGCGCCCCCCCAAGCGCCAGGTCGCGCGCATCATCGAGGCGGACGAGCCGTCGCTGCTCGACCTGATCGACAACCTGCTGGCCAAGGGGGTCATGCTCAACGCCGATCTCATCCTGGCGCTTGCCAATGTCGACCTGGTCTACGTGCGCCTGTCGGCGCTGCTGTGTGCCGCCGATCGCGTGCTCGCACCCAAGTGATGTCCTGGTATGTGTTCGCGCTGGTCGAATCGCTTGCCGGGAATCCGGGTGCAGGCCTGCAGGGACGGCTCGCGGCACGGCGCGTCCCCGGCGGCCTGGTCATCCTCGAACGACGCGCCGACGTGCCGCCGGCCGAGTTCGGCACGCTGCAGAAACACGATGCCGTCGTGGCACGGCTCGCGCGCGACGCGCCCGCCATCCTCCCGGTCCGCTTCGGCACGCTGATGGAGTGGGAGGAGATCACGCAGGCGCTCGAGGATCGCGACGAAGAGATCGCGGACGCCTTCGCTCGCGTCCGCGGCCGTGTGCAGTTCACCTGGCGCGCGGGACGCGCCAGGGGCCTGGGCGCCGAGGCGCATCGCGCCCAAGCTGCCGCGCGCGGCGCACCCGGAGCGGCCGTTGCCCTGACCGGGACAGAATATCTGCGCCGGGCGGCGCGCGCGGCGAAAGGGGTGCCACCGGCAGCGTTGCGAAACGTCCATGACAAGCTGCGATCGTTGACCGCCGAAGAGCGCTATCAGACGGCGACGCCATCAATCCCGGGCTCGCTCTACCATCTCGTCGATCGCACCCATATCGAGCGCTATGCCGAAAGGGCCGGGAAGCTGGCTTCGGGGGGTGCCAGCCTCCGCGTCAGCGGCCCGTTCCCGCCATTCGCTTTTACGCCGGAATTGCTGTGAGCCGTCACACCAAAGCGGCGAGCCGGAAGCCGAACGCCAGACGGCGAAACGCAACGGGCAAACGGCAGCTGATCGCGGACAACCGCCAGCGGGCGGCCGTCCCCGCGCCAGCGGAGCAAATCGAGGCCATCCGTGAGCAGATCGCGTCGCTGGCCGCGGCCCGGCCGCCGAGATGGAACGCCAATCCGGAGGAGGTCCGCCGCGCTGTTCTGAAGCTGGTGCTGACGCTGGTCGAGCTGATCCGCCAGTTGCTCGAGCGCCAGGCGATCCGGCGCATGGAGGCGGGCACGCTCACCGACGAGGAGACGGAGAACGTCGGCCTCGCCCTGATGAACCTCCAGGAAACGATTGCCGATCTGGCCAAGCAGTTCGATATCAACCCGTCCGACTTGAATCTCGACCTGGGACCAGTGGGAAAGCTGCTGTAGATGTCCGCCGCGGAGTACCATGGCGCATGGCCGAAGTCACCATCTCGCTCAAGCACGTCGCGTCGCAGGAGGAAGAGCCGTGCGGCGTCTGCGGCGCGGCCTTCATTCCCGCCGAAGACTCGGGATCGCGCGCCTTCACCATCGGCACCGGCAAGCAGGATTTCATCTCGGTGATGTGCGGCGGCTGCCATTCAAAGTGGACCCACGGCGCGACCATCCGCATCCGCTCGCGCCGGCCGTGAGCCGCCTCATTCCTCGTCGATCGGCCCGCCGCCTCCCGCCTTTGCCACGTCTTGCTGGTTGATCCGATCGACGTTGAATTTCTGCGCGCTCGCGACGATCTTGTCGAGCGCCTCGTCGAAATCGAACGACGTCGCCTTTGAGAAGCGCGTGTAGTTGACCCGCGCGACAACAAACGGCTTCAGGTATGGGCTCGTCAGCCCCTTCGCCTTGAGCTTCTCGACGACGGCGGAGACCGCGTCGTCGAGCTTGAGCACCCGTTTGGCGCGGCGTTCGCGTTCCTTCAGCGCCTTGCTGATCGGTTCATCGAGAAACTCGTCGACGCGGCGCAGGATCGACTGGTAGGCGCCCCCGCTCAGCCGTGGCCGTTCTTCGTAGGCCGCGCCCAGCGTCAGGAATGAGGGTAGCTCGAACTCGAATTCGAACGACCGCTCCGGTTCGCCACCCGACGCCCGGTTTCCTGCCAGCGCCCGCGCCATTCGGATCGTCTCGAGCGACTTCTCCTTCAGGTTGTGCGCCTTCTCAGTGTTCAGCGCGAGAATTTTGAATGCGATCTGCGGATCCGGCACCAAGAGGGCGACGATGGTCCTGACCCCGAGCTTGCGGAGCGCCTGCAGACGATGGTTGCCGTTCGGCGTCCAGTACTTGTCCTCGTGCCGGATGGCGATGATCGGATCGAGGAACAGCCCGATTTTTTCCACCACGCCCATCAACCGCTTCACGTGGGCGTCGGAGGGATCGCGCTGGTAGGGCGTCGGTTCGACGGATGCGACCGGCAGCGCCGCGAGCAGGACCGGCTTGCCGGCAAACGGTTCGCTGTAGCGCCCAAGCACGGCGCCCCCGTCCGCCTCCACCTGCGCTCCGAGCCTGTCGAGTTCGGCACTGTCGACCGCACGCACCTGTGCTGCCGTCAGCCCGATCGAATCCGCTGCGACCTTCTTGCGCCGAACCGCTTTCTTCTTCGCCATTGCGGCGATCTTACCGCCGGTCTGACGATGACCGATGCGTTGTCGTCGGCGCGCGCGCTCACGCGAAGGGCAAGAGACGACAAGACCAGGTCGGGGCTCGCGGCGCCTGCCGATTCTGCACAGCGCCCCTGATCAAGGGCTTACTACGATTGCCGCAATGCGTACCAGCCTCACGACCGTGCTGATGATGCTCGGCCTCGGTGCCGCGCCTGTCCTGGCGCAGGACACGCCGCCGGCCGTGGTCATCTATCCCATCCTCGTTCAGGCACCGGTCTACGGCGCGACGGTGAATGTGCCGTCGTTCCCTGGAGGTGGCGACGGCTCGGAAGGGGGCAGGGGGACGACCGACTGGGGATTCAACGCCGCCTACATGGGCGGGATGGAGCTCCACGGCAAAGGTGTGTTCGGCGAGGTCGACGTGCTCTGGACCAAGCCCTCGGCGTCGCACGACGCAACGCCGAGAATCGACGTCGCGAGCGATATCTGGGCAGTGACTCTGAAAGGCGGCTACCGCGTCTACAAAGGCCTCGGGATCACGGGCGGCGCGCGCTACGTCGCGGTCAACTTTGACGCTGATCTCGAGTTTCCGCAGTCGGGCGTCACGCTGCACGGATCGTCAACGCGGTCGCGCTGGCTGCCGTTTGTCGGCGCTGATTGGCGAGGCCTGGCGGCTCGCAAGTGGACACTCGACCTTGCCGCGGATGTCGGGGTCAGCGGCGGCGAGGACACCAGCACGAGGCTCAGGGCACGGGCGGACTGGCAAGCGCTTCCGCACCTGTCCATCCGCCTGGGCTATCAGCTGCTGCATCTCGCACTCGGCGCCGACACCACGTTGGGCGGCACGCGGCGGCACTGGAGCACAACGCAGGACATGTACGGTCCCGAGTTCGGGATTGGCATCGTCTTTTGACTCGGATGAAACTAGAGTGCGGGAATCCTGAACTCATAGCAGCCGGGCGTGACCAGGACCCGTCCGTCCTTCGTGAAGAACAGGCTGCTCGGTGACAGCGTGTCGGCGCCGCGGAACTGCACCGTCCGGATCTTCTCACCGGACCGGTCGTAGACGAAGGTGACCGGCGACATCAGCGCGATCCACAAACGCCCCTGTCGATCGACGGCGGCCGCGCGGACGGCCGGCGGCACCAGTGGAAGGACGTCTCCCTCGTCGTTGCGCCGCGCCGGCCATCGTGCCGGCAGCGCCTGCAGGTAGTCATCGAGCTCCGGTCCTTCCACGTGGCGCTCGAATACCAGCGTCCCCTTCGCGTCGTACTTGCGGAAGACCGGCACGCCGGCGAGGAAGACGAAGTAGTATCCGCCGGTCGGATCGATCAGCGGCAGACCCGCGTTCAGCGCCAGATGGACGTTGGCATCCGCTTCCTGCCCGGTCGCGCGCAGCTGGCCGAAGGTGTGGCGGGTCTCGCCGTAGATCGACAGTTCCGACACCAGCGCGCCGGTCTCGGGCTGGTTGATCAGCAACGCGTCGCCGGTGAATTGAATCGAAGCGACGCCATTGAGCACCACCGACTCGAGCGTGACGCGCGCGACCTCCTTCGAGGGCAGCGTAAAGCCGCTGAGCCGGCCGCCGCTGGCGGTGAACACCTGGATCCGCTGCCGCCGCAGCGGCGCGTCGGCGATCACGAACGTGCCATCAGCCGGATCGATGTCGAACGCGCTGGGCTCGAGAATCCGCCCGGGTTCGCTGCCGATGTCGATGATCTTCTTCGCCGCGTCGTTGGCGACGGTGTAGACGGCATGGGCGCGGCGATCGAAGACGAAGTACTGGCCGCCGTCGCTTTGCTGAAATCCGAGCGGCTGGCGGAAGGACTCGGCGATATGGGCGGGAAGGCCACCGCTCGAGCGCAGCACCAGCACGCGCGGCGGCGGTCCCTGCATCGATGCGGCGAGCACGCACGAGAGCAGCACCAGTGCTCGCATCATTCACCCGTTTGGTCCGACCGTCCGCCTTGGTCCCGACTCGGCGAAGTGTGCCATCGGTTTCGCGAAGGGCAGGCCGGCGGAGGACGTCAGTAGCGGGCCAGCTCGCGGACTGCCTTCAGCACGTCGGCCGACTGCGGCAGGATCTCTTCTTCGAGGTCCGGGTAGTAGGCAACCGGCGTGTCGAGTGCCGCGACGCGGCGGACCGGCGCGTCGAGGTACGCGAACAGCTCATCCGCGATGCGCGCGGCCAGTTCGGCGCCGAAACCGCAGGTCAGCTGATCCTCGTGCGCGATGACGACCCGGTTGGTCTTCTTCACCGCGGCGGTGATGCCATGCCAGTCGAACGGCATGATTGTGCGCAGGTCGAGCACCTGCACGCTGATGCCGTCCTTTTCGGCCAGCTGCGCCGCCAGCAGCGTGCGCTGCACGAGCGCACCCCACGCCAGCACCGTGACATCGGTGCCTTCACGCCGGACCGCCGCCTTGCCGAACGGGATCATGTAGTCGCGCCCGGGGTATTCGCCCTTGTTGTAGGTCTGGCGGTAGAGATGCTTGTGCTCGAGATAGAGCACGGGGTCCTGGCACCTGATGGCGGTGCGCAGCAGGCCGGCGGCGTCGCGCGCGTTGGACGGGAAGACGACGCGGATGCCCGGGCAGTGCGCGAAGATGCTCTCGCCCGACTGCGAATGATAGGGAGCGCCGCCGCGCAGGTAGCCGCCGATCGCCGTCCGGATCACCATCGGGCACGACCAGTGGTTGTTCGAGCGATAGCGCATCATCGACATCTCGTCGCGCATCTGCATCATCGCCGGCCAGATGTAGTCGAAGAACTGGATCTCGACGACCGGCTTGATCCCGCGTACCGCCATGCCGACGGCGCGGCCGATGATGTTGGCTTCCGCGAGCGGCGAGTTGAACACACGGGTGCCGCCGAAGGCGCGCTGCAGCCCATGCGTGACCTTGAACACGCCCCCTTTACCCGACACCGTGTCGAGCGCTGCCTCGCGGCTGCAGTCCGCGACATCCTCGCCGAAGACGACGATGCGCGGGTCGCGCGCCATTTCGTCCTTGAGCGTGCGATTGATCGCCGCGACCATCGTGTCGGGCTTGCCCTCGGTGGCCGGCTCGGTGGCGAACGCGACCGACGTCGGGTCAATGTCGGGGGAATAGACGTAAAGGGAAACGGTATCGCGGGAGGGCTTCTCGGCTGCCTTGGCGGTTTCGGCCGCGGCGTTGATCGCTTCTTCGACCTCGCGGACGATCGCCTTGAGCTCGGATTCGCTCGCGAGGTCCTCAGCGACGAGGAAGCTCGCGAGCCTGATAATCGGGTCGCGCGTGGCCTCCGCGGCGCGCTCGTCCGGCGTCTTGTAGAGCTTTTCGTCGTCCGACAGCGAGTGGGAGTAGGGGCGGGTGACCTTGGCGTGCACGAAGGCCGGCCCCTTGCGCGCGCGGGCGTAGTCGATCGCCTGGCGCATGGCCGCGTAACTGGCGAGGAAGTCGGTACCGTCGATGCTCTGCACGAACAGCCCGGGAAACGATGCGACCAGCTTCGAGATGTCGCCGCCGGGCGTGTTGACCTCGACCGGCACCGAGATGGCGTAGCCGTTGTCCTCGACGAGATAGACGACCGGCAACATGAGGTTGCAGGCCGAGTTCAGCGACTCCCAGAACTCTCCTTCGCTGGTCGTTCCGTCCCCGACCGACATGTAGACGACTTCGTCCGCGTGAAATTTCGTGTCGCGCTCGGGAATCGCGCTGATCCGCTCGTAGAACCGGCCGGCTTCGGCCGTGCCGATGGCGTGCAAGGCCTGGGTGCCGGTCGGGCTCGACTGCGAAACGATATTGAGGCCGCGGTGACCCCAGTGCGACGGCATCTGGCGCCCGCCGGAGGCCGGGTCGTCCTTGGCGCCGACGGCGGCGAGCAGCATCTCGAGGGGCGTCACCCCGAGGGCGAGGCACAGGGCGCGGTCGCGGTAATAGGGGTGGAACCAATCGTAGCCTGGCTTGAGGAGCATGCCGGCCGCGGTGAGGACCGCCTCGTGACCGGCGCCGCTGATTTGGAAGAAGATCAGGCTCTGGTTCTTGAGCTGAATCTCCTTGTCATCGAGCTTTCGCGACGTGACCATCGTGCGGTAGGCCCGAAGCAGATCGGCCGCCGACAGCCCCCCGTAGGTACGCGCGGCCGTCTCTTTCGGCGGCCTTACCGCGGTCGCTTTCATGTGCTGCCATTATATAATTTCCCGCCGTTTCACCGAGGAATTCAATGCCGCCATCCGTCAGTCTGTACCGCTGGGACGAACTCGCGCTGGAGAAAGTCACCGAGATGATCTCGCGCAAGATCGTGACCGGTGAACGCGAGATGCTCGCCCAGATTTACCTGAAGAAGGGCGCGGTCGTGCCGATGCACAACCACGAGAGCGAACAGATCACCTACGTGCTGCAGGGAGCGATGAAGTTCCTGATCGGAGGCGAGGAAATCACCCTCCGCGAAGGGGAGTGTCTGCACATTCCCTCATGGGTCGAGCACCAGGCCGAGGCGCTCGACGACACCTTCGAGCTCGACGTGTTCGCGCCGATCCGCCAGGACTGGCTCGATCATACCGACCATTATTTCCACAGGAAATAGGACTGGACGACAAGCAGGGAAGACGGGTCGCGCTCGTCTGCGCGGCGAGCAAGGGGCTCGGCCTCGCCTCAGCGCTGGCGCTGGCGCGCGATGGCGTACGGGTCGCCATCTGCTCGCGCGGCGGCAAGGCGCTGCGCAACGCCGCGGCCACGATCGAGGCAGCCGGCGGCGAAGTGCTCGCCATCGAGGCGGACCTGCGCAAGGCCGTTGACATCGCCCGCGCGGTCGAGGCGACCGTGGCCACCTTCGAGGGCCTCGACATCCTCGTCACCAACAGCGGCGGGCCACCGTCCGGGGCCTTCCTGTCGCTGGACGAGGCGGCATGGGCCGACGCGATCGATTCGCTGCTGCTGAGCGTGGTCCGGCTCTGCCGCGCTGCGATCCCGCACATGCAGGCGCGCGGCGGCGGCCGCATCGTCAACATCACGTCAATTTCCGTGAAGCAGCCGATCGAGGGACTGGTACTGTCCAACGCGGTCCGCGCGGCGGTGGCGGCGCTGGCCAAGACGCTGGCGATCGAGCTGGCGCCAGACAACATCCTGGTCAACTGCATCGCTCCGGGCTACACCCGCACCGATCGCGTCGTCGAGCTCACCGCGCAGGCGGCGCGGCGTGAAGCGAAGACGCCCAGCGAGATCGAACGGCGGATCGTCGGCAGCATTCCGCTAGGGCGGATGGGACAGCCCGATGAGTTCGCTGCCGTCGTCGCCTTCCTTGCCTCACCGGCCGCGTCGTACGTCACGGGTACTACGATCCAGGTCGACGGCGGCTGGACTCGCGGCCTGATCTGACGGTGCGTTGTGCAACACGAGCACCATCGACACCACGCAGACGACCGTCAATGCCGGCATCGGAAAGAAGGCACTGTACGGCTGCAGCCAGGCCAACGCCCAGGTCGCGACAGCGACAGCCCGTAGAGAGGGATTCCACGCCGCCGCGGCCAGAAGTCCGAGCATCGCCAATCCGCCGTCGTAATAGAGGGCATGCGGCGACGCCAGGACGGCCGCCGCGGCGGTTGCCGCAGCCAGCCAGACGGCTGGCAGCCGCCGCCACGCGGCGATGCAGATCAGCGCCAGCAAGATCACAGGTCCAACCCAGCTCGCCGACTGCAGTGCCGTTCCGGACAGAAGTGCCGGAATGGAGATCGCGTTGCCGCGATCGATCGCCGCGTCGGCAGCCGCGAACGGTACCACTCCTTCGCGCCACCACCAGCCCGGCCACATCCACCCCGCGATCACGACGCCGACCGCGTAGTACGCCGCCGCCATCAGCAGGAAGCCGCAGAGAAAGCGGTAGCGGCGGTCCGAACGGAGGAACAGGCCGATCGCGACCGGCAGTGCGAGCTGTGGCTTGAACAGCCACGCGCCGCTCCAGATACCGGCGGCGAGCGGGTTGCCGCCAGCCATCGCCGCCGCGGCGCCGGCGGCGCACAGAAGACTCGCCGACGTGTTCTGGCCCCCGAGCACCGCCCTGAACATCGGGTAGAACGACAATGTTGCCGCCGCAGCGATCGCGGTGGACGCGCGTAGGTTCGGCACGGCGCGCCCCAGCAGGACGATTGCCCACACGACCGCGGCCGCCATCGACACGACCTGCACCGCGTAGGCGGCCTTGAAGGGCAGCCACGTCAGTGGGACGTACGCGACCGCTACGTATGGCGGATAGGGAAAGTGGATACGGCCGGCGACGCCGGCTGGAAAAAGGTCGGCCTGCGCGGCGTTCTGCGCGGCTGGATCGTAGAGGGCCTCGGTGCGTCCGGCGGCAACCAATCGCCCGGCGCCGTAGAAGGCCGGGAAGTCGCCACCGATCCGCCCGCCGCGAACCGTCACGAGCCCCGTGCTGGTCGCCAGCAGCACGACGAAACCGATGACCGCACCGGCGAGGACGGCGACCGCGGCCCGGTTCAGGAGGCGCATCGCTGGCTGAACTCGCCCGGTGGATTCGGTTGCCAGGCCCCGGCCGCTTCTTGTGAGAACCGCCGCGCGTGCCACAGGATCGCGCCGATATTGATCAAGGCCAGGATGACCGTGGCGTCGACGACCGTGAAATTGCGCGGCGGCACGCCGATATCTTGACCAAGCCCCTGGAACAGGAACAGGTTGAGCAGGCAGACCGCCGAGACCAGCGCGTACGGCCCGCGCAGCCGCGTCAAGGGCGCGCCGGCGGCCGCCATGAGTGGCAGAGCGAGGTACAGGTGATTCTCGTGCACCTGCACCGAGAGTAGCGTGTAGGCGTGTATCGCGAATGCGCCGGAGGCCAGCACCAGTGGCAGCGTGCCGCGCCGCGCCAGCCAGAACGCCCAAAGCATTGCCGCCAGCGCCAGCGCGGTGCCGATCGTCCGCGCGTTGGGATAGCCGAGCTCCATCGCGCGCGAGATGCCGAGGATCCGTACCGGCATCGTGAACGCCGCCCACGCGCCGAGATCGTGGACGCCATAGCTCGCGCGCAGCAGCCATGTCGCCAGCCACCAGATGTTCGCGTTCTCCGCCGACAGCATGTCGTGGTGGAACGCGCGACCGGCCCCCTGCACCATGTTGGCGAACGCCCCGATGCGTGCAAAGGGTGCGACGATGACGGCGAAGGCCGCTCCTGCCGCGAGCAGGGCGCCAAGCGCGCCCGCCCACCAGCGGCGGTCGTCGGCTCGCCTGACGAAGAGCAGCGCGAACATCGGTAGCACGAGGGCCACCTGTAGCTTCGTCAACGCCGTGATTGCCAACAGGGCGCCGCAGAGTGTCGTCCGGCCGCGCTCGAGCGCGAGGACCGCGGCCATTGTCAGGGCGCCGAGCCACGGGTCCAGATAGCCGAGATACGCGCCGTCGAGGATGACCGCCGGGTTGAGCCAGTAGAAGAGTACCGCCAGCCGCGCCTCATCGATCGACGTGCGCCGCAGCAGCGCCCACAGGGCGACGCACAACCCGACATCGCCGAGCAGAATCGACAGCTTGACGACCGCGTTCAGTGCCGGGCCGTCGTCGTAATACGGATCGTAGGTGCGATAGGCCTGGCCGACGGCGGCGAGCGCGTAGAGCGCCACCGGCGGATACTCGACGGTGCCGCTGCGGTTCCCCCACTTCAGTACGGCGCGCTCGGGCGGGTTCCCCCCCACCCCGTACATCGTGGTGACGCTCTTCGATCCGGCATGCGTCCAGAGCTTCCACACATTGAAGTCGTCGGTGCCGCGCAGCGGCAAACCGCCGGCGCGCAGGACTAGGCCGGCGAAAAGAAGGATCCGGAAGAAACGCGGTGTGATGGCTCGGCCGTCGAGCACGGCCGAGAGTCTACCCTCAGTGGACGTGACGATCCCAGTGCGGACGATCGTGACGCCCGCCGGAGTAGACGTCGAACTTGCGACGGAGCCGGTTCATCTTCCACTTGAGATACCGGTACTTGATTTCCGCCGTCAATCCGCCACGGCCGCCTTGCAGGTACAGATAGGCCACGAGCAGGCCGCCGAGATGGGTCGTCGCAGCGACGCCGCTGCTCCCTTCCATTGACGTGATGAACGCGATCGCCCCGAGAATTGCCACGAAATACTTCGCCGGCACGGGGAAGAAAAAGAACATCAGGATGGGACGGTTCGGGTAATACAGCGCGAAGGCGAGTAACAGCCCATAGAGCGCGCCCGAAGCGCCGATGATGTCGGCGTTGTAGGTGGCGCGCGTCGCCGCGAACGGCAGCAGTGATACCAGGACTGAAATGAGCCCGGCGCCGATCCCGGTGATCGCATAGAACTTCACGAAGAACCGGGTCCGCCAGGTCCGCTCCAGTTCCACGCCGAACATCCAGAGGATGAGCATGTTGAACAGGAGGTGCGTTGGCGTGCGCGCGTGGACGAACATGTACGTCACCGGTTGCCAGATGAAGCGGCGCTCGATGACGAGCTTAGGGACGAGGCCCAGCCAGTCCAGGATCTCGGGCACGAACAGCGACACGGCGTAGACCGCGATGTTCGCGTAAAGGATGGCGCGAACGGCTGGCGTCAGGGGACCCGGGCCGAAAGAGTAGGCGGCGGACGAAAGGCGGGGACTACGCGGCGGCATTACGAGCGGCTCAGACGCGTATCGTACCACGCAAACATCGGGCCGTCGGGACTGTTCGTGCCGACCGAAGCCAAACAGAGTGTCAACGTTGTAAAACGAAAAAGCCCCCGCTGATTAGGCGGGGGCCCCATGGAGGATGGATGAGAGGCTTGTGCGTTGCCTTTCACAAGATTAGACGGCTGCGCCGGAAGAAAAGTTTGCTTCGTCAGCCGAGCCGCTTACGCACCAGCTCGTTCACGGTTTTGCCATCAATGCTGCGGCCGGCAAGGGCGCTCATCACAGCCTTCATCACGCGTCCTATGTCCTTGGCGCTGGTCGCCCCCGTTTCGCCAATGGCGGCGTCGACTGCGCGCTCGAGCTCCTCAGGGGCCACCGATGGCGGCGCGTACTGCTGGAGGATGCCCAGCTCGGCCGTCTCCTTCTCGACCAGATCGGTGCGTCCGGCGCCGCTGAATTGCTCGATGGAGTCGCGGCGCTGCTTGATCAGCGACGCGAGCACCTGCTGCGCCTCCGTCTCGTCGAGCGGTCGCCCCTTGGCGACCTCGCCGTTGACCAGCGCCGCCTTGACCATGCGCAGCGCCGAGAGCCGGCCCTGGTTGCGCGCCTTCATCGCCTCGACCATGTCTTTCGAGATCTGTTGCTGCAGCGTCATGCCTTCATCCTAGTGCGTTCCACCACGCATGGAACCCAGTCGATATCGTCCCGGCCAGAAAGAGCGCCGCCGTCAAACGCCACAGGGCGCGGTGTGTCGGCCAGCCGTCGCTCCACGCCCATGCCGCGCCATAGCCGGCCGCGATCGCGACCCCCGGCAACGCCGCCAGGTAATAGCGCATGTCCACCGGCGTGAGCACGCCGATGATCAGGAACACGACGCACGCCAGCATCCAGCCGCCCAGCGCGAGGACCAGCCGATCGGCGTTCCTTCGCAGCCCCATGTCGAGGGCGCCGAAGCACGCAAACAGCAGGACCGGTGCACCGATGTAGATGCCAAGTGCATACGGCACCGAGCGCAGCCGATCGCCGATCGTCCGTCCGCCGGCGTCGCGCGCGGCAGTCGCCGTCTCGTACCCGATCCGCGCGAACTCGGTCCGGTAGGTGGGCACGAAGTGCGCGTAATAGGCGACGACCGCGACGATTCCCGCTACGACCGTAACCAGCGCGATCGTGATGCCGGTTCGACGCAGGCTACTGTTGCCGCGCACGACGAAGAGCACGGCGATACACACCGTCGCTGCGAACAGCGTGGCGAGCGTGCCCGTGTGCGAGAGAAACGCGACGAGCAACGCAGCGAGGAGCAGTCCGGCGGCGCGCCAGCGCGCGCGATCGAACGCCGGCCACCCGATGACGGCAAGCGCTGCAACCGATGCGGACTGCGCGAACGAGTTGCTCATGTTGCCCGTTACCAGCACGCCGAAACTGAGCGGCATCAGGTGATAAATCGCCACCGCCATCGCTGCGCCGAGACGGTCGCCCCAGTTGCGCACGACGAGCGGATAGATCAGGAGAGCCGCGGCAGCGTCGGCGGCGGCGCAGATGATCCGCAGCAGCGCCATGTCGCCGGCACCGCGGCGCACCAGGCCGGCAAAGAGCGACGCGAACACGTAGAGTCCTGGCGGATACGGAAAGGAGTAGCCTCCAGGCGCGATCGACGTGAAGTAAAGGTTGCCGGCCAGCACGCCCTGGAACTTGTGGGCGTGGAACATCGTGTCGCCCACACCCATGTCGGGATGGAGCAGCACCAGCAGTTTCAGGAAGAGAGCCGCCGCGGAAAACGCGGCGGCGAATCTCGCTGTGTTGCGCAGCGGCTGGCCGCGCGCCGCCTGTGCAACAACCGAGAGCGCGATCGTGCACAGCGCGATCATCGAGGCCAGGCGCACGACGAGCGCCGGGTAATCGGTAAAGGGACCGAAACCGCGCGCGACTACGGCGGCGTCGGCCGCGCCGAGCACGACCGCGCCAACAATCGCCGATCCTGGCGTGACCCCGAGCAAGGCGATCGCCGCGCCCATCGCACCCGCCGATAGCGCCGCGGCGCCGAGTGCCGGCCGCGGCACCAACACGACGCCGGCCGGCACGAGCGACAGCCGATCGAGCATGACCCCCAGTCGCCGCGGATCGCCAGGGCCGGGCACGAATGCCGATGAAGTCAGCAGCCCAACAGTCAGGCCGCGGCGCTCCGGGCGGCGCGGAATCGTGACCGCGATCTCCGCGAAGTCGGCGCCGCTCGCGCGCGTCGCGACCGCGGCGCCGTCGACCAGCACCGTCACGACCGGGTTTGTCGCCGGCGGCACGCGCCCGCCACGGACGCGCAGCGTCAGCGTCCACTCGACGCGGCGGTCCAGTCCCGGTAGCCGCACCACCGCATCGTTGCTCGTCCACGCGAAGGTGAGTCCCGACGCGGCCTCGCGCTCCGGTCCGTAAATACCGGAGACGTTACGCGGAAAGTCGCGGTCGAACTCGATGACGAATGCCGGGTGCCAGGCGTAGAGGATGGCCGCCCAGGCCGCGCCGACGAGCGCGCCGAGGAGGGCGGTCGCGGCGGCACGGCCGATCGAGTTGACGATCACGCGGGGCGCGCTCCGCGCATCACGCCGGCGTAGACGTCCCAATACTGGCCTGCCACCGCGTCGGCGCGGAAGCGCTGCTCGATCGTCGCCTGCGTCAACGGCTGCGTGCGCGCCGGAGTGCGCAGCCGCACGATGATCGCGGCGGCCAACGCCGCGGCATCCTCGCGCGCCACGACCTGCACGTCGGCACCGAACACGCCGTGCAATTCGACGCCGCCGGGGTTGTCCGCCGAAACGACCGGCGTCCCCGAGGCGAGCGCTTCGACCGCCACGGTCGGCAGCGCTTCGAGCAGCGACGGCAGGACGAACAGATCCGCCGCCGCGCAGTAGCGCGCGACCAGCGCGTTGTCGACCATGCCCGCGAACGTCACGTTCCGCTCCACCCCAGCCGATCGTGCCACAGCCTGGAGGGAGTCGAGCAGCACGCCGGCGCCGCAGACGACGAGGTGGGTATCGGGATGCTCGCGCAGTACCACCGGCAGCGCCTCGAGCAGGTATCGCTGGCCGGCGAGCGGGTGCAACCGCTTCACGTTGACGAGGAGATGCTGCGCGGTGATCCCGAGCGCGGCCCGCTCGCGGCGCTGCGCCTCGGCATCGTGGCGATGAAACGAGGGGGCGACGGGTGGGTAGATTACGCGCAGCCCGGGTCGGTCGAGCCCCAGTTCGCGCGCCCGCTCGAGCAGCCCTCCGCTGTAGAACGTGACCGCCGAGGCGCCGCGGTAGGCGCGCGTGAAGAGATCAGGCCGAAGCCGCTTGGCGCGGTAGTGCCAGATCTCCGTTCCGTACAAGGTCAGCACCGTCGGCCGGCCGAGGCTCGAGGCCAGCCCGGCCGCTACCTCCGGCAGAAGACCATTGCTGTGAATGTGGACGACGTCGGCGGCACGGATGAACGGAGCGGCGACCTGGCGAATACGCCACGCGCCGGCGATCGACCCGGTCCGCAGCATGCGTTGCATTACGCCGCGCCTGGTCCGCGCCACGGTGACGATGCCGTCGTAGTGGGGTGCGGGACCCTGCGCCTGCGCGGGGGGATGCGCGATGAAGGTGACCTCGTCGCCCCGCGCGCGCGCCCACTCGCCGAGCTGGAACGGCAGCAGCGCGTTGGCGGCCTGGTCCGGCGGCAGGTGTGGCGTGACGTGGATTATCCGCACGTGTAAGCGCGGCGGAACTCGGCAAAGGTCGCCGGCACCGCCTTCAGCGCGCCGATCGCGTACTCGAAGAAGCGCTCGAGGCGATCGCAGAAGGCCGAGAGTTCCGCGTCGGTCCGGTTGTACGGGCTGCCGCCGACGATCGCCTCGCTCGAGTGAAAGAGCAGGTTGAGCACCGGCTCGTTGGCCGCGGCGAGGTCGGCGGCGAGCGAATTCATGTCGTCGAGCGACGAATAGGAGGGGCGCAGCCAGCGGACGCGGGCGACGCCGAGCTTGCGCAGCACGCGCTTGGTCGTGTACGGGTACGGCGCACGCGCATAGAGGTACTGCAGCCGCCGCGGCAGGCGGCGGTTGAGCGCGGCCGAACACGGCACTTCGAGGAGGTTGCTGGTGCCGGGCCGCGTCGCGCTGTCGTAGGCGAGAAAGTACGGGGTCAGCGGAGCCTCAACGAAATCGGGACCGTGCTTGTGCGCCTCGTAGAACAGGGGAGCGACACTCGATTCGACAAGGTAGCCGAGCCGTTCGAGCGCCGCCACGTGCGCCGCGGCGAAGCCAAAACGGCCGGAGCGGTACGAGACCGGTCGGCGTCCGATCGACGCCTCGATCGCATCGGTCAGGTGCGCCAGTTGGTCCTCAAACTGCGGCAAGGGCAGGTTCGAGGCGTAGGGATGCCGGCGCACGTCTGCGTCGCTGCACGGCGGCGTCTCCCAGGCGTGATGATGCGCCCCGATCTCGCAATCTCCAGCGGCCTGCAGCCCACGCAGCACGTCGGCCGACCGCGCGTCGGCGGCGACCGGATAGGTGATGACGTAGGTCGGGCGCACGCCGTGCCGAGCGAACAGCGCGTGCAGGCGCGGCAGGGCGTAGATGTTCTCGAAGCGCTGATCCGCCCGTGCCGCGGCATCCCACTGGTTGTCGCCTTCCGTATCGATTCCGACGAGTAGATGCACTAGTTTTATCCGAGGGGCGTCGCCCCTCGCACTCCCCTACACGCTCTGTCGCGCGCCGCTGCGCCGGCGCGCTCCGTTCGCTTGGCTCGCTTCGCTGCGCTCGCTCGTTTCACTGACATGGCATTTTGGGCATTCAGGCCGTCGTTGGTCGGCCGGCTATCGGTCCTGGTCCGAGTCGCCGAGGGTGACGTGCCAGCGCTCGGTGTTCTGGTAGAACGCTGCCGCCACATCGACCTCATTGATCTTCGCGACGAACTCCATCGTCGATTTGACCTGGAAGTAACCGGCGCGCTTGAGCGCCTTACGGTAAGCTGCGTGCAGCGCGAAGGCGCGGATCTTGTCGGAGTCGGCTTGGCGCGCCTCGCGATCGATCCAGTGCAGCAGCGTGGCGATTCCGGCCTCGTCGTCGGGGTCTGCGAACAGGTCGACGAGCAGGGTGACACGTCCGCGCGGCTCGAAGAGGTGGCGGTAGATGGCGTAGCCGGCGGTCGTTCCTTCGCGGACCAGCGCGGCGATGGCGTAGCGGACATGCGGCGCATTGGTGTACTTCCAGTTCAGGTAAGCGGCGTCGCGGCGGACGGCGAAATCGAATTTCGGCGCGAGGCGCTCCCATAACAGCGTGAAGCTATCGTCGAAGCGCTGCACGAGCCGGACCTCAGCGCGCAACGGCCGGGCCCGCGCGATGATCATGACCAACGGCCAGGTCAGCGCCGAAACCAGGCGGTTGATCGGCATCGGCCAGCGCGGGTTGCGGAAGGCGCGGCGCGACAGCGGCTTGACGAAGCAGGGAATCGGACCGAGATCGGGCCAGTGCAGCTTCTGAAACAGCCGGTACGAGGCGTCGGAGAGCCCCAGCCCGAGCGAGGCGCCGACGTTGCGGTCCCAGGTCGTGAACAGCACCTCGCCCATGCCGCGGCGCTGGCGCTCGGGCGCGACCATCACGTCCATGCCCCATGATCCAGTGACCTCGCGGCCCTTGATCGAGAGCCGTACCGGCATCGTCGCGTACTGGCCGACGATCGCGGGGCCTTCGCGCGCGACCCAGATCTCCGGCTCGCCGCGCGGATTGTTCGGGTTGCGGCGGTACTGCCATTCCCAGCGCAGGCGGCTCGCCTCGGCCGCGTCGCTGCCGAAGACTCGGCGATACAGCGCTTCGACGGCGCGGCGATCGTCGGGACGATAGCGGTCGACGTCGGGTTTAGGCATGCGCGAGCACGTACTCCATGTTGCTGATGAAGACGTCGCGGACGAGGCCGTCCTCGCGCACCGCGCTGGCGATCGGGGCGGGCAGCCGGCGCACCGTGGCGGTGACGTGCAGTTCCTCGCGGACGATGGCCAGCCCGGCGGCGGCGATCTGCGCACGCAGGTTCGAGACGGTGACCTTCTCGAGCAAGTCGTCGTGCTTGATCTCGCCGCGCCGCGCCAGCTTGATGAACGAGTTCTCGTTGGCCGGTTCCTTCAACAGCCACGCCGCATGGCGGGCCAGGAACACGAAGGTGGCGAAGGCGGCGCGCCGCCCGACGATCAGGTGCAGCGGCAGCGCTACCTTCAATCGCGGCAGGTGCGCGCCGGCAAAGGAGAGGTACGGCGCCGTGGACAGGTAGACGCGTCCGCGCGGTGCCAGCACGCGGGCGCACTCGCGCAGGTAGAGCCGCGCGTCGGCGACATGTTCGATGACAGCGTGTGACAGCACGAGATCGAAGACTCCGGTCGCGAACGGCAGTGCCATGCCGTCGGCGAGCGCGAAGTGCAGGTTGCCGAGCGACCGCTCGCGCGCCAGGCGGACCCCGGCGTCACCGAAGCGGTTGATCGGATCGATGCCGACCACCTGGCGAGCGTCCTCGGCCAGCGACAGCGGCATGCCGCCGCCGCCGCAGCCGGCGTCGAGCACGCGCCCGCCCACCGCTACCGCGGCCCGCTCCAGAAACGCGATGACCTTGGCGCTGCGGTAGTACTCGAACAGCGCGTAGTCGTACTCGGAACGGAATCGCTGGTCAGCGTGCGCCTTGATGGCGCGCTCGTCAATCTCGCGCACGCTTTTCGATCAGGGCAGCCGTGTCATGGCCCGAGGGCGATTCCGCCACGTCGAAATTCATGATGATGCGCCAGCCCGGGGAAGCGTCGAGCACGTCCTTGATCTGCGACCCTTCGTAGCCAAGCCGGGGACTGGTGTAGGTCAAAATATATCGCACATCATCGCGCTCCTTCCGGTCGGCGTAATTGCCGAACTCGTGCCCGATGAAGATCGGCCGGATACGGTTTTCGAGCGCCAGGCCATTGGCCAGCTTGCCCTGGATCAATGTGCCGGGAGGGACCGCGGTGCCGAGCGCCAGCATCGCCTGGTAATTCTTGTAGCTGCGCCAGCGAGCCCAGTCACCGAATTGGGCGACGTCCCAGCACAACAACAGCGCCAACGCGGCTATCGCGCCAGGCGGCCGGATGAAGAGCGAGACGGCCTCGCTCCGACGCAGCTGGAACATCGTCAGCGACCCACCGAGCATGGCGGCGGCGGCTGCCAGTCGCACCGTGCCGCTCAGCACGTGGTCGTGGACGGCCCCGAGGAACAGCAGCCGCGTCAGCGGTGCGGCGGCGACATAGCAGGAGTAGAACACGAGCGGGACAGCGAGCCAGCCGAGGACGGTCGCGGGTCTGCGGAATTCGAAGGACCGCCGTGTCAGCGCCAGCGCGGTGAACGCGGCCAGGGCCGGCAGCAGGAAGACGAATCGGCGCTCGTTGCCGACGTCGTGCACCAGCAGCTCGAGTGACCCGACGGCGACCCACAAGACCAGCAGCCGGTCGGGCTCCGTGGCTTGGCGCCACCGCGCGGCGATCTGCCACGCGCCGAGCAGCGTCAACAGCAGCTGCGGCCACGCGCGGCTGAACGTATCGTGCAGGACGGGAAACCACGTTACCCGCTGCAGCAACGACGCGAGGTCGTAGCTGGGCTTCCGCGTGACCGACATCTGCCAGTTGTAGAAGCGGTAGTCGGTCCAGTGCGGTAGCACGAACAGCGCCCCAATCAGTGCAAACGCGGCCGCGAGTCCGGCCAGCGTCCAGAGAGAGGCACGGGCCCGCCCGCCCGCCGCTGGCCTCAATGCCAGCAGCGCCACCAGCCCCAGGGTTCCCACGTAGAACGCCGCCGCCGCTTTCGTGAAGAACGCCAACGCCGCCATCGCGCCCGCCGCCGCCCCCCACTTCGGCTCGTGTTGCGCGCGCGTCGAACAGTACCAGGACGCGACAATGAACGCCGTCATCAGGCCTTCCATGATCGCGGCCCGGCCGTACATGACGTAGACGTAATTGCTCGCCGCCAGCGCTCCCGCGTATACGCCCGCGGTGCGGCCGGCGATGCGCCGCATGCCGAGTGCCAGTAGCAGCACCGACAGCACGCCCGCAATCTCCGAGACCAGCCTGGCTTGGCGCAGCCCGACGCCGAACGCGGCAAACGACGCGTATTCGAGGCCGGTGAACACCGGCGCGATGTAGACCGGGTTCCACTGGTCCTGCACCCACGCGCCGTAGAGCGCCTTGTTGCGTGCGTTGTGTGTCCACGCTCCTTCGTCGTGCCAGACGACGCCGACGGTGGAGCGCCACGGTGGGTCGGCGGCCGGGAAGATCGCGCGCAGCATCGCCGCGAGGATGAGGATCGCCGCCAGCGCGCGCCAGAATCCGCGGTCGCTCATCGCCCGTTGCGCTCCCACGCCGAGAAGCCGCCGACAAACGGATGGATCTCGTGATAGTTGGCGCGCAGCCAGCCGCCGAGCGCCGGCTGCGACAGGAAGAAGGGCGCCGAGTCCTCCACGTCGGGCGACCAGTCGTGCTGCTGCAGGACGATGTAGGCGGGACGGCTGCGCTCGAGATCGCCGTGCAGGCCGGCCACGCCGTAGCGGGGATTCTCGTGATTGAAGTCGAGGATCACCGGCCGGCTCCAGAAGAACCGCGACGCACTGCGGCGGTTGGCGTAGGCGTAGGATCCCGGTGAGAAGCCGAACACGTAGACAGTTTCGTCGGGACGCGTCTTCTGCGCCAGGAACCAGCCGATGTCGATGTTGTCGAGCGCTGAGTACTTGTCGCCGTCGCGGCCCCCCCCGAAACGGGCCAGGTGGCTGCGGCGATCGACGCGGCCGATCGCATACTCCGTGTCGTGCCAGACATTGACTGCCAGCTTACGCGGGAACGGTTCGCTGCCGGCGCGCCACGATCCGTAGGCGATGACGATCGCGACGGCCCACCGGATCGGTAGCGGCGCGGGACGAAGCCCGGCGACGAGCCCGAGGGCGGCGGCGAGCGCCAGCGCGGGCGACGCCTGGACGAAATACTGCGGCAGTTCGCGGCTGCCGTTGATCGCAATCGACACGCAGGCCGCCGCGACCCAGACGAGGGGAATCCACAGCGCTCGCCGTCGCACGCCGGCGGCGAGCAGCACGAGACAGCCGAGACCGCCGACAAACCACAACGGGCTGACCGTGGCGTGGTGGATCGGGAAACGGGCCAAGTAGCGCAGGAGGTCGAGCCGCGAACCGTAGGTCTCGCTCGAGTAGAGCAGGTTGTAGGTGATCGTTGAGCGGTACAAGTCGTCGAGCGCGCCGCCGCGCCAGAACAGCGATAGCACGAGGAGCGGCACGACGGCGGCGCCGGCGCACACAACCGTCGTTTCCGCCAGGGTCACGCCGCCGGTCGCGGCTGCGGCGGCGAACAGGACCAGCAGGTAGATCGCCGCGTTGTACTTGAGGGTGAAGGCGATGCCGATGAGCAGGCCGGCGGCGAGGACACGGATCCGGCTCCGTCCCTGTCGCGAGAGCACGAGCGCCAGCGCGGCGGTGACGGCGAGCGCGATGAACGTCTCCGCCTGCGCGCGGATACGGACGCCGCCGTAGCGATCGAGACTGGGATCGGACAAGAGCAGGAACAGGATCGCGGCGAGCCCGCCGCTGGCGGCGGTATCCAGCCGCGCGCCGATCGTCCACAGCAGCGCCGCGGTAAGGACGGCGGCCATGAGCTCAGCGGCGGGCACCATGACGTCGTTTCTCGAGACGGCGCGCAATGCCGCGTAGAGGTAGTGAATTCCCGGCGGCTTCTGATCCCACGCGTCGCGGTAAGCCAGCTCGCCGTGCAGGATGCGATCGCCGACGTAGGCGTAGAGTCCCTGGTCCGGGCCGATCGGCTGGGTCAGCGACGGCAGCCGGACGAGAACGAGCGCGGCGGCAACCGCCAGGAGCAGGCGTGTGGGCATGCGGGAATTAGCAATATAATTCAAGGATTCTTGCCGCAGCGCATCGCCACCGCTCCGACGCTCTCGCTGGTCGTTCCCACTTATAACGAACGCGATCGCCTGCCCGATCTCGTCAAAGCGGTCTTCGACGCCTACCAGGCGGCCGGCGTCGATGGCGAACTGATTATCGTCGACGACAACTCTCCAGATGGGACCGGGCGTGTTGCCGACGATTTGGCCACTGGGTATCCCATCAAGGTAATTCATCGCGCCGGCAAGCTCGGGCTGGGCACGGCGGTCGTGGAAGGGTTCTCCGCAAGCGACGCGCAGATCGTCGGCGTCATCGACGCCGATCTCAGTCATCCCCCGCCGCTGGTGCCGCGCATGCTGAAGGCGATGCTCGACGCGGACGCCGATTTCGCGATCGGCAGCCGTTACATCCCGGGCGGCGGCACGGGTGACTGGCATTTCTCGCGTGAGCTGATGTCACGTTTCGCCTGCCTGCTGGCGCGCGGGCTGACCCCGGTCCGCGACGTGACGTCGGGCTTCTTCCTGGTGCGGCGCGATCTCGCGCGCGGCGTGACGATTTCGGCAGGAGGATTCAAGATCTGCCTCGAACTCCTGATTCGGAGCGCGCCGAGACTCGTCCTCGAAGCCCCCTATGTCTTCCAGACGCGCACGGCTGGGCAGAGCAAGATGAATCTCAAGGAAGCGGCCGGTTACCTGACGCAGCTCCGCGACCTACGCCGCTACAAGCGCGAGCACGCCGTGCCGCGGCCGGAGCACCGCATTCTACCGCCCTGAACGAAGAGATCTGGCTGGCGTAAATGCGGCGGTCTTTTATCGCTGGGCTGTCGCGCTTTCCGGCAGCGCGGCGGAAGTCTTGACCCGCGCCGGCGGCGGGATCTTCGCGCCGAAGATCGTGCGGCTGGCGATCTGGCCGAAGATGTGCGGTTTGGTCGCGGCGAGCTTGACCACGTCACCGAACTTGCGGGCCAGATACTTCGGCCGCATGAAGAACCGCCGCTTGGCGCGGTTGACGGCGTCCATCACGACCTGCTCGTCGAGGCCGTTGCCGCGCAGCAGGTAATAGGAGTATTCCATCCGCGACCAGTCCTCGCCGGCGAGCAGTCCGTCGCGCACCGCCTTGTTGTACAGCTCCGTGCCCGGGTACGGTACCGCCGGATAGAAGTTGGCAAAGTCGGGGTCGAGCTCGATGGCGTACTGGATCGTCTGGTTGATGGTCTCGATCGTCTCACCCGGGTAGCCGAAGATGAAGAACGCGAACGAGCGGATACCGGCCTCGCGCATGTTCTTGATCGCGAGCTGGATCTTGTCCCGCTCGAGGCGCTTGACCATGTCCTTGCGGATGTCTTCCGACTCGGTCTCGATGCCCATTGCCAGCATCCAGCAGCCGGCCTTGCGCAGGCGGTGGGCGAAGGCCGGATCGGTGAGGTTGTCGGCGCGCGCGTTGCTCAGCCACTGGATCGGCAGCTTGCGCGCGATGAGCTCGTCGCAGAATGCCGAGAAGGACTTCACGTTCAGCGTGACCGTGTCCCCCCAGAGATAGAAGAAGTCGAGCCCGTGCTCGCGGTAGCCCCGCTCGATCTCGTCGACGATGGCCTTGGCGCTGCGCTCGCGGAACTTGTGTCCCTGGTGGATCGGGGCGACACAGAAATCGCACGCGTAGGGGCAGCCGCGGCTGGTTTCGACGATGGTGTAGGGGCGGTTGACCAGCGGCAGGTTGTACGACTTCAACGGAACCAGATCCCAGGCCGGGTAAGGCATGGCCAGAAAGCCGGCGTAGCTCCCCTGCGCGCTGTGGGGCACGATGACGTCGCCACGGCGCCAGGTCAGACTGGGGATCGTTCCGATCCGATCGATCGAGTCGAGTTGCGCCAGCGCCAAGGCGCCATCCTCGGGCTCGCCGACGAACATGCCGTCCACCTGCGGGGTGCGCTGCATCGAGGCCGCCGGCACCGTCGAGGCGTGCGGGCCGAAGTTGAAGAGCGGGGCACCGTAGCGCGCCTTCAGCTTGGCGATCTCGTAGGTGTCGGCGCCGAGCGTCGGGGTGGTGCTCGGATAGAGGATCAACGTCGGGCGGAAGCCGTCGCGATCGAGCTCGACGATGAGATCTTCGACCGTCTCGCCGCTCGCCGTGAGATCGACGAGCCTGACGTCAAGACCGACACCCCGGAAGAGCGCGGCGAGAAGCGCCAGCGTGTAGGGCGGTTTGGTCGTGCCCAGTACTTCCTCGCGTTCCTGGCAGCGTCCTTGCCGGGTGAAGGCGACGCCATCGACGAGCGGCGGATTGACGAGCAGCGTCTTCTGTCCGAGAGTGACCATCAGCCGTGCACCACCGTCATGGGAATCGCGCGCCGCTTGGGCAGGTCCGCCGTCGCGACTGCGGGCTCCGGCGCCAACTCCACTTTGCAGCAGCGCCGGCATACCGGAAAGATACCGTGTTCGAGGAGCCGCCGCCGCATCTCGACGTACCGTTCACCGTTCCAGACCTCTTCGAGTGACGAGGTCGTGAGGTCGCCGACTTCGACCCGGATAAACGGACAGAAATAGGCCTTCCCGGAGAACGAGACGCGCGCGTGCAGGAACGGATAGAGGCAGCGGCCGTTCAGTTTCGTACCCGGCGTGTAGTAGCTGTCGATGAGCGGCGTGTGGACCTTCGGCCGGTAGTCGAACAGGACGTTCTTCTCCCGGCACTTCGTCGCCAGCGCGTGCACCTGCGATCGCACACGCTCGACGTCGATGCCGGGATCCGCCGTGACGAAGGTGGCGATCACCGACGCATCGGGAGCGCCGATGATCCGGACCGTTTCGGCGACTTCCTCGGGCGTGCTGAACATCAGATGATTGAGGCCGATCGCGTCGACGCCGAGTTCCTCGGCCACGTCGACCATCTTGTCGAGCGCCTCGAGGCTCTCGTGTGCGACCGTGGTGTTGATGCTGACGCGGAGCGGGGCGTCTTTGCGACGCGCCGCGTCCTGCAGCCGCTTCAAGCCCGCGGTCGTCCGCTCGAAGGTGCCTTTGAGGCCGCGGGCGACGTCATGCAGATCCTTCGGCCCATCCACCGACACGCTGATGTGCTTGAGGAACCCCTTCGCGGCCAGCTCGGCGAGCGCCTCGGCGCGCTCCTCGGTGATGATCGTGCCGTTGGTCGTGAGATACCCGCAGGCGTAGCCCTTTTCGCGAAACAGATCGAGCACGGAAAGGATGTCTTTCCGCATGAAGATCTCGCCGCCGGTCAGGCTGATCTGGAACCCCCGCTGCTCGGGGAACGCCTTGGCCAGCGCCTCGAGCGTCAGCTCCTCCCGCCATTCTCCTTCGATGTTGAGGAGGTCGCCCACGTAGCAGAACTCGCAATGCAGGTTGCAGCGCATCGTCGCTTCGTAGACCGCGCCCATGGGCAGGCGGTCGGCGCGGCCGCTGCCGTCGGCGACGAAGCGCTGGACGCGGTCTTCGTACTTGCGCTTTCGATAGCGCGCCCAGGCGTGCCGAGCCAGCGGCAGCGCCCGCGCCTGCGAAGCGAGTCGATCGCGCAGTTTACGTACCAGGACCACCACCGATATTGACCTGCCAGATCTCCACTACCGGGCCGGAGCGCTCGAGCGCCCCCATTATTCGTGCATCCGTGTTGTGCAGGAAGGGCTCGGGCCGCGCGTCCGCGTCCGCCCGATACGGCGAGAACGCGGCGAGCCGTCGGCCGTCCCGGGCCAGCACGGCCGTTAGCGGCTGCATTGCAGGAGCCTCGTCATTGTACCGTTTCAGGACGACGAACGCCACGTGTTCCGCGCGCAGCCGGCCGAGCGGGTCCGCGTCGAGTACCTCCTGCGGCACGTATAGTTTGTCGGCATCTAGGCCACGTCCGATATAGATGAGCCTGTAACTTGGCGACGGGTAAGGGCGGCGATCGATCTGGAACCGCGTCTTGGTCGGCATGTCGCGCCCGGACCGCGCCACCGCTTCGCGCAGCGATTCGGCTGTCGCCTCGAGCACGACCGAGTATGGCTGCAGCAGGATGGTTGACCCGCCCGCGACGCGCGCGGTCACGAAGTCGTGCGCGAGCGTCCGCGTGTCGGTCTGCCGGATAAAGGCGTCGGCGCGCAGGCTCTCGGCCGCGGCCACGGCCGCGACGGCGACGGCGACGGCCGCGACCGTGCGCGGCGCCGTCCGCTGCGCGAGGCTCTCGAACGTGATCGCGGCCGAGATGGCGATGAACGGGGTCAGCGGGACGAGATAACGGCTGGCCGGGTAGGTGCTGAAGATGAACAGCAGGAACGGCGCCGGAAACGCGAGCAGCCAGGCGGTGCGCGCCGTGCCGCGGAACAGGCCACCGACCACGCCGATCGCGGCCGCGACCGCGGTCGGGACGCCAACCGTCTCGAACACCAGCAGCTGCAGGTAGCGGAGCGCGTTTCCCCAGTAGCCGATCTCTCCGACGGCGCGGTCGACGACGATCTGCCGATTGGCGCGGATGTCGCGCAGCGCGGTGGCAGGCTCGGCGAGGATGAACGGCGAACAGGCGAAGAAGACGACGGCGCTGACGGCGGCGGCGATCGTGATTCGCGTGATCGCTTCGGATGTGTCGCGTGCGCCTCGCGCCGCGCTCCACGCCAGTGGGACGGCGAGGAAAATGGCGTAATAGTGCGTGGAGAATGCCAGGCCAGTGAGGACGGCCGCACCAACCAGGAGATGGTAGCCTGCGCGGTCGGTCGGGAGATCGCGACCAGTCGGGACAGCCCGGTCCCGATCGCCTGGTCCATTCCACAGTTCCCAGTAGACGAGATACGCGAGCACGATCAGCAGCGTGACCGGCACGTCGTGCTTCACATAGTGCGAATTGAGGACGTGAAGCGGCGCGACGGCCAGCAGCAGTCCGGCAATGAGGCCCGCGCGCGCGCCGGCCAGCCGCCCGGCCAGCCGCGCCGTCGTCGCCACAGTGGCCGTGCCGAGCAGCGCCGTGAACAGCCGTCCCGCCACGAACACGCGCGTCGGATCGACGAAGAACTCGCGCTGGAACGCGCCAAACGACGGCAGCGCGCCAGTCGCGACCGCGAACAGCGCGCTGAGGCCTTCCCAGCCCAACAGTGCGTAGAAGTACAGGGACGGATAGAGAAAGTTGTGCGGGTTCATGTCCCCTTTGGCAAGGGCGAGCGCGCGCGACATGATCGCCACTTCGTCGGGGTTGTAGACGTAGGGCAGGCCGTACTTCAGGCCGAAGATCCGCAGCCCGAGCGCGCCGGCCAGGATCGCCGGAAGGATCCACCGACCGCCGCGGCCTGCCGGGATCATTGCCCTTTGTCCGCAGGATCCGCGTAGTCCGCCGCCGGCGTCACGAGATCGGTGGCGACGATCTCGCCGGCCATTTCCGTGCTGTCAGTGGCGCGTAGTGAGCGCGCCTGCGGCTGGCTACGGCTGCGCAGGGCGCGCAGGCGGTCGATCTCCTCCTGATGAAAGAAGCCGGTAACGGTGAGGAGGCCGGCGAACACCACGACAACCGCCGTCCCGCGCGTGAGCACGTCAGGTAGCCAGGCGATGGTCTTATGTGGATCGATCGCGGGGCGCATTTCCGGCAGCGCCATGGCCACGGCATAGGCCACGGCCGCCGCCCCGCACACGCGCGCGATCCGTCCCCACTCGGTACTCGATCCGGTAGAAGCGCTGCGACAGCATGTAGCCCAGGGCGGCCTGCAGTGCATAGGCCACCGCATTCGCCCAGCCGGCGCCGACGATGCCCAATCGCGGGATGAGCAGGAAGTTGAGCCCGACGTTGACGCTCGCGGCGGTGATCGTGGCGACCGGATAGTAGTGGGTCTGTTTCGTAATGTTGAGACCGATCGACGTCAGCAGGTAGATGCCTTGAAAGAACACGCCGAGCGAGGTGAAGGCGACGATCAGCGAGACGTCGTGCCACCCGCGATCGAGCGGCGGCAGGATGCGGCCGTGCGTCATCGCGCGCAGGGCGTCGCGGCCGACCGCCGAAACGCCCGCCGTCAACAACGCGAGGATCGCGATGCCATAGGTACTGATCGTGCGGAAGACCCGCGCCGCGTCGCGCTCGCGAATCGTCGCATAGTAGAACGGCGCCCAGGCTGACTCGAACGCGCTCAGGAACAGCTTTTGAGCCAGCCCGAACGACACCGACGTCCCGTAGACGCCGATGGCCCCGAGTGGAACGAACAGGGTCAGGATGAACTTGTCGCCGACGGCGGTGATCTGCTGCGCCGCAGCGTGCGGCACGCGCGGCAGACCGAACTGCAGCGACTCGCGCAGTGAATCCGCCGAGAACATCGGGCGCACGAGCGGCAGGAACCACGGAACCAACGCCGCCATGATCGCCGCCGTGACCAGCAGGTCGGCCAGGTAGAGGCCGGTCACCCCCATGCCGAGCTGGGTCACCACGACGAGCCGGATCACGATCGTCAACACCGAACGCGCGAGCGTCAGCAGGCTGAATGTCTTGGTCCGCTGTTCCATGCGCAGCACGTGGAACGGGATGAAGGTGAACCCGATGGCGAAGGTGTTCACCAGCATCAGCCGCAGGGCGTGCACGTAGGCGGCGCTGCCCAGGAGCGAGACCGAGAGCCGGGGCGCGGCGGCAAGCAGTACCAACAGGACCGTGCCGTCGAGCGCGAGCAGGAAGAAGAAGATCGTGCTCGCCATCTGCTGCCGCTTCCATCCTTCGGAGTCGTAGTAGAAGCGCATGAACGAGCCGTCGAGCCCGAAGCGAAAAACGATCTTGGCGATGACCTCCATGCTGATGAGCACGTTGATGACGCCGTAGTCGGCGGCATTGAAGTAGAGGACGTAGATGGGGAGCAGGAAGAAGCTGACGATCGAGACGGCGACGTCGCCGAGGCCGTAGACGGTAATGTTCTTCGATAGTTCGCGAATCTTGTGGAACAAACGCGCTCAGTCCCGGCGGAAGGTGAGCAGGTTCAGGAAGCACCACCCCGGTACCGGCAGGAGCGCTGTCAGCGCGCGGTGCAGCGGCGCCAGGGCGCGCGGATGCTGGCGTACGAGATGCGTCACGACCGGCAGGGTCGGAAAGATGCCACGGCGCCGGATCAGCGTGAACCCGGTGCGACGCGCCAGCTGCAGGTACTCGAAGACCGGCCGGTCCCCGGGATGCTTCAGCTCGGAGGCGGTGCGGATGAGGCGTCCTCGCAGCAGGAACTGGATGCGCGACTGCAGGTGCGCCAGATTCGGTATCGACACGAGCAGCTGGCCGCCCGGCGCGACGACGCGATGCAACTCGGCGAAGGCGCGTGGCTGATCGGCGAACTCGAGGTGCTCGAGCACATCAAGGCAGAGCGCGCGATCGAACGCGCCGTCGGGAAACGGCAGCGCCATCAGGGAGCCCGCCGTCACATGTTTGGACGTGTAGTGCGCGTCCACGCCGGTGATGCTCAGCCGCGACGCGTACTCCTCGACGAGAACCCCTTCTCCACAACCGGCGTCGAGCACGCGCGTCGCCGCCGGCAGGGCGTTCAGGTAGCCGCGCACGGCGTCGAGCTTGGCCAGATACGTCGGGTAGTAGTCCCAGGAGGGATCGAGCGTACGGTGGTAATCCCCGCGCGCGGCATATTCACCACCGCGCACCAGCTCGGGGTTCGGCATCGCTCGGATTGTACAGGCGTTCTGCCTGGTCGGCTTATTCCTGGTTCGAGCCGCCGGGACCGCCGCCACCAGGCTTGACCGGCACCGTTTGGTACGGGTTGACCACGCCGGGCGGCATCACCGGCTGCGGCAACGCGCCTGGACGCGGCGCCGTGAGCGGACCTGGCACTGGGCTGACGCCTGGCGCGGGCAGGCCCTGCATCTGCTGCTGCAGCTGCTGCTGCAGGTTCGGCGGCAGTTGCGCCGGGATGCCGGGATACTGCGCGTTCTGCGGCTGGCCATTGGCCGGGTTGATCATCTGCGGCGGCATCTGCACGTTGATCGGCTCGTCTTCATCAGGCTGTGGCGGGCGCTGGAACGTTGGTGGCGGCGCGGCGCTCGCCACCTGCGCCGGGGCCTTCGTCAGCGACATGAAGATGGTGATGCGGTCGTAGATCGCGGCGCCTGCCACGGGCGTCGTCCGCGGCGCAGCAATGTAACCGTTGGCCGAGCGCAGGATGATGTCGAGCGCGTCGCGCTCAGGCGTGTCGATCAGCTGCAGCGTCAGGTTCGGCCCGCTGAGCCTTTCCACGTTGACGATTCTCGTCTGGCCGACGCGGGCCCACTCCTGGAGAATCTGGCGCACCGGGACATCGGTGGCGATAAGGGTGACCCGGCCGTTTTGCATGGTGAGCTTGAGATCACCCGCCAGGACCGGGCTCGACACGGCTGCCACCAGGGCCGCCAGGAACACGCAGCGCAGGAGCTTGGATGTCATGGATGTGGCTCGCATTTCGAGTATACGCCCTTAGGACGCTGGATCGAGCTGGGCAGCCGGTGGAGCGAATTCAGGCCAGCTTGGTGATCCAGAGCGGCGAGTCTTTGCGCGGCAGGTCGCAGGCGCGGCAGACGTCGGGGCCACCGCTCTCGAGATGCTGTCGGCGGACGGACCGGTAGGCGTCGGCGTTCCAGATCTCCTGGATCGTCTGCGTCTTGAGGTCGCCGAGGACGGTGCGGCCGTCGAAGTCGGCACAACACAGCGAGACGCGGCCATCCCACAGCACCGTGAAGGTCAACCACGGGCGATAGCACGGATAGTTCACGTCCGACTCGTGATTGAGCGTGCCCGCCCAGTTGTGCAGTTCGGTGATGTGGATTTTGTCGGCGACGCCGCGCCAGTGTGCGATGAACGCCTGCTCGTCGGCGGAGTTGTTCTGCCGCACGAACGAGAGAATCAACTTCGGCCGGCGCCGGCCGAGCTCGCCGCGAATGCGCACGAGGCGCTCGATATTGGCGATGACCTTGTCGTAGTTGAGGCCGATGCGCGTCGCATCGAAGACGGCCTTGCCGCCGGCGTCGACACTGATGTTGATCGCGTCGAGGCCGGCCTCGATCACCGCACGGGCGATTTTCTCTGTGATCAGCGAACCGTTGCTGATCATGCCGACTTCCTTGATGCCTCTTTCCTTGGCGTAGCGGATCTTCTCCGCCAGATAGCGATCGAGGAACGCCTCACCGTAGTTGTGCATGCGCACGTGCGTGATGCCGAGGGCGGCGCATTCGTCCACGATCTTGCGGAAGAGCTCGCGGCTCATCACCCCCTGCGCGCGGTGCATCTCGTCGCGCGGGCAGAAGACGCACTTCGCGTTGCAGATGTTCGTGCTCTCGATCTGGACGATCTCGGGAAGGACCGGCGAGCGGTCGCGCCCGGTCGCGAGGAGCAGCCGGCGGATCGGCCTGGCCTGGCGGCGAAGCAGATTCTCGGCGGCGCGCCGGGCGGTGGCTTTTACCTTCATCAGGCCGTGCGGAGCGAGGCGATCACACGAGTCAGAATTTCGTCGAGCTCGACCGTCGGCTCGTAGCCGACCAGCGCGCGGATCTTCGAGATGTCCGGCACGCGGCGCGGCATGTCCTCGAACCCGGCCTCGTAGGCCTGGTCGTAGGGAATTTTCACGATCGGCGACGAACTGCCGGTCATCGTTTTAATGCGTTCGGCGAGCGCGCCGATGGAAATTTCGCTACCGTTGCCGATGTTGAAGACCTGGCCGACTGCGCGCGGATCGTCGATCAAGGCTACCATAGCCCTCACGACGTCTCCGACATAGGTAAAACTGCGCGACTGCGTGCCGTCGCCGAATACGGTGATCGGCTGGCCGGCGAGCGCCTGCCGCACGAAATTCGGCACGACCATCCCGTATTGCCCCGTCTGCCGCGGCCCCACCGTGTTGAACAGCCGGACGACGATCACCGGCAGCTTGCGCTCCTTCCAGTAGGCGAGCGCGAGGAACTCGTCGATCATCTTGCTGCAGGCATAGGCCCAGCGGTGCTTGGCCGTCGGCCCGAGTACCAGGTCGGCGTCCTCTGCGAATGGAACGGCCGCGCTCTTGCCATAGACCTCGGAGGTCGAGGCAATCAGCACCAGCTTCTTCTTCTTGTTGGCGTGCTTGAGCACCACCTCGGTCCCGTGCACGTTGGTCTCGATCGTCCGCACCGGTTGCTCGACGATGAGTTTTACGCCGACGGCGGCGGCCAGGTGAACAACCGTGTCGCACCGATCCACCATCTCGGCCAGCAGCGGCTCGTTGGTCACCGTGTCGATCGTGTAGTGGAACTTGGGGTGGCTCTTGAGGTGCGCGATGTTGTCGATCGACCCCGTTGACAGGTCGTCGAGCACGTAGACCTCGTCGCCGCGCTCGAGCAGCGTCTCCGCAAGGTGCGATCCGACGAAGCCGGCTCCGCCGGTAATGAACACGCGCATCTATCTGTTCAGCTCCTCGGGGACCGCAGGGCGAGAATCGCGTCCGCCGACGCCGCGGCGGAGTCGGCTGCCCCGACCGCCCGTCTCCGCTCAATCCTGTCGCGGAACTCCTGATCATACAGGAGTTTCGTCAGCCCTTCGCGAATTTCCGCCTCGCTCGACGCCCCCAGCATCGACCCGGCGGCGACAAACGGCGACAGGTTGTTGGGCAGTCCGACGACCAACGACGGCACGCCGAGCGCGAGCGCGTCGATCGCCACGGTCGAGTTGACCGTGACGACGCCCTTCGCCGTGCCGAGCAGCGGGGGCAGGGGCGTGCCCGCGTCGAGCACGCGGATGTTCGGCACCCCCGTGACGGCGGCGGAGTAGACCTCGGGTGTCTCGGCGGGATGCGGCTTGATCGCGAGCTGGAGCTCAGGCAGCGCGCGCACGGCCGCGACCAGTTTCGGCAGCGAGCCGCGCGCCTCGCGTTCTTTGGCCGCGAAGACGATCAGCGGCCGGTCGCCCGAGCCCGTCCGCTCGCGGACGTCCGCGGCGATCGACGCCGTGACCTGGCCCACCGCGGTAATGAGCTCGTCGAGTCGCGCACTGCCGGTGACCGCGACGGAGTGAGCGGGGAATGCCCCGGCGCTGCGCAGGTGCGTCGCGGCGTGCTCGTCGAAGACCAGGGTTTTCGCCGGCAATGGAAATCCCCGATCGTCCGCGTTTCGCGCGTCGGGACGCATCTCGTCGGCTTCGTGCCGGTAATTCAGCCAGTGACGATAGATGAAGCCGTGCTGCAGCCCGGTCAGGGGGACGCCGATTCGCCGCGCTTCGAGCGCGAGCGCGCGGCCCCAGCCGCCGGCCTCCGCGTAGGTGACGGCGACGTCCGGCTCCAGTGCGGCCAGCGCGGCGGCCGCTTCGTCCATGGCGCGCGCCGACCATGGGAACTGCAGCAGGGCGATGCCCGCCAGCTGCTCGCGGACGAGCGGCCAGCAGTCGACGCCGTCGATGACGGCGTGCGCGCGCAGCTCGGCGCTGGCCTCGATGCGACGCCGGATGTCATGACGTCGCCGGAAGAGCGCGCGCGATTCGCGCATGACCATGGCCGGCGCGTAGCGCTCAATCGGCACGATGCCCTCTTCGCCGGCCGCCGCCAGCGGCTCCCACCAGCGCCGCGCCCGGAAGTTGGAGCGCGGCCCGACGCCGACGTAGTGGACGGCGCCGGCGCGTGACTCCAGGGCCCGCAGGATCGGGCCGATGTAGGACTCGGCGCCCCCGTCGATGCCGCCCGCCCGCCAGAAGGCGCGGTGCACGAACGCCACGATCGACGCGCGTGCGGACGGCGCCGACGCGAGACGCAGCCGCGACAGCCGGGCCGCTGCCGCCAGGGACATCGCGCGCGCGTCCAGGCGCAGGACGGTCGCGCGGTGGTGCGTCCAGCCCGGTCCGGTGCAGGGAATGCCGCGCGCGGCGGCGGTCTGTGAGACGACGCCGGACAGGCGTCCGCCGGCGACGCGCAACCTCTGTGGCCGCGCGCTCGCGACCAGCGCGTCGATGGCGCGAATCGTCCGGATCGCCAGCAGGATCGCCTGCTCTTTGTGCAGGTAGAGCTCGGCAAACCACCACAGCGAGTCACCGCGATAGGTAAAACGGCTGCGGAACGGCTCGTCGTCCACACGCAGGCCGCGCACGGTCTTGATCCAGGTGTGGGCCTCTTCGTGCACGCGTTCCTCAGCCGCGGCATCGAGCGCCGTGAAGAGGTCGATCCGCCGCCAGCCTGCGCCGGTATCGACGTCGAGTTGCATCAGGCGCTGCCTCCTAGCGCCGCGTCGATCGCCGTCATCACCGCCGACGTCTCGACGCCCGTCAGGCAGTCGGGCGTGTGGCCGGTGCAGCGCGCGGGCGGGATGCGGATGCGGTTGCAGGGGCTGCACGGCAGATCGACGCGCACGACCTGGTCGCGCAGGCCGCGCGGCGCGTAGCGGGCCGGGTCGGAGGGGCCGAATACCGCGACGATCGGCGTGCCGACGGCATGCGCCAGGTGCATCGGTCCGGTGTCGCCGGTCACGAACACCGTCAGCTGCTGCAGGACTGCCGCGACCGTCAGGAGATCGGTCTCGTGCGACAAGTCGAGCACGCGATCCGCCGGGAGCCCCTCGCGCACGGCGTCGATCTGCGCGCGCTCGTCCGGGGTGCCGGTGAGCACGATCGACAGCTGCCGCTCGCTGGTCAGCCACTCGGCGAGGTCGCGAAAGCGCGCTTCAGGCCACTGCTTGATGGCGCGGCCGCCGCTCACGTGAATGCCGGCCGCGCGGCCACCGCCGAGTGGCTGCAGCAGGCGGTCCGCCGCGGCTCTGGCGCTCTCCGGCAGGTCCAGCGCCGGTGCCGCCGCCGGCGCGCCATCGTCGAGCGCGAGCGTGCGCCGGACCAGGCGGACGGCGTTGTCGGTGGTGTGCGTCGACGGGTCGTAGTCGAGCGGCACATCGAGGAAGGCTCGGCCGCCGCCATTGCGGAAACCGGCGGTGCGCGTTGCTCCCGCCGCGGCCATGACGATGTTGCTGCGGATGTCGGGCTCGAAGTTAATCGCCAGATCGTAGTGACGATCACGCCAGCGCGCCGCGTGGCGCGCCAACGCGAGTGTGCCGAGGGCGGCGCTGCGCTCTGCCACGCGATCAGGGGACGCCGAGCCGACCGAGGAACGCGCCAGCCAGTTCGCATCGAGCGTTTCCACGCGCGTCACCCCGGCGATTGCCGTCGCCAGCTCGCGGTTCCAGCTGCCGACGGCGAGATCGATCGCCGCGCCGGGGAGCGCCGCGCGCAGCTCGGCCAGCGCGGGCAGCGTCATCAGCAGATCGCCGATTCGTTCGAGGCGAAGGCAGAGCAGCCGCGTCACACCGGGCGCCGGCCGGCGGAGGCGGCGCAACGCCGCGACAGGCGTCAGCAGCGTGTCGGCCGCCGCGACCATCGCCCGCTGACGCGGATCGGAGATGCGAAGAGCTGGCATGGTTGGTTGGTCGCGCGGCGCCGCGCGCTCCGTTCGCTCGGCGCCGCGTGCTTATCTTACCGCCACGCGATCGAGCATGACGCCGAGGTCGCGGGGATCGGGGGCGCCGATCGCGCGCAGGGGGTTCCAGGTGTCGGTGCGCAGCGTCACCCGCACCGGCTCACCGGACGCGGCGGCGGCGGCAGCGACGTCGGGCGGAATGTCGACGTCATATTCGCGGAAGCCGCCGGTGACATGCACGGATCCAAGCGGTCGCGGCCCAATCAGGATCTGCACGTTGGCCGGCGCGGCGGTGGCGGGACGTCCGCCGTCGCTCATCCACAACAACAGGGCACGGTCCGTCGCACGGATCCGATCCACGATCACGAACGACTGCCGCTGAGTCCAGCGGAACGTCCGCCCGTCGGTGGTTTCCTTGGCGTGGAAGCGGATCACGTTCAGGTCGTCGTTGACGCCGATATCGAGCGAGACGGCGGCGTCGGCCGGCCGCGTCGGACCGAAGACGTAGAGGCTATAGTCGAACTCCTTGTGGTTGGGGCCGCGCGGGTAGGCGTTCCACGCCGACTCGTATTCCGGCACCTGGAACCGCTCACTGGCGATCGCCGTCACCGACCAGCGCGATGACAGCAGGTCCGAGCCACCGCCGCCAAGGAACAGCACCCGCCGGTAGCGCGCGCGCGCGTCTTGCAGAAACGCGGCGAAGGCCGCCTTGTCAGGCGCCGCCGTCGCCAGCAGCAGCACGTTGCGCGCATAGACACACGAGAGCGGCAGCGCCAGGACGTGCACGTCCGAACCGGCGTCGCGCGATTCAACGATCAGCAGATCGTCGTCGCCGACGCGCGCGGCCAGCTGTTCCAGGTGCGCGATGATCCCCTCGTACTCGACGTGGCCGACGACCGGGGCAGCGGCGCGCACATACGCCACGGCCAACAGCGTGAGAAAAACGATGCCGATCGGCATTCTCACGACCCGCGGCAGCGGGAACCGTTTACCGACGTCGGTGAGCGCCGCCGCCCCGGCGAGCAGGAGGGCACCGGGCAGGAGCACCGGGAGGAAGCGGCGCGACGCCCAGAAGTGCTCCGGCACGATCCGGATCTTGTAGAAGAAGAACAGCGAGAACGCGGTCACTACGACGGCGAATCCGGGATCGCGCCAGAACAGCGGCCGGACGATCATCGCATAGCCGATGAGCGCGGCGCCGAGCGCCGCCGGCGAGAGGTAGAAGGCCGCGAACGTGCGCAGCGCGTAGGCGTCGTAGTCGGTCAGCTTGCCGCCGGGATGGCGAAGCCACAGCGCGTAGGCCGCCAGTCCGAGCACCCCGACGGTGAAGATCCACGGCACCGCCTGCGTCAGCCATGCGGAGACGCGCGGGAAGCGACGGCCGGCAGCGAGCATAGCGACAACGGCCAGCGCGAGGGCCGCCAGCACGCCGTACTGCCAGAACGGCAGGTTCTCGAGGAAGGCGCGCGGCACTTCGATGTACTCGCGCAGGGGACCCGTCAGGTACCAGAGGCAGAGAACCGCCGCCGCCGCGAGCGGCGCGAAGAACGTCCAGCGAAGTCGCTGACCCGCGACGTAGCCGAGCGCGACGCCGGCGACCGCCGCGGCCCCGGCGACCCACGCGTCGAGCCGTAGAAAGAGGAGCAGTCCGAGCAACCCGCCGGCGACCGGCGCAAAGAACGGATCGTCGTCGACGTGCGCGCGCGCCGACGCCAGCAGGGCCGCGAGCAGCAGCGCCTGCATCAGGATCTCGGCGTTTGGATAGCGCGAGAACCACAGCTGCACGACGTTGACGGTGAGCAGCGCCGCGGCGGCCGCGGCCGCCGGACGTCCGAACAGGCGGGCACCAAGGAAATACACCGCCACGACCCCGAGCACCCCCCAGAACACACCCGTCCGGCGCGCGCCGGTCAAGCCGCCGAGGCCGTAACCGACCGCGATCGACGCTGGATACAGGTGCGGAAACTGACTGACGACCGCACCCGTGTCGGGATCGAGGACGAAGAATCCCATGAAGCGCGGCGCGACGAAGCGTTCGCGGTTGCGATCGCGCGGCAAGAAGAGATCGCGCGCCGCCGCCGGCACGGCCGCGACCACCGGATCTTGGAAGACGAGGGTGCCCCGCTGAGCGATCTGGACGCCGGTGTTGAGGTAGACGCCCGGATCCTTGCCGCCGATGACGTATTCCGACGGCGGCGGAAAGTGCCACAGGGCGCCCGCCGCCAGCGCGAGCGGCAGCAGCGCGGTCGCCCCGAATCGGGGCGCTGAGCTGCCCAGTCGCAGATCGAAGCGTGCCGCCGTGGCGAGTCCAGCGGCGAGCAGGGCGTCGGCGATCAGCAATCGGCTGAAGCCGTAGCGGTGCGCCGCGGCGAGCGCCAGCACGATCGCCAACGACGTCGCCACACTGAGGACGATCGCCCAGAAGAGCCGCTCCTCGGCGTCCAGGCCGGCCCGCCGCTCACGGGCGAGGATCGGCAGCCGGAACAGCACCGCGCCCGGCAGCCACGCGATCACGAGGAGCAGCAGGACCGCTTGCATCAGAATTGAAAGTAGATGAAATCCGCGCCGCCGAAGTTACCGAACAGGAAGATCAGGTAGAACGTCGCCGCGTAGATCGCATAACGCAGCGGCAGCCTCAGCCGCGGCACGGCCAGCACGTCGTCAGCATAGGCCTCGAGGGCGTGCACCACGAGCAGCGGAGCGGTGAACAGGAGCAGCGGCGCGAGCAGGCCGCTGACGTCAATCGCGCGCGGCTGAAAGCGCAGCACCAGGCTGCGCGCCAGCTCAGTCAGCTGCGTGACCGAGGCCGCGCGGAAGATCAGCCAGCCCGCGCAGGTCAGATGGAACATCACCAGCCAGACCAGGCACAACGCCGCGCGGCTGCGCAGCGCGGCAAACGCCGGCTCGAACGGGCGATAGGCGATGAGCAGCAGCCCCTGGTAGAGGCCCCACAAGACAAAGGTCCACGCCGCGCCGTGCCACAGGCCGCCGAGCAGCATCGTGATCAGGAGATTGCGCCGCGTCCGGGCCGGCCCGTCCCGGTTGCCGCCGAGCGGAATGTAGAGATAGTCGCGCAGCCACGTCGAGAGGCTGATGTGCCAGTTGCGCCAAAATCCCTGCGGCGTGAGCGCCAGGTAGGGAAAGCGAAAGTTCTCGATCAGCTCGATGCCCATCCACTTCGAAATACCGCGCGCGATATTCGAATAGCCGGCGAAGTCACCGTAGATTTGGAAGGCGAAGGCGTAGATGCCGAGGAGCACGTTGACACCGGCCGGGTGGGCGCCGGGCGCGAACACATGCGCGGCGAGCGTAGCGAGGTTGTCGGCAACGAACACCTTGAGGAAATAGCCCCACGCCACCAGCCAGGCCCCGTCGCGCATCTGTTCAACCGTGACGCGCCGCGGCCGCGCGATCTGCGGCAACAGCGACGTCGCACGGAGGATCGGTCCGGCGACGAGGTGCGGGAAGTAGGCGACGAAGACCGCAAAGTCGATGAAGTCCTGCGCCGGCGCGATTTCCCGGCGGTAGACGTCGATCACGTAGCTCATCGTCACGAAGGTATAGAACGAGATGCCGATCGGCAGCAGGACGTGCAGCGTGACGAAGTCAAGGTGCCAGCCGATCGCGGCCAACAGCGTCTGGAGATTGGCGGCGAAAAAATCGAAATACTTGAAAAACCCGAGGAGCGTCAGGTTGAAGGCGATGCTGGCGGTGAGCAACAGGCGCCGTTTCCGCGGATCCGCGCTCGCGCCGAGGAGTCGGCCGCAGGCGTAGTCGACGCAGGTCGACGCGAGGAGCAGCCCCAGGAAACGGTAGTCCCAGGCCGAGTAGAAGTAATAGCTGGCGACGAGCAGGAGCCAGTTCTGCGCGCGATGAGCCCGCTCGGCGGGCATCACGACGGGCAGCAGCCGATAGACCGCGTAGACGAGCGCGAAGAACCAGATGAACTGCAGCGAGTTGAAGACCACGGCTAGAGCAGTCCCTGTTGACGCAGAAAACGCTCGAGCGCGTCCGCGACGATGACGTGGCCACGGGGCGTGAGGTGCACCGTCTGCTGGAAGAACACGTCGGGGCCGGGTTGCGAGGCGCGCAGCACCGGCAGCGCGTCGAAGAGCGGCAACCCGAGCGGGCGGAGCACGTCGGCGAACCGATCCGTCGCGCCGTCGCGCACCAGGGCTCCGCCGGCGCCGCTGACGATGTCCTTGAGGCGGCCGTAGTCCGCCTCGTCGACCTGGAATCGCGCCGGCATCAGCATCACCATCGTACGCGCGCCGTCGCGAGAGGCGTCCTCGGCGATCTGCCTGACGCACTCGGCCGACACCCGCAACCCTTCGACGACGCGGACCGGCGGTGTCGCTGCGTAGGATTGCAGCGGCGGCTCGGGCGGCGACAGCCAGTTCGTCAGCCGATCGGTGGCGGAGACAAGGCGCAGCCGGAGCACCTGCAGCACCAGGCTGCGGCGGACGATACGGCGTAGACGCCCGGTCAGCGAATCGGTGGCGGTGACGACCGTCGGGGCGCCCGGCGCCAGGAGGCGGCGCTGAGATGCGTAGGCCTCCTCGGCGTCATTGCCCACGAAAATCGTCTCGATGACCAAGTCCGGCTGGAAGGCGCGCGCGATCGTGCGGTAGAAGAGCAGTTCCTCGACCGGACCATACCCCTGCACGCCAGCGTTGATGACGCGGTAGTGCACCGCCCCGCCGCCGGCGTTGAGGCGCTCCTGCAGAAGATGCGCGAACGTCTGCCGCGCGTCGACCTGCACCGACAGCACCAGGGAATCACCGAGCACGACGATACGCCGCTCTCCGGGCGGTTTCGGCCCGACATCGTCCTCGTCGCGGACGCCTTGCGCGTTGACCGCGATCGTCGTGTCGAACTCGTCGGTCGCGAAGCGCGTGCGCGCGGTGGGACGGAGGCGGTAGCCAATCGACGCGTCTGGCACGAACAGCGTCTCGAACGACGGCGCCGCTTCGGAGTGTCCCCACCGGCGCAGCCCGGCCTCGAAAACGGCGAACTGGAGCGCCGCGATGAGGAAGAGCAGCAGGGCCTTGCGGACGCGCATCAGGCCAATGGATCGACGGCGTGTAACGCCTCCGCCACGATCGCGACCGTGTCGACTGTCATCCCGTGGTGGAGCGGCAGCGAGAACACACGAGCGGCGACACGGTCCGCGACCGGACATCCGGCCGGCCGTTGGCCGGCGAGCGCCGGCTGGCGCGTGATGGGGTGCGGGTAGTGGATCAGCGTGTCGATGCCGCGTGCCTGCAGCGCGGCCCGGATCCCGTCGCGGCCATCGCTGAGGACAGGGAACAGGTGATACACGTGCCCGGGATCGAGTTCCTGCGGGACAACGATGGCGCTCCTACCAGTGAGGTGCGTGCGGTACGCGGCGGCGAGCTGCCGGCGCCGGTCGGTCCATTTCGGCAGCCACGCCAGCCGGGCGCGCAGGATCGCCGCCTGCATCTCGTCGAGGCGCGAGTTGACGCCGAACTCGGCGTGCTGATAGCGATCGCTCTGGCCGCCGTTCCGCAGGCGGCGCAGCCGCGCCGCAAGATCCGTGTCGTTGACCGTGATCGCGCCACCGTCGCCGAGCGCACCGAGGTTCTTGGTTGGGTAGAAGCTGTACGCCGCCGCGATGCCGAACGATCCGACCGGCCGTCCGCCGCAGGTGGCCAGGTGCGACTGGCAGCAGTCCTCGACGACCGCGAGCTGATGTCGCATCGCCACCTCCATGATCGCCGGCATGTCGGCCGGCTGGCCATAGAGATGGACCGGCAGGATGGCGCGCGTCTTCGCCGTGACCGCGGCGGCCGTCGCCCGGGGATCGAGCGTCAGGCGATCGGGGTCGATGTCGGCGAAGACCGGTCGCGCCCCGGTCATCATGATCGCCAGCGCCGAGAACGCGGCCGACAGCGGCGCAGTGATGACTTCGTCGCCGGGGCCGATTCCGATGGCGCGCAGCGCCAGCGCGATCGCGTCAGTGCCCGAGCCGACGCCGACGGTGTAAGTGGCGCGCGCGGCGTCGGCGAAGGCCTGTTCGAAGGCGTCGAGCTCCGGACCGAGCACGAACCAGCCACGCTCGACGACGCGCGCGATCGCGGCGTCGACGTCGTCGGCATCTTCGCCCGGGCGCAGCTGCAGGAAGGGGATCACGCCGCCTCCAGGTAGCGCGCCAGGTTGGCGCGGTAGTACTCGACCGTGCGGCGGAAGCCCTCGCGCAGCGTCACCGTCGGCTGCCACGCGGTGGTGCGGCGGAACTTGCTCGAATCGGAATAGAAACTGCCGATGTCGATGCGCTTCTTGTCCTCCGGCCACGGCACGTAGGCGACCCGGCCGCTGCCGGCGACGTCGATCAGCAGCTCGACCAGGTCGCGATGCGCGATCGGTTCGCTGCCACCGACGTTGAACACTTCGCCGTCGCACGCGTTGCAGAAGCCGGCGCGCAGGAACGCGTCGACCGCATCGTCGACGTAGACGAAGTCGCGCATCTGTGAGCCGTCGCCGAAGATCTGGATTTCGCGATCCTCGATAGCCAGCCGGATGAACCAGCCGATAAAGCCCTGCCGGTTGTGCTTGATCAGCTGCCTCGGTCCGTAGACGTTGGTCAGGCGCAGCGAGCAGGCGCGCACGCCGAACGCGTTGTTGTAGAGGAGATGGTAGTACTCGCCGGCCGCTTTGTTGACGCCGTTGACGTCGATCGGGCGCACCAAGTGTGTTTCGTCGACGGGCAGCCGGTCCGGCTTGCCGTAAATCTGCCGCGTCCCGGCGAAGATCACCTTCACCGATGGGTTGAACCTGCGGCAGGCCTCGAGCATCGACAACTGAGCACGGCAGTTGATCTCGAGGTCGGTGTAGGGATCACGCATGCTGTCGATGTGGCTGACCTGACCGGCCAGATTGAAGATGATCTCGCGATCGCGGACCAGCACGTCCATCGCCGTCTGGTTGCGCACGTCGCCGAGGTTGACGTGCATGCGCGCTTCGTAGCCGGCGATATTGAACATGTTGCCGCCGTAGTCCGGGATCATGGCGTCGACGGCGACGACGTTGGCGCCGAGATCCACGAGCGCGCGGCACAGGTTGCTGCCGATGAACCCCAGCCCGCCGGTGACGAGGACCTTGCGGCCACGGTAGCGCTCGCGGTAGTCAGCCTGCATGCACGTGCTCGCGGCGGACGACCAGCGCGTACCACAGCCGGGCGACGTCGAGCGCGGTGCGATACAGCCGCTTAAAGTTGAAGAACTGCGACTTGCCGTAGGCACGGTGGTAGTGGTGGACCGGTACCTCGGCGATGCGGAATCCGGCGTCGGTGATCTTCTTCATCATCTCGAGGCAAATGACGCCGCTGTTCTTTTCGAGATGGACGCGCTCGAAGATCGATCGGCGCATCATGCGGAAGTCGCAGTCGACGTCGCGCACCGTCAGGCCGAACAGCAGCTTGACGGTGTGGTGGTAGATGCGCCCGATGATGACGCGGTGCAGCGGGTCGGAGCGGCTGATCTTGTAACCGTTGACCAGGTCGATCGAATCGTCGAAGCGGCGCCACAGCGCTTCCATCTCCGCCGGATCGTACTGCGCGTCGCCGTCGGTGTAGAAAACGAGCTCACGGCTGGCCGTGGCGAAACCGGAGCGCAGGGCCCCGCCGTAGCCGCGGTTTTTCTCGTGATGGACGACGCGCACTTGCGGATAGATGCTGGCGAGCTCGTCCAGGATCTCGGCGGTGCCGTCCTTGCTGCCGTCGTTGATGACGATCACTTCGTGGTCGGGCGTCAGCCGGCGCGCCGTGCGCAGCGCGGTGATGACCAGGCTGGCGATCGTCCCGCTGTCGTTGTAGGCAGGAAAAAAAATACTCAGCCCCTTTGTGCCCTCCTCGGTTTTCATGGAATCGCGTAAATGTTATTTGGTCAGTGAGTTGAAGGCAAGGGCGCGATCGTAGGCAGCCTCGAACCGGGCCGCAGCGGCGTCCCAGCCGAACCGCGCCGTGACGCGCGCCCGGGCCGCGGCACCAAGCGCGGCCGCACGCTCCCGGTCGGCCAGGATTGCGGCGATCGCTTGCGCCAGCGCCGCCGGATCCCGTTCCGCCACGATCACGCCGTTCTCGCCATCGTCGATGACGCTGGCGATGCCGCCCGCCGGCGTGGCCACTACCGGGGTGCCGGAGGCAAGCGCCTCGAGCACCGTGTTGGGCAGGCCGTCGACGTTGCCGCTGTCGTCGCGGACCGAGGGCACGATCGCCACGTCGGCGGCGGCGAGCCAAGCCGCGACGGCGTCCTGGGTGACGTCACCGAGGAAGCGGACGCGACTGGCGACGCCGGCCGCGGCGGCGCGCGCGCGCAGCTCGTCGTCGAGATCGCCGCCGCCCGCTACCACCAGCTGCACCCGCGCGTCGAGCTGTGGCATCGCGTCGATCAGATACTCGAAGCCCTTCTTGCGAACCAGCCGCCCCGCAGTGAAGAGTAGCGGCGCGGACGGATCGAAGCCGGCGCCCGCGACCAGCCGCGCCCGCCCGCCGCTGGTCGGGCGGAAGCGCGACGTGTCCACGCCGTAGGGGACGACCTCGAGCCGATCGGGTTGTGCCCCCAGCGCGACCGCGCGCGTGGCGAGATCGGCGCTGCACGCCGTGACGAAGCCGGCGCGGCCGAACACGCGCGCTGCGGCGAAGCGCGCCGGCAGCGTCCGTTCCGCAACGAACACATCGGATCCATGAAGGCTGACGACGAGCGGCAGCGACGGACGCGCCGTTGCGGCGATGACGCCGCCGGGCACGACCCAGTGGCCGTGCATGACGGTGGCCCGGCGTTTGTGCGCGACGCGCATCGCTTTGAACCAGCCGGCGGCCAGCGCCAGCGGCGCCGCCATCCAGGCCGTCGCGCGCAGCCGCACGTCGGCCCGCAATCCAGCGGCGTAGCCGAAGACGTTGAGCGGCGCCACCGGCGCGTACTTGAAGAAGTGGAAATAGACGCCGTCTTCGACCGTGCCGCGCGTAATCCGCGGGTGCCACGGCGCGACGATGTGGACTTCGTGGCCGCGCGCCGCGACCCGCTTGGCGATCGGTTCCATGAAGGTGCCGACCGAATCCCCCGGAAAGCGGGGATACGACGTCGTCACCATCACGACGACGTGACGCATGTTCACCGGGCCGCCGCAGCGGCCGGCCCGAATGCCGAATGCGGAACGAGCGCCAATGACACCTGCTTCTACGGCCGGCGCAGGCCGCGCAGGACGAGCCGCCACGGCATGATCAACGACTCCATCAGGACGCTGTTCGACAGCTTCGACTGGCCGAGACGCCGCTCGATGAAGACGATCGGCACTTCGCCGATGCGGAAGTGACGGCGCTTGGCTTCGTAGAGCATCTCGACCAGGAACGAATAGCCGTCGGACACCATTGCGCCGATCGGCAGTTGCGCCAGCGCCTGGCGCCGCCAGCAGCGGTAACCGCTCGTGCAGTCGCTCGCCGACAGCTTGGTAATGAAACGGATGTAGCGGTTGCCGAAGGCGCTCAGCAGGATGCGGTTGATCGGCCAGTTGACGACGCTGACGCCGCCGTTCATGTAGCGCGAACCGATGACCAGGTCGTTGCCGTCCGCCGCGCCGGCGACGAGCGACGGCAGGTAGGCCGGATCGTGCGACAGGTCGCAGTCCATCTGGCAGATGTAGTCGGCCGTTCCCTGCTTGATCGCGTAGAGCAGCCCGTCGACATAAGACCGGCCGAGCCCGCGCGGCCCGCTGCGGTGCATCACTTCGAGGCGGCCGGGGTGCTCCTGGGCGAGACGGTCGGCGACGGCGCCGGTGCCGTCAGGCGAGCCATCGTCGACGACCAGCAGGCGGAAACCGTCGTGCTCGAGCACGCCGCGGGCGAGCAGCGGCAGGTTCTCCTTTTCGTTATACGTCGGCGTGACGACGAGAACGTTCATGCTTCTCGAATCCACCACAGTGCAGCAGTCACGATCAGCGCCGGATCGACGATCGGCAGCCGGAACCGTTCCTGCGGGAAAAAGACGATCCCGGAGAGGATCGTCGCGGCGGCCATCAGCCAGAGTGCGACCGGCGCCTGGCCCGCCGAATGCCTGAGCGCGGCGCGCCGCCAGCGCCACGCGCCCGCGGCGGCAGCGAAAAGGGCCATCGCGTAGGAGAGGACCGACGCCGCTACGTACCTCGGCGAGTGTAGCGCATACGACGGCCCGGCTGGAACGATCGTGTAGAACGCCTTGCGTGCTTCGAGCGCAAGCCAGGCGCCGGGGTTGCCGCGAATCCACGCCATGGCATCGCGATAGTAAAGCGGCTCGAGTTGTTCCGGCGTGAGTCCGGGGTGCCCGGCACGGAAGGCGAGCTCGGCGCGTTTCAGGTCCGGGTTGGCGGCGAGGTCGCCGTCACCGGTCGCCAGGGGGTGGTTGCCGGTCCAGAACGTCACGCCGCCCTCAGAGGCGACAACGATCCACCGTCCGTAAACGTGGTGATTGCGGATCGTCCATGGCATCACGACCAGCAGCGCGGTGACGAGCAGGATCGCCGCCGCTGCGTAGGCCCTCGTGATCAGCATCCACAGTGTCGCCAGCGGCAGGAAGAACACCATCACCGGCCGAATCAGGATCGCGACACCGGTGATCAATCCGGCGAGAAAGGCCCGCTGATTCCGGCTCGTCTCTGCAACGGCGCGGACCGGGACGCGTCCATCTCTCGGCGTCAGCACCAGAGCGGCGGCGAGGGCGACGGTCGAAAAGAGCGTCTCAGTCAATGCGTAGGACGGCGTCCACACCAGCGGCGGGTAGGCGGCGGCGATGGCGGCGGCGGCACAGCCGGCGCGCGCACCGCCGGCGCGTCGCGCGATGAGCGCGATCAGCCAGACGCCGGCTGCGCCGATTAGGCTCTGGACGAGCTGCACGCGGCGCGGGACGTGCTCAACCGGAATAGGGGGAACGAACGTCGCCAGAAAGGCCGGGTAGCCCGGCGCACGCCCGAACTGTTGTGCGCTGCCCGGATCCGGTTCGTCGCCGGGATAGCGATAGCCGTCGCCGCGGGCGAGGCTGCGCGCCAGCGCCAGGTACTCGCGCTCGTCGTGCGTCAGCGGCTGGGCCGTCCAGTAGAACAGCGCGAACGCCGCTCTCAGCACGAGCCCGGCGACGACGCATGCGACGATGCAGCGCCGCGCGCCGCTCACCGCCGTCCTTCGAAGCGCAGCGCCGAGATCTGCTCAGAGACGAGCCCGACCAGGAACACCACCACAGCAAACAAGATCAGCAGCACCGATCCGTTCGGGATTCGGGCGTGCACGATCACGTTCCATAGGCCATAGGCGACGCCGAGGAGCAGCGTCGCGGCGCTGATCGGCGCGAAGATGCGCATCGGGCTGAAGAGGGTGACGATCTTGAAGATGATCATCAGGAACTTCGCCCCGTCGCGGGCCAGGCGGATCTTCGACTGGCCGCTGCGCTGGCGTGCGTGGATCGGCTCGAACGTGACGCTGTAGCCGCCCTTGATGAACGCCAAGGTCGTCGTCGTCGGGGTCGAGAAGCCGTTGGGCAGCAGGTGCAGGAATTCGCGCAGGCCCGAAGTGCGTGCGCCGCGAAAGCCCGAGGTGAGATCGGGAATCTGCCGGCCGGTCAAGTAACTGGCGAGGCGGTTGAGCGCGCCGTTGCCGGCGCGGCGAGCGCTGGTCGCCTGCGTCTCCGCCGCGCGCGCGCCGACGACGAGGTCGTACTCGCCGAGCCGCGCCACCAGGCGCAGTGCGTCCTCCGGCGGGTGCTGCCCGTCGGCATCGACGATCAGCACGTAGTCGCCGCCGGCGCGGCGGATGCCGTTCTTGACCGCGGCGCCATTGCCGATGTTGTAGGCGTGGCTGACGACCGTGGCCCCTGCCGCGGCGGCGCGCGCGCCGGTGCCGTCGCTCGACCCGTCGTCGACGACGATAATCTCGCGCCACGCCGCCGCCTGGCGCAGCACGCCGACGACCGAGGCGATCGACTCGGCTTCGTTGAACGCGGGAATGACGATCGATACCGTCGACGGATCCGCCACGCTTTACAGATCCAAGGGGCTTCGCCCCTCGGACTCTCCTGCACGCTCTCGCGCGCGCCGCTTCGCCGGCGCCGGCCGTTCGCCGCGCTCATTCGCTGCGCTCATTCGCTTCCCTGCTGCGTCATCTCGGCATTCGGGCCACTATCGGCGCCCGTCAATGTTCCCAACGGCCGGGGCGATCGCTCTGGCGCGGATAGGGTGGCAACTGGTCACCGGTCTCGCGGCGCGGCGATTCGAGCAGGCGAACGCGGTAGATGAGATCCTCGACGAGCTTGCGCACCCCGGATATCGTGTCGGCGAGCAGCCCCATCAGGAGCACGAGGAACCCGACGTTGATCAGCACCGCGGACGCGATCAGCGAGCCGTTGTGCTTGAACGCTTCGTAGCGCAGCGCGTAGTAGCCGTAGCGCAGCAGGCCGAGGACACCGATCCCGACGATGCCGGCGCCGACATAGGTGAACACTTTCAACGGCTCGTACATCGCGTAGATGCGAACGATCGTCGCGCCCGATTTCTTGATGTAGGAGAAGATGCTGACGAACAGCCGCGACTCGCGCGTACGCGGGTTGACCGCGACCGGCACGTGCGCGATCGCCATCCGCTTCTTGCCCGCCTGGATGATCGACTCGAGCGTGTAGGAGAACTCCGACACGATGGTCATGCGCAGCGCCGCCTCGCGCGTGTAGGCGCGGAAGCCGCTGGTCGTGTCGGGCACCGTCGTGCCCGAGACCTGCCGCACCACCCAGCTGCCCAGCGCTTGCAGCCGCCGCTTGCGCCACGACATGTGTCGGAGCTCGGCGATGTTGCGATCGCCGATGCAGATGTCGGCCTCGCCGCGCAGCAGCGGCGCCAGCAGCTTCGCGATGTCGCTGCCGGCGTACTGGTTGTCGGCGTCGGTATTGACGATGAAGTCGGCGTCCGCCTTCAGTCCGGCATCGATGCCAGCCGCGAAGGCCGCCGCCAGGCCCTTGTTCCGGCGCAGGCGGACGATGTGGTCGACCCCGCAGGCGCGAGCGACATCCGAGGTGCCGTCCCGCGACCCGTCGTCGATGACGAGGACCTCGATCACATCGACACCGGGGATGGATTTGGGCAGATCGGCGAGGGTCGCCGGCAGTGTCTGGGCCTCGTTCAGGCACGGGATCTGGATGATGAGTTTTTTCATCCTCGTTCACTTCGCTCGGCGGAATCCGGCAGCGGCGCCTCGCCGCGCTGCGCGTTCGCGCCCGCCTGCGGCGGCTTCCCCCCGGCGCCGGCGTCCACCAGCTTCTCGATCACGCCGTCCCAGGTAATCGTTCGCGCCCGTTCGTAGCCGGCGTCGCCCAGCGACTTCGCGCGCGCCCGATCGCGGGCCAGCGCGTTGACGGCCGCGGCGATTGCCTCGGGTTCCGGCGCCACCGAAAACCCGTTGACGCCGTCGATGACGAACTCGTTGGGGCCGCCCGAGTCCGTCGCGGTGACGACCGGCTTGTGCGCAAGAAACGCTTCGAGCGTGACGTAGCCGAAGTCCTCGTCGTAGGGCGGATAGAGCACTGCCAGCGCGTCGCGGTAGAGCGTGACCAGCTGCTGGTCGTCGATGGCGCCGAGGAAGTCGACCCGATCGGCGACCCCCGCCTCGTGCGCCGCCCGCTCGAGATTGGCCCGCTGGGTGCCCTCTCCGGCGACAAACATCCGGATCGGAGTATCGACCCGACTCATCGCCGACACCAGCAGATCGACCCGTTTCACCGATTCGAGGCGCCCGACCGACAGGACATAGGCGCCGTAGGGCCCGGCCTCGAGCCGTGCCGCCAGACGTGGCGGATGATAGAGCGCTTCGGCCATGACGCCGTTGTATTCGTGCACGCGGTTGGCGGTGTTCTGCGCGTTGGCGAACACTCGTCGGCACTCGCCGAGCATCGTCGTATCGAGCCGGAGCAGAGTGTCGCGCAGCCCGAGATCCGCCTCGTTGTGCCCGAAGTCGCTGTAGATGGTACCGCACAGCTCATAGGCGGCGCGGTACTGGTGGATCAACCACGCCACCTTGTTCGGGTGCCGGACGAAATACGTCGGGAACTTCGACGCGATGAGGAGATCGATCGAGCGTCCGTTGCTTTCGCTCAAGTCGAGCAGCCGCCAGGCCGCGGCGTGCGGCAGAATCTCGCTCTTCGGATACCACTTGAACGGCACGCTGACGAGCTCGGCCTGGTAGCCGCGCGCGGTCAGCTCACGCACGAGCTCACGGACGTGGATCTCCGCGCCGCCGCGCACAAAGGGCACTTGCGCCTCGCAGACGACCACCGTCCGGACTGTCATCGGCGTTCCGAATTATGAACCGGATCGCGCAATCGCTGTGTCGTTCGCCATTCGCCATTCGTCATTGACGGCGAAGTCACCTATGTCGCGTGCCGGAAGTTAATGACGTCGCCGTCGAGGACGATGTATTCCTTGCCCTCGAGACGCAGTTCGGCATGATCGCGGCAGGCGGCGATCGATCCGCGCTCAAGCAGATGCTCATGGCGGCAGACCTCGGCACGGATGAAGCCGCGCTGGATGTCGCTGTGGATCTCGCCGGCGGCGTTCTGCGCATTCGTACCGCGCGGAATCGACCAGGCGCGGTTCTCGTCCTCGCCGACGGTGAAGAACGAGATGTAACCGAGCAGGTCGTAGCTGGCGCGGATCACGCGATCCAGCCCGGACTCCTTCAAGCCGAGATCGGCCATGAACGCCCTGGCGTCCGCCGGCTCGAGCTGCGCGATCTCGAGCTCGATCTTGGCGCAGATCGGCACAGCGCGCGTATTCCTGCCGGTCACGAAGTCCTGGATGCCGGCGAGCTCGGCGGCGTGGTCGGCCTGCGCCAGGTCGGACTCGTCCAGGTTGAGCACGATGAGCAGCGGCTTGGACGACAGGAACTGGAAGCCCCGCAGCCGGCGCAGATCGTCCCCCGCGAGATCGAGATCGCGGAGCGGCCGGCCCGCTTCGAGCGCGGCGCGACAGGCGTGCAGAGTCTCCTGTTCCTTCTTCAGCTCGGGGTTCGCCTGCTTCTTGAGGTCTTTCTCCAGACGCTCGAGACGGCGCTCGACGACACCGAGATCCGCGAGGATGACTTCGTCTTCCATCGTCCGCACGTCGCGCGCGGCATCGACGGATCCGGCGGCGTGCGGCACCGCCGGGTCCCGGAACATGCGGACGACATGGAGGAGCGCGTCAGCGTTACGAAACGCAGCCACATCGAGCAGGGCCGCCGCGCCGGACTTGCCTGCCGTCGCGCCTCCCATGTCGGCGAATTCGACCGTCGCGGGGACGTGTTTCTTCGGGTTGAAGAGCGCGGTCAACCGGTCGAGCCGTTCGTCCGGGACGCGGGCAACGCCGACGTTGGCTTCCTGTTTTCCGGACGGCCGCGGGGCGTCGCGCGCGGAGGTCAGCAGTTGGAAAAGGGCGGTCTTACCCGACGCGGGGAATCCAATGAGTCCGGCTCTGAGCATGACAGATCTGCACATCCTAGCATGCGATTGGGCGAAGATAAGGCGTAAGCCCAACTGCCCCAACATTTTGGCGTTGACAGAGTTGGACCCGGCCTCTACTATCGCGGTGGAATTTTGTGGAGCAAAGTGGAGTAAACAGACGTGCTCCGGGGCAATCACGCCGCCAGAATAGATGACAAAGGCCGGCTCAAGATCCCGAACGCTTTCCGTGCGCTGGTCGAAAAGACGCACGGCAACGAGCTGTTCGTGACGAGCCTCACGGGGGAGTCTGTACGGATTTACCCGCTGCCGATCTGGCTGGCACTCGAGGAACGGCTCGCGCGCGCCCCTTCCACGCACCCGTCCCGCAACCGCTTCCTCGACCGGGTGAACTACTTCGGCCAGGCGGCAGAGATCGACACGCAGGGCCGCGTGGTGATCCACCAGCGGCTGCGCGAGTCGGCGGGCATGAGCGGTGATGTGGATGTGCTCGGCGCGGTCGATCGCCTCGAAGTGTGGAACCACGATCGCCTCGTCGCGAAGATGCAGAGCGATCCATTCACCGACGAGGATGCGCGCGCTCTTTCGGAGTTCGGCATCTAGCCGGGGGCGCGATGGCCAACGTGCACGAGCCGGTCATGGTCCCCGAAGTGGTCGAGCTGCTCGCCCCTGCGCGGGGTGGCCTGTTCGTTGACTGCACCGTCGGGCTCGGCGGCCATGGGCATGCGCTGCTCGCGGCGGGCGCCTCGCAGCTGCTCGGCTTCGACCGTGACGAGACGGCGCTGGCGCTCGCGCGTGAGCGCCTGGCGCCCTTCGGCGATCGGGTCGCGCTCGTCCATGCCGACTACCGCGACCTCGATCGCGTACTCGACGGCCGCGGCGTCACCCGCGTCGACGGCGCGCTGGCGGACCTCGGCGTCTCTTCGATGCAGCTCGACGCCGACGGCCGCGGCTTCAGTTTCCGCCGCGACGAACCGCTCGATATGCGCATGGACCGCAGCCAAGGGCCGAGCGCGGCCGACCTGCTGCGCGATGTGGATGAGACCGAGCTGGCCGACGTGATCTTCCGCTTCGGCGAGGAACGCCATTCGCGCCGTGTCGCGCGCGCCATCGTCGGGGCGCGCCGTAGCGGTGCGATCGAGACGACCGGCCGGCTGGCGGCGATCGTGCGCCGCGCCGTGCCGCATGTCGGTCACCAGCGCATCGACCCCGCGACGCGGACCTTCCAGGCGCTGCGCATCTGGGTCAACCGTGAACTCGACGGCCTCGACGCGTTTCTCGAGGCGGCGGGACGACGGTTGCTGGCCAACGCGCGCCTGGCGGTGATCACCTTTCATTCGCTCGAGGATCGCATCGTCAAGCACACGTTCCGCGCGATGGAGAAGGCGGACACGGAGCTGCGCATCCTGACCAGGCGGCCGCTGATGCCGTCGGACGCGGAAGTGGAGCGCAACGCCCGGGCGCGCAGCGCCAAACTGCGCGCGATTGAGAGGTTGGCATGAGCGCGATGGACTTCGAGTACGCAATCAAGAAGGACGTTCGCAACAACCCGATCGTCCGCGAGGTCGATCAGGCGCGCCAGCGCCAGCTGTGGCGGACGATGGGCATCGGCCTGTTCCTGGTCGTGGTGCTGCTGTTCTCGGCGTGGCAGCACTTCGAGCTGCTGCGTCACGGCTACCAGATCGAACGCATGCAACAGGAGCGCGCCGCCGAAGAGGACGTCAACCGCCACCTGCGCCTGGAGCTCGAGACGCTGCGCGCACCGCGCCGCATCGAGAAGATCGCCATCGAGCAGCTGCATCTCGTCCCGCCCGCGCACGGCCAAGCCATCGTCATCGAACGGGTGACGCCGGCGCTGCCCCCTGAGAAGTCGATCGTCGCATCCCGCTGATCCGCCCATGACTCTGACGCGCGCATCGCTCCAGTCCGGTTTTGGATCGCTGATCCGCCTGGGCGGAGCCGCGCCGTGGGCTGCGGCCGGGCGGGGAGGCGCGGCCGCGCGGCCGGTCACGGACTGGCGGAGCACGATACGTTCGCGGCTCCTCGTCTGCGCCGCGTTTCTCGGCCTGTGGACCGCCGGCATCGAGGCGCGGCTGGTCTACTTGCAGGTGATCGACCACGGCGAGCTGATGCTGCGCGCCGACAGGCAGCAGATGCGGACGCTGGTGCCGCCCGCCAAGCGCGGCGAGATCTTCGACCGCAAGGGGCGCGTGCTCGCCTACAGCGTCGACGCCGACACGATCGCCGCAGTGCCGACCGAAATCGACGACCCGGCCGAGGTCGCCGCCGAGCTCTGCCACGCCCTCGACGGCTGCACCCCCGAACGGCAGGCGCAGATCGGCAGGAGCCTGTCGGCGAAGAAATCGTTCGCCTACGTCGCGCGTCAGGTGTCACCCGACGAAGGCAAACGCGTCAGGGCGCTGGCGCTGCCCGGCATTACCCTCTACAAGGAGAGCCGCCGCTACTATCCGAACAGCGAGCTGGCCGCGCACGTCATCGGCTACGTCGGGCTCGACAATGTCGGCCTCGGCGGCATCGAATCGGCCTACGACTCGCAGATCCGCGGCAAGGACGGCAAGATCCTCATCCAGACCGACAACAAGCGGCGCGCGCTCTACAGCCGCGTCGAGCGCCCGGCCACCGCCGGCGCCGGCATCGAGCTCACGATCGACGAATACTTGCAGTACGTCGCCGAGCGCGAACTGCGCGCGGGGGTCGAGCAGAACCACGCCCAGGGCGGCACGGCGATCGTCATGGATCCGCACACCGGAGAGATCCTGGCGCTGGCCAACTGGCCAACCTTCAACCCCAACACCTTCTCGCGCGCCGACGACGACGCCAAGCGCAACCGCGCCATCCAGACGCTCTACGAGCCGGGGTCGACGTTCAAGATCGTGACCGCGTCGGCCGCGCTCGAAAACCACGTGATCACGCCCGACACGATGATCGACACCAATCCGGGCTCGATCACCTTTCCCGGCCGCAAGCCGATCTATGACACGCACAAGTACGGCGTCATCGATTTCACCGACGTCATCGTCAAGTCGAGCAACGTGGGGGCGATCAAGGTCGGGCTGAAGGTCGGGCCGCAGCTGTTGACGCAGTACGTCAGCCGCTTCGGTTTCGGCCAGACTCTCGGTCCCGACTTCAAGGGGGAGACCGCCGGCATCGTCTGGAGCGCCGACCATCTCAACCAGAGCGCGCTGGCGTCGGTCGCGATGGGCTACCAGGTCGGGGTCACGCCGCTGCAGATGGCGACAGCGGTGAGCTCGGTGGCCAACGGTGGCCATCTGATCCAGCCGCGCGTCGTGCGCGCGTTCATCCAGGATGGCCGCCGGCTCGAGGTCCCCCACAAGGAGATGCGCCGCACCATCGAGGCCGACACGGCGGCAACGCTGACGACGATCATGGAGCAGGTGGTCGAGCGCGGGACGGCGCGGGCAGCGCAGATCGACGGCTACACCATCGCCGGCAAGACCGGCACGGCGGCCAAGCTGGTCAACGGCCATTACCAGAAGTCGGACTACAACGCGTCGTTTGTCGGCTTCATTCCGTCGCGCGATCCGGCGCTGACCATTCTCGTCGTCATCGATTCGCCGCACGGCAACGGCTACACCGGCGGCGCGGTGTCGGCGCCGGTTTTCAAGCGGATCGCGGAAGCGGCGGTCACCTACCTCGGCGTCGGTCCGAACCTCAACGCCGAACCACCGGTGCTGGTTGCGCACCGTGACCTGCGCGACGGCGATGCGGGCGCGGCGGCGCAGCCCGCCGTCGCGGCGACCGCGCTGGCGGCGCGACCGCTGCCGGCGCAGGACGGCCAGATGCCGGACTTGCGCGGCATGAGCGCGCGCGAGGCGCTGCGTGCGCTGTCGCACATCGGCATGACGGCGCGCCTCACCGGCGACGGCTTCGTCGTCGAACAGAGCCCGCGTCCCGGCGATGCGCTCGTGCGTGGCGATGCCTGCGCGCTGACACTCGGACGCCGCCCCCCCGCCACGGGAGGGCAGCCATGACGGTGAACGATCTGCTCGATCGTGGCGGCGTCACTGCCATTGCCTACGATTCGCGCCAGGTAGAGCCGGGTGCGATCTTCTTTGCGCTGCGTGGCGTCAACGCCGACGGTGCCCGCTTCGTCCCGCAGGCGATCGCCAACGGCGCGCTGGCCGTCGTGGCCGAGACGGCGGCCCCGGCGGGCACGCCGGTGCCGTGGGTGCAGGTGACCAACGCGCGCGCCGCGATGGCGGAGGCCGCTGCCGCGTTCTACCGCAACCCGAGCGAGGAGCTGGCCCTCGTCGGTATTACCGGCACCAACGGCAAGACGACGACGTCGTACGTGCTGGCATCGATCTTTGAGGCGGCCGGCATCAAGTGCGGGCGCATCGGCACCATCGCCTACACCGTTGGCGGGCGCGAGGTCGACGCATCGCGGACGACGCCCGAATCGCCCGAGCTGCAGCGGATGCTGCGCGACATGGTCGGCCAGGGAACAGGCGCCTGCGCGATGGAAGTGTCGTCGCACGCGCTGGCCCTGCGCCGCGTCGACAGCCTGCGCTTTGCCGCCGGGGTCTTCACCAACCTGACGCGCGATCATCTCGACTTCCACGGCGACATGGAGTCGTACTTCGTCGCCAAGCGCCGCCTCTTCGAGATCCTGCCTGACGGCGCCGTCGGCGTGATCAACGTCGACGATCGCCGCGGCGCCGAGCTCGTCGCCGCGGCGCGGCGGCCGGTGACCTACGCCATCGACGCCGCCGCCGACGTCCGCCCTGGCCCGCTGTCGTTCTCGCTCGACGGCCTGGCGTTCGAAGTGCGCACGCCGCGCGGCACCTTCCACGTCGCATCGGCGCTCGTCGGTCGTCCCAATGCCTACAACATCCTCGCCGCCGCGGCGGCGGCGATGGCCCTCGACCTGCCGTTCTCGGCGATCGAGACCGGTATCGCCCGTCTCGAACACGTGCCCGGACGCTTCCAGGTGGTATCGGGCGGCGCCGACGACGTCCGCGTCATCGTCGACTACGCGCACACCGACGACGCGCTCAAGAACCTGCTCGAGACGGCCCGCCCGCTCGCCACTGGCCGCGTAGTCACGGTGTTCGGCTGCGGCGGCGATCGCGATCGCACGAAACGGCCGCTGATGGGGGCGGTGGCGGCGCGGCTGAGCGACTTGGTGATCGTTACGTCCGACAACCCGCGCAGCGAGGACGCGGCGCGGATCATCGAAGAGATTCAGCGCGGTATCGTCACGCCTGCCGACCGGCTCGGCGCCAGGGGGCCGAAGGGCACGCCGTCGATCGCGATCGTCGATCGGCGCGAGGCGATCGCGCGCGCGATCCAGGAGGCACGCCCCGGCGATCTGGTGTTGATCGCCGGCAAGGGGCACGAGAAGTACCAGGTGATCGGCGACAAGACGCTGCCGTTCGACGACGTCGAGGTCGCGCGCGCCGCGCTCGGGCGACGGCGCAGCGGCTCGAGGGTGTCGTAGCGGGTGGGCGACATCGTCCTCACCGCGGCGGAGATCGCGACCGTGTCGGGCGGCCGCGTCGTCTCGGGCGATGCGCAGAGGCGCATCGCCAGATGGTCGATCGACTCGCGGACGTTGGCCGCGGGAGATCTGTTCGTAGCGATCTGCGGCGATCGCTACGACGGCCATGCGTTTGTCGCGAGCGCCCTCGCCGCCGGCGCGGCCGGCGTGCTCGTGGCACAGACGCCGGTCCTGCCGCCGGCAGGGGCGGGAGGGCCGGCGCCGCTCGTCATCCAGGTGGATGACACGACCCGGGCGCTGCAGGACGCGGCGCGCGAGGTACGGCGGCGATCCGGCGCCAAGGTCGTGGCCATCACCGGCAGCGCCGGCAAGACGACGACCAAGGAACTGACCGCGGAGTTGCTCGCAGCGAGGTACAAGGTGTTTCGGAACAAGGGGAACTTCAACAATCACATCGGGCTGCCGCTCTCGCTCCTCGAGCTGGCGTCGCGCCCCGACGTGGCGGTGGTCGAGCTGGGCATGAATCACGCCGGAGAAATCCGAACGCTGGTAGGGATCGCGGAGCCCGACGTGCGTGTCTGGACGAACGTCGGCGACGCGCATCTCGGCTTCTTCGCGTCCGCCGACGCCATCGCCGATGCCAAGGCGGAGATTCTCGAGGGCGCGCGCCCGTCCGACCTGCTGGTCGCCGGCGCCGACGACGCGCGGGTGCGGGCGCGCATCGGCGCGTTTTCGGGCCGGACCGTGACTTTCGGTGTATCGGACCGAGCTGATGTATACGCCAGCCTCGTCGATCATCGCGGCCTCGACGGGATGGCGGCAACGGTGACGACACCCCACGGCAGCGCCCGCCTCGAAACCCCGCTGCTCGGCACCGGCAACCTGCTCAACCTGCTGGCGGGCACCGCGGTCGCGACCGAACTCGGCGTGCCGATCGAGATGGTGGCGCAGCGGGCCGCGCGGGTCCGCCCGGCTGCGCGTCGCGGCGAACTGCTCCGCCTTCCCGGCGGTGTCACCGTGATTGACGATTCGTACAACTCGAGCCCGGCCGCGCTCAAGCGTGCGCTCGAAACCGTGCGCAACGCCACTGGCAGCGCGCGCAAGATTGCGGTTCTCGGTGAGATGCTCGAGCTCGGCGAGCACGCGACGCGGCTGCACGAAGAGTGCGGCTGGGCCGCTGCCGCGTCCGGCCTCGACCTGCTGATCACGGTCGGCGGCGGACCCGCGCTGCGCCTGGCCGACGCCGCCAAGACGGCTGGCCTGCCGCCGAGCGCGATCCTGCATGCGCCGACCAGCGTCGAGGCGGCCGAGCTGGTGCAGCGCCGCGTGCGTCCCGGCGATCTCGTGCTGGTCAAGGGCTCGCGCGGCATTGGCACGGACCTCGTCGTCGAGCGCCTCAAGGTGGAGTTCGCCTGATGCTCTACCACCTTCTCTACCCGCTCCATGGCGCCGCGCCCGCGCTCAATGTCTTCCGCTACATCACGTTCCGCACGGCAGGCGCGAGCGTGACGGCGCTGCTGCTCAGCATCGTGCTCGGGCCGATCATGATCCGCCGCCTGCGCGACTTCCAGATCGGGCAGGTGATCCGTCAGGACGGGCCGCAGACCCACCGCGCCAAGGCCGGTACGCCGACGATGGGCGGCCTGCTGATCCTGGCCGCGGCGCTGATTCCGACGCTGCTCTGGGCGAACCTGACCAACCCTAATATCTGGATCGCGGTGATCGCGACCAGCGCCTTCGGCGCGGTCGGTTTCGCCGATGACTACCTGAAGATCGTCCGCCGGTCGCACCACGGGCTGTGGCCGCGCTACAAGATGCTGTGGCAGATCGTCATCGCCACCGGCGTCGGCCTGGCGCTGCTCGCTCTGACCCGCGTCGATCTCTACAACACGCATCTCGTCTTCCCATTCTTCAAGCGCTGGATCCCGGATCTCGGCTGGACCTACGTGCTGTTTGCGATGTTCGTCTGCGTCAGCTGGACCAACGCGGTCAACCTGACCGACGGCCTCGACGGCCTGGCCATCAGCGTCTTCGGCGTGGCGGCCGCGGCGCTGACCGCGCTGGCCTATGTCAGCGGACACCGTGTCTTTGCCGAGTACCTGCAGCTGCCGACGGTATCGCCGCTGATCGGCGAGCTGACGATCTTCTGCGGCGCGCTGGTCGGCGCCAGCCTGGGCTTCCTCTGGTACAACTCGTATCCCGCCGACATCTTCATGGGGGACGTCGGCTCGCTCGCGCTCGGCGGTGCGCTCGGCACCGTCGCGCTGCTGATTAAGCAGGAATTCGTTCTCGTCATCGTCGGCGGCATCTTCGTGCTCGAGGCCGCTTCGGTCGTCATCCAGGTGGCGTCGTTCAAGCTCACCGGCAAGCGGGTCTTCCGCATGGCCCCGCTGCACCACCATTTCGAACTGATCGGCTGGAGCGAGCCGAAGGTAATCGCGCGCTTCGTCATCGCCGCGATCGTCTTCGCGCTGTTCAGCCTGACCACGCTCAAGCTGCGATGACTGCCACGCTGTTTTCCGTCGCGGGCCAGAAGGTCGTCGTCGTCGGCGCGGCGCGCAGTGGTGTCGCGGCGGCGGTGCTGCTGGCGCGGCGCGGCGCGGCGGTGACGCTCACCGACGTGCGCCCGCAGATCGATGCCGACACCGAATTGCGCGAGGCCGGCGTCGCGCTCGAGCTGGGCGGCCACAGCCGCGAGACGCTGCTCGGCGCCGATCTGATCGTGTTGAGCCCGGGCGTGCCGCCGACCCAGGCGGCGATCGCCGAGGCGCGCGCCGCCGGCGTGCGGGTGATCGGGGAGCTCGAGCTGGCCTCGCGCTGGCTGCGCGGACGGATCGTCGCGATCACCGGCACCAAGGGGAAATCGACCACGACGGCACTGACCGGGAAGATGCTCGAGGCGGGCGGCCACCGCGTGCTGGTTGGCGGCAACATCGGCCTCGCTCTGAGCGCGCAGGTCGAACAGTCGACCGACGAGACGATACACGTCGTCGAGGCGAGCAGCTTCCAGCTCGAGAGCGCCGAGACCTTCCACCCCTGGATCGCGGTGCTGCTCAACTTCTCGCCGGACCATCTCGATCGCCACGCCGACATCGCCGAATACGCCGCCGCGAAAGCGCGCATCTTCGCCAGCCAGATCGCCTCGGACTGGGCGGTGCTGAACGCCGACGATGAGCCGTCGCAGACGCTGGCGCAGGACGCGCGATCGCAGCGGCTGCTGTTTGCCGTCGGCCGTGCGCTCGCCGACGGCGTGGTCGTGGCCGGCGACGCGATTGTGCGCCGCCGCCGCGGCGGCGCCGACCAGGTGCTGGTGCCCTTGTCGGCGGTGAAACTGCTCGGGCGCCACCTGCTCGCCGACGTGCTCGCGGCGGCGGCGGTCGCGTCGATCGCCGGGGTCGAACCGGAAGCGATGACTCGCGCGGTCGAAGGCTTCACCGGCCTCGAGCATGCGCTCCAGCCGGTGGCGGAAATCGGCGGCGTGCGCTTCGTCAACGATTCCAAGGCCACCAACGTCGAGTCGGCCCTGCGCGCGATCGAGAGCTTCGCGCCTGGCCTCGTCGTGATCCTCGGCGGACGGTTCAAGGGAGGGGATTTCGGCGATCTCCGCGATGCGCTGCGCGACCGGCACGCCTCGGTCGTGGCGATTGGCGAATCGGCGCCGCTGGTCGAACAGGCGCTCGCGCCGACGATTCCGGTCCATCGCCCCGGCGGCGATATGGCGGCGGCGGTGCGCACCGCGTTCGCCCTGGCTGCGCCGGGAGAGACGGTGCTGCTGGCGCCGGCATGTTCGAGCTTTGACATGTTCCGCGACTACGCCGAGCGCGGACGGACGTTCAAGCAGGAGGTCGCGAGGCTCGAAGACGAGTGGACCAGAACATCCACGCACTGAGCACACAACGGTGCGCGGCGCAACGGTGAGGGCGGGAGCGGGGCCGTTAGGGGCCCCTGGCGACGACGAGAGGAGCATGAACACGGCGAGGATTCAGCAGTCATCAGACCGGTCGAGGCGGAGAAGGGCTGACCGCTGGGAACGCAGGCTGCCCCGGTCTGCGAGGTCGGTGTCTTCCCCCGACGGCCGGCTGATGACTGCTGAGCGCTCGCCGTGTAGTTTCGGGCCCGAAGAGGCGGAACTTTAGATCGTATGGCACGGAAACTCAAATCGGACAAGCTGTTGTTCACGGCGACGCTGGCGCTGGTATGCGCCAGCCTCGTCATGGTCTACAGCGCTTCCGCTGTCATCGGGATGGAGCAGTACCACCAGCGCCCCGCCTACTTCCTGTTCAAGCAGATCACGTTCGCGCTGGTCGGGCTGGCGGTGATGCCGATCGTGATGCGTGTCGACTACCGCACGTATCGCCAGCCGCTGTTCATCTGGACCGCGCTGGGGATGCTCGGCTTCGCCCTGGTCGCGGTGCTGGTGTTCGGCGGGCGGATCAACGGCGCGCGGCGCTGGTTCGGCATTGCCGGGATCGGCATCCAGCCGTCCGAGTTCGCCAAGGTGGTCGTCATCTTCTTCGTGGCGGCGATTCTCGAGCGCCGCATGGATCGGATCGACGATCTGAAGTATTCGCTGCTGCCAGTCGGCCTCGCGGTCGGCCTCATCGTCGGCCTGATCATGCTCGAGCCGGATCTCGGCACGGCGCTGTCGATTCTTCTCATCGTCGCCGCGATGGTGTTCGCCGCCGGCATCAACTACCGCTACATCTTCGGGCTGGCGCTGGTGGCGCTGCCGGCCGCCTACGCGGTGCTGATGAGCGCCGACTACCGGCGACGCCGGATGATGGTCTTCCTCAATCCGTGGGACGACCCGCTCGGCGACGGCTTCCAGGTGATCCAGTCGCTCATCGCCATCGGCACCGGCGGGGTGTTCGGGCGCGGGCTGATGAACGGCGTCCAGAAGCTGTTCTACTTACCCTACCCGCACACCGACTTCATCTACTCGGTCATCGGCGAAGAGCTCGGGCTGACCGGAGCGACGGTGATCCTGATCTGCTTCTGCGTCATCGCCTGGCGCGGCCTGCGCACGGCCGTCCGCGCCCCCGATCGCTTCGGCGCCTTCGTCGCGCTCGGCATCACCGCGATGATCACCGTGCAGGCGTTCTTCAACATCAGCGTGACGCTCGGCCTGCTGCCGACCAAGGGCATCCCGCTGCCGTTCGTCAGCTTCGGCGGCTCGTCCCTGCTCGTCAGCCTGATCGCGATGGGCATCCTGCTCAACGTGTCGCAGCATGCGTCGGCGTCGCATGTCGTTACCACCGTGCTCGAGCCACTGCCCGGCACTCCTGCCACGGCGGATGCATGAGCGGAGACTGCCGCGTCGTGATTGCCGGCGGGGGGACCGGCGGTCACCTCTATCCGGGCATCGCCATCGCGCGCGAGTTGCTGGCGCGCAAGCCCGGCGCCTCCGTGACGTTCGCCGGCACGGCGCGCGGCCTCGAGTCGAAGGTCGTGCCGAGGGAAGGGTTCGAGCTCGACCTGCTGCGCAGCACGGGACTGAAAGGCCGCTCGGGGGCGGCGCTGCTGCGCGGCCTGGCGCTGCTGCCAATCAGTTTCATGGACGCGTGGCGGATTCTCTCGCGGCGGCGGCCGCAGCTGGTGATCGGCGTCGGCGGCTACAGCTCCGGTCCGGTCGTTCTCCTGGCCGCGCTCCGGCGCATCCCGACGCTGCTCGCCGAGCAGAACGCCGTGCCGGGGTTGACCAACCGGCTGCTCTCGCGAGTGGTCAGTGCGGCGGCGGTGACGTTCGATTCGACGGTGTCCTTCTTTGGCAGGAGGGGATTTGTCGCAGGCAACCCGGTACGAAGTGAATTCTTCCAGACCGAAGTCGGGAAGACGGACGGGGCAGCGGGAGACGGGAAGCGCGCGGGTCGCGCACGGGTCCTGATCTTTGGCGGCTCCCAGGGCGCGCACGCGATCAACGTGGCCATGGTGGAGGCGGCGCCGCGGCTGGCAGCCGATGGCGGCGTGGACCTCACGCATCAGACAGGAGAGCGCGATGTGGAACTGGTCCGCAACGCCTATCGGGCCGCGGGGCTGCCGGCCAGGGTTGAACCGTTCCTCTACGCCATGGACCGGGAAATGAACCAGGCCGACGTGATCGTGTCCCGCGCCGGCGCGACGACGATCGCGGAGCTGACGGCGGCGGGACGCGCGGCGATTCTGATCCCGCTGCCGACCGCCACCGACAATCACCAGAAGAAGAACGCCGAGGTGCTGGCGCGCGCCGGCGCCGCCGAGCTCGTCGAACAGCAGGCATTGACCGGCGCGGTGCTGGCGGAGCGGCTGCTGGCACTGACGCGCGATCCGGCGCGGCGGGCGCGGATCGCCGCCGCCGCCCGCGTCTTCGCGCGCCCCGACGCGGCGCGTGTGATCGTCGATCGTGCGCTGGAGCTGGCGCAATGCTAGGGCGCACGCGCCGGATTCACTTCGTCGGCATCGGCGGCATCGGCATGAGCGGCATCGCCGAGCTGCTGGCCAACCTCGGCTACGAGGTTAGTGGATCCGACGCCAAGGCGTCGGCGATTACCGAGCGCCTGGCGCGGCTCGGCGTCCGCATCGCCCGCGGGCACGCCGCCGCGCACATTGGCGCCGCCGACGTCGTGGTCGTGTCGTCGGCGATCCGCCCGGGCAACCCCGAGGTGGACGAAGCGACCCGGCGCGGCATCCCGGTGATCCCGCGCGCCGAGATGCTCGCCGAGCTGATGCGGCTGCGCGACGGCATCGCCATCGCCGGCGCGCATGGCAAGACGACCACGACGTCGATGGTGGCGCTGGTGCTGGAGCGTGCCGGACTTGATCCGACCGCGGTGATCGGCGGCCGCCTCAGCGCTTTCGGCAGCAACGCGCGCCTGGGCAAGGGGGACTACATGGTGGTCGAGGCGGACGAGAGCGATCGGTCGTTCCTCAAGCTCTCGCCGTCGATCGCCGTGCTGACCAACATCGATCACGAGCACATGGAAAGCTACGGCAGCTGGGACGCGCTGCAGCAGGCGTTTGTCGACTTCGCCAACAAAGTGCCGTTCTACGGTGCGGTGGTGGCGTGCGTCGACGACGACGGTGTGCGCGCGTTGCTGCCGCGGATGACACGGCGCGTGATCACCTACGGATTCGAGGGACGCGGCGCGGCCGTGACCGGGGCGGGCATGGCGCTCGAAGCGTTCGGCGCGCGCTGCCGCGTCGCCTGCCGGACGCGCGAGGGGGACGAGCGCGAGCTTGGCGCGCTGCGGCTGCGCGTGCCCGGGCGGCACAACCTGCTCAACGCGCTGGCCGCGGTCGCCGTCGGCCTCGAGGTCGGGATCCCGTTTGCGCAGATCGCGGCCGGGTTCGATGACTTCCGCGGCGCCGAACGCCGCTTCGAGCTGCGCGGCGAAGCGCGTAGCGTGATGGTTGTCGACGACTACGGCCACCACCCCACCGAGATTGCCGCGGTGATTGCCGCGGCGCGCGCCGGCCTCGACCGCCGCGTGGTCGTCGTTTTTCAGCCGCACCGCTACACGCGCACTCGCGACCTGCTCCGCGAGTTCGGCACGGCGCTGGGCGCCGCCGACGAAATCGTCCTGACCGACATCTACGCCGCCGGCGAAGCGCCGCTTCCCGGGGTGACCGCCGAGGCGATGGAGGCCGAAGTGCGGCGGACGGGACGGCCGGTCAGCCTGGTCAAGTCGCTCGACGATCTACCGGGCGCGGTGGCGGAGATCGCGCGGCCGAACGACTTGGTGATCACGCTGGGTGCCGGCTCGATCGGCACGATGCCGGACCGCATTCTCGAGGCGCTGGGCGTCGGCGAGGGCACGCCGAAGGCCGCAGCGGAGAGCGCGAATGGGGGTTAAGGCGCCGGCCGAAAAGAATTTCCGCCGCGCCAGGGTGCGGCCGGGCTCGCGCCGCGGCGGGTGGCCGGTCCGGCGCACCTGGCGCGCTGTCCGCCTTGCGGTCGCCCTGCTGGTGGTGGTCTATGCCGGCTATCGCGGCAGCGCGCTGGTGCTGCACGCGGCCGGCCTGCAGGTCAGAAAGATCAGCGTGCACGGCAACGTGCGGCTGTCGAGTGGCGAGGTGGCGGCGATCGTCGACGGGCTGCGCGGCGCCAACATCCTCGCCGCCGATCTACCGGGTTACCGGCGCCGGCTGATGGAGTCCCCCTGGGTCGCCGATGCGGCGTTGCGGCGAGTGCTGCCGTCGACGGTGGAAGTGTTCGTCTCGGAACGCCGGCCGATGGGCCTGTGCCGTCTCGGCAGCACGCTCTACCTGGTCGATGCGCACGGCACGCTGATCGACGAGTTCGGGCCGCAGGTACCCGGAGTTCGATCTGCCGATCATCGACGGCCTGGTCCGCTCGCCGGGCAGCGGCCAGCCGACGATCGACGAGACGCGCGCCGAGCTCGCTGCGCGTGTGATCGACGCGCTGGCGCTGCGCAAGGAGCTGGCGCAACGCGTATCGCAGATCGACGTCCGCGACGCGCACGACGCCGTCGTCATGCTCGACCAGGACGTGGCGCTGCTGCACCTTGGCGAAGACAAGTTCCTCGAGCGGGTGCAGTCGTACGTGGATCTGGCGCCGGCGCTGCACCAGCGCGTCCCCGACATCGATTACGTCGACCTGCGGTTCGACGAACGGGTGTATGTCCGCCCGACCGGGAAGAAGTAGGCCGGGCCGACCCGGCAACTGAAGGAAGGGAGAACCCGTGGCTCGGAAGGAACGGTATCTGGTCGGGCTCGACGTCGGCACGGCGAAGATCGCCGCCATCGTCGGCGAGATGACCGACGACGGCGGCCTGGACATCATCGGCCTCGGCCTGGCCGACTCGAAGGGCATCCGCCGCGGCGTCGTCGTCAACCTCGAGGCGGCGGTGGAGTCGATCAAGAAGGCGATCGACGAGGCGGAGCTGACCGCTGGCGTCGAGATTGACTCGGTGCACCTCGGCCTGTCGGGAGCGCACGTCAAGGCCTTCAACAGCCGCGGTGTGGTCGCCGTCGCCGGTAAGAACCGCGAGATCACTCGCGAGGACGTGCGCCGCGCCATCGACGCCGCCAAGGCGGTGGCGTTGCCGAGCGGCCGCGAGATCCTGCACGTACTGCCACAGGATTTTGTCGTCGACGAGCAGGATGGCATCGGCGCGCCGGTCGGCATGACCGGGACCCGCCTCGAGGTGAACGTCCACATCGTCACCGGCAGCGCGTCGTCGACACAGAACATCGTCGCCTGCGTCAACCGCGCCGGGGTCGCGGTGCTCGACACCGTGCTCGAGCAACTCGCCGCCAGCGAAGCGGTGCTGACCGATGATGAAAAACAGCTCGGCGTGGCCATCGTCGACATCGGCGGCGGCACCACCGACTTCGCCATCTTCGAGCGCGGCAGCATCTGGCACACCGGGGTCGTCGCCATCGGCGGCGACCACTTCACCAACGACATCGCCGTCGGCCTGCGCACGCCGATCCCGGACGCAGAAAAGATCAAGCGGCGCTGCGGCTGCGCGCTGTCGGCGATGGTCGACGAGGACGAGACGATGGACGTGCCGAGCGTCGGCGGGCGCAAGCCGCGGGTCATGGCGCGGCGCATCCTCTCGGAAATCCTGCAGCCGCGCGCCGAGGAGATCTTCCACCTGTTGTGGGACGAAATCCGCAAGGCCGGCTTCGAGAAATCGCTCAACTCGGGGATCGTGCTGACCGGTGGCGGCGCCATGCTCGACGGGATGGCCGAGATCGCCGAACAGATCTTCGACTTGCCGATCCGCCGCGGCGTACCCGCCGGCGTCGGCGGGCTTGCCGATCACGTCAACAACCCGGCGTTTGCCACTGCGGTCGGCCTGGTGATGTACGCGCACCGGAATCATGTCGGAGAAGTGGCGCGCCCGGTCGGGGCCGGCGCTTTCGGACGCGTGGCCGGGCGGCTGCGCGGCTTGTTCAAGGAGTTCTTCTGATGGAGGTCCGGATGGTCGACAACGCGTTGCGGCTGAAGCTCGAAGAGGAGGGACGCACGGGCGCCCGCATCAAGGTGGTGGGCGTCGGCGGCGGCGGCAGCAATGCCGTCAACCGCATGGTGCAGGCCGGGCTCGACGGCGTCGAGTTCATCATCGCCAACACCGACCTGCAGGCGCTGAAGTTGAACTCGGCGCCGAACAAGATCCAGATTGGCGGCAAGCTGACCAAGGGGCTCGGCGCTGGCGCCGATCCAAACGTCGGGCGCCAGGCGGCGCTCGAGGACACCGACAAGCTGATCGAGGCGCTCGACGGGGCCGACATGGTGTTTGTCACCACCGGCCTCGGTGGCGGCACCGGGACCGGCGCCGCGCCAGTCATCGCCAGCCTGGCCAGCGAGCTGGGCGCGTTGACCATCGCGGTGGTGACCAAGCCGTTCAAGTTCGAAGGGAGGAAGCGGCAGACCCAGGCCGAGCGAGGGCTCGAGGAACTGCGCGACTGCGTCGACACCGTGATCACCATTCCCAACGAGCGGCTGCTCGCCACGATCGCGCGCACGACCTCGCTGAACGACGCGTTCGTGACGGCCGATGACGTGCTGCGGCAGGCGATCCAGGGCATCTCGGACCTGATCCTCGTGCCCGGGCTGATCAACCTCGACTTCGCCGACGTCAAGACGATCATGGCCGGGATGGGGATCGCGATCATGGGGACCGGGGTCGCCGAGGGTGACAATAAGGCGATGGACGCGGCGAACCGCGCCATCTCGAGTCCGCTCCTCGAAGACGCCTCGGTCAAGGGGGCGCGTGGCGTCATCATCAACGTCACCGGCGGCTCCGACCTGTCGCTGATCGAGGTGAGCGAGGCCTCGGCAGTCATCCAGGAGGCCGCCCACGAGGACGCCAACATCATCTTCGGCGCGGTCGTCGATCCGAAGATGCAGGGGAAGGTCAAGATCACGGTGATCGCGACCGGCTTCGATCGGGTTGCCGTCGAGAAGCAGACCAAGGCGGCGACGGCGGTGACGCCGGTGGACCTCCAGCAGTACACGGCGTGGCAGCAGACCGACAGAGTGGCGGTGGCGGCCGGCGGCGGTGGCGGCGGTGTGTCGCGGATCCCGGTGTCGCGGCGGCCGGTGCTGGAGATGCCGGCGGCGGTGGCGGCGTCAGACCCGGCCATCGACACGTTCAGTCCAGGGGCGGAGTTCGAGCCGGTGTCGCCGCTCGACGTGCCGGCGTTCCTGCGACGCCAGAACGAGTAGCACGGCGCGGGGTCGCGACGGGCGGGACGCGAGGGCGGCGATCGTCTACACCCGGAGACGCTCGCCGCTGGTCATTCAGAGCCCCGGCGCCGCGGGCATGGCGCACGTGGTACACTAGGTAAATCCACGGCACGCGTGAACGGCGCCGCCGCAGGATCGCCTCTCGCACGACCGTTCGCATCTTCTCGCACCTGATTTCTTATGGCGGCACGCGCTCAGCAGGAGCGCCACCGCGACGTCCTCTCGAAAGAGGTCGGCTACATCCGCAAGCCGCACGGCGGGCGGTTGCGCGTCGCGCTGGCGTTTCCCAACACCTACTTCGTCGGGATGTCCAACCTGGGCTTCCAGACGGTCTACCGGCTCTTCAACGAGCTGGCGGACGTGGTGTGCGAGCGCGTCTGCCTGCCGGGGCGGCAGGAGCTCGCCGCGGCGCTCAACTCGGGGGAGCCGCTCCGTACGATCGAATCAAACACGCCGGTCCGTGACTTCGATGTCCTCGCTTTCTCGGTGTCGTTCGAGTGGGACTACACCAACGTGGTTTCGATGCTGCGGCTCGCCGGCATCCCGGTCCGCGCCGAGGCGCGCACCGCGCACGATCCGCTGATCGTGATCGGCGGCGCGGTGACGTTCGTCAATCCTGAGCCGCTCGCCCCCTTCGCCGACGTGATTGCCGCGGGGGAAGGGGAGGAGCTCATCCCGTCGCTGATGGGCGCGTTCGGGGACGCGTCCGATCGCGCTGACCTGCTCCACCGCCTTGCCGCGGCGCGCGGTTTCTACATTCCGTCGTTCTACGACGTCAGCTATGCGGATGACGGCACGATCGCGGCGTTTACGCCGAAGGCCGACAGCGGCGCGCCCTCGGTCGTCAAGAAGGCGGCGGTGAAGAGCACCGATCGCCTCGATCCGCCGTCAACGCGGATCTTCACGCCCGACACGGAGTTCGGCTCGCGTTTCCTGATCGAGGTCGTGCGCGGCTGTGCCAACCTGTGCCGGTTCTGCTGGGCCGGCTACAACTACCTGCCCGTGCGCGCGTTCCCGGCCGAACGGATCCTCGCCCTTGCACGCGAGGCGCGCACGCACTCCAGCCGCGTCGGCCTCGTGTCGATCGCGCTGTGCGATCACCCGGACATCGAGCGGATTCTTTCCGGCCTGCTCGAGATGGGCTACTCGATTTCGCCGGCCTCGCTGCGCCTCGACGATCTGACGCCGTCGATCGTCGGCAAGCTGCACCAGAGCGGCGAGCGCTCGATCACGATCGCGCCCGAAACCGGCTCGGACCGGCTGCGTCGCGTCATCAACAAGACCGTGACAAACGCCGAGATCGTCGAGAAGGCGGATCTGATCTTCGCCAACGGGATGGAGAACCTGAAGCTGTACTACATGATCGGCCTCCCGACGGAAACAGACGAGGACCTGGCGAGCATCCGTGATCTCACCAAGGAGTTGCGTGACGCCATGCTGCGCCACGCGCGGCCGAAGGGACGCCTCGGCCGGATCGTGGCCAGCGTGAACCCGCTCATCCCGAAGCCCGGGACGGCGTACCAGTGGTTGCCGATGGAAGACCCGGCGATCACCGATCGCAAGGGGAAGCGCCTGCGCTCGCTCGTCGCCGATCTCGACAATGTCTACTTCAATATCAAGTCGGAGCGCCACTCCTACTACCAGGCGCTGCTGTCGCTCGGCGATCGCCGCGTCGCCCCGGCCATCGAAGCGGCCGAACGCAACGGCGGCAACTGGCGCGCGGCTGTCGCTGACACCGGCGTCGACGCCGACTTCTACATCTTCCGCGACCGCTCGGCCGATCGCGTGCTGCCCTGGGACATCATCGATGGCGGCATGAAGAGCCAGTTCTTCCGCGCCGAGTTCGACAAAGGCCTCCGCGAGGAGTGGACGCTGCCGCCCAAACGCGCGTCCGAGAACCGCAAGTTCCTGCCGGTCCTGACATAGCTGCCAGTTGCCAGTTGCCAGTGACCAGAGACTCGATTGCGAGCGGCCGGTATCGGGTTCCCCGCTCCGGTTCCCGATTTCTGGTTGACCGGTCCAGCTACGGTAACTGGCTGGCTAGGCCACTGCCGCGGCAGCCGCGTGTTCGTCGTAGGCCGCGAGAATCACGTCCCGCAGCTGGTTCTGCGCCGTGCTATCGGCGCAGGGACGCAGCAGCGCGAAATTCCGCCGCTCGCCGTTCAGGGAAAAGCTGCGCGCCGGAAAAGTGACGTTGCGTCCGTCGCCGGTCCTGCGCTCCCAGATGGAGAAGCCGACGAGTTTCAGGCCTTCCAGGACCCCGTCAGTGAAATGCAGCTCGGCCTCGGCCAATTTTCCAGGCGGATTGCCCTTCTCGTTTGCGATGATTTTGACGGTCATGCCCACTCTCCTGTGCCGGGAGGGGCAAGCGGCGCGCCGGGCTCGGAGATCTCCGGCGGTCTTCGCAACCGCCGGAAGGGAAAGAAGATCGGGACGGCCAAAAAATTCGTGCCGAGCAGCAGCGTCGCCTCGCGTCACGACAGGTTGCGCGCGCGCGGATCGTCGAAGAGCAGTGCGTGCGCCGTCGCGTGCGTCTCGGCGTGGGTGATGGTCAGCGCGGCCGCCGCGTACAATAAGCCATCGCTGCCCCGGTGAAGAGGCGGCGCAGGAAGCGATCAGCGTGGCGCGCGAACACCTCGTGTAGGCGCGGCAGGTCGGTCGCGTCGAAGCCCAGACCGATGATGGCCAGCGATCCTCAGCCCAGCGACGCCTTCGAGTGGACGCAAGAGCCGTGGGGACGCGCCCTGCGCTGCGCGCCGTTCCCCACCCGCCACCTCTTCACCTCGCGCGACTTGTTGCTGCGTGAAGATGCCAGCGAATGGGACGCCGTCGCGGCGTCGCTTGGCGTCACGTGCGCTCGGCTGCTGCTCGTTAAACAAGTGCACGGCCGCACTATCGCGATCGCGCGGCGCGGAGAGACGGACGGATGGCAGCGGCGGGAAGCGGATGCAATCGTTACCGATGATCCATCCGTGGCGATTGGTGTCCGTGTCGCCGACTGCGCGCCCGTGCTGCTGTTCGATCCGGTCAGGAGCGTCGCCGCCGCCATCCACGCCGGCTGGCGCGGCGCGGCCGCGGCCGTGTCCCTGATTACCGCCGAGCTCATGAAAACGGACTTCGGCTGTCGCGGCCCGGATCTCGTCGCCGCGATCGGCCCTTGTCTCGGGCGCTGCTGCGGTGAGGTCGGCCCTGAGGTCGTGGCGGCGTTCCGGTCGACGTTTCCGGCCCCGTACCAGCGGTGGTTCACACCAGGGAACGGCGATCGGTCATTCCTCGATCTCGAGCGCGCGAACCGCGATCAGCTCGAGCTCGGCGGTCTCGATCCGTCGCGGATATTCACGTCAGGGCTCTGTACCAAGACGCACCACGATCGGCTGCACTCCTATCGCGGGGACGGTCCCGCCGCGGGTCGGCTGCTGGCCGCGATTCGCACGATTGGTTGATTGCCACCGCGTCATTGGTTGGTTTTCAGCTGCGCCTCGGCTTGGTCCATGCCGAGGTTGGACAGGCGATCGGCGTCCTTGTTGAGCTCGCGGCGGACGTGCTCGAAGGTGACGTGGCCGACTTCGTAGGCGAGCAGGCGCGCCCGGGCGTGCAGCGGCTGCAGGCCGGGATGCTTGACCTTGTAGTTGCCGCGCATCTGCTCGACGAGCAGCAGCGAATCCGCCCTGATCTGGACGGCGGTGTGGCCGTGCTCCTTGGCCCAGCGCAGCGCCACGAGCAGGCCGCTGTATTCCGCGACGTTGTTCGTGGCGACGCCGAGCCCGCCATACAACTCGGCGAGAAGGGCGCCGTCCGGTCCCTCTATGTAGGCGCCGTAACCCGCCGGGCCGGGATTGCCACGGGCGCCGCCGTCGATGTACGCGATGATCACTTCGACTCGCTGGCGCGCGCTCGCGATCAGGAAGCTTGGGAAGCCTGGGCGGGCACGTAGTAGAGGATCCGCTGGCAGTTCTCGCACTGGACGATTGCTTCGTTGCGGCGGACCTCGTTGAACATCTGCGGGCGCATCCGCACGTGGCACACCAGGCAGCCGCCGTCCCTGGCTTCCGCGACCGCGATACCCTGCCGCTTGGCCGCGGCGGTCTCGTAAATCGCCAGCACGCGCCTGTCGATGGCGGCGACGACCGCGGCACGCTGGCTGCCGAGCGCGTCGAGCGCCGTCTGCACGGCGGCATGCTCGACGTGCATCGCCCTGCGATCGGCGTCGATGGTCTTCTCCTCGCCGGCGAGCTGGGCGTCGGCGGTCTTGATCGTCGCGGCGAGGTCGTCGGCCTCGACCATGCGTTCGAGCATCGTATCTTCGTGCTTCTTGACTTCGCCCTGGGCGTGGGCGATCTCGTGCTGGATGGCGTGATATTCCTGGTTGGTCTTGACGGCCATCGCCTGCTCGCGGTACTTCGAGAGGCGGCCTTGGTGCAGGGCGACGTCCTTTTCGATCGCCCGCCGCGCTTCCTGATTGGCGGCGAGCGTGGCCTTGGCATCGGCGATCCGTTGCCGGGCCTCTTCGAGCCGGGCATCGAACGCCTTTTCGCGCTCAGGGCCTTCTGCCAGTTTCTTCCGCGCCGCAGCCGCCTCGCTGTCGAGACGCTGCAGCGCTATGACCCGCTCCAAATCCGCGTGCATCGGTCCGGACATTCTACATTGGGCTCAGCTTGCTGATACGATGGATTGGGCCCATAGCTCAACGGTTAGAGCCGCCGGCTCATAACCGGCCCGTTCCAGGTTCGAATCCTGGTGGGCCCAATTTCATTCCCCTCGCCTCGACCGCCCCGTCAACCGCGACCGCCGCACCTCCCACCGGTCGTGCCGTTATCACGTCCTGATCGTCGGCGCGCCCGTTCCACCAGTCCCCGCGCCGAATTCGCTCGATGCGCAGCGCCGCGCGACCGTAGGCGTCGACGACGAATCGTTCCTCGATCGCGATCGCCGCTTCGGGCCGTCCCTGGTCATGCACCCGCGCGGCGTCGATCGCGAACGGGAACGTCATGAAGCTGCGGCCGGCCTCGACCTCGCTGCGGCGGTCGTCGTTCAACAGGAAGACGCTCGCTGCGCACGTCCCGCCTGGTGCCAGCAGGCGCGCGATCTCGGTGAGATAGTGCGCAACATCGGGGGGCAGCATGTGGGTGAAGACTGAGCCGAGGAACACGAAGTCGAACGAGCCATCGGCGAACGGGAAGCGATAGGTTGACGCCGTCAGGCGGCCGTTCGGGTTGTAGGCGCTGCTGAAGATGTCGGCCTGGTGGAAGCGGACATTCGGATGGCGCGGCGTGATCGCCGAGCGGCACCAGGCGACCGCCTCGGGGTGGATCTCGACGCCGTCGTAGGTGCCGGCGTGGGCGGGGGCGAGCGCCAGCGCGAGGTTGCCGATGCCGGACCCGACGTCGAGGACGCGATCCGAGGGTCGCAACCCGTGCGCCGCGACTTCAACCCTGACGGCGTCGCGCGCGCGCGCGAACGCGCTGAGATCGCGGGTGCGATAGTAGTAGATGCGGAGATGCGCGGGGGGCACGGGCGCGCCGGACGGATCTGACGGCCGGTCGATCAGGTTCAGCGCACGTCTCAGGATTCCGCGTGCGCGTCCGCCGATGCGCTTGTAGAGCGGGCGCTTGGTCAATGCCGAATGCCGGGTGCCATTCAGCATTGACCGCCCAGAAACCTACGTCCGTCCTTCGAGGAACGCCTTCAGCTTGCGCGAGCGCGACGGGTGCCGCAGCTTGCGCAACGCCTTGGCCTCGATCTGGCGGATGCGCTCGCGGGTGACAGCGAAGTTCTGCCCGACTTCCTCGAGCGTGTGCTCCGAGCCGTCGCCGACGCCGAAACGCATCTTGATGACCTTCTCCTCGCGCGGCGTCAGCGTCTTCAGCACCTGATCCGTCTGTTCTTTGAGGTTCAGGTTGATCACGGCGTCGGACGGCGACACCACCTGGCGGTCTTCGATGAAATCGCCGAGATGCGAATCTTCCTCCTCGCCGATCGGAGTCTCGAGCGAGATCGGCTCCTGGGCGATCTTGAGGACCTTGCGGACCTTGCTGACGGGGATGTCCATCCGCTGCGCAATCTCCTCGGAGGTGGGCTCGCGGCCGAGCTCCTGCACCAGCGCGCGCGAGGTGCGAATGAGCTTGTTGATCGTCTCGATCATGTGGACCGGGATGCGGATGGTGCGCGCCTGGTCGGCGATGGCCCGGGTGATCGCCTGGCGGATCCACCAGGTCGCGTAGGTCGAGAACTTGTAGCCGCGGCGGTACTCGAACTTGTCGACCGCCTTCATCAGGCCGATGTTGCCTTCCTGGATCAGGTCGAGGAACTGCAGCCCGCGGTTGGTGTACTTCTTGGCGATCGAGACGACGAGGCGGAGATTGGCCTCGACCAGCTCCTTCTTCGCCTGCTCGGCCTGCGCCTCACCCTTCGAGATGGTCTCGAGCGTGCGCATCAGCTGCTCGGGCTTCTCTTCGAGCTCCGCTGCCATTGTGTTGACCTGCACCTTCAGCTCTTTCTGCTGCTTCTGCAGGTTCTTACGCTCGTCGTCCTTCAGTTTCGGACGACGGTTCTTCATCGTCAGCTGCCGCTCGATGTAGGCAATCTGGCGCTGGAAGCGCATGACCGCTTCGACCTTGTCCTTGATCTGCTCGATCATCCGCCGCTTGATCGTTTCGGTGAACTCGATCTTGCGGATCAGGCGCGACACCTCGATCTGGGCGCGCATCGACTCCCAGCGCACCTTGCGGTATTTTTTTTTCTCGCGCGTGGTCACGCCCTTGGCGGTGTCGACAAGCTTCTCCTTGCACTTCTCGGCCGCCTGCCATGCCTTGCGGACGTTGTCGACCTGCCTGAGGACCTGCTTCTTGCGGTCGTCGATCTTCTCGTCGGTCAGCTCCTCGTCGACGAATGTGACCAGCTCGCGGATGCTCCGTTCGTCGTTCTTGAGCTGATCGCCCATGCGCATGATTTCGCGCGCGATGGTCGGCGTGCGCGAGATCGATTTGATCACGGCGAGCTTGCCGCGCTCGATGCGCTTGGCGATCTCGACTTCCCCTTCACGGGTGAGGAGCGGCACCGTCCCCATCTCGCGCAGGTACATGCGGACGGGATCGTTGGTCTTGTCGAGCGCACCCGGCGTCAGGTCGAGCTCGAGCTCCTCGGCCCCTTCACCGGTGCGGTCGAGAAGCTTCTCCTCGCGGTAGGTCTTCTCGGAGTCGACGACTTCGATGCCGGCGCTGCCGAACGTGCTGAACAGATCGTCCAGTTCATCCGACGAGGTGATGTCGGCCGGAAGTAGTTCGTTGACCTCGTCGTACAGCAGGTAGCCCTTCTCCTTGCCGATGGAGATGAGCTGCCTTACCTCGTCATATTTTTCTTCGATCGACAACGCCGTCCTCCGTAATTAATGCGCAAGCCCTTCAGTATGACCGATCCGCTGAAGCGCTTCCTTCTTTCTTAACAATTCGTTGAGCCGCTCGCTGTACTGCCCGGCCTGGGTTTCCTGCAGCTGGTCGATTTCCTGCTGGATCTGGGCCCGTTCCCGGTCCTGTCGTTGTTTTCGCAGCGTCAGGGCACAATCGGACACCTCGGCCGGGGCCCGCGTGTCCGCCGCAATGCCGCGTACCAGCGCGACTTCTCCCTCGTTTAGACGCTCGAAAAGCGCCCCAGGTATCGCGTTGGGGTCCCATGCCTGCAGGGATCGGGCCTGTCCCAGGATGGAGGCGGTCGCTAAACCCTGCAAATCCTCGACTTCCAGCTCTGCAATAACCCGGATGGCGTTGGCGGGCTCGCGGATCAGACCCCAAATGAGCCCCCGCTCTGCCACCTTTATTTGACCAAGCGCCGGCACCCGACGTTCCACCTGTTCGACGTCCGTCTGGCGGTGGACGGCCGCCTTCCTGATTTCCGCCCTGACGACCTCTTCCGTAATCCTCGCCTTATGGGATAACCGGTCTGCGAACTGGTCGCGCTGCGCCGCATCGGGGATCCGCGCCGCCACCGCCAGCATCTTCCCTAGAAACGACCGTCGTCCCTCGTCTGTTGACACGTCTTCTGTGGCAGCCGCCCGATCGAGCAGATATTCCAGGTATTGCCGTGAATTGCGCAGTTGCTCCTGGTACGCCGCCGCCCCATGCTTGCGGATGTAGTTATCGGGATCATCCCCGCCGGGGAGCATGGCGACGTTGACCTGAAACCCTTCGCTGACGAACATTTCCGAGCTCGCCGCCGCCGCCCCCTGGCCGGCGGTGTCCGGATCGAAGTTGAGGATCACCTTGGAGGCGTAGCGGTGGAGCAATTTCACTTGCACCAGCTTGAGGGCGGTGCCTGACGAGGCGACGACGTTGGGAATGCCGGCCTGCCATGCCTGGGCCCAGTCGAAATAGCCCTCCACCATCACGGCGTACTTCAGCCGGGAGATGGCCGCCTTGCTCCAGTTCAGGCCAAACAGTGTGCGACCCTTGATGTAGATGCCGGTTTCGGGGGAGTTGAGATATTTCGGCTGCTGTCCATCCTCCATGGCACGGCCGCCAAACGCGATGATGGCGCCGGTCTCGCGGCATATGGGAATCATCAGCCGGTTACGGAAGCGATCGCGCGGCTGGCCATCATCGGCCGGCATCACGAGCCCGCTCTTGAACTGCAGCGGGTCGGCAAACCCTGCCGCGGTGAGGTGCGCGCGCAGGCCGAACGTCGGCGCATAGCCGACACCGAGCATCTCGATCGTCTCGGGCGTCAGGCCACGGTCGCGGACCACGCGCAGCGCGCCACGTCCGATCGGCGCCTGCAGCTGCGCCTTGAACCACGCTGCTGCCACTTCGTGGATTTTGAGCAGCGCTTCGCGTTCGCGTGCGTTGTCGGCGTCGGCCCTGGCGTCTTCCGGCTCCGGCACCGTCATGCCGGCGCGCGCGGCCAGTTGCCGTACCGCGTCGGGGAACGTCAGCGTGTCGAGCATCTGCACGAACCTGTAGACGTCGCCGCTGGCGCCGCAGCCGAAGCAGTGGAAGAACTGTTTGTCTCCGTGCACGTGGAACGACGGCGTCTTTTCGCCGTGAAACGGGCAGAGGCCCTTCCAGGACGCCCCCCGATTTGCGCAGCGGTACCCGCTCGCCGACGATCTGGACGATGTCCAGATGCGCCTTCAACTCGTCGGTGAAGCCGGCGGGGAAGAGGGGCATTACTCTTTCAGCTCCACTACGGTGACGCCGCCGCCCCCCTGGTTGTCGGGAGCTGGCCCGAACGTCGACACGAACGGATGCACCCGCAGGAATTCCGCGATCGAGCGGCGCAGGGCGCCGGTGCCGTAGCCATGCACGATGCGCAGGCTCTTCAGGTCGTTGACCGCCGCCTCGTCGAGGAACCGTTCGACGCGTCCGACCGCCTCTTCGGACTTAGATCCGATCACGTTGATTTCGGACGTGATCGCCGTCTCGCGCGGCGCCATCGCCACGTTCACCCGCACCTGCGGCTTCGCCGGCGCGGCCGGCCCGCCGAGCACGCGCAGCTCGCCGATCCGCGCCCGCATCCGCTTGCCGCGCACATCCACCTCGGCGTGCCCGTCGTGGATGCCCTGAACGATCCCCTCGAGGCCGAGCGGGCCGACCGCGACCCGGTCCCCTATCGCCGCTGGACGCAGTTGTGCCGACCCTGCCGCGGGAATCGATGGCGAGCCACCAGAAGCATCGCGTACCCTGACGGCGATTTCCTCGACCGCGGCCCGCGCCTCGGCCCGTGCCGCGCCGATGTCGCCGGTCGGCACGAGGCGGCCGGTGCGCTGCTTCAGGGCGTCGACGATGGCGTCAATCTCGCGGCGCGCCTCGCGTAGCCGCTCTTCGAGCTTCTGGTCGAGCCGTTTGCGGAACGTTTCTTCGCGATCGCGCAAGTCGCGCTCGCGCCCCTGCAGCTTCGACTGCGTCTCCTCGACCATCTGCCGCTCGCGGCCGACGAGGCGGCGCTCGTGGTCGAGCGTCTGCATCTCGCGCTCGACCTTCGCCAGGTGCTCGGCGAGCTGCGCCTCGCGCGCCGTCCGCTGCGCGCGCGCCTGGTCGATGATGTCGGTCGGCAGCCCGAGGCGCGTGGCGATCTCGAGCGCCAGGCTGCTGCCCGGCGCGCCGTAGTGCAGGCGGTAGGTTGGCGCGAATGTCTCGGGATTGAAGCCGGTTCCCGCCGAGGTCACCCCTTCCGTGGTCGACGCATACGTCTTGAGGGCGTCGAAATGCGTCGTCGCCACGACCATGGCGCCGCGACGGCGGAAGTGGTCGATGATCGCGGTGGCGAGCGCCCCGCCTTCGTTCGGATCGGTGCCGCCGCCGGCCTCGTCGAGGAGCACCAGCGCCGGCGAGGCCAGCGCCTTGTCGGTCGCGACGATATTGGCGATGTGCGCGGAGAAGGTGCTGAGGCTCTCGGCGATCGACTGTTCGTCACCGATATCGGCGAACACGCCGCGGAACACGGGTACCTGCGTGCCGTCGGCGGCCGGGATCAGCAGCCCGGACTGTGCCATCAGGGGCAGCAGTCCCGCCGTTTTCAGCGTAACGGTCTTGCCGCCGGTGTTCGGACCAGTCACGACGAGCACCCGCGCCGGCGGAATCAGGAGCACGTCGACCGGGACGACGTCGACACGCTTGGCAATCAACAGCGGATGTCGCGCGGCGCGCAGCTCGAGACGTCCGTCGGCGGCGATCGCCGGCTGGATGCCGCCGATACCGAGCGAATAGCGCGCCTTCGCCTGCAGCACGTCGAGGGTCGTCGCCACGTCGATCGTGCGATTGAGCTCGGCGCTGCGGCGGCGGAAGGCGTCCGACAACATCAGCAGGATGCGGTGGACCTCCTCCTGCTCCTGCTGCTCGAGCGCGACGATGTCGTTGTTGATCTCGACGGTGCTGAGCGGCTCGAGGAACAGGCTGGCGCCGCTTCCCGAGCTGCCGTGGACGATACCGGGGATCGCGGCTCGGTATTCGGCGCGAACGACGAGCACGTAGCGGCCGTTGCGGTCGGTGACGACTTGCTGCTGCAGGTATTTCGAGGTGTCCTTGCCGCGCAGGTACGACTCGAGCGTCCCGCGCAGCCGCGCCCGCTGCTTGCGCAAGCGGTCGCGCAGCCCTTTCAGCTCGGGGCTGGCATCGTCAACGACGTCGCCCCCTGGATCGATCGCGCGCCGCACGTCGGCGGTCTCGCGATCGAACGCGGCGGCGGTCTCGACCACCGCGCCGAGGCGCGGGAACCCGGCGCGCTGACGCCGGATGCCGCCGGCGGTCGCGTCGATCGAGGCGAGGAAGGTTGAAAGTCCGATCAGCTGCAGTGGATCGAGGGCGCGCCCTTCCGCGGCCAGCGCCGCCAGGACGGCCTCGAGATCCGCCGGCGCGCGCAGCGCGATCTCGCCGCTGCCCGAGAGGAAGCGCGCCGTTTCGGCGGTGTCGGCCAGTGCCGCCGCCACTTCGCGCGCCTCGTGCGACGGCTGCAGCTCCGCCAGCCGACCGGCGCCCGGAGGCGTCTGCGCGAGCCGTCTCACGGCGTCCACGATCCGATCGAATTCAAGCGCTCGCAGCGCGCCGGCGTGCATGGGGAAAAGGACCGTGTCGAACTGCCGAAACGGAACCCACTACTATACCGTACTCCAGGGGTTCAGCGAGCGGAACAACCGCGCGCATGGTGTCTTCCGCGGCGCTTCCCTCTATACTCTCGCCCCGGATGGCTCACGCGCTGGATCTCCTCCGCCTCGAGTTCGCGCGGCGGCCGCTGTTCCTCTGGATGGTCCTCTGGCTCGGGCTGATGGCCGTCACCTCGCGGCGGAAGATGCGGTCTGCCGGCGGCTTCCCCGTCGATCTCACGCTCGCGTCAGGCGTTGCCATCCTCGGCCTGCTCGGTTATCTGCTGCTATCGGTCTGGTACGCGGCGGATCCACATTTTTTCGATTACGCCGAACCGACGATCCCGGCGATCGCCTGGGCGTCGCATAACGGCCAACCCCTCTATCACCCGCCCGCGGCACCGGAGCGGTATTCGCACATTTACGGACCGCTCGCCTTCCTCATTCATGGGTGGGCGCTCGCGATCGTCGGTCCCCGCGTGCTCGTCTCCAAAGCGCTCGGCGTCTTGGCCGGGCTGTGCAGCCTTGCGGCGACGTATGCGCTCCTCATGCGCGTCGCGCCGGCCACGCGCGCGGCCGTGCTCACCGGCGTGTGCGCGCTCGAACTGCTGCTGTTCCGTCATTACTCGTTCTGGACACGCCCCGATTCGCTGCAGCTGCTGGCCGTTGTCGTCGCGACCTCGTGTGCCGTGTCCCGCGGTCGGACCGCGCCCATCACGACAGGACTCGCGGCCGGGATCGTGTGGAATCTCAAGATGACCGGTCCGCTCTATACGCTGCCGGCCTTTGTGCTCCTTGTCGAACGCCGCGGGTGGAAGCATGCCTCGGTCGCCGCGCTGTTCGGCATCGTCACGGCCGCCGCGCCGTTTCTCTTCTGGTCCAATGTCTCGTTCACGAACTACCTCTTTTGGCTGAATGCCTCCGCCAGGACCGGCCTGCTGCTGACGACGCTGCGTGAGAATCTGGAATGGGCCTGTTTTCTCCTCGTGCCGGTGCTGCTGGCGCACTTTGCCGTGCCACGGGCGCAACGGACGCACGAGGGCATGCCGCCTCGGCTGGTCGCCGGCACGGTCCTTGGCATGATCGGTGTGGCGCTAGCCGGGGCGAAACCGGGCGCCGGCGTGTATCACCTCATCCCGTTCGTGCCGATCGTAGCGTTCCTCACCGCAACGCGGCTGAGACAGCTGACGTCACCGGACACGCTGCCCGCCACCGTACGGAGGGGTGCCGTCGCGTTCGTGACAGTGACAGCGACGATCGTCCTTGCGGTCAATGCGCAGTTCATTGAAATCATGCGCGAACGACGCGCCCTCAACGAAGTGCCGGATATCGAGCATTTTGCTGACACGCACGCAGGCGTGGCCGAGATGGGCTACGGCGTGACCGAGGCGATGTCGCTGGAGCGTCCGGCGCTGGTGTTTCGAACCGGCCACTACTTTCTCGACCAACCCGCCGTCCGCGAAGAGCAGCTCCAGGGACTGGCGATTCCGGCCGCGACGATCGACGCGCTGACCGCCTGTCGCATCACCTGGTGGCTGATTCCACGAGGCGAGGAACCGTTCAGCAACATCAACAGCTACGGGGCGGTGTTGCTGCAGCCGTTGTATCCGCCCGCCTTCAGGGAGGCGTTCAAACGATCCCACCGCCTCGTCGAGCAGACTCAGTATTTCGACGTTTGGCGTTGTATGTCACGGAGCGCACCGTGATGACCGCCGCGCGCGCGCGCACCGTGCTGGCGGCGACGTGGTGGATTGCGTTCCCGACGTTTGCCGTGTTGGTTGCGCGTTTCTCGATCGGCCGCACGTGCGGCAATGCCGACGATCTCCTCGGCGATCTGACGTCGAGCCCGGTTCGGGCCTGGCTGATTGGCAGCGTCTACGTCGGGGCACACGTGTGGATGCTCGCGGCCTACCTGACGAGTGCCGTGATGGCAGACGACCTGCTGCCGGGCTTTCGCGTATTCCGCGCCGCCGGGCGCACGAACCTGGTCAAACTGGGGCTCATGGCCGCAGTGTTTGCGGTCGAATACGCGCCCCTCACGCTATGGCGAGGGCTGGGGCATGTGATTCAATGCCGCCCGTGACGGCGCGCGTTGACGTTCGCGGGACAACGGGTCCCTCGAGGGCCGTCAATCCAAGTGATTAATCGAGCTGGCGATAGCGGCGGCGCCGAAGCCGTTGTCGATATTGACCACAGACACACCGGTGGCGCACGAATTCAGCATGGCCAGCAATGCGGTCAAACCCCCGAAATTGGCGCCGTAGCCGACACTGGTCGGGACAGCGACGATGGGGACGTCTACGAGGCCGGCGACCACGCTCGGAAGAGCGCCTTCCATGCCTGCGCAGACCACGATGACTCGGGCGGCGCTCAGGCGGGCGTGCTCGCTGAGCAGTCGATGCAGGCCCGCCACACCAACGTCATACACGCGGTCGATGGTATTGCCCATAATCTCCGCAGTAACGGCTGCCTCTTCGGCAACAGGGAGGTCGGCCGTGCCCGCGGCGGCGATCACCACGATGCCGCGCCCCTTCGGTGCGGGATGTGCTTCGAGCGTGATGCAGCGGGCGGTCTCATGGAAATGCGCCTCGGGCAGGACGGCGGTCACGGCGCGGTGGGCGTCGGCGGTGGTCCGTGTTACCAGCAGGTTCTGGCCGGCGTCGGCCAGCGTACGCGCAATGACGGCGATCTGGTCGGGCGTCTTTCCCTGGCCGAATACGACTTCGGGAAATCCTTGGCGGACATGGCGGTGATGGTCGATGCGGGCAAATCCCAAATCCTCAAAGGGTTTCTGGCGCAGGAATTGAAGGAGTTGCTCGTGGGCCGCCTGAGGCGTGGCGGCGCCGGACTGCACCGCGTCTAGCAGGGCGCGCAGCTGCTGGCGATTCATCGCGCCAAGTGGCTGAAAGGGTTTGACTTTGCCCTGAGCTGGACCATAACATCATCGATTGGATTCTTTGAGCGCTTTTTCTGTCTATGCCGTCGCTGACTGAGACACTCATCCTCGTTCTCTACTTCTTCGTCCTGAGCATCCTGGCGATCTACGGCTGGCATCGCTATTACCTGGTCTATCTTTACATGAAGAACCGGGACCGGGTCCCGCCAGTCTTGCCGGCGCCTACTGACGCCGAACTGCCGCGGGTCACGATCCAGCTGCCGATTTACAACGAGATGTATGTCGCCGACCGACTGATCGATGCGGTCTGTGACATGGAATATCCGCGCGATCGGCTGGAAATCCAGGTCCTGGACGATTCGACCGACGAAACGACGGATATCGCCGAGCTCGCCGTGCGGCGCCACGCCGCCCACGGCTTCGACATCAAGTATCTGCACCGCGTCGACCGCCGCGGCTACAAAGCGGGCGCGCTCGAAGCCGGGTTGAAGGCGGCGACGGCCGACTACATCGCCATCTTCGACGCCGACTTCATTCCGCCCAAGGATTTCCTGCTGAAGACGCTGCCGCATTTTGCCGATGCGAAGGTCGGCATGGTCCAGGCGCGGTGGGGACACATCAACCAGGACTACTCGCTGCTGACGAAGATCCAGGCCATCCTGCTCGACGGCCACTTCGTGCTCGAGCACGGCGGCCGCAACCGCGCCGGCTGCTTCTTCAACTTCAACGGCACGGCGGGCGTGTGGCGGCGCCAGGCGATCGACGCGGCCGGTGGCTGGCAACACGACACCCTGACCGAGGATCTGGACCTCAGCTACCGGGCGCAGCTCCTGGGCTGGAAGTTTGTGTTCCTGCCGCAGCTCGTCTCGCCGGCGGAAGTCCCAGTCGAGATGAACTCGTTCAAGTCGCAGCAGCACCGCTGGGCGAAGGGGTCGATCCAGACCTGCCTCAAGCTGCTGCCGCGCATCCTGCGCTCGAAGCAGCCGTTTGCGGTCAAGGTCGAGGCGTTCTTCCATCTCACCGCCAACTTCAACTACCTGCTGATGTGCGCCCTCTCCGTGCTCATGTTCCCGGCGATGTACGTCCGCTACAACATGGGCTGGACCGAGATGCTGCTCATCGACATCCCGCTGTTCTTCGCCGCGACGATGTCGTTTTTCAACTTCTACATGGTGTCGCAGCGTGAGCTACATGCCGACTGGCGTTCGCGGCTGAAGTACCTGCCGCTCCTGATGTCGATCGGCATCGGCCTGTGCGTCAACAACACGCGCGCCGTGCTCGAGGCGCTTTTCCACAAGGAAAGTGAGTTCGCGCGCACGCCCAAGTACGGCATCGAGCTGCAGAGCGACGAGTGGGCGGGCAAGAAGTACCAGCAGAAGGTCGGCGTGCAGTCGATGATCGAGCTGGCGCTGGGCCTCTACTTCACCGCCACGGTGTTCTACGCGCTGATCAACCAGATCTACGGGACGCTGCCGTTCCTGATGCTGTTCCAGGTCGGGTTCCTGTACACGGGCCTGCTGTCCATCCTGCAGCAGTTCGCCGGTGACGGCGACGAAATGGCGCCGGAAATCGCCAAATAAGTCGGCCAGCGCAGGCGCTGATATGATCGCCTCATGGCTGTAGAGGAAGCGAAACCCAAGGCTGGTCTCGAAGACGTCGTCGCCGCAACCTCGTCGATCTGTTATCTCGACGGGAACCGCGGCGTTCTCGCCTACTACGGCCACGACATCCACGATCTCGCCAAGGCGACCTTCGAAGAGACCTGCTATCTGCTCTGGCACGGGCGGCTGCCGAACCGCGCCGAGCTGGGCGATCTGCAGTCGCAGCTGGCGGCGGCGCGCCCGGTGAGCGAGCCGATCCTGCGCTTGATGAAACAGTTGCCTGCGTCCGACGGCATGGACATGCTGCGGACACTGACATCGGCGCTCGGGCAGTACGATCCCGAGGTTGACGACACATCGCCGCAGGCACAGTATCGCAAGGCCGTCCGTCTTACCGCGCAGCTGAGCTCGATCGTCGCCACCTACGGACGCCTGCAGGCGGGCGGCGGACCCATCCAACCGGATCCGGCGCTCGGACACGCGGCGAACTTCCTTTACATGCTGAAGGGCGACCGGCCGAACGCACTGTCGACGCGCGCGTTCGACATCGCGTTGATCCTGCACGCCGATCACGAGCTGAACGCTTCGACGTTCGCCGGTCGAGTCATCGCCGCGACATTGTCGGATATCTATTCCGCGATCGTTGGCGCGATCGGCGCGCTGAAAGGACCGCTGCACGGCGGTGCAAACGCCGAAGTCATGAAGCTCCTCATCGAGATCGGTCCTGAGGCGGCTCCGGAGCGAGTCGACGACGCGATCCGCGCCAAGCTGGCGAAGAAGATCAAGATCCCGGGCTTCGGCCACCGCGTCTACCGCACCGAGGATCCCCGCGCGACGCACCTTCGCCGCATGTCGAAGGAACTCGGCGAGCGCGCCGGCAACACGCGCTGGTACGAGATGTCGCAACGCATCGAGCACCTGGTGACGGGGGAGAAGAAGCTCTATCCGAACGTCGACTTCTACTCGGCGTCGACCTACTACACGCTGGGCATCCCGATCGATCTGTTCACGCCGATCTTCGCCGTGAGCCGCGTCTCGGGCTGGACGGCGCACTGCCTGGAACAGTACGCGAACAATCGCCTGATCCGTCCCCGCACCGATTACATCGGCCCGGCCTATCCGCAGACCTTCCTGCCGATCGACCAGCGCTGAGGGGGCCGATGGGCGATGATCGATGGCCGATCAGCGCCGCAGCGACACTCTCGCCCCGTCAGCCGCCATTGCCACGTCCGCCCGCCACGGATAGTCAGGGTCGCGAGTCGGCACCAGCGCGACCGGCTGACCGTTGACGGTCAGCTCGTAACGGGAGCCGGCGGGCAGTGACAGCCGCAGCCCGGTTGTGTGCGGTGCACCGGTCCGATTCTCCACACCGAAGGTCAGTGTCGTGACCGCCTTGTCCATCGTGATCGGCGCGCCTTTCCCGAAGCCGTCGCGCTCCAGTTCCAGCTTGATGCGTGTCACACCGTCGGGGAATGGCAGCCCGCGATCGGGCACGACCACGTCGAAGCGCCGCCGCAGTCCGTCGCGCGGTTCGATCGCGAGCGTGCTGCCGGCGTCGGTGAGCGCGCCGCCGTAGGCGAACCAGCCGAAGACTGGGTCGCGCGTCACGATGGTCGCGGCCATCCGCAGCGCGCCGCCGAAGCCGAGATCGATCTCGCCGTCGTAGTGCCACGGGCCGCGCGGCTCGACGGCCCCGCCGGGATAGCTCGAGCCCATCCAGGCGCTGCCCGTCTTGGTGGACGTGAACTGCCAGCCCGCGGCGCCGTCGTTGTCCTTGCCGGGGAACCAGAAGCCGTAGTTGGTGCCGGCCGTCCCGGTGTTCATCAGCGACCAGGAACTGAGGTACGACGCATACCCGAGCTGCAGCCAGCCGTATGGATCGGGCGCAAAATTCTCGGCATAATCGAGAATGCCCCAGCCGCCCATTGCTGCCATGTAGCTGACGCCGGCGTCGGCGCCGAGCGTGTAGTAGGCGGGATTGAGCCAGCCGCGGACGGCAAGACCCGAGGCGAGCTGCCGGTCCATGAACGCGCGCGAGTCGGCCCGGCTCACCGACGGATGCGACCACCACTTCTTCAGCTTCAGGTCGAGCCACAGGTGCGTGTCGGGCTGCATGTCGTGCGTGGCGCCGTACTTGGCAAACGCGTAACTCGATTCGAATGCCGTGCGGTCGAAGGCATATTCCGATCGGAACGGATACTGGTCGTCGTAGACGAAATACTTGGTCTTCTTCTCCCATTCACCGCGCAGCCACGCCGCCTGATCGGGGAAGCCCTCGTGCTCGAGCGCATCGATGAGATCGAGCACGACGAGCTCGTTGTAGAGCCCCCATTTGTAGGTGTCGTAGTACTCGGGATAGATCTCATACGGATAGGTGTAGAACGCCCGCGCGGTCTCCCACGCGCGATTCAGGTATCCCGCCGCGTCGAGATAGGTCGTGAGCTCTGGATATCGCTTTGCGATCTGGTACATGTGGAAGTAGAGCATCACGACATGCGGGTAGTCGTAGCTGCGCCACACGTGTTCCTTGTTCAGATCGCGCAACGCCGTGGCGTTGTTCGCCAGCTTCTGCGCGTACTCCCGCCGCCGCTCCGGGTCGCGGTTGACGTACCAGTTCGGCGTGCCGTACACGCCGTAGGGATACGGCCGCTCGTCGTCCTTGCGCTGCAGGCCGCCCCAGACGAAGTTCTTGATGTAGTACTCGAGGGAGGCGATTTCCTGTTTGTCAGGGAAGTTGACGTTCTTCGACGCGAGGAACGGGGCCTTGGACAGCCCGGGGTCGTCGCAGGTCAGCGCGTAGACCATGCGATCTACGAAGATGTCGGGATCGTCGATGGTCCGCACCGTGCCGGCCTTCATGTCGTAGATGGCGTAGACGCCGTTCCACCACTTCGCCGCGTCCTTGATCTGCTGGCGGTTGACCAGGAACGCGGCGCGCTTCTGGATCAGCGTCTCGAGCGGCTCGGTCACGAAGAATTCGAGATAGGTCTTGCGTCCGCCATCGTGAGTGATGGTCAGCAGATTCTCGCCGAGGCGCTTGAACGTGACGTCGTAAACCGTCGTGTCGGGCTGCGGCGTCGCCGGCGGCCCGGCTGCGATCGAGGTCTGTGCCGGGAATTCCGCGCTCACCGCGTCGATCTTCGCCCTGGTGTGGAGCGAGATGCGGGCGCCGAGGTCGAGCGGGACCGTCATGCCGGGTGCCACGCGCACGTCGAAGAGGCCGGCATCGAACAGCAATCGCCGCAGGTCCTCGTAGCTCGCGGCCCACTGCATGCGGAAGCCGTAGGAGACCTTCCGGCCCGGCGGTAGTTCCAGGGACGTGTTCGGCTGGCGCCACGTCCCGCGGCTCTCTGCCGCCGCGGCGCGCGCCGAGTGCACCCACCATTGCGCGCCGCCGCGCCCACCCTGGGCCGAGCCAACCGGGACGGCCGGTCCCGCGTATTCGAGTTTGGTGCCCGGCTTGACGGTGACCAGCAGAAACGGCGGTGCTCCGGAGGCACGCACGAAATAGATGAACGAGCCTGCTCCTGAGATGAACTGATGACTGAGGAATCCCCGCTCGAAGATCTGCTGAGGACTCTCCCCGGTCGGACCCTGCGCCGGAATGCCGAGGCCGAGATCGCCGACCGTCACCGCCGAGCGGCCCGCTTCGAGATCGATCGTCCAGTCGAGAGTGCGACCGTCCGTGCGGTAGGACTCGGTGACCGTCAACGGCGATCCCGGCGCGGTCGAATAGACCACGCCGTCACCGCCCGGCGTCGCCGTCATGACCGCGCGCGGCGCGGCGGCAGTCCAGTCCTCCTGGCCGACGCGGTAGGTCACCGTCAGCGCCAGCGCTGCCGCTGGACCGCCGCCGCGGCCGTTCCGCCCGGCGCTCGCCGGCGTCGTCAGGACCGCGCCGAACGGATCCGCCGGATTCGCGAGCATCGATACGCCGCGGGCGTCTGCGCTGAATGAAAAGCTGCCGCGCGAGATCGACAGTGCCGACGGCGCCGCGGGCGCGGCCGGCCCCGCCGGGGCCGAGCGTGTCGCCTGAGCGGCCAACCCAGCCGCCAGCGAGGACACGAGCAGCAGCGGAACCGTCAAGAGGCGAGGGTGCGATCGCACAGGCGGATTCTAGTCCGCCGATTGCGCATCCGGATATCGATCATCGGATATCGAACGCCGCCGGCGACGCCAATTGCCCGTCCAAATCCCGGTAGCGACGTACAATGATGCCCCCGTATCCTCGGTCACATGATGACGCTGCCTTCTACCGCCGAGATGTACCGCGCGCTCGTCGAGCGCGACGGGTCGTTCGAGGGACTCTTCTACGCGTGCGTGCGCACCACCGGCATTTTTTGCCGCCCGACGTGTCACGCACGGAAGCCAAAGCCGGAAAACGTCGAGTTTGCCGCCACGATCCAGGAGGCGCTGCACCGCGGCTACCGCCCGTGCCAGCTGTGCGAGCCGATGTCGGCCGGACCGTCGGCGCCGAACTGGCTCACGCCATTACTCGGCGAGATCAAGAATCATCCCGATCTTAAACTTCGCGATCTCGATCTGCGCGTCCGCGGTCTCGATCCGGTGCAGGTGCGGCGCACGTTTCAGCGAAGCTTCGGGATGACGTTCCAGGCGTATCAGCGCGCCTGCCGCCTCGGCACGGCCCTGAAGGCGCTCCACGGCGGCGCCCGGACGCTCGACGCCGGGCTCGACGCCGGCTTCGACTCCGACAGCGGCTTTCGCGAAGCCTTTGCCAAGGTGTTCGGCGATGCACCGGGCCGCGCCCGCGGTCGCGCGCTGCTCACCGCGTCGTGGATCGAGACGCCGCTCGGCCCGATGCTGGCGATCGCCAGCGACGAGGGGCTCGAGCTGCTCGAGTTCGTCGATCGCCGCGCGCTGGAGACGGAACTGGGCGAGCTGGCACGTAAATGGAACCGCGCGATCGTTCCTGGCGACCATCCGGTCCTGGCCCGAACGACGACCCAGCTCGGCGAATACTTCGCCGGCACGCGGCGAACCTTCGACGTCCAGCTGAAGCTGCAAGGATCGCCATTTCAAATCGCGGCATGGAAAGCGCTCTGCGACATCCCGTACGGCGAGACACGCTCGTATGCCGACATGGCGCGTTCCGTCGGATCACCCGGAGCCGTCCGCGCCATCGGCCGTGCCAACGGCCAGAATCGCGTCTGCATCGTCGTCCCCTGCCATAGGGTCATCCAGGCGGATGGGTCTCTCTGCGGTTACGGCGGCGGACGGTGGCGCAAGCAGTGGCTGATCGATCACGAGCGGTCGAATCGCTGATCGACGATCGCTGATCCTCGCATCCCCGAATCGCGTATCGGCGCATGAGCGGTGCCGTGGGGACCATGGTGGGCGCAGTCAGGAATTACGGGAATTCATGCTCCTGCGCGTCGCAACCTCAACGGATGCTACAATTTAGTCGCATCACTCCATGGACCAGTCCCGTATCCGCAACTTCTCCGTTATCGCGCACATCGATCACGGTAAGTCGACGCTTGCCGACCGTTTCCTCGAGATGACCGGCGCGCTGCAGAAGCGCGAAATGGAAGCGCAGGTGCTCGACTCGATGGACCTCGAGCGCGAGCGCGGCATCACGATCAAGGCGCACGCCGTCCGGCTCACCTACCACGCCGATGACGGCGAGACCTACGTCCTGAACCTGATCGACACGCCGGGACACGTCGACTTCTCCTACGAGGTCACGCGCTCGCTCGCCGCCTCTGAAGGAGCGCTGCTCATCGTCGACGCATCGCAGGGCGTCGAGGCCCAGACGCTGGCCAATGCCTACCTGGCCGTCGAGAACAACCTCGAGATCGTTCCGGTCATCAACAAGATCGATCTGCCAGGCGCGCAGCCCGACGAGGCCAAGCGACAGATTGAAGACATCGTCGGGCTCGACGCGAGCCACGCGATCCTGGCCAGCGCCAAGGAGGGCACCGGCGTCCACGAGATCCTCGAAGCGATCGTCCATCGCCTTCCGGCGCCAAAGGGGGATCCGGCCGCGCCGCTCAAGGCGTTGATTTTCGACTCCTGGTACGACGCCTACCGCGGCGTCATCATCCTGACGCGCGTGATCGACGGTACCGTCCGCGCCGGCATGAAGATCAAGTTCATGCAGAAGGGGCAGGAGTACCAGGTCGAGCAGGTCGGGACGTTCTCACCCAAGCCGATGCCAGTCGAGGAGCTCGGCGTCGGCGAAGTCGGCTTCGTGTTCGCCGGCATCAAGACCGTCAGCGACGCGCAGATCGGCGACACCATCACCGAAGCGGCGCGGCCGGCGCTCGAGCCGTTTCCGGGCTTCAAAGAAATGAAGCCAATGGTGTTCGCAGGGCTCTATCCCGTCGAAGGCAGTGAGTATCCGCAGCTGCGCGACGCGCTCGAGAAGCTGCGTCTGAACGACGCATCGTTCCACTTCGAACCCGAGACGTCGCTCGCCCTCGGCTTCGGGTTCCGTTGCGGTTTCCTCGGCCTGCTCCATATGGAGATCATCCAGGAGCGGCTGGAGCGCGAGTTCAACGTCGATCTCATCACCACCGCCCCCGGCGTTCTCTACCGGGTGACGACGACGGACGGCGTGGTCCAGGAAATCGACAGCCCTGCCAAGCTTCCCGACGCGGGGCGCATCGAGAAAATCGAGGAACCGATCATCACGGCGATGATTCTCACGCCCTCGACCTACGTCGGCGGCATACTCGAGCTGTGCCAGGAGAAACGCGGGGTCCAGAAGGGGCTCGAGTACCTCTCGTCGGACCGAGTGCTCGTCACCTACGAGCTGCCGTTCAACGAGGTCGTGCTCGATTTCTACGATCGCCTCAAGACGATTTCGCGGGGCTACGGGTCACTCGACTATCATGTGACGGGCTATTGGGAATCGCCGCTGGTGAAGATGGACATCCTGGTCAACGAGGAGCCGGTCGACGCCCTCTCGATCATCGTGCACCGCGACGCCGCCTATGCGCGCGGGCGGCAGCTGGCCTCCAAGATGCGCGAGCTGATTCCGCGGCAGATGTTCGAGGTGGCGATCCAGGCAGCAATCGGCGGCCGGATCATCGCCCGCGAGTCGGTCAAGGCCATGCGCAAGAACGTGCTCGCCAAGTGCTACGGCGGCGACATTTCGCGCAAGCGCAAACTGCTCGAGAAACAGAAGGAAGGCAAGAAGCGCATGAAGCGGGTCGGGCGCGTCGAGATCCCGCAGGAAGCGTTCCTCGCCGTGCTCAAGATGGATACCGAATGACGACCAGCCCAGCCACGTTCAAGAAATCCGTCGTCCGCGAGTACTTCGAGTCGATCGTCATCGCGGTGATCCTGGCGCTGTTCGTCCGCACTTGGGTGGTCCAGGCGTTCAAGATCCCGACCGGCTCGATGGAAAACAACCTGCTGATCGGCGATCACTTGTTGGTCAACAAATTCGTGTTCGCGCCGACGCCGCTCGCGATCGGGCGCCACACGCTGCCGGTCCGCCCCATCCGCCGCGGCGACATTGTCGTCTTCAAGTATCCCGAGGAGCCGGACCGTGACTTCATCAAGCGGGTCATCGGTCTGCCGGGCGAGACGATCGAGCTGAAGAGCAAGAAGGTCTACGTCAACGGGCAGCCGCTCGATGAGCCCTACGTGCACTTCCTGACGCCGCCGTCGAACGATCTGCAGGAAGTGACGTCCGCCGACGTGCGCGAGCGCTACGGGCCGGTCACCGTCCCCGACGGCAAGTACTTCGTGATGGGGGACAACCGCGACAACTCCCAGGACAGCCGCTACTGGGGTTTCCTGCCGCGCGACTACGTGAAGGGCCGGGCCCTGCTGATCTACTGGTCGTACGAGTCGGGCCGCGAGGACTATCTCGACGAGGGACTCGGCGCTTCGCTCAAGCGCCTCGGCTCCGTCGTCACCCACTTCTTCACCCGGACGCGGTGGGAGCGGCTGTTTCACCAGATACGCTGAGGGTGCGCGATGATCAAGAGGATCGTCAGCCTGCTCGTCTTCCTGCTGTTCTGTAATGCCGCATATCATCTCGGCATGGTCTACTTCCACGACCAGCAGTTCAAGGACGCCGTCCGTGAGTACGCGATCCTATCGGGGCAGCCGCCGACCAAGAGCGACGAGGTGATCAAGGCGAAGGTGATGGACCTGGCGCAGGACAACCAGATCCCGCTCGACCCGGACTACCTGGACGTGTCGCGCCACAATGCGCAGGGGCTGGGCGAGAAGATCACGATCAAATTCGCCTACGCGGTCATGGTGCCGCTCGCTCCGGGGTTCGAGCGCCGCTTCGACTTCGACTACACGACGCCTTAGCCGGCCGCCGACGATAATCCCACTTCTAGACCCGTTGTAACGCGGCGCGCGCCGCGGCAGTTTCGTGGCCGATGGCGCGCCCGAACTCGGTCGCGTCCTTGCGGACTGCCGCGACGTAGTTCGCGTCCTTCACGCTGCCGAGATTGATCTCGACATTCAGCAGCGCGCCGCGCAACCCGGCGCCGAGCAGCTCGAGGCCGACCTGCACGTCGCTGGACGCCGACGAATTCCCCAGCGTCGCGACGACGACGGCCTGTTCGGCGGCGGCGGCGCAGGCACGCATCCCCGCAAGCGGGGCGGCAATCGCTTCGCGCAGCGCGGCCTGGATCGCGGCGGCGCGCGCCGCCTTGTCCTCGTCAGTGGCCCTCGGCCGCTTGTAGGCCGCGACGACCAGCTCGTAGGCCGAGCTGTCCGTATCAACGAGCGCTTCGAGCTCGCGCGCCAGGGTGGCGCAGCGATCACCGGCGGCACGCAGCCGCTGGACATCCTCTTCGGTGGCGGCCTTCGATTTCGGCAGTCCGGCCACCATCGCCAGCAACGAGGCGCCGAGCGCGCCGGCGAGCGCCGACGCGGAACCGCCGCCGGGCGTCGGCTCCGACGAGCGGAAAGCGGCTAGCAGGTCGGTGACGCTGTGTTTGACCAGGTTCATGGAAGTGTGATCCGATCCTAGCAGCATGCCCGAGCCACACCTCGCCGAGTGGGAGAACTTCTACGTCATCGTCGGCTCGTCGGCGGCCGCGCTGACTGGGCTGCAGTTCGTGGTCATCGCGCTCGTCGCCGATCGCGGCGTCAGCAACCCGAACGCGACGCGCTCGTTCTCGACCCCGACCATCGTTCACTTCGCCGCCGTCCTGGCGCTGTCGGGCGTGCTCAGCGCGCCGTGGCACGGCCTGACGCTGCCGTTGGCGACGCTGACCGCCGTTGGCATTGCCGGCTGTGCCTACGTCGTCTCGGTGCGGCGCGCCGCGCGCCGCCAGAAGGCCTACCAGCCAGTGCTCGAGGATCGCATCTTTCACTGGTGGCTCCCGTTTGCCTGCTACGCGGCGCTCGCGGTCAGCCTGTTGGTGCGGCGCGAAGCTGAAGAGCTGCTGTTCGGCATCGGCCTGGTCGCGATGCTGCTCCTGTTCATCGGCATCCACAACGCGTGGGACTCAGCCGTCTACATCACGCAGCGCGGCAAGGACCGCAGCCCCGGCGACGACCCGCCCGCGTTTGAAGACTCCGGCGATTGAGGTTGCGCCGACGCGGATCAAGTCGATGGCGTCGCCGCCAACGAGCACGGCGTCCATGAGCTTGCCGGGTTCGAGGCTGCCCACGGTCTCATGCCGAGCGAGCGAGAACGCGCCGTTGATCGTGGCGGCGGTCAGCGCCTCCTCGAACGTCAGGCCCATCGCGAAGCAGGCGAGCGTGATCGCAAACGGCATCGACGGCGAAAAGCCGCCGCCGGGATTGACGTCGGTGGCGATCGCCACCGGCACGCCGGCGTCAATCAGCGCGCGCGCCGGCGCGAACCGTCGGAGCTTGAGGTAGAACGCGGCGCTGGGCAGCAGCGTGGCGACGGTGGCGGCGCCGCGCAACGCCTCGATGGATGCCGCGTCGGCGAAGATCAAGTGATCGGCTGAGCGCGCGCCGACGTGTGCGGCCACGCGCGAGCCGCCGCTCGCGGCGAGCTCGTCGGCGTGGATGCGCGGCTCGAGCCCGTGCCGCTTACCGGCCTCGAGGATCGCGATCGATTCCGCCGGCGTGAACACCCCGGTCTCGCAGAAGACGTCGCACCACTCGGCGAGGCCGGCGCCGGCGACCGCCGGGATCATCGCATCGATGACCAGCTGCACGTAGGCCTCGCGCCGGGAGCGGTACTCGGGCGGAATCTCGTGCGCGCCCATGAACGTGGCGGCGATGTCGATCGGCAGCTCGGCGCGAAGACGCGCGATGGCGCGGAGGATCTTCAACTCGTGCTCGAGGTCGAGCCCGTAGCCGCTCTTGATTTCGACGGTGGTCGTTCCTGCCGCCAGCATGTCCGCGAGCCGCGGCCTGGCGGCGGCGACCAGCGCGTCTTCGCTCGCGGCGCGCGTCGCCGCGACGGTCGACACGATGCCTCCCCCCGCGGCGGCGATCTCGGCGTAGGTGGCGCCGCCGAGACGGCGGCGCAACTCGTCGCGCCGGTCGCCGGCGTAGAGCACGTGCGTGTGCCCGTCGACGAACCCCGGCACCATCGAGTAGGCACGGCCGTCGAGTGCCTCGCCTGCGGCGAGCTGGTCAGGCAGCCCGGCGTCCGCGCCGGCATAGACGATCCGTTCGCCGTCCCAGGCGACCGCGCCGTCGCGGACGATCTCGAGGTCGCGCTGCCGTGGACCGCTGCGCGGCGCCGGTCCGGCGCAAGAGATCAGTTGTCGGAGATGCCGGATCGCGACCATACAAAACGGGACAGCGGCTCCTCGCGCGCGTTGCACACGGCGCGGACTACGCAGGGAATGCTACTTCAGAAGCCGCTGCCGTACGGCAGCGGCGTCGAGACCAGCAATTTGGACACGTTTGTCGCGTGACTTCTCGCCCGAGACGATGACGATGCAACGGCGGGGAAGATCGAGCGTGCCGGCCAGGAATGCGACGAGCGCGTCGTTGGCCGCGCCGTCGACTGGTGGTGCGGCGAGCCGGATCAGGATCGCGCCGGCACGCTCGCCGTCCACCTTGGTCCGCGCCGCGCGCGGGATTACCCGGATGTCGAGCATGGCCGTCTCTCTGGGGACGGCCGCACTCCTGCTAGCTGGAGGCTTTGCGGTCATCCATCCGCGCGTCCTGCGGCCGTGGCTGCGGCACCGCCTCTGCCTGCCTCGGACGATGCAGCAGGACCTTCTCGTCGCCGCGCGTGTCATCCTGGTCGCGGATGAATTCGAGCGCACGGTAGAGCGCCTGGATGGCGCCCTCGAGCGAGCCTTCGGTGTCACGGCGGCGTAGCTTCAGCTCGTTGATGTCATGGTCGAGTTCCTCGAGTCGCGCCTGCGCCTTCTGCAGCAACAGGTCGGCCCGTCCCTGCGCCTCGCGCACGATCAGCTTGGCCTCGTTCTGCGCGACTTCCTTCATCTCGTCGGAAACACGCTGTGCCGTCACCAGCGTGTCGCGCAGGTTGTTTTCGCGCTGGCGGTGCTCGACGAGGAGCGCTTCCATGCGCGTGAAGTCGCCGCGCAGCCGATCGATCTCTCGCATGGCGTGCTCGTAGTCGTCAGCCGCCTCGGTCAGGAACGCGACCACCTCGGTGCGGTCGTAGCCGCGGAACGCGGCGCGGAACCGCTGCTGCCGCATGTCCATCGGGCTGATGCGCATGACGCGCTCTGGCGGCTGCGGCACCAGCGGGTCGTGGTCGTCGGGGCCGGTCTGGTTGCGCTCGAACATCAGGTCCTCACAATCCGTTTCCCGAAGATTGCGGTGCCGACGCGGACGAGCGTGGCCCCCTCCTCGATTGCCACTTCGAAGTCGTGGCTCATGCCCATCGACAACTCGCCCAGGTGCGAGGGGTCGATGCCATCCTCGATCAGCCGATCGCGGAGCACGCGCAGGCGCCGGAAGTAGGGGCGGCCCTGCTCCGGCTCGTCAGACCACGGTGGCAAGAGCATCAGCCCTCTCAGGACGGCGCCCCGGCATTCGACTGCCGCGCGCGCGATGTCCGCGACCTGCGCTTCCGGGGCGCCGAACTTCGTCGTCTCTCCGGCGAGGTCGACCTGGATGTACAGATCGGGCCGCGTCCCCCCTTCAACCGCCGCCGCGTCCAGGCGGCGCGCCAGGTCGATCGAGTCGACGGAATGAACGGCGGCAAAGGCACCAGCGGCCTTTTTTGCCTTGTTCGACTGGAGGTGGCCGATCAAATGCCACCTGATCGATAAATCGGCTGTTGCCTCGATCTTCTGCAGAGCCTCCTGGACCTTGTTTTCGCCGAAGTCCCGCTGGCCGGCGGCGTACGCGGCTCGGACGTGATCGGCGCCGAAGGTCTTGGAGACAGCCAGCAGGCGGACGCTCGCCGGGTCGCGCCCGGCGGCTCGGGCGGCGGCCTCGATCCGGGCGCGGATCGAGGCCAGGTTCGTACTGACGCTGGAGTCGGTCACCCGCTACTTGATGTACGGCTTCAGCATCTCGAGCGTCTTGGTCGCATCATCCTTGTTGGCGCCGTTGGGCGCCAGGCGCAGGTATTCCTGCAATTCCTTTGCGGACTCCGGCAGCTTGCCGAGGTTGATATAGGCCTTGCCGAGGAGGTAGTGCGCCTCGGGGAAGTTCGGATCGGTCTTGGTCGCCTGCTCGAGCCTGTCGGCTGCTTCCTGCGCCTTGTTCTGGTTCCAGAGGATGACGGCCTGGTTGTAGAGGGAAGAGGCGCTCGCGCCGCCGCCCGCCGCTCCGGGCGCGCCGGCGCTGAGTTCCATCGCCTTCTTGCCGGCGGCTTCGGCCTCGGTGAACTTCTTCTGCGCGTTGTAGACGTTAGCGAGCCCGTCGTAGGCCTCGGCGGACGGTTTCAGCTCGATCGCCTTGTTGAAAGCCGCGGCGGCCTCGTCATATTTCTTGGCGTTGAGCTGCACCTGGCCGATGTTCAGGTAGCACTCGGCGCAGGTCGGGATCGACGCTGCTACTTCCTGGAATTTGGCGATCGCTTCGTCGTTCTTGCCGTCCTTGCTCAGCTGGACGCCTTCGGAGAACGCGGCCTTGACCTTCTCGTTCTTCGCGGCTTCTTCCTTGGTCAGCGCTCCGCCTCCCGCGGCACCGCCGCCGCCGCTCGCCACGAGCTTGATGTCGTAGTTGAGCATGTCGAGGTGGATGTCGGTTTCCTTGTTGACCGTCAGGTCGCCCTTGGTCACCGCGACCTTGTAATGGCCCGGCGACAGGCCAACCTGCATGTACTCGCCCTTCTTGTTGGTCTTGACCTGAATGGGCTTCCCGCCCTTGTCCGTGCTTGCGAGGCTGACGGTCGCACCTTCAACCGGCTGGTCCTGCGCGTCGGTCACCTTGCCCTTGATCGAGCCGCTCTGCGCGTGAGCGGTCGCGGGCGTGCAGACGAGAGTAAGAGCCAGGATGCAGTTCGCGACGACAGCACGGCGAATGATGGCGCCGGTCATGGAGTCCTCCACTGGATAGTTATCCCGGCCATTGTACAACGTTATAGAGCGCGTTTGACGTTGGTGATGAGGTACTCGCGCACGGGGCCGCGGCTGGCGGCGCGCGAGTTGATGGCGCGGCGGGCCGCGACGGTACTTGCCTGCAGCCCGGCCTTGACCGCCCGTCGATCGCGCGCGTAGAGCGCTCGAATCTGTGGAGCCGCCGAATTGCTGAGTAGCACTGACGCGCCCCGCGCCGTCAGGCGTAGCACTTCGCGCTGCAGCCGTTTCTGCTCGCCCTCGCCGAAGCCGTTCGACGTGTACGACGTGAAATGGGCGGTGCCGCTGAGCGGCGCGTACGGCGGATCGAGATAGACGAAGTCGCCGCGGCCGGCCCGGTCGACCGCCGTTTCGAACCCACAGACGCCGATGTGCAGTCCCCGCCGCTGCAGCAGGCGGCTCCACCCGCGCAGGTTGTCGTCGTCGCAGATGCGCGGATTGACGTTGCGCCCGTGCGGGACGTTGAACCCCCCCTTTGCGTTCAACCGGAACAGGCCGTTGAATCCCGTCCGGTTGAGGAAGATCAGCATCGCCGCCAGCTCGGGAGTGTAGGCCGCGGCGGGATCGCTCGAAGCGTGGACCTGCACCCGTGCCGGGTTGAACTCGCGATCGCGCACGTCGTAGAAATGCGCGCCGCCGCCGGCCCGATAGCTACGGTCGTGGCGACGCAGCTCCGCGATGACCGCGTCGACGTCCCGGCGGATGGCCAGATAGCAGCCGATGATATCGGCGTTGAGATCCGACAGATGTACGTCGCGGCCGTCGAGGCGGCCCGCGTTGTGGAGGTCGAGAAACACGGCTCCGCTGCCCAAGAACGGCTCGAAGTAGCGGTCGAACGCCGGAGGGTAAAAGGGGCGAAGCTCGGGCAGCAGCTGGCGCTTGCCGCCGGCCCATTTCAGCAGGGAACGCAAAGAACACACGTCAGGCATCGTTTTCTCGGCTCTCCTCGACACCCCCAGCGCTCAGGCCGAGGGGTCGAAGAACTTATCGAGCGCTGCGATCTCGTGCGTTACAGGGGCGGGCGGTAGAGAGGCAAGAAATCTGCGGCCGTAGCCCATGGTCCGCAGCCGGGGGTCGAGGATGGCCAGGACGCCGCGGTCGGTCCGATGCCGGATCAGGCGCCCCAGCCCCTGCTGCAGCGCCAGGATCGCCAGCGGGATCTGGTAGTCAGCAAAGGCGTTGCCGCCGGCCTCGTTGATGGCTTCGATACGCGCCGACGTGATCGGATCGCCTGGCGAGGCGAACGGCAGCTTGTCGATGATCACGCAGCTCAGCGCCTCGCCGACCACGTCGACGCCCTGCCAGAAGCTGGACGTGGCGAATAGCACGGCATTGGGCGTCGACTTGAATTCCCGCAGCAAAGCCGAGCGCGGCGCGCTGCCCTGCACCAGGATCGGGTAAGGGATGCGCGGCGCCGCGAACTGGTGCACCTGCCGCAGGTTGTTGTAGCTCGTGAAAAGGACGAAAGCGCGTCCGTCGGTGCGGCGCAGGATTTCGACCACCTCGCGCGACGCCATTTCCGTGAACTGTGGCGAACGCGGATCGGGCATCTTCTTGGGGAGGTAGAGAATCGCCTGCTCGCGGTAGTCGAACTCCGACGTCAGGCGCACGTCGTGCGCGTGCCGGATGCCGAGCCGGGCGCGGATGTAGTCGAAGCGGCCGTCGACACTCAACGTCGCCGAGGTCAGCACGGTTGCGAGCATGCGGTCGAACAGCATCTCGCGGATGATGTCAGACACGTCGATCGGCGACGCGCGCAGGAACACGCCGCGGCCGCGCACGTCGAGGTAATAGACGTGCCCGGGGTCGTCGGCCCTGGTCAGGAAGCGCACGTCGTCGGCGAGCTCCTGGGCGCGGCGGCCCAGCGCGAGCACGTCCTCGGGCAGATCCCTGCCCAAGGCGATCGTGGCGGCGAGCGCCTCGAGGGCGTCGATCACGGCGTCGGCGTCCGGCACGGTGCGCTCGAGCTGCCTCGCCTTGACGCGGACGCGCGACTCCCCTCCGACGCCCTGCTCGAACCGCAGCGTCTGCAGCGTGCCGAAGAACAGGCGCGCGAAGTCGCGGACGTGCTCGACGTCACGGCGCAAGGTTTCGGCTGCGTCGAGATCGGCTACCTGCCCCGCCGACAGCATGCGATCGACGTTGCGGGCGAAGTCGTCGAAGCGGAAGTTGCTGGCCATCCGCCCGAAGTACTGCGTCGCCACGTCCTCGAGCTGGTGCGCTTCATCGACGATGGCATAGCGGCAGGACGGAATGACCTCACCGAACGCGTTCTGCCGCACCGACGCGTCGGCGCAGAGGAGGTGATGGTTGACGATCACCACGTCGGCCTCCGCGGCGCGCTGCCGCATCTTCGTCACGAAGCAGTCGTTGAACTGCGGGCATTCCGCGCCGAGACAGTTTTCTGCGGACGCCGAGATGTCGGACCAGAACGGCAGGTCTTCGGGCAGATCCTCCATCTCGGCGCGATCACCCGTCTCGGTGCGACGCGACCACTCGTCGATCGCGCCGATGGCATCGTGCTCGTCGTGCGAGTGAATCGCCGGGCCGTCCTTGAGCGTGGCGAAGCGGTGCAGGCAGAGGTAGTTGCTCCGCCCCTTCATGTAGGTAGCCGTGAAGGGGACGCCGAGCGCTTTCTTCAGGTACCGGCAGATCCTTGAAGAAGATCTGCTCCTGCAGGTTCTTGGTCCCGGTCGAGACGAGCACGCGCTGGCGGCTGAGGATAGCGGGGACGAGATAGGCCAAAGTCTTGCCCGTGCCCGTGCCCGCTTCGGCCAGGAGCACGCCTCCCTCCGCGAAGACGTCGGCCACAGCCGCAGCCATCTCGAGCTGGGCCGGCCGCGGTTCGAAGCCGTCGAGCAAGGATTCGAGCGGGCCGTCGGGCGCGAAGACCGCAGCGACGCCCGCTTGCAGGCCGGACCCGTCAGGCCCGGCTAGCCTTCCGGATACAGAGGGAACTTCCGGCACAGGCCCTCGACTTCTGCCTTGACTCGTCCCAGCGTCGCCTCGTCGTCGGGTGACGCCAGCACCCGTGCGATGAATTCCGCGATGCGATCCATCTCCGGCTCGCGCATGCCGCGGCTGGTGATGGCCGGCGTGCCGATCCGGATCCCGCTCGCCACCATCGGCGGGTTCTGATCGAACGGGATCGCGTTCTTGTTGACGGTGATACCGGCCTTGCCGAGCGCCGCTTCGCCGACCTTGCCGGTCAGGCCTTTCGAGAACACATCGACAAGGAGCAGGTGGTTGTCAGTGCCGCCGCTGACGAGGCGGAAACCGGACGCCGAAAGACCGGCGGCCAGGCGCTTGGCGTTGGCCACGATCTGCTGCTGGTACTCCTTGAAGCCCGGCTCGAGCGCTTCCTTGAAACAGACGGCCTTGGCCGCGATGACGTGCATCAGCGGGCCGCCCTGGATGCCGGGGAATACCGTGCGATCGAGATCCTTCGCGTAGTGGGCGCGGCACAGCACCATCCCGCCGCGGGGCCCACGCAGCGTCTTGTGCGTTGTCGTGGTGACGAAATCCGAGTGCGGCACCGGGCTCGGATGCACGCCGGCGGCGACCAGGCCGGCGATGTGGGCCATGTCGGTGACGACCGGGGCGCCGATCGCCTTGCCGACCGCGCCAATGCGCGCGAAATCAATTACCCGCGGATAGGCGCTGGCGCCAACCATGATCATCTTCGGCTTGTGCTGCTGCGCGAGCGTTTCGAGCTCGTCGTAGTCGATGCGCTCGTCGTCCTTGCGCACGCCGTAGGGGACGATGGTGTAGAGCTTGCCCGAGAAGTTGAGCGGATGGCCGTGCGTGAGATGACCGCCGTGTGCCAGATTCATGCCGAGCACGGTGTCACCCGGCTTCAGCAGCGTGAAATAGACGGCCATGTTGGCTTGCGCGCCGGAATGCGGCTGGACGTTGGCGTGGTCGGCGCCGAACAGCTGTTTCGCGCGCTCGATCGCCAGCGTCTCGGCGACGTCAACGAACTCGCAGCCGCCGTAGTAGCGCTTGCCCGGGTAGCCTTCAGCGTACTTGTTGGTCATCACCGAGCCGGCCGCCTGCAGCACGGCCTGGCTGACGAAGTTCTCGGACGCGATCAGCTCGAGACCGCTGTTCTGGCGATGGAGCTCGTCGTGGATCGCCCCGGCGATGTCGGGGTCGGTTGCGGCCAGCGTGCGCCACCGGGACGGGGTTTCGGTGCTGTGCGACATGTCAGGGTTGCCTTTCGATTGCCATGACCTGGTCGATGCGACGCTGGTGCCGTCCGCCTTCAAAGGCGGTCGCCAGCCACACCGTGACGATCTCTTCCGCCAGTCCAAAACCGACGATGCGGCCGCCCATGGCGAGGACGTTGGCGTCGTTGTGCTGCCGGGACAGCCGGGCCGTATACAGATCGTTGCACAGCGCGGCGCGCACACCGCGCACCTTGTTCGCCGTGATCTGCTCCCCCTGGCCACTGCCGCCGATGACGATGCCGCGATCGGCGCGGCCGGCGACGACGAGACGGGCGACTTCGGCGCAGATCGGCGGGTAGTCGACCGGGGCTTCGCTGGTGGTGCCGCGATCGTCGACCTGGTGGCCGAGCGAGGCCAGCGTCGCGAGCAGGTGCTGCTTCAACGCGAAGCCCGCATGATCGGCCCCGATCGCGATGCGCATAGAATGCCGATTATAAGCTGTGTCGACCGCCGTCATTACCCGCAAGGGAGAAGATCGCGCGCGCGCCGGGCATCCGTGGATCTACCGCAGCGACGTCGCGGAGGTGCAGGCGGCGCCGGGCGATCTGGTCCGCGTCACCGGGACGCGCGGCCGCATCATCGGCTACGCGCTCTTCAGCGATCGATCGGAGATCACGCTGCGCCTGGTTTCACGCGGGCCGGAACCGCCGCGCGCGGACTTCGTCCGCGATCGGCTCGCGGCTGCGCTGCGCTTCCGCGAGTCGCTGCAGCTCGACGCCACCGCGTATCGGCTGGTCCACGGCGAAGCCGATCGGCTGCCGTCGCTGATCGTCGATCGCTACGGCGACTATCTCGTGCTGCAGGCGTTATCGCAGGGGATCGATCGCCGGCTGCCGGAGATCGTGGCGGCGCTGACGGAGCTGGCGCGGCCGCAGGGGATTCTCGCGCGCAACGATCCGCGTGTCCGCCAGCTCGAAGGGCTGGAACAGACGGTCGAGGCCCTCGCCGGTGACGTCCCCGAGCGGATTGAGATCCGCGAAGGAGCGGTCAGCTACGACGTCGATCCCTGGCGCGGGCAGAAGACCGGCCTGTTCCTCGACCAGCGCGAGAACCGCGAGGCGGCCGGGCGCTACGCGCGCGGCCGCCTGCTCGATGCGTTCAGCTACAACGGCGGCTTCGCGCTGACACTGGCGCCGAAATGCGACTCGGTCCTCGCCGTCGACATCTCGGAGGACGCCGTCGCCCGTATCCGTGCCAACGCCGCGCGCAACAACTTGGGCCACGTCGAGGCGCGCGCGATGAACGTGTTCGACGAGCTGCGCGAGCTGGAACGCCAGGGCGCGCGCTTCGATACGATCGTGCTCGATCCACCGGCCTTCGCCAAGAACAAGGCATCAGTGCTGAAGGCTCTGTCGGGCTACAAGGAAATCAACCTGCGCGCATTGAAGCTGCTCGAGCCGGGCGGATTTCTCGTCACGTGCAGCTGTTCGTACAACGTCAGCGAAGGCATGTTCCTCGACGTCGTCGCCGAAGCAGCCGCTGACGCGCATACCGAGGTGTCGCTCGTCGAGAAGCGGTCGCAGGGACGCGATCACCCGATCCTGCTGAACGTGCCGGAGACGCACTACCTCAAGTGCCTGATTCTCAGGAGGGTGTCATGAGGCGCGCCGCGGTCATCGTCGCGTGTGCGGTTGCGGCGTTCGGTGCCGCGCAGCCGTCAGGGGGGCGCCTGTCAGAGAAAAACGACGAAAAATTGGCCGCGGTTCTCGAACCCATTCGCGCCCGCCACAAGTTTCCTGCGCTTGGCGGCGCGATCGTGACCAGCGAGGGGCTGTCGGCGATGGCCGTGACCGGTGTCCGCAAGTACGGCTCCGACGTGGCCGCTAGCCCGGCTGATCTGTGGCACCTCGGGTCCGATACCAAGGCGATGACCGCCGGCTGGATCGCGACGGTGGTCTCGGCCGGCAAGCTGACATGGGAGTCGACGATCGGCGCCGTGCTGCCACAGGAGACTGCGGACGCGCCCGGCGCATTCCGCGATATCACGCTGCGGCAGCTGCTGTCGCATCGCGCCGGCCTTCCTGCCAACATCGACTGGCAGAAGGCGTCGCGCGCCGCCGACACGCCGCGTGGCCAGCGGCTCGTGGCAGCGCAGATGGCGGCGAAAGTTGCGCTCTCGTCCACACCAGGATCGAAGTACCAGTACCTCCAACCTCGGGTACGTGCTCGCCGCAACGATGGCCGAGAAGGTGGCGGGCCGGGCGTGGGAGGACGAGATCCGGACGACAATCTTCACGCCGCTCGGCATGACGTCGGCTGGATTCGGCGGACTCGGCACGCCAGGGCAAATTGATCAGCCGTGGCCACACACCAACACGGGCAAACCCACGGCCACGAACGGGCCGCTCATCGACAATCCCGAAGTGATGGGGCCGGCCGGCACCGTTCACTGTTCTCTGGCCGACTGGGCGAAGTTCATCGCCGACCAGCTCCGCGGCTTCGCCGGCCACGGTGCCCTATTCGCGCCCGACGTCTACTCGCGCCTGCACACCGCGCCGTTCGGCGGCGATTACGCGTACGGCTGGCTGGTGGCTGAGCGCCCGTGGGGTGGCGGGACGGTCTACACGCACGCGGGCAGCAACACCATGAATTACGCCGTTGTCTGGATGGCGCCCAAGCGCGACTTCGCCGTGCTCGTCACAACCAACCAGGGCGGCAACGACGCGGTGGCCGGAACGGATGAGGCGGCCTCTGCCTTGATTCAGCTACAGCTCGCCGCGAAGTGAGCGGCAACCGTAAACGGATTACCGGAGACGTAACCGGACCGTAGCGCCGGCAGCGCGCACAACAGCCGGCGCTTGACGGCACGCGGGTTGCGCCTCAATCCCGTCGATGACGAGGATGCTGATCGCGGTAGCTGCGGCGATATCGATGATCTCGACGGACGGGAACGCCGGTGCCGTCGGCATCGACATGCGCAATGTCCACCTGCACGTGGCGGCGGATGCCGCGCTGGACATTTCCTGGCTTCACGGTACGCTCCGCCCGGCCACGGCGGGTCAGACGCCCGTCTTCGACGATCCGTCATCGTTCGACATGGCGATTGAAGACGCCGAGCTCTCGATCGACGCCGCCAGCCTGACCGCGCTCGTCAATCATGCGTTTGCGTTCAAGGGATCGAACCTGTCGGATCTGCGCGTGTCCTTCGAGGGGCCCTACGTCGTCCAGCGAGGGACGCTGTCGAAGGGCGTGAGCGTCCCCTTTACCGTGACGGCGTCGGTCAGCGTCACGCCGGAAGGACTGCTGCGCATCCATCCCGAAAAGATGAAGACCGCGGGCGTACCGGCATCGGGTCTGATGCACCTCTTCGGCATCGAGCTAGACAATCTGATCCACCAGAATCCCTCGCGTGGCATCCGGATCGAAAAGGACGACCTGCTTCTCGATCCGGGCAAGATGCTGCCGCCGCCGGCCACCAGCGGCCACCTCGTCCGCGCCGTCGTGCGCGACAATCGGCTCGTGCAGACATTTGGCCGGGGCGCCGCGCTGCGTCCGAAAGGCGGCGGCAACTACATCTGGTTCCGCGGCGGCACCATCCGCTTCGGCAAGCTGACGATGAGCGACGCCGACCTGCAGCTGATCGACGAGCAGCCAGCGGACCCGTTCGATTTCTATTCCGCCAAGTACGACGCGCAGCTCGTCGCCGGCTATTCGAAGAACACGCCGCAGCATGGACTCCGCACCTACATGCCTGACTACGCGCGCGTGGCGCGCTGACCGGCTACGCGACGTGCGCGAGGCGGAAGCCGAGACTGGGGCCGTTGTCCTGGGGGCGGTGCGTGTAGCGCAGGGCACAGCGGGAAGAATCGGCGTCGAAGAGCCAGCTGCCGCCACGGATGACTTTGCGGTCAGGTGTGAAGGCGGGCGTGTCGGGGGCGCTGACGCCCCGATACGGCGCGTAGTTATCGGACGTCCACTCCCAGACGTTGCCCGACATGTCGTAGAGCCCCCAGGCGTTGGGCGGGTACGAGCCGACCGGACGGGTTCGCGAGCCCTTGAAGTTGGCGCGCGAGTGGTCGATTGTCGCGGCACGGCCGTACGCCTCGGTGCCGCCGGCGCGACACGCGTATTCCCACTCGGCTTCGCTCGGCAGCCGGAAGCCCGGCCAGTTGCTCACCTGGTTCAGGCGCGCGAGGAACTCCTCGACGTCGTGGTAGCTGACGCGCTCCACCGGACAGCGGGCGCAGCCGGTGAACCGCGACGGATTGGTTGACATCAGCTTCGTCCACTCGGCCTGTGTCACCTCGTAGACGCCGAGATAGAAGGGCCTCTCGACGGCGGCAAGGTGTTGCCGCTCCTGCGCCTCGCGGTCTTGTTCGCTGTCGGGGGAGCCCATCACGAACGATCCCGCCGGCACTCTGATGAAGGCCATCCCCGTGAACGGATCGGTGCGGTGGGCTGGCGCAGCCGCCAGCATCAGGACCAGCGCGGTGAGGCATAATCGTGCCATGGCTACCCGCACAGAGTACACGCCGCTGACCGCTGGCGACTTCGCCAATGCCTTTCCCAATTCGCGGAAGGCCTACGTCGACGGTCCAGGCGGCGTCGGCGTGGCAATGCGGGAGATTGCCCTCAGCAATGGAGAGACCCTGCGCGTCTATGACGCCAGCGGGCCGCAGGGGTGCGACGTCCATACCGGCGTGCCGAAGATCCGCGAGGCGTGGATCGCGCCGCGCAAGGGCTTGCCGGTGGTCACGCAGCTGCACTACGCGCGCAAGGGGGAGATCACCGCCGAGATGGAGTTCATCGCCATCCGCGAGGGCTTCGACGCCGAGTTCGTCCGCTCCGAGGTCGCACGCGGCCGTGCCATCATCCCGGCCAACATCAATCACCCCGAGCTCGAGCCGATGATCATCGGGCGCAACTTCGCGGTGAAGATCAACGCCAACATCGGCAACTCTGCCGTCAGCTCGTCGATCGATGAGGAGGTGGACAAGCTGCGCTGGGCGACGTTGTGGGGCGCCGACACGGTGATGGACCTGTCGACCGGCAAGGACATCCATCAGACGCGGGAGTGGATCCTGCGCAACTCGCCGGTGCCGATCGGCACCGTGCCGATCTACCAGGCGCTCGAGAAGGCCGGCGGCCGCCCCGAGGACCTCACCTGGGAGATCTACCGCGACACTCTCGTCGAGCAGTGCGAGCAAGGAGTCGACTATTTCACCGTCCACGCCGGCGTGCTGCTGCGCTACATCCCGATGACGGCGCGCCGCCTCACCGGCATCGTCTCGCGCGGCGGCTCGATCATGGCCAAGTGGTGCCTGGCGCATCACCAGGAGAATTTCACCTACACGCACTTCCGCGAGATCTGCGAGATCATGCGCGCCTATGACGTGTCCTTCTCGCTTGGCGACGGCCTCCGCCCGGGCTCGATCGCTGACGCCAACGACGAAGCGCAGTTCGCTGAGCTCAAGACGCAGGGCGAGCTGACGAAGATCGCCTGGGAGTACGACGTCCAGGTGATGAACGAGGGCCCCGGCCACGTGCCGATGCACCTGATTCGCGAGAACATGGAGAAGCAGCTCGACTGGTGCGGCGAAGCGCCGTTCTACACGCTCGGGCCGCTCACCACGGACATCGCGCCCGGCTACGACCACATCACCTCGGCGATTGGCGCGGCGATGATCGGTTGGTACGGCACCGCGATGCTTTGCTACGTGACGCCGAAGGAACACCTCGGCCTGCCGAACCGCGACGACGTCAAGGCCGGCGTCATCGCCTACAAGATCGCGGCGCACGCCGCCGATCTTGCCAAGGGCCATCCGCGCGCGCAAGCATGGGACGACGCGCTGTCGAAGGCGCGCTTCGAGTTCCGCTGGCAGGATCAGTTCAACCTGGCGCTCGATCCCGTTACTGCGCGCGCCTACCACGACGAAACGCTGCCTGCCGACGGCGCCAAGGTCGCGCATTTCTGCTCGATGTGCGGCCCCAAGTTCTGCTCGATGGAGTTGACGCAGCAACTCCGCGACGAGGCTGCCAAGGGCATGGCCGAGAAGTCAGCCGAGTTCCGCGACAGCGGAGCGGCCATCTACCTGAAGCGGGAGTAGCGCTTCAACACGCCTGCCCGCCATCGAGAGCGTCTGCGATGAAGTGACGGCGCGCGTCCGAGCGCCACGGCGCTCAGAACGGGGTTGCCGGGACGACCTGGATGATGGTCTTGAACCGCGCCGGCTGCTTGCCGCGCTTAGGGTTGAGGTAGCCGGCCGAGCCGCCCCACGTGTAGTCCTTCACCGTCACACTCGGCGGAAACGCCATCGACTCTTCCTTGAACTTGCCGATGTCGAATTCGTGGATGGCGGGCTCGTCGTAGATGAGCTCGCCCTTCTGTTTCAGCGTGGTGCGGTAGTAGTTGACGATCTCGGCAAACGGCGTGCTGCTGCCGAACAGGTAGTAGCGCTGGCCCTTACCGGCATCGAACGAAGCGAGGAACTCCGCTCCGGGATAGATCTGGACGCCTAGGGAGGCTTCGCTCGGCGCTTCGTTCTGGCCGGTCGGCGCGGCGGCTGGCGGCGCCACCGCCGGCGGCTTTCCCGACTGCGTCGCGGGCGGTGCTGTCGGCCTCTGTGTGCCCGGCTTGGGAAACGGCTGCGGCGTCTGCGCGAGCAATACGCACAGACCGATGATCGGCAGCATCGCCGCTATTATAAACAACGATTGCGATAACCGGCCCGGTCGCCACCCCGGCTGTTGCCGGCGCGGAAGGCAAACGGCCCTGGGAATCTTTGCCCGGGCGCCTAGCCCTCAGACGTGGTATAGTCCTTGGGTTCGATGGAAGACAGCTTCCTGCTTTAGCCAGCCGACGAGTCGATTCGAGCTCTCTTCAGCCTCGTTTCCCCCGCCAGTGATCGCTAGCACAGTCAGTTTCCCATCAATGATCACAACCGTGACGCGAGCGGCCCTACAAGACGGCGCGTCGAACGTCCCGCGGCACGCGGGGCAGAAGAGAGACAGACAGATGGCAAGAAAACTCTACGTCGGCAACCTTCCCTTCGACGTCGATGAGCAGACGCTTCACGCGTTGTTCGCGGCGAACGGCACCGTCGACTCCGTGAACGTGATGCGCGATCAGGCGACCGGCCGTGCGCGCGGCTTCGCGTTCGTCGAGATGGCGACCGACGAGGACGCCCAGCAGGCGATTAGTGCACTCAACAACTCGTCGCTCGGCGGCCGCAACCTGACGGTCAACGAAGCGCGCCCGAAGACGGGCGGCGGCGGTGGCGGCTACGCGGGAGCCGGCGGCGGCGGCGGCCGTGGCGGCCGGCGCTCCGAGCCGCGCTGGTAACGGCGCGCCGCGATCGCAATAGCACCACCACAGGAGGCGCTCCCCGGAGCGCCTCCTGTCTTGTACGAGGGGTCGGGCGCCGCATTTACGGTAGACTGGCCGCACTCCAGGACGAAGACGCCGGGCGCGGCCAGTTCGCCATGCAGCCTCTACTCGACAACGCCCGACAGCACCTCGACGACATCGTCGCCATCGTCGAGCGCCTCGTTGGTCTCGAATCGCCGAGCACCGACAAGGCCGCAGTCGATCGCTGCGGGCGCGAGCTGGTCGCGATCCTGTCCCAGGCGGGCGCCGAGGTGGAGACGATCGCCAATGTCGAGCGTGGCGACCACGTCCGCGCGCGCGTCGCGGGTGCGGGTGCGCGCGCGGACGCCGGACAACCGGTCCTGCTACTCGGCCACTTCGACACCGTCTGGCCTGTCGGGACGCTGGAGCGGATGCCGCCGCGGCGGGACGGCGACCGACTCTACGGACCCGGAACGTTCGACATGAAGGCCGGCATCGCCATCGCGATTGCGGCGATACGGGCGCTGCGCGCGACCAACACGCCGCACCCACCGGTGCAGATGCTGTGGACGACCGACGAAGAAATCGGCAGCGGGACGTCCCGACCCGTCATCGAAGATGAGGCGCGGCGTTCGCGCGCCGTGCTGGTGCTCGAGCCCGCCCTGCCCGGCGGCGCCCTGAAGACCGCGCGCAAAGGCTGCGGTGAATTCGAGCTGACCGTGCACGGCCTGGCTGCGCACGCCGGCCTCGATCCGGGCAAGGGCGTCAGCGCGATTCACGAGCTCGCGTCCCAGATCGCCCTGGTCGAGCAGCTGCAGGATCTCCCGCGCGGCGTCAGCGTCAACGTCGGACGCATCACTGGCGGAACCCGGGCCAACGTCGTCGCCGAAGAAGCGCGCGCCGTCATCGACGTGCGCGCCCCGACCCGCGATGCCGCGGCCGTACTCGAAAAGGCGTTTCGCATGCTGCAACCGCTCCGCCCGGGTGCGCGTCTTACCGTGCGGGGGGGATTCGATCGTCCGCCGATGGAGCGCACGGCTGGGGTTGCGGCGCTGTTTGAGACGGCGCGCGCGGTGGCGGCCGCACTCGGCCACGGCCTGGCAGAAGGATCCGCGGGCGGCGGATCCGATGGGAACTTCACCGCCGCCCTCGGCGTCCCAACCCTTGATGGCCTCGGTGCAGTCGGTGACGGCGCACACGCCGCACACGAGCACGTCGAGGTGTCGTCCCTTGCCTGGCGCGCCGCGCTCGTCGCCGGAATCATCGCGCGGGTGTGATGAGCGACTGGAACCTGACTCTCCGAGTCGGCTATAGAATAGAGATATGCCTAACGGCTTGAAGACGGCGCTCCTGCTCGGTCTGCTGAGCGGGCTGCTGCTCGGCATCGGACAGCTCCTTGGCGGGGCGAACGGGATGCTGATCGGCTTTGTGTTCGCCGTCGTGATGAACTTCGGGTCGTACTGGTTTTCGGACAAGCTTGTCCTCCGCATGTACCGCGCGCAGGAGGTCGGTCCGGGGCATCGTCTGTTCGGCATTGTCGAACGGCTCTCGCGCCAGGCGATGCTGCCGATGCCGAAGGTCTACGTCATCCCCGACGCCTCGCCCAATGCCTTTGCCACCGGCCGCAATCCCGAACACGCGGCGGTGGCGGCGACCGAGGGGATCCTGCAGGCCCTCAACGACACCGAGCTCGAAGGCGTCATCGCGCACGAGCTGGCGCACGTGAAGCACCGCGACATCCTCATCAGCTCGGTGGCGGCGACGATCGCCGCGGCAATCATGTTTGCGGCGCGCACCGCGCAGTTTGCCGCCATGTTTGGCGGCTACGGCGGGCGCGACGATCGCGAACGCGGCAACAACCCGATCGCGCTCCTCGCGACGATCATCCTCGCGCCAATTGCCGCGATGCTGATCCAGATGGCGATCTCACGTTCGCGCGAGTACGCCGCCGACGCCGGCGGCGCCCAGATTACCGGCAACCCGTATGGGCTGGCCGACGCGCTGCGTAAAATCGACGCGATCAGCAAGCGTGTGCCGCTTGACGCCAACCCGGCGACAGCGCATATGTTCATCATCAAGCCGTTCACGACCGCGGGACTGGCGTCGCTTTTCAGCAGCCACCCGCCGACCGAGGATCGTATCCGCGCCCTTCTCGGTACTCTTCGGTAGGAACCGTCCTCCACAGTGGGTCGGCTGCCGACTGAACCGTCGGCCAGCCGACATTGTGGCTTTCATGACACCCGCCGTCCCTTTCCCGTCTTTTCGTTCACCGTCAGCGACTTAACGCCCGCCTTTTACGCCCTCCAAAACGGGATCGCTAATTGCTGTCAAGGAGGGCAGCGACTTTGGCGCGGGAGGGCGACGTGAAAGAGGACGATTTCGAGATTCCTCAGAGCAAGATGGCCGAATCAGCCGAGCGCGTCGTGGACCGCGCGCTCGAGGAGGCCCGGCGGCGCGAACACGCGCTGCTCACCAATGAGCACCTCTGCCTGGCCTTCGCTCAGTCGGAGTGGGACATGTTCGGCGAGGTGATGCGCGATCTCGATCTGAATCCACACGAGATCCTGCAGGCGTTGGAGGAGCACCTGCGGCTGCTGCCCAGCGCTCCGAAACGTGAGCTCCGCGTCGCGCCGTCGACCAAACTCCTGTTCAAGCTCGCGTTGCTGCACGCCAGCCGCTGCGGCCGCCACAGTGTCGAGGCGACCGACCTGTTTTCGGCGATCTTCGAAGAGACCCAGGGGATCCCGGTCTCGATCATCCGCCGCCACGGCATCGAGCCGGAGGCGCTGGTCAGCCGGCTGGCGACCCGTATGCGCGACAACGAGCTGCGCGAAGAGCGTCTCAAGAAGCGATTCGAACTGCCGCCGTTCCTCAAACATTTCGCGACCAACCTGAATCAGCTCGCGCGCCAGGACAAAATTCCGCCGGTCTTTGGCCGGGACGCGGAAATGGACCGCGTCCTCGAAGTGCTGTGCCACCGGGAGCGCGCCAACTCCGTCCTGCTTCTCGGGGAGCCGGGCGTCGGCAAGACCGCCATTGCCGAGGGCCTCGCGCGACGGATTGAATTCGAGCCGGACAAGGTTCCGGTCCGCCTGCGCGATTGCCAGATTGTCAACTTGCAGATGAACACGATGGTGGCGGGGACGATGCTGCGCGGCATGTTCGAGGACCGCATCCAGAACGTGATCCGGGAGATCAAGGAGCGGCCGAACCTGATCCTGTTCATCGACGAAGTGCACACGATGATCGGCGCCGGTTCGGCGCTCGGCGCCCCGTCGGACGCCGCCAACGTGTTCAAGTCGGTGCTGGCCCGCGGCGAGGTGCGCATCATCGGCGCGACCACGCTCAGCGAGTACAAGGAGTTCATGCAGGAGGACGAGGCGCTGGCGCGCCGCTTCCGCACCGTGAACGTGGCCGAGCCGACCATCGACCAGACCCGCACGATTCTCTACAACCTCCGTCCGCGCCTCGAGCGCAACTACTCGGTGCGCCTCAAGGACAGCGCCATCGAGACGGCGCTCGAGATGTCGCCGCGCTACATGCGGCACCTGCAGCTGCCAGACAAGGTCATCGGCTGGCTCGACACCGCCGCGGTCAAGGCGGAAATCGACCGCCGCTGGGAGGTGACAGGGGAGGACGTCGTCAACGTCATCTCGCAGATCGCGCGCATTCCCGAGGACATGGTCTTCCGCGAAGTCACCGATCGGTTCCGCGATGTCGAGAGCAAGCTGGGCGAGCGCGTCGTCGGACAGCGCAAGGCCATCGACGCGGTGGCGCGACGCCTCGTGCTCAACAAGGGCCCGCTCAAGGACGGCTTCGATCGCCCGGACGGCGTGCTGCTGTTTCTCGGCCCGACCGGCGTCGGCAAGACCGAGCTGGCCAAGTCGGTGGCGCAGTTCCTCTTCGGCGACGAGAAGAAGATGATCCGCGTCGACATGTCGGAATACCAGGACAGCGCCGTCTCAGTCGACAAGTTGATTGGCATGCCGCGCGGTATCGTCGGCAGCGAACGCGGCGGCGTGCTCACCAACCAGCTGAAGGACAATCCGTATTCGGTCGTCCTCCTCGACGAGGTCGAGAAGGCGAGCCCGAGTATGCTCAATCTATTCCTGCAGGCGTTCGACGAGGGCTGGATCACCGACGGCCGCGGCAAGCGTGTCTACTTGAGCGACGCCATCGTCATCATGACGTCGAATATCGGCTGCGAGCACTTCCGCAAGCTGACCAATCCGCTCGGGTTCTTCAGCAAGCAAGCCGGCGTCGAGTCGGTGCAGGGCGACGTCACGCGCGAGCTGGAGCGGCGCTTCTCGCCCGAGTTCCGCAACCGCATCGATGAAGTGGTGATCTTCGCTCCCCTGAGCAAGGATGAAGTCCGCCAGATCTCACTGCAACAGATCGAGAAGATCGAGCAGACGCTGGCGCGGACGGGCCGGACGCTGAGCGTGACGCCGGCGGCGCTGGAGCAGATCGTGACCGATGGCTACAGCCTGGCCTACGGCGCACGCTTCCTGAAGCGCGTGATCGAGTCAAGGATCAAGCTGCCAATCAGCCAGCGCTGGACCGAAGGCAAGTCGTTCGTCGCCGACGTGGCCGAGGGACGGGTCGAGATCCAGGTGACCGACGCCGAAGGACGCTATCCTGCTCTGGCAGCCACTGCGTAAGCGATGCGCTGGCGGGCTCTAGTCGCCCGCCAGCAGCCAGCCGGCCACCCCGCCGCCGACGGTTGTCGCGATCAGCAACTGCGGTGTCGGACCGCACTCGCCATGGCTCTGCGCGAATCCGATCATCATGCCGCCGAAAAAGCCCGCGGCCACTCCAATCAGAACACCCGCGGTCTTGCGTCCCGCGCGGGGAGAGAGCGGGTATGGTCCTCCCCGTTGAGCGCGCTGGCCGCGCTGAAGCAGGGGCGCCGAGCGGCGCGCGGCATCGACGATCGCCAGGTGGAGAACGGGCCGAGTCGCCACTGCCGCTTGCGGCTGTGACGCGCTGAACATCGCGAACGCCAGAGGTGCCAGGATCATGTCAACTCCTCGGCACGGAAGGCGTATGTCCCTGCCGAACTGGCTCACACTACCAGCCGAGGCGCGCCTGGGCGGGTTCGACCGGAATGGGCGTCTCGTCCGGTTCGGCATCCTCGAATTCCCGGCTCTTGCCCGCCATGCCGTGTCGCTGCTTGAACATTTCGACCATCTCGCGCACGTCGCGCACATACGCTGGCGCAGCGTAGGCGCCGGCGTAGAGTCGTCCGTAGCGCTCGACCATGTGCGGAAAGGCCTGGGCGAGAAAACCCATGAAGTGGTCCCGCGTCCCTCCCTTCAGATACATCACATTGGCGCCGAGAAACGCCGCGTCGTGATCGGCGATCGCCTTGATCGTGGCGTCGAGCTTCGCCGGCTGCGTGGTGAAGCCGGGCACGATCGGCATCATCAGCACGCCGGCGCGGATGCCCGCCTCGCGCAGGATCTTCACCGCGCGCAAGCGCTGCATCGGATGCGCGGTGCCCGGCTCGAGCGCGCGCCAGGCGTCCTCGTCGACCGTCGGTACGCTGACGCAGACGGTGCAGCCGGCGATGCGCGTCAGTTCGGCGAGCAGCTCCTTGTCGCGCACGATCATCGGGCCCTTGGTGACGATGCCTACGGGCGTCCGCCCGGCGACGAGCGCTTCCAGCGTGCGCCGCGTCAGCTTGTAGTGCCCCTCGATCGGCTGATACGGATCCGTGGCGGTGCCGAGCGCGACCTGCTCGCGCGCCCATGACGGCTTGTCGAGTTCGCGGCGCAGGACCTCCGGGAAGTTCGTCTTCACGAAGATCAACGAGGAGAACTCATCGTCGGGACCGAGCGCGAACTGCGTCTGATACCGGCGCGCGAAACAATAGTGGCAGGCGTGCGTGCAGCCGCGATACGGATTGAGGGTCCAGTTGAACGGCATCCCCTTCACGGGATTGAGCGCCGACCGGCACGTCACCTCTTGATAGCGGGCCTGGTCGGCGCGTTGCTGCGCCTCATCGAGCGAGGCAGCTCCATGGTCGCGCACCTGCAGCGCGATCATCTTTGTCGTTGGTGGTTTACGGCCGAGATCGAAGAGCAGGTCCATGGGCGAAAATTAAGCGAAACTTCGCCATGATAGCAGGCCGGACCCCGACCCGCGATCTATTTCCCTGCTATTTTCCCTGTTTGTCGTGCTTCTGCACGTAGATGCGGTGGCTCTCGCTGTTGAGCAGCCGATTGAGCTGGTCGCGCTCCTGTGGGCTCAGTCCGCCGCCGCTCTTTCGATCCTTCGCTTCGAGTCGATTGATGCGCGTTTCCTGGCGCTCGAGCCTCGCTGTTTCCTTCGGCGTCAGCGATCCGTTCTCGATCCCTTCGGCAATGCGGTGCTGCTGCCGCGCCTGGCGTTTGTTGATGTTCTGCGCGAACGTCGGTGCGGCCGACAATGCGAGTCCGAGCGACACGACAGCGGCAATGCGGGCGATCCTCATATTGACCTCCTCGGTCAGGCGCTTCTGCATTCTTAGACCGTCGTTGTCGCCCGCGGTAAAAACACAAAATCGTCATCGCTCGACAGTAGTCACCTGATGGCCACTCACGGGAAGGCGCGGCCCCGCACCCCGAGCCCATCGGCTCAAAGCAGGTAGGCGATCGCGAAGCCGATCTGGGCGACGAACATCATGCGGTACATGTGCGCCCACGAAACGTGGTTTTCCTCGACGGCGAGATCCTCTGGACGGCGCAGCATGAGGTAGCACACGTAGAGACCGTAGCCGGTCATGATCAGCGCGAGCCACTGAAGCAGCAGGACGTTGCCGGTGAGTACGCCGGTCCAGGCGCCGACCGCGATCATCACAAACGGCACGACGAACGACGGCGAAATCATCCAGGCGGCGCGGCGAACGCCGTGGATGATCGGCAGCGTGCGGCACCCGCCGCGCGCGTCCCCTTCCATGTCGGCGAAGTCCTTCGTCGTCGAGGCGCCGAGGAGAAACAGCCCGAAAATCGCCCCGATGTACCACGGCTCGGCCCCGAACACGGTCTTCACCGACGACCAGCCGGCGACCTTCAGCAGCACGCCGCGCGGGATGGCGATGGTGAGGTTGGCCCATAGGCCGAGCCGCTTCGTGCGCAGCGGCGGTACGGAATAGACGACCGTGCCGACCGTGGCGGCGACGACGATCCAGAAACATTCGTGGCGTCCGCCAGGGGCGACGAGCCAGGCCAGCAGCAGGGCGAGAGCGTAGGTGAGCCAGGTGAACGTCCACGCGGCCCGTTGCGACAGCCGTCCCGACGGCAGCGGCCGCTTCGGCTTGTTGACGCGATCGATTTCCAGGTCGTAGATCTGGTTGAGCGCGTTCGACGCGGCATTGAGCACCGCCGCCATCGTCAGGCCGATGAGCGGGTACAACAGGATCGCCGCGCTCCAGTGTTCCCGCGGCGTGGCGCCGTAGGCGGTGGCCGCACCCGATGCGAAGCCGAGCGCCGGCGCTACGAGAGTGAAGGGCCGGCTCAACTCCAATAGCCTCCGCGGGGTCGTCGACCCCCCGGATCCCCCTGCACCCGCTCTCGCGCTCCGGTCGCGTGGCTCGCTCGCTCCGTTCGCTCGCGGTGTCACCGCATCAACCGCCAGACCCCGAGCGCTACCGCCAGGCCCGTTACCGAGTTGATGAAGTTGAGCACGTCGTTGTTCAGAATACCGGGACCTTCGAGCGTCGCGCCGAGCCAGCTCTCGAGCAGCGAGCCGGTCGTCGCGCCGACGACGATCGCCGCCAGCGCGGCAAACGGAACGATGCCGACCGCGGCGCCGAAAGCGGCGAGAGCGAGCGCGGCCAGCACGCCGGCAGCCGTTCCTTCGAGCGACATCGCGCCGGATGTGCCGGGCGGCACGCGCGCCAGCGTCGCAATCGACAGTGTCGTCCGGCCGTAGGCCTTGCCGATCTCGCTCGCGATCGTGTCGCTGCCGGCCGTGGCCAACGCCGCCACGAACGCCAGATGTGCGGCGGCGGGATGGACGTCGAGCCCGGCGAGCATCGCCGCGATGGCCGCCGCCCCGGTGTTGGCGATCGCGTTGCCGGGGCCGCGCCGCCCGCCGCGTTCCTCGGCGATGCCCAGCCGCTGCTTGCCGGCGAGGCCGAGCCGCGAGGCCACGGACGCGGCGACGAACGTCACGAGCAGCATCGACCAGCCGGGCCAGCCGAGCGCGACGAAAATCGCCACGCCGATCCCGAATCCGCAGATCGCCCCCCCGATCGACACCGTCCGAGCCGCGTAGCCGGCGATGGAGACGACCGCGTTCACGGCGATCGCAACGGCGAACGCAACCGTCGGCGGCGCGATCGCGACGTACTCGTCTTCCATGAAATCGGCGTGCTGATAGCTCACCTGGCGCGCGACGACCATCGCACCGAGCCATAGGACACCGCCCGCCGAAAGGGCGACCGTCAGGTTGTCGTCGAGCTTGATCGGGATGGTCTCGACCAGGGCGGCGGCGGCGGCGGCCACCGGCACGGCGAAGATGGCGAACGCCGTCGGGACGGTCGCGACCGGACGGCACCAGAGTGCGAGCCCGATGCCCGCTGCGGCGGCCGCGAAAAAGAAGGCGCTGGTTCCGGCGACGGTCTTCGCGGGATTCCACGGCCACTGCGCGCCGCCGATGGCGCGGCCGGCGAGCGTGGCGATGCCGTCGCCCGCGGCGAGAATGCCCCACGCCGCCGCCACGATGTCGAGCCGCGATGGAAAGAGCAGCAGCAGGATCAGCACGGCGAGCGGATAGAAGACGATGCCATGGACGCGGCCGGCCTCGCCGGGGCGATACAGGCCCTCCGCCATGCGCGGCAGCACGACGGCATTGAACACGAGGGCGAATGCCGCGAGCGCCACCGCCTGCCACCACGCCGTCCAGCGCAGCAGCAGCGCGAACCCGCCCATCGACATGTGCACGACCTGGCGCGCTGTTTCCGAGTGGGTCGCGCCGGTGGCGGTCATGCCGCTGCGGTGACGCCGCGCCAATAGTCCAGCAGATCCGCAAGCGTCCGTTCGATCGGGATTTCCGGACGCCACCCGGTTTCGGCGGTCAGCCGCGCGTGACTGCCGATGACGATCGGGTTGTCGCTTGGGCGCAGCCGCTCCGGGTCGGTCTCCACACGCACGTGCACGCGTGCCAGAGACAAGAGCGTGTCCAGCAGGTCGCGCATGCGGTAGCCGACGCCGCTGCACACGTTGTAGATACGTCCAGGCGTCGCCTTATCGGCCAGCAACTGATAGGCGCGAACGGTGTCGCGCACGTCGGTGATGTCGCGTCGTGAATCGAGGTTGCCGACGCGAAGCACCGGTTCGGCGCCGCCAGCCTCGATCCGCGCGATCTGTTGCGCGAAGGCTGAGGTCGAGAACTTCGCGGACTGGCGCGGGCCGGCGTGGTTGAACGGCCGGGCCACGACCACCGGCAAGCCGGAGGCCGCGGCGGTCATCTCCTGCGCCAGTTTGCTGATGCCGTAGGGATCGGCCGGCGCGATCGGCGCGTCCTCATCGATCGCCGTTGTCTGCGGCCGGTAGACGAGCGCAGACCCGGTGACGACGATGCGGCAGTCAAGACCGGCGCTGCGGCAGGCTTCGAGAAGGTTGTGCGTGCCAAGGACGTTGAGGCGGAGCGCGCGGGCCGGCGCCTTCCAGGCGTCCTGCACGTCGGCCAGGCCGGCGCAGTGGTAGATGATCGACGGGCGGACGGCGTCGAGGACACGGCGGATGTCCGCGCGATCGAGCAGATCCACCGTGCTCCATTCGACGCCGGGATGCGGCTGCGCCGGCTGACCGCCGCTGTGCGCCAGCGCGTGCACCGCGGAACCCGTCGCGGAGAGCCGATCGAGCAGATGGCCGCCCGCGAAGCCTGTCGCCCCGGTGACCAGCCCAACGCCGTGCACGTGTGTCAGTGGGCCCGCCAGATCAGCGCTTGCCGTACTGCGCCTGGTAGTACCTGGCGAAAGGCCGGGTCCTGGTCCTTGATCGGACGCCACCACGCCTCGTTCTCGCGGTACCACTGCACCGTGCGCGCGAGCCCCTGCGGGAAGTCCTCCAGCGGTTTCCAGCCGAGTCCCTCCAGCTTGGCGGTGCCGAGCGAGTAACGGCGGTCGTGGCCCTGGCGATCGGCCACCGGCTTGATCAGCGAGGTCGGCTTGCCGACGAGCTCGAGCAGGCGGTGGGTCAGATCGACGTTCTTCACCTGGTTGCCGCCACCAATGTTGTAGACCTCGCCCGGCTCTCCCTTGTCGATCAACAGATCAATGCCGCGGCAGTGATCGTCGACGTGCAGCCAGTCGCGCTCGTTCTGGCCGTCGCCGTAGAGTGGCACCGGGAGGTCGTCAATCAGGTTGGTGATGAAGAGCGGGATGATCTTCTCGGGGAACTGGTTCGCCCCGTAGTTGTTCGACGCCCGGGTGATGATCACCGGCACCTTGTAGGTGGCCCAGTAGCTGTAGGCGAGGCGGTCGGCGCCGGCCTTGCTGGCCGAGTACGGGTTGCGCGGCTTGAGTTCGTCGGTCTCGACGCTCGATCCGACCGGCACCGAGCCGTAGACCTCGTCGGTGGAGATCTGCACGAAGCGCCGCAGTGTCGCGTTCTCGCGCGCCGCTTCGAGCAGCACGAACGTGCCGTAGACATCGGTCTGGATGAAATCGCCGGCGTGCATGATCGAGCGATCGACGTGCGTCTCGGCGGCGAAGTTGACGACGACATCGGACTCGGCGACGAGCGGGGCGGCGACCGCGCGATCGGCGATGTCTCCCTGGACGAAGCGGTGGCGCGGATGATCCTTGACGCTCTCGAGGTTCTCCAGACGCCCGGCGTAGGTCAGCTTGTCGAGCGTGGTGACGCGCCAGTCCGCGTGAGTGGCGAGCGCGTAGCGAACGAAGTTCGAGCCAATGAAGCCGGCACCGCCGGTGACGAGCACCTTAACCATCGTGACGCGTCCAGTCGTAGGGCAATATCCCGTGCGGCTCGAGACGGTATTCATCGGGATCGGTGTAATGGTACGGCTCGGTCGGCACGTTGACGACGAGCGACACCTCGGGGCTGATGCACTTCCAGCCGTGGTAGACCAGGTTCGGCACCTGCACCAGGACCGGGTTCTGGCTGCCGATGTAGAACTCGTTGATGGCGCCGCGCGTCGGCGAATCGTCGCGCGTATCGATCAGCACGAGCTTGACCATGCCGGCGACGCAGGCGAAGTGATCGACCTGCACCTTGTGATAGTGCCACGCCTTGACCACGCCCGGGTAGGTCGCCGACACGTAGACCTGGCCGAACTTCGAGAACAGCTCGCCGTCGTCGGCGCGCAGGATCTCCATCAGCCAGCCGCGCTCGTCGGGGATGAGACGGAGTCGTTTGGTCTTGACGTCGTGGATCGGCACTTTCGTGCCAGCAGCGAACTTCGCGGGTGCACTCACGGAAAACTCCTCGTTACCAGCGGATACCGACTTCCGAGTTGTCGCCGAGCATGAACCGGTAGGCGCTCGGCTTGACCGGCATGCGGATGATCTTGACGTTGCGGCCGATCAGGCTGTCCTCGACCCGGTTGGCCAGATCTCTGATGACGCTGCCTTCGAGCACGATGCTGTGCTCGATCTCGGAATCGCGGATCTCGCAGTTCGGCCCGATCGACGTGAACGGCCCGATGTAGGCGTGCACGATGCGCGCGCCGGCGCCGATGACGACTGGACCGCGGATGACCGAGCGTTCGACGATGGCGCCGGCGTCAATGACCACCTTGCCTTCGATGCGCGACTCGGCGTCGACGCGGCCGTCGACGCGCCGCTCGAGCGTGTCGAGAATGAGACGGTTGGCCTCGAGCATGTCTTCGAGCTTGCCGGTGTCCTTCCACCAGCCCTGCACCAGGTGCGGGCGCACTTCGAGGCCGCGGTCGATCAGATCCTGGATCGCGTCGGTGATCTCGAGCTCGTTGCGGAAGCTCGGTGTGATCCGCTTCACCGACTCGAATACTGCCGGCGAAAACATGTAGACGCCGACCAGCGCGAGGTCGCTTTTCGGCGCCTTTGGTTTCTCGACCAGGCGCACGACGCGTCCATCCTCGAGCTCGGCGACGCCGAACATCTGCGGATCGGGCACGCGAGTCAGGAGGATCTGCGCCGCCGGCGCCTCGCGCACGAACTCCTCGACGAACCCGGTGATGCCGCGGTTGAGCAGGTTGTCGCCGAGATACATGACGAACGGCTCGCGCCCGATGAACGGCTCGCTGATCAGCACGGCGTGGGCCAGCCCGCGCGGCGCATCCTGCTCGATGTAGGTCACCGCGACGCCCCAGCGCGAGCCGTCGCCGACCGCCGCCTTGATCTCCTCGCGCGTGTCGCCGACGACGATGCCGATGTCGGTGATGCCCGCTGCGGCGAGGGCCTCGATGCCGTAGAAGAGCACCGGCTTGTTGGCGACCGGCACCAGCTGCTTGGCGCTGGTGTAGGTGAGCGGCCGCAGCCGGGTGCCCTTGCCGCCGCTCAGAATCAGTCCTTTCATCGCCTGCCTTGCTGGGCGCCGAAGGCGCCGAAGATGTCCGAGAAGGTGCCGATCCCGGCGAGAGTGAACGAGATGTTGAAGCGGCGATCGTTCGGCACGCCGACGTTCGACGCCGCCGCGCCGTAGTTGAAGCGCTGGTACTCGACCGCGATGCCGCAGCACTGCGTGTTGTAGGTGGCAATCAGCCGCTGGTTGACGAACGCGGTGTGCAGTACGTCGTAGTTCAACACGTAGGTGCCGCCGAACATGCCGCCGGGACGGCGCAGGGTGGTCGCGTTGTTGATGAAGTGCGAGGCGCTCGCCTCGGTGTTATAGCCGGGGATGAAGCGCGTCTGGCTCCAGCCGGCCTGGTCGGAGACCCAGCCTTCCGTCAAGCCGCCGTTCAGCGCCAGCGTGCGCAGTGCGTGGAACTGCGTGTCGTACTCGGTGCGGAAGGTCGCGTCGGTGACCGCGGTCGGGCTGACGTGCACCTGCAGCGCCACCGGTGAAAAATTCGTCGGCTTCGGCGTGGTGTTGAAGGTGCTGCTCTGGTACTCGCGGTCGACCGCTGCCGCCTTGGCGTCGGTGTAATAACTTTGTGTGATCGCCACGTTGAGGATCTCGCGCGCGCTGTTCTTCTTGGCGTAGAGGCGGTTGTTCAGGCCGTACTGGAAACTGGTGACGCTGCCGACGACGTAGTCGGTGCCGTCGAGCTTGACGATCTGATCGTAATTGTCGATCGGCGACACGCGCGAGATGCGGAAGGCCGGCTCGATCACGTGCTTCCACTTCTGCGCGTAGTTGCGGCGCGGGGTATTGAAGATGCGTGTGAACACCGGTCCGGTAATCGTCGATGCCACCGTGAAATAGCGGCGCTGGATCGGATCCGGCAGGCGCAGCGCGTTGGCGTCAGAGATCTGGCTATCGCTCCAGTAGGTCTCGCGGAAGCCGAACGTGGTGTTGAACGTCAGGTAGGGCCACTTGGTGAAGGGAAAGCGCAGGCCCGGTTGCAGGTCGACCCGGGTCAGGCCGCGATCGGCGACGGTGCCGTTGTAGCGGTCGGTGCGGATGAGGGTGACGTATTCGCTGGACAGGCCGAAGTAGACCGGCAGATCGCCGATCTTCTTCTCGCCGCGGCTGAAGGTGATGCGCGGCAGCGACCCGGTCACGTTGGAGTTGTCGGTGCCATCGCCGGCAAAAATCTCGTTGCGGTCGACCGTGCCGCTGACGGTGTTGGCGCCCCAGTTGCCGACGGCATTGATGCCGAAGCTGCGCGAGCGCTGGGTCGCGGCATAGAGATTCTGCTGATAGCGCTGCTGGGCGACGAGGCTGGAGAAATAGTTGGCGTTGCCCGTCAGCCGGAGATGCGGACCAATCGCCTGCATCATGTTGCCGTTCACCTGGTAGCTGTCGATGCCCGGCTGGGTATTGGTCGTGCCGTCGGACTGCTCGTAGGTCGCGTCGTGCTCGCGCAGGACGTAGGTCTGCACGTTGCCCGAAGAGGTCGGCGACTGGACGTAGCGATACTCGCCGCCGTAGCCGTAGCCGGTCTTCGAGTAGTAGTCCATGAACAGCGTCGCGTCGTGGCTGCGGTCGATCGCCCAGAAGAAGGCGTTCTTGAGCATCTGCCCCTTGATCGTCGACGTGCCGTAAATCGGGATCAGGAAGCCAGTGGCGCGGTCCTCCTTGTTGATCGGGTAGTACATCCCGGGCAGGTAGAACACCGGGACGTCCTTCACCTTGAGCAGCGCGTTGCTCATCAGCGCCCGCTTCTCCAGCGTCACCGTCAGCGTGCCGGCGACGAACTCCCAGCGCGGTGTCGGCTGCGTGCAGGTGGTGAAGCCGCCGTGCGTGATCCGGTAGGTCCTCGGCCCGAGCTTCTCGAGCTTCTCTCCCCAGAAGTAGGCGTCGGGCTCCTGCGAGCCAAACAGGCTGCGGTCGATGCCACGGTTTTCGACGTTGGCGATGCCCGAGGCGTTGAAGAACGTGCCCGTCTTGGTGCGGGTGTTGAACTCCATGCGCTCGGCCGAGATGCGGTTGCCGCCCGACACGAACACGACGTTGCCGGCTGCCGTCATGCGATCGACGTCGTTGAACAGCTCGGCCTGGTCGGCGAACAGCTGGATGTCATTGCAGTCGATGTGCACGTCCTTCAACAGGATGGTGTGCGTCTCGTTGACATTGTTGGCGTTCTGGCTGACGACCGCCCACTTATAGCCGCAGCCGCCCATCGCGGGCGTGCCCTGCGCCCGGGCGGGCGCGGCGGCCGCCGCGAACGCGATCAGGAAGAGCAGGCTGGTACGACGCATCGAGCGGAGAGAATTGGCAAAGCGTATCACGGCAGCAGCTGCTTCCGGACGGCGCCGATGAGGAAGATCGACCCGGCCACGACGATCGGATCCGGCCTCTGGCGTGCGTGCTCGAGCGCGGCCATCGGATCCTCGACGGCCACGACGGTCAGGCCGGCGCCGGCGGCGATGGCCGCCAGATCCGCCGCTGCCGCCGCGCGCGGCGAGGGGGCCGTCGTGCACACGAGCTGGCGCACGTGCGGCGCGACTGCGCGCAACATCTCGGCGATCGCCTTGTCCTTCATTGCCGCAAACACCAGCGTCGCGCCCCCCGGCGCCTCCGACGCCAGGTAGGACGCCAGCGCGCGCGCGCCGGCCGGGTTGTGCGCCGCGTCGAGCAGCACGCGGCGTCCGCGCCACACGATCGTCTCCAGCCGGCCCGGCCACACCGCCGTCGACAGGCCGGCCCGGCGCGCCGCAGCGGGAACGCGGATGCGATGCCGCGGGTCGGCGTCGACCGTTTCGAGGAGCGCGAGTGCGACCGCGGCGTTGGCGCGCTGGTGCGCGCCGGCGAGCGATAGCGGCAGCGGCGCGACCCGCGCCGCCAAGGCCGCGTCATCGCCGGCACGGATCAGCGGGGCGCCGCGTTCCGCGGCCACGCGCGCGATCACCTCCATCGCCTCGGCCGGCATGGAGCCGGCGATCACTGGCACGCCCGGCTTGATGATGCCCGCCTTCTCCCAGGCGATCGCCGCCAGCGTGTCGCCGAGCTGCGCCTGATGATCGAAATCGATGGAGACGATCGCCGTCGCGATCGGCGAGACCACGTTGGTGGCGTCGAGGCGTCCGCCGAGGCCGGCTTCGCAGACCGCGACCTCGGCGTGCGCCTCGCGGAAGAGATCGAAGGCGACCGCGGTCGTGCACTCGAAGAAGGTCGGCCACGCCTCCAGCTCGCCCGACGCGCGCAGACGGTCGACGGCATCGCGTACGCGCGCGGCCGCGGCCTCGAGCGTCTCAGCCGCGACCTCGGCGCCGCCGATCATGAAGCGTTCCTCGAGCCGTACCAGGTGCGGCGACGTGTAGCGCGCGGACGTCCATCCAGCCGCGTTCAGCGCCCCGTCCACCATCGCCGCCACGGATCCCTTGCCGTTGGTGCCGGCGACATGGATCGCGGCGAAGGCGCGCTCGGGGTGATCGAGCGCGGCGCACAGCCGGGCCATGCTGGCCAGACCGAACTTCATGCCGAAGCGCTCGAGGCTGAAGAGGAACTCGGTCGCCGGCCCCCGCGGTTCCGCTTGGGGCGGGGCGCTCACGGCTCGGTCGCGGCCGCCTCCGGCTCGGCGCGGTTGGCCGGCAGGCTGAAGCGGAGGACCCGCGCGATGGCCGCCTTCATCTCACGGCGATCGACCACCATGTCGAGCATGCCGTGGTCGAGCAGGAACTCGCTGCGTTGGAAGCCTTCGGGCAGCTTCTGCCGGATCGTCTGCTCGATGACCCGCGGGCCGGCAAAGCCGATCAAGGCCTTCGGCTCGGCGATGTTGACGTCGCCAAGCATGGCAAAACTCGCGGTCACGCCGCCAGTCGTGGGATCGGTCAGCACCGAGACGTAGGGCAGGCGCGCACGATCGAGGCGCGCCAGCGCGCCGCTGATCTTGGCCATCTGCATCAGCGACAGGGCCCCTTCCATCATCCGCGCTCCGCCCGACGAGGCGACGATCACCACCGGCAGCCGGCGCGCGATCGCGCGCTCGATGGCGCGAGTGATCTTCTCGCCGACGACGACACCCATGCTGCCGCCGATGAAGGTGTACTCCATCGCCGCCACCGACGCTTCCATCCCTTCGATCGCGCCGGTGGCGCAGACAACTGCGTCGGACATGCCGGTCGAGGCAATGCTGGCCTCGAGCCGCTTGCGGTAAGGCTTGGTGTCGACGAAGGCGAGTGGGTCGGTCGAGCGGAGATCGCGATCGTACTCGACGAACTCACCATCGAAGAGCATGCGCAGGCGTTCGAGGGCGCCGATGCGGAAGTGATGCGCGCACTTCGGGCAGACGTTCAGCGTCGCGGCCAGATCCTTGTTGTAGATGACCTCGCCGCACGATGGGCACTTGACCCACAGGCCCTCAGGAACCCGGCTCTCCTTGTTCGCCTGCGGCTCGATCGGCTTGCGAACCTTCTTGAACCACGCCATCGAGCTGAGCTTATCAAAGACGGCACGACGGGAAGACCGGGAAGGGAGAGGAGGGGAAGACCGAGCTACCGCGTCCGCGGCACGTAGTAGCGGGTGCCGCGTCCCATGCCATTGAGCTGTTTCGACAGGTCTTCGAGCGCTTCGTCCCCCCAGGTCAGGTCGAACTGGGACGTCTCCACGACCAGGAGTGGGGTGGCGTTGTAGTGGAAGAAGAAGTGGTTGTAGGCCTCGTTCAGCTCACGCACGTATTCATCGTCGAGCAGCGGAGTCTCGGGGCTGGTCCGATGGCGATCGCGCAGGCGGCGGCGGAGGACGTCGGTCGGCGTCTGCAGGTAAATGACCAGATCGGCAGCCGGCACGTCCTGTGCCAGCAGCTCGTAGAGTCGCTGATAGATGAACAGCTCGTTGTCGTCGAGATTCAGGTAGGCGTGGATCTTGTCGCGGTCGAACAGATAGTCGCTGATCGTCAGTTGGCTGAAGAGATCGCTCTGGCGCAGCGAGGTCTGCTGTCGATGGCGCGCCAGCGTGAAGAAGAGCTGCGCCTGGAACGCCGCGCCTGGACGGCTGGCGTGAAAGTCGGCCAAGAACGGGTTGTCGGTCTCGTCGAGCACCATCGTCGCGTCCAGCCGGGCGCCGAGCCGATCCGCCAGCGCACTCTTGCCGACGCCGGGCGGCCCCTCGATGGCGATGTAGCGGAACGAGTTCACCGTCGGGGAGTATACGCCACGGAAAAACAGGGATGAACACGGATCGATCTGTGCTTATCTGTGTGCATCCGTGGCGATCACGATTGAGAGGCTGCAGCTTCGATTGATCCGTCTGCCGCTCGTCGCGTTCTTCGAGACGAGCTTCGGGCGCATCTACGATCGGTCGTTCATCCTGGTCTCTGTCGAGGGGAATGGGATCAGCGGCATTGGCGAGTGCGTCGCCGACGTCGATCCGTACTACAGCCCGGAGACAACGGTGACGGCGTGGCACGTCCTCAAGGACTTCCTGGCGCCGATCGTGCTCGGCCGGCCTTTCGCCCATCCCCGCGACCTGTTCCCGGCGCTCGCGCGCGTGCGCGGGCACAACATGGCGAAGGCGGCCGTCGAGATGGCGGCGTGGGATCTCGCGGCGCGGCAGCAGCATGTGCCGCTGGCGCGGCTGCTCGGCGGTACCCGCGCCGAGATCGCCTCGGGCGTCTCCATCGGTATCCAGGACTCGGTCGAGCTGCTGCTGGCGAAGATCGACGCGGAGCTCGCGGCCGGCTACCAGCGCATCAAGATCAAGGTCAAGCCCGGATGGGATCTCGCCGTCGTCGAGGCGGTGCGGGCGCGTTTCGGCGGCGTCCAGTTGATGGTCGATGCCAACGCCGCCTACACGCTCGCGGACCGCGACCGCCTCGCCGGGTTCGATCGATTCGCCCTGATGATGATCGAGCAACCGCTCGACTACGACGACATTCGCGATCACGCCGTGCTGCAACGCGCGTTGCGGACGCCGATCTGCCTTGACGAGTCGATCCATTCGACGCGGGATGCGGCAGAAGCGATCGAGCTGGACGCCTGCCGCGTCATCAACATCAAGCCCGGACGTGTCGGCGGTCACGGTCCGTCGATGGCGCTGCACGACCTGTGCGCGTCGCGCGGCATCCCGGTCTGGCACGGCGGCATGCTGGAAAGTGGCATCGGCCGCGCGCACAACATCCACCTGGCGTCGCTGCCGAACTTTTCGCTTCCCGGTGACATCGCTGCCAGCCGTCGCTACTTCGTGCCGGATCTCATCGAGCCCTCGATCGAGGTGAGCGCGTCGGGCACGATTCAGGTCCCGGGTGGACCCGGCATCGGGGTGACCCTCGACTGGGATCGGATCAGTGCGGCGACGGTGGAGAGCTACGACGTGAGGGCGTGACAACCCCCGACTTCCGGCCCCTGCGCTGCTAGACTGGGCACAGTTATGCGATACCCGTGGCTGTTCGTTGTCAGCCTGTTGCTGCTGTCCGGATGCGGCAGCGCCCCCCCGCCGAAGCCGCAGACGCCGCAGACGGCGCCGGTGATGGCCGCCGACCAGAAGATGAGCTGGATTCTGCGTCTCGAGGATCGGCGCATCCTGCGCGATCCGGCTCCGTCGCCCGAACCGATGCCGGCGCCCGCGCCCGCGACGACTGCCAACAAGAAGAACGTCGCGCTGCCGCCCGTGCCGATCCCGGTCGTCGCCGATCTGACGACGCTTGCCGCCGACGCCGACGCGCGCATTCGCCGACGCGCCGCGCTGGCCATCGGCCGCGTCGGGCTCGCCGACGGGGCGCCCGCCGTACGGCCGCTGTTGAGCGATCCCGATGCGGACGTGCGCCAGATGGCCGCGTTCGCGCTCGGGCTGCTCGCCGACAAGGCGTCGGTGCCGCTACTCACCACCGCACTGCAGGACGCTGACCCGCGCGTGCGCGGCCGCGCCGCCGAAGCGCTCGGCCTCATCGGCGACACCGGCTCGGCCGCGGCGGTCGGCCAGATGGTCGGCGCCTACGTGAGCGCGGGGGCGATCACCAATATCGCGCCGGATGACGAGAAGTTCGGCGCCTCGCCTGCGGCCGACGCGGTGCGGTTGGGCGTGTTCGCGCTGGTACGGCTGAAGGGCTTCGAGCCGCTCGCCGCCGCCGTTCAGGACGGCTCGGGCCGTGTATCGGGTTGGTGGCCGATCGCTTACGCGCTGCGCCGCATCAACGATCCACGGGCGATCCCGCTGTTGCGTCAACTCGCCGGTACCCCTGGCCGCTATACGCGCGCCTTCGCCGCGCGCGGCCTCGGCGCACTGAAGGACACTGCGTCGGTGCCGCTCTTGCGGCGGATGCTCGAGCAGTCGAATGGCGACGTCGCGCTCGCCGTGTCCGCCATCGACGCGCTGGCGCAGATCGGCGCCCCTGAAGGCGCTGCGCCGATCGTCGCCGTGCTCGCCGCCAACAAGCCGAATCCGAACGTCGCGCTGGTCGCGATCGCCGCGCTGGCGGCGCTCCGCAGCGACGCGGGGCTGCCCTACATCCAGGACCTCATCACCGACGATTGGCCGACGATGCGCGCGGCGGCGGTGCGCGCGGCCGCGCAGATCGACCCACCGGGCTTCGCGACGCTGCTCTCGGGCATGGAACCCGATCCGCACTGGATCGTGCGCTCGGCGATTGCCGACGCGCTCAGCGCGACGCCGCCGTCATTCGCGGTCGGCCGGCTGCAGAAGATGCTCGACGATCCCGACAAGCGCGTCGTCGCGGCCGCGCTCGACGCGCTGGCCAAAGTGAAGGCGCCGGGGACCGACGACACGCTGCTCGCCCTGCTGAAGGCGCCTGACATCGGCGTGCGCGCCGCGGCGGCCCGCGCGCTCGGCCAGGTGCGGTCGCCGGCGGCGGCGGCGGCGCTGCGCGACGCCTACAAGGCCGCCCTGGCCGATGGCAGTTCCGACGCGCGCGAGGCGGCGTTGGCCTCGCTGGCGCGCTACGGCGCCGCCGACGCGGCCGATACGCTGAAGGCGGCGTTCGCCGACAACGACTGGGCGGTCCGCTTGCGCGCCGCCAGCCTCTTGCACTCGCTCGATCCGTCCGTGGACTCGACCATGGCGATCCGGCCGGCGCCGGGCGCGCCGATTGCGCGCTACGATTCGCCTGACCTGATCAAGCCGGACTACTCGCCGCATGCGTTCATCGAAACGGCAAGGGGGACGATCGAGATCGAGCTGGCAGTGCTCGACGCGCCGCAGACGGTGCAGAACTTCGTGACGCTGGCGCGGAAGGGCTACTTCAACGGCCTGCAGATTCACCGCGTCGTGCCCAACTTCGTCGTCCAGGACGGCGATCCCCGCGGCGACGGCTCCGGCGGCCCTGGCTACAGCATCCGCGACGAGCTGAACGATCGTCCGTACCTGCGCGGCACCGTCGGCATGGCGCTCTCAGGTCCGGATACGGGCGGCAGCCAATTCTTCATCACGCATTCCCCGCAGCCGCACCTCGACGCAAAGTACACGGTGTTCGGGCAGGTGGTGCAGGGGATGGAGATCGTCGATGCGCTGCAACAGCTCGACGTGATTCAACGGATCCGCATCTGGGACGGTAAAGAGATGCGCTGAGAGGCGTCACCAAAAGCAAAAACGGGGGCGACAGTCGCCCCCGTTTTTGGCAGGAACACGGGCGTGTTACCGCTTCTTGCCGCCCTTCTTCTTCCCGCCCTTAGCAGCTTTCTTCGCCATGCGTTTTATCCCCCCCTTCGTGTGGGATTCGTTCGCGAGGAGCAATCTCCGTATCGCAGCGCCTCTGCCAACCGGCACTCGGCGGTGCGTCTATACGCCGCTCGTCGCTTCGTTTAGCCTCCGAGGGGCTTCGCCCCTCGGACTCTCCTACACGCTCACTCGCTCGCCGCTTCGCCGGCTCGCTCCGTTCGCGTGACGCGCTCGCTCTACTCGCGCGCGGCGCATAAGAAAGTGCGGCCTAAAAAAATCGGGGGTGCAAAGTTTTCCTTTGACACCCCCCGGACCGGTCGGCGGCGGTTAGCGCTTCTTTCCGCCCTTTTTCTTGCCGCCCTTTGCGCTCTTCTTCGCCATTAGTTCCTCCTTGGAACGTGGCTGCTCAGCTGTTACCGGTGACCAAGGGTTACAACAGGTGGGCTGAGCGATCCACCCTCATACAAGATGTAGATTATGGATGAGAACTTCGCAGTGTCAAGCATAAAGTGCTGCGAAAGTCAAAAATTCGTCATCCACTAAACAGAGTTTCGGAGGAAGCGCGCGTCAGCTGTAGACGTCGCGATCTACTTTTCCGCGCCGAGGCGCGCCAGCGCGCGCGTCGCGGCCGCGCGCGTTTCGGCGGCGCCGCCGAACCATGTCAGCGCCGCGCGATAGTGCGCGATGGCCTGCTCGCGGCGGCCGAGCCGTTCCTTGAGGCGCCCCGCGTCGAGGAAGGCGGCGGCCGCGATCGACGCGGGCGCCGCGCTCGCACCAGCGAGCGCCGCGTCGTATTCGACGACCGCGCCGGCCTCGTCGCGCCGCGCCTGCAGCGCGCGGGCGTGCCGGTAGCGCGCGACCGGGTCGCGCGGATCGAGCGTGACCGCGCGGGCCAGAAGCGGCTCGCCGCCGGCGGCATCACCGCGCTCGACGCGGCGCCAGCCTTCGAGCGACAGGCGGTAGGCGTCGGCGCGCGTCGCGTCGGGCGCGCGACGGAGATGGTCGGAGACCCGCTCGCGCACGCTGGCGGCATCGGGCGGCGAGGCCGCGGCCGCGGCGAGACGGTAGGCCGCGATCGCGGCGTCGCGATGGCCCAGGCGATCTTCTCCTTCGCCGAGCGCGAGGTAGGCGGCGGCGAGCGCGCCTGACGGCCGCGATGGCTTCATGTTGACCAGCGCACGCAACTCGGCGAGCGCGGCGTCGGTCTCGGCGAGCGCGTCGAGCTGACGTGCGACCGCGAAGCGCGCCTGCGCTTCGGCGAGGTCGGGCTCGTTGACGCGTCCCGCCTTCGCCGCGCCGAGCAGGGCGCGCCAGGTGGCGAGGCTGGCCGATAGATCGTGCTGGTAACGATCCTGCACGTCGGCGAGCTGGGCCGGGAAGAGCGGATTGCCGGGGTAACGCGCCTGCAATTGCTCGAGCAGACCAGCGGCCAGATCGGCCCGGTGCTCGTACCACAGATAGATGATCTGCAGCTGGTAGTCTGCCTCTCCAGGCAGCAGCTGCCCGTTGGCCAGCGTCCGCCGCATCTGCGCCAGCCCCTCGGTTCTGTCGCCGCCGGGTAGCAGCAGGAAGAAGCGCAGGAACTTGGCCGCCGCCGGCGCGACGTCGGCATAGTACTGGTAGAGGCCGATCCCGAAGTAGGCGTCCTCGAGCGCCGGGTCGAGCGCGACGGCCCGCTCCAGCGCCGTCCTGATTCGCTTGCCGTCACGCGCGGCGGCGAGCTTCTCATTGCGCAGCACGCGCCACTGGACCCGCGCCGCGTACGCGCCGCCGACGTAGAAGTGCGCTTCCGCGTTGCCGGGCTCGCGCGCGGTCCACGCCTCGGTGGTCGCGATGGCGCGCTCGACTTCTGCCGAGAACGTCGCGTCGAGCGCGCGGCTGTCGGGATCGAGCTGGATGCGCCACCACGTGCGCGTCGCGGCGAGCACGTCGCAGGCCGGTTGCGGCGCTGGCGGACACGCGCGCTTCAACTGCGCATCCGCGTCGCCGAAATCAGCGTCGAGGATCGCGTGATAGACCTTGACCAGACCGTCGACGCCGGTCAGATCACCGGCCGCGGCCGGCGCGCCAAACAGGAGACACCCGCCAAGCACCACCCATCGCGCCCTCCGCCCTTCGCGCAGCGCCTGTCGCACGTCGCCTTACGTGACGCTGGTACGGAGCTGCTGCTTGTCGGCGTGGCGCTGTACCGCCAGCGCGATCAGGCGGTCGAGCAGGACCGGATAGTCGACGCCGGACGCCGCCCACAGCTTCGCGAACATGCTGATCGTCGTGAACCCGGGGATGGTGTTGACCTCGTTGACGAACAGTTTGCTGGTGCCTCGCTCGAGCAGAAAATCGACGCGTGACAGGCCGGCGCCGTCGATCGCCTTGAAGGCCTCGACGGCCAGCTTGCGCACCTGGTCGGCCGTCTTCTTGGGCAGGTCGGCGGGAATCACTGCCTTCGACCCTTCGTCGAGATACTTCGCCTCGTAGTCGTAGAACTCGCGCGAGGGGATGATCTCACCGGCGACCGACGCCTCGGCCTCGTCGTTCCCGAGCACGGCGCACTCGATCTCGCGCGCGTTGGGCACCGCGGCCTCGATGACGATCTTGCGGTCGTAGCTGCCGGCGAGGGTCATCGCCTCGCGCAACCCGGCCGCGTCCTTGGCCTTCGAGATGCCGACGCTTGACCCGAGGTTGGCGGGCTTGACGAACATCGGGAACTGCAGCGCCTTCTCGAGGTCGACGACGATGGTCTCCGGCTGTTTCTCCCATTCGTGGCGCAGGACGACGCGATAGGCACAGATCGGCAGGCCGCGGCCGGCAAACGCGATCTTCATCATCGCCTTGTCCATGCCCACGGCCGAGGCGAGGACGCCGCCGCCGACGTAGGGAATGTTGGCGAGTTCGAGCAGGCCCTGGATGGTGCCATCTTCGCCGTACGGCCCGTGCAGCATCGGGAAGAGGACGTCGAGCGCGAGGCCGGTGACGGTCGCCGTCGGCAGATCACTGTCACGGGTGTGCGAGCGGTCGATCGAGAGGATTGTCTCCTCGCTCGGCCACGCCACCAAGTGCACTTCACGTCCCTCGCGGACCGGCCGCGCCGCTTCGAGCCGCGCCTGCTCGATGACGTCGCCGGCGATCATCACGCTCGGCGCTTTGTCGGCGAGCGTCCAGCGGCCGTCCTTTTCGATGCGGATCGGCACAGGCTCGTAGCGCCCGCGATCGAGGTTGGAGAACACCGACGCTGCCGAGGCCAGGGACACTTCGTGTTCACCGGACCGTCCGCCGTAGAGCACGCCGACACGCAACCGCTTCACTCTGCCAGAATAGCAGGACGGGCGGCGGAAGTCAGAAGACAGAAGGTAGAAGACAGAAGGTAGAAGGTAGAAGTAGAAGACAGAAGACTGATGCAGTTTTCGTTCGACATCACTCACACGGAAGGCCTGGCGCGGCGCGGCGTGCTGCAGACGCCGCACGGCGCCGTCGAGACACCGGTGTTCATGCCGGTCGGCACGCGCGGTGCGGTCAAGGCGATCACGCACCGAGATCTCGAGGACGCCGGCGCACAGATCCTGCTGGGCAATACCTATCACCTGCACCTGCGGCCGGGCGACGATCTGATCGCGCGCGCCGGCGGACTGCATCGCTTCATCGGGTGGCCGCGCCCGATTCTCACCGACAGCGGCGGCTACCAGGTGTTCAGCCTGGCGCAGAGGCGCACGGTCAGCGAAGACGGGGTGCGCTTCCGGTCGCACCTCGACGGCGCACTGTGCGCGCTATCGCCGGAGAAGGCCACCGACATCCAGGCGCAGCTCGGTTCCGACGTCGCGATGGTCCTCGATGAGTGCGTCAGCACCGCGATCGACGCCGGCAGCGCTGCGTTGGCGATGGAACGATCGGCGCGGTGGGCGCGGCGCTGCCGTACGCGGTTTCTGCAACTGGCGCACGAGCGCGTCGACAGCGTGATCGTGACCAACCCGGGCCAGGCGCAGTTCGGCATCATCCAGGGAGGAACCGACAGCGCCTTGCGTACAGAGAGCGTGCAGCGCACGGTGGAGGTCGGGTTCGAGGCCTACGCCATCGGCGGCCTCAGCGTCGGCGAGCCCGTCGACGTCATGTACGACGTCGTCGGTCACACCGCGCCCTTGCTGCCAGCCGACCGGCCGCGCTACCTCATGGGTACCGGCATGCCGGACGACCTGGTGGAGTGCGTCGCACGTGGCATCGACCTGTTCGACTGCGTGCTGCCGACGCGCAATGCCAGGAACGGCCAGCTCCTCACCGCGCACGGTGTGCTGGTGATCAAGAACGCCCGGTACGCCGAGGACCCCCTCCCGCCGGATCCGGAGTGCGGTTGCTATACCTGCGGCCATTTCAGCCGTGCCTATTTGCGCCATCTCTTCACGGCGGGGGAGATGACGGCGGCTACGCTGCTGACCGTCCATAACCTCTACTTCTACCTTGACTTGATGCGGCGTATCAGGGAAGCTTTGAGTTTCGGCTCGTTTGGAAAGCTCCGCCAGGAGTTTCATCGAACCTTCTCCCGAAGATGACCTATTTCATAGCAATGGCGGCACCCGTCCAGGGGGCGGGCGGATTGTGGCAATTTCTGCCCTTTGCCCTTATCCTCGGCATCTTCTATTTTCTGATTCTGATGCCGATGAAGAACCGGCAGAAGAAGGTGCAGCAATTTCAGGAGAGCCTGAACGTCGGTGACCGCGTCGTCACGACAGGCGGGATCTACGGGCAGGTCACGAAGTTGAACGAAAAAACGGTGCAGGTCCAGATCGCCGACAAGGTCCGCATCGAGATCGCGCGGGCCGCCATCGGCGGGCGCCAAGGCGAAGAACCGGTCGTCGACACCCAGAACTAGCCATGTACAAGAATCTCCGCTGGAAGCTCCTTACCATCGTCATCGTGTTCGTCGTGTTCTTCGTGGTCGGCGTCTATCCGATGCTGGGCGCGACATATCACTGGCCCGTCCCTGCGGTCCTCCAGGCGAAGGCGCTGAAGCTCGGACTCGACCTCAAGGGTGGCGTCGAGCTGCGAATGCGCGTCAACACTGACGACGCGCTGAAGACAACGACCACCTCGACCGCCGAGCAGCTGCGCGCGTCCCTGGCCACGTCGAACATCACTCCGGCGATCACCGTCACCTCGCCGGCATCGTTCCGGGTCGAGGGGGTGCCGCAGGATCGCGATCAGCAGTTCCGCAGCGCCGCCGACGAGATCACCCAGACCGACTACGATCGCAACAGCCTGCCGGCCGGCACCTACGAGTTCAAGATGAAGCCGAACATCGAGCGCGATCAGCGCGAGCAGGCCATCGATCAGACGATGCAGACGATCGATCGCCGCGTCAACGAGCTGGGTGTGGTCGAGCCGAGCATCGCGCGGCAGTCCAACAACGAGGAGCTGCTGATACAGATGCCCGGCGTCAGCGACGTCGCGCACGCCAAGGAAATCATCGGCAAGACCGCGCAGCTCGAATTCAAGCTGGTCGAGGCGGGGCCGGCGGCGAAGGAAGACCTGCTCAAGCAGTACAACGGCAACCTGCCGGGCGATCTCGAGATTCTGCCGGGCTCGGCCAGCGCCAGCGATCAGACCGGCGGGTCGTTCTTCGTCATGAAGAAGACTGCGCCGGTGACTGGCGCCGACCTCCGCGTCGCCAAGCCGGGGCTCGACGAGAACAACCAGCCGGCGGTGCACTTCGAGCTGAAACCCGCGGGCGCGCAGAAGTTCGGCAAGCTCTCGGGCGAGAACATCGGCCGCTACCTGGCGATCGTCCTCGACAACCGCGTCATCTCGGCGCCGCGCCTGGAAGGGCGGATCACCGACCAGGGACGCATCAGCGGCGGCTTCACCGCCGAAACCGCCAACGACCTGGCGCTGACGCTGCGCTCCGGCGCACTGCCGGCGAGCCTGACGTCGCTTGAGGAGAACGTCGTCGGCCCGTCGCTCGGCGCCGACTCGATTCGCGCGGGAGTGCTGGCTTCGGTGGTCGGCCTGCTGCTGATCATCACCTTCATGCTCGTCTACTACAAGCTGTCGGGGATTAACGCCGCCGTGGCGCTGATCTTCAACCTGGTGATCCTGCTCGGGCTGATGGCCTATCTCGGTGCGACGATGACGCTTCCCGGCATCGCCGGCTTTGTGTTGACGATGGGCGTCGGCGTCGACTCGAACGTGCTGATCTTCGAGCGCATCAAGGAAGAGATTGCGGCGCAGCGCGGCGTGCGCGCGGCCATCAACGCCGGCTTCAGCCGCGTCTTCCTGACGCTGCTCGACACGCACATCGCCTCGTTGATCGCCGCCGCGTTCCTGTTCCAGTTCGGCACCGGCCCGATCCGCGGCTTTGCCACGACGCTGTCGATCGGCCTGTTCGTCAACCTGTTCACCTCGATCTTCGTCTCGAAGGCGCTCTACGAATTCGAGCTGTCGAAGCGCCAGGTGCCGGCGCTGAGCATCTAGGGCCACCGACTACACGGAAGACACGGATCCAGTCATGCATATTTTCAAGAGTCCGAACTTCGATTTCGTCCGCTGGAAGTGGGAGGCGATCGCCCTGTCGTGGCTGATCATCCTGGCCGGCGTGTTCCAGATCTGGACCAAGGGCATGCCCAAAGGGGTCGAGTTCTCCGGCGGCACGATCGTCCTGGTGCGGTTCCAGGATCAGCCGAATCTCGATCGCATCCGCGGCGCGCTGCCGGGAGGGGGCGCCAACGCCGTCGTCCAGTCCTACGGCGATCCATCGCAGCATGAAGTGTCGATCCGCGTCCATTCGACCGAAGTCGAGCAGGGCACCTCGCTGAGCCACACCGCGGAAACGGTGGTCGAGGCGCTGAACAAGAACGGGATGGGGCCGATCAACGGCACCTGCGGGCCGCAGAAGCCCTTCAACTGCGTTTCCGGCCGGCGCATCGTCGGCCCGACGGTCGGCGCCGAGCTGCAACAGCGCGGCATTCTGGCGACCATCTTCGCGCTCGCCGGCATCCTCGTCTACATCGCCTTCCGCTTCCGATTCAGCTTCGCGGTCGGTGCCGTCGTCGCGACCATCCACGACCTGCTGATCACGCTGGCCTTCCTGGCGTTCTTCCGCTACGAGCTCAGCCTGAACGTGATCGCGGCGCTGCTGACGATCACCGGCTACTCGATGAACGACACGATCGTCATCTACGACCGCATCCGCGAGAACATGCGCTCGATGCGGCGCGACAACCTGGCGACGATCGTCAACACGGCGGTCAACCAGATGCTCGACCGGACGATGATCACCGGCGGCCTGACCCTGCTGTCGGTGATCGCGCTGTTCTTCTTCGGCGGTGAGGTGCTCAAGGGCTTTGCCTTTACGATGATCATCGGCATCATCACCGGCACCTACTCGAGCGTGTTCATCGCCGCGGCGATCGTCCTGATCTGGCAGGGCAAAGAGGTTGTGAAAGTCGCGCCGGCGGCGCCGGTCGCCCCCTCGGGCAAGCAGGCGGGCAAGTCGGCCAAGCGCCGGGCGTCATGAGGTCCGGCGGCATCGCCCGGCCTCTCGTTCGCCCGCGCTGCTGATATGGGCTGGATCGAAGCCATCCTGCTCGGCATCGTCCAGGGGCTGACCGAGTTCCTGCCGGTGTCGAGCTCGGCCCACCTCGTGCTGGCCCGCGCCTTCTTCGGCTGGAACGTCGACGAGGGGGCATTCGGCCTGGCGTTCGATGTCGCGTTACACGCCGGCACGCTCATCGCCATCGTCTTGTTCTTCTGGCGCGACCTGATGTCGATGATCGGCGCGGTGCCGGAGCTCCTCTCGGCGCCGCGCGGTCCCGGCAAGATTGCCCGCCTCATCGTCCTCGGGACGATTCCCGTGATCGTTTTCGGCGTGACGGTGGCGAGCTGGATGGAAGCGCACTGGCGGACGCCTGCGGTGATCGCCGTGACGCTGATCGTGGGCGCCCTCTGGATGATCGTGGCCGAGCGGCTCGGCTCGAGGGACCGCACCGAGGAAGCGCTGACACCCGGTGGGGCGGTGCTCGTCGGCGTGGCGCAGTCGACGGCGCTCATCCCCGGCATGTCGCGTTCGGGCTCGACGATGTCGATGGCCATGCTGCTCGGCCTGACGCGCGAATCGGCGGCGCGTTTCTCGTTCCTTCTCGGCGTCCCGGCGATCGCGGCGGCCGCGGCCAAGGAAGGGCTGCACGTGCTCAAGGCGGGCATGACCGCGCACGACGCCGGCCTGTTCCTGCTCGGGATGACCGTGTCGGCGCTGGTCGGCTATGCGACGATCCGTTTCTTCCTGCGCTACCTCGCCGGGCACTCGCTCGACGCCTTCGCCTATTACCGTCTCGCGCTTGCGGCGGTGACGATCGTGTGGTTGATGGCGCGATGATGCAGTGGCTCCGGCGCAGCTTTCTCGCCGGCTTCTTCGTCACCGTTCCGCTGTTCATTTCCGTCGCTACGCTGGTGTGGCTGTTCCGCCTGATCGACGGTTTCGTCGGGCCGTTCTACGCCAAGTACCTGGGCCGGCCGACACCGGGCCTCGGGCTGCTGACGACGCTTCTCTTCATCCTGCTGGTCGGCGTGATCGCCACCAACGTGGTCGGCAAGCGGCTGCTGCAGCGCGCCGAATGGCTGCTGCTGCACGTGCCGCTCTTCCGCAGCATCTACGCGCCGGTCAAGCAGCTGGTGGTGGCGTTCTCGCCCGACAACGAGTACGGGTTCAAGCGCGTAGTGCTCGTCGAGGACGCCTCGCGCGGATATCAACTCGGCTTCCTGACCCGTGAGTTCAGCGTGGATCGAGGCCAGGGTCCGGAGATGCTGCTGGCGGTCTACGTGCCGACCAACCACCTCTACCTGGGCGATATCGTGATCTGCCCGCGCGATCGGACCTCCTATCCCGACATCACGGTGGAACAGGGGATCCGGATTTTTCTGACCGGCGGGATGGCGATCGGAGGGCGGATCCGCGCCCGGCGCGGCGACGACCGCGTGGCTGATTTCCGCGTTTAACAGGTATAATTCGGTGTTTTGACTCTATGCAAAAGGAAGGCAATGACCGCTAAGTTCCGCATCCTGTTCCTCTTCGCCGCGCTGATGCTGCCGCTGGCCTTTACCGCGACTGCCTTTGCGCAGACGACGCCGAACGGAGCGGCCGCCGCGGCCGCGGCCGAGCCCCACCACGGTGGCGAAGCGAATCTCGTTCTCCCCGATCTGAGCACCGAGACGTTCCAGGGGATCAACGGCCGCACGCTGTTGATGGGGGGCCTCGTCGTCTGCCTGCTCGGGCTCGGCTTCGGCATGACGATCTTCATGCGCCTGAAGCACATGCCAGTGCACCGCTCGATGCTCGAAGTGTCCGAGCTGATTTACGAGACGTGCAAGACGTACCTCGTGACGCAGGGGAAGTTCATCCTCCTGCTCGAACTCTTTATCGGCGTGATCATGCTGTTTTACTTCGGGGTGCTGCAGCATTTCGCGCCGGTCAAGGTCGCGATCATCCTGCTCTTCAGCCTGGTCGGCATCGCCGGCAGCTACGGCGTGGCGTGGTTCGGCATCCGCGTCAACACCTTCGCCAACTCGCGCGCGGCGTTCGCCGGGCTCAGGGGGATGCCGTATCCGATTTACGCGATCCCGCTCCAGGCGGGCATGAGCATCGGCATGCTGTTGATCAGCGTCGAGCTGTTCATGATGCTGTGCATTCTTCTGTTCATCCCGGGCGATTACGCCGGTTCCTGCTTCATCGGCTTCGCCATCGGCGAGTCGCTCGGCGCCGCGGCGCTGCGCATCGCGGGCGGCATCTTCACCAAGATCGCCGACATCGGCGCCGACCTGATGAAGATCGTCTTCAACATCAAGGAAGACGACGCGCGCAACCCCGGCGTGATCGCCGACTGCACGGGAGACAACGCCGGCGACTCGGTCGGCCCCAGCGCGGACGGGTTCGAGACCTACGGCGTCACCGGCGTCGCCTTGATTTCGTTCATCCTGGTGGCGGTGACCACTCCGGCGGTGCAGGTGCAGCTGCTGGTGTGGATCTTCGTCATGCGCGTGATGATGATCATCGCCAGCGGCGTCTCGTATCTCCTCAACGAAGGGATCTCGAAGGCGCAATACAGCAACGCGCCGAAGATGAACTTCGAGGCGCCGCTGACGCGCCTGGTCTGGCTGACCTCGCTGATCTCGGTCGTGGCCACCTACATCGTGTCGTACCTTCTGATTCCGAACATCGGCGGCAACCCGACGCTGTGGTGGAAGCTGTCGACGATCATCACCTGCGGCACGCTGGCGGGGGCGATCATCCCGGAGGGCGTGAAGATCTTCACCTCGACCGAGTCGAGCCACGTCAGGGAAGTCGTGACGTCGTCACGTGAAGGCGGCGCGTCGTTGAACATCCTGTCCGGGCTGGTCGCGGGCAACTTCAGCGCCTACTGGCTCGGCATGAGCATCGTGGCGCTGATGTCGGCCGCCTACATCGTCAGCACCCACGGCCTCGCCGGGCTGATGATCGCGCCGGCGGTCTTCTCGTTCGGCCTGGTCGCGTTCGGCTTCCTCGGCATGGGCCCGGTGACGATCGCGGTCGACTCCTACGGCCCGGTCACCGACAACGCGCAGTCGGTCTTCGAGCTCTCGATGATCGAGTCGCTGCCCAACATCAAGCAGGAACTCAAGAAGGATTACGGCTTCGACGTCAACTTCGAGCGCGCCAAGCACCTGCTCGAGGAGAACGACGGCGCCGGCAACACGTTCAAGGCGACGGCCAAGCCGGTGCTCATTGGTACGGCCGTCGTCGGCGCGACGACGATGATCTTCTCGATCATCGTGGTGCTGACCAACCGCCTGACCGAGAACACCGAGCTGCTCTCGATCCTGCACCCGCCGTTCCTGCTCGGGTTGATCACCGGCGGGGCGATGATCTACTGGTTCACCGGTGCGTCGACCCAGGCGGTGACGACGGGGGCGTATCGCGCCGTCGAGTTCATCAAGGCGAACATCCGGCTGGACGGCGTCGAGAAGGCATCGGTCGAGGATTCGAAGAAGGTGGTGCAGATTTGCACGCAGTACGCCCAGAAGGGGATGTTCAACATCTTCCTGGCGGTGTTCTTCGGCACGCTGGGCTTCGCCTTCCTCGAGCCGTACTTCTTCATCGGCTATCTGATTTCAATCGCGCTTTTCGGGTTGTATCAGGCGATCTTCATGGCCAACGCCGGCGGCGCCTGGGACAACGCCAAGAAGATCGTCGAAGTCGAGCTGAAGGAGAAGGGGACGCCGCTGCACGCGGCGACAGTCGTCGGCGACACCGTCGGTGACCCGTTCAAGGACACGTCGTCGGTGGCGATGAACCCGGTCATCAAGTTCACGACCCTCTTCGGGCTGCTCGCAGTCGAACTGGGTGTCCAACTGGCGAAAGACTATGGCTCGACCATGAGTCACATCCTAGCCGGGCTGTTCCTGCTCGGTTCGGCGGTGTTCGTACACCGTTCGTTCTATGGGATGCGCATCCGCAGCGGCGGCTGACGTAAACGGCGCACTCGGAATTAACGTAAACGGCCAAGAAAAGTTCCCTCCCGGTGGACCAAATCGTCAAGACTGGTGTCTAACGGCAGCAGGGGTTTCGTTGACACCCGTTTTTGCGTCTGCATATAATTCGCGGTCTTGTGCCGTCTTACGAGGGTTGAGGAGGGTGAACCGTGCCGCGTGACATGTTCGGCGACGTGGTCGAGTCGTCCATCAAGGTGGGCTCGCAGAAGTGGTATACCGTCCCGCTGTCCATAATCGCCCACGTCGCGCTGTTCGCCGCGGTCATCATCATTCCGCTGATGGCGACCGACGTGCTGCCGACGCCGCCGTCGATGATGGCCTTCGTCGCGGCTGCTCCGCCCCCGCCCCCGCCGCCGCCGCCGCCGCCGGCCCCGGCGGTCGCGCAGCCCAAAGTCGTGCCGCAGGTCGTCAACCCTAACGCGGCGCCGATCGAGGCACCCAAAGAAATCAAGCCCGAGGTTTCTGTCCCGAGCGTCGGCGAAGGCGCCCAAGGCGTCGAGGGCGGCGTCCCCGGTGGCGTCGTCGGCGGCGTCGTCGGCGGCCTGCCGGAAGCTCCGCCTCCGCCCCCGCCGCCGCCCCAGGCGCCGGTCCGCGTTGGCGGAAACATCAAGCAGCCGAGTAAGACCAAGGACGTCAAGCCCATCTATCCGCCAATCGCGCAGTCGGCGCGCGTGCAGGGCGTGGTCATCATCGAGGCGACCATCGGCCCGGACGGCCGCGTGAAGGAAGCCAAGGTTCTCCGCTCGATCCCGCTGCTGGATCAGGCGGCGCTCGACGCGGTCAAGCAGTGGCAGTTCACGCCGACGCTGTTGAACGGCGTGCCGGTGCCGGTCATCATGACCGTCACGGTCAATTTCACTCTGCAATAACTCTGTAGCTCGTTTCGGAGGACTGATGAATCTCATTGAGATGTGGGGAACGATGGGGACACCGGCCAAGGGCATTGGCGTGGTGCTCGTCATCATGTCGATGATTTCCTTCGGCGTCGCGATCGAACGCATTTACACGTTCACGCAGGCCCGCAAGCAGTCAAAGCTGTATGCGCCGCAGGTGGCCAAGCACCTGAAAGAAGGACGCCTGAAGGACGCGATCGCTATCTCGTCTTCCAAGAACTACCGCTACAGCCACCTCGCGAAGGTCGTGCTCGCCGGGCTCCAGGAATACCAGTTCCAGCAGGAAGCGGGCGGTAACCTCTCGCGTGAAGACCTCGTCGACACCGTCCGCCGCGCCATCCAGCGCGCCTCGGCGCTCACCGCCAACGACCTGAAGAAGGGAATCGCGGCACTGGCCACTATCGGCGCGACCGCGCCGTTCGTCGGACTGCTCGGCACGGTCATCGGCATCATTACCGCGTTCCAGGGCATCGCGGCCACCGGTTCGGGCGGCCTCGGCGCCGTCTCAGCCGGTATCTCGGAAGCGCTCGTCGAGACCGCGCTCGGGCTCGTCGTCGCCATCCCGGCGGTGTGGTTCTACAACTACCTGACCGGCCGTATCGAGTATTTCAACGTCGAAATGGACAACTCCTCCTCGGAGCTGGTCGACTACTTCATCAAGAAGACGGCGTAAGAATCGGGTCATCGTCGTTAATCGGGTAATCTGGTAAGCGATTACCCCGATTAACCCGATTTCCAAATTACCGGACTAGGGGAATTCGTTATGGCAATGGACCTGGGATCCAAAGGGTCCCTCAAAGCCGACATCAACGTCACGCCGCTGGTCGACGTCATGCTGGTGCTGCTCATCATCATGATGCTGATCGCCCCCTTGCTGCAGCAGGGCGTCGCGGTCACGTTGCCCGAGGCCGGGAATACCGGTGAGAAGCCCGACACCCAGGACCAGACCGTCGTTGCCGTCGACTCGCGCGGCCATTTCTATGTCAACGCGCTACCGGTGACCAATGACGACCTGGTGCCGCGCGTTCAGAAGGCGCTCGAGGACAAGAAGGAAAAGCTGGTCTACCTGAAGGGCGACAAGGACGCCAAGTACTCGGCGATCATGGATGCCATGGACGCCATGCGCAAGGCGCAGATCGAGAACATCGCCCTGATCACCGAGCGCAAACAGGGGTCTGAGCCCAACAAGGCCGCCGGGAAAGGGCAGTAGCAATGTTGCACGCACATAAACACCACGGCGCCGAGAAGGTCGTCACGGGTGCCATCCCGCACGCCAGTGCGGACATGAACGTGACCCCACTCATTGACGTCCTCCTCGTGCTCCTGATCATCTTCATGGCCGCGCTGCCCCTCACGCAGCGCGGCGTGGACGTGAACCTGCCGCTCGAGACCGAGCAGAAGGCGGAGTCGCACCCGAACGACAACCAGATCGTGCTCGAATACGGCGCCGACAATTCCATCGCCGTCAACCACCAGCCGATCCAGCTGGCCGAGCTCGAGGGCAAGCTGCGCGACATCTTCGAGACGCGCAAGGAAAAGACGATGTTCATTGTCGGTGACCCGTCGCTCCGCTACGGCCAGATCGTCCAGGTCATCGACGCGGCCAAGGGGGCCGGCGTCGAGAAGGTCGGCATTGTGACGATGGGCATGCGGAACGAGGCCAACGGCGGCAAGAGCTAGCAGACTGCAGATTGCAGGGTCGAGATTGCCGATTGCGATCGGCGATTGAGGATCTGGATTGGCGATTTACGAAAGGGGCCGCGCACAGCGCGGCCCCTTTTCGTTTCACTTTGCCTGGCGCATGCTCTCGGTGACGACGCCGACGCGATCGACGCCGGCTCCCTTGGCGATATCGATGGCGGCCACGATGCGGCCGTAGGGCAGTTGGCCGTCTCCCATCAGGTAGAGCGTCTTGTCTCGCCGCGTTGCGTACAGGCTCGCCAGACGCGCGTGGAGGTCTTCCAGCGCGACCGGCTGCTGGTTGATGGCGAGCCGTCCGTCGACCGCGTATTCGAGCACGATCGCCTCTGGTGGCGCGGAGGTCGACGGTTGCGGCGGCGCCGGCTGCGGCAGCGAGGCGTCGAGGCCCTGCTGCGTCAGCGGCAGCGCCGCCAGGAAGATGATGAGGAGTACGAGCAGGACGTCGATGAGAGGGGTGACGTTGATGTCGGCGTAGTGTCTGCGCATCGCGGCGGGCCTCCTTGCGGCGCTTGGACACCGCGGGCGCCGCCGAGGTCCGAAACAAAAAGGCCGCGCTTTGAACGCGGCCTTTCGTCAATCATCAATCGCCAATCGCCCATTGCAATCGGCAATCGGCAATCGCCATTACAATCGGCAATCTGCAGCCTGCACTCTGCAGTGTCTATCCCTTACCCGTCTGCTTGCGCTTCTGGGCGTCGATGACCTTGTTGCGCAGCTTGTCGGCGTCGTCGATCAGTTGCTTCTGCTTCTGCGGATCCTTCTCGGTCAGCGCCTGCATGCGGAGGAGGATGTTCTTGTAGGTCATCGCCTCCATGTAGTCGGGGTTGAGCTGGAGGGCCTTGTCCTCCATCGCCAGCCCCTTCATGATGAAGTCCTTCTTCTCTTCAGGCTTCAGGCGGTAATCCTTGTTCGCCTTCTCCCAGTAGAAGGTCGCGACGCGGTGGTAGCCCTCGGGGTTGTTCGGCTCGAGCGCGGCGGCCTTCTCGAGGGCGTCGATTGTCTTGGGGAAGTCTCCCTGACGGTTGTAATAGCCGGCAATGGCCGCGAGCACGCTCGGGTCGTTGGGCTTCACCTCGCGGGCCTTGGTGTACTGAGCCTCGGCGTCGTCATAGCGCCCCGAGTCTTCGTAGAGCTTGGCGAGCGCCAGGTAGTTCGCCGGCTCCGTGGGGTCGAGCGTGATGATTTCTTTGTAGACGGGCTCGGCCTTGGCGGCGTCGTTCAGCTTGTCGGAACCGTAGGCGGCCGCGAGGTACTCGAGCGCCGACTTCTTCCACTGCTTGTCGGTATGGGGGTTGTCGGCCTCTTTGCGGTAGTTCTCGATAGCCTTCTGGATGTAGCCGTCGTTGGTGGCATCACCTTGTTTGGCCGGCTTGTAGAGCTGGTCGTAGCTGTTGCCCAGGAAGAAATACGACGTGGAGAGCTGCGGATACTGCTCAAAGGCCTCCGAATGCTGGATGACCTCTTCGTACCGCTCGACCGCCTTCTTCCAGTCTTTCTGGGCGTAGGCGAGGTTGCCGTCCTTGAACGACTTGATGGCCTTCAGAGTGCCAACGGAATACTTGCCGCAACCCGCCGCCGCCATGCTGAGCCCGAGTACCAGGGCCGTGACGGTGGTCGAGGCTGCGCGGAATCGGATGATCATGCTGTCCCCTTCTCGCGCCGAACTACAATGAACAAGGGGGTCAGTATATTGACGGCAGCACAGGGCCGTCAACCGCCAGTCCCCTCCCGATTTAGACACCGCCGCCCATGATCCGGTTCGAGGACCTCATCGAAAAGGTGCGTGCCAATACGCCCGACGCCGACGTCGAGCTGCTGCGGCGGGCCTACGTGTTCTCGGCCTACGAGCACAAGGGGCAGGTGCGTCATTCGGGTGAACCCTACCTGGTCCACCCCCTCGAGGTGGCCGATCTCCTCGCCGACATGAAGCTCGACACGGTGGCCATCGCCTCCGGGCTGCTCCATGACATTGTCGAAGACACGCAGACCCCGATCGAGCGCATCAAGGAGTTATTCGGTCCCGATATCGCCCACGTCGTCGAAGGGGTCACCAAGCTGGGCGCGATCCCGTTTTCGTCGAGCGAGGAACGGCAGGCGGAGAACTTCCGCAAGATGCTGCTGGCGATGGTCGACGACATCCGGGTCATCTTGGTCAAGCTGGCCGACCGCCTGCACAACATGCGGACCCTGCACCACCTGCCGGAGGAGCGGCGGATCAAGATCGCGCAGGAGACGCGCGACATCTACGCGCCGATCGCCAACCGCCTCGGCATGAGCAAGGTCAAGAACGAGCTCGAAGAGCTGGCGTTCAAGTACCTGGAACCGAAGGCGTTCGAGGCGCTGCGCCAGCGGGTCGAAGCGCGCCGCCGTGCCACGGAAGGACAGATCGAGGCGCTGCGCACGACGATATCGGCGAAGCTGGCGGAAGCGCAGGTCCCGATCATCGCCATCGATGGTCGCATCAAACGTCTGTTCAGCATCCACCAGAAGCTGAGACGGCAGAAGATCGACCTGGACCAGGTTTACGACTTCATGGCGCTGCGCGTGGTCGTCCCCTCGATCAAGGACTGCTACGCGGCGCTGGGCATCATTCACCAGACGTGGTCGCCGGTGCCCGGTCGGATCAAGGATTTCATCGCGATGCCCCGGCCCAACGGCTATCAATCGCTGCACACGTCGGTGGTGAGCGAGCACGGTTTTCCGTTCGAGGTCCAGATTCGCACCGCCGAAATGCACCGCGTCGCGGAGGAAGGGATCGCGGCGCACTGGAAGTACAAGGAAGGGCGTCAGGGCGCCGGGCGCGACGAGCAGTATTTCGTCTGGCTGCGGCAGCTGCTCGAGTTTCAGCAGGAAGTGCGCGATCCGCAGGAGTTCCTGCAGAACCTGAAGATCGAGCTCTACCCGGAAGAGGTCTACATCTTCACGCCGGCCGGCGAGGTGAAGGCCCTGCCGAGAGACGCAACCCCGATTGACTTCGCCTATGCGATCCACACCGACGTCGGCCACCAGTGCGTCGGGTCGCGCGTCAACGGCAAGATGGTGCCGCTGCGGACGCGGCTGCGCAACGGCGACATCGTGCAGGTCCTCACCGCGCCAGGGCACAATCCGAGCCGCGACTGGCTCAACTTCGTCGTCACCTCGCGCGCGCGCAACAAGATCAAGCACTACATCCACGCCGAGGAGAAGGCGCGCAGCCTCGATCTGGGCAGGAAGATTTTCGAGAAAGAAGCGCGCCGCTATGGTCTGAGCGCGAAGACGCTGCTCGAAGGGGAGACGCTCGCGCCGGCACTCAGCGAGTACGGGTTCTCCAAAGCCGAGGAACTCTACGTCGCGCTGGGCTACGGCAAGCTCAGCATCCGCAACGTGCTCGCCCGCCTCGCGCCGCACGAGGAATTGAAGGAGGCGGCGGAGACGACCGGCGCGATGGCGCAGGTCGCCAACGCCGTGCGACGGGTGCTCGGGCCGGCGGAAGACAAGATCAAGGTGCGCGGCTTCGACGATCTGATGGTGTTCCGCGCGCGCTGCTGCAACCCGATCCGCGGCGAAAAGATTGTCGGCTACATCACGCGCGGCAAGGGCGTTTCGGTGCATTCGGCGGCCTGCCCGAACGTGATGAACCTGCTCTACGACCCCGACCGCAAGATCGACGTCGAGTGGGACAAGGGGACTGACGTCGCCCCCTACACGGTGCGTCTCAGCCTGCACGTCGAGGATCGCAAGGGGATCCTCGCCGACGTGACCTCAAAGATCGCCGGCATCAACACCAACATCCGCAACGTCGAGGCGACGTCGGACGCCGATCAGCGCGGCCGCATCGACATGACCGTGGAGATCAGCGACGTCAAGCACCTGCAGAAGGTGATCAAGTCGCTGCGCAGCGTCGATGGGGTGGTGGACGTCGAGCGCGCGTCGCGCTGACCGCGGTCTGAAGAGCAGCTCTACAGGACTGCGGTGACCTGGATTTCGACCAGGCAGTCTTTCGGTAAGCGGGCGACTTGCACCGTCGCCCTGGCCGGAGCCGGCGACGTGAAGTACTCGGCGTAGACCGCGTTCATCTTCGCGAAATCATTCATGTCCGCCAGGAACACGCCAGCGGAGACGACGTGATCGAACGAGGCGTCGGCGGCAGTCAGGATGGCGGCGATGTTGCGGAAGACCTGGTGGGTTTGCGTCTCGATCCCGCCGTCGACCAGGTTGCCGGTCTGCGGATCGAGGGGAATCTGACCGCTCAGGAACAGCAGGGATCCGGCCTTGATGGCCTGGGAGTACGGGCCGATCGCGGCCGGCGCGTGAGGCGTCGAGATGGCCTGACGGACCTTTTGCCCCATCGCCACGGTCAGGCGGCCTTGACGACCTTGCCCGAGCGCAGGCACCGCGTGCAGACGCGCAGGCGGCGGACGCCGCCGTTGACCATCGCGCGGACGCGCTGCAGGTTCGGCTCGAACCGGCGCGCCGTCACGTTGTGCGCGTGGCTGATATTACGGCCGACGACCGGCCCCTTGTCACAGACTTCGCAGCGCTTCGCCATGATGCCTACTCCACTCCGTCAGGAAATTGTCATTATAGCATGCAGCTCGCTCAAAAGTGTCACCGGGCTCTTGCAAATGGCGGCCTAGTCCGTATAATCAGCGGAAAATCCAAGAAAACCGCACACTCGCCGGAGGTACTCGCTTTGCTGAAAGAGGGGTGAGGAAGGCGCGATGGACGATCCGCTCCTGAAGGAGCAGACCCCGGCAGAGTTCTTCAAGGACCACATCGAGTCCGCCCTGGTGCGGCAACACCTCCAGGCGCGCGGGTTGACGTCGTACTACCTCGTCGACCTGCTCTGCCGCTTCACCCGCCCCGACAGGCGTATTCCCTTCAACGATGACCAGGGACAGCCGCTGGCCTTGCGTCTCGCACGGGCGCTCGACAGTGCAGGACCGGAACGCCGGGTGCGCCTGCGCAATCTCGCCGACTTTTCGCTGTTCATGTCCGGTTTTTTTTCCGATAGCCTGCGCCGCAGCGCCGTCGATGTCGACTACTACGTGTCGATGGGAGGTTATGTCTATTCGTCGCTCGCGGCGCGCGAGGAGGACGCCTTCGGCGAGGTCTACGCCGAGCTCGGCCGCAAGTTCGTTCCGTTCATGGATGTCCTGACCGATATCAGCGAGCGTACCGGCCACACCTCCGGTAGAGACGTAATGCGGGTCTACGAGCGCTGGCTCCGGACCGGCAGCGTACGGGCCGCTCGCCAGCTGGCGAGCAGGGGCATTCCCCCAAACCCATCTGTCGGCAAGCGTTTCCTGCAATAGGCGCGACAAGACTACTGCCCCCCGCAATATCGTCCACATTTTCGGACGGCTTCGGAGAACCGAATCCCCCCACTCCGGCGTCTAAACCCCCAATAAGAGCGTGGCCGGGTTGCCACAACCGCGCGAAATGCGGTAAACTGCAGGGCTTTAATACTGGCGTAGGCATTGCATAGACGTCCGCGACTTACGAATTGGGGAGTCGGCGGGACAGGAAAGGAGCCGGAATCATATGAGCGGTCATAACGCGGCGCGGGAACAGGGGCGACAGCCGATGGACCCCGTTCGTTACAACGATTTGAAGGCGATTCTCGTTGAGCGTCGTCGCGAAATCATGAGCGAGGTGCAGGGCCGGATGCGCGATGTGCGCGCAGAGGGAGCGAACGGCGCCGTCCAAGGCGTGCTCGACGCTGCCGAGAGCTCTGAGCTGGATATTCAGGACGAGATCGAGTTCGCGCTGATCCAGATGAAGGCCGAGACCCTGAACAAGATCGACGAGGCGCTGCGGCGGCTCGAAGAGGGTACCTACGGCTACTGCTTCGAGTGCGGCGACGAAATCAGCGAGAAGCGTCTCCGCGCGCTGCCCTTTGCGGTCCGTTGCAAGGACTGCGAAGAGGCGCGCGAGGTCAAGCTGCAGCGCGATCGCCTGATGGCGCAGCGGCGCGGCGCGGCGTCGCTGTTCATCGACATGCAGGGCTGAACCGGATCGGGTAATGTGACCATCGGGTAATCGGGTGATCGATTGCCCGGGACCGGATTTCGAGATTACCCGATATGACTGACATCGATCAGGAGCGGCCGGACGAGTCGTCCGACTTCGACCGGCCGCTCCAGATTCCGCCGGAACTGCCGGTCCTGCCGCTTCGCGACACGGTCCTCTACCCCAATTCGTTCATGCCGCTCGCCGTGGCGCGCGAGGCGTCGGTGCGCCTCGTCGAGGAAGCCAACGCCGCCGGCCGCCTGATCGGCGTGTTCACCCAGCGCGAAGCTGCGCTCGAAGAGCCGCTGCAGGACGACCTGTATCCGATCGGCACCGTCACCCACATCCACAAGATGTTCAAGCTGCCCGACGGCAGCCTGCGCCTCATCGTCCAGGGCCTGTCGCGAGTCCGCCTCGACCGCGTGGTCCAGTCCCGCCCCTACCTGCGCGCCGAGGTGACAATCGCCGCCGATGTCCTGCGCGACGAGGATCATCTCGAGATCGACGCGTTGCAGCGCAACATCAAGAGCAACTTCCAGCAGGTCGTGTCGTTGTCGCCGCTGCTGTCCGACGATTTGCAGCCGCTCGCGGCCAACATCACCGATCCCGGCAAGCTCGCCGATTTCATCGCCTCGAGCCTGGCCACCATCGGCACCGCGGTCAAGCAGGACATCCTGTCGACGCTCGACGTGCGCGCGCGCATGGATGCGCTCAACCGCCTGCTGATCAAGGAGCTCGAAGTGCTCGAGCTCGGCTCGCGCATCCAGTCGCAGGTTCAGTCGGAGGTCGGCAAGAACCAGCGCGAATACTTCCTGCGTGAGCAGATGAAGGCCATTCAGAAGGAGCTGGGCGAAGGGGACGAACAGGCGAAGGAAGTCGAGGACTTGCGCGCCAAAATCGAGGCGGCCGGGATGCCCGAGCCGGTCAAGAAGGAAGCCGTGCGCGAGCTCGACCGCCTGTCGAAGATGCCGGTCGCTGCCGCCGAGTACACGGTGTCACGCACCTACGTGGACTGGTTGATTGCCCTGCCCTGGGCCAAGCGCACCGAAGATTCGATCGATCTCAAGCGCACCAAGCAGGTGCTCGACGCGGATCACTCGGGCTTGGAGAAGGTCAAGGACCGCGTGCTCGAGTACCTGGCTGTCCGCAAGCTGAATCCGGACGTCAAGGGGCCGATCCTGTGCTTCGTCGGGCCGCCCGGCGTCGGCAAGACCTCGCTGGCGCGATCGATCGCCAATTCGCTCGGGCGCAAATTCGTGCGCGTGTCGCTCGGCGGCATGCGCGACGAGGCCGAAATCCGCGGTCACCGCCGCACCTACATCGGCGCGCTGCCGGGCCAGGTCATCCAGGGCATTCGGCGCGCCGAGTCGAAGAACCCGGTCTTCATCCTCGACGAAATCGACAAGCTCGGCTCGGATTTCCGCGGCGACCCCGCATCGGCGCTGCTCGAAGTGCTGGATCCCGAGCAGAACAACACCTTCCGCGACCATTATCTCGACGTCCCGTTCGATCTCTCCGAGGTCCTGTTCCTGACGACGGCGAACGTGATCGATCCGATTCCGCCGCCGCTGCGCGATCGCATGGAAGTGCTGGAGCTCGCCGGCTACACCGAGGAGGAAAAGCTGGCGATCGCCTTCGAACACCTCATCGGCAAACAGGTCAAGAACCACGGACTCACGCCGGAGCAGGTCGAATTCGCGCGCGACGCGGTCGCCGCCGTGATCCGCGGCTACACCCGCGAAGCGGGCGTCCGCAACCTCGAACGCGAGATTGGCGCCCTTTGCCGGAAAGTGGCGCGGCGGCGCGCCGAAGGCGACGAATCCCGTGTGGTGGTCACGACGGATCTCGTCGTGCAGATGCTCGGCGCGCCGACGTTCCTCGACGAGGAAATCGAGAACCGTACCAAGGATCCGGGCGTCGCCGTCGGCCTGGCGTGGACACCGGCTGGCGGCGAGGTGCTCTTCGTCGAGGCCTCGCGCATGCAGGGCGGCGGTTCATTGACGTTGACCGGGCATCTGGGTGACGTGATGAAGGAATCGGCGCGGACCGCGCTGTCGTGGTTCCGGGCCCACGCGCAGCATTACGGTGTCGATCCCTCGTTCTACAAGGACTCGGAAATCCACCTGCACGTGCCCTCGGGAGCCGTGCCCAAGGACGGCCCGTCGGCGGGCGTCACCATGGTCAGCGCGCTCGCCTCGCAGTTGACCGGGCGCCCGGTGCGCGGCGACATCGCGATGACCGGCGAAATCTCGCTCGCGGGACGCGTGCTGCCCGTCGGCGGCGTCAAGGAGAAGGTGCTGGCGGCGCGGCGGCATGGCGTCACCGAACTGATCCTGCCGAAGCAGAACGAGAAAAACGTCAAGGAAGATCTCGGCGACGAGCTGCGGCGCGAACTGACCATCCATTACGTCAGCGAGATCGGAGAGGTTCTGGCCATCGCGCTGCAGCCGAGCGCCAAGCAGATGCACGTGCCGATGCCGGTCAGCGGCGACGCCCTGCCGGTGGTGTGAAGGTCTTCTACTCACCCGCCTACGAAATCGCCCTCCCGGACCACGTCTGGCCGACGTCCAAGTACCGCCTGATCGCCGAAGCGCTGGCCGATTCGGTCACGCTCGTCGAACCGTCGCCGGCCTCCTGGGAGGATCTTGCCCTCGTGCATACCGGCGACTACCTGCGCCGCCTGCGCGACGGCGCGCTCACGCCGGAGGACATCGCCGCGCTGGAGCTGCCGTGGCACCCGGAACTGACCGACCCCTTTCGCCTGATGACCGGCGGGACGGTCGGGGCCGCGCGGGCGGCTCTGGCCGATGGACGCGCCGCGCACCTCGGCGGCGGCCTGCACCATGCCTTTGCCAATCACGGCGAGGGCTTCTGTCCCGTCAACGACGTCGCCGTCGCCGTGCGTGTCCTGCAGGCCGCAGGCGAACTGCGCCGCGCCGCGATCGTCGATCTCGACGTGCATCACGGCAACGGTACCGCGATGATCTTCGAGCGCGATCCGTCGGTGTTCACTCTCTCCATGCACCAGCAGCACAACTACCCGATGTTCAAGCCGCGCGGCGACCTCGACGTGGGGCTCGCGGACGGCACGGGTGACGACGAATATCTCACCCGCTTGGGGGCGGCGCTGCCGCACGCCATGGCGACCGAGCCGGATCTGGTGGTGTATCTCGCGGGCGCCGACCCGTTTGAAGACGATCGCTTGGGAGGGCTGGCACTGACTCAGGCGGGTCTGGCGGCGCGCGACCGCGCCGTCTTCGAGGCGACGCGCCAGGCGGGCGTGCCTGTCGTCACCGTCCTTGCCGGCGGCTACGCCTCTGACGTGCGCGACACCGCGGCGATCCACACGGCAACGATTCGCGCGCTGCTCTCAGCCGGGACGCGCCTGGCCTAGATCAGCGACAACGCGACGATGGTCTTCATGTCGGTGATGTCACCGCGGCGGATCATGTCGCGCGCGTCCCGCAGCTCGAACTCCCGGGCCTCGATGTCTTCGTCTTCGTCCACCTGCGCCGGCTGGGTGGACGTCTCGAGCCCGGAGACACGGAAGAAGATCATCTCCTCATCGCAGTAGCCGGGCGTCGGATACAGCGCCGTCAGCCGGACGATCGTCCCCGGGATCAGCCCGATCTCTTCGTGACATTCGCGGCGCGCCGCCTGTTCCGGCTGTTCCCCTTCGTCGACGCTGCCGGCCGGGCACTCCCACAGATGTCTGTTCACCGGGTAGCGGAACTGCCGGATCAGGATGATCCTTCCCGGTTGCGGCACTGGCGCGATGACCACCGACCTGGCGTGGCGCACGACATCGACCTCCATCGTGCGGCCGTTCGGCATCGTCACGCGATCGCGATCGACGTTGAAGACTCTGCCGGTGAACATTCGTTGCGATCCCAGCGTTTCTGCGTCGCCCATGCTCGCTCCCGCGCTAACCGACGTCATCCACGGCAGCCTGTTTTGCCCGGACATCGTCGAGGACTGACTGCAGGTCTTCAGGCAATGGAGACGAAAACTCCATCCGCCGACCTTCGATCGGGTGGGTGAATACGAGGCGCGCCGCGTGCAGAAATGGCCGCCCGAGTCGCTGGACCGCCCGCACGTCGTCAGCGACGCGGCGGTGGACTCCACCATATGTCGGATCGCCGACAATCGGATGGCCGATGGCGCTGAGGTGGACGCGGATCTGGTGGGTCCGGCCCGTTAAGATGGCCACCTGCAGCAGCGACAGGCCGCGGAGGTGTTCCGCCCTGACCACCCGCGTGACCGCGTTTCGCGCCCGCCGCGCGCGCGTCGACATCTTTTGGCGGTCGCCGGAATCGCGACCGATCGGCAGATCGATGCGCCGCCCCTGCTGCACCAGCCCCCACACCAGGGCGATATAGTCCTTCTCGACCTCGCGGTCGTGAAACTGTCGCGCCAGTTCCTGGTGCGCCGCGTCGTTCTTCGCTGCGATCATCACGCCCGACGTGCCACGGTCGAGACGATGCACGATCCCGGGACGGAGCTCACCGCCGATCCCGCTCAGGTCCTCGACGTGGTGAAGCAGCGCATTCACCACTGTTCCGCTCTCATGACCCGCCCCTGGATGTACAACCATGCCGGCCGGCTTGTCGATGACGACGACACTGGCGTCCTCGTAGAGGATGGGTAGCGGGATTTCCTCCGCCACCGCTCTGGCTTCCACCGGGGTGGGCACGTCGACCTCGAACGTCTGTCCCGTGCGGACCGGAGTACTGGCGCGTAACTCCTTCCCTGGGCCGGCGACGCGCCCGTCCTTGAGCCACCGCTGGATCAGCGATCGGGAACGATCGGGAATGGCGGCGGCGAGGAAGGCGTCGAGGCGCAGGCCGTCCTGGTCCAGGGAGACAGTGACCTTCATGCCGCCACGCGCTGCGCCGCGGCCTGCCGGCGCGGATCGAGCTGTCGCCCGAGGAGGAACAACATCACGATCGCGGTTGGCACCAGGAGCACAGAAATGAATTGCGATGTCGAGAGTGTGTCGAAGACCAGGCCGCGGCTGTCGCCACGGTAGAACTCGATGACGAATCGGGACACGCCGTAGAGCAGCATGTAGCTCCAGAACGTCCGTCCGGGGAAGCCCCGACCACGACGCTCGAGGAGCATGAGCGCGATCAAAATCAGGGCTTCGGCGCCGGATTCATAGAGCTGGGTTGGATGGAGCGGGATGCCCAGCGGCGTCCCGGCGTTGGCCGTCGCCACGGGATCGTGGAACGTAATCGCCCACGCAACGGTCGTCGGCCGCCCGAAGCAGCACCCGGCCAGCAGGCAACCCAGGCGGCCAACGACATGTCCCAGCGCGATGCCCGGCGCAAACACGTCTGTGGTCGTCCACAGCGGCATGCGGTGACGCCGCATGTACCACACGGCCGTGCCGACACCCGCGATCAGGCCGCCATAGAATACCCCCCCGGATCGCGCCAGCGCCTTCAGATCGGTCAGGCTCAGGTGAAACTGCCTGAACTCGACGATCAACAGGAGCAGCTTGGCGCCGGCGAGCGCGCTGACGATGATCCAGATGCCGAGGTCCATCACGCGCTGCCGATCGAGACCGCGTGTGCGCGCTCGCATCAGGGCGAACTGCAGGCCGAGCAGGTAGGCGCCGGCCAGCAGCACGCCGTACGAATAAACGGTCAGGCCGCCAAAATCAAACAGGATGGGATGCATGGCGTCGGCCGAATCCGACCATCTCGAACAGCACCAGAATCGCGCCGATCGTGATCGCCGCGTCGGCGACGTTGAACGCCCAGAAATGTGCCTCTCCCCAGTAGACGTCGACGAAATCGACGACGTAGCCGGCGATGGCGCGATCGATCAGGTTGCCGAAGGCGCCGCCGAGGATCAAGGCGAGCCCGTATCGCGAGAGCTTTTCGTGGGACCCCAGCTGGCGGGCGTAGAGCGAAATGGCCACCAGCGCCAGCGCCGCGATACCGATCATCACGGCGGACTTGTAGGGAAAGTCGGCTGCATTCAGCACACCGAAGGCCGCGCCACTATTCTGGACGTGGGTCAGATCGAGCATGTGGCGAATGACGGTGCGCTTGTCGTAGAGCGGGATGGTCGAGCGAACGAGGAATTTCGTCAGCTGATCGACGCCGACGATCGTCGCGATGGCCACCAGCTCCGCCGGCCGCATCAGCGGCGGCCGCTGCGGCAGATCCAGCGACGGCGCGCGCTGATCGGCGGGAGGGATCATGCGACCTCCCGCGGCGCGAGTGCATCGGCGCAGCGACTGCACAGCCCGGCGAGGTCGCCGGCCGCAGCGACATCCGGCACCGTCCGCCAGCACCGATCGCACTTCCGTCCTTCCGCGCGCGTGACCGATACCCTCAGCCCCTCGGAGTGCGACGGGTCGACCGTGACCGCCGAGACGATGAACAGCATCGGCAGCTCGGCCTCATGGCGCGCCAGCAGCGACGCGCTGTCGCCGTCCGCGCTGATCCGCACGTGCGCCTGCAGGGACGTGCCGATCACCTTCTCCTGCCGCGCCGTCTCCAGCGCGCGGTTCACGTCGTCGCGGATCACGCGCAGGCGATCCCAGCGCGCGTCGACCTCGCCGTTGACGAACGCCGCCGCATCGGCCGGGAACAGGGCAAGATGCACGCTCGCCTCGCGCGTCGCTGGCGCCGGCAGGTGGCGCCACAGCTCGTCGGCGGTCACCGGCAAGATCGGCGCGAGCAGCCGCGCGAGCCCGTCCGCCATGACGTACATGGCGGTCTGCGCCGAGCGCCGTTCGTGCGACCCCGCCGCCAGCGTGTAAAGACCGTCCTTGGAGACATCGGCGTAGAACGCGCTCAGGTCGACGGTCAGGAACTGGTTGAGCGTCTGGAAGATCGACGGGTAGTCGTACTGATCATAGGCGTCGGCGACTGTTGCGGCGGTCGCGCCGTAGCGCGACAGGATGTAGCGATCGACCTCCTGCAGCCTGCCCGCCGCCACCGCATCCACCGCCGGGTTGAAATCGTAGAGGTTCGATGCCAGGTAGCGCAGCGTATTGCGGAACTTGCGGTACGCTTCCACGACGCGCGCGAGAATCTGTTTGCCGACACGCAGCTCTTCCCGGAAGTCGCTCATCGCGACCCACAAGCGCAGGATTTCCGCGCCGCTTTCCTTGATCACGTCCTGCGGCAGGATGACGTTGCCCACCGACTTCGACATCTTGCGGCCGTCGACGTCGATGAGGAAGCCATGCGTCAGGACTTCGCTGAACGGCGGGCGCCCGCGTGTGCCCAGTCCGACGAGAAGGGAGCTCTGGAACCAGCCGCGATGCTGGTCGCTTCCTTCGAGATACATCTCCGCCGGCCAGCTCAGAATCGCCGTAGAACGGCAGCACTGCCTCGTGGCTCGAGCCCGAGTCGAACCAGACGTCAAGGATGTCCCGCTCGCGCTCGAACGAGCTGCCGCCGCACGACGGGCAGGCCAGGCCGTCGGGAATGAACTCCTCGGTCGGCCGCTCGTACCACGCATCAGCGCCGTATTCATCGAAGACGCTGGCCGCGCGTTCGACCAGCGCCGCCGTCAGGATCGCTTCACCGCACTGCGTGCAGTCGACCGCCGGGATTGGCACTCCCCACGCCCGCTGGCGCGAGATGCACCAATCGGGACGATTCGCCAGCATGTTGTAGAGGCGATCGTGCCCCCACGCCGGAATCCAGGTAACGTCCTTGTCGACGGCATCGAGGCCCGCCTGGCGCAGCGTCTTGCGGCCGCTAGGCGTTTCCACCGCCGGGTCGCCGTCCATGCGGATGAACCACTGCGACGTGGCCAGGAAGATCACCGGGTTATGGCAGCGCCAGCAGTGCGGATACTGGTGCGCGAAGTCGGCGCGGTGCCACAGCCGTGAGCGCTCCTTCAGTGCCGCTTCGACGCGCGGGTTGGCGTCGAAGACGCGCTGGCCCGCGAACAGGTCGACGGTGTCGAGGAAGTGTCCGCCCGGTCCGACCGGCGCGTAGATATCGAGGCCGTAGCGCACCCCGGTCGTGAAGTCGTCGGCGCCGTGCCCGGGAGCGGTGTGGACGGCGCCGGTGCCGGCGTCGAGGGTGACGTACTCGGCGAGCACGCCGAGCGAGGCGCGCGCGTAGAGGGGGTGCTGGAAGCGGATGTGCTCGAGCACGGCCCCTTTGAAGCGGGCGATCGGCTCGCCAAACGTCGTGCCGCCCGCTTCCGACACTCTCGTGGCAAGCGCTTCTGCGACGATCACGGCGCGGCCGCCGGTTTCAAACGCCGCATAGTCAAAGTCCGGGTGGAAGGCGATCGCCAGGTTCGATGGGATCGTCCACGGCGTCGTCGTCCAGATCAGAACCGAGACGTCGCGGCCTTTCAGGCCGGGAATGCGGCGCCCGATCTCCTCGGCGCTATCGGGCGAGAGCGGGAACTCGACATAGATCGACGGCGACGAATGCGCTTCGTACTCCACCTCCGCCTCGGCCAGCGCCGTGCGGCAGTGGATGCACCAGTGCACCGGCTTCTTCCCCTTGTAGACCAGTCCCTTGTCGACGAACCGCCCGAGCGCGCGCGCGATCGCCGCCTGGTACTTGAAGTTCATCGTCAGGTAGGGATGGTCCCAGTCGCCGAACACGGCGAGCCGCTCGAACTCTTTCGTCATCACGCCGATGAACCGCTCGGCGTAGGCGCGGCAGGCGCGGCGGAAATCGGCCAGGCTCATGTCGCGCTTCTTGCCGCCGAGCTCGCGATCGACTTTCAGCTCGATCGGTAGTCCATGGCAGTCGTAGCCGGGCACGTAGGGCGAGTCGAACCCGCCCATCGTCCGGGACTTGACGACGAAGTCCTTGAGGATCTTGTTCAGCGCGGTGCCGAGGTGGATCTGGCCGTTGGCGTAGGGCGGCCCGTCGTGCAGGACGAAGCGCGGCGAGCCGCGCCGGGCGGCGCGAATCTGTCCGTAGAGGTCCATCGCTGCCCACCGCTGCAGCATTTCCGGCTCGCTGGTCGGCAGGTTTGCCTTCATCGGAAACCCCGTGCGGGGCAGGTTCAGCGTGTCCTTCCAATCGGCCATGGGTGTCCGTCAATTGTACCCGACTCATATAATGGAAAGAGTGCGGACGGCCCACCTCGACAACGGTCTCACTGTGCTCATCAAAGAGCTGCATACCGCGCCGCTGGTGTCGGTGTGGTGTTGGTACCGGGTCGGCTCTGGTGACGAGTTGCCCGGCCTTACCGGTGTCTCGCACTGGGTCGAGCACATGAACTTCAAGGGCACTGTCAACATTCCGCGCGACGAAATGAAGGGGATCGTCGAGCGCTTTGGCGGGACCTGGAACGGTTATACCTGGATCGATCAGACCACCTATCTCGAGACCGCCGGCCGAGACGCACTCGACACGCTGCTGTTCATCGAGGCGGAACGGATGGCCAACGGTCTCTACGATCCCGCCGACTGCGAGTCGGAGCGAACGGTCATCATCTCCGAGCTGCAGGGTGGTGAGAACGATCCCGATCAGCTTCTCGACACCGAGGTCACGGCATCGGCCTTTCGCGCCCATCCGTATCGGCATCCGACGATCGGCTGGCTCGACGATCTGCGCTCGATGACCCGTGACGATCTCTACGCGCATTATCGTCGTCACTACGTGCCGACCAACGCGACCCTGGTTGTCGTCGGTGACGTCGATGCCGACGACGTCCTGCGCGGCGCGGAAAGACATTTCGCCGCCATTCCCTCTGGCGCGCCGATCGCGCGGCGGCGCCCGGCCGAGCCGAAGCAGGTCGGCGAACGGCGCGTGCTCGTCGAGCGCGAGGGGACGACCGCCTACGTGAAGTACGCCTGGCATGCACCGGCGGCGACCGACGCCGACTTCTTCCCGATGCTCGTGCTCGATGCCGCGCTCACCGGCGCGAAGGGGTTGAACCTGTGGACGAGCTTCCGGGGGGTGCCGCCTCAACGCAAAGCGCGGCTGTACGATGGGCTGGTCGAGCGCGGCCTGGTCTCGGCGCTGGGCGGATCGCTCGTCGCCACCCGTGAGCCGTTTCTCTACCACCTTTCTCTGACCGTCAACGATGGGGTTGCGCTCGACGCCGTGCAGGAGGCGGCCGATGCCGAAATCGCGCGCGTCCAGGCCTCTGGCCTGACGGAGGCGGAAGTCGTGCGGGCGAAGCGGCAGTTGCGCGCGCGCCTGGTGTTCGAGAACGACAGCGTTACCAACGTCGCGCACCAGATCGGCTACTTCGACACCGTCGTCGGTGCAGGCTTTCTCGACACTGTCGCCGCGCGCCTCGATGCGGTGACGGCCGGGCAGGTCGCCGACGTTGCGGCGCGCCGGCTGGTGCCAGAAGGACGGACGGTCGGATGGTTCCGACCGGCGGAGCGGCGCGCGTGAGGGTCACGGTCGCGGGCGGCCTCTCGCCGGTCCGCCAGACGCTGCCCAACGGCGCGGTCGTCCTTGCGCAGGAGACGAAATTTTCGCCGGCCGTCACGATCAACCTCGCCTTCCGCGCAGGCAGCCTCTACGATCCCCTCGATCGCACCGGGCTGGCCTGGTTCCTCGCGCGCCTCATCGACCGCGGCACGGCGCGGCGCTCCGCCGACGCGATTGCCGAGGGACTCGACGATCGTGGCGTCGCCCTCAAGGTCTCGACCAATCGTCATGTATCGGCGCTGTCGTGCACGTGCTTGAGCGAGGACTTTGCCGACGTGCTCGACGTGCTCGCCGACGTCGCCCGCAACCCCGTGTTCCCGGCCGCGCAGATCGAGAAGCGCCGTGCCGAAATGCTGACCGCCATTCGCCAGGACCAGGACAACACCGGTGTGCGCGCCGCCGAGGCACTGCAGGCGCTGCTGTATCCGGATGGTCACCCCTACGGTAGTCCCGCCAAGGGGACGCCCGCCAGCGTCGAGCGGATGACGCACGACGACCTCCTCGCCCAGCACGCCGCGCGCTTCGCCCCGTCGACGCTCACCGCCGTCGTCGTCGGCGACGTACCGGCCGATGCGGCGGTCGAGCGGATCGCCGCGGCGTTCGGGGGGTGGACGGCGACGCCGTCGGTCGATCGCCAGGTGCCCCCGGTATCAACCGCCTGCGGCACGCGTGTGGCGATAGCGATGCCCGAAAAGGCGCAGGCGGACATCGCCTACGGCTTCGTCACCATCAGCCGGCTCGATCCGGCCTACTGCGCGTATTGGATGATGAACATGATTCTCGGCCAGTTCGGCCTCGGCGGCCGGCTGGCGGAGAACATCCGCGAGCGGCAGGGGATGGCCTACTACGCGTTCAGCTCGTTCGATCCGAGCCTGGGCCCTGGGCCGCTGGTGATCCGGGCTGGGGTCGATCCGGTAAACGTGGCGCGGGCGCTCGACGCGATTGATGCCGAGGTGGGGTCGCTCGGCCGTGGCGGCGCCACCGAGCGCGAATGCCTCGAGGCGAAGCAGTTTCTGATCGGATCCATTCCGCGTATGCTCGAAAACAACGCGAGCATTGCCATGTTCCTGCACAGCTGCGAGTTCTTCGGGCTCGGACTCGACTACGATCGCCGCCTGCCGGCGCTGCTGCAGGCGGTCACGCGAGACCAGGTCAATGCCGCCGCTGCTGCCGTGCTGGATCCGTCGCGCGCCTGCTCCGCGGTCGCGGGCCCTCCAGCCGTTCGCGATGCGATCTGAGCGTCGCCCGGCGGGACGGCGATGACCCGCGCCGTCTTTTTCGACGTCGACTTCACCTTGATCCATCCCGGCCCAGCGTTCCAGGGCCCCGGCTACGCCGAGGCGTGTGCACGTCATGGCGTAGAGGTGGACGCGGCATATTTCGATCGCGCCGTGGCCGCGGCGTCGACCGCCCTGCACAGCGACGGCAACAAGTACGACCCCTCGATCTTCATCGACTACACCTGCCGCATCATCGAAGGCATGGGCGGCAGCGGGGAAGGAGTGGTCCGTGCGGCGACCGATCTCTACGACGCGTGGGCCGCCTGCCATCACTTCACGCTCTACGAAGAAGTTCCCGATGTGCTGCGCGAGCTGCGCGCCGGCGGGTACCTGATCGGACTGATCTCGAACACGCAGCGCTCGCTGACGACGTTCGAGCGCCACTTCGCGCTCGATGGCCTCTTCGACGTGGCGATTTCCTCGTCGCAGCACGGCTACATGAAGCCGCATCCGAGCATTTTTATCGAGGGTCTGCGCCGCGCCGGCGTGACGGCGGCGGAGGCGGTGATGGTCGGCGACAGCGTGCCGCACGACATTACCGGCGCGTTGCGGCTCGGCATGCGCGGCGTGCTGGTCGTCCGCTCCGGCCTGTCCACTGGCGCGCCGGCTGACGTGCCCGTCATTCACTCGCTACGCGAGCTCCCGCCGCTGCTATAGGTTCGCGTCGTGCGGCTCCCCGCTAACGGCTGCCGGCTACCAGCTGCCAGCTTTCGGGTCCGAGCTCCGCCGCCTCGCTCGGGCCGCACGTCCGATTCGCGGTGCCGGGCGCTTCGTCGGGGAGGCCCTCTATGATGCGGACAGCAGGTACTGCCCGCGCGAGCGATCCGCGGCGAGGAAGAAGTCGACGGCGCGGTACCTGCGGGCGAAGTAGTGCTGGAAAATTCGGCGCGTGGCCAACCGCCACTCGAGCGCCAACGCCGGATCGCGGACGAGCATGTCGTCATAGTGTCCCGGGATCTCGACCAGTAGCCGCCGTTCGGTATGGTCGAGGTCGGCGTCACCAGGCAGCAGCCGTGTACCCGAGGGAACGGCGCGATTGACGAGCGGGGCGGCCCCGACCGATGCGTCGCGCACCAGTCCGACGGTTCGTGCGGCGATTCGCCGCTCGACGTGCGGCGCCGTCAGCCGCCATTCCGCGATGAAGCGGTCTGTCGGTGATCCGTGGTGAAGCGGGCTGCTCGAGTCGCCGTAGACGTTCTCCTCGTACTCCTCGACGACAACGCCGAGTCGGGCGAAATTGAAGTGTGCGTTGAGCGCCTGCAAAGGGTCGAAGGTCCACTCGACGAGCTCGACGCTCATCTTCAGAGCCCGTTCCCGTTGAGTCAGCTTCAGCTCCCGCCCCAGGCCGCTGTTGCGCGCGTCGCCGGCGACACCGAGCATGTGCGACCACTGCATCAACCGTCCGTCCTTGACGCCCGCCATCGAGTAGACGAACCCCTTCATCGTGCCAGCCTCGTCGAATCCGCCGAGCAGGATTCCGCCGCGCCTGATCGACACGATCAGCACCGGTGCCGGCACGACGTCTTCGCTGTCGGTGTAGCCCCAGACCTCCCGCTCGAGTGCCGCGACCTGCTTGCAGTCCTCGATCGTCGTCAGTTCGCGGACGTGCACGTTAACCGGGAGGCCAGGCCAGCCCGCGACCTGCGAGCAGGTGCAAGTGAATGTGGAAGACCGTTTGCCCCGCCTCCGCGTTGGTGTTGAACACCGTGCGGTAGCCGCGATCGGCAAATCCCTTGTCGCGCGCGATCGCCGACGCGGTCCGGTGCATCGCCCCGACCAGCGCGTCGTCTTCCGGTGTCAGGGCGTTCAGCGTGGCGATGTGGCGCCGGGGGATGACCAGCGCGTGCAGGGGTGCCTGCGGGTTGATGTCGCTGATGACGATCAGCTGATCGTCTTCGTGGATCTTTGACGCCGGAACCGTCCCCGCGACGATTTTACAGAACAGACAGTCGCTGCTCATCAATTTCCCCACGATCCTTTGTCACTGAAGTCGCCGTCCGGCGGACGAACGGCTTCAAACACCAGGACTCGTTCGATCCCCTGCAGGTCGCAATACGAACGCTCGAAACTCCAGAAGCGCGGGTTGGCCAACGCTTTGATCCGCGTCGCCTGATCGTATCCCGCCTCGACGATGAGGCGGCCGTTCTCCGTCAGATTGCCGGGAACATTGTCGAGTAGCCACCGAAAGAACTCGAGCCCATCTGCGCCGCCGAATAGCGCCTTGGGCGGCTCGTAGTCCCGAACCTCCGGGGCCAGCGAAGCCCGCTCGCCGATCGGAATATACGGCGGATTCGAGACGACGATCTCGACGTCGCCTGACGGCGGAATCGCCTCGCTACAGATGAACGCGATCCGTTGGCCGACACCGTGCCGGGCGGCGTTGCGCCGCGCCACCTTCAGCGCCGCGAGTGATACGTCGCTGGCGATCAAACGCGCCAGGGGGAGTTCCCTCGCCACGGCGATCGCGATACACCCGCTACCCGTGCCGATGTCGACGACGATGGGCGCCGACTTCGGGGCGCCCCCCTGCGTGCACAGGTCCAGCACGGCCTGCACCGCCAGCTCCGTCTCCGGCCGTGGTGTCAGCACGTCGCGCGTGACCTCGAAGTCCAGCCCCCAGAACTCGCGGTGCCCGACGATCTGCGACACCGGTTCGCGGGTCAGGCGCCGCGCGATGAGCGCGTCGTAGCGGGCGGTGAAATCAGGCGAGGGGACCTCGCCGCGGCTGACGGCATAGCGCGTCAGATCCCAGCCAAGGGCGTGCCGTGCCAGGACTTCTGCGTCGCCCGGCGCCTCGTCGGCCGGCACGCCTCCGGCCAGCAGCCGCTCCCGCGCGCGCGCGACCAGCTCACTAACGGTCATTCAAAAAGAGAACGGCTATGCCGGCGCGTCGGCCGTCGTGGCTTCCTTCAGCTTTTCCGAAGTGAAGAACGTTGTCGCAGCCTCGATGAGTTCGGTCAGCTCGCCGTCGAGCGCCGCGTCGAGCTGGTGCATGGTGAAACCGATGCGGTGATCGGTCACACGGTTTTCCTTGAAGTTGTAGGTGCGGATCTTCTCGGACCGATCTCCGCTGCCGACCTGCGAGCGACGGTCCTTGGCGATCGCGTCCTGCTGCTTCTGCAGCTCCATTTCGTAGAGCCGTGAGCGCAGTACTTTCATCGCCTTGGCGCGATTCTTGATTTGAGACTTTTCGTCCTGCTGCGAGACGACCAGCCCAGTGGGGAGGTGTGTGATGCGGACGGCGGAGTAAGTCGTGTTGACGCTCTGGCCGCCCGGCCCGCTGGAGCAGAACGTATCGACGCGGAGGTCCTTCTCGTTGATCTGGATGTCGACGTCCTCCGCTTCCGGCAGTACGGCGACGGTCGCCGTCGAGGTGTGGATGCGGCCGCTCGCCTCGGTTGCCGGCACGCGCTGCACGCGATGGACGCCGCTCTCGTATTTCAGCTTGCTGTAGACGCCGCGCCCCGAGATGGTCGCGATCACTTCCTTGATGCCGCCGGCGCCGCTCTCGCTCATCGACAGCACTTCGACCTTCCAGCTGCTGCGCTCCGCGAAGCGCGAGTACATGCGGAAGAGATCCGAGGCGAACAACGCCGCTTCGTCGCCGCCGGTGCCGCCGCGGATTTCCAGGATGACATTCTTGGCGTCGTTCGGATCCTTGGGAACGAGCAGGACCTTGAGATCCGCAATCGCCAGGTCGCGCTGCTGGCCCAGGCGCGTCAGCTCCTCTTCCGCGAGCTCGCGCATGTCCGGATCCTTGAGCAGATCTTCGTTGTCGGCGATCTCCGAGGCGATCGCCTTGTATTCGCGGTAGCGATCGATGAGCGGCTGCATCTCGGCGATCGCCTTCGAGTGGCTCCGGAACTTCGCGTTGTCGGCCTGGACAGCCGGCGTCGCGAGCTCGGCGCTCAATTGCTCGTACTTCGCTTCGATTGCCGCCAGTTTTTCTAGCACGACTGTCCTCAGCCTCCCGACACCGGCGGGAGGAACGCGATGTCATCCCCGTCGCGCACGCTCGCCGTGAGCCGCGCGTAGTCCTCGTTGACGGCGACCGAGATCGCCTTGGTGTAGTCCGCCAGCGGCGGGAATTCGCGGGTCAGCGCCGTCCACACGTCCTGCGCCGTGCTCCCATCCGGCACCTCGCGCGTCAGCTCGCCGGCACCGGCCAGCTCGCGCAGTCGCGCGAACAGCCGCACCGTTACGTGCACGCCCGCTCCAGCGCCACGGCGCGCACCGCTTCGTCCGCGGCGTCCGCCGTCGCGCCTTCGACCCACACCTCGCCGCCGGCGAAGTGCTCGTGCTTCCAGATCGGTGCGATCTGCTTGATGCGCTCGATCGCGTAGCGGCACGCCGCGAATGCCTCGGCCCGGTGCGGCGACGCCACCGCGATGACCACGCTCGGCTCGCCGATGTTCACCCGCCCGGTGCGGTGGTGGATCGACAGGCGGGCATCGGACCATCGGGCCGTTGCCTCAGCCTCGATCTGGTCGAACGCCTTCACTGCCAGCGGCGCGTATGCTTCGTACTCGAGCCACAGCACCAGGCGTCCCGCGTTCCGGTCGCGCACCAGCCCGACGAAGGTCGCCACCGCCCCGTCGCCGTCGCGCGTCACCGACGCCGCGACGGCGGCCGCGTCGAGAGGCGCCGCGGTCACCGTATGGCGGGGCTGCATCACTTGAGTATACCTGCCCAGAAATGGTCGAGCGGGCCATGGCCGGCGCCGAGGCCCGGCGCGCGCCGGATCGCGCCGTCCAGATACTGCCGTGCGCCGCGAATCGCCACTTCCGCCGCGTCGCCCCGCGCCAGCCTGGCCGCGATCGCCGACGCCAGCGTGCAGCCCGTGCCGTGCGTGTGGCGCGTCTCGATCCGCGGCCCGCGCAACTCGAACGAGCCGTGTGCCATGCACACGACGTCGACCACGTCCGCGCCGAGGTCGAGGTGCCCTCCCTTGAGTACTACGACGCGCGGGCCCATCGACAGGATCCGGCGCGCCGCCGCGTGCATTGCCGTCACGTCCCCGATCGACATCCCGGCGAGGACCTCGGCTTCCGGCACGTTCGGCGTGACAACCTCCGCCGCCTTGAGTAACTCCACCTGCATCGTCGCGATCGCCCCTTCGTCGAGGAGGCGGTCGCCTCCCTTGGCGATCATCACGGGATCGACGACGAGGTTGGGCAACTCCATCTCCGCGATCGTCGCGGCCACGGCTTCGACGATGGCGGCGTTGGCCAGCATGCCGGTCTTGACCGCGGCGGGTGGAAGGTCGGAGGCGACGGCTTCGATCTGCGCGATCACCAGTTCCGTCGACACCGCCTCCCAGCCATCGACGCCTCGCGTGTTCTGCGCCGTGACCGCGGTGATCGCGCTCGTGCCGTAGACACCGTGAGCGGCGAAGGTCTTCAGGTCCGCCTGAATCCCGGCGCCGCCGCTCGAGTCGCTGCCGGCGATTGTCAGTGCTGTACGCATACGTTAGAATTCTCGGCCATGAGTACCCGTGTCGAGCCGTTTGCCGGCGGAACGTTCTTGCAGGCGGCAGCGGCGCGCGCCGACCTGTCGCCCGCGGTCCGCACCATCGCCGTTCTGTTTGCGACCGTGGCGACGATTGCGGCCGCCCAGGTCAGCATTCCGCTGCCGTTCACGCCGGTACCATTCACACTGCAGCCGATGGTGGTCCTGCTCGCCGGCGCCGTGCTCGGTCCACGTCTCGGCTTCACCTGCCAAATCGCCTATCTGGCGCTCGGCCTCGCGGGGCTGCCGGTGTTTGCCGCCTCGCCGGCGCTGCCGCAGGGAGCCGCGCGCCTGCTCGGTCCGACCGGCGGTTATCTCATGAGCTATCCGTTCGCGGCGCTGGTGGCGGGTCATCTCGCCGCGCGCGGTTTCGATCGCCGATACTTGACGTCGGTTCTGGCGATGGCCGCCGGCCTCGCCGTCGTGTTCACCTGCGGCGTGTGCTGGATGGCGTTTGGCATGCCGCACGTTGGTCTCGGCGCCGCCGTCGCAGCCGGCCTCGTCCCGTTCCTGCCGGCCGATATCCTCAAGATCTTCCTCGCTGCCACTGTGTTGCCCGCCGCGTGGCGGTTTCTACGCTGACAGTTGTCAGCTGCCGGCTTCCAGACGCCGGCTACTTGATATAACCGAGACTGCGAAGTCGATCGATCGTTTCGCGATCGAGAGGTTTGCCGGTGCTGACCACGGTCGTCGCTGACGGCCGTCCGTAGGTATCGACATAGCGTGGCACCCCGACGTTTGTCGGCATCCCGAGGAGCAGCGGGAGCGGCTGGCCGGCGAGCTCTCGGCTCAACGGGATTCCGAGGCCGTTCAGGATCGTCGGCGCGATGTCCTCGGCGCGTGGCGCGCGCCCCTCGCGGGCGCCTGGTGGTCCGTCGGCGAACATCTTCGCTCCCCAATATGCGGCGACCGTACCCGCGGCGGGCGAGTCCACGCGTCCGGGTTGCGTCACGATCAGTACGTCTGCCCGGTCCGGTGGAGTGAGCAGCGGATCGAGAAGTCGCCGCAAGAACGAGTAATACAGCCGCAACGCTTCGACGCGAGTGCCCAGTCCCGAGGGCGTCTGGCTCGCCCCGCCGCGGCCCCCAAGAAGAGTGTGCTGCGCGATATCGAGGCCAGGCAGGTAGACAATCTCGAGGTCGCGCTGATCGCTGGGAAGAGTATCGAGCAGGCCGACGACCGACGCGTCGAGCTCTGCGGATCGCCGCAGTACCGCCGTGACCTCCGCATCCGATGATTGCAGTTGCGCCGCGGCGGCGCGCGCGCGCGCGCGAATCGACGGCCACGCCGCGCGCAGCGGTTCGTAGAGCGAGGCGGGGCCGATTTCGCCGTCGAGCGCGCCTCCCTGCTCGAGCCGGAGCAGCGCGCGATCGGTGACGACGATGCCGCCTGTCGGCGGTGCCGGCCATGTCGCCCACCAGTTCACGACCGCGGTACGGAGTCCGGCTTCCTCGGCCACCTCCCACAGCGTCTTGACGCGGCGTTCGTCCCGGCTCGCGGCCGACGGCTTCGTCAGGCGGAGCAGGTCTGTCGCTGCGCCGACGGCGGTGGCAATGGGACCGGCGTCCGCGGCGAGCCGTCCCTGCAGCCCAGCGACGCGCCGGGTTTCGACGGCGTGCACGCCGTGAACATCGGGTGGCACGCCCGTGGCGATCGTCGTCCATGCTCGCGCGGGATCGGACGTGTCCTGCGGCTCGACGCGAGCTCGCATGCCTGGAAATCGTGTCGCGAGATCGCCGGCAAACGCATCGAACATCGCCGGGTCGAAGCCGTCGATGGCGATCACACGGACGACGCGGCCGTTCGAGACGACGGTCAGCGCCGGATGTTCGGGCCCGTGCGGCCCTTCGACGGCGGCCGTCGACACGAGCAGCGCCGCGGCACCGGCAAACGCGAGCGCGCCTCCCCCGACGACGACCCGCCAGGAGCGCGCCGTCACCGGCGGCAGCGATCCGGCGCGACCGCGTGCCGCAAGGACCGCCAGCGTTGCGATCCGTACTGCATGCCCGAGCAGCAAGCTGATCGCGACGGCGACAATCAGCGCGAACGCCGTCCACACCGGCGCGCTCCAGCCGAAACCGGCGTTGGCGGTGCGCCACCAGAGCGTCAAGTAGAGCAGCGAGCCGAACGTGAAAATCCATGCTGCGGCGCGCGATGCCTGGCGCGCGCGGCCGGCGAACCGTTCACCGTCTCGTCCCGCGAACACCGCCGACGCCATGCTCACGACGAAGGCGCTGCCGGCGACTGCGACGGCAAAGATGATGGCGAGATAAAGAGCGACGACGACGGCGTCCTTGACGCCGCTGACCAGGCCGGGCAACCGCGCGCCGAGCCCGATTGCCGCCGCCGGTCCGAGCAACGCGCCGCCGAGCACGCCGACGCGCAGAGCCGCGCGCACCGCAATGCCGAGCGGCCCGCGCGTCTGCCGCGCGCCGCCGAGCACGAAGCGATCGACACCTGCGTCGAGATAGCCGAGCGCCTTCAGTTGCTCGCGCAGCTCGTCGATGCGTCGCTCTGGCGGCAGGTTCATGCGGCCCGACCAGTGTACCCCGGCTGTCACCTGAATCCCTGGTCGCTGAACGCTGATCCCGGATCGCGAATCCCGCAGCGCGGATCGGTTCAGGCCGCGCTGCGGGATTCGATTCGAGATTGGCTGTGGGATTCGCGATTCAGGGATTCGCGATGAGGGATTCAGGATCAGCGATGAGCGGTCAGGGATTCAGAGACGTCGCGCTGCGACGAACGCCGACAGCTCGCGAAGGCGATCGGCACCGGTGCCGAACGGCGTCAAGGCGCGGTCCGCCGTCTCGCACAACTCCACCGCGAGTTGCCGCGCGCCGTCGACACCGCTGAACGACACGAACGTCGTCTTGCGCGCGTCGGCGCGGACCGCTTTGCCGGTGTCCGCGCTCGTGCCCGTGACGTCGAGCAGGTCGTCGACGATCTGGAAGGCGAGTCCGAGGTTCTTGGCGTAGGCGGTCAGCGCAGCGATCGGCTCCGCGGCAGCTCCGGCGGTCACGGCTCCGCACGTCGCGGCCGCCACGAACAACGCCCCCGTCTTGCCGCGGTGGATCTTCTCGAGCATCTCGAACGTGATCGCCCGGTCGGTCGCCTCGAGATCGAGGGCCTGACCGCCGATCAGGCCGGACGCACCGACCGCATCGGAGACGACCGCCGCCATGGGGGCGGCGATCGCAGGCGGATATTGCCGCGCGATGATGCCGTAGGCGAGGTTGAGCAGGCCGAACGCCGCCAGGATCGCGGTCGCATCGCCGAACGCGAGGTGATTCGCGCGCAGGCCGCGCCGCAGCGGCGCGTCGTCCATCGCCGGCAAATCGTCGAGGATGAGCGACGAGGCGTGCACGAGCTCGATTGCGGCCGCGGCCGGCACGGCGCGTTCGACACGGCCGCGGCACAATTCGGCGCAGAGCATGACCAGCACCGCACGCACCTGTTTGGACGGGGCGAGCGCCGTGTAGGCCATGGCGTCCTCGACCCGGCTCGCGCGCGGGCGCAGCAGTTCCTGCAATGCCGCGCTGACCTTGGCCTGGTAATCGACGAAGAAGGCCGGAACGCCGCTCATTTCGGCGCCGGGCCGAAGGTCAGCATGTACTGGTATCGCAGGAAGCTCTCGCGCCTGCGGAGCTCGAGCCCGGCGGCCGCGGCGTCCGCCACCACTTTTTCCGAATCGACACGCGTCTCCATGTCCGGCCCGGGCCCACCGCCGTCCTTCTTGAAATTGATGATCGCGACGACCCCCGTTGGCTTGAGCGACTTCCTGACGTTCTGCAGCAGCATCACCGGGCGCTCGATTTCGTGGTACGCGTCGACAATCAGGACCGCGTCGAGCGCGCCGTCGGGGAGTTTGGGATCGTCCGCCGTCCCCCGCTTCGTCGTCACTTCTTTCTGGAACCCGTCGCGTTGCACGCGCCGCTCGATCGCCTGGACCATCTGCGGCTGGATGTCCTCGGCGTAGACGTGTCCGTTGGGCCTGACGCGCTGAGCGAGGCGCACCGTGAACCAGCCGCCGCCCGCTCCGAGGTCGGCGACGACGCTGCTCTCGCCGATCTGAAGCGCGTCCATGATCTGATCGGGACGCTGCCAGGCGTCGCGGTCCGGCCCTTCCAGCTGGCCTAGCCGTGCGGGGGGAAACAGTCGCGACTTGGCCGGCTCGGCCGGCCTGGACTGGGCCGCGCCGGTCCCGACGACCAGCAGCGCCGCCATCGCGGCGATTCCCAGCGTGCGCATCAGCGTTTTTTCCCCGGGATGCCGGGCGAGGTCATCGCCTCGGGCGAGAGGATCTCCGCCAGCTGGTCTTCGGGCAACAGCCGGCGGGCCCGCACAATGTCGGCGATCGACTGACCCGTCTTCACCGCTTCCTTGGCGATGTCGGCCGTCGCGGCATAGCCGATGTACGGGCTGAGCGCGGTGGCGACCGCGGTGCTGCGATCCATGAGTTCGCGCGCGCGCGCCTCGTCTGCGCGCAGCCCGGCCACGCTGCGTTCGGCGAGGACGCGCATCGCGCTCGCGAAGATCGCAGACGCGTGCAGCGCGTTCCAGGCCATCACCGGCATCATCACGTTCAATTCGAGTTGGCCGGCGGCGGCGGCGGCGAGGATCGTGGCGTCACATCCCCAGACCTGCTGGCAGACCTGGTTGACCATCTCGGGCACCGACGGATTGACCTTCCCCGGCATGATCGATGACCCCGGCTGGACGGCCGGCAGCTGCAGTTCCGCGATCCCCGCGCGTGGGCCCATGCTGAGCAGGCGCAAGTCGGACGCGATCTTGTCGACCTCGACGGCGAGGCGGCGGAGCGCGCCCGAATAGGCGAGCACGTCGCCCATGCTCTGCGTGACGCGGAAGCGGTTGCGCGCGGCCGCCAGCGGCAGCGCGGTCGCGCGCGACAGGTTGGCGATGGCGGCGGCGGTGACATCGTCGCCAGCGTTCAGCCCGGTGCCGACCGCGGTCGATCCGAGATTCAGCTCATGCAACGCGTCGGCGCTACGGCGCAGTTCCTCGGCCGCATGCCGGACGTTCGCGGCGTAGCCGCCGAACTCCTGGCCGAACGTGATCGGCACGGCGTCCTGCAGGTGCGTACGCCCCGTCTTGAGGATCCGTTCGAACTCGCGCGACTTGCCGTCGAGCGCATCGGCGAGCCGCTCGGCGGCGCCGAGCACGTCGGGCAGTACCAGCAGCAGCGCGAGCCGCGTCGCCGTCGGAAACACGTCGTTGGTCGACTGGCCCATGTTGACGTGATCGTTCGGGTGTACGCGTCGATAGGTGCCGCGGGCCTCGCCGAGGATCTCGCCGGCACGGTTGGCCAGCACCTCGTTCGCATTCATGTTGTGCGACGTGCCGGCGCCGGCCTGGTAGACGTCGACGACGAACTGATCGCGGAGCTGGCCGCGGAGAATTTCGTCAGCGGCCCCTGCGATCGCGTCGGCGACGGCGGCGTCGAGGCGGCCGAGCGACGCGTTGGCGCGTGCGCATGCCTGCTTGACGAGCACGGTCGCGGTCACTAGCGCGGCCGGCGCCTTCAGGCCGCTGATCGGAAAGTTTTCGACGGCCCGCTGTGTCTGTACGCCGTAGTACGCCTCAGCGGGCACCTCCAGCTCGCCGAGAGGATCGCGCTCGATCCGCGTGGCCATCCACCCTCAATTATACTGGCCCGTATGCTTCCCTCGTTCCGCGACAGCATGGTGCAGCTCATCGCCCGCACCTCGACCGACTTACCGCCAGACGTGCGCAAGGCGATGGGGCTTGCGCTTGCCACCGAGGCGCCGGCGACGCGCGCCGGCCAGGCGCTGACGATCATTGCGCAGAACATCGACCAGGCTGCGGCCTGCGAGGGCCCCATCTGCCAGGACACCGGCATGCCGACCTTCGAGGTGAAAGTCCCGGTCGGTGCCAACCAGATCTGGATGAAGCAGCAGATTCGCGAGGCGGTCGCCGAAGCCACGCGGCGAGGCAAGCTGCGGCCGAACTCCGTCGACTCGATCACCGGCGAGAACTCCGGCGACAACCTCGGCCCGGGCACGCCGATCATCCACTTCGAGCAGTGGGAGCGTGCCGCCATCGAGGTGAAATTGATCCTGAAGGGCGGGGGCTGCGAGAACACGAACGCGCAATACGCGTTGCCCGTGGATCTCGATCACCTCGGGCGCGCCGACCGCTCGCTCGAAGGCGTGCGCAAGTGCATCCTGCACGCCGTGTGGAAGGCGCAGGGCAAGGGCTGCGCGCCCGGCGCCGTTGGCGTCTGCGTCGGCGGCGATCGGACGTCGGGCTACCTCCACGCGAAAGAGCAACTCTTCCGCACGCTCGAAGACGTCAACCCGGATCCTCGCCTGGCTGCGATCGAAGCAGCGGTGATGGACGAGGCCAATCAGCTCGCCGTCGGTCCGATGGGATTCGGCGGCCAGACGTCGCTCATCGGCTGCAAGATCGGTGCGCTCAACCGGCTACCCGCCAGTTTCTTCGTGTCGGTGGCTTACGACTGCTGGGCCTTCCGCCGGCTCGGCGTCACCCTCGACGCCGCCACCGGCGCGATCGCGTCGTGGCTCTACCGCGAGGGGGACACGCCGTCGGTGCCTATGCTCACACCGGAGCAGGTTGCGGCCGGCTTCCCGCGCACCGGCCGCGAAGTCCACCTGCAGGCGCCCATCACCGACGAACAGGTCCGTGCGCTCAAGGTCGGCGACGTCGTCCTCATATCGGGACGCATGAACACCGGCCGTGACCAGGTGCACCATCACTTGATGCATCACGAACCGCCCGTCGACCTGCGCGGGTCCGTCCTGTATCACTGCGGCCCGGTCGTGGTGAAGGAAGAGACCTCTGCCGAGGCAAAACCTGCCGGTGAAGGCGGTTGGCGCGTGACCGCCGCCGGACCGACCACGAGCATCCGCGAGGAGCCGTACCAGGCGGAGATTCTCAAGCGCTACGGCGTGCGCATCGTCATCGGCAAGGGCGGCATGGGGCCGAAGACGCTGGCCGGATTGAAGGAATCCGGTGCGGTTTATCTCAACGGGATCGGCGGCGCAGCGCAGTTCTACGCGCGTTGCATCGATCGCGTGACCGGCGTGTCGTTGATGCAATTCGGCACACCCGAAGCGATGTGGCACCTCGAGGTGACCGATTTTCCCGCCATCGTGACGATGGACGCGCACGGCAACAGCCTCCACAAAGATGTGGAAGTCGAATCGGCCGCGCATCTGGCCGCCGTCCGCGAATCGGCCACCAGCAGCCAGTAACCGGCCACCGGCCACCGGCCAGTGTTACGCGAACAGCTCTCTGAGCGCGTTCACCGGGTCCACGCCGGCGTCGAAGTGGATGCGCACGGTGCGGCGGTCGTGTGCTTCGAGCGTCTGGAAGTCGCCGACCGCCTGCGCCCGCTTCAACTGCTTGAATGAGTACGGCGCGTCGGGAATGGGCGTTTCCGTCGCATCCTCGCCGGTCAGCACGAATGCGAGCATCCTGTTCGGTCCCCCTTTGTGATACTGCCCGCTCGAGTGGAGATAACGCGGACCCAGGCCGTACGTGCTCGCCACCGTGTGCGCCGCTTGAATGTCGCCGCGGATTTTCAGCACCGCCGCCTCGACGCCAGAATCGGCCGGAAGGTAGGAGAGGAAGCCGGCGTAATCGCCAGGCTGCAGCGACGCGACCGCGTTGCGGACGACCTGGGCCGGGCTCGCGCCGCTGAAATGTGACGAGTAGACCGATACGCCGCCGCCCGACGCGACCGGCGTGCCGCCGCTGAAATCGCGCGCGGCGAGAATCGCCCGGGTCTTGTCTTTCGCTTCCGCGACGTTCGGCTCGTCGAACGGGTTGATGCCGAGCACGGCGCCGGCGATCGCGGTGGCGAATTCCCAACGAAAGAACTCCGCGCCGAGCGCCTGCGCCCGCGTGCTCAAGCGCAGCACCGGGTGGCCGGCATCCTCGAGGGCCTGAACACGCCCCAGGTCGGGAGAGTCGTGATCGGTGGACACGCTGACGAACACGCGATCGCTGCCGTACTCGGACGCCGGCGCGAGCGGTTCGTCGACGACCGGAAGTGCTCCCTTACCGTGCTTGCCGGTGCTCTCCGCGATCAGCTGCTCGATCCAGAGCCCGAGCGTGCGCATCGACGGCGGCAGCAAAACGGTCAGCTTGTCGCGTCCGGCGTTGGCGGCGGTGCCGATGAAGGCGCCGAGCTCGAGCCCGGCGTTCTGATGATTCTCCTGCTTGCAGCCCGCCGCCATCTCGCCGCCGCCAGCCAGCAGCTCGCGCACGGGGGCGCCGATCAAAGCGGCCGGCACCAGACCGAACAGCGAGAGTGCCGAGAAGCGGCCGCCGATGTCGGCGGGGTTGACAAACGTGTGCCGATAGCCACGCTGCCCTGCGAGCTGCGCGAGACCAGTGCCCGGATCCGTGATCGCGACAAATTGCCGTCCGGCCGCAGGCCCGAGGACGCGCGACACTTCAGCCCAGAAGAGTCTCTCCATGGATGCGGGTTCGATGGTGCCGCCACTCTTGCTGGCGACGAGGAAGAGCGTCCGCGCTGCGTCCAGCCTCGAGACGGCGCCGTGAATCGCCTCCTCGTCGGTCGTGTCCATGACGACGAGCTGCGGATGGCCCCCTCGGACGCCGTAGACGGACCGGATCACTTCGGCGCAGAGGCTGCTGCCTCCCATGCCCAGCAGGTAGACGGTGGTGATCCCGTCGCGGCGCACCTGGTCGGCCACGTCGGACACGCCGTCGAGCTCTTTCTCCATCGTGGCCGGCACGTCGAGCCAGCCGAGGCGGTTAGCGATCGCCGTCCCGACCGGATCAGCCGGCGTGGCGCCCCAGGCGGAGACGTCGTGCCGCCAGATGCGTCCAATAAGGTGTTGGGCCAGCAGCGCGTCAACCGTGCGCCGGGCTGGTTCGTAGTGGAGGGCCTGGGCCATGCCCCAGTGTATAATCAGTACATTATGATCAACGTGACACCGGCTGCGGCAACCAAGATCAGCGAGCTCCTTCAGGAAGAGAGCAAGACCGACGCGGGTCTGCGCGTGTTCGTGCAGGGCGGCGGCTGCTCCGGTTTCCAGTACGGCCTCATGATCGACGAGGGCGAGGGTGACGCAACGACCGATTCGGTCATTCAGTCCAACGGCGTCAAGCTTCTCGTCGACCCGATCAGCGCACGTTACCTGCGCGGCGCGGAAGTCGACTTCGTCGATAACGTGACCGGCGGCGGCTTCACCATCAAGAACCCGAACGCCAAGTCGACGTGCGGCTGCGGGTCGTCGTTCAGCGTGTAGGTTCCGCCTTCAGGCGGAAATGATCGATCTTCATCTCCATACGACCGCCTCCGACGGCACGCTGTCGCCGCCGGAGCTGGTCGAGCGGGCCCGCTCCGCCGGCCTCACCACCATCGCCATCACCGATCACGACACGACCGCCGGCTCGCGCGCCGCGCGTGACGCGGCGCGTGCTGCTGGGCTTGCCCTCGTGCCCGGCATCGAGATCAGCGCCGTCTCCGAGGAGCGCGACCTGCACATGCTCGGCTATTTCATCGACGTCGACTCGCCGTCGCTGGTCGCGTTTCTCGAGCGCCAGCGCGTCGAGCGGCTGCGCCGCGTCAGCGAGATTGGAGAGCGCCTGGCGTCGCTCGGCTGCCGCATCGACGTGGCGCCGATTCTCGACGCTGCCGGCAGCGGCCGCAGCGTCGGGCGTCCGCAGATTGCCGATGCGCTGATTCGCGGCGGCTACGTCACCGATCGCGACGATGCGTTCGCCCGCTATCTGGAGCACGGCGCGCCCGCCTTCGTGCCGCGTCGCGGCGCCGCTCCCGCCGACGTCGTCGCCGTCGTCCACGAGGCAGGCGGCGTGGTGTCGATGGCGCACCCGGGCCTGACCCGGCGCGACGATCTCATTGCGCCGCTGGTCGCGCTCGGTCTCGACGCGATCGAGGTCCGGCACTCCGACCACGACGCCGCGACCGAGGCGCGCTATCGGGCGTTGGCCACCGCGCTCGGGATTCTCGCCACTGGCGGTTCCGATTACCACGGCGATATCGGCCGGCGGGCCGCCACCCTCGGCGCGGTCGTGATGCCGGATGATGATTTCGCGGCCTTCTCGCGCGCCGCCGAGCGGCGGCGCATCGCGCAGTAGTGGCAGGCACGCCGATTCTGCACCTGTCGGGCGTGCGCAAGCAGTACAACGCCCTGCGTCCGCTGCGCCTCAACGAGTTGGCGATCGACAGCGGTGAGCGCGTCGCGCTGTCCGGCCTCGACGCCGGGGCGGCGGAGGTGCTCGTCAACCTCGTGACCGGCGCTTCGGTGCCAGACGAGGGCGATGTCCGCGTCGCTGGACACAGTACGGCCGCCATCGCCGATGGCGACGAGTGGCTGGCGTCACTCGATCGTTTCGGCATCGTCAGCCCGCGCGCCGTACTGCTCGACGCGGCGACGCTGCTGCAGAACCTGGCGATGCCGCTGACGCTACAGATCGAGCCGGTGCCGCCGGAGGCCGCGGCTGCGGCGTCGGCGCTCGCGCGCGAGGCGGGGATCGACGAGCTCTTTTTCGATAGGCCGGTGGCCGCACTGCCGGCGGAGGTGAAAATGCGCGCGCATCTCGTGCGCGCCGTCATATTGAGGCCGGCGCTGCTCATTCTCGAGCATCCGACCGCGACCCTTGAAAAGGGACAAGGAAAAGCCTTCGGCGCGGCCGTCGCCCGAGTCGCTGCCGCGCGTGCGCTGACGGCGATTATCGTGTCTGAAGACGGCGATTTCTCAGAGGCGGCGGCGACGCGTCGTCTCGTGCTGCACCCCGCTAGCGGCGAGCTCAAGCCGCGCCGCCGCGGCCTGTTCGGATTCTGACCGCCATGTTTCTCATCCTCTTCGATATCGACGGCACGCTCGTGCTGACCGGCGGCGCCGGCATGCGCGCGATGAACCGCGCCTGCCAAGACCTGGTGCGCAGCGAGAACGCAATGGCTGGCGTCACCTTCGCCGGTCGAACCGATTGGAGCATCCTCGACGACATCCTGCGCAACCACGGCCACACGCTCGACGAGGCTCGCCTCGACGAGCTGCGCCGCCGCTACGTGACCCACCTGGCGGAGGAGATCGTGCTGCCCGGCCGCGGCGTGAAGGACGTGATGCCTGGCATCCGCGAGTTGCTCGAGGCGCTGGCCGCGCGCGCCGACGTCCGCCTGGGGCTGCTCACCGGCAACTTCGTCGAAGGAGCGCGCATCAAGCTGGAGTACTTCGACCTGTGGAAGTACTTTCCATGGGGTGCGTTTGGCGGCGATGCGGCGAGCCGCAACGACCTGGTTCCCATCGCCCTCGCCCGCGCCAGGGAGCACGGCATCGACGGCATCCCCTCGTCTCGGGTACTGGTCGTTGGCGACACGCCGAATGACGTCGAGTGCGCGCTCGTCGCCGGTGCCACGCCTGTTGCCGTCGCAACGGGCAGTTACACCGTCGACCAACTGCGCGCCGCTGGCGCGGCGATCGTGTTCGACGATCTCCGCGACACGGACGCGTTCCTGAAGCTGTTGACGGAGTGACGGGCCGTCGAGGGCGAAGATCCTCGGATGATGGCGGAAGCGCCTGGGAGTTGAACCCAGCCATCCCGCTCAACGCGGGACGCGACCGATTTTGAAGACCGGGAGGGCCACCGGGCCCCGTTCGCTTCCTCTTTGGTCGAGGGGCTTCGCCCCTCGAACTCCCCTACTCGCTCACTCGCTCGCCGCTTCGCCGGCTCGCTCCGTTCGCGAGGCTCGCGTCGCTTCGCTCGCTCGCGCGCGGGTCGCGTCGCTTCGCTTCGCTGGCTCGCGGGTCGCCTCGCTGGGAGGCTTCCCTATCAGTTTAGTCCGCCAGCCCTAGCGCGTAGGCGATCAACTTGGGCCACTCCTCCAACAGGAACCGCACATCACCGCGATGCCGCCACCAGTGCGCGGGATCGGCCGTGTCATAGCGGGAGGCGCGAACGGAGACGGCGACGCCGCTGCCGTCGAGTGCGCGCCGCATGGCCAGGCCGGTCCGCCGCGTGTGAAGCGCCGACGTGATCACGATCACCGTATGCCATCTGTGGCGAGTCGCTTCAGTCTTGAGGAGCGACGCTTCCTCGGCCGTGTTGTCAACCGATCCGGCGCCGATCACGATCGCGTCTTTCGGCACGCCGAGGCTGACCAGCGCGTCGCGCACCAGGTCAGCTTCGCGCGGAAAATGGGCCCCTCGTTTGCGCGCCTCGATCTCTGCCGGTTCCATGCGCGCTGGACTGATCAAAATAACAGGGGCGTAGCCAGCGTTGTAGAGGTCGTCTGCTTCGAGGGGGCGCTCGAAACGGGACCCGCCGAGGACGTAGAGTGCGTCGGCGTGCCGCAGCGGATCTTCGCGGTAGAGGAACGTGCCGGCGTGCGCGACCCCCCAGCCGGCGCTGAGAAGGCCCGTCAGTGCCAAGACGATCAGCGCGCGGCGGCGAGCCGGACGCATCCGTGGGTTATCCGAGAAAAAGGGGGAGGAAGGACCCGGGTGCGGTGGCCGCCCGCCGCACCGGGACAAGAAATGGCCGGGTCAGCTCTCGATCAGGCGGACCTCGCCGGCACGTGGACCCTTACCGGATTCTTCCGGGGTGAACTCCACCCGTTGGCCCTCGCGGAGCAACTCGAACACCGCGCCGCGAACGGAGCTGCGGTGAAAAAAGTGCTCAATGCCTCCCTCGTCGCGGATGAAGCCGAAGCCCTTGTCAATCAGGAGCCGAGCGATTGTCCCGGTTGGCATAACCCGTGTCCTCCGAAGCGCCGGTGTGCGAACTCCCGGGAACATCCCGGGCCACACGCTGAGCTTGAAACGTCGCCAGTGTAGGGAGATCCCTACAAGAAAGTCAACAAAATCCAGGGCTTAGGGCGATTCACCCTTTCGGACTACGATCCTCGCCGTGATCCCCGCCATCGTGCTGGCCGCCGGGGCCTCGAGGCGGATGGGCCGCCCCAAGCCACTCCTGATCGCGGGCGGACAGTCGTTCGTTCGCGGCCTGATCACCACCTTGAAAGAAGGCGGCGTCGATCGCGTCGTCGTCGTCGTCAGACCCGGAGCCGAGGCCGTTTCAGCTGAGGTCGCGTCAGGTGCTGGCGAGGTCGTGGCGAATCCCGATCCCGATCGTGGACAGTTATCGTCTCTGCTGACCGGCCTCGACGCCGTCGATCGGCCGGGGGTCGACGCGATACTCGTCACCCTGGTCGATGTGCCGCTCGTCCGCTCGTCCTCGGTCGCGGCGCTGCTGACGCGTGCCGCAGTCTCCCGCGCCCCGATCCTGCGGGCCGCCTGTCGGGGCGCCCATGGGCACCCTGTCATCTTTACCCGCGGCGTCTTTGCGGCCTTACGCGCTGCGGACCCTGCCATCGGCGCCAAGCCGGTGATGCGCGCATTTGCAGTCGAGGACGTCGAGGTCGACGACCCTGGCATCCTCCGCGACGTCGATACGCCGGAAGACTACCAGCGGCTGCTCACCTGACGCCGCCCATGTCGATTCGCGCCGGCACGATGTTGGCGGGGATGAACTCTCGATTGACGAGACCGCGGACGTCAAGGCGACGCTCAAGAATACCGGCATCGACGGCCATGTCGGCGATGCGCTGCATTTCCTCGTCGCCGGGAGTGAGCATGCGATAGCTGACTCGATCGGGCGGTTGCGTCAGGACGAAGCGCAGGAGCTTTTCGTCCTGACGGAAGTACGGCGCTACCAGTCTTGCCGCCTCGAGGCGGTGGGTATCCGCCCACTCGCCGCTCTCGGCGATGCCGCGGACGAGATCTCGAACCACCTGCGGGCGTTGACTGATGACGCGATCGGTCACGACCAGGACGCAGGAGATGAAGTGCGGCCAGATGTCCTTCGCGTAATAGAGCACGCGCCCGGAGCCGTCGAGTTCGGCGCGCGCGGCGTGCGGCTCGCCGATGAAGTAAGCGTCGATCGCATGCGCCGCGAGCGCACTCGGCATGTCGGGGGGCGGCAGCTCGACGAACTTGATCGATGCCGGATCGACTCCCTCGTCTCCCATGAGCTTGCGGATGACCAGGTACTGGTTGCTGTACTTGCTCGGTATCGCGAACGTGCGTCCGCGCAGATCGCGCAGCGACCGGGCCGGCAGATCCTTGCGCACGATCACCGTCGATCCGTCGCGGTGGCCGAGGTAGGCGATGCGCACCGGAACTCCCTGTTCCTTCAATTTCATCGCCAGCGGTGCGATCATGAACGTCGCGTCGAGGCGCCCGCTCTTCAGCGTTTCGACCACGGTGGGGAAGTCGTTGAAGCGCTCCGACTCGAAGCGCGTCGTGTGGCTGGTCTTGCTGGCGTAGTCGGTCACCGGGCAGGTCAGGTGACAGGTGACCGGCAGGTAGCCGACCGTCAACGTTTCGGACGCGCCTGCGGCCTGCACGTCTGGCGCCTGCACCGTCGCGTGGCGCTGCCATGGATGCGTCCGCAGCGCCGCCAGCGCGGCGATGAAGGCGACGGCCCCGGCGGTCCAGCGAATGAACGGCGATTGCAAGACCTTCATGCGCGTTTCTCCTCGAGATCGGATTCCAGGCCCAGGACGGTCAAGATGTGATGCATCGCGGCGACGACCTGGGGCTCGGTCGCTTCGCGCGGCCGTGGCGTCGCGATCGAGACTTCGGCGCGGATCCGCGCCGGCCGCTCGGACAGCACCAGCACGCGGTCGGCGAGCTGCGCGGCCTCCTCGATGTCGTGCGTGACCAGCACGACCGTGCGCGGTTGTCCGCGGAGAATCGCGGCGAGCTCCAGCCGCATTCGCATCCGCGCCAGATAGTCGAGGGACGAGAACGGCTCGTCCATCAGCAGCAGGGGGGTCTCGCCCGCGAGCGCGCGCGCCAACTCGACGCGCTGCCGCATGCCGCCCGAGAGCTGATGCGGATAATGCCGCTCGAAGCCCTTCAAGCCGATGAGGCTGACGAGCGCGGACGTGCGCCGCACGCGCTCGTCACCGTTCACCTGGCGGATTCCCAGCGCGATGTTTTCATCGACGGTCATCCACGGGAAGAGGCCGTCCTGCTGAAACACCATGCGCTGCGCCGCCGGCCGATCGACGCGTCCGCTTGTCGGCGCTACCCAGCCGGAGCACACGTTCAACAGGGTGGTCTTGCCGCAGCCCGACGGCCCGACGAGCGCGACGAACTCGCCGTCGCGGACCTCGAGGTCGATGCCGTCGAGGACTGCCACGGTGCCGAACGCGACGCGGACGCGATCGAGCCTGAGCAGGGCACCGCCGCTCACCGCTCGTAACCCCATCGCACGCTCGGAATGCGCGTCAGCTGCACCAGTACACGGTCGAGCACTGCGCCGATGACGCCGATGACCAGCATCTCGGCGGCGAGCAAATCGATACGCAGACCGTTGCGGGCGTCCCAGACGGCGAAGCCGAGGCCGTCGCGGCCCGCGATCATCTCGGCTGCGACGACCACCAGCCACGACAGCCCGGCGACGACGCGCAGCGTCGTGATGACCTGCGGCGCGATCGCCGGCAGCGTGACCGCGGTCAGCAGGCGCGGCCCGGCCATGCCGAGATCGCGCGCGACGCGAAAATAGACGCTCGGAATGTTCGCCACCGCGGCCGTCGTCGACAGCACGATCGGGAAGAACGCCGCCATGAAGATCAGAAAAATGGCCGGCGCGTCGCCGATGCCGAGCCACAGGATGGCAAACGGAATCCACGCGAGCGGTGACAGGCTGCGGAAGAAATTGACCATCGGCAGGAACGCCGCTCGTGCCCGCGTCGAGTGGCCGAGCAGCAGACCGGCCGGCAACCCGAGCGCAACCGCGAGCAGGAAACCCGCCGACACGCGGAACAGGGAGGCGATGACGTCGTTGATCAGGCGGCCGCTGGCGAGTTCCGCGGCGACGCCGCGCGCGACGTCGGCCGGGTGCGGAAAGAGCGATGGCGGAAACAGCCCGAGCGACGAAACGATGCCCCAGGCGAGGACGAGCAACGCTGGCGTCAGCAGAGCGAGAATAGGAATGCGGACGCGCGGCACCGGATCGCGAGTATCGATCAAACGCGGCGAATTTGCCCTAGTGTGAACATACTAGATACGGACCTGTTACGATCGCGACTCTGTCCGCGATGCCCGTCCGCAGGTCCGTGCCGCTCTTGTGTCTCGTGGCCGCGTCGCTTCTGCCCTCGGCCTGCTCGCGCCGTTCCGCGGAGCCGTCGCCGCAGGAGTACGGCGAAGCGGTGTCGGCGTTCTACGTCGGCCTGTCAGCGATGCAGACGACGCAGGAAGCGTTGGCGCGCGAAAAATTCGATCGCGTGATCGCACTCGTGCCCCAGGAAGCGGCGGGCTGGGCCGACCGAGGGCTCCTGCGGCTGCGGCAGCAGGACATGGACCGGAGCTGGCAGGACCTCGCGAGAGCGGGTGAGCTCGCGCCGGCGAACGCGGCCATCCAGCGGTTGCAGGCGCTCGCGCAAGGACGCCGTGGCGACCTCGCCGATGCGGTGGCCCACTGGCGCCGTGCGCTCGAGCTCGATCCCACCGATCTCGAGGCCGCGTATGCGCTGGCGCTCGAAACCGAACGCCAGGGCGGCGCCGGCAACGAGGCGGAAGCCCAGCGGCTGCTCGGCGAACTCGCCGGACGGAGCGGCAACCTTGCCGCGCGTGTCGAGTACGTCCGCATCGCGGCGCGGCGCGGCGACCGCGGCGCGGTCACGCAAGGCTCGGTTTCACTTGCCGACGCGGGGCGCGAGTGGTCGCCGGCGGCGCAGGACCAGGTGAAGGCGCTCGTCGCCGCGCTCGATGCCGATCCGGCATCGACGGCGACACACGTCGCCTTTCTGAAGAACGTGCTGCTGCGCGAACCCAGCTATCGCGCCGCGCTGGCGCGAGTCAGCACGCCGCGCGACGAGGTCGGCCGGCCGCTTGTCCGTTTCGTCGTATTGAAGAACCCCGATCCGCAGCCGGCGCCGCCCGACACCGGGATGACCTTCACCGTGTCGCCCGCCGGCGAGGAGAAAGCCGACGGGGCGTGGATTACGGCAGTGTCACTCGATGGTGACGCGAAGCCGTCTGTGCTGTCTCGCGCGCCCGGCTGTCCGCCAGGGCTGGACGCGGCGGCCGCCGATCTCAACGCCGACTTCCGGGTCGATCTCGCCGTCGCCGGCACGAGCGGCGTCTGCCTGCTGCGCCAGGGGGAGGACGGCAGGTTCGTCAATGTCACCGCGCTCGCCAGGCTGCCCGCTTCGATTGAGCACGGCGCCGCGACAGCGATCTGGGCGGCCGACATCGACAGCGACGGCGATCTGGATCTCGTCGTCGCCACCCGCGACGGGCACCCCATCGTCCTGCGCAACAACGCCGACGACACATTCACACCGCAGGATCCGTTCCCGTCGGTGTCGCGGGCGCGGGCGTTTGTGTGGGCTGACCTCGACGGTGACGGCGTGCCCGACGCCGCGTTCACCGACGAGGCCGGCGCGTTGCACGTGTTCGTGAACCTTCGCGCCGGCGCCTTCCGCGAGGAAGCGCCGCCGCAGGAGCCGGCGCTGGCACTTGCGGTCGTGCAGCGGCGCGCCGACACCCTGTTTGGCCTGCTGGTGATCGGCCGTGATGGACGAGTGTCCGAGGTGTGGCGCGGTCCCTCGGGCGGGTGGGCCCAGCGCCAGGTCGCAACCGTGGCCGGCGTGTCAGCGCCGACGCGCCTGTTCGTCGCCGATCTCGACAACAACGGCGCCGCCGATCTGGTGATCGGCGGAGGACAAGGCACGCGCATCCTGCTGCCTACCGCTGACGACACCTACGTTCCGCAAGGCGCCAATATCGACGGGTTCACCGTGCAGGCGATCGCCGATCTCGACGGCGACGGCCGGCTCGACCTCGTCGGCCTCACCGCCGATGGCCATCCTGCGCGCGCCGTCAACCGCGGCACGAAGAACTATCACTGGCAGGACGTGCGTCCGCGCGCGGCGACGGCGACCGGCGATCAGCGCATCAACACGTTCGGCATCGGGGGGGAGATCGAAGTGCGCTCGGGCTTGCACTTGCAAAAACAGCCGATCGGCGCGTCGACCGTCCACTTCGGCCTCGGCGACGCCGTACGCGCCGACGTCGTCCGCATCACCTGGCCGAACGGCGTGTTGCAGGCCGAGTTCGACACGCCGGCGAACCAGGCGGTCAAGGCCACGCAGCGGCTCAAGGGATCGTGCCCCTGGCTGTTTGCCTGGAACGGCCGGGAGATGGCATTTGTCACCGACCTCCTTTGGCGCTCGCCGCTTGGGCTGCGCATCAACGCTCAGGCGACCGCCGACGTGGCCATGACGGAGGACCGGGTCAAGGTGCGCGGCGATCAACTCGTCCCGCGCAACGGCGTCTACGATCTGCGCGTGACCGCCGAGCTGTGGGAAACGCATTTTTTCGATCTCACCTCGCTGCTCGTCGTGGATCATCCCGCCGGCACGGAGGTGTTTCTCGACGAGCGGTTTGCCGTTCCGCCGCCGGCCCAGCCCCCGGTCGTCACCGGCCCGGTGCGGCCGCTGGCCTGGGTCCACGACGATCGCGGCGGCGATGTGTCCGCGCTGGCGGCGGCGCGCGACTCGCGCTACATCGATTTTGCCGGGCGCGGTCCCTACCAGGGGATCACGCGGCCGCACTTCGTCGAGATGGCGATCCCGGAAGATGCGCCGCGTGGCGGTCCGCTGTGGCTGATCGCGCAAGGTTGGGTGCATCCGACCGACAGCTCGATCAACGTGGCTATCTCGCAAGGCGTCCATGCGGCGCCCGACGGCCTGTCGCTGCAGGTGGCCGACGCCTCCGGTCAGTTTCACACCGTGCGCACGGGCCTCGGCTTTCCATCGGGCAAGGACAAGACGGTCCTCATCGATCTTCGCGGCGTGTTCCCGCCGTCCGCCCCGCGCCGGTTGCGCCTGGCGACGAACCTCGAGATCTTGTGGGATCGGCTCGGCTGGGCCGCGGGCCGGCCCGACGTGACTGTGGCGCCGCGCTCGCTCGCGCTCGTCGGTGCCGATCTCGACTATCGCGGCTACTCGGTGACCGATCAGCCGTCGCCGAGCGTGCCGGAGCGGCCGCGATACGTGCTGGCGAGCACTGCGCCGCGCTGGCGCGATCTCGAGGGCTATTACACCCGGTTCGGCGACGTGCGCGAGCTGCTCGCCGCAGCCGACGATCGCTACGTAATCATGAACGCCGGTGACGAACTGCGCCTGCGCTTCGCCGAAGCCCCCCCGCCTGCCGCCGGCCTCATCCGCGACTTCATCGTTGTCGGCGACGGGTGGGTGAAAGACGGCGACTACAACACGAGCTTTTCACGGACGGTCCTGCCGCTGCCGACGCATCACAGCGGCCGTTACGACACGCCGCCCGCGACGCTCGAAGACGACCCGGTCTACCGCGCCCATTCGCGCGACTTTGCCGAGTACCATACGCGCTACGTCACGCCGGACGCGGTGCGCGACGCGTTGCGTGCGCCGGATGCCGCGGCGAACCATGGGACCACGAGCAAGTGAAACCCGCTGCCAGGGCCATTCTCGCCGTCGTCTTCGTTGGGCTGCTGGCGACGCCGCTGTTGATCCGCCGTTACCAGGCGGCACCAGCGGCAGCCGGCACGGCGGGCGGCGATTCGCTGGCGCGCTACGGATTTCGCCTCACCGAATCTGCGAAGGCCGCCGGCATTGGTGTGACCCACGAGGGTCCGACGCTCGACGCGCGTCTCGCGCACATCATGCCGGAAGTGGCGTCGATGGGGGCCGCGGTCTCGATCGTCGACTTCGATCGAGACGGCCGTCCGGATCTCTATGTCACCGACAGCAGGGAAGGATCGCAGAACCACCTGTTCCGCAACAGGGGCGACGGCACATTCGAGGACGTCGCCGCGGCACTCGGCATCGCCGACGTGAATCGTCCGGAGACCGGCGTGTCGATGGGCGCCGTTTGGGGCGACTATGACAACGATGGCTACGAGGACCTGTTCCTCTACCGGTGGGGCAGGCCCGAGCTGTTTCACAACGACCAGGGGCGCGGCTTCACGCGCGTAAGCGCCATGGCCGCGCTGCCGGCGTGGGCCAACATCAACACCGCCGTCTGGCTCGACTACGACCGTGACGGCAAACTCGATCTGTTCGCGGGCGGCTACTATCCCGAGACCGTCAACCTGTGGAAGCTCACGAGCACACGAATGATGCCGGAGAGTTTCGAGTACGCCAACAACGGCGGCCGCAAGTACCTGTTTCACAACATGGGCGGCGGGCGTTTCGAGGAGGTCAGCGAGCAGGCGGGCCTGTCGTCGCGGCGCTGGGCGCTCGCCGCGGTCGCCGCCGATCTGCGCGGCACCGGCTATCCCGATCTGTTCATCGCCAACGACTACGGCGTGTCGGAACTGTTCGCCAATGAGGGCGGACGCTTCCGCGAGATCGGCCGCGACGCTGGGGTCGGCTTCGCGCCCAAGAGCGGCATGAACGCGTCGGTCGGCGACGTGCTCAACCAGGGTCGCTTCGCCATCTACGTGTCGAACATCTCGGAGGAAGGCATCCTGCTGCAGGGCAACAACCTCTGGATCCCCTCGGCAGCGCCGGGGGCGGCGCCGAAATACGAGAACCTCGCGCGCGCCATGGGCGTCGACCTTGGCGGCTGGAGCTTCGGTGCGCAGTTCGCCGATCTCAACAATGACGGATTCCTCGATCTCTACCTGGCCAATGGCTACGTGTCGGCGTCGCGCACCGACAGCTACTGGTATGACTTCTCGAAGGTGGCCGGCGGCAATCAGCTGGTGATCGGCGACGCCAAGAACTGGCCGGCGATGGGCGACCGTAGCCTGGGCGGCTATCAGCAGAAGAAAGTGTGGATGAGCGACGGCGCCGGCGGCTTCCTCGACGTCGCGCAGATGGTCGGCGCCACCGATCGCTTCGACGGGCGCGCCGTCGCGGTCGGCGACCTCGACAACCGCGGCACGCTCGACGTCCTCGTCGCCAACCAGCGCGGTCCGCTGTTGTTGTATCGCAACGAGGTCGCGCCCGGCCGGGGCTGGATCGGGTTCGATCTTGAAGGGAGCTGCCGTCCCGCCACGACGACGGGTTGCTCGAACCGCAGCGCCATCGGCGCGCAAGTGACGGTCTACTGGAGTGGACGGCAGCAGGTGCAGGAGGTGTCTGGCGGCTCCGGCTTCTGCTCGCAGAACGATCGCCGTCTCCACTTCGGTCTTGGCCGCGGCGCGACCGTCGACAAGGCGGTCATCCGCTGGCCATCGGGGAAGACGCAGACGATCGATCACCCCGCCGTCGATCGCGTGCACAAGATCCAGGAGCCGGCCTGATGGCCGCGCAGCGAGCCATCCGCCTCGACCAGCGCTACTTCGCGCCGGCGCTGATCACCGCCGTGCTGCTCGCCGGCCAACTCACGTTCGGCTTCCTCGAGAGCTGGAGCCGGACGCTTCTCGCCATCGCGACCGCGATCCTCGTCGAGTTAGTGGTCGTGCGCGCGCTCTACGGCAAGTGGCCGCACCTGGCGAGTGCCTATGTGTCGGGGATCAGCGTCGGTATTCTCGTCCGCTCGCCGGCGTTCTGGCCTTATGCGCTGTGCGCCGCGATCTCGATTACCTCGAAGTACGTGCTCCGGGTCGGCAACCGCCACATCTTCAATCCCACCAACTTCGGCATCGTGATGCTGCTGCTACTCGCGTCCGGCACCGTGGCTGGTCTCAGCGTGCAGTGGGGCAACAACCTCCTGCCGATGGTGCTGGTGTGGATTTTCGGCACGTTCATCCTGCGCGCGGTCGGACGGCTGCACATCACGCTGACCTACGTCGCCTCGTTCCTGGTGTTCGCGGTGATCCGCGCCACGTTGACCGGCCACCCGGTGCTCGCCGAAATCGCACCGATCACCGGGCCGATGTATCAGCTGTTCATCTTCTTCATGATTACCGATCCGAAAACGACGGTTCGCCGGAAGTGGGCGCAGTCGCTGGTGGCGGTCATCATTGCCGCGCTGGAGACGGTGTTCCGCCTGATGCAGTGGGTCTACGCGCCGTTCTACGCACTGTTCATCGTCGGGCCGATCGCCAACCTGATTGAGATCGCTATCGACCGCGCTTCGACAGCGCCGACAGGATCTTCCGCTGGTTCGCCTCGATCCGCTTCTGGTTCGCCAGCACCAGGTCCAGCTTTCGCTGATTCCCGAGCAGCTTCTTCTGGTTCCGCAGGATCTTCTCCTGATTCGCCAGCACGTGCCGTTCGCTCATGATGCAGTCTCCTCCGTGGTGAAGCCGGTCCGCGCCAGCAGGCGGCGCACCTCCTGCGGCGTTGCCCCGAGTTTATCCGCGGATGCAAGCAGATCGTCGGCGCGAACGGGATACCAGTCACGCCTGGAGCGATCGAGCAGTCCGGCGGCGTCGTACGGCGCGATCGCGCGGTCGATGCGCGCCTCGAGCGCCAGCCGGGCGCTGCCGGACGGACGGGTGAGGGCCGCCGCGCTACAGCCGGCCAGTTCCGCGGCGAACGCGGGATGCGCGCTGAGAAGAAATCCCGGCGCCATCTGCGGCCGTCCGAGCCGGCGCACCGTCTCGCTAAAGCTGGCCGCGGCGAAGTAGAGAAGGCTGAGACGCTTGAACAGCGGCGGATCGTCCATGACCGCGTAGAGCGCACCCACCAGCCGCTCGGTCGCGTCCAGCTCCCTGAATGTCGCGCGCTCATATTCGCCCAGCGCCTCGTCACGACCGCGCCCGGACTCCGTGCCTTCGAGGACCTCGAGTAGCCGTCCCAGTCCGAGGAGCGTCAGCGGAAAGCCCGTGGAAAGGAGCGGGTCGATCACGCCAGCCGCCGACGGCAAGAGCGCAAAGCCGGGGCCGGCCGCGCGCGCGCTGCGAAAGGCGATGCGCGGCGCGTGAACGAACGGGAGCGCTGGCGTGGCGCCGGCGAACTGGCGTGCCACCGACGGCAGCGTCCGCGTCAGCCGCAGCCACGCGGCGCCGGGGTCGGTGGCGCCGATCTCCGAGGCCACTCCATCGCTGAGCGCGGCGCCCGCACTCGTGATGCCGTTGTTGAAACGCAGCACCCAGATCCAGCCACCGGGAAACACGTGATGCAAGGCCGCATCGTCAACAGCGTACGGCGGCGCGTCGGCATTCGAGTTCCCTTCTGCCCACCGCTCGACGCCGGTGAAATGTGTGTAGATCGCCTGCGTCGGCGGCAGCCACCGCAGGGGCGCGTCGCCGAGCGCGAGCGCCCGGTTGAGGAATCCGCGCGGTCCGCTGGCGTCGATCACGAACTCCGCGGTGATGCATACGCGGTGTCTCTGCCGGCTGCCGGTGAGTCGCGTCAGTCCGTCGCAGCGCTCGACGCCGTCGAGACGCAGGTCATCGAGATAGATCGCGCCCGCCGCTTGCGCCTGCCGTACCAGTTCGTGATCGAAGTCGGGACGATACCAGTGCGTATCGGCGACCTCGTCGTGCGGGCTGGCCGCCACGAGCAACTGACGCTCGTGCGCGGCGCTGTCGTGGAACGAGTCGCCGCGCTGGTGGAAGAAGAAGCTGAAGCCACGTTTCAGGCCGACCGCCACGTCGGGCCGTTCGCGTTGCCACGAGCCCCACTTGAAAAACGGGCGAAGCCCGCGCAGCGAGTAGCGATCCGCCAGCTCCTCGAGCAGCAGGTTTGCCAGCGGCGTGGAGGATTCGCCGATGGCAAACCGCGGATGTCGCCCGCGCTCGATGATGGCGACGCTCCGGCCCCGCGATCGCAGCGCCAACGCGGCCAGCGAGCCGGCGAAGCCGGAGCCGACGACCGCGACGTCGACGTCGACGTTCATGCGACCGCTTGCGCGAGGTTCATCGAGTGCAGCCGTTCGCGAATCGCGATCACGTCGGCGTGCGGGGACGCGAAGCGCTGGAGATCCCACAGGTCGACGAGGATCACGGCACGGCCGCGCGCGTGCTCGACGGCGAGCCCGAAGGCACGTTCAATGTCCTCGAGCCCCGGCGGCTGGAACAGGCCGGCGTCCGCCAGTAGCTCCATCATTCCGTTCCCGCCGCGCGTCGGCACCAGCGACACGATCGCCGCGCCGCAGGCCAACGCCGTCTCGATCGAGTGCAGCAGCCACGTGTCCTGCTGCGGTCGAGGCACGAACGGCGGCGAGATCAGCAGAAAGACGCGCAGTGCGACGCCGCGTGCGGCGAGGTCCGCCGCCGCGCGCCTGAAATCGTCGAGCGTGAAGTGCTTATTCAGCCGATCGAGTGACTCCGGGTGGACCGTCTCGAGGCCCATCGCGACCTCGAGTGTCGCCGGCGTCGCGCTCGACCCACGACCGAGCGAATCGAGCAGTCGATCGACACGCCCGCCGATCAGCGATGGATGCGATTCGACGACGACCCGCGACAGTCCCGCGAGCGCCGCCGCGATGTCGTCGTAGTCGGCGTCTGGGACGGCGCGCGGATCGAAGAAGCTGCCGGCGTTGTACAGCTTGATCGCCGTGATCGCCGGCGACGTTCCGGCGAGGTCCGAGCGCGCCGCGGCGACCTGCGCCGCGATCGCTCCGCGTGGGGTGTCGGTCACCGTCGTGTAGCGCCACAAGTCGCACATCGCACAGCGCCACGGGCACTCGCGGCCGGTCAGGAAGACCGTCGCCACGCGATCGCGTCCGCCGCCGGGCGCAGCCTCGTCTTCGATCAGCACGCCCTGATGCCTCCAGGGATCGTGCGGCGGCCTGTCGCCGCGCCGCTCGACCACGAATCGATCGCGCGCCGCCGCCTCGACCGGGTAGGCGTCGGCGTCAGGCATAGAGGCGTTCGAAGGCGCGGCGGTAGTCCCGCTCCGTGCCGGCGAGACGCCCGCGCATCAGCTCCACGCTGGTCGCGCCGTGCTGAAAGCGCCGCTTGGGAAACACCGGCATGTCGAAACCGGTGACGGCCTTGACGCCACGCCGCACGATCTCTCCCTTGAGCGAGTACAACGTCGGCACGTCGTAGGCGGTGAGTTCGATGAACGGGACGGCCTCGGCGACTGCGATCACCGCCGGTCTCGTATACGGGCTGAAACCGTCGAACCCGAACTGTCGCGCCGGCGCATAGGTGCGCGTGTAGCTGCGGCTCAGGCCACCCGTGTAGGTGAGCGAGTGCTTGATGCGTCCGACGCCCCAGCCCTCCTGGTAGAGCATCATGTTGTTGACGACGCTACGGATGGTCAACTCGGGATTTTCCTCGATCGGATAATCCTTCAGATTCTCGTCGCCGCCGTCGCCATCGGCCAGGTGCGTCCACTCGGGATAGCGCGCACGGATGCCCTGGCAGAGCAGCAGTCCCATCGCCGCGCATTCGACGTCGAGCGACTTGTAGTCTTCGAGCACACGCAGCGTGCGCTCGACGTCGAGGTCGTCGGGCGCGCCGTCGATTTCTTCGAGAAACATCCCCAGGCCGAGCGGCGCGAGGAACCCGCGCGCCTGTTCGACGTCGGCGCCGCCGCCCAGGTTGAGCACGAACGCCTTGAGCCGCGCCGGCGACAGGCCGAGCCTCAGCATCGTGTGGTACACGAGCAGGAACACCGCACCACTGTCGATGCCGCCGGAGAAGCTGACCCCGATCGGCGCCCGCTGCCCGCCGCCGTGCTCGATGGCCTGCAGCCACTTCTCGATCTCCGATTGCGCCGCGCCGAGGTAGCGGCGGCCAATCTCGTCGAGGTCCGGCTTCAGCGTGCCGCGCTCCGGCGTGAAGTAGCGCGTGTAGATCGGATCGGGATCCGGACAGCCGACCAGCGAGATCTCGACGATGTAGTGCGCCGGAATCATGCGGGTGTAGCTGGGATGGAACTGGCCCCCGAGCCCTGCTTCGGCAAGCGCGCGCTGCAGCGTGTCGATACGATCGGCGACGAATAGCGCCGGCCCCTCGTGGCGCTTGGCCAGGAAGTAGCGCATGGGCCGATCCAGCGACCGCGCCATGCGCACGGTGATGCCGTCGATGGTCACGATCGCGAAGGATCCGTCGACATCGCGGACGGCCGCCGGATCGCCGGAGCGCACCCGGCGACGCGCTTCCTCCACGTCGACGTTGTGCAACCGGTTCAGGCACGGATCGAGCAGGTCGACGAGCCGGTCGATGGGGCGGGCCATGGCGTCATTGTAAGTCGCGCCTGGCCTAGAATGAACGCGCGTGCATCTCCGCGAAGTCGTCCTTTTCTCGACCACGCTCGTCGCGATCGTCAATCCGATCAGCTCCGCCGTCCTGTTCGCATCGATGGCGGGCCGCTTCAACGCGTCAATCCAGACGCGGATGGCCAATCAGAGCGCGTTCGCCGTGCTGGTCATCCTTCTCGTCTGCGCCTGGACTGGCCGCTTCGTGCTGCAGATCCTCGGCATCAACGTGCCGATGTTGCAGGCCGCCGGCGGCTTGATCCTGCTCCAGTACGGCATGCGCATGGTCACGGTGGAAGAACTGAAGCTGACAGCGGCCGAGCAGGTCTCCGCTGGAGAAGAGCCGGAAGAGCACTGGAAAACGCTGGCGATCGTGCCGCTTGCGATTCCAGGCACGGTCGGCGCCGGCTCGATCACGACGGTCATCGTCGAGGCGACGACGTTCAAGGATCTGCGCGATCTCGCCATCATCACGACCGTCTGCGGATTGACGGCACTGATCATGTGGATTGCATTTCGCTCGGCGGCACCGATCGCGCGGCGGCTCGGACCGATCGGCCTCAACGTCGTGACGCGCGTGATGGGGATTCTCGTCGCCGCGACGGGATTCGGACTGCTCGGCCGCGGCATCGCGGGCCTGCTGCCGGGACTCGCCCGGTAGGCCGCTAGCGGAGCACCGCCGCGGGATCCACGCGCGCCGCACGCCACGCCGGCAGTGCCGCCGATGCGAGCGCGACGGCCGTCATCACCGCGGCCACGGCCGCCAGCGTTGACGAATCATCCGGTGAAACGCCGACGAGCAGACTGCGTAGCAGGCGGCCGGCCGCCAGCGCGAGCGCGATGCCGACGGCGACGCCGCTCCCGGTGCTGACGACCGATCGCCGCAGCACGCGCCGCGCCTCCTGTGCCGGCGACGAGCCCAGCGCCAGCCGGATGCCGGTGTCGCGGACGCCGGCGGCGACGAGGAGCGCCAGCAGTCCGTAGAGCCCGAGCGCGGCGAGGGTCAGCGCCCCTCCCGCGAAACCGCCGAGCACGCGCGTTGTCGCGCGCCGCGCCACGAGCTGCTCGGCCAGGATCGACGCCAGCGTTCTCATCGTCCCGACCGGCACGGCGGCGTCGACGCGCCGCATGGTCTGGCGAGCGGCCGCCGCCATCGACGTAGGATCGACGGTCGTGTGCATCAGCATCACCAGCTGCTGCTGCGGAAACTGGCGGGTGCTCAGGTAGACGGCCGGCTCCGGCGGCGCCTCGAGCCCCTTGAACCGTTCGTTGTCGACGACGCCGATGATGCGGAATCGCGACGGCAGCCGCACGTCGGGTCGCGCCCCGGTGGTCGAGCCGGAGCCCAGCGTCCGGTTCAGCGCCGGCCCGTCGAACAGCCGATCGGCAAACGCCTGGTTGACGAGCGCGACGCCGCCGTTGAGGTAGTCGTCCTGCTCGGCGAACGCGCGCCCGCTGACGACACGGACGCCCATTGTGGCGAAGTAAGAGGGGCTGACGATGCGGAGTTGTGCGCTGCCGGAGAGATCGTCGCGGCCAGCGGTGGATCCCGAGAGGCTGAACGAATCGGTCCAGCTCGCCTCGAGCGGGTGATCGTAGGCGAATGCGACGCTGCCGGCGCCCGGCAGCCGCCCGAGCTGGTCGGTCATCTCGCGTTCGGCGCCGACGACGCGGCTCGTCGTCGTGTTGTAGGCGTCGCGCGCGAGGGTGACCGGCGCCACCAGGACGTTGTCGATCGTGAAGCCGACGTGCCGGTGGCGCACGGCGTCGAGCGACTGTTGCAGCAGCGCGGCGGCGGTGACGAGCGACATGGCGACAGCGACTTGCGCGACGACAAGCGCGCGAAACGCGCGGCTGCGCCCGAGCGGCGCCACTCCGCGTGGCGTGGGGGCGACCGCACCGCGCATGCGGATGAACGGCCATGCCGACAGGGCGGCGCCGGCGACAAGTGACACGAGGGCGGCGACGAGCAGCGTCCGCACGTCGACAGCCGGTGGTGTCAACAGCGGTACCGACGGCGGCAGCAGCGAAGGAATGCGCGACAGGATGACCGCCGACGCGGTGATTCCGATCGCGCCGCCCGCAGCCGCGAGCAGCCCCGCTTCGGTAGCGAGCTGCCGTGCCAGGCGCCAGCGGCCCGCGCCGAGCGCGGAACGGAGGCTGAGCTCGGCGCGCCGGCCTTCCATGGCCGCGGCCTGGAGCGCTGCAAGGTTGGTCGCGGCGACGAGCAGGACCGCGAGCGCCGCGCCGAGCAGCACGATGAGCGGCAGTCGGGCGTCGCGCACGAACTGGTCACGGAACGGACGGAGCACCACGCCGTGCGCGTCCGGTCCCGAGGCACTCGTCGCACGGATGAGTTCCGCCGACGCCTCCTCGATCGAGCGGCCGTCGGCGAGGCGCGCCACGACGCCGAGCACGTGCGCGCGCACGTTCGCACCGAGCGCCGGCGTGCGCGCCATCGGCACCCAGAGGCGCCGCGACTCCGGATCGAGCGTGACCGTCGCCGGGTTCACCGGCCACGACGGGAACACGACATCGGGCATGACGCCGATGACGGTGTACGGCAGGCCGGCGAGACGGATATCAAGGCCGACGATGTCGGCGCGTCCGCCGAACCAGTCGCGCCACAGGCCGTGCGACAGGATGACGACGCGGGCCGCGCTGGGCTCGCCATCGGCGGCGGTAAAATCGCGCCCGATCGCGGGGGCGATGGCGAGCGTCGAGAAGTAGTTCGTGGTGACGCGGACGCCGTTCAGGATCGCGGGCCCGGCTCCGGCATCCGCGAGGAAGCCAACCGCGCCGAACGCGGCGATCGAGGACAGCGCGCGCGGGCTCCGTTCCCACTGGGTGAAGCGATAGCCCGTGACGCGCGCCGCTTCGATCCCGCCGTTCCCCGCGGTGTTCTCCCAGGCGAACACGAGACGATCGGGGCGCGCGAACGGCATCGGCCGCCACAGGACGGCCGTCGCCACGGCCATCGTCGTGCTGACGGCGGCGATGGCGCCGGCGAGCGTGACGACAATCGTCGTGACGAATACCGGGCGGCGGCGCATGAGACGCAGGGCCCAGCGGATGTCTGATGTCAGTGTGCGCACACGTCCCCCGGCATCTTAGACGGGAAGAACGCAGCCGGCGTTAGCTGCGCCGCCGCGCGATCAGTTCCTGGACGGCCAGCTGCGAGCGGACCTGCTCGAGCGAGGTGCCGCGGCCGATGCGCACGAACTCGATGCCGGCGAGATCGGCGTAGACCTGCAGGTGTTCCGAGCCGATCTGCGTCGAATAGCCCGTATGGTGCGCCCCGCCGGACCAGAGCCAGCCTTCGAGCCCGGTCGTGAAATCCGGATAGGGGATCCAGACGGCCTGGGCCACCGGCAGTTTCGGCATCGGCTGCGGCGTGTCGATTGTCTTCACCTCGTTGACGACGAGCCGGAACCGGTCGCCGAACTCGATGAGGGAGGCGTTCACTGCCTCGCCGGCCGCGGCGTTGAAGACAAGCCGCGCCGGATCGTCCTTACCGCCGATACCGAGCGGATGGATTTCGATGCGCGGCGTGCCGGCGGCGATCGACGGGCAGATTTCCAGCATGTGCGAGCCGAGCACCATCTGCCGGCCGCCCTCGAGGTGATAGGTGTAGTCCTCCATGAAGCTCGTGCCGCCGGGCAGCCCGTCGCCGATCAGCTTCATGGCACGGACGAGTGCCGCCGTTTTCCAGTCGCCCTCCGCGGCGAACCCGTAGCCGTCGGCCATGAGCCGCTGCGCCGCGAGGCCCGGCAGTTGGTCGAGACCATAGAGATCCTCGAAGTTGGTCGTGAAGCCCAGGTAGCGTCCCTCTTCGAGAAATGCCCGGATCGCGATCTCGATGCGCGCCTGTGCCTTGAGCCGGCCGAGCTGTGTCGCGTCCGCGAGCAGGGTCTGGTCGATCGCGTACGTCTGTTTATACGTGTCAATGAGCGCGTCGACATCGCCGGCTGCGACGCGGGCAACGCGCCGTACCAGTTCGCCGACACCGTAGGTATTGACGCTCCACCCGAAGCGGATCTGGGCCGCCACCTTGTCGCCGTCGGTGACGGCGACCTCGCGCATGTTGTCGCCGAAGCGAACGAAGCGCGCCCGGCGCCCCTCCGTCACGGCGGCCGCGGCCCGTGCCCACACGCCAACACGCCGAACGATCTCGTCGTCCTCCCAGTGTCCGGCGACGATCGCGCGCTTGAGTCCCAGACGGGCAGTGAGGTACGCGTACTCGCGGTCGCCGTGCGCGCTCTGGTTGAGGTTCATGAAGTCCATGTCGATGGACGTCCATGGGATGTCACGGTTGAACTGCGTGTGGAACTGCAGCAGCGGCTTCTGCAGGACCGAGAGGCCGCGGATCCACATCTTTGCCGGCGAGAAGGTGTGCATCCAGGTGATCACGCCGGCGCAGCGCGGCTCGGCGGTGGCGGCTTCGAGTGCCACGGAAATCTCATCGGCGGACTTGACTGTCGGCTTCCAGACGATCGGATAGGGAATGACGCCGCCGGCGTTGAGCCCGTCGACCATCGCGCGGCTGTTACGGGCAACTTGCTCGAGCGTCGCGGAACCGTAGAGGTGCTGACTGCCAGTGACGAACCAGATTTCGAAGTCGGGTTTTTTCGCGATCACGGCGTGAGCCTAACACGTACGGAGTAAACGAATCGGGAGGCGAACCAGTCTAACCAGGTGAGCGCGACGGTGGCGGCGCGGGCCCCAAGTGTGCGGGTGCCCGGATCGCTCGCATTCCTCCTTCCGTGTGCCGCCGCGCGCTCCTTCTTATCCGAGGGGCGTCGCCCCTCGGACTCCTTCTCGCGCGCCGGCGCGTTGACCGCGCAGCAGCTACTTCAGGCGGTCGCGAATCTTCTCCAGCCCGGCCTTCGCACAGGCTTCGTCAGCGGCCGGGCCATTCGGCCCCGAGACGCTGATCGCGGCGACGATCTCGTCGCCGATCTTGATCGGCAGGGCGCCGGCGAAGGTGATCAGGCTGGCATCTCCCTCGATCGGCGGCGCGCCGCGCTGTTGCGGGCCGACTTGCGTGCCGAACTCGCCGGATGACATACCTTTCTTGATGACCGTGTAGGCTTTTCGGCGCGCGAACTCGATCAGATTGGGACGGCTGCCGTCGCTGACGAGGAGCACCTTCGGATTGAACGCGGTGTCCATCACTTCGACGACAGCCGGCCCCGCCGGCTGGCAGCTGGTAAGTGCCGCCTGCGCCGCGTCGAGCGCGAGCGAATAGGCGAACGGTTTTGCTGCGGGCGCCGGCTGCGGCGGCGCCTGCGAGATGAACCCGGTCAGGAGGACGGCAAGAATCGGCATGCGCGAGAGCGTAGCACGCCGGTTGACACATGCCGTCGTCACGCGGGCCGGAGAGATGCGGCCTCGCGCCGCAGCCGGCTGAGGCCCTCGAGCGTCCGTTCGGGACTGGGCGCCCCTTCCGGTGGTGTCCACTCCACCGGCGAGCCCGCTTCGATGAGCACACGCGCAACGTCGATGTACTCGGCGTCGCGCTCTCTGGCGTGGTCCCGTCCTTCGACCGCCCAGACGAGCGGCGGCGCCGCGAACATGCCGTCGAGCGCCCCTTTGTCGGCGCCGTGTCGTAGCAGCACGCGCACGGCATCGGCGTGACCGCCCATCGCCGCCCGATGCAGCGGCGTGACCTGGTCCTTGTCGCGCGCGTCGGCATTGAAGCCGCACGCGAGCATCGTCTCGAGGACGGCCACGTTCCCGTTTTCGGCCGGGTGGTGCAGCATCAGGTGGTGGTCGATCGTGAGCTGCGATCGAAGCGACGGCTGCGCGGCCAGCATGGCCTGGGCCGCGGCGCGATCGGCACGCGCGCAGGCCGCAACGAACCGCTCGAGCGGAGAGAGCTCGTCGGTGGCGCCGTGTGCGAGGAGCCACGCAGCGACCTCGGCGTTGCCCGAGAGCTCGGCGAGCGTGTGCGGCGTCGCGCCGTCCTCGCGGCGCCTCGAGACGTCGGCACCGTGGGCGACGAGGTGCGCCGCCATCGCCGCGTCCCAGCGGCGCGCCGCGACGTGCAGCGGCGCCTCGCCGTCAGGGCCTGACGGCAGGTTGGCATCGGCGCCGTGATCGATCAGCCAGTACTCGCCCGCCGGCGTGTCGGCCCATGTCATCGAATAGGCGAGCGGCGGCACGCCGCGCGGGCTGCCGTTGACGTCGAGTCCGTGGCGATGCAGCAGCTCGAGCGCGTCGACGTCGCCGCCGCCGGCGGTGATGTGCGCGGTAACGCCGTCGGTGGGGTTGGCGCCAGCGTCGAGCAGCGCTTCGGCGAGTGGCAGGTGGCGGATCACACAGACCGATCCCCACAGAGCCGTCCGCGGCAGCTCGGGATGCCAGTTCCAGTGATATTCAGCGTTCGGGTTGGCGCCGAGCGCGAGCAGATGCCGCGCGATTGCGACGAGAGCGTCAAGGCGCTCCGGTTCACGTTTGTGCATCGAGGTGTGGCATACGTAGAGGAGCGGTTCCCAGCGCTGCGCGCCGCCGCCCTGGTGGATCGGGCGCGGGTCTCTCGCCAGACGCTGTTCCACGCCGGCGAGGTCACCCAGCACGAGCGCCGTCTCGAGTGTCGCGCTGGTGATGCGCGGATGCAATGCGAGCAGCCGTTCGGCCCGGTCCACGGCACCGCCCGTCGCGCAACGGACGAACTCATCAACCGCCGCCTCGAATGTCAGCGCGCGCGATTCGACTTCCTCGCGGAGCGCGTTCCACGAGGAAAAGCCGTGCTCACGCGCGATCACCGACTGTGCGTCGTGCAACGCAAGCTCGTCGGTCGCCAGCTCACGGGTCGTCTTGCCTGACAGTGAGGGCAGCGCGGCGAATCGGGCCAAAGCGTCGACGTCCCTCGCCTTCGCGGCGTCGAGAAGTGACTTCGCCTGTTTCTTCAGATTGTCGAGATTGGGACGGGCGGGCAGTTCGCGTGACGGCATAAGACCTCCATGCATCAGCCCTGTGGTTCGCAAACAGGTGGCACGGCGGTCAGCAGCCGTTGATCAATGACGATGACGGTGGGCTTGGCCCTTCGCGCGAACCCGCAGGCGTCCTTTGCACGCCCGCGATCACACTAGCGCCGCGCTGCGTGCGTGTCAAATCAGTCGATGGTCCAATCAGTCGATGGTCCGGTCTCGAGCAGCCGATAGACTTGAATCGAAGATGAGGCAGCCATTCCAGTTCGGCCTGGACACGTTCGGCGACGTGACCGCCGGCAGCGACGGCAAGGCGCAGCCGCACGCGCGCGTGCTCCGTGACGTCCTCGACGAGGCCGTGCTCGCGGACGATCTCGGCCTCGACGCGTTCGGCGTCGGCGAACACCATCGCCCCGATTTTTCCATTTCAGCCCCGGAGATCGTGCTGGCGACGATCGCCGGCCGGACGAAGAAAATCCTGCTCGGCTCGGCCGTCACGGTGCTCAGCACGGACGATCCGGTACGCGTGTTCGAGCGCTTCTCGACCCTCGACGCGCTCTCGAGCGGCCGGGCGGAGGTGATCCTCGGCCGCGGTTCGTTCACGGAATCGTATCCGCTGTTCGGCTACGACCTGAATGACTACGAGGAGCTGTTCGAGGACAAGCTGTCACTCTTCGCCGAGCTGCTGAAGGGGGGACCGGTCACCTGGAGCGGATCGACGCGGCCGCCGCTGTCGGGCGTGACCGTCTATCCGCCGATCGAGACCGGATCGCTCAAGGTCTGGATCGGTGTCGGCGGCAGCCCCGAATCAGTGATGCGCGCCGCACGCTACGGCCTGCCGCTGACGCTTGCGATCATCGGCGGCAATCCGGCACGCTTCGCGCCGTTCGTCGATCTCTATCGTCAATCGCTGGACAAGCTCGGCCGCCCGATGCTACCCGTCGCCGTGCACTCGCCCGGCCACGTGGCAGCGACTGACGAGGAGGCGAAGAACGAGCTGTGGCCGCACTACGAGGCGATGATCAACAGGATCGGCGGGGAGCGCGGCTGGCCGCCCGTGACGCGGACGCAGTTCGCGCACGAAGCCGGGCCGGATGGCGCGTTGTGCGTCGGCTCGCCGCAGACGGTCGCCGCCAAGATCGTGCGCTCGGCGCGGGCCCTTGGTGTGTCGCGTTTCAACCTCAAGTACAGTACCCGGCACTCTGCCGCATGCGGCGGCGATGACGAGCATCGAGCTGATTGGCCGCGACGTGGCGCCGCGAGTACGCGAGGCAATGGACCGCTGAAGAACCAACGAAGAACGTGCCGGCTGGTACAATGCGTCGTCATATGACGGAGCTGTCGAGACGCGATTTCGTCGCGCTGACCGCCGCCGGGGCGATGGCCACCCCGTTCCTGCTCGGCGACGCTGTGGCGCACGGCTCCGCCGTGTTGACGGCGCAGGAAATCGTTGATCGCGTGAAGAAGAACGTCGGCGTTGACTGGGCCGGTGACGAGGTAGACACGTTCAAGGCGGGCGATCCGTCGACGATCGTCACTGGCGTGATCGTCACGTCGATGGCGACGCTCGACGTGTTGCAGAAGGCTGTGCGCGCCGGTGCGAATCTCATCGTCACGTCGGCACCGACCTTCTACTCGAAGGCAGATCTGAGTACACCAGGCGGCCGCGGGTTCGGCGCAGGTGGGGCGGGACGCGGAGGGCCGCCACGAGGAGGAGGTCCAGGCCCGATACCTCCGTCGCCGGCCACGGTCAGTGGACCTGGCACCGGCGCGTCGGCGCCGATGCCGCCGGCTCCCGCGCTGCCGCAGCCCGTCGTTCCCCCAGCCTCGCCGGTAGGGGCCGCGCCCGCGCCCGCCTCGCCGCCGGCGGATCCCGTCTATGCGGGCAAGAACGCCTTCATCGAGCAGCATAAGCTCGTCGTGTTCCGCCTGACGCAGCACTGGAATTTGCGTCAACCGGATCCGCGGGCGCTTGGCCTCGCGGCGGCGATGGACTGGACGAAATACAGGACGAGCGAAGACGCGCTGCGCTACGAAGTGCCCGCCGTCACGCTCGACGAGGTCGCCAGTCAATTGAAGAAGACGCTCGGCAGCAGCGGTGGCATCCGCGCCGTCGGCGACCGGACGATCACGGTGCGGAAGATCGGTCTGCTGCCGGGATTCACGATGATCAAAGACGCCATCGCCGTGCTGCCCAATGTCGACGTCCTGATCACAGGCGAAGTGCAGGAATGGGAGTCGGCCGCCTACGCGCAGGACGTGGCCTTTGCCGGCATCCGGAAAGGCTTCGTCTCCATCGGCCGCCTCGCCAACGAGGCGGCCGGGATGCAAGTGTGCGCCGACTGGCTGAAGACGATCGTCCATGAAGTGCCGGTCCGGTTCATTGCGGCGGGCGATCCCTATTGGAGACCCCTCTCCTGATGTCCACCCTCACCGCTGGCGAGGTGGTCAACCGAATCAAGGCCGTGATGGCGGTCGAGGGCGTCTCCTGGAGCGACGCCTCAACGCGCGACCGCTTCAAGTTCGGCGGCCCGGACGCCGTCGTCACCGGCATCGCCACGACGTTCATGGGGACGTTCGAAGCGATCACGCGTGCCAGTCAGCTCGGCCTCAACATGATAGTGACGCACGAGGACACGTACTGGAACGATCCCGACAACACGACAATCGCCGAGGCCGACATCCTCGTCTACAAAGCGAAGGTCGACTTCATGGCGAAACACGACATCGTCATCTTCCGGATCCACGATCACATGCACCGCCAGCGGCCGGACTTCACCTTCTCGGGCACGGCACGCGAGGTTGGCCTTGATCCGTCGACGGAAACGGCGCCCAACTCGCACCGCTTCGTCATTCCCGAAACGACGCTCGGTGAGCTGGCGGCGCGGATCAAGAAGATCCGCGGCGACGATGCGATCCGGGTCGTCGGCGATCCGAATGCGAAGGTCAGCCGGATTGCCACGGGCGCCGGCATGGCCACGCCGGCGGTGAATCTGCCGAATGTCGATGTCGTGATCGGCGGCGAGCAGCGAGAGATCGAAGGCACCTTCGACAGCCCCGAGTACGTGATGGATGCGGCCACCCTCGGGGTAGCAAAGGGCTGGATCGTTCTCGGGCACAATATGTCCGAGGAATCCGGCATGCAGGAGATGGCCGACTGGCTGCGGCCGATCGTGCCCGAGGTGAAAGTCCAGCACGTCCGCGCCGGCGTCGTCTACTGGGTGCCGAAGTAATTGTAGTACAATATCACCGTGCGGTTTACGTGGGATTCCCGGAAGGCCGCCTCCAACCTGAGGAAGCACGGAGTCTCCTTTCCTGAGGCGTCGGCGGCGTTCGACGACGAGCTCGGCGCCTACTATCCCGACGCCGTCCACGGAGATCGCTTCATCCTGATCGGCTACTCACGTCGCCAGCGGCTGCTCTATGTAGTGCACGCCGAAGTGCGACAGGATGTGATTCGCATCATCAGCGCGAGGCGCGCGACCAGCCATGAAAAAGCGCACTACGAAAACGACTGATCCGCTCGACTCGGCGGTCGACTTCGCGCGATTCGGCCCCGTTCGTCGGAACGCATTTGCCGGCGCCGGCGAGCCAGTCGGCCCGTCACTCCTGGCTCTGTGGGAGATGCCGGAGTTGGCCGCCGACGCCGTGTTATTGCGGCGGGGCCGCCCAGGCAGGGGACACAAACGCACCTCAACCGTCAGATCCGTGCGACTGCCCGAGGCGCTGTGGAAAGAGCTGGAGCGCTCCGCTCGTTCGAAGCGGCTGAACCTGCAGCAGGCCATGCGGGCCGCGCTGCTCGGATGGATTCGTCGCGCGGGTTAAGTCCGTCGCTCACGGGGCCGGCAGGTAGGAGCCGCTCTACTTCGCCCTGAACTGGCGCTCGGCGAACTCGATGAACGTCGGCCAATTCGGCGCGTCTGTGTGCGGACCGGCGTGCTGGCGGAACGCCAGGTCGCCGTCCATCAGGCCCGTTTCCATTTTCGGGAACTCGGTCGTGCCCAGCCCCTTCCTTCCGAGGAGGCGGTAGACGGGATCGGCGCCGACGCCGGCCAGGAACGTGCCTTTCGCATCGACCCACGCGTCCATGATATTCACCGGCTGCGTCGCGCATGGACCGCGGTTCTGCTGGCAGCGCGAATCGTCGGCGGCCATCAACTGATACGTGCCGTCGGAGTTGGTCAGCGGTCCGCTGCCTGCGCTCAGGAACAACGGCCGCGGCGCGACCATGGCAATGAGCTCGTGCGAGTCGACGGGCAGCTGATTCCAGCGCCCGCCGTACTTCATAAAGTTGCCGGCCATCCAGTGGTACTCGCTCGTGCCGTTGAGGTTCTCGATCAGCTCGCCGAACTTGCGGCGGTGCAGCTTCGCGCCGCCTTCACCAGACGAGCTGACGTAACCAATCGCAAAGCGCTCGTCGTACGCCATGGTGACCAGCGTCGCCTTCCCCCAGCGCGAATGTCCCTCGACGCCGACATGCTTGGCGTCGACTGCTTTATCAGTCTCGAAGTAGTCCATCGCGCGATCCGCGCCCCAGGCGAGCGCGCGCAGCGATCCCCAGTCGTCCATCTTGCGCGGCTGCCCCTTGTTCATGAGGCCGACGATGCCGACCGTCAGGCCACACCCGCTGTCGGCCTGGATGCTCGATGTGTTCAGCATCGCGTAACCCCAACCCTTCTGGAGGAGCTGCGCCTGCCAGTTCGGCCCCGTCGGCCCCATCGGCCCGCGGCCTGCGCCGGCAGGCGGAACACCGGCGCGTCCGGCGCCGGCCCCGCGCAGCGGCGTGCCTGGCGGCGGCGCGCACGGATTTGGCGTGTCGTTGGCGGGCATCGGGTTCGGACCGCCGCCGCCGAACTGCATGACGATCGGCACCGGTCCGGTTGCGTTAGCCGGAGTCACGAGCGTCATCCCGATGTTGACGGTGATCGCCGGATATGACGAGTTGTCGACGTGGCCGACCAGCTGCTTGGTGATTACCGGGATGTCGCTCACCGGCTGGGGCGTCGCGGCGCCGAAGCCGGCGCTCATCGGCAGTCCCTTGTCGCTGCTGACAATTTCCCACTTCACCGCGGGCATGTTCTTCGGCACGCGGCCGTATACCTCGCGATCGAATAGTTCTTTGAGTTCGACCCGACGCTTCGTCCATTGCGCCGGTGTGGTGACCCTGGAGCCGTCGTTCATGACGAGCGGATCCGGCAGCGTCGGGTAGGGGTTCGCGGTCGACTCCTCGTAAGTCGCGGCCTGATAGGCGTCAGGCCCGGGCGGGAACCCGGAGATCTGGAGAGCCTTCATCTGCCGGTCGTGGTCCTGCTGACTCGTCATCATAACGACGGCCGACGGCGCGGTGGGGGCCTGTGCCGCCGCACGTACGAACGGCGCGGCGCCGATGGCCAGGAGCGTCAAACCTGACGTCCATCGCAGTGAGGTGTGCAGTCTGCCCGACATGTCTCATCTCCAGTGATTTCCGGCATCGTAACAGTGGTGGGGAGCCAGTGCAAAAGGAGAAGGCGCTGGGATTGCGACATCGATTTGCGCGACACTCCTGGCGGTGGCGGCGACCGTAACGCAGCCCTGAAGCGCGCATGAATCTCCCAGACCGCTGCTTGTGCCGGTCCAGACGCTGGAAGAACGTGGTGGAAACGCACATCGTGCCGTGGGCCCTCGACGGCGTCGACCTCGGATCGCACGTCCTCGAGATTGGGCCGGGGCCTGGCGTGACGACCGATCTCCTTCGCGGCCGCGTGGCGCACCTGACGTGCGTCGAAATCGATCGCGGGTTTGCCAACGCGCTGGCACGCCGCACGGCCGGCTCGAACGTGAGTGTGGTGTGCGAGGACGCGACCGCGATGTCGCTCGCGGCGGCCACCTTCGACGCTGCCGTGAGCCTGACGATGTTGCATCACGTTCCGTCGGCGGCATTGCAGGATCGCCTGCTGCGCGAGGTTGCGCGCGTCGTCAGGCCAGGCGGTGTGTTCGTGGGTGTCGACAGCGTTTACCGCCGCTCGCTGCGGGTTCTGCATCTCTTCGACACGATTGTGCTCGTCGATGCGGATACTTTTCCCGATCGTTTGCGCGCGGCGGGGTTCACCGACGTTCAGATCGAGGTCAACCCGTACGCCTTCCGGTTCTCTGCCAGGCGGTGAGGTCACCGCCCTGCTGGGTTACATGCGGTGCCACGGCAGGTTCTTGCGAAAATTTTTGGTGAAGAACCCCTGGAAGACGCCGCTGACGAGCGCGCTTGGCGTGCTCGATCGCAAGATGCAATCGACGCGGCGCCTGCTTGATTCGGCTAGTCCCTGCGGCGATGGGCGAGGGCATCGAATGCCGCATAAAACACGTTGTCAGGAAAGAGCTCCGGGGTCAGCATGCGCTGCTGCACAAGACCTTCGATCAGGGCGTGAATGACGGCGACCAGTTGCTCGGGCGGCATGGGCAGGTCGCGCTCATCTCCCAGCGTCCGGAGCCATTCCGCGCCGAACTGAAAGCTACTCGCGGTGACCTCGCGAACTCGCGCGTGCAGACCAGGACTGGTCAGCGCGTACGCCAGTCCGGTCAATCGCCCTACCGCCGCCGTCGAACGCTCCGGGATCACCTTGAGCGTCGCTTCGGCCAGCGCGTGCATCGCTTCAGCGAACGTCGCACCCGGTTTGATCCGGGGTGCTACAGGCGCCCAGTAGGTCTGGCCGAGGGCGATGAAGAGCTCGTCGCGGTTCTTGAAGTTTCCGTAGATCGCTCCTGTGGTCATGCCGGCACGCTTGGCGACCGCTTCAAGCGTGGTGTGCGCATACCCCTTCTCGCGAACGATGGCTCGCGCCGCTTCGAGCAGCGTCGCTCGCGTGCGATCCCGCTTGTCGCCCTTGGGTCTACGCCGCGAGGACTCCGGATCTTCTTGTGTCATCCGCTTAATAAAATAGTTGATCTATTTAATAGTACACGTATTATTCATGAATGTCTCATCGGAATTTAATCGAAACTGCAATTCAGGCCCAGGTAGACGCTGGCGACCTCGCCGGTGCCGCGACCCTCGTGTGGCGAAACGGTCACATCATCGAGACAGCGATGGTGGGGCGTCGGGATCTGACGACGAATCTGCCCGTCGAGCGGCGCACGATTTTTCGGCTCGCGTCAATGACGAAGCCACTGACGAGCGTGGCTGCCCTGATGTTGTACGACGAAGGCCGCTTCACCCTGGACGAGCCCATCACGGAGCATGCTCCAGAGCTCGATCGCCTGCGCGTCCTGCGCCATCCCGATGGCCCTCTGGACGAAACGGATGCGGCGGAGCGCCCGATCACCTTCGGCGATCTCCTGACGCATCGCTCGGGTCTCAGCTACGGCGAATTTCATCGTGGTCCGATCTCGCGCGCCTGCACCGAAACCCTCGGTACGACAATCGACAACGCTCTCGGCCCTGACGAATGGATCGCGCGGCTCGGCACTCTACCGTTGATTGATCAGCCAGGGGCGGGCTTTCATTATGGGCTGTCGACCGACCTGCTCGGTTATCTGGTCGCACGTCTCGAAAATGCGTCTCTCGGCGCCGTCCTCGAGCGGCGCATCTTCGGACCGCTCGGCATGTGCGACACGGGTTTCATCGTGCCCCGAGAGAAGCGCACTCGCCGCGCGGGCCTCTGCGGGTTCGACGCCGAAGGGCAGCTGACGGCCCTGACGAGGTCGCCCGGCGGGCACGCCCTCACGGAACGGCCTGATGACATGACCTTCGAGTCGGGGGGGCAGGGGCTCTGGTCAACGTTGGACGACTATCTTGTCTTCGCCCGTATCTTTCTGGGCAGCGGAGAGGTGGATGGCGTCCGGCTGCTGCGTCCTGAAACGTGCGCGATGATGGCCTCGAACCAACTGACGCCGGACCAGCGTCGGACAGCTCGAATGTTCGGCAGGCACGTGTTCGCTGCGGGCCACGGTTACGGCATGGGCGTCGCTGTGGTGATGGAACCCGACAAGGCGGATCCCTTGAGATGCCGCGGCGGTGTCGGGACTGTCGGATGGCCCGGCGCGTATGGCGCCTGGTGGCAAGCAGACCCCACCGACGACTCTGTCATGATCTTCTTGGCACACAACATGGTGGAGATGCAACAAATGGCGAGTGGCATCGGTCTGGGCGTGTGGAGCGCCATCGCGACGTTTCACCAACTTGCGTCCGCATGAGCGAACCGTGAGAGTGGCGCATTCGCCATGGATCCGCTTCATCGTCAGGCGATCGTTCTAGGATTGCCGTGGACGCTCTTCTTTGGCGTCCTCATCTTCTTGCCAGCCGGTACGTTCAATTACTGGCAAGGCTGGCTGTTTCTGGGAACGTTTTCCGCCTCGACCATCGGCTTCACGGTGTATCTCTCGCTCTACGACAGACCGCTCCTTGAGCGTCGGTTGAAGGCTGGGCCGCAATATGAGCAGGAGTGGTCGCAGAAAATCATTGTTTCGCTGATCCTCCTCGGATTTTTTGCGCTGATTGCCCTGCCGGCGCTCGATTATCGAATGGCCTGGTCACCGGTTGCGCCGTGGCTGTCGATTCTCGGCGACGTAGTGATCCTGCTGTCCTTTCTGTTCATCTTCTGGGTCATCCGGGTCAACAGTTTCGCCGCGTCCAACATTCATGTCGAGCCGGATCAACAAGTGATCGACAGTGGTCCGTCACCCGGGTACACGGAATACATGCGCAAGGTGCGCTTTCGTCTCATTCCGTTCGTGTGGTAGCAGGGTCGTTAGGGCGAAGCTCATGCGCATCTTTACCGTTAGACGTCCGTGTTCTCGATGTAAGCGGCGTAACCCTCAAATAAGTAGCGGCGCCGACATCCCGATGCCAGAAGGCTGAGCATCTCCGGGTGCGAGGCGGGACCTGCGATGCGCGCAAGTCCCGGCTCGGCCCGGCTCTGGTCGTCTAACGAAACGCTCACGCGGGAATGCAGATGAGCGAAGGATGGTGGACCTAACGAGAACAGGGTTGCGATTCAAGACACGCCGTTGACGCTGCGCTGATGTGGCAAACTGCACAAGTAATGAGGACGCCCTTCGCGAGCTCGTCGAATGACGGGAACCGTCGCGAGCGCAGACAAGAGCCGCTGCGCACGGCAGCGACTCCGATTTCTTGAACGGCGCCCTGGACTCGGCGGGGTGCTATTTTCAGAGGGCGATCCTCAACATGGCCTCAGTCGTTCCAGAGTCCGCAAAGATCAAGACCTTTTTGACTGAAGCGGCATTCGAATCCTGGATGCGCAAGAACCATGCACGTGAGCGTGAAGTCTGGCTGCGCATCTACAAGAAGGGCTCCTCCGTGTCGTCGATCACGATTGCGGAAGCGCTCGACGTCGTGCTGTGTTGGGGATGGATCGATGGCATCCGCAAGGCATTCGATGAACGCTCCTTTCTGCAGCGATACACGCGGCGCCGGGCGACGAGCATCTGGAGTCAGATCAACCGCGAGCACGTCGCGCGGTTGAGGAAGGCCGGGCGCATGACGCCGCACGGACAGCTGCAAGTGGACGCGGCGAAGGCCGATGGCCGTTGGAACCGGGCGTACGCGCCGATGCGCGGCGCGTTAGATGCCAATTTTCCCGCCGATCTGCGAAAAGCGATCGACGCCAGCCCGCGCGCACGGAAGGCGTTTCAGTCGCTGGGGCGGCAGAACCTTTATGCACTCGCGTTTCGCACCACCAACATGAAGACACCGGCTGGACGAGCGAGGAAAATCGCTGCACTGGTCGACATGTTGGAACGCGGGGAAACGCCTCACCCCGAGCGTCGCTGAGGCCGCTAGCGCGCAATCCCGCCTCCGAACCCAGCGTGAGTTGAGTCATGCAGCCAATGTCGACGTGCGCCAGTACGCGAAGCGCAGGCCGGGACAGGCCGACGTTCAGCGGACACGCGTTCGATCGAACCGTCGTACCCGCCGCCGACGACCGCGCCGCGACCGCGCCGGCGATCTGGCCGAGCTGCAGCCCCGGGTTCTGGCCTTCGACGCGTTCGCCGTTCCACGCCGCAGCAGCACGCGTGACAGCTCGTGCGCCATCACGCCCGCGACTTCCGCTTCTTCGGCCGCCGCGTCGAACATGCCGCGTTGCACGAACATCGGTCCGCCCGGCAGCGCGAACGCGTTGATGCCTTTCAGGTTCACCGGCGTGAACGAGTACTCGTAGGCCGATTGCTTCAGTTCCGTCGGCGCCGCGGCGACGAGGCGGTTGCCAATCTGCGTGAGTTCCGACGCGGCTTCCTTTCCGAGCTGGACGTCCTGCTTCGGCGTGTACTCTTTCTTCGGAAGCTTGATCACCGTCTGCGCCGACAGGCTCGCTGTAAGTTTTTGCAGGACGGGGGCAGAAATCTACCGATCGCCTCACTCGCACCGGAGCGCCACATTGGGATCGACCGCCGCGGCGCGGCGGGCGGGCAGGTAGCAGGCGAAAAACGCGGCGCCGACTAACGGAATTGGCGTCACGACCAGGATCCAGGGATCGACGATGGCGACGTCGAGCTCGAGGTACGCGCGCGCGATCGCCCGGCCGACGAGGCCGATCGACAAACCGAATAGGAGCCCGTCGAGCACGGGACGATACCCGTCCAGCAGCACCATGCGCTTGATCTGGCTGGAGGTGGCGCCGAACGACATCCGCACGCCGATCTCGCGCGTCCGATTGGCGATGACGTTCGACTGGATGCCGTAGAGGCCCGCCATCGCGAGAAGGAGCGTGATCGCGCCGAGGCCGATCGCCGTGAGGCCGAACCCGCGCATGACCTGGAACGGTCCGGCGAGCACCGTGCGTCCCGTCCCGATCCTGTCGATCGCGACGTCCGGATCCGCGCGCCGGATCGCCTCGCGCATCGCGCCCACGGCGGTCGGCACCGATCCGGATGCGCGCGTGACGACCGTGACGAGCGGCTGATAGTACTGCTCGAACGGCGCGTAGGCGAGCGGCCGCGGATCCGCGAAGAGGCTGCCCACGTCCGTGTTGGCCGCGATGCCGACGATGGTGGCCGTCGCGCGCGCGGCCGGCTGGCCGGCGAGCGCGACCTGCCGTCCGACGGCGTCGGCGGTTCCAAAAATCTGCCGCGCGGTGAACTCGCTGACGATGAGGACGCGCGGCGCGCCCGGCCCATCGCGATCGTCGAAGCCGCGTCCGCGAAGGATCTCGACTCCGAGCGTCCGGAAGATCGACGGCGTCGCGGCGACCGCGGTGACCATGCGCGGCGACGTGTCCGCCGCGCCGGCCTGTTCCGCCGGCGCCATCGAGAGACGCAGCGCGCTCGACACGCCGAAGGGCAGTCCGCCCGTGAGCGACGCCGATTCGATCGACGGATGGCCGCGCAATTCGCCGAGCAGACGATCGAGCGTCCGCCGCGCGCGCGCCTCGCTCCACTCAGGCCCGTCGAGATTGAGGACCGCGACCCCGATCCGATCCAGATCGACGCCGGAGTCGTGCCGCGCTTCCGCGATCGAGTACTTCACGAACATCGTCGCGATGATGAAGAACCCGGCTGCGATCGCGACCTGCCACCGCAGCAGGGCGCGCTGGCGCCGGCGGCGCGGCGGCCCGGGGGTCGATCCGGCGGCGAGCGCGCCGCGCACGTCGATCGTGCGCGTCAGCTGAATCGCCGGCTCGAGGCCGAAGACGACCAGCGCCACGAGGAGTGACGACACGGCGACGCCCAACGCCGTCACGTTCAGCACCGGATGAAACGACAGCGTCGTCCGTCCGCCGAACGGCATCGCGAGGCTGATTTCGGTGTCTATCGCGGCGCGCAGCAGCTCGAACACGACGTAGGACGCGATCGCCCCGCCCGCCGCGAGAATCACGCTCTCGAGGCACTGCTCCCGCACCAGCCGCCACCTCGACGCGCCGAGCGCGCGGCGCACCGCGATCTCGCGCAGCCGTGTCGTCCCTCGAGCGAGCACGAGGTTGCCGAGGTTCGTGCAGGCGACCACCAGCACCAGCCCGACGAGCGCGACGAGCGTCATCCCGAACCGGCGCACGGCCGTGTCCTCGTCTGCGATCTCGGCCATCGTCTTTGCCCGCCATGGCCGATCCGTGGCGGTGGGGCTCTTCCCCGGGTACCGCGGTGGAAACGACTGGTCGAGGCGCGCGGCGATCGTCCGCACCTCCGACGACGCCGCGGCGATCGTCACCGTTGAAGCCAGGCGGCCGAAGATCGTGAGCCGCCGGCTCTCGCGCCCCCCGTCTGATTGGGTGCCGAGCGGAATCCAGAACTGCGTGCTGGCAAGCCATCCGCGCGGACCTGTGAACGTGGGCGGCGCGACGCCGATCACCTCGTATGGCTGGCTGGAGATCGTCACGACAGTGCCGACGACGCGGGGATCGGACGCGAAGGTTCGCCGCCAGAGCGCGTCGCTCAGCATCACCACGCGCGCGGCGCCGTCATCGTCGGCCGGCTGAATCGCGCGTCCGCGCGCGGCGCTCACGCCGAGCGTCGCGAAGTACGAGCCGCTGACGGCCTCGCCCATCAGCATCTGTGTCGCGGAAGGCAGAGCCACGCGCTGAATGAGCGTCGCCGACGCGGCCATGTGGGAGAACGATGTCTGCGCCGCTCGCAGATCGTGGAAGTCCGGCGCCGACACCGTGCCTGCGAGCAGCCGTCCGCTGTCGGGCGTTGCGACGATGGCGACCCGACCGGGCTCTCGGACGCCGAGGCCGCGCAGAAGGACTGAGTCGACGATGGAATACACCGCCGTCGTGATCGCGACGCCGATCGCGAGCGAGAGGATCGCGAAGACGGTGAAGAGCGGTGTGGCCCCGAGCCGCCTCAGGGCAAGCCTGATGTCGTTGACCACGCCGGGGAGCGTAGCATCACTCGTGGCGCAGGGCCCTAAGTGGATCCATTCGGACGGCCCGGCGCGCGGGCACGAATGCGGCGGCAACGCCGACGACTGCCGTAACGGCCGCGATGGCCACAAGCGCCACCGGGTCGATGTTCGGGCGATACACGTCCATGCTGCCGATTCGGATGTCCGCCGATCCGGGCGTCGCGCGCAGCGCGAGCACGATCAGGACCGTGAGGACGAGACCGATGCTGGTCGCCACGCCGATCAGCCCCGCCACCCCTCGGTTGATGCTCCAGACCACCTGCTGACTCCGGGCCGAGCGCCATCCGAATGCCGATCTCGCGCGCCCGCCTTCGCGACCGCGAACGCGACGACCGCATAGAGACCGATGCTCGCCAGCACCAGAGCGAGGCCGCGAGGACACCAGCGTTCGATGAACATAGTCCATCTCAAGCGCTGGAGCTCGGCATCGTGAAACCCGTTTCGAAGTGATGCAGAGATCTCTTCAAAGGTCATGTTTGCTGGTCAAGCCTTCGCGCCAGAACCGCGAGCGATCGCTCGCAGGAGACGTAGAAGGCATCCTGGCCTTCGCTGAGCGCGCTCTACCGAGCGCGTCAAACCTCTGGGTCCAGTCCTCGCTCGCTCAGAAGCAGCGCCTGCAGCAGGAGTTCTTTCCGGACGGAGTTCGCTTCGACGGGGAAAAGCTTGTTGGAACCGGCACAACGTTACCGGTTTTCAACTATTTAAGTCCTGTTTCGGACGGGAAAAAAGATTGGTGGACCTGACCGGGATCGAACCGGTGACCTCCTGAATGCCATTCAGGCGCGCTCCCAACTGCGCTACAGGCCCACTCGGGGAAAGGCGAACCCCAATTGTAACCGGATTCACGCGCGGCGCCAACGCCCGAGCACCTCGTGAACAACGCGTGGCACTCGCATGAGACGGGACCGCGCGGTCCTCCGAAAACCGTCGTCACCTCCGACCGGCCGGAGTCGCGCCAGCGCTGCCGGTCCATCTACCCGCAGGAAAGTCCTTATCCGGCAGTAGTTTCACTCCGCCGCCCGCGTCACACGTTCGGCGGCCCGTGCCCTGCTACACACATGCCTTCCGCTGCGCGTAAACGCGGGTTCGACGTCCTTCGCGACAAGGCGCTCAATCGCTCGATCACCTTCAGCCGCAAGGAGCGCCAGCGCCTCGGTCTCACCGGCCTCCTCCCCTACCGCGTCTCGACCGATCGCCAGATGGTCGAGCGCGTCATGCAGCACATGGATCGGCTGCCGCGCGACATCGATCGCTACATGTTCCTGTCATCCCTGCAGGATCGCAACGAGCGCCTCTTCTATCAGACCCTGATCGCGCACGTCGAGCGCGTCCTGCCGATCATCTATACGCCGACCGTCGGCGAAGCCTGCCGCGCCTTCTCGCACATCGCGCGCGAGCCGAAGGGCTTCTTCATCACACCGGCTGACCGCGGTTCGATCCGCCACATCCTCGCCAACTGGCCGCACCGTGACATCCGCGTGATCGTCGTCACTGACGGGCAGCGGATCCTCGGGCTCGGTGATCTCGGCGCCAATGGCATGGGCATCCCGATCGGCAAGCTCGCGCTCTACACGGCCTGCGCCGGCATTCCTCCCGAGGCGTGCCTGCCCGTGACGCTCGACGTCGGCACCAACAACGACGCGCTGAGCGAGGACCTGCTCTACCTCGGCTACCCGCACAAGCGGATGGAGGGGAAGCCCTACTTCGATCTCGTCGAGGAATTCGTCACCGCGGTCCGGGCGCGATATCCGCGCGCCCTCATTCAGTTCGAAGACTTCCTCACGCCGAACGCCTACGCATTGCTGAACAAGTACCGTGACCGCGTCCTCTGCTTCAACGACGATATCCAGGGCACAGCCGCGGTCGCGCTCGCCGGCGTCTACGCATCGACGCGGATCACCGGCCGCCGCTTCCGCGATCTGCGCATCATGTTTCTCGGCGCCGGGTCCGCGGCGACGGGGATCGCGGATTTGATCACCGCCGCTCTCGTCGAGGAAGGCCTGCGCCGCGACGAGGCGCGGCGTCGGCTGACGTTCGTCGACGCCAACGGCCTTGTCGTCAAGCGGCGCCGCGATCTCCTCGAGCACAACGTGCCTTACGCGCACGATCTGGAGCCACTGGAGTTTGTCGCCGCGATCGACGCCATCCGCCCGGACGTACTGATCGGCGCCACGGGCGCTGCAGGTAGCTTCACGAAAACGGTGGTCGAACGCATGAGTGCGATCAATCAACGGCCGGTGCTCTTCGCGCTGTCGAACCCGACCTCGCTCGCCGAGTGCACGGCCGAGCAGGCGTATGCCTGGAGCGGGGGGCGGGCCATCTTTGCAAGCGGCAGCCCCTTTGCGCCCGTGGCCTGGCACGGCGCCACGATGCGGCCGGCCCAGGGCAACAACGCCTACGTGTTTCCCGGCATCGGCCTCGGCGCGGTGGCCTGCCGCGCCCGCAGGCTGCCCAACGAACTGTTCCTGACCGCGGCGCGGACGCTCGCACGCCTGGTTCGCAGGCGCGACCTGCAGGAAGGGGCGCTCTATCCGCCGCTCGCCGACATTCGCAAGATTTCACTCACGATCGCGGTCAGCGTCGCGACCAAGGCCTACGCGATGGGGCTGGCCGGCCAGCGAGTGCCAGCAGACGTCCGCCGCAGCATCGAGGCGTTGGTTTACCGTCCGTAGCCGACGATGCTAATGCGCTTGATCGCCGGTTTTGTGTCAATGGCCCTCTGTGTGGTCGTTCACGCTGTCGGCGTGACGGCCGCGCTGCGGCGGCTGCGTTCATGGACGCAGCACACGCACACCTTCTGGCAGACGATCAGCCTGCTCGTGCTCGTCGCTGTCTGGGTCGTGTTCCTTCATCTGGCGGAGATCTCGGCCTGGGCGGCGCTTTACATCTGGAACGGCGCCATCCCCGACCTGGCCTCAGCCCTGTATTTCAGCGCGGTGACCTACACCACGACCGGCTATGGCGATATCGTCCTGCCACCGCCGTGGCGCATCGATGGCGCGATGGAAGCCCTGACCGGGATCCTGATGTGCGGCTGGTCGACGGGCTTTTTCTTCGCCGTCGTGTCGCGGTTCCACGAACCTACCAGACGAACTTGAAGAGGCTCGCGGTCGAACGGCGCGCGTCCGGCTGGTTCGGATTGGTCCGCTTGTAGGCGTCGGGGACCGCCAGCCAGTCCGCGTAGATGTTCCCGCCGATGTAGAAGTCGACTCTTCCTTGCTGCGCTGGCGTGCTTGACGTCGTCGAGAACACAGAATAGGCGTGCGTCGGTGCGAGCGGGCCGGGACGATCGTCGGCCGGCACATAGTCGAGGATGCCATCGCCGTTGACGTCAGCAGCGATCCAGTCGACGTGCAGCAGGCGATGGTAGGTGCGATCCTTGATCATGTTCCGGATCTGCTGGTTGAAGCCGCTCACGATCGATTGCGCATCGGGCCGTGTGCGCGAGATCGCGAGGTAGAGCTCGCGCGTGAGCAGCGGCGTCGATCCGATCTGGAGCCGTGATTCCGATTCCTTCGGATAATTGCTGACGATGTAGCTGACGACGAGCTCATCGATCAGCGCGAAATCGGCTTCACCTCTGAGCAGCTGCGCAAGGCTGTCCTCCTCGCTCGGTGTCCGCACCCACGCCGGACCGCTCGCCTCGATCATGTCGCCGTAGGAAAAGCCTTCCACGATGGCGACGCGCTTGCCCTTGAGCGCACTCAGCGACTGGGCTGACACGTCGGCGCCGCGGCGGCCGATGAGCACCAACCGGTTCTCGAGGTACGGCTGCGAGTAGAGCAGCACGCGCTCGCGTGTGGCATCGCGCCACAAGGCGCCGCTCCCGTCGAAGTCGGTCGAGAGCAGCTTGGTCGTGAAGTCGGTGGAGTCGACGATGGTCGTGCGCGACGTGATATGGATCCGGCCCAGTGCTGCCTCGACGAGATCGAGCGCGAAGCGCGGTTGACCCGGTCCATCCGTGAACGGCGGCCACGCCGTCGAGACGAGCGTCAGCGACCGCGACTGCGCCGCGATTGCGACCGGCAGGGCGGCCGCGGCCAGCAGCGCGACGATCGCGAACAGTCTACGCATTCCCCATCCTTTGGGCGCACAATATGAGCAACGCCATGCCCAGTGACTCGCGCATCCCGGCGCGCGCCGCGATGGTCGCGGCCGCTCTGTCGGTCGCTCTCAGCGCCCAGACCGTCATCAAGCTCCCGAAAAACAAATACACGCCCGAGCAGGACGTGGAGCTCGGCCGCCAGGCGGCCGACGAAGTCCGCAAGCAGTATCCCATCATCCGCGACGAGAAGATCGACTCCTATTTGACGACACTGGGTAACCGTTTGGTCGCCGCGGCGCCGGCAGAATTGCAGCAGCCGGTCTACCAGTACTCGTTCACGCCGGTAAACCTGAAGGAGATCAATGCCTTCGCCCTGCCAGGCGGCCCAATGTTCGTGCACCGCGGGATGTTCGACGCCGCAGGATCGGAAGGGGAGGTGGCCGGCGTGATGGCGCACGAACTGTCGCACGTCTTGTTGCGCCACGGCACCGCCAACATGACCAAGGCGCAGAATCCCTGGCTCCAGCTGGGCCAGATCGCCGGTGCGGTCGGCGGCGCGGTGGTAGGGGGCGCGGCAGGCTCGGCGATCATGCAGGGCAGCCAGCTCGGCCTTGGCAGCGTCGTCCTTCGCTACAGCCGCGATTTCGAGAAACAGGCCGATTTGCTTGGCGTGCAGATTATGGCGCGCGCCGGCTACGATCCGCGCGCGCTCGCGCACATGTTCGAGACGATCGAGGCCCAGGCCAAATCGAGCGGTGGCAACGGGCCGCAGTGGCTCAGCGATCATCCCAACCCGGGGAACCGGTCACAGTACATCAACGAGGAGGCGTCGCACGTGACGATCGCCGCCGCCGCCGACACCAGCCAGTTCCCCCCGATCAAGCAGGCATTCGCCTCGCTGCCGCCAGCCCAGACGACAGCGGAGCTGGCTCGCGCGAAGAGCGCGGGAGGAAGCGGCGACATGGCACGATCGGTCGGCACGCCCGGGCAGCCGGTGCCACGACCCGTGTCGCAGTTCCGTGACATCAGCGGCGGCAAGGTGTTCGAGGCGTCAGTGCCCGCCGACTGGACGAGCCTGGCCTCGCGCAATTCGATGAAGGTCGTACCCCAGAATGGCTACGGCGATCTGCACGGACAGACAGTGTTCACCTACGGCGTCGAATTCGGGTTGGCGTCCGCCAACTCACGCAATCTGCGCATCGCCACCAGGACATTTCTCGACGCCATCGCCAATGGCAATCCCGAGTTACGGCCGGCCGGGGACCAGCAGTCGACGCGCATCTCGCAGCGGACGGCGATTGTGACGCCGCTCGACAATCCGTCGGCGCTCGGCGGGCGCGAGCGTGTGACGATCTACACGACATTCCTGTCGGATGGCACGTTGTTCTACTTCCTCAGCGTCGTGCCCGAGAACGACGCGGCGGCGTTTGAGGACACGTTCCGACGCATCGCCGAATCGATCCGGCTGACCGAGACACGGTAACTCTCCCCGTCGCAACCGGCGCCGGCGACCCTATAATTCGCGCCAATGCTTCGCACCGTTCTCCTGGCTTGGTCGCTCGTGCTTGCAGTTGTTCCCGCTGCCGCGGCGCAGTCCGTGTTCACCACCCGCCTCGACGATCCCGCGGCCGTCTACCTCGGGCCCCGGGACTTCGGCGCGGTAGGGGACGGTGTCGCGGACGATACCGCCGGCCTCCAGGCAGCGATTGACAAGGCGGCCACGTCGCCCAACGGCGGCATCCTCTTCGTCGCTCCCGGACGTTACCGGTTGACACACACGGTCTACGTCTGGCGCGGCATCCGCGTGATTGGATACGGCGCCACCCGGCCGGTCCTGGTGCTCGGCGACCGCACGCCCGGCTACCAGAAAGGCATCGGGCTCATGGTGATGTTCACCCATGCGGCGCGTCCCAACGCCGGCCCGCCGCCCGGTATGACGGGCGTGCCGTTCCCACCATCGGGACAGGTCCCGCCCGCCGAGATTCCCGACGCCGGCCCCAGTACGTTCTACCCGGCGATGAGCAACATCGACGTCGAGATCGGCGACGGTAACCCGGCCGCGGTCGCTATCCGATTTCACGTCGCGCAACACGGTTACCTCAGCCACATGAACTTTCATGTCGGTTCGGGCCTGGCGGCGCTGACGCAAATCGGCAACGAAGCCGAGGACATACACTTCTTCGGGGGGCGCTATGGCATCCTCACCGACAACACGTCGCCGTTCTGGCAGTTCACGTTGATCGACTCCAGCTTCGAGGGACAACGCGACGCCGCGATCCGCGAGCACATGGCGCAGCTGACGCTCGTCCGCGATTCGTTCCGTAACGTCCCGGTCGCCATCGACATCGATCCCACCTACTCGGACCAGCTCTGGGTCAAGAACAGCCGCTTCGAGAACATCTCCACCGCGGCGCTCGTCATCAGCAACGAAAAGAACGCGACAACGCAGGTCGGCGCCGAGAACGTGGTCTGCGCGCGCACGCCGGTCTTCGCGAAGTTCCGCGAGACCGGCCGGAGCATGCACGCACCGGCAGCGATCTACCGCGTCGCCAGCTTCACGCACGGCCTCGTGGTCACGGGCGGCGACAGCGTCGGACACCTCGACACGGCCTACGACGCGTCGGCGATCGCGACGCTGCCCGAGCCACTGCCTCCGGCGATTCCGCCGCTGCCGCCATCTGCCGACTGGGTCAACGTGCGAACGCTCGGCGTCAAGGGAGACGGCAAGACGGACGACACGGCGGCGATCCAGCAGGCGATCGCCGGCGCTCGCGTGCTCTACTTCCCGAGCGGCTTCTACATCGTCCGCAACACGATCACGCTCGGCGCCGACACGGTGCTGATCGCGCTGCACCCGGGAACGGCGCAGTTCGATCTGCCGGATTCGTCGCCTGGATATCAGGGCGTCGGAGCGGCGAAGGCCGTGCTGCAGGCGCCGCAAGCGGGTCACAACATCGTCAGCGGTCTCGGCATCTATACCGGCGCGATCAATCCGCGCGCGACGGCGATCCTCTGGATGGCGGGCGAGCGCTCGATGCTGAACGACATCCAGTTCCACGGCGGCGGCGGGACGTTTCTCCCTGCCGACGTGCGCACCGCTTTTTACCCGAACAGCAGCGGCCGCGGTGGCGGGCCGCTCGCGGCGGGCCGCTTCGGCGCGCAGTATCCGAGCCTGTGGGTGGCCAACGGCGGTGGCGGGACGTTCGCCAACATCTGGTCGCCCAACACCTACGCGCAGGGCGGCTTCTATGTTTCGGACACGGTGACGCCGGGGCACGTCTACGAGACGTCGGTCGAGCACCACCTGTTCAACGAGATCAAGCTCGATCGGGTCGAGAACTGGGATTTCAACGCGCCGCAGACGGAGGAAGAAGCGCCGAGCAGTCCCGAGGCCGTGTCATTCGAGATCAACTCCTCGCGCAACATCACCATCGCCAACTACCACGGATATCGCGTCACGCGCAGCCACGCGCCGTACCCCGCGGCCGTGCGCGTGACCAATTCCAGCGGCATCCGCTTCAGAAACGTTCACGTCAACGCCGAGAGCGGCTACGGCGTCTGCGACGACGTCGGCTGCGGCACGTTCCTGCGGATCAGCCGGTTCCCCTACGAGAACGCGATCGAGGACGTGACTCGCCATCGCCAGGTCCGCGAGCGTGAGTTTGCGGTGATGGACTTGCCGTCCGCCGCCGCGGCGCCTGAGGCGGGGGGCGCGGCGGCGATCACGGCCGGCGCGGTGCAGAAGCTCGAAGACGGCTTCTACGCGATTTCAGGAGCCGCCACGGCCGCCGACGGCACGCTCTACTTCGTCGACCACCATCAGCAGCGCATCTACTCGTGGTCGAGAGCGCGCGGCCTCGAGGTCGTTCGCCACGATCCGCTCGATCCCGTCAACCTCGCCGTCGATCGCTCGGGCAGCTTGCTCGTGCAGTCATCGGACGGGCACGACGGCACGGTCTATTCGTTTCGTCCGGGCGCGCCGGCGGATCAGATCGCCGTGCTGCAGCCGCAGGCGGCCGCGTCGCATCCCGGCGCGTCGATTGTGCTGCCGGGGAATGTCTGGGACAACGGCGAATTCGCCAATCAGCTCGACGTCGAGACGCTCGACTACAAGACAATCCCTCAGATGTTTGCCGAAGACATGACGGTACGGAAGACACAAGAGTATGTGTCGCCAGACGGCAGCCTGGTGCTACCGCACGGCCGCGTCTTCCGCCAGGCCCCCGACGATTCGTACCCCGGCATGGACACTACCGGCTGGCGCTGGTCCAACAACCTCGATGCGTATGGGTTCATCGCCGCTGCCCCGGGGCGGCAGATCTATATCGTCAGCGGCGCGGAGAACCGCACGTATCGCGCCACCGTGACGGCGGAGGGCACGCTGACGGATCTGCACGCCTTCGCCGAGCGCGGCGGCGAGAGTGTCGCCGCCGACAGTGCCGGCAACGTCTACGTTGCCAACGGCCAGATCTTCGTCTACGACAGGAACGGCACACCAGTCGGGCGCATCGACGTGCCCGAGCGGCCGATTCAGTTGCTGTTCGGCGGCCCCGATCGGCGCACCCTGTTCATCCTCGCGCATCACGCGCTCTACGCCGTCGGCACCCTGCATCCGGGAGCCTAGTGAGGTCTGCATCATGTGGAAAGAGTTCCGCCAGTTCATCGCCCGCGGCAACGTCATCGATCTCGCCGTCGGCGTGATCATTGGCGCCGCCTTCGGCAAGATTGTCACCGACCTCGTCGAGGGCATCATCATGCCGCCGATCGGGTTGATCCTGAGGCGGGTCGATTTCCAGAGTCTCTTCCTGGTCCTCGACGATTCGAAGGGGGTGCCGGCGTCTCTTGCGGATGCAAAGACGAAGGGGATTCCGGTCATTGCCTACGGTCAGCTCGTCAACGACGCGATCTCGTTCCTGATCATCGGTCTGGTGGTGTTCCTGATCGTCCGCCAGGTCAACCGGATCAAGAACGCGGTCGAGCACCCTGCACCTGGCGCGCCGACGACGAAGGAGTGTCCCTTCTGCGCGTCGTCGATTTCGATCAAGGCGACGCGCTGCCCGAACTGTACCTCCCAGTTGCCCTGAGGCCAACTGGCCGGTGGGTCACCTCGGCATTGTCGAGGTGCGGCGCTGCGCGGACTGACCCTTACTTTTCCGCTGACTTGGCCGAGTCGTTGTAAGGATCGAGATTCCAGTCCAGGAACGTCCACACCCTGTTCCAGGAGTCGCGCTGCTCGCGGAAGTTCAGCGGCTCCCAGGTCTTGGGGTCGACTTGGCGGTCGAACGTGTGGCCGAACGGCGGGTTGTCGTAAATCATCGTGGTCGCCAGGAACGGCTTCCGCGCGCGCAGCGCGTCGACCAACTGCTGGTCTTCCTCGAAATTGACGTCCTGATCGTTGCGGGTGACCCCGACGTAGAGCGGGATCTGCAGCTTGTCGATCTGGTAGAGCGGCGAGCGGTCCTTGTAAACCGCGTTGGTGTCGTTGCCGCCCGGCAGGCCGCCGTAGCGGTTGGCCGGATCGATCGCCTGGTGCTGGCGTTCGACACCCTTCCATGCCAACCGCTGGAACAGGTTCGTCACCGGCACCATTGCCACCGCGGCTTTGAACTTCGCCGGGTTCCGGGTGATCGACAGCAGGGTGATCATCCCGCCGTGGCTCCAGCCGATGATGCCGATCCGCGCGGGATCGACGCCGGGATATTTGCTGACCAGCACGTCGGCCGCGGTCACGACATCGTCGACTTCCTTGCCGCCATAGTCGATGGCGTCGTAAAAGGCCTGGCCGTAACCGATGCTGCCACGGTACTCAGGCGCGATGACGATGTAGCCCTTCGCCGTGGCTTCACGGATGTAGGAGATGTAGTGCTCGTAGAGGTGTCCGCGGATGTTCTCGTGTGTCCAGACGAGCGCGGCGTGGCGTTTCGGGCCGCGGATGGTGAGCGGCTGGAACACCCACGCCGGAATGTCCATGTCGCCCGCGCCGCTCCGGTAGGTAATCTTCTCGACCTGGAAATGCCCCTCGGCAGCCGCGCGCCAGGCTTTGTCGGTTTCCGCCTGCTGCTGGGCCATTCGGTCGAAGTCGGGCCGTCGATCGGCGCCTGGGCCGCGTTGCGGCTGCGCCGCGGGCGGAGCCTGCCCCGGTTGCGGCGGCGGCGACGCTTGCTGCGGCTGCGGCGGTGGCGACGCCTGCTGCGCGGCGGACCAGGCGGGCAGCCCGCACGTCAGAAGAAGAGTGGCGATGCAGATCGATCGGGCGCGCATGAGCGCCACTATACCCGAGGGGTCGGGCGGGCGTGGTTAAGGCTCAACCACTGGCTCAGATGCTCGACCGCTTCAATGGCCGTCCGGCCGTAGAAGGGCATCATGGCGCGGGATCCGCCGGGCGCGCGGGCGATCTGGGCGCGGAAGTTGTCTGGGCCCACCGCGGATACCTCGATGCGATATTCGCGGCCATTGATGATCTCGTCGAAGCGCTGAAGATTCACGGCGGAAGGAGCATTGTGCGCGGCTCGTTCCGGCCTGGCAAGCGAAAGGAAACACGAAGACGCATCCACATGCAGCAGCGCGCGAAAAACCGGACCAGCAGCCCACAAAATTTTCCCGTCGTGTCAGAATGTCCACAAGCTTTCCACCGTTCGTCCACATGTTTTCCACAGCCCGGTTTTATTTCGCCGTTTGCGTGCTGCTGACGAGTGTGTCCGCCACACCGGCGCACGCTCAAGCGCCGGCCGACGCGACGCTCTATCGCGTGTTCCTGCGTGACGGATCGACCGTGGTGAGCTATGGCGAGTTCGCGCGCGTCGGCGACAACGTCGTGGTCACGTTGCCGCTCGGCGGCGCGGCCGCGACACCGGACTTGCAGCTGCTCAGCCTCCCCGCGGCCGCCGTCGACTGGGAGAAAACCGACGCCTACGCCGATTCGGCGCGCGCGGCGCGCTACGCGCAGACGCGCGGGCCGGACGATTTCGCGCGCCTCAATGAAGCGGTGTCGATTGCGCTCTCGGACATCGCGCAGGTCGCCGATTCGCCCCGTAAGATCGCGATGGCGGCCGAGGCGCGGCAGAACGTCACCAGGTGGGCGGCCGAGCACTACGGTTACCGCGCGCGCGACGTGGCGGCGCTCGCCGCCCTCTTTGACTCCGTCATTGCCGAGGCCCGCGGCACCCCCAACGCCGACCTGACGCTCGTCGCCGGCATGGCAGAGCCGCCGTCGGCTCCGCTGCTGCCGGTACCGTCGCAGCAGGAGAGCGTCGAGCAGGCGATGCGCGCCGCCTCACTGGTCACCGACGCGGCCGAGCGGACATCGCTGCTGCGCTCGATTCAGCACGTCCTCGGGTCGATCGACGCCCGTCCTTCGTGGGCGACGGAGATGGCCGTCCGCGTTGACGCGGCCGTGGCCGTCGAGGAACGAACGGATCGCGCCTACCGCACGCTGATCCTCGGCACGCTGGCGCAAGCGCAGCGCTATGCCGGCGCCGCCAACGTCACCGGCGTCGAGCAGGCGGTGCGGCGCATCCTGCGCGAGGACGATCGACTGGGACAGCGCCGTCCCAACGAGATGGCATCGGCGCTGGCGGCGCTCGATGCCCAGCTCGACGCGGCGCGGCGGCTGCGCCTCGCGCGCGACAGCTTCGCCGCGCGCGCCGACGTAATTCGGGCCTACCAGCGCGCCATCGCGGAGCCGATGGCGATCATGCGCACGGCGCGCCCGGCACTCGACGACATCCGCCGCCTCGCTGGTCCGTCGCGCGCACGGGTGGTCACGTTGTCGGCGCAGACGGCGACGGCGCTCCAACGCCTGACGTCGGCGCGCGTGCCAGCGGAGGCGAGTGCCGCGCACGATCTGCTGCGCAACGCCGTGACGCTCGCCTCGCAAGCGGCGGACGGACGGCTGAAAGCGATTGCCTCAGGCAACATGCAGCAGGCCTGGGACGCCTCGTCCGCGGCAGCCGGCGCTTTGATGCTGTTCGATCGCGCCGCCGAACAGTTGCGTCTACTCACCGCCCCGCCGGTGCACACAGCGTCGTGATCACGCCGCGGACCACTCGGCTCATTCGCGCCGCCGACCTGCGCGCCTTTCAGCACGCGATTATCGCGGGGGTGCCTGCCGGCACCGCCGCCGACTGCGCCGTCATCGTGCCGACGCGGAGTGCTGCCGATGAGCTGGGGCGCCATCGCCGGCGCGGAGACAAAGTCCTGTTCTGCGTCACGCGCGATGAGTTCTACGAGGCGCTGCGCGAGCGGATCCCCGGCGCGCCGGAGGCGCTCTCGCCGTTCGATCGCGAGGTGCTGCTGCGCAAGGCGGCGCGGGCCGCGCACGTCGCCGGTGCCGAGCCGCCGTTCAATCTGCGCCCGGGCCTCGTACGTGAGATTCTGGCGCTCTACGACGCGCTCCGCCGTCACCATCGCAGCGTCGCCGACTTCGATCGCTTGATCGGCGGTGCCCTGCAGCCGGCCGTCGAGATCGACCGCGGCGCGGCGCGGCTGCTCGCCCAGACCGTGTTTCTCACCGCAACCTTCGAGGAATTCGAGCGGCAGATGGCCGGCGCCGTCGACGAGCACCGGATCCGGGCATTGGCGCTGGAGTCGGCCGCGCCGCTGTTCGCGAAAGTGATCGTCACCGTCGGCGATCTCGCCGCGGACGCGCACGGCCTGTGGACGGCGGACTTCGATCTGCTGGCGCGCATGCCCGGACTCGAGGCGATCGACGTCATCGCGACTGAGGCGCTGCTCGACGCCGGCTATCACCAACGCCTGCACGACAACCTGCTGCCCGGCATCGAGGACACGCGGCTGGCGGCGCCGCCGGCCCCGTTGCCGGTCCTCGTCGTGCCCGATGCCGACCCGAAGACGCCAGCCTACGGGACGGCGCGGCCGTTCGTCTGCCGCGATCGCGAAGACGAGCTCGCCGCGTTTGCGCGGTTGGCTGCGCTGGCGCAGGCACGTGGCGCAGACACCGACCGTCTGGCGGTCGTCTACCAGCGGCCGCTCCCCTACATCTACCTGGCTCGGCAGGTGTTTGCCGACGCGCGCGTGCCCTACCAGGCGCTCGACGCGCTGCCGCTCGCGGCGGAGCCGTTTGCCGCCGCGGTCGATCTCATCTTCGCTGCAATTGCCGCCGGGTTCACGCGTGGCGCGTTAATCGAACTGCTGCGCAGCCCGCACTTTGCGTTCGGCGACGGCGCCGCCGCGCTCGACGCCGCCGCGCTGCACGCACTCGATCGCCGCCTCGTGCACGAGAAGTACCTGGGCGGCATCGAGCGGCTGCGCACGCTGGCCCCCGCGCCAGTCATCGCCGCGGCCGAGGCGTTGCAGTCGGCGGCCGACGCGCCGACCGCACCGGCGCAGATTGATGGCATCCTGGTGTTCATCGCCGCGCGCGAACGGCTGCCGAAGCCGTCCGACGGGTGGTACGAGCGGCACATGCGTGCGCGTAGCGCCGTCCTCTCGGCACTGGCGCAGCTGCGCCGGGCCCACGCGCAGCAGGATCCGGATCCGCTCAGCATCGGCGAGCTCTCCGGCGCGGTGCGACGCTGGATCGAGGCGCAGACCTTCTCGCCGCGCACCGGCAGCGCCGGGGTTCGGCTGCTCGACGTCGCCGCCGCTCCGTACGCCGATGTCGACGAGCTGCGCCTCGTCGGGCTCGTCGAGAGCGACTGGCCCGAGCGCACCAGCCGCAGTATCTTCTACCCGCAGTCGCTGCTGTCACAGCTCGGATGGCCCCCCGAGCAGGATCGCCTGGCGGCGTCACGCACACGCTTCCAGGACCTGCTGCGGCTGCCGAGCCACCGCGTCTCGCTGTCGACGTTCACGCTCGAAGAGGACGCGATTGTGTCGCCGTCGCCGCTGCTCGAGGACGTCGACGCCGTCGGCCTTCCAGTCGAGCGGCTCGTCGCGCGCGCGGATGACGCACACGGGCGTTCTCTCCACGAGTCGTTGATGCGCGGCGAGGACGCCGCACTGGACGACGCCGCCAGCCAGTGGCTGGCGCTGCGCCGGACGCGCTCGTTCGACGCGCCGCGATTCCACGGTGTCACCGGCCGGCGCGCGCCGGCTGTCTACGCGGTCAGCCGGCTCGAACGCTACCTCGAGTGCCCGTTCAAGTACTTCGCGGCACACGTCCTGCGGCTGCCTGAGGAACGGGACGAAGAAGCGTGGATGACGGCGCAGGAGCGCGGCCACTTCGTCCACGAAGTGTTCGAGACCTTCTTCGCCGACTGGCAGGCCTCGGGACACGGCGCGGTCACCACCGCCAACGTCGGTGAGGCGCTGGCGCTGTTCGACGAGGTGGCCGAGCGCCGGCTCGCGCTGCTGCCTGAAGGGGACCGCGCGCTCGAGCGCACGCTGCTGCTGGGATCCGCCGCCGCCGCCGGCTTCGGCGAGCGCGCCCTTGCGTTCGAGATCGACGACGACGTCGAGGTCGTGGAGCGGTTACTCGAGTACGAGCTCGAAGGACGCTTCACGTTCAACGGTCCGGACGGGCCGCGCCAAATTGCGCTGCGATCCAAGTCCGATCGCATCGACCTGCTCGCCGACGGCACGCTGCGCATCGTCGACTACAAGCTGGGCCGCGCGCCGGAAAAGAAGCGCTCGCTGCAGCTGCCGATCTACGGTGCCTGCGCGGCCCAGGCGCTGGCCGGCCGTCACGGGCGCGCCTGGGCGGTCGGACGCGCCGGCTACATCGCCTTCAAGGAGAAGACGCCGTTTGTCGCGCTGCAGAACCCCGCGAAGGCGATCGAGGAAGGGGAGGCGCGCCTGATTGCCACCGTGGACGCGATCGAGCGCGGCGCGTTCCCCGTCCAGCCCGACGAGCCGTTCCTCTGCAACTGGTGCCCGTACCCCGGCGTCTGCCGCAAGGACTACGTCGGCGACGAGTTCGAGAAATGAGCGACCAGCTCTCGTTGTTCGACGGGCGGGAGGCGAGGGGAGAAGCGGCGGGCGCGGACCCTGATGCCGCTGCCCGCGCCTTTGCCAGCGACCCGGCGCAGAACGTCGTGCTCGAAGCCTCGGCCGGCACCGGCAAGACCAGCGTGCTGGTCACGCGCTACGTCAATCTGCTCGCGCGAGGCGTCGACCCCGCGAACATTCTTGCCATCACCTTCACGCGCAAGGCGGCGGCGGAGATGCGCGAGCGCATCGTCCGCGAGCTGCGCAAGGCCGCGGAGCAGGCGACCCTCGATCGCACGCGCTGGACGGCGATCCGCGATCGCCTCGCCGACATTCACATCAGCACGATCGACGCGTTCTGCCTGTCGCTGCTGCGCGAATTCCCGCTCGAAGCCGACCTCGACCCCGGCTTCGGCATGGCCGACGAAACGGAAGTGCCGCGCCTCGTCGACCGGTCGCTCGATACCTCGCTCGCGATTTTCGTCGGCCTCGCCCGGCGCGAGCCGGACATCGCGCTCGTGCTGGCGCAGCTCGGTCTCAATCGCACGCGCGAAGGCCTCGCGCACCTGCTGCAGCGGCGGCTGGTCGCGTGGGACGCCCTCGACCGGTTTCTGGCCCGCGGTCCGAAGGACCTGACCGCCGACGCCGTCTGCCGCCGCGCCGTCCGTGCGCTCGGCGATCTCGTGGCCACGGCGGGAGGAGACGGCGGCTTTGCCCGCTTCCTCGACGAAGGCCCAGTGTGCCAGCCGCGCTACCTGCTGCTGGCGCAGGATCTGCGGCGGCTCGACGCGTTCAGCCGCGCGCCCGACGCCGCCGTTCGCGGCCTGATGACCCGTGTCGCCGCGCACTTTCTCAAGGCCGACGGCAAGCCGCGGACGACGGACCGGATCTATCCCTACCGGAGCGAGGACTACCCGGATCCGGACGCCGGGCGGCGTCACCGCCAGGAAGCGCTCCGCCTCGGTCCGGCCGTCGAGAACATCATCCGCGTCTTCAGCCGCGATCTGAACGTGGTGCTCGCGCGCGGCGTGCGGCGGATGTTCTCGATCGCCCTCGCCCAGTACCAGACGGCGCTCAACGAGCGATCGCTGCTCGACTTCTCCGACGTCCTGCAGCGCGCCGTCGGACTACTGGCGCGGATGGACGAGTTCTCGCAGAGCCGCTACCGCCTCGAGGGCCGCTACCATCACGTCCTCGTCGACGAATTCCAGGACACCAGCCGCAAGCAGTGGGAGCTGATCTCCCTGCTGGTCAAATCGTGGGGGGAGGGGCTCGGTCTCGCCAGCAACCCGTCGATCTTCATCGTCGGCGATCGCAAGCAGTCGATTTATCGCTTCCGTGACGCCGAGGTCGCGGTCCTGCACGAGGCCGGCGGTTTCATCGACGCGCTGCGGCCGGGCGCCGCTTCGCGCCGATCGATCGCGCGCAGCTTCCGTGCCGTTCCGGAGCTGCTCGCGTTCGTCAACGACCTGTTCGCCGAGGTCGGCCAGCACGCGCGCCGCGTCGAGGACTTCAAGTACGACCAGGATGACCGCTTTCCGGTCGACGCGGTCGAGTCGGCCGGCGCGCTGGGCATCCTGACCGGCGCCGACGCCGACGCCTGCGCCGCGTCGGTCGCCACGGAGATCGCGCGCCTCCTGCGCGAGGACACCGTCCGCGACAAGGAGACGGGCGTGCGGCGGCGGCCGCGCCCGGGCGACATCGGCATCCTGTTCCGTTCGCGCACGAGCCATCGCGAGTTTGAAGCCGCACTCGAGGCGCACGGCATTCCGACCTACGTCTACAAGGGACTCGGGTTCTTCGACGCCGACGAGATCAAGGACCTCTCGGCGCTCATCCGTTACCTCGCCAATCCGTCTTCCGATCTGCGCGCGGCCGCATTCCTGCGCTCGCGCTTCGTCGGCCTGTCCGATACGGCGTTGGCGCGCCTGGCGCCCGGTATCGCGGCGTCGCTCACGGCAGAAACCGCCGCGCTCGACCCGCTCGACCCGCTCGACAACGACGACCGCGCCGCGCTCGACTTGGCGCGCCGCTACGTGCCAAGCTGGTTGGATCGCGTCGATCGCGTCCCGCCCGCGGATCTGCTGGAAGAGCTGATTCCCGAGACCGCCTACGCCTACGAACTGCGCGGCGCGCGCGCGGCCCAGGCATGGGAGAACGTCAAGAAACTGCGCGGACTCATCCGCCGCATTCAGAACCGAGGCTATGCCACGCTGGCGCGAATCGCCGACCATCTCGACTCGCTCACCGCCGGCGATGAGTCCAATGCGGTGCTCGAAGCCCTCGACGCCGTGAATCTCATGACCGTGCACGCCTCGAAGGGGCTGGAATTTCCCGTCGTGTTCGTCGTCAATCTCGGTAAAGGGGCCAGTGGCCTCCCCCGTCCGGTCCGGGTGGCCGGAGACGATGTGTCGGTCGGGCCGTTCGTGTCCGAACGGGACGAGGACGAGCGGCTCCGCGAGCGCGAGGAAACTAAGCGGCTACTCTACGTGGCGCTGACGCGGGCACGCGATCGGCTTTATGTCGGCACGTCGCTGAAGGACGGCGCGTTCTTGGCCGGGCGCGGCAGTCTTGGCGACGTGCTGCCGGATTCGTTCAAGCGGCTGTTCGTCCGCGCCGCGCAGGACCCGTCTGCGACGACCGAATGGACGTCATCTGCGGGTCGCAGTTACACATTTCACCGAATTTGACGGTTACCGTTTCCGTTCGCGTGTGACAACGTGGCACACATTGTTGTCGCATCAGGTAAGGCGAGCGTTCTAAGCGGTTTGCGGGGACAGCTGGCGGTTGAGCACGCCCGGCCGTGGGGTGTCCCCTCGCGGTGTCATGGCGACGATGCGCAACGGTTTGGAGGCATCGCGGGCAACTCATTATCTTTCTGTAATTTCGCTGAAGAAGGGAACCGGCGGGACCGATAGGCTGTCTAAGCCAATAGCTGGTCCCCGGATTGCAAGATGGGGCCGGCAGACGTCAGCCGCACCGGGCGGTTTGACGATCGGAGGTACACGGTTATGGCAGTCCCAGCAGCGGCATCCATCAGCTCCGTCAGGCCAACCGGCACCATTTTCGAGCTCGAAGCGCTCGAAGGGCTGCCGTGTGGCTGCGTGGCTGCGGCCTACCGCGCCCGCCCGTGGGACGTCGCGGTCGTGTCCCTTGAGGCCAAGGGGCCACACTGCATTCTGGCCGGCCACAACTCCGGCCAGATCCTCCGTCTCGGCGATCCTTCGGAGTTCGACGAAGACGAGGACGAAGAATAGATTGCGTTCGGCCTGATCAGCCCCATACAATTTCAAGATGCCGTTGACCTGTCCGAGCTGCGGGAACGCCAGGAACTTCCTGGTGAAGACCTTGCAGATGCACATCGTCCACCTGGACGACTCCCGAGTGGAAGTAAACGACGAAGGCCGACCGGCCGTCATCGAGGTGCTCTGCGACGAGTGCGAGACCGCGCTCAAGTTCGAGGACTTCGAGGATGCGGTCCGCAAGGAAATGCTGCTGACGCTCGGGGCCCGCTAGTCCTTCACCTCTCGCTCTCGGCTTCTTCCCAGTAGTCGCATTCGGGACAGACCCATTCGCGAACCGTTCGCGTCGTGGTCTGTCCCGTGCCAGGCACGTGTTCCTGCCGCTCGCAGATCTGCAGACGCATGGACTCGCCACACAGCGGACATTCCTTCATGTCGGCCATTGCGGAGGCATGGTAACGTTCTTTGAGCGCACATGCGCGACTACTACGACGTCCTCGGCGTGGCGCCCGATGCCGGGGCCGATGAAATCAAGCGGGCTCACCGGCAGCTGACGCGCCGGTATCATCCCGACATCTCGGGTGAGGACGCCTCCGTCCAGGTGACGGGCGTGTTTGCCGACGACGTCCATCTCGATTTTCCCTCAGTGCTCTCGGTCCTCGATCGGATGCGTCACTCGTTCTTCGGCGCGTCACGTCCCGCCGACCGCGCCCCCGACATTGTCGTCACGCCGCAGGAGGCGTTCTGGGGCGCAACGGTGGCGCTCGAGGTGCCGGTCGCGCGCACCTGCGCCTGCTGCGGCGGACGCGGTGAGGTATGGAACGACTGGTGCCCCGAGTGCGGCGGCCAGGGGGATCTGCCGGGTCGGCAGGCCGTCCGCGTCCGCATTCCCCCCGGCGTGCCCGACGGGACCCGCATCCGCTTTCGCCTGAAGGCGCCCGCTATCCGCGAGACGCTGATCGACGCGCACATCCGGATCCAGTAGTGCCGGCATGAAGCCGCACGTCAATTTGCTCGGCCTCCTCCAACTCGCGTGGGGTGGCATGGGCCTGCTGCTCAGCATCGCGCTGCTGTTGCTGGCCGGCGCGGCCGCCGCCATCGCCCACACCACTCGTACCGACACCTTTACCGCCACGTTCACCGCGCTGCTGTTCGTGGTTTTCGCCGCGGCGCTGGCCTTGGGTGGCTGGGCCAACGCCTGGGTCGGCACGGGGTTGCGCCGGCACCGCCCGGCCGCCCGGACAGGCGCCCTCGCAGTATCGGTCGTCAACCTGTTCGTGCTGCCGTTCGGCACCGCCCTGGCGATCTACACTTATTGGGTGCTGTTGCACGACGAGGCGCGCGCGTTGTTTGCCATCGACGGTCCGGACTGACCGGGTCAGCGCGTTCGCCGATGCCGCTGCACACGGAAAAGACGTCGACCGGTCTCGAGGCGAATCTCGCCGCCGCGCTCAGCTACCTGGTGGGCTTCGTCACGGGTATCGCCTTTCTCGTTCTCGAGAAAGAGAACCGGTTCGTGCGCTTTCACGCCATGCAGTCGACACTGGTCTTCGCCGGGGTGGTCGTCATCGACATCCTGCTGCAGATCGTGCCACTGGTCGGCGCACTCGTGGTGGTGTTCGTCGTCATCCCGGCGTCGGCTGTCTTGTGGCTGGTGCTGATGTTCAAGGCGTACCAGGGCGAAGATTTCAAGTTGCCGATGATCGGCCGGATCGCGGCAGACAAGATTTGATGTGATGTGTGGGTATCTGGAAATCTGACGTAGTCACCCAAGCTGCTGTTCTCGACGCGCTGCGCACCGTGCGCGATCCTCTCGTGGAGCGTGACGTCGTCGCGGCCAAGTTCATAAAGGACCTGGCGATCGACGGGTCACGCGTGTCGTTGACCATCGAGCAGGGGGTGTTCGGCGCGTCGACACGCAAGCAGGTCGGCGAGGACGCCGGCGCTGCCGTCGCGAAGGTGCCGGGTGTCGGCCAGGTCGACGTCACGATGGCGGCGCGGGTCCGCCCGGCGGTCATCTCCGATCTGTCGAAACAGCCGGTGGCCGGCGTGAAGAACGTAGTCGCGGTCGGCGCCGGCAAGGGGGGCGTCGGCAAGACGACCGTCTCGGTCAACCTGGCGATCGCGCTCAGCCAGGCCGGTGCGCGGGTCGCGCTGATCGACGGCGACATCTACGGCCCGAACGTCCCGATCATGCTCGGCATCCACACTGAACTCGGCACCGACGGCCGGCGCATCGTGCCGGCGGAACAATACGGCATCCAGCTCGTCTCGATGGCCTTCCTGACCAAGGACGACACGCCGGTGATCTGGCGCGGCCCCATGCTTCACGGTGTCGTGCAGCAGTTCTTCCGCGAGGTGGCGTGGGATGAGGTCGATTACCTGATTGTCGATCTGCCGCCGGGCACCGGCGACGTCGCGTTGAGCCTCAGCCAGTCGATCCCGGTTGCCGGCGCCGTCGTCGTGACCACGCCCCAGACAGTGTCGGTCGCCGACACGCGTCGCGCCATCAAGATGTACGAGAAGCTCAGCGTGCCGCCGATGGGCTTGATCGAGAACATGAGCCACTTCGTCTGCCCGACCTGCCGCACCGAGAGCGACATCTTCGGCAAGGGCGGCGGCGAGGCGCTCGCGCGCGAGACTAACGTACCGTTCCTGGGGCGCATCCCGATCTACGAGCCGATCCGCGTCGGCGGCGACACAGGCGTGCCGATCGTCGTCGGCGAGCCTGCGTCCGGGGCGGCAGAGTCGTTCCGACAGGTGGCCGAAAAGCTCGCCGCGCAGCTCGCCGTCCTCGCGTTGAAGCCGCAGTCAAAGGCGATCCCGCTCACGCAGGTTCGTTAATTCGGTCTTGAATCGTAATAGGATGCGCAGTGATGGCTCGCCGCCACCACCTTCGCATCGCCGCGGCCGTCCTGCTCGCGGCCACCACCTTGTCCGCCCAAGCGCCCTCAGCGATCCGCGGTGAGGTCCGCGCCCGCCATGGGGTGGTTGCCGCCGGGCGTACGTTTACGGCTGAAGCCGGCGCGCGGATGATCGCCGCGGGCGGCAACGCGATCGACGCTGGCGTCGCGGCAATTTTCGCGGCGTCGGTCACCGAAATCTCCCACTTCGGGCTCGGCGGCGAGGCCCCGATCATCATTTATTCGGCGCGCGCCAAGCGCGTCGTCGTCATCAACGGACAGGGCACGGCGCCAAAAGCGGCCAACCCTCAGCTCTTTGCCGGCAAGGATACGATCCCCGGCAACGGCCCGCTCGGCGCCACGGTGCCGGCTGCCGTCGACTCCGCGTCGATCGCCCTGGCAAAGTACGGCACCAAGTCGTTGTCTGATGTCCTGCAGCCGGCGATCGAACTGGCCGACGGCTTCCCGATGTACGAGTTCCTGCACCACTACTTCGAGACGGAGCGCAAGGGCTGCGAGCCGTACGCGTGGACGATGCAGACCTATTACCCGGTCGGAAAGATTACGCCGGTCGGCGAAACGTTCCGTCAGCCGAACCTCGCGGCGACGCTGCGCGCGCTCGCGGCGGCGGAGACGGCCGCGCTGGCCCGCGGCGCTACCCGCGAGCAGGCGATCCAAACCGGCCGCGACGCCTTCTACAAGGGGCCGATCGCGCATGAGATGATCGCCGCCGTCCGCGATGCCGGGGGCGTCATGACCGAGGACGATCTTGCGTCGTACGCCGGCAAGATCGAAGAGCCGGTCTCTGCCTCCTACCGCGGCTACACGGTCTACAAGGCGGGTTTCTGGAACCAGGGGCCTTCGCTGCTGCAAACGCTGCGCATCCTCGAGGGCTTCGATTTGCGCGCGATGGGGCAGGGCTCCGCCGACGCGCTGCACACGACCGTCGAGGCGATCAAGCTGGCCTATGCCGATCGCGACCGCTACTATGGCGATCCCGACTTCGTGACGGTGCCTGGCGACGTCCTCCTGTCGGCGCCCTACGCGGCTGCGCGCCGCGCGCTGATCGATCCGAAGCACGCCAGCCTGGAGCAACGCCCTGGCGATCCCGCGCACGGGGCCGCGCAGCTGCCGGCGGACTCGATTCCACTTGAAGGCCGCCAGACTACAGGTGCCGCTTCCGCTTTCAGCCGGCCTCAACAAGACACCGAGTTGCAAAAGGAGCACGGCGACACAACTTCACTCCAAGTCGTCGACGCCGACGGTGACCTGTTCTCCGCGACGCCGAGTTCGGGCTGGATTCTGGGCGGCGCGTTCATCGCCGGCAGGACCGGCGTACCGATGAGCAACCGCATGCAGGCCTTTCACCTCGATCCGTCGAGCCCGAACGTGCTCGCGGGCGGCAAGCGGCCGCGGACGACGCTGACGCCGACGGTCGTGCTCAAGGACGGCGCGCCCTTCCTGGCCATCGGCACGCCCGGCGGCGACAGCCAGGATCAGCAGATCCTTCTCGTGTTGCTCAACATCATCGACTTCGGCATGGACGTGCAGGCGGCGATCGAAGCACCGCGCGTCAATTCACTCCACCCGGTCAGCTCGTTCGACAATCATCGCCCGCAGCCGGGCGTGCTCGAAGTCGAAACGAGCCTGCCGGCGCAGGTCCTTGACGATCTCAAGGCGCGCGGGCACGTGCTCCTCCTCCGGCCGCGCTTCGGCATCTCCACCGGCGTCGTGGCCGCCGGCATCGATCCGGCGACCGGGCAGCTCCGCGGCGGAGCGGATCTCCGCCGCGAGCGCGCCATCGTCGCCTGGTAGCGATGAACATTTCCTACACCAAGCACACCCTGGCCAACGGCCTCGACGTTCTCATCCACGAAGATCGCTCGGTCCCGATCGTGGCCGTCAATCTCTGGTATCACGTCGGGTCGAAGAACGAGACTCCGGGCCGCACCGGTTTTGCGCACCTCTTCGAGCATCTGATGTTCGAGGGATCCGAGCACTACGACCGCGGCTATTTCCATCCCCTCCAGGAAGCGGGCGCTTCCTTGAACGGGTCGACGAATGCCGACCGTACGAACTACTGGGAGGTGGTGCCGACCAACGCCCTCGACCTGGCGTTGTGGATGGAATCCGACCGCATGGGCTACCTGCTGCCGGCCCTGACCGACGCGAAGTTCGGCAACCAGCGCGAGGTGGTCCTAAACGAGAGGCGGCAAAACTACGAGAACCGCCCCTATGGTCTCGCCGGGATGACGATCGTCGCGGCGCTCTATCCGCCGCACCACCCCTATCACTGGCTGACGATCGGCGGCGCCGACGACATTCGTGCCGCGCACATCGACGACGTACGCGCGTTCTTCCAGCGCTACTACCAGCCGGCCAACGCCTCGCTGGCGCTGGCCGGCGACATCGATGAGGAACGCGGCCTCGCGCTGGCGGCACAGTACTTCGACGAGATCCCCGCCGGGGCGAAACCGGATCGCGTGGTGGTGCCGGCGATCGAGGCGCCCGCGGCCGACGTGCGGCTGGTGCTCGAAGATCGCGTCGAGCTGCCGCGGCTCTATCTGGCCTGGCACTCGCCGGAGCTCTTCGCCCAGGGTGACGCCGAGCTCGATCTCATCGCTGAGGTGCTGTCGAGCGGCAAGACGTCGCGCCTGTACCGCGCGCTCGTCTACGAGCAGCGGATCGCGACCGAGGTCGCCGCGTCGCAGAATTCGCGCGAGGCGGGCAGCTTCTTTCAGATCGTCGCCACGGCAGCGCCCGGACGCACCCTCGAGGAGGTGGAACGCGCCGTTGCCCGGGAGATGGCCAGCCTGCTCGAGCGCGGACCGACCGAGACGGAGCTGGAGCGCTGCCTGGCGCAGGCTGAGGCCCACTTCCTCTTCCGCCTGCAGACGGTCGGTGGCTTCGGCGGCAAGTCGGATCAGTTGAACGCGTACAACACGTTTCTTGGCGATCCCGGTTACTTCGCCAAAGACCTGGAGCGTTACCGCTCCGCGACGCCGTCGGCGCTGCGCGAAGCAGCCGCGCGGCATCTGAGGCCGTCCGGGCGGGTGATGCTCAGCGTCGTCCCGCGCGGACGGGTCGCGTTGGCACTGCCCGACTCCCAGCCGGTGGCGGTGTCCTGATGGCGGTCGATCGGAGTCAACTTCCCGTTCTCGGCGCCGAGCGGCCATTTCGCTTTCCAGAGATTCGCCGCACGGTGCTCGGCAACGGCCTGCGTGTCTGGACGGTGCCCCACCACCAGGTTCCCCTGGTCGCGGTGCTGGCCCTGGTCCCGGTCGGCGCCTCGTCCGATCCGCCGGACCGGCCCGGGCTCGCCGCGATCACCGGCGACATGCTGGACGAAGGGGCGGGCGATCGCTCGGCGCTCGACGTGCACGAAGCGCTCGGCCGAATCGGCGCGCAACTCGACCTCGAGGTCGGGCACGACGCCACCGTCCTGGCGCTGACCACGCTGGAGCGGCACCTCGGTCGCGGTCTCGAGCTCATGCGGGACATGCTGGTACGCCCGCGCTTCGAGCAGCGCGAGTTCGATCGTGTCCGCGATCTGCGACTCAACAGGCTCCTGCAGCTGAAAGACATGCCGCCGGCGCTCGCCGACCGCGCCTTCACGCAGCTGCTCTATCGCAACCATCCCTACGGGCATCTACCAATTGGCACGGAAGGGGCGCTGCGGTCGCTCGTCATTCGCGACATCGGCGCCTTTCATCGCCGCGCGTTCGTGCCGTCGCGAACGACGGTCGTCGCCATCGGCGATGCGACGCACGACTCGCTCGCCGCCGCAGTGCGCACGGCCTTCGAGGGATGGAACGCTGAGCCTGAGGGGACGATCGCCGACCCGGACACGTTCCTCGACCCGCCGCCGCCGCCGGCCCGGCTGGCGCTGGTGCACCGGCCCGGCGCCGCGCAGTCGGAGCTGCGCCTCGGCCATGTCGCGCTGGCCAGGAAGTCGCCCGACTATCACGCCGCGCTCGTCGCTAACATGATTCTCGGCGGGCAGTTCGTCAGCCGGATCAACATGAACCTGCGTGAGGACAAGGGCTACACCTACGGCGCGCGCACGGCCTTCGAGTTCCGCCGCGCGCCAGGGCCGTTCGTGCTGCAGGCCAGCGTGCAGTCCGACGCCACCGTCGACGCGCTGCGCGAAGCGATCGGCGAGATCCGCGCCATCCGCGGAGAGCGTCCGATCACACGGGCCGAACTCGAGCTCGGGCGGGCGTCGCTGACGCGCGGCTACCCGCGCAGCTTCGAGACCGCCGATCAGATTGCCCGCGGCGCGGCGCAGCTCGCGCTCTACGATCTGCCGGACGATTACTTCAGTACGTTCATCCCAAAGGTGCTCGCGCTCGGCGAAGCCGAGGTGACGGCGGCCGCGTTCAAGCACATCGACCCGTCACGTCTGCTGACGGTCGTTGTCGGCGACCGCGAAAAGTTGACACCGGCGCTGCGTACGCTCGAGCTTGGTGAAATCGCCGATGTCGCGGTGCAGTGAGGCGGCAGCAGATGAAGGCGGTCAGGTTTCACCAGCACGGCGGACCCGACGTCCTTCGCTACGAGGACGCACCAGACCCCGTGCCGGCGCCGGGCCGTGTGATCGTGCGCGTGCATGCCTGCGCGCTCAATCACCTGGACCTGTGGGAGCGGCGTGGCCTCGATCGCGTGGCGCTGCCGCTGCCGCACATCTCCGGCAGCGACGTTGCCGGCGTCATCGTCGATCCAGGCGGCGGCGAGCTGCCTGCCGGTACGCGCGTACTGCTGCAGCCCGGCTTGCGCTGCGGCGCCTGCCGCGCCTGCGCCGATGGTCGCGAGAACGAGTGCGTGCGCTATGACGTGCTTGGACTCCAGTCCGACGGCGGATATGCCGAATTCGTCTCGGTCCCGGCCGAGAACGCCATCGCGATTCCAGATCATCTCGACTTCGTCCGCGCGGCGGCGTTTCCGCTAACCTTCCTCACCGCGTGGCACATGCTCGTCACGCGCGCGGGCGTGCGCGAGGGAGACGTTGTCTTGGTACTGGCCGGCGGCAGCGGCGTCGGCCAGGCGGCGATCCAGCTGGCCCGCCACGCCGGCGCGCGCGTCTTCGCGACGTCGGCGCCGGCCAAGGCCGAACGTACGTGCGCGCTCGGGGCCGAGGCGGTGTTCGATCACTACACAGCGGATTTTGCGCATGAGGTGCGCCGCGCGACCGGCGGCCGCGGCGCCGATATCGTCATCGAGCACGTCGGGCAGGCGACCTGGGATCGCAGCATCCGCGCGCTGGCCTCCGGTGGTCGACTGGTCACGTGCGGAGCGACCACCGGCGCCGCCGGCGCCCTCAACCTGCAGCACCTGTTCGCGCGGCAGCTGTCGATCCTCGGGTCTTACATGGGTCGTTTCTCGGAGCTGCTTGCCGCACTCCCGCTCTTGTACGACGGGCTTGTAACGCCGATCGTGGACGAAATATTCCCGCTGGCGCGGGTCGCCGATGCACAGCGCCGCCTCGAAGAAAAGGGCCAATTCGGAAAGATCGTATTGGAAACCCCCTAGCGCGGTGGTCGGTCTGCAGAGAACCGTTCAGCCCGGTCGACCGTCTAAGTAGCGAATGCCCGGGCCCGGCTGTACACTGGTCCCGTTCGCCCTATGAGCGCCCGCTTCAGCCTGAGCCTCGTGGGTGTGGTCGGCGTGCTCGTTGCGGTCATCGCTACCGCGGCGCTCTGGCTCGCCGTTTCCGATCCCGTCACCACCGCGACCGCCGTCGATGCCGCCGCGCAAGGGGACGTGTCTCCAATCGTCAAGGCACTGGCCGGCGCGCTCTACGACGCGCTGCAGGGGATCATCAAGTATCTCTAACTATCCGAGGGGCTTTGCCCCTCGGACTCCCCAACACGCTCTCTCGCGCGCCGCTTCGCCGGCGCGCTCCGTTCTCGTGGCTCGCTTCGCTGCGCTCGCTCGCAGCGTCGGACCCAGTACCGTCCCCCTTGGACTCCCTCACTCGATCGCCGCTTCGCCGCTCGGGTGGCTCGCCTCGCTGCGCTCGCTCGTAACGTCGTACCCGCGGCTGACTTACAGCGCGCGACTGAGGAACCGGCTCAGCGTCAGCCCGTCCATCCACTTGAACGGCGACTTGCCAGTGCTGTAGTGGCCGCATGGCAGCACTGTCAGCTCGTGCGCGATGCCGCGGCGGCGGAACTCGTCGACGAACGTGCGCGAGAGATCGATGGGAAACGTCAGATCGTAAAGAGCGTAGACGAGCAGCAGCCCGCGGCCGCGCACGCGCTCGATGAAGGGCAGCGGGCTGATCGGCAGCCACATCCGCCGCAGCTCGTCGAGCGTGACGCTGCCTTCGAGCGTCTCCCGCACGTGCTCTGTCGACAGCCCCTCCCAGACGACGTCCGCGAAGTACGGCGAGATGTGGTTGAGGGCGGCTGCCTTGACCAGCGGCTCGTGCGCCGTGGTCAGCATCGCCAGGCACGAGCCGAGGCTGGTCCCGAGGATGCCGATCGACTCGTAGCCCTGCGCGTGCAGCCAGGCGATCGCCTGCCGCGCGTCCTTCACCGCCTGCCGGCAGACCTGCGCCGTGCGTCCGACGTTGGCGCTGACGATGTAATCGGCGCGGCGCAGTTCGGGCGGCATGCGCGCATCGTGATACGGCAGGCTGAGGCGCAGCGCCGACACACCGAAGCGGTTCAAGAGCCGGCACAGCCCGACATGTCCCTCCGCGTCGGAATTCCATTGCGGCAGGACGACCACGGCGCGGCGGCGTCCCTTCGGTGAAGCGTCGGGAAAATAGCGGAGGCGGACGGTGTTGTTCTCGGGATGAGGCGTGTGGACGGCGCTGGTGAAGGTCAGGCGATCGCCGTCGAGGCGGTAGTCGTCCGCCGGTTCAACGCGATAGAAGTCGTCGCTGCGCGCGATCGTCGCTTCCCCCCACGCTTGCAGGGCCTGGCGCGGAGCGCCTGACGGGAGCGGCTCGTCAGCGAGCCACTCCGTGCCCCATTCGAACGGGCGCGCCAGCCGATCGGTCGCGACCGCGGCGAGCCGGCGCTCCCAGTTGTGGAAGACCCGCGCGATCACGAATCAGCGATCCCCGCCCGGTGTCTTCTGCAGCGCGCCGTAGTCGTGCGCAGGGTCCGCCGCCGTGTCGACCGGCAGCCCTTCCTGGACCCAGCCGGTGTGTCCCATCTGCGGCGCCCCGCCGAAGCCGCCGAGCACATTGGCGACGTCGTGGTAGCCAGCACTGGCGAGGATCTCGCACGCCTGCTGCGAGCGTCCGCCCATCCGGCAGCCGATGACCATTGCCGTGCCAGGCGGAAAGTTGGCGCGGACGACAGGGAGGAACTCGGGGTTGGGCCGCATCTGCCCCGTGGCCGGATCGAGGTGCAGCAACGGCACGTTGAATGCCCCGGCGGGATGTCCCTGCTCGAACTCGGGGATCGAACGCACGTCGAGGTAGACGGCGCCGGCACTCTGCTGCTGGTGGGCCTGGCGGACGGTGACCTGCTTGATCGTCATGGTGTCTCCTGGGTGGCGAGATCGCGCTCGACCGCGGCCGCGACCGCGAGCAGCCGCTCGGTGCCGCCGCGATGGCCGACGAGCTGCAGCCCGCGCGGCAGCCCGTCGGCACCGCGCCCGCAGGGCAGCGCGATCGCTGGGTGGCCGGTGACGTTGAACAGCTGCGTGAGCCGCAGCATCATCGCGCGGATCGGTTCTTTCGCGCCGTCGACGTCGACGCTGGCCGCGCCGATCGGCGGCGCGGCGATCGGCAGCGACGGCAGCAGCAGCGCGTCGACGCCTTCGAGCGCGCGATCGACGGCGTGCCGCAGGACAGCGCGGCCGCGCAGCGCCCGCACGTAGTCCTCGGCGAGCACGTAGCGGCCCATCTCGAGGCGCAGCCGCACCCCGGGAGAATACTTGTCGGCATACTTCTCGAGGAGCGCGGCGTGATACCACGACGCCTCCGGCAGGACGATGTGCAGGTAGACCTCGGCGGTGCGCTCCGCCCGCTGGATCGCGACACCGGTCAGCGAATGCCCCGCTGCCACCAACCGCGCGCGCGATTCGCCGAACAGCCGCCGGACCTCGGTATCCAGCTTGTCGAAGAAGTACGGTTCAGGGACGCCCAGCCAGAGCGGCGCCGCGCTGGCCGCCGGCACGCGATCGATCCGGGCGTCGCCGTCGAGCATGGCGTAATAGGTGAGCGCAGTGTCGGCGACGGTGCGCGCCATCGGTCCGACGTGATCGAGCGTCGTGCTGAGGGGCACGATGTCTTCAGTCGAGAGATCCGTCGCGTCCGGCTTCAAGCCGACGATGCCGCAGGCGGCAGCCGGGATGCGGATCGAGCCGCCGGTGTCGGTGCCGACGGCGGCGTAGCACATGCCCTCGACGAGGCCGACCGCGGCACCGCCGCTCGATCCGCCGGCGGATCGGCTGCGATCGTACGGGTTGCGGATGGCGCCGAACGCGGTCTCGTCGCTCGTCGTGCCGAACGCGAACTCGTGCAGGTTGGTCTTGCCGATGAAGACCACACCGGCGCGGCGCAGATTGGCGGCGACGGGTGCGTCGTGATCCGGCTGGCGCGGTGGGACTCTCGAAGCCGACGTGGTCGGCGTGCCGGCGAGATCGACCAGATCCTTGAGCGACACGGGGACACCGTGCAACGCGCCGCGATAACGGCCGGCCTTGATCTCCGCTTCAGCTCGCGCGGCGTCAGCCATCGCTTGATCCGCGGTGACGGTGACGAATGCGTGCAGATCGCCGTCGCGCGCCGCGATGCGATCGAGGCAGGCGCGCGTCAGTGCCACCGGTGACAGGCTCCCGGCAGCGATGAGCGCGGCCGCCTCGCGCAGACTAGCTGGGTTAGTCTCGGCCATCGTTCGGGTCCGGCGCAGCGCTCGTCCACTCGGGATCGGCGTCGCGCAGTGCCTCGGTCGCGCGCGCCAGCCCTTCGAGGAGCGCTTTCAGTTCGGGTAGCCCGCGCGCGTCCGCATCGGCGCACGCGCTCGCCAGCCAGCGTGACACGTCGGGCCGCATCAGAACGTCAGCGTCCCCCGCACGCAGATGGGAATCATGTGCACCCTGTGGGCGAGCGGGATGTCGAAACGGTTGACGGCGTACTTGACCGACAGATCGACGCCGACCGGCCCGAACATGATGCCGCCGCCCCCCTCGCCGAAGTAGCGGCTGCCGTCGCGTTGATCGGTCTGCACGCGCCCGACCCCGCCGATGAGAAACGCATGGGCGCCGAGGCCCCAGCCGGGCGAGCGGTCACTCATTTCGAGGCCGGCGCCGATGTCCGTGGCGCGCCCGCCGGTCAGCGCGTAGGTCGGTGCCGGCGCGGGGCCGTCGAAAGCGACCTGGATGTCGGGGACCGATTCGATGCTGCCGCGAATCGCCAGCGTCGCCCCGTCGCTCGAGCCGAATGGGTACACGGTCAGTCCGATGCCGCTGGCGCGCTTACCGTATTCGAGCACGCGCACCGTCGTCTGGCCATCCTTGGTCTGGTACTGGAACGGCTGCAGGTGCACTTCGCTTACCGGCTGTCCCAGCAGTTCCGCGAGTGGATGCTCGGCGAAGCTGGATGGCTGCACGAACTGACTATCGACCGTGATGCTGACGAAGTGCTTCCGCGCCTTCTTCGGCTGGTAGGCCTGTGCCTGCGGTGCCGACGCCGGCGCCGCGATTGCCGCGGCGGTCCACAGCGCCGCCAGCGTTTGAATCAGCATCCTTTCAAGGATAACGTAAAGGCACGTGTCCGACATTCTCGCCGCGGTGATGCCTGCGCCGCGCGCGCCGATCGAGCTGCGTTCCTTCCCGCGTCCGGACCTGCCGCCAGGAGCGGCGCTGCTGCGCACCGAGCGCTCGGAGGTCTGCGGTACCGACGTCCACCTCTGGCACGGGCGGTTGGCGGGCGTGCCGTACCCGATCATTCCCGGCCACGTCTCGGCCGGCGTGATCGACGCCGTCCGCGGCACACTCGTTGGCATCGATGGCGCCCCGGTTCGTGAAGGCGATCGCGCCGTCTTCTTCGACGTGCATCGCACCTGCGGCCGCTGCCGGGCCTGCACCGTCCACCGCACGCCGACGCGCTGTTCGTCGCGCCGTGTCTACGGCATCACCGATTCGGCCGACGAGGGATTATTCGGCGGCTGGGCGCAAGCGATCTATCTCGAGCCCGGCATCGCCATTGCCCGGCTGCCCGAAACGGTCCACCTCGACGATTACATCGGCGGCGGCTGCGGGCTGCTGACCGCCGTCCACATCGCCGAGCGCTCTGAGATCCGTCTCGGCGACGCGGTGGTCGTGCAGGGCACCGGCGCTGTCGGCCTGTGCGCGATCGCGCTGGCCAGGCTCGCCGGCGCGACGACAATCGTCGCGCTCGGTGCGCCGGACGATCGCCTCGCGCTGGCGCGGCGGATGGGGGCGTCGATGACGATCGACATCCGATCGACAGTGCCCCCCCGGCGCCGCGAGATGGTCTTCAACGCCACCAACGGCGAGGGAGCCGACGTGGTGATCGAGGCGGCGGGAGCGGCCGACGCGATCGGCGAAGGGCTCGATCTCGCGCGGGTCGGCGGCCGCTACGTCATTGCCGGCCACTACACCGACGTCGGCGACAGCGCGGTCAACGCGCACCGGCAGATCAACCGTAAGCACCTCGAGATCCGCGGCTGCTGGGGCAGCGAGCCGCGACATTTCCTGCGCGCGCTGTCGGTACTGCAACACCACCCCGAGATTCCCTTCCGCGCCATCGGCGCCAAGACCTACGGCCTCAACGCGCTGAACGACGCGCTCGCCGACGCCGAGGCGATGCGCATCCCCAAGGCGCTGGTGGATCCGTTCGCATGAGACGGATGCGCCGCACCAAGATCGTCGCCACGGTCGGCCCATCGAGCAGCGCGCCGGCGACGATCGATCGCCTGATCGCCGCAGGGGTCGACGTCTTCCGCCTGAATTTCTCCCATGGCACGCACGATTCGCATCGCGCCGTCTTCACCGCGATTCGCCGGGCCGCCGCCGCGGCCGGCCGTCATGTGGCGATCATGCAGGATCTGAGCGGGCCAAAAATCCGCACTGGCACGCTCGAAGGCGGCGCGCCGCTGATACTTCAGCAGGGTCAGTCGCTGCGCCTCGCGGTCGGCGATGGCCCCGGCGTCTCCGGGCGGATCTTCACTCCGTACGCCCCACTCGTCGAATCGGCCAAGCCGGGCGATTCCCTGCTGGTCGACGACGGCAAGATCGAGCTCGATGTGATCGCGCGCGATGACGGCGAGTTGGTCACCACCGTCGTCAACGGCGGACCGCTCGGCGAGCACAAGGGCATCAACGCGCCGGGCGTGGCGTTGCCGCCGAACTCAATCACCGCCAAGGACGAAATCGACCTGCGTCTCGGTCTCGAGCTCGGCGTCGACCTCGTGGCCCTCAGCTTCGTGCAGACGCCGGACGACTGCTTCACCGCCCGACGGCTTGCTGGCGAGATCCCGCTCATCGCCAAGATTGAGCGGCCGCAGGCACTCGAGCATCTCGACGGTATCCTTGCCGCGGTCGATGGGGTGATGGTCGCGCGCGGCGACCTCGGACTCGAGTGCCGGCTCGAGCAGGTGCCGCGCATCCAGAAGACGATCGTGGCGCGGGCGCGCGCCTTCGGCCGCCCCGTCATCGTCGCCACGCAGGTGCTCGAGTCGATGCGCACGGAACCGCGCCCGACGCGCGCGGAGGTCAGCGACGCCGCGACCGCGGTCGACCAGGGAGCCGACGCGATCATGCTGTCGGGGGAAACCGCGTCGGGACAGTATCCGATCGCCGCGGTGGAAGCTCTGCGATCGATCATCCGCGACGCCGAGACCGTGGCGGTGCCGCCGTCGTTCCTCAGTACCGACCCCCACGGCTTCGTCGCGCTGCGCACCGTCCACGGGCGCGCGATGTGCGAGGCGGCTGTGACGCTGGCGACGTCAGGTCACGCCGAGGCGATCATCGCCGTGACGCGCCTCGGCAAGACGGCGCAGCTCCTCTCGTCGTTGCGCCCGGCGGCCGGCATCCTGGCGGTCACGCCGTCGCCCGAAGTGGCGCGGCGGTTGAAGCTGTACCTGGGGTGTCCGGCCGGTCGTCTCCGACCTGCAGGATCTGCGCGCGCTCGAAGTGCCCATCCGGTCCGCAATGGACCTCTCGCCCCACGCCGTCGTCGTCTTCATCAACATCAGTCCCGACCTGAGCCGCGCCGACGCCAATTTCGTCAACGTGCAGCAGCTCGCGGACTGAGATGGCGCGGCTTCGCGACTACGGGCTCTACGTCGTCGATCGCTCCCTCCTGCTCGTCGCGGGAGCGGTCGTCGCGCTGTTGTGGGCCAACACCGCGCCGGCCCAGTACGGCCAGGTGGCGCACGCGCTCGAATTCTTCGTCAACGACGTCGGCATGGTGTTCTTCTTCGCGCTGGCGGCGAAGGAAATCGTGGAGGCCCGGCGCCCCGGCGGCGCCCTGTCGTCGGCGAGTCAAGCCACGGTGCCGCTACTCGCGGCGGCGGCAGGCATGGCCGTCCCGGCCGCCATCTACATCGCGGGCGCCGTTGCCCTCGGCCGCCCTGAGCTGGTGCGCGGCTGGGCGATTCCCTGCGCGACCGACATCGCGTTCTCTTATCTCACGGTGCGCGCCATCTTTCCGGCCGGCCACGCCGCGATTCCGTTCCTGTTGCTGTTGGCCGTCGCCGACGACGCGCTGGGGCTGGTGATTCTCGCCCTGTTCTACCCGTCGCGCGCGGTGGCGCCGCTAGCCTGTGCGGGTCTGATGCTGCCGGCGCTCGCGCTCGCCTGGTGGCTGCGGCGCCGCCGGGTCACGACCTACTGGCCGTACCTGGTGGGCGCCGGCGCGCTCTCGTGGGCGGCGCTGTATCTCGGCGGACTGCATCCGGCGCTGGCGCTCGTCCCAATCGTGCCATTCATGCCGGCGGACGAGCGATACCACGAGCTGTTTGACGAGACCGCCCCGCGTCCGACCGACACGCTGAACACATTCGCGGCACAGTGGAAGGTGCCGGTGCAGCTGGTGCTGTTCCTGTTCGGGCTGGCCAACGCCGGGGTGCCACTGCACAGGCTCGGCGCGCCGACGTGGCTGGTCTTCGTCGCCCTGGTCGCCGGCAAGCCTCTCGGCATCGTCGCGATGACCGCGCTTGCCGCCGCTGCCGGGCTGCGGCGGCCGGCCGACATGAGCTACACCGACGTCGCTGTCGTCGGCATCGCCGCCGGAATTGGCTTTACCGTCGCGCTGTTCTTCGCCACGGCGGCCTTCGACGCCGGCCCGCTGCTGGACGACATGAAGATGGGGGCGCTGCTCAGTGTGGCGGCGGCGCCGCTGGCCGTCGCCTGCTCCAGGTATAGAAGGCGAGACCAACGCCCAGCATGATGCCCGCCTGTACGACGAGGTTCACCTCGAAGGTGATCGCGTTGACGCCCGGCGGCGGCAGGAAGGTCAGCGCCAGCGAAACCGCGGTCGCGGTGAAGCCCATCCAGGCGATCGGCTTGGGTGCGTCGGGCAGCAGGCGCACCAGGGCCGCGAACAGATACAGGTAGGGCACGAAGTAGATCAGGATCGTCAGGTTGACGAGGATGTCGTAGGCGTCCTGGATCGACGTCGAGCGGCCGGAGATCGTCACGAAGACGCTCGCCAGAAAGATCAGCGACGAGGCAATCGCCTGGACGATCAGGGCGACGTGCGGCGTCCGGTAGCGCGGATGCAGGGCCGCGAACGCCCGTGGCATCGCTGCGTCGACGCCGGCGGCGAAGGGAACGCGCGCCGCGCCAGCCGTCCATGAGGCAGTCCCCGCCAGGGCGTTCAGCACCAGCAGCCCGCCCGTGATCGCGCCAAGGCCGCCGAGGCCGACCCGCCCGGCAACCAGCTGCACCGCGTCGGTGATGCCGCTCAGCTCCTTCAGCCCCGAGACCGGAATCGCGAACAACACCGACGCCGACCCGAGGATATAGACGACCGTGACGACGGCGCCCGCCACGAACACGCCGCGCGGGATCGTCACTTCCGGGTTCTCGATCTCCTGGCCGATGAGCGAGGCGATCTCGAAGCCGGAGAACGCGAAGCACATCGCCGACCACAATCCGATGGTGTCGAGGAGATTGCCGCGCGGGATCATCGCCGCCGGCGTGAACGGTGTCGCCGATCCAAAACGCGCCAGCGCCAGCCCGCCGCAGCCGACGAGCAGTCCGACCGGGATCCAGACGCCCAGCGTGCCCGCGTTTTGCAGCCACTTGCTCTCGCGCAGGCCGAGCACGTTGAGTCCTGCCGCGAGCCAGATGCCGGCGAGCACGAACGCGACGGAAAACGAGCGCGTCGCGCCGATCGCCTGCCAGTGCGGTCCGCCGATCGCCGACAGGTTGGCGGCGCCGAAGAGCAGCAAGGAGGGAAAGTAGAAGAGGTTGTTGACCCAGAGGCACCAGCCGCAGATGAACCCGTGCGAGGGACCGAACGCGCGCCGCACCCATACGTAGACGCCGCCCTGATCAGGGTACTTCTCAGCCAGTCTCGACACCGCGAAGGCGAGCGGCAGGAAGAAGGCGACCCATGCCAGCACCCAGAGGGTCACCGACGCCGGGCCCGTGCGGGCGCCCCGCGCGATCCACCGCAGCCCGACGACTGCGACGACGTTCATCAAGACGACGTCGCGCAGCCGCATGGCCTTGATGAAGGTGGTCACTCGTGCGACTCCACGTACTCTTTCAGCGCGGCCAGCGAGGATTTCCAGCCGCCGGCAATCATCGCGTAATAGCGGCGCCAGCGCGGCGTGTCCTCGAAACCGGTCTGCTTCACCTGCAGCCGGCACACCGGCCCGGACATCCGGCACGTCACCTCGAGCGCCATCGGACCGATCGGATCACCGTCTGGGGGCAGCCACCACGCGTCGGCGACGAACATTTCGCGCCCCGCCTTGTACTCCATCACGCGGCCGCAGAATACGCCGCCGAGACGCCCGAGAATTTCGTCGGCGTCAGCGGTCGGCGGCCACTCGACTGCGAAGATCCCCATCGGCCGCGGCGTCGTCACCGATCGCGACACCTGCCACCACGTTTCTAATGCGCGCGGATCGAAGAAGGCCGCGAGAACCCGCGTCGGCGCGGCGTTGACGAGCAGGGCATGTTCGAACTCGGGCGAAGGACCCGCGCCGCCTGGATTGGCCATGCGCGCGTCATGCTATCGCAGTACAGTAGGCGGACCATGGAAGAGGCGACCGTACAGGCCGACGAGTCGTGGGACGAGCACTATGCGGACGAGCGCGACGCGGCGTGGCTCTATCGCGAGCTGGCGCGCGTCGATCGCGATCAGCATCGCGCCGACCTGTTCGCGAAGCTCGCCGTCGTCGAGGACCGGCACACGGTGAAGTGGGAGCAGCTGTTTCAGGAGGCCGGCCGGCCGCTGCCCAAGCACGAGGTCTCGCGGCGGACGCGGCTGCTGGCGGCGGTGGCGCGGATGTTCGGGCCGTCGGCAGTGCTGCCCCTGATCCTCGCCGAGGAAGGACGCGAGGTGCAGGCCTATCTTGGGCTTGCGCGGCAGGCCACTCACCAGAACACCCACCAGGCGGCGGTCGACATCGCCGCGGATTCAGCTGTACACGCGCGAGAGCTGTCCGAGGTGATGGGGCGCGAAGGGGAGCCGTGGCACGTCGGCGGCGCCGGCGGCATGCTGCGCAGCATCGTCTACGGCTTCAACGACGGGTTGACCGCGAATTTCGGCCTCGTCGCCGGCGCGATCGGCGCCAGCCTGCTGCCGCACGTCGTCATCGTCACCGGCGTCGCCGGGGCGATCGCGGACGCGTTGTCGATGGGTGCGAGCGGCTATCTCGCGGCGAAGAGCGAAGCGGAAGTGCACGCGCACCAGATCGAGTTGGAGCGCCAGGAAATGCGCCTGATGCCCGAGCTCGAGGAAGAGGAGCTCGCGCTCATCTACGAGGCGAAGGGACTGCCGAAGGATCGCGCCCAGGAGACGGCGAAGGCGATGATGCAGGATCCTGTCCGCGCGCTCGAGACGCAGGTCCGCGAAGAGCTCAACATCCATCCCGCGGAACTGGCGCCGCTCAAGGACGGCGTCGTCACCGGTACGGCGACCGCGGTCGGCGCGTTCATTCCGATCGTGCCGTTCCTGGTGATGGCGCCGCGGTCGGCGGTGTGGGTGTCGCTGGCGATCAGCATGCTCGCCCACTTCGGCATCGGCGGCGCGCGCAGCCTGTTCACCGGACGGGGGATCTGGGTGAGTGGCCGCGACATGTTCCTCGTCGGGTTCGGGGTCGCGGCTGTCGGCTATGTGATCGGAGACATCCTGCCGCGGTTCCTCGGTTAGTTCGCTAACTCTTCTGCCGTAGCGTCTGCACGTAGGTGATGATCTGCCACGCCTGCTCCTTCGTCATGTCGTCCTTGACGGCGGGCATTTTCGGCTTGGAGCGGCCGTTCCACATCTTGTAGAAGATCACGCCATCGGGATTGCGCGCCGCGCGGCGAGCGACCGTGAGATCCATGTCCTGCTGGTTGTCCGGATCCGCGTCGGGGCCGTCCCCTTTGCCGCCGGGGCCATGGCAACGCTCGCAATGTTTCTTGAAGAGTGTCTTGCCGGTGGCGATCGCCTTCGCGTCGCCGGCAAACGGGTTCTTCTCGTCGGCGGCGTTGTCGGGCAGCGTCCAGCCGCCGCGCTGTCCCTGCTGGTCGGACTTGGAAGCAGGTGCCTGCGGCGGCACCACCGGCCGCGCGCTTACCGCGAAGCTGGCCGCGAACAGCAGCCCTGCCGTGGCAAAGACACTCAAACGGGTGTACATACATCTCAATGATACAGTTTTTCGTGTGACCGACGAACAGGCACTCGCCTACATGGATCCGGTATTCCTCGAGAGTGACGAGGCGCGCCCGATCCGGATCATCACCGAATACCTCGAGCCACTGCGCCGCCTGCGTGACCAGAACATCCAGGACACCGTGGTCTTCTTCGGCTCGGCGCGCGTGCACAGCCGGCAGCAGGCGACGAGCGCGCTCGTGCGGTTGCAACGGCGCCGCAAGCGCAACCGCGAGTACTCCGAGGCGCTCAAGCGCGGGCGCAAGGCGGTGGTATGGTCGCGCTACTACGAAGACGCGCGTGCGGTCGCGTTCCGCCTGGCGCAATGGAGCCGGACGCTCGAGTCGCCGCGGCACCGCTTCGTGGTCTGCTCGGGAGGAGGCCCCGGCATCATGGAGGCCGCCAATCGCGGCGCGCACGAAGCCGGCGGCAAGAGCCTGGGCTTCAATATCCGGCTGCCCTTCGAGCAGGGCGCCAACCGCTACATCACCGAAGGGCTGCACTTCGAGTTTCACTACTTTTTCATGCGTAAGTTCTGGTTCGCCTACCTGGCCAAGGCGCTGATGATCTTTCCGGGCGGGTTTGGCACGCTGGATGAGATGTTCGAGATCCTGACGCTGGCGCAAACGCAGAAGCTGTCGAAGCAGCTCGGCGTCTTCATGTACGGCCGCGAGTACTGGGAAGAGGTGTTGACGCTGGGGCCGCTGGCCGAATGGGGCGCGATCAATCCGGCCGATCTCAACTTGCTGAAGTGGGTCGACTCGCCCGATGAGGCCTTCGAGCAGCTGCGCGCGCACCTCATGGCGTATCACCTCATCCCGGAGACCGCGCAGGAGAATCGCGCGCCCGGGATAGCCAAGACGCGCGGGTAGCCTGACGGAGGATGAGGCAGAGATGGAACACGACGAACGAGCATTGCTGATCGCGCAGTACCAAGACGGCTACCGCGCCGTGGCGGAGGCGCTGGTGAAGATTACGCCGGAGGAGCTCGACGCTTCGCCGGCGCCGGGTAAATGGACGCCTCGGCAGATCGTGCATCACCTCGCCGACAGCGAGATGGCGGCGGCCGTCCGCTTCCGCCTGCTGATCGCCGAGGACCGGCCGGCGATTACGGGTTACAGCCAGGACGTCTTCGCCAGCCGCTTGCATTACGAACGGCCGCACGAGGCGTCGCTCGAGCTGTTCCGCGCCGCGCGCGCGGCCACCGTCGAGCTGATGGGCTGTCTCGAGGAACGCGATTGGTTGCGCGAGGGCACGCACTCAGAGGTCGGCCGGTTCGGCCTCGACACATGGCTGCGCATCTACGCCCCGCACGCGCACAAGCACGCGGATCAAATCCGCACTGCCCGCGGCGCCGCGAACAAGCGCTAATACAGACAAGATAGGGCGCGCGCAGCGTGCGGAACGCGTCCTCGTCGCGGGCCCAGTCGCGCATCACCGCTGCGGCTCCCTCGCTGCCGTCGATGGCGCGGCGGAGGCGATCCGCTCCGTAAAGGATGTCGATCGGCGGCCGGGTGTGCTCGTACTCGTAGGGCGGGTCACGCCAGATCGGCGCTTGCGGCGCCTCAGCGCGGAATTCGTCGATCATTTCCACGCCGGTCCGATATGGACGGAAGGCGCCGCGATCCGTCACATGGATCTGACACCCGCCACACGCTGTTTTCGCGTGCTTGTGGAACGTCGGTTCGAAGGACACGGGCCGGAAGCGCACGCCGGGCAGGTTGCGCTCGTTCATCGCCTCGGCGAACCGGTCGCCATCGATCCACGGCGCCCCGATCAGCTCGAACGGCCTGGTCGTGCCGCGTCCCTCAGAGAGCAGCGTGCCCTCGAAGAGCACCGCGCCGGGATAGACGATCGCGGTGTCGAGTGTCGGGATGTTGGGCGAGGGCAGCACCCAGGGTAGTCCGGTCGCGTCGAAGTACATCTCGCGCCGCCAGCCCTCCATGACGATCACGTCGAGCGCCGCATTGAGCCCAAAGTGTTCGTTGAAGAGCCGTGCCGCCTCGCCAATCGTGAGCCCGTGTCGCATCGGGATGGGAAACTGCCCGACAAACGACGTATAGGCCGGGTCGAGCAGCGCCCCTTCGACGTCTTCGCCGTCGATCGGGTTCGGACGATCGCAGACGACGACGTGGATGCCGCGGGCGCTGGCGGCGCGCAGGCAGTTGGCAAGCGTGTAGATGTAGGTGTAGATGCGGGTGCCGACGTCCTGCAGATCGACGACGAGCACGTCGACCTCAGCCAGCATCTGCGCGGTTGGCTCACGCGTCTCGCTGTAGAGCGAGTAGACCGGCAGCCGCCGCCTGGCGTCGCGCCCGTGCGGCGACTCGATCATGTTTTCCTGCAGGTCGGAGTGGAAGCCGTGCTGCGGGCCGAAGAGCGTCGTCAACGTCCAGTCGCCGCCGCCGAAAAGGCGTTCGGCGGCGTGTACGAGACGGCTGTCGACTGAGGCGGGGTTGCTGACGAGCCCGACTCGCTTACCGTCGAGGAGACGGCGGTCGGGTCCATCGAGCAGGCGCTCGAGACCGGAACGGACAGGCATCAGAGGCGAATTATAGAGGTTTGTGCGCGGCGTCTATCAGATATCGCGCCAGCGCAGCGGCGCAGACCGCGTCGGAAAACGTGTTGCACCGGAAGTGGATGCCGTCTTCACTGCCGGCACGGACGAAGACCGAGATCGCGTCCGCTGCGGATGACCTGTCGCGCCGCGTGCCACGGCAGTGGCGCCGTCCGTGCGCCGCCGGCGAACGCCGCGCGCCCCGAGGTCAACAACAGGCGGCCCGTCGGTTGGGCGGGATCGTCGGGCATCGATACCGGCGCGCTGAAGTGGCAGGGTTCGCCGGCGGCGGCCCGATGGCTGGTTTCGAGCGCCGGCACCACGCCGCTCTCGAGATCGGCCGCGAGCGCGAGTACGTCGCGCAGTGCCTGCAGCATCTCCTGCTCGACCTCGAGATCATCGTCTTGCGTGGCGCGGCCGGCGAGCTGGGCCTCGAGCCGCTGCGGGGCCGCGCTGTCGAGTGTTTCCACGGCGTCCTCCCACGCCACTTGCCACTCGCGCGCGGCGCCGTCGCGGCCCCGCCGCAGGAATCCGAACAGTCCCATGATGCGTGCGTCCCTCGGGCGCCCTGGGTGGCGCCATGATTGCAATCCGCTCCGGACCGGCCGGATTCTGGATAGAATGCCGGAACGATTACCGTGATCATCACCGTACTCAACAGCAAAGGAGGCGTCGGAAAAACGACCACGGCCGTCTGTCTCGCCGCCGCACTTCCCGCCCCCCGCCGTCGCGTCTTGCTCGTGGATCTCGACAGCCAGGCGGCGGCGTCGCGGTGGCTGGGCGTCCCGCGCAATCAACTGCGGCCGTCCATCGCGTCGGTGCTGCTCGAAAAATATCCCATCCTCAAGGCGATCCGCCACACACCCTTGCCGCATTTCGATCTGCTGTCCGGGTCGCTCGAGCTGGCCAACGCCGATCTGGCACTGGCCGACGTTCGCGGCCGCGAGGCGGCGCTGCGCCGCGTGCTCGAGCGGATCACGCCGCATTATGAGATGGTCATCGTCGACGGTGCGCCTGGGCTCTCGCTTCTGGGCGTCAATGCCATCGTTGCCGCCGATGCGCTGATCGTACCGGTCGTCCCCGAACCGATGGGGGTTGAGGCGCTGGACCCGCTGTTTGCTTCGATCGACCGCGTTCGCACGCGCATGCAGGCGCGCGGCCGGCGGCTTGGCATCCTGCTCACGCAGATCGATCCGCGTCGCACGCTTCACCGCGAGTGCAGCGAGCGCTTGCGCGCCGAATACCGCGACGAGGTCTTCCATACCGAGATTCGCTGGACCGCGGCGCTCGCAGCCGCGCCGCAGATGGGCCGCCCGCCGGGCGCGTCCGACCCGTTCCGCCGTCTGGCCGGGGAAGTGCTGCACCGGCTCGCTCCGCCGCGACCCGATCGCGATTGATATTGGGGATGGAAGAATATCTAGTTCGACATGGCTCGGAAAGGTTCAGCTTGAAGCAACCGCCGCTTTTCGTGTTGAATACGGGCCACCTCAACCGATACGGCTGAACGGTAAATAATGACCGCTCTAATTGCGGTGCGGCGGATCAGGTGACCCAAATGGCGCGAGCCCGTAAGCGTAAGCCAGGCAAGAGCACGCAGGACATTTTCACGCCGACCCGGCCGGGTATCCGGCCAGCACAGGGGCGCCGCCCCGGCCGTCCTCCGGTCCACGACGAGGCCTGGACCAAGGTGACGGTCGTGCTGTTCAACCGCCAGATCGTGTTTCTCGATCGACTCGCCGCGAACATCCGCGCGCAGAGCGGCGCCGCCATCAGCCGCGCCCAGTTGATCCGGGCGTTGCTCGATGCGGTCGCCGACGCCGACATCGATCTCACCTCGGCTACCTCCGAGGCCGACCTCAAGGCGACCATCCTGGCGCGGCTCGGCCGCTACCGCATGGCGCCAATCGAAAGCTGACTGAACCTCTTGCTACAATCCCCGCGCCAGGCATGCCCCAGTCCACTGCCTTCCTGCGGGATGTCCGGCTGTTCATCTACCAGCAGCTGATCGAGACGGCTGTCGCCCCCTCGACCGCTGAAACGGCAGTCGCACTCGGCTGCACCGCTGGCGTGGCTGCAGACGCCTATCGGGCGCTCGCCGACGGACGCAGCATTGTCCTGCGCCCGGACACTCTTGATGTGTGGATGGCGATGCCGTTCTCCAGCGTGCAGACGCCGTTCACCGTGATCGTCACCGGCCGCGCCTACTACGCCAACTGTGCGTGGGACGCGTTCGGCATTGCCGCCTTGCTCAAGACCGACGCACGCATCATCACCACCTGCGCTGACTGTGGCGACGCGCTCGAACGCAGCCTCTCGGGCGGCGCGCTCATCGACGCCCGCGGCGTCGTCCACTTCGCCCTGCCGCCGCGGCGCTGGTGGGACGACATCGGATTCACCTGAGCGACGATCCTGCTCTTCGGCTCCGAAGAGCACGTCGATCGCTGGTGCGCACGGCAGTCGCTGCCGCACGGCGCGATCGTCACCGTCGAACAGGTCTGGAGCCTTGCTCGTCGCTGGTACGAGGACCGGCTCGATCCCGAATGGCGCCGCCCGACCGCGGCTGAAGCGGCGGCCGCGTTTCGAGGGGCCGGGTTGGACGGGCTGTTTTGGAAGGTTGATCCGCAGCAGGCAGACTAGGACGCACCCAGTCAGGCGTGAAGCCAAGAGTCCGGCTTATGCGACTCCGCCATGGCGCAGTTCGGCCCTGGCTGGCTGCGGGCCGTCACTAAACAGTCCCCGGACGGCCCGCGCTCGGATAAAAACGCGCTGTATGGTGCGACCGTTCGCCGTCGTTCTGCTCGTCACCGCAACAACATTGGCGGCTGCGCCGCTGCAGGCTCAGACGCTGAGGCTGGCGCCGGACTCTCCGCGCTGGCTCCTTGAAGGGAAAGCCGAGCCGGCGACATTCCTTGGACGCCCCTGCCTGCTGCTCGACGGTGGCGGCGCGACCGTCAAGGACTTCCAGATGCGTGACGGAGTCGTTGACGTCGACGTCGCGACAGCGGCGACTCGCGGCTTCTTCGGCATCCAGTTCCGCATCGACGCCACGGGAGAGAACGCGGAATGGATTTACCTGCGCCCGCACAAATCCGGGCTGCCGGACGCGATTCAGTACACACCGGTGTTGAACACGGGTCTCAACTGGCAGATCTACAACGGGCCGGGTTTCACCGGCGCCGTCGAGATTCCGCGCAACGAGTGGTTCCACATACGTCTCGAAATCACCGGCGCGCAGGCGCGGCTGTACGTGAAAGACATGACCGCGCCGGCGCTGGTCATGGACGACCTGAAGAGCGGGCTGGAGACGGGAGCGCTCGCGCTCGCCGTCCTTGGCGGCGAAACCTACTTCGCGAACTTTGCCGTGCGCACGACAGCGGACGCCCCGTGGCAACGCCGCCCGCCTGCCATGCCTGCCGGCACGCTGACGGCATGGCGCATTTCCGAGCCGCTCGACGCGCTGGCGCGGCAGCTGGAGCGCCCGCTGACCGCTGCCGAGATGAACAGCCTCTCGTGGCGCCGCGTCGAGGCCGAGCCTCCCGGCTTTGTCGTGCTCTATCGCTACGTCGAGGCGCCGCACCCGCGCGTCTCGTTCGCGACCGACTTTTCGAAGCGCCTGGACCCGCAGCCCGGGACGAAAGTGCTGTACGCGCGGACGACGATCCAAGCAGATCGCGATGAAGTCAAACGCCTCGACATCGGATATAGCGACGAGGTGGTCGTGTTCCTCAACGGCGAGGTGCTCTATCGCGGCCGCAGCGCGCAGAACTTCCGCGATCCCGGCTTCCTCGGCATCGTCAATGCCGAGAACGACTCGGTCTATCTGCGGATGAAGAAGGGATCGAACGAGCTGGTTCTCGCAGTCAGCGAGCTTGGCGGGGGCTGGGGATTCGTCTGTCGTCTGGCTGAGGTGGGCGCACCCGCGACGCCGCGTCAGCCGACGGCGACGAAGTAGAGGGCGCTGCCGAACACGCCGGTGTGCGGCGGCGGACAGGCGCCCAATCCGGTAAGATCCCGGCCCATGTCCACACGCCTCCGTCCGTTCGTGCTGACGCTGCTGCTGGCCGCGCTGTCGCTGACGCTGCGGCTAGGCGCGCAGCAGATCCCGGCCTCTGTCGCCGCGCTCACGCCGGCCGACCCGATGCCGGTCGATCCCGTGATTGCGCAGGGGACGCTGCCCAACGGGCTGCGCTACTACGTCCGCGCCAACCGCAAGCCGGAACACCGCGCCGAGTTGCGACTGGCGGTCAAGGCGGGCTCGATTCTCGAAGAGGACGACCAACAGGGGCTGGCGCACTTCGTCGAGCACATGGCGTTCAACGGCACAGGCCACTTTCCCAAACACGACGTGGTCACGTTTTTGGAATCGCTCGGGATGCGCTTCGGTGCCGACATCAACGCCGGCACCAGCTTCGATGACACCGTCTATACGCTGACGGTCCCGACCGACAAACCGGACGTCCTCGACCGTGCACTGCTGATTCTCGAGGACTGGGCCCACGACGTCAGCTTCGAGCCGGAGGAAATCGAGAAGGAACGCGGCGTGGTGATGGAGGAGTGGCGGCTGCGCCGCGGTGCCGGCGCGCGCGTCTCCGATCGCGTGCTGCCGATTGTGCTCAAGGGCTCGCGCTATGCCGACCGCGTGCCGATTGGCAAGACCGACGTGATCCAGACTTTCAAGGCCGACCGCCTGAAGAAGTTCTACAGCGACTGGTACCGCCCGAACCTGATGGCAGTCGTCGCCGTCGGCGACTTCGACCAGGCCCAGGTCGTCGACTTGGTGAAGCGGCACTTCGCGCCGCTGGCCAACCCGGCCTCTGCTCCGGCGCGAACCGTCTACGACGTTCCCAATCGATCCGGCAGCACGGTCACCGTCATCACCGACAAGGAGCTGACGACCACCAACGTCGAGGTCGACTACCTGGTGCCGACGCGACCCTACGGGGCGGTGGGCGTGTACCGGCAGCGGATGATCGATCGCCTGTTCGCGTCGATGCTGTCGGCCCGGCTGGGGGACGTGGCGCAGCGTCCGGGCGCGCCGTTTCTTGGCGCCGGCACTGGCCGCGGCCTGATGCTCGGACGCACCAAGGACCAAGTGACGCTGTCGGCGACGGTACGCGATGGCGGGAGTGAGCACGCGCTGGAGTCCATGCTCGACGAAGTGCAGCGGGTGACGCGCTTCGGCTTCACTGCGACCGAGCTCGACCGCCAGAAACAGAACCTGCTGCGCGGCCGCGAACGCGCGCTCGCCGAGAAGGACAACGTCACCGCCGCATCGCGCGCCGACGAATACGTTCGGAACTTTCTCACCAGCGAAACGCTGCCGTCGCTCGAGGACGAGTACGGGCTGGTGGCGCGCTTCATCGACGACATCACGCTCGATGAGATCAACCGCATGGCCAAGGAGTGGTATCCCGAGCCGAACCATACCGTCATCGTCCGCGCGCCGGAGAAGGTGGGTGTGACGCTTCCCACCGAAGCGTCCATTGCCGCCGTCTTCACGGCGGCGCCCTCGAGGACGGTGACCGCCTACGTCGATCGGGTGGCCGGGTCGACGCTGCTCGACACGGTGCCGGAGCCGAAAGCGGTGGTGAAGACGGCAACGCGGGACGCCGTCGGCGTTACCGAGTGGCAGCTGGCCAACGGCGTCAAGGTGGTGCTCAAGCCGACGGTGTTCCGGCAGGACGAAATCCTGTTTCGCGCCTTCAGCCTGGGCGGTTCGTCGCTCGCCAGCGACGCCGACTACGTCCCGGCCAGCTCGGCGACGCAGGTGGTGTCGGCCGGCGGTCTCGGCCACTACAGCAGCGCCGACCTGCGGCGCCTGCTTACCGGCAAGATCGCCTCGGCAGCGCCCTCAATCGGCGAACTCGACGAAGGGCTGACCGGTAGCGCATCCCCTAAAGACCTCGAAACGCTCTTCCAGTTGATTTACCTGCGCTTTACCGCGCCGCGCGCCGATCCCATCGCTTTCGAAACGCAGCGAACGCAGCTGAAGACGCTGATGGCCAACCAGGCCAACACGCCTGGCTACGCGTTCACGGCGGCACTTGCTGAGATTCTCGGGCAGAACCATCCGCGGCGCCGGCTGCCCACAGCTGCCACGATCGACGAGTGGAACCTGGAGAAGTCGCTCGCTTTTTACAAGGATCGGTTCGCCGACGCCAGCGGCTTTACCTTCGTTTTCGTCGGCAACATCGATCCGGGGGTGATGAAGCCGCTCGTCGAGCGCTATCTCGGCAGCCTGCCCGCGCTCAATCGGCACGAGACCTGGAAAGACGTGGGCGCGCACACGCCGCGCGGAGTGATCACGAAACAGGTCGCGAAAGGCATCGAGCCGAAGGCGCAGGCCGCGATCATTTACTTAGGACCGATAACCCTCACGCTCGAGGAACGCACCGCGCTGCGCGCCATGACCGAAATCCTGCAGACGCGCCTGCTCGAGACCATCCGTGAGGACCTCGGCGGCACCTACAGCATTACGGCGCGTTCGGCGCAGCAGGCGCTGCCGTTGCCGGAATTTTCGATCTCGATTGGTTTCAGCTGCGATCCGAAGCGGCTCGACGCCCTGGTGGCGCGAATCTACCAGGAAATCGAGACGTTCAAGACGGGCGGGCCCACCGAGCGGCAGGTCGCCGATGAGCGCGAAGCGCTGCAGCGGGATTACGAGACCAGCTCCAAGCAGAACGGCTTCTGGCTCGGGCAGCTCGTCAACAAGTACCAGTACGGCGAAGATCCCGCCAGTATCCTTGCTCTTGCCGACGCGCCGAAGCGTCTCGACGCCGCTGTCATTCGCGCTGCCGCTACAAAGTACTTGAAAGGGGACAACCGAGTGCAGCTGACGCTCGTCCCGGAGATGAAGTAGGGCCGTCCGACCCCCGCCGGATGTCCGGCCGGACGGCCACGCCTATCACGAGTCGCCGAATTTCGACATGACAGCGAAGCGTCCCTCGCCGGTACCGCCAGTAACGATGAGCGACCCGCAGCGTAGCCAGGCGTGCCCCTCGATCGCATCGCGCCCCGCCACGCCGAGATACAGGGTCGTGGCGTAGCCGCGCGAGCCGAGCATCCATCTGGCGGCGATCGCCTGTTCGAGGCACTCGCAGCGCCACGGTACGCGGCGGCTAACAGCGGAGAGCGACCAGCGAATCCGCTCGACGATATTGGAGGCTTCGGGATCGTCGTGGTTCGACGTCTCCGTCTGCGGGCCGAGGCGGGAGAGTACGGTCCTGCCGGAGATCAGCACGAACACACGCGCCGCGCCGAGTCGAATCAACGCCTCGAACAAGAGCACGCGATCTGCCCAAGGCATGCGGATGGCCCCCCGCCAGGCGCTACTGGTCAACGCGGGCCGCCATGGCGCCGATTATGACACGCGCGCCACACCGGGATCGCGCACGAACGGAGCGAGGGGCCTCACGAGTTTGCTAGCCGGCTGACGATGTAGACTCTGGCGATGTCGACGCCTAACTACTCTGAATCCAGCGCCCAGATCGGACAAGTCCTGCTTCGATTGCAGTATCAGGATTTATTGCGTCGGGGAATCGATCTGCCGACGTTTGCAGACGTCGAGTTTCGCTGTCACTCGCAGAATGGCGAGGACGGCATTCTTCACTACATTTTCGCAATGCTCGGGACGACGAATCGGAAGGTGGTTGAGATCTGTGCAGGAGATGGGATCGAATGCAACGCCGCGAATCTTCTCATTAATCACGGGTGGTCAGGACTCCTATTCGACGGCGACCCGGAGCAGGTCGCACGTGGTAGGGCCTTTTACGCGAGCTGTGGGAACACGTGGGTTGCGCCTCCGACCTTAGTCAATGCCTGGATCACGGCCGAAGGCGTGAATGCGCTGGTCGGCGGTCACGGTTTCAGCGGGCCTATAGATCTCCTGTCACTCGACGTTGACGGCAATGACTATTGGATTTGGAAGGCGCTCGATTGCGTGACGCCTCGAGTCGTTGTGCTCGAGTTCAATGCCGGCTGCGGGCCCGACGTCAGTGTCACACTGTCCTATCAACCCGACTTTCGTCTGGACTTCAGCGTCCAGCCATATCGTTGCGGTGCGTCGTTGTCGGCGTTCGTCAAGCTGGCACGGGTCAAGGGCTACCGACTTGTTGGCGTGCAGTCCCGCGGGTTTAACGCGTTTTTTGTCAAGAACGGAATCGGCGACGCCCTCCTGCCGGAGCGATCGGTCAGGGAGTGTTACGACAGAACCGAACGTTTGAAAGGCCTGACACCAGCGGATGTGGACAATCTACTTGCTGGACCCAAGATCTGGTGGGAGGAAGTTTGATCGCAGCGCCGCTTCGCATACTAACAGTGTTCGTACGCGCGGGAACGGCGACCTACGCGGAGGCCGAGGAGCGACTCGACGTTCTTTTTGCCACGCAATTTCCAGAAATTTCCCGCGACGTGATTGTCGTAGACAATCTGTTGCCCCAGGGCATTCATGAGAAGTCGGCCGCGCGCGTGGTGGTCGGCGGTGACAACAGCTCCTGGGAGTTCTCGGGAGTGGACATGGCTGTGCGGCACGTCGGCGCAGCCCTCCGTCAGTACGATCTCGTGAACGTCGTCACATCGGCGTTCGAGCAGCTCTACACGGCGTATCTCGAGCGTTTTCGCCCGGAGATATTGACGGCCGTCCGCGGCGCGCGCGCCTGTCTCGGCCATATCGACTGCTACAATTCAGCGATCACGATCAAGTCGTATCGCAGTCAGCACTGGTTGCGGAGCTGTTTTCTGACGCTGCCGGTGACCGAGTTGCTCGTGTTGGGTTCGTTTGTATCCGCCAGACACCGCGCGCCCTGGTTCAGTGGTCGAGCGGAGGATCCGTTTGCGCCCGATGCGCCCCTTTGCACGACGTACCGGCAATACTTGATGGACTGGCTGCTCGGAAAGGACATCGGTCAGGGGGTGACGTGGCATCGGACGCTGGCGCTCGACGGGCCAGGCCTCGAGATGTTCGAGCAGAAGGCGCGGACGATTCTCAACGAGCATCTTCTGGGGATTCGGCTTCGTGCGGCCGGATGCCGGTTGATTGACGTGACGTGGCTTTCCACGGTGTTGTCGCGTGGAGGCGGCGTCGATTGGGATACCCCCTGGTGGGTGCAGCTGGCCGAGCGCGATCGCGATGCGATCTCGATTGTGCCCAGCCTACGCCCTGCCGGTTGACATGACACGACCGACGACCACTCTCTCTCGACGGACGTTTTCTGTTGCCATCCTCTTGATCGCCGGAGCGGTGGCCGCCGGCCTCGTGCTACAACGTCCAGTCAATAATCGCGGCCGCACGCTGGAAATTGAGATGGCGACCTCGGGTGGGTCCGCCGCGCAAATTTTCTGGGACGAGGGTGAAGGCTTCGGCGCACAACGCTCCGCCACGGCGCCGCTGGAGCACACGCCCGGCGCCTTTCAGGTCCTGCGCTTTCCTCTTCCCGACAGTCGCATCGAGCACCTGCGCTTCGACCCGATCAACGGCGCCGGAAGCGTGGTTATTCGACGGATCCGCGTTCTCAGCTCGTCGGGCGCGGTGCTCGCGGAACCACGGTCAGCGAGCCTCATACCGCTTAACCAGATCCAAGCCATCGTACGCGACGGCAGTCTCACGCGCATTGTCTCGGCTCCCGGTGCCATCGATCCCGAGGTCCTTCTGAGTCCCGGCAGTTGGGATTCCGCGGCCGCGTGGTACGAGCTGTCGTCGGTGACGCCCCTATCGGTGACCCTGGTGTGCCTCACGACGCTGGCCCTGATCGTCGCCGCCGCCTGGACAGTAGTGAAGGAGGTGCTGCAAAGCGACTCTTCCCGTGATCGCGCCTTACCGGGCGCGCGGGAAGTCGCGTGGTGGCTGATTGCGCTCTTCGCTCTGACACTTGGCGCGAAGCTTTATACGATCCGTGAACTGCCAGCTCCCGTGCCGACCGTCGATCAGTGGTTCGCAGAGCCCGGGACATTGTACATACCGTTCGCGGAAGGACACTTGACGTGGCGGGCGATGTTCGCTCTTCACAACGAGCATCGGATTTTCTTCACGCGGCTAATTGATCTGTTCCTGTTGATGGTCAATGGGCAGTGGGATCCGCTACTGCAAACCGTCGTGAACGCCGTGTTTCATTCGGCGACGGGCGTGCTGCTGGCGGCAACCCTGTGGCTCGCAGTAGGACGACGACGCATCGACGTCGTTGTTGTGGGCTGCGGTCTTGTCCTCTTGCCCCCGTTCGCATGGGAGAACACGATCCTCGGTTTTCAGTCCCAGTTCTACTTCCTCCTGCTGTTCTCGATCCTTGCCCTCTGGCTGATCTGGCGATCTCCGCCGCGCACCTGGTCGTGGGGGATTGGATGGGTGTGTGCGCTGTGCGGCCTTTTCACGGCGGCGGGAGGGCTCGTTACCGTCGCCGTGGCGACGGCATTCGAAATGTGGCGTGGTTGGCAGGACCGCGAGCGCTGGAGGAATGCCCTCATCAACATGAGTGTTCTTGTAGCCGTGCTGGCGACGGGTATCGCAACGATGTCCCCACCGCTGCCGGGGCATGCGCAGCTACGGCCGGAGACGTTCGCAGATTTCGCGGCCGCGCTTTCCCGGAACCTGGCGTGGCCTTGGATCGAATCGCCGTTACTCCTACCGATCCTGTGGCTGCCTCTCGCGATAACTTTCGTCCGTTATCTCCGTCACCGGGATGACCAACGCAAGGGGACCGAGTGGCTGTTCGGGCTGACCTTTTGGGCGGCTCTGCAGGCCGTCGCGCTGGCGTATGGCAGGGGCGCCAGAGGTCAGGGACTCTCGCCTCGGTACATGGACTTCTTGAGCCTCGGGCTCGTAATCAACATCGTTGCCCTCGTCTCGCTCCAAGATATGGCCATCAGCTCGCGCGTCATCAAGCGCGTCGGCGTCGCGGTCATCGCCATCTGGCTGGCGTTCTGCGTCGAGGGTGTCTTTCGGGTCACGAGGGAGACGCTCATCACCGGCCTGGGTTTCCGTGGTTGGGAAATGACTTGGGCCGAGAACCTGCGGCGGTTTGTGCTAACCGATGACCTGGCCTCGCTTACCGCGAAGCAGTTTCCTCAGGATGTGCCGTATTTCGATCCGCCAATGCTGGCCAACGCATGGCTCCGCCATCCATATATCCGCAGCATCTTGCCGCCGACTCTGCACGAGCCGATGCGGCTCGATCCGGCGCTCGTCACCAACGGGGGATTCGTGCTGAATGGGGCCTATCAAACGACGCCTTTGGATCCCATGCGGTCGTCTTGGGGATCGCACACGGCGCAGGGCGTTTCGGCACAGGGCCGGTTCGAAAGTGGTCCCGTACCCCACTGCTCAGGTTTCGTCTACATCGAGGTCGCCGGGTATCTCGGAGAGCGCGGATTATCGCTGGCCCTGGAGAGTCTGAAATCCGGACGGCAGACCACCCTCGCAACCCGGGCGCTGGCCCGCGAACAGTGGCTGCCGACGCTGGCTCGCTGCCCTGATGGACCATTCAGGATCGTCGCAGTCGACGCCAACAGCCATTACTGGTTCGCGTTTCGCTCGCCCGAGGCAATCGCCACTGGATCCGGCCTTGCGATGGAGCTCGTCACTCGGGCTCCCCGCATTCTGCTCGTGGCGATCGCGTTTTCTCTGGTTGGACTCCGTCTATCACGGCCGGAGTAGCGACCGCGAGGCCGGCGGTGCAGTGCGTTATGATTTCATCACATGCGCGCATTTGTCACCGGCGGTGCCGGATTCATCGGCAGCTCCCTCGTGGATAGGCTCCTCTTGGACGGGGCTATGCGACTGCCTGAGTCTTCGCCGAATGTTCCGGCGCAACGATGATTATCACACGCAGTCCGCTTCGGATCACGCTCGGCGGCGGTGGTACCGACCTTCCGTCCTATTACAAGGACCACGGCGGATTCCTCGTCGCCGCCGCAATTGACAAGTACGTCTACGTCACCGTGATGCGACCGTTCACGCCAGGCGTTTTCCTGAAATATTCGAATCTGGAGCACGTTGAACGAATCGACGACGTACAGCACCGGCTCATTCGCGAGGCGCTACTCGAACTCAATTTCAGGACTCCGCAAATCGAGATCACGACACTCGCCGACATTCCGGCAGGAACGGGTCTCGGATCGTCAGGTAGTTTCACGACAGCACTCTTGAAAGCGCTTTACGCGCATCGGCGCCGCCTGCTCCATCCAAACGAACTGGCCGAACTGGCGTGCGACATCGAGATCAACCGCCTTGCCGAACCGATCGGGAAGCAGGATCAGTACATCGCGGCGTTCGGGGGCGTGACCTGCTTTACTTTCTGCGGCGACGGCAGCGTGCAAGCCGAACCGCTCAAGATGCCCATGGACGCGCTGTTCAATCTCGAGGACAATCTGCTGCTTTTCTTCACCGGCTTCTCGAGGAGTGCGGGCAGTATCCTGGCCGACCAGAAGAAGCGCAGTGAGAAGCACGACGCGAAAATGCTCGCCAATCTTCACGACGTGAAGGAACTCGGACTCCGCTCCCGTGATGCGCTGATGAAGGGCGACACACGCGGCTTCGGCGTCCTGATGCACGAGCAATGGGAGCAGAAGAAGCGTCGCTCCGACGGCATGAGCAACCAGCACATCGATGACTGGTACGAGCTGGGACTCAAGAATGGCGCGATTGGCGGCAAGCTCGTTGGCGCTGGCGGCGGCGGTTTCCTCCTGTTTTATTCGGAGGACCATCGCCGGCTCCGTACTGCAATGGGCAAGGCCGGCCTTGAGGAAATGCGGTTCCGTTTCGATTTCGAAGGAACGAAGGTCCTGCTGACGTGAGACTTCCGGTCGCCATTCTTGCCGGCGGTTTGGCAACGCGACTCCGTCCTGTTACAGGGACTCTTCCGAAGGCGCTCGTCGAAGTGGCGGAGAAGCCGTTTGCCGTTCATCAGGTTGAACTGTTACAGCAGCACGGAGTGAAAGAAGTGGCTTGGCTCGTCGGATACCGCGCCGATCAGATCGAGGATGCGCTCGGCGATGGCAGTCGGTGGGACATGCGGTTCATCTATGTGCATGATGGTCCCGTTCTGCTCGGGACCGCGGGCGCACTCCGGCGCGCCCTGCCGCGCCTCGGCCCCACATTCTTCGTCATGTACGGCGACTCGTACCTGGAGTGCGACTTTGCCGACGTAGAGCGTGTGTTCCTCGAGCGCCGGTGCTCAGCCATGATGACTGTCTACCGAAACGAAGGGCAATTCGACACGAGCAACGTGGAGTTCGAGAGCGGTCAGATCCTGCGATACGATAAGCAGATACGCACCGAATCTATGCACCATATCGATTGGGGGCTCGGCGTTTTCCAAGCGAGCGCCTTCGATCTGTATCCACCGGAACTGTCTCTCGATCTCGCAACTGTGTACCAGGATCTCCTCGTCGCCGGTCAGCTCACCGGTTACGAGGTCCCGAATCGGTTCTATGAAATAGGATCTCCAGCGGGAATCGCCGACACCGATGTCTACCTACGGCGAAAGGCGCAGCGGCGCTGAACATGACCTATACCGAACGTCATCTGCAGGAAGCCGCGCACATCATCCAGCAACTCGATCACACCGTCATCGAGCGCATGGTCGAAATCCTCGCTGACGTCCGTGCCCGCGGCGGTCGACTCTTCTTCCTTGGTGTTGGTGGCAGTGCTGCGAACTGCGGTCACGCGGTCAACGATTTCCGCAAGTTGGCCGGTTTCGAGGCATACGCGCCGACCGATAACATCTCGGAGTTGACCGCGCGGACGAACGACGAGGGCTGGGACACCGTGTTCTCGGCATGGCTGAAAGGAAGTCGGCTCCGGCAAGAGGACGCAGTCTTTGTATTCTCGGTTGGCGGCGGCAGCCTTGAGAAGAATATCAGTCCCAACCTTGTGCGCGCACTGCAGCTCGCCAAGGAGGTCGGCGCAGCGATCATCGGCGTGGTTGGTCGCGATGGGGGATACACCGCGACGGTTGCAGATGCATGCGCTATCGTCCCGACGGCGAATCCGGAGACCGTTACGCCTCATAGCGAGGCATTCCAGGCGGTCGTCTGGCACCTGCTCGTGTCTCATCCGACGTTGAAGGCGACCGCGACCAAGTGGGAATCGACGCGTTGACACGCCCGGCGGTCTTTCTCGACCGTGACGGCGTGATCAATCGGACGTTGGTCCGAAATGGCAAGCCTTATCCCCCGATTCCGCGGACGAGCTCGAGATTCTGGCGGGAGTGCCGGAAGCACTGCAGCGCCTCAGGGAGGCTGGTTATTCGCTCGTCGTCGTGACCAACCAGCCGGATGTCGCCAGGGGCAGCACGTCGATGGCTGCGGTCGAGCGCATCAACGCACTGCTGCGCGCCCTCCTTCCGCTCGACGAAATCCGAATGTGCCCGCACGACGACGCAGATCGCTGCGTATGTCGTAAACCAAAGCCGGGGCTTCTGCTGCAGGAACCTGCGCATGACATGGCAGCCAGTGTGATGGTGGGCGACAGGTGGCGTGACATCGAAGCCGGACGCGCAGCTGGATGCGGTGCCACAATCCTCGTCGATTACGGCTACGACGAGCCAACAGGAGCAGCGCCGACCGTTCGTGTGCGGTCGCTAGCCGAGGCGGCCGACTGGTTGATTGCCCGCACCAATCCGGCGTGACGAGTGCGATATTGTGAAGCAGAGACAAACATGAAATTGACCGATCTCCGCACGAAGATCTACGCGGACGGCGCCGAACTTTCCGGAATGCTGGCGATGTACCGTGAACCGCACATTAAGGGGTTTACCACTAATCCGACACTAATGCGAAAGGCCGGTATCGCCGACTACCGCGCCTTCGCGCACGAAGTGCTAGCGGCGATTCCCGATCGACCGATCTCGTTCGAGGTGTTCTCGGATGAGTTCGCGGACATGGAGCGGCAGGCCCGCGAAATTGCGACGTGGGGCGAGTACGTCTACGTCAAGATCCCGGTGACCAACACGCGTCGGGAACCCGCTTACGACCTGGTGCGACGTTTGTCACACGCCGGGGTCAAGTTGAACGTGACTGCAATCATGACGCTCGAACAGGTGCGGGCGATTGTGGACGCGCTCACAGGGGGCGCACCCTCGAACGTGTCGGTGTTTGCCGGGCGAATTGCCGACACCGGCCGCGACCCTGTCCCACACATGAAGGCGGTTCTCGACATCCTGTCGGTCGAGCCACGCGCAGAGCTGATTTGGGCGAGCCCACGAGAACTCCTCAACGTCTTCCAGGCACACGAAATCGGTTGCCACATCATCACGGTCACCAACGACATCCTGAAGAAGCTCTCGCTGGTGGGCAAAGACCTGAGCGATTACTCATTGGACACCGTGAAGATGTTCTACGACGATGCGACTGCGGCCGGATTCCAGATCTGATCCTGCGGGGACCGTCTCAGTGCATCGTACACCTCCGACTGAGGTGAGGGCACGCTGCCATCTCGCCCAATCAAATCACACGTCGGATTCGTTTTTTAGAAAATCCGCTTCCAGGGGACTAGAGTCTAGTCTGGCTGAAATAGTGGTCGGATGGTTACGTTGTCTTCATCGGTACGAGCTACTCGCCCCATCCTCGCGCTGAGTCGAGCGACCGTGCCTCCTCATTTTCCCCATGCGGTTGCGTTCACGACGGTGCCAATATCAGCCAGAGACCGGCCGTCACTGCAGCAACGTCAAGCCCTCGTTACGAACGCGAGCGAGCGATCTTTGGCGACGACAACTGCATGGCGCGCATGGCCTGTTCAAGCGCCTCGCGAGACGACAGGCGACAGCGCCAGCCCATCGACCGGATGCGATCGCAGTTCAGGCGAACGATGGGCACGTCGCCCTTCCAGCCGCGGTCGCCACCGGTGAACTCGAAGCGGACCGATCCTGGCTCGAGCCCAACGCAATCGACGGCGAGATGGGCGATTTCCCGCACGGTGATGTAATCGCCGGTGCCGACGTTGTAGACCTCGTATGGCTGGCGTGTCTCCTGATGCGCCAGGAAGACCGCGTCCAGCACATCCTGAACATCGATGTACGACTTGCTCTGCGTGCCATCGCCCAGTACCGCGCAAGGTCGTGGGGTCGTCAGCCAGCTTACGCAGGAAATCGAAGCCAACACCGTGCGTCTGCCGTGGCCCCACCACGTTGGCAAACCGGAACACGCAAGCTGTCAGGTCGAACATCGCGCAATAGCTGGAGATGAGGGCCTCACCGGCGAGCTTGCTCGCCGCGTACGTGGAAATGGGGATGAGCGGTCCCCAATCCTCGTTCGTCTCGAGTTCGCCGACGTCGCCGTACACACCGCTTCCCGAAGTGTACAACACGCGCTTTGTATTCGTGGTGCGCATGGCCTCGACGACGTTCTGCGTGAGGACAGTGCCTTCGCGAAAATCGATATCCGGCTCGACGGCCGCACGTGCGATATCGGGATTCGAAGCGAGATCGATCACGACGTCGTGGCCGTCCATCGCCGAGCGCAAACACGGCAGATCCTTGACGTCGGCGCGGATTACGGCGAGCCGGGGATCGGATGCGTGGTGCGCATAGTGCCAGTCCCGGCCGGACGAGAAGTTGTCGTACAGCGTGACTCTCTCAATCTCACGACTAGCGAGCAGCCGGTCAGTCACATGACTACCGATGAATCCAGCGCCGCCGACGATAAAGAACTTCGTCCCCCGAGAGTGTGCGGCGCTGGTCATCTGGCAGGAATTCTGGGCGGGTTCCGCGCCTGTGTCAAGTCGACGAACAACCATCGACAACCATTTGAGCAACGTCTTGGCCTGCTCGCTCGCCTGACGGTCCGAGTTCTTTAGCCGCGCCAAAGCAGGTGGCGCTACGCGCGACTCCGTCGAGCCACGGCAACCACCTGCCAGCCCCATCGCGACTGTATGAGGTTGAATCGGAAGAGAAAGCCGAACGCCCTCATCGCGATGCTCGCGAGCCAAGAGGTCGCTCCGGCGCCCGCCTCTTCAACGAGCTTGTCCCCGCGCGCGATCACCATCAGGCGGTACAGATTGAAGAACGGAAACCCCGCCAGAAAGACACGCGTCGGCACGAACCGGCTCTCGGTCAGACAGCGCTCGATCGATGCTTTCGTGAAGTGCCAACGATGACCGATGCGCCGGTCGAAGGCCGATACGGGGCCGCCGGGCACCGTTACAATGAGAGACGCATCATCGGCGAGATAGTCAGCGGCCGCGCGGAGGAATGCCGCGGCATCGTCCACGTGCTCGAGCACTTCAGAACACACACAGTGCGTCGCCCACCCGCGATAGCGCGCTGCCTCGCCGGAGGGCTCAAAGAGATTCACGACGAGGGCCTGCGCGCCAGGCAGCTTCCGCTTGGTAATCTCCACGCCGGTCGAGCTCATCTCAAAGCCGCACAACTCGGCGTCCGGCCAGATGCGGGCGGCCTTGACCAAAAAGTCGCCCTGTCCGCTTCCGACGTCGAGCAGACGTCGCACGGGCATTTCGCGAAGCATCCGGATGATGGTCTCATGACGGTAGGCCTGCGCCGGGTTTCGACTCGCCAACTCGGCGAATTGCTCCCAATGGGCGTCCCAGTCGTCGAGATGCGGCGCGGTCACAGCTGGTTCCGTCAGTTATTGTCGAGGGTTCGGTCTGGGTCCGTCAACAACATACGCCGGTCACTCCGGCCCGATCCTGGCGTCCAGAACCGACGGCCCGTTCCCCTTGACCAGCACCGCAGCGCTCCTTTATTCTCGGTGTCAACCCTCCGCCAGCGATCTAGCAGCGGCCACTCTCATGAACACATTCGGCTTTGTGCGTTCACTCATGCCTGTGGCTCTTACGCTGCCACGTGCGCCAGGAAACAGACTACTCGCCGCGCTCGGTATCTCCGGCTCCGCACCAGGCTTGCCAGCCGGGGAGCGCCGGTGAGGGATGCCGATCTTTACCGCCCGTTGTACTCGCCGTGGGAGGGAGAGGCAGACTTCCAACGCAATTTCAATACCATTCGCACCCACACACTCGTGAGCCCTGAACGCTGCTGGATCTTGCTGCAAATGATGCGGCAGGCGCTACACCTCGACGGGGACTTCGCGGAGTTTGGAGTCTTCCGCGGCGGAACCGCACTCCTCGCGGCGAACGTGCTCAAGGGTGGCAGCCCTCACCGCACGCTGCATCTTTTCGACAGCTTCGTCGGGATGCCGGACACGAGGCGCGGCGAAGCGTTCGAGAGGGGACACTTCTCGGACACATCGGAAAGCGCCGTGCGGGAACTCATCGCTCCCTCAGCGCAAAGCACGGCGTTTCACGTCGGCTACATCCCCGACACGTTCACGGGCTGTGCAATTCCGCGGATCGCGTTCGCCCATGTGGACGTGGACCTGGCGCAAACAGTTCGCGACACCGTGGAGTTTGTGTACCCGAGGCTGGTGCCCGGCGGCGTCATCGTTTTCGACGACTACGGGTTTCCGAGCTGCTCGCCCGCCCGTGAAGCAACCGATGCCGCCTTTGATGGGTACCGCGAGAAACCGATCTACTTGCCCACGGGCCAGGCGCTGGTGCTCAAACTTCCGTACACGTCATGAGCCGGTTCTCCTTGACCACTGGCGTAAAGACACCTCACAATCGGCGCCGTGAGTGTGGGCACCGTGTCGAGTAAATTGCAGGCCAAGACGCCGCCACCATTCCCGGACCCATCTACACCAGCAACGTCGCCGAGTCTTTCCCGGTCTGAGGAACCCTCGCTCATGGTCCCAGAAGGCGACGTTGAGGCACCGGTGCTGTCGATCGTCATCCCGGCACTCAACGAATCGGTCACCATCGGGGAGTTCATCGACTGGTGCAAGGAGGGGCTCGTCAGTGCTAAGGTCACCGGGGAGATCCTCATCATCGACAGTTCGACAGACGGCACAGCGGAGCTTGCCGCTGCGAAGGGGGCGCGCGTCTTGCGCGTGCCCAGGCGGGGCCTCGGGCGTGCGTACATCGACTCCCTGCCGTTCATTCGGGGACGGTATGTCGTCATGGGCGACTGCGACTGCACCTACGATTTCCGTGAGTTGAAGTCGTTTATGGAGAAGTTCGAGGAGGGCTACGAGTTCATTATGGGCTCGCGCTTTCGCGGGAGTATTGAGGAAGGCGCGATGCCGCCGCTCCACCGATACTTCGGCACGCCGTTCACAACTTGGATATTGAATATCCTCTACGGCGCGACGTTCACGGATATCCACTGCGGGATGCGTGGTCTCACCAGGGACGGGCTCGAGCGGATGCGGCTGCAGTCGCAGTCATGGGAGTACGCCTCGGAGATGGTGCTCAAGTCCGTCCACTTGAGGCTCAGAACGGCAGAAGTGCCAGTTCGCTTCTACAAGGACAAGGACGGGCGACTCTCGCACCACCGACGCTCGGGCTGGTTTTCGCCATGGGTCGCCGGCTGGATCAACCTTCGCGCGATGCTGGTCTACGGTGCGGACTTCTTCCTCCTCTACCCAGGCCTTGCGGTGTTCCTGTTGGGGCTCCTTCTCTCGGTGCCGGCGACGTTTGGCCCGGTGACAGTCGGGCGCATCACGCTCTCGCTGCACACGCAGATGCTCGGCCTCACGCTCACTGTGGGAGGGCTGCAGAGCTTCTACGCGGGCTGCCTCGCGCGGGTGCTCTACGACTACACGAACCGCGTCACCTCGCTGTGGCTGCAGCGGTTCGCGTACACGCGCGCGGTGCTGGGCGCGCTCGTCGCAACGCTTGTGGGCCTCGCAATGACGATTCCACTCGTGATCCAGTGGGTCCATTACGGCTTCTTGCTCCCCGCGCAGCTCACGTGGGTGAACCACTTCGCGATCAGCGGGCTCCTTCTCTTGGCGTTTGGCCTCTCGACGTTCACGTTCACGCTGCTGCTGCACGCGGTGGCCGTGCACAAGCCGAAGTAGGCGATGCGCAGGCGTGCTTTTGGCGAAGGCTATGCGCTCACAGCCGTCGATCGGTTTGGCATCTGGCTGTCCGCCCGTCAGATCCGCCACTGGACGGGCGCGCTCGCCGGTAAGGACCTCGCTGACGTCGGCTGTGGATACAACGCCACGTTCGTTCGATCGGTGCTCGGCGAGGTTCGCCACGCTACGCTGATCGATCTCTCACTGGCGCCAGACCTGAAGGCGTCGCCGAGAGTCACCGCCGTTGAGCGGCGCCTGCCCGAGGGGCTCGACGATATCCCCGACGCGTCCATCGACGTCGTCCTCTGTGTATCGGTGCTCGAACATCTCGCCAACCCTGAGAAAGCCATCGTCTCGCTACGGCGCATCACACGGCCGGGCGGTGTCTGCCTGCTCAACGTTCCGTCCTGGCGTGGAAAGCGGTTTCTCGAATTCTCGGCGTTCCGGCTCGGCATGTCGCCGGCGGAAGAAATGAACGACCACAAGGCCTACTACGATCCCAAGGATCTCTGGCCGATGCTCGTTCGCGGCGGTTTCCTACCGCAGGATCTGCGCGTGTTCAGGCACAAGTTCGGACTTAATACATTTGCTGTGTGCCGGGTGCGCCCGAACACCTAGCCCAACCTCAGCAAGAAACGGACAATCGCCTAGCGACGAGCCACGCGACGCTTCAGCCGCCGCTCCTCGGCGACGTGCCATCGAGAGCGACAAGCGGGGGAGGCGTCTCAGTCGAGGGGCCAAGAGCGGATGCAGGCGCCACGCCATCATGACGACTGATTCCACGGTATCGCGATTAGCCATTCCACGAGTCGTGATCACTGAATCCATGCCTCGCACGATTGAGAGCCGATGGCGATATTTGGCGGCGTGGCCAGTTATGTCGCCTTTGTCGGGGACGAGCTGGTGACTCGGCACCCGTCACGACTGCCCATCGCGTCCCTTCTTGAGCGCTTCAGCGTTCGGCGCCCGGATGGACCAGATACCGAGCGAAACTGCGACCAGCACGCCGATAGCGGCACAGATTAACGCGATTGTCCAGTGCTGTGGGCGGTAAACGAACGTCACATCCCAGACGCCTGCGGACGGGACGCTCACGCCCTTGAAGGCGTGGTTCACCCGGAAGTACGGCACGGCTTTCCCGTTCAGCGTTGCGCGAAAGTCATCCTTTATATAGGTCTCAGTGAGGACAGCCACGCCTGCCTTGTCAGCGCGAACGCGAAAGCTGGTGCTGTTAGCCGTTAGGGCGTAATTTGTCGCTGCCGACATCGTGGCTTCCCGATTCGGCAACTGATACGTGAATCGCTGAGACCGAAGGTCGTCAGCTTGTATCCCGGCAAAAGGCGACCCCTCTTCGCGAACCTTGTTCAGCAGGTCGGCAGGCGTCGTGTACTTCCGAACGCCGTCGACGAAGAACGCCCGCGGCCAGGCGCTCGGTCGCTCGGCGATGTCGATCCGGGGATCGTCGTCGTCGCGGATCTTGACCAAGCCTGCGGCAGCTGGTCTTGCGGGGTGACCACGAACCTCACGTTCAGCAGGTCGAGAAGCGGGCCCATTCGATCGAGACGCTCCGGCGTCACAAGCGTGAACCAGACCCAGTCACGCGGAATCCCAGTGCCGTCCACCAGGTCTTCGTACTGGCCCAGCACAAGCGCGTCAGGACCGCCGATGCCCTCGAGGCCGTACAACGCCTGAGTGCCCTCGAACAGCAGGTTGCCCAGTCCGACCACACGTGTCGGATTCGGACCAAAGGGGGCGTTCTGGATGGCTGGTGAATTGGTAGCGAGGTTCACGCGCCGCGCGGGCTGCTCGAGCCACTTGTCAAGGTAGGTTCTGTCGGTCTCCAGATGAAGACCGCCCAGTCCACTCAGCACGACGAGCATCGCGAACACGGCCACCTTCGGCAATGTGCGCTCACGGTAACGCGCGGCGCTCGCGATCGTGAATGGAGCGCAGACCGCCACAAGGAACACAATCGCCCTCACCCACTGGTCGAATTGCCCGAATGTCGCGAGAGCTCTGGTCTCATAGAAGACCGCTGCCGCCGCACACAACAGCCCCGCGGTGCACACAGCGTTGTTGACTGGCCTCGCCTGGTAGAGAGCAGACGCGCCGCCTGCCACGAGCACGAGTGTCGGCACCATAAGGGCCGTCATCATGACGTCGCCGAAATGGTTGATGTTGTTGACTAGCGGAACGCGCAGCAGCCACGAGACAGGGATGGCCCCGAACGCGACGGCAGCAAGGCATAGCGCACCAATGGCGCAAGCCAGGGTCCCACGTTGCGCCAGAAGGTATGAAGGAGTCAGGAGTGCACAGAGAGCGAGCGCTACCGCCAACGGGTGCAGTCCAGGCTGTAGCGCTGCCGGTGTGAGGTTGCCAAGCACGAACCCCAGTGCTGAGTCGAGCGTGGCGAGGTTCACTGCGGGGACATCGTAGGCTGTGTGGGCCTTCTGGAGCGTTTCCAGAAACACGAGCCAGTGTGGCGTAGTGGTTAACGTGGCGATGAGACTGCCGCTCGCTGCCGCGACGAGCGCGAGGAATCTCTCACGACCGGACATTTTGGTCGCCACGAGGGCGATCGCCCCGGTCAGGTAGCAGCCGGCGATCATCATCAAACCTTCCTTCGGCGGCGACGATAGCAGGGTCAGGTCGGTGGCGAGCGCGAGAAGCAGTGTCGCTCCCCATCGTGTTCGCCACGTGGAAGCCTGTACCAGGAGAAACCACGCGACCAGGATCCAGGAAGCGTAGCTAGGGGTAAACGCCGCAGGATGATTGAACCGGAATGCGTAGAAGCCCGCGAACGGTGTGATGGCGGCCGCCATCGCAGCGGGCACAACGGCGCCGGTCGCCATGAGGGCCGCCACGCCGACTCCAAATGAAAAGACGAAACGGTGAAGGATAAACTTCAGATCCCATCCGAGTGCCGAATTCGCCCGAATGAGAGTCAGCCAGTGCAACGGGTCCAGCAGCAACGATTGTCCCTGCGCCCACAGTGGCCGTCCGCCGCCGTTCTGCCGCATCCAGAGAGGAAACTCCCCGCCAATCAGCGCGTCGCGCTCAACTCTGGAATACGGGACCATGGCCATCATCATGGCCGCTACGTCGGAACCGCGCGTATCCTCCACCCAGTCCAGGTTCGAACCGGGTACGAAGGGTGCCTGATCGTACAACATCCTAAGCGGGCCGTTGCCTGGCGAAACGAGGCTTCGGTGTGCGAACAGCAGCGGATAGGTCGCAACCGTTGTCGCGATAACCGCGCTGAGGCAAACGGTCATCACTGGAGACCGCTCACTGAGTCGCAGGCGTCGGATGCGTGCCCCCATCAGCGAGCCGACCCGCCGCCCCAGCTGTTCAATGCCGATGACAACCAGCAATCCGACCATCCAGTCGGCCACCAACAGGGTCACAAGGTGCGTCTTTGTGGCAACGAAAGGCCGGAGGACCAGAGGCGATGGCAGGTTGATGCAGACAAATGGGTCGTTACTCCCGGCTGGACTGTCCAGAACGGCGTGGTAGGTGTCCTCTTCGACGACTGCGATCTGGTGGAGACAGGAGAGGGGCGCAAGACTGAGCCTCGCGACAACCTTGCCATCCGACCGCAAGACCTCGGCTGACTGGATTCTGTAACGTCCCCCGATGACGCCTGGGTCGAGGCGCAAACCTCGAATGGTCGTGCTCGGAATCGCGAATTCGTACCGCCGCTCTCTGGCCGATATTGGTAACGTTGTGGAGTCCTGCTCCCGATAGCTGGAACCGGTGTCGAAGAAGACCTGACCGAACGTGGGACCCGGTGCCGCTATTGTGACACTCAGGACGTGCCCCGGCCTGCCAAGAACTGGCGCTACTATCGACATCAGCGTATACGGTGCGGCAAGGAGCAGGGCCAGCACAGCGCGGGAGATCCACATGCTGGGAGTTATTTTACCAAGCTGCTGAAAGAATAAGAGTTCCGTTTCAGCGCTCGAGGATGTGTATCACTGATGCCCTCTAAGGAGACATCGGGCGGGTCTCGAGCCCACGTTGCTAGCGGTGAACGTGCGTGGCACACTTTTTATTTGATCGTCGACCAAGTGAGTTGCAGCCGGCGGGTCACGATGCTATGACGTTGGAGACGAAAGATTCCAAAGGGAGGTGTTAACTGCCGCAACTGGTTTTCGTTTTGGGCATGGGGCGATCCGGCACCTCCGCCATCACTCGGGTCTTGTCGCTCTGCGGCGCATCGCTTCCAAAGCGGCTGCTCGGTGCAGGTGAGGGAAATCCCACTGGGCACTGGGAACCCTTCGATGCTCTGATGCTGAATGAGGCGTTTCTCTGGTGGTACGGCTCCAATTGGTACGATCCTCGATGTCCCTCGGTCTGGGAAACCGCGGTCGATTCGGCTGAAAAGCAGGCGTTCATCGACCGGATCGCCGATTTTCTTGAAGGGTATCTTCAGGAACCATTCCTCGTCATCAAGGAGCCAAGGATAACAGCGCTCACGGAATTCTGGTTCGCGGCCGCTCGTCGTGTCGGATTTGAGATTGCCGCGTTGGTGGCCGTTCGCCATCCCACGGAAGTCGCAGGTTCACTTGCTGCGCGAGACGGCGTACCCATCGAACTCTCAGCCACCTTGTGGCTGAAGTACAACCTGCTGGCGGAGCAGCGTTCCCGAGAGATCCCCCGCGTGTTCGTCGAATATCCGAACCTGTTAAGAGACTGGAAGCGAGAAATCGACCGCGTAAGGAAGATTATGGCGCTCGATTTGAGCTCGGTACAGAGCCAGGCAATAGAAGCGTTCTTGTCCCAGGACCTGCGACACCAGCGAGCTTCGATCGAGACCGAAAACCTGTGGGAACCAGCCAGAGCCCAGAGGGTTTACGCGATGCTTTCCGCGGCATCGCGCGATCAGGAGTTCTCGGCACTTGAGATGGAGAACATTGTATGGGCGCACATGGCCTCAGACGAGGCGCGGGCGGCGGTCGAGCAGTTCGCGAGACAGTTTAGCCCGGCGGCCACCGTTCCTGGCCGCGCGGACGGCATCGGACGGGTAGACTAGCACTGGACAGCCCACTCACCGGCGCAGGTGCCACGCACGGCGCGCAAGCCGGGTCACGGGCGGCGAGGCCGCCAAAGGTCTTCATCGTTGTCGCGTCGCTCTCATCGTTGTCGCGTCGCGACGATGGCATCCTTCGTGGTATCTTCGCCACACCCACAGCACGTCCTTGCTCGGGAATTGGACAACGATTCCCGGCACCCTTGCTGTCAGTGCCGCCGCTTAGAATGTCGGCGGTAGCGTCAAGCGGTTTCCCGGGTCGTTCACGACAATCGTTCCGGTTAATTGACCGGCTGTCGGCAGAACAAAGATGGGTGATGAGTAAAGAGAGCGCAAAGCCGCCGACTCTGCATAGGGCGGGCGAGCGGTACGTTCCGGAAATTGCAGGAGAGATTCGTCTCGAACACCTGCACCGGTATCTCATCGCGCGTGAACTGTCCCCGAACAAGCGGGTCCTTGATATCGCCTGTGGGGAAGGCTACGGATTGGCGATGCTGGCGAGCGTCGCGTCGCAGGTGATTGGCGTGGACATCGCTTCGGAAGTTGTCGCCCACGCCTCGCAGAGGTATGCGCGCCGCAATCTCAAGTTTAGGTGCGGCTCATGTGAGGCGATTCCGCTGGACGATAGTTCTGTCGATCTCGTCGTGGGTTTCGAAACGATTGAGCACATCGACAGTCACGACGAGATGATGCGGGAGATCAAGCGGGTGCTGAGTCCCGATGGGTTGCTGATTATCTCGAGCCTCGATCGGCGGCAATACTCGGATGCGCTCGGCAACCGCAACCCGTATCACAAACGCGAGCTCGATCGTGAGGAGTTCGATCGCCTGCTGCGAACGCACTTCTCACATGTCGCCATTGGTGGGCAGCGGGTTCGCGGCGGATCGATTGTCGCACCGCTCGATGTCTCCACGAAAACGCGATTCGTGGCATTTCCGTCGCCCGAGGAAGGCGCAGTGGCTGTTCATGGGTTGGACGCCCCCCTCTACCTGCTCGCGTTGGCAAGCGATCAACCGGTACCAGCGCTTCCGGTCGGACTGGTCGATGGTGGTGAGTTTACTTGGGCGTCAGACCTCGGTATGTACTACGCTCGAGTTCAGGGTTACTGCGCCGTTGAAATAGGAAAGCGGCTGGGCGAGGTTGTTCACCTCGACGAGACGAGCCCGAACGCACTGCAAGCGGAATTCAACCGCCAGGCAGATCGGGTCTCCGAGCTCTCGGAATCGATCCAGACGTATCACTCACTGGATGCGAAGGTTGGGATCCTCGTCGAGCATGTGGCGGCGTTCAGCGCTCAGCTGGAAGAGCTCAATGCCCGGCTCGAGGAGGCTTCCGCCAAGCTGGCCGCGGCGGATGGGGAGCTCGTCGCCGTGCGCGCAGTCGCCAAAGCGCAGGCGACGGCATCGGAAGGTGCCGAACGCAAAGTACGGCGCCTCGAATCAGAACTGGAGGCCGGAAAGCGCAGCTCCCAGGAAAGGGAGTCGCAATTTGCCGAGCGGCTCGCCCGAGATGTTGCGAACCATCTTGCGCACATTGCGCTGTTGCAGGAGCAGGTCGACATCTATGAGCGTAGCCATTCCTGGCGGTTGACCGCACCCATTCGTGCAGTGCGGCGTAAGCTTGGCCGCGCTTTGCACAGGGGGAAGGCCTACGTCGATCGAGTGAGTCATGGCGTCGAGCCACGACGCAAAGGATCGGTCACTGCCGCCGCGCCGGGCCCGCGCCCCGTTTCTCCGAAATCGGAGCTGGCGACGGATGCGATTCCCCCTCCGCTCGTGGAGCCGTCCTTGGAACGAGGCGACACGCCCTCTGGGGCGCTAATGGTGCGGCTCCCCGATGAGACGGCAGGGGACTACGTCCCTTTGAGTCGGTCGGTGCCGGTTGAGACCCGTATCAAGCTGATCGCCTTCTATCTGCCGCAGTTCCACCCTATTCCAGAGAACGACGCGTGGTGGGGGCGAGGGTTCACCGAGTGGACGAACGTCAGTCGCGCGAAGCCGCAGTTCGTCGGGCACTACCAGCCGCACTTGCCTGGGGAACTGGGGTTCTACGATCTTCGACTCGTCGAAGTCCAGCGACGTCAGATCGAGCTGGCGAGATTACATGGCATCCACGGCTTCTGCTTCCACCACTACTGGTTCGGTGGAACCAAGCTCCTACGCCGGCCGCTCGACCAATTCCTCGATCATCCCGAGCTCGATTTTCCCTTCTGTCTTTGTTGGGCCAACGAAAACTGGACACGGAAATGGGATGGTCGTGACGACGACATCTTAATTGGGCAACAGCACTCGCCCGAAGACGACCTGGCGTTTATTCGAGACATCGAGCCGGCCCTTCGAGATCCGCGATACATCCGAGTTGACGGGCGGTTGCTATTGACGGTGTACCGACCGGCGTTGCTGCCTGATGCTTCAGCGACCGCCGAGCGCTGGCGGGTGTACTGTCGCGAGGTCGGGCTCGGCGAGCTGTTCCTTGTTTCGACGCACGCCTTTGATCACCGGGATCCTCGCGAGTTTGGATTCGACGCAGTTACCGAGTTTGCGCCCGACAACATGGCCGGGGTAACAATCGTCTCGGACATCACGGAAATCGATCCGGACTTCCGCGGCGTGTTGTACGACTATCGCGAGCTTGTCGCCACCAATTGTCAACGGGGGGTTCCCGCCTATCCGATCTTCCGGTGCGTCACTCCGATGTGGGACAACGAAGCTCGCCGGCCGTTTCGAGTACGTCTATGCCCACTCGTCGCCGGGTCTGTACCGGCAATGGTTGCAGACCGTCTGCGGTTGGGCGGAACGTCACGGCGGATTCGACAAGCCCGTCGTGTTCGTGAACGCTTGGAACGAATGGGCAGAGGGAGCGCACCTCGAGCCGGATCAGCGCTACGGTTACGCCTACCTGGAGGCAACGGCTGAAGCACTCGAGAGATTCCCGATTCGTACGGCCCGTGCGTCAATCGTTTGAGGGTCGCACGACGCTTTGTTGTAGGGGGCCCAGGTGCTGGCCTTGAATCTGGTCCGAACGCTTGCGACGAAACTGCACAGTCAAGTCGACGCGATCCTGTGCGGACCTGACCCACTGAAGGGCGCATTCGAAGTCGTTGCTCGAGTCCGCGATTTGTCGGGGCCGGACTGGACGCGGGAGACCCGGTTTCATCTCTTTCATCGCGAAGCACGCGGACAGGGTCGTGTTTCCGGCGAACGCCATGCGTGACAAGTTCATCGAACTCACCGACCTCGCTCCTGAACGGAGCGTGGTGCAACCGCAGGGTCTGTGCGCGCCGCTGTTTTCGCGTGTGTCCAAGGAGGGGGGCCATGCTGGCGACGCACCCATGACGCCAGGATGACCTCCCTTCCGGCGGCAGCAGAATCGTCCGCGGTGTGCCACGTCTGCGGTGGACGAGCGTTCGAGCATACTTCGGTGCTCTGGCCCGATCTAATCGCCGCTTGGGAGCTGTCCGAGGAAGAAAGGCGCTACATCGACGTCCAGCAGGGCACGCATTGCCAGACATGTGGCTCGAATGTGCGTTCGATCGCGTTGGCGCGCGCCGTCATGCGGTTTCGGGCGTTTGCAGGGACACTGACGAGCTTCGTCGATGATCGCGGCCAGCGGGATCTCCGCGTGCTTGAAATCAACGAAGCGGGAACCCTTCATCCTTTCCTTCGAAGATTACCCGGCCACACGCTCGCCCGCTATCCGGACATCGACATCAGGAGTCTTCCATTCGCAACGAGCTCCTTTGATCTGGTCGTTCACTCTGACACCCTCGAGCATGTGTCCGATCCGGGCACAGGCCTCGAGGAATGCCGCAGAGTTTTGAACGACCGCGGCGCTCTCGCCTTCACAGTCCCGGTTATCGTCGGTCGTTTGAGCCGAAGCAGGGCGGGGCTGCCACCCAGCTACCACGGCCGCAAAGGCTCTGACGATCCCGGCATGCTGGTGCACACGGAATTCGGCGCGGACGTATGGGCGTTCATTATGCGCGCCGGATTCTCGAGCTGTGAGCTCATTCCGTTCGCTTCCCGTCAGGTGTCGCGATCCTGGCAACGCCGTGAAGCCCGAAGTTCACGTCGCGATCCTATTTCCAGGTCAGGTTCGGTAGGGACGTCGGAGACCGGGGGCCACGCACAGTCTCGAAGCGACCCGGCTTGCCCTCGAGCGTTTTGCGCTCGGGCGTTATTCTGAAACGGTCCGATCAGCGAGGGCTAACCGACGGTTCGATCCCTGCGCCCGTGCGGTCGGCCGATTGGCGCCACAAGAGAGTCCGGCGAAGCCCTTCCTCGAACGAATACTGTGGACGCCATCCCAGATGTTCGGCGGCTCGCGAGATGTCGAGAAGGTTGACGGGAACATCGAAGGGGCGGCCCGGCACGTACCGCCGACGCACGGTCTGACCCAGCACGGCTTCGATCGTCGCCAGCAGCTCGTTGACGCTGATGCCCAGTCCTGAACCGATGTTGAAGACCCGCGGCGCTCCAGTGTAACGGGCCGCAAGGCAAAACGCTCGCGCGACATCCCTGGCGTAGATGTAGTCCCGTACAGTCGAGCCATCGCCCCAGATCTGAATCGTTTCTCCGCGCAGTGCCCGATCCAGAAACGTCGCTACCGCGCCTTGGGACGCCGTGGGATGCTGGTGCTCGCCGAAGGCATTGGAGACCCGGAGCACACAGTATTCAAGCCCATACAGGTGATGGTAGAGGTGCAGGTAGTGCTCGATGGCCAGTTTGTGGGCCCCATACGAGCACACCGGGTGAGTCGCGTGTTCCTCAGGAATCGGCACGGTCTGCGGCAGCCCGTACACCGTGCCACCTGAGGACGCGAAGACGATTTTCCGGATCTTCTGGACGCGCGTCTCTTCCAGCAGGCGAACGGTGGCGATCAGGTTTGTCTCGAGATCGTAGACGGGGTCGTCGTTCGAGGTCTTGGGGAGTGTGGTCGACACCAGGTGGAATGCGATGTCGCAACCACCCAGCGCCGCAGCCACATCGCTTTGACTCGTGAAGTCTCCGATCCAGTTCTCCACGGTTGCCGCCGGATGCAGGATGCCCCGTTCGGACGTGCGATGGAATAGCCGGACGCGATAGCCGCTTTCCGCCAGCGCTTCGACGACATGCCTGCCTAAAAACCCCGATCCGCCAAGGACAAGTGCTCTCGGGCCTACTTCGCCAGCGTCCACTCGCTCTCCTTCAGCGCCGGATGCTCCTTGAAGGATCGCGGACCGTCAGCTCCCAGCGCCAGGTATTCATAGTTGTGCTGCAGGCTCGCTTCCATCAGGCGTTCGGTATCGGAGGTGAGGCGATAGCGTTCGCGCACGTAGCGCTGGACCATCAGGCTTTCCCGCATCAAATTGAGCCCGCCCTGGCCAATCGTCACGCTGGACGGGTGCCGACGGTGCGAATTCAGCGCCTCGGAAACGAAACCAATCTGTCCACGCTCCAGCAGATGCGCATACAGCAGCCAGTCTCCCGCATTCTTCATCGCCACCAGTGGGCCCTCGATCGACGCCAGGTCAATCCGCCGCATCAGCGCGGCACTGACGTTGGGAATGGTGTTCTTGATCGCGAGTGTATCCCGGATTTCGTCCGGCCCCGGTCGCACGTACGACGACTGCCATTTCGTCCGGCTGATGTCCGCGGTGTACTCGAGATAGTCTGGGGCGAGCTCTCGTCCTTCTGCGTCAATCTGGCGGGACTGGCTGTACGCCAGCATCATCTCGGGCTCGTCGAAGACCTGCGTCAGCCGTTCCAGGAGATCCGGACTGCAAAAATCGTCGGCTTCAGCAATCCAGATGAGATCGCTCGTCGCCTCGCGAAACCCGCGCAGCCATTGCCGGTACGGTACCCTGGTTGGTCTTGTTGGAGATGATTCGATACGACAAGCCAGACCCGTGAAGGATCTCGGCAGCGACCTCGAGGCTATTGTCGGTTGAGCAGTCATCCAGGAAGATGACCTCGTGCGGAGGATACGTCTGATTGACGATCGATCGGAGACGGGTGGGCAGATACCTCCCGTAGTTGTAGTTCGGCACGACCGCCGACACGGTTGGGCCGCGCCGGCCGACCAGTTCCACCAGGCCCCGACTGTAGTTCACGAACGAGAATTCACGCGCCAGAATCTCGCGACCTTTGGAGACGAGGTCGTCGACGAGCTCGGGCGTGTCAAGGAGCCGGAGCGCGGCGCTGGCCATTTCGGCGGTGTCGGCAAGAGGAACCAGCACGCCGCAGCCGCGGGCGAGAAGCTCGACGAAGCCGCCGGCGCCTTCAAAGGCAATCACCGGCACGCTGATGTCCAGCGACTGGAGGACCACGGACGGAAACGGATCTTCGCGCGAGGTCAGCAGGTAGACATCGGCGCCAGCGAAGAAGAGATCCGAGTCGCGAATCAGTCCGGGAAAGAGGAACCGGTCAGCATGCCCGGATCGCTCCACGATCGCCTGGGCCCGTGAGAATGCCTCTGCTTCATGATTGCCGACCCAGACACACACGACATCTTCGCGCGCCCGGACCAGCCGCGTGCCCGCTTCGGCGAACAGGTCGATGCCTTTGCGATGGTCCGCGTAGCCAATCCCGAGGATGATGCGAGCCGTCGGGGGCAGACCGAGGCGCTCGCGCAGCTCGCTGCGAGCAAACTGACGCTGGCTGAAGAACGCGTTGGGCGCGAACACGCCCTGCGGCTGCACAACGGTACGCGTCGCCACCTGCTCGTTCATCCCGAGAAACCGGTCACGCACGAATGCGGCCGGGAAGACCAATCGGTCGGCGGCGCGAACGATCTGCTGGACCGACGATTCCAGCCGATGCGCCTTGATCAGATCCGGGAGCTCGTGTATCAAGGACACCACCGCGAAGCCGGCCGACTTCAGCATCTCCACGCACTCGCCGACCACGCTCGTGTTGCAGATCGCCACTCTGGCGCCCTGAGCGTAGAGCCGCTGGATGATCGCCAACTTTGCGTCCCGGCTCAACTCCGGTGACCAGAACTGATGAACCGGTGCGGCGGCTTCAAACTCACTGAGCAGTCCGCCGGGACCGCACAAAATGACCTCGACTGGGTAGTGCAGCCGACGCGTCAACGTCCGCACCAGGTTCAGGGCCAGCACCTGCGCACCGTGAAAATACGCATCGTGTGATACGCAAACGATCGGCGCGCCACTGGTCCGAACCGGGAAATTGGCGACCGCATCCCCGGTCGCTTCGAGGTACACGTACCCATGCCGCCGGTCAGGTTCGAGGTGGGCGCCTTCGGCCCACTCGTTCCACGCGTTCACGAACACGAACGGCTTGTCGCTGCCGGCATTGGCCTCGGTCCAGCGGCACATCGCGGTCAACCAATCCCGGTATCGCTCCGGCGTGCTGTGGACGTAGCTGGTGCCGCGACCGGGGCGTCTGGCCTCGTTGTCCCACATCGGCGTGACCGATCGGAACAGCTGATAGTCGTGGGGAACCGGTCGCGTCAGCGACGTGGCCACCAGCTCGCGGTAGTCGTACACTACACCCCGAAAAGACGGATTGGCGAGCGGCATCCCGGCGGTGATGTTCGACACCGGCAGGTTGTTGGGCGCGAACTCGAGAGCCGCATCGAAGCCAAAGTCGTGGGGGCTCCTGTTGTCAAAGGCATGCGTGGACACCAGGAACAGCTCGCCGATGCCCGCCTGGCGACAGTAGGCCCGCCACCGCCTGGCCGTCGCCGCGGCATCCTCGAAGAGCGACGGACGGTAGACCACCAGCAGAAGGCGATTGCCGACACGGATGTACCGCCGATCGCGAAGCGCCGGCTCGATGTCGCGGATGAATGCCAGATCGTCCTCAGCGGAATGGTGCTGCGCAACGAGCACGTCCTGCTCGTGCCCATCCCAGCGCCGCGTCCAGCTTTCGTTCGCCCAGCAGAGACAGAACGGAAATTCGAGCTCCGGGCGTGCCAGCAGTTGCTCCAACGGTTGCCGAAGCAGCGTCTTTCCCTCGAACCAGTAATGGTAGTAACAGAAGCCGTGGATGCCGAAGAGCGCGGCCAGCTCGATCTGGCGCTGCTGGATCTCGGGGAGCCGCAAATCGTAGAAGCCCAACTCGCCCGGGAGATGCGGCTGATAGTGCCCTTCGAACTGCGGCTTGCCTCGGGTGACCGATGTCCACTCGGTGAAGCCCTTGCCCCACCACGCATCGTTTTCCGGAATCGGATGAAATTGCGGCAGGTAGAACGCAATCAGTTTGATTCGGGTTTCCACGGCGCTCGACCGGCGTAGCGGCACGTAATCCGCTGTTGGCTCCTCGTAGATCCACCGCGGCAGCGTCACCTCCGCGGGCGTCGGCTCGATCTGCGGTCGATTGCTGTCCGGCGTCGGCGTGAGATCGAGCGCCGGCATCTCGATGGGTGACAGGTCGATCTCCGGAATCGGAGCCTGCACTAGTGCTGGCTCCGGCCCCATTCGCCGCATCGTGCGTAGCGGTGCGGTCAAACGCCAGGACCGGCTGTGTTTGTAGACCTCGATCTGCGTCTGAAGGGCTGCAATCCTGGCTCGCAACTCCGGAATGTGCGTTTGCGCTGTCCGGAGTCTGACCACCGATCGCTCGAGAGCAGCTTGGAACTGAACGATAGCCGCGTGCGCCTGAAGACGTCCGCGTTCGCTTCGCGTCGCCTGCTCCTCCACCACTGCAAGCTGATCGCGGGCGGCGCGGCGCAGCTCTTCCTGAGCGACCGTCATCGCGCGCGACGCAGCCAGGTCGGTCACGGCCGCGACCAGGCGCGCTTGAGTCTCGCCAAGGATCCGATTCGTCTCAAAGAGCTGACTGAGCGAGGTCTCGGCGCGTACGCGCGCTCCCTCAGCCTCGGCGCGCAGGGCTGCGCTCAGCGCAACTACTTCATCTAGCCGATGTTCCGCCACCCCGCGAAGCTCGTGCTGCGTGGCCAAATGCCGAGCCTGCTCCGAGATGCGTTCCGCGACGCGGCTGAATTCCGTCTGGATCACGTCCGCGCTGGCGTCGTCGAGCTGCAGGACCTCGCCGAAGCGCCTGGCAAACTCGACGGTGCACTGGCCCTGAACCTTGACCAGAAGACTCGGGAGGTCGGCCGACCACGTGAACGGCCCGCCATCGAGCAGTCCGATCGGGAGTGCGTCGATCGGCGTGGTGGACGCAACGGCCAGAAGGGTATTCCGGCGCGTCTGCGCCGGGCACTGCGCCGGGTGCGGCGTCACCAAACGGAAACGACAAAAACCGCGTTGGTGACGCGTCGATCGGACCCACGAGTGATCCCGCTCGAATCCGCTGCCCGGCCAGGGCCACATGCGGGAAGTACGAAACCAGAAGGCGTTCGAACTCATCGCGGTCGAGTTCCTTGACGTGATACGGGTTCTGGTTCCCGATCAAGTCCGAGTACACGTGGCGATCCGGGCTCGAAATCATCAGCAGCCCGTCCGCGGTCAACACCCGCTTGACTTCGCGCAGCATCGTGTCCTGCGCGAGCACGTGTTCGAGCGTCTCGAAGCTGACCACGACATCGACCGAGTGATCGCTGAGCGGGATCGCCTCGCAGGAGCCCTGCCGGAACTCGATCTGTGGCTGGTTGTACTTCAGTGCGGCGTGCCGGACAACCTCGGGCGCGATGTCGACACCGATGGCGTGCGCGGCTACGGTTGCAAGGAGCGCGGTCCCATACCCTTCGCCGCAGGCGATATCGAGAACGCGCTTACCGTGCGACAGTTCACGGGCGAGGAGGTACCGGTGCACATGCTCCAGGCGAATGTTACCTCCGACCTGTGGCACATACCGCTCCCCATTCCACGGCAGGACAGGAGCATCGTCGCTAGCGCTCATCGGGGCTTGACATATGGTCCGCAGGCTTTGTCCGAAAACGTAAGCGAACGGGCAAAGATTACCACGTCTCTGACATAGGTTGAGTGGGCGTGCCTACCGGCTCAGTGTGTAGCGGGTCGGATATTCGGTCCTCAGGCGCTGACACGAAAAAACGTCCTGATGACCGGCCCACTCGTGCTCATGGACCCCGATCAGCCTGAGGAACGGCCATCGCTCGAGCTCAGTGCAGACGAAGGGGATGGACGACAGCGACAGGCCAAAGGCCTGGTTCGATGGCGACACGAACCCGAACCCACCAGTAACGTAGCCGGCGATCATGGCATCCTGCTCGTCGCGACTCAAACCGTAGTCGAAGAAGTTGTCCCGCATCCACTGGATTGGCTGCCTGCCATGAGTCGTGAAGATGAGCACACCGTCTGGCGCGAGCCGGTCGGAAAAGAATCCGAGAAACTCCGACCAACGCCCTCGATCGAGATGCGTAAACAGGGAGCCGCTCCAGATCAGGTCGAACTGGCGTCCGGCAGCCACGTTGCGCAAGCCCTCCTCGGAGTACAGACCTTCAGCTCCGAATTCTCGTACGCAGAAGTCGACGCCATCGCGATCCAGATCGCAGACCGTCACTTGCGCAGTGGGATAGGCGGCGCTCAGCATCCGGCAGACGCGTCCGTGACCGCAGGGCAGGTCCAGGATCCGCCGGGGGACGATGTGAGCGGCCGTCAGAGCGCGGGTGATGCACACGAGGGCGGAGCGGCCGATATCGAAATACCACTGTCCGCCCGATGCAAACATCTGATCGTTCGGAGAAATGACGGTGCTGTACGCCAAGTCAGACATGCTCTCTCGACGGTGAAGGACTGGAACATTATACTGTCGGCGCCGTCATGAAGACGTATACCGACTGCGGCTATTAGGGCGTGGCCGCGCCTCGATTGTGAGTGTTCGGTGCACTCTCTTTGATGCAGGCGCACGAGGATTCTCCGCGATGATCGAAATGTTCCAGCCACTGGTCGCCAAGGCCGAAGACTACGCACGGCAGGGCGAGTCTGCCCTCGCCCTGCGGACACTTCGCGAGCTCCCTCTCGATGACTTTGGCGAGCTCTTGCTCGGGGTCCCGGCCGATTATCCTGCGTTGCTCGAGCTGCTTCCGCGGATGGCCGACGAGCAGGTGCAGACAAATTGGACTGGAAGCAGCGGCCACACGCTGCTGCGACAGAGCACTGCGTTCGCTCATTCGCTCATCGGCGCGTCACGAGCACACGTCGGTCCAGATCTCGAAGACAAACATGTGCTGGACTTCGGCTGCGGGTGGGGCCGGTTGTTGCGGCTGATGCTCAAGTATGCTGAGCCGGACCATCTCTTCGGTGTCGACGCTTGGACGGAATCGATCGAGATCTGTCGCAAGGACGGCGTGCTCGGGAACTTGGCGGTCAGCGACTACATTCCCGATCAGCTGCCGTTCGGCGAGACCCGCTTCGATCTCGTGTATGCGTTTTCCGTCTTCACGCATCTCTCGAGAAAGACGGCGCAACGCTGCCTGGCAGCGATTCGGACGCGAATGGCGCCCCGGTCGCTCCTGGCGATTACGATACGCCCGGTCGAATACTGGGGGTTTAACACTGCTCTCGACAAGGGGTACACGGTCGGGCAGCTCACCCACATGCACCGCCAGACCGGATACGCCTTCTTTCCTCACAATCGCGCACCGATTGACGGCGAAATCACATACGGCGACACGTCGGTCTCGCTGGACTATATCGCCACGTGCTGGACGGACTGGGAAATCGTCGGGACCGACCACAACAGCGTCGACGCTCTCCAGGTGTTGGTCTTTCTCAGGCCCAGATGGCGCTAAGTTCGCCTGCAGCGCCGGTTCGGATCTCTGTGTTGACCGCCGCCGTCGCTCTGGATCGCATGCTGAAATCGCGGTCAGTGTTAAAGCGGGTTGTAGTACGGATCGCCCTCCTCAGAGACCCGAGTGCGCCGACCTCTGGACGCTGGAGTGATCGAGGATCGCCGTCAGCCAATCCTTCGGCCATGACTTCGGTATCGTCCTTGAGGAACAGCCGGTGCTCGCTCCGGTCTCGCCGAGCCCGGCAAAAACAGCCGACGGCTTCAGGTCGGGCCTTCAGTCAAAGGAGCGCAAGCCCGCGAGCCAAGCCGGTCCGTCGAAGCATTTGCCGCGAAGGCGCGCCCTGCACCAGCGCCTGCGCCGTCCGCAGCATCTCGCCGGCGGCACTGTCCCACGTCCATGCGGATTCCTTCCGTACGTCGCCGATTGGGTGACCTTTAGGTGAGCCTCCTCGCTCCAGCTCGTTCAGCAGGCCGATCAGCTCTCGCTCGGTGGAAAACGTGAACAGACGTCCAGGGCCTCCGGTACTCTGCGGCGAGCTCGTCGACCAGCGATGACGCGCGTGCGATCACGGTCCGACCGTAGGAGAGGCCTTCTACGATGGGCAATCCGAAACCTTCGTAGAAAGAGGGGAAGATAACGGCATCCGCGTGCGCGTAGGCGGCGGACATCGTTTCGTCATCGACGGTGCCACTCTCCAGCCGCGTCACCATCGCGGTGCGCGGCTGTTTCCGATCGCCGAGCACCAGGAGCGGCTTGCGTGGAAATGAGCGGGACAGCAGGTCGATCGTCGGGGCGATGTGCTTGTGATCGAAGGTGTTGCCCATCACAAGCCAATACGGGGCCGACGGAGGATCTGCGGACACTTGTCGCACATAGTCGACAGGATCGAGTGACAAGCGGCAGGTCTGGCGATGAACATCCTCGCGGCAGCAGAAGCGAGCCTCGAACCGATGCCTGGAGAAATCAGAAATAAACATCAAGCCGTCAGCTTCACTCGCAATGTACTGCCACACTGCGTCCAGTCCGTCAGGCGCGCAATAGGCGATGTCCCATGAAATCGTGTCGAGGATCCAAAAGACCGTGACCCCGGCAACACGCTCGAGCGATTCGACGTCTGAGTTGTACCAGGGCTGGACAAGGCGAACCCCTGCGGCATATGGAGAGGTCGGCCTGGTGGTGTGAAGGGTCCACTGCGGAAATCGCCGAGCGAGCGCGTGATAGGCTGCTGCGTCCGCGTCGGCCCAGAGGCCGACACGACTGTCCGGGCGGGCGCGGTGCAAGGCGTCGCACAGACCAAGAATCGCCCTTGAAGAGCCGTTCGTAATGGTGCCCAGGTTCCGGGCATCGAGCAGCAGGGAGTCTGGCGCCTCCGCGATAGCCGCAAGGATCTGTTCACCTCTCTGCGCGTCAGGTCCTCCGGCACGCCCTTCGAGTCGGGTCAATTCCGGATATCGGGCTTGCAGCGAGAGCATTCCGAGCGGGGTACAACCCCACGAGGTCGATGTTGAGGACAGATCGACGACGACCTTGTTGCACAGCACCGTCCGGAATCCGGCGCGACGAAGCCGAATCGCAACCTCGGCGAGCGCCTCCCATAGTTCCCGTTGAGGGTCGCCGAGCGATCCAAAATTTGCGACTACTTCACGCCGGAACAGCATGCAGGGCGCCAGTCTCTCGGTCAGCACGCGATAGTCGGTTAGTGACGCGAGGGCGCGGCGCGGAATCGAAGCCTGAACAGGCCCGAAGGCCTCTGCGACCAGGATCCTGCCAGTCTCACCGTCTGCCAGTCGCGGTATCGCCACGCCGAAGAGCGGATCCCGATCCAGTCCCTCGAGCAGGGCGTCGGTCGCCTCGCATCTGGCGCATGCACCCGCGGCCAGAACGAGCAGGTGGGTGTCGGCGACTGTTGCGATGTCGAACGCCCATTGGCATGCTTGTGTCGCCGAGACGCCGGACACCGCCGTCCATCCAGGAGGCATGTTCACGTCCGACGGCGATTTTAGGAGCACGATCACACGCGAAACCATTCCCCCGAGCGTGTCCACGCGCGCGTGGGCCGCAACTCCGTCTGCCATGTCCTCCGGTGCCACGTACGACAAGTCGAGGAAGGCGGTGATTGCAGGCATCAGGACCCCTGGCTCGCCGAGATGTCATCTCTGCGAACAAAGAATCTCGCCAGTCGGTTGTCCAGGTCCCGATAGACCACGTCCGCGGACAACTGACGTGTGATCGTGGCGATGGCGGGAGGATCGAAGGGAGACGCGGTTTCTCGAAGTCTTCGGACGAGTTCCTGGGCGAAGTCGCCCCAGTTGGTCGCCTCGTAAACGAAGTCATGGAACGCGTCCGGCAATCCGTCGCGGTTGTGGGGCCAGCCGACCACCGGTCTGAGGTTGGCGAGTGCTTCGACGGCCTTGATTTTGAGGCCGGTACCCGCAACCGTCGGATTAATGACCACACGCGCCGCCCGGTACTCGTCGGTCAGATCCGGCACGTGTCCGAGGACGGTCACCGCTGGCTCACCTGGCGGTGCCGCACGGCCAACCGCCCCCACGACGCGCAGTTGCGCGTCTGGTACCTGTTCGAGGACGATTGGCCAGCAAAAGCGCAGAAAGTCCCTGAGGCCGGTTACGTTCAAGAGATTGGCCGATCCCGCAAGAAAGACGGTCGGCTGATTGGGCCACTCAGCGTTCTCGAGGACCGTTGCGTCCACTCCGCTGACCAAGCACTTCGCGGTCCGGTGCGAGCGCCTTAAGAGCTCGCGGCATCCGCTTGGTGGATGGCGATGATCACGTCGGCCCTGATCAAGGCATTTCGCCTCGTCCGCCGCCTGCATTTCGCCGTCCGCGACGCCATAGGCCACGACGTTTGAGCCCTTCTGCGAGAACACGTCATGGGTGTCCACGATGCGAAGCGCATCTGGCCCCAGCTTGTCGAAGAAGCGGGTCATGAAGATGTACTCCGCCACGACGGCCACACGCCCGAGCGATCGGGCGAGTGCGAGAGCCGTCGCCTCGACGACCTCGTGACAAAATGCCAAATCCGTTTGGCGGAGCCTTGACGGGCTTCGGGCCTCGACGGTCCGAACGACGCTGGAACGGCCCCCGAGCCCGCTGAGCACGTCGGGAATGTCGCGAAGGTGGAAGGTGACCCTGCCGTCCCTGTCGCACCTGACCACGTTCCCGTATATCGCGGCAAGACGATCGAAGGGCCATGGGTGCCATCGGTTCGTTTGGCAACGGCGCGAGTACCAGCACGATACGATGTCCGCGACTTTGCAGGTGATCGAGCAGGCGCGCCAGACGATATTCGTTGCCCGCGCGTACAGGCCAGGGCGAGAAGTGACTGACGATCAGTACCGTCGTCGGCGCCGAACAAGTACCCGATGCCAGAATGACGGGCGCCGGCCTCTCGGTCTCCGATACCGGCAGGTCCAGTTGCCACGCGGCCTTCTGCCAGGCCGCACTCAACGATAATGACTCAGCGGATCGATTGCAGCCTTTTTTACGTCCGGATAGCGCCGAAGGTACGCGGCGTTCGAGAATGCCGGCGAGGGATCTCGTCCCTCTCGCCAACCGTGCTCTACGTAGTGCACAAGTGGATTGCTCACGCCGGCGACATCGGGATAGCACGCGAGATACCACTGAGGATCGAACCACGCACTGGGCCGCACGTCTTCGCGGCTGCCGTTCTGAAGGAAATGCACCAGCGGATTGATCCCGTACCTCCGCAGATCATCAGCTTGCTCGAGGTAGAAGCTCGTATCAAAGAGCGGATGAGGATCCAGGTCTTCTTCGAATACCCGTACCAGATAATGCAGAAGCGCATTCGCTCCCTGAGCTCGCACGTCGGGCCGTCGCCGCCAATAGAACGGAATGTCAAACAACGGATGAAAGGAGCGGCCCTCAGCGGCGCCATGACGCACGAAGTGCGCAAGCGGGTTGACCGAGCCCACGTCGGGATTTCGTTCCAGGTAGTAGCGCGTAGAAAACAGAGGATGTGGATCTGCGGTTCCTTGTATGCCGTTGACGATGTAGTGAACGAGGGGATTCCAGGCCGATCCCATCAAGTCTGGGAGCTGTCGCAGGTAGAAGCGCGTGTCAAACAACGGATGAGGCGAGGCGAGGGTATCGCCTGACGTTTGCACGAAATGGGCAAGCGGATCCGCGATTGCATCCGGGCACTGAGCGAGATAATGCGCGGAATCGAAGAGGCCGCTGGCCTTGACGATCGCCACCTGCGCGCTCGTCGGACGGAGCACCGCCATTAGCGACTGACGCGGATGCTGCCCGAGGTTAGCGCGCGGCTCACACCAGCCGATTGGAGGCGAGGCGGATCAGATGTCGTAGCCATCGGCCCGCGCCGCTGGACTTCCTATCCCCAGACTTCCTGCTTCGATCCCGGCTCGCTCGGGCCGTCTCAACGATGAAGCGATTTTCGAACTCGGCCGACTCGATGTCGGCAAGTAGTTCGACGGCGCCTTGAACTCGCGTGCTCGGTTTCGGCCGTCCGAGTCTCGATCTCAAGGCGTGCGGTATGCTCGACCTCTGCCTCGAGAGCAGCGGCGGACGCGCTTGTCATCGCTTCGAGACGCACCTTGATCTCGTGGTGCTCGCTGGTTAGTTCCGCTAACGTCTGGCTGCTAAGGTCGCGTTCGTGGGCGATCTGGTCGGCCCGAGTCGTCGCGGCATCGCGTTCGCAGGCGATCTGGTCGGCCCGAGTCGTCGCGGCATCGCGTTCGTGGGCGATCTGGTCGGCCCGAGCCGTCGCAGCATCGCGTTCGTTCACGATTTGGGCGACACGGGCTGTGTCGGCACCGTGTTCGTTCGCGATCTGCGTCAGCCGGGCAGTCTCGGCATCGCGTTCGCCGCGAAGCTGAGCTTCGGCCTCATGAGCGCGCCGCAACTGTTCGCTCATTTGCGCTACAGCGCCTTCTCGGGCGGCCATCGACTCGGCAGACAAAGCCCGTGCGTGGTCGGCCTCCAGGTACTGCGTCCACAGGTCGCCGATCGTCGAAAACACCCGCTGGACGTCGGCTGACTCGTCGCCCCACCGCGGCAGCGCGGTGAGCCACTCGATATCGGGTGACTGGCTGCGGCCGACTGCCAGCACGCCCAACCCATGCCCATGATTGAAGGTAAACGAGGGATAGCGCTCGCGCAGCTCCTCCCAGTACTGCCAGACGCCGAATTCTCGTTCGCGGACGTTCACATCGTGGACGAGCACCACGCTGCGGTCACTCAACTTCGGCAGCCATGACTCGAAGTCGTGGCGCACGGCGTCGTGGGTGTGGAGTCCATCGATGTGCAAGGCGTCAATCGACCCGTCGGAGAAGTGGGTCAACGCCTCATCGAATGTCGATCGAATCAGTCTGGAGAACCCGCCAAAGTGCCGGCTATGAAACGCCGACCATTCCGTGAAGACGTCTTCGGCGTAATAGCCGGCGTGCTCATCGCCCTGCCAGGTATCGATCGCGTAGCAGGCGGTATCGAGGCCGAGGGTTTGGACCGCCTGGGCAAATGCGCTGTAGCTCAGACCCGTATGCGTGCCGAGCTCGACGAGCGTGCGCGGCCGCAACGCATCCACGAACCAGAAAGCAAAGGGAATGTGGCCGGCCCAACTTGGAGGCCACACCAGCCGGGTGGGCCGAGAGAAAATGGCTCGGCGCAGCAGCCGGGACTCGAAAGAGGTTCGAATCAACATTTCCGCAATTAGAAGACTCTTGAAGCGGTCTTCGCAAGCGCCGACACTCGCGCAAACCTTCGCACATGTCAACGCACTCCTTTTCGAATCCTACCATCGCACCAACAACTTACGAAAATTTCAGGCTTGATCAGATGGTCACTCGTGCACGCGTCTAGCGCCACCCTAACGCGATGGTCCAGGGCATCGTCGTGAAACGGTCGAGAGGTCGCAGCCTCGGGTTGTTACCTATCGGAAGCAACCGGTTCGGATGTACTGACCTGTGTCGGCTGGGGAAGCAACGGATGCATCAGTTGTTGGCCCAACGATGCAGGGACGGCAGCATCGGTGCCGTAGGCCGACGGCCATTGTTTGGGCAGATAGTAGGTTCCGAAAACCCAGTCCATCCAGGGCAGCATGGACGCGTAGTTGCGATCCCGCGGCTCGTGGAGTGTGTGGTGCCAATGGTGGAAGGCCGGGGTGGAGATCAGCCATTCGAGGGGACCCAGCCGCCAGCGCACGTTCGCGTGGATGAAGAAGCCCCAGATTGTCGCAATCAGCACGACGAGCACCGGAACCAGGCTGCCCGTCGGGGTCAAGGGACTCGCCACGCCCAGAATGTAGGCGGGGATCAGGCCGCACAGCCGGATGAAGACGTTGTCTATTGGATGGGCGCGGGAGCTGACCAAAAAGTAGACATGCTCAGGGCTGTGGTGGATGGAATGAAAGCGCCACAGAAAGGGGATTTCGTGTGTCCAGCGATGACCCCAATAGAAACCGATCTCGCCGACCACCAGTCCCGCGAGGATCCGTTGCCACAGCGGCCAGACCGCGACCGCGAGCCTGCAGGCGGTGCGGGACCATCGCATGGACGCCAAATGCGAGAACGGAAAGAGGTGCGGCCAGCAGCAACCCAGGCACCAGACCACTGATGAAGTAATAGCCCAGGTCCTGGAAGAGGGCTTTGCGGAAAAATTTCTGCGGATGCAGCGCGAAGAGCCGCTCGAGCGGCAGAAAGATCAGGGCGAGCACCAGCAACCACGCGCACAGCCTGACGACGCTGAGCAGGAATGCCAAAAGATGCCGCTGGTCCAGGAACGCAGGCAAAATGTTGTTCCGATACTCAGCACGCGAGCGGGGTTGGTCTGATGCGCCCGGATCTCCCGAGCGCATCAGACCAGGACTTGCTAGCTTACGCGTCGACGCCGCTTGGCCGCAAGACCCAGAATGCCCAGACCTAAGAGGGATAGTGTCGCTGGCTCCGGCGTAGCGAGATCCGGTGGCGCATCGACCCCGGTCAGGAACACGATCGGCGGAAGATTGGTGGTGTTGCCGTTGTCGCCCCACGCCAGGAAACTCAGAAACTGGGTCGAAGCGTCCGCTGTCAGCTGGACAGAGACGAAATTCCAGTCCGTCATGCCTCCTGACGGCGTGTTCATGAGTGGTGTTGCGACGATACTCGCGTTCGGATCCGCGTTCGAATACGTGCAAAATGCCGTTGACAGCATCGCACGGAATATTCGCGCCGCTGCGCTGGGACTGCATGATCGCCGTGCCCAACCCGACGATCCACTGCTCGGTCGTGTCTCCGACGAAGTCCCTCTGTTGGCTGGCCGCTTGATAAAAGTCCAACTCGTATGTCTGTCCCGGAGTCAGCCCGGTCAGAATGGTGCCGAACCCGGTCTCAAAAGCCGGGTTTCCGTCGGCCTCCACGTAGTTGTAGCCTCCGGCGATAGCTAACGTGCTGGGACAACCGTATGTCGAGAGATACACCGAACCACAGGCCGAATTGGGATTACTGGCCGTGCCGGGCGTATCGATAAAGATAAGATTGTCGCCTCCGATCCAGCCCGTCGGGTTGACAGCCGAAAATTCTGCCTTGGGCGCTACGCCGGTGAAAGTGAGAAAGTTGAGCGTCTGATTGGGAAGTGGAAGGAGCGGAGACGCCTGGGCTGAATGGGCCAAGAGCGACAAGCCGACCACAGAGAACCCCATGATGAGAGACCTGCGTAGGACGTTCTGCATTGCGCGCACTCCTAAAAGACCGCGCCCCAAACGAACGACGTGAACGCCGGCTCTCGGCGCTTTTTGCGTTAGGCAACTGGGCGCGGGACAACCAGGCCCAGTGTGGCGGCTGAGCAATAGTCCAGCCAAAGCTCGACTGATGGATCGCTCAAAAAACCTCCGAATTTGCTTCATCTACGCACTGGCTGGATCCGAAAGGAGAGTCTTTTGTCGCCCAGACGGCGGACTTCAGCTCCCTGTGGCCGTGGCCTCTCTGCGTTGTACGAGGCTGCTATACGTTATTTGTGAGCAGAAAGGAAAGGGCACAAGAAGCGGCCAGAGGGGCCGTAGGTCGCGGTAAGACTCCATCGGGGATTGAGCCGCTGGTCCGCCGGAAGGATCCCGCCATAGAGGGGCGCGGCGAGCCATCTGGCTGTCGAATTCGGTGTAACTCCCTGAATCTAAAAGTTGGTGCGGAAGAAAGGACTCGAACCTTCACGGTATTGCTACCGCCAGCCCCTCAAGCTGGTGCGTCTGCCAATTCCGCCACTTCCGCGCGCGCGATCGCCAGTGCCGACCGCTTCTCAACATCTTACTACTGCGTTGGCTACTTCTTCACCGGCGCGGGCGTCGGGGCCGGCGCCGAAACCGGCGCAGCCGGGCCCTTGACGCCGCTCACAACCGAGCCGGGACCACGCTGCCCGTAGACGCCCAGGATGATCGCCCCGAGCATGAACAACGCGCCCAGAACCGTCGTCGCTCGCGTCAGCACGGTCGCGCCGGTGCGCGCGCCAAACGCCGTCTGCGTGCTGCCGCCGCCGCCGAACGCGCTCGCCATGTCGCCGCCGCGGCCCTGCTGCATCAGGACAACGAGCAGCAACAGCAGGCACACCAGGAGATACAAGGCGACGAACAGGTAGTAGAGCATAAGCGCATAATTATACCGCATGAAGGCAGAACTGGCGAAGGCGCTCGACTGGGGTCATGCGCACGTCGACTTCGACAAGGCAGTCAAAGACCTGCCGTCTCAGCTGCGTGGCCGACGGGTGCCCAACGTGCAGCACTCGGCGTGGGAAATTCTCGAGCACCTCCGCATCGCCCAGCACGACCTGCTCGACTTCTCCCGGAATCCGAAATACCAGGAAAAGAAGTGGCCCGACGAGGTACTGGCCAGCCTCGCCCGAGCCGCCCGACGACAAGGCGTGGGATAGGAGCGTTGCCGCGTTCCGCCGTGACCGCAGGGCGCTCCAGAAGATGGCCGCGGATCCGAAGCGGAATCTCGATCGCAAGATCCCGCATGGCGACGGCCAGACGTATCTACGCGAGATCCTACTAGCGATCGATCACAACGCGTATCACGTGGGGGAGCTGGTACAGCTCCGACGCCTGCTTGGCGCGTGGAAGTAGATATTCGGCGACCGCCGCTCCGCTCGGTCGCTCGTGCTACGCGGGACGCGACCGGGTGACGATCTCAAAGAAGCTGCGCACGTCCAGGCTGGCGCCGCCAACGAGCGCGCCGTCGACGTCCTCGAGCGAGGCCAGCTCGCGGATATTGTCAGGTTTGACGCTGCCGCCATAGAGGATGTGGCACTGTTCGGCGGCGGGGCCGCCGAACCACTGCCGCAGGCGCGCTCGGATGTGCGCGTGCGCTTCGCCGGCCTGCGCCGGCGTCGCGTTGCGGCCCGTACCGATCGCCCAGACGGGCTCGTAGGCGATCACCAGCGACGCGATCTGATCGCCGCTGATGCCGTCGAACCCCTGCTTGATCTGCCGATCGAGCACGTCGAGCGTCTGGCTCGCGTCGCGTTCGTCGAGCGTCTCGCCGATGCAGACAATCGGCGTCAGTTGCGAGGCGAGTGCCGCGGTGAGCTTGCGGTTGACGGTCTGATCGGTCTCGCCGAATAGCCGCCGCCGCTCTGAGTGGCCAATGATGGCGTACTCGGCTCCCGCCTCCTTGAGCATGCCGGCGCTGATCTCGCCAGTGAACGCTCCTTCTCGCTCCCAGTGCAGGTTCTGGCCGGCGATGCCGATGGTCGAGCCGTGCGCCGCCTCGACCGTCGGGTGGAGCGCCGTGAACGGAGGCGCCACGACGATCTCGACGTCGAGCACGTCCTTGACCAGGGAGCGGAACTCCTTGATGAAGGCGACCGCCTCGTGGACGGTCTTGTACATCTTCCAATTGGCGGCGATGAACGGCGTGCGCATCTAATTGTCCGGAAGCGCCGCGACGCCGGGGAGCGTGCGGCCGCCGAGGAATTCCAGCGACGCGCCGCCGCCGGTCGAGATGTGAGTAATGCGATCGGTGACGCCTGCCTTGACGACAGCCGCGATCGAATCCCCCCCGCCGATCACCGTCGTCCCATTGACGGCGGCGACGGCCTTCGCCACCTCCATCGTGCCCCTGGCGAACGCGTCGATCTCGAATACGCCCATCGGGCCGTTCCAGATCACGGTCTTCGCCGAAGCGATGACCGAACGGTAGGTGTCGATCGTCTTCGGCCCGATATCGAGCCCCATCCGTTCGCCGATTGCGGCGTCGCCGACATCCAGCGTTGCTGTCGGGACGCCGGCCTCGAGCTTGTCAGCGACGACGTGATCGCTCGGCAGCTCAAGACGCAAACCGCGCGTCTGCCCGCGCCTCTCGACGTCCTTCGCTGCGTCGAGCAGTTCGGCCTCGACAAGCGACTTGCCGACAGCGATGCCGCGCGCCTTGAAAAAGGTGTAGGCCATCGCTCCGCCGATGAGCAGCGCGTCGACGCGCGGAATCAGGTTCTGGATGACTTCCAGCTTGTCCGACACCTTGGCGCCGCCGAGAATCGCCACGAAAGGTCGATCGGGATGTTCGAGCACTTTGCTGAGATGCTCGATCTCCGCCGCCATCAACAGACCGGCCGCAGAGTCCTTGACGTACTTGACGATCCCTTCGGTCGACGCGTGCGCGCGATGCGCCGAGCCGAACGCGTCGTTGACGTAGACGTCGGCGAGTTCGGCGAGTTGCCGGGCAAACGACGGATCGTTCTTCTCCTCCTCGGCGTGGAAGCGCAGATTCTCCAGGAGGACGACGCCGCCGCGACTGCCTGCCTCGGCGATCGCTTTCTGCGCCGGCTCGCCGACGCAGTCGGCCGCGAACACCACCGGGTGCTTCAGCAGTTCCGACACCCGCTGCGCGACCGGCTGCAACGTGTACTCGGGGTTTGGTCTGCCCTTCGGGCGTCCGAGATGCGAGCAGAGAATGACCGTGGCCGCCCCTTGCTGGAGCGCGTACTCGATCGTCGGTAGCGACGCGCGAATGCGCGTATCGTCCCCGATCTTGCCGTTCTTGATCGGGACGTTGAAGTCCACGCGGATGAGGACCTTGCGGCCCTTCAGATTGAGATCCTTGACCGACCGTTTTGCCACGATGACTACCGCTACAAGCCCTTCTGCACCATCAAGCGGAGCAGGTCAACGCAGCGGTTCGAGTAGCCCCACTCGTTGTCGTACCACGACAGGACCTTGATGAAGTCGCCGTCCATCACCTTGGTGTAGGGCGAATCGATCATCGACGAGTGCGGGTTGCCGCGAAAATCGATGGAGACGAGCGGCTCGGTGACGTATTCGAGCAACCCCTTCAGCTCGCCGTCTGCGGCTGCCTTGAACGCGGCGTTGACCTCCTCGGCGGTCGTCTTCTTCTCGACGAGCGCGGCGAGATCGACGACGGAAACGTTCGGCGTCGGCACGCGCATGGCGAAGCCGTCGAGCTTGCCTTTCAGCTCGGGCAGCACTTCGCCGACCGCCAGCGCCGCGCCGGTCGTCGTCGGGATCATCGACAGCGCCGCTGCGCGGGCGCGCCGCAGATCCTTGTGCGGCAGGTCGAGCAGATTCTGGTCGTTGGTGTAGGAGTGGATGGTCGTCATCCATCCCTTCTTGATGCCGAAGCGCTCGTGCAACACCTTGGCCATCGGCGCCAGGCAGTTGGTCGTGCACGAGGCGTTGGAGATGATGTGGTGCGTCTTCGGATCGTACTTCTCGGCGTTGACACCGAGCACGAGCGTGATGTCGGGCTTCTTGGCAGGCGCCGTGATGATCACCTTCTTCGCGCCCGCGGCCAGGTGCTTGGCGGCGCTATCGCGATCGGTGAAGAGACCGGTTCCCTCGAACACCACCTCGACGCCGAGGTCCTTCCACGGCAGCTGCGCCGGGTCCTTGACCGAGAGCACCTGGAAATCGTCGCCGTCAACCGAGATGCGGTCGCCGCTCGCCTTGATCTCGGACTTGAGGTTACCGAGAATCGAGTCGTACTTGAGCAGATGCGCGAGCGTGGTCGCGTTCGTCAGGTCGTTGACCGCGACGAAATCGATGTCCGTGGCGCCGAGTGCGGCGCGCATGATGTTGCGGCCGATGCGGCCGAATCCGTTAATCCCGACCTTCGTTGCCATCGTTCTGAAGCCTCCGAATCCTCGATTCTAGTGCATAATCAACGTCTTAGACGGTGTATCTCCTATACAGCGTACTCATCGTCACATTCTTCCTGATCATGTCGCCGTACCTGGCCTGGCAGGCGGTGCGCTACCGGAAGTACATCGGCTCGCTCGGACAGCGGCTCGGCTATCTGCCCATCACTTTCAATCTCGACGGTGAAGAGTCGATCTGGATTCATGCCGTTTCGGTTGGCGAAGTGCTCACGGCGCGCGCCCTTCTGCCGCAGCTCCGCGAGCGCTATCCGCGCCTGCGCCTCTACCTGTCGACGACGACGATGACGGGGCAACAGATCGCCCGCAACAGCCTGCAGTTCGTCGACGGTGTTTTCTATTTTCCGTTCGATCTTGGTTTCATCGTCAACCGCACCCTGCGTCTGGTCAAGCCGCGGCTCTTCATCATGATGGAGACGGAGATTTGGCCGAACCTGCTGCGGGCGTGCAAGCGCACCGGCGTACGCACCGTGCTCGTCAACGGCCGCATCTCCTCGCGCTCGTATCCGCGCTATCGCCTGGCGCGCCCGTTCCTCCGGCGCGTCCTCACGAACGTCGATCGGTTCTGCATGCAGAGCGACGAGTCGGCACGACGCATCATCGACATGGGGGCGACGCCCGATCGCGTCGTCGTCACCGGTAGCCTCAAGTTCGATTCGCTCGAAGTGCCGGGTGCGTCGACGGCGGCCGATCGTGGGCGCAATCGCGTGCTGCGTTACTTCCGCATCGCCCCGGGCCGCCCGGTCCTCATAGCCGCGAGTACACTCAAGGGTGAAGAGGAACCGGTGTTCGAGGCGTTCCAGCGCATCCGCGCGCGGCTGCCCGAAACGCTGCTGATCATCGCGCCGCGCAAGCCCGAGCGCTTCGGCGAGGTGGAGCAGATCGCGCGCCGGGGCGGCTGGAACGTTGCGCGCCGCACCGAACTTGCCGTCGATGCCGAGCCGCGTCACGACGTGATCATCCTCGACACCATCGGCGAGCTGGCGCAGCTCTACCAGGTCGCTACCGCGGTGTTCGTCGGCGGCTCGCTCGTCGACCAGGGCGGCCACAACATCCTCGAGCCGGCGGTCTTCGGCAAGGCGATCGTCTTCGGCCCCTACATGCAGAACTTCGCTGAGATTGCGCGCGCGTTCGTCGAGAACGGCGCCGCCGTCCAGATCCGTTCCGGGCGCGAGCTGGAACAGGCGCTGCTCGACCTTCTCACCGACCCGGTGCGCCGGGCCCGCCTCGGCGCGGCGGCGCGCGCGCTCGTCGAGGCCAACCGCGGCGCCCGCGGCAAGACCCTGACCGCGATCGCCCGCGTGCTGCCGCCGCAGCACTCCGGCAACGTGCGCCCGTTCAGGGTGGTCCACTGATTTCCACGGCATATGCCTCGGCCGCGCGGCTTCGCCGCGAATACAGTGCGCGGCGTCCCGATCTCCAGCGCGTCCTCGATCGGCCGGTGATCAGTATCGGCAACATCGCCGCCGGCGGCCGTGCCAAGACCCCGATAGCCGCCCTCGCGGCGGCGCTGCTGCGTGACGCCGGCGAACGGCCGGCAATTCTCAGCCGCGGCTACGGCCGCCGCGACGCCGCCGACGGCGTGGTCGTGGTGCGTAACCCTGGCGGGATACGCGCCGATCTCGATCGAGCCGGCGATGAACCACTCATGCTGGCGCGTCAGCTCGACGGCGTGGCAGTGCTCGCGGCGGGCAGCCGCTTCCTCGCCGGCCGTCTCGCCGAGACGCAGTTCGGCTGCACCGTGCATCTCCTCGACGACGGCTTTCAGCATTTCGACCTGTACCGCTCCGCCGATCTCGTCGTCCTCGCGCGCGAAGATGTCGACCGCCCGACTACGCTGCCGTCCGGTCACCTGCGCGAGCCGCTCGACGCGGCGCGCGCAGCCGACGCCTTCGTCGCGCTCGACGACACCCGCGAGATTGCCAGGCTGGCCGCCGGTAAGCCCGTCTGGCAGGCGCGACGGCGTCAGGGGCCCGCCACCACGAGCGAACCCGTCTTCGCGGTGTCGGGAATCGCGTCGCCGGCATCCTTCACTGCCGCCTTGCGCGATGGCGGCTGGACCGTGGCGGGCGAGCAGGCGTTTCGCGATCACTACCGCTACTCGCGCGCCGATGTCGCCGCCATCGCCGCGCGCGCGCGCGCCGCCGGCGCAACCCGGGTAGTGACGACGGAAAAGGACATGATGCGACTGCTGCCTTACCGGCCGTGGCCGCTGCCGATCGAGGCGGTGCCGCTCTCGATCGAGCTCGACGATCGCTCGTCATTTGCGGCATGGCTGCTCGCGACGGCGCGGGGCCGACGCCCGTGACGCCGACACTGCTGCAGCGGGCCGAGTACGGGGTGGTCATGGCCGTGCGCGGCGTGACGCGGCTGATGCCGATGGCGCTGGTCCTGGTCGCCGGTACCGTTCTCGGGCGGCTGTTCTACACGTGCGATCGCGCCCACCGTCGGCTGGCGCTGAGCAATCTCGAGGCGGCGTTTCCCGCCCGTCCGGCCCGCGAGCGGGCCGCCATCGCCCGCGACATGTTTTCGCACTTCGGCCGCCTGCTGATGGTCCTGCTCAAGTTCAGCACGATGACGCCGGAGCGGATGCTGGCGCGGGTCGAGTTCGAGGGGGAAGAACGCGTCACCGCGGCGCACGCCCTCAACCGTGGCGTGCTTCTCTTCACCGGCCATTTTGGTTACTGGGAGATCAACGCGTTGGTGCATGCACTGCGGTTGCAGCCGATGGCGGTGATGGCGCGTCCGCTGGACAACACGCTACTGCACGACCTCCTGGAGCGGGTGCGCGGCCGGACCGGCAACTCTGTGATTTATCGCAAGGGTGCGCTCCGTCGTGTGCTGCGCGCGCTCGCCGCCAACCAGGCTGTCGCCCTGTTGATCGATCAACACATCCACACCGACGCGGTTCTCGTCGACTTCTTCAACCGCCCGGCGGCGACGACGACAGCGTTGGCTGCGCTGGCGCTCCGCACAGGTGCGCCGGTGATCCCGGTGTTCGCGCTGCCCCTCCCCGGCGGCCGCTTCCGCATGGTCTACGAGCACGCGGTCGAGCCGCCCTCCGCAAACGATCCGGACGCCATCCGGCTCTTCACGCAGCGCTGCACCGACGTGCTCGAGATGTACGTACGCCGATATCCCGGCCTGTGGCTGTGGATGCACCGCCGCTGGCGCGACGTCGATCCAGCCGCGGTCGGCGGCATGTTCCCGACGGCCAGTACGGAGGAGTGACGTTGACCGACACGATTAAGCCGGTTGCGCGCTTGATCGTCCGCGCTCCCAACTGGCTCGGTGACGCCGTAATGGCATTGCCGGCCCTGGCGGCGGTGCGCCGCGCGTATGCCGCGTCGACGATCATCCTCGCCGCGCGCGCGTCGATCGCGCCGCTGTTCGAGGAGGGGACCGCGGCGGCGCCGGACGGGATTGTCGTCGTCGACGACAAGCAGGAGGCGGCGCAGCTGCGCGCCGCGCGCGGGGACGCGATTCTGCTGCTCCCCAATTCGTTTGCCAGCGCCTGGACGGCGAGCCGGGCCGGGATTGCCGAGCGCTGGGGCTTTCGCGCCGATTGGCGGGGCTGGATGCTGACCCGAGCCGTGGCGCGGCCGCGCGGGCGGCTTCATCACATCGACTACTACCTGTCGCTGGCGCGCGGCCTCGGGATCGATGCAGCGTCGGAGCTGCCACGCCTGTCGCCGCGGCCGCAGACGCTGGCGCGGGCCGATGCCCTGCTGGCCGGCGCCGGCGTAGCCGAGGGCTCCCGCCTCGTCGGCTTTGCGCCCGGAGCAGCCTATGGGCACGCCAAACGCTGGCCGCCCGACCGGGTCGCCGGCGTCATCGCGGGACTGGCGCCGCACAGCGCGACCGCCGTGCTCGTCGGTGCCGCGGCGGATCGCAGCACGGCGCGTGCGATAGAATCATCGCTGCCCGCGGGGACGCGGGTGGTGGACCTGGTCGGCCAGACGACGCTCGCTCAGCTCGTCGGCGTCATCGCCCGCTGCGCCGCGTTCGTGTCGAATGACTCGGGCGCGATGCACGTGGCGGCGGCGCTCGGCGTGCCGATGACGGCCATCTTCGGGCCGACCGACGAACGGGTGACGTCGCCCGGCGGCCGCGCCGACGCGATTGACCTGCTCGCCCAGGATGTATTCTGCCGCCCGTGCCTGCTTCGCGAGTGTCCGATCGATCATCGCTGCATGAAACGGATTGACGTCGACACCGTGCTCCGCTCGGTCGCGAGGCACCTCGCGTGACCCGCGCGGTATTCCTCGACCGCGACGGGACGCTCATCGAAGATTCGGGGTATCTCGACCGTCTCGAACGCCTGGTCTACTTCCCCTATACCGTCGACGCGGTGCGGGTCCTCAACCGCGCCGGGTTTGCCGTCGTAGTCGTCACCAACCAGGCAGGCGTCGCGCGCGGCATCGTGCGCGATGCGTTCGTCGGTGAAGCGCATCGGGCGATCTCAGACAGGCTGGCAGCGGGCGGCGCCCGCATCGACGCCTATTATTACTGCCCCCACTATCACAGCGGCCCCGTCGCGGAGTACGTCCGGGTCTGCGACTGCCGCAAGCCGCAGCCGGGCATGCTGCTTCGCGCCGCTGCCGACCTCGGCATCGACCTGGCGCGTTCGTTTGCCGTCGGCGATCGCGCGCACGACATCGGCGCGGCCGCGGCGGCGGGCGTCCGCAGCCTGCTTGTGCGGACGGGGCTCGGCCGGGACGAAGAGACTACCCTGACCGATCACGTCACACCCGCCGCCGTTGTCGATACGCTCGCGGACGCTGCCGCCTGGATTCTCGATCAACCATGAGCCGGACCGTCGCGCCGTCGCGCCTGCTTTCCCTCCTCGACGACATCGCCGGCCGCAAGGTCGTGGTCGCCGGGGACCTGCTCGCCGACGAATTCATCTATGGGGAGATCGCGCGCGTCTCGCGCGAGGCGCCGGTCCTCATCCTTAACTACGATTCGACAGAGGTCGTCCCGGGCGGCGCGGGCAACGCCGCGGCCAACGTCGCCGCGCTCGGCGGCGCGGTGTGCGCCGCCGGCATCGCCGGCCGTGACGAAACGGGACGCCGCCTGCTGGCCGAGTTGAAGCGGCGCCGGGTCGACGTCGGGCCGGTTCTGCGGCCGGGCGCCTACCGTACGCCGACCAAGACGCGCATCCTCGCCGGCGGCATCCACTCGGCCAAGCAACAGGTCGTGCGCATCGATCGCGCGTCGAGCTCGACGATCGAGCCGGTGACGCGCGATGCGTTCGAAGCCGCTGTGCTGCGCTCGCTGCGCGGCGCCGACGCGCTGATTGTTTCCGACTACGGCAGTGGACTTGTCCGACCGGGTCTGGTACTGGAAGCGCGACGGCAGCTGCGGACCCGCCGTACCGCGCGGACGCAGCCAGACGCGCCGATTGTCGTCGACTCGCGCTATGCGCTGCCGAAGTTCCACGGCATGACGGCCTGCACCCCCAACGAATCCGAAGTCGAGCAGGCGCTCGGCATGCGCATTGGCGACGACCCCAGGGCACTTGAACGCGCAGGACGGACGCTGCTCAAGCAGACGGGGGCCCGGGCGGTGCTGGTCACCCGCGGCAGCCGCGGCATGGCGCTCTTCGAGCCGGCGCATCCGACCGCGCAGATACCGATCGTCGGATCCGATCAGATCGCCGACGTGACCGGGGCTGGCGACACCGTCATCGCCACACTGACCCTGGCGCTGAGCGCGGGGGCGACGTTCCTCGAGGCTGCGCACCTTGCCAACCATGCCGGTGGCATCGTCGTCATGAAGCGCGGCACGGCCACGGTGAGCGCGAGCGAGTTGCGCTACCTGATCAGCGGGGGCACGGTCGGTCAGCCCGCCCGCTGAATCGTGCGGGTTGAATGTCGAATGTCGAATGCCGGATCGCGAGTGACGGAGTAATGGGACGGGTGCTCACGCGCGACGACCTGATTGACGCCATCTCGGCCGAGCGCCGCGCCGGTCGCACGGTCGCGTTTGCCAATGGTTGCTTCGACCTGCTCCACGTCGGCCACGTCCGCTACCTGCAGGCCGCCGCCGCCGAAGCCGACGTGCTCGTTGTCGCGATCAACGACGATCAGTCCGTCGGACATCTCAAAGGACCCGGGCGGCCGATTCTCGCGGCGCCTGATCGCGCGGAACTCATCGCGGCACTTCGCGGTGTCGACTACGTCGTCATCTTTTCCGAGCCGACGGTGACGCCGCTGCTGCTGGCCCTGCGGCCCGACGTGCACTGCAAAGGGACCGACTACACCGCCGACACCGTACCGGAGCGCGAGACCGTGCGCGGCTACGGCGGGCGCGTTGCCATTGTCGGCGATGGCAAGGATCACTCCACGCGCGATCTGCTAGCGCGGATTGGCGGCCCCAGCCGGACATGAACGCGCTCATCGTCCGCCTTGGCGCGCTCGGCGACATCGTCCATGCGATTCCCGCCGTGGCGGCGCTGCGGCGCGCGCACCCCGAGGCACGGATCGACTGGCTGGTCGGCACCAGGAACCGATCGATCGTCGATCTCGTGACGGCGATCGATCGCGTAGTCGCCGTCGACACGGCGCTGCATGGATGGACGCGCGCGGTGCAGGAACTGCGCGCGGCGCGCTATGACGTCGCCCTGGATTTCCAGGGGCTGCTCAAGTCGGCAGTCCTCGCGCGCGCCTCTGGCGCCGCGAAAGTGGTGGGATTTTCTGTCTGGCACCTGCGCGAGAAAACGGCGCGACCGTTCTACTCGGCAGTTGCGCCGGCTGACGGGGTGCATGTCATCGTCAAGAACCTGCGCCTACTGGAGGCCGTCGGCATCCATGACGCGGCGATCGAGTTTCCGCTGGCGCCGGTGGCCTCCGCCGCGCTCGACGCGATCCGGACCCAGCACGGCAGTGCGCCGTTCGCGCTGATCAACGCCGGCGCGGCGTGGCCGAACAAGCGCTGGCCGGCGGCGCGCTTCGGCGACGTTGCCTCATTCGTGCGTGACGTGTGCAAGCTGGTGCCGATCGTGCTGTGGGGACCGGGCGAAGAAGCGCTCGCCGATGAAGTTAGGACGGCGTCTGGACAGGCCGCGGTGCTGGCACCGCCCACTGGCGTAGCCGACGTCGTCGCGCTCGCGCGCGCAGCGACGCTGATGATTTCAGGCGATACTGGGCCGCTGCACCTCGCGGCGGCGGTCGGCACGCCGACAGTCAGCGTGTTCGGACCAACCGATCCGGCGCGCAATGGCCCGTTCGCGGAAGACGACGTCGCGGTCTCGCGCTACGAGGCATGCGGCTGTCAGTACGATCGCAGCTGCCATCAGCGCGAGTGGTGCCTGGCGGGACTGCCGGCGGCGGAAGTGTGCGCCGCGGTGCAGCGCCGTCTCGGCGCGCGGAGCCGCCGTGGCTGATCTGTGGCGCACGCTGGCGCGCTGGCGGGTGACGCTCGGCTACGCACTCGCCGCGGCGGCGCTATGGCTCGCCGCGCCAACACCGCGATCGCTGGCGATTGGCGCGGCCATCGGCGTCGTCGGCGAAGCGCTGCGCATCTGGGCGGCGGGGCATCTCGAGAAAGGGCGCGAGGTCACTATCACCGGCCCGTATGCGATCACGCGGCATCCGCTCTATGCCGGCTCCGCCCTCATGGGCGTGGGCTTTGCCGTCGCCGCGCATAGCGTCGCCGTCGCGGTGCTGGTTTCTCTGTATCTCGCGCTGACGATTGCCGCGGCCGTGCGTTCGGAAGAAGCGCACCTGACGGAGAAATTCGGCGAATCCTACCCGGCCTACCGCGAGGGCCGCGCCCAAGCAGGGCCGCGGCGTTTTAGCCTTCCCCGCGCGTGGCGCAACCGTGAATACCGCGCAGTGCTCGGCTTCGCGGGCGTTTTTCTGCTGCTTGCTGTGCGCCTTTGGATGCGCTAGGATCAATGGGTTCGGGTGCCTGTCGTCGTCGTGCATAGGGCGGTTAGCTCAGTGGTAGAGCACCGGCTTTACACGCCGGCTGTCAGGGGTTCGAATCCCTTACCGCCCACTCTCGGCCAGAGGGGAAGACGGCAAGGGCAGCAGGGCTCAAACGAAACGGCGGCGGCGGACGAGGGAATTCAACACGCAAGGATCTGAGGGACAGCTCACCTTCGCGTCTCCCGTCTTCCTGTCTTCGTCGTTGCAGTCTTAGCTTAGGGGTCGTAGTTCAGTTGGTTAGAACGCCGGCCTGTCACGCCGGAGGTCGCGAGTTCGAGCCTCGTCGACCCCGCCACCTTCTTTAGATTCAAGCAGTTACACTGCTGAGTTGAGCGTCAGGAACGCCGGTCCAAAAGGCCGGCGTTCTTGCCATCCAAGCGATTTCCGGCCTAATTTTGCCCGTTCCCCGCGAAGATCGGTCCTGCGCGCTTCGACTCGTCGCAATCGAAGACGCGGCCCTGGCTTGCCAGTTGGCTTGCCACCGCAGCTCGACGCCAGGTAGTCCAATGCACTACACTGAGATGTGGCATCGGAGCCGCTCGTCACGGTCGTCGAGACACCTGAATTCATTCGGCGCATCGACAAGTTGATGGACGACGACGAGCGAGCTGCGCTCATCCTGTATCTGGCGGAGAACCCGACGGCTGGTGATCTGATTTCGGGAACGGGCGGCGTTCGGAAACTCCGGTGGGGATTGGAAGGCCGCGGCAAGCGGGGAGGCGCGCCGGTTATTCATTTCTTCCACAACGCGGAGTTGCCGCTCTTTCTTCTCACAGCATTCGCGAAAAACGAACGGGCTGACCTCTCACAGGCTGATCGAAACAGTTTTCGAACACTCACGAAGTTGTTGGTGGGCACGTACGGGAGTCGACGATCATGAGCAAGGCAGCGAACAGTATCCGCAAGGGGCTCGAAGAGGCGGTCGCCTATGCGAAAGGGCGTGGGGCGAAGAAGGGCTACCGCGTTCACGTGCCAGAGCACGTCGACGTGAAGGCGATTCGGACGAAGCTGGGATTGACACAGCAGGCGTTCGCCGGACGTTTCGGCTTCAGCATCAACACGCTACGTCATTGGGAACAGGGGAAGCGCGAACCGGAAGGGCCCACACGCGCGTACTTGCTCGTCATCCATCGCGCGCCGGGGGCCGTTCAAAGGGCGCTCCGGATCGCATAGTCACGTCGAGGTGTTCCATGCGCTTGCCCGCTGCGCTTGTCATTTGTTGCCTTGCCACGTTGCCGGACATCGCCCAGAACGCCGCGCCCGGGTCCGCCGATGACGCTGCGGTTCGCGAGATCGTCAGGAAATATGTCGATGCGCGCGAGAAGCGCGACGCGAAGCTGCTCGAGGCGCTTTTCACCGCTGACGCCGATCAGCTGGTGACGACGGGGGAATGGCGTCAGGGACGCGACGACGTGGTCCGCGGCGGGCTGGCTTCGTCGCAGGCCAATCCCGCCTCGCGCAAGATCACGATCGAGGCCGTGCGCCTCGTGGCTCCCGGCGTCGCGATCACGGACGGCCGCTACGAGGTCGCCGACGCCCAGGCCGCGGCGCCACGCCGGATGCGGACGACCTTCGTGGTCGTGCGAAGCGGCGGGAATGAGTGGCGAATCGCCGCCATCCGTAACATGGCTCCGACCGATTCAGCCCGTTGACGACACGCATTTCGCGCCGCGCGATCTTCCAGGGGCTGATGGCCGGACTGCTGGGTTTGCGTCACGTCGACGCGCAGTCCCCCGTCCATTCGAAACCGCGGCCTTTGGCGAAGGACGCCGTGACGCACGACTGGCCCGCCTTTCTCGGGCCGAGCCACAACGCGGTCTCGACCGAGACGAAGTTGAGTCGGCGGCTGCCGCCTCCACTGATCTGGGAGTTCACCAGGGGGTCCGGCTACGCGTCGCCGGCGATTGCGGGCGCGCGGCTCGTGTATCTCCATCGAGTGGGCGGCGAAGAGCTCGTCGAGTGCCTGGACCCGGAGACGGGTGCGTCCCAGTGGCGATTCCGCTATCCCACCGACTACGAAGATCGCTACGGATATAACGACGGCCCGCGATCGAGCCCGGTCGTCGATGCTTCGCGGGTGTTCACGGTAGGCGCGCAGGGACAGTTGCACTGCCTGGAGCTCGAGACCGGAACGGTGATCTGGAAACGCGACCTGCGAAAGGACTATCACGTCTCCCAGGATTTCTTCGGAACGGCGTCGACGCCGCTCGTCGAGGGGCCGCTCTTAATCGTGAACGTCGGCGCGCCGGGCGGTCCGTGCGTGGTTGGATTCGACAAGGCGACCGGACGCGAGGTCTGGCGCGCCGGCACCGAATGGGGGCCGAGCTACGCGTCGCCGGTTCCCGCAGTCGTCCACGGCAAGCGGCGCGTGTTCGTGTTCGCCGGCGGCGAATCGAGTCCGCCGAGCGGCGGACTGATGTCGATCGATCCCGCAGGCGGCCGGGTCGATTTCGTCTTCCCCTGGCGCAGCCGCGCGCACGAGTCGGTCAATGCCTCCTGTCCGGTTGTCTTCGACAACAAGGTGTTCGTGTCGGCCAGCTATCGAACGGGAGGCGCGCTGGTCGGGATTGCACCGGACTTCTCTCACGGGCTGCTGTGGTCGACCCTGGAGTTTGGGCTGCATTTCAACACGGCGGTTCATAAGGACGGTTATCTCTACGGGTTCGATGGCCGGAACGAGCCCGACGCCTCGCTCGCGTGCGTCGACGCGGCCAGCGGCAGAGTGGTGTGGCGCGAAACGCCGGAAGAGGTCTACCGCGGGGCCCTCCTCGCCGTCGATGGGCACTTTCTGTGTCTCGGCGAGCACGGGCACCTGCTGTGGCTGGATCTCCGGCCGAAGGGGTACCGGGAGATCTCGCGCGCGAGTCTGTTCCTGGCGCCTGAGACGTGGGCACTGCCGGTGCTGAGCCGCGGCCTGCTTTATGTCACCCAGAACGCACAGGACGTGCAGACGCGCGCCAAGCCGCGGCTGCTCTGTTACGACCTGCGCGCCTGAGGCTGGATCACTTTCGCAAATCCACGCAGACGAGCGTGTTCTCGTTCCGGACGTAGATCAGTCCGCCGGCGATCGCCGGGTAGGCCCGCACGACGCCAGGAAGGATCTGCGCGCGGGCGACCGGCGTGAAACCCTCGGGCGACGCGGCCGCGAGGACCAGCTCGCCGTTCTCGCGGACGATCAGCAGGCGATTGCCGGCCAGCGTGACACTGCCAGCGCCGAATCCATCTTGGCTCCAGCGGACCTTGCCTGTCTGGAATTCCACCGCGCGGAAGCTCTGGCCGAACTCCTGCCGTCCGTGAAAACCGTAAAGATATCCGCCCGCATACACGCTGGTCGCGTAGTGATTCGAGAGGACGTCGTTCGACGTCCACACGTCGGTCAGTGTCGATCCGTCGAGTTTCAGCACCCCCGCGCCGGGCCCGTATTCGGCCGACAGAAAAATCGAGTCGCCGTGGATGACTGGCGTCGCGGCATTTACCGATGCCGCCTGCCGGGCGCGCCACGCGCGCTGAAACCGTACCTGCCCGGTCGCGGGATCGAGCCCGATCAGACCGTTGCGCGTCAGGAATACGGCGTAGCGGCGTCCCGCGATCGTGGCGCCGATCCCCGACGAGTAACTCGCCGCATCCTCGGTGGCCGTCCAGAGCACCTTTCCGGTTTTCGCGTCGAACGCAACGATGCCCGCGTTCTTTCCGCCGATGTTCGCGATGGCGCGGCCGTCCTCGACGAGCGGCGAACCGGCGGCGCCAAAGAAGCCCTTCGCCACGCCGAACTGGCGCGCCGTATCCACGCTCCAGATTTTCTTGCCGCTCGCGAGATCCAGGGCATGAAGCTGTCCTTCGGCGCCAAACGTGTAGACGACGCCATTAGCGGCCACTGGCACCGCGCGAGGCCCCTCGTCGAAGCCGAAGTCGTCGCGATAGGAGGTGGGATACGCGTATTGCCACACCGTCTTGCCGTCGGCGGCATCGAGCGCTTCGACGGTCTCGCGATCGCCGACGCGATGGAACAGGATGACGCGGTTCTGGACGACGATCGGTCCGCTGAGGCCCTGGCCGACCGGCCGGCGCCAGACCACCCGCGGGCCGGACGCGCCCCACGTTTCATTCAGTGGTGGTCCGGCGTAGACGCCGTCGCGGCCGGGACCGAGGTGTTGAGGCCAGTCCGTCGCGATCGCCTGCGCCCCGAGGACCAGCGCCAACGCTACCAGACCGCCGATCGAGGGCACGCGGCGAATGTTATACCAGCCCGCCGCGGGCTCTCGCCGGCTCTTCGCGAAGGCGAGACCGTGGATGGACGAAGACTTCGCAGTCTTCAATGGGGCCGGGCTCATCCTTCTCCGCAGGATTCTCCTTCGCCCGCCCGGCATCACGCTCAAGTCGGACCGTCACGACACGGAATGGAAGAGCTGCGCGTTCGAGCCCAGCAATCCGAGCAGCTTTGCCGCAAGCCGAATCGCGATGTCGGCCGAAGAGTTGAGGGCTTGCCAACGGAGCTTCTCCTCAGCCGTGCATCTCCTAAGATTGCAGCAGCTTAGGCAAGAAGGACTTCTGCCTGTCACGCCAGAGGTCGCGAGTTCGAGCCTCGTCGACCCCGCCATTTAGTCCTTACAATAAGCAACTTATAGCTAGTACCGGCGGACCTCAATGGTCCGCCGTATGGCCAGGGGTGCATTAGGGGTGCGGCCCCGGGGGGCGACTCACGGGCGATGACGGGAGACCGGCTGTAATGGAGCATCATGGAGTTCCCTCGCGCTCTATCCGCAACTCGACGCCGACGAACGTTCGCGAAGCGCTACTCTTCGCCGCTGAAGCAGTTCGGGAGCGGGTTCTTCCTCTCGCAGCCGGTGAAGAGGTTTCTCGTCCCGGATGAGCGGTTCGGCCCCTCAATCCAGTCCGCCATAAATATGGCACAATGGTCACATGCGAACGACCGTTGAAATCCCCGACGGCATGTACCGTCAACTGAAGTCGAGGGCGGCGCGCGAAGGAAGTTCGACGAGGGCGCTCATCCTGCGCGGCGTCAAGGAAGTCCTGAAGTCCGAACGGCGAAAGAGGGGAGTCCCGGTCTCGCTGCCGATTGTGCGGTCCAAGCGACCAGGAACCGTGGCCCTCGACAATGCCAGGATCTATGACATCGCTTTTCCCTGACATCAACGTCTGGGTGGCGCTCACCTACGAAGGACATGCGCACCATCGGACCGCGGCGTCGTGGTTCGCGACGCTGAAGCCTGACATGAGCCTCGTCTTCTGCCGACTGACGCAACTCGGCTTGTTGCGGCTGTTGACGACGGACGCGGTGATGGGCGACGAGGTCATGACGCAACCGCACGCGTGGGCGGCCTACGATCGGTGGCTCCAGGATCCGCGCGTCGCGCTGGTGGACGAACCGGCGGAAATCGAGGCACGTTTCCGGGCCCTCACGCGCCTCCGGCAGCCGGCAACCAAGGACTGGGCTGATTCCTACCTGGCCGCGTTCGCCGCCGTCGGGCAGCTGACGCTGGTCACGTTCGATCGAGGACTGCGGGCGAAGGCCAAGTCGACGGTGGTGCTGGGTGAGTAGCCTCACCGGACTAGGCTTGTGAGACTCGTCTTGTGGGCCCGGTATGAACCCGACTCTGCCGGCTCATCACGTTCGAACGCCCGTTGCCTATCAGTACGGCGCCCGTCGCCTGGGTGAGTCGCATCGATGGACCTGCGTGCGGACCTCGTCAACCAGACGTCGCCGTCCCACGCCAAGATTGCCCTGTTCCGATCGCTGTTTCGCGGTCGCGAGGATGTCTACCCGCGTCGATTCGAGAGTCGTAAGACAGGCAACGCCGGGAACAACTGGTGGGTGGCGCTGCTGACGTTCGGTGAGCGCTGGCACAACAACCACCATGCGCATCCAACGAGCGCGCGGCACGGTCTCGCGTGGTACGAAGTCGACATCAACTGGCTGGCTATCCGTACGCTCCAATCTGTCGGCCTGGCGGAACATCAAGCAAGCGAGTTCCGGGCAGGCGTTGGCACACGCTGAGCTCTCATCCTGCGCGACCGCAAGAGAATCCTCAATGTTCGGCGACGGTGATTTGACTTATACACACGAATCGCTGATCCTTACACATCTGAGGGTCACGGATGCGCACGAACATCGACATCGATGACAAGCTGATGCGCCAGGCGATGCGCAGCAGCGGCGCACGGACGAAACGCGCAGCGGTGGAGCGAGGACTGCGTCTGCTGATTCAGACGCGCGGTCAGCGCGCCATCCGGCGCCTGCGCGGGACGGTCGCGTGGGACGGCGATCTCGACGAATCGCGGCTCGGGCGAGCGCCGAAATAGCTGTCGTGGTGATCGTCGACACGACCGTGTGGATCGACTACTTCCGCGGCGTCAGCAATGCCGAGACGGAGTGGCTTCACGCGGAGCTCGATCGCCAGCGGCTCGGGACGACCGACATCATCATGTGTGAAGTGCTCCAGGGTGTGCGCGACGAGTCGACGGCCGCGGCCGTTGAGCGGCGGCTGCTGGCGCTGGAGACGTTCACGACCGGGGGAGTCGATCTCGCCAGGGCGGCTGCTCGGAATTACCGAATCCTGCGGCGCCGCGGCCATACGGTACGCAAGACGATCGACTGTCTCATCGCGACGTTCTGCATCCGCCACGAGCACTCGCTGCTGCACCGCGACCGGGACTTCGACCCGTTCGAGACGTTCCTGGATCTCTCGGTCATCCATCCCTGACGGGCTTCGACGGTGCCGGCTTGCCATTTCGGCTTCTCGCCAGCCGTTAAATGGGCGGGCGCATCGGAGACGTACGCCAACGGGCCTCTGCCTGTTACGCCGGAGGTCTCGAGTTCGAGCCTCGTCGACCCCGCCATTACTCCTTACAAGTCAGATGAGGAAGCAGGACGTCTGCGGCCGGAGGTTCAGACCATCGACGCCAGCACGATGGCCTTGGCACTCTGGAGCCGGCAAACACTCGCGGCTGGAATACGTACTTGTGCTCGACCGGCAGGTGGTTGGCTGTGCAGTTCCCACAGACGGTCATGGTATCGGGTGCCACGTGCTGCCATCGGCTTCGACGTGAATCGCGCTGCCGTCGCCATGATGCACGTCGACCGTCCCATCGGGATGACCGACCGTGTATCCGCCGTCATCGGTCGCCGTTCGAACCGAGTGGTGCAAAGGCGGAGCGTCGACGCCGCCCCCCGATTCGAGACTCGGCGGCGCTGAGCCGGTGGGGCGTCCGGCGGCGTTGTAGTTCGTGGTCGCTCCGTCCTGTGCGGTGATCGTGGTTGTGCCATCAGCGTTGCCAGTGACAAAGCGCCCGTCCGGAAGCTGGGCGCCGTAGGTGTCGGGGCCGGTGCTCGTGGCCGTAACCGTTGTGCCTTCCGGCGTCGTGACGTTCGTCGCGCCATTCGATTGATTGATCGTCAGTCCTCCCGGTCCCGTCGATCCCGAAGGCGCGGGTGCGCCCGAAGCGGCGCTCGTGGATGCATCAGGGGCGTCGGCCGATGGCGTGCCAGACGATGGCGCGTCCGGCGTTGATGCTGCGACCGGCTGCGGTCCATTGGCCGGCGGTGTGTTGCCAATCGGCTGAGGACCATTCACCGGCGGTGTGTCACCGATCGGCTGGGGGCCGCTCGCCGGCGGCGTATCGCCGATGGGCTGCGGACCGTTTTCAGGAGGCGCGTCCGCCACGCGTTGCGGGAGCGGAACACCCGCGTCACCGCCAGCGCCTGCCCCGGGCGTCGGTCCGCCGCTCTCGACGACCTCTCCCAGTGGCGTCACCCTGTCCCACGATCCGTCGGGGTTCGTGTTGGTCGCCGTCATTCCATCGGGCGACATCGTCCTCGAGGAGCCATCGCTGGATACGCTGTCGCCGCGGCCGTTTCCGTCTCTCCCGGATCCATCCGCATTGAACTGGCTGTACGAACCGTCGGGGCGGGTGACGGTGATGTTGCCACCTGAATCGGTGTGAGTCAGAGTGCCGTCGTCGGAGGTGGTGCCTGCTCCATCCGCACTCAGGTCGTCTCCACCGGCGCCCTCCCCGCCCGTGCCTGCGCCCGGGAGCCCTCCCGCTGCACCGAGTCCGGCAGCCGCACCGGCGGCGATGCCGACCGCGGGCCCAACGCCTCCCCCGGCACTGCCGGCACACGTCGCGCACCAGCGAACGAGATCGGCCGGGAGCCAGACGCTGATCGCGCTCGCGACGAGGTGCAAACAATTCGGGGTCACGCCGTCACCCCGCCCGTCAACAGTGCGCGCTCATACATCCGCTGGACGGATGCGCGTGCCCCGGCGTCCGGCTCGCTTTGTTCCGTTTGCGCAACCGCGAGCATGGAGGCTCGGCGCAGCGATTCGTATCGAAGCCTCGTCTGCAGCTGCACCGCGGCTGCCCATCGCGATGATTGCCTGAAACCCGCGATCATCTCGCGCATGGTCAGCGACGCCGGCAGCGTGCCTCCGCCCTGCCGCATCAGACGCGTTTCGAACGCCACGACCGCAGCGACACCAGCAATCAGCAGCAGCGTCGACAGATACCCCCAGAGCGTGACGACCAGCGACAACTGCGCGAACCACCCAGGATCACCGCCGACCGTGTGGACGAGGCTATTCACGGTCATGTGCTCGACGATCGTCACGGCGAGCGTGACAGGGAGCACATACCGGGCGAGGCGAGCGCGCGATCCATAGAGGAGGTGAACCGCCAGCCCGAGCGATGTGAGCGCGGTATAGACCACGTGCCCGCCCACGAGCATGCCGTTCTGCATGTGGATGAACGGCAGCGCCGCTGAGAACGGCAGCGTGACGAACCATCCACCGAAGGTGTCACGCACGTACAGGATGTTCTCGTACATCGACATCCCGCACGCGACGGTGACGCCAAAGAGGACCGCATCTCCGATGGAGGGTCGAAAGCGCCGGCTACGCCTCGCCAGCAGCAGGAAGACGGCCACCGGCATCAGCTTCAAGAGTTCTTCGGTCACCGGCGCGAACACGATCGACACGAACACGCTGTCCGGACCGAGCCAGTCGACGAACGGTTTGCCCGCCCAGACCGCGAGCGAGCTGACACCGAAAAAGCCGCCGAGCGCCGCGCCGAGCAGCGCGCGGGCGCCGATGGTGCGCGTCTTCACGAATACGACGAGGAGCAGCACGATGGTCCATCCATACTGCGCGAGGTTGCCGAGTATCACCCACCAGCCGCCACCTTCTGCCACCAGCTTCGGCGTCGACAGCGCGAGCGTGACGAGCGACGTGGCGAGCCCGATCCAGGAAAGGAGCTGCAGCGCATTCGGCATTCGTGATGGTTTGGTTCGCACACCAGCTAGAAGCGCAGAACCGGGTGGGAACAGCTCACGAGGAGAGATGACGTGCGGCGCGAGGCTTGCCGCGCCTAGTGCGGCTCGTGCTGAAACTCGGCGAGATCCAGCTCGACCTGGTGCCGCAACCCGGAGGACGGCAGGCCTGCCGCGGCCGGCGCCAGCATGGTCAGCGCGCGTTGAAGGGCATCGATCGCATGAGCGCGATCGCCCGAGCGAAAGTACGCCCATCCCAACGTATGGAGATAGGAGGCGTTCGGCCCGTGCGCCAGCGCCACGGCCCGCTTGGAGAATTCGACGGCGCGCGCCGGTTGACGCAAGTCGATCGGCTGACAGGTCGCCAGCCACCAGGCGTAGTCGTTCAGATCCTCCGCCGAAGCGGTCGGTCGCTCCGCCGACAGGCGCAGAAAGACGAGACCGCGCTGTGTTGATACGCGCGCCGCCTGCGTCCGTCCCGCCTCGGTCAACAAGCCGCCCTGGCGAAACAACATATAGGTCAGGTCGGTCCGGAACCGAACGTTCGCTGGATCGGCCGAGACGAGGCCTTGCAGGAGCGCAATCGCCGCGCCGTAATCATCCATGGCCGCTGCCGGATCGTGCAGGTCCAGCTTCGCATTCGCCAGATACGCGTAGGCGATGGCCGTGCGTCGCTGAAGGTCGGCGTTCGTGGCATCTGTTGCCATGAGCGGCAGCAATTGCTCGATGGCGGTTTGCAGCGTGCTCTCCGCCTCTTTCGGCTGCCCGCTCAGGCGTTGCGCATTGCCGAGCGCGATCGTGTTGACGGCCATCTGCCTTCGCACCGCCATGTCTGAGGGATGCGCTTGCAGTAACGCGGTTGTCAGCGCGCCGGCTCGATGGCAGTTGGCGAGCGCGCCTGGCATGTCGCCGAGCAGGATCAATCCCGTGCACAATCGCGCTGCCATCTCGGCAAGTCGCTGCGCGACCTCGGCGCTCTGGGGCTCCGCCCGCAGCCACTGCTCGCGCATCGCCATCGCCTTGCGAAAAGAGGCGAACGCACTCGCGAGATTACCGGCGGCGAACTCGGCGCCACCGACCTTTTCATAACTGACAATGGGGAGGCGGGCGAGCGCCGGATCCTTCGCCGCGAGCGCTTCACGAATCGTCAGCGCTTTGCGATACGCCGCGAGGGCGCCGGCCGTGTCCCCAAGATTGGCGAGCTCCGGATTGCCGAGCACGTCGCCCACACGGTCATAGGCCGTCGCCAGCTCTTGGCGGAGCGAGACGTCGCCGGCGCTCTCCGATTCCAGGCTGCCGAGATATTCCAGCGCCTTCGAGACGACGAGCTTTCGCGCGGGTGTCGCGCCTGGCAGGTGAGCGATGGCGTCGTGGAACTCGAACAGGAACGAGGTGGCCAACCGCCGCACGTCGTTGAAGCGCCGCTCGGCTTTGGCGCGCTGCGCCTCGGCCACTTGACGCTGCCGCTCGGCGACTCGCGCTTCGCGCGCAATGGCGATCGCGCCGCCAAGGAAGACCATCACGATGAGGGCGCTCGCGGCCACCGCGACCGTGTGGCGCCGAATGAATTTTGCCGCGCGATACGTCACCGTGTCCTTCCGGGCCAGCACCGGCCGCCCGGTCAGATACCTAGTAATGTCGTCGGACAACTGTTCGGCGGATGAGTAGCGTCTCCCGGGCTCTTTCTGAAGCGCCTTCAAGACGATGGTGTCGACATCGTTCGCGACGTGCTGGCGCCGCTTCCACCTCCAGCCGCGATTGGCCGGGTCGCGCGTGATGGCCTTGCTGGGCGCGTCGGGCACCTGGTCGCAAATCTGCCGCATCATCTCGTGGTCAGACTGGCTGTCTCCCGGGAACGGCCGCGCTCCGCTGACCAACTCGTACAACACGACGCCCAGGGCATAGACGTCGCTTCCGGTCGTGATGGCCTCGCCAGTGATTTGCTCTGGACTGGCGTAGGCCAGCGTCATCGGGCGCATGCCGGTGTTGGTCTCGCCACGCGTATCGGCTTCAAGGAGTTTGGCAATTCCGAAATCGAGCAGCTTGGGTTGGCCCTCGGCGGTCACCACGATATTGCTTGGCTTCAGATCGCGATGGACGACGAGATTCTGGTGGGCGTAGTGGACGGCGCTGCACAGCGTCTTGAACAACTCGAGTCGCTCCTCGAGGGAGAGCTGCCGGTCGCGGCAGAACCCATCGATTGGCTTTCCCTCGACATATTCCATCACGACATACGGCAGTCCCTCTTCCGTCGTCCCGCCGTCGATCAGGCGAGCGATGTTCGAGTGGTCGAGGCTCGCGAGGATGTGACGCTCGCGATGAAAGCGATCCACCAACGCTCGTCCGTCGAGATTCGATCGCAGCACCTTGATGGCGACCTGTTTGCGGAACAGCTCGTCGGCGCGCATGGCGAGGAAGACGACGCCCATGCCGCCCCGACCGATTTCGCGGACGATCTCGTAGACCCCCAGACGCCGGCCCACCCAATCGGGACCATCATCGGCCACCGATGCGAGCGCCGGACCGGCGAGAAAGGATCCGGCCCGATCGTGCGCCGCCAACAGGCGTTGCAACTCGAGCCTCAGCGTCTCGTCGTCGGCACACGAGGCGTGGACGAATCTGTCCCGCGCGGCGCCGGAATGCTCCAGTGCGGCGTCGAACAGCACTCGAAGAGGATCGACCATGACTCACTCCCAGCTATACTGAGCCGCGATTCCCAGAAGCGTGGAAATGGCGTCGGCCGAGTTGCAGACGGTGTTGGCGAGGGTCCGGCAAGGCGAGCGCGGCGCGCTCGAGGAGCTGGTGACCCTACTGTACCCTGAGCTCCGCCGTCGCGCGGCGCACTATCTTCGGCAGGAGCGTAGAGGTCACACGCTCCAACCGACGGCGCTTGTGAACGAAGCCTATCTGCGGCTATTCCGAGCGGATGAGTTGGATTGGAACGATCGGGCCCATTTCCTGGCCGCGATGGCTCAGCAGATGCGCCGTATCCTCGTGGACTACGCGCGAGCCCGGAACGCGCACAAGCGTCCGGGCGCACAGGTGCGCGTGGAACTTCAGGATGTGGCGGACCTCCAGCACTCGCAGCCGATCGACCTCCTCGCGATCGATCAGGCCCTGACGCAACTGGCCGCTGCCGATCCGAGAGCGAGCCGAGTCGTGGAACTGCGGTTTTTTGGCGGCTTGATGGAAACCGAGACTGCTGAAGTGCTCGGTATTTCCATCGCGACCGTCAAACGGGATTGGCTGTTCGCCAGGGCGTGGTTGCTGAATTGGCTCGAGACGCCTCTCCGCTCAGATCCTGAGTGAGTGTGTTGCCGCGATTCCGCCACTCGTGAAACGCCTCACAACTTCTCCAGGAGCTTCCTGGCGAGGGCCTGCGCCATCGCTCGCGCGTCCGTTTCGTACTGCGTTCCCTGCTTCTTGCTCGACTGCTGGATGACCGCGAGCGCGCCCTGGGCAGCATCCCCGGCCTGCAGGCCGGCGGTCAAGGGATCGCCCTTCTGGCCCTGCGCGAACTCCTGCATCGCCTTGGCCTGCTCGGCCGACCCGAACTTCGCCTCGGTCACTTTGCCGTAGGCCTCGAATCCGGCAACCTGCTGCAGGTTCGGCGGCTGGATGGTGATGACGTTGCTCCCTTTGCGGACGTAGAGGACGGACATCGCGCCGAAGAGCGCCTCGTCTCCGAGGCCTGGGACGGCTTCCGGCACGCCGCCGAGGAATTTCGTCGCCGTGCGCGCTCCCGCGAATGCCTGAACGGCCCCCTCCACGCTGTGGTTCTGCTCCAGTTCGACGTGCGCTTCGAGCCCCAGCACGTCGGTCTTGTACGTCAGGTTCGTTCCCTCGCCTTCGATGGTCGTGACGGGATGCCCGAGCACCGCCGCCACTTCTTCCTTGGTGAGAACCAAGTCGGCCTTGCCCTTCAGGGCAGGTCGGCCGGCGTCTGCCGACGAGTCGCCCCCAGGCGGCTCCGCCGCGGCTGAAGCGGCCTTGCTGCACCCGCCGAGAACGAGTCCCGACGAGAGGGCGAGCACGAGCGAGAGAGAAACAGCCTTCATTTTGGACATGTGATCCTCCTTGCGACGGGCATCTCGATCCCCGTACCCGCTACAGCGCGAGTCTCGATGAAATCAGCTCACGACGACGCGCCCGCTCTCCTCGTGAACTGTTTTCAGTCCGTTCCGCGCTTCTAGCTAGCGTGAGGTCGAGACGCCCGTTACAAGGAGTCGGAAAGATGAAGCCATGGACACGGGTGTCGTTTCAACGCGGCGGGGTGGTCCTGACGTTGGTCGCGCTGGTGTGTGTGCTGCCATCGCTCACCGGCTGCACGAAGGGCGGCGCCAGTGGCTCGGCACCCGGTGCCTCGTCGAAGGCGGCGGTTGGCCCGGCGAATCACGGCAGTACCGATCACGGCGACAGCGACGACGGGATCGGGAAGTCGAAGAAGACGGCTCTCGTGGCGGCAATCGTGCCTGTGGCGGCGCTCGCCGAGCCCGCGCCGACGGTGGCCGCCGGCGCCATGACGAAGATTCCCCTCGTGAAGGGCCTGACGGTGATCGGCGCCGCGAGCGAGCGCCAGGGCGACTACGAGGCGTCAACCGCGGTGGATTCGATCGAACCGGATGGAAGCCTTCATCTTTCCACGTCGGCCGACGTTCCGGATTCCCCGGGAGGACCGCCTCGAGCCGTCAACGTGACCCGCAGCGTGACGGCCTCGGACCTGCAGAATGGCCGCACCTACAAGTACATGTACTACACGGGCGGCCAAGAGGAGTATCCCGGGACGACGGCGATGGGGACGTCCGCGGCCGTCCTCCAGGACCTTCGCTCGCGAGGAGAAGCCTCAATCACGCTCGATGGGGACGCCGGGGGAATCGCCGGCATGATGTCCTCCCTTCTCGGAATGATGCCGGGGTCCGATGACAAGGGCGCCGCGAAAGGCTATCTGACCGCTTCGGGCAACCTGAAGCTCGCAGAACCGAAACCCATGCCGTTCCGCGTGATCGTGAACGACGCCCCCGTGTCGTTGGCGGCCTGGCACGTCAAGGGCCGCTTCGGAGAGGGAGACGGGGCCGTCGACGTCGAATGGTACATCCTCGACGATCCGGACAACCCGCTGTCGCTGCGCTTCGCATTCGGCAAGGAGCAGTTCGAGATCGTGAGGATCGAGTTTCCGGTGGAGAACGAGGCGAAGGCCCTCGAGGCGGTGCTCGCCGAAAACAAGCGCGCGGTCCTCTACGGGATCTACTTCGATTTCAGCAGCGCCACGATCAAGCCGCAGTCCGAAGCGGTGCTGCGCACGATCGTCGACGTCATGAAGAAGGATCCCGAGTGGGTCCTCGTGGTCGAGGGCCACACGGACAATGTCGGCGGCGACGTCCACAACCAGGATCTTTCATCGCGCCGGGCGGCCTCGGTGAAGGCTGCGCTCGTCGAACGCGGCGTCTCTGCGGATCGGCTCAGTACCGCTGGGTACGGCGCCTCCGTGCCGCGGGAGACGAACACCACCCTCGCGGGGCGCGCGCGAAACCGGCGCGTCGAGCTGACACGCCAATGAGCGACACGAACACCGGACTCAAGAACTCTTCAACTGGAGGATTTATGCGACTTGCGACCCTGACGCTCAGCGCCTTTCTTATCGCCGCCGGGACCGCTGCGGCCGACGACCTGACGATCGTGTCGAAGAACACGCTCAACGGCAAGCCAGGCGGCACGTCCACCAGCTACCTCACCAGCGACCACGTCCGGATGGCGCAGGACGGGGGCCACGACATCATCATCGACCTGAAGACCGGCGTGATGACGACACTGGACGGCGCGAAGAAGACGTACTACACGACCACGAAGCAGGACATGGAACAGTTCGCGGCCAAGATGCAGGAGAAGATGAACGACCCGGAGATGAAGAAGGGCATGGAGATGATGGCGAAGATGAGCGAGGGGATGGCCGGCCCAATCGACGTGAAGAAGACGGGGGAGACCCGGACGGTGGCAGGCTTCCGCTGCGACGAATGGGTGATCACGATGAACGCGTTCACCACGATGAAGGAGTGCGTGACGAGCGAGCTGCAGTACCCCGTCGGCGCGTTTGAGGCCTACAAGGATTACTCCGAGAGCATGAAGAAGATGATGAGTGGTTTCGGAGCGATGGCCAAGAGCGGGGCCGAGCTGGCGGAGAAGATGAAGGCCATGAAGGGGTATCCCGTCGCCACGTCGATGAAGATGGACGTCATGGGGCAGAAGACCACGAGCGAGACCGAAGTGATCGAGATCCGCAAAGGGTCGATTCCGGCTTCCGCGTGGGAGATCCCGGCCGGCTACACGAAGGTCGACAACCCCATGCTGCAGGCCTTTGAAGGTCACGGGCGCCGTCGAAGCTGAATCTGCGACACCTCCGCGTTCCTTGGTCTCGGAGGTGTTCGGTTGACATTTCGGTGTAGCCGGACGCGCAATATGGCTGTCGAAGTTGGGCGAGCGCTCGCTATGCGCTATGGTCCGGACATGATGAGAGTCCTGGTCTTCGGCAACTCGGGCTCGGGCAAGAGCACCTTCGCTCGTGCGCTGGCGGACCGGGAGGGTCTCGCGCATCTCGATCTCGATTCCGTTGTTTGGGAACCTAATCAGATTGCGGTCCTACGGTCGCCTGAGGCGATACATCAGTCGCTCGAGCGGTTCCTGGCCCAGCATGCAAGGTGGGTCATCGAGGGTTGCTACGGCGAGCTCATTGAGACGGCAGCGCCCAAGTGCACGCAGCTGGTCTTCTTGAATCCTGGTCTGGACGCCTGCCTCGCGAACAACGCGCGCAGGCCGTGGGAGCCGCACAGGTACGCTTCGCTGGAGCTGCAGAATGCCATGCTAGCCCCGCTGAGGGCGTGGGTCACCGACTACTATCACCGCGTCGATCAATGGTCGTATCAGGCGCATCGCCGAATCTTCGACGCGCATACGGGCGCGAAGACTGAGCACACAACAGTGGCCATTCGGTGAAGCCATCGACAATGCCCGCTCCGCCGGCGTCATCCACGATGACGCCGGCGCCGCATACGTCGATCGAGTCGCACACCTTGGAGTATTGCGCCCCTACTGCGGTTTCCGTGTTCCTACTTCGACGGTATGGCGAACGCTATCGATTTTGGGGACACGGTCGACACACCTGCGTCGTTGCTGATCTTGAGCGTTACCGTATGCAAGCCCGGTGCGAGTGAGGGCGCGTCGATGAACACGTTGATGCCCGAATAGGCCGGCGTGTGCGCGAAGTCGCAGACCTTATTGGTGATCGCCCACAGACGCACGTCCCACCTTTCCGTGCGAAAGACGAAAGGCGTGGCTAGCTCGATGCCGTCGAGCACGACGCTGACCGTGCCCTGCGATCCGCTCGAACACTCGAAGCCCCAGCCGGCGATGTAGAGGGTGCGGCCGGCGTTATCGAGGCGGGCGACATCGGCCCAGACATGCTGGCCGACGGCGGCGATGGTCTCGACCGCTGCTTGCTGATCCGAGTGAGTCTGGGCCGTCGCCGCGCTGGCTCCCGATAACAGAAGCACGCTAGCGAACACGAGTCGAGACGCTGAACGGACCATGAGACATCCTCTCCTCTAAAGCGGCAGTCAGCACACCCGCTCGCACGGGTGAGAAAAGACTGCCCTCAGTCAGACTACGAAGGGTTTGCGCTGTATTTCGGAGGTTGTTCCGCAAGCCGCGTGCCACGATTAGCGGCAGGCGGGAAACGGAATCGTTCATTGGAGCGCCGGATCCCGCGCACAGCCGCGGTCGGGTCAGGCAACGACGCGCTGAATCGTCCAGTAGATGCCGGTCAGGGCGATGGCCAGCGACGCTGGTCGGACCACGAAACGACGGTAGACGCTCGTCCGCGCTCGCCAGTAGGCGACGGCAGCGAATGCGGCCGCGATCACCGTCAACTGACCTGCTTCGACCCCGCCGTTGAAAGTAAGCAGCGCCGTCAGGAACTGCGAATGCGGCAGCCCGAGGTCGCGTAGTACGCCGGCGAACCCCATGCCATGCAGCAGCCCGAACGAGAACACCAACGCAAGGCGCCACGGCTTCAGGTCGGCCGTGACCAGATTTTCGATCGCCACATACGCGATTGACAGCGCAATCATCGGCTCGACGACGCGCGCCGGCAGCGAGACCACGCCGTACATCGTCAAGCCGAGCGTGATCGAGTGCGCCAGCGTGAACGCGCTCACCTGCGCGAGAATGGATCGCCACCGGGAGCTCAACAAAAAAATCCCGATCACGAAGAGGATGTGATCGAGCCCCTTGGGCACGATATGGGTGAAGCCCAGCGCGAAATACTGCTGCGCAACCGCGCGCGTCGTGAGCGGTGCCGCCGGCGCGGCGAGCGATTGCGGATCGCTGGTGCGGCCCCCCTCGAGCCAGACGATCCGCGGCGGCGCGTCGCCAACACGGACATTCAGGGCGTAGGTGCCGAGCACAAGCCCGTCGGCGAAGGTGAACGCGACGGCGCCTGCGGGTACACGCCCAGTGAGACGGACGATCGACGGCGCCTGGGCCAGGTCGCTGAACGCCGATGCGGGGAGATACGCGACCGTGGGGTGCGCCGGGCGCCCGTCAAATTGAATGCTCACGTGGTCGACAAATACTGCGCCGAGCGCCGTGATCCGCCGGTCGCGTTCGACGCGGCTCCGCGCGACGGCCAGTGCCGCTCCGCTGTAGACCTCGAGCTTCGTCAGCAGCGTATCCGGATCGACGACCATGTCGATCCGGTAGCTGCCGCCGGGCTCGAACGTCGCGGCGACCTGGGTTTTGCCGATTTCGTGTGCTGCCGCCCCGAACGGAGTCATCAACACGAACGCAGCGGACCATGTCGCGGCGATCAGGCGCCGCCACGGGCGGGCCGGCTTCACTGCGGCGCCGCCGTCGTCTGCGGGGCCGCCGGACCGGATCGCTCGAGCACCGCCCGGAGCGCCGGCGCGAGCCGGACGTCAAAGGTCGAATCCTGTCGGAGCGCCCTGGTCGCCAAACGACGGGCACCGGCGTGATCGCCGAGCGACAGACGGATCGCCGCGGCGTGATAAAGAATCGACCGATCGGCGGTCCCCGTCCGCAGCGCAGTCGTCATGGCGGCCGACGCATCGACGAGCCGTCCCGCCTTGAAGTAGCACCAGGCGAGCGCGTCATCGGTGAAGATGTCGTGCCGCTCGGCGGCGGCGCCTTCCGCCAGCCTGACCGCTTCGTCAATCTTACGGTCGTGCTCAGCTAGGAACCGCGCGAGCGAGGTCGGCTGCGGCGCGTCGAAGCGCCAGCCCGACTCGGCGAGCGCGTACGATCGTTCGGCGGCGTTCCGGTCACCTTGGCCCTCCAGTAGCTCACCCAGTTTCGCCGCAATGTCGGGGCCGGGAGCCGTCGCCATCATCGACCGATAGATCGCGATCGCACCGGGCAGATCGCCGCGCGACTCGGCGATGCGCGCGAACCCACGCCGCGCGAATGGGTGGTCCGGGAATGATGCGGCCGCGCGTCGATACTCGCGCTCCGCTTCCGCGCGACGGCCCATCTGCAGGTAGAGATCGCCGATTTGCGAATAGTGCCACGCGAGCGACTCGGCGTCGCGGGCGGGGGTCGCATCGGCGGCCATCTTCATTGCGTCCACGGCCTCGTTCAGCCGTCCGCGGAGTTCGAGCGAGTACGCCGCACGGGCGTAGGCGGCGGCATTCGGCCGCAGCCGCATCATCCGGTCGAAGGACTCGAACGCCGCGTCGTACTCTCCCAGCTCAATGTGGCCGTCGCCAATGACGCCGTAGTTCCACGCGTCGTCAGGACTGGCGTCGCGGACACGTGCGCCCTCGTTGATGGCGTCGCGAAAGCGGTGCTCGGAGAGGTGGACGACCGCGAGCATCCGTCTCGCCTCATAGTCTGAAGGCTGATCGGCCAGGACGCGCTGCAGCGCCTGTTCTCCCTCGACCGCGAGCCCGGGGTTGCTCGTGACACGCGCTTCACGCATCAGCGCATCGGCGAGGGCGACTGCCGCCTTGGCATCGGCCGGGCGCTTGGCGAGATCGGCTCGGGCCGCTGCGACGGTGGCGCGGAGCTGCTCCCGCGTAGTTCCGGGCGTGCGGTTGCCCCCGAAGGAATTGACGCCCGCGGACGCCTCCTGCCGTGTGTCGGCCCGGTGGTTCGCATACCCGATCGCGCCGGCAGCGCCGGCGATCACGAGTAGGCCGATCCCGTTGGATATCCATCGCTCTGTCCGCGTCATGGCTCACCTCGCACTACTGCCCGCCGAACGGTCGGGAAGCCTGGCGGCGTATCTCCCGGTTGAGTGCAGTCAGTGCTTGTGGTCGTATCCCTGGGCCGGAAGAGCGAGATACGGGAATGCCGTCAGGAACGGTCGGTCGTTCGCGTCGACCCCGTCGGTCAGGATGTTGTTCGGCGCGATGTTGAAGCTCGGCGTGAACGGCGTGCCGCCGGCGAGCGCCCGCAGTTCGATGTCGACAACGTCGTCCTGCAGCCGCCGTCCGTTCGGGAAGCCGTCATTCTGACCGGCGAGCAGGCCCAGACGATTGGGCGTGGCCGAGGGGACAAAGCCCATGTTGAGGCGGATCATCTCGGACGGCGTGACGTGCGCCGGCTGGTTGAGACCGGCGATACCGGTGAGGAAGATCGCGACCAGATCGTTGCGCGGAGAGGGCGGAACTACGACTCCTGGGTAGAGCACGGGGATCAGACGCGCAGGCTCCGGGTTGAGTACGTAAGGCAGGAACTGCGCGTCATCCCGCGGATCGGACGCGTTGAACCGATTCTTGTCGGCCAACGGAATGACCACTTCGTTGACCAGAGGCATCCCGAGCCTGGAGACCTGGACCCAGTCGTGCGCGTCGGCGTCGGCCGATTCGCCGTTGCGATCGTCGTCATCGGAGCGAGCGGATCGGAGCACGCGAACCCGGCGCCGCCAGGTCGTCGAATAGACGCCGATGATCGAGTTCGGGTTACCCGGATCGCTCCCCAGGCTGCCGTCGTGCGTGAGCAGCCGCTTGGGCACCTGGAGGGCGATGGTGTGGACGTTGAAGCCCTTCAGGCCGTCCACGCCGGCAGCCGCCGGCAGCGGGATCAGGTGCGCCGGATTGAGCGGGCGAAGGCCGAGCAGATCGAAGACCGAGCCGAGATCGACGAAGAACGGGTCGTCGCGCTGACCGGCGAAGACCTTCGAGCCGTCCTGCAGAGTGTGCACGGCGGCCGCGGCCAGCGACGCGTAGTCCGGCGTCGAGCGCGGGCCGATGTTGACCGGCGGCGTCGAGAGATGTTGGCCGAGGGACTGGCGGATACCGTGCTGGACCCGGGTCACCGAGTATTCCTGGCGGATGTTGAAGGTGGGGTCCGTCAGCGAGGTGATCGGGCCGGTGTTGTAGAGGAACGTGTCCTCGTTCTGCACGTCGGTCTTGAACCGAAACTGATAGACGATGTCGTCGCGTGCGTCGCCATCGTTGTCGATGTTGAGCTCGTAGAGCACTTCGTCACCGAACTTGTAGAAGTTGGGGCCGCCGGCCGGCTCTTCCAGCGGGATCCAGTTGGCGACGATGGTCACGGTATCCGGCTTATCCGGGCTGACGAAGGCGTAGACGTCGGTATTGTCGGCGACCGGATCCTCGCTGATCAGCGGCGCTTCTCTGTGGCTCGAGGCCCACAGGTGCCCCACTCCGACGGCGCCGAGCACCCCGACAGCCGCGACAGTCAAACTGATGGCCCACTTCTTCACAGCCCACCTCCTGCCGCAGCGAGCGCGGCGTCATGCAGACTGGTCTACGCATGGGAATCGCGATTGGATGTGCGGCGGTGGCTGCGGTCGCTGCCGTGCGAGCCGGGACTGCTGTACCGAGGGCGAGGTGAGTTAGAACGAGCCGAGCAGATACATCGCGCCGGTCGGGGCCGGCACACCCCCTGCGGGCTCGATCGTCAATGCGAACGCTTTCGGTCGTCCAGGAACGGCTGGTGAACGCGTGATGGTGACTCGGCCTGATGCGTCCGGAGACAGGAGCGCGGCGCTGACCGGTGCGCCCGCGGTGACGTACCACAGCTGATAAATGCGGTCCTGCGGCAGCGCCGGCAAACTGCTGGCGGTGAAAAACAGCCCGCGCGAGGCGCTCCAGACCACGCGCCCGGCTGCCCGTGGCGCCGCCGCCTGCCCTGTGAGATCTACGCCCGTCGCGTCTGCGGCTGTCACAATCTCCATGACGCGACGCGTCTCGACCGCGTCGGCTAGCGCGCGCGCCAGCGCTTGCTGTGCCTCAGTGACCTGTTGCCTGTCGCGGGTGAGTTCCGCCAAAGACGCCGCAGCCTGACGATGCTCCATCCACGCCGTCCCGGCCGCAGTCACTGCCACGACCGACGCGGCCAACGCGAGCCACATCGCTAGCGCGCGCGTGCGGGCGGGTGCCTGCGGCAGTCCGCTGCGATGGTCTCCGGGCTCAGCGGTTGCCGCCCGCAGCACTCGATCGCGCAGACCAGAAGGCAGCGGGACGGGTTCCGGTTGCTGCCCCAAGCCCTCCGCAAGGAGTAACGCATCCTTCACGTCCCGCTGGCATTCGGCGCACACGTGCAGGTGCGCCTCAAACTGACGCCGCTCGGAGGCGTCGAGCGTGTCGAACGCGTAGGCGACGGCGAGCTCGCGAAGAGCGTCGTGCGCGAGCGTCATGCTTCACCGCCCCGATGCAGCACCACCCGAAGTCTCATCAGCGCTGTTCGTAGATGGGTTTTTACAGTGCCGAGCGGCCTCCCGAGGCGCTCCGCGATTTCGGCGTGTGAGAGCCCTTCGTAGTAGGCCAGCTCGATCGGCGCGCGCAACGTATCGGACAGGGTATCGAGAGCGGTCTTCAGCGTCTGCGCAATCTGAAGATCAGTGACTCGCGCTTCCTGGCTGGGGATCGCGGTTGGCGCGTCGGGCAGGTCCCGGTCGCCGGTCCCCATGTCCGGACGAGACTGGCGCGCGCGCAGGCGATCGATCGCCCGCGCCCTCGTCGTCATCAGCAGCCATCCCATGACCGTGGCGCGTGAGCCGTCGTAGCGCGCGCTCTGCCGCCAGACTTGCGTGAACACGTCCTGCACGACCTCTTCGGCGTCGGCTTGGTCTGTGACAATTCGAAGCGCCAGCGAGTAGACCGATCGCGCGTGCCGATCGTACAGCTCGGCAAGGGCGTCCGCCTCGCCGCGCGCGATGAGTTCGACGGCCCGGCGATCGGCCCGCGCCTGGTCTCCGCCGTCGTCGCTCACCATCGGCTCCGAACTGGGCTGCTCTTCATTGAACTCTACAAACGCGCCCTGCCGTTTGGATCTCCTGCCAGTCGCGTTCGGCATTCTAACGCGGCGGCGTTCGTCGACGCCTCAACTGCTACCGACAGAACGCGGAGTGCGGCCGGGCCCGCGCGCACATGAGCGCCTGTGGCGCCGAGAATTGACAGTCATCCGGACAGGAAGGATGGCTTCGTGATCCTCGATCGGGCCGGGCTCGAGAGAATCACACGGGAATAGGCCGGGCGTCGAAGCCTCCCGCGCCGCAACGCCGCGGCGGTGGGACAGACAGATAGCGCGCCGGGTCGATCGCCGGCCGAATTCGTGGACACACGTCGCAGACGGGCGTCACCGCGATCCCAGAATCAGGCCCAAGATCGCCTGCAGCACGCGGAACAGCAATTGCAGCCGGCTCCCCCGATGAAGACATTTTTTGCTACGGGTGTGATCGCGCTTGTGACATCCCAAGCGTTCGCGCAAACGCCTGGCGCGACCGAGTCCAGCCTGGCCACGCCGGTGGGGCACGATCTGAGCGCCGGTGTGAGCAGCTATACATATCGCGAGCCTAGCGGCGACCAGCCTATTTCCATCCACGCGCCCAAGTTCGTGGTCGAATACACCGGTACGCTGTCGCTGAGCAAAGGCCGGCGCCTGTTCATGCAGGCACAGGTGCGCGGCACGGTCGGCAACACCACTTACAACGGCTTTTGCTCACCGTTCCTAATCAATCCCAACAGCCAATCGCCGAACGGCTACGAGCTCGACATCGGCGATCCGACACCGTGCGACGAGAGCGGTGACAGGGATTGGTATGTCGAAGGCCGCGCCCTCGTCGGCAAGGATCTGATCGGTCAGCGGTGGGGATGGTCGCCGTACAGTGGCCTGGGACTCCGTCATCTGTCGAATGGCACGACGGGCACGCCCGGGTACCGCACGGATGATTATCTCTACCTCCCCGTCGGCCTGACGGCACGGACCGGCGTGGGGGCGCACGCAGCGCTCAGTCTGAATCTGGAATTCGACGCCTTGCTGCACGGGTGGCAGAACACGCACGACTCGTATCTCGGCGGCGGCGACGTGCCGGCGACGCCGACGGCGCCTCCGTTCACGATCGACGGCTTTACGGATATATCGTTCTCTCAGTCCGGAGGATGGGCGGTGCGCGCAAGCGCGAATTATCCGGTGACCACCCACTGGTCGCTCGAGCCGTACTACGTGCACTGGAACGTCACCGCCTCGCCGGTGAACTACGAAACGGTGTCGTTCACGGTCAACAACATCTCGGCGCAGGAGCAACTGGGCGCCTACGAACCCAACAACAACACCAACGAGTTCGGCGTGAGACTTGGGTTTCATTTCTGAGCGCATGACGATGCGGCGATGCCTCTACATGCGTCGTCGTCACACGCGGCCGTTCAATAGCGCCAGCAGATTGTTTGTGGTGTCGACTTCGCCGAGCCGCGGAAAAATCTTGTCGACGCTGTGCCGGTGTGCGTCGCCGTCGCGGTCGGTCATCGCGTCCGTGGCCAGCACCACGTTGTAGCCGTGGTCGCTGGCGCTGCGCGCTGTCGATTCCACGCCGGCACTCGTCGCCACCCCCGTCAGAAACACCTGCGTGACGCTGCGCTGGCGCAGCTCGTCGTGGAGTGATGTGCCGATGAATGCGCCCCAGCGCTGCTTGCTGACGGTCAGATCGTTGGCATGCTGCGCCAACTCGGGAACGGGCTCGGCCCAGTCGGGCGGAAAAGCGAGCGTCGGCCGCCCGGCATCGGTGCGCCCAGGAGCGACGCCAGTCACCCTGACCAGTACGACCGGCCAACCGCGCGTGCGAAATGCGCGCGCGAGCCGCGCGCTGCGATCGACGATATCGGCGATCGGATGCACCGTCGGCAGGCCGACGATGCCTTTCTGCAGATCGATCACGATCAGGGCAGCCGTGGTATCGAGTGTGGTGAGAGGCATCGGATGTCGCTCCGACAGCTACGAGGAGTGTTTCTGTGCAAAATGCACGCTCGACATGATACTGATGGCGGCGATGCCGGCAAAAAAGATCAGAAGCGCGGTGTTGTTGCCAGTCGACACCTTGCCGACTCGAAACAGAAGGTAGCCGACGGCCAGATTGAACAATGCCCAGAGGACGTTGACCGTGGGCGATGACAGTCCCTTTCCCGGAGGACGGGCGAAAGGGGTGGGGAAGCGATCCCCAGAGATGCCGTGGACGAAGTGCGGCACGACATTGGCGAGAAACAGTCCCGCGAAGAAGCAGGCAAGGTCGCTAGACCAACTCACTGAGGGTGCTCCTTTGGAGGGTGAACCAGATCGAGCCGGCGATGCAGCAGGCGCCAGTCAGGATCACGGTGAGGGGCGCGCCGATGCGTCCAGCCAGCGCGCCGGCCAGCAGGCTGCCGAACGGCGCCGCGCCGAAGAAGGCCATGGCGTAGTAGCTCATCGCGCGGGCGCGTTTGTCTTCCGGCACCAGCGATTGGATGATCGTGTTACTGGCGGACGCAGCCTGCATCAGGCCGAAGCCGACGAAGACCATCAACGCGAGCGAGATCCACAGCGTGTGCGACAGGCCAAAGAGCATCAACGCGCCGCCGAGCACGGCGGCGGCGATCTGCAGCATGCGGGCCAGCCCCACCACCGATTTGCGCACGGCGAGCGAGAGCGCTGAGATTAGCGCGCCGACTCCAGACGCGCCCGTCAGCCAGCCGAGCGTGGCGGCGCCGCCATGCAGCAACTGCGCCGCGAACACCGGCAGCAGGACCGCATACGGATAACCCATCAGACTGATCAAGGCGAAGAGCAGCAGGACGGTGCGGACGGGACGAAACGTCCGGACATAGTCCCAGCCCTCGCGGATTTGTTCGACCATGCCGCCGGTGTGGCGCCGTCCGTCGACCCGCGTGATGCGCATCAGCAGCAGCGACGCGATCACGGCGAAGTAACTGACGCCGTCGATCAGGAAACACCAGCCCTCGCCGGCGGCGCCAATCACCATGCCGGCGATGGCCGGGCCGACCAGCCGCGCGCCGTTGGCCATGGAGGAATTGATGGCGATGGCGTTGCTCAGATCGCTCTGATCGCCGACCATCTGGACCAGAAATGACTGCCGTGCCGGCATGTCGAACGCGTTGATCAGCCCCTGCAGCACGGTGAGTACGATGATCTCGCGGAGCGTGATCACGCGTGCCAGGGTCAGCGCCCCCAGTGCGAGGGACTGGACGGCCGCCGCGGCCTGCGTCCACACCAGTAGCCGGCGGCGATTGAGACGCTCGACCCAGACCCCCGCAAAGGGTCCCAGCGCGAACGAGACGATCTGGCCGGCGAAGGTGACCACTCCCAGCAGCAGCGCCGAATGCGTCAGGCGATAGACCAACCACGTCGTCGCCAGCCGCGTCATCCAGGTGCCGAGCACGGAAATGCTCTGACCGACGAAGAAGAGTCTGAAATTGCGGTGTCGCAACGCCCGCCAGGCGTGCGACCAGGTGCCGCGGAGACGAGGGCTCACCGTTCCGCCAGGCGGGTGAGCAATGCAGTGACGCCGGGCAGGCTCTTCTGATCGGCGGCGTCGAGCCGTGTGATCGCTTCGGCCAGCCAGGTCCGCTTGGCATCCAGCGCTCGCTTCCGTATCGCCGTGCCTTTGGACGTGAGGGCGATGCGCATTTGGCGGCCGTCGGTCGGATGCGGGGTGCGCTCGATCAAACCGAGGGCCTCGAGCGCCGCGATGGTGGTGCCCATCGACTGCGGTTTCATCGCTTCCGCCCGCGCGAGATCGGCGGTGGTCGCCGCACCCTCGGTCTCGAGGCGCTTGAGCACCGCCATCTGCGTCCACGACAGCTGGTGCGCTGCCGAGGGGGCCGCCGCGCGGATGCGCCGTACCAGCAGCCTCAGGGCCAGGGCGAGATCGGTAGCCGCCTGTTCGTGGTCTGTACGCGACATGATGGCCACAGTCTACCAGATAGACAGCTAAACTGGCAAATTAAAGCTTGCCAGTTTAGCTGTCTATTATTCTGTGAACCAAATTGTCGCGCTGAGTGCAGTTACGCTCTCTTCATCGAGTGGAATGGTGAATAAGTTCGCTGCACCCTTGCTTCGAGCGCGGCCCGTCCGGACGCCGGTGCTGCCGCGATCCGCGCGCGCAGCTTGTTCCGCTTCTTCATCCGATGTTGACGCAGATGTATGTCGGTTGGGTGATGGCTTGCACTCATGATCGGCTCCTCCGAGCCAGCGTACCTCGCCGATGTCCCGTCAGCTGTTCACAAGTGCACACTGGGCACCGGTGTCGTGATCCTCGGCACAAGCGCGAGCTCACCTCTGGCCTTCGGGCGTCCCGCTGCCGCGGCCGCCACGGCCGCCGCCCGCCGGCGCTGCTGGAATCACGTAGTCCCTCGGCGGATCGGCATCGAGCAGGTATTTCACGAAATAATCCCACCGCCGCCGCATCACGTAATTTGCCGGCGTATAGCCGTGGGCCGAGTTCGGGATGAGGAGCATGTCGAACTCCTTGTTCGCCTTGATCAACGCGTCAGCGACCAGGAGCGTGTTGTAGGGGGGCACGTTGTTGTCCATCGTGCCGTGGATCAACAGGAGATGTCCCTTCAGCCCGGCAGCCTGCGTCTGCGTCGCCTCGACCGCGTAGTTGTCGGTACCGTCGGGATTCTTCACGAGCGGCCCCTGATAGCGCTCTCCCCAGTCGTCTTCGTACTGGCGCTGATCGTGATTTCCGGACTCGGCGATGCCCACCTTGAAGAAGTCGCTGTAGGGGGCCCGCAGCAAGGCGTCGGCGGTGATGAAGCCGCCGCCAGAGTGCCCCCACATCGCCGCCTTGTCGATGTCGATCCACGGATACTTCTGCGCCAGCTCCTTCATGCCGGCAATCTGATCGGGAAGCGTGTTGTGGCGCCCCATCGCACCGTAGTAGGCGTCGGTATACGCCTTCGAGCGATTCGGCGTGCCGGTGCCGTCGATGCTGACGACGACGAAGCCCAGCTCCGCGAGCGCCTGCTTGTCACCGCGCGCCGCCGTGAACGCGCGTGATCCGACGCTGCCCGACTGCGGTCCTGGGTAGGCGTTGTTGATGATCGGATACTTCTTCGTCGGGTCGAAGTTGGTCGGCCGGAAGAGCATGCCGTAGATGTCCGTCTTGCCGTCGGCGGCCTTCATCTTGATCTGCATGGGCGGCTTCCAGCCGGTGGCCAGCAGCTTCGAGATGTCGGCCTTTTCGAGCGGCATGATCAGCGCGCCGGTCGCGCCATCGCGCAACGTGGTTTCCGGCGCGACGTCTGGCTGCGAGAACGTGTCCACCACGTACTTGCCGTCGGGTGAAATCTGCACCGAATGCGTGCCGTTGTCGGGCGTCAGCGAGACGTTGTTCTTGCCGTCGAGCCCGATCCGGTAGAGGTGCGTGAAATACGGATCTTGTCCCTTCTCCTTGCCATCCGCCTCGTACCACATGGTCCGCGTCTGGGAATCGAGCTTGGCGATACGGGTGATCGGACCGGCGCCGGACGTGACCGGGTTTTTCAGCTGGCCGTTTTTCAGGTCGTAGAGATACATCTCAGCGGTGCCGTCGCGCTGCGAATACCAGAGGACTTCGTTGGTGTCCCAGAGGATCTGCCACTGCACGCGCGTCTGCACGTGCGTCTTCTCGGTTTCGGTGAAGAGCGTTCTGACTTCGCCGTTGGTCGTGTCGGCGAGCTTGGCGGTGGAGTTCTTGTGGAACCGATCGGTCGACACGTACCCGAGCTTCGATCCATCCGGGCTCCACAGGTATTCGCCCATGTCGATGTTGTCTTCCGACATCGCGCGGTGGAAGTCCGGCCCCGCCAGCAGGCGGGTCATCTTGCCGGTCTCGACGTCGATGACGACGCGGCTGATCATCGCGACGTCGGGATCGCCGGGGAGGGGATACTTCCACGCGCGCAGGACCGGATGGCCGCCGTTGACCGGCGTCTCGACCAGGTACATGTCGCCGACCTTGCGCTCGTCCTGCTGCTGCGTGGCGATCCGCTTGCCGTCGGGTGACCAGGACAGCGCCGGTGCGGCGCTGGTCGCCCAGCCGGCGTTGCTCGTCGCGTAGCCGAAGTCCTTGACGCCGTCGGTGGTCAGCTGGCGCTCCTGGCCGGTCGCGACGTCCTTCACCCAGAGATTCCAATCGCAGATGAAGATCGCCTTGGTGCTGTCGGGTGACATCGACGGCGGCGGCGCGCCGCTCAGTCCCGTGACGTTGGGTCCGCACGTCTTTGAAAGCGTCACGCCACCGCCGCGACCCGTGCCGCCGCGGCCGCCGCCGCCCCCCCTGCCGCCGCGGCCACCCGCGCCGGGCGCAGCTTGCCCGCCTGCGGGCGGTGTCTCCACCGTCTCGCGGGTTTTCTTCACCGGGTCGATGACGATGTTCTCCGTGCCGGCCAGCGTTGTGCGGACGTACCAAAAGCGGCCGTCCGGCAGCCAGGTCGGGTTCACGCTGTCGCCCACGACCATGCCGTTCAGGGCGGGCGCGAGCATCTTGACGGCGCGATCGTAATCGGCCGTCGTCACCACGCGTTTCTGTTGTGCCACGCCGACTGAAGTCCCGGCCAGGACGAGTGCGGCAACGAAAAGAACAGGACGAGTCATGCAAATCTCCTCGGAAAGAACGTATCCTACTTCACTGGAGCGATGGTCGGTTGCGCAGCCGGTCAGCTGTTTCAGGCGTCGGCTTTGCGCGCGACCGCCAGCAGGCTCACGCCGATGGGCATCGGCAATCGGTTAATCAATTCGCGTTCGGCACCGAACACACCGGCGAGGAGCTCGTTGGCCAGGCCCGGCGCGTTGTCTTCGAAATCGCTCCGCGCCGCTTCGACTCGGCCGGTCGCTCGCCGCAGCCATCGCGTCGCTGCGATGGGAGGAAACAGCAGCGTGTTGAAGTACCTGTACGCGTGCCTCGGGGAGCTGGCCGGCGCGGAGGAGCTCGCGCAGCGAGCGTTTCGTGTAGCGCCGAAAGTGGTGGCTCACGATATCCTGTGCGCCCCAGAGGCTGGGCAGCGCAGGCACAGTGATCACGATTAGTCCACCGGGGCGGATAACCCGCACGATTTCGGCCATCGCCGCGTGATCGTGGCGCAGGTGCTCCAGTACGTCGGCCGCCACGAGAAGATCGATCGTACCGGTCGCAAATGGCAATATTTCGGCGCTTCCGAGTACGAACGCAGTGCCAGGAGGACAAACCGGCGCAGCGTGCTCCTGCTCGGCGTCGAGTCCCGTGATGCGTCCCTCGCCCGCGTAAGGCCGCAGCCACTCGAGCCGCCTAACTGGTCCACACCCAACCGAAACGACCTCGCGTGCGACCCCATGGCGAAGCTCGCGGTCGAGGACGGCCTCGAGCACGCGGCGGCGGCCGCGAAACCACCAATGCCACTCATCGAGCGTTTCGTAACGGCGGCTGAAGTCCCGCTCCACGTCAGTCCTTCTGGGGTGCGCTGATGCCTGGGCTCTCGACGCGGACGATGTAGGACGGCCGCCCTCGGACCTCGTCGTAAACGCGTCCGAGATACTCGCCGATTACGCCAAGGATGATCAGCTGCAATCCGCCGATGAACAGGATGACGGCAATCGTCGATGCCCAGCCCTGCGGCACCGCTGGTCTCGTCAGCCTGGCGATGACACTCATTGCGGCAAGGACGAAGCCTCCGGTGGCACACGCGAAGCCGAGCCAGGCGGCCGCCCGCAGCGGCAGCGTCGAGAACCCGACGTAACCGGCAAGCGCGAGGTTGACCAGTTTTCGGAACGTGTACTTGGGATCGCCGGACAGCCGCGCGGGCCGGTCGTACTCGACGCCTGTCTGCCTGAAACCGACCCACGCGCGCAGTCCGCGGAGGAACCGGTGCTGCTCCGGCATCGTCGCGATCGTGCGCGCAACCCGGGCGTCCATCAGGCAGAAGTCGCCGGCGTCGAGCGGCGCGTCGATGGCGGCCGTCGCTTTGAGCACGCGATAGAAGACATGGTAGGCGAGCCGCTTCCACGCCCGTTCACGCCGCGTTCGCCGCACGGCATAGACGACGTCGAAGCCCTCCCGCCATCGCTGCACAAACTCCGGCAGTAGTTCCGGCGGGTCCTGAAGATCGGCGTCCATGAGCACAATCGCCCGCCCGGCGGCGCGGTCGAGGCCGGCCTGCAGCGCCGCCTGGTGCCCGAAATTGCGCGACAGATGCACGGCGCGCAGCCGCGGATTGTCGCGGTTGAAATCGCCGAGAATCGCGGGCGATTCGTCCCGGCTGCCATCGTCGATGAACAGCACTTCGTACTCACTGCCAGCGACCTGTTCGAGGACGGGGATCAGCCTGGCGCGCAGCGGATGAAGATTCCCGGCTTCGTTGTACACCGGTACAACGACCGACAACATCGGCGGCGTGTTCATGGGCTACTTAACCTCATTGTAGGCGGCGCGTACCGCGGCGGCGATGCCGTTGGCGCGTGGCCATCCCGGATGCGCGGCGGTCAGTTCCGACTGGATCGTCGACGCCGTCTCGTCGACCGACTTGCCCTGTGCCTTGAGTGCCGCGGCGCGGCTGGCGATCGTCTGCATCAACGCCCGGTCCGACGCGATCAGCGCGTCGGTACCGACGGCGCCGTGGGACGGGACGATGATGGCCGGGTGCATCGCGTCGAAAGTGTCGAACGCCTTGAGCCACGCCGCCATGCTCGTCGCGTCTCCTGCGGCCAGGAACGAATTGTTCATCACGACGTCCCCCGCGAACAGGACACTGTCCTCTTGGACGAAAAAGCCGGTGTCGCCGCGCGTGTGCGTCGGCCCGACGACGACGGCGCGCACGTGGACGCCGCCGAGGTCGAAGGCGTAGTCGCGATCGAAGGTGATGTCGGCTGGCCGGCGAGCCGCGTCTTTCAGTAGGTCCGCGGTGAACGCAGAGCGCCCGGCAAACGTCCGAATCATCTGCATCCCGTTCTGCTCGAACTCTGCCTCCTGCACCGTCGCATCGACGTACTTTGCCGAGGCCGGAAACGCGATATACCCGGTCGTGTGCTCCGGATGAAAGTGCGTGGAGGCGATGTAGATGGCGCGGTTGCCGCCGACTTTCCCCAACTCCCTGAGGACTGTCTCACCGTTGCGGCGTCCGAGCCCGGGATCGATGACAAGCGCGGCGTTCGAGCCGACGACCATGCCGACATTGGGCACGAGGCCGACGTTGTTGTCGGGAATGACGTAGGTGTGGGGCGCGAGCCGGGTGGTCGCATTTTCCTGGACGAGCGGATCGGGAGCGGATCCGCGCTGTTGCGCGGCGACTACGACTGCGATCAAGACAGCGGAAATCGTGCGCATGACGCGCGGAGTATACAACCGCCGTAGGGCGCTCACCGCCTGACGCGAAGGCTACTGCGGCAGTCCGCGTTCGTTGCGGATCATGAACTGGTAGTCGCCGATGGTCTGCACGGCGTGGAACGACGAGCGAATGTACTTTCACCAGCGGCCGGCCCTCGACGTCGTGCGTGCCGACCCAGGCACGCATCAGGCCGTCGTGATAGACGACGCAGGCGGACGGGTGGCTGGCGATCGCATCGACGACTCGCTGCTGTGTGGAGGCGTCGAACAGCGTCATCCACGTTCCGGCGTTGTAGCCGGTCGGCGGCGCCATCTGCGTCCAGAAATACAGGCTATTGAAGCCCGGCATCGTCAGGAATGTGTCGCAGTTGGCATGGATCGCATCGACGAGGGCATGATAGGTCCGCTTTTGCACGCGCGGGAGCCTGATCCGCTCCGCGTGCGGCAGATCCAACGACGCGTACACCCGATATTGTTCCGCCAGCCCCGCCGTCTGATAGGACGGCAAGAACCAGACCAGCACGCACCCGACGAGCACGGCGTCGGCCAGCTGCGGAATCCAGGCCCCTCGCACGCGCCACAGCGCCCGCCGCGGCGTCACCCAGCGCGATGAGCGCGGCTGGTATGAGCCACAGGGTGGCCAGCGCCTGTTGGTTCCCCGCCACGGGATACGCGATCAGGAGCTGCGAAGCGGCGACGAACGCGGCGAGCACCCGCAGGAGCGACGCGCCGCCGGTCTGCTCGGCTTCGACCGGGAGGGCGACCACCCAGACGAACGGCGCGCTTGCAGCCATGGCAATAGAGCCATACGTCGACGCGCGCAGCATCAACAGCGCGAATGCCAGTTTGAGCGCAATGGCGAGGCGCAAGCGGAGCGTGGCCGACGGGACCAGGACGAATGCGGTCACCGCCGCCACTGATGCCGCGCCGCGCCAGGCGGCCTTCGCAGGCAGGGCCCACTCTTGGCCGTAGATGCTGGCGAGCCGCAGCGGCGACACAAGGATTCCTTCGACCAGCCCGCCGATGGACGTACAGCGCAGCAGGATACCTATCGCTACTGCCGCCGCGATGGCGGTTGCCGCGGCGGCAAAATGCACGAGCGGCCGAAGGCTGCCGTCGCTCGACTGCGGGGTCCTGCTCGTCGCGATACCGCACGCGGCGATCGCCGACGCTGCCGTCACCGCATAGATCAGCGTCGGCCCGGCCAGAGCCGTCCGCATCAGCGCAAACGGAAGCAGCGAAAATCCCGTGCCCGCGATCACACGCAGGGTACGATGCCCGCCCGCAACTGCCAGCAAGGCCATCACGCACGCGCCTGCCGTGAAAACGCCGACGTTGATCTTCGTCATGACGATGCAGCCCGTCACGACACCGAGCATCACTGAAACCCGCGCCGGCCGCATCACGCTCGCGGCGAGCAGCAGCGTCCCGACGAGCACGAGCAGCAGGCTCTGCGGATGTCCTGGCTCGCCGATGAGCCCCGTCAGTGCAGTGCAGGCCTGCAAATACCCGAACGCGCTGAGCGCAAACGAGCGCGTCACCGCATACACGAATAGCGCGAGCAGCGCCGATGCGCCGATCCACATGACGATCGTCGCCATGCGTGTCGAGTCGTGGCCGACAGGGATACCCAAAACGCTGTAGGCGAGTGACGCTACCAGGTAGTAGAACGGCCCGTATTGCGTGAAGGTGCGATCGTAGAGCGCTTGGCCACCGAGAAACGTCTTGACGGAGGACATGATGAAGCCCTCGTCGTCGTAGATCTGGAACTGCGAGAACATCATCAGGAACGCATACGGCACGCTGGCCGCGACAATGGCGGCCGCGATCGCAGGCTGCACGATGCGCGCGACAGCGCGGATGACGTTCAGTTTCGCTCCCGCATTGCGATGACGAATGAGAAGAGGGGTGGTATGGGATGCGGCGCGTATCCTGCAGTCAGTATTGGCGTGACGAGCCGAATTCGGTTCTGGATGAGCTCTGCGCGCACGCGAATTGGGGGGAGGCCTCGCATTATAGCGGCCGCTATCACCTTGATGGTAATTGGGTTAGCTGTTGCCATCGGCGGCGCAGTCTGGTTCGTTCGGGATCTTACCGCCGGTCTGCCTGATGCGAAAGAAATACATGGGCTGGGCGACATGGCGCAGGCGACCACTATTTTTGACGCGCGTGACGTCCCGGCCTTCACCATCTTCAGGGAACAGCGGATCGAGGTCCCGCTCGATAAGGTGTCCCCCGAGCTCGTGAAGGCAGTGATCGCCATCGAGGACCAGCGCTTCTACGATCACTCCGGCGTCGACGTCATCCGCATCGCTGCCGCCGCGCTGCGCAACGTTCGCGAAGGGCGCCGCGCCGAGGGAGGCAGCACCATTACCCAGCAGCTTGCGCGCCAGAGTTTTCTGACACGCGACAAGACGTATCGCCGCAAGCTGAAGGAAGCGGTGCTCGCCGCGCGGATTGAGCGCCAGTTCACCAAGTCGCAGATTCTCGAGATGTATTTGAACAAGGTCTACTTCGGCGACGGCCTCTACGGCGTCGAGGCGGCGTCGCGCGGCTACTTCGGCAAGCATGCCAACGAGGTCACGATCGCCGAGGCGGCGCTTCTCGCCGGCTTGATTCAGTCGCCGTCTAGCTACGCGCCGACCGTCAACCTCGATCGCGCCGTCGCGCGCCGCAACGTTGTGCTGGGCGCGATGCTCGCGAACGCGGTGATCGCGAAGCCTCAGTTCGACCAGGCGAAGCAGGCCCCGGTGCACTTGACCAACGCGCTCGAGATGAAGGAGTCGTTCGGTCTCTATTTCAAGGAGCAGGTCCGCCGGGAGCTGGTCGAGCGCTTCGGCACCACCCGCATCGCCGAGGGTGGACTCCGTGTCTACACGACGATCGATCCGGCGCTGCAGCAGGCGGCCGAAAAAATCGTCGAGGACGGCCTCGCCAGCATCGAGCATCGGCGAGGTTATGCGCACGCGTCGCGCGGCAGGGCCGATGACCTCGACTACCTGCAGGGGGCGCTCGTGGCGCTCGAGCCAGGCACCGGCGCCGTACGCGCGCTCGTCGGCGGACGCGACTTCAACCAGAGCCGGTTCAACCGCGCCACGCAGGCGCGACGCCAGTCTGGATCCGCATTCAAGCCGTTCGTCTATGCCGCCGCGCTCGAAGCAGGCTATTCGCCCGCGTCGGTCATCTCGAACCTCAACGCTGCGGTCGACACGCCGGATGGCAAGTGGATGCCGGAGGACGGCCACTCCAACGCCGATGCGATGACCATGCGCTCGGCGCTGAAGATTTCGAGCAACCGCGCCGCGGTCCAGATGCTGACGACGGTCGGGATCCCGGCGGCGGTCTCATACGCCCAGCGGCTCAACGTCGGAACGCCGCCGAGCGTCCCCTCGCTGGCGCTCGGGACGAGCGACGTCACGCTGCTGTCGTTGACTTCGGCCTACGGCGCGTTCGCGGACCGGGGGACGCTACAAGCGCCGGTGTTCATTCGTCGCGTCGAAGATGCCGACGGCAAGGTCCTCTACACCGATCCGGGCAAGGCGAAGCGTGTGCTCAACGAATCGTCGGCATTCATGATGTCGAGCATGCTTGCCGACGTGATCAGTGCCGGCACCGCGTATAAGGCGCGGCAATCCGGCTTCACGCTGCCGGCCGCGGGCAAGACGGGTACGACCAACGACTACGTCGACGCCTGGTTCGTCGGCTACACGCCGCATCTCGTGGCCGGCGTCTGGGTCGGCTTCGATCAACCGAAGACGATCATCGCCAACGGCTACGCGGCCGATCTTGCCGTGCCGATCTGGGCCTCGTTCATGAAGACCGCGACGAAAGGCGACAAACCGGACTGGTTCGATCGACCCGACGACGTCATCGGCGTCACCGTGTGCCGCCTGTCCGGGAAGCTGCCCAATGCGGGCTGCGGCAATGTCGTTACGGTCAACGATGACGGCGGCGCTGAGGCGAAGTCGATGATCTATACCGACTACTTCGTCAAGGGGCACCAGCCAACGACATTGTGCCCGCTGCATCCGCTGCCGAACGGCTACGCGACGACGCTGTCGGCCGGCGTCCAGCCGCAGGCGATTCCCGGCACGCCGGCCGCGCCCGTTGTCGCCCCCTCGACGCCTGTCGGTACCGCCGGCGCTGCGCCGGTCAGCGGAGGCACCATCGCGCCCCCCGATCAGTCGCCGAAGAAGAAGCGTGGCTTCTGGGGCCGCATCTTCGGCCGCGGTGGTGGCGGCTGACCGCGTCAGACCTTCCTGGCCTCTTCACTGAGGCGCTTCTGATAGATTGAGCGATGGATGCCGTTTTCTTCCATCACCGGGCACCGGCCGGTCGTCGAGTTGCTCTCGCGCGCGGTGGCGCGGCAGGCGCTGCCGCCGAGCCTCATTTTTGCGGGGCCCGAAGGGGTTGGCAAACGGCTGACAGCAACCGCATTGGCGCAGGCGCTGAACTGCGCACGGGTCGACGACGGTGACGCCTGCGGCACGTGTCCGGCTTGCACCCGCATCGGGCGCGGCGTGCACGCCGATATCCTCCTGGTCGAGCCCGGCGATTCGGGGACGATCAAGGTCGACCAGGTACGTGAGGCGATCGACCGCGCCGCATACCGGCCATTCGAGGGACGGCGCCGGGTCGTGATCGTCGACAACGCCGACGCGCTCATGCCGGAAGCGCAGAACGCGCTCTTGAAAACGCTCGAAGAGCCGCCGCCGGCTTCCGTGTTCGTATTGATCACCGCGCGCCCCGACATGCTGCTGGCGACGGTACGATCGCGCTGTCAGCGGATCCGCTTCGGCCCGCTCCATCCGCAGGACGTCGCCGCTGTGCTGACGCGCGATCACGGCTACGCCGCTGCGGACGCGCAGGCGGCCGCCGCGGCATCGGGCGGCAGTGTCGGACGCGCGCTTGCCGAAGGGGGAGAGGACGCGATGGAAGCGCGGGAGGCGGCGGCGCGGCTGCTCGGGACCGCCGCGTCGAGCGATCCGCGTCGCCTTCTCGATGGTGCCAAGGCGTTCGCCGGTGGCGCCGACCGCGACGTTCTGTCACGGCGTCTGCTGGCGATGTCGTCGCTCCTGCGCGATCTCGGCCTGCTTGCGGTGCACGCGGGCGACGAGGTACTGGCCAATGCCGATCTGCGGCCGCAGCTGCAGGCGCTGCTGCGCACCTACGACGCGCCGCGTGCTATCGGCGCGTTCGGCGTCGTCGACCGCGCCATCGATGCCCTCGATCGCAACGCCAGCCCGAAGATCGTCGCCGACTGGGTGGCGCTCCACCTATGAGTGAGCCCGTCGTGCGGCCGTTCGTCTCGGTGAAGTTCACGCCGGCGGGGCGGAAGCATTCGTTCTTACTGCCCGATCTCCTCGTCGACGAGGGGGTCGGACCAGGCGACGAGGTCGTCGTCGAGAGCGCCGATGGCCAGGCGATTGGCAGCGTGGCGCGGACGCCGTCGCTGCTGGCGGCGCGGCGTCGTCCGGACGAGGCATCGAGCGCCGTCGTCCTGCGCCGCGCCAGCGAGCACGATGTCGTGCAGAAGCTGAAGCACCAGCAGCGCGAGCAGGAAGCGCAGCGCATGGCGCAGATGAAGATTCGCGAGCGCGGGCTGTCGATGAAGCTGACGCGCGTCGAGTATCCGTTCGACGGCTCGCGCCTGATTTTCTATTACACAGCCGACGCACGCGTCGATTTCCGGGAACTGGTGCGCGATCTCGCCGGGCACTTCCACGTCCGCATCGAAATGCGCCAGATCGGTGTGCGCGACGAAGCCAAGATGCTCGGCGGCTATGGGTCGTGCGGGCGTCCGCTGTGCTGCACGACCTGGCTCAATACGTTCGAGCCGGTGTCGATCAAGATGGCCAAGCAGCAGCAACTGAGCCTCAATCCGTCGAAGCTATCGGGCCAGTGCGGGCGCCTCAAGTGTTGCTTGCGTTACGAGCTACCCAATGGGAACGGCGTCAAGCACGGCGGCTGCGCCGAGGGCGGTCACTGCAGCAATCCCACCGGGTGCGGAACGGGTGGCTGCGATAACTGCTCGTCGTGCGGCTCCCATTGAACGGATGGTGAAGCCTCGCATCGCGATCACGGTAGGCGATCCGTCGGGTATCGGTCCCGAAATCGCGGTCAAGGCCGCTTCCGACCCGCGTGTCGCGCACGCGTGTCTGCCGATCCTCTACGGACCTTACACGCAAGAGGCGTTGCAGGCGTATGCGCCGGGCCAATTGTCGGCCAACGCGGGACGGACGGCATACGACGCGATCGTGGCGGCGGCCGAAGACGCCCGTAACGGCCGCATCGACGCCATCGCGACGGCGCCGATCAACAAAGAAGCGTTCGCGCTCGCCGACTTGCCCTGGAAGGGGCACACCGATCTCTTCGCCTTCCTTTCCGGCGTCCGGCGAGCCGTGATGATGTTCTACGCGGAGGAGCTTCGCGTTGTGCTGGCGACCGTGCACGTCGCACTGCGACAGGTGCCAGAGCTCATAACGCGTGAGCTGATGGACTTCACCATCGACGTGACGGCTGCCGCGCTGCCGCGTTTTGGGCTTGCGCGGGCGCGGATCGCTGTGGCCGGCCTCAATCCGCACGCCGGCGAGCACGGCGTGATTGGCGCGGAAGACGACGCGGTGCTGCGGCCGGCGATCGAGGCGGCGCGCGCGCGCGGCATCGACGCGAGCGGACCGTGGCCGGCCGACACGGTGTTCTCGCGCGCGGCACGCGGCGAATTCGACGTCGTCATCGCCTGTTATCACGATCAGGGATTGATCCCGGTGAAGCTGCTCGCCTTCGGGCGCGCGGTGAACGTCACGCTCGGCCTGCCGATCATCCGCACATCTGTCGACCACGGCACGGCCTTCGACATCGCGGGCAAGGGCGTCGCGGATCCGTCGAGCCTGGTCGAGGCGATCCTGCTCGCCGCCAAACTCGCGCGCGCTGCGGCGCCGCGATGAACCTGCGATCCCCGGTGACGCAATCCCGGTTGGTGTTCGCCGCTCTGGCGATTTTCTACCTCACACTCGGCCTGCTCGTGCTCTCGGCCGACGTCGTCTACTCCGGCGATATCGGCGTGAAATTCGTCCAGGCGCGCGCCCTCGCCGCGCACGGCTTCACTTCGCTAGACCTGCCGTATCCCGGCGCGTTCCTCGATGCTGAGCGCGTGTTCTCCCCCTTGCGCTCACCGTTTGTTATCACCGCCGGCCGCGAGACGCAGGCGATCTTTCCGCCCGCGTCTGCCGTGGTGCAGGCGGTCGCGGTGACCGCCGCCGGCGTGCGCGGCATGATCGCGGTGACGATCCTGGCTGCGCTGGCGACGTTGTGGGGGACGGCGCGTATGTCGCCGCCGGATCTCGAGCCTTTCACGCTCCTGGCGCTCGGCCTCGCCAGTCCCCTGTGGTTCTTCGCGGTCAGCGGCTGGGAGCACGCCCAGGCGGTGGCGTGCGGCGCAGTGGCCTTCGCCCTGGCGATGCGCGGGTCTCGCCCGCGCGCGGCGTTGCTGGCCGGAGCCGTGCTCGGCCTCGGCGTCACGCAGCGCGACGAGGTGCTGCTCTTGGCGCCGGGGCTGTTGTGGCTGCTGTGGGTGCGGACGCGCGACTGGCGGCCCGTCGCCGCTGCCGTCGGCGCGATTGCCGCGGTCGTGCTCGCCGGGACCGCGATGGACGTGTGGTGGTTCAGCCGTCCACCGGCGGCGCATCTTCGACACGCCGTCCACGTGCTGCGGGGTGCCTGGCTCGGAACCGAGCCCGGCACCGACGTGCCGTCGCTGCGCCCTTTCACGCTGCGGGCGCGCTACGAGACGGTGGTGCGATATTGGCTGCTTGGCTACGGTCACGACGGGGTCATCGTCGTCTATGCGGCGGGGCTGGCGCTGGCGTTGATCGTCTGGCGCGCGGCGCGAACACCCGTCGGCCTGTTTGCCTGGCTCCTCGCCATCGCGGCACTCGCGGCGCTCGATCTCGTCGAGGTAGTTACGGCGCCGAAGTGGATGCCGGGCATGCTTCGTGTGTCGCCGTTCCTGGTCTTCGCCGTGCTGCCGCCGCCGATGGGCCGGCGATGGACGGCCGAGCACGGTGCGCTGCTCCTCACGGGCGCCATCTACGTCACGCTGGCCTTTGGCGGCGCCGACACGACCGGCGGCAAGGGGTTGGGGCCGCGGCTCCTGCTGCCGCTGTTTCCGATGCTGACGGTGGCGGCGATCGCGGCCATTCGCGAATATCTCCGGGCGGCCGTTCCGCTGGAGCGCTGGATCGGCGGCCTGGGCGTCCTTCTCGTGGCGGCCGCCCTGTGCATCCACGCCCTTGGTGCCGTCCCAGCCTATGTCGCGCGCAACCGGGATGACGGGTCGGCTATGATGGCGGTGAAGGCCTCGCCGGAACGGATCGTCGTCTCCGACGACATGTTCACCGCGCAACTGCTCATGCCTCTCTATTTCCGTAAGGTGATCCTGCTCGCCGATACGCCCGTCCTGGCGAGGGATCTGGCGAACCAGATCGCCGCGTCCCACATTGGGTCGGTCCTGCTCGTCGCGCGCGATCGTCCGGCCATCGGGCTGGCGCCGCTGCGGCGCGAAACGGTCGAGCAGCGCGGCCGCTTCGTCATCGAGCGCTGGACACGCTGACCGCCATGGCCACCACTGCAAAGACGGCGCGCGAGGCGGCGCAGAAAATCATCGCCGACAACCGCAAGGCGCAGCACGACTACCACTTGCTCGAGACCTTCGAAGCGGGTATGGCGCTCGTCGGTACCGAGGTGAAGTCGATCCGCGAAGGGGGAGCCAACCTGCGCGACAGCTTCGCCCGCATCGAGGATGGCGAGGTGTGGGTCTACAACATTCATATCAACCCGTACCGTAATCGCGGCTACAGCGATCACGAGCCAACCCGGCGGCGCAAGCTGCTGCTGCACCGCTCCGAGATCCGCAAGCTGATTGGCAAGACGGTCGAGCGTGGCATGACCCTCGTTCCCGTGCGCCTCTACCTCAAGAACGGCCGGGTCAAGTTGGCCATCAGCTTGGCCAAGGGCAAGAAGGCGCACGACAAGCGCGAAACCATCAAGCGCCGGGAGACCGATCGGGAAACACGTGCGGCCGTGAAGGAACGGCGATAAACTAAGCCCCCATATGAAAACCAATCGCGCGGTTCTGACCGCTCTGGTGCTCATCTTCGTCATGGCCGCGGGCTGGTGGCTCTTCCACCGCGGCAGTTCCGCCAAGGTCGATCTCATTTCCCAGTTCGCGCAGGCCAAGAAGTCCGGCAACGGCGGCGACTTCGCCGTCGTCGACGCCAGCCTCGGCGGCGACAGCAAGCAGGCTATCGCCGCTCCGCCCAACGGCCGCATCACTTTTCACGTGCGCGTGCCCGACGACGGCTGGCTGCGCGTCTCGCTCGGCATGAAGCCAGAGTCGTGGGACAAGGAGGGCAACGGCGTCCTGTTCTTCGCCGGCGTCTCCGACGGCCGTAGTTTCGAGAAGCTCTTCGAGCAGGTGCTCAACCCGCACGCCAATCCCTCAGAACGACGCTGGATCCCGGTCGCGGTCGATCTCTCCGCCTACGCAGGTGAGGAGATGGACGTCATCCTCAACACGCGCGCCAGTCCCGCCGGCCAGCCTGAAGATACCCGCAACGACTTGCCGCTCTGGGGTGCTCCGATGATCAGCCGATGACGAGGCCGGGTCACTGACGATGGGCGTCCCGCTCCTGGACTTGCAGGCGCAATACCGGCCGATCCGCGACGAAATGCTCGCCGCGATGACGCGGATCGCCGACAGCCAGCGGTTCATCGGCGGCCCTGAGGTCGAGGCGTTCGAGCGTGAGATGGCGGCCGACATCGGCGTCGCGCATGCCGTCGGCCTTTCCTCGGGCACGGACGCGCTGCTCGTGGCGCTGATGGCGCTCGGCATCGGTCCTGGCGACGAGGTCATCACGCCGACGTTTTCATTCTTTGCCACCGCCGGCTGCGTCTCGCGCGTCGGTGCCACGCCGCGGCTCGTCGACATCGATCCGGTGACTTTCAATATCGACCCGGTGGCGGTGGCGGCGGTGATCACGCCGCGCACGCGCGCGATCATCCCGGTCCATTTGTACGGGCAGTGCGCCGAGATGGATCCCATCCTCGAGCAGGCGCAGCGCCACGGCCTCGCCGTGATCGAAGACGCGGCACAGGCCATCGGCGCGACCTACAAGGGGCGGCAGGCGGGGACGATGGCTACCGCCGGCTGCTTCTCGTTCTTTCCGAGCAAGAATCTGGGCGCGTTCGGCGACGCCGGCCTGCTCACGACCGATGACGCCGCGCTCGCGCGTGAAGTGCGGCTGCTGCGCAACCACGGCGCCGAGCCGAAATACCTGCACAAGCGAATCGGTGGCAACTTCCGTCTCGACGCGTTGCAGGCCGCAGTCCTGCGCGTGAAGCGGCCGCACCTCCGCGCCTGGAGCGAGGCGCGCCGTCGCAACGCCCATCGCTATGACCGGCTGTTCGCCGAAGGCGACGCCGCAGTCGGCCTGCCGGTGCACATGCCAGAGCGACATCACATCTTCAACCAATACGTCGTGCGCGTGGCCGATCGCGACCGAGTGCGCGCCGGACTCGACGCGCGCGGCATCGGCAACGAGGTCTACTACCCGGTCCCCTTTCATCTGCAGGAGTGCTTCGCTCCGCTGGGCTACAGGCAAGGGGATTTCCCCGTCGCCGAGGCCGCGGCCGCGGAGGTGTTGGCCCTGCCGATTTACGCCGAGCTGACCGAAGCGCAGCAGGCCGAGGTCGTTGCAGCGCTGTGCAGTGCGCAGGCCGGCGCGCACCGTTCGCACGCGTCGGCGGTTTCCAGCCAGCAGTGAGCCACCGCATCGTCGTTACCGGTTCGGCCGGCCAGCTCGGCACGGCGATCGTGCGCGATTTCGCCGCGCGCGGCGACGTGATCGCGCTGACCCGTCGCGAGCTGGAGCTGTCGGACGGCCACGCCGTCGCGGCACGCATCGCCGAGGCGCGGCCCGATGTGGTAATCAACTGCGCCGCGTTCAACGACGTCGACGGTGCGGAAGAGCGCGCGGTCGACGCCATCCAGACCAACGCCGGCGCCGTACGCGCGCTGGCGCAGGCCTGTCGCGTGGCCGGCGCACTGTTCATCCACTACGGGACCGATTTCGTCTTCGACGGCCGCGCCTCGCAGCCTTACACCGAAGACGACGAGCCGTCGCCCCAGAGCGTCTACGGCTGCTCGAAGCTGCTCGGCGACTGGTTCGCCGCCGAAGCGCCGCGGCATTACGTGCTGCGCGTCGCGAGCCTGTTCGGTGGCGAGAACCGGCGCAGCAGCGTCGATAAGATCGCCGCCGCACTCGTCGGGGGAGGGTCAGCGCGCGTCTTCGTCGATCGCACTGTTACGCCGAGTTACGTCGACGACGTGTCGGCAGCTACGGCACGACTCATCGACATTGCTGCCCCGTTCGGTCTCTACCACTGCGTCAACAGCGGCATTGCCACGTGGTTCGAAGTCGGCCAGGAGATCGCACGAACTCTCAACAAGGAAGCGAACCTGGTTCCGGTCAAGGTGGCTGACGTGACGCTGCGCGCGCGGCGCCCGCAATACGCCGCGCTTGACAACGGGAAATTGCAGCGCGTCGGCGTTGCCATGCCGTCGTGGCAACATGCGATAAAGCGGTATCTCGCGTAGAATATTCGTCATGATCCGCAGCGCATGGAAGCGCCTCGTCGGCGATCGAGGTGCCGCGCTACTTTCCGGAGATCAGTCGTCCCAGCAGTCCGCGCCTCCATCCGGCGCTGCCGCTCCGCCTCCGCTGCCGCGAAGCGCCTACAAGGCCGTCTGGAACCAGCTGTCCGACACTGAGTCGCGCGCGAAGATGCACGTCGTCGGTTCGGAGCGCGAGGAAGATTTCACCGCCACTGCCGAGGAAACGCTGGCCGCGCTGGTGTCGACCGTCGGCGTCAGGCCCGACGACACGATCCTGGAGATTGGCTGCGGCGTCGGCCGCGTCGGATCGGTGCTCGCGCCGCGCTGCCGGGAGTGGATTGGCTGCGACGTGTCGAGCAACATGATCGCGCACACGCGAGCGCGCCTGCAGCAGTTCCCTAACGTGCGCGCCGTCGAGATCTCCGGCTACGATCTGCAGCCGATTGCCGACCAGTCAATCGATCTCGTCTACTGCACGATCGTCTTCATGCACCTCGACGAGTGGGATCGTTACAACTACGTGCTCGAGGCGTTCCGTGTGCTGCGGCCCGGCGGACGCATCGTCATCGATAACTTCTCGATTTGCAGCGATGCCGGTTGGGAAGTCTTCGAAATCCACCGCCGCTTTCCGCCCGCCGAGCGCCCGTCGCACATCTCGAAGTCGTCCACACCGCAGGAGCTCGAAACCTACCTGCGCCGGGCGGGCTTCGCCGACGTGCAAGGACGCACCGACGGTTCGATCGTTCGCTACTGGGGCATCAAGCCCTAAGCCCGCCCACGCCTCACAGCCGGGATTCGACGATGTCGGCCGCATGGCGGCCGACCGCCAGGCAGGACGTCAGGCCGGGCGAGTCCATGCCCGCGACGTGGATCAGATTCGTGACGCGGGCGTCCGCGGCGATCTTGAAATCGGCAAACGCGCGATCGGGCGGGCATAGCTTTGCCCGGATGCCGCTACCGCCAGGGCGCAGGTCCTCGAGCGTCACCTCCGGCAGCAGGCGTTGCGTCGGCTCGAGAAAGTTCTCGAGCGGCTGCCTGTCCCTTTCGTAATCTGTGGGATCCGCCTGGTAGCGAATCGTTGGCCCGATAAGGACGCTACCGTGCGGCGTCGGCACGAGGTGCACACCCAGGCTATGGCCCGGCATGTGGGGCACCGGGTAAATCAGGCCACGCACGAGCCCGCACCGTTTCGGCGCCAGTTCCGCATATTCGCCCCGCGCGGGATAAATCGTGAACCCCTCACCACCGAACAGCGCCGACACGCGGTCCGCGTACAGGCCGGCCGCGTTGACGACGACCGCCGCGGTGATCCGCTCGCGCTCGCTGACGACGATGAGATCAGAGCCGCTGCGCTCGCTGCCGACCACGGCGGCGCCGGGCAGCCAGGCCGCGTCATGGCGGTCGCAGAGGCGACGCAGCGTCTGCACGACCCCTTCCGCCCAGACGATGCCGGTGTCTGGTGAGAGCAGGGCTGCGACACCGGCGGCGTGTGGCTCTCGCGCGCGGATGAACTGGGCGTCGACGGCTTCGACGCGGACGCCGTTCGCGCGTGCGGTCGCCTCGAGCGCGACGAGTCCGTCCCGCTCGCTGTCGTCGACCGCGACGACGAGCTTGCCGCAACGTTGGTGTAACACGCCGTGCTCGGCGCAGAAGCTGTAGAGGCGATCACGTCCTTCGACGCAGAGCCGCGCCTTGAGGCTACCGGGAGGATAGTAGAGGCCGGCGTGGATGACGCCGCTGTTGTGTGTGCTCGTGTCCATGCCGGCTCGGGGATGGCGTTCGAGCACGCAGACCGAGCGGCCACGTGCGGCAAGAGCCGCGGCGGTGGCGAGGCCGGACACGCCGGCCCCGATCACCGCCACGTCGACGTCGTGCGCTATCTGACCACCACGCGGACGATTTTCATGACATTGAACGTGCCCGTCACGGTACTCAATCCGAGCACGGCGAGATCGTAGGTACCCGGTGCCAGATTCCTGATCATCGCGTTGTACCCGGAGTTGGTGAACTGGGCCCCGAATAGAGCGCCGAGGTCGGGACGCGCGCTGCCGTATGTCGCAGCGGCAGCGAACTGAGCGGGGGCCCCGTTCAGGTTAAAAGCCCAGACGTGCACGGCCCATATGCCCGGGCCGGAGGCCGCGCCACGGTCGATCGCCCAGCCGCCGACTAAGAAGCCGCTCGCCGGGACAGTCGCGCCGACGCCGGGCGTGTCAACGGACAGCGACGGAGCGCTGAAGGCGTTGACGGTCACCACCACGCTGCGCGCGGCGTTGAACGTATTGGTTACTGTGCTGTGCAGGTAGACCGTGAGCGTGTAGGTGCCGGCCGGCAGGTTGCTGACCGTCACGCGATAGCCGCTGTTGGTGAAACGGGCGCCGCCCAGAATCGCGCCGACGTCGGGCCGGGATATCCCGGGGGTCGTAGAGCCGACGAAGATCTGGGGGCTGCCGTTGGCTGGCCACGCCCAGACGTGAATCGCGTCGACTCCGGACCCCGACGAGGCGCCGAGGTCGGCGGCCCAGCCCGAGACGTCGAACGGTTGCGTTACTAGGCCGCCGACTGGCGAGTCGATCGATATGATTGGCCTCGGCTGCGCCGTCGGGGGTGGCGGCGGCGGCGCGCCGCCACTGACGATGAACTGCGTGCCGATGAAGCTGAACCCGGACGCCGTGACGAGCTGGTATGTGGCAGATCTTGTGCTCGTCGCCAGACGTGGATTGAAGTTCCCGTTGGCGCCGGCCGTACCGGCCGTGCTCGTGGCGAGGAACCCGTTGTCGTATGGCGTGCCGTCGGGCTTGATCGAGATCGCGGCGTCTTCAGACCCGGTCGAGTGCGTCACGACCAGGTAGTCGCCGGAAACCTGATTGTATTTCAGGCCGAGCGCGTCGTAGGCCTTGTAAATGCTCGATTCAACGATCAGCGCCGAGCCCGCCGATCCATCGGCGTTGATCTTGATTCCGTAAAAGCCGGCGAACGTGCTCGTCGCGTGATACCAGACAGCGAGATACTGCTGGCTCTGCGAATTGTAGACCACTGCCGGAATGTACGTCGCGACGCGGCTACCACCGTTCTGATCGTACTCGACCGCTCCGCCGAGCAATTGGCCCGTGCCCGCCTTGACGCGCTGGCCAGCCACGTAGGCATAGTTGGCGGCGTTATGGAAGCCCGCGTAGACGATGAAGAATTCGTCGGCGTTGGGGTTGTAGACGACGTCCGGATCACGCTCCCAGTCGGGAGAGGCGGTCGTGACCGGCGTCACGGAGGCTTGGAGCACGGCTCCCGCTGCGTTAAGGCGATTGCAGCGGATGTCGTTGCTCGCGCCGTAGCTCCCCATCCAGGTCACCAGGAACTCGTGGCTCTGCGTCGAGTAGGCGACCGCGGGCCCCATCAGCCAGTTCGTACTGGTCGGGACGTTCACAGCCTCGAGCGAAATAACGATGTCGCCGCCGATGGCGACGCCGTCGGCGGACACGAGACGGCCGTGTACCTGGGCGAAGCCGGCGGGCATGGTTTCGTGCCACGTGACGAGATAGCCGCCGGCGCCGCCGTTGACGTCGGGACTGAAAGCGACGCGTGGCGTCTGCGCGTATTCACCGGCCCAGGCCAGGCGGTTGGCGTTGATCGGTGTGGTGACCGCCAGGATCCCGCCGTTACTGGCCGAGAGCACTCCTTCAATGAGTCCATGGCCGTGGACGGTGAAGTAGCGATCGTGGACGTAATCGTAGGCGGCGTCGGGGGTTAAGACGAGTTGCTGACCGCTGCCCGCGCCCAAGGAGAACGTCGGGCCGGTGCGGGCGGCTTGAGCCGCGGCGGTTCCACACGTCAGGGCGAGCGCAGCCAGAATACCGAAGGCTGTCCTAGTCATATGTTCTTGGCGTTGTATCGGACCGAAGGGGAGCGGCGAATAGGATAAACGTGCCCCCCGCGGAAACGCCAGAAAAAAACTGCTAACTAGTCAATCCCGCCGGCCATGCGTAGGAGGGCCCCCGCGGCCGCGATTCGAATCTGCGGCTCGGGGTCGAGAAGCAACTGCTTAAGCTCAGCCGTTTCTCCGGTGGCGACGGGACCTGGCGCCCCCGCCAGCGCCCTGGCGGCGAGGTGGCGCACGGCAGGATTGTTATCGGCGAGCAGTGCGCGGAGCACGGCTTGCGCGGCCGTGTCCTTGACGCCGCTCCGTATCAGCAAGGCGGCCGCCGTGAGTCGCGTCCCCGGGTCAGGGTCGCGGAGCGCCTCGGTGGCGATTGCCACCCACGCGCCGGCCGGGTTCGTTCCTGCTGTGGCTTCGGCCGCAGCCAGTCGGACGGAGATCACAGGGCTGGTTTCCATCTGGGCGACTACGGCGAGGCCCGACGGATCCCCGAGACGCGCGAGCGCCATCGCCGCGGCATTGCTGATGACGCCGTCGCTCTCCTTGAGCAGATCGCGCAGCTTCGATACAGCCTCGGCCGCTCCAAGCGTGCCCAACCCGTCGGCGGCCGCCGCCCGGACGGGGCCCGGGCGCGTGGGATCGAGCGCGCCCATCAAATCGGGAACCGCGTCGGTGGCTTTCGCCGCGACCAGCGCGTCGATCACGGAGGCCTGATCGACCCCTGGAGTCGGGTGCGAGATCTGCTCGCGCAGACGCGCGACCGCGCGCGCGTCGCCGAGCGCGGCGAGCGCCGCATCCGCGTCAACGGTCTGCGTCTGCTCCAGCGCCGCGCGCGCCGCGGCGTCACCGTTCTTCGCCAGCTCAGCCAACGCGGCCTGCCGAACGTCACGCTGTTTTGACTCGGCCAGCGACGCGAGCAGGCTCGCGGCGATCGGCTGCAGCAGGAAGACGTCCTGGCGCGAGCCCTGGCCCCACTCGTCGTAGGCGGCGATCGCGCCGTCGACTCGCCCGGCCAGAAGACGGGCGCGGATCTTCAGCGCTGAAGCGTCGTGGCGCGCGTGACCCTCGCGCAACACGGCGTCGGCCGCACCTTCTGCGTCGTTGGCGCGCCCCGCTGAAAGCGATTCCCATCCCGTTGCGAGCCGATGGGCCCATTCGATCGGCGCGGGGGCGCGCGCTGGCGCTGGTGCGCTCTGCGCGACAACGATGAGAAGGGCTGGACCAAAGAAGAGCATGCGTCAACCTCGCGGTTAGATTATGGATGGGCGCACGTGTCGATCGACGCGCCAGCTGATCAGCAAAGCCGCTGTGATAATCTTAAACGTTCTATGCCCGTACGCGCTCTGATCACCGGCATCACTGGCCAAGACGGTTCATACTTGGCGGAGCTTCTGCTCGAAAAGGGCTACGAAGTCCACGCGATCGTGCGTCGCGCCAGCACCACCAACTACTGGCGCATCGAGCACCTGCTCGAGCGGATCCACCTGCACCCCGGCGACCTGCTCGATCAGCTCTCGCTCATCAAAGTGATCGACGAGGTCCGGCCGCGCGAGCTGTACAACCTGGCCGCGATGTCGTTCGTGCCGGCCTCGTGGGACCAGCCGATGCTGACCGGCGAGTTCAACGCGCAGGGGGTAACCCGCATCCTGGAGGCCGTCCGGCAGGTTGACACCAAGATCCGCGTCTACCAGGCGTCCTCGTCGGAAATGTTCGGCAAGGTTCGCGAGGTGCCACAGACCGAGCTGACGCCGTTCTATCCACGCAGCCCCTACGGTGTGTCCAAAGTTTATGGCCACTACATCACGGTGAACTACCGCGAGAGCTATTCGCTGTTTGCCGTGTCCGGGATCCTCTTCAACCACGAATCGCCGCGTCGCGGCCTGGAGTTCGTCACCCGCAAGGTCACCGACGGCGTCGCGCGCATCAAGCTCGGGCTGGCCGACTCGCTCGCGCTCGGCAACCTCGACGCCCAGCGCGACTGGGGCTTCGCCGGCGACTACGTCCGCGCCATGTGGATGATGCTGCAGCAGGACGAGGCCGACGATTTCGTCATCGCTACCGGCGAGAGCCATTCGGTGCGCGAGCTCGTCGAGGTCGCATTCGGCCACGTCGGGCTCGATTGGCAGAAATACGTCAAGCTCGATCCGCGTTTCCTGCGCCCCGCGGAAGTCGACCATCTGATTGGCGACCCGGCCAAAGCGCAGCGCCTGCTCGGATGGCGGCCCGAGGTCGACTTTCGGCGTCTGGTCACCATGATGGTCGATGCAGATGTCGCGCGGCTGGTGTCGGTTAGCCGGCCCTGAGCCCCCAACTCCTACCTCATCCGCCGCCTGTAATCGCCGTCCTTCGTCCCTAAGCTGACGGTCGATGTCACGACGCGCCGAAGATCAACCGGTGACCTTGCGCAGCGAGATGACGAACTTGCCGACGGCGAGCTGAGCCTCGATCTTGAGAGGCAGCCGCCGCGCGTCGTCTGAGATCCAGATGGCGATGCCACTGGGCGGCGTTGCCTTGGACGCCGTGATCACCGGCACGATTTTCAGCGCGTTGATGTCGCCGAGCGGCGTCTTCAGGGTCTCGATCGCGCCGACCTGCATCTGCACCTTGTAGACGTCGCCGGCATCGGTAACGGGCATGTTGAATTTGTCGCCGGCCTTCATCGGAATCGAGCGCAGCACATAGAGCGCCGAGAGCGCGTCCTGCGTGAAGCCAGGGAGCACCAGCGGCTTTGCGGTGTGCGTCGCCGTCTGCACTTCGTACTGGGCCTTCCGCGCTGGCTGGTCGAAAGTCGTCGTCTTCATGCGGTGACGCTTGCCCTCTTCGACGTAGAGCGATCCGCGCTGCGGCAGCAGGGTGTAGACGTCGATGAGCGTGTCGGCCTTGTAGTAGAGCGTGTAGAGCTTCGAGAGGAGTGCCGTCGGCCGCCCTTCGGCGACAACGTAGTAGGCGACCGAGTTGAAAGAGGGCTTCTTTTCCTTGACAGTGACCGTTGCGGTCCCCGCGGTGACGAAACTCGACCAGCCGATGTCGTACTCGAGCACTTCACCCGGGTGGAAGGGTACCGGCAACTCCTTCTTCGGCGCGGGAGGTGCCGGTGCCGTTTTCGCCGCCGCTTTTGCCGGAGGCTTCTTCGTCTGCGCCGCGGCGCCCGCTGTTGCGAGCGCAAGGATCGCTACCACGCCAAAACGAAACATCCCGCCAATCTTAATACAGGCTCACAGCCGTCTGTTGCCGCTGGTTGCGTCTACTGCAGCGTGACGCGGACGACCGCGACGTTGTTGAACGTGCCGCTGACGACGCTGTGCGAGACGACGGCGATGTTGTAGACGCCCGGCGCGAGGCCGAGCGTGGCGCGATCGACGATCAGCGTGTAGCCGCTGTCGCCGTAGCGCGCGCCGTACGCGGCGCCGACGTCGGGACGCGCCACGCCGAGCGTCGCCACGCCGAGGAAGATGGGCGCGTCACCGCTGCCCGGGTTCGGGAAGGCGTAGACGTGCAGCGTGTCCACGCCGGTGCCGCTCTGGACCGTCGATTCCACGGCGCGATCGATCGACCAGCCGCCGATCTCGAACGTCGGAGCGGTGATCGTGCTCTCCGCGCCGGGCGCGTCGATCGACATCAAGGCCGTCGCGCTGACGGTAACGTGCACGGTGTCGACGATCGAGTTACTGGCCGTCACCGTGCTGTGCGCAATCACCGCGACCAGGTAGTGGCCGGGGCCGAGGCCGGTGATGGTGAAGTGGTACCCGCTCTTGGTGAACCGCGTCCCGAACAGGGCGCTGACGTCGGCGCGCGTCCAGCCATAGCTGCCTTGGCCGATGTAGACGCCGGGCGCCGCACCGTCATTGGGGAAGACATAGAGCGCCACCGCGTCGACGCCAGTGCCAGTCGGCGCGCCCGCGTCGAGCGCCCAGCCGCCCACCTCGAACGCGGAGGTCACGGTCTGGTTCGCCGTCGGTGTGTCGATCGCGATCGCGGGGGTGGAGATCGGAGCGCGCACCGTGATGGTGGCGCGTGCGGTCGCGTCGAAGGCGCCGGTCAGCCCGTCGTGTGCGAAGGCAACGACCGTGTAGGTGCCCGCGGCAAGCGGGCCGGCCGTCAGCGTGAACCCGCTATTCGTGAACTGCGAGCCAAACACGGCGCCGAGGTCCGGGCGCGCGCCTCCGTACGCCGCAGCGCCGAGGAAAATCGCCGGCCCGTCGGCCGGCGCCGCGTAGACGTGGACGGCATCGACGCCGGTCCCCGACGGGGCGCCGCGGTTGAGCGCCCAGCCGCCGACCGTGAAGGTACCGCTGCCGCTGACGACGCTGTTGTTCCCGGGCAGATCGAGCGACAGCTGAGTCGGCGGCAACACCGTAAAGACCGGACAGCTCGCACCGCACGTTGTCCCGCCGACGTTGGCGGTGACCGTCGCGGTGCCGGGAGAGAGCGGCGTCGCGGCGCCCGTCTGCGCGACGCGCACGACCGCCGGCGCGCTGCTGCTCCAGCGCACCGAATCGACGAACGTCTGGACCACACTGCTCGCCTTGATGGAGTGGAACAGATCCGTCGACGAGCCGCCGATCGCATAGACGACGCCGTTCAGCGACACGGCCGCGAGCTCGTTGAGGGGCGTCGGCATCGGTGCCTTGACGGTCCACGCGTCGGCATCCGGATCGTACGCGTACACGACAGATTGCTGATACAGCTGGCCGGCCATCACGTAGAGCACGCCGTCAGCGACGGCCGCCGCGGCGCCGGCAAGCGGGACCGGCAGCGGCGCTCTGGTGCTCCACGTGTTCGTGGCCGGATTGTAGGCCTCGACCGTCGATACAATCGACGAGCCGTTGTTGCCGCCGATGACATAGAGCATGCCGTCGATGACGCCGCCTGCCACGAGCCAGCGCGGCGTGGGCATCGGCGATTTCTGCACCCACGAATCGGATGCCGGATCGTACGCTTCGAGCGTTGCGAGGGGAGTGTCTCCCGAATCCAAGCCGCCGGCGGCGTAAATAATCCCATTGATTGTTCCGGCAGCGAGACCCTGGCGAGGTGCCGCCATCGGAGCTCGCATCGTCCACCTATCGGTGGTCGGATCGTAGCGTTCGACCGAGGCCAGGGGGGTGCTGTCGCCGAAGAAGCCGTTGGCGCCACCGAGCGCGTAGAGTTGGCCACCAGCGGGCGCCACGCCAAAGACGGCGCGGGCCACGAGCATCGACGCCCGCGGCGTCCACATGAGCGTCGCAGGATCGAATTCGGTGAGCCCGTTCAGGGCGCCGGCGCCGTCAGGTACCGCCAATTGCGTAGACCTTACCGCCGAGCGTCGCGGCCGCGAGATCCGAGCGTCCAGCCGGGAGCGATGTCGCGGCGGACCATGCGCCTGATGCGGATGCGATCACGGCGGTGGGCCCGCTCGAGTAGGTACCGGTCACCGTGAAGGTTTGTGACGGACCCCCGGGCACGCCGATGGCGCTCGACGGGGCAACCGTGAATGACGTCAGCGCGAGGAACGTGCCGGTGACCGAGCTGTCGGCGTTCAGCGTGAACGTGCAGACGTCCGTCAGACCGCACGCGGACGCACCGCCCGTGCTGGACGAATAGCCGGTGAATCGCGCGGTGCCGACGCTGGCAGCCGTGAGCTGGACCGACGATCCCACGAGGTATTTCACTGCGCAGCTGCCGGACGAGCAAGCCTTGCCGTCGGCCCACAGAGTCCCGCCGCCATCCCCCGTGAGCGTCGTCGTCACCGTGGCGAACGGCGTGTCACCCGCCGTGAACGTCACCGTCACGTCGGCGTCCGCCGTCATCGTGAAACGGCACGTGCTCAGCGCGCAGGAGGCAGCAGGGCCGCTGCCGGCCGAAAGACGGCCAGGGTAGTCCGCTGCAATCTCGATGCTTGCGCCCTGATTGACGAGCACCTCACACGGATTGTTGCCCGTGGGGTTGCACGCGGCCGCGGGCCCGCCGGCACCGGACGACACTCGCACGTTCCCGGTGGCTCCCGCCACATTCATGTGGACCATGAGCGCGCGTGTCTGCGCCGAAGCGGGGACAGAGAAGCCGGAGAACAGGGTCAGAAGGGCTAGCGCCGCTGCACTGTGCGTCAGTTGCATCGTGCCTCCGAGGTTCGACCGACTACCGTGAGGAGTATAGATCGCTGGTATTACATTCTCGCAAAGGAAGTACTGCCTCAGGTACTACTGCAGCGTGACGCGCACGACGGCGGTGTTGGTGAACGTGCCGCTGACCGAACTGTGCGACACGACGGCGATGTTGTAGACGCCGGGCCCCAGCCCGAGCGCGCCGCGGTTCACGGTCAGGTTGTAGCCGGACTGGCCGTAGCGCGACCCGTAGAACGCGCCGACGTCGGGCCGCGACACACCGAGCGTCGCCACGCCGAGAAAGATCGGGGCCTGGCCGCTGCCCGGGTTCGGGAAGGCGTAGATGTGGACCGCGTCGACGCCGCTCCCGCCCATCGTCGTGCCCTCGACCGTGCGATCGATCGACCAGCCGCCGATGGTGAAGGTCGCAGCCGCAATCGTCGCTTCGGCGCTTGGCACATCGATCGACATCAGCGCGGTGGCGCTGACGGTGAACGGCACCGACTTGACGATCGAGTTGCTGTTGGTCAGTGTGTCGTGCGCGATGACGTTGAGCGTGAACGTGCCGGGCGACATGCCGGTGATGGTGAAGTGGAAGCCGACGGCGGTGAAGCGCGAGCCGTAGAGCGCGGCGACGTCGCCGCGCGCGGCGCCGTAGCTGCCGGTGCCGATGAAGATGCCGGGCGCCGGCGCGCCGGCCGGCTGCACGTAGAAGGTGACCCCGTCGACGCCGGTGCCGGCCGGCGCGCCCGCGTCGAGCGCCCAGCCGCCGACTTCGAACGCTGAGGTGACCGTCTGTCCCGCCGTCGGCGTGTCCACGGCGATCGCGGGCTTCGACACCGCACCGCTCACGCTGATGTTAGCGTTGGCGGCCGCATCGAACGCGCCGGTCGACGCGTTGTGCGCGAAGGCAGTGATCGTGTACGTGCCCGGCGTCAGGCTGCCGCCGGCGCCTGACAGGGTCCAGCCGCAGTTGGTGAATTGCGATCCGTAGATCGCGCCGATGTCGCTCCGCGCACTGCCATACGTGGCGACGCCGAGGAAGACCGCACTGCCGCCGATGGGCGTGGCGTAGACGTGCACGAGATCGATGCCCGTGCCGGCCGTGGCAGTACGGTTGATCGCCCAGCCGGTGATGGTCAGCGGTTTCGTTTGCGCCGAGCCGTTGACCGGCGCATCCATATTGATCTGCGTGGTGATAGTGGTCTGTACACTGACCACGAAGTTGTTTCCGGAGCGGCTCAGAACGTTGACCTTGAAGGCGTAGGTCGAGTTCGTGTACGTGCTGCCAACGCCGAACTGCGCGTTGAAGAGCGCCGTGCCTGGCGCGTACGAACAGGACGACGAATTGAAATCGCCCGGCGTCGAGTCGACCGGAACGGCCCAGCCCGACTGGTTGTTGAAATAGCAGCCGCCAGAAATCGCCTGGCGGCCGAACCAGAAATCATGAATGATGACGCCGTCGCCGGGAATAGCGTTGTCGTACTGCGTAGTCGCGCCGCCGTTCTTCACGCGCGCCTCGACGGTGAAATACCGCGTAGTCGAGCCGCTGCCGCTACACGAGTAGCCCGGAAGGCAGATCTTGATCAACTTGGGATTGCCGGCTGCCGGGATCGAGTTGGCCTCGAGCGTGACGGTTTGCCCCGATGTAGTGGAGTTGATCGACACCTGGTTCGGCACCCAGCCCAAGTAGTCGCGGTGGCCCGCGATGTATCCGTCTCCAGGTTCGTCGCAGAACAACGCCTCGGTCGCGTTGTCGTTGCGCGAAGAATACGAGCCGCACGTGTGGAACGTGCCGCTCTGGATGGAGCTCATCGTGTCCCACGGACTGTCGTACGAGTAGTACAGCCACCCCGAATGCGGCAGGCCAAGACTGTGTCCCAGCTCGTGCGTGTAGGTCGAGGTCACCTGTCCCCACGGCGGTTCGTAGGTGGCGGCGTACGAGCGGCCGTTCAGGAAGACGCCGCCGCCCCAGGAGCAGCAATCCAGGTCGTTGCTGAAGACGAGGTTGACTGTGTCGTACTGGGTGAGATCGATGCCGTTGGCGGTGACCGCAGCGCCCGCGTCGGCCTGCACATGCGAAAAATCCAGGCACGCCGTATTGAAGCTGCAATTCGCGTAGTAGCTCTTGGGATTGGGTAGCTTGATCCAGCCGCCGGGAGCGCCGACACCGCCGGCGCCGCCGACATCGCCGGACCACGAAAACGTGTTGCCGGAGACTTTCTTAAAGAACGCGTTGATCGTGCTCGGAATGTTCGGATCCGGCGACACGTCCGGGTTCATCATGTTCAGGTAGAAACTTGGGGCGTGCGGCACCGCCACGTCGTCACTGAACTGCAGCAGGAGGAACAGCACCTTCTTGGCGCCGCTCACGGTCGCATCGGTGGTCGGTTGCGCAAGCGCTTCCGCCTGATGGTTCTCGCTGATGGACTCGACGATGACGCCCGCCTGGCCGGCGCCTCCTGTCGCGTTGCGCATGAAGCCCGCTCGACCGCGCACCGTTACCGACTTGCGCTGATGGCGCAGCATCTCGTTGGCGTCGAGATCGACCTGCAGCGGAATGTGCTGGCCGTCGGCAGTCGCCAGCATGTAGAAAATCCGGCTCGCGGCGCCTGCGTACTTCGGATCGCCCCAGACGATCGTCAGCGTGCCTTGCAACGTGGCTGGTGTCTGTGCGCGGACTACGGTGAGGGCAAAAGGTGCCGTTCCGGCGGCAAGCAACGCTGCGATCAGAGCCCTTCGGATTGTCAGCCGGCTGAACATCATGCTCCCGACAGGCAAGGACCGCGCCGATCACCCCGGAGATGACGAACTGACGTTACTGGCGACATAGGAGAGGTCAGATTACCGTAGAACTAGCCCATAAGTGGCAACCGGTCAGCCGGTTAGTGGCAGTCGCAGCCGTCGGTCGGCATGTCGCCGGATCCCGGTGCCGAGCCGCCAGGAACGAGTTAGGCTCGCGGTTGGGACGCTTACTGTAGCGTTACGCGCACGACCGCCACATTATTGAATGTGCCCGTCACTGCGGAATGGGCGACTACGGCGATGTTGTAAACGCCGGGTGCCAGGAGCGTTGGGCTGACGGATAGCGCATAGCCCGCTGCCGCGTAGCGCGCACCGTAAATGGCGGCGACGTCGGACCGGGCCACGCCCTGGGTCGCCACGCCGAGGAAGATCGCCGCCTGGCCGCTACCCGGATTCGGAAACGCATAAACGTGCAACGCGTCTACGCCCGTGCCGGAGATGGTCGTTGACGCGACCGAGCGGTCCATCGCCCAACCGGACACCCATAGTGCATTCGTCGCAACCGTCGACTCCGCCGACGGAAGGTCGATCGACATCAGCGCCGTCGCGCTGACGGTGAAATGCTGCATGGCGACGATGCTGTAGGTACCGCTGACGGTGCTATGCGCGTAGACGCCGAGCTCATAGGCGCCTGGGCCGAGGCCGGTGATCGTGAAGTGATAGCCGACGTTGGTGAACTGCGCGCCGAGAATCGACCCGACGTCCGCGCGGGGCCATCCGTAACTTCCCTTGCCGATGAGCACGCCGGGTGCAGCGCCGTCAGTTGGGAAGACGAAGAACTGCACGGCGTCGACGCCGGTGCCCGACAGCGCGCCGATATCGGCCGCCCACCCGCCGACCTCGAATGCCGACGTGAGCGTGCCGCCAGGCGCCGGCGTGTCGATGGCGATCTCTGGAACCGAACCGCCGATCGTCGCGATGACCTCGTTCGAAAAATCGCTGGTGCCTTCGGGCGAGTAGGCCGCCACGGCAATGTAATAAGTGCCTGGCGCGAGCGACAGCGTCGTCGTGGTCGTGTTGCCGACATCGAGCCGCGTGGCGTAGATGTGGCTTTGCGTGCCGTAGACGACAACGTAACCGGAGATGTCGGGGTCCGTGTTGGCGTCCCACTGCAACGTCACCGGCGCGGCAGATGCCGCGCTGCAGACGAGGAGCAGCAAGCCGACACACACGGCCGCGCGAAACCAGGATCTCATATGCGCCCGGACTGAGCAATAGGAGTACCGGCAGGCGTCGACACGGAAACGGCGGGAAATTCCTAGTAAAAAGGCCCGAAGTGCCGCCACTTCGTTGCAATTCAGTCACCGATCTTACGTTTGTGGCTGGGTCAGCAGGTAAAATCTCCGCGATGGCCGTGCTGCTGCATCCGGTTCGCGAAGGCGTGCGCGTACCGCGCATCGTGTTTTCTAGTGAATACGAGCAGCGGACGCTTGCTGAGGATCGCGAGATCATCGAGCGGATCCTCGCCGCCTATCATCATGCGATCGGTTCCGCAAGTGCGCGGACGCGGCGGTCGATGTTCGGGACCATCTGGGCTGCGGATGGCTTCGGCGGTCGCCAGCGGGATCTCGTCGACGCGCTCGAGGCCCGCTCCGCCGAACGCGCGCACGGCATCTTGCGCCGGTTTCTCATCTCGGATGCGGCGTACGGCATTGCCATGGGGCGCGAAGAGGCCGATGCCGTCCGCAACGATCCCGCGCTTGCGCACGGCTACGGACTGATGTGGCTGGATCAGCTCGTCGGCCTTGCCGGCGCGTCCGGCGCCTACCCTGTGATCAATCCCGAGGACAACCTCGCCGGGTGGGAGCGGGCGCTTCTCGACGTGGACGTCGACGCCGTCGTCAGCTTCAATTGAAGAGACGTTCGGGATCCGCCTTGAGTTTCCGGATATGACCGGTGTCTTTGGCGGGGAGCTGCGCGCTAAACCCGTGCCGAGCCTGGCCTTCATGCACCTGCTCGTCGCCCTTGGCGTGCGTCCGTGGATGCCGGAGCGGGGCAAGGGACACGTCGTGGAAATCGGTGGCGGCTTCGGTGACCTCGCCTACTGGACCGGCCAGCTGCTTCGGTGCCGCTATACGATCTACGATTTGCCGTTCGTCAACGCGGCCCAGGCGTATTTTCTCTGGCGCGCGATGCCTGGACACCCGTTGCGGCTCGCCGGTGAACAACCTAGCGCCGGCGACGAAATCGCGCTGCTCCCAGGATGGCTATTGATCCAGGAACCGCCCGCGTCAGCCGACGTGGTGATCAATCAGAATAGCCTCGTCGAGATTCCGCGCGCGACGGCCCGCGCCTATCTGACCGCGATCCGAGGGTTCCTCGACGGTCCATTTCTCAGCATTAATCACGAGTCGTGGCAACGCATGGCGGATGCGCTCGATCGCACGTCGGTGGCGGAATCGATGGCCGCTGTGGGGGGCTACACACGCGTGAGCCGCGCTCCCTTTGCCTTGCGCGTTGGATACGTGCAGGAAATCTACGCGCGGAGCGGAGCCACGCTGCGTGTGGGATCGTCGGACGGGCGGCGCGTCGTGGCGTCTCCCGCAGTAGCTCCGACGCTGAAGCGCCTGAAGCGGCTTCTGTCGCGCTGATCCGATGACGCGGACGGTGCCCCCATCACGGGAGCACCGTCCGCATCGTTCATTGGATGATGACCCGCACCACCGCGACATTGTTAAACGAATTGGTCGCGGCGCTGTGCGCCCACACGGCGATGTCATAGTTCCCCGGCACCAGTCCCAGCGACCTGCCGTCAACCGTCAACCAGTAACCAGAGTTCGTATAGCGCGCGCCGTAGATGCCCGCAACATCGGATCTCGCAAAGCCGAGTGTCGCGACACCCATGAAGACCGGCGGTTCGCCGCTGCCCGGATTGTGGACCGCGTAGACGTGAATCATGTCGACGCCCGTGCCGCTGGTCCCAGCGCGATCGATCGCCCAACCCGACACGCCAATCGACGCGCCGCTGATGGTGGCCTCGGCCGACGGTATATCGATGGACATCAGCACGTTGGCACTGACCGTCACGTGGACCATCTGGATCGAGCTGTACGAATTGGTCACCGTGCTGTGCGCGAAGATGGCGACCATGAACTGGCCCGGCATCATCCCCGTCACGGTGAAGTGGAAGCCGGAGTTGGTAAAGCGCGATCCGAATGCCGCTCCGACGTCGGACCGGGCCCACCCGTAACTGCCTTTACCGATGAACACGGGTGGCGCCAGGCCGTCGTTGGGGAAGATCCAGCACTGGATGCCGTCGACCCCGGTCCCGCTCGACGCCGTCGGATCGAGGGCCCACCCGCCGATCTCGAAGGCGGACGTCACCGTCTGCGAGACCGTTGGAGTGTCGATCCACACGATGCCCGTGTTGCGGACGGTGATGTCGTGAGTAACCAGCGCCGTCATCGTGTTGGTCGCGATATGGTGCGCCATCGCGGTGAGATGGTAACTACCGGCCGGGACGCGCTCGATCAGCACCGAATACCCGGAATTGGTGAACTGGCTGCCGTAGATCGCCCCGACGTCGGATCGCGGCTGGCCGTAGTTGGCTGTACCGACGAGGAACGGCTGCGCCGCGGGATTGTCGCTGCGCGTCGCATAGATCAGCACCTGATCGATGCCGGTGCCGCTCGTCGCGGCATGATCCAGCGCCCAGCCCGACGTCATGAACGGCAGCGTCACCGTTGCGCCGTTGGCGGGCACATCCATCGTGATCATCGTATCGGTCACGGTGAGCGAGACGCTGACCGCGTTGGTCATCTCGAGATGCTTGCTCGTAGACGTCACGTTCAGCGTGCCGCTGTACGTGCCTGGGTTGAGTCCCGCAGTGTTAATCGCCGCGTTCACCGTTCCGGGGGTGGTGGACGTGGAGGTGCCGCTCGCCGGTGAGCCCTTGAGCCAGCCCTGCGTCGAAGTCGCGGACCACGTCGTCGCGATGATGCTTCGGTTCGAAATGATGACTGGCGCGGACGTCCCCGAGGAGTTGCGGTTGACGGCAATCGACAGACTGTTCTTGTCGAGCGACAGTGACGGCGAGATCGCGAAGTAGACGGCGCCGGTGTCGCCGTCCTGCGACGGTACGCTGGCGACGATGTCGCGCGCTCCTTCGCCGGTCACCTCGAACACTTGGGTGAACGCGATGGCGCCGAGCGATGCATCGCCGACGATCTTGCGGTCGATTTGCGTCTGATCGGCGAAATCGACGACGCGCAGGCCGTCGCCACGGTCGACGCCGTACTGCGTACGGGCGCTGCGTCCGTAGTAGATATCGAGTTCGCCGGCGCCGCCGCCAGGGCCCAGCATCACGATGTCGGACGGCGTGTCGCGGTTGATGTCGCCGGCCGAGAGCTGTGTGCCCAGTTGCAGGCCAGCCGTGGCGCCGAAGAAGGTGACGTCGGCGGCGGCGAGCGATCGTGAGGCCACGGCCGAGCCGCCCCAGACGAGATAGACAGCGCCACTGCCGGTGCGCCCGCCTGGTCCGGCGACGCCTGGGGCGCCGATGATCACGTCGCGCACGCCATCGTGATCGATGTCCAGGAGGCGGAGGCTGGCGCCGGCGCGATCGCCGTAGGTGACGCCGCCGAATGCGTAGTCGGGCGTCGTCGGGATGCCGCCCGTGGCGCGCCCTTTATAGAGGTAAACCAGGCCGCGGCTTGAATCGGTCTCCGCCGCGCCGACGAGGAGGTCGGAGATGCCGTCGCCGGTCACGTCGCCGGCGGCGAGGACATTGCCGAGGCCGAGACCAGCGATTTCCAGATCGGGCGACACCGGCGGCGTGGCGGTTAGATCGCGCGTGCCGCTCAGCGCCGGGCCGCCCTTGATCACGTAAATGCGACCGTTGCCTGGAGCCCCGATGATGATCTCGCGATAGCCATCGTTGTCGAGGTCGGCAGTCGCCAGCGCGCTCCCGAGCTGATCGCCGGGCCGGCCGATGATCGCATAGACCGCATTGGCCGTCGTGAAATGACTGTTGGCCGTGAACCCGCCGTCATAGATGTAGACGACGCCCTTGCCGCCCAGCGCTCCCGGCGCGCCTATGACGAGGTTGCGCGTCTGCGATCCTTCCGGTGTGATGACATTGCCGGCGGCGGTCGCGAAGCCGAACTTATCGCCCGCGGCCGCTCCGGCGATCGTCGTGTCGGCATTGGCGAGGTTGAGATCGCCGCTGCGCCCCGGGCCGCCGAAGATGATGTAGACGGCGCCCGGAATCGACGCCGATCCTGGCGCGCCGACGATCAAATCACTGCGCGCGTCCCCCGCGCTCACTGCACCGAGATCCAGCCACTGACCGGCTTTCGCGCCGAGTTGTGAGCCGTGCCAGACCTGCTCGGCGTTGCCGCTCACGCTTTCGGTCTGCGGCTGCGCGTACGCGCTGCTGAACCCCAGCAGCAGCGCACATGCAGTATGTAAAACGGTTCTCATGTTCACACGTCCTCCGCCGGGTGTTTCCGGCGGGATCGCTGCTGAGCAACTGTCGTACCCAGCCGTATCGATCGGGATCGGCAGCGCCGCTTCCCAGAAGTGGAAGCACGCGGGCGATCACTATGCAGCGCGCGCCATATGGATGGGGATTGCTGAAGGACGACCTCGCCGCGTAACGGCGCGGTCAGACCGTCGCTTCGATGAACGGCGACGCGATGACGCGCAGCCCTGAGCGCCGCGCCGCCGCCGCGAGCGCGCTGGACAGTTGATCAAGAGTCATCGCGTCGTAGGGAGCGGGATCGAGGCTGCCCAACCATTTGCCGTCGAGCAGCGCCAGTCGCAAGTCGACGAATGCGACCGAGCGCTGCTTGAGCGCGGTGCCGAAGTACCCCGGATCGTCTGCGGAGCGCCCGGTGTCGGCGATCAGCCTTGACGCATCGAGCAGGCGGCCGCCGACGATTGCCGCATCGGGAAACGACTCGCGCAGCCCGGCCATTTCCCAAATCGCTTCGTCCGATGTCAGGAGGAGTCGGGTGTCGAATGCCACGACCAACGGCGCAATCGTAGCGGCGCGCTGCCACGCGCGGAGCGGCGGCTCATGCGGATCGGCATGCATCAGGGTCGAGGCGGGATACGCCGGCGCGGAACTACCACCGCCGTGTAACACGAGTGCGATCGGCAGCGGTGCACTTCGCTCCCGCCGGATCCACCAGTCGGGGGACGCCGGGAACAGCGGACTGCGCAGGACGCGGAAGCGTTCGGCCAGCCCCGTCTCCTCCAGATGGCGCTCGAGGACATGGCGCTGCGAGTTGATCACGAAGTCTTTTGCGTCGACATTGGCTGCCGTAGAGGCGCGATGCATCCGCCAGCTATAGAGAATTTCCGGCACGTGGACAGGCGGCAGTCCGGCGCGCGCGAAGCGGAAGAAGGTGTCCCAATCATGGCAGCCCTCGGCGGCCGGATCGGAATAGACCCCGAGGCGTAGCGCCTGTTCGCGATCGACTGCGCACAAATGCGCGACGTAGCAGCAGTTGCGGAAGAGCACCGGATCCCAGCCGGGCTTTTCGAACGGATCGACGTGCCGGCCGTCGCGCAGCTTATCCTCGTCGGAGTAGCCGAGCGCCGGATAGTTCGCTCCCTGCAGCACGGCGGCGAAGATGGCGAGGGCGTCGGGAAACAGGTAGTCGTCGGAGTCGACCGGCAGCACGTAGCGTCCGCCCGCGCGCTCGAGGACGAATCGCATGCCGCCGAGGATGCCGAGGTTGTGCTCCGCGCGGAGCAGCGTGACCCGCTGGTCGCGCGCGATCTCCGCGAGCGCCGCGCGCGTGCCGGTGTCCTGGCTGCCGTTGTCGAGCAGCACCCATTCGTAATCGGACCACGTCTGCGCGCGCAGGCTCCCGGCCAACTCGTGCAGGTAGGCAGGCGGTGTGTCGTAGACGGTAGAAATCAGCGACAGCAGTCGCCCTTCGGGCCGAGGGTGATAGCGTGCGGCGCGCCGCTCGACAATCGCCGCTACCCATTCGGCGCTGCTGACGCCGTCTTCGCTGGTGATGAGGTCGACTATCCGCGCGCGCAGCGCCGAGCCACCGCCCTTCGCGGCGGCGGCAAGGTCGCGGACCCACGCGGCGACGCCGCCGAGGCCGCGCTGGTGCGCCTGCCGGAGAAACGCACGCGCGGCCGCGTGGAGGCGCCCGCGCCGCCGCGCTGTGATCTCACCCATCACCAGGATGCCGGGCGCGTCCGAGGGGTCGAAGCGCAATAGCGTCGCGTCGCAAGGCAGCCAGAAACGCAGGGTGCGCGCATCGGCATCGCGCGGCAGCGAGAAGCGCACGCTGGCGGCGTCGGTAAATTGTCCGTCGGCTGCGTAATAGATGCGGGCGCCAGGCGCTGGTGTGTCAGCCTGGACTCCGGCGCGGAACTGCCACTCCCAGACCCCGCGCGCGAACGGTCCCGGTACGAGGAACTGGGGATCGCTGCCGGTCATGCGCCATGTGCCCTCGCCGAGCGGGACGAGATGGTGCACCGCGTTGAGCTGCAGGCGGCGGCCGGACATCGTCAGGACAGCCGCAGGCTGTAGTCGAGTGCCGTGCGGGTGAGATTCGGATTGTAGTACGGATCGTGAGCGATCACCGGTGCCCAGCGCTCGCTCATCAGCGCGACCTCCTGCGGGTTGACCTTGCGTTCGCGGTTGCCGAACGACGCCCCCTCGAAATGATAGAGCCTGGCGAACGGCGTCACCACGATGCGGTAGCCGGCCTCGCGCGCGCGCAGGCAGTAGTCGACGTCGTTGAAGTCGGTCGCGAAGCGCTCGTCGAAGCCGCCCAGCGCTTCGAAGATCTCGCGCCGCGTCATGCAGCATGCGCCGGTGACGGCGGAGTAATTGCGGATGATCCACGCACTGCCGTAGTAGCCCGGCGTCTCACCGGGATGCCCCGACAGTACATGGCAGGCGCCGCCGCCGATGCCGATCACGACGCCCGTATGCTGCAGGCGCCCGTCGGGGAAGAGCAGCTTCGCGCCGACGGCGCCGATGTCCGGCTGCTGCGAGAACTCGAGCATCGCTCGCATCCACTCGCCCGCAATCACCTCGGTGTCGTCGTTGAGCAGCAGCAGGTGTTCGCCCGTCGCCTGCCGCGCCGCGCAGTTGATCGTCGCTGCAAAGTTGAAAGCGCCGTCGCTCCCGCAGGTCACCACCCGGATCCGCGGCTCGCCCGCAATGAACCGTGTCAGCTCGCCGGAGAGCGGTCCGTTCACGGCGAGCACGATCTCGTAGTGCGGGTAGTCGGTTCGCTCGACTATCGAGCGCACGCAGCCGAGCGGCATGTCGCGGCGCCCCGACGGCGTCTCGCGGATCGTCCCGGCCGTAGGGATGATGACGCTCACCTTCGGCGTGCCCATGATTTCGTAGCGCACCCGCCAGAAACCGTCGCCCGGCTCGTCCTGCACGCTCGCGCTCATCGTCAGGCGGGAGACGTGATCGACGAGCGCGCGCCGTGCCGCCTGCAGCCCCCACGGCTTGGCGTCGGCGCTGCTTGCCGCCGAGCCCTGGATCTTGCGCCAGTGATACAGCACGCGCGCTACGTGGTGCACTCTGCCGGTCTGTTCCGTCACCCGCAGCGCGAGATCGTAGTCCTGCGAACCGTCGAATGCCGAACGGAACCGGCCTACCGCCTCGAGCACGCTGCGCCTGTAGACGACGAGATGGCCGAGGAACATCGTCGACTTGAGGTACTCGGGGGACCAATCCGGCTTGAAGAACGGCTCGATGTGGGTGCCGTCGAAGTCGAGCTTGTCCTCGTCGGTGTAGACCACGTCGGCGTCAGGATGGCGGTTGAGCTCCTCCGCGACTTCGAGCAGCGCGTCCGGTGTGATCTCGTCGTCATGATCGAGAAGCGCGACGAACTCGCCGTCGGCGAGCGCCAGCGCGGCGTTCGACGCCGACGAGATGCCGCCATTGACCGGCTGGCGGACGATGCGGATGCGCGGGTCACTGCCGTCGAGGGCGTCGAGCGCCGCCCGGGTCTCTTGCTTGGTCGACGCATCGTCGGCCAGGCACAGCTGCCAGTCGGGATAGAGCTGTGCGCGCACCGAGTCGACCATGGCGCGCAGCAGCTCCGGCGGTGTGTTGTAGACCGGAGTGACGATCGAAATGCGCGGCCGGTAGGAGAGCCGAGCAAGTTCACCCCCGCTGTCGCGGGCGAGACGCGTCGACTCGGCGCGTTCGCGGAACCAGGCGTCGTAGACGCCGGGCGCCGGCAGGGCATGGCCGCGCAGCACACGGACGTAACGCTGCACGGCGGCCCGCCATCCAAGCTGATTGACCACGGCAACCTGGCGCGCAATCACCGAGCGATATCCGCGCCGATCGGCGATGAATGGCTGGCCCCAGATGCCCCAACCGAACGCCGGGCCGGCCCGTTCCGGAGTCTCGGTCACCAACGTCAGTTCGACCGTCGCGCCTTTTCGTGCGCGGAAGCCGAGCGACACCGGCACCCAGGCGCGGTGGCGTGAGCGGCGGGCCGGATCGATCCGCCATGCCCGCGTCATCGGTCGCGCGCCTTCGACCGTGATGGTGGCGCGGAATCGGACGCCGCCGTCGTTGCCGTCCCACGCTTCGGGCAGAAGCGCCAGCCAGGCCTGGAATCGTCCCGTCCCCGCCGCGATGAAACGATAGGACCTGCGCGCCGGCGGGTGCATGAACAGCGCCGGCCGCACCTGCCCGGCAATCTCGACACGATCGATCCACTGAATCGCCTCGCTCGAATCGGGCTCGCTCGACACCGGGCGCAGGCCGACGAGCGGACGCGGATGCCAGCCGGCCGCGCGCGCCAATTCCCATCCGCGCCGCAGCGCATTTCGTCCTCTCATGATCGTCCGTCCCAGCGGACTCTGGAGCGCCCAGCGCGACGTGCGGCGATCCTCGGTGCGCGGGCAGAAAGGATCGTGCCACAGGATCGATCCGCAGACCTCGCGCAGGTGCTGCCCTTCTTCGGGTTTGACGCCGGGCACCCGGCTTGATGACTCGTGATGGTAGAGCGCCGCGTACGGCGTGTAGACGTGGCGGAAGCCGAGGCGCAGCAGCCGCACACACAGCTCGATGTCGTTGTAGCTGACGGGGAAGCTCTCGTCGAAGGCGCCGGCGTCGAGAAAGCGCTGGCGATGCACCATCAGGCACGCGGCCGTGACGCCGCTGACGTCGCGTACCAGCTCGATGTCGGGCCACGTCGCTGGCCCGCTCATGACGTCGTAGGCGAGGTGAAACGCCGAGCCGTCGTGGAAGATCACGCCGGCGTGCTGGATGCGGCCGTTGGCGAAGAGCAGCTTGGCGCCGACCCCGCCCACGTTCGGGCGCTGCGCGTACTGGAGCATCGACTCGAGCCAGTCGGCAGCGATGACCTCGGTGTCGTTGTTGAGGAAGAGGACGAACTCGCCGCGCGCGGCGCGCGCCCCTTCGTTGTTGATGCGCGAGAAGTTGAAGGCGCCGGGCGCCTTGACGAGGCGATGCGCAGTGCGCCCGAAGTACTCGAGCGTCTCGGCTTCCACGCTGTCGTTGTCGACGATCACGATCTCGTAGGCCGCGTAGCTGGTGCGGCGCTCGATGCTGTCGATGCACCGCCGCAGCAGGGCGAGCCGATCGCGCGTGGCGATGACGATGCTGACGAGCGGCCGGCCCTCGATTGGCCAGGACACGCGCAGGCCCGTCGGCCCGGCGTCGTCCACTACCTGTGCCGGCTCGCCGGTGGCGGCGAAGTGCTCAACCAGCGCGCGCCGCCGCGCCTCGACGGCCGCCGGCGTGACCAGCGCGAGGCGCGCCGGAGTGGCGCGTCGGTAGATGGTGGCGTTGGCACGCCGGACGGACGTGCCGGCGCGGAGCGCGGCAAGCAGAAGCCGGTAGTCTTCGGCCGCGATCGTCTCTGCGGTCCAGCCACCGAGCGCTGCGAGTGTCGTTTGACGGATTGCGCAGAGCCGTCCGACGTACGGAAACGCGAGCAGCAGCTCCGGCGACCACTCGGGCTTCGCCCAGTCGGTCTCGTCGCCGTAGATGATGTCGGCCTGCCGTTCGGTATCCGCCGCTTCGGTATCCGCCGCCACGATGGCCCCGACGGCGTTGGGCAGGAGCTTGTCGCCGGCACCGATGACGGCGACAAACGGTGCGCGCGCGGATGCAGCCGCTGCGATGAGCCTCTCCGCCGCATTACCGCTGCCGGTAAAGGGAACGATTCGGCCATCGCGGGGCAGTACCTGCGCGATCAGCCTCGGCGCCGTCGCCCACGAGCAGCAGTTGCCAGTTGGGATCGCTCTGCGTATCCAGCGAGGCGACCGTGACGTCGATCGCGGCGCGGGTACAGTCGTCAACCAGAAGCAGGAGTGCGAGACGCGGTGGGCCCGACGGTGTCCTTCCGCGCACGCGGCGCCAGAGGGCGCGAAGGTACTTGTGCCGCCTCGTTCCCGCCGGCGCCAGTCGCCGTTGGACGCCCCTCAGACGGGCTCGAAGCATGACCGACAAAATCGGACGGGTAGCATAACATGAGAACACGCTACAATTTGGGGGTTGTCGCGTTCACCACGGCTGCTGCCCTCAGGCCTCTGGCGGCTGATGCGGCATTCGACCACCATCGACCCCTATCTCGACGAGAGCGCATCGCCGGCGCGTCGGCTCGGGAACCTCAGGCTCGATGCCCTCTCGTACGATGCCCTCGACCTGTCGCAATCCTTGTCGCTGACGGCGGAGATCCGCACCGTAGCCCGATCGACGCTACGCGTGCCCTGTGCGGTCACGGGCGGTGCGAGCGGCGCCACATTCGATGTCGCCGTCGACGGAGCGGGCGCGGTGGATCGCCGCCGCCTGCACCTCCAGCCCGACGGCCGCTGGCACGTCGTGGCGTTACGTGTCCCGCGCGGTTCCGTGACGCTGACGGTTCGCGTCACCCTCACCGATGCAGCCGCCACGTCCGTCGTGTGCGGCGTGCCGTCCCTGACGTGGCGCAAGTCGCTGCGCGGCGTGTCGAAGTCGCTCGGCTTCGCCGTTCGCACGCTGGGCGTCGCCGGTACGGTGCGCCACGTGCGCACGAAGATCGAGGCCGATCCCACCGCGCAGTACGCGGCCTGGCGCGCCTGCCACGCGCTCGACGCGGCGAGGCTCAAGGAGGCGAGCGCTGCCGCGGCGGCGCTGACGGTCCGCCCGCGCTTCGCGCTGCTGCTCGAGCCGGGCGACGATCTCGAGGCGGCCGCAACTCAGGCCTCGCTCGATGCGCAGGTCTACCCGGAATTCGAACTGGTCCCGGCGGACGGCGCCGCCGCGCGCAACCATGCGCTGGCGCATACGACCGGCGATTTCATCGGCGCGATTCGCGCCGGCGACCGCCTGTCGCCGTTGGCGCTGCTGGCGCTGGCCCAGGCCTGCGCCGGCGAGGACGTCGACATCCTTTACAGCGACGAAGATGTCTGGCCGGTCGGCGGCGAGGCGGATCGGCCGCGGTTCAAGCCGGACTGGTCGCCCGAACTGCTGCAGTCCGGGATGTATCTCGGCCGCGTCTGCATGGTCCGTCGGACCCTCGCTGCGGCGGTGGGAGGCTATCGCGCGCCACTCGCCGGAGCGCTCGATTACGACCTCGCGCTACGCGCCGCTGAGGTGGCGCGGCACATTGTCCACGTGCCCGACGTGCTCTATCACCGCGCCGCAGTGTCGGCCGGAGAGCCCGACAGCGCGCATGCCGACGCAGCGGTGGCGCTCGAAGAGGCGTGCGCGCGACGCAGTCTCAGGGCGACGGTCGTTCCCGGGGTCCAAGTCGGACTCTGGCGCGCGCGCATCAGCGTGTCGGAGCAACCGCGCATCGCGATCGTGATCCCGACCGACGGCCGCGGCCCCGGCGGCGGGCGGCCTGCGCATATCGAGCAGTGTGTGCGGGGGCTTCGCGAGCGCACCCATTACAGCAACTACGAGCTCCTGGTCTGCGACAACGGCAACCTTGACGCCGCGACGCGCGCCTATCTCGACACGGTGCCACATCGTCGCGTCCCCTACCAGTGGGCCGGCGCGTTCAACTTTGCCAACAAGATCAATTTCGCCGTTCGCCAGACGTCGGCGCCGTACGTGCTCCTGCTCAATGACGACGTGGAGCCGATCAATGCGGGGTGGCTAGACGCGATGCTAGAATATGCGCACCAGACGCAGGTCGGCGCCGTCGGCGCAAAGTTGTTCTACCCCGACGGACGCTTGCAGCACGTTGGCGTGGCGGTCGGCGTCTGCGGCGTGGCCGCGCACCTTCTTCACCAGTCCCCAGGCGGCGCTCAGGGCTGCGGCGGTATTGCCGTCAGGGTCCGGAACTGTTCCGCCGTGACCGGGGCCTGCCTGCTGACGCGGCGGCAGATCTATGAGGAGGTCGGCGGCTTCGACGAGACGCTCGCGCTCGACTTCAACGACGTGGATTTCTGCCTGCGCGTCGGACGCGCGGGCTATCGGATTGTCTTCACGCCGCACGCGAGGCTGTTCCACCATGAGTCGGCCAGCTTCGGCGCGCGGCGCCAGCGCCCCGGCGAAGTGGCGGCGATGTGGGAGAGGTGGGGAAGCGTGCTCGAGCACGATCCGTACTACAACGTGAATTTCAGCCGCGAGTCTCCCAACTGCCGGGTCCGCGCATGCAGGTGATGATTCTCTGCGGCGGCCTCGGCACGCGCCTGCGCGAGGAAACCGAAGTCCGTCCCAAGCCGATGGTCGAGATCGGGGGCCGCCCGATTCTCTGGCACATCATGAAGAGCTACGCGGTGAACGGTTTCACCGAGTTCATCATCTGCCTCGGCTACAAGGGAGAACGGATCAAGGAGTACTTCCTCAATTACGAGGCGATGAACAACGATTTCACCGTGGAGCTCGGGCGGCGCGAGTCGATTGAGTTCCACGGCGGCCACCAGGAGCCTGGCTGGAAGGTGACGCTCGTCGATACCGGTTATACGACGGCGACCGGCGGGCGGATCAAGCGCGCCTCGAAGTTCGTCACCGGTGATCGCTTCATGCTGACCTACGGCGACGGCGTCAGCAACGTGGACCTGCGGCAGTTGCTCGACTTCCACCTTCATCAGCGCACGCTCGCGACCGTGACCGGCGTTCACCCGGCGTCGCGCTTCGGCGAACTGCTGGTCAGCGGCCAACGCGTGCGGCAGTTCAGCGAGAAGCCGCAGACGCACGAGGGGATCATCAACGGCGGCTTTTTCGTGCTCGAGCGCGGCGCGCTCGATTACCTCAACGACGATCCAGGCTGCGTGCTGGAGCGCGAGCCGCTCGAGCGCCTCGCTGCCGATGGCCAGCTCGCGGTCTACCGCCACGACGGCTTCTGGCAGTGCATGGACACGTATCGCGACTACCAGCAGCTGAACCAGCTCTGGGAGTCGGGTGGCGCGGAGTGGAAGCGGTGGTGAGCGGGTCGGCGTTCTGGCGCGATCGGCCTACTTTTGTCACTGGCGGCACCGGCCTTGTCGGCGGCTGGCTGGTGAAGCGACTGCTCGATCTCGGCGCCGAGGTCGTCTGCCTGGTACGCGACTGGGTGCCATCGAGCGAATTATTGGCGCAGGCCCCGCCCGGCAGGGCAAAGATCGTCCGGGGCGACGTGCGCCGCCAGGCCGTGCTCGAGCGCGTGCTCGGTGAGTACGAGATCGACACCGTCATCCACCTCGCGGCGCAGACGATTGTCGGCATCGCCAACCGCAACCCGGTGTCGACCTTCGACACCAATATCCGCGGGACATGGGCGTTGCTCGAGGCGTGCCGGCGTAGTCCGCTGGTGAAGCAAATCGTCGTCGCCTCCTCTGACAAGGCCTACGGCGAGTGCACGACGCTGCCCTACGACGAGGGCACTGCGCTGCGCGGCACGCATCCATACGATGTCAGCAAGTCGTGCGGAGACCTGATCGCTCACACCTATGCCAACACCTACGGTACACCGGTGGCGATCACACGCTGCGGCAACTTCTACGGCGGCGGCGATCTGAACTGGAATCGCATCGTCCCCGGCACCATCCGATCGGTCTTGCGCGGCGAGCGGCCGATTATTCGATCCGACGGTCAGTTCGTGCGCGACTACTTCTACGTGGAGGACGGCGCCGCCGCCTACACGCTGCTCACCGAGCGGCTGGCGGCGGATCGCACGCTCGCCGGGCAGGCGTTCAACTTCTCCAATGAGATCCAGGTCACGGTCCTGGAACTGACGCGCCGGATCCTGACGCTGATGGGATCGTCGCTCGAACCCGACGTCCAGAATCGCGCGACGCACGAAATCCGCCACCAGTATTTGAGCGCGGAGAAGGCGCGTTCGATGCTGCAGTGGCAGCCGCTCTACACGCTCGATCAGGGGCTCGAGCGTACCGTCGAGTGGTACCGCGCGTTTCTCGAGACACCGGCATGAATGGATTCCGTTGCCGCGCCTGCGGGAGCGCGCGGGTTCCGGTCATCCTGTCACTGGGCCGTACGCCGCTCGCCAACGCGATCGTGTCGCCCGACGGCGCCCGCATGGCGGAACCGACCTATCCGCTCGAACTCGTCTTCTGCGAGGAGTGCACACTCGTCCAGATCAACGAGACCGTCCCACCGGAGCGCATGTTCTCCGACTACGCCTATTTTTCCTCGTATTCCGACACCATGCTGGCGCATGCGCGTGGGATCGTCGAACGGGTCATCGGCACGCGCGGCTTCGGTCCAGGCCATCTTGCCGCCGAGATCGCCAGTAACGACGGCTACCTGCTGCAGTACTACCGCGAAGCGGGGGTACCCGTTCTCGGCATCGAGCCGGCCGCCAACATTGCCAAAGTAGCCGAGGCCAAGGGCATCCCTACCGTCGTCGACTTTTTCGGCGAAGCGCTCGGCAAGAAACTCCGGACCGATGGCGTGCGCGCCGACGTCATCCACGCCAATAACGTCATGGCGCATGTGCCAGATCTGCCTGGGTTCTGCCGCGGCATCGCGGCCCTGCTCAACGACGGCGGGCGCGCGATCATCGAAGTACCCTACGTCAAGGACCTGATCGATCATCGCGAGTTCGACACCATCTACCACGAACACCTCAGCTACTTTTCGGTGACCGCGCTCGAGCGGCTGTTTGCCGCCCAGGGGCTCGCGCTCGTCGATGTCGAGCGGATTCCGATTCACGGGGGGTCGTTGCGCATCACGGCTGCCGCGCAGGGCACGCCGCGCTCCGCTGCCGTCGCCGCGTTTCTCGAGGAAGAGGAAGGACTCGGGTTGACGAAGCTGCCTTTCTATGCCCGCTTTGCCCGCGCCGTCGAGGACTTACGCACGCAATTGACTGGACTGTTGACTTATCTTCGCTCGCGCGGGCACCGGCTGGCCGCCTACGGCGCCGCCGCCAAGGGAAGCACGCTTCTCAATTACTTCGGTATCGACTGCCGCACGATCGAGTTCGTCGCCGACCGCAGTCCGCACAAGCAGGGGCGCCTGATGCCTGGAGTCGGCGTGCCGATCGTGGCGCCGCAGTTCCTGCTGGCAACGCGACCCGACTATGTGCTGCTGCTGACCTGGAACTTCGCTCAGGAGATCCTCGCACAACAGGCGGAGTTCCGTGATGGCGGCGGCCGTTTCATCATCCCGATTCCCGACGTGCGGGTCGTGTAGCGGGACGTTGTGGTCGCCTCAGAGTTATGCGGTAGGCTCTAACACTGGGCATGCAATTCCGTGAGACGCCGCTGGCCGGCGCGTTCGTCGTCGAAGCCGAGTCGATCGCCGACGAGCGAGGCTTCTTCGCGCGCTGGTGGGGCGCCGACGAGTTCGCGGCGCGCGAGCTGGTAAGCCGATTCTCGCACTCGAGTCTGTCATACAACCGCCGCAAGGGCACGTTACGCGGCATGCACTATCAGGCGCCGCCGTTCGCGGAGACGAAGCTGGTCCGCTGCATTCGCGGCGCTGTCTTCGATGTCGCCGTCGATCTGCGTCACGATTCGCCGACCTTCCGCCGCTGGCTCGGCGTGGAGTTGACGGCAGATAACCGCAGCGCCTTCTACATTCCGGCGGGGTGCGCGCACGGCTTTCAGACGATGACGGACGATGCCGAAGTCCTGTACATGATCGACGCACCGTACAGCCCGGAGCACGGACGCGGCGTTCGCTGGAACGACCCGGCGTTCGCCATCAGGTGGCCTCCGGAGAACGCGCGGATCATGAACGCCCGCGACGCCGGGTATCCGGACTTTTCTGGATAGCGGCATGGCTTCCCTCACGCGCAAGCGCGTTGTCGTGACCGGCGCGAGCGGCTTCATCGGCCGCGCGTCGCTCGGGCCGCTGGCCGCACGCGGCTTCGAGGTCCACGCGGTCAGCAGCCGAGCGCAGCGCGAGGCCGTACCAGGCGTGACGTGGCACACGCACGACCTGCTCGTCCCCGGTGAACCCGTGCGGCTCATTGAAGCCGTTCGTCCAAGTCATCTCCTGCACCTGGCCTGGTACGCCAAGCCCGGCAAGTACTGGGGGGCGCCTGAAAACGTCGACTGGGTGTCGGCCAGCGCCGCGCTGGTGCGTGCGTTCGATCGCAACGGCGGCGAGCGCTTCGTCGGCGCCGGCACCTGCGCTGAATACGCGCTGTCGCCAGGCGACTGCGACGAGCGAGCCACCGCGCTCGCACCCTCTACGCTGTACGGCATCTGCAAACATGCCCTGCACACCGTCGTCGACGCGCTCGCGACGGGGCGCTTCTCGGCGGCCTGGGGGCGAATTTTCTTTCTCTACGGACCGCACGAGCCGGAGTCGCGGCTCGTTCCCGGCGTGATCCTCGCCCTGCTCGATCGGCGCGAGGCGTTGTGCACGGCCGGCACGCAAGTGCGCGATTTCATGCACGTGGACGACGTGGCCGCTGCGTTTGCCGCACTCGTCGACAGCGCTGTCGACGGCGGCGTCAACATCGCGTCAGGGCGTCCCGTGGCGATCGCAGACGTGGTCCGGACGATCGCCAGCCAGCTCGACGCCGAATCGCTCGTTCGTCTCGGCGCGCGCCCGATCCCCGGCAGCGAACTACCTTCAATCACGGCCGCCACTGCGCGTCTGCGCGACGAGGTCGGCTTCGCAGAATCCAAATCGCTGGAGCAAGGAATCGCGGAGACCATCGAGTGGTGGAGGGGGCGAGCGCGATAGGTCCACAACAGGTGGGCGTTACGGAGTTGCGGAGTGTGCGCCCGGCCGGGCAGCGTCAAGCACTCGGCCGGGCTTGAACTTACTTCAGGACCACGCGCACGATCGCGAGATTGTCGTACAGGCCGGTGATCGTGCTGTGCGCGATCGGGACGAAGTTGTACTCGCCAGTCCCCAGCCCGGCCGCGGCGCGGTCGACGGTGAACACGTATCCGCTGTTGAGATAACGGTTGCCGAAGAACGCTTGCACGTCGGGGCGTTGAATCGTCCCATAGGTGGCCGTCCCGAGAAACACCGCCGCTTCACCGCTGCCCGGATTGTGAAATGCGTAGACGACGATGCTGTCGATGCCGGTGCCTGACTGTGCTGGCGTCGCCGTTTCAACTGAGCGGTCGATCGCCCATCCGGACACGCTGAAAGTGTTTGCCGTGATGGTCGATTCCGTTGCCGGAACGTCGACCGACATCAGGCCGGTCGCGCTCACGGTGAACGGCACCGACTTGCTGATCGAGTCGGTATTGGTCACCGTGCTGTGCCCGATTACCCACAGCGTGGCCGGGCCTGGGGACAGGCCGGTAATGGTGTAGTGGAAGCCCGAGTTGGAGAATTGCGATCCGTAGACCGCGCCGACGTCCGGGCGCGACAGCCCGAGGCGGCCGTGTCCGATTAACAGGCCCGGGCCCTGCGCGCCAGGCAGCTGCACGTAAATCTTGACGTCGTCGACGCCGGTGCCCGACGTGGCGTTGGCATCGAGCAGCCAACCGCCGATTTCGAAGGACGAGGTCACCACCTGGCTCGGCGTTGGCGTGTCGATCCCGATCTGCGGATTGCTGGTCGGCGCGAACGTGGACACCTTGACCGGACCGGTCGAGTAGCGGTTGACGATCGTGTTCACGCCGTCGTCCGCCTGAACGATGATGTAGTACGTTCCCAGGGGCACGTTCGCCGTATTCCAGACGTACTGGCCGGCGGCCAGCGGAATGCCCGTGGTAATCAACGTCGGGCTGCCGCCGACCGCCTGGTAGAAGAGGTTGACTTTCGGCGAGTCGCCGGCGTCGGCGTCTGAACCGATCCACTTGATGGTAAAGCTGTTCTGCACCGTCTCGTCGTCGGCAGCAAGCTTCACATTGTCCATGTGGAACGGGATCTGCTCCGCGAACTCGAAGGGATCAATGCGGAAGTGCCTGACCGGGTTTTGCGTCCACGGCGTCGCATTACCAGGCTCGAGTCCGCCGTTTGTCGTCGTCAGTGTCGCGAGATCGATGGTGTATGTGTTCTTGCCCGGCCACATGATGATGTCTTTGCTCGTCGTTACGTTGTACGGCGTGCCGCCGGGCCGCGAGTCAGACGAGTCCGAGCCCCAGAACACGCGCGCAACCGAGCCCTTGCCCAGGTCGAAAGCGCGATCGATCGTCATGTCGAAGGTCAGCCGGTGATACCTGGTCGTGTCGATGATGTCGGTCGTGTTCGACGTCTTCTGATTCGACAGCAGGTAGACCTCGGGGTCGCCAACCGGAACAGACCCCGCGAAGCTAACCGTCACCCCGTCGCTGATCGCGTTGTAAATGCCGTTGGTGAACGATTCGTTGAAGACGTGTGGGACGACGTTGACGTTGTGGAAGACGTCGTTGACATCGTTCATGTCCCAGGGATTGTGGAGCACGTCGGTGGCAAAGTCGGCGCCGCCGGTCTCGTCGGGTTCGGTGATCCGGATGAGAGGCGGCGCGTTGATAGTGAACGTCTTCGACAGTGTTCCGACCTTCAGCGTGTAGGCGCCTGGCGGCAGAACGCCGTAATTGAAGTTGAAGGCTCCGCTGCTGGCGACACCCGTCTGGAGCGTGTAGACGACGGACAGGGCGTCGGTGACGGTGATGGTGTTACTGGGGCCGGCGCCGCTCCACGAGATCGGCATCACTGTCGCCGCCGCGTTGCCGTCGCCGGCTGTCAGCCGCACCCACTTGAAGGCGAAATCGAACGGCGATGAATCCGTGCTGTTCGGGTAGAACGACAGCCCCTGAACGGCGCCGCCCGACCATCCCGGCTGCTGCGCCAGATCGATGACATAGATGTGGTCGCCGGGCGGCGCGGAATTGACCGAATCGAAGAACGCGAATGTGCCGTCCCCGCCGATCGGTGAGTGCGACCAGAATGCGCGCGGGAAGCGCCCGGTCTGGCCGGCATTGAACTTCACCGCCAGCTTCGTGTATTTGGTCGTATCGATCGGAAACTTCGCACCGGTTTTTCCAGGGTTGATGATGCTGCCCCACGGCTGCTCGAGCACAGCGAAATGCGCGCCGGAATTGGCCGCCGTGCCGGTGACCGAGCCATTGCCGATCGATAGGCTCGTAAACCCCGTGACCTGCGCCGGATCGCTCGCCACGTCGGAGCGCTGCTGGAAGTCCCACGGGTCGGCGAACGCGTCGGTCGCGAAATCAGGGCCGGCCTTGAGGACGCAGGCTGAGGTCGAGCAGCCGGTAATCGTGATCGAGCCACTCTGCGCCGCGATTCGGGCCGCCGAATAGACGCCCAATCCCGCGATCAATGCCGCGGCGACGAGCCCACGCCAAAAGAGCCGAGTAATCGGTGTACGCATTATCGAACCTAAGCCGAGGGAGCGGACTGCCCAAGGATGAGCAAAGCCGATGCCGGACGTTCGTGAAAGAAGAACGCCTGTTTCTGCCGCAATTCAGCCCAGTCCGCCCGGACTCACCGGGAAGCGCACGTCTCAAAACAGGCAGTTTTTACGCTTTGGTAATCGGGGTCGGCGGCGTTTCCATCAGATGCCGGTAAGCTTCGAGGCCCTCGTCGACCGGGCCGTCGAAGAGGAGGTGGCCATGCTCGAGGAGGCACACCCGCTGGCAGACATCCCGCACGGAGACGGACGAGTGCGACACGAAGAGGATCGTCTTGCCGTCGGCCAGGAACTGATCCAACGTGCGGCGGCACTGTTTCTGGAATTCCTCGTCGCCGACGGCGAAGATCTCGTCCAGCAGCAGGACGTCGGGGTCGAGGTTGGCGGCGATCGCGAAGCCGAGCCGCATCTGCATGCCCGACGAGTAGTTCTTCAACTGCACGTCCATGAAATCGCGCAGCCCGGAATACTCGACAACCGCCGGATAGATGTCCTGGATCTGCTCAGCGGTCATGCCGTGAATCGCCGCGTTCAGATAAACGTTCTCGCGGCCGCTCAGCTCCATGTGGAAGCCGATGCCGAGCTCGATCAGCGTGCCGATCTGCATGCCGCGCTGGACGAGCACGCGTCCTTCGGTCGGCTCGTGGATGCCGGCGACGAGCTTCAGCAGGGTGCTCTTGCCGGAGCCGTTGCGGCCGATGAGCCCGATCGACTCGCCGCGGCCGACGGTAAACGACACATCGCGCAGCGCCCAGAGCTCCTCGCGCACCTCCCGCCTCGATCGATCGAGCAGGCCGAGAAACCGCGCCTTCAGCTCGCCGGATCGGTTCTTGCGCAGCCAATAGCGCTTCGACACGTGCCGCAGTTCGATCAGTGGGGTCATGCGAATGTGTGCTCCAGCCGCTCGCGGCGCTGGAACGGCAGGAGGGTGAACCCCGCCAGCGCCGCGGCACCTGCGCCGGCGGCTGCCAGCGATGCACGCCAGTGCGGCGGCCGGTACGACAGCGCGATCGTATGTTCGCCGCCCCTCATCAGCGGCACGCCAATGAAGGCGCCGTCAGCGCGCACCACCGGCTGCGATTCGCCGTCAACACGTGCCGTCCATCCAGCTTCATAGGCGTCGACGATGACCAGCATGGCCGGCGTCTCATTGTGATAGCGCAGCGTAATCTCGTTGCCCTCGGCCGCGAATGTTTCGAGGGTCCCTGACGGCGTGCGGCCGTCGTGGGGGCAGGGATCGATCACGCCGGGCTCGACAACGATCTCGCGATCGAGATGTTCGAGCTGCGGAAGCGTATCGAGCGCGGCGTCGAGTGTCTCGACCCGCGCTGCCGGGCAGGCGACGAACGCGCGCGGAAGCGCGTCCGGGTTCTCCCAGATCTGCACGCCCGCCGACCCATCCCATCCGGCGAGACGTACGCCCAATGCCCGGGCGGGCGTCGTTTGCGTCACGAGATAACGAACCGCGCCCAGGTTGAAGAAGCGCCGGTTGTTACGAAACTCGTCGATGGCGACGCTGGGCTCACGCCGCGTCTTGCCCGCGAGACACACCGGGTCGGCGCCCCGATCCAGTCGCCGCTTCACAAACAGCGCGGCGCCGCGTGATTGCAGCGGATCGCACTTGTCCAGCGTCTCGAACCCTAGCGGCGACGAAAAATTCGGCTGGGGGATGCCGTCGATGGCGTAGGCGCGGCCGCCGGTCGATGCCTCCAGCGCACGAAGGGTCGCGGCGTAGGGCGGGGCGGTGGCCGCATCATAGCGCCGCGGCAACCCGCGTGAATCGGAGAGCGCGAGCACCAGCTCGGGAGCCCCGCAAATGCACGCCGCAAGGATGAGCACCGTGGCCGCCCGACGACGGGGAGCGGCGCTGGTGAACAGCGTCAGCAGTAGCCAGACGCCGAGACAGCAGACGGTCAGCACCGCATAAGTCTCGGGCGCGTACCCCGGCCCGCAGGCCACGAACTGCAGAACCATCGCCGCGCCAGCGACGATGAGGATCACCGTCGCGTCGATCGCGTCGCGCCGGCGCAGCCACCAGAGCGCCGCCGGCACCGCGACCGTCCACATCCACGCGAGCGCGCTGAACGCGCGGACCTGGGTCGCCGCGAACACCGGCAGGCGCCAGACGCCGGTCAGAAGGTACAACACGGCAGCGATTGCGATCCATGCCGCTCCGACCCGCAGCCACTGGCGCGGCGTCTTCGACAGCGCGAACTCCCACCCGGCTCCTGCGAGGATGGCGGCGACGAAGGCCAACACGAACGCGCCGTAACGCGGATAGACAATGCGGTCGAAGAGCGGCAGCCGCGAGATCAGCGTGAACGGCGGCAACCCCCACATCCGTCCTGCGACGAAGACCGCGATCGCGACGAGCAGGATCAACGGGCGCGAACGCGACGCGGCGGCACGCCACATGCCGAACAGCGCTCCCAGCGAGACCGCCGCCGGAATCCATCCGGGACTGAGATCCCACGACCAGCCGGGAGGAATCATGTGCGGCGGCAGCGTGTGCAAGCGTCCGTAGAGCTGCGGAGTGATATACGCGGCGGCCGTCCGCCAGCCAAGCGACGCCTGCGCGCCAGTCGAACCCGGATCGTGCCCGGAAAAGGCGGTGAAGGCGTAGTCGCTAAAATTCCACCAGTGCGGCGCCGTGAGGAGCGCTCCGCACACGGCCCCGGGCAGGAATGCCCTGAGTGCCGCAGCGCGCCGCGGAGACGCGGCCACACTGACGAGGCCGTAGAGCGTGGCCGCGCTCAGCGCCAGCGCCGTCGATTCCGGCTGGCCCGCGGTTATCGTTCCATAACAGGCGACGGTAATGGCTACGTGGCGCCATCGCCACCCAGGTTCGCGAAGCGTCCGCTCGACGGCGTAGAGGAGCGCCGGAAACCAGGCGGCGGTCGTACTCGCTTCACGGAACGCGATGTAGTACCGGAAGAACCCGCTTGTCGCGACCGCGACGCCGCCGATGATGGCTCCGCTGTCTCCGACTTCGATCGTTCTGAGGAAGAGGTAAGTGAACAGTGCCGCGAGATACCAGTTGAAGAGATACAGGAAATCGTACTCGTCCGGCGGAACGATCGTCAGCAGCGGCGTCAGCGGGTAGAGCACCGCAGGATGGCCGCTCGAGAGAAACGGCGAGCCAAACCCCTGACGGCTGTTCCAGAACGGCATCCGGCCGCGCGACAGTGCCTCGGCGGTGAATCTGTCGTTGGAGTAGCTCACGTTGAGCGCGCCCGCCGGATCGACCGACGTCGTCGCGTCGGACACGGGCCCGCTATAGCCGTAGGGAGCTCCCGGCACGGTCGTCATGCTCGGCGCGATCGGCAGCAGCGTGCGTCCGGCCAGGAACACCGCCGCGTGCGCGGCGACGAAGGCCAGGGCAATGAGCCCCGCAGCCCGCCGCATCTAGACCTGCTCCACGAAACTGTGCTGCAAGCGCGTGAAAATCGCCAGGCCCCCAAAGAGCGCCACCGTCGCGTAGAGCACGGCGACGATGCAGACCTGCGGGTCGGGAAGGCGCCCGTAATACATGATCTGCTGATAGGCCAGCACGAACGGCGACATCGGGCTGAGCAGCACCGGCCAGCGCCACGGCTTGGGAATCGCCTGGAAGTCGTAGATGATCGGCGACGTCCAGAACAACGCCATCAGCGCGATCTCGAGCAGGTGCTTGATGTCACGGAAGAAGGCGACGCCAGCCGACAGCGCCAGCGCGATGCCGATGGTCATCGCTACTTGCAGCGCGACGAAGACCGGAAAGAGCAGCATGACCGGCCTTGGCGGCAGGCGATAAATCGCCAGCATCAAAGGTACGAAGACCACGACGGTGAGGATGTACTGGGCGAAGTTGAAGAGGACGGACGCAATTGGCAGCACCGCGCGCGGAAAGTGCACCGTCTTCATCAGCCCGCCGTTGTCGACAATCGCACCTGCCGCCATCATCGCCGCACTCGCAAAGAACGTCCACGCGACGAGGCCGAGCAGGAGCAGAAATACGAAGCCTTCGCTGCGCACCGGCATGATCCTGGTGAACGCGATGAAGTACACCGTCATCAGCACCAGCGGATTGATCAGGGACCACAAAAAGCCGAAGAACGACCCGCGGTATTTCAGCTTCAGGTCTTTGAACACGAGGTTCCGGATCAGCTCGCGGAACTTCAGGACGGCGACAAATGACATCAGCATGCCGCCGCCCGCTCCGCTGGCATCGACGAGACCGGCATCAGCCGCCGGCACTGTCGCGGCCGGCGACCCGAGCCAGACCGCCGGCAACGACAGCACGAAATCGAGCACGAACGCGGCGCGTGACACGGTTTCGACGTCGCGAACCCACGCGTAGGACAGCAAGTGTCCAGTGAGCGTGCCGAGGGTGAGTCCAGCGATGACCGCCGGACGGGTGCCGTGACCGCGCCGCCGTCCCAGCTCGAGCCCGACCAGTTGCATCACGATCAGCGCCGGCGCCCAGCGCAGCGCGCCTGGGACCATCGCCGGCAGATCCGCACCGGGGAAGCGCGCGAGGTAGGCGATGGAGTACGCGGCAGAGAGAGTCAGGAAATCGCGGAGGATCGCTGGCAACGTAGACTCTAGGATAGCGGCTGCCGCGACATCCGCCAAACGCCGCGTGCGGTCAGCGCCGCCAGCGCGACCCACCGCATCGGGTGCCACGGCGAGGGGACGACGTGCGTGGCGTAGTAGCGGTAGGCGCTGCGGTGGAACTCCCGCGTCGCCAGCCGCGAGTCGGTGCGCGCGCTCGCGCCGCCAGGGTGCGCGACCTTCGCGCGCGGCACGTAGCGGGTCGACCAGCCGCGTGCCCACAGGCGACGGCAGAGATCCGCGTCTTCCCAATAGAGGAAGTAGCGCGTGTCGAAGCCGCCGACCGCCTCGAACATCGGTCGCCGGATCAGCATCGCGGCTCCCATGACCCAGTCCACCGCTGCGCTCTCCACGCCGGAGTCGACCAGGTCCTTCGCCGGCAGGTTGCGCTTCGCCGCGGCCGCAGAGGGCAAGAGCCGGCTTAGCAGCGAATGCCGGCCGAAGAGCCCGGTCCATGCGGTAGGGGCGCCGCGGGCGCTGGCCTGCACGCTTCCGTCGGCGTTGAGCAACCGCGGCGCCGCTACCGCGCAGTCGGCGTGCGCGTCGAGTGTTTCCTCGAGCGCGGCAAACGCGCCCGGCTGCACGAAACAGTCGGGATTGAGCACCCAAAGGAGCGGCGCGTGCGATGCTGCGACGGCCCGATTGACGGCGGCGCCAAAGCCGGCGTTCGTCGCATTGGCGATCATCGTGGTCTGAGGAAGGCCGCCGAGCACGTCGGCCGGCCGGTCTGACGATGCGTTGTCGACGACGAGGGCGCGCCAGGTGCGACCGGCGAGGTCGGCGGCGGCCGACTCGACCGAGCGGCGCGTCAGCTCGCTGGCGTTGAAGTTGACGACGATGACGTCGACGGCGGCCGGGCTCATGTGCCGTCCTCCGCGCACCGCCGCAGCACTGCGAGAGTCTCTTCGGCCGTGCGCGTCCAGGAGAACCGCGCCGCGCGCGTCAGGCCGGCGTCGCGCAGCCGACTCTCGGTCGTCGCGTCGGTCGCGATCGCGGCAATCGCGTCGCGCCAGGCGCGTACGTCGAGGGGCGGCACCAGGACAGCGGCGTCGCCGGCGACCTCCGGCACCGAAGCACACGCCGCCCCCACAACCGGCACGCCGGCCTGCATAGCCTCCAGGACCGGCAGGCCGAAGCCTTCGTACATCGACGGATACACGAGCATCGCTGCGCCCCGATACAGGGTCAGCAGCGCCGGCTCGGCAATCGCGCCGGTCAGCACCAGCGATGCGGGATCACGTGCAGCGGCGGCACGTAAGTCGTCGCCGCTGCCGCGATCGATGCCCGCGCACACGAGCGCCAGCGGCGAACCGCCGGCGCGCAGCTGCAGGACCGCCGCGAGCGCCGTGATCAGGTTGCGGCGGACGTGCAGGTCGCCGACGTGCAGGGCGTACGGCCGGCGAACGCCCGCGGGGAGCAGCGATTCGTCGCATGGCCCTGGGGCGAATGCCGCCGACGCAGCGAGCGGCACGATGGTGATGCGCTCGGCTGGGATGCCGTAGGCGGCAGCGATTTCGCCGGCGGAGAACCGAGAATCCGTCACGATGCGATCGGCGGCAAGAGCGCCGCGGCGATAGAAGGCGCGGCGGAACGGATCGTTGCGGTACGGGTTCCACTCGGGCTTGCGCTCGTAGCTGACGTCGTGAATCGTCAACACCTGCGGGTGTACACCCCAGAGCGGCGCCGTGTAGGCGGGGGCATGAAACACGTGCAGTCCCGCTCCACGTGCGGCGAGCGGCAGTGAGGCGGCCATCCAGCCCAGGTTCGTCGGGAACCGCACCGCCGCGCGTCGCGTCGCTCCCGTTGGCAACGGCGTGTTCGCCGCTGCGCCAATGGCAACGATCTCCACGCCAGGCGCAACCCGGGGGAGTGCGCCATAGAGTTCATGGACGTAGCGGCGGACACCGCCGGCGGGCGATGCGAAGGCCCGGCCGTCGACGCCGATGCGGAACGGGACGGTCACCGGATCTCGTAGAAAAGCCGCCTGACCACGATGCCCCGCGGCGCGCAGACGGCGCGCACCTGCGCCTCGACATCCGCGCCGATCGCGGGCGTGCTGATGATCACTTCCTGCACGGCGTACTTGGCCAGCAACACGTCGAGGCTTCGCCGCGTGCCACGGACCGCCACACCCACCAGGCGTCGCGCCTGCTTCGCCTCGTCGTCGTCGATAAATGCCACGGCGATGCGGGCCGCGTCTTCGCTCGCCTCCAAATCGCGGGCGAGGAGCAGGCCGCGCGCGCCGGCGCCGTAGATCGCCACCCGCGTGCGCGCCGAGGTACGCGCGGCCATCCGGCCGAACACCCGGAATGAGGACCGCGTTGCGACAATTGCCGCCGCCAAGAGGACGGCGTAGATGACGAACACGCTGCGTGAGAACGCCTCGAACTTGTAAAGGTACGTGACGACGAGGACCGACAGGATCACGCCACTGCCGACGGCGCGCACCACCGTAGAGACGTCATGCAAGCCGAATGTCCGCCACATGCGTTTGTAGAGGCCGGATGCGTAGAGTGCCGCCAGCTGCGTCCCGAGGATGGCCGGCAACGACCGCGCGAACGAGTTGAGGAACACCGGCATGTTCGGGTCCCCCTCGAAGCGGACGCGGTAGGCGGCGTAGTAACAGGACGTGATCAGGATCAGGTCCAGGAGGACCTCCCCGGCATGCCAGCGGAACGTCAAGTCGGTGAGGAGCGGCGCGAACGCAGTGCTCTGAAAAGCCTTGAAGTCCTGCCCGGCATAAGCCGGCACGCGAGCGAGCCATAGCCCGATCATCAAAGTGCCGACTGCGACCGCGACTGCGAGCGGCGCCGTGCCGGACCGCGTTTGGAGCATCAAGCCGGCGAGGGCGCCGACCGTGCCGAGCCCGTAGAGCAACCATACCGCCGTCTTGTCACTGAAACCGGCGGAGACGAGCCGATGCGAGGTGTGGTCGATGTTGCCGCGGGTGGTGCTGCGCCCGGCCAGCCGCCGCAGCAGTACGACGAATGAGCTGTCGAAGACCGGGACGATCAGGATCAGCAGCGCCGCCGCCGCGCCGCCGGTCGTGCCGGTGCGGGCGATCGCCATCGTCGCCGAGCCCGCGATCAGGCCGCCGATCGCCAGGCTGCCGCAGTTGCCCATGAACATGCGCGCAGGATAACGGTTCCAGCCGAGGAACCCCAGCAGTGCGCCCGTCAGCGCCACCAGCGTCGCGGTCAGCGAGGGGCCGAGCTCAGACGCGAACGTCAGGGCCAGGCCGGCGGCGCCGATCGCGGTAACACCGGTGGCGAGCCCGTCCATGTTGTCGAGCAGGTTGATGGCGTTGACCAGGCCGCCGAACCACAGGATCGCCACGATGGTGAGCATGGCATGCAGCGGCGTCGCCGTACTCGCGCTGCGGATCGAGAAGACGAAAAAGGCGGCCACGGCGAGCGAGCTCACCATCTTCTCGAGCGCCGACATCTGCCTGACATCGTCGATCCAGCCGGCCACGAAGAGCACGGCGCCGGCGACGAGGACCGGCCACGCGCCGCCGCTCAGCCCCCCGGCGCTTAGCCCGCCGGCGATCGCCGCGCCCGCCGCCGTGCCAAGGAAAATGCCGATGCCGCCATAGGTGGGCGTCGGTGTCTGATGCCAGCGGTCGGGGCGCGGTGCGACGACGATGTCGCGCGCGAGGGCGACGCGGCGCACGAGTCCACCCACTGCGAAACTGATGACCCCGGCAAGCAGGGCGGGCAGGAGAGTGAGGAACAGAGCCGGCATCCGGGGACGCCCAAGAGTACAGCAGTGCTGCGCGTCTGCGCTACACTCTCCGGCGATCGCCACGTCGGATGCCTCCCTGCGCCAGCGTCATCGTCCTCAACTACAACGGCCGGAACTGGCTGCCGGGGTGCCTGGACGCGCTCGCGGGCCAGCTCGGCGCGCCGCCGTTCGAGATCGTCCTTGTCGACAACGGATCGACCGATGGCTCGGCGGTGTTCGTCCGCGAACGCTGGTCGCGCGTCCGCGTCGTCGAAAACGCCGACAATCTTGGCTTCGCCGAGGGCAACAACGTCGGCGCCCGAGCCGCGCAGGGCGAATGGCTCGTCTTTCTCAACAACGACACCGTCGCTGAGCCCGACTGGCTGGCCAAACTGTTTGGCGAGTCGGCGACACATCCGGACTACGGGTTGATTACTTCGCGGCTGGTCTTTCTCCACGATCCGTCGATTGTCGACAGTGCTGGCGATGGCTATTTTCGCGCCGGCGGGGCGTTCAAGTACGGGCACGGCGCCGCCGTTGAGACGTCCTTGGAGTCGCGCGAAGTCTTCGGCGCTTGCGGGGCCGCGTTCATGATCGGCCGCGCCGACTTCGATCGGCTCGGCGGCTTCGACCGCCGCTTCTTCATGAACTTCGAGGATGTCGATCTGTCTGTACCGCGCACGGTTGACCGGCCTGCGCGTGTGGTACGCCGCCTCCGCCGTCGTCCGCCACGCTGGCAGCGGGTCGCTGGGCATGGTCAGCCCGGCGGCCGTCTACTACGGGCAACGCAATCTCGAGTGGGCATGGCTGAAAAACACCCCACCGGCGCTGCTATGGCGAACGGCGGCCGCCCACGCGATCTATTCGCTGGCGGGTATGCTGCACTACATCCGGATCGGCCGCGCGCAGGCGGCGCTCGGTGGCAAGTTCGCCGCGCTGGCCGCGTTGCCGGGCGTCCTTCGCGATCGCCGCCGCGTCCAGTCGATGCGTACCGCGTCTATCCAGCGCGTGACGGATGTCATGGAGCGAACGTGGGTCCAGACAAAGCGTCGCGAAAAGGCGTTCGTGGTGACGCGGGTCAACTCGGGTCCGCCAGAATCCAAGAGGAACTGAACTTTGGCTCTTCAGCGGCGCAGCTCAGTTCGCGCGCCGTCGCTGATAGTCGCCCTTGGCGAGGTGCTTCTCGAGCCAAACATAGAGGACGATGAACAGGTAACGGCTTCCCATCTCCTTGAGCTTCAGCTTCGAAAGGCCTTCGGTACGGTTGCGCCAGCCAATCGGGATCACGCTGAACGTGTACCCGCGGACGATCGCCTTCAGCGGCAGCTCGACGGTCAGGTTGAAATGGTGCGATAGCAGCGGTCGTAGCCCGTCGATCGTTTCGCGACGATAGACCTTGAAGGCGTTCGTCGTGTCGTTCAACGCGATGCGAAATAGCGCCTTGATGAAGAGGTTGGCAAGCCGGTTGATCCTCAGCTTGAACTGTGGATAGTCGACGACCTGGCTGCCCGGCATGAAGCGTGAGCCGAACACGCAATCGTAGCCCTTGAGAATCTCCTGGTAGCAGCGGACGACGTCCGCCGGCGGATCCGATCCGTCGGCCATTACCACCGCGACAATGTCGCCGCTGAAGGCATCGAGACCGGCACGGACGGCGAGGCCGAAGCCGCCGGCCCCTGGATTGTCAACGCAGCGCACCGTCGGGTGCTCGGCCGAGATCTCGGCGACCGCATCGCGCGTGCGATCGCGGCTGTGGTCGTTGACGACCACGATCTCGTAGGGGATCGCGGCCGCTTCGAGCGCCGCGCAGAGCGTCCGCAGCACGGGGCGGATCGAGTCCTCTTCATTGTGCGCCGGGATGACGATCGAATACGTGGGGCGCGCCTCGCTCATCGTCGCGTCACGTCAGCGCCGACCGCAGGGCTGTCTCATTGGCGCGGATCCACTCGTAAATATCTCGCGCGATGTCGTCGACGCCGCGCACCGGGCGCCAGTCGAAGCGCGTTTCGATGCGGCTGTTGTCGGTGATGTAGACCGGGACGTCGCCCGGACGTGTCTCGGGACGCGACGCAATGTCGAGGTGAACACCGGTCAACCGCTCGCAGATCGCGGTGAACTCGCGGAGTGACACACTGTTGGCGCGTCCGCCACCGGCATTGAGCGGTTCGGCGGTCCACACGTCGCGCTGCTGTAGCTGGATCTCAATCAGAACGGCCAGGTCGGCGACGTGGAGCACGTCGCGCACTTGGTGCCCTTGGCCGCCGAAGCCGATGTAGGCGAGCGGTCGCCGCAGCACGTGCGCCAGCATCCAGTGGGCGAACACTCCCTGTTCGGCGTGTCCCATCTGCCACGGGCCCGACACGACGCCGCAGCGGTTGACGACGGCGCGGAGGCCGAACATGTCGACATACTCTGCGATCAACAATTCCGCCGCGAGCTTCGTCGTGCCGTAGAGCGTGCGGACGCCGTCGAGCGGGAAGTCTTCGCCGATACCGCGCGCGCTCGCGCCGCGGACCGGCTGATCGTCTCGAAGCTCGAAGCGATCGCCGCGGTCTTCGTAGCGCAGCTGCGCCAGCGTCGCCGTCGGGTAGACTCGGCTCGTCGACAGGAACACGAAGGCGGCGCCGCTCGTCCGCGCCAGCTCCAGGCAGTTGACGCAGCCGGTGAGATTGGTGTCGACCACGTACCTGGCCTGCCCGTCGCGTCCGGCCAGCACCGATGGTTCCGCGGAACACTCGAGGATGACGTCGAGTGCGGCGGCGAACGGCGCCAGATCGTCAGGGGATCGCACGTCGCCGTGGCGGAACTCGACGTCGGCATCGCGCAGGCGGACGACGTTCAACTCGGCGCCTCGGCGCCGCAGGTTGTCGAAGGCGACGACCCGGTCGGCCGGATGGCGCGCCTTGAACGCGATCGCGAGGCTGGACCCGATGAACCCGGCGCCGCCGGTCACCAGGACGGTACGCGGCATCAGGCGCGCTCCCGCTCCCAGCGCTCCACGTTGTGGTCGTAGATGTCCCGCAGGAGGCCATCGATGCTGTACTTCTGCGTCCAGCCGGGATAGTGCGCCGCGAACTTGCGCAGGTCGCTGATGTACCAGATGTGATCGCCGATGCGGTTGGTCGGCGTGTAGGTCCACTGCAGCTTCTTGCCGGCGATCGTCTCGCTCTTCTCGATCGCCTCGAGCATCGAGCAGTTGCTGAACAGCCCGCCGCCGAGGTTGTAGACCTCTCCCCCAGGCCGAGGAGTCTTCCAGAACTCGACGAAGGCGCTGACGACATCGGCGCAGTGGATGTTGTCGCGCACCTGTTTGCCCTTGTAGCCGAAGACGGTGTAGGGCCGGCCGGTGCACACGCACTTCATCAAGTAGGCAAGAAAGCCGTGCAGCTCCGCCCCGGAGTGCCGTGGCCCCGTCAGGCAGCCGCCGCGGAAGACGACCGTCTTCATCCCAAAGTAGCGGCCGTACTCCTGCACCGCGACGTCGGCGGCCAGCTTCGACGCGCCGAAGAGCGAATGCAGGCACTGATCGATCGACATCGATTCGTCGATCCCGTGCCTATACGGATGCGATGGGTCGATGTCCCAGCGCGTCTCGCGCTCGACGAGCGGCAGGCGGTTGGGAGTGTCGCCGTAGACCTTGTTGGTCGAGGTGTAGATGAACGCCGCGTCGGGGCAGTGGCGCCGGGTCAGATCGAGCAAGTTGAGCGTGGCAGTCGCGTTGACGCCGAAGTCGAGCAGCGGGTCGCGCGCCGCCCAGTCGTGCGAGGGCTGCGCCGCGGTGTGCACGACGAGCGAAACGTCGTGGCCGTATTCGGCGAAGACTTTCTCCAGCGCCGCGAGGTCGCGGATGTCGGCATCGACGTGCCGATAGTTAGGCAGTGCGCGCAACTCATCGCGCACGCCGGCGGTCGAGGCCTCGGCACCGAAAAAGTGACGGCGCATGTCGTTGTCGATTCCGACGACGTCGGCGCCGCGCTGGCTGAGCGTTCGCGCGGTTTCCGATCCGATCAAACCGGCCGATCCGGTCACGATCACTGTCGTCATGCAGCCGCAATAGCGTATAGCATCGCCGCTGCGGCAAGACCACAGCTCATTCGACCTCGGGGTGCGGGTAGGCCGAACCCTGTCCCGGCCGGAAGACCGACAGGTGCAGTCGCAGCAGTATCGAACGGAAGCGGCGCAGCTCGTCGAGGTTCGGGTACAAGGTCAGGAGCAGCACGTTGCTGCGCCCGACGATCAGCCCACGACGGGAGAAGTGCAGCGTCTCGGCGCGACCGGCGGCGTAGAACACGCCCTTTTGTCCGCTTGCCACCGTGGCTGCCAGCAAGACCGATAGGCCTATCGCCAGGGCGAAGTTGTGTACGCGCGCGACCGGGATCGTCGACCGCCAGACTGCCGCCAGGCAGAGCACCGCGCACCATAACGGGATAGACATCGTGCAGTAGCGCGAGCTCAGCGCCTGGTCGATGCCCATCCAGCTGCGGCTCAACGCGGCGGCCCCCGCGATCGCGATCGTCTGCAGACCAACCAGCGCCGGAAAGAGAACCGCCGGTTCCGCGAGACGGGCGCGCATTCGCACGACGAGCGTGATACAGGTCACCATCGCAATCGTGCCGACGTACGGCGCCCACGCGGTATCGAACATCGTCAGCGGCGCTCCGATGTTGCTCAGCATGTAGAGCACGACGTGCCACGCGGCCGACACGGACGTGAAGTTGGAGAGCAACGAGGGCTGCGGCGGCGCGTGATAGTCATAAAAGTAGCTGGCGAATGTGGCGGCCCCCGCGACGCACCACACCACCAGACGGACGGCGCGATGGCGCGTTGCCGCCAGCCAGATGCCGGCCGGTTGAACCAGCCATAGGATCAATCCGGCGCCGAACGAATATGTTGCCCACACGGCGCATGCGATCGCGCTGATGAAGGTGCGCCGGGCGTCGCTGCCGAAGGCGACGAGGTAAGTCGTCATCAGCGACGCCAGTGTGCCCATCACTACTTGGATCTGCCAGCCCCACGTCCAGTTTTCCCACTGGACCGGCGAGAAGACGAGCAGCGAGAGCGCGGGCAGCAACCACAACGGCGCGCCACCGCGCGCGCCGAACGCGCGCCGGAGGTAAGCCCAGAACACGCCCAGGATTCCGACACCGATGAGGACGTTGACCGCGATTTCCCAACGCAGGTTCCATCCCGACAGTTGCGCTAGCAGCAGGATCGTCGCGACCGGCACCAGCGGACGGTGCTCGTTGTGCTGTTGCCAGAGGTCGCGGAACGTGAACGTTCCCGAGGCGAGATGCTCAAAGCGCGGCACCATCGCCCATTCGTCCCAGAACGGGACGTCGACCGAATATCGGATGCAGACGTAGACGAGATATGCGAGGGGTAGCAGCGAAAGGAAGATCGAGCAGATCTCGATCGGCCGCCACTTCGGATAGACTCGGGGTTCGGGAAATGCTGCCGAAAAAGACGCCATCAGAGGCGAGGGGACGTCGCAGTCTAGCATGGGCCGTGCTCGTCGCCGCGGTTCTGACCGGCTGCAGTGGTGGGAAAGGCATCGAGGATCCTGCCAACGAACTGCCCTTCGGGTATGTCGACGTGCCGGCCGCCAGATCCCAGGTGAAGGCCGAATTCGCCGTCGCCGGCTGGGCATTGGACGATCGTGGCGTGACCCAGATCCGCGTCTACATCGACAATCGCATCGTCACCACCGGCGCGCTGACTCAGGATCGTCCAGACGTAAGTAAAATCTACCCGCGCTACGTGCGCGGAAACCACCGCCACGGCTTTACGCTGCTGGCCGCCTTCGACGCCCCCGGCGCGCACACGGTGCTGGTTCAGGCAGTCGACACCGATGGCGCCACGCGCGACATTGCGGTCATTCCAGTCACCTCAGTGGACAAGTAGTCAACCGGGCAATGACGATCGCGGAACCCGGCCGCTGCTCCGCCGAAAGACCGCACTGGCACCGCTCTGACCGCGTGGTGCGCGTGTTCGCCGTGTCGGCTCAGCGCGTGATACGGACAGGCGGTGCGGCCTGGAACTGGCCCGACGCGGTGCTGCGCGCGAAAACGTAGAGATCCCAGGTACCCGGCGGCGGCGCGTTCACCAGCAGCGTGAAGCCGCTGGTGGTGAAGCGCGTCCCGAAGATCGCCCCCACGTCCGACCGGTCCGCAAATGTCGTTGTTGCGCCGAGGAAGATCGGCGGTCCAGCCGTCGAGATCGGCGCGGCCCACACGTGAATCGCGTCGACACCGCTGCCTGACTCCGCGGCCGCGTCGAACGCCCAACCGCCGATCCCGATCGCGGTGCTCACCGTCGTATTCGGCCGCGGCAGGTCGACTGAGATCGCCATCGACGAGCGAACACTGATGTCCACGAGGCGCGCCACGTCGAAGCTGCCGGTGCGCGTCACCAGGCCGAAGACCGCGAGGCGATAGAGGCCAGGCGCAAGCCCTCTCGACGTCAATACGAAGCCGGAGCGAGTGAACTGCGTCGAACCAAAAACCGCGGCCACGTCCGGACGATCGAGCGTGGTCGTCGTCGCACCGACGAACACTGCCGGCCCGTTCGTCGCTCCGCCCAGCGCCGCCAATGGCACGGCCCAGGCGTGGACCGCGGAAATCCCCGCGCCCGACCCGGACTCAGGGTCCAGGACCCAGCCGGCGATCGCAAACGGCTGCGAGACAACCTGGCCCGCGGAAAGCGTGTCGATCGACATCTGCGCCGGGAGCGCGGCCGCGATCCGGACGATCGCTCCGCCGCTGTAGTCGACGTAATACAACTCCCCCGCGGCGTCGACGCCGAACGCGCTGACATTGCCGGGCCTCAGATCTGCCGTGTGCTCTCGCAGATCCGAGGCCGCGGCGCGACCCGTCAATGGATCGATCGTCAGCGCGATCGACCAGATCTTGGCGGCGATGAAATCGGCGAAGAAGTAGCGTCCGCGATAGACGGCGCCCAGCGCCGCGCCGCGATAGACGTAGCCGCCAGTAATGCTGTTGCCGGTCGGGTGCGGGTACTCGAAGATCGGATCGGTCATCGGCAGGAACGCCGGCGGCGTGGTCGTCACGTTATCGTGCGCCCCTTCCCGGTTGCGCCAGCCGTAGTTGTTGCCGCCGCGCCCCGCCGGCTCGTAGTCGATCTCTTCCCATCGGCTCTCGCCGACGTCCCCGATCACCAGGGCGCCGGTGCCGCCGCGCGAGGGATCGTCGAAGCTGTACTTCCACGGATTGCGGACGCCGATGTCCCACACCTCCGGCGCGCCGCTCGCCGGAAATGGGTTGTCCGGCGGAATCGCCCGGCCGTTGGGATCGCTGTCGGACACGCCGACGTCGATGCGCAGGATCTTGCCGAGCAGGCTGCCCATGGTCTGTGCGTTGTTGTTCGGGTCGTTGCCGCTGCCGCCGTCACCCATGCCGACGTAGAGGTAGCCGTCAGGCCCGAACTGCAACGTACCGCCGTTGTGATTGGCGAACGGCTGCCGGATCACGCGCTCGTCTGTCGACCAGCGCAAATCGAAGCGCGACGCCGGATCGGCGACGAGGGGATTCGCCGTCGCACGGCTAAATCGCGCGACCACCGTGTCGCCGTTCGGGTTGGTGAAGTCGACGAAGAATCGTCCGCTGATCGCGTAGTTGGGGGGAAAGGCCAGCCCGAGTAGACCGCGCTCGCCGCCGCTGCTGATCGCCGACCGCAGATCGAGGAAGGGCGTCGATCGGACCGCGCCGTCCTTGATCGCGACGATCAGCCCAACCTGCTCGACCACGTACTGTACGGTCGAGTCGGTGGGGTCCTGGACGAAGGCGACGGGTTGCGTAAGGCCACTTACGAAAGTGACCGGGCGAAGCTGCGCGAGCGCAGTCGCACTATGGGAAAGGAGCAGGAAACAGATGAGCGCCGAGTGACGCAGACGCATAACGCGCGCGTGAAGCACGGCCCGCGCCAACGCGCCGACCTACCAGTCATGATAGGACTCGATACCGTCTAGGAGTCTATGCTGAGGCCCCGCGCCACGATCACGCACAGGCAACAAACGGCCGCCGCAACGATGAAGCCAATCGCTGTGGTCATGTAGTCTCCGATCGGCAGCCGTATCGGCTGATGCCCCTGAGACCGATAGACGGCTGCAGAGGTTTAATCCTCCGCCAGCGACTTGGACGTCAGCGTGGGGAAATCGGTTCGTCCTTCGTGATCCACAGCAGCGGACGCGTGTCGCCTACAGTACAAAGGTACATACGACGGAACCGTTCGCCGCTCTGGACGTTACGCGCGGGGATTACGATGTCGTTCCAGGCGCCGGGCTCGAGCAGTATTACGTCTGCGAGGCGACCGTCCAGCAAGATTTCGAGCCTCACAGGTTCAGTAGTGCGCGGGCTAATGCTGAGCTTGAACGCACCGGTCGGCTCGAACAACGTCGCCTCGCCTATCGCCTCCCGGTAGCGCCGGTCGTCAGGCGACACGTGCCAGATCGGCGACACTCCGATGCCGACGTGATCGAGATCGGCATCGCGGACCGCGGCCGTAACACGCAGCGGCAGCGTGAGGACGACCGCTCCCAGGAGCGCGGCGAGAACGTAGCCCTGACGCTGGGTAGACTGCGCGGGACCGGTCTCGGCGAGTGCCGCGCCCGCGGCCGTCCCGGCGAGCAGCCAGAACGCATACCCCGCTTCCGGGACGAGCAGCGGATGCCCTGCCAGCATCGTGATCACGAACGCGGCGAGCGCCGCGAACGTGAGCTGCTGCAGCCGGTCGCCAGACACGGCGCGCCGCGCCACCGCGAGGAGTGCGGCAAGGACCGTCCATGCGAACGCCAGCCCTCCGGCGATCCCCGTCTCGGCCGCCACCTGCACGAAGTTGTTGTGCGCGTTCTCATGCACGGCCACCGGGAACTTCGCGATCAGTTCCGGTGAACTGAATTCGCCTGAGCGCTGCTGGAACCCTCCGAGCCCGACACCGAACACCGGGTACGCCTTCATCATGCGCGCGCCGGTTTCGATGAGACCGACGCGGACGTCGGCGGCGAGCAGTGACGACTTCTGGATGCCGCGCTGCGGCAGCACGATTGCGACGAGCGCGAGGACGGCCAGGGCGCCGAACACGATTGCGCCTGCAACCAGCGCCTGCCGTTTGCCGGCTTGTACGCGGGGGAGCAGGCCCGCCGCCGCCGCGGCGGCCGGGACCGCAAGCACGGCAATGCGCGAGCTGGTGAGCCACAGGCCCGCCGCGGTGACGAGCGCAGCAGCAATCCAGGTGGGACGCGCCCGCCGCGCCGCCGTCCACGCCCCCGCGCATGCGGCCAGCACCGCCATCGCGTAGAACGAGCCCGCGGCGTTGAAGTCGGGGTAGTGCACGTTCCAGCGCAGCCGCCCGGCGAGATCCATGAGCGCCGGCCAGAACGACGGCGCGCGCGCCGCTGCCCCCTCCAGGCGCGTCAGCGTGCAGATCGCGGCCGCGGCGCTGCCGACAGTTGTCGCTGCGGCCACAAGGCGCAGCGTGCCTGGTGTCTCCGCCAGCCGCGCCGCGTGCGTGAAGAGCAGCAGACCCTCGACGAGCAGCATCCCCGTGTGCAGGGCGACGAAATAATGGTCCACGAGGTAGCCGTGCGTGAGGAGATCGGCCATCCGCGCCCAGGACCCGGGTCCTTCGCGCGTGGCCAGGACCTGCAGCGCCGCGACCAGCGTGGCCAGGACGATGGCGATGAGGACGCAGGCAGGGGCGCCGACGGCGCGCGGCACCCGCCCGCGCGCGCGTGCGGCGTCAGCGCCGAGTCCGGCGAGCGCCGCGCAGACGAGCATTTCTGCCCAGGCGACCTGCGGGTTCCACCAATGCGCAGCGCTCCACCACGCAATTGGCGCCAGCGCGGCGACCAGCGCCAGTCCCCAGCGCGGCCGCAAGACGCAGACGATCGCGATCGCGGCCGCGAGCGCGATCGGCGCCTTGCCGGTCTGATCGATGGTGTGAACGCCGGTAACTACGATCGCGGCGAGCACTGCTGAGAGCAGCCAGCCGGCGCGAGCGAGCGCGGTCATCGTGATCCGAAGATGGCGTAGTCGAGGAAGGTAAACATCCGCGCGTTCAGCTTCTCCACGTTCGCATTGAACGTGTCGGCGAAGTCGGCCGCGGTCCCTTCCGGCACGGCAACCGCCTGTAGCCGATCCTGCGCCGCGACGGGCGAGCGGTACTCGATCCGCGCCGCGGAGAAGCCGCTCGCCAGTACCAGATAGCGCAGCGTCTCGGGGTGCAGCGGCCACACGTGGGTGATGTCTCGGATGAAGCTGTCGAAGAACGCTGTCCAGCAGGCCGGGTTGAGCGTTTCGAGCACGATCGGCGCGCCAGGGCGCAGCTTGTAGTAGGCCAGCTCGAGGAAGCGCAGCAGGTAGCCGGGCTGGAGGTGCTCGACGACCTGCGCGGCGAACAGCCCGCCGAGCGAGCCATCGGCCTGGCGCTCCAGGTAGCTGACGGCGTCCGCCTCAGTCACGTCGAGCCCGCGTCCGCGGCATACCTCCACCATCTCGTGATTCAGATCCAGACCGCGCGCGCTGACGCCACGTGCCTGCAGCAGGTCGAGAAACTCGCCGCGCCCGCAGCCGACGTCGAGCACGTCCGCGGCACCGTCGAAGAACGGCAGGTAGCTCTCCAGGCGCGCCCGAATCGCCTCCTGCGATCCACGAAAGAGGTTCTCGAAACCGACGTATTTGTAGGCGTCGAGATTGCCGGTGAAGGCTGCTGAGACTGGCGGTTGCGCGTTGGCGATTGGAGGTTGGGTGTTGGGCGCTACTTGGGAGTTGGGAGTTGCGGACTTGGGAATCGACAGCGCAGTCACCCGCTCGAGCTCGCGTTTCACCGCGAGGGCGGCCTGCTGCGCGATTGCGACGGCACTCTGCAGCTCCTCGTGCGCGGAGCTGACCGACGCCACTTGGGCCTCGAAGCGGCGCTCGCGCACCGCCAGCGATTCCCAACGCTTGGCGAACTCTTCCGCCAGCGCGTTGACGGCGGCGTTGACGACGAGCGCACGGCCGGCTGTCTCACGATCTTTGGTGTCGACGTAGCCGGTGATCTGCTGGAGGTAGACAAGGAAACGGGTGTAGAAGTCGGTGAGGTCGGCCACCTGCGCGCGCATGACATCGAGCGTTTGCACGATCGCCTGCTGCGCCTCGCGGTGCGCGGCGACGTTGCGGTTGAGGTGCTGGACCAGCTTCGAGTTGAATTCGTTTTGGCGCTGCAGTGATGGCGCAACGAGCCGCCAGACGAAGCCGGAGAGCCGCCCTTTGAGGCCGCCCGAACGCGGCGGCTCGACCAGCGTCGACCACGATTCGTTGAGCGGCGTGATCTGCTGCTCGTCGTACTCCGCCGGCCCCTTCGGCAGCGTCGTGACGCGCACCAGCGCCGTATCGAGCGCCGTGAGCGCGTCGTTGTACTTGCGGTCCGCGGCCTCGCGCTCCGCCGCCAGGCGTCGCAGCGTTTCTTCGAGCGGTTCGTGTTCGCGCGTCATCGCCGTGGCGCGTTCAGTTTACTTCACGACCCGCTGCAGCACGGTGAAGTCCTCGATGACGATCTCAGCCCGATAGCGACCGAGCAGCGCGCGCACGGCCGGGGCGGCGTAGACGTCTTCAATGCGCCAGCCGCTTGCGCTGTCGCGGTTGTTGGCTTCGAGCACGAGGCGCGCCGGAGCCTGTCGCCCGAGATCGTCAGCCAGCGAGTCGGCCCCGAAGCCAGGCGCGTGCACGAACGGCGCGACTGCCGGATACGTCCACACGAACCGATTTGCCGGCAGCCGACGGGCCATGAAATAGACCGATGGCGCCATGCCGAAAAGATAAATGCGATCGCCGGGCGCGGTGTGGGCACCGAGGTAGTCCGCCAGTTCGGCGTTGGCGCGGGCAGAATAGCGGCGGCCATCGCTTTCGCGCCCAAAGAGATCGAGGTATGGCTCGCGCGCCATCGTGCCGCGGAGCCGCGCCATATCCGCAGCGACGAAACGCGCGGAGCGCGGAACGGCGTTCGACCGCCATGTCACGAGAAGGGAGAGGAGCAGGACCAGAACGCCGGCGATGGCCCGCCGTCCGCGCAAGTGCTCGGCCAGAAACCAGCCGCCGAGGATCGCGACGGGTGCGGCCGCCGGCAGAAAATAGTTCGCATACATGCGCACGCCGTTGGCCGCGATCGCGATGATCACCGCGCCGAGCCAGAGCGCAGCCGTGAGCGGCGCCGGTGCGATGCCTCGCCACGATCGCGCCTGCCACGCCGCGAGCACCGCCGCGATGCCCCCAGCCGCAGCCAGCAGCCACGCCGGGTCCGACTTCACCAGGCGCCACACCTCGTGCGCCATGCGCAGCGGCAGCAACAGGAGGCCCGACCCCACTGCGACATAACCACGGTTGTAGTCGATGATTGCCACTCGCGCGTCGCCGGCCGCGCCGGCGGCGAGCAGCCACACCGCGACGGCGATCCACGGCAGCATGACCGTCAGCGCCGAGCGCACGAGCGCGCGCCGCGCCGGACCTCTCGTCGCGGCGGTGATGAGTACGCAACACGGCCAGTAGATGAGCGCGGTCGGCTTGAACACGGCGGCCGCGCCGATCGCCAGTCCTGACCACGCGAATCGACCCGTGATCGCCGCCCACACCGCGGCCGCCGCCAGCGCCGCGATGAACGTCTCCGGCACGGCCCGCTCGAGGAAACCGCCATACGGATGATAGAACGGCGGAAACGTCGTCACTGCCAGCACGAGGCCGGTGGCGATGGCAGCGCGTTCCGACGAGAGCCGACCCGCGATCGCGCAGGCCACCATCACGACCGCCGTCCAGGCAATCGTGTCGAGGATCAAGATCGCGGCCGGACGCGCACCGACGATCGCGAACGCGAAGGCGTAGAGCAGGTGAATGCCTGGCGGTTTCTGATCCCACACGTCGCGGTAGAGCATCAACCCGCGGGTAAGCCCCCAGCCGGCCGTTGCGAAGATGCCCTGGTCGATGCCGATTGGCTCCGGCAGCGCGATCAGGCGAGTGCCGGCAACGAGCGCGAGCGCCGCGACGGCCGCAGCGCGCCGCGTCATCACCCCAACCGAGCCACCGCGATCGTGCCATCGAGCGGGCTGCTCGCCGAGGCGTAGGCCTTGCGTGGGATCCGCCCGGCGCGGAAGGCGAGACGGCCCGATTCGACCGCGAGTTTCATCGCCCGCGCCATCGCCGCCGGATCTTGCGCCAGCGCTACCGCGGTGTTCATCAACACCCCGTCGGCGCCGAGCTCCATCGCGATCGTCGCGTCGGAGGCGGTACCGACGCCGGCGTCGACAATGACCGGGACGCGCGACTGTTCCTTGATGATGCGGATGTTGTTCGGGTTCTGGATGCCGAGGCCGGAACCGATCGGTGCGCCCAGGGGCATGACCGCCGCCGCCCCAGCGTCTTCCAGCTTGCGGCAGGCAACCGGATCGTCGGTGGTGTAGGGAAGCACCACGAAGCCTTCCTTGACCAGCACGCGCGTCGCCTCGATCAGCGCCTCGTTGTCAGGGAAGAGTGTCTTCTCGTCGCCGATGACCTCGAGCTTGACCCAGTGCGACAGCCCGACTTCCCGGCCGAGCCGCGCCGTGCGGATCGCGTCCTCGGCGGTGTAGCACGCGGCGGTGTTGGGCAGCAGGAAATACTTCTTCGGATCGATATAGTCGAGCAGCGATTCCTTGCTGCGATCGGTCAGGTTGACGCGGCGTACCGCGACCGTGACCATGTCGGCGCCCGAGGCATCGTGCGCCGCCTGCATGACCTGGTGCGTCGGATACTTGCCGGTGCCGATGATCAGCCGCGAGCGGAACTCGCGGCCGGCGATGACGAAGGGGTCAGTCATATCGGGTAATCGGGTAATTGGCAGTCCGTAAATCGGGCATTCTGGTTTGCCGAGTAAACCGGTAATCGAAATCAGATTACCCGATTACCCGATTACCCGATTCCCAATTACCCGATTCCTCCCTATCCTCCACCGACAAAATTCACGATCTCGATCTGATCGCCCGCTTCGATCGTGGTCGCGGGGTAGGCGTCCCGCTTGACGACGACGAAGTTGCGTTCGACGGCGACACGGCGCGGATCGATTGCTAGTCGCACCAGCAGGTCGGCGATGGTCAGCGGTGCTGGTGCCTCGTAAGGGTCGCCGTTCAACTGGATCGTCATAAGGGACTGTCCATGCCGAAGGGCTGCAGTAGCGCGCGGAGCTGCTCGCTGCCATCAGGGCGCATGTGCGCCGGCAGCGGCGACGCTACCGGCGCGGCCTGCAGGATCGCGTGGATGATCCGCTCGTAGTCGTCGGCCATCGCCGCGATCGAGTGCTCGCGCCGCCAGTACTCCTGCGCGGCGCGGCCCAGCGTCGCGCGCATGTCCGCGTCGGTGGCGAGACGTCGCATTGCCAGGCGCAGCGAATGATCCTCGTCGAGGATGTCGACCGCGATCGCGACCGCCTGCTCGGCCGGCATCGGCTGGCGGGCGACGATCGAGGGACGAGTCTGCCAGGTTCGGGGATCGAGCGTCGCGACATCGGTCGCCTGCAGCAGGTCGGTGATGATGGTTGGCTTGGCGGCGGCGAGCGCGCGCAGCCAGGGTCCGGACGTTTCCCGCGCCGTCGGCCAGCGCAGATTCAGGCTGACATCGACCGACGCGATGTGGTCCGTGAGCAACTCGTCGGCGACGTATCCCGTCAGCGTCACGCGGTCGGCGACGTCGGCGAAGTCGGCCTGGGAGAAGTCCGCATGCGCGGCTTGCGTGCCGGCGAGGAGCAGCCGTGCGCCCGGCGCATAAGGCAGCGTCGCGCGGAAAGCGGCGAGAATCTGCGGAATCCGCTTCTCCGGCGTCAGTCCGCCGAACACGCCGAACAACACCGCGTCGGCCGGAATCCTGTAACGTCCCCGTATCGCCGCCCGCGCCGCCGCTTCTTGATTGGCACTGACGGGATGCCCGTGTCCCAGACGAATCGCCACGATCTTCTCGGCCATCGCCCATCGCCCAGCGCCCATCGCACCATCGCCCATCGGCCCTCGGTCATCGGACCGCGACAGCACGTCGATCAGCTCGCGGCGAGTCGCCTCCCCGTGCACGGCGACGAGCCGGGAACCCTCCACGAGCGCGCGGCACATGGGCCACTCGTAATACAGACGGCTGTCAAAACCGGCAATCGCCAGTTCTGCGGCGTCGCGGCCGACGTCCGGCTCGTTCCAAGCAAAATCAGCCCGGTACTGGGAGCGGCGACGCTCCCGCAGCAGCAGCGCGGCGCGCGCGTGGTGCAGGCGGGTGTCATGCAGAACGACAAGGCCCGGATAGCGCAATGCGTACGGCCACGCATAGTCGTGGTGCGAGGAGTTGCCGAACTGATAGACGATGAGGTCGTACGGCCGAAGGCGCTGGCGCCACGGAAAAGCGTGGGCGGCCTCTTCGGGATACGCGTCGATCTGACAGCCACGCTCGCGCAGCGTCGCGACCAGCTCGGCACTGCACGCGGCGACGCCCGTTCGCACCGGCGGGAAGGGGCTGAACCACGCAATCCGCACAGACCCATTGTGATAGCATGCGAGGTTGAGCGGTTGAGAAAAGATTCACAAGCGCCGCTGCGAGCGAGCAAGGCTGAATCATGAACGCGTGGGTTCCCATCATTATTATGATCGCCATGGGCGGCGGCTTCGCCATGGTGAACATCGGCCTCGGCAAGCTCGTGGCGCCGCAGCGGCCGACGCCGGAAAAGGAAGCCCCCTACGAGTGCGGCATGCCGCCCGTCGGTGACGCGCGCGACCGACACCCGGTGAAGTTCTACCTGGTCGCGATGATCTTCCTGCTCTTCGACATCGAGATCGCGTTCCTCTACCCGTGGGCGATTGCGATCCGCGACCTGCGCTGGGCCGGGTTCTTCCAGCTGATCGTCTTCTTCCTGCTCCTGCTCTCCGGTTACATCTACGTGTGGCGCAAGGGCGTGTTCAACTGGGGACACGAACGGTAGTCGCCAGTGGCGAATGAAATCTCATGTCTGATCTCGAAATTCCCATCCTGACCACGACCGTCGAGAAGATGGTCCAGTGGGCGCGCCGGTCTTCGATCTGGCCGGTGACCTTCGGTCTCGCCTGCTGCGCCATCGAGATGATGGCGATGAGCACGTCGCGCTACGATATCGCGCGCTTCGGCGCCGAGGTGTTCCGCGGCTCGCCGCGGCAGTCGGACCTGATGATCGTCGCCGGCCGCCTGTCGCGCAAGATGGCGCCGGTACTGCGCCGCATCTACGATCAGATGCCCGAGCCGAAATACGTGCTGTCGATGGGCGCCTGCGCGTCGGTCGGCGGCGTCTTCGACAATTACGCGCTCGTCCAGGGCGTCGATCAGATCGTGCCGGTCGACGTGTTCGTGCCCGGCTGTCCGCCCCGTCCCGAATCGCTCATCTACGGCATCGTCCAGCTCCAGCGCAAGATCGACCAGCAGCGGCTGTCGGAGCTGTCGAGCGAGTCGTCGCGCCTGCCCGGCAAACCGCTGATCGTCAATGGCTAATCGTCCGGTTGGTCATGCATAGCCAGCAGATTCTCGACACGTTGCGCGGCCTCGTGCCCGAGGGCGCCGTCGAAGCGGCGCCGTCGGCCGACGGCATGCCGTCGATCTACGTCGCGCGCGAGTACGCCGAGGCGGTCTGCCTGGCGCTGCGCGACAGCCCGGCGTTGCAGTTCGCGCTCGCGCTCGACATCACCGGCGTCGACTTGCTGCCGCGCGAACCGCGCTTCGAGGTCGTGATGCACCTGGCGTCGCTCGGCATCCCGCCCTACGGCGACACACCGAAACGGCTCCGCGTCAAGTTCCGCGTGCCGGGTACCGATCCGCACATGCCGACGCTCTCCGGCGTGTGGAAGGCGATGAACTGGGGCGAGCGCGAGGTCTACGACCTGTTCGGCATTCATTTCGACGGGCACCCGGATCTGCGGCGCATCCTGATGCCGGAAGACTGGGACGGCCATCCGGCCCGCAAGGACTACCCGGTGCAGATCACCATGAAGCCGAAGGTCTACGAGCCGCTGCAGGTGACGGCGCAGGAGTTCGCAGCCAACCTCCAGGGGCAGCGCGATCGTGCGAAGCAGGATTGACCTGCGCATGAAGATGAGGACAGAGGAAGCGGCCTCGATCGCCGCCGCGGCGTTTGCCGGCACCATCGCGCTGCACGAGCGCATGCGCGAGCAGCTGGCGACGACTGTGCAGGCCGGCCTGGCGATCCGCGCCGCGGTCGCCGCCGGCGGCAAGGTCCTCATCTGCGGCAACGGCGGCAGCGCCTCCGACGCGCAGCACTTTGCCGCCGAGCTCGTCGGTCGCTTCATGCGCGAGCGCGCCGCCATCGCCGCCATCGCCCTGACGACCGACACCAGCATCTTGACCGCCATCGGTAACGACTACTCGTTTCGCCGCATCTTCGTCCGCCAGGTCGAGGCGCTCGGCCGTCCCGGCGACGTCCTCTTCGGCATCTCGACCAGCGGCGAGTCTCCCAACGTGCTCGACGCGCTCAGGCACGGGCGCCAGGCTGGGCTCCGGACGATGGCTTTGACCGGGCGCGACGGCGGCAGCATTGGCGCCGCCGCCGAGCTTCACATCAACGTGCCCGATCAGAACATCGCGCGCGTCCAGGAAGTGCACCGGACGATCATCCACGCCATCTGCGAGGTAATCGAACGTGAGGCTGAATAGAGGCCGCCAGGCCGAGCAGGACCATGCCTGAACTTCGTCAAGAGACGATGACCGTCAATATGGGGCCGCAGCACCCCAGCACGCACGGCGTGCTGAACATCGTGGTGCAGCTCGACGGCGAGACGATCGTCACGGCGGATACGACCATCGGCTTTCTCCATACCGGCATCGAAAAAACCGCCGAGCAGAAGAAGTGGCAGCAGGTCATCCCGCTCGTCGAGCGCATGGATTATCTGGCCGCGCAGTCGAACTCGCTCGCCTTCTGCCTTTCCGTCGAACGGCTGCTCGGCGTCGACGCGCAGATGCCGGATCGGGTCAAGAACATCCGCATTCTGCTCGTCGAGCTGCAGCGCATCTCGAGCCACCTGGTCAGCCTCGGCACGCACGCGCTCGAGGTCGGCGCCGTCTCGGTGCTGATGTACTGTCTCAGCGACCGCGAGCGCATCCTCAACCTGAACGAGATGATCGCCGGCTTCCGCATGTTCCCGAGCTACATCCGGGTCGGCGGCCTGCGCGAGGATCTGCCGCAGGGCTTCCACGCCGCGACGCGCGCCTTTCTCGACGCCTTCCCGGCGCGGGTCGACGAGTACGAGAAGCTGCTGACCAAGAACCAGGTGTGGCTGAAGCGGACCAAGGGAGTCGGCATCATCTCGCAGCAGGATCACATCCAGTACGGTCTGGTCGGGCCGATGGCGCGCGCGATCGGCGTCCCCTACGACGTGCGCAAGGTCTTTCCGTATCTCGGCTACGAGACCTACGACTTTCACATCCCGGTGCAGCAGAACGGTGACGTCTACGATCGGTATCTCGTACGCATCGCGGAGATGCGCGAGAGCGTGAAGATCTGCTACCAGGCGCTCGATCGCATCAGCCCGCGCGGCGACTTCGACATCAAGGATTACCGTATCGTCCCGCCGCCGAAGGACAAGGTCTATACCGAGATGGAAGCGCTGATCCAGCATTTCCTGGTCTACTCGCAGGGGTTCACGGTGCCGGCCGGTGAGGCCTACGTGCCGGTCGAAGGCCCGCGCGGCGAACACGGCGTCTACATCGTGTCTGACGGCTCGAACCGCCCCTACCGGATCAAGATGCGGCCGGCCACGTTTTATGCCTGCCAGGCGCTGCCGCGCATGATCGAAGGCGGGATGATCGCTGACGTGATTGCCGTTATCGGGTCCACTGACGTTGTGATGGGAGACGTGGATCGATGAGTTTCCATCCCTTGATGCCCTACGGCACGGACCGGTGGCACCGCTCGGAGCGGGCACTGCTGCCGGTGGGCGAGCCGTTCACCTACACCGCCGAACGCGCGGCCAAGCTCGAGGACATCTGCGCGAACTATCCGCCGGAGCAGCGCAAGTCGGCGGTGCTGGCGGCGCTGTATCTCGTGCAGGAGCAGCAGGGGCACATCACCGCGAGCGCGGTGCGCCACGTCGCCGAGTTCCTGCGCATCACGCCCGCAGATGTGGAAGACGTCGCCAGTTACTACGTCATGTTCTTCAAGGCGCCCGTCGGCACCTACGTGCTGCAGGTGTGCCGCACGCTGTCGTGCGCGCTGGCCGGCGCCGAGCGCGTCACCGAGTCGATCAGTGAGAAGCTGGGACTGAAGGTGGGGGAGACCGACGCGTCGGGCCTGTTCACGCTGCTCGAGTTCGAATGTCTCGGCGCCTGCGACCGCGCACCGGTGGTCATGGTCAATAACGAGCACTGGCACGAGCGGGCCACCCCAGAGAGTTGCGGGAAGCTTGTCGACGATTTGAAGGCCAAGGGCATCTCGGTGCTGTCGGGTTGTCACTTGCATGTCGAGGGTGGGCGCCAATGACGAATGACGAACGCGGACTCGTCATTCGCGATTGACCAGAAAACTACGATGGACCCGATTCTCACCAAATACGTCGGCGAACCGAACAGCTACACGCTCGACTTCTATCTGAAGCACGAGGGCTATGCCGGATTGAAGAAGGCGCTCGCCATGCAGCCCAACGACGTCATCGAGACGGTCAAGGCGTCGGGGCTGCGCGGCCGCGGCGGCGCCGGCTTCCCGACCGGGATGAAGTGGCAGTTCGTCGACAAGAAGGCGGAGCCGCGCTACATCGCCTGCAACGCCGACGAGAGCGAGCCGGGCACGTTCAAGGATCACGTGCTCATGGAGCGGAATCCGCATCTGCTCTTCGAGGGGTGCCTCATCGGCTGCTGGGCGATCGGCGCCAAGGTCGCCTACATCTACATCCGCGGCGAGTTCTATCACGTGCAGAGAGTGATGGAAGCGGAGCTGGCCAAGGCCTACGCCCAGGGCTACGCCGGCAAGAACGTCATGGGCTCCGGCTTCGACTGCGACATCGTCATCCATCGCGGCGCCGGCGCCTACGAGGCCGGCGAAGAGACCGCACTGATCGAGTCGCTGGAAGGGAAGCGGGCGCAGCCGCGCATCAAGCCGCCGTTCCCGGCAGTCGCCGGCCTCTATCAGAAGCCGACCGCGGTCAACAACGTCGAGACGCTGTGCAACCTGCCGGCGATCATCACCAACGGCGCCGAGTGGTTCGCCAAGCTTGGGCCTGAGAAGAACGGCGGCCCGAAGCTCTACTGCGTCAGCGGGCACGTCAAGAAGCCGGGCGTCTTCGAAGCGTCGATGGACGTGACGCTCAAGGACTTGATCTTCGACCGCGCCGGCGGCATCCGTGACGGCCACCAGCTCAAGGCGGTCATCCCCGGCGGATCGTCGGTGCCGATCCTCTTGCCGGACCAGCTCGACATCCCGGCCAGCTTCGATTCGGTGCAAAAAGCCGGGTCGATGCTCGGATCCGCCGGCATCATCGTCATGGACGAGACCACCTGCATGGTCTGGGCGGCGATGAACCTGATGCACTTCTACAAGCACGAATCGTGCGGCAAGTGCACGCCCTGTCGCGAAGGCGGCGACTGGCTGTTCAAGATCCTCTCGAAGATCGAGCGCGGCGAGGGGGAGATGCGCGATCTCGACCTGCTGACCAGCGTCTCGAACAACATCGCCGGCAAGACGCTGTGCGCGTTCGGCGATGCCGAGGCAACGCCGCCGCTGACGACCCTCAAGCATTTCCGCGCTGAATACGAAGCACACATCCGTGAAGGACGCTGCACCGTCACCGCCGACTGGCGCGCGCGCGGAGACGTGGTGGCGGCGCACTAGATGAGCGAACTGACCCTCGCCGATTTCGGCATCACCCAGAGCCTGATCGCGCACTTGGTGTTGATCTTCGTGGTCTTCCAGGCGCTCGTCCTCGCCTCGGCGTTCATGGTGTGGATGGAGCGCAAGGTGTGCGCCTACATCCAGGACCGCGAGGGTCCCAACCGGGTCGGCCCGGCCGGATTGCTGCAGCCCTTCGCCGACGTCATCAAGCTGGTGTTCAAGGAGGACCTGCAGCCGAAAGCGGCCGACGCGTTCCTCTTCATGATTGCCCCGATCATCTCCACCGCGACCGCGTTCGCCGCGTTCGCCGTCGTGCCCTTCGGCGGCGAGACAACGCTCTTCGGCCTGCTCGATCAGCCGCTGCGCCTCGAGGTGACCGACGTCAACGTCGCGGTGCTGGTGATCTTCGCCGTCGCCTCGATGGGCGTCTACGGCATCGTTCTCGCCGGCTGGAGCTCGAACAGCAAGTACTCGCTGCTCGGCGGGCTGCGCAGCTCGGCCCAGATGATCAGCTACGAGCTGTCCTACGGCCTGGCGCTGGCCGCGGTGATCATGCTGGCCGGCTCGCTCTCGCTGCGCGAGATCGTGATGAACCAGGCGGGCGCCTGGTGGCACGTCATCCCGAAGTGGTACGTGTTCCTGCAGCCGGTCGGCTTCTTCATCTACATGACGGCGGGCGTGGCCGAAACCAACCGCGCGCCGTTCGACTTCCCCGAGGCGGAGCAGGAACTGGTCGCCGGCTACCACACCGAGTACAGCAGCATGTCCTTCGCCCTGTTCTTCATGGCGGAGTACATCAACATGGTCACGGTGTCGGCGGTGGCTGCCAGCCTGTATCTCGGCGGCTGGCTGGGCCCGGGCTCTGAGCACTTCGGCATCGGCTGGATTTATTTCATGGCCAAGGTCCTGCTGCTGCTGTTCTTCTACGTCTGGATGCGGTGGACGCTGCCGCGTTACCGTTACGACCAGCTGATGGAGTTCGGCTGGAAATGGCTGCTCCCGGGCGCGGTCCTGAACCTCGTCGCCACCGCGGCGCTGGTCATCTGGTTAGGTTGATGAGTCTCGCAGCTTTCTATCTCTTTGCCGTGATCGCCGTGCTCGCGTCGCTCGGCGTGGTGTCGTCGAGGAACCCGATGCACAGCGTCATGCTGCTGATCGTGTCGTTCGGCGCGCTCGCCGGCCTCTACGTGCTGCTCGATGCGCCGTTCACCGCGGTGACGCAGATCATCGTCTACGCCGGCGCGATCATGGTCCTCTTCCTGTTCGTCGTGATGCTGCTCAACCAGCACCGCGAAGACGACCCCGACGTGGTGCCGGCGCCGCTGCTGCGGGTCAACGCCCGCGGCTTCGCCGTGCTGTCGCTGTTGCTGGCCTTCGAGGTGGCGTGGGCGCTCTCGCGCGTCGGGCTGACTGCGTTCAACACGGACGCCGGCACAGTGTCGTCGATTAGCAGCGTGGCGCGGATCGGCACGGCGCTCTTCACCACGCACTCGTTCGCCTTTGAGGTCACGTCAGTCCTCATCCTCGTGTCGATGGTCGGCGCCGTTGTCGTGGCGCGAAGGGAACACTGAAATGGCGACCCTGAACCATTACCTGATCCTGTCGGGCGTGCTGTTCTCGATCGGCACCGCCGGCGTGTTCCTGCGCCGCAACCTGATCACGATCCTGCTCTCGATCGAGATCATGCTCAATGCGGTCAACATTACCTTCGTGTCGGTCGGCCGCTACCAGAACTCGGTGGACGGGCAGATCATCACGTTCTTCGTCATGACCGTGGCGGCGGCGGAAGCGGCGGTCGGACTGGCGCTGGTCATCGCGCTCTTCCGCCATCGCGAGACGCTGAGCCCCGATGCGTTTACGTCACTGAAATGGTAGGGATGCTGCTTCTCATCCCGCTGCTGCCGTTCCTGGGATTCTGTCTCAACAGTCTCCTCGGGACGCGTCTGCCGAAATCCATCTCCGGCGGGATCGCCTGCCTGGCGATGCTCGGATCGTTCGCGATTTCGCTGTTGAGCGTCCTCGCCGCGCACGGCGCCCCCGACCATGCCGTGCACCAGACGCTGTTCCGCTGGATCACCTCCGGCGACCTGCAGATTCCGCTCGCCTTCGTCGTCGATCCGCTGTCGTCGCTGATGATCCTGGTCATCACCGGGATCGGCTCGCTGATCCATATCTACTCGACCGCCTACATGCACGAGGAGCGCGACAGCGAGTACGCGCGCTACTTCTCCTACTTGAACCTCTTCGCGGCGTTCATGCTCGTGCTGGTGCTCGGTTCGACCTTCCCGGTGATGTTCGTCGGCTGGGAAGGGGTCGGCCTCTGCTCGTACCTGCTGATTGGCTTCTGGTTCAAGAAGCAATCCGCGGCCGACGCCGGCAAAAAGGCGTTTGTCGTCAACCGCATCGGCGACTTCGGCTTCATCCTCGGCATGCTGCTGCTGTTCGTCACCTTCGGCACGCTCGACTTCCAGGAGGTCGGGTGGGCCGTCTCCTCGCGCGCACCGGAGCTGTCGATGGGCGTCGTCACCGCCGCGACCTTGCTCCTCTTCCTCGGTGCGACCGGCAAGTCGGCGCAGATTCCGCTCTACGTCTGGCTGCCCGACGCGATGGAAGGGCCAACGCCGGTGTCGGCGCTGATCCACGCGGCGACGATGGTCACCGCCGGCGTCTACATGATCGGGCGCAACGCCGTGCTCTTCCAGCATGCGCCGATCACGTTGAGCGTGGTCGCCGGAATCGGCGTGGCGACGGCGCTGATGGCCGGCACGATTGGCCTCGTCCAGAACGACATCAAGCGCGTGCTCGCGTATTCGACTGTCTCGCAGCTCGGCTACATGTTCCTGGCGATGGGCGTCGGCGCGTATGCCGCCGGCATCTTCCACCTCTACACGCACGCGTTCTTCAAGGCGCTGCTGTTCCTCGGCTCCGGCGCGGTCATCCACGCGCTGGCCGGCGAGCAGGACCTGCGCAATATGGGCGGCCTGAAGAAGGAGCTGCCGATCACCTACTGGACGTTCCTGATCGGGGCCATCGCGATCGCCGGCGTGCCGCCGCTCGCGGGCTTCTTCTCTAAGGACGAGATCCTCTGGAAGACCTTTGCCGGCGGCCACCTCATGCTCTGGGCCATCGGCATGCTCACGGCGTTTCTGACCGCGACCTACATGTTCCGCCTCGTCTTCCTGGCGTTCCATGGGGAGCGCCGCCATGAGGCGCCAGCCGCGGCGACGGCCGGCCCCGATGCGCACGCCGCGCACGATGCGCACGCGGCACACGATGCGCACGCCGGGCACGGTGCACACCTTCACGACGCGCCTCCAGCGATGGCCGTCGCGCTCATCCTGCTGGCGATCGGATCCGTAGCCGCCGGTTTCATCGGCGTGCCGCACGCGATCGGCGGCAGCAACCTCATCGAGACGTTCCTCGAGCCCTCGTTCGAGGCGCACCAGACGGCGCCCGCGAACCCGGAATTCCAGGTGACGCAGACCCGGCCCGATCAGCCGCGCGTCGAGCGCCACGAGCCGGCAGCGGGCGAAGGCGCAGGCGACGCAGGCACCGAGCTGACGCTGATGGGAGTTTCAGTCGGCGTCGCGCTCGCCGGCATCGGACTCGCGGCCTATTTCTGGCTGCGCAACCGCGCCGCGGCGACCCGCGTGGCGCGCAGCGCGACCGGCGTCTACACGCTGCTGCTCAATAAGTACTACGTCGACGAGATCTACAACGCCGTTGTCGTGCAGCCGATCAAGGGTGCGTCGACGGTGCTGTTGTGGAAGGGGATCGACGCCGGGCTGATCGACGGCCTCGTCAACGGCGTCGGCGGCGTCGTGCGCGGCTCCAGCAGCTCGCTGCGGCGGCTGCAGACCGGTTCGGTTCGTGCCTATGCGGCGTCGCTGTTCCTCGGGGTCGTCGTCATTCTGGGGTGGTATTTGCTGCGGTGATCGATGACGTCGGTCATCGGCCATCGTTCATCGGGACATCGGACATCGCGTATCGGACAGATGCTTCTATCAGTTATCGTTTTCTTACCCCTGGCCGGTGCGCTGCTCGTGCTGCTGGCGGGCGGCCGGGGCGACAACCCCGAGCGTGAAGGCGTTGCGCGCCTCACCGCGCTCGCCGTGTCGCTCCTGGTCTTTGCCGCGACGCTCTACCTGTGGTGGGCGTTCAACCCGGCCAGCGCCGACTTCCAGTTCGTCGAGCGCCACACCTGGCTGCCCCAGTTCGGCATCAGCTACCACCTCGGGGTCGACGGCATCAGCCTGTTCCTGATCGTGCTGACCGGCTTCCTGACACCGCTGTCCCTGCTGTCGTCGTGGCAGGGGGTGCACAAGAACGTCAAGCTGTTCTCGTTCTTCATGCTCGCGCTCGAGACTGCCATGCTCGGCGTGTTCGTCTCGCTCGACCTGTTCCTCTTCTACCTGTTCTGGGACGCGATGCTCATCCCGATGTACTTCCTGATCGGGATCTGGGGCTACGACCGCCGCATCTACGCCGCCGTCAAGTTCATTCTCTACACCATGGCCGGCAGCGTGCTGATGCTGCTGGCGATCATCGGCCTCGCCTGGGCACAGCAGGCGGCGACGGGGCAGCCGAGCTTCGACGTGCTCGACCTCTACAAGCTCCACTTGCCGTGGAGCACCGAGAAGTGGTTCTTCCTGGCCTTTGCGCTGGCCTTCGCGATCAAGGTGCCCCTCTTCCCGTTCCACACCTGGCTGCCCGATGCGCACGTCGAGGCGCCGACCGCCGGTTCGGTCATCCTCGCCGGCGTGCTCCTCAAGATGGGCACCTACGGGCTGCTGCGCTTCGCCTTCCCGCTGTTCCCGTCGGCGGCGGCCTATTTTGCCCAATACATCGCGCTCCTCGCCGTCATCGGCATCGTCTACGGCGCGCTGGTCGCGATGGTCCAGCCCGACATGAAGAAGCTGGTCGCTTATTCGAGCGTCAGCCATCTTGGCGTGGTCGTCCTCGGCCTGTGCGCGTTCAACGTCAACGGGGTGCAGGGGGCCGTCTATCAGATGCTGAACCACGGCGTCAGCACCGGCGGCCTCTTCATGATCGTCGGCATGCTGTCGGATCGCCGCCATACGCGCCTGATTGCCGAGTACGGCGGGCTGAAGGCGATCGCGCCGCGCCTGGTCGCCTGTTTCCTGCTCATCACCCTGGCGTCGATCGCCATGCCGGGCATGAACGGCTTCATCGGCGAGTTCCTGATCCTGCTCGGCGCGTTCCAGAAGTTCCCGTGGCTCACCGCGGCCGGTGCGACCGGTGTCATCCTCTCCGCCGTCTACATGCTCTGGATGTTCCAGCGCGTCAACTATGGCGAAGTCACCAATGCCAAGAACCGCGCCCTGCCGGATCTGACCGGCCGTGAATGGGCGATGATGATTCCGACCGTGGCCATGTGCATCTTCATGGGGGTCGCGCCGGCGATCTTTCTGAGGCCGATGGAGCCGGCGGTGGCCAAAGTGGTCCAGCTCATTCAGGGGGTGGGCCGATGAACGCCCTTGCTGCGACCATCCCAATCCTGATCGTCGTGCTCTCCGCCATCGCCGCGATGCTGGCCGAGGCCATCCGCCATCCCGGCGAGCGGATGTACATCGCCGGCTTCGGGCTGATCGGCCTGATCGGCGCACTCGTCGCGTCCTGCTTTCTCTGGGACACCGACGCGGTCAGTTTCGGCGTCGTTCGCGCCGACAATTTCGCCCTCTTCATCAACATCATCCTCTGCATCGTCGGCATCCTGACGATGGTGTTTTCCAACGACGTCGTGGAACGCGAGGATTTGCCGGCCGGCGAGTACTACGCCCTGACCCTCTTCGCCATCAGCGGCATGATGCTGATGGCGGCGGCGATCGACCTGCTCGTCATCTTCCTGGCTCTCGAAGTGCTGTCGCTGGCAGTCTACGTGCTGACGGCGTTGCGCCGCTCGAGCGCGCAGTCCGCTGAGGCGGCGTTCAAGTACTTCCTGCTCGGCGCCTTTTCGAGCGCGTTCTTCCTCTACGGGATCGCCTTTGCCTTTGCCATCGCCGGCTCAACCCGTCTCGACGCCGTCGCCACCGCCATGGCCTCAGGCCCGACGCAGACGCTGGCGCTGCTCGCAGTGGGCCTGCTCGCCGTCGGCTTCTGCTTCAAGGTGTCGGCCGTGCCGTTCCACATGTGGACGCCGGACGCCTACGAAGGGGCGCCGACAGTCGTGACCGCGTTCATGTCGACCGCGGTGAAGGCGGCGGCGTTCGCCGCGTTCGCGCGCGTCTTCCTCTCGACGCTCGAGCCCCTGCAGGGCCAGTGGGCCCCGGTCCTCTCGGTGATCGCCGCCCTGACGATGATCGGCGGGTCGGTGCTCGGCGTGCTGCAGAGCAACATCAAGCGGATGCTCGCCTATTCGAGCATCGCGCACGCCGGCTACCTGCTGCTCGGCCTCGTCGCCGCCAATGCCGCCGGCAAGGCGGCGATCCTGTTCTACCTGCTCGCTTATGCCGTCGCCAACCTCGGCGCGCTCGGTATCGTCGCGCTCCTCGGTACGGCCGAGCACCAGCACGATCAACTGCGCGATTTCGCCGGCCTGTGGAAGTCGCGACCGGGCCTCGCCGGCTTGATGACGGCGTTCCTGCTCTCGCTCGGCGGCTTCCCTCCGACCGCCGGCTTCATCGGCAAGTGGTACATCTTCAACGCCGCCGTCCAGGAAGGGCACTACACGCTGGCAATCATCGGCGTGCTGACCAGCGTGGTCTCGGTCTTCTTCTACCTGCGCATCGTCGTGATGATGTACATGACCGAGGAAGCCGGCGCTCCGGCGCGGCCGGCGGTGTCGGCCGCCTCGATGATCGCGCTCAGCCTTGCCGTCCTGGCCACGTTCTACCTCGGCGTGCTGCCGACACGCGTCATCGACTACGCGCTCCAGTCAATTCAGACTATTTTCTGATCGCCGCGGCAGCCTCTCAGTAGTGCTCGACCTGTACGGTAAACGCCGCCGTGACCCCTGCGGCGATGTTACCGGCGGGGTAGACCCGGACGCAGAACGTGCCGGCGCCAGCGGTGACGCTGACTGCGGTGCTGCCGCTGTGCGAGATGTCATTCTGCGTCTGGTTCAGGCCGCAGGTCTGGCTGCCCGGGTCCCAGTTGCCGATGCCGAGCCCAAGCGCGCTGACGGTCGCCGGTGTAATGCTCGAATAGCCGGCGAGCAGGTTGTAGCCTGCGTTGTTCACGGTGAAGTTGAAGATAGCTGTGCCGTTTTGGTCAATCGAGCCGCTGAACATCTCGGTCACGAGTGTCGGAGTCGGGCCGGTCGCAGTCGTTAGCGCCGAGGAGGTCGAGCTCGAGCCGCAGCCGCTGACAGCGGCGGTGAGTGCGATGAGTGCAATGATGGACAGGCGAGGCGAACTAAGCATGGCAGCGTTCGAGCAAGACTCGCACCGCCGCACGCCTCTTCATGCACCGCCGTATCCCGTTCACAGCGCGCACCTTTCGGTTGCCACACGCCTGCCACATCTCGCGCGCGCCGATTGTGTCAACCGCGGAGTACACTGCCGCCACCTGCGCATGACAATGGCATGATGCTCATCGCGCTGACGCGGGCCGTGCCCCCTTCCATCGATCGCTGCGAGCTGACGCACATGGCGCGTGAGCCGATCGATCACGCGCGTGCCGTGCACGAACACGCCGTCTACGAGGACACGCTGCGGCGTCTCGGTTGCCGCGTCGAGCGCCTGCCGGCGCTCCCCGACAATCCCGACGCCGTCTTCGTCGAGGATACCGCGCTCGTCTTCGACGACATCGCGGTGATGGCGCGTCCAGGCGCGGTATCGCGGCGCGGTGAAGTGGACTCGACGGCATCGGCGCTGACGGCCTACCGCCCGCTCGCCCACCTTCAGCCGCCGGCGACGCTCGACGGCGGCGACGTCATCGTTACGCCCGGTCTCGTGTTCGTCGGCATCAGCGGTCGGACCAACGGCGACGGCGCGCAACAGCTGGCGACAGTTCTCGCGCCGTTCGGCGTCCGCGTCGTGTCCATCCCGGTCAGCGAATGCCTGCACTTGAAGAGTGCCGCGGTATCGCTCGGGACGGCTGCGGCCGCGCCGACGATCGTGCTCAACCCCCAATGGGTCGATCCGGCGCACTTCGCGGGATTCGATCTGATCGAGGTGGATGCCTCGGAGCCCGATGCGGCCAATGTGCTCGTCGTGAACGGGCGTGCCGTCTGCGCCGAGGCGCATCCGCGCACGCGCCGCCGCCTCGAGGCGTCTGGCGTGCCCACCCTCACCGTCCCGGCTGCGGAACTGGCCAAGGCGGAAGGTGGCCTTACCTGCTGTTCCCTCATTTTTTCGACCGAGGTCAAGGCCCGCCGAGCGACCTGAGTGATACTCCCTCTCAGCTCATCCAAAAAACCGGATTTCGCCCATCCAAAACGATGTCCTTGACCGAAACCGGGTCCCGCGTTTAGGTTTTCCCATTCCCGGACTGTGCGCCGGCGAGCAAAGGTTGGGAGGAGGCCGAGCTCGCCGGAAGCCGTAACGCGCCGGTCGTTGCGGTTTGTTCGTGGATACAGCGTGGATGCAGCCCCGTGGCTACGGCGCCCGTGTCTCTCCGACGGGCGCGGAAGGATGGTTCAATGAATCGCAGTACGTGGCGGATGGGATTCCTCGTCCTCCTCGCGGCGGTGTTCTGCGCCAATGGCACATTTGCCTACGCGCAGGGCGCCACCAGTCAGACCATTTCAGGCACCGTCGTCGACACGACGGGCGCGGTGATCCCGGGCGCCGATGTCGTCGCCAAGCACACCGGCACCGGGGCGACCAACACCACGGTATCGAACGCCGAAGGCATCTTCTCGATCGCGGCGTTGCCGATCGGCACCTATCAGGTGACGGTCACCCTGCAGGGCTTCAAGACCATCGTCGTCAACGACGTCGTACTGACCTCCGGCCACGGCGCCGACGTCAAGGCGGTGATGGAAGTCGGCGGCCTGAGTGAGCAGGTGACGGTCGCGTCGACGTCGGAAATCGTCCAGACACAAACCGCTGGCGTCGCCCAAACGGTCAACGCCGCCAACATCGTCAAGTTGCCGCTGACCTCGCGCGGCGCGATGGACTTCGTCAACCTGCTGCCCGGCGTCACCACGCCGAACGGCAACCGCCAGGCCTCGATCAACGGCCTCCCACGCACGGCGATCAACATCACGCTCGACGGCGTCAACATCCAGGACAACACCAACAAGGGCTCGAGCGGCGACGACGGTTTCTTCGCCCTCGTCAATCCGCGCCTCGATGCGGTTGAGGAAGTGACCGTGTCGACCGCCGCCCAGGGCACCGACGCCACGGCTGACGGCGCCGCGCAGATCAAGTTCGTGACGCGCTCTGGCAGCAACACATTCACTGGCAGCGCCTACGAATATTTCCGCAGCGACAAGTACAACGCCAACACGTTCTTCAACAACGCCAAGGGCGTCGCCAAGGTGCCGCTCAAGCAGAACCAGACCGGTTTCCGCTTCGGCGGCCCGATCGTGCTGCCCGGCTTCGATGGCCACAACAAGGCGTTCTTCTTCGTCAACTACGAAGAGTTCCACGCGCCGTCGGCACAGACTCGCACGCGCACGGTCCTGTCGCCCAGCGCGCAGGCCGGCAACTACTGCTATGGCGCCACCTGCGTCAACGTGCTGAAGCTCGGCGCCGCGAACTCGTCGGTCGATCCGACGATCGGCAAACTGCTCTCGGATATCAACACCGCAACCGGATCGACCGGCACGCTGACCGGCAACGGCAACCCGAACCAGCAGGCCTACAATTTCAACATCCCGGTGCAGTCGGTGCGCCGCTATCCGACCGGGCGCGTTGACCTCAACGCCAGTCAGAACCACCGCATCTCGTCGTCGTTCAACTACCAGTACTTCACGGACTCGCCCGACACGTTGAACATCCACGAGCCCGCGTTCCCCGGGTTCCCGTTCACGGCGAGCCAGACCTCGAAGCGCATGTCGTTCGGCAACAGCCTTCGCTCGACGCTGAACCGGAACATGGTCAACGAGGCCACGGTTGCCTACGCGTGGGCCCCGGTCCAGTTCTTCCCCGAGGAAGGCGCGGGCATGTTCACGGGGCAGGTCGCCAACACCCAAGGCTTCGCCTTGGTGTTCCCGTCCGTTGACTCCGCGGTGACGGGCGCGCTGCCGCTCAACGCGAACAACCAGACGATTACACCGTCGCCGCAGTCTCGCAATGCGACCACCCTGGATATCACCGACAACCTGACCTGGCTGAAGGGGGCGCACTCGATCACGCTGGGCGGGCAGTTCTCGCACTATGACGTGTGGCTGAAGAACTCCACGGCCGTGCCGAGCATGACGTTCGGCGTCGCCACCAACGATCCGGCCAGCGGCCTGTTCACCGCCGCCAACTTCGTCGGCGCTTCGGCGAATCAGTTGAGTGCCGCACAGAGCCTGTTCGCGCTGTTGACGGGCCGCGTGAACCAGGTCAGTGCTGACGCCCGTCTCGATGCGAGCGGCCACTACGTCTACGAGGGAACCGGTCAGCAGGAAGGCAAGCTGCCGGAGATCGCCGGCTACATCCAGGATCAGTGGCGCATTCGCCAGAACCTGACCATCAACGCCGGCGTCCGCTACGATCTGCAGTTCCCGTTCACGGCCACGAACAGTATTTACACGTTTGGCGACATCGCGAACATTTGCGGCGTCTCGGGCGCTGCGTCGGACAATAGCTGCAACATCTTCCAGCCAGGCGTCATGCCGGGGCAGAAGCCCGTCTTCCAGCAGTACACGGCCGGGACGAAGTCGTTCAACGAGGACCGGAACAACTTCGGGCCGAGCGTCGGCGTGGCGTGGAACCCGCAGGCGCGTCCCGGCTTCCTCGGCAAGATCATGGGGCCGAACGACTTCGTCGTGCGCGGTGGCTACGCGCGTTCGTTCAGCCGCCCGGCGATCGGCGACTACACGGCGGTCTTCAATACCAATCCCGGCGTTCGCCTCACCAATGCGCTCACCGGCCCGCAGATTCTGGCCAGCGCGGGTCAGTCGGGCGTGCTGCTCTTGAGCAACCCGCTGGTGCAGACGCCGCTGCCGTTCCCGACCACACCAACCTATCCGCTCCAGCCGACGAGCATCACCAACGCCATTTCGGGCTTCGATCAGAACATCCAGGTGCCGTACTCCGACACGTGGCAGACCGGCTTCACCCGCTCGGTCGGCAAGGACATGGCGCTCGAAGTGCGCTATGTGGGGACGCATGGGTACAAGACCTGGGCTAACTACAACTACAACCAGGCGAACATCGTCAGCAACGGTTTCCTGAACGAGTTCCGCGTGGCCCAGGCCAACTTGAGGGCGAACATCGCCAGCGGCAACGGTAGTACGTTTGCCTACACTGGCGCGCCGGGAACCGCACCGCTCCCGACCTTCCTGGGCTACTTCCAGGGCTTGGGCCCCGCGAGCTCGGGCAATCCCGCGAGCTACTCGAGCACGAACTTCTCGAACGCGACCTTCCTCGGGTTCCTCGCCGCGAACAACCCGAACCCCTTCGGCTTCGCGTCGACCAATGCCACCACCGGCTTCATCGGCAACGCGACGTTCCGGGCCAACGCGGCGACCGCGGGGATTCCCGCGAACTACTTCGTCGCGAATCCTGACCTGATCGGCGGCGCGACCGTCCAGGGCAATCAGGGTTACACCTACTACGACGGCCTGCAGACCGAGTTCCGCCGACGCTTTTCGCAGGGACTGCAGTTCCAGGTCAGCTACTCGTTCGATCACGCCTACCGCAACTCGTACCTGGGCCTTGTCAACGGCAACGTTGATCGGCGCCAGACGGGCACGGAGGGCGACCTGACGCACCAGTACAAGTCGCTCGTCACCTATGACCTGCCCTTCGGCCAGGGTCGCCGCTACGGCAGCAGCGCCGGCGGCGCGATGGACCGGTTGATCAGCGGCTGGCAAGTGGCCGTGTCGTCGGTCATCCACAGCGGTCAGCTGGTCGACTTCGGCAACGTTCGGCTGGTCGGCATGAGCGCCAGCGACGTGCAGAAGATGATCCAGCTGCGCTTCGATCCGTCCGGCGCGGGCCTGGTCTACATGCTGCCGGCCGACGTCATCGCCAACACGATCAACGCATTCAACGTCAGCGCGACCTCCGCCACCGGCTATGCCGGCGCCGCCCCGACGGGCCGCTATTTCGCGCCCGCCAACGGTCCGGACTGCATCGAGGTGGAGAACAATGCCGGGAAGTGCGGCGTCGGGACGCTCGTTGTCGCCGGTCCGCTCTTCCAGCAGCACGACATCACCGTCGCCAAGCGGACCAGGATCGTGGGTCACACCACGGGCGAGTTCCGTCTCGAGATGCTGAACGCGTTCAACCACCCGAACTTCACCCCGGTCAGCGGCGTGGGCAATACCACGCTGAGCTCGTATCAGCTGACCGCGCTCAGCGGCACCAACACCAGCCGCGTCGTCCAGTTGGTCTTCCGGTTCAACTGGTAGCAGGGGAATCGGGGAATCGGGTGATCGGGCGGGGCGGCATCCTAACGGTGCCGTCCCGCTTTCGCGTCCAACTGATCGACCGCGCCAGGCCGCAGGCCTTTTCGAGTCGCCTATCTCCCGGGCCGCCGCGGCGCGCGTGGCCGTGGGACACGCGGCAGCGGCAAGACGCTGAACCCGACTTGCCGGAAATGCGCATCCGTCGTGATTACGGCGGACAGCTTCAAGTCGTGCATGACCGCGATGCTCGTGCAGTCGGTGAACGACAGGTCCTTGTCGCTCGCCGCAAGCTTTTCGGTTACGTCGCGGATGGGCGCAACGCGGCGAGCACGGCGGTCTCCTCGTCCAGCACGGTGCGCAGGTCGAGGACGACGCTGTCGTTCAGGATGCGGGCGATGACGGGCGGATCCTGGGCGCGCAGGTGCTGCTCAATGCGATCGGCGGTCAACGCCGGGTGCGTCAGCTCGACGAGTTTCGTCGCGAGCTCGGCGCCAGGAGCACTGCCGCCGCCGACGGTGGAGACACCGTCGATGACGCGCGCCTCCCAGCCGTTCGCGGTCAGCGCCCCCGCGAGCCACTCGGCCCGCTCGCCGATCTCGACGGCGGTCATACGCAGCATGCGCTGCACAGGCACGGCGTCCTGGCCGCGGCCGACCGCGTGCTCCTCGAGCGTCGCTTCGAGCGCCGCGTAGGTGAGCTTGTCGACCCGCAGCGCGCGCATCAGGGGATGGCGGCGGATCGCCTCGAGCGCCCCGCGGCGGCCGGCGAGGATGCCGGCCTGCGGCCCGCCGAGCAGCTTGTCGCCGCTGAAGCAGACGACCGAGGCGCCGGCGGCGATGCTTTCCGAGACGATCGGTTCGTCGCGCAACGCCTCAGGCAGCGCCGCGCGATCGGGCCAGCCAAGCCAGCCGCTGCCCAAATCCTCGGCGACCGGGACGTTGAAGCGTTCGCCGAGCAAGGCGAGCTCCGCCAGCGTCGGCCGCTCAGTGAACCCGACGACCTTGAAGTTGGACGGGTGCACCCGCAGGATGAGCGCGGTCCGATCGGTGATCGCCGCAGCATAGTCGGCGATCCGCGTGCGATTCGTCGTCCCTACCTCTCGTAGCAGCGCGCCGGACTGCGCCATGACCTCGGGAACACGGAAGCCCCCGCCGATCTCGACGAGCTCGCCGCGCGAAATGATCACTTCGCGTCCCTGCGCCAGCGCCGCCAGCAGCAGCATCGTCGCCGCGGCGTTGTTGTTGACGACCACGGCCGCCTCGGCGCCGGTGAGACGGGCGATCAGCGTTTCCGCGTGCGTGTCGCGGCGTCCGCGCCCGCCGGCGGCGACGTCGTATTCGAGATTGGTGTAGCCGCCGGCGACCTCCTGCACCCGGGCCAACGCCGCCGGCGCCAGGGGCGCGCGACCGAGGTTGGTGTGGAGGATGACGCCAGTGGCGTTGATCACGCGGACGAGCGACGGCCGCATTGCCGCGCGCAGCCGCGCCTCGACGCCGCGCTCGATGCGTTCGACGGCGTCGCCCACGGTGACCGCGGCGATCCGGCCGCTGGCGAGCTCGTCGCGCAGCGTGGCTGTCTCGGCGCGCAGCGCCTCGGTCAACGCACTACGGCCGTAGCGCGTCTCCAGCGCGCGCATCGCATCGCGCTGGCGCAGCTGTTCGATTGAGGGGATCACGCGGAAATCGGACATCGCTCGTGACGGTCGGCGCGATTCAGGATACCATTTCACTTTCAGCGACATGCCCGCCGACCCCAACGAACCGCCGCGCGTGCCGGTACCCGACTATCGGCCGATCGAGCGGTTCTGGCCCTACCTCGATCTCCCGGAACAGCCGACCGACGAGGAGCTGGCCGCGCTCAGCCCGGAACTGAGCGAGGCGCTGTTCGGAACGCCGAAGCTGCCATTCTCGGTCACGCTCGAGTTCCCGGTGTTCACCGGCGCTGACTACGAAAAGGCCGTCGCGATGGCGCGCGCGTCCGCGGAGTATCGCGAGCATGGCAGCGGCGATAGACTCCGTCACCGCGCCCGTTTCTATCCACAAGATGCGGTCGCGCTGAGAGAGTTGTTCCAGCTGGTCGGCCGCTTCGACGCGACCGACGTCCTGATCGACGACAAGCCCGTGCCGCACGCGCGCGAACTGTGGCTGCCGCTGATCTGGTTTCTCATTCGGTGATCTGCGATGCCCGAGCTGACAGACATCCAGAAGGATCTGCAGTTGCTGGCTGCCGCCTTGAAACAGCTCGAAGCGGAATACAACATGTTCTTCGCCGGCCGCCTGCCGCGGCCGCCGTGGGAAACCCGCAACCGCGTCCAGGGGCTGGTCAAGAAGTGGGACCGCGGCTATATCCAGAGCGCGGCCGATCGCTTCCAGTTCGATACGCTGCAGCGCCGCTTCCAGACGTTCGTGGACTTGTGGGACCGCGGCCTGCGCTCGCGCGAGGAAGGGCGTGCCGGCCCGTTCGCGGCGCCGCCGCCCAGGCCGCAGCCCCCACCCAAGCCAGCGCAGCAGGTCGTCCACGCCACGTCGTTCCAGGACCCGATGCGCGAGATGGACAAGCTCCACTCGCTCTACGATTCGTTGATGGACGCGCGCCGCGACGTCGGCGAGGACGTGGTTCCGTTTCACCGCTTCGCGGCGCTGGTCAAGGACCAGGTTGCCAAGGCGCGCGGCGATGGCGCCGGCGAAGTCGGCTTCCGCGTGACCGTCAGCGAGGGGAAAGTGAACTTTACGGTGCGGGGACTGAAGGAGGGAGAGAACGGCTGAGGGGGTCAGGCGAGAGGGGCGGGGTACCCGAACCGCCCCTCCCAGAGTGATTTATGCGACCTTGGTGACGTTGCCGGCCTGCGGGCCTTTCGGTCCGTCAACGATTTCGAATTCGACCGCCTGGCCCTCCTCGAGCGTCCGGAAGCCGTTGCCCTGGACTGCCGAGAAGTGCACGAAGACGTCGGAACCGCCGTCGCGCTCAATGAATCCGTAACCCTTGGCGTTGTTGAACCACTTGACCTTGCCTGTGATACGCATCGTACTTTTCCTGCCTTGCAATGGGCCTGAACATAAAAAAAGACCGCGAGTGCGCGGCCTCGGCTTTCGACGCTGGCCCGCCAGCGCCGTGGAAATACTAGCCGCCGTTACACGAATGTGTCAAGAAAAACGCCATTTATGCGCGCCATTTTGAGTGTCTCCAGCAAAACAGGACTTAATTCCTTCGCGAAAGGCCTGGCCGCCCGCGGCGTGCAGTTGGTGTCGACCGGCGGCACCGCGAAAGCGCTCGCCGACGCCGGTCTGGCGGTGATCAACGTCTCCGACGTCACCGGCTTTCCCGAGATGATGGACGGGCGCGTCAAGACGCTCCACCCCAAGATCCACGCCGGCATCCTGGCGCGCCGCCATCGTCCCGACGACCTCGACGCCATCCGCGCCCAGGGCGTTACGCTGGTCGATCTCGTCGTCGTCAACCTCTACCCGTTCGCCAGCGCCGCGGCCGATCCCGCGACGCCATTCGACGAGCTGGTCGAACAGATCGACATCGGCGGTCCGTCGCTGCTGCGCGCCGCGGGGAAGAATTTCCGCGACGTGCTGGTCGTCGTCGATCCCGCCGACTACCCGCGCGTCCTCGAGGAAATGGATCGTCCAGGCGGCCCGTCGCTGGCGTTCAGGTTCGAGCTGATGCAGAAGGCGTTCGCGCACACCGCCCAGTTCGACGCGTTGATCGCGCAGACGCTGGCGTCGATCAGCTGCGAGGGCGACACGTTCAGACGCGGCTCTTCGCCGCCGGCCGGCGTCGAGACTCGCCCGCTGCGCTACGGCGAGAATCCGCATCAGCGCGCCCACTGGCTACAGGCGCACGGCCCGAGCGGGCGGGTCAGGTGGGAGACGCACCAGGGCAAGGAGCTCTCGTTCACGAACCTGATCGATCTCGACGCTGCCGCGCGTATCGTTCTCGAGTTCATCGAGCCGGCCGCGGCCGTGATCAAGCATACGAATCCCTGCGGTACCGCGACCGGATCGACCGTCGCCGAGGCCTACGTGCGGGCGCGCGATGCCGATCCGCTGTCGGCCTTCGGCGGGATCGTCGGCGTCAACCGCGAGATCGACGTCGACACGGCAACGGCCCTGACCTCGACGTTCATCGAGGCGGTGATCGCGCCGTCATTCAGCGAAGATGCCCGAGCGATCCTCGCCAAGAGACAAAACATGCGCGTGGTGACCGCGGATTTCGCGGCGATGGCCAGCCAACCGACCCTGACCGGCACCGGTGAACAGGCAATCGGCACCGAGATCCGCACCATCCTCGGCGGCACGCTCCACCAGGAGCCCGATCGCGTCAGCGAAGCGCGCAGTCCGTGGCCCACCGCCGACATCAAGGTGGTCACGAAACGGCAGCCGACGCCTGAAGAATGGACCGCCCTGCGGTTTGCCTGGCGTGTCTGCGCGCACGTGAAGTCGAACACGATCGTCTTCACCGCCTCGGACCGCTCGCTCGCCGTCGGCGCCGGGCAGATGAGCCGTGTCGATGCCGTCAAGGTTGCCGTGATGAAGGCGGCCTCGTCGCAGCCGCCAGTGTCGCTGCGGGGCAGCGTCGCGGCGTCCGATGCTTTCTTCCCGTTCCGCGACGGTCTCGACGCGGTTGCCGACGCCGGCGCCACCGCCGTCGTGCAGCCGGGTGGATCGGTGAGGGACGCGGAAGTGATCGCCGCCGCCGACGAGCGCGGATTGGCGATGGTCTTTACGGGGCGCCGCCATTTCAGGCACTAGCGGAATTCCGCGCGACGGCGGAAGCAAGCGGGACGCCGGAGCGGGCGGACGGACAGTCCTGTGGCTGCTGCTGCTCGCCGGTGCCGCGGTGTATTTCGTGGCGCTCGGCAACTCCGCTATCTGGGACGCCAACGAGGCCTACTACGTCGAGACGCCGCGCGAGATGCTCGAGGCGCACGATCTCGTCAATCCGTCGTTCAACTACGAGCCGCGCTTCAACAAGCCGGTGCTCAGCTACTGGATCGTCGCCGGCCTTTACAAGCTGTTCGGCCAGTCGGTCGGCGTGCAGCGCTTCGGCATCGCCATCGGCGCGATGCTCATCGTGCTGTGTGCCTACCTCCTGGCGGCCGTCGGGCGGCACGGCAGCGGGATATGGCGGTCACCGGTTACCGCCTATCGGTCATCGGCCGGCCTGTGGGCCGCGGCCGGACTCATCGCGGACCCGCGGCTGCTGATGTTCGCCCGCCGGATCTTCATCGATGTCTGGCTGACGGCCTTCATGTCGTTGACGCTGGCGTTGTTCGCGATGAGCGAGGCCCATCCCGAGCAGCGCCGGCGCTACCTGCTGCTGATGTACGTCGCCGTCGGCTGCGGTGCGTTGACGAAGGGACCCGTGGCGATCGCACTGCCGGGGCTCGCCTTTGCGGTCTACCTGATCGTCCGTCGCGAGATCGGACGCGTCCGCGACATGATGATTCCCGCCGGCGTCGTGATAGTCGCGGCGATCGTCGTGCCCTGGTACGCGACGCTCTATCACCAGCACGGCTGGGCCTACACCTGGACCTACATCAAGTCGTTCCTCGTCAGAGAGAACCTCGAGCGCTACACCGAAGGCGTCGGCGTGCAGCTGCGGCGCGGACCGTTCTTCTACATCCCGGTCGTGTTCAGCGACTCGTTCCCATGGTCGATGCTGCTGCCGGCGGCTGCGGTCGCGACGTGGCGATCGTCGGCGGACCGTGTGGACGATGGCGCATCGCGGCTGCAGGCGCTCCTCTGGTGCTGGATTGTCGTCATCGTCGGGTCTCTCTCGTTCTCAGCCGGCAAGCAGGACCTCTACATCTTTCCGATCGCCGCTGCCGTAGCGGCGCTCGGCGGCATGACGATCGAGCGCGGTTTGCATGACGAGAGCCGGCGCGGCTGGCTGGCCGCGAGCGTCGCGTTGGCCGGCGCGCTGCTGGCCGTCGCGGGTGCCGGTGTGCTGATGCTCTTCGCTGGGGCCGGGCGCGTCTACGCTCTCGATGCGGCGGTGATCGTCGGCGCCTTCGGCGTCACCGGCGGCGTCGCGGTGCTCCTCCTCGCGCTGCTGCGCCGCCCCGGGCCGGCGGCGCTGGCGCTGCTGGCCGTGATGATCGCCGTCAACTGGACGTTCGTCGTCGGCGTGCTGCCGGAATTCGAACGCTACAAGCCGGTGCCCGGGTTCAGTGACGTCCTTCGCCAGCGGCTGCAGCCGGGGGACGTCGTCGCGCACTATCAAGCGTCGCTGCCCAGCATGACGTACTATCTGCGCCGTCACGTGGACACCTATTTCGACGCCGACTCGTTCGTGCGCGCCGTCACCGTCCCCAACCGCGTCTACGCAGTGCTGTCCGGTGAGGACTACGCCGCCCTCGAGCCGCGTCTCGGTACGACCTGCATCGTCGATCGGCGGCCGACCTTCGACGTGAAGCTCGCGCGCGTGATCGCGCGGGAGCCGCTCCCTGAATTGCTGCTGATTACCAACCAGTGCCGCTAGTTACGCACCACCTCACGCAGAGCTGCGAACGCTCGAAACGCGCCCATGTTCCCGGACCAGGAAGCGAGCCGGACAAGTGACGCGTTACGTCACGCTGGCATACGGGACCACCCCCGCCATCTACCGGCAGTCGGTCATGATGCTGGTGTCGCTCGTCGCGTTTGCGCCTGAGCCGTACGAGCTGGTCGTGGCGACGGACCGGCCCGATCGCTACGTGTGGTTCGGCACGCGTGTCGACATCCAGTATCTCGACGAGTCGCTGCTGCGCGCGTGGCGGGGGCCCAAGCCCTTCTCGATGCGGCAAAAGCTGATGCTGCTGCGTGCAGCGTGGCCCGACAGCGGCGCCATCGTGTTCGTCGACGCAGACGTGGTGGCGAAGGGCGAACTGTCCGCCTTCCACGACGGACTGCGCACGGGCAGCGTATTCATGTACCGGCGTGAGTACACCCTGAGCCAGACGCGCCGGCCGGGGCACCGCCGCGTCTGGACGGCGCTGCGCGGCACGACGCTCGAGGGTTACACGCCGTCCGCGGAAGACGCAATGTGGAACTCGGGAATCGTCGCTCTGCCGGCGGTCGACCGTCCTCTTCTCGACCAGGCGATCGCGCTCTACGACGAGATGGGGCACCGTGGCTTCCGTCATTTCGCCGCGGAGCAGCTGGCGGAAGGGCTTGTTCTCGGCCGGACCGGCCGCCTGCGTGCCGCCGAGCCCTGGTTCGCCCACTACTGGGGTAACCGCGCCGGCTACGACGCCGAGATCGCGCACCGGCTGTCGGACGCCTTCCTCGAGGGGCTATCAGTTGCCGACGCCGCCGCCACCTACCGGCGCGCCCCCATTGAGCTTCCCGTTGAAGTCCGCGCCACCCGTACTCAGAAATTACGCCGCTGGCTGGCGGCCCGCTGACCCTCATGACGTGCCAGCCCGGTTCGACCTCGACTGTCGATAGATTGACAGCACGCCCCTGTCTACAGTCTCATCCGTAGCGCGAATGTTTCGGAAGCTCCTCGCATCTCAGCAGGCCGGCCTTGTCGCCATCATTATCGTTCTCGGCGCCGTGCTGACCGCCTTTGCCGGCAGCCACGTCGACCAGCTCACCGGCCAGCGCGTCAACAATTTCCTCAACTCGCACACCCTCATCCAAGTTGGTACCGACGCCAGTTTCTTTGCGATCATGGCGGTCGGCGCCACGATCGTCATCATCTCCGGAGGCATCGACCTTTCGGTCGGCTCGATCTACGCGCTGGCCGGAGTGGCGATGGCGATGATGCTGCGGTCGTCCGCGCCCGGCTCAGGGGGAGTGACGTTCCTGCTCGGTCTTGTCGTCGCGGTCGGCGTCGGCGTCGTGTGTGGGGCGCTCAACGGACTGATGGTGGTCGTCCTGCGCGTCCACCCCTTCATCATCACGCTGGGCACGATGTGGATCCTGCGCGGTATTGCCTTCGTCAGCAGCAACGCGGAGAGCATCCTGGTCCCGCGCGTGCTGACCGACGTCGCCAAGGCCTCGCTCGGCCTGCGCTCGTCGCTCTACCCGGTCCCGATCCTGATCATGGTGGCGGTGACCGCGGTCGGCGCGGTCTACCTGACCCGAACGGTGATGGGCCGGCACGTGTTTGCGATCGGCGGCAACGCCGAGGCCAGCCGTTTCTCCGGCTTGCGTCTGCCCTGGATCCAGACCGGCGTGTTCGTCATCTCGGGCGTGACCGCGGGAATCGCCGCGTTCATCGGGGCCAGTTTCTACGGGTCGGCGTCGTGCGTGGACGCGACCGGCTACGAGCTTTACGTGATTGCCTCGGCGGTGGTCGGCGGCGCGTCGCTGTCGGGCGGCAAGGGGAGCGCGATCAACGCCGCACTGGGCGCGCTCTTGATCGTCCTCATCCGCCAGTCGATCCGGACGCTGCACTTCGATCAGAACTACGAGTGGATCATCATCGGCTGCGCGACGATCGTGGCGGTGGTGCTCGACCAGGCGTCGGCGCGGCTGGCCGCGCGGCGTCTCGCGGCGGCGGCAGGAAAAGCGTAACGGCGTGGCTTCTCCTGATTCTTCTGCAAGCGTCAGGCGTCGCCATGACCCGTGTCGTCAATGAAAGAGGAGTATCGATGGTAATCAGGCAGAGAGTGGCGTTGACAGTGGCGTGCGCGGTCGCGTTGAGTGTGGCGGCGTGTGGAAAGAGCGAGACCACCACGCAGCAGCAAGCGCCGGCGGCGAGTGGGGCGCCGGCGGCGGCCAACAAAGGGGCTATGAAGATCGCCGTGATCGCCAAGAGCTCGACCAATCCGGTCTTCCTCTCGGCGCGCACCGGTGCTGAAGCGGCGGCGAAGGAGATCACGCAGCAGACCGGCGTGCCGATCGAGATCGCCTGGCTGACCCCCCCGGCCGAAGACGGCCAGGTGCAGGCGCAGCGCATCGCGCAGGCGGTCAACGAGGGAGCCAGCGCGGTTCTCATCTCGTGCTCCGACGCCGGCAAGGTTACCGGGGCCATCAACGACGCCGTCGCCCGCGGCGTGGCGGTGATGACCTTCGACTCGGACGCGCCCGAATCGAAGCGCTTCGCGTTCTACGGCGTCGACGACATCAAGACCGGCAAAGCAGTGATGGACGAGCTTGCCAAGCAGATGGGCGAGAAGGGCTCGATCGCGATCCTGGCCGGCAACCAGAACGCGCCGAATCTGCGCAAACGTGTCGAGGGCGTGAAGGAAGCGGCGAAGAACTACCCGAACATGAAGATCGTCGATACCTTCTACCACATCGAGACGCCGCAGGACGCCGCCGCCGAAGTCGTCCGCGCGCAGAATGCATACCCGCAGATCCAGGGCTGGGCGATGATCGGTGGCTGGCCGCTCTTCACGCCGACGCTGCTCACCGATCTCGACGCCAGCAAGGTGAAGATCGTCTCGGTCGACGCGCTGCCCGCAGAGCTGGCGTATGTCGACAAGGGTCTGGCGCCCGTGCTGCTGGCGCAGCCGGTCTACCAGTGGGGCTACGTCGGCGTACATCGCATCTTCGACAAGGTGCACGACGGCAAGACGGTGCCCGAAGTCATCCCGATGGAGCTGGTCAAGGTGACCAAGGACAATCTCGGTACCTGGGCGCGCCAGTTGAAGGACTGGGGCTTCACCGACGTGCCGGACGAATACCTGAAGCGCCAGTGACGAGCGACGATCAAGATCGGGCCAGCCCTGCCGTGCCGGGCGCAGCGCCGGCCGTCGAATTTGCGCACGTCACCAAGCGCTTTCCCGGCGTCGTCGCGCTGCAGGACGTCAGCTTCTCGATCGCCGTCGGATCGTGCCATGCGCTCTGCGGCGAGAACGGCGCGGGGAAGAGCACGCTGGGGAAGATCTTGGCCGGGCTCTACCGCGTCGACGGCGGCAGTCTCCGCGTCTTCGGGCAGACGGTGCATTTCAGCGGCCCGCAGGCGGCGCTCGCCGCCGACATCGGCATGGTCCATCAGGAGCTCCTCTTCTGCGACAACCTGTCGGTGGCCGAGAACCTCTGTCTCGGCACGCTGCCGTCCCGGCGCGGCTTCCTGTCGCGCCCGGAGATGACCCGCCGCGCCCAGCAGATGCTCGCCGCCATCGAGGCGCCGCTCGACGTCCACAAGACCGTCGGCGAGCTGACGGCGGGGCAACAGCAGATGCTGCAGATCGCCAGCGCCGTCGGCCGCGGCGCCCGCATCATCGTCTTCGACGAACCGACGAGCAGCCTGTCGCAGCACGAGGCCGTCAAACTCTACGAGCTGCTCGGCCGCCTGCGCGCACAAGGTGTGACGGCGATTTATGTCAGCCACCGGATGGAGGAGATCTTCCGTCTCTGCGACACGGTCACGGTGCTGCGCGACGGACGTCACGTCGCCACGCAGCCGACTGCGTCGCTCGACGAGAAGTCGCTCGTGCAGATGATGATCGGCCGCTCGCTGGACGAGTACTTCCCCAAGCACGTCCAGGCGACGCCGGGACCAGAGCTGCTGCGTGTCGAGCACCTGTCGAGCCCGCGCAGGTTCACCGACGTGTCGTTCACCGTCAACGCCGGCGAGGTCGTCGGCTTTGCCGGCCTGGTCGGTGCCGGGCGATCGGAAGTGGCGATGGCGCTGTTCGGGCTGGACCCCACCGCAACTGGGCGCGTGTTCATCCGCGGCCAAGAGACGGGCATCTCGGATATCGGCGCCGCCATGCGCAACGGCATCGGGCTGGTTCCAGAAGATCGCAAGCGGCAAGGGCTGGTGCTGTCGATGCCGGCCGGCAGCAACACGTCGCTGGTTGTGCTGAAGCAGCTCGCGCGGTTGACGTTCATCAAGCGTCCCGCCGAGCGCGCGCTGGCTGCGGAGTACTTCACGCGCCTGCGCGTCCGTGCGCCGGGCCCCGAGACGATCACCGCCGGCCTGTCGGGCGGCAACCAGCAGAAGATCGTCCTTGCCAAATGGCTCGCGGCGCGCTGCGACATCCTCATCCTCGACGAGCCGACCCGCGGCGTCGACGTCGGCGCCAAGGCGGAGATCCATGCCCTCATCGACGAGCTCGCCGCGTCTGGTACTGGGGTCATTCTCATCTCGTCTGAGCTGCCTGAGATCCTCAATCTGTCCACCCGCATCATCGTGCTCCGTGACGGCCGTATCAGCGGCGAGCTGCCGCGTGCCCAGGCGACGCAGTACGGCCTGATGCGCCTGATGGCCGGCCTCGCCGCCTAGCAGCGTCGAATCCCTTGCCGTTCGGCATATAGCCACATAGGTCGAGCCAGCTAGAATGACGGGATGCGTGCTGCGACGTTCGTGGTCATGGTATTGGTGTGCGCGACCGTCTTCGGCCAGGCCCCGCCCCCGCTCGTCGACAGTCAGGCCTTCCTCGATCAGAACGGTCGCGCGACGCTGCCGAAAGTGGACACGGCGAAGATCCAAGCCCTTGTCGCGAAGATGACGCTCAAGGAGAAGGTCGGCCAGATGACGCAGCTCGAGCTCGGCATGATTGCCGACGGCGCGGGCGACGCGGTCAGAATCAATCCTGACAAGCTGCACAAGGCGATTGTCGAGTACGGCGTCGGCTCGATTCTTAACGTCAAGGACCAGGCGTTACCGCTCGCGAAGTGGCGCGAGATCGTCACCGCCATCCAGGACGAAGCGCAGAAGACGCGGCTCAAGATTCCCGTCGTCTATGGCCTCGACTCGATTCACGGCGCTACCTACGTGCGCGGCGGCGAGCTCTTTCCGCAGCCGCTCGGCATGGCGGCGACCTGGAATCCCGATTTGATGCGGGAGGCCAGCCACACGACCGCAATCGAGACCCGCGCCGCCGGCATCCCGTGGAACTTTTCGCCCGTCCTCGACATCGGCCGCCAGCCGCTGTGGCCTCGGCTGTGGGAGACATATGGCGAAGACGTCCACCTGGCGACGGTGATGGGCGTTGCCACCATCCGTGGCTATCAGGGCGCCGACCCGTCCGCCGTCGATCGCGTCGGCGCGACGATGAAGCACTTCGTTGGTTACAGCGCGCCAGTGTCAGGCCGCGATCGCACACCGGCGCTGATCCCCGACATCACGCTGCGCGAGTACTACCTGCCGACGTTCGCCGCCGCCGTCCGTGCCGGCGCCGTGTCGGTGATGGTGAATTCGGGCGAGGTCAATGGCATCCCCGGCCACGTCAACGGTTATCTGCTGAAGACCGTCCTGCGCACCGAGCTTGGTTTCGACGGCGTCGTCGTCTCCGACTGGGAGGACATCAGGAAGCTGGTGACCAGCCATCACACATCGGCGACCGAGAGTGATGCGACGCGGGACGCCGTGCTTGCCGGCATCGACATGAGCATGGTGCCGAGCAGCTACAGCTTTCCCGATCTGCTCGTGCCGCTCGTGGAGTCTGGCGCCGTACCCGGCGTACCGATGTCGCGCATCGACGAGGCCGTCACGCGGATCCTGACGATGAAAGCGCGCCTGGGGTTGTTCGACGATCCACTGCGTGGAACGAAAGCGTCGGTCGAGCCGGGCTCGCCCGACGCCCGGCGGCTCGCGCTCGTCGCGGCCCGCGAGTCGATCATCTTGCTGAAGAACGCGTCGCGCACGCTGCCGCTCGCGCCGACTGCGCGCGTGCTCGTCACCGGGCCGACCGCCGACTCGCTGCTCGCGCTCAACAACGGCTGGACGCTGACCTGGCAGGGGGACCGCAAGGACCTCTATCCGGCGGATCGTCCGACGATCCGTGGCGCGCTCGAGAAGCGCCTCGCCGGCCGCGTGACCTACGTCCCAGGAGCCGACTACGCCAAGGAAATCGACATCGCTGCCGCGCGGGCCGCCGCGGCGCAGGCCGATGCCGTCGTCTTGTGCCTGGGCGAGCTGGCCTATGCGGAGACACCGGGCAACATCGACGATCTCGAGTTGCCCGAGCCTCAGCTCCGGCTGGCGCGCGAAGTCTCGGCCGCCGGCAAGCCGGTGATTCTGCTGCTGCTCGAAGGGCGCCCGCGTCTAATCCGCCGGATCGCTGACCTGCCGCAGGCTATCGTCCTGGGCCTCAATCCAGGCTTCGAAGGCGGCGAGGCAGTTGCCGACGTGCTCCTCGGACAGGTCAACCCGAGCGGCAGGCTGCCGATTACCTACCCGCGCGACCCGAACCTGCTTGTTCCTTACGATCACAAGGCGTTCGACGAACAAGACAAGAACTTCCAGCCCCAGTTCGAGTTCGGCTCCGGCCTCAGCTACACGACATTCGAGTACTCGGGGCTCGGTGCGACGCCGGCTGACGGGCCGTTGACGGCGCCGATCGACGTGTCGGTCACGGTTCGCAATACGGGCTCGCAGGCGGGCGCCGAGGTCGTGCAGCTCTATCTGTCGCAGAAGTCCGCGAGCGTGGCGCCGCCGGTGAAGCGGTTGAAGCGGTTCGTCAAAGTTGCCCTCAACGCCGGCCAGGGCCGGGCGATCACGTTTCACCTCACGCGCGACGATTTCACCTTCATCGGCCGCGACGGGAAACCTACCGCGGAGCCTGGTAGCTACACTGTGCTCGTGGGCGGATTGAAGCAGGAGCTAGTCCGTAGGTAGCCGGCCTTTCGCGTGGGCAATCCGCCGCAAGTTTCCCTCGTACGACAGCGGTTCGGTCAGCGGCGGATACACGGGTTGGCGGTAAATCGGGTACGCTTCGGTTCTGAGATGCGCGAGCATGTGATGGCCGGCGCGGCTCTCGCGCTCGTGGCGCAGGGCCCCGACGTCGATCGGGCCGACGACGATCCGTTCGCCTGGGCCGGGCGAAGCATCGACGATGAGGCGCCCGTCGAAGTCGACGATCTGGCTGCCGCCCGGCCACGAGTAGGGCGGATAGTGGCGCAGCGATGCGCCCTGGTTGGCGGCGACGACGTAGGCGACGTTCTCGAGCGCACGGCAGCGATTGACGATCGTCCACCAGTTCATCGGCTCGGTGGCGCCCCACGGATCCATGTAGGCGGAGACGCGGACGAGGATCTCGGCGCCGTTCATGGCCAGCTGGCGGATCGCTTCTGGAAACAGCCAGTCGTAGCAGATCGCGCAGCCGATGCGGCCGATCGGCGTATCGGCAACAGGAAACAGCGGTTCGTCATATCCTTCGAGGTCGTGCGGGCTGCTGTGTACTTCGTAGGGGATCCAGGGATTGACCTTGCGGTACCTGTAGAGGAGCCCCTCCGGCCCAATCAGGCAGGTGGTATTGAATACGGCGGCGGGCCATCTCGCATCCGTTTCGATCATCGAGCCGCTCTGGATGTAGACGCCGAGCTCGCGCGCCTTTGCCGCGAGCCGATCGGTGTGCTCGTTGGGAATGGGGACCGCGATTTTTTCGCGCAGCTCGGCGACCGTGGGAAAGACCGGCGCCGCATGCGCGAACTCGGGAAACACGATCAGGCGGACGGGCAGGAACGGCGCGCTGCCCGCGACCGCGGCGTCGATCATCGCCAGCATCCGATCCGTGTTCGTCCGCATCGCCGCGCGATCGAGCGGGTTGGCGAAGTCGGTCTGGCAGGCGGCGGCGGCGTAACGAAGCTGGGACACGCGCCATAGTACAACGCGAGAGGGACTCGGAATGTCGGACAACAAGTTCACCTTCGGCCTCTGGACAGTCGGTAATCCGGGACGCGATCCGTTCGGCGAGCCTGTGCGCCAGCCGATGTCGCCGGTGCAGATCGTGCATCTGCTGGCGGAAGTCGGCGCCATGGGCGTCAACTTCCACGACAACGATCTCATTCCGATCACGGCGACGCCGGTCGAGCAGGACCGCATCGTCAAGGACTTCAAGAAGGCGCTCGCCGACACCGGTCTGAAGGTGCCGATGGCGACAACCAATCTCTTCACCGACCCGGCGTTCAAGGACGGCGCCTTCACTTCGAACGATGCGACGGTCCGCGCCTACGCGCTCCAAAAGACGATGAGGTCGATGGACGTCGGCTACGACCTCGGCGCGCGCATCTACGTGATGTGGGGCGGCCGAGAAGGAGTGGAGTCGGACGCCACCAAGAATCCGCTCGATTCGATGAAGCGGATGCGCGACGCGGTCAACTTCCTCTGCGACTACGCGCGCGATCAGAAATACGACTACCGATTCGCGCTCGAGGCCAAGCCCAACGAGCCGCGCGGGGACATTTATCTGCCGACCACCGGCGCGATGCTCGGCTTCATCGCCACGCTCGATCACCCGGAGATGGTCGGCGTCAACCCCGAGGTCGCGCACGAGCACATGGCCGGCCTCAACTTCCTACACGCGATCGCCCAGGCGTGGGACGCCGGCAAGTTGTTCCACATCGATCTCAACGACCAGGCGTTTGGCCGTTACGACCAGGATTTCCGCTTCGGCGCCAACAGCCTGAAGCAGAACTTCTTCGTGGTGAAGTTCCTCGAGGACGTCGGCTACCAGGGCAGCCGCCACTTCGACGCCCACGCCTATCGCACCGAGGACCTCGAAGGCGTGAAGGCCTTCGCGCGCGGCTGTATGCGCACCTACGATCTGATGCAGGAACGCGCGAAGAAGTGGAACGCCGATGCGGAGATCAAGGCCATCCTCGCCGATCTCGCCAAGTCGGACGAGCCGGACTGGGCCGGCGGGAAATACACCGCTGACAAGGGGAAGCAGCTCAAGGCGAAGACCTACGACCGCGTCGCCCTCGGCGCGCGGGGACTCGCCTACGAGCGCCTGGACCAGCTGACGATTGAGATACTAATGGGCGCGCGCTGACGCGCCCGCCTCCGTGTGAGCTTTACCTCTTCGCCGCGAGCTCCAGCGGCGGCAACACCCGAGTGACTACTCGCGTGTGATAGCGCTCGATGTCGGCGGCCTGCTGCGCGGTTAGCGGCGGGTGCTCGGACGGGGCGAACGGATAGTGCGTCATGCCGTGGAAGGGGATCGGACCCAGTACGTCGGGACTCGCCGAATAGAGGTCCATCTCCTTGCTGAAGCCGTCGCCGTAGACGAGGAAGGTACGGCTCCAGCCCGCCGGCAGCGGCGGCAGCGACGCGGCGTCGAACGTCAGCGCGATCTCGTCGCCGCTGCGTGCGATGACGAAGCGATCGTCGGTCGCGAGCAAGAGCTCGCGGACGTCCCCCTCGCGCGTGTAGCGTCCTGGAAACAGCTTCCACGGCGAGTCGCTCGACACCGTGTCGTAGTCGTAGCCGAACGGCTCGCGGCCGTCGGGCGAGCCCTCCTGCGAATAGCCGCGCCACCGCAGTGTCGCGGTCGCGGGATCGAGCGTTGTCTGTCTCGTCTCGGCGCGGCCGTCCGATGTGTCGACGAGAATCCGGTCCCAGTAGATCTTCATCGACGTGACGATCCGGACGCGCGCCTGCGGCGTCGGCACTTTGCCGGTGAGATCGACGGTGACGGTTTGCGGACGGCCGGCGGGGAAGCCGATGTCGTCGATGACTGTACGCCAGCCGCCGCGGCCGTCTTCAACCTGCAGCGATGGCAGTGACATCTTCATCCCGCTCTGGCTCGCTGCGTAGTTGTCGACCGAGAATGCGTAGTCGGTCCAGCCTGTAAGCAGCAGCAGACGGCGCCCGCCGGCACCGGCCGGAGGTAGCGTCAGCGTTAGCGAGTGTTCCTTGGCGTAGCCGCGGACACGATCGGACGCGAAGCCGTCGGCAAACCGGCGGTCGAGTTGCGACACGGCGTCGAGCACGTCGCGCCCGCGATCGTCTACCGCCGCGACGGGGGGACGGGCGTCGTGGGTGGTGATCAGGCGGAACGGCTCGGGTGTCGAGCGTAGGCCGGCATTGGGCCAGACCTCGACGTCGCGCGGATGCGCGATCACCATCAGCCGCAGGCGATCGAGAAACATCGATTCCTCGAGCTCGTTGGTGACGCGGAGCTCGTACTTGCCGTCGCGCGGCCTCAACTGATCGCCGGTGACGCGCACGTACTCGACCGGATCGGGCGTGTTGCGCTCGCCGGGCGGTTCCTCGAGATAGCCCATCTCGCCACCGCCGAGAAAGTCGGTGATGAACTCGAAGCGGCTGCCGTTCCAGGTGAACAGGAACGGGCAGGAGGAAGGCTTGCGATCGAGCTCTTCGACCTTGAGCGTTCCAGAGATCACCGCGGTCGGCGACGGCGGCGTCTCCGCCTGCAGAATTCCCGACGGCCACAGCACCCGTATGACGTCGGCTCCGCTCCGGCCGCCGAGCCCGAAATTGATGTCGGCCGGCGCGGGCGCCGGCGTCGCGACATACGTCTCGAGCCGCTGGCGCAGGCTGCCGGCGCGCAGATCGACCTTGGCGCCGGCGCCGCTGCGGTTGCTGGCGCGTGCGGCCAGCTGCACGTGCACGGTGTGCGCCGCCGTCGTGCGTGTGTTGCGCCATACGCGCACCCCCTCGCTGGTCCGATAGACGATGTCGGTCAGGCCATCTCCGTCGAGATCGCCGGTGGCGAGCGCGGCATCGCCGCCAGGCGTGGCCGTGGCCAGCGGGCCCGGGAACGCGCGCGATGTCACGTCGACCCATCCGCTGCCGGTGTTGCGCAGCATACGGGGGCCTGTGTTGGTAACGATCAGCAGGTCGAGCAGGCCGTCGGCGTCGTAGTCGAGGATCTGCGCCGCGCGTGCGTTGGCCGCTTCAGGCACGGGCGACGTCTTGAATCCTGCGCGTCCGTCGCTGAGCGCCAGCGTGCCAGGTCCGTCAGCGCGCCCGAAGAAGAAGTCGGGATAGCCGTCCTTGTTGATGTCTCCGGCCGCGATGGCGCTGACGTCGCCGGTGACGCGCAGGCCAGCCTCGGCGGCGACGTCCTTGAACGTTCCGTCGCGCATGTTGCGGAATAGGAGCGGCGCGCCGCCGGAGCCGGCCATCAGCAGGTCGATGTCGCGCCGGCTGTCGAAGTCGGTTGGGACGATGGCGGCAAGCGGATGCGTGCTGGCGACGCTGGCCACCGCAGTGATATCGGTGAAGGTGCCGTCGCCGTTGTTGCGCAGCAGCGCGTTGTGAACCGCACTGGCAGGCCCGGCCGCGCCACCGCCGCGAAAACTCACCATCAGATCGAGATCGCCGTCGTGATCGGCGTCGACCCACGCGGCGGTTCGGCCGGCGGGGCGCGAGGCAAGTAGGCCCAGTCCCGCACGCGCGGTGACGTCTTCGAAGACGCCTTGCGGCGACTGTTTGTAGAGCGTGAGGCCGGTGGTGCGTAGCACCAGGAGGTCGGTGCGCCCGTCGTTGTCGTAGTCGCCGGCGACCATCCCGATTGCCGGCGCCAGCGGGACGCTGCCGAACCAGGCGGCCGTCGCATCCACGAGGCGGCCGCCGTCGTTGCGGAACGCCCGCAGTGACGCTCCGCCGCCGTCGATCAGATCGAGATCGCCATCGCCGTCGATATCCGCGAGGGTAACGGCGCCGGCCGCCGCCGCCGGGCTCAAGCCCTGCCCTGCGGAGGAGGTCACGTCGGTGAACCCGACCTCGGGTGTCGCCCTGTCGACGAGCTCGGTTTCCGCGCCGGTGGATGCGACCGCCTCCCCGTAGCGCCCCTGTTGCAGGTACGCCTGCGAATACGTGATCGCATAGTTGGTGTTGCGCAGCGCCTGGAAGCGGTCCATCGCGGCCCGTGCGCCGGGGTCGTTGGCGCGCGTCAGCGCCGTCGCCAGACCGTAGGCGGCGGTCACGTTGTACGGCTCTGCGGCGGCCGCGGCACGCAGCACCTCGATCGCCTTCGGGTAGTCGCGCTGCTGGAGGTAGAGCTGGCCGATGTTGGTGGCCGCGCCAGGATCGGACGGGTCGATTGTGCGCACCCGCTCGAACGCGGCGCTCGCGTCCTCCGTACGATCGTCGGCGCGCGCGATCAGGCCGAGGACGTAGTCGGGTTCGGCGCGGCCGGGCAGCGCCGTCCGGGCCGCTTCGATCTCGGTGCGCGCCGCCTTCGGGTCGCCGCCGTAGAAGAGCGCGATGCCCAGGTTGAGTCGCGCGATGGCGAGCGACGGATCGCGCCGGAGCGCGTCGCGGAACGACGTGGTTGCCGCGGCGAAGTTGTACTGTTCGAGATAGGCGACGCCAATGTTGTTGGCCCGATATGCGTCCTCGCCCGCGGCCGGCGGCGCCGGCTGCGCCGCCGCCGCCGCGACGAGGAGCGCGATCGCCAGTGCGTGAATGGTCAGGCGTCTCATCGCTTCACGAACGGCGTGCGCGCCGTGATACCGCGCCCCTGCTCGATGGTGAGGGTCTGGCCTGCCTCGGCGCCGTCGATCGTCTGTGCTATGCCGTCGGGCCACTTGATCTCGATCCTGGCCACCTTCGCCGAATTGCCAAGGCCGAAGGTCAGCGGCAGCTCGCTCTGCGACAAGTAGCTGGATCCGGTGTGGACCATCAACCAGGGTGACGTGCCGGCAGCGCTCGTGACGCGCGCCAGCGCGCCGATCGCGTCGCGGTTGCTCTTGCCGGTGCCGACCAGACGCAACCGCAACGCCTGGTTGGCGTTGCCGCCGTCATTACGCAGCAGATGCGCCGCGCCGTGGTTCACCGTCACGACCAGGTCGAGATCGCCGTCGCCGTCGAAGTCGACGTAGGCGGCTCCGCGAGCGACCCACTTCTGCGCCAGCGCCGCGCCGGAAGACGCCGTGACGGCGTCGAACCGACCACCCCCTAGGTTATGGAAGAGATGCGGCGGCTCGGCATAAGCCACGCGCGGTTGGCCGACGGCGACATCGTCGGCGACGTGACCGTTGGCCGCGAAGATGTCGGCGCGGCCGTCGTTGTCGTAGTCGAAGAACAGGGTGGCAAACGTCAGCGTGAGCTGCGACGCTTTGCCGATCGCCGAGCCCGGCGCTACATCGGTGAACAGACCGTTCCCGTCGTTGTGGTAGAGCGCGATCAGCTCGTTCGAGAAGTTGCCGATGACCAGGCTCGGCCGTCCCGAGCCGTCGAAGTCGGCGACGTCGACGCCCATGCCCGCGCGCGGCTTGCCGGCCTCGTTGAACGCCACGCCCGCCGCCAGGGCCGCGTCCTTGAACGTCCCGTCGTGCCGATTTTCGTAGAGGCGGTTGGGCTGCGTGTCGTTGGCGACGAACACGTCGAGCCAGCCGTCGCCGTTGTAGTCGATCAGCGCGACGCCGAGCCCTTTCGACCCCGCGTCGGTCAAGCCGGCCTTGGCTGTCGCGTCCTCGAAGCGGCCGTTGCCGAGATTGTGGAAAAGCGTGGGGCTCTGTCCCTTGAACGCCTCGGGCGTGCAGTACGACTTGCTCTTGCCATCCAGCGAGCAGAACTGGTCGTGTTCGATCGACCAGTCGACGTAATGCGCGACGAACAGGTCGAGCCGCCCGTCGCGGTCGTAGTCGAACCACGCCGCGCTGGTCGAGAAGCCGCCGCCCGCGGTGCCGGACGGCGCGGTGACGTCGAGAAACTTCATCGCGCCGAGATTGCGATAGAGGTGATTGCCGTCGAGGGCGGTGACGTAGAGGTCGGGTCTGCCGTCGTTGTCGAAGTCGCCGGCCGCGGCGCCCATGCCATAGACGATGGCATTCAGTCCCGAGCCGGCGGTGACGTCGGTGAACGTGCCGTCGTGATTGTTGCGATACAGGGCCGCCGTCGAGGGTCTCACGGGCTGGCCCGGCCACGATTTTCCATTCACGAAAAAGAGATCCGGCCATCCGTCGCCGTCGGCGTCGAACACGGCAACGCCGGAACCCATGGTTTCGGGCAGGTATTTCTTGCCGAAGGCCCCGTTCTCGTGGCGGAAGGTGATCCCGGCGGCGCCGGTGACGTCGGTGAAGGTCGGCAGCGCCGGTGCGGCCGTCAGCAGCGACGAGGCGGCGCCGACGAGAGCCGCGAGCACCGATAGTCTGTTTGTACTAGTCATCAGCGTCGCGATCTCTGTCCGGGGAAAGCGAGAGTGTAATACGATGCGGACGCCGTGTTGAGCGCCTTCGTTCCCGCCCTGGTTGCGGTGCTCGCAGGACAGACTGTCCCTCTGCCCGTCCTCACCGACATCAAGGCGATCCGCGCGCTTTCGCAGGCCGAGGCGGCACGCGAACATCCGGTGCGCATTCGCGGCGTGATCACGCATTTCGACGAGCAGCAGTCGAACACGCTGTTCATCTTTGACGGCACGTCGGGACAGTTCATCGAGCCGCCCCGGAACGGGTCGCTGGTGGCGTGGGGCCCGATTCGTACCGGCGATACGGTCGAAATCACCGGCCACACCGTCCGTGGGGGCTTTGCTCCCAACGTCATCCCCGACAGCATTCGCGATCTCGGTGTCGTCGTGCGGCCGTCGCCGCTGCGCGTGCCCTACGCATCACTGATGACGGGGCGACACGACTGCGAATACGTGGAGGTGAGCGGTGTCATCCGCCGCGCCTGGCTGTCGTCGGGCGACTCGCACATCATGTTCGCCGACATGGCGCTCGAAGACGGCGTCGTCATCCGTGCCGCGTTCTGGGATCACCATGTCGGCGATCTCGAGCGCTTCATCGACGCCCGCGTCCGCGTACGCGGCAACGTCGGCGCCATCTTCGGTCCGACCGAGCAGTTGGTCGGCGTCTCGCTGCTCGCCGGCCGCACCTCCGACGTGCAGGTGCTTCAGCCGTCGACGGACCCGTTCTCGCTGGCCGTCCAGCCGATCGGCCACATCTTCACCTATTCGTATGCCGCCGAGGCCAACCGCCGCATTCGCATCCGTGGCCTCGTCGTTGGCGACGTGCCGGCACGCGCCGTCTCGGTGAGCGACTATACGTCCGGCTCGGTGTTCCGCTCGGTACGCCACGTCATCTACGTGAAGGACACGACGGGCAGCGTCAGCGTCGAGACCGAGCAGACCTCGCCGTTGAAGCCCGGCGACGTGATCGAAGTCGCCGGCTTTCCCGCGGTCAGTCCCGGTAAGCCTGTGCTCGGCGACGCGGTGTTCCGGCTCGTCGGCTCGGAAGGAATGCCGGTGCCGATTCGCGTGCCCGCCGGGCCGGTCGTCCGAGCCGACAGCGACGCCGAGCTGGTGCGCGTCGACGCGCAGCTGCTGGCGATCCTGAGAACGCCGAGCGAGCGCGTCTTCGTGCTGAAGAGTGCGGGCGGCGACGCCGCCTTCGAGGCGGCCATCGACGCGGCGCAGGATGCCGGCGCACTCGACCAGATCCGTGCCGGAAGCGCCGTGCAAGTGACTGGCGTCTACGCCTACCAGGCGGGACCGCCCCCGGCCTTCCGGCTCGTGGTGCGCTCGCCGGCCGATATTGTCGTGACGGCATCGGCGCCATGGTGGACGGCGCGACACACGGCCGTGCTCGTCGCCATCCTGGTTCTCGCGCTGGCCGCCGCCATCGTCGGCGTCAAGGCGATGACCGCGCGCGAACGGCGTGAGTACCAAGCGGGTACTGACCGAGCGCACCCGCGTCGCGCGCGAGCTGCACGACACCCTCGAGCAGGGGCTGACCGGGATTGCGATGCAGCTCGAGGCGGTCGCCGGAACGGTGCAGACCTCACCGGTGGCGGCGCAACAGTCGCTCGAGGTCGCCCGTCACATGCTCCGCTACAGCCTCGAGGAGACGCGGCGATCGGTCATGGACCTGCGCTCGCAGGCGCTCGAGAGCCACGATCTGCCCGCGGCGCTGGCGACGCTGGCGCGCCAGATGACGCTCGGGACGCCGATCAGGGCCGACGTGCGAGTCGAGGGGTCGCGCCGCCGTCTCGACGCGGCGCAGGAGCACCACCTGCTCCGCATCGGTCTGGAGGCTGTGACCAACGCGGTCAAGCACAGCGGCGCGTCGCGAGTCGAGATCGTCGTCCGCTTCTCGGCGTCCGCGACGGTGCTCGTCGTCTCGGACAACGGCTGCGGCACGCGCCCGGACGAAGGGGAGCTTGGCGGCGGCCATTTCGGCCTCCAGGGGATGCGCGAGCGCGCCAACAAGATCGGCGCGATCCTCGAGTTCGAGCGCCGCGACCAGCAGGGCACGCGGCTGGTCGTGTCCGTGCCCCTGCGCGCCCGCGCTGCGGCTATCATTCCGGTCCCCGACAACACCGAATCGGTCGCCTGACGGGTGCCAGCCATGGCTGACAAGCTCAAGATCATGATCGTGGACGACCACTATCTCGTCCGCGTCGGTCTCACCAGCATCATCGGGCTCGAACAGGACATGATCATCTGTGCCGAGGCCTCGAGCGGGGAGCAGGCGGTCGCGCTCTACTCGAGCAAGCGTCCCGACGTGACCCTGATGGACGTGCGGCTGCCGGGGATGAGCGGCATCCAAGCGACCGAGGCGATCCGCGCCGCCTTTCCCGACGCGCGCGTCATCGTGCTGTCCACCTACATCAGCGACGAAGAGGTCTACGCGGCGCTCAAGGTCGGCGCGATGGCCTACTTGGTGAAGTCGGTCGCGCGCGAGGAGTTGATCCAGGCTGTCCGCAAGGCCGCGGCCGGCCGCCGCCACGTCCCCGCCGATCTGGCGGCGCGGCTCGCCGACCGGATGTCGCGCGCCAGCCTCTCAGGCCGCGAGCTCGAGGTCCTGCGACTCCTGGTCGGCGGCAAGCGCAACCGTGAGATCGCCACCGCCCTCGACATTACCGAAGGCACGGTGAAGCTGCACGTGTCGAGCATTCTCGGCAAGCTGGGGGCGGTCGACCGTACTGAAGCGGTGACCGTGGCGCTTCAACGGGGCTTGATACAACTGGATATGTAAGAGATCTCGCGCTGACTACCCCAGCGCGGTTTGCAGTTCATCGTACGAGATCGCCACCGGCCCGAAGCGCGCCACCGCCAGTCCCGCGGCACGGTTGGCGAGCCGAGCGGCCTGGACCAGCGTTCCCTTCGCCGCCAGCCCCAAGGCCATCGCGGCAATCACGGTGTCGCCGGCGCCCGTCACGTCCGACACTTCGCGCGCTTCCGCCGGCAGGTCGAACTCGTCGTCTGGGGCGAGCAGCCACATACCGTGTTCGCCGCGTGTGATCAGCACCGACTCGCACCGGGCCCTGGCGCGGAATCGCTGGGCAGCTTCGCGGGCTTCCGCAGCGCTGCGGATGCGCATCAGCGTCACGGCTTCCGCTTCGTGGTGGTTCGGCGTGATCAGCGAGGCACCGTCGTAGTAGTCGATGTGCGGCACCTTGGGGTCGACCAGTGACGGCACGCCGCGCGCCCGGGCCCCCTCGATGCCCGCCTGTGCCGTCGCTTGCGTGACCGCCCCCTTCTGGTAGTCGGAGATCAGCACCACGTCGGCGTGCGCCGCCGCTTCGCGCACCTTCTTGACCAGTTCTGCCTCCAGCGCGGCGCTGGCCGGGGCGTCGTGTTCGTAGTCGACCCGCGCCACCTGCTGGTTGCGCGTCGTCACCACCCGTAGCTTGCGCGTGGTGCAGCGGCTGCTGTCGCCGACCACCCCGGCGGTGCCGATGCCGGCTTCCCGCAGCTCGGCGACGAGCCGCGCCCCTTCGTTGTCGTGGCCGACCAGGCCGGCGATTTCGACGCGCCCGCCGAGCGCGGCGACATTGTGCGCCACGTTGGCGGCACCGCCCAGCCGGTAGCTCTCGTGATCGAACTGGACGACCGGTACCGGCGCTTCCGGCGAAATGCGATCGACCCGGCCGATGACGAAGTGATCGAGCATCAGGTCGCCGATGATCAGGACGGTGCGGTCGCGCGCCGCGTCGAGCAGCGCGCGCAGGTCAGTCGGGGCGGTTGGCATAAGGCAGCGTCACGAGCACCAGGAAGAGCATCAGGAACTCGGAGTCGCCGAAATTGTATTCGAACAGGCCCGCCGCCAGCATCGCGCCGATGATCGCCAGCCCGGCGTTCGACAGCGACGGCTGGCCGAGGTGGCGCCGCCGCCAGAAGTCGCGGACCAGCGTGCCGATGAACCACAGCCAGACCAGCAGCGCCGGCAGTCCGCGTTCGGCGGCGATCTGCAACGGCACGTTGTGCAGATGCGGGTTCATCTGGTTGATGGCGCCCGGTACGCGGTAGTGCGGATAGACCTCTTTGATCATGTCCGGCCCGACCCCGGTCAGCGGGTCGTCCTTGATGATGTGCCAGCCCGACTTGATCATCGCCAGGCGATCGGCATTCGATGGATCCTTGATGTTGATCGTCGAGTAGACACGCGCCGTCAGGTTACCGGGCGCAATGAAGATGAACGCCGCAAAGACGATCGGGATCAGCGCAAGCAGTCGGAAATCGCGCAGCAGGAAGAGGATGCCGAGCCCGACACAGGCGCCGACCCAGGCGCTGCGGGTGAACGTGAACGCCAGCGCCAGCAGCAGTGCCGGCAGTACCAGCGCCGCCCAGGCCCGGTGTTGCCGCGCGAACATCACGCGCGAGACCGCGGCGCAGGTGACCAGCATCAGCAGCCCCGAGTAGGTCATGTAGAGCCCGAGCGTCCCCTGCGGACGGCGGCCCAGGTTGTCGTAGTTGAGGATCAGGTACTGGATGATCCCGAACGCGGCGCTCAGTGCGCCGACGGTGATGATGACGTCGGTGGCCAGCAGCGCCCGTTGTCCGCGAAACAGGCGGTAGGTGAGCGGCACGATGACGAAGAGCACCAGCTGCTTCGAGTCGATCATGCTGACGTGCCAGTCGACCGAGAACACCGAGGCGACGAGCGTCGCGATGCCGTAGGCCGCCAGCGGCCAGAACATCTTCGGCACCTCGACCCGCTCGTGGTTGCGCACCAGCAACACGACCCACAGCAGCGTGGCGATGGTGAGGAGGATCTGGGCCACCGCGATCGACACCTGCATCGCCGCGGCGGACGCCAGCAGCGCAAGGCAGGCGGCGCGCTCGAGCGGCGCCGCCGGCAGCGCGGGGACGCCGTCCGTCCACCCGTTCGACCAGGTACTTGCCTGCGCCCTCACGTTATCTCTCCTCGCAGCGCCTGTTCGGCCGCGCCGATCACCTCCGCCGGTCCCAACGTCGTCAGGCAGCGGAAATCGCCCGGGATGCACGCTCGTTGATCGCACGGCCGGCATGCCAGGCCGGCGAGTTCGACCGAGAACGTAGGAATGGCGCGCGACCGCCACGGCGCCGACTGCGCCGCCAGTGTCGGCCCGTAAATGCCGACGATTGGCGTGCTGGTGGCGGCGGCCATATGCAGCGGCCCCGTGTCTCCCCCGACGAACAATCGGCTGCGTGCGATCAGCGCTCTCAACTCCTGCAGATCGAATTCTCCGAGGTCGACGATCCGTCCGCCGCCCGCTTCCAGCGCCTGCTGCGCGCCGGCCGCGATTCTCGCGGTCGCGGCCCGATCCGACGGCCCGGAGCTGAGCACGATGCACCGCCGCGGCTTCGACGCCAGCGCCGCCGCCGTTTCGGCAAAGAACGGCTCCGGCCACCGCCGGAACGCGTTGCCCGCGCTGACGTGCAGGACGACCAGTTCGTCACCGGCGCCGATGCCTGCCGCCGCAAGCCGCGCCGCCATGCGGGCATCGGCGTCGGCGAGGAGCGGCATCTCCACTGGATCGCGCTCCGGATCGCCGGCGCCGTCCGGCCAGCCGGGGATCGCCTGCAGCAGGTCCCACTGGTTGGCGACCGAGTGTCGCGGCCGCAGGTTCGGCGCGCGATGCGCCACGCGCGTGTACATCCAGCGACGGCCGGCAATGTCGTAGCCGATCCGCTCACGCGCGCCGCTGGCCCAGGTGAGCCACGCCGCGCGCGGCCCCCCGTGCAGGTCGAGCGCCAGATCGAAGCGCGCCCGGCGCAGCCGCCGCGCCAGTGCGACGTCGTTCGCGATGCGCTTCAGCCCACGACTGCGCGGCGCGACGATCACCTCGTCGAGATGCGGATTGTGCCGGACCACCGGCGCCGCATCCGCCTCGACCAGGTAGGTGAGCCGCGCGTTCGGGTACACCCGTCGCAGGCCGCGCAGCAGCGGCGTCGTGAACATGACGTCGCCGATCAGCCTGAGGCGGACGATCAGAACATTCAGGGCTCGATCGTCGCTTCGTCGATCAGCATCACCGGAATGTCGTCCTTGATCGGATAGACACGCCGGCACTGCGGACACTTCAGCGCCGTCCCGCCCTTGATCAGCTCCACCTTGGTCTTGCAGTTGGGGCACGCGAGAATCTCGAGCAGTTCAGGATCCACGGCCATACGAAGGACTATTATAGTCGTCAGCTCATATGCCGACGCTGCTTGCACTTGCGCTGACGGCCGCCGTCGCGATCCAGGCGCCCGCCCCCGCCACGTCCCAGGCGGACGCACAGGGGGACGCCAAGTACTACTTTTTGCTCGGTCGCTCGCTCGAGGGCGCCGGCAAGGTCGATCAGGCGGTCGATGCGCTGCAGAAGGCCATCGCTCTCGAGCCCGGGAGCGCCGAGCCGCGCGCCGAGCTCGCCGGTCTCTACGCACGCCAGGACAAGGCGCGCGAGGCAGTCCAGGCCGCCGAGGACGCGCTCAAGGTGTCGCCGAAAAACCAGGAAGCCAACCGCGTGCTCGGCACCGTGCTCGCCGCGCTCGCCGAGCAGCGCCAGCCGGTCCGCCCGGGCGACGACGTCGCGCTGTATCCGAAACGGGCCATCGCCGCGCTCGAGGTCGCCCGTGGCGACGGTAATGGCGATCTCAACATCGATCTCACGCTGGCGCGCCTCTACCTCGACGCCGATCGTGACGCTGACGCGGTGCCGTTGATGCGGCGCATCGTGCTCGAGCAGCCGCAGTACTCCGAGGGCTGGCTGCTGCTCGCCGAAGCGCAGGAAGGGGCCGGCAGCGGCGATGCGGCGATCGACACCCTGACTCAGCTTCTTGACGATCAGCCACAGTTCTTACGCGGCCGGGTTCAGCTGGCCGAGACACTCGATCGCCAGCACAAGTACGCGGACGCCGCGCAGGCCTGGGGCGCCGTCCAGGGGATCAACCCGCGCAACACCGAGATCGCGGCGCGTCACGCCAGTTCCTTGATTAACGCCGGCCGCGCCACCGAGGCGCATGCCATCCTCGACGACGCGTTGAAGCAGACGCCCGGCGATCTGCGCCTGACGTTCATGCTGGCGCAGGCGCAGCGCGACGCCGGCGACTTCCAGGGCGCCGAGGCTACCGCGCGCGCGCTGCACGAGGCCCATCCCGAAGACGCCCGCTTCACGTATCTCCTCAGCCAGATGCTCGAGGCGCGCGGCCGCTACCAAGAGATCGTCGATTTCCTCAAGCCCGAGATCGCCAAACTGCGCGCCGGTCCCGGCAAGGGCGCGGCGCAAGCGGCGATGCTCCTGGGCAGCCAGGGGCTCGCGCTGCAGCAGCTGAAGAAATACGACGAGGCGATCGCGGCGTTCAAGGAGGCCGTGACCCTGGCGCCAGACGATCCGGTCCGCGACGTCCTGCTCATCCAGGGCTACAGCGCCGCCGGTCGCCACAAGGATGCCGTCGACGCCGCCGAGAAAGCGCGCGTCAAGTTCCCGCAAGAGTCCAGCATCGTGTACCAACTCGGCGCCGCGCTCGATCGTGCCGGCAAGCGCGACGAGGCGGAAAAGATGTTCCGCACGATCATCGCCGGCGATCCGCTCGACGCCGGCGCGCTCAACTATCTCGGCTACATGCTGGCCGAGCACGGCCCCTCGTCGAATCTCGACGAGGCAATCGCGTTGATCCAGCGTGCGCTGAAGGTCGATCCCGACAATCCGTCCTATCTCGACAGCCTGGGCTGGGCTTACGTGCAGCAAGGGAAGCTCGATCTCGCCGACGCGCCGCTGTCGACGGCGGCCGGCAAGCTGCCGACCAACTCCGTCATCCAGGAGCACCTGGGCGATTTGCGCGAGAAACAGAACAGACGCGCCGATGCCATCGCCGCCTGGCAGAAGGCGCTCGCCGGTGACGGCGACTCGATCGACAGATCGAAGGTCCAGAAGAAGATCGACGCCGCCCGTAAGAGCAAGTAGCCGCGGCAGGCCTCCGCGGATTTAACAGGAGATCAGGGACTGGGAGCGGAGGAGTCAATCTTGCTGGGTCGGAAAGCCCGAATGGCGCCGTGTAATCCTGGCGCCCCGATCGCATGTGCCGTCCTGCTGGCTGTCTCACTCTCGGCGTGCGCGCCGAAGCCGCCGGCGCTCCCGAGCGGTCCCGGGACGCCATTCAGCGAGTTTTCAGCCGCCTACGATCAGGCGACGTCAGCCTGCCGCGGCGTAAAGACGCTCACCGCATCGATGGGGCTCTCGGGCAAGGCGGGATCGACGAAGTTGCGTGGGCGCATCGATGCCGGGTTCGCCGAGCCGGCCAAGGCGCGGCTCGAAGGCATCCCGCCGTTCGGCAAGCCGGTGTTCATCCTCGTCGCCGACGAGGGTCGCGGCACGCTTGTCCTGACCCGCGAAAACCGCGTGCTGCGCGACGCACCGCCGGAGGCGATTGTCGAAGCGTTGGCCGGTATCGCGCTGACCCCCGACGCGCTGCGGACGATCGTCGCCGGCTGCGGCTTCGCCGACGGCGCACCGACGGCCGGCACTGCCGTGCACGCGTCGGGCGATGACTGGGTCGTGCTGACGTTTCCGTCCAGCACGGCATATCTGGTTCGCCGCAACGGCGCCTGGCATCTCGGCGCGGCCGTGCGTGGTCCGCTGACCGTGCACTACGGCAGCGACAACACCGGACGTGCCTCGCTCATCCGCGTCATCGCTGTCAGCGGCGGCCACGCGAGCGCCGACATTCAGCTGACGCTATCCGACGTCGCGACCAACACCACGCTCGATCCGCGGACGTTCATCGCAGAACTGCCCGATCAACCCGTGCCGCTGACCCTCGACGAACTGCGCCGTGCCGGGCCCCTGGGTGGATCCTGACAACAGCGGGACTCATGGCTAAACGCCTCAAGCTGACCGTCCGAGCGCACGCGAAGGTGAATCTCGATCTGCGCGTGCTGGGCCTGCGCGCCGACGGGTATCATGAGCTGCGGACGGTGTTTCAGGCCATCGAGCTGCACGACGTGCTCGTGTGCAGTGAGAAGCCGGGACCGTTCACGTTGAAATGCCGTGTCCCGGGCGTGCCGCTCGACGCCAGCAACCTGGTGTGGAAGGCGGCCGCGGCGCTGTGGAAGGCGCTCGGCCGGAACGGCGAAATCCGCGACGCCGTCGTCCAGATCGACAAGAAGATTCCCGTCGAGGCGGGGCTGGGCGGCGGCAGCGCCGACGCCGCGGCGGCCTTGATGGCGCTGGGCCGGCTTTGGGGTGGCGCGCCGGTCACGCTGCTGCGCGAGGTCGGCGCGACGATCGGCGCCGACGTGCCGTTTTTTCTGTCGGGCGGCACGGCGCTCGGCCTTGGCCGTGGCGAGGAGATCTATCCGCTCGTCGACCTGCCCCCGCATTTCGTCGTCATTGTCCGGCCGCCGTTCGGCGTCTCGACCGCCGAGGCTTACTCCTGGTACGACGATGACCGCGCGGCCGGGCAGCGCGACGAGAACCGTGAGTTCCAGCTCTTGCCGGTGCCGTGGCCGTCCCGCGCCGCGCAGATGGTCAACGATCTGGAGCCGCCGGTCGGGCGCCGACACCCTGAGATCGGCGCCATCAAGCAGCAGCTGCGAGAGCTGGGGGCGACCGCGGCAGCCATGTCGGGGAGCGGCTCGGCGGTATTCGGCCTGTTTCGGAGCCGGGCAGGCGCGGAACGGGCCGTTAAACCGTTGTCCCGTAACGGCGCGCGGGCGATCGTGACCCGCACGTTGAGCCGCGCCGAGCACGAACGGCGGTCGCGGCCGGTTGCCCGTAAACAGTAGATCCGCTACACTTAGTCTTTTGTAACTGGCCTTGATGGGCCCTGCTGGGGCGTGGCCAAGCGGTAAGGCGCGGGACTTTGGATCCCGTATTCGGAGGTTCGAATCCTCCCGCCCCAACCATGTCTCGACTGGTACCTGCGTGATTACGACTGGAGCACTCCCGGCAACGATGGCCAGCGGACAGCTCAAGATCTTCTCCGGCAGCGCGCATCGCGCGCTCGCCGAAGAGATCGCCGAGTTCCTGCAGGTGCCGGTCGGCCGCGCCAAGCTGCAGCGGTTTCCTGATACGGAAGTCTCGTTCCAGATCGACGAGAACATCCGCGGGACCGATGTGTTCGTGGTGCAGCCGACGTGCGCCGACGTGGATCGGCATCTCGTCGAGCTGTGCGTCATGATCGACGCGTTCCGCCGCTCGTCGGCGTCACGGATCACGGCCGTGATTCCGTACTACGGCTACGGGCGGCAGGACCGCAAGGACAAGCCACGTGTGCCGATCTCGGCGAAGTTGATGGCCAATCTGATCACCGCCGCCGGGGCCAACCGCGTCTTGACCATGGACCTGCACAAGGCGCAGATCCAGGGGTTCTTTGACATTCCGGTCGACCACCTGTTCGCCGCGCCGGTGATCATCGATCATTTGAAGTCGTCGTACTTGCCCGACGGACTGACGATCGTGTCGCCGGACGCTGGAGGTGCCGAGCGCGCGCGCGCCTACGCCAAGCGCCTGGACGCCGAGCTGGCGATCATCGACAAGCGTCGCAGCGAGGACGGGACCGCCGAAGTGATGAACGTGATCGGCGAGGTCGAAGGGCGCACCTGCATCCTTCAGGACGACATCATCGATACCGCGGGAACGATCGTCAAGGCGGCCAACGCACTCAAGGCCAACGGCGCCGGCCGCGTCATCGCCTGCGCCGTGCACGGCGTCCTCTCGGGCCCGGCGATCGAGCGTCTCGAAGCGGCGCCGATCGACGAGGTGGTGATCACCAACACCATCCCGCTGATGACCGAGCGGGCGAAGAGCTGCGGCAAGATCAAGCAGCTCTCGGTGGCGCGTCTGCTCGGCCAGGCGATCCGGAGCATTCACGAAGAGACGTCGATCTCGCAGTTGTTCGTCTAGTTCGACCAGGAAGCCCGATGTCGGGTCGGGCGTATTGAAAGCAGCAACGAAGGTTCAAAATGGAAGCAACGCTACAAGCTGAGAAAAGAGACGGCCGCGGCAAGAACGAGGCCCGGCGCCTGCGCGCCTCCGGCAAGATTCCGGCGGTGGTCTACGGCACCGAGAAGGACAAGGCGACCGAGATCTCGGTCGACCCGCGTGTGCTGCTCCGCATCCTCCACTCCCAGTCGGGCGTCAACACGCTGATCGGGCTCGAGGGAGCGGGGCTGGCGGCGGGGGGCAAGGTGCTCGTCAAGGAGTACCAGCTCGATCCGATCGATCACAAGCTCCTCCACGCCGACTTCTACGCGGTGGCGATGGACAAGAAGCTCGAGGTCACCGTCCCGATCGTCATCAAGGGGGAACCCAAGGGCGTCAAGCAGCAGGGCGGGATCGTCGACTTCGTCAACCGCGAGATCGAGGTCGAGTGCCTGCCGGGCGATATTCCCGAGCACATCGACGTCGACATCAGCGAATTGATGCTGCACCAGGGCATCCGCGTGCGCGATCTGCCGAAGAGCGACAAGTGGACGCCGGTCAGCGAGGCCGAGATGATGATCGTCCACGTCGTGACCGTGAAGGCCGAGGAAGTGCCCGCGGTCGACGCGGCGGCGACCGCTACGGCGGCGGCCCCGGCGGAGCCCGAAGTCATCAAGAAGGGTAAGAAGGACGAGGACAAGGACAAGGAAGAGAAGAAGTAGGCCGGACCCTCGTGTCTGGCGACTTGGGGTGAATGAAGCTCGTTGTCGGCCTGGGAAATCCGGGCAGCAAGTACGACGGCACGCGCCACAATGTCGGTTTCGCCGCGGTCGATCGGCTGGCGACGCGGCATGGGGCGCTCTGGCAAACGGCGCCGCGCGGCGTCGAGGCGCTGATCGGCCGGTGGCGGGCAGCCGACGTGGTGCTCGCCAAGCCGCTCACGTTCATGAACCTGAGCGGCGCGGCGATCGTCGGACTGCTGCAGTTCTACAAGATCGAGCCCTTGGACGCTCTCGTCATTGTCGACGAGGTCCAGCTCGAGACAGGGCGTCTCAGGGTTCGGCCGGAGGGTTCGGCCGGGGGACACAACGGGTTGAAATCGGTGATTGCGTCGCTCGGCACCATGCAGTTTCCACGCTTGCGGATCGGCGTGGGGCGGGGCGACAACCGGCGCGATCTCGCCGATCACGTGCTGGCGAGGTTCGAATCGGACGAGCGCGAGACGATCGCCGAGGCGATAGAGAAGGCGGCCGATGCCGCCGAAGTGTTCGTCGCGGAGGGCCCGGCCGCGGCGATGAACAAGTACAACCGGAAGCAGGAAACCGGGAACGGGCCACAGGAAGAAGCGGAAGACAACTAAACACTGTCTCCTTGGGTCAACCGCAGGCCGGGTCGTGTAGACCGGGCGGTGTTGCCCCCGCTCAGTCCAGAAGGAGAGTCAATGAGCCAGAACCGACAGTATGAGCTCGTCTATATCGTGTCTCCAGACGCGAGCGAGCAGGCGATCGCCGAGCTGCACACGCAGGTCGAGCAGATCGTGCAGCGATTCAACGGTACCCTCGACAAGACCGAGAACTGGGGCCGGCGCAAGCTGGCCTACGAGATCGGCAAGGCGCGCGAAGGCACCTACGTCGTCGAGACCATCACCGGCTCGGGCGAGCTGATGAAGGAAATCGACCGCCGTCTCCGCGTGACCGACAGCATCATCCGGCACCTGGTCGTCCGCATCGATGAGGCGATCCGCGTGGCCGACCGCCTGCGCGACCAGCGCAAATCGACGCAGGCCCGCCGCCGCGTCGCGCGCGGGCTGCCGCCGGAGCCGTCGCCGAGCGAGCGGCGCGGCGATCGCGACATGGATGACGTCGACGACATGGGCCTGGAAGGGGCGGAGGTTCAGCGATGAGCGAAGAAAGAGGAGGCCGCGGCCGCGGCGGCAAGAAGGACGACAAGGCCAAGGGGGAGCGGCCGCGCGGCGGCGGCTTCTTCCGTCGGCGTCGCGTCTGCAAATTCTGCGCGGACAAGATCGACTACATCAACTATAAGGATGTGCGCCTGCTGACCCCGTTCATCCCCGAGCGCGGCAAGATCCAGCCGCGGCGCATTTCAGGCACCTGCGCCAAGCATCAGCGCGCGCTGCAGACGGCGATTTCCCGGGCACGTCAGCTGGCGTTGATCCCCTACGTGACCGACTGAGGCTGCCATGGAAGTCATTCTGAGAGAACACGTGGAACACCTTGGCAACCGGGGCGACGTCGTCAAGGTCGCCGCCGGCTACGCGCGCAACTATCTGTTGCCGCGCAAGCTGGCGCTGGCCGTGACCGACAACAACAAGCGGCAGATCGACCGCGAGAAGAAGCTCGCCGAGGCGCGCGACGCCGAAGACAAGTCGCAGGCCGAGGCGATCGCGCAGCGCTTGGGTCAGCTCGACATCGAGATCGCGCGCCGCGTCGGCGAGCACAACACCCTCTACGGATCAGTGACCTCGCAGGATATCGCGCAGGCGCTGAAGGACAAGGGGTTCGACATTGACAAGCGCAAGATCGCGCTCGTCGATCCGCTCAAGGCGCTCGGCGAGGCGACGGTACCGGTGAAGATCCACCGCGATGTTACCGTGCCGCTGCGCGTCAAGGTCGTGCCACAGAGCGCCTAGAGCAGTCGGACGCGCGCCGCGAAAAAAATAAGGCGTGGACGGCTGGTGCCGTCCACGCCTTTTTGCTTTATCCTCATCACTCCGGTCACATGGCTGAAATCGTCGCCGCCGCCCCCGAACGCACACTGCCGCACAACCTCGAAGCCGAGAAATCGGTCCTCGGCGCGATCCTGATCCGCAACGAGGCGTTCAACCACGCCGCCGAGCTGATCGACTCGCGCGACTTCTTCCGCGACGCGCACCGCCGCATCTTCGACAAGATGGTCGCGCTCAGCGAGCGCAACGACGCCATCGACCTGATCACGCTGAAAGACGAGCTGCAGCGTTCGGGCGAGCTCGAGGAAGTAGGCGGCCCAGCCTACATCGCGTCCCTCGCCGACGGCGTGCCGCGCAGCGCCAACGTCGAGCACTACGCGCGCATCGTCAAGGAGAAGGCGACGCTGCGCCGCGTCATCCACGCTGCCAAGCGCATCGAGGCCGACGCCTACCAGGCGGAAGAAGACGCCGACCTCATCCTCGACGGCGCCGAAAAAGCCATCTTCGAGATCGCCGAGGACAAGATCCGTGAAGGCTTCGTGCCGTTGCGCGATCTGGTGCAGAGCAGCTTCGCCACGATCGAAAAACTGCAGCAGCACAAGGGGCTCGTCACTGGCGTGCCGACCGGCTTCGTCGATCTCGATGAGTTGACCTCCGGACTGCAGCCGTCAGATCTCCTGCTCGTCGCCGCCCGTCCGTCGATGGGGAAGACCAGCTTCGTGCTCAACATCGCCCAGCACATCGGCACGCAGACCGAGATGACGGTCGGCTTCTTCAGCCTCGAGATGTCGAAGGAGCAGCTGTTCATGCGCATGCTCACCTCCGAGGCGCGCATCGACGCACACCGGTTCCGCAGCGGCTATCTCAACGAGAAGGACTACGGGCGGTTGTCGCACGCGCTCGGCACCCTGGCTGAGGCGCGCGTGTTCATCGACGACACCGCGTCGATCGGCGTGCTCGAGATGCGCGCCAAGGCGCGCCGGCTGCAGGCGGAGCACGGGCTGCACCTGCTCATCATCGACTACATCCAACTGATGCAGGGACGTGGCCGCTTCGAGAGCCGCCAGCAGGAGCTGGCCTCGATCTCCCGGTCGATGAAAGGACTGGCCAAGGAGCTGCGGATTCCGGTCATCGCCTTGTCGCAGCTCTCGCGAGCGCCTGAGACGCGCTCCGACCATCGCCCGCAACTCTCCGACCTGCGCGAGTCGGGCGCCCTCGAGCAGGACGCCGACGTCGTCATGTTCATCTACCGCGAAGAGCAGTACCGCACCGACGATGGCCAGCCGAATGCCGAGGCGGAGGGAACGGCGGAGATCATCATCGGCAAGCAGCGCAACGGTCCCGTCGGCACGGTCAAGCTCGCGTTCGTCAAGGAGCACACACGCTTCGAAAACCTCGCGCAGGGAGCCTGACGCTGTCTCGATGGGCGATGGGCGATGGGCGATGGGCGATGGGCGATGGGCGATGGGCGATGAATGTAACTAGCGGCGTCTGGGCATGATTCGGCAGACTGTCGCGCACGTCGATCTCGCGGCGATCGAGGCAAATTTCCATTCACTTTCGAGCTTCCTTGCCAGCGGCGCCGCTAGCACTGCCCATCGGTCATCGCCCATCGGACATCGGACATCGCCCATCGAGCGGTCTGCGGCGCCGCGAGTCATCGCCGTCGTCAAGGCCAACGCCTACGGACATGGCGCAACGGAAGTGGGGCTGGCGCTCGAGCGCGCCGGAGCGGCGATGCTCGCCTGCGCCGATATCGAGGAAGGGGTCGTCCTGCGCCGTGCCGGTGTGCGTATCCCGATTCTGGTCTTCGGCGCGCTCGGCATCAGCGACCTCGACGGTGTGTTCGAGTTCGACCTCACGCCGACGATCTCGACCCCTTCCGCGGCCGACAATCTTGCGCGCGCTGCCGCCAGGGCCAGTCCAGCACATCAGAAGCCCGGGCCGCTCCGCTGTCATCTGAAGATCGACACCGGGATGAACCGTCTCGGTTTTCGCCACGACAACCTGGCGCGGACGCTGCCGGCGATCGCACAGAGTGAACACCTCGCGATCGATGCCGTCTACACCCACTTCGCCACCGCCGACGAACCCGAGCACCCAGCGTTCGATGAGCAGCGCGAACGATTCGAAAAGGCCCTCGCCGAATTGCCGTCGCTGGGCATCAGGCCGAACGCCCGCCACGCCGCCAACAGCGCTGCACTCCTGCGCGATGAGCGCGTCTGGTACGACTGCGTCCGCCCCGGTTTGCTCCTTTATGGCATTGTCCCGCCGCCGCTTGCCGCGACCATTTCGCTACGACCTGCCCTGTCACTGCATAGCCGTATCGTGCATGTGAAAGGACTCCGTCCCGGCGAAGGCACCGGCTACGGCCTGCATTCGGTCAGCGACGCGCCGCGCACGATCGCCATCGTCCCTGCTGGTTATGCCGACGGCCTGGATCGCCGGATGGCCGGGCGTGCGTTCATGTTGGTACGGGGCAAACGTGTAGCCGTCGTCGGCAGCGTCTGCATGGATATGACGATGATCGACGTGACCGGGCTTGATGTGGCGCCAGGCGACGAAGTGGTTATCGTCGGTGCGCAGGGTGACGGCGACATCGGCGTGCGCGAAATCGCAGCCTCGATCGGAACGATTCCGTACGAGCTGCTGTGCCGCGTCGGTACGCGAATTGAACGGCTGTACCAGCGCCGGTAAGTCCGTGGGAAACGAATGAAGCCGAAAGTGGTCTACGCGTGCCAGGAGTGCGGCGCGCAATCGCAGAAGTGGCTGGGACGTTGTTCCGACTGCGGCGCGTGGAACTCGCTCGTCGAAGAGCGCGAAATGCCGGCCGCCGCCGGCGCTGGCGCTGCGGCGGCCAGCGCGGCGTCACGATACTCGCTCGCCGCCACCGCGGGACCGCGGCTCTACGAAGAGATTGACACGGTCGTCTCCGCCCGCCTGCCGACCGGCATCGATGAGTTCGACCGCGTTCTCGGCGGTGGCGTCGTACCCGGATCGCTCGTGCTCATTGGCGGCGAGCCTGGGATCGGGAAATCGACGCTGTTGTTGCAGGCCGCTGCGTTTTTTGCCAACACCATCGGCCCGGTGCTCTATAGCTCGGGTGAAGAATCCGAACACCAGATCAAGTCGCGCGGCGAACGGCTCGGTGTCGGCAAAGCGCCGCTCTATTTGCTCGCCGAGACCTGTCTCGAACGCATCCTCGAGGAAATCGCCCGGCTGCGGCCCTCGCTGGTGATTGTCGATTCGATTCAGACGGTGTTCTCGCTCAAGTTCCAGTCGGCGCCCGGTAGTGTAGGACAGGTGCGGGAATCAGCGACGCAGTTGCTCTTCGCCGCGAAGGGGCAGAACATCCCGACATTTCTCGTCGGCCACGTCACCAAGGATGGCAGCCTCGCCGGCCCCAAGGTGCTCGAGCACATCGTCGATACGGTGCTGTACTTCGAAGGGGAGAAGCATCATTCGCACCGCGTCGTGCGCGCGGTGAAGAACCGCTTTGGCGCGGTCAGCGAGCTGGGCGTGTTCGAGATGACCGGGAAGGGACTGAAGGCCGTCGCCAACCCGTCGCAATTGTTCCTCGCCGAACGCCCGGCCAATGCGCCAGGCTCCGCGGTGTTGTGCTGCATGGAAGGATCGCGGCCGCTGCTCGTCGAAGTCCAGGCGCTCGTCAGCACCTCTTCGTACGGCAACGCGCGGCGGATGGCGAGCGGCATCGATCAGAACCGGCTTTCGCTGCTCCTGGCTGTGCTCGAGAAGCGCGCCGGGCTGAACCTGCTCGGCGAGGACGTGTTCATCAATATCGCTGGCGGCATGACGGTCGACGAGCCGGCTGCCAATCTCGCCGTCATTGGCGCCGTCGCCTCGAGTCTGCGCAACCGCCCGATTCGCCCAGGTACGGCGGTGTTCGGCGAGGTCGGCCTCGCCGGGGAGGTCCGTGGGACGACGCAGGCGTCACTGCGGGTGCGAGAGGCGGCACAGATGGGCTTTACCCGTGTCGTCGTCCCCGGGGGCAACGTCGCCCGTGACGAGGCTCCCGCCGGCTGCGAGATCGTCCCGGTCAAGCACGTCGGCGACGCGCTCGACGAGCTCCTGCTTCTCTAAAGTCAGCGCATCGCGCGCCCGTTGCTCACGCGAAGCAAGTCCGAGGTCCATCCCAGGATCGACGCGAGGCGTTTGGTTCCCTCCCGCTGATGAGCCCCTCGCGGGCTCGATTACGCCTTCCGGCCCAGAAGGAGGCGTGCGATGCCGCGCAGAAAAGTGATCGGCCTGCTGGTGGTCGGGGTGGTTTGCGTCGCGCTGGCCACCGGCGCGCTGGCGCAGGAGGCGCAGGCGCGGCCGTCGGTGGCGATCGCCGACGTTGCCATCACGCCGGGCGGGTGGACGCTACCGCCGCCCCAGTTGAGTGCCACGATCATCGAGATGATGATGGGCGAGCTCGTCGCGTCGGAGCGCTTTCATGTCTACGACGGCCAGTGGCTCGTACCTGAGCGGGAAGCCGGCGGGCCGTTGAATCTCGAGCGCCTGCGCGCGGCCGCGACTGAGCGTCGCATGGATTTCATCGTGGTCGGAAGTCTCACCGCGTTCTCAACCGAGAACAAGAAAAAGAAGTTTGGCGTCTTGGTGCCGACGCCGTTTCTGCTCGGCGGTGTCTCGAGGCAACAGGCGCAGTTGCGCGTCGAGCTGGCGTTCCGGATGGTGGATGTGCGGACGGGCGAGGTGATCGCGAGCGTCTTTGGTCAGGGGATGGGCATCCGGCGCGCCACGGGCGTCGCTGCCGGCGGGATCGTCGGTCGCGCGCTGCCGCTTCCCTTCGGCGCGTTCGCAGTCGCCACGCTCCCGGCGGCGCGCGACGCGATGCTCGACGAGGCCGTCAAGCAGGCCGTCCACAATGCCGCGCTCGCCCTGTCGCAGCGATTCACTTCACCAGCCGTCCCTTCAGCTCTTCGGCCCAGTGCTGCGCGATGACCAGCGATGCTGGGCTGGTCTCGGCGGCCTCGATGATCAGGAACCGTCCGTCCGGCGCGACGTCATAGAAGTGCAGGGCGGGATCCAGCTGGTCGAACACGAATCCTCCCTGGAACAGTACGCGCGGCTGATCGAAACGCGGCTCGGGATCCAGGGCGAGCACCCTCGCGGCCATGCGCTTTGGGCCGTCGGTGTAAAAGAGTTCCTTGCCGTCGCGCGACCAGACCGGCTCGTGACCGCCGCCGGGGGAGACGCGAACCGGCGCGCCGTTACCGGAGAACGCGCGCACCCAGACGTCTGACCTGCCGCTCTGCGTCGACGAGTACGCCACCCACCGCCCATCCGGCGAGAAGCGTGCTCCGACCGGGCTGAAGGGCGAGGGGACCCACTCCGTTTCGCGCGGATCGGGCGGGCGCACGAGCCACAGCGTATTCTTCTGGTACAGCAGCAGCGCCGTCTCGTGCGGCGACCAATCCATGGGCGCGCCCGGCGTAGCGTCGGTCGGCAGCGGTTGCGGCTGTACGGCGCTCCCGTCGGCGGGGATGACGAAATTCCGGACCGTGCCTCCCGAGACGGTCATGAAGGCGATGCGGCGGCCGTCCGGCGACCAGACCGGGAACGTGTTGTGATCGCGGAAGGTCAGTCTGAGCGGCTGCGTTGCCCCCGTCAGGTCGTAGACCCAGATGTTGCCCTGTCCTGGCGGACCAGATCGTGAGGCGATCGCCGGCCATCCGTCAGCGGCCATTGCGCTGATTATCGAGCGGTTGTTCGCTGACACGGCCCACTCGCACGCCGGTGCGATCGACCCATATGGGGCGGCCGAGCGAACCGGAATTGCGGCCCAGGACGAACGCAGCGCTGCCGTCGGCGGCGATCACGGCGTTCGACAGGCCCTCAGCGCTATTCGTTAACACACCCTGCTCGAGGACCACGGGGGAACCCTCGGTCTGAAGCGTGGCCGAGTTGAAGCGGACCGCCATCAGGCGATCGGCTTGGGCGAACACCAGGTAGCCGGGCGGCAAGTACTGCGCGCCGAAGCCGCCCTCGATCAGCGTGACTGGGGCGCCGCCGCTCAAGCGGCGCGCCGCGACGCGGTTCTGACCGCCGCGCATTTCGATCGAGTAGATGACGATGTCGCCGCCCGGCAGGACCACGGGCCGGTTGTAGCCCATCTCGTCGCGCGCCGTGTCAGGCGACGCGATTTTCGTCGCCTGGCCTCCGCTCGCGTCTACGCGGAAGAGCGAACTGTCCTGCGAGAAGACGATCGTGCCGTCGGCGCACCACGAGGCGCCTTCGAACGTTGGATCGGCGCGCCAGATCGTCGTGCTCGGTCCGCCGTCGAGCGCAATCCGCTTCAGCTCGTTCGCGGCGACGAAGCCGATCTGGCGGCCGTCGGGTGAGAAGAAAGGATCGACGCTGCTTTCGGTGCCGGCGATCGGCGTCGCTTCGAGCCGATCGAGCCGCCGCAGCATCAGCATCGAGACGCCGTCGCGGGTCACCGTGTAGACGAAGCTCGATGCGTCCGGTGCGATCGCGACCAGTCCTCCGAACCAACCGGCCGCGAGCGGAGCGGTTAGCGGGACGGGCAGCTCGAAGCGAGCCTGTACGGGTGATCGGTTCGTCGGCCGGCCTCCGTAGCCAGGCGATGGCCGTGCCGCCGGCGGCGACACCGAGCAGCGCCGCCAGCGCGACCCACTCCGCTCCTCGTGACGATGCCAGAGGCGCGGCGAGCCTTGTCGTCAGTCCGCTGAGCGTAGCCTGCTCGGCGAGAACGAACTTCGCGGTGGAGATGTCCTGCACGCGCTCCCTGCGATCCTTCTCGAGGCAGCGTGTCAGCAGCGTGCGCGTCGCCGCCGGCAGGTCCGCTGGCAGCAGCGCCCAGTTCGGCTCGCCTCGCAGAACGCCGGCGAGCGTCTCGGTGACGCCGGCGCCATCGAAGGCGCGGCGGCCGGTTAGCATTTCGTAGAACACGCAGCCAAACGCCCAGATATCGGCGCGCTTGTCGGCGGCGAGCCCCTTGGCCTGCTCCGGCGACATGTAGGCGGCGGTGCCGATGATCATGCCGGCGCCGGTGAGCACCGCTGGGGATGTGATCGTCGGAGTCGCTGACCCGTCTGGCGCGGATCCGGCCTCGAATGCCTTCGACAGTCCGAAGTCCAGCACCTTCACGGTACCGTCGTCGCGTACCTTGATGTTCGCCGGCTTCAGGTCGCGGTGCACGATGCCTTGCTGGTGCGCAGCGTCAAGGGCTTTGGCGATCTGCCGCGCGATGGCGAGGCTTTCGGCTACCGGGAGGGGCCCGCGCGCGATGCGATCCGCCAGCGTCGGCCCTTCGACGAGCTCCAGTACCAGCGCGTGCCGCCCACCCTCGTCCTGGAACCCGAATATGGCGGCGATGTTGGGATCGTTCAGGGAGGCGAGTGTCTGCGCTTCGCGTCGTAACCGCGCGATCCGTTCGGGGTCGCGCGCGAGGCTTTCAGGCAGGACCTTGATGGCGACGAACCGGTGCAGCGACGTGTCGCGCGCGCGATACACCTCGCCCATGCCCCCGGCGCCGATCGGGGCAAGGATTTCGTACGGTCCGAAGCGGGCGCCGGCTGGCAGTGACACGAGGCGGCGATTGTAGCGGAGTTGACGACAGCGCCGGTGCTATGCCCCGACACTTTGGTTTCCGGTTAGAATGACGGTGATCGGCGAGGCGCTGGCGCCGCCGACGACCGACTGCATCACGAACGACTGGCCGTCGGGCGAGACGGCGTATTGCTGCCGGTACTTAAGTGTCGCGGTGCTGCCGACGGTCGTGACGAACAGTCCGACAGGCGTCCCCGGCTCGACGTTGGCGTGGTCGGGCGAGAGACGGACCGGCACCGCCATGAGGCGGTCGTCAGCCGCGACATAGAACAATTCGCCGCCCCTGGGGTTCCAGCGAGGCTGCCCGCCTCCATCGGTCGAGATGCGCACGTCGGTGCCGGGACCGGGAAAAGGCCGCACGTAGACCTCGTCGCGGCCGGTCTTGTCGGACTGGTAGGCGATCCACTTTCCGTCGGGAGCAAACTGCGCCATCCCCTCGTTGAACCCGGTCTTGACGACGTCGAACGGCTTGCGGTCGCCGTCGAGCGGCAGCGCCCTGATGTCGGACCCTGACTGTGGCGACGGGGTGGTGTAGAGCAAAAAACGGCCATCAGGGGACCAGTCCATCGGAAACGCGCCGACCGGCACGGACAACAGCAGTTCTTCGCGTTCTGGCGGAGCGCTGAGCAGTCTCCGGTACAGACTGAGGGTGCCTTCCCGCCGCACGGCGCTGTACACCATTGCGGTGTCGTCCTGCGACCACAACGGAAAGATGTCGTCGCCCGGATCGAATGTCAGCCGGTCCCAGGTCCGCCGCCGCGTGTACGACCAGAATCCATGTTCCTCAGTCAAATGTGACGCGATACGTCCATGGAGGCTACGACGCCGGCCCCTGCGCCGCCGTGTCGGCGTAGACGACCTTGTCCAATTGACGGCCCGCGCGATCGAGTGAGACCAGCTGCCGCTGTCCGCTGTCGGGCGGACTGCTTCGATAGGCGATCGGTCCCGCTCCGGAGGCCGTGACGAAGTTGTTGCCGGTGACGCGTTCGTCCATGCCGAAGGGATCGCCCCTGAGGGCACGCGTGTCAGGGTCGAAACGCTGAGCGTAGAACTTGCGGCCGCGAACGAACAGCAGATAGCCCGGAGCCGCATAGGTGGCCGCCCCGTCCGCGTCGAACAAGCGCGTTGTCTCCGGCCGGTCGATCTGTCCGACGTAGACGCCGCGGGCGTCGGCGCCGCCGGTCACGAAGAAAAGAAAATGCCGTTCGTCCGGGAGAAACTGCGGCAGATGATGGCCGCGCTGGCGCGGCGTATCAACCCGTGTCACCGCGGTGGACACGCCGCCCGACGCGGAAACACGGGAGATGGGACCGGCCGGGTTGTCGGAGAACAGAATGACCCCGTCGCGGTTCCACGAGCCGCCGATCGGCACGCCGATCTGCGACTTCAGCGTCTGCGCCGCCGCCCCGTCGACGTCCACGCGCTTCAGGAAGACCTCGGCAAAGAATCCGATCGATCGGCTGTCGGGGGACCAGAAGGGGAGCGTGGCGTGCTCCGTGCCCGCCAGGAGCCTCGGCGATGCAGAGTCGAGCGACCGCAGCCACAACTGCGGCTGTCCGGCGGCCGTGACCACGTAGGCGATCGTCCGACCGTCAGGGGAGACAGCGATCGACGCGTCGCGGGTCGGCGGCGTGTTCATCTCCAGCCGCGCTTCCGGGACGACGGGCCTGGCACGAAACATCCATGCCGCCGCGGCGGCGGCCCCGCTGACGGCGATCGTGGCGGCGGCCGTCCACGCGATCCACCTGCGGCCGGCTGCCGCCGCCTGCTGGACGGGGGCGTCGGACGTCCCGTTGACAGCGTCCTCGATCTCGAGCCGCGCATCGGCGATATCGTGCAGGCGCCGCGCTGCTTCCTTCTCTAGGCAGCGCCGCACCAGGCGGCGGATCGCCGGCGGCGTGCCTGCCGGCAGCACGTTCCAGTTGGGGTCGCGCTCGAGAATCGCCGCGATTGTGTCCGAGATGGTCTTGCCGGGAAACGGCATCTGGCCGGAAAGCATCTCGTAGAGCACGCAGCCGAACGACCAGATGTCGGTGCGCCTGTCGACCCCGTCGCCACGCGCCTGCTCGGGACTCATGTAGGCTGGCGTCCCGACGATCGTGCCGGGACGCATGGCCGAGCCCGTCATCGTCGGTAGTTGCCTGGAATCGCCGTCGCTCGCCTCGTCCGACAGCGCCTTCGCCAGCCCGAAGTCGAGCACCTTGACGCTGCCGTCACGGCAAACCTTCACGTTCGCCGGTTTCAAGTCGCGGTGGACGATGCCCTTGGCGTGCGCAACTTCGAGCGCCTCGGCGATCTGGCGAGCGATGGTGAAAACCGCCGCCATATGCGCGGCCGGCTTCGCCTGACGCCAGCCGTCCTGCCGCAGTTGCTCCTCGAGCGTCGGCCCTTCGACCAGCTCCATGACGAGTGCCCCGGCGCCGGCGCTTTCCTCGAAGCCGTGAATGGTCGCGATGCGCGGATGATTGAGCGCCGCGAGCAGCCGAGCTTCGCGTGCGAATCGCGCCACGCGCTCGGGATCGCCGGCCAGGCCCGACGGCAGCAGCTTGATCGCAACGTCGCGCCCGAGCCTGGTGTCGCGCGCGCGATACACTTCGCCCATTCCGCCGGCGCCGAGGAGGGACAGGATTTCGTAGGAGCCGAGACGGGTGCCCGGCGCAAGGCTCATGAGGGTGCCAGCATTATATGCGCCGCCTCCAAGCGACCGCCGCGGCCGAGTAAGATCGGGGTGTGATTGCCGCGATGGTCGTGCTTGCCGTTCTGTCCGCCCAGTCGCCCGTCAAGCCGAGTCAGCATGGCACGGTGTCACAGGAAGTGGCCGGTACCACGTTGAGCATCGAGTACGACAGGCCGGTCGCGCGCGGCCGCGACCTCTTTGGCGCGCTCGTCCCGTACGGCCGCGTCTGGTGTCCCGGCGCGAACGAGTGCACCACGCTCACGGTTACGACCGACGTGATGGTCGAGGGGAAGAAACTGCCGGCCGGGACGTATACGGTCTGGGCCAAGCCCGGGCCTTCGACGTGGTCGATCATCTTCAATACGGCCCATCCGACCTTTCACACCCAGCACGCGAGGGTCGAGGATCAAGACTTCCTGACCTTGGACGTGAAACCCAGGACCGCGACGCACATGGAGACGCTGGCCTTCTACTTCGCCGTCGTCGATGGCCATCACACGGAACTCGTCCTGCAGTGGGGAACCGTCGCCGTGCCGCTGTCGATCGACGTTCCCTGAGCCCTCGGCCCTCGGCCCTCGGCCCTCGCCCCTCGCCCCTCGCCCCTCGCCCATCGAACATCGAACATCGAACATCGAACATCGGACTGCGATATCCTCCCGCCCGTGAATTGGATCGTCCGCGGCGACGTCGACGGGTTCTTCGGTCTGGCAGTCGACAACCTCGTCCAACTGCTGCTCATCGACACGCTGTGCCGCGGCGTACTCGGATTCCCGGCCGATCTCGTCTACGGACGCATCCTGCCTGGGGCGGCCATGTCTGTCTTCGTCGGCAATGTCGCCTACGCCCTTCAGGCCAGGCGGCTGGCGGCGCGGACCGGGCGCACCGACGTCTGCGCCTTGCCCTACGGCATCAACACCGTGTCGCTCTTCGCGCACGTGTTCTTGATCATGCTGCCGGCCAAAGCGCTCGCCATCGCGGCTGGCCTGCCCGATCCGGCGCGTGTCGCGTGGCAGGCAGGTCTGTTCGCCACGCTCAGCGCCGGTGTCATCGAGCTCGCTGCGGCGCCGATTGCCGAGCGCGTGCGCAAGGCGACGCCACGCGCGGCGCTCCTCTCGACGCTCGCCGGCATCGCGCTCAGCTTCATCTCGCTCGGCTTTCTCTACCGCACGTTCGCGCGGCCGTTAATCGGCCTGACGACGCTGGCGATCGTGATGCTGACCTACTTCGGCCGCGTCCGCTTCAAAGGACGGCTGCCGGGCGGCGTAGTCGCGGTCGCGCTCGGCACGGCGATCGCCTGGTTCACCGGGGTCGCGCCCGTCGGGGCGAGGCCCGCGGCGACCGGCCTGCACCTGCCGGTGCCGATCGTCGGCGACCTGGCAGCCGCGATCCGGGGCGGGCACCTGTGGCCCTACTTCTCGGTGATCGTCGCGATGAGCCTGTTCAACGTGCTCGGTTCGCTGCAGAACATCGAGTCGGCCGAAGCCGCGGGCGACTCCTATGACACGCGCCGATCCCTGACCATCAACGGCATCGGCAGCATCGCGGCGGCCCTTTTCGGCTCGGCGTTCCCGACCACGATCTATATCGGGCATCCCGGGTGGAAGGCGCTCGGGGCGCGCGCCGGCTATTCGATCCTCAATGGGGCGTTTGTCACCGCCATCTGTCTGACCGGCACGCTGGCGTGGATTGCCTGGGCGATCCCGATCGACGCCGGAATGGCGATCGTGCTCTGGATCGGCATGATGATCGTCGCGCAGGCGTTCGACGCGACGCCGCGCGCGCATACCGCTGCCGTCGTCGTCGGTCTGCTGCCTGGGATCGGCGCGTGGGGCGCGCTTCTCGCGAAGAACGGGCTTCGCGCGGCCGGACTCGGCGGTCCCGCCGGGCCGTTCACTGGGGCGCTCGTCGCCGAGTTCCAGAAGAACGACGTGTGGATTACCGGCGCATTCGCCCTCGAGCAGGGATTTCTGTTCACCGCGATGCTGCTCTCGGCGGCGGTGGTCGGCGTCATCGAGCGACGTTGGACCGTCGCCGCCGCATGGTGTCTGGCGGCGGCCGCACTGTCGACGACGGGCCTGATGCACTCGTTCACCTGGACCTTCGCCGACACGGCGCTACAGCTGAAGCCGGCGTGGCCGTTCGTGTGGGCCTACCTGGCGATGGCGGTGTTGTTCTTCTCAGCGCGATGGATCACCGAGCCAGGAGAGGGGCACTGAGGCGAGCGGCTTACCCCACAGGGTCGGCCTACAGATCGGCCAGCGATCCGACGGCTTGATGGCCGGTGTCAGGTTGCGGCGCGTTTCCCGGACGCACCATGAGTGCCGTCCGCAGACCGGCCGCACGGGCGGCGTCGAGTTCCGCGGCGACGTCCGACACGAAGAGGATATCCCCGGGCGGCAGGTTGACGTCTGACGCGATGCGTGCGTAGCTCGCCGGATCGCGTTTGCCGCCGACGCCCGTGTCGAAGTGCCACGAGAGATACGGCGTCAGATCGCCGGCAGTCGATCGGCGGAACAGAGACTGTTGGGCGCGGACGCTCCCTGACGAATAGATGGCAACGGGGATGCCCGCTTCGCGCCAGTGCCTGAGTGCGCCGGGCACGTCATCGAACACTTCGCCGACGAGCGTGCCATTGCGGTAGCCCTCCTCCCACACACGGCCTTGAAACTCTTTGAGCGCCGGCGACTTGCGATCGCGATCCATCAGCCAGTCGAGGTACTCGCGAGGGGACCACTCGGGGACGTTCGCCCCGGCGGCGCGATCCGCCTCGTACTCAGCGTGCAGGCGCGAGACGGCGAGCCGGCACTCCGGCGTGCCCCCGTGCTGCTCGAGATACACAGCAAGGTGAAGGCGCGCGTACGGAAAGAGCGTCTCCGTCACGAACGCGATCGGTGTTGTCGTGCCTTCAATATCGAGCAGGATCATCGTCGGCAAAGAGAGCCGGCGCTCACTCGTTCAGCGCGCGACGTACGCCGGACCGAAGCAAACGGGCTCGAACCCCTTGTCGACGCCGCTGTCGGTGTAGCGCGGCGTCCAGCCCGAGACGTCCTGGAAGAGCCGGATGGCTCGGATGCGCCGGTCGCCGCACAGATCGAACCAGTGATGCGTGCCGCGCGGCACGCGGATCAGGTCACCACCTTCGACTTCGATGGCAAACACTGGTCCCTGTTCCGGATGGACGTGGAAGAGGCCGCGCCCTTCGATGATGAAGCGCACTTCGTCTTCGTCGTGCCAATGCTCGCGGCTGAACTTGGCGAGCATCATGTCGAGGTTCGGCGTGTCGGGTTTGACGTCGATGACGTCAGCGGTGACATAGCCGCCGCGCGCCTTCAGCGCGTCGATCTCGCTCGCGTAGGCGCCAAGGATCTCGTCGGCCGGCGCGTCTGCGCCGACGGCCTGCGCCGGTGTCCACCGCTCGTAGTCGATGCCGAAGCGGGCGAGGAACGCGGTGACGTCCGCCGGCGTCGTCAGGATTTGCTCGTCCTCTCGTCCTCCGTCCTCGCTCTTGCGTCCTCCGATTCTCACGAACGCCATGATGCGGCCTCCTTGGAGCGGGCGACGCTCTCCAGCAGAAACTCCAGGATCTCGATGTGCCTGGCGGCCTCGGCGGCCGTTGCCCCCCAAGTGTACAACCCGTGACGCCGCAGGAGGAAGCCGTGACAGTCTGGGTGCTCGACCAGCACGCGCGCCACCTCACCCGAGAGCCGCGTCATGTCCTGGTCGTTGTCCAGGATCGGCAGCCATTCGCGGTGCTCGTGCGTTGTCACCCCGGCGAGCCCCTTGAGCATCTCGTAGCCCGTGATGGCAACGCCGCCGAGCCCGGCATTGTGATGTGACAACAGTGTGCTCCAGATCGAATGCGTGTGCAGGACCGAGCCGGCGGCCCGCCGCGCGATGATTTCGAGGTGCAGCTGGGTTTCGGCCGACGACGAGCCCTGCCCGGCGAGGACGCGGCCGTCCCCGAATTCGAGGATGTCGTCGCGGGTCAGCGCCCCTTTGTGGGAACCGCTGCGCGTGATGGCCAGCCGCAGCGGATCGCGGCCGACGACGGCGCTGAAGTTGCCGCTGGTGCCGAGTACCCAATTGCGCGCGTCGAAGCGCTGCCCCAGCCGGATCAGCTGATCGGCGGCGTCGGCGAAGTCCGTGGCGGTCATCGCGCCCCTAAAAGGTCATCGACGCCGTCAGGCGAATCACGCGGGGCGGCTGCGTCACGCTCGGCATGCGCCAGAGCGGCCCGGTCACGACGATTTCCTCGACTTCGTTGCGCAGGTTGGTCACGTTGTAGCTCTCGACTCCGAGCGCGATGTCGCGCCCCCCCCACGTGACCATCTTCTGCACCCGCAGATCGAGCGTGGCGGTGAAAGTGAACTTACTCTTGCCGTTGGCGTAGGCGCGGACGATGTCGGCCCCCTGCGGCAGGTCCGGGACAACGACGAGCCGGGCGAAGTTCTGTCCGTCGGCGTAGCGCCCGACCGCCGCGAACGTCAGGCGATGGCTCGCGTTATAGGAGCCCGCCACCTTGAGCCCGTAGCCGCGATCGAACAGCGTGCGTCCCTCCGAGTATGTGTTCGAGTTGGGATCGCTGTAGGAGTCGCCGACGATCAACTCGTCGTTCTCCGATGGCAGGTGGCCGCGGAACGCCGCCGGCGCGTACGAGCGCAGCGCTGTCGCCGCCGCGAGCAGGTGCCAGCGTGGCGACTTCTCGAACAGCGCCGCGACATACAACCCGCCGTACGTCGACTTCACGTTCGGGATGGTCTTGAGGACATAACGATCGGCGCCGAACGTCGACGGCGGACGGCTGTAGACCGGAAGCATCTGGTCGTCTTCCGGGCCGCCGAGGTTCAGCCCGGGATCGAATTGGTAGCGGACCGTGTAGGCATCGAACGGCACGCCGGTGTCGTAGCGGGCGAACAGATCGCCGCCCTTGTGCGAGACGCCGCTGACGCGCAGCGACACCCACGGCTTGATGCGAAAGTCGATCGCCGCCTGAAGTTCGTCGATGTGCGGCCGCTTGATTGCCGGATCGATCGTCGAGAAACCAGGCGTCGGACTGCCGGGCCCGACCAGTGAGACCAGCGTGCCGATTTCGCCGGGCTGCACCAGTCCATCCCCGTTGCGGTCGGTCCAGAGGTACGAGCGGCCATACGGCCCTGCCGGATCGCCGCTGCTGAGGGTTTCCAGCGAGAGTGCGGGGTGGTAGCGCCGCGCGCCGAGAAAGCCCGAGAACGGGCCGCGCGCATAGTGCAGGACCAGGCGCGGCTCGAGCGACGTCCATGCGATGCCGGCCGGCGCGCCGTGCGCGCTGCCGCTCACGTGTTCGAGGCGCAGCCCCGCGTCGAATGTGAGCGTGTCGACGATCGTGCCCTGCGCCGATCCGAACATCGCGAACGTCGTCTCAGAGCGATGGTCCTCGCCGCCCAGCCCGTAGTCCCAGGCGCGCGCCGGGATGCCGCTCACCGTCTCGCCGATCAGCCCAGTGCCGAACGGCGTCGCGTGCAGGCCGGCGCCCGACAGGCTGATCCCCCCATCGAGGTGCAGACGGGCGTCAGTCGCGATCGTCGCCGCCACCGATCCGCGCGAACGGCTGCCGCCGGTGGCGCTGACCAGCGCTTCGATCGGATCGTCGAGGACACGATCGACCGTGCCGCGCGCGGCGTCGGCCGCTGGTCCCGGCGTCAGGCGCGTCGCCGCGTAGGCGGCGCTCACTTCGACAATGTGCCGAACGCCGGTCTGCCAGCTGCCGGCGACGCCGCCGTAGCCGTGCGTGGAGGTGGCGTTCCTGTCGCGCAGCAGGTCGCGGCCGGGAAATGCGGTCTTCGTCTGCTGCACCCAGGCCGTCAGCTCGGCGCGCTGGTTCGGCGCGACGTCGAAGGTCGGATGCACGGCGAGCGAGAGGACATCGCCCGGCAGTGCGTAGGTATCATGGCGTTCGACGTGCGACGAGCCGGTGCCGGCCACCGCCGCGAACAGGTGCAGCCTCGGGCTGAGCGGTCCTCCGACCGTCGCCTGCAGCCGGCCGAGCGAGTCCAGTCGCGCGACCGGAACCGTTGCACTGGAGCCCTGCGCCTGGAACGGCGACGGCGAGAAGGCCAGCGCGACCGACCGTTCCCAGCGGTTGCCTCCCGCTTTCGGCATCAGCGTCAGGAGCGGTCCCGGCGCGCCGAGCCGTAGATCAGTGCCGGCGGTCGTCAGCTGGACGTGATCGACCAGCGACAGGTCGGGGTAGAGTAGCGGCTTGCCGCCGCTGCCCGGATCGGTGATGTCGGCAAGCCCGAGTCGGAACGACGCCTGCGTCCAGGAGCTGGCTTCGCTGCCGACGAGCAGTGGTACACCGCTCAGGGTCCCGCCCGTATTCATGGGCTCGGTAAAGGCGAACGGTGCGACCGTTTCGAGTAGGTCCCACGCGGTATCGCCGTGCGGCAGGGCCGACCAGAGCGTGGCCGCCAGGGCCATGGCTGCTGCAAGATCCATTGGTGCAGGTGCGCGGGGTATCATTACCCAAGGCCGCGTCATTTTCATACCCGTCGGCCATTTTTTTTTCGGAGTCGTTCATGCTGTGGCAGGTTTTCGTGCGGGCGCTCTTCGTCGCCGCCGTCGCGTGGGCCGCGGCGATCCTCCGGCCGTTCCACGCCGCCCTGGTCCCCAACGTCGCCATCGGTGCGCTGCTTGGCGCTACCGTCATCTTCATCGAGACGCAGCTCCGTCAGACCGAGGTCACCAACCTGCTCGGCGCGCTCATCGGCGGCGCCATCGGCCTCGGGCTGGCCAAGACGATCAGCGCCGCGCTGTTCTTCGTCGACGCTACGGACAACCGCGTCGGCTTCTTCCACAGCTTCATCCTGCTCGTCTTTCCTTACCTCGGCATTGTGATGGGGGCGCGCAAAGGCGAGTGGCTCGAGCCGCAGCGGATTGCCGGGCTCTTTCGCGACGTCGGCCCGCAGAAGCGCTATCGCATCCTCGACACCAGCGTCATCATCGACGGCCGCATCGCCGACGTCTGCGAGACCGGCTTCCTCGATGGCACGCTGGTCATCCCGCAGTTTGTGCTCAAGGAGCTGCAGCTCGTCGCCGACTCGTCAGACTCGCTCAAGCGCAACCGCGGCCGCCGCGGCCTCGACATCCTGCAGAAGATTCAGAAAATGGCCGGCATCGACGTCATGATCTCGGACATCGATTTTCCCGACGTGCGCGAAGTCGATCTGAAGCTGATCGAGCTCGGACGGTCGCTGCAGGGGAAAATCGTCACCAACGACTTCAACCTGAACAAAGTGGCCCAGTTGCGCGGGGTGGCGGTCCTCAACATCAACGAACTCGCCAATTCGCTCAAGCCGGTGGTGTTGCCAGGCGAGTTCATGAAGGTATTCATTCTCAAGGAAGGCAAGGAATACAACCAGGGCGTGGCCTACCTCGATGACGGGACGATGGTCGTGGTCGACAACGCCCGGCGCATGATCGGCAAGAACATCGACGTCGTCGTCACCAGCGTGCTGCAGACGACCGCGGGCAAGATGATCTTCGGCCGCTTCATCGAGGCGCCGGCGCCGGCAGCGGCTGCCGACGCCGCGGCGGTGAAGATGACGAATGCCAAGTGACGAATACCGACGTTGCGCCTTTTCGCCATGTAGCAGTCGACATTGACATGCGAAGTCTCCATTGGTGGCGGACGGTCTTCTTCCTCATTCCCGCGATCAGCCTCTACACGATCGTGCTCGGGACCGTCTCGGTGCTGTCGACGATCGTCGATCGCTCCGGCGATTTCGGCCACCGTTGCGCGCGCGCGTGGTCGTGGCTGATCCTGAGGACCTCAGCCGTGACCGTGAGGGTCGAGGGCATGCAGCGCCTCGATCCATCGCGCAGCTACGTCTTCGCCGCCAATCATCAGAGCATCTACGACATCCCGATCGTGTTCGCGTCGCTCCCGTTCCAGCTGCGCATCATCGCCAAGGAATCGCTCGGGAAGATTCCGTTCATGGGCTGGCACCTCCAGCGGACCGGCCACGTCCTCGTCGATCGCGCCAGGCCCGGCGCCGGCACGGTCAAGAAGATGGCCAAGCTCGTCGCCGACGGCCACTCGCTGATCGTGTTCCCCGAGGGGACGCGCAGCATCGACGGCGGCGTGGCGCGGTTCAAGGGGGGCTCGTTCGTGATCGCGCTCGATGCGGGCCTGCCGATCGTCCCGATCAGCATCGTCGGCAGCCGCCACGTCATGCTCAAGGGCGACCTGACCGTGAGGCCCGGCGCCGTCACGCTCGTCGTTCACGATCCGATTGAGACGGCCGGCTCCACCCGCGACGCCGCGCGCGCGCTGGCCGAACACGTCCACGACGTCGTCGCTTGCATCGCTTCGTAGCGGGGTTACCGGGGGCACGGTGACGACTGCCGAAGGACGTGGGCGATTGAAGGCGCCCTCGGGACGGTGTCTGCCGAGGCTACCAGGGCCGGCCGCTCTTGCGAGGCGGCAGGTACTTCTTGTCCACTGAGGCAACGACGACGTAGTTCGGATCGACCATTTCGGTCACGTGCAGGCGGCCGACCTGCGATAGCAGTTGATAGGCGTCGAGCGGGGTCAACGTCGTCTCGCTCGTGATCCAGCCGATCAGCTCGGTGAACGCGATCCGCAGCGCATCATCGAGCGGACGATAGGCGCCGACCGCCATCAACGTCGACGCGTTCTCGAAGCGCGGCCACGCGATCTTCTGGCCCTTGATCACGTCGACCTGCACGCGTGCGTGCATGGGGACCTCGATCGCCGTGCCCGCGATCTCGCCGTCGCCCATCGCGGCGTGCCCGTCGCCAAGATACAGCAGGGCCCCTTTGACGTTGACCGGAAAATAGGCCGTGTTGCCCGCGCTCGCCTCCGGCGCGTCCATGTTGCCACCGTGCTCGGCGGGGACGACCGAACTGCGCGACTCGAGTGCCGGCGCGACGCCGAGGCAGCCGAGAAAAGGATGCAGCGGCACCTTGACGCTGAACGTCGAGTCGAGCGCCGTGAACGTCGCCTCGTTCTTCGCACGATCGATCGGGTAGAACCAGATTTTCTCCGGCACCGGCGCGTGCAGCATGGGTGTGTAGCTGGTCGTGTTGAGCGCGCCAAATCCCGGCGCCAGCGCGCCGACGCCCTGGTTGCTGTCGACGTCGAGCTGCAGGATCTTCACGGCGAGCGTGTCGCCCGGCTCCGCGCCGTCGATGTAGAACGGACCGGTCAGCGGATTGTCGCCGGTGACCTTCGCCAGCGTGTCGCCCGGCTTCTGGATCTTGTTGACGAAGCAGTCGAACGTCTTTGTGTCGATGATGTCGCCGGGTTTCACCCGCGCGACCGGATCGGCTGCGCCGAAGGTGTATTTGAGGTCGCTTTCCTTCGGCTCGTAGCGGACGACGGCCTGGGCGAGCACGGCGGCGAGGACGGCGGCGGTCAGCATGGGGGCAGTCTAGTCGTATTCGGGCGGCCTGATCCTGACCGGCGCGCGGCGGCAGCCCCGGTATAATCCAGGTTTGCCCATGCACGTCACCGCGATCATTGCCGCCGGCGGCGCCGGACGCCGCCTCGGCGCCGGCAAGCCCAAGCAGCTGCTCGACATCGGCGGCGGGACGATGCTGCAGCACAGCGTGACGGCGTTCTTGTCGCACCCGCGAATCGACGAAATCGTGCTGGTGCTGCCGAGAGGGACCGCGCTGCCGCTGGCGCTGACCCGCGACATCGACAGGCGCAGGCCTGAGTTGCGCACGGCAATCGGCGGCGAACGGCGGCAGGACTCGGTGGCGAACGCCTTCGCCATGGTCAGCGAGGCGAGCGACATCGTGCTCATCCACGATGCGGCGCGGCCGTTCGTGAGCGCCGACCTGATCGACCGGACCATCAACGCGGCCGCGGAGCATGGCGCCGCCATCGCGGCGCTGCAGTCGCGCGATACGGTCAAGCGCGTCGACGCGAGCGGGACGATCGTCGATACGATCCCGCGCGAGTCGATTTATCTCGCGCAGACGCCGCAGGGATTCCGCCGCGAGGTCCTGGCACAAGCGATCGCGATCGGCCGCGACGGCGTCGACGCGACTGATGAGTCGGCGCTTGCGGAGCGTGCCGGCTACACCGTCCACGTCGTCGACGGCGATTCCGGGAACGTGAAGATCACGACCGAGGAGGATCTTGCGGCGGCGCGCGCGCGCCAGGCGGCCGGCAAGCCGGCCCGTACCGGCCGCGCCGGCACCGGCTACGACCTGCACCGGCTCGTCGAGGGGCGGCCGCTCGTCATCGGCGGCGTCGTCATCCCGTTCGACAAGGGGCCGCTCGGCCACTCTGACGGCGACGTGGCCTGCCACGCCGCCACCGACGCTATCCTCGGCGCCGTCGGCCTGGGCGATATCGGACGGCATTTCCCAGACTCCGATCCGCGCTGGAAGGACGCCGACAGCCTGGCGCTGCTGCGCGAGGCGGCGCGGATGGTGCACGAGACGGGCTACGAAGTGGGCAACGTGGACATCACGGTGATTCTGGAGCGCCCAAAGATCAAGGATGCGATCGAGCAGATGCGTCACAACATTGCGCGGGCGATCGGCACGGGAGCCGACCGCATCAGCATCAAAGGCAAGACGAACGAGGGCGTGGATGCGGTGGGACGCGGCGAGGCCATCGCGGCCCACGCCGTCGTCCTTGTGCGCACAGCAGGCGTCGGCAATCGGGTATCGGACCTCGAACGATGAGAGTCCGCTTCGCTCCCAGCCCAACCGGATCCCTGCACGTCGGCAACGCGCGCACGGCACTGTTCAACTGGCTGCTCGCACGCGGCCACGACGGCACCCTCATCTTGCGCATCGAGGACACCGACGCCGAGCGCTCGACCAAGGAGTCGGAAGACAGCATCCTCCAGGACCTGCGCTGGCTCGGGCTCGAGTGGGACGAGGGACCTGACGTGGGCGGCGCCTCCGGACCGTACCGCCAGTCGGAGCGCCTGCACCTCTACACGTCGTACGCCAACGAACTGCTCGCCGGTGGCCAGGCCTACTACTGCTTCTGCCCGCCGCAAAAGCTCGAGGACGACCGCCGCAAGGATCTCGCCGCCGGGCGTCCACCGAAGTACCACGGCACCTGTCGCGACATCCCGGGAGAGGAGGCCAAGCGGCGTCTCGACGCCGGCGAGCGCGCCGTCGTCCGATTTCGCGTACCCGAGCACATCGACGTCAGTTTCCAGGATCTCGTCCGCGGCGAGGTGACGTTCAGCACCGACGTCATCGGCGATCCGGTGATCGTCCGCTCCGACGGCCGTCCGCAGTACAACTTCGCGGTGGTGATCGACGATGCCTTGATGGAAGTGACGCACGTCATCCGCGGCGAGGATCACATCTCGAACACGCCGCGCCAGATCCTGCTCTATCGCGCTCTCGGCTTCGGCGAGCCGCGCTTCGCGCATCTGTCGCTGGTGCTCGGCCCTGACCATACGCCGCTGTCGAAGCGCCACGGCGCGACCTCGGTGGCGGAGTTCCGCGCCCGCGGCGTGCTGCCGGAGGCGCTGACCAACTACCTCGCGCTGATCGGCTGGTCGCCGCGCAGCGGCGGTGAGGAGCCGCAGGACGCCGAACTGATGGCGCTCGACGACATGGCGCGGCGCTTCGCTATCGAGGATGTCGGCCACAGCGCCGGCGTGTTCGATCCCGAAAAACTCGCGTGGATGAACCGCCACTACATGAAGGTTGCGGCGCCATCGCGCATCGCGGCCGAGTCGGCGCGTTTCTTCGTGGCGAAGGGGTTCCTCAAGCGGCGCAGCGACGCCGGGCTCGCCTACGTCGAGTCGCTGCTGCCGATGGCGGTGGGATCGGTCGATCGCCTCGAGGAGATCCCCGACCGGCTCGGGTTTCTGTTTGAGTACGACGCTGCCGAGGCCCTGGCGCGCCCCCAGGTGGCCGGGGTCCTGCACGAGGCTGGCGCGCGCGAGGTGATCGCAGCGCTCGCCGAGGCGATCGACGGTCCGCTCCTCGACCGCGAGTCGTTCCGCGCCATGGCCACCCGGATCAAGGAGCGGACCGGGCAGAAGGGGAAGGCCTTGTTCCACCCGATCCGCGCCGCACTGACCGGCGACAGCGGCGGCCCCGAACTGGACCTCGCGGTGCCGGCGATGGATCGCGGAGCCGCGCTCGCGGCGGACGCCGGCGTGGCGCGCGTCGCAAGCGCGCGCGAGCGGGCGAAGGCATTTGCCGCGGCGGTCGCGGCCGGCTGAACCGTGCTCGTCTACGGAATCAACCCGGTCCTCGAAGCGCTGCGCACCGGACGGGTACAGCGCCTCCGGATCAGCGCCCGTGCCGACCGGCGGGTGGATGAGATCCGTGCGCTCGCTGCCACGCACGGTGTCGTCGTCGAGCGGGTCGACCCGCAGGCGCTCGAACGTCTTGCGAAGGGTGGCGTGCACCAGGGCGTCGTCGCGGAGGTCGAGAACCCGGCCGAATACGCCGTGGCTGATCTGGTTCTTCCGCCTGCAGGCGCCAGTCCGCAGCCGCTCGTCGTCGTGCTGGATGGCATCGAGGATCCGCATAACGTTGGCGCGATCTTGAGGACCTGCGACGCCGCGGGGGTCTCAGGCGTCATAAGACAGGCGCGCCATTCCGCCGCCCTCGACGGCGCGGTTGGTAAGGCATCGGCCGGCGCGCTCTCCCACATCCGTCTCGCGACCGTCGTCAATATCGCGCGCGCGATCGAAGAGCTCAAAGCCGCGAATGTCTGGACGATTGGGCTGGCCGGCGAGGCGTCTGATCGTCACACAGACGTCGATTGGACGCTGCCGTCGGCTGTCGTTTTGGGGGCGGAAGGGACCGGGCTGCGCCGCCTGGTACGGGAGCGCTGCGACCGCCTGGTCCGGATCCCGATGCTCGGGCGTGTGGACAGCCTCAATGTCTCAGTGGCGGCTGGTGTGGTATTATATGAGGCTGTCCGTCAGCGGCAGGAGCAGGCATAAGCTCTTGCGTTGCTGAAAGTTACCAGCGGAAGTCGGCTACGCCTTGCCCCGCCTGCTTGCACTGGTGGCATGGAGCGTGCTATTAATACTCTTTTGTCTGGGCTGGCGTAGCTCAGTCCGGTAGAGCAGCTGATTTGTAATCAGCCGGTCGGGGGTTCAAATCCCTTCGCCAGCTTTCCCTCCGTTTCGCGTCTGGCGGCGCGTCGGCGGGATACGGCGAGAGGGCAGAGAGTTCGAGAGTTTTCAGCCAGACAACGTATCGGCGAGGTAGCGAAGCGGTCAAACGCAGCAGACTGTAAATCTGTCGGCCTTGCGCCTTCGAAGGTTCGAGTCCTTCCCTCGCCACCATCCTTGCCTCCGCAGCGCCCGCGCGCCAAGGGGTGTGGGATGGCAAGCCAGGCAGATGGTCGGCGCGTTGTCGGGAACGGTTCAGCGGGCCTGCCCGCCGGGGCGAGAGGCGAAGCGGGCGTAGGCGGGAGTAACTCAGTGGTAGAGTCACAGCCTTCCAAGCTGTTGGTCGCGGGTTCGATCCCCGTCTCCCGCTCCATTGCCCGCAAGGTTGTCTGGGGCTGACTGAGTCTCAAAACGCCGATGTAGCTCAGTTGGCAGAGCGCGTCCTTGGTAAGGACGAGGTCACCAGTTCAATCCTGGTCATCGGCTCCAGGTTTCGTGGGTTTCGGGTCAGACGACACAACGCGAGGACGAGAAAACGACATGGCTAAAGAGAAATTCGATCGTTCCAAACCGCACGTCAACGTCGGCACCATCGGCCACATCGACCACGGCAAGACGACCCTCACGGCCGCGCTGACCAAGGTCGCTGCTGACAAGGGCTGGGCCAAGTTCGTGCCGTATGACGAGGTCGCCAAGGCCTCGGAATCGCAGGGCCGTCGCGACGCGACGAAGATCCTGACGATTGCGACCAGCCACGTCGAGTACGCGACACCGAACCGTCACTACGCGCACGTCGATTGCCCGGGCCACGCCGACTACATCAAGAACATGATCACCGGCGCCGCGCAGATGGACGGCGCGATTCTCGTGGTCAGCGCCGTCGACGGCCCGATGCCGCAGACGCGCGAACACGTCCTGCTCGCCAAGCAGGTCAACGTGCCGTACATGGTCGTCGCCCTGAACAAGGTCGACGCGGTTGACGATCCGGAACTGGTGGATCTCGTCGAGCTCGAGGTGCGCGAGCTGCTCAAGTCGTACGGCTTCCCCGGTGACGACATCCCGGTCGTGCGCGTGTCGGCGCTCAAGGCGCTCAACGGCGAGGCCGACGGCGTCGACTCGGTGCTCAAGCTGATGGATGCGCTCGACAGCTACATCCCGATGCCGCAGCGTGAGATCGACAAGCCGTTCCTGATGCCGATCGAGGACGTGTTCTCGATCTCAGGCCGCGGCACCGTCGTCACCGGCCGTGTCGAACGTGGCAAGGTCAAGGTCGGCGAGGAAATCGAAATCGTCGGGTTCAAGCCGACCGAGAAGAAGGTCGTCACCGGCGTCGAGATGTTCCGCAAACTGCTCGACGAGGGGGTCGCCGGCGACAACATCGGCGTGCTGCTGCGCGGCGTCGAAAAGACCGACGTCGAGCGCGGCCAGGTGCTGTGCAAGCCGGGCTCGATCAAGCCGCACACGAAGTTCAAGGGAGAGGTCTACATCCTCTCGAAGGAAGAGGGCGGTCGCCACACGCCGTTCTTCAACGGCTATCGTCCGCAGTTCTACATCCGGACCACCGACGTCACCGGCTCGCTGAAGCTGCCGGAGGGTGTCGAGATGGTGATGCCGGGCGACAACACGACGATCACCGCGGAACTGCATGTGCCCGTCGCGCTCGAGAAGGGCGCCCGCTTCGCGATCCGCGAGGGCGGCCGCACCGTCGGCGCGGGAACGATCTCGGAGATCATCGAGTAGGTAGGAACATGAGAGACATCATCGCGCTCGCTTGCACCGAATGTAAGCGGCGCAATTACAGCACGACGAAGAACAAGAAGAAGACCAGCGAACGTCTCGAGTTTTCGAAGTACTGCCGGTTCTGTCGAAAGCACACGGGGCACCGCGAGACCAAGTAAGTCTTCGAGGCAAGAAAAGGCGCGAGCAAAGCGAGCGCCCCACCGGAGCGCAGCGAGCGGCGAAGCGGCGAGCGAGCGACGGTGTAGGGGAGTCCGAGGGGCGAAGCCCCTCGGAGAGTCTTAGGACAGTAGCTCAATTGGCAGAGCACCGGTCTCCAAAACCGGGGGTTGGGGGTTCGATTCCCTCCTGTCCTGCCAAGGTGGGTCGGTAGCCGGCGGGTTGGAGTTCGAAAGATTGGGCGACCGGAGCGGAGCGAGCGTCGAAGCGCGAGCGGAGCGAAGGGAGCCTAAGCGAGGCGGCGGAGCGAATCGCGGCGAAGCCCGCGGCGCCGAGCGCCAAGAACGATAGCGGGAAGCAGGACACAAAATCGTGGCAACGAAGGCGATGGTCGAGTCCAACGAAGACTCCTTTCAGGGGCGGGCCCGTGAAAGCGTGACGGGCTGGTGGGGACGGTCCCGCCGGTTCCTGTCCGAAGTCCGCAACGAAATGGGCCGCGTTACATGGCCGAGCCAGAAAGAGGTCTACGCGACGACCATCGTCGTCATCCTCTTCTCGGTGACCATGGGCGTCTACTTGTGGCTCGTCGACCTCGGGCTGACCTACGGGCTCGGCTGGGTCTACAAGCTGTTCGGTGGTTCGTAGAGCATGGGGACGATGACAGACGATCGGACGAAGCAGTGGTACATCGTCCACACGTACTCCGGCTTCGAAAACAAGGTCAAAGAGTCGTTGGAGCAGCGTGTCAACGCCTACGGGTTGCAGGCCGAGATCGGCGAGATCCTGATCCCGACCGAGCAGGTCGCTGAGATGCGCGGCGGCAAGAAAGTGGTTAGCTCGAAGCGGTTCTTCCCGGGCTACATCCTGGTCGAGATGCACATGTCCGACCATGCCTGGCACGTGGTCAAGAACACGCCGAAGGTCACCGGCTTTGTCGGCGCGGGCGCCAAGCCGACCCCGCTCACGCGCGAGGAAGTGGACCAGATTCTCAACCAGGTCACCGAAGCGGCCGAGAAGCCGAAACCGAAGTACTCGTTCGAGAAGGGCGACCAGGTGCGGATCAACGAGGGACCGTTCACCAGCTTCAACGGCGTGGTGGACGAGGTCAACAACGAGCGGAACACGCTCAAGGTGATGGTGACGATCTTCGGCCGGTCGACGCCGGTCGAATTGGATTTCTTGCAGGTGGAAAAACTGTAGCGGCCGGACTCCAGCTGTCCGCTCCCGGCTGATAGCCGGTTGTTGCGAGAACAAGCTGGAAGCGGGAAGCCGGAAGCGGGTAGCAGATAGCGAGTTCAGCGAACTATGGCGAAGAAAGTACAGGCAATGGTGAAGCTCCAGATCGCGGCGGGGAAAGCCACCCCGGCGCCGCCGGTCGGGACCGCGCTCGGTCCCCACGGCGTCAATATCATGGACTTCTGCAAGAATTTCAACGCCAAGACGGCCAAGGACGAGGGGCTCATCATCCCCGTCGTCGTGACCGTCTACGCGGACCGGTCCTATTCCTTCATCACGAAGACGCCGCCGGCGTCAATCCTGCTGAAGCGCGCCGCCAATCTCGCCAAGGGATCGGCCGAGCCGAACAAGACCAAGGTCGGCACTGTGACGAAGAAGCAGGTCGAGGAGATTGCCAAGACCAAGCTCCCCGATCTCAACTGCGACACGCTCGAGTCGGCGATCAAGTCCGTCGCCGGCACGGCGCGGTCGATGGGAATCGACGTAATCGGGTAATCGGGCAATCGGGTAATCCGGTAATCGATTTCCCGATTATCCGATTGCCCGATTACCCGATCTTTTCAGTGGGAGGTCAGCACGGCTGGCCGTTTGAACCACAGAGGTAAGTATGCCGAGCGGTAAGAAGTTCGCCGCGGCGAAGCAGGCGGTGCCTGATCGACCGCACACCATCGAGGAAGCCGTTCCCCTGATGCAGAAGGTGAAGTTCGCGAAGTTCGACGAGACCGTCGAACTGGCGCTTCGCCTGGGTGTCGACCCCAAGCACGCCGACCAGATGGTCCGCGGCACGGTCGTGCTCCCGCACGGGTTGGGCAAGAGCAAGAAGGTGCTGGCCATCGCCGGCGCCGACAAGCAGAAGGAAGCGCAGGCGGCTGGCGCCGATCACGTCGGCGGCGAAGAGATGGTCGACAAGATCCAGGGTGGCTTCATGGACTTCGACGCCGTCGTCGCCACGCCAGACATGATGCGCGCGGTCGGCAAGCTGGGCAAGGTCCTCGGGCCGCGCGGCCTGATGCCGAACCCGAAGACCGGCACCGTCACCGTCAATATCGCGCAGGCAGTGAAGGAGATCAAGGCGGGCAAGGTCGAGTTCCGCGTCGACAAGACGGGCATCATCCACGCCCCGGTGGGGAAGATCAGCTTCCCGACGCAGAACCTGGTCGAGAACGCCCACGCCCTGGTCGACAGCGTCGTCAAGGCCAAGCCGTCGGCGGCCAAGGGCAAGTATCTCAAGAGCGTGACCATGTCGTCGACGATGGGGCCGGGCATCACCATCGACACGACGCACGTGACCGAAGTGGTGAAGCACTAATGGCTGTCACGAGAGCAAGCAAGCAGGAAGAACTGAGCGCCCTCGAGTCGGCCTTCAAGGGCACCGAGAGCGCCATCCTCGTCGACTACAAGGGCCTCAAGGTGCCCGAGGTGACCGAGCTGCGTCGCCAGGTGCGCGGCGCCAAGGCGACCTACAAGGTCGTGAAGAATACGCTCGCCAGGCGTGCCCTGAAGGGGACGTCGTTCGAGCCGCTGTCCGAGCATTTCGTCGGCACCACCGCCGTCGCCTACGCGGGCGAAGATCCGGTGGCGCTGGCCAAGGTGCTGACCACGTTCGCGAAGACCACGCCCGCGCTGCAGATCAAGGCGGCGGTGGTGCAGGGACGCGCGATCAAGGCGGCCGAGGTCGTTGACCTCGCGTCGCTGCCCGGGAAGCCGGAGCTCTACGCGAAGCTCCTCTTCCTGCTCCAGGCGCCGATGGTGCAACTGGTCAGCGTGCTGAACGCTGCGCCGCGCGACCTGATGAGCGTCCTTGTCCAGGCGGAAAAAAAGAAGTCCGAAGCTCAGTCTTAATTTTAGGAGAACGACAGTGGCCGAACTGAATCAGCAGCAGGTTGTCGACTATATCAAGGGGATCTCGGTGCTCGAGCTGTCGCAGCTCGTCAAGGCGCTCGAGCAGGAACTCGGCGTGAGCGCGGCGGCGGCGATGCCGATGGCGATGCCGGCCGGCGGCGGCGCAGCGGCCGGCGCCCCGGCGGTGGAAGAGAAGACCGAGTTCACCGCCGTCCTCACTGAAGTGGGCACCAATAAGATCAACGTGATCAAGGTCGTCCGCGAAGTCACCAGCCTCGGGCTGAAGGAAGCGAAGGACCTCGTCGAGGGAGCGCCCAAGCCGATCAAGGAAGGGATCCCCAAGGACGAGGCCGCCGCGATCGTCAAGAAGTTCGCGGACGTCGGCGCCAAGGTCGAGGTCAAGTAACGACTCGCTTGCGAGTCGTTCCTTCTCGAGCAGGTAGGCTGGCCCGTCAGGGCCGGCATCGTAGCCGGGCCTGAAGGTCCGGCCTACAACCCGAGCCGGGGCGTCAGCCCCGGCTGTACGCGTTTCGACCTAGAGGTCTTCATCAGCATGTACAGCCTTCCCAAGAACGTCTACCGCGAGCGCATCGACTTCTCCAAGATCAAGACCACGGTTCCGATCCCGAACCTGATCGAGATCCAGAAGAAATCGTACGAGCGGTTCCTGCAGATGAACCGGCTACCCTCCGAGCGTGAAGACGCGGGGCTGCAGTCGGTCTTCAAGTCGGTGTTCCCGATTAGCGACTTCCGCGAGAACTCTTCGCTGGAGTTCATCGAGTACTCGATTGGCAACTGGGAGTGCAAGTGCGGCCGGCTCCAGGGCCTGCATCACCTGCGGCAGCCCTGCACCAGCTGCGGCCACACCCTCATCGCCGATCCCTACGGCGAGCACGAGGTACTGTGCCCGCGCTGCGGCAAGCCCAACGACGCGCGCGGCGACATCTGCGACATCTGCGGCAATACCGTTGGTCTCAAGCTGAAGTACAACGTCGACGAGTGCCAGGAACGCGGCATGACCTACGCCGTGCCGCTCAAGGTGACGATCCGTCTCGTCGTCTGGAACAAGGACCCTGAGACCGGCGTGAAGACCATCCGCGACATCAAGGAGCAGGAGGTCTACTACGGCGACATCCCGCTGATGACCGACAACGGCACGTTCATCATCAACGGCACCGAGCGTGTCATCGTCAGCCAGCTGCACCGCTCGCCGGGCGCCTTCTTCCACTCCGAAGACAAGACGCTCTACATCGCGCAGATCATTCCGTATCGCGGCTCGTGGGTCGAGTTCGAGTACGACGCCAAGAACCTGCTCTACGTGCGCATCGACCGCAAGCGCAAGTTCCTGGCGACGGTCTTCCTGCGCGCGCTCGGCCTGCGCGGCGCCGACGAGATCATCCGCAGCTTCTATACGGTCGACCGCCTGAGCTTCAAGAACGGCGTGACCTCGTGGGCCGTCGGTGACAGCGTGCAGGGGCTGCGCGCCGCCCGCGACCTGAAGGCCGGCAGTGACACCGTCACCGCCGCCGGCAAGAAGATCAACGCCAACGCCCTCGCCGCGCTGAAAAAGGCCGGCGTGCCGTCGGTCGAGATCGCCGACGCCGAGCTCGAGGGCGCCTTCGCCGCCAGCGACGTCGTCGACCCGGAGACCGGCGAGGTCATCCTCGAGGCCAACGAGCCGCTCGAGCCGCGGGTCATCTCGATGGCGCAGGAGAAGAACGTCGAGAAGATCGAGATCTTCTTCCCCGAGAAGGACGAAGTCGGCAACGTGCTGTCGGCGACGCTGAAGAAGGATCCGATCCACACGCACGAAGAAGCGCTCATCGAGATCTACCGCCGTCTGCGTCCGGGCGACCCGCCCACGCTCGACAGCTCACGCAACCTCTTCGAGAGCATGTTCTTCAACCCGCAGAAGTACGACTTCTCGCGGGTCGGCCGCCTCAAGCTGAACACCAAGCTGAAGCTGAGCACGCCGCTCGACGAGAAGATCCTGCACCCCCAGGACTTCTACGAGGTCATCAAGTACCTGCTCAAGCTGCGCCGCTACCCCGCTAACGTGGACGACATCGATCACCTCGGCAACCGCCGTGTGCGCTCGGTCGGCGAGTTGCTCGAGAACCAGTTCCGCATCGGCCTGGTCCGCATGGAACGGGCGATCAAGGAAAAGATGTCGGTGTATCAGGAAATGGCGACAGCGATGCCGCACGACCTGATCAACGCCAAGCCAGTGATGGCCGCGATCCGCGAGTTCTTCGGGTCGTCGCAGCTGTCGCAGTTCATGGACCAGACCAACCCGCTGTCGGAAGTGACGCACAAGCGCCGCCTCTCGGCACTTGGGCCGGGCGGCCTGTCGCGCGAGCGCGCCGGCTTCGAGGTGCGCGACGTCCACCCGACGCACTACGGGCGCATCTGCCCGATTGAAACGCCGGAAGGTCCGAACATCGGCCTGATCTCGTCGCTGTCGTGCTACGCGCGCATCAACGAGTTCGGCTTCATCGAGAGCCCGTACCGCAAAGTCAGGGACGGCCGCGTCACCGACTACGTGTTCATCACCAACGCCGGCGGCAACGTCAAATACAAGGTTGGCGATATCGTCGAGGCGTCGGATGTCGGCGCCGACAAGGACAAGCCGAATGAGCCAGGCGCCGGCGGTCGCCGCCGCCGCGGCCTCGAGTACGAGCCGTATTCCTACTACCTGTCGGCGTGGGAAGAGGACCAGTACATCATCGCCCAGGCCAACTCCAAGGTCGACGACAGTGGCCGGTTCACGATGGACCGCGTCAACTGCCGCCAGGCCGGGAACTTCATCCTCGCCGAGCGCGCCAAGGTCGACTTCATCGACGTCTCGCCGAAGCAGCTCGTCTCGGTCGCGGCCTCGCTGATTCCGTTCCTCGAGAACGACGACGCCAACCGCGCCCTGATGGGATCGAACATGCAGCGCCAGGCGGTGCCGCTGCTGCGCGCCCGCGCCCCCTACGTCGGCACGGGCATGGAGTACATCACCGCGCGCGACTCGGGCGCCTGCGTCGTGGCGCGCCGCTCGGGCACGGTCGACTACGTCGACAGCCAGCGCATCGTCGTCCGCGTCGAAGGGGAAAACGAGTCGATGTCGCGCGAAATGGGCGCGGACATCTACCCGATGACCAAGTTCAAGCGGTCGAACCAGAACACCTGCATCAACCAGAAGCCGATCGTCCGCGTCGGACAGAAGGTCCACAAGGGACAGATCCTCGCCGATGGGCCGTGCACCGAGTTGGGCGAGCTGGCCCTGGGCAGAAACGTGCTGGTCGCGTTCATGCCATGGCGCGGCTACAACTTCGAGGACGCGATCCTCGTCTCCGAGCGGATGGTCAAGGAAGACGCCTACACCTCCATCCATATCGAGGAGTTCGAGATCGAGGCCCGCGATACCAAGCTCGGGCCGGAGGAGATCACCCGGGACATCCCCAACGTCGGCGAAGGTTACCTCGCCGATCTCGACGAGAGCGGCATCATCCGCATCGGCGCCTCGGTCAAGCCGGGCGACATCCTCGTCGGGAAGGTCACCCCGAAGGGGGAGACCCAGCTGACGCCGGAAGAGAAGCTGCTCCGCGCCATCTTCGGTGAAAAGGCCGGCGACGTCCGCGACGCCTCCCTGGTCTGCCCGCCGGGCATCGAGGGCATCATCGTCGGCGTCAAGATCTTCTCGCGCAAGGGCATCGAGAAGGACGACCGCGCCAAGGCGATCGAGAACGACGAACTCGAGATGATGGAGAAGAACCTCCAGGACGAGATCCGCATCCTTCACGACGAAGTGAAGAAGCGCGTGATCGCGATGCTGAAGGGACAGGAGTCGCGCGCCGACCTCTACGACGAGCACGGCCGCGAGCGCCTGCTCAAGAAGGGCACGCCGCTGAGCGAGGACGTCCTGCAGAACCTGCCCTACGAGGCGATCGTTCGCCTCAAGGTCAACGCCGACGATCCGCGGCTCGAGGAAGACCTGCGCGAGCTCGAGGAACGCACCGAGCGCCAGGTCGAGGTCATCCGCAACCAGTTCGAGGAGAAGAAGGAGAAGGTCCGTCGCGGCGACGAGCTGCCTCCGGGCGTCATCAAGCTGGTCAAGGTCTACGTCGCGATGAAGCGCAAGCTGTCGGTCGGCGACAAGATGGCCGGCCGCCACGGCAACAAGGGCGTCATCGCGCGCATCCTGCCCGAAGAAGACATGCCCTACCTGCCGGACGGCACGCCGGTAGAGATCGTCCTCAATCCGCTCGGCGTGCCGTCGCGGATGAACGTCGGTCAGATTCTCGAGACCCACCTGGGGTGGGCGGCGCACGCGCTCGGCCTCTATTTCGCGACCCCCGTCTTCGACGGCGCCGCGGAGAAGGAGATCAAGCACTGGCTCGAGAAGGGCGGGCTGCCGCAAAGCGGCAAGACCGAGCTCTACGACGGCATGACCGGCATGCGCTTCGAGCAGGACGTCACCGTCGGCTACATCTACATGCTCAAGCTGTCGCACCTAGTCGACGACAAGATCCACGCGCGCTCGATCGGGCCCTACTCGCTCATCACCCAGCAGCCGCTGGGTGGCAAGGCGCAGTTCGGCGGCCAGCGCTTCGGCGAAATGGAGGTCTGGGCGCTCGAGGCCTACGGCGCGGCGCACATCCTCCAGGAGCTGCTTACCGCCAAGTCTGACGACGTGACCGGCCGCGCCAAGATCTACGAAGCGATCGTCAAGGGCGACGCCTCGTTCCAGCCTGGCCTGCCGGAGTCGTTCAACGTCCTCATCCGCGAGCTGCAGGCGCTCTGCCTCGACGTCGAGCTGATGAAGACGAAACGGAAGGTGTTGGAGCCCGAGCCGCCGGCGAGCGACGAGGGCGTTCCGGTGTTGGCGAATTCGTAACGGGTGAACTGATACATGAGACCAAGTTTCGATAATCGCGGTTCTCTCACGACCGACTTCGACGCCATCCGCATCTCGCTCGCGTCGCCGGAGAAGATCCTCTCCTGGTCGCACGGCGAGGTGACCAAGCCGGAGACGATCAACTACCGCACCTTCAAGCCGGAGCGGGACGGGCTCTTCTGCGCGAAGATCTTCGGCCCGGTCACCGACTGGGAATGCCTGTGCGGCAAGTACAAGCGGATGAAGCACCGCGGCGTCATCTGCGACAAGTGCGGCGTCGAAGTCACCCAGGCCAAGGTCCGGCGCGAGCGCCTCGGCCACATCACGCTGGCCACCCCGGTCAGCCACGTGTGGTTCTTCAAGGGGCTGCCCAGCCGCATCGGCCACCTGCTCGACATCTCGCTGCGCGACCTCGAGCGCATTCTCTACTTCGAGGCCTACGTCGTCATCGAGCCGGGCGATACCGATCTGAAGCCGAACCAGCTGCTCAACGAAGATCAGTATCGCAAGGCGCGTGAGGACTACTCGCAGAAGTTCCGCGCCCAGATGGGCGCGGAGGCGATCAAGGAGCTGCTCAAGCGCGTCAGCGTCGAGCGCATGGCCGGCGAGCTGCGCGACAAGATGCGCGCGGAATCGTCGGTCCAGAAGAAGCTGAAGTACGCCAAGCGGCTCAAGGTCGTCGACTCGTTCCGGAAGTCGACCAACAAGCCGGAGTGGATGATCCTCGACGTGATTCCGGTGATTCCACCCGAGCTGCGTCCCCTGGTGCCGCTCGACGGCGGCCGCTTCGCCACCTCGGACCTCAACGACCTCTATCGCCGCGTCATCAACCGCAACAACCGGTTGAAGAAGCTGATCGAGCTCAAGGCGCCCGACGTCATCATCCGCAACGAAAAGCGCATGCTGCAGGAGGCGGTCGACGCGCTGTTCGACAACGGCCGCCGCGGCCGCGTGCTGCGCGGAGCCAATAACCGTCCGCTCAAGTCGCTCAGCGACACGCTCAAAGGCAAGCAGGGGCGCTTCCGCCAGAACCTGCTCGGCAAGCGCGTCGACTACTCGGGCCGCTCGGTCATCGTCGTCGGCCCCGAGCTGAAGCTGCACCAGTGCGGCCTGCCCAAGAAGATGGCGCTGGAGCTGTTCAAGCCGTTCATCTACAACAAGCTTGAAGAGCGCGGTCTGGTCGCCACCATCAAGCAGGCGAAGGAGATGGTCGAGCAGCAGCGCTCGGAAGTGTGGGACATCCTCGAGGAAGTGATCCGCGAGCATCCGGTCCTGCTCAACCGCGCGCCGACGCTGCACCGGCTCGGCATCCAGGCGTTCGAGCCCGTCCTCGTCGAGGGCAAGGCCATCCGCATCCATCCGCTCGTCTGCACGGCCTTCAACGCCGACTTCGACGGCGACCAGATGGCGGTGCACATCCCGCTCGCACCGGAAGCGCAGATCGAGGCATCGGTCCTGATGATGTCCTCGAACAACATCCTGTCGCCGGCGAGCGGCCAGCCGATCGCCATTCCGTCGCAGGACGTCGTCCTCGGCTGCTACTACCTGACCAAGGCCAAGCCGGGCGGCCGCGGTGAAGGCCGCGCCTTCGGCAACCCCGACGACGTCGTGCTGGCACTGGAATCGGGCGAGCTCGAGACGCTGACCCCGATCCGCGTCCGCATCAGCGGCGAGCTGATCGACCTGACCGTCGCCCGCGACGACCAGGGCGTGCAGTACGCCGAAGTGCAGGAGGTCGAGAACAAGATCATCAACACCACGGTCGGCCGCGTCATCCTCAACACGGCGCTGCCCAAGGGGATGCCCTACGTCAACGGCCTGCTCAAGAAGAAGGGGCTGCAGCAGCTGGTCCAGTACCTGCTACCTGCGCTACGGCCTCGAGAAGACGGTCGAGATGCTCGACTCGCTCAAGAACCTCGGCTTCACCTATGCGACGCGCTCGGGCCTGTCGATTGGCATCGACGACCTGGTCATTCCGTCCGAGAAGGGCGCGCTCGTCGACAACGCGCGCAACGAGGTCATCAAGGTCGAAGGGCAGTATCTCGAAGGGGCGATCACCAACGGCGAGCGCTACAACAAGGTCATCGCCGTGTGGTCGGACGTCACCGAAAAGATCGCCGACGCGATGTTCGGGGAGATGGAGGAGCTCGACCAGTCGGGCCGCAACTTCAACCCGGTCTACATCATGGCCGACTCGGGTGCGCGCGGATCGAAGCAGCAGATCCGCCAGCTCGCCGGCATGCGCGGCCTGATGGCCAAGCCGTCGGGCGAGATCATCGAAACGCCGATCACCTCGAACTTCCGTGAAGGCCTCGAGGTCATGCAGTACTTCATCTCCACGCACGGCGCCCGCAAGGGTCTCGCCGACACGGCGCTGAAGACGGCCGACTCGGGCTACCTGACGCGCCGTCTCGTCGACGTCGCCCAGGACGTCATCATCCACGAGATCGACTGCGGCACGATGGACGGCATCGACGCGCGCGCCATCGTCGAATCGGGCGAGATCATCGAGCCGCTGCGCGAGCGCATCATCGGCCGCGTCACCCTCGAGAAGATCACCGACCCGTTCACTGGCGAGACCATCGTCGACACCAACGAGCAGCTCGACGAAGAGAAAGCGACGGCGATCCAGGAGGCAGGCATCGAGAAGGTCCGCATCCGCTCGGTGCTGACCTGTGCGGCGCGCCGCGGCTGCTGCGCCAAGTGCTACGGTCGCGACCTGGCCACCGGCAAGCTGGTCGAGCTCGGCCTCGCGGTCGGCGTCATCGCGGCGCAGTCGATCGGCGAGCCTGGCACGCAGCTGACCATGCGCACGTTCCACATCGGCGGCACGGCGTCGCGCGTCAACGAGCAGTCGTCGCTCGACGCCAAGCACGCCGGGATCGTCCGCTACCAGGGCATGCAGGTCGTCGAGAGCAAGGTGCCGACCGGGGTGCCCAACACCTCCGGCAGCGAGAACCTTGGCGAGATGGTCGTCATGAACCGCACCGGCTCGTTGGTCATCCAGGACAGCAAGGGGCGCGACCGCGAGCGCTACCCGATCGTCTACGGCGCCCGCCTCAAGGTGCGCGACGGCCAGCAGGTCGAGCAGGGCACGGTGCTCGTCGAGTGGGATCCCTACACCTTCTCGATCCTCACCGAGGACGCCGGCACGGTGAAGTACAAGGACCTCATCCCTGACGTCACCTACCACGAGGAAGTGGACGAAGTCACCGGCCTCTCGCGGAAGATCGTCGTCGACAGCCCCGACGAGAAGAAGCAGCCGACGATGGAGATCCGCGACAAGAGCGGCAAGATGACGCGCAAGTACCACATGCCGTCGCACGCCCACCTGATGATCGAGGACGGCGATTCGGTGCACGCCGGTCAGGTGCTAGCGAAGATTCCGCGCGAGTCGACCAAGACCAAGGACATCACCGGCGGTCTGCCGCGCGTCGTCGAGCTGTTCGAGGCGAGAAAGCCGCGCGAGACGGCGGTCATCTCGGAAATCGACGGCGTCGTCCGCCACGGCGGCATCGTCAAGGGACAGCGCAAGATCATCATCGTCCCCGAGGAGGGTGGCGAGCCGCGCGAGTACTCGCTGCCACGCGGCGTGCACGTCAACGTCCAGGAAGGCGACCGCGTCCGCGCCGGCGAACCGCTGATGGACGGTCCGTCGAACCCGCACGACATCCTGTCGGTCCTCGGCGAGAAGGCGCTGCACGCCTATCTCGTCAACGAGATCCAGGAGGTCTACCGCCTCCAGGGTGTCAACATCAACGACAAGCACATCGAGGTCATCGTCCGTCAGATGATGCGCTGGGTGAAGATCGAGGACGTTGGCGACACCGAGTTCCTCATCGAGGAACAGGTCGATCGCTTCCGCTTCATGGAAGAGAACGAGCGGGTGATCGCCGGTGGTGGCCGCCCGGCACAGGGCCGGCCCCTGCTGCTCGGCATCACCAAGGCGTCGCTCTCGACCGACTCGTTCATCTCGGCGGCGTCGTTCCAGGAAACGACGCGCGTCCTCACCGAAGCGTCGATCTCGGGCAAGGTGGATCACCTACGCGGCCTGAAGGAGAACGTGACGATGGGCCGCCTGATCCCGGCGGGGACGGGCTTCGAGTATTACCGCAACGTCCACATCCCGGCGGACGAGCCGCCGCCGCCGCCGCCACCCTCGCCCGAGGAGCTCGAGCTGGAGCGGGAGATGGAGTACTTCGTGGAACCCGAGGAGGCGTTTACCCGGGACGAGATCGAGTAGGCCGGGTCCTTCGGGATGCAGGCCGGTTCTGCAGGACCGGTATGATCGCGGGCGGTGGTGCTTCGGCACCACCGCCCTTTTCGTTTAGATTACAGACGTGATCAGGTCTGGAATCTTTGCGGCGGTGCTCGCGGGCGAGCGGGAAACGGCCCGGGCTCTGCGATCCAACTCGCTCGCATCGAGGATCAGGGCACCGCGGGACGTCCTGATCGAGTCCATCCCGCATTGGCTGTACGCCGGTGACACCACCCTGCACCTTGCGGCCGCGGCGCTGCGGCTTGGAACGATCGAGCGCCTGATCGAGGCCGGCGCCGACCCGAATGCCGAGAACCGCCGTGAATACGGCGACTCAGGCCGCCGTCATCGAGTTTCTGGCTTCGCACGGGGCTGACCTGAACCACGCGGACCGGGGCGGTGCCGTTCCCCTCCATCGCGCTGTGCGAGCCCGGAGCGCGGCTGCCGTGCGCCAATTGCTTGTCCTTGGCGCGAGCACCGGGCGCTGTCTGCGCTCCGGCCGCTCTTCGCCACTGCACCTGGCTGCTCGATCCACGGGCGCGAGCGGTACGGCCGGGACAGTCGACGAACAGGTCGCGATTATCGAGCTCTTGCGGAGACATGGTGCCGACGTCGCGGCCCTGGACACGGCCGGCCGAACGCCACAGGCATGGGCTCGCACCGAGCGCGTCGTCGGGGCGCTCCTCGCCAACTCTCGCCCGACGCGGCTCCGCGCGCGGCCGCCGCGGCGCCTGCGCTAGCGCCCATCGCCGCCGGCCAATCAAGCCCTTTGCCGCATCGGGTCGCCGATGAGATGATGGTCGCTTCAGCCTGTCCAATCAGCTGCAATCCCCGAGTTAAAGCACAACCGTTGGGCCACTGGGCAGTCCCAGAGCCGGACCCGGAGGCCGCATGTGTGGAATCGTCGCGATTTTTTCACGATCCGAACCTGTTGACGCGTCGGCGCTGACCCGTGCCACCCACGCGCTCTCGCATCGCGGCCCGGACGGGCAGCGCCACTGGACGTCAGAAGACGGGCGCGTCGGGCTCGGTCACGCGCGCCTGAGCATCATCGATCTCGCGACCGGCGATCAGCCGATCGCCAGCGAAGACGAGCAAACGCGCATCATCGTCAACGGTGAGTTCTACGGATACGAGCCGATCCAGCGGGAGCTCGAGGCGCGGGGCCATCGCCTGCGCACGCGGTCCGACAGTGAAATTGCGCTGCACCTGTTCGAAGACTACGGCGTCCAGTGCCTGCACCAGCTGCGCGGCGAGTTCGCTATCGTGCTCTGGGACGCCCGCCGGCGGACGATGTTCGCGGCGCGCGATCGGTTCGGCATCAAGCCGCTCTTCTACGCGCGGCACCGTGGCGCGCTCTACTTCGCCTCGGAAGCGAAGGCGCTCTTCGCCGCCGGCGTCCCGGCGCGCTGGGACGAGGAAGCGGTCTATCAATCGGTCGCCTTCGGCGGGCACCAGGTGCGGACGTTGTTCGACGGCGTGCACCAGATTCCACCCGGCCACTACCTGATGGCGACCGATCACCACGTCCAGGTGGCGCCTTACTGGGACTTTAACTATCCGCTCAAGACGCAGGCGATCTCCAATCGTCCAGACGCCGAGTACACCGCCGAGTTCCGTCATGTGCTCGAAGAAGCGGTGCGAGTCCGGCTGCGCGCCGACGTGCCGGTTGGCGTCTATCTCAGCGGAGGCCTCGACTCCTGCGCGGTGCTGGGACTTGCGGCGCGGCATCATCCCGAGCCGATCAAGGCCTTCACCCTCACCTTCGACCAGGCGGCCTACGACGAAGGCGCCATCGCCCAGGAGATGGCGTCGCGCGTCGGCGCCGACTATTACCCCATCCCGATCAAGCAGCGCGATCTCGCCGACAACTTCGCCGACGCCATCGCCCAGTGTGAGACGCTGTGCATAAACGCGCACGGCGTCGCCAAGTACCTCCTCAGTCGCGCGGTTCGCGATGCCGGCTACAAGGTCGTGATTACCGGCGAGGGGTCGGACGAGATGCTCGGCGGCTATCCGCACTTCCGCCGCGACATGCTGCTCTACAACCGTGAGGGGCAGGATCCCGAGGCGGTCCAACAACTGCTCGAATGGCTCGATCAGCACAACACGGTATCGCGCGGCCTGCTGCTGCCAGACGGCGAGGTCGGCGACGTCGACCGCGTGCGGCGCATTCTCGGCTACGTGCCGTCATGGATCGAAACGTTCTCGTCGCGCGCGGTCAAGACCCGTCCGCTCCTGTCCCGCTACATCATCGACCGCTATGGCCTGACGGAAGGCGCGTGGCCGATCCTTGACGATCTCGATGTCCGCGGGCAGCTGACCGGACGCGAACCGCTGCACCAGTCGTTGTATCTCTGGTCGAAGACTGTTCTGTGCGGCTACATCCTGACGGTGCTCGGGGATCGGATGGAGATGGGGCATTCCATCGAGGGCCGCGTGCCGTTTCTCGATCATCACGTCGCCGAGGTGATCGCCTCACAGCCGGTCAACCAGAAGATCCGCGGCATGACCGAGAAGTTCGTGCTGCGCGAGGCGGTCCGCGACCTGATTACCGACACCGTCTACACACGGCAGAAGCACCCGTTTTTGAGCCCACCGGCGACCTTGAGCCAGGACGATGCGTTTCACACCTACGTCCAGGACACGCTGCGAGGGCCGGCGCTGGCGTCGATGCCGTTCTTCGATCGGCCGGCCGTCGTCGCCCTCCTGGATCGGCTGGCGGAAATGGACAGCGGCGCCAGGGTGGCCAACGATCAGATCCTGATGCTGCTCGTGAGCATGTGCGCACTGCAGGAGCGGTACGCGCCGAGCGCGGCCGCGGCAGCGGTGTAGTCGTCGCCGGCGCGCCACCCCGGCGCTTTCTCTGTCAGAACTTGAGCACGACGCCGAATCCCGCGCGCCCGAAGTCGACCTTGTTGTCATTGAGCCCGAGATCGATGCCGAGCAGGCTGAGCGCCTGGAGGGAGTGGTAATAGCGCACGTCTCCCTTGAGACCGATGTGCGGGTGCACGAAGACGAGGAGCCCGCCGCCGATCGTCCAGCCGATCTGCGTTTGCGAGTCTCCCGAGCCCGAGGCCGTCGTCTTGATCGCCCCGAGTCCCGCGACGCCGTACGGTTGCACGAAGGAGATCTTCGGCGCCAGCATGAAGTTGCCCATCAGCGTCGTCACCGACGCCGTGTTGGGGCGGGCTCCGGTGAACTGCCCCGCGTGCGTGAAGTCTCCTTCGACGCCGACAATGGAGCCGAGCGCGCCGATCGAGCCGCCCCAGTTCCAGTTCTTGTTCTGACAATCGGTGGCGCTGAGGCAGCCGGCGTCGCCGCCAAAGTTGTAGCCGTAGGAAACGCCGACGAAGCCCTGTGCCGCGGCGACGCGCGGCATGAGCAGGACCGCCGCCAGCGACGCGGCCAGTCGGATGTATCGTGGCCAATGACTCGCGTTTTTAGGCATCCCTCACCCTATCATGGGGGATGGTCAACCGGCGTGAGGCCCTGGCATCGCTTGCATCCGCGGCGGCGGCTCTGCCGTTCGTCACTGGTTGCGGCCCCGAGCGTGCCTCGAATCCTTCCATGTCCACAGACACAGACGCAGTGAAGCTGCTCGGCGAGGTCGCCGAGAACCTGCTGAAGCTGCAGCCCGAGAGCGCGACGTCGCTCGGCATCGACACCGGCGCGCGAGCGGTGCTGCGATCGGAGCTGGCCGATCGCACGGCTGACGGGCAACGGCGCCTCGCGCAGCAGGTCAAAGCGGATCTCGACCGCGTCACCGCGTTCAATGTGAACGGCCTCTCACTCGGCGCGCGGACCAGCCTCGGAGTGGTCAAGAGCGCCTACGCCACAGCGCTCGAAGGCTTCGCGCTGCCCTACGGCGATATTACGGTCGGCGGCTGGCGCAACACACCGTACGTTGTCATTCAGAACGTCGGCGCCTATCTCGACGTCCCGCGCTTCCTCGACAGCGACCACCCCGTCGAGAGTGCCGCCGACGCCGAGGCGTATCTCGCGCGGCTGCAGTCCTATGCGAAGCAGCTCGAGGGTGAGCTCGGGCGAATGCGGGCGGCGCGCAGCGTCGGGCTGGTACCGCCGGCGTTCCTGATCGACAAAGCGATGGCGCAGATGACGCTCTCGCTAAAGAGTGCCCGCGACGGAGGCGGCGTTGTCGAATCGATCGTCCGGCGGACCCGCCACATCGCCGGGACCTGGGGCGAGCGGGCGCGCTCGATCGCCGTCCAGCAGATCGCGCCGGCGCTCGAGGAGCAGCTGCACGAATTTCAGGCGCAGCGTGCCCTCGCCACCGACGATCCCGGCATTTCGGCGCGGCCGCACGGCGACGAGTTCTATCGCTGGGCGCTCAAGGCCTCGACGACGACGACCATGACGCCTGACCAAGTCCACGAGATGGGCCGGGGCGAGCTGCAGCGCCTGCACGCGCAGATGGACGCGATCCTCAGGGAGATCGGCTACGGGCTGGGCAGTGTCGGCGAACGGATGCAGGCGCTGGCGAAGGATCCCAGGTACAAGTTCGCGGACGGCGACAAGGGCCGCGCCGAGATCCTGGCCTTCATCGACGATCGCCTGAAGTGGGTCCGCGCTCAGATGCCGCGCGCCTTCAACCATCTCGTCAACCCGAACATGGAAGTGAAGCGCCTGCCGCCGGAGGAAGAGCCCGGCGCGCCGGCCGCCTACGGCGGGGCAGGTTCGATCGACGGCAAGATTCCCGGCCGTTTTTGGATCAACCTGCGCACGCCGGATCTGCACAGCAAATACAGCCTGGCGGACCTGGCGTTCCACGAGTCGATACCGGGCCACATCTGGCAGGGCGAGTACACGCACGCGATGCCGCTCGTGCGCCAGCTGCTCGCCTTCAACGCCTACTCAGAGGGCTGGGCGCTCTATGCCGAGCAGCTCGCCGACGAGCTCGGCGCCTACGAGCAGGACCATGTCGGCCGCCTGGGCTACCTCCAGTCGCTTGCCTTCCGCGCCTGCCGGCTCGTTGTCGACACCGGCATTCATGCCAAGAAGTGGACGCGCCAGCAGGGTGTCAGCTTCTTCGTCGACATGAACGGATCGAATCCGCTGGAAGTCGCGAGCGAGGTCGATCGCTACTGCTCGTGGCCCGGGCAGGCGTGCGGCTACAAGGTCGGCCACAGCGAGATCATCCGCCAGCGCGAGAGGGCGAGGGGGGCCCTTGGGGCGAAGTACGACGTGAAGGCGTTCGACGATACAGTGGTGATGGGAGGTAACGTGCCGCTCGACGTGCTGGCGCAGAACGTCGACGAATATGTGCGCGGCGGCGGCCGCTGACGAGTGGCTCCGCCGGTCGAGGCCGGCAATGCCTCAATAGTGTTTGACGGTCATCGAGTACGTCACTGCCTCGGGCAGCGTCGGCGAACAGCCGCTCGATCCTGTCGGACAATCGAAGATCTGCACGCAGTAGCTTCCCGCCGCTGCTCCGTTGGGAGCGAACAGCTCCACTCCGAGGTCCGCCGCCGGATTCTGTACTTGAACGGCGCAGATCCCACCGGAGACCGCGCCGATCCCCACACCAATGGTGATGCCCGTGACGGGCGCCGAGGCAGCGACGGTGTTGAGGCTATTGACGGTGATGCTGAGATCGGTCGTCCCCTGTGCGTTGACCGTGAACGTCTTGAAGTCCACTCCCAGCGGCTGGAGCGTGCCCGTGAACACTTCAGTCGTCGCAACAGGCGTCGGCGCGGTCGTACTGCCGCAGGCGGCGATCAAGAGCACAGTCGCGCACAGCGCGGCGGGCAGAATTCGTTTCGTCGTAATGCGCGTTACCATGACACGTCCTTAATAGCCGTGCGCTGGCACGCAGGCGTTGCCAGTCTACCTCGTCCGTCGGACGTTCGGTGAGTGGACGTAATCAGGAAGAGATTGCCCCATGGTGTTCACCAAGGGCCTGCGTGAGGGCATTCGCCGGGGACGAATCCGCTGCACGGTGCGCATCTGGAAGCGGTTGCACGTGAAAGTCGGCGGCCGATACCCGATGGACGAAGGGCACGTCGTCGTGGATTCGATCGCCGGGATCGGGATGGACGACATCACCGACACCCTCGCCCGAGAGTCGGGCTTCACCGGCCGGGCCGATCTGGTGGCGATGGCTGCCCACGGCGGCGGCGACAACGTCTACCTGATTCGCTTTCACTACTTGGCACCTGGCGCCTGGGACCTCCCGGCCACGCCGGCCGTTGCCGACGATGACGAAAAGGCGTTGTTGCGGCGGATTCGCAACAGCAGGGCGCCGGCGGTCGGTCGGCGCAGACGCACGGGCAGGCGTGGCTGAACGCGGCATCGTGTAACCTTGCGGGCATGACCGGCACCGAAGTGCGCCGTCCGCGCACATGAACCGGATCGCGGCGGCGCTCCTCACGGCGCTCGGCCTCGTCGGCACGTCCCGCGCCATCGGGCCGGATCACGTCGATCTGACGTGGATGTCGATCTCCAATATCTACTACGAGGTCGGTTCGCTGCGGATCCTCACCGACGGCTACATCACGCGCTTGCCGCAGAGCGCGTTCTACGGCGGGGGAGGTGGCCTGGCCCACACGCGGCAGGCCTTTAGGCCCGATGCCGACGCCGTCGAGCGCGTGATGAAGGCGATGGGCGGACCGTCGAGCGTCAATCTCCTGCTGACAGGCCACAGCCACTTCGATCATTCATTCGACACCGCGACCTGGTCGCGGCTGACCGGCGCACCGATCATGGGGTCGAAGACGACCTGCCTGCAGGCCGAGGCGGAAGCGGTGACGGCCGCTCGCTGCACGGCGCTATACGGCGGCGAGCGCATCACGCTCGCGGACGGTGTCGTCCTGCGCGTCATTCGTTGGAACCACAGCGGCGATCCGGCGGTCAACCCCGAGCAGCACAATCCGACCGAACTGGGCGCCGTGCCCCGCCGTGATCCCGAGAGCGGTGGGCTGCATGCCGGCGTCGCCGAAGATTTCCCGAACGGCGGCGGCAACCGAGCCTTTCTCTTCGTCGTCGATGGTCCGGACGGCCGCTACAGCTGGTTCTTCCAGAACTCCGCCAGCGCGGTCGACCTCAACGTGCCGATCGTGGTCGACGGCACGGACTACGGCGCGCCGCTCGAAAACCTTCGCTCGGCGCTCAAGGCTGAAGGCCTCGGCGCAGTGGACCTGTGGATCGGCAGCGGCGGGCTTCCCATCGCACAACTGGTGCAACCGGTCGTCAACGCGAAAGCGTATCTCCCGGTCCACTGGGACGGCCTGTGGGGGGCGTTCCTCGCCGGCGTGCCGCAGCCGTACTCAGATCCGCCGCTCGAGCGCTTCCTTGCCGCGTCCGGTGTTCGCCTGATCAAACCGACCCAATATTTCGACAAGTGGCGCGTCGATCGAAGCGGGATTCGTTCCGTGCCAAACGATGGTGTCAAGCGGGTGCTTGGCTTCGCGACCACACGAGAGCCGCATCGGACGTAGCTCGCGTTCGCTCACCGCACCACGATCGTCACCGTCCCGGGCAGCGCTGTCGTGCCGCCGTCGATGTGGAACGTGAACGTGTCGGTACCCGCGAATCCCTTGTCGGGGCTATAGGTGAATCCGCCGTCCGGTTTGAGCGTCACTTTGCCGTGCGCGGGTGCGGCGTCGATTGCAGCGGTGCGGGTCGCGGGATTTTCTTCCGTCCGCGGCGCCGGTGGGACCAAACCCGGCGTGGCGACGGTCAGCGTCTTTCCCTTCTCGGCCAGAAAGATCCGCGACTCGGGCAAGGGCGCCGCGTTGCCGCGCCCGGCGGCTCCTCCGCGCGCCGGGATCGCCGGCATCTCGGCGGCGGGGAAGCGCGGCAGCATCGCGTCGCGGGTCGCCAGCCCGTAGACGACCGAAGCAGTGATCACTGCATTCTTGATCACGTCGTCGGGGACGATCCGCTCGTAGGTATCGAGGTTGGTGTGCCACGAAGTGCTGTTGTATTCGATCGGATCCTGCTGGGCGCCGATGCCGGGGAGCCCGGCGACGGCGAACGCGCCGTTGTCGCTGCCGCCTTCGACGCGCGCGCTCGACGGATTGGCGCCGTAGACGCCCCACTCCTCGAACGGCTTGAGGTACTGCGCGACGACTGCCGCCGCCGTGGCCGGACCGAAGACGCTCGCGCCTCGTACCAGCCCGGTGCCGTCGTCGATGTTCCAGTAGGCGTCCAGCCTGGGATAGTCGGGCAGCGGTGACTCGGCCGAGCCGAAGTGGCGCTTAACGTAGTCGAACGATCCGAGCAGCCCTTCTTCCTCGCCGCTCCACAGCGCGACCCGGATCGTGCGGCGCGGCTTCAGGCCGGTCGCTTCGATGATACGCGCCGCCTCCATCATGATCGCGCAGCCGATCGCGTTGTCGGTCGCGCCGGTCGCGCTGGTCCAGGAATCGAGGTGACCGCCGAGCATGACGACTTCGTCCCCCTTGTCGGTGCCGGGAATCTCGGCGACCGTTACGTACGACGTCTTGCCTTCGGGGAAGTACTGGTTCTGCACGTTGAACTCGACCGACACCGGCGTGCCGTCGCCGTTGATGCGGAAGATGCGGCCGTAGTCGTCGTTGCGTAGAATCACCGCCGGCGACTGCGGCGTGGTGTCGTCGTAAATCTGGCCGGCGCCGTTCTGCGCCACGATCACCCCGGGAATGCGACCGCCGCCCTGTGCGACGAGGCGCAGCGCCGGTGGATTGTCGCGCAGGAACTGCGCGATGCGCTGGTTCACCTGCTGCGCCGAGAGATGCCCTTCCGCTACGGGCGGCGGAGCGCCGCGCCCGCCGCCGCGTCCGCCACGGCCACGGCCTGCGGTGGCGTCGCCAGGCGCGTAGCGCGCTCGCGCCTGCTCCTCGGGGATGCGTTTGACCGCTTCATTGAAGTTGACCGGTACCACCGGCGGGGCCCCGGCCATGACGATACGGCCCTTCACGCGCGGCGCCATGCTCGCGAGATACGCCGTCAGCTCCGCGTCGGTCGGCGTCTCCGGTGGCGCAACGACGACGATTTCTCCGCTGACCGTGCCGGTGGTCGAGGGCGACCACGGCACGGCTTCGAACTTCAGATTCGCCTTGACCGGCGAGGTGATGACGCCGGTGGCGCGCCCCGGCAGCCACCCGACGCCGTGCCAGGTGAACGGTTCGAGATGGGCGTTGGTCATCCCAAACGAGGTCATGGTCTTCGCGGCCCACTCGGCAGCGGCCTTCTGGTTGGGCGAGCCGATTGGCCGCGGGCCGTAGACGTCGGCCAGGTAGTGCTCGATCCACATGATCTTCGAGCGTTCCATCCCTTCTGCGCGAATTTTCGCATTCGCGGCCGTATCGATGGATTCGCTCGGCACCTGCGCCGAAACCGTGACGACGAGGCCAAGGCCTGCCAGTGACGCGACCAATCTCTGCAGCATCTCAACACTGTATACTGCGGCGCGCTCGAAAGGACCGATCGTGGACCCTCGACCTTCGCACGATCCTGTCGCCGACTGGCTCCTCGACGGCGACCCGTCAATCCGCTGGCAGACGATGCGGGCTCTCGGCGCCACGGCGGAGATCGTCGCCGCCGAACGCGCGCGCGTCGCCGCGGAAGGTTGGGGCGCGCGCTTGCTCGATCGCCAACGGCCGGACGGCCAGTGGGGTGACGGCGTGACCACCCCATTCTGGTGGTCGAACATGTACACGCTGGTGTTCCTGCGCGACCTCGGGATCGATCCCGCCAGTGCACGCGCGCGCGCGGCGATCGCGCGCGTGCACGATCACGTCACCTGGGGTGCGGAATTCGGCCACTCGCCGTTCTTTCAGGGAGAGGTCGAACCGTGCATCAACGGCCGCGTCGTCGCGCTCGGCGCGTATTTCGGTGAACCGAGCCATCGGCTGGTCGATCGGCTGCTCGGCGAGCAGCTCGCCGACGGCGGCTGGAACTGCGAGGCAGAACGCGGGTCGACCCGCTCGTCGTTCCACACGACCATCTGCGTGGTCGAAGGGCTGCTCGCCTTCGAGCAGGCCATCGGCGCGGCGCCGGCTGTGAGCGGCGCGCGGGAGCGCGCGCACGAATATCTCCTGGAGCGCCAACTTCTGCGGCGGCGGTCGAACGGCGAGATCATCGACCCGTCGTGGACGCGGTTTGCCTTCCCGCCGCTGTGGCACTACGACGTGCTGCGCGCGCTCGACTACCTGTCTGCCGCGACTGTGACACCGGATCGTCGCATGGACGAGGCCGTGTCGACGGTGCGCGAGCGCCGCCAGCCGGATGGGCGCTGGCTGCTCGATGTCCGGCACCGTGACACGCTCTACGAAGACATCGCCGGGCCCGTCGGCGAACCGAACCGCTGGATCACGCTGCGCGCCCGGCGCGTCCTGGATTGGTGTGCGTCGCATGAGTGAGGCGTCGCGCCCCGTGGACGGCGTCGTGGTCGTGACGGGAGGCAGCCGCGGCATCGGCGCGGCGACCGCGCGTCTCGCCGGCGCGCGAGGCTACGCGGTATGCGTGAACTATCGCCAGGACCGCCGAGCCGCCGAAGACGTCGTGCGCGCTGTCGAGAACGCCGGCTCGCGAGCGATCGCCGTGCAGGCCGACGTGTCTGATGAAGCGGCGGTCGTGCAGCTGTTCGAGGCCGCCGCCGCGCTCGGCGCGTTGGCGGGACTCGTCAACAATGCCGCCACCCTCGAGCGGCAGATGCGGGTCGAGTCGATGGACGCCGCGCGGCTGCATCGCGTTTTCGCCACCAACGTCGTCGGCGCCTTCATTTGCGCCCGCGAGGCTGTGCGGCGGATGTCGACGCACCACGGCGGCCGCGGTGGCGCGATCGTCAATGTCTCGTCAGCGGCGGCGCGCTTGGGATCCGCCGGGGAATACGTCGACTATGCAGCGTCGAAAGGGGCGGTCGACACCCTGACCATCGGCCTGGCGCGCGAAGTGGCGGAAGAAGGCATTCGCGTCAATGCTGTCCGGCCGGGTTTTATCTACACCGACATGCATGCCAGCGGCGGCGAGCCCAATCGGGTCGAGCGCGTCAAGGCGTTCGTGCCGATGAAGCGGGGCGGACAGCCCGAGGAGGTCGCGCAGGCGATCGTCTGGCTGCTCAGCGACGCAGCGTCGTTTACCACAGGCGCCTTTCTCGACGTGGCCGGAGGCCGGTAGGCTGACACCCAGTCCTATCGTGAGCCGATGATTTCCCGCCGCCACGTTCTCGCACAACTCGCCGCGCTCGCTGGATCCACGATGCTGTCGCCACGGGCGTGGGCGGCCGTCGCGCGCGATCCGCTCGACGGCACCATCGCCGACTATGCAGCCGGCCTGCGCAGCGGGGCGTGGAGCGCCGCCGGGATTACCGCAGGCGCGCTCGCACGCTGCCACAGGGAGGGCATGGCCTGGCGGGCTATCGACGCGCTGTCGAACACGGCATTGGGGGAAGCCAGCGCAGCCGACGCGCGCCGGCGCGCGGGCAAGCTGCGCGGCCCACTCGACGGCGTGCCCGTGTTCGCCAAGGCGATCTACGACATGGTCGGCCTGCCGACCACGGCCTCGAACGGTGAATGGGCGCAGTTGTTTCCCGAGCGGCTCAAACGCGACGCGATCGAAGTGGCAAGAATGCGCGCCGCCGGGGCAATCGTCCTCGGCAAGACGGCGGCGGACGATTTTGCCTACCGTGGCGTCGGCACGAGCAGTCATACGGGACAGGTGAGGAACCCGTACGATCCCAGCGGCACCCGGACGCCTGGCGGCTCGAGCGCCGGATCAGCCGTGGCGGTTGCCGCCGGCATGGCGTTCGCCGCGCTGGGCACCGACGATGGCGGATCCAACAGGATCCCGGCCGTCTGCGTCGGCGTCGTCGGCATGAAGCCGACCTTCGGTCTCGTCCCCCGTAGCGGCGTCATTCCGACCTGGCCGTACCTCGACACGCACGGTCCGCTGGCGCGATCCGTCGCCGATGCGGCATTGTTGCTTGCCACGATTGCCGGCGCCGACCTCTCCGACCCGTTGTCGACCGGCCTCGCGCTCGACCGCCCGTCGCTCGCTGCGCTTGACGACGATCCGCTGAAAGACGTGCGCCTGGGTATCGTCGAAGCGCACGTGCCACGTGAAAAGATGACTAACGAAGCCGTGGCGACCTGGGATCGCGCGCTGGCCGACCTGCGCGCGGCAGGCGCGACGGTCGAGTCCTTCACCCCGTCCGTTACGTTGAGCACCTACCGGTCCGCCTTCAGCGACGCGGAGCGCGCGCGCGGCGACGTGAAAGGGGATTCGCGATCGCCGGCGGCAACCGCCAACGCGCTCTATCGCTACTTTGCCGGGCGCGCCAGCGATCCGCTCCAGGCCGTGCGGCGCGGTTACGGCGCGTATCGATCGTTCTACGACGTGCTACCCGAGCGGTTCGACGACTGCGTCGCGCTGCTCGAGCAACCGCTCGCGCGCGATCCGGCGGGACAGTCGTTCGCCCGCTCGCGCGCGGACGTCGTCGCCGCGTTGGAGCGCTCGATGCGCACCGCCGGCGTCGTGGCGATGATCTATCCGACTATGCCGTTTAACGCGTTCTCGCTGGCGCAGGGCTGGCCCGACATCCGCACCGCGCTCGGCTACGGCAACTGGCTGGGGCTGCCCGAAGTTTCCGTGCCGGCTGGGCTCGGCGCTGACGGCCTGCCGGCGCTCAACCTCTCGGTGACAGGACTCCCGGGAGCAGACGCGCGCGTCCTGGCGCTCGCGCACGCCTACGAGCGCCACTCGCGCCGCATCGTGCCGCCGCCGCGAACATGAGCCGGCGAAGCGTTTCCTTGGCCTGCGCGCGCTGCTCTTCCTCGCACTGATGGCCGGCCCGGTCGCCGGCTACTTCGTCGACGGCGCCAGCTGCCACCCGGTGTTCAGCCACCGGCCCTGCTTGAATACAAACACCTCTGTCGCCATGCCGCGCTCGGTGTGCGTCTGTCCGCCGCTTGTCAGGTCCATCTCGTACGACGTATAGAGGATGGCCGTGTTGCCGTAGACCTGGATCTCGGTCGACGGGAAGGCAATCCGCGCCAGCTTCCCTCCGCCAGCTGCGAAGCCGCGCGAGCCCTCGAGTGCGGATGCGCGCGTTCCGAACGTTGTCGAACCCGGCTCGATGGTGATCAGTTCCGGCGGCAGCAGCTTGGTCAGCGCTGCCTCGTCCCCGCCAAACCAGGCGCGCCACACCGCTTCCCGGGCTTGCATCAGCTCCGCGCGCTCGCCCGCGCCAAGAACGCGCTGTCGCGCCATCAGATCGGATACTGCGTCGGGATGCAGTGACGTATTTGACGCGACCTGGATCCAGCCGGCGGGGTCCCTGTGATAGACGTCGACGAACGTCAGTTTCTGCGTCGTCTTATCGGCGCCTTCGCGCCTGTCGACCTCAGCCTGGAACGAAACGACCGCGGTGTCGCCGTAGAAGACGATGTCGAATTCGCCGATGCGATAGCCGATCATGCCCTGGCCCTTGGGTAGGTTGGGCGGGAACGTCGCCTCGTCCATGTAGCCGTCACGGCCGCGAATGACATGGCCGGACCACGGGGTGAAGCCGCGCCACTCCGTGCCGTGAGTTGCTTCGAGCTTCGCGCGATCCTTGTCGACGAACGCCTGAAAGATGCTGTCGATGTGCGCGCGAATGGCCGCCGCATCGGCCGTCCGGTCGGTCCCCGGGGTCTGGGCCGCCGGCGTCCCAATCGCCGCCGTGAAGGTGACCAGCAGCGTGAGGGCCGCTGGCGCGAAGTAACTGCGCATGACGGTGCTCCTTGCCGAGCATGATACTGCCGCCGCGGCTGGCCGCTCAGTCATTCGCGTGCGATCATCGCGAGACAACGCGCTTGCCACTTGACGGCACCAGCCGCAAGGCGCAGGATGCGGAGGATGGCGCATATGGACGTGCTCATGGCGTTGCCTTGATCATGTCCGCCGCGCGTTGACGGACGCGGCTGTCCCGCACCGAACCCCCTCATGAGCAACGCACTCTGTCTCGTCATCGGCATCTGTGTCGGCGCCGCCGCGGCGACTGTCGCCAGTCAGCCGCGCGACATCGTCAGCCTCAACCACGTCGCCATCGCCGTGCCGGCGGCCGACTTCGGCAGCACCTCGGCGTTCTACAGTGACATCGTGGGACTTCCGCGGGTGTTCGCCTTCCGCGAACCGGACGGCAGCCCGTATCTGTCGTACTTCCAGATCAACCGCAATACCTTCGTCGAGTTGATGCCGGTGACGCCACAGCGCCCGGCCGGATTCGTCCATTTCGGTCTCGAGGTCGACAACGTCGACGCCGTTGTCAACCGTCTGCGCGCGCGCGGCGTCAAAGTCGGGGACGCCTCGGTCAGCACGCGCACGAAATCGAAGATCGCGGTTGCGCATACGCCCGACGGCTCGGCGATCGAGCTGATGGAGTTCGGCCCGGATTCGCTGCACAGGAAAGCGATGAACGACTGGGGGCGCTGACATGACTGCCTTCCTGCAGGACCTTCGCTACGCCGTCCGCACCTTGCGGCGCTCGGCCGCGCTCTCGCTGGTGATCGTCGCCTCGCTCGCCATTGGCATCGGCGCCAACACGGCGATCTTCAGCGTCGTCAACGCGCTGCTGTTGAAGCCGTTGCCATATCCCGACCCGAACCGGCTGGCCGTGCTATGGCTGCGATCGCCGGGCATCAATATCCCGCAGGACTGGCCGTCGCCCGGACAATTCATCGACGTCCGCACGGAGAACCACTCCTTCGAGGAAATGTCCATTTCGCAGGGGCACTCGGGGACGATGCTGACCCGCGAGGACGCCGTGCGGGTCGAGGGCATCATGACCTCGTCGACCCTGTTCCGGATGCTGGGGGCGCAACCGCTCTACGGACGCTTGCTGCGTGTGGATGAAGACTCCCCCGGCAAGCCAGCGGTCGTCATCCTCAGCTACGGCTTCTGGAGGCGTGCCCTCAACGCCGACCCGAACGTGATCGGCACGAGCCTCACGCTGAACGGCTTCGGTCCGGGCGGCGGCGACGCCAAGAACCAGTTCGAGATCGTCGGCGTGCTGCGTCCGGATTTCCTGCTCAACGCCGAGATCATGCCGACGGTCGCCAGCATCATGCAGATGGACGTGTTCGTGCCGCTGCCGCTCGGCGCCGACGCCGTGACGCGTCGTGGCGACGAGAACTACAACCTGATGGCGCGCCTCAAGCCCGCCGTGACGATGGCGCAGGCGAGAGATGACGTGGCGGCGATCGCGGCGCGGATCCGCGAGAAAGACAAGCGAGATCGCACGTTCACCATCGACGTCGTCCCGCTCGTCGAGTCGGTCGTCGGCAATGTTCGTGTCGCGGTCCTCGTCGTGCTCGGCTCGGTGGCGCTCGTGCTGCTCATCGCCTGCGCCAACGTCGCCAACCTGTTGCTGACGCGCGCCACCAGCCGGCAAAAGGAGATCGCGGTCAGGACGGCGCTCGGCGCCAGTTGGACGAGGCTGGTTCGCCAGTTGCTGACCGAGAGTGTACTGCTCGGCCTGCTCGGCGGCGCCGCCGGTCTGGCGATCGCGCGGACCGCGCTGCAGGTCGTCCGTTCGATCAACCCAGGCAATATCCCGCGCCTGGAGGCGATCGGACTCGACGGCATGGTGCTGGCCTTTACCTTCGCGATTTCCGTCGGCACCGGCGTGCTGTTCGGCCTCGCGCCGGCGCTGCGCGCCGCGCGTGTCGATCTCAATACCGCGCTCAAGGCCGGCGGCAGGAACGCCCAGGGTGAGGGGGGCCTCGGCAGCAGCCGCCGGCGGCTGCGCAGTCTTCTTGTGGTCGCGGAGGTCGCGATCTCTTTGATGCTGCTGGTCGGCGCCGGCCTGCTGGTCCGCAGCTTCATCCGCTTGCAGCAAGTGTCGCCCGGTTTCGATCCCGAAGGCGTCATCTCCATGCGGGTTGGTTCGCGGGCGCATCCGTTCGCGAATCGCGACGAGGCGATCGAGTTCTACCGCGCCGCCGGCGAGTCGCTCGCGGCAGTCCCGGGCGTCGTCTCACGAGGTGCCGTCAGCTCGCTGCCGTTCACTTCGTCGGTCGGGTGGGGCGGCATCAACGTCGAAGGCTGGACGCCGCAGCCGGGGCAGGAGTTGCAGGTCGATCAGCGCGGCGCCACGCCCGACTACTTCAAGACGATGAGAATCCCGTTGCGTCACGGGCGCTTCTTCACCGAGGCTGACTGGCCGGTCACCGCACAGCCGGTCGCGATTGTCGACGAGAAATTCGCGCAGCGGTTCTGGCCGGCTGGCGACGCAGTCGGTAAACACCTGTGGAACGATCCCGCACACAAGGCCACCATTGTCGGTGTCGTTGGCACGGTGAAGCAATACGCCCTCGACGTCGACGGCCGGATCGTCGTCTACCGTCCGGGGCCCTGGGGCGGATATCACGTCGCCCGCACCGCGTCATCGGATCCGACGTCGGTCGCACGCGACATCGTCGGTAAGTTCCACGACATCGATCCGACGATCACCGTGTTTGACGTGCAGACGATGCCGGCGCGCATGTCCGCGTCGATGGCGCGGCAGCGCTTTTCCACGCTGATGCTGGGATCGTTCGCGGTGTTCGCGCTGCTCCTGGCGATTGTCGGCGTCTATGGGGTAATGTCGCATCTCGTGGCGCAGGGCGCGCACGACATCGGCGTACGCATGGCGCTCGGCGCGGAGCGGTCCCGCATTCTGCGCATGGTGCTGCGGCAGGGACTCGAGCTGACGATCGCGGGGAGCGTGCTGGGTCTCATCGGCGCCGCCCTATTGACGCGCGTGATGGCGAGCCTGCTGTTCGGCGTCAGCACCACCGATGCCGCGACGTTCGCTGCCGTGCCCCTCGTCCTCATCGCAACAGCGATGGTCGCCAGTTACATCCCTGCGCTGCGCGCGACGCGTGTCGATCCAGTTGTGGCACTACGCGATGAGTAGACTCGCGCGGGGCCGTCCGGATGTATTCTTCCCCAGCATGAAACTGGCCATATTGGTCGTCTGGTCGGCGCTGGTGCTGGCCACGGCGGCGCACGCCGCCCCACCCGCACTGTTGTTCATCGGTAACAGCTTCACCTTCGGGGCCCTGACGCCGGTCCAGAAGTGGCGCCCTGAGATCGTCAACGACCTGAACCACGAGGGCATTGGCGGCGTGCCGGCGCTCTTCAAGTCGTTCACCAGGGAAGCCGGCCTGGAGTACGACGTATCGCTCGAAACACATCCGGGCGTCGGGTTCGACTACCACCTTCAGAACAAGCATGACGCCCTCGTCAGCCGCCCGTGGGACGTCGTCGTCATGCACGGCTACAGCACGCTTGATGCCGATAAGCCCGGTGATTCGGCGAAGCTTATCGCGACGACAAGACAGATGGCGGAGTTGTTGACGGGCGTCAACCCGAAGGTGGAGATCCATCTCACCGCCACTTGGTCGCGTGCCGATCAGACCTACCCCGAGACCGGGCACTGGCACGGCCAGCCGATTGCGGCCATGGCGCGCGACGTCCGCGCCGGGTACGACAAGGCAGCGGCCACCTCGCCGGCGATCAAGTCGGTGATTCCGGTCGGCGAGGCGTGGATTCGCGCGATCGAAACTGGCGTCGCGGATCCGAATCCCTACGACGGCATCACGCCAGGGCAGATCGATCTGTGGGCGCGGGATCACTATCATGCCAGTACCGAGGGCTACTATCTCGAAGCACTGATGGTGTTCGGCGACGTCACTGGCCGCGATCCGCGCTCGCTCGGCGCTGGCGAGTGCGCGGCGTTCGAGCTCGGCCTGCCGGCGCCGGAGGTGATGGCGCTGCAGCAGGTGGCGTTCGATCAGCTCGCGCTGACGAAGAGAGTGAAAGCTGCGCCGGCGCCGCGATCATCGGCCCCGGGGCGGTGCATGCCTTGATGCGCGAGCCGTAACACCTGCAAGTGGTGCGCACAGGCATCGAGCCGGTGCAGCGAGTGATACGATTTCCGCCACATGAGCACACAGCTGTCACCCGAGCGTATTCTCCAGACGGGCCTGGCTTTCTGGGCTTCGAAGACACTACTCAGCGCGATCGAGCTTGGCGTGTTCGGCGAGCTCGCGCACGGCGCCGAGTCATTCGACGCGCTTCGCGGGCGCCTCGGGCTGCACCCCCGCGCGGCGCGCGACTTTCTCGACGCGCTCGTCGCGCTCGGATTTCTTCAGCGCGACGGCGATCGCTACGCCAACACGCCCGAAACCGATCTCTTCCTCGACCGGCGCAAGCCGTCCTACGTCGGTGGCATCCTCGAGATGGCGAACCACCGTCTGTATCCGTTCTGGGGCCATCTCACCGAAGGGCTCCGAACGGGTGCGCCTCAGAATGAGCTGAAAGGCGGCCAGCCGGACGTGTTCGAGACGATCTATGCGGATCCCGCTCGTCTCAAGGAATTCCTCGCCGCGATGACTGGGATCAGCCACGGTGCGAATATGGCCATGGCGCGCGCGCTGCCGTGGCAGGACTACCGGACCTACGTGGATGTCGGAGCGGCGCAGGGCGATCTGGCAACGCAGGTGGCGCTCGCCAATCCGCATCTGCGCGGCATGGGGTTCGATCTGCCGCAGGTCGGGCCGATCTTCGAGGACTACGTCAGCGCGGCCGGCGTCGCGGATCGTTTGTCGTTTGTACCCGGCAGCTTCTTCGACCAGCCGCTGCCGCAGGCTGACGTCGTGATGATGGGTCACATCCTGCACGACTGGGATCTGCCGACCAAGAAGATGCTGATCGGGAAGGCCTACGCCGCGCTGCCGACCGGTGGCGCGCTCGTCGTCTACGAAGCGATCATCGACGATGACCGATCGAAGAATACGTTCGGCCTGCTGATGAGCCTGAACATGCTGATCGAGACGCCGGGCGGGTTCGACTACACGGGCGCCGACTGCGCCGGCTGGATGAAAGAGGCTGGTTTCGTTCGGACGCGCGTCGAGCCGCTGATCGGACCTGACTCGATGGTCGTTGCGATCAAGTGACGAGCGGCTGTTCGCCGGCTGGCCCCCTCTGAACTTCTACCGCGGCGCCTTTCGCGCGTCGAGAATCGGCGTGAACGGTCCCAGCCGGTGCTGTTCGAGCGAGAACGAATCGGCGAATGGGAGGAAGGGCGCGTCGACGGGTTTTTTCGTGCGATCCGGATAGTCGAGATCGAGCTGGGCGCGCGCCGGACGCGGCTGGCTGTTGATGAATGCGGCGACGTCCCAGGCGTCTTCGACGCTGAGCATCGGCGCACGATACGTCGTGCCAAACGGCATGTTGGCGCGGATGTAGTTCGCTGACGCGATGAGCCGATGCATGCCGGCGCCGTCGTTGAAGCTGTCAGGACCCCACAGCGGCGGATAGGTGTAACCGGCGCCGTCGCCGACCTTTCCCTTGCGCAGCCCCTGCCCGTCCCCCTGGTGGCACGCTTGGCAGGTGGCGGCGTAGACGGCGCGTCCCTTCACCACGTCGGCGGCGCGATCCAGGTAGGGCAGCGCCGGTGTCCCGCGGCCCTCCACTGTCGTCCCGACCGGGACCCCCGTGCTGAGGAACTGCAGATAGGCGACCAGTGCGTTCATCTCGCGGCCGCCGCCGGGGAGCACGCGGCCGTTCATGCTGCGCTCCATGCAACCGTCGATGCGGTCTTCGATCGTCCGCACGTCGTTCTCGCGCGCCATGTAGGCGGGAAACGCCGCAAATACTCCGACCATCGGCAGCGCGTATGCCTGCGTGCCGGCAAGGAGATGGCACCCCTGGCACGACAGGTTGTTGCCCGCGTAGCGCATCGCCGGGCTGGCCGCTTCGGGCCCGATCAGCGACGGCGTTTCGGCGAAGAGCCGGCGGCCGTAGAGCACGGTGTCCTTCCAGGGGCCGGCGGGGAGCGATTCTGCGTTGGGGACGTTCCACGGGAGATCGCGGGGCGCGGCCGCGATCGCCGCGAGCGCGAGCACGATGGCCCCGATCGCGCGGCGCCGTCGATCACCCCGCATAGCCGAACGTGAACCCGCGTTCCTGCGCACGGCCAACCGCCACGATCCCGGCTGGCGTCAGATGCCCGTTGCGGACGAGGTTCTTGCCGAGTTCGTCGAAGACCGCGTCCGTGGTGCTGCCGCTGCTGTGTGCCAGGATGCCGGCGTAACGCCGCGTCGCCATCCCGCAGGCGGCGAAGTGAGCACCCAGCGTGGCCAACGCCTCGAGCCCCTCGCCGCCGGTGATCGCCGGATTGGCGGCCGGAGTATTTCCCAGTTTCAGCTCCGCGGCGAGCGCGTTCCCGGTACTTCGCCCACATGGCGTCACTGAACGCATACGGCGTCGCCTCATGACGCAGGATGATGATGACGCCGATGTCGCGGCTCTCGAGGTCGTAGCCGGACTTGTTCGCCGTATAGACGTTGCTCGCGTAGTGACGGATGTCGTCGGCTCCCTTGGACGTGACCGCGTCGAACATCATGCGGTGCGCCGCCGGCAGCGTGTCCATCCAGTCGTCGATCGGGTGACGCCGCGGCGCCGGAGAAGGGGCTTGCGCCTCTGCCGCCGCCGCCGGCACGACGAGTGTGCCCAATGCGGCGGAGGCGATGCCCAGGCGGGTCAGAAAACGCCGGCGGGCCGGCACGATTGGTGCGGGGAGAAATCTGGTCACGACGGTATCGTAGCAAACCGTCCAGGGGCTTCGATTGCTCTTCATAGCGGTCCGGCGTATTGTCCTTCGAAGTGATTAAGAGCATCTTCCTCGCCCTCGCCTGTGCGGTGGCCCTCGTCTCGGGTGCTGTCGATGAAAAGGGGGTCGAGTACGGCCGCCCGAACGGCCACCCTCTGCTGCTCGACCTGCACGTTCCCGACGGTCCCGGACCGTTCCCGGCCGCGATTCTCGTCCACGGCGGAGGATTTGATGGCGGCAGCCGCGCCACCAACATGGCTCCGACGTTCCAGCCGTTGGCTGACGCCGGCTTCGCCTGGTTCAGCATCGACTACCGGATGGCGCCCGAGTTCCGTTTCGCCGACGCGCGCGCGGACGTCGACGCCGCGATCGCATGGGTGAAGGCCAACGCGCGAACCTACAAGGTCGATCCCGCGAAGATCGTCCTGGCCGGCGAATCGGCCGGCGGGTTTCTCGTCAACTATGCCGCCACGCATGAGACACCCGCGACCAAGCTTGCGGCGGTCGTCGATATCTACGGCCCCGCCGACTACGAGAAGATCGCGCGCCAGCGGCAGGCCTATCCCTCGCGGTTCAACATGGCGTCGATCAGCGGCCACCAGAAGAACGGCGGCAGCATCGCCTTTTTCGGGGCCGAGGGTTACGACGAAGCCAGCTTTGCCAAGTTGAAGGCGATCTCGCCGATCTACGCCGTCCACAAAGGGATGCCACCGTTGCTCGCCATTCACGGCACGCGCGACGACCAGGTGCCCTACGAGCAGTCGCCGATGCTGTGCGAGGCGATGCACAGGGTCGGTGCGCGCTGCGACATCATCACCGTCGAGGCCGGCGGACACGGCATGGGGACGTGGAAGGATGCCGACCAGCAGCACTACAAGATGGATTTGATCGCATGGCTGAAGCAGATCGTGAAATGACCGGTCCGTGAGGCTGGCCGTCATGGGACTGACCGATTGGTTCGATCCGACGCACACATGGGAGGAGATTGCCGGCGCGGCGCCTGATCCGAGCGCGCTGTCGCTGCAACTCGCATCACTGCCGTTCGGGGCGCCACTGGAGTCGGCGCATCTGCTCGGGCGGCCCGATGCCTTCGAGTGGAAGAGCCGCCGCGACAAGGAATGCCTCCTGCTCTATGCGAAGCGCGGGCTGCGTCTGCGTTTCAAAGGCGATAAGCTCGCTGAGGTCTCTTACCTGATCGGGAGGGGCGTCTGCGACCATCCGTCGTTCAACCCCTCGCAACCGTCGGCGCCCGACGGTACGCGGCTGACGCCCGACATCGATCGTGCAGCGATCGTGAGGATTTTCGCTGAGCCGGACCCCGCTGGCAGTGACGACACCTGTCTGCAGGTCTTCCACGGCCACGGCGTGATCTCGGATTTCTACCTCGACGAACGAGGCCACCTGAGCGAGTGGTCGCTCTACCCGGATGACTGAGCTCGAGCTGACATCATCCTTGCCGCGTCCGGTGCCCTTTTCGATCAGATCGGTGCACTGGGAGACCGCGCGCGTGAGCGGCGCGTCATGACCGTTCGCTTCGAGCCGATCGGCGTGGTGCGCAGCCCGTTCACCGACACGTCGCAGATCCCGAAGGGGCTTGGCGCCGAACATCGCGCCGAAGGCACGCTCGAGATCGCGCCGGCGCTCGAGACGGGCCTGGCCGACGTCGAAGACTTCTCACATCTGTACGTGATCTGGCTATTCGACCGCGTCGACGGTGTCGAGCTGACGGCGTGGCCGCCGGCCGACGATCGCCCGCATGGCGTCTTTGCGACACGCTCGCCCAAGCGTCCCAACCCCATCGCGCTCACAGTGGTCGAGTTGCTGGGGCGCGACGGTTGCCGCCTGCGCGTCGCCGGCATCGACATGCTCGACGGCACGCCGATTCTCGACATCAAGCCGTACCTGTCGAACGTAGCGCCGGAACAGCTTCGCCGGGGCTGGCTCGCCGAGGTCGAGACCAGACGGAAGCGGTAGGCCGCCCATGACCTATCCCGACGGTGATCCGTTGCCGCCGACTCGACCCATGCGCACCGTGCTCGCGAGCATCCTGCTCGTCGCCGTCGCTGCGAGTGCGCCGCAGCACGCCCAGTCACCGCCGGAGCGTTGGACGGCGACATGGTATGCCGCGCCGACCGCGCGCACCGATCAGCCCGCCGCCGCGAACGGTAGCAGCGGCCAGTCGCTGCTGCATTTCAACAACCAGACGGTGCGGCAGATCGCGCACATCACGCTCGGCGGCTCGCGCCTGCGCGTTGTCCTCGCCAACACCTTCGGCACGGCGGACCTGCAGATTGGCGCCGCCAGTGTCGCCCTCCGCGATCGCGAAGCGACGATCGTCCCGTCATCGGCGCACGCCCTGACGTTCGGCGGCGCGACCCAGGCGACGGTGCCGGCCGGCGCGGTGCTGCTGAGTGATCCCGTCGATCTGGCGACTCCCGATTTCGCGGATCTTGCCCTCGACCTGTATCTGCCCGTCGACACCGCCGCGATGAAGTCGCCGATCACCACGCACCCGGCTTCGTGGCAGACGGGTTATGTCTCTCCTGCGGGCAATCACGTTGGCGCCGTCACCATGCCGGTCCAGGCGACGACGCAGTACCGCCGCGGCGACGGCCTGCAGTCGGCGACGTGGTTCTTCCTGGCGCGCATCGAAGTGCTGACGGCTGCGCATGGCGCGGTCGTCGCCCTCGGAGATTCGATCACCGACGGTACGGCATCGGGGCTCGATGCCAACCGGCGGTGGCCCGATCAGCTCGCGCGGAGGCTCGCCGCGGCCGGCCTGCGCATGGCCGTGCTCAACGCCGGCATCGGTGGCAATCGCGTGCTCAACGAGGGAAACGGGCCTGCCGTGCTGGCCCGCTTCGACCGCGACGTGCTGGCGCAACCGGGCGTCACCGACGTCATTGTCCTCGAAGGCATCAACGACATCGGCCAGGCTCGGCAGAACCCTTTGCCCGGCGCCGCGGAGCTGATCGCCGCACACCGGCAGCTGATCGAGCGCGGGCACGCGCGCGGCTTACACGTCTACGGTGCCACGCTGACACCGTTCGCGGGCGCCAACTACTGGACGCCAGAGGGAGAAGCCAAACGCGCGCAGCTCAACGAGTGGATTCGTGGCGCCAAGGCCTACGACGGTGTGTTCGACTTCGACGCCGCGGTCCGCGACCCGGATCATCTGACGCAGACATTGCCGCGTTTCGATGCCGGCGATCACCTGCACCTCAACGCGGCCGGCTACGAAGCCGTCGCGGGCACAATCGATCTCGCGGTGTTTGGCGTCCCGCGCCGATGACATAATCGCGGCCCTTGACATATTCCCATATGGGAATGTATAAGAGTGGGGTGCCCCGCGCCGCCACGACCTCCGACCCGTTCAACGCCATCGCCGAGCCACGCCGCCGCCACATCCTGGAATTCCTGGCCGGCGACGAGCGCTCAGTCAGCGACATCGTCGACGCCCTCGAGCTGGCTCAGCCGTCGGTCTCGAAGCATCTGCAGGTGCTGCGCGACGTCGGGCTGGTCTCGGTTCGCCGCGATGGCCGCCGCACACTCGTTCGCTTGAACCCCGAACCGCTCCGTACCGTTCACGACTGGATCGCGCACTTCGAGCGCCACTGGCGCGCGCAGCTGCGCCGCATCAAGGCTCACGCCGAGGAGGAACGATGACCACTGCCGCTCCCGCTACCGAGACTTTCACGATCCGCGAAGAGATCCACGTGCGCGCGTCGCTCGACAGGACGTTCGCGTCGCTCGTCGCCGAGATGGGGCCGCACAACCAGGGGCCCGACGGCGCGCCGTTGCCGATGGTGCTCGAGGCGCGCCCCGGCGGGCGCTGGTACCGCGACCTCGGCGGTGACAACGGGCACCTGTGGGGCTTCGTGCAGGCGATCAAGAAGCCGACGCTGCTCGAGATCTTCGGGCCGCTGTTCATGTCAACCGGCGCCATCTCGAACCTGCAGTACCGCCTGAGCGACTCCGATGGCGGCACGCTCATCACCTTCACGCACACCGTCGTCGGGCCCTTCCCCGAGGATCACCGTCCACGCCTCGGCGTCGGCTGGTCGGCGCTCAACGCTCGTATCAAGGCCGCCGCGGAGCGGCAGTAAGGAGACGGCGATGACAATTGCACAGAACATGCTTGCCGAGCTCGAACAGGAATCGCAGACGACCCGCCGCGTGCTCGAGCGCGTGCCGCAGGCCCATCTGGGCTGGAAGCCGCACGCCAAGTCGATGTCGCTCGGGCAGCTGGCGCTGCACGTGGCCGCCGTGCCCGGCAACGTCGCCGAGATCGTCGCGCGGGATTCGATCGAGGCGCCGAATTTCGTCCACCCGCAGGCCGAGCGCGCCGCCGACTTGGTGCCGGCGCTCGAGGCCAGCGTCGCCAAGGCGAAGCAGCATCTCGCATCGCTCAGCGATGCCGCGATGGGAGCGACTTGGCGCATGACGCGCGCCGGCGACGAGGTCATGGCCATGCCGCGTGCCGCCGTCGCGCGCGCCATCATGCTCAATCACTGGTATCACCACCGCGGCCAGCTGCTCGTCTACCTGCGCCTGCTCGACGTGCCGGTGCCGTCGGTCTACGGCCCGACCGCCGACGAGAACCCGTTCGCCGCGTAGCACGGCTCCGTCGCGCTGTGGCATGATGCGGCGCGATGAAGAAGTGTCCGTTCTGCGCCGAGTCGATCCAGGACGACGCGATTAAGTGCCGCTACTGCGGGAGCATGTTGAACGGAACCGGCGCCGCCGCGCCCGCATCCGCGGCGGCCGCCGATTTCGCGCCTGAGGTGCGGCAACTGATCGCCGCGCGCCGGAAGATCGACGCCATCAAGCTGGTTCGCCAGCGGACCGGGGTCGGTCTGGCTCAGGCGAAAGCCTATGTCGAGGCGATCGAAGCCGGTCGCGTCCCTACTCCGCTCCCGGTGCTGTTGACGATGCCCGCCGTGCCATCACAGCCGTCCGACAGCGGCGCCGGCGGCCGCCTCGGTCAGTTCCTGTTGCTCGTCGTGGCGACGGCGGCCTTGGTCCTCTGGTGGATGACTCGGGCGTCGCATTAGAACGTCCCCTCGCGCGGTCCGCGCAGCGTCTTGTCGATCTGCCGCACGGCGCCGAGATGATAGGCGAGGTGCGCGATGCTGGCGACCATGCCGGCGAACTCCGCCGGCGCGGCATCGCGCGGCGTGTGCAGCACCTCCAGCCAGCGCTGTGCCTCGGTGGCGAGGCCGCGGCGAATCTCTTCCCACTCCACCGCGTCGACGCCCCCGATCGTCCACGCCGCGTCCCATGTCGCGTCGGCGAATGGATCGCCTCCCTCGCGAGCCCAGCGGTTCATCAGCGACAGGCCGTAGCGCAAGTGCTGCGCGTGCGCGGCGATGGTCGCCCCGTCGTGCACGGCCCGCGACGCGTCGGCCGCGCCAAGCGCGTCGAGCGAGCGCAACAGGCCGATATCACCCGTGTTGAGGATGAACGCGCCTTTCTCGCCGCTGGTGCCGTCGACGAGCTCAGAGAACAGACGCGCGAGTGTGGCGCTGGTGTCCATCGTGTGCATGCCTCCGATTATGCCGCCGCGCGCCCGACCGGTGCTAAGCTCGCGGTCCTGGCCGATGGAACCTACGCTCCGCCCACGGAAATGAGGAGACGATGAACGCTCGCACGGTGAATGTTCGCCAGGTGAACCGGATTCCGACGGCGGTAATTTCGCGAGCAGTCGCCAACAAGGCGGACTTGTCGCGGATCGTGCCGGAGTGTTGCGGCCTGGTCTGGAACGCCCTCCGCGCGCAGGGACGCCGTGGCGGCCACAACGTCGCGCTCTACCGCAACGCCGGCGCCGTCGTCGAAGCGGGCGTCGAGCTGGTTACCCCGTTCATAGCCGCCGGAGAGATCGTGGTTTCGGAGCTGCCGGGCTGCACCGCCGCGTGGACCGTCTACTACGGGCCGTATTCGGGACTCGGCGAGGCGCATGGTGAGATCCAGCGATGGTGCAAGGCCAACGGTCACGCGTTCGGCGACGTGTGTTGGGAGCTCTACGGCCACTGGCAGGATGCATGGAACGACGACCCGGCCCAGATCCGCACCGACGTGTTCTACGAGATTGCCGGTGCGCCCGAGCGTTGAAGCCATGCCGAGACTGAAAGTCGAGCACGGGGACCGCTGAGGGGCGGCAGAAGGGACAGACGTGAGACAGCAGATCGCGATTGTCGCCGGTTCACTTCTCCTTGCCGCCGCCACGGCGTCAGGGCAGGTTCCGGCGACCGTCACGGCGCCGGGCCCGCTTGCCGTCGTGACCAAGCTCTATCAGGAGTACGCGGCGCAGGCGGTCATCGATAGCCCCGAGTTCTCGATGGAGGATCTGTTCGGGCGGCCGAGGGCGGCGATGGCTCGCTATCTCGACGATCCGCTGATCGCACTGGTGCTCGCCGACCGCGCCTGCTCGGCGCGCAAGCAGGAAGTGTGCAATCTCGACTTCATGCCGATCTGGGATGCCCAGGACGCGGCGGGCGCGACCGTCAAAATCTCCGAAGGCAAGGACCCTTCACGCGTGCCGGCGGAGATTCATTCTTCCGACGGCGTGCGCCATCTGACCTTCGTCATGGTCAAGAGCGCCGCTGGCTGGCGGATTCACGACATCGAGTACGACAAGGGATCGCTGGTAAAGATACTGAGGGGAAAGCCATGAAGCTCTTCCTTGGGACGGTGGGTACAGTGTTCGGCGCGATCGTCATCGCGCATCTGATGCGGATCCACGCGGAGCCGGCGATGGCCGGCGAGCCGTGGTTCTGGGTACTGACGCTCGTAGCCGCGGCGTTGAGCGGATGGGCGTGGTGGCTTTTCGCGAAAACGCGACGCGCTGGCTGATCCGCTACACCTTTCGTCCTGACACCACCAAGAGGGCAATGCCGCCGGCGATGGCGATACCCGAGAGAAGAGGCGGGACTGGGACGGTTTCGTGCGTCCGCGTCGACGCCTGCAGCGGGCCCAGATCGACGACCTTCTTTTCCTTGGTGTAGCTGAATCCGCCGTACGCGAGACCGAATACGCCGAGGACGATTAACACGATGCCCAGAATTTTCATGGCGCGACTCTCCGTGGTCCGTCGTGCAAGCAGGATGCCAGTGCTCGTGGGCTCACGGGCCGCGTGACGGCATGACAAAGGCGCCGCCAGGGCCACGCATCAACATCGTCTTGGCCGTGATCGGGCAGATGCTGCCGCACCTCTTCCCGTTCGATCCGCTGGCGTTCGGGCTCGATAACGCCCGCACCTTCGGCGACATCGTCTACTACAAGGTCGGCCCGCTGCGCGTCTACCAGGTAAGCCATCCCGACTTCGCCCGGCAGGTGCTCGTCGAGGAGCCCGAGAAGTTCCACAAACCACGGCTAATCAAGAACGCCTTCAGGCCGTTTGCCGGCGAAGGGCTGCTGACGAGCGACGGCGCGTTGTGGAAGCAGCAGCGCAAGTTGATGCAGCCGGCCTTCCATCATGGGGCGCTGGCCAGCTACGCGGCCGTCATGGTGCGGCACGCCTCGCGCACGGCGGACGGCTTCACGGCGGGGCAGACGATCGAGCTGCAGGCGGAGATGTCGGCGCTGACCCTGCCGATCGTCGTCGAATGCCTGTTCGGCGGCGACGTGACGCAGTACGCGAACGAAGTGAGCCGGTTAATGGTGGCGGTGCTCGATGCGTCGAACCACCGGCTGAATTCGGCGCTGCGCCTCCCGTCCTGGGTGCCGACGCCGCGGCACCTGCGCGAACGGCGTGCCCTGCGGCGCCTCGACCAGATCCTCCACGAGCTGATTGCAGCGCGGCGCGCTGCGCTCGACGGCCGGCACGACCTGCTGTCGATGCTGCTGAGCGCGGTCGATCAGGAGACCGGCGCGCGCATGTCGAATGAGCAGTTGCGCGACGAGATGATGACGCTGTTCCTGGCCGGCCATGAGACGACGGCGAACTTGGTGACCTGGACATGGTTTCTGCTGTCGCGGCATCCCCAGGCCGAAGCGGCGCTCTTCGAGCAGCTCGATCGCGTGCTGCATGGACGGCCGCCGGCGATCGCTGACCTGCCGGCGCTGCCACAGACCGAAATGATCGTGCGCGAGGCGCTGCGCCTGTATCCGCCGGCGCCCGGGGTCGCGCGCGAACCGATCGAGGACGTCAGCATCGGCGGCTACGCCGTGCCCAAGGGCAGCCTGATCAGCGTCAACGCGTTCGCTATGCAGCGCGACGCGCGGTTCTTTCCCGAGCCCGAGCGCTTCGATCCTGAGCGCTTCGCACCGGGCTGGGAGCAGCGTATCTCCCGCTATGCCTACCTGCCGTTCGGCGCCGGTCCGCGCGTGTGCATCGGCAACAGCTTTGCGCTGATGGAAGCTCGCCTGATCCTGGCGACGCTGGCGCAACGCTGGCGCTTCACCCTCGAGCCCGGTCAGGATGTTCGGCCGATGCAGCTCGTGACCGTGCGGGCCCGCGACGGTATCCGCATGCGCCTCGTGGCGCGCTAGCAACTCTATCGAGAGTTCGACGTGATCCCGCCGCCGTGCGAGCGGCAAGCGGGCGAGTGACCGTGAAGGCGAGTTCGGATGAAACTAAAATGCTTCCTGCAGCGCCAGGTATAAGCCGTGCGAGTGCCGTCCGATGCCGTAGTCGACGCAGAGATTGGCGCGTGAGCGCTTGCTGAAGAGCACCCGCAGTCCCGCCCCGGCCGCCGGCGCGAAGGCGTCGAAGAGTCGCTCGCCCTCATCGCGGTTGCTGAACGTGGACGTGTTGGCGAATGCGACCATCCCGAGCAGTTGATCGCGTCGCAGCGCCTGGCGGTACTCGACCTCGCCATAGAGCATTCGTTCGCCGCGGAATCGTCCTTCGGCGTAACCGCGCCCCGAACGGCCGTAGGTGTCCATGCCGATTGCCGGCAGGTCGAAATACGGCGCGACGCCGTTGACGACGCTGTCGCTGTAGACCCAGAACGCAAGTGTGCGGCGTCGCTCGCTGCCGAGCGCCACGAAATGGCGGGCGTCGACCACCAGCTCCTGCCACGTCGAGTCACCGCCGAAGAGGCCATTGATGAAGCCGCGATAGGTGGCGGCGACGAGCCACCCCCGCGACGCGTTGATCGGATTGTCGCGCGTGTTCCATTCGATGGCCCCGCTCGCGCCGCCGGACGTCTGCGACGCGGGATCGAAGCCGTGGGTCTGCGCGTAGGTACTGGGCGGCGACGCGTCCCACGGGCTGTTCGGGTCGCCCGGCCGGATGTTCGTATGGCTGGAGAAATTCACGCCGCCGCCGGCGGCGACCGCGTGGCCGACCGAGAAGAGCGCCGTTTCGTAGACCCGTACGTGCGTGAAGTGGGCGCCGATCGCCGCCTCGGGCGGCGCCGACGTGCCGAGACCGTAGGTGTCCTGCGACGTCCATTGAAAGCGGTTGTCCCCCTGCAAGTGCAGGCGATTACCGTCGCTGAACGCGTCGAACTTGGCGGTTACCGACGTCTGTCCCTTCGTCGAGAACGACGCTGACGCCAGCAGCGACGAGATCGCCGTGGTGTCCGGAGGTCCGAGGAAGCGTGCGACGCTCGCGCCGACGCCGAGTGAGAGCCCCGACGACGGCTTCGAGCTGATCGTCGGGACGATCGCCCGCGCCGGCCGGCGATAGTCGGCCGCGGTCGCCGGATCGGGCGGCGGCTTGTGCCGGATGAGCCGTAACAGATCGCCGACGTCCAGCATCTCCGGCGTTTGGGCCCGGACCGTCTGTGCGCCCGCCGCGGTGAGCAGCAGGGCGAGTGCGCCGTAGTAACAGGTTGTGTAGAAAAGGCGTCGATTGGTCATGCGCGCTGCTCGGAGCGCCTCCCACTATAGAGAGTCGTAGCCGCACCAGCGCTCGTAATCGCTCAGAACGCTTCCTGCAACGCGAGATAGAAGCCGTGCGATTCGCGCCCGACACCATAGTCGACGCAGAGATTCGTACCGGACCGCTTGCTGAACAACACACGTAGCCCTGCCCCCGCCGCCGGTGCGAACGATTCTCCCAGCCGCTCACCTGAATCATGGTCGCTGAACGTCGACGTGTTGGCAAAGAGCACCAGACCGAGCAGATTGTCGCGCAGCAGCGGCTGACGGAATTCGGTTTCGCCGTAAACCATCGCGTTCCCGCGAAATCGTCCCTGCGCGTAGCCGCGCCCGCTGCGGCTGTAAGTGTCGGTGCCGATCGCCGGCAGGTCGAAATACGGCGCCACGCCATTGACGACGTCGTCGCTGTAGAACCAGAAGGCAAGCGTGCGATGGTGTCCGGCGCCGAGCGGCACGAAATGACGGACGTCCACGACCAGTTCCTGCCACGTCGAATCGCCTCCCAACAGTCCCTTGAAGAAGGCGCGATACGTCGCGGCGGCGAGCCAGCCGCGCGACGCGTTGATCGAATTGTCGCGCGTGTTCCACTCGACCGCAGCGCTCCCGCCGGCTGCCGTCTGCGACGTCGGATCGAAGCCGTGCGCTTCCGCGTAGATGGTCGGCGGCGCGCTGTCCCATGCGCTATTCACATCGCGCGGTTCGACGCTTGAATGACTGGAGAACGCCATGCCCCCGCCGGCGGAGAGGTTGTCGTGCACTTTGAACAGCGCCGTTTCGAACACGCGAATGCGCGTGTAGCGCGCGCCGATCGCGGCCTCTGGCACAGTCGATGTGCCGAGGCCGTAAGTGTCCTGTGACGTCCATTGGAAGCGGTTGTCGCCAGATACGTGCACGGAGTTGCCGTCGCCGAACGCCTCGAATTTGGCGGTGATCGACGTCTGGCCCTTGGTCGAGAACGTGCCGGACGCCAGCATCGACGAGATGTGCGTCGTCTCCGGCGGGCCGAAGAAACGGGTCAGGCTGGCGCCGACGCCGAAGGCCACGCCGATCGTCGGGCTCGAATTGATCGTCGGCAGGATTGCCCGCGACGACGGGCGATCATTCTGGTCGTCGGCGGGTGGTTCGTGGCGCACCATCCGCCACACGTCGCCGACGTCGATAGATTGTGCGTTCGCGGAGTTCACGCACGCCGCGAGCACAACTGCGGCGAGCACGATAACTTTTGACATGTGTGAACCGTCAGCGCGAACTGTCCCGATCATACAGGAATGCGGACAGGAGGCGGTGGCCGGAGTCCCCCTCGGTACGGTAAAGTTCCCGCGTCGCTGGAGGTTCTTGTGAAGTACCGACTCGTGCGTCCTGGCGTGGCCGTTCTGGCGCTCGCCACCGTTTTGACACATCCCGGTTCCGCGGCGCGTCTCCGCGGCCAGGCGCAGCCCGGCGTCGTCGCCATCAGGAACGCCACGCTGCTGACCGTGACGCGCGGCACCATCAACGCCGGCACCATCGTCCTGCAGAACGGCAAGATCGCCGCGATCGGAGCGAACCTCGCTGTCCCGGCCAATGCCGAGGTCGTTGACGGCACCGGCACGTTCGTCTCGCCCGGCCTCATCGACGCGCACTCGCACATCGCCAACGACGACATCAACGAGGGAGGCACTTCGGTCAGCTCGATGGTCGGCATGAGCGACGTGCTCGATCCCAACGACATCGACATCTACCGCGACCTCGCCGGCGGGACCACGACGGCCAATATCCTGCACGGCAGCGCCAATGCGATCGGCGGCAAGACGCTCGTCATCAAGCTGCGCTATGGCAAGAAGCGGCCGGAGGACATCGTCTTCGAGGGCGCGCTGCCCGGTATCAAGTTCGCCCTCGGCGAGAACGTCACGCGCAAGCGCGGCCAGCCGCCGACGCCGCCGGAGCGCTTTCCAACGACGCGCCAGGGCGTCGATTACGTGATGCGCGACGCCTTCACCCGCGCCAAAGCCTACAAGACGGCGTGGGACGACTACAACGCCGCCAAAGCGAAGGGCCAGGATCCGCTGCCGCCCAAAAAAGATCTGCAGCTCGATCCGCTCGTCGAGGTCCTCGAAGGCAAGCGCCTCGTGCACTGCCACTCTTATCGCGCCGACGAGATCCTGATGATGATTCGCGTCGCCGACGAGATGGGCTTCAAGGTCGCCACCTTCCAGCACGTGCTCGAGGGCTATAAGGTGGCGAAGGAAATCGCCGCCCACGGCGCCGGCGCGTCGACCTTCTCGGACTGGTGGGGCTACAAGATCGAGGCCGAGGATGCCATTCCTTACAACGCCGCGATCATGACGCGGAAGGGCGTTCTCGTCTCGATCAACTCCGACGACGCCGAGCAGGCGAGAAGGCTCAACAACGAGGCGGCCAAGACGGTCCGCTACGGCGGGCTGAGCGACGACGAGGCGCTCGCGACCGTCACGATCAACCCGGCGAAGCAACTGCGCATCGACAATCGCGTCGGCTCGCTCGAGGTCGGCAAGGACGCCGACGTTGTCGTCTGGAATCACCATCCGCTGAGCACCGCAGCGATCGTCGACCGCGCCTACATCGACGGCGTCGTGTATTACGACCGGGCCAAGGATCTGGATCGCGTCGCCGCGATTGAGAAGGAAAAGGGAGCGACGCGAACGGTGACCGCCGGCACGACCGGTGACTCGGCGCCCGCGCCGGCGCAGGCTGCATCCGCCGCCGAACAACTGAATCCTCGCCATAACACCAACGGTCCAGCCTGGGCGATCACCAATGCTCGCATCGTCCCGGTGTCAGGGTCGGTCATCCCGCGCGGCACCATCGTCATCAGGGGAAACCGCATCGATGCGGTTGGCGAGAACGTCACACTCCCGCCAGGGACGAAGGTCGTCGACGCCGCCGGCGCCAATGTGTATCCGGGCTTCGTCGACGCTGCGACCGACGTCGGCCTCAACGAGCCGGGCCCGCGCAACTACGACGACGTGAGCGAGATCGGCGACTGGAACCAGGCGCTGCGGACCCAGCGCGCATTCCAGATCGACAGCGACGCCGTGCCGGTCGCGCGCGTCGAGGGCATCACCACCATCGGCCTCGTCCCCGGCGGCGGCGTCATTAGCGGGTCGATGCCGGTGATGGATCTCGACGGCTGGACCTGGGAAGAGGGTACGCTGCGGCCGAGCGCCGGTCTCGTCATGACCTATCCCGGTGGCGGGGGCGGACGTGGCGGCGGTGGCGGCGGACGCGGCGCCGCGCCCGCCAACGGCCCGACGCCGGCCGAACAGATCTCTCGGCTGAACGCGCTCCTCGAGCGGGCCGCCTCATATGCCAAGGCGCCGGCCGGCCACGCGATCGATCTGTCGCTCGACCCGTTCGTGCCGATCCTCGACCGCTCGCAGGCGTTCATCGTCAACGCCGGCACGGAGCAGGCGATTCGCGACGCCGTGGTCTGGGCCGACAAGCAGCACGTGCGCATCGTCATCCGCGGCGGCGCCGACGTGCAGCGCGTCGCCGCTTTCCTCAAGGACCACGACGTGCCGGTGATCCTGACGAGCGTGCTGACGCTGCCACCGCGCGAGGACGAGTTCCACGCCTATCCGTACCAAACGGCGGGCGTGCTGGCGAAGGCGGGCGTCCGCTTCGCGTTCTCCAGCGGCGGCTACCAGTTCTCGCGCAACGTGCCGTTCCAGGCGGGGCGCTCGGTCGCGTGGGGGCTCGACCATGACACGGCGATCCGCGCGCTGACGCTCGACGCCGCCCGCATCCTTGGCGTCGACAGTCAGATCGGCAGCATCGAGCCGGGCAAGCTGGCCAACCTCGTCGTAATCAGAGGGGACGCGCTCGAAATCCGTTCGCAGATCCAGCACGTGGTCATTGCCGGCCATGACCTGCCGCTCGAGAGCAAGCACACGGAACTCTACAAGCGTTTCATGGCAAGGGAGTAGCGGCGATGGCACTCGATAACCGATATCCGATGGCCGACGGCCGATGGCCGTTGTTGGTGGCGGCTGTGGTCGCACTTGCGGCGACGGTTGTGCACCTGCCACTCGAAGCACACCAGATGCCGGCGGCCCCGGTCTATGCGATCCAGGCGGCAAAGATCGTCAGCGCCGGGAAGACCATCGACAAGGGGAATCTCGTCATGCGCAACGGTCTCATCGAAGAGGTCGGCGCGTCGGCGCCGATTCCAGCCGATGCGGTGATCGTCGACGGCACGAACATGACGGTCTACCCGGGATTGATCGACATGACCAACACCGCTGCCGTCGCGGCTGCGGCGGACGCGGCGCCGGATGGGCAGGGGAGTGGCCGCGGGCGCGGCGCCAGCCCAGCGCCTGCGACCTGGGCCGAGGCGGATCGCACCCGGCGCGACGCTCTCCTCGCTCCTGATTTCGAGGCGGCTGCGCACGTCCGTTATGAGGGGATCGAGATGCAGCGGCTTGCCGCCGCGGGGATCACCACGGTGCTGGCGGTACCGCCAATGGGACTGGTCCGCGGCGAGAGCGCGCTCGTCAGCGTCGCCGCGCCTCCCGACGACGAGGACGTCAGCCGCGTGGCAGGATACCGCCGCGGCCGTGTCGTCATTGCGTCGCCAGTCGCGCAGCACGTCACCTTCGCCGTCGCGCGCGGCGGCGGTCCGGGATATCCAGCCGCGCTGCTCGGCGACATCGCATTCGTGCGCCAGGCGTTCTACGACGCGAAGTGGCAGAAGGACGCGCGCGCCTGGGCCGAGAAGCACAAGGACCAGCCGCGGCCCGAGTTCGAGCCGGCACTCGACGCCCTGGCACCGGCGCTCGATCGCAAGATGCCGGTCTCCTTCGAGGCCGGCGAGCTCCGCGAGATCTTACGCGCGCTGGCGATGGCCAAGGAGTTCAGCCTCGATCCGATCGTGACCGGCGGCGTCGAGGCCGATCAAGCGGTCGCCGATCTCAAGGCGGCGAATGCCAAGGTGATCCTCACGGTCGCGTCCGGCTCTCCCGCGCCGGGCGGCCGCGGCGGCGGACGCGGCGGCGACACGCCGATCCGTGTGACGCGCATGCAGCAGAACGCCGCGAAAGTGCCGGCCGCCCTCGAGAAGGCGGGGATTCCCTACGCCTTCGCGTCGGAAGGCGTACAGGCACCGGCCGACTTCCTGCGCGGCGTCGCGCACGCGGTCAAGGACGGTGGCCTTACGCCAGACCAGGCGCTGCGCGCCCTGACCGTCAACGCGGCGAAGATCGCCGGCGCCGACGCGCGCGTCGGCACGCTGGCCAAGGGGAAGATGGCCAACGTCATCCTCGTCGAAGGCGATCTGTTCGCCGACCAGCCCCGTATCAGGCGCGTGTTTGTCGACGGCCGGCCGGTCAATATTGACGTGACGCCGGCGCAGACACCGGCGGGCGGCAGGCGCGGCGGGCAGTAATGGTTCGACCACCCCTGCTTCGATGAACGGGATCGAGGGCCACTACGGGAATTTGCTTCGGCTTGCGGCCGCCGTGCTCATCGCGGCGCTGCCCGGGGCCGCGCAGGCGCCGCCGTCGGCGACCCTCATCCGTCACGCCCGGCTCATCGATGGCAGCGGCGGACCGTCGCGGCCGGCGGACGTGCGGCTCGCTGGCGACCGCATCGTCGCGGTTGGCGCGCTACAGGCGCGCGACGGGGAACGGATCGTCGAGGCGGCCGGACTCGCACTGGCGCCGGGGTTCATCGACACGCACAGCCACCACGATCGCGGGCTCGACACCGCGCGCGACGCGCTCGCCATGGTCAGCCAGGGCGTCACGACGATTGTCGTTGGCCAGGACGGAGGCGGCGTCGATCTCGCCAAGCGGTTCGCCGCCCTCGAGGCGCTGCCGGCGTCGGTGAATGTCGCGTCCTTTGCCGGCCATGGTTCCATCCGCGGCCGCGTGATGGGCGAGGATTTCAGGCGGCGCGCGACGGCCGTGGAAATCGATCGCATGAAGGTACTGGTCAAGGCCGAGATGGACGCCGGCGCGCTTGGCCTGTCGACTGGCCTCGAATATGACCCCGGCATCTACTCGTCGCGCGAGGAGGTGATGACGCTCGCGCAGGTCGCCGCCGCCTCCGGCGGCCGCTACGTCAGCCACCTGCGCAGCGAGGACCGGGACTTCTGGGACGCACTCGACGAGCTCGTCACGATCGGACGTGTGATGAAGATGCCGGTACAGGTGTCACACATCAAGCTCGGCATGCACGACTTGTGGGGTCAGGCCGACAAGCTGATCGCCGTGCTCGACAGAGCGCGGGCGTCCGGCGTTCCGGTCACGGCGGATGTCTATCCGTACACCTATTGGCAGTCGAACCTGGGTGTCTTGTATCCGAAGCGCAATTTCAGCGATCGCCGCGAAACCGATTTCGTGCTCGAGCACGTCGCGCTCCCCGGGGACATCATCTTCAACTCGTTTGCGTCACACCCTGACTACGCCGGGAAGACACTGGCACAGGTCGCCGCCATCCGCCAGGCTTCATCGGCGCAGGCGTTGATCGATCTCCTGGCCGAGCCCGATGGGGGAGATGCCGGGATCGTCGCCAAGGGAATGTCGGACGCCGACGTCGAGCGGCTCACGCAGTGGCCGTTCGCCAACATCTGCAGCGACGGCATGTCGCGCGGCCTTCATCCGCGCGGCTTCGGGTCGTTTGCCAGAGTGCTCGGCCCGTACGTACGAGAGAAGAAACTCTTCTCGCTCGAGGAGGCAGTTCGCAAGATGACCGGTCTCGCTGCGGCCAACGTCGGCCTGTCGCGCCGCGGCCTGGTGGCGCCCGGATACGCCGCGGACCTCGTCCTCTTCGACGCTGCGACCGTGACGGATCGCGCCGACTTCGGCCACGCCCAGGCGCAGGCCGCCGGCGTCAGCACAGTGTGGGTGAATGGCCAGATTGTATTTCATGACGGCAGCACAACCGGCGTCCACGCGGGTCGGGCGCTCCGGCGCGGGCAGTAGCCGCCAGGGCAGGCTTACGGAGCACTGGCGCCGCCGCGCTCGACGTACGCCGCCAGTGCCGTGATCAGGAACCCCATCTTCGCCAACCGGGGCGGAGTGGAGTGAACGGACACTTATGTTCGTGCACGGCGTGTGACGGACAACGATGTCGGTTTGAAGCTCGACTGCGCCAGGGCCTCGACCATTTTGCCGAAGCTCCTGGTCCGCTTCTCGCATATGAGGAGCGGAGGGTCGTTCCATGATTCGCAAGCTCGCATCCGGTCACTACCGACTCTACTCGCGCAAGAAGGACCCGAAGTCAGGCCGTCGGCGCAACCTTGGTACGTTCTCGTCACGCGCCGCTGCGGAAAAGCACGAGCGCGCCGTTCAGTATTTCAAGCACCACTAGGCTCGCGTCAGGGCGCAGGCGGGAATATTGACGTCAGTCGGTATGGAGCACCCCTGATGGCGCCAGTTGCGACGCGCGCCACGCCGGAATCATCGTCGCCAGCGCCGCGATCGCCGCCACGAGCACGATCGCCGCGCCGAGCATCAGCGGATCCGAGGCGCGGATCGCGTAAATCTGGCTGGCCACGATCCGGCCGGAGAGGTAGGCGACGAGCAGCCCGATTCCCGTCCCGGCGAGCGCCAGCACTGCGCCGTGGCGCATCACCAGCATGAAGACGCTGCCCGGCGTGGCACCGAGTGCCAGCCGCGTCGCCATCTCGCCGCGCCGCTGAGAGACCGCGTAGGCGACGACGCCGTAGATTCCGACGGCGGCGAGCAGGATCGCCACGCCGCCGAAGATCAGCATCAGCGTCATGCCCAGCTGCTGCCGGCGCAGCGTGCCGTCGACCAGGTCGCGCACGCGCTCGAAGTCGACCGCGATCCGCGGATCGAACTGCCGCATCTGCCCGCGGATGGCCGACTGCAGCGAGCCGACCTCGGCCGCCGACATCGCCACCACTATCGTCTGGCGGCGCAGTGGATTCTGCGACATCGCCTGGTAGAACGCCGGCTCGGCCTCGTCCGCGACGGTCTTTTGCCGCACGTCGTCGACGACGCCGATGACGGTCACCTCGTTGCGCGGATCCGGCTGGGGATAACCGGCCGAGAATTGCAGGCCGATGGGATCGCGTCCGTGGAGATATCGCTTCACGAACGTCCGGTTGATGATCGCGACCGGACGCGTGGTCGCTCGATCGTCGGGCCCGAAGTCTCGCCCCTGCAGCAGTCGCGTGCCGGTCGCCTGGAAGTAGCCGGCGCTGACGATACGCTGGCGCGTCCCCATCGGGTGCGCAGCGTCGAGGTCCTCGCCGTGGATGCGCGCGATCAGTGAACCCTCGAGCGTGTTTCTGAGGGGGAAGTTCGACGTCGAGCCGACCCCGCTCACGCCCGGTAGCGCGGCCAGGCGCTCCATCAGCGTGCGCGATGAGGTATCGACAGCGGCGGGGTTGGGATACTTCGGGCCGAGAAACGAGACGTCGAAGATGAGCCGCTGGTCGGCGGCGAAACCGAGATCGGCAGTGCGCAGGCTGGCGAAGCTGCGCACCAGCCAGCCAGCGCCGGCCACGAGAACGATCGCGAGCGCGATCTCGACAATCGTCATCGTGCTCAGCCAGCGCGCCGTGCCACGCCCGCCGGTGGCCGAGCGCGTGCTCTCGTTCATCAGCGTCCGGACGTCGGTCCCGGCCAGGCGCACCGCCGGCGCGAAGCCGACGAGCACGCCGCTGACCAGGAGCGCGATCAGCGAGAACAGCAGCACGCGTCCGTCGAATGTCACGACATCGAGCCGCGGTAACTTCGCCGCACCGAGCGTGAGCAGCGCGCGCACGCCGAGCCAGGCGAGCGCGAGGCCGAGCGCCGCGCCGCACGTCGCGAGCAGCGCCGATTCGGTGAGCAGCTGACGGATGATGCGCGATCGCGGTGCACCGATGGCAACGCGGACGGCGATTTCGCGCGCCCGCGCCGCGCCGCGCGCCAGCAGCAGGTTGGCGACGTTGACACAGCCGAGCAGCAGGAGGAGTCCGGTCGCAGACATGACGATGACGAGGATCGGCCCGAGATCGCCGACCACCTGCGCCACCAGCGGCCGCGTGATGTAAGCGCGGTTCATGTCGGCGGCAGGGAAGTCGTGCGCGAGCCGGGCGATGATCGGCGACATCTCCGCTGTGGCCTGGCCCAGCGTCGTCCCGGGACGTAGGCGCATGTATCCCTCGAAGAAGTGGTTGATGTCGTCCTTGTCGAGCTGCTGGCTGAACCAGAAGTCGCCGCCGTGCGGTGTGTCGAAATCCCGCGCTGCCACACCGGCAATCGTCGTGTTGATCTCCGCGAAGTGAATCGGCTTGCCGACGATATTCGCGTCGGCGTTGAACAGCTCCTGCCAGACGCGAGAGGAGATGACGACGACCGGCGGGGCCGGCGGGGGACCGGCGGGTGCCGGCCCCGGCGGCGCGCCAGGCGGAGGCGGCGCCGGCGGCGCGGGCCGGACGAAATTCTGGTGCGTGAAGCCGCCGAGCGTCATCGGCAGGCCGAACACGTCGAAGAATCCTTCCGTCACACCGTAGATCTTGACGTGCTCCGGCGTGCCGTCTTCGTGCAGCAGGGTGAGGTCGTTCGACTGCATGCCGGCGGCGCGGACGATCGACGAAGTGGTGCCGTTGAGGCGGGAAATCTCGCCATTCGACAGCATGCCGGTGGTGACGCGCCCGTCGGTCAACGTCGTGCGGATGCTGTAGAGACTCTCGGATTGAGGATAGGGCAGCGGCTTGAGTAGCACGGCGTTCAGCGTGCTGAAGATCGCCGTGGTCGCGCCGATGCCGAGCGCCAGCGTCACGATGGCGGCCAACGGAAAGGCGGGAGCTCGCAGGTAGCCTCGGGCCGCGAAACGCAGATCCTGGAGCAACGTGTCCACGTGGTTTCTCCTTGAAGGACCGGCCGATATTCCGATATCCCGATATTAGACGGGCCCGTCGCGCCGGAGGTTTGGGCTAACCGCCCGGTAGTGCCAAGATGGACGCATGAACGCCAGCGTCCCTCGCGTCCTGTTCCTTCTTGCCCTTGTCACTGCGTGCTCGAAGGCGCCGGAGCCGGCGCCGGCCGCGACGCCGATCACACCCGCGCCAGCCGCGACGCCGATCACACCCGCGCCAGCCCACGCCACCGCTGCCGCGCCTGCGGCCTCCGGCGTAATCACCGGTCCCGTGCTCGAGACGATGAACGCAGCCTCGTACACTTACGTGCGGGTGCACGGCGAGAGCGGCGACATCTGGGCCGCGGCGCCGGAGTTTCGAGCGAAGATCGGCGAACAGGTCCGCGTCGCGCTGGAAATGCCGATGGTCAACTTCCACAGCACCAGCCTGAACCGCGATTTCCCCGTGCTCTATTTCGTCACACAGATCACGCCGGCCGACGCGCCTGTAGCCAATGACATGGCAGCAGCGGCACCTCCGCCAGGCGGTGTCGATCCGCACGGGTCGCTCCGCGCGCCGCTACCGTCGGTGACGACGCCGATGGCGCCGCCGGCCGGAGGCATGACGATCGCGAACCTGTGGACGCACCGCAAGGTGCTCGCTGGCAAGACGGTGACCGTTCATGGCGTGGTCGTCAAGTACAACGCGGGCATTCTCGGGCAGACGTGGATCCACCTGCAGGATGGGACCGGCACTGCCGCCGACGGGAGCAACGACATCACCGTCACGTCGAGTGAAGATGTCTCGGCCAAGCCGGGCGACACCGTCGTTGCGACTGGGGCGGCCGCGATCGACAGGAACATCGGCAGCGGCTACTCGTACCCGGTCATCATCGAGCACGCGCGGATCACAGCGGTGAACAAGACGGCAGGATCCTAGCGCCTTCGACGCGCGCGCGGGCGACGCGGCTGGCACCCGCCATCAGAACCGGACGTTCTGGGTACAATTCGCAGCAGCAAAGTCGTGCCACCTGTCACCGACCTCTCGCTTGCTGAGGCGCGACGGCTCGCGCTGACGTCGCTGGGATTCGGCGTCGCGAGGCCCGCGCGCGCCGGCGTGCCGCACGTGCGCGCCACCGCCAAACGGCTGGGCGCGATTCAAATCGACTCGGTCAACGTCCTTGCCCGCGCCCACTATTTGCCGACGTTTTCGCGCTACGGGGCGTATCCGGCGACGGCGCTCGACGACATGGCGCACGGCCGGCGTGAGCTGTTCGAGTACCTGGGGCCACGCGGCGTGTTTCCTGCCGATGGATCTCTATCCGCTCATGCGCTGGCGGATGGACAACCAGCGGGCGTCCTGGTCGGCGCTGCCGGCGAAGGAGCGGGTGTTCGTCGAGCGCGTCCATCAGGAGGTCGCCGCGCGCGGTCCGCTCGCGGCTGGCGAACTGTCGAATGCCGGTAAGAGCACCGGGCCCTGGTGGGGTTGGTCGGCAGGGAAAGAGGCGCTCGAGGTGCTGTATCGCCAGGGGCGCCTGGCGATCGCCGGCCGCCGCAATTTCGAACGGTTGTACGACGTCGCCGAGCGCGTGATTCCCGACGCGGTGCGGCGCAAGCCACCGCCCGCGCCAGACGCCGCGAAGAAGGCGCTGCTCCTTCGCGCGGCGCGCGCCATGGGCGTCGGCACCGCGAAAGACATCGCCCAGTATTTTCACGTCGAGGCGTGGTGGGACCGGATCTCGCCCGGCGGCCGGCGGCCGCCCGGAAGTCTGCAGCGGCTTTTCGACGAGCTCGTCGAGGACGGAGCCCTCGAGCGCGTCGTTGTCGAAGGCTGGAAGGCGCCGGCTTATGTGGCGAGCGGCGCCCGCGTCCCGCGTTCGATCGAGGCACGCGCCATCGTCTCGCCGTTCGATCCGGTGCTGTGGGAACGGAAATGGACGAAGGCCGTCTTTGGTTTCGACTATCAGATCGAGATCTACGTGCCAGGAGCGAAGCGGATTCACGGTTACTACGTGCTGCCGTTCCTGCTCGGCGATCGTTTCGCGGCGCGCGTTGATTTGAAGGCGGATCGCAAGGCCTCGACGCTGATCGTGCACGCGGCCTACGTGGAACCCGGCGCCGACGCCGGCCACGCAGCGGCGGCGCTGGCGGACGAACTGCGCGCCCTCGCGGCTTGGCTGTCGCTCGGCGCCTTCGCCGTCGCGCGCAAGGGAAACCTGGCGCCGGCACTCACGCGCTGTCTCAGCAGCCGACTATCCCGATGATCGCCTCGAGTCATTCTTCGAGCCGATGGCGTCGACCGCCTCGCCGAGTGACCTGGCGTAGCGATCCGCGCCGATCGCCCGTTGCGTGTCCGCGTCGGTCGATGCCGCGTCTCCAGCGGGCCACAGGCCGACGACGAGCATCGCGTCCGGCGCGTGCTGGCGCATCCGCGCGACCAGGTAGCGCAGGTGTGGCGGCGCTCCGGCCAGCCCGAAGGACATGATCGCGATCGCCGGCACGCCCGCCAAATCCAGGCGATCGATTTCCTCGCGAGAGACGGCGTGATGAGGGATGGCTCGCGTCGCATACCCGCTGTCCTGCAGGACCTGCTGCAGCATGGCGGATGCGACCTCGTCGAGGCAGCGGCGGCCTGGTACGCAGACGATCGCGCCGTTGCGCGGCGGCGAGGGTTCGCGTCGCCCCTCCGGCTGAGCGGCCCTAATCCGTCCCAGCTCGCCGACGACCGTCATCATTGATCGCCCGATGCCGGCGGCGCGCTGCGCATCGAGCGCGCCGCGCGCCTCGTCCTGCGCCGCCAGCGTCAGTCCCGGCAGCACGACGCAGTCGTAGTACTCGAGCAGCGAGTGTCCGGCGACGTAGGACTCTGCCTGCGCGAGTATCTCGTCGGGATCGTTGGCGAGGATGCGCTGGTAGAAGCGGTCGACCGCCGGCAGCGCTGGCCGATCCCCGAGCAGCACGTCGAAGAATTCGAGCGCCTTGGAGTGCCGCCCGACCACGACCAGGCACAGCGTCAGTGGCGTCGAGAGAATCAGGCCGATCGGTCCCCACAGCCACGTCCAGAAGAGCGCCGCTACGACGACGGAGATCGGCGCCAGCCCGGTTGAATGTCCGTAGAGGAGCGGCTCGACGGCATAGCCGGTGATCGGTTCGACGACGACGAACAGCAGCGCCACGTAGGCGGCCCTCGACCATCCCGGGTCGACGGCCGCCGCCAGCCCGAGCGGCGCCAGCGCCGCGAGGATCGGCCCGAGGTAGGGGACGAATCTCAGCATTCCCGCGAGCACGCCCCACACGGCGGGCGAGGGAATACCGATCGCCCACAGCCCGACGCCGATCACGATACCGAACGTCGTGTTCACGGCGAGTTGCGACACGAAGTACCGGCTCAACCGTTGCGCCGCGTCGTCGATTGCCAGCGTCGTGCGGTTCAGGTCCGAAGCGCCAACGAGACGGATGAAGCGATCGCGCAGGTCCTCCTTCTGGATGAGGACGAAGATCGCCACGACGATGACGATGATCGTCGTTTCGAGCGGGCCGAGAACAGGTTTGAGAATGGCGCTGGCGATCGCGAACGGCGAGGTTTCTGGCTTGGCGACTTCCAGGACGGTCGGCGGCGGCGGGTTCACGGCGCGCCGTCCCGCCGGCCGGGCTGGCGGGGTCACCGCCGGCGGTCGATTCAAGCCCGGGATCAAGTTCGTGAGCGCCGCGAGATGCGATGTCGCGAACTCCTGCGTTCCTTCGATCTTGTGCCCGATCGTCTCGGCGTATTGCGGCGCGTTGTCGGCGAGCGTCGACGCCTGGCTGCCAAGCAGGACCGCGACGAGGCCGATGGCGCCGAGCGCGACCAAGACGCTTGCGACCACCGCCGCCGCCCGCCAGAGCCCGAGCCGGCCGAGCGCGTCGACGAGCGGCGACAGGATGAACGAAAGGATCACCGCGAGCGTGATCGGGATGAAGACTTCCTTCGCCACGTAGAGCGCGGCGATCGCCATCGCTGCAATGGCGAGGCCGAGCAGCAGCCGCGCCTCACGAATCCGTACCTCGACCGTTGTCGGTTCGGTCATGTTGCCTACAGCATGACACGCGGCTGTCACCTCGTGTCACCGCGTCATTACACGAACGTCGCCTGACCGTCAACGCGGCTTGCTATTCCTGAAGGCGGCGCCGGTAACGTGTGTCGCCGCCGAATCGGAGGTTTCATGTCGTATGGCAGATTTCGTCTCGTCCTCTCTGGTGGTGTACTGGCGGGTGCGCTGGTGTTGACGGGCGTCGGGGCTAAGGCGACCGATGTCAGAGCGGTATTCGTGATCGCGATGGAAAACCATAACTGGACGCAGCCGGCGAACCAGTTCACCGGGAACATCCAGCAGATCTACCAGAATCCTGCCGCGCCGTATCTCAACAGCCTCGTCGATGGCAGCTCGCTGATCAGCGACCAAGTCTCCTATGCGACCGCCTACCACAACGTTCTCGCCAACGCTGCCGGCTCCAATCACATCCATCCGTCCGAGCCGAATTACCTCTGGGCGGAGGCGGGCACCAACTTCGGCGTCCTCAATGACAACGACCCCTACGGTCCGGCCGGGACCAATCAGAACACGACGCAGCATCTGAGCACGCTGCTGACGCGCGCGGGCTTCAGCTGGAAGTCATACCAGGAAGACATCGACCTCGCCATGGACAGTAGCAACAAGCTGACTAACACACCGTTGCCCTCGTCGCTGTGGACGGTGCCGCTGACGTCGTTCCACGGCAACTTCTCGAGCGGCATCAACGAGTTCAATCTCTCGAACCAGTACGACTACGCCGCCAAGCACAATCCGATGGTGTTCTTCACGGATGCCAACGGCGGCAACGACGCGACGCCGGGCAACCCGCTCTCATCGCATTACGCGCCACTGCAGCAGCTGTTCGTCGATCTCGCCAACAGTGACGTCGCTTCCTACAACTGGATCACGCCGAATCAGTTCAATGACATGCACTCGACGCTCAGCGCCGGCTTCCAGGGGCTGACCGGCGATCCCGCTCGCATCCGCCAGGGTGACAATTTTCTCAGCCAGGTCATCCCTTCGATCATGGCGTCGGCGGCCTACCAGAACCACGGGCTGATCGTGTTGTGGTGGGACGAGTCGGAGAAGGACGGTGTTTCGGGTGACAACGCGGACGACTTCAGCCACACGCTGCCATTCATCGTCATCTCGAAGGATGCACACAAGAACGTCGGTGGTACCCCTACGGCAGCCCGGTGTTCGTCTCGCACTCGTCGTTCCTGCGCACGATGCAGGAGATCTTCGGCGTCGGGCCGCTGCTCGGCGACGCCGCCATGGCGACCGACCTCGCGGATCTGTTCAAGCCGGGTCACCTGCACGAGGCGCCCACGGGTAAGTAGGGGTATGCTCGGAACGGATTGACCGCACCATGCACAGCTCGTCTCCGCGCCGGCGTGACGTGGGGGATCCTCACGTGCGTCGGCGCGACCGCGATCGCGACGGCGGTTGCCGCGCAGGCCGCCGCGCACGCGCAGGCGCCCGCCGCGTGGCCCGATACGTTTACGTCTCGCGTAGAGGCGCTGGCGCTGCTGCAGACGCTGAACGCCGACCTGCTCGCGAGCCGCAGTTCGACGGCGACGCTGGAAGGGTGGTGTCGCGAGCACCACTTGGCGGCCGATCCGCAGATCGTCGCCGACGTCGCGCGCCAGCGAAGCGGGCAGGCACCGACGCCGGACCAATTGCAGCGGCTCGACGTCGGGCAGGCGTCGGACGTGAAATACCGTCACGTCCGCTTGCGCTGCGCCACGGCCGTGTTGTCGGAAGCGGACAACTGGTATGTGCCGACGCGGCTCACCCCTGACATGAATCGTGCGCTCGAGACGTCCGACGCCCCCTTTGGCCGCGTCGTCGCGCCGCTGGAACCCTATCGCCGCACGTGGTCGGTGACGATGCTGTGGGCGCCGCTGCCGCGCGCCTGGGAGCGCGTCAGCAACGCGGACTCGGCGACCGGGGGCATGCTCGAGATTCCGGCAGCACTATTCGAGCACCGTGCCGTCCTCTACACGAAGGACAACAAACCCTTCTCGGAGGTACGCGAGGTCTATCAGCGCGGAGTACTCGCGTTTGCCCTGCCGGCTCGGTAGTTCAGCGCTGACAGACGGGACAATAGAACGTCGATCGTCCGGCCTGGGTTCGCCGGACGATCGTGCCGCGGCAGCCGCCGCGACGGCACGGCTCCCCTTCGCGGCCGTAGACGCGAAAGCGCGCCGCTCGATACGTCGCGCGCCCTTGCCGGTCGATCGCTTCGCGGAGCACCTGCTTGATCGCCCGCACCAGTCGTCGCGTCGCATCCGTGGGGGCGCCCGAGCGCGTGGCGATCGTCGCCGCGCGCCGTTCCGGCGACAGCCGCGCCACGTGCAGCGCTTCCGCCGCGTAGATGTTGCCCAACCCAGCGACCACGCGCTGGTCGAGCAGCGCGACCTTCAGCGCCGTCTTCTTGCCGCGCAGCGCGAGCGCCAGCGCGGCTGCGTCGAAGTCCGGTGACAGCGGTTCGGGTCCGAGTGTGCTCAGAACCGGGTGGGCCGCGCCGCGCTCGACGAGGTCCATGAAGCCGAACCGCCGTGGATCGTTGAACGTGACGACGTGCCCTGATGACATGCGAAAGACGACGTGATCGTGGCGCGCGTCCTCGGGATCCTCGCGTGTCACGTCGACTTCGAACCAGCCCGACATGCCGAGGTGCATCAGCAGCGTTTCGCCAGACGAGAGCGGGATGACGAGGTACTTGGCGCGCCGTTCGATCGCCAGCGCCGTCTTTCCCGTCAGGCGCGCGGCGAAGCGCGGCGGAAACGGAGTGCGCAGATCGGGTCGGCGAACGGTTACGCGGATGAAACGCTGGCGCGCCATCGCCGGTTCGAGATCGCGGCGCACCGATTCGACTTCGGGGAGTTCGGGCATCCGGATACCAGCATGACATTCTTTCGCGATACGCTACTCGATCGATGACCGAAGTCTGGCTGCGCGGCGAGTCCGTCGACGGCGTGCCGACGCTGCTGCAACCGGTGGCGCACAGTCTGCGGCAGAGCCGTGAGGAGGTCGAGCGGCTGCTTCCGGTGCTGAGTCCGGCTGTCCTCTGGCATGCGCCACACGGTGGCGCGACGGTCGGATATCACGTGCGGCACGCTATCGGCAGCCTCGACCGGCTGCTCACCTACGCGCGCGGCGCGATGCTCTCGGAGGCACAGCTCGCCGTGCTGCATCAGGAGGAGCAGCCCGATCCGGAGGTGACGGCGGATGACCTGCTCGCTGCATTCGAGGCCGCGATCGAGCGCGCGCTGGACCAGCTCCGCGCCACCAGCGAAATCATGCTCGCCGCGCCACGCCAGGTCGGACGAGGGAAGCTGCCGTCGACCGTCATCGGCATCCTCTTCCACGCAGCCGAGCACACGCAACGACACGTCGGGCAGGCAATGTCGACCGCCAGGCTACTGGCCTAACCCGCCAACGCGCGGCACGGACGGCGGCGGCCCTGCGGTATTGTAGGCGTCACCCCGCATGGACGCACGCACGCGGCAGCTCGCACTGCGCATCTGGGATTATCACCGCATGCATGCCCGCTTGACGGCGGCCGACGTGATTCTCGTGCTCTGCAGCCACGATACATCGGTCGCCGCGCGCGGGGCGCAGTTGTGGCTCGAGGGCTGGGCCCCGCTGCTCATCTTCTCGGGCGGGCTCGGCGCCATCACCAAACGGCTGTGGACCGAGCCCGAGGCGGATCGCTTCGCGCGCATGGCGATTGAAATGGGCGTGCCGGCCGGCCAGATCCTGATCGAAAACCAGTCGACCAATACCGGCGAGAACGTGCGCTTTACGCGGCAGCTGCTCGAACGGAAGGGACTCGACCCCGCGCGGCTCATCCTCGTGCAGAAGCCGTATATGGAACGCCGCAGTTACGCCACGTTCCACAAGATCTGGCCCGGCAAGGACGTCATCGTCACATCGCCACAGGTGGGTTTCGACGAGTATCTCGCGCGCTATTCCAACGAGGCGCTCTCGGCCGACGAGGTCGTCGCCATCATGGTCGGCGACCTGCAGCGCATCCGCGAGTATCCGGCGAAGGGCTTTCAGATCGAACAGGAAATTCCAGAAGACGTATGGGCCGCGTTCGAGTCTCTCGTCGCCGCTGGCTACAATACGCATCTCATCAGCGGTTGAAGGATCGCCTCCCGGCGAGGCCTATCATGGACCCAGTGCTTGCCCGCCTGACGGTGCTGTCGTCAGCTCTCATCCTGGCCAGCGCATCATCGCTTCGCGCCCAAGGCGTCGAGATCGCGGCGATCGCCGGCGTTCGCGCCGGCGGGGCGCTGTTCACGACGATCACCGGCGATCGTCTCGAACACGACACGCCTGCCCTCGGCGCCATTGTCGATCTGCCGCTTGGCGGCGGCCTGCAGTTCGAAGCGGCGTTCAGCCATCAGCATTCCGCCGATCTGACGACGGACCATTGGCAGGCGGGTGGCCTGCAGGAGTTCCTGCCCGGAAGCGTGCGCCCGTTTCTGACCGGCATTCTCGGGTTCACCCGTTACGGGGTGGGCGGTAGCAATGAAGTGCGCTTCCTGGTGGGCGCCGGCGGCGGCGTCAAGTTCTTCCCGGGGTCGCGCGTCGGCCTGCGCCTCGACGGGCGGCTGCTGATGACGCTGCTCGACGCCGACGGCACCACGGTCGTCTGTGGCAGCGGCCCCTGCTTCATCAGGCTGCGCCTGAACGCCGCCTGGCAAGGGGAGTTCACCGCCGGCCTTGTCGTCAGAATCCACTGACTTGCATCCGCCCCAGCCCGGCCGGCGTCAGCATGACCTCACTCCGGCGGGATGCCTTCCCCAAGGCTCCCCCCTTCATCGGCCCGCTCGTCGTCGGCTCCGCCGCGTCGTAGCACGTAGACGCCCCGCGACGGCATCGTCGCAAACCCTTCCGCGACGAGCGCACGGTTGCCCAGGCCCGCTTCCCAGCGCGGCAGTCCGACGACGCGGGCCAGCTCGCCCGCTACGGTCATGCCGGCGTTGGCGAGGAAGCAGCGCGCGATCTCGCGCACGCCGGTCTGGCGCGACACGCGTCGGCGAAGCTCCTCGGGGAAGCGGCCCACCGCGAGCGTCCAGACATAGGTGAACTTCGGCTGGTAGTAGACCTCGCTGGGGACGACCAGCATCGCCGCCTGCAACTCGTCGAGCGCGCGCGTGAATTTGACCCGGTCGGGGATACCGGCGTCCTTGCGCAGATCGGACGTCGCCATTTCCCACTCGCGCCGCAGCACACGCAGGATCCGCAGCGCGTTGCGGCTCAACCGGCGCGGCTCTTCGGCGCGGCGCAGCCCCCACAGGGCGTGGAAGTAGCGCACCATGCGCGGAGCAATGAACAGTGTCCGCGCGCCGGCGAGTTTGCCGTAGTACACCTTGCCGCGGCGGACCACGTCGTCTTTCAACAGCCAGGTGTGCGATGCTTCGGGATCTTTCTGGACGTGGCGCGGCATGATCGCGTCGCGCCGGCCGCACACGGCCACGTAGAGCGATGGCCCAGGACGCCGCGCATCCGTGAGGCAGTAGGCGAAACCGACCCGCTCGATGAAGCGCTCGGCGTCATGGGCGGATTCGACCTGGCGCGAGCCCTCGCGCTGCCAGCGCTCGTCGCGGTAATCTTCGAACTCGGATGAAACGTCGATTCGCGGCACTGGCTGTCCATGCTAGGTTGTCTTGGATGATGCGCGCAATGCTCGCTGGTTCGGCCGCCGTCGTGCTCGCCGCCTCGCCGGCGGATCCCTCGCTGTATCTGATCAATGAGGCCGGGGTCTACGCGTTCATTGACGCCGCCGGCACGCGCGCCGTCACGCTGCCTGCCGCCATCACCCAGGCGCGGCCGTTCTCGGAAGGGCTGGCGGCGATTGCGCGACGTGGTCCTGCCGTCGAACGGTGGGGGTTCGTCAACGAGCGCGGCGTGACAGTGATCGCGCCGCGCTTCGACGGCGTTGGTGACTTCTCCGAAGGGCTGGCCGCGGTCGTACTCGGCGGCCGGCTCGGCTATATCGACACGACGGGCGCGCTCGTCATTCAACCGCAGTTCGTCGTCGATCGACTCTCGAATGCGGCGTTCTCGAACGGCCTTGCGGCAGTGATGAATGTCCACTCACTGCGCGGATATATCGATCGGCACGGCCGGCTGGTCATTCCTTTCCGCTACGCCTTCGCCGCGCCCTTTGCCGGCGATCGGGCGCGGGTTGCCGTCCCTGGCTCCGGCGGCGCGCCGTCCTTCGGCTACATCGATCGCGCCGGCGCGTGGGTCGTAGCGGCACGGTTCTCGGCGGCGCGCGACTTCGCCGAAGGGCTCGCCGCCGTGATCGACGGCTCGCACGCGGCGTTCGTCGACACCGGCGGCCGCATCGCCATCACGTTGGAGGCGCAGGATCTTTCGCCGTGTGCCGGCAACGACGACGGCATGCCGGGAAGCTTTTCCGAGGGGCTCGCGGCGGTGCGGGTCGGTTGCCAGTGGGGCTTCATCGAGCGGACCGGTGCGACGGTGATTCCGCCAGCCTATTTCAACGTCGGCCGGTTCAGCGGCGGCGTCGCGCCCGTCAATACCGGCGACGCCAACCTGGCAAAATGGGGATACATCGATCGCCAGGGCCAGACCAGGATCGCTGCGCAGTTCTCAACGGCCGCGCCGTTTGCGGGCGCGCTGGCCCTAGTCCAGATGGGCGGGTCCGACGAGGAGCTGATGGCACGTGCACTCCTGCGCGGGCTCGAAGACGACGCGGCCAACGCATCGATTAAGGCGCAGGCCAAGGCGAACATCCATCCCGCTACCGCGATGCGCAAGCCGGAGTTCGCCTACGTCGACACTGCCGGGCGGGTCGTGTGGCACCACGTTCGTTGAAGCATTTGCTGCCGCACATCGTCCGCCGGCGCTCACCCATCTCTGGATGGGGCGTCTATGCTGCCCAACCGATCGCGGAGGACGACTACATCGTCGAATACAAGGGCCAGCTCATCTCGCAACCGGAAGCGTGGCGCCGCGAGCAGCGCTACCTGCCGCGCCAGCGAATCTGGATTTTCACGATCGACGATCGCTGCGCGCGCGACGCCGCGTTCGGTGGCAACGTCGCGCGCTACGTCAATCATTCGTGCCGACCGAATTGCTACGTCGACATCGAGGGTCGGCACATCTGGATCAAGGCGTCGCGACGGATCCGCACGGGCGAGGAGCTGACCTACGACTACAACACCGATGGCGTCGCCGGTATCCCGTGCCGCTGCCGGGCCGGATGCCGTCGGATCATCTGATACTCCCCGCCATCCAGCGCGAAATGAACCGGCCGCGGTTTGGCAACGTCTTGTCTTCAGTTGGGCGTACACTGTCCTGACGAAAGGGAGGCGCAGATGCGCGGAATGGTAAACGGTTTGGCGCTGGCGGCGTTGGTGTTCGGAAGCGCCGCTATGGCGCGTGCGCAGAGCGCGGATGAGGTCATTGACAAGACGATCGCTGCCCTCGGCGGCCGCGAGGCGCTCAGCAAGATCACGTCGCGATCGACGACCGGCAAGATCAGCGTCTCGACCCCGGGCGGCAACGTCCCCGGAACGGTCGTGGTCTCCAACCAGGCACCCAACAAGGTCCGCACCCTCCTCTCGCTGGACCTGTCGTCGCTCGGCGCCGGCACCATGAGCCTCGATCAGCGGTTCGATGGTTCGGCCGGCTATGCCATGGACAGCATGCAGGGCAGCCGCGACATCACCGGCGACCAGTTGGCCAACATGAAGAACGCCGACTTCCCGACGCCGCTCTTGCGCTACAAGGAGCGCGGCACGAAGATCGAGCTCGGGCCCAAAGAGAAGGTCGGCGATCGCGACGCCCAGGTCCTCCTCATCACGCCCCAGGCAGGACCGCCATCGAAGATGTACGTGGACACGCAGACCTGGCTGCCGGCGCGCCTCGTGCAGACACTCGAACTTCCCGAGGTCGGCCGCATCGAGCAGACGGCCGAGCTCTCGGATTACCGCGACGTCGATGGGGTGAAGGTCGCTTTCGCTATCCACAACGCGTCCGCCGTCCAGACCGTCGACATCGCCGTGGAGAAGGTCGAGCACAACGTGAAGATCGACCCGACGCTGTTCAGCAAGCCGGGCGGCGCGATCGAGTGATTGCTGCCGTCGCGGCAGCGCTGCTTAGCGGCAGGCACGGCAGCGCCGCTTAGCGAATGATGCGCAGGTTGGTGGGCGGCTTCGGCGGCGTCCCCGTCGACAGCGCCCCCGCCTGGTAGTACGCCCACATGAACACTCGCAGACAATTCCTGATTCGCGCGCCGCTCGGCTTCCTCATCGCTGCCGAAGCCTGCAAGGGCAGCGCGCCCGCGCCGCAGACCCCCGCCGCAACGCCGGGCGCGCCGCCGACGTTCGGCACCGGGGCCGGCTCCGGGCCCGAGGTCACGACGACGACCTTCGCGGAGGCGGAAAAGCTGATGCAGGTCACGCTGACGTCGGCCGAGCGTCAGCAGGCCGCCGACACCTGGCGGAGCTCGATGGCGCCGTATCTCGAGCGCCGCACGGGTCCGCGAAAGATCGCGTTGACGCAGGGTGACGCGCCGGCCTCACTGTGGAACCCAATGCTGCCAGGGGTGGTCCAGCCGGCCGCGCGCGATCGCTTCGTCCGATCGTCCGAGGCGCCAGCTCCATTGCCGGCGGCCGACGACGCGATCGCCTACTCGTCAGTGGCGCAGCTGTCGAGATGGATCGAATCGCGTCAGCTCTCGTCGGCGCGGCTGACCCGCATCTATCTCGATCGCATCGCCCGCTTCGATCCGAAGCTGCGCGCGGTGATCACGCTGACGAAGGATCATGCGCTCGTGCGCGCCAGGCAGGCCGACGCCGAGATCGCGGCGGGGCAGTATCGCGGGCCGCTGCACGGCATTCCTTACGGCGTGAAAGACCTGCTCGACACGAAAGGCATCCCGACGACCTACGGCGCCGAGCCGTTTCGCAATCGCGTCCCTGCCGAGGACTCGGCGGTCGTTCGCCGTCTGAACGACGCCGGCGCCGTGCTCGTCGCGAAGCTCTCGCTCGGGGCGCTGGCGCTGAACGACATCTGGTTCGGCGGGCAGACGATGAACCCGTGGCTGCTCGAGGAAGGCGCATCCGGATCCAGCGCCGGGCCTGGCGCGGCAGTGGCGGCCGCGCTCGTCGGGTTTGCCATCGGCAGTGAAACCGAGGGCAGCATCGTCGCGCCGTCGATGCGCTGCGGCGTGACGGGGTTCCGCCCGACGTTCGGCCGCGTCGCGCGCACGGGGGCGATGACGCTATGCTGGTCGCTCGACAAGCTCGGTCCGATGGCGCGCGGCGTCGAAGACACGATGCTCGTGCTGCAGGCGATCGCTGGCGCCGATGCCGGAGATCACTCGAGCGTGCCGAGCCCGCTCGATTTCGACGCGACGGCGCCGGTGTCCGGCCTCACCGTCGGCTATATCGCGAAGTGGATGCAGGAACCGCCCTCGACGGACGTCGATCGCGCCGCGATGGAGCGTCTGAAACACCTCGGCCTCCACGTCGAGGAAGTCACGCTGCCGGACTGGCCGTACAGCTCGCTGAATCCGATTCTGTTTGCCGAAGGGGCCGCGTCGTTCGAGGACCTGGCGCTGAACGACCAGCTCGGGCCGCTCAAGGTGCAGGTAAAGGATGCGTGGCCCAACCTGTTTCGACAGGCGCGCTTCCTCTCGGCCGTCGATACCGTGCAGGCGGATCGGTTCCGCCGGAGAGTGGCGCAGGAGATGGCCCGGATCTTCCAGCGGGTCGATCTCCTGCTGGTACCGTCATTGCGCGACGAGCAGCTGACTATTACCAATTTCACTGGGCACCCGTCGATGACGCTGCGTGCCGGGTTCGTCGAGGTGTCGGAAGCGCGAAGCGACTGGGCGCCCGATCCGGCAAACCCGCTGCCGAAGTTCTCTCCGCCGCGGCGGGTCCCGCACGGTATCACCCTGGTCGGACGCCCATTCGACGACGGACTGCCGGCCCGCGTCGGCATGGCGCTCGAGCGCGCCTTTGGCGTGGCCGCGGAGAGGCCGTCCGGCTTCTAGGTGCACGCGATCCGTGCCTCATCCGCGCTTGTTCCTGGCCATCCGGGGCTACTGTCACTCGTACTCCCTGCTAGCTGGATGAACTGACAGGGGTCGCCTGTAGTGGCCGCTGCTATCTTCGAGCACCGGTTCGCAGGAGACTTTTCATGACCAGACAGAACGCGACGCTGATGGCGTGCGCGGGGGCGATCGTGATGTGGGCGCTGTCGGCGTCAATCGGCGCGCAGGATAAGCCCCAGGTAAAGATTCCCGAGGCGGGCGTGCCGCAGATCATGACGATCGAAGGCCTGTTCGTCCGCGCCGCCTACAACAACGAAGGCTACGTCATCCTCGGCTATAAGACAGCCAACTACTCGATCGGCGAGGAATGGATGTTGCTCGACACGGGCATGACGCTACGTGAAGGCGTCTCGTCGGAGAAGGTAAAACGCGACGCCGTCTCGCTCGACACGCCCGACGGCACGCATATTCCGCTCGCGACGATCGAAGAGTTCCGGCAGGCCAATACCCAGGCGCTGCAGGCGCGCTCCAACGTCCAGCGCGACTCGATCAACTACTTCCCGCCGATGGCCTCGCGGCCCTGCCGGATCGGATTCTTCAGCGACGTCCAGGACCGCGCGATGCCGTGGGACGAATTCGAGATCAGCTACGACCGCGCCTGCCTTGGACGGATGTATTTCAAGATTCCGGGGGGCATCAAGTACGGGCAGCACTGGCTGAACGTACAGCTCGAGAAGACCTTGGTCCGTGTCCCGTTCCGCGTTCTCACCAAGGACGAAGAGAAGGTCGCGTCGAAGCACTACAGCGACATTCGCAAGCAGGTGAAGGAAGCCTTCGCCCCGAAGAAGAAGGACAAGGATAAAGACAAGGACAAAGAGAAGTAAGACAGCGCGAGCGAACGAGCGCTAGCGAGTGAGCCACGCGAACGGAGCGCGCCGTCGAAGCGGCGTGCGAGAGAGCGTGTAGGGGAGTGCGAGGGGCGACGCCCCTCGGATAAGATGGGGGCGTGCCGGCCCGGCAGCACTACGACACCTCGGTCCGCATCCAGGCGCCGGTTGAGACGGTGTGGCGCGTCCTCATCGACTCGGCCGGCTATCGAGACTGGAATCCGGAGATCCTCCAAATCGACGGGCTCATGGCGCCCGGCGCGCGGATTAAGGTCCGCGTGAAGGTGAGGGGGGGCGCGATTCGCACCCTTGGCCTCCGCGTCACCGCCTGCGAGCCGCCGGCCCGCCTCGAGTGGACTGGCGGCATGCCGTTCAGGATGTTCGTCGGCCGCCGCACCTTCGTCCTGACGCGGCAAGATGCTTGCACGCTGTTCAGCATGCACCTCAGCATGACCGGTCCGCTCTCGCCGCTGATCCTCAAGTCTCTTGGCGATCGCCAACCCGACATCGACGCGTTCTCTGCGGCGCTCCGCGCGCGCGTCGAGGACGCCGCTTCTGCAGGAACCCGATGATCGACATCTACAACAACGACACCAACGAGCTGATCGGCACGATCACCGAGGCCGACCTCAAAGTCCTGGTCGACCATCTCGAGGAGGAATCTCTGGAGGATCAGGATTACTACATCGACGCCGCGACGATCGACGTCATCGGCGACGGGCAGGCCACCGAGCATTTGTTGACGCTGCTGCGCAAGGCGCTGGGCGGCGCCGAGGGCGTCGAGATCCGCTGGCAGCGCCGGTGAGCTCGATCGCGGCAACGACCGAGCCTCGCAGGAGATCTCCTGTAAGACGTCGGTCATCGGCTGCTACTTGGGTACGTCGAGCGCCGGATTACGCGCGAAGAAGCCGGCGGGGATCATCTTGAACCCGACGTGCGTCGTCGGCATCACCGGCCACTCCTCGGGCCGTGGGATGTGGGTGATCCCCATCGTGTACCAGACGACGACGTCCTGATTCGTGAGCGGCTCGTTGTTGGCGATCCACGACGTCAGGCCGGCGCCTCCCAGGCTCTGATTCGGATACACACCGCCGGCATACATCTCGCCGTCGTGATACCTCGTGGCCCAGAATGGGTGGTTGACGAAGCCGGCCCGCTTGCGCGTCAGCGACGTGGGCGCCACGTACGGAATCGAGTTCTGGCCCGGCACGAGGATGTAAGACGGGCTGGAGCCGAGCGCGTTCTTTTCCGTCGGGTTGAGAATCATCCACGTCCGCGCCGTCGCCATGTTCATGTCGCGCGCCGCGGCGGCCTCGCTCGCGAGCATCGTCTCCTTCATGACCATCCCGTTCAGCGAGGGATTGCCCGGGCCCGGCGGCAGCGCCGACGTGTTCATCTCGTGCACGGAATTGTTCTGTCCGTCGATGTCGAAATCGAGGCGGAAGTTGAAGAAGTGCTGGTGGTGCGGCGCGACGACGTTCGCCGAGACAAGATGGCCGGGGCCCTGCACGCCGGCCGTCGCCGCCACGGCGCCCTTGGGCAGCATGATGCCGGTCAGTGCCGCGTCAACCTCGAGCACCCCATCTTGGTGGAAGATCCAGTTGATCGCGTAGTCGTAGTTGCCGATCGTGGCGATGAAGAAGACGACCAGCTCTCTGGCGCGGCGCGACTCGTTCGTCTTCGAGTACGACTCGTAATGCTTCCACAGCATGCCGCCGTCACGCTCGTAGATGCCGACCGCGTTCTTCACCTCGTACGGCTCGCCGTCGTCGTTCGCATACGTCACGTCGATCAACTGCGCGTTCGGCGGCGCATCGGTGTTCGGCTCTATCGAGCTGGCGAGACGGCCCATGCCGTATTCGCCGACGTCGAACGCGCTCCGCCAGCGCCAGTTCGTGTCGGTGTCGCCGTAAGGCACCGCCATTTCCGAAAGGCCGGCTCGGTAGAGGATCGGACGGACCCGTCCCTCGTCCTCGTAACCGACCTGCTGCAGGACGAGCCCTTCGCGCGGATGCATCGTGTAGCGGAAGTGCCACTTCTGCCAGGTGACCTCCTGGCCGGTGAGCGTGAAGCTGCCGCCGTCGGGTTGCGAGATGACGAGCGGCTTGGGCGCGGCGCGGACGCCAGTCGACTTCATGTCGAGCTCCTGGCTCGGCGGCGGCAGCGGACGGCTGCCGCTGTCGACGAAGTCGACGACCTTTTCGTCGTTCATGTCGACGAGCGCAATCACACCTTCGATCGGGCGGCCGTAGAAGTTGGTCTGCGTGCCCTTGTAGTAACTGACGGCGCGCAGCAGCCGCTTCTTCTGAAACTGCGGTGCGACTTGGCCGACTGCCCAGTTGTCGAGTTGCACCTCGCTCAAGTCGGTGATGCCGCGCTTGCGCATCGCGTCCTGCCAGCGCGGGTCGGCGCGGACCACCTTGTCCATCACGTCGTACTCGGAGTCGAGCACCGCCGGTTGGACGCCCTTCACCTCCGCCCACGAGGCGAGCCGTGACGGCGTCAGATCGACGACCGCTTCGAAGGCGCGGTTGTGCAGCCGGTCGAGCACGATCGCGAACGCCTGGCGCGTGAACGCCGAGCCGGGTCTGAAGGCCAGGACGTCGGCCTTGGCCGGCTCTTTGAGGACGAGGCTGGCGAACTTGCCGGCGGGCGGGAACTGCGGCGCGGCGCGGATCACCGTGGCCGCGCTGGTAATCTCGTCGCGCGACAGCGGATCCAGGGGGTGTGTCTGCGCCCAGGCCGGCGCCGCGGCGAGAAGCAGCATGAGGGTGATCCGTCTCAGCTGATGCATGCGGCGCATTATGGCCGAAATGGTCGCGGAGTTATGATCCGCGGCATGAGAACGATCGCGTTCGTGGCCGCGGCGGCGCTCGCGCTCGGGCTGGCCGGCGCGCGCCAGGCCGACAACGTGGCGATCGACGCCGACGACATCGGCGGCGTTGTCACCAGTACCGAAGGGGGCGGAGGCAGGCGTCTGGGTCATTGCCGAGACGCGCGATCTGCCGACGAAATTCGCGCGCATCGTCGTCACCGACGATCGCGGCCGGTATGTCATTCCCGATCTGCCAAAGGCGAACTACGAGGTATGGGTGCGCGGCTACGGGCTCGTCGATTCGAAGCACGTCAAGAGCACGCCCGGCAGTCAGCTCAACCTCACTGCGGCGGTGGCGTCGAACGCGCACGAAGCGGCGCAGTACTACCCGGCCGGCTACTGGTTCTCGCTGATGCAGGTGCCGGCGAAGAGCGAGTTCCCTGGCACCGGCGCCAACGGCATCGCGCCGGCCATGAAGACGCAAGAAGACTGGCTGCGCAATCTGAAGTCCGGGACATGCTGGGCCTGCCACGCCCTCGGGACAAAGGAGACGCGCGAGATTCCGGCGGTGCTGAAGAGCATGGCGCCAATGGACGCCTGGCAGCGGCGCATCAACTCCGGCCAGGCGGGCGTCGACATGATGCGCGGCATCTCCGCCTTCGGCATGGCGCGGGCGCTGACGATGTTCTCGGACTGGACTGATCGAATCGCGAAAGGGGAAGTGCCGCCGGCGCCGCCACGGCCGCAGGGACTCGAGCGCAACGTTGTGATCACCGAATGGGACTGGGCGGATCCCAAGGCCTACCTGCACGACGAGGTTTCGACCGATCGGCGTAATCCGCGCCTCAACCCCGACGGCTTGATCTACGGCGCGACCGAGCTCAGCACCGATTACCTGCCGGTACTCGACCCGGTGCACCACACAATCAGCCGCGTGCCGCTGACCGTCCGCGACCCGGCGACGCCGATGACCTCGCAGGAGATGTCGGCGCCATCCATGAACTTCGGCAGCGAGCCGCCCTGGAACAGCCACAACAACGTCCACAACCCGATGTTCGATGAGCAAGGGCGGGTCTGGATTACGTCGACCGTGCGTCCGGCGCCGAACCCGGATTTCTGCAAGGCGGGGTCGGATCACCCTTCAGCGAAGCTCTACCCGCTGAACACGTCAGCGCGGCAGCTCGCGATGTATGACCCGAAAACGAAGCAGTTGACGCATATCAGCACATGCTTCAGCACGCATCACCTGATGTTCGCGGAAGACGCAAACCGCACGCTCTGGACGAGCGGCGGCGGCCCGGTCGTCGGCTGGTTGAACACAAAGATGTTCGACGAGACGCACGACGAGGCGAAGTCGCAGGGCTGGACCGCGCTCGTTCTCGACACCAACGGCAACGGCAAGCGCGACGACTACGTCGAGCCGAATCAGCCGGTCGATCCCACCAAGGACAAGCGATACGGTGGCGGGCTCTACGCGGTCGCGCCGGCGCCGGACGGATCGATTTGGGGCACGGTGCTCGGCATGCCCGGCGCCATCGTCCGGATCACGCCTGGGCCCCACCCACCCGACACCGCGCTGACCGAAGTGTTCGAGCCGCCGTTCAACGATCCGGTCACCCCGGGCTTTTCGCCGCGCGGTGGCGACGTCGATCGCAACGGCGTCTACTGGACGGCGCTGGCCAGCGGCCATCTCGCCAGCTTCGACCGGCGCAAGTGCAAGGGGCCGTTGAAGGGGCCGACGGCTACCGGACAGCATTGCCCCGAAGGGTGGACCCTCTACACCGAGCCGCTGCCGCAGCTGAAAGGCGTCAGCGAGCAGGGATCCGCGGGCGCCAGTTACTACACGTGGGTCGATCAGTTCAACGCACTCGGACTGGGGGCCAACACGCCGATCAACACGGGAAACGGCGCCGAAGGGCTGCTCGCGCTGAAGGACGGCAAGTGGGTGGTGCTGCGCGTGCCCTATCCGCTCGGCTACTACGCGAAGTGGATGGACGGGCGGATCGACGATCCCGCCGGCGGCTGGAAAGGACGCGAGGTCTGGTCGACGGTGAGTACCCGCGCGCCATTCCACATGGAGACGGGCAAGGGCACGACGAGCAAGGTGCTCAAGTTCCAGCTGCGGCCCGATCCGCTCGCGAAATGACGCGCTGGCGCACGTTCGTGGCCACCGCGCTCGTCGCGGGCACGTTCGACATTACCTACGCGATTACATTCTCGTACTACCGTAGCGGCGTCAGTCCGGAACGCCTTCTGCAATCGGTCTCGTCCGGCTGGTTCGGCCGCGACGCCGCGTTTGCCGGCGGCGCCGCGACGGCAGCCGCCGGGCTCGCCTTTCACTACTTCATCGCGTTCACGATCACGGCGATTTTCTTCGCCGCCGCGTCGCGGCGGCGCTGGCTGGTCGAACGTCCATTCGTCAGTGGCCCGCTCTACGGCATCGGCGTCTACGCGGTGATGAACTGGGTCGTGATTCCGTTGTCGAGGATCGGGCCGCGTCCGTTCCCACCGCTCAGCGTGTTCGTCTCGGGTCTGCTCGTGCACATGTTTCTCATCGGCACGCCGATCGCGCTCGGCGCGCGGCGCAGCACGCGATGATGCGGCGGATCGGCTTCGGGCTGCTCTGGATGATCCCGTCGTACCTGCTCGGCGCGTTCGGCGGTGGTTACCTGCTCGAGGTGTTCTCGTCGAACCAGCATGACCGCTCGGTCGAAGCGGCCATGACGGGCGCCTTCGTGCTCGGGCCGCTTGCCGCGGTCATTGGTTTCATCATCGGCGCGGTGCGCGCCACGCCTCGTCCCGCCCCGGCTCGCGCCGACGCCGGTACTCCGGGGTAACGTCACCTAAATGCCCGCGTCATCCGTTCGCCGCGCGGCGCTGGCCGGTTTCGTCGGTACCGCGATCGAGACCTACGACTTCTTTCTCTATGGCACGGCCGCGGCGCTGGTCTTGAACCGGCTCTATTTCCCCACGCTCAGTCCGCTCTCCAGCACGCTCGCCTCGCTCGCTACCTACAGCGTCGGCTTCGTGGCGCGACCGATCGGCGGCCTCGTCATCGGGCACTTCGGCGATCGCCTCGGCCGCAAGACGATGCTCGTCGTCACTCTGCTGACGATGGGAACGGCGACGGTATCGATCGGGCTCTTGCCCACCTACAGCCGCATTGGCCCGGTGGCGCCGGCGCTGCTCGTGCTGCTGCGGCTGGCGCAGGGTTTCGCCGTCGGCGGCGAGTGGAGCGGCGCCGCGCTGATCGCGGTCGAGCACGCGCCGCCGGAGTCGCGCGGCTTCTATGGCAGCTGGACGCAGATCGGGACGCCGACCGGCCTCTTGCTGTCCACCGCTGCGTTCGCGCTCGTCGCTCGTTTACCCGACGCGCAATTCCTGACCTGGGGATGGCGCGTTCCGTTTCTGGCCAGCATCTTCCTCGTCCTGATCGGCCTGGTTATCCGCTTGCGCGTGGCCGAGACGCCGGCGTTCCTGCGCGTGAAGGCGGAAGGCGCGGCGGAACAGCCGATGTTCGAGGCGGTGCGTACGCACGCACGCGAAGTGCTGCTCGCGATCGGCGTCCGGATCGCCGAGAACGGCGCGTTCTACATCTACACGGTGTTCGTCCTGGTCTACGGCACCAGGCACTCCGGTCTTCCGCGCGGAACGGTGCTGACGGCGGTCATGAGCGGCGCCGCCTGCCTCCTGGTGGCGGTGCCGATCTGCGGCGCGCTGTCGGATCGCATCGGTCGGAAACCGGTCTACATGTTCGGGACCGTCATGACGGCGCTCCTGGCCTGGCCGCTGCTGCGGCTGCTTGATACCGGCTCGCCGGCCCTGGCCTGCACGGCGCTGATCCTCGCGCTGGTGTTCGGGCACGCGCCGATGTACGGTCCGCAGGCGGCGTTCATGGCCGAGCTGTTCGGCACACGCGTGCGGTATACCGGCATGTCGTTGGGGTCGCAGCTGTCGTCGGTGATTTCGGGCGGGCTGTCGCCGTTCATCGCGACGGCGCTGCTGCCCTACGGCCGCCTCGCGCTCGCTTCGTACACGATCGCCATGGCGGCGATCTCGATTGTGGCGGTGATGGCGGCGCCGGAGACCAGCCGGCGCCAGTTGTGAGGAGGCAGGTCATGACGTCTTCTGCGATCGTTCTTGCCCTGGTCCTGTTTGGGATCGCGCCTACGGCACAGGCGCCAGCGCCCGTGCCGCCGCTCTTCCAACGGCTCACCGGCCACTGGCTGCTCAAAGGCACGATCGACAACAAGCCGACGACGCACGACGTCGACGCTGAGCTCGTGCTCAACCGCGGGTACGTACGCTTGCACGAAGTGTCGCACGAGAAGGACGCGACGGGCGCGCCCGCCTACGAGGCCATGGTGTTCATCAGCGCGGACGCGAAGACGGGCGCGTTTACGTGCCTCTGGCTCGACAGTACGGCCAGCACCGGCTTGCGTCCTGACGGCCTGGCTTATGGCAAGCCGGACGGCAACACCATCTCGTTCTTGTTCAGCCTGGCCAGCGGCGAGGTGTTCCACACGACGTTCATCTACAACCCGCAGTCCGACTCCTGGCGCTGGGAGCTCGACGGCGAAACCAACGGGAAGCGCGAGCCTTTCGCACGCGTCACGCTGACGCGCCGCTGATCCCTGGGGACCCTTGCTGCGTCTCGCCCTGCTCGCGCTTGGCCTCGCCGTTCTCGGCGTCGTCCTTTATTTCATGGGCGTGCGGGAGATCTTCGAGTTGGTGCGCCGGTCGGGTTGGAGCATCCCGTGGATGATCGTGTTCTACACGAGCCACCTCGCGATTCGCGGCGGCGTGACCTGGCGGGCGCTGCCCGAGCCGCGCCTGCCGCTCGTCGAGACGGTGCGCATCCGCTTCGCGGCGGAAGCGGTCGAGATGCTGACGTTCACCGGGCCGTTTCTCGCCGAACCGGCCAAGGCATTCATGTTCATCCGCCGTGGCGTGCCGGCGGCGCGGGCGGCCGGCGTGATCCTCTTCGAGAACCTGACCTACATGGTCGTCGCGGCGATGATGGGGCTAATCGGGCTGCTAATCATGCTGTCGCGCGGCGCATTCAGCGGCGCCGTGCACGGCCCGATCATCGCGCTCGTCTGGGGACTGGCCGCCTTCGTCGGCGGCGTGATCTGGGCGGCGGTCACCGGCATCGGCCTGCTGGCGCCGATCGTCCGCCTCGTCAGTCCGCTGTTCGGTGCGCGCCGCGGCAACGAAGCTGTCGAGAACGTGGCCTCGATGGAAGCGCACCTCCTCGAGATCCTCCACGGCAACCCGCCGCGCCTCGTCGAAGCGCTGATCGCACAGAGCGTTGGGCACGCGTTGCTCGCGGTCGAGGTCCTCGTGGTCTTTCACGCGCTCGGGTTCCAGCCGCCGTGGACCGATGGGTTGATCGTCGAGGGCAGTGTCAAGTTCATCAACTCGGTGTTTGTGTTCATCCCAGGACAGTTCGGTGCTGCGGAAGGCACCAACGCCTTGATCGTCGACGCGCTCGGCTATCCCGCCGCGCTCGGCGTCACCCTCTCGTTGATGCGACGGCTGCGCGCATATCTCGTCGCCGGCGCCGGCCTGCTGATGGCGCCGCCGCATTAATTGTCCGAGGGGACCTGTGTAATGTTGTCGCATCGGGGAAGGTGGTGGTATTCCGATGGTTGCTGACGCGATCGCGCGGATGGTCGAACTGACCGAGGCCGCTGCGTGGGTGGACATGCTCGCCGCCGCGCCAGGCGACTGGCGGGCGATCGGCGAGCCGACGCCGGCCGGATGGCTGCTATCGATGCCGACCGCCGACATGATGTTGTTCAACCGCCTCGTCGGCTGCGGCGTCGACGGTGCGGTCAGTCGCGAAGCGCTCGATGCCGCCGTTGCAAGGTTGCGGGCGGCCGGCGTGCGCAACTACGCCATCCAGCTCAGTCCAGTCGCGCAGCCGAACGCCATCCGCGACTGGCTCGCCGAAGCCGGCCTGAAGCTGCGCGACCGCTGGACGAAGGTGTATCGAGGCGCCGAGCCGGCCGCCGCCGTGACGACCGCGTTTCGCACTGCCCCGGTGGCCCTTGAGCAGGCCGCGACGTTCGGCGCAGTCGTCGCCGCCGGCTTCGGCATGCCGCCGCTGTTCCGCCCGTGGCTTGCCGCGACCGTCGGTCGTCCAGCCTGGCGGCACTACCTTGCCTGGCACGGCGACGCGGCTGTCGCCGGCGCCGCGCTCTACGTGCACGGCGACGCCGGCTGGCTCGGCGTCACCAGCACGTTGCCCGCGGCGCGCGGCTGCGGCGCGCAAAGCGCGCTGATGGCGCGGCGGATCGAGGATGGCCGAGCGCTCGGCTGCCGCTGGTTCGTCACCGAGACTGGGGAGGAGACGCCGGCGCGACCCAATCCGTCGTTCCGCAACATGATGCGCGCCGGATTTCGCGTCGCCTATCACCGCGAGAACTTCATGAGCGTCGCATGAGCGACGGCGCTAGCCGGCGAACGAGAAATCAGAACAGGATGGCGAGATGACCAGAAGCGACACCTACGCGACGATCCAGACGCTGCTGCTGACGTCGTTCGCCGCCGTCCTCTTTCTGTTTCCCGGCCCGCTGGTGTTCGTCTCGAGGCCGCTTTTTCGGGCCGGGACCATTCTCTGCGCCGTTGCGTTGATTCTGCTGGCGGTCTCCATGGTCACGTTGCGTCGTGTGATTCAAGTGGCACCGGCGCCGAAGGAGGGCGGGCATCTCGTTGCCGCGGGGATCTACAGGATCCTGCGCCATCCGATCTACACCGCGATGACCGCCTTGCTGATCGGTCTGTGCCTCCGGCGGCCAACGCTGGCGACCGGGGCGGCGGCAGCGGTTGTGATCCTGTTCCTCAATGTGAAGGCGCGTTACGAGGAGTCGTTGCTCCAGGCCGTGTATCCCGGCTACCCCGCTTACCGCGCGCGCACGCGCGGCGTGTTGCTGCTCCGGTAGATGTCGTCCGAACGCCCGGCGTCGCGGACGGCATGGCGGGTGGCGCTGCATCGCGCCCTGCACCAGGTGCTCGACCGTCCTCCAGTGCTCGACGACCCGGTGGCGATCCCGATTCTCGGCACGGAAACGGCCATCGTCGTACGCGAGGATCCGTCTTCGCTGGAACGCGGTCCGCTCGACGTCTACCTGCGCGCGTTCATGGCGGCACGCGCCCGCTTCGCCGAAGATCACCTCGACGCGGCACGCGACGCCGGCATCGCGCAGTATGTGGTCCTCGGCGCCGGCCTCGATACGTTTGCGTATCGTCAGCCCAGCCTGAACCCGCCGCTCGCTATCTGGGAGATCGATCAGCCCGCGACGCAGGCCTGGAAGCGCGAGCGGCTGGCGGCCGCGGCGATTCCGATTCCTGACAATGTGCGTCTCGTGCCCGTTGATTTCGAGCGCGACTCGCTGCTGGACGCCCTCGCTGCTGCGGGGTTCGACGCCCGGGCCGGCGCGGTCTTCTCCTGGCTGGGCGTGACGATGTACCTGACGCCGACGGCGATCGACGCGACGCTGGCGTTCATTGCGTCCGTCTGCGGCCGCGCCGGGGGCGTCGCCTTCGATTACTCAATCGATCCTGCGCTGCTGACGCCCCCGCAGCGTGAGATCTTCGATCGGATGGCGGCGCGCGTCGACAGGGCGGGGGAGCCGTGGCGAACGACGTTCGCGCCGGCCGCGCTGGCGGCGAAGCTCCGGGCGCTCGGCTTCACGGCAACCGAGGATGCCGGCGGAGACGAGCTGAACGCCCGCTATTTCGCCGCCCGCGCCGACGGCCTGCGCGTCGGCAGCCTCGCGCGTATGATGTGGGCGTCCAGATGAAGCGGTTCGGCCGTGCGCTGGCCGGCGTGATCGGGTGGGCGCTCGCCGTGTGCGGTGGGATGCTCTTCCTCGGCAGCGCCGTGGACTTCCATCGGACCGACTCCCCTCGTGGACCTTCTGAGGGCTTCGCCGTCGGTTTCTTTCTTGTGGTGGCGGTCGCCGGCGTCACCCTCATCCGCTTGGCGTGGCCCGGCCTGCTGGCGCGGATCGGACGCGAGATCCTCGCAACCTGCACCAGCCTGACGCGGTTCTCCAGCCCTCCGGTGCACGGCCTGGCAATCTACCTGCTGGCCTTGCCGTTTCTCGCCGTGACCGGCGGTGCCTCCATCCTGGTGGCGCTCGCGTTCATGTTTGTCTATACCGTCGCCAGTCCGCTGCTGATCGCGCTGCGGCCGCGTTTGTGGCTCAACGCGCCGCTCTCGATCGTCGTCGGCATTGTGCTGCTTGGTGCGCTGCCGGCCACGACCGAGGCGCTGGCGCACCAGCGTTTCAGCGATGACTGGATGGTGATGCTCGGGCCGGTCATGCTCTACCCGGTGGTGTTCATTGCGGCGATGGCGTTCCGGGTCGTCTGGACGACGCGTGCCGCGCGCCTCGTGGCCGCGGCGTCGGGGCCAGGTTCCGCAACAGCCGGCGTTGCGCAACACGAAACGTTGCGCTAAGCTGGACGCGTGCCGCTCTCCACCGCGCGCAAGGTCGAGGCCCTCCGCGCCGACTTCCGCTCCGCCGCCAGGCTCGCCGACTTACTCGGCGTCAACCGCGCCCAGATCACCCGCTGGCTGCGTGGCGCCGGCGTCGACCCGCTGAACGCCGAACGGATCGACCTGCTCGAGCTGGTCTGGTCCGCGCTGCTGCGCGTCTACGATCGCGACGCCGCGCTGTCGTGGCTCTTCGGCGTCAACCCGCGCCTTGGCGATCGCCGTCCCATCGATCTCATTCGCGCCGGCCGCGCCGAGGAGCTGATGCGCGCGATCCGCGCCGAGCGCGCCGACTCGTTCGCGTGACCCTCTATCGGTGTTTCGCTTGGAAGTCCGGCGGCGCACCCGACGCGCCCGACGGGCCACTCTGGTTTCCGCGGATCTTCCAGGGCGACGGGCGGCACGACAACCCCGATCGTTACGGCTGCCTGTATCTCTCCGATCGGGCCGCTTCCTGCATCGTCGAGCAGTTCGCACCCTTCCGCGGCCAGCGCCTGATCGCGTCGATGCTCAGGCGCCGCGGCCTCCCGCTGGCGCTGGCGCGCATCGAGCTGGACGATCGCCGCGAGCTCGTCGACCTCGATGATCCGGCCGTGCTGCGGCGTGAGAAGTTACGGCCGTCGCGCGTGGCGACGCGGCTGCGGTCGATCACCCAGCCTCAGGCGGCCGATCTGTTCGCGCGGCATCGCATGGCGGCGGGCCTGCGCTGGTGGTCGGCATGGGAAGCGTCGTGGGCGAACGTCACCGTGTTCGATCGCGCGTCGCGCGCGCTGACGCTTCTCGATGTCACCGCGCTGACGCTCGACCACCCGGATGTGGTGCAGGCCGCCGAGCTGTTCGGCCTGCGCATCGCGTAGGCAGGGGAACGCCTGGGATCGGTGGCTGGGGAGTGAGACTGGCGGGGCTACCCTGGCGCGTATGATGTGGGCCGGTCGTTCCTGACAGGAGCTGCAAGAATGCGAATCGTCGCCGTCTTCACCACGGCGCTGGCACTGGCCGCGCCCTCACTCGCGCAGGTACCGATCACCGTGCGAGAGATCGACGCCGCGCTGGCGGCAAAACCACAAGGCGATGACGCCACGCGCCTCGCCGATCGCCTCCGCACCGCGTTCGGGGGACGCGATGCACTCCTGCGCGGCCTGCCGCCGAAGGTCGACGAATTGACCGTGGCGTGGGCGATCGAGCTGGCCGAGCCGTTGCCGTCTGACGCGCCCCGCCCCGCCGTCGTCCGCGACACCGGTAACGCGCGCTATCCGATGGTCCAGCTCGGCGGCACGAACGTGTTCGCGCTGGTGCGGACCGTGTCGAGCGGAACGGCGTTCACGTGGCACTATGAGGCCGGAGACCGGCGTTTCGGCGGATCGCAGCTCGAGGTGTGGGAGTCGCACCCGGACAGCCGCGAGAAGCCGGGTGTGCCGAAGGGCAGCGTGCGCCAGATGCCGCCGTGGAAGAGCGCGATCTTCCCGGGGACGACGCGCGACTGGTGGATCTACGTGCCGACCCAATATCGGCCGGATCAACCTGCGGCCGTGATGGTGTTCCAGGACGGCAACGGGCCACGCGCTTGGGTGCCGACCGTCTTCGACAATCTGATCGCCAAGGGTGACATGCCCGTCACCGTCGGCATCTTCATCGAACCCGGCGGGAAAAACGCGCCGCGCGACAACCGCAGCTTTGAGTACGACACGCTTTCGGATCAGTACGCGCGCTTGCTGCTCGAAGAGATCCTGCCGGAAGTAGAAAGGACAGTAAAGCTGCGGCACGACGCGGCCAGCCGTGCCATCGCCGGGCAGAGTAGTGGCGGCATCTGCGCCTTTACCGTGGCGTGGGAGCGCCCAAACGAATTCAGCAAGGTCATTTCGTGGACCGGCAGCTTCACCAATATCGCGGCCGGTGACGACCGCCACAGCGGCGGGCACAACTACGAGGCGCTCGTGCGGCGCACGCCGAAGAAGCCGATCCGCGTCATCCTGCAGGACGGCGCCAACGATCTCGACAACGTCAACGGCAACTGGTTCCTGGCCAACCAGACGCTGGCGAAGTCACTCGAGTTCGCCGGCTACGATTACCGCGCCGACTGGGGCCCTGGCTTCCACAGCTACGCGCACGGGCGCGCTATCTTCCCCGACTCGCTCCGCTGGCTGTGGCGCGACTATCCGAAGCCCGCTCAGTAAGCGGTCGAGAGGCCAACCTGAACGTCTGATCGGCCTTATCGACCGGCTCTCAGCGGATGATCTCCGTCGTGATGAACGGCTGTCCCTTCATCATCTCGTTGATCTTGCCGATCTGATCCGTCTGGATCTGGTTCAATGCCGCGACGGCGCGGTCGAGCTCTTCGCCCAGTTCCTTCATCCGCAGCGCCTGCCCCTCGGTCGGACGGTTCGGCGACCCCGACACTGCGCCTGAGAGCGACGTGATTTCCTCGCGGATGCGCGGGTACTGGCGATAGCCCATGTTCGGATACGGCCGCGTGATGTCCTTGTCGCGGAGCGTCGTCACCGCGCCGAGCGTGGCTTCGACGGCGCCGGCGAGGTCGGGCCCCGCTGGCGACGCGGGAGCGGTCGACGAACCGCCGGGAGCGCGCGCGGTGATCGGGCGCTGCAACCGTTGCTGTAGCGCATCGAGCTGCGCGATCAGACCGTTGGCGCGGTCGACGAGCGCGTTGGCGCGCGACGTCAGATCGCGCAGCGCCAGCGACGCCTCGAGTTGCGCGTCGAGATCGCCGGCGGCGATGGGAACGCGCGGATCCATGTCGACCGCCACGGTCTTCTTCAGGTCCTGACCGCCGCTGCGCAGTGTGATCGTGTACTCGCCAGGAACGACGAGTGGCCCGGCGTTGCCGCGGCCGAAGCGTCCGCCGCCTGGTGCTTCTTCGACCGGGCCCTGCGCCGCCGCCGGCTGCGCGGCCCCGCGGCCGCCGCGACCACCAGCGGCGCCGGTCGGGCCGTCGTAGCGCAGGTCCCACACGGACCGGTTCAGTCCGGTCGCATGCGGCGCGTTGCGGAGCGTGCGAATCGTCTTGCCGCTCTTGTCCGACACGGTGATGGTGACGTCGGCGTCGCTCTTGAGGAAGTAGTTGATGACCGCGCCGGCAGGTGGATTCGGCCCGCTCCACACAGCCTGGCCGAGATTGCCGTCCTTGTTCCACACCGTCCATCGCGTCGCCGGCCGGATGTCGAACAGCTGCGCTGGCGACGAGAGCGCGGCGCCGATGTTCTGCAGCGGCGTGATGTCGTCGAGGATGTAGAGCCCGCGGCCGTGCGTGGCAACGATCAGATCGTTGTCGCGCGGGTGGACTTGGATGTCGCGGACCGGAACGGGCGGCAGGTTCTGCCGCAGCGACGTCCAGTGCGCGCCGGCGTCGAACGATACCCACAGCCCGAGCTCGGTGCCGGCGTAGAGCAGCGCCGCGCTCTTCGGGTCCTGACGGATGACGTGCGGCCACCCGGTCTTGGTCGGCGGCAGGTTCAAGTTGAGCCGCGTCCAGGTCTTGCCGTAGTCCGTCGTCTTGAAAAAGTAGGCCGTGTAATCGTTGTCCTGGTGATGATCGGCGGCGACGAACGCCGTGCCGGCCTCGTGCGGCGACGCCTCGACGGTCGGGATCCACGCGTTCGGCGCCAGCCCCTGGATGTTCTTGATCACGTTGGCCCAGGTCTTGCCGCCGTCCCGCGTCACCTGCACGTTGCCGTCGTCGGTGCCGACCCAGATCACGTTCGCGTCGACCATCGACGGCGCGATCGTCAGGATCGTGCAGTGAAATTCCGCCGCGGTGTTGTCGACGACGACCGCGCCGCCTGACGACTTTTGCTTGTTCTTGTCGTTGGTTGTGAGATCGGGGCTGATGATCTCCCACGACTGGCCGTGATTGGCCGACTTGAAGAGCACTTCGCCTCCGAAGTACACCGTCGTGCCGTCCTTGCCGAGCACGATCGGCGAGTTCCAGTTGAAGCGGTGCTTGTGGTTCTCCATCGCGTCGCCGACCGAGCCGACGCGGTTCGGGTACGGCGTGATGTTGCGCTCGGTGCCGCTGCGCACGTCGGTGACGCTGATCACCCCTCCCTGCAGGTTGTTGTAGACGCGCCACGGCTCCTTGAGATCCGGCACGGCGAAGAAGCCGTCGCCGCCGCCGACGGTGAACCAGTCGTTCTTGCGGATGCCCTCCTGCAGCAGCGAGTTGCTCGGCCCGCACCACGTGCCGTTGTCCTGCAGGCCGCCGCAGAGCATGTAGGGCTTCTGCAGGTCGTAATTGACGTGGTAGAACTGCGTCAAGGCGATGTTATTGAGGACGGCGAAGTTCTCTCCCTTGTCGTCAGAGATCTGGAAGCCGCCGTCGCTGCCGCTGAGGATCCGCTTCGAGTTCTGCGGATCGATCCACAGCGCCTGGTGATCGCCGTGCACGTCACGGCCAATCGTCCGGAAGTTGTGGCCGCCGTCTTCCGACATCCATAGCGACCCGCCCAGTGAATAGACGCGATTCGGGTCGTGCGGATCGACGCGGATGTCGGAGTAATAGAACGGGCGGAAGGCGAGCTGTGGATCCTTGTTGACCACGCGCCAGCTCGCGCCGCCGTCGTCGCTCCGCCACAGCTCGCCCTCGTAGTTCGGCGTCTCGCTGATCATGTAGACGATTTCGGGGCTACTGTCCGCGATGGCGACGCCGATGCGATCGAGGACCGCCGGGATCCCGTTGGTCAGCTTCTTCCACGTCGCGCCGCCGTCCATCGACTTGTAGAGCGCCGTCTCGCCGCCGCCGCTGTTCAAGTGCCAGGCCTGCCGCAGGTACGTGTACATCCCGGCGTAGACTTCGTTAACGTTCGCAGGATTGACGTCGATGTCCGAGCAGCCGGTGAGCGTGTCCTTGAAGAGGACCTTTTGCCAGTTCTTCCCACCGTCGGTCGTCTTGAACACGCCGCGCTGCTCGCTCGGCCCCCACTCGTGCCCGAGCACGCAGGCATAGGCGACGTCGGGATTGCGGTGGTCGACGCGGATGCGCGCGATGCGATCCGAGTCCTCGAGCCCGATGTGCGTCCACGTTTCGCCGCCGTCATTGCTCCTGTAGACGCCGTTGCCGAACGAGGCGTTGTTGCGCGGATTTTCCTCGCCGGTGCCGACGTAGATGATGTCGGGGTTCGACGGCGCCACCGCGATCTCGCCAATCGATAGCACACTCTGGTCGTCGAAGATCGGCTTCCAGGTCGTGCCGCCGTTGATGGTCTTCCATACGCCTCCGTTGGCGCCCGCAACGTAGAAGGTAGACGGGTCGCCGGCTACGCCGACGATCACCGACACGCGTCCGGCCTGATTGGCGGGACCGATGCTGCGGAAGGCGAGGCGCTTCAGCGCGTCCATCTCCGGCGATCCGGCCACGGCCTGCTGCGCGCGGATGGAGAACGGCGCGAAGGCGACCAGCACGGCCACGAACGAGAGCGTCAGAACTTTCTTCATGCGGCGAAGGATACCGCAGCTCGGTTCGAACGGCGGCAGTCGCGAGGTGGCCGGAACATGAGTATGATACCCGTTGCTCCGCGAGAGCTTCCGGCGCCATGCACCTTCTGTTGTCCCTCGCGCTTCTCGGCGTGCCGCAAACGCGCGTGCCGCCGCGCTCGTATCCGAGCGCGACCTTCGGCGGCGAGCGCCGCGTGTTCGTCTACACGCCGGCGGACGCCCGCGCGCCGGCGGGCCTGATCATTTGTTTGTGGGGAGCCGATTAGGTTCAGCAAATCGGCGCGCCCGAAACGCTCGACACGCTGATCCGCGCGCACCGCGTTTCACCAGTCGCGGCGATCTTTCTCGACGACGGCGACGACCGGTTCCAGGACTTCCAGACGACGCAGAAGGTCGCGCGGTCGATCGCCGAGGAAGTGCTGCCATGGGCGCGCTCGACGCTGGGCCTGACCGTCGACGCCACCCGCGTCGTCGTCGTCGGCTACAGCGCGGGCGGCCTCGCCGCCACCTACACGGCCTATGCCTACCCGGACGCAATTGGTAGCGTCGTTGCTCAGAGCGGGGCGTTCTGGCGCGGTTTCGACGGGCAGGGAGCCGAAGCGAACGAATGGCTCGCGGCGCATTTTGCGGCGGCGCCCAAGCGCCCGACGCATTTCTCGCTCGAGGTCGGTGGCGGCGAAACCCGCGAGGCCGGCGGCAGCGGCGTCAGCATCAAGACCGCGAACGAGCACTTGCGCGACGTGCTGGTCAAACAGGGATACAACGTCGCCTACCGCGAGGTCCCCGGCGCGCAGCACGAGTACGGACACTGGAAAGCGGCATTCGGGCCGGCCCTTGAAGCGCTGCTGAAGGACGGGCCGCGCTAAGCCGGATGACCCGAACGAGGGCCAGGATCCTCTGGAATGGAGGCGCGCGGTGCGGAACCTTGGGTAAAGTAGGGCGGTGACTCCGACGATGCTGAATGGCGAGGCGCATCGCACGACGCGCGACACGCTCGTCGCAGCAATCCTCGCCTTCATCGGCCGCGGCCACCTGCTGCCGATCGACGACATCCGCGCCGCGCTCGAGCGCGAGATCGACGCCGCCGGCGCCGCCGCGCTCGTCGATCTCATGGCGCGGCTGCGCGCCGACGAGGGCTGGGCCTACTATCCGCGCGATCCCCTGGCCCAGCGCATCCATCATTTGCTCGCGGACCGTTTTCTCGAAGGCGGGTCGACGGCGATCGGCCTCGAGCACCTCGACGCCGTCGCGACGGCGCCGCTGGCGATCTTCGCCAACCATCTTTCTTACGCCGACGCCAACGTCGTCGAAGTCCTTCTGCAGCGCGCCGGGGCATCGGCGCTGGCGAACCGGCTCACGGCGATCGCCGGGCCGAAGGTGTTCACCAGTCGCGAGCGCCGCTTCTCGAGCCTCTGCTTCGGGACGATCAAGGTGCCGCAGAGCGCCGACGTCTCGTCGGGCGAGGCGCAACTCACATCCCGTGAAGTGGCGCGCGCGGCGCGTCAGGCGATCGAGGTCGCCTTCGCGCGCCTGGCCGCCGGCGACGCACTGCTCCTGTTCGGCGAGGGGACGCGCAGCCGCACGGCCAGCATGCAGCCGATCCTGCCAGGCGTGGCGCGTTACTTCGATCGGCCCGGCACGCTCGTGCTACCGGTTGGCCTGACCGGTCCGGAGGCGCTGTTCCCGGTCGACGCCGCGACGGTCCACCCGACGCGGATCGTGGTGCGCGTTGGTCCGGCGCTTGCCGCCGGGTCGCTGCTCGCACTTGCGCGCGGCAACCGGCGCGTCGCTGTTGACGCCATCGGCTTGGCCGTCGCCGAGCTGCTGCCGCCGTCCTACCGAGGCGTTTATGCCGCCGCGGCTTCCTACCCTGAGGCCGCGGCCGCGTTGCGATGGTCGAGGGAACGGCCGGGCTCTTCGGCTACCTGACGCACCGGGCACTATCCTGGTAGCCATGCGCGAGGTGATCGAGTCGATTCAAAGCGAGTACGAGCGCTACAAGGCACTCGGCGAAGCGGCCGTGGCGCAGGTGGCCGATGGCGACCTGTCGCAGCCAGGCCCGGGCGGCAGCAACTCGCTCGCTGTGATCTGTTGGCACCTTTCCGGCAACTTGAGGTCGCGCTTCGCGGAGTTCCTGACCTCGGACGGCGAGAAGCCGTGGCGCAACCGCGAGGAGGAGTTCGACGAGCGTGCCGTCTCGCGAGCAGAGTTTCTCGCCAGATGGGAGGAGGGATGGGCCGCGCTGTTCGCGGCTCTCGCCGGGCTGACTGATGCGGACCTGCGCCAGAGGATTACCATCCGAGGCCAAGCGCTCACGGTGCTCGACGCATTGCACCGATCGCTCGCGCACGCCACGTATCACGTCGGACAGATGGTCTATCTGGCCAAGGCGCTGCGCGGTGAGCAGTGGACGAGTCTCAGCATTCCGCGCGGGCAGTCCAGCACTTACCTGCCCCGTGGACCGCGCGGCTGATGAACGCCACGCACCCGACGTTCACGGAGATCGCGCCGTGGCTCGTGCTGTCGCTGTTCGGCTTCACGTTGTTCTGGTGCCTCATCGTCTTCGTGCTGTCACGGATGTCCGGGTGGGCGACGCTCGCCGCCGCCTACCCGGCCGGCGAGGTACTGTCTCCCAACACGCGGTGGCGGTGGCAGTCGGCCCTGATGAACGCCAACACCAAGTACAACGCCTCGCTCACGGTGATCGCCGATCCGCAGGCGGTGCACCTGTCGGTGTTGGCGCCGCTCAGCGTCGGCCACCGTCCCTTCACCGTGCCGTGGCAGGATATTCACGCCGAGATGCGCCAGTTATTCCTGATCCAGCGCGTCGCGTTGACGTTCATCAACGCGCCCACCGTGACGATGCTGATTCCGCCCAAGCTCGCGGAGCGCCTGGCGACCGCCAGCGGCGGGCGCTTCACGATGCCGGCGCCGCTCGAACCGTGAGGTCCACATGACAGTCGCCGATCTCGTCCGCCTCTTCGATTACGGCTACTGGGCGAATCGCCGGTTGTTCGACGCCATCGCGCAGCTCGCGCCGGACCAGTTCACGCAGGAGATCGGCGGGAGTTACGGATCGATCCGCAACACCCTCGTGCACATGATGAGCGCCGAGTGGGGCTGGCTGGACCGGTGCGGCGGGCCGGCGCGCGGGCCCGCCCTGAAATCCGCGGACTACCCGACGCTGGCGGCGGTGACGGAAACGTGGACCCGCGTCGAAGCGGAGATGCGGGCGTTTCTCGCCGCCCTCGACGACGGCGACGTCGAGCGGCCGATCACGTTCACGCTGCCGCAGCAGGGAACGCACGTGATGCCGCTCGGTGAACTGCTCCAGCACGCGGCCAATCACGCCGTGCACCATCGCGGCCAGGTCGCCCTGCTTGTTCGCATGCTGGGCTACACCCCCGGCAACGTTGACATGGTGCTCTACGACGGCGAACGCCGTCGCGCCGCTACAGCATCACGACGCGCCCCGTCCGAACCGACTCATCGGCGCCGATGACGATGCGCAAGCTGCGTACCGCGTCGTTCATGTGCGCCGTCAGATCGAGATCCTCGTCCATCGCGCGCAGCAGGAAGCGCTGCTCGCGCTCGCACAGATCGTCGTGCGACGGCTCATCGGCCGTCGAAAGCCGTTCGTCGCCCCGCGCGAACGATCCGTCGGCGTTCAACTCAGCGTGGTGCAGCAGGATTTGATTCGTCTGCGTGTGCGCGTTGATGTCGTCCGAGCGGACGGACTGACCGCCAGGCGCGAGCACGATCGACACCGATCCCTTTGGGCCGATGACGTCCTTCACGAAGAACGCCGTCTCGCTCATCATCGGTCCCCAGCCGGCCTCGTACCACCCCACCGATCCGTCCGCGAACGTCACGTGCAGGTGCCCGTAGTTGTACATGCCCTCGCGCAGGTGGTCGACCAGTCGTGCGCCGACCGCGTGCACGGTGAGCGCGCGCGCCGTCGTGATCTGGCACCACACGTCGACGTAGTGCACGCCGCAGTCGACAATCGGTGAGAGGCTGCCGAGCAGGCGCTGGTGCGCCTCCCACTGCGCGCCGCTCGATTGCTGGTTGAGGTTCATCCGGAACACGAGCGGCGTGCCGAGCGTCCGAGCGATCTCGATGAAACGGATCCACGACGGGTGGTGGCGCAGGATGTAGCCGATCACGAGCTTGCGTTTGGTCCGCAGGGCGGTATCGACGACGCGCTGCGCGTCCACCACGCTTTCGGCGATCGGCTTTTCCACGAAGACGTGCGCGCCAGCCTCCATCGCCAGGATGGCGAAGCGCGCGTGCGTATCGGGGAGCGTGTTGATCGACACGACGTCGGGCTTCGTCGCGGCCAGCGCGTCGTCGAACGAGGTGAATGCCGGCGCGCCGTAATCGTCCGCTGACGCCGCCGTGTGGCTGATGCCGCGCGAGCACACGCCGGCGAGCGCGAATCCGGGAACCCTGGCGTAGGCCGCAGCATGACTGCGGCCCATGGTGCCGAGCCCGACGACGAGGACGCGCTTGGGTGACGTGGACATCGGAGATACGCTACCGCAATGCGCACCGCGCGCCAACCAAGCGGTCTGATAAGGTAGCCGTCGATGACTGACGCGCACGAGCTTTTCGACAACAACCGCCGCTGGGCCGAGCGCATGAACCTGCGCGAGCCCGGATTCTTCAACCGGCTCTCACGTCAGCAGGCGCCGCGCTACCTGTGGATCGGCTGCGCCGACAGCCGCGTCCCCGCCAACGAGATTGTCGGGCTGCTGCCCGGAGAGCTCTTCGTCCATCGCAACGTCGCCAACGTCGTCGTGCACACAGACCTGAATTGCCTGTCGGTGCTGCAGTTCGCAGTCGACGTGATCAAGGTCGAGCACGTGATCGTCTGCGGCCACTACGGCTGCGGCGGCATCGAAGCCGCCTGGAGGAAAACCGAGTACGGGCTGATCGACAACTGGCTGCGCCATGTGCAGGACGTCGCCGATCAACATCCGCAGCTGTTTCCGCGCGGCCTCGGCGAGCCCCAGGCGGTGGATCGGTTGGCCGAACTCAACGTGCTCAGCCAGGTGGCCAACGTCTGCCGGACGACGATCGTCATCGACGCCTGGCGGCGCGCACAGCCGATCTCCGTGCATGGATGGATCTACGGGCTCAAGGATGGGCTGCTGCGCGACCTCGGACTCACCGTCGCCCGCGACGGGGTGCTGGCATCAGAATTTCCCCGCGCCATCGCCGGGCTCGGGAACACACACGGGAAGGATTGATCGCATGATCACGGCTTTGCTGATGCTCGCGATGACCGCTCAACCCCAGGCTCCGCTGCCGATCAAGGACGGCCAGGTGCTCACGTTGTGGTCCGGCGCCGCACCGGGAGCGCAAGGATCCGAAGACGCCGATATTCCCACCCTCACGGTCTTTCTGCCGCGGACGATGCGCGACGGGACGCCCGGCGTGGTGGTCTGCCCAGGGGGCGGTTATCAGAACCTGGCGTCCAACCACGAGGGACGCCAAGTCGCCAATTTTCTCAACTCCCTCGGCGTCTCGGCTTTTGTATTGAAGTACCGTCTCGGGCCGAAATATCACCACCCGGTCGAGCTTGACGATGTGCAACGCGCCATTCGCATGTTGCGGTCGCACGCGGCAGAGTGGCGGCTTGACCCCGGCCGCATCGGCGTCATGGGCTTTTCCGCCGGTGGTCATCTCGCGATGAGCGCGAGCACCTGGGCCGATTCAGGCAATCCGCAGGCGCCCGACGCCGTCGATCGCGCCAGCAGCCGCCCCGATTTCGCCGTCCTGGGTTATCCGGTGATCTCGATGACGGCGGAGTGGACGCACAAAGGCTCGCAGCGCAACCTGCTCGGCGACACGCCGGACCCGGAGCTCGCCAGGCGGCTGTCGGGTGAAAACGCTGTCACCAAGGACACGCCGCCGACCTTCATCTTCCAGACCAACGAGGACACGACCGTCCCGGCGGAGAATGCCGTGGCCTATTACCTCGCGCTGCGCAAAGCGGGCGTACCCGCCGAGCTGCACGTGTTCGAAAAGGGAGCGCACGGCGTCGGGCTGGCCAACGACATCCCGGCACTGGCGCCGTGGTCGTCGCTGCTGGCGACCTGGTTGCGCGGGCGCGGCGTCATCAAATAGCTCGGTCAGCGCGTTACACCACCGTTACAGTCGCGACGTAACTCCTTATTGGAGGACAGACGCATGGCTCAGCGGAACGCGCCCTTATACATCGGCGCCAGGGGGTCGGTGATCGCGGTCGATCGCAATACCGGCGACACGCTCTGGACCAGCGAGCTGAAGGGCGGTGAGTTCGTCGACGTGATGATCATCGACGGGGATCTATTCGCGGCCTCGAAAGGACGGCTCTACCGTCTCGATCCCGTCACCGGCGACGTGCTCTGGCGCAACGATCTGCCGGGGCTGGGCTGGGGGATCGTCTCCATTGCCGGCTCTCACAGCGCCGCCGCCGCCGACAAGCTGCGCCGCGATCAGGCGTCCGCGGCGTCGGCGGTGGCGGCCACGTCGTAGCGGTGCTAGCATCCGGCTCATGCCGGTTGCACGCCATATCACCCCGTTACCGGGCAACACGCTGATCCTGGTCGGCACGATGAAGGGGGCATTTTTCTTCCACGGCAATGCCGCGCGTGGAGACTGGGAATCGGGCGGTCCTTACTTTCCCGGCTCGGCCGTGTACGCACTGGCCTATGACACGCGAGCAGGACGCCGACGACTCTGGGCTGCCCCCAACCACATGCACTTCGGCGGCCTGCTGCGATCGAGCGACGATTTCGGCCACACTTGGACCGAACCCGTCGAAGCGAACGTCAAGTTTCCCGCGTCGAGCAATACTGCCCTGCGGCAAATCTGGCAGGTCGCGCCGGGGCGCGATCACGAGCCTGACACGCTCTATTGCGGCGTCGAGCCCGCCGCGCTCTTCGTCTCGCGCGACGCTGGCACCACGTGGTCGCTCGTCGAGGGACTGTGGAACCACCCGCATCGCGCCCGCTGGCAGCCCGGCGGCGGCGGGTTGTGCCTGCACACGATCGTGCTCGATCCCGAGCGTCCCGATCGCCTGCGCATCGCGATCTCCACGGGGGGCACCTACGTGACCGATGATGGCGGCGCGAACTGGCGCGCCACCAACAAAGGGGTCCGTGCCGAGTTCTTTCCCGACAAGCATCCCGAGTTCGGCCAGTGCGTGCACAAGGTGGCGCAGTCGCGAACCCGGCCCGATCGCCTGTTCCTGCAGAACCACTGGGGCCTGTACCGCAGTGACGATCGCGGCGAGTCGTGGACCGACATCGCCAACGGCGTGCCGTCCGACTTCGGCTTTCCGATCGCCATCCACCCGCGCGACGCCGACACGGCGTGGATCGTGCCGCTCGAGTCGGATCAGTTCCGCTGCACGCCCGAGGGCAAGCTGCGCGTCTACCAGACGAAGGACGCCGGCGCATCGTGGCAGCCGTTGGCCGCCGGCCTACCGCAGGCCGACGCCTACGAGACGGTGCTGCGCGATGCGCTCGCCGCCGATCGTGCCGATCCCTGCGGCGTCTACTTTGGCACGCGCAGCGGCAAGCTGTTCGCGTCGGCGGACGAAGGCGTGAACTGGCAGACGGTGGCCGAAGGGCTGCCGCCGATCGTCGCGGTCAAAGCGGCCGTCGTGTAACGGGGGGCCTTCTGGCAGTCCTTTTCGTGATTTCCGGCGCCCTGCGGCAGTTCGCCGGCAACCGGACCGACGTTCGCCTCGCCGCCGCCGGGCCGCTCTCGGCGTCGCTCGAGCAGCTGTGGCGCGAGTGTCCGGCGGTGCGCGACCGGGTCCTCACCGAACGCGGAGAGGTCCGGCCGCACATTAACATCTTCGTGAACGGAGAAGACATCCGCTACACCGGCGGCCTCGCCACCCCCGTCGGCGACGACGCGGAAGTGTTTCTCGTCCCGGCCGTCAGCGGCGGGTAAAAGGCCGCCGAACCCGTCGAACCCGTCGAACCCGTCGAACCCGTCGAACCCGTCGAACCCGTCGAACCCGTCGAACCCGTCGAACCCGCAGAACCCGAAGAACCCGCACAACGCCGCCGGCTCAGCTACAATGCCGCCCGTGCGAACTGCTGTGCTGCTCCTGACGATCGCTCTGGCCGCCCCCGCCCCTTTGCAGAAGACACAGGCCCCGGCGCCGGCTCCGGCCAAGAAGAATCCGCTTCTGAAGCTCGCCGAGCCGTGGCCGACGCCGGACAAGATGAAGGAGCGGCGTGACGCCTCGGAGGCGCTGCCACTGTTCGCGCAAAGCGACGTGCTGCCGATCACGCTGGTCGCCGACTTCAAGACGATCAACAAGGACCATGATCCCAAGAGCACGCAGAAATACCCCGGCACCCTGCGGCTGGCTGACAACACCGAGATCCCGGTGCAGTTCCGCGCCCGCGGGCACGTGCGGCGCATGGCGCGGACCTGCGACTACGTGCCGCTACGGGTCGAGTTCGAGAAGCCATCCGGCAAGGGCACGGTGTTCGCCAAGCAGGAGGCCCTCAAGCTCGTCGTGCAGTGCGCCGGCGGCGGCGACTTCGAGCAATTCATCCTGCGCGAATATCTCGCCTACCGCATCTACAACGTGATCACCAAGCAGTCTTTCCGCGCGCGGCTCGCCAAGGTGTCGTATGTCGACCCGGCCGGCAAGGCGCTGGGCACGCGTATCGGCATATTTCTCGAGGACGACTCCGACGTCGCCCGCCGCCTCGAGGGGCGCATCGTCGAGCTGCAGCGGCTGATGTTCGACGATATGGATGCCGACGCGCTGATGCCGGCGATGATCTTCGAGTTCATGATCGGCAACACCGACGTGTCGCTCTATGCGATGCACAACATCCGCGTCGTGCAGCGGCCCGACAGGACGCTGCACCTGATTCCGTACGACTTCGACCTGTCGGGCCTGGTCAACGCGCCCTACGCGATCCCGGCGCGCGGCCTGATGATCAAGACCGTGACCGACCGCCTTTACCGCGGGCCGTGCCGGAACCAGGAGCGCGTCGACCCTTACGTGGCCAACTTCGTCGCCAAGAAGGACGAAATCCGCGCCCTGCCGGACGGGATTCCGGGGATGAGCAAGCAGACCCGCGAGGACACGCGCCACTACATCGAAGATTTCTACGGCGCGATCCGTACCCCGAAGGACGTCAAGGGACTGTTCGTCAGCTGTTCGGCGAAGCCCACCATGTAGGTCGTGCAAGTTGTAAGATCCCCGGCATGACCAAGCCGATCGTCGTCGTGCTCGCCCTGCTCGCGCTGCCGGTCGCGGCGCAGGGGCCGGCCAGTGCCGACCTGTCGCGCCTGCAGAGCGAAGCCCAAGGGGTCACCATCGTTCGCGACGACTGGGGCATCGCGCACATCAGCGGCAGGACCGATGCCGACGCGGTCTTCGGGCTGATCTACGCGCAGGCCGAAGACGACTTCAACCGCGTCGAGACGAACTATCTCACCGCGCTGGGACGCAACGCAGAAGCGGACGGAGAATCGGCCGTCTACCAGGATCTGCGGATGAAGTTGTTCGTCGATCCGCAGCAGCTGCAGCTGCTCTATCGCCAGAGCCCGCTGCCGCTGCGCAAGCTGATGGACGCGTATGCCGACGGCCTGAACTACTTCCTCGCCACACACCCCGCCGTCAAGCCCAAGGTCATCACCCGCTGCGAGCCGTGGATGGCCTTGTCGTACACGGAAGGCAGCATCGGCGGCGACGTCGAGCGCGTCAACATTGCGCAGCTGCAGGCCTTTTACGACCCCGCGGCCAGGCCGGTTACCGCCGGCGGCGAGCCCGACTACGTCGAGCCGACTGGCTCGAACGGCATCGCCATCGCGCCCGCGAATACGGCCGGCCACCACGCCCTGCTCCTCATCAACCCGCACACGTCGTTCTTCTTTCGCAGCGAAGTGCAGGTGCATAGTGACGAGGGGCTTAACGCTTACGGCGCCGTGACCTGGGGCCAGTTCTTCGTCTACCAGGGGTTCAACGATTGGATCGGCTGGATGCACACGTCGAGCGGCGTCGACAACATCGATGAGTTTCTCGAGACCGTGACCAAGAAGGAGGACGGTTTTGTCTACCGGCACGGCGCCGACGAGAAGCCGGTGCAGGCCAGGACCATCACCGTGCCGTACCGGACTGCCAGCGGCGTGGCGGCCAAGACGTTCACCGTCTATCGTACCGAGCACGGTCCGGTCGTGCGCGCGATCGGCGACAAGTGGGTGAGCGTCGCGCTGATGCAGGATCCGGTGAAGGCGCTGACGCAGTCCTACACCCGGACCAAGGCACGCACATACCAGGCCTTCCGCGACATCATGGAGCTGCACACCAATTCATCGAACAACACCGTCTTCGCCGACGCCGACGGCAACATCGCTTATTTCCATTCCAACTACATCCCGAAGCGGGACCCGAAGTTCGACTGGACGAAGCCGGTCGACGGCAGCGATCCCGCGACCGACTACAAGGGGCTGTTGTCGATCGACGAAACGCCAGGACTCTTCAACCCGGCGAGCGGTTGGATCTACAACTCGAACAACGCGCCGTGGACCGCGGCCGGTCCCGACAGCCCGAAGAAGGAGAACTACCCGGTCTACGTCGACCGCACGATCGCCGAGTCCCCGCGCGGCATCCATGCCGTCCGCGTGCTGTCGGGGAAGAAGGACTTCACGGTCGAGTCGCTGATTGGCGCCGCGTTCGACAGCTACCTGCCGGCCTTCGCCGAGCAGATTCCCGTACTCGTGAAGGCGTGGGATTCGACGCCTGACAACGACCCCCTGAAGGCGAAGCTCGTCGAGCCGATCAAACTGCTCCGCGCCTGGGATGATCGCTGGTCGGTGTCGTCGGTGGCGACGTCGCTGGCGGTGTTCTACGGCGAGGAGATCGGCCGCCGTGGGGTGGATCCACTGGCCCAGCCGCCGGCGCGCCACCTCCAGGCGCTGGCGGCGGCCTGCGACAGGCTCACCGCAGATTTTGGTAGCTGGCGTACGCCTTGGGGCGACATCAACCGCTTCCAGCGCTTCAACGACGACATCGCGTCGCGCTTCGACGATGCGAGGCCGAGCATCCCGGTCGGCTTCACCTCGTCACGCTGGGGATCGCTGGCGTCGTTTGGCGCCCGCCCCTATCCGAACACGAAGAAGTGGTACGGCAACACCGGCAACAGCTTCGTTGCCGCCGTCGAGTTCGGCGACCGCATCCGCGCCCGCGCGGTGACCGCCGGCGGCGAGAGCGGCGACCCCTCGTCGCCGCATTTCAGCGACCAGGCGGAGCGCTATGCGACCGGCAATTTCCGCGAGGTCTACTTCTATCCCGAGCAGTTGAAGGGGCACACCGAGCGCACCTACCATCCGGGAGAAGAAGGGAAGAAGTGACGCACGGAATTCCAGAAAGGGTGTCGTCCGCTCTCGTATGAATGGTCTCAACTGGCACTGGATTGCGCTCGAACTGACGGTCGCGCCGCTGGTCGGTCTCCTCGCCGCGCTGCCGCTGTGGCTCAACGAGCAGCCGATCTTTGGCAACCTCGCCGGGACGATCGTGATCTTCGGCACCGCCTTTGGCTTGATCCTGCGCGAGCACATTCAGATCGACGTGGTCGTCGGCAAGTGCATCGACGAAGGCATTCCCTGCTTTCCGCACCCGGACGCGTTCACCCGCTTCGCCGTCTACGCCTTCATCGCGCTGATCGAAGTCATTCTCCTGTTTCTCTACAGCCTGCGCGTCGAACGCAAGATACGCCGGCGCGGCTACGATCCGCAGTGGCGCTAGGCGAGTGGTGCTACCAGGACCGTGCAATCCGCTCGCGCACGCGCGTGGGCTTGGTCAGCGACTGGCCCGCGACGTCAATCGTCACGGTGTAGTCGCCGACCGTGAGCGCAGTCGCCGCGGCCGCACCCCCGCGGCCACGACCACCGGCACCGCCTCCTCCGAATCCGCGCCCACCCCCGTTGCCGAGCGCGACGAGCGCACGGTTCAAGCCTGCCCTCGCGGGACCGCTCAGTTCCCGCACGACGCTGCCGGTGCCGTCCTTCACCGTGATCCTGGCCGCGGCATCGGCGTCCGTCTTCAGGTAGTAATTGACAACGAAGGCCTCGGGCTCGTTCGGCACTTCGAGATACTTGTCGCCGAACAAGTGGTAGTTCATCCCCTGGGTACTGAAGCCGTAGCGCGCCCGCGGCTTGATGTCGAACAGGTAGGCCGCCGAATCGAGCACCTTCGCCGATAGTTCCTGCAGCGGCGAGATGTCGCCCGTCCAGAACGCGCGGCCGTAGGTGCCGAGCACCAGATCGTTCTCGCGCGGATGGATCGTCAGATCGTGCACCGCGACCGTCGGCAGGTTGCCCTTCATTTGCGTCCACGCCGCCCCGCCGTCGATTGACACGAACACCCCGACGTCGTTGCCGACGACCAGCAGATCCTTCGCTGTGCGATCCTGCACGACGACATTGATCGGCGCCTTGGGCAGATTCGCCGCGATTGGCGTCCATGTCTTGCCGCCGTCGGTCGTCTTGTAGAGATAGGGCGCGAAGTCGTCGTTGCGGAAGCCATTCTTGGCGACGAACGCGACGTTGGCGTCGAACGGGGACGCGAACACGCGGCTCACCCAGCGATCCACGGGCGCACCTGCGGCGACGAGCGCCGGCGTGACGTCGGTCCAGCCGGCCCCGGCATTCGTCGTCAACTGCACCTTGCCGTCATCAGTGCCCACCCAGATGATGCCCGCCGTCACCGGCGACTCCGAGATCGACGTAATCGTGCAGAACGGAACGTTCCTGCCGATCTTGTCGGGATCGTTGGTGGTCAGGTCGGGGCTGATCTCTTCCCACGTGTCCCCTCGGTTGAGCGAGCGGAAGAGAACTTGCGCACCGGCGTAGACGGTCTTCGGGTTGTGCGGCGAGAGCGCAATCGGAGCGATCCAGTTGTAGCGGAGGCGAGCCTGCCCCTGCGGCCGTGACGGCGCGATCGGCGTCCGCACGCCCGTCTTCTGGTCCATGCGGCCCATCGAGTTCAGCTCACGCGTGTTGTAGACCCAGCGGCTGTCGGTCGGATCGACGACGTTGTACATTCCGTCGCCAGGACCGACGGTGACCCAGTTCTCGAGCGTGATGCGGCCGGTTGGCCCGTTGCTCGGCCCCTTCCACGAGTCGTGGTCCTGCATGCCGCCGTAGACGTTGTACGGATCGTCCATGTCGACGCCGACGGCGTAGACCTCGCCGACACCCAGGTTCGGAAAGTAGTCGGCGGTTCTGCCGCCGTCGACCGACACGCTGACGCCGCCGTCGCTGCCGAGGATGATGCGGTCCTTGTCCTGCGGATCCCACCACATGGCACGGAAGTCGCCAAACATGCCGCGCATGAAGTCGGACGCCCAGGTCTTGCCGCCATCGCGCGAGATGAACATCGAATCGGAGGTCACGATGACGGTGTTGTCGTCGTGCGGGTCGATGCGAATCTGGTTGAACGAGTACGGCGCCTTGCCGCCGGCGACATTGACCTCGGTCACCTTCCGCCAGCTCTTGCCGCCGTCGTCGGTACGATAAAGCTCGTTGCCAATGATGCCCGATGCCAGCGGACTGACGGCGTTCACCTCACGCGCGCCGCCTCCGCCTTTCGGATTCTGGTTCTCGAGCAGCGCGTAGAGGATTGACGGGTTCTTCTGGTAGATGTCGATGCCGATACGGCCGATCTTCCCGGTCGGCAGCCCGCCGGCCAGGCGCGCCCACGTCTCGCCGCCGTCATCGCTCTTGTAGACGGCGCTCTCCGGGCCGCTCTCGACGATCTGCCACGGCTTGCGATCCTTGTCGTACATCGCGGCATACAGCGTCGTCGGCGTGCTGCGGTTGATGACGAGATCGATCGCGCCGACCCCGTCGTTGACGTAGAGCACCTTCTTCCACGTCTTGCCGCCGTCAACCGTCTTGAACACGCCGCGCTCCGCGTTCCTGGAGAAGAGATGCCCGATTGCGGCGACGTAGACCACGTCGGGATTCGTCGGGTGAATGACGATGCGTGCGACATGGTGCGAGTCGGGCAGGCCCATGAACTGCCAGGTCGCCCCGGCGTCGGTCGACTTGAAGACACCCTTGCCGGAGATCGACGATCGCGCGTTCGCTTGGTCCCCCTCGCCGATCCACACGATGTTGGGGTTGGACGGAGCGACCGCCACTGCCCCCATCGCCTCGGCGCCGACGCCGTCCGTCACGTTCGTCCACGTCGTCCCGGCGTTAGTCGTCTTCCACAGGCCGCCGCTGCGGCTGGCTGCGTAGATCGTGTAGAGGTGGTCGTGCAGCGGTGTTTCCGGGACGTCGACCGCCGTGACCCACGCGGCGGTGCGGAACGGGCCGATGTTGCGGAAGGCCATCGCGTTGACCACGGCGTCGAGCGGCTTCGGCGGTTGCTGCGCGCGCATGACGGAAACCGTCGAGGCAAGCGCCAGCGCCGATAGGGCGGCGGCCCATCGTGTCTGCATCCGCGGCATTATAGGTGGGTTACGATCGGCATCAGCCGTGACGATCAGAACCCTTCACCGAATAGTCGGACTCGTGATGCTGCTGCCGCTGGTCGGCTGGGCTGTGACCGGGGCCGTCTTCTTCGTCAAGCCCGGCTATGCGGGGGCCTACGAGCAGCTGGCCGTCCGTAGCTATCCGCTCGACGACAATCTGCCCCTCCGCGTCCAGCCCTGGCGGGAGGCGCGGCTGCTGAAGACGATTCTTGGCGCGCACCTGCTGGTACGAACCGACGCCGGATGGAGAAACCTCGATCCGACAACGCTGCGTATCGTCCCCGTGCCTTCGCAGGACAAGCTGCGCCTCCTGTTCGAGGACGCGTTCACGGCGAATCCCGATCGCTATGGGCACGTCGCGACGCAACTCGATGCCACCGCGCGCACCACGACCGGTGTCGAGGTCACTATCGACTGGAACCGGCTCGCGCTCCAGCAGCGGGGACGGGACACTGATCGGATCGACGCCCTCTATCGGATCCACTACCTGCAGTGGACGGGACAGAAAGCTCTCGACCGGGTGCTCGGGGTGCTCGGGCTGCTGCTGATCGTGACCTTGGCGTATCTCGGGGTCCGGCTTGCCTTCGTTCGTCGCGCTGAGGTGGCGAAGGAGTAGAAGAGGTGCGAATCCCGGTCGTTCTCGGGACTCTGGCCTGGGCCGCGTTGGCCATCCCGCCGCCCGAGGCCGTCGTCACCGGTCTCGACCACATTCCGATTGCGGTCGCCAATCTGGCGCGCTGACGGCGAGCTACCGGCGTCATCTCGCCAGCGGCGACGGTCCGGCGTTCATGGCGCTGTTCGCGCCGGACATGGCGCTCGCGGATGAGCGATTGAGCGCGCTGCGGGTTTCCCATGCGCGCAATCGAGGCGCAATCGATTTTCCGGCCGAGGCCGCATTGGACTACCTGTTCCTCGCGGGCCGCAACCAGTCGCCGACCGACCTCCCCGAGCACTTCGCGCAGGCCAACACCGCGGAATCGTTGATCCGGATCTGGCTGGCTGGTGACGACCTGTCGCGCGAGCGCCAGTTGCTCCAGGGACTCGGCGCGACGCTCACGGAGGTGAACCTGCGGGTCCCGGAGCGCGTGCGTGCCACGCTGGCTCGCCTGCGGGAAGGCGACGTGCTCCTGTTACCGGGCTCGCAACAACTCGTCGCCGGACGCCGCGTCGTCGGCCACGCTTCGCGTCGGCAGCCTCGAACCGGCGCGCGCGATTCTCGGCCGTAACCAACCGGCGCTTCCGGAGATCGTCGTTACGCCCGGCGGCCGCAGTGTGTTCCTGGCGCCGTCGCGCACGCATGGGCTCTGGCTCGAATTCCTCGAGCCCGTCCGCCGCCCGCAGTAAGGCATGATGGACGGCGCATGCTCGCATCCGCTCTGTTGATTGCCCTTTTGTCGCAGGTCCAGTCGCAACCGCCCCAGCCGCAGCCACAGCCACAGCCACAGCCCGCGCCGCCGCTCGTCAACCCGCCACCGACGCGCATGGATGTCCTGCGCGGTGAATACGGGCGTTACCGCGCCAACAACGATCTCCTCTACTACCATCTCGACATCCGCGTCGACCCGCTAAAGAAGTGGATTGCCGGAACCAACACCATCCGCTTCAAGATGCTCAAAGACGATAGCCGCATCCAGCTCGATCTCTACGCCAACCTGGAGATCGAAAAGATCGTCCTCGGATCGACGCCGCTGAAATACGAGCGCGAACTCAACACCGTGTGGGTCGATTTTCCACAGACGTTGAAGGCCGGTCGCGCTTACACGATCGACTTTTCCTATTCAGGCACGCCGAAAGAGATCGGACGCTTTGGCGGCTTCGTATTCAGGAAGGACCCGGCGGGCAACGACTGGATCTTCACCGCCTGCGAGGGCGAGGGGGCGGCGGTGTGGTGGCCCAACAAGGATCAGTGGCGGGACGAGGTCGAGAACATGGACCTGAGCGTCGCCATCCCGAGTGACTTCGTCGACGTGTCGAACGGCGTGTTTGCCGGCAAGAAGGACCTCGGGGACGGCTACACGCGCTGGGACTGGAAGATTCACTATCCCATCAACAACTACGACGTCTCGCTGAATATCGGCAAGTACGTCCACTTTGCTGACAAGCTCGGCGACCTGCCGCTCGACTTCTACGTCTGCCTGGCAGCCTCGACAAAGCGAAGACGCAATTCGCACAGGCCGAGCCGATGATCGAGGCCTACCAGCACTACTTCGGCGAGTACCCGTTCAAGAAGGACGGCTACAAGCTGATTGAAGTGCCGTACTCCGGCATGGAACACCAGAGCGCCGTCACCTACGGCAACCGCTTCGCCAACGGATACCTCGAACGCGACTGGACCGGCGTCGGCGTCAGCCCGAAGTTCGACTTCATCATCATTCACGAGAGCGGGCACGAATGGTTCGGCAATGCCGTGTCGGCGGCCGACGTCTCCGACATGTGGATCCACGAGGGCTGGACGACGTATCTCGAATGCCTCTACGTCGAACGCCTGTTCGGCCGCGAGGATGCGCTCAAGTACACCAACGGCTACAAGACGAAGGTCAGAAACCGCGAGGCGATCGTCACCCAGCGCGGGATCCACCGAACGCCGTCGCAGGACATGTATTTCAAGGGAGCGCTCTTCCTCAACACGTTGCGCAGCGTCGTCGACGACGACCCCGCGTGGTTCGCCCTGATTCACGACCTGTTTCAGCACTTCAAGTACCAGAACATCCTCACCGAAGACATCGTCCGCTTCGTCAACGCCCGGCTGGGGCAGGACCTGACGCCGGTGTTCGATCAGTACCTCCGCCGCGCAGAGTTGCCGACCCTCGAGGTCGCCTTCAACGAGGCGGAAGGAACGATGGCTTATCGCTGGAAGGCCGACGAGCGCGGTTTTGCCATGCCCGTCAAGGCCGGCCGCCGCGGCGCGTGGGAAACCCTGCATCCGACGACCGACTGGAAGTTATTGAAAACAGAGCTCAAGAAGAATGAATTCGAGGTCGCGACGGATCTCTTCTATGTCAATGTGTCGATTTCCGGGGGAGCCCGCGACAAGTAGACGGAGGCTCAACGCCATGAAGTATCTGTGTTTGATTTACGACGAGGAAGCGAAGTTCGGAACGATGTCGAAAGCCGACGGTGACGCGCTCATGCAGGACTATTTCACTTTTACCAAGGAGATCCGCGCCAGCGGGCACTACCTGGGCGGGAACGACCTGCAGCCGACCCGCAGCGCGACGACGATCCGCGTCCGTAACGGACGGTTATCGACGACCGACGGCCCCTTTGCCGAGACGAAGGAACAGTTGGGCGGCTACTACCTGGTCGAGGCGAAGGACCTCAACGAGGCGGTCCAGATCGCGGCGCGCATCCCGTCGGCGAAGAGGGGCTCGATCGAGGTGAGGCCGATACAAGAGCACCAGAGTTGATCGACATCCGCCGGTAGGCTCGGTTCTGCGTGGTCCGCTATAGTAGCGCCACCGTGCCGACGCCGACCAACGTCACCTACTTCAGCACGCCGGCGCATCTCGGCCGCTGGTTCAAGGCGAACCACCGGAAGGCGGACGAGCTGTGGGTCGGGTTCTACAAGAGGGGCTCCGGCAAGGCGAGCATCACCTGGCCGGAGTCAGTCGACGCAGCACTGTGCGTCGGGTGGATCGACGGCATTCGGAAGACGATCGACGGCGACCGCTACGTGATCCGTTTCACGCCGCGGCGCCGCGGTAGCATCTGGAGCGCGGTCAACATCGCGCGCATGAACGCGCTGACGACGGAAAAGCGCGTCCTGCCGGCCGGTCAGCAGGCGTTTGCCGATCGGCGCGAGAACAGGTCCGGGACCTACTCGTACGAGCAGCGCCGCGAGCGGCTCGAGGAGCCGTACGCGTCGATGCTGAAAAAAAACAGGCAGGCGTGGACGTTCTTCGAGGCGCAGCCGCCGGGCTATCGCAAGGTGATCGGCTGGTGGATCGTGAGCGCGAAGAAGGAAGAAACGCGCCTGCAGCGGCTCGACCGGCTGACGCGGGCCTGCGAGGAAGGAAAGCGGTTGCGATGACGTCCTATGTGGCGCTGCTACGGGGGGTGAACGTCGGCGGCAACAAGATGGTGGCGATGGCAGAGCTGCGCGAGATGCTGACGGTGCTCGGCTTCGAGGATGCCAGGACGCTGCTGCAGAGCGGCAACGCGGTGTTTCGCGGCAGGACGCAGCCGACCGGCAAGCTCGAAACACTGCTGCAAACCGAGATGACCAAGCGCTTCAAGATGTCATGCGACTACCACGTGCGCACGGCCGGCGAGCTGGCCGAGGTGATCGCCGCCAATCCGCTCGAGGCCGAGGCGCAGAAGGATCCCACCCGCTTCGTCGTCAGCTTTTACAGGGTGCCGCTCGATCTGGCGGCGGTGAAAAAGGCGCAGGCCGCGATCGACGGCCCCGAGATCGTCCGTGCCGACGGGCGGCACCTCTACATGTATTTCCCGAACGGCCAGGGCACGTCCAAGGCCGCCGGCGTGGTCGGCAGGGTGCTGGGCGTTCACGGCACGGGGCGCAACTGGAACACCGTCCTCAAGCTGGCTGCGCTGGCGCAGGCGTAGCTAGCGCGTCGCGCGCCTCTTCGCAAAGCGCGGCGACGCTCTTCAGATTGCGCAGACCGCGGGAAATGGCCAGCACCGAGTGATAGCCGAGCGCGCGGTAGCTCTCGAAACGTGCCTCGTCGAAGAACTGGTTGGCGGTTGTGTCATGCGGGAATTCCGAATCGCCAGCCGCGAAATTGCGCACGTCGATCGGCTCGTCGCCCGACATCGTCGCCTTGATGTAGAGGATGATGCCGTCGGGAGCATCCGGGCCGTCGGCGACCGAGTACAGGATGCGGCCGATCGCGGCGTGCGGGTTGCTCGTTCCCTGGCCCGCGCGCGTCATATCCAGCGACGAGAACAGGATCGGGATGCCGAGATCGAGACGAATCCGTCGGACCGCGTTGCCGAGGTCGTCGAACGTGTAGTTGGGGTCGCAGCCGGCGTCGGACACGATGATGTAGCGGCAGCGCCGCGACACCATCTCCCACAGCCCGAGGTTTTCGTAATGGCCGCCGTCGGAAAGGTAGACGTAGGGATTGTGATCGGTCGTCAGGCCGAGCAGCTCGCGCATCAGCGGCTCGACGCCGAAGGCCGGCTCGCTGCTCTGCCAGCTGGTCTTGCTCTGAGGGTTGCCGAACCACAGGCCGAGACGCGCATTCGCCAGCGTCAGCAGGAAGGCGCGCGATTTCGTTGAATACATCCCCATCGCCGGGCTCGCCGCCGCGCCAGAGACGGCGAGGGCCATCCCGAGCGACAGCCCGGTCGCCTTGCCGCCGCCGTCAGACCCGTATTCGTGCGCCGGACGGTAGTCGAGCTCGCGGTTACCGACGTAGAACGGCGTGAACGAGAAAGACTGCGCCTCGGTTTCCTGGCGTCCGACGCCGGTCGATGACTTGGCGTTGAGTGTGGTGTTGATGATGTGCAGTGGCCGCACGTCCTTCAGCTCGTGTACGCGAACGTCGTCGCGCTGATCGAAGCCAGTGAACGCGTTGGGCACCCGATCGCGCCGCGAGGCACCGAGAAACGTTCGGATCAACCGCTGCTGATACATGCCGTGCAGCGAAAAGCGGTTCACCGGTACGAACGCGCTGACGGTCAGACCGAGGCCCGCCAGCGCCAGCCCCAGGACCAGCCAATGATGTTCAATCCGCGCGGCCAGGCGCCCATCTGCCCATGCCATGGTCGAGAGCAGGACGAAGATGACTAGCGGCAGGCCGATCTTCTGCAGCGTCAGCCGAACGACAGAAGGCCGCGCCGCGTTGCCGCCGCTCCGCGCGGCGATGCCCGCCAGTGAACTGACCAGCGGCACCGCCGCCGCGACGATCGCCGACGCCGACGCGTGATCGAGCGAGAGCACGCGCCCCATGGCGACGACGGCCATCTCGACGAGGTCGGCCATGTAAAAGACGAGGATGCCTGCCGCCATCCAGACGCTGGCGGCGATCATCAGCCACGCGCCGCAGCGGCTCCACCACTCGAGCACGGCGTCGTCCAGTTCACTGCTGCCGATGCCGACAAACACCATCATCTGCAGCAGGGAGAGGGCGAGCACCAGCGGCACGCCGAAGACGGCGTAGAGAGCTTCCATGTGGTCGCCGGGACCGAAGCCGTAGTTGAACGTGCAGAGGTACCAGATGCCGCCGCCGATGACCGGGCCGCCGGCGAGCGCGGCGGCGATTGTGCGCAAGCCGACCCGAATGCGCAGCGTGGCGCCGGTGTCGGCCTGCCGGCGCAGGACGAGACGCGCCAGGCCGCCGAGCGCGATCCAGCCGAGCGCTGGAATCACCGACGCCACGAGCACCGCCTCACCCAGGTTGATCTCGCACGGGTAGGCCGACCAGAAGAATGTGAGCGCGATGGCGCCAAGCAGCGCCGGAGTCAGGAACCAGGTCAGGAATCGCTGCTGCGACCAGCGCGCGCCGAAGCCGACGAAGTTGAGGACGATGTAGCCCGTGCAGCTGGCAAAGCCGCCGAAGGCGCCGAGGATCGACCACCAGGCGGCATCTCCTTGGACGAGACACGCACCCGACGTGAGCGGCCGCTCCACCGCCTTCAGCCCGACGAAATAGATGTGCATGACCGTCAGCGCCGCCGCGAGCAGCGGCAGGATGACCATCCAGTTGAGCACCAGGTTGCGCGCCATCGTGGTGACGAGTGTCCATACGTCGGCCGAGACCACGCCGCCGGTTGGCGCAAGATAACGGCACGTCTGCCGCACGCGGTCGATCGGCGAGATGCTCTCGTGGGCGTGCGCGGCGCACTCGTCGTTGTGCTTCCGGTAGCTGGGATCCATTGTCGCCAGCACGCCAGCGCGCCCGGCCACCCCCTCGCGGTGCAGCCACGCCGTGAACCAGCCGCCGATATAGCCGCCGCCGGAAACGGTCGACAGGTAGTCGATCGAACCGAGCACGCCGATGCGTGCCAGGCCCTGCAGCACGCCGAGCGCGAACGTGGCGCTGCGGATGCCGCCGCCCGACAGGCACAGCGCGGTCGTTTCCGTTTGATGGATGCGCGCGTGCAGCGCGTGCAGGCGGTCGTCGAGATCCGCCGGCGCCCGGTCGTCGAACGCGGGCGCGCCGTGAATCGCTTCGAACTCCGATTCGAGCACGTGGCACCACTTGACGGGAGGCTGGCTCACGGCGCGGAGTATACTTCGCGCATTCCCTGCATGGAATCCACGCGCACAAACGTTGGGCGGGCCACCCCACGCGCCCGGCTGGAGCACGCCTACGCCCGCGCCGCCCACTGATGCTGTCCGAGACAGGAACATGATGGATTTTGAGCGCAAGCTGCCCACCGAACAGGCCGACATCGCCGATATCACTGCCGGTATCCTCGCGGTGCAGGCGCGCTTCGCTCGACAGCAGAAGCGGCCGCTGGGCCGCGGCACCCACACCAAGGGCGTCTGCGTCCGCGCCACGTTCGAGGTGTTCGACCTCGCCGCGACGGTCAAGGACCCGGCGCTGGCGGCGCGCCTCGGGCGCGGATTGTTCGCCAAGCCGGGCGTCTACCCGGCGACCGTGCGCTTCGCCAACGGGGCGTCGACGATCAAGCCCGACTCCAATCCCGACGTGCGGGCCCTGTCGTTCGCGGTGCAGGTGCCGGCCGGCGTGCTCGGCGCGGCGCCGCTGCGGCTCGACTACTCGATGAACAACGCGCCGACATTTCCGATCAACGACGCACACGCCTTTGCCGCGTTCATGCGCGTGCAGGGGGCCGACGGTGTGCTCGGCCACCTGCGCGCGCTGCTCTCGCTCTCGTTCAAGGACCTGAAGGGTTTTTTCCAGACCGCGGTGCGCGGCGTCAAGCAGGAGCGCCAGCCGATCCATCCCTACCAGCAGACGCGCTACTGGAGCAACGTGCCGTACCTGCACGGCGACGACGAGGCGATCAAGTATTCGGCGATCCCGGCGCCCGGCAACGCCGGGGATCCGATCGGCAAGGGCGCCAGTGTGCTGCGCGACGACCTGCTCCGGCACGTCAACGAGGATGCACAACAGGCGAGCTGGGACTTCGCGCTTCAGCTGCTCGACGCGTCGCGGATGACCGTCGACGGCCACGCTCGCGACGCCAGCTACTGGGTGGAGAACGCCAGCGTCGAATGGCCCGAGGCGCAGTCGCCGTTCTACCCCATCGGCCGTCTGACGCTGCAAGCGAATTCGGTGCTGCCACAACCGGAGTGCGAGGCCTGGTCGATCGACGTCACCGAGCACGCGCTGCCGGGGCACCGGCCGATCGGCAGCATCAATCGCGCGCGCTGGGTCGCCGAGGCGGCCAGCCGCAAGGCGCGCCTCACGTCGGCGGGCGTCCCCGTGGCACCGCGTCCCTCGCTGGCGCACCGCATCGGCGCCATTCGTCTGGGATCTCTCGTCAAGGCGGTCACGCTGGCCTCGCTCGCGGTCGGCCTGCTCGTCCTCGCCGTCAGCGTGGTGCTGATCGTGAAAACCAACCGTGGCGACGGCATGCTTCCGCCCGAATCGGTCGACCGCGTCGTGTATCCGGACCAGGGCTGGGGACCCGGTGTCGAGGCCAGGGCGCGCCAGACCTACTACTACACGGCGCAGGGGGCACAGCTGAAGGAACTGCGCTACAGCTGGTTCCGCAACCTGGAGATGCCGTGGTCGACGACCAGGATTTCGTCACCGGACATCATGCGGCGCTACGGCTTCCTCGTCGACGGCGCCTCGGCGGCCAATCCCGACGGCCTGCCGGTCGGCTTCGCCAAGGCCTACGACACGCAGCTCGACGAGAACATGCTCGACCTCAGTTGCGCGGCCTGCCACACCGGACAGATCAACGTCACGAAGGACGGCCGCACGACGGCGCTTCGCGTCGACGGGGGGTCGGCGCTGCATGCGTTCACCGCGTCCAAGATCGGGCACTTCGTGCCGACGCTGACGATGTCGTTGTTCGGTACGCTGATCAATCCGATGAAATTCAGCCGCTTCGCCGACGCGGTCCTCGGCCCCGGCGGTGGCGGCCGTTGGGTACTGCGCCGGCAGATGCTCGGCGTGTTCGGCCAGCTCTTCAAGATGGGCTTCGACGAGAAGTGGTACCACCTTGTCCCGACCGAAGAGGGTTACGGGCGCACCGACGCCCTGGCGCGCATCGCCAACACCGTCTTCGGCGATCACATCGAGGCGAGCAACTACGCCGTCGGCAACGCACCCGTCAACTACCCGCCGGTGTGGAACATCTGGAAGTTCGACTGGGTGCAGTACAACGCGTCGGTCAGCCAGCCGATGGCGCGCAACATCGGCGAGACGATGGGCACGGGCGCGAAGTACGCACTGCTCGATCGCTACGGCCGCCCGCTGCCGCCAGACCAGCGCTACCAATCGACGGCGCTGCTCGACAACCTGCACACGATCGAGCTCACGCTGCGCAAGCTCCAGCCGCCGCTGTGGCGCGAAGACGTGCTCGGTCCGATCGACCGCGAGAAAGCCGCGCGCGGGAAGGAGCTATTCAACCAGCACTGCGTCGGCTGCCACGGCCCGCACATCGCGCCGCCGGCGATGAAGACGCGCAACTCGCCGCTGAAAGGCCCGAAGGACCCCGAATGGCTGATGAAGACGGTCTGCTGGGACGACATCGGGACAGACCCCAACACGGCGCTCAATTTTGCCGACGCCAAGGTCGACCTGACCCGCACGGGACTCTCGACCCAGGACCTGCGGGCGATTGCGCGCCGCGAGCTGGACCTCTGGTACCAGCGGCAACGCCAGTATCTCTCGGGTGAGATTACCAGCCTGAAATCACATCCCGCGACGGCGTCGCAGGCTGCGCCGCTCGAGCAGCAGCTCGCCGGGCTGCAGGCCGACGAGGAGCAGACGATTTCTGAGATCGACGCCGCCAGGCTGCCGGTCGGCAACGGCCTCAGCTATCTCGGCATGATGATTCGCCTGAAGGCGTACTCCGAGAAGGGGCTGACGCAGGCGCAGCAGGACGACATGGACGGCTTCGCTATCCTCGATACGCCGCAGGTCATTGCCGCCTACAAGCCGCGGCCGCTGGCCGGCGTGTGGAGTACGCCGCCGTTCCTGCACAACGGCTCGGTGCCGACCATCTACGACCTGCTTTCGCCGGTGAGCGATCGGCCGAAGTCCTTCCGCGTCGGCAGTCGCGAGTACGACACCGTCAGGCTCGGCCTCAAGCAGCCCGACGGCGGCTTCTGGGTGTTCCACACGGCGCTCGACGGCAACCACAACACCGGGCACGAGTTCAACGTCGGCTACAAGGACTACAAGGAAGGGGACCCGCCCTCGCATGGCCTGATCGGCCCGCTGCTGACGCCCGACGAGCGCCTTGCGATCATCGAGCATCTGAAAGTGCGCAACGACGACACCGACGGCCCGCAGACGCCGGCGGTGCCGGTGTGGGCGCAGTGCACCGCGCCGTCGCGCGCAGACGCCGGCAACCGCTACGTCCGTTGAGCGCCGCTACTGCGGATCGACGCCGACGGTCGCGTAGTAGTTGGCGATCATTTTCTGCGCCGGCCGGGTATAGACGTCCGGCTGGCGCGTGTCGATGACCGTCGCGATGACCGCGGCGACATCTTCGGCGCTCTGCGACTCCGGAAACGTGCGTGAATCCGGGCCGCCGTGCATGGCATTGAGGCCGAAGTCGGTACGGACGACGCCCGGCGAGACCAGCGAGATCTGGATGTTCGGGTGCGTCGCCTGCACCTCGGCGCGCAGCATCGCGGTGAGGGCATTGAGGAAATGTTTCGCGCCGCTGTAGGCCGAGCGGATGGTCGCAAACGGCACCCGCCCGAGCAGCGATGAAATATTGATGACGTGGCCGTCCCCGCGCGCCTTGAAGTGCGGCAGCACTTCCTGCACGCCGTAGAGCGCCGAATGGACGTTGGCGCGCATCACCGCGTCGAGGTCGGCGTCGGTCAACTCGGACGGGTTGCGCGTGATGCCCTGGCCGGCGTTGTTGACCCAGACGTCGATGCGTCCGAAGGCGGCGATCGTGTCGCTGACGACGCGGCGGACCTGCGCGCGGTCGGTGACGTCGGCGACCTGGACGACTGCGCGTCCGCCGCAGCGTGACGCCACTTCCTCCAGCACGGCCCTACGCCGCGCGACCAGCACGACCTGATGCCCGCGCTGGGCGAGCAGCTCTCCGGCTGCGGCGCCGATCCCTGAACTGCCACCGGTGATCACGATCACTTTCGACATGATCGCGATCTTAGATCGAGTCAGGCGGTCTACTTACTCAGCAGCGCGGTCTTGCAGAACTCGACGCACTTGGCCATCTCGGTCATCGCGTCGGAGCCCTCGGGCACCTTGTATTCGAACTCGATCACCGCGTCGATCGGCCAGCCGTTGCGGCGGATCAGCTGCAGCGCCGCGGTGATCGGCGTGTCCCCCTGTCCGAACGGGACGTTCACGCCATCGACGCCGTCCTTGCCGGCCTTGCGATCCTTCACGTGGATGTGCGTGATGCGCTCGTGGTGGTCGCGGAGGAAGCCGAGCGGATTGCCGAGATTGCCGGCGATGTAGTGCCCGATGTCCAGGTTGGCGCCGTTGTGCTGCGCGTAGGAGAACGCTTCCTTGAACATCGCCTCGGTCGTCTTGGTGTGGCCGTGATAGCCGACCATCAGCTTGTGCTTGTCGGCGAACTGTCCGACGCGCTTGCTGCCGGGGACGTCGAGCTCGCAGGAAATCGCTTTCGCGTCCATCGCCTTGGCGAGCGCAAACGCGTAGTCGAGCTCGGGGTCGCTGAAATCGTAGATCCCGTCGAACTTGATGATGTCGGTCGAGATGCCGGCGGCCGAGAACTGCTTGCGCACGCTCTCGGCCTTGTCGGCATCGACGGCGAGGCGCCAGGCCCGCAGGTGTTCCGCCGCCTGTTGCTGCGCCGCCTTGTCGCGGCCCGGTTCGAGCATCGACATCGGCGCGCCCAGCGCCAGCTCGATCGGCTGGGATCGCAACTCCACCGCGCTGACGCCGAGCTGCGTCGTCTTCGCGATCACGTCGTCGACGGGCATCGTCCGGACGCCACCGAAGTTGTAGGGCACATTCATGCCGACTTGCACGCCGCCCCACTTCGAGTCGGGCTTGGCGGCGAAGGCGGCGGCCAGGCGATCGCTGGCGAGCAGGCCGGCGGCCGGTACGGTGAGGAGCAGCTTGCCGAGTTCGCGGCGAGTCAGAGTCATGGCGCGGAGTGTAGCACCGCGGGGCGCGGGAAGGAGGCCCGGCGAGATACAATCGTCGCCCATGAACATCACGCGCATCGTGCCCCTGGTGGCTGTGCTGTGCCTGACCGGGCCGGTCGCGGCGCAGCAGCAACAGACGCCGCCGCAGAATGCCCCGTCGAAGTCCGCCAAGTCCGGCCCGGCCGATCTCGCGACGGCCAAGCCTGGCCGCGATCCCAACCAGCCGATCGACGAGGACTACACCAGCAAGATCAAGGAGTACACCACCGAGACGTTCTTCAACTCGCCGCTCGTCGATTACCTGCCGGCCAGCAAGACCGTCCCGACGCCCAAGGCCGTGCTCGGCGACATCGCCGGCGCGCCGGGGAAGTTGCCGTACTCCAAAGAGGTCTACGACTACATGCGGCGGCTCGAGAAGGCGACTCCGCGCGTCAAGGTCTACAGCATCGGCCAGACGGAGGAGGGGCGCGAGATGATCGCCGTCGCCGTCGCATCCGAGTCGCTGATGAAGAATCTCGAGGCGGACCGCGCCGACCTCGCCAAGCTCGCCGATCCGCGGACGATCAACTTCGACGACAATCTCGCGGATCAGATCGCACGCCGCGCCGCGCCGATCTACTACATCACTGGCACCATTCACTCGACCGAGGCCGGCGCGCCAACGGCGCTGATGGAGCTGGCCTACCGCCTCGCTGTCGACGACAGCCCCTACATCCGCAACATCCGTGAGCACGTGGTCACGCTGATCACGCCGATCGTCGAAGTCGACGGCCGCGACCGCGTCGTCGACGCCTACGAGTGGAAGAAGAAACACCCGAACGACACGCCGATGGCGCCCGTCTACTGGGGCCACTACGTGATGCACGACAACAACCGCGACGCGATGGGACTGACGCTCAAGCTGTCACAGAACGTGCTCAATACCTACTTGGACTGGAAGGCGCAGGTGCTGCACGACCTGCACGAGTCGGTCGCGCTGCTCTACGACAACACCATCGGCAACGGCCCCTACAACGCCTGGCTGGATCCGATCCTGACCAACGAATGGCAGATGATCGGCTGGAACAACGTCAACGAGATGACACGGATGGGAATGCCGGGCGTGTTCGCCTGGGGCACGTTCGACACCTGGTCGCCGGGCTACCTGATGTTCATGGCGGCGACCCACAACGGCATCAGCCGCCTCTACGAGACCTTCGGCAACGGGGGCAGCGCCGACACGGAGGATCGCACGTTGACCGCCGCCGACACCGCGCGCACGTGGTATCGCCAGAATCCGGCCCCGAGCCGCGTCCGCTGGTCGCTGCGCAACAACAACAATTACGAGCAGACCGGTCTGCTCGTCTCGTTGAACTACTTCGCCAACAACCGCATCTACTTCCTGCGCAACTTCTACGACAAGAGCAAGCGCTCGATCGCCAAGGCCAAGGTCGAGGGGCCAGCCGCCTACGTCTTCCCGGCCAACGATCCGCGGCCCGGCGCGCAGGCGGAGCTGCTGCGCACACTGCAGCGGCAGGCGGTGGAAATTTCGCGCGCCACCGCCGCGTTCACCGTGACTCTTCCCGCGCGCCAGCCGGCCAACGGCGGTGGGCGCGGCGCCGGACGAGGTGGTCGCGGCGCCGGCGCGGGGGCGCAGGGCGCGGGCGGTGGCGCCGGCGGCGGGGCCGGTAGTGGTGAGGCTCCCGCCCAGCCCGCCACGCCGCCGCCGCCGACCACGCGCGAGTTCCCGGCCGGCAGCTACGTCGTCCGCATGGACCAGCCCTACTCGCGCATCGCCGACACGCTGCTCGACTATCAGTACCTGGGCGCCGAACGACGCGCAGCAGCGGCCGTACGACGACACCGGCTGGACGTTCCCTGAAGCCTACGCCGTGCAAGCGGTCCGCGTCACCGACGTCAAGGTGCTCGACGCCCCGATGGAACGCGTGAAAGGGGAGATCAAAGCGGCGAGCGGCAGCACCGGCAGCGGCAGCCTTTTCGCGATCAACCACAACGCCGACAACGCGCTGATCACGCTCCGCTACAAGCTGAAGGACTGCGACATCCAGATCGCAGAGGAACCGTTCGACGCCGGCGGGACGAAGTTCAACCGCGGCAGCTTCATCGTCAAGGGGGTCGCGCAGGCGGACCTCGACAAGGTACTCGGTGAGGTCGGCCTGAAGGCGGTCGCGCTCGACCAGGCACCTTCGGTCAAGATGCATCCGGCTCGAGCCGCGCGCATCGCCGTGCTTCACATGTGGTCCAACACCCAGACCGAAGGCTGGTGGCGGCAGGCCTTCGATCTCTACGGCGTCCCGTTCGACTATGTCGATCCAAAGTTCATCCACGACACCGCCAACCTCCGCGCGAAGTATGACGTCATCATCTTCGGACCCGGCGGTGGGCAGGGAGCGGTCGAGGGCACGCCGCTCTGGCGTAGCGCCATTCCTTACCAGAACACCGCTGACACTCCGAACGTCGGCACATGGGCGCAGACCGAGGACACGCGCATCGGGATGGGACTCGAAGGGTTGCTGCACCTGCGCCAGTTCATCGACCAGGGGGGCGCGTTCATCGCGTCCAACGGCAGCGCGGACTTCGCCATCAACAACGCGTTCACTTACGGCGTGACCTCGAACCGCGCCGGCACCGGCTCGCGCGTGGTCGGCTCGCTGTTACGTGCCAAGCTGGCCGACGACACGAGCCCGATCGTTTATGGCGTGCCCGACAACCTGGCCGTCTACAGCGACGCCGGGGAGACGTTCAGCGTCAGCGCGACTGCAGGCGGCGGCGGCCGGGGCGCAGGTGGCGGCGGTGGCGCGGCACCGGGTGGCGCGGCAGCGGGAGGTGGACGCGGCGGCGGCGCCGGCCGCCCGACCGGGCGCGGCACGCCCGACGATGCCGACGTTGTCCAGGGGCGCCCGGCGGACGAGGCGACGAACATGCCCACGCCTCCGGCGCAGACGCAGGTGCAGCCCTGGCAGTACGCACTGCCGACGGAGGAAGCCCTGAAGCGCAACCCGGCGAACGTGATCCCGCCGCCGTTCCGCCCGCGCGTGCCGCTGCGCTACGACGCGCAGAATACGCTGCTCGTGTCCGGCCTGCTCGACGGCGGCGCCGATATCGCGCAACGCCCGGTCGTCGTCGACGTGCCGGTCGGCAAAGGGCACGTCGTGCTGTTTGCCGCCAATCCAATCTACCGCGGCGAGACCGTCGGTAGTTACTTCATGGTCTTCAACACGATCCTCAACTTCGACTCGCTCGACGCGGGCCGAAAACTTGATCCGCGGTAACGTCCTCCGCCCGGCGGTTCAGGCAGCGTGCTTGCTCAGACGGGTGACAAAAATTGCCCTCGGCGCCTGACGCTGAATGTCAGGCGGCGAGGGCGTTGCCGCCCATCTGGCTGCAAATGATTGATTGCACAGGATCAGGCTGACCTGTCGGCACGGGTATGGCGGTTGCAGCCATGTGCTGCGTGTTTCCGACGCATACGTCACAGGTGTCCGGGCCAATGGTTCTGGATGTTCAACGGGCGGAGATCCGCATGATTCTGATTACCGGCTCCAACATCGGCGCGATGGAGCAGGCGGCCTTCGCACTGTTCCGTGCCGGCCAAATCCCGGTGCTCGGCGAATGGATCGCCGCGCCGCTCGCCGCCGGCGAGCCCACGTTCGAAGACGTCTACACACCCCTGCTCGAACGGCTGGTGGAGCGCTGCGACGCGCTGCTGCGGCTGCCCGGCACATCGTCCGACGCCGACACGCTCGTCGGGCTTGCGCGCGCACGCGGGCTTCGGGTGCACTTCACGCTGAGCGACGCGCTGGCGGGGTAAACTGCTCGTCAGCATGCTGACGAGACGCGAAGTGATGTTCGGCGCGGCCGCTGCCGCCGTGACCGCGACTCTGGGCCGCGATGCCGCGGCGCAAGGCGGCGTATCCTTCCTCATGCCGGCCGGCGCCGCCGACTGCCACGCCCACATCTTCTGCGACAGCAAAGCGTTCCCGATGTCGCCGGCGCGTACCTACACGCCGGAGGCGGCGTCCGTGCTGGAGTACGTGGCGCTGGCGCGCAAGCTCGGCATCGAGCGCACGGTCTTCGTGCAGCCGACGGTCTACGGCGCCGACAACACCTGTGTGCTTGCCGCGATCAGTGAAGTCGGCTCGCACGCGCGTGGCGTCGCGGTGATCGACGACAAGACGGCCGACGCCGAGATCGATCGACTCGAACGGAACGGCATCCGCGGCCTACGTATCAATCTGGAGACCACCGGCAACGCCGATCCGGCGCAGGCCCGTGCGCGCTTTCTCGCCGCCGTCGCGCGCATCGGCTCGCGCCATCTGCACGTGCAGATGTTCACGCGTCTGGCGGTGATCGCCGCGATCAAGGACGCGATCGACGCATCGCCGGTCACTGTCGTGTTCGACCATTTTGGCGGCGCACAGGCCGCGGGCGGCGTCCAGCAGCCCGGATTCGACGCGCTCGTCGCACTGGTGCAGTCAGGCAAGGCCTACGTGAAGCTGTCGGCCCCTTACCGCGGTTCGACGCAAGCGCCCGCCTTCGCTGACATGGCCCCTCTCGCCAAGGCCCTCATCGCCGCCAATCCGCAGCGCATCCTGTGGGGCAGCGACTGGCCGCATCCCAACACCTCGGCCGAGGCAGTCAATGCCGACACCGGCACCTCGCCGCGCCTGGCCATCGACGACGTGGCCGTGCTGAATCAAGTCTCAGTCTGGCTGCCGACCATCCCGCAGCGCAGGGTCGTTCTCGTCGAGAACCCCGCCCGGCTGTATGGTTGGTGATCGCTTCTGATCTCCGATTCCAATGAGGAACAGACACTGATGGCTCACTCACCCGATCCGCTGTTTGCGCCGATCACAGGGGCTGAGAGCCGCGTCGTCGGCGGCGTCCAGGTGGACGTCGCCCCGGCCGGCTCCGCCCGCATCAAGCGCGTCATCTATCAGCCCGGCTTCCGCTGGTCGACACACATGAGAGAGAAGGTCGGCACGGACCTTTGCATGCACGCGCACGTCGGCTTCATCGCGCGCGGCTGCGTCGCCGTGCGCTACGGCGACGGCTCGACGGCGGAGTTCGTCGCGCCGCAAGTCGTGGCCATCGAGCCGGGCCACGACGGCTGGGTCGTCGGCGACGAACCGGCCGTGCTGATCGAAGTGGACTTCATGGGTGACACCCCGGCGCGCTTCGGCATGTCGGATCAGGGCCGCGGGAAGTAAGTGCGGCGCGTCGGGATGGCGCGCGCCATCGGCTATGGCACGCTCGCCGTCGGTACACTCGACATTCTCGACGCGTTCATCTTTTTCGGTCTGCGCAGCGGCGCGCCGCCCCAGCGTATCCTACAGGGGATCGCCGGCGGCCTGCTGACGCGTCCCGCTGCGCTGCAGGGCGGCTGGCGAACGGCCGCGCTGGGCCTCGGCCTGCACTACTTCATCGCGTTCGCCATCGTGCTGACCTGCGTCGTCGGCAGCCGCGCCGTCCCTTCGCTGGCTCGGCGGCCGCTCGTGCTCGGTCCCCTCTACGGCATTGCCGTGTATTTCGTCATGAACCTCCTCGTTGTGCCGTTGTCCCGGATTGGCGGCTCGTTCGGTCCACCGCTGCCGGTCCTGATCAACGGGCTGCTGATTCACATCTTCGGCGTCGGTCTGCCGAGCGCGTTCGCGGCGGCGGCAGCGCGCGCCGAGCCGTCCCGGTTGTCCGATTGACGCCATGGTGGTCCTTGAGACGCCGAGGCTGCGGGTGCGGCCGCTGCAACTGTCCGACGCGGCGTTCATCGTCGCGCTACTGAACGACCCGGCGTTTATCCGCAACATCGGCGATCGCGGCGTGCGTACGGAAGAGGAGGCGCTCGTCTACCTCACGACCGGTCCCCTGGCGAGCTACACCCGGCACGGCTTCGGGCTTGCGGCGGTCCTGCCCGCCGGTAGCGACGCGCCGATGGGCATCTGCGGCCTGCTGCAGCGCAGCGAGCTCCCCGGGCCCGACCTCGGGTTCGCCTTCCTGCCGCAGTTTCGTTCGCAGGGCTACGCGTTCGAGGCGGCGTCGGCGATCAAGGCCGACGCGCACGCGCGGCTCGGGATCGATACGCTGTTTGCCATCGTCAGTCCCGGCAATGCACCCTCGATACGTCTGCTCGAGCGCCTCGGGTTCCTCTTCGAGCGCACGATGTCCCTTGGCAGCGAGACCGCGGCGATCCAGCTGTTCGCCGCGCGTCCGGGGCAGCTCTGGTAACATCCTCGCCGCCATGTTCCGACCGGCTCGATCAGGCGCCTTGGTCTTGGCCGTCGCCAGCGCCATACTCGCTCGCGTCGGTGCGCGCCAAGTTGCTGAGCTGCCCTCGGTGCCACTCGCGTTTGGCGCGTTTACCGCCCACTTCGACGCCAACGGTACCTTTGCGCTGGAGGGGCAGGGCTGGCCCTCGTTCAAGGGTAATTGGAACACGAAGGACACGAAAGATCCGAGGGGCACCAAGAACATCGAGCTGGTTACGCCAGACGCAGCAGGGGGATGCGACAAGCCGGCGACCTATCGGTATACGAGCGACGGCCTGCATGTAAGGTTTGCGCTCGTCGCCGACGAGTGCGAGCCTCGCCGCATGATTCTCGACGGTAGCGAATGGCGCCCGTCGAGCGAGGCCGTCACGATCCCCGAACGTAAGATCGTGCGCACGGCGGCATCAACCGCCCCCGCGCTGCCCAAGCCGGCATCGCCCGACGGCAGCTGGCCCTCGTTTCGCGGGCCTCAGGCCTCAGGGATCGCCGACGGCCAGTTCCTGCCGGATCGCTGGAACGTCGCCACAGGCGAAAGCATCCTGTGGCGCACACCGATTCCCGGCCTCGCCCATTCCAGTCCGATCGTCTGGGGCAGTCGCGTCTTTCTGACCACCGCGGTCAGCAGTAATCCCAGCGCATCGTTCAAGCCCGGCCTCTATGGCGATGGCGACGCGTCCGAAGATCGCACTCCGCAGAAGTGGATGCTGCTTGCCGTCGATCGGACCAGCGGCCGAATCGCCTGGCAGCGTGTCGCGTTCGAGGGAGTGCCGATCGACAAGCGGCACATGAAGTCGACCTACGCGAGCGCCTCGCCAGCGACCGACGGGCGCATCGTCGTCGCCTCCTTCGGCTCGCAGGGAGTCTACGCCTACGACGTGGAGGGCAATTTCCGCTGGAAGGTCGATGTCGGCCGGATGAACATGGGGGCCTACGACATCCCCACCTTCGAATGGGGACCGGCGAGCTCACCGATCATCTGGAACGGGCTGGTCATCCTGCAGGTCGACACGCAGAACGACTCGTTCCTGCTGGCGCTGAGGGCCGATACCGGCGAGATCGCGTGGAAGACCGCGCGTGCGGAACTACCGTCGTGGGGTACGCCGACCGTGGCGTCGACGCCGGCGGGGCCCCGGCTGGTGACCAACGCGGCGAACTACGTCCGCGGCTACGATCCGGTGACCGGCCAGGAGTTGTGGAAGCTCGGTGGAAGTTCGAAAATTACGGCGCCCACGCCGGTCTTCGCCGACGGTTTCTTCGTCATCGCCAGCGGCCGCGCGCCCGAGCGGCCAATCTTCGTCGTCCGCAGCGACGCGCGCGGCGACATCACCCCGCCGGCTGGCAAGACGAGCGGCGGTGCACTCGTCTGGAGCCGAGTCGGGCGCGGTCCCTACATGCCCACGCCGCTCGTCTACAAGGGCATCGTCTACGTCTTGGCCAATAACGGCGTCTTCGACGCCTACGATCTCTCGACGGGCGAGGAAATCTACCGTCAGCGGCTCGAGAAGGTTGGCAACGGATTCAGCGCGTCGCCGATCGCCGCCGACGGCAAGATCTACCTCTCGAACGAGGACGGCGACATCCTCGTCGTCACGGCCGGGCGCACGTTCCGGCAGGTGGCGATGAACGAGATGGGCGATCTCGTAATGGCCACCCCAGCCCTCTCGCAGGGGGCGATGTACGTGCGGTCCTCTCACGCACTCGTCGCAGTCGGACAAAAGTCACCCGGCAGGAACACTTTCCTTCGGCCTCGCGGCGTATCGCCGCCTGCACCCCTCCGCTAACCCGGCGCGCGTATTGCTGAGATAGCGCGGGGATGGTATTGTGAGCGTCCCCCTCTGGTAATGCTGCGAATCAGGCCTGAAGTTCCACGGCCTGACTGGAGTTATTGTGAGTCGGAGTCGTACTGGCCACAGCCCCGTATGGGTGCTGGCGGCCTGTGGTGTGCTGTCGGCAGTTTGCGCGCCCCGCGCGCAGGCTCAGACACCGGATACGTTCTTTGTGTCTGGCGCAAACGTCAATACGCTCGGGCCGACGCCGGCCGGCCCCAATCCGGGCCTCGCCGGGAATCCGACGCACAAGCAGCGCAATGAGGATTCGTGCGACGTATCGCCGCAGAACCCGTGGGTGGTCCTTTGCGCGAACAACGACTATCGCGGCATCGAGCTGTTCGGCGATTCCTGGATCGGGTTGTCGATGTCCATCGACGGCGGCCGCACCTGGCGTGACCGTCTGCTCGACGGCTTCCCGCAATCGCCGGCCGGTATCGGTGCCGCAGATCCGGTCGTGCGCACAGTCCCGGGTCTCGGGCTTGTCGCCTACATCACGTTGAGCCCGACCAACGGCCGTGGCACGGTCTCGCTGGCGGTGCTTTACGAACGCAACAAGGAGAACGGCGAGCCGTACCAGTTCTACCAAACTCGGGTCATCGGAACAGGGACGCCCGGACGATTCAGCGATAAACCTGCAATGACAGCGGTGCTTGACCCCGCGGGCGGCACGATAAACGTGGGCAGCCGCAGCATTCCGAGGGGCACGTTGCATTACGCCTACGCGTTGTTCCCCGGCACCGACAACAACTCCTCCTCGCAGATCTACGAGACGTTCTCGCGCGACTACGGCGTGACCTGGTCGAGTCCCAAGAAGCTCAGCGCGAGCCTCGGCATCAACCAGGGCGTCGATCTCGCGGTGGACGACGCCACGAACACCCTCGTGGCGACGTGGCGGCAGCTCGCCGATACGAACAACGGCGACGCGATCGTCTCTGCCCGATCCAGTGACGGCGGCCAGTCGTGGAGCAAGCCGCAAGTCATTTGGACCGCGCCGGCCGCTGGCGCGTTCTTCGATCAGGACACGTCGGCGGTGCAATTCCGGACGAGAGCGATGCCATCCATCGTCCAGGATGGGGGCGCCTTCCACACGTTTTGGTCAGCGCGCGGCTTCGCCGCGAATCCCGACGATGCGCGCATCGTGGTGTCGAGCTCGCGAGACGGGCGCACCTGGAGCGCTCCGGTGGCCGTCGGCCCGTACGCTGGCCGTGGTCACCAGATCATCCCTCAGGCAGCCGTTGCGGGCGGCCGCATTCAGGTGGACTGGATTGACACGCGGAACAATGACCCCGCTTCCTTCGGCCGCGGCATCGCGGATTTCCGGACAGATGCCGACGGCAACCCGGTGCCGCTCGATGCCCCATCGCCGCCGGCCGGCTCGCCGCCGAATTACATCTACCGGCAGTCGGGCGACATCTATGCGGCCCAGTCGCCGGCTGCCCCCAATTCCGGCGCTCCCACGCTGAGCTTTTCCGCGTCCCAGCCGGTCTCGCACTACCGTTCCGGCATCGTCGACGGCCACCGCCGCCAGCTCGAGTTCAATTTCCTCAACCCGCGCATCTTTCAGAAGGGGACCGTCGCTTTCAACGGCGATTACCACGCGCTGGCCGGCCAGCGCTACCGCCCGAGTGAGACCACGGCCGGAGCGTGGATCCGCAATACGCTGCCTTCGACCAGTCATGCGATCTTCTACTCGGCGTTCACCGACAATCGCGACATCGAGGGCTATGTGTGGGCGGGCCCGCCCGCGACCGCGTTCACGCCCCCGGGCGGGACGCTCGAAGGTGAGAACGGATCCGAGACGGCCACGGCCTGCACCGCCTCGACCGAGACAACACAGGACCTGACCGTGTGGACGCCCGGGGACAGCCCGCGCGGGCGCTATCAGAACATCTACGCCGCAGCGACGCTGCCAGGGCTCGTCGTGACCACTCCGTCGGGCTCGAAACCCACCGGCACGATCGAGCGCGCCTACGTCGTTTTCGCGCAGAACCTCACGCCCCAGGATCGCCGGTATCGGTTCGTCGTGGCGAACCAGCCTGTCGATGCGCCGCCGACCGGGACGGGGCGGGCTTCGTTCCGTCCCAACGATCCGAACGTGAGCGGCGCGGCGTGCGTCGCTGGGACGGACTGCCGGACTATCGAAGTGCTCATCCCACGCGGTTCGAGCATGACCCGGACGGTATACGTGCGATCGTCGCAGCCGAGGCCACGTGTGCTGGTGACCGTCACTGAAATCGGCGGTTCGCAGACCGGGTCGGTGATCCTGAACGCGAATCCGGCCGTTGCCGAGATCGAGAATCCCGATAGCCTCGAGTTCCTGCCCGACATCCTTTCGACCGAGAACTACCAGCCGGCCATCCTGTCGCGGCAGTTGAGTTTCTATACTGCCGGGGTCGTCAATCCGGACATCACGCCGGTCGTCGGCGTCTCCAACCCACGGATCGAATATCCGCGCATCGAATATCCGCGCATCGAATACCCGCGCATCGAATATCCGCGCATTGAGTATCCGCGTATCGAGTACGACGCGGTCGGTAACCCACGGATCGAGTACCCGCGAATCGAATACCCCCGCATCGAGTACAGCAGCGTGCAGAACCCGCGCATCGAGTACTCGCCGCTCTCGGGCGACGACAGCGGCGTGTCCGCGCCGGTGCAGATCGCAGATCTCACGTGGCCCGTCGCGATGGCGGCCGGCGCGAATACCGTGACCGCCATGTCGTCGCAGGTCTTTCTCAATGGAGTGCTGCCCGTCTGCAGCGCCACGGTGCAGCAGAACTGCCTGCAGGGTGCGCAGTTGCTCGTGTCGATACCGCAGTTCTACACCGTGACGCGGAGCTGCGGCGGCGAGCAGGTGACGGTGATCGAGAATCAGGTGATCGTCAACAACGTCGTCGATCCGGCGAGCCTGGCCCCGTCGCCCGCCGGACCCGACACGGTAAATCCCCAGACGCTGCAGCCGACCTTCTTCATCGGTCCCGAGCAGGTCGTGTTCGTCACCCTGCGACTTGCCGGGTTCCTCGACAGTTCGTTCGCGACACAGCTCGCCTCGCGCGCTGGCGTTATCGTCCGATCGCAACCCGACGTCAGCGTCATCGACCAGTCGAACGACGCCGAGGACGGCACGATCGACCTTATTCCGCCGACGCTCAACCTGAGCGGCGTGAGTGCGCTCGCCAGAGTCGAAGGCAACGCCCCCGGCGGTGCGACGGTCAATGTCGTCGTCACCGCAGCTGACAACAACGGTCCGGCAACGGTCAGCTGTTCCCGGACCGATCCGAACGGCACGGCGGCGCTGCCGGTGGACGGCACGCCGAGCTTCGTGCCGCTCGGTTCGTGGCAGGGTAGTTGTGTCGCCGCCGACGCGGCGGGCAACCAGACCCCCGGTGCGTTTCCCCTCGTCGTCGTCGACACGGTGCCGCCCACGCTGACGACGCCCGCTCCGATCGCGGCGAACGCGACGACCTCGTCGGGTGCCGTCGTCAGCTTCAGCGTGGGCGCGGCGGATGTCGTTGACAGTCACCCGACCGTTGTCTGCTTACCAGCGTCCGGCAGTGTGTTCCCGATCGGGACCACGACGGTCAGGTGCACGGCGACCGACGCCTCTGGCAACCCCGCGACATCGAGTTTTTCGGTCACGGTGACGGGAGTGGCGACAGCCACCACCGTGGCCGTCAGCAATGCCACATATGACGGCGCGCCGCATGGCGCGGTGGCCAGCGTGACCGGCGACGGCGGGCTCAATCAGGCGGTCGCCGTGATCTACAGCGGTGCGAACGGCTCGAGCTACGGACCGACGTCGACTCCGCCGGTCAACGCCGGGACCTACGATGCGACCGCCACGTTTGCGGGGAGCGCAAACTATCTCGCCTCGAGCGGTACATCCCGTTACACGATTGGGCCTCGCGTGGCGTCAGTGACACCGGCCAGCGCCAGCAAGCCCTACGGTGCTGCGGATCCGCCCTTGACGGGCGCGCTCGCCGGTTTCGTCGCCGGCGACGGGATCGTGGCGACCTACACCCGCGCTCCCGGCGAGGCCGTGGCCACCTACCCCATCACCGCTACGCTCGCGCCGGCTGCGGCGCTCGCCAACTACACGGTGACATACGGCACCGCGCTGTTCACGATCGTGTTGCCGCCGCTTCCGTCGATTACGGCATCGGCTGTTCCGAACGTCCTGCTGTGGTCGCCGAACAAGACGATGACACCAGTCACAGTGCGCGGCACAACAACTGGTGCGAAGGTGACAGTGAGCTATGTCGTCGCAGACGAGTACGGCAAGGTGCAGCCGTCGGGTACCGCGACCGGCGATGCGGCGGGCAACTATGCGTTCGTCGTGAGTCTCGAAGCCTACCGCAACGGCAACGACGCTGACGGGCGTCTCTACACGATCACGGTGACCGCTAAAGATCAGTTCGGGCGAACCGCGGTGGCCACGACGACGGTGATAGTGCCGCACAATCAGTAGCGAACGCGCGGCGCGTCCTCGCTCTAGCGCAGCGACTCGAGGCGTCTAGTTGCGTCGGCCAGGAGCGGATCCGGCGAGCCGCTCGCGTGGCCAGCAATGAACGCCTGGTAGTCGGCCACGGCTTGCGGCAGGCCCATGCCTTGGTGCGCCCGACCCATCCAGTAGCGGATCGGCGCGACCGCGCGGGTTGTGGGAATGTCGTCCAGGAACACGGCGTATCCCTCGCCGCGGCGCTTCAGGCACGTTTCGAATTGGGAGAGGGCTTCGGCAGGCGCGCCGGCCTCGAGGTACGCCTGGCCGAGTTTGAACCGCACCAGCCACAGATCCGCCAGCTTGAGCGCCTCGCGCAGAGCGTCCACCGCCTCGACGTGACGGCCGTTCGCGTCCGCGACCTGTGCCGCGATCATCCGCCCATACGCGCGCGCCTGCGGCTCGAGGCGACGATCGAGCTCCTGTCCAAGCCGCGCCGCTTCGTCGAGGTCGTGACCGGCGATGAGCCAGCGCGTCGCGGGAACGATCTGTGGCTCGGTTCGATCGATGGCGAGCGCGCGCCGCGCCGCGGCGATGGCTCCCTTGGTGTCTCCCTGCATGCCCAACGCGTCGGCGAGCGCGATTTCCTTGGTGGCGATGCCGGCTGGATTCTGCTGCGTGCGATCGGTGTTGATGCCGGCCTGAAGGCGCGGCAGGGCCTGCGCGGGCAGCCCCTGCGCCAGGTCCATGTCGGCGAGTCCGATCGCCGCCAGAGAACCACCAGCCTCGTCCACCGCCGCCATCTGCGCGTAGAACTCGCGCGCCTCCTTGAGTTTGTCTTCAGCGATCGCGCCCACCGCCAGCGGAAGGTAGGTATCGTAGGTGGCGAGCCCATCGACGACGAGCTTGCGTGCTTCATCTGATGCGAGTGCGAAATTGCCCGCATACATCGCGAACAAGGCGAAGTTGGTCCGGTAGAGGGGGCTGTTCGGGTAGATCTGGCGAACCCGGCGTCCTTCCTCCATCGCCTTGCCGAACTGCAGGCCGCGGAAGTACGCCACTGCCAGGTTGTTGTGCCCGGCGCCGTCGGCTGGGTATTGCGCGACGAGCTTCTCGTAGGTGTCGCGCGCCGTCTCGACATTTCGCGTCACCAGCGTGTAGTACGCCCCGAGCAGCCGGTATTGCTCTCGCTCGCTCATGACGTCGAGGTGCTTGAGCGCCTCCTTCCAGAGTCCTGCCGCCTCTTCGCGACGTCCGAGGCGTGTCGCGCTCATCGCGAGACCGCCGTAGGCGCGGCCGAATCCCGGATCAATGTCGACCGCCTTGCGGAAGTATTCGATGGCCTCCTGATTCTTGCCGGCGGCGGACAGTTCCTGCGCTCTCGTGTAGGCATTGACGGCTTCGAGCGACGCGGTGGACAGCGTCTCTTTCGGCGTGACGGCCCGGGTGTCACCGAGCGACGACCGGACCTGCGCCGCCAGGCTGGCGCTGACGCCCAGCACCGCGCCTCGGTCGCGCGCGTCGGCGGTCTGGGAAAACAGCACCTTGGCTGATGACGGGTCCACGCCCTGAATCGAGAGGCGGTAGCCGGTGCCGCGTTTTTCGATTCCCCCGAGCAGGACGATTTTCGCGCCTTCGCGCAGCGCGACGAGGCGCGCCGCGGATTCGTCGAGCCGGCTTCCCGCCTTGATCAACTTGGCAATCCCCACGGCGGACGCGCGGGGGATGGCGGTGATGAACGACGCGCCTTCGACGCCGACTGTGACCGACTGTTCCATGAGGCCGTCGAACACAGGTTCGCCGGTCTGGTTGGAGAAGTCTGCGACGAGCACCGCGACCGGATCCGGCGCCCGCGGCGGCGGCCGATCCGCGATGAGCCACGTGCCGGCGGCGATGGTGACGGCGGTGGCGGCTGCTGCAATCCAGAACCGCACGGACCTCAGCAGCTGGACCGGCAGCGGCAGCGGGTGCCCGTCTGCGTCGAGGCGGCCGAGCGCCGCGACCAGGTCCGCCGTCGTCTGGAAGCGCAACGCGGGATCCGGCTGCAGGCATCGCGAGACGAGCTGCTCTACCGCTTCGGGCATCGCCGGATCGACGTCACGGAGCCGGCGCGGCTCGGCAATCATTCGGGCCTGCAGGTCGGCGATCGGGCTGATCGTGGTCGCGGGCGGGCGCCCGATGAGCATTCGATAGAGAATCAGACCGAAGGCATAGATGTCGGCCCGGTGATCCACGCGCTCCCCGCGCGCCTGCTCGGGAGCCATGTACTCGATCGAGCCCATGACCGTGCCGATACGTGTCATGCCGGCAGAATCGAGCGCGGCGGCGGGAGTGACGCGAGGCAGTGCTCCCGGCGCCCCATCGGGAGCGCCTGTGCCGCGCGCGATCCCGAAATCAGTGATCAGCGCGTGCCCGTCGGCATCGATCAGGATGTTGGCCGGCTTCAGATCGCGGTGCACGACGCCCGCGGCGTGGGCGGCGAGCAGGCCCGAGGCGATCTGCGAAGCAATGGACAGGGCCTCGGGCACCGGCAGTGTTCCCCGGTCGTCGAGGATCGCCGCCAGGTCCTTCCCAGACACGTACGGCATCGTGATGTACTTGGTGCCGTCGACTTCGCCGAGGTCATGAATGCGGACCACGTTGGGATGTGTCACCTGCCGCGCGAGCAGCAGTTCGCGCTTGAAGCGCCGTTCGATTTCGGCCGCCGACTCTGGATCGGCGGCGAAGTCGGCACGGATCACTTTCAGCGCCAGCGCGACTTCTAGCTCACTGTCCCAGGCATGGTAGACAGCCCCCATCCCGCCCATGCCGAGGAGCCGGATGATGTGGTACCGCCCGCCGAAGCCCGCGCCGACCTCGAGCGGCCCTCCCGCAGCCGCGCCGACCCCGCGTGGCGTGGCGCCCGGCTGCGGGCCGGCTATGGTCACCCCCAGGGCGACAGCGCCGGTGCCGGCGGCCAGCCGCGTCTCGTCTGGAGACAGCGGGCGCACAACCACGGCCGGGATGGCCCCGGTCACATCGAGATCGAACGCCTGTCCGCAGACGTCGCACGCGGTCGTCGCCCCAGGGGCGCACTGAGCGCCACAGAAAGGGCATTGCATGTGGATGCCCGATTATAGTGTTGAATGCCGGAAGGAGAGGCATGCGAACGATCGTGACCACAGCAGGTTTGCTGACCTGTTCGAACGTCTTTATGACCTTTGCCTGGTATGCGCACCTGCGGGACCTGCGCGCCAAGCCCTGGTATGCCGCGGCTCTCGTCAGCTGGGGGATTGCGCTGTTCGAGTACCTACTCCAGGTGCCTGCCAACCGCATCGGTTACGGCGCGCTCTCGTTGTCGCAGTTGAAGATCATCCAGGAAGTCGTCACGTTGTCGGTGTTCGTGCCGTTTTCGATCCTCTACATGCGCCAGCCGTTCCGCGTCGATTTCATCTGGGCCGGCCTGTGCCTGGTCGGCGCCGTCTATTTCATGTTCCGTGGCTAATCACACCTTTCGGTCCCTGACCGATCCTGGTGCGATGGCGTCGCTTGAAGAGCGGCTGGGCAGGCTCCACGCCCAGCGCCCGCGCGCTTGGGGAAAGATGACGGCGCACGAGATGTTGTGCCACCTCGGCGACTCGTTCGCCGGCGTGCTCGGCGATCGTCCGATTTCGCCGGCTGATACCTGGGCGAACCGGACGATCATCAAGTTCATCGCCCTGCACACCAGCCTCACGTGGCCGAAGGGGACGCCCACCCGCCCGGAAGTGGATCAGGCGCGGGGCGGGACCAAGCCCTCCGACCTGACCCTCGATCGGGAGCGGGTGATCGTGCTGATGCGACGGTTCGCTGCCGTGGACGTCCGCCACGCGCGCCATCCCATCTTCGGCCCGCTGACGCGTGACGAGTGGATGATCTGGGGCTTTCGGCACACCGATCATCATCTTCGCCAGTTCGCGCTGTAGAGAGATGACAATGAGCATTCAACACCCGGCGGGCCAGGCACGCGCCCCGGTGGCCTGCTGATGGCGGTCGGCGCGACCGTCTACTCCTTCGAGATCGATCTCTCGGACACGGATCGCGGCGTCTACGAATCGCTGGCGCTGCGCGTGGCGCGGCATCCCTCAGAGTCGGACGAGTATCTCGTCGCTCGCATGCTGGCGTATTGCCTGGAGTATGCCGACGGTATCGCGTTCTCGCCCGCAGGCCTGTCGGATCCCGACGAGCCGCCGATCGCGGTCCGCGACTTGACCGGCACGTTGATCGCGTGGATCGACATCGGCACGCCGGACGCGGCGCGCCTGCACCGCGCCTGCAAGCTCGCGCCGCGCGTCGCGGTCTACGTGCACAAGGATCCAGCGCAGTGGCTGCGCGCGCTGAGTGGCGCGCGCATCCATCGCGCCGCTGCGCTCGAGCTGTGGACGATCGACCGGCCGCTCGTCGCCGCATTCTGCGCGCGTCTCGAGCGCCGTACGACGTTCACGCTGTCGGTGTCTGGCCGCGACTTGTATGCATCCTTTTCCGACGCAACGCTGTCCGGCCCGCTAACCCGCTTGATCCTGCCCTGAGCGCCGACTTCAACAGCGGATGAGGCATATGCTGACGGCATGGCCAGGACGTCCGCGACAGCGTCACCGGCGAAGCAGCTCGCCGGTTTCATCGCAAAGTTCTCACCCGCGATCGCAAAGGAAGCGCGCGCCGCGCTGACGCGCATGGCCCGCCTCCTCCCGGCCGGCGCCGTCCGGATGGTCTATGACAACTACAACGGGCTGGTCGTCGGCTTCGGCCCCAACGAACGCGCCTCAGATGCCGTCGTTTCGATCCTCGTCGTTGCCGACCACGTCACGCTCTGCTTTATCGACGATGCCCCCAGCCTGCCGGATCCGGATGGACTCTTGCAGGGCGATGGCCGCGTCGTGCGGCACCTCCGGCTCGCGTCCGCGCGCGACCTGGAACGCGAGGCGATCAGGGCACTCGTCATCACGGCGATTGCGCGCGCCGAGCCCCCGTTCGCACGGCGCGGGCCGTCGCGCCTGATCATCAAGTCGATCTCGCCGAAGCAGCGTCCACGGAGGAAGGGGAAGAGGATATGACGTCGCTCGGCGCGCGGATCGATGATCCAGCGCCGTGCTCCACGATATGACGGTTACCAGCGGTCGCGCGAAATGTACGAGGAATCCAGTGCGCCGATGGACGGACAGCCGAGCAGCTTCAACGTCCGGAATAGATCGGCGCGCAGGATTTCCAGCGACTGGCTGACGCCCTTGGCACCGGCGGCGGCCAGACCGTAAGCGTAGGCGCGGCCGATCAGGACGCCTTTGGCGCCGAGGCATACTGCCTTCACCACGTCACTACCGCGGCGGATCCCGCCGTCGACCAGGACTTCGGTGCGATCGCCGATCGCCTTGACCACGTCGGGGAGAATGCGGATGGTCGGCCAGACGCAGTCGAGCTGCCGCCCGCCGTGATTCGACACGACGACCGCGTTGACCCCCTCGTCGGCGGCCCGGCGCGCGTCGTCGGCCACCTGGACGCCCTTGACGATGATCGGGCGATCCCAGATCTTGCGGATCCATTTCAGGTCGTCCCACGTCACCGTCGACTCCGCCAGCATCGTCGCGACGTCGTTGTAGAGCATCGGTCCGTCCGGCAGCATCACGTTGGGGAACTTCATCATCCCGCCGTCGGCGAGGAACCCGCCGAGCCATGCCGGACGGCTGAGGAAATGCGGCAGATAGGGCAGCATCGGCCAGAGCTTGCGAGTGATCAGCTCCTTCGATCCGTTGCGCCCGTCGCGTTCGCGCATACCGGCGACCGCGGTATCGATCGTCACGACCAGCGCCGAGAACCCAGCGTCCTTCGCGCGCTGAATGCCCTGGGCGGCGATGTCGCGGCCGCCGCACAGATATAACTGAAACCACGCCGGGCCCTTCGTCGCCGCTTTTACCTCCTCGAGCCGCGTGCCTGACAGCGTCGACAGACAGTAGATCGTTCCCATCTCGCCCGCGACGCCGGCTGCAACCGCCTCGCCGCGCGGCCAGAACATGCGGCTGCTACCGACGGGCGCCAGGATGATCGGCATCGAGATGGGCGTGCCGAGGACGGTCGTGCGCAGATCCGGCGACGGCGTGTCGACGGCCGAGCGCGGATGGAAGCTGATGTCCTCGAACGCGCGGACGTTTTCGCGGAGCGTCACTTCGCCTTCCGCGCCGCCGTCGATGTACTCGAAGACAGGTCGCGGCAGCCGTCGCCGCGCGGCGTCGCGGAAGTCCTCAATGTTGACGATGGGCACGCGCGAGATTCTAGAACACATTGCAAAAGATGCACATAGTGATCGCTGTTGAGCGAGCGACGCTGGGAGTCCCAGAGGCGCAATCTTGTGGCTAGGACGACGCGAGCGAGCGCAGTGACGCGAGCCCTCGGGAACGGAGCGAGCCGGCGCAGCGGCGAGCGAGTGAGCGAGCAGGGGAGTCCGAGGGGCAAAGCCCCTCGGAGAGATATGATTGGCGCGCCTTGCCCTGGATCCAGACCTACGATCCGCTCGGTTCGCCCTGGCTCAGCACTGCCGCGGCCGCGCTGCCGATCGTGCTCCTGCTTGCCGCGCTCGGCGTGCTCGAGTGGCGCGCCCATCGCGCCGCCCTTCTCGGGCTCAGCGCCGCGCTCGCGGTTTCGGTGTTCGTCTACGGCATGCCGGCGCGGACCGCCGCGGCGACCGCGATCTACGGCGCCGCCTACGGATTCCTGCCCATCGGCTGGATCGTGCTCAACGCCCTCTTCCTCTACAGCCTGACCGTAGCGACGGGGCAATTCGACGTGTTGAAGGCGTCGGTCGGACGGCTATCGGACGATCGGCGCATCCAGGCGTTGCTCGTCGCGTTCGCTTTCGGCGCGTTCATCGAAGGCGCGTCGGGCTTCGGAACTCCGGTGGCCATCTGTTCGGCCCTCCTGATTGGCCTCGGCTTCACGCCGCTCTACGCTGCAGGGTTGTCGCTCATCGCCAATACCGCGCCGGTCGCGTTCGGTGCGATCGGCACGCCGATTCTCACGCTCGGCGCCGTCACCGGCATCCCGGCGACGACCATCGGCGTCATGGCGGGCCGGCAACTGCCGTTCGTCTCGCTGATTGTGCCGGCGTGGCTGATAGTGACGATGAGCGGCTGGCGCGGACTGCGCGGCGTGTGGCCGGCCGTAATGCTGTGCGGCGGAACGTTCGCGATCGTCCAGTTTGTCTGGAGTAACTACGTGGGCGTCGAGCTGGTGGACATCGCCGGCGGCCTCGCGTCGATCGCCGTCCTCGCGTTGCTCTGCCGCGTGTGGCAACCGCGCGATCACTGGTCCGACGCTGCCGTGGCCGCTGGCGCGGCGTCGGACGCGGGTCAGAGCCGGGTCAGGCAGGGGGTAAGCCAAGGTCACACAACCTCTGCCGGATCCCCGCTGCCGGCCCGCTCCGCAGCAGTCCGCGCCTGGATGCCGTGGCTATTCCTCAGCATCGCGGTGATCGCCTGGGGCCTGCCCGCCACGAAGGCCGCGCTGACCGGACCCGTGCTGTCGCCGTCGCTCGAGGTCCCGCTGCTGAATCGGACCGTGTTTCGCGACTTCCCGGTCGTGACGGCGCGGGTCGATCCAGCGCGCATCAGCGACCCGGTGTATCGCAAGGGTCACGCTGAAGCGGCGGTGCTGGCGCTCAATTGGGCGTCGGCGACCGGCACCGCGATCCTGCTCGCGGCGCTTGCCAGTGCGCTGTACTTGCGCGTCGCGCCGCGGCAGCTGCTCGCCATCGCGCTCGAGACGCTCGGGCGCATGCGCGCGCCGCTCGCCACGATCATGATTATGATGGCGCTCGGCTTCGTGACCAGATACGGGGGCACCGACGCCACCCTGGGACTCGCCTTTACCCGCAGCGGACGCCTCTATCCATTCTTCGCCACGCTGCTCGGCTGGCTCGGCGTCGCGCTCACCGGATCCGACACGAGCTCGAACGTGCTCTTCGGCAGCCTGCAGAAGATCACCGCGCAGCAACTCGGGTTCAACCCGGTCCTGATCGTTACCGCCAACAGTACCGGCGGCGTGATGGGCAAGATGATCGACGCCCAGAGCATCGTCGTCGCCACGGCGTCGACGGGGCAGACGGGACAGGAAGGGAAGATCCTGCGTTTTGTCTTCTGGCACAGCCTCGCGCTGGCCGCCATCATGGGGGCCATCGTCATGTTGCAGGCCTACGTCTTCCAGTGGATGGTGCCCTAAGGTGCGGAGATTTCAGCTGATCGAGCTCGAGGACCAGGCGTGGTTCCCTCGCACCATTCGTGACCTGGCGACCGACTACTTGCAGTACGTGCAGACACTGTTTCGCTTCGATCGTGCGCTGGCGCCGCTGATCCGTCGCCTGATGGATCAGGCAGGGACGTCGCAGATCGTCGACCTGTGCTCGGGCGGGTCGGGCCCGCTGCTGCTCCTTGTGAAGGATCTCGCCGCGGCCGGCGTGCCGGTGGAGGCGACGATGACGGATCTCTATCCGAACGTGCCGGCCTTCGAGCAGATTGCAGCGCAGTCCGACGGGCGGATCGGCTTCGACACGCGCTCGATCGACGCGCGTCGCGTACCGTCAGAGCTGGCCGGCGTGCGCACGATCTTCAACGGCTTCCATCACCTATCGCCTGAAGACGCACGGTCGGTTCTCCACGCCGCCGCCGCTGCCCGGCAGCCGATGGCCGTTTTCGAGATCTCGGATCGAACGCTGCCGACGCTGCTCTCAATCCTGCTCACGCCGGTGTTCGTCTGGGCAGTGACACCGTTCATGCGTCCGTTCCTCTGGCGCCGCCTGCTGTTCACCTACTTGCTGCCGCTCGTTCCGTTTACGTGCCTCTGGGACGGCATCGTCTCTCAGCTGCGGGCGTATACGGTCGACGAACTGCGCGCGCTGGCCGCCGGTTCGGCCCCAATGAGCTGGGAGGCCGGTCACGTGCCGGTCGTCAACGGCCGCGGCCGGCTGACCTATCTGCTAGGATTTCCCGCATGAGGCCGCGTCTCCTCGCGCTCGCCGCTCTCGTCGTGTTCGGAACCGGACTGACCATGTATGCATCGCAGCGATCTGCCGCCGCGATGGCCGGCGCCGCTGACAAGTGGCTCGCCTCGCTCAGCGCCGATCAGAGGCTGCGCGCGATGTTCCCGTTCGATTCGGACGAGCACACCCACTGGCACTTCGTGCCCAATGAGTCGTTTCCGCGCCGGGGCGTTCAGATCAAGGACATGTCGGAGGCCCAGCGCACGCTGGCGTGGAGCCTCCTGCAGACGGGCCTGAGCGCGCGTGGTGTCACTACTGCGCGCTCGATCATGGAGCTCGAGAACGTCCTCAAATCGATCGAGGGGGCGAACCGTCAGTTTGCGCGCGACCACGAGGCGTATCAGTTCAGCGTCTTCGGTACGCCTGGCGACAAGAAGGCGTGGGGCTGGCGCTTCGAAGGGCATCACGTCTCGGTCCGCTTCGACGTCGTCAACGGCGTGCTGACGTCGAGCACGCCGAGCTTCTTCGGCGCCAACCCTGCCGAAGTTCGCGTCGATGTGCCGGGCGCCGCTCCGCGCGGCACGAGGGTCCTCGGGCCCGAGGAAGACGCCGCGCGCGCGCTGCTCGACGCTCTCGACGCGGCCCAGAAGACGGCTGCGATCGTCAACGTCGCTGCGCCGAACGAGATGTTGACGTCGAACAACCTCAAAGCCGACCCGCAGTCGCCGCTCGGCCTGAAGGCCGCGGCGATGACGCCGGCGCAGCGTGAAAAGCTGTCCGCGCTCATCGACGTTTACGCCGGCTACATGACGCCCGACGTTGCGGCGGAGCGCATGGACAGGCTGAATAAGGCCGGCCTCGAGAACATCGCGTTCGCCTGGGCCGGCGAGACCGACAAGGGGAAGAAGCACTACTACCGGCTGCAGGGACCGACGTTCCTCGTGGAGTACGACAACGCCCAGAACGACGGCAATCATATCCACAGTGTCTGGCGGGACTTCAACGGCGACTTTGGCGAAGACTTGCTCCGCGCCCATCTGTCCGCCGTGCCTCACTGAAGCGGAGCGCTAACCCTCCCAGCCGTTGATAATCGTCTCGCGCAGATCGAATCCGAATGCCCGCTCCGACACCACGACGATCGGCGGCCCCTGCAGCCGCTTGTAGACCGAGCGGCGCATCCGCCTGGCAGCGTCGGCCACGACGGCACGGAACGACTCGACGGTGAACTTGTCGTAGGGCGTGCGCCCCTGGTCGTCTGGAGCGAAACGGATCGGATCGAGCATCCGGGTTTCGAACTGCCGGACCAGTTCCGCCGGCCCTGTGCGACGCTCCATCAGCTCGCCGACGACAGGCGCCACCACCGCGTAGTCGAACGGATCGAACTGATTGTCGGCGAGCTCCGCCGAGGGGACGATGCGAAACGTATCTTCAGGGATGATCTCGCGGCCATGCCGGGCGTTGGCGTGGCGCGCGAGGCGGTAGACGTCGGTCTTAGACAGGTCGCCGATGAGCGACAGGCCGCCGCACATATCGCCGTAGAGCGTCGCGTAGCCGAGCGCGATTTCGGTCTCGTTGCCGCAGGAAATCAGCAGGGCGCCGGTATCGTTTGACTCAGCCATCATCAGCAGGCCGCGGATGCGCGCCTGCAGGTTTTCGCGCGTCAGGCCGTGCTCGATCGGGTGCGCGTGCTCCTCGAACGTCGTGCGCACGCACTCGTCGATGCCTTGGATCGGGATCACGCCGTAGCGAATGCCCAGCGCCTGTGCCAGCCGCGCCGCGATCGACCGCGTCGTCTCCGTATTATGGCGTGACGGCAGGTTGAAGGCCGACACGTTGTCGGCACCGAGCGCGTCGACGGCGATCGTCACTGCCAGCGCGGAGTCAATGCCGCCGGAGACCGGCACGATAGCGCGGGTGAATCCCAGCTTCCGCACGTAGTCCCGCAGCGACATGACCAGCGCGTCGTACATTTCGCGCTCACGATCGACGGGCGGCAGCTCGTTCGGCGCCTCGAAACCCGTCGCAGCGTCCCGCCGTCCGGCGGGCACGTCGACGATGAGCAGATCCTCTTCCCATTGTTTGCCGACGGCGATCAGGCGCCCGGCGGCGTCGTAGACCACGCTTTCGCCGTCGAACGGGATGATGTTCTTGCCGTTGTCGGCGGCGCCCACGGTGTTGACGTAGACGACCGGTCGACGCAGCGCGTCGATGTGGCCGCGGATCAACCGCTCGCGCGTGCGCCGCTTGCCGGGATAGTACGGCGAGGCGTTGATGTTGAGCAGCACCGTGGCGCCCTTGGCCGCCAGTTCCGGCAGCGGCTTCACGGCGTAGAACTCGTCCCACAGGTCTTCGCAGATTGAGACACCAATCGGTACCGCGCCGGCGCGCGTGTCGATCGTCAGCGCATCGCGCGATTCGGCCGGGCTGAAGAACCGCTTGTCGTCGAAATAGCGGTAATTGGGCAGTAGGGACTTGCGCGCGCGCTGGAGCACCCGTCCGTCGCGGACGACGGCGGCAGCGTTGTACTTGCGCACCAGGCCGTGCTCGTTGCGCGCCGCGGAGTCGTGATCGATGAACCCGATAACCGCGGTGATACCTCGTGCGGCCTCGGCAATCCGGTGCATCGCGGCCTCGTTGGCGTCGACGAAGGCGTCATCCTCGATCAGGTCGCCGATACAGTAGCCCGGCAGGCACATCTCTGGGGTGACGACGAGGTCGGCGCCCTGCGCCGAGGCCGTCCCGATGGCTTCGAGGATCTTCGCGGTGTTCACGGCGAGGTCGCCGCTGGTCGGATTGATTTGGGCGAGAGCGACGCGCATTGGGTAATGGGGTAATCGGGGAATCAGGTGATCTGGAAATCGGGTGATCGGATTCTACCCGGTGAGCCGGTTCGCTGCGGAGCGACGCCTTAAGGGACGTGGCGCTCTCGCCTCCGGTAGTGCTGGTCGCGTTCCGTGCCGCCTGCGCGCCGGCCATCTTCGTGCTGGCCGGCTTGGGCGTTCCCGGGCCGGTGCTCGCAGGCGTCCTGCTGGCAGCGTTTTTATCCGACGTCTTCGACGGCGTCATCGCGCGCCGGATGGGTATCGCGACGGCGGCGCTACGGCGCGCCGACACGCTGGTGGATACCGCCTTTTACGTTGCGGCGGCCGTGGCGTTGCGCATCTCGGTTCCCGATGCGTTCCACGGCACCGCGCTCGCGCTTGCGTTCCTCATCGTCGTCCATGTCTCGCGCGCGACATTCGAGCTGGCCAAGTTCGGGCGCCTCGCCGCGTATCACATGTGGTCGTCGAAAGCGCTGGGACTCCTGATGCTGATCGCCATGGCCAGCGCCTTCGTGACGGCGCAGCCGGGCATGCTGATCGCAGTGACCCTGTGGGCAGGCGTGCTGAACGAGATCGAAGGCTTCATGGCGAGTATCATCCTGCCAGCATGGACGGCCGACGTGCCGTCGCTGCTGCACGCCTCCCTACACCGACGGCGGTTGTTCACCGCGTTCGGCAAACCAGTGGCGGAGAAATTGCCGATCGGGTGCTGCGGATGCGGTTTGCGGCTCGAAGAGCGAAGCCCCTGACGACTCTAGTCGGTCGGACGGGAGATCATCCGCCATAGCCACTGGTCGGCTTCTTCGTGGGACGCGAAGCGGTGCACGCCGCGCGGCACGCGCACGCCGCCGAACGATCGGCGGCGGGCGATGGACTCTGCCTTACGGCTCTCGGCTGCAATCAGGCCGCCGGGCGGGTTCGTCCGCCTGCCGACGATCCGGTCAATCTTCTCCTCAGCGTTGATGTACCCGCGAGTCACGAGTCCATTATCACCCGGGCCGGCGATTTCCGAGGACTCACGGCAGTCTGGCCTCGCGCAGCCGGATCTCACGCGCGGCACGGCGCCGAGGCACTGGCCGGGACCGCTAAGGCCGGTCGGTGCGAGTCACTCGGCGCACCTCTTCGAACCAGTTTGTGACGAAGTTGACGACCGTCATGGGTTGGTCGGGTTCGAGCGGTTGGACCATCAGGAGGCGCCCGTCCGCACCGACGCCGTAGCCCGCCGTGCCGCCTGTGTCAGTCGGCGCGTAGCGTCCAGTAAACAGCTCGACCGCGGGGCCGGCCGATAGTTGCGGTGTGGTCAGGATCGTCGCCGACATGACCGCGCTCTGGTTGCGGTAGAACAACTGCCGGCTGTTCGACAGCCAAGAAGGTTCGGATCCGCCCGCCGTCGAAATCTGCAGTTTCCCACCAGTCTGCCCGAACGCTCGCACGTACACCTCCTCCGCGCCAGACTCATTGGACGTGTACGCGAGCCAGAGGCCGTCGGGAGAGATGGCCGGAGTTCCGCTCGCTGGCGGCTGTTCGCAGCAATGGGTGCGGTGTTTTGTCGGCGACGGACAGCATCAAGATGTCGTCTCCGGTCTCGGGCACGACCTCGATGTAAACCAGAGACGTGCCGTCCTTAGACCATCCCGATGGGGTCTGCAGGTTGTCGCTCGTCGTCAAACGTTGCTCGTTCTCAGTGCCGTCGACGGACGTCCAGAAGAGATTACGAAACCCGATGCGCGTGCCACGATAGGCGAGGCGCTTTCCATCCCGTGCCCAGACTGGTGCCTGGCTGCTGCCGAGCGTGGCCGGTGTGATCGGCGTCAGCGTGCGCCGCGCGAAGTCGTACACCCAAATGGTCTGCACCGGGACCCTGCACCGACACGGCCGCGAAACGTCCGTCTGGCGACACGGCGGGATCCACGTAGGGCCGCGGAGGTGTCGGAATCCTTTCGACGTGGCCCCTTGAGTCCACCCAGACCAGTTCGCGCTGGTGCCGCTGCGGACTGACCGACAAATAAGCGAGCAGTCCCGAGTCCGACACCGCGAACTCCGTTCCATCCTCTTCGAAGGCGCGCTCGCTGAGCGCAACTGGCGGCCCGGTGGTCTCGAGGCGCGATAGATCGAACGGCACGGCCATCAGCACCTCTGCCCTGGAATAGGCGACGTGCCCCGACCTCACGTAGATGCCCGCTGTTCCGCCCTTGACGATCATCTGGCGCTGACTGTTCCGGAGATTAAGCACCTGCACTTGGTGTTCGTCCCAGCCCGGCCCGCTCCACACCGTGAAGATCAGGCCCGTTCCGTCAGGCAAGACGTGCGGCCACCGATGGCTCGTTTCACCGTGACTCCGTTCCAGCGTGCTGACCGTCTTTGGGGTGCCTCCGTCGCCCGACACACTCCACAGGCCGCTGGTGTTGAAGGGCGCGAAGTAGATCGTGTTGTCGGGGCCCCAGCTCCCCCCCATCGGGTTCACGGCGTCGCACAGCGTCTCGGGTGTGCCGCCGCTCGCACGCACCTTCTTCATTTTGCCATCCGCGAAGAAACCAATCGACTGACCGTCCGGCGAGAAGAACGGTTCATAGGCGGCTTCAGTTCCGGGAATGTCCACATCGGCGCCGGTGGACATCGTCCGAACATGCAGCCGTTGCTGGCTGCCGGGTCGGCCTGCGTACGCGAGCAGCGCGCCGTCCGGCGACAAGGCGAACGCGCCGAGGTTCGACAACTCTTCGCCCTGAGGAAGGTTGAAGGCGACGCGCATGACGGGCGGCGACTCGACTGCGGCTCGGCTGCGCGACGCGAAGATCCAGACGGCAGTTCCCGCCAGCATGGCGGCGCCGGTCGCCACCGCGGCTGTCACCCACAGCGGTGCCCGTCGACCGGCTGGGGCTCGCCCCCCTCCCCGTGTCGAGCGGCCTTGTTCCTCGTCAGGATCGCCCTGAGCGATCCACGTCAGCTCACGCCAGAGGTCGCGTGTGGCCTGCCATCGCTGGTCGGGATCTTTCGCCAGGCACGTCGCGATCGCACGATCCAGCATGCGCAGACGCGCCGTACTCATCCCGCGGTCGTGCGAGACGCCGCTGAGTAGACTCGACGGCGGCGGCGGCGTGTCTCTGACGATGGCGCTCACCAGGCTCATGCGGCTATCGCCGGCGAACGCCTTGCGTCCGGTCAGCATTTCGTGGAGGACAGCGCCGAAGGCGAAGATGTCGGTGCGATGATCCGAATGTCCGCTTTCCAGTTGCTCGGGAGCCATGTACTGCAGCGTCCCGAGCACCATCCCTTCCCCGGTGAGGGGGGTGTTCGTCAGCGTTTCGCCGAGTCCGTGCGGGTCGGTGTCAGGCCGCAGTTTGGCGAGCCCGAAGTCGAGCAGCTTGATGCCCGCCTTCGTGATCATGATGTTGCCGGGCTTCAGGTCGCGATGGGAGACGCCCTGCGCGTGGGCTGCGTCGAGTGCGTTGGCCACGTCGACGGCGTACTGCAGGGCCTCGTGCGGTGGCAGCGGCCCGCGCGCCAGGCGCTGTGCGAGCGTCTCGCCGTCGAGTAATTCGAGCACGAGAAAGTCGATGTCATCGACCCGTCCGACGTCATGGATGGTGCAGATGTGCGGATGGTTGAGGCCCGCGATGGCCCTGGCCTCGCGCTCGAATCGGGCACGCGCCTCCGGTTGAGATGCCAGCGGATGCAGCAGGACTTTGATGGCGACGACGCGGCCGAGACGAACGTCGCGGGCCTTGTAGACCGCTCCCATGCCACCGGCGCCGATGGGTCCGAGAATCTCGAAGGCACCCAAGCGTGCGCCGGTGTTGAGCAGCAAGGAGCCTGATTGTACTCCGGAGAAGCGCACACCCGTCGCTTCAGTCCTCGCGGAACATGCTCGCAGGATCCAGCGCCGCTGCACGGCGCGCCGGAAGGTAGGACGCGAGGGTCCCCATGACGAATACGCCGGCGGCCACCAGCAGTAGCGTTCGAGGATCCGTGGCCTCGACTCCGAACAGCAGGCTCGAAAGCAGCCGTGACGCCAGCAGCGATGACAGCATGCCCAGGCCAACACCGAGCCCGATCAGTTTTACCCCCTGAATGGCGATCAGCGATACGACCTCGTGTGTCTGGGCGCCCAATGCGAGCCGTACGCCGATTTCGCGCCGGCGCCAGTGCACCGTGGACACGACCAGCCCGGCAGTGCCGATGACGGTGAGTCCGATCGACATGATGCCAAAGGCGCTGAACAGCAGCATGTTGAATCGCCACGGTGCCCGTGCCTGCCGCACGACGTCATCCATTGTGGTGACGTCCGCGGCAGTGAGCTGTGGATCGACATTCGACAGCATCGACGCGGCCAAGGGAATCAATCCGCGCGGGTTGCCGGTTGTCTTGACGACGATGTCCTCGGGGTCGAACCCGTCCGCCTGCGCGAGAGGCGCATAGAGGTCGAACCGCGGCCGCTCCAACTCCCGGTAGTGCGCGGCGCTGACGACCCCGACGACAGTTCGCCAGGGCACCGGCTGGCCGTCTCGCCTGGACGTAAACGACTCGAGGAGGCGCTTGCCGATCGCATTCTGCCCAGGCCAGAGCCGTGCCGCCAGATTGTCGCTGACGATAGCGACGAGCGGCGCGTCGGCGCGGTCCAGCAAGGAAAAGTCGCGACCCGCGTCGCAACCGAATACCCACTGAAGTGAAGTAGTCCGGCGTGACGACTTCGAAATTGACGATCGGGTTGGTCAGCCATGCAGTTTTTGCGTCAACCTGTCCTTCGAGCAGCAGGCGACTGTCCCATCCGATCACGCCATGAGCGAACGGACGGTTGAGCACGGCGGCTGCTGACCGCACCTCCGGCTGACGGGCGAGGCCGTGCAGCAGATCGTCGACGGCGCGCTGGCGCGCTGCCCAGGTCGGATAGCGTGACTGGTCGAGTTTGCTCAGGTCGAGTATCAACACGTTTGCAGGACCGAATCCGAGATCGAGCGCCGTCAGCCGTTGAAAACTCTGTCCGGCGAGCGCGCTGGCCATGAGCAACGTGACAGTGATCGCCACCTGCGCCACGATCAGCACGCGCCGGGTTTCGGCGCGAACGACGCGCCCAGGTTCTCGGGTCGATAGTGCGTTCATCGAGGAGAGGCCGAGGGATCCTTTCGACGCCAGCGCCGGCACCAATCCAACGCCGAGAGTCACTGCGGCAGTGATCAGCAGGCAGACGGCAAACACGTCGAAATCGATCCGCGTCTCAGACAGGCGCACGACCGTCGCAGGACTGAGCGCAATTAATGCTCGAACACCAGACGCGCTCGCCGCGATTCCGAGCAAGCCCCCAGCCCCTGCAAGCACGCCCGCCTCGACCAGACACTGCCGGATCAGGTCCCACGGCCGCGCGCCAAGCGCACGTCTCACGGCCAGCTCGCGCGAGCGGAGCGCGTTACGCGCGACGAGCAGTCCGGTCACGTTCGCGCAGGCGATGACGAGCACGAGACAGACGGCGCCCATGAGCAGCCACAGGGCACGGCGTGCCGTTCCGAACACGTGGTCGATGAACGGTGTGATGGCGACCCGTTCGGACGCGTCGTTTGTGACCTGCGTGACTCTCCAGCGGCTGGTCGCATCCGCTTGTGCCTGCGCGGTCGACACGACGGGCCTCATCCTGCCGAGCACGTGAAAAGCGCCAACTGACTTGAATAGATCCTCGAGGCCGGCTGGTGACTTGTCATCGGCTGTCGCCGCGAGCAGTGTCGCTGCCGGGGTCCAGAAGTCGGCGCCCGCCGGGTAGAAGAAGTCCCGCGGCATGACGCCGACGATTCGCCAGTAGGTGCCGCCGATGTTCAGCGTCCGATCAATGACGGCGGGATCGCCTCCCAGACGCGTCTTCCAGAAGACTGCGCTGATCACGATCGATGGCGGCGCTCCAGGCCGATCATCGTCAGGGCGAAAAGTGCGTCCGAGCAGCGGCGCCGCTCCCAGCACGTCGAAGAACGTATCCGAGACAGCACACTGCGTCGCGCGCGTGCGGCGGCCGTCGGGAAGGAGGATGTCGACCGGCACCGGCCAGTTCACTGAACCACTGAGGGCGACGCGCTCGAAGGATGCGGACGGCCGGCTGAGTTCACGATACGCGTTGTAGGTGAACTCGCCGGCCGTATCTCCGTGCTGCGGCCACATCACGACCAGCTGTTGCGGCCGCGTGATGTCCATCGGCTTGAGCAGCACCGCTTCCACGATGCTGAACATCGCCGTGCAGGCACCGATCCCGAGCGTCAGGGTCGCGATCGCCGCGAGCGCGAGTGCTGGCTCTTCGATCAGGCGCCGAATGGCAAGCCGAAGCTCACGAACCATGACCGTCCCACTCAACTCCAGGCAGGGAGTCGACCACTGGAAGCCCGACGCCGGAAGCTGGACTCCGGCGCTCAGCGCTGCTGCTGTGACGTCGACTTCTTCGCCAACTCCGCCTTCAGCGTCTCCACCGCCTTCTCGACTTGTGCGTCGCGCCCCTTGGCGAAGTCGGCCGGCGTGTTGTCGACGTAGACGTCGGGCGGCACGCCATAGTTCTCCATGTTCTGGCCGGTCGTGGTCCACACGCCACTACCCGGCGTTCTGATCGCGGATCCGTCGAGCAGCGTGTAGGAACCTGTCCCGATCACGGCGCCCATCGTTGGCACCCCGACCACCTTGCCGAGGCCGAGGGCCTTGAAGCCGGCGGGGAACATCTCGGCGTCCGACGCCGAGCGCTCGTTCTGCATCACCACCATCGGGCCGTAGAAGTTCTGCGGCCGCGGTTGCTGGAAGCCGGCGTCGCGTCCGACCGTGTACTGATACTCGCGGCCGGCCAGGATGCCGAGCAACTCCTGATCGATGCCGCCGCCGCCGTTGAAGCGCTGATCGATGACGAGCGCCTTCTTCGTGCGATTCGCCGCGAGATCGAGCTGGAACTGGCGTAGCGACGGTGCGTCCATCGCCCGGATGTGCAGGTAGCCGACCTCGCCATTACTGAGCTTGGCGACCATCTGCTTGCGATCGTCGACCCACTTCGCATACTGCAGGTCGCCGAACTCCGTGTTGCCAACCGGCGTGATCGTCACTTCCCAGGCGCCGTCCTTCGCCGGCCTGTCGTTGAGCAGGAAGTGGAACTTCGTGCCGGGGGCGAGCGTGAAGAACTGCCAGTAGTTCTCGCTGCTCTTCAGATCGTGACCGTCGACCGAGACGACGAAGTTACCCTGCTTGATCTTCTGGTAGTCGTGATCGGCGGGCCCGTCCTTGTAAACGTGGCCGACCTTGAAGTAGCCCGACGCGTCGGCGACGAGATCGAAGCCCGGGTAGCGCGTCTGCTGCGTTCGCTCCACTGGGTTTGGGCCGCCGCTGACGCCTGTGTGTGAGGCGTTGAGCTGTCCGATCATCATCATCATGAGGGTGTGCAGCTCTTCCTCGTCGACGATGTTGTCGAGGAGGGCGCCGTAGGTTTCCCACGCGCCATTCCAGTCTGCGCCATGCATTTTGGCGTCGTAGAAGCGGTTCTTCATGATGCGCCAGCCCTCGTTGAAGACCTGCGCCCGCAGCGCCTTGTGATCGACCTCGATGTTGGCCGAATAGGTCACCTGCCGGGCCGTCTGAGTTGTCGCCGCCGTGTCGGGTGCGGTCGGGGCGCCGCCGCCGCGTCCGCCGCGTCCACCAGTCGCCGCCGTCCCCGTACCCGCGCCAGCAGGCGCGGCCTGATTCGGGAGCGTTGCGGCATACAGGCGGGTGCCGCTGCGGTAGTAGAGGGTGCGGCCGTCGCGCGCGAACACCATGCTGGCGCCCCCGAAGCCACCACCGCCGCCGCCCGGCGCGCCGCCGCGTCCGCGTCCGCCGCCGGCATTCTGTGGCGGGGGAGGCGGCACGCGCGTCAGTTGCTGCGTCTCGACGTCGATGATGAAAATACCGGCGTTGGGATCGGTAGCGCCAGCGCCGCGGCCGCCACCGGCGGCGCCCGACGACAGTGTTAACGCAACGCGGTGCCCGTCAGGCGCCGGCGTCAACCCGCCAATTTGTGTCGCCGGGACGCTGAGCCTCCGCGCGCGGCGGGCGAGGCCGCCCCAGTCGATCTGCACCGTCACCGGCTGCGCGCCCGTGCCGCCACGGCCGCCTCCCGCTTGCCGCGCCGCCGCTTCCGCGGCGAGCCCCTGCGCCTCGTTGTCGATGTCGCGGTTCATCGGATCGCGATCCTGATCGCGGAGCGAGGTCGCCCACAGTTCCATCGTCGTTTGGATCCCCCCTGGCTGGCGATGCCGTTGCTGAAGCCTTCCGCCGACGTGAACACGATGTAGCGGCCGTCGGCTGTCCACACGGCGTTGGTCTCGGAGTAGACGATCGCGTCGTCGGCGAGACGCCGTTCCTCGCCACCGCCAGACGGGATGATGTAGACGTGGGAGCGCAGCGTCGCGTCCTGCTTGGTAAAGCTCACCCACTTGCTGTCGGGTGACACCGCGACCGAGTTGATGCGGCCGCGATCGCTCGAGGAGAGTACCGTTGTCTTGGCGTCGGCTACGGTGTAGTCGTAGAGCTTGCGGTCGGCCGCAGTGAAAAACAGGCGGCTCGAGTCGGGCGCCCACACCAGCGCCCCTTTTTCGTTGTCGAGCTCGGTAATTTTCTTCGGCGCGTTGCCCTCGGGATCGGAGATCCACACCTCGTCCCGGCCCGATCGATCGGAGACATAAGCGATGTATTTGCCGTCGGGCGACCACTTCGGCGAGTCGCTGCGCGAGGCCATTGCGTCGGGTGCGATGCGGGTGATGTCGCCGCGCTCGGTGGCGATGGTCAGGATCTGGCCGCGTGTCGAGATGGCGGCGCGGCGCCCGGACGGGGAGAGATCGAAGGTGTCGACCTCGTCGGTGACGGTCTCGATCTCGTGCTCGTTGTCCTTCTCGTCGGTCGTGATGTCGAGTTTGATCTCGCTGCTCTTGCCGCTGGCGAGGTCAAGCTTCCAGATGCCGAAGTTGTCCTCGTAGACGATCGTCTTGCCGTCGGCGGACATCGACGGCCAGAAGACGTTGCCATCGAGATGCTTCGTCACCTGCACGGGCTGGCCCCCGCCGCTCGCCGGGATTCTGTAGATGTTGTTCGCGCTCTTGCGGACGTCGGCGCTGCCCGGCTTCACGCTGTTGTCGTTGGGCAGCGGATCGGCGACGAAGTAGATGTTGTTGTCGGCGCCCCACATGGGCCAGTAGCGGTTGTAGTGCGCGTCGGCCAGGAGCGGCGTGTAGGTGCCGGCAGTCAGGTTGGCGACCCACAGGTCGGCGGCATAGGCGCCGCGGTAGTGCTGACGCGACCACACGGCCGGGTGTCGGTTGAAGACCAGTGACTTGCCGTCGGGCGAATAGTTGCCCCAGAAGCCCCAGTCGACAGGGAGCGGCTTCTCGAGTCCGCCGGTCACCGGAACTTCATAGAGAACGGCGACGTTGGGGAAGGCGCCGTCGCCGCGCGCGGCACGGAAGACGACCTGGCTGCCGTCGCGCGACCAGCCGACCACCTCGTCGTTCCCGGTGTGATACGTCAGGCGCTTCGGCGTGCCCCCGCCCGCCGGCATGACGAACACGTCGTAGTTGCCGTAGCGGTTCGAGGAGAAGGCGATCGACTTACCGTCGGGCGAGAAGCGGGGATAGACTTCGCGGCCGATGTTGTCGGTGAGGCGATGTGGGTCGCTGCCGTCTTCGTTCGCCGTCCAGATATCGCCGAGGTAACTAAAGGTGATCTTGCCGGCGTGAAAATCGGGATGCCGCGCCAGACGCACCGGCGCCGCCACTGCCGGCACCGCCGCGAGGGCGAGAGCACAGAGGGACAGAAGTACCACTCGGGCCGTCGTTCGTCGCACCATATCCATCCTCCGGGTCCGTGCAGGTGGGAACTCTCAGCGCGGCAGTCTATACCAGCCGGTCTACTGGGTGAGACGGGCGGAACACCGCGGCCGCGGGTCAGTCTAATACCTCTATGGAGGCCGGTGAACGTGATACGCTGCCGCTCTCCTCAAGAGTAATCGCGGGGTCCAGCGCGCCGGATCCCGGACCGACACGCCGCGCACCGTATATTCCTGCAGCGGGGAGCCGCGCCTGTGGGTAACACACCCTGGGGTGAAGTCGAAGCGCTGATACTGGCCGCCGCGAAACGACCAATGGGCGAACGCATCGCTCTTCTCGAGCGAGAGCGCTCCAATGACCGCCTGCGCCCGGCGATTGTGTCGCTCCTGACTCACACAGCCTCGATCAAACTTGGAGCGCCGTCCGCTTCCGTGTCGCTCCAGACCGGCGATCGCGTCGGTCCCTATGTGGTTGCGCATCGGCTCGGTCGCGGCGGTATGGGCGAGGTATATCTGGCGCGCGATTCGCGACTCGATCGCTCGGTTGCCTTGAAGTGCCTGCTCTCATCTGAGAGCGGCCCGGAGCTCCGGGATCGCATCGTGCGCGAGGCGCGTCTGGCCGCGCGCATCAGCCACGCCAATGTTGCGACTGTGCACGACGTCATCGAGCAGGATGACCGGACGTTCATCGTCATGGAGTACGTCGAAGGAGACACCCTCGCCAAAGTTCTGAGGCGCGAGTCGATGCCGGAATCGCGAGTGCTGCAGATTGCGCGGCAACTGGCTTCGGCGCTGGTGGCCGCGCACGCAGTCGGCGTCATCCACCGCGACCTGAAGCCGGCCAACATCCAGATCACGACGCAGGGATCCGCCAAGATCCTCGATTTCGGCATTGCCACGCCCTACGCGTCGGCGGTGGCGACTACCGCTACGGGAACGACTCAGGTCGAGGGGATGACGGCACTGGCGGGGACCCTTGGCTATATGGCCCCCGAGCAGTTGCTGGGCCATCCGGTGGACGAGCGGAGCGACATCTTCAGCCTGTCGGCCGTGCTCTATGAGATGTGCACCGGCCGCATCGCGTTCGACGTTCGCGATCCGCTCGACAACTTGATCGCGATCATTCGCGGCGCGCCACGCGCCGATGGGACCGGCCGTCAGGTAACCGAACGTGTCGCCGATGTGATCGCCAGGGGACTGGAATCCAATCCCGCACGGCGCTACCAATCGGCGGCGGACATGCTGACGGCGATCGAGGCCATCCCGTCTCCGACAAATGTGGCCGCCGGTCAACCGCGGCGGTATGTCCCAGCGATCGTCGCGACGATCTGCGTGCCGCTGGCCATCTGGATGTTCGGCTGGATGAGTTGCGCGGCATACAACGTGACGTTCGAGCGCACCGGCGCATTCGCCGCGGAGTCCGCCTATGTCTACTTCCAGTGGGGCGTCAAGTCGCTGGTAGCGCCGTCGGTCCAGGCCGCCCTCGCCGCCCTGACCTACTGGACCGTCACGTTTCTGTTGAATGTGGTGGCGATTTGGCCGCCCGCGTCACGCTTTCGGATAGCCGCGCGCGTTCGGCTGCGCGCGCTCGTCGAGCGCCTCGAACTGAATGATCCGGTAAACCTCGCGCACGGACTGGCGAGCGCCGGTCTCCTGGCGCTGCTGCTCGTGGTCTGGTGGTTCAATCCGCTGATCCGGGCGTGGGGAGGATTCGCCAGCACAGGTGATCTGGCGAGCCTGCAGCCTCTCGATTCCGCGAATGAATCGACTAAGGTGACGTATCGCTTCCTCCTGACGGTGCTTCTGGTCGGCTTCTCGGCTAGCCTGATCGCGGTTGTCCACATGCGTCAGCGACTGGCGATGAGTCGCGGCCGAGGCTCGGTGGCGGCCCTGGCCACCATCGTCATCTGCTTCGTGCTGTTGAACGAAGTGCCGTACCGCATCATGTGGGGAAAGTGGTACCGCGTCGACTACCTGGGGACGTCTTGCTACAACATCGGTGAGTCGGACCTCGAGTATCTGCTCTACTGTCCGCGAGCGCCTGTCCCGCGGAACAGAATCGTGAAAAAAAGCGCACCCCTCAGTCAGACGACCTTCTACGAGAACGTCTTCACTTCGCACGATAAGGAGAGCAGATGACAAGTAGAAGAGTGCTGTTGCTTTCGGCCCTCATCGCGTTGTTACCGGCATCGGCCTCGGCCGGAGACAGGAGCTGGTGGGCGTGGCTCGAAGAGCTGAGCGGTCCCGGCTACTTCACCGGTTTCATGTTCACCGTCGATCTGAAGTGTACGCCTCCCGGGGGCAGGTGCGGCAATTACAAGGCGCCGGACTTGACCATCGACAGAGGCGATCGGATCGATAAAACGATTAGCGTGACGTTCGGTCGCCTCTCGAGCGGCGACCGGCCGCGCTTCAAGGATCTGCCGTCCGCCACAGGCGATCCGAATCTCGACACGGTTTACGCGTATCCGTTGCACACGACTGTGCGCTGGAGACTTCATCGTTCGATGGATCTCGGACCTGGCGCCGGCGTACTGCTCTTTTCTGGGAACAACGTGAACGATCACGTGCGCATTATTCTGATTCCGGTGAGCGCGTCGTGGAAACCGGCACTGACGAAGCAGTCGTGGCACGATAATCGATGGACGCGCGCCTTCAGCATCGACTTCGAGGCGTATTACATCACCCAAGGATTCAACGGGGCGTCATTCGGCAGCTCGACGACAACCTACCGCTCGACTCCGCAATTGCAGGGGCTGATCGGGATCTCCTACGACCTCGGGGAAACGATTTACAAGAGTAAGCATCCGTAGACGCCTGTGTCCGGTCCCGCGCCCCTCGATGAGCCGTTCCGGCCGTCATGAATCCGGCCGAAAGCGGCGCAGCCGTGATCGTCTGATACCGTGTACGCGTCGTGAATCGAGCATACGTAGCACTGCTGACCCTGTTTGCCATTGTCGCCGTCGGCTTCGGCATCGCCGTCATGTTGGCGCGCATGACGCCCGCTTCGCAGGAGCGCACCTGGTGGCGCGGCGTGCTCGACACGGTGTTTGCCCGCAACGGCGGCGCCAGCGCGCGCGACGAGGAGGACCGTCCGCCGATCGTCGTGCGCAGCGGGTCGATCTACTTCGACGGCGGTGACAAGTTGAGTCCCTCGCCCAAGTGGCGGGGCTGGACGCTTGTGTCCTCGTCGTCCGGCTCGTCGATCTGGAAACCGGATCACCCGGCCGGAGCGGCGGTGCGCGCATTCGAGGTGATCGCGGTGAACGCGATCGGCACCTCGACCTGCCCCCTGACGCCCTTTCTCGCCGATCGGGTCGATCTCGTCTACGCCGGCAGCACCAAGCCGCAGACCGCGTCCATCCATACGATGGCAGACAAGAACAACAAGACGGAGCCCGTCGTCGAAACGACGTTGCGGCTGTCAGCGGTTCCCGGCAACGACACGGCGCCCGATCAGCTGGCCTACACCACTGACGGCGTGCTGACCGGATTCGGTGCCGCCTACCAAGGGCACGGCGTCGCCACCTGCACGTTCAACGCGCAAGGCGGCGCCTACATGCGCGTCTCGCCGGTCAAGTAACGCAAACCGGTCAGCGTCCGTGCACGCGCCGCTCGATGCGCCGATCGGGCACCAGCCAGATGAGCGCGACCGCGACGTAGATCGCCGCGGAGATCCAGGCGCTGACGAAGGCCAGCGGGATCCCCGCGGCGTACATCACCACCGAGACGATCCCTTTCGCGTCGGATCCAAGCGCGGCTTGCAGGGATGAATGCGGCCCCTGCGCGCGGATGATCGCCGTCTTGAGCATGTAGTACGCCGTACCCGCGAGCATGAGCACCAAGCCGAAGAGCGCGGTCGGCAACGGCGCGAGTTCTGTCTCGCCGATCCACGACGTGGCGAATGGCACCAGCGACAGCCAGAACAGCAGGTGCAGGTTGGCCCACAGTACCGCGCCGGTGACCCGGTCGGTCATGTGCAGCATGTGGTGATGGTTGTTCCAGTAGATCCCGAGCATGACGAAGCTCAGGACGTAGGGACAGAACCGCGGCCCGAGCGAGCGCAGCGCCGTCCAATCATGGCCGGGTGGCGTCTTGAGGTCGAGCACCATGATCGTGATCAGGATCGCGATCACGCCGTCGCTGAACGCCTCGAGCCGCGTCGTCTTCATCGCCGGGCGCGATTCTACGCCATGAGACAATCCCTGTCGTGACCCTGTTCCGCCCGATCTCGCGCCGCGCCGGGCGCATCGGCTCAGTCCTGGTCATCGTCGCGTGGGTCGCGACGATCGGCGTGCTGGTGACGCGCACCTACGTGCAGGCGCGCGCAATGAACCTGGCCACCGACCTGGCACGCTACGGCACGGCCGCGGAGTGGCGTGGTGTCTATTACCGCGGCGAGAAGATCGGGTTCAGCGTCAGCCAGACGACCGCGACGCGCGACGGCTTCGAAGTACGCGAGGACGCGCGCTTGCAGATGTCGCTCTTCGGCGCGACGACGCCGGCCGCCGTCACCACGGTGGCGCACGTCGACGACAATTTCAACCTGCATGCCTTCGAGTTCTCGCTCGACCCGGGCACCGGTCCGGTGCAGGTAAACGGCACTGTCGTGGGCAAGCACATCAGCCTTACGATCAAGACGGCGAGCGGGACGCAAAGCGAGGAGCGCGCTCTCGAGGCGCCGCCGGCGCTCAGCCTCAACCTGCCGCGGCGGATGGCCGCCGCCGGATTCAGGCCGGGCACCGAGCAGCAGTTCCTGGTCTTCGACCCGGCCACACTGCGCAACGAACCGGTCACCGTCTCGGTCGGCAAGCGCGAAATCGTGCAACTGACCTCGGCTCTGCCGGTGCGCGTCGGCAGCCGTCAGGTTTACCGCCCGACGCAAACGTCGATTCCTGCTTTCAAGCTGGACATGACGTTCGCCGGCCTGCACACCTCGTCGTGGGTGACCGATACCGGCGAGGTCGTGAAGGAAGAGAGCCCACTCGGGTTTTCCTCCGTGCGCGAATCGCCCGGAGACGCCCGCCGGCTGTCAGGACGCGGTATGGCCGGGGCCGCGCTCATCGAGAACGCCGCCGTCGTTCCCAAGTGGACGACCAAGAAGCGCGTCGACGACTCGCGCGACGTGCGCCGCGTGCGAATCAAGGTTGACGGTCTCGCCCTCGACACCAGCGACATGCACGACGCCGGCGAGTCGCTGGAAGGGAACATTCTCGAGGTGCGTGATCCCAGATTGCTGAAGCCGGCCGCGCGCCCGGCGGATCTGAACCACTACCTGCGGCCAGAGCCGCTGCTCGAAAGCGATGACCCCGTGATTCGCGCCGAGGCAGAGAGGGCCGTCACCGGCGTGACCGGTGCGCGCGCGCGCGCCGAGCGCCTGACTCGCGCGGTCAACGCCATGCTGGACAAGAAGGCGACCGTCGGCCTGCCCTCGGCCCGGGAAGTACTGCGTACGAGAGTGGGCGACTGCAACGAGCACACCGCGCTCTACGTCGCCATGGCGCGGTCGCTCGGGCTGCCGGCACGAGTCGCGGTCGGCCTCGCCTATACACAGGGAGCCTTCTACTATCACGCCTGGCCCGAGGTCTACGTGGACGAGGACGGCGGGCGCGGCCTCTGGCTGCCGGTCGACCCGACGTTCAACCAGTTTCCCGCCGACGCGATGCACGTGCGACTGCTGCGCGGCGGGCTCGACAAACAGGCCGCGATCCTTCCACTCATCGGCAAGGTGAAGATGGACATCCTCGACCTCGACCTCGCGCCCAATTCGACGCCCATTCTGGTCGGCCGTGGCTCGTTCGGTGCCGGCACATTTTCGGCTCCGCCACTACCCGTCCGCGCGGGGCTGACCTGCTGGGTCACTGCGACGCAGCGATGATCGCGGTCGAGAATCTCGTCAAGCAGTACGGCCCCTTCACCGCGGTCGACGGCGTCAGCCTCGAGGTCGCGCCCGGGCAGATCCACGGCTTCCTGGGTCCCAATGGCGCGGGCAAGACGACGACGATCCGGATGATCGCCGGGCTGCTCAAGCCGACGGCCGGCCGCATTCTCGTCAACGGGCACGACCTTGCCGAGGAGCCGGAGCGCGCCAAGGCGTCGCTTGGCTTCATCCCGGATCGCCCCTTCATCTACGAGAAGCTGACGGCGGGGGAGTTCCTCCGCTTTCACGCCGGCCTCTACGGGCTCGAGGAGGATCTCGTGGCGAGTCGCGTCACCGAGATGTTGGAGCTCTTCGAGTTGGGACGCTGGCAGCACGAGCTGGTCGAGAGCTTCTCGCACGGCATGAAGCAGCGCCTGGTGATGGCGGCGGCGTTCATGCATCGTCCGCGCGCGGTGCTCGTCGACGAGCCAATGGTCGGACTCGATCCGCGCGGCGCGCGGCTGATCAAGGACGTCTTCCGCCGCATGGCCGAGCGCGGCGTCGCCATCCTGATGAGCACACACACGCTCGAGGTCGCCCAGGAGATGTGCGATCGCCTCAGCATCATCCTCAAGGGCAAGATCATCGCGCACGGCACGGTCGCCGAGGTCCGGGCGCAGGCGACCGGCGACCACGCGGACGGTGTCGCCAGCGAGCATCTGACCGACGTCTTCCTGCGCCTGACCGGCGGTAGCGGCCTGCAGGAAATCGACGAAGTCCTATGACGCCGCACGCGTTCCCCTTCTTGCTGCGGCCGTCGATCTGGGCGTCGCGCAACCGCACGCAGCGGCGGGAGCCGGGCGACACCACGCGTGCGGTCTTTTTCGCGGTCATCGGCGTCGGCGTGTTCGGCGCGATTCTCTACGGCGCCTTCTGGATCACGACCCAGCTCGCCGACTATGCGGAGTTCGGCGATTACCTGCTGCGCCTCGGTCTGTCGTGGCTGTTCCTGACCTTCCTGTCGTTTCTGGCCTTCAGCGCAGTCGTGACCGCGCTGTCGACGTTCTTTCTCTCGGAAGACCTGCGATTGCTGCTCGCCGCGCCGGTCGCGGCGCGCCGGCTGTTCCACGCGCGCTTCGTCCGGACCGTCCTGCAGTCGTCCTGGATGGTCGTCGTCTTCATCGTCCCGCTGCTCGCTGGCGCCGGCCTCGGGCACTGCGCCCCGGCCAGCTTCTACGTCGCCGCCCCTCTCGCGGTCGTGCCGTTCGTGATCATTCCCGTGGCGATCGGCACCGCGGTCACGCTCCTGCTCGTCAACATCTTTCCGGCGCGCCGCGCCCGCGACATCCTGATGCTGATGGGACTGCTCTTCGCCGGCAGCCTGGTCGTACTGCTGCGCATGATCCAGCCCGAGCAGCTCTTGAAGGTCGAGTCGCTGCCCGACGTCACTGACTTCTTCGCCACGCTCCAGTCGCCGATCACCCCGCTGCTGCCGTCGTTCTGGGCGGCGGAGTCGGTCTTCGCGTCGCTGCAGGGACGTGTCGACTGGCTGCACCTGGCGGCGCTGTGGACAACAGCCCTTGCTCTGACGGTACTGGTCGCGGCCGCGAACGAGCGCTGGCACTTCCTTGGCTTCAGCAAGGCGCAGGAGGCGCGCAAGACGCGGTTCACGCGCCTCGAGCTGCTCGAGACGATCGCGCGCCGTCTGCCGCTGTCCCCGGTGTCGCGGCACCTGCTGCTCAAGGATCTGAAGATCTTCCTGCGCGACGTGAGCCAGTGGTCGCAGCTGCTCCTCCTCCTCGCGCTCGTCCTCGTTTACCTCTATAACTTCCGCGTCCTCGATCTCGAACGCATCCCGTACATGAGCGGCATGATCAAGAACGTCTACGCCTTCGTGAATCTGGCGATGGCCGGCCTCGTGATGTCGACCGTTTGCGCGCGCTTCGTGTTTCCAGCCGTCTCCGCCGAAGGGGCGGCGTTCTGGATCATCAGGACGGCGCCCATCGCGCTGCGTTCGTTCTTGTGGTCGAAGTTCTGGATCGGATTGCTGCCGGTCGTGCTTCTCACCGAAGGCCTCACGGTCACGGCCAACCACTTCCTCGGCATCGACCCGTTCCTCCGCCTAGTCGCTGCTGCTGCCGTGGTCTTCATGTCGCTGGGAATGGTCGGGCTGGCGACGGGGCTCGGCGCGCGCTATCCGCGTTTCAACGCCGACAATCCCAGCCAGGTGGCCGGCTCGTATGGCGGCGTCGCTTTCATGATCGTCGCGGTCCTCTACACGATTGTCCTGATCGCGCTCGTCGGCTGGCCGTCTTCCACCGTGCTGTGGTACCGGGTGACGCGGATCCCCATACCGCCGGGCGTCGTCGCGGCCATGGCTGGCTGCTTCGCGACGGCGGTCGCGATGAGCCTGGCGCTGTGTATCGGCGGCATGCGATCCGGTGTGGCCGCGCTGAACGAGATGGGCGCTTGAGTCCGGGGCCGGGCGTATAATCCCGCGCCATGGAGCTCTTCCAGGTCGACGACGAGGCGCGGCTGTTCATTTCGCCGGTCATCGAAGACTGGGCCACCCTGGCCGAGCACAAGATCGACGTCGTGATCGACATGGAGGGGGGAATCGACGACTGTATTCCGACCCTGCCGGGGTCATGCCTCTACGTGTTCTTCCCGATCTACGACGAGGACCTGCCGGACCCGGCGCGGCTCGAGGCCGTGGCGATGATGGGCGCGCACCTGATCCGCAGCGGCCATCGCGTGCTCTCGCATTGCGGCATGGGGTTCAACCGCTCGGCGCTGGTCGCCGGCCGTATCCTCCATCATCTCGGCGGTATGAGTGGCTCGGCGGTCGTCGAGCGGCTGCGCGAACGCCGGCCGGGCGCACTCTTCAACGACGTCTTCGCCGAACACCTGCAGTCGCTGCCGCCGCTCGCCGTCGCGGTCGTCTAGGAGGGCTTGCCGTGGCGTTCAAGATCACCGTCAACAAGACGATTCGCATCAAGACCAACGGCGCCGAGTACGAGTCACCTGATCAAGTGCCACCTGAGCTGCGCGCCGAATACGACAAGGCGGCGCAGACCGGAGCGTCATTCAGCCTGCGCTACAAGCCGCCGACGGCCGGCGAACTGCTGCCGGATGTGCCTCAGAAAGTACAGGACACGATGGGGAGCGCGCCCACTCCCCTGCGAGTGCCGGCGTGGCTCTGGGTCGTCGTGCTTGCCGGGCTCGCGTCTCTACTGCTGTACCTGTATCAGAACGGACGCTGACCAGGGTCGTGCGTACGCGTCAGCGGCCCTGCTGACCGGTGCGGTGACGACTGTCCCTCGCGAACGGATTGACGGTATGATGCCCGCGTCATGCCCGCCTCGACTGTGTTGTATCTCCTGATTCGTGCCACCCACGTGCTGCTCGCCGCGGTTTGGGTCGGTGCCACGTTCTTGAATACGTTTTTCCTGTTTCCCTCGCTGCAGGACGCCGGGCCGGCCGCCGGTCCTGTCGTCGCGGCCATCATGCGGCGCAAGTTGCCCGCTTTTATGGCATCGATCGGGGGCACGGCGGTGCTTACCGGCCTCTACCTCTACTACCGCTTCACCAGCGGTTTCGATCCGTCGGTCAGCAACACGCGGGGGGCGATGGTGTTCGGCACCGGCGGACTCGCTGGCATTGTTGCGCTCATCATCGGCGGTGCGGTCGTAGCGGGCGCCGCCAAGAAGATGGGGGAGATTGCCGCCCGTCTCTCGTCGGCGCCCGAGCCGGAGCGCGCGACACTCGCGTCGCAGATGGCGACCGCCCGCCGGCGCGCCGAGAGCGGCGCGCGTATCGTCATCGTGCTGCAGATCATCGCCATCGTGCTAATGGCGATAGGGCACTACGTGTAACCGGGCGAGGGCCGAAGCGGAAGCTGGCTGATGGGCGTAGCGGCGCACCTCGGAATCGATCTCCGCGACTACGATGCGCTGATCCGGACATTCATCCCCGGTTATGAAGATCTGCTGCACGACGCCGCGGCCACGCTGAGGGCCACGGTCCGGTCGCGCGCGCCGGTCGTCGTCGATCTCGGCATCGGCACGGGCGCGCTCGCCGCGGCCTGCGTCACCGCGCTGCCGCGCGTGCGTATCCACGGCATCGACGAAGACGCCGGCATGCTGGCGGCGGCGCGCACGCGCCTCGGGCGACGACTGCACCAGGTAGTGCACGACAGCTTCGAGCGCGCCGACATCCCCCGCTGCGACGCGGTAGTCGCCTCGCTCGCGCTCCACCATATTCCCACCCGCCCTCGGCGCCTGCGGCTGTTCCGCCGGCTGCACGTCGCGCTTGCGCCCGGCGGCGTCCTGATCAGCGCTGATTGCCATCCCTCGTCCAACCCACGCCTGGCGGCTGCCGAGCGCTCTGCGTGGATCGCTCACCTCGAACGCTCCTATACGACGGCGATCGCGCGCCGCTACCTCCGCACCTGGGCGCGCGCAGATCACTACGCGACGCTCGACGACGAACTCATGACCCTCCGCCGCGCCGGCTTCTCCGTCGACGTCCGACTTCGGTACGGGGTCATTTGCCGTGATCGCCGCGTTTCGCTGACGTGCGGCCTCATTTTTCCTGAACTCTGATCTTCTCGCCATCCGTGGCTGCCGCCGCAAGTGGAGTAGGATTGCCGCCGGAGGTTGTACCCGGATGCGTCGTGTCTCTGCCATTGTTGCCGCCTGCGCCGTGGCCGCGATTGTCGCGCGTGCGCAGCAGAATCCACTCGCCGATCTCAAGACCACCGCGGAATCGAGCGGGTTCAAGTCGACCTCGACCTACCAAGACGTCGTCAAGTTCATGAAAGTGGTCGACGATGCGTCGCCGATCGTCTTCTACACGACCTACGGCACGACGACCGAGGGGCGGGCGCTGCCCCTGGCGGTGGTGGGGACCGATCTCAAAGACGCCAGTCCGGCCGCGGTCAAGGCGACCGGTAAGCTCCGCGTGCACATCCAGGCCAACGTGCACGCCGGCGAAGTCGAAGGAAAAGAGTCGGCGCAGATCCTGCTGCGCGAGCTGGCCCAGCACCAGCACGACGATTGGCTGCGATCGATGGTCTTCCTCATCTCGCCGATTTACAACGCCGACGGCAACGAGAAGTTTGCGCTCAACAACCGGCAACGGCAGAACGGCCCGATCAACGGTATGGGCACGCGCGCCAACGCGCAGAACCTCAACATCAACCGCGACTACATGAAGCTCGACACGCCCGAGGCGAAAGCGTTCGTCAAATTGATGAACGACTACGATCCGCACGTCAGCTACGACCTGCACACCTCCGACGGGTCATATCACGGCTACTACCTGACCTACTCGCCCCCTCTCAACCCCGACACGTCGGCCGCGATCATGAAGATCATGACCGACGAGTGGTTCCCGTTCGTGACGAAGGACATGAAGGCCAAGCACGGCTGGGACTCGTTCTACTACGGGAACGTGTCGACGCCGGGCGGCCGCGGCTTCGGCGGCGCGCCGCCTTCGCCTGCGACGTCAGCGGCCCAGGCGCCTCCGCCTGCGGCACCGGCGCCGCCCGGACAAGTGTCGCCCGCGGCTGGAGCGGCGGCGCCCGGCGCCGGCGCCGGTCAGCGCGGTGGCGGCCGCGGCCAGGGACCAGCCTGCGGCAATATGCCGGCGCCGGAAGGCGTCACGCGCGAATGGCGTACCTTCGAGCACGTGCCGCGCTTCCACAACAACTACGTCGGTCTGCGCAACCGTTTCGCGCTGCTGAGCGAGGCTTACGCCTACGCGACGTTTGAGGATCGTATCAAGGCGACGAACTACTTTCTCGACGCCTCGCTCGACTTTGCCAATGCCAACGCCGCCCGCTTGAAGAAGGCGGTCGCCGACGCCGACAAGGAAGCGATTGCCGGCACCACGCTCGCGACCAGCGCGAAGCTGAAACGCGGCGGCATGGTCGACGTGCTGATGGGTGAGGTCGAACCCGAAACCAATCCGCTCAACCAGGCCGTCATGTGCCGCCGCAAGGACGTCGTCCATCCCGAGAAGATGGCCGACATGATGTGGTTCGAGCCCGCCGCCAACGAGACCGTGCCCGCCGCGTACTACGTGCCGGCGGACGCCACCAAGGCGATCGAGCTGCTCAAGGCGCAGGGCCTCCAGATGCGCGACGCGCAGCCGGCGGGCGCCATCGAAGGCTTCACCATCACCAGCAACGCGCCCGGTCAGAATTTCGAGGGGCACGCGATGCGCAAGGTCGATGGACAGTGGGCCGGCAAAGCCGACGTGAAGGCGGGCGTGAAATACGTCGAGGTGCGAACAGATCAGCCGCTCGGCCGCCTGGCGTTCTACCTGCTGGAGCCGGCCTCCGACGATGGGCTCGTCGCCTGGAACTATCTCGACGACCAGTTGAAGGACGCGACAATCTATCCGGTTCTCCGGAAAAAATGACGCTGCGCCATACCCTCGCGACGCTCTCCTACCGCGCCGGCAAGGCGCTGCGCGGCGCGCCGCCGGCGTTCGGCGGCTTTTCGCCGGCGCCCGGCAGCCGCACCGCCGGCCAGATTCTCGCGCACATGGGCGACCTGATGGACTGGGGAGAGTCGATCGCGCGCGGCGCGCAGGCGTGGAAGAATTCGCCCGTCCAGACGTGGGACGCCGACGTCGAACGATTCTTCGGCAGCCTGGCGGCGTTCGACGCCGCGCTTGCGGCAGCCACGCTCGACGAGGCGACGGGCAACAAGCTGTTCCAGGGGCCGATCGCAGACGCGCTGCAGCACACCGGTCAGCTCACGATGATGCGCCGCCTCGCCGGTGCGCCGATCCGCGGCGAGAACTACGCCGTCGCCGACATCGTGACCGGCCGCGTCGGCGCCGAGCAGGCCGCCCCGAGACGCGAATTCGACTAGTGACCCAGGACCGGCCACTAGCGCCGTGGTAGATTCGCGGCACCATGTCCGCGAAGATTGCCGCGTTACTGGCCGTGCTGATCGCGCAGCAGGCCCAGCCGACGTTCAAGGCGCCCCCGCCGCAGTTCGCCGATCCCAATCGCGGCGCGCTGCTCGCGCGCGCGTATCCCGACATCGACCGCCTGTTCGAGAGGTTTGCCTCCGAGCAGCACGTGCCCGGCGCGGCCTGGGGGATCATCGTCGACGGCCAACTGGTGCACGCGGGGGTTACCGGCTTTCGTGACGTGCCGTCGAAGGCGCCGGTCACTCCCGACACCGTGTTCCGAATCGCGTCCATGACCAAGAGCTTCACCGCGATGGCGATCCTCAAGCTGCGCGACGAAGGGAAGCTGTCGCTTGACGATCCCGCGGAAAAGTACGTCCCGGAAATGAAAGCGCTCACCTACCCGACGAGCGACTCGCCGAAAATCACCATCCGCCATCTGCTGTCGCACGCGGAAGGATTCCCGGAGGACAACCCCTGGGGCGACCAGCAGCTCGCCGACACCGACGACCAGCTGTCCGCGATGATTACGGCCGGCATTCCGTTCTCGAACGCACCCGGTATCGCCTACGAGTACTCGAACTTTGGCTTCGCGATCCTCGGCCGCGTCGTCGCCAACCTCACCGATCCCTCCTCACGGTCGAAGACCGCGGCCTACACCCGATACGTGACCGACAACATCCTCAAGCCGATTGGCATGACGTCGACGACGCTGGAGCCGTCGAGCGTGCCGCCCGGCAGGCTCGCGCGCGGCTATCGCTGGGAAGACGAGCAGTGGAAGAACGAACCGCTGCTGGCCAATGGATCGTTCGGCTCGATGGGCGGGATGCTGACGACGCTGTCGGATCTCGGCAAGTACGTCGGTGCGTTTCTCGCGGCGTGGCCGCCCCGCGACGATCCCGAGACGCTGCCGATCAAGCGATCATCGCTGCGCGAGATGCAACAGGTGTGGCGGCCGGCGCCGGCAACCGTAACCCGTGGCCAGCTGAATGCGGGCGGGTACGCCTACGGCCTGCGCGTGTGGCAGAATTGCCAGTTCCCGACGTTGGTCGCGCACGGGGGCGGCCTGCCCGGCTTCGGCAGTTACGAACGTTGGCTTCCCGAGTACGGCGTCGGCATCGTCGCCTTCGGCAACAAGACCTACACGAGCTTCACCGCGACGTTCGAGGCGGCCTTCGATGTGCTGGCGAAGACCGGCGGCTTGCAGCCGCGCGTGATCCAGCCGTCGCCGGCGCTCGTCTCGGCGCGCGGCGCGGTGTCGAGCCTCGTCGTCAAGTGGGACGATGCCGCCGCCGACCGGATCGCGGCGGCGAACCTGTTTCTCGATCAAAGCAAGGACCGCCGCAAGGCGGCGATCGACGCGCTGCACGCGCAGGTCGGCGCCTGCACGGCTGGGTCAGGATTCGATCGTGTCGAGAACGCGCTGCGCGGCGACTGGACCCTCGATTGCGAGCGCGGCAAGGTGAAGGTGGCGATCACCCTCGCCCCGACCACCCCGCCAAAGGTGCAGTTCATGTCGGTCAGCGCTGCGTCACCAGCGGAGCCTGCCGGCCGCCCGGGCGCATGTCAGTAGCCGGTAGCCGGAAGCAGTAAAATTCAACCTTATGAAGAAAATCGCGCTCATCGTTCTACTGGCGGCGGCAGCCCTGCCCGCCGCGCAGACGCGCAATCAGGCGACCACCGTCGTCGATCCGTCCCTTTATCAGCAGGTGTATTACCGCCCGCTCTCTCCTGTGTGGAGCCGCGGCGGGCGCGTCACGGCGGTCACCGGCGTGGCCTCGAATCCGCGCCTTTATTACATGGGGGCCGCCGGCGGCGGCGTGTGGCGCAGCACCGATGCCGGCGCGCGCTGGGAGCCGCTGACCGACGGCCAGATCGGCGTTGGCACGATCGGCGCCGTCGAGGTCGCGCCGTCGGACCCGAACGTCATCTACCTGGGCACCGGCTCAGCCGATCCCCGTGGCAACGTCACCAACGGCGACGGCGCCTACAAATCGATCGACGCCGGCAAGACGTGGACGCATATCGGTCTCGAGAAAGCTGGCCTCATCAGCCGTATCGTCGTTCACCCGCAGGATCCGAACGTGGCGTTCTTCGCCGTGCAGGGCAACATTTTCGGGCCCAATCCTGAGCGCGGCGTCTACCGGACAAAGGACGGCGGCAAGACGTGGGAGCAGGTGCTCAAGGTCAGCGAGCACACCGGCGCGAGCGACGTCAGCATGGACGTCAAGAATCCCACTAACCTCGTCGCCTCGATGTGGACGGTCGAGCGCCGCCCGTGGACGATCGACTCCGGCAGCAAGAGCATGGAGAGCGGCATCTTCCGCTCCACCGATGGCGGCAGCAGCTGGCACAAGGTGACCAGAGGACTTCCGACAGGCATGATGGTCGGCAAGTCGAGCGTCTCGATCTCTCAGGCCGATCCGAACCGTGTCTACGCACTCGTCGAAGCCGAAGGGGACAACGGCGGCGTCTTCGTTTCGAGCGACGGCGGCGAGAGCTGGGCGAAGGTCAACGGTTCGCGCAACCTGCTGCAGCGCGCCTTTTACTACCTGCACATCTACGCCGATCCGCAGCAGGCCGACACCGCCTATGCGGTCAACACCAGCGCGATGAAGTCGACCGACGGTGGCAAGACGTGGACGAACATGGGGACGCCGCACGGCGACAACCACGCGTTCTGGATCAACCCGACCAACAACCAGGCGCTGATCAACGGCAACGACGGCGGCGCCAACGTCTCGCTCGACGGCGGCCGCACCTGGTCGACGCAGAACAACCAGCCGACCGCCGAGCTCTATCGCATTGAGACCGACACGCGCTGGCCGTACTGGGTCTACGCCTCGCAGCAGGACAACAGCAACATCGGCGTCCCGAGCACCGGCAACGCCGATCCGTTCAGCGTCGCCGGCGGCGAGAGCGGCTACATTGCCGTCGATCCGCGCAACGCCGACATCATCTACGCCGGCAACTACGGCGGCACTATCCAGCGCACCGACCGCTACAGCGGCGTCAGCGAGAGCGTCCGCGTCTACGCCGACGAGGAAACGGGCCAGCGCGCCGCCGACATGAAGTACCGCTTCCAGTGGAACGCGCCGATCCGCATGTCGCCGCACAACCCGGACGTCGTCTACATGACGTCGCAGTTCGTGCACAAGTCGAGCGACGGCGGCCAGACCTGGACCATCATCAGCCCGGATCTGACGCGCAACGACAAGTCGAAGCAGGACTACTCGGGCGTGAGCGGCATCACCCGCGACGACACTGGCGTCGAGGTCTACGACACGATCTTCGCGTTCGAGGAATCGCCGGTGACGGCGGGCCTCTTCTGGGCGGGGACCGACGACGGCCTGCTGCAACTGTCGCGCGACGGCGGCAAGTCGTGGGCCAAGATCACGCCGACCGGCCTGCCGGAGTGGAGCACCATCAACGTCATCGATCTCTCGGCGAAGAACGCCGGCCGTGCGATTGTGACGGCGTATCGCTACATGCTGAACGACTTCAAGCCGTATGTCTACGTGACCAACGACTTCGGCAAGACGTGGAAGCGGATCGCCGACGGCACCAATGGCATTCCCGATGGCGACTACACGCGCGTCGTCCGCGAGGATCCCGACAAGCCCGGGCTGCTTTATGCCGGGACCGAGCACGGCATGTACATCTCGTTCGACGAGGGGGCGCACTGGCAGGGGTTCCAGCAGAACCTGCCGCGCACGCCGGTGATGGACCTGAAGGTCTATCGCAAGAACCTGATTGTCGCGACCGAAGGGCGCTCGTTCTGGATCGTCGACGCGCTCCCGGTCGTGCAGGGCCTCAAGCCGGGACTCGAACAGACCAACGGCGTCTTCTACAAGCCGGCCGATGCCTATCGCCAGGGCGGGCCGCTGCCGACGTTCTACTACTGGTTCAAGGAGCAACCAGCCGCCCCAGTCACCCTCGAAGTGAAGGATTCGACGGGCAAGGTGGTCTATACGGCGACAGCACAGCCGGGTACCGGTGCAGCGCTCACCGCACCGCCGGCGATTGCGCCGGCGCCGGCTGCGGCCGCGGGCGCGGGTGGCGGCCGTGGGGGTGGGCGCGCTGGCGGCCGCGGTGTGGGTGCAGGCGCGGGCGCGGCTCCGGGCGCGGGCGCGGGATCGGGCGCGGCTGCGAGTGCGTCGACCGCAACGGCAACGGCGGAGGCTCCGCCTGCTGCCGCGGCGGCTGAAGGGGCTGCACCGCCCGAGGCCGCGCCGCAGGGACGCGGGGGCCGAGGCGGCGGGCGCGGCGGCTTTGGCGCCGGCAGTGTGCTTAGCGCCCAGAAAGGGCTGAACCAGTTCACCTGGAATCCGCGCTACGACTCACCGTTCACCGTCCCGCCGCGCATCGTCATGTGGGGCGGCGGCGGCGGGCGCGGCGGCGGCCCAAAGGCGGCGCCTGGTGTCTACACCGCGAAGCTGGCGTCGGCAGAGTGGTCGCAGGAGCAGGCGTTCCGTCTGAGCACGGATCCGCGCCTGCCGCAGATGACCGAGGCCGAAGGCGCCGAGCAACTGAAGATGGCGATGGAGGTCGGCGGCCAGATCAAGACGATGTACGACATGCTGGCCAAGCTGCGCGACGCCCAGGAGCAGGCTGGACAGATCGCCGGCAAGTCGGCGAGTAATGCCGACGTCGCGGCCGCCGCGAAGAAGCTCGGTGACAAGCTCGTCGCCGTCGAGGGGGACCTCACCCAGATGCAGGGGGAAGCGGGACAGGATGCGCTCAACTTCCCCGGGCGTCTCGACAACCAGATGGTCGCGCTCTATTCCAACATCGTCCAGCTCGAGCGCAAGTTGAACAAGTCGGTGAAGGACCGCTACACGGATCTGCGGCCGCAGTTCGACGACTTGATGGAGCGTGCCACCGGCGTCCTGAAGGCCGACGTCGACGCGTTCAATGCCGCCGCCTCGAAGGCGGGCGCGGCGACGGTCACGATCAAGTAGGTGTGGGCACGGCCCGCCAGCTGCTGCTGGTGATGCGGACGGCGCTGCGCGACGGACCCACACCGCTGCTGCTGGCGCGCCGCGCCATCCTTGACTTCGGCGCGATTCAGCGGACCTGGGAGCTGCAGTCGATGCTCGGCGAGGTGCGGCGCCTGGCGCCGCGCGTAGTCGTCGAAATCGGGACGCACCGCGGCGGCACTCTCGTGTGCTGGGCCGCGGTCGCCGCCGCCTCGGCGCACATCCTCAGCATCGACATGCCGACCGACGAGTGGACCGGGCTCGGCGCGCGTGACGAGGATCTCGCGCGCGTGCGCCGGCGGCTTCAGCCGCGTCAGACGCTGACGGCAATCCGCGCTGATTCGCACGCGGCGTCGACGCTGTCGCGGCTCGAGGCCACCCTCGCCGGCGCCGCCGTCGATCTTTTGTGGATCGACGGCGATCATTCGTTCGAAGGCGTGCAGCGGGACTTCGAGATGTACGGCCCGCTGGTGCGACGTGGCGGGCTGGTCGCGTTCCATGACGTGCGCGCCAGCGCGCGCTGGCCCCAGTTCGGCTCGCCGGCCTTCTGGGCTGCAATCAAGCTGCGCTACGACGCGCACGAGTACGTTGCCGAGCCGCGTCCGGGCGAGGGCATGGGCATCGGCGTCATCCGTATTTGAGCCGTTTTCCCCATGAAAAACGCTGAAGTTGTGTTACCCTTCGTGCATTCACGCGCAGCCTCGTAGAGGAGCCAAAGGAGAGAAGATGGCCAAGAAGACGGCGAAGAAGTCCGCACGCAAGCCGAATGCGGCATTCATGAAGCCGATGACCCCGAGCGCATCGCTCGCGGAAGTCGTCGGAAGCAAGCCCATTCCGCGGACCGAAGTCACCAAGAAGCTCTGGGCGTACATCAAGAAGAACAAGCTCCAGGATCAGAAGAACAAGCGGATGATCAAGGCCGACGATGCGCTGAAGACTGTGTTCGGCGGCAAGGCGACGGTCAACATGTTCGAGATGACCAAGCTTGTGAACAAGCACCTGAAGGCCTAGTCAGCCCCCGAGCTTCGGCCTTCGGTACTCAGGCCGTCCGGGCCTGCGAAGGTCCCGTCTCGTGCAAGCGCCAACCCCGCCGGCCCGGCCGGCGGGCCTCTTTCCTCGGCCAGGCGGCCCGATCACGTAATCGTGATTCGGTGTCCAAGTATGAAGCAACCGCCTGGGCAATCGGCCTCCCGCCGCGCGATTTCCCCAATAAAACCGCCCTCGGCACAGCGCTTGCGCATCAGGGGCGTACCGATGGTTGTGTACGCACAAGAGCGCGGGTTCTCGCTCATCGAGCTGTTGACGGTCCTCGCCATCATCGGCGTGCTGGCGGCGATTGCCGTCCCGATGAGTGGCAATTCGATCCGCTACATCAAATTGAGCGGCGACGCGAAGGATCTGTCAAACGCGATCGCGGTGACGAAAATGCGCGCCGCGGCGAAGTTCACGCAGGCGAGGTTGTACGTCGATCTCAATGGCGGGCAGTACTACACGCAGTACTTTGACAAGACCATCACCGTGCCGTGTCCCCTGGGCTGTTGGGTCACGGAGGGGGGAGCGACGTCGCTTTCCTCGACCGTACACTTCGGCTACGGGCCGTTAGCCAGCGCCCCTGCAAACACCCAAACGACGTTGGGTCAGGCGCCGGCCTGTATGACCGTCGCCGCGACGCCCGCCGCCGTCGCCAACACCGCGTGCGTCATCTTCAACTCGCGCGGCCTGCCGATTGCCGACATTGTCTCGGGTGGTCCGCAAGGCGCCGACGCCGCTTACATCACCGATGGGACGTCCGTCTACGGCATTACCGTAGCGGCGACGGGCTTTATCCGTACGTGGAAGGCGAACTCTTCGTCGGGGGCAACATGGGTGCAGCAGTAGCCTCCACGCCGCGCCTGCGCGGCGAGCATGGCACGACGATTCTCGAAGTCGTGATCGCCAGCGCGATCCTGGTCACTCTCATGGCCGGCCTGATGTCGATGGCGGGTCTGGCCATCTCGACGACTGAGAATCAGGGCCATTTGGCGGCGCGCACCACTGAGTACGCCCAGGACAAGATGGAGCAATTGCTGGCACTTGCCTGGGGCGACAGCGTCAGCGACAGCCGCGTCTTCCCCGCGGCCTCGTCCGGCGGTAGCGGCTTGTCCGTCGGTGGCAGCTCGAACCCGAGTGCGCCGGTAGCGCTCTACGTTGACTACCTCGACCAGAATGGCAACCTCTGCGGATCGGCTGCAGCCGGCTGCGTAGCGCCCAGCGGGACGACGGCGCCGAGCGGCTGGTTCTACCAGCGAGTGTGGCTGATCGAGGATTCAACGTCAGACGCAAGTCTGCCGGCCGGTCTCAAGCGCATCACCGTGGCGGCGACGATTTCCCGCGGCTTTGGCGGCGCGATGAAGGCTTCATCGTACCTAGCCGTTCTGAAGACGAACCCCTTCTAGCCATATGTCCGTCCGCAGCGATTCAGGATTCTCGCTCGTCGAACTGATGGTCGCCATGACCATCATGCTCCTCATCTCCGGCGCCGCCACGGCGGCGCTGCTGAAGATGACCAGCACCCAGGCGACAATCTGGAATCGCACCCAGATGCACAGCGGCGTGCGCGGTGCGACCGAAGTGCTGCAGCAGGAAGTGGGCCAGGCTGGACGCATCGCATTGCCGGTTGTCGTGACGCTGACCGCGGCGTCGAGCGCGTGCGGCACCAATGGCTGCACGACGGGCCTGACGGTGAGCGCCACGACAGGGATGTTCGTCGACGAGAAGATCGTCGTCGATATCGGGACCAATCAGGAGACGGTGATCGTCACCGCAATCAATTCCGGGACGAGCCTGACCGTCAAGTCCTCGAAGGCGAACGGCACCGTCGGCCCGCATGCGACGACTGGCGTGCCGGTCCAGGCGCTCGGGTCGTTCTCCGACGGCATCATTCCGCCGGCCTCGTCGCCATCGACCTACGCGCCTGGCGGTCCGACGATGACTTATAGCAACGGCTCGACCGGCACCGTGCTGAAGATGTTCGGCGACATCAATGCCGACGGACACATGGTCTACATCGAGTACACGTGCGACACGACCTCCACGCCCGGCAATCTGTATCGCAACCAGATGAATTGGAATGACGCCCCGCCCAGCCCGGCGCCGACCGCCTCGCAGGTTCTTCTCAGCAACATCACCGCGAACCCCGACGGCAGTCCCTGTTTCACGTATCAGGTCCAGGGCATCAACATCAGCGGCACGATGACCTATTTCGTCACTGACGTCGCGATTACGCTGACCGTGCGGACGCAGGCGATCGATCCAGTGACCAAGCAGTACCAGACGGAGACCAAGGCGCTCCTCAACGTGTCGCCGCGCAATGTCTTCAATGCCTGGCAGCTGGCCAGCCTGAGTATCTACGAGCGCGTGCAGCTGACACCCAGTAGCGTGACACTGCTGCTGCCGTAGGGAGATGTGAGTATGAACCGCAGAAGTGAACGAGGCGTCGCGCTGATTATCACGATGTTCCTGATGGCGGCACTGTCGGCTCTGGCGGTGTCCCTGATGTTCCTGTCGCAGACGGAAACGTCCGCCAGCCGGAACTATAAGACGATGTCGCAGGCACGCTATGCCGGGGAGGCGGGGCTGCACAAGGCGCTCAATTACCTGATGAGTAGCACGTACGTGGCCACCATCCCCACAGTGTACGGGTCGCTCACCAGCAACGTCTACCCGGTGCAGTACAACAGCGCCGATGTGACCTTGACCCCGACCGCTGCCTCGTCGAACTATCCCGACAGCACCGTCAAGACGGCGTTCGCGGCTCTTTTCAGCGGGACCGCCGGCCAACTGAGCGCCGGCACCGCGACCCTCACCTTCACGGCGACGGCGAAACTGCTGTCGGTCGAGGCGGTGAACGCCTACGGCGCGTCGACACCGTCCTACATCCAGACCTGGCAGATCACCGCGACCGGCACGGTGCCTGGACCGACGGCGGCGACCGTCGACGTGACGGCAATCGTCGAGCGCGACACGGTCCCGGCGCAGAGCTACGCGGTATTCGCGACGGGCAGCGGCTGCGGCGCGATCAATCTCGGCGGCACGTCGCATACCGATAGCTACAATTCGAACACGATGACCACTACGCCGCCGACGACGGTCAATTCGGATGGCGGCGTCGGCACCAACGGCAACCTGACCATTTCTGGTCACGTCAGCGTGAACGGCAATCTCGATACGCCGAGAACGGGCGTCGGCTCGTGCAATGCCGGTACACCCACCGCACTGACGGCGGGAGGCTCGGCGGACGTCACCGGCTCGATTGTTCAGTTGCCTCAAGCGAAGACGTATCCGACTCCAACTCCCCCTGTCGGACCGACGAACAACTCGGAATCGATTGGCGCTTCGCTCACCTCATGCACGACGATTACGACTGCCAATCCAGGCGCCACCTGTACGTTTAGCTCCGCCGCCAAAACGATTACGGTCACGTCGAGTGGCGCGACCCCGCTGCAGTTCAACAACCTGTCCCTCGGGTCGCAGGTCAATATGACCGTTCAGTACCGGCGTCGCGGGTGTGCCGGCTTCGGGAACGGCGATTGTCAACGTGAACAGCCTCTCGCTCGGCGCCCAATCGCAGTTCACGCTCGGCCCAAACACGGCGGTCACGATGAACGTGTTGGGGACCGGCGTCACCACACCGATTGACCTTAGCGGCGGCGCCTTCGCGAACAACTCGGTACGATCCGTCCAAGTTCCAGATCCTCTACGGCGGTACGGGGCAGATTGAGATGATCGGCGGGAATGGCGCGGCCGTGGCCCTCTACGCTCCCAACGCGTCCGTCCGGTTGAACGGCAACGCCGATCTCTACGGTTCGGTGCTCTGCAACACCTACACGAACCAGGGCAACGGCAGCATCCACTACGATACGGCGCTGGAGACGAAGTTCATCACGCTCGGTAACTTCGTGCTGTCATCCTTCAGCTGGAAGAAGTACTAAAGCGCTTTACCTCCGGCCCGGCCCGTACATACCCGGCCGGGCCTCGCCGCCGTCATCTCCCGCCCTTCGAATACCACCTGCCCGTTGACGATCACCTGCGAAAACCCCACTGCGTACTGGTGCGGGCTGGTATACGTCGCCAGGTCCTTCACTGCCGCCGGATCGAAGACCGCGAGGTCGGCCTTCATCCCTGGCCGGACGACGCCGCGATCGACGAGGCCGAGGCGCCCCGCCGGCGCCGCTGACATCTTGCGCACCGCCTCTTCCAGCGTCAGCGTCCCCTTCTCCCGCACGTAGACGCCGAGCACGCGCGCGAACGTGCCGTAGCTGCGCGGGTGCGGGTTGCCCTGGCCGAAGATCGGGATCTCGCCATCGGAGGCGATCATCGTCGCCGGGTAGGCGAGGATGCGCACGAGGTCGCGCTCGCTCATCGCGTGGAAGATGCCCTGACAGCCCCCCTGCTGCACGATCCACATGACCACTTCGGCGGCGTTGCGCAGGGTCGGAGCGAGCTTGCGCTGCACGGTGAGGTCGGCCAGCGTCTTGCCCGCCAGCGACGGATCGAACGCACAGCTGGCGAACTGCACTTTGCTCAGGTCGCCGCCGCCGCGCGCGTCGCGCAGAACCGCGGCGATCTCTCGCTTGGCTTTTTCGCGCGACCCTCGGTCCTTCAGGCGGTCGAGGACCGCCTGGCGGCCCCCCTCGAGCAGCCACGCCGGCATCAGCGCCGCCTGGATGCTCGTGCTCGACGCGGTGTAGGGATACTGATCGAGCGTGACGTCGACGCCGCGGGCGCGCGCGGCCCCGACCAGCGCCAGCATCTCGGTGCTCTTGCCGAAGTTGGCGGCGCCGATCACCTTGGCGTGACTGATCTGGGTCGGCAGCCCGCCCTGCTCGCCGATGGCAATCGTCTCGCGCACGCTGTCGAGCACGCCAACCGTCTCGTCGCGCTGATGCGACTCGTGCATGCCGCCGTAGGCCGCAGCCACCTTCGCCAGCTCGATCACTTCCGCCGTAGGCGTAAAGGTACCTGGCACGTAGAACAGGCCGGTGCTCAGCCCGAAAGCGCCGTCCTTCATCGCCTGCTCGACGAGTGCTTTCATCTTCTCCATCTCGTCCGGGGTCGCTTTGCGATCGACATCGCCGATGACGGCGCTGCGCACCGAACCCTGCCCGGCGAAGCTGCCGATGTTGAGCGAAATCTTCAACGATTCGAGATGCGCCAGAAACGGCGCCAGCGGCAGCGGCGACGAGCCATCGGGCCCTTCCATGACGGTGGTCACGCCCTGGCGGACGTAGTTCGGCGCAGTCGGCACTTGGTCGATGCCGCGGCGTGCGTGCGTGTGGATGTCGATGAACCCTGGCGCGACGACCTCGCCGTGGACGTCGATCGTTCTCACCGCGTCCGCCTCGATTGACGGCGCGATGCGCGCGATGGTGTCGCCGGCGATCGCGACGTCTGCGCGGTACCACGGTGTGCCGGTGCCGTCGACGATACGCGCGTGCGTGAGGAGGAGATCGTAGCGCGGCGGCTGTGCGGCGATCGTCACGGCCGACAGCACGAGAGCGGCGAGGGTGCGGCGCATGCGCGGAATTCTAGGGTATAATCCGCGCTCCCCCCGAAATCGATGAGCACCACTACCGCCGCGCCTCCGGCGCCGATGACGTTTCGCGACGTGCTCGGCCTGCCCGTCATGCGGCGCGTGTGGTACGCGCAGCTGGTCAGTCTTTTCGGCGACTTCCTGGCCCTCTTCGCCGTGCTCAGCGTCGTCACCTATCGCATGCACGGCACGCCGACGCAGGTGACGGGCGTGTCGATCGCCTACATGCTGCCGCTGGCGGTGCTCGGTCCGCTGTCGGGCGTGTTCGTCGATCGCTGGCCGATCAAGCCGACGCTGGTTGCCAGCGACCTGATCCGCGCGATGCTCGCGCTGCTGCTGTTTCTGGCAGGCTCGATCTGGCAGATCTACGCGGTCCTGGGGGCGCTCAGCTGCGTGTCGAGCTTCTTCGCGCCGGCCCAGTCGGTGACGATCCGCACCTACGTGCCGCCGCACGGGCTCATCTCGGCCAACTCCCTCATGCAGATGGCGATGCTCGGCGCGCGCATCGTCGGGCCGGCCAGCGCCGGCGCGCTTGTCGCGATCTTCGGGCCTCCGGTCTGTTACGGGCTCGACGTGGTGAGCTTCGTCGGTTCGGCGGTGCTGATCGGGACGGTGGCGATCGTCCGCCCGCTCGCACCGAAGACGGAGTCGGCCAACAGTAAAGTGCACCAGATCCTGCACGACATGCGCGAGGGGACGAACTACATCTTCCATCACGCCGCGCTGTCGTTCGTGGTGCTGGCGATGGCGGCGGGAATGTTCGTGATCGGCTGTTTCGGCCCGCTCATCGCCATCTGGGTGCGCGACCTGCTGCACGGCAGCGCGCTCGAGTTCGGCGTAGTCAGCGCCATGGTCGGCGTCGGGATGATGTTCGGGATGCCGGTCGTGCGGCGCCTGTCAGGGACGGTGCCGAACGCCACGCTGGTGCTGGCCGGGCTCGCGGGCATCGGGCTCGGCGCGTTCCTGCTCGGCGCGCTGCCGTGGCCGGCAGCGTCCGCCGTGGCCTGCTTCACGCTCGGCTTCACGTTCTCGGGCGTGATCGTGCCGGCGCAGACGCTCATGCAGCGTGAGACGCCGCAGGCGCTGATGGGGCGCATCGGCGCGACCTCGATGTCAGTGATTTTCCTCGGGCAGCTGCTCGGCCTCCTCCTGTCGGGCGTGCTCGCAGAGCAGATTGGCGTCCGCGCCGTCTTCTTCATGTGCGCCGTGCTGGCCCTCGTCCTGACCGCGGCGGGGAAGTGGCTGCTCGGGACCGAACGTCATGCGGCGGCCAGCCTGTGACGACAGCGGGGGTGTTTGCCATCAGTCGTGGGCTCATCGTTGCGTCCCTGGTTTTGGACGGGTTGGCGGCGGTGTTCTATCCCGGCGGCACCGTTCGCGATCCGACGACGACGCGCTACTCGCTCTCGGCAAACTTCATCAGCGATCTCGGCATGACCGTTTCACACGGCGGCGAGCCGAACCCGGTCGGGGGGGCGCTGTTTACCGTGGGTTTCGCGATGTTCGCGCTCGGCGTGATCTGTTGCGGGTTGGGGTACATGCGACTGCATTCACTGTCCACGCGAGGACGGCAGATCGCTCTCACCGGCGCAATCGGCGGCGGTCTGGCAGGGTTGTGCCTGCTGGCCGCGGGGCTGAGTCCGGAAAACGTCGCGCCCTCTCGGCACCTGTGGTCCGCCAGGATCGCGAGTGCGATCGCGCCGCCGTCGGTCGTACTGCTCGCGGTTGCCGCCGCCCGGCACGGCCGACTGCCTCCCGGGGTCTGGATCGCATGGCTACTGCTTGCCGTCGCCCTGGCCGGCTGGTTCGCGATGCGGTGGGGTCCCGCGACCAATAGCCAGGCCGGCCTGATCGTCCAGGTTTGCGTGCAGAAGATCGTCGCCGCCATTGTCGTCGGTGTCGTGATGTATCAGACCTACCACGGGAGCGCAGCGGCCGAGGCCATGGCTCGCTCTGCCGGCAGCGGGTTGTAACGGCGATATACTCCTCCAAGTTTCCGAGGAGGAGCAGGATGAGGTTGAAGGTACTCGCCGGCAGCGTGCTGCTGGCGGCGGCGATCGCGGCGCCAGCCTACGCGCAGGGACCGCGCGTCACGGCCACCCCGCAGAAAATCGACGAAGATTACACGGCCCGGATCAAGAAGGCGACGCCCGATCCGCGGATCATCACCGAGCTCGTCGATCACATGCCGGCCTCAGACAAGGTGCCGTCACCGCTCAAGTTCTTCGGCTACGTTCCTGGCGAGCCCGGCCACCTCACCTACCACGCCGACATCGTCCGCTACTACGAGGCGCTCGAGAAGGCGTCCCCCCGAGTAAAGCTGTTCAGGATTGGCAAGAGTGAGGAGGGGCGCGACATGGTTGCGCTCGCCATCGCCGACGAAGCGACGATCAAGCAGCTGGACAAGTACAAGGAGATCACCGCCAAGCTGACCGATCCCCGCAAACTGCAGGAGGCGGAAGCGAAACAGCTGATCGCGACCGGCAAGCCGATCTACTACGCCACCGGCAGCATCCACACCCCGGAGACCGGCAGCCCCGAAATGCTGATCGAGCTGGCGTTCCGGCTGGCGGTCGAAGAATCGCAGTTCATCCAGACGATCAGGAACAACGCGATCGTGGTGCTGACGCCGGCGACCGAAGTGGACGGCCGCGAGAAGGCAGTCGACAATTTCAACTGGTCGTTGAAGAACGCCGGTAAGCCGCAACCCGGCCTGGTCTACTGGGGCCAGTACGTCCAGCACGACAACAACCGCGACGGCATCGGCGTCGGCCTGCACCTGACGCAGAACATCCTCAAGAGTTTCCTGACCTGGCATCCGACGGTGTTCCATGACCTGCACGAGTCGGTCACGCTCCTCTACGTCTCGACCGGCACCGGCCCCTACAACACCGTCGTCGATCCGATCCAGATCAACGAGTGGTGGCTGCTGGCGCAGAACGAAATGATGGAGATGGCCAAGCGCAACGTGCCGGGCGTGTGGACCTACAACTACTACGACGGCTGGGTGCCGAACTACATGTTCTGGATCGGTGTGACGCACAACTCGATCGGCCGCTTCTACGAGACGCAGTCGTTCAGCGGCCAGAACTACGCAGTGTCGCCGAACCAGAGCCGTGAGTGGTACCGGCCGATCCCGACGCCGAACGACATCATGTGGGGCCCGCGCGCCAACGTCAATATGCAGGAGAGCGCCATCCTGATCACGATGAACAACGTGGCCAGGAATAAGGAGACATTTCTCGAGAACTACTACCTGAAGAACAAGCACACGATCGAGCGTGGCCAGAACAAGCCCCCCTACGCCTATGTCGTTCCCGCCGCCCAGCGGCGGCGCGTCGAAGCGGCAGGGCTGATGAACCTTGTCCGCCGTGAAGGGGCCGAGGTCCACACTGCCAACGCCGCGTTCTCGATCGGCAACCTCCAGGTCGCGCCTGGCGATTACATCGTCCGCCTCGACCAGCCCTACGGCGCGATCGTCGAGACGCTACTGGGCGTGCAGTTCTATTCGCCCGACAACCCGCGGCCTTACGACGATACCGGCTGGGCGATCCCTTTGCTGAGAAACGTCAAGGCGACAGCCGTCGCCGACAAGTCGATCCTGTCGCGGCCGATGACCCTCGCGGCTGCCGACTTCGTCGTCCCGGGCACGATTACCGGTAATGGAGCGGTCGTGATCGTCGACAACAACACCGACAACACGCTCGTGACGTTCCGCTTCACCCACGCCAACGTCAAGATGTCCGCGGCGGAGCAGGCGTTCGAGGCAGACGGACACAAGTTCTCGGCCGGCAGCTTCATCATCGCCAACGCCGACCGCGCCGCGATCGAGCCCTCGATCAAGGAACTGGGCCTGTCGGCGTTCGCCGTCGCCTCGGCACCGAGCGTCGCGCAGCACGATCTCGACGTGCCGCGCATCGGCTATATCCACACCTGGACGAGCACGCAGGACGAAGGATGGGTGCGGATGGCGCTCGACGCCTTCAAGGTGCCCTATAAATATTTCGGCGACAATCTCGTCCGGCAGGGAAACCTGCACGACAAGTACGACGTGATCATCTTTCCGCACGCCGGCGGCACGGGCCAGGCGCTCGTCTACGGCGGCGTTCAGGGCAACGAGCCGCGTCCCTACAAGAAGACGGATGACACGCCACACCTGGGTATCGAGGATTCGACCGACGACATGCGCGGCGGCCTCGGCTATGACGGCCTGCAGGAACTCTACAAATTCGTGCAGCAGGGCGGGGTACTGATCACCGAGGGCGGGACGTCGACGATCTTCCCCGAGTTCAACCTGACGCCGGGCGTGACTGTCGAATCAGGGGACGGCCTCTATGTGCGAGGCTCGGTGCTGAAGGCGATGATCACCGACAAGACCAGTCCGGTGACCTACGGCTACGATCAGAGCGCGTTGGCGGTCTACTTCAACCAGACCCCAGTGCTCGCGGTCGCCGGTGGCGGCGGCCGTGGTGGTGGCGGCCGCGGCGGCGCGGCGGTCGAGGGGGGCCCAGGCAACTACAACATGCAGCCCAACTCCGTGCCGCCGAAGCTGACGACGCTCGAAGGGGGAGCGCCGACGATGGCGGGCATTCCCCCCGCTGCGGATAACGCCGGCCGCGGCGGTGGGCGCGGCGGCGGCCGCGGCGCTGGCGGCGGTGGATTCGGCGGACGGGGTGGCGGCGCCGTCACCACGGCGCCGCGCGCGCTGATTTCGTTCCCGGCCGATCCGAACGACATGCTCTTGTCCGGCGTCCTCGTTGGCGGCCAGGCGCTGGCCGGCCGTGCCGTGGTCGTCGACGCACCCGTCGGCAAGGGGCACGTGGTGATGTTCGCCAACCGCCCCTACTGGCGCTGGCAGACACAAGGAAATTTCTTCCTCGGCTTCAACGCTATCCTGAACTGGAACGACCTCGACGCCGGGCGCCAGGCGCCGCGGCCGCAGACGACTGCCCCGCAGCAGGAGAGATGACGCGATGAGGTGGTCGCGCAGCCGACCCTTCTTTCTCGGCGTGGTCGCCATAGGCCTCCTGCTGCCGTCGGTAGCCTTCGCGCAGGTGACCCTGCAGTACCACTGGAAGCAGGGGGAAGCCATCACCTATACAACGACACTGAGGACCGACAGCACGGTCAGCGGGATACCTGGGGGAGGCGACGTCACGCTGAGCCAGACCATGACGCAGCGCATCAAGTTGCTGCCCGCGGCGGTGGCACCCGACGGCACCGTCACGCTGCAGCAGACGATCGAGGCGGTCAGCGTCGAGATGAACACGCCGATGGGTAAGATCAACTACGACAGCGCCAATTCGTCTAGCGCCGACAAAGACGAGTCGTCGGCGGCGCTCGGCAAGGTCTTTGGCGGCATTGTCGGCGTCACGTTGAGCGTGACGATGGCGCCCAGTGGCGCCATCCAGCGTATCGACGGCGCGCAGAAGGCGCTGGATAGGATCACGCAGGATCTGCCGCAGGAGCGCGGGGCGGTGCAGGTGGTGCAAGGCCTGAAATCAGTGTTGAGCGAGAGCGCGATCCGCGCGTCGCTGGAGCAGAGCTTCCCCCGCTTGCCGCCGCAGGCGGTCAAGCCCGGAGATACCTGGACGGCGCAGGTCGCGCTCGGCAGCGATGTCGCAGGTAAGATCACCGGGACGCAGACGATGACGCTGAAGAGCGTCGACGGCGGCATTGCCGCCATCGACGTTGCGCTCGCGCTGAAGCAGGACAGCACCCCGCCGATGGGGCCGTCCGGCATGACCGTCAAGATCGGCGACAGCCATGGCGTCGGCAGCCTGACCTTCGACGTCACCGAAGGACGGATCACCGTCGCCTCGATGAACACCGACATGCCGTCGACGATGACCGCGACCGGTCCCGACGGCCGCCCGACAACGATGAAGAACACCACCAAGACGTCGATGACCATGGAGGAAGTCAGATGATTCGGACGATGACACTCACCTGCGCGGCGCTGGTCCTGGCGACCGGTATTTACGCGCAGGGGAATGCGGATGCAGCGGGCATCGCCAAGACCCGTTCGGCATACGAGAAGGCGGCTGCGGCGCAGGACGGCGCGGCGATCGCCAAGCTCTACACCGCGGATGGCGTCGAGCTGCCACCCAACGCGCCCGCCGCGAAGGGCCACGCCGCGATTGAGGCCTACCACAAGGGTTTCGCGCAGCAGTTCATGGTGCACGGCATCACGCTCACCGCCACCGAGACCCAGGTCCATGGCGACACCGCCGTCGATATCGGCACCTACAAGCAGACGCTGATGGCGATGAAGGGCGGTGGGATGCTCGACGATAAGGGTAAGTATGTCGTCCTGCTGAAGAAGGAGGGCGGCAACTGGATGATCACCCACTCCATCTACAACAGCGACAACCCGCCGCCTGGCCAGCCGCCGAAGAAGTAGGCCGGGTGCCGATGCGGATATTCGCGTGCGCGCTGCTGCTGGCGACGGCGCAGGTCACTGGTCCGGCGGAGACGTCTATCGTCACGGCCGTCGACGCCAACAACGCCGCGGCGCTGGCGCTTCTCGAGAGAGTCGTCAATATCAACAGCGGGACGCACAACGTCGCCGGTGTGCGCGCGGTCGGTGACGCCTTCAGGAAGGAATTCGCCGACCTCGGCTTCAAGACGACCTGGGTCGACGGCGCGCCGTTCAAGCGCGCGGGACATCTCATCGCCGAGCACCCGGGCGGCGGACCGAAGATCCTCCTCATCGGCCACCTCGACACGGTGTTCGAGCCCGACAGCCCGTTCCAGAAGTTCGAGCGCGTCGACGCCACGCACGCGCGCGGACCCGGCGTCATCGACATGAAGGGGGGCGACGTCGTGATCCTCTTCGCGCTCAAGGCGCTGAAGGCCGGCGGTGCGCTCGATTGCATGAACCTGGTCGTTGTGATGACGGGAGACGAAGAGGACGCCGGCGATCCCCAGGCGCTGGCCCGCCAGCCGCTGGTCGATGCGGCGCAGGGTGCACAGTACGCGCTTGGCTTCGAGGATGGCCCCGGCGATCCGAAGTTTGCAGTCACTGCTCGCCGCGGCACCTCTTCGTGGAAGCTCGACGTGACGGCGAAGACGGGGCATTCGTCGCAGATCTTCCGCTCCGACATAGGTTACGGGGCCAATTACGAGCTCGCCCGCATCGTCGACGGCTTCCGCCGCACCCTCGCCGGAGAAGCGCACCTCACGTTCAACCCGAGCCTGATTCTCGGCGGCACGACCGCGGATGCCGACGCCGTGCTGGCCAAAGGCGCGGCCTCGGGCAAGACCAACGTCATCGCGGCCCATGCGGTGGCGCTTGGCGATCTGCGAACGTTGTCGCCCGAGCAGCTCCTCCACGCTCGCGACGCGATGAAGAAGGTCGTGGCGGACGCCCCGCTGGCCCAGACGCAGGCGGCCCTGACCTTCGACGACGGTTACCCGGCGCTGGCGCCGACGCCGGGCAACGAGGCCCTGCTCGTCGACTACGACAAGGCGAGCCAGGACCTCGGTTTCGGCCGTGTCGCCTCGGTCAGCCCAGACCGCGCCGGCGCCGCCGACGTGTCGTTCATCTCGTCGCAGGTGAAAAGCGTGATCGACGGCATCGGCCTGATGGGGACCGACGATCATTCGCCGCAGGAAACCGCCGATCTGGCGACGCTGCCAAGCCAGACCAAGCGCGCCGCGCTGCTGCTCTACAGGTTGACCGGTCGGCGCTGATCGCGCGGCGCAGTCTCGCGTATCCTGTAGACGTGAACAAGCAGAAGCGCGTCTTCGCCGATGTCCTCCAAGCGATCGGCGACACGCCGCTCATCCGCATCAACCGGATCACCAGCGCCGTCAAGGGGACGGTCTACGCCAAGATCGAGACCACCAATCCCGGCAACTCGATCAAGGACCGCATGGCGGTGAAGATGATCGAGGACGCCGAGCGGAGCGGCGCGCTCAGGCCCGGCGGGACGATCATCGAAGGCACCTCCGGCAATACCGGGATGGGGCTGGCGATCACCGCGATCATCAAGGGCTACAACTGCGTCTTCACGACGACCGATAAGCAGTCACCCGAGAAAGCCGACGCGCTGCGGGCGTTCGGCGCCGAGGTCATCGTCTGCCCCACCAACGTCGATCCCGAGGATCCCCGTTCGTACTACTCGGTGTCGTCGCGCCTGGTCAAGGAAGTACCCGAACTCCTGGAAGGCCAACCAGTACGACAACCTCTCGAATACCGCTGCGCACTACGAGCAGACCGGACCGGAGATCTGGGCCCAGACCGAAGGGCGGATCACGCACCTGGTCTGCGGCGTTGGCACCGGCGGAACGATCAGCGGCGTCGGGCGGTTCCTGAAGGAGCAGAACTCGGCGATCAAGATCTGGGGCATCGACACCTACGGCTCGGTGCTGAAGAAGTACAAGGACACCGGCGTCCTCGACAAGAACGAGATCTATCCCTACATCACTGAAGGCATCGGCGAGGACTTCCTGCCCAAGAACGTAGACTTCTCGGTGATCGATGCCTTCGAGAAGGTGACCGACAAGGACGCGGCGCTGATGACGCGCCGAATCGCACGCGAAGAGGGGATTTTCGCTGGCAACTCGGCCGGCTCGGCGATGGCCGGCCTGCTGCAGCTGAAAGATCATTTCAAGGACGGCGATCTCGTCGTCGTCATTTTTCACGACCACGGGTCGCGTTACCTCGGCAAGATGTTCAACGACGACTGGATGCGCGAGAAGGGGTTCTTTGAGAAGAGCGGCATGACCGCGCGCGACCTCGTTGCCTCGGGCGTGTCCGGCGAGCTTCTCTCGATCGAAGGACACCAGCCCGTCGAGGCGGCGGTGCGGTTGATGGCCGATCACGATTTCTCGCAGATCTCGATCACCCACGGTGGCCGTCTCGTCGGTTCGCTCAACGAGACCCACCTCTATAGCGAGCTGGTCAAGAACACCGCGATCAAGACCGAGGCGGTCGAGTCGATCATGCAGCCGGCCTTTGCCTTCGTCGACGTCTCGACGCCGATCGACCTGCTCTCGACGATGATCACGCCGTCGATGCCCGCCGTGCTGGTCCGCGACTTCAAGACCGACAAGACGTTCATCATTACGCGCTCCGACATTATCCGCGTGCTGGTGTAGCGCAAGATCAGGTCAAGACTGCCTGATCCGCTTGAGCAGATCTCCGACGTTGTCAAGCAGAAGCAGGCGTGACTATCATGTCGTCATGCCCGACGTCCTCGATGCCACGCTGTCCGACTACCTCGACTCCCTCGTGCCACCTCGCCACCCGGAACTCCAGGCGATGGAGGCCTACGCAGCGGCACACGATTTCCCGATCGTCGGCCCCGCCTGCGCGCACGTCTGCTACCAGATCGCGCGCATGACCGGCGCCCGCCGCATCTTCGAGCTCGGGTCCGGCTATGGCTACTCGACCGCGTTTTTCGCCAGGGCAGTCAAGGAGAACGGCGGTGGGGAAGTGCACCACGTGGTTTGGGACAAGGACCTGTCGGAGAAGGCACGCGGCCATCTGGCCGCACTTGGGCTGGACGATGTCGTGCGTTACCACATGGCGGAGGCTATCGCCACGCTGAAGGATACAGCCGGACCTTTCGACCTCATCTTCAACGACATTACGAAGAAGGACTATCCGTCGGCGTTCCCGGTGATCGACGCCAAACTCAAGCGTGGCGGCGTCCTGCTCGTCGACAACATGCTGTGGAGCCGACGCGTCCTCGACGATGTCGACCAGACGCCCGATACGCAAGGCGTTCGCGAACTGACCCGCCTGCTGCGACAGCCGCCATGGATCACCTCGGTCGTCCCCATCCGCGACGGTCTTCTCATCGCCCTGAAGAGCTGACCTGGGCACGGAACATGCTCTCTCTCCCTCCGACGAAGGAGAGGACTCATGTTCAGAAAGCTCAGCGTCGGACTCTGTGGGCTCGCCGTCGTCGGGATGACGACGATTGCGGGCCCCGCGGCGGCTCAGTCCACCACGGACAAGGCCAAGGCGTCAACCAAGTCGGCGGTCAACAAGACCGAAGAGGTGATCGACGATAGCGCGATCACGACGTCGATCAAGACGAAGCTGCTCGCCGACAAGAGGACCAGTGCCATCGAGATCGGCGTCGAGACCACCAATGGTGTGGTGACCCTCAGCGGCAAGGTTACCTCGGCGGCTGAGCGTGCCGAAGCGCTCAAGATCGCCAAGCACAACAAGGGCGTCACGCACGTCGTCGACAAGATGACGCTCGAACCCAAGACGAAGTAGGGAGACTCCGGTACGCTATTCGTCGCGGTGGACCGTCGTCGGCGAGAACGCCGGCAGGCACACCGCGACGTATTCGGCACCCTCGGGACCAGGCGTGCTGTAGCGGACCCACTCCCCAGGACTGGTGACGACCGCCTGACCGGCGCGGACCTCGAGCGCCCCCTTCTCGTGCTGCACGTGCAGCGTACCCTTCAGCACGACGGTAATCTCCTCGAACTCGGGCCGCTGGCCGGGCTCCTCCCATCCACTCGGTGAGATCATTCGCGCCACGCTGACGCCGCCATGTCCGGAGTTGACGCGTCCGGCGAATTCCTGAATCTGCTTCGGCTTGGTGCCGACGCAGTCGATGACGGTCGGCTTCTCAATCAGTCTGGGCATTCACTGTCTCCGGTTTACAGACGATCGAGAGATCGGCAGCCCTCTCCTGATTGTCTGTGACTGTTCTTGTCAGTGTCCGCCGCCACGCTGCGGAGGAGGCGGCATTTTGTCGGCTGAGAAGCGCGGCACCATGTTGTCGCTCATCGCCAGCTGATAGAGCGTTGCGGCAATCACCATCGCGTTGCCTTTCACGTCCTCCTCGATGATTCGCTCGTAGGTGTCGAGGTTGGTATGGTGCGTGTGCGGGTTGTAGTCGATCGAGTCCTGGCGGAAGCCGATGCCCGGCAGTCCGGCGTTGTTGAACGACGTGCTGTCGGTACCGGCGATGGTACGGCTCGTGGTCGCCGTCGCGCCGCCGACGCCGGCGTCCTTGAAGGGCGCGAGCGCGTCACGAAGGACCTTCGCCGCCTCCGCCGGGCCGAAGATGCTGCCGCCGCGGATGCGGCCGGTGCCGGTGTCGACGTTGAGGTAGGCGTCGAGCGTGGCGAACTCCGGGGCGGGCGCCTCGGCGCTGCCGAAGTGTTGTTTCACGTAGGCGAGCGAGCCGAGCAGTCCTTCCTCTTCGCCGCTCCACAGCGCTACCCGGATCGTCCGACGCGGCTTGACGCCCAGTGCCTGGAGGATACGCGCCGCTTCCATCATCTGCGCACAGCCGATGGCGTTGTCCGTGGCACCGGTGGCCACGTGCCACGAGTCGAGGTGGCCGCCGAGCATCACGACCTCTGCCGCCTTGTCGGTGCCGGGAATCTCGGCGACGACGTTGTACGACGTCTTGCCCGCCGGATACCACGTGTTGGCGATGTTCACTTCCAGCGTCACCGGCGTGGCGTCGGCGAGCACCCGCGCGATACGGCCGTAGTCGTCGTTCCGCATGACCAGTGTCGGCGGCTGCTTGGTCTCGTCGTAGGTGCGGTTATTCGGCGCCGTCACGATCCCGTTCCAGCGGCCGGCGTCGTCGATGCGGACGGCGGCGCCGTTGGCGACGAGGAAGTCGTCGACTTGCGTGTTGATCTGGCGCGCGGTCAAGCGGTCGCTCGGCGGTGCCGGGGCCGCGCCGCCGCGGTTGCCGAAGCCCCGCCCGCGCTGGCCGGCGCAGTCGGGATCGGTCTCGGCGTTCTCCTCATACGAGCACTTGACCTGGACGTCGGTCAGCCGCGTCGCCTCGGCGTCGAAGCTGACGGGGACGAAGGCCGGCTTGCCGACGAGTACCGCCGCGCCCTTCACCTTGTCTTTGATGCTGTCGAGATACGCGGTCAATTCCGCCTGCGTCGGTCCGAGGCGCTGCGGCCCGCGTCCTCCGCCGCGCGCCCCCTCGGCTTGCGGCACCTCCGGTCCCTGCGGGGTGATCAGGTTGAACGCCGGTGCCGTGACGGGCCCCTTCGTGCTCGGCGTCCACGCCAGCGGCTGCACTATGAGCGCCGCCTTCATCGGCGACACGATCCGCGCCTGGACGATCTCGTTGCTCCAGCCCGGATGCCCGAAGTCCCACGGTTCGAGATGGGCGTTGACCAAGCCCCACTGGGTCATCTGGTTGGCCGCCCACTTCGCCCCCGCCTCGTGATTGGGCGAACCGGTCAGGCGCGGTCCGTAGACGTCGGTCAGGAAGTGCATCGTCCGCATGATCTGCGAGTGCTGCGTTTCTTCCTGTCGGATCTTGTCGTTGATTGAAGGATCGAGCTTGGCTTGCGCGATCGGTAGCGCGGCGACGATCGCCACCAGGCTGCCGGCGAGAAATGTTCGGTATTTCATGCGCCGCATTATATGCGCCCTGCTTGATCGTCCGCCTGAAGGCGGCGCGTTAGCTGGCCCAACGACGCGAGCGAGCGCAGCGAAGCGAGCCGACCGACGGTGAGGCCCAACGACGCGAGCGAGCGCAGCGAAGCGAGCCACACGAACGGAGCGCGCCGTCGCAGCGGCGCGCGAGAGAGTGTGTAGGGGAGTCCGAGGGGCGACGCCCCTCGGATCATGTTGAGGGGCGAAGCCCCTCAGCTAATTATGCGCTGCACTCGCCGTCCATGACTTCAGGCGTGAACTCATGGTCTTCGGCGAGGTCGATGAAGTCGTCCGGGCGGGCCTCGGCGTCGGTCAGGCGCTCGAGGTCCGACAGCACGTCCTTGACGCGCGCGATGTCGGCGCGGCGGTAGAAGTCGGCAAGGCGTTCTCCATCGCGCCGCTCCGCCTGATACAGATCGACGAGCCGGTCGACCGCTTCGGGGGCGCGGCGCGCGGGAATCTTGGCGGCGACCCGGCCGAATGACGCCCCTTCGCCGTCGGCCCCCCCGCCGATCGTCACGAAGTACTGCGGCACGGCGCGCTCGCCGAGCTTTCTGATGCTGCCCTGGAAGCCGATCGCCGCGACGTGGTGCTGGCCGCAGCCGTTCGGGCAACCGCTGATCTTGATGTCGCCGGAGCCGGCGGCCGCCGCGACCTCGGGGTGCTCCCGCAGGTGCTCTCCCAGCAGATGGCCGAGGCCACGTGACTGTGTCACGGCCAGGCGGCAGGACTCCGCGCCGGGGCAACTGACCACGTCAGCGATCGTCCCGTGGCCGGAATAATTGAGACGCGCGGCACGGATCGCGCCGTAGAAGTCGTGCAGGCGGCTCGTCTTGACCCAGCGGAACACGAGGTTCTGCTCCACGGTCACGCGCACGGTGCCGTCGCTGTACGACGCGGCCAGATCCGCGATGATCCGGAACTGCGGCGCGGTCAGATCGCCGAGTGGAATGGTCACGATCGCGATCGAGTAGCCCGACTGCTTTTGCGTGCGGACATTGCTGCGCAGCCAGCGCTCCTCGGTGTCGTTGGTCACCGGCAGCAGCGACGGCCGAGTGCCGGTGCCGCGGATCTGCGCCGACGCGGCGCGCGCCTCGATCGAAATGAGATCCGCCGCGAGGGGTGTCCCCCAGTCGGGCGGCGTCTCGATGTCCGCATGGTCCGGGTCGAATGGCCGCTCCCGGCGCAGCTCCGCACGCACGGCGTCGAGATGACGCTGGTATTCGGCAAGCCAGCGCTCCCAGCCCATGCTCTTGATCAGGAACTTCAGGCGGTTGCGCTGCTTGTGCTGATAGTCGCCGAACTCGGCGAACACGCGCAGCACCGCGTCCGCGACGTCGTAGATCTCGCCGGTCGGGATGAAGTCGTGCAGCAGGAAGCCGGTGCGGCAGAGGATGGCGGTGCCCCCGGCGACGGTCACCCGGAAGCCGCGCGCGCCGTCTTCCGAGGCCGTGGCGCGGAAGCCGAGGTCGTTGATCCCCGTCTTGGTGTGATCCTCCGGGCAGCCTTCGAAGCCGATCTTGAACTTGCGCGGCAGCTTCGAGCTGAGCGGATGCCGCAGCAGGTAGCGCGTCAATGCCTCGGCATACGGCGTGACGTCGAACAGCTCATCGCTGGCCACTCCGGCAAACGGGCAGGCGGTGATGTTGCGCACCGAGTTGCCGCACGCCTCGCGCGTGGTCAGGCCGGCTTCGCCGAGCCGCCGCATCGCCGGCTCGACGTCGTGCAGGCGCATGAAGTGAAACTGCACGTTCTGCCGCGTGGTGATGTGGCCGAAGCCGCGCGAGTAGAGGTCGGCGACGTCGGCGAGCGCTTCCAGCTGCGCGCCGGTCAGCAGACCCTGCGGGATCTTGACGCGCAGCATCTGCGCGTCGTCCGCCTGGCGCTGCCCGTAGGTGCCGCGCACCAGCCGGAACGCGCGCCACTGGTCCGGCCCGATCTCGCCGCGCTCGAACTGCCCGAGCACGTCGGCGAACTCGTCGATGTCCGCTTCGGTCGCGAAGCTCAGTCGCGTGCGGCCGTAGACTTTGGGATCGTCAACTATTGCCATTCGAGTTCTCCCGGCGCCTGCTTCCGGCTGAGGCCGGAAACTACACTCAATATTTGGACTGCGTCGGATCGATCTTGTCGATCCACTCGAGAATCCCGCCCTTCAGGTTCTGCACGCGGGTGAAGCCCTTCTCCGTCAGGGTGCGGACCGCTTTTGCGCTGCGGCCGCCCATCTTGCAGTGGACGACGATGTCGGGGGCGCCAGGCCCCTGCGGCAGTTCGTCCAGGCGCCGCGGCAGCTCGCCGAGCGGAATCAGCGTCGACCCGGCGATGCGGCAGATCTGGAATTCGTTCGGCTCGCGCACGTCGAGGATGAACAGGTTGTCGCCGCCATCGATTCGCGCCTTCAGCTCCGTCACCGTCGTTTCCGCGACAGCTACCGCGGCCGGGGCGACGCCGCAGAACTGGTCGTAGTCGATGAGCGCCTTCACCGTGGGGTGGTCGCCGCACACCGGGCACGCGGGGTCGCGCCGCAGCTTCAGCTCGCGGAAGCGCATGTTGAAGGCGTCGTAGAGCAGCAGCCGTCCGACCAGCGTCTGCCCGACGCCGAGAATCAGCTTGATCGCCTCCGTCGCCTGGATCGTCCCGACGACGCCCGGCAGCACGCCGAGGACGCCTCCCTCGGCGCAGCTCGGCACCAGCCCGGGCGGCGGTGGTTCCGGATACAGGCAGCGATAGCAGGGACCGCCCGGAACGGCGAACACCGACGCCTGTCCCTCGAAGCGGAAGATGCTGCCGTAGGCATTCGGCTTGCCCAGCAGCACGCACGCGTCGTTGACCAGATAGCGCGTCGGGAAGTTGTCGGTGCCGTCGAGGATGACGTCGTAGTCCTTGAACAGATCCAATGCGTTCTTCGACGTCAGCGCCGTCTCGTAGGTGTCGACCTCGAGTTCCGGGTTGATCGCCAGGAGACGATCTTTGGCCGACTGCAGCTTCGAGCGGCCGACGTCGGACGTCCCGTGCAGGATCTGCCGCTGCAGGTTGCTGACATCGACGGCGTCGAAGTCGACGATGCCCAGGCGGCCGAGACCGGCGGCGGCAAGATAAAGCGCGGCCGGGGAGCCGAGGCCGCCGGCGCCGATGCACAGCACGCTTGCCGCCTTCAGCTTCCGTTGCCCCTCGACGCCAACCTCGGGAAGAATGAGGTGGCGGCTGTAGCGCTTGATCTCATCGGGCGTCAGCTCCGCGTTGCGCGCCGGTGCGGCGGCCCCGACGCCGCCCGCCACCGACGGGACGATGCTGACGGTGTCACCCGCCTTGAGCGGCGTCGCTTCCTTCTGCAGGTAGCGGATGTCTTCGTCGTTGACGTAGATGTTGACGAAGCTGCGCAGCTTGCCTTCGGCCGTGTAGAGATGCTGCCGCAGCTCGCCAAACTCGCTCGTCAGCGCCGTCAGCGCCTCGCCGATGGTGGCGCCGGCCACGCGCACGGTGTCCTGCTTGCCGGTGTAGGCGCGCAGCGGCGTCGGGATCAGGATCGGGGTCATTGCACGGTCTCCTCGTCGAACTGGGAACGATCCGGACGCAACCGCCACGAGCGCAGGTCGCCTGGCGTGCCCTGGGCGACGGCAACGATCACGTAGCTGAAGTTCGGCCACGCATGATCGAGGTCGTACTGCGACGGCAGCGCCGGGTGATCCGGATGCGAGTGATAGAAGCCGACGAGTTCGGCGCCAAGCTCGCGCGCGCGCGCCTCGGACTGCCGGTAGTCGGCGGGGCTGACGCGGAAACGCCGCCGCGGTCCTTCGTCGGTGACGTTGTCGAGTGCCGTGGCGTCGACGATCTCCACCAGGCCGTCGCCGTCTGCCGCGCCGATCAGGGCGCCGCAGCACTCGTGCGGGTACGCCGCCGCCGCGTGGCGGTGGATGGCGTCGAGCACGCGCTCGCTCAAGCGGATCGCGGCGTTCGTCGTCGTGTGCGTGCCGCTCATCGCTGTTCGCCCCAGAATGGTTCCGACAGGTAGCGCGCGCCGCCGTCGGGAAAGATCGTCACCACCACCGACCCCGGATGCTGCGCCGCGACACGCGCCGCGGCGACCGCGGCCGCGCCGCTCGAGACACCGGCAAACAGGCCCAGCCGGGCCGCCAGGCGGCGCGTCATCTCGTGCGCGTCTTCGGTGGTGACGCGCAGGTCTTGGTCGGCGAGACGCTCGTCGTAGATGCCCGGCACGATCGACGTGGCCATGTGCTTCAGCCCCTCGACGCCGTGCAGCGGCCCGTCGGGCTGTACCGAGAACGCCTTGATCCGTGGATTGAGCGCGCGCAGCCGCCGTGTCGTGCCGGTGAACGTGCCGCTGGTGCCAAGACCGGCGACGAAGTGCGTGACGCGCCCGCCGGTCTGTTCCCAGATCTCGCCGCCGGTCGTGTCGTAATGCGCCCGCCAATTGGCATCGTTGTTGTACTGGTCGGGATAGAACAGGTGCGGCTCGCGCTGGTGGATTGCGCGCGCTTCCCGGATGGCGCCGTCGGATCCGTCCATCGGATCGGTCGGCACCACTTCCGCCCCGAATGCCCGCAGCACCCGCAGCCGTTCGGGGGTGACGTTGGCGGGGACGCACAGGCGCACGCGATAGCCGAGCGCGGCGCCGAGCATGGCGTAGGCGATGCCGGTGTTTCCCGACGTCGCGTCGAGGATCGTCCCGCCCGGCGCCAGCGCGCCGCTGCGCTCTCCTTCCACGATCATCCGCGCCGCGGCGCGGTCCTTGACCGACCCGCCGGGGTTCTGCCATTCGAGCTTGGCGTAGAGACGCGAGCCGTTGGTCTCGAGCGCGTCGAGGCGCACCAGCGGCGTATGGCCGATCAGATCGATGACCGATGGACGCTGCGCGATGGCCGTTGTCATCCTTCACTTCCCGTGGCTTCCGCGTTCACGCGGACCTGCAGCCGCTCTCGTATGTGCACCACCTCGCCGACGACGATCATGCCCGGGCGCTCCGCATCGAAGACCCCGTCGCCGTTGGCAAGATCCGCGAGTGTTCCGGTCCAGGTCTCGGCGTCAGGCCGCGACGCGGCAAAGAGCAGCGCTGCCGGTGTCGACGGCAGCCAGCCGCGCTCGACCAGAGCGGCGGCAATGTCGCGCTGTTCGGCGACTGACATCAGGAACACGATCGTCATCGCCCCGGGCGCGATCGCGTCGAGCACGCGTGCGTAGCTCTCGCGCGAGTGGCCGGCAATGACGGTGAACGCCGATGAGACGCCGCGATGCGTGACCGGGATGCCGGCCAGCGCCGGCGCCGCGACCGCGCTGGTCACCCCTGGAATGATTTCGAACGGCACGTTCGCGGCGCGCAGCGCCAGCGCCTCTTCGCCGCCGCGCCCGAACACGAAGGGGTCTCCCCCCTTGAGCCGCACGACCCGCTGGCCGCGCCGCGCCGCTCGGATCATCAGCGCATGAATGGTCGCCTGCGGCATGCTCGGGCGCCCCGCGCGCTTGCCGACGGGGAAGCGGCGCGCCCGCCGCGCCAGCCGCAGCACGTCGTCGCTCACCAGCGCGTCGTAGAGCACGAGGTCCGCCCGGCGCAGCCGCGCCAGGGCGGCACGTGTCAGCAGCGACGCGTCGCCGGGGCCGGCGCCGACGAGAGAGACCAGGCCGCTCATCGCTCACCCCATTCTTGCGGCGCGGCCGCAGGCTCCGCTTCGCATTCAACGGAATAGATGGCGTTTAGGGCCTGCAACAGCAGCGGACGGCGCGCCTCCATCGGCACGCCACGGCCCTTCCAGTCACGGCGTGCATCGCGCGCGGTCTCGATCCAGCGATCGAGGTCGGCCGGTAGCAGCGCGTCGATCCCTTCCCGCAGCAGGCCGGCGAGCGCCGGCGCCTGTCCCGCCGTCGACACCGCGACCGTGACGCCGGCGCGGCGGACCACCCCGCCCAGGTACGCGGTCGCATTGGGGGGATCGTCGACGGCGTTGACGAAGATGCGCCGGTGCTCCGCCGCGCGCGCGACGCCGGCGTTCACGGCGGGTGTTGCGGCGGCGACGACGTACCACACGTCGTCGAGGTCAGCGTCTGCGAATTCCCGCTGTTCGATCGGAACGCCGGCCTCGCGCACCGACGCGCACACCTCGGGCGCGACGACGGTCACGCTGGCGCCCGCCGCGAGCAGCCCCGCGAGCTTGGACGCCGCCACCGGGCCGGCCCCGACGACGAGGACGCGTCGGCCGTGCAGCTTGAGAAACAACGGGAACAGTTCCATGCAAAAACAAAAAGGCCCGGAAACCGTGAGGCTTCCGGGCCTTTGAAATCCTTGGTGGTGCTGAAACGTCAGCGCGTGAGCGGACTCCTGGGCTGGAAGCTGTCGACTTCGCGACAACAACAACAGCAGCAGCAGACCCCGCACGCAACCAGACGCATTGATTACGTTTTACAGGAGGCGGCGTCCGGTGTCAACTCGTCATGATCGACTCATGATCGACGGGTATGGCTGACGTCTTGAGTTTTGAATGTCTGTGGGACGGAGGTTTCGACCGATGAACAAGGACGAGCTCAACGGCAAAGTGGACAAGCTCAAGGGCAAGATCAAGGAGGGCGTCGGCAACGCCACCGATAACGATGATCTGCGGGGCGAAGGGATTGCGGATCAGGCGGCCGGCAACGTCGAAGAGGGCTTCGGTAAGGCCCGCCGTAAGGTCGGCGACGCGCTGCATGAGGTCGCGCACAAGATCAAGGACTAGCGTCTGAGGGCCGGAGCCTTGACCCTGACCGCCGCACTGGCGTTTGCGGTCCTGGCTCCGGCCGCTTGCATCCTGTGGCATTATTTGTTATATTTCCTAGGTTCTGGTCGGCCCTAGGACACCCTATCTAGAGCCCCTATCCCAGACAGCTCGACCCTTGTCGGGTCAGCACCTTTAAACCTTATAGGGTAAGTCAGTTCCAGGTGCCGGGCCGCGTGTGCGGCTCCCTAGGCCTGGAACAATGAACCTTGAAAGAAGGGGCGTCCCTTCTTTCGATGTGTCTTTTTTGACGGAGTGCCTGTGCCGACGATCAGCCAGTTGGTGCGCAAGGGACGCGACAAGGTCCTGACGAAGACGAAGAGCCCGGCGCTGCAGAACAGCCCGCAGAAGCGCGGCGTGTGCGTGCGCGTCTTCACCCAGACGCCAAAGAAGCCGAACTCGGCGCTGCGCAAGGTCGCGCGCGTACGCCTGACCAACGGGATCGAGGTGACCACCTACATCCCCGGTGTCGGCCACAACCTGCAGGAGCACTCGCTGGTGCTGATTCGCGGCGGCCGCGTCAAGGACCTCCCGGGCGTGCGTTACCACGTCGTCCGCGGCACCCTGGACGCTGTCGGCGTGCAGGGCCGCAAGCAGGGTCGTTCGAAGTACGGCGCAAAGAGGCCGAAGTCATAGCGAGCCGTCGGGCTTCACGCCGGAAGCCGGAAGCTGGTAGCTGGTAGCAGGAAACTGATTTATGCCGAGACGTAGAGAAATTCCGAAGCGCGACGTTCCGCTGGATCCGATCTACAGCAGCTCGCTCGTCACCAAGTTCATCAGCACGCTGATGAGCGACGGCAAGCGCAGCACCGCCGAGAAGATCATGTACGGCAGCCTGTCCTCCATTCAGGAGAAGACCGGCGACGACCCGCTCAAGGTGTTCAAGAAGGCAGTCGAGAACGTGAAGCCGGCGCTCGAGGTCAAGTCTCGCCGCGTCGGCGGCAGCAACTACCAGGTGCCGGTCGAAGTGAATCCGAACCGCCGCCTGTCGCTCAGCATCCGCTGGCTGGTCGGCTTCGCGCGCGAGCGCGGCGACGGCAAGACGATGACGGAAAAGCTCGCCAACGAGTTGATGGACGCGGCCAACCTCCGCGGCGGCGCGGTCAAGAAGCGCGAAGACGTCCACCGGATGGCCGAGGCCAACAAGGCCTTTGCCCACTACCGCTGGTAGCTGGTAACTGACCATGCCACGGGAAACATCGCTCGCCAAAACGCGCAACATCGGCATCATGGCGCACATTGATGCCGGCAAGACCACCACCACGGAGCGCATCCTCTTCTACACGGGCATCACCTACAAGATCGGTGAAGTCCACGAGGGGACGGCGGTCATGGACTGGATGGAGCAGGAACAGGAGCGCGGCATCACCATCACGTCGGCCGCGACCACCTGCTTCTGGCGCGAGCACCGCATCAACATCATCGACACGCCCGGCCACGTCGACTTCACCGCGGAAGTCGAGCGCTCGCTGCGCGTGCTCGACGGCGCCGTCGCCGTGTTCGACTCGGTCGCCGGCGTCGAGCCGCAGTCCGAAACGGTGTGGCGCCAGGCCGACAAGTATCGCGTGCCGCGCATCTGCTTCGTCAACAAGATGGACCGCATCGGCGCCGACTTCAAGCGGACCTTTGAGCAGATCGTCAGCAAGCTCGGCGGCAACCCCGTTGCGATCCAGCTGCCCATCGGCGCCGAAGACAAGTTCGTCGGCGTGGTCGACCTCATCAAGATGAAGTCGATCACCTACAAGGACGAGACAATGGGCGCGGATTACATCGTCGGTGAAATTCCCGCCGACATGATCGAGGACGCCAAGCACTTCCGCGAGCAGCTGATCGAGAAGGTCAGCGAGGCCGACGATAAAATCCTCGAGAAGTACCTTCACGGCGAGGAGATCTCGGAAGAGGAGATCAAGGCCGCGCTGCGCAAGCGCGTCAACTCCTCCGTACACACCGAGGGCGAGAAGGCGGAGCCCGCCTTCGTGCCGGTCATCTGCGGGTCGGCGTTCAAGAACAAGGGCGTGCAGCCGCTGCTCGACGCGGTGGTCGACTACCTGCCGTCGCCGGTGGACGTGCCCTCGATCAAGGGCTTCAACCCCGACAAGGGCCCCGAGGCGATCGAAGAGCGTCCGGCGAAGGACGACGCGCCGTTCGCGGCGCTCGGGTTCAAGATCATGACCGACCCGTTCGTCGGCCAGTTGACCTTCATCCGCGTCTACTCCGGGGTCCTCACCGCCGGGACGATGGTCTTCAACTCCACCAAGCAGAAGAGCGAGCGCATCGGCCGCCTCCTGAGGATGCACGCCAACAAGCGTGACGAAATCAAGGAGGTCTACGCCGGCGACATCGCCGCCGCGGTCGGCCTCAAGAGCGTCTCGACGGGCGACACGATCTGCGACGAAAAGAAGCCGATCGTGCTCGAGTCGATGGACTTCCCGGCGCCGGTCATTTCGCTGGCGATCGAGCCAAAGACCAAGGCCGACCAGGAAAAGCTCGGCGCGGGGCTGCAGAAATTGCGGGCCGAAGATCCGACCTTCCACGTGCAGACGGACCTGCAGACCGGCCAGGTCATCATCGCCGGGATGGGCGAGCTGCACCTTGAGATCATCGTCGACCGCCTGAAGCGCGAGTTCAGTGTCGAGGCGACGGTCGGTAAGCCCCAGGTCGCCTACAAGGAAACGCTGACCCGTCCCGCCGACGGCGAGATGAAGTACGCCAAGCAGACCGGCGGCCGTGGCCAGTACGGCCACGTCAAGATTCATCTCTACCCCGGCGAGCCGGGCACGGGCTACGTCTTCGAGAACGAAGTCACGCAGGGCGCGATTCCGAAGGAATACATCAAGCCGGTCGACGAAGGGATCAAGGAAGCACTGACCCGCGGCGTCCTCGCCGGCTACCCGATCGACGACGTGCGCATTGAGCTCTACGACGGCAGCTACCACGAGGTCGACTCGTCGGAAATGGCCTTCAAGATCGCGGGCTCGATGGCGTTCCAGGACGCGGCCAAGAAGGCGAAGCCCGTGCTGCTCGAGCCGGTGATGCGCGTCGAGGTCGTGGTCCCCAAGGAACACATGGGCGACGTCATGGGCAACCTGTCCAGCCGTCGCGGCCAGATTCAGTCGCAGGAAGATCGCGGCGGCACGCAGATCATCAACGCGCGGGTGCCGCTGTCGGAAATGTTCGGGTATGCGACGGACCTCCGTTCGCGCACCCAGGGACGCGCGACCTACTCGATGCACTTCGATCGTTACGAGCAGGCGCCGAACAACGTGAGCGAGGAAGTCGTCGCTCGAGTGCAGGGAAAGACGTAAATGGCAGCATCACCGTTTAGCGACAAGATCCGCATCCGTCTCAAGGCCTACGACAACCGCGTGCTCGATCAGTCGACGACCGAGATCGTCGACACCGCGCGGCGGACCGGGGCTCGCCTGGCCGGCCCGATTCCGCTGCCGACCGAGAAGAACAAGTGGACGGTGTTGCGCTCGCCGCACGTCGACAAGAAATCGCGCGAACAGTTCGAGCTGCGCACGCACAAGCGCTTGATCGACATCTTCGAGCCGACGCCGCAGACGGTCGACGCGCTGATGAAGCTCGACCTGCCGGCCGGCGTCGACGTCGAAATCAAGGCATTTGGCAAAGAGCACAAGTAATGGTCAACGGAATCATCGGTAGAAAAGTTGGCATGACACAGGTGTTCGCCGCCGACGGCACGGTCACGCCGGCCACCGTCATCAAGGCGGGCCCGTGCGTGGTGCTGCAGGCGAAGAATGCGCAGGGCGACGGCTACGAGGCCGTGCAGCTCGCGTTCGTCGAAGAGAAACCGGCCAAGGTCAACAAGGCGGTTGCCGGGCACTACAAGAAGGCCGGCAACGTGCCGCCGACCCGAGTGCGTGGCGAAGTCAAGCTGGCCAAGGGCGGTGGCGGAGACGCCACCCCGAAGGCGGGCGACCAGGTGCTCGTCGGCGGCCTGTTCAAGGACGGAGAGCGCGTCGACGTCATCGGCATCAGCCGCGGCCACGGCTTCCAGGGCGTGGTCAAGCGTCACCACTTCCGCGGCGGCGCCGCGACCCACGGCTCGATGTTCCACCGCGCGCCCGGATCAATTGGCGCGTCATCGTTCCCGTCGCGCGTCGTCAAGGGCATGCGCGCCGCCGGCCGCATGGGCGGCGACCGCGTCACCACGCGCAACCTCAAGGTGGTGCAGGTCGACGCCGACAACAACCTGCTGCTCGTGCGCGGCGCCGTTCCCGGCGTCGAGGGCAGCTACGTCGTCATCCGCAAGGCCGTGGCGGCGAAGAAGGAACCGGTGGCGCAGGTCGAAAAGGCGGGCAAGGTCACCGTCGCGAAGAAGCCGGCCGCCAAGCCGAAGAAGTAGCAGCTGGGACGCTGACATGAAGATAGACGTAGTAAACAGCAAGAAGGAGACCGTCGGCAGCCTCGACCTCAAGGACGAGGTGTTCGGCGGGCGTGTCAAGACCGACCTGATCTGGGAGGCGGTCGTGCACCAGAACGCGCAGGAGCATAAGGGCACGCACGCTTCGAAGAACCGCGCGCTGGTCAGCGGCTCGGGCAAGAAGCCCTGGCGGCAGAAGGGTACCGGCCGCGCCCGCGTCGGCGAGATCCGCAACCCGCTGTGGCGCCATGGCGGCACGGTGTTCGGGCCGCAGGTGCGTAGCTACGACTACGCGCTGCCGCGCAAGGTCAAGGCAGGCGCGCTGCGTGCCGCCCTCGCCGCGAAGCTGGCGGACGGCACTCTGACGGTTGTCGACGGCCTCGATGCCGGCCGCGACGAGAACAAGGCACCCAAGACCAAGCAAACGGCGGCGATGCTCAAGGCGCTCGGCGCCGCCGGCAAGACGCTGGTCATCGACGTCGCGCACAACGACGCCTTCACGCTGTCGGCGCGCAACATTGCCGGTGTGCGCCTGGTAGTGAGCGGCCGGGTCACGGCGCGCGATGTCATCGACACCGACCGCGTCATCGCGACCAAGGCTGCGCTCGAGAAGCTCCAGGACAGCCTCGGGTAACGGGGAACTGGCAACCGGCAACCGGAAACTGACATGAAACAGACAGACGTCATTCGCCGCCCGCTCATCACCGAGAAGACCACGATGCTCCGCGAAGACGGGCGCACGCTGGTCTTCGAAGTGGCGGTGCACGCGACGAAGGTGGACATCAAGCGCGCCGTCGAGAAGCTGCTCGGCTCGAAGGTCGAAGCCGTGCGCACCGCGATCTCGCACGGCAAGATGAAGCGCCAGGGGCGTTTCGTCGGACAGCGGTCCGACTGGAAGAAGGCCTACGTGAAACTGCGCGAGGGCGAGAAGATCCCCGAGTTCCTGGAAGGGGCATAAGAGATCATGCCGATTCGCAAATATAATCCGACGTCGCCGGGCCGGCGCTTTCAGACCGTCCAGACGTTCGACGACATCACCGCGACCGAGCCGCACAAGCCGCTCGTCGAACCGCTCAACCGCACCGGCGGCCGCAACAACCACGGCGAGCTGACGTCGTGGTGGCGCGGCGGCGGTCACAAGCGGAGCTACCGGATCATCGATTTCAAGCGCGACAAGCGCAATATTCCGGCCACGGTGACGACGGTCGAGTACGACCCGAACCGTTCGGCGCGCATCGCGCTGCTGACTTACGCGGACGGCGAGAAGCGCTACATCCTGCACCCCATCGGCCTTGCCGTGGGGACGACGATTGTCGCCGGCGACAGCGTCGACATCCTGCCGGGGAATGCCCTGCCGCTGAAGAATATTCCGCTCGGCACCCAGGTCCACAACGTCGAGCTGCGCCCCGGGCGCGGCGGCCAGATCGCGCGCAGCGCGGGATCGGGCGTCCAGGTTGTGGCCAAGGAAGGCGAGTACGCGTCGGTCAAGATGCCGTCGGGAGAGACGCGCAAGATCAATGTCGAGTGCTACGCCACGATCGGCCAGGTCGGCAATCTCGATCACGAGAACGTGTCGATCGGCAAGGCGGGACGCAGCCGCTGGCTGGGTATCCGGCCGCACGTCCGCGGCGTGGCGATGAACCCGGTCGACCACCCGCTCGGCGGCGGTGAGGGCAAGACCTCGGGCGGCCGCCACCCGGTCACGCCGTGGGGTGTCCCGACCAAGGGCTACAAGACGCGCAATGCGAAGCGGACCGATCGCTTCATCGTTCAGCGGAGACAGAAGTAAATGGGTCGCTCACTGAAAAAGGGACCGTTCGTCGACGTGCCGCTCCTCGAGAAGATCGAGGTGATGAACCGCGGCGGCGAGAAGAAGGTCATCAAGACCTGGTCGCGCCGTTCGACGGTGATCCCGGAGATGGTCGGCCACACCCTGGCCGTGCACAACGGGAAGAAGTTCATCCCGGTCTATATCACCGAGAACATGGTCGGCCACAAGCTCGGCGAGTTCGCGCCGACGCGGCTGTTCAAGGGGCACACGACCAAGGCGGACAAGGCCGCGGCGGTGGCCGGGTCGGCGCCGTCGGGCGCGGCCCCCGCGGGCGGAAAGGCTGGCGCGTAGTGGCCATCGAAGCCCACGCCACCGCCAAGTACGTGCGCACGTCGGCGCAGAAAGCCGGCCTCGTGCTGGATCTGATCCGCGGCCGCGACGTCAACCATGCGCTGGCGACCCTACGCTTCGCGCGCAAGGGGATCGCCAAGGACATCGAGAAGGTGCTGCGCTCGGCCATCGCTAATGCGCAGAACAAGGACGGCTTCAGTGGCGATGTCGACCGCCTCTACGTGGCGGCCTGTTTCGCCAACCAGGGCCCGTCGCAGAAGCGCATCCGCCCTGCCCCGATGGGGCGCGCGTTCCGCGTCGTCAAGCGCACCGCGCACCTGACGGTCAAGGTCGCGGAGCGCCCGGGCCGGGTCCTGGCGGCGCCCTCAGCTGACGCGCCGACGCGTCCGCGCCGCGCCGGCGCGAAACCCAAGGGCGCGAAGGCGAAGGAATCGACGCGCGCCAAGCGCGCCACCGCCTAGCTGGAAGCTGGCAACTGGTAACTGGAGACAGATCGAATGGGTCAGAAAGTCCATCCGCACGGCTTTAGGCTCGGCTTCAACAAGACCTGGCGCTCGCGCTGGTTCGCCGACAAGGACTACGCGAAGCTGCTGCACGAGGATCTCAAGCTGCGCGACCGCCTCAAGGAGCGCTTCGCGCACGCCGGCGTCTCGAAGATCGAGATCGAGCGCGCCGCCAACAAGCTGAAGATCGACATCTACACCTCGCGCCCGGGCATCATCATCGGCCGCAAGGGGACGGAAGTCGACAAGCTGAAGCAGGAGATCCAGAAGCGGACCAACCGCGAGGTCTTCATCAACATCCAGGAGATTCAGAAGCCGGAGCTGGATTCGCAGCTCATCGCCGAGTCGGTGGCGATGCAGCTCGAGAAGCGCGTCGCCTTCCGCCGCGCCATGCGCAAGGCAGTGGAATCGGCGCTGCGCTTCGGCGCGCGCGGTATCAAGGTGCGCGTCTCGGGACGCCTCAACGGCGCGGAAATCGCCCGTTCGGAGTGGTACCTGCACGGCCAGCTGCCGCTGCAGACGCTGCGCGCCGACATCGACTACGGCTTCGCCCAGGCCTTCACCACCTACGGCGCGATTGGCGTCAAGGTGTGGCTCTACAAGGGAGAGAGACTCGCTCCCAGGATTGGTCGCGAGGAGGACTATCGCGGTCCTCGCCGCGCTGGCGCGGGTGGCGCCCGGGGATAACGTCCGGAAGCTGGAGCCGGAAGCGGGAAGCCGCTAGCACGTAGCAATTAGCGACAGGGATATTCGTCATGTTGATGCCAAAGAAAGTCAAATACCGGAAGCAGCAGCGCGGCCGGATGGCGGGCAAGGCGTGGAGAGGCTCGGACGTCTCGTTCGGCAACTACGGCCTGAAGGCGCTCGAGCCCTGCTGGCTGACGGATCGCCAGATTGAAGCGGCGCGCGTCGCGATGACCCGCTTCATCAAGCGCGGCGGCAAGATCTGGGTGCGGGTGTTCCCGGACAAGCCGATTACCAAGAAACCGCAGGAAACCCGCATGGGCAAGGGCAAGGGCGCGCCCGAGCAGTGGGTTTGCGTCGTCCGCCCCGGCCGCATCCTGTTCGAGATGGAAGGGGTCACGGAGTCGGAAGCGCGCGAGGCAATGCGGCTGGCCTCGGCCAAGATTCCGATCAAGACGAAGTTCGCGACCCGGTTCGCGGAGGAGAAGGCGGTATGAAGATCGGGGAATTCCGCGATCTCGGGGGCGACGAGCTGAAGCAGCGCGCGAAGGATCTCGACGATCAGCTGTTCCGGCTGCGGATCCAGAAGTCGATGGGGCAGCTCGAGGCCGCCCACAAGCTCAAGTCGCTGCGCCGCGACCTGGCCCGCGTCAAGACAGTGCTGCGCGAGAAGGAGTCGGTGTAGGCCATGGCCACCAAGGCAAGCGTCACGGGCGTCGTCGTCAGCGACAAGATGGACAAGACCGTCAAGGTCGCGATCGAGCGCCAGGTGCGGGATCCGCTCTACGGCAAGGCCCAGAAGCGGACTTCGACGTTCCTCGCGCACGACGAGAAGAACGAGGCCAAGGTCGGCGACAAGGTCGCCATCGTCGAGAGCCGCCCGCTCAGCGCGCGTAAGCGTTGGGTGGTGACCTCGATCGTCGAGAAGGCGAAGGAGATCTAGCCATGATCCAGATGCGATCGATTCTCGACGTCGCCGACAACTCCGGCGCGCGCAAGATCGCGGTGATCAACCCGATCGGCGGCTCGACCGGCCGCTATGCCCGGCTCGGCGACATCGTCACCGCCTCGGTCAAGGAAGCGACCCCCGAGTCCAGCGTCAAGAAGGGGAGCGTGGTCAAGGCGGTGATCGTCCGCACGGTCAAGGAGCAGCGCCGCAAGGATGGCAGCTACATCCGCTTCGATCGCAATGCCGCCGTGCTGGTCAACGACCAGAACGAGCCGATTGGGACCCGCGTCTTCGGGCCGGTCGCGCGCGAGCTGCGCGAGCGCAAGTTCATGAAGATTATTTCGCTGGCGCCTGAGGTTCTCTAATGTCCCGTTTGCAAACCCCCGTCCGCAAGAACGACAACGTCGTCGTGACGACGGGCAAGGACCGCGGCAAGCGCGGGCGCGTGCTCAAGGTCCTGCCGCTCAAGAATCGCGTCGTCGTCGAGGGCGTCAACATCATCAAGCGCCACACCAAGCCCAACCCGGGCCGCCAGATCAAGGGCGGCGTGGTCGAGCGCGAGGCGCCGGTGCACGCCAGCAACGTCCAGGTCGTCTGCCCCGAGTGCGGCAAGGCGACGCGCATCGGCCGCAAGATTCTCGGCGACGGCCGCAAGGTCCGCATCTGCCGCAAGTGCGAGGGAGTCGTAGACAAATGAGCCGCCTGAAAGAGCGATACGCGAAAGACGTCGTGCCGGCGCTCCAGAAAGAGTTCGGCTACAAGAACGTGATGGCCATCCCGAAGGTCGAGAAGGTCGTCGTCAACATGGGCCTCGGCGAGGCGACCAGCAACGCCAAGATCGTCGACACCGGCGCCGACGAGGTGATGCGCGTCACCGGCCAGAAGCCGGTGGTGACCCGCGCCAAGAAGTCGATCGCGCAGTTCAAGGTCCGCAAGGGTATGCCGATCGGCGCCATGGTGACGCTGCGCGGCGAGCGCATGTGGGACTTCCTCGATCGCCTGATCTCGGTGGCCCTGCCACGCGTGCGCGACTTCCGCGGCGTCTCGGCGAAGGGCTTCGACGGCCGCGGCAACTACACGCTGGGCCTCAAGGATCAGCTGTTGTTCCCCGAGATCGACTACATGAAGGTGGACAAGGCGCGCGGGATGAACATCTCGGTCGTGACCACCGCCAAGACCGACGAGGAGTCGCGCAAGCTGCTGCAGCTCCTGGGCATGCCTTTCAGGGCGTCATAAGACGCCCGTTGCCGAGAGAAGACGAATTACATGGCTACCACTGCAAAGATCGCTAAAGAGGCCAAGTCGCCAAAGTTCAAGGTCCGGCTGCGCAACCGCTGCCGGCGCTGCGGCCGCCCGCGCGCCTACCTCCGCAAGTTCGCGCTGTGCCGTCTGTGCTTCCGCCAGCTCGCGCTGGAGGGAGACATCGCCGGTGTGACGAAATCCAGCTGGTAACCGGCAACTGGTAACTGGAAACTGAAATATGACTGACCCGATCGCAGACATGCTCGCCCGGATCCGGAACGCGACCCAGTCGCGCCATCCGCGCGTCGATATGCCGCTCTCCCGCCTCAAGGTGGAGATCGCCAAGATCCTCGAGAGCGAAGGCTACATCCAGGGCTTCAAGGTGAACGAGCCCAAGGACGGGGATCCGCAGGGCTCGCTCCGCGTGTTCCTCAAGTACGGTCCGCGCGGCGAGCGCGTGATTACCGGCATCCAGCGCGTCAGCCGCCCGGGACGCCGCGTCTACTTCGGTCGCGACGACGTGCCGGATGTCCTCGCCGGTCTCGGCACCTCGATCCTGACCACCTCGCGCGGCGTCATGACCGGCAAGGACGCGGTCAAGGTCGGCGTCGGCGGCGAAGTGCTCTGCAACGTCTGGTAGCGGACGCAGGTAACTGACATGTCACGAATCGGCAAGAAAATCATTGCGCTGCCCAAGGGCGTGAAGGTGAGCGTTCAGCAGGGCGCCGTCGAAGTGCAGGGCCCGAAGGGCAAGCTGCTGCAAGCGCTGCCGCCTGGCATCGGCTTCGAGCTCGAAGGCGATCAGCTGCACGCCAAGCCCCTGCGCAACGATCCCGAGCTCGGCAAGTTTCACGGCCTGGCGCGCAGCCTCGTCGCCAACGCCGTCAAGGGCGTCACCGAGGGCTTTCGCAAGGACCTCGACATCGTCGGCGTCGGCTACCGCGCCGAGGTCAAGGGTAAGCAGGTCCATTTCGCGCTCGGCTACTCGCACCCGGTGGTGTTCGACATCCCCACCGGCATCGACATCGCCGTCGACAAGCTGACGCACGTCACCGTCACCGGGATTGATCGGCAGCTGGTCGGCCAGGTGGCAGCCGACATCCGCGCGATGCGGAAGCCGGACCCCTACAAGCAGAAGGGCGTCCGCTACACCGGCGAAGTGCTGAAGAAGAAGGCTGGAAAGACGGGAGCGAAATAGGCTTCTATGAAGATCAAGACAACGAAAGACCGGCGGAAGCGGATTTCCCTCCGTCAGCGCAAACGGATCAGCGGCACCCCGGAGCGGCCGCGCCTGCGGGTGTTCCGCAGCGTGGCCCACATCTATGCGCAGGTCATCGACGACATGAGCGGGACCACGCTCGCGTCGGCGGCCAGCACCGAGCCGTCGCTCAAGACCGTCTTCGACAAGGACGTGCGCGGCGGCAACCTCGCCGGCGCCAAGGCCCTCGGCAAGACCATCGCCGAACGGCTGCAGGAAAAGGGGATCAAGCGCGTCGTGTTCGACCGCGGCGGCTACCTCTATCACGGCCGGATCAAGGCCATCGCGGACGCCGCCCGGGAGGCAGGCCTGGAATTCTAAGCTGGCGCTGCCGCTTCCTCCCCATTCGAGCCGGGAGCGGGAAGCCGGCAACTGGCAACTGGCAACGGCAACTGGCAACTGGCCACTGGAAACTGACATGTTTGAGACTCGCGAAAAAATTGACGCCTCGCAGCTGGACCTGAAGGATACGGTCGTCAACATCAGCCGCGTCACCAAGGTCGTCAAGGGCGGCAAGAACCTGAGCTTCAGCGCGCTGGTCGTCGTCGGCGACGGCCATGGCGTGGTCGGCTTCGGCGTCGGCAAGGCGAAGGAAGTCCCCTCGGCGATCAAGAAGGGAATCGAAGCGGCGAAGAAGTCGCTGATCCGCGTGCCGCTCAAGGGGACCACGGTGCCGCACCCGGTGCTCGGCCGCTTCGGTGCCGGGCAGGTGCTGCTCAAGCCGGCTCCCGACGGCACGGGCATCATCGCCGGCGGCGCGGTGCGCGCGGTCGTCGAGTCGGCAGGCATCCAGAACGTGCTGACCAAGTCGATCGGATCGGCGAACCACCACAACGTGGTGCGGGCGACCTTCCAGGCGCTGAAGGAAATGCGCGAGCCGGGCTCGGTGCTCAGGCTGCGCGGTAAGGAAGTGGAGCCGGAACCCTCGGTCGCGTAGCGTCCGTCGTGCAGCGGAACGGTAGCGAGGTGGAGCTTTCGTCCGCAGGTGGAAAAGAAGAACGAAATGGCTGACAAGAAACTCAAGATCACGCTCAAGAAGAGCGCCATCGGCTTCGACCGCAAGCAGAAGCTCGTCGTGCAGGGGCTCGGGCTCCGTCGGGTGAACCACACCGTGGAACTGCCCGACACCGAGGCGACGCGCGGCATGATCCTCAAGGTTCGGCACCTCGTCGAGGTTGGAGAATAACGTCATGAATCTCAGCAACCTGCGTCCGCCCAAGGGGGCCAAGCACGCCAAGAAGCGGGTCGGGCGCGGCCAGGGATCGGGCAACGGCAAGACGGCGGGGCGCGGCCACAAGGGCGCCAAGTCGCGTTCGGGCTTCAAGCACAAGCGCGGCTTCGAAGGCGGCCAGATGCCGCTGCACCGCCGCGTGCCCAAGCGCGGCTTCCACAACCCATTCCGCGTCGAGTACCACGTCGTCAACCTCGATAGCATCGCCGAGCGGTTCGAGGCCGGCACCGACGTAACGCCAGAACTCCTGCGCCAGCACGGCATGGTCGGCAAGACGGGCGGAATCAAGATCCTCGCGCGCGGCGACATCAGCAAGAAGCTGACGGTGCGCGCGCACAAGTTCAGCGGCAAGGCCGCTGAAAAAATCGCCGCCGCCGGCGGCACGGCAGAGGTGTTGGCGTAGGGCTTATATGCTCGCTGATTCGCTGAAAAACATCTTCGCGGTCTCGGACCTGCGCAAGCGCGTGCTGTTCACGCTCGGCCTGCTCGCCGTGTATCGCGTCGGCGGCCACATCCCGACGCCCGGCGTGAACTCCGAGGCGCTGGCGTTGATGGCCGACCAGGCCAAGAACACGATGTTCGGGCTCTACGACATGTTCTCGGGTAAGAACCTGTCGCAGATGACGATCTTCGCGCTGGGCATCATGCCCTACATCAGCGCGTCGATCATCCTGCAGCTGCTCACCGTCGTCTGGCCGTATCTCGAGCGGCTGTCGAAGGAAGGGGAGCTGGGGCGGCGCAAGATCACCCAGTACACGCGCTACGGCACGATCGGCCTGAGCATCGTGCAGTCGCTCGGCATCGCGCTCTACCTGGAACACCAGACCAACGTCGCCGGCGGACTGCCGCTGGTCTACAACCCGGGCTGGTTCTTCCGCTTCATGACGGTGCTGACGCTGTCGACCGGTACCGGCTTCATCATGTGGCTGGGCGAGCAGATCACCGAGCGCGGTGTCGGCAACGGCATGTCGCTGATTATCTACGCCGGCATCGTCGTCAACTTCCCGCACGCGGTGCTGGCGACGATCGAGCAGATGCGGCTGGGCCAGATCGGGTTGATCCGGATCCTGATCCTGATCGTGCTGATGGTGCTTGTCGTCGCGGCGATCATCTTCGTCGAGCGTGGTCATCGCCGGGTCACGGTGCAGTACGCCAAGCGCGTCGTCGGCCGACGGATGTACGGCGGCTCGAGTACCCATATTCCGCTGAAGGTGAACACCGGCGGCGTCATTCCGGTCATTTTCGCGTCGTCGATCCTGGCGTTCCCGCTCACCGTCAAGGGCATGTTCGCCCCCGGCTCGTTCTGGCAGCGGGCCATGGACCAGATCGACTACGGGATGCCGCTGCATAACCTGCTCTATCTTGCCGGCATCATTTTCTTCTGCTATTTCTACACGGCGATCATCTTCAATCCCGATGACGTCGCCGAGAACATGCGCAAGTACGGCGGCTTCATCCCCGGCATCCGCCCCGGCAAGCGCACGGCCGAGTACATCGACACGATCCTGACGCGGATCACCCTGGTCGGCGCGATCTACCTGGCGCTGGTCGCGCTGCTGCCGCAGTTCTTGATCAGTGGTTTCAAGGTGGCGCCAATTCCGTTCATCGGCCCGACGCTCGACACCTATCTGCCGACGTTCATCACCCAGGGCATGAACGTCCAGTTCTTCTTCGGTGGCACCTCGCTGCTGATCATCGTCGGCGTGGCCATGGACACCGTGCAGCAGGTCGAATCGCAGTTGATCATGCGGCACTATGACGGGTTCATGAAAAAGACCCGCATCCGCGCCCGGCGGGGGCAGTAGTGCCGGTGAGAGCCCGATAATGGCTGCGAGAGCCTGATAATGAATGACCCGCGCGCGAGTGCGCTCAACGTGGTCATGCTCGGCCCTCCGGGAGCCGGCAAGGGTACCCAGGCAGAACGCTTTGCGCGCACGCACGGTCTGCCGAAGATTTCGACGGGCGACATCCTGCGCGAGGCGGTGCATGCACACACGCCGCTCGGCTGCGCCGCCCGCGAGACGATGGATCGCGGCGAACTGGTCGGCGACGAGGTGATGATCGGGATCGTCGGCGAGCGGCTCGGACGCACGGATGCGGACCGCGGTTTCGTGCTCGACGGCTTTCCGCGCACCGTGCCGCAGGCCGAGGCGCTCGACGGCCTGATGCGCGGCCGCGGCCCGCTGGTGATCGTCGAGATCGTGGTGCCGGAAGAGGTGTTGCTGCGGCGGCTCGCGGCGCGGCGTATCTGCGGCGAGTGCGGCGTCAACGCGATGATCGAGTGGACAACGGCGTGTGGCAGTTGCGGCGGACCGCTGGTCCATCGCACCGACGACGAGACCGGGGTGGTGCGCGGGCGGCTCCGCGTCTACCACCGGCAGACCGCGCCGATCGTCGACTTCTACGACGGCCGGCCGACCTTTCGCCGGATCGACGGCAACCAGCCGCCCGACGTGGTGACAGCGGCGATGGACGCGGCGATCCGCGAGGGATCGCTAGTGACCGCGCCGGTCAAGGGAGTGGCGCTGTGATCGTCTGCAAGTCGCCAGCGGAGATCGAGAAGATGCGCGCCGCCAGCCAGCTGGTGGCGCAGGTCCTCGACGAGCTGGCGGCGATGGTCGCGCCCGGGATTTCGACCGCGGACCTCGACCAGGCGGCCGAGCACAAGGTGCGGGCGGCGGGGGCAGAGCCGGCGTTCAAAGGCTATCGCGGCTATCCCGCGACGTTGTGCGCGTCGGCGAACAGCCAGGTGATCCACGGGATCCCGAACTCGACGCCGCTGAAAGCGGGCGACATCATCTCGCTCGACATGGGCGTGAAGCTGGGGGGGTATTACGGCGACTCGGCTGTCACGGTGCCGGTCGGCGCGGTCAGCAATGACGCCGAGACGCTGCTGCGCGTGACCCGGGAAGCACTCAACAACGGGATCGCGCAGGTGCGCGTCGGCGCGCGGATCAGCGATATCGGCCACGCGATCCAGAAGCACGTCGAGGCGCACGGCTTCTCGGTGGTGCGCGAGTTCGTCGGCCACGGGATCGGCGCGTCGCTGCACGAGGAGCCGCAGATCGCCAACTACGGCGAGCCGGGACGCGGGCCGCGCCTGGCCGAAGGAATGACGCTGGCCATCGAGCCGATGGTCAACATGGGGAAGCCGGCGGTGAAGGTCCTGGCCGACGGCTGGACCGCGGTGACGAAGGATGGCAGCCTGTCGGCCCACTTCGAGCACACGGTGGCGGTCGGCAAGAACGGGCCGGACATCTTGACGGCGCGGATGCCGGTCGCCCGATAAACGGCGGCGTCGAAGGACACGAAGCTGCCGATGACCGTTGTCGGCGTGGTCAGGGAATCGCTGCCCTACGGGCAGTATCGGGTGGAGATCGACGGGCCGCGGCAGATTACGGCGCACGCGCCGAGTGGCCCTGGGAAGAATTACATCCGCGTGCTGGTCGGCGATCGGGTTCGCTTGGAGCTGAGCCCGCGGGACGTGACGCGCGGAAGAATCGTAGCGAAGCTGTAGGCCGGGTCTTCAGGCCCGGCGGCAAGGATCGGTCATGAAGGTACGAGCGTCAGTAAAACGGATCTGTGACAAGTGCAAGGTCATCCGCCGCCGCGGCGTCGTGCGCGTGATCTGCCCGAACCAGAAGCACAAGCAGAGGCAAGGATAAATGGCTCGCATTGCTGGAGTGGATCTTCCGCGCACCAAGCGGATCGAAGTCGGCCTGACCTACATCTACGGGATCGGCCGCAAGCGCTCGAACGACATCCTGACCGCGGCCGGCGTCAGCCCGGACATCCGCATCAAGGATCTGTCGGAAGACGACGTCCGCAAGATCAGCCGGGTCATCGAGGAACAGGGCGGGGTCGAGGGCGACCTGCGCAAGGAAATCTCGATGAACATCAAGCGGTTGATGGAGATCGGCAGCTGGCGCGGGATGCGGCATCGCCGCAACCTGCCCGTGCGCGGGCAACGCACCAAGACCAACGCGCGCACGCGGAAGGGTCCGCGCAAGGGCGCCATCGCCAAGAAGAAGACGGTTTAAGACATGGCTAAAGAGCAACCGATCGACGCGTCGGCAGCGCCAGGCACGGAAGGCGGCAAGAAGGCCGCCGGCCGTCCGGCGAAGAAGAAGACGTTCAAGAAGCGCGGCGAGAAGCGCATCATCCACCACGGATTCGCGCACATCCACGCCTCGTTCAACAACACGACCATCACCATCACCGATCCCGAGGGTAACGTGGTGGCGTGGTCGAGCGCCGGCGGTATCGGCTTCAAGGGATCGCGCAAGGGGACGCCGTTTGCGGCCACCCAGGCGGCGATTGCCGCGGGCAACGCCGCCAAGGCCTTCGGCATGCGCACGCTCGAAGTGCGCGTCAAGGGTCCGGGCGCGGGCCGCGAGTCGGCGATCCGGGCGCTGCAGACCATCGGCCTCGACGTGAAGTCGATCCGTGACGTCACGCCGATTCCGCACAACGGGTGCAGGCCTCCGAAGAGGCGGCGCGTCTAGCGCAGTGCCGCCGCGCGGCTCCCGGCTCCAGCCTTCCGCTTCCAGCTCCACGCTGGCCGCGGGAAGCCGGAGCCGGAAGCCGGTAGCCGGTAGCTGGTAACTGGTAACTGGAAGCGACAGGATCAAACAGAATGGCACGTTACATCGGAGCGGTCTGCCGGCTCTGCCGGCGCGAAGGGATGAAGCTCTTCCTCAAGGGAGAGCGCTGCTACACGGAGAAGTGCGCCATCGAGAAGCGCAACCTGCCGCCGGGGCAGCACGGCAAGCTGCGCAAGGCCAAGCTGGTCGGCTACGGCCTGCAGCTGCGCGAGAAGCAGAAGGTCAAGCGCATCTACGGCGTGCTCGAGAATCAGTTCCGCCGCTACTTCGAGACGGCGGAACGGACTCGCGGCATTACCGGCGAGACCCTGCTGCAGCTGCTCGAGCGCCGCATGGATAACGTCATCTACCGTCTCGGCCTGGCCACCTCGCGCGCGCAGGCGCGCCAGCTGGTGCGGCACGGCCACTTTACCGTCAACGGCAAGAAGGTCGACATCCCGTCGGTACTCGGTCAAGGCCGGCGACGTGATTGGTGTCCTGGCGCGCAGCGTCCAGAACCCGACCATCCAGCACGCGATGGAGGAAGTGAAGGGGCGCGGCATCCCCGAGTGGCTGTCGTTCGACGCCGGCTCGATGAGCGGGCGCATCGCCTCCCTGCCGACGCGCGAGCAGATCAACCTGCCGGTGCAGGAACAGCTCATCGTCGAGTTGTACAGCAAGTAGCCAGTTGCCGGTTTCCAGTTCCGGATTTCCGGTCGCTGGTCACCGCGCCACCGGCAACCGTCCCTTGCCCGCAGCCGTCCCGGATCTGTGGTGGGAGGCAGGGGACCGACGACGGATCCGGCGGTCGCTCACGCACGAGCGGCTGAACATAGAAAGCAAGGACAGACATGTTGTGGAAAGGTTTTCAGCGTCCCAAGCGTCTCGAGCTCGAGCGCGAGACTCTCACCGATAGGTTCGGCCGCTTCTACGCGCAGCCGTTCGAGCGCGGCTTCGGTACGACGGTCGGCAATGCGCTGCGCCGCGTGCTGCTCTCCTCGATCGAAGGGGCGGCGGTCACCGCCGTGAAGATCGACGGCGTGCTGCACGAGTTCTCGCCGATCCCGGGCGTGGTCGAGGACGCCACCGACATCATTCTCAACCTGAAGCAGATCCCGCTCAAGCTGCACACCGACACCACCAAGACGCTGTATCTGCGCGTCGACAAGGCCGGTGAGGTGCGCGCGCGCGATATCGAGGCCGACGGCGACATCGAGATTCTCGAGCCCGACGCCCACATCGCGACGGTGGCGGATCACGGCAAGCTGCACATGGAGCTGCGCGTCAAGCGCGGCCGCGGCTACGTATCGGCAGACAAGAACTTCGACGAGGATCTCGGCATCGGCTGGATTCCGGTCGACTCGGTCCATTCGCCGATCAAGAAGGTCAACTACCTGGTCGAGGCCGCCCGTATCGGCCAGAACACCGACTACGACAAGCTGACCGTCGACGTCTGGACCAACGGCTCGGTCACCCCGCGCGACGCCGTGTCGCTTTCGGCCAAGCTGATTCGCGACCACCTGAACATCTTTATCAACCTCGAGGACGCGGCGGAGATGTCGGAGGCCGGCGGCGGCGAGACTTCATCGGCGACCTCGAACGAGAACCTCGACAAGAGCGTCGAGGAACTGGAACTCTCGGTCCGATCCTACAACTGCCTCAAGAACGCGAACATCCGCACGATTCGCGAGCTGGTGCAGAAGACGGAGGGCGAGATGCTCAAGACCAAGAACTTCGGCCGTAAGTCGCTGAACGAGATCAAGGAGATCCTCGGCACGATGGGCCTCAGCCTCGGCATGCGGCTGGACCAGCCGGCCGCCGCCGCGCAGGAATAACCATGCGCCATAGAGTTGGACATCGGAAACTTGGCCGCGTCACCGAGCATCGCATCGCGATGTTGCGCAGCCAGGCGGAGCGGTTGATCCGCTACGAGCACATCCAGACGACGGTCCCGAAGGCGAAGGAGCTGCGGCCGTTCGTCGAGCGGTTGATCACCATCGCCAAGCGTGGCCTCGCCGGCGGTAGCGCGAACGGCCAGACGCTGCACGCGCGCCGCCTCGTCCTGAAGGACATCCAGGACCGCGACGTCGTCGCCAAGCTGTTCGACACGATCGCGCCGCGCTTCGAGACCAGGCCGGGCGGCTACACCCGCATCCTGCGCCTCGGCTATCGCCGCGGCGACAGCGCGGAGGTCGCGCAGATCGAGCTGGTCGGCAGCGAGTTCAACCCCAACGCCGAGACCGAAAAGTCGGCGTCGGCGGAAGCGGCCAAGCCGAAGGGCGTCGGCAGCCGCCTGCGCGCTGCGGCCGATCGCCTGCGCGGCAAGGCCAAAGCCAAAACCGAGGCCGGCGACGGAGACGAAGCCGAAGGAGCCGCGACAAAGAAGGCGAAGCCGGCACGTCCCGAGCGCGGCAAGGGCGGCGGCAGGGCCGACACGCGCGGCAAAGGTGCGAAGACCACCGCTCCCCGAAAGGCCGGCGGATCGTAGGTCAGTCGGACATCGCGCAATGACGAAGGCCGGGGCGCTCGACGCGCTCCCGGCCTTTTCACTTACGATCCCTCGTCCATCGCCCATCGCCCATCGTCCGCTCAAGGCGCAGTTCCAAGCACGTCGTTCCGCGAACTGGGCTGAATCGGTAAGGCGGGATTTCGCGGAATCCCAGCGATCGATACAACGCCTGGGCGTGCGCCATTGGTGGAAGTGTGTCGAGCCGCATCGCGCCATATCCGATCGTGCGGGCCTCCTCGATCAGCGCGGCCGCCGAGCCACTCCTGTCGCCCATCCCCGCGGTCGTCCCACGTAGCACCAGTTCATTGTTAGAATCCCAGTCACGCATGAAATTCTCTTTTCTGATCGCCAGTGTCGTCGTCGCTGCCGCCGCCGCTCAAACGCCCGGCCCGGACCTCGCCTCGGAAGCGAACCAGTGGTGGGCCCACGTTCGGTTCCTGGCCGACGACAAGCTCGAAGGACGCAACGTCGGTACGCCAGGGTTCGAGGCGGCGGCCCAGTATGTCGAGGGGCAGTTCAAAGCCATCGGCCTCAAACCGGCTGGGACGAGCGGCTACCGCCAGGCGGTGAAGCTCGAGAGCCGGTCGCTGGTGCCAGATCAGTCGACGCTGGCGCTTGTCCGCGACGGCCAGGAACGGCCTCTCGCCATCGGCCAGGACGCATCACTGAGCGCGCGCGGCGAGCTCGACGGCTCAGTCGAGGTGCCGATGGTCTTTCTCGGCTACGGGCTGTCGATCCCCGAGGCGAATTGGGATGACTTGGGCGGCGAGGATCTGCACGGCAAGCTCGCGGTTTACGTCAACGCGTTCCCGCCAGTGAAAGTCTCCGACAACGTGAAGTCCCATGTGAACACGGCCAATGAACGGTGGCTGGCGCTGAAGCGCGCCGGGGCGATCGGCGTCGCCACCATTGCCGCGCCCCGTGCGCCGGGCGCGGCGAATCCGGGCCGGGGTGCCGCGCCCGACGCGCGCGGCGACACGCCGGCAGCTACGCCCGACGCGGCTGGGAGAGGCATGCCCGGGGCCGGACGCGGCGGCACGCCGCAGCCCACGATCATGCTGTTCGAGCGCCAGCTCAACGACGCCGCCGGCGAGACGCTGGCGATCACGCTCACGCCGCGCGGCGCGACGGCCATTCTCGACGGCACCGGGCACACCATCGAGGAGATCAATCAGCTCGTCCTCGACGGCAAGCCGCTGCCGCGTTTCGCGCTGCCCGCCACGCTGAAAGCGCACGCCTCGCTGAAGCGGGAACCGCTCGACTCCGCCAACATCGTCGGTCTGGTCGAAGGCTCGGACCCGGTCCTCCGGTCCGAATACGTGATCATGTCGGCGCACCTCGATCATCTCGGCTCGGGGCGCCCCGTCAACGGCGACGCCATCTACAACGGCGCCATGGACGACGCCTCTGGCGTTGCGTCGTTGATCGAAACCGCCCGCCTGCTCAAGGCCTCGGGTGCCAGGACGAAGCGCTCGGTCGTGTTCGTCGCCGTCACCGCGGAAGAGAAGGGGGAGCTGGGATCGTTCTACTTCGCGTCGCGGCCGACCGTGCCGTTCGACCAGATCGTCGCCGATCTCAACCTCGACATGTTCCTGCCGCTCTATCCGCTGAAAGTCATCGAGGTCCAGGGGCTCGCCGAATCGTCGCTCGGCGACGCGGCGCGCGAGGCGGCGAAGACGCAGGGCGTCGACGTCCAGACCGATCGCGAACCGGAGCAGAACCGCTTCATCCGCAGCGATCAATACAGCTTCATTCGCAAGGGCGTGCCCGCTTTGGCCTTCAAGTTCGGTTACGAATTCGGCTCGCCCGACGAAACGACGCGACGGACCTGGGTGCGCGACATCTACCACAAGCCGGCGGACGACACGAACCAGCCGGTGGACAAGGAGGCCGCGGCGAAGTTCGACCGCGTCATCGCCGCGCTGCTGCAGCGCGTCGCCAACGATCCGGCGCGCCCGACCTGGAACGCCGACAGCTTCTTCAAGCGATTCGCGGCCGGCGCCAGCGGCCCTCGCTGAAGGGGTCATTCGGATGCCCTTGATGCCCGGCGCTCATCTCGGCCAGTACCAAATCCTCAGTCCCATCGGCGCCGGCGGCATGGGCGAGGTCTACCGCGCGCGCGACCCGAAACTTGGGCGCGAGGTCGCCATCAAGGTCGCGCAAGGCGGTGGACTACGCGATCCAGATCGCCCGCGGCCTGGCCGCCGCGCACGATCGTGGCATCGTCCACCGCGACCTCAAGCCGGACAACGTGTTCATCACCGAAGATGGACGCGTCAAGATTCTCGACTTCGGCATTGCCAAGTTGACGGCCGTGGAAGCCGACGGCGTCGATCGCACGATGACGGTGCAGACCGAGGCGGGGACGCTGCTCGGCACGGCCGGCTACATGGCGCCCGAGCAGCTGCGTGGTAGCCGGTCGATGCACGGGCCGACGTCTTCAGCTTCGGCGCCGTGCTCTACGAGATGGTCGCCGGCCGGCGCGCGTTTCAGAAGGATTCGAGCGCCGACACGATGTCGGCCGTCTTGCACGACGATCCGCCCGAGCTCTCCGCGGCGGGCCGTCCGATTCCCCCCACCGTCACTCGCATCGTGCATCGTGCGCTCGAGAAGCAGCCGCAGCAACGATTCCAATCGGCGCGCGACGTCGCCTTCGCGCTCGAGGACCTGTCGTCGGCGTCGGCGCAGCACGCGGCGCCGGCGGACGCGCCGCGGCCTTCCCGCGCCTGGCTCACAGCGGTGGCGGCCGCTGTGCTCCTGCTGGCGATCGGCGTCCCGGCCGCAGTCGCCCCGTGGATGGTTTCGCCCGGTCGCGACGCAGCCGGTTTTTCAACCCCTGACGTTTCGCCGTGGCACCCTGGCCGGCGCGCGCTTCGCGGCCGACGGCGAGACAATTGTCTACGGCGCCGCATGGGACGGCCGCCGGCCTGAGACGTTTGCGGTCGGCCTGGCCAGTCCCGAATCGCGCTCGCTCGGTCTTCCCAACACCGACATCTACGCCGTCTCGAGCAGAGGCGAGCTCGCGCTGTCGTTGCGAACCGAAGATCCACTGCCGCCTGGGGCCGGGGTCCTCGAGGCGATGCCGCTGCTCGGCGGTGCGGCGCCGCGGCAGATCCGCGACAGCGTTGAGTACGCCGACTGGGCGCCAGACGGTTCGATGGCCGTCACGCTCGACACCGGCCTCGGCGATCGGCTCGAGTACCCGATTGGGACGCCGATCCTGCCGCTCACGCTGCACGGCCGCTGAGCGGTCGTGCTCGATGCGATCACGCAGCGGCACCGCTACACTTCTTCTGTCTCCTCGGCTCCGCGCTCGGCCTTGCTCGCGGCGATGATCTTCGCGTGCAGGTGCGACGGCACCTCTTCGTAGTGATCGAACTCCATGTGATACGAGCCGCGGCCGCCGGTCGCTGACGTGAGGTGCTGCTCGTAGGTCAGCATCTCGGACATCGGCACCTTGGCGCGAATGATCGTCGAGACACCGCGCGTGTCCATGCCGCCGATGCGGCCGCGGCGCGAGTTGAGATCGCCCATCAGGTCGCCGGCGTAGTCCGACGGCGCGTAGACCTCGACGTTCATCACCGGTTCGAGCAGCGTCGGTCGCGCGCGAGCCATGCCGTCCTTGAAGGCGAGCGAGCCGGCCATCTTGAACGACATTTCGCTCGAGTCGACCGGGTGGAACGACCCGTCGAAGACGCTGGCGCGGAAGTCGACCATCGGGTAGCCGGCCAGGAAGCCGCGCATCCGCGAGTCCTGAATCCCCTTCTCGATCGCCGGCACGAACTGCCGCGGTATGGAGCCGCCGAAGATGTCGTTGACGAACTCGAAGTCGCTGCCTGCCGGCAGCGGCTCGAAGCGCACCTTGCAGTCGCCGAACTGGCCGTGGCCGCCGGTCTGCTTCTTGTGCCGGCCGTGCGCCTCGACCGCCGCCTTGATCGTTTCGCGGTAGGGGATGCGCGGCAGTTTGAGCGTGACCTCGACGCCGAAGCGGCGCTTCAGCTTCGCCACGGTGACTTCGATGTGCGACTGCCCCTGCCCGGCGAGCAGCAGTTCCTTGGTCTGCTGATCTCGGGTGTAGTTGATCGTCGGATCCTCCTCCTGCAGCCGGTGCAGCGCCGTGCTGATCTTCTCTTCGTCGCCGCGGCTTTTCGGCTCGATCGCGTAGGAGATGACCGGCTCGGGGAACTTGATCGGCGGCACCGCCGCCGCTCCCTTGTCGCCGATGACGTCGCTCGTCTGCGTCTCCTTCAGCTTGGCCACCGCGCCGATGTCGCCCGCCTTGATCTCCGGTACAGTCGTCTGCGTCTTCCCCTGCATGACGACGAGGTGGCCGAGCCGCTCCTGCGTCTCCTTGGTGACGTTGTGTACCGTCGCGTCCGACTTGAGCGAGCCCGAGAGCACCCGGAAAAGCGTGATCCGTCCCGCGAAAGGATCCGCCACCGTCTTCCACACGAACGCCGACACGGCGCCGCTGTCGCGCGCCGGAATCTCGATTTCGTCACCGGCGACATTCTTTGCCTTCAGCGCGCGCTCGGACGGGGAGGGTACGTAGGCGACGATGGTGTCGAGCAAAGGCTGAATGGCGATATTCGCCGTCGACGAGGTGAGGACGACCGGGAAGATTTTCGCGGCGGCGATGCCGCGCTTGAGGCCGGCGGTGAGGTCCTCCTGCGACAGCGTACCGGCGTCGAAGAACTTCTCCATCAACGAGTCGTCGGCTTCCGCGACCATCTCGATGAGCGCCTCGCGCGCGGTCTCGGCGGTGGCGACCATGTCGCCGGGGATCGCGCCGTCGACCGGCTTGCCACTTGCGTCGTTGGCGAAGGTCAGCGCCTTCATCGCCACCAGATCGACGACACCCCTGAAGTGCTTCTCCTCGCCGATCGGCAGCTGGATCGGGATCACGGCGCGGCCGAAGACCGCACGCAGCGAGTCAAGCGACCGGCCGAGGCTGGCGCGCTCGCGGTCGACGCGGTTGAGCACGACTAGGCGGGGCAGCGCGAGCTCGTCGGCTGCTTCCCAGACTTTTTCGGTCGATACCTCGACACCCGCGACCGCGTCGACGACCACCAGCGCGGCGTCAGCCACGCGCAACCCGGCGCGGGCGTCGCTCAGAAAGTTGGCCATGCCGGGCGTGTCGATGAAATTGATCTTGGTTTTGTTCCATTCGGCGTAGGCCACGCCGGCCGAGAGCGTGTGCTTCCTGGCGATCGCTTCTTCGTCATAATCGGTCACCGCCGTTCCCTCGTCGACTTTGCCGAGGCGGTTGACGGCGCCGGCGTCGAAGAGGAGGGCGGAAACCAGCTGTGTCTTTCCCGATCCGGAGTGGCCGACCAGCGCCACATTACGGAGACTGGCGGCGTCATAGACCTTCATAGGGTGATCCTCCGACGGGGCCGGTCCGGAGCGACAGGCCGATTCGGCCATCGTATGACTGCCAGGTAAAGGGATCAAGCTGTCCGCTGGTGTTGGCGGCTTCCGCTTTCCAGCTACCGGCTACGGCTGGCAGCTGCGGAGCTGGCAGCCGGGAGCTGGCAGCTGGCTGCTGAGAGCTGAGAGCTGGTGGGGAGGGCCAGCTGGCGTAGAGTGTCACCCGCGAGGTGAGCGATGGCACAGCAGAGCGATCGGCGCGGATTCCTACAAGGCGTGCTGGCCGCGGGTGGCCTGACGGCGGGGATGCCGGGAACCCTCGAGGCCCAACAGACGCCAGGCGATTTCTCGTTCCTGCCGGCCTACGCCAGGGCGCAGAGCTATCGCTCCCTCAAACAGTCCAGCTACGACACCACCGGCGGGAACAGCGACCGCTGGCCGATCGCGGCGGGCGGAGTGCGCGAGGTCTTCGCCCAGGATGGCCCCGGCGTCGTCACGCACATCTGGTTCACGATCGCGGCGAGAAGCGGCGACCACCTCAAGGAACTGGTGCTGCGCGGCTACTGGGACGGCAGCACCAGGCCGAGCGTCGAGGCACCGATTGGCGATTTCTTCGGTCTCAATCTCGGCAGCTATGTAATCTACGAATCACGCTATCTGGCCTGCTCGCCCGGCAAGTCGCTCAACTGCTACTTTGCGATGCCCTACCGCCGTTCGGCCCGCTTCACCGTGACGAACGAGGGGACGCAGGAGGTCGGTTCGTTCTACTCCAATATCGACTTCATGCGCGTGCCGCGGCTGCCGGACGATTCCCTCTACTTTCACGCGCACTACCGCCAGGCGGCGCCGTGCGTGGCGGTGACGGGGCCCGACCCGAAGCTCAATCCCGACGGCGCGAAGAACTACGTCTACATGGAGACACGCGGCCGCGGCCATCTCATGGGCGTCACGCTCGGGGTGCTGCAGAACGCCAACGGCTGGTGGGGCGAAGGAGACGACATGATCTTCGTCGACGGCGACGCTAAGCCGACCATCGTCGGTACCGGCAGCGAAGACTACTTCCTGGGTAGCTGGGACTTCGGCGGCCGCGATGGTGCGATCCCGTTCGGTCACCAGTTGTATGGCGCCCCGCTCATCGTCAACGCCGAGCGCACCGGCGGCCGCTATTGCTGCTACCGCTGGCACGGTGACAACCCGGTCACTTTCGCGCGCTCGCTGAAGCACACCATGGAGCACGGCCACGCCAACGACCGTGGGGACAACTTCTTCTCGTGTGCCTACTGGTACCAGACCGAACCGTTTACCGACTTTCCGGAGTTGCCCGCCGCGGCGCAGCGAATTCCGATCGTGCGAACGTCGTGACAGAAGACGGACGGATCGCAGGCGCTACTTGACGGTCAGTACCGCTTTGAGCGTCGTGTTCGAGCTGTCGCCGACGAGGATCTCGAAATCGCCAGGCTCGACTCTCCGCTGCATGTTCTGATCGATCAGCCACAGCGCTTCGGGGCCGATCGGCAGGGTCACCACTTTCGACTCGCCCGGTTTCAGCGAGACGCGTTGGAAGCCGCGCAGCTGCTTGACGGGTCGCGTCACCGACGCGACCACGTCGTGCACGTAGAGCTGCACGACTTCGTCGCCGGCGCGGGTGCCCGAGTTGGTGACGGTGACGCTCGCCGTCGTGCGACCGGCGGGACCGATCGTCGAGTCCGCGAGCTTCAGATCGGTCAGCGTGAACGTGGTGTAGCTCAGGCCGAAGCCGAACGGGTAGAGCGGCGCCCGAGACTCGAACAGGTAGTTCCTGAACGACGTCGGCTTGCGGTTGTAGTAGACCGGGAGCTGCCCGACGGTGCGTGGCACGGTAATCGGCATCTTCCCGGCGGGATTGACGTCGCCGAAGAGCGCCTCGGCGATCGCCGTGCCCCCTTCCTGGCCTTGATACCAGACTTCGAGGATCGCCGGCACCTTCTCGGCCACCTTGGTGATCGACAGTGGCCGCCCGTTCATCAGCACCGCGATGACCGGCTTGCCGGTGGCGACGAGCTGATCGACGAGCTCCTGCTGGTTGCCGGTGAGATCGAGCGTGGCCATGTCGCCGAGGTGGTTGTCGGCGTAGGCCTCGCGCGACGTCGACTCGTTGGTGCCGATGACCGCGACGATGACGTCGGCGGTGCGGGCGATCTTCACCGCGTCGGCGATGCGCTGCGTGTTCTTCGTCGGGTCGCCGGCGACGATATCGTTGCGATCCCAGCTCGCCGGTTCCTCGGTGATGCGCGTCCCTTCGGCCGAGGCGATCTCGACGCCGGCGCCGGCTTTGTCCTTGATCCCCTGCAGCACGCTGACGCCGCGGCCGGGCTGCTCGCTGTAGCCACCAAGATGCACGTCGGCGGCGTTGGGCCCGACGACGGCAATTTTCTTCACCTTCGTGCGGTCGAGCGGCAGTGTGTGGTTGTCGTTCTTGAGCAGCACCATCGAAGCGCGCGCCGCTTCGAGCGCCAGCGCCTGTGCGTCGGGCGTGTTGGTGACCCGTTCGGCTTCGTCGGGATCGGCGTACGGGTGTTCGAACAGGCCCGCCAGGAATTTCAGCGTCAGCACGTGGCGCGCCGCCTCGGTGACCAGGCGTTCGTCGATGCGGCCCGCTTTCACTTCGTCGACGAGCGTGGCGTAACCCTGCCGGTCCGGCAGCTCCAGATCGACGCCGGCCGACAGGGCCAGCTTCGCCGCCTCGGCCAGCGATCCGGCGACGTTGTGCCGGTTGAAGAGCTGTTCGATCGCGTTGTAGTCGGAGACAACGAAGCCCTGGAAGCCCCATTCCTGTCGCAGTACGCGCTGCAGGAGGAACTGGCTCGCGGTGGAGGGGATGCCGTCGATTTCGTTGTACGAGGGCATCACCGACATCACGTGCCCCTCCTTGATCGCGCGCTCGAAGGGCCACAGCAGTTCTTCGCGCAACTCGCGCTCGGGCACTTGCGTCGGCGCGGTGTTGATGCCGCCTTCGTTGGGCCCGTGCGCGGCGAAATGCTTGGCGGTGGCGAAGACGTGACCAGCGGTCAGCGACGGTCCCGGCCCCTGGTAACCGCGAATCGCCGCGAGTCCCATTTCTGACACGAGGTGCGGATCCTCCCCGTAGGTTTCCTCCGTCCGCCCCCAGCGCGGATCGCGTGCGAGGTCGATGACCGGAGAGAGGACCTGCTGGGCTCCTCGCGCCCGCGCCTCGCGCGCCGCGACCGTCATCACGCGCTCGACCAGCGCTGGATCCCAGCTGCTCGCCAGCGCGATCGGCACCGGGAAGTTCGTCCCTTTCATCGCCGCGAGGCCGTGCAACGCCTCCTCGTGGAACATCACCGGCACCTGCAGCCGCGTGTGCTCCATGACCCAGTGCTGGATGGCATTCACGAACTCCGCTGCCTCGCGCGGACCGCGCCGTTTGCCGCCGCGCTCGACGCCGTCACTCACCCGCGTGATCTGGCCGATGCCGTTCTGCAAGATCGGTTGCGCCTTGGCCGCATCGAAGTTGCCGCTGGCGTCGGCGAGCTGCCGCTTCTGCTGCCACACGGCCAGGGTCTGCGCGACCTTTTCCTCGAGCGTCATCCGGCTCAAGAGATCTTCGACGCGGCGTTCGACTGGGAGCGAGGCGTCTTTATAGGTGGGGGGAGATTGAGCGGCTGCCGACAGCGTCGCTGCTGCCGTCAGAATGGCAATCGTAAACTGTCTGAGCATGCGTGCGCAGATTAGCAGCTTCTGGCTGCCCGCTTCCAGCTTCCGGTGGCGCGCGGACTAGTCCAAAGGCATACATCAGTGAAGCGGGCAGCTTTCAGGCTCCTGGTTTCCAGCTTCCAGCGTGATTTCCATTCCGTCGAACATCGCGGAAGGAGCGGGACGCAGATCCCGATGTCTGTCGATTTCTCTGGTATTCGATGGGCTCGTGTAACGAGTTCGAGGGAGACGTGATTCTCGGACGGACGTCAAGCTGATTCCGGTGGCCGTCTTTACTCAACTCGGGAACGAACTATCCGACGTCCGAAAGGCGTTGACGCGCTTGATTCAGTCGGTCAATCCAAGAGACAGCTAGCGACCGGATGTGTAGCCAGGCGCTGGCAGCTGGAAGCCCGCAGCTGGCAGCCGGCAGCCCGAACCCAGCAACTACTCGTATCTGAGCGCTTCGATCGGATCCAGTCTCGACGCCTTGAAGGCAGGGAACAGCCCGAAGAAGATCCCGACGCTGGCCGAGAAACCGATGCCGATCGCGAACGACCACCACGGCAGCGATACCGGGAAGCCGGAGAGCGCGTGCACGCCGAGGCCGATGGCGCTGCCGAAGAGAATGCCGAGCAGGCCGCCGAAGGAGGTCAGCACGGCGGCCTCGATCAGGAACTGCCAGAGGATCTCGCGGCGGCGCGCGCCGAGCGCCTTGCGCACGCCGATCTCGCGCGTCCGCTCGGTCACCGAGATCATCATGATCGCCATGACGCCGATGCCGCCGACCATCAGCGCGATCGACGAGATCACGACCAGTGCCAGGAACGTCGCCTGGCTGATCTGGTCCCACACCTTCAGTACCGCGTCCTGGGTCGCGAGGTCGAAGTCGTCGGGCTGATCGAGCTTCAGGTTGTGGCGGATGCGGATCATCGCTTCCACTTCCTGCATCGCCTGCTCGCGCTGGCCTTCGCGCGGCACGACCGCGATCATGGCCGTGCGCAGCATGCTGGGGTTGAACTGGCCGCCGGTGAACCTGGTCGAGCCGGTCAGCACCTTTCCGTAGACCTTTTCGTGCGTGGTGTACGGGATGATCGCCAGATCGTCGGCGCCGCCGAGATTGCCCGGACTCGGACGCGGACCGAGGACGCCGACCACGGTGAACGCCTCCGAGCCGACGCGGACGGTCTTGCCGATCGGATCGGTATTGGGGAAGAGCGCCTGCCATGGGCTGTTGCCAAGCAGGATGACCGGACGGCGGTGATCGATCTCTGCCTGCGAGAACATGCGTCCCGCTTCGACCTTGGCGAAGTTGACGGCCGACCAGTTCTCGGTCACACCCATGATCGCGACCTGGCGTGTGCGCTCGTGGCCGTAGTAGATGCGCGATTGCGATCCGCCCTGTGCGCCCAGCCAGGTGTCCACGAGCGCGACCGACGGGCAGTCGCGCGCGATCGCAATGGCGTCCTCCCTGGTCAGGTTCGGGCGGCGTGCCAGCTCGATGAAACTCTTACCCGACGAGAACGATAGCGCGCCCATCTTCTGCACGATGATCGTGTCTGGGCCGAGCTGGTTGATCGAATCGCGGAAGGACTGGTCGAAGCCGCGGATCAGCGAGGTCATGCCGACGATCGAGGTGATGCCGATAACCACGCCGAGCACCGTCAGCGCGCTGCGCATCTTGTTGCCGCGCAGCGTATCCCACGACATCACGAAAATTTCCGAGAGCAGCCCCGCCCGCATGCCCGCCATCATTCCCTCCGCAGCGCTTCGATCGGGTCCAGCTTCGCCGCCTGAACTGCCGGATACATGCCGAAGAAGAGGCCGACCACGGCGGTGATGCCGATGCCGATGGCGACCGACCAGACCTGCACCGAGGCCGGCAGCGGCGACACCTTGCTGATCAAGATGGCGAACACCGCACCGAGCGCCGTGCCGATGATGCCGCCAAACGTCGACAGCGTGATCGATTCGGTCAGGATTTGCCAGACGATGTCCCGGCGGCGGGCGCCGAGCGCCTTGCGCAGGCCGATCTCACGCGTCCGCTCGCTGACCACCATCAGCATGATGTTCATGATGACGATGCCGCCGACGACCAGCGACAGCGCGACGACGCCGATGAGGATGGCGAAGACGCCCTGCGTCAGCGTTCTGTAGATGCTCAGGAAGGTGTCTGCGGTGAACAGACCGAAGTTGTCGGGATCTTTCGGACGCAACCGGCGGTCGACGCGCAGCGCGACCGTGGCGTCGTCGATCGCCGCGTTCAGGAGTTCGGGCGTGCGCGGTTTGATGATCAACTGCAGGCCAAAATTGCGCGACCCGAACATTTCCTGGAAGATGCCGAGCGGGATGATCGCGAAGTTGTCCTGCGAGTTGCCGAACGCCGATCCCTTCTTCTTGTGCACGCCGACGACACGGAAGTGGTAGTTGCCGACCTTGACCACCTTGTCGAGCGGATCGATCGGACCGAACAGCTTGTCGGCGATGTCCCAGCCGATGATCGCGACCGGCCGCATGGTGTTGATCTCGACCGGGCTAATCAGGCGCCCCTCCTCGACGTCGAACGTCGCGAAGTTGATGTAGTCGGCCGAGACGCCCTGCACCTGCGCGCCGTCGACCGACTGGCCGCGGAAGCTGATCGACGCTCCCGAGTTTCCCTGCGCCGCGATCGCGCCGATGTTGTCGCTGAACTTCTTGATCGCCGCCGCTTCCGTGATCTTGATGCGCGGGTTGTTGCGGACGCGGTCTTCGTCCTGCTGCGTCCGGATCGGCGGCATGCGCTGGATCGTGAACGTATCGACCCCGACACTCGTTTCAATCGTGTCGGTGACGTACTGGTTCATCCCCTGCACCAGCGACACCACGGCGATGATCGAGGTCACCGCGACGATGTTCCCGAGCACGGTCAGGAACGATCGGAGCTTGTACTCCCAGATCGCGCGCAGCGCGATCCCCGTCGATTCCGCGAATTGGAACATACCTGGTTCGGGCTACTTCTTGTCTGCGCTACTGCCGCGCGTCGCGGCCTCGATCTTCACCGGTCCGCCGTCCTTGAGCTCGCGCACCGACGAGAACGGTCCGATGATGACCTGGTCGCCGGCGCTGACGCCCGACAACGCCTCGAAATATTTCTCGCCGGCGATGCCGGTCTTGATCGGCGTGAAGACGGCCTTGTTGTCCTTGACCAGGAACACGCCTTCGAGCTCCTTGCGCTCCTGGCTCGGTTTCAGCTCCTGCGCCTGCACGGTGCTGCTGCCGGGGCGTCCCTTGGCCGCCTTGGGATCGTCGCGCACGATGCCGCCGCTGCTCTTGTCGACGACCATCTCCCGCACGGTGGTCGCCTGGATCGGAATGCCCAGGGTCTGCGTCCGCGTCGCCGTCGTGATCTCGGCGGTGCAGGTGAAGCCCGGGCGGACGTCGGGAATCTGGTCGTCGATCTTCACCTTCACCAGGAAGTTCGTCGCCTGCGAGGCGGAGGTCGACCCGGCCGTCGTAATCGGGCTGTTGCCGATCTCCACCACGTGACCGGCGAACGACTTGCCCGCCATGGCGTCGATCGTGATCTTCGCTTTCTGCCCGATCGAGACGGTAGGGATGTCGGTCTCGTCGACCTCAACCTGCGCCTCGATGTCGGACATGTCGCCGATGGTCAGCAGCACCGTGCCGGCGTTGTTCATCGTGCCGACCACGACGGTCTCCCCCTCCTGAATGTTGCGCGAGGTGACGATGCCGTCGATCGGCGATTCGATGCGGACCTTGCTCAAGGTGTACTTCGCGCTCTCAAGCGCCGCCGACTCCTGCTTCATCCGCAGTTCCTGCGTGCCGATCTGTTTGGCCGCCGAATTGGCGTCCGACTGCCGCATCTTCAGCGTCTGTTCGGCGACGTCCAGCTGTTCCTTCGTCGTCAGGCCGCCCTTCCACAACTGCTGCTGGCGGGTGTAGGCGTCCTGCGCCTGTTTCAGCCCGGCGTTGGCGCTCTCGGCCGCGACCTGCAACTGCTCCATCGTCGAGCGGGCGGCCGCCAGGCTCGCCTCCTGCTGCTGGGCGGCGGCCGCGAGCAGCTTCGGGTCGATCTGCATCAGGAACTGGCCGCGTTTGACCCGGTCGCCCTGGTCGACGGCGAGGTTGGTCACGCGGCCCATGGTGTCGGCGCTGATGTTGACCGAGTTGTGCGGCTGGATCTTGCCCGACGCCGAGACGATCGCCTGGAGATCCCGTTTCTGAACGGCTTCGACGTTGACCGCCGTGCCGGTTTGCTGCTTGAACTTGAGATTCGCGAACACGATCGCGCCAAGGACTACCACGATCCCGACGCCGATCAAGACCTTCTTACCAGTACTCATGCGCCTCCACGACTCTTGAACAGCGCGATCACGAGCGCGATCACCGCGTAGACGGACAGCAGCGAGATCGCGATCGGCTGCGTACGCCGCTTGTAGAGCACTCCTAGTCCGATGGCCAGCACGACCACGGACCAGATGATGAAGATGTCGACGGTGCCGAGCAGGTTCGCACCGAACGACTTCTCAGGCAGCATCGGCAGGAGCGCCCCCAGATTGGCGACGCTGCCGGCATGGCCGCTGAAGTAGTTCACCACCCCGGACACCGCCGCCGAGACGACGCCGATGACGCCGGAATGGATGTAGACCGAGAAGACCTGCTTGAACGACGCCTCGCCACCCAGCCCGGCGTTGAAGATCGCGAACAAGATCCCGGCGAAGATCAGCGAGACGATCGGGATGAAGATGAAGGCGCCGATGCCGGTCGTATACGGCAGGCGGCCGGCGCCCTTCTGCATCTGGTCATACATCTGGTCGGTCACCTGGAAGCCCAGCGACTTCATCGACTGCACCTGCTGATCGAGTGCCGCCTGCTTGCCGGCGTCGGTCGTCATCGGCAGCGCGGCAAACGCACCGGTCAGTATCGAGACCGTCAATAGCATGCCGAGCACCTTGGGCGAGGCTGCGACCGCCTGGAACGTCTCTTTCGGCGACACGATGACGCCGATGAATCGCGCAATCAGATTCTTCGGGGCAGGCGTTAAGCCTCCCACCGGGGCTGTGGTAGTCATAGGATTTGGTTGGGAAACACCCGATTGTACCACGCCATATACGACGATCTGGGACGAAAAGTTTCCCGGCGACAGACCGGAACCCTCACGTGATGTGAGACTTACCGCAGGCTGCGGAATCAGCGCGAACATATGACGCATCGACTTGCGATGACAGTACTGGGGATAGGGCTTCTGACCCTTACGGCTCGCCAGGCATCAGCCCAGGCCGCACCGGTGGGGGTCCGCGCCGCCGGCATGGGCGGGGCGTTCACCGCCGTCGCCGACGATGCAACCGCGACATATTGGAACCCGGCCGGGCTCGCCACTGGGCCGTTTGTCGGCGCCTCCATCGACGCAAACGTGCTCGACCGTCAGTCGGGGCAGTTTGCCGGCTTGGTACTACCGCCCTTGGGAATCAGCTATTTCCGAACGGCCACCTCTACTGGCGCACCTCCCAACGACCGAAACGGCGCCCTAGTGGACGTGACCGTGCATCACGTCGAGGCAACCGTTGACCAGTCAATCGGCGACACCGGCCTCACCGTCGGGGGAAGCTTTGGGCTCGTGCACGGTAACGGGGCCAGCGCGTTCGGGGCCGACGCCGGGGTGATGCTGGCGGGGGGCCTGGGCAAAATTGGCCTCGCGGTACACAACCTGACGGAGCCGTCGCTGGGCGGCGTGAAGCTGGAGCGACAGGTCCGGGCAGGCGTGTCACTACACCTTCATGCGGCGATGACGCTGGCGGCCGATGTCGACCTCGCGACCACCACGTCGGACGGTGAGCCCGTACGCGAGGCGGCGCTCGGAGTCGAAGTGCATCCGCTCGAGCGGACCTGGGTCCGCGGTGGGATGCATTGGAACACGGCGGGAACGGCGGCGGCCCCCATTGGAACGGTCGGCGCGAGTGTGGCGGTGTATGGGGCGATTCGGGTGGATGGCCAGGCCAGTTTCGGCTCTTCGCGTGGTGATCGGGGATGGGGTGTCGGTTTGAGTTTCATTTATTAGCTTGACAAAAAATGTCACTGCGCTACTATGACGGTTCCCCCCAGCACAGTCTCCGGACTTAGAAGATGCCCGTCCGCATTGGCGAGCTGTTGCTGAAAGAGAAGCGCATTAGTCCTGCACAGCTGCAGGAGGCGCTGAATTACCAGAAGACCGCCGGCGGAAAGCTCGGCTACAACCTCGTCAAGCTGGGCTTCGTCAAGGACGAAGAGATTACGTCCCTGCTCTCGAAGCAGTACGGCGTGCCGTCGATCAATCTCCCGCAGTTCGAGATCGACGCCGCGATCGTCAAGCTGATTCCCGCCGAGACCGCCCACAAGTATCAGATCGTGCCGCTCAGCCGCGCTGGCGCGACCCTGACGATCGCGATGACGGATCCGACCAACGTCTTCGCCATGGACGACATCAAGTTCATGACCGGATACAACGTCGAGCCCGTCGTCGCTTCTGAGACCGCCGTCAGCGACGCCATCACGCGCTACTATCCGCTCGGCGCCGCGCCGGCCCCGCGGATGACGGTCGCCGCCGAGCCGAAGAAGAAGAAGGAGCCTCTCCAGCAGCAGGCCGCCAACCTCAATAACGCGGCGACCCTCGAGATGGTCACGCGCGCGCTCGAGGAAACAGCGGGTGACATTGCCGATGACGACGTCGAGATGCTGGAGGAGATCGAGCAGATCGATGTCTCCACGCTCGAGAAACAGGGCGGCGAAGCGCCAGTCATCCGCCTGGTCAACTTGATGCTGATGTCGGCGATCCAGAAGGGGGCGAGCGACATCCACATCGAGCCCTACGAGAAGGAATTCCGCGTCCGCTTCCGCATCGACGGCATCCTCTACAACGTCATGGCGCCGCCGATGAAGTTCCGCGACGCGATCACCTCGCGCCTCAAGATCATGGCCAAGCTGGACATCGCGGAGAAGCGCCTGCCGCAGGACGGCCGCATCAAGATCCGCTTCGGCGACGGCGAAGGGGGCTCCAAGGAAATCGACTTCCGCGTCTCCATCCTGCCGACGCTGTTCGGCGAGAAAATCGTCATGCGCTTGCTCGACAAGGACAAGCTCATGCTCGACATGACCAAGCTGGGCTTCGAGTCCGATTCACTGCGCAAGCTCGAGACGGCGATCAGCAAGCCGTGGGGCATGGTCCTGGTCACCGGCCCGACCGGCAGCGGCAAGACCAACACGCTCTACTCGTCGATCGCCAAGATCAACACGCCGGAAACCAACATCATGACGGCGGAGGATCCGGTCGAGTTCAACCTGGTCGGCGTCAACCAGGTGCAGGTGCGCGAGAACATCGGGCTCAACTTTGCCGCCGCGCTGCGCTCGTTCCTGCGCCAGGACCCCAACATCATCCTGGTCGGCGAAATCCGTGACTTCGAGACGGCGGAAATCGCGGTCAAGGCGTCGCTCACGGGCCACCTGGTCCTGTCGACGCTGCACACCAACGACGCGCCCAGCACGATCAGCCGCCTGATGAACATGGGCATCGAGCCCTTCCTCGTCGCCAGCTCGGTCAACCTGATTTGTGCACAGCGCCTCGTCCGGCGCCTGTGCACCGAGTGCAAAAAAGATCATCCGCACGATCCCAAGGCGCTGGTCGACGCCGGCTTCACGCAGGAAGAAGCCGAGCGCGTCATGCCGAAAAAGGGCAACGGCTGTCACCGCTGCAACAACACGGGCTACAAGGGGCGCGTCGGCCTCTACGAGGTGATGGAGGTCACCGAGGAGCTGCGCGAACTGATCCTGGTCGGCGCCTCGGCGCTGGAGCTGCGCCGCAAGGCGGTCGATGACGGGATGATCACGCTGCGGCGCAGCGGGCTGATGAAGGTCATGGACGGCGTGACGACCATCGAGGAAGTCGCGCGGGAGACGGTCAAATAAATGGCGACACTGCCGGAACTGCTACAGGTTTTGGTCGAGAACAACGGGTCCGACCTGCACATCACGACCGACACGCCGCCGCAGATCCGCGTGCACGGCCACATGAAGCGCCTTGACCTGCCGACGCTCGGGCCGGCCGACACCAAGTCGCTCGCCTACAGCGTGCTCACCGACCAGCAGAAGAAGCGCTTCGAGGAGGCGCTCGAGCTCGACTTCTCGTTCGGCATCCGCGGCATCGCCCGCTTCCGCTGCAACGTCTTCAACCAGCGCGGCGCGGTCGCCGCCGTCTACCGGGTCATCCCGGAGCAGATTAAGGGGTTCAACGAGCTCGGCCTGCCGGCGGTGCTGGCGACGCTCGCCGAGCGGCCGCGCGGGCTGGTCCTGGTCACCGGGCCCACCGGCTCGGGCAAGTCGACGACGCTCGCCGCGATGATCGACAAGATCAACACCGAGCGCAACGAGCACATCCTCACCATCGAAGATCCGATCGAGTTCGTGCACACGCACAAGGGTTGCATCGTCAACCAGCGCGAGGTGCACCAGGACACGCAGGGCTTCGCCGTCGCGCTGCGCGCCGCACTGCGTGAAGATCCCGACATCGTCCTGATCGGCGAGTTGCGCGACCTCGAGACGATCGAATCGGCGCTGCGCATCGCCGAAACAGGCCATTTGACCTTCGCCACGCTGCACACCAACTCGGCGGCGCAGACGATTAACCGCATCATCGATGTCTTTCCCGCGCACCAGCAGGGGCAGATCCGCACCCAGCTCTCGCTCGTGCTCGAAGGCATCGTCTGTCAGTCGCTGCTGCCACGCTCCGACGGCAAGGGTCGCGTCGTCGCCCTCGAAATCATGGTGCCCAACCCGGCCATCCGCAACCTGATCCGCGACGACAAGGTCCACCAGATCTACTCGACGATGCAGACCGGCCAGGAAAAACTCGGCATGCAGACGATGAACCAGTCGCTGGCGACGCTCTACAGCAAGCGGCTGATCACCCTCGAGACGGCGATGAGCGCGTCGTCGTTGAAGGAAGAGCTCGAACAGATGATCGCACGCGGCGCCGGCGTCGTCGCCGGCGCCGGCCTGAACCGACCCGGCAGCGGACTACCCAACCGGCCGCCGCTCACCCGGTAGCACAGGACCATACGATGCCCACTTTTGCCTACAACGGACGGACGCGCACAGGACAGGCGGTGACCGGCGAGCGTGTCGCTGACACCATTGACGCCGCGATCTCCGCGCTGCGGCGCGAGCAGATCACGGTGACCCGCATCGACCCGGCCAAGGCGGAGGCCGAGGCCAAAGCCAAGGCCAAGGGCAAGCCGAAGCAGACCTCGGCGCCGTCCAAGAACCTAGCCATCTTCACGCGGCAGTTCTCGGTCATGATCGACGCCGGCCTGCCGCTCGTGCAGTGCCTTGACATCCTCGGCAAGCAGGAGCCGCACAAGGGTTTCGCCGAGGTCATCCTGACGGTGCGCTCCGACGTCGAATCGGGCGCCGCGCTCGCCGACGCGATGAAGAAGCATCCCAAAACCTTCGACCCGCTCTACTCGAACATGATCGCCGCCGGCGAAGCGGGCGGTATCCTCGACACGATTCTCAAGCGCCTCGCCGTCTATATCGAGAAGAACGTCAAGCTGAAGGGGCAGGTCAAGTCCGCGATGATCTACCCGATCGCGGTTATCTGCATCGCCGCGATTGTCGTCGCGGCGATCCTGTGGAAGGTCATCCCGACCTTCGCGCAGCTCTTCGCCGGCCTCGGCGCGCAGCTGCCGCTGCCGACCCGCATCGTCATCGCCGCCAGCGACAACCTGGTCTCCTACGGGCCGCTCATGCTCATCGCCGGCGGCGCGATCGCCTACGGAGTCAAGCGCTATTATGCGACGCCCGCCGGCCGCCACCAGATCGACGCGCTGCTGCTCAAGGCGCCGATCCTCGGCATGATCCTGCGCAAGATCGCCGTGGCGCGCTTCTGCCGGACCCTGTCGACGCTACTCTCCTCGGGCGTGCCGATTCTCGACGGCCTCGACATCACCGCGCGCACCGCCGGCAACGCGGTCATCGAAGAAGCGATCCTCAAGACCCGCACCAGCATCGAGCGCGGAGAAACGGTGTCGGCGCCGCTGCGCGAGACCAACGTCTTCCCGTCGATGGTGGTGCAGATGATCAACGTCGGTGAGACGACCGGCGCGCTCGACGCCATGCTGTCCAAGATCGCCGACTTCTACGAGGAAGAGGTCGATACGGCGGTGGCCGGCCTGCTGACGCTGATGGAGCCGCTCATGATCGCAGTCCTCGGCGGCATCGTCGGCGGCATCGTCATTTCGATGTATATGCCGATCTTCGATCTGATCAGCAAGCTCACGTAGAAGACGGGAGACCGACCAGCGGAAGAGATGCCGGAAATAGTCCTGCGGCGGAAGCTCCTGTGGCTGATTGGCGGCCGGGCGGTGGTGATCACGCTGCTGCTCGGCTCGGCGGCCCTGATCGTCTATCGGACGCCCGACGCGCTCCCGGTCGATCCGTTCTTCGCGCTGATCGGGCTGACCTATGCGCTGACCGCCGTCTGGACGCTGACCCTGAGCTTCGTCGATCGCCACCCGTGGCTGGTCGACGTGCAAGTGGCCTGCGACGCGCTGATCGTCTCGGCGATGGTCTATCTCACCGGCGGCGTTGCCAGCTACTTCTCGTCGCTCTACACGCTGCCGATCATCGCCGCCAGCACGGTGCAGTCGTGGCGCGGTGGCCTGATGGTCAGCGTGCTCAGCTCGGTGATGCTCGGCGGCATCGTCGTTGCCCAGTACGCGGCCGGCGGGCCGGTGCTGCCGGCGCCGCGGGTCGCGATCTTCACCGTCGGCCTCAACGTGTTCGGCTTTCTGGCCGTCGCCGCGCTCAGCGGCTACCTCGCCGAGGGGCTGCGCCGCACCGGTGCCCGCCTCGAGGAAGCGTCGACGCAGCTGGCCGACTTGCAGGCCTTCAACCAGCACGTCATCGACAGCTTGACCAGCGGCCTGGCCACGAGCGACATGCAGGGGCGGCTGTTGACGTTCAACCGCGCCGCGGCCACGATTACGGGACTGGCTGCGGCGCAAGCGGTCGGCACCGACGCAGTCGAGACCTTGCAGCTGCCGGGACCGCTGGACGTACGGCGGCAGGAGTACGGCTTCCAGCGCGCCGACGGGCGTCACATCGAGGTCGGCATCACCGCCGCGCCGCTGATCACGCCGCGCGGCAACAGCGGCTTCCTCTTCACCTTCCAGGACGTCACCGAGTTGAAGAAGCGCGACCGCGAAGCACGCGTGCAACAGCGCCTTGCCGCGGTCGGCGAAATGGCGGCCGGCATTGCGCACGAGATCCGCAACCCGCTGGCCTCGATGGCCGGCTCGATCCAGATCCTGCGCGACGAGCTGGCGCTGACGGCCGAGCAGTCGCAGTTGATGGACATCGTGCTGCGCGAGTCGGATCGGCTCAACGACACCATCCGCAACTTTCTCGCCTTCGCCCGCCCGCAGCGCAACGCCATGTCGGACCTCGACCTGAGGCGCAGCGTCACCGACGCGGCGCGCCTCCTCGAGAACAATGCCGAAGTGACGGCACGGCACAAGGTGGTCGTCGACGTGCCCGCCGAGCCGGTGATCTTTCGCGCCGACGAGGCGCAGATCCGGCAGATCGTCTGGAACCTGGCGACCAACGGCCTGCGCGCGATGCCCGACGGCGGCACGCTGCGGCTGGCGCTGCGTCACCCGGGCGCCAGTGCGGCTGTCGATGGGGGCGAAGTGGTGATTGCGGTGCACGACGAGGGCGTCGGCATTGCGCCCGAGGAGCTCGACGGCATCTTCCAGCCGTTCCGCGGTGGTTTTGCCCGCGGCACCGGCCTCGGTCTGTCGATCGTCCATCGCATCGCCACCGACTACGGCGGGGAAGTCCGCGTCGCCTCGCAGAAGGGTAAGGGGACGACCGTCGAAGTCGCGCTGCCGTTGGCGGCGGCCGAGACGGTCGACGACAAGCTGCTGGCGGGTGGCCAGCCGGGGGTGGCGTGATGGCGGGCACCGTGGAAACCGTACGCGACGTCGAGCCGCGCTCGACCGGGTCGGCACGCATCCTCGTCGTCGACGACGAGCGATCGATGCGCGAGATGCTCGCCATCCTGCTCAAGCGCGAAGGCCACGACGTCGCCGTCGCCGAGAACGGCCGCACCGCGATCGATCTGCTCAACAGCCGCGCCTTCGACCTGATCGTGTCCGACGCGCGGATGCCCGACGTCGACGGCCTCGAGGTCTTGCGCCATGCGCGCAGCGTCAACCCGGCGATCATCGCGATTATGATCACCGCCTACGGCTCCCCGGACCTGCTTCGCGGCGTCGCCCAGCTCGGCGTCAACGACTACGTCGAGAAGCCGTTCAACACCGAGGTTCTGCGCTTCCGTATCCGCAAGGAGCTCGATCGCCGGCGCCTGCAGCAGGAAAACAGCCTGCTCAAGCGCGCCATGCACTCGGCCCACCAGTTCTCGAACATCATCGGTAACAGCGCGCCGATGCGGCAGGTCTTCGAGATGGTCGAGACGATCGCCGGCACCGGCAGCACCGTGCTGATCACCGGCGAGTCGGGCACTGGCAAGGAGCTCGTCGCGCGCGCGATCCACGTCCGCTCGCCCCGCAGCGAGCGCCCCTTCGTCGCCGTCAACTGCGGTGCGCTCACCGAGACGCTGCTCGACTCGGAGCTGTTCGGCCACATGCGCGGCGCGTTCACAGGCGCCGACGGCAACAAGAAGGGGCTGATTGAAGTCGCCGACAAGGGCACCATTTTTCTCGACGAGATCGGCGAGATGAGCCCGATGCTGCAGGTCAAGGTGCTGCGGGTGATGCAGGAGCGCAAGTTCCGCCGCGTCGGCGGCACCGAGGAAGTCGACGCCGACATCCGCATCCTCGCCGCCACTAACCGCGACCTGGCGAAGATGGTCGCCGAAGGACAGTTCCGCGAGGATCTCTACTACCGCATCAACGTCATTCCGGTCCGGCTGCCCCCGCTGCGCGAGCGGCTTGACGACGTGGCGATGCTGGCGGAGCACTTCGTCGGCAAGTTCGCCGCGCAGATGAACAAGCCGATTACCGGCATCTCGGGCGCCGCCATGGTGCAGCTGTCGGCGCACAGCTGGCCCGGCAACGTGCGCGAGCTCGAAAACGCGATGGAGCGCGCGGTCGCCCTCGAACGGACGCCGGCCATCCTGCCCGAGAGCCTGCCCGAGACGGTGCGCGGCACCGCCCAAGGCGTCATGTCGCCGTCGACCGCGGCCTCCGTCGCCGCCGCCGACGCCACGCCGCTGGCGCGCCCGATGCTCGACCACGGGTTCGATCTCGAGCAGCACGTCCAGCACCTCGAGCGCGAATACATCGCCGAAGCGTTGCGCCGGTCGGGCGGCGTGAAGGTGAAGGCCGCCGAACTGCTCGGCATGACCTTCCGTTCGTTCCGTTACTACATGAAGAAGTACAACCTCAAATAGATGGCTCTCGCCCAAGCGCCTCGGTCCGTCTTCAGACTGGCAGGGCCAAGGATTGGCCATTCCCCGCGCGCTCGCCGATTTCTGGCAGTCCCAACTGACAACTCGTGTCACTCCGCCGAAAAAGTGTCAGGTGCCTCACAAACGGGCGTTCTCGTAACTCGTTGACCGGAAACATGTTTATACGCACCGACCGGCTGAAGTCGAACTGGCACCCCCGTTGCTCAAGGGAAGCCGAACTCACGCCGATAGACACGCACGATGCGTGCACTTATTTGAGGAGAATCGAAATGAGAGTCCGTAGTCAGAAGGGTTTCACCCTCATCGAGCTGCTGATCGTCGTCGCGATCATCGGCATCATCGCCGCGATTGCGGTTCCCGGCCTGATGCGCGCCCGCATCTCCGGCAACGAGGCGTCAGCCATCGGCTCGCTGCGAGCTGTCAGCAGCGCGCAGTCGACATTCGCGGCCAGCTGCGCGAACGGTCTGTATGCGCCGACCCTGGACGTCCTCGGCAGCGGCCCCTCGGGCGGGTCGGCCTTCATCAGCCCGGACCTTGGCGCTGCCGCGACGGCGACCAAGAGCGGCTATAGCGTCGGCATGGCCGGCACGGCCGCGACCGCGACGGTCGCTGCCTGTAACGGTGCTGCGGCCTCCACGCTGACCTCGGGCTACCACGCGTGGGCGGACCCGATCTCGGCGTCGACCGGCACGCGCTACTTCGGCACGAACACCACCGGCACGATCTGGCAGAACACGGCGACGCTCAGCGCCATGAGCGACAGCGCGACGCCCGCGTCGCCGGCCAACGCCATCCAGTAGGCTGGATCTCCACGGGGTCACGAGAGACGGGTGAATGGCGGACGGATCGTCCGCCATTCACCCGTTGTCCGTTTTCGGTCGGGTGGCATGAGTAGGCTGCGTCGCGGCGTCTGGCCGCTGCTCGTCTTCGCGTTGGCATGCGTGCCGGTGGCCGGCGCCTTTACGCGGACCCGGATCTTCGCGGTCCGCGATCTGGCGCTGACCTTCCATTCCAGGTTCCTCTTCCTTCGCCACAGCATCTTCTCGGGTTCCTTCCCGTTCTGGGATCCCTACGCCGCCAACGGCCAGCCGGCGGTGAATGACGCCCTCTACCAGCTGTTCCACCTGCCGTCCCTCCTCGTGCGCCTGCTGCTGCCGGAAACGCAGGCCTACAACTTCTGGGTGGCCCTACCGGTTCCCCTGAGTGCCGTCGGTATCTACTTGTTCTTGCGCCGGCGCGCCTCTGCGCCGGCATCGGCAGTGGGAGCGCTCGCGTTTGCCACCGGCGGCATGATGGCGTCGTCCACGAATTTTCCAAACTTCTCGTGGTCGATGGCCGCTGTGCCCTACGTGTTCGTCGGCGTCGATCGCGTTTTCGAGCGCAAGACGCCCGCGGCAGCCTCGCTCCTCGCCTTCATCGTGTCGTGCCAGGCGCTCGCCGGCGAGCCGGTGACACTCGTCGCGACGCTGGTGATCGCGGCGGCCTACGGCCTGGCGATCGACGGCCGCTGGCGCGACGTCCGCGGCGTCGCGTTCGCCGCCATCGGCGGCGCTGCGGGCTTGCTCCTGTCGGCGATTCAATACATTCCTCTCATCGCCGCCGGCCGCGCCTCACTGCGATCGACCATGGTCTCGGCCGATTTCTGGCCCTTCCATCCGCTGTCCTTTCCGGAACTGCTCGTGCCGAGGTTCTTCGGGGACTACTTCCATTCGAACCTGAAAGAGCTCGCCTGGATGGTCGCCCTGAATAGCGACCGCGATCCGTTCTATTACTCCATGTACGTCGGAGTGCCGGTCGTCCTGCTGGCCGGCGTGGCGATGTTGTCGGGACGGTCGGGAAGCCGCTTCTGGACGATCGTGATCATCGCCTGCGTCGTCGCCGCGCTCGGTCAGTACACCCCCGTTTATCCGGCGCTGCAGCTGCTGATTCCCCCGTTGCGCACGTTCCGCTTCCCGGTCAAGTACCTGTCGCTGGCGGCACTCGGCATCGCGGTGCTGGCGACGATGGCGGTTCAGTGGCTGATCGATGGCACCGCGCCGCGCCGCGCCGTCGTGACGGTGCAGATCGTCGCGGGCGCGGGCGCGCTGTTCACCTACGTGGCGCTGGCGTGGATGCTGCTGGCGCCGGCGCTGCCGGCCCGCGCATTCTTTCGACTCGCGCTCTGGGCACACGTCCCCGCGCCGATTCAGGGAGCGGAGTTCCTGCTCATTCGCGCCCGCCCGCTGCTGACGTCGCTGCTCTTGAAAACGATCGCCGGCGCGTTCCTGCTCGGCATCGCCGCCTCGCGGCGCCCCGAGCGGCGCCTGGCGTTGATGGTGCTCTGTACGTTTACGGTGGTGGATCTGCTGGCCTCGAACTCGAGCGTCAATCCGACCGTCGATGCGTCGCTGCTCGCCGAACCGGCCTGGCTCAGCCAGGTTCCGCGTGACATGCACGAGCGCGTCTACGTCGGCGGGCGCCTCGAAGGTTATATCAACGTGCTCGACATCGACGCCCCCAAGTACGCCTCCTATCTCGAGGGCTACACGCCGATGGAGCAGCGCTATGCGCTGACCGCGCAGATGCTGTTCAGCCCCTCGGGCGCGCGGGTGCGCGAGACGATGTCCTACGACCTGCCGCTGCTGTGGCCGCTCGACTATGCGCGCATGGTCGGGTATTTCAAGTACGCGAACCGCGAGGAGCGCCTGCGCTTTCTCTCCCGCGTCGGCACGCGGTTCGTCGTTCTGCCGGCGGCGCCCTACCCAGGCGCGCACCCGCTCGCGCGACTGGTTGCCGTCGATCAGTTGCAGCTCTACGCCGTCAACCCTGCGGCGCGGCGCGCCTACATCGTCCCCGATGCGCTGCGCGGGCCCGACGTCGAATGGCAGCTGCAGGGGTTGTTTCAGCCGCGCTTCAATCCGGCAGCGGGTGTGCTGGTCAGCGAGCCGCCGCCGCCGCCGTCCGGGGTCGCCGGGATGCCGGTGTCGGCCGCCGCGACCTTTCTCGAGGACGATCTCAATCGCGTCGTCATCCGCGCCGGCCTCCCGGCTGCGGGATACCTGGCGCTGCTCGACTCGTACAATCCAGACTGGCAGGTGGATGTCGACGGCCAGCGTGCCACGCTGATGAGGGCCAACGGACTATTCCGGGCGGTGCACCTGACCGCGGGTCTCCACACCGTGACCTTCCGATACCGGCCGACAAGGTTTTACGTCGCCGCTGCGATCTCGGCCCTCACCGCACTTGCGCTGGCGATCTGGTGCCTGTGGGGCCGCCGCGCCGGCATCCGGCGCGCCGCCCCCGCGGCCGCGTAGGTCCGATCTGTGCGCCTGCCCCGCGCCGCATCGGTGCTCGTTTCGATGGCGGTGCCGCTGGCGCTCGTGCACGGCCTCTTCACCACGACGCGCATCTTCTACGTGCGCGATCTCTCGTTCTTTTTCTGGTCGCGTCACCTGTGGCTCCGCCACACGCTGTTCGCCGGGCAGGCGCCGTGGTGGGATCCCTACGTCGCCGGCGGGCAGTCAGCTATCGCCGACGCGCTCAACCAGCTGATGATGCCGATCACGCTGGCGGTCCGGCTGCTGCCCTCCGACGTCGTGTCCTTCAACTTGTGGGTGGCGCTGCCGCTGCCGCTCGCGGCGCTCGGCACATACATTTTTCTGCGGCGCTACCTCCTCGACGAGGGGGCGGCGGTCTTCGGCGCGCTGGTCTTCGCGCTGTCGGGGCCGATCGTCTCGATGCTCAACCTGCCGAACCTTGCCTGGTCAGTCGCGCTCATGCCGTGGGTCCTGGCGGGGGAGTCGGCGACCTGGATTGCGATCGCATTCGGGCTTCAGGCGCTGTGCGGCGAGCCGGTGACGTGGGTCGCGACCGGCGTGATCGCCGCGCTCTGGAACCTGCACCAGCGGCGCGTCCGGCCGCTCGCGGGGTTGGGTCTCGGTGCGCTCCTCGCCTCGGTGCAGCTCGTCCCGACGATGATGGCCGGAGTGCGCGCGCAGCGCGCCGCACTGGCGACGCCCGACTTCTGGTCGCTGCACCCACTGTCGCTGTGGGAAGCGATCGCGCCGCACCTCTTCGGCGACTACTACCACGCGTTTCTCGACGACCTGCCGTGGATGGGTGCCCTGAACTTCGGCCGAGACCCGTTCTTCTATTCGTTCTACGTCGGTCCTTTCGTCCTGCTGCTGGCCTGCGCCGCCGCGCGACGGCGCCGCAACGCCTTCTGGGTCGGGCTGGCGATCGCGTTCACCGTCGCCGCGCTCGGCGGTTACACGCCGGCCTACCCGCTCGTGCGCCGGCTCGTGCCGGCGTTGATGTACTTTCGCTTTCCCGTGAAATACATCGTCTTTGCGGTGTTCGCAGCCGCCGTCCTCGCGGCAGACGGCTGGCGCGAGCGCCGCGGCGCCTGGTGGCTGGCGGCGTTGACCGGCGCTGTGTTCGTCACATCGGCGCTGGCCCTGATGGCGATGCCGCCCACCCTGCAGGCGTTGACCTACCGCCTGGCCGTCGACACGCATCTGAAAGAGATTGACGCTGGTGCCGCCTACCTCGCGCGCGTGGCACCGGCGCTGGCGCTGCGCGTGGGCGGTTTGTCGATCGCGGCAGCGTTGCTGGGGTTCGCGGCGCGGAGACGACCGCGCCTGTGGTGGTTGATCGCGGGAGTGACCTGCGCCGACCTGGTCGTCGCCAACATCGGCTTGAACCCGACGTTCGACGTGGCGCGGTTGTCACCGCCGGCGTGGTTCACCGCCGCCGCCGGCGAGGACCGTGTCTACATCGGCGGACGGGTGCGCGGCTACATGAATCCCGACGATCCCGACGCCGCGCCGACATGGCAGATTCCGGCGGAGGGCACCGCCATGCAGGGACGGATGGAGCTCAACGCCAGCCTGCCGATGGCGCCGTCGGGATGGCACGTGCGGGAAGCGTTGTCCTACGACCTGCCGTCTCTCTGGCCCGCCGAGTACGACGCGGCCGTCCGCCGTTTCGAAAACGCCGGCCCGGCCGAGCGCGACGCGTTCTTGCGCCGCACCGGCGTCCGCTGGTGCGTGCTGGCCGGCGCACGCCAGGCCTACGACGGCCAGTCGTCGTGGCGCACGGTTGCCGAGGTGCCGGACTGGACCATGCGTGTCTACGAATGCCACCCCGAGGCGACGCGCGTGGCGTTTGCCGCTGAGGCGCGCGATCTCGATGGCCTCTTCGACCCCGGCCTGCCCGATACCGAACCGGCAGGGGAGGCGCGCCTGGTCCAGGACCTCCCCTCGCACGTGACGGTCGAGGCGACGCTGACGCGCCCGTCGCTGCTCGTGTTGCGCGACTCCTACTCCGACGACTGGCACGTGGAGGTCGACGGCCAGCCCGCAACCCTCGTTCGCACCAATTCCCTGCAGCGCGGGGTCCCGCTGCCGGCCGGCCGCCACCTCGTCCGCTTCACGTACCGGCCGCGCGACTTTCTCATCGGTCTTATTCTTTCGAGTGTGGCGATCATCGGTATCGGGTTCACCGGCTTTGCGGTTCGCGGTGGCAAGAACAGAGAACGGGCCGCACCCGAACCCATGAACCCGCAGAACCCGCAGAACCCGGAGAACCCGCAGAACCCGAAGAACCCGGAGAACCCCGCGCCCCCCCCCGTTCGTCCCGATCGAGGCTTCACCCTGATCGAGTTGATGGTCGTGCTGGCGATCATCGCGATCGTGCTGGCGATCGCCTTCACCGAGTACCGCAACCTGCAGGCGCGCGGCAACGAGGCGTCGGCGCTCTCGTCGATGCGCTCTATCGCCGCCGCGCAGGCGCAGTTCGCCATGACCTGCGGCAACTCGAAATACGCCGCGGCGCTGCCGGCGCTCGGGCAGCCCGTGCCGACGACAGGAGCCGCTTTTCTCAGTCCGGACTTGACCTCGGCAGAGACGATCGAGAAGTCCGGCTACCGCATCCGCATGGCCGGCAAGCCGCTCAATGACGCCATGCCGGCCTGCAACGGGGCGGCGGTGGCCGACGGCTATGCCGCGACGGCGGATCCGATCAACCCGGGCATCACCGGCACCCTCTTTTACGGCGTCAATGCCGACCGAGTGCTTTATGTGGACGATCAGAAGCCATTTCACGACGACCTGCCCGAGTCGGGGCCGGCGCCACACGGGCATGAGGTGAAGTAGGCTAAAATATGGCGGTTCTCATGACGCCGCTTGCCCGGAAACTGCTCGTAGCGTTCTCGCTGCTGGGGCTCGGTGCCTCGTCGGCGGCGACCTACGTCCACTACAACCTGATCGAAAACCCTGACTACTCCAGTTTCTGCGACATCAACGCCACGGTGACGTGCAAGGCGGCCTACTTGAGCCGCTACGGCTCGGTCGGCGGTGTGCCGGTCGCGGTTGGCGGCCTGCTTTTCTTCACCTGGGTGCTGCTGATGCTCTGGGGAGCGCGTGGCAAGAGCTCGATTAGGGACAGCGCGCCCGCCTACATCTTTGCCGGCTCCACGCTGGCGCTCGCGGTGGTGCTCTATCTCGCCTACGCGTCGTTCTTCATTTTGAAGGAAGTGTGCCCGCTGTGCGTCGCGACCTACGTCGCGGTCATCGGCGTCTTCGTCATCTCCGGAGGAGCCAGTTCCGTGCCGATGTCAACGCTCCCGTCCCGTTTCCTGCGCGACATGCGCGTGCTCGTGGCCACGCCGCTCGCGCTTGTCGTCGCGCTGCTGTTCGTCGCCGGCGCGTCGTGGGGCATGACCGTGTTCCCGCGCGAGAGCGACCGGCCGCAGGCGCAGCCGATCCCGACCCTCAGCGATGATCAGAAGTCGGAGCTGGCCAAGTGGTGGGACCTGCAGCCGCAGTCATCGAACTTCCCCTACGCGAACAACGGGGCCAAGGTGCTGGTTGTCGAATTCGCCGATTTCCAGTGCCCGCACTGCCGCGACGCCTACTTCGCACTGAAGCCGATCATCGACAAGTACACCGCCAATCCGAAGGACGTCACGTTCCTCTTCAAGACCTGGCCACTCAATTCGCACTGCAACGCCAGCGTGCCGGCCGCCAATTTCGTCGCCTCGTGCGACGCCTCGGCGCTCTACGCCATGGCCCGCCGCAATGGCACCGGCGACACCCTCAAGGACTGGTTCTTCGTGCATCAGGAAGAGTTGAGCCCGGACACCGTCCGCAAGGCGGCCGCCGACGTCGCCAAAGTGCCCGATTTCCAGGCAAAATACGACGCCGCAATCCAGGAAGTGAAGACCGACGCGGCCGTCGGCACGTCGCTCAACGTCCACTCCACGCCGAGCTTCTTCATCAATGGCCGGGCCCTGCCGGCCGGCGGCATCGCGCCGCAGTACCTCGACTCGCTGATCCAGCTGGAGCTCTCGCGCGCCAAGTGACGCCGCGGATGACGCGGATCAGCGGATGACCGCCCGATGACAGCCATCCGCACGCAGGAGCTGACCAAGGATTATTTCGTCGGCTTCTGGCGGCCGCGCCCGTACCGCGCGCTCGATCGTCTGTCGATCGAGGTCGGATTGGGGGAAGTCTTCGGTTTCCTCGGGCCCAACGGCGCCGGCAAGACGACCACGCTGAAGCTCCTCATGCAGCTGGTGTTTCCAACAAGCGGCGCGGCCGAGATTCTCGGCCGTCCCGTCGGCGACGTCGGCGTCCGGCGCCGCATCGGCTACCTTCCCGAGAACCCCTACTTCTACGATCACCTCACCGCCGAAGAGCTGCTCGACTACTACGGCCGGCTGTTTGGGATGGCGGCCGGCGATCGCCGCGCCCGCATCGCGCGAACGCTCGATCGCCTCGGCATCGGCGCCGAGCGCCGGCTGCAGCTGCGCAAGTTCTCCAAGGGCATGCTGCAGCGCGTCGGCCTGGCTCAGGCACTCCTCAACGACCCCGAGGTCGTGTTCCTCGACGAGCCGATGTCGGGGCTCGACCCGCTCGGCCGCCGCGACGTGCGTGCGTTGATGCTGGAGCTGCGTGACGCCGGCCGCACCATCTTCTTCAGTTCGCACATCCTCTCCGACGCCGAGGCGCTGTGCAGCCAGGTCGCGATCGTCGCCAAGGGACGGCTGGCCGCCGCCGGACGCCTTGCCGACATGCGCGAGTTCGCGGTGCAGGGCTGGGAACTGGTGATGGCCAACGTGCCGGAAGCGGCGCTGGCGCGCATCCGGCCGCTCGCCCGCACGGTCGTCGCCGTGGCCGGCGGACGCTACGTCATCGAGCTGCCGCCGGACGGCCGCCCCGAGGAGCTCCTGCGCGAGCTCGTCGCCGCCGGGGCGACGCTGGTGTCGCTGAATCCGCTGCGCGAGACGCTCGAAGACCTGTTCGTGCGCCGCGTCGCCGAGATCGGCCAGGGCGCACGATGAGCGGCGTCGCCGTCGTCGCCGTCGCCGTGTTCCGCGAGTCGGTGCGCGACAAAGTGTTCTACAACCTCGTCCTCTTCGCGCTGCTGCTGATCGGAGCGTCGATTGTCATCGGCCAGTTGACGGCGGGGCAGGACGTCAAGATCATCAAGGACCTCGGGCTCTCCGCCACCTCGCTGTTCGGCGTCTTTATCGCCGTCTTCGTCGGGATTAGCCTCGTCTCGAAGGAAGTCGATCGACGTAGCGTCTACCCGCTGCTGGCCAAGCCGATCCGCCGCGGCGAGCTGATCGTCGGCAAGTACGCGGGACTGCTGCTCACGCTGCTCGTCAACACAGTGGTGATGACGGTCGCGCTCTATACCGTGCTGTTCGTCCTCGCGCGCGGCATTCCCGCCAACGTGCAGCGCGCCTGGGACGCGCCGGTGCTGGATCCGGCGCTGCTCAAGGCCATCGCGCTGATTTACGTCGACCTGGCCGTCGTCACCGCCGTGGCGCTGTTCTTCTCGAGCTATTCAAGTCCGATGCTGTCGGCGATTTTCACCCTGGCCGTTTACGTTGCCGGGCAGTTCACCGCGGACCTGCGGCACTTCAACGACATCGTCGACGCACCGGCGGCGTCAGCCATCGCCAGGGCCGCCTACTACGTGTTGCCGGATTTTTCGAAGTTCGACGTCAAGCTGGCGGTGGTGCACGGGCTGCCGGTGACCGGCACCTACGTGGCGACGGCGGCGCTCTATGGCCTCGTCTACATCGCGGCGCTGCTGTTCGGCGCCGCGGCGATCTTCGCCCGGCGGGACTTCAAGTGACGCACGGTCTGGAGAGCCGCTCCGCGGCAGGCCGGACCTTCGCTGCCGGCGTGCTGCCGGTCGCGCTCGCGATATGCTGCCTCGCCGGTGCGATCGTGCTGCACGCCAATCAAGACCGCTGGTCGCCGCCGCCCGCGGTGGACGCGCCGACGCTGCTCTACGTTCGCGCACCCGCGGTCGCCCGCCGCGCGGCGCTCGGCTACAAGGGGTTTGCCGCCGACGTCTACTGGATCCGCACGCTGCAGCATTTCGGCCAGGAACGCCTCTCGCCGCCATCGCACCTCCGCACCTACGCACTGCTCTACCCGTTGCTCGACCTGGCGACGACGATGGATCCGTACTTCAGCATTGCCTACCGGTTTGGCGCAATCTTCCTCGGCGAGCCGTACCCCGGCGGCCCAGGGCGTCCCGATCTGGCGGTCGCGCTGCTGAACAAGGGGCTGGCGGCGCAGCCGGAGAAGTGGCAATACATGCAGGATCTCGGTTTCGTCTACTACTGGCACCTGCACGACTACCGCGCGGCGGCCGACGCGTTCCAGCGCGCGTCGGCGATGCCCGGCGCACCGAATTGGATGCGCCCGCTCGCCGCGGTGACGCTGGCCGAAGGGGGCAACCGCAACGCCTCGCGCGCGCTGTGGACGCAAATGGCTCAAGCCGACGAGACCTGGCTGCGCGATTCGGCGCGGCTGCGCCTCGCCCAGCTCGACGCGCTGGACATTATGGACGCCTGGCGACGCGCCAGATCGGCGGGGCAGCGGCCCGCCGTGCCGCTCGACCCGTCCGGCACGCCGTTCGCCGTCGACCCCGCGACGGGCGATCTGACCGTCGCGCCTGAGTCGCGTTTGTTCCCGCTGCCGGGGCAGCCGCAGCCGCCGCAATGATCCCGCAGCCGACGCCGTTTTTCATCGTGTTCCTGACGCTGTTCGGTCTCTGCATCGGTAGCTTTCTCAACGTCTGTATCCACCGACTGCCGCTGAGACAATCGGTCGTGACGCCGCGTTCGCGCTGCCCGCAGTGCGGCTACGAGCTCACCTGGCGTGACAACCTGCCGCTCCTGAGCTACGGCTTGCTCGGCGGCCGCTGCCGTTCCTGCGCCGCGCCGATCTCGCTACGCTACCCGTTGGTCGAGGCCATCACCGCCGCGATCTTCCTATGGCACGTCGTGGTGTTCGGCGTGACCGCGCTGCTCGCGGTCCGCCTCGCGTTCGCCTGCGCGCTGATCGTGCTCTTTGCCATCGATCTCGAACACCACATCCTGCCAGATCGGATCACGCTGCCCGGCATCGGGCTCGGCTTCGCCTGCAGCCTGTTTCTCCCGCCCGGGCCGGTGATGTCTCTCGCCGGCATCGTCGCCGGCGGCGGCATCCTCTGGGCGATCGCCGAGGCGTGGTTCCGCCTGCGCAAGATCGAGGCGATGGGCTTCGGCGACGTGAAAATGCTGGCGATGATCGGCGCGGTGCTCGGCCTGCGCCTCGTCCTCCTCACCTTCGTCCTCTCGACATTGCTCGGTGGCCTCGTCGCGGTCGTGCTGGTGGCGACGCGCCGCGCCAGCATGGCGACGGCGGTGCCGTACGGGACGATGCTCGCGGCAGCGGCGCTGGTGGCGAGCCTCTACGGCGACTCGCTGCTGGCCTGGTACCTGTCGAGGTTCTGACCGGGTGACGCAATCGGGCTACCTCCTGCTCGGGCTGACCGCGATCGTCGGGGCGGTCGTCGGCACGGTGACGTTCACGTTGCTGCGCGCGTTCGCGGCGGCGCGCGACATCACGGGTCCCGGACGCGATCGCGCCGGCGCCGAAACGGCGTTCATGGCGGTCGCCATGGAAGAGGCGATGTCGCGGCTGAAGCTGCGCGAGCAGGCACTGGCCGAGCGCGCCGAAGCCTCCGAGCGCTTGAGCGACGAGATCATCACCAGCCTGGCGTCAGGGCTGCTCGTCGTCGGGCCCGATCATCGCGTCCAGGCGTTCAACCCGTTCGGGCGGCGCCTGCTGCAACTGCCTGACAGTGGGTGGACGGGCGATGTGACAGACGTGCTTCGCACCGCACAGCCGCTCGCCGCGGTCATCCAGGAGTGTCTCGATACCCGCCAGGCCGTGCGCCGCCGCACGGTGCAAATCGATACCAACCCCGAGCGGCCCACGCATCTCGGCGTCACCGTCTCCCCGGTCAGCAGCCGGCAAGGGCAGCCGCGCGGCGCGATTTGCCTGTTCGGCGATCTGACCGACATCGTCGAGCTCGAGGAGCAGCTCCGGCTCAAGGACAGCCTGGCACAGCTCGGCGAGCTGACGGCGGGCATCGCCCACGAGTTCCGCAATGGCCTGGCGACGATTCACGGTTACGCACGGCTCGTCGATCTCGAGCGGCTGCCGACCGACATGCACGTCTACGTGCAGGGAATTCGCGACGAGACCGACGCGCTCGGGGGCGTGGTCCGCAACTTCCTCAACTTCGCCAAGCCGGCGGAGCTCGTGCTCGGCACGGTGGATCCGCGCGCCCTGGTCGAGCGAGCCGCCGACGAGATCCGTCCCGAAGCGGCGGCCAATGGCGGATCCGTGGTCGTCGAAGGGGAGCACGTCACCGTGCAGGGCGACGAGGTCCTGCTCCGCCAGGCGTTCAGCAACCTGTGCCGCAACGCGCTCGAGGCCTGCCTCGACGCGCGCCTGCAGCCGCACATTGTCATCGAGTGCCTTGCCGACCCGGCGCAACACCAGGTGCGGGTGTCGGTCATCGACAACGGTCCGGGCGTCGATCCGAAGATCGCGTCGCGCATTTTCCGTCCATTTGTCACCACACGCGCGCGTGGGACCGGCCTCGGACTGGCGCTCGTACAGAAGATTGTCGTTACGCACAATGGCCGTGTCGGTGTGCAGGCCGAACCCGGCGGGGGCACTCGCTTTACGGTCACGCTGCCGCTGGCTGGGTAAGAACTCCCGACGCCTGGCCTTCCGCCGAGGGGCCGGTAATCGCAAGCGGTGTGGCGCCTGTTCGAGGACGGACCGATATCTCGGCCGGCGCGTCCCGATACCCGGGCGGACGCCCTTCAGGCGATCCCGGCGGTCTCGGTGTGACGTGCTAAACTATGGACACAGAAGGAGAAAGGTCCATGAAGGTCTCTTGCGGCCTGCTCGCCGGCGTGATGCTGACGCTTGCGGTCCCCGTGTGCGCGCAGTCGTTGGGAGAGCTCGCCAAACAGGAGGCGGAGCGCCGCAAGTCGGCCCCGCCGGCGAAGGTCTACACCAACGACGATCTCAAGAAGATCTCGGTCCCCGGCGATACGGCTGCGGACGCGTCGAAAGACAAGGACGCTCAGGGCCCGAAGGATTCGAAGGACCCGAAGGACCAGGCGGCCAAGGATCCCAACGCCAAGGACGACAAGGCCACGCCCGCCATGGATGAGGCCGCGTGGAAAGCCAAGATCACCGCCGCGCGCGAGGACCTGCGCAGGGGCGAGATGTTCCGCGACGCCCTGCAGTCGCGCATCAACGGCCTGACGGCCGATTTCGCCGCGCGGGACGACCCGTCGCAGCGGGCCCAGATTGGCGACGAGCGCCAGAAGGCTCTCGCTGAGCTCGATCGCGTCAATCAGGACATCGAGAAGGCGCGAAAGGCGATCTCCGACATCGAAGAGGACGCGCGCAAGGCCAACGTGCCACCGGGCTGGATCCGCTGACCGATCAGATCCTGCTCGTCGAGGACAAGGACTCGCTGCGGGCGATGCTGCGGCATGCGCTCGAGCGGCAGGACCACGCCGTTCTCGAAGCCCGCGACCAGCCCGAGGCGGTTCGCCTGCTCCAGCAGGCGCAGCCTGCCGTCGTTTTGTCCGATCTCCGGCTGCCTGAGGGCGACGGGTTCGGCGTACTGCGCGCGGCCAAGGAGATCGACGCCGACATCCCGGTGATCGTCATGACCGCCTACGGCAGCATCGAAGACGCCGTGCGCGCCATGAAAGAGGGGGCGATGGACTTCCTGGCCAAGCCCGTCGACCCCGACCACCTGCTGCTGCTCGTGGCCCGCGCCCTGGAGCAGCGCCGCATCGTCACTGAGAACCTGCTGCTGAAGGAAGAGCTCGCCGTGCGCCGCGGCGCGCCGCAGATCGTCGGCGAGGATCCGTCGCTGCGCAAGGTGTTTGCCGCGCTGCAGCGCGCCGCCGCAACCGACGCGACGGTGCTTCTCGAAGGAGAGAGCGGTACGGGCAAGGAGCTGTTCGCCCGCTCGCTGCACGCGCTCAGCCCGCGCGCCGACGCGCCGTTTGTCGCCATCAACTGCGCCGCCATTCCCGAGAACCTGCTCGAGACCGAGCTCTTCGGCTACGAGAAAGGGGCGTTCACCGGCGCTGCCGGGCGCAAGCCGGGGAAGTTCGAAATGGCCCACCGCGGTACGCTCTTCCTCGACGAGATCGGCGACCTGCCGTTTCCGCTGCAGGCGAAGATCCTGCGCGCGCTCGAGGAACGGCGATTCGAGCGCGTCGGCGGCACCGCGTCGGTGCAGGTCGACGTGCGCCTGGTCGCCGCCACCAACCGCGGACTGAAACTGGCGGTCGCGACCAAGCGATTCCGCGAGGATCTCTACTTCCGGCTCTCGGTGTTTCCCATCACCGTCCCGCCGCTGCGCGAACGCCACGGGGACATCCCGGTGCTGGCGCGTCACTTCGTCGATCGCTTCTGCCGCGATCTCAAGAAGAAGCCGCTGGTCATTACACCGGAGGCGCTCGAGCAGCTGCAGTCGTATCGGTGGCCCGGCAACGTGCGCGAACTGCAGAACTGTATCGAGCGCGCGGTGATTCTCACCGAAGGAGACGCGCTCCTGCCGCGGCATCTGAACCTCTCCTTTGCCGCGCCGCTCGAAAGCGAGACGCCGCCGTCGCCGTGGGAGCAGATCGACATGTCGGGCACCCTCGCCGAAATGACGCGCCGCGTCACCCGCGAGGCCGAGAAGCACAAGATCCAGGCGATCCTCGTTGAAGCACAGGGCAACAAGGGCCGCGCCGCCGAGCTGCTGCAGATCAGTTACAAGATGCTCCTGGCCAAGCTCAAAGAGCACAGCATCGAGTAGACCCCAGGGGCGTTGCCGCTCGGACGTCCCGGCACGCTCCCTCGCGCACCCGACGCCGGGAGCCCTCCGCTAGAGGGACAGGCACCGCGCCAGCGCCCCGGCGATTTCGTCCTTCGTCACGTCGGTGACCACCTCGCATGTGCCGATTGCCGTCGGCAGCACGAAATGCAGCGTGCCGGCGACGACCTTTTTGTCGTGCCCGATCGCTTCGAGCAGGTCGTCGACGGCGACGTCGGCGACAGCGGGCAGCGGGCCCATCTTCGTGATCAGCGCCGCCAGCGCATCGCGGTCCGCGCCCGCCAGTGTCCCGCGCGTTACCGCGATTTCCGCCGCGACCAGCATGCCGTAGGCAACCGCTTCACCGTGGCGGAAGCGGCGGTACTTGGTCACGGCCTCCAGAGCGTGACCCGTCGTGTGGCCGTAGTTCAGGATCCGCCGCCGTCCGTGCTCGTGCGGATCCTCGGCAACCACTGCCAGCTTGATGTCGCACGATTCCTTGATCACCGCCAGCAGCGCCTGATCGTCGCGCGCGAACAGCGCCTTGAGCGTCGCGGCCACGCGATCGAACAACGGACGGCTGGCGATTACTCCGTACTTGATCACTTCGTAGAGGCCGGCGCGGAACTCCCGCCGTGGCAGCGTCGCCAGCAGCGCCGGATCGATGGCGACGACGGCGGGCTGATGGAACGCGCCGATCAGGTTCTTGCCATGCGCGTGGTTGACGCCGACCTTGCCGCCGATTGCGCTGTCGACCTGCGCGAGCAGCGTCGTCGGCACCTGCACGACCGGCACGCCGCGCAGATAGGTGGCGGCGGCAAACCCCGCGGTGTCGCCGACGATGCCGCCGCCGATCGCGATCACCGCGCTCGAGCGATCGGCGTGCGCCTTGATCAGCGCGTCGTAGATGCGCCCGATGGTCTGCAGGTTCTTGAAGCGCTCGCCGTCTGGAATGAGGATCGGCTCCTCGGGCGTGATGCTGGCGAACGCGTCCTGGTGGAAGCGCCAAATCGTCGGGTTGCTGACGAGGAAGCGTCGTGCGGGGACGCGCGCCTCGTCCAGCAGCTGGGGCAGGCGGGCGGAGACGCCGCTCGCGGTGTGAACGGGATGCACGGCAAGTGATACGATAACAAAGATTTGCAGGCCGATTTCCTGATAATCGGGAGCGGGATCGCGGCCTTGCGTGCCGCCGCCGCCCTCGAAGGTGCGGGCGACGTCCTTATCCTGACCAAGGCCGACCCACGTGCCGGCAACACGGGCTACGCGCAGGGGGGGATCGCCGCCGCGGTGGGACCCGGCGACAGCCCCGCACAGCACATCGCCGACACGCTTGCGGCGGGCGACGGGTTGTGCGACGAGCAGGCGGTCACGGTTCTGTGCGAGGACGGTCCCCGCTACGTGCGCGAGCTGATGGCGTGGGGGGCGGCGTTCGATCGCGAACCCGGCGGCGAACTGGCGCTGGGGCTCGAGGCGGCGCACAGCGTGCGGCGCGTGCTGCACGTTCGGGACGCCACCGGACGCACGATCGGCGGTTCGCTGTGGGATCGCGTCGCGACCATGGACCATGTGCGCGTGCACGATCACGCGCGGGCGCTGTCGCTGATCGTCGAACACGGGCGCTGTGCCGGCGTTCGTTTCGCGGACAGCGGCGGCGACCAGGAAGCGCGGGCGCGCGCGACGCTGCTCGCCACCGGCGGCGCCGGGCAGGTGTTCAGTGAGACGACAAACCCGCCCGAAGCGACCGGGGATGGCGTGGCGATCGCCTACCGCGCCGGCGCGGCCGTCGCCGACATGGAATTCGTCCAGTTTCACCCGACGGCGCTGAAGATGGCGGGACAGCCGCGCTTCTTGCTGTCGGAGGCGCTGCGCGGCGAAGGCGCGCGGTTGGTCAATGCGGCGGGGGAAGCGTTCATGCGGCGTTACGATCCCGCAGGCGACCTGGCGCCGCGCGATCGCGTGGCGCGCGGGATCGTGCGCGAGGAGGAGCGCAGCGGCGGGCCGGTCTTCTTGACGCTGGACCATCTCGACCCCGCGTACGTGCACGCGCGCTTTCCGCGCATCTCGGAAGCGTGCCGTCGCGCGGGCCTGGACCTGGCTGCGGATCGAATCCCGGTCGGCCCGGCGGCGCACTACTTGATGGGCGGTGTCGTGACCGACGTCGACGGCCGGACGACGGTGCCAGGCCTGTTCGCGGCGGGAGAAGTGGCGTGCACGGGCGTGCACGGCGCCAATCGCCTGGCCAGCAACTCGCTGCTCGAAGGGCTGGTGTTCGGCGCCCGCGCCGGCGCCGCGATGGAGAAAAATGGCGGCAGCCCGCGGTTTTCGGCAAACGTCCAACAGGAGCGGTCGCCGTTTTCTCCAGCGTCACCGCTCAGCGTCGCGCCGGAGTACGCGCCGCAGCTGTTATGGAAGCACGCCGGCCTGTTCCGCGACGCGGTCGGCCTGCGCGTGGCGCTGATGCAGTTGGGCGAGCTGGAGGCGGGCGAGGACACACGGATTACCGTCGGGCGCCTCATCGCCCGGGCGGCGCTGCGGCGCGAAGAGAGCCGCGGCGGACACTACCGGCTGGACTTTCCGGCGCGGAACGACGGGCAATGGAAGAAGCGGATCATGGAGACGGTGTAGGGCGTTATGGCAGACAAAACGGAGCAGAAGCAGGGCGATGGCAAGGGTGGCGTGACCGAGATCACCCCCCAGTCGGAAAATTTCTCGCAGTGGTACCTCGACGTCGTCCGGCGGGCGGAGCTCGCCGACTACACCGAGGTCAAGGGCTGCATGGCGATTCGCCCGTACGGCTACGCCATCTGGGAACTGATCCAGCAGGCCTTCGATAAGCGGTTCAAGGCGACCGGCCACGTCAACGCCTACTTCCCCCTGTTCATCCCCGCCGGGCTGCTGAACAAGGAGAAGGAGCACGTCGCGGGTTTCACCCCACAGGTCGCGTGGGTCACCAAGGGGGGCGACGAGGATCTCGCCGAGCCGCTGGCGATCCGCCCCACGTCCGAAGTGATCATCGGCACGCTCTACGCCAAGTGGATCAAGTCGTGGCGCGACCTGCCGGTCCTCATCAACCAGTGGGCCAACGTGGTCCGCTGGGAGAAAGTGACCAGGCCCTTCCTCCGCACCACGGAATTCCTCTGGCAGGAAGGGCACACGGCGCACGAGACCGCCGAAGAGGCGCAGGCAGAGACGATGAAAATCCTCGCGCTCTACAAGGAGTGCGCCGAGAGCGAGCTGGCGATGCCGGTCGTCGACGGCCAGAAGAGCGAGAGCGAGAAGTTCGCCGGGGCGTCGCGCACCTACTCGATCGAAGCGCTGATGGGCGACGGCCGCGCCCTGCAGGCGGGGACATCGCACAACCTCGGGCAGAACTTCGCCAAGGCGTTCGGCATCCAGTTCCAGGGACGCGACAAGCAGGTGCAGCACGCGTGGACGACGTCGTGGGGCGTGTCGACGCGGCTCATCGGCGGCGTCATCATGACCCACGGCGACGATAACGGCCTGATCCTGCCACCCCGCATCGCTCCCTACCAGGTCGTGATCGTGCCAATTCCCCGCGGCAACTGGCAGGAGACGGTGCTGCCGAAGGCGAAAGAGTTGAAGACTTCGCTGGAAGCCGCCGGCGTGCGGGTTTTTCTCGACGACCGCGACTCGCAGACGCCCGGCTGGAAATTCGCCGAATGGGAGCTCCGCGGCGTCCCGCTGCGGATGGAAATCGGCCCCAAGGACATCGAGAAGTCGGCGGTGATGATGGCGCGCCGCGACACGCGGACGAAAGAGTCGCTGCCGATGGACGGGCTCGCTGCCGCCGTCGTCGCGAGGCTCGACGAGATTCAGGCGGCGCTGCTGCAGCGCGCCCGGACCTACCGCGACGAGCACACGACGCGCGTCTCGGCCTACGAGGAATTCAAGAGCGTCATGGAAGGGCGTCCCGGCTTCGTCATCGCCGGCTGGTGCGGCGGCGCCGAGTGCGAGGCGCAGATCAAGGCCGATACGCAGGCGACGCTGCGCAACATTCCGTTCGACGGTGTCGATGTCAAGGGTACCTGCGTGAAGTGCGGCAAGCCGTCGCCGTCGGAAGCCTGGTTCGCCAAGGCCTACTGACGCGCGCGCCGCACGCGCGTTAGCGCATCAAATCCGCCGTCGCCTCAGGGAAGCGCGCCAGCACCCGCTTGACCACGGCGTGACGGCGTGTCAGCCCTTCGCGCTGGACGATAGCGCGGAAGGCGACGGCGACGTGCTCGCGCCACCACCGGTCCCCGCTTCGCGACGACTCCTCGTAGGCTGCGGCGAGCGTGTCGAGGCAGGTCGCGTCGCCGATTTCTTCGATCGCGGCGAGGAAGGCGACCGGCAGGCGTTCGGGCGCAAGCAGGCTGTCGCGCAGATCATAGAGGGCGAGGCGGCTGTTACGCGCCGCCAGCGCCTGGTGCACCGCGCCGCGTACGGCGCGCCATTCCTCGCGCACGGCAGCGTCCGCCTCCTGCTGTTCGCGCGCGCGGATCAGATCGACCAGCTTCTGCAACTCGGTCAGGCGCGCGGTACTGCGGTTGACGGTCAGTGCCGCCTTTAGCGCGTCAGGCGCCGCAGGCAGTCGTCCCTCCGCCGCGTCTCGCCATGGATCGCTCGCACCGTTCGTGTCTTCGACCGTGCCGCGGACTGCGGCCCGGACCACCGCGTCGGGATCCGCCGCCAGTGCCGTGTGCACAGCGTCTCGCGCGCCGCCCGGCGCCTCGCGGATCGCCTCCCACGCCGCCAGGCGGACGATCGCGGCACGCTGGTGATCGAGCGCGACGGCGACGAGGCGATCGAAGGCGTCACGCGCGACCGCGGCTTTGTCGATCCCCGCGAGTGCGCGGAGCGTCCCCACCGCTGCTGTCTGTACGGCGGCGGACCCGTCCTGGAGCGCGCTTGATGCTGCCTCGAGTGCGCGCGGATCTCCGAGCGCCTCGAGCGCGCGCAGCATCCCCGCGCGGGCGCGGCCCGTGGCGGCCGGGAACTCTTGCAGCAGGTGCTCGACGGCGCGCGGTCCGATCACGATCAGCCGGGCGATGGCCGTTTCGCGCTGCGTCTCGTCCGCGGCGCCGAGCGCATCGACGAGCGGCCGGATCTCCGCCGCCGCGGAGCGCTGAATCGGCATGCCGTAATGGTATCGCTAGAGCGGTCGGCGGTTCCTGAAACGACAAACGGCGCGGCTGAAGCCAGCCGCGCCGTTCGTCACCGGGAGTGAAGACCCGGCCGCGATCCCTGAGGTTCCGTCTACTGGACCCGGACGACCAGCGCCGCCCGGCGATTCAGGCGCCGCGTTTCTTCGCGCGAATTGTCGTACTTCGGCCGCTCCTCGCCGTAGCTGACCGTCTGCAGGCGATCGGCGGTGACGCCGCGGCTCACCAGGTATTCGCGGACGGCGTTGGCGCGCCGTTCGCCGAGCGCCAGGTTGTATTCCGCCGTGCCGATGTTGCAGGTGTGTCCCTCAATCGTGATCTTCAGGTTGGGATTGTCCTGCAGCGAGCGCACCGCTTCGTCGAGCGCGCGCACCGCTTCCGGCCGCAGACTGTAGCGGTCGAAGTCGAAGTGCACGTCCTCGAAGACGATCTCCTTCACCGCTTCCTTGATCACCTGGATCGTCACCACGTCGGAGGCGGTCCCTCCCTTGCCATCGCTGACGCGCACCGTGACGGGAACGGGCCCTTCGACCATCGGCGCGGTCCACGGGGTCTGGCGGGCGTTGGCGTTGGTCAGCGAACCGGCCGGGGCGCTCCACGTGTAGCTCAGCGTGTCGCCATCCGGATCCTGCCCGTCTGCCGTCACCGTCGATGTCTTGCCCAGATAGACCGTGCACGGGTTGCAGCTGGCCTTGACCGTCGGTGGACGATTCTGCGGCACCGCGGACGGCGGCGGTGGCGGCGTCGTGGGCGCCTGCGGCGGCACGTAGATGCGCACGCCGGGGTGGTAGCCGATCCGCCCGACGACGTCCATCTTGTCGCCTGCACCGCTGCCGGTGCCGGCGATGAAGGTCTCCCGCGAGTCGACGCTGGGACGATACGTCCAGCCTATTCCCGCGAAGAACCCGCTCTGGGCCTGCCAGGTCAGGCCGAGATCGAGCTGAACCGGCGACTTGACGTCGAACGAGAAGCCGGCGGGCAGGAACGATCCGTCTTCACCCAGCATCTGCGTCTTGGTCAGCAGCGTGCTCTTGCTGTACGCCTCGCCGCTGAGTTCGGCGGTGAAGCGCAGCGCCTTCCGCGACGGGAAACCCGCACCGACGCCCCAGCGGAAGCCGTTGGTCGTTTCAACCGCGTCGGGCTCGCTGCGGAAGATGAAGCCGCCGTAGCCGGAGAGCTCCATCTTATGGTTGACGTCCTTGCTGACGATGGCGTCGACAGCGAAATCGACCTTGCCGCTGCTCGCGCCGTTGTCTTTGCTGCCGGTTGGCAGCTTGACCAGGAAACGGAGCGCGCTGGCGAACGGTTTCTGGTTGTACTCCGACGACAGATTCCACTTGAACCCGAGCCAGAAATCGCCGACCGCGTTGCCGCTCCATCCCTGTGTGGCGAGCGGACTGCCGGGCGCGACCGCGCCGGCCGCGGGCTGTGCGGTCAGGAAGATCGGGCGGATGTCGCGATCGACCCGGTTGACGGCGATGAACGAGCCGAAGAGTTCCGCTTTGTTGCGCAAACCGACACCGAACGTGATCGGCCATTGCGACGTATCCGTGAACCCCTGGGTGTCATCGAAATTGACGCGGTAGGCGGAAATCGAGTATTTCCGGTCCGGAAGCACCTCGGCGGTGGGTACGTTCCACAGGCCGGTGTCGCCCAGGAACGTCGTCGTCGCCGGGCGTGTATCGGTCGAACTTGTAGAAGCTGCAGGCTTTGCAGCCTGGGGTTGTGCCGACGTCTGGGCTGCGGCTGGAGTCGCGACCGCCAGCGCCACCAACGCAGGCGCCAGGGCGCGCAGGCACCCATTGACCACGGACAGTTTCATCACCTACACCTCATCCGTTGTCCATGGTAGAGCCACCGCCCAGCCGTGTCAAAGGTTTAGAGCTACAGGCGGTTTGTTTTCAGCTTTTTACAGGCTTGCGGCGCTGGAACAGGAAGGCGATACCAATACTTACGATGTAGAGCCCGAGCATGGGGACCGCGAAGACGATCGTCGACATCGCGTCGGTCCCTGGACTGACGACCGCCGCCACGATGGTGATGATGAGCACTGCGTACTTGAAGTGCTTCAGCAGGAACGCGCCCGTCACCATGCCCATCCGCGCCAGGAAGAACACCAGCGTCGGCATCTCGAAGATGACGCCGAAGCCGAGCAGCATCTTCGAGTAGATGCTGAAGGCTTCGTCCACCTTGGGGACGAAGATCATGTAGTCGTTGCCGAAGCTGGCGAAGAACTGCCATGTCCATGGAAACGCAACGTAGTGCGAGAACAGGCCGCCGAGCACGAAGAAGACCGTCGACAGGAACACGAACGGAATGGCGAACGTCTTCTCGCGCGAGTAGAGGCCTGGCGCGATGAACTTCCAGATTTGATAGATGATGAGCGGCGAGGAGAAGAAGACGCCGGCGATGAACCCAATCTTGACCCAGAGCATGAACGGCTCGGGACCCGACGTGAAGATCAGCTTGGAGCCGCCGTTGGGCTGCTGCGCCAGCAGCGTGTACATCGGCTTCATGATGAAGTCGACGATTTTCTGAATGAACAGGTAGGCGATGATGCAGCCAGCCAGCAGCGACCAGCAGATGTAGATCAGTCGTTTGCGGAGCTCGTCCAGGTGCTCCAGAAACGACATCTTCGATCCGGATTCCTCGTACTCCGGATCGTCGTCGCCGGGCCTGGCGCTTGGGAAAGGCACGAGCGCCATGAGAAGGCTAGACGCTGCCGTTCTGGCGCGGAACGCTTCCGATGCTGCTATCGGTGCCGGTGACGGGGGCGGACTCGTGGAAGTCGGCGACCTTGGGCGCTTCCTGCTTGTCCTGCTGCTTGCGCTCTTCCATCCGGATTTCTTCGTCCAGTGTGCTCTTCAATTCGTTTGACGCGCGCTTGAATTCAGCGAGGCTCTTGCCGAGCGACTTCCCCAGCTCCGGCAGCTTGCGCGGCCCGAACACGATCAGGGCAATGACGAAAATAATGATGAGTTCAGGCGTGCCGACTGAGCCAAACATGATGCGCTAATTATACACCCCGAAGTCTGTTAGCATTTCATCTATGCGTACTCCCAGGTTTTTTCTGGTCGCCGCTCTGGCCATTCTGCTCTCGGCGCTGGCCGGGGGATTCTTCGGCGGACCGGTGCACGCGACGCAGGACCAGATTTCCCAGCAATACCGCGTGTTTACGGCCGCCCTTGCCGCCGTCGACCGGGAGTATGTCGAGCCGCTGCCATCGGATCGTCTCATTTACGACGCCATCGGCGGCATGCTCCAGACGCTCGACCCGCATTCGAGCTTCTTCGATCCGAAGCAGTACGCCCAGATGCGCGAGCGCCAGGAAGGGCGCTACTACGGCATCGGCCTCTCCATCCAGACCATCGACGGCGACGTTACGGTGATGTCGCTCTTCGAGGGATCGCCGGCCTTTCGCGCCGGCATCCGCCGCGGCGACGTCATCTCCAAGGTCAAGGGCGAGGACGCGCACGGCTGGACCACCGAGCAGACGGCAAAGCAGTTGAAAGGGCCGCGCGGAACGAAGGTCAACATCTCGATCAAGCGTCCCGGCTACGACAAGCTGATCGACATGGACGTCGCGCGCGACGAGGTGAACATCGTCACCGTGCGCGGCGTGTTCATGATCGACGCGCAGACCGGCTACATCAAGCTTGGCGACTTCTCGGAGACCTCTGAGAAGGAAGTCGGCGACGCCGTCGCCAAGCTCAAGACGCAGGGCATGAAGCGTCTCGTCTTCGACCTGCGCGGCAATCCCGGCGGTCCGCTCGACCAGGCGATCCGCATCGCCAATCGCTTCCTGCCGCGCGGCGACATGATCGTCTACACGCGCGGGCGCGTCCCCAACATCGACGCCGACTACCGCGGCCAGGACGATCCCGATTTCATGGGGCCGATGATCCTGCTCGTTAACCGCAACAGCGCGAGCGCGTCGGAGATCGTGACCGGGTCGCTCCAGGATCATGACCGCGCCCTCGTCGTCGGCGAGACGACGTTCGGCAAGGCGCTGGTGCAGTCGGTCTACAAGATCAGCGAGGGCGCCGGCCTGGCTCTGACGACGGGCCGCTACTTCACCCCGAGCGGCCGCATGATCCAGCGGCCGTGGGACAACGCCTTCGACGAGTACCTCACCTACACCCTGCGCGACCAGACGGAGAAGCGCGAGCACAACGCGTCGCAGTTGAAGTACACCGACGCCGGCCGCAAGGTCTATGGCGGTGGCGGCATCGAGCCCGACAAGTTCTTTGCCGGCCCGATCGAGGGCTTCAACCCGAGTCGCTTCGGCCGGTCGCTCTACGCGCGCGGCGCCTTCGCCAATTTTGCGGAGCGCTTCACCGCCGAAGGGGATACGCGCATGAGCGCCGCCAGCGCTACCAGAAAGCACGTCAGCCGCGGCTTCACCGTGACGGATGCCATGGTTGCCGAATTCAAGCAGTCGCTGGTCGAGCAGAAGATCCGGATCGACGAGGATGCCTGGACGAAGGACGCTGAGTTCGTCCGCGCGATGATCCACCACGACATCGACGAAGCCCTCTTCGGCGTCGCCGAAGCGCAGAAGAACCTGATCGCCCACGATCCGCAGGCGCAGTTCGGCCTGACGCAGTTTGCCGACGCGATCAAGCTGACGGAACTGTGGAAGAACCGCGGGGCCACCAAGGGGCACTAGCGAGGGGCCAAGGCCAGACAGCCAGCGTCGAAACATCACCGATGACGATTGACCGATGGGGTTTTGGCTTGGGCACTGCACCTATTACTTGTGCCGGCAGATAGTGCTTGCCCCTAGGTATGGGGCATTGTTAGACTGACGACCGTTTACCGGCCCCAGGGGCCATTCCGCGCCGCGGGATGTTGGGAGCCCGGATGTCAACGGTCGTTTGTCCAGTCGTCGTTTCCACAAAAGCTTGTTCGTCGAAGCGAACCCAGCCGCTTCCGTGCTGAGGTGTGCCGCCGTGCCTGAACCGTCCGCCCTACGAGCCTGTAGGCCGGCGCTCGCAGACCCGGCGCCCTAAATTCAATATGCGCTTGAATCGCCTTGAAATTGCCGGCTTCAAAAGCTTTGCGGAGCGGTCGGAGCTCGCCTTCGACACGGGTGTGACCGCGATTGTCGGGCCCAACGGCTGCGGCAAGAGCAACGTCGTGGACGCCATCACGTGGGTACTTGGCGAGCAGAGCGCGAAGAGCCTGCGCGGCGAGCACATGCAGGACATCATTTTCCAGGGCAGCGACGGCCGCAAGCCGACCTCAGCCGCGGAAGTGCGGCTGCGCTTGAGCGGCGTTGCCTCGCGTGTGCCGGGCCTTGCTCCGGTGAAACCGGCCCTCCTGCCCCCGGGCGAAGCGGCCGTCGCCGCCGCAGCCGGCGAAGTGGTCGTCGAGCTAGCGGCAGTCCCTCAGGCGCAATCGATTCTCGACGACGATCCCGCCATTGTCCGAGACGTCGAGCTGTCGCGGCGCCTTTACCGGTCCGGTGAAAGCGAATACCTGATCGACGGCGAAGTCGTCCGCCTCAAGGACGTGCAGGATCTGCTGATGGACGCCGGCCTCGGCATCAAGGCCTACGCGGTCATCGAGCAGGGCAAGATCGGCCAGATCCTCAGTGCGCGCCCGACCGATCGGCGGCAGTTGATCGAGGAGGCCGCCGGGGTCACCAAGTACAAGTCGCGGCGCCGTGCCGCCGAGCTGAAGCTGGAAGCGGCGCAGCAGAACCTGACCCGCGTTGACGACATCATTTTCGAAGTCGAAAAGCAGCGCGGCGCGCTGAAGCGCCAGGCGGCCAAGGCTCGGCGCTACAAGCGGCTGCGCGACGAGCTGCGGCGCTGGGAGAAAGTCCAGTTCGCGCGTCGCTACCGGCTGCTTGCCGAGGCGATCGAAGCGACGCGTGGACGGCTCGCCGACGCGCGGGCGCGCGAAGCGGCGGCCGCGGCGCACCTGTCGGAGGTCGAGATGGCGCTCGAGCGCCTCCGCCTGGAGCTGACCGACGCTGACGCGCGCACGACCGCGGCGCGCGAGACCGCGCACGCGCGCGAGCTCTCGATCGGGCGCCTGCAGCAGCAGGTGACGTTCGACAAGCAGCAGGTCGAGACGCTGTCGGGCTCGGCGTCGGCGATCGAGGCCGAGATCGCGGCGCTCGAGGCGCGGCGCGAGCCGGCCCGGATCGAGCTCGACGAACGGCGCGGCGCGGCCGCACGCGCGCTCGACCAACGGCAGCGCGCTGCCGACGTCCTGGCCGCGGAAGAGGAGGTCTATGCCGCCGCGACCCGCACCATCGAAGGGCTTGAGGCGGATGTCGAAGCGGCGCGCAGTGAAGTCTACGCTGCCGTCAACGCGGCAACGGCGCTGCGCCACGCCATGGAGCACGCCGCCGCCGCCCGTGGCCGCATCGGCGAACAGCTGGCCAAGCTCGACGTCGAGCGCAACGACCTGCGGGTCGAGGCGCAGCGCGCCTCGGAGGATCGCACCACCGCCGAGGAGGCGCTCGGCCAGTCGCGCGCGGCGATGGAATCGCTGAATTTCGATCGCGCGGCGCGCGAGTCGGAGCTGTCGGTAGGACGCGGCAGCCGCGACACGCTCGTCCGCGATATCCGCACGCGCGAACACGAGCTGGCTGGCGTCAATGCCCGCCTCAAATCCCTCGAGGAGCTCGACGCCGCCCGCGCCGAGTACGGCGAGGGGGCGCGCATGATCCTCGCCGAGTCGGGCGACGCGGTGCGCCATCTCGGCTCGCTGGCCGATTACGTCGACGTCGATCGCCACTACGAGCGCGCCATCGATGCCGCCCTCGGCGATCTGCTCCAGCATGTCGTCGTCCGCACGCACGAGGACGCGGCGGCGGGTCTGGAACTGGCCCGCGCGCGCGGCGCCGGCCGGGTCGGCTTTCTCGTCGTCGGCGAGGACCCGGTGCCGGCGGTGCGCGCGATCGTGTCGACGGTACGCGTCGCGGCCAGCCGCGGCGAGGCGCGCGCGGTCGCCGGCGCGAGCGGCGGCGTCGCCGCGACGGTCGACGGCGAAGTGTTCCGCGGGACGGATCGCGTCGAGTGGGGCGCGCGCGGCGAAGCGCGCAGCATTCTCACCACCAAGCGCGAGATCAAGGAACTGCGCGAGCGCGCCGAGGCGGAAGAGTCGACCCTGGCGCGGCAGCGCGAGGAGTCGGCCTCGCTCGAACTGACCATCGCCGCCGCCGAGTCGGCGATCGCCGCGCTCCAGGCCGAGCTGCACCGCCAGGAAAAGGCCATCGTCGGCAGCGACCTGCAGGTGAAGACGGCCGGCGAAGCGGCCGAACGCGTCGCGCGCAAGCAGGAACAGATTGCCGTCGAGCGGCGCAGCGCCGAGGAAGAGCTGCGCACGCAGGAGCAGCGCGAAGACGAGGCGCGCCACTCGATCCGGCGCATCGAGACCGAGCAGGCGGCGGCCGACGAGCAGCTGGCGGCGGCACAGCGCAAGCTGTTCGAAGGACGCGAGACCGCCGCCAACCAGGCGCGCGTGACCGCCGAGGCCAAGGCGGCGCACGCCGCGCTGGTCGAGCGCAGCGGCGCGCTGGCCAGCGAAGTGCAGCGGCTCGAGGAGTCGGCGCGCGAGCTCGAGACCCGCATGGTCTCCCGGTCCGAGGAGCTGCAGCGAAACACCGCGCGGCGCGAACAGCTGGGCGAGGCCATCATCGCCTCGGAGCGGCAGCTCGACGACGACCTCCGCACCTTCGACGACCTGAAGGAGCAGGTGCGGACGGCCGACGAGGCGTCACAGGCGCTGCGCGCCGAGTTCGACGCGCAGGAAGTGCTGATCCGCGAGGCCAGGCGCGCGCTCGAAGCGGTACGCGAGGATGCGTCCGGCCTCGAGGTGCAGCGCGCCACTGCCGAGTCTGACCTCTCCCACCTAGCGGCCACCTGCCAGGACACCGTCCAGGCCAGCCTCGACGAGGTCTCCGCCGACGTCGATCAGATGGAGAAGGACGGTCTGCTCGCCAGCCCGAAGGCCGTCGAGGTCGTGGATGGCATTGAAGGCGACGAGGGTCCCGAAGGAGACGCCGCCGCCGGCGAGGCGCCGGCCGAAGCGGCACCGGCGCCGCCGTCGCGCACGCTGACGCCCGACGAGATGGTCGCCGACCTGCGTACGAAGATCGAGCGCATGGGCGCCGTCAACATGATGGCCATCGACCAGTTCGACGACCTCGAGTCGCGCCACACCTTCCTCACCGCGCAGCGCAAGGACCTCGTCGACTCGATCGCCGCGACCAACGACGCCATCAAGAAGATCGACAAGACGACGCGCGAGCGCTTCCACGAGGCGTTCGCCGTCATCAACCGGAACTTCGAAGTCACCTTCACCACCCTGTTCGGCGGCGGTAAGGCCGGCCTCGTCCTGCTCGACGAGTCCGACGCGCTCGAGAGCGGTATCGACATCATCGCTTCGCCGCCCGGCAAACGTCTGCAGAGCATCCAGCTCCTCTCTGGCGGCGAGAAGGCCCTCACCGCGATGGCGCTGATGTTCGCCATCTTCAAGTACCGCCCGAGCCCGTTCTGCCTGCTCGACGAGATCGACGCCCCGCTCGACGACGCCAACATCGGCCGCTTCGTCGAGATGCTGCAAGGCATGCAGGAGCACACCCAGTTCATCCTCATCACCCATAACCGCAAGACGATGGAGATCGCCGATCGTCTCTACGGCGTGACGATGGAGGAGCCGGGGGTGTCGAAGCTGATCAGCGTGCAGTTGAATTAGGGACACGAAGACGCCCTTCGTGCCATGAACGAAGACCGAGCGTCCCGCTATCACCGCCTCCGCCGACGCGCGGCGATCGTCTCGACGGTCCTTGGCGGAGCGGCACTGGTCGCACTCGGCGGCACCGGACTCTCCTCCGATCTTGCCGCGTGGTCGGCCGCCCTCTCCTCCTCCCTGTCCTGGCCCCTGCGCCCGGTTGTGGCCATTGCGCTCTATGTCGGCGTCGTCGCGCTGGCGTGGGAAGTTCTCTCGTTTCCCGTCGTCTTCTATCGCACCTTCCTCCTCGATCGAAAGTACGGCCTCTCCGCAGAGCCGCCGGCCAGGTGGCTCGCCGATCACGGCAAGGCGCTCGCGCTTGGGCTGAGCCTGACGCTCGGCTCGGCAATCGCGGTCTACGCGACGATCCGGTTGTCACCACACCTGTGGTGGCTGCTTAGCACCGGCCTCTTCGTCCTCTTGGCCGTCGCCATCTCGCGCTTGGCGCCAGTGTGGCTGATGCCGCTCTTCTATCGTTTCCAGCCGCTCGAGCGCGAGGCGTTGCGCCAGCGTCTGCTCGCCTTGTCGCAACGGGCCGGCGTTGGCGTCATCGGCGCGTTCGAATGGGGGCTCGGCGAAAAGACGTCGCGCGCCAACGCCGCGCTCGTCGGCGCCGGCCGCACGCGCCGAATCATCGTCTCCGACACGCTGTTGAAGGACTACTCGGACGACGAGATCGAGGTGATCCTGGCGCACGAATTGGCCCATCACGTCCACCACGACATCTGGACGGCGCTCGCGGTCGAGACGCTCGTCATGGCGGCCGCCTTCTACGCGGCGCATGCGGCCGCGACCTACGCGCCCCCCTCGCTCGGGCTGCGCGGGCCGGCAGACCTCGGCGCGTGGCCGCTGATGATTCTCGCCGGCGGCGCGGTGTCGCTGCTGCTGGCCCCCGTCTCCAACGCCTGGTCGCGCTACAACGAGCGCCGCGCCGACGCGTTCGCGGTGCGCTTGAGCGGACGCCCGGCCGCGTTCGTCAGCGCGATGAAGCGCTTGGGGGCGCAGAACCTCGCCGAGGAGCGCCCGTCGCGCGTCGCCTACTGGTTCTTCCACACCCATCCGACCATGGAGCAGCGCATCGCCAACGCGCGCGGGTGCAGCGACTGACGGGCGTGGCCTCACCTCGCTGCGGTGATCGGCGGTAAGCCGGCGGCCGTCAGTCGTCGGTTGATCGCCGCCCCGTCGGTCTGCAGCAGCGCTTTCCACCGCGCCAGCTCGGCGTCGAGCGCGGCGCGATACTCCGCCGCCATCTGTCGGAACTGCGCTGTCGGGGCGCCGTCGCCGAAGTCCACTTCGTCCTCCAGATAGGCGATCCGCACGTTGAGGCGCATCGGGTAGTTGAGCAGGTCGACGCCGCTCTTCGCTTTCGGCTCGAACAGCACGTTGAGGATGCCGTCGGCGCCTTCATCCAGCAGGTCGAGTGCGCGGCCGAGATCCGGCGACGCCGCGGCGCGCGGCCTGAGCGTCGCGATTTGCGAGCGTACGCTCGTGATCTCACGCACGGCCCCGTGCACGTCGCCGAGCATCGCCATCACCTGCGTCGCCAGCGCGAACTCCTCGGCCATCTCGGCAGGGGTGGCGGTCGCTCGTGGATCGTTGGCCACGCTGAGCGGCGCCGATAGCTGGCGATCGCCAGCCTTCAACGTCACCGTGTAGCGGCCCGGCACCGCCAGGACGCCGCGCGGGTCGCGCTCGTTGTAAGCGGTGCCCCGAATCAGATCCGGGAGCGGATACCGCAGGTCCCACACGACGCGGTGCATGCCGGGCCCGGCCGCGAGCCGCGGGGTCGATGTCTCGGCGCTCGTCGCGCGGAACGCCGTGCGGCCGCTGCCGTCGGTGACGACGATGGACAGTTCGATTCCTGGCGCGCCGTCGCCGATGACGTAGTCGATGACGGCGCCGTCGGGCGGATTGTCGCCGGCGATGCCGATCGGCACGGAGTAGGTGTCGGCCTCATGCATCCGGATCGCCGTGGCGGGCGAAAACAGGTGCGCGGGCGCCGCGGCGATTTCGGCGGTCGCCTGACGCAGCGGCGTGATGTCGTCGAGAATCCAGAATGAACGTCCGTGCGTCGCCACCGCGAGATCGTTGCCGTTGAAGGCGATGTCGCGCACCGCGGTGTGCGGCAGGTTCAACTGCAGCGACTGCCAGTGATCGCCAGCGTCGAAGGAGACGAAGATGCCGGTCTCCGTGCCCGCGAAGAGCAGCCCGCGCGTCAGTGGGTCCTCGCGCACGGCATAGACATGCGATGGCGCCGACAGTCCCGCCGTGATCAGCGACCATGTCCGCCCGCGATCGCGGGTGCGGTAGATGTACGGCGCCAGGTCGTCCAGTTTGTGCGCGTCGACCGCGACATACGCGGTGTCGCGATCGAAATGCGACGCCTCGACGAGCGAGACCTTGGCCCATGCCTTCAGGCCCGGCGGCGTCACGGCGGTCCAGTGTGCTCCGCCATCCCCTGTGACTTGCACCAGCCCATCATCGGTCCCGACCCAGACGAGGCCGGCCAGGAGTGGTGACGGCGCGATCGAGAAGATGACGTCGTAGTACTCGACTGAGGCGTTATCGCGCGTGATCGGACCGCCTGACGAGCCTTGCTTCGTCTTGTCGTTGCGCGTCAGGTCCGGGCTGATCACCTTCCAGCTCCGCCCCAGATCGCGGGTCTCCATCAGGTGCTGCGACCCCATGTAGAGCACGTGCGGATCCGCCGGCGAGAAGACGACCGGCGAGGTCCACGTAAAGCGGTACTTGACGTCCGCGGCCGCATAGCCGCCGCTCGCGTTCGACCACGGGGCGATGTCGCGCAACTGGTGGCTACGCGAGTCGAAGACCGTCAGCGCGCCGTTGTAGCCGCCGGCGACGATCAGGCGCTCGTCATACGGCACCGGCCATACGTAGCCGCATTCGCCATCGTCGCCGCCGACGTCGTACCAGTCCTTGTCGGTGATGCCACCCCAGCCGCGGCTGGCGATCCCGATCGCGCCCATGTCCTGCTGGCCGCCGAAGAGGTGATAGGGGAACGACCGCGTGGTCGACACGTGGTAGAACTGGCCGATCGGCAGGTTGTTGCGCTTGTCCCAGGTCTCGCCGCCGTTGACCGACAGCACCACGCCCTGGTCGTTTGCCTCGATCATCCGCGACGGCACCGCCGGATTGATCCACAGGTCGTGATTGTCTGCCCCCGGGACCGCCACGCGTTTGAAGGTGGCGCCGGCGTCCTGCGACCGCCAGACCGCGTTGCCGACGACGTAAACGACATCGGGGTTTGCCGGGAGCACGAAGACCTTCGTGAAGTACCAAGCGCGCGAGTAGAGCAGGTGCTCGTCGCTCGCGCGCGTCCAGGTCGCACCGCCGTCGTCGGAGCGGAAGAGCCCGCCCTGTTCCGCCTCGACGAGAGCGTAGACGCGCCGGCCGCCGGTGCCCGCCGCGACCGCGAGACCGATCTTTCCGAGCACTGTCTCGGGCAGCCCGTGACCGCTCACCGGCGCCCACGTCTGGCCGCCGTCTGTGGACTTGTAGACGCCGCTGCCCGGGCCGCCGCTCGACATCTGCCACGGTTCGCGCTGCATCTCCCACAGGGCGGCAAATACCGTAGACGGGTTGTCGGGATCGCTGGCGAGCTCGATCGCGCCGCTGCGCGCATCCTTGTAGAGGACCTTCTTCCAGGTGGTACCGCCGTCGCTCGTCCGGAAGACGCCTCGCTCGTCGTTCGGTCCGTAGACGTGCCCGAGCGCCGCCACCAGGACGGTGTCCGGGTTGTGCGGGTCGATGAGGATGCGTGCGATGTGCTGGCTGTCGGTGAGACCGACGTGGGTCCACGTCGTGCCGGCGTCGAGCGATTTCCAGACGCCGTCGCCAAACGACACGTCCTCGCGCGGCGCCGACTCGCCGGTGCCGGCATAGAGGACGTTCGGGTTCGAAGCCGCGATGGCGACCGCACCGATCGACGCGAGCGTCCCCGCGTGGTCGAAGATCGGCGCCCACTGGTGTCCGCCGTCGGTCGTCTTCCACAGCCCACCGAGCGCGGCGCCGAGGTAGTAGGTGTCAGGCTGCGACGGCACGCCGGCGACTGCGGCGACGCGCCCACCACGGAAAGGGCCGATCTGCCGCCACGACATGCCCGAGTACACGGACTCGGGAACGGGCGCGCCGGCGGTCGTGATCAGCGCTCCGGCAAGCGCCGCGAGCAGCGTGTATCGCATCGGTTGAATCATCGCGTGATGCTCATTCTTGCATGTACAGTTGCAGTCAGGCAGAGGGTGGTCGATACAGCGGAGGGCTCGACCGTGGGAAGAGCGGTGCGGTTGGTTGCTGTCGGTATACTCGCCCTCGTCCTCACGACCTTTGCGCAGGGCCTATGGGCGATCTTGCTCGTCGCGAATCTCAGGACTAGTCCAGCCGTGCCATGGGCGGTTGTCACGATGGCGATGTCGCTGTGGATCATGTGGCAGTACGCCGGCGGGCGGTGGTGGCCGGCCCGACATCTGGCACGCGACGGACGTCCTTGCGCGCCAATCGCGTGAGCCCCCGCGTTTTCGCGATGGCGTTGGTCGCGGGCGGCTGTTCCCTCGTGGCCCTGACCGGCATCTGGATTGTCCTGTTTCAAACGGGATTGATGCGCGGCAACACTGTTCCGGACTTTTCGCCGTATCCACCGCTGACCGTCGCCGCTGTTTTGGTGATGGCGTCGCTGGTGGGGGCGTTCCTCGAGGAGGGTGGGTTCCGCGGGTATCTCCAGGTCGCGCTCGAACGCGAGTGCTCCGCTCCGGTCGCGATTGCCTTGGCCGCCGTTGCGCTGACACCCGGGCACGGACTCACACAGGGCCTCACCTGGCCGACGGTCCTCTTCTACTTCCTGGTCGACGTCATGCTCGGCGTGACAGCGTCTCTCTGCAGGTCGGTGTGGCCGGGTGTGGCGATTCATGCCACCGGCCTTCTCATTTTTTTTGCGTTCGTGTGGCCAGCCGATTCGCGGCGTCCACTCCTCGGGAACACCGCGACGGACTGGTGGTTGTGGCTCCACGTTGCCCAGGCGACGGTCTTTGCGATATTGGCTGTTCTCGCGTTTCGTCGGTTGGGCGAATCAGTCGACGAGTAAGAACGTCGCCGTCGTGCTATGACTGGCGCTGTCGGATGGAAAGGAGACACGAGTGGAACGATCCGTCGCTCTTCCGTTATACGAAAAGATCGTGGCGCAACTGCCCGGCGTCGAGCGCAAAGGGGACACCATGCCCTACACGTCGCTCAACGGCCACATGTTCAGCGTGTTGCACAAGGACGGTTCCGTGGCACTGCGCCTGCCGCCCGGCGAGCGCGATGAGTTCCTGAAGAAATACAAGACGACACACCCGTCGCAGTACGGCGTCGTCCAGATGGAGTACGTGGTGGTGCCGGACGCGCTGCTGGCGAAGACGGCCGAGCTGCGCCGCTTCTTCGAGATCAGCCGTGCTTACGTCGAGTCACTGAGGCCCAAGGCGACGGCGAAGAAGAAGGGTGCCGCTGGGGCGAAAAGGAAATCGAAGTAGCGCGCCAGTGAATCCCGCGGGAGCCGTCCTACCGTGGCGCCTTTCGGACCTCGACGTGGCCGATGACGGTTCGATCTGGTCGCCGATGCGACCGGCGACACCTGTCCAGGTGGCCATGCCCGCCAAGTATAGAATCCCACGCATGATGCGTCGAATCGCCGTCGTCGCCGCCGCGCTCGCGTTGTCGATGCCGCTCCTCTCCGCGCAGCGGCCCGCCGGACACATCACCACGCCGAAAGAGGCCTTCGGCTTCGACATCGGCGACGACTATCAGCTGGCCAACTACAAGCAGATCGAGGCCTACTGGAAAACGCTCGCGAAAGAGTCGAATCGCGTCGTCCTGCACGACATGGGGAAGACCGCGGAAGGGCGGACGCAGTGGATGGCAATCGTAACCTCCCCCGCGAACCACGCGAAACTGGCGCACTACCAGGACATCTCGCGGCGGCTGGGCTTCGCCGAAGGGCTCACCGACGATCAGGCGCACGCACTGGCCAAGGAGGGGAAGTCGGTGGTCTGGATCGACGGCGGGCTGCACGCGACCGAGACGCTTGGCGCCCAACAGCTCACCGAGATGGTCTATGAGATGACCAGCCGCAACGACGAGGAAACGACGCGGTTTCTCAATGACTGCATCATCCTGTTCGTTCACGCCAATCCCGACGGCAATGATCTGGTCGCCGACTGGTACATGCGGCAGGCCGATCCGCTGAAGCGTTCCCTGAACAACCTGCCCCGGCTCTACCAGAAGTACATCGGCCACGACAACAATCGCGATTTCTTCGCGTCGACACAGGCCGAGACGAAGAACATCAACCGCGCGCTCTATCACGAGTGGATGCCGCAGATTCTCTACAACCACCACCAGGCCGGTCCGGCCGGGACCATCGCGTGGTCGTCGCCGCAGCGCGATCCCTACAACTACAACCTCGATCCGTTGCTGATTCTCGGCCTGCAGGCGCTCGGCACACATCTGGCCGAGCGTGCCGCCACGGAAGGCAAGCCGGGCGTGACGCTGGCGTCGGGTGGCGCCTACGACGGCTGGTGGAACGGCGGCATCCGCAACACCGGCAACTTCCACAACATCATCGCCATCCTGACCGAGACAATCGGCAGCCCGACGCCGATGCGGATTCCGCTGACGCCGCAGCGGCTGCTGCCCAACCGCGACCTGCCGTATCCGATCGAGCCGCAGGAGTGGCACTTCAAGCAGTCGATCGACTACTCGCTGACCTTCGATCGCGCCATCCTCGATTACGCGTCGCGTAACCGCGAGAACCTGCTGTTCAACATCTACCGCATGGGACAGCGCTCGATCGATCGCGGCAGCCACGACTACTGGACGCCGTCGCCGTCGCGGATCAACGCGATTCCCGAGACCGGCGGCCGCGGCGGCGCTTCGACCGGCTCAGCCCAGGCATCGTCAACCGAACAGGCGGCGCTGGCGTCGCTCCACAAGCCCGAGCTGCGCGACCCGCGTGCCTTCATCATCCCGTCCGACCAGGCCGATTTTCCCACGGCGGTGAAGTTCATCAATGCGCTGCGAGAGGTCAATGTCACGGTCCATCGCGCGACGAAGGCGTTTCAGGTCAACGGTAAGACGTATCCCGGGGGATCGTTCGTGGTGTTTGCGAATCAGGCCTTCCGGCCGCACGTGCTGGACATGTTCGAGCCACAGGATCATCCCAACGTGATCCCGTATCCCGGCGCGCCGCCAACGCGGCCCTACGACAACGCCGGCTGGACGCTCGCGTTTCAGATGGGCGTGCAGTTCGATCGCATTCTCGAGGGAGTTACCGGGCCGTTCGAGCGGGTTACCGACTGGAACGTGACCATCCCGCCGTCGCTCACGGTTACCGAGGGCAGCGGTGCGCGATGTGACCGGGCGAAGAACGATTGCGTCAGCTACGTGAATCGCATGCTCAAGACTCCGGTTCAGGTCTTCAGCACCCGCGAGGCCTATCTTGTCGGACCTGCTGCTTCCGGAACGCCCGTCCATGCGCCGCGCATCGCGCTCTGGGATCAGTACGGCGGCTCGGCCGAGTCCGGATGGACGCGCTGGATCCTCGAACAGTTCGAGTTCCCGTTCGCGCGCGTCTACGCGCCCGAACTGGACGCCGGCAATCTCAACGCCAAGTACGACGTGCTGATCCTGCCGCAAGGCGCCGTGCCGGCCGCCGGCGGCGGTGGCAGGGGAGGACGCGGTGGTGGCGGCCGCGGGGCCGATCAATCCGATGCGGACATCCCGGCAGAATATAAATCTCAACTCGGACGGATCACGGCGGACACGACCGTCCCGCAGATCAAGGCGTTCCTCGACAACGGCGGCACCGTCATCGCCATCGGTACGTCGGCGATGAACCTCGCGCAGCAGCTCAAGCTGCCGGTCGAGAATCACCTGGTCGAGAATGGTGCGCCCATCCCGCCGGCGAAATACTTCGTCCCCGGCTCGGTGCTGACGGCGAGAGTGGACGTGTCGCATCCGCTCGCGGCCGGCATGCGCGAGCGGACGGATTTCTTCTTCGACAACAACCCGGTGTTCAAGCTGGGACCAGGCGCCGACGCGGCCGGGTTGAAGGCGTTCGCCTGGTTCGATTCGCCCACGCCGCTGCACAGCGGATGGGCCTGGGGCCAGCACTACCTCGACGGCGGCATCCTCGCTATTGACGCGCCCGTCGGCAAAGGGCGGCTCGTCCTCTACGGCCCTGAAATCCTGCAACGCGCGCAGCCGCACGGCACCTTCAAGCTGCTGTTCAACGCGCTGTACCGATCAGCGGAAGGAACGCAGCGGTAGCCGTCACTCGGCGTCCAGCGCGAGTCCGCAAGACCGGCGCAGCTCGCGGCGTCCCGCCGGCGTGACGGTGACGGATCGGCTGCCCGGTTCCCGGCTGATCCAGCGCCGGCCCAGCGCCACGTCGAGAAGAGCGGCCGCCAGTGCGCCGCCGAGATGAGAACGGCGTTCGCTCCAGTCGAGACAGGCAAAAGCCAGGCGGCGCCGCCCACAGCGCAGTGCGTTGACGTCGATGCCAAGGCGCGCGATTGCGGCCTCGCCGCTTTCGGTGAGCAGGTATGCCGGCGGCTCGGCGGTGGCTGTCACCCAGCCTGCCTCGACGAAGCGATCGTGCAGCCGGACGCCGAGCGCGCCGGCGAGGTGGTCGTAACAGGTCCGCGCCCCGCGCAGGCGCGAGGGCGTGCTCGGGATGAAGCGATCGCGCGGGACGCCGGCGACAACGCTCAGCGCTTCGAGCGCCGCCGCGACCTGCGGACCGCCGAGCGAGTAGTAGCGGTGCTTTCCCTGCGCGACCACGGTGACCAGGGTGTTGTCCTTCAGCTGCCGCAGATGAACGCTGGCCGTCGACGGCGTCACACCGGCGATCGCCGCCAGCTCCGTGCTGGTGCGGGCGCGCCCGTCCGAGAGGCTGTAGAGCATCCGCGCCCGCGCCGGCTCGCCAATCGCCGCCGCCACCCGCGCCGCCCGTCCGTCCGGGCCGCTTGCATCCATTGTTTGATGGTAAACGAAGCATCGATGGGCGGCAACACGGGAGACTGGCGGGATGATTGCCTGTCTCATCCGCTACCAAATCGACCCGTTCCAGCGCGCGGCCTTCCGCACCTACGCCGAAACGTGGGGCCGCGTCATTCCCCGCTGCGGCGGCAAACTGCTCGGCTACTTCCTGCCGCACGAAGGGACCAACGATGTCGCCTGGGCGCTCATCGCGTTCGAAAACCTGGCCGCCTACGAGGCCTACCGCGCCCGTCTCAAGGTCGACGCCGACGGCGCCGCCAACTTCGCCTTCGCACAGGACCGCCGAGTGATTCTGCGCGAGGAACGCTCGTTCGTCGAGATCGTCAAGGGGACCTTGATGGCGTGATCGTCGCCGTCAAGCGCTACTTGCCGTTGCGCGCGTAGGCCTCGCACGCGGCCAGGTTCTTGAGGAGCGAACCGTCGGCACGCACCCACCGCTGCCATCCGGCACGGCATTCGCCCACCTCGAGCGGCGCCGTGCGCGCCGGTCGCAGCTTGTAGGGGCGCGTGACGCCGTCGATCGTCGCCCTGACCAGCCGCCGCCGGAATTCATCGTAGGTGCCGTGATGGACTTCGATCCGCTGGACGATACCCACGCCAGGCTGGAACCAATAGTCCGTCGCATCTCCCGCTCCCTGGTAGCCGTAGACGTGGAAGGTCTGCGCGCCAGGCGTGCCGAAGCGATCGCCGTTGAGCGCGCGTACCCGCCAGACGCCCTCCTCGTCGGGCGGCGTCGACGGCGTGCGTCCCCATTCACCGCCGGCCGCCATCGGGAAACAGAACTCCGACGCGTCACCGCCGATGCGATCGATGCAGTCGCCACGAATCACCAGATGGGTCTCGGGATCGGTCAGAAATGCCGGGTCATCGTCCCAGCCGTTGATGCGGACGACGTGGTCGATCGTGGCGCGGATGGTCACCGCCGTGCTGCCTGATTCCGTGCTCACGCTGGTCACCGTTTCCGTCGTCGTCCACCGCCCGATCGTCGGATTGGCCATGCCATAGAGGTTGTCGGCATCGCGTGATTCGTCTTCGTAGACCCAGGTGTTACCGACATGCGTAATCGGATACCACGACGCGACAACGCCGGCGGGCGCGCTGCGCGCCGCGACGAGGGAGGCAGACAGGACGGCTGCTGCCAGGAGATGCCGCATGGTCTGATCCTACATCGCATAGAATCTGACGCCATCTATGCGCAAGTCGATCGGCCTCGTCCTGACCATGGCTGCCGTCTACGCGGCGGCGCCTTACGCGCAATCGCGCCCGGCGGCGGCCGTGCCGACGCCGCAGTCGGTCTTCGGCTTCGAGCCCGGCGCCGACTACAAGCTCGCGACCTACGAGCAGTCCGTCGCGTTCTTCAAGAAACTCGCCGGGGCGAGCAAGTTCGTCAAGCTGCTGGAGGCGGGGAAGACGTCACAGGGCCGGACGATGTACTTCGCGCTCATCTCGACGCCGGAGAACCTCGCCAGGCTCGATCGCTACCGCGAGATCTGGCAGCGGCTGGCCCACCCGCAGGGACTGACCGACGCCGACGCGCAGCGCCTGGCGGAGGAAGGTAAGGCGCTCGTCCACATCGACGGCGGTCTCCACGCGACGGAGGTGGCGGGTCCGCAGCACACGCCACTGCTCGCCTATGACCTGGTCAACAAGGCGAACGAGCCGGCCACCCACGCGATGCTCGAGAACGTCATCGTCATGCTCTGGCCGACGATCAATCCCGACGGCCAGCAGATGGTCGCCGAGTGGTACATGAAGAATGTCGGCACCCCCTACGAGCTCTCCGGGCTGCCGCAGCTCTATCAGGAGTACGTCGGCCACGACAACAACCGCGACGCCTACATGCTCAACATGATCGAGTCGCGGGTGATCGAACACACGTGGCGGCAGTGGGAGCCGCAGATCGTCTACGTGCACCACCAGGCAGGGCCCTTTCCGACGCGCATTTGGCTGCCGCCGTTCTCGGAGCCGGTCGGCGTCGAGGCGCCGCCGGTGATCGCGCGCGAAGTGAACATGATCGGCATGGGCATCGCCAAGGCGCTCGATGAGCACGGGAAGCCCGGCGCCACGCACATGGGTACCGCGTTCGACGCGTGGTATCCCGGCTACATCGACTATGCGCCGATCTTCAAGAACATCGCCGCCTACTGGACGGAGACCGCGCTCTACCAATACGCGACGCCGCACGAGTACACGCTCAACGAGTTCCCGCAGAACTTCCGCGACTTGCGTCCGCAGAGCCTCTACTCCAGCCCATGGAAGCCCGGCTGGTGGCACCTGCGCGACGCCGTCGAATACATGGAGATTGGGTCGCTCGCCACGATCGAGTACGCGTCGAAGTACAAGGACTCGCTGCTGATGAACCGCTATCGCGCCGGCCGCGATCAGATCGCCGCCGGCACGAACAAGGCGCCGTTTGCCTACGTCGTCCCGCAGGAGCAGCGCGATCCGGTCGCGGCGGTGGAACTGCTGCGCCGCCTGGCCTTCGGCGGCGTGCGCGTGTCGCAGCTCACCGACGCCGTCACCCTCGATGGCGCCTCGTATCCTGCCGGCACCTGGGTCGTGCCGACCGACCAGGAGTTCGCCGCGCTGGCGCGCGAGGTACTCGACGTGCAGCGCTATCCGGACTTGCGCCAGTATCCTGGAGGTCCTCCTGAGCGGCCCTACGACGCGGCCGGCTGGACGCTGCCCATGCAGATGGGCGTCAACGTCGTCGCCGCCGGCGCGCCCCTGTCGGCCGACGCGCGCGCGAAAATGAAAGTGCTCGGCCCGATGCCCGACGTCAGGGTCAAGCCGTCTCCCTACGCCGGGTCGCCGCAGGATGCGGCGCCGTTCGACAGCGTGCCGGGGTCGGGATTCGACACCGAGCCGTCCGCCGCCGCGATCGTGCCGCCGCCCGGAAGACTGACGGGCAGCGGGCCGTCGCTGTCGCTCGATCCGGCGCAAAACAACACCTACCGCGCGATCAATCTGGCGTGGAAACGCGGTGCGTCGGTGCAATTCGCCAACGGCCGCTACATCGTGTCCGGCCTGAGCGCCGCACAGCAGGACGAGCTGGTGAAATCACTGGCGCTCGTCGCCGAGCGGACGTCGGCGACCGGCGCGGCGGTGAAACAGCCGCGCATCGGCCTGTTCCGGCCGTGGAGCGGCAGCATGGACGAGGGCTGGACCCGCTGGGTGCTGGAACAATACGGCTTCGAATACGTCGCGCTGCGTCCGGCTGACTTCAAGTCGCCGCTCACCGGGAAAGTGGACGTGGTCATTCTTGCTGACGACGCGCGCCTGCCGATCGAAGGGGCAGGCGGCGGCCGCGGCGGTGGCCGCGGCGGCGGCGGTGGCCAAGTGAGGCCCGAGTACGCCGATCGGCTCTCGCCAGCCGATCTCGCCTCGTTCGAGCAGTTCGTCCGCGGCGGCGGCACGGTCGTCTGTTTCAACAACGCGTCGAACTTTGCCATTCAGCAATTCAAGCTGCCGGTACGCAACGTCGTGCAGAACCTGAGCACCAATGAGTTCTTCCTGCACGGCACGATCGTTGGCGTGTCGGTCGATCAGGCGAGCCAGGTGATGTTGGGGATGCCGGCGAAGGCGGCCGTGTTCGCCGATGGCAGCCCCGTATTCGAGCTACTCGACGGCTTCAAGGGCAACGCCCTCGCGCACTACCAGGAATCGGGATCGCCGCTCCTGTCGGGCTACCTCATCGGTGAAAAATACATGAACGGCAAGGCGGCGGCATTGGATGTGCAACTCGACAATGGTCATGTCGTACTGCTCGGCTTCCGACCGGAGTGGCGGGGACAGCCGTTCGGCACGTTCAAAGTGATCTTCAACGCCATTCTCTCCGGCACGCACTAAGACGTCTTCTCGCGGTCACGATTGTCGCGACGGCGTTCCTGCTGCCGCGGCCGGCGTCGGCGTATTCGGTACTCGCGCACGAATCGAACATCGACGCGCTGTGGGCGTCGCAAATCCGGCCGCTGCTCCTGGCGCGCTATCCGCGCACGTCCCCCGACGCGCTGCTCGAGGCGCGCGCCTACGCCTACGGCGGCTCGGTCATCCAGGACCTGGGCTACTACCCGTTCGGCAGCCATCTCTTCACCAACCTGCTGCACTACACCAAGACCGGTGACTTCGTCGAGCGGTTACTGCACGACGCGAGTGACGTAAACGAGTACGCCTTCGCCGTTGGCGCGCTCTGTCACTATGCGTCCGACAATTCCGGCCACACGATCGCCGTCAATCGCGCCGTGCCGATGCTCTATCCGAAGCTGAAACGGAAGTACGGCGACGTCGTGCCCTACGACGAGGCCAAGGGGGAGCACATCCTCGTCGAGTTTGCCTTCGATGTGCTGCTCGTGGCCAACGGCGGCTACAAGCTGCAGGCGTATCACGACTTCATCGGCTTCGCCGTGCCGGTGCCGTTGCTCGAGCGGGCGTTCCACGAGACGTATGGCGTCGAGATGAAGGATCTCTTCCTCAGCGAACCGCTCGCCGTCGGCACGTTCCGGCATGCCGTCGGCACGACGATCCCCAACGTGACCAAAGTGGCGTGGGAAAAGAAGCAGGAGCAGATCCTGCAGACAACCCCGGACGCGCTGCGGGAGCAGTTCGTCCTGACGCTTCCGCGCGCCGCCTACGAGAAGCAGTACGGCACCGACTACGCGAAGCCGCACGGATTTGCCAAGGTGCTTGGCTGGCTTTACGTGCTCGTGCCGAAGATCGGACCGCTGCGACCGCTCGCTTTCAAGGTGCCGACGCCGGCGGCTGAACGATTGTTCCTCGAGAGTCTGACCCGCAGCCGCGAGCGGTTCGCCGCTGCGCTCACCGATCTGCGCGCCGGCCGTTTGAAGCTCGCCAACCTCAACCTCGACACCGGACGTCCGATCGTGGCCGGCGAGTATCCCCTCGCCGACGAGACCTCGCGCGAGCTGGCGCGCCGGCTGGCGGCCGCCCGTTGACCTTTAGTGCTTCACCAGGCTGAGCACGGATACTCGTCGCCGAACGCCAGCCTCACGAAAGCCACGTCGCCACGATTGCCGCCGTGGTCACGGCGCTGAGGGCCAACATCGTGATGATCCGCGTGGTGGACGACGCGTGCGTCGCGATCGACGAGCCGGTATTCGTTTCGTAGATCAGTTGTCCGACGCTGCTCGTCGGCTGCGCGGATTTCCACGTGTTCAACGCGACCGTCGCCGTCCCGAGAAGCAGCGCGACCACGACAGCGTAGGTCGTGGTCGACACGCCGCCGGGCGCGAAGAGCATCAGCGCCACCGAGGCTGCGGCGGGCAGGACCAGCGCGAACGCAAGTGTGGTTTTCTCAAGTCGAGTGTCGAGAGTCATGAGGATCTCCGGCCAGGGCGTCACCGCAGGCACAAAAGGGCGGAATCGCCGATCGCGCCTTCTTTAGTGAATTTGACGGCTGGCTGGGCCGGAACTCAGGAAAGGATCTTTAGGTTAGCACGAAAGCTCGGCCGTCCGGGCTCGCCGCCGCCACGTGTCTCGCCATGCGCGGATGCCGTCAGCTACGCACGAAGTCGATGAAGCCGCGCGCCGGATCGGTGCTGACCAGTCGCACGCGCGCCCGATCGCCGACGTCGAGTCCTTCGCCGCCGCGGTCGAGGCGTCCTTCGACCGGCATGCCGGCAAGGCGCACCCACGTTCCCTTCGGGCCGGCGCCCGTGACGATGGCGTCGAAGACCTCGCCGATGCGGTTGCCGAGCCAGAGCGCCGCTGCGGCCTTCTTCGTCAGCCGCTCGACCTTGTTTTCGGCGTCTTCCTGATCGGTGCAGTGCTTGGCCAACGCGGCGAGATCCGGCAGCGCGTAGGGCGACGGCTGGCCGGCGAACGCCGCCTTGAGGAGGCGCTGCGTCACGACGTCGGTGTAGCGGCGGTTCGGCGCGGTGGCGTGCGAATAGCCGTGCGCTGCCAGCGCGAAGTGCGTGCTCGGCTCGTTGGCCGCGGCCGCCACGTACTCGCCGCGCCCGAGCAGCTTGATGATCGCGAGCGAGAGATCCGGGAACGTGTCCGGCGCCGCCTTCTTCTGCGCCTTCAGGAACGCCTGCAGCGCCGCGGCGTCGGCTTGCGCCGGCAGCGCGCCGCCGTGCTGCGCCGCTAGATCGACGATGCGCGCCCACCGCTCCGGTTCGCGGACGACGCGGCGGATCGAGGGCAGCCCGCGCGCGTTGAGGAACTTCACCACAGCGCCATTCGACGCCACCATGAAGTTCTCGATCAGCCGCTTGGCGCGGTTCGGCAATTCGGTCTTGAGATCCGTGACGCCGTGGTCGTCCACGACCGGCTTGAGTTCGGTGCGATCGAAGTCGAGCGCGCCGCACTCGTCACGTTCTTTCTGCAGCCGCTGCGCGATGGCATCCTGCTGTTTCAGCTGGTCGTCGAGCCCCTTCAGGCGCGCGAGCGGCGCCGGCGCCGGGCCGGCGCCGTCCATCCACGCGGCGACGGCGTTGTAGGCGAGCTGCGCCTGGTTGCGGACCAGCGCCCGGTAGACGTCGCAGGCCGTCACGGTCCCTTCATCGCTGACGGTCATGTCGACGACGATTGCCTGGCGATCCTGGCCTTCGTTGAGGGAGGTCCGGTCTGTCGACAGTTCGACCGGCAGCATCGGAAAGATCACCGCAGGCGTGTAGACCGACGTCGTGTTCGTTCGCGCATGCGCGTCGAGCGGCGACCCCTTGGTGACGACGATATCCACATCGGCGATGCCGACGAGCACGCGCGTCGTTCCCCCCTCGGTGACGCAGACCTCGATCTGATCGAGATCCTTCGAGTCGTCGTTGTCGATCGACGACCAGGGCAGGTCGCGTAAGTCGCGGACGCCCGTGGCCGCCGGCTGCACGGTTGCGTGTTGCGCCTGAGATAACGCCGCCGGCGGGAAGTCGGGCTCGAAGCCGTTGGCGATCATCGCGTTGCGCGCGATGGTCTCGAGCTGGTGCCTCTGCGATCCGTTCATTGCCTCACCCACAGGTCGTAGGCGGCGCGCACCGCCACGATGCTGATGTCGTTGGTCGTCATACGGATATCCTAGCGCGGCGCGTTGACCGGCAGCGGCAATCGTTCGCGCAGCTCGCGCAGCCACTGCAGCGCGATCAGCGCCGACTCAGCGTCGGGACGCCGCTCGATGAGCAGGCGGTCCGTGCCGGAGACGGCGATCGCGCGCTCGCCGGCGCGGTCGAGGACGATTTCCGGTTGTGCCGGCGCGGCCGCCCCGGGCGTGAACGCGGCTTTCATCAACCGGCGGCCGCTGGTGAAGTAGACCGCACGGCCGTCGCCACTCCACACCGGGTGGGCGCCGCCGTCCCGCGAGATCGCCGCCTGCCGTGGGTCAGTCGGCGACCGGACGATCACCTCGCCGCGTCCGGAGGCGGTCGATTCGAGCGCAAGCCAGCGGCCATCCGGAGAGAACACGGCCGCCGATTCGTCGAATGGCCCATCGGTCAGCCGCCGCAGCTTGCCGCCGCCGGCCGGCACGATGGCGATAGCGGTTCGCCCACCGTCATAGATGGTCAGTGCGACGCGTCCGTCGCTCGCGCACGACGTCGGAAAGGCCTGTGGCGGGGCGCTGGCGAGCGGCGTCGCCGCGCCGCTGCTCGCTGCCGCGGCGTGGGACACGATGTGGAACGCGCCGTCGGGCGCGTGCGCCGCAAAGAACACGCGGCTGCTGTCGGCCGACCACGCCGGCGAGGCGCTGCCGCCGCCGAAGGTCAGACGCGTTGGGGTGCCTGACCGGAGATCGATGGTCCAGATGTCGCCCCCCGCGTCCACGCCGGCAGCGCGCCGCGAGTCGGGCGCGATGACGATCGATGTGAAACGCGCCAGCGCTCCGGCATCCGTGCCGTCGCTCCAGGTTCGCACCGTCGCTGCAGCGGGACGAACGATGGCGAGCGCATCAGTGCCCACAGCGAACTCGGCGGCGCCGTTGCCGGCCGGTGTGGGAATCGCGTCGGTCGCGCCAGTCAGCACGAGCCCTCGTTCGTCGAACGTCGCCGCCTGCAGGTCATCGCCGGCGGCGAGAAGCAGGTAGCCCCTGCCGGCAGGCGCCCCACGATGCACCCCGGCGCGCAGCGGGCGTACGGCCGCGCCGGCGACGCCGAGCGCCGCGAGCGTCCCTGGCGCCAATGGATCCGGATCGGTCGCGATAGTGAATAGGAGGCCCGGCGCCCCTTCGACCCAGGCAGGGAAGCGGTGGCGGAGTTCGCCGCGATCGCCTGCGGGCTGCGTCAGCGGCCGCGGCGCGCCGCCGCGATCGTCGACGAGCGAGAGTCCGCCGGCGGCCGAGGCCGCGTACGCGATCCGTCCGTCCGTGCCCCACGCCGCGCCACCAGGATCCGGTGCGGGCGCAATCGCGGTCGCTGTACCGCCGGCACTTGCGATCTTTTTCAACTGGCCGTCGGCGAAGAAGGCAATCCACCGCCCGTCGGGGGAGAAGACGGGCGAGTGGCCGCCCTCCGTCCCGGCGAGCGGGTGCGCGTCAAGCCGGCCGATGGGGCGCGCGTAGATGGCGCAACGACCAGTCGCGATCTCACAGGCGGACCACGCCAATGACCGCCCGTCTGGTGAGAGCGCGATTGGCTGCGGCGCGCGATCGAAGGTGGTCCCCGGCGCCGCGCGCAGCTCGAGCCGCGACACCGGCAGGGAATCGGGCGGCCGGCGCACCGCGTCGTGCCAGACGGCGGCGAGCGCGAGGCCGAGGCAAAGAAACGCGATGCTCCACGGCACGAGCTGCCAATCGACCGCTGCCGGCGTGGCCGAGGTGCCGGCAGCCCGCGCGCTCGCGACAGGGATCGACGCGGACGTGGAAGCCGAGCGAAGGTGGTCCGCGTCCGGGCCGCCGCCCGCCCCGAGACCCAAGCCACGCGGAGGCGAAGCCTGCCCTCCGTCCGTCCCCTCGTCCACCACCGTCGGGATCGGTAGGAAACGGTAACCGCGGCGGTGGACGGTCTGGATGTAGCGCGGCGACTGCGGGTCGTCTCCCAGCGCCTGGCGCAGGAAGCTGACTGCCTCGGCGAGTGAGGTGTCGGTGACGAAGGCGTCCTTCCAGACGCGATCGAACAGGTCCTGACGCGCCACCACTTGGCCAGCCCGCTCGAGGAGGACCTCGAACACGCCTAGTACCCGCGGCGGCAGCGCGATATCGGCATCTCCCCGCCACAACAGCCGGCTCTGCGGATCGAATGTGAAGGGTCCGAAGCGGATCCGCATGTCTTAAGAAAACCAATTCCCAAAGTCGTCTTGAGTGGTCTTGGCTCGTACGCGCTCATCCCTTTTCATAGGGAGCAGTCAGCCTCATCACCTCATCGTACAGTCTCGTCCCAAAGAAGTATGTTGGCAAAATGTTGGCAATCAGCCATAGAGCACAGCCCCCATTTTGGAGCGCCCCTGGCCCTTCTCCCTGGGCAGGGCATGGGCATAGGTGCTCAGGGTCTGCATGGCGTTCTTGTGCCCCAGCCTGGCCGCCACTTCATGCACAGGGACACTGGCTGTCAGCATAAGCGTGGCCACAGTGTGCCTGGTGCCATGCACCTTGATGGACCTCACCCCTGCCACCTTCACCACGGCCTTGAAGACCCTGAGGTCCAGCACCCTGACCATGGGATCCCCCAGGTTGGCCTGGCGCGTCTGCAGGTCCTGTGGCTCCTTGGCAAAGACCAGCCCATGGTCTGCATAGGTGGTGCGGTTGGCCATCTTCAGCACGGCCTGGGCCGTCTTGTGTGCCCAGAGCCTGGCCAGGGTGTCCTGGTCCAGGTCCAGCACCCTGGTGTTCCCAGTCTTGGTGGGGCCATAGACAGGATCGCCACGACGGCTGGTGATCTGTCTGTCGATGGTCAGGGTGCCTTCATCAAAGTCGATGTGCTGCCAGCCCAGGCCCAGCAGCTCTGACTTTCGAGCACCACTGTCCAGGGCCAGGGCGAACCAGGCGGCTGTCTGGGTGCCTGCTTCAGTGGCAGCCTGCAGCACGCGGCGGGCCTCCTCAGCGGTCCAGCACTGCACCTTGGCATGCTGCTGCCTGGCATCCTTGGCTGCCTTCTTGCGCCTGATCTTGATCACTGGAGTTTCCAGGATCAACTTGTCGCGCACCGCCAGGCCAAAGGCTCCATGCAGCACTGCGAGGTGGACACCAACAGTGGAGGGTGCCGCCTTCAGCTGGTTGAGATACTGCTCGACGTGTGAAGGGCGGATCTTCTGCATGGGCATGGCCCCGAGGCTGGCATTGGCCAGGTGATGCTCCACGATGACCTTGTAGAGGTCGTAAGTGGAGGGCCTGAGGTGGGGCTTGATGCTGGTGTCCAGCCAGGTGCGTAGCCACTCGATCAGGGTCATCTTTGACGGTGCCATGAACTGCTCACGGTTCACTGATCGCACCAGCTCAGTGAGTCGATCCTCCGCCTGCTTCTTGGTGCCACGAAATGTGGACCAGGACTGCTTGCGCTTGCCTGTCACTGGATCGCGGCCCACATCCACCGCGAGGCTCCATGAGCCTGGTGATCGTTGTCTGAGGAAACCTCTCATGCTGTTCTTCCTTTCCCTTTGGGTGATGCCTTCTTCTTCTTCTTCTGCTCACGACGAGCAGCTGCTTGCTCTTCTTGCACGTAGTCACGGCCGCGTGCCAGGTCCGCGCATGCTGGAACATGAAAGCGTTGGCGGCCATCTGCAGGGAGAAAGAGACGATGACAGGAGGCCAACTCACAGCGTCGGATCTGTGGCCAGAACTTCACCAGCAGATCCACCGCTGAGGCCAGCATCACTGCACCGTACTTCCCGTCATAGCGCCGCTCAATCGTTCTGTCTGCCTTGTCCTTCTTCGCGCAGAAGACAGGAGTGAGTGCCTCATCAAAGGGCCGCCAGCTGCCCCCAGCCTCCAGCTCCTTCACGCCTCTGTTCAGCTCCTGCTGCACGTCTAGGACGACGGAGTCAGGCCACTTCTTCTTGCCCAACGCCAGGGCATAGCCATCTGGAGGCAGGACGCGCACGGCATCCTTGTCACGCCATCCCAGCAGGGTGGCGCAGTCCTCCAGCAGATCAATCTGCTCACCAGGGCGCAGCGTGGTCAGGTCCTGCTGCATGAAGTTGAGCAACCAGACCGCGCGTGCCTCCTCAGGTGTCCAGTCTCTCTTCTTGTAGGGCTTCATCCTCACCCCCATCTAAATCATAAAATTAACCTGAATTGAATTACTGAGTTACAAGTATACCACAGGTCCAGTGTGTTGGTATATTTCCATCTGTCATGACTGTCCTTGAAGCCGAGAGAAAGTCCAGGGGCTGGAGCCAAACTGTGCTGGCTTTTCATAGCCAGCTCACCCAGGGCAAGGTGTCCCTGTTTGAGCACAGGCAGGCAGAGCCTTCCCCGGCCCAGGCTGATCGTCTGAGCCGAGTCCTGGGCGTTCCTGCCGATGCCCTGCTGAGAGAGGTCAGGGAGCCTCACCTGGCCAAGGCTGAGGCCAGCCATGAGTGAGATCACCAGGCTGACTCCCTTGAATGAGCTGCCAGAGCTGCTGCGTGTGGAAGAAGCGGCGGCGTACCTGGGCATTGGCAAAGGCCTGGCCTACGAGCTGACCAAACGCGGTGAGTTGCCATCATACGCCTGGGCAGGCTGGTCAGGATCAAACGTGATGGGCTGCAGGCGGTGCAGCGATGAAAGCACGACTGATCCTCCATCCTCTTTTTGTTACGACGATTCGGCATGCCTGGGAACAGCGTCGAACCCAGTCGTGGTTCGCAGGTACGCTCTACTGGGAAACAGACTCCGGCCGGATCCCCTATTGCCCGCCCCTGCGTCAGCACCGACAGATCAAAAAGCTGGCTGCCACGCTCAAATACGCTGGGCCGATCTTCGCCGAAGAGGCACAGCGGTGACTGAGATCCAGATCTATCAGCGCTTCAACCTTCCGCTGCTGTTCTGGGAGCGCAAGGGTGACGATCCTAAGAACTGGAAGGGTCCAGTTGGGATCAAAGGTTGGAATGACCCAAAGCGTACCTATGACCTGAGCCGTTTCGATCCAGTGATCCACAACCTCGGTACCTTCACTGGCCGCGAGATCAGCCCTGGTAGGTTCTTGACTGATTCCGATTTCGACAAGCTCAATATTGCTTTTGCAAGAGCGTTCTTCCCGAAGACAGGCTTCGGGACATCACGTCCTGGCAAGTCGCTGTCCCATGTGCTCTACACAACGCCCACTGTCCTAAAGGGCAGACTCAAGTACGACGATCAGCTGAAGGACGGCAACCCCTATATAGAGCTGCGCGGCCTTGGTGTCCAGACGATGCTACCGCCATCGTTGCACACACCACCCAACAACCGCGTGGCCCTGATCGAGGGCAACAATATCAGCCATGTTGACCTGGCGGTGCTTGAAGCTGCCACGCTCAACTACGGGCTGGCTTCACTGGTTGCTGACAAGTTTCCTGGAGGCTTCCATCACGAAGTGAGGCTGGCCCTGGCGGGCTACCTGCTCAAGCGGCAGTTTGATGCAGAGCGCGTGACCAAGCTTATTGAGACGATCTGCAGACATCAGGTGGACTGCCGCGTGCCTGACATGTCTGTCAAGGACGTCAATGACGCTGCTGATGTTGTCGGGTCCACCATTGCGCGGCTGAAGAACCACGAGAAGGTCTCCGGCAGTAAGGTCCTCAAGGAGGTGAACGAAGACTTCTTCAAGATCCTACAGAGCTACCTGCCGCACGTTGAAGGTGATGTAGCCACCTCAGACTTCTACTCGTACCTACCGACGCGGACCTTCCTGTTCGTGCCCACCCGAGAGTTTTGGCCTGCCAGTAGTGTGAACGCACGGGTGCGTCCCATCCCTACAGGTGAGAAGGATGACGAGGGTGCGCAGCAGACCATCCAAGCCAGTGTGTGGTTGGACCAGAACCGCCCTGTTGAGCAGATGACATGGGCACCTGGCCTGCCCATGATCGTGCAGGACAGACTCGTTGCTGATGGTGGTTGGATTGAGCGTCCAGGTTGCTCATGCGTCAACCTGTATCGCCCACCAACAGTGACTCTGGGTGATGCGCGGCTTGCAGGACCCTGGCTCGACTTGGTTTGCAAGGTCTATCCAGAGCATGTTGATCACCTGGTGGCGTGGTTCGCCCACCAGTACAGCGTCCGCAAGACAAGATCAATCACGCCATCGTCCTAGGCGGCATTCCAGGCATTGGCAAGGACACGATCCTTGAGCCTGTGAAGACAGCAGTGGGGCCATGGAACTTTGCCGAGATTGCTCCATCGCACCTGATCGGGCGCTTCAATGGATGGGTCAAGAGCGTGATCGTCCGCGTGAGCGAAGCCCGAGACCTTGGAGACATGAACCGCTACGAGTTCTATGAGCACATAAAGGTCTATGCAGCCGCACCTCCTGACGTGCTGAGGGTTGATGAGAAGAACCTACGTGAGCACTCAGTGTTCAACGTGTGTGGACTCATCATCACCACCAACCATGAGACTGATGGCATCTACCTGCCACCAGATGACCGTCGCCACTTTGTAACTTGGTCGTCGATGACACCAGCAGACTTTCCTGAGGGGTATTGGAATCAGATCTATGCCTGGTACGCCAGTGGAGGCACTGCTCATGTTGCTGCCTATCTTGCCAGCTATGACCTGTCGCGGTTTGACGCGAAGGCTCCTCCGCTGAAGACGGATACGTTCTGGGCAATCGTTGATGCCAATCGTACTTCAGAGGATGCCGAGCTGGCTGATGTTATCGAAGCCTGTGGCAATCCACCCGCTGTCACGCTACAGCTGCTCATTGATGAATGCCCAGCAGATCTGAGCAGCCTTGCTGTGTGGTTGGAGGACCGTAAGAACTCACGCCTGATCCCGCATCGCCTGAAGACAGCTGAGTACGTGCCCTTCAGGAACGAGGGGGCAAAGGATGGCCTGTGGAAGATTGATGGAAAACGAAAGGTGGTCTACGTGCGGACAGAGCTGTCAGTACCAGAGCGCCAGGCTGCAGCCGAGGGGCTTGCCAAGCCCAGGCAGGCTGACCTGGTCAGTCTAGTCAGTGAAGTCAGTGATATCCCCACCCTGAGAAAAGTGAGATCTGGAGGCCCCTCAGGGGAGCTGTGATTGGTTGGAGAAGGAATATCACTGACTTCACTGACTTGACTGACCAAGGGTGGACCCCTCGGAAATACGCCGCCCCAGGCGGGGCCAGCTCCACCCCTGGATCCTGGACAGTTGGAACAGGCCCTGAACTTAAGGAAAGCTTTTACCTCGATAACTAAGTGGTTGACCTATGAGTAACTTACCAGACCGTGTCAACGCGTTGCCCACCAACTCTGGCCCAGGCAGCCAGCCAGGTGCCCCCAGTGGCCAGGCTCAGCCTCCCTTAGAAGGCACCCTGGACCCAGGGGGAAGCCAGGCCCACCCTGGCCACGCCGTTCCTGGGTCAGCTTGGCCGGCTGAGATCCCACCTGTCTCAGTTGAGCGGTTGCCAGAGAACCTGGCAGGCATACCTGGCTCGTTGCCAGAGCAGCTGTGCCCCAACTGCAAGATCGTCGTGAAGCCGCGCGGCAAAGGGTTGTGTCCCAAGTGCGGTCGCGTACTGAAGCAGTCATTCCTGGGACGCAGGCATCCAGTCAACCTGATTCGTCGTGATGTGCTGCTCAAGAAGATCGTCTCAGACTACCAACCCACCACCACCGTGCTCGTGGCCAAGTGCGAGCACCTGGCTGGCATCTTGGAGCAACTTGAGAACCTGAAGCCTGGCAGCCAGGAGCACAAGCGCCTGGTGGAGCTGTCAGAGCAGCTCGGTGCAGCGCTTGAAGAGACTCGTGCACAGCAGCCACGCTCAGATGCCGCGCTTGCCTCCCTGACCAACGATCAACTAATCGCAGAGACAACTGCCATCTTGCGTGGCCTCCTGGAGCAGCGTGATGCTGCTCGCATCATCACTCGCGATGCTGGTCCCTCTGTGGATGCGATGCTGACCACATCGGAAGGCATCGTGTCCACGTCTGCACTGGCACCAGAGATCTGTTCCTACTGCATGCGCGTGTGCCTAGGCGCAGAACACCCAGCCTACGAGACCCTGCATTGGCATGACCCCGCAGAGCAGCAGAAGAGAGCAGACCAGGCCACGCAGGTCATGCGTCAGCAGATCGGCAAACCATCACCACCCTGGTGGGACCAATGACGCGTGAAGACTTGCTCAAGAAGCTGAGCGCACTCAAGCAGCTCACTGATGATCGCGTTGAGATCTGGAGAGTCGTCATCCAGCACGATGGCACTCCTGGCCAACGCATCTACTGCGGCTCATTTCGTGTGAGCCAGCCCAGTCAACATGAACGGTAGAAGGAGACAGACGACCATGGCATTCACTCCACGCAAGTTACAAGACGGCACCGAATGTTGCAGCAAGAGCGACACCCTCTGTGATGCATGCCTCCAGCACTTTGGCCTACGCGCCAATGACCGCTACCTGGCAGCAGAGAGGAGACATCTCTCCGCGCCTGAGGACCCGCCCAACCCATATGAGAAAGGCCTGGCCGATCGCGTGCCCACGCTGCGTGAGTTTGCTGAGAGCTTGCAGCCTGGTGAAGCAGGCTACCAGCCCTATGGCCAACCCCCTGACAGCTATGCCCTGCACCTGGCCTACCAGAAGGCCGTGAAGGAGTCGAAGTGATGAGCACCACCACTGCCACCCTCACGGTGGAGGCTGCCACTGCAAAGATCCAGCAGCAGCTGTCTGAGATGCTGGACCCTCTGGACATCCCGCGCACCTGGACACAGCGCCAACTGGAGGCCTACGAGACTCAGCGTGGGAACCTGGGCGTGATCTTGAGAGAGCTGGGCACCAACCACGCCACTCTGGTGCAGGTCACACCCAAAATCGAAGCCGATGAGAAGTGGGAAGCAGACCTCCTGGCCATGCGTACCACGCTGCTCCAAGAGCTGGCCACTCTGCCACCGCAGATCCGCCTGGAGAAGGATCTGCACTTCATGACGAATCGGAAGATCTCTGTCCGCATCGTGGACTTTGGCCCGCATGCTGATGGCCAATGGACGCGTGACATCTCCACGCTCAGACTCGGTGAGCTGCTGCTGGCTGCTGGTTATCGGCAGTTTGAGCCAGAGCGAAACACGAACGCCACCGTCGGTGAGATCGAATTCCATGGCTGCCTGGCAGAGGTGCAGCCACGCTTGAAGGACCTGCGTGCGCGTCGTGATGATGCCCAGAAGAGACTCAACGATGCGCTGCTGGCAGCAGAAGCCCTCTGAGATGTCCAGGCGCAGCAGATGGAATCACCCGATCACTGATCCTGTCTACTCACCAAACATCCACCGCCAGTGTGATGGGAAGATCGCGCATCCATCAAGGAAGAACGCTGCTGCAGTAGCACGCAGGCTAGGAGGCACAGTGGCGGCCTATCAGTGCAAGGGCTGCAGGAAGTGGCACGTCGGGCACTCATCTCAGCGTAGGCACACAGGCTAGGCGAGGATCCTACAGCGCGGCCAGGGGTTGAAGCCGCGTTACAGCCCTGGCGGTAACGACCAGGGCGCACCACGAGCTGGCCTCGCCACACGCTCAGGCGTGCTCTCTACTGGCATCGTGGAAAAAGACCCCATCGCTGGTGGTTGGGTAGACCACCAGATCCAAAGTGCAGGTCATTCCCGCAGGCTTGACCTGGACATCTGCCCAACCCTGCTGCCAGGGATATCACCTGGCAGTGGGGCGTTTTTCTTTCGCAGCAGCAGCCACGTAAACTCGCTCAGTCGTACGGCTACTTAAGACCATTCTGCGTTTTGCTCACTAACCGCTGGTTCCGAAATGTCGCTACGACGCTTGAGCCATCCGGGTTCTGCCATCGATACGTTACTAGGTCGATGGAGTCTGTGGACGTCCGACTCATTTCCCGATAATGCAATCCGAGGTGAAGCACCGTCTCACTGAACCACTGTCCCTGTCCGCTAACGTCGGAGTCGGTCGTTTCAAGATTCTCATAATCCTCGTAGGTGATGGGCCTTGGCTTTCGCTTCTGGAGGATCGCGACGACCTTCTCCATGTACTCCTTCGTGACATAAACATAAAAAGTTGGGTCGCGCTGGTGACCCGCGATTTGGGTGTTGACTGTCCACACGGCTAGGTCGTGTTCCTTTTGTTTCGTTTGCTCAGGAGTGTCATACGCAGGTGCAGGTTTCGCAGGTGCCTTGGTTTGGGAGAAACCGTTTGACGTAGCGCCCAACACGAGCATCAGGAGAACAGTTGCGAATTGCGGGCTCGGCATGGCTTAAACTCCATCTCGATTAGACGTATCGACAAATGCTGATGTAGATCGTCGCGTCTTGGATGCCCTCAATCGCGTGGCTATTCAAGACGCGCATAGATGAGCGTGCGCGTCTTGCTCAGAAATGTTTCTCCCTGGGATCCATTGGGCGCCCCCACGACGATTCCAGCTTCCAATACTAGGCCATCTGGTGTCCTGCTTTGCGGTCGGATCTTTTTGTCAAGTGCTACGCACTGAAGCGCATAGAACGTCTCCTTTTCGTTGCGCTCCTGAGGGCTGATTGAGCACTGGAAGACCTCCGCGAACGAGTCAGGGCGAATCTCGGTGCCGATGGGCATGTCGCGTACGTCCGCGAATCGGATGCGAGCAGTCCGCGCCTGCGCGAGCGTGTGTCCCCACTTGCCGGGCAGGGCTGCCTTTGGCGTCATCGAAAACGCATCATCGTTAGACAGTTTCACGATGACGAGCGCGCCGTGGTCATGCAAGACGAACGACGTGTCCTTCTCGCCGCGCTCGAACGTAACGGACCCAGTGAACGCGATGCCGGTGTCTAGGAGGTCAACACCTGGGGGTCTGACCGGCGTATTGTTCGGCTTGATCGTCACGCCGTCCTCAACCGCCAGCGCGAGCATGGCGTCGCGTAACATCATGTCGGTGTGTTGGCTGCAATAGTCCTGCAACCGCGCGTAGTTGCCGTTGACGCTTGCATTGCTCCAAAACCCCTTCCCAGAAACAGCATAGACGCCGTCCATGAATCCTTTGGCCCAATCCTTCTTCTCATTTACAAACGCCTCGCGGGAGCCAGGCGCATCCGCCTCGGCAGTCGAATCCCTGCAGGGTGTTCCAGCAATATTGACAGAGCCCACCTGGCCACGCGCTGCAGATGCTTGCAGCAAGAGCGCAACGAACAGTCCTCCGACAACCCACCTGGTGCTCATGAATTACCATCCTTCACTGAATGCCCGTCAGGTACCGTAGTGACAGGGCGCGTCCCGGATCGAACGTGAAGGACAGCGCTTATAAATTGCTGGAGCGTGTCCAGGCGGGTCGAGAGCTGCTTGTTCCGTTCCTCAAGTTTGGCCATGCGGTCCTGATCGCAGGCAGACAGCATCACCAAAGAGAGGAGCAGACCGACTGAGAGGAAGGGGCGCATCCTAGCGCTCCATGAGGGCACCAAACTTGGCTCGATTTGCCTGAGTCACCTCAAGGTCTACGCCGTCAATCATCAAGCCGATCGGCTTGTAATGTTTGCCATCCCACGCGTTTGTCATGTCAGCGATCAACGCCCCTTCTACCGCGTCGTAGATACTGACCAACAAGGTTCTCGGATCCTTGTCCTTCTTTGACGTGTCGATTTGAATGAAGCACTTGCCACGCTCGCGGCTGTAGTGAGTCAGATAGATTCTTGAAGTGCCCACCTCGTGGGCCAGCTCCGGATAGCCTTCCCGCTGCCAGAAGTGCTCCCCATCAGCTCGACAGGCTTCAGAGAGTTGCAGAGCAGCCAGGCGCTCCTGATCTGTTTGAGGCTTGGGCATGGCCTGCCCGAGCAGCAGAAGGGTCAGAAGGAATTGGGTCATGGGAGCGCGGGGCAGCGTAGCACAGCCTTCATCCCGCAGGAGCAGCCGATCACCTCACGAGAAATGCTGCAGAAGGAGTCCTTCAACGAACGCCAAGCAACCTCCGATCACGTCGGGCTTTAGTTGCGCCCAGTCAGCGTGAAGTGAGTCGTTCCTGAACTTCAGAAAGCTGAGGGCGGCTGGGACTGACGCTCCGGCGAGGATCCCTGCCATCTTGAGGGTGCCGATCACCTCTTCGAGTTTGGGTCGGAGGGTCAGGCCAGCCTTCTCTGCCGCGAGGCGTCTGAGTGTGTCCTCGAAGGCAGCCGCGACGAGCACTGCAGCGACGTTCTTCTGCGCGTCGCCGCCATCTGACAGAGCTTCCTTCGCAAGGCCCAGGAAGTCGCCCAGCGTTTCGCCAGAGGCCCGCATTGCCACACTTCCTATGAGGTCGGCCTCGACCTCTGCCTTCAGGGCCTTGAGCGATCCGATCACGGCCGGAGTAACGAACTGATTCAAGTTGTGGAATCGTGCGGCCTTTGCCTTCCCGGCCTCGTCCATCGCTTGCTCGAGTTGTTCCTGTTGAACACTCTCGCCCCCATGAACGAGCCGCAGGAGCTGCAGCGTTCCGTAGTAACCCTCGCTGATGATGTTCGGATCCTCTCCCGCTCCGGTGGCAGTCGCGAGGAGCTTGTCGGTGTGCTTGAGAATTTCTTCCTTGTTCGGCAAAAGCGGTGCTCCTCTTGCGCGTCAGCCTAACACCGCTCCACCCTGCCGGGCCGTCCAGGGAGCAGCAGGCCCAGATCACCTCAAGGCCAAGACTGGTGCGAGGCCCATCTGCACAAGGACTCGGAAATGAGGGGCGCGTTGGCAAATGTTGGCAACATAACGAGAAAGGGCCAGTTTTGCTGGCCCTTTCCCTTCATAGCCTTAAGAAAACCTTAAGGCATTCTTCCGACCGTTTGGAAGGGGCATTCAGGACTTTGGCGTCCGGATGAGACAGGGTGGGGGTCATGTCCATCTTCGCCACCAAGTCGATCGAAGCCATCACCCGCGAGCAGACCCGACAGGGGGCCGGCACTCTCAAGCGCGTCCTCGGCCCTGGCCAGCTCGTCCTTCTCGGCGTCGGCGCGATCATCGGCACCGGGATCTTCGTGTTGACCGGCCAGGCAGCCGCCGCCAATGCCGGCCCCGCCATCGTCCTCTCGATGCTGCTCGCTGCCCTGACCAGCGTGCTGGCGGCCCTCTGCTACTCGGAGTTCGCCGCCAGCGTGCCAGTCGCCGGCTCCGCCTACACCTATGCCTACGCCACGCTCGGCGAGTTCGTCGCCTGGGTCATCGGGTGGGACCTGATCCTCGAATACGCGCTCGGCGCGGCGACGGTCGCCGTCGGCTGGTCCGGCAACCTGGTGACGCTGATGACGCAGCTCGGCCTGCAGTTCCCCGCGAGGTGGAGCGCCGCTCCAGGCACGATCGTCCAGCTCGCCGGCGGCGCGATGGCCTCCTCGACCGTGGCGGTCTTCAACGTCCCGGCGGTGATCATCACCGTGCTCGTCACCCTGCTGCTGCTGGTAGGGGTCAGCGAATCCGCGACCGTCAACGCCGTGATCGTCGTCGTCAAGGTGGCGATCGTGCTCGTCGTGATCGGCGCCGGCTCCGTATTCATCCAGACGCAGAACTGGCACCCCTTCATCCCGGCCAACACCGGCACCTTCGGCGAGTACGGCTGGAGTGGCGTCTTGCGCGGAGCCGGCGTCATCTTCTTCGCCTACATCGGCTTCGACGCCGTGTCCACCTCGGCGCAGGAAGCACGCGATCCGCAGCGCGACATGCCGCGCGGCATTCTCGGATCGCTCGCCATCTGCACGGTTCTCTTCGTCGTCGTTTCGGCGGTAATGGTCGGTCTCGTGCCCTACCGGCGCATGCTCAACGAGCCCGCGCCGCTCGTCATCGCGATACAGGCGGCGGCGGCACGGGCGCAGGGAACGGCTTGGGGGCCGTTCATGGACACGCTGACTCTGCTGGTGACGCTCGGCGCGCTGGCCGCGCTCAGTTCGGTGATGGTCGTGATGATGCTGGCGCAGCCGCGTATCTTCATGGCGATGTCGCGCGACGGCCTGCTGCCGGCCTGGGCCGGGCGCGTCCATCCCCGCTTCCACACACCACACATCTCGACCATCGTCACCGGCCTCGTCGTCGCCGTTGCGGCGGGCCTCACGCCGATCAGCACACTCGGCATGCTCGTCAACATCGGCACGCTGATGGCCTTCGTCATCGTCTCGATCGGTATTATCGTGCTGCGGCGGACACGCCCCGATCTACCGCGCCCGTTCCGCATGCCGCTCGTGCCGCTGCTTCCGGCGCTATCGGCGATTGTCGCATTCGTGCTCATGCTCGGTCTTCCGCGTGCGACCTGGGAACGGTTGTTCATCTGGATGGGCGTCGGCGTGCTGATCTACTTTGTCTACGGTTATCGCCGCAGCCGGCTGCGCCTGACGCCAGAGTCATATCGAAAATAGATGGAGCCTATCGATTATTTCTGCTTTTTGTGATCGAGCTGACGGCGTTACCCTCCATGACATGAGTAAGAACACCAGCCGCTTTCTCGCCGTGAACCTCACCGAGGCCGAGTGGCAGGCGCTGCGCGCCGTCACGCCGGACCCCGTCGCCTGGATCAAGACCCAGATCCAGCAGCTTCTCGAGGAGTCGGGCGTTGCCCCGGCCCACGAAGAAGAGCCGCTCTTCGCGGTTCACGCCGAGTAACCGTCGGACACTGATCGCCTGAACCATGATCGCCACGATGCTCCAGATCATCGCTCGAAAGCGGGCCAAGCGGGCCGGCCGGCCGGTGGTGTGGAGTTGCCCCTGATCTGAGACGCGCGAGTCTCGAATGCACTCTCGACCGCCGGCCTGACAAGGGCCGGCGGTTTTTTTTTGCCCTAGCGGAGGATGGAGCAGTACAGTGCTGGAGGTCCGATGCGCGCCGTAGTCATGAAGTTCGGCGGCTCGTCCGTGGTCGACGCCACGGCGATGCACCGGGTCATTCGCCTCGTTTCGGCCGAGCGTGAACGCGGGACAGTGCCAATCGTCGTGGTTTCGGCTCTCGGCGGTGTCACCGACCGCCTCCTGGGGCTGGCCGAGCTGGCCCGCAAGGGGGAGTCAGCCGCCGTCGAATCGGGCGTCACACAGCTCCTGCAGCGCCATCTCGGCGAGGCTGGACCGCTCGGGGTCGACGCGCAGGATCCATCCCTGGTCTCCGCGCTCGAGAGCCAGTTCGCGCATCTGCGCTCACTTCTGCAAGCGATTGAGGACACCCGAGCGGCTGAGCCCCGGGTCCTCGACGCCATCGCCGCATCAGGAGAGCTGCTGAGCAGCCGCATCGTGGCCGCCGCGATGACGGCCGCGGGGCTGCCCGCGGTGTGGGTCGATGCGCGCGAGGTGGTGCTCACCGACGACCGCCACACGAGCGCGGCCCCGCGGATTGAGCAGATCGCCGCCGCCGCGCAGGACAGGCTCGCGCCGCTCGTCGCTGCCGGGTCGATCGCCGTCCTCGGCGGTTTCATCGGCCGCGCCCCGGACGGCTCGACGACGACGCTTGGCCGCGGCGGCTCGGACTATTCGGCGGCGCTCGTCGGCGCAGCAATCGGCGCCGCCGAGATCCAGATCTGGACCGACGTCGACGGCATGCTGACCGCCGATCCCCGGGTCGTCAACGACGCGGAAGTCGTGCCGCACCTTTCGTTCGCCGAGGCGGCCGAGCTCGCGTATTTCGGCGCCAAGGTCCTGCACCCGAGCACGATCTTCCCCGCCGTCGCACGCAACATCCCGGTACGGATCCTCAACAGCCAGCGGCCCGAGGCGAAGGGCACGCTCATCACCGCCGACGCCCCCTCGACTGCGCGACCGTTCGCGGCACTCGCGTGCAAGCGCCACATCACCATCCTCGATATCACGTCGACGCGCATGCTGATGGCACACGGCTTCCTGCGCCGCGTGTTCGAAGTGTTCGATCGCTACGAGACGGCGGTTGACGTCGTCACTACATCGGAAGTGAGTGTGTCGGTGACGATCGATGACCGCCGCCGCGGTCCCGACATCGTCGCCGCGCTGCTGGAGTTCGCCGACGTGACCGTCGAGGAGCAAATGGCGCTCCTCGCTGTGGTCGGCGATCGGCTGACGACGCATTCGGCACTGGCGGCGCGGGTCGTGGGTGCGCTGACGAGCTTCCCGCTGCGAATGGTGTCGCAGGCGGCGTCGCGTCGCAACGTTACCATCGTGCTGCCGGAAGCATCGCTGTCTGCGGCGATGACGCACCTGCATCGCGAGCTCTTTGCGACCGTGGCCCTGGCTGAAACGGCGGTCGGTAGGGTGGCTGGCCGATGAGCCGTGCGCGCCTGCTTCTCATTGGGCACGGACGCATGGGCCAGCTGGTGGCCACGCTCGCCCCCGAGCACGATTTCAGCGTCGTCGGCACAATCGACGAGCACTCCGATCCCTCAGCCGCATGGCCGGCGGCCGACGTGGCCATCGATTTCTCGGTCGCCGACGCCGTCCCCGCCACGGTCGCGGTCCTGGCGCGGCGCGGCACGCCACTGGTGATCGGCACGACCGGCTGGCAGGTGAGTGAAGCCGAAGTGCGCGAAAGCGCCATCGGTATCGGCGTGGTCGCGGCGGCCAATTTCGCCGTCGGCGTCAACGTCTACCTCGGCATTGCAGCTCGGCTCGGGCGCATGATGTCGGCGCAGCCGTCGTTCGGCGCGTGGATCCACGAGCTGCACCACGCGGCCAAGAAAGACGCGCCGTCGGGAACCGCGCTGGCGATCGAGCGTGCGCTGCGCGACGGCGGGTTCGCCGCCGACGTGCCGATCGCCTCGACGCGCGCCGGAGCGATCCCGGGCACGCACACCCTCGGCTTCGATTCGCCGTCGGAAACGATTACCGTCACGCATCAGGCGCGCGATCGCGGCGCCTTCGCCCGCGGCGCGCTCGTCGCGGCACGCTGGATCATGGGCAAGAAGGGCTGGTACACGATGGCGGACGTGTTGGGGCTGGAACTGTGAGTCACGCGCGCGGCGCGGGGAGAGATTAATGAGACGGCCATTTACCGGGTGCGGCACGGCGCTCGTCACCCCGTTCACGCGCGGCGGCTCGCTCGACGAGGCCGGTGTGGCGCGGCTGGCGCGGCGCCAGATCGATCTCGGCATCCACTTCCTCGTGCCGTGCGGCACGACCGGCGAAGTGCCGACGCTCACCGACGCCGAGCAGGTGCGCGTCGTCGAGCTCGTCGTCAAGGAGGCGAAGGGGCGCGTCCCGGTGCTCGCCGGCGCCGGTGGCTATAACACCCATGAAGTGATCGAAGCCGGCAAGCGGATGAAAGCGGCCGGCGCCGATGGGCTCCTCTCGGTGACCCCGTACTACAACAAGCCGACGCCGGAAGGTCTGTATCAGCATTACAAGGCCATCGGCGAAGGCGTTGGCCTCCCGATCGTTGTCTACAACGTCCCCGGACGAACTGGGGTCAACGTCGACCCGGCGACGCTGGTCCGGCTGGCGACGATCCCGCAGGTCGTGGCCGTCAAGGAAGCGTCGGGCAACGTCACGCAGATGTGCGAGGTCTGTGCCGCCGTGCCGAAGGACTTCATCGTCCTCTCGGGCGACGATGCGCTGACGCTGCCGCTGATGGCGGTGGGCGGACACGGGATCGTCTCGGTCGCCTCGAACGAAATCCCGGCGGAAATGAGCCAGATGGTCGAGCTCGCCGAACGCGGAGATTTCGCCGGCGCCCGCGCGCTGCACACGCGGCTGCTGCCGCTGCTGCAAGTCAATTTCGTCGAATCGAACCCGATACCCGTCAAGAGCGCGATGGCGACGATGGGGCTGCTCGAGGAGGTTTACCGGCTGCCGATGGTGCCGCCACGGCCGGCGGCGAAGCAGAAGATCGAGGCGGTGCTGCAGCAGCTCGGCATTGGCCGGGGCGTGCACGCGTGATAGCGGGGGAGCTTTCGGCCGCGATCGAACGGCTGGCGGGCGCGGGCGCCGGCGCGTCCAGGGATGAAGCGAGGCAGGCATTTGCGGCATTGCGCACCGCCCTGGCCGACGGAAGCGCCCGCGCGGCGGAGCCGGACCCGTCCTCGACGACGGGCTGGAAGGTCAACGCCTGGGTCAAGCGCGGCATCCTGCTCGGCTTCCGTTTTGGCGACACCGTCGACATGTCGGCGGATCACGGACGGTGGCCGTTCTTCGACAAGGACACGCTGCCGCTGAAGAGCCTCGCTGCCGCGTCGGGCGTGCGCGTGGTGCCCGGTGGATCCAGCATCCGTGAGGGAGCCTACCTCGGGCGAGGCGTCATCTGCATGCCGCCGATGTACATCAATATCGGCGCGTGGATCGGTGAAGGGACGTTGGTCGACTCGCACGCGCTGGTCGGGTCGTGCGCCCAGATCGGCAGCCGCGTCCACTTGAGTGCCGCAGCGCAGATCGGCGGCGTGCTCGAGCCGGTCGGTGCGCTCCCGGTGATCGTCGAGGACGACGTGCTCGTCGGCGGCAATTGTGGTGTCTACGAAGGCACTATCGTCCGGCGGCGGGCCGTGCTCGCGGCCGGTACGATTCTCACGGGCTCGACGCCGATTTACGATCTGCCCAACGACCGTGTCATCGAGCCGCAGCCGGGCGAGCCGCTGATCGTGCCCGAGGGCGCGGTCGTGGTGCCCGGCACCAGGCCGGTGACCAGCGGACGCGGCCGCGAATGGGGCCTGTCGGTGGCAACGCCGGTCATCGTCAAGTACCGCGACGACAAGACGTCGGCGCGCACCGCGCTCGAGACGTGGATCCGCTGAACCTCGTCGCCTTCGCGCGCGCCCTCGTCGACATCGATTCCACGACGGGGCACGAGCAGGCGGCGGGAGCGTTCCTGGCCAGCGCGCTCGCACAGCGCGGCTACCGTGTCGAGCGCCAGCCCGTCGCCAACGGCCGATTCAATGTCTTCGCCTTCGTCGACGAGCCGGCCGTCGTCTTGTCGACCCACTTCGACTGCGTCCCGCCGTTTTTCGCGAGCAGCGTCCGCGACGCGACGCTCTATGGGCGCGGCTCCTGCGACGCCAAGGGCATTCTGGCCGCCCAGGTCGCCGCCGCCGAACGGTTGCGCGCTGACGGCGAGCACCGCGTCGGCTTGCTCTTCGTCGTCGGCGAGGAGCGGGGAAGCGACGGGGCCCTGGCGGCGAACGCGGCGGCGCGCTCGTCCGCCTTCCTGATCAACGGCGAACCGACCGAGGGGCAGCTCGGTATCGCCACCCGCGGCGTGCTGCGCCTTCGCCTCAACGCCTTGGGACGCGCGGCGCACTCGTCCATCCCGGAGCACGGCGAGTCGGCGATCGACAAGTTGATCGACGCGCTCGTGCGGATGCGGACGCTGACCTGGCCGTCCGATCCGGAGCTTGGCGAGACGTTCTATACACTGGGGCTCATCGAGGGGGGAATTGCGCCGAACGTGATCTCCCCGTCGGCGTCCGCGGAAGTGATGTTCCGCCTCGTCGGGCCGGCCGAAGACGTACTCCGGACGGCGCGAACGCTCGAACCTGCCGTGACGATCGAAGAAGTCCTGCGGGTGCCGATGGTGCGCATGCACACCATCCCCGGCATGCCGGCGTCGGTCTTTCCGTTCACGACCGACGTGTCGCTGCTCGATCGCTGGGGCACGCCCCTGCTGTTTGGACCAGGCTCAATCCTCGTCGCCCACACGTCCGATGAGCACGTCCGCATCGCCGAGCTCGAGTCGGCCGTGGCAAGTTACGTGGCGCTGGCCCGCGCCTGCCTGACGGCCTCGCTGCGATAGGAACCGATCTTAGCAACCGCTATGCCGTCGCCGCGGTGATAGGTCAAATCTCGCCGCGCTGCGCGAACGTGGCGATGTGTTCGCCGGCGCGGAAGGCGAGCGCCTGGATGGTCATCGTCGGCTGGCCACGCCCGCATGTGACGAGGCTCGATCCGTCGACAATGAACAGATTCCGGACGTCGTGCGCGCGATGGAACTTGTCCACTACGGACGTCTTCGGATCGTTGCCCATCCGGCACGTGCCGAGCAGGTGGACGCTGAACGCCTGACTCTCGACCGGCCGCTGCCACGTCTGCACCGCGCCAGAGGCCTTGAGCAGATCTTCGGCGCGGTCGGTGAAGTACTTGTACAGCTTCAGATCCTGCGGATGATCCTGGTAGGTCATGCGGATGGCCGGGATGCCCCATGCATCTTTGACCGTCGGGTCGAGCGTGATCGTGTTGGTCGGCACCGGCAGCGCCGAAGTGTGTCCGTAGCACTCGACGGTGCGCGTGTAGTTGCGCGCCAGCAGACGCTTGTAGTCGTGGCCCCAGCGCGGCGCGTCCGGTGGTAGCCCGTCGCCGTTGGCGAACTGGATCGGCGTGAGGTCGAACCGATAGTCGAAGCCGCCCCCGCCGACCAGGCCCAGCGCCGGATCGAGCTCGTACAGATCCCACACGATGCGGGAAGCCACGAGCCCCTTGAAGCCGTTGACTTCGTGATCGAAGAGGCCAAGGCTCGTGCCGCCGCCGTTGAACATCAGGTGCGTGCCGACGGCGCCGCTGGAATTGGCCAGGCCGTCTGGGAAACGATTCGACTTCGAGTTGAGCAGCAGCCGCGGCGTTTCCGCGCCGTTTGCGCAGACGACGACCGCTTTGGCGCGCTGGAAGAACTCGGCCTTGCGGGCGTCGAAGTATTTGACCCCCGTGACGCGGCCCGTGCCGTCGGTTTCAATCTTGCGAACGTACGACTCCGGACGGATTTCGCAGCGTCCCGTGGCCACCGCGACCGGGATGACCGATACGAGCGAACTCGACTTGGCGCGGACCTCGCATCCGAAGCCGAGGCACAAGCCGCACTGAATGCAGGCGCCGCGCCCAGGGAGCGGTGTCGAGGCGATGGCCAGCGGCGCCGGAAACGCCGTCCACCCGAGCTTGGCCGCGCCGCGCTCGAGCAGCATTCCCGTCGACTTCGGGGGATGCGGTGGCATCGGATAGGGTTTCGATCGCGGCGGATCGAACGGCCCCGGGGTACCGGCCACGCCGATCTCCCAGTCCACCTTCGTGTAGTACGGTTCGAGGTCCTGATAGGTGATCGGCCAGTCTGTGAAACCCGTCCCCGCGATCGGTCCCGTGCGGCTGGCCTCGATGAAATCGATCTCGCGGAAGCGCCAAAAGTTCGCCGAGAAATGCACGCTCGTGCCGCCGACGCCTCGGCCGTAGAGGACCGACGGCTGTACCCGTGCCTTGTCGCGCGCGGTCGCGCGGAACGTGTTCGGCGACAGCCGGAAATCGTTGGTCAGCCAGCTCTGGTTCCAGATCTTTAGCTCGTCGTGAACGAAGTCCTTCTCGGTGCGCCACGGTCCCTGCTCGAGCACGACGACGCGGAAGCCCGCGGTCGAGAGCTCCTTGGCGATCACGCCGCCGGCCGCGCCCGAGCCGACGACGACGAAGTCCACCTCGTCGTCGGTCTGGTACTGCACCGTGGACTGGTCCAGGGGCGGGAGCGACGGGTGGACGTGATCAGGCATCGCGATCGTACCAGCCGAACGGCGCGGTCCAGACGAACCGATCGTCGAAGCCGATCATCTTCCAGCCGATCTTCTCGAAGTTGCCGCCGTGCTCCGGACTGGCGAGCATGCCGGCGACCGTCGCGTCGCGGAGTTCCTTGAAGAACGGAACCTTGTCCTTGTCCATCGACGCGAGCACCGCGATCTGAAGATCGGGTGTCAGTTCGGCGAACGTCCGGGCGCCCCGCTTGGTCTTGGCCGCCCGTGAGCGCAGGAGCCGGGCGCCCGTCAACCAGGCGGCGCGCCGATCCTTGGCGAAGGTGTCGAGCGCCTGGTCCATGAAGTAGACGACTTTGGCCTCGCGCGCGCCTGGCGTGTCGTCGGTCGGAATGATCTGCGCGGCGGCCGCTTCGAGATCGGCGGCATCGGCGGGGGACAGCACCAGGAAGGCGTCGGCGGTTGCCGCATGCCGGCCGGCAGCCCGGAGGGCATCGAGATCGGCCAGCCACAGCGTCGCCGCCGCCGCTCCGGTCAGCGTCAGAAAGTGCCGACGAGAATGCTCCGGCAATCGGTCGGCATTGTATCCCACCTGCGTCGACGCGATCATCCCGCTTCACCAGGGATGTCGGCCGCCTGTGTCGCGAGGTCGCGCGTCCGCTCGGCGCTGAAGCGTGCGTCGGGCAGCCACGCCGTCAGGATCCCGAGCGCCGGCAGAAACGCACACAGGCGGTAGACCGTTTCGATGCTGGTCGCGTCGGCCAGGCGCCCCAGCGCCGCGGCCGCAATCCCCGCCACACCGAAGGCGAACCCGAAGAAGAGTCCCGACACCAGCCCGACGCGCCCCGGCAGCAGTTCCTGCCCGTAGACGAGAATCGCGGAGAACGCCGAGGCCAGCACCAGGCCGATGACGGCGCTGAGGACGCTCGTCCAGAACAGGTTTACGTACGGCAGGGCCAGCGTGAAGGGCAGCACTCCGAGGATCGAGACCCAGATCACGACCTTGCGTCCGACGCGATCGCCAATCGGCCCGCCTGCGAACGTGCCGGCCGCGACGCCGGCCAGGAAACCAAACAGATGCAGCTGCGCCGCCTGGACTGAGATGTGGAACTTGTGAATGAGGAAGAACGTGAAATAACTCGTCAGGCTTGCCAGATAGACGTACTTCGAGAAGACGAGCACGAGCAGGATGGCGACGCCGCGCCGCACGTCACGCTCCGACAGCCCGTGGTCGTGCTGATCGGACGACGCGGCCGCGTGCTTGATGCCGGCGTGCGCGTACCACCAGCCGACGCGCCACAGGAGCGCAATTGCCGCGACCGCAACGAGCGCGAACCAGGCGATGCTGTGGCGCCCATGCGGGGCGACGATGAAGGCCGCGAGCAGCGGGCCGAGCGACGAGCCGGCGTTGCCGCCGGTTTGGAACAAGGACTGCGCCAGGCCGTGCTGGCCGCCCGACGCCGCGCGCGCGATCCGGGAGGACTCGGGATGGAAGACCGCCGAGCCGATGCCGATCAGCGCCGCCGCCGGCACGAGCAGCACGAACCGGGGCGCCGACGCCAGCAGCAGGATGCCGAGCAGCGTCGACGTCATGCCGACCGCCAGCGAATACGGGCGCGGATGCCGGTCGGTGATGTGGCCGACGAGCGGTTGCAGCAGCGACGCGGTCATCTGGTTGGCCAGCGTGATCAGGCCGATGTGCCAGAAGTCGAGCGCGAACTCGCTCTTGAGCAGCGGGTAGACCGCCGGCAGCAGCGACTGGATCAGGTCGTTCAGCAGGTGGCCGACGCTGACGGCGACGAGGACGGTGAAGACGGTATTCGATCGAGTGGTCGACACGGCAGGAAGTGGCCTCTCAGTATAGCTGCCTCGCAAGCGTGACACGCCGCGCGTCCGCACATGCATGCCATCAGCACATTGGAATAGAACCTCGCGATGCGGCGCATTGATCGCGTGCATAACGCGCGAGTTCGCGCGGTAACGCGGCGAAGATGCACGCGTAACATTCACGCGATGCGGCACTTCTATGCGCCGCTGTCACGCTGCGGCGCTACCGTCGATGACGGAGGTGTCGTGATGTCCGTGTCTCGCCTGCGTGCCGTACTGGTGACCGTGATCCTCGTCGTTCCGTCCCTCGCCTTCGCGCAGTCGGCGGAGCAGCACGATCAGCAGCGCTGTGCGGCGGCGATTCCGGCGAACGTCGATCCCGGGCTGTTCGCGCCCGACATCCTCGCGCTGCTGCGGACGTCGGGGACGTTCCGCGCCCAGTGCGATCGCATCGCTGCCGATCCGCGCGTCCGTGTGCGCCTGGCCATCGTCTACAACGTCGCCGACAACGGCCGCGCCCAGACGACACTCCGCCGCGATCGAGCCGGCGTGCTCGTCGCCGACGTCGACGTGCTGTTCGGCGAGGACTATCGCGAAATGCTCGCGCACGAGTTCGAGCACGTGATCGAACAGCTCGACGGTGTCGATCTGCGCCACGAAGCAGCCGAGGGGCGCGCCTGGGAGATCGCCGGCGGCGTCTTCGAAACGCGCCGCGCCTGCCTCGCCGGTGCCCAGGTCGTCCACGAGGCCGCAACGATCCCGGTGCGCCTCCAGGCGCGGGTGCGGTAGCGCGGGACGTCATCGCCCGCGGCGACGTTCCCCATCGCGGTTGACCGGTGTTGCCAACGCCCGGGCGCCCGTGCTCAGCAGCGGTAGCGATCGAGCGTGAGCGGCGGATGTCCCCACGACGCCGCGACCCGGCCGATCGCCACGCGCAGGACGCCGTCGAGCGACGGTGCGTCGGAGGCGAGCGCACGCAGGTACGACAGGCCGGGCCGCGACGCCGCGAACACCGCCAGGACGTCGCCGCGCCCGGCGCCCTCGCGCGGCATCTCGTCGATGGTCAGGCCGTACCAGAAGCCTGAGGCCAGGTACCGCCGCCCGGCAAGCACGCCGATCCCCGCCAGTCCCGCAGCGCCGGGCTCGAGCTCGGTCGCGTCGAGGTAGATCGGCGCTCCGGCTACCCTGAGCATCGTACGGCTGGCGAACGTGCGGAAGGCGAGATATTCGTCGCGCGCCGTGCGCCCCATGGCCAACGTCTCGAGCGCGCCGACCCGCGCCGTCGGATCGGCGTCGATGGTCACCGTTTGCGCGAACGCGCTCTCGGGGAAGGGAATCGTCGGCAGCGGGTAGTACTGCACCGTCGCACCGCGGGCGGCGAAGATGCGCACGTCCTGCGCGGCATCGGCCCCCGGCCGCATCGACAGCACGCGCGTGGCGGCCGTCGTCGTCACGACGACGTCGGCGCCCTCTTCGGCGGTGATCTGGATCTGGACGCGGTCGCCGCCGCAGTAGCCCGGCCCGAGCGTGATCAGCTGCACCAATTGCCGTCCGCCGTCGAGCGTGAACGGCCGAACCAGCGTCATCGGCGCCGCTACCCGCGAGTGCGCCAGGACCGTCCGCCCGCCACGCCGCACGAACGTCAGCTCAGCGGAAGAGGACACTCTTTTCGATCCAGCCGATGACCGCGTCCAACCCGGCACCGGACTTCAGGTTCGTGAAGACGATCGGCTTGTCCTGGCGGATGGCCTTGGCGTCGCGGTCCATGACTGACAGGTCCGCGCCGACATAGGGTGCCAGGTCGGTCTTGTTGATCACGAGCAGATCGCTGCGCGTCACGCCGGGCCCCCCCTTGCGCGGTACCTTGTCGCCGCCGGCGACGTCGACGACATAGATGCTGACATCGACGAGCTCTGGGCTGAAGGAGGCAGCCAGGTTGTCGCCGCCCGATTCGAGAAACAGGATCTCGACGTCGGGGAAGGCGGCGATTGTCGCGTCGACCGCCTCCTGGTTGATCGACGTGTCCTCGCGGATGGCGGTATGCGGGCAGCCGCCGGTCTGCACCCCGCGGATACGCTCGAGCGGCAGTGCGCCGGATCGCATCAGGAACTCGGCGTCCTCGTAGGTGTAGATGTCGTTGGTGATGACCGCGATGCTGTAGCGATCGCGCATCCGCTTGCACAGGCTGTCGAGCAGCGCCGTCTTGCCCGAGCCGACCGGGCCGCCGACACCGATGATCGCGCGCTTCATGATTGGAAGAGCCGCGTGCGCAAGAACGCCTGCTCGTGACTGCGGATGTCGAGCGCCGGTGTGCAGGTCACCAGCGTGGCTTCAGGATCGTCGATCGCGCGCCGGACCGCGACGGCGATGTCGCCGTGCGCGTCGGCGAGCAGCCGCTGCGCCTGCGCCGGGCTCACCGGCATGCAGCGTAACGCCGCGGTCAGCGTCCCCGTCGCCAGGCTTTGGGCGTAGGCGAGCAGGAGTTCCTGGAGGCCAATGCCCAGCCGTCGCGCTGCAGCGCCGACGACAATCGCGTGATGCGTCGGGTCGACTTCGACCGCGGCGTCAGGGTAGAGACGTCGCAACAAATCCAGCGTTCGCCGTCCCAGCCCGATGCTGGCATGGCGTACGGCGGGAACGACTTTCAACGCGTCGACTTGCCGGGACAAGACGCCATGGCTGCCGTCCCCATGTCCGGCGCGCCAGGCCAGGTGCGCCGCCGCCAGTTCACTCCGGCCCCAGCCTAGCGCGATCTGCGCCTGCAGGATCTCGCGCAGCTCGGGCAGGCCCCCACCGAGTGACGCGTAGGTCTCGACGCCGCCGGAGTGCGCGAACGCGCCGACCGGAAACTGCGAGTCGAAGATCTGGAGCAGCCGCAGCAGCGCGACCCCGTCAGTGCGCATGTTCGCCGGGCGCCCTTCCCTGGAACGCCCGGCGCTCGATCTGAAAGGGCACGCCCGCCCGTGTCAGGCGGTCGGCCAGCGCGGCGTCCGCGAGCGCGACGACGATGTCGCCTGATGCATCGAGGTCGCGGTGCAGGTTGCCGATCAGATGTCCGACGCGCGCGGCCTCTTCCAGCGAGCGCGGACGCGCGACGATGACCTCTTCCGGCGCGGCGGTGACGACGTAGGCGCGGCCGTCGGCGTGGTGCAGCACCTGGCCGGGCAGCAGGACGGTGCCGGTCCCGAGCTCCAGCGCCAGCCGCGTCCCGTCCGGCGCGTCGACGATGCGCCGCACGCGTCGGCGATCGTGCGCCGTCATCGGGATTTCGATCACCTGCCCGTGCGCCGCCTCACCGGGCAGCTGCTGAATCAGGATGACGTTACTCATCAGAACAGGAAGTAGCGCTGCGCCAGCGGCAGCTCGATGGCCGGGGCCGGGATCACCGGCGCGCCGTCGATCGTCACGATATACCGCTCCGGATCGATCTCGATCCTCGGTCGCGCGTCGTTGAGCGCCATGTCGGCCTTGCCGATCCGCCGCGTATTGCGCACCGCCAGCAGCGTGCGCGCGAGGTGCTGCGGCAGCCGCTTTTCGGTGAGCGAGGCCTGCGAGACGAATGTCCACGAGGTCGTCGCCGCGGCTCGCCCGAAGGCCCCGAACATCGGGCGGTAGCGCACCGGCTCCGGGGTGGGGATCGAGGCGTTCGGGTCCCCCATCGCCGCCGCGACGATGAAGCCCCCCTTGAGGACGAGATCCGGCTTGATGCCGAAGAAGGCCGGGCTCCACAACACCAAATCCGCCAGCTTGCCGACTTCGATCGAGCCGACGTACTCGCCGATGCCGTGCGCGCGCGCCGGATTGATCGTGTACTTTGCGAGATACCGCCGGATGCGGAAATTGTCGTCAGCCCCCGTCTCGCCGCCGCCGGGCGGCGGCGGGCCGCCGCGCGCCGCCGCCGGGTCGTCGGCCAGTGCGCCGCGCGCCGCCTTCATCACGTGCGCCGTCTGCCAGGTGCGGGCGATGACCTCGCCGACGCGCCCCATCGCCTGCGAGTCGGACGACATCATGCTGATCGCGCCGATGTCGTGCAGGATGTCTTCCGCCGCCATCGTCTCAGGGCGGATGCGCGACTCGGCGAACGCGACGTCTTCCGGCACCTGCGAGTTCAGGTGGTGGCAGACGATCAGCATGTCGAGATGCTCATCCAGCGTGTTGACCGTGTAGGGCATCGTCGGATTGGTGCTCGACGGCAGTACGTTGGCTTCGCTGCAGACGCGCAGGATGTCCGGCGCGTGCCCGCCGCCGGCGCCTTCGCTGTGATAGGTGTGGATCGTCCGTCCCTTGAAGGCGGCGATCGTGTCCTCGACGAAGCCGGATTCGTTGAGCGTGTCGGTGTGGATGGCCACCTGGACGTCGAATTCGTCGGCCACCGATAACGCGGCGTCGATCGTTGCCGGAGTCGTCCCCCAGTCCTCGTGCAGTTTGAGGCCCATCGCGCCCGCGCGCACTTGCTCGGCGAGCGCGGCCTGATCGGAGGCGTTGCCCTTGCCGAGGAAGCCGAAGTTCATCGGCAGCGACTCGGTCGCCTCCATCATCCGGTGGATGTTCCACTCGCCGGGTGAGCATGTCGTCGCGCGCGTGCCGTCGGCCGGCCCGGTGCCGCCGCCGATCATCGTGGTCACCCCGCTATACAGCGCCTCCCAGGTCTGCTGCGGGCTGATGAAGTGGATGTGCGCGTCGATGCCGCCGGCGGTGAGGATGCGGTGCTCGCCGGCGATGATCTCGGTCGATGGCCCGATGGCCAGGCCCGGCGTGATCCCGTCCTGGACGTCGGGATTGCCGGCCTTGCCAATGGCACAGATGCGGCCGTCGCGGACGCCGACGTCGGCTTTGACGATACCCCAGTAGTCGAGGACGATGACGTTGGTGATGACGAGATCGGGCGCGCCGGCGGCGCGCGTCACCTGCGACTGGCCCTGGCCGTCGCGGATCACCTTGCCACCCCCGAACGTGACCTCCTCGCCATAGACGGCGGCGTCGCGCTCGACGCGGAGGATCAGGTTGGTGTCGCCGAGGCGCAGGCGATCCCCGGCGGTCGGCCCGTAGAGGCTGGCATAGGCGTCGCGGCGAATCTTCATGGCTCACCCGACGGGCCTTGCCCCTCGGACTTCCCGATACGCTCGAGCGGTCCGTTGACCAGTCCGCGCATGCCGCGTGCGACGCGCAGCCCCGCCACCGGAATCAGCGTCACCTCGCGCGCTTCGCCCGGCTCGAAGCGCAGCGACGTGCCGGCGGCGATGTCGAGACGGCGCCCGTAAGCGGCGTCGCGATCGAAGCGGAGCGCGGCGTTGACCTCATGGAAGTGGGTGTGCGAGCCGACCTGGATCGGGCGGTCGCCGGTGTTCTCGACACGCACGAGCAGCGGCAGCCGCCCGGCGTTGAGCTCGATCTCGCCGTCGCCAATGAAATACTCGCCGGGAATCATTCCAGGCCGGGGCGCGCTCGCTCGCGCAGGTCAGCGGATCGGATCATGAACCGTCACCAGCTTGGTGCCGTCCGGGAAGGTGCCCTCGACCTGGATCTCACGAATCATCTCCGGCACCCCCTCCATCACGTCGTCACGGCCGAGGATCTGCGCGCCCAACGACATCAGGTCGGACACGCTGCGGCCGTCGCGGATGCCCTCGAGGACTTCGGCGGTGATCAGCGCGATCGCTTCCGGGTGGTTGAGCTTGAGGCCGCGCGCGCGCCGCCGCCGTGCGACGTCGGCTGCGGTGAAGATCAGCAGCTTGTCGATCTCACGCTCGGTCAGCCGCATGCGGCCTCACGACGCCTTGTCGACGTTGATCTGCAGCTGCGGCGCGATGCGCGTCAGCGTCGCCATCATTTCCTGGACAACGCGCGGCACCCGCTCGTTGGCGCGGTAGACCCAGCCGGTCTCGCGCACCAGGTGCTGGGCGCGGATGCGCGCCACTTTCAGCGAACCGCCGCGCGTCTCGCGCTCGACCGACTGGAAGGGCACGATGGCGACGCCGAGGCCGGCCGCCACCATCGACTTGATGATCTCGACGTTCTCGGTCTCGGTGACGATCTTCGGCTTGATCTGCTCGCGGACGAAGAACTCGTCGAGCGTGCGGCGCGTGTTCGAGCCCTGCTCAAAGATGATGAACGGCTGACCGACCAACGCCTCGACGCCGACCGAATCCTTGGCGGCGAGCGGGTGGTTGACCGGCATCACCAGCATCAGTTCTTCGCGGATCACCGGTACGCTGGTCAGCGCCGGGTCGTCGACCGGCAGCGTCAGCAGCGCAAGATCGGCCTGCCCGTTGCGAACGCGGCGCATCAACCGCTGCGTGCCGCCGGTGGCGACCTTGATTTCCACCTGCGGATGATGCTTGCGGAACTCGCGCAGCAGCGGCGGAAAGACGTAGAGGCACACCGTCATGCCGCCGACGATGTTGATCGTGCCGCTCAGCACCTTCTGCCGATCCGTGATGCTGGCGGACGTGTCGCGGATGTCGTTGAAGACCCGGTGTGCCAGCTGCAGGAGCGCCTCCCCGGCTGCGGTGATCTGCACACGGCGCCCCAGGCGGACGAACAGCCGCTCGTGAAACTCGTCTTCGAGAAGCAGGATCTGACGGCTGATCGCCGACTGCGACACGTGCAGGCGCGTTCCAGCCGCCGTGAACGACCCGGTCTCGGCAATGGCACGAACGATTTCCAGCTGTCGGAGATCCATGGCCCCGATTGTCGGGCGATTACAGGTATAAGGGAAATAAAAAGAATCGATTTAATCTATCGATTTTAGTTATACATGCCTAGCGTACAGTCAGATTTCCCTTCATATCCTTACACTTAGCGTCCTGTGTCAGGTTGCAGTAGAAGGTATATGGACCGGCCTGATCGGCGCGGAACTCGAAAGTCACGGTCTGGCCGGCGCCGGCCCGCTTGGAGATCCGGTACGGACCGTCGATGGTGAAGCTGTGAGGGATGTCGCGCGCCGTGAAACTGATTTTCACGACATCGTTGCGGTTCACCTGGATGGAGGCGGGGCTGAACGCGTAGTGATCACCGGTGACGGTGAACTCACGGATCTGCCCTTGGTCCTGGGCATCGACCGCCTTGGCGGCCATTACAAGAGCCACGACCGAAGCGCCAAACGTAGCCAAGGCCAGCCATTGGCGAGCGCGCATGGTTTCCCCCTGTAACTGGTTAGACGGGGCGAGGCGCCAAACGGCCTCACCCCGTCCGTTAGGGATGGCTCGACGACCGCCCTACTTCTGGGCCGGTTCCTTGGCGTCCGGCGTGGGGAGCAGCGCCTTGCGGCTGAGCCGAATCTTTCCGGACGGATCGATGTTGATGACTTTCACCATCACCTGATCGCCTTCTTTCAGCTCGTCACGGACGTCCTTGACGCGGTAGTGCGCGATTTCCGACACGTGCAGCAGCCCGTCGAGGCCAGGCATGATCTCGATGAACGCGCCGAAATCAGTGATCCGCTGCACCTTGCCCATGTAGGTCTTGTTGAGCTCGGGGGTCGCGGTCAGTTCCTGGATGATGCCGATCGCCCGCGCCGCCGACGCCTCGTCGGCGCTGGCGACATTGACCGTGCCGTTGTCCTCGACGTCGATCTTGACGCCGGTCCGCTCGATGATGCTCCGGATCATCTTGCCGCCCGGGCCGATGACGTCGCGGATCTTGTCGACGGGGATCTTGATGGTGACGATGCGCGGGGCGTGACGAGAGACGTCGCTGCGATGGGTCTTCAGCGCTGTCTGCATCTTGCCCAGGATGAACAGGCGGCCGGTGCGGGCCTGGTCGAGCGCCTTGGTCAGGATCTCGTGGTTGATGCCCGAGACCTTGATGTCCATCTGCAGCGCGGTAATGCCTTCGGCGGTGCCGGTGACCTTGAAGTCCATGTCGCCGTAATGGTCTTCGGCGCCCGCGATGTCGGAGAGGACGGCGTACTTGCCGGTCGCCTCGTCCATGATCAAGCCCATCGCCACCCCGGCCACCGACTTCTTGAGCGGCACGCCGGCGTCCATCATCGCCAACGACCCGCCGCAGACCGAGGCCATCGACGACGACCCGTTCGACTCGAGGATGTCGGAGACGATGCGGACGGTGTAGGGGAACTGATCCTCGGCCGGCATCATCGGCGTCAGCGCGCGCTCGGCGAGCGCGCCGTGCCCGATCTCGCGCCGGCCGGGGCCGGTGAAGCGGCCGACTTCGCCGACCGAGAAGGGCGGGAAGTTGTAGTGGAGCATGAACCGCTTCCACACCTCGCCGTCCATCGTCTCGATCTTCTGCTGGTCGTCAGCGGTCCCGAGCGTGGCCGTGACCAGCGCCTGCGTTTCACCGCGGGTGAAGAGTGCCGAGCCGTGGGTGCGCGGCAGCACGCCGACTTCGATCGTGATCGGGCGGATCTCGTCGAACTTGCGGCCGTCGAGCCGCTTGCCCCGCTCGAGCGCCTCGTCGCGCATGACCTGTTCCTTGAGCCCCTTGAACACCGACTTGGCGCCGGCACGCTTGTCGGCGTCGGTCTCGTCGTAGCTGGCGACGAGCTCCTCGAGCACCTTGTCGACGGTGGAGTAGTTCTCGAGCTTGTCGTGGATGCGCATCGCGGCGGCAAGCTTCTCGTAGGCCTTGCTGTGCACGTCCTGCCGGAGCGCAGCGTCGATCGCCTTGGTGGCGATCGCCTTCTTCGTCTTGCCGGCCTGCTTGGCCAGGCTGTCGATGCCGGCCACGATCTCCTTGATCGCCGCGTGGGCCGTCTCGAGCGCCGTGACCATGTCGGGCTCGGTCACTTCCTTTGCGCCCGCCTCGACCATCACGATGCCGTCGCTCGTGCCGGCCACGATCAAATCGAGCTGGCTGGCCTTCCGCTGCTCGAACGTCGGGTTGATGATGAACGTACCGTCGATCAGGCCGACACGGACGCCGGCGATCGTCTTCTGGACCGGGATCGTCGAGAGCGCCAGCGCCGCCGACGCACCGGTAATGGCCAGCACGTCGGTGTCGTTTTCACCGTCGGCCGAGAGCACGAGAGCGATGATCTGCGTCTCGTGGCGCCAGCCGTCGGGGAACAGTGGGCGGATCGGCCGATCGATCAGGCGGCTGGTCAGCACTTCCTTCTCGGCCGGCTTCCCCTCACGCTTGAAGAAGCCGCCGGGGATGCGCCCTGACGCGTAGGTGTTTTCTTTGTAGTCCACCGTGAGCGGCAGGAAATCGATGCCCTCGCGCGGATTGGTGGCCGCGCAGGCACTGACCAGGACGACGGCGTCGCCCGAGCGGACGACGACCGCGCCATCGGCCTGCTTGGCCATCCGGCCGGTCTCAATCGAGATAGTGCGTCCGCCGACGGTAATGTCGCGTGTGTACATGTGATCTGTCTTTCTGTTGTGAGCTGCGCCAGCTTTCCTAGGGTGCGCGAACGGGGATGGACCGGGTCCTGGGGACCCAGCCCTGACTACTTGCGAATGCCGAGGCGCTTGATCAGGTCCGCGTAGCGGTCCGAGTCCTTGCGCTTGAGATAATCCAGCAGGCGGCGGCGCTGTCCGACCAGCTTGAGGAGTCCACGGCGCGAGTGGTGGTCCTTCGCATGCGCCTTGAAGTGCTCGGTGAGATAGCTGATGCGCTCGCTGAGAATCGCGACCTGCACTTCGGGGGATCCGGTATCGCCTTGGTGGGTGGCGTAACTGCCGATGACTTCTGTCTTGCGGTCCTTGCTCAACACGATTGGCGTCCTCCACGCACGGCCCAGAACACTCGGGAGGACATCTCCCGCACCGGGCCGCCGTTGCCGTATTTACAGACGGTTCAGTATTTTACCTTAAGACGACGATAGGATGCAAAAGCCCGTCTCCACGCGCTTCCGCCACCGCGAGCAGCGTTCCGTCCGCCTCGAGCAGTCGCACAAATACGGCAACCGCGCCCCCGTTGTTGTCCGTTTCCGGGACGCGAAAGAGGGGGCTGTCCTCTCGTTTCGCGTGGGCAGGGGCGAGGGTGTTTCCGTGGCTTGCCCGTTGAACGCCGGGCTCGGTCAAGGTGACTGCGGGCATGTCCCCAAGCAGGCTGGCGGCCGCGATAAAGCGTCCGGGGCTCGCCGCGTCGAGTCGATCCAGCGTCAACGCGTCCTCGACGCGGAACCGACCCACACGCATCCGGCGGAGCGCCTCAAGGTGCGCGCCACAGCCCAACGCCTGACCGAGGTCGTGCGCGAGAGAGCGGACGTAAAACCCCGCGCTCGCCGCGACCCTCAGACGAACGAGCGTGTCGTCTCGCCGTTCGATGCGCGATGAGCGATGGGCGGTGGGCGATGGGCCGAGAACTTCAAGCTCCCGGACGGTGACAAGGGTCGGCTTCAGGTCGACGGTTTCGTGTCTTCGCGCCTTTTCATATGCCGCGACTCCCCCGATCTTCTTCGCCGAGAACTGGGGAGGGGTCTGCAGAAAGCTGCCGCGAAAGCGGTCGAGAACCGATTCGAGATCCGCGTCCATCGCCCATCGCCCATCGTCCATTGGCGATCGGACACCCTCCGCCAGCGACGCCGCGTCGTAGGTCGGCGTCGCGAGGCCGAGTCGGATGTCGGCGACGTATTCCTTCTCGTCGGTGGCGAGGAACTGCGCCAGGCGCGTCGCCCCGCCGATCAGCATGACGAGCAGCCCCGTCGCCAGCGGATCGAGCGTGCCGGTGTGCCCGACGCGCGGCGTCTTGAGCGTCCGTCTGAGCACGGCGACCACGTCGTGAGACGTCGGTCCCGATGGCTTGTCGATCAGTAAGGCGCCGGCCATGCCGCGCGCCGCGTCAATGCCCAACGCCACAACTCCTGGCGCCGTCATCACGGCCTCGCGTGAATGCCCAGCGCGATCGCCTCCGTCACTTCCCGCAGGACGCCATCACGCGTGGCATTCAGTGCGCCCCGCACCTTGAAGCCGGCCGCGTTCTTGTGGCCGCCGCCGCCGTGCCGCGCCGCGACCGTGCGGACGTCGACGTCGTACTTCGAACGCATGCTGATGTGGATGTCGCCGTCGGCGCCGACCTTGAAAAAGACGACGGCGCGGATCTCCTTCGCCGTCAGCGGCAGGTTGATCAGCCCCTCGGTATCGTTGTAGGTCGTCCCGGTGGCGTTGAGCACGTCGTCGTCGAGATACATCGCCGCCAGACGTCCGCCGTCGAGGAGATCCATCTGCGCCAGCAGTGCGCCAATCAGTTTCAGCTTGCCGATGCTGTTCTGGTCGAAGACCCGCCGCGCCATCGCCGCCGGATTGACACCTGCCTCGGTGCAGCGGCGGCAGATGTCGAACGTCTTCGGCGTGATGTTGGCGTAGTGGAACGAGCCGGTGTCGGTCAGGATGGCCAGGTAGACGTGCGTCGCGATCTCGATGGTCAGCGGCACCCCGAGAGCCTCGATCAGGTCGAAGACCATCTCGCCGCAGGCCGCCGCCGATTCGTCGATCCAGTTGAGATCGCCGAACCCGGTATTGCCCTGGTGATGATCGACGTTGACGGTGAAGCGCCCCTCGAATCCGGCAACGCCGGTTCGCTTCAGGTCGCTCGACTCCATGACCAGCAGCGCCTCGTCCTCGCGGCGGCCGGGGCGCTCGACCAGCTCGCGCATGATCTCGATGCGGTCGAGTCCGGGGAAGTCACCGTAGTGCGCCGGCGCCGGGTCGGCGTTGACGATGCGGACCTCCTTGCCGAGCACTTCGAGGGCGTAGGCCAGCGCCAGCTGCGAGCCGATCGAGTCCCCGTCAGGCTTGGCGTGGGAGGTAATCAGGAAGCGCCTGCGCGCGTGAATCGCGTCGCAGATGTCGCTCTTCGGGTTTGTCATTCGTGTCCGGGGGGCTTCGCCCCTTCTGTTCCTCCGGGGCGCTCGCTCGCGGGTGTCCCATCCGCGGTCGGTCCGCTTTCCGCCGCGCCCTCGCTCCGCGCCGCCGCCTCGGTTCGCAGGTCCTGCAGGATCTGCTCGATGCGATCGGTGTGGCCGATCGATTTGTCGAAGAAAAACGTCAGCTCCGGGACGCGGCGCAGACGGATGCGGGAGCCGAGCTGGCGGCGCAGGAATGGCACGGCGCGTTTCAGCGCCTTCGCCGTCTCGAGCTGTGCCTTCTCGTCCCCCATCGACGTGTAGTAGACGCGGGCCTGCTGCAGGTCGGACGTCACCGACACGCGCGTCAGGGTCAGGAAGCCGATGCCGGGGTCATGAACCTGACGCGCGATCAGCTGCGACAGCTCGTCGCGGATAGCCTCTGCGACGCGGTCGGGACGGTTATTGGCCATTGGTCAGTCGCCATTGACCGCGTCAGGCCGTGGCGGCAACCCGCTCCACGACGAACGCCTCGATGACGTCGCCCACCTTGATGTCGTTGTACTTTTCGAAGCCGATGCCGCACTCGAAGCCGGCCTTGACTTCGGAAACGTCGTCCTTGAAACGGCGTAGCGAGCCGATCTTGCCTTCGTGGATCACCACGTTGTCGCGAACCAGCCGGGCGTTCGTGTCGCCCGAACGCTTGATCGTGCCCTCGGTGACCATGCAGCCGGCGATGGTGCCGAACTTTGGCACCTTGAAGGTCTCGCGCACTTCGGCCGCGCCCATCCGCACTTCCTTGAGCGTCGGCTCCAGCAGTCCGGTCATCGCCTTCTTCATCTCGTCGGTGACGGCGTAGATGACCGAGTGCAGGCGGATGTCGACCTTGTCGCGGTCGGCCACGTCGGCGGCGTTGCGATCCGGCCGCACGTTGAAGCCGATGACGATGGCGTTGGAGGCCGCCGCCAGGAGTACGTCGGACTCGTTGATGGCGCCGACTCCGCTGTGGATGATCCGGATCTTGACCCGATCGTCGCTCAGCTTGGTGAGGGTGTCGGACAGCACTTCGGCCGAGCCCTGCACGTCCGCCTTGATGATGATCGGCAGTTCCTTCATGCCGCCTTCGGCAATCTGCCGCTGCAGCGTTTCCATCGTGAGGCGTCCGCCCTTGGCGCCGAGCGCCTTGTCCTTCGCCTGCATCTGGCGGTACTGCGCGATCTGTCGCGCCTTGGCCGGGTCGGACAGCGCCTGGAAGAGATCGCCCGGCGAGGGCAGGCCGCCGAGGCCGAGCACTTCCACCGGCGTCGCCGGCGGCGCGATCTTGATCGACTTGCCGCGATCGTCGATCAGCGCGCGCACGCGCCCGACGATCGTGCCGGCGATGAGCGTGTCGCCGACGCGCAGGGTGCCGTCCTGGACGAGGACGGTGGCGACGGGGCCGCGTCCCTTGTCGAGCTTGGCTTCGAGCACGGTGCCCGACGCGCTGCGCTTCGGGTTGGCCTTCAGCTCGCTCAACTCGGTGACGAGGAGGACCATCTCCAGCAACGCCGGGATGTTCTCGCGCTTCTTCGCCGAGACCGGCACCGTGACGGTCGAGCCGCCCCAGTCTTCCGGCACCAGCCCGAGATCCGACAGCTCTTTCTTGACGCGATCGGGATTGGCGTTGGCCTTGTCGATCTTGTTGATCGCCACCAGAATCGGCACGCCGGCCGCCTTGGCGTGATCGATCGCTTCACGCGTCTGCGGCATGACGCCGTCGTCGGCCGCGACGACCAGGACGACGACGTCGGTGACCCGAGCGCCGCGGGCACGCATCATCGTGAACGCTTCGTGACCGGGCGTGTCGAGGAACACCACGTTCCTGTCGCCGACGTTCACCGCGTAGGCGCCGATGTGCTGGGTGATGCCGCCGGCTTCGCGCTCGGCGACGCGGGTCTCGCGGATAGCGTCGAGCAGCGTCGTCTTGCCGTGATCGACGTGGCCCATGACGGTGACGACGGGCGCCCGGGTCACCATGTCCTCGGGCTTGCTGTCTTCCGCCTCGACCTGCAGCAGTTCCTCTTCGAACGACTGCATCTTGACCTCGGCGCCGAACTCGCGCGCGATCATCGACGTCGTATCGGTGTCGAGCGTGCTGTTGATGGTGACCATCATGCGCTTTTCCATCAACTTCTTCATGACGTCCTTGGCCTTGACGTCGAGCTTCAGCGCCAGATCGGAGACGGTCATCCCCTCGGCCAGCGTAATGGTGCGCGTCACCGGCGGCGGTGGTGTGCTGATCTGTGACGGCGCCTGTGGCCGCGGATCGCGGCGTGGACCGGCCGAACGCGGCGCGGATGGGCGCGGCGGCGGGGGACGATAGCCCGGCACCATTGGGCGTCCTGGCTGGGACGGACGCACCGGCTGTGACGGCAGCGGCCGCGGCCCACCCATCGGTGCCTGCGGACGTGGGAATGCTCCCGGACGCGACGGACCGCCCGGACGTGGCGCCCCCGGCGCCCCGGGACGCTGCGGCTGGCCGGGCGCGGGCTTCGAGAGATTTCCCGTCGCCGCCGGCGGCGGCGCGGTCGGCAGCGGCGGACGGACGAGCAGCGGACGCCGTGGCGGCGCCGGCGGCGCGACGCCGGTCTTCGGATCCTCGACCCGCAGGCGCAGCGTCGGCGGGACGAAGCGTCCCGGCGTCGCCGGTGGGGCGGGCGGACGTGCCGCGACCGGCGCGGGGCCCGGTTCCGTCGGCCGTACCTGCGGTTCGGGCGCGGCGGCTTCGACCGCAGCCGGCGCCTCGACCGGTGTCACCGGCGCGGCGGCGATCGGTGCGGGCGGTGCGGGCGGCGCGGGCCGGACATCGACCGGCGTCGACGCCGCCGGCGGCTCCGGTTCCGCGACAACCGCCTGCGGCGCGATCACCTCGACCGGTGGCGGCGGTTCCTCGGCCACGGCGCCGACCGGTTCGTGCGGCTGGCCTGCCGGCGGGGCCGGTTCGACGGCCGGCGAGGCCGGCTTGGCCGTCTTGACCAGGCGCGGCGCTGGCATCGCCGCCGCGGCCGGCTTCGCCGGCTCGGGCATCTTGCCGCCTGGTTTTTTCAGCGGGCCGCCGCGCGCGGCGCCGGGGGTATCGGCGAACGACGCGTTCGACGGCACCTTGATGCCGCGCTGGCGCGCCTGCTTCCCGACGAACTCCCGCGCCACGACCTCTTCGATCGTGCTCGATGCGCTCTTCACCTCGATGCCGTGATCTTTCTTCAGGAGCGTCATGACGTCCTGGCTCGAGAGGTTGAGCAGCTCCGCGACTTTATAAATACGAACAGTTGCCACTAGTTTTGCGATTCCTTATTCAGACTTCGCTGGTTCGACGGACGCTTCGGCTTGCGGCGCCGCTTCGATCGGCGTTTGCTCGGCCGACGGTGTTTCCGCGCTCGCTTCGGCCGCCGGCTCTTCGCCGCCGCTGCCCCCGATTTCGAGCGCGCCGAACTGTGCCTCGACTTCCTTGCGCTTCTCTTCCTCGCTCTTGATGTCGATCTTCCAGCCGGTCAGCTTGGCCGCGAGGCGCACGTTCTGCCCCTTCTTGCCGATCGCCAGCGACAGCTGCTTGTCCTCGACGACCACTTCCATCACGCGCTCTTCGTCGTTGACGATCGAGACGCGCTGCACCTTGGCCGGGCTGATCGCCTGGGTCACGAACTGGATCGGATCGTCGGACCACTCGACGATGTCGATCTTCTCGCCGCGCAATTCGCGGATGATCGACTGTACCCGCGTGCCCTTCATCCCGACGCAGGCGCCGACCGGGTCGACGTCGCGCTCGCGCGAGTAGACCGCGACCTTGGCCCGGTCGCCCGCTTCGCGAACCGCGCCGCGGATCATCACGGTCCCGTCGTAGATTTCCGGCACTTCCTGCTCGAACAGCTTGATCAGCAACGCCGGGTCGGTACGCGACAACACGATCTGCGGCCCCTTGGCGGCGCGGTTCACGCCGCGGATGACGGCGCGGACGCGGTCGCCGACGGCGTAGTTCTCGGCGCGCGATTGTTCCTTGCGCGGCAGCTGCGCCTCGATCCGTCCCAGCTCCATGATGATGTCGCCGTTCTCGAAGCGCTTGACCACGCCGCTGACCACCTCGCCGACGCGATTGCTGTACTCGGCGTAGACGTTGTCACGTTCCGCCTCGCGGACCTTCTGGAAGATGACCTGCTTGGCCGTCTGCGCCGCGATGCGGCCGAGATCCTCGGTCGGCCGCGGGAATTCGACCTCCATGTCCACTTCCGCCTCGTCGCCGTAGAGCTGCTGCGCTTCGGCCAGCGAGATCTCGGTTCGGGGGATCGGTCACCTCGTCGACGATGCGCTTGACCGCGCACAGCTCGAGCTGCCCGGTCTCGCCATTGAAGCGCGCGCGCAGCGTCTCGTTCTTGTAGCGCTTGCGCGCTGCCGCCTCGATGGCGTCCTGGATCGCGCCGATGATGATCTCAGGCTCGACGCCCTTTTCCTTGGCAATGGCGTCGATCTGCTGAAGCAATGGGTTCTGCATCTTCGTTCTCTCGCCAGGTCCGACACCCGGCTGTATCTAAAATTCCACGTCCAGATGCGCGCGCTTGATCTTGTCGAGCGGCACCCGGTGCGTCCTGCGACCTTCTTCGAGGATCACGGCGCCGTCGTCGATCGCCGCGATCCGCCCCGCGAACGCACTCTGGCGTTCGATCGGCTCGGCCGTCACGATCTTGGCGAGCCGGCCGGCGAAGCGCCGGTAGTCCGCCTCATGCCGGAGCGGCCGATCCAGCCCCGGCGACGACACCTCCAACGTGTACTTGTCGGCGAGGTCCTGCTCGCCAAACTCGTCCTCGACGTCGAGCAGTGCGCTCAGGTCCTGACTGACGCGCTGGCAGTCCTCGATGCCGACACTCTCTTCGAGCCTTTCCACTCGCCCGGGATCCGGTCGATCGATGACCACGCGGAACACCATGCCGATGGGCTCGCGCCGCACCTGTAGGTCGAACACCTCGAGTCCGTGGCTTGCGGCCACGCGCTCGGCTGCTTGGCGCAGGCGGGCGATTTCCTCAGCTTTCGGCGTAATTCGGCCCCTGAAACACAAAAAGTGGGCAACCGGCCCACTATCAGACAACCCCTCGCACCTAGCGCCTTCCAGTATACAGGATCTGACGCCTGACGGAGGCAGCAACCTGAACGATCCCAATTCCCCTGCGGGCCGGGGGCCCTTTGAAGGTCGAGGCCGTCAAACAGGAGACACCAGCAGATCGTAGCCCTGCGCGCCGACCACGCGCGCACGGATGAGCTGACCACCCTCGTAAGCCGACGGATCGCTGTCAGTCAGATAGACGAGCGGATCGATGTCGGGCGCCTGGCCTTCGAGGCGTCCGTGGATCACCAGTTCGTGCTCCGGCGACGGACCGTCGATGAGTACGCAGACCTCCGAGCCGAGCATCGCCTGCTGGCGGGTCGCAACGATGCGCTGCTGCCGCTTCATGATCGCGTCGCGGCGTTTGCGCTTGGTCACCGCCGGCACGTCGTCGGCGGCGGCGTGGGCGCGGGTGCCTTCCTCGTGCGAGTAGGTGAAGACACCGATGTGGTCGAACCGCGTGTCCGCGACGAATGCCTCGAGTTCGGCGAACTCGGCCTCGGTCTCGCCCGGGAAGCCGACGATGAAGGTCGTCCTCAGAGTGACGCCAGGGACGCGCGCGCGGATCCGCGCCAGCAGCGCGTCGTAGGTCCGCCGATTGCCGGGCCGCCGCATCCGCTTGAGCACCTCGGCCGAGGCGTGCTGCAGCGGCAGGTCGACGTAGCGGCAGACCTTCTCGCACTCGGCCATCGCGTCGAGGACGTCGTCGGTGATCGTCGTCGGGTAGAGATAGAGCAGGCGGATCCATTCGAGGCCGTCGACGGTGTTGAGCTCGCGCAGCAGCTTCGCCAGCGCGCCGCGCTCCTGTCGATCGATGCCGTAGAAGGTCGTGTCCTGCGAGATCAGCAGCAATTCTTTGACGCCGCGCGCCGCCAGCGCCCGTGCCTCGGCAATCACCGAGTCGTGGGCGCGGCTGCGGTACGCGCCGCGCAGCGTCGGGATGATGCAGAAGGCGCAGGTGTAGTCGCAGCCTTCAGCGACCTTGACGTAGGCGAAGTGCCGCGGGGTCGTCAGGAGACGCGGCGTCGAAGCGTCGTAGAGATACGTCGGTGGTTGCGCGCGGGAGGCGAGGGGCGAGGGGCGAGGCGCGAGGGACTTCTTGTGAAAGGTGAGAGGCCGAACCTGGGCGTTCGCGTTCGTCGACCCATCGCCCCTCGCCGTTCGCCCCTCGCCCATCCCATCCAGCGCCTCGACGATGCCCGGCAGTTCGCCGGTCCCGAGCAACGCGTCGATCTCCGGGATCTCCCGGCGCAATTCATCGCGGTAGCGTTCGGCCAGGCAGCCGGTGACGACGAGGCGCGAGGCCGTGCCCGCACGCTTGTACTGCGCCATCTCGAGGATGGCGTCGATCGACTCCTGCTTGGCGTTGTCGATGAAGGCGCAGGTGTTGACCACCAGGACGTCGGCGTCCCGCGCCTCGGGCGTGATCTCGTGACCGGCCTGCTGCGCCATACCCAGCATCACCTCGCCGTCGACGAGGTTCTTCGGGCAGCCGAGGGAGATGAAGCCGATTTTCATCAGGGGTACATCCGGTAGAGCATCCGCGGATAGGGAATGGCCTCGCGCAGGTGCTCCAATCCGCAAATCCACGACACCACCCGTTCGATGCCCATGCCGAAGCCGCCGTGCGGGACGCTGCCGTAGCGGCGCAGGTCGAGATACCACTCGAAGGCTTCCTGCGGCAGCTCGTGTTCCTTGATTCGCTGGATCAGCAAGTCGAGATCGGCAAGGCGCTCGCCGCCGCCGATGATCTCGCCATAGCCTTCCGGCGCCAGCACGTCGACGCCGAGCGCGACCTCGGCGCGAGTGGGATCCGGTTTCATGTAAAACGCTTTGACCGCGGAAGGATACCGGTGCACGCAGATCGGCCGATCGAATTCTTCCGAGAGCGCCGTCTCGTCGGGCGACCCGAAGTCGCCGCCCCACTCGAAGGGCAGCCCCTTCTTCTTCAGGATCTCGATCGCCTCGTCGTAGGACACGCGCGGGAACGGCGACTGCACCTTCTCCAGCTTGCTGGTGTCGCGCTCGAGCGTCTGCAGTTCACGCTTGCGCTGCTCGAGCGCGCGGCCGACGACGTAGACGACCAGCCCTTCGGCGAGCTGCATCACGTCGTCGAGAGTGGCATAAGCCATCTCGGGCTCGACCATCCAGAACTCGGTGAGGTGGCGGCGCGTCTTCGACTTCTCGGCGCGGAACGTCGGGCCGAAGGCGTAGACCCGGCCGAGCGCCATCGCATTGGCTTCGTTGTAGAGCTGGCCGCTCTGCGTCAGGTAGGCCGTCGTGTCCTCGAAATACTGCACCGGGAACAGCGTCGTCGTTCCCTCGCACGCCGCCGGCGTGAAGATCGGCGTGTCGGCGAGGATGAAGCCGCGGCCGTTGAAGAAGTCGCGGACGGCGTTGATCACCTCGTGGCGCACGCGCAGGATCGCCTGCTGACGCGGCGAGCGGATCCACAGGTGGCGGCGGTCCATCAGGTAGTCGACGCCGTGCTCCTTCGGCGTGATCGGATAGTCCTTCGCCTCCGAGACGATCTCGAGCGCGGTGACGTCGATCTCGTAGCCGCCGGGCGCGCGAGAATCGGCGCGGGCCGTCCCTTCGACGATGATCGCGCTTTCCTGCGCGAGATGGTCGGCCGTGGTGAACATCTCGTCGCCGACCGCCTTCTTCGACATCACGCACTGCATGAAGCCCGTCCCGTCGCGCAGCGTCAGGAAGTGGATCTTGCCGCTTGAACGACGGTTGTGCAGCCAGCCGCGCAGCCGGACCGGCTGCCCCTCGTGCTTGGCGATGTCTTCGATGTAGGTGAGGAGTGCCATCTCAGTAGGCCAACAGTTTCTCGAAGCGCTGCCGCGCGGCCTGAGCCTGCTTGAGGACGCCGGCGGGCGAGCCGGTGTTGGCCAGCTCCATCAGGTATGTTCCGTCGTAGCCGACCTTCTGCATGGTCATCAGGGCCACGTCCCAGTTGATCCGCCCGTCGAAGGGCACCAGGTGCTCGTCTTTCTTGCCGGCGTTGTCGTGCACGTGGGTCGTGATCAGGTGTTCGGCGACGGTCTCGATCGTGTCGGCGACGTCCCCCATCAGGAACGCGTGCCCGAAGTCGAGGCAGATGCCGGCCCGCGGCGCGTCGAGATCGCGTTCGAGCATCGCCACGAGCGAGGCCGCGTCCGACAGCGGGTTTGGGATCACCTCGAGCGCGACGCGAATTTCGAGCGGTTCCGCCAGCCGGCAGATGTCTTCCGCACTGCGCAGGGCCGCGCCGCGGTTGTTCTCCCCACCCTGCACGGTCGGCGTGCCCAGGTGCACCACGAAGACGTCGGTCGGAATCGTCCTGGCGATGGCCAGCGCGGCCGCCGCTTCCTGCACTGCCGTCCGCCGCTTGGCGTTGTCGCTGACGCCGTTCGAGATGACGTCGCCCCACTTGTCACCGGGGTCCAGCCGATCGGTAATCGGCGCGTGGATGCCGTGCAGCGCCAGACCCGTTTCCTTCAGCCACGTCCCCAGCTCGGCGATCGCCGCAGGGTCGTGGTAGTCGAAGTGAGTCCGCGTCGCGAACACCTCGACCGCCTCGAACCCGTACGCGGCGATTTGCGCCAGATGGTCGCGGCTGAGTCGCTGCTCGTGAAACAGGTGTGTCGAAATGCCGAAGCGCATTGTGGGGAACCCCTCATTGTACACCGCTTCGCAGCCCTGAGCCGATTCAGGATGCGGATTCCCGAGACGGGGATTCGCGATGCGGGATTCGCGATGAGCGATCCAGGATCAGCGATCAAACGATTAGGGATTCAACTATCGGAATTCCTCGACGTGCGCCCCCAGGAGCTCGCGCAATCCCTCGAAACGGGGCAGCGCCAGGTTGCGGCGGACATAACGCAGCGTGCGCGGGATGTACTGGATGTAGACGGGGTTGGCACGCGCGGTCGTTTGGTAGCCGAAAGTGCCGAGTGCTTTCAGGTTGCGCTGCAGCGCCATCATGTTGAACCGCCGGCGGAAGTCCGCAGCGTCAGGCGTGCCCTTCAGCGCCAGGAAGTAGGCGATCAACTCCTCGACCGTCTGATCGGTGAGATCGACGTAGGAATCGCGCAGCAGCGACACCAGGTCGTAGGTGTCCGGCCCCATGCGCGCGTCCTGGAAATCGATCAGGTAGAGCTGCCCGTCGAACAGCATCAGGTTGCGGCTGTGATAGTCGCGATGGCAGAGCACGCGCGGCTCGGCGGCAAGCTCCTGCACGATCGTGGCGAACTCCTCCCGCAGTTCGGCGCGCTGATCGTCGGCGAGGGTGACTCCGCGGTAGGCCTCGAGGAAATGCTTCGTGAAGAAGTCGAGCTCCCACGTCAGTTTCTCGACATCGAAGGAAACGCCGTAGGGAAGGTAGTCCGGCGAGGCCAGCTCCTGCCCGCGCTTCTGCAGCGTCGCGATGAGGGCGACCGCCTGACGGTAGAGCGCGGCATGCTGGGAGGGGCTGGCGGCGCCCAGGTGCGCCTGCAGCGTGACGTCGCCAAGGTCCTGCAGCGCGAGCACACCGAGATCGTCGGCGTGCCCCAGCACCGCCGGGATTGGGACCGGCATCTTGGCCAGCAGCGTCGCGACATTGACGAACGGCAGCGCGGTGACGTCGAATGGCGCCGAGTAGAGCGAGAGGACGATTGATGGCGCGTCGGGGAGCTGGATGCGGAAGTAGCGCCGGTCGGAGGCGTCGGGCGTCAACGGCACGACGCGCGGCTTAGCCCCGGTCAGCGCGCTACGGTCGAGGTAGCCTTGGATCCGCTCTCGCGTGTCGTCCTGGTGACGCTTGTCCATCGGCGTCTATGGTAATTGCGGTCGCCCCTTTTTCAGAGCGCGGCGACGACGAGGCCGGCGGGACCATTCACGATCGCCGACCGTAGGTAACGCGCGCCCGCTGGAATCGCCACGCCGTCGGCGATCACGCATTCGACGATCTCCGCGCCGGCGGCGATCGTCACCGCGTCCCACAGCACCGAGCGCCTCACGCGCGCGGAGGGATCGACACGTACGCCGCGGCCCCAGCGCGGGCGATCCGCGCGCCCGTCGGCGGCCGCCAGCGCCAGCGACGTCGCCAGCAGGTCGGCGGGCGTGCCAATGTCCTGGAACGTCCAGTCGCCGGCAAACCCGATCACCGAACCAGGCCGCTCGCGCATCAGGCGCGGATACACCTCGAGAACGGACTCGCTCGGCACCCCGTCGGGCAGATCCGCGAACACCGACGCGTGCACCACCTGCGGGCCGATGAAATGCAACGACGGTCCGGGACTGCCGCGCCTGGTGAACGCGGTGATCGCGCCGCGCTCGTCTACCAGCACGCCGCCGTACTTGTCCGGACGCGGATTGGGGATGAGCGCCATCGACACCAGGGCACCGCGCTCGTGGTGGTGACGGATCATCGCCGGCAGATCGACGTCGGTCAGCGTGTCGCCGTTGACCAGGACGAACGTGTCGGCCGCCACCCCTGCGCCACCCGCAGGGGACGGCCTGCGCCCGTCCAGGATCAGCGGTAGCGCATGACGCGGGCCGCCCGCCGACCCGAGGACGGACGATTCCCAGGAATAGCGCACGCGCGCCCCGAGATCCTGCCCGTCGCCGACCGCCGCGGCAATCGTCTCCGGTTTGTGATGCAGGTTGAGGACGAGATCGCGGATGCCATGCCCAACCAGCCAGCGAATCGTCCGCCGCGCCAGCGCATCGCCATCGACCGGCGCCGCGGCCTTCGCCCGGGCGAGCGTCAGCGGCCGCAGCCGCGTCCCCAGCCCCGCTGCCAGCACCAGAGCGCGCGGCGCGACCTCCGAGGAGAGAGGAACGCTCACTCCGGCGAGAAGACCATATCCGACCCGGTGAGACCGTGCGACTCCCGCAGCTGCAGGAACAGCCCGCGGTACGAGTCGAGCACGTAGTCGCCGGCCCCGCGCCCGAGCCGCTCGGCCATCGCCGTGATCCCCTGTTCGCCGCCTTCGATCTCGACGTAGACGCCCACCGGCGTCTCGTCGATGGCGACGATCACGTCTTGGTGGGCGTATTCCTCGCGATACTTTTCATAGCGGAACCAGACGTGATAGCCCAGCTCCTCGAAGATGCGCTGCAGCAGCGCGCCGTCACCGACTAGGGTCTCGAATTCGTCCCGCAACTTCATTCCCGACGCCTGGATCGGCCCCTTGAAGGTAATCCGGCTCTTGCCGTTCTCGGAGCGGATGCGCAGCGCGCAGCCGCGGCGGCGCAGCGTCTCGTCCTCGTCGTCCAGCAGAGCGTCTTCCTGGAGGCGGCGGCCAAGCAAGGGAGTGGCGCCGGCGGCCTCGATCGCCTCGCGCGCCTGCTCGACCGAGTCGAACCGCAACTTCACCTCGCGCTCGAGCGTCGTCGTGCCCATAAGGGGCGGATTATAGTGCGATCGGCCGCGAGGCTCCACGCCACAGCCACTCGCGCACGAAAACGTACATGACGAAGCATTCGACAGCAAAGGCGGGAAAGCCGAGGTAGCCGGCAAGGGGCATTTCGAAGAGCTTGATGTGCGGCGGAACCGGCACCGTGTAGACCCATTTGGTGTGGGCCCAGTAATTCCAGCACTCCCAGAGCAGGCCGCATGCCAGGCCGCCCCAGGACAGGTTCACCAGCCGGCCGTAGTGACCTGCCGCGACGTCGCCACGCAGTGACTCGGCGCCCAGGTGCGCGTTGAGGGGGTCGAGCAGCAAGATGAAACCGAGCCAGACCGGCGCGGCGAGCCACGGCGACGGGTGCACGATCGGCCACGCCAGCATGGCGGCGCCGGCCGCGACGCTGAGCCAGCCGATGGCGTCGAGCGGCACCCGCCTCGGTGCCGTGCGGCGGAACGGAGGCGCGCGGCGATCGCGTAGGCAGCTGACCAGCTCGGACGTCTCGAAGATGGCCGGCCAGATGGTGGCGAACGCCCACGCGTAGCCGAAGTCTCGTAACAGCAGCACGTCGGGCAGGCCGACGTAGTGCCAGTTGTGCAGCGTGTACTTGTTATAGAGCTCGAAGACGACCCACAACGGAATGCTCGCCAGCGCGATGAACGCCATCTCGGCACGATCGTTGCGGATCGGCGACTCGCCGCGAATCCGCCAGATCACGCCGTCGACGAAATAGATGAATCCAGTCCAGGCGATCGGCGTGTGCCAGGACCAGAACGGCTCGATTCGAGCGAGCATGCCGGCCTCGGAGATCGCAATGATCGCGAGACCGACCCAGGCGGAAGCTGGTAATTGGCGATTGCCGATTGCAGATTGAAGATTCACGGACTGCAGAGTGACGATTGACGATTGGATTGGCGATTGTCAATCCAATCGTCAATCCATCATTCTTCAGTCTGCAATCGGCGATTGTCACTCAGTGCTTTGTCATGGTGACGAAGACGCTGGTGCTGTCGCGCCAGACTAGGAGGAACGCCGGCTGGCCGGGCGGCACGTTCTGCAGCTCGCGCGTGACCTGGCTCTTGTTCGACACCTTGTGCCGGTTCACCTCGAGGATCACGTCGCCCGCCGCCACCCCCGCCTTGTCGGCCGCGCTGTTGTGATCGACGTCGGTCACGACGGCACCGCCGGTGTTGCCCGGCAGATCGAGCTTGCGCGCCACGTCGGGAGTGATCGAGTCGAGCGTCATGCCGAAGTCGGTCGCCGTCGGCTGCGGCTGCGGCTGTTCAGGCGTGTCGTTGCGCCGCGTGCCGCGCGTCTGTTCCGCTTCGAGATCGAGCTCGTCGATCGTCACGCTCAGCGCCTTGCGCTGGTTGTTGCGATAGATCGTCAGCGGCGCCGCCGTTCCCGGTTTGGTGTTTACCACCATCGCCACCAGCGAGTCGCTGTCCTTCACCGCCTTGCCGTTGAAGTCGATGACGACGTCACCAGGTTCGAGGCCGGCCTTGTCGGCCGGTCCCTTCGGGTTGACGGTGGCAATCAGCGCACCACTCGTGTTCGGCAGCCCAAAGGCCTTCGCCGTTTCCGGCGTGAGGTGATCCTTCGACACGGTGACGCCGATCACGCCGCGGATGACCTTGCCGTTGCGCAGCTGCGGCAGCAGGTCGCGGATGGTGTTCATCGGCGTCGCGAAGCCGATGCCGATGTTGGCCGAGCGCTGGTCGGTGTAAATCGCGGTGTTCATCCCGACGACTTCCCCGCGCACGTTGAGCAGCGGGCCGCCGGAGTTTCCCGGGTTGATCGCCGCGTCGGTCTGCAGCATGTTCTGCTCGCGGCCCGGGACCCCCCCGAACGGACGGCCGAGCGCGCTGATCACCCCGACGCTGACACTGTGCCCGAGGCGGAACGGGTTGCCGATCGCCATGACCCAGTCGCCCGGCTGCATCTGGTCCGAATCCCCCAGCTTCACTTCTGACAGCGGCTGCGGCGGCATCTCGGTGAGCTGGATGAGCGCGCTGTCGGTCAGCGTGTCATGGCCGACCACCTTCGCGGCGTACGACTCCAGCCGCTCGGCGCCATAGAGGCTGACGCGGATGGTCTCGGCCCCTTCGATGACGTGATTGTTCGTCAGGATGAAGCCCGCTTTGTCGATGATGAAGCCGGTGCCGGCCCCTTCGAGGACCGGGTCCGGCTGCTGCGCGCGCCCCTGTCCCTGTCCTTGCCCCTGCCCCTGGCCGCCGCCGCGGTTGCGGCGCGGCGGCGCCTGGTTGCCCTGGTCGTCGCCGCCGAAGAAGCGGCGCAGCAGATCGTCGCCGCCGTTGCCGAAGTACTCCGTCAGATCGCGGCTGCGCTGCCGCACCTCGGTCTGGATGTTGACCACGGCCGGCGCATTTCCCTTGGCGATGTTGCGGAAGGTCGTCGCGTCGATCGCCCCGGTCAGCGGCGCGCTGTTGACCGCCGGCACCGCGATCGTCTGCGCCGACGACGCCGGCGTCAGGTCCAGTCGCGAGGTGATGACCATGCCGACCGCCATCCCGGCGACGGCAGTGAGGACGATGTAAAAGGCCGAGGTCTTTCCAGTCGACATTCCAGACTCCCCTGATTACAGCCTGATGAATTCCGTCTGCAGCGGGCCGGTCACGCTGGCCTCGCGGTCGCCCACGTACATGTTGATCTCGGTCCGCACGCCGAACTCCGCCGTGTAGACGCCTGGTTCAATGGTAAACCCGGTCCCCGGGATCAGGCGCCGCTCGTCGTGCGTCTCGTAGTCGTCCATGTGCACGCCGTTGCCGTGCACTTCAGTGCCGAGGCTGTGCCCGGTGCGGTGGATGAACTGGCCGGCGTAGCCAGCGCGCGCCAGCACCTCGCGGCAGGCCCGGTCCACCTCGAAGCCGCGGATCTCCTGCCCGGCCGCCGCTCGCTCCCGCACCAGCGCGACCGCGGCGTCTCGGCCGTCGCGCGCCGCGTTGAACGCCCGTACGTATTTGTCGGCCGGATCCCCCGTGAACCCCACCCAGGTGATGTCAGCGAACACCGCTCCGGGCTCCGGGAGCTTGCCCCAGAGATCGAGCAGCACGACTTCGCCGCTGCCGATGCCGCGGTGCTTCGCGTCGGTCGGCATGTAGTGCGGATTGCCGGCGTTTTCCTGCGCGGCAACGACGGGCGGGGCGTCGCTTGTCAGCCCCTCCTGCTCGAACCAGCCGACCATCGCGCGCTGGACGTCGATTTCCGTGGTCGCCGCTCCGTTGCCCCTGCGCTCGCGAATGAAGTCGAACGCGCGATCCTTGACCCGGTAGAGCGCCTCGGAGGCGGCGCGATGCGTGCGCAGCGCGTCAGCCGACCACACCGCTTCGAAACGCTGGACGAGGTCCCCCGACGACACGACGTCGGCGCCCAGAGCCCGCACCGCCTCGATCGTTCCACCATCGATCCGCGAGATGTAGGGGATGGCGTTGTGCGGCGAGTATTCCATCGCGATCCGCTTCATGCCGCCCAACAGGCTCTTCAGTCCCGACGCGAGGCTGTCGCGCTGCGAGTAGATCGCCTTGCCGCCCGGCATGTGGTCGAGATTGAAGGGCTCGATCGCGTGCATGAGCTTGCGCGGCTCGCCACTCGCCGGAATCAGGTAATACCACCGCCGCGTCGTCATCTTGCCGCCGCCATCGAGACCCGCCAGACGCCTGGCAATCGGATTGGATCCGTGGAAATCGTAGAGCAGCCAACCGTCGAGCCCTTCTTCGCGCAGGGCTTCCTGGACGGCCGGAATCGACAGCGGCATCGTTTGAGTATAGACGTAAGACAGCAGCGGACGGATGGTACAGCTACGGCCGTCCATCCCACCGGCCGTCACCGGCACGCCGCTTCGAATCGAGGGCGGTTGCGGCGCCCCTTTCCCCGCGCGGAATTGTGAAAAAAGTATGTTCGGCGCGCCATGGTCCGCCGACGCGCCTCGGTCGCGGCAGTGGGGAGCGCTCGCCGACTCGCTATAATCAGGACGCCGCCTGTCTGCCGAAGGTTTTATGCGAATTACACTACCGGCCGTGCTGCTCGCGGCGCTGACGCAGGCCCCGGCCCCGCCGCAGTCGCCGCAGCCGCCGATCACCTTCAAGGTCGAAGTCAACTACGTCGAGGTCGACGCCACCGTCACCGACGCGCAGGGACACTTCGTCCGCGATCTCACCAAGGGTGACTTCCGGATCGTCGAGGAAGGGGTGCCGCAGGCGCTGACCGCGTTTTCGGTGGTCGACATCCCGGTGGAACACGTCGATCCGCCGCTCTACACCAACAAGCCGATTCCGGTCGACGTGGTATCGAACGAAAAGCCGTTTGAAGGGCGGGTCTTCGTCATCGTCGTCGATGATCTCAACACGCGCGTCAACCGCACGCCGCGCGTCCGCGCCGCCGCGCGCCAGTTCGTCGAGCATTACGTCGGCGCCAACGACGTCGTTGCCGTCATCAACACCTCGGGCTACGGCAAGGCGATGCAGGATTTCACCAGCAACCGCGCGCTCGCGGTCAAGGCGATTGACGGCGCCATCGGTAACAAGGAAGGGTCCTCGACCGAGGCGCGCCTGCAGGATTACTACATGAACCAGGGCGTGCCGGGCACCGGGACGAACATGAACGCGTCGTTCAACGACATGATGCGTTACAACAACGCCCGCAATTCGCTGCGCGTGCTGCGCAGCCTCGCTGACTACATGGCCGGCATGCGCGGCCGACGCAAGTCGGTGGTCCTGTTCAGCGAGGGCATCAACTACGACCTGGTCGACGCCATCAACAACCCGCACACTACTGACGTCCAGGCCGAGATGCGCGGTTTCATCGCCGCCGCGACGCGCGGCAACATCAGCGTCTATACCGTCGATCCGCGCGGCCTGAGCACCGGCATGGAAGACGCAATCGAGATCGGCTCGATGCCCTCCGACGGCTCGATCAACTCGACGCAGCTGATGGACGAGATGCGCCTCGAGCACGACAGCCTGCACACCATCGCCGAGGAGACCGGCGGTTTCGCCGTGCTCAACCAGAACGACTACCGTGACGCGTTCGGCCGCATCCTCGACGACAGCAGCAGCTACTACGTGCTCGGCTACTACCCGACCAACGACAAGCGCGACGGCAAGTTCCGCAACGTCGCCGTGACGGTGACCAAGCCGGGCCTGAAGGTGCGGACGCGCCGCGGCTATGTCGCGCCGATCCCGTCAAAGAAGGAGAGTGCCACCAAGGGCACGCCCGCCGAGCACACCTCCGCCGACCTGATGGACGCGCTCGAAAGCCCAGTCGCGGTCAGCGGCGTCACCGTCAACGCCTTTGCCGCGCCGTTCAAGGGAGCCTCCGGCCACGACGCCGTCACCATGTCGATCGAAGTCGATGGCACGACGATGCGTTTCGCGCCAGCGGCGGACGGCCGCTACGCCAATGCGCTCGAGGTGACGCTCTACGCCCTCGACACGGCGTCGGGCAAGGTGCGTGACGGCGCACACGACACCGTCAACGTCGTGCTCAAGCCGAACGTGACGCAGATGCGCAACCCGTTCCGGGTGGTTCGCGTGCTGAAGGTGCCGCCGGGCAAGTACCAGTTGCGCGTCGGCGCGCGAGAAGGCGGCGGCAAGGTCGGCACGGTGATCTACGAGCTCGACGCACCCGACTTCAGTAAGGGGGCGATCGCCATGAGCGGCATCGTCCTGTCGACCGGCGCCTCGGCGCGGATCCCGACCGCCACTCCCGGCGGCAACGATCTCAAGGACGTGCTGCCGGCGCCGCCGAGCGCCTCGCGCGACTTCTCGCGCGGCGACGAGCTCTCTGTCTTCGCCGAGATCTACGACAACCTCGGTACCGCCACCGCGCACCGTGTCGTCATCACCACGACGGTGTTGTCGGATGAGGGCAAGGCCGTCTTCTCCACGTCCGACGAGCGGCGCAGCGAGGAGCTGAACGGGTCGGCGGGCGCGGGCGGCTACGGTCACCTGACGAAGGTGCCGCTCGAAGGGCTGGCTCCAGGGCGCTACGTACTCCACCTGGAGGCTCGGCCGACGCTCGGCAAGTCGGAGCCTGTGTCGCGAGAGGTGGAATTCAGGGTCCGCTAGGTCGCCGACGCGGTACGCGGGTTGCGTAAGCCCCCGGCGTGCACGCTGTTGACCCGGCCACGTCGACCGGCCTTTCGCCACGCACCGCGGCGATGCTCGCGTATCTGGCCGGTCCGTTTTCCGGCGCGCTTATGCTCTTTGCCGAAACGCGCAGCCGCGACGTCCGCTTCCACGCCTGGCAATCGATTGCCGGCCTCGGTGGCATCGCCCTCGCCCTGGCAGCGGCCTACGCGTTCGCCGTCGCCGCTCTTTTCGTGTCGGCCGCCGCCGTCTCGGTGATGATCGGCGTGGCATCGCTGCTATGGATCGTGCTGCTGGTTGTCTGGGCCATCTGCCTCTACCAGGCCTACACCGGCGGCCGGTTGAAGCTCCCGATCGCGGGTAACCTGGCCAGACGCCGGGTGTGAACGCGGGTCAGGCCGGCCGTCAGGTCCCCCTCACGATCTCCACGTGGCCGATGTGATGCGGTCCGTGCCACGCGTATGTCTGCAACAGCGTATCGAGCGTGATCTGACCGCGTTCAGGATGCATCAGTGGACGCCGGAAGTCCGCGTCGTGCATGACCTCGAGCAGTGTCACCCAGCGCACGTGCAGCGCCTCGACGAGCGCCAGCGAGCTCTCGATCGGCGCGCGTGGGACGTCGGGCAGCTTCGCCCAGGCATCTTCGTCGTACAGCTTGATCGTCGGTGTGTCTTCCGTCAACGCCAGCTTGAAGCGGATAAACGCGTTCGCGTGGCTTTCGGGGATGTGATGGATGACCTGGCGAACCGTCCAGCCCCCGTCGCGATACGGCGTGTCGAGCTGCCGCTCGGTGATCCCGCTCACCGCGGCGCGCAGCTTCACCGGCGTCGTGCGGATCGACTCGATCCAGCGCCGGCGCTTGTCGTCGTTGATGTCGGGGTCGAAGATGAGCTTGCCGGTGGGGAAGCGCGGGTCGATGTTACTCAGCGGAGTCATGCGCGCATTCTAATGTGCGCGCATGGCTCCCTGAGCGGGCCAACCGGAGGTTGGCCGTGGGCGTCGGACCCGGAGCCGCCCGGCCTACTTCTTGGTTGTGCCCTTCGCCGCGGCAGCAGTGAACGACTTCACCTGTTTCGGCTGCACCTTGCCGTTGGCGTGCGTGAACATCATGTTGCTGCCGTTGACCTTTTCCTTCGGGTTCGGGCAGCTGAGGGGCACGTCGACGATCTCGCCCGCCGCAATCGGGTTGCGTACGCGCGCGGTGCAGGCGGAAACTTCCTTTTGGTTGGCGTAGAAGTACTCGTCGATCTTGAGCCCGACGATCGGGGCGTTGTCGACGTTCTTCACTTTGATTACGCTGGCGACTTCGCCGTTGGCGACCTTGGGCGGGTTCGCGATGAACTCGATGGCGGCGGTGCCTTTCACCGGCGGCTTCATGCGCGCCTTCATCAATTCTTCGGACACCGGCGCTGGCGACGAGGATACGGCTGGGGTCGCGTCTTTCTTGGGACTCGCAGCCGTACTCTTGGCGGTCTGGGCGTAAGCTGCCATCGACAGAGCGAGGCAACCAAGTAGAGAAAAGGACGTGAACGCGAAGCGTTTCATCGAGGTCCTCCCGGATGACCTGGGATCATGGATACGATAACCGCCGCGAGTATACGCCTCTACATCTCTCCGTTCCAGTCCTCCGGCTCGGGATTGGTCGAACGGAAGACCTCGAGATGCCACTTGCCGCCGCCCCACGGCTCGATCACTTCCGCCGCGACGACATCGACGAGAACCTCGGCGAACGTGCGTCCTTCAGGATCGCCGTCGAGGTGATACGCCGGCTCGTCCCACGCGAAGCTCGGATAGAGCATCATCGTCAGGAAGAGGTCGTAGCCGTCGTCGACGACGATGAGTTGCCCGCACGGGCGCTTCAATGTCGAGTGATAGATGAGGTATTTCTCGGCGCTGTGCGCGCGGATGTAGCGCTTCAGCGCGAACTCGCGCGCGACGATGTCTTCGACGGCGATCTTCTTGTCCCAGCAGTCGCGGCAGTACTTCTCCTCGCCGCGCGGCTCGGAGACCTCCTTCGCGTTGCAGAGGGCGCAGCGGACCTGCGCTACAGACTTACGGGGCATCAGTTGATTGTATCAAGTTCTCACCGCTCGACGCGTTGCTGTAAGGCGGGCGCGTACATCGTGTCCACGTACTCCTTCACCATGCGCCGCGCCGAGAAGCGCGGGGCGACGGTGATGATCGCGTTGCGGACCAACTGCAGCCAGCGCCGCGGAATCCCGTTGTCGCGGTCGTAGAAGGTCGGCACGATCTCTCGCTCGAGGATCTCGTACATGCGCGCGGCGTCGGCGGCGTCCTGCGCCTCGAGGCTGCCGGCGTCGGCAGTGTCGATCAGCCAGCCGTTGTCCCGGCCGTAGCCTTCCGCCCACCAGCCGTCGCCGATCGAGAAATGCGGCACGCCGTTGATCGACGCCTTCATCCCGCTCGTGCCGCTCGCCTCGAGCGGCTTGCGCGGATTGTTCATCCACACGTCGCACCCCTGCACGAGGAAGTGCGCCACGTGCAGGTCGTAGTCATCGACGAAGGCGATCCGGCCGCCAAACGACGGATCGATCGCCTTGCGGTAGACCTGCTGCAGATGGTGCTTGCCGGTATCGTCGGCCGGGTGCGCCTTGCCGGCGAAGACGATCTGCACCGGGCGCCGCGAGGCGTTGAGAATCGCCTGCAGCCGCTCGGGGTCATGAAAGATCAACTCGGGCCGCTTGTAGCCCGTGAAGCGGCGGGCGAAGCCGATCGTCAGCGCATTGGGGTCGAGCAGCGTGCCGGCGGCGACGACGCGCGCGACGCTGACCTGCTCGTCGCGCCAGCGCTGGCGGGCCCGCTCGCGCACGAAGGCGAAGAGATAGTTGCGCAGGGCATTGCGCGCCTGCCACAAGGCCTCGTCGGGAATCTCGTTGACCAGCGTCCACAGCTCCGCGTCGTCGTGACGGTCGCGCCAGTCGGTCGGCAGGTACTCGTCGAACAGGCTCGCCATCTCGTTCGACAGCCATGTCGGCATGTGGACGCCGTTGGTGATCGCGCGCACCGGCCGCTGATCCTCCGGCGTCGACGGCCAGATCGGGCCCCACATCTCGCGCGTCACGACGCCGTGGAGCTGGCTGACGGCGTTGACCGCGTCGGACGTGCGCAATGCCAGCGCGGTCATGTTGAATTGGATGCCGCTGCCGTTGTCGTAGGCGCCGAGCGCCATGAACCGATCGCGGTACTGGCCGAGCGAGCCCCAGCAGTTGGCCAGATGCGTCTCGACCAGGTTGAACGGAAAAGCGTCGTGCCCGGCCGGGACCGGGGTGTGCGTCGTGAACACCGTCGTCCGGCGCACCTCGTCGAGCGCCTGGTCGAACGACGTGCCGTGCTCGAGCATGTCGCGGATGCGCTGCAGCACGACGAAGGCGGCGTGCCCCTCGTTGAGATGCCACACGATGGGATCGGAGCCGAGCGCCTTGAGCGCGCGCACGCCGCCGACGCCCAGGATGATCTCCTGCTGCACGCGCGTCTCGCGGTCGCCGCCGTAGAGGCGCGCCGACAGCTCGCGGTCCCACGGCGCGTTTTCCTCGAGGTCGGTGTCGAGCAGGTAGAGCTTGACGCGGCCGAGACGGGCGCGCCACACCCGCACCAGCACGCTGCGGCTGCCGAGCGGCACCGGCACGATGCACGGACTGCCGTCGGCGGTGATCGCCGGCTCGATCGGCGCATTCTCCCAGTTCAGCCGTTCGTACGACTCCTGCTGCCAGCCCTCAGGCGAGACGCTCTGGTGGAAGTAGCCCTGCGGATACATGAAGCCGACGCCAATCAGCGGCACACCGAGATCGCTCGATTCCTTACAGACGTCGCCGGCCAGCACGCCGAGGCCGCCGGCGTAGATCGGCAGCGACTGGTGCAGCGCGAATTCGGCGGAGAAGTAGGCGATCGGGCCGGGCGTGTCCTTGAAGCGCTGCTGCCACCACGTGTCGCGCGCGGCGCGCGCGCTGTCGAGCGCGTCGACGGCGGTGTCGTAGAGCACCAGGAAACGATCGTCGCGTGCCGCCTGTTCGAGCAGGTCCGGCGACCCGTTGCGCAGCATCAGCACGGGGTTGTGCGCCGTCTGCCGCCACAGCGCGTAATCGAGGCGGCGGAAGACTTCACGCGCCTGCGGATTCCAGGTCCACCAGAGATCTTTGGCCAGCTCGGGGAGCCGGCCGAGACGGTCGGGAATGTTCATCATGCGTGGGCGCCCACGAGCTGGGCGAATTTCGACAAGTCGATGTTGCCGCCGGATACGACGGCGACGATGCGGCGGTGGCCGTGCGCGGCCATCGCCGGAGAAATCGCCGCCGCCACGGCGCACGCGCCGGCCCCCTCAGCGATGACGCGGGCGCGTTCGGCGGTGAGCCGCATCGCGGCGGCCGCCTCGTCGAGCGAGACGACGATCGAGTCGTCAACGTATTCGTGCAGCAGCGGCCACATCGTGTCGAGCACCGACTTGCCGCCGGCGCCATCGACGAACGAGGCCGTCCATTCGTCGAAGTAGCTGGCCCGGCCGCGTTCCATCGAACGCTTCAGCGGCGCCGCGGTGCTCGGCTCGGCGGCGTAGACTTTCGTTTCCGGCCGGAGCGCCCGCAAAGCAACGCCGATGCCGGCGAGCAGGCCGCCGCCGCCGACCGCCGCGACGACCGCGTCGACGTCGGGCAGGTCCTCGACGATCTCGAGCCCCGCCGTGCCGTTGCCGCTGATGAAATCGTCGTCGTCGAACGGATGGATGAAGTGGCCGGTCATGCGCTCGGATCGGTGCGACTCGACGGTGTGCCAGCACTCGTCGTAGGTAGCCTTGACGATCGTCGCACCGAGCCGCTCGATGTTGCGCAGCTTGGCCTGCGGCGCCGTGTCCATCACCATCACGCTGCAGCGGACGCCCACCTTACGCGCGGCGAGCGCCACCCCCTGCGCGGCGTTGCCGGCGCTGACGGTCCAGACGCCGTCTTTCATCTGCTCGCTGGTCAGCTTGCGCACGGCGTTGTAGGCGCCACGAATCTTGAACGAGCCGATCGGCTGCAGCGTCTCGAGCTTGAGAAAGACTTCGGGGCCGCCCGGGACGACTTCCCCGAGCGTGACCAGCGGCGTACGCACGGCGGCGTCGTAGACGTGCCGTGCCGCGTCACGGATGGTCTCGATGGAAATTCCTCGGGGCATGAAAGGAGTACTCTACAATTGCGCTGCTCGGTCCGCAAACCTGAATTGTCCATGAGCACACGCCGGACCGCCAAGCCCGTCGTCATCTCCTCCGCAAATGGGCACCAGTACACAAACGGCGGCAGCCAGACGTGCCTGGAGACGGCCTTCGCGATGATCACGGCGGGGACCGACGTTCTCGAGGCGCTCGTCGCCGGGGTCAGTATCGTCGAGCTGGATCCACTGGACAACAGCGTCGGGTACGGCGGCCTGCCCAATGCCGACGGTGTCGTGCAGCTCGATTCGTGCTGCATGCACGGTCCGACCAAGCGCGCCGGCGGCGTGGCCGCGCTCGAGGGCGTGAAGACGCCATCGCTGGTGGCCTACCGCGTGATGCAAGAAACCGATCATCACCTCCTCGCCGGCAAGGGCGCGCAGGATTTTGCGCGCGCCGTGGGCTTCGAGGTCCTGCCCGATCTCAACACCGACGCCTCGCGCCATGCCTGGATCGAATGGAAGCGCCGTACCGACGCGCTCCACGATCTGGACCCGATCGCGCGCGACCTGGCCGTGCAGCGCGTGACGGAGGAGATGGTGGCCGATGGGTTCATCAACCGGAACCACGTCTACGGCACGATCAACTGCAACGGCGTCAACGCCGGCGGAGACGTGTGCGGCGTCACGACCACGAGCGGGCTGGCATGGAAGACTCCCGGGCGCGTCGGCGACTCGCCGATTCTCGGCGCGGGCCTCTACGTTGACAACGCCGCCGGCGCCGCGGGATCGACCGGGCGAGGGGAGGCCAATCTCTACAACCTGTCATCGCATTTGATCGTCGAGGCCATGCGCCGCGGCGCACACCCGAAGGACGCCGGCATGGAGGCGCTCGAGCGGATCAAGGGCAACACGATCGGGAAGCGGTTGCTGAAGCCGGACGGCAATCCGAACTTCAACGTCAATTTCTACGTCCTCGCCGCGACCGGCGAGCACGCCGGCGTCACCTTCTACGGCGGTAGCGACGTGCACTACGCCGTCTGCACCGAGAACGGGGCGCAACTGGTCGCGATGGAACCGCTTCTGGCAGGTTCGCTGTAGACGAGAAAAGACTGTGCTGCGGCGCGCATGATCCTCCCCGCCCTCGCGCTCGCGCTCCTGGCGTCGGTCGCGCCGGCCCGGCCGTCCCTCTCACTCAAGGAGGTGATGCAGCACGTCGAGCGCTACGTCGCCGGCTACGGCGAGCAGGCGTCGATTGTCGTGTGCACCGAACGCTACGACCAGACATCGGAAGGATCGGGGATGAGCGTCGGCGGCAGGCGCGCCCTCGTATCCGATTTCGCCATTGTCTACGCCGGTGCCATCCGCGGCTGGCTCGGGTTCCGCGACGTGCTCGAAGTCGATGGCCAGCGCGTATCGGATCGCCAGGATCGCCTGACCCGTGTGCTCATGGGATCGGAGGGACGGCTCGACGAAGCCCGCCGCGTCTCGGACGAGAGCGCGCGCTACAACATCGGCGCGATCCAGCGGAACTTCAACCTGCCCACGGCCGTGCTCTTCTTCTTCACGCCCGAGAACCACGGCCGCTTCAAGTTCACCGCGCGCAGGATTGCGGCCGACGGGACCTGGGAGATCGCCTATCGCGAGACGGAGCGTCCGACCCTGATCCGTGAACCCGAAACGATGGCGTCGATCCCCTCCTCGGGGACGATCTGGGTCGAGCCCCAGGCCGGAACCATCGTTCGGACCCGGCTGCAAGTCGAGACAATCGACGGCCACGGCCAGCGCGCGCAACGCGGCCAGGGCTACGTCGACGTCGTCTATCGTCACGTGGACGATCTCGACATGTGGCTGCCGGCGTCGATGGACGAGCGGTTCGACGTGTCGATCGGCCCGATCTTCGACCGCGTCACTGGCCACGCCGAGTACAGCGATTACCGGCGGTTCACGACCAGCGTCCGCATCAAATGACCGCGCTCCTTCTGCTGATAGCCTGATATCATCCGGCCACTCAAGGAGAAACCCCGGTATGAGGAAGTTCCTGGTGGGCGCAGGCCTGCTCGTCGCAGTCGCGTCGCTGCCCGCGCAGCAGATGGTTACCGATACCCGCGATCCCGCGCAGCAGCAGGACGCCGAGTTCGAGAAGTCGGTCAAGGAGTGGACCGGCAAGTGGTACGGCGGAAGCCCACTGGTCGACCATCTGCCGATCGTCAAGGGCATCCCGACGCCGAAGGACGTCCTCGGCTACTACATCGGCGCACCCTACAAGCTGACCTACTACGCCGAGATCCTGAAATATTACCGCGCGCTCGCCGCCGCCGCGCCCAACCGGGTCAAAGTCGAGACGATCGGCAAGTCGGACGAGGGACGCGATCTCGTTGTCGTCTGGGTCAGCTCCGACGACAACATCAAGAACCTGCAGAAGAACCGCGACAACCTGGCGAAGATCGCCGATCCGCGCGGACTCACGCCGGACCAGATCAAGCAGCTCATCGCCACCACCAAGCCGCACTATCACTTCATGGGCGGCCTGCACAGTGGCGAGACAGGACCGTCCGAGATGCTGATGGAGCTGGCCTACCGGATCGTCACCGAGACGTCGCCGCTCATTACGCAGATCCGCAACAACGTCATTGTTTCAATCACCCCCGTCGCCGATCCCGACGGCCGCGACCGCAACGTCGACTGGTTCTACAAAGGGCTCGACGAACTGGACTCCGCGCCGGCGCCTGCTGCGGGCGGAGCGCCCACGGCCGGAGCACCACCCGCGGGCGGCCGCGGTGGCGCTGGTCTGCCCTATTGGGGCAAGTACGTCTTTCACGACAACAACCGCGACATCAACCTGTCGAACGTTTCGATGCACGCCCTCGTCGACTGGTACTACACGGCGCATCCGCCGATCATGCACGACCTGCACGAGGCGCAGCCGCTGCTCTACACCTATAGCGGCGGTCCGCCGCAGAACCCGAACCTCGATCCGATTCTCTTCGCCGAGCTGCCGTTCTTCTCGAACTTCGAGCTGGAGCAGATGACGAAGTACGGCATCCCCGGCGTCTACACGCACGCCTTCATGGATGGCTGGTCGCCGGGCTATCTCGGATCGGTGGCCTACAACCACAACGGCATGATGCGGATGTATGAGACGCAGTCCGGGCGGGAAAGCGCGCCGGGGAGAGGTGCCGGCGGTGCGAGAGGTGCCGAGAATGCCGCAGGTACAGGTGCAGGTGCCGGTGCCGGTGGTGCTTCGGGTGCAGCGACTGGCGACGCCGCCGCGGGTGGACGTGGGCAGGGACGAGGCGGGGGCGGTGGACGTGGGCGCGGGGGCGCCCCGGCAGCCGCGGCTGGGACCGGCGGCGAGGCCGCACCCGTGGCGTTCGCCGGACGCGCGACGGGGCCGTCGACGGGCCGCGGCGGCGGACAGCCGCGCGAGTGGTATCGAGGCTTGCCGATTCCACCCGACGCGCTCGCCAACTTCTCGCGCCGTGATAACACCAACTACATGGAGACCGGCGTGCTGTCGGGACTCCAGCTCACCTCGATGATTCCCAACATCGTCATCGAGAACTTCTACAAGAAGACACAACACTCGATCGACGACGGCAAGACGAACCCGCCCTACGGCTATGTCATTCCCGCGAGCACCAAGGACATGACGCGGGCTGCCGCGCTCGTCAACGTCCTGCGTGCGCAGGCGATCGAGATCGGCGAGGCAAAATCGGAGATCAAGATCGGCGACGCAACCTACCCGGCCGGCTCCTACGTGATCAAACGGGATCAGCCCTACGGCCGTCTCGCCAAGAACTTGCTCGAGCGGCAGAACTATCCCGATCCCAACCTCACGACCTACGACGACAGCGGCTGGACGATGGGTCTCGCGATGGGCGTCGACGTGAAGGAAATCAAGGACAAGGCCATCCTCGACGTGGCGGTCACGCCGGTCAAGGAAGCGGTGGCGAAGGGTAAGACCACGGGCAGCGGCTCAGCCGGTATCGCGGTCGCACACTACGGTTCGAACAACATGATCGCGTTCCGTTACAAGCTGAAGAGCGTGGCGATGAAGATCGCCGACAAGAGCTTCACTGCCGACGGCGTCGAATTTCCGGCCGGGTCGTTCGTCATTGCGCCGGGCGCCCCGGGCGGTGACCTAGCGACCGTCATGGCGGCCGTCAAGGCTGCGGTCGAGCAGCTCGGGCTGACCGCGGTGGCGCTGAGCCAGGCCCCCACCGTGGCCATGCACGACGCCGACGTGCCGCGCATCGCCATTTACTCGTCGTGGGCGAACACCCAGGAGATCGGCTGGTATCGCTTGACCTTTGACCGGTTCGGCGTGCCCTACGACCTGATCTTCAAGGAGCGCGTGAAAAAGGGGAACCTGCGCGCCGACTACGACGTCATCCTGATGCCCGCACAACAGGCGAATCGTGCGGCGGTCTTCGCGCCGCCGGCCGCACGCCCCGTGCCCTACATGAAGACCGATAAGTACAAGTTTCTCGGCATGTACGGCGAGTCGCCCGACATCACCGGAGGGATGGGTGGGGAAGGGGTGGACGCGTTCGCCAAGTTCCTCGACGCCGGCGGCACGCTCATCTGCACCAACCAGGCCGTGCAGTTCCCGACTGAGCTCGGCTTCGCGCGCACGGTTGACGCGTCAGGTCAGACGTCGGCAAATTTCTACGCGCCGCGGCCGCTCGTCAACGCCGAGATCGTCAAGCCCGACCACCCCGTGTTCTACGGCTACACGGACAAGACGATGCCGATCAAATACCTGGGCGGACCACTGATGTCTGTCGGACAGCCGGACCAGGGTGCGGTGCTCGCTCGTTATTCGGGCGGTGAGGCCAACGTGCTCAGCGGCCTAATGCGCGGCGCCGACGAGATCGCGAACCGTCCGTTCGCGATTGACGTTCCCGGCGGCTACAGCGGGAAGGGGCGCGTCGTGCTCTTCTCGAACAACCCGATCTATCGCTGGCAGAACCACGCGGAATTCAACATGGTCTTCAACGCCGTGCTGAACTGGAACGATCTTGGCGGCCCCCCCGCGGGCACGCCCCGCACCACCACCGCAGCGGGAGGCGGCCGTTAGGCGATAATCCGCCGCACCAATGCACATGCGCGGGCCGGTCGCGTCGGCCGCGGGCGTCTTCATTCTCCTGGCGGGGCTCGCCAGGTGCAGCGGGAGTACGCCTTCCGCGCCGTCCGGTGGCGGCGGCGGTGGTGGAGGCATTGGCGGCTCGAGCATCACGCTCTACGCCGCCGGCGACATCGGGGAATGCGGCTTCGGCACGTCGCAGACGGGCGCGCTGCTCGATAATCTGCCTGGCGGCCTGATTCTGGCCGTCGGCGATCTCGCCTATCCCGGCGGTAGCGCGACCGACTTCCACAACTGTTACGACCCCTTCTGGGGCCGTCACAAGGCGCGCACACGGCCGGTCCCCGGCAATCACGAGTACGAGAATCCGGCGCATTCCGCCGACCCGTATTTTGACTACTTCGGCGATCTCGCCGGTACGCGCGGTCAGGGCTACTACGCCTTCACCGCGAGTACGTGGCGCGTCATTGCCCTGAACAGCGAGATCGCCTTCGGCCCGGGCTCCGCGCAATTGGCCTGGCTGCGCAGCGAGCTCTCGAATAACCGCACTGCCTGCACGCTCGTTTACTGGCATCGCGGCCTCTTCAGTTCTGGACCCGACGGCAATCAGCCCGACACGAAGATCTTGTGGACGACGCTGACGGAGTTCAACGCCGACGTGGTGCTCAACGGGCACGACCATGAGTACGAGCGGTTCGCGCCGCAGGACCCCGACGGCAAGGCGTCGGCGGCTGGCATCCGCGAGTTCATCATCGGCACCGGCGGGGCGCATTTGTATACCCCGGTCTCGCTTCAGCCCAATAGTCAGGTTCGCGCCAGCACCTACGGCATCTTTATCCTTACTCTCACCGACAACGCGTATGCCTGGGACTTTGCTGCCGCCGGCAGCGCCTTCAGAGACACGGGGTCAGACGCATGTCATTGATCCTTCCCGCGGCCCTGCTCCTCCTGCAGCTTGCCGCGCCGACCGCCGCGCAGATGATGGAAGACCAGCCGGCCGAAGCTGGGAAGAAGCAAAAAGACGACGGGAAGAAGGGCAGCGGAAAGAAAGAAGACAGCAAGGACAAGAAAAAGAAGAAGGCCAAGGACTACCCACAGTTCAAGCTCGACGATCACCCGTCTATCCACTTCGGCAAGGGCACGCACCTCGATTTCCGCGGTCGCTTCACGCCGGAGTGGCAGACATCGGACGCCCCGCCGGACAAGCCGGCAGACGCGGCGTCGGTCGATCTCGGCAAGAAGCGGCTGGGCGTGTCCGGCGAGATCGTCAACGCGGTGGAATACGAACTCACCGCGGAGTTGACCAGCACCGATCCATTGCGCGCGGCGTGGATCGACTACAAGCAGTTCGACGCGATCCGCGTGCGAGGCGGCCAGTTCAAGGTGCCATTCAGCCTCGACGAGAACACCGGCGCCACGCATCTCGATTTCATGTTCCGATCGCTGGCCGCGACCCACCTCGCGCCGGGGCGCGATACCGGCGTCATGCTGCACGGGCGCGTCGTCGGCAAGACGATCAACTACGAGGCCGGCGTGTTCAACCACGACGGCAAGAACGCGCGCACCAACAACCCCGACAAGGTCTACGGCGGCCAGACCATTGCCGCCCGGGCCACCTACGAACCGATGCGCGCGGTGAAGAACGCCAAGACCGATCTCTCCGTCGGCGCGGCGTTCACGATCAGCGACGTTCCCGAAGGCGTCGCCGGCCTGCGCGGCCTGATGGTCTTCGACCAGAAGTTTTTCTCTGCCTCCGACTACATCGTCAACGGCAAGCGTTGGCGTACCGGCGTCGAGTTCCAGGTGCGTCCAGGGCCGGCGTCGGTCAAGGCGGAGTGGATGCGTGTCGAGACCGAGCGGCTGGGCGAGAGCGTCGACAACACCGACCTGGCGCCGCTCATCGGCCAAGGGTGGTACGTCAGTGGCACCTACGCCATCACCGGCGAGAAGAAGTCGCGGGTCGATCGGCCGAAGAAACCGTTCCTCCAGGGGGGCGCCGGCGCCATCGAAGTGGGCGCGCGCATCGAGAGCCTTGATTTCAGGAGCGGCTCGGGCGGTGAAGCGCCGTCGCTCAGCCCGCGCGCCCAGGTCGTGCTGCCCAACCGCGACCAGGTCGCGACCTTTGGCGTCAACTGGTACCTCAATCGCTTCGTCAAGATCCAGGCGAACTTCATCCGCGAGACGCTCGACGATCCGTCACAGGGGCCGCTGCCGCCGCAGGCGACGTTCACGACCAAGGCCGTTCGCTTCCAGGTCTACTTCTGAGGAGCCGAAACCATGCGAGTTCGCCGCCTCGTTCCGTGTCTGCTGGCTGCGCTCGTCCTGTCGCGCCCGGCACTGGCGCAGACTGCCGCCGACCTCTTCGATAGCACCACGCTGCAGGAGGTGCGTCTTACCGTCAACACGCGCGACCTCGCTGCGCTGCGCGCGCATTACGACTTGAACACCCACTATCCGGCAGATCTCGCCTGGCGTAACCTCAAGGTCCGCAACGTCTCCATCCGATCGCGCGGCCAGGGTAGCCGCAACCCGATCAAGCCGGGCTACCGCGTCGAGGTCGATCGCTACACGACGGGCCAGACCTTCGTCGGGCTGTCAGCGCTCATCCTCGACAACATCTGGCAGGATCCCTCGCTGATCCGCGAGAAGCTCGCCTTCGAGATGTTCGAAAAGATCGGGCTGCCGGCGCCGCGCGAGTCGTTCTGCCGCCTCTACATCAACAACGAATACCAGGGCATCTACAACATCACGGAGGAGATCGACGGCAAGTTCGCCAAGCGCGTCACCGGCGAGGAAGACGGCACGGTGTTCGAGTATCACTGGTCGGCCGACGGTATCTGGCACGCCGAGGATCTCGGCAGCATCGCCGCTTACAAGCCGAAATTCGAACCGCGCAACCACCTGCTCGACGCCGACAGCACCCTCTATGACCCGATCGTCAGCCTGTTCCGCGAAGTCAACGGTCCCGACGACAACGTCTGGCGCCCGCGCGTCGAACAGTACCTCGATCTCACCCAGTTCGTGACCCACGTGGCGATCGAGATGTATATCGCAGAAAACGACGGCATCCTGGGCTTTGCCGGCATGAACAACTTCTACCTCTATCGCGATCAGGGAACGACCCGGCACCGCTTGTTCGTCTGGGACAAGGACAACGCCTTCCTCTTCTACGACAGCCCGATCCGCACGACCGACGACAACGTGCTGTTCCGCCGCGCCCTGACCTACCCGGACCTGCGCGAAACGTTCCTGCTCACCCTCGAGCAGTGCGCCCAGGCCGCGCGCGCCGACGACTTCATGGCGCTCGAGATCGAGCGCCTGGCGGCGCAAATTGTCGACGCCGCGCGCAGCGATACCAAGAAGCAGTTCGACAACCAGCAGTGGGACGACGCCGTGGCGTTCCTGCGCACGTTCGCCGCGCGGCGGCCCCAGAACGTGCTCGACCAGGTCGCGCAGATCCGCAAGGGCGGCTAGCCGTTACCATCGGAGCATGACTCCGATCCGACGCGAAGCGATCAACACCCTCTTCATCGCCGCCGGCGTGTTCTCGGCCGGCATGGGGCTGAAGGGGTTTCTCTTCTCCAGCCACTTCATCGACGGGGGCGTCACCGGCATCTCGATGCTCCTCGCCAACGCGACGCCGCTGCCGCTCTCGCTCTGGCTGCCGCTCGTCAACCTGCCGTTCGTGGCGCTCGGCTACCGGCACCTCGGGCGTGCCTTCGCCCTGCGCAGCGTCCTCGCCATATCCGCGCTGGCGCTGGTGCTGGCGACGGTCCACTTTCCCGACGTGACCCACGACTCGCTGCTGACTGCGGTTTTTGGCGGCGTCTTCATCGGTGCCGGCATCGGCCTGGCGGTGCGCGGCGGCGCCGTGCTCGACGGCACCGAGATCGCGGCGCTGATCATCGGCAAGCGCAGCCCCGTGGTCAAGGTCGGCGACGCCATCCTCGCCTTCAACGTCGTCCTGTTCCTGGCGGCAATGCGGATCCTCGGCACCGAGGAGGCGCTGTATTCCATCCTCACCTACGTTGCGGCGGCGCGCACGCTCGACTTCATCCTGCACGGTATCGAGGAGTTCACCGCCATCACCATCATGTCGTCGGCGCCGCAGCCGATCCGCGCCGCGATTCTCGAGGAGATGGGGCGCGGCATCACCATCTTCAAGGCCCGCGGCGGCATGTCGGGCGACGATCGCGAGATTCTCTACTGCGTGGTGACCAGGCTCGAAATCGGCCGTGTGCGGCGCATCGTCGAAACCTTCGACGAATCGGCGTTCGTCGTCCAGCACCCGCTCGCCGATGTGCGCGGCGGCGTCGTGCACCGGCACGCCGTGCCCTGAGGCGTTCGACCCAGTCGTTTGCGTTCGCGCGCGATGGCACTCATGCGTTAGCCTCTGGGCGATGACCGAGGCGCACGCGATAGCCGTCGACGGGCTGACCAAGCACTACGGCCGGGTCGTCGCCGTCGAGGATCTGTCGTTCGAGGTGCAGCGCGGAGAAGTGTACGGCTTCCTCGGCGCGAACGGCGCGGGCAAGACGACGACCATCCGGCTGCTGATGGACCTGCTGCGGCCGACGCGCGGGCGCGCGCGCGTCCTCGGCGTCGATTGTCACGCCAGTAGCCTCGCGGCCCGCCGGCTGATCGGCTATCTCCCCGGCGACCTCCCGATCTATCCCGACCTGACCGCGCTCGAGTACCTGGCCTACCTGTCGCGGCTCGATAGCCGGCGCGTCGCGCCCGACTACCTCGCGCACCTGTTGCAGCGCTTCGACGTGAGCGAGCTCGACCAGCGCCGCCGCCTGCGCGAGCAGTCGCACGGCATGAAGCAGAAGATCGGCATCGTCCAGGCGCTGATGATGCGGCCGCCGCTGGCCATTCTCGACGAGCCGACCGCCGGTCTCGATCCGCTGATGGTGCAGGCGTTCCGCGAGACGGTTGCCGAGTTGAAACGCGGCGGCGAGACCACGGTGTTCCTCTCGTCGCACGTGCTGACCGAAGTCGAGTCGATGTGCGATCGCATCGGCCTGGTTCGCGGCGGCCGACTGGTCGCCAGCGGTACGATCGACGAAATCAAGCGCGGCGCGATGCGGCGCGTCACCGTGACGTTCGCGGACGGAGGGACGCCGCTCGTCGCCGAGGTGCAGGGGCCGCTCGGCCCGCTGCTCGCCACGCTGCAAGGGCGGCCGATCCAGGACGTCAGCGTCGAGCCGTTCCGTCTCGAGGACTACGTGACACGCTTCTACGGCGGCAAGGCGCAATGACGGCGCTGCTGCGGCGCTCTATCGCGCAGGCCCGCTACGTCCTCGGCGGCTCGCTGGTCGTGCTCTGCGGCTTCCAGCTGATCATCGTCGGCCAGGCCGCCGAAATCCAGCAGACCCAGTCGTTCGGCGGGCTCGCCGATCTGATGCCGATCTTCCTGAAGCAGGGCCTCGGCAACCGCGTCATGCTGCTGGCGAGCTTTCGCGGCATCGTCGCTTTTGGCTACTTCCATCCGGTGATCTGCGCGCTGCTGGCGATGGTCGCGATCTATATCGCGACCGAGCCGGCGCACGAGATCGAATCAGGACTCGTCGATCTCGAGCTGGCGCGCTCGCTGCCACGCCACCGGCTGCTGACGCGATCGCTGCTGCTGGTGGTGCTCGCCGTGGCGGCCGGGCTGAGCCTGATGTTCGCCGGCACGTCCATCGGCGCACGGCTCTTCGGCGCGCCGATCGCACAGCTGCCATCCGTCGCGGTGCGGCTATTGCTGCTGGCACATCTCGGCGCGATCGCCCTCTGCTTCGGCAGCATCGCCCTGTGGCTCGCCTCCGTGTCGCGACGCTGGACGACGGCGTTCACGACGGGTGCGCTCCTCATGCTCGTCACCTACCTGCTCGATTTTCTGGCGATCGGCTGGGCGCCGATGCGGCATGTGGCGTGGATCTCCCCGTTTCATTACTACCCGGCGCTGGCGATCGTCGCCGGCGAAGACGCGGGATTGCGCAACCTGCTAGTCTTGCTTTCGTCGGCGGTCGTGTTCACGGCCACGGCCTACGTCCAGTTCCAGCGGCGAGACTTGTAGTGACGACACCGACCCGAGACATCCTGTCCACCGCGCCGTCGTTCAGCGCGGCGGACGCCGTTGCCCTCGCGCTGCGGCTCTACGGGCTCGCCGCCGACGCCACGGCGCTCCCCAGCGAGCGCGACCAGAATTTCCGCCTGCAGACCGCGTCCGGCGACCTGTTCGTACTCAAGATCGCCAACGCCGCCGACGATCGACCGCTGCTCGAGGCGCAGAACGCCGCGCTGGCGCACGTGGCGCGGCGGACCACCCTGTGCCCGGCGCCGGTACCATCGGTCGACGGCCGCCTCCTTGTGGACGTGCCCGCGGGTGGTGCGGTGCACTTCGTCCGGTTGCTGACGTGGCTGCCGGGCGAGCCGCTCGCCGAGGCCGGGCCGGCGTCGCCCGAACTGCTGACGGATCTCGGCGCCCGACTCGCGGAGCTCGACGCCGCGCTCGACGGTTTCGACGATCCGGCGGTGCACCGTGAGTTCTACTGGGATTTGTCACGCGCCTTTGAGGTGATCACCGAGGCCTCGGGGCTGATCGCCGATCCCGCGCTGCGCGCGAGCGTGACCGATCTCGCCTGGCGCGTCCGCGCGCGCGACGGCGAACGACTGTCGTGGCTGCGGCGCGCGGTTGTCCACAACGATCCCAACGACTACAACGTGCTGGTGCGTGCCGGCAGCATCGCCGGCTTCCTGGACTTTGGCGATCTCGTTCACTCCTACGCCATCGCCGATCTGGCGATCGCCATCGCCTACGCCGTGCTCGACACGCCCGACCCGCTCGACGTAGCCGCCGCCGTTGTCCGCGGCTACGCCCGCCTGCGCACGCTCGAAGACGGCGAGATCGCGGCGCTCTACGGACTGGTATTGCTGCGCCTGTGCACCAGCGTCTGCATCGCCGCGCGCCAGCAGGCGCAGCGGCCAGCCGACCCGTACCTGTCGGTGAGCCAGGCGCCGATCGCGCGCACGCTGCCGCGGCTGCTGGCGATCGGATTCGACGAAGCCGAAGAGGCGTTCCGCCGTGCGCGTGGCCGGACTCCCGAGGACACCCTCGCCGCGCGCCGTCGCGTCATCGGTCACAACGTGTCGGTCGCCTACCGCCAGCCTGTGAAGATCGTCCGCGGCTGGATGCAGTATCTCTACGATCAGGCCGGACGACGCTACCTGGATGCTTATAACAATGTGCCGCACGTCGGGCACAGCCATCCACGCGTGGTCGCCGCGGCGACCGAGCAGATGCTCGTGCTCAACACCAACACGCGCTACCTGCACGACAAGCTCGCGGCGTTCGCGGAGCGCCTGGTCGCGACTCTGCCGGCGCCGCTCGCGGTCTGCTACTTCGTCAATTCCGGCAGCGAAGCCAACGAGCTGGCCCTGCGCCTGGCGCGCGCCCACACGCGCCGCCGCAACGTCGTGGTCCTTGACGCCGCCTATCACGGCAACACGACGACGCTCATCGACATCAGTCCCTACAAGTTCAACGGACCGGGCGGCGAGGGGGCGGCGCCGTGGGTGCACGTGCTGCCGCTGCCCGACACGTATCGCGGTAAGTACCGCCGCGACGATCCGCGTGCCGGCGAGAAATACGCGGAGTTCGCGCGCGATGTACCTAATCCGGGCGCCTTCATTGCCGAGAGCGCGCCAAGCGTCGGCGGGCAGATCGTCCTGCCGGATCGCTATCTCGCTTCCGTCTATGCGATCGTCCGTGCGGCGGGCGGCGTCTGCATCGCCGACGAAGTGCAGACCGCCTATGGGCGCATGGGCACGCACTTCTACGCTTTCGAGGCACAGCACGTCGTCCCCGACATCGTCGTGCTGGGGAAGCCGATCGGCAATGGCTTTCCGCTCGCGGCTGTAGTTACGACGGCGGAGATAGCCGCGTCCTTCGACAATGGGATGGAGTTCTTCAGCACCTTTGGCGGCAGTACCGTGTCGTGCGCCGTCGGCCTGGCGGTACTCGACGTCGTGCAGGAGGAGCGGCTGCAGGAGCATGCACACGCCGTCGGCGCATCATTGCTGCGGCGGCTGCACGATGCCGTCGGCGGCCATCCGCTCGTCGGCGACATCCGGGGCAGCGGCCTGTTCCTCGGCGTCGAACTGGTCAAGGACCGCGCGACGCAGGAGCCGGCGGCCACGGAGGCGTCCGCCGTGGCGGACCAGATGCGCGATCGCGGCATCCTGCTCGGCACCGATGGTCCGTTCCACAACGTCCTGAAAATCCGGCCGCCGATGCCGTTCGCCGACGAGGACGCGGCGCAGCTCACCGACGCTCTCGCCAGTACGCTGTCCGCCATGTAATCCCGGTCCGGCCTACAATGGCGGGACGTGACGGAGCCGGTCGTCTCCATTGTCATTCCCGCACACAACGAAGGAAATCGACATGAGCCGCGCCCTCAAGAAGCATGGGCGCTTCCTGATCCTGTCGGTGCCGGTCGTCACTTCGGGACGGAAGGCGGACATCTACTCGCGCTGGCAGGCGCTTCGGTTGGCGGTGAGGTTGTTGCGGCCGGGTGGCCTCCGCGAACGCAACGAATTCCGGTACGGGCCGAGAGGATAAGCGATGCGGACAGTGATGCTCGTCGCGGCGGCGCTCTCGTTGCCGCTGCTGCAGCCGTCGATTGAGCAGACGACGGACGGAACCAAGCCGGCGGCGCGCCTCGTCGCCAGCTTCGACGGTATGGGCGTAGGTTTCGAGGGACCCCAGGGGCAGTACGAGGGGCGGAACCCTTCCGACAACAGCCTCGCCGTCGGACCGAATCACATCGTGCAGACGGTCAACTCGCGTTTCGCAATCTTCGACAAGACCGGACATGCCGCCTACGGTCCTGTCAACACCAACACGGTGTTCGGCGGGCTGGGCGGCCCATGCGCGTCGCGCAACAACGGTGACGCCGTCGTCCGCTACGACCAGCTGGCGAACCGCTGGCTGATCACCATGCCGATTTTCTCGCGCATTCCACTCAGCGAAGTCGGCGAGCGCCCTCCACTCGGCACGCCGGCGCCCCCCGGACAGCTCGCGGCGCCAGGCCAGGCATCGTCGCCTGGAGCCGCGGTATCCCTGCCCGCCAATCCTCCTGCGCCGCCACCACCCGCCCCGCCGCAGGGCCGCGGACAGCGTGGACAACCGGCGGGTCAGCCCGCGCCCACGCCGCCGCCGAGCACCTATGGCATGTGCTACGCGATCAGCACCGGCACCGATCCGATGGGCCCGTATTATCGCTACGCGTTCGAGCGTCCACTCTTTCCCGACTATCCGCGGCCGGCCGTGTGGATCGACGGTTACTACGTCCCGACGAGCTCGAGCGACAACCGCATCTCGGAGACGGTCGCTACGCAAAAACACGCCTGCGTCGTCGATCGCGCTCGCATGCTCAAAGGGGAGCCAGCGAGCGAGCAGTGCCAGGTTGTGCTGAACGTCAACTTCCTGAACAACGCCGACATCGATGGGACGACGGCGCCGCCGGGCGACGCGCCCAACGTGATGATGGCGGCCGGTGGCACGCAGCTCGACAACCTCTTCGACGCCGACACCATCGATACCTGGCAGTTTCACGTCGACTGGAAGACGCCGGCGAACACGAAGCTGACCGGCCCCGAGAAGATCAAGGTCGCGCCCTACCACTATTTGTGTAACGGCCAGTTGACCAACTGCGTGCCGCAGCCTGGGACGGACCATCATCTCGACGCGCAGGGCGACAAGATCATGTCGCGCGTCGTCTACCGGCGGATCGGCAATCGCGAGGCGATCGTCGCGGTCCACTCGGTCGATACCGCCGCCGGCGGCGGGGGCGTGCGCTGGTACGAGCTCGCCATCGACAAGGCGCGCCAACTGTCGCTCGCGCAACAGGGCACCTACGCCCCCGGGGGCTTCTACCGCTGGATGGCGAGCCCGGCCATCGATCGATTCGGCAACATCGGCATCGGCTACTCGTTCGGCGGGACGCCGAACTTTGCGGGCCAGCGCTTCGCCGGCCGCGAGAAAGGCGATCCGCCAGGCCTGTTGACAATGAAAGAGACCGTCCTCGCCGAAGGGCAGGCTGCGCAGTCGACCGCCCCGCGTCCCGCCGAACGGTGGGAAGACTACACGACGACGGCCATGGATCCGTCTGACGACTGCACCGTGTGGTACGTGGGCGACTATCTCAAGAAGGACGCCGCGACCTACTCGACGCGCATCGGGGCCTTCCGCATGCCAGGGTGCCGCTGATTCCGATGATCTGAATCGCTCCCATCATCGCGGACCGCGCGGGGAAGTAGAATGCGCGGCATGGGCCAGATCCCCCGATTGCTGTTGGTTGTTGCCGCCGTCAGCGCGCTGGCGGCGCCACTCGCAGGGCACCAGGACGCCGCCGGCCTCCAGGGAGCCGATCCGCCACAGAACGCCGTGTGGGTCGACAGCCTCGACCTGTCCAACGCGCCGATCAGGCGTCCTCGTCCGCAGCGGGGACAGACAGCGGCGGCACCGCTCGTGTTCAGGCTCGGCGGTGTGACCTACGCGCACGGCGTGCCACTGCTCTCTGACGGCGATCTGGCAATCGATCTCGCCGGCGGCGCCCTGAGGTTCGTCGCGATGGTGGGCATCGACGATGGCCAGCCTCAGGCCGGAGGAGCCTCACCTGGCGGCACAGCGACGCCTCCTCCGCCGGCCGGCAGCGTTGTGTTCGGCGCCTGGCTCGACGGGCGGAAGGTCTTCGAGTCCGACGTGATGCACCGCGGCGATACGCCGAGGCCGGTGTCGATCGACCTGGCCGGCGCGCGGACGCTCATCCTCGCCGTCGTCGACGCGAACGACGGGACTGCCGGCGACACGGCCGAGTGGTCCGGCGCCGCGATCGTCGCCAAGCCCGGGCAGCAGTCGCAGGTCCGCGTCGCGCCCGCTGTCAGCGAAGCCCCGCCGGCCATCGCTTCGAGCCGGATCGCAGCGCCGATGATCAACTACCCGCGAATCACCGGCGCCACGCCGGGACGCCCGTTTCTGTTCCGTATTCCGGCGTCCGGCACCGGGGAGCTCACCTTCAGTGCGCGCAATCTTCCCGAAGGCCTTGCGCTCGACCCGCGCAGCGGCATCATCACAGGATCGCTGAAGAAGGACGGGCGGACCGACGTCGGTGTCACGGTGCGGAACACCAAAGGGCAGACGAGCAGCGCCGTCATGACGATTGTCGGCGGTAAGGACGCACTGGCCCTGACGCCACCGCTCGGCTGGAACTCGTGGAACGTGTGGGGCGGCAACGTGACCGCCGATCACGTGCGTGCGGCTGCGGATGGCATGGTCCGCAGCGGCCTCGCCGGTCAGGGCTACACCTACATCAACATCGACGATGCGTGGGAGGCCGGTTGGCACAAGGGGGCGAACGGGGCGAACGACGCCACCGCCGGCCGCGACGCCAATGGCGAGATCCTGACCAACGAGAAATTCCCCGACATGAAAGGCCTCGTCGACGACATCCACGCCAAGGGCCTCAAGGCCGGTATCTACTCCGGGCCGGGGACCGCCACCTGCCAGGGACTCGCTGCTAGCTACCAGCATGAAGAGCAGGACGCGCGCACGTGGGCGAAGTGGGGCATCGACTATCTCAAGTACGACTGGTGCCGCTATCCCGAGCCGGCCAACAGCAACAGTCCGCTCGGCCTGCTGCAGAAACCGTACATCCTGATGCGAGGCGTCCTCGACCGGCTCGATCGCGACATCGTCTTCTCTCTCTGCCAGTACGGCATGGGCAGCGTGTGGGAATGGGGCGATACGGTTGGCGGCAACCTGTGGCGTGTCACGGGCGACATCACCGACACGTGGCAGTCGATGTCGGCGATCGGTTTTCAGCAGACTGGCCACGAGAAGTACGCCGGGCCCGGGCACTGGAACGACACCGACATGCTGGTCGTCGGGCGCCTCGGATGGGGCCGTATCGATCCGCCGCGTCCGACCAACCTCTCGCCCAGCGAGCAGCTCACGCATCTCTCGCTGTGGGCGCTTCAGGCGGCACCCCTCCTCATCGGCGCCGATATGGCGCACCTCGACGACTGGACGATCGATCTGCTCGGCAACCGAGAAGTGCTGGCGATCGACCAGGATGCACTCGGCAGGGCGGCCGGGCGTGTCTCGGCCGACAACTGGTCGCAGATCTGGGCGCGGCAGCTCGCCGACGGTACCTACGCCGTCGGTCTCTTCAACCGCGCGCCGGTCGAGACGCCGATGACCGTGAAATTCGCCGACATCGGCGCCGCTGACGGCTCGCCTGTGCGATTCCCATGGACGCAGACCGACGCGCCGGGTGCCGCCGGCCACGCCAAGCAGTACACCACGACCGTGCCGCGCCACGGTGTGGCGCTGCTGAGAATCGGCCGGCCCCTCACTTGATTTGATACTCCTTCGGCGGTTCTGTTTCGAGCAGCCACCGCACGAAGAAATCCCAGCGGCGGCGCATCATGTAGTTCGAGGCGCTGCCGTAGCCGTGATTCTGGTTCGGCAGCAGAATCAGTTCGAAGTCCTTGTTCGCCTTGATCAGCGCGTCGGCGACCAGCAGCGTCTGGTACGGCGGGACGTTGGTATCCATGGTCCCGTGCGCCAGCAGCAGGTGCCCCTTCAGGTTCTTCGCGAAGTTCTGGTTCGCTTCGGCGTCGTAACTGTCGGTGCCGTCGGCGTTCTTCGCGACCAGTCCCTGGTAACGCTCGCCCCAATCGTCTTCGTTCTCCCGCTGATCGTGATTGCCTGACTCGGCGATCCCGGCCTTGAAGAAATCCGGGAAACGGAACATCGCCGTTGTCGTCGCGAAGCCGCCGCCCGAGTGGCCCCAGATCCCCGCGCGCGACAGATCGATCCATGGATACGTCGCTGCCAGCTCCTTCATGCCGGCGATCTGATCCGGGATCGTGTTGTCGCGCCCCATCGCGCCGTAGTACGCGTCCTGGAACGCCTTCGAGCGGCCCGGCGTTCCCATGCCGTCAATTGTGACGACGATGAAACCGAGCTCGGCGAGCGCCTGGCGATCGCCGCGGGCCGCCGTGAAAGCGCGGCTGCCGGTGCTGCCGGTTTGCGGACCGGGATAGACGTTGTTGACGATCGGATATTTCTTTGAGGGGTCGAAGTTTGTCGGCCGGAAGAGGAGCCCGTAGAGGTCGGTCTTGCCGTCGTGCGCCGTCATCTTGATCGGCAGCGGCGGCCGCCAGCCGGTCGCGAGCAGCTTCGAGATGTCCGCCTTTGCCAGCAGCATGATCTCGCGGCCCTCGGCATCGCGCAGCACCACGCTCGGCGGCGTGTCGGGCGCCGAAAACGCGTCGACGATGAATGCGCCTGAGGGCGAGATCTGAATGGTGTGGGTGCCGTTGTCCGGTGTCAGCGCGACCGATGGCCCCCCGTCGAGCGACGTGCGATAGAAATGGAGGTAGTACGGATCCTGTCCTTTCTCGCGGCCGTTGGCGCCGAACCAGAGCGTCCGTGTCTTCTCGTCGATCTTCGCGATCTGGACGATCGGGCCTTCGCCGTTGGTGATCTGGCGCTTCAGGTGTCCCGACTGCAGATCGTAAAGATAGAGCTGGCCCCAGTTGTCACGTTCGGAATGCCAGACCACTTCGTTGCTGGACCACAGCACGCGCCAGCCGCGCGATTCGAACTGGGTTGGCACCACTTCCTCGAACACGGTGCGAACGGCGCCAGTTGCCGCGTCGGCGACGCGCACCCAGACGTGCTTGTGATCGCGCGACACCGAGGCCAGTGCCAGCCGCGTGGCGTCGGGACTCCAGTTGTAGTCGTTCATGCTGAGGTCGTCGCCGAGCGTGGCGCGGTGGAAGTCGGGCTCCATCTGCAGCCGGGTGACGGCGCCGGTGTCGGTGTCGACGATCACGCGATGCACCATCGCCATGACCGGATCGCCGGGCAGCGGAAATTTCGACACGCGGAGCGCGGGATGGCCGACGGTGGTACTGACGAGATACATCTCGCCGACATTGCGCTCGTCCTGCTGCTGTGTCGCCAATTTCTTCGAGTCGGGGGACCACGCTGCGACGGCGCGGTCGCTGCTGCTCCAGCCCGCGTTGTCGGTGGCGTAGCCGAAGTACGGCGCGCCGTCGGTGGTCAGCGCGCGCTCCTCGCCGGTTGTCATGTCGCGCAACCACAGGTTCCAGGCGCGCACGAACACGGCGCGGCGGCGATCAGGAGAGAGGTTGAGCGGCTTGCCGTCGGAGGAGGACGGTCCTGACGCCGCGGCCCTGCCGCCGCGACCGCCGCCGCCGGCTGCCTCGGTCGCGCAATCGACATGGGCCGCCGCACAGTCAGCGTACGACGTGCGCGACTTCGCCGCGGGATCGACGACGACGATCTCGGTGCCGGTCAGCGTCTGGTTGCGGTACCAGAACCGTTCGTCCTTCGACGCGGCCTGGGGCGCCGCTGCGCCCGTTGTTGAGAGACTAGCCGGCAGCCAGTTCGGCACGACCGAACCGCCGACCACGAGGCCGGCCAGGTTCGGCGCGAGGTACTTTTCGGCGCGAGCGTAATCGGCCGCCGTCACGGCCTCGTGAGGCTGGGCCAGAAGCCGCGCTGTCAACGCCGCGGCGAGAGCGAACGCAACGGTTCCTTGTCGGCCGGTCATGGCCGTAACCATACCGCAGCCGGCGCCGCCAGGCTCGCCGGGCCACGGCGTCGAGTGCCCGTCGAATGACCGTCGCCCGGCTACTTCGCCGGCGTCACCGAAATCAGTACCGCGTCGTTCCAGGTGATATCGAGCTGGTCGCCGACCTTCACCTTTTCGAGCGCCTTTTTGTCTTCCACTCTGCGGCTGTAAGTCCAGCCGTTGGCGCTCTTGACCGTGATCGAGGGCACATTCGGATCGATGGCGGTGATCGTCACGGTGAGCGTTCGCTGCGCCGCGACCGTACCGCCGGGATTGGCCCCGGTGCCGGGCGTGACCGCCGACTTATCGACATCGATCGCGGGTTCGCCTGGCTTCTTCATGCGGACGATGAGGCTGCCGTAATACCGCGCCGTGATCTTGTCGCCCACCTTGAGCTCGGAGAATCGCTTCATTTCGGCTGGCGCCCTGACCACTTCATGCGTCCCGTCCTCAGTCAGCAACGTCACGAGGCGCGACTTCGCCTCGATCGCTTCGATCGTCGCGGTCGCGGTGATGGTCTGATCCGGAATCGTTTTCACCTGCAAAGCGGGCGACGCCGATCCTGCCGTGAAGACCGACCCTGCTAGAACGAGAGTGCTCACAATCAGCATGTTGGTGTTCCTTTCTCGCGCTCATGCTAGTGAGCCGTGAGCCCGTGACGACATGGGCGATCTACCGGATGGGGCTGGAAAAACTGTCAGTGGTGCTCTCGAATTGCCGTCTCCGCTGACATGAGTCGGCACGGCTGGACGCCTGCATTCGGCGTCATAATAACGCTGGAAGGAGGCACCGTGCGATCCACGCTTTTCACGCTCGCAGCCCTCGCCCTGGTCGTGATCCCCGCGGCCACCCAGCAACGGCCGGCAACCGCCAAGACGTCACCGGTCCTGATTCGGGAAGTAAAGCCGCAGTACACCGACGCCGCCAAAGCCCGCAAGATCCAGGGAACCGTCGAACTGGTCGTCCTGGTCCAGGCCGACGGGACGGTCGGTCCCGATGTGCGGGTCACGACGTCGCTCGATCCCGATCTCGATCAGGAAGCGATCAAGGCCGCCCGGCAGTGGCACTTCAACCCCGGCACGAAGGACGGTGAGCCGGTGGCGGTCGAAGTAAACCTGGAGATGACCTTCACTCTGCGCGATGGGCCCGTCTACCGCGTCGGCAACGGCGTGACGGCGCCGCAGCCGACCAAGCACGTCAATCCCCGTTACACCGACGCCGCCCGGCAGGCGGGCCTTCAGGGTCGCGTCGAGCTCACAGGCATCGTCGAGACCGATGGCACGATTCGATCCATCCGGGTCACTGCCGGCCTCGATCCAGAACTCGATCAGCAGGCGATCGAGGCGCTGTCGCAGTGGACGTTCAAGCCAGGCCAGAAGGATGGTGCCGACGTGCGCGTACGCGTGAACATCGAGATGACGTTCACGCTCAAATAGATCGCGTGGCAGCAAGGACGCGGCTCGACACGCCCGGCACGTCCTACGACTGGTCTCCGGAGTCTCGTGGGATGTTTTTCGTCAGGCGCAGCTACTTGTTCACCGCCGCCACGCCGGCTTTCTGCGCTGCCTGATTGAACGCCGCGAGATCGGCCGACAGGACTTCCTCCAGCCGGTCGGTTTCCGACTTCAGCTCTTTCTTCAGATCGTCGAAGATCGGATAGATGTTCGCGGTCGGCTTGCCCTCACCGCGGGTCGTCATGCCGAGCAGCGAGGCGAGCCGGTTGTTGGTCTTGATCGGGAAGTTGAGCGGATCCTGACCGCTCTGGTTCTTCACCTGGTAGACATCCTGCTCGACGGCGCTCAACCGCTCCGTCAGGCGATCGCCCGCCGCCTTCAACTGTGCGTCCTGCGACTTTGACAGGCGATCCTTCACCTCGTCCTTGATCTTGCGGATCTGGATCACCGCGCTGTTGGCCTCGCTGACCTTGTCGCGGATCTGCAGTGCCAGCGTGAACTGCTGCTGCATGTCGGCGTCGGGCGTGTTGCGCAGCGGATGCTTCTTGATGACGAGCGGCTGCGTCTGCGACTGCCCGTCGACCGTGAGACGCACCTGATAGGTGCCCGGCAGGGCCAGCGGCCCGCTCGTCGTCGCGCCCCACAGGATCATGTTGGGGAACGTCACCGCGCCCGGGTACTCGAGATTCCAGGAGGCACGGTCGAGGCCCGCGTTCATCGGCGCCGTCGGCGCCAATCCGCCACGCCCGCGTCCGCCGCCGCCGGCGCCGGCTGCCGCCTGTGGATCGGCCGCCTCCGCTGGCGGCTGACCTGCCGCCCCTGGCGCGGCCCCCTGCGGCGTGTCAGCAGGCGCCAATCCGCCACGTCCGCGCCCACCGCGGCCGCCGCCGCGCCCGCCCGCCGGGGCAGCCGATCCCTGCAGCGTCTGCACGACCGCGCCCTTGCTGTCGAGGATCTCGAGCGTCAGCTTCTCGGGCTGCTTCTTCAGCAGGTAGGGAATCGACGCGTTGCCGGCGCCACGGACAATGTCCCCTGGCTTGTAGAGATGGAACTCGCCGGCGCCTTCCTCGCCGAACTGCCGCAGAGGCGCGATGTCGTCGAGGACGTAAAAGCTGCGGCCGTGCGTCGCCACCGCGATTGCATTGGCCTCCACCCAAATGTCCGACACCTGTACGTCGGGCAGGTTGAGCGACAGCGACTGCCAGTGGTCGCCGTCGTCGAAGGATACGTAGAAGCCGTGCTGGGTACCGGCGTAGAGCAGCCCCTTGCGAACCGGATCCTCACGGACCGAGTGCACGTAGTCGGCCGCCGGAATGCCGGTGACGATCCGGGCCCAGGTCCGACCGAAGTCGTGCGTGCGGAAGATGTAGGGCGATTGATCACCGAGCAGCGGCTTCTTCACCGCCACGTAGGCGGCGCCGGGATCGAAGCTCGAGGCGTCGATGATGCTGATACGGCCAAGGTCGGGCATGTCCTTCGGCGTGACGTTCGACCAGGTCTTGCCGCCGTCGCGCGTGACGTTGATCAACCCGTCGTCGGAACCCGCCCAGAGGATGTTGACGTCCTTCTTGCCGGGGCCGAGCGCGAACACAGTGGCGTAGACCTCCGGACCGTTCATGTCGTGCGTGATCGGCCCGCCCGAGACCCCCATCGTTTTCGGATCGTGACGGGTCAGGTCGGGGCTGATCCGATCCCAGTTGTCGCCGCCGTTCTTGGTCCGCCATATGTGCTGCGACGAGGTGTAGAGCACCGTCGGATCGGCGGGCGAGAAGATGATCGGAAACGTCCACTGCCAGCGCTCGACGAGATCGCTCGACGGCTCGCCGGAGAACAGCCGCGGGTACGGGTTCACCTCGCGCAGATTGCCGGTACGGCGATCGAGCCGCGTCAGGAACGTGCCGTTGACGCCGCCGGCATAGAAGATGTCCGGGTTCTTCGGATCGGGCGCGATGTAGCCGGGCTCGAAGCCGCCGGGACTGTAGACCTCCGCGGTGGCACCGCGGCCGCCCCCGCCGCCGCCGCGACCGGCCCCCTGGCCGGCGTTGCTCGGCACGCATGACGTCCCGCTGTCCTGCTGCGCGCCGCACACGTGAAAGGGCACGTGTCCCGTCGTGATCACGTGGTAATACTGCGCCGTCGGGTAGTCGCGTGCCGACCAGGTGCGGACGTTGGCCTCCGCGTTGTACGACACCGCCGTGCCGCTGTCGTTCGAGTGGACGATGTGGTTCGGATCATCGGGATCGATCCACAGATCGTGAGAGTCGCCGCCGGCGAAATTGACCATCGTCTTGCCGCCGTCGTGCGACCAGAACGTGCCGACGTTCTGTGCGAAGACGATGTCCTTGTTCTTCGGATCCGCCGTGACGTGCGTGTAATAGAACGCGCGCTGGCGGATATTGCGGCCGCCGTTGACCAGCTTCCAGGTCGCGCCGGCATCGTCGGACGAGAACAGCCCGCCATTCTCGTTCTCGACCAGCGCGTAGACGCGATTGGAATCGGCGCCCGAGACGGCGACGCCGATCTTGCCGTCGATGCCGGATGGCAGGCCGGCGTTGCGCGTGATTTCGCTCCAGTGCTCGCCGCCGTCGGTGGATTTGAACAGCCCGCTGCCCGGGCCGCCGCTCGACATCGCGTACTCGACGCGATACGCCTCCCACAGCGCGGCGAACATGATGTCGGGGTTGTTGCGATCGATGGCGATGTCGACGGCCCCCGTTTTGTCATCTCGGGCCAGCACCTTGCGCCACGTCTTGCCGCCATCGGCGGTCTTGAACACGCCGCGCTCGCTGCTCGGTACGCCGTAGCGGCCGAAGTCGGCGACGAAGACCACGTCGGGGTTGGTCGGGTGGATGCGGATACGCGAGATGGCGTCGGACTGATCGAAGCCGACGTGCGTCCACGTCTTGCCGCCATCCGTCGATTTGTAGACGCCGTCGCCAGGCTGGATATTGCCGCGGATGCACTGCTCGCCCATGCCGATCCACACGATGTCGGGATTTGTTTCCGCAACGGCGACGGCGCCGACCGAGGAGCTGTGCACTTGACCGTCGGTGACCGGCGCCCATGATTCGCCGCCGTCGAGGGTCTTCCACAGCCCGCCGCCGGTCTGCCCCGAGTAGGCGATCTTGGGCTGCCCTTTGACGCCGCTCGACGCGATCGATCGGCCGGCGTGATCCGGACCGATGCTGCGCCACTGATAGCCTTTGAGGATCACGTCGTCGATCTGCCCGTTGGCGGGCGCCGACGCCTGCGGCGGCACCGCCCCGACCGTGAGCGTCATGGCGCCGGCGAGGGTGAGCACGGCAAGCGGAAGCAGAGAAGGAATGCGGGTGGTCACGCGGCAGAGTCTACAACAATAGAATTGAACGCGGTGCAGATCGTCCGCCTTCACGATCCGTTGCGGCGGCTCGCGGGCTGGATGGATATCATCCGGGACAATTCGCCGTCTTTGCTTCCGACGCCGACAGCGCCCGAATCGCCGCCGCTACCGCCGGATCGCCGCCGGGGTCGCCGGATTCGGCAGATCCGACGCGTCCCAGCCGCCGCCCAGAGCCACGATGAGCTGAACCGCCGTCGTCATGCGGTCGGTCTGCAGCCCGACCATCGCTTCGAGGCTGCTGAACACGGCGTTCTGCGCCGTGAGCACGTTGAGGTAATTATCCAGACCGTCGCGGTACCGGATCGAGGCCAGCTGCTGGTAACGTTGGGACGCCGTCACGGCGAGCTGCTGCCGTGCCGTCTGGTCCGCGAGCGTGCGCGTGGCGACCAGATTGTCCTCGACTTCCTTGAAGGCGTTGAGCACGGTTTCGCGATAGCTGGCGACCGAGGCGTTGTAGGCCGCCTCGTACTGCTTGACGGCCGCGCGCCGCGCCCCGAAGTCGAGCAGCGTTTGCGCCGCATTACCCCCGAGCGACCAGAAGAACACGCTTGCGCTGAGCAGCTTTCCGAGGCTCGAGCCCTGGATGCCGGCCGAGCCGGTCAGCGAGATGTCGGGATAGTACGCCGCCTTGCCGACGCCGATCCGCGCGTTGGCCTCGGCCATCGTCCGCTCCGCCCCGGCGATGTCCGGGCGCCGTTCGAGCAGTTGTGACGGCACGCCGGTGGGAATGTCGGGCGGCGTCGTGTCGAGGGGGCGCACCGGCACCGAGAAGCTCCCCGCCGCGTGGCCCGTCAACAGGGCAATCGCGTGTTCGAATTGCGCCCTCGTCCGTTCGACGGCCGTCGCGTTCGCTTCAGCCGTGCGCAGTGCCGTCTCCGCTTGCGCGACGTCCTGTTCTGAGTCGATGCCCGTGCGATAGAGCGTCTGCGTCAGGCGCAGCGATTCCTGGTAGTCCGAGACGGTCTGCGTGAAGAGCGCCTGCAGCGCGTCCTGCCCGCGCAGCTCGAAGTAGGTTTCCGCCAGCGTCGCCTGCTGGCTGAGCGTCTCGTTGGCCAGCGTCGCGGCGCTCACCTGCGCGGCGCTGACATTGGCGTCAATCGTGTTGCGGACCTTGCCGAAGAGATCGGGCTCCCATGACGCACTGACCGGCAGCGAGAACGTATGGCGCGTGCCGCTGCTGACGACGGCGGTCGAGGAGGGCGTTGCGCCGGTTCCGCCGGTCCCGGTGACCGTCGTCGCGCTCGAGGCGCCGTTGCTGCCCGAGGCGTTCGCACTCGCGCCGACCGAGACGGTCGGGAACAGCGTCGCGCGCGCGCCGTCGATCACCGCCAGCGCGGACATGTAGTTCTCGAACGCCTGCTTGATCGTCTGGTTGTTGACGATCACCTGCTCCTCGAGTCCGTTCAGCTCGGGGTCGCCGAAGACTTCCCACCATTTACCGCGAATCAGCGCGTCCTGCGGATTAGCCGGCCGCCAGCCGTTCGATTGCGCTTCCGGGCTGCCGGGTTGATTCTCCTTGTATTGCGCCGGCGCGGGCTCCGGCAGCTCCGGACGCCGATACGTCGGCCCGACATTGCACCCGGTGACGACCGCGGCGGCGACGAGGAGTGGTGCGACGCAGTGGCGGGTCATCGTGATTCCTCCGCGAGCCGGTAGGGCCGCGCACGCCGGCGGCCGCTGAACCGGACGCGCAGGCGATCGAGCATCAGGTAAACGACCGGCGTCGTGTAGAGCGTGAGGACCTGGCTGACGAGTAGACCGCCCAGGATGGTAAGACCGAGTGGACGCCGCAGCTCCGAGCCAATGCCGCCACGAAACGCCAGCGGCACGGCGCCGAAAAATGCCGCCGCCGTCGTCATCAGGATCGGCCGGAAGCGCAGGACGCAGGCCTGCAGGATCGCCTCGTCGCTCGGCAGCCCCTGCTCGCGCTCCGCCTGCAGCGCGAAATCGATCATCATGATGGCGTTCTTCTTGACGATGCCGATCAGCAGGATGATGCCGATCAGCGAGATGACGTCGAGCTCGGCGTCGAACAGGACCAGTGTGATCACCGCCCCCAGCGACGCCGACGGCAGCGTCGTCAGAATCGTGATCGGGTGCACGAAGCTCTCGTAGAGGACGCCGAGGACGATGTAGACCGCGAAGATCGCTGTCGCGATTAGTACCGGCTCCGAATCGAGCGACGCCTGAAACTGCTCCGCCGTGCCGGAAAAGGCGCCGTGCACACTGGTCGGAATGTGCAGCTGCGCCTCGAGCGCGGCGATGGCCTTGGTTGCCGCGTCGAGCGAACCACCCGGCGCCAGATTGAACGACACCGTCGACGAGGGATACAGACCAGAGTGATTGACCGAGAGCGGTCCGGTCAGCGGCCGGTAGGTACTGATGGCCACGAGCGGGACGGACCCGGCGGCGCTTTCCACGTAGGTGCTCCTCAATGCATCCGGGCTCCCGGTGAACGTCGGCTGCGCCTCGAGTACGACGTGGTACTGGTTCAGCGTCTTGTAGATCGTCGAGACCTGCGCCTGCGAGAAGTTGTAGTTCAACGCGCTGTCGATGTCCGACGGCGTCAGGCCGAGCCGTGCCGCCGTCGCCCGGTCGTAGGTTAGATACGCTTCGAGACCGCCGGTCTGCAGGTCCGAGCTGACGTCGGCGAGCTGCGGCAGCTTCGCCATTTCGCGGGCGAGCAGCGGCACATACGTTTTCAGATCGCTGGTGGAGTCTGCCTGCAGCGTGAACTGATACTGCGAATTCGACTGCCGTCCGCCGACCCGGAGATCCTGCGCCGCCTGCAGGAATGTCTGCGCCTCGCGGATCACCAGCAGCTTTGGCCGCAGCCGGTTGACGACGTCGCTGGCGCTGATTTTCCGATCCTCGAGCGGCTTCAACGCGATGTACATGAAACCGCTGTTGGTCGCCCCCTGGCCGCCGGTGAAGCCAACGACGTTCTCGACGGCCGGGTCGGCGCGCACGATGGCGACCGCACGCTGCAGCGCGGCGTTCATCTTCTCGAACGATGAGTCCTGCGTCCCCTGTAGTCCGCCGGTGATCGCGCCGGTGTCCTGCTGCGGGAAGAAGCCCTTCGTGATTCGCGTCAAGTAGAGAACGTTTAGGCCCATCGTGACGAGCAACAGGAGCAACACGAGCGGCGCGTGGTCGCGAAGGACCCAGGCCAGGCTCCGTTCGTAGCCCCGGCGCAGACCGTCGAATCCGGCCTCGATCGCCAGGTACAGCCGGCCGTGACGTTCGCCGTGGCGGTGCGGCTTCAGCAGCAGCGAGCACAGCATCGGCGTCGTCGTCAGCGACAGCATCATGGAAATCAGGATCGCCACCGACAGGGTCACGGCGAATTCCCTGAACAGTCGCCCGACGATGCCGCCCATCATCAGGATCGGAATGAACACGGCGAGCAGCGACATGGTGATCGACAAGACCGTGAACCCGATTTCGGCGGCGCCGGCGTAGGCCGCCGCCAGACGCCCCATCCCCAGCTCCAGGTGGCGCGTGATGTTCTCCATGACGACGATCGCGTCGTCGATGACGAAGCCCGTCGAAATGGTCAGCGCCATCAGGCTGAGATTGTCGAGCGAATAGCCGAGCAGGTACATCGCGGCGAAGGTGCCGATCAGCGAGACGGGCACGGCGACGCCGGGCACGATGGTCGCGCGCCAGTCGCGCAGGAAGACAAAAACGACCAGGATGACCAGGACGATCGACAGCAGCAGCGTTCGTTCGACCTCGTGCAGCGATGCCCGGATCGTCGTCGTCCGATCCAGGACGAGCGTGATCTTCTGGGCGGCCGGAATCGCCGCCGACAGGGCGGGCAGCGCCGCCTTGATCCGGTCGACCGTCTCGATGACGTTGGCGCCCGGCTGCTTGAAGACGTTCACGCTGACCGATTCCGAGCCGTTGACGTAGCCGCCCGACCGGACGTTCTCGTTCGCGTCGACGACCGTCGCGACGTCATCGAGGCGGATGCCGGCCCCGTTTCGGCTGCTGACGACCAGCGGCTTGTAGTCGTTGGCAGTCGCCAGCTGGTCGTTGACCTTGATGTAGCTGGTCGTCTGGCCGTCGGCGATGCTGCCGGTCGGCGTGTGCGCATTCTGGTTCCGCAGGAACGTCGCAACGTCGGACAGGCGCACGCCGTAGTGCTCGAGCTGGCGCGGGTTGATCTCGACGCGCACGGCCGGCAGCGACGATCCGCCGACGGTCACCTGCCCGACGCCGGGAATCTGCGACAGTGTCTGCGCCAGGATCGTCGATGCCGCGTCGTACATCGCGGCGCGGCTGTAGCTCTTCGAGGTCACGCCGATGATGGCGATCGGCGCGTCCGCCGAGTTGACCTTGCGGTAGGCCGGGTTCGACGGCAGGTTGGTCGGCAGGTAGGTACGGGCCGCACTGATCGCTGCCTGCACGTCGCGCGCGGCCGCGTTGATGTCGCGGCTCAAGTCGAACTGCAGGGAGATCGACGTCGAGCCCGTCGCGCTGCGCGAGGTCATCTCGGAGACCCCCGCGATGTGCCCGAACTCCCGCTCGAGCGGCGTCGCGACGGCCGCCGCCATGACGTCAGGGCTCGCCCCAGGCAAGCTGGCATTGACGCTGATCGTCGGCGAATCGATCTCGGGGAGCGGTGACACGGGCAGCATGACGAACGCGATCCCGCCGGCGATCGCCACCGCGGCCGTCAGCAGGATCGTCGCGATCGGTCGGCTGATCGCCGGCGCAGACAGATTCATGCCTGCTCCCCGAGCGGCAGATCGAGCTGCACCGCGGCTTTCCTGCGCGGCTGCAGCCGCCGGCTGATCCGATCGAACCAGAGATAGATGACCGGTGTCGTGTAGAGCGTCAGCACCTGGCTGAGGAGCAACCCGCCGACCATCGCGATCCCGAGCGGCCGCCGCAATTCGGCGCCGATGCCGCTGCCGAGCGCCAGCGGCAGGCCGCCAAACAGCGCCGCCAGCGTGGTCATCAGGATCGGCCGGAAACGGAGGAGGCTCGCCTGGTAGATGGCGTCTTCCGGCTCCTTGCCCTCCGTGCGCTCGGCCTGCAACGCGAAGTCGACCATCATGATCCCGTTCTTCTTCACGATGCCGATCAGCAGCACGATACCGATGATGCCGACGATGCCGAGATCCTGGCGGAAGAGGAGCAGCGCCAGCAGCGCACCGACGCCGGCGGACGGCAGCGTCGAGAGAATCGTCAGCGGATGGATGAAGCTCTCGTAGAGCACGCCCAGCACGATATAGACGGTGACCAGCGCCGCCAGCACGAGCAGCCCTTCGTTGCTGAGCGAGTTCTCGAAGCTGGCCGCGGTGCCCTGAAAGCGCGTCTGCAGGTTGATCGGCGTGTGCAGGCTCTCGGTCGCCGCGTTGACGGCGTCAACCGCCTGGCTGAGATGCACGCCGGGCGCCAGATTGAACGAGATCGTCACGACCGGAAACTGAGCCTGGCGGTTGATCGTGAGCGGTGTTTGCGTTTTCTTGATGGTCGCGAGTGCCGCCAGCGGCACCGCCGTACGCGAGCCGCTCGTGGATGGCACCGCGGCTCCGCCACCCCCGGCGGCTGCCACCTGGAGCACGGTGCTGGCCCCCGTCGTGGGCGAGACGGCCCTGGACGCCGCCGCGCTTCCGAGCAGGCTGCTACTCGACGTCGTCGCCAGTGTGCCGCCGCGGGCGGACGTCGTTGCGATCGCTGGACCGGCGCTCGGAGCCAGCTCTGACGGTCCGGCACCACCACCGCCCCCGCGCCCGGCGGCAGTCGGCGCGCTCGAGGCGCCGGTCGACTCCAGATATATGTCCTGCAGCCGCTCGGGGCCCGTCTGGAACCGCGGGTCGGCCTCGAGGATGACGTGATACTGATTCGTCTGGGTGTAGAGCGTCGTGACCTGGCGCTGCCCGAACGCGTCGTAGAGCGTGTCGTCGATCGCCTGCGGCGTGATCCCGAGCCGCGAGGCGGTCACGCGATCGATCGACAGCGTGACAGCGTTGCCCTGCGGCTGCTGGTCGGTCGCGACGTCCTGGAGCTGCGGCAGCGCGCGCAGCTTGTCGGCGATCCGCGCCGTCCACGTCGTGAGCTCCTGGCTGTCGGGATCCTCGACCGTGTACTGAAACTGCGTCCGGCTGACGCGGTCTTCGACGGTCAGGTCCTGCACCGGTTGGAGGAAGGCCTGGATCCCGGTGACCTTGGCCAGCTTCGGCCTCAGGCGCTGGATCGCGTCGGCGGCGCTGATCTGGCGATCGGCGAGCGGCTTCAGGTTGACCTGCATGCGGCCGCCATTGAGCGTCGTGTTGGTGGCGTCGACGCCGATGAACGAGGAGAGCGAGTCGACGGCCGGATCGTCGAGGATGATGCGCGCCAGCGCTTGTTGCCGGGTGGCCATCGCGTCGAAGCTGGTCGCCTCGGGCGCCTGTGAGACGACCTGAATGATGCCGGTGTCCTGGATTGGGAAGAATCCCTTCGGGATGAAGTAATAGAGCAGCGCCGCGCTGAGCAGTGTAACGACGGCAACCGCCAGAACTAGCGTCTGCCGTGCCAGGACCCACTTCAGCGTCCGGCCGTAGAACGCGATGACGTCCTCGAACACGCGCTCCGACCAGCGATAGAACCGCCCTTCCTGCTCGGGCGCCGTGTGGCGCAGGAGCTTCGACGCCATCATTGGGGTCAACGTCAGCGAGACCACCGCCGAGATTAGAATCGTCACCGCCAGCGTGACCGCGAACTCGCGGAACAACCGGCCGGTGATGTCCTGCATGAAGAGGAGGGGAATCAGCACCGCGATGAGCGAGACGGTGAGCGAGACGATCGTGAAACCGATCTCTTCCGACCCCTTGAGTGCCGCTTCGAACGGCGGCATGCCGTGCTCGAGATAGCGGCTGATGTTCTCGATCATCACGATCGCGTCGTCGACGACGAAGCCGGTGGCGATGGTCAGCGCCATCAGCGTCAGGTTGTTGAGGCTGTAGCCCAGCCCGTACATCGCTGCGAAGGTGCCGACCAGCGACAGCGGCACCGCGACCGACGGAATGATCGTGGCGCGCCACGAGCGCAGGAAGATGAAGATCACGGCCACGACCAGGCCGATCGTCAACATCAGCTCGAACTCGACGTCGGACACCGAGGCGCGGATGGTTACCGTCCGGTCGGTCAGCGTCTGCACCGCGATCGCCGCCGGCAGGCTGGCCTGGAGCTGCGGTAGGAGCGCCTTGATCGAGTCGACCACCTTGATCGTGTTCGCGTCGGACTGGCGCTGGATGTTCACGATGATCGCCGGCGTCGTGTTCATCCACGCCGCGAGCTTGGCGTTTTCGACGCCGTTGACGATGGTCGCGACGTCGCGCAGCATCACCGGCGCGCCGTTGCGGTAGGCGACGACGACTTGCCGGTACTGGTCGGCCGAAGTCAGCTGATCGTTGGCGTCGATCGTGTACGCCTGCTGCGGGCCGTTGAGCGTGCCTTTCGCGCCGTTGACGCTGGTCGCGGTGATTGCCGAGCGGACGTTCTCGAGCGTCAGTCCGTACGACGACAGCGAGGTCGGGTTTGCCTGGATCCGCACCGCCGGTTTCTGCCCGCCCTGGATCGTCACCAGCCCGACGCCGGCCAGCTGCGAAATCTTCGGCGCCAGCCGCGTGTCGGCGAGATCCTGCACCTCGGTCAGCGACATCGACTTCGACGTCAGCGCCAGCGTCAGCACCGGCGCGTCGGCCGGATTGGTCTTGCTATAGGTGGGGGGAATCGGCAAGTCCGCCGGCAGAAAGCTGCTCGCCGAGTTGATCGCCGCCTGCACTTCCTGTTCGGCGACGTCGATGTCGATGGCCAGGTCGAACTGCAGGACGATGACCGAAGCGCCGCCCGAGGACGTCGAGGTCATCTGCGACAGTCCCTGAATCTGACCGAACTGCTTTTCCAGCGGACCGGTGACGGTGGAGCTCATGACGTCCGGGCTGGCGCCCGGATAGAGCGTCTGGACCTGGATCGTCGGATAGTTGACTTCGGGGAGCGCCGAGATCGGCAGCTCGCGGAACGCCACGAACCCGACCAGCAGGATCGCGACCATCAGGAGAATCGTCGCGACCGGCCTCAGGATGAAAGGCCGGGAGGGGTTCATTGCTGGCGTCCCCTCCCGCGTCCCGGCGCGCCCTGGGCCGGCGTCGAGCCGCGCTGGCCGCGCTGCGCGTCGGCGTCGACGATCTTCCCGCCGTCCTGCAGCCGATCGAAGTTGCTGGTCACGACGGTATCGCCCGGGTTCAGGCCGTCGATGGCCGCCTGATTCGCCTCCGTGTTAGAGACGGTGATGTTGCGCAGCACGGCGGTCTGGTTCGGTTGCACCAGATAGACGAACGCCTGCGGCCCGTTGTACTGGACCGCGACGGTCGGAATCAGCTTGGCACTGCGTAGGGTGTCGACCTGCAGGCGCGTGCTCACGAACTGGTTCGCGAACAGCGCGCCCTGGGCGTTGCTGAACAGCGCGCGCAGTTTCACCGTGCCGGTCGTGGTATCGACCTGGTTATCGAGGCTGAGCAGTTTCCCTGACGCGATCTTGGTCGATTGCGCGCGATCATACAGATCGACGGTCAGCGTGCGCCCGGCACGCAGCTGCTTCTGGACCTCCGGCAGATGATCCTCGGCGACCGAGAAGACAACCGTGATCGGATCGATCTGGGTGATTGTCGCGATCGTCGTGCCGCTCCCCGAGAAGATGGTGTTGCCGGCGTCGACCAGGCGGAGACCGATGCGGCCCGCAATCGGCGCGACGATGTGCGCGTAGCTCAGCTGAACCTGGTCGTACTGAACCGCCGCCTGATCGTTGGCGATCGTGCCTTCGTCCTGCCGGACAACGGCGCGCTGGTCCGACACGGTCTGCTCAGGAATGGCGTGATCCTCGAGCGCGTTCTCGTAGCGCTGGAGATCGGTGCGCGCCTGTTGCAGCGCCGCCTGGTCACGGCTGAGCGTTCCCTGCGCCTGCTGCAGCTGGGCTTCGGTCGGCCGCGGATCGATCTCGACGAGTACCTGTCCCTTCCTGACGATCTGACCTTCCTGATAATTGACCGACAGGACACGGCCGCTGACCTGGCTGTAGACGTTGACCGTCGACTGCGGCGTCACAGTTCCCATGGCGTCGAGATAGATCGGCATGTCGCCGGTCTGGACCTTGGCCACGCTGACCGGGGTGGCGTCGCCGCTGAAGCTGACGCCCCGCCCGCCCCGGCCGCCGCCCGCGGCCGCCTCAGCCGCAACGGATCGTTTGTGAAGTAATGGCAGCAGCAAGACGCCGGTGACCGCGACGACCACAAGCCAGGCAAGCCAGTGACGCGTCTTGTGCGGGTGACGTAGGGTGGCCGCGACAGGTGACGGGCGAAGTGGCTCGTGCATCAAAGTCTGACGCGTGCGGCTGAGGCGCACGCGACGTGACCCGGCAGTTGCAGAACGCAGGCCAATCCTGGGCCGTTTACGCCCTGGACGCGTCAACTCATAGAATCTTCACTTCATGAGTTCCGCACTGACCGTGCACGTGCTGTTGGCACTCGCCACGGTCGTGATCGCCAGCCACGTCGTCGGCCGCCTCGTCGCCCGGTTCGGGCAGCCGCCGGTCGTTGGAGAAGTGCTGGCGGGCATTCTGCTCGGGCCTTCACTGCTGGGTCGCGTCGCGCCGGGGATCGAAGCGCGCTTGTTTCCCGAGTCCGCGCGTCCGGCGCTCGGCGTCGTCGCGCAACTGGGCGTGGTGCTCTACATGTTCGTTCTCGGATTGGATTTCGATCCAGCGTCGCTGCGCCGGCGGGCTGCGCCCTACATTTTCACGTCACAGGTCAGCATCGCGCTGCCATTCCTGCTCGGCTGCGCATTCGCCTTCGCGCTCTTCCCGGCCTACGGCCCGACCGGCGTCCCCTTCATTGCCTTCGCGCTGTTCATGGGCATCGCCATGTCGATCACGGCATTCCCCGTGCTCGCCCGGATCCTCACCGATCGCGGACTGGCGCGCAGCGAACTGGGCACGGCTGCGCTCACCTGCGCGGCGATCAACGATCTGATCGGTTGGTGCCTGCTCGGAGTGGTCGTCGGCGTCGCGCGCGCCACCATCGCGGGCGCGCTGGTCTCGGCACTGCTGGCGGTCGCCTTCACCGTGTTCATGTTCGCGGTCGGCCGTCCAATCGCGGCGCGCCTCGCCGGGCGCGTTGACGGTCCTGAAGACACAACGACTGCGGGAATCGCCTGGACCCTGGCCTTGATGCTCGTGTCGGCCGTCGTCGCCGAGTCGATTGGCCTTCACGCCATCTTCGGAGCGTTCCTGTTCGGCGCGATCCTCCCGCCCGGCGGCGCGATTGCCCGGCGTCTGCACTCGCAGCACACGCCGGTCGTGACCGCTATCTTCCTGCCGGCGTTTTTTGCGTTGACCGGCCTGCGGACCGAAATCGGTTTGGTGGCCACGCCCGGGCAATGGGCCGTGTGCCTGTCACTGATTCTGCTGGCGACGGCGGGCAAGTTCGGCGGCACGTTCGCCGCCGCGCGTATCGCCGGCATGCCATGGCGCTTCGCTGCCGCGCTCGGCATCCTCATGAATACGCGCGGCCTGATGGAACTCGTCGTGCTGAATGTCGGCGTCGACATCGGCGTCATCAGCCCACCGCTGTTCGCGATGATGGTCATCATGGCCATCGTCACGACCGCGATGACCGGTCCGATGCTAAGCGCTGTTTCAGGGCGTTCTGCGTCACCCCCCGGAGCCGATGACCATCGCCAGGATCGCGAAGAAGACGCCGACGCCTGAGGCGATCCCAATCGCCACGGCCTTGCCGACGCCGCCGCTGCCGCCGTCGACGGTCACGCGCGCCACGGTGGCGACCGGGATCGCCACCGCCGGCTCCGGGATGCGCGTGTTCTTTTGCACGACGATCTTGTCGTCGGTTGCGCTCATCAGGGTGCCGCGAAGAGACGAGCCGTCGGCGCGTTCGACCCGCACTCGGCTCCCGGCCGGCAACCGCTGCACGTAGTCGGCCATCGCCCGTGAGTCGGCCGCGCTTGGCGCCGGACCAGTCGCGACCGGTGTCCGTCCGCCCGACGCGCAGCCGATGCTCGATGTGATGAGCGATAGGCAGATCAGAATCGAGAGTGCCTCCTTCGCCAAAGCCACGCGCGAGCCAGCGCTGCGCGGGTCCGGTGCTCGTCACCGGCGCGACCGGCTTCGACGTGCGCGTGACGCTGTCAAAGACGTAGACCGGCTCGAATTCCTCGGTCACCGTCTCGCGCGCGATCTCCGCGCCGGCGCCGAGGTGCGGATGGAACCACTGATTGCGGAAGAACTGGTACTGCTGTCCGATCGAGACGTTCGCTTCACGGATCGCCGCGCGCGACGAGACGTACTCCTGTTGGCCTGTTCCTTGTGCAGGTTCTGCCAGCCGGCGACGACATAGACGTCGGCGCGCGGCAGGACGATTGGAGCCGGAGCCTGGGCGAGCAGTGAGAAAAGGAGAAACGCCTTCATGCCGATGAAGGCGCGAGGGAGGGCGAGAAGGGCTCAGTGCGGCGTTTGCCGCACTGAGCTGTCTGGGGTTAGTTCGAACAGGTGTCGGCGAGCTGCTTGACCGAGATGACGCGGAACTGGGGTGTGGCGCCCTTCGCAATCTTCGTCTCGCTCTGCTGCTCGGATCCCGGCAGCTTCGTCTGCACCTTGACCTTCGCGTCCCCTTCCCCCGCTGGGATGGCGACGCCGGTGACCTCGACCTTATGGCCGACGTGTTCCTGCAGCTCGATCTTCTCGGACGGTACGAGCTCGTATTTGGTCACGCTCATCACTTCGCCGCTGGTGCCGACGACATCAGTGGTCTTAACCGGCTGGACCTTGTCGAGGATGTAAGTTTTGGCTTCAGTGCCGGTCTGTAGACACCCGGTGAAGGTGACTTCCTTGGCGTGCTCGACCGAGATCTTGGTCTGATCCTGGGCCGGCTTCGCGGGATCTTGCTGGGCGTACGCCTGCAGTCCCATGAGGGTTGCGAGGGCCGCGGCGCCCGCAGTCATAGTCAAAAACCGCTTCATGCTGACCTCCTTCTCAAAGGTTCGGCAAAGGGTCATTGCACACTGCGGGCCGTCGCGCGGAACGGCGATCTAACTGAACCGATCGCCCTCCCGCGGCTGAGGTGGACTTTACTGGTTGGTCGCTTTCTTCTTCGCGGGCGCGCCGGCATCGACCGGCTTCGGTACGTCGAGCTTGAGGTTGTACTTCGCGAGAGACGTGCTGACCGCGGCCGCCTTCGCAAACAACGCGTTGGCGTCGGACAGCGTCTTTGGCCCTTCGCTCCTCGCGTCGTTGTAGGCCTTGATCGTGATCGACGTCGGCCACATGCCGCCCATCATGCCGTTCTTGGCCTGAGCAATCTTGCCGGTGACGCTCGGATCGGCGGCCCCTCGTCCACCGCCACCGCCGCCGCGCCCGCCGCCGCCACCGGGGGGCAGCTTGGTCAACATCGCCGCCGTGTCAGTCTTGAGCGCGTCGAACGCGCTCTTCACGTCAGAAGGAACTTCGCTCTTGCCCGCGACATCGCTCGACAACTGTGCAATCTGCCGGTTGAGCGAGGCGACACCCGCCGCCGCTTCGGTCGCGCGCTTCTGCAGGTCGTGCATCTCCAGCGCCATGTCGAAGAGCTGCTTGCGCTGGGCATCGGTCAGCACGACCTCGGGGTCGCCGGCGACCTTCAAGGGCTTGGTCTCGATCGTCTTGCCGTCGACGACGAGCCCGACGGTGTACGTGCCGCCGACGACCATCGGCCCGGGGATTCCGGCAGCGTTGCCGCCGCCGAATCCGCCGCCGCCACCGCGGCCACCGCCGCCGGCGCAACCGTAGCCGAACGGATCCGCCGGCGGTGGCTGCGTCCCTTCCGCGCCTTGCGTACCGCGGCCACCACGCGCCCCCTGCGCGGCCGCTGCGGCCGGGATGGGCTGCACCCGCAGGTCCCAGCACGCCGAGTTGATTCCCGCCTTCAGCGCCGTGGCCGGAATCGCGACGTCGCGCAGGTTGCGCCCACTCGCGTCGGCGATCGTCAGCTTCACGTCGTTCGGCTTGTTCTTCACGTAGTAGGTGAGCATCGCGGACTGCGGCGGGTTTTCGCCGTAGAAGACCTGGTTGCCCCAGAACTCGTAATTACGATCGGACACCGGTCGGCGGAACATCGCCGCCGGCGGCGGCGTGAACAGTCTCGCTTCAGCGTTTTTCGCCGCCGCGTACTCCTGGATCGGCTCGGCGTGATCGAGCACCCAGATGGCGCGGCCGTGCGTCGCCAGCACGATGGCGTTGTCGCGCGGGTGCTGAACGACCTCGTCGACGCGCACCGTCGGCAGATTCCACTTCGGGCGGACCCAGGTCGCACCGCGATCCGTCGAGACGAACAAGCCGGTTTCGGCGCCCGCGTACAGCACGTCAGCGTTCTTCTGATCCTCCGTCAGGCACTTGATCACTTCCCCCTTCAGGTTGCCGTTGAGCGACTTCCACGACTGGCCGAAGTCTTTCGTCTCGTAGATGTACGTCTCGTAGTCGTTGAGGCGGTGGTTGTCGATCGTGACGTAGGCGGAGCCCGCCTCGTAACGCGACGGCGTCACGCGCGACACGTAGCCCCCCTTGGGCGCGCCCGGCAGCTTCTGGTAGACGTCGTTCCAGTTCTTCCCGCCGTCCTTCGTGACCTGCAGCCGCCCGTCGTCGGTTCCGGCATAGAGCAGCCCCGCCATCTTCGCCGATTCCGCCAGCGCGACGATCGTGCCGTAGGCGACGATGCCGTCGTTCTTGGCGATCGCGATGTCGCTGCCCTTGAGCCCCATCGTGACGATCTGCTCGCGATCCGAGTCCTCACCCGTCGTCAGGTCCGGACTGATCTCGGTGAAGGTGAGGCCGCGGTCGGGCGCCTTGAGCACCTTCTGCGCGCCGATGTAGACCGTCGCCGGGTCGTGCGGCGAGATCACGATCGGCGTATCCCACTGGAAGCGGTAGGGAGGCTGGCCCGCCGGCGGCTGCGGCCGGATCGAGATCGTCTCGCCGGTGACGCGATCGACGCGGATCACGTTGCCGTCCTGCGACTCGCTGTAGATGACGCGGTTGTCTTTCGGATCCTGCAGCACGACGAAGCCGTCGCCCCCCTGGATCGTCGTCCAGTTGTAGTTGGCGATGCCCGCGGCGCCGCGCACCTGGCTCGGCCCGCACCAGTCGTAGTTGTCCTGCATGCCGCCGCAGATGTTGTACGGCGTCGAGTTGTCGAGGCTCACATGGTAGAAGAGCCCGACCGGCAGGTTGGGAAAGAACGTCCATGTCTTCGCCTGATCGAAGGTCTGCGCCAGGCCGCCGTCGTTGCCGATCAGCATGTGATTGCCGTTGTGCGGATCGATCCAGATAGCGTGATGATCGGAATGGATCGCCGAGGCCGACGCGGTGTTGATCGACTTGCCCCCGTCGGTGGACATCTGCAGGTCCACACCGCCCATCACCAGCACGGCGTCGTCATTTGGATCGATGCGAATCTGGCTGAAGTACATCGGACGGACGTTGTTGTTGTTGACCTTCTTCCACGTCGCGCCGCTATCGTCGGAGCGGTAGAGGCCCGTGGCGGTTGCCGCGTCGTTGGCGGTGGCCAGCCCGCGTCCGCCGCCGAACTGCTGCGGCGCTTCATCCGGGTTTGCCGGCGCGTCCGCTGGGGCCGCTGCACCAGCGCCGCGTCCGCCGGCGCCGCGCCCGCCAGCACCGCGCCCGCCCGCCGCGCCCGCCGCCGCACCCGCTGCACCCGCCGGCGCACCCGCACCCGCCCCCCGCCCTGCCGCCGGTCCTTCGATAAGCGCATACAGGACGTTGGAATGCTTGCGATACACGTCGAGGCCGATGCGGCCGAGCGAGCCTTCCGGCAGGCCCGTCTTCAGCCGTGTCCAGGTCTCCCCACTGTCGGTCGACTTCCAGATGCCGCTGCCAGGACCGCCGCCGTTCATGCAGCACGCGGTGCGGCGCCGCTGGTAGGTCGACGCATACAGAACCTTGCTGTCGGACGGGTCGACCACCAGGTCGTTGGCGCCGGTGTCGTCGTCCACCTTCAGCGTCTGCTTCCACGTCTTGCCGCCGTCGCTTGTCTTGAAGATGCCGCGCTCACCGCCGGGGCCGAACAGCGGACCGGTTGCCGCGACCCAGACGACGTCGTTGTTGCGCGGATCGACGACGACGCGATTGATGTGCTTCGAATTCTTGAGACCGATGTTGGTGTAGGTCTTGCCGCCGTCGGTCGACTTGTAGATGCCATCGCCCCACGACGTGCTCTGGCGGTTGTTCGACTCGCCAGTGCCGACGTAGACGAGGTCGGGGTTGCTCTGGGAGACGGCGATGTCGCCGATCGACATCAGCCCCTGGTCCTGCAGCTGCGCCTCGAACGTCGTGCCGTTGTTGGTGGTTTTCCACACGCCGCCGTGCGCGGTGCCGACGTACCAGATGTTGGTATTGGCTTCATAGACGGCGATGTCGGAGATGCGGCCCGACATCGCCGCCGGTCCAATCGGCCGCCAGTGCAGACCATCGAACGGTGTGGACTGTCCTCCGCCACCCTGCGCGCGGCCGACCATCGACGGCGCGCTGAACGCCACAGCCGCGGCCAGACCGGCCGCGATTACACGAGACTTCTTCATGAACTGGTTCTCCGGAAATGACGAGCCGTGCCGGCGAGAGTATATCCGGTGAGGTGGGGCCCTGCAGAGTTGTCGACTTGTCGAGTTGTGGACCTGCCGAGTTGTGGCCTTGACCAGGGGCTGCGGCGCTACACAGGATACGTGCGGGGCACCTTCACGACGTATGTCCCGGCGACCCGGTCGTGCCAGGTCTGGCGTTCCGGATCCCATAGCATCCACAGGAAGCCCAGGCCGGCGACGACGAGCGAGAAGATGCCGGTCAGGCCGCGGACGAGCGACTCCGGGAACTCCAATTTCTTGCCGTCGATGCGCGCCACGCGCAGCTGCAGGATCATTCCGCCCGGCGTCGTCGCCCGCCACGTCCAGAAGCCGACGTGATAGACGAGTGCGAGCAACACGATCAAGCGGTTGCCCGGATCGCCGTGGCGATCCAGGCTGAGTAGCTGCGCGACGATGGCCACGGCGATGGCGTCGAGCACCAGCGCGCCGAGCCGCTCGGCAAACGTCGCCCTGGGAAATGCGATGGCGTTCTGCAGGATCGGCGGCCCCGGCGCGCTCTCCGGCTCGACGGCGACGGCTGCCTGCAGCGGCACAGACTCGTCGGGCACGAGCGGCGGCGCCGGCGGCGGCACGACCGGCGCGGGCTTCGGTGGCTTGGGGTTCTCGCGGCGGTACGACGAATAGAACGCCAGCGTCGCCGCGCCGAGCCCGAAGACGCCGGCCAGCACCCACAACAGGATGCCGATGAACGGGATCATGTAGGTGACGCACATCAGCGCCGACCCGATCAGGAACGAGCGCATCGATTGGCTGCGATCGGCGGGATCGTCCTGGTGCACGATGCTCATCCCGATCCAGCGCGTAAAGCCGATGCGCCCGAGAATACCGGCGGCGACCAGCGCGCACAGTAGGAATGGGATGACCACGATGCCGATTACCGACACGGCCAGCAGGACGCAAATCGGGCCGATCAGCAGCATCACCAGCAGGCCGGCGAAGAACGCGCTGAACGGCGTCGACCGCACCGTCGCCGCGGCCGACGCAATCGGCCGATCGAAGATCAGGTTCAGGACCAGGTTCAGGAAGAAGAAGACCCCCGCCACCATCCACACCCAGCCGAGCCATGGCACGATCGGGCGCCCGAGCAGCAGGCCGTGCGTCAGCCACGGCACGAGCGAACGCAGGCTTTCCCCCAGACCGGCGCTGCCGACGACGACGCGCTGGCCGCCCGGCGAAAAGCTCGCCGGAAACTGCGCGCCGCCGATCGCGACCATGTCGCCCTCGACCTTCGCCCCCTCGGCGACTTCGGCAGTGCCCGCGACCACCACGAAGGAGCCTTCGATCACCGCGGTACTGGCCAGCTCCGCTTTGCCCAGCACGACGACGACGTCTTCGGTGACACGGCCTTCGATGCGCGCGTCGCCGCCGATGACGACGATCTGACGCGCCGTGTCGCCGGCACGCAGGGTGTAGTTCTGCAGGATGTGGACGGCGGGGTTGTTGAGAGTGTCGAGTGAGACCTCGACCTGCGCCGCCGCCGGTGCCGCCATGGAGGCCGCGACCAGCGTCACGGCTACGAGCCAACGAAATGTGCGGGTCATCGCGACGCAGTCCTTTCGAGAAACAGGTAATTGAGCGCGGCGCCAAACACCGCGCAGGCCAGGCCCATCAGCACGATGAGCCCGACGACATAGCCGAGCAGCGGCTCGATGAGCGTCCGCCAGATCACGCCGCCGGCGTTGCCGGTGGCCACGATCGACGCCGGCAGCGGCGGCGCCACCCACGTCGCATACAGCGCCAGCGCCACGAACACGACCGAGGCCGCCTGCCAGGCGAGCGGCCAGGTAAACCAGGCCCGCGCGTACCACGGCCGGCTGACCCAGGCGTCGACGGCGGCCAGCACGCGCGGCAGCAGTGTCGTCGGCGCCAGCGGCGCGGGCAGCCGTGCCAGCTCGTCGCGCATGCGCCGCTCGAGATCATCGAACGGCATCGCCCCCTCCAAGCAAGCGCCTCAGCGTCTCGCGGCCGCGATGGATGTCGGTCTTGACCTTGGCCAGCGAGATGCCGAGCGTGTCGGCGATTTCCTGGTAGCTGGCGCCGTCGAAGTGAAACAGCACCAACGGCACGCGCTGGTGACCCGGCAGCCCGCGCACGGCCTGTTCGAGCGCCGCGCTCAGATCCGCGCGTTCGAGCTGTTCGACAATCGGCAGCACGTCGGCGGCGAGACCGTCGGCATAGCTCGGGCGTCCTTCGTCCGCCAGCTCGCTGAAGAAGCGCCAGCGCGAGCGGTAGCGCGCGAGATGGTTCAGGCACACGTTCCGTGTCGTCGTCTTTAGCCAGCCGGCTGCCGCCGGGCTCGTGACGACCTCGTTGTAGCGCTGGAACGCGCGGAGAAACACGGTCTGCGCCGCATCCTCCGCGTCGGCGGGGCTACCGAGCAGCCGCACCGCCGTGGCGAATACCATGTCTTGGTACCTCCGCACGAACGCCTCGAATTCGGTAGGGGCGTTCACTGGAGGAGAAAACCCGGCAGCCGGCGGAAAGTTACAATCACGGACGTGGAGTAAACTATGCCGCCATGAGGAACAAAATCATCGTTGCCATCGTCCTGATTTTGAGCGGCTTTGCCGTCGGCCGGGCGTCACAGCCGGCGCCGGCGCACATCTACGAGCTGCGCACCTATACCGCCGCCGACGGCAAGCTGGACAACGTCGTCGCGCGTTTCCGCGACAACACCATCCGGATCTTCAACCGCCACCATATGAAGAGCGTCGGCTACTGGCTGCCGACCGGAGGCGACAAGGCGGGGAAGACGCTGATCTACATCCTCGAGCACGCCAACGAGGAAGACGCCCTGAAGAACTGGGCCGAGTTCAACGCCGATCCGGAGTGGCAGAAGGTGAAAGCGGAGTCGGAGAAAGACGGCAAGATCGTCACCAATGCCGAGAGGGTGTTCATGTCGCCGACCGACTTTTCGCCGATCAAGTAGCGGTCAGGGCAGTCCCACGTCGCGCTCGATCGCCAGCAGCCGCGGATCGTGCTTCAGCGATTCGAAGCGCGGATCGACCTTGAGCGCGAGCACGTCGAAGGCGCGCTCGTCGCGCGCCTTCGCCAGCCAGCGGAAGCCTTGCTCTGGCTGGTCGAGCGCGAAGCGGACCGGTGCGAACTCGAACGGCGACACGTAACGCTGTTTCGCCATCGTTTCCAGTTTGCGCAGCGCCGCCAGCGCCAGCACCTTTTTCCCGGCCAGCGCCAACGTCCGCGCTAGCGCGGCATGCACTCGCGGCGTGTGCGGCGAGAGATCTATCGCCCGCTGGAACGCCGCGGCCGCTTCGTCGAGATCCTTGCGCTGCTCCTGGATCACGCCGAGCGCCCAGTAGGCGGGCGAGAAGTGCGGGTTCAGCTCGATGGTGTGGTCGCACTGGTCGAGCGCTGCCTCGTAATCCCGCCGGTAGGCGTAAATGATCGCAAGGTCGCGCGCGACAATCGATGACACCGGGTCGAGCGACTGCGCGACGCACATTTCCTCGAGCGCCTCGTCGAGCCGCGACATCGGCACCAGGCACGACATCGCGTACCAGTGGTGCGCGGTGGCGTAACCGGGATCCAGTCCGATCGCCGCCTGGAATTCCTGCTCCGCCCCTGGCCAGTCCCAGTCCTGCGTCGCTTTCACGTGCGCGAGTGACGTGCGCGCCTCCACCGAATCGGCGTCGAGCATGACCGCCGTCGCGGCGCTCGACGCGGCACGCGCCCAGGCCTGTGATGGCTGCCGGACGCCGTAGTGCGCCAGCAGGCTGTGCGCGTCAGCCAGGCCACTGTGCGCCAGCGCGAACTGTGCGTCCTCGACGATCGCCTTCTCGAAGAAGTCGAGCGCCTTGTGCAGTCCTTCATCGGTACGCTGGTTCAGGTGGTAGCGCCCCTGTAGATAGAGATTGCGCGCGGCGAGATTCTCGGCCGGACGCCGCGCGGCACGGCGGTGTCCCGAGTCCAGCAGGCGCGGCTCGAGATTCCTGACCACGGCGTCGGCCGCCTGCTCCTGCGCAGCCAGGATTTCATCGGCGGAGGCGTCGATGGATTCGGACCAGAGGTACGAGGCCGTCGCGTTGTCGATGAGATGCACGGTGATACGCAGCCGGTTGCCGGCGCGGCGCACGCCGCCGACGACTTGCATCGCCGCCGACGTCTGATCGCCGGCAACGACACGCAACGCCTCGACCTTGGCCAGTCGATGGACGATTTCCTGCCGTAGCCCGTCGCAAAAATAATCGAGCTCCCGCGCCAGGCTGTAGTCGCCAATCGGCGCGACCGCGATGGTGTTCTGGCCGGCGAGCGTCGCGCCGACCGATCGACGGCCCGGGGCCGGCGCTTCGCGTCGCTTGATGACCGGCGAGTATCCGCCCTTTGGCAGCTCGATGGCGATCGCGTCGGCGGCTCCCTCCTCGCGGTAGTAGCGAACGAGCCGCGCGCGCAACCGCCGCGCCTGGACGCGGACGATAGGGTCGGCGCGCGGATCGAACGAGGCGTCCTTGTCGAACACCTGCACGCCGATGACGTATTCCTTGAGCTGGTCGCCGCGCCCGGCGAGCGACTCGGTGACGATGAATCCGAGAAAGCGCTTGAGTCGGTCGACCTGGCGGAAGGCGACGCTGCCAAGAATGCGATCGAGCTGCTGCCGGCCTGCAGACCCGAGTTCGCGATCCGCGGCGTCGCCGCCCGGTCTGGCGCCCACGGCCCCGATCTTACCCGTCCGCCGGCGCAACGGCGTCATGCTGGAAATTCAGCTCGATGGTCAGTCCGTCGGGATCCTTGACGAAGATCTGCCGCGTGCCGTCGCGTGGCACGACCGCCTCCCGGAAGGGGAGGCCGCGCTCGACGAGCCGGGCCCGCATGGCATCGTAGTCGGAGGCGAGAAAGGCGACATGATCGAGGTTGCCTGTTCCTTCGTGATGCAGATCACCCGGCGCGCGTTGCACCAGATGCAGGACCGCGTGCCCGCCGAGATAGAGCCAGTATCCCTTGAACGCAAACGGCGGCCGATCGCCCGCCCTCAACCCGATGACGTCCACATAGAACGCTCTCGTCCGTTCCACGTCCGCCGATCGCGTGTTGACGTGCTGAAACGCGTCGATGCCCATCAGTGCCTTGTCTCCACCTGCAGGCGGTGAATGTCGCCGAGGATGACGATATAGGAAAACGCTCCCACCAGCGCGACCGCGCCGATGTAGACGAGCGGGCCGACGAACGACCCGGTCATCTGATACGCGAACCCGACGACGAGCGGTGTCACGATGCCGGCGAGGTTGGTCGTGAAGTTGAAGATGCCGCTGGTCAGCCCGATCAACTCCTTTGGCGCGATGTCGGACACGACCGTCCAGCCGAGATTTGTCATGCCCTGGCCGAAGAACGCCGCCGACATGATCATCATGACCGTCACGTTGTCGCTCGCCGGGACATAGTTTGCGGCGATGATCACCGCCGCCAGGCAGAGTCCCGACACGACCGGCAGCTTGCGCGCGATGTTCGCCGAGCCGGTCCGCTTCAGTAGCGCGTCCGAGAGTACGCCGCCCGCGAGCACCCCGACAGAAGCCGCGACATAGGGCAGCGAGGCCATCAATCCGGCCTTGATGTAGTCCATGTGGCGCGCCGTGACAAGATAGGTCGGGAACCACGTGAGAAAGAACACCAGCGTGGAGTTGCCGCCGAACTGTCCGATCGACGCGCCGATCACCTGGCGATGGCGCAGCAGCTCGGCGACGTGTGACCAGCGGAAGCGCAGCGGCTGCCCGCGCGTCTCGCCGCCGCCGCCCGCTTCGATGTAGGCGCGTTCGGCGGCGTCGGCGCGCCGATCGTCGTTGAGATCGCGATACAGCCGCCAGAACGCCGCCGCGAAGAGGATGCCGGCGGCGCCGACGAGAAAGAACAACGCCCGCCACCCGTACTGACGCGTCAGCCAGAACAGCGGCGCGCTCAAGAAGCCCAGGCCCACGTACTGGCCGAACGAGTAGACGGCGTTGCCGCGCGCGCGCTCCGACTGCGGGAACCACGTCGCCATGATCCGACTGTTGGCAGGAAAGCAGGGCGCCTCGAAGACGCCGACGCCGACGCGCGTCGCCACCAGCGCCGGCAGGCCGCGCACGATCCCCATGCACGCCGTGAAGAAGGACCAGCAGGCGAGCGCCAGGGCATAGGTCACTCGCGTGCCGAAGCGATCGAGGAATACGCCGCCGGGAATCTGCAGCAGCGCGTAGCTCCACGAGAAGGCGGAGAAGACGACGGCCATCTGCGCCGCGTCGAGCCCGAGATCGCGGCTGAGCAGCGGCGCGGCGATGCCGAGCACGGTGCGATCCAGGTAGTTGATCATCGTGCCGGTCGCCACCAGCGCGAGGATCGGCACCCAGCGCACGTAGGTGCGCGCCGCCGGCGGTTCGGGGACGGCCACCGGGCGGGCTACGAACCCTTCCGGTAGATGCAGTTGATGTCCCAGTGTCCCGGTGTCGGCGTCGGCGCGTTTTCCATGGGCGCCTGAATTACCGTAGGGCGGCCCGACGCAAGCGCGGCGCGCAGCGCCGGGCCGAGCTCGGAGGCCTCGCGGATGAACACGCCGTCGGCGCCGTACCCCTTCGCAATCTGGGCGAAGTCGGTGCGGTAGCGCACGCCGTCGGCCTCGAACACGCAGCCGAATTCCCAGCCGTAGTGCATGTTGGTCAGGCCGGCAATCGTGCCGAACGCGGCGTTGTCCATGACCAGCCAGACAACGCCGAGGCCCGCCTCCATGGCCGTCGCCACCACCGACGGATTGCTGCCGAAAGCGCCGTCACCGACGAGCGCGACCACCGCGCGCTCCGGCTGCGCCAGCTTGACGCCCAGCGCCGCCGCCGGCCCAAAGCCCATCGTCGCCAGACCGCTCGGCGTGATGAACGTGCCCGGCACCGCGATTGGGAACTGCTGCCCAACGCCGTTCTTGTTCCAGCCGACGTCGGTGACGATGAACCCGTCATCGGGCACCGCCTGCCGCAGCTCACTCAGAATGCGCTCGGGCCGCATCGGGTACTGGTTCGAACTGTAGTGATCCGCCCAGTTGGCGGCGAAGGCACGGCGCCCCTGCGCGATCTCAAGCCGCAACGGTCCGCGGCTGCGCGGCTTGACGCCGCGCGCCGCTTCGCCGAGCGCCGTTAGGGCGTGCTTCGCGTCGGCGATGACTCCGAGCTCGGTGGCGAAGTTGCGTCCGATCTCCGTTTCGTCGACGTCAATATGAATCAGCCGGGTCGGCGGAATGTTGAACGTGAAGCGGGGATCCCACGAGCTCGAGTTGGCCTCGGCGAAACGCGTTCCGACTGCGAGGATGACGTCGGCCGTCCGGCATTTCTCGTTGGCGATTGGCGTGCCCCAGAAGCCGGTCATGCCGAGCAGCAGGGGATGATCCTCGCGGACGACCCCCTTCCCCATGAGCGAGTGGGCGATCGGCAGCTCGAGCGTCTCGGCCAACGCAGCCAGCTCCGCCGACGCGCGCGCCGACAAGACGCCGCCGCCGGCGTAGAGCACCGGTCGCTCCGCCGCGGCCAGCAATGCGACGATTCGCTGTGCGGTCGCGCCGTCGATCGACGGCCGCGCGATGTCAGGCGGCAGCTTGGCGAAGGCGTCGACCGGCAGCCTCGACGAAAACAGATCCATCGGCACGTCGACGAGGACCGGACCCGGACGGCCCGACTGGGCGAGATGAAAGGCCCGCTCCATGATCCGCGGCAGATCGCGCGCGTGCTCGACACGGTAGACCCGCTTGCAGAACGGCCGGTAGATCTGGCACTGGTCGGCGTCCTGGTGCAGGTTGATTTCCTGATGCGGGTGCCGGCCGTGGAAGTACGACTGCACGTCCCCGGCGATCACCACCATCGGAATCGAATCGAGCGCAGCGTTGGCGACGCCGGTCGCGGCGTTGGTCAGCCCGGGACCCAGGTGCGTGAGCAGGACGCCAGGCTTGCCGGTGGCGCGGGCGTAGCCGTCGGCGGCATGCGCCGCGACCTGCTCGTGACGCGTGCTCACGTAACGGATGCGGCTCCGCCCCAACGCGTCGAGCATGCCGATGATGGTGTGGCCGGTCAGCCCGAAGACGACTTCGACGCCGAGGCGCTCGAGGTAATCGGCCAGCAGGTAGGCCGCGAAGCGTGTCTCGCTCGTCGTCGGCAGCGGCTCCGGGATGACGTGGATGGCTCTGGTCGTGCTCATGGTACTCCCCGGCGCGTCAGAAGATCTCCGAGTTGTAGAACTCGCCGAACAGTTCGTGCTCGGAGGGACGATCCTCCGCGATCGGCCGGCTCACCCAGGTCACGTTCATGTAGTGCTTGAGCGCGATGTTCTCGTTGGTGATGTTGCCGCCCCACACGCCGCAGCCCATGCTCGAGGTCATCGGCATGCCGTTGGTGAACGTTCCGGCGTTCGACGACGACTGCACCTGCCGAACCATGATGCGGCTGACCGGCGCGACGAGCGCCAGTTGGTGGATGTGCTCGTCGTCGAACGAGTAGATGCCGCAGGAGTGGCCGCGTCCGCCGGTCTCGAAAATCTGCCGCACCATGTCGAGCGCCATCTCCCAGCCGTGCGCCTTGAAGATCGACAGGACGACGCCAAGTTTTTCGGTGGAGAAGAGATGCGACTTGCCGATCAGGCGCTCTCGAACGATGAAGAACGTCTTGCCTGGCGGGAGCGCAATGCCGGCCTTGTTCGCGATGACATCGGCGCCGCGGGCAATCGTCTCGGCGGTGCGCCGTCCCTCGGCGTCCCAGTAGGCGGCCCGCAACTTGTCCTTCTCGTCGTCGGCGACGAGATAGCCCCCTTCCTGCTGCAGCTGCCCCAGGAACGCGTCGTAGATGCGCGCGTCGACGATCAGATTGCCGTCGGCTGAACAGCCCGAGCCGTTGTCGTTGGTCTTACTGATACGGGTGTTGCGTGCCGCCTCCTCGACGTTCGCCGTTTCGTCGATCACCATCGTGGCGTTTCCGGCGCCGACACCGTAGGCCGGCTTGCCCGATCCGTAGGCGGCCTTGACCATCGCCGGGCCGCCGGTGGCGATCGTCAGATCGCACGCGGCCATCAGGGCGTTGGCCGACGGGATGCTCGGCCGTTCGACCACCTGCAGCACGTCTTCGGGCACGCCGAGCTTGGCCAGCGCCGCGCGCATCACGCGCACGGTTTCGATCGTGGTACCACGGCTGGATGGATGCGGCGAGAAGATGACGGCGTCCTTGCACTTGATCGCGTAGATCGCGATGCCGACCGGCGTCACGTAGGGGCTGGTCACGGGGATCAGCGCGGCAATCACACCAGCGGGCTTTGCGTACTTGACGAGGCCGCGGGCCGGGTCCTCCTCGATCACGCCGATGCTCTTCTGGCGCAGGGCGTCGCGCAGGATGCCCTGCACCTTGGCGCGGCGCGTCGGTTCGCGGCGGCCCATGCCGCTCTCGTCTACGCTCATGCCGGCCAGGCGTGTCGCAGTCTCCAGGTTGCCGCCGGCCCAGCCGACCGCCTGGCAGATCCGATCCACGGTCGCCTGGTCATAGCCCGCGATCGCGTCCATCGCGGCACGCGCGCGCGCGACGAGCGCGGTGACGACGTCAGTTTCTTCAGCGGTGATGGTCCTGGCCATGAGGGTCCCGGCTACGAAATCGGCGGCGTTCCGTCGTACTCGACGTCGAACTTGACGCGCATCGGCCGCTCGCGCGCGTATTCCTCCGCGACCTCCGCAGTGATGCCGGCGACGCGCCCGATGACGAAGAGGAACCGGCCGAACGGCGGGGGAAACCCCATGTCGTGCAGGAGCGCGGCGAGCGCGCCGTCGATGTTCAGGGGGAGGGGCTTGATCGCCCGGGCCGCGGCCACTTCGAGCGCACGAACGAACGCAACGCCCGCGCCGGCGATCTGTTCCTCCGTCGCCATCGCCAGCAGCGTGGCAACGCGCGGGTCGGTGCTGTGTACCCGATGCCCGAGCCCGGGAAGACGGCGTTTCTCCCGTACGGCGCGCTCGACCAGCTGCTGGGCAGCCGACTCGATGCTGACGCCGCCACGCGCGGCCAGCGCCACCCCTTCGGCGACCAGCTCCATGCACGTCGCCCCCGCGCCGCCGTGGTCGTTGCCGATGGCGAGCACGCCGGCGCTAATCGCGGCGACGGCCGACTCGCGATTCGACGAGGCGACCATCCGCGCCGCGGCGCAGGAGGGCGCCCCTGCCCCATGATCGGCCAGGCCGATCAGGATCGCGTCGAGGAGGCGCCGCTCACCCGGTGTCGGCAGGCGGCCCTGGTGCAGCAGGACGATGTGGTCGGTGAACGTCTGGCCGCGCATCAGACCGGTGATCTCGTGACCGCGGACCCAGATGTGCGTCGGGTCGGAATCCACGATCGCTGTGCGCCACGGAGGCATGCGCGCCGATTATACCGGCCTGGTTTGCCCGGCGAGGTTGTTACGGTAACGCCACCGTAACCTCGTAGTCCCGCCGCGCGTCCTGGTGCTACCGTCCCGGCACGCATGCCTGCCATCCGGCAGCCGCATGCGTTTGGGCTGAGAGGGAGGTACGAACGTGAAGATGTGGCGGATAACTCTCGTCGCCGCGCTCGTCTGGCTCGCGGCCGCCGGTACCGGACGCGCGCAGGCCGTCGCCAGCTCCCAGGTCTCAGGGGTGGTCAAGGATTCGAGCGGCGCTGTGCTGCCCGGCGTCGAGGTCACGATCACCAAGACGGACACCGGGACGACCCGCACGGTCTTCACCGGATCCGACGGTGCCTACGTCATTCCCAACCTGCCGGTCGGGCCTTACCGGCTCAAGATCGCGCTGCAGGGCTTCAATGCCTACGTCCACGAAGGCATCGTGCTCGAGGTCAACACCAACCCGACGTTCGACGCGACACTAGCGGTCGGCAACATCGGCGAGGAAGTCACGGTGCAGGCGTCGAGCGCGATGGTCGAAACACGGTCCACCGGCGTCGGCCAGGTGATCAACCACGAGCAGGTGACCGAAATTCCGCTCAACGGCCGTCAGGCGACCGAGCTCATCTTTCTGTCGGGCCTGGCGACGGCCGCGCCGGCGGGCGATCTCAACACCAACAAGAACTTTCCCACCGTGACCATTTCGGTCGCCGGCGGCCAGGCCAACGGCATCACCTACATCATGGACGGCGGCACCCACAACGATCCGTTCAACAACTTGAACCTGCCGACACCCTTTCCCGATGCGCTACAGGAGTTCAAGGTCGAGACCAGCTCGCTGCCGGCGCGCTACGGCCATCACGCGGCCTCGGCGGTGAACCTCGTCACCAAGTCCGGTACCAATCAAGTCCACGGCGACGCGTTCGACTTCATTCGCAACTACCACTTCAACGCCCGTAATTTCTTCTCGCCGACCCGCGACAGCCTTCGACGCCAGCAGTTCGGCGGCACCTTGGGCGGCCCAATCGCCAAGGACCGGCTGTTTTTCTTCGACGGCTATCAGGGCACGGTCGAGAAGAGCAATCCGGCGACCAATACGAGCTTCGCGCCGACGGCGGCGATGCTCGCCGGCGACTTCACGGCGATCGCCTCACCGTCGTGCAGCGGCAAACAGATCACGCTCTCGCCGACGGCGGGCTTCGTCAACAACACGATCAATCCGGCGCTCTTCAATCCCGTCGCGATGAGCATTCTCACGCACGTGCCGGTCTCGACCGATCCGTGCGGGAAGCTGCAGTACGGCATCCCCAACAACAGCACGCAGCACCAGAACCTGGCCCGCGCCGACTACTCGATCGATCGCAACCAGAGCCTGTTCGTGCGCTATCTCTACGCCGTCTACGACAACCCGGCGACCTACGACGGGACCAACGCGCTGACCCTGAGCCGCACCGGGCAGAACAACCAGGTGCACTCGCTCGTCGCCGGCCACAACTGGATCCTGTCGGCCAGCACGGTCAACGCGATTCACGTCACCTGGAACAAGACCCTCAACGACCGGCCGATGCCGACCTACTTCTCCCCCTCCGACGTCGGGTCCACTGTCTACGGATTCGTCCAGGGATTCATGGGTCTCAGCGTCACCAATGGCTTCAACTTCGGCACTGGCGGCACCAATCCCGGCTACTTCAACTCGAACGGTTTCCAGTTCGCCGACGACCTCGACTGGATCCGTGGCAAGCACCAGGTGTCGTTCGGCGGCAACTGGATTCACACCCGGATCGAGACCGTGAACAACCGTCCGAGCAACGGTCAGTTCACCTTCAACGGGCAAGCGACCGGGCTCGGCCTCGCCGACTTCATGCTGGGCAAGCTGAGCAGCTTCGTGCAGGGCAATCCCGTCTACGACAACGATCACAACGACTACCTCGGCGCCTACGCCCAGGACGAGTGGAAGGTGCGCGCCAACCTGACGCTCAACGCCGGCCTGCGCTGGGAACCGTACCTGCCGATCAAGAACACATTGGACTACGTCGACAACTTCGATCTCGCGCGCTTCGACGCCGGGATCCGCAGCACTGTCTATCCCCAGGCACCGCCCGGGCTGTATTTCCCGGGCGATCCGGGCTTCCCGGGATCGGCGGCGATGAACGATCACTGGGCCCAGTTTGCCCCTCGCACTGGCGTTGTCTGGCAGCCGACCGAGAAGACGGCCGTTCGCGGCGGGTGGGGCGTGTTCTATGACACGCCGCAGCTGTTCTTCAACACGCGGTTCGCCAACAATCCGCCATGGGGAGCGCAGATTACGTTGACCAGTCCGTCGGGCGGTTTGACCGATCCCTGGGTCGGCTATCCGGGCGGCAATCCGTTTCCCGCCCTCGGCACCGGCTGGGCGACGCAGCCGTTTCCGACCGCGGGTGTCTACGTGAACGCGCCGATCGACACCAAGCCGACCATGCTGCAGCAGTGGAATCTCGGCGTGCAGCACCAGCTCGGCGAGTGGCTGCTCACCGCGAGCTACCTGGGCAACCATTCATCGCACCTCTGGCGCGCGACCGAGTTGAACTACGCGGTCTATTCGCCCGGCGCGACCACCGCCACCACCAACGCGCGGCGGTTCCTCGTCTTGCGCAACCCCGCCTACGGAGGGTTCTACGGCACCATCGGGCAACTCGACGACACCGGGCGCGCCAACTACGACGGCATGCTGATCTCGGCCCAGAAGCGGCTGAAAGGCGGCCTCAGCGCACTCGTCAACTACACGCTCTCGAAGTGCATGAGCGACCCCGCCACCACCGAGCTGACCGGCCCGACGATCGTCAACCCGAACGATCCGAACCTCGACTACTCGGCGTGCGATTCGGATCGCCGCCACGTGCTGAACGTGTCGGGCGTCTGGCACACTCCGGAGTTCTCGGGCGGCGCGGCCAAGGTGATCCTCAGCGGCTGGCAGATCGCGCCGCTCGTCCGCTGGCAGAGCGGCAGTCCGTTCACGGTCACGACCGGCGTGGATAACGCGCTGTCGGGCACCGGCGGTCAGCGCGCCGTGCAGCTCACCGATAATGTCTTCGGCGCCAAGACCGTGGACAACTATCTCAACGCCGCGGCCTTCGGTTCTCCGGCGCAGGGCACCTACAGCACGCTGAAGCCGAACGCGTTCTACGGGCCCTCCCGGCTGCAGAACGATCTGGCCGTGACGCGTACCTTCCCGGTCGGGCCGCGTGCGTTCCAGTTCCGCTGGGAAGTGTTCAACGTCTTGAACACCGCCCCGCTCAACAACCCGACGGCGGCCCTGAACAGCACCAACTTCGGACGCATCTTGAGCGCTGGCGATCCGCGTATCATGCAGTTCGCGTTCAAGTATCAGTTCTAGGCCGCCCATGCACAGCAAACCGCTCGCCTCCGCCGTTCTTGCCGTCGCCCTGATGTCAGCCTCGCTGGCAGGGCAGAACAACTGGGTCTACTACGGACAGGACCAGGGGGCGACGCGGTTTTCGACACTGACCCAGATCAACGCCGATAACGTCACCAGGCTGGCCCGCGCGTGGACGTTTCATACCGGCGACAAGTCGGGCTTCTTCGAGAGCACGCCGATTGTCGTCGACAGCGTGATGTTCTTCGCTGCCGGCAACGGCTTCTACGCGCTCGATGCCGTAACCGGGCAGCAGATCTGGAAGGTGCCCGCCGTGCGCACGACCCGGCGAGGTGTGTCGTACTGGCCGGGCGACGCCGCGACGGCGCCGCGTGTGATTGCCTCCGCCGGCACGGAGCTCTACGCGATCGACCCAAAGACCGGGAAACCGGCCGACGGCTTCGGCGATGACGGCACAGTGGAGCTCGAAGACTCGATGAATTCGCCGGCGGCGATCTACAAGAACCTGGCCATCGTCCAGGGCAACAAGCCGTGGATCCGCGCCTTCGACGTCCGCACCGGCAAGCTGACCTGGACGTTCAACCTGATTCCGCAGCCCGGCGAGCCCGGCCACGAGACGTGGACCGATGACGGATGGAAGACCGCCGGCGGCACGAACGTGTGGGGGCTGATGTCGCTCGATGCCGAACGCGGGATGATCTTCCTGCCCAACTCGATGCCCGGCGAGAACGACTACTACGGCGGCGATCACCACGGCGACAACCTCTACGGCACGTCGGTCGTGGCGCTCGACGCGGCCAGCGGCAAGCTGAAGTGGTACCGCCAGATCGTGCATCACGACATCTGGGACTACGACCTCGGCGCCGCGCCGGCGCTCGTCGACGTCGTCAAAAACGGCAAGACCATCCCGGCCGTCGCCCAGATCACGAAGATGGGACTGCTCTGGGTGCTCGATCGCACCAACGGCGAGCCGGTATGGGGTAGCGAGGAGCGCACGGTGCCGCAATCGACGGCGCCGGGCGAGCAGACCTCGCCGACGCAACCGTTCCCGCTGAAGCCCGCCCCGCTCGCGCGCAACTCGATGAAGAAGGAAGATCTCGCGAAGGGGATCACGCCCGAGCACGACGCCTACTGCCAGGGCCTGTGGGAAACCTACAAGCTCGCTGATTCGGGGCCCTACACCCCCTGGAACGACAAGCAGGACATCGTGCTGTTCCCGGGTGCGGTCGGCGGTGGCAACTGGAATGGCGTCACCTACGACAAGCCGCTCGGCCTGATGATCACCAACGTGATGAACGCGGGGCAGTGGGGCCACCTCGAGCAGGCGACCGGCGGCCGCGGCGGGCGCGGACGCGGCGCCCCTCCCGGAGGCGGTCCGCCCCCCGCCGGCGCGCCGCCCGCACCGCAGCGCGGCGCCAGCGACGAGAACGCCGGCGTCAGTCCGACGTGGCGGAAGGTGACCCCCGAAGGGCGGCGCTTCTGGGATCCGAAAACAATGTACTCCTGCCAGGCGCCCCCCTGGGGCGAGCTGGTCGCGGTCAGCACGAAGACCGGCGACATCGTCTGGCACGTGCCGCTCGGCTCGTTTCCCGATCTCGACAAGAAGGGGCTGCACACGGGAACGCCGAGTCTCGGCGGCGCGATTTCCACGGCCGGCAATCTCGTCTTCATCGGCGCTACGGTTGACGGCAAGTTTCGTGCGTTCGATGCGCGCAACGGCAAGGAGCTGTGGAGCGACACGCTTGAAGCGCCGGGACACGCGATTCCCTCGACCTACGTCGGACGCGACGGCAAGCAGTACGTCGTCATCGCCGCCGGCGGCGGCGGCTTCCTGCAGAGTCCAACTTCCGATACCGTGGTCGCGTATGCGATCAAGTAACCGTCGGTCTGCGTGGGCGGTGCTCGCCGGATGCATCTTGCTTGCGGCGGTCCCGGCCGGGCAAGGGCAGGGACGCGGCGGCCGCGGCGGTCCGCGTCCGCGCAAGACCGTTCTCATCTGGGCCGACACCCGCAACGGAATCGCGCAGCACGAGTCCGTGTCGCACGCGATGTCGGTCATCGAGCGCCTCGGTTACGAGTCCGGCGCCTACGACAGCTTCATCCGCACCGACTCGAACATCATCTCGAAGACGCCGCAGATGACGACGGGGCAGCCGGCGAGCGGCGGTCCGAGCCTGGTCAGCGTCGACGCGATCTTCTTCCTCGGTCATCGCGAGGTGCCGATTGATGACAAGCAGAAGGCCGAGCTGCTCTCGTTCGTGAAAGAGGACGGGAAGGGTTTCATCGCCGCCCACACCGCGACGACGGCCTTCCTCGACTGGCCGGAATTCGGCGAAATGCTCGGCGGCCGCTACGACGGCCACCCGTGGGGCAGTGCGCCCGGGACGGTGATCAACGAAGACCCGGTGTTTCCCGCGACCAAGCACTTCGGCGCGGCACCGTTCCCGTTCACCGACGAGTTCTACCAGGCGAAAGACTACTCGCGCGAGAAGATCCACGTGCTCCTCCGCCTCGACGTCTCGAAGATGCCGCCCAACCAGGAAGTGCACCGCACCGACGGCGACTTCCCGCTCGTCTGGGCCAAGACCTACGGCAAGGGGCGCGTGTTCTATTCCGCGCTCGGCCACGCGGCGTCGACCTGGGACAACCGTGACGTGCAGATCATGTATCTCGAAGCCATCAAGTGGGCGCTCGGGATGAGCGACGGCGACGTCGCACCGCGCCCGTTCCCCGGCACGGCGAAATGATCGCGGCGGCGACGCTGCTGTTCGCCGTCCTGGCGCAGGCGCCAGTGGTGCCGGTGCCGGCGCACGAGGTCCGTCCGCTGACGCCGGAAGAGTCGGCCGTGCTGCCGGCGGGCGACGGGCGTGACGCCGTGGCGACGATGTGCGTGCCGTGCCACGGCATCCTGTCGGCCGTCGCGCAGCGAAAGACGGCGTCAGGCTGGGCCGCGAGCGTCGACGACATGCGCAACAACAAAGGAGCGCAGGGTACCGACGAGCTGGCGGACGCGGTCAAAGCCTACCTGACGAAGTTCTTCCTCGCCGTCGACGTCAACAAGGCGACTGCCAAGGAGCTCGCCGACGCGGCTGGTTTCACCGCGGACGAAGCGGCGGCGATCGTCGCCTATCGCGACGCCGGGAACATCCTCAAGTCGTTCGCCGACGTCAAGAAAATACCGGGCCTCGATCCGAAACGTCTCGCCGAAGCGAAGTCGCGCATCGTCTACGCCCCGAAGTAAACTGACGGCGGGAGGATGCCTTAAATATCGTGCTACTCGGGCCCCCGGGCTCCGGCAAGGGGACCCAGGCTGCCCGTATCGCCAGCCAACTCTCGCATCCCCACATTTCCACGGGCGACATCCTGCGCGCCGCTGTCAAGGCCGGTACGCCGCTCGGGAATCAGGTGGCGGGGATCATGGCATCCGGCGGCCTGGTCGGTGACGCGTTGATTACCGATTTGGTTCGTGAGCGGCTGGCGCAGCCTGACGCGGCCGACGGCTTCATCCTCGACGGCTACCCGCGCACCGTCGCGCAGGCGGCCGCGCTCGACACGATGCGGGCGCCCGACTCGTTGGTCGTGGCGTTGATTGACGTACCGGGCGACGCCATCGTCAAACGGATGTCGAGCCGCCGGGTCTGCGACAGCTGCGGGCTGACCCAGTCGGTCTCGCACGAGTCCACCGCCGAGGAGCACTGCCCCTACTGCGGCGGCGATCTGATCGTCCGCCCCGACGATCATCCCGACACTGTCCGCCGGCGGCTGGAAACGTATGCGGAGGCAGCGACGCCGGTCATCGACTACTACCGGCCGCGTACCGGATTCGGCGAAGTCAACGGGCTACAGCACGCCGATCGCGTGACCGCCGCGTTGCACGCGCACATCCAGCGCGTCATGTCACCGCGCCTTCCGTAGCGTCCGCACCACTCTTCCCACCGGCTTGCCGTCGAGCAGGACCACGGCGCGCATCAGGTAATCGCCCGGCGGCAGGCCGTCGACGCCGAAGCCGCCGATCGCCGTCCGTGCGTCGTCGGCGGAGCCGCGACCGATGGTCGTTTCCGCGGTGGCCAGCGGCTGGCCGTCGGGCGTCGACGCGACGTCGAGACTGACAGTCAGCGCGCCGCTCTTCGGCACCCCATAGATTTCAATGAGGCCGATCGCGATGGTTTCGCTGGTGAATTCCAGGCGAGGCACGAAGCCGCCCCCCTGTATCTGCGTGCCAATGACGAGCGCGCTCATCGTCAACGGATCGGCGCGCACCGGCTCGGCGTGGACCTCCTCGTCGGTCGTCCCGGGCCGCCCGTTGGCGTCGACGACCGCGACGCGCACGCGATACGTGCCGGCCGCTACCTGTAGATCGGCGCGCGCCGGATGTTTGGCCAGGTCGTCCTTCTGCGCCGTCCACTGCGCCTTGAGCGTCCCCGCCGCGTCGAACAGGCCGACACTGGCCGCCGCGATCGTCGCACCGGGATCGAGCAGCTCGAACAGCGCGACCACCCGGGCGTCGCTGCTCCCCGGCATCCGCGACGAGTAGGCCGTTGAGCGCAGCGGCAGCTCGCGGTACTCCACAGCCACGCGGAGCATGTCGCGCGGCGTCACGGTCTTCGGCGCCGTTTCCTTGGCCATCATCACGGCCGGCCGTGCCCGTAGTGTCACCTTGTCGCGCGTCGTCTTCAGGTCGATGCGCTCCGGCTGCCCGTTGCGCTCGCCCGGCTCGGGATCGAAGATCGCCAGGTAATACGCCGACGTCTCGCGCAGCAGCTTGGTGACGACCGTCTGCGGACTTGTCGGCAGCTTCAGGTACTGCGCTGCGGTGGCGCCCGCGAGGCTCTCGAATCCGGCGTCGAGCGTGGAGGCGCTGCCCGCCAGTCCGTCGACGACCTGGAATAGATAGAGGTCGACGTTGGCGGCGGCGGCGATGTTGCCGATGTTGATCAGATCCTGCGGTTCGACCGGGCACAGCTCGTTGGTGCCCGCGTCGCCGCGCGCTCCGGGTGTCACCTTCTTCACGCCCGGCGTGCTCAGCCCGCTCGAGAAGACGACGATCGTCGTCGGCGTGGAACCAGTCAACGACAGCATCGTGCCGACCGCGGCAATGACGCGCTTGGTGCGGCAGTGCGCGTCCTGATCGGTTTCGTTCGACGGTGCGCGCCCGGTCAATCCGTTCATCGCCAGCTTCACCCTCGTGAAGTCGTTGGTCGGCGTGATGTTGACGGTGCCTTGCGGCGTGAGGATACCGAGGCGGTCGGTAGGCGCCAGCTCGGCGGTCAGCAGGCGGATCGTCTCCTTGATTTGCGATTCTCGGCCGGGAGAGATCGAATCATCGTCGATCAGCACATGGAAGATGCGCCCGCCCTGACCCGCCGCATTGGACACGTAGGGCGGCGGCAGCGGTGCGGACGAAGCGATCGCGGCAGCGTCGGTCTGGAACACGCTGAGCGACTGGATCGTGCGTGGTTTGCCGTTCACCCTCAGCGACAGGTCGGCCGCTTTCAGGTCCGTGACGACGCCACCGTCGTCACCAAGCGCGCGGAATTCGAGGCGAATGGGCGAGGCGCTCTTGTTGCCCTGCGCCGATGCCGCGGCGGGCCCGAGCGCGACCAGCGCCAACGCCGCCAACACGCCCGGAGGCCGGCTCACGGCAAGCCTTTCTCCTGCGGCTGCGACGTCGATGCGGCACCCGTCCTTTTCTTGAAGAGCGGCGTGACGTCGCGCGTACCGCGGTCCTGGTAGGAGACCCCCTTGTCCATCCACTCCGGCCGTGGCCTACCGAGCAGGTAGTGGTCGAAGAATTCGTCCATGTGCACGGTCCAATACTTCATGTTGCCCCGATCGCGGAGACCGTGCTTCTCGCCGTTGAACGAGAACATGTACGCCTCCTTGCCGAGGCGGCGCATCGCGGTGAACCATTCGATGCCCTGGTACCACGGTACGGCGTCGTCTTCGTCGTTGTGGATCGTCAGGTACGGCGTCTGCACCTTCTTGACCCAAAAAATCGGCGAGTTCTCGATGAACTGCAGCGGCGCGTCCCACGGTGGCGCGCCGATGCGCGACTGCGTCTTCTCGGTACTGGAAGGCGCGCGACATCCCGGTACCCCAGCGAATGCCGCCGTAGGCGCTGATCATGTTCGACACCGAGGCCCCTGCCTCCACCGCCGCGAACATGTTCGTGCGCGTCACCAAGTAGGTGATCTGGTAGCCGCCCCACGAATGCCCCTGGATGCCGATCCGCTTCGGATCGATGAAGCCCAGGGCCAGCACCGTCTGCACCGCCGGGATCACGCATTTCTCGGCGCTTTGCCCAGGGTAGCCGGTCTCGTAGACGATGTCGGGGCGGAGGACGACGTAACCGTTGCTGACGTAGCGCGGGATGTTGATGCTCGTCCCGACGTTTGGGGCGTTGTAGGTGTGCAGCCCCGTCGTCAGTTCCTCGTAGATGTAAACCATCAGCGGATACTTCTTGTTCGGATCGAAGTTCTCCGGCCTGGTCAGAATCGCCTTGAGCTTCTTGCCATCGGCGTTGACGTATTCGATGAGCTCGGAGCGGCCCATCAGGTATTCCGACGCCTGCGGATTGGCGTTCGACACTCTCTTGAGACTCTTGAACGTCGTGTCGCTGACCCACAGGTCGGGGAACTCCTCGAAACGCGACAGCGTGAAGACGACGGTCTCGGCCGCCTTCGCCTTCGTCAGCGGGCCGAACGCCTTGTCGAGCATTACGACCTTCTCGGGCGCTGCGGTGGTCGCCAGGCTGGCGATGCGGTAGACGCCGCTGGCCCGTGTCTTGTCGTTGGTTGTCGCCAGGAGCAGGGGCTTCGTTGACGGGATGATGCGTTCTTCGGGATCGAGCGAGCGGTAGCGGAAGATCAATTCCTGCCGGCGCCCCTCGCCGTTGGTGACCATGTGGGCGCCGGAACCGTCCGGCTTCACTTCCCAGATGTCGTACTTGTCGTAGAGCAGAACCGACGCGTCGTCGACAGTCCAGCCGGCGGATCCGAAGGCCCCAGGCTGATCGGGCGTGGTGTTGTCCTGCTGGAACTTGCTGGCGATCTTCACAGTGAGGTTCGTGCGCGCGCCGTCGGAGGCGCGATACGTGTACCAGTGACCGTCGCGCTCGTCGAAGTAGAGGACGTACTTGCCGCCGGGCGACATCGCCGTCACGTTGCCGGCCCAGTGCTCGAGCACCTTCTTTGGCTGGCCAGTCTTCAGATCGAGCAGGAAGACATCGTTGTAATCCTGGTCCCAGGAGATTTCCTGCCGGTAGGACACGTCGGAAAGACCGAGCGCTTGCGTCGGGTCCTCTCCCGGCGTCACCGTCGGCAGGTCCTCCGTCGCGAGCTGAGTCACGTGGCGATCCGCCAGGTGCACGACGGCGCGGTAGCTGCGTTCGCGTTCCTGCTGATCGCGAACCTTCTGCATCGGCTGGATGAGGGGATCGTGATAGTTCCAGAGGTCGACTCTCACGGGCGCCGGTGTCTTCGCATCAGGATCCGGTGCCGCTGCGGGCGGTGGGCCAGTCCCGAAGAACAGCTTCGTTCCGTCTTTGGAGAAGCGCGGCGATGAAAATTCACTGACCACCATGCCCTTGGCGAGGCCCGGTGTCGTACCCGACGCCAGCTCAGTGGCCACCGCGTCGGTCGTCTTCCAGTAATAAAGCCGGTACGGCGCCACCTTCTGCCCGTAGTCCGCGTCGTCGCTCAGGAAAGCGGCCTGGGTGCCGCCGTCGTCGAAGGCGAGCCCCTTGTAGTGGCCACGTCCGGCGTGCAGCGTCTTGATCGCGCCGTCGGCGACGTGCCTCGCATAGGCGCCGTCTTTTGCCGCATCGGTCGACGACACGGCATACGCGATCCAGTCGCCCCTCTTGTCCCAGGCGTACTCGGTCACCTCGGGAACGGTGACTTCTTCACCGCTGACGAGGTTTCGGATGATCAGATCCGAACCGGGATCCTTGCGCTTCTCGCGCGAGGGCCCTGCTGCGGCGTTCGCGCCGCCGCGACCGCCGACTGCCGCCGGCGAGCCGCCGCGTCCCCCGCGTTCGCCGCCCGTCGCCGATCCGCCGACGCCTCGGTAGTAGGCGACCCACGTCGACGACTTGTCGGGCATGGCGAAGCTGCCGACCTTGTCGAAGGTCTTCACCTGTCCCATGGTGGCACCGTCCAGCGACATGATTCCAAAGCCGGTGCGTGGCTCGCGGCGCGCGTTGTTTCCGCGTCCACGCCCCGGGGACGCCTCGGCCCCCGCCGTCTCGCCGCCGCCCGCCGCGGTCGCCTGTGCGTCGCGCTCTTCCTCTGCCTTGGGCTGCGCGATGGTGAAGACGACGAACCGCGCGTCGAGTGTGAACGACGGGTTGGTGCCGCGCGCCTGCTTGAATTCCTGCCCCGTTCGCAGATTACGCACGAAGACATCGCCGTCGTCTCCCGGCGCAGTTGTCGAGTACGTCAGCCACTGGCCGTCGTCGGAGAGGCGCGTGCCTTGGATCGATTTCCATGAGTCGACGACGTCGTAGGTGAGCGGCTTCTTGGCGGTGACGGGTGACTGTGCGGTCACCGTCCATTGCAGCGCGAGCAGCGCAGCGGCGAACGTCACGACGGATCTGGTGCGCGGTGAAATGGCCATCGGTGGTCCTCCTCCTCCCGGGCGGAGGTCATTGTATGGCGAACCGGGGCGGACGCCGCGGCGCCGGTAGCCCGTTGCAAGGCGTGGGTCGAAAAAGCGATGGCAGAGTCACCGCTGTCGTTCGAGTAGGTCGAGCCGGTGCGCGCCAGCGCGAACACGGCACGCGCCGCGATGCGCTGCAGCGTGCGCGCATCGACCGGCGCGTCGGTCGCGACCACGACGGAAGCCGTCCCGGCCTACTCGGTGCGCAGCGCCGTCAACGGCGTGACGCGCATGGCGCGGATCGCGGGCAGCAGCGCGGCGGCCAGCGACGCTCCCGTCAGCAGGAGCGGCGCCGAAACGAAGACAGCGGGATCCAGCGGCTTAACGTCGTACAACAGGCTGCTCAGCGCGACGCCGAGGAGAGCCGCCAGTGGCAGGCCCAGCACGACCCCGACGCCAGCCAGCAGCGCCCCGTCCTTCAGCACCATCGACAGCACGTCGCCCGGCTTGGCGCCAAGCGCCATGCGGATACCGATCTCCCGCGTGCGCTGCGACACGACATACGACGTGACACCGTACAGCCCGACCACGGCGAGCGACAGCGCCAGCACGCCGAAGGCGAGGAAGAGGCGTCCGCCCGATCGCACGGCCCACAATTCCAGGCTCCGCTCGTGGAACGCGTGCATCGTCGTCGCCGAGACGACCGGCAGGCGCGGATCGAGATCGCGCAGCGCCTGCCGCACGGAGCCGAGCACCTGTGCGTCCGCCCCCGCCTGCGCGACACGCACGTGGATATTCGTGTCCGCGCGATAGTTGCGACCTGACGGCACGTAGATCGCCGGGCCGGCCTCGCGATCGAATAGGTCGTCACGGATCGGTGCCGCGACGCCGACGATCTCGATCGGCTGGCGATCCAGGTTGTTCGACGCCCCCGGCGTGTCCTGGAAACGCACCAACTGGCCGATCGGATCGTCGGCGCCGAACAGCCGGCGCGCGAACTGCTCGTCGACGATCGCTACGGTCGGCGCGGTCGATGAATCTTCCTCGACGGGCGTGAACTCGCGACCGCGCACCATCGGCAGCGCCAGCGTCCGGAAGTAGTCGGCGCCGACAATCCGGAAAACGGCCGACACGCGTGCCGCCTGCTCGGGGCGCGAAGGCCCGCCGGCCCGCTCGACCTGGTGCCCTTCGTGGAATTCCCCGAGCGGCACCGACGACGCGAAACTCGCCGCCGCGACGCCGGGTATGCGTCGGATCCGCGCCAGTGCCGCGCGCCGGCTCTCGCGGCCTCGCGCTTCGTCGGTACTGCACCATGCTCGGATCGATGCCGACGAGCAGTTGTCCGTCGTAGCTGAAACCGGGATTCGCGGCCGCTGCCTTCAGCGCGCCGCGTGCGAATAGCCCGCCCGAGGCCAGCAACATCAACGACAGCGCAATCTGTCCGACGACGAGCACGTTGCGCGCCGTGAACCGTCTGCCGAGCGACGGCGAGGCGTCGGCCGCGAGCCCTTTGAGATCGTCGACGAGATTCCTCTTCGAGATCTTGAGCGCAGGCCACAGACCCGCCCCCACCGTCGCGGCGACCGCGAACACCGTCGTCGCGGCGAGTACGGTCAGGTCCGGCGCGGGATGAAATTCGATGCCGAGCGGCATCACGGCGGCGAGCGACGCCGCCAGCGCGGCGGTGGACCAGCTTCCGACCAGCAGGCCGCCGGCGGCGCCGGCGGCCGCCAGTAGTAGCCCCTCGGTCAGCAATTGACGGACGATCCGAGTGCGGCTGCCGCCGACGGCGAGGCGGATGGCGATCTCGCGCCGCCGTACCGTTCCGCGCGCGAGCAGCATGTTGGCGATGTTTAGGCAGGCGATCAGCAAGACGACGGCCGATAGCGCCATGAGGAACGTCGCCGCGATCGCCGGCTGACGGTCCGACGAAGGAGACGTACTCGTGCCCAGCCGCGGCAGCGGACTGACCGTCAGTTGTTGTTCTTTGTTCTCGGCCGGGTAGGCACGCTCGAGCCGGCGCGACAGCACGTCGAGTCGCGCGTTGGCCGTCTCCAGCGTGACTCCCTCTTTCAACCGGCCGGCGACGACGAGGGACGTCAATGTGCGATCCGCCAGGCCACCGCCCCCAGTCTTGAAGATGTCGTTCACGACCACGTCGAACATCCCCATCGGCAACCACATCTCCGGTGTGATGAGCGCCATGGTGCCGGTGAAGCCCCGCGGCGCGACGCCGACGACGGTAAAGTCGATCGTGTTGATCCTCAGCGTCTTGCCGAGGAGCGCGGCGTGGTCGTTGCGGACGATGACGACGGGGATGCGTGCGCCCGGGCGCTCCTCGTCGCGCGTGAAGCCGCGCCCGGCGCCCAGCGGCGCGCCCAGCGTGTCGAAGTAGTTGGCCGAGACCACCTCGACGAACGTCTGCCGCATGCCCTCGCCCGCCGGCACGCCGACCATCGAAAAGGTATGGGCCATGACCTGCTCGAACACGTCGTTGCCGTCCCGGATGTCGGCATAGTTGGCGTAGGCGAATCCGCGGAAGGACTCGGGCTTGGTCCGATCGTGACTATAGAGGCCGACCAGATCGTCAGCCCGCCCCGCGAGCGGCCGGATCAGCAGGGCGTTGACGACCGTGAACATGGCCGTATTGGCGCCGATGCCGAGAGCCAGCACCGCGGCGGCGACTACCGTGAAACCGGGGCTCTTGCACAGCGTTCGCGCCCCGAACCGCAAGTCCTGCAGAGTCTTGGTCATAGCGAGTAAACGTTTTTGGTTGTACAGTCGTTCAGATCTGACAACCATCCTTCTGCCTTCTCGAATGTCACGTCATCTATACGTATCTGCTTGCTTTTTGGTTATCGCATTGTCGGTCGTGTCCTGTTCCAAGTCAGGCGCGGACGGTGCCAGTCCGGCCGCGGCCCAGGAACAGACGTCCGGTAATGCCGCCGGGACGGGCCGCGGGACGGGCGGAGGCGGCGGCCCGCGCGGCCGGGGCGGGGCTGGCGGGCCGGTGCCCGTGACCACCACGTTGGTGACCAAGAAAGCGATTCCGGTGACCATCCCCGCGGTCGGGACCGCCGAAGCGCTACAGACCGTGCAGATTCGAGCGCAGGTCACCGGCCAGCTGAGTGCCGTCAATTTCACCGAAGGGCAGGAAGTCAAGAAGGGGCAGGAGCTGTTCACGCTCGATCCGCGCCCCTTTCAGGCGGCCCTCGCGCAGGCCCAGGCGGTCCTGACCCGCGACAGGGCCACGGCGAACAACGCCGCGCGGCAGCGCGCGAACTACGAGGACCTCTACAAGCGGCAGCTCATCTCGCGCGACCAGTACGAGACGCAGGTCGCTCAGACGGAATCGGCCCAGGCGACGATTGAAGCCGACCAGGCTGCGGTTGAGACCGCGCAGTTGAACCTGCAGTACACGCACGTCATCGCGCCGATCGGCGGACGGACCGGCTCGCTCGGCGTGCACCAGGGTGACCTGATTCGCGCCAACGACACCAACCCAATGGTGGTGATCAACCAGTTGTCGCCGATCTACGTGACCTTCGCGGTGCCAGGTCGCTATCTCACCGACATCCGCCGCTACCAGGCGCTGAAGGCACTAACCGTGCACGCCCGCGGCCAGGCGGCGCTGCCGCCAGGTGCCCAGCCACCGACTCCACCGGTGCTCGGCAGCTTGCAGGCGCAGCCCCAACAACAGCCGCCGGCACCGCCTGCCGGCGACGAGCCTTCCGGGCGCCGCGGCGGTCGGAGCGCGGCGGAAGCCACGGCCGACGCCGACGACGCCGCAGGGATCACCGCCGGTGCATCGGAAGCCGGTCACGTCACCTTCATCGACAATGCCGTCGACAACACGACCGGTACGATCAAGCTGAAGGCGACCTTCGACAACGGGGATCACGGGCTGTGGCCGGGTCAGTTTCTCACCGTCACGCTCGATCTCACGACCGAGACCAACGCCATCGTGGTGCCGGCCGCGGCGGTGCAGCCGTCACAGGCGGGCCAGTACGTCTACGTCGTCAAGTCGGACAAGTCCGTCGAAGTCCGCAACGTCGTCATCGTCCGCCAGCAGGGGGAGCAGATGGTGATCGCGCAGGGATTGACGCCCGGCGAGGAAGTGGTCACCGAAGGGCAGCTGCGGTTGACGCCGGGCGCCAAGGTCACGACTGGCGGCGCGGCCGGCAGCCAGGGCCAGGACGGCGCCGGGAACCGGAACGGCGGCGCTGGGAGTCGTAACGGTGGCGGCGGCCGCCGCGGCGCTGGAAACGGAAGCGGATCATGAACGTAGCTGAAGTCTTCATCAAACGGCCCGTCGCGACGACGCTGCTCGTCCTGAGCATCCTCATCTTCGGCGTGCTGGGCTACCAGCTGCTGCCTGTCGCCGATCTGCCGACGATCGACTATCCGACGATTCAGGTCATGGCGGGCCTGCCGGGCGCCAATCCCGACACGATGGCGTCGGCCGTGGCCACGCCCCTCGAAAAGCAGTTCTCGACGATCGCCGGCATCACCTCGATCAGCTCGAGCAGCCGCCAGGGCAGTACCAGCATCACCCTGACCTTCGATCTCGACCGCAACATCGACGCCGCCGCGCAAGACGTGCAGACGATGATCGCGCGCAGCGCACGGAGCCTGCCGCCGGGCATGCCGTCGCCGCCGTCCTATAGCAAACAGAACCCGGCCGACACGCCGGTCCTGTTCCTGACGCTCAGCTCGGCGACGTTGCCGCTGTCACAGGTCGATCGCTATGCCGAGCTCACGCTGGCGCAACGGCTGTCGATGGTAACCGGCGTCGCGCAGGTGACCGTGTTCGGCGCGCAGAAGTACGCCGTGCGCATCGACATCGATCCGACGCAGCTCGCGGCGCGGCACATCGGCATCGATCAGGTGGCCAACGCGATCAGCGGCGCGAACGTCAATCGCCCGACCGGCACGCTCTACGGGCCGAGCCGCAACTTCGTCGTGCAGTCGAGCGGTCAGCTCGTCTCGGCCGAGCAGTACCGGCCGATCGTCATCGCCTACAGCAACGGCAACCCGGTGCGTCTCGAAGAAGTCGCCAACGTCTACGACGGCGTCGAGAACCCGCGCAACGGCAGCTGGTACAACGGCAACCTGACGGTCTATCTCGGCGTGCAGCGCCAGCCCGGCACCAACACGGTCGAAGTGGTCGATCGCGTCAAGGCGCTGCTGCCCGAGCTCCAGGCGATGCTGCCGCCGTCAGTGCAGCTCGGCGTCCGCAGCGACCGCTCGATTCCGATCCGCGAGTCGGTCGATGACGTCAAGTTCACGCTCGAGCTGACGGTCGTCCTCGTCGTCCTCGTCATCTTCCTCTTCCTGCGCAATTTCTCGGCGACGGTCATTCCCAGCCTGGCCCTGCCGTTCTCGATCGTCGGCACCTTCGCCGTGATGTGGGCGCTCAACTACAGCCTCGACAACTTGTCGCTGATGGCGTTGACGCTCTCGGTTGGCTTCGTCGTCGACGACGCCATCGTCATGCTGGAGAACATCGTCCGGCACATGGAGATGGGCAAGCCGCGGATGCAGGCGGCATTCGAGGGCTCCAAGGAGATTTCCTTCACCATCGTCTCGATGACGATTTCGCTGGCCGCGGTGTTCATCCCGATCCTGTTCATGGGCGGCATCGTCGGCCGCCTGATGCACGAGTTCGCGGTGACCATCGCCGCCTCGATTCTCGTCTCGGGCGTGGTCTCGCTGTCGCTGACGCCGATGCTGTGCAGCCGCTTCCTCAAGCCGCTGCACTCGATGGACCACGGCTGGGCCTACAACGCCGTCGAGCGGACGTTCGACGCGTGGCTGCGCGGCTACGCGTGGACGCTGCGGCAGACGATCCGGTTCAAGGGAGTGACCATGCTGGTGTCGGCGGCGCTGCTCGCCGGCACGGTCTACCTGTTCATGGTCATCCCGAAAGGCTTCATTCCCAACGTCGACACCGGCCAGATCAGCGGCGCGGTCGAGATGGCGCAGGGCATCGGCTACGACGTGCAGGTGCAGCACATGCAGGATCTGATGCGCATCCTGCAGCAGGATCCCAACGTCATGGCCTTCACTGCCGACGCCGGTGGCGGCCGCCTGAACATGGACCTGAAGCCGCGCGACCAGCGGTCGCTGACCGCGGACCAGGTCATCGAGGAGCTGCGGCCGAAGCTCAATCGCGTGCCGGGCGTCCGCGTGACCTTGCAGAACCCGCCGGCCATCCGCATCGGCGGCGGCCCCGGCCGCGGCGCCGGCGGCTATCAGATCGCCCTGCAGGATCCCGACACCGACGAGTTGTATCGGGTCGCGCCCGACTTCGAGCAGCGCCTGCGCGACATGCCGCAGCTCCAGGACGTCACCTCCGACCTGCAGCTGAAGACTCCGCAGCTCAACGTCGATCTCGATCGCGAGCAGATCGCCGCGCTCGGCCTCACCGTCGACCAGGTGCAGTCGGCGCTGTCGTCGTCCTACAGCGCCCTGCAGATCTCGCAGATCTACGCCCCTGATGATGAATACCAGGTCATCATGCAGGTCGCTCCGCAGTACCAGCAGAACCCAGCCGCGCTGTCGATGCTCTACGTCCAGAGCGCGACGACGCAGAAACTGGTCCCGCTGTCTGCGGTCGTGACCACGCGCCAGACCGTCGGGCCGCAGCAGATCAACCACATCGGTCAGCTGCCGTCGGTGACGATCACCTTCAACACGCGGCCGGGCGTCGCCTTGGGTGACGCGCTCGCCGCCGTCCAGGAGATGTCGCGGCAGACGCTGCCGGCGTCGGTTCAGGCGACGCCGCAGGGCACTGCGCAGGCGTTCCAGGACTCCATGCGCGGCCTCGGCTGGATTCTCGCGCTCGCCATCTTCGTCATCTACGTCGTGCTCGGCATCCTCTACGAGAGCTTCATTCACCCGCTGACGATTCTCTCGGGCCTGCCGTCAGCCGGCTTCGGCGCGCTGTTGACGCTCCTCATCTTCAAGGCGGATCTCGACATCTACGCCTTCGTCGGCATCATCATGCTGGTCGGCCTCGTCAAGAAGAACGGCATCATGATGGTCGACTTCGCGGTCGAGGCGCGGCGCGAGCGTGAGGTCACTGCCGCCGACGCGATTTACGAAGCCTGTCTCGTCCGCTTCCGTCCGATCATGATGACGACCATGGCGGCGCTGATGGGCACCCTGCCGATCGCCATGGGTTGGGGCGCCGGCGCCGAAGCCCGTCGCCCGCTCGGCCTCGCCGTCGTCGGCGGCCTGCTCGTGTCGCAGACACTGACCCTCTATGTCACGCCGGTCTTTTACATCTACATGGAGCTGATGCAGGACTGGTTCAAGCGCCGCAAGTCGGCCAGGGTCGCCGCGCCGATGCACGGCCACGGAACCGCGGCCGCCAAGTAGATCCGTAGCATCTCCGCGGCGCCGATCATCGCAACCCGCGGCGGAGGCGGCGCCCCTGAACCCTTCAGCTCAGGGCGTCCCGCAAACGTCGCGACATCTGCTCGACCAGATCGGTCGGGTTGTCATACGTCAAGACCGTGCAGCGCGGATGGCTGTTGCCGGCGATCAGTCGCGAGATGTGATTGAGGCGATCGCGGCGGTAGAGCAGGAAGACGCGCTGTCCCGTGCCATCGGATCGCCCGAGCACGTAGCCCACCTCGAAGCCGACACCGAAACTCGAGCCCGACGCGTCGGCGATGAGCAGATCGCACGACTCCAGCCACGCGACGTCACGCTCGTAGACGTCGCGCTCGCTGAGCGCCGCTTCCGCCGCCTCGACGCCATCTTCCAACAGGTGCGTCGTCAGGATCGTGTGCCCATCCTGTTGCAGCCGGGCAACCAAGGAGCGCAGCGCGGCGACCGCCGAGCGATCGCCGCGAACCGTACAAGCGAGATAGATACGCATCCTGGAGATCTGCTGCGTCTACGGACGTCGCTCGGCTGCCGTCTGCGGACTGCCCGTGTCAGTGGAGCCGAAGCCGCCGCGTGAATCGCCGCGCGGCGCGCCGGCGGTCTCCTGCCAGGCCGCGCGCGCGACCGGGATGAACAGGCCCTGCGCAATCCGATCACCCTTCGCCACGGTCACCGCTTCGCTGGTGAAGTTGAGCACCTGGACCTTGATTTCGTCGTTCGGCCCGCAATAGTCCTCGTCGATCACGCCGACTCCGTTCCCGACCATCAAGCCGCGGCGCAGCGGGGTGCTGCTACGCGCGAACACACCGAGGAAGTGACCTGCAGGGACCTCGATTACCAGCCCCGTGGGAATCAGCGCGACGCGCCCGGGCTGGACGACGACCTCTTCGCTCGCCGACAGATCGAAGCCGGCCGCACCGGCCGTCTCGTACTTGGGCAGCGGCACGGAGGGATGAAGACGGTGAATGCGGACGCTGAGCATCACGCCACTGTAGCGCAGGCTCACCGCTTGAGGCGATAGAGGCGGATGTCGTCGGCGCCGATCCCGAGCAGCTCGAAATCACTGCGGGCGTCGAGGATCGGCACGACCTCCTGGTGATCGCGGCGGAACGCGGCCGGGTGCACGACGACGTGCGTGACGCCGGCGTCCTTCATCGCCTGAATGGCCCATGCTTGCGGGAAGTACCAGAACGCCTGCGCGTAATTCTGATAGGTCTCCGGCGTGTAGCCGCTGTAGCCGTTCATCAATGGCTTCCAGTGCGCCGTGGAGTTGAGAACGTAGGGGCCGTTGAGAAAGACGGCCCCGCGTGGATAGAACGGTTGCTCAGCGACGACGACGCGGCCAGGCTCGTCGCGCAGCAGCGAGTAAACGGAAGGAATGCCATTGAAAGGTTGATACGTGAACGGGGCGCGCAGCGCCTCGACGTTCACCAGCACCAGCAGCACGGCGGCGACGGCTGGACGCCGCACGCGCGCGGCCCCGAAGCCCGCGAGGACCGCCATCCCGAGCAGGAACAGGTTGCCGAAACGCGCCGCCGCGCGCAGACCCTGCATCGGCGGAAAGGCGTGGTAGAGCCAGCCGTAGAGCGGCGTGGCCGTGCCGAGCGACAGCACGACCCCGGTCGCGGCGATGGCGACGAGTGCCGTCGTACGCCACCGCGCCGGCCCGCGCTCGCGCGCCGCTGCGGTGATCGCAACCAGGGCGAGCCCGATCAGCGTAAAACCCGGAAAGAAGCTGTCGACCGGATCCTTGAAGAAACGTCCGCTCCAGGTCGAGATGTGCAGGCGACCCGCCGCTGCCAGGTAACCGCGCGGCGTCGCCGAGTAGTCCTTGACGATGTCCAGGCTCCGCAGCATGTGCTGCTCGATCGCGGCGCGGCGATACGGCAGATAGACCGGCGCCAGGACCACGGCGGTCGCCAGCGCCGTTGCCGCGAGGCGCGGCACGATGCGCTGCCACTGCGGCAGCCACGCCGGCATCGCCGCGATGCCGAAGACGGCGAGCATGACCGCGGCGAACACGATCAAGTATCCGGAGGTATAGGCGGCGAGGGCGAGCGAGACGACAAGACCGGCGGCAGCCGTCCAGGAGCCCTCACGCAGCAGGATGTCGGCCGCCAGCAGCGCCAGCGGCAGCGAGTAGATGTGGATCCCCTGTACATGCGCGAGTCGCGTCAGCGTATGGGTGTTGAACGCGAACGCTGAACCGGCCACAAGCCCGGCTGTCCAGCTTCCAGTCCAGCGCTCGACGAGAACGAACGTGGCGAACGCCGTCAGCGCGAACCCGGCGATGAGCACGAGGTTGTAGACCAGCACCGGCGAACCGCCGGCCCACGCCAGGGGACCACCAAGGAGCGCAGGTACGATCAACGGTTCGGAGAACGCCAGGGCGTCGTGCGCCGGATAAAAAATGTTCGCCTCGAACAGCTGCCCAGGCGCGCGCGGTAGCTCATGCTCGACCCACGCCAGGATCCACTCGTTGAGCTGTGTGTCGGCGTTGTCGTTGCGAGAGTAGCGGCCGGGGTGCAGGACCAGCGGCCACGTGTGCAGCACAGCCAGGAAAACGCACACCGCTGCGGCCAGGCTGCGGCGCTGAGATGTCATCGGTGGCTGGATTATCGCTCATCAGCCGCGCGATTGCGCGGTGCGTCGCTGGCGAGCGATTTGCACTGACGTTGATTGATTCGGAGGTTGGGTCACATGATGAGAAGTCTCGCGGCCATCGCTCTCACGGCCATTGCCACAGTACCCATGGCGGCGCAGTCCAACATGGCGCATCCAGAGAAGTTCACCGCATTCGCCGTCAACATGAGCAATATGACCACGCGGGCGCAGACCGCTCAGGTCGACGTCACCGTCACCCGCTGGTCGACCGACGCCGATCGCGACCGGCTGATCGAGATCCTGCGCAGTAAGGGGCAGGACGCGCTGCTCGACGCGCTGCAGAAAATGCCGGTGGTCGGCTACATCAACACCCCGGGCTCGCTGCGCTACGACGTGCACTTCGCGCGGCAGCTGCCCCAGCCGGAAGGCGGGCGCCGCATCGTGGTGGCGACGGATCGCTACATCGGATCGTGGGAAGCGGCAAACCATCCGCGCACCATGGACTACCCGTTCACAATCATCGAGCTCCAACTCGACAAGACGGATCACGGTCAGGGATGGGCGTCGCTCTACACCAAGGTGACGGCGACCGAGACCGGCAACGTCGAACTGGAAAACTTCACCAACGAGCCGGTGATCCTGAGCGACGTGCACCCCACGAAATAGGGCTGTAGCCAGAGAGGCTCTGTGTGGCCCGCCTCCGGCGGATAGACTCTACAGATGGCTCCGCTCGTGATTGGTGTCGCCGGTGGCTCCGGATCCGGCAAGACCACCGTCGTCCGGCGCATCGTCGGGGCGGTTGAAGGGTCCGGCGTCACCGTCCTCGAACACGACCGTTACTATCGCGATCGCAACGATCTGCGGCTGGAGGAGCGGGCCGCGCTCAATTACGACCATCCCGACTCGCTCGAGACCGACCTGCTCGTGCGCCACGTCCACCAACTGCGGGCCGGGCGCACGATCGAGGCGCCCGTCTACGATTTCGCTCGGCATGCCCGCGTGCCGTCCACCGAAGCCATCGCACCCAGCCGGGCGCTGATCGTCGAAGGCATCCTGATCTATACCGATGCGGCGTTGCGGGCGCTGATGGACATCAAGGTGTTCGTCGATGCCGACGACGACACCCGTTTCATCAGGCGGCTGCAGCGAGACACCGCGGAGCGCGGCCGAACGATGCAGTCGGTGATCGACCAATACCTCTCGACGGTCAAGCCGATGCATCTGGAGTTTGTCGAGCCCAGCAAGCGCTACGCGGACATTGTCGTGCCGCTCGGCGGTCACAATGCCGTTGCGATCGACATGTTGCTCACGCTCATCCGCGGCCTGACGTCGGACGGCTCCGCCTGAGACGTTCCCGCCTTCCCCCTTGCTATTCCGCGCGGAGTGCCGTCATCGGATCGATCGACGCCGCCCGCCGCGCCGGGATGTAGCCGGCCAGGAGTGCGGTCGTCATCAGGACCGCCGCGAACAGCACGAACACACCCGCGTCGCGGCTCGCGATGCCGAGCAGCGCCGCTTCCATCAGCCGCGCCATCGCGAACGACAGTCCGAGGCCGATGACCGTGCCGATCAAGGTGAGCTTCACTGCCTGCCGGATCGTCAGCCGTACGACGTCAGCGCCAGTCGCGCCGAGCGCCATGCGCAGGCCGATTTCGTGCCGCCGCTGCGACACAAAATACGCGATCACGGCGTAGAGGCCGACTGCCGCCAGGATCAACCCGAGCGTGGCGAAGATGGCCATGATCGACGCCAGGTACTGCAACCCGATGGTTCGTTCGTGCAGCTGCCGCCGCATCGTCATCATGTCGAACACCGGCTGCACGGGATCGACGTGCAGTAGCGCGGCACGAACCCCGCCTGCGACCGCGGTCGGATCCGCGGACGTCCGCACGATCACGCTGAAGTAGTCCGAGGGCGCCTGCGCAATCGGTCGGTACAGCGTCGGTACGTTGCGCCGCATGAACCAGTCCTGGATCAGGTCGCCGCACACCCCGACCACGGTGAGCCAGCTGCCGCCGCGGACCCGCAGCCGCCGCCCGATCGGTTCCTCGCCCGGCCAGTACTGGCGCGCCATCGACTCGCTGACGATCGCCACCGGCGCCCCGTCTTCGCGATCGGCCTCGGTGAAGCCGCGGCCGCGCAGCAACGGGATGCGCATGACGTCGAGGAAGCTCGGCGTGACGACGCGGTTGTCGACCGACGGCAGGTTCTTCGGATCCGGCGCCGGGTGACCGTCGATCTCGATGGTGCGCGTCGAGTTGGACCCGGTCGCGGGGGGATTGTTGGCGACCGCCGCCTGCGTGACGCCGGCGACCGCCGAGACCTCACGCGTTGCGCGTTCGACGAACTGCCGGCGCGCCGTGTCGTCGGCGTACGTCCGCTCCGGCAGCACGAGCTTCATGGTCAGCAGACCGTCGGGATCGTAACCTTGTGGACCGTTGAGAAAGCGATTGGTGCCGATGACGCCGAGCCCGGCCGTCACCAGCAGCGGCAGCGCGATCGCGATCTCGGCGACGACGATGGCGCGCCGCAGCCACTGACGGCCGGTCGCGGTGCGCCCGCCCTCCTTCAGCGCGTCCGCGACTCGCGAACGCGCCGCCTGCAGCGCCGGCAGCATGCCGAAGATGACCGCCGTGACCAGCGCGAGCACCAGCGTGAACGCCAGCAGCCGGAAGTCGGGGCCGATCGATTCCCAGCCGGGAACGAAGCGGATGATGTTGGCCGGCATCGCGACGCGCATCAGGTAGAGGCCCGCCCAGGCGAAGCCGAGCGCCGGGCCGACGGCCAGGCAGGCGAGCAGGACGCTCTCAGTGAGCAGCTCGCGAATGATGCGGCCGCGGCTGGCCCCCAGCGCCAGCCGCACCGCGACGTCGCGCTGGCGCTCGGCGGCGCGCGCTAGCATCAGGTTGGCGATGTTGGCGCAGGCAATGAGCAGGACGACCAACGCCGACGCCTGCCACATCGACAGGAGCGAGCCGGTACCTTCGTCGAGCATTCCCTGCGACAGCGTGTAGACATGCGCTCCGTGATCACGGTTGGCCTCGGGATACTGTTGCGCGAGCCGCACCGCGATGACGCTCATCTGCGACAGCGCGTCGTCGAGCGTGCGGCCGGGCGCCAGGTGTCCGACCACCGTGAGAAAGCGGTTGTCGCGCTTGGGCGCTGTTTTTGGGTCGAAGGCCAGCGGCGCCCACAGCGACGCACCGTCTGGAAACTGGAAGCGCGGCGGCGCGACGCCGATCACCTGGTAGGGCGTACCGTCGATGGTGATGCTGCGGCCGAGGATCGCTGCGTCTCCGTCGAAGCGCCGCTTCCACAGCGCGTCACTCAGGACGACGACGTGGTGGCGGCCGAAGGTCTCATCGTCTTGGACGAAGCCGCGGCCGAGCGCCGGCCGCACGCCGAGTGCGTCGAAGAAGCCCGCCGACGCGAAATAGCCCTGCACGCGCTCGGGGTCGTTCTTCTCGATCAGGTTGGCATCCCACCAGGCCAGCCCGGACAGACCGGTCAGGGTGTCGGCCTGCGCGCGCCAGTCGAGGAAGTTGGCCGCCGAGACCGACTCCTTCTTGAAATCGAGTCCCGGGCCTGTCTCGGCGAGCATCACCACCTTGTCCGGATCGGCGAACGGGAACGGCCGCAGCACGAGCCGATCGACGAGGTTGAAGATGGCGGCGTTGGCGCCGAGGCCGAGCGCCAGCGTGCCGGCCACGGTCAGAGTGACCAGCGGGCGCTTGCGCAGTGCCCGCCAGCCGTAGCGGATGTCTTTGACCAGCGTGCTCATGAACGTGTCTCCGGAACGGGCGGGTTGTTGCACTGGGCTCGGACGCACCGCAGCGTGCGCGGCGATGCCGATCGCCTGGCCGTAGAACCACGCGACACCGCGCGCGGCACGCTCTTCCTCGAGGTCGCCGAGGATCATGTCGCGCTCGTCGGCGTTACGGACGGCGAGCCCGAGCAGCCGTTCCGCCAGCCTCACAGGATCGACTCCAGGCCGTTCCACAGGCGGAGCAGTGCCGTGCGCGACTGTTTCAGCGCGCGCAGCGCGGCGGGGGTCACGGAAAAGTAGCGTCGGGCGCGTCCGCCGCGCTCGGGAAGCGGCTGACCGAGGCGCGAGCGCAGGCAGCCCTTGATCTCGAGGCGGTCGAGCGCGGTATAGAGCGCGCCGCGCGCGACCCGCCGTCCGGCTTGCTTCTCGATCTGCTCGAGGATCGGCACCGCGTAGGCCTCGTCGCCGAGGCGGAGCACAGCGAGCAGGACGATCTGTTCGAGCTCGCCGAGATAGACGTCAGGCATATGACTGCATTGTAGGCTATTTACGCGAGCCACACCGCGCAGGTTCCCGGGACCTTCTGTCTTCTGTCTTCTGTCTTCTGTCTTCTACCTTCTACCTTCTACCTTCCTTCGCCACCGCCTGGACTTCGTCCATCACGCGTAGCAGATTGCCGCTCCAGATCTGGGCGATCTGCTTCTCGGTATAGCCACGCCGGACCAGTTCGAGCGTGACGTTGAATGTCTCGTCGGCCCCGTTCCAGCCGTCGACGCCACCACCGCCGTCGAAGTCCGACGAGATGCCGACGTGATCGATGCCGATCTTCTTCACGGCGTAATCGATGTGATCGACGAAATCCTTGACCGTCGCGCGCGCCGGCGGCGGCAGCTTTGCGTTGATCTCGTCGAGCTTCTTCTGCAGATCGGCGCGCTGCTCGTCGCTCAGGGCGGCGAGCGCGTTGCCACGACCGCCGCGACCGCGACCCTGCGCGGGCGGTGCCGCCAGGGTGGGCGTCACGCTACCTCCACTTCCGGTTGCCGCGACGCTGGTGTCCGCTCCAGCTCGGCCGCGGCTGCCGGCGCACGGATTCTGCGGCCCGATGGCCGTCACGTCGCTGCCAGGCGCGCCGGCCCCCCGCGCCCCTCTGGCGCCCCGGCCACCGGCCCCGACGCCGCCGAGCGGCGTGGCCGCCGGTAGGCCAAATTCCTTGCGCAGCGCGTCGAGCGCCGCTTTGCGCTCGGCCGAGTCTGTCTTCACGTACGACGCGAAGGCGACGACCTGCACCACACCGCCGTTCTTTTTCAGCGCCGCCAGCTGTTCGTCGTCGAGATTGCGGCTGACGTCGGCCAGCGCGCGCATCGCCGAATGCGATGCGATGATCGGCGCCCTGGTCAGTTGCAAGGTCTGCATCATCGACTCCTTCGAGGGGTGCGACACGTCGATCATGATGCCGACCTGGTTCATCTCGGCGATCGCCTGCTTGCCAAGCGGTGACAGGCCGTGCCACTTCCAGCCCTCGACTTCGCCGGTGTTCGAGTCGGACAACTGGCTGTGGCCGTTGTGCGCGAGCGATAGATAGCGCGCGCCGCGGCCGTAGAACTCCTTGATGCGGCCGAGATCCTCGCCGAGGGGATAGCCATTCTCGACGCCGATGAACGCGACTTTGCGGCCAGACGCATAGACCTTTCGCGCCTCGGCAGAGGTCAGCGCCAGGCCGATCTTGTCGGGCGCGATCTGCTCGGTCAGCCGGTGGATGGCGTCGAACTTTTCGATGGCGGACCGGTAGGCGCGGTCGTACCCCGCCGCCGTGAAGGCGTCGGCGCTCGTGTCCTGCCCGACGTAAACGATGAAGAAGGAGGCGTCGAGGCCGCCCTTGATCATCTTCGGCAGGTTGACCTGGTTGCCAAGATCCATCGTGTAGTTGCACACACTGGTGAAGTTCGAGGGGTTGATGTCGTTGTGTGTGTCGAGCGTCATGACGCGCTCGTGTATGGCGCGTGCCTTAGCCGTCAGCGCATCGTCCTGCGCGGCCAGCCCGGCCGCTGCCAGCACGGCCGCCGTGGTTACTGCCCAGATCTGCCTCATCCGTCCCTCCCGGTCGGGCGAATGATAGCGCTAGAATTGGCGAATGGCTCGATATGTCCTCCACGTCAATGGAGAGGACCGCGAGGTCGACGCCGAGCCTGGCGACAGCCTCCTCTCCGTTCTTCGCTACGACCTCGGCCTCACCGGCAGCCGCTTCGGTTGCGGGGAAGGGCAGTGCGGTGCCTGCACCGTCCTGCTCGACGGCGCCGGCGCGCGCTCGTGCGTGATCCGCATCGACAGCGTCGTCGGCAAGGCGGTGACGACCATCGAAGCGCTCGCGAGCGGCGATCGGCTACATCCGGTGCAGCAGGCGTTCCTCGATGTTGAAGCCTTCCAGTGCGGCTACTGCACCTCGGGCATGGTGATGGCCGCCGTCGGCCTGCTCAAGACCAACCCCAACCCGTCGGAGAAGGACATCGTGCGCTTGATGGATCGCAACGTCTGCCGCTGCGGCACGCACCTGCGCATCGTCAAGGCGGTGCGCATGGCGGCGGAGCGGATGCGCAGCACGGCGCCGACGGCGGGAGTGGGCCGATGATCCACGAACCCGAGCGTTACGAACTGTCCGAGCCGCGGCGCTACACCTTCGAGCTCGAGCGTCGCGCGTTCCTGCGGCTGTTCGGCGGCGGCCTCGCGGTGCTCGTTGCTGCGACGGATCTGCTCGGCCAGCAGGAAACCGGACGCGGGCAGGGGCGCAACACGCCGTCGCCGGAGATCGCCGCGTGGATCCACGTCGATGAGGCCGGCCGCGTGCAGGTCTACACGGGCAAGGTGGAGATCGGGCAGAACATCCGCACCTCGCTCGCGCAGACCGTGGCCGACGAACTCCACGTGCCGATGGCGTCGATCACGATGGTGATGGCCGACACCGGCAAGACGCCGTGGGACGCCGGCACGTTCGGGTCGCAGACGACGCCACGCATGGCGCCGCAGCTGGCGCGCGCCGCCGCCGCGGCGCGCGAGATGTTGATCGATCAGGCGGCCGCACGCTGGCAAGCCGATCGCGCCTCGCTCTCCGCGCGCGAGGGACGGATTGTCGCGCGGGACGGCCGCTCGTTCTCCTATGGCGAGCTGATGCATGACCAGGCGCTGTCGGGCGTGGTCCCCGCCAGTCCACCCCTCGAGACGACGGAGCAGTGGCAGGTGCGCGGGACGCCCGTGCACAAGGTCGACGGCCGCGACTTCGTGACCGGCCGCCACGACTACACGCCCGACGTCACGCTCCCGGGGCTCGTCTACGGCCGGATCGTCCGCCCCGAGAGTTACGGCGCGACGCTCGCCGCCGTCGACGACACGAAGGCGCGCGCCATCGCCGGCGTGCGTGTCGTCCGCGACGGCGACTTTCTTGGCGTCGTCGCACCGACCGAGCGTGATGCATCGCGTGCGGCGGCGTTGGTCGTGCCGACCTGGAAGGTGGAGCGCGGGCAGCCGTCCTCCGAGACCGTCTACGACTACTTCAAACAGAATCCCGAGCGACCGCAGCCCGCCGCGGCAGACACCATCCAGATCCCCGCCGGCGCCCGCATGTTTTCGGCGTCCTACCGCATCCCCTATATCGCGCACACGCCGCTCGAGCCGCGCGCCGCCGTCGCCGAGTGGTCGAGCGACGGCGCGCTGACGGTGTGGACCGGGACGCAGCGGCCCTTCGGCGTACGCACCGAACTCGCCGAGGCGTTCCGCATGCCGGAGGATCGCGTCCGCGTGATCGTGCCCGACATGGGATCCGGTTACGGCGGCAAGCACACCGGCGAGTGCGCGATCGAGGCGGCGCGCCTTGCCAAGGCCGCCGGACAACCGGTCAAGCTGGTGTGGACGCGCGCCGAGGAATTCTCGTGGGCCTACTTCCGTCCGGCCGGCGTCATCGACATCAAGAGCGCCGTCGACGGATCGGGGCACATCGTTGCCTGGGCATTCGACAACTGGAACTCGGGCAACGCCGGCATCCAGTCACCATACGACATCCCGTCCAAGCCGGCGGTGTTTCACGCCACGAAGACGCCGCTCCGCCAGGGCTCGTATCGCGCGCTCGCCGCCACCGCGAACAATTTTGCGCGGGAGATGCACATGGACGAGATGGCGCGCGCGCTTGGAGTCGACGCCGTTGAGTTCCGGCACCGCCACTTGCGCAGCGAGCCGCGCCTGCGCGCGGTGCTCGACGCCGTCGCCGAGAGAATTGGCTGGCCGACATCACCGGCGGGGCACGCGCTCGGCATCGCCTGTGGTACCGAAAAGGCCGGCTACGTCGCGACCGCCGTCGAGGTCTCGCGCGCCGCGGCCGGCTTCAAGGTCGAACGGGTCGTAATCGCGTTCGAGTGCGGCGCGATCGTCAATCCGGACGGGCTGACCAACCAGGTCGAAGGTTCAGTCGTCCAAGGACTCGGCGGGGCGCTGTTCGAAGCCATCTTTTTCGCAGATGGGCGCGTGCTGAATGGTACGATGGCCCGTTACCGCGTGCCGCGGTTCCAGGACGTGCCGGTAATCGACACGATCCTGCTCAATCGCACCGACATTCCGTCGGCGGGGGCCGGCGAGTCATCGATGATCGCGCTCGCCCCGGCGATCGGCTCGGCCGTTCGCGGGCTGGGAACGGTCCCACGGGAGCTCCCAGTCCGGCTGGCCTGAGCCTCGTTCCGCCTCGCGGCTGACCTAAGCGCCAAGGTGTGACGAAATAATGGCGCGCCTGAAGTAAGCCGAACTCTCCAACCGGTCGTCTTAGAGCGATAGAATCGCGTCACGACCGTGCTCGAATCCCTATTCCAGTTTCTCTTCGAGTACCGGCCCGCCGTCTTCCGTCAGGGTGATTTTCGTTTCGCCCCGCCGGCGGGCGCGCCGGTCGCCGCTGTCCTCGTGATCGCCGCCGTGGCGGTCGCGTTTGTCAGCTATCGCATCCTCCGTACGCGCGTCCAGTGGAAGGAGCGCGCGGCGCTGGCCTCGCTGCGGTTGATCGCGCTCGCCATCCTGCTGTTCTGCATCTTCCGCCCCGTACTCATCGTCAAGGCCGCGGTTGCGCAGCAGAACGTCGTCGGCGTGCTCATCGACGACTCGCGCAGCATGCAGCTGGCCGACGAGAACGGTTCGCGCGCGGACTTGATCCGCAAGACGTTCGCCAATCCCGACAGCCCGATCATGAAAGGACTGTCGGATCGCTTCCTGGTTCGCACGTTTCGCTTTTCGTCGTCGACGGCGCGGCTGGCCGCGCCCGGTGAGCTCACCTTCGACGGCACGCAGACGCGTCTGGCCAACGCCATCGAGAGCGCCCGGCAGGAACTGGCCGGGCTGCCGGTCTCCGGCCTCGTCCTGGTCACCGACGGCGCCGACACGACCGACGCGACCGTGACCGAGGCGCTCCTCGCGTCGAAGGCGGAATCGCTGCCCGTGTTCACCGTCGGCGTCGGCAAGGACACGCTGACGAAAGACATCCAGGTCGGTCGCGTCTCGACACCGCGCACCGCGCTCAAGGGGACGTCGCTGCTTGTCGACGCCGTGCTGACCCAGACGGGTTACGCGGGACAGACCGTCACGCTCGACGTCGAGGACGGTGGACGCATTGTCGGGTCGCAACCGGTGCGCCTGCCCGCCGACGGCGACCCGGTCTCCGTGCGCGTGCGCTTCACGGCGAACCAGGCCGGCCCGCGCGTCTTCCGCCTCAAGGTGCCGCCGCAGCCGGGCGAGGTCGTCACGCAGAACAACCAGCGTGACGTGCAGATCGACGTCCGCGATCGCCGCGAACGCATCCTCTACTACGAAGGGGAGCCGCGCTTCGAGATGAGGTACGCGCGGCGGGCGATTGCCGACGATCCCAATCTCGAACTGGTCACCCTGCAGCGAACTGCCGACAACAAGTTCTACCGTCTGGACGTCGACGCCGCCGGTGGCGAGCTGGCGGCCGGGTTTCCGAAGACACGCGAGGAGCTGTTCAAATACCGCGGTATCGTGCTCGGCAGTGTCGAGGCCAGCGCGTTTACCGCCGATCAGCTGCACATGATCTCCGACTTCGTCGACGTCCGCGGCGGTGGCCTCCTCGTCCTCGGCGGCCCGCGATCGTTCGCGGAGGGCGGTTACGCCGGAACGCCGATTGCCGAAGCGCTGCCGGTGGCCATCGGCAAGTCCGGCAGCGGCTTCACGCGTCTCAAGGTGCACCCGACCCGCGCCGGCGAAGCGCATGCGGTAACCCAGCTCGGCGACACCGAGGAAGCCTCGGCCGACCGCTGGAAGACGATGCCGCCGTTGTCCACGGTCAACCTGATCGAGACCGTCAAGCCAGGCGCCACCGCGCTGCTCTCGGGCACCGACGACAAACATCGCGAGCGCGTCGTGCTCGCGTTCCAGCGCTACGGCCGCGGCAAGTCGATTGCGTTCCCGGTGCAGGACTCGTGGATGTGGCAGATGCATGCGTCGATCTCGGTCGAGGATCAGACGCACGAGAACTTCTGGCGCCAGCTGCTCCGCTGGCTCGTCGACGGCGTGCCCGACGTGGTCGAAGCGCGTCCGGTCGCGGATCGCGTCGAGCCCGGCCAGCCGGTGGCCCTGAGCGCCGAAGTCGTCGACGATCGGTTCGTCGAGCTGAATGACGCGAACGTCGTCGCTCACGTCACCTCGCCGTCAGGGCAGGTGAGCGCGGTGCCGCTGCAATGGACAGGCGAGCGCAACGGCCAGTACCGCGCCACGCTCGCGACCGCGGAGACCGGCTGGTACGAGGCCAAGGTCGAAGCGACCCGCGACGGCAAGTCGGTCGGCACCGCGGTCACGCACGTGCGCACCGCACCCGACGACGCCGAGTACTTCGACGCGGCGATGCACGCGCCCCTGCTGCAGCGGATCGCCAAAGAAACGGGCGGCCGCTTCTACCAGGCCGACAACGTCGCGTCGCTTCCCGAGGATCTGAAGTTGTCGGGCCGCGGCGTCACAGCGGTCGAGGAACGCGAGCTGTGGCACATGCCAGTGTTGCTGCTGGCCCTGGTCTGCGTGCTGTGCGTCGAGTGGGGACTTCGTCGCTACTGGAGGCTGGCGTGACACGGAAGACAGGAGACAGAAGACAGACGACACGAATCGCGCTTCTCCTCTTCGTCTGTCTGCTGCTGCCTCTGTCAGCGTTTGCCCAGTCCACGCATCTGTTGATCGTCGTGGGTCTGCCCGGTGATCCGGAGCACGGCGAGCTGTTCAAGAAATGGGGAACGTCGCTGGCGTCGACGGCCACCGACAAGCTCGGCATTCCGCAGGATCACGTCATCCTGCTCTCGGATCAGCAGGCGACCCGCGAGGCCGTCATCAAGGCCTTCGCCACGCTGGCGGCACGAGCGGGCGAGAGCGACACGGTCGCCATCGTCCTGTTCGGGTTCGGGACCTACGCGAACAAGGTGGCCAAGTTCAACCTGCCTGGACCCGACATGACGCCAGAGGACTTCGCCGTCCAGCTTGGCAAGCTCAAGTCGAAGCGCATTGTGTTCGTCGATACCACGAGCGCCAGCGCGCCCTTCATCGAGGCGCTCTCCGGTCCGAGCCGGGTCATCGTCACCGCGACGCGCAACGGCGGCGAGGTCTACGCGACGCTGTTTGGCGGCCCCTTTGTCGAGGCGTTTTCCCTCGAGGCGGCTGACGCCGATCACGACGGCAAGGTATCGATCCTCGAAGCGTTCGACTACGCGCGCAAGACGGTGGCCGCGAGCTACCAGCGTGAAGGGCTGCTGCCGACCGAACACGCGCTGCTCGACGACAACGGCGACAAGGAAGGGACGCTCGAGCCGTCGCGCGACGCCAAGGACGGCGCCAACGCCAGCGTGCTCAGCCTCGGCGCGCTGCACGCGCCGGCGCTGCCGGCCGACGAGAAGCTGCGCGCGATCTATCTCGAGCGGCAGGACCTCGAACGGCGCATCGATGCGCTCAAACTGCTCAAGAGCGGCATGGATCCCGACAAGTACGCCTCGGAGCTGGAGAAGCTGGCGACCGAGCTCGCGCTCAAGACGCGGCAGATTCGCGAGGCCGAGGGAAAAGGCAAATGAGCACCGCCCGCATCGCGAACGACGACCCGAAGAACAATGGCTTTGTCTGTGGCATCACTCACCAGCCCTTCCGCCTGAAGACGCCCGCGACACGACGTTTGCCCTCGGCAATGTCTGCGCGCCGTCAGGTGGAACTCAGCGAAAGGACAGATACGTGCCTGTCGTGACCAACAGCGTTGACCTCGATTCGCCCGACGACGTCGCCCTCGCCGACCGGATGAAGACCGGCCGCGACCGGATCGTCGGCGAACTGCGCAAGGCGATCGTCGGCCAGGGAGACGTCGTCAACGAGGTCCTGCTGACCCTCTTCACCGGCGGCAACAGCCTGATCGTCGGCGTGCCCGGACTGGCCAAGACGCTGCTGGTGCACACGCTGGCCCGCGTCCTCGATCTGAAGTTCGCGCGCATCCAGTTCACGCCTGATTTGATGCCCTCAGACATCACCGGGACGGACCTGATCCAGGAAGATCCGGCGACCGGCCGACGGCAGATGGTGTTCTCGCCCGGCCCGATCTTCGCCAACATCGTCCTCGCCGACGAGATCAACCGCACCCCACCCAAGACGCAGTCGGCGCTGCTCGAGGCGATGCAGGAGCACCGCGTCACCATCCAGGGGCGCACCTATCAGCTCGAAGAGCCGTTCTACGTGTTCGCGACGCAGAATCCAATCGAGCTCGAGGGCACCTACCCGCTGCCCGAGGCCCAGCTCGATCGCTTCATGTTCATGACCATCATCGATCACCCGCCGCTCGACGAGGAGTTCGAGGTCGTACGCTCGACGACGTCGCTGCGCGACGTGACGTTCGAGCGGCCCGTGACCGGCGCCGACCTGGTCGCCTTCCAGCGGTTGGTCCGCCGTGTCCCGGCAGCCGATCCCGTCGTCAGGTACGCGCTTGAGCTCGTCCGTGCCAGCCGGCCGAAGTCGCCGACGGCGCCCGATGCGATCAAGAAGTGGGCGGCCTTCGGCGCCAGCGTCCGCGCCGCGCAACATCTCGTGCTCGGCGGCAAGGCGCGTGCGCTGACCGCCGGCCGGTATCACGTCAGTTTCGAGGACGTCCGCGCCCTCGCCCACCCCGTCCTTCGCCACCGCGTCCTGACCAATTTCCACGCGCAGTCGGAAGGGGTGACGAGCGACGCGCTCGTCGACAAGCTGCTCGAAGCGGTGCCCATGCCTCGGAGCGGCATGTAGTGCCTGGGGGCCAAGGACCGAGGCTGCGGGCGGACATGCGAACGAGCGCAGCGAGTGAGCCGCGCGAACGGAGCGCGCCGGCGAAGCGGCGCCCGAGAGAGCGTGTAGGGGGGAGCGGCGGGGCGAAGCCCCCCGCTTAAAGAGATGCGGAATGACATCCAACCTGGCGGATTGAGCGGGGCGCGGTTCGTCGATCCGTCGGTGCTCGCCCGGATCGGCAACCTGGAGCTCGTGTCGCGCGCCGTTGTCGACGGCTTCATCAACGGGCTGCACCGTTCGCCCTACTTCGGCGCCTCCGTTGATTTCGCCGAGCATCGCGGCTACACACCGGGTGACGATATCCGCCGGGTCGACTGGAAGCTGTTCGGGCGCACCGACCGCTTCTACATCAAGGAGTACGAAGCTGACACCAACGCCAACTTCGCCGTGCTGCTCGACGTGTCGAAGTCGATGGGGTTCGCCAGCCGCGGCATCACCAAGCTGGAATACGGTCAGATCCTCGCCGGCTGCCTGACCTACATGGTGCACCGTCAGCGCGACCGCGTCGGCTTCGCCGCCTTCGACGAGGATGTCGTCGAATTCGTCCCGCCCTCGGCGAAGCACATGGACACGACACTGCACGTGCTCGATCGGCTGGTGCCGGCACGGCCGGGACGGCTGGCGCCGCCGATGCGCAAGCTGGCGGAGCTGTTCTCCCGCCGCGGGCTGCTCGTGCTCGTGTCCGATTTCTACGAGGATCCGCAGGCGATCTTCGAGGCGGTGTCACCGCTGCGCTTCCGCGGCCACGACATGATCGTCTTCCACCTGCTCGATCCGGCCGAAATCGAATTCGGCTACGACGATGCCTCGGCCTTCCAGGATCTCGAGAGCGGCGAGCAGATCCCGGTCGTGCCCGAGGCGCTCGCCGAGCAGTACCGCGCGCTCATCCGCGAGCATTCGGAAACCCTGCGCAGCAAGTTCTCCGAGCTGCGCATCGACTACGCGCTGCTCAACACGGCGTCGCCGCTGGATCACGCGCTGTTTTCCTACCTCTCGATGCGTGAGCAGCTGACGCGGGTAAGGTGACCATTGCAGACCGGCGAGTGCAGATTGTTGATTGAGGGATTGGCGGATTCGGGAGTGGCGATTGGATTGAGGATTGGGGATTGGTGTGCCCAATGGCCCAATCGACAATCCAATCGCCAGTCACCAATCCACAATCCGTCAATCGCCAATCTGCACTCGTCAATCGGAAGTGATGTATGGGCTTCGTAGCCCCGCTCGCGCTCCTGGCGTTGGGGGCCCTCGCCGTCCCGATCTTCGTCCATCTCATCCAGCGCGAGCGCAAGCGCGTCGTCGAGTTCCCGTCGCTGATGTTCCTGCGCCGGATCCCCTACCAGTCGGTGCGCCGCCGGCGCATTCGCGACGTGCTGCTGCTGCTGATGCGCCTGGCGGCGCTGGCGTTGATCGTGTTCGCCTTTGCGCGCCCGTTCTTCCGCCGCGATTCGCTCGCCGCCGCGACGCAGAACGGCGCGCGTGAGGCGGTCATCCTCGTCGACACGTCGTACAGCATGGGTTATGGCGACCGCTGGCAGAAGGCGCAGGCCGCGGCGCGTGATGCCATCGGCCGGTTGTCGGCGGGCGACAAGGCGTCGCTGGTGTTTTTTGCGCAGGGCGCCGACGTGGTCGTCCGCTCGGCCGGCGACAAGGGACGGCTCGCCTCGGCTCTCGCCGCCGGCAAGGTCGGCGCCGGCGCGACCAGGTACGCGACGGCGTTGAAGCTGGCCGGCAGCCTGCTGAGCGAGTCGCCGCTGCCGCGCCGCGAGATCTTCCTGATCAGCGACTTCCAGCGCCGCGGCTGGGACCAGTCGCCTGGTCGCGACGACGTCAAACTGCCTGACCGCACGACGTTGACGCCGATCGACGTCGCCTCGGGCGACACCGCGAACCTCTCGGTGACGCCGGTGTCACTGCAGCGGACGCGCTTCGAGAACCACGACCGCGTGGCCGTCACCGCCGGTCTCGTCAACCACAGTGCCAAGCCGGTCGCCAACGTGAATCTCTCGCTCGAGGTGGACGGTAACGTGATCCAGTCGTTGCCGGTCAGCGCGGCCGCGGGAGGATCGGCGAGCGTGACCTTCGCGCCGTTCACCGTCGCGTCGCGCAACATGCGCGCGACGGTCAAGCTGCCCGAGGACGCGTTGGCGCGCGACAACGTGTTCCACTTCGTCGTGTCGCCGTTGGAACCGGTGCGCGCCATCGTCATCGACCGCGCCGGCGCCGACGGCGAAGCGCTCTACCTGATGCGCGCGCTGGCGATCGGCGAGGCCCCGCGTGTCGAGTTGAGCGCGCGCGCGCCGGCGACGTTCTCGGATGCCGATGCGCGGGCCGCGCAGGTTGTCGTGGTCAACGACGTCCAGGTCTCCGACGAGCTGGCCGACCACCTGGGCCGCTTCGTCAGTGCGGGGGGCGGCCTCCTGATCGCCACGGGGCCGCACGCGACCTGGCCGTCGCGCGCAGCGGCGACCGTCCCCGCCCTCCCCGGCGACATCGTCGATCACACCACCTCCACGCCGTCGCGGCTGGGCGGCCTCGAGTACAGCCATCCCGTCTTCGAGCTGTTCCGCGCGCCACGCAGCGGCGATTTCTCGGTCGCGCGCTTCTATGGCTACCGCGCGACCACCCAGGCAGCCGGGCAGGTCCTGGCGCGCTTCGACGACGGGACGCCGGCGCTGCTCGAGCGCAGGGTCGGGGCGGGACGGACGCTGTTATGGACCTCGACACTTGACCTGGAATGGAACGACATGCCGGTCAAGGCGGTGTTCCTGCCTTTCGTCCACACCCTGACGAAATACCTGGCGGATTACTCCGAATCGCCCGCATCATTGACTGTGGGGCAGGTGATTCCTGCGCCGCGGCGCATCGCTGCCAGAGGCGCGTCGGCGTCTCGCGGCGGCACCATCGCGGTGGCGCCGTCGGGCGCCCGCGTCTCGGTCGACACCGAGGACGGGGCCCTCGAGCTCGGCGAGCAGGGGTTCTACGATGTCCGCACGCAGGGAGCCGGCGCCGACGCGGCGACAGTGCTGGCGAGCAACGTCGATCTCACGGAATCGGATCTGACCCCGATGGATCCGCGCGAACTGCAAGCAGCGGTGGCCGGACGCGGGCCCGCCCCCTCGGCGGGGCTCGGCGGGGCGCGGCCCAGCGACGAGTCGCAGGCGCAGGCGCAGCGGTTGTGGTGGTATCTACTGGTAGCCGGAGGGTTGCTGCTCGCGGGTGAGACGCTGCTCTCCAATCGTCTGTCGCAAAACGGTGCGAGGCTCTCATGACGCAGCACGGAGACGGCCGGTCGGACCTCATTGCCATCATCCACGAGGTGCGCAAGCGCTGGCGGACGAAGATCGCGCTGCGCGGCGGCGCTCTCGCGGCGGGCTGTATCGCCGCCGCGCTGATTCTCTCGGCGTTCGCGCTGCAGTGGCTGCGCTTCACGCCTGAGTCGATCCTCGGCTTCCGGCTCGCCCTCGCCCTGGTCGTCGGGCTGGCGGTCTACGCGCTGGTCGTGCGCCCACAGTGGCGGCGCGTCACCGACGAGCAGGTGGCCCTCTACCTCGAGGAGCACGAGCCGTCGCTCGAGGCGGCGATCATCAGCGCCGTCGAAGCGGAGAAATCCGGCGTCGGCGAGCAGTCGCCGGCGCTCGTGGCCAAGCTCGTGCAGAACGCGGTCGAGAAGGTGCGCGCCATCGAGGACGGACGTCGCGTCGAGCGCGCGCCGGTCAAGCAGTACCAGGGGCGCTCGGCGGCGTGTTCGCGATCGCCGCGCTCGTGTTCATCCTCGGCCCGGCCTACATGCGCCACGCGTTGTCGGCGTTGCTGGTCATCTCGCGCAGCGTCGAGGCTGCGAGCCCCTATCGCATCGACGTGACGCCCGGCAACAACACCATTCCGCGCGGCGCCGATCAGGCGGTGAGCGCAAAGCTGCTCGGCTTCCAGGCGGACCAGGCGGTGTTGATGGTACGCAAGTCGGCGACCGCCGCGTTCGAGCGCGTGCCGCTCGTGCGTAGCGAGGACCGCTACGAGGGGACACTTTTCGATGTCGCCGCGCCGGTCGAGTACTTCGTCGAGGCCGTCGGCGTCCGTTCGCCGATCTACAACCTCAAGGTCGCGGACATGCCCTACGTCCAGAAGCTGGAGCTGGAGTACCACTTTCCGGCCTACACCGGCCTGACGCCGCGCAAGATCGAGGACGGCGGCGACGTCGCCGTCATCCGTGGTACCGAAGTGTGGGTCCGTGCCGTCACGACCATGAAGGCCGACGGCGGCGCCATCGTCATCGACGACAAGACGCAGGTGCCGATGAGCGTGGCGCCAGACGGCGCGCTGCAATCGAAATTCACCGCCGACCACGACGGCTTCTACCGCATCGATCTCGACTCTCCCGGCGGATCGCGCGTCAACGGCTCGCCCAAGTACTCGATCGACGTGCTCAACGATCAGCCGCCGGCGGTGTCGTTCGTCAAGCCGGGCCGCGACACGTCGGCCTCGCCGATCGAGGAAGTGTTCCTCGAGGCGAAGGCGGAAGACGACTACGGCGTCAAGTCGATGGAACTGGTCTACAGCGTCAACGGCGGTGCCGAGAAGACGGTCAAGTTGTTCGACGGCACGACCCGCATGCCGACGGTCTCGGCCGGGCACACGCTCTACATGGAAGAGATGGGCGTGAAGCCGGGCGACTCGGTCTCGTACTACGCGCGTGCCTTCGACAACAACACCGTCGCCGGGCCGCAGAAGGCGACGAGCGATCTCTACTTCGTGCGCATCCGCCCGCTGACCAAGGACTTCCGCAAGGCCGACTCGCAGGCAGGCGGCGGCGGTGGCGGCGGTCAGCAGAACCAGGTCGGCGCGCTTTCAGAGCAGGAGCGCCAGATTATTTCCGCCACCTTCAACCTGCAGCGCGATCGTAAGGCGAGTGGCGAGGAGAAGACCAAGCAGGGGGCCGTCGTCGCCGGCCTGATGCAGAAGCGGCTGCAGGATCAGGTGGCCGAGCTGCTCGGTAACTTCGCGACGCGCGTCGGCAACCAGGCCGAGCGCTTCAAGAAGATTACCGATTACCTGAAGCAGTCGGTGCCAGAGATGCAGAATGCCGCCGCCAAGCTGCAGGGAGGGTCGCCCGACCAGGCGCTGCCCCTCGAGCACAAGGCGCTCGAGGCCTTGCAGAAGGCGGAGGAGGAGTACGAGCTGCAGGTGTCGACGCAACAGCAGCAGGGTGGCGGCGGGGGCGGTGGCAGCCAGAAAATGGCCGAGGAGCTCGCGGACCTGTTCGAGCTCGAAGTCGACAAGATGGCCAACCAGTACGAGACCGCGCAGCGCGCCAGTCAGCAGCAGGCCGATCAGAAGATCGACGAGCTCGCCGAGAAGCTCAAGGACTTGGCCCGGCGCCAGGAGCAGGAGGCGGAGCAGCAGCGACGCCGCGCCGCCCAGGGGCAGGGCCAGGGAGGCGGTGACTCGCAGCGGCAGCTCGCCGATCAAGCCGAGGAAGCCGCCCGACAGCTCGAGAAGCTGGCGCGTGAGGAGAATCGTCCGCAGCTGCAGCAGACGGCACGTCAACTGCAGGACGCCGCCAACAAGATGCGGCAGGCGGCGGCCAACGGCGACCCGAACGCCGCCGCCGCTGCGGCCAGCGCAATGGAGCAGTTGAAGCAGGCCGAGCAGCAGCTCCAGAATTCGCAGTCGCAGCGGACCAGCCGCGACGTGCAGGATGCCCTGCGTCGGGCCGAGGCGATGGCGCGCGAGCAGCAGCAGATCCAGGACGAAGTCGGCAAGCTCGATCAGCAGCAGGGTGACGCGCGTGCAGGTAAGGCACAGCAGCTCAGCGAGCGCAAGCAGCAGCTCGCCGGCCAGGTCGATCAGCTCGCCAAGCAGCTCGATCGCAACGCCGGCGACATGTTCAAGAACGAACGAGACGCGTCGCGCAAGCTGACTGACGCCGCCAACACAATCCGCGACAAGCGCATCAGCGACAAGATCCACTACTCCGATCAGTTGCTACGCGCCGGCAGCCAGACGTCCGACGTCGCCGCCTACGACCGCGACGTGCAGAACAACCTCGACGATCTGAAGAAGAAGATCGGCGAAGCCGCGGCCGCCGTCGGCAAGACACCTGTCGACGCCAGCGCGCAGGCCCTCGACAAGGCGCGGCAGCTCGCCGATGGCCTGCAGTCGCTCGGTGAGCGGATGCGCGGTCAGCAGGGTGATCAGCAGGCGCAGAATGGTCAGCAAGGGAACCAGAACGGCCAGCAGGCTCAGAACGGACAGCAGAATCAGAACGCCCAGCAGCAGGGCCAGCAAGGCAAACAGGGCCAGCAAGGCAAACAGGGCCAGCAAGGCCAGCAAGGCCAGCAAGGCCAGCAGGGCCAGCAAGGTCAGCAAGGCCAGCAGGGCCAGAACGGCCAGCAGGGCCAGAACGGCCAGCAAGGCCAGCAGGGGCAGGGCGGGCAACAGCAGGGGAATCAGGCTGGCAACGGCGGCAGAAACCAGGGCGATCCGACACAGGGCGGGCGCAATGGGCAAGGGAGCAATACTGGCCCGATGGTGAGCCCGAACGGTTCCCCGAGCGCGATCGGCGACGCGCGTCCCGGCCAGGGCCGCTTTACCGACGAACAGATTCGCCAGTTCCGCGCCGAAGCGCGCCAACGCGCCGCCGACGCCGAAGCGCTGCGCCGTCTCCTCGGTCAACAGAAAATCGACACCAAGGACGTCGACGAAATCCTCAAGGGGCTGCACAAGCTCGACGATCAGAGCGCATACGCCAACCCGCAAACCGTCGCCGGCCTTGAGCAGGCGGTTGCCGACAGCGTCAAGCGCTTCGAGTACACGCTGCGCCGCAAACTCGACGCGAACCAGAGCCAGGTCTTCCTCTCGGGGACCGACGACGTGCCGGAGCAGTACCGCAAGCTTGTCGAGCAGTACTACCGATCGCTCTCGAAAGGTGGCGGCAAGCAGTAGTCTGATCATCGCTGATCCCTGATCCCGGATCGCTATGAGGGACTGCACGCGCCTCTCCAGACGCTCCGAACTAAGAGCCACCAGGATCACGAACAACGACTTGTTCTTCGTGATCTTGGCGGTCCTGCTGATTCTTGTGCCTGCGAGTGAGCCGTGGGCCGTCTCAGGACAGGCGCCGCCACCGGCCCAGCCGCCAACACAGGCGCAGCAGCGCCCCGTCTTTCGCGGCGGCACGCACTTCGTCCGTGTCGATGCGTATCCGCTCGCCGACGGCAAGATCGTCGAAGGGCTGAAGCCGGAAGATTTCCAGATCCTCGAGGACGGCAAGCCGCAGGCGATCGAGAGCCTCGATTTCATTCGCTTCGATACCTTGACAGCTGAGGGGGAACGGCGCGATCCCGTGTCGCAGCAGGCTGGCTTCGACATGGCCGCCGACCCGCGCTATCGCGTCTTCGTGATTTATGCCGACATCAATGCCAGCACGTCGCCGGGCGCCGTCGTCGCTAATGAGGACCTGCCGCGCATCCGCCAGCCGCTGGCGAACTTCCTCGATCGCATCATCGGGGATCGCGATCTGTTCGGGTTCCTGACGTCGCGCAACTCGGCCAAGGATCTGGTGCTCGCGCAGAAGACGACCGTGACGACGGCCGCGGCACTCGACATGTGGCGGGCCAAGGCGATCGATCGCGACGAATCGGATGAGGTCCTGGATCGCTGCAACTACGCGCCAGAGTTGATCGAGGCGCTCAAGACGATTCGGCGCACCGATCAGTCCTACACCACCCTCGAGGATCTGGTCACGCTGCTCGGCTCCATACGGCAGGAGCGCAAGAGCATCGTGCTGCTGTCGAACGTCTTGACCCGCGCCAAGATTCCAATCAAGCTGATGGACGCTGCCGGCCCGATGCCGCGCGCCGGTATCACCACCGGCGGCCGGGTCGGCATCGGCAACAACGACGGACCGGGCGTCGGCAGCGACGTCGGTTGCACCTCAGAGGTGCAGCGGCTGGCGGGCATAGACTTCGACATCCGCTACCGCGAGCTGCTCAAGAACGCCCAGCAGCAGAACGTCTCGTTCTATCCGGTGACGCCCGCCGGCCTGCAGGCACCCGTGACGAAAGCAGCGGCCGACTACGTCAGGCAGACGACCGACGATCTCATCTCGTTGGCGAACGAGACCGACGGCATTGCCATCGTCAACACCAACGATCTCGATGCCGGCATGAAGCGGATTGCCGACGATCTGGCCGCCTACTACGTGCTCGGCTACTACACCACGAACACGAAGTTCGACGGCGGAGTTCGCAAGATTACGGTCAAGCTGAAGGGAAAACCGATCCGCGCACGCCGCCAGTACCCGGGCACCCACCGAGGAAGAGATTGCGCAGCTGGCCCAGCGTAGCTCGGCGCCGCAGGCGTCAGCGGCGCCGGAGACCACCGGCCCGCCAGCCGTGATTGGCGAGCCAGCCGCCTACCGCGTCAGCCGGACGCAACCGCCGGAACGGGTGAAGCTGCTCGAATTCGTCCGCTCGGATCGCCTTCGCATCGAGTGGCCGATATTGGCCGCGCTTGATCGCCGCGAAGCGCGCATGCTCGACACGGCCGGCAAGCCGATGCCGTTCGATCTGCCGGTGTCCGAAGCGGCCGACGGCAAGAGCGTCGTGGTCGAGCTGCCGCTGGCCGCGTTCGGCCGCGGCGGCTATTCAATCGAGCTCACCGCGGCAGCGGGTGGCATAACAGAGCGGCGGCGCGTCACGTTTATCATGAAGTAGCGCCCGATCAGCGGCTTTCGGAAAACGAAAGCGACAAGAAGATGACGGTCGAATTAATATTCGTGATGAAATAGGCTCGCGGACTGACGAGCATGCGCAGAACCGTCGCGATCTTCGCATCCCTGGCTGCCTTGGCATCCCTGGTGTGCCTCGTGTCAGCGCAGCAGCAGCCCACCCAGACGGCCAAAGGCCCCGTCTTCCGCGTCGGTGCCCACCTCGTCACCGTCGATGCCTACCCGACGCAGGGCGGCAAGGTCATTCCCGGCCTGAAGCCAGACGACTTCGAAGTGTTCGAGGACGGCAAGCCGCAAAAGGTGGAGCAGCTCGACTTCGTCGACTACGACACGCGCCTCTCCGACGACGACCGCTCAGTGCATCTGTCGTCACGCGAAGCGCTGGAGCTCGCCGCCGACTCGCGCTACCGCGTCATCGTCTTCGTGCTCGATCGCCAGGCCTTCGATCGCGACACCTGGCTGGCGGTGCGCGAACCGCTCGTGCAATACCTGCGCGACACCGTCGAGCCACGCGACCTGATTGGCTTCATCACCACCGACGACGCCTGGGAAAGCGTCGTCCTCGGCCGCCGACTGAGTGATATCGAGGCGGAAATCGCCAGCCCGGAGTGGCTGAAGACACCGTACCGCGAAGACGCCCTGGTGATGGCCGGCTGCGGAATGGAGGGGATGCTCGGACGCGTCCACGCTGAGGCCACGTTCTCGCTCCTCGACGGGCTGGTCAACATGCTCGGCCAGGTCCGCGAGGACCACAGCAGCATCGTCTACATCTCGAACGGGATCTCGCGGGCGCCGGCAAATCAGCACGGTGATGACACCCAGCCGATGTCGCTGCCGCATACCGGCCTCGTCAACGGACGCATCCAGCGCGCCGGGCCCGACATGCACGAAGTCTACTGCCGTCAGGAGCGTCGGCGCCTCAACGAGATCGACTTCGAGAAGCGCTTCAATGATCTGACCCACGCCGCGCGCGCGTCGAACATCTCTTTCTATCCGATTGGCATCTGGAATCCGCACCCGGCGCTGCCCGCCGAGCTGCTCGCGCGCGGCTTCCGCTGGCCCGAGCATCCGCCGGCCGAGTTGGTCGATTCACTGCTCTCCCTGGCCAAAGACACCGACGGTTTCATCGTGCCGCCGCAGGGAAACGTCGTCGACGGACTCAAGCGGATCGCGGCCGACGTCGGTACGCACTACCTGCTCGGCTACTACACGACGAATACGAAATGGGACGGCCGGATCCACTCGATTCGCGTCCGCCTCAAGCGCACCGGCGCCGAGATCCGCGCCCGCAGCGAGTACCGCGCGCCGACCGCGGAAGACATCGCCAGCCTGTCGGCACCGCCCAAGCCCGGTGGTCACGTGGTGCCCGCTCCCGTTGCCAACGCGCTCTCGACGCTCAGCGCATTTCGACCGTCGGCACAGTTCTTCGCCTACGGCGCGGTCGCCGGGCGGACACTCTACGTCACCATCGAGACTCCCGCGATCGCCGTTGACGCAGGACGCTGGAACGACGGCGCCGCAGTCGACGTCATCGCCGAAACGCCCGCGGGTGACGCTATCGGCACGACCCACGGCCGTCTGCCGGCCAATGGCCGCACCTCGCTGCAGGTCCCCCTCGATGGCACGACGGCGCCGTCGAATATGTTCATCCGCGTCCACTCCGAGGGCACGTCGGTGACCGCACGCGTGCAGGTGGGCGTCGATCCCGCGTCGCTCGTCGGCGATCCGCTCGGGTTCCGCTCGAGCGCCCGCGGCCTCGCCATCCCGGCGGCGTCGTTCGTGTTTGCCCGCGATGAGAAGCTGCGTCTCGAATGGCCTGTGCTCGGGGCGGTCGATCGCTACGAAGTGCGGTTGCTCGATCGCTACGGCCTGCCGCTGAAGTTCCGTATCGCGATCGAGGATCAGCCCGTCCACGGGGCGCGCCGTCTCGTCGCCACGCTATCCTTCTCGTCGCTCGGCCGCGGCGACTATGTGATCGAGCTCGTTGCCGCCGCCGGTGAAACAAAAGAGGCGCATTACCTGGCGGTCCGGGTCAACTGAATCCCACGCTTTCTTAATAGCGAAGCCGGCCAATACGGCCGCTCTCGCCGACGCCCCACCCGACGCGGCCTGACGGCGCGAATGCGAAGGCGTGATAGCCGTCGCCGGCAATCGGCATCCATGTCCGGCCGTCGTCGTCGGACCAGTCCGCCCCTTGCGGGCCGACCGTGATCCACGCCCCGATCGAGCCTGGCACCGAGGCGACGACGGAGCGGAAGCCACCAAGCCCCTTGATCGGCGCCCACGTCAGGCCGCCGTTGTCCGTGCGCGCCGCGTTGTCGATGGCGTCCGCTTCCCGGCGATAGTCGCCGCCGACCGCAACCCCGTGCTGCAGGTCGCGGAACGCGACCGAGAAGATGCCCGAGGAGGCGGACGAGGCGATCGGCGTGTCGACGATCCGCCACGAGCGTGCCGCGTCCACAGTGACCAGCACGCGTGCGGTGGCGGCCGCGCCGGTACCGACCCAGGCGTGGCCGCCGTTCATCACCGCGATGTTCGTGCCGCTGCCGGCGAAGCCTCCCTCGTTGAGGAGCGCGGGTGGCAGCCGCTCCGCCGCGACGCGAGTCCAGGTCGCGCCGCCGTCTTCGGTCGTGATGATGACGAAGTGGCCGTCGACCGAGTCGCTCATCGCGATCCCGTGCTGCGCGTCCCAGAACGCCATCGCGTCGAAGAACGCCTTGGCGTCGTCGCTGGTGAACTGCAGCGCCCAGTGGGCGCCGGCGTCGGTCGTCTTATAGATGCGCGATGCCGCGCCTGCGCCGATACTCAGGATGTAGGCGGTCGTCTCGCTAACGGCGTCGATGTCGCGGAAGTCGAGCTTGTCGGCGTCGGGGACGCTGAGCTTGCTCCACGTGCTGCCGCCGTCCGCGGTACGCAGGATCGTGCCGCCGGCGCCGCTTGCCCACGCGACGGTGTCGCTCGCGGCGCTGACGCCGCGTAGACGGGCCGTCACGCCGCTTGTCTGCGGCTCCCAGCGCGGGGCCGGGCCGCTGGCCGCGGCCAGCGCCAGCAGCGTCAGCGCACCGGCGACCTGTTTCATAGCGGTATCTTGCCACGCGGCCTGCGACTGGCGCTACGCTATGGCGATGATTCCGGCTGTCTGGCTGATTCTCGCTCTCCTGCAGGCGGGGCCCGCCCAGTACACAGTCCGCCTCGACACGTCGAAAGGACCGATCGTCATCGCCGTCCACCGCGCCTGGGCGCCGCACGGCGCCGATCGCTTCTACGAGCTGGTCACCTCCGGCTACTACGACGAGGCGCGCTTCTTCCGCATCCGCAAGGGAACGTGGGCGCAGTTCGGCATCGCGGCCGAGCCGGGCCTGGCGCAGGCGTGGCGCACCAAGACAATCCCCGACGATCCGTTCGTCGGTGTCGCCAACAAACGCGGCACCGCCGCCTTCGCGTTCAAGGATCCGAACGGCCGCACCACGCAGGTGTTCATCAATCTCAAGGACAACTCGGAGACGCACGACAAGGAGCCCTTCGTTGTCTTTGCCGAGGTCGTGCAGGGGATGGATGTTGCCGATTCGTTGTATGCCGAGTACGGCGAAGCCGCCGGCGGGGGCATCCGCGCCGGCAAGCAGGATCCGGTGTTCGAGGGAGGCAATGCCTACCTGAACGCGAAGTTCCCGCTGCTCGACTACATCAAGAGGGCGACTGTTGTGCGCTGACTGCGGCGCGCTGTGAGAACGCCGAGTAGAGCATCGTCACCGAGGTGTAGAGGACGACGACGATCACCAGCCAGCGGACATAGGTGAGCGGCATCGACTTGACGATGTAGGCGGCGATCAGCACGCCCGGAATGCCGCCGATCGCCAGGCCGAGCGCGGCCCGGAGGTCGTAGGCTTTTTCCTTGACGAACTTCAGGCTGCCGACCGGCATCAGGAAGGCGCAGGATCCCATCATGATCGGAAAAGCCGCCGTCGGGCTCATGCCGAGCAGGCTGATCAGGATCATGCACGGCGCGTAAAGGCCGATGCCGAGAGACATGAGCGCGCCGAGCACGAGGTTGCCGGCCACTGCCACCACGAGTTTCCCGCCGCGCACCCCGAGTGCGTCGCCGCCGCCTGGGAAGAGCGACATCGCCGTCATGAAGAACAGCGTCGCCGCGGCCAGCAGCGCCACGCCCATGCCGATCTGCACGTACCGTTTCGGCCACTTCGCGACGATGCCGGCGCCGAGCCACGCACCGACCACCGCGGCGGCGATCATCGAGATCAGCGTGGTCACGTCGACGGGGATGATCGCGGTGTAGATCAGCGCCTCCGCCACCGTCGGCAGCGTGTGCCCGACGTTGAGCGTGCCGGGGATGACGCGATCCGGCACCATCTTGAACGCCCGGAACATCGACGTCGTCGTCGCGAACGAACCGATGCCGAGCGTGTCGAGGAAGTTGGTCAGCCAGCCGACGAAAATGCCAAGCGGGCTGGGCCAGCCCACTGCGCTGGCCGGAGACGCGGGGCCTGCCTCGCGGCGTGCCGCCTGCACCAGGCGCGTCCATGCGCCGACGAACACCGCCGTGAGCACACCAAGACTGGCAAGCAGCGCCGAAATGGGATTCATCGCGCGGTAGCTTATCCCAACTTACCGCTTCTTCTTGCCGTCGAGCGTGGCCCGCACCCTGGCCACGAGATCGTCCGGCAGACAGGGCTTGGTGACGAAGCCGTCGCAGCCTACCGCCTTGGCCTCCTGGCGTGCATCGTCGAACGCGTGCGCGGTCAACGCCAGGATCGGAATGTGTTTCGTCGCCGGGTTCGCCTTCAACGCCCTGGTCGCCTGCCAGCCGTCGAGCACCGGCATGCTCGCGTCCATCAGGATCACGTCGGGGATCAGCGACAGCGCCAGGTCGATCGCTTCTCGTCCATTCCGCGCAGTCTGGACGGCGAAGCCCGAGAACTCGAGATAGTCGCGATAGAGCTCCCGCGCGTCCTCGAAGTCTTCGGCGAGGAGGACCAGCGGCTGGCTGCGTCGGCGCGTCATCGCGTCTCGCCGCGATTGTAGCCGCGCCGAGCCAGACGGGCGGCGAGGCGCTCGGAGTACTTGCGCGCTTCGCTGTCGCGAAGGAAACGCGAGCGGCGGCGCAGCCCGCCGTCGGCCCAGACTTCCAGCTCAACACCGTCGGTGAGCGCGACGAGGACGAGGTTGATGGTCTGATTACACGCACACAGCCGCGCCAGGGTCTGCCGGCCGTCTTCGTGAATCTCCTCGCGTGTCGCGAGACGGATGTACGCACGAGTCGGCTTGGTCATCGTGGTCGAGCTGCTCCAGGAAAAGGTCGATCGCTCCACCTGCCAGGTGCGTGCCATGGCTGAGGCTCGGCGAGTCGGCACGCAGCATGCGGCAGCCCGCGTACCGGCACCGCCGGGCGCCCCCTGCGTCGGGAATTCGTACAACTGCCGATGTCCTTGATGCTTTCTTGTCCGAAATGCAATAGCGCCACCGACCTCCGCGGTATGAGGGACGAGTGGTACCTGACCTGGTGCCCTGAGTGCGAGCGGCTCTGGCGGTTCGATTTCCGCTCGTTGCTGGAAGACACAAAGAACGAGCCCGCCGCGGCTTCGCCGCCCGCTCGTCAAGCGCGCCCTCGAGCGCGCCCAAAGTGAACGATCAGGGATTCGTTCGCAACAGGAATTCGAGCGCTTGCGGCAGCCGCCACGCCCAGTCGGCCTCGCGGTGCTGGTGCCCTTCGGCTTCGAGGTAACGCAGGCGGTCCCTCCGATAGCCCTTCCGCCGCAGCAGCCGGTTGAGCGCGCGCGCGTTACGCAGTGTGCCCGGTCCTTCGCTGGTGCCGACGTCGAGGTAGAGGAACCCACGCGTCTGCCGCGCGCGCTCGACGAACTCCAGGATGCTGCGCCCGGCGAACCAGATCGATGGGCTGATTACCGCGGCGCAGCCGAAGGGCGACGGGCGCCGGAAGAAGAGATACAACGCAATCAGCCCTCCCATCGACGATCCGGCGACGACGGTGCCGTCGCGGTCGCGCCGCGTGCGGTAGGCAGAGTCAATGCGCGGCTTCAGGGTGTCGATGAGGAAACGCGCGTACTTGTCGCCGTCGCCGCCGCCGTGCCTCGCGTCCGACATGGGGCTGTACTCGGCGAGCCGCGCCGGCGTGTTATGGATCCCGACCACGATCGGCTCGATGCCGCGCCCGGCCAGCCACGCCAGACCTTCGTGCAGGTGCCAGGTCTGACCGGCAAAGGCGATCGCCGGATCGGACAGGTTCTGCCCGTCCTGCATGTAGACGACCGGATAACGCTGGCGCCCCGCTGCCTCGTAGCTGTCGGGTAGATAGACGTCGACGTTGCGGCGATTGCGCAGCTGCGGCGACCAGATGTCGAAGGAGTCCTTCTGCAAGCCTAGGCGCTGGCGATGTATTCCCAGATCATGTGGCGCCAGTAGGGCCAGTCATGCCCCCCCTGCGCGCCCCAGTCGTCGAGGAAATGGCGTACGCCCCGGGCGTCGAGGATCCGCGACAGCCGGTTGGCTTCCTCTGGCTTCTCCCACGGTCCCGTCCCGGTGGCGAGGTGGATGTCGCAGCCTGCGAGCCGGTGCAGCGTCCCCGGATCCGCGAGGCTGGCCATGTAGTCGACCGGGTTGTTGAAGTAGAAGTTGTCGTCGTAGTCGCCGTCCATGAACCGGGACATGTCGTAGACGCCCGAGAGCGCGAAGCAGCGCGTGAAGATGTCGGGATGCTTGAGCAGCGAGTTGGCGGCGTGATAGCCGCCGAGCGACGCCCCGAAGGTCCAGATTGCCGCGTCCGGCGTGCCGCAGTGGCTGCGCACGAACGGCACCATCTCATTGACGATGTAGTCGTCGTAGCGTGCCTGCATCCAGCTCCTGTGCCGCGGATGCGCCTGACGGTTGCCGAACGAGTCGCCGTGGTTGGTGTTGACGCAGAAGATCTTGACCCGTCCCGCATCGATGAATCCCGACAGCGTCGCGATGACGTCCTGCCGTTCGTACTCCCACTCGTCGCCGCCGGTAGTGGGGAAGGCGAGCATCGGCGGCCCCCAGTGGCCGTAGACGACGACGCCCATCTCGCGCCCGAGCCGATGCGAATACCACGAATGTACATCCCGCTGCACGTTAGAGCCCCAGCTTGTCGAGCAGGTAGCGCCCTTTGCGGATGACCTGGTCGTCGTCGATCCACACGTCGCAGTCGCGCGTCAGCACGTCGACGTGCGTGCGTGATTTCCACGGCGCGCCGGTCTGGCTGCCGTAGGGATCGCCGAAGGCGAGGTGAACGCCCGGCACCTTCTCGTCCTGCAGAAGAATCCCGATCATCCGTGACAGCGCCAGGTTGGTGCCGAAAGCGAGTTCGCCGACGCGGTCGCTGAACTCGTCGGTGTGGCAGTAGTCCTGGAACTCGCGCTCCAGCTCGCCGCGTTCGCACTGGACGCCGACCAGGCGCCCGCGCGCGATCTCCAGCGTCATCGGCGTCCGCGACAGATCGCCGTACTTGGGCCCGAAGTAGTCGCCGACGGTGCCGTTGCAGATGAAGACGCCGTCGACCGATCTCGGCGTGGTGAACACCTCGCCCGCCGGCAGGTTCGACCAGTAGCGCGGGCTGATGATGCCGCTGGTCTTGACCCAGTGGAACGACGGCTCGAAGGTCGCCGTCAGCGATGTGCCCTGGTCGGTCTCGACCCGCAGCGCCGACGCCGTGCGCATCCGCTCGCACAGCGTGACGCTGAGCCGATCGACCTGGCGGTAGTCGGCGCGCATCCCCTGCTGCATGATCTGCGGCGTGACGCCCACCATGTGGGCGTAGCGGATCCGGCGCCGCTCGACGACCTCGACGATCTGCATGCGCGCGGTGAGCTCTCCCTGCAGCGGCTGCACGCACAGGATCCCGGCGTCCGCCGTGTCGAGCGCCTGCAGCACTTGCCGCGGCGCCGCCGTCAGCGGCCGCGGCGCCAGCTGTTCGATGAGCAGGCACTCGGGCTGAGCGCCGGCCTCCTCGAGCGCGGCCGCCAGGCTGGCGGCCACCTCGCGGCTGTACTCGTCGGCGATGAGTGCGACCTGCTCGCGCGGCGCGATCGCCAGGCACACCTCGACGGCGTTCTTCGCGCCAGGCGCGAGGTCGGGGGAGAAAGGACCGAACCGGGTAGCAGTAGACATCATTGTCGGGCGTGCACCACGAAAGCGGGGACCTGTCCCCCCCTGAAGTGACGTTGGCCAGGCCAGTGGCGCTCAGCCTCGTCAGGAAACCGGAGACGCGTCCGTGGAACAGGTACGGCGCGAAATCGACGAGCATATCGCGTTCGACCACCGCGTTGCCGTCGCAGACGGGGAACGGTTCGCGGCGGACGCGGATGCGCTGCTGGGCGACCCAGCCGCCCTCGGCGACGGCGCGCTCGAGCGCGCCGTCCCAGGCCGCAAGCGGCGTCTCCCAGCCGAGCGTCACGCCGGCGCCACCGTATTCGTCGTTCGGCTTGAGCACGAAGCGTTCGCGATCGCGCCGCACCTCGTCCGCCACTCCAGCGTCGACCATCCGCGTCCACGGCACGTGCCCGTGGATGGCGTCGAGGTCGGCTCGCTCGAACAGGTGCGCGTAGCGTTGATCGGTCAGGATGGCGAAGAACGCCTTCTTGTGCGGAATCTTGCAGCGCAGGTTGTTGGCCATGCACACCGCCCCGGCGCGGTAGGCATCGAGCAGCGCGCGGCATTCGTCGGCGCGCGCGATGATGTCGTTGATCAGCACGCGCCGGTAGACGAAGTCGATCGCGCTCCCGCCGGCATACAGCCGACCGCCGTCGAACCTGAGATCGCGCGGATCGTGGATCGTCGTCTCGACCCCCGCGGCGACGAAATTGTCGCGCAGCAGCTCGAACTCGCTCCACGTCGGCACTTCGCGCCAGTCGACGATGGCGACCCGCGGCATGCCGCGCGTCCCGCTCCACTCGTGCCACGTCTGCAGCAGCGCGTTCCGGATCGCGTCCATCGGCGTGTAAAAGCGCACCTCGAATTGCTCGCGGAACCGCGCCATCATCACCCCGCTGTCGAACACTTCGGCCAGCCGCTGGCTGTAGGCGGCGCCGGCCGGGCTTTCGCCGTTGTATTCGGCGAATTCGAGCGAATCGGGCAGCAGGAAGGCGTCGGCACGCGCCGCGGTGCTCGCCGGGCCCCGCCCGGGGTCGATCGCCGCCAGCGCGGTTTCCGCCTCGCTCATCCCCAACGCGAGCATCAGCGCCGGATCTCCAGGCGCCACGGCGGCCAGCCGTTCTCCCAGGCGCCACAGCGCCTCCGACGCGAGGGCCACGCGCGCCTCGTCCGCGCCGTCGAGGAAGAACGGGCGCAGGAACGGGCAGAGCAGCCGGCCGCCGAACGTCAGGCGCCCGGCGCGCATGCGATCGGCGAGCGTGCCGCACAGATCGGCATCTGTCTCGACACGCAGGATCGCGCTCCAGGCGGCCGCGGGATCAGTCACCGGCTTCCTGCTCCCAACCGTCCCAACCTCCAACGCCCAACCTTCAACCTCCTACACCGGACCGGTGGTCGTGCCCAGTCCCGTCATCTCGGCCCAGCGCGGCCATGACTGGGATGGCTGCCCGCTCAGCGCGCGATCGATGACCAGCCGCGCCATTTTCTCGACGACGATCTCGAAGTAGTGCGGCGTGATCCGGTCGCGCTCGAAGTCGGGCGCCGGGTTGAGGAAGTCGATGGCGTAGGGGACGCCGTTCTCGACCGCGAACTCGATCGTGTTCATCTCGTAGCCGAGCGCGGTATTCAGCGTCTGTGCGTCCTTGACGATGCGCTCGCCCAGCTCCGGCGTCAGGTACGAGTGCTCGATGAGGTAGCGGCGCTCGTGCGGATCGTAGCGGACCGGGACGATGTCGGTCTTGCCGAAGGTGAAACAGCGCACGTATTGATCGAAGTGGATGAACTGCTGCAGGGTCATGCAGTACGGCCCGGTGCCGTCGTAGGCCGCGATCAGCTCTTCCCGGTTGTGCACCTTGTAGACGTGCTTCCAGCCGCCGCCGGAGTACGGTTTCAGGATAGCCGGGCGGCCGACGTAGTCGAGCAGGCCGTCCCAGTCGATCGGGTAGCCGAGGTTGTGCAACGAGTCCGACGTCAGGTCGATGTCAGCCGGGTACGATTTCTGCGGCAGCACCACCGTTTTCGGCACCGCCACGCCGACTTTCTGCGCGATCGCATAGTTGAAGAATTTGTCGTCCGCCGTCCACCAGAACGGGTTGTTGATCACGTAGGTGCCGGTCAGCACGGCATGCTTGAGAAACGCCCGGTAGTACTCGACCTCGTGCGAGATGCGATCGACGATGACGCGGTAGCCGGAAGACTCGCCCATCTTCGTCCCGGTCAGCGTCACGAAGTCGGCGCTGATGCCATGCTCGGCGCCGAGCCGGTTGACTCGTTCGAGGAACGCCGGCGGAAAGGCGTATTCACGCCCGCACATCAGTCCTACCTTCATGTCTCCTCCTCGAGCGGTGTCGTCATTCGCGCCAGGTCAGCCGCGCACGGCGGTGCCGCGTTCGTGCCCGGCCCGCGTTTCCTCGACCAGCCACTGCACGACGGCTTTCAGGTCGCCGGTCTTCCGGAACACTTCGAGCTGCCGATCGGCGCTGGTGCCTTCTTCGAGGATGGTGTGCACGTACTGCAGCGCCGCGCGGCTTCCCAGATCGTCCACCACATCGTCGACAAACTCGAGCAGCTCCAGCGCCAGTTCCTTCATTGGTACTTCGGCGCGCTTGCCGAAGTCGATCAGCTTTCCCTCGATGCCGTAGCGCGCGGCCCGCCACTTGTTCTCCTCGACGAGCTGGCGCGAGTAGATGCGAAACCCGAGATTGCGACTCCGCAGGCGATACAGCTTGACGACAATCGCCTGCGCCAGCGCGGCCAGCGCAATCGTGGCACGCGGCGAGGTCGGCACATCGCAGACCCGGAATTCCAGCGTGCCGAACACCGGGTGCGGCCGCAGGTCCCACCACACTTTCTTGCCGTCGTCGATACAGTGCAGTTCGACCAGCGTGTTGAGGTAGTCCTCGTACTCACTCCACGAATCGAACGTGTCGGGAATGCCGCTGCGCGGGAAGCGGCGGAAGACGGTCGTGCGGTACGACTTCAGGCCGGTGTCGCGTCCCTGCCAGAACGGCGAGCTGGTCGAGAGCGCGAGCAGGTGCGGCAGGAAATAGCGTGCCTCGTTGAGCAGCTCGATCGTGCTGTTGCGGTCCGGCACCGCGACGTGGATGTGCAGCCCGAAGATGAGCAGCGATCGAGCCAGCTGCTGCAGTTCCTCGACGATGCTCTCGTAGCGCGCGCCGGGCGAGATGATCTGGTCTTTCCAGTTCGAAAACGGGTGCGTGCCGGCGGCGGCGATCCCCAGGCCGACGCGCTCGGCGCTGCGACACAGCTCGCGGCGGATGCGGCAGATTTCTTCGTCGAGCTCGCTCGACGTCGGCGCAGATTCGCGTGCCGACTTCGACGATTGACTGGTGCAGCTCGCGCTTGATTTGATCGCCGAGGGCGTGACCGGACGCGTTGAGCAGTTCGGAGACGTGCGAGCGCAGCTCCCCGCTGTCCGGATCGACGATCTGGAACTCCTCCTCGACGCCGATGGTGAACGCGTGCCCCATCAGGCGATGATAGTGCAGAACCGTCGATTTATTCGGCAACTAGCGGTATCGTTGAGCGCCTGATGCGATCGCCTGGAGAGGATTCCGATTCCCGCGGATCGATGCTCGACGCCGCGGTGCTGGGTGGAATCCTCGTCGTCGCCGCCGCCGCGCGGCTCTGGTTTCTCAATGCGGGCGTGCCGCATGCCGTCGGCATCGACGAGCCGATCCTCGTCGACCATGCCCTGCGTATCCTCCATACCGGAGACTGGAATCCGCACGTCTTCAATTATCCGGCGCTGGTCATCTACTTCCACGCCGGGATCGAAATCCTGCGCTTCCTGTGGGGAGCGCTGCGTGGCGAGTGGAGCTCGCTCGACGCCTTTGACATTTCCGCCGCCTATCAGGCGGCACGCTTCGCCACCGCGATGATCGGCGTGGCCACCGTGTGGTTCACCTACCGGCTCGGCGTCGAGCTGGCCGGGCGCCGCGTGGCGCTGCTGGCGGCAGCACTGATGGCGATCCGCCCGATGCACGTCCGCGAGTCGCATTACGCGCTCACCGACGTGCCGATGACGGCGCTGGTCACGCTCGCGATGTGGCTGACGCTGCGCGCGGCGCGGCGCGTCACGATCCGCGACTTCGCCTGGGCGGGCGCCGTCAGCGGCCTGGCCGCGTCGGCCAAGTACACGGGCGGCGTTGCCTTCGTCGGCGTCCTCGTGGCCTGGGCGGCTTTTGCCTGGCGGTCGGCTGGACGCGGACGCCTGCTCGCCGCCGCAGTGGCTGCCGCCGCGCTCGCGTTTCTCGCCACCTCGCCGTACACCTGGCTGGATCTGCCGGCATTCCTCGACGGCTTCGCGTCGCTCTTCTCGCAATACAGCGTCCCGACCGCAGCCGTGGATCCGGTTTGGAGGGTCTACGCCAAGCACCTATGGCTCGACGGGCCGCTGACGCTGATCGCCGCGCTGCTCGGGGCGGTAGTGGTGCTCGCACATCGTCATGGCCGCCGGCGCTGGGCGCCGGTATTGGCGGTCGGGCTCCTGCACTTTTACGAGCTGTCGACCCACTCGCACATGTTCGGGCGCTACGCGCTGCCACTGCTGCCGATCCTCAGCCTGCTCGCCTCGGCCGCGGTCTTCGAGTTGCGAACGATCGCCGCGCGCGTGCCTGTCTTGGCCACCCGCCGTGCCCAGCGTGTGCTGCTTGCCGCTGCCGCGGTGGCGCTGGCAGCCGGGCCGCTGGTCGCCACGGTCCGATGGCTCGATCAGGTGAAGCGGCCCGACACACGCGGCATCGCCGTGGCCTGGCTGCGCAGTAGCGCGACGAAGGGCTCGCGCGTCGCTGTCGAAAACAGCGGCCCGACCTACGTCGATGCCGCCGGGTTCGTCGTGATCCGTACCGAACTGCTGTTCGAGCACGACCTGGCGTGGTACCGCCAGCACGCCGACTACCTGATCGTGAGCTCCCCGGATCTGTCGCGATACGCCGACCTGGTGAGCGCAGGTCGGACGGTCTTTCAGGTCGCCCCGACACCGCAACGCTGGGGGCCGCCGATCCTGATCGTCTCGATAGCCCCGACGGCGCGGTGACGACGGCCGCCCCTCGCCCCTCGCTTCTCGCGCTACGTCCCGCTGTCGCGGCCGATCACGTCGGGCGGCGTGATCGCAGCCTGGATGCGATGCGCCAGGCCGTCATGCTCGTCGCGCAACGCCCCCGGCATGCGGTCCCCGAACATCCGAATCAACTCATCCTGCCCGGCCACCGCCTCGACCCATTCCGCCGGATCCACCTTCAACAGGTAGGCCATGTCGGCGTCGCTGAGCCTCAGGTCGGTACGATCGATGGCATCTTGCGTCGGCACCGCGCCTATCGCGGTTTCGACGGCATTGCCGCGCCCCTCACAGCGATCGAGGATCCACTTCAGCACGCGCAGGTTGTCGCCGAAGCCGGGCCACAGGAACTTGCCCGACGCGTCGGTGCGGAACCAGTTCACGCGGAAGATCTTCGGCGGCTTCGCGATGGCGTTGCCGACCTCGAGCCAGTGGCGGAAGTAGTCCCCCATGTTGTACCCGCAGAACGGCCACATCGCCATCGGATCGCGCCGCAGCACGCCGATCTTGCCGGTGGCGGCGGCGGTCGTTTCCGACGACAGGGTCGCGCCGAGGAAGACGCCGTGCTGCCAGTTGTGCGCCTGGAACACCAGCGGAATGCGCCGCTGCCGGCGCGCGCCGAAAATCATCGCGTCGATCGGCACGCCATTGGGGTTGTCGAACTCGGGCGACAGCGTTGCGCAGTTGGTCGCCGGCGTCGTGAAGCGGCTGTTCGGATGCGCCGCCTTCTCGGTAGAGGCGGGCGTCCACGGACGCCCCTGCCAGTCGAGTGCGTCCGCTGGCGCGGGATCGTCATGCCCTTCCCACCACGGTGTGTGGTCAGGACGCAGCGCCACGTTGGTGAAGAGCGTGTCGCGCTGGATCATGTTCATCGCCGTGGCGTTGGTTCGCCGGCTCGTGCCGGGGACGACGCCGAAGAAACCGGCTTCCGGGTTCACCGCCCACAGCCGTCCATCGGAGCCGGGACGGATCCACGCGATGTCATCGCCGACCGTCGTCGCCTTCCAGCCGGGTAGCGCCTCTGGCGGTTGCAGCATCGCCAGGTTGGTCTTCCCGCACGCCGACGGAAACGCGCCGGCGATGTAACGGGTCCGCCCCTGCGGATCCTCGAGGCCCAGGATCAGCATGTGCTCGGCCAGCCAGCCTTCGTTGCGCGCCAGGTAGCTCGCCAGCCGCAGCGCCATGCACTTCTTGCCGAGCAATGCGTTGCCGCCGTAGCCCGACCCGATCGACCACACCGTATTGGTCTCGGGGAAATGCATGATGAAACGGCGATCGGGGCTCAGATCGCCGAGCGAGTGCAGGCAGCGCGTGAAGTCATCGGACGCGCCAAGGTGATCGAACGCGACCTGTCCCACCCGCGTCATGATGCGCATGCTGAGGACGACGTACTTGCTGTCGGTGATCTCGACGCCGACCTTGGAGAAGCGCGAACCGGGCGGTCCCATCAGGAACGGGACGACATACATGGTCCGTCCCTTCATCGCGTTGCTGAAAAGCGGCGTCAGCTTGGCGACGGCGTCTCCCGGCGACATCCAGTTGTTGTTCGGCCCGGCGTCCTCTTTGCCCGACGTGCACACGTAGGTGAGGTGCTCCGTGCGCGCGACGTCGTGCGGGGCGCTCCGGTGCAGATAGCAGCCCGGCATCTTCTCTTGATTCAGCTCGATCAGCTCGCCGCCGGCGACCGCCTCCGCGATCAGGGTCTCTTTCTCGGCCTCGGAGCCGTCGCAGATGAGGATCCGGTCGGGGCGGGTCATCGCCGCGACCTCGTCGACCCACTTGCGGATAGCCGTGTGCGTCAGTCCAGTCTTTTCGCTCATCGTAATTATTCTATTAGCTAATGGGTCCGCGCAGTGTCCAGCCACGCGCGCGCGACGCTGAAGTCGCTCGGCATCAACTCGTGGCCGGCGGGCTGCCAGTGCAATTCGACATCCGCGCCGGCGCGGTGTAGCAATGCCGCCAGCCGCTCGGTCTCCGCGGGGGAGACGAGCGGGTCCTGGCGGCCGTTCGAGATCAAGACACGGAAACCCGGCTGCGACGGCAGGGGATCAGGCTCGAGCGGCACCATCGCGCGGAACAGGACCGCGCCGCGCAGCACGCCGGGGTGGAGCAGGGCCAGCGCCGACGCGATGTTGGCGCCGTTCGAAAAGCCCATCGCGTAGACCCGCGCCGCATCGAAGCCGTAGGCACCGCCCGCCGCGGCGACGAACGCCGCGAGATTGCCGGCGCGCCGTCGTACGTCATCGACGTCGAATATGCCTTCGCTGAGCCTCCGGAAAAAGCGCGCCTGGCCGTTCTCGAGCACCTGCCCGCGCGGACTGAGCAGGTTGGCGCCGGGCATCAGTCCGCCGAGCGGTAGCATGTCGTGCTCGTCGCCGCCGGTGCCGTGCAGGAGAAGGAGCGTCGAAGAGGGCGAAGGACCCGAAGGAGCAGGTTTGTACACGTGCACGAACCCGAGATCCGGCATCACGCCGGCCCCTTGAAGCGTTCGCCCGGCAGCGTCAGCGGCGGAAGCGCTCCGGCAATCTGCGCGCGCGATGGTTCGAACCACGGTGGCAGCACGAGCGCCTCGCCGAGGCGCGACGGGTTTTCGTCGACCGCAAAGCCCGGTCCTTCCGTCGCGATCTCGAAGAGGACGCCCCCGGGCTCCTTGAAGTAGACCGACTTGAACCAGAAGCGATCAATGACCTCGGTGGCGCGGCCGCCCGCTGCCTCGATCTGGGCGCGGACGGCGAGCTCGTAGTCGAGATCCGTGACGGACCAGGCGAGGTGATGCACGGTGCCGACGCCCCAGGCGCCGCGCTTCTCGTTTGGCGTTTCGCGGATGTCGACGACGCCGGGGTGACCCTCGAAGCCGTAGCGGGTCCAGTCGTTCTCCCGCGCCAGCATCTTGAAACCGAGGGCGCCGATCAGGAACTCCGCCGTCTCCTGCTCGCGGCGCTCCCAGAGTTGGGCACCGAAAAGGCCGCGGATCTGGCGTTCCCCGGGAATCGGGCTGCCATCCCACGGCGCGAACGGGCGTGCCATGCCGCGGCCGCTCTCGACCAGCGCGAGACGCAGGCCGTGGACGTCGATCAGCGGGAGCACGCGATCGCCGAACCGCCCCTCGATCCGATCGGCACGGACGCCGTAATGCTCGAGTCGCGCCCCCCACCAGGCCAGGCTTCCCGGCGGTACCTCTAGGCCGACCTCGACGGCGAGCCCGTGGCCCGGGCGCGGCGGCGCCATCTGTTCCCACGGGAAGAAGGTGAGATCGGTGCCCGGGTGCCCCTCGGCATCCGCATAGAAGAGATGGTAGGTGCCCGGATCGTCTTGGTTGATGCTGCGCTTGACCAGCCGCATGCCGAGAACGCCCGCGTAGAAGTCGAGGTTCTCCTGCGCCGGGCCGGCAATGGCGGTGATGTGGTGGAGCCCGTGGACACTATTCATCACAGTTACGTCACTCATGCGCGAAACTTCTTGACACGCTGCCCGATGCGCGGTTACCTCTTCGCTATGTAACGGGCAACTTTGCCTCGGGAGGACAGTGTATGTCTCAGGTGACCCGGTTCGCCACCGCATTGGCGCTCGCCATGCTGTGTCTGGTCCCTTCGCGTGCGTCGGCACAGGCCGTGACGGGCACGCTTCTCGGCAACATCAGCGACTCCAGCGGCGCTTCGGTCCCAGGCGTGACCGTGACCGCGACCGAAGTGCAGACCAACATCGCGCGCACCGCCGTGACCAACGAGTCGGGGTTCTTCCTGTTTTCCAGCCTGCTCAACGGTAAGTACACCGTGACGGCAGAGCTGCAGGGCTTCAAGAAGGTGATCCGCGAGAACGTCCTCGTCGACGTCAACACGACGATCCGCGTCGACATGTCGCTCGAAGTGGGCGCGATGACCGAATCGGTCAACGTGGCGGCCGAGTCCCCGTCGTTGCAGACGGATCGCACCGACACCGGTCGCCTGCTCGAGTCGAAGATGGTCGAGGACATTCCGACCACGTTCAACCGCAACTTCCAGTCGCTGCTCGTCACGGTGCCGGGGGCGACGCGCCCGCACCGCGAACACTCGGCGTTCTTCAACTCGCAGGACTCGCTGTCGACCGAGATCAACGGCCAGTCGCGCCTCGCCAACAACACGATGATCGAAGGCGTCGACGACAATCAGAAGACGGGCCTGCTGCAGGTGATCATTCCGGCCGCCGACGCGCTCGAGACGGTCAGCGTGACGACCAGCAACTACGACGCCGAGTTCGGCCGCTCGGGCGGCGCCATCACCAACGTCACGATCAAGTCGGGCACCAACAGCTACAAGGGCACGGTGTTCCTGTTCGGCAATACCGACGCGACCAACGCCAGCGATTACTTCACGCACACCAAGGCGCCGACCAAGTTCATGAACAGCGGCTTCACCTTCGGCGGTCCGATCATCCGCAATAAGCTGTTCTTCTTCGGCGACTACCAGCGCACCATCGACAACGCGGGCTACGTCGTTCAGACCATTGTCCCGACCCAGGCGATGCGCAACGGTGATTTCAGCGCGGTCACGCAGCACATCTACGATCCGCTTACCGGCGATGTCGGCGGCAACAACCGCGCGCAGTTTGCCAACAACATCATTCCCGCGCAGCGCATCAGCCCGATCGCCACCCAGTTGATGAAGTTCATTCCGCTGCCCAACGTCGCGGCAGCCCTCGGCCAGAATAACTTCGCGCAGGCGCAGACGCGCGAGAAGACGACCGACGGCTTCGACGCCAAGGTCAACTACACGCTGAACCAGCGCGATCAGATGACGGCCCGCCTGAGCTTCATGCGGCCGGTCGTGTTCGATCCCGGCCTCTTCGGTCAGTACGGCGGCCCCGCCAACGGCGGCTTCGCCGGCACCGGCACCAACACCAGCTACAGCACCGCCGTCACCTGGACGCGCGTCGTCAGCAAGTCGACCGTGTTCGACCTGCGCGGCGGACTCAACTACTACCGCAACACGACCATCACCACCGGCGACGGCTTGACGACAAGTTCTGACGTCGGAATCCCCGGGGCCAATCTCGGCGACCCCTTCACCAGCGGCCTGTCGCAGATCAGCATCGGCGGCTACGGCGATCCGCTCCTCGGGTTCTCGGCCAGCCAGCCGTGGGACCGCTCCGAACAAACCTGGAACGTCGTCACGTCGTTGACCAAGCTGATGAACACGCATACGGTGAAGGTCGGCGGCGAGTGGCGGAAGAACCGCGACATCCTGCTGCAGACCCAGGACGCCGGCGGTCCGCGCGGCCGCTTCGCGTTCAACGCCTCGGGCACCGGATCGCCGGCCGAGTCAGCCTCGACAACCGGCCTCGCCAACTCGTTCGCATCGTTCCTGCTCGACTGGCCGAACACCGTGCAGCGCGACCTGAAGGTCATCGATCAGCCGGGCACGCGCCACTGGGCGATGGCGGCATTCATCCAGGACAAGTGGCAGGCGCGGTCGAACATCACGATCGATCTCGGCTTGCGCTGGGAGTACTACCACCCGCTCGAAGGCGTCGAAGGGCAGGGGACGCTGTCGAACTACGACCCGGCGACCAACACCCTGCACGTCGCCGGCTATGGCGACACGTCGAACTCGCTCAACGTGAGCAACTATTTCAAGAACTTCGGGCCGCGCACGGGGATCTCGTGGCGCCTGAACGAGGAAACCGTGGTGCGGGCCGGTTACGGCGCGAGCACGATCCCGTTCCCGGACAATCGCTTCGCGTTCAACTATCCGGTGAAGCAGAACTACTCCGGCAGCGCCGCCAACGGCTTCCAGGCCGCGGGCTCGATGGCGTCCGGTTTCCCGGCACCCTCGTTCGCCACCGTACCGACGGACGGCGTCGTGCCGGTCAGCGGCTCGCTGCTGAACTCGACCTACGACGTTGTCCCCAGCGTGCTCCATGAAGGGCTGCTGCAGTCGTGGAACGTCGCGTTCCAGCGCCAGTTGCCCTACGGCTTTACCGCGGACATCGCCTACGTCGGCAGCAAGGGCTCCGACCTGGTGATGGACGTCGATCTCAACGCGAGCATGATCTACGGCTCGGGCAACGCCGGCCGGGCCCAGTTCGCGCAGTTCAACCGCACCGGCACGTCGCGCGAGCGCTCGAACCTCGGTAAGTCGCGCTACAACGGCCTGCAGGTGAAACTGGATCGCCGCTTCCTCAACGGCTTTCTGATCACCAACTCCTACACGCTCGGCCGTTCGATGGACCTGGCACAGGAGAACGGCAGTATCGGGACGCCGATCGACTTCAACCTGAGTTGGGCGCGCTCTGACACCGACCGCCTGCACAACTATGTGCTGTCGACCGTCTACGAGCTGCCGTGGGGTGTGAACAAGAAGTGGCTGAACGGCGGCGGTCTGGCGAGTCAAATCCTCGGCGGCTGGCAGCTCAGCGGGCTCTTCGACGCCCAGTCGGGCCAGGCGCTGACGATCGGCGGCAACGGCACGCTGCTCAACACGCCGGGCAACTCCGCGTTCGTCAATCTCACCGGCGACAACAAGGTGCTCGGCGGCCTCGGCCCCGGCCTCCTGTATTTCGATCCGACTGTCTATTCGCTGCCGGCGGCCGGCCTCCAAGGCAACATGCAGCGCCATACCGGCCCTGACGGTCCGGGCTTCTGGCAGCTCGACGCCGCGCTCTTCAAGCGCTTCCAGATCACCGGATCGCGGTTCGTCGAGTTCCGCGTCGACGCCTACAACCTGACGAACTCGGTGCGCTGGGGCAACCCCAACACAACGTTCAGCACGTCCACTGGCAACACGTTCGGCCAGATCACCGGCACCAACGGCAGCCAGCGCAGCATCCGCTTCGGCGGCCGCTTCGCCTTCTGACCTGGCCGGCCGCCAGCTGCCAGTTTCCGGCTTCCAGCCGGGAGCCGGTGGCTGGCCCGCTATATCTCCATTAGATCTTTTCCCACCACGATCTTCCCGCTGAACGTCGTCCTCGCGGCGGCGATCAGTTGATCGTCGGGCGGCGCCGTGTCGGTGGGGACGATGTGCGAAAGAACGAGCGTCTTCACGCCGGCACGGGCAGCGACGCGGCCGGCCTCTTCGACCGGCGTGTGGCTGTTCATGATGTGTGTGCGAAGGGGCGTCCCTGGCGCGCCCGGTGCGCCCGGCACCCATAGCGTCTCGTGCACGAGGACGTCTGCTCCTGTCGCCAGCGCCACCAGGGCGTCGCCTGGTGCCGTGTCGCCGGAAATCACGATCGACCGATCCGGGCAATCGAAGCGGTAAGCGAGCGCTAGTGGTACGAGCGGGTGCGGCACGATGGCGCACGTCACCGTCACGAGGTCGTCGTGCATCACGGCCCCGCCACGCGAGATCTCGTGCGGGTGCACGAGCGGCGCGAGCGGCGGCCGCCCTTCGTCGCGCATCCGCACGTGGATGTCGGCCTCGCTCATCTCGAGAAACAGCCTGGTCATTTTCGCCAGCGGCGGGGGGCCCCACGTGTCGACGCGCGTTGTGAGCTGATCGCCCCACTCCAGGAGCAGCAGCGTGCCGTAGTCGGCGTTGTGGTCGGAATGGTGGTGCGTGATGAAGACGTGGCGCAGCGTGCGGAACACTCCGGCCAGGGCCATCTGCCGGGCGACGCCGTTCCCGCAATCGACGAGATAGCCGCGATCGCCAATCACGATGATCTGCGCCGGCGCGGCGGCGCGGGTCTTCGGTGATGGCCCGCCGGCCGTGCCAAGAAGGATCAGCCGCGATCGCGCGGCGCCGGCAGTGCGTCCCCCAATCGCCGAGGCCGCGAGGAGAGTGAGGAAGCCGCGGCGGTTCACGCCGCGATTCTAGCGGTCTTTGCCCCCGCGCCGTTTGTTCCCGGTCCGCTGGCGATCGGCCGCGGTCGCGAGCTCGGTAATGCGGGATTTCGGCTGCGGCCAGGATTGGCGGTGCAGGAAAGCGCGTGAAGGGTTCTGCTTGGGGGGCGTGACCATGTCGTGCAGTTCTTCACGCAGTTGCTTCAGCTCGTCGGTCAAGACGCGAAGCTCCGCCTTGATGTCATCTTCGTTCTTCCATTCAGCCATGTGCCTCGCTATGGCGCATGCAGCATTGATGCCGTCACCAATCCCTCAACAGCCACCCCATCCATGCCGGAGGTCTTGCTGCAGATAGTCTTCAATTCCGTTCGGGCGTTGGGGAATCGGTCGACGAACCGCGACCCTCCGCCGAGGGCGCCGCATCGCCTGATGCCGCGCTGAGGGCCGGCTTGTTGACCTTGCCCATCGCATTGCGTGGCAGCGCGGCGACGACACGCAGATCGCGCGGCACCTTGTAGGGTGCCAGCCGCGGCTTCAGCCACTCGCGCAGCTCGACCAGCGACAGCGCCATCCCGACCCGCAATTCGACGACGGCGACGACGCACTGTCCCCAGTCGTCGTCGGGTACGCCGATGACGGCGACGTCGGCGATCGCTGGATGTTCACGCAGCGCATCCTCGATCTCGAGCGCCGACACTTTGTAGCCGCCCGTCTTGATGATGTCGATGCTCGTGCGGCCGAGCAGACGGTAGGCGCCGTCTTCGCACACGGCGACGTCGCCGGTCCGGAACCAGCCGTCGCGAAATGCGGCGCCGGTCTCGGTCGGCCGTTGCCAGGTACTCGGAGAACACGCCGGGACCACGCACTTCGAGCTCGCCGTCGACCAGACGGACTTCGACACCGGGCAGCGGTGTGCCGACCGCGCCGGGACGCCGCTCGCCGTGCAGCGGGTTCGACAGGATCATTCCCGTCTCCGTCATGCCGTAGCGCTCCAGGAGCGTATGGCCGGTGAGTCCGCGCCACCGCTCGAGCGTACGCAGCGGCAGCGCCGCCGACCCCGACATCATCAGGCGCAGGCGCCGTGCGCCGTCCGTCCACGCCAGTTGCTGCGCCGCGGGCGCGGCGTCCCACGCGGCGATGAGACGATGGTAGATGGTCGGCACGGCGCTGAACACCGTCACGTCGCCGGATGCGAGCCTGTTCCAGGTGTCGGCCGGATCGAACTGCGGCAGCATCTCGCAGCTGGCGCCGGCAGCGAGCGCGGAGCCGAGGACGTTGATGATGCCGTGCACGTGATGCAGCGGCAGCACGAGCAGCGCGCGGTCGGCGGCCGTCCACTCCCAGGCGTCGATGAGCGAGGCGATCTGCGCCGCCATCTGCCCGTGCGTCGTCACCACTCCCTTCGGCTTGCCGGTCGTCCCGCTGGTATAGACGATGAGCGCTCGCCGCTCCAGCCGCGGCCGTCCGGTCGGGTCGGAGCCCGGTGTTCGATTTGACGATTCGACACGAGCGATCCGGTCTCCGGCTTCTTCCTCGTCGAGTCCGGCCAGGAGATCGGGAGTCCGCAGAAAACGCGCACCCACCTGCGACGACACCGCCGCAAGCGCGTCGGCCTGGCGTCCACTGCCGACGACGATCGAGGCGCCGGAGTCGCGGATGACGTATTCGAGCTCGGCGGGCGGATGCGAGACGGCGAGCGGGACGGCGACTCCGCCAGCGCGCCAGATGCCACGCGAGACGGCGACGTGCGCAAAGCTCGGCGGGACGAGATACGCGACCCGCGCCTCGGCGAGATTGGCGGCGCCGTCGAGCAGTCCTTCCGCCACCGTCGTGGCAACGGCGTCGAGATCGGCGTAGGAGAACATCCCCTCGGCGGCGACGATGGCGAGACGGTTGGCGCTGATGCCTGCATTGTGCCACGCCGTTTTGACCGCCCGATGATGGTCATGTAAGATGACCATGTGAAGCGTCAGCCGCCGCCCCGGCCAAAGCACTACAACGTCGCCGAGGCCAAGGCCCAGCTCTCGACCCTGGTGCGCAAGGCGCTGCAGGGCGAGGACGTGGTGATCGCGCGCGACAACAAGCCGCTGCTGCGGCTGGTGCCGGTCGGCGTTCCTGCGCGCAAGCCCGGATCGGCGAAGGGACGGATCGTCATCGCCGCCGATTTCGATGCGCCGCTCGAGGACTTCCGCGAGTACGGCGAGTGACGGTCCTTCTCGACACCCATAGTTTCCTGTGGTGGGTGACCGACGCGCCGGGCCTGTCGCGGCGCGCCCGCAAGGTGATCGCCGAGTCGGCCTGCCTGCTCAGCGTCGCCAGCTTCTGGGAGATGGCGATCAAGGCGGGCCTCGGCAGGCTGGACGTCCCACGCCCGCTGGACCGCTTCTTCCAACAGCAACTCGAGGTCAATGGATTCGAGCTGCTGCCGATCGCGCTCGAGCACGCCGCCGCGGTAGCCGAGCTCCCGTTCCACCATCGCGATCCGTTCGATCGCCTGATCGCGGCGCAGGCGCGCCACGAGGAGATCCCGCTCGTCACGCTCGACCCGGTGTTCACGAAATACGGCGTCAAACGGATCTGGTGATGGAAGTTTTCTTGGTCGACGGCACCTACGAGCTGTTCCGCCATTACTATGCGGTCCCGAAAGTCCACGACGCGGCCGGGCGCGAAATCGGCGCCGTGCGGGGCGTCGTCGGGTCGATCCTCGGCATGCTCAATCGCGGCGCGACCCACGTCGGCGTCGCGACCGACCACGTCATCGAGTCGTTCAGGAACGACCTGTGGCCGGGCTACAAGACGGGCGACGGTATTGACGCGGACCTGCTCGCACAGTTTCCGATTCTCGAGGACGCCCTCGCCGCGCTCGGCGTCGTCGTCTGGCCGATGGTGGAGTTCGAGGCAGACGACGCACTGGCGGCGGCGGCAGCGCAGGCCGACGCGGACGCGCGCGTCACCCGCGTCTTCGTCTGCACGCCCGATAAGGACCTCGCGCAGTCGGTACGCGGCATGCGCGTGGTGCAGCTCGATCGGCGGAAGAATGCGGTGCGCGGCGAGGACGGCGTGATCGCGAAGTTCGGCGTCCATCCGGCGTCGATTCCCGACTATCTGGCGCTGGTCGGCGACGCCGCCGACGGCTATCCCGGGCTGAAGGGGTGGGGCGCGAAGTCAACGGCTGCGGTGCTGTCGAAGTTCGCACACCTCGAACACATCCCAGCCGATTGGCGCGAGTGGCATGTCAACGCCGCGAGTCCGGCGGGTCTCGCGGCGACGCTCGCCCGCGATCGCGACAACGCCTACCTCTTTCGTACGCTGGCGACACTACGTACGGACGTCCCGGTCTTCGCAGACGTCGAGCAGCTGCGGTGGGCCGGGCCGACCGAGCGCTTTGCCGCGGTCGCAGCGGAGTTCGACGACGCGAAAACTGTGTAGTGCCGCTTCCAGACCGCACGGCTGATCTGCGCATGTGCCTTCCCCAAACGGGCACTGCGTTCCCGTGCCGCGACCAAGTAGGCCATCACATCAATCACCCGTCACGATCAATCAGGTTGACGCCCGATCGCGCGCGCGCGAAAATGCCGACGATTCCAGAAATTTAGACGGAGGTTTCATGCGGCCGAACCGGCGGACTTCGCTTTACTTCGCGCGTTCGCTTGCGGCAGCAGCGGGCTGCGTCATCGTTGCGCTTGCCGTCGTGGCTGCGCACGGAGCCGCGTCCTCGACGATCGCGCAAGCGCCGGCACCCTGTGACCAGGCATCAGGACCGTTCTGCGATGCGCTGATGGCACCGATCCCGGCGTGGACGGGCCACGTCTTTCACCTTAGTCAGGACTACCCGTCTGCGCCGCCACAGGATGCGACTCCCTGGACGGCGTTCAACCCGCGCACGCAGCCCAACGAGTACCTGACCGCCGTGCTGAAATACTTCTATGAGGGCAACGTTCAACCGGACGTCGAAGCGAGCTTCGACCCGTCTCTCAACACGGTTCGCCGGTGGTACAACGCGCCGTGGCAAGACTTCGGGCTCAACGGCCGTGAGTTCATTCACGGGCTGACCAGAGAACGCGTCTCGCGCGCGAAGGAATTGGCGCCGACGCAAGTCCATCAGTGGAACAACTATGCGGTGGGCTTCTACAACGCGGCGGGTGCGGCGACCATCGGCCACGTCTGGCAGAATCACGGTGCGCCCGACCCGACCGCGGGCGTCATGCCAGATGGTGCGGTCGCGGCAAAATTGCTCTTCACTACCGCAAGCGTGGCGGAGGTGCCGTATCTCGCCGGGGCGCCAACCTGGAACGCGTATATCTTCGCCGACGTGAACAACCCTGCACCGACACCAGCGAGCGCCAAGAAGGTGGTACCGGTACGCCTGCTGCAGATCGATATCGCGGTCAAGGATCCGCAGGTTGCTGATTCGACCGGCTGGGTGTTCGGCACGTTCGTCTACGGAGGCGGACCGGATGGTCCCGCCGGTCAGGGCTGGACCAACGTCGCCCCGGTCGGCGTGATGTGGGGAAACGATCCTGGGCTGCCACAAGGGCACCCCGTGGAGACCTGGCTGAATCCGACTGTCCACATGCCTCACGTCGGCTACCAGAACCGGCTCAACGGACCCGTCGACAATCCGAAGTCCGCATGCCTCTCGTGTCACGCCACCGCGGAGGCGCCCGACGGGATCATGGTGCCGTCACAGGGCGCCGATCCGTCACGATGGTTCCAGAACATCAAGTCAGGCGTCCCCTTCGACGCGGGCCGTCAAAGCCTGGACTACTCGCTACAGCTGACGGTCGGGCTCGCCAATTTCCATCAAGCGCAAGCGCTCGTGAATGCCCCGTCACCACAGCTGCGCGAGAGCCTCAAGCGAAAGCAGCTGCAGCAACAGACGCGTCCGCCCCGTGACGGAGGGCGACAGTGAATGATGTGAAGAGAGGATCAACATGCAACCGTACGTCTACGGGCCCAAGTTCATGTGGAATCTGGATTGCTCGGTTGGCAAGGGGGGCGCCAACAGCAACCGCAGTGATGTGTCGTTTATCCAGTGGTATTACACGCTGGCCGCGAACTTCCATCTGACCGCTCCAGAGTCCAAGGAGGTCTATCGCAACGTGCAGATCACCGGCAGTTGCAACGGCACCGACAAGGACCCGCTGGTGGCGGCCATCCTCATCCAGCAACGTTCGATGAATCACCCGATCATCGACGGCAAAGTGAGCGTGGTCACGGGAGCGGGGAAGGTCGGGTTGAACGCGTTTTTCCTGTTACGACTCGAGGCCCGCTTCGCGATCATGTTTCCCAATGCATGGCCGAGGCTGGACCTCGTTCCAAACTGTCCGACAAGTCTTCAACAGGTGGCGCGCGCCGCGATACCCAACCTCGCTGAAATAACCAGCTGATCGCGCGGCTCGAGCGAGGCTGAAGAGGCGGGCCGGCGCATGCACCGGCCGGTCGCGACCGGGGCCTGCGCGGAGAATCCTTTGACCTGTCAGTTCTCAGTCGTTCGTTGACCCTGCCGGAGGTTTGGGCCAACACTCAGCCCGCCTGCTCGAACGCCTTCCGCGTTCCCGGTCGCGGGCGCCAACCCTCCGCGAACCGCCGCCAGCTTCGTGCCAGCGCCTGACACACATCTCCCGTAGCCCCGGTCGCGACGGCAGATCAAGGTCTCACCGGTTCTCCGCGAGGTTCGCGTGTTGCTTGTTCGGCCCGGCGTTGACCGGCGGCATAACCGCAGTCCAGGACGTGGTCGCCATCTGCTGGGAATGGAGGACACACGCTACAACCTACGAAATACCGTAGGGGATGACGGCCCTACCTCGCTGGGCGACCGCCTCGGGCGGGACTCGAACTTGCATTCCTGCGCTGCGACACTCACTGACAGCACGCTCTAGCCCCTCCCGTAGTGGGGCGCATTAGGGTGGGCGTTGAAGGACGATGGAGGCGTCTTCAGACGCCTTGCGCACCCACGCTCGCGGCAAGTGGTCCCGCCAAGGAGTCTTTTGAGCCGGCGTCTCGAATCAGCCGCGAGTAAGCGGGCGGTTGGCGGAGGAACCCTCTCCCGCCAGCGGGTGTTCGTCTGTCTTCTCTTCACCACGATTCTCTTCTTGTGGAAGGGGACCGCCGCGCAAACGGGCCCAACGGGGTACCTGCAGCGACGGGTCGTGACGACCAACGGCGCCGTCACCTTCGTCGGCAACTCCCTCGGCCTCAATAAGGACGGCACGAACGACAGGCCGGGAATCTCCGGAAGCATCGGCGCGTTCATCACCATCGACACGAGTCTGCGGAAGAATCCGGAGTGGCCGCAGGGCACAACCGGAGACTGGCGCTTGAACAGCTCCTCCGCAGTTGTCAGCCTTCTGTCGGGGAGCCGCGTGATCCATGCGGAGCTGATCTGGGGAGGTTCCTACCTGTTCGGCACCGAAGACGTGTCCGACTTCCTGAACGATCCGATCAACTTCACGACACCGGCCGGAACAACCCAGGTGACGCGCGATTCAGCGACCGCCGTCACCCGATCTGGTCCCCAGCAGAACTACTACGTTCGTACAGCGAACGTCACGAGCCTCGTCAGCGCCGCGGGCAACGGCACGTACACGGTGGGTCGCGTACCCGCGACGCAGGCGACCAACGAAGCCAACTTCAACGCCGCCGGCTGGACGCTGGCCATTCTCTACGAGAACTCCGATCTCCCCACCCGCAGCCTCTCGCTGTTTCTCGGCCTCGAACCGCAAGGCGGCGCAACCGCCTCGCTCACGGGCATCTGCACACCGGACAACAACGGACATCTGCGGGCGCGGGTCGCCGTGAGCGCCAGCGGAGGCGACACCCCCGATCCCGGCAACACGCGCGACTCGCTTCGATTCGGCCCTTCCAGCAATCTCAGTCAGGACAACTTCCGCCTATCAGGACCCAACAACCCGGCGGAGAACTTCTTCGCATCGCAGATCAACCGCGACGATGGCAAGCTGGACACGAGAGGGACCTTCGGCGACCGCAACAACGACTTCAAGGGCACATTCGCCGGTGGGCGCCAGGGCTGGGACATCACCAACGTCGATGCCTCTCCGGAACTGGCCAGACAGCAGACCGCGGCCTTCGCCCAGGGGACGGCGGACGCTGACGACTTCTTCATCAACGCGCTGGCGATGCAGATCGATGTCATCGCGCCGGCGTTCGGCGCCCAGGGCGCAACCAGTGTGAACAACCCGACGGCGCAGGTCGGCGACGTTCTCACCTACACCGTCGAACTGGACAACAGGTCCGGCGCCGCGGATGCCAACAACGTCCTCTTGACGGTACCACTCCCAGCCGGCATGTCATTCGTCTCCGGCAGCTTCAGGCTGGACGGCACGGCGACGGGCGCTAACCCAATCACCGGCGCTGCGATAGGCACCGTGGCACAAAAGAAGAGTCGCGAGGCGACGTTCCAGCTTCGGGTTGACTCCATTCCAGTTGCCCCGGCGCCCGCTCGATACCAGGTCACGCCGACGTGGACGTACACGTTCGTGGGCTGCTCGGGCCAGACACCGCAGTCGGGCTCTTTGACCTCGAACACGGTGACCACAGAGATTGCGCGCATCACCGCCGCCAAATCAGCTTCGGCACCATCGATTCGGCCGGAGGAGATCCTGACGTACACGATCGCGACTTTGAACTCCGGCACGGCGGCAAGCCACGACACCCTCGTTACCGACGCCATTCCAACGGGTACGACCTATCGGCCCAATACGACAACGCTCAACGGAGTCGCGGTCGCCGACCAGTTGGGAACGTCGCCTCTCGTCGTCGGCATGCTCGTGAACAGTGCAACAGTGGTTCTCGGCAAACCTCCTTCAAGCGCCGGCGTCATTGAGCCAGGCCAGTCGGCCATCGTCTCGTTTCAAGTCGTCGTCAATTCGTCGACGACAGCCCCCGTCGTGAATACCGCGACGATCGAGCCCGATGGAATAAACGGACCGCTCCCCGCCTTTCCGGCCTCGGTGGCGACGCCCGTCAACCTCTCGTCTGCAGATGTGGCGGTGAGCATGGCGGGCCCCGTGACTGCGACCGCCGGCACGAACATCATCCACACCATCACTGTGCAGAATAACGGGCCGTCGGCGGCCACCGCCGTGTCGCTGTTCGATGCCGTCCCGCCGGGCTTGACGCAGGTGTCCGTGACTGGCGACTGTTCGGCCCTGCCGTGCAGCCTGGGCTCCCTGGCAAACGATGATACGCGCACAGTGTCGGTGACCTATGCCATCCCGGTGAACTACTCGGGCGCCGATCCGATCGTGAACAGGGCCTCGGTGACGACGGCGGCGGAGGACATTTTCCCGAACAACAACTCGGCGTCGGTGTCGACGGCCCTTCGTGCGTCGGTTGCCGACCTGGCGATCACCAACACGAACGGCGTGTCGTCCGTGTTCGTTGGCACGACGACGACCTATACGATCACCGTCACCAACGCAGGCCCGACTACGGCGGTCGATGCCGTCGTCACTGATATTTTTCCCTCTGTCTTGACGGGAGTCAGCTGGAGCTGTGCGGGCACGGGCGGCGCAGTCTGTGGCGCCGCGGCGGGGACGGGCAACATCAATGCGACCGTCACGGTTCCCGTCACCGGCGCAGCAACGTTCACGGCCACGGGAACCGTCGGCCCTCCCACCAGCGACACGATCGAGAACACGGCGCGTGTCGTCCCTGCAGCCGGTACGTCGGACCCCACCCCGGCCATCGCCTCGGACATCGATCCGATTGAACTCCGGGCCGACCTGTCGGTGACCCAGACGGGCCCCGCAACCGTCGTGGCCGGAAACCACATTACCTACTCCCTCACCGTGCACAACGCCGGGCCATCCGCGGACGAAAACGTGCTGCTCGAGGAACTCGTCCCTTTGGAGCTGACCTTCGTGTCCGCGACCGGCCCCTGTACGGGCTTTCCGTGCAGCCTCGCGACGCTTGCGGCAGGCGCGACCGTCAGCTTAGAGGTCACCTACGCCGTGCCCGAGATTTACCTCCCTGACACCGTCGACAGTGCGGCGCGCGTCTCGAGTTCCACCGCCGACCCGAACGATAGCAACAACACCTCGACGACGACGGCGACGGTCGCCCGGGACGCGGACGTGGAGATCCTCAAGCAGATCTCACCAGACACCACGTCGCTTCTCGGGGAGGATGCGACGTTCTTCGTGACCGTGACCAATCACGGCCCTGCGCCTGCCACCGGCGTCGTCGTCAAGGATCTGTTGCCGGCGGGCCTGACCCTGGTGTCGGCCCATGTGTCGCAGGGAAGTTACGTGCCGCAGACCGGTCTGTGGATCGTCGGGACGTTGGAGGATGAGGCGTTTGCCACGCTCACGCTCATCTCCACGCTGGACGTGGTCGATTCGATCACGAATCTGGCTCAGGTCCTTCATCAGAATGAGCCGGACCCCGTGTCCAGCAACAACGTCTCCTCCGCTGTCGTGAATGGCCAGGCGAACGCTGACGTCGGGGTGAACATCGTCGTCGACAAGCCGGCGCCGTTGGTGGGCGAAAACGTGACCTTCACGGTGAGCGTGCAGAACAGAGGCCCGAGCCCCGCGACCGGTCTCGTCGTCACCGATGTGTTGTCTGCGGGGCTCACGCTGGTGACAGCTACCCCCTCGCAGGGCACGGTCGTCGGGCCGGCCTGGAGCATCGGCGCGCTGAGCGAGATCTCGCCTCCGGTCACACTGACGATCATCGCGACCGTTACTGCGCCCGGCCCCGTGGTCAATGCCGCGATCATCACCCAGCAGACGGAGGGGGATTCGAATCCGGTCAACAACCGCGCCAGCGTCGCGCTCAATGCCGCCGAGTCCGCCAATCTGAAGGTGGTCAAGACGCTCACGCGCTCGACGCCACACGTCGGCGAACTGCTGACATTCAACGTGATTGTGGCCAACCAGGGTCCGAGTCCGGCGACGGGCGTTGTCGTCACGGAGGTGTTGTCGGCAGGGCTCGCGTTCGAGGATGCGGCGCCGTCGCAAGGTGCGTACGACTCGGCGACGGGCATCTGGACGGTCGGATCGATTGGCAACGCCGGGAGCGCGGGGTTGACGCTCACGGCGCGCGTCACGCAGGCCGGCACGGTCAGCAACACAGCGAGCGTCACCGGCGATCAACCGGACCCTGACCTGGCCGACAACACGTCGACCGTGACGCTGACCACGGAGACGATCGCCGACTTGGCCGTGACGCAGACGCTCACCGGGAGTCCGGTGCCCGGACTGCCCATCAGCTACACGATCGTGGTGACCAACACCGGGCCGAGCCCGGCGAGCGGTGCGAGTGTGAGCGATCTGTTTCCGGTCGCGCTCGTTGCGCCGGCGTGGACCTGCACCGCCGACCCCGGATCGAGCTGCGCCGCGGCCTCGGGCACGGGCAACCTCGCGACCACCGTGACGCTGGAGGCCGGTGATCGCGCCACGTTCGTCGTGAACGGCCTGATCGCCGCAAGCGCCACCGGCTCGCTCGTCAACACGGTGACCGTCGCGGCGCCAGTCGGCACCGTCGATGGGGATACCACCAACAACACGGCGACCAGTTCAGTGCCGCTGGCGCCTTCCGCCGCCTTGCAGATCACCAAGGCAGGGCCAGCCAGCGCCGTGGCCGGGACCAATATCGTCTACACGATCACCGTCACGAATGCGGGACCCTCGGATGCCGTCGGCGTCACGGTTGCCGACGCGACGCCCCCAGGCCTGTCGTTCGTGTCGAACGCCGGGGACTGCACGACGGCCTTCGCGTGCAATCTTGGCACCCTGCCCCCCGGCGCCAGCCGCACGATCACGGCGACTTTCGCGGTCCCGTCCGGATATACAACGCCCAATCCGATCGCCAACACGGCGACAGTGTCGAGCCTGACGCCACCGTTGGTCAGCACGAGTGCGATCACCAACACGCCGGTCGCGGCACCGGTGACCGATCTCCACATCACGAACACCGACGGGGTGGACAGCGTGGTCGCAGGCCGTACCACGACCTACACCATCACCGTCACTAACCCACTTGGGCCGAGCGACGCGATCGGTGCGACGGTCACCGACACGTTCCCGGTGGCGCTGACCGCAGTGGCGTGGACGTGCACGGGCACGGGCGGCGGCGCGTGCCCCGCGTCGGGCAGCGGCAATATCAACACGCCGGTGACCGTGCCGGTCGGCGCCACGGTCGTCTTTTCTGCCACCGGCACGGTCAATCCCGCGGCCACCGGCGACCTCGTGAACTCGGCCGAGGTGATCCCGCCCACCGGCTTCGCGAACCGCACGTCGGCGATCGCCACCGACCACGATGCCATCGACACCGAGGCCGACGTGGCGATCACGAAGACCGGACCCATTTCGATCGTCGCTGGCAATTCACTCGTCTACACGATCACCGTCAGCAACACCGGCCCCTCGAATGCCGCGAACGTCGTCGTGCGCGATCCGACGCCAGCGGGACTGACGTGGGTGTCGAACTCGGGCGACTGCACGACCGCCTTCCCCTGCACGCTCGGCATCGTGCCGGCAGGGGCCACACGCACGATCACGGCAACCTTCAGCGTCCCGCTCGACTACAGCGGCGCGTCGCCGATCGCGAACGTGGCCGACGCGTCCTCGACGACGTTGGACACGAACGCGGCGAACAACACGGCGACCGCTGAGACGACGTTGAACCGCAATGCGGACGTGGCGATCGCGAAGAGTGTCTCTCCCGCGGCGGTGCTGGTGGGGCAGCCGACGACCTTCACGGTGGTCGTGACCAATCACGGGCCGGCGCGCGTCACCGGCCTCGTCGTCCAGGACGTGCTGCCGGCCGGTCTGGCGTTCGGGTCGGCAACTCCCTCGCCGGGCAGTTACGACGAGGTCACCGGGGCGTGGACGATCGGGACCGTGCTGAACGGCCAGTCGGCGACGCTGACGCTTGAGGCGACGGTGACACTGGCCGGCGCGATCACCAACCGCGCGCTGGTCGTCGCGCAGGACCAGCCCGATCCGGTGGCGAGCAACAACTCGGCCGCGGCGATCGTCAACGGCGCCGCCAACGCCGACGTTGGTGTGACCAAGACCGTCGACCGGCCTGCGCCGTTGGTGGGCGAGACCGTGACGTTCACGGTGACGGTGGCGAACGCGGGCCCGAGCCCTGCGACGGGGGTGGTGGTCACCGATGCGCTGCCCGCGGGTCTCACATTCGTGTCGGCGACGCCGTCGCAGGGCACCTACGCCGCGCCCGCGTGGACGGTCGGCACCCTTAGTGAGACAGGGGCGGCAGCCACCGCCACGCTGACGATCGTGGCGACGGTCACGGCGCCGGGCGCCCTGGTCAATACCGCGACCGTGACGCAGCAGACGGAAGTGGATCCGAATGCCGCCAACAACCATGCGAGCGTAACGCTCAACGCGGCCGCGTCCGCCAATCTCACGGTCACCAAGGCGCTCACGCAATCGTCCCCCCACGTCGGGGAACTCCTGACGTTCAACGTGATCGTGGCCAACCAGGGCCCGAGTCCGGCGACGGGCGTCGGTGTCACGGAGGTGTTGTCGGCGGGGCTCGCGTTCGAGGAGGCGACCCCGTCGCAGGGCACGTACGATTCGGCGACAGGCCTCTGGACCGTCGGCTCGCTCGCGAATGCCGGTAGCGCGGGGTTGACGCTTACGGCGCGTGTCACCCAGGCCGGCACGGTCACCAACACGGCGAGTGTCACCGCCCGCGATCAAGCGGACCCTGACCTCACCGACAACACGGCGAGCGTGACGGTGACCACGGAGACGATCGCCGACCTGGGCATCACCACGACTCTCACCGGGACCGCCGTGCCGGGACTGCCGACGACCTACACGATCGTGGTGACGAACATCGGGCCGAGTCCGGTGACCGCTGCGAGCGTGACCGACGTGTTTCCGGTGGCACTCGTGGCGCCAGCGTGGACCTGCGTGGCCGACCCTGGATCGAGCTGCGCCGCTGCCTCGGGCACCGGCAACCTCGCGAGCACCGTCACGCTCGAGGCCGGTGATCGCGCCACGTTCACCGTGACCGGCCTGATCGCAGCGAACGCCACCGGCCTGCTCGCCAACACGGCGACCGTCACGGCACCGGCCGGGGCCGTCGACCCCGATCCGGCGAACAACACGGCGACCAGTTCGGTGGCGCTGACGCCCTCCGCCACCCTCCAGATCACGAAGGCCGGCCCTGTCACCGCCGTGGCCGGGACCAATCTCGTCTACACGATCACCGTCACCAATACAGGGCCCTCGGATGCGACCGGCGTCACGGTCACCGACCCGACGCCCCCCGGCCTGGCGTTTGTCTCGAACGCCGGGGATTGCGCGACGGCCTTCCCCTGCAACCTCGGCACGCTGTCGCCCAGCGCGACCCGCACGATTACGGCGACGTTCACGATCCCGTCCGGCTATACGACGCCGAATCCGATCACCAACACCGCGACGGTGTCGAGTCCAACGCCACCGGGGACCAGCCCGAGCGCGACCACCAACACGCCGCTCGCGGCGCCGGTGACGGATCTCCACATCACGAAGACCAACGGGGTCAACGGCGTGGTGGCGGGTGAGACGACGACGTACACGATTACTGTCACCAACCCGCTCGGGCCGAGCGATGCGAGTGGCGCCACGGTCACTGACGCGTTCCCGCCGACGCTGACCGGCGTGACGTGGACCTGTGCCGGGAGCGGGGGCGGCACCTGCGTGGCCGCCGGGAGTGGCGCCCTCAACACGCTGGTGACCGTGCCGGTCGGCGCCACGGTCGTCTTCACCGCCACGGGCACGGTCGATCCCGCGGCCACGGGCGTCCTTGTGAACTCGGCCCAGGTGCTCCCGCCTGCGGGACTCGTCAACCGGACGTCGGCGACCGCCACCGACAGCGACCCGATCTCTTCGCGCGCCGACCTTGGCATCACCAAGACGGGCCCGGCGTCGATCGTTGCCGGGAACCCGGTCGTCTACACGATCACCGTCACCAACGCCGGACCGTCGGATGCCGCGGGCGTGGTGGTGGGCGATCCTACGCCGGCGGGATTGACGTGGGTGTCGACCACCGGCGCGTGCACGACGGCCTTCCCCTGCACGCTCGGGGTCGTCCCCGCCGGGGCCAGCCGTACCGATCACCGCGACCTTCACCGTCTCCCTCGACTACAGCGGCCCGTCGCCCATCGCGAACGTGACCGATGTGTCCTCGACGACGGTGGATACGAATGCGGCGAACAACACGGCCACGGCCGAGACGACGCTGAATCGCGATGCGGACGTGGCGCTCGGTCAGAGTGTGTCCCCCGCCGCCGTGCTCGTGGGGCAGCCGACCACCTTCACCGTGGTGGTGACCAATCACGGCCCCGCTCGCGTGACCGGCCTCGTCGTCCAGGATCTGCTCCCGGCGGGCTTGGCGTTAGTGTCGGACTCCGTCTCACAGGGGAGCTATGCGGAGGCCACCGGCGCGTGGACGGTTGGGACCTTGCTGAACGGCCAGTCGGCGACGCTGACGCTCACGGCGACGGTGACCGTAGCCGGCGCGATCACCAACCGCGCGCTCGTCGTCGCGCAGGACCAGCCCGACCCGGTGGCGAACAACAACTCGGCGGCGGCCATCGTCAACGGCGCCGCCAACGCCGACGTCGGCGTGAGCACGGCCGTCGACGAAGCGGCGCCGTCGGTGGGCGACACCGTCACCTTCACAGTGACGGTGGGAAATACGGGCCCGAGCCCCGCGACTGGGGTCGTCGTCACCGACGCGCTGCCCGCCGGTCTCACGTTGGTGTCGGCGACGCCGTCGCAGGGCACCTACGCGGCGCCCGCGTGGACGGTCGGCACCCTTAGTGAGACAGGGGCGGCAGCCACCGCCACGCTCACGCTCGTGGCGACGGTCACGGCGCCCGGCGCCCTGGTCCACACCGCGACCATCACGCAGCAGACGGAAGTGGATCCGAATGCCACCAACAACCATGCGAGCGTGACGCTCAACGCGGCCGAATCCGCCAATCTCACCGTGACCAAGTCGCTCACGCGCTCGTCGCCCCACGTCGGGGAGTTGCTGACGTTCAACGTGATCGTGGCCAACCAGGGCCCGAGTCCGGCAACGGGCGTCGCGGTCACGGAGGTGTTGTCGGCGGGACTCGCGTTCGACTCGGCGGCGCCGTCGCAAGGCGCCTACGACCCGGCAACGGGCCTGTGGACGGTCGGCGCGATTGGCAACGGCGGCAGCGCGGGGTTGACGATCACGGCGCGCGTTACGCAAGCGGGCACGGTCACCAACACCGCGAGCGTCACGGCGAGCGATCAACCAGATCCTGACCCGACCGACAACACGGCGAGCGTCACCGTGATCACGGAGACGATCGCGGACCTGGCGATCACCACGACCCTGACGGGCCCGGCAATCCCGGGGCTGGCGACGACCTATACGATCGTGGTGACCAACCTCGGACCCAGCCCGGTGACCGCTGCGGGCGTGACCGACGTGTTTCCCGTGGCCCTCGTCGCGCCGGCGTGGACCTGCACCGCCGATCCCGGATCGAGTTGCGCCGCTGCCTCGGGCACGGGCAATCTCGCGACTACCATCTCGCTCGGGTCCGGCGCCACCGCCACGTTCCTCGTGACAGGGACGATCGCCTCGACCGGCGTCGGCCTGCTCGCCAATACCGCGTCCGTGGCAGTGCCGGCGGGCGCCATCGACACCAACGTTGCCAATAACAGCGCCACCAGCACGGTGACGCTGACGCCCTCCGCGGATGTCCAGGTCACCAAGAGCGGCCCCGCCACCGGGGTGGCCGGCACCAACGTCGTCTATACGATCACGGTCACCAATGCGGGACCATCGGATGCCACCGGCGTCACGCTCACCGACCCGACGCCTACCGGCTTGACGTTTGTCTCGAACGCCGGCGACTGCACGACCGTCTTCCCGTGCACCCTCGGGACACTCCCCGCCGGCGCGATCCGCACGATCACGGCGACCTTCGCGGTCCCGTCCGGCTATACGACGCCGGATCCGATCGCCAACACGGCAACCGTCTCGAGTACGACGCCAGACGCGTCGGCGGGCAACAACAGCGCGACGGCGACCACGTCACTCGGCACGGCGGTAACGGATCTCCACATTACGAAGACCAACGGGGTCAACGGCGTGATCGCCGGCCTGCCGACGACCTACACGATCACGGTCACCAACCCGCTCGGGCCGAGCGATGCGAGTGGCGCGACGGTCACCGACGCCTTCCCGCCGACGCTGACCGGTGTCACGTGGACGTGTACGGCCACGGGCGGCGGCGCGTGCCCCGCCTCGGGGAGCGGCAACATCAACGCGTCTGTGGCCGTGCCGGTCGGCGCGAGCGTGGTCTTCACGGCCACGGGCACGGTCAGCCCTGCGGCCACCGGAGACCTTGTCAACTCGGCTCAGGTGCTCCCGCCCACCGGCTTCGCCAACCGCACGTCGGCGATCGCCACCGACAGCGACTCCATCACCTCGCGCGCGGATCTGGGCATCACCAAGGCGGGACCGGCGTCCATTGTTGCCGGGAACACTCTGATCTACTCGATCACCGTCAGCAACACCGGGCCGTCGGACGCCGCGGGCGTGGTGGTGAGCGATGCCATACCGGCCGGCCTGATATTCGTCTCGAACGCCGGGGCCTGCGCGACGGCCTTCCCGTGCGCGCTCGGCGTGGTGCCCGCCGGCGCCACGCGCACGATCACGACGACTTTCACCGTGCCGATCACGTATCCCGGCCTGGGCCCGATCGTGAACGTCGCCAGCGTGGCGGCCACCACGCCCGATGACACCACGGCGAACAACACGGCCACGGCCGAGACGACGCTGAATCGCGATGCGGACGTGGCGCTCAGTCAGAGTGTGTCCCCCGCGGCGGTGCTGGTGGGGCAGCCGACCACCTTCACGGTGGTGGTGACCAATCACGGCCCCGCTCGCGTCACCGGCCTCGTGGTCCAGGATCTGCTCCCGGCGGGCCTGGCCTTCGTGTCGGACTCCGTGTCACAGGGCAGTTACGCGGAGGCCACGGGCGCGTGGACGATCGGGACCTTGCTGAACGGCCAGTCGGCGACGCTGACGCTCACAGCGACCGTGACGGTGGCCGGGGCCATCACCAACCGCGCGCTTGTTGTGGGGCAGGACGAGCCCGACCCTGTGTCGAGCAACAACTCGTCCGCGGCGATTGTCAACGGCGCCGCCAACGCCGACGTCGGCGTGACTAAAACCGTCGACCGGCCGGCGCCGTTGGTGGGCGAGACCGTGACGTTCACGGTGACGGTGGCGAACGCGGGCCCGAGTCCCGCGACGGGGGTGGTGGTCACCGATGCGCTGCCGGCGGGCCTGACGTTGGTGTCGGCGACGCCGTCGCAGGGCACCTACACGGCGCCCGCGTGGACGGTCGGCACGCTCAGTGAGACGGGGACGGCGGCCACCGCCACGCTGACGATCGTGGCCACGGTGACGGCGCCGGGCGCCCTGGTCAATACCGTGACCATCACGCAGCAGACGGAAGTGGATCCGAATGCGGCCAACAACAGCGCGAGCGTGACGCTCAACGCAGCCGAGTCTGCCAATCTCAGAGTGACCAAAGCGCTGACGCGCTCGTCGCCCCACGTCGGGGAGCTGTTGACGTTCAACGTGATCGTGGCCAACCAGGGCCCCAGTCCGGCGACGGGCGTCGCGCTCACGGAGGTGTTGTCGGCGGGGCTCGCCTTCGAGTCGGCGGAACCGTCGCAGGGCGCGTACGAACCGGCGACGGGCGCCTGGACGGTCGGGTCGCTCGCCAATGGCGGCAGCGCGGGGTTGACGATCACGGCGCGCGTCACGCAGGCCGGTACGGTCACCAACACCGCAAGTGTCACCGCCAGCGATCAACCGGATCCTGACCCGACCGACAACACGGCAACCGTGACGCTGACTACGGAGACAATCGCCGACCTGGGCATCACCACGAGTCTCACCGGGGGCGCGATCCCTGGGCTGGCGACGACCTATACGATCGTGGTCACCAACCTCGGGCCGAGCCCAGTGACCGCCGCGAGCGTGAGCGATGTGTTTCCGGTGACGCTCGTCGCGCCGGCGTGGACCTGCACCGCCGACGCCGGATCGAGCTGCGCCGCCGCGTCGGGCTCGGGCAATCTCGCGACCACGCTGACGCTCGAGGCCGGTGATCGCGCCACCTTCACCGTGACCGGGCTGATCGCGGCGAACGCGACCGGCCTGCTCGTCAACACGGCGACCGTCGCGGCGCCGGCCGGGGCGGTCGACCCCGATCCGGCCAACAACACCGCGACCAGTTCGGTGACGCTGGCGCCCTCCGCCGCTCTCGAGATCACCAAGGCGGGTCCGGCCACCGCGGTGGCCGGCACCAATATCGTTTACACGATCACCGTCACGAATGCGGGACCATCGGATGCGATCGCCGTCACGCTCGCCGACCCGACACCTTCTGGCCTGGCGTTTGTCTCGAACGCCGGGGATTGCGCGACGGCCTTCCCCTGCAACCTCGGCACGCTGCCGCCCAGCGCGACCCGCACGATTACGGCGACGTTCGCGATCCCGTCCAGCTATACGACGCCGAATCCGATCACCAACACCGCGACGGTGTCGAGTCCAACGCCACCGGGGACCAGCCCGAGCGCGACCACCAACACGCCGGTCGGTGCGGCAGTGACGGATCTCCAGATCACGAACACCAACGGGGTCAACGGCGTGGTCGCGGGGCTGCCGACGACTTACACGATCACCGTCACCAACCCGCTCGGGCCGAGCGACGCGGGTGGGGCCACGGTCACCGACACGTTCCCGGCGACGCTGACCAGCGTGACGTGGACGTGCGCGGCCACCGGCGGCGGCGCGTGCCCCGCGTCGGGGAGCGGCAACATCAACGCTTCTGTGACCGTGCCGGTGGGCGCCACGGTCGTCTTTACGGCCAACGGCACGGTCAATCCTGCGGCCACCGGCGTCCTCGTGAACTCGGCGCAGGCCGTGCCACCCACGGGCCTGGCCAACCGTACGACGGCGATCGCCACCGACAGCGACCCGATCACCGCGCGCGCGGACCTGGCGATCAGCAAGACTGGGCCGCCGTCCATCGTTGCCGGCAATCCGCTGGTCTACACGATCACGGTGACCAACACCGGGCCGTCGGACGCCGCCGGCGGGGTGGTGAGCGATGCCACGCCGGCCGGCCTGGTGTTCGTGTCGAATACCGGCGCGTGCGCCACGGCCTTCCCGTGCACACTCGGCGTGGTGCCCGCCGGCGCCACCCGCACGATCACCGCGACCTTCACCGTGCCGATCACGTATCCCGGCCTGGGCCCGATCGTGAACGTCGCCAGCGTGGCGGCCACGACGCCCGATGACAGCGCGGCGAACAACACGGCCACGGTCGAGACGCCGCTGAATCGCGATGCGGATGTGGCGATCAGTCAGAGTGTGTCGCCCGCGGCGGTGCTCGTGGGGCAGCCGACGACGTTCACGGTGGTGGTGACCAATCACGGGCCGGCGCGCGTCACCGGCCTCGTCGTCCAGGACCTGCTCCCGGCCGGCTTGTCGTTCGTGTCGGCCTCGCCCTCCCAGGGGAGTTACGCGGAGGCCACCGGCGCGTGGACGATCGGGACGCTCTTGAACGGCCAGTCGGCGACGCTGACGCTCACCGCGACCGTGACGGTGGTCGGCGCCATCACCAACCGCGCGCTCGTCGTGGCGCGGGACCAGCCCGACCCGGTGGCGAGCAACAACGCGGCGGCGGCGGTCGTGAACGGCGCCGCCAACGCCGACGTCGGCGTCAACACGGCTGTCGACAAGCCGGCGCCGGCGGTGGGGGAGACCGTGACGTTCACCGTGACGGTGGGGAACGCGGGCCCGAATCCCGCGACCGGGGTGGTGGTCACGGATGCGCTGCCGGCCGGCCTGACGTTCGTCGAGGCGACGCCGTCGCAGGGCACCTACACGGCGCCCGCGTGGACGGTCGGCACGCTCAGTGAGACGGGCACGCCGGCGACGCTGACGATCGTGGCGACCGTCACGGCGCCGGGCGCCCTGGTCCAGACCGCGCGGATTACGCAGCAGACGGAAGTGGATCCGAATGCCGCCAACGACCATGCGAGTGTGACGCTCAACGCGGCCGCGTCCGCCAATCTGTCGGTGACCAAAGCGCTGACGCGCTCGTCGCCCCACGTCGGGGAGCTGCTGACGTTCAACGTGATCGTGGCCAACCAAGGCCCGAGTCCGGCGACGGGCGTCGCGGTCACGGAGGTGTTGTCGGCGGGGCTCGCCTTCGAGTCGGCGGAACCGTCGCAGGGCGCGTACGACCCGACGACGGGCGCCTGGACGGTCGGGTCGATCGCGAACACCGGCAGCGCGGGGCTGACGATCACGGCGCGCGTCACGCAGGCCGGCACGGTCACCAACACGGCGAGTGTCACCGCCAGCGATCAACCAGATCCCGACCCGACCGACAACACGGCGAGCGTGACCGTGACCACGGAGACGATCACCGACCTGGCGATCACCACGAGTCTCACCGGCACCACCGTGCCGGGACAGACCACGACCTACTCGATCGTAGTGACCAACCACGGACCCAGTCCAGTGACCGCCGCCAGCGTGACTGACCTGTTCCCGACTGCACTTGTTGCGCCGGCGTGGACCTGCATCGCCGACTCCGGATCCAATTGCGCCGCGGCCTCGGGCACCGGCAATCTCGCGACCACGGTCACGCTCGAGGCCGGGGACCGCGCGACCTTCACTGTGACCGGGCTGATCGCGGCGAACGCGACCGGCCTGCTCGTCAACACCGCGACCGTCACAGCGCCGGCCGGAGCCACCGACCCAGATACGGCTAGTAACACGGCGACCAGTACGGTGACGCTGGCACCCTCTGCCGATCTCCACATCGACAAGGCGGGTCCTCTCAACGCGGTGGCCGGGACCAACCTCGTCTACACGATCACTGTCACGAATGCAGGGCCATCGGATGCCACCGGCGTCACGCTCGTTGATCCGACTCCGCCCGGCCTGACCTTTGTCTCAAACGCCGGGGACTGCACGACCGCCTTCCCGTGCGATCTCGGCACGCTGTCCCGCGCCGCCACCCGCACCGTCACGGCGACCTTCGCGATTCCCGCCGGTTATACGACGCCCAATCCGATCGCCAACACGGCCACGGTGTCGAGTCTGACGCCGGACTCGGCAGCGGGCAACAACAGTGCGACCACCAACACGCCGGTCGGGTCGCCGGTGACCGATCTCCACATCACGAACACCAACGGCGTGAACGGCGTGGTCGCGGGCCGGCCGACGACCTACACCATCACCATCACCAACCCGCTCGGGCCGAGTGATGCGAGTGGCGCAACCGTCACCGACGTCTTCCCGACGACGCTGACCGGGGTCGCGTGGACGTGCACGGGCACGGGCAGCGGCGCGTGCCCCACGTCGGGCAGCGGCGACATCAACACGTCCGTGACCGTGCCCGTGGGCGCGACCGTCGTCTTCACCGCCACCGGCACGGTCGATCCCGCGGCCACCGGCGAACTCGTCAACTCCGCGCAGGTGCTCCCGCCGCTGGGATACGCCAATCGGACTTCGGCGCTCGCGACCGACCGCGATGCCATCAGCACCGAGGCCGACGTGGCAATCACCAAGACGGTGGACCAGGCTTCGATCGTCGCGGGCAACCCGTTGGTCTACACGATCACAGTGACCAACACCGGGCCCTCGGACGCCGTGGGCGTAGTGGTGAGCGATGCCACGCCGACCGGCCTGGTGTTCGTGTCGAATGCCGGCGGTTGCACGACGGCCTTCCCGTGCGCGCTCGGTGTCGTGCCCGCCGGCGCCACCCGCACAATTACGGCGACCTTCACCGTGCCGCCCAACTACGGTGGGCCGTCACCGATCGAGAACGTGACCAGTGCGTCCTCGACGACAGTGGACACGAACACGGCCAACAACACGGCGACTGCCGTGACGACGCTGAATCGCGATGCCGACGTCGAGGTCACGCTGACCGTGCCGTCGTCCAGGGCGTCTGTCGGTGACCAGATATTGGTCACGATCACGGCGCTCAACAATGGTCCTAATCCGGCGACCGGCATCGAAGTCACCGACGTCCTGCCGGCCGGGTTCGACTTCGTGTCCGCGTCGGCGAGCCAGGGCGGCTACGATCCGGCAACGGGCGCGTGGTCGGTTGGGTCACTCGCCGTCAGCGAAGCCGCGCAACTGGTCTTGACGGCGACGTTGACGGCGCCCGGCGCGATCACCAATCTCGCAGTCAAGACCGGCCAGAACGAGCCCGACCCGATCGTCGGCAACGACTCTGCGGCGGCTGCCCCCACCGCGACGCCTGCCGCCGATCTTCAGGTCGACATGGACGTCGATCGCCGCGTCGCGCTGGTGGGCGAGACGCTGACCTTCACCGTTCGCGCAACGAATCGCGGACCGAGCCCGGCGACCGGCGTCACGATCGCGGATGCGTTGCCTGCTGGTCTCTCGTTCGTTTCCGCACTCTCGTCGCAGGGCTCGTACGACGCGGCGACCGGCGTCTGGACGGTCGGGACACTCGATTGGCTTGCGCAGGCGACGCTAACACTGATGGTGAGGGTGGACCAGCCCGGCGCCCTCGTCAACAACGCGTCCGTGGCGTCACTGGACCAGGTCGATCCGAATCCGATCAACAACAGCGACGCCAAGTCGATCAATGCCACGCCTGCGGCAGATCTTCGGGTGACCAAGGCCGTGAGCAACCACGCGCCTGGTGTCGGGGCGCTCGTGACCTACACGATTGCCGTCACCAACCTCGGGCCCGACGACGCCACGGGCGTCGACGTCAGCGACCTGCTGCCCGCAGGCGTTGCGTTCGTATCGGCGAAAGCGTCACAGGGCAGCTACGACGCGGGAACGGGCATTTGGACACTGGGCCCCGTGCCGGCGACCCGGACCGAGATATTGACGGTGACGGGGCGCGTCACCGAACCTACCCTGATCAACACGGCGACGCGCCTGTCGAGCACACCAGTCGATCCGAACGCGGCGAACGACACCGGCACTGCGACGCTGACCTCGTCAGTCATTGCCGACCTCTCATTGAGAAAGACGCCAAGCGTGCCGGTTGCCGCCGCGGGCTCGGTATTCACATGGACCATCACGGTCCTCAACAATGGCCCCAGCACTGCATTGGGAGCGTCGGTCACCGACGCGTTCCCGGCGCCGTTCACCGGTGTGACGTGGACGTGCACCCCCAGCGCCGGATCGAGATGCACGTCACCGTCGGGCACAGGGACGATCGCCGCGACGGTCGATCTTCTCGCGGGCGGGAATGCGACGTTCGTGTCGACCGGTCTCAGCGCGCCCGCCAGTAGTAGTCCGCTCGTCAATGTCGCGACGGTGACGGCCGCTGCCGGCACGACAGATCCCGATCTCTCCAACAACAGCGATACAAGCGCCGTGGGATTGGTGCCTCTGGCCGACGTCCAGGTTACGCAGGTCGGGCCATCGTTACTGGCCCCAGGCACGTCAGGCGACTACCACATCACGATCGCCAATGTCGGACCATCGCGCACCGCCAGTACGACCCTGCTCATGCCGGCTCCGAGCGACTCCGTGCCGTTGACCGTTCGTGGCGCATGTTCGAGTCTCCCCTGCGTACTTGGAGAGCTTGCGCCCGGCGAAGCGCGCGACGTGATTGCGACGCTCTCGCCGCCCGCAGACTATGCGGGTCCTCCGACGTTGATCGTGCAGGCGCTCGCTATGAGCGCTCCCTTCGATCCACGTCCCGAGAACAATGTCGCCAGCGTCGCGACGACGATCACGCAGCTCGCGGATTTGTCGATCACCAAGACCGGGCCGACGACCGCCGTTCCTGGCGGCCGAGTGACCTATGCGGTCACGGTCGCCAATGCCGGACCCTCTGCCGCGATGGGGGTCACCGTGGACGATCCGACTCCGGCGGGATTGACGTTGGTGTCAACGAGCGGCGACTGCGCGACCGCTTTCCCCTGCAATCTGGGGACGATGGCACCTGGTGCGACGCGAACCATCGCCGCAACCTACACCGTGGTGGCGGGAACGGCGGCTCCTTCGGAAATCACCAACGTGGCCACCGTTCTCAGCGGAGTCACTGACCCGAATCCGGCTAACAACAGCGGAACGATCAGGACGAGGATCCGCGGTAGGACGACGTGCGATTTCGACGGCGACGGCGTGGACGAGATAGTCACCGGCGCCGGGCCCCTCGGCGGCCCTCACGTTCGTGTGCTCAAGGTGAGCGGCGGCACCATCACTGAGCTCGCCAGTTTTTATGCCTACGACCCAAAATTCCCGGGTGGTGTTTCCGTAGCGTGCGGCGACGTCACGGGCGACGGCGTGCCGGAAATCATCACGGGGGCAGGACCCGGCGGTGGGCCGCACGTGAAAGCCTTCAGCCTCGCAGGCGGCGTCGTGACCGAGGTCGCGAGCTTCTATGCCTATGACCCGGCGTTCCCGGGCGGCGTCAGCGTGGCGGTCGGGGACGTCAACGGCGACGGCGTGGCGGAGATCATTACGGGAGCGGGACCCGGCGGTGGTCCGCACGTGCGCGCCTTCAGCGTCAAGGACGGCGTCGTGACGGAGGTCGCGGGCTTCTATGCCTATGACCCGGCGTTCCCGGGCGGCGTCAACGTGGCGGCCGGGGACGTCAACGGCGACGGCGTGGCGGAGATCATTACGGGAGCGGGACCCGGCGGTGGTCCGCACGTGCGCGCCTTCAGCGTCAAGGACGGCGTCGTGACGGAGGTCGCGGGCTTCTATGCCTATGACCCGGCGTTCCCCGGCGGCGTCAGCGTCGCAGCCGGGGACGTCAACGGCGACGGCGTGGAGGAGATCATCACCGGGGCAGGGCCCGGCGGTGGCCCGCACGTGCGCGCCTTCAGTGTCGCGGACGGCGTCGTGTCGGAGGTCGCGGGCTTCTATGCCTATGACCCGACGTTCCCCGGCGGCGTCAGCGTCGCGGTCGGGGATGTCAACGGCGACGGCGTGGCGGAGATCATTACGGGCGCGGGGCCCGGTGGTGGGCCGCACGTGAAGGCGTTCAGCCTCGCAGGCGGAGTCGTGACGGAGGTCGCGGGTTTCTATGCCTACGACCCGGCGTTCCCGGGCGGCGTCCGCGTGGCGGACGCCGATCTGACGGGCAACCACCACTTCAGCCTCCGACGCACGATCCATCGACCGCTCGGCTCGCACTTAATCGACGCCGAACTGCCTGACTTCCTGTCCCGTTTGACGTTGGCGATTCTTACGCCCCCAGAACCACACGCGGTAGAGGCAACGATTCTCACGCTCTTCCGGTCACGTGTGGGACAGGCAAGAGCGCCGCCGTACGCCGGAACCGCTGGTCCAGAAAGGCGAACCGGTTAGGTTAAGCCCGGACGACTCCGACTACTTCGATGTGCGCCGGCGGATTTGTCGCGCGGCGAAGACCAGGCCGGAGCCGAGGAGGACCAAGCTGGCAGGCTCGGGAACTGCCGCGACATCGACGAGCCCGGTGGTGGTGAACGTCGCGTTCTGGATAGTGCCAGTTAGGCTGGCCGAATGGTTCTTGTTGAGGCCGAGGATGTCGTTCACTCGGAATTCGAACGAGCCCGTCCCGGACGAAGTGTTGAACGTGTAGGTCCTGAACGCATTGTCGAAGTTCAGATCGCCAGGGTTGCCCTGGTCTCCGACGATCGTCGCGATAAACTCGTCCGCACCACCGCTGATGCCGAGCGGAGCGAGAAAGGCGACCTGCAGCACGAAGTCGCTGCCAGTTTGCTCCTGGCTGTAATTGTCGTTGTTCCGCGTCAGCGTGCCGAGGGACACGGTCGCGTTGCCAGAAGCATCGGTCGCGCCATTCAACGTGGTGACGCCGTCGAAGGTATACCCGCTGTAGGACGCGACGTCCAGGAAGGGTCCGGCGGGGGTGCAGTTAAAGCAGCCGGCCGTCGTCACCTGGTAGTCTCCGATTGGGCTGGCGGACGCAATCCCCGTGCTGAGTGTCAGCGTGGCGAGAACGCCAACGCTGCAGAATACGGCTCGTCGAACTGACAACATTCCAAGATCTCCCTAGTCAAGACAGCGTCGGCAACGCGCGACATGCGCGCCGCACACTTGAAACGCAAGATTGTGACCATCGATTTCAGGCCAGATCTGCTCGAAATGACGCTTGCGCAGGAACTTTGTCTTGTCGGAGCCAAAGAGAATCTCTTGCCAGGGGTAAACGAATGCTCCATCGTTTGTCCTGCGCCGCCAGGGACGAACTGAAACAGATCGCGGTGCAGCTGCCGCACGAGATTCGACGTGAGCGGCATGTCCGCGGAATTCGTGTGGATGGTGTTCAGGACATCGTGATAGCCGGCGATCTCCTGTTCGGAGCGGTTCGCGGGCTCGGTGCGTCTGGCGACGAGATCGCGGATGCGTTGCGGCGACGCCTTCAATTCGATTCGAGGACTCGGTGCTTTTATAGCGCCCGATTCCGATTGAATACCCCGTTTGCGCCGGATGGCCCTCTCCCGTTAATAGAAGCCTTCGAACCGGCGCCCCTTCGCGTCGTCCTCAATTGGTCCGGCGTGTTGACGCAGAATTGGCCCGCGCCCGCTATCGCGGCTTCAATACGGCGTCCCAGTTCGCTCTGAGGTCAAAGTTCGAGGGCGGGCTCACGCGCACAGCGAGCAGGAACCGGTCACCGTCAGGACTGACGCCCCAATCAGGCAGGGCCAAGGGTGCTTTAACCTCGGTCGGGACACCGAAACTAAACCCCTGGCCAGTCTTGGCGGAGAACATCACGGTGCCGTCCGTGGCCAGGTAGAAAAGATCTCCGCTTCGGTTGCTCCACCGAGGAGCGGCGCCGCCACCGTTCGAAATCGGTTTCCCATGTCCCGCATGTATAACCCCGGTTGCCGGCTCACGAACGACCGGAGCAACGAAGACGTCGCGCGGACCGTTCTCGTTCGAAACATAGGCCACCCAGTTGCCGTCAGGTGAGAGCTGGCCGCCTTCCTGATCGCGTTGGTCAGTGAGGAATGCGTAGCCTCCAGCGCGATCCCCGGCAAGGGAGTACATCCAGAGGTCGTCGCCTGTCGATCCGATGGGCTTCGTCACCAACACGGAGCGTTTGTCGTGTGACACGCTCGTCGGGTATGTGTGATTCATCTCGGGAAGGGGCCGAGTGTTGTCAGCGCCGCTCGCCGACATCTCGTAAAGCTTCTCGCCGCCGCCGCCGACTGCGTATACGACGTGATCGTTGTCCACCCATACAGGCAAATGCTCCAGGTCTGCTCCCAGCGTCCGTTTGCGAGGCGGCTCATTCCCCGACACGTCCAACTCCCAAAGATCCTGGTCCGCCGTGGTGCGCGAGTTGTGCTTGACCGCGATCGCACGGGTGCCATCGGGGGACAGTGCCAGATCCGTGTACGCGCCAGGTGCGCCCACCGAGTGGGCTCCGTGCCCTTTCCGGTCGAACCATGTCAGCTGCGTATCCGGGTCGGGCGCCTTGGACACCAGCAAGCCCCCAGTGGAAACGCTGAAGAACGCGAAATCAAAGAACGAGCCGACCTGCGGGGCAATGGGCACAGCCTCGCCAACGGGCGCCATGTGTCGATCATCGAATCGCTGCGCGTAGAGCACGCCCTCGAGCATGTACAGGATCTGGCCGGGGACCGAATTGCGGCTCGGCACGTAGGCCGCGCTAAAACCGGTCAGCAGGCGCCTCTCGCTGTTCTGCCTGGTCGGATCGTCGGCGAGTGATCCCACGAAGACGCCTGACTTGTCCGGGGCGGCTCTCGAAATCCTGGAGTAGATGAAACGTTTTCCATCTGGAAGGAACGAGGGAAAGATGTGGAGTTCGCCCTCAGAAGATGGGGCCGTGACGGTTGTGGCAACGGCGCCCCCTGATGCCGCGCACTTCAGCAGCCCCCCGGCCGTGTTGCCCACCACGATGACCTCGTCGCGGTTCCACGCGCCACCGATAGGCTCGCCGGCAAGTTGGCACACGGGCTGCGGTGCGCCGCCCGAGACACCGACCTTCATGAGCTGCCCGCTGCGGCCATACGCCACGAACTTGCTATCGGGAGACCAAAAGACCGGATCGATGCCGGTCGTCTCCGTTCCTGACAGGGGCCACGGATCCCTCAGGCCATCGAGGCTGTCGATCCACAGCTTCACGACGCCATCTGGCCCCGCACCCATGAACGCGAGGAATTGGCCGTCGGGAGAAAGAGAAAACGCGCTCGACGGCAGCAGCTGAATGGGCGGCACGATCAGAGACTTCACGAGTGGGCTCGACGCCGGCCGCTCGCGGAAGTGTACGAGCGCCAGCCACAGCAGTCCAACGGAGGCCGATGCCGCCAGGAGCCAGGGCAATGCACGCGCGCTGCGAGCGCCTACGACAGGCGCTGATTCCATCGCTCCAGGCAATTCACCAGACTGCAGTGAGGTCCCAAGTGCCTCCAGGTCGTTCCGGAGATCCTTGGCCGTCTGATAGCGCCGCTCCGGATCCTTGGCCAGGGCCCGGCGCACGATGCGTCCGAACTCGCGCGGCAGGGTGTGGTTGATCTCCGTCACCGGCGCCGGCGTGACTTTGACGATGGCAGAAATGATGGCGATGCTTGTGTCGCCGGTGAACGGCCGGCGGCCGGTGGTCATCTCGTAGAGCATCACGCCGAGCGAGAACAGATCCGAACGTGCGTCGATCGCCCTGCCTTCTGCCTGTTCGGGCGACATGTACGCGACGGTCCCGAGGATTTTCCCTTCTCCCGTGGCCAACGCCGTCGGCATCGCGGAGTCGATATCGGTGGCGGCGCCGGTCAACTTGGCCAGACCGAAGTCGAGCAGTTTGACGCGGCCGGCCTGTTCACCGCCGCCAATCATGACGTTGGCCGGCTTCAGATCACGATGTGTGATGCCCTTTTGATGGGCCGCGGCGATCGCGTCGGCGACCGGAACCATGATCCTCAGCACACGGTCCAGCGGCAAGCCGCACGCCGGAATAACGTCGACCAGGGCCTGCCCCTCAACCAGCTCCATCGTCAGGAAGAATTGGCCGTCGGCCTGCTCTACTGAATAGATGGTGACGATGGCGGGGTGGTTCAGCGCGGCAATCGCCTGGGCCTCCCGCTCGAACCGTTCGCGACGCTCGGCGTCCTTCGCAGCGGCGGGCGGCAGGAGTTTGATCGCAATCACCCGATTCAGTCGCGGGTCGTGGGCACGGTAGACTTCGCCCATCCCGCCGGCGCCGAGCGTACCGACGATTTCATAGGAACCGAGACGTGCGCCAATCGCTAGCGGCATAGGCTCAGAAGTCTACGTCTGCTCGTGCTCGCGCCCCATTTGCTCGCGCATACGCGTTCGCTTGGGCCGCGGGCAATCATTTCGCCAGCGCCGACGGGGCTGACGATTTTATAGGGGTCGAGGCGGGCATCGAAGGTAAGGACCGTCGGTTGGTGATTATATAAGCCAGGTGGGAATCGCGGGGGATGACGACTTGCGCCTTACGCCCGCAGGATCGAGCGATCGGCGTGCCCGCATGGTCTTGGATCTGGCTGCCGGGCGGCATCACCACGTGCGTGCCGCCCGGAACCAGATCGAACCTGTTCCCCGATAGCGGCCGGCGCTGGACGAGCGCCTCACTTCAGGCGAGCGGCTTCTCAGCCCGAGACTCGCCACCGCTCGCGGTGTATCGCACCACCATGATTCGTCCGTCGGCGCCAGGTGGAGCAGTTCGGGCCGCTTCTGTGACCAGACGGCATTGGTGCCTCGGTCAGTCGAAATCGGTATCTTGACACCCGGCCCCGGAAAGGGCACAACGGAGATCTCCGCCAGAATCGTGCATGACCGCAAGGTCCAGGGAGACGTCACACATGACCAACGGCGTGTTCGTTGCACTTTTCGTAGGGTTTCTTGCGCTGCTCCTCGGGCAGCCTCCTGACTCTGCGCTCATTCTCGTCGCACAATCGGCACCGATGCCGACTGGTGCGGTCGCTCAACCGGTATCCCCCGACAACCTCAGAGTCGTCCTGCTTGGCACGGCCGCGGGCCCGCGGGTCGATCTGGAACAATTCGGCGCGAGTACACTCGTCGAAGCGGGAAGCGTCCGGCTTCTCTTCGATTGTGGCCGCGGCGCCACCCTTCGCTTGGCCCAGGTTGGCGTACCGATCGGCTCGATCAGTCGACTGTTCCTGACCCACCTGCATTCGGACCATGTGATCCAGATTCCGGACCTGTTGTTAACGGGTTGGACGGGCGGTACGCGCACCATTCCGCTTGAAGTATGGGGGCCAACGGGCACTCGCGACATGATGACCCACATGCAGGAGGCGTTTGCCTTCGACATCCACATGCGCCGCGATGTCGACGAGAAAAATTCGGCGGACGGCATCAAGGTGGTGAGCCATGACATCGAGCAAGGCATCGTGCTTGACGACCAGGGGGTGAAGGTCACGGCATTTCTGGTCGATCACGGTCCGGTCTCGCCCGCGTTTGGCTACCGCGTTGACTACCGGGGTCATTCGGTCGTGTTGTCGGGCGACACGCGCGTCTCCGAGAACCTGGTTCGATTCGCACAGGGCGTCGACGTGCTCGTTCATGAAGTCGTCGATCCGGACGCTCTTCGGGGCCGAGGGCAAGCGGCCGCTGAAGCGATCATTGCCCACCACACGACGCCCGAAGAGGCAGGTGCTGTGTTTGCTCGCGTCAAGCCTCGGTTGGCTGTCTACTCACACGCGCCCAATACCGAAGTCGTCATGACCAAGACGCGCAAGACCTATGCCGGTCCGCTTCAGGGACCGGAAGACATGCTGACCGTTGACATCGGAGAACGGATCGACGTCCGTCACTTCGGGCGCTAAGCCCGTCCCGAGCACCCTCGGGCCCTGATTTTTATCTGCGCCAGCAAATGCGGGACTGCGCCGACGAGCCGTGAGACCTAAGGTGAAACAGTTGGGTGAACGCGGGTGGTCATGCAGCTTTCACTTCCACGGCGACGCCGAGATCACGGAGGCGCTGAAGGAGGCGTCTGGCGAGCCGCTCTTTGTTGCGTTGTTGGAAGTGGCGAGAGCGCATTCGAAAGGTCGCCGCTCGCACTTGGCGCCGCAGGACCTGGACGCCACCGCGCTTCGCCTCGACTCTACCGGGCCGCGGCGGCGAGACGAACTCGAACGGGTAGAACGACTTAGTTGGTGCGGAAGAAAGGATTTGAACCTTCACGACCTTGCGGCCACAAGCTCCTGAGGCTTGCGCGTCTGCCAGTTCCGCCACTTCCGCACGAAGGGGGACAACAACCGTCTAGAACTACCGATTCTAGCCGATTCTGGAAAACGAGTCGAGGCCAGCCTGATCACGTTACATGCGGTCCCGGGGCATTCGGATAGACTGCGCCGCGATGCCCTCCACGCCCCACGACTGGACTGCAATCGAGCGGCGGCCTGAGTTTCGCGAGTTGGTGCGCGCCAAGCGCGCGTTCCTGCTTCCCTCGACGATCTTCTTCGTCGCGTATTACTTCGCCCTGCCGGTGCTGGTCGGCTACTGGCCCGAGTTGATGAGCACGCGCGTCGTCGGGCACGTCAACATCGCCTACCTGTTCGCGTTGTCGCAGTTCGCCATGGCATGGCTACTGATGGCGGCGTATGTCCGTCGCGCGCAGCGCTACGACCGGATGGCCGAAACGCTCGTGCGGCGCTTGGAGGAGTAGCCGTGAACGCTTCGCTCCTGATGTTCGTGTTCTTCATCAGCGTGACGCTCGGTATCACCATCTGGGCGGCGCGGCGCACGCGAACGACCGCCGAATTCTATAGTGCCGCCCGCCAGATTACGGGATTTCAGAACGGGTGGGCGGTCGCCGGCGACTACATGTCGGCCGCCTCGTTTCTCGGCATCGCCGGCCTGATTGCGTTCTACGGCTACGACGGCTTCATGTACTCGGTCGGCTGGCTCGTCGCCTATCTCACCGTGCTGCTGCTCGTTGCCGAGCCCTTGCGCAATACGGGGCGTTTCACCATGGCGGACGTCCTGGCGTTCCGCCTGCGGGCGCCGATCGTGCGCGTCGTCGCGGCAGTATCAACGCTCACGGTCAGCCTCTTCTACATGATCGCCCAGATGGTCGGCGCCGGTTCGCTGGTGAGCCTGCTCGTGCCGTCGATCGGTTTCAACACGGCAATCGTCGGCGTCGGCCTGCTGATGCTCGTCTACGTCATCGTCGGCGGCATGCTGGCGACGACGTGGGTGCAGATCGTCAAGGCGGCGCTGCTGATGACCGGGACGATCCTGCTGTCGATCCTCGTGCTCGCCCGGTTTCACTTCTCGCCGCTGGCCTTCTTCGATGCCGTGGCGCAGGTCACCGGCAGCTTCTGCGGCGAGGGCGCGGCGCGCGCCGGTGTCTGTCCTGACGGGAGCGTGCCCATCGTCCGCGACTTCACTCAGCCCGGGCTCTACTACCACGGGCACTGGGGCGCGTTGTCGTTGATCTCGCTCGGCATCGCGCTGATCTTCGGGACCGCTGGGCTGCCTCACATCCTGGTCCGCTTCTACACGGTGCCGTCAGCGCGCGCTGCCCGCACGTCAGTCGTGTGGGCGATGATCCTGATCGGATCGTTCTACATCATGACGACCTTTCTCGGGTTCGGCGCGGCCGCGCTCGTCGGGAAAGCGCACATCGGCGTCGTGACGGCCGCAGGCGTCTTCGTGCCGAACCAGAACCTGGCGGCGCCCCTGCTCGCGCGCGAAATCGGCGGCGACGTGTTCCTGTCGTTCGTCTCGGCGATTGCCTTCGCCACGATCCTGGCCGTCGTCGCCGGCCTGACGATCGCAGCCAGTTCCACTTTCGCTCACGACATCTGGTTCATGGTGGTGAAACGGCAGCGCGAGGACGAGCGCGAACAGGTGCTCGTGGCGCGGATCACCGCCGCGGTGATCGGCGCGCTCTCGATTGTGCTCGCCATCGCCCTGCGCTCCCTGAACGTCGCGTTCCTGGTCGGGCTCGCCTTCGCCGTGGCGGCGAGCGCCAACGTGCCGGCGATCCTGCTGACACTCTATTGGCGTCGATTCAACACGACGGGCATGCTCGCCGGGATGCTGACGGGGCTGCTCTCGGCGGTCGCCCTCATCGTTGCCAGCCCCGCCGTCATGGGCGTCGACGCGCCGGGCGTCGCGGTCCGCCATCTGATCCAGAGCCCGCCGCTCTTCCCGCTGGATAACCCGGCCATCGTGTCGGTTCCCCTCGGGTTTCTGGCCGCGTTCGCCGGTACCATGCTGCGGCGTGACCGCGACAGCGAGGCGGCCTACAGCGAACTGACCGTCCGCGCCAACACGGGCCTCGGCGCCGTCTGAGTCGGGGCGCCATACCCGGCGCTCCCATTGACCGGCCGTTTTTACTGATCCGGCCGAATCCGCCGTCCTGGCGTCTCAATCGCATGACCCGACGCTGGTGGGGCGGACCGGGCATATCGGTCGTGTTCCATGCCGCGCTGTTCGTGCTGCTGATCTACCTCGCGGCGCATCCGTCGCAGGCGGCGGCGACTGCCGCGGGTGCGGCAAAGCCGATGCGATTCGTCTACACCGTGACGCCAGGAGCTCCCGGGTCTGGCGGCGGTGCCCCAACGGCCGCCGCGCCGCGCGCTCTGCACCAGCGCCCCAGTGCGCCCGTCGCAACCGTCGCGCCGCGAACGCTCCCCACCGTCGATCCGCTGCCAGCCGCGCTGGTCCCCGTCATCACCGCGCAGGATGTCGACGTGCTGCCCGGCGCTCCGATGCCGATCGACGGCTCGACGATCGGCAAGGGCTCGGGTCCCGGTGGCGGCGGTGGCCGCGGTCCGGGGATGGGACCAGGAGAAGGACCAGGCGCCGGCGACGTCTACACGGCGGGTGTCGGCGGCGTCAGCGATCCGGCGTTGATCCGCGAAGTGAAGCCAAACTACACCGTCGACGCCATGCGCGCCAAGATTCAGGGCGTTGTGATCCTGGAAGTCGAGGTGCTCGCCAACGGCACCGTCGACCCAAACCGGATCCGCATTACGCGCTCACTCGACCCGGGTCTCGACCGCGAGGCGGTGCTCGCCGTGCGTCAATGGCGGTTTCGCCCAAGCACGTTGCTCGGGCAGCCAGTGGCGTGCCGCGTGGCCGTCGAACTCGCGTTCACGCTGCGTTAGTGTCCAACCGCCCGCGGCACTCGCGGCGAGCCGGCCGTCGTGCTATATCTCGCGCATGCTCGTCGTGCTCTTCCGCTCCAAGCTCGTCCCCGAACCAGACGGCTATGCCGAAATGGCGCAGGAAATGCTCGAGGCCGCCAGGTCGATGCCCGGCTTCGTGGACGTCAAGGCGTTCACAGCCGCCGACGGCCAGCGGCTGACCGTGGTGTGGTGGCAGGACGAGGAAACGCTTCGCGCCTGGCGGGTGCACGCGCGGCATCTCGTCGCCCAGAAGACCGGGCGCGAGCGTTGGTACGACTACTACACCCTCGAGGTCGCCGAGATCCTCCGCAGCAAGCAGTTCACGCGGCCGGCCTGACGGCGCTCGTCACACGGATCGTCCCAGACGCGAGGAGAGGTAGAGTCTGCAGCATGCTCGCGAAGCTCCTGGACATTTCTCCCATGGTTGCCGGCATGTGTGGAGCCGGCTTCGCAGTGTTCCTGATCGGAATGCTGGCCTCGAAGAACAGAATCGCCGACGCGAACGGCCTGGACAAGATCGTCGCGCTGACGAACGTGTCTGTCGCCGTCCCGCTGGCGGTGTTCGGCGCCCTGCATCTCTTCGGCGCGCGAATTGTCCTGGGCCTCGTGCCACCGTACATGCCCGGACGTTTGTTCTGGGTCTATGCCATCGGCGTCGCGCTCATCGCCGCGTCGTTGAGCATCGCCGTTAGGATTGCGGTTCGCTGGTCGGGCCTGCTGTTCGGCATCATGATGTTTTTGTTCGTCGCGATGATCCATTTTCCCGGAGCCGTGAGGGCGCCGCACGACCGCATTATCTGGATGATCGTCTTTCGCGAGATGTCGTTCGGCGGAGCCGGGTGGATCCTCGCGGGACTGGCGATGCCTGCGCGGCGGCGGGGCGACAACGCCCTCATCGTCGTGGGCCGTGTGCTGGTTGCGGCAGCGTTGATCGTCTTTGGCGTTGAGCACTTCCTGCACCCGATGGGGCTTCCCGGGGTACCGCTCGCCAAGCAAATGCCGGAGTGGGTTCCGGCGCGGATGTTCATTGATTATGTGACCGGCGCCATGCTCCTTGCCACCGCGGGAAGCGCCCTGCTGGCCAGGAATACGCGCACCGTGGCAGCGTGCGTCGGGGGGTGGCTCCTGCTGCTTGTCCTCCTCATCTATGGCCCGGTCCTCATCGGGGCGTTGATGAATCCGGCGATGGGGACGCAGCTGGAAGGCATCAACTACTTTGCCGACACGCTGCTGTTCACCGGAGCCATCCTCGCCGTGGCGAGCGCGACGGACCGCATATAATGCTCCTTTTGCGCCGCGTCCGGCGGCGGCATGAGGGCTCATGACACCCGAGCAGTGGGACATCTTCAAGCGGGCGGCGCGGCGCGAAAAGCTCGACAAAGTGCCTATGGCGCTCATCGTCGACAGCCCGTGGATCCCGGGATATCTCGGGATCAAGCACATGGACTACTACCTGGACCCGCAGCTGTGGTTCGAATCGAACCTCAAGATCATGCGCGAGTTCCCGGACATCATCATGGTGCCCTCCTGGTGGATGGAATACGGGATGGCCGCCGAGCCGTCGGTGCTCGGCGCCAAGATCAAGTTCTGGCAGGACAACACCCCGAGCGAGTACCACACACTCTACCGGCTGGAAGACATCGATCAGTTTCCTGAGTACGAAGTCGAAGCCGACGCCTTCGCCGCGATGACGCTGCACCGGATCGGGATGCATAGGCAGCAGATCCTCGACCACGGCTACATCCTGCCGATGATCACCTCGCGCGGGCCACTCTGCACGGCCGGCTTCGTTCGCAGCACGACGAACTTGATGATCGAGCTCGTCGAGAATCCGGAAGGCTGCCACAAGCTGATCGACCTCTGCACGCGCGTCATCATCGACTGGCTCAAGGCGCAGCACAAGGTCATGGGGGACACGGTCGAGGGCATCTTCATCCTCGACGACATCGTCGGCTTCATCAACGAAGAGCACTACGAGGAATTCGCGCATCCGTATTTGAAGCGGATCTGCGACGCGTTCCCCAAGGACTGGGTGAAGCTGTATCACAACGATGCCGAGGTCGACGCCTGCCTCGACCACCTGCCCGACGCCGGCTTTAACGTGCTCAACTGGGGCAAGCAGAAGGACATCCGCGAAGTGAAGCGCCGCGTCGGCGATCGGATGTGCCTGATGGGTAACGTCAATCCTCTCGAGATCGCCGTGCGCGGCACGCCGGAGGAAGTCCGGGAGGCCACGCTCGACGTGCTCGAAGGATCGGAAGGCGAGGGCGTGATTCTGTCGGTGGGCGGCGGCGTCTCGCCAGGCATGCCGCGCGAGAATGTCCTCGCGATGCTCGCTGCGCTCGAAGAGTTCAACTCCAGCCGCGTTTAGATTCGAAGTCATGTCGAGAACCCATATGGCGATACGCGGCGAGAGAGCGACTGGGGGAGTTCGAGGGCCGAAGCCCCTCGGAAGAAGCTGAATGCCTGACTACGCCCTGATGAATCAGTACCTCTACGAGGGCAACGGCAAAGAGGTCGAGCAGATGACCAAGGACGCCCTCGCGGAGGGGCGCCCGGTCCAGGAGGTCCTCAGCGAAGGCCTGATCGCCGGCATGAGCGTCGTCGGCGAGGATTTCAAGCACAACGTGCTCTACGTGCCCGAGGTGCTGATTGCCGCCAGGGCGATGAAGGCCGGCATGGCCGTGCTCAAGCCGCTCCTCAGCGCCAAAGACAGCACCGTCGAGCGCGTTGGGACGCTGCTGATGGGCACCGTGCGCGGCGACCTTCACGACATCGGCAAGAATCTCGTCCTGATGATGGCCGAGGGGGCCGGCTTCGAGGTGGTCGACATCGGCGTCGATCAGAGCCTCGAAAAGTTCATGGCCGCCGCCGAGAAGTGCCAGCCCGTCATCATTGGCATGAGCGCGCTTCTCACGACGACCATGACCTACATGAAGACTGTGATCGACGGCTTCGAGAAGGCGGGCCAGGGGCACATCAAGATGGCAGTCGGCGGCGCGCCAATCAGCCAGATGTTCGCCGACGAAATCGGCGCCGACGGCTACGGCCAGAACGCGTCGGCGGCGGTCGACCTGTTTCTGCGTCTCGCCAGGCGACCCTGACCCCGTGGCGACCTACACGATCCTTTACTGGCAGGAGATTCCGTCGCAGATCAAGGCTGAAGACGATCTCGATGACGTAACGCTGCCGCTCGATCCCCGGTTCATGGAACGGATCGACCAGCTCGCCGTGCAGCGCGGTCTGCAGAGTGCGGACGACTACCTCGCGCAGTGGCGATGGAGCGAGGCGCAGGAACGCGACGGCTCGGCTGAGGACGTCGCCCACGCCGTCAAGCGCGAGCTCGAGGCCGCCGCAGACTGGTAACGCCTCCCGTCATGCCGGTCACGCTCACCGTCAACGGCCACCCCATCGAGACGCCGCAGGGCGTGTCGATCTTCACCGCCGCCGGGCAGGCTGGCGTCCGCGTCCCGACCTCGTGCGTAACCCAGGGCAAATGCAAGGAATGCGTCGTCGAAATCACGCGCGGGATGGAGCTGCTCACCCCCCCGACCGAGTGCGAAGCGCACCTCGACGCCCGAAGCCGGTTTCGCCTGTCGTGTCAGGTTCGCGTCAACGCCGCATCCGGCGAGGTCGAGTGCCACACGATGCGCCGGGGGCAAATGCGCATCGAGCGGCGGGCGCTCCATCTTCCGGCGACCCATCAGACGACGGCGCTCGATCCTGCCGTCGTGCGCGACGGTGACCGCATCGTCGACGCCACGACCGGACAGGAGATCGCTCGCGCGCCCGGTCCGATTCACGGACTCGCCATCGATTTGGGCACCACCACCGTCGTCGTCAGGCTGATCGATCTCGAGACCGGTGAGCAGGTGGCCGACACGTCGTTCGAGAACCCGCAGCGCTTCGGCGGTTCGGACGTCATGTCCCGAATTCACTACGATACCGGGCACCCTGGCCGCCTGCTGATGCGCACGCTCGCTGGCTATCTGAGCCACGCGATCGCTGAACTGCCCGTCGATCCTCTGACCATTTACGAGGTCGTGCTCGCCGGTAATTCGACGATGCGTGACCTGTTCTTCCGCCAGAGTGTCTACACCATCGGGCAGAACCCGTACCGATCGATTACCGAGATCGAGGTGGCGGAAGGCAAGCGCACGACGACGAGCCTGGTGACGACCGGGCGTCGCAGCCTGCTACCGATCCATCCCCACGCCAGGGTCTACGGCTTGCCGATCATCAGCGGACACGTCGGGGCCGACGCGGCGGCGTGCCTGCTGGCCACGAACTTGGCGCACGAAGATCGCCTCGTCGCGATCATGGACATCGGCACGAACACGGAACTGCTCCTGGGCAACCGTCATCGGATCCTCGCCGCGTCGTGTCCGGCTGGCCCGGCGTTCGAAGGGGGGGCGATCGCCTGCGGCATGCCGGGCCTCGACGGGGCGATCGAAGACGTCGCCATCGATGACGACGGGACGTTCCGGCTCGGCGTGATCGGCGGCGGCGCGCCCGAAGGTATCTGCGGGTCCGGGCTCGTCGATCTGCTCAGCGAGCTGCTGCGAACCGATCGCATGAATGCGATGGGCCGCTTCGAGGACGAGCTCGAGCGGGTCACGCTGAACGCCGAGCGCGGCATCTATTTTCTGGAGCAGGACATTAACGAGCTGGCGCAGGCCAAAGGCGCCAACATCGCCGGCCTCCAGGTCGTCTTCAACGACTACGGCATCCAGTTCGACGACGTCGCCGTCTTCTATCTGGCGGGAGGATTCGGGCGTCATCTAAAGAAGCCGGCGTCGAAGCGCATCGGGCTTATTCCCAATATCTCGGACGACAAGATCGTGCAGGTAGGGAATGCGGCGCTCGAAGGTGCGACGATTGCGCTGGTGTCACGGTCGCGGCGGCAGGAGCTCGAGACACTGGTCAGCAGGGTCGAGCACTGCCGGCTCGAAACGCACCCGGGATTCTTCGACTTCTTCGTCGACGGCTGTCAGTTCAGGCCGGCCGAATCGGGGAATCGGGTGATCGGGTGATCGAAATAGACGAAGTATCGCCGCACGTTGCGGTTGAGCCGGCCGAATACGTGCGATTGCTCGGCTACCCGCGCGGCTGGGCGCTGGAGGGGCGGGCGCAGGAGCTGGCCGACTGGGCGCGCGAGTGGTACGCGCGGCACGGACGCCCCTGGACATATGCGCGCGGCGTCGATGAAATTCGCATCGACGACTGCGCCGTCATCCTCGGCGGCGTGCCGTTCACCAGCAGCAGGCTCAAAACGACGCTGGGGGAGGCGGGAGCGGAACGCGCGTTCGTGGCCGCCGTTAGCGCCGGGCCTGAGCTCGAAGAGGAGGCGCAGGCCCGCTGGCGCGACGGAAAGCCGGACGAATACTTCTTCCTTGAAGTCTATGGATCTGCCGTCGTCGAACACCTCGTCACCATGACCGGCGCGCGATTGTGCGCCTGGGCCGACGGCGAACGCTCGGCCGTCCTCCCCCATTACAGTCCCGGCTATCCCGAGTGGACGATTGAGGAACAGGCGAGGCTGTTCGACGTGATTCGCGCCCCCCGGCCGGCGGCCATCCCGCTGGACGTGCTCGACTCGGGGATGCTGCGGCCGAAGAAATCGCTGCTGGCCGTCTTCGGCGTCACCCGCCACGTCGATCGTGTCCGCCCCCTGACGGAATTGAGCCCCTGCGAGGGCTGCTCGTACGTCGCGTGTCAGTACCCGCAGGGCGCCGTTCCGCCGCTCCCGGCGACCGGCGCCATCCGAACTGCCGATCGTCGCCGACGCCGACGTGAATCCTCTCAGCGCTGGCGCGAGCTACAGCGTCAGCATCAAGGCGTTGCGGCGGTGGAGTGACGAGCGTCTGACGCTGCAGACGCGCGACGACGGCAGCGTCGCGGCGCTATTTCGCTATGAGGGCACGACCTGCACCAACATGGGACGGCCGCTGCAGTTCTACTATCATGTGAAACTCGGGCGCCGTGAAGACGGCTACCCGATTCTGGAACAATCGTGCGCGCCGGCCCCCGGTGACGCCGGTCACATGGCCATGTGCCGCTACATCAGCGATCGCGATCAGCTGATGGCGTCGATTGCGACAGATCGCCCACTCCACGACCGGCCGCTCGACGACGTCGTGCGCTGGACCCGGACAGCCAGTCCCGCCGGCTGCTACTGCGAGGCGGAGAGCCGCCAGCATAAGTGGGGACTGGTACTCGAAACGATCCACTACGCGCTGGCGAGAAACGGGTAACGGACAGTGAAGAAGACGCTCCTCGACGCGATCAAGGAACGGCCGCTGCTCGGCGACGGCGCGATGGGCACGCAGCTCATGTTCGCCGGGCTCGAGCAAGGAAGGTCGGGTGAAGCATGGAACCTGACTCACCCCGAGCGCGTGCTCGCGATTCAGCGTCGCTACGTGGAGGCCGGGTCCGAGTGTCTCCTCACCAACACCTTCGGCGGCAGCCGCATCATGCTGAATCGTCACTCGATTGCCGACGAGGTCGCGGCGGTCAACGCCGCCGCCGTCGCCATCGCGCGCGAGGCCTTCGGCGGACGGGACGGATATGTAATCGGCGACATCGGCCCGTTTGGTGGCCTGATGGAGCCCTATGGCGATTTCACCGAAGCGCAGGTCCTCGATGCGTTCCGTGAGCAGGCGAAAGCGCTCGTCGATGCCGGCGCCGATGCCGTCATCATCGAGACGCAAACCTCGCTGGAGGAGCTGCAGCTTGGCCTCGTCGCCGCGCGCGAAGCGGGCGCCGCCTGTGTGATCGGGTCGATGGCCTATGACGTCACGCTCGACGGTTCGACGTTCCGGACCATGATGGGCATCGATCCCGAGCGCGCCGCGGCGTTCATGCAGGAGCACGGCGCGGACGTCGTCGCCCTCAACTGCGGCACCGGCATGGACATGGAACGGGCCCGGCAGGCGGTGTTGCGTTATCTGCAGGCGACCGACCTGCCAATCATGGCGCAGCCCAACGCCGGCCAGCCGAAGCTCGTGGACATGAAGGTCGTCTACGACGAGACACCGGCGCAGATGGTGGCTGGCGTCGTGCCGCTGCTCCAGGCCGGCGCCAGCATCATCGGCGGCTGCTGCGGCAGTACGCCCGACCATATTCGCGCCTTTCGCGAGGCGATCGATCACTTCAGGACGATGAAGGCTCAGTAATGAAACAACGTCTGTGCGAGGTCAACGCGGCGGCAGTCACCAAGCTGCCAGAGCACACCGATGATAAGTCGGGCATCGGCGTGCACTACGTCGACGCGTACATCAAGCCGATGAACGCCAAGCTCGACGATGGCACGCCCGTCAAGTGCAAGCGCAAGGGGCTGAAGATCGTCCTGTCGGTCGGCGCGAAGAAGGGCGAGGGGCTCATGCGCCGGCTTGACGTGAGCGCCGACCCGGTCGTTATGCTGAATGCGGCACTGCAGTCAGCGGCGAAGAGCGCGGGCGTTGAACTCAGCGTCGAAGATGGATCCGTATTCATCGGTTACTAGAGCGAACTCATGTCGAAAAGTCTGTTTGATTTGCAGGGGCGTGTCGCGGTTGTCGTCGGCGGAACAAGTGGCATCGGGCGCGAACTGGCACTGGGCCTTGCCGAGGCGGGCGCAGACGTCGTGGCAACGGCGCGCCGGGAAGCGCTCGTGGACGACGTGGCCAAGGAAATCGAGGCGCGAGGACGGCGGACGCTTCGCATCGCGACCGACGTACTCGACCGGCCGTCGTTGAGTGCGGCGCGCGACGCCGTGCTGACGGCGTTCGGGCACGTTGATGTCGTCGTTTACTGCGCCGGCATCAACAAGAAGATGGCCAGTATCGACATGGCCGACGAGGACTGGCAGCGCATCATCGACACCAACCTGACCGGCGCCGTTCGCACCTATCAGGTATTCGCCAAACCGATGATCGAGCGCGGATCCGGACGCCTGATCGCGATCGCCTCCCTGTCGTCTTTCGTCGGGCTGCACCAGGTCGCCGCCTATACGGCATCGAAGTCCGGCGTCGCCGGGCTGACCCGCGCCCTTGCTGTGGAGTGGGCGCCGCACGGCGTGACGGTGAACGCGATCGCCCCGGGCGTGTTCAAAACGGATCTGAACGCCGCGCTCCTCGAGGGACCGCGCGGCAAGGAGTTCCTGATGCGGACTCCCATGCGGCGGTTCGGCAATCTCGACGAGCTGATTGGCGCCGCGGTTTACCTCGCCTCCGACGCATCCACCTTCGTCACCGGGCAGATCATCGCCGTTGACGGAGGCTTCCTGGCCAGCGGCGTCAACCAGTAAGCGGCTCGCCTTATTGCACGGTGACGGTCCCCGTCATCCCCGGATGGATCGTGCAGTGATACACGAAGGTCCCCGCCGAGGGGAACGTCATCGTGTACTTGCCGCCGGGCGCGATGCTGCCCGAGTTCCAGGTGCTACCGGTCGAGGTATGCGCCGTGTTGTCGCTGTTGGTCCAGGTGACGCTTCCGCCCACCCCGACCGTCACCGGGCTCGGCGCGAACGCCGTCGTCGTCTGCAGCGACGCGCCGCTGACGATCGACACTGGCGTCCCGGTCCCGCCGGTAGACGGCGTGGTCGGCGTCGTTGGAGTCGAATATGTGGATCCGCAGCCAGAGACGACCAGTAGAAGCGCGGCTGCGAGCGCGAGACGAATAGATGACATGTTTAAGAGCCTCCTGATCATGTAGGCTCCGCAACATGCTTGCCTTTCCCGCACTCGCGAATCGCGCCTCAAACACACGACCGCTGTCCCGCTGAGTTACTGAAAATCAGAGGGGTTTCGCCGTTCGTAAGCCCCGCCGCGTCAGCGCCTGAGCGCCGATTCCTGTGTCACAGGTTCGACATGCGACGTGATGCGGGAAGCCACTGTCGCCAGGATCAGGATCACGACCGCCGCACCGATTGCCGCGCCGAGGGTTCTGATCAACGGTCAACCTCCGAACTCCCGGAAGGGCAATCGTCATACCGAAGCGCGCGATCCAGTAACTTCTTCACCCATGTCACGTTAGCAGGCGTGCGCAGCAGTCGCACAGTGTGTGCACCCTGCGAATTCGTGGCCGCGATGCCAGAACTGCCATCCCTCCGGCCGTCTCGATCGGGTCGAACCAGGCACGCCAGTGCCACGTGATACGCTCGAAGATATATGGTGTTCGGCCGTCTGGCGACGGTGTGCGGCGCGCTCGTCTGTACCGTGATCGCCGCGCCGGCATTGGCGCAAGACAAGCCGTTCGTTTTCACGACCGCCACCGCGACTGATATCACGCGGCCGCAGGCGCGCGTCGACTACGAAGTTGGCACCGCCGACCAGGCCTTCCAGAGCGATAGCGCGTTTCAGCCGGAACAGCGCGTCAACGTGCAGGCATCGCTCGGCCGCGTCACCTTGATCGGCCGTTTCGGTGTCAGCCAGGTCGGAAGCGCCTATCAAAGCTCGCAGGCCGGCGAGGCCCTCTTCGCGCTGACCTCGTCGACAGCCCGGATGTCTATCGCCGCCGGCGGCGGCGTCGAGCACGAGGCCGCCGGCACTAACGTGCTGATGTCGCGCATCGTCGTTGGCAGCGCATCCGACAACTGGCTGTCGCAGGGCAATGTCGTGCTGCAGCATCCGCTCGCGCCGGGACGCGATCCCCTCGATGTGCTCCTGACCGGCGGCCTCGCGCGGCGGATCGCGGCGCACGCGTCCGTCGGTCTTGAAGGCGTCGGCGAAGATCTCGAAGGGTTCTGGAATCCCGCCGAGGCCGAGGGCGGTGCGCGCCTGCTCATCGGCCCGTCGTTTCATCTCTCGTCGGCCGGCGGTACGTGGCAGTTTCTGTGCGCCGGCGGACCTGAGCTGCATCCGCGCCCGACCGATCGCTCGAGCGACGCCATCCGCGACCTACCGCCGACCACGCACCGCGTCAGCTACGCCGTCCAGGCCGGCTTGTCGCTGACGTTCGGGAAATAGCCGACGGGCGCCTCGCTACCACGCGTGAAAGTAGCCGTTGCGGCTGCCGACTTCGATCGGCACGTCGAACGCGTGGGTCAGCGCCGTGGACGTCAGTAGCCGCTCTTTCGCTCCGTCGTCGAGCACGCGCCCCTGGCGCAGCAGGATCACGCGTTCGATCTCGGGAATGATTTCCGACAGGTTGTGGGTGACGACGACGACGGCGGTGCCGGCTCGGGCAATGGCGCGAGTCATCTCGCGCAACTGATAGGCCGCGCGGATGTCGAGGCTGTTGGCGACCTCGTCGAGCACCAGCGCGGCCGGATCGTGCACGAGTGCGCGCGCGATCACCAGCCGCCGCGCTTCTCCAGACGACAGCTCGTCGAGTGGCCGCTCCGCCAGGTGCGCGATTTCGAGGCGATCGAGAATGGCATCGGCCTTGTCCGCCATGTCGGGCGTGACGTCCAGGTGCGCGGGGATGCCGATGCTCGAGAAGAAGCCCGACAGCACGGTGTCGCGCCCTGTCACCCGGCGCGGCAGCTCGGCAAAATCGCTCGACTTGCCGCGGGTGCACTCCGCGATCAGGTCCTGGCTGACGATGCCGAGCATCTGCCGGAGATCCGCCACGCTCCAACGGTCGCGGCCCATGATCCGCAGTGTGAAGGGCGTTGGCTCGATCGCCGGGTAGCACTCGCACGTGAGCGTCTTGATCAGCGTCGACTTGCCGCAGCCGTTGGCGCCGAGGATCGCGACGTGCTCGCCGGCGTCGATCGTCAAGGTGAGTCGATCGAGCGCGCGCACCTCGCCGCGATAAACGGTGACGTCCCGGCACTCGATCAACGGAGAGGGCGAAGGCTCGGCGGCTATGGGCATCGACGCGACGATCATAAACCGGCCATCGCACGGGGTATCATCGCGAAGATGCCTCTGAAGCACGCTTTCGTCCTCGCCCTGTCGTTGGTCGCCGCCCCGCTCGCCGCGCAGCAGCGCGGTCAGAATCCGAATCAGCCCGCCGCGGCCGGCCAGTACGAATACGCCGGCGCTCCCGAAGAAAAGATTTCCCAGACATCGCACACCGTCCGTCTCGACGGACGCGACATCAAGTACACGGCCACCGCCGGCACGCTGCCGATCCGCGGTGACGACGGAAAGGTCCAGGCCCGGATGTTCTTCGTCGCCTATACGAAGGACGGCGAAGACGTGAAGACGCGGCCGCTGTCTTTTCTCTATAACGGCGGCCCGGGATCGGCGACCGTCTGGCTACACATGGGTTCGTTTGCGCCACGACACGTGCAGATGGGCGAGGACGGCTTCCAGCCGGCGCCCCCCTATCACCTCGTGGACAACGAGAGCTCGCTGATCGACGCGACCGACATGGTCTTCGTCGACGCGATCTCGACCGGCTACAGCCGCACCGTCGACGGGGTCAACCCGGCGCCGTTCCACGGCCAGCAGGGGGATTTGCGCGCCTTCGGCGACTTCATCAACGAATACCTGAACACCTACGGGCGGTGGGCCGCACCGAAGTACCTGATTGGCGAAAGCTACGGCACCATTCGTTCCGCCGGGCTCTCGCAGGAACTGCAATCGCGCCATGGCATCGAGCTCAACGGCATTGTCCTCATCTCGGCGCTGCTGTCGTACCAGGTGATTTCGACCGGACCGCAGAACGACCTCGCCTACATCTCGTACTTCCCGACTTACGCGACGACGGCGTGGTATCACAAACGCCTGGGCGCGGACCTGCAAGCGAAAACGGTGAAGCAGGTCGCCGACGAGGCGCTGGCCTTCGCCACCGGCGAGTACGCGACGACGCTCTTGCGCGGGAATTCGCTCAGCGACGCGGAGCGGAAAGCGACGGCGGCGAAGATCGCGCGGTTGACGGGGCTGTCGCAGGCCTACGTCGAGCAGACTAACCTGCGCATCGATCCGGGTCGCTTCCGCAAGGAGCTCCTGCGCGACAAGCGTCTCGTCGTCGGGCGACTCGACACGCGCTACACCGCGACCGATCTCGACGCGGCCGGCGAGAGCGAAGAGTTCGACCCGTCGAACACAGCACTCCAAGGCGCTTACACGGCGATGTTCATGGACTACGTGCGCAACGACCTGAAGTGGGAGAGCAACCTCCACTACGACAGCTCGGGTAACGTCCGGCCGTGGACCTATGTGCAGAACGCCTACATGGACATGACCGAGCCGCTGCGCCAGACGATGGCGAAGAATCCGTTTCTCAAGGTGCGAGTCGAGGCTGGTTATTTCGACATGGCCTGCGTGTTCGGCGGCGCAGTGATCAATTTCTGGCACCTCGGCTACGACAAGACGTTCACCGATCGGGTCTCGTTCGGCTGGTTCGAGGGCGGCCACATGATGTACACGCGGCCGTCGGCGCACAAGGCGCTCAAGAACGATATCGCCAAGTTCATCGCCGACACGGCGTTGCGCGGCCGCGGAGTGCGACGCACCCGTGACGCCCCTCAATCCCGCTAAGTGGTTGGAGACCATTCCGGACCCGAGGGGTGTGCTGTTCTGCACAGCTCCTGCTGGCCGAATCGTGTCATTCTCAGGTATTGCCTAAAAAGCTCTCAACCGGCGCGGCGAAGGCTGCGACCGACTTCGACGTGCAGGCCTTTCTGGTGTCGTCCGGCGTGCCGAAGACCGTCGTGGACTTCTCGCGGGGCGAGATCATCTTCACCCAGGGCGAAGCCTGCCGGCACGTCCTGTATATCCGATCCGGCGGCGTCAAGCTGTCGGTGCTGTCGAAGAGCGGCCGCGAAGCCGTCGTGGCGATGCTCGGTCCCGGCGACTTCTTCGGCGAGGGTTGTCTCGCCGGGCAGCCGCTCAGAATGGGCAGCGCGACCGCGATTACGCCAACAGCCATCCTGATGGTCCGCAGGGAAGAGATGGTCCGGCTGCTCCACACCGAGCACGCAATGTCGGATCGGTTTATCTCCCACATGCTGTCGCGCAACCTGCGGATTGAAGAAGACCTCATCGATCAGCTCTTCAACTCGAGCGAGAAGCGGCTGGCGCGGGCGCTCCTCCTGCTGGCCCGTTACGGTAAGCAGGACAGGCCAGTCCGCGTCGTTCCGCGCGTTTCGCAGGAGACGCTCGCCGAGATGATCGGTACGACGCGATCGCGAGTCAATTTCTTCCTCAACAAGTTCAAGAAACTCGGGTTCATCGAGTACGACGGCGAACTACCGCTCAAGGTCAACAGCTCGCTGCTGAGCGTCGTGCTCCACGACTGACCCGATCCGGAATACTGAAAGACAGGTGAGTCATGGTCAGAAGAGCCAGTGTTCAACGCACCAACTCCCATCACACGCTCCTCACGGACGCCTGGACGGCGGACGTGAAGACGCTGGAAGAGGGGATCGGCGAGTTCGCCCCGCCGCCCTCGCACACCTATCACGTGTCGCTGTTCGAGATTAAGGACGATCCGCAACTGCACGTCAACGTCACGCACAAGGACATGACCAAGCCGGTCAAGGGATGGTCAGGCCCGGGGGTGTCGGCGGACGGCTTCATTCACAACCGCCGGTTCGACTCGACGCCCACCGCCGAAATCCTTCGCAGCATCCGCCAGATGGTCTTCGCGGCGCGCGCCTGAACTCGTCGACCGCCCGGATGCGAGCGGCCGCGGCTGAGATCAGCCACGGCCGCGACGCTGAGACGGTCATCGGTCGATCATCGAGCGGTTCACTTCGATTCGTTGCGCGGCGAGTTCCTCTGCAGCGCGTTGACGAGCGTCTGGCCGGACGCTGGCGTCCGCGTCCCCGAGCCGGTGACGATGGAGCGCGCTGTCAGCTTGCGTCCGTAGACCTGCGCACTCGCATCATCGTCGGGCCGTAGTGACGTGCCCTCGAGCGACACGCCAGCGAAGAGCCCCCGTGACCGCGAGTAGCTGAGAATCTCCGCGTTCATGGTGGCGTCGGTCGATGCGCTCACTTCCCGTCCCTTCGGCCCCGCGGATGCGGAAGCGTCAGCTCCCAGCTTGACCTTGCTGTTGAGCAACGCTTCGACGCCGCGCTGATTCATGATCAGCAACACGACGTCGGTCGACTCGCCGCCGAGCTGCATGCCGAAGCTGCCGCCCTCGAGCGTGTACATCGCGGGGGAACCCCACGCGCCGGCGAACGTCTTTCCAGTGCGGCACACCATCGCGCCGCGGCCGTAGCTGCCGCCGACTCCCATGGCTACTTTGGTCATTGAGGGAATGACGATGACGCACTCCGCCTTCTCGAGCAGCTCCTGCGGAATGTTGTCGGGGACGGCGAGAATTTCCTGCATGACCGTGCCGCAGGTTTCGAGCCGGCCTTGTTCCTTGTTGTTGGCGGCATCGAGCACCGCTGAAGCGAAGACGAGACACACCACGAGACTGACAGAGCGAAACATCTAAGACCTTCTTTCGATTACAGGACGGGACGGCGTCCCTGGATGACCCGGATCAGTACGACGACGATTGCGATCACCAGGAGGATGTGGACGAACCCTCCGAGCGTGTACGACGTGACCATGCCGAGCAGCCAGAGGACGATCAGGATGACGGCGATTGTTGAAAGCATGATGCTGTCCTTTCCGACAGATGAAGCCTATGCCGTGCGGCACGTTTGACGCTGTTCAGTAACGCACTGTGCGATCCGGCACACGCTCGTTCGCAGTCTCCGGCATAGGGTGGGTTGAGGAGCACAACGACATGAACGCATCACCACGTGAATATCGACGGTACGGCCACCGCGACTATGGGCTGGCGATCGGCCTCCTGACGGGCGCGTTTGTCGGCGCTGGACTGGCGCTGTGGTTCGCGCCGCGGCTGGCCGCCGAGTTACGTCATCGCATCACAGACTCCGCGAGAGATCTCGGCCAGCGCGCCAACGACCGCTACGATCAGATGACCACGCGGATCGCTAACGCGGCCACCGAGGTGACGCGACAGGGTCAAGACGTCCGCGACGACGTGGCCGACATGGTCGCGCACGGCGCGCACGAAGTGGAGCGTTTCGCCAAGGCCGCCAAGTCCGGTTAGTTCTGCAGCGTGAGCGATCGCCGCGCGGCGGCGTCCCCGGTCCGCGGTCATCGCGCTCCTCCATCCGTCGGATCCGTGTACGATGGCGGGCGTGCACGTCGCGGTCATCGGCGCCGGAGCCTTCGGCGGCTGGACGGCGCTGACGCTGCGGCGGCGCGGCGCTGCGGTGACACTGGTCGATGCCTGGGGCCCCGGCCACACGCGGGCCAGTTCCGGCGGCCAAACGCGTGTTATCCGCGCGACCTACGGATCCCACGCCGTCTACACCCGCATGGCGGCGCGCGCGCTCCGCCTGTGGCGTGACAACGGCGCCGAAGCGGCCGGGCTGTTGCACACGACCGGAGTGCTCTGGATGTTCGATGGCGACGACAGCTTTGGCCGCGCCTCGATGGCGACGTTCCGTGCCGAGGGATTGCGCATCGACGAACTGACGCCGCGCCAGGCCGCGGCCCGGTTTCCGCAGATTGATCTGACCGGCGTGACGTCCGTCCTCTGGGAGCCCGACGCCGGCTACCTCTTCGCCCGCCGCGCCTGCCGGCACGTTGTCGACCGCTTCGTTGCCGAGGGCGGCGTCTACCGGCAGGCCGCGATCAAGACGCCAGTGACACCCAACGCGGGCGTCCTGCTCGAGGGAGGTGGCAGGCTCGCCGCCGACGTTTTCGTGTTTGCCTGCGGCCCGTGGCTCGGCGCGCTGTTTCCAGACGTCGTCGGTCGGCGTCTGACCGTGACGCGCCAGGACGTCTATTACTTCGGGACGCCTGCGGGCGATGCGCGTTTCAGCGATCCGGCGCTGCCGGTGTGGCTCGACTGCGGAGACCGCGTCATCTACGGCATCCCCGATCGCGCCGCCCGCGGGTTCAAGATCGCCGACGATACATCCGGCCCGCCTATCGATCCCACATCCGGGTCGCGTGAGGTCGCCTCCGCAGGCGTCGCCGCCGCGCGCGGATTCCTGGCGCGCCGCTTTCCCGCGCTGGCGGATGCGCCACTCGTCGCGGCCGAAGTCTGCCAGTACCGAGTCGACGCCTGACGCGCATTTCATCGTCGATCGGCATCCCCACGCCGCCGACGTCTGGATCGCCGGCGGCGGCTCGGGCCACGGCTTCAAGATGGGCCCGGCGATCGGCGCGCTGCTTGCCGACTGCGTTCTCGACGGCGCCGATCCCGATCCGCAATTCACTCTCGCCCGGTTCGCGCACCCTCCCGAGAACGGATGGCAGCGCAAGTGGTCGTGAGGTGTTGAGGCACGCCCGGTATGGATCGGTTTCGGCGTTCCCCGTCGTGAGGAGGGCGCCGGGAGCGTCGAAGCCGAAGGGCGCAGCCTGCGCGCCGAGCCACGCGGCGAGGGGCGCATCCTCGAGCTCGACGGCCAGCGGGTCGCTGCGTATCGCAACGACAAGGGCACCGTGACCAGGCTCTCACCCGTGTGCACGCATCTCGGCTGCGAGGTGCGCTGGAACCAGGCCGAGCGGACCTGGGACTGTCCCTGTCATGGATTGCGCTTCGCCCCGACCGGTGCCGTATTGTCGGGACCGGCGGAGACGCCGCTCGGCAAGGCGGATCGATGACCCCGCTTGCATTCCGGTGTCGGCGCCAAGTATCGTTAGCGCATAGATGGCGCAGACGGCGTGGCCCCTGGTCGAACGAAGATTCGGCGAGACGACGCGGCGTGATTTTTGGTGGCTGCAACCCCTCGCGGTTTTTCTCGCACTCTCGGCTTTCATCGTCTACTCGACGTGGGCCGCCTTTCAAGGCGCCCATTACGAGTTCGGTCCCTATCTGTCACCGTTCTATTCGCCGCTGCTGTTCGGCGACGGACCGCACGCGTGGTTCGGTCCAAAGCCCGGGTGGTGGCCGGCGGCCTTGCCGTTCTCAGCGGCGCTGCTGATTCTGTGGGCGCCGGGCGGGTTCCGCTTCACGTGCTACTACTATCGCGGGGCCTACTACAAGGCCTTCTGGCAGGACCCGACGTCGTGCACGGTCGGGGAGCCGCGCAAGTCGGTACTGGGGTGAGCGATATTTCCCCCTCGTCTTGCAGAACGCCCACCGCTACTTCCTCTACATCGCTCTCCTCTTCATCGTCATCCTGACCTACGACGCGATTTCGTCGTTCCGCTTCGCGGACGGCATCCACGTCGGTGTCGGCAGCCTGGTGATCACGATCAACACGGCGTTGCTCGCCAGCTATACATTCAGCTGCCACTCGCTGCGCCACCTGGTCGGGGGGCGCAAGGACGAAGTTTCGACCAATGCCGTCCGGTGGGGCTGTTACACCGCGTGCTCCGCGATGAACCGCAAGCATCAGGTCTTCGCCTGGCTCAGCCTCTGTTCCGTCGGCTTTGCCGACCTCTATGTCCGTCTCTGTTCGATGGGGATCTGGACCGACCACCGCCTTTTCTGACATGAGCGAACGAGCGTGTACGGGGGTCCGGCGGGGCGAAGCCCCCCGGATCAAATGATCGAGACACTCGACTACGACGTCCTCGTGATTGGCGCCGGAGGGGCCGGCCTGCGCGCGGCGATCGAGGCCTCGGCCGCGGGCGTCAAGGTCGGGCTGATCTGCAAGTCGCTGCTCGGCAAGGCCCACACCGTGATGGCGGAGGGTGGCGTCGCCGCGGCGCTGGCCAACGTCGACGATCGCGATAGCTGGAAAGTTCATTTCGCCGATACCATGCGCGGCGGCCAGTACGTGAACAACTGGCGCATGGCGGAGCTCCACGCTAGGGAAGCGCCCGATCGCGTGCGCGAGCTCGAAGCCTGGGGCGCGGTCTTCGATCGCACCAAGGACGGAAAGATCCTCCAGCGCAACTTCGGCGGGCACCGCTATCCGCGCCTCGCCCACGTCGGCGACCGCACCGGCCTCGAACTGATCCGCACGCTGCAGGACTACGGCATCCACCGCGGTATCGACGTGCACATGGAGTTCACCGTCGTGTCGCTGCTCGTCTCCGACGGACGCGCCGCTGGCGTGATCGGCTACGAGCGTGAGCGCGGGCGCTTCAAGATCTTCAGCGCCGGCGCCGTCGTCCTCGCGACCGGCGGCGCCGGACGCGCTTACAAGATCACCAGCAACAGCTGGGAAGGCACCGGCGACGGCCACGGGCTCGCCTATCAGGCCGGCGCCGAGCTGATGGACATGGAATTCATCCAGTTCCATCCGACCGGCATGATCTGGCCGCCGAGCGTGCGCGGCATCCTCGTCACCGAAGGCGTGCGCGGCGAAGGCGGTATCCTTCTCAACAACGAGGGGCGCCGCTTCATGTTCGACGACGTCCCCGACGCCTACAAGAACCAGACCGCCACCGACGAAGAGGAAGGCTGGCGCTACACGCAGGGGGACAAGTCGGCGAAGCGGCCGCCGGAACTGCTCACCCGCGACCACGTGGCGCGCTGCATCATGCGCGAGGTCAAGGCCGGGCGCGGCAGCCCGCACGGCGGCGTCTTCCTCGACATCGCCTGGATCAAGAAGAAGCTGCGCAACGCCGAGGAGCACATCAAGCGCAAGCTGCCGAGCATGTACCACCAATTCAAGGAGCTCGGCGACATCGACATCACCAAGGAGCCGATGGAAGTCGGCCCGACCACCCACTACATCATGGGCGGAATCCGCGTCAACGGCGACACGCAGATGTCCTCGGTCCCGGGCCTCTTCGCCGCCGGCGAGTGCGCAGCTGGGATCAACGGCGCCAACCGGCTCGGCGGCAACTCGCTCTCGGATCTGCTCGTCTTTGGCAAGCGCGCCGGCGAATATGCGGCGGCATTCGTCAAGCAGCACCCGCGTGTCGGCGTCGACGACGGCCAGGTGAAGCGTGCGATGGACGACGCGCTGAAGCCGTTCGAGGCGGCTGCGGGCGGCGGCGAGAACCCGTTCACGATCCAGATGGCGCTGCAGGAGATGATGCAGAGCCACGTTGGCATCGTCCGCACCGAGGACGAGATGCAGCAGGCGCTGCACGAGCTCGACGGCCTCAAGGCACGGACCGCGCGCGCCGCGGTGACCGGGCATCGCGAATACAACCCCGGCTGGCACACCGCGATCGACTTGCGCAACCTGCTGACCGTGTCGGAGGCGATTACTCGATCGGCGATTGAGCGGAAGGAGAGCCGCGGCGGCCACTTCCGCGAGGATTGCCCCGATAAGAATCCCGAATGCGCGACGTTCAACATCGTCACGCGCAAGAAGCCTGACGGATCGATGGAGGTCGTCCGCATGCCGCTGCCGCCAATGCCCGACGGACTGAAGCAGATCATCGAGGAACAAAAGGCATGACCACCGCCGCGTTCAAGGTCTGGCGCACCGACGACAGCGGCAGCGGGCACTTCGCCGACTACGGCGTCGACGTCGTCCCGGGCATGGTCGTGCTCGATGCGATCCACCAGATCCAGGCGACCCAGGCGCCCGACCTTGCGGTCCGCTGGAACTGCAAGGCTGGCAAGTGCGGATCGTGCTCGGCCGAAATCAACGGCAACCCGAGGCTGATGTGCATGACGCGGCTCAACACGCTCAATCAGCTCGAGCCGATTACCGTCGAGCCGATGCGCGCGTTTCCCGCAATCAAGGACCTGGTCACCGACGTCTCGTGGAACTTCCGCGTCAAGCAGACGATCACGCCGTTCACGCCGCGCCCCGCCGACGCTCCCGACGGCACCTGGCGCGTGCAGCAGCGCGACATCGACCGCGTGCAGGAGTTCCGCAAGTGCATCGAGTGCTTCCTGTGCCAGGACGTCTGCCACATCCTGCGCGACCACCATCTGCACGATCAGTTCATCGGGCCGCGCTTTCTGACCTTCGCCGCCGCGCTGGAAATGAACCCGCTCGACGCCGCCGATCGCATCCCGGCGCTCAAGGAGCAGCATGGCGTCGGCTTCTGCAATATCACGCGCTGCTGCACCAAGGTCTGTCCGGAGCACATCACCATCACGGAAAACGCCATCATTCCGTTGAAGGAGAGGGTCGTCGATCGTTACTTCGATCCCGTGACGCGACTGTTCCGCATGTTCAAGTCGTGAGGAGGGCCCCATGTACGAGCCGAAGCCGATCTCGCGCGACGGCATTCCCTCGGCGCTCGCCAAGGCGGAGCGCTACCGGCTGCTGAACGAGCCCGGCGAGGCGGAGAGCATCTGCCTCGACGTCCTGCAGATTGAGCCCGCCAACCAGGACGCGCTGGTCGCGTTGCTGCTGTCGCTCACCGATCAATTCCCCCACGAGGCCGGTACCTGCGCCAGCCTGGCGGCGCGCGCCGACGGGGTCCTCGATCACCTCAGCGATGCCTACGATCGCGAGTACTACAAGGGCATCATCCGCGAGCGCCGCGCCAAGGCGGCGCTGCAGCGCGACTCGTTCCATTCGTCGGCCTCTGCGGTCGGCTGGCTGCACGAGGCTTTGGCTTGCTTCGAGCGCGCTGAATCGCTCAAGCCGCCGCACAACGATGACGCGGTCCTGCGCTGGAACGCGTGCGCGCGGATGTTGCAACGGCTGCCGCAGGTGGCCCTCGACACGCAAGCCGAGCCGATACAGTCGGAGTGATCGGGGGCGATCGAGCTCCGGTGACCTGCTGATTCTGGCGATGGTGTAAGGTTCTTCGCCATGCGACCTACCCTGAGCTTCGTCTTGACGGCGGCCCTGGCCGTCATGGCCGCTGCTTCGCTCCGCCCGCTGCACGCAGCCGCCGAACACCACTACCTCTACGTGTCCGAGCCCGGCGTCCGCAACTACGTCGAGTACCGGCGGCGTCGGCGTCCTCGTCTACGACATCGACGCCGGCTACAAGTTCCTCCGCCGCATCCCCTCCCAGGTCGTGCCCGCAGGGCAGGAGCCGGAGAACGTCAAGGGCATCGCGGCGAGCGCCGCGACCGGCCGGCTCTACGTGACCACGATCCGGCGGCTGATGGCGTTCGATCTCACCAGCGACAAGAAGCTCTGGGACCGCGAGATGCCCGGGGGGGCCGATCGCCTCGCCGTCTCCCCTGACGGCAAGACGCTCTACGTGCCGACGCTCGAAGGCCCGCAGTGGACCGTCGTCGACGCGATGACCAGCGAGATCAAGGCCGCCGTCACGACCAACTCGGGTGCGCACAATACGATCTGGGGGCCCGACGGCAAGCAGGTCTATCTCGCCGGGCTGAAGTCGCCCCTGCTGAAGGTCGCCGATCCGACGACCAACGCGGTCGTCCAGGAGGTCGGGCCGTTTGCCAGCGTGATTCGTCCGTTCACGATCAACGGCTCGCAGACGAAGGTCTACGTCAACGTCAATGACCTGCTCGGCTTCGAGGTCGGGGATCTCAAGACCGGCAAGCTGCTGCAGCACGTCGAGGTGCCGGGATTCGAGAAGGGAGACGTCAAGCGCCACGGCTGCCCGAGTCACGGCATCGCGCTGTCGCCAGACGAGAAGGAGCTGTGGCTGGCGGACGGCCACAACAGCGCCATCCACGTCTTCGACATGACGGTCCAGACGCCGAGACTCATCGCCACGATCAAGGTCCGCGATCAGCCGGGCTGGATCACCTGGAGCCTCGATGGGAAGCACGTGTGGCCGTCGACCGGCGAGATCATCGACGCGAAGACGAAGAAGATTGTTGCCACGCTGACCGATGAGGAGCACCGCGTGGTGCAAAGCGAGAAGATCGTCGAAGTGGTCTTCGACGGCAAGAAGGTCGTCCGCGCCGGTGATCAATTCGCGATGGGACAGAAGCGGTGAAGGTGAACCGCCGCGAAGTGCTGCAGGCCGCCGGCGCCACGTTGATGGCGCCAGGACTTGCACTCGCGGGCCAGGTGCCGATTCCCGCCGCGCCTCATCTCAGCGTCTGGTCGAGTTACGGAACGAAGCTGGCCGAGCCTGTGCTCCGCAACCTCGCCAACGGCACGCTGCGCGCGCGGATGCCCGTCGAGCAGGCAGCGAACGTCGACCGCCGCGGCGTGACGCACCTCGAAGCGTTCGGCCGGCTGCTTGCGGGCATTGCGCCATGGCTCGAGAACGGCGCGGCGCCGCTATACCCGCAGCTGGTGTTGCAGGCCCTCGACCGCGCCGTCGATCCGAAGTCGCCCGACTTCATGAACTTTACTCGCGAGCGGCAGCCGCTCGTCGACGCCGCGTTCCTGGTGCAGGGCCTGTTGCGTGCCCCCACCTCGGTGCTCGCGAAGATCGAGGGCATCACCAAGCAGAACCTCGTCGCCGCGATGGCGTCGACGCGCGTCATCACGCCGCCATTCAGCAACTGGTTGTTGTTCAGCGCCATGGTCGAAGCTGGCCTCGCAGCGCTCGGCGCGCCGTTCGACGCGACCCGTGTCGAGTACGCGGTCCGCGAGCACGAGCAGTGGTACAAAGGGGACGGCGCTTACGGCGATGGCCCGTCGTTCCACTGGGACTACTACAACAGCTTCGTCATCCATCCGATGCTGGTGGACGTCGCCGCGGCGCTCGCCGACCAGGTGTCGGTCGTCAAAGAGATGACGCCGCGCATCGAGGAGCGCGCCAAGCGCTACGCCGCCGTGCAGGAGCGCCTGATTGCGCCCGACGGCACGTTCCCGCCGCTCGGCCGGTCGCTGGCGTATCGCTGCGGCGCGTTTCATGCGCTGGCGCAGTCCGCGCTACGCCGCGCGCTGCCAGATGGCCTCGCGCCGGCGCAGGTTCGCGAGGCGCTACTTGCCGTCATCAAGCGCACGCTCGACGCGCCGGACACCTTCGACGCCGATGGCTGGCTGCGCATCGGCTTCTGCGGCCATCAGCCGGGCGTCGGCGAGACCTATATCTCAACGGGGTCGCTATACTTGTGCAGCGTTGCGCTGCTCCCGCTCGGCCTGCACGGGAGTGAACCCTTCTGGTCGGCGCCTGCCGAGCCCTTCACCCAGCAGCGCGCCTGGGGCGGTCAGGCGTTCCCCATCGATCACGCGGCGCCGTGAGCATGGCCTTTCAGCCCACACGCGAGCGCTACACCCGCACTACTCCGTCCGAAACGCCATGAGCGGATCGATCCGCGATGCGCGCAGCGAGGGTACGAGGCAGGCCAGCGCCGCGACCAGGCCGAACGCCACAGTGACGACGAGATAGATCGCCGGGTTCAGCGCCTCGACGCCGAAGAGCAGTTGTCGGATCAGCCGGCTGGCCGCCGCGGCGCCGCCGAGGCCGAGCCCCAGGCCGATCGCCACCAGCACCAGGCCACTCCGCATGACCATGCCGATGACCTGTGCGCGGGTTGCGCCGAGCGCCATGCGAATGCCGATCTCCGGCGTCCGCTGCGAGACGAGGTGCGCGAGGACCGAGTAGAGTCCGACGAGCGAGAGCAGGAGCGCCAACGCCGCGAACAGTCCCGTGAGTGCCGCGACCAGCCGCTGCGTTCCGAGACTCTGGGACAACGCGTTCTCGAGCGTCACGAAGAACGAGACCGCCTGAGTTGGATCGACGGCCGCCACCGCGTTCTTGATCGCAGTCTGCAGCGTGGCCGCATCGCCGGCCGTCCTGCCGATCACGTTCATGCCCGGTTTGGCCAGTTGGCGCATTGGAAAATACACTTCGGCGGGCGCCGGCACGTTCACGCCAACGGTCTTGACGTCGCCGGTCACGCCGACGATCTCGACGTGCCGGTCGTTGGCGCCGAACAGCAGGACCTGTCCGATCGCCGGCCGTCCCGAAAACACCTGCTTCGCGAACGTCTGGTTCACCACGCAGACGAGAGGCGCCGTCAGCCGATCGTCGGCTGAGAACGCCCGTCCCTGGGTGACCGGGATCCGCAGCAGACGGAAGTAGTGTTCGCTGACGACGTCGAAGGTGACGAGCGGCCGTTCGGCGATCGGCGGCTGCGGCCGGCCGAGGACGCCGAATGGCGTCCGCACGCCGCCGTTGAGCGGCGTCGTCAGCGCCGCCGCGGCGTCGGTGACGCCCGGCTGAGCCGCGACCCGTTCGATGACACCCTCGTAGAAGTCCGACTGTTCCTGAGGTGTGCGGTAGCGTCCCGGCGGAAGCCCGACGAATGCGGTCGCCGCGCCGCGGGCGTCGATGCCGGTTTCGGTGCCGGCCAGTTTCAGGAAGCTCTCGACGAGCAGGCCCGCACCGATCAACAAGACGATCGACAGCATCACCTCGGCCACGATCAGCGCCTGGCGCAAGCGCCCGCCTTGCCCCGTGGATGATCCGCGACTGCTGTCCTTCAACTGCCCGACCAGATCCGGCTGTGACGCCTGCAGGGCGGGAATGAGACCGGTGAGAATTGCGCCGGACAGGCTGACGGCGCCGGCGAAGACGAGCGCGCGCCAGTTCAGGGTAAGCGTGGCGCCCGAGGGCAGCTGCGACGCGATGATCGGCTGGAGCGCCCCAATCGTCCAGACCGCGAGGGCCGCGCCAAGTGCCCCCGCGGCGGCTGAGAAGAGCACGCTCTCGGCCAGGAATTGACGGACGATCGCACCGCGGCTCGCGCCGAGCGACATTCGCACGGCGATTTCCTTGCGCCGTGTGAGCAGCCGCCCGAGGAACAGCGAGGCGACGTTGGCGCACGCGATGAGAAGGACGCATCCGACCGCGCCGAGCAGAGTGTACATGGTCGGCGCTACACCGCTGACCAGCGAGGCGACGAACGGCCGCGGGTCCATGAGCGCCCTCGCGTCGATGTTGCCGGAAAAGCGTGCCTTGTAATCGCCGTCGGCGGCCGCCATCTCGGCGCGCGCCTGGTCGAGCGTGGCGCCGGGTCTGAGGCGGGCGATCGCCGATGCGACCGTCGCGCCGATCTTGATCTGCGCCGCCGTCAGTGCACCGACCTCGAAGATGCGCGGCGCGAAGACCTGCACCTGCGCGAACGGCGACGTCAGCCGCGGCGGCATCACCCCCACGACCTCCCACGCGGTGCCGTTCAACTCGATCGTGTCGCCGACGATCGAGTCGCGCCCGCCGAACACCGACAACCACACCTCGTGGCTGATGATGCACACCGCCGGCCCGTTCATGACGTCTTCCGCCTGCGTGAAGTTGCGTCCGCGCGCCGGCATGATGCCAAGCGTGGGGAGGAACGAGGGACTGACGCGCAGGCCGTTGAGCTGCGTGGCGTCCCCTCTGCCGGTCAACGTGAAGCTGTCCGGCGCCGAGGCGCCCATCGACGAGAACGCGTGAATCTGCGCCTTCAGATCGTCGTAGCGCGGGACCGAGATGGCTTGTGCCTGGATCGCGCGGTCGCTGCTGGTGATCCAGATCTGGACGAGCGAAGACGGGTCCGGCAGCGTCACCGGATGCGCAACCAGCTGATCGTAGACCGAAAAAATCGCCGTCGTCGATGCGATCGCCACGGTCAGGGTCAGGATCGACACGGCCGAAAAGGCTGGATTCGCGCGCAGCGCGCGGATCGCCGGGATCAACAAGGACATGGGATTACGAGGGTCGCACGGAGGCGATCGGAGGTCGCGACCGGTGCCATGAAACACGTCGAGGCTGCCGCGAACGGCTTCGCTCCAGGGACGAAGCGCGATTACCCGCCTCTCCTGCCTCGGCGATCAACGGATCTTCGCCGTAGGAGACACCCGCGGTGTGCGTCAGCAGATCCTTGATCGTGATCGCCCGCCCCGCAGGCTCGTTCAGTCCCAGCCTGCCTTCCTCCATCAACGACAGGATGACGGCGCTGGTCGGGGCCTTGGACTGACGGCGGCGCCGACCACGGCCGCAAGCGTTCTTGCAGCGGTCTTCGTCATCGCGGCAGCTTACAATAACGGGATGGCTGTACGCCGCGGCGTCTGGATCGTCATTTTTCTCATCGTCTTCGCCATTTCCGTCTCCGCTATCGGGATGCTCCTCATCTTCGCCGCCTTCGGCCGTGAGCCACAGGTGGCGCAGAATTCGACGCTCGTGCTACGCGTTGGCGGCGACCTCAATGAAATCGAACCGGGCGGCGTGTTCGCGCCGTTCCTCGAGTCGGCGCCGACCTTACGCAGCGTGACCGACATGCTGCGCCACGCCAAGACCGACAACCGCATCAAGAGCGTCATCCTCAAGCCGAGCGGCGACGCCGCGCTGTGGGGCAAAGTGCAGGAGCTGCGCGATGCCGTCATCGATTTCCGCCGCTCGGGCAAGCCGATCGCCGCCTATCTCGAGTACGGCGGCCAGCAGGAGTTCTACCTCGCGACTGCCTGCGACAAGGTCTTCCTGATGCCGAGCGCATCGCTCGACCTCACCGGCATCGCCAGCTACGAGCTGTTCATGCGCGGCATGCTCGACAAGATCGGCGCCTACCCTGACGGCATGCACATCGGCGAATACAAGACGGCGCTCAACGAGTTCACCGAGAAGACCTACACGCCGGCGCACCGCGAGATGGCCGTCTCGCTCAACACGGACCTCTATCAGCAGCTCGTGCGCGGCATCGCCGAGGGGCGGCACAAGAGCGAGGCCGACGTGAAGTCGCTCATCGACCACGGCCCCTTCCTCTCGGAAGACGCGCTCAAGGCTGGCCTGATCGACGACGTTGCCTACGAGGACGAACTCGACGACAAGGTGAAGCTCGGCGCGGCCAAGCCAACCTACGTCGACATGAACGACTACCGGCAGACGAACGCGCCGTTCGGCCACGGCTCGCAGAAGATCGCGGTGATTTATGCGACCGGCCTGATCGCGTCCGGCAAGAGCACCTACGACAGCACCGGTAGCCAGGTGACGGGATCGGACACGATCATCGAGTACTTGCGCAAGGCGCGCGCCGACCAGAGCACCAAGGCGATCATCCTGCGCATCGACAGCCCGGGCGGGTCGGCGATCGCGTCCGACATCATCTGGCGCGAGGTGATGCTCACGAGGCAGCAGAAGCCGCTAATCGCCTCGATGTCCGACGTCGCGGCGTCGGGCGGCTACTACATCGCCATGCCGGCCAACGTCATCGTCGCGGAGCCCTCCACCCTGACCGGCTCGATTGGCGTCGTCCTCACCAAGTTCGTGATCGACGGGACATTGAAGAAGCTCGGCCTCAACATGGAGGGCGTCTCGCAGGGCAAGTATGCCGATCTCTACTCGCCCGTCCGTCCGTTCTCACCGGAAGAGAAGCAGCGCGTGTTCGAAAGCATGCAGGCGACCTACAACACCTTCGTCGAGAAGGCGGCGCAGGGACGCAACACGACCCCGGAGAAGATCGATGCGGTGGGTCAGGGGCGCGTGTGGACGGGACTCCAGGCCAAGCAGATCGGGCTCGTCGACGAGCTCGGTGGCCTCGATCGTGCCCTGTCGATTGCCAAGCAGCGGGCCCGGATCCCGCAAGACCAGGACGTCGAACTCGTCGTCTATCCGCCGAAGAAGTCGTTCTACGACATCTTCAAGAGCCCGTTCGGCACCTCGGACCGCGCCGCCACGCTGGCCGCGATGCTCGGCCTCTCCAACCCGCGCGTGCTGCAGCAGCTCGTCGCCCCGCTGCAGATCTTCCGTCGTGGTGAGCCGCTCGCGCTGATGCCGAACGTGTTCTTGAGATAGGAACCGGCACCCCGTTTCCCAGCCGGAAGCTGTAAGCCGGCAGCCGGCAGCCGGCAGCCGGCAGCCGCCAGCCGCTACCGCTGGACCCTGCCCGAGGCGTCGCCCTTGGCCAGAGCGTCCACTTCGGCGACCGTCACTCGATTGAAGTCTCCGGGGATCGTCTGTTTCAAGGCGCTCGCCGCGACGGCGAAGCGCAGCGAGTCCGCGTTCGATCGGCCGGTCGCCAGTCCGTAAATCAGTCCCGCCGCGAAGCTGTCGCCGCCACCGATACGATCGACGAGGCGGACGGCGTAGTGCTGACTGCGGTGCAGGGTCTGCGTGCCGCCGTCCCACAACATTGCGCTCCAGCCGTTGTCACTCGCCGACAGGCTCTCGCGCAGCGTGATCGCGACCAGCGGCGGACCCAGCTCGCGTGTGACCCATTCGGCAGCCTCGCGATACGCATCGACGTTGAGCGTTCCCGTGGTCACGTCGGTGCCAGTCATCCGGACGCCGAGCACCGATTGCAAGTCTTCTTCGTTGGCGATGACGACGTCGACGGCGCTCATCAGCGGACGCATCACCGCCTGCGCCTGCGCCTCGGTCCAGAGCTTCTTGCGGTAGTTCAGATCGACGCTGACCCTGGCGCCCGCCTTCTTCGCCGCCTCGATCGACGCCTTGGTCGCCGCAACCGTCTTCTCACCGAGCGCCGGCGTGATGCCGGTCACGTGATACCACGCCGCACCCGCCATCACCTCGTCCCACTTCACGGCGTCGGGCGGGATCTCGCTGATGGCCGAATGGGCGCGATCGTAGACCACCGTGGATGCACGCTGACTCGCCCCCGTTTCGGTGAAGTAGATACCGAGACGGCTTCCGCCGCGCGTGATGTACGAGGTGCCAACCCCTTCTGCACGCAGCGCGCGAATCACCGCGTCGCCCAACGCATTGTTGGGCAGGCGGGTCACGTAATCGCTCGCCAGCCCGAACTGCGCCAGGCTGACGGCGACGTTGGCTTCGCCGCCGCCGAAAGTGGCGGTCAACATCGCCGACTGCAACAGTCTCTCGAACCCGGGCGACCCCAGCCGCAGCATGATTTCGCCGAAGGTGACGACGCGTGATGCGGCCGCGTTCATTTCGCCGGCCTCGCCGACGCGACGCTGGCGACGATGCGCCGCGCGTTTGCGATGATGACGTCGAGACGCCCCTCGTCGATCGCCTTGCCGTCGAGGAGCGCCGAGCCGACGCCGACCGCGACGGCACCGGCGCGGATCCAGTCGCCGGCGTTGTCGAGCGTGACGCCGCCTGTCGGCATCAGCTTCAACTGCGGCATCGGCGCGCGCAGATCCTTGATGTACTGCGGCCCGAGCGCCGTCGCCGGGAACACCTTGACGACGTCGGCCCCCATCTCGTGCGCGTCGAGAATCTCGGTGGGCGAGAAGCAGCCCGGTGCGGCGACGATGCCGCGTTCGAGGCAGGTCGTGATCACCTCGCGTCGGAATACCGGCGAGACGATGAAGCGCGCGCCGGCATCGATCACCGCGCGCGCCGTGCCGGCGTCGAGGACCGTGCCCGCGCCGAGTACGATACCGGCCGGCAGGGAAGCCGCCAGCTGGCGAATCAGCCCGACCGCCCCCGGCACCGACATCGTCACTTCAATCGCGCGCACCCCACCCTCGGCCAGCGCGTCGAACACGGCGCGCAGCTTTGCCGGATCCTTCATCCGGATCACGGCGACGACGCCGAGCCGTTCGATCTCGGCGGCTATGTCAGCTCGTGAATCCACGTGTGCGTCGGATCCTCGTGCAGCCCGATCTTGCGCTCGACGCCGGCCAGCGCCCACAGATAGTAGAGCTTGTAGCCGGGCGGCGCCGAGACCGGGTGGTAGCCGTAGGGCAGCAGCACCGCGTCGCCATCCTTCACGGTGTGCGTGTAGCATTCGCCGTCGCCGTTGTAGAGCATCTGCTGCCCGAACCCATGCGGCGGCGAGACGCGGTAGTAATAGATCTCTTCGAGGACCGGCTCGCCGTCCTTGCCGTCATGCTTGTGCGGCGGGTAGCTGCTCCAGTGCCCGGGCGGGTTGAACGTCTCGCCGACCATCAGCTTCTTTGCGTGCGTGTCGGTGACGAACAGATTGTGGACGTCGCGAGCGTAGACGCCCTTGCCGCGCGCGTTGACTTCGACGTCCTGCGGCGTGACCACCGCGGACTTGCCGCCACCGCCCGCCGGCGTCGAAAAGAGGATGGCCTCGAGCGGCGTCTCACCCTGGACGGTCAGCGTTGCGCCCGGCGGCAGGTAGAGCGCGCTGCCACGCTCGTCGAAGACGCTGCGGCGCGACAGCGTCCAGGCGCCGTCGGGCGTCGTAAACGTCCCCTTGCCTTCCTGGAGAACGACGATCGTCTCTTCGCCGGCGATGTGGAACTTGTGGTGGGCGCCGGCGGCGAGGCGCAGCCGCAGGCTGCTGATTTCGCGTGCGCCCCGCTCGCCGCGCTTCTGCAGCTGCTGCAGCCCGTCGATGCGCCGGACGCGATACAGCGTGTCGTTCAGCATGATCGTAGCGCGACAGCTTATCATGCGCCAATGACTGGAATCTCCCGACGGCGGTTTCTCTCGTCCACGGCCGTGGTCGCACTGGTGGCCCGCGCGCCCGCCTGGATCGAGGCGTGGCAGGACGATCTGTGGAGCACCGCCGCCGACATCCTGCGCCGCGTCAAGGATCCAGTCTTCCCCGTGCGCGACGTCGATGTCACCGCGCACGGCGCGAAAGGGGACGGCGGTACCTGATTGCAGCACCGCCATCCGCGCCGCGATCGACGCCTGTCACGCCGCCGGCGGCGGCCGCGTCGTCGTGCCGCCCGGACGATTCCTGACCGGTGCGATCCGCCTGCGCTCGAACGTCAACCTGCACGTGAGTGAGGGAGCGACGCTCGCATTTCTCGCAACGCCCGAGGCCTATCTGCCGCTCGTGCTGACGCGCTTCGAGGGCACCGAGCTCATGAACTACTCGCCCTTCCTCTACGCGCTCGACGAAGCCAACGTCGGCATCACCGGCGCCGGCACCCTCGACGGGCAGGCCAACGCGCAGAACTGGTGGGGCTGGCGCACCGATCAGGCCGCGGCGCGCAACCGGCTGCTGCAGATGGCCGCCGACGGCGTCGCGCCGGAGAAGCGTGTGTTCGGCGACGGCCCGTCGAAGCTGCGCGTCAACTTTATCCAGCCCTACCGCTGCCAGAACGTCCTCATCGAAGGTATCAGGATCGTCAACTCACCGATGTGGGAAGTGAACCCGGTGCTGTGCACCAACGTCACGGTGCGCGGCCTCCACATCAGTAGCCATGGACCCAACAACGACGGCTGCGACCCCGAGTCGTGCCGCGACGTCCTGATCGAGCGCTGCACGTTCGACACCGGCGACGACTGCATCGCGCTCAAGTCGGGCCGGAACGACGACGGGCGGCGGCTGCACACGCCGATCGAAAACGTCGTCATCCGCGACTGCGACATGAAGGATGGCCACGGCGGCGTGGTCATCGGCAGCGAAATTTCCGGTGGCGCCCGCAACATCTTCGCCGAGAAATGTCGGATGGACAGCCCCCGCCTCGACCGCGTCCTGCGCTTCAAGAACAACGCGGCGCGCGGCGGCCTGATCGAGCGCATTGCCATGCGCGATATCACCGTTGGCGAAGTGGCCGAGGCCATCGTCGCCGCCGACTTCTTCTACGAGGAAGGGCGCAACGGTAGGTTCACGCCGATCCTGCGCGACGTGGAGGTGAGCAACGTCACCAGCCGCAAGAGCAAGTACGCCTTCATGCTGCGCGGATTTGCCGAATCGCCGATCACCAACATCCGCGTCAGCGATTGCACCTTCGACGGCGTCGAGTCAGCGGACGTCATCGAAGGCGTGAAGGATCTCGTGCTGAAGAACGTGCGCGTCAACGGGACATCTCGGAGTGCAACGATCAGCAGGTAAAGAGGCTGCCACATCAAGCGTAGCGCGTCCTCCGTTTCCAGGCCGGTGCCTGTTCATGAGCATCGCACTCTTGCCGCTCGTGTGCCGGCGCGTGGCCGTTGCCCGTCTCAGCTGCCGCCAGCGGTGAACCGTTCGTACTCCGGGAGCCGCTCGCGATAGACGGCCGCCGCGGCCGCGTTCGGTGACACCCGCAGGTTTGGATCGGTGAAGCCGTCGACGATGTCATGCCAGGCTCGCGCCGCGCGGCTCGCCAGGCAGTCGGCGTGGAAGGCGCGCAGGGCCGCGCCGAGCGAGGCGGCGTTGCGCGGCGCGATCCGCACCAGCTCGGCGTCGAAGACGTTGGCGATGACCTGCAGAACCGCAGCGTTGTCCGCGGCACCGCCGGTGACGCGGATCGTCGTCACTGTCGGCGCGATCCAGCGCGAGTGCAGGCGCATCGCCATCGCCTGTCCCTCGACGACGGCGCGGACGGCGCGCGGTGCATCGGACGGATCGACATCCTTCCAGCGCGGACCGGCCTGCGCTACCAGTGGCGTGATCTCGGGCACGAACCACGGCGCCAGCATGCCGCCGCCGTTGCCTGCGGGTGTAGCGGCCAGGAGTCTCGAAAAGCCGTCCCAGTCGAGATGGTGCATGTCGCGGACGCGCTCGCGCGCGAGCGACCCGTTGGCAAAGCAGGTGAGCGCCATGTAACCGCCGGCCGGCGAGCCGAACACGTGGCCCGCTCCCTGCGGATCGTGGACGGGCCGGGCGATTGGGCCGAAGGCGGTGTCGCTCGTGCCCAGCGAGATGCCGAGCTGGCCGGTTTCGATCAGCCCGAGCCCGATCAGCGAGCACGGGTTGTCGCCCGACCAGGCGATCACCCGCGCCGGTCCGAAGCCGTACTTGTGCTGCCAGTACGGCGCCAGCGTGCCGACGACCGCCCACGAGTCCACGATGTCGGGCAGCCGCCGCGCCAGTTCCGGCGCGGTGGCGTCGAGCGCGCGCGGCGCCCACGTTCGCGATGCCAGGTCCATCAAGTTCATGCCGGCGCCGTCGCCCGGATCGATCGGGGCGTGTCGGCCGGCGAGCAGCGACGCCATGAACGAGCTGACCAGGTGAATGCGATCCGTTCGGGCGTAGGCGCCGGGATCCTGCTGCGCGAACTTGTGGATTTGCGCGCCGGTGAAGCGCTCGTAGGCACGCGAACCGGTCAGTGACGCGACTGCGGCGTCGCCCCCCAGTGCGTGCGTGATCACCGCGCAGTCGGCGCCGGTGCTGCAGTCGAGCCAGACCGGTGAGACGCGGCGCGAGAAGACAGGCTCGATCTGATCGACGAGCGGCCGCGCGGGATCGAGCGAGCCGAGAACGGCCGTCGCCTCCGCCGTCAGGTAGACGCTGCCGTGCTGCTGACCCGAGCCGGAGACGGCGGCGATGCGCGACAGGTCGATACCTTCGTTCGCCAGGGTTTCACAGAGGCGATCGAGCGCGGCCACCCACAACGCCGGCGGCGTCGTGACGGTGACGCCGTCGGAGCCGCGCATCACGCCGTTGGCCGTGCCGAATTCCGGGAACGATTCGTCGAAGTTGAGTGCGTGCTCGAAGACGACCTCGCGCCGGCCGTTGCCGGTTTCGATGATCGTCGCCGTGACGCTCTGCGTGCTCGCGTCGAACCCCAGATACATCGCCATTGAATGAATCCGGGCGTGAGTTTAGGCTAGGCGCCATGAAAGGTCCATCCCGGCGCGATTTTCTCAAGGCCGCGGCGGTGGGTGGCCTGACCGCCGTGCCGGCGATTGCCCGCGCCTACGAGCTGCAATCGCCACCCCAACCGGCCGCCGGCGACCGTGTCCGCATCGCGCTCATCGGCGCCGGCGGCCAGGGATCGTCCGACACCCGGACGGCCGTGCGGGTGTCCGGTGTCGAGCTGGTCGCGGTCGCCGATTGCTACGACGGGCGTCTGGCCCGCGCCAGGGAAGTCTGGGGTAGCGGCATCGCCACCACCCGCGACTATCACGAGATCCTCGCGCGCCGGGACGTCGACGCCGTCATCATCGGCACGCCGGATCACTGGCACGCGCAGATCGCGATTGATGCGATGAAAGCCGGCAAGGACGTCTATGTCGAAAAGCCCATGGTCCAGACGATTGATGACGGCCTGGGCGTGATCGCGGTGGCGAAGGAGACCAGCCGCATACTGCAGGTCGGCAGCCAGCGCGTCAGCTCGATCGTCTACGCCAAGGCGCGCGAGCTCTATCGCTCGGGCGCAATTGGCGAGCTGAACATGGTCGAGGCATGGATCAACCGCAACTCGGCCCTGGGCGCCTGGCAGTACACGATTCCGCCGGACGCTTCGCCCGAGACGGTCGATTGGAATCGTTTTCTCGGCCGCGCCCCGCAGCGCCCGTTCGAGGCCGTGCGCGTCTTCCGCTGGCGCAACTACCGCGACTACGGCACCGGGATTCCCGGCGATCTCTTCGTGCACCTCTTCAGCGGCATCCACTACGTGCTCGACGCGATCGGTCCGACGCGCGTGATGGCGACCGGCGGCCTGCGCTTCTGGCACGACGGGCGCGACGTGCCCGACGTGATGCTCGGCCTCTACGACTATCCAAAGACCGCATCGCATCCGGCGTTCACGATGGCGCTGCGCGTCAACTTCGCCGATGGCTCCGGCGGCAGCGAAGGCTTCCATTTCATCGGCAGCGACGGCGTGCTGACGATCGGCGGCCCCGGTGTGACGCTCTCGCGTAAGCCGCGGGCCAAGGAACCTGGTTACTCTATCGATACCTTTCCGCAGGCAATGCAGCAGAAGGTCCTCGACGACTACCGCGTGAAATATCCGCCGCAGTCGGGGCTGGGCACGACCAGCGATGAACTCTACGCAGCTCCGTCGGGCTACAGCGATCAGTACGATCATGTCGTGACCTTCGTCACCGCGGTGCGCAATCGGCAGGCGGTGACCGAAGACGCGACGTTCGGGTTCCGCGCCGCCGCGCCGGCGCTGCTGACCAACGACAGCTACTTCGAGCACGCGGCGATCGAGTGGGACCCGCAGGCCATGCGCAGGCACCGTGCGTGATCGCCCCCGTGATGTTTTCGTCGGTCGCTTGGAAGTGAGGCGCGCTAGAATACGCGCCGATGACGCGGGTCCTGGTCGTGTGGGTCGTCGCGCTGGCGGCGCAGACGGTGCAGCAGAGTCCCGGGACGTTCCCGGCGATGCAGCGTAAGGCAGCCGACGCACAGACGATTGCCCGCGGCAAAGCGGTATTCGGCGTCAACTGCGTGGCGTGTCACGGCGCCGACGCGCGTGGCGGCCAGCTCAACGGACCCAATCTGCTGCGTTCCCAGCTCGTCCTGGCGGATCAGAACGGCGAGCTGCTCACGTCGGTGATCCAGAACGGCCGCCCCGAACGCGGCATGCCGGCGCTGCCGCTCGGCGCGGATGATGTCAGGGCAGTCGTCGAATTCATCCACAGTCTCACCGCGGCGAGTCCAGGACAAGGCGCACCGCCGCACGCCGAACGGCCGCCGCCGGACATCGTCGTCGGCGACGCCGCGGCGGGACGCGGCTATTTCGCCGCCAAGTGCAGCGCCTGTCACTCTGCCGACGGAGATCTGCGTGGGATCGCCGGCAAGGTGGCTGACGCCAAAGTGCTCCAGAACCTGTGGGTCTCGGGCGGCGTGACCGGGCGCGGCCGCCCGCGCAGCGGTGACGAGTCCGCCACTCCCGTCGTGACGGCCACCGTCACCACCAGAGAAGGCGAGCGCATCCACGGGCGTCTGACCTTCATCGACGACTTCGAGATCAAGCTCGCCCTCGAAGATGGCACGATCCGCGGCTTCAGCCGGAACGGCGGTGTCCCGCACGTGGATATCGTCGATCCGCTCGAAGCGCACAAGTCGCTGCTCTCGGCGCTGACCGACAAGGACATGCGCAACGTGACGGCGTATCTCGTCACGCTCAAATGAACGCCAAACGTTGTTTGCTGATCGCGTCGCTGGTGCTCGCGCCGACTGTGCTGCGCGGGCAGGGTCATGGGGTCGATCCATCACAGCTGCTGAAGCCGTTGGCCGACTCATGGCCGACACACAACGGCGACTATTCCGGCCGCCGCTACAGCCTGCTCGAGCGCGTCAACCGGGCGACGGTGAAGAGCCTGTCGCTCGCCTGGGTAAGCCGGCTGCGCGACGGCGCCCAGGGGGCGCGCGCCATCGGTGGAGAGGGCACGCTCGAGTTTCCATCGTTCGGCCCGCCGACGATCAAGGCGTCGGCGCTGATGGTCGACAACACGATCTACCTGTCGACGCCAGACAACGCGTGGGCCCTCGACGCCCGCGATGGGCGCGAGCTGTGGCACTACTTCTGGAGAACGCGCGGCGGCACCCACATCGCCAGCCGGGGGCTCGGGATGTGGAACGGCTACCTCTACATGGAGACGCCGGACAACTATCTCGTGTCGCTCGACGCGAGAACCGGCAAAGAGCGGTGGCACAAGGTCATCGCGGATTTCAGCCTGCAGTATTTTTCGACCGCGGCCCCAGTCGTCGTCGGCAACCACGTCATCGCCGGCACTGGCAACGACATCGACGCGCCAGGCTTTCTGCAGTCCTTCGACCCCGAGACGGGCGAGCTGCAGTGGAAGTTGTATACGGTGCCGATGAATTCCGGCGACCCCGGCCTCGACACGTGGCCGAGCCTCGACGCGGCCCGTCACGGCGGCGCGCAGCCGTGGATGCCGGGCGCTTACGATCCCGAGACGAAGCTCTACATCTTCGGCACCGGGAATCCGACACCGGCCTACACCGCCGGTCGCGGGGAAGGGGACAATCTCTTCACCTGTTCCCTCGTCGCGGTCAACGTCGACACCGGCAAGATGGCGTGGTACTACCAGACGTCCCCGCACGACATGCACGACTGGGATTCGGCGCAGACTCCGGTGCTCTTCGACGCCAAGATCGGCGGCCGCACGCGCAAACTGGTGTCGACGGCCGCGCGCAATGGCTACTTCTTCACGCTCGACCGCGTCACCGGTGAGCCTGTCGCGACGGAGCGCTACGGCAAGTACACCAACTGGGTGAAGGGGGAAGACGCGAAAGGTCAGCCCCGCCGCGACCCGGACAAGGATCCGTCGATCGGCGGCTCGCTCGTGTCGCCCACGGCGAATGGCACGATCAACTGGGAACCGCCCGCCTACAGTCCCGACACCGGCCTCTTCTACATCGTCGAACGCAACGTGTTCTCGATTTTCTACCTGACCGATCCGGATCCACGCGGATCGATGGGCCTGGGCGGTAAGGAGGAAGTCCTCGTCGGCCGGCGTGGCTCGTTTCTGACCGCGATCGATCCGAAGACGGGGAAGATCGCCTGGCGCCACGAACATCCCAGCCTCAACGGCGGTGGCAGTGGCGGCGGTGGCGGCCTGCTGGCGACCGCCGGCGGGCTGGTGTTTGGCGGGGACTCGGCGGGCAACTTCGTTGCCTATGACGCGTCGGACGGCACGCCGCTGTGGCACGCGCGCATCGGCGGCCCGACCAATCCGCCGCAGACCTGGACCGTCGACGGGCGGCAGTACATTCTCGTCGCCGTCGATGACACGTTGTACGCCTTCGTCCTCAACGAATAGCCATGACACGAATCCTTTGTCTCGCGAGCGCGTTGTTCTTGGTCCAGGCGCAGCCGCCGGCGCAAGCGCCGACCCCAATTCCGTCGACCCATCTGAAGACGAAATGGGCCGCCGACGTGAATCCGGATCATCCCTTGCCGGAATATCCGCGTCCCCAGATGGAACGAAAGCAGTGGATCAACCTGAACGGGCCGTGGAGCTACGCGATCGTCGCCGCCGGCGCGCCGCGCCCCGCGTCGTTCGACAAGCGGATCATCGTGCCCTATCCGATCGAATCGCAGTTGAGCGGCGCGGGCGAGTGGGTCGCGCCGAACCAGCGGCTCTGGTACCGCCGGACATTCGCCTCGCCGGCGATGCCGATTGGCGAGCGCCTGCTGCTCAATTTCGGCGCCGTCGACTGGGAAACGGACGTCTACGTCAATGGCACAAAGGTCGGCTCGCACCAGGGCGGCTACGACCCGTTCACCTTCGACATCACCGACGCGCTGAAGCATGACGTGGCGGAACAGGAACTGGTCGTCGCCGTGCGCGATCCCACCGACGAAGGGCAGCAGCCGCGCGGCAAGCAGGTGCGACGGCCGCGCAGCATCTTCTACACCGAGGTTACCGGCATCTGGCAGACGGTGTGGCTGGAAACGGTGTCAGCCTGGCACGTGTCGGCGTTGCGCATCGATCCCAATCTGGATAACGGAACGGTCACGGTGTCGGTCACCACTGATGGCGCGCAGCCGACCATTGGACGCGTGACCATTGCGGTACTCGACGGCACGCGTCCGATTGCGACGGTCACCGAAGCGGTGGCGACGATTCGCATTCCCACGCCGCACAAGTGGTCGCCCGCCGATCCGTTCCTCTACAGCCTGCGTGTGCAACTGACAGGCGGCGACGCCGTGCAGAGCTACTTCGGCATGCGCAGCATCGCCGTCCGCGCCGACGCCACCGGCGCGCGCAAGCTGTTCCTCAACGGCGAGCCGCTCTTCCAGTTCGGTCCGCTCGACCAGGGCTGGTGGCCCGACGGCCTCTACACCGCGCCGACCGACGAAGCGCTCGCCTTCGATATCCAGAAGACGCGCGACCTTGGCTTCAACGTGATCCGCAAGCACGTGAAAGTCGAGCCGGCGCGCTGGTATTACCACGCCGACCGCCTCGGCATGCTGGTCTGGCAGGACATGCCGAGCGGCGACAACAAGGGGGCCGACGCCGAGGCCGAATACTTCCGCGAGCTGCAGGCGGAAATCAACAACCTGCGCAACCATCCGTCGATCGTGATGTGGGTGCCGTTCAACGAAGGCTGGGGCCAGCATGACACCGAGAGTGTCGTCGAGTGGATCAAGAAAGCCGATCCGACGCGCCTGGTCAACAACGCCAGCGGCTGGACCGACATGAAAGTGGGGGACGTCGCCGATCTGCACTCGTATCCCGGCCCGGGGATGCCGCCCATCGAGGCGGCGCGCTCATCGGTGCTTGGCGAGTTTGGCGGCCTCGGCCTGCCGATCGAGGGGCATACCTGGGTCGACAAGGGGAACTGGGGCTACCGCAGCTATACCTCGCTCGACGACATGAACACGGCCTACCGCGACCTGATCGCGCAGCTGCGCGTTCACCAGGGTGACGGCCTCGCGGCGGCGATTTACACGCAGACCACCGACTGCGAGATCGAAGTCAACGGCGTCATGACCTACGATCGCGCCGTCGTCAAGCTGTCGCCGGAGGCGATCGCGGCGAACAAGACGCTCTATACGGCGCCGCCGCGCGTCGCGCACATCGTTCCCTCGTCCGACCGTGACCCGCAGACGTGGCGCTACACGACCACGGCCCCCGCCGATGCGTGGTTCCAGCCGTCGTTCGACGCGAGCGATTGGCGCGAAGCGCCGGGCGGCTTCGGCGCCAAGGACACCCGCTTTGCGCGTGTCGGGACGGAGTGGAAGACGCCGGATATCTGGCTGCGCCGGATCGTGGAACTCAAGGCCGTTCCGGCCACGCTCATGCTGCGCGTCTTTCATGACGACGACGCCGAAATCTATCTCAATGGCGTGATCGCGGCGAAGCTGGCTGGCGCCAACTCGTCCTACGCCTACGTGCCGATCGCCGCCGAGGCGCGCGCGGCGCTCACGGCCGGACGCCTCGTCATCGCCGTACACGCGCACCAGGTGCGCGGTGGCCAGTTCATCGACGCCGGTGTCGTCGCTGTCCAGCCGCGCTGAAGGCGCGGCGTTCAAGCCGTATTTTCATAATTCGTAAAGTGGTCAGACCGCCTGAAGGTGTGGCCAGACGTCTTGGCGCGAAAATCACTTGACAGGGCGGCGCAAATGGTTTTTCCTATGCGTCGAGCCTGTAGCAAGTGGCATGACCATTTCTCAGGCTGACACCACCGGCAACAGCCCTCGAGGGCGGCGGTCGGAGGTCGGACTGATGAGGCGGCCGGGTCTTAATTCCGAGAGCCAACCCGCGCCGTCCGACCCGATCTCCGACCACCGCCCTCGAAACCTCCCGACTATAATTGGTCCGACCAATGTCTGAAGGCAGCACCGAGCAGGTCGTCGCCTTCGTGCGCGACCTCATCGTGCGCGGACGGGTGCGCCCCGGCGACCGCCTACCCGCCGAGCGCGAGCTGGCGCTGCAAATTGGCGTCAGCCGGCCCTCCGTCCGCGCCGGCCTGCACGCGCTGGCGGCAATGGGCGTGATCCAATCGCGGCATGGCTCCGGCACCTACATTCCAGCCGGACCGCCGGCGCTGGGCTCCGAGCCGCTGAGCTTCCTCGCGGCGTTGCACGGGTTCACCCACGACGACATGTACGAGGCCCGCCGCATTCTCGAAGTAGAATCAGCCGGGCTCGCCGCCGAGCGGGCTACTCACGAGCACCTGGCGACCCTCGCCGAGGAAGTAGCAGGCCTGTTTGCCAACCGCGATAATCCGCAGCTGTTCTTCGTCCACGACATCAACTTCCACCGCGGCGTCGCCGACGCCGCCGCGAACCCGATCGTCGCCACGCTCGTCGGCATGGTGTCGGCGATCTACTATGAGCGCCGCAAGGCGACCGTCGCGCGCGCGTCCGACAGCGATCTGCGCGACGCCGCCGAGGCGCACCGGCGCATCTACCAGGCGATCCGAGCCCACGATGCCGCGGCGGCGCGCCGCGCGATGAACGACCATCTCCTGCAGGCCAGCCGCTATCAGGCGCAGGAGCTCGACAAACCCGCGCCGCGGGCATCGGCTCGCCGCCGCAAGCCCGCTCGCTGACGCCCATCCCATGAACCCCGTCATTGTCATCAGCCCGGCCGACAACGTTGCCACCGCACTCGAGGCGCTGGAACCCGGCTGCGTCTTGTCCGAGGCTGGCGGCGTCACCGTCGGCGAGGCGATTCCAAGGGGACACAAGGTTGCGCTATGCGCGATCGCCGCCGGAGCGTCCGTGGTGAAATACGGCAGCTCGATTGGTACCGCCACCGCCGATATTCCTGCCGGCGCGCACGTGCACACGCACAACGTGGCGAGCACGCGCGGCCGGGGCGATCTCGCCTCGCCGCAGGTCGCGGCGCTGCCGCGTCTGGCCGAGCCACCCGATGATTTGAGGGACGAGTGACCGCGCCGCGCCCGGTCTTTCAGGGCTATCGCCGCGCCGACGGGCGCGTCGGTGTCCGCAACCATCTGCTCGTGGTGCCGACCGTGATCTGCTCCTCGGTCGTCGCCGATCGCGTCGCCGCGTCGGTGGCGCCCGTCGGCGCATCGCTGCCGCACACGGCCGGCTGCGGCCAGCTCGGTCCGGACATGCAGACCACGCACGAGACGCTCGCGGCGTATTGCACGCACCCCAACGTTGGGGCGGTCATCGTCATGGCGCTTGGTTGCGAACAGGTCGTGGCACAGCATCTCGCGGAATCGGCGCGCCGCGCCGGCAAGCCGGCGCACGTGCTGGCGATCCAGCATGAAGGGGGAACCGTCCGCGCCACGGAACGTGGCGTCGCACTCGCCCGCCAGCTCGCCGCCGAGCTCGAAGCGATGCCGCGCGTCGCGTGCGACGTCTCGGAGCTGATCCTGTCGGTGAAATGCGGCGGCTCTGACTACACGTCCGGGCTGGCGTCGAATCCCGCGCTTGGACGGGTGGCCGATCGCCTCGTCGACTTGGGCGGTGCCGCCGTGCTCGGCGAGATTGCCGAGATCATGGGCGCCGAGCACCTGCTCGCGGCGCGCGCGGCCAGGCCGGAAACCGGCGCCCGCCTGCTGCGCGTCATCAATCGGGTCGAATCGGAAGCGATGTCGCTCGGTCTTGACATCCGCGGCACCCAGCCGGCCCCGGGCAATATCCGCGGCGGTCTGACCACCATCGAGGAAAAATCGCTCGGCGCCACGCACAAGGGGGGAGAGCACACGCCGCTCACCGACGTCGTCGGTTACTCGGCCCGCATCACGCAGAAAGGACTGACCGTGATGGACACGCCGGGCCTCGACGTCGAGGCGGTGACCGGCATGGTCGGCGGCGGCGCGCAGGTGGTGGTGTTCACCACTGGCCTCGGTACCCCGACCGGCAACCCGATCGCACCGGTCATCAAGATCACCGCCAACGCGCGCACGGCCGCCTCGATGGCCGACAACATCGACCTCGACGTTAGCGGCGTACTCGAGCACCGCGAAACGCTCGATGCCGCGGCGGCGCGGCTGTTCGACGACGTGTTGGACGTGTGCTCGGGGAGGCTGACCGCGAGCGAGCGCCTCGGCTTCCGCGAGTTCGCCATCTACCGGCGCAACCCGACGATCTAAGGAGATTCTCCGCGTGGCCACAGCTTCCCGATCGATCCCGGCGCCCCGCACAGGCGTCGGTCGCTTTCGCTGGGCCATCTGCGCGCTCCTCTTTCTCGCGACGACGATCAACTACGTCGACCGCCAGGTCATCGCCCTGCTCAAGCCAACGCTGCAGCACGACCTCGGCTGGAGCGAGGTCGACTACGCCGACATCGTCTTCGCCTTCCAGCTGGCCTACGCGATCGGCTTGCTGGTCGCCGGCCGAGTCATCGATCGCATTGGCACGAAACTCGGATTCTCGCTCGCGCTCTTCCTGTGGAGCCTCGCCGCGATCGCGCACGCCTGGGCGATCGGCATCGGCGGCTACGTTGCACCGATGCTCGGTCTCGCCGGCCTGACCTATTCCGGGTCGGTCGCCGGCTTCATCGCGGTCCGGTTCCTGCTCGGCCTCGGCGAAGGCGGCAATTTCCCGGCGGCGATCAAGACGGTCGCGGAGTGGTTCCCGAAGAAAGAGCGCGCGCTGGCGACCGGCATCTTCAACTCCGGCACGAACGTCGGCGCCCTCCTCGCGCCGATCGCGGTGCCGTGGCTGACGCTCCGCTACGGCTGGCCGGGCGCCTTCGTCGCCACTGGCGCCATCGGGCTCATCTGGCTTGTGCTGTGGTGGCCGTCCTACGCGCCGGCGGCGGAGCACCGCCGTGTCTCTCCCGCGGAGCTGGCCTACATCCAGAGCGATCCGCCGGATCCAGCGGTGCGCGTGCCCTGGCTCAAGCTGATTCCCTACCGGCAGACATGGGCCGTGGCGGCTGCCAAGGGCCTCACTGATCCGATCTGGTGGCTCTACCTGTTCTGGATTCCGGATTTTCTCTACAAGCAATACGCCATCGACCTCAAGTCGCTGGCGCTGCCCGTCGTCGTCATTTATCAGATGGCGACGGTCGGCAGCATCGGCGGCGGCTGGTTTTCGTCGGCGCTCATCCGGCGCGGCTGGACGATCAATGCTGCACGCAAGACCGCGATGCTGACCTGTGCGCTCGCCGTCCTGCCCATCGCGCTGGCCGCGCACGCCGGGCACGAATGGACAGCGGTGCTGCTGGTCGGCGTCGCCGCCGCGGCGCACCAGGGCTGGTCCGCGAACGTGTTCACGCTCGCCTCGGATATGTTCCCCAGGCACGCCGTCGGTTCCGTCGTCGGCTTCGCCGGCATGTGGGGGGCGTTTGGCGGCATGTTTATCGCCAAGCTCACCGGCTACCTCCTGCAGACCACGGGCAGCTATGTGCCGGTGTTCATGATCGCTGCGTCGGCGTATCTGGTCGCCATCGTCGTTATCCACCTCCTGGCGCCGCGCCTGGAGCCGGTGAGGCTGGAGCAGCGGTGACTACTGCCGTCCTGACTGCGCCCCCACCGGCACGCGTCCTGTCGGCCGACGAGATGCGGCACATTGTCCACGACGCGCTGGCCGCCGTCCCTCCCGGCGCGCGCGTACTCGCCGTCATTCCCGACAAGACGCGCGACGACAACACCGACCTGCTCTTCCCGATGGTCTCGCAGGAACTGGCGGCGCGCCGGGCCGGGTGCCTCGACGCGCTTGTCGCGCAGGGGACGCACCCGGCGATGACCGACGCGGAGAAGCGCGCCAAGATCGGCGCCGGCACCGCGGACCTGCCGCTGTTCGGCGAAGTGTTCGATCATCACTGGGACGATCCGTCGCACTTGACGACACTCGGCACGCTGAGCGCTGATGCCGTCTCGTCGCTGACCGGCGGCCTGATGCGGCAGGACGTGTCCATCCAGTTGAATCGCTTGCTCGCGCCGGGCGTCTACGATCTCGCCCTCGTCCTTGGCGCCGTCGTACCGCACGAAGTCGCGGGCTTCGCCGGCGGAGCCAGGTACTTTTTTCCCGGCGTCGCTGGCCCGGCGCTGACGCATCTCACGCACTGGCTCGGCGCGCTGGCGACGATTGAGAACGTGATCGGGCGCGTCGAGACACCGACGCGGCACGTCATCGAGGCGGCCGCCGACCGTGTGCCGACGCCGGTGATCGCGCTGACCTCCGTCTCGACCCGTCCCCCCGGTAGCCAACTGCGCACCCACGCATTGTTCGCTGGCACACTGCGCGACAGCTTCCGTCGCGCCGCCGCCGTCAGTGCACAGGTGCACATCCGCCACACCGGCCGTCGCTATCAACGCGTCGTCGCGCTGCTCGATGAACACTACGACGAGATGTGGGTGGCAGGGAAGGCGAGCTACAAGCTCGGCGCGATCATCGAGTACGGCGGCGAGTTGATCATCTTTGCGCCGCATCTGACCGCCATCTCGACCACGCACGGCCGGCTGATCGAGAAATACGGCTACGCACCGCTCGAGGACGTGCGCGAGATGGTTGACGGGTCGGACGAACTGCGCGCCAACCTCTGCGTCGCGGCGCACCTCGCACACGTCAGCTACGGCAGCCGTCGGGACGAGCGCGGCCTGATCGCGCCGCGCTATCGCATCACGCTCGCCTCGTCGATTCCGGAGGACGTCTGCCGCCGCGTCCGTCTCGGCTACGCATCGATGGCCTCGATCGACGTGGCCGCGGCGCGCCTCGATCCCGACACGCTGGTCGTCGACAACGCCGGCCGCGATCTATACCTGGTGTCGTAACCGCCCCCGACGGATCGCGGGACATCAGGAGTCCGCATGCCACTGAATCTTGCTGATCCGAACCGGCAGGACTACCTCCTATACTTCTTCTGATCTCCTTGTCTCCTGTGAGCGTTGTCCTCAGTTGCCGCCGTGGCTAGCCCCCGCAGGGCTGTGATCGTCGGCGCCGGGATCGGCGGCCTCGCCGCCGCGATCGCGCTCCGGCGCGGAGGCTGGGAGGTCGGCGTCGTCGAGCAGGCGGCGTCGCCGCGCGAGCTGGGCTTCGCCCTTGCGCTCGCACCCAACGCGCTGCGAGCCCTCGGTGAGCTGGGTCTGCGGGCAGCCATCGTCTCGCAGGGCGTCGAGGTGCGCACGTTCGAAATTCGCCGCATCGACGGCCGCGTGCTCAAGCGTGTCGACCTTCATGGCGACGCGGTCCAGTCGGTCGTCGTCCTGCGCCAGACGCTGCACGGCACGCTGCTCGACACCGTCGGCGAGGGCGCTCTCCAACTGGGCCGGCGTGTGAATGGAGTCGCCGATTCTGGCGTCGGATCTCGGTCCTCGATTCAGTCGCTCGCATTCGACGATCGGGACTCGATTCCGCTACCGGCCGCAGAGGTGATTGTCGGGGCGGATGGCGTCGGTTCGGTGATTCGGCGCGCCCTCCATCCGGGCGAAGCGCCGCCGCGGCCGTCGGGATATCACGCGCTGCGCGGCGTGACCCACGACGCCGGCGACGCGCTGGGGGGTGCCGACGCCGCGGTGTATCTCGGTGACGGCGTCGAGATCGGCTGCGCGCGTGCCAGCGCGTCGGCAGTCTACTGGTACGTATCACTCGTCGACGAGTTCGTCGGCGCTGATATCGTTGCAACGCTGGAGCGCTGCATGCACGGGCTCGACCCGCGCGTGGGCGCGATCGCCCACGCCGCCCGGCGCGAGGACATCAGGCTCGATCGGCTGTTATGCCGTGCACCGCTGAACCGATGGGGACGCGGGCGCGTCACCCTTCTCGGCGACGCCGCGCATCCCGTGCTGCCACACACAGCGCAGGGAGCCGCGCTGGCGCTGGAGGATGCGCTTGCGCTTGGGCTCGTTCTGGCGCGGGCGCGCGATGTCGAGGTGGGACTCCGCAGCTACGAACAGGTCCGCGCGGCGCGTACGCAGACGGTCGTCAACGCGGGACCGCGTATCGCCGCGATGACGACGACGCGCAGCCGGGTCAAAGGCGCGCTGCGGGCCGCTCTGGTGCGGCTGATACCGGCGCGCGCGTTATCGCTCACCTTGACCAGGCACGCGCGCGATCCGCACCGTGCCCTGCGTGGCTGACGGCCCACGCCTCGGTTGGAACCGCCGCTTCGCGGATCAGCGCGCGCCGCAACGGCATGCGACATCGCTCGTCGACGGCGCTCCTGCGACGAGCAGCAGTGTGAACGGGCGAGCGGGCGATCAGAGCGTCAGTCCGAGCTGACTCGTGACGTAGGCCCGGTTTGCCTCGGCGCTGGCTTTCGGCGTACCGCCGGCGTCGACGACCTTGTCGAGCTCGACGATGGCCCAGCCGGCGAAGTTGTTCGATTTCAGCGCGGCCACGCAGCCCTTGACGTCGACCCGTCCGCGGCCGAGCTCGATCCACTGGTAGCCCGGCGCGGTCTCGATCGGACGGACATCCTTCAGGTGCACGACCGTGATGGCCTTTCCGTGCTGGCGGATGAACGAGACCGGATCGCCACCACCCTGCTGGTAGTGCGCGATGTCGAATAGCAGCCCGACCGACGCGGCGTCGCACTCCCGGAGGATCGCTTCGATCGCCGCCGGCGCCTCGCCGGTGCTGTTCATGTGATGGTGATAGACGAGCGGCACGCCGAGCGCCGTCGTCTTCCCTCCGAGCGTGTTCATCGCGTCGGCGAGCCGCTGGTAATCGTCTGGCGTGACGTCGCGACCTTTCGGCTTCTCGTCGATCACCTGCAGCATCTGCCCGCCCGCATCGCGCACGAACTTCGCGTGCTCGAGATGCATCTCGATGTTGGCGGCGACATCTGCCGGCTGGTAGTTGAGGTTGCCGCTCGATAGGACCGGCAACGCAAGCGCGTGCCGGGCCAGCAGCGCCTTCAAGTCCGCCGGCGTCTTACCCCAGCGATCGAAGGCGCTGGCACGCAACTGGATCCCCTTGAATCCCACGGCGGAGACGTCCTCGATCGCTGTCGGATCGTCACCGCCCCAGGTGATTGCGGCGTACCCGAGCCTGATCTTCGCATCCGCCTGACGGAAACCATCCGCTTCACTTCCAGGGAGGCGTGCACTGTCCGCCGTCCGGCGGAGTGCGAACGGCGCCGCCCCGAGCAACGACAGAAACTCCCGACGCTTGAGATCAGACATGTGTGCGTACCTCTTTTGCGCTCCGCCGCGGCAACATGGCGATGGCCACCGTGCCGACGAGCGCAATCACGATCAGCAGAAGGAATCCGGTGCGGTAACCGGACGAATGGTCACGAAGATAGCCGATCAGCATCGGCGACGCCGCTTCGGCCACGCCGTCGGCGGTGAGGATGACGCCGAGCAGCCGCCCGAGAACACGGACGCCGAAGAGTTCCGCCGCCATGAGCGGGATGATCATGTATTCGCCGCCCAGGCCGAGGCCGAACACGACCGAGAACCCGTAGAGCGCCGTCATCGATCCGCCGCTGAGGAGCAGCGGAATCGATCCGGCGACGAGTACGTAGATCAGGATCATCACCATCTTCTTGGGGATCCGATCGGCCATCCAGCCCATGAGCAGGCGTCCGAAGATGCTGCAGAACAGAACCGTCGACGCAATCGACGCGGCCGCGGCCTGCGTAAACTTCAGGTCGAGGCTCAGATACAGCTTCAGATGCTGGTTGGCTCCGCCGACCGCGGCGATCGAGCACATGCTACCGATCGCCAGCAGGTAGAACGCCGGATCCTTGAACACGCCGCCGAGTGGCGCCACTTCTTGCGCGTGCCGGCCGGGCTGCGGCGACGGCAGGCCCGCGCCGGTGGATCCGGCATCTGGCTCGTCCCTGACGAAATACGCCATTGGCAGCGCCACCACGACGATAACGACGCCAAGCCACTGCAGCGCGCCGCGCCAGCCGAACGCCGCCACGAGGTTCGGCGACAGCTTCAGCACCAGCCAGCCGCCGATGCCGATACCGAGGTAGGCGAATCCCATCGCCTTGCCGCGCGCCTTGTCGAACCATCGCGACAGGAGCACTTGGTTGGGTAGCGGACCGCCACAGACATAGCCGATCGCGTTGAAGACATAGAACAGGTAGAACATCCACAACGTCGACATGTGGGCGAGGCCGACCAGCGCTCCGCCGGCCATCACGATGCCCGCCATCATCAGCCGCCGCGGCCCGAACCGATCGACGACCCAGCCGGCGGCGAAGCCGAACAGCGGCCCGATCAGCAGCTTGCTGATCGCGTTTCCCGACGTCACCTGCGCGCGCGACCAGCCGAAGTCGCGCACCATGAAGTCGTAATAGAAGGGCAGTCCATAGAGCGCGAGGCCGACGATGGTGAAGAGCGCCGTGAAGGAGGTCACGGCGACGTAGGCGCGGCGGCTCTGCGAATCCATTCAGGCAATCCTCCGCACGCCGTCGGAGGCCACGCACGGATAAATCTCCGCCCCGCCCGTGCCCGCCCCGCGATAATTCTCGCCAATCTGCGCTGCCGCCGCCGTTGCCGCGCCGGCATCGACCAGGGCGACGACGCAGCCGCCGAACCCGCCGCCGGTGAGGCGCGCACCGTAGACGCCTCGGCAGGCGAGTGCCGCCTCGACGAGCGCGTCGATTTCGGGCGTGCTGATCTCGTAGTCGTTGCGCATGCTGCGATGCGATTCGACCATCAGCCTGCCGAACGTCGCCAGGTCGCCGCGCTTCAGCGCGTCGGCGGCGCGCTGCACGCGATCGTTCTCCGTGACCACGTGGCGGCAGCGTCGATAAATCCGCTCGTCGAGCCGCGACTGTTGCGCGGCCAGGTCCGCCGCCGTGACGTCGCGCAGTGCCCGCACGCCGTGCCGCGCGTCACTCAGCGCGCGGACGCCGGCTTCGCAGTCGGCACGGCGCTGGTTGTACTCGCCCGACACGTGTGCGTGCCTGACCATCGAGTTGCAAATCAGCACCCGCACGCTGCTCGGAAGCAGCACAGCCTCGCTGTCCAGCGAGCGCGTGTCGATCAGCAACGCGTGGCCGGCGCGGCCATGACACGCGACGTACTGGTCCATGATGCCGCACCGCGTCCCGGCGAACTCGTGCTCCGCCTGCTGGCAGGCCAGCGCCAGCTCCGTCAGATCGACGGCGTGCCCCGCCAGATCCATCAGGCCGAAGCCGGTCGACACTTCGAGGGCCGCCGACGAGCTCAAGCCGGCACCGGCGGGCACGTCGCTCTCGATCGTGATCTCGGCGCCGCCGAGCCGATGTCCGCGCCGTTCGAGGATCGCGGCGGTACCGCGGATGTAGTCTCCCCAGCTGCCAGACGGACCGTTGCCGGGATGGTCGAGATCGATCGTCACGAGCGGCGCACGACCGGAGCGGGCCACGATCGTGCGATCGCCACGCGCCGTCATGACGGCGGTCGTGGCGCGATCGATTGCGACCGGCATGACGAAGCCGTCGTTGTAATCGGTGTGCTCGCCGATGAGATTGACGCGGCCCGGCGCGCGGTAGGTCCGCGTCATGCCCGTGCTACTCGAACCAGAGGAGCGGCTGGCGGATGAAGAAGTTGCGCACCACTTCCTCGACCTCCGACTCGGGCGGAAGCGTCGACCACAGCTGCAGGTACGACGGCTCCTGCAGGGCGACGCCGCCGAAGAGCAGGCTCGCCTGGCGCATCGGCCAGTTCTGGTCGTACATGACGTCGGCCGGCTTCGGCCACGAATGCCTGTCGCGGATGTACGGCGCCATGAAGGCCATCGCCTTGCGCATGCCGCGGCCATCCGGCAACTCGAACGTCCACAGGTCGTCCTCCCGTGTCGAGAGGAGCTGGCAGATGGTCGCCATCGCCTCGAGATTGAAGAGCGAGTAGCCGTACGGCTTGGTCCGTGCGAGCTCGCGCGGAAAGGAGCCGTCCGGGGCCATTTGCTGCAGGATCACCGTCTTGTAGCGGTCGCGGCAGTCCTGCATCACGGTGCCGTTGCCGACGTAGCGTGCGAAGGCCGCGACCTGCATGACCCAGCAGGTCGCGTGATTGTTGGTGGTGTCGCGCTCGTCCGTGCCGTACTGGTCCGTCGTCAGCCAGTCGAGATAGTCCGCGAACCAGCGGCGCGTCAGCAACGCGTCGTCGCGCGTCCACCCGGGCGCGCCGTCCAGGCGCTCGAGCGCGCGCACCACTTCGACGAGATGGATCGTATCGATGATGCCGGTGCCGCGGCCAGTGACCCGTCCGTGGATCGCCTGGGCATAACGCAGCGCCGGCGTCATCTTCGTCGACGGCCCGATGAACCAGGCTCGGGCGTGGCGCGTGGCGGCGAGCGAGTACTTCCGATCGTTGGTCAACGTGTAGGCCGCAACCAGCGCCGGCATCTCCACCGACAGCCGCATCAGTGCCTTGCGGTGGTCGTCGAAGTTGGCGGGATTGCTCATCCCGTCGCGCTGGACATAGGGGCCGTCTGGGTTGGCCGGGTCCGGCCACCAATAGTCTCCCTCGGAAAAATAATCGTGCGGGCCGCCACCACTGCGCGCGGAGCGCGTGGCGGTCACCGTCACCGGCAGGTCCTTCAGGAAACGGTTCGCCTGGGCCAGCACGCGGGCGCGCTCACGCGGCGTGTCGATCAGTCCGTCTTCCGGCTGCTGCGGCAATGCCGGCGCGAGCCACAGCAGCAGCACTGAGACGACGATGCCCGGGCGGATCACTGGCCGCCGCTCGAGCGCCGCACGACCAGTCGCGGCGGGATGATCACGCGCTGCGGTTGGCGCGCGGCTTTGTTCGTAGCGTTGGTCCGGTCGATCCGCTCGAGCAACAGATGCGCGGCGGCGCGCCCTTGGTCTTCGCGCGACCAGCTGACCGTCGACAGCGGCACGCGCAGCATGTCGCCCATCGCGATGTCGCCGGCGCCGATGACCGCGATGTCATCCGGAACCTCGAGGCCGGCGTCCCAGATTGCTTTCATCGCGCCGATTGCCGCCGGATCGTTGGCGGCGAACACGGCGTCAACGCGTGGGCGAATCGACAAGAGCTTCTGCATTCCCTGATAGCCGTCCGTTTCCTTGAAGCCCCCGCGCACGACCCATTCGGGGCGTACTTTCATGCCGGCCGCCTTCATCGCGGCGCGGAAGCCGTCGGCGCGGCGGCGGGCGTGCAGCACGGGAGTGCCGGTGATGTGACTCACGGCTTTGCGCCCCTGCGCGATCAGGTGTGTCGTCGCCAGCCGCCCCACCTCGTGATCGTCGGTGACGACGCGATCGCAGCTGACGTCCGGGTGATCGTCGCGGTCGATCATCACCAGGCCGATGCCGAGCGCGCCGAACTGCTGCAGCAGGTCGGTGTTGCCACCGGCGTTGGCCGACCCCAGCACCACGCCGTCAACCTGGCGCTGACGGAGCATATCGAGCTCCTGGCGCTCCTTGGCCGGATCCTCGTTGGATGAGCACAACAGCAGGCCGTAACCGCGGGCACTGGCGCAGGCCTCGATCCCGGCAACGATCTCGACGAAGAACGAGTGCATCAGGTCCGGGATGACGACACCGAGGGTATGGGTGCGCCGGAGAGTCAGGCTCCGGGCAACGGCGTTCGGCTGGTAGCCGAGCTCGGCGACCTTGGCGAGAACCCGTGCCCGGGTGGCGTGGCCGATGTCGTCGCGGTTGTTGAGGACCTTGGAGACGGTGGTAATCGACACCCCCAGCTCGCCCGCGATGCGCTTCATGGTCGTGGTGGGGGTCATCGTCAGGCTTTAGCGTTAAAGTTAATTGACTTTATCGATAAAGTATCGTACCACAGCGCCGTGAGCCTCCCGACGCTCCCTCACTCCCGCCATGTCGCCCGGATCCTACACCGTTCGCCGCTCCACAATCGGCGGCCGCCTACGTCCGATGGTCGGCAGCACTCGCGACAGAAATGCGGCCCGACAGGCGCTGCAGGTCTTGATGCGTAGATTCGGGTGGATCGTCTTTGCGGCACTCGCGCTGATCAGCAGTGGGGCAGCGCAGGCGCCCGCGCCTCGCGCTCCCGACCTAGCGCGCGAGCAGCGGCTCGAATGGTTCCGCGAGGCGAAGTACGGGATGTTCATCCACTGGGGCCTTTACGCCGTCCCGGCAGGCGAGTGGCATGGACGGCGCTGCTTAGGGCTGGGCGAATGGCTGATGAACCGCTGCCAGGTGCCGGTCAAGGACTACGAGCAGCTGGCCAAACAGTTCAACCCGGTCAAGTTCGATCCCGACGCGTGGGTTCAGCTCGCCCAGGACGCGGGGATGAGGTACATCGTCATCACCGCGAAGCACCACGACGGCTTCGCGCTGTTCAAGTCGGCGGCGAGTCCCTACAACGTCGTCGACGCGACCCCGTACGGGAAGGACATCCTCAAGCAGCTCTCTGACGCCTGCGCGCGCCACGGCATGCGCCTCGGCTTTTATTATTCGCAATCGCAGGACTGGCACGAGCCGGGCGGCGCGGGCAATACCTGGGACTTCGGCCCGGATACCGCCGCCGACGGCAAGACGGAACTCAAGAAGTACGACGACTACCTGCGCGCCAAGGCGGAGCCGCAAGTGAAGGAGCTCCTGACGGGCTACGGCAAGGTCGCGCTCATTTGGTTCGACACGCCGCGCATGATGACGGCCGCGCGAGGGCAGCGCTTCGCTGACATCGTCCGCTCCCTCCAGCCCACCACGCTCATCGACGGACGTCTCGGAACGGAAGGGGACTACCGATTGACCGGCGACAACGTGATCCCGTCGGAAGCCTCCACGGAAGCCTGGGAGACGCCGGCGACGACCAACGACACCTGGGGCTTCCGGACGGACGACACCAACTGGAAAGGCCCGGGCCAGATCCTGTTCAAGCTCGTCGACATCGTCAGCAAGGGAGGCAACTACCTGCTGAACGTGGGTCCCATGGCCGACGGCGTGATTCCGCAGATTCCTCAGGAGCACCTTCGTACCGTCGGACACTGGCTGAAAGTGAACGGTGAGGCAATCTACGGCGCCGGGCATTCGCCGTTCGGCGAGGAGTTCGGCGAGTGGACGTCGACCGGCGCTAAGGACCTGCGCGGACAGAAGTTGTTCCTGCCCAACATGGAATGGCGCGCAACGGTAAAGCCGGGCAAACTCTACCTGACGTTTTTTGTCCCGCCGCGCGTTCCCTTCGAGTTACCGGGGATGCAGAACAAGGTGACCCGCGCCTATCGTCTAATGGACCAGGCGCCGGTGACCGTCAAGACCGAAAACGGACACTCCACGCTCACGCTCGACGGTCCAATCCCCGACCCGATGGCAACGGTCGTGGTGGTCGAGTTCGAAGGAGAAAAAATTGTCCGCTGAGCTGGCCTTATGTCATTGGGCATACGGCCAGATATGTGACGAATGCGTCTTAAAAGTGGTTGCAACGGGCGGCCAAGACCGCTAAATTGACGATGTTCCGGGCCCGACAGTGGGCGGCGCGGCTTGGCGCTTTCGCGCTAACGCTTCTCCTCCCGACGCGAATTTGCTGCTGCGTCGTCCACTGACCGGCCCGGAACGAATCCCTCATCATTCATCGCTGATCGCCAATCTCGCATCCCATCCCGGATCCTCGTTCCAGATCAACGTTCTCGGATCCCCGATTTCGATACGGCGGATACGGATACGGGATACGGTATTCGGAATTCGGGATTCAGGATCCGGGATCAGCGATGAAGGATCAGGGATTCGCTTTGAGTGTCTTGAGTTGCTCTGCGTCGGGGTGTGCGACGTAGAACGGATCAAGTGGGTAGCAGCCCGATACGAGACCCAGCCGCGGTCCCGTGGTGCAGTCGCTGAACGTGCGGCAAATCATCTTGCGCTGGAGCGGACGGCCGGCGAGCACGTCTGCGGCCATCCGCGGATATGACAGCACCATGCGCCCGAGTCCGACGAAGTCAGTCAGACCGTGCCGCACGTTGTACTGCGCCACGTTGGGTAGCCACTCCTGCAGGTAGCTGTACGCTGACCCCACGATCGCAAGCTGGGGGAAAGTCTGTTTGAGCTTCGCGGTCCCGGCGATGTGTCGTGCGACGCCGCGCAGCGGATCCTCGGGCGGCAGGTAGCCGTCGCTCGGCGGGAATAGCGCCGGCCGCTGCATATGCGGGTTGTAGTACGGACTGCCCGCGGTGACGCAGATCCACCGGATGCCCAGGCCGTCGAATATGCCGAGCAGTTCCCTCGCGTCCGCCAGCGCCGCGTCCAGGTGTGCGTCGTCGTCGAGATAGCCGAACGCCGAGGCATAGGGACCGCCGGGATCTTCCGGCACGCCGACCCCCGCCTCGTTCTTCCCATGCGGGATCATGTCGAAGGCCGACAACCGGACCGCGACTCCGAGGCGTGGCGCCGTGGCGCGGATTCCGGCGGTCACGTTGCGCACGAACCGCGTCCGGTTTTCGATCGACCCGCCGTACTTGCCCGGCCGCGTGCGCGCGCTGAGCAGCTCGTGACCGAGATAACCGTGGCAGTGCTTGACGTCGACGAAGGCGAAGCCGGCGTCGGACGCCTCCTTCGCCGCAGCGACGAACCGATCGACGAGCCGGTCCATGTCGTCGTCGCTCATCATCGTCATGCCGGCGGGAAAGCGGCGGTCGAGCAGCGGGTGCGCGTAGGCGACGCGCGGCTCCATGCGACCTTTTACCGACGGCTGCGAGTAGCGTCCCGAGTGCGTGAGCTGCAGCCCGATGTAGAGATCGCCATCGGCGTTGGAGCCGAGCGCTTCACGGTGCGCGGCGACGAGCGTGTCGCGCAGCGATGCCAGGGCGGGTTTGGTGGTTTCCGAGATCAGGAGCTGCCGGGGGTTGGCGCGGCCGTCGAACTGCACCGCGACCGCTTCACCGCCCCAGATTAGCTTGGCGCCGCTCTCCCCGAAATGATGCCAGCGGCGCCGCGTCAGCTCGCTCGGGTGGCCGTCGGCGGTGCCGTCCCACCCTTCCATCGGGAGAATGCAGAAGCGATTGCCGACCCGGATGCCGCCCAGCTCGAAGGGCTGCGCCAGCGGCGAGCTGCCCGGCGCGTCGAGCGCGTCGTCGAACTCCATCGCCGCCCCGACCTGTTGCAGGCGGTCGCGAAACGCGGCCGCTGTCTTGAGAGACGCTACACGCGGATAACTCACGGACCAGTCCTGACGACGCGGCTGGCGCCCCGGCGATTATCGTCGCGGGTCATCCGACATCTTCCAACGTGGCGCCGTCGTAGCGGCCGAAGATCTCGGATCGGCGCCTCTGCGTCGTCGAGGACGAGGACCGCCAGCGTGTCGGGATGGGTGGAGCAGTAGGTGTGCGCGAGCCGCGCGCCGCCGACCAGAAACGCCGTTGACAGCGCGTCGGCCACTGCCGCGTCGCGCGTCACGGCGGTCGCGGCCAGGGCTTCGCCGGCGGGATAGCCGGTGCGCGGATCGATGACATGCCCGCAACGCTTGTCGGTGGCGACGATGGATGGCTCGCCGGCGCCGCTGGTGCTGACGGCGCCGTCGCGAATCCACAGGCGCCCGGCGCTGCGGGCAGCGAGGCGCGGCCGCAGGTCGACGGGCCAGCCGCGACCGCGACCGCCGATCGCCAGCACGGTGCTGGTGCCGGCCGCGAGCAGGGAACGGCGGGCACCGTGGCTGCGCAGCACGCCGGCCATTCGATCCAGCGCTGCCCCCTTGCCGATCGCCCCGAAGCCGATCTCGACCCCGTCTCGAGCGAATGAGACGCTCTGCCGGTTCGCGTCGAGACGGACATGTGCCATGCCGACGAGCGTGCGCGCCTGCTCGATCTCCTCGGCGCTCGGCGCGCGTCCATCGCGGGCGAGAAGGCTCCAGCAGCGGCTCAACGGCGTTGACGTCACGTCGAATGCGCCGTCCGTCTGCGCGTGTAGCTGCGCGCTGAGCGCCAGCAGCGAAAAAAGCTCGGGCGACGCCACAACCGGCTCGCCCGCGGCCAGCCCGTTCAGCGCCGTCATCTCGCTGTCGCGGAACAGGGTCAGCCGATCTTCCACCGCGTCCGCCTCGTCGAGCGCAGCCCGCGCCGCGTCCATGTCGATCGCGTCGTCGGAGGACAGCATGACCTCGAAGCGACAGGCCATCGCGACGCGATGCACGCGGACCCAGTGGTCGCCGGCGGCGCGGCGATCGCCGAAGTCGAGCGACAGGAAGTTGCGCCGCGACAGGATGCCTGGCATCAGTACCACGCTTTCTCGATCTCTTCGCGACGCCCCGGTGTGAGCAGGTCTCCGAACATCTCCGGCTCAGCGTACTCCTTTTCTTCTCCGCCGGTACGAGGGCGGCGTCTTCTTTCGCTTCTACACACGGGTTCCCTTGCGCAGCCCCGTCCAGACCGGGCCGTCAGGAAAAAGGTAGGCTTCGCGCGACTCCGCCTTGATCGTGCTGCTGTAGCCGGGCACGCTCGGCGCGAGATACCGTCCGCGCCGCACGACGACCGGATCGACGAAGTGGTCATGCAAGTGATCCACGAACTCGGTAACGCGATCGTCCATGCGGCCCGACACGGCAATAAAATCCCACATCGATAGGTGCTGGACCAGCTCGCAGAGCCCGACGCCGCCGGCGTGCGGGCACACAGGGATGCCGAACTTCATCGCCATGAGGATGACCGCGAGGTTCTCGTTGACGCCGCCGAGGCGGCAGCTGTCGATCTGGCAGTAGGCAATGGCCCCGGCCTGGAGCAGCTGTTTGAAGAGCACGCGGTTGGCGCAGTGCTCGCCTGTGGCGACGCCGATCGGCGCCACCGCCCTGGCGATCGTCGCATGCCCGAGCACGTCGTCGGGGCTGGTCGGTTCCTCGATCCACATGATGTCGTACGGCGCCAACGCCTTCACGCAGGCGATGGCTTCGCCGACGTCCCAGCGCTGGTTGGCGTCGATCATCAGCTTGTTGTGCGGACCGATCGCGTCGCGTACCAGCGAGACGCGCCGGGCGTCGTCGGCCGGATCGGCGCCGACCTTCACCTTGAAATGCGTGAAGCCGTCGTCGAGCGCTTCGCGGCAGAGGCGCCGCACCTTGTCGTCGGAATAGCCCATCCATCCCGCCGACGTGGTGTAGGCCGGATAGCCATCGCGCAGCAGCACGCGCTCGCGTTCCCCCTTCGTCGCCTGCTGACGCTCGAGGAGCGCCAGCGCCTCGTCCGGCGTCAGCGCGTCGGTGATGTAGTGAAAGTCAATCGTCGAGACGATCTGCCGCGGCGTCATGTCGGCGAGCAGTTTCCACAAGGGCCTGCCCGCCTGCTTGGCGTGCAGATCCCACATGGCGTTGACGATCGCGGCCATCGAGATGTGGATGACGCCCTTCTCGGGACCGAGCCAGCGCAGCTGCGAGTCGCCGGCGAGCAGGCGCCAGAACGCGGCCGAGTCGGCGAAGACCCCTTCGACCTCTTGCCCGACAACGAGCGGCATGAAACCGCGAATGGCTTCGACGCAGATGTCGTTGCCGCGCCCGATGGTGAAGGTGAAGCCGTGTCCTTCGACGCCGGCGTCGGTGTGGAGGATGACGTAGGCCGCCGAGTAATCGGGATCCTTGTGCACGGCATCGGTGCCGTCAGCCGTCAGTGACGTCGGAAAGCGGAGGTCGAGCACTTCGAAGCCGGTGATCTTCATGCGCGTAGCATCCTTGAGGGGCGATCATCGCATCTCTCTCGGCGCGCCGGCGCGGACGCCACCTCAGCGTCCCTTCGCCGAACGCACCCGGTCGAGCGCGACGGCAGCGACGATGATCGCGCCGGTGACGATCTGCTGGACCCAGTTGGCAAGCCCTTTCTGTGAGCAGCCGATCTGGATGATGGTCATGATCGCCGCGCCCATCATCGTGCCCACGACGGAGCCGCGGCCGCCGTTGAGGCTGCCGCCGCCGATGATCACGGCGGCGATGACGTCGAGCTCGGCACCGACGCCAACCGTCGGGTCGCCGACCGAGAGCTTGGAAAACTGCAGCAGGCCGGCAAAACCGGTCAGCAGCCCCGACAGCGTATAGACCACGATCTTCGTTCGCGGAATCGCGACGCCGCACAGGCGAGCCATGCGCTCGTTCGAGCCGATCGCGAAGACGTGACGGCCCAAGCGCGTGTAGCGCAGCACTGCTGCGACGATCAGCGCCGCCGCCAGGACGCCCCAAATGCCTGCCGGCAGCAGCGCCGTGCCGTGTTCGGTGCGCAACAGGTCGTTCAGCCACGTGACCGGTGCCTCGATGCGCCGTTCCTCAGCCAACCCCTTGGCCGCGCCGCGCACGATCAGCATTGTGCCGAGCGTGACGATGAACGGAATGACGTTGAGCTGCGTGACGAGAACGCCGTTGACGAGCCCGCACAGCACGGCCGCCGCAATCCCGGCCGCGGCCGCCGCGGCCGGCCCCATCCCGGCGCGCATCGCGATCGCGATCGCGACCGTGGTCAGCGCGATGATCGATCCGACGGACAGGTCGATGCCGCCGGCCGCGATCACGATCGTCATGCCGATCGCCGCCACACAGACGATCGCCGCTTGCCGCGCCATCAGTTCCAGGTTGTCCGGCGCGTAGAACCGGCCGCCGACGAGGAGGCCGAAGACGATGGCGACGACGATCAGACCGACTAAGGTGCCGCCCCGATCGACGAGGGACCGCCGCGTCATGATCGCGGCGTCGCTCCCGCCGCCTCGAGCACCAGCTCGTGCTCGGTGAGCCCGGCGGCGGATCGCGCTGGCTGCAGGCGGCCTCGCTGCATGACGGCGATCCGATCGCACAGGCCAATCAGCTCGGGCAGGTAACTGCTGACCATCAACACCGCCTTGCCCGGCCGCGACCCCTCGCCCCGCGCCAGGTCCTGGATCAGGCGGTAGATCTGCGCCTTACTCGAGACATCGATGCCGCGCGTCGGCTCGTCGAGCACGAGCACGTCGACCCCGTGATGCAGCAGGCGCGCCATCGCGACTTTCTGCTGGTTGCCTCCCGACAATTCGCCGACCGCCTGGTCGGGGCCGGCGCACTTGATAGCGAGGCGCGCGATCCACTCGGCAGCGGCACTGCGCTGGCGCCCCGGCACGACGGTACCGACCGGGCCGAACGGCTCGAGCCGCGTCAGCGTCAGGTTGTCGGCCACGCTGAGATCGAGCGCGAGCCCTTCACTCTTGCGGTCTTCGCTGAGCAGCCCCATTCCGGCGCGCCAGTGATCGCGCGGCGTGCCGTTCCGTCCGCTGGAGACCCCGACGCGGACGCGGCCGCTGGTCACCGGCGCCAGCCCGAAGAGCGCGCGCAGGAAACGTGTCCGCCCGGAGCCGACCAGGCCGGCGATGCCGAAGACCTCGCCGCGATGCAGGGAGAACGTCGCGCCGCCCGGCTCGACCGCGCTCATCTCGAGCAGCGGCTCTCCCGGTTGCCGTGCCTCTCGCGCGAAGAGATCCGCCGGCGCCGCTCCCACCATCAGCGTGACAATGGCGCTGGCGGTCGCGTCGGCTGTCGTACCGCCGCCGACGTGACGCCCGTCGCGCAAGACAACAAAGCGGTCGGTGATCGCCTGCACCTCCTCGATGAAGTGTGAGATGTAGACGATCGCATGTCCCTGCGCTTTGAGCCGCCGCAGCAGCGCGAACAGGCGCTCGGCGTCGGCGCGGCCAAGGCTGCTGGTCGGTTCGTCGAGGACGAGAACGCGGCAGCCGACCGCCAGCGCGCGCGCGATCTCGACCAGTTGCTGCTGCGCCACCGAGAGATCGCCCGCGATCGCGTCGGGCGAGATTTCCTCGTGGCCGAGTTGCGCCAGCGCCAACGACGCCTGCGCCCGCATCGATCGCCAGTCGAGCAGCCCGCGCCGCATCGGCTCGGCGCCCAACAGCATGTTCTCCATCACGCTGAGGTCCGGGGCCAGCGCCAGCTCCTGGTAGATCATCGCCACGCCGGCGCGCCGCGCCTCGATCGGGCTCGCCGGCGCGTAGGACCGGCCGTCAATCGTCATGCTGCCGGCCTCGGGGCGCAACGCCCCGGACAGGACCGCCATCAGCGTGCTCTTGCCGGCGCCGTTCTGCCCGACGAGGCCGCAGATCTCGCCGGCCGCGACCGACAGATCGACGCCGTCGAGCGCCTGCGTGGCGCCGAACGCCTTGCGGATGCCCCGCATCGCCAGGCGGTGCGCCGCGCTCACTTCTTGAGGTCCGGCTCCACCAACGGCTTCATCTCAGGCGTGTCCATGTTGTCTTTCGTGGCCACGTGCACGCCCGTGTCGATCCATTTCTCGACGGGCTGCCCCTTGAGGTGGGAGACCATCGTCTTGTACCGCGAGGTAGCCCATGTGGACGGGGTCCTGCACGACGAGGCCGTCGATGGCACCGTCGCGCAATCCTTTGACGAGATTGGGAGAGGCGTCGAAGCCGACGAACTTGACCTTGCCCGCCCAGCCGTTGGCCTGCAGCACCCGCAGCATGGCGAACGACACCGACTCGTTGGGCGTGAAGATGCCGTCGATCGAGAGCGATCCGTCAGGCTTCTTGTAGGTACTGAGTAGCGATTCCGCGACCTTGTAGGCCCCCTCGACATCGGCGCCGCCGTACTGGTTCGAGCTCACGACCTCGATGCCAGGGTTTGCCTTGATCGCGTCGAGAAAGCCCTGTTCCCGTTTGCCGGTGCTGTCATGTCCCTCGGCATAGCGGAGCAGGATGACCTTGCCTTTGCCGCCGAGCGACTGCGCCAGCCGTTCGCCGCCCATCCGGCCCCCCTGCACGTTGTCGGTGGCGACGAAGCTGACGTAGTCGTTGCCCTTCAAGCCGGAGTCGAAAATGACTACGGGTATCTTCTTCTGCTGCGCTTCCTCGATCGGCCGGACCAGCGCCGATTCATCCAGCGGCGCGATGCAGATGCCGGATACCCCGCGGCTGACGGCGTTCTCGACTTCCGACACCTGCGCGTCGCGGTCGTCCTCGCGCAGCGGCCCGCGCCAGACGATGGCCACACCGAAATCCTTGCCGGCCTGCTCCGCGCCGGCGTGGATGCTCTGCCAGAACACGTGCGTCGTCCCTTTGGGGATCACTTCGATCGTCAGCGCGCCCGGCGAAGACTTGGCGCCGCCGCACGATGCGGCTGCCAGCAGTGCGAGAAGTGCGAAGGTTCGTCTCATGACTCGTCCATCCTCAGGTAAACCGCTTTAGCGGTGCCCCCCATGATCAGCGCCTGTTCGTCCGCCGAGTATCCCGCGATCGCCTCGCGCACGAGCGCGACCACTTCGGCGTAGGAGGCTGCCACCGTGCACACCGGCCAGTCGGACCCGAACAGCAGGCGCGACGCCCCGAACGCGTCGAGTGCCTCGTCGAGGTAGGGCCGCAGCTGCGCCGGCGTCCACGACTGCCAGTCAGCCTCGGTCACCAGCCCCGACAGTTTGCACCAGACGTGTGGCAGCGCGGCAAGCGCGCGCAGGTCGCGCCGCCACCGCTGGCACTCGCCGCCGCGGACGTTCGGCTTGCCCAGATGATCGAGAACGAAGCGCTGGTCGGGGAACGACCGCGCGAAGCGCGTCGCCTCGGGCAGCTGGCGGGCGTAAACCAGGATGTCGTAGACGAGATCGTAGCCCGCCAGGGCGGCGATGCCGCGGCGGAACGCGCTACCGTCGAGAAAGCCGGCGGGCTCGGCCTGCACGACATGGCGCAGGCCGACGACGCGCGGTTCCTGGGCCACGCGTTCGAGACGCCTGTCGACGTCGCCGGCGCAGAGATTGATCCAGCCGACGACGCCCTTGATGAACGGTTCGTGGCCGGCGAGCTCGATGAGCCACGCCGTTTCGTCCTCGTCCTGGCGCGCCTGGACGGCGAGGGTGCCGTCGGCGCCGGCCGCTTGCATCACCGCCATCGCGTCGGGCGGCAGGAAGTCACGCCGTAGCGCGGCCATCGACTCGTCGATCCAGCCGTACGCCGCCGCGTCATAGCGCCAGAAATGCTGGTGGCCGTCGATCATCCCGGATGTCCGCTGCCGATCCGCGTGCCGCCGAGCGCGCTGGACGCATAGCAGGCCTCGACGACGGCCATGGTCCTGATTGCGTCGTCGACCGGTGAGACCAGCGCGGGGTCCTCGCCGGCGATGAACCGCTGCAGGTTCGACATCGGCCCTTCGAATGCTTCCGTGAACCATGATCCGCGCAGCGGCACATCGTGCCAGCGGCGGTCGACGGTGATCTGCATCGAATCGGGCGGCCCCGCCGGGTAATCGAGATTCACTCCCCAGGTGACACGTGCGATCGCGTTGGTACCCTCGACCATGATCTGCGAGCTCTTGTGCGTCGGATCGGCCCGGTGCGTGTGGTTGAGCACCAGCGAGCAGCGCAGCGCGTCGCCGTAGTCGAGGATGATCGAGCTGCGCGTGTCGCGCAACTGCGGCGTCGCTGGATGGGCGACCGCCTTGCAGTAGACGCCGGCGGGCTCGCCCGCCAGCCAGCGGATCGCGTCGAGGTAATGGATCGAGTGATAGACGATCTCGACACGCGGCGCGCCGACCATGAACGTCCAGTTCTGCCACGGTTGCTCGATGACGACCCGCACGTCGATGTCGACGATCTCTCCGAGGTCGCCATTCACGACCAGGTCGTGCAGCGCGAGCATCCCTGGCGCGAAGCGCAGCTGGAAGTTGACCGCCGCGACGAGGCGGCGACGGCGGCAGCAGGCGAGAATGCGATCCGCTTCGCCGAGGTCGGCGCCCATCGGTTTCTGGATCAGCACCGCGGCGCCCTGCGGCAGGCGCTCGAGGATGCCGACGACTTGATCGCCCGGCACGGCAACGTCGAATACGGCCTCGGGCACCGCCGCCGCCGCTTCGAGCGTCGTCCAGACGTGCGCGCCCGGCACCGCCGGCGCCGTCGCCCGCGCCTGTGCCGCGTCGACGTCAAAGAAGCCGGCGACGGCGAAGCCGAGCCGCCCATAGGCGGGCAGATGCGCGCTACGCACGATCGCGCCCGCGCCGATGATCACGATAGGACGTGGATGCGCTGGGCGCGGCCATGCCTGCTGGAGCGCGCGCATGGCGGCTCAGCCCCCGGCGGCCGACTCGCGGTACTCGAACACCGACTCCATCGCGGTCCACCACTCGCCGGGACCGGCGCCGGGTGCCGGCTCCTGCAGCGACACCATCAGCCGTTCCCATTCGGCGACGCGCGGATGCGAGGCGATCCGCGTTTCGAACGCGCGCCGTAGATCGCCGCCGTCCTGAAGGTCGGCGACCATCACCAGGCGCCGTCCGAGCAGGTAGATCTGCATGTCGATCACGCCAGACGCGCGCAGGCTTTCGAGTACCTCTGGCCAGACATGCCGGTGGTGCGCGCGGTAGGTTTCGACCACGGCGTCCCCCTTGAGATCGATTGCGAGCACCTGGCGAATCATGGATCTCCCGGCGCTATCCCGGAAACGCCTGGACCGACTGCCGCTGCCGGCCGAGGCCGTCGATGCCAAGTTCGACGACGTCGCCCGGCTTGAGATAAATGGGATCCGGCTTCTGGCCCAGGCCGACGCCGGCTGGTGTGCCGGTGCTGATGATGTCTCCGGGCAGCAGCGTCATGAACTGGCTGCAGTAGCTGACCAGAGCGCGGACGCCGAACACCATGTTCGCCGTTGTGCCGTTCTGCCGCGACACGCCGTTGACCGTGAGCCACATCGGCAGGTTCTGCGGGTCCGTGATTTCATCCGGGGTGGCCAGAAACGGCCCAATCGGCGCGAACGTGTCGCAACTCTTGCCTTTCACCCACTGGCCGCCGCGCTCGAGCTGAAAGGCGCGTTCAGAGTAATCGTTGTGTAGCACGTAGCCGCCCACGTGATTGAGCGCATTCGCCTCGTCGACGTACGAGGCCTTCTTGCCGATGACGACGGCGAGTTCGACTTCCCAGTCGGCCTTGGTCGCCCCTTTCGGAATGATCAGGTCGTCGTCGGGCCCGACCATCGCCGACGTCGCCTTGAAGAACATGACCGGCTCCTTCGGCAGGTCCATCTTGCTCTCGGCGGCGTGGTCCTTGTAGTTGAGGCCGATGCACACGATCTTGCTCGGACGAGCGAGCGAGGCGCCGATGCGGCTGCCGGCGGCGATGCGCGGCGCCGAGCCCGCGTTACTCTTCACCCAGTCGGCGAGGCCACGCAGCCCGTCGCCGCCGAAGAAGGCCTCGTCGAAGTCCTTCACGAAGCCCGAGACGTCGATGGCGGTCGTGGCGTCGAGTAACACTGCCGGCTTTTCGGCGCCGGCTGGCCCATAACGAGCGAGTTTCATACGGCGGTCACCCCTCCGTCGATCGGATATGCGGCGCCGGTAATGAACGACGCTTCGTCCGAGCAGAGATAGAGCGCAAGTTGCGCGATTTCGTCGGGGCGCCCCATGCGCCCGATCGGTTGATACGCCGAGAGGACCTGCATCATTTCCTGCTCGCGGCCCGGGTAGTTCTTCGCCAGGTAACCGTCGACAAACGGGGTGTGCACCCGTCCCGGACAGATGCAGTTGCAGCGGATGGCGCGCTTGACGTAGTCGGCGGCGATCGACCGGGTCATCGTCAGCACCGCCCCCTTGGTCATCGAGTAGGCGAAGCGATCGACGATGCCGACCAGCGCGGCCACGGAGCACATGTTGAGGATGACGCCGCCCCCCTGGCGGAGCATGATCGGCACGATCGCGCGCGCGCACAAGTAGACGCCGAGGACGTTGACCCGGTACAGCCGGTCCATGTCGTCGGGCGTTGTCGTCTCGACGGTGCCGACGTGAGCGATGCCGGCATTGTTGACGAGGATGTCGATGCGCGGATGGGCGGCGCTCAGTGACGCGGCCAGGGCCTCGACGTCGGCCGGCTGCGAGACGTCGCAGCAGTGAGGCGACGCGGCGCCGCGCGCCGTGGCGATCTCGTCGGCGATGTGGCGGGCGGCGGTGTCGTCCCGATCGACGACCGCCACGTGCGCGCCGCGGGCGGCGAACACCCGCGCGACGGCCGCCCCGATGCCCGAGCCCGCCCCGGTCACCACGGCCATCTTTCCCTGGAGATCGAACATTACCGGCCCCTTGAATATTTCATGAGTCGCCCTTCCGCGTCAAAGCGATCCTCTTTACTTTAGCGCTAAAGTCCGAGCGTCAAGGACGCTCCGTCCCGCGCTCCGGCTGCATCGATCGATACAGCCAGGCGCGCGCCGTCGCCCACTCGCGCTTGACGCTCGCGCTCGAGATGCCCAGGACTTCAGCGGTCTCCTCGATCGTCAGGCCGCCAAAGAACCTGAGCTCCACGATGCGCGCGCCGTGCGGGTCCATCGCCGCGAGCGCCGACAACGCGTCATCGAGGGCAATGAGGTCGACGCTCGCCTCCGGTTCGGTCACGGCCATGGCGTCGTCGAGCGACAATGCCGGCAGCGGCCCGCCACGCTTGGCGCGTTGCTGATGGCGGGCGTGGTCGACGAGGATCCGCCGCATCATCTGGCCCGCGATGCCGAAGAAATGCGCGCGGTTCTGCCAGCGCACGCTGCGCTGGCCGACCAGCCGCATATAGGCCTCGTGCACGAGCGCCGTGCTCTGCAGGGTGTGGCCATCCGTTTCGCGCGACATATAGCGGCCGGCGATCGCCTTGAGCTCCGTGTAGACCAGCGGCATCAGCCGCGCCAGCGACTGCTGGTCGCCGTTCTGCCATTCGATCAGCAGGCGGGTCACCTCTTCGGGCTGCGGCGTCTCGGGCTCGGGGGGCGGCGTCACTGCCGGCCAGTCAGGGGTGCCGAAAGGCTGCGTTCCGCCTTTGCGATAAGTGTGCGCAATTCGACCCGCGCGGCGATGGCGGTAGGAGACAGCGCATAGGTCGCGTCATCGCCGGGGAAGACACCGAGCGCCTTTTCCGCCCACTCCCGTGCGCTATGCCAGGATGCCGTCGCGGAGCGGCGCTCTCGCGCTGTTTCGGCGCGGTCCGCGCTCGTCAAGGCCAGAGCCCCGTAGACGTCCACGAGCCGTTCGCCGGCGATGCGATTCCCGGGATCGCCCGCGTAGCGCCTGACGCAGATATCCTGAGCCTTCTGAAAACTGCCGACCGCTTCCGGCCATCGGCGGGCCTTACGGTACACCTGTCCGATGCTGAGATGCGCCCGTGCCACCGCATCGGCGGCATTGACGTCGTGAGGATCCAAGGCGGCAACCTGTTCGCGCAGCGAGAGGGCGCGGTGATAGTTGTCGAGCGACCCTTCGATGTCGTCCATGACCGACAGCGTGTAGGCCAGCGAGGCGTAGCCGAATGACAGATCGAGGTGTGCCTCGCGGTCGTTCGGACTCGCGCGCAAGCGGGCCTCGTCGAGGGCCACCGCGCGGCGATAGTTGGCCAGCGCTCCGTCGCGGTCGTCATTGCGCTCGAGGTGCGCTCCCAGTTGCTTGAAAGCGATCGCGGCGTTCCTCTGGGCGCGCCGGTTCGACGGCTCGGCCGCCAGCAGCGCCGCGAAGGTATCGGCTTCGCGGCGCACCATGTCCAGGGCGGCCGGCCAGTTGCGCATCGCCCCTTGGAGTGCCCCGATATCGTGGTACCCGATGGCCAACGAGTTGCGCTCGGCGGTGCCGTCTGGATTCAGGTCGAGGAGATGCCGGCGAATGGCCAGCGACTTCTGCGCGCTGTCGAGCGCGTCGGCGAGCGATGCCGTCTGCATCAGAACGGCGGACAGATGACTGAAGGTGGTGGCCAGTTCCTTCTGCAAGGCCGTGTCGGCGGGCTGCCGCGCCGCCAGCACCTGGCGGATCGCCAACGCCGCTCGATGGCTCTTCAGGGCACCGTTCACGTCGCCGAGGTTGGCAAAGTTGGGTAAACCCTGAACGTCGCCGACTCGCTCGTAGGCGGAGCCGAGTTCGCGCTCGAGCGACGGGTCGTCGGCCGATTCGCGGGCCAGGCCGTCGAGATACTCGAGGGCCCGCCGCACGACGAGCGCACGGGCCTTGGTCGATCCCGGCAGCGGCTCGATCGCGTCGTGGAACTCGAACAGAAAGGAGTTTGCCAGCCTGCGCACGTCGTTGAAGCGGCGTTCGGCGCGCGCCCGCTCCCGCCGCGCGATGTGCGCTTCCCAGGTCGTGGCGACTAGGCCGCCCGCCAGCGAGACCATGACCAGCACGCCGGCGGCGAAACCGGCCTTGTGGCGTGACACGAACTTCGTCGTGCGATAGCGAATCGTGTCCGGCCGGGCGCGAACCGGCAGGCCGGCCAGGTGGGCGGCGACATCCTGTCCGAACTGTTCGACCGACGCGTACCGCCGCGCCGGATCTTTTTGCATCGCTTTCAGCACGATCGTGTCGAGATCGCCGCGGAGCTGACGGGCGACGCGGAGTTCAGCGACCTCACTCGGCCGGCGAGGATCCTTTTCGCAGATCTCGCGCGCGAGATCGTGCGTGGCGGTCGTCGCCGCTTCGTAGGGACGACGCCCCGTGAGGAGCCGATGCAAGAGGACGCCCAGCGAGTAGACGTCGGCGGCAGTCGTCACCGTCTCGCCGCGCACCTGTTCCGGACTTGCGCTCTCGAGCGTCATCGAGGGCACGGTGGTCAGCGCTCGTTCCTCGATCCGATCCGCGTCGATCATCTTGGCGATGCCGAAGTCGAGCAGCTTCGGTACCGCGCTCGCCGTCACCAGGATGTTGCCGGGCTTCAGATCGCGGTGCACCACGAGGTGCTGATGCGCGTACTGCACGGCGTTGCACACCTGGCGGAACAGCTCGAGCCGCGCCGCGATCGACAGACCCTGCCCGTCGCAGTGCTGATCGATCGGCACGCCGTCCACGTATTCCATGACGAAATATGGCGCACCCTCGGGAGTCGAACCGCCGTCGAGGAGGCGGGCGATGTTCGGGTGGTCCAGTTCGGCGAGAATCTGGCGCTCGGAGCGGAAGCGGCGCTCCATGAATTCCGGCGCGAAAGCCGACCGGATGACCTTGATCGCGACCTGCTGGCGATACGCGTCGTCCGAACGGATCGCGAGGTAGACCACGCCCATGCCGCCGTGTCCGATCTCTCGGACGAGCACATAGGGACCGACTCGGCGCCCCGTCCACGTCGGACTCTCCTCCAGAACGGCGAGCGCTCCGGACATGTCCTCACGGGCCAGCGCTGGCGTTTCGATGAACGCTCCCGCCGAAGCGTCCGCCTCCAGCAGCGACTGCGCTTCGAGCCGCAGACCCTCATCCCCAGCGCAGGCCGCGACGAGCCATTCAGCGCGCTTCACAGGGGGTAGGGCCAGCGCCTGCTGGACGACGGCCTTCAGCAGTGCCCAGCGTGCCGGGGTCATTGACCCAATTCATACCTCATTTGTCGCGTTTTAGGTCGACGCCGTCTTTTTCACGTACGTTGATCTGGGGAGAGCCACAATGCGAGCCCGTTCGGAATCAGTGGATCTCCGGATCGCCGATCGGTGCGGTTCCTTCCAGGAAATCGAAGTCGCAACCCTGGTCGGCCTGCGTGACGTGACGGGCGTAGAGGTGGCCGTAGCCGCGCGGATAGGCGACCTCGCGCGGCTTCCACGCCGCGCGCCGCGCCGCCAGATCCTCGTCACTGACCCGCAGCGACAAGCGGCGGGCCGGGACGTCGAGCTCGATGATGTCGCCGTCGCGGACGAAGGCGAGCGGGCCGCCGACAAACGACTCCGGTGCGATGTGGAGCACGCACGCACCGTAGCTCGTCCCGCTCATGCGCGCGTCGGAGATGCGCACCATGTCTCTCACCCCTTGCGCCAGCAGCTTCTTCGGGATTGGCAGCATGCCCCACTCCGGCATGCCCGGGCCGCCGAGCGGCCCGGCATTCTGCAGCACGAGGACCGAGTCGGCCGTTACCGGCAGGTCTGGATCCTCGAGCCGGCGCTCGAGATCGTTGTAATCGGTGAACACGACCGCGGGACCGGCGTGGCGGAGCAGGCGCTTGTCCGTGGCGGTGTGCTTGATGACGGCGCCGTTGGGCGCAAGGTTGCCGCGCAGCACCGCGACGCCCCCTTCAGGCCCGATGGCGTTCTGCCGCGTGCGGATCACGTCGTCGTTGCAGACCACGGCGCCGTCGATCTCGTCGCGCAGTGTTCGGCCGGTGACGGTCATGCAGTCGAGATTGAGCAGATCGCGTAACCGGCTGAGCGCCGCCCGCAGCCCGCCGGCGTAGAAGAAGTCCTCCATGAGGAACCGCCCAGAGGGACGGATGTCGGCGATGAACGGTGTGCGCCTCGACAGCGCGTCGAAGCGATCGAGATCCAGCGCCGCGCCGGCGCGGCCGGCCATGGCGATGAGATGAATGATCGCGTTGGTCGAGCCGCCGAGCGCCATCGCCGCCGTCACCGCGTTCTCGAACGCCGCGGTGGTCATGATGTCGCGCGGCTTGAGATCCTCCCAGACCATCTCGACGATACGGCGCCCCGCAGCTGATGCCATGCGCGGATGCGCTGAATCGGCGGCGGGAATCGACGAGGCGCCAGGCAGCGTCAGGCCGAGCGCATCCACCGTCGCCGCCATCGTCGACGCAGTGCCCATCGTCATGCAAGTCCCGAACGAACGGGCGATGCCGTCCTCGATCTCACGCCACGCGCATTCGTCGATGGCCCCCACGCGCTTCTCGTCCCAGTACTTCCAGGCGTCGCTGCCGGAGCCGAGAACCTGGCCCCGCCAGTTGCCGCGGAGCATCGGCCCGGCCGGGACGAAGATCGCCGGCAGATTCGCGCTCGTGGCCCCCATGAGGAGCGCCGGCACGGTCTTGTCGCAGCCGCCGAGCAGGATGACACCGTCGGCAGGGTAGGCGCGCAGCGCTTCCTCGGCGTCCATCGCGAGCAGGTTGCGATAGAGCATCGTGCTCGGCTTCATGAACGTCTCGCCGAGTGTCAGGACGGGGATTTCCATCGGGAAGCCGCCGGCCTGCCAGATGCCCCGCTTGACGTCTTCGGCGCGCAGCCTGAAGTGCGCGTGGCAGGGATTGGCGTCGCTCCACGTATTCAGGATCGCGATCACCGGCTTGCCGGCGATGTCTTCAGCGCTGAAGCCAGCCTGCTTGGCGCGCGAGCGATGACCGAAGGAACGGAAGTCTTCGCGGCCAAACCAACGATGACTGCGGAGATCGGTCGGAGACTTTCTGTGGATCATGCGTCCTTCAGCGCCCGCGCCACCGCCGTGAGCTGCGTGACCTGCTCGTCATCGAGCGATGAGATATATGGCGGAATCGGGCCGGTCGCCGCGATGCCTGCGGCAGCCGTCGCCGAGTGCAGGACGCGCGCCGGGCCCCACCCGTCGCGCAAGTCCTCCAGCGGCATGAACAGGCGGCGCAGTGCCTCGGCGCGCGGCCAGTCACCGGCGCGTGCCGCGTCGAAAAACTCCTGGCAACGCGCCGGCGCGATGCAGCCGGAGCCGGTGGTCATCCCGGCAAGCCCGAAGTCCCGCAAATGGACGACCGCGGGGCGCTCGCCCATGCCGCTGACGACGCACGCCTTGTCGACGCGACGCAGCAGGCCGTCGAGATACGGGTCGTGCCCCGGATCGTCAAGGACGATTGCGTATTTGATCGCGATGGCGATGCCGTCGGCGACGAGCCGGCCCACGGCGTCGAGTCCGGCGTCCCGCTCGCTGCCAAGGGCATCCGCGGACTTGAGATAGACGATGAGCGGCATCCCTGCGGCGTCGGCGATCTCGCGATAACCGGCCTCGAGCCCGCGCGCGTCCCGCGGATCTCCGCACGGCAACATCATCGCGGTCGGGAAGCGGTGCCGGCGCAGGATCCGCGCCTGGTCCATGGCGTGGCCGAACGATGGGCCGATGCTCGCGATCGGCCAGCGCGGAGCCGCGAACGACGCCAGCCAGCCGCAGAGCATCTCGAACTCGCCGAGCGTGGAGTGATAGAGAAACGCGTTGCCGCCGTAGAGGAAACGCGTGATGCCGCCGGCCTCGATGTGCCGCGCGACCTGCTCGGCGGCGTCGAAATCGAGCGTCCGCCTGGCGTCCGCCTTGCGCGGCAGCGGGGGAACCGAGAACACCGCGCCGAGATCCCGCGCCTGGAGGCGCGAGCTGTCTACAGTCTCCATACACCGCTCGCGCTGACGTTGCCTTCCAGGTCGATCGCTGGCCAGTCGGGCGTCGACGTGATGATCTCGAGGCGATCGCCGATGACAAGAGCGGTGTCTTCGACTTTCGTGCCAGTCACGGTCGGGTTCCAGGCGAAGGCCTGCCGCTCCTCGACCGTCTCCTCCGAGCGCGGGTGCGCGACCCATTCGCGGGCGCGATAACCGATTGCGCCCCCCTGGTGATGTTTCAGGATTTCGTCGGCGCATCCCGCGTCTTCGTAGCCGCGGGCGAGAATGCCGTAGAGCTCGGCCCCGCTGGCGCCGGGACGGGTCGCTGCGAGCACCCGCCCGAATACGGTCGCCGCGGTCCGGGTGCGGGCATCGAGATCCGCCGGCGCTCCAGCGGCGACGACGCGGGAGAGCGACACGATCAGCCCATCGCGCTCGGCGCAGAGGGCGAGCATCACCGCGTGCTTCCACGGCGTGGCCGTCGGCACCGGATGGCGGTAGCGGCGCAGGCGCTCGTCGGCGCCGACCAGCGCTACGACGGCGCGGCCGCGGAAGTCGGCGGAGGCATCGGCCATGGCGCGCGCGATGTCGATCTCGAGGTCGCCCGGCGTCAGCCCGCGACAGATGTTGCCCAGGGCGCGGCCGGCGTCGCGTCCCAGCGCGCGATAGCGCCCGATTTCGCCGTCAGTGAGGCAGGCCCGCGCCCGCCCCAGCGCCGGCTCGATTCCCTGCGTGCCGGGCAGCGGCCAGTCGGCCAGGATGACGGCGCCCGGCGCCAGCACGCCCTGCGCCAGCCGCACGACATGGCCCGGATCCTGGTCCTCGACCCACGGATACTCGATCGGCGCGTAGTCGAGCCCGGCCAGCACTTCGTCGAGCATGCGCGGCATCTCGATCGCGTTGGCGAGCACATGGCGGCGTCCCTCGGCGGTGACGAGCAGCCGCGCCGAGCCGGTCTCGCGTGTGCCGTCGATGCGGTTATGACGGCCGCTCGTGAGCCAGGCGATGTTGTGATGAGCCGCCAGCAGGATCCCGTCCGCACCCGCCCTGTGGGCGAGGCGGACGAGGCGGGCCAGCTTGGCGTCGTGTTCGGCAGCGTGGTCGATCATCGGCGCTCGACAGTAGCGGCAGCAGGCTGCGCGAATGCCTTCTGTTCGCGCTCGGCGCGCTCACTCGTGAGGCCGCCGTCGACGATCAGGATACGGTAGCGGAACGTCACCGACTGTTTGGCGTCGAGCGCGAAGCCGAGCGTCTCCTTGCCGTTGCTGAAGACGTTCTGGCCGAGCGGGTTGGCCGCGAACAATCCGTAGTCGCGCGCGTGCCAGTAGGTGGGGTAGCCGGGATTCGACGGGTGATCGAGCATCGCGATCGTGATCGTATCGGAACCGATCCTGCCTGTGAGCATGCACCACCGGCCGCGCGTGCCCCAGGCGTCGTTGCCCTGTTTGCCTTCACTTGTCACGTAGTTGCCGGTGATGCCGGTGTTGTCCATCGTCGGCACGTCGGTCTTGCGGCCGGAGATGTCGGTAAAGACTTCCGGCTTGGTCGACGGCAGCTCGAGCTGCCGCGCCACCCGCAGGCCGAGCATCCCGTCCTTGGCGTCGTCGAACCTGACGCGCTGGTCGAGCGCCGTCAGCGTCGTCGTGCGATCGATGGTGCGCGAGGTTGCGTCGCCGCTGAAGACGAACGTGGTGCGTTCGTGCAGCAGCGTGCTGCCGTCGTGCAGCACCCAGTCCGACTCCGTGACGAGCTCACCGCGCTGTCCGCCTGTCGCCGAGGCGATGCGGCGATGGAGGATGGTGCCCATCTTGGGCGCGTTTTCAGGCTTGATCGCGTCGGAGTTATTCCAGAAATCGATGCCGTTGACGTTCTCGTAGTTGAGCCACAGGCCGACGTGGTGCGGATGATCGACGCGTTCCCCGGGGCGCGGATCCAGCGGCCAGCCCCGCGTCACCAGCGTGCCGTGTGCGTCGCGGATCGGATAGAGGACCGGCTTCTTGACCGTGTCGGGCCAGATGTACGAAGTGAAAGGCTTGCCGTCGATCGTGACGTCGACGCGGCGGGCCGGCTCGTTCACTTTGACCTCGACGGACGAGGTGACGCCCCGCGCGGCGATCGGTAGCGCCAGCGCAGCGCCGACAAGCACGGCAGGGAGGACCGAGCGCATCTGATGCTCCTTGTGGGGGTCCTACTTTAGCGGTAAAGTCTGTCCCACATGACTACCAAATTCAAGTTCGCTACCGTCATGTTCGCCGTCGCCGCGACCGCCGCGCCGCTCGCGGCGCAGCAGACCGCTCCGGCGGCGGCCTCGTCGGCGGCCGGCAATGGATGGGTCCAACTCTTCGATGGCAAGGATTTGAAGGGCTGGCGCGGGTACAAGAAACCGGACGCTGCCAGCACGCGTTGGAAGGTCGAGAATGGCCTGCTCACGATTCCGCAGACCGGCGCCGGCGATACCCATGGCCAGCAGGATCTGATCACTGACGCGACCTACGAGCAGTTCGACCTGCGGTGGGAGTGGAAGATCTCGCAGGGCGGCAACAGCGGCGTCAAGTACTTCATTCTCGAGGACGAGCCCTCGGCGATCGGTCACGAGTATCAGCTCATCGACGACGAGCGCCACCCGGACGCGAAAATTGGTCCTCACCGTCAGACGGCGGCGCTCTACGATGTCTTCCCCGCGCACGATCGTCCGATGAAGCCGGCCGGAGAATGGAACACCAGCGAGGTGATCGTCAAGGGCAAGCGCGTGACGCACATCCTCAACGGTAAGACCGTGCTCGAGTACCGATCTCGACTCGCCCGAGCTGATGGCCGCGGTCGCCAAGAGCAAGTTCAAGGACATCAAGCGATTCGGCCACCCGCAGGACGGCCACATCCTGGTCCAGGATCACGGCGACCAGGTGTGGTACCGCAAGATCGAAATAAAGACACTAAAGTAAGTCTCTGTCGCCTGTGCGAATAGGAATCATCGGCGCTGGGGGAATCTCCCGGACGCACCTGCGCGCGGTGCAGGAGATTCAGGGCGCCGAGGTGGTTGCCGTCTACGGCAGCAATCACGACAAGACCGCGGCGTTGGCGCTCGAGGCCGGTGCGACAGCCTATGGTGATTTCGAGCGCTTCCTCACGCATCCGCTGGACATGGTCGCGATCGGCAGCCCTTCGGGGCTGCACGCCGAGCAGGCAATCGCGGCGGTGCGCCGCGGCCGGCACGCCCTCGTCGAGAAGCCGGTTGACGTCACCACCGCGAAGATCGACGCGCTCATCGCCGAGGCGGATCGCGCCGGACGCGTCGTCGGCGTTTTCTTTCAGGAGAGGCTCATGCCCGAGATCGTCGCGCTCAAGCAGCGCGTCGATGGCGGCGAGCTCGGTACCCCGCTCTTCATCTCCGGCCAGATGCATTGGTACCGCCCGCCCGAGGTACTACGCCGCATCGAAATGGCGTGGCAGCAAGACGCTCGATGGCGGCGGCGTCCTCATCAACCAGGGTATCCACACGCTCGATTTGATGCTGCATCTATTCGGGCCGGTGCGCCGGGTCAGCGGACGGGTCGCGACGCGGCTACATGCGATAGACGTGGAGGACACGGCCGCGGCGCTGGTCGAGTTCGAGAACGGCGCGTTTGGCACCTTCGAAGGCACGACCGCGGCCTACCCCGGCTTCCCCCGCCGCATCGAGATCGCGGGCAGCGCCGGGCGGGCCGTGCACGAGGACCCGGCGCGCCCGGCGACGGTTGCTGACGCCACCGCGCATCGCCGTGTGTTCGAGGATTTCATCGATGCGGTCAAGACGGGCAGGCCACCTATGTGCGACGCCCGCCAGGGACGCCACAGCGTCGCGCTCATCGAAGCGATCTGTCGTTCCGCACAGTCTGGAGGATTCGAGACGCCATGAAGATCATCACGAAGATGGCTTGGGCTCTGATCTTGTTCGTCGGCGGCGCCGGATTCCATGCATTCGTTGTGGCGGCGAGCGTGCCCGGCGGCTACATCATCGAACACGATGCCGAGATCGCCAAAGACGAACCCGGCACGCACAATGGCGGCGGCATGACGATCGGCTACTCGTTTTTCGCCAAAGTGCCGAACCTGAAACTCGTGTTCCGCAAGCGCGCCTTCCACCCCGGATCCGGCGTCGGCCTGCACGAGCAGAAAGAAGACGAGATCTACTACGTCCTCAGCGGCAAGGGACAAATGACGCTGGACGGCCAGACCGTTGACGTCACGCCCGGCACCGCCGTCCTGACGCGCACCGGCAGCTCGCACAGCCTGAAGCAGATCGGCAGCGAGGACCTCGTCGTGCTCATCAACTACGAGGTCGAACCGCAGCCTGTGAAGTGAGCCGCTTCAGCGCGTGTCAATGAGCATGTTGATGCGAGTAGGGGCTCAGGCGTTGCTGCTGGTGTTGCTGGCGCAGTGGCCGCAGTTCCGCGGTCCGGATGGCGACGGTGTGTCGCACGTGGCTGGGCTGCCGATCCGGTGGAGCGAGAGCGAGAACGTCCGCTGGAAGACGCCGATTCACGGCAAGGGCTGGTCGTCACCGATCGTGCTGGGCGGCCGCGTCTGGATGACCACAGCCACTCCGGACGGCAGGGAGCTGTACGCGATTGCGCTCGACCAGGCCACGGGCCGTGTCCTCCTCGACCTCAAACTGTTCGACGTGCCTCATCCGCAAAACGCGGACCCGTTCAATAGCTATGCATCCCCAACGCCCGTCGCCGAACCCGGCCGCGTCTACGTCACGTTCGGCTCTCCCGGGACCGCCGCGCTCGACGCGGCGTCGGGCAAGCTGCTGTGGACCCGCCGCGACCTCGAGTGCAATCACTTCCGCGGGCCCGGCTCGTCGCCGATACTGTTCGGCGATCTTCTGATCATGCACTTCGACGGCAGCGATCTGCAGTACGTCGTCGCCCTCGACAAGCGCACGGGCAAGACAGTCTGGAAAACGGATCGGTCGGTGGACTACCAGGATCTCGAGGCGAACGCCCAGATCAAGTCGCGCGGTGACTTCCGTAAGGCGTTTTCGACGCCGCTCATCGTCACCGTCGGAGGACGGCCCGTGCTGGTCAGCCCGGGTTCGATGGCGACGTACGGCTACGACCCGCTGACCGGAAAGGAACTGTGGCGCATCGTCGATCGCTCCAGTTTCTCGGCAAGCAACCGCCCCGTCGCCGGTGACGGGCTGGTGTTCTACACGACCGGCTGGAATACGGGCTCGGTGATGGCCGTCCGCCCCGACGGCGCCGGCGATGTCAGCGCCACTCACCTCGTGTGGCACAGTTCGCGCGGCGCACCGCAGAAGCCCTCGCTGCTGCTCGCCGGCGATCTGCTCTTCATGGTCAACGACGCCGGCATCGCCACGTGCCTCGACCCGAAGAGTGGCACCGAGGTCTGGCATGCACGGGTGCGCGACACCTATTCGGCTTCGCCGATCGCGGCCGAGGGCCGGATCTATTTCTTCAGCGAAGACGGACGGACGACAGTTATTGAGGCTGGCCGCGAGTTCAAAGTGCTCGCGGAGAGTACGCTCGACGACGGGTTCATGGCCTCGCCGGCGGTCGATGGGCGCGCGTTCTACCTGCGCACCAGAACGGCGCTCTATCGAGTCGAGCAGCTGAAGTGACTCAAGGCGCGCGTGTCAGCGACGTAACTCAGCCGCGCCTGTAGACCTATTTTCTCACCGGTTCGCGACGCGCAATCCACTTGAGGATCCGATCGGCGGCGTCCTTGACGGCGTGTCCGGAGCTGCCGGCGCCCATGCCTTTCAGGTCCGATTGCTCTTCGCCCGACGAAATGTGGAAGCGGATGATGCTGTCACCGAGCGACGTCAGCTTCTTGCCTCCAAACGGGCCATCCGACTCATCGTGTTGTTCTACTCCCGTCACTTCGATGAGCAACGTGGCGTCCTCCTTGCGGTCGACGAGGCTGATGCCTTTCTTCTTGCTCAGCTCGGCCTTGAGCTCGCGAACAGCGTCGAGCCGTCCTTGTTCGTCGGCCGACGGCGTGCCCGTGGACGCAGTGTCGGTGAAGACGTAAGCACGAACGCTGGTGAGCTTGTCGCTGCCCTGGAGTGGCGCAGCCGCGGCGACGATCGACAGAATCAAGGGGAGGATCATGGTCCCTCCAGCTTACAGGCGCGGCAGTGATAGCCCCCCGTCGACGGTGATCACGCTGCCGGTCGAGTACGGCACGTCCCCGCGCAGCAGCGCTGCCACTACGCGACCGACGTCTTCCGGCGTGCCCCATCGCCCTTCCGGGACGAGGCCGTCCGCTATTCTCTTATCGTAAGCCTCCCGCACCCCCGCCGTCATGTCGGTGGCGATGATCCCCGGCCGCACTTCGTAGACAGGGATTCCCTCAGGCGCCAGCCGCGCTGCGAAGAGTCGCGCCGCCATCGACAGGCCCGCCTTGCTGATGCAGTAGTCGCCGCGATTGGTGGACGCCAGGTCCGCCGAGACCGACGTGACGAAGACGATCGCGGCCCTGAAGGAGGGGTCCGTCTGCCGTCGCCGTACTTGCTCGCGCGCTAGCGCCTGGGTCAGGAAGTAAGGGCCCTGCAGGTTGGTGAGAATCAGCTCCTCGAAGCTCTCCTCCTCCGCGTCGAGGATGTCGGTACGCTGTCGCGGCGCGCGCCCCGCGTTGTTCACGATCGCGTGCACGGCGCCGTAGCGGCTGGCGAGGGCCTGCGCGAATCGCCTCCGCTGCTCGCGGTCCGCGATATCGACGGCGTCGTAGGTGACCCGGGTGCCAAGGCGGCGCAGATCCTCGATCGTCTCGACCACGTCGGCTTCGGCGCGGGTGCCGCAAAGCACGAGGTTCCACCCTTCGCGCGCGAGCGCCCGGCCGATGCCAAGCCCGATGCCGCGCGTGCCGCCGGTGATCAATGCATTACTCATAAAAGGTGACGTATCCGCCCTCGGCCATCCGTTGCACCAGCAGTGCCGCCTCGCGCGCGTGATAGTCGCCCCACTGGCTCGATTCCCCGCGCGGAATCGCCGCCCCCTCAGGCACGTAGTCCCAGCGGTTGGGCCAGTGGTAAACGGAGTGGAGCAGCAGCCCCTGATGCGCCGGATCGCCGCTTAGGTACGGGCCACCCTCGTCGCAGAGCGAGGCCAACACCTGCAGCCCGGCCTGCTCGTAGCGGGCACCGTCCTCGCCGCGAGCCGCGAGGACGCGGGACAGCCGCAGCAGGCCCTGCGCCGCGATTGCCGCGGCGGAACTGTCGACGGGCTCACGGTCGTTGAACGGATCTGCCGGACGATCGCGCCAGCCCGGCATGGCGGCGAGACCGGGCGCCCCGGCGTCCCAGTAAGGAATGCCGTCGGCGGCCGTGACCTCCTCGATGTAGTGATCGCAGGTGGCCCGCGCGGCGTCGAGCATCATGGCCTCGATGGCCGGCCGACCGCCGACCGCCTCGAGTTCGGCATCCGCGCGCACGGCCAGGAACTCGAGCTCTTCGGCGAAGCCGAGCATCGCCCAGGCCAGCCCTCTCGTCCATGTCGAGAACGGCGAGTAGCCCTGCTGCGTGCTGGGGCCGCGATAGGTGCCGCTGGCGACGTTGAACAGGCTCTCGTGCGCCGTGCGCCCGCGGACGTCGTAGCGATCGCGGCCGACTCCGTAGTAGACGTTCCACGCCGCCGTCGCGCGCGCGTGCTGCACGAGCCGTTCGAGCAGGCTGAGGCTGGCGTCCTGCTCCTCCATCAGCCGCTGGCCGAGTGCGTGGCCGAGCGCGAGCGCTCGCAGCGAGCGGATCGTGTCGACGAACAACGAGTGCGCGCCATTGAAAGAGTGGATGAATCCGCCGTCGGGCAGTTTCGTCCAGCGCCGGGCCTGCACCGCGCCGCTGACCTTCAACGCCAGTTCGTAGAAATGGATTTCCCAGGGCGACGCGTCGAAGCGCCCCGCGCGCGCCAGCCGCCATAGCGTGCCGTAGGTACTGACGTTGTTGAACCCGTGATCGTGCACGCCGACGTGGGTGAGGTGCGGCGCCATGCGCTCGAGCGTCCGCGCCCGCCCCAGCTCCAGGAAGGCGCGGTCGCCCGTGGCCTCGAACTGTAGCAGGGCCGACCCGAACTGAAAACCCTGCGTCCACTCCGTCCAGCCGCGGGCGCGATACACCCCCTGCACCGTGAACACCGGCGCGCCGTCTTCCGGTCTCCACGTCCGCTCGATGGCGTCGATCTTCGGCGCCGACAGGTCGAAGAGGCGCCGGATGCCGGGAAGCACATCCTGCGGCGTACGTCGGCGGTCGAGGCGCATGCGCCCCTATAATCTCACGCTTGCACTGTGCTAACGTGCGCGCGCAATGGTCACGCCCGCGCCGGAGCTGCCCGTCGCCGAGCAGCAGCGCGTCATCGCACGCGTCACGCGGCGTCTCATCTCGTTCGCCTTCGTGTGCTATGTCGTCGCCTATATCGACCGCGTCAACATCGGCTTCGCCGCGTCGGCGCTTCAGCGCGATCTGCATCTGAGCGATACCGCCTACGGCCTCGGCGCCGGGCTGTTCTTCCTCGGCTACTGCCTCTTCGAGATCCCCAGCAACCTGCTGCTCGAGCGCGTCGGCGCGCGGTTGTGGATCGCGCGGATCATGATCGTCTGGGGTCTGGTCTCGATGGCGACGATGTTCGTGACCGACGTGACCACGTTCTACGCGGCGCGCATCATCCTGGGTGTGGCCGAGGCGGGGTTCTTCCCGGGAATGGTGCTCTACCTGACCTACTGGATTCCGGCCGCCGAACGCGCGCGCACCGGCGCTCTGTTCATGATGGCGGCGCCGATCGCGATCATCGTCGGCGCACCGGTCTCCGAGGCGGTGCTCTCACTGCATCAGCGCGCCGGGCTGGCCGGTTGGCAGTGGTTGTTCCTGCTCGAAGGGGCGCCGGCGGTCGTGCTCGGTGTGCTCGCCCTGCGGATCATGACGGATCGCCCCGAACAGGCGCACTGGCTCGACGCGCCGGCACGCGACTGGCTGTCGGCGACGATGGCCGCCGAGCGCGCGGCGCGCCAGCAGCACGGGCATGCCTCGGTCGACGACGCGTTCGCCTCGCCCAAGGTGTGGCTGCTGGCGACCGTCTACTTCCTCAACACCCTTGTCACCTACGGCGTCTTTCTCTGGCTGCCGAAGATCCTGCGCGATCTGTCGGGGAGCCATGGCTGGCGCTTGACGGTGATCACGTCGATTCCGTTCGTCTGTGCCCTCGCCGGAATGATCCTGATCGGCCGCCACTCGGATCGTACCGGCGAGCGGAAGAAGCATGTCGCGGCATGTGCGCTGATTGCGGCGACCGGCCTCATCGTCGCCGCGATGTTTACGCACAACCTCCCGCTCCTAGTCCTGAGCTTCGCCTTCTCGCAGGTAGGGCAGCGCTCGGTGATGAGCGTGTTCTGGTCGATCCCCCCGATCGTCCTCGGCGGGTCAGCGGCGGCCGCGGGGATCGCGCTGATCAACGCCGTCGGGAACCTCGGCGGCTTCGTCGGGCCCTCAGTGATGGGCTGGCTCCACGATGCCACGGGAGGCTACAGCGGCGGCATGCTGATCCTGGCCGCGGCGCTCCTGCTGGCCGCCGCACTCGTGATGACGATCACGCTGCCGCCAGAACCGAGGGAATCGAGATGATCGGGGAATCGGGTAATCGATCTCTGGGTAGGGAAGTTACGGCAAGGGTTGTTGCTTCTCGTTCTCGTTCGAGAATTCCGATTCAATAGCTCGTAAGTCGTTGCAACGGTCGCGGCATCGTTGCTGCTCCACGTCGCGAGGTGACTACCCAGCGGCAGCTACGGAATCGCACGAAACGGTTCGCGGTCGAGATCGTTCGTTTCTGCAAGTCGTTGCCGCGCGAATGGGACGTCCAGGAGCTGGCCAAACAGCTTCTGCGCTCTGGCACCTCTGTCGCGGCGAATTATCGGGCCTGCTCGCGCGCTCGCAGCGACAAAGAATTCTGTTCGAAGATGGGAACGGTCGTCGAGGAAGCCGATGAGACTCAACTCTGGATCGAGCTGCTCCCGGAGGCTTACCCCGGCATCGATCCAGTAACGCAGCACTCGCTCTTGCAGGAGGCGAGCGAGCTGACGGCGATCTTCACCGCCTCGCACCGGACCGCGACCGCGAATCTGGAACGGCGCAAAGCAGAAAACAAAAAGCGCGCGCCATCTCGACGCGCGCCTAGATTTCCCGATTATCCGATTCCCCGATCACCCGATTCTTTATCCAACTACCTGCGCGATCGTCGCCGGGTTGGTGCGGATGTTCATCCGCTGCCGCGCCTTGGCCATGTAGGCGCCGAAGAACTTCTGCTTGCGGTCGTTCAGCAGCTCATTGCGGACGTTGTCCTTGTCCTTCGTCAGCTCATCGGGTGTCGGATCCTTGCGCTCGACGACTTTGACGACTGCAGCGCCGTTTTCGGTCACGATCGGAGCGCTGACCGAGCCGGCGGGTAGCGCGAAGGCGACCTCCTCGAGCTTCGGGCTGACCCCGACATCACCGATTGGCGCGCCGCGCGCGATCAGATCGGTCGTCTTGACTTCGAGGCCGGCGGCCTTGGCCGCCTTGTCGAAGTCGCCCGACTTCAGCGCAGCGTCGACCGTCGCCGCCGTCGTGCGCGCCTTCTCGATCGCCTTCTGCTTCAGGACGTCGTCGCGGACCTTCGCTTTGACTTCATCGATCTTCGGGACGTAGGCATCCTGCCGCCCCGTCACGGTGATGAACGCGAAGCCTTGCGGGGTGCGAATCGGCTCGCTGACTTCCCCTTCCTTCATCGAGAAGGCCGCCTGTCCCACAGCCGGCGCCATGCCGATGCCGGCGATCGGCTCGTCCTGCAGGAACAAGCCGGTTTCACCACTCTGCAGGCCGCGCGCCCGCGCCACCTTCTCGAAATCAGCCGGCTTCTTGATCTCGGCGGAGACCTCGTCGGCGAGCTTCTGCGCCGCGCTCTGCGCCTGCTCGTACTTGAGCTGATCCTCGATCTGCGTGCGCACCTCGGCCAGCGTTTTCGTCGTCGCCGGCCGCTTGTCGGTGACCTTGATGATGTGGTACCCGAACTGCGACTTGACGAGGTCGCTGATCTGGCCGGGCGGCAACGTGAACGCGACCTTGTCGAACTCGGCCACCATCTGCCCGCGCGGGAAGAAGTCGAGATCGCCCCCCTTGGCGGCGCTCCCCTCATCCTGCGAGTTCTTCTTCGCCAGGTCGGCGAAATCGGCGCCCGCCTTGGCCTTGGCCAGCAACTCCTCGGCCTTCTTCTTTGCCGCTTCGTCGTCCTCGGCCTTGCCCGTGGTCTTGATCAGGATGTGGCTGGCACGCACCTGCTCGGGGGTCGAGGTACCTGCTGGATGTTGTCGTTGTAGGAGCGCTCGATCTGCTGCCCGGTGACGGTGACCTTGGCGCGCAGCGCTTCCTGGTCGATCGTCACGTAGCGGACCTTGCGCTTCTCGCCGATCTTGTACTGATCCTTGTGGTCGTTGAAATACTTCGTGACTTCGTCGTCGCTGGCGGTCAACCCCTCGCGGAACTTGTCGGCGGGGAAGGTGACGACCGCGAGCTTCACTTTTTCGTTTCGCTTGCGAAATTCCGTCTCGACGTCCTTGTCGGCGACCGTGATCCAGCCGGTCACCGCCGCCTGCAGCTTCTCGGCCACGATCCCGCGCCGGACCTGGTCCTCGAAGTCCGAGGGGCGCATCGGCGGGTTCTGCATCGCCAGCAGCTGCCGGTAGCGCTGATCGCCGATGAACTGGCCGTTCTCCTCGAATGCCGGTAACGACAGGATCCGCTCGCGCACTTCCGCGTCGCTGGCGGTGATCCCGAGGCGTCCCGCTTCGGCGAGCGACGCCTCTTCCTGGATCATCTGCTGCACGATGCGCTGATCGATGCCCAGCTGCTTGAGCAGGCGCTCGTCGACGTTGGCGCCGTACGACTGCCGGTACTGCATCATCTGCTGCTGGTAGACGCGGCGGAACTGCGCGGCGGTGATGTCGCGCCCGTCCACGGTCGCAACGACGGAGTTGCCCGCCGCTCCGGACGTGGAGTCGCTCAGGAAACTGGGGATATAGAGGAGAACAAACGATACGACGACGATGGCGAGGCTCCATTTGAGCCAGCCGCGGTGCCGGCGCATCCGGTCGAGCATGGTCATGTGTAGTCCTCCATCATACCGCAGGTGCGACGCCGCTCCAGCTACCGCACCCCTTGCGCTTCATCGTGTCGTCACGAGTCGGCCCACAAAATGCCGAGCCTCCGGAGCCGCGCGCGCAACGGAGATTGGAGCGCGTTTCGAGCGCCAGGCAGGCCGCCCAGGGGCCCACCGGTGGGAAAGGTGCGAATTCTGCTCGATCCCGCCGTCCGTTCCGAGGTCCTCCCATGCTATATTTGCGTGAGGATAGAACGACTTAGAGGGATCCGGCATTCCGCAGCCTCGCCTCCGCCGCCGATCCGGCACCCGTGTGCCGACCAGCCGCCGCTCGCCGCCTCCTGCTCGGCTGGACCTTGCCAGCCGGCTGCGGCCGCTGCAGGGCGCGTTGCGGAGCCGCCTTTCGCGCATCGATGTTCTCGCTGAAGTGACCCGCGCCGTCAACGCGACGCTTGACCCGGAACGTGTGGCCGACGCCATCGTCGCCCACGCCGCTGAGTGGCTGCCATTGCCCGTATGGGTCGTGTACGCCGTCGACAACACGGGTGTGCGCATGCTCGGTACCCGCGGCAGTTCGAGCGCCGTCGACGGCTCGGCCGCGGCCGTCGGCCAGTGGGTGCTGAAGCACGGCGAGCCCTGCGCCGTCGCCGACGTCTCGTCCGATCGCCGCTTCGGCGGCGGCGCCGAAGCGGCGGCGCTCGGGTTTCCACTCGAGTGTCGCGGCCGCGTCGTCGCCGCGGTGATCGGGCTCGACAAGACGGTCGCGGCGCGCGAGCCCGGGTTGGCGCCGGCGACGCTCTCGGCGGTGCGCCGCGCGTTGGAGCCGTGCGGCTTCGCGCTCGACAATGCCATCCGCGTCCAGCGCGCCGAGGCGCTCTCGGTCACCGACGACCTGACGCAGTTGTACAACTCACGCTATCTGTCGCAGGTGCTGCGGCGTGAAACCAAGCGCGCCTCGCGCAACGGCCGGCCGCTGTCGCTGCTGTTCATCGATCTCGATGGGTTTAAGACGATCAACGATACGCACGGCCATCTGTTTGGCAGCCGCGCCCTGGTCGAGGCCGCCGGCCTGATCCGCCAGAGCGCGCGCGAGACCGACGTCGTCGCCAGATTCGGCGGCGACGAGTTCGCGATAATCCTGCCCGACACCGGCAGCGAAGGGGCCGCCGCGGTCGGCGATCGTATTCGCGACAAGGTCGACGCGCACGGGTTTCTGCAGCGCGACGGCCTCAACATTCATCTCACCGTGTCGGTCGGCGTCGCCACGCTGCCCGACGTCGCCGCGTCGGCCGAAGGCCTCCTCCAGGCCGCCGACGAGGCGATGTATCACGTCAAGGATCACGGCAAGAACGGCATCTACATCGCGGGCACTGGAAGCGAGGACACCATTTGAACCTACGGTCACTGTTTTCACTCTTCTCGAGCGATCTCCGCCATCGACCTCGGCACGGCCAACACCTGCGTCTACGCGCGCGGCAAGGGGATCGTCGTCAACGAGCCGTCGATCGTGGCGATCAACAAGGTCAACGGCCGGATCGAGGCCGTCGGCAGGGACGCCAAGGAGATGCTCGGCCGCACGCCGGGCAACATCGTCGCCATCAAGCCGATGAAGGACGGCGTCATCGCCGACTTCGAGGTGACCGAGAAGATGCTCACCTACTTCATCAAGAAGGCGCACAACCGCAACGTCTGGGTGCGCCCGCGCATCGTCATCGGCGTGCCGAGCGAGATCACCCAGGTCGAGAAGCGGGCGGTGAAGGACAGCGCCTATCGCGCCAAGGCCAGCGAAGTCTACCTGGTCGAGGAAGCGATGGCTGCGGCGATCGGCGCCGGCATGCCGATCACCGAGCCGTCCGGTAACATGATCGTCGACATCGGCGGCGGCACCACCGACATCGCCGTCATCTCGCTCGCCGGCATCGTCTACAGCAAGGCGGTCCGCGTCGCCGGCAACGAGATGGACGACGCGATCATCCAGTACATCAAGAAGACCTACAACCTGCTGATCGGTGAGCGCACGGCCGAGGCGATCAAGATGGAGATCGGCTCGGCCTTTCCGCTCGAGGATCGCATGACCATGGAGATCAAGGGGCGGCACCTGATCGAAGGCGTGCCCAAGACGATCACCATCACCGACGAGGAGATCCGTGAGGCACTCGCCGAAACCGTCAACGTCATCGTCGACGCGGTGCGGGTGGCGCTCGAGCGGACGCCGCCGGAACTGTCGGCCGACATTGTCGATCGCGGGATCGTGCTGACCGGAGGCGGATCGATGCTGAAGAACCTGGACAAGCGCCTGCGCGAGGAAACCGGGCTGCCGCTGGCCATGGCCGAGGACCCGCTCTCGTCAGTGGTGCTCGGAGCAGGACGCATGCTCTCCGACTTCAACCTGCTGCGGAAAATTTCGATCGACTGACGCTTGCTCGACATCCGCAAACGCACCGGCTACATCTTCCTCGGCCTGATGATCGGCCAGGTGCTTCTCGTTTCGTGGCAGGTCCAGACGCGCAGCGGCACGCGAGTGCTGCAGGCCGTCACCTTCGAGCTCTTCTCGCGCATCCAGCACGGGACCGCGACGGTGGTCAATGGAACACGCGGGCTGTGGGGCAATTACGTCGCCCTGCGCGGTCTGCGCGTCGAGAACGAGAACCTGCAGCGGCGCGTCGCCGCTCTCGAGGTGGACCTGCAGCAGGAGCATGCCATGGCGGCGCGCTCGTCGGAGCTGGTCGCCCTGCTCGACCTCAAGTCCAAGGCGGCGTTTCCGACGCTCGCGGCCGAAGTAATCGCCGGCAACCCCGACCCGGTGATGCGGACGGTCACGATCGATCGCGGCAGCACCGACGGCGTGCTCGCCGACATGGCCGTGGTCGCGCCCGGCGGCATCGTCGGGCGGGTGATCGGGCCGGTCGGCCGGCGCGCGGCGCGCGTCCAGCTGATCATCGATCGCGACGCGGCGCTCGGCGCCGTCACCGAGCGGGCTCGGGCCGGTGGCATGGTCACCGGCAACGAGGAGGATCCGCCGCTACGGATGGAGATGGTCTCGACCTTGAATGACGTCAAGGCAGGCGATACCGTAGTCGCCTCGGGCGTCGACGGCATTTATCCAAGGGGCTACCGCATTGGCCGCGTCGAGTCGGCCAATAACCGCGGCGGTGGTCTCTACCAGGTGATCACCGTGCGGCCCGCGGTCGATTTTTCGGGGCTCGCGGAAGTGCTCGTCGTGCTCGTGCCGCCGCGGGCGGCCATCCGCGACGAGGACGCGAAGTGAAGTCGGCGATCGTGGTCCTCGCGCTCGCCGCGGCCCTGGTGCTGCAGGCGACGCTGGCCGGACTCTTCATCGGCGGGACGATGGCCGTCAATCTCGTCCTGGTCGCCGTCGTCTACGTGGCGCTGGCCTACGGTCCGATGACCGGACTGCTGGCCGGCACGCTCGGCGGCCTGGCGCAGGATACGTTGGGCGGCGGCATCGTCGGAACCGGCGGGCTGACCAAGACGCTGATCGGCTTCGTCGTCGGCGTGTTGAGCGCGCAGTTCAACCTGTCGTCGACGGTGCCCAGGCTGGTGATGTTCGCGGCGGCGACGTTCGTGCACGAGGTGGTGTTTCAGGGGCTGCAGGCGATCACCGTCGGGCGGCCCTTCGCGCTGAAGTGGTCGGTCATACTGGTGCAGGCGCTGGTCAATGCCTTGGTCGGGGTCACCGCGTTCCTGCTGGTGGAGCAGGGCCCCGGGGCCATGCAACGCCGGCGGATGCGGCGAACGTCGCTCGGCAAGCGGCGGTTTTAGGGTTCGACGGAACGGGTTCCACGGGTCTCGGGTTCCAGAGGTTTTATGACGACGAATCTGATGCCGGACGATCGGCGCAGCCTGACCATGCGGTTGTCGGTGTTGCAGGGCAGCGTGGCGGCGGCGTTTGCGCTGCTGGCGGTCGGTTTCTGGGTCTTCCAGATCGCGCAGCACGAAAAGTTTCGCGAGATGGCCGAGAACAACCAGCAGCGGCGGCTGCCGCTGCCGGCGCCGCGCGGCGTGTTGCTCGATCGCGCCGGCAAGGTGCTGGTCGAGAACCAGGACACCCGTAACATCGCGCTCGTCCGTGAGCAGACCAAGAACGTCGGCGACGTGCTGCATACGCTCGCCGAGGCGACCGGCATACCCGAGGCGCAGCTGCACGAAACGCTCAACCGGCGGCGGCGCGAGCCGACCTACCGCCCGATCGTTCTCATCGAGAACGCCACCCCCGAGCAGTACATCGCCGTCATGGCGCGGCGTCTCGAGCTGCCCGGCATCATTTCGCAGGACGTGCCGGCGCGGCGCTACCCGGCCAGCGAGATGGCGGCGCACCTGTTCGGCTACGTCGGCGAGGTGACGATGGCGCAAATGCAGCGCCCCGACTACGACGGCATCGAGCCGGGCAGCATCGTCGGCCAGGCCGGCGTCGAGCTCGCCTACAACAAGATGCTGATGGGCACCGACGGCACCAAGACCGTCGTCGTCAATAGCGTCGGACGCGAGATCAAGCAGCTCGAGATGCAGCTGCCGACGACGGGCCATCCGCTGCAGCTGACTCTCGACGCCGATCTGCAGAAGGCGACCGAGGACGCGTACACCGCCGCCGGTTTCAACGGCGCCGCGGTCGTCGTCGATCCGAGCAACGGAGAGGTGCTCGCCTTCACCAGCCGCCCCGCCTATGATCCCAACGAATTCGCCGCCGGAATCAAACCTGCGGCCTGGAACGCGCTCACCTCCGACAACCTCAAGCCGCTCCAGAACCGCGCCCTGCAGAGCCGCTATCCGCCGGGATCGACCTTCAAGCCGGCGGTCGGCTTGGCCGGGCTGGAAGAAGGGGTGATCGATCCCAATTTCACCGTGCATTGTTCCGGCAGCGCCAATTTCTACGGCCGCAACTTCGCCTGCTGGAAGAAAGGCGGACACGGCTCGGTCAACCTCAAGACGGCGATCGAGCAGTCGTGCGACGTCTACTTCTACACCGTCGGCAACATGCTCGGCATCGACCGGATCAACAAGTGGGCGACGCTGCTCGGCCTCGGCGTCAAGTCGAACATCGATCTGCCCAACGAACAGGTCGGCCTGGTGCCGTCGTCGCAGTGGAAGCTGGAGACGCGGCACGAGAAATGGTACGCCGGCGAGACGATCTCGGTGGCCATCGGCCAGGGGCAGGTCAACGTGACGCCGGTGTCGATGGCCGTCTACGCCGCGACGCTGGCCAACGGCGGCACGCGGATCACGCCGCACATCATCAAGGCGGCCGATGATGGAAGCGGCCTGAAGCCGCTGCCCGAACCGGCGCCGCAGTCGAAGATCGACGTGTCGGCGGAGAAACTGGAAGCGATCCGCCAGGGCATGTGGGGTGTGGTCAACGGCGGCGGCACCGGGGGACGGGCCCGCGTCGAGGGACACGACGTCTGCGGCAAGACCGGCACCGCGCAGGTCGTGTCCAACGCCAATCGCCGCCTGCTGCAGGCGAAGTACAAGGACGTCGACTACCGCGACAACGGCTGGTTCATCTTCTTCGCCCCGCGCGACCATCCGACGGTGGCCGGCGTTGTCTTCCTCGAGCACGGCCTGCATGGGCCCAACGCCGCGTCGGTGGCGCACCACATCCTGGCGACCTACTTCGCCAAGGTCGACGGCAAGCCGCTGCCGCCACCGCCCACCCACGAGGACCTGCGCCTCGACTACAAGGATCCTTACGCCCGCGGCGCCAGCGCCCCGGAGGGCGGCGGCCACTAAGCCCATGTTCGAACGCCGCCTCTACTTCCACGTCGACTGGCTGCTGCTCGCCGCCGTGTTGCTGCTCGCCGCGGTCGGCGTGGCCATGATCTACAGCGCCACCTACGTGGTGACGCAAGCCGGCGCCCACGCCGGCAAGGAAGTGTCGCCGCAGGTCTACGCCCTGGCGATCGGGCTCGTCGCCCTGCTCGTCTGCCTTGCCGTCGACTACCGCATGCTGGCCGAGTATTCGTTGCTGCTCTACGGCGTGCTCGTCGTGCTGCTGGTGTTCGTGCTCTTCAAGGGGCAGACGCAGATGGGGGCGCAGCGCTGGATCCCGATCGGGCCGTTCCACCTGCAGCCGTCGGAGTTTGCGCGCATCGCGGTTGCGCTCGTCCTCGCCACCTACTTCGGCGAGAACCGGCGTGGCGCCAAGAACCCTGGCGATCTGGTCGTCGGCGGCGTGCTCTGCCTCATTCCCGTGCTGCTCATCGCCAAGCAGCCCGACCTTGGCACCGCCGTGACGCTGCTGCCGGTCTTCGTCGGCGTCGCGTTCCTCGCCGGACTGCGCCTGCGGTTGCTCGGCATCATCGCCATCGCCTGCCTGCCGCTTGGTCTTTTCGGCTACAAGTTCGCGCTCAAGGACTATCAGCGCCAGCGCATCCAGATGTTTCTCGACCCGGAGCAGGATCCGCGCGGCGCCGGCTACCAGACAATCCAGGCCCGCATCACCGTCGGCTCGGGCGGCCTGACCGGCAAGGGCTTCCGCAAGGGAACGCAGGGACAGCTCAAGTACCTGCCCGTCGCGCACAACGACTTCATCTTCTCGGTTCTCGCGGAGGAGCAGGGCTTCATCGGCGTGCTCGGCGCGCTTGGGCTCTATCTCTTCGTCATCCTTCGATCTCTCGAGGCGGCCCGCCTCGCCAAGGACCGCCTCGGCTCGTATTTAGTGGGAGGCATCATTTCGGGATTCGCGTTCCAGGTGATTTACAACGTGACGATGTCGGCCGGCCTGGCGCCGGTCAAGGGAATCACGCTGCCGCTCATGAGCTACGGCGGCTCCTCCCTGATCGCGTCACTGGCGGGCTTCGGCCTCATCCTCAACGTGCGGATGCGGCGTTTCACAAATTGAGCCGCGGGCAAACACGGATGAACACGGATTTCCACGGCGCCACGCTTCGACACCGATTCACACGGATCGTCCTTCTGTGTTTATCGGCGTGCTTACGCGGCGTTGCGTCCGTGATCGTCCCCCTCCGCGGCAGGAGTTTCGGCAATGAACAAGGAGATGATCATCGCTTCGGGGGCGCACGACACGCGCGTCGCGATCCTCGAGGACGACCAGGTCGTCGAGATCTTCATCGAACGCGAGAATTCGCGCGGTGTCGTCGGCAACATCTACAAGGGACGCGTGTCCAAGGTCCTCCCGGGCATGCAGTCCTCGTTTGTTGACATCGGCCTCGAACGCGACGCGTTTCTCTACGTTTCTGAAGTCATCAATACCGTCGAGGAGTTCGAGAAGCTCGCCGGCGACGACGACGACGATGATGAAGACGCAACTCAGAAGACCGAAGGCACAAGCGCCGAGAGCGCCGACGGCGTAGAGCCCTCGCCGCCGCCGGCGGCGAAGTCGTCCGAGCGGCGCGGCCGTGACCGCGATCGCGACAAGGACCAGCCCCAGGCCAAGATCGAGGATCTGCTGAAAGAGGGCCAGGAGGTCCTCGTCCAGGTCGTCAAGGAGCCGCTCGGCACCAAGGGGGCGCGCCTGACCTCGCACGTCACCATGCCGGGGCGCTTCCTCGTCTTCATGCCGACGGTCGATCACGTCGGCGTCTCGCGCAAGATCGAATCGCGCGAGGAGCGCGCGCGGCTGCGCGGCATTGTCCGGACGTTCCGCGAGGCGCACGGCTTCGTCGGCGGCGTCATCATCCGCACCGCCGCCGCCGGTCGGTCCGAGGCCGACATCGTCAGCGACCTGGCCTACTTCCACGAGATCTGGACGTCGGTGCGGCAGAAGATGGAGACGCGGCGGCCGCCGGCCGTCCTCTTCCAGGAGCAGAGCCTCGTCACCAAGCTCCTGCGCGACATGCTGACCGACGACTACACCGCGATCCGCCTCGACGATGAAGCCGAGCACCGACGGGTGACGCAGCTCGTCGAGCGCATCATGCCGACGCTGCTGCCCCGCGTGAAGCTCTATACCAAGGAGTTCCCGATCTTCGACGAGTACGGCATCCAGGCCGAGATCGACAAGGCGCTGCGCCCGAAGGTGTGGCTCAAGTCGGGCGGTTATCTGGTCATCAACCAGACCGAGGCGCTCGTCGCGATCGACGTCAACACCGGCCGCTACGTCGGCAAGAAGTCGAGCGGGCGCCTCGAGGACACGATCGTCAAGACGAACCTCGAAGCGGTCAAGGAAATCGTCCGCCAGATCCGCCTGCGCGATCTCGGCGGCATCATCGTCCTGGACCTGATCGACATGGAGGAGAAGAAGAACCGCCAGAAGGTCTTCCAGGAGGTCGAAAAGGAGCTGCGCAAGGACCGCTCGCCGAGCAAGGCGTTGCAGGTCAGCGACTTCGGCCTGGTCATCGTCACCCGCAAGCGCGTCAAGCAGAGCCTCGAGCGGCAGCTCACCGAACCGTGCCCGTACTGCTCAGGATCGGGTTCGATCAAGTCCAGCGCGACCATCTGCTTCGAGATCCTGACCGAGCTCAAGAAGATCGGCCCGGACCTCGACGGACAGGCCGTGCTGCTGCGGGTCAATCCGGATATCGCACGGGCGCTGAAGGAAGAGGAGAGCGCCGTCCTGCGTGAAGTCCAGCGCATCCTCGGTAGGCCCGTGACCATCCGGCCCGACGCCCATCTGCATCACGAACAGTTCGACGTGATGGCGATCTGACACTCCAAAAAGAAAGGCCCGGCGCGAACGCCGGGCCCTTTCCCAATCTTCAATCCTCAATCTGCAGTCTTCGAAATCTTCAATCTGCAGTCCGCAGTCTGCAATTTTTCTAGCTCTTCGTCAGGTGAACCAGGTAGTAATTTCCGCCCTTGTTGATCCAGACCCGGACGTAGTCGCCCCCTTTGAGCGCTTCGACCTTGGCTCCGTTGGCCGGTGGCGGGGTGTCCTTCTGCACGAGCTGCTTCTCGGTGGTGGGCACGATCGACACGACCTCCCGGCCGGCGACCTGCCCTCCCTTGACGAATTCGACCCAACGCTCGAGCTGCTCATCGCTGCCCTTGGCGTCCGGTTTCGCTGCGTCGGCGGTCAATCTGACCGAATAGACGCCCGCCGGCAGGTCCTTGCCGTCGGCCTTGACGCCCTTGGGGATGTGGACCGTGCCGAGTGCCATTGGCCCGGGGGCAGTCGCCTCGGCGGTGGTGTTCGGCTGGGCCTTGGGCGCTGTATGCGATCCGGCCGCGTCATCGGCGCTTGCCTTCTTCGTCGTGGTCTTCTTCTTCGCGGCCGGCTGATCCGGTGTCTGCCCGGCCGGCTGCTCCGCCGTAGTGACCGGTTTGGCCGTCTGCTTCATGGCACCGGCGGCGGGCTGCTGCGCCGCGGGGGTGGGCGATTGCGCGAAGGCGGGACCGCCCAGCGCGAGGGCGCCCACCAGGGTGCCTGCGATCACGAACTTCTTCATCTCTGCCTCCAAGCCTGAATCCTCAGGACTGGGATTCGTCCGACTCTGTAGCCGATTATAACGGGACACCCAGTCTTAGTGGAGGAATAGCAAAGGGAGTGCCGTGGGTGGCCTTTTGCGCCACAAATACCCACCCACCGCGCCCAATCACCGGCCAGTCCCAGTCCCCGGGCTCCGCTCAGCGCTTCGCAATCACGATCGAGCCGCTGAAGGTACTCACATCGAGTACGGCACTGCCGTCTCCCCACGTGCCGGTCAGGTGGCGGCCGCCAATGCGACCGCGGGTGGTAATCGGGAAGTCGTCCGAGCGGATTTGACCGGAGAACGTGCCCGCGTCGAGCTCGAAGCCAGTGCTGCCCGTGAGGGCCACATGGACCTCGCCAGAAAAGCCCTTCAGCTCGTAGCGGCCGTTGCGCGCCAGCTGTCCGGAGAAGTTGATATCGCCGCTGGTCGTGTGGGCCTCGACGCGATCCGACTGCATGTCCTCGAGGTGGATGTTGCCGCTCACCGAGCTCGACACGACACGCTTGGCGCTCACCTTGCGCAGCGTGACGTCGCCGCTGACGCTGGACGCCTCGAGCAACCCATCGACCTGTGCCTCGATCACTTCGACGCTGCCGGAAATCGACTTGACGCTGCCCACGCGGCCGCCGCCCGCGATATGGACGTCGCCGCTGATCGTGCTGGCCGTTACGTCCCCCTTGATGTCGGTGATCTTCACACTGCCCGAGATCGTCTCGAGGGCGAGATGGGTGCCGGCAGGGGCCGTCACGGCGTAGGCGACGCTGACGTTGACGTTGCGCCGGTTGCTGCTGCGCATCTCGTCTCCCTGCGGGTAATGCGTCTTCACCTCGGCGCGGTCGGGATGCTCGGTCGCCTCGACGGTCACCAGCTGCAGCAGCGCTTTCGCGTCGTTGACGTCGCGCCCGCGCGCCGTCTTGACGATTTCGACGACGGTGTCGCTGCCGGTGCCGCGGGTCACGGTGATGTCGCCAGCGATGTTGCCGAGCATCAGCGTGCCGGACGGCCCGAGCCGGAACGTCTTGGTGCTGCGCTCGCTCTGCTCCTCCCGGCTGTCGTCGCGATTGCGCCGCTGATAGGCGGCTGCGGCGACGGCGTGTGCCTTGACGATGACCCGTTCGGGATAGACCTGGGCGCGCGCCGCCACCGGGACGAGCGCCACCAACGCGACGACGGGAGGGATTAGGAGTCTCTTCATGATTTGTTGACGAGCTGCGCCGCGGCGGCGTTGTTGCCCTTGCGCATCTCGTTGATCAGCGCAATCGTGTCCTGCAGCAGCGACACTTTCTGGCGTAGCGCCTCGAACAGCGTCTCGCGCGCCGCCACGCTGGACGGCTCCGCTTTGACCGCGGCGCGGTTCTCCGCGATTGCCCGGTCGATGATGCCGAGGTTCTTGTCGATCACCGCCGACGTGCCCGGGTCGAGCGCGCTGCTGTTGGCCCTGGCGACGGTTTCCAGGCCGACGATCGCTTTTTCGAACTGTTCCTGCGCCGTCTCGACCGCGCTCTGCGCCGCTTCAACCGCCTGCTCGTTGGTGGCGGCGCCTGACGCCGCCGGGGCGGACGCGGCCGCCGGAGCCAGGGAGGGGGCCGGCGTCGGCGTCGATCGGAACAGCATCAGCAGCGACGCCCCCGCCGCGACGACGAGCGTGGCGGCGATGGCCAGCCAGCCGTAGGACCGGTGGTCGGCGGCCGGCGGAGCGGTCCCGCCCACTCGGCCTTCGTGGCGAAGCCGTCCGGCGATCTGCAGCCAGGCGCCGTCAGGCGGACGCATCTGCGGCAGCGCCGCCGCGGCATCGCGGATCCGTTCGAGGTCCGCGAGCAGCGCGCGGCACGCCTCGCACTGCGACAGGTGCTGCTCGAGCTCGGCGCGGCGGATCGGTCCCATCGTGCCGTCGACCAGCTCCTGGATCCGTTCGATGTGACGCTGGCAGCTCATACCAGTAGTTTCCGCAACCGCAATCTCGCCTTGTGCACCTGCGACTTCGACGTCCCCTCCGCGATGCCCAGTACCTCGGCGACTTCCTTGTGCTCGAGCCCCTCGACGTCGTGCAGCACGAACGCGGCACGGCAGCCGTCGGGCAGTTCCCGCAGCGCCCGCTCGAGATCGATTCTATCGATCGCGCGATCCGCCAGCCGGTGGCCAACCGCGTCGGGCAGCACCGACGTGTCGTCGAGGCCGTCGGTCAACTGGCCGGTGCGCGCGGCGCGGCTGCGTACGTGGTCGAGAATCTGGTTCATCGCCAGACGATAGAGCCACGTCCCCAGCGCCGCCTCGCCGCGGAAGCTCTCGAGCTTCCTGTGCGCGGAGAGAAAAATCTCCTGCAGCAGGTCCTCCGCGTCGGTGGCGTTGCCGAGCATCCGGCAGGCCAGGCTGTAGAGCCGGCCGGCGTGCGCCTTGTACAGCTCCTCGAAGGCGCCCAGGTCTCCCGCGCGGCATCGCGCGACCAGGGCCAGCTCCAATTCCTTAGACGTCGCCATGGTTCCGCCGCGTTGCCCTGCGCACGGGTCTACTTACGGAAAACGAAACGTTTTCGATCGAAATCGCGGACGCGCCGGCCTGCGACGATGACGCCTTCGGCGACCAGCAGCGATCGCTTCAGCCCCTCGCTGCCGCCGTAGCCGCCGAGCCGTCCGCCCGCAGCGATGACCCGGTGGCACGGCACGCCGGAGACGCGGCAGCCCTTCATGATATTGCCGACGGCCCGCGCCGCGCGCGCCACCCCCGCGGCGGCGGCGACGTCGCCGTAGGTGGCGACGCGCCCCGGCGGGATCCGTCTCACGGCGGTCAAGACGCGGCGCCTGAAGGTATCGTCGCGCATCGGAAGATGAAGGATGCGGCGGTCGCGCCCGGGCTACTTCTTCAGCGCGGGCGTGAGTATCTTTCCGTCAACCGGCGCGAGATGGACGCCGGCGATCGCCGCCAGCGTCGGCGCGATGTCGGCCGGCGTCGCCGCCTCGCTGCGCACACCGGGCCGAACGCCGGTGCCGAACAGGATGATCGGCACCTGCTGATCGTAGGGATTCAGTGTGCCGTGCGTCGTGATCACCGCGCCCATGATCCAGTTCTCCTTCGGAATGACCACGATGTCGCCGCTGCGCCCCTCGAAGTAGCTGAGCGCGACGGCGCGAACCTGTGCGTCCTTCGACTCGCGCGCCGCCGCCGTATTCACGTCGTCGGCCGTGAGCACGCGCGCCACTCCCGACAGCTTCGCCATCCCCTCGACCAGCGCCGCGCGCGTCTTCTCGTCGGCATGCAGCCGATCGTAGACGCCCGGCTTCAGATACACGTCGGAGCCTCCCACCGCGGCGACGAACGGGCCGTCGCCGTAGCCGGCCGACTTCAGCGTGGCGTCGATGGAGTTGCTGACGACGTTGTTCAGCACGCGGCCGCCGCCCTCGCTCTGCTCGGGGATATCAGCGACGCCGTGATCGGCGCTGAGCGCCAGCACGTAATTACCGGCGCCGACCTTCTGGTCGAGGTGGTCGAGCAGCCGCCCGACGGCGCGGTCGACGCGGACCAGATCGTCCTGCACTTCCTGGCTGCGCGGGCCGAACGTGTGGCCGATCAGGTCGAGCGTGGAAAAGCTGACGCCCAGGAAATCGGTGGTCTCCCCCTGTCCGAGCTTGTTGGCGTCGATTGCCGCTTCCGCCATCTCCTCCATGTAGTCGTCCGCAAACGGCGAGACCGTCCAGTGCGCGTAGAAGACGCGGTCGCCGGCGGCGCCGAGCGGGTGCGGGAAGGTGGCCGACCAGCCGTTGGACTTGCCTTCGCCAGGGGCGTCATCGGGACCGGTGTAGCGGTCGGCCGGCAGCGTGCGTTCCCAGGTCTTGCCGGCATCGCGGTCGATCGGGTTGCCCGTGATGAAGCCGGAGACCCAGGCCAGCGGCTCCTTGGCAAAAGCGGTCGAGGTCTCCCACGCACCGCGTTCGTCGAGCCAGATCACCGCGTCGGCATCGTGCCCGGCCAGGCCGATCGCCGAGCGCGGCTTGAGCGCCATGGTGACGCTGCGTCCTTTCAGCTCCTTCTTCATGGTTTCGGCGAGCGACGGCGTCAGCATCCGCTTCGCGCTGTCGCCGATGCCGGCGAGCTTGCCGTACCAGACCTCGGTCGTGTCTGGATCCTCGGTGCAGGTGACGCTCTTGCCCGACGCGCGGTCGTACCACGCGTTCTGGATGATGCCATGGTGGTAGGGCAGCGTGCCGGTGGCGATCGTCGTGTGGCCCACGCAAGTGAGCGTCGACATGTACGGATAGGCCGCCTTCTGGAACCACGCCCCCTCGGTCATCAGCCGTTTGAGCCCCTTTTCGTAGAGCGAACCGTAGCGCGTCAGATAGTCGGCGCGCATCTGATCGACCACCAGGATCACGACGAGTTTCGGGCGCGCCGCCTGCGCGGCGGCGGCGGGCGCCAGGGTGCGCGCCAGCAGGAGGAACGTCACAGCGAAAGCGAAGGCGTTATGTCTCATCGTCGAAATACGGGCAGATAGCAGAGCGCGCCGATGTACACATCGTACACTGCGCAGCCGATTGAGTACCACCGGGGCGCGAGCCCTTCGGGGAGCAGTCCCGGCCGGTGCGCCACGTCGAGCACGGCATGCGCAGCGAACGCGAGGGCGAGGATGGTGAGCGCCTGCCGCGGCTCCTTGATCATGCTCAGCCCCCCGGCGAGCAGGAAGCCGATAGCCAGCGCGATGTCGAGGCCGACGCCCGGCTCGTTCTCCCGGATGACGGCGAAACCGATGTAGGCGCCTGCCGTCAGGGTCAGGAGCAGCGCGGCCAGCTGCGCCAGCCGCAGCTCGTCGATGAGCCGCTGCGGCGTCGACGACGGCAGCGCCATCGTCCGGGCCGCGAGCCAGGTGAAGCCGGCGGCCAGGCCGCCGAAGCCGATCAGTGCCGTCCGCAGCGCGTCGCTCACGCCGTTTCGAGGAAGGTCAGTGGATCGAGGCTGTAGTCGGCGGGGTCGACCGGCGTCACGACGGTTTCTAGCGTGCCGTCGCCGCCGCGATCCGCCTGCGGCTCCCACAGATTGCGCTCGAACGGCAGATCGAGCCGGGCGCCGTTGGCCGTAAACAGCACGCGCACGCGCGGACGGTGTGGATCGGGGGCGTGGACGCGCAGCACCACCGCGACCTCGCCGGTGCTCAGCTTCACCAGGTTTCCCGGTGGATAGATGCCGAGCAACTGCACGAAGCGGCGGACCAGGTTCTGGTCCATCTGCGCGCCTTCGTTCGTCTTCAGCACCGCCAGGATGCGCTCGGTCGGATAGGCCTGCTGATAGGTCCGCTGCGATCGCATCGCATCGTAGACGTCGGCGATGGCACAGAGCATCGAACCTAGGTTCAGCGATCCACGTTTGACGGTGAACGGGTAGCCGCTGCCGTCAAGGCGCAGGTGATGCTCGAAGGCGACGACCGGAGAAAGGATCGGCATCTCGGGCGTGCGACGCAGGATCTCCGCGCCGTCGACGACGTGGCGGCGCATGATCACGAACTCCTGGTCGGTGAGTTTGCCCGGCTTGTTGAGGATTTCCTTCGGCGTCCGCACCTTGCCGATGTCGTGCATCAGCGCCGACATGCCGAACTCGCGCAGCAGCTTGCCGTCGATGCCGATCGCCCGCGCCTGTGCCATGGCCAGGATCGACACGTTCACCATGTGAGTGAAGGTGTAGTTGTCGTAGTTGCGCATCGCCGTCAGCGCCATCAGCGCGGTGCGGTTCCGGGTCACGGCGTCGGCCAGCCCCTCGACCGTCTCGAGCGCGGCCGGCGCGTCGGGGATGCCCTCGCTCTCGGCGCTGTGCCAGGCGATTTCGGCCGCGGCCACGGCGTTGGAGTAGGTCTGCTTGATCGCCGCGATGTCGCTGGCGAGTCCGTCCTTCTTGCTCTCATCCTCGCTCTGCAGGCGGCCGACGCGGACGTGCGCGGTCGAGAGGTCCTTTTCGGCGTCGGCCTTGCCGCCGAGGCGCGACAGGTTCTGCATCAGCGTGACCAGCTCCTGCTGGGTCACGCCGCGCTCGAAGGCGATGCGCTCGACCTTGCTGTCCTCGAGCTTGCGGATCAGCTCCGTCATCGTCGCGCTGACCTTGTGCATCGGCGTGTCGGCGACGACCAGCTCGTGGCCGACAATGCCGATGGCGATCGAAAACTGCTGCTGGTGCAGCGCGCCCAGGCCGGCGACGAGCGCGTTCATGTTGCGGGCGACCAGCGGGTGGTCGGGAGCGTAGAGCTGCGCGGCGCGGACACCGGCGGCGATCCGGCGCAGCAAGTCCTCGTAGAGCATGACGCGCGACTGCGGTTCGCTCATGGCCTCACTCGAGCTGCTTCAATTGTGCCCGCGCTGCGGCCCGCGTGCCGCGCGGCCCGCGCTGGCCCGCCTCGCGCAGCGCGTCGATCGCCGCGTCGGTGCCGATGCGGCGCAAAGCCTGCGCGGCGGCGGCGCGCAGGCGCCGCGTGCGCAGGGGCGCCCGCCAGTCCCCCTGCTGCAACGCGTGCTTCAGCGCCCCGACCGCGTCAGGACCGCCGAACGAGCCAAGCGCCTCGACGGCGCCGACGTAGACGGATGGAAAGGCCTTGCGATTGATATGGCGCACGAGATACGAGAAGAGCGGCGCGGCGCGCTCGTCGCGCATCGACTGCAGCTCGGCGATCAGCGTCTCGCGCGGGCGGCCGCTGGTTGTCGTCAGCGCCCGCAGCAGGATTTGCGACGCGGCGTCGCTGCCGTTGAACACCAGCGCCTGCACCGCTTCACGCTGCACCAGCGGTTCGGTGTCGGTGAGCAGCGGGATCAGTTCCTTCAGCCCTTCCACCCCGCCGAACTCGCGCAGCAGGAACGCCGCCGTCCGCCGGACTTCCCAGTTGGCGGCGTGCATTAGCTGCTGCACCGACTCCCGGCCGGCGGCGCCGAAGCCGACGAGGATGTCGCGCAGGCGCCGCCGGGCGCGGGCGTCCTGCTCGGCCGACAACGCTTCGGCGAGCGGCGCGACCGCGACCGGGCCGATCGCATGCGAGAGCGTCTTCAGCCGCTCGTAGCTGTCTTCGTCGGCCGTGCGCAGCTGCTTGCCGGCCTGCCGGATCAGCGGGCCGCCGCCGAGACGCTCGAGAACCGCCAGCGTCGTCGCGGAGCGCGCCGGCACCCGTCCCCCTTCGCGCGCCACCGACTCGGCCAGGCGCATCGCCGGGTCGAAGTAGCCGACGCGAACCAGGTCGTCGGCGTGGGCGACGGCGGTTTCCGCGACGTCGCCCCACAGGGCGTCGTCCTCTTCGATCCGCAGGAGGTCGTGTAGCAGCTGGTGATCGAGCTCGCGCAGCGCGGTGTCGGATACCGTCGTCAGCCACGCCGCCAGGCGCTCCGGCGGATCGTCGCTCGCCGACTCGACGTCCACGGCACGGGTCCGCGCGCCGCTCAGTTCCCGGGCGTACTCCGCCGAGACGAACTTTTCGTCCTGGTAGGACGTCAGCATCGTCTCGACCTTCTTCCAGAGATCCTCGAAGGCGGCCTGCTGGCCGAGCTCGGACGCCGCCACCTCCTGCTCGGCAAGACTGAGGAGCTGCCGCTGGCGATCGGTGTCGGGCACGAGCGCGTGGAACGCTTGCGCCAGGCGGTCGGTCGGTCCGCGCTCGGTGACGACGGAGTTGGAGACGAAGCTCGCCACCGCGCCGTCACTCATCCGATGGACCATCGCGCTGACCACGTCGACGGTCCCGGCCATCGCCTCAGGCTGCGCACGGCGAACGAGCAGTTCGAGCATCCCCTCCGCCGAGAGGCGGCCCGCGGCGTTGCCCATCTGCCGCAGCGTCTGATCGAGCTGCGCCGGGTTGGTTTTCGCGACGTACTCCGCGAGTCCGCGCACGATGTTGAGGAACGCGCCGATACGGACCGCGCCGGGGGTGTGCTCGGTGCGCCGCTCGAGTTCCTCCATCAGCAGCGTCAGGCGCGCCGGATCGCCGACAAGGTCGAGCAGCAGCCGCATCCCCGAGTCGTCGAGCTCGAGCTGCTGGCCAAGCGCGGCCGCCACCAGGCGATCGACGAACTCGGCGTCCCCCTGTTTTTCGCGCAGCACCTCGGCGTAGTCGATCTCGGTGACTTCGAGCGAGGGGCCGCCGGCCGTGGCCCAGAGGGCGGCGATGCCGCCGTCGCCCCGAACGTCTTCCGGCGTCCGCCCGAGCAGCCTCAGCAGCGTACCCCACGACTCGGCGTCGGCACCGGCGTTGATGGTCAGCGAGCCGACCAGCTGCCGCCGCAGCAGGTCCGACAGCTCGATGATGGCCGGATCCGGTCTGGCCGGGGCAGCGTCTTGCACCATCAGCAGCTGCGGGCGTACCTCGATCTTGAACGGTCCTGAGGCGGTGAGGAGAGAAGTCACCTCGGTCAACTTGCCCAGCGTCGCGCCGACGGCCGGATGGCCGGTGGGGTAGAGCGACACCGCGCGCGCCGCCGCCTTGAAGGCGCGTGAAAAATCGGCGAGCCTGGCCGCCGTCCCAGCGTCGAGAGTGGTGCGCACCTCTGGCATGCGTTGCTATATGTACCGCAGCGGATCGACTCCGGCCACGTCGGGATCGACCGCTTCCACTACGTCCGGTGAGAGGATGGGGGCGTCGGCCATTGCCAAGGGAATGGGCGCGGTGAATTATACTCTTCGCCGCCCCCATGCGCGCCGTCGATCTCATTCGCACGAAACGGGATGGCGGCGAACTCGATGGCGCAGCGCTGGAGTGGTTCGTCGCCGGCGTCACCGATGGCAGCCTGCCCGATTACCAGGCGTCGGCACTGTTGATGGCCATCGTCCTGCGCGGCATGACGCCGCGCGAGACGGCCGCGCTGACCGGTGCGATGGTGCGCTCCGGCCTGCGCGTCGAATACACCGGCCTGGTCCACCGCGCCGTCGACAAGCACAGCACCGGCGGCGTCGGCGACAAGACCTCGCTGATTCTCGCCCCGGCCGCCGCCGCCTGCGGCGCGCCGGTGCCGATGATGTCAGGGCGTGGCCTCGGCCACACGGGCGGCACCCTGGACAAGCTCGAATCGATTCCCGGGTTCCGGACCGGCCTCTATCTCGACGAGCTGCGTCGCGCCGTCGCCACGGTCGGGTGCGCCATGATCGGCCAGACCTCGGAGGTGGCCCCCGCCGACCGCAAGCTCTACGCGCTGCGCGACGTGACCGGCACGGTCGAGAGCATCCCGCTCATCACCGCCTCGATCATGAGCAAGAAGATCGCCGAGGGGGTGGGCGGCCTGGTTCTCGACGTCAAGTGCGGCGACGGCGCGTTCATGAAGACGGAGGCGGACGCGACGCGGCTCGCCGAGTCGCTCGTCTCCACCGGCGAGGCCGCCGGCGTGCGCACCGAGGCAGTCATCACTGACATGGACGCACCGCTCGGGCGCGCCATCGGCAACGCGCTCGAGGTCATCGAGGCGATCGAGACGCTCAAGGGACGCAATCCGGGCCCGCTCGAGTCGCTCTCGGTGGAACTCGCCGCGCGCATGGTCCAGTTGAGCGGCGTCGAGCCCGATCGTGACAAGGCCGCCGCGCGCGTGCGGGCGACGATCGCCTCGGGCGCGGCGGTGGAGAAGTTTCGCGACATTATCCGCAACCAGGGCGGCGACCCGTCCGTGATCGATACGTATGCGCGGCTGCCGACCGCGCCCGACCGTCACGTCTTCACGGCGCCGCGCGACGGCGTGATCGGCGCGATGAAGGCGGAAGCGCTCGGCCGCGCTGCGGTGGGGCTCGGCGCCGGGCGCGACCGTCTCGACGCGGACATCGATCCCGCGGTCGGTTTTATCGTCATCGCGCCCATCGGCACGCCGGTCAGGACGGGTGACCCGATCGTCGAGATCCACCACCGCGGCGGCCGCGGTCTCGACGAGGCGCGACAGTTGCTCGAGCAGGCGATTGTGATTTCTGATGAGAGGCCGCCGCTGCGGCCGGCCGTCCTGCACCGCATCGAAGGAAGGATCTGAATGGCTCAGGCGACGACCACCACCGTGATCGGCGACATCGCGCCGCCGTCACCGGTGCGGCAGCCCTACGACCGCCGCGACGCCGCCGTCGTCGGCGCCGCACTTGCCGCGGCCGCGGTTTGCGCGCTGGCGGCCAACTTGCTGCACGTGCCGGGGCTGCAGCCGCTGACCGGCCTCATCGTCATCATGACGATCGCCTACTGCTTCTCCACCAACCGGCGCGCCATCGACCGCCGTACCGTGGCCTGGGGCCTGAGCCTGCAGATCGTCTTCGCCTTGATCGTCCTCAAGACGTCGGCCGGGCGGCTGGTTTTCCAGAAGCTGGCCGCGGTGATCAACCGGCTGCTCGACTTTGCTTTCGTCGGCTCGAGCTTCGTCTTCGGCCCGCTCGGCAGCAAGACCGCCTGGCCGCAGATCATGACCAAGGTGCTTGGCCCCGACGGGGCGCAGTACAGCGTCATCTTCGCGTTCCAGGTGCTGCCGACGATCATCTTTATCGCGGCGCTGTTCGCCATCCTTTATTACTTCGGCGTCATGCAGATTGTCGTGCGCGTCTTCGCGGTGATGATGCGCCGCGTGATGCGCGCCAGCGGCGCCGAGTCGCTCAACGTCGCGGCCTCGATCTTCATGGGCCAGACCGAGGCGCCGCTGACCATCCGGCCGTTCATTCCCCGCATGACCGAGTCGGAGCTGATGACGGTCATGACCGCCGGCATGGCGCACATCTCCGGCGGGATCATGGCCGCCTACATCCTGTTCGGGATCAAGGCCGAGCACCTGCTCACCGCGGTCATCATGACCGCCCCAGGCACGCTCATGATGGCGAAGATGTTCGTCCCGGAAACGCAAGTGCCCGAGACGATGGGCACCGTCAAGCTCGAGGTCGAGCGGACCGACGTCAACGTCATCGACGCCGCCGGCCGCGGCACCGGCGAGGGCCTCCAGCTCGCGCTCAACGTCGGCGCGATGCTCATCTCGTTCCTGGCGTTGATCGCCCTGGTCAACGCGCTCCTCGGCGTCGTCCATTTGAGTCTGGAGCAGATCTTCGGCTGGGTGTTCTCGCCGATCGCCTGGGCCATGGGCGTCCCGTGGAAGGACGCCGCCGTCGTCGGCAACCTGCTCGGCACGCGCATGGCGCTCAATGAGTTCGTCGCCTATTCGAAGCTGGGCCCGATGGCCGCGACCCTCGATCCGAAGTCATTCACGATCGCCACTTTCGCATTGTGCGGTTTTGCCAATTTCAGCTCGATCGGGATCCAGATTGGCGGCATCGGCGCGCTGGCACCGTCGCGGCGCCACGACTTGGCGCGGCTCGGTCTGCGCGCGATGATCGCCGGAACGCTGGCCAACTTCGTGACCGCGACCATTGCCGGATTCTTGCTGTAGGCGCGGACAGGCTGATGACATATCTCCAACAGGTCGACGAGGCTGTTCGGTCAATCACCGCTCGGGCGCCGGGACCGGTGCCCGATGTCGCCATCGTCCTGGGCTCCGGGCTTGGCGACTTCGCCAACCGCCTGACCGCCAGCGTGACGATTCCCTACGGCGAGCTGCCGCACTGGCCAGTCTCGAACGTGATCGGCCATGCCGGCCAGCTCGTGATCGGCACGCTGGCCGGCCGGCGGGTCGCAGCGCTGTCGGGACGGGTGCACTTCTACGAGGGGCATGATCTGCGCACCGTCTCGTTCGCCGCCCGCGTGATCGGACGCCTCGGTGTGAAGGTGCTCATCCTCACCAACGCCGCCGGCGGTATCAACACGAACCTCACGCCCGGCACGCTCATGGTGATCGACGATCACATCAACCTGCTCGGCAGCAATCCACTGGTCGGCCCGAACGAGGACGCGTGGGGCGCGCGATTTCCCGACATGAGCGAGGTCTACTCGGCGCGGCTGCGCAGCCGGGCCGACGACGTGGCGCGCGCACAGGGGCTGGCGCTCGGCCACGGCATTTATGTCGCGCTGCACGGTCCGAGCTACGAGACGCCCGCCGAGATCCGCTTCCTGCGCACGATTGGCGCCGACGCCGTCGGCATGTCGACCGTCCCCGAAGCGATCGTCGCGCGCCACATGGGCGTCGAGGTGCTCGGCGTTTCGTGCATTACCAACGCCGCCGCTGGTGTGCTCCCGCAGCCCCTTCAGCACGACGAGGTGATGGAGGTGGCGCGGCAGGTGCGCGGCACGTTCGCCGCGCTGCTGGAGGGGATCATTGGCCGCCTCTGACGATCGCTGGGACGCCGATCGCCGCGACCGCTCGCGCGATCGGCGCCAGGCCGACCGCCGCTCGGCCGCCGAACGCCGCGTCGAGGATCGCGGCCGTGCACAAGGCAATCGCCGTGCGACCTCGGAGCGCCGTTCCGGCCACGATCGCCGCAACGAAGCGGCGTGGCAGCCGATCGCGCTCGAGGCCGCCAGCAACGTCGACTACGACGATGCCGCGCTCGTGGCGGCGGCGGTCGACGCGCGCGAGTTCGCGCGTGCGCCGTTCTCGAAATTCAAGGTCGGCGCCGCGCTCGAGCTCGGCAGCGGCGCCATTGTCACTGGCTGCAACGTCGAGAACGCGACCTACGGTCTGACGATGTGCGCGGAGCGCGTCGCCCTCTACAAGGCGCTGTCGGGGAGCAAGGACCTGCGCTTCACTCGAATCGCGGTGGTCGCCGACACCGAGGATCCGACGCCGCCGTGCGGTTCATGCCGCCAGCTCATCTGGGAATACTGCGGCGACATCGAGGTCGTGCTGGCCAACCTCTCGGAGGTCAAGCGCCGCCTCAAGCTGGCGGAGCTGCTGCCGCTGCCTTTCGACGCACGGTTGTTGTAACCCACTCCGGCGGGCCGGAGCGTCGTGCAGCAATCGCGGAGGCGGTCGCATTCCTCATTCGCTCGCGCGTCGCCGAGACGCCCTGTAATACTCGCCATCACAACGACATACGCCCCTGGCCGTTCTGGCGCACCGGCTGGCACCCACCGTGCTATCGCATCCCGCGTCAAACGAGAGGAGACGCACATGATTCTGGGCAGAGTAAACCCGTTCCCGATCGCCGCCGCCATCGTCGCGTGCGGCCTGAGCGTGGCGGCCGCGCAATTACCGAAGGGATCGGCCGTCGCGTCGAAGACGGTGACAGCGACTGTCACCGAGATCGACGCCAAGAGCCGCGTCGTTACGCTGAAGACCGCGGACGGCCTCGATTACACGTTCGTCGCCGACCCCGCGGTAAAGAACCTCGCGCAGGTCAAGACCGGCGACATAGTGGTCGCGACCTATACCGAGGCGCTGGCCTACGAGGTCAAGAAGGGTGGCACCGCGAGCGTGAGCGGGACGGTCGGCGCCACGGGCGCGAAGCAGGGCGCGGCGCCGGCGGGTGCCGTGAAGCGGAACGTGACGATCACTGTTTCGATCACTGCGATCGATCCCAGCGTGCCGTCGGTCACCTTCACCGGGCCGCAGGGCAACTCGCGGACTATCAAGATCAAGGACCCGTCGAAGCTGAAGGACGTCAGCGTCGGCGACACGGTCGAGATTAGCTATACCGAGGCGCTCGCGCTGAAGATAGAGAAGCCCGCGGATACGAAGGTCCCGAAGTAGGCCCCGAGCGCCAGGAAGTAGAATACCTGGATGCTCCCGACGATCGATTTCCAGGAAGACGCGATCATCATGGTGGACCAGCGCAAGCTGCCCGCCCAGGAAGTCTACGTACGGTGCCGCACCGCGCCCGAGGTGGCCAAGGCGATTCGAACGATGGTCATCCGCGGCGCGCCGGCGATCGGCGTCGCCGCCGCGTACGGGATCGCGCTTGGCGTGCGCAACAGCACCGCGAAGGGCACGCGTGCGCTGGCCGTCGACTTCCAGAAGACGTGCGATCTGATGGCCGGGACCCGCCCGACCGCCGTCAACCTGTTCTGGGCAATTGATCGCATGAAGCGCGTTTTTGCGGAGGGCGCGCAGGCGGGCGAGTCGGCCGACGAGCTGTCAGCCCGCCTCTTCCGCGAGGCCAAGTTCATCCACGACGAAGACGTCGCCAGCTGCCGCTCGATGGGAGCGTTCGGCGCCGAGATGGTGCCCGACGGCGCCCGCATCCTGACGCATTGCAACGCGGGCGCACTTGCGACCGCCGGCTACGGCTCAGCGCTCGGCGTCATCCGCGCGGCCGTCGAGCAGGGCAAGAAGATCGCGGTCTTCGCCGACGAAACGCGCCCCTTCATGCAGGGGGCGCGGCTGACCGCCTGGGAGCTGGTTCGCGATGGCATCAACACCACCGTCATCACTGAGAGCATGGCCGGGCCGCTGATGCGCGCCGGCGAGATCGACCTCGTCGTCGTTGGCGCCGACCGCATCGCCGCCAACGGCGACACCGCCAACAAGATCGGCACCTATACGGTCGCGGTGATGGCCAAAGAGCACGCCATCCCGTTTTACGTCGCCGCGCCGCTCTCGACGATCGATCTCTCGACAGCGGAGGGCGACCAGATCCCGATCGAGGAACGCGACCAGCGCGAGGTCAGCCATCTCGGCTCGTCCCAGCTGACCCCAGTTGGCGCCCACATCCGCAACCCCGCGTTCGACGTCACGCCGCATCGCTACATCACCGGCATCATCACCGAGCGCGGCATCCTCCATCCGCCGTACTCGGAGTCGTTGAAACAGGCCTTCGCCGCCTCGGGACCCAGGACGCGTGAAGCGGGCCCACGGCCCGTTTCGTCTGCTGCGACTGCATGAACCTCCTCGCTATCGAAACGTCGTGTGACGAGACGGCGGCCGCAGTGATCGCCGAAACCGGCGCAGCCGACCGCCCCTGGCTGATGCGTTCCAACGTCGTTGCGTCGCAGGTGGCGATTCATCGCGAATGGGGCGGCGTCGTACCCGAGCTGGCATCGCGGCAGCACCTGCGCGACATCTGCGGGGTCGTGGAGAAGGCCCTCGGCGATGCGTCGGTCGGCTGGACGGATCTCGGCGCGATCGCCGTCACCCAGGGGCCCGGGCTCGTCGGGTCGCTGCTCGTCGGCGTGTCTTTCGCCAAGTCGATTGCCTGGTCGCTCGGCATCCCGCTCGTGCCCGTGCATCACCTCGCCGGCCACATCGAATCGCTGGTGCTGCAGCACGGCGAGCTGCCGCTCCCCGCTGCCGTTCTCGTCGTATCCGGCGGGCATACGAGCCTGTATTTCGTGCGCGAGCCCGGTCACTACGAGCTCATTGCGCGCACGCGGGACGATGCGGCGGGTGAGGCCTACGACAAGGTGGCGAAGTTGCTCGGCCTCGGCTATCCGGGCGGGCCGGTGATCGACAGATTGGCGAAGCAGGGCAACGATCGCGCGTATCGCTTCAGCATGCCGCGCATGACGCACGCCGACCGCGCCAATCCCGGAGCGACCGCACCACCAGGGCTTCTGCCGCCGAGCGTCGAGCGGAAGCTGGACTTCTCGTTCAGCGGCCTCAAGACCGCGGTCATGCGCCTTCTCACCGAGATGCCATCGAACATCGATTCCACCGTCGTCGCCGACATCGCGGCATCGTTCCAGCGCGTCGTCGTCGAGTCGCTGCTCGATCGTACGTTCGAAGCGGCGCGGTGGCTCGACGCGAAGAGCGTCGGCATTTCAGGTGGCGTCTCCGCGAACAGCCGCTTGCGGGCCGATGCCGAGGCGCGCGGCGCCGCGCTCGGCCTGCCGGTATTCGTCCCGCCGATCTCGCTCTCCACCGACAACGCCGCCATGATCGGCGCCGCCGGCCTGCGCCGACTCCGCGCCGGCGTCACCGCGGACTGGGACCTCAACGCCGTGGCCTCAATGCCACTGTAGATGATTCGATTACCCGATTACCCGATTACCCGATTACCCGATTACCCGATTCCGATGACCGTTTTCACCGACTACCTGTGGTTCAACACGACCAAGCGGCAGGAGTTCGTCCGCATCACCGACGACATCGCCGCCATCGTGAAACGGAGCGGCATCCAGGACGGCATGGTGCTGGTCTCGGCGATGCACATCACCGCCGGGGTCTACGTCAACGATTGGGAAGACGGCCTGATCGAGGACTTCCAGGCCTGGCTGGAGAAACTCGCGCCGGCCGGCCTGCCCTACAAGCACCATCAAACTGGCGAGGACAATGCCGATGCACACCTGAAGCGGACGCTGATGGGGCACCAGGTGATTGTGCCCATTACCGGCGGTAAGCTCGATCTCGGGCCTTGGGAGCAGGTGTTCTACGCGGAGTTCGACGGCCAGCGCAAGAAGCGCGTCATCGTCAAGGTGATGGGCTAGGGTAGGGCACACTGAGGCGAAGCTATCCTGACCGGCCGGTCGTCGGCGTTGGCGCGGTCATACTCGTCGACGGCCAGGTCGTGCTCGTGCGTCGCGCGCACGCGCCGCTCGAGGGCGAGTGGAACCTGCCGGGCGGCGCCGTGGAAGTAGGGGAGACGCTGCGTCAGGCGTGCGCCCGTGAAGTGCTCGAAGAAACGGGGCTCGTCGTGGACATCGGCGCCGTCATCGAGGTCTTCGATCGGATCATGCTCGACGCCGCCGGCGGCGTCGAGTATCACTTCGTGCTGGTCGACTATGTTTGCCGGCCGATCGGCGGAGTGCTGTGCTGCGGCACCGACGCCAGCGAGATTACTCTCGCCGACCCCGGCGCGCTGGCGCCGTACCGGCTGACCGACAAGGCCGTCGACGTGATTCGCAAAGGACTGGAGCTGCAATGATCGTCCTCGCGCTCGTCGCCGCGTTCCTGCTGCAGGCGCCCGCCCCGGCGGCCGCACCACCATCTGCGCTGAAGACGACGATCCGGCTGAGCATCGCGAAGACCGATGGCCCGGGCGTGTCCGCGCCGTCACAGCCGACGCCGTACGGCAATTTCGGGCCTCTCTTGGTGCAACTGCTGACGCCGGGCGGACCCGTTGACATCGATTACACGATCGCAGGCACGCAGACTCGCGCCGAGGTCAAGGGACAGCTGGCGACGCTGCCGAGGGGCAGCATCGTGCTGCAGACTCTCGGTGAAGACACAATCCGCGTCATCAACCCTGCCAACAAGACCTGGTACGTGATCCCGGCGAGCCAGAACCTCGGCGCCCTGCTCGGGACGCCGGATGTGACGATGGAGCCGGCGGGGGAGCAGGCGACGGTGGCCGGGCACCGCGCCGATCGCTATCGCTTCCGCGAGACGCTGCACGTGCCGGTGCCCGAAGGCGTCAGTCTGCCTCCGGATTTCCCCGCCGACATCGAGCTGACCGGCGACGTCTGGTCCACCGACGAGTTCTCGGGCGCCAGCTACGCGACGGTGTTCAAGACGCTGCAGGCATTCGCCGCAATTCCCGGCGTCGAAGCGCTGACCGCCGGCGGACGCTTTCCGCTGCGTATCGCACTGCGCTCGCCGGTGATGCCGGGCTACGAGATTCGGAGTGAGGTCACCGCCATCGCCCCTGCGCCGGTCGATACCTCGCTCTTCACCATCCCGGCCGGCTACCAGAAGGTGCAGTCGCCGATTGGAGGAATATGAGCCTCTCGAGAGAGCAAGCCTGGTCCCTGGTCACCGAGTACACCCAGAGTGAGAGTCTGAAAAAACACATGCTCGGCGTCGAGGCGGCAGTACGCGGATACGCCCGGCACTTCGGTGCCGACGAAGACGACTGGGGTGCCGTGGCGCTGCTGCATGACTTCGACTACGAGCGGTATCCGGATCCCGAGAACCATCCGTTCCGCGGCGTTGAGATCCTCGCGGCGAAAGGCTATCCCGAGTGGGTGACTCGCGCGATTCTTTCGCACGCCGACTACTCGGGCGTGCCGCGCCAGTCGCCACTGGAGAAGACGCTCTACGCCTGCGATGAAATGAGCGGCTTCGTCACCGCCGCGTCGCTGGTACGTCCATCCAAGAGCATCCTCGACCTCGAGGCGCCGTCGGTGATCAAACGGATGAAGGACAAGGCCTTCGCTCGTGCCGTTAGCCGCGACGATCTGCGCCGCGGCGCCGAGGAGCTGGGCATCCCACTCGACCAGCACATCGCCAACGTGATCACGTTCATGCGGCTGCGAGCCGACGAACTGGGGTTACGAGGCACCCTGTAAGCCGCGGTTTCGTGGAAGACGCGGATCACAACGATCCGCGTGTTCCGTGCAATCCGCGGCTCCCATCCCGCGGCAGGTCGTCCGCCGCTCGCCGAACAGAAAGCCCAGGTTTCCGTATAAGCTACTGCCGGAAATGGACGCAGTCGTACAGCTGGAGGGCGTGACCGTCATTTACGGAAAGAATCAGGCCCTCAAGAACGTCTCCGCGAAATTTGCCAAAGGCGCGGTCGGGCTGCTCGGGCCCAACGGCGCCGGCAAGAGCACGATGCTCAAGTCGCTGCTCGGGTTCGTCAAGCCGGACCAGGGGCGGATGACCGTCCTCGGCATGGACGTCGCCCAGGCGCCCCTCGCCATCCGCGGCCGCATCGGCTACATGCCGGAGAGCGACGCGCACATTCCCGGGATGAACGCGGTCTCGTTTGTCGCCTACTGCGGCCAGCTCGCCGGCCTGCCGCCCGCCGACGCAATGCAGCGCGCCCACGAGGTTCTCTATTACGTCGGCCTTGGCGAAGCGCGCTACCGCAACGTCGAAACGTATTCGACCGGCATGAAGCAGCGCATCAAGCTGGCGCAGGCGCTCGTCCACGATCCCGATCTGCTCTTCCTCGACGAGCCGACCAACGGCATGGACCCGAAGGGACGCGACGAGATGCTCGAGCTCGTGCGCGACCTCGGGCACAACAAGAACGTCAGCTTGATCCTCTCTTCGCACCTGCTCCCCGACGTCGAATACACCTGCGACTACGTCGTCGTGATGGACAAGGGGCAGGTCGCCACCCAGGGGCCGATCAACGAGCTCAAGGGCCCGTCAGGGCGCGTCTACGAGCTGCGCATCAAGGGGGACCTGCGCGGGTTTCTCGACGCGCTGGCGAAACTGGACATCCACAAGCAGGGCACCGACCAGGACGTGGTGCGGGTGTTCGTGCCCGGCCCGCTCGGCAACCACCAGGCGATCTTCAAGGCGGCGGCGGCGTTCGGCGTCCAGGTCCGCCACCTGCGCCCGAGCGTGCCCACGCTCGAAGACGTGTTCGCCAAAGCGGTGGGGGAGGAGTAGGCCGGAACCTCCCGACCGCCGTTCACCATGCCGATCCACGATCAAAGTTATCGTCACTACGGCGGCGGCAAGGCCGTGACCGGCCACGCCTGGCTGGTCATCGCCAGTGCCGGGCTGCGCACCTTCATCCGCCGCCGCGCGTTTCTCGGGTTGATGCTGTTCGCGCTGGGGCCCTTCGTCGTGCGCGCCGTGCAGCTCTGGATCAGTTCCAACTATCCGCAGGCCTCAATCCTCGCGCCGTCGGCGGAAACGTTCCGCCAGTTCCTCGAGCAGCAGGACTTCTTCGTTTTCGTCATCACCGTCTACATCGGTTCCGGCCTCATCGCCAACGACCGCCGCGCCAACGCGCTGCAGATCTACCTCTCGAAGCCGTTGATGCGATCTGAGTACATCCTCGGTAAGCTGGCGGTGCTGTTCACGTTCCTGCTGCTCATCACGCTCGTGCCGGCGCTGCTGCTGGTCATGCTGAAAGTCGTGTTCGACGGCAGCTTCGTCTTTCTCAAGAACAACCTCTTCGTCATCCCCGCCATCGTCGTCGCCGCGCTACTGCAGGTGATCCTGGCCTCGTTCACGATGCTGGCGCTGTCGTCGCTGTCGAAGAGTTCGCGCTACGTCGGCATCCTCTACGTCGGCATCACGTTCTTCACCTCGGCGATTTACGGCGCGCTCTACGCCATCACCGGCAGCACCCGCGTGTCGTGGATCTCGATTTCGGCCAACCTGCAGCAGGTCGTCGACGTCGTGTTCCGCCTCCATCCGCGCTACCAGACGCCATGGCCGGTATCGCTGCTCGTCATCATCGGCCTCGTCGTGCTGTCGATCTCCGTGCTCGAACGCCGCGTTCGCGGCGTCGAGGTGGTGACGTAATGGAAACGGTCGCTCCCGTGGCCGCGCCCGTCGTCACCGCGGAAAAGGTCTCGAAGTGGTATGGCCAGGTCATCGGCCTCAACGACGTTAGCGTGTCGGTCCCCCCTGGCGTGACCGGCCTGCTCGGGCCCAACGGCGCCGGCAAGTCGACGTTCATGAAGCTGATCACCGGCCAGCTCAAGCCGAGCCAGGGATCGATCACCGTGCTCGGCGAATCGATCTGGCGCAACCCGGCGATCTATTTCCGGATCGGATTCTGCCCCGAGCAGGACGCCTTCTACGAGCGGATGACCGGTCTCGAGTGGGTCACCGCGCTCGTCCGGTTGAACGGCCTCGGTGAGAAGGAAGCCGATGAAGCCGCGCGCAAGGCCATCGACGCCGTCGACCTGATGGACGCCGCGGCGAAGAAGATCGGCGCCTACAGCAAGGGGATGCGCCAGCGGATCAAGATGGCGCAGGCGCTCGTCCACGACCCCCAGCTGCTCATCCTCGACGAACCGCTGTCGGGTATGGACCCGATCGGCCGCCGCAAGACCATCCGCCTGATCCGTGACTGGGGACGCGCCGGCAAGAGCATCATCGTGTCGAGCCACATCCTCCACGAGATCGAGTCGATGACCTCGAACATCCTGCTCATCAACAACGGCCGCATCCTCGCCGAAGGGGACGTCCACCAGATCCGCGAACTGATCGACGAGCATCCGCATACCGTCTTCGTGCGCGCCTCGGACCCGCGCCGTCTCGCCCGCGTCTTCCTCGAGCGGCCGGAAGACGATGTGCGCAGCCTGAAATTCGAGCCCGACGCGGTCGTCGTCGAGACCGGCAAGCCCGACCTGTTCTACGCGCGTGTGACCGAATTAGCTGCCAGCGGCGAGTACGGCGTCATCGACGAGGTCACCTCGCCCGACGACAACCTGCAGGCCGTCTTCCAATACCTGGTGAAGTGATGACGCCGACGCGCACGCCACGCTACTTCTCGTCCGCGATGCGGGTCTTCGATCTGTCGATCAGCGAGATGCTTTGGTCGCGGCGGACGATCTTCATGGCGCTGGTTGTCGGCGCGCCAGTCGTCATCTCCGTCGTGCTGCGCCTGCTCGACGCCCTCGGCGTGCCGGTGTTTCAGGTCAACGGCATGCGGATGGCGGGACCGGCGATCTTCGGCTTGATGATCTGGGTTTTCTACCTCCGCTTCACGGTGCCGGTGCTCGGCGTGTTCTACGGGACGTCGCTCATCGCCGATGAAGTCGAGGACAAGACGATTACATATTTGTTCACCCGTCCCGTGCCCCGCGGCGCGGTTCTGCTCGGCAAGTTCTTCGCCTATCTCGCCTGCACGATCTTCGTGGTCCTGCCCTCGGTCGTCATCGTCTACCTCTGCATCGTCCCGGTCCGCGGCAGCCTCGGCGCGTCGTTTATCGACCTGGTCAAGGACCTCCTGCTGCTGGCCATCGGGCTGGCTGCCTACGGCGCCGTGTTCGCCTGCATCGGCGCCCGATTCAAGCGCCCACTGCTCGTTGGCCTGATCTTCATCTTCGGCTGGGAGCAGATCGCGCTGGCCTTTCCCGGCTATCTGAAGAAGTTCACCGTTGCCTACTATCTGCAGGCGCTGGTGCCCCACGCCATGCCCAACGACAACGTGGTCAGCCTCATCCAGGGGATTTTTCACGAAAATCCCAGCCTTCCGCAGGCCCTCTTCTGGCTGGCCGTGATCGTGCTGGGATTCTTGTGGGTGGCGGCCGCCACGGTCGAGCGGAAAGAATACGTGCTCGAGCAATAAACTGTGCGTTTCCGGACACTTAGATCCCGTTCCCGGAACTTTTTACCCGGAAGATCTGTATAATCCAGCCAGAGGGTCGCCGCCTATGACGAGTAAAACACGCTATTTCATGGCCGCTTCGGCCGGCATCGTGGTAGTCGGGCTTGGGTCGGGTCTGGTGGCGTATTACGGCGGTGGCTTTCCATCGCTGGCTGCCTCGCGATCGGGGCCGTCCGAGCTGAGCTATGTGCCGGCTGATGCCACGGTCGTCGCTTACGCCAACGTCCGCGAAGTGATGGACTCGCAGCTTCGCCAGAAGATGAAGGCCGCCCTCCCGAACGAAACCGGCCAGCAGGAATTTCAGCAGCAGACCGGTATCGATATCGAGCGTGATATCGACTATGTCGTCGCCGCCATGACCACGCCGGGCGCCGCCGGCATCCAGCAGCAGCCCAACGGACTCGTCGTCGCACGCGGCCGCTTCAACACGACCCAGCTCGAGACGCTCGTGCGCGACCACGGCGGCGTCGTCGAGGATTACAAGGGCAAGCGCCTCGTCAAGGCGTCCGACGTCAATCACACCGGCGTCAACGTCGCTCCCGATGGCACGACGGTCAGCAAGCCAGCCCGCATAATCTGCCTGGCGTTCCTCGAACCCGGCCTCGTCGGCATCGGCAGCGAAGACGCCATCAAGAGCTCGATCGACGCGCAGCTCAGCGCGAACAGCATCACCAGCAACGCCGACATGATGGAGCTGGTCGCCGACATCGACAACGGCAACAACGCCTGGGCGGTCGGCCGCTTCGACGCCCTTCAGAGCCAGGCCCACCTCTCCCCGGAAATCACCAGCAAGATTCCCTCAATCAAGACCTTCGCGGTCATGACGCACATCGACGGCGGCCTCAGCGGCACGCTGCGTGCCGAGACGCGCGACGACCAGTCGGGTGAGAACCTGCGCCAGGTCGTCCAGGGCTTGCTCGCCCTTGGCCGCATGCAGAACGACCCGAAGGCGACGGCCATCATGAACTCGCTGCAGCTGTCGGGTACCGGCAAGACCGTGGCCCTTTCGTTCGCGGTGCCGGCTGAAGTGCTCGACGCGCTCGGCGCGATGAAGAAGGACGGCGTGCAGCTGCATCAGCTGCCCAGGGAACTCCACGAGCTCCACGGCGCAGCCCCGCACCCCCCGGCCCCCCCCACACCGCCAACGCCTCCGACGCCGGATAGGTAGCGACGGGCGACGTTATCTGAAAAGGAGTGGCATCTGCCACTCCTTTTCCACGTACGAACCCCTTTGCCCTAAGCCTTCCCGAAACGCCCCTCGCCCCTCGCTCCTCGTCCATCGTCCATCGTCCATCGCCCATCGCCCATCGCCCATCGCCCATCGTCCATCGCCCATCGTCCATCGTCCATCGTCCATCGTCCATCGTCCATCGTCCATCGCCCATCGCCCATCGTCCCTCGCCCCCTGTGCTACCCTTCCCCCCACGTGGGTGAGCTGGTTTTCTTCTACGGCACTTTGATGGCGGGATTCGACCGCCGCCGGCGCGCTGGCATCGACGACAAGCTCAGATACATTGGCCGCGGCGCGATCCAGGGCGCCTTGTTCGATCTCGGTCTCTACCCGGCGCTCGTCGCCGCCAGCGATGGACGCGTCTGGGGAGAGGTCTACGAGATGGCCGACGCACCGACTGTGCTCGCCGCACTCGATGACATCGAGGGCTACCGCCACGACGATCCCGATCGCAGCCTCTACACCCGCGCGCAGACCGAGGTCACGCTGCCGGGCGGCGATCACGCCAGCGCGTGGGTCTACTTCTACAACGCGCCGCTGGGCAAAGCGCAGCGGATCCCCTCAGGCGACTACCTGGAGCACGTCAGAGTGCGCTAGGCAGCTCCCGCCGTCAGGCGGGAGATCCATTCAGGCAGAGGCATGATGACCTTCGACGTCAGACGCATTTTGGTGATCGCCGTAGCGATGTTCGCGATGAACGTCGGCGCGCGCGCGCAGGCACCGGCGGTACCGCCGGCGGGATCCGTTGATCCGCGCATCGTCAAGCTGATCGACTCGATCTCTGAGGAGCGGATGCAACAGTTGCTGACCAAGCTGGTCGGCTTTGGCACGCGCAACACCCTGTCGGACGCCACCAGTACGACGCGCGGCGTCGGCGCGGCGCGGCAGTGGATCTACGACGAGCTCAAGCGGAGCAGTCCGCGTCTGCAGGTCAGCTTCGACACCTATCAGATCCCAGCGAAGGCGCGCATCACGCGCGACGTCGAGCTGCGCAATGTCATGGCCGTGCTGCCCGGCAAGTCGCCGCGGCGGATCTACGTCAGCGGCCACTACGACACGGTGAATCTCGGCGCCGGCGGGCAGCAGGCCAGCAACAGTGGCGCTGGTCGCGGGGCGGTGCAGACGCGTCCGGGAGCGGGTGCGCAGGCGCCGGGCGAGCCGCCGGCCTCGGTCCAGAACCCCGACCCACAGACGCGTCCCGCCCAGGACTTCAACATCGACGCGCCCGGCGCCAATGACGATGGCAGCGGGACGGTGCTGTCGATGGAGCTCGCGCGCGTTTTCGCCGAGAGCGGCATCGACTTCGACGCAACGCTCGTCTTCATGTGCGTCGCGGGAGAAGAGCAGGGGCTGATCGGCGCCGGCGCGCACGCCAAGATGGCCAAGGCCCAGAACCTCCCGATCCAGGCCTGGTTCAACAACGACATCGTCGGCGGTTCGCACGGTGGCGACGGCAGCATCGACAGCGCCACCATCAAGGTGTATTCGGAGGGGCCTGAAGATTCGCCGTCACGCGAGCTCGCCATGTTTGCGGCGCGCATCGCCGCCGAGTACGTACCGTCGCATAAGCTCAGGCTCATGGCGCGCGCCGATCGCTTCAGTCGCGGCGGTGATCACAGCGCGCTCAACGCCGAAGGCTTCGCCGCGATCGGTTTCCGCGAGTCGAAGGAGAACTACTCCAAGCAGCACGGCGCTAACGACACGCTCGACGGCGTGGATTTCCACTATCTCGGCCAGAACGCGCGCGTCAACGCTGCCGCGATGGCGACGCTGGCGCTCGCGCCGCCGCCGCCGGCCGTCGCCCGCAAGGCGGCGGCGACCGGACGTCTGACCCCGACCCTCGATCGCCGCACCTCTGGTTACGATGCGCACCTGCGCTGGGAAGCCTCCGCTGGCGCTGCCGGCTATCGCATCTTCTGGCGCAACGCCTGGGCCCCCGACTGGGAACACGAGATCACCGTGGGCAGCGTGACCGAGTACACGTTCCCGAAGATGAACATCGATGACTGGGTCTTCGGCGTCGCCGCCGTCGACGCGGCGGGGCACGAAAGCACCGTCAGCGTCTACGTCACACCCCCTCGCGCGGATTCGTGACGCGCGGGGGCTCTAGTCGGCGATCTGCCCTTCGACGATCGCTGGCGGGGCTGGCGGCTGCGCTCTCCGAATGAGCTTCAGGGCTTCAACGAAGTGGACGATGGCGGACTGGACGTGGCCGGAGGCTTCGATGAACTCGACGCCCGTCCGGTAGAGAACGATGCCACCTTTCAACTCGCCGATATGGCAGTTGGCGATGCGTCCCTTGACGACAATCGAACGCTCGCCGAGCGAGAGGCGGAAATCGTGCAGCGAGTCGAGCTGCAGCGCGAACGGCGTCTCGATTTGCGCCCCTCCGTTGCTGATGTCGAGGATGGTCATCGGCTGATAGACCTTCACCTCGCCGTACAACGGGGCCGGCACCGAGACGCGTTCCCTGTCGCGATTGTTCTCGTCTGACATCTCGTGTCAGTTGACTATACTAGAATATGCCTTCTCCTGCCGTCCATGACAATTACGTCGATGGCGCCTGGATGCCCTCAGCGTCCGGGCAGACCTTTGAGAACCGTAATCCGGCCGATACCAACGATCTGATCGGGGTCTTCCAGCAGTCGAATGTAGCGGATGTGGACACCGCCGTTGCGGCTGCAGCGGCAGCGTACGACCAATGGCGTCTCGTCCCTGCGCCAATCCGTGCAGAAATGCTCTTCAAGGCGGCGCAGATCATCGCCGCGCGCAAGGAGGAATTCGCGCGCGACATGACCCGTGAAATGGGGAAGGTCCTCAACGAGACCCGCGGCGACGTGCAGGAAGCGATCGACATGACCTTCTACATGGCCGGCGAGGGACGTCGCATGTTCGGCCAGACCGTCCCGTCGGAGCTGCGCAACAAGTTCGCGATGTCGGTGCGCCAGCCGATCGGCGTCTGCTCGATCATCACGCCGTGGAATTTCCCCATGGCGATCCCGTCGTGGAAGATCATCCCGGCACTCGTCTGCGGCAACACCGTCGTCTTCAAGCCGTCCTCGAACACGCCGTTGTCGGCGCACAACTTCGTCAAGGTGTTGATCGAGGCGGGCATTCCCAAGGGCGTCGTCAACATGATTACCGGCGACGCCGACGCCGGCACGGCGATGACCACCGATCCGCGCGTCTCGGTCGTGTCGTTCACCGGCTCGACCAAGGTCGGGCGGATGGTCAACCAGGCCGCGGCCGCGACGTTCAAGAAGGTCCATCTCGAGATGGGCGGCAAGAACGTCGTGATGATCATGGAAGACGCAGACCTCGAACTGGCCGTCGACGGTTGCCTCTGGGGCGGTTTCGGCACCAGCGGCCAGCGCTGCACCGCCGCCAGCCGCGTCGTCGTCCACGAGAACGTCTACAGGAAGTTCGTCGATGCCTTCGTCGCCCGCGCCAAGGCGCTCGTTGTTGGCGACGGCCTCGATCCAAAGGTCGACGTCGGCCCGTCCAACAGCGAGACGCAACTGCACACGGTGATGCGCTACGTGCAGATCGGGCAGGAGGAAGGGGCGACGCTCGCGCTCGGCGGCAAGCGGCTCGAGTCGGCCGCCTTCGCCAACGGTTTCTTCCACGAGCCCACGATTTTCGTCGACGTTGATCCGAAGATGCGCATCGCGCGCGAGGAGATCTTCGGCCCGGTCGTTTCGGTGATGCGTTGCGCGTCGCTCGAGGAGGCGATCGCCATCGGCAACGGCGTCGACTACGGCCTGTCGGCCTCGATCTACACGCAGGATATCAATCGCGCGTTTCAGGCCATGCGCGATCTCTACACCGGCATCTTCTACGTCAATGCCCCCACTATCGGCGCCGAGGTACACCTGCCCTTCGGCGGCACCAAGCACACCGGCAACGGCCACCGCGAAGCGGGCGTCGCCGCGCTCGACGTGTTCTCGGAGTGGAAGTCCATTTATATCGATTTCAGCGGGCGGCTCCAGCGCGCCCAGATTGACGTCGAACAGATTTAAGCGTAAAGTGCCCCGTTCCTATCACTTAAGGGCATTTTGCGCTTCCTGACGTTCGGCGTGCTCTACACGCTCATTTACCTGGCCGCCGGCGTCGGGCTGAGCGCATATCCCCACGCCCGCACCATCGTCGCCGATACCCTGCTGATCGTCCTCGTCCTGGCGGTCTGCATAGTCATCTTCCGCCGCCGCCGCGAGTGGGAAGGGACGGACCTGCTGTTCTGGGACGCCGTCGCGGCGGGCTATCTCCTGTGGTGCGTTGGCGAGGTCGGCTTTGCGATCAACAGCATCTCCGAGCACGTGAATTGGGTGCAGTGGCACACGATGTTCAGCCTGTGCGGCGGCATCGGGCCGGTGGTCGCGCTGCTGGCGAGGCCACACCGCGGCGCGCGCAAGGGAGACACCTGGCCGATCGGCATCGATCTCGCCAGCTACGCCACGCTGATGGGGTTCGTCTACGCCTACTTCATCATGGTCCCCAGCGTGGTCCCCGCCGACGGGCGGCCGTCGCCGCAGTCGACGTTGCTGACGCTCGTCCAGGTGCAGCGTTTCATCCTCTTCGCCGGCCTTGCCGGCTCCGCCTGGTTCGCGCGCAAGACAGCGTGGGGACGGAGATTCGCCGTGCTCGCCACGGCGACCGGCGTCGGCTTCGTATTGCGCTGGGTCACGAGCTCGTCGATCAACGCCAATCGGTACTACGAGGGCAGCATCTACGACCTGGCGTGGATCGTCCCGTTCATGGCGTATTTATGGGCGGCGCGTGAGTCGCCGTCTTCGACCGGCGACTTGGAGACCAAGCCGCCCCGCATCGGCTGGCGCACGGCGGCGATCTCGGCGGCACCGGTTCTGCTCATTCCGACGATTGGATTCGGCCTGCTGAAAGTGGAGCCGATGGGCGATCCGGGCGACTCAGTACGGCTGCTGCTGACGATCATGTCGATGGTCGCCGGCCTCGGCCTGCTGACGCTGCGCCTGTCGGTGCAGAGCGGCGAGCTCGAGCGCGCCGACGCGCAGATGCGCCTGCTGGCGGCAGCGACCGAGCAGACGGCTGACCTGATTCTCATCACCGACGGGCGCGGGCACGTCGTCGACGCCAACGAAGCGTGCGTCAAGGCGTTGGGCTATCCGCGTGCGGAGCTGCAGCGCATGGAGCTGCCCGCCCTCCTCGAGCGCGGCTTCGCACGGATGGTCGATCCGATCGGTGTGGAGGTGCGCGAGAACGGCATCTGGCGCGGCACGCTGGTCCATCGCCGCAAGGACGGCCAGACGTTCCCGGTATCGAGCACGGTGGTCGCCTTGCGCGGTGCCGATCGCACGGTCACGCACTTCGTCGGCGTGCAGCGCGATATCACCGAGGAGCTGCGGCTGCGCGATCAGCTCGTCCACAGCGAGCGGCTGTCCGCAGTCGGCGAGCTCGTCGCCGGCATCGCGCACGAGATCAACAACCCGCTGCAGACGATCATCGGGTCGGTGGAACTGATGCTCGAGGAAGGGGCCGTCGATCACACGCGCGACCTGCAGGTGGTGCGCCAGGAGGCGACGCGCGCGGGGCAGATCGTCCGCAACCTGCTCGCCTTCGTGCGCAAGAGCTCGTCAAATCGCGTCCGTGCCGACTTGAACCAGATCGCACGCGACAGCGTCAGCCTGCGCGCCCACCACCTCGCCCACTCCAACATCGCGCTCCGGCTGGAACTGTATCCTGCCGCGCTGCCGGTGCTGGTCAACCGCGAAGAGATCCAGCAACTCGTCCTCAATCTCGTGCTCAATGCCGAGCACGCGATTGGCGAGCGTCCGGGCGGCATCACTCTCCGCACTGCCGCCGGCGAGCACGCCCATCTCGTGCAGGTCATCGACGACGGGCCTGGAATCAGTCCTGAGCTGCGCGGCCGCGTGTTCGAGCCGTTCTTCACGACCAGGGAGGTGGGGCAGGGCACCGGCCTCGGCCTGTCGCTCGGCCTCGGCATTGCCACTGCCCATGGTGGCAAGCTCGAACTCCTCGACACGGACCGGGGGGCGACGTTTCAGCTGACGCTGCCGGCGCAGCTACCTCTGGAAACGCCCCGTGAGCTGCCCGCCGTCTCCGCGCCCCGCGTCAGCGCGGCAGCCTCAGTCCACGCGCGGCGCGCACTCGTCGTCGAAGACGAGCGGCCGATCCGTGATCTTCTCGCGCGGCTGCTCTCGCGGCGCGACTACGAGGTGGTCGAAGCGCGGTCGTACCAGGACGCGAAGGCGGCGAGCGATGGGTTGGCGTTCGACCTCGTGATCTGCGACGTGCGCCTCGAAGATGGCAGCGGCGTCGAGTGCCTGCGGCACCTCGCCGCGGTGCAACCGTCGATCGGCCGTCGCTTCATCTTCGTCACCGGCGACCCGACGCTGGTCAAGGGACTCGAAGAACCGTTCGCGGCAATTCCGGTATTGAGCAAGCCCTTCACCGTCAGCGACCTCGAACGCGTGCTGGCCGAAGTGGAAGTGGCCGTATAGCCTTCCGTCCATCGTCCATCGTCCATCGTCCATCGTCCATCGCCCCTACTGCCTCCGCTTCTTGATGTCGTCCTTCAGCCCCGGATTCACCTTGAAGCCCGTCTCCTCTGCCTTGGCAACTTCCTGTTCCGCCAGCGACACGCGATCGGTCGTCAGGTAGAGGACGGCGAGGTTGTTATGCGTTTCGCCTGAGTCCGGGTTCGCCTTAATCGCCTCGCTGTATTCCCGCTCGGCGTCGGTGAACTGGCCGGCGCGGAAGTAGGCCGCGCCGAGCGCCATCGGCACGAAGTAGGGGACCGTGGCGTCGATCGTGATGTTCTCGTTGCGGTCCTTGGCCTGCTGCAGCGTCGTCATCTGCGTGTTCAGCTCGCGAATGTAGAGCTGCTGCGTCTGCGAGGCTCCCTTCACAGACGGCCCGTTCTGCGCGTCGCGGATGGCCGTTTGATATTCGAGGATGCGATCCTCGAGCCGCCGCTTGTAGTCCTGCTGGTTGCTGAATCGCTCGCCGCCGAGGCGCACGTAGAGCTGCTTGCACGCGGTGTAGGAGGCGATCGCCTTCTGGAAATTGTGCCGGCTCATTTCGGCGCGGCCGAGCGAGTAGTAGGCGAGGGTGAACTTGTCGTCGGCGTCGATCGCGGCCTGGAATTCCCCGGCCGCTTCGTCCCAGCTTTCCGCGCGCATCGCGTCCCAGCCGATCTTGTAGTGCTGGTTGGCGAGCCTGGCCTCCGGGCTAGCCCCCTTCAGCGTCGGCACCTGTGCGTGCGCCGGCGCGGTCACGGCGAACATCGTGGTGAGCACGATCGTGGCGGTACGCATCCTTCCCTCCCACCGGAGAGCGAAAGTCTCCGGCCAAGAAAAAAGCCCCGCGGGCCGGAACCCGCGGGGCTTCATCTTATAGCGGATGAACCCGGAACCAATCCGCGTTCATCCGTGCTTATCCGCGGCCTAGAAGGTGTACTTCACCCCGAAGCGCAGCAGGATCGGCGACTGATAGCCGTTGGCCATCAGGAACTGTGGGTTCAGCGTCATCTGGCCTTTCGCCACCGCATTGGCAATCAGCGTGTCGAAGTTCAGCTTGCCGGCGTAGAAGTCCGCCTCGTTGTAGCCGCCACCGCCAGACGCGGTCAGCGGAATCGCGCCCTGCCGGCGCATCGTCGTCACCACGCTGTTAACCGTCCGCTGGTCGAACAGGTTCAGGACGTTGGCCTCGAGCGAGAGTGTCCTGCTGCCGCCGATCTTGAACGGGTGCTGGACGAACAGATCCGTCTGGGTGAGGAACGGCGTGCGGCCGTCGCTGTCGCGGCCCAGATAGCGGATCGGGTAGTTGTCCGGCGAGATGATCGGCACCTGGCGGGTGATTGGCGTGCCGCTCGCGGCGAATTCGTTCACGCCGACCGACGTCCCCCACTTCGCCAGATACAGCGCCTGGATCTTGATCTGGTGCGTGCGGTCGGTGTCGAGCACGCCGTTGATCACCTGGCCGGTCTGGTCGAACGACATCGCCGGGTAGTCGTAGTCGCGCGAGTTGTTCGGGTTGTCGCGCCCGTTCTCGTCCGACGACGACAGGCCCGAGTAGTTGCCCGCGTCGCGGCTCCAGGTGTAGCTGCCGACGAACATCCACTTGTTCGCCAGCCGCTTCTCGAGGCGCCCTTCCACGCTCTGGTAGAGGCGCTTGGCCTTCGGCATCGTGATCAGCTGCGCGTTGGCCGGGAACACGCCGCCCGGCAGCTGCGGCTTGAAGACGCTGGTGCCCGACGAGATGTCGAACTGATCGACCAAGCCTTCGCCCGGGTTGGCGATGATGTACGACTCGGCGCCGGCCGTGAGGTCACCGACGTCGTCGATGGCGCGGTCCAGGTTCTTGCGGACATAGCGCACGCTAAGCGCCGTGGTGTTGGTCAGCTGGTGTTCGAAGCCGAACGACAGTTCCTGCGTCCGCATCGGCTTGAGCGATCCGGGCGGCGCGACGTCCTGCCCCGGCGTCACCGACGGCTGGCGGAAATCGACGCTGCCGAGGAACGTGCCCGGGCAGTGCGGGTTGCAGTCCGAATTCGGGTCGAGCCCTTCGAAGTTCGGCGTGTCGAGCGTGTAGTAGTACGACACCCACTTGTCGCCGCCGAACGAGCCGCGCGGCAGGTTCAGCTTGAAGATGTCGTAGAAGATGCCCCACGAGCCGTAGACCTTCGAGCGGCCGTCCCCCTTGAGGTCGTACGAGAAGCCGAGGCGCGGGGCCACCTTGTCGCCCCATCCGAAATGGATCGGGTTGGGCGCGACCGACGGATCGGTCGTGTAGGCCGGCACGTTCTCGTTCTCGGTGCGGACGCCCAGGTTCACGGTCATCCGGTTGCTGATGCTCCAGGTGTCCTGCACGAAGATGCCGTTCACGTTCGACTGCACGTTGCCCTGGGTGATGATGCCCAGCTTCGGCGCCGGGACATTGCTCCGCACTTCGTAATAGCCGAACGGGCCACTCACCGGCGTCCCGCTGCCTGTGTAGGGAGTGTTCCAGAAGAGATTCACGGCGTGGGCGAGGCCGCCGGTGGCGACGTCGTTGGCGCGGCGATCGAGCTGGAAGCCCCCCTTGATCTGGTGCTGGCCGGCGCCCTTGGCAAACCAGGTGGCGTCGAGCTGCACGAAATTGCGCGACTGCGTGTCGTGGTCCGTGCCGCTGTTGCTCGGCCCGTTGCAGTAGCCCGCCGGGAACTGCTCGGAGGCCGGTACGCCCGGCATGCCGATGTTCGTCGTCGTGCCGAAGCAGTAAAGGACAGAGGTGTTGACGTTGAAGTCGTGCGTGTCAGACAGGTAGCGGCCCACACGGCCCGACACGACGAGGCTTGGCCCGACCGTGTAGTCCGCGGTGCCCGACATCGAGTAGTTCGGGAATCGTGTCCCCTTCGTGTAGATGGTGGTCAGCGGGTCGCTGCCGGCGACGCCAGCCAGGCCTCCCTCCGACTTGCTCCAGCTGTTATTGAAGGCGTACCGCGTGCGCAGCTTGTTGCCGAACTGGTTGGTCACGTTCGCCGTCAGGTACTGCACCTGCGCCTTGTTCTCGGTGTTCGAGGTGTTGGCGGTGGCGATGCCACTCGTCGAAGCGTCCACGTGCCGCTTGGTGTCGGTGAACGCCGGCTGGTAGGCGCCGAAGTACCACATCTTGTTGGACAGCACCGGTCCGCCGATCGACGCGCCGGGCTCGAAACGCTGAACGTTGTCCTCGGGATACACGTGATATTCAGCGCGCGTTGGATCGCCGAACACCGCGCGCAGCGACTGGTTGTTCGCGCCCGTCGTACCCGAGCCCTGGGTGAAGAGCGAGCCGGTCCCGTGCACGCTGTTGGTGCCGCTCTTGGTCAGCACGTTGATGACGCCGCCGGTCGACCCGCCGTATTCCGCCGGGTAGCCGGTGGACTTGATCTGGACTTCTTCGACGAAGTCGGCGAGCAGGTTCTGCCCCGACAGCCCGCCGACGATGTTGGTCGTCTCGATGCCGTCGATGACGTAGCGGTTCTCTGCGGCCGCCGCGCCGTCGATCATGACGCCGGCCGACTTGCTCTCGTTGTTGACGCCGGGCGCCTGCGTGACCAGCGACGTGAAATCGCGGTTGTGCGGCAGCAGCGACACCTGCTCGGCGCGGATGTTCGTGGACTTGCCGCTCGACTTCACGTCGACGATCGGCGATTCCGCCGTGACCGTGACGTTCTCACTGACGGTGGCGAGCTGCAGGTTGAACTCGACGCTCTTCATCGAGCCGAGCTTGACCTCGACGTCCGCAACCTTCGCAGGCTTGAAGCCGGCGAGCGTCGCGCTCACCTCGTAGGTGCCGGGGAGCACCGACGGGAACCGGAACCCACCGGATTCGTTACTGGTCGCTGTAAGCACGCCGCTGCTGGCGCTCTTGGCCTCGACCGTGACGCCGGGCAGCACGGCGCCGGAGGAGTCCTTGACGACTCCCTCAATCGAACCACGCTGTTCCTGGGCGCTGGCCGGCCACGCGAACAGCGTCATCGCGAACAACGCCGCGAAAACACGTAAACGCATTAATCCATCCTCCTGATTACTTGATCGGGCCCGGCGGGAAGAGAAAACCGGCAACGCACAAGCCAGTCAACCCGCCGGGATGTGGGCGACATACGCACACACCGTACCCAACCCCGTCGGTGGTTCGTTCGCCCCTGTTTATTAGCAATTCGTCATGGGGCTGCTTAAGGTACCTCAAAAACCGTATGCCTGGATCGGAAAGCTTGAAGGGATTGATCCGGAATTTTGAATTTGCGCCAATTTTGGGGAAATGATGTAAGTTGACTGCCGCCTGCCTTGGGAGCCGGAGACCATGGGCTTTTCGTGCCGTGCTCGAGCCGGAGGGCTCGCCACCCTTTCTGCGGCGCTCCTCATCGCTTCGAGCGCCTGCGACCATCACTGCGGCTTGGGCGAACGCAATCGCGTCACCGTGACCGCGGCCCAGTCGGGACCCGCGCCCGCCAACGGAGGAGCGGCCCACCAGGACATCCCCCTGAAGGGGGCGACGAGTGACGCTGAGTTCAGCCTGTCCAACGTCCCTATGCCCATGGAAGCCGGCGGCGTTGACGCCTACCTCGTGCCGACGACATGCGACAGGCTTTTCGATGGTGACTATCCGGGAGGCACGCCACTCTGCAAGATCTACCTTGGTCCCGCGAAACCGGGCGGTGTCTCGCCGCGCGCCAAGCTCGATCCCGGCACGTATCGGCTGTTCCTGCAGGGCTACTCGAGCGTGACGTCCCCCGTGAATTACTTCATCGACGTCTACATCTGGGATTACAGCTGCGGTCCGCTGATCCAGTGATCGCGGGCCCTCGGAAGCCTGCCGCCCGGGTTATTCTTGGAAGTTATGGACTCGACGGACGTCTTCATCGTCGGCGCGGCGCGCACGCCAATCGGCAAGTACGGCGGCGCCCTGCGGAACGTTCATCCGGCTGAGCTCGGCGCGGCGGCCGCCCGTGCTGCTTTCGCGCGCGCACGGATCTCACCCGACGCCGTTGACGAGGTCCTCATCGGTCACGCCCGCCAGGCCGGCTCCGGGCCCAACCCGGCGCGCCAGGTCGGCAAAAAGGCCGGCGTGCCCGACAGCGTCCCGGCCCAGACGATCAACAAGGCGTGCGCGTCCGGCATGCAGACGATCGCCACCGGCGCGCAGTCCATCCTCCTCGGCGACGCCGACATCGTTCTTGCCGGCGGCATCGAGTCGATGAGCCGTATGCCATACCTGATCGACAGCGAGGACGCGCGTTGGGGCCATAAGATGGGCAATTTCACGCTCGTCGATGCCATGTACCGCGACGGCTTCACCTGCTCGGTGTGCGGCCTGATCATGGGCGAAACGGTGGAACTGCTGGCTCGCGAGTACGGCATCTCACGAGAGGCCTCTGATCGCTACGCGCTGGAGACACAGCAGAAAGCCGAGCGCGCGATCAACGCCGGTGTGTTCACGGAGGAGATCGCGCCCGTGACATATAAGGATGCAAAAGGGAAGGACCAGACCCTTACCGCCGACGAACATCCCCGTTTCGGAACGACGACCGAGAGCCTGCAGAAGCTGCCGCTGGTCTTCACCAAGGTCGAGGGGCAAGCAGGGATCATCACGGCGGGCTCCTCGTCCGGCATCACCGATGGCGGCGCGGCCGTCATCGTCGCCAGCGGCGCCGCGGTGAAGACACAAGGGCTGAAGCCGCTCGTGAAGATACTCGGCTGGGCGAGTGCCGGCGTCGACCCGCGGCGCATGGGCATCGGCCCCGTGCCGGCCGTTCAGAAGCTGCTGCAGAAGACCGGTCTCGCGCTCGACGACTTCGATCTCGTCGAGCTCAACGAGGCGTTCGCGGCACAGGTCCTGGCCGTGTTGAAGGACCTACCGATCCGGGCGGACCGGCTCAACGTCAGCGGCGGCGCCATCGCGCTCGGCCATCCCATCGGCGCCACCGGCACGCGCATTGTCGTCACGCTGATCTACGAGATGTTGCGCCGCAAGGCGCGGCGCGGGCTCGCGACGCTCTGTGTCAGCGGCGGGATGGGTATGGCGATCGCGTTCGAACGATGCGAATGAGGTGATGTGAATGCGTATCGCCGTGATCGCGGGCGATGGAATCGGCAAGGAGGTCACCGCCGAAGCGCTGAAGATCGTGCGGCGCGCCGGCGAGGTGTTCGGACGATCGTTCGACATCGAAGAGTTGCCCTGGGGCGCCGACTACTTCCTCGAGACGGGCGTCACGATTCCGCCCAACGGCTACGCCACGTTGCGCGACGACTTCGAGGCGATTTTCATCGGCGCGCTCGGCGATCCGCGCGTGCCCGACAACCGCCATGCCCGCGACATCCTGCTCGGCACCCGCTTCGAGCTCGACCTCTACGTCAACTACCGGCCCGTGAAGCTGCTCGACGCGCGGCTCTGCCCGCTGAAGAACCGCGAGCCGAAGGACGTCGACTTCGCGGTCTTCCGCGAGAACACCGAGGGTCTCTACGTCAGTGTCGGCGGGCGGTTCAAGGCGGGCACCGACGACGAAATCGCGATCCAGGAAGAGCTCAACACGTTCAAGGGCGTCAACCGGATCGTCCGCTACGCCTTCGCCTTCGCGGCGTCGCGCGGCAAGACCAAGGTCTGTATGGCGGACAAATCGAACGCCATGCAGCAGGGGCACGCGCTGTGGCAGCGCGTGTTCAAGGAAGTGGCGGCGGAATATCCCGGCATCCTGGCGACGCACTACTACATCGACGCTCTCGTCATGTACATGGTCCTCGACCCGGGGCAGTTCGAAGTGATCGTCACCAATAACCTGTTCGGCGACATCGTCACCGACCTCGGCGCGACCTTCCAGGGCGGCCTGGGGATGGCGGCGTCGGGGAACATTCACCCCGGAAAGACGTCGATGTTCGAGCCGGTGCACGGTTCGGCGCCGAAGTTCGCCGGGAAGAACGTCGCCAACCCGATCGGCGCGATCTCCTCGGCGGCACTGATGCTCGAGACCTTGGGGTTGACGCAGGAAGCCGCCGCGATCGACGCGGCGGTGCTGAAAGCGGTACGCGAGAACCAGGTCACCGCCGACATCGGCGGCAAGTTGGGAACGCGAGAGGCTGGAGATTACATAGCAGCGGCGCTCGCTGAAACGAGCCGTCGGTCCGTCACTGAGGGGTAGTCGATGACCGAAGTCTTTATTCTTGGCGGTGCCCGGACGCCGATGGCGGAGTACTCGGGCAAGTTGAAGGATGTCTCGGCGCTGGAGCTTGGCGCGATCGCCGCACGTGCCGCGATGGCCCGGACAGGGGTTAAGCCGGAGAACGTCGATCACGTCGTCTTTGGCAACGTGCTCCAGACCAGTTCCGATGCTGTCTACGGCGCGCGTCACGTCGGCCTGAAGGCGGGCCTGCCGATCGAGGTGCCGGCGCTGACGGTGAACCGTCTCTGCGGCTCCGGCATCCAGGCGGCGATCGACGGCGCGCACTTGCTGCTGCTCGGGGAGGCGGACGTCGTGCTCACCGGGGGCATGGAGAGCATGTCGCAGGCGCCGCACGTCATCCGCGGGCTGCGCAACGGCCTGCGACTCGGCCAGGGACAGCTCGAAGATTCACTCTGGTCGGCGCTGCTCGACACCCACTGCGGCTGCACGATGGCAGGCACTGCGGAGAACTGCGCCGCGAAGTACGGCATCTCGCGCGAGGAACAGGACCACTATGCCATCCTCAGCCAGCAGCGGGCGGCAAAGGCCTGGGCCGAGGGCCGGTTGAAGGATGAAGTCGTCCCCGTCGAGATCAAGTCGCGCAAGGGCAGCGAGCTCTTCGCCGAGGACGATCACATGCGCCCCGAGACAACGATGGAGGGGCTGGCGAGACTGCCGGCGGCGTTCAGCAAGAACGGCTGCGTCACGGCCGGCAATGCCAGCGGCATCGTTGACGGTGGCGCCGCTCTGCTCCTGGCGTCGGCGACAGGCGTCGCCGATCACGGATTGACCCCGCTGGCGAAGCTGACACACTGGGCCTACGTCGGCGTCGAGCCCACGCTGATGGGCATGGGGCCGGTGCCGGCGACGCGCAAGGTGTTGGAGAGGGCGGGCCTGTCGCTGAAGGATGTCGATCTGATCGAGGTGAACGAAGCCTTCGCCGCGCAGTATCTGTCGGTGGAAAAGGAGCTCGGTCTCGATCGCGATCGCGTCAACGTCAACGGCGGTGCAATCGCGCTCGGTCATCCGCTCGGCATGACCGGCACGCGCCTTCTGTTGACGCTGACCCTCGAGTTGCGCCGCCGCGGCTTGAAACGCGGCTTGGCGACGGCGTGCATCGGCGGTGGCCAGGGCATTGCGGCCTTGATCGAGACGGTCTGATCGCTGGCGGCGTTTTGGTCGATACCGTTATGTCGCAATCGCCGTTGGCCGAACGCCGGACTCAGTCAGCGCCCACTACTTCAGCGTGCTCAGCAGCGCGCGCGCTTTCTGTTTGAACTCTTTGTCTTCAGGCACCCACTCCGGGTCCAGCGGCGCGTCGATCGCCCGCTGTAGCATGGCGCGCGCTTCCCCCTTTTTCTTCGAATCGATGAGCGTCTCCGCCAGGAAGTAGAGCGATGCCGTGCTGTTCTCGTTGTAGGTGAGCGACGTGCGGAGGTGTGCTTCCGATTTCTGGTTGCTGCCGCCGAACATGCCCGGGACCTTGAAATAGTAGCGGCCGAGCGCGCGATCGGCCGAGCCCTGCTGAAACGCCGGATCGAGGCGCAGTACCGTTTCCAGCTCGGTCTTGATCTCGCCGCGATATTTCATCCCCTGCCGCATGCCGAACGACTCGGCCAGCGCTCCCATATTGGCGGCGACCCAGAAGTGCCCTTCGGGTTTGTTCGGCTCGAGGGCGATAGCGGTGCGGCCGGCGGCGATGCCGCCGTCGAGATAGTTCTTCTGCGTCGTTTCCGGCGCGTGCGTGCCCAGCCAGTAGCGCGCCCGCGCCAGCTTCCACGCCGACTCGAAGTCGTTGGCGTCCTTCTTCAACCGCTCGGCCCAGATGCCTTCGGCCTGCTGCGCGCTGGCGATGTTCTCGCGCTGCTTGTAGAGCGCGTCCGGATCGCCACCCTGCGCCGAGACGCCGATGGCCAACTCGAGTGACATGAATGCGCGCACGAACAGCGTGAGCGCCAGCAGCGCATTGGCTGCGTGTCCGGTCCAGCAGATCCGGCATTGCAGGTGGCGCGTCAGCAGGCTGTAGCCGAGGAACGCGCTCATCGCCAGCGCCGGCAGCACCATCGCGAACAGCAGCAGGGGCGGCCAGTGCAGCACCAGGCCCGCCGCGAGTAGAACGTAGAGCGCGACGCCGAGCAGCGCGTTGGGCACGCCGAGCAGGCGCGCGCGCGGACTGCGAAACAGCACCGCGCAGCCGCCGTCTTCCATCAGGCAGATCTCCGGCCCGGTCAGCCACGCCGGCAAGACGCGGTAGTGACCGTAGAGCGCTGCGCTCGCGGCGGCGGCGCCGGCGGCCAGTGCGATCCAGCTCAGATAAGATAGGACCATGCAGGAGCTCGTTCGCCAGCTGCTCACCGCGTTGGGTGAAGATCCGTCCCGCGAAGGGTTACTCGACACGCCGAAGCGCGTCGAGAAGTCGCTTCGCTTCCTGACCAGCGGCTACACCGCCGACGTCGACACCGTGCTCAACAACGCGCTGTTCACGGTGGATTATAACGAGATGGTCATCGTCAAGGACATCGACTTCTACAGCCTGTGCGAACACCACCTGCTGCCGTTCTTCGGCCGCTGCCACATCGCCTACATTCCCAACGGCAAGGTCATCGGTCTCAGCAAGATTCCGCGTCTGGTCGAAGTCTTCGCCCGCCGCCTGCAGATCCAGGAGCGCATGACCAACCAGATCGCCGCGACGATCAAGGACAAGATTAACCCGCTCGGCGTCGCCGTGGTCATCGAGGCGACGCACCTGTGCATGGCCATGCGCGGCGTCGAGAAACAGAACGCGTTCGCCATCACCAGCGCGATGCTCGGCGGCTTCAGAAGCGACGCGCGCACCCGCGCGGAGTTCCTCGAGCTGATCCGCCGTCCCGATCTGAACCCGCGCCAGGCGCCGTGGCAGCCTACCCCTCCCGCATCGTCTGTCTGACCGAGGAGACGACCGAGACCCTCTACCTGCTCGGTGAAGGGGATCGCGTCGTCGGCGTCTCGGGCTATACGGTGCGCCCGATCGAGGCGCGCCGCAAGCCGAAGGTGTCCGCGTTCATCAACGCGAACTTCGACAAGATCGAGGCGTTACGGCCGGACCTGGTCCTGGGCTTCTCCGATCTGCAGGCCGACATCGCCCGCGAGCTGATCCGGCGCGGCTATCCCGTCTACACCTTCAACCAGCGCAGCGTCGCCGAGATCCTGCAGATGATCCGCGTCGTCGGCGCACTGGTCGGCGCCGCCGACAAGGCGCACGCGCTCGCCGGGCGGCTCGAGCGCGAGCTCGACGAGATCCGTGAATCGTCGCTGGGTGCCGATCCGTCGCCGGCCGGAAGGCGGCCGCGCGTGTTCTTCGAGGAATGGCCCGACCCGTTGATCTCCGGGATCCGCTGGGTCGAGGAACTCGTCGAGATCGCCGGCGGTGATCCGATCTTTCCCGAGCTGCGCGACAAGAGCCTCGCCCGGGATCGCATTGTCGATCCCGCTGCGGTTGCTGCGCGCAATCCGGATGTCATCGTCGCGTCGTGGTGCGGCAAGAAAATGCGCGAGCAGACCATCGTCGAGCGGCCCGGCTGGGATCGCGTCAACGCCGTTCGCGATGGCCGCATCTTCGAGATCAAGTCGACCTACATCCTCCAGCCCGGGCCCGCCTCGCTGACCGACGGCGTGCGCCAGCTGCACGCTATACTCAAGCGATGCGACGTGTCATAACGGCGCTCCTCGCCATCGCGCTGGCGTCAGCGCCGGCGCTGGCGCAGACCAAGAAGACAGCCGCGAAGAAGACCCCGGACAAGCCGGGCACGGCCAAGACAGTGACGCCTGAGACGGCGTGTCCGTCGCGCATCGGCATGGGCGTCAAGACGGTGCGCGCCTTCTGCGACGTCCCGGCCGGCCGCGATCCCGAGCTGGGTCTGCTCATCATGCTGCCGCCCCACGCCGGCCCAGGGACGCTGACCTTCGATCTCCACGCGCGTCACGTCTACTCCGAAGAGGAAATGAAAAGCGGCAAGTCCTACGCGCACTACCGTGCCGTCGTCGGCGTGCTGACGATGAAGTCCGACCTGCTGGCGCGCGGGGCGGTCGAAGCAGAGTTCCGCTCCGCCGACGATCTCTTCGACCGCATCGGCGGCGGCAGTGGCGGCGGCCTGAAGGCGGTCGCCCCGACCGGCCGCGAACAGGTGATCGTCGAGGTGCCGGCCAACGTGGACAAGGTCAGCCTGCTCGGCGAGACCCTCGACGCCCAGACGCCGGCCGGCCACGAGACAGCAGTGATGCCCGGCCGTCCAGTGGCCATCGTCAGCAACATCCTGTTCGAGTTCAAGCCGGCACCGCCAAAGAAACGCTGAAGAATCGGGTAATCGGGGAATCGGGTAATTTGGAAATCTGGCATGCAAGGAAATTGAAGCGCGGGCGGTAGCCCGCGCATGCCCGATTCCCCGATTCCCCGATTCCCCGATTCCCCGATTCCCCGATCTAATTTGCTTCTTCTCTTTCCCACGAGTGCCGCGCGACGAGGACCTTCATCTCGAGCAGTTCGATCAGCGATCGGCAGCGCTCGAGCAGGCCGTCGCGCTCGAGCAGCGCCTGCTTCTCGACCGGGTCGAACTCGAGGTACTGCGCCAGTGCGTTGACCAGATCCTCGTCCGGCATGGAGGTCGGCACCTTCGTGTCTTTGGCCTCCTTGCTGCCGCTTCGCTCGGGCTGCGGTACCAGTAGCTCCTCGAGGCGGCGCCGGTGCAGCTGCATCTCCTCGCGCAGACTGTCGGGCGCCGGCTCGGGCACCGAGTCCACCTGCGCGACCCGGTACGGGTGCCCGCTCTCCTCGTCGCGGATGCGGAACTTCTCCATGCCGCGCAGGACGATGTTGAAGCGGCCGTCAGGGAGCCGTTCGGCATGAGTGATGACGCCGGCGCAGCCGATGGGATAGACCGCCGGCCGCCCTTCGTAGTCACCTTCCCATCCGGCGCGCAGCAGCACCATGCCGATGATCCGATCCCCTTTCAGCGCGTCGTCCACCATCTGACGGTAGCGCGGCTCGAAGATGTGCAGCGGCAGGAACACGTTAGGGAACAGCACCACGCTCGGCAGCGGAAAGACGGGGATCGTCGGCGGCAGCATCTCAATTGCCGATCGCAGACTGCAGATTGCCGATTGGCGGATTGGTAATTGTTGATTGACGAGTGGATTGGCGAGTGACGATTGCCCAATCGTCACTCATCAATCCCAATCGGCATTTGCCAATCGTCAATCCGTCAATCGACAATCTGCAATCTCCAATCTTCACTGACGCGCTTCATTCCGAACGCGTCAGTGTATTGTGCGCGTCTTCTTGTCCATGTAGTCCATGAGGACGTAACGGCCCAGCGTGCGCGGCGTGGTGAAGTAGGCCTTCCCGTGGCAGATCTCGGCGACCTTGCGGACGAAGCTGACCAGGTCGTAGTCGCGCGCCAGCATGAACGTGTTGATCAGGATCCCCGCCTTGCGGCACGCCGCCACCTCGGCGAACGTCTCCGAGACGATGTAGGGATCGAGGCCGAAGGCGTTGCGGTAGATCCGTCCGTCGGGACGGGTCAGCGCCGACGGCTTGCCGTCGGTGATCATGATGATCTGCCGCATGTCTTTCTGCTGCCGCTCGAGCAGGCGGCGCGCCAGCCGCAGGCCTTCACGCGTGTTGGTGTAATAGGGGCCGACCTTCGAGCGCGCCAGCTGGCCGAGCGGGATTTCCTCGGCGGAATCGTGGAAGAGGACGACCTTCAGCGCGTCCCCTGGGTACTGCAGCCGGATCAGGTTGGCCAGAGCCAGCGCTACCCTCTTGGCCGGTGTGAAACGATCCTCGCCGTAGAGGATCATGCTGTGGCTGCAGTCGAGCATCAGCACCGTCGCGCACGAGGACTGATACTCCCCCTGCGCGACCATGAGGTCTTCATAATCGACGGCGATGCCAGTGTTCGAGGGTCGATGATCGCTCATCGCCCCTCGTTCATCGACCATCGATCTCGTCCTCAACACCGCGTTGAGAATGGTTGCGCTCGCGTCCAGGTTCATCGTGTCGCCGAACTCGTAGCGCTTCGACGCGCCGCTCGCCTCGATGCCGGTCGCCATCTCGCGCGTGTCGTGCCGGCCGAGCGAGCTCTTGCCGAGCGAGCCGAGCAGATCGCGCAACGCACGGTACCCGAGGAAATCCAGGCTCTTGTCGGTGATCTCGAAGCGATACTGCTCAGTGCTGCCCATGCCGCCGCCCTGGCCTTCGCGTGGCTCCTCCGCGGGCTGCTGCGTGAGGTAGCCCTGCGACTGCAGCTTCTCGATGATCTTGTCGATCAGGGCGTCGAGCTTCTCTTCCGCATCTTCGCGCTCGCGCCAGTCCTTGCCGAGCAGTCGCTCGAGCGTCTCTTCCGACAGCATCCCGCCGTTGAGGATCGCCTCGAGGATCGCGTCGTGGAGCGACTGCCGCGAATGCCCCTGCGCATCCTCGTCGTCGTAGGGCAGGCCCGTACGGGTTGTCGAACCCACTGCCAAGCAGCAGGTCCGACAGCTTCGAGAGCAACTCCTCGAGATCGAGATCGTCGAGGTCCTCGCCGGTGAACTTGCTGTAGCGATATTTCACAGATTCGTACCGCCTGTCACGGACGGGTTGCCGTGACAGGCATGGTGATTTCGGCTAGTTGTAGTATTTCTTTTTCCCACCGCTCAGCGGCAGTTCGCGCTCCGGCAGCGGGTCGACGTTGCGCTGCGGACGCTTGGGCTGCTCGGCGGCCTGGAACTGTCCCTCGAGCGAGCGGCTGATCTTGCGCTGCGCGTAGAGACCCTCGAGCACGAAATCGACGGCGGCGGCCAGTTCGGCGCCGGCGGCACGCGTGCCGAGCGTGTGCGCCGCCTCCAGCAGTCCCTGGACGTCTCCGGTGCGCGCCAGCAGATCCGCGGAAGCGAGTGAATCGTCGATCTGCAGGCTGCCCCCCATGTCGAACCAGTCGATGACCTGTCGGAAGTCGGTACCGGGGAAGTAGCCGTCGAATACTGACGAGACGGCGGCGCGGATCAGCTCGCGCGCGACGTTGTCCGCCCCCTTCAGCTCGCCTTCGTATTCCAGCTCGAACTTGCCGGTAATCGCCGGAATCGCCGCGTAGATGTCGGTCACGCGTGGCACCGCCATGCTCTCGCCGGTGGCCAGCGTCCGGCGCTCCGCGTTCGAGACGACGTTCTCGAGGAGCGAAATCGGCAACCGCTGGCTGACGCCGGAGCGCTTGTCGATTTTCTGATCCTGCCGCGCCTGGAAGGCGACCTCCTCGACGACCTCGCGCACGAAGTCGGGGACGCGCAGCGCCACGTCCGACGCCGGACGATCCGTCCACGCCTCCTGCTTGGTGATCGCCATCGCGTGCTGCCGGCTCGCCGGGTAGTGCGTACGGATCTCGGAGCCGATGCGGTCCTTGAGCGGCGTGATGATCTTGCCGCGCGCCGTGTAGTCCTCGGGGTTGGCGCTGAACACCATCAGGAGGTCGAGCGGGAGGCGCACCGGGTAGCCCTTTATCTGGACGTCCCCTTCCTGCAGGATGTTGAACAGGCCGACCTGGATCTTGCCGGCGAGATCCGGCAATTCGTTGATCGCGAAGATGCCGCGATTGGCGCGCGGCACCAGCCCGTAGTGCATCGTCAATTCGTCGGACAGCTGCAGCGCCGCCCGCGCCGCCTTGATCGGGTCGAGGTCGCCGATCATGTCGGCGATGGTGACGTCGGGGGTCGCCAGCTTTTCCACGTAGCGATCGTCGCGGTGCAGCCACGCCACCGGCAGCCCGTCGCCGTCTGCCTTGACCAGCTTGCGGCATGCGGCGCACAGCGGTGCCAGCGGGTCGTCGTGGATCTCGCAGCCGGGAACGACTGGTAGCCACTCGTCGAGGAGCGACGTCAGCGCGCGCAGGATGCGGGTCTTGGCCTGGCCGCGCAAGCCGAGCAGGATGAAGTTGTGACGTGAAAGGATTGCGTTGACCACCTGCGGCACGACCGACTCGTCGTAGCCGATGATGCCGGGGAAGAGCGTCGCCCCCTCGCGCAGCTTCAGAATTAGGTTGTCGCGGATCTCTGCCTTGACTGATCGGCGCGCGAGGCGCCGAGCCTCGATCTCTTTCTTGAGCGCGCCAAGCGTTAATACCTTCGGGGTCATCTCTGGATATTAGCACCGGCGTTAGATCGACTTGGCCGCCTGCGAAAGAACCCCCGAACCCCCGAACCCCCGAACCCGCCGAACCCGCCGAACCCGCAGAACCCGTAGAACCCGCCGAACCCGCAGAACCCGCCGAACCCGCAGAACCCGCAGAACCCGCAGAACCCGCAGAACCCTCTCCGCTATGATCCCCTCCGTGCCGATCGTCTATGCCCATCGGGGCGGCTCGAAGCTGCGGCCGGAGAACACGCTGCTGGCGTTCGACCATGGACTGGCGCTCGGCGCCGACGGCCTGGAATTCGACGTCCACTTGTCGCGCGACGGCGTGGTCGTCATTCATCACGACACAACGCTGGATCGGACGACCAACGGACGGGGGCCTCTGGCGGCGTTGACGGCCGACGAGCTCGGGCGCCTCGACGCCGCGTATCACGACCAGGCGTTTCGTGGTCGCGCCGGGGGAGTGCCGCGCCTCGATGAGGTGCTGCAGCGATATCCGTCGATTCCGCTGATCATCGAACTGAAGGTGAACGAGCCCGAGCTGGCCCACCGCACTATCGACGCGCTGCGGGCGGCAAAGGCGGTCGGCCGCGCCGCGCTCGGCTCGTTCGGCACGCGCGTCCTGCGTGCCGCCCGCGGCTACGAGCCCGGGATCCGCACGGGCTCGTCACGCGAAGAGACGCGACTGGCCCTCTACCGCTCGTGGGTGCGGTGGCCGGTTCGACGGCCGCCGTTCCAGGAGTATCAGGTGCCCGAATATGCCGGGAGGACGCGGGTCGTGTCGCCGCGGTTCGTTGAATACGCCCACGCGGCTCGGCTGCAGGTCAAGGTCTGGACGGTTGACGATGAGGCTGACATTCGCCGCCTGCTGAGCTGGGGAGTGGACGCCATCATTACGGATCGTCCCGATGTGGCGGTCACCGTCTTCAACCCTGTCCATCCTTGAGGACATCCCACCGCTGTGCTGCCATGGAAACGTCTAAAATTGGCCGAAAATCAGCATCGTTGACACTGGCCGTATCCTTGCGATGAGAGGGATCGCCATGACCAAGTCGCTTGTTCCCCTTGTTCTCGCTGCTGCCACCCTCACTGCTGCGCCGGCGCTGGCCGAGCAGCACGGCCACGGCCACGCTGCCGCGGCCGGGCACGGACACGGCGTCTACGTAGCTCCGCACGCGGTCTACGGTGCGCCGTATCACGCCTACTACGCCCCGTATCACGCTCACTACTACGCGCCGTATTACGCGTTCCATTCTCACTTCAGCATCGGGTTCGGCGTTAGTGTCGGATACCCGGTGGCATACCCGGTCTACGCGCCGTACTACTACCCGGCGCCCTATGGCTACCCGCCGCCTCCGCCGTACGCACAGGGGTACCCGGCGCCATACGGCTATCCGCAACAGGGCTATCCCCAGCAGGGCTATCCCCAGCAGGGCTATCCGCAGCAGCAGGACTACCCTCAGCAGGGCTATCCGCAACAGGGCTATCCGCAACAGGGGAATCCGCAACAGGGCTATCCGCAACAGGGGAATCCGCAGGGCGGCGGCTATCCGCAGAGCTATCAGCCCAACGGGAACAACTCGATTCAGGCCCAGCCGCGCAGTGCCGCGCCGATCGGTAACGCCGGCGGCATGAGCTTCGAGATTTCGCCGAACGACGCCGAGGTGTGGATCGACGGCAGCTATCGCGGCACGGTCTCCGAGTTCGGCCCGCAGACCGAACCGTTAAAGCTCGCCGCCGGCCGCCACCGCGTCGAGTTGCGCGCCAATGGCATGCAGCCGATGGCGTTCGACGCGACGGTCACTGCTGGCCAGGTAATTCCCTACCGCGGAACTCTGCAGCAGCAATAGGCACGCCCCTTGTAGATCCATCTGGCCTTAGGAGGTCAGATGGATCTACGCGCAAGATACGACCAGGCAATTCAGACCGCCAAACGTCTCGGTTTCCAGGGTGCCGCCACGCAGGAAGGCGACAAGCTCCACTTCAAGGGCACCATTCAGTCTGAAGACGCAAAGAACCAGATCTGGAACGCCATCAAGACCGTTCCCACCTGGCAGACCGACATCAACGCCGACATCCAGGTCGTGGCACAGCCGCAGCCCGTCGGCACGTCGGGCTCCCGCACCTACACCGTCAAAGCGGGTGACACGCTGAGCAAGATCGCCAAGGATCACCTCGGGGACGCGCACGCCTACACGAAGATCTTCGAGGCGAACCGCGACCAGCTGTCAGACCCCGACAAGATCAAGCCCGGGCAAGTCCTCAAGCTGCCGGCATAGCGTGCCAGCTACGGTTTGGCGCGGCGAAACCACGCTGGATGGTGCGTCCGCGCCCACCGTTCCTCGACCGTCCCGCGCGTCATCGACCGGAACGTGCCGGGCGCGGCGGCGGTCCCTTCGTAAACGTGAATCACGAAGCCGGCGAGCATGACGAGCGCGGCGATGTCGTGAGCGACGTAGCCGACATCGACGGTGATGCGGCCGAACGTCTTCGGGAACCACATCGGAATTCCCGAGACCAGAAACAGGATCAGGCTGGCCGCGATCGTCCAGAAGTACGCCTTTTGTCCGGCGTTGAAGAACCCGACGTACTCGGGCTCGCCTTTCTGGTTATTGCTGACGTAGTCGCGGATACGCCGCATCCAGCGGCTGTCGTCCGGCGTCCAGATCATCACGCTGAGCCAGTTGAGGACTTGCAGCGTGAACGCCAGACAGAAGGCGAGGCCGAACCACGGGTGGAGCAGCCGCGCCAGCGGCCCGCCGCCGAAGATCGGTGTCAGCGCGTGATACAGCCACGGCGTGTAGATTGCGAAACCCGAGAGCAGCGCGCCGGCGAAGAAAGCGGCACTCGTCCAGTGGAGGATCCGGGTGTAGATCGGATGGCGCAGCAACTCGTCCGCGTGAACGAGCGTCCGCCCATGCGCGCCCGCGGCACGGCGCGCGCTTTCGTCGAAACGTTCGATCGCGCCGTTCATCGCGGCACCTCACGCGCCGGGCCGTCGTCGGGCGGCTGCGGCTCCTTCGGGCCTTCCATCAGGTAGTGAAGGAACGCGGCCGGAATCGCCAGCAGGCTCAGCGCCAGCGCAACCGGCTTCGCCACGTGCTTCCAGATCGTGTAGGTCGGCGGAATCACCGGCGTCTTCGGCAGCCCGCCGTACAGCTCCGGCTGCGTCGCGTCGTGCAGGACGTAGATCACGTGCGTCCCGCTGATCGACGGCGGGTCGTAGACGCCGGCGTCCTTGAATCCCGAGTGCTCCCGCAGCTGCGTCGCGCGCTTGTCGGCGAGCGCGCGCATGTCGGTCTTCGTCCCGAACTTCAGGCATCCGGTCGGACAGGCCTTGATGCACGCCGGCTCGAGACCCTGCCCGACGCGATCGGAGCAGAGCGTGCACTTGTAGACCTTCTTCGTCAGCGAATTGAATTTTGGAATATCGAATGGACACCCCGACACGCAGGTACTGACATCCGATGCAGTTCTCCTGCTGGAAGTCGACGATGCCGTTCGCGTACTGGATGATGGCGCCGTCGGCGGGGCAGGCCTTGAGGCAGCCCGGATCCTCGCAGTGCATGCACTGGTGCTTTCGCATCAGCCACATCAGGTTGCCGTTCTCGGGCTGATGCTCATGGAACTTGATCAGGTTCCAGTAGTTCCACGACGTGTCCGGCATCGTCTGGTAGGTGTTGTCGAACGACGTCTGCTGGAACGGCATGTCGTTCCATTCGACGCACGCCACCTCACACGCCTTGCAGCCGATGCAGGTCGTGACGTCGATGTACTTGCAGACGTCCTCCTCACGCTGCATGCCAGCGCCCGGCACGCTGCCGCTGTGGCCCGAGATTGCCTTGATCTGGAGCGTGCCGGTCGGCATGACTAGGCCCTCTCCAGCTTGACGAGAAAACCCTTGAATTCGGGCGTGTATGCGTTGGGATCGATCACCGTCGGCGAGAGCAGGTTGACGGACGTGAGCGACGTGCGCCCGTCGTCTTCCGAAATGCCGCGGAAGCCCCAGTGGATCGGCACGCCGATCTGGTAGAGCTTTTTGCCGTCGACCGTCATCGGTTTGATCCGCCGCGTGACCATCGCCTTGGCGATATAGCTCGCGCGCGCACTCGTGACCTTGACGCGCTCGCCGCCGCTCAAGCCCATCTCGCCGGCGAGCTCCGACGGAATCTCGACGAACGGCTCGGGCACGAGCTGGACGTTCATCGGGTTGTTCTTCGTCCAGTAGTGATAGTGCTCGGTCAGGCGATAGGTCGTGCAGACGATGTTGTAGCCGCCGGCCGGTTCGCCGTACTTGTCCATGTCGGACGTCATCTTCTTGACGACCGGGTTGTTCGACTGCTTCGGATGCAGCGGATTGACGATCGGACTCTCGATCGGCTCGTAGTGCTCGGGGAAGGGACCGTCGGCCATGCCGGCGAGCGGCACGAACAACCGGCCGACTCCTTCGGGATTCATGATGAACGGGCCCATGTGATCGCTGGGCTTCGAATCGGCCTTGAAGTCCGGCACGTCGCTGCCGCTCCACCTGCCGGCCGCCTCGCTCCACCACACCTGGCGCCTCGAGGGATCCCAGGGCTTCCCGGACAGGTCGCACGACGCGCGGTTGTACAAAACACGGCGATTCGCCGGCCACGACCACGCCCAGTTCGGATAGACGCCGAGCCCGGAGGGGATCCTCGGTGCCGCGGCGCGCCATCTGATTGCCCGCCTCAGTCCACGACCCGCAATACAGCCAGTTGCCCGACATCGTCGTGCCGTCGTCTTTCAGCCACGCGAAGCCGGGCAGCTGCTGGCCTGCCTTGACCGCCGCGCCGGTCGCGTCGGTGATGTCGGCGAGCGCGGAGCCGTTAATCTCTTTCGCGACCTCCGAGAGCGACGGATGCTCGGGCTGCGTGTAGGTCCAGCGGGCGTTGAGGATCGGATCGGGGAACTTGCCCCCTTCTTTCTTATAGAGATCGCGAATCTTCAGGAAGATCTGCGCGAGGATGTCCTGATCGAGGCGCGCGTCGCCGGGCGTCGGCAGCGCCGCGTTCTTCCACTGCAGCCAGCGCGCGGAATTGACGAACGTCCCATCCTTCTCGGCGAAGCCCGCGCACGGCAGGCGATAGACCGTCGTCGGGATCTTCTTCATGTCGTCCGCGCTCGTGCCGGGCGCGCGCCAGAACTCGCTCGTCTCGTCGGGATAGATCTCGCCGACGACGAGCCAGTCGGCCTTCTTCAGCGCGTCGATGTTCTTGCGCGAATTCGGCCCGATCTGCACACCGTTCATGCCGAACGCGAAGATGCCCTTGATGTGGCCTGCGTACATCTGGTCCCAGATCTGCGTCCAGGAGTAATTGCGATCGATCTTCGGCAGGTAGTTGAACGCCCAGTCGTTGCCCTTCTGCGCCGCGTCGCCGTACATCGCTTTCAGAAACGAGACGGCGAATTTTGGTGTGTTCGACCAGTAGTTGAAGGAATCCCACTCTTGCGGCTTCGCCGACGTCGGGGTGATCCGCTTCGCGTAGGTGGCAAAATCCTGGTCGTCGGGATTCGGCATCTTGAGATAGCCGGGGAGAATATCGAACACGCCGGCAAGATCCGTCGCCCCCTGGATGTTGGAATGTCCGCGCAACGCGTTGACGCCGCCGCCGGCGCGCCCGACGTTGCCGAGCAGCAGCTGCAGCATCGCGGCCGCTCGGATGATTTGGCTGCCGAATGTGTGCTGCGTCCAGCCGACGGCGTAGATCACCGTCGCCACCTTCGTCATCTCGCCGTTTTCACGGATCGACGTGAACAGATCCGCCGCCTTCAGGAACTGATCCTTCGGGATGCCGGTGATCCGCTCCACCATCTCCGGGGTGTAGCGCGAGTACTGCTGTTTCAGGAGCTGAAACACGCAGCGCGGATGCGTCAGCGTCGGATCGTGGGCAATCGTACCCGGGAGCGACGGCACCGCGGCCGCCGCGGCGGTCCCGGCGCCGCCGGGATGCGACCCCGCGCCGCCGGCCTTCGCGCCGGCTGGTCCTTGCGCCGCGTAGCCGAGCCCCGTCAACGCCGAAGAGTCCTTCGCGGAAGCCGGTGCGCCGCTCGGCTGGACCGGGCCGGCCTGCGTTTCCGCCTGTTTGCCTCCGCCGCCGGCGGCAGCCTCGGTCGGCCGTGCAGCCGCGGCGGCTGCCGCCTGGGCCGGGCTCACCAGCCCGCCCGCCTCATAGTTCCATGTCGACTTGTCGTAGGTCTGCTTCGACGGATCGAAGCCTGAGTACAGGCCGTCTTCCGGCAGCTTGAATCCGTCATGGACGATGAACGAGGCGTTGGTGTAGTTGACGAGGTAGTCGTGCGCGATGCGATTCGTCTCGATCGCCCGGCGGATCAGTCCACCCAGGAAGGCGATGTCACTGCCCGCGCGAATCTGCAGGAACAGATCCGCGTTGGCCGCCGTCCGCGTGAACCGCGGATCGACGACGATGATCTTCGCGTTGCGCTGGAGCTTGGCCTCGATCGGCCACTTGAAGCCGCACGGGTGGTTCTCGGCCGGATTGCCACCCATGATCAACATCATGTCGGTGTTCTTGATGTCGATCCATCCGTTGGTCATCGCGCCGCGTCCGAATGTGGGCCCCAAACTGGAGACCGTTGGCCCGTGTCAAACCCGGGCCTGGTTTTCCAGGTAGCAGACCCCCAGGCTGCGCATCGTCTTGACGGCGAGATAATTGAATTCGTTGGTGTCGGTGCAGCCGCCCGTGAACGCCATGCCTTCGCAGCGGTTCACCGTGCGCCCCTTCGGATCCTGTTCGACGAACGTCGCGTCGCGCGTTTTCTTCACCGCGCGGGCGATCTCGTCGATCGCCTGATCCCAGCCGATGTCGTCCCAGTGGTCCGATCCGGGACGCCGGACCTGCGGCTTCAGCAGCCGGCGATCGTTGACGATGTCCTGCTCGAGTGATGATCCCTTCGGGCACAGCGTGCCGCGGTTGATCGGATGATCGGGGTCGCCTTCGACGTGGACGACCTGAGGCACGACGTTCTTTGCCTTGTCGCCCAGTGTATGAATGATGACGCCGCAGCTGACTGAGCAGTAGGGACAGGTACTGCGGGTTTCGGTGGTCCGGGAGATCTTCAACGTCTTCGCCTGCGCCTGTAGCGGCGTGACATCGAAGCCGAACGCGGTCAGCGCAGCGCCGCCGACGATCGAGGTCTGAAGGAAAGCCCGCCGGGACACCGCCATCGACACCTCCAGCTGAACTGACGCGTGTTTTACACCTGCATGGTCCCCGCCACAAGTGAAAAACTAAAGGCCGATGAGGTTTGGCGTAACTTTTGTGTAACCGCGTTCGTGCGCCCATAGGTCGAGCGCCGCTGACGCCACCTCGTCGACGACCGGCACGGCAAGGCCGAGCCTGGTGAGGTCCACGGCCTTCAGGTAGAAGTGGCACGACTCGCAGGCGTCGACGCGAACGTGGTCGAATTCGGGCGCGTGGTAGTAGAGAAGCCGGCGCTCGTCGTCTTCGCCGCAGTGGACGCACAGGACCCTGCGCATTGGCCACGCCGTCGCGCACATGGCGCAGACCAGATGGCGGCTGCTGCCTTCGGCCCCGGCTTCGTTCCGCAGCACCGACACCTGCGGCCAGCCGCCGCAGAATGGGCACGCCGCGCTCCCGGGCGTCGTCTGCCGGTCGCCCCGGTCTGGCGCACGTCCGAGCGCGGCGAGCGCCTCAGCATACGGCTGCAGGGCGAATCTCGCGAGGAACGGCGCCGATGGGGCGCGCCAGCCATCCCGGAGCAAGGCATCGATCGACGGCGAGTCGCGTGGAGCGCTGCCGACGATGGTGGCCGGAAGGAACTCCTGGGCGGCAGAGAAGGCACGTGCCGCGCAGGCGCGAACCTCAGGTAGGTTGCGTTCGAACGATCCGGTAAGACGTTCGCCTCCGGCAATGAGCGTGTGGTAGCAGGTCCGCTGCGCACCGAGGATGTTGGCGTACTGGGTGAGCAGGCCCTCGGCGCGCCCATCGGCTTTCGCCAGCGCGTGCGCGCGGTCGATCCGTCGCTGCCAGACGTCGGTCATCGCGTGATCATGACCGGCCCCCGACTCACCGTGTCGTCAGGTCGGCTGCAGTCACGAACTTGGGCTCGATGTCCACCGGGATGCCGGCGAGCTTGTCGAGCACGCGCTGCACTTCGGGACGGACGACGCCGAGGCGATCGGAAAGCTCTTTCGCCCGGCCGTAGTTGCCTTCAGCTTGGATCGTCATGATCTCGCCGGTCAGCGCCGTCACAGCATCGCCGATCTTCGTCACGTCGACCGCGAATGTGCCGTCCTGCCGGACCTTGAAGCCACCGGCGTCGAGGAAGCTGTTGATCTGGATCGCCAGGCCGCGGCCGTGCGCCTCGTTGACGCCGAAGCGGATCGAGCGGAAGGCCGAGGCGAGGAACGTGACGTACATCGACTTCGCGATCGACCCGTCCAGCCGTTTGTGATCGGCCAGGTGGCGGAGGGCCCAAAGCGCCGACACGTCCGCTTTCACTTCTTCGATCGCGCTGTAGGTCTCTTTCAGCTCGTGCCGAACGGTCGTTTTCTTGCCGTTGACGGTGATGTCGTGTGGGCCGAGGCCGTGCATCAGCTCGTGCACCAGGATGTGCGTGAAGAAGGCGGCGAAGGTGACCTTCGCCTGATCCGCCGACGGCAGCGCCACCTTGGCAATCGGCAGCAGCACCATCGTGAACTTTGCCTCCTGCACGTTCTTGAGCATGACGCGCTTGGCGCCCTTCTCGCGCAGCACCCGCTCGTCGTTGGGCAGGTTGAATGCCGCGGTCTGCACGCCGCGGTTGCCGTCGCCCGCGGCGAACACGACGTTGACCACCCGGATCGGCGACAGGGCGGCGAGCGCCGGGTTGCGGTACTTCGGATCGATGGGCAGGTGGTCTTCGAGATCCTGCAGGTGATCCGCGAACCCCTGCAGCTTGTTCGACTCGGCCTCGTCGCGGATCGTGATGAAGGCTTCGAACGCCGCCTTCAGGTTGAACCATTCGTCCTCGTAGACCTCGTAGGGGCCGATCGTCGGCTCGATCGCGGCATCGAGCTCCATCCACGCCACGTCGCTGGCGTAGTAATCGTTGCTGATGAAGGCGTCGGCGCGCGCGGTGAGGAACGCCTGCAGCGTCGGTTCGTGGGTGAGCCGTGCCGCGTCGCGCAGCAGGTCGCCGGCGCGCGCGAGGGCCCCCTGGTATTCGAGGCTATAGGGGACCGCCGTGAAGTTCTTGCCGTCGCGGCGGATCGTCGTAAAGAAGCTCGCCGCCGCCTCCTTGGCCTTGCCGGAGAGGCCCTGCATCCACGCCTCGACCTCCTCCCGCGTCGCGCCGGCGGGGTAGAAGTTGGCCGACGCCGGCTTGGCCGGCGCGCCAGGCACGAACGGCCTGTGCCCGTCGAGGCGATCCCAGGGGCCTTTGTTCAGCAGGAAACAGTGCAGCCGTGTCGCGGCGGTGCGCGAGGCCCGCGGCCCGACCGGCATCGCGGCCTTCTGCGCCAGTTCCTGCAGCATGGCGTCGTTGCCCGCCCAGACCTGGCGCAGGAACAGCGCGTCCATGACCCGCGCTGCTTCGACCAGTCGCGCGAGCGCCTCCCGTTCGGGCTTGGCCAGCCCGGTCAGGTCGGCGCCGACGTCGGCCGGCGCGAACCGGGCCAGCATCTTCTGAAGTTCCGCAAGCGTGGGCATTTGCGTGAAGGGCCACCGGGACACGCGGATGACACGGATGTGGCCTACAATAGGGGATTGTAGCCCGCCCGAAGAGAGGACCCATAACGAGATGCGAAATCCTGCGCCGAAGGACAATGCCGAGCTGGAAGCCCTCGAACAGCGCGAGTGGCGTGAGTCGCTCGACTATGTAATCCAGCAGGGGGACCGCGGCCGCGTCCAGCGGCTGCTCGCCACGCTGCGCCACCACGCCCGGATGAGCGGGGTCGCGCTGCCGTTCAGCGCCGTCACCGCCTACGTCAATACCATCCGGCCCGAGGAGGAGACCCCGCTTCCCGGCAGCCAGGAAATCGAACGCCGAATCAAGAGCCTGATCCGCTGGAATGCGATGGCGATGGTCGTCCGCGCCAACCGCCTCTCCGACGGCATCGGCGGCCACATCTCGACCTACGCCTCCGCCGCCACGTTGTATGAAGTCGGTTACAACCATTTCTTCCGCGGCAAGGGACGCGAAGGAGACGGCGACGTTATCTACTTCCAGGGACACGCCTCGCCGGGCATCTACGCACGCGCCTACCTCGAAGGACGCCTGTCGCAGGAAAAGCTCGAGAACTTCCGCCACGAGTTGCGTCCCGGGGGCGGCCTGTCGTCCTATCCCCACCCCTGGCTCATGCCCGACTTCTGGGAGTTTCCGACGGTCTCGATGGGGCTCGGGCCGATCATGTCGATCTACCAGGCCCGCTTCAACCGTTACCTCGAAGATCGCAACCTGAAAAAGGCGTCGACGAGCAAGGTCTGGGCGTTTCTCGGCGACGGTGAAACCGACGAGCCCGAGTCCCTCGGTGCAATCAGTCTTGCCGCGCGCGAGAAGCTCGACAACCTGATCTGGGTGATCAACTGCAACCTGCAGCGCCTCGACGGTCCGGTCCGCGGCAACGGACAGGTCATCCAGGAGCTCGAAGCGCTCTTCCGCGGTGCCGGCTGGAATGTCATCAAGGTGCTGTGGGGCAGTGACTGGGATCCGCTCCTCGCCAAGGATCACGATGGATTGCTCGCCAGGCGGATGGGCGAGGTCGTCGACGGCCAGTACCAGAAATACGCGGTCGAATCCGGCGCCTACTTCCGCGAGCATTTCTTCGGCACCGACCCGCGGCTGCTCGACATGGTCAAGCACCTGTCGGACGATCAGCTGAAGCGGCTGCGCCTCGGTGGCCACGATCCGCTGAAGGTCTACAACGCCTTCAAGCACGCGGTCGAGATGACCGGTCAGCCGACCGTCGTCCTCGCCCGCACGATCAAGGGCTACGGCATGGGTGAGGCCGGTGAGGGCAAGAACATCACCCACCAGCAGAAGAAGATGAACGAGGAGGATCTGCGCTCGTTCCGCACACGTTTCGGGATCCCGATCTCCGACGAGAAGATCGCCGACGCCCCGTTCTATCGTCCGGCCGATGATAGCCCGGAGCTGCAGTACATCCGCGAGCGTCGCAAGGCGCTGGGCGGACCGGTGCCGCAGCGCCAGGTGCGCGTCGAGCCGCTCAAGGTCGGCCTCGAAGGCGTGTTCGAGGAGTTCCAGAAGGGCACCGAGGGGCGCAAGGCCTCGACGACGATGGTGTTCGTCCGGATCCTGTCGAAGCTGCTGCGCGACAAGGAAATCGGCGAGCTGGTGGTGCCGATCGTCCCCGACGAGGCGCGCACGTTCGGTATGGAGGCGCTCTTCCGCGCTGTCGGGATCTACTCGCACGTCGGCCAGAAGTACGAGCCGGTCGACATGGACACGCTGCTCTATTACAAGGAAGCACAGGACGGTCAGATCCTCGAGGAGGGGATCACCGAGGCGGGCTCACTCGCCTCGTTCATTGCCGCCGGCAGCGCCTACGCGACCCACGGCGTCAACACCATCCCGTTCTTCATCTACTACTCGATGTTCGGCTTCCAGCGCGTCGGCGATCTCATCTGGGCCGCTGGCGACTCACGCGTCAAGGGCTTCTTGCTCGGCGGCACGTCGGGACGGACGACGCTGGCCGGTGAAGGGCTGCAGCACCAGGACGGCAACTCGCTCGTCTACTCGCTCTGCTATCCGAACTGCCTCTCCTACGATCCCGCCTATGCCTATGAGCTGGCGGTGATCATTCAGGACGGCATCAAGCGGATGTATCACGACCAGGAGAGCGTCTTCTATTACCTGACCGTGATGAACGAGCAGTACGAGCACCCCGAGATGCCCAAGGGGGCTCGCGAGGGCATCCTCAAAGGGATGTACAAGGTGAAGGCTGCGCCCGAGGCGGCCGCCGACCCGAAAAAGGGCGGCAAGGCGAAGCTCAAGGCCCAGCTCTTTGGCAGCGGCGCGATCCTCAACGAAGTGATCAAGGCGCAGGACCTCCTGCAGAAATACGGCGTCGGCGCCGACGTGTGGAGCGTGACTAGCTACGGCGAGCTCTATCGCGACGGCCATGCCTGCGAGCGCTGGAACATGCTCCACCCGACCGAAACCCCCAAGGTGCCCTACGTGACGCAATGCCTCAAGGACGCGGCGGGTGTGTTCGTCGCGGCGTCCGATTACCTGAAGGTGCTGCCCGACGCGATCGACCGCTGGGCGCCGCGCAAGATCCGCTCGCTCGGCACCGATGGCTTCGGCCGCAGCGAAGATCGCGCCGCGCTGCGCGAGTTCTTCGAAGTCGATGCCCGCTTCATTGCCATCGCGACGCTGTCCGAGCTGCAGAAAGACGGCCAGCTCGACGGCACGGTCGTGGCACAGGCGATCAAGGACCTTGGCGTCAACCCCGACAAACCGAATCCCGCAACGGCGTAGATCGACACTAGACTTCTCATCACATGGCTGACTTCAAACTGCCCGAGCTGGGCGAGAACGTGCACGGCGGCGACGTGCTGCGCGTGTTGGTGAAGGCTGGCGACACCGTCAAGAGCGAGCAGGTTGTGCTCGAGCTCGAGACCGACAAGGCGACAATCGAAGTCCCCTCGTCGGTCGACGGCACCGTCAGCGAGATCATGGTCAAGGCTGGCGAGAAGGTAACGGTCGGCCAGATCATCTTCACCCTCGCCGCCGGCAATGGGTCGGCGAGCGGGAAGGACACAACAAAGGACGCGAAAGACACGAAAGCGCCGGAAGCTGAAAGCCGCAAGCCGGAAGCCGGAAGCCGGAAGCCGACAGTCGACGGCAGCAAGCCGGAAGCTGAGAGCGGGAAGCCAGAAGCCGAGGAAAGAAAGCCGGCAGCTGCGGCTTCGGCTCCTGCCGTCCGTCAGCCCGAAGACGAGATCGTCGACGCCCCCAGGCCCCGCCGCGGGGAAGTGGTCGATATCGGACGCGGGTCGCGTGTCGCCGCGCAGACGCAGCCCCCGGCCGAAGCCGGCCCGGCGCCCGCCGCCTCGCCGTCGGTCCGCCGTGTCGCGCGCGAGCTCGGCGTCGACATCCGCCAGGTCACCGCGACCGGCCCCAACGGGCGCATCTCCGTCGAGGACGTGCAGACGTTCGTGCGCAGAGTAATGGAAGGCGGCGCCACTTCGGCAGCCGCGCCGGCGGCACAGCCACTACCCGACTTCTCGAAGTGGGGCGAAATCGAGAGCAAGCCGATCAACAACATCCGCCGCAAGACGGCTGAGCACCTCAGCCACGTGTGGAACGTGGTCCCGGCCGTCACCCAGAACGACCGGGCCGACATCACGGCGCTCGAGGAGCAGCGCAAGAAGTACTCGCCGATCGCCGAGAAAGCGGGCGGCAAGATGACGGTCACCGCGATCGCGCTCAAGGTACTTGCCGGCGCGGTCAAGAAGTTCCCGCAGTTCGCCGCGTCGCTTGACCTGCAGCGCGGTCAGCTGATTTACAAGAAGTACGCGCACATCGGCGTCGCCGTGGACACCGACCGTGGGCTGCTCGTCGCCGTTATCCGCGACGTCGACAGGAAGGGCATCCTCGAGCTGTCCGCCGAGCTGGCGAAAGTCTCGGAGAAGGCGCGCGCCGGCAAGCTCTCCCTCGATGAGATGTCGGGCGGCGTCATCACCATCTCAAACCTTGGTGGTATCGGTGGCGTCGGCTTCAGCCCGATTGTGAACTGGCCAGACGTTGCCATCCTGGGCATCTCGCGTGGCAGCGTCGAGCCGGTATGGGACGGCACGCAGTTCCAGCCGCGGTTGATGCTGCCGCTGTCGCTGTCGTACGACCACCGCGTCATCGACGGCGCCGACGCCGCGCGATTCCTGCGCTGGGTGGCGGATGCCTTCGAGAACCCGTTCGTGCTCGCCCTGTAGAAAAAAGCCTGACAGGACATGGCGAAATCAACTCAGCTGGTCGTAATCGGCGCAGGTCCCGGCGGCTATGCAGCGGCTTTCTACGCCGCGGACCGCGGCATGCAGGTCACCCTCGTCGATCCGGAAAAGAACCCGGGCGGCGTCTGCGTGTATCGCGGCTGTATCCCGTCGAAAGCGCTGCTCCACGTCGCCGATGTCATCACCGAGTCGGCGCACGCTGCCGACTTCGGGGTCACCTTCGAGAAGCCGAAGATCGATCTCGACAAGCTGCGCGATTTCAAGAACAAGGTCGTCGGCCAGCTCACCGCCGGCGCGGGCCAGGTTCGCAACCTGCGTAAAGTCGCCCACCTGCAGGGCATGGCGGCGTTCCGCGACAACCGCACCCTCGACATCGACCTCGTCGGCGGCGGCAAGGAGACACTGACGTTCGAGTCGTGCATCATCGCCACCGGGTCTCGCCCGACGACGATCCCCGGCCTGTCGATCGACAGTCCGCGCCTGATGGACTCGACCGGCGCCCTCGACCTGCCCGACGTGCCCCCCTCGCTCCTTGTCGTCGGCGGCGGTTACATCGGCCTCGAGCTCGGCTCCGTCTACGCCGCGCTCGGCAGCAAGGTGACCGTTGTCGAGATGACGGCCGGACTGCTGCCCGGCGCCGATCGTGATCTCGTCAACATCCTCGCCAAGCGGATTACCGCCATCACCGAGGCCGTGTGGCTGAACACCAAGGTCACGAAGATGGCCCAGGACACCAAGGAGCAGATCCTCGTGTCGTTCGAGGGCGAAGGATTCACCGGCGAGAAGGCGTTCGACCGCGTGCTGGTGTCGATCGGCCGCCGTCCGAATTCCAGCGTGCCTGGCCTGGACAGGCTGAAGGTCGCGATCGACCCGCGCGGTTTCATCGTCGTCGACGAGGCGCGGCAGACGGGCGAACCCGGCATCTACGCCATTGGCGACGTCGCCGGCGAACCGATGCTCGCGCACAAGGCGTCGCATGAAGGACGCGCGGCGGTCGACGCAATCGCCGGCGATCGCAACGTCGCGTTCGAGCCGTTGGCGATTCCCGCGGTCGTCTTCACCGATCCCGAGATCGCCTGGGCGGGCCTGACCGAGACCGACGCCGAGAAGAAGGGCATCAAAGTAGCGGTCGCGCGCTTCCCGTGGGGCGCGTCGGGCCGCGCCATCTCGATCGGCCGCACCGATGGCGTGACCAAGCTGGTCATCGATCCGCAGAGCGAACGCGTGCTCGGCGTCGGCATCTGCGGCCCCGGCGCCGGCGAGCTCATCGCGGAAGGCGTACTTGCCATTGAGATGGGCGCCACCGCGAAAGACGTCGCCATGACCATCCACCCGCACCCGACGCTGTCGGAAACGGTGATGGAATCGGCCGAGGTGTTCTTCGGCCATGCCACTCACGTCTATCGGCCGAAGAAGACGTAGCGTCGCGAAGGCGGTCGTCGCGCGGACGGACGCATTGTGCCTTCGCCCTCATCCGCAGTAGTCTACGGCGCGTCATGGAAGCACCGGAAGCGCATCACGCCCATTCGGCCCACAGCGGCCACCGTTGGCTCGATATCGTGCTCGCCGTGAGCGCGATGTTCGTATCCGTCGTCTCGCTCTTCGTCGCCCTCGAGCACGGACGCACGATGGAGCGCATGGCCGAAGCCAACACGCGCATGGTGGAGGCCAATTCCTGGCCGTTCGTCGAATTCGACACGCACAACATTGACGAGAAAGGCAACGCGAAGATCAGGCTCGTCCTCGCAAATCAAGGCATCGGCCCGGCACGCATCGAGACCCTCGAGCTGTGGTGGAACGGAAAGCCGGTGTCTTCACCGTCGGCGTTGCTCGAGGCCTGTTGCGGCACGACCAAGCCGGAAGGGATGCTGACTATCGGAAATGCCGCTCCAAACATCTTACGCGCCGGTGAACACGAAGACTTTGTCGCCTGGTCGCCGAGTCCTGGCAAGGTGGACTTCTTCGAAAAGCTCAACGTGGAACGGGCGCAGATCACCGCGCGAATCTGCTACTGCTCCGTCTTCGACGAATGCTGGGTGAGCTCAGGCCTCGCGGTCCGCGCAGACCGCGTGCCCAGTTGTCCCGCACCGGCCATACGGTTCCGAACGGATCCAAGGCCACTGCAAGCGCCATAAGTCCGTACCCGCGTGGCTGCATTCCAGCTGCTGACCAGACTTCGCCTCGACTCGCCAGCTTCTTATTCGGCGGCCTCAGCGAGTCGCCGGCGCAAGCCCAGGAATATCACCGCGCCGGTCGCCTGGGCGGCGATCCCGAACGCGACCAGCGCCGCAAACGACGTGGTATAGAGCGCGCCCATGATTGTGCTGCCGAGGAACCACATGACGCCGTAGACGCCGTTGAAGGTGCCGAAGGCCGTGCCGCGCTTGTTCATCGAGACGACCTGGGCAATGCCGGCGCGGAGCGAAGCGTCCTGCACGCCGAGCCCCGTCGCCCAGCACGCGACCGCGAGCACGGCGCCCACCTGTGCCCCGAAGAAGCCCAGCGGCAGCGCCAGGATTGAGACCGCGATGCCGGCCGGCAGGACGATGATGCCGTACTTGTCGAAGAGGCGGCCGAAGACGAAGGCCGTCAGGCCGTTGATCGCCATCGCGCCTGAGTAGAGGAGCGGAATCGTTGCCGACGCGAACAGGTGCGTCTTCTCGAAGTGGGCGCCGAGCACCGGGAAATCGATGAATCCGAACGCCAGGAGGCCCGCCGCGATGATGTATGGCCAGAACACCGCGGGCAGTTGCGACGGCGCCGCCACCGGTTTCGGCTCGACGCGTACAGGGCGTACGGCTCGAGCAGCGATAATCGACAGCAGCGCGAGCACCGCCGGGATCGCCAGCCACGCAAACGCCGGACCGATGCGGCCATAGCGCGCCGCGAGCACGGCCATCAGCAACGGCCCGGCGCAGGCGCCGGTCTGATCCATGACCGCATGTATGCCGAAGCCGAAGCCGTGGCCGACCTTGCCCGTCGCCTCCGACAGCAGCAGGTCGCGCGCCGGTCCGCGCAGCGCCTTGCCGGTGCGTTCGATGATGATCAGGACGGCCGCCGCCTGCCACGAGTGCACGAACGCCAGCGCCGGAATGGCGAGCACGTTCAGCGCGTAGCCGGCGATCGCCAGCGTCCAGTAGGCATGCGTGCGATCGGCCAGCCGGCCGGAGAAGAAGCGGAGGCTGGCGGCGATCATCTCGCCAAGCCCGGAAATGACGGCCACAGCCGCGACGCTCGCGCCGAGATCGTCGAGCATCGGCCCGATGCTGCCGTGCGCCCCTTCGTAGGTCATGTCGGCGAACAGGCTGACCAGTCCGAAGCACAGGATGAAACGGATGGCCCACCTGCGGTCGGCCGCGGAAACCTGCTCGCTCACACGCCTAATCTACTAGGATGCCGAGCGTTTCGAGGACCGACAGCGTGCCCAGCACGAGGATCGCCGCGGTGGCCGCCCAGCGGACGACACGCGGCTGGATGCGCTCAGCGATCCACATCCTGACACCGGCGCCAAGCAGGCTCGCCAGAGCCCCCTTGGTGACCATGGCGCCAACCGCGCCGAGCCAGACCGCGATCGCCGTCGGCCAGATGCCTGCCGCCGCCGACCGCGCCGACCAGACGTATTTTGCTGCCATTCCGGCGGCCGTGACCTGCCCGACGTCCCCCCACTCCGAGAGCACGATCGTCGCGAAGGCGACGGCCGCCCCTTTCAGCACCGCCGAGTCCTTCGCCTTCGGCCGACGGACGTCGGGCTTGCGCCAGATGGTGATGGCCACGCCGATGAAGCTGACGCCAGTGACCACGGCGACCAGCCAGCGCGGCAGCCGCGTGATGGCCGCACCGACTGCCACCGCCACGCTCATCTTGCACATGAACGCGAGAGCCATCCCGCCGATGACCGACGCGGATCGATATCGCGTCGCCAGGATGCCCGTGGTGTAGAGCAGCTTGTCGCCCACGATCTCGGCGATGAAGACGGCCCCGTAAGTGGCCAGAAAGAGACCGAACAGAGACGGCATGTGTCGGCGAAAGTTACACGGGGCGTGATCTACTACCAGCGGTAGTTATCGGTTGTCTCCGTAATTTCACCGGCGAAGTCCACCCTACCGGCTGGCTTCGAACGCTTGCGTCTGTTCGTGCGCGTGATAGGAACTGCGCACGAGCGGGCCGGACTCGACATGGCCCAGTCCCATCTCGAGGCCGACACGCTTCAATTCGGCGAACTCCGCCGGCGTGTAGTAGCGCACCATCGGCAAGTTGGCGAGCGAGGGCCGCAGGTACTGGCCGATCGTGACGATGCTGACGCCGGCCTCGCGCAGATCGGCAAGCGTCTGCACGACCTCGTCCCACTCTTCGCCGAGGCCGACCATCAGGCCCGACTTGGTCGGGATGTGCGGCGCGATCTGGCGCGAGCTGCGCAGCACGTCGAGCGCCCGCGTGTAACGCCCGCCCGGGCGCGCGATCCGGTAGAGGCGCGGCACCGTCTCGATATTGTGGTTGAGCACGTCGGGGCGCGCGTCGAGCACGATCTGCAGCGCCGCTCGATCCCCCTGGAAGTCGGGGATCAAGACCTCGAGCCGGCACGACGGGATGCGCGCGCGCGTCGCGATGATCGTGCGCGCGAACTGCGTCGCGCCGAAGTCGGCCAGGTCATCGCGATCCACCGACGTGACGACGACGTAGTCGAGCGCCAGGGTCTGGATGGCGTTGGCGACCTTGACCGGTTCGTGCTCGTCCGCCGCGAGCGGCGTGCCGTGCGTGACATTGCAATAGCCGCACGATCGCGTGCAGGTATGGCCGAGGATCATGAAGGTGGCGGTGCCATGGTGCCAGCACTCGCCGATGTTGGGGCAGTTGGCTTCCTCGCACACGGTGTGCAGCCCCAACCCGCGCATCAACTCCTTGAGGCGGTGATAGTTCTCGGAGCCGGGTGCGCGGACTTTCAGCCAGTCGGGCTTGGGGACGCGGGGCAGCTCGTCGTTGCCCGCACGCGTCTTGCGTCCGCGAATGAAATTGAGAGGGGCCGTCGCCAACCTATCAATTTTATACTAGCGGGCATGTCGAATCTCGCGATCACCTGGTATGGCCACGCCACGTTCGTCGTCACCACGCCCGGCGGCAAGCGGATCGTCTTCGATCCCTGGCTGACCGGTAACCCCAAGACCCCGCCGGGCGCGAAAATCGACAAGGCCGACGTCATCTGCGTCACGCACGGGCACTCGGACCACACCGGCGACGTCATCAACGTCGCGCGGGCGACCGGGGCGCCGGTCGTGGCCATCTTCGAACTGGCGAACTGGTTCAGCGGCTGCGGACTGAAAGACGTCGTCGGCATGGGCATCGGCGGCACCGCTGATGTGAAAGGCCTGAAGATCTCGATGACGGCGGCAGTGCATTCGAGCAGCGTCGAGCAGGATGGCAAGGTCCGCTACGTCGGGCTGGCGACCGGGTTCGTCGTCGGTCTGGAGGACGGGCGCAGGATCTACTTTGCCGGAGACACCGCGCTCTTTGGCGACATGCGGCTCATTCGCGAATTGTACGCGCCCGAGATCGCGTTCCTGCCCATTGGCGATCACTACACGATGGGGCCAGAGGCGGCGGCGCTGGCCGTCGACATGCTCGGCGTGCGCCAGGTGGTGCCGATGCACTACGGCACGTTTCCGGCGCTCACCGGCACGCCCGACGCCCTCAAGCGCCTGGTCGAGCCGATGGGCGTCGACGTGCTCGTGCTGAAGCCGGGAGAGACGGCGCAGTAAAGTGCTCGCGGCCGCCTCCTTCCCTCGTCATAAGGCTGCCATTCCGCTGGCGATCTCTTCCACCAGCGACACCACGGAGCGGCCCGAGGTTTCGATCGTGCGGTCCGACGCGGCGTAGAGGGGCTCGCGCGCGGCGAGAATGCCGCGCAGGTCGGCCATCGCCTGCGGCCGATCGGCCATCGGTCGGCGATCGCGCTGGCGGACGACGCGCGCCCAATGATCGTCGGGCGACGCACGCAGCCAGACCGTGGTGGCCGACTTCTTCAGCAGCGCATAGGTATCGGTAGACGTGACGATCCCCCCGCCGGTCGCCAGCACCGTCGCGCGATGCTCGTTGATCACCTGCGCCAGCGCTTCACGCTCGAGACGGCGGTAGTGCTCGTCGCCGTAGAGCGAGAAAATCTCGGCGAGCGACATGTTGGCGGTCCGCTCGATCCGGCGATCCAGCTCGACGAAGCGTACGTGCAATCGGCGGGCAAGCTGGCGGCCGATCGTCGTCTTGCCCGCGCCGCGGAGCCCGAGCAGCGCGATGATCCGCGGAGCCGCTTCGCTGGCCGACAGCAAATCCGCAGGCTCGATCTGAAGCGCCTGCGCCAGCTCCCACAAGCGCTTGACCGAAATATTGGCGCGGCCGCCCTCGAGCTGCACCAGAAAGCGCAGCGACACGCCCGACCGCTCCGCCAGCTCGCGAATCGTCCAGCCGCGATCCGTCCGAACGGCGCGGACCCGGCGCCCCAGCTCTTCGAGAATGTCGACCGGCATGGCGATGTGCAGTATATAGCACTATTTGATGCTAACGAGGCATTATACTGCCTTGACACTGCCGGATTCCCGGCAGGTACGCTGGACCGACATGGACGCCGCACTCAAGGCCGCCATCCCGGCGGTTTCCTTCGACACCAGCCCCGATCGCTATCGCCACTGGAAGCTGGCCGTCGACGGCCCGGTGGCCACGCTGTCGATGGACGTGCAGGAAGACGCCGGTCTCTCGCCCGACTACAAGTTGAAGCTGAACTCCTACGATCTCGGCGTCGATATCGAGCTCGCCGATGCGATCCAGCGCATCCGCTTCGAGCATCCCGAAGTGCACGCCGTCGTCATCACCAGCCTGAAAGAGCGGATTTTCTGCGCGGGCGCGAACATTTTCATGCTGCGCGGCTCGTCGCACGCGTGGAAGGTGAACTTCTGCAAGTTCACCAACGAGACGCGCCTGGCGATCGAAGACGCCAGCGCGAACTCTGGCATCAAGTTCCTCGCCGCGCTCAACGGCATCTGCGCCGGCGGCGGCTACGAGCTGGCGCTGGCGTGCGACGAGATCGTTCTCGTCGATGACGGCAACTCTGCCGTCTCGTTGCCCGAAACGCCGCTGCTCGGCGTGCTGCCGGGCACCGGCGGCTTGACCCGCGTCGTCGACAAGCGGAAGGTCCGCCGCGACCTGGCCGATGTCTTCGGCACGGTGGCCGAGGGAGTGAAAGGGAAGCGCGCCGTCGAGTGGCGGCTCGTCGACGCCGTCTATCCGACCAGCCAGTTCAAGGATCGCATCGCCGCACGCGCCAGGGAGCTGGCGTCGATGTCCGATCGGCCGTCGAGCGGGCCCGCCATCACGCTGAACCCGCTCGCGCCGGCGGTCACCGAGACCGGCCTCACGTATTCCGCGGTCTCGCTCGAGATCGACCGCGACAAGCGGGTCGCAGCGCTGACGATGACCGGCCCCGAGCCGGGGCAGCCGGCGACTGCCGAGGAAATCCAGGCGCGCGGCGACCAGTTCTGGGCGCTACGCGCCTTCCGCGAGCTCGACGATGTCCTGCTGCGGCTGCGTGTCAACGAGCCCTTGATCGGCACAATCGTCGTCAAGACCCGCGGCGACCAGGACGCGATCCTGGCGATGGACGAGCTGCTCGTCGCCAACAAGGACCACTGGCTGGTGCGCGAGATCGTCAACTTCATGAAGCGCACTCTGAAGCGCATGGACCTGACCTCGCGCAGCTTCTTCGCCATCATCGAGCCGGGCAGCTGCTTCGCCGGCACGCTTTTCGAACTGGCGCTCGCGGCCGATCGCTCGTACATGCTCGACAATCCCGATCAGACAAACACCATCGCGCTGTCCGCGATGAACGCCGGGCCGCTGCGGATGAGCAACGGTCTGACCCGCTTGCAGACCCGCTTTCTCGCCCAGCCCGAGCAGGTGGATCGGGTGCTCGAGCGCGGCGAGCCGTTCGAGGCGCAAGACGCGCTCGAGGCCGGGCTGGTCTCGTTCGCCCCCGACGACATCGATTGGGACGACGAAGTGCGGCTGGCGATTGAGAGCCGCGTCGCGCTGTCGCCTGACGCGCTCACCGCCATGGAGGCGAACCTGCGCTTCGCCGGCCCGGAGACGATGGAAACGAAGATCTTTGGCCGGCTGACGGCGTGGCAGAACTGGATCTTCATTAGGCCAAACGCGGTCGGGCCCAAGGGGGCCTTGACCAGCTACGGATCGCAATCACGGCCTGAATTCGACTTCCACAGAACGTAAGACAGGACGCGCAAATGATCTCCGCCGAGCGCATTCCCAACAACGTCGGTCTATCCGGCAACAAGCGGTTACAACGCGCCCTGGAGCACTGGCAGCCGAAGTACATCCAGTGGTGGCGGGACATGGGGCCGCAGGGGTTCCAGGACTACCATCAGGTCTACGTCCGCACCGCCGTCAGCGTTGATCCCTCGGGCTGGGCACATTTCGAATACGTCAAGCTGCCGGAGTATCGCTGGGGAATCTTCCTGGCTGACCCCGTGCACGACCGCCGCATCGGCTTCGGCGACTTCCTGGGACAGCCGGTCTGGCAGGAGGTGCCAGGGGAGTTCCGCAACCAGTTGCGCCGTCTGGTCGTGACACAGGGAGACACCGAGCCGGCAAGCGTTGAACAGCAGCGGTGGCTCGGACAGCGGTGCCCGAGCCTCTACGACCTGCGTAATCTCTTCCAGGTGAACGTCGAGGAAGGGCGTCATCTGTGGGCCATGGTCTACCTGCTGCACTCGTATTTCGGCCGCGACGGCCGCGACGAGGCGGAGGAGCTGCTCGAGCGGCAAAGCGGCAATCGCGACAAGCCGCGCATCCTCGACGCCTTCAACGAGCCGATCGAGAACTGGCTCGATTTCTTCATGTTCACGATGTTCACCGACCGCGACGGCAAGTCGCAGCTGCTGTCGCTGTCGGAGAGCTCGCTCGATCCCCTCTCGCGGACGACCCGCTTCATGCTGACCGAGGAAGCGCACCACATGTTCGTCGGCGAGACCGGTATCGCGCGCATTCTCGAGCGGACCTGCCAGTTGATGAAGCAGGCCGGCTTCTCTGCCGACGTGCGCAAGCTCGGCGGCATCGACCTGCCGACCATCCAGAAGTTCATTAACCTGTGGTTCAGCCTCAGCCTCGATTTGCACGGTAACGAAGTCTCGACCAATGCCGCGTCGTACTTCGCCAATGGGCTCAAGGGACGCGCCTACGAGGACAAGTGGGACGATCACGACGTCAGCGAAGCGCTTTACGAACTGGAGATGCTGCGCGACGGCCGGCTCGAACGCTCCCATATCCCGATGCGGACGGCGATGAACGAAGTCCTGCGCGACTGGTACGTCAGCGATTGCCAGGCCGGCGTCACCCGCTGGAACAAGATCCTCGAGCGCCACGGCTTCTCGGATCGGCTGCGCCTGCCCGACCGCAAGTTCAACCGCGGCATCGGCATGTTCTCGTCACTGCATTTCGATCCGCACGGGCAGCGCCTGTCCGACGCCGAGTGGGAGCGCCGGCGCTACGAATGGCTGCCGTCGGCGCTCGATCGCGAGTTCCTGCTCAGCATCATGGCGGAGCCGATCTACGAGCCGGGCAAATTCGCCAACTACATCGCCCCGCCGCAGCGCGGCATCAAGGGGGCCCCCCTCAACTTCGAGTACGTTCGCACCGAGATCTGACAGTGGCGATTGGCGATTGCAGATTGGCGAGTGAGGGAATGACGATTGGCGAGTGGCGAGTGGGTTGTCGATTGGGAATTGGCGATCGCCACTCGCCAATCATCAGTCGCGCAATCGGCAATCTGCCACTCGGCAATCTGCCACTCGCCAATCTGCAGTCGGCAATCGCCAATGTCTAAAGTGGCTCTCGAAATCGCCGACGGGCTCTGCGTCATCGAGCTCAACGATCCGCCCGCCAACGCCTATTCCTACGACATGATGCAGGAGATCGACGCCGCCGTGCTCGAGGCGCGCATGGATCCCGACGTCCACGTCATCGTTCTGCGCGGCGCCGGCGACAAGTTCTTCTGCGCCGGCGCGAACATCGCGATGCTGCAGGAGGCGGATCCCGATTTCAAGTATTACTTCTGCCTGCACGCCAACGAAACGCTCGTCCGCCTCGAGCAGACGCCGAAGCTGGTCATCGCCGCCCTCAACGGTCACACCGTCGGCGGCGGCCTCGAGATCGCGATGGCCGCCGACATCCGGATCGCCAAGCAGAATGCCGGCAAGATCGGGTTGCCCGAAGTTGCGCTCGGCGTCCTCCCCGGCACCGGCGGCACGCAGCGGCTGGCGCGGTTGGTCGGCAAGTCGCGCGCCATCGAGTTGATGGCCACCGGCCGCTTGATGACGATGACCGACGCCTACAACCTGGGTATCGTCACCGAGGTGTGGGGAGCGGACCAACTGCAAGGACGGCATTTCAACGATGCCGTCCTCGACTACGCCAAGCAATTCACCCCGCCCCACAAGGCGAGCCGCGCCGTCGGCCGCATCAAGCGCGCCGTGCAATCGGGCGCTGAGGTCGGACTCTTCGAGGGCCTCTCGATCGAACGCGAACTGCAGCAGCTGCTGTTCGAGGGGGAAGACGCCAAAGAAGGCATCGCGGCCAATCTGGAAAAACGCCAGCCGAATTTCAGCGGACGATGAACAAACAGCTTCTCATCAACAACGAATGGCGCGCCGCGACCGGCGGCCGGACGATGGACGTAGTCAACCCGGCGACCGAGGAGATGATCGGCACCGTCGCGTCAGCCGACCGGAGTGACGTTGACGCCGCCGTCGCCGCCGCGCGCGCCGCGCTCGACGGGCCATGGGGCCGGATGTCGGCCCGCGAGCGCGGACGGCTCGTCAGCCGCCTCGCCGACCGATTGATGGAGCGGGCCGACGAAGTCGCCCGGCTGGAGACGCTCCACAACGGCAAACCAATTTTCGAGTCGCGGCAGATCGAGATTCCCGCTGCCGCCGAGTGCCTCGAGTACTTCGCCGGCTGGGCCGACAAGGTGATGGGGGAAACGATCCCGGTCAAGGGCAACTACCTCACCTACACCTTGCGCGAGCCGCTCGGCGTCGTCGCCGCGATCGTGCCGTGGAACTTTCCGCTCCTGCTCGCGGTGTGGAAGGTCGCCCCGGCGCTGGCGACCGGCAACGTCGTCATTCTCAAGCCGGCCAGCCAGACGCCACTAACCGCACTGGTGCTCGGCGAGATCGCCGTCGAGGTCGGCCTCCCCGCCGGCGTGCTCAATGTCATCACCGGGCCCGGATCGAGCGTCGGCCAGGCCATCGTCGAGCACCCCGGCATCGACAAGATCGCGTTCACCGGTGACACCAGCACCGGCAAGAGCATCATGCGTGCCGCGGCCGACACGCTGAAGAAGATCACGCTCGAGCTTGGCGGCAAGTCCCCCAACATCGTCCTGCCCGACGCCGATATCGACGCCGCGCTGCGCGGCGCGACGACCGGCATCTTCTACGGCAAGGGCGAGGTCTGCGCCGCGGGCTCGCGGCTGCTGGTCGATCGCTCGATCAAGGATCAGTTCATGGAGAAGCTGGCCGCGCGCGCCAAGAAGCTCGTTGCCGGCGATCCGATGGACCCCAAGACACGTTATGGATCGCTGGCGTCGAAGAAGCAGCTCGAGACAGTCCAGCGCTATGTCGACACCGCCAGGCAGGAAGGGGCGGTGCTCGTTGCCGGCGGCGGCCGCGCCGACATCGGCACAGGCAAAGGCTACTTCTACCAGCCGACCGTGTTCGACGGCGTGACTCCGCAGATGACCATCGCGCGCGAAGAGATCTTCGGGCCGGTGCTGGCGGCGATCGAGTTCTCGGACCTCGACGAAGCCATCGCGCGGGCCAACGACACCCAGTACGGCCTGGCGGCCGCGGTCTGGACGCGCGATATCAAGAAAGCCCACTACGTCGCCCGCAAGCTGCAGGCAGGGACCGTCTGGATCAATACCTACAACGTCTTCGACACCGCCGCCCCCTTCGGCGGCTATAAGGCCAGCGGCTTCGGCCGCGAGATGAGCGCGCACGCGATCGAGCACTACACTCAGGTGAAGAGCGTGTGGGTCGACCTGAATATGTAGTCGCGGCGCAATGCAGATCACCGACGCCCACATCCACATCCAACCCTTCGACCAGATGCCTCCGCCGATCGCGGAGACGTTCTGGGCGGGCAAGAGCAATCGTGCCGAGCTCGAAAGCTACACCGCGGATCCCAAGCGGCTGTTGGCGCGCATGGACGCCGACGGTATTGACCGCGTCGGGCTGATCAACTATGTCAGCCCCGACCTGATGGGGTTTACGGCTGAGGCGAACGACTGGATCGTCCGCTACGCCGCGGCGGATCCGTCGCGGCTGATCGCGTTTGGATCGGTCAATCCGCGCTTTTCGCAGGACGTCGCCGGGGACACGGCGCGTGTCATCGAACGCGGCGCGCGCGCCTTGAAGGTGCATCCACCGCACCAGTTGTTCCGCGCCAACGCTTACCAGGACGCACTGCCGGCGCTCGCCGACCTGTATCGCGTCGCCCAGGATGCCGGCGTGCCGGTCACGATTCACACCGGCACGTCTGTGTTCCCTGGCGCCCGCAGCCGGTTCGGCGATCCGATGGACGTCGATGACGTGGCGATCGATTTTCCGAAGCTGCGGATCCTGCTGGCGCACGGCGGGCGGCCGTTGTGGATGGATGCCGCGTTCTTTCTCGTGCGCCGCCATCCCAACGTCTGCCTCGAGCTCTCCGGGATTCCGCCTGCGAAGCTGCTCGAGTACTTTCCGCGTCTCGAGGAAATCGCCGGCAGGACGATCTGGGGCACCGACTGGCCGAGCCCCGGGGTAAAGTCGATGCGGATGAACGCCGACGCGTTTCTCGCGTTGCCGCTGTCGGATGGCGCCAAGCAGGCCATCCTGGACGGCAACGCGAGGACGCTCTGGCCCTGACAACTCGAAGCCGAAAATGCCGCAAGAATTCAACTGTCGCGGTCTCGTCACCGCTGAAGACATCCAGTACCTGGCGCCAGGAATTCCCGATCGTCGAAACCTGCACCTACCTGGTCAGCCACTCGCTTGGCGCGATGCCCCGCAAGACCGCGCAATACCTGCAGCAGTTCGCCGACCAATGGTCGAGCCGTGGTGTGCGGGCGTGGTACGAGGGCTGGTGGGAGATCGGACGCGACACCGGCAACCTGCTGGCGCCGGTACTTGGCGCGGCGCGCGACACGATCTCGATGCACCAGAACGTCACCGTCGCTCAGAGCATCATCGGTTCGTGCTTCAGCTACGACGGCCCGCGCCGAAAGATCGTGATGACGGATCTGGAGTTTCCGTCGAATCACTACCTCTTCGAGGGTTTCCGCCGCTACGGCGCCGAGATCGTCTACGTGCCGGCCGAAGATCCAATCCGGCTCGACACCCAGCGCTTCCTCGACGCCATCGACGAGCGGACGCTGCTCGTCCCGCTCTCCCTGGTGCTGTTCAAGAGCGCCTTCATCACCGACGCCAGGGCGGTGATCGAGAAGGCGCACCGGGTCGGCGCCCGCGTGATTCTCGACGTCTACCAGGGCGCCGGCACCGTGCCGATTCAACTCGACGCCTGGGGCGCCGACTTCGCGGTCGGGGGATCGGTGAAGTGGCTGTGCGGCGGCCCCGGTGCCGGTTACCTCTACGTCCGCCCGGATCTGGCCGCAACGCTGAAGCCGGCATTCGTCGGCTGGGCCGCGCACGAATCACCGTTCGAGTTCGCCACCGGCGCGATTCGTTACGCCGCGCCGCCCGAGCGGTTCCAGAGCGGGACGCCTAACGTCCCGTCGCTCTATTCGGCGCGCGCCGGATATGAGATCGTCGCTGCGATTGGCGTCGACGCCATCCGCGCCCGCTCGCTGGCCTTGACGCGGCGCTTGATTGACGGCGCTCGCGCCGCCGGGTTCCGCCTCAATACGCCCGACGCCGATCACGAGCGAGGCGGCTCCGTCATTATCGACGTCCCCAACGGCGCCGTCGTCGCCGACGAGCTGATCCGGCGCGGGGTAATCATCGACCACCGCCCAGGCGCCGGCATCCGTATGGCGCCGCATTTCTACAACACCGAGGCGGAGATCGATCACGCCATCGGCACATTGACGGCCATATGCCACTCACACGCATAACGGTACTTGGCGCCGGCACGATGGGGCACGGGATTGCGCACGCGGCGATCGCCGGTGGCTACCAGACGCGCCTTTATGACCTGTCGCCCGCCGCGGTCGATAAGGGCGGCGCCGCGATCGAACAGATCGTGAAGAAAGGCGTCGAGCTCGGCAAGACGACTGCCGCCGACGCCGAGACGATGCTGAAGCGCCTTGCCGTGACGACGTCGCTTCCCGACGCGCTCGCCGGTGCCGAGATGGTGATCGAAGCGGTGCCCGAGAAAATCGACCTCAAGCTGCAGCTGCTTCAGCAGATCGAACAGCTCGCCCCCGCGAGCGCGGTCATTGCGTCGAACACGTCGGCGCTGAGCATCACCGAGCTGGCCGGCTCAATCCGCACGCCAGGCCGCGTGGTCGGGATGCATTTCTTCAATCCCGTCCACAAGATGAAGCTCGTCGAGATCGTCCGAGCGCTGGAAAGCACGCCGGCGTCGCTCGAGGCGATCGAGGGCGTCGCGCGGCGGATGGGCAAGGAGACAGTGCTCGTCCGCGAATCGCCTGGGTTCATTACCACCCGCGTCAATGCCAGCATCGGCAACGAGGCGTTTTACATGCTGATGGAGGGAGTGGCCTCGGCACCCGACATCGACAAGGCGCTCAAGCTCGGGTTGAACCATCCGATGGGCCCGTTCGAGCTCGTTGATCTCGTCGGTCTCGACACGCGTCTCAGCATCCTCGAGTACCTGCACCGAAGCCTGGGGGAGAAATACCGGCCGTGTCCGCTGCTCGCCCAGTACGTGAAGGCAGGGCGACTCGGGAAAAAGGTCGGACACGGCGTCTACGAGTATTGAATGCGGGCCTCGCAGGCCCGGCTTACGACTTTTTGTAGGCCGCCTTGCTCGTAATCGGCCCGCCGCCCCCCTGAAAATCGGGGAAAGTCGTTTCGAGGATCATCGTCCCGTCCGGTCCGGCGGAGACCACGCTCTTGATCTCGATCGTCTGGCCGCCCATGTCGGACACCGCGCTGAGCGTCAGCTTGTTCTCGTTCCACGTCGCCTTTGTCGTGCGATCGATCATGTTGCCCTGAAAATCCAGCGGGCTCGATCCCGCGGTGCCGTCGAGTTTGTAGGTCGTCTTGAACTCCCCCATCTGGCCGGTGGTGGTCACCGACAGCAGCGCGGTGTCCTGCGCCACGACAATCTGTGTAGGAGTGAACCCGTCAGGCGCCTCGCCGACGAGCTTCCACGTGCCGACGAAGCTGGGCTTCTCCTGGGCGGCGGCCGCTCCGGTCAGAACGAGCATCGAGAGGGCGATCGAAAGCATTCGAGTCATGCGCCTCATGATACGCCTCTCTCAGTCGCTTCGCAGCACCGACATCGGATCGACGCGCGCCGCGCGGATCGCCGGCAACAGGCAGGCGAGCAGCGTGACCCCGGCGAGTCCGGCCGCCAGCGGGACCACCAGCACGGTGTCGGGCGGGCGGACGGTGACGGGCAGGTCGTGCAGCAACGGCGCCGCGGCAAAGACGAGCGCTGCCCCAGCGCCGAGCCCGAGCGTCGTGAGCCAGATGCCCTGGCGCAGGACCTGCTCCATCGTCTTCACCTCGAACACGGCGAGCAGCGGGTCGACCTCGCGCACCGTAGAGCGGACGCGATCGATGCTCGTGTCCGGATTGCCATCAGTGCCAACGACGAGGGTCATGCCGAGATCCGAGACTTGCGACCAGTTCTGTGCCGCTGCGTAATAGAGCTCCGGCTGCGCCGGCCGATCGGGGTGGATGCCGAAGACAAACGCGAGGGCGCGTCAGCGTTTCTCGAGAAACGAAAGCCGAAGTTCACCGGGAGATAGCGCGAAGGCCACGACGGCAGGCGAAGGACGCGAACACGGCGGCGACGATAGAGCAAAGGACCTCCCGAAACCCTTCGTCTGGCTCGTGTCGCCTGTCGCGCCCTTCGCCTACTGTCGTGGATTTTGTGTCACTGGACGACGATCGAACCCTGGAACTTCGTGTTCGTGTCGTCCTGGTGATCGTGGTAGCCGCAGGTGCCGGTGTTGCCGAAGTTGTGCGTCTGGGCGGTCTGGCCCGGCGCCAGGACTCCGAGGCCACCCTCGATGCCGGGACAGCTGCCGTGCTGCGGATGCGGGTTCGAGGCGATCTCGCGCGAGCGGTTGTCGTTGTTGACGAAGGTCACAGTCTGGCCGACCGACACGGTCACGGTCGAAGGACTGACGCCGTTGGCCGTCATCGTGACCGTGGCGCCGCTCGGACCGCCGGTGCCGCCGTCCTTGACGATAACCGCGACGCCGCCGCCGCCGGGAGAGGTCGATGAACCGCCGCACCCCGCGAGCATGGCGAGCGCTGCCAGTGGGAACAGGAATCGAGAGCGAAGATTGATCATAAATGTCTCAGAAGAACTTGCGTGAGATGTTGAAGCCGATGAACCATGAATTGTTGTCGATGCCGCCACGGGCGAGTTGCCCGAGCGTGGTTCCGAAGCCGTTGGAAAAGTTGACCTGGAACGTGTGGCCGCCGGCGCGGGCCTCGAGGGCGAACGACATCTGATCCACACCGGGACGATAGCCGCTGAAGCGCGGCGTGATCTCGCCAATGAGGTAGGTCGTCGGACGGATGCGCACCCGCGTGCCCAGGCCGATCATGCCGGTGTCGGTGTCGGTGCTGGGATCGGCCGGATTGATCTTGCTGTTGAACACCACCATCGGTTCGGCATAGACCGCCGCGATTTTTCCCAGCTTGCGCGAGACGAGCAGCCCGAGCGCGCCCATTTTCTGGTCCTTCATGTTGTTCAGGCCTTCGTAGGTCGCAATGAAGTCCATGCCGAGCGGATGCCCGTCGGGCTTCTGCTGCATCAGGTTCTGCTGCCCGAAGAGCTCGATCGTCTTGTCGCTGGTACGGTGCACCCCAACTTGGGTCCCGGGCAGCAGCCCGTAGCGCAGTTCGAGACCGATCTGCGCCGCTGAGTCGAAGCCGAAGAAGTTGGAGAGCAGATCACCGAAATTGCCCTCGCCGAGCGAGCGCGTGAACCGGTGCGTGACGCGGAACGCCAACTTGTGCTCGGGAAGCCGCAGCGTCGTCGGCAGCGCAGCCAGGTTGAAATCGGGCTGCAGCGGATCGAGGCGGACGTCCGGGTTGGATTCGGCGGGCGGCGCCGGGTTGGCGGCTTGGGCGTCAGCCGGTGGCACCGGCGGCGCCGCGTCCTGTGCGGCAGCGGGTCGTGCAAGGGTGAGCGCCAGAAGCAGGCAAGCGCCGCAGGCGGCTGTCGGTCGAATTGTCATCGTGTCCAGGGAAAGGCAAACGCGGTGCCGGGCTTTGGCCCAGAAACCACCGCAAGACTGAGGTGTTTCGTTACCGGCGGAGAAATAATTTACGAAAACCGAAAGTCACTCGATCCGGTGTTTGGCGAGGTAGTAGCTGAGGGCGCGCTGGCTGATCCCCATCGCCTCGGCGGCGTCTTTCTTCACGCCGTTGGCGGCATCGAGCGACCGACGCACGGTTTCGCGCTCCGCCCAGTCGAGATTGGCGCGCAGCAACGGCGAGGGCAGCCCCGCCGACGGCGCCGACGCAACGCCAAGGAGCCGCACCACCTCGGGACCCACGCGCGACCCGACCGACAGCACCACCGCGCGCTCGATGGTGTTTTCGAGCTCGCGCACGTTACCGGGCCAGTCAGCCGCCTGCAACGCTTCGAGTACGCCCGCCTCGAGTCCGTCGATGCGCTTGCCGGCGCGCTGCGCGTGCTTGCGCACGAAGTGATCGACCAGCAGCGGGATGTCCTCGCGCCGCTCGCGCAACGGTGGCATGTGGATCGGGATGACGTTGAGGCGGTAGTAGAGGTCTTCCTGGAACTGTCCGGCCGAGACCATCTGCCGCAGATCGCGATTGGTCGCGGCGATGACCCGGACGTCGACCCTGTAGCTGCGCTCCGAGCCAAGCGGCTCGAACTCGCGCTCCTGCAGCACCCGCAGCAACTTGGATTGCAGGGGCGGCGCCATCGTCCCGATCTCGTCGAGGAAGATGCTGCCGCCGTCGGCCAGCGCGAACTTTCCCTTCTTGTTGTTCAGCGCGCCGGTGAAGGCGCCCCTGACGTGGCCGAACAGCTCCGATTCGAGAAGATTCTCGGGGAGCGCGGCGCAGTTCACCTTGACCAGCGGGTTCTCGCGCTGCGAGCTGTGGAAGTGGATGGCGCGCGCCACCATTTCCTTGCCAGTGCCGGTCTCGCCGGTGATCAGCACCGTGCTCTTCGTTTTCGCCACCATTTCTGCGGTGCGGATGACATCCTGGACCCGCTTGCTGCGCCCGACGATGCCGTACTGGTTGAACTCCTCGTCGCGCTCCTTGAGCAGGTAGCCGTGCTGGGTCCGCAGGCGCTGGTGGTCCAGCGCGCGGTTGACGACGACCAGCAGCTCGTCGATCTCGAACGGCTTCTGCAGGTAGTCGAGTGCACCAAGCTTCATCGCCTCGATCGCGCTCTCCACGGTGGCGTGCGCGGTCATCAGCAGGATCTGCGGGCGCTCCTCGACCGGCGTCGACGAGACCAGCTCGCGAATCAGGTCGAGGCCCGTCAGCTCGGGCATCAGGTTGTCGAGCAGCAGGACGTCGAAGTTGCCGCGCCCGAGCAGCCGCTGCGCCTCGCGCGGGCTGCCGACGGCCACGACTTCGTGCCCGTCCTCGCGCAGGGCCTGCGCCAGGGCGTTGCGGATCTTGGCTTCGTCGTCGACTAAGAGGATGGTGCCGGTAGTTTTGGTCATGCGCTTCGCGAATCGAGGGGCAGCTCGATGCGTACGTCCGTGCCGCGATCGCGCGTGCTCGCGACGGTGATCCGCCCCCCCAGTCCCTCGATGATGTTGCGCGAGATCGCAAGACCGATGCCGGTTCCGGTACGGCGAGTGGTGAAGAACGGATCGAACACGCGGGGCAGATCTTCCGAGGCGATTCCCGGCCCGCGGTCCGACACCAGGATCAGGAACCGCTGGACGTCCAGACGGGTGGTCTGGACGCGGATCGGCGCCCCGGCCGGCAGAGGACGGCCATCGACGGCGTGGATGGCATTGCCGATCACGTTGTCGAGGACCTGTCGAAGGCGCCCGGCGTCAGTGGTGACGAGGCCGACGCCCGGATCGAGGTCCATGCTGACCGGCACCTGGGGAGCAGTCGCCGCCGCCGCTCGCACCGCGTCGGCGACCAGCGCGTTCGCGTCGGTCGAGTCCAGCTCGAAGCGGATTGGCCGCGCGAAGTCGAGCACTTCCGAGACGATCCGGTTCAGGCGCGTGATTTCCTCGTCGATGTCCCGGGCCGCCGATTGGACCTGCGCCGGCGCCGCTTCCTCCCGCCGCAGCGATCGCAGCGATGTCTTGATGATCATGAGCGGGTTGCGGATTTCGTGCGCGATGACGGTCGACAGCCGTCCGAGCGACGACAGCCGCTCGCGTTGGTTCGCCTCCCGCTGGAAGCGCGCAATCGAGTCGGTCATCGCATTGAACGTCGTCGCCAGCAGCCGCGCGTCCTCGTCCTGCCAGCGGCGCTGCGGCGCGACGGGAATGCGCCGGCTCAAATCGCCGCTTGCCGCCATCTCGCGCATAGTCGAGGTGATCGCTTCGAGCGGGCGGGTCACCGTGCGTGCGATGGCGTAGCTCAGGAGAGTGGCCGCCAGTATCGCGACGAAGGCGGTGAGCGCCAGCTGCGTCTGCAGCTGGCGTAGGAAGAGCAACCGTTCTGCCTGGGAGCGCAGGACGATCGCCATCGGCTGGCCACGCTTGCCGTTGGGGCCGAGCGGTACCGCGGACGCAAGGTAGTCGTCGCCGTCGAGATTGACGACCGACGACGTGCCGGGGCGCGCCAGCAGCGGTGCCAGTTGCGGCCACTGTGCTTCGGGCAGCGTCGCGACCCGGATCGACCCGTTGACGCCGAAGGCGATCTCGCTGTTGGTCAGCTGCTTGAAGCGAGCCGCCTGCCGGATGTCGAAGCTCTGGCCGAGGATTAGCGTCCCGAGCACGTCCGGCATGGCGACGGACTTGATGAGGAGGATGCCGCGCGGCTGTGGCCAGAACACTTCGCGTTCGCTTTCGGTCGTCCCGCCCTTGATGATCGCTGCCGTCAGCGCCTCGTTCGGGGTGTCCTCACTGCCCAGCCGCGCCAGGATCCGGCCGTCCTTGTCGGCGACGGCGAAGAGATCGGCGGAGGCAAGTTGGCTCTGGTATTCCTGCGCGATCGGAAACACCGTTGCCGGGTCCTGCGTATCGACCGCCGACTTGAGCACCGGAAGATCGGCGATCAGCCGCGCCTCGCGGCCGAAGTACTCGAACTGGAATTGCCGGTAGTAGTTCACCAGCGCCGCCGCCTCGTCGATGCCGCGGTGCAATTCGCGCTCGGTCTGGCTCGAGTTCGCCCGGTTGACGATGTAGATCGCCACCGACGTGAGCAGGACGGCGAGTGTCGCCGTCGCGAAGAAAATGCGGTTGGTGAGAGACGAGAAGACGTTCATCGGATCGTGAAGTCGGCGTCCACGTCCCCCGTGTCGCCGATCGTGACCGTGCGCTTGGGCGTCTCGCCACGGATCGCCTCGTTCCACACCATCAGCGTGTAGGTGCCCGCCGGCACACCGTCGATCTGGTAGCGGCCGTCGTCGCCGGTCGTGGCGAAGTAATGGTGCGCGAAGACCAGGATAAACGCGCTCATGTGCGAGTGAATCTCGCAGAACACGCGGACGATGCCCGGCTGGTCGAAGAGTACCGACTCGGAGTGGCCGACGGCGTAGCGCCCGAGGTTGAACTCTCTCGTCTTCGACAGCGAGAAGACGTTGTGGTACGTCTTGTCGTCGTTGGGGAAGTCGACGTAGGTGCCGGTGGTGATCGCCAGCACGTGCGGGACGAAGCGCTCGTTGCGCTGGTCCATGCGCGCATGCCGCCGGTCTCCCGGCTCGAACGCCGCGCGCGGCGCGGTTTCGAGATAGACGACGCTGCGTCGCCGGTCCTGAGCGTCGCGGTTGACGCCCATGCCGAGCGCGGCGGGATCGGGACGCACGTCGGCCGAAGGGGCGGCACGGACGTCGACACGCCCGCGGATAACTGACGCCAGCGGGACGCCGGAAGCAGGGCGCCGCAGGCCGGAAGCCGGCAGCGGCCGGGCTGCCGAGAGGGCGAAGAACGCGACTACGGCCATCATCCCCAGCGCGCGCATCAGAACCAGTAGGAGAGCTGCCCCGAGACGTAGGTGCGGCTTTTGACCCGGCCGCCGTCGCGCCAGTCGTGCTGCACGATCGCTCGGAAGGTGAGATTGCGCTGCAGGTAGACACCGCCTCCGCCTTCGAGGCGGGTGACCGGTGCTTCCCACGGGGTAGGTTCGCCGCCGAACACGCGCTGGCCGGTGATGGTCGAGAACGAGAGGCGATCGCCGCGTGCGGCGACGAACAGCCGCGGGCCGATCCGGTAACGCGTCTCGACATAGGCGGCGTTGGCTGCCAGCGGGTCCTCGATGAACGGCGCGTTGATCTTCGGTATCGTCCACCGGCTGCTGATCGCTTCGCCGCGCACGAGCCAGTAGCCGCGTGAGTACTCGCCATCGACGCCCCACGCGTCCTGCGTGTAGTCGCGCGGACCCAGCACCGGCTCGTAGGCGTCGACGATGGCGCGATCGACGAAGGCGCCGCGCGCGCCGGAGACGCCGAGGATGAGACCGGCCACCGGCTTCCACGCCGCCCGCGCCGACCACTGCCGGCCGTCGTTGTCGTCCTGGACGCGCGGGTTCGAGAGCGTGCCGGAGGTCACCGCGAATGCCGCTTCGACGCGGGCGCCGGTATAGCTGGTTTCGACCCCCGTGTCCCACCGATAGGCGCTGACCAGCGGCACGCCTGGCGCCGGCTCCTGGTTGCCGACGGGATAGCTCGCGCGCCAGCCGCGCGCGCGCATCAGCAGCAGGTCGTCAGCCGACGCTGGTACGGCGTCGGGGCGGAGCGACGTCAGGTATTGGTAGGCGAGCGGGACGCCGATGAGCGGATTGTCGATGGCGTAGCTGCGGCGCCCGAACGTGCCGAAGACCGGTGGGATCCGTCCCGCCTGGATGTCGAACGGACGGTCCTTGAAGGGGCGGACCCGCACGTAGAGCGCGTAGGCAATCGGCTGCTCGAGGTCCTCGGAGCGGACCTCGGTCAGGAACGCCAGGCGCGAGTTGGGCCGCCACATTCCGGCCAGCGACAGCCGGAACATGCGCAGCGCGTTGTGCTCGTAGTCGGTGTAGTTGAAATAGGCCTCTTCGTCGCGGCTGCCCACGGTCGCCGTGACCTCGCCGGTCACGGTCACTGTGCCATGGGCCACCTCAATAGGCCCGGCAGGGAGGGCCTGCATCAACAGGGTGAGCGCCAGCCATCTTGCAGGGAACATTGGGTGATATATAGTTATATCCGTGGCCTACATCATCTGCGAACCCTGCATCGGTACGAAGGACACCGCATGTGTTGACGTGTGCCCGGTGGACTGCATCCACCCGCGCAAGGACGAAGCCTCCTTCGCGTCGGCCGAACAGTTGTTCATCCACCCCGATGAGTGCATCGACTGCGGCGCGTGCGTGCCGGCGTGTCCCGTAGAGGCGATCTTCGCCCTCGACGAGACGCCCGACAAGTGGAAGGCGTTCATACCGAAGAACTCTGAGTTCTTCCAGAAGTAGGGCCACGCTTCGGTACGGATCGACACAAAGACCCCGGTCAGACCGCGTTTCGTGGTCGATTCGGGTTTTTCTGTGACTATCCGCTGCGCGCTTCCAATTCCCGGCGCGCCCTGAGGCGTTCGGCCCGGCGCCGATCCGCCTCGGCGGCTTTCTGCCGCTCCCCCTCTGTTTCCAGGAGCAGGGCCGGGATTGGCAGCCGTCGCCCCTCGGTGTCGATCGAGACGAAGGTCAGGTAGGCGCGGCTGGTCATCTTGCGCAGGCCGGTCAGGATCTCCTCCGAGAAGACTTCCACTTCCACTTCGAGCGACGTGCTCCAGGCGGCCGTCACCCGCGCCTTGAGGATGATCAGGTCGCCGACCTTGATCGGGTGCAGGAACTGCAGCCCGTCGACCGCCGCCGTCACCAGCAGCGTGCGCGTGTGGCGATGGCAGGCGATCGCGCCCGCGATGTCGATCAGGTGCATGACGGTGCCGCCAAGGATGAACCCGAGCGGGTTGGCGTCGTTGGGCAGGACCACCTGCACCATCTCCGTCGCGGACTCGTCGGCCCGCTTCGGAGTCAATTGTTCCGGCATCGGGTGTCGAGGAAGGACCTCACGGTCAACCGCAGGTCGGGCGGCAGATCGTCGTCTTTGAGCGAGCGCAGCAGCGTGACCGTCGACTCGTAGGTGCGAAGCTGCGCCACGCAGCGCGGGCAGCGGGCGAGATGTGACTCGAGCTCGTGGCGCGTCTCGGGCTCGAGGTGTTTCTCCAGGTAGTCTGCAAGAAACCGGACGACGTTACAGCAACCGGGTTTGGCGGACGCCATCGTCAACGCCGGACGCCAAATGCCTCATTCGTCATTGTCGTCATTCTTCCGTCGCCCTGATCGGCATTTGGCATCCGGCACTTGACCCCACTCAGAAGTCGTAGCCGATCCATACGCTGAACTTCGGCCGGCGCAGCCACGCGCTGCCGCTGCTGTAGCCGTCGAGCGACGCCTGGTAGGAGTAGACGTAGTCTTCCCACGGCTTGTTGAGCAGCGTGCGCCACGCCCAGTCGAAGTGGATCGGGAAACCGAGCGCGAAGGTCTCGAGGCCGATGCCGTAGGAGGCATTGCTGTCGACCAGGCGCAGGCCGTTGACGGTGTAGGGCGTGCCGTAAACCGGCGTCACGGCGCCCGTGAAGAAGTCCTGCGAGTAGCCAGTGATCGGCACGACCGGCTGTGCGTTGTGTGCCGTGAGGTTGAACGGCAGGTTCGCGATTTGCGCGCCGCCGAAGTTGGCGAAGGCGACCGCGCGCAGGCCGCCGACCACGCCGATCGGGGTCAGCGCCGCTTCGATCAGCGGGAAGCGCAGTTCGGCGTCGGCAAAGAAAGCGCGGTTGCCGAGGAACTGCAGGTAGTCGTAGCCGCGCATTTCGGAGTTGCCGCCGAAATAGAGATACGACGGGTAGTCGCCCCAGCTGCGCAGGCCGCGGAAGCGGAACGCGAGCACGCCGTTGGTGGCGAGCCGAATGTACTTGCGCGCGTCGAGGTCGACGGTCTGCCGGTAGATGAAACTGTCGCTCAGCTTCGGCGAGTATTCGTAGCCGAGCCGGACAGTGTTCCCTGAGAGCGGGCCGTACTCGCGGAACACGGTGGTTTCACGCACGTAGGCGAGTCCAAGCGGCATCAGGTTGCCGTTGGCGAACAGGCTCTGTCCGTAGACCTGCTGCTGGTAAGCCTGGGCCACCGCCTGCAGGTCGGAGTTGTCGTAGGACTGGCTGAAGTTCATCATCCCGCCCGACATTTCCAGCCGCGCGTAGCGATTGATCGGGTAGATGGCGAACGCCGTGCCCCCTTTTTCGCTCTGCGTCGAAATCGCGTCGCTGTGGCTGAGAAAGCCGTACTGGGCGGCGTAATAGGTGCCGGGATTGTTGGCGTAGTAGAACTGCGTCAACGAGAAGCCTTGCAACGCGTACTGCAGCCGTCGCGAGAGGTTCGTGTAGCCGACCGAGAACGAGCGGTACTGCGAGACCGATTCGACGAAGATGTTGAACTGCTGGTCGCCGAGCACGTCGCTGAAGGACACCTGCGTGCCGCCGAAGAAATCGCCGCTGCTGGTGACGCCGACGTTCACCGGCGGGCGGCCATCGAGGAACATCTTCTCGAAGCGCCCCTTCTGCCGGGCATTGGCCTTGACGAACGTGTGGCTGAGCGGCGGCTGGAAGTCGATGACCGGTCCCGGCGCGCCGAAATCGGCGCTGGCGACGGTGTGCAGCGGCTCTTTCTGCGCGGCGATGGTGTGGATGCCGTACTCACCCTTGTTGTAGGTGATGAAGGCGATGCGCTGCTGCTTGTCCTCACCGGTCAGCGGCACGCACGACACGTTGCCGCCGAGTGCGTCGGTGTACTGCTTCAACTCGTTCGTCTTGAGGTTGAGCGTCCACACGTTATAGATGTTGCCGTTGCGCGCGACCTCGGGGCTGATCGGCTGATTCGGGTCGACCGCGGTCGACGGGAAGACGATCGTGTCGGCGTCGAGGAACCGCGCCGTTCCGTCGTCGTGTGTGCCGAAGGTGAGCTGGGTCTTCGTGCCGGTGGCCAGATCGAGACGGAACAACTTGTTGTCGCCGCTGACCCGCGCCATGTAGACGATCGACTTGCCGTCGGGGGCCCACGACGGCCCGTAGTCGCCAAACGGATCGTTGGTCAGGTTCTTGACCTCGCCGGTTTCGAGATCGAGCGTGAAGATGTCACCGACGGCCTCGCGCAGCCCGGCGAAGGCGACGAGCTTGCCGTCGGGGCTGATCGCCGGCGATTCGGCCAGGTCGACCGATTTCAGATCGAAGCGCTTCTCGATCTTGCGCGTCAGCACGTTCTGCAGCACCAGCTCTTTCTGCTTCTCGTGCCTTGTGAAGTAGGCGATGCGGTCGCCGGCAGGCGACCACGACATCCACGGCACGGCGTTGCCGCGGAAGCCGCCAGGGCTCGAGATGTACTCGAAGCCGAATCCGGCGTTGAACCCGGCGGTCAGGTTGCGGATCACCTTACCGTCCTTGGTCGACAGCAGGATGATGTCGAGCTCCTGGTCCTTGCGGTTGCCCGCAGCGACGGCGATCAGGTCGCCCGACGGCGACGCTTCGACCGAGATCACCGACACGAACTCCGTCTTCCCCCGCTTGGGCGCCAGGTCCTTGCCGTAGTCCTGCGGCCTTTCCTTGTCGCGGAACGGCTTGAAGCGGTCCTTCATGTACTTGTCGAACGCTTCGTCGAATTCGTCGGGCTTCAGCTTGAACGCTTCCTCGTAGGCGGTGTCGCCGCCGCCGATCACGCTCTTGCGCAGCGCGAACAGGAATTGCCGCAGCCCTTCCTTGCCCCACTTTGCCTCGATGAAGTCGAACGCCGCGTGGCCGAGGTTGTAGGGGAGTCGTCCGTCGGCGAACTGCACGCCTTCGAAATCGCTCATCGGCGGGATGATGTCATTGATCGCGGCGTCGCGCACCGACATGAGATCGAACGGATCCCAGTAGCCGGTCATGTAGTCCGACAGTCCTTCGTCGACCCACAGCGGCAGGCCGCGGCGCAGCAGCGTCCGCGGGATGATGTCGAACTCGAAGATGTGCGTGAGCTCGTGCGTGATCAGGTGGTAGAGCTCATCGGACGGCTGGTCGATCGGCAGCACCATGCGATCGCGATAGGGCTCGGCGAAGGCGAGCACGCCTTCGGGCATCTCAGTCGGATCGACGTTCTGCTGCTGGAACTCGCTCTCCGTCTTGTAGAGGATGAGCGGCACCTTGAAGGCCAGGTCGTGCTTGAGGTCCGCGCTGACTTGCTGGTAGGCGCTTTCGGCGTAGCTCGCCACGCGCTCGATGTGCTTCTCGATCTCCGGGTAGTAATAGATCTCGAAGTGATCGGTCGTGTAGATGTGCCAGTCGAAGTGGTTGTAGTGGATGCGATTTTTGTTGTAGTACGGCACGAACGGCGTCTGCGCGCTCGCGGCCACGACGCTCGCGGCAAAGACGACGAACGTAAAGAGGACCAGGCCTCGCCTCTTCATAGATTCCACCTCGATAGTGCCGATGTTACTGTGACTAAGACGTTTGCCGCAATGTGCCGGTCCCCGGCTGAATGGGCCAGACGTGCCCGCAGCAAGCCATGTACCTGCGCCAGAGCCGGGATCCCCGGCCCATCGCCTTCATTCCGGCCCTGCGCATGTCCCCGCAGGGCAACGCCAGGTGTCCTCCACGCTATACAATGCAGGAATAACCCGCCTCCCCCCGGTGTTAGGACCAATGGGGCGAGATGCGGCCTCTTGCATGGCATTCCGCCGCCCGCCCCGCGCCCCCGGGTCCGAGGCCGAACGCGAGGCGTTCGCCCAGGCGGCACTGTCACATATCGATAGTCTTTATGGGACGGCCCTGCGGTTGACGCGCCGGGCCGCCGACGCGGAAGATCTGGTGCAGGATACATATCTAAAGGCATTCCGCTCGGCGCACCAGTTCCAGCCGGGCACGAACCTCAAGGCGTGGCTGTTCACGATCCTCCACAACACGTTTCGTAATTCGCGTCGCCACGACGGGCGTAATCCCGTGGATGTAGACAGCGAGGCGGTCGAACGGGCGGTCGGCGACGGCCCCGGCGATCACTCGCCGGAGCAGATCCTGACCCGCGCGACGCTCGACGCGGACCTGCAGGCGGCGCTCGACGCGCTGCCCGAGGCGTTTCGCCAGGCGGTCTGGTTGCGCGATGTCGAGGAACTGACCTACGCCGAGATGGCCAAAGTGCTCGACGTGCCGATCGGAACGGTGATGTCGCGGATCTCGCGCGGGCGGCGGGCGCTCCTCGCCGCGGTCCAGGCACGGCGCGATCGGACGCGCGAGCTCGAGATGGCTAGGAAACATGGCTGACGACATCCGGAACTGCGACGACCTCGACGAACGGCTCGCGCCCTACGTGGACGGAGAGGATGCGCTCGCCGCGCGCGGCGCCATCGAGCAGCACCTGCGCGGCTGTCCGCCGTGCGAGCGGGCCGCCCGCGAGGAGCGTCTCGCGCGGACGATGGTGCACGAGCACCGCGACGCACTCTGCGCCCGCGCCCCCGACGCGCTAAAGGCGCGCTGTCAGCAGTCCGCCGCCAGCGTCTCACAGCCGGCCCCGCGCTCGCAGCCTGCGCCCTTTGCTCTCTCGCCGCCGGTGTCCACCTTTCTGCGGCGCTGGGCGCCGCTGTCGCTTGCCGCGACGCTGGTCATCGCCGTCGCGGGCGTCTTCCTCTTCGGCCTCAATGATCGCGTCGAGGCGCTCGCCGCGAGCCTGGCGATCGACCACGTCAAGTGCTTCAAGGTGAACGGCAGCGCGACCGAAGCCGACGCACAGGCCTCGGAACGGGCGTGGGAAGCGGACCAGGGCTGGCCGATCGTCGTCCCGCAGACCGAGGCGTCGCGGCAGCTGAAGCTCGTCGGGGTGCGGCGCTGCATTTCGAGCGACGGCCGCGTCGCGCACATGATGTACACCTGGCGCGGCGAACCACTCTCGGTTTACGTGCTGCAGGCCGAAGCCGGCCATGACGCCGCGTCGCACACGATGGGCGCGCAGGAAGTCATCTGGCGCGCCAACCACCGCACCTACGCTGTTGTGTCGAGCGACGCGTCACGCGATCTCACTCCGATCCTCGACTACATCAAGGTTCACGTGCAATGAAGCCACGCTGGATTGTCGCGGGAGCCGCGGCGCTCGCTCTCGCCCTGCTCACACTGCCGATGCTTCGCACCGGGCCTGTCGGCGAGACGCTCAAGACCGGCGCCGCCGCGCCCGGGAAGGCCGGCGCCTCCTGCGACGCGACCGGACGGGCGACGTTCGATTTTGTCCTGAAGGATCAGAACAACCTGCCGGTCAAGCTCGCCGACTACAAGGGCAAGGTCGTGCTGGTGAATTTCTGGGCGACCTGGTGCGGTCCCTGCAAGATGGAGATTCCCGACATGGTGAAGCTCTACTCGCAGTACAAGGACAAGGGGTTGGTCATCGTCGGCATCTCGATCGACGACAGTCCCGAGCAGCTGCAGGCGTTCACGCGCGAGTTCCACATGAACTACCCGGTGGTGCAGATGCGCCAGGAGGTCGAGGATGCGTGGGGTCCGTTCTACGGCTACCCGACGTCGTTCATCGTCGCGCGCGATGGCTCCATCTGCACCAAGCACATCGGCCCGGCGACACACGACCAGTTCGAGGCGGAGATCAAGGCGCTGTTGTGAGCGTGGACCTGGGGCGTTGACGGTCAGGTGGGTCCCGGAGCTGACCGCGAAGTTCTAACTCTCTTCTTCGAATTCTTCTTCGAGCGGCGGCAGCGCGCGCGTCGGCGGGCGCAGTGCTTCACGGTAATCGAAGAGCGGCGCGCCGGCGACGTGAATAGTCAGCGGACATGCCGGCGATTTCTGATCGAGGACGACGGTCACCGGGCTGCCTTCCACGCCGTCGCGGAACGACAGCCGGCAGCCGCAGGCAAGACGCGCGTGCGTGAATCCCTTCAACATCTGAGGCGATTGTACTACAGGCCGTCGGCGTCAAACGCGCGCTGATCGGGACCTGGCCCGGCGTCACCCGACCCGAAGGCTCGCGACCAGCGGCAGATGATCCGATGCCATCAGCGCCTTGCGCGTCCGCGGCATCTCGACGCCGGTGACCTCGACGATTCCCTCGTAATAAATGTGATCGAGATGGACGACGGGAAAAATCCCGGGATAGGTGCGCCGGCGCTTCAGGTACTGCGAGATGTCCACGCTCTCGAACAACGACGACAGCGTCTTGGTCGCCAGCCCTTTCATCCACTCGTTGAAGTCGCCGAGCAGCACTTTCGGCCCGGTGACTCGCCGATCGTGCACGAACGACGCCAGGCGCTTGGCCTGATAGCGACGCTCGAGCACCGCCGTGCCGAGATGCACGTTGTAGACGTGCAGCACGCGGCCGTCGATGTCGAGATCGGCACGCTGGCAGTGACGCGGCTCGCACGTGCGCCACGATAGATCATATTGGCTGTGGTGGACGATCGGATGGCGGCTGAGCACGACGTTTCCGTACTGGTGCTGCCGCAGCGTGCGCACGCAGTTCATCACCCAGCCCATGCCGAGCCCGGCGCCGATTTCCTCCGCCTGTCCCGCCCCTGCCGGTCCCGCGCCAATCACTTCCTGCAGCGCGATGACGTCGGCGTCGATGTCGCGCAGGACCTCGACAATGCGCGCCGGCGCCACGCGCCGGTCCATGCCGCGGCAGCGGTGCACGTTGTAGGTGGCGATCCTGAGCTCTGTCATTGGCGATTGGCGACTGCAGATTGATGATTGGGGGATTGGCGATTGAAGAGTGCCGATTGGATTGTCGATGGGACTGCCGATTGGCGATTGGCGATGGCAATCAGGATTGGGCAAGGCTCGCTCGGCATCCGATCGTCAATCGCTAATTCAATCGCCAATCGCCAATCCAACCGCCAATTGCCAATCACCAGTCCCCCAATCTTCAATCTGCACTCGGCGATCTTCACTGCTGCCGCTCCAGGATCCACACGAACCGCCCGGCGATCTTTTCCCAGAGCGGCCGCCGCTGCCAGGCTGCGAGCGTGATCTCGCTGCTGGCGGTGAGGTCGCGTTCGTAGTCGGAAAGCAGCCGCGCCGCCACTCCTGCGTCGCGCATCGCCAGGCTGTCCTCATCATTGTGTTCGAAGGAACGGTTGTCGATGTTGGTGGTGCCGAGCACCGACCACAGGTCGTCGACGACGAGGATTTTGGCATGCATCATCGCCGCCTTGAACTCGAAGATGCGCACGCCCGCCGCCAGCAGCTCTCCCCACATCCGCCGGCTCGCCAGCCGCACCCATTGCTGGTCGGTCCTGGTGCCGGGCACGATTACGCTAACGGCCACGCCGCGCTGCGCCATCTGCACGATCGCCTTGCGCAGCGCGCGGTCCGGCAGGAAATAGGGCGTGCTGATGCGCGCGGTGTGGTCGGCCCCTTCCAGCAGCAGTTGGAACGTGACCCGTGACGCGGTAGCGCGATCGGACGGCGAGCTCTTGATCACGAACGCGGTCGTGTCGCCACACGGCTTGAGATCGGGGAAGTAGTCTGGCCCGGTCAGGATCTCGCCGCAGCACTCCAGCCAGTTCTCCGCGGTGACCCCCTGCACCGCGGCGACGACCGGCCCCTCGACCCGCGCCATCGTGTCGCGCCACGGCCGCGGCCGTCGTCCCTGCGGATACATCCACCAGTCGGCGATGCCGGCGCCGCCGACGAACGCCGTCATGCCGTCGACGACCAGCAGCTCGCGGTGGGTCCGGTTGTTGATGCGGTGCATCGAGTACCAGCGCACCGCCTGGTACGACATGATCCGGCACCCGGCCGCGCGCAGCCGCGCCACCGGGCGGCCCCACAGAGAGAAGCTGCCGATGGCGTCGACGACGATGGTGACGTTGACGCCGTTGCGGGCGCGCTCGCTCAGCGCGTCGATGAACTGATCGGCGACGCGGCCGTGCTGGAAGATGTAGCACTCCATGTTGATGGAGCGTGACGCGCCGCGGATCGCCTCGAGCATCGCCGGGTAGAATGCCGGCCCGTCGCTGAAGATGGTAATCCGATTGCCGTGGTGCAACGCCGCCTGGCAGGTCGACTGGATCGTGTAGAGAAAATCCTTGTGATGGACCGAGGTGCGCTGCGACAGGTGATAGTTGATGCCGGGCGTGAACAGGAAGACCAGCGCCAGCCAGACGAGGAAGACCCCGCCAGTCCACGCGAGCCAGGCCATCAGCGGATGGCGGCCGTGGGCACCATCGGCACGAGCTGCAGCGTCAGCGTCGGTCGAGCCGTGTCGGAGTCGACGCGGAACGGCGTGCCGATCGTGTGTAGCGCCTCGAGCAGCTCGGGACGGCCGAGATCGCTTTCGTCGATCATCGGTGACGCCACTGCAAAATACTCGCCTGGCGGCAGGCCCGAGATGCGCCAGCGGCCGTTCTGATCGGTAAAGGTGACACGGAGGCGCCGGCTCGTCCGCATCCAGAACACCGGTACCTCCGAACAGACCAGCACGCCGGTGTTGGCGACGGGCAGCTTGCGTGGATCTTGCACCACCCCGCTGACTTCTGCCGAGCGATCCGTGATCACGATGCGCACGTCGCGCAGCTGCTCGCGCTCGTCGACCGTCAACTGCAGATCGGTGATGTCGCTGCCGCGATAGCGCACGCTCTTCACAATCCACGGCGCCTCGAGGCCGTCGACGACGAGCTGGTGGTCACCCTTGATGACGCCGCGCAGCGTGTAACCGCCATTGGACTGCACGGTACCGCTCAACGAATCGCCGAAGCCGTTGCCGTCCACGAGCGGCGCCCGGACGCGCAGTGACGTCAGCTTTGGTGGTTTTGTCCCCTGCGCCGGCTCGATCAGCACCAGCCCGTCGAGCGTCGCCCCAGGGCGCAGCGTCATCTGGATCCCGTCCACGTCTTCGCCGAACACTTCGACCGAGTAAACGGCAAAGAGCGATGTCGCCTGCGCATCGGTTTGCCCGCGCGCCCGGATCAGGTATCGGCCCGGCGCCACGCCGTTGAACACGAACCGGCCGTCTGGGTACAGCTCGGGGTTCTCGAGCGGGACCATCGGCACGCCTTGGCCTTCGAGCGCCGTCAGGATGATCGCACCGCTGAGCAGCGGCTGCGCGTCATAGGGCACGAGATGTCCGGCGACACGGGCCGGCGCGACCAGATGCAGTCTGAACTCGACGCGGGGCGGTTCGCCGGCGCCGACCGTGACCGGGCGTGCCTGGTCGGCCTGCGCGGTGCCCGGGTAGTAGGTCGGCGAATAGTGTTGCACTCCTTTCGGCGTGCTGATACTGGCAAACGCGGGATCGGCGGCACTGACGTAGTAGGCACCCGGCGCCAGCCCGTAGAGCCGGAACTCCCCCCGATCGTCGGTCTGCACGGTGGCGATCGAGAACAGCGCCTCGTTGCCGCCCTGGGTTCGGTTGACCAGCGCATCGACGGTCGCCCCGGCAAACGGCGCGCCGTCCTCGTCGAGGATGCGTCCAGCGATCACGCCGCCGGCGACGAGCGGCAGATCAATGCCGGTGAGCTGTTGGCCGGCCGTGACCGACACCGGCGTACCGGTGACGGTGCGTCCCTGGCCGTAGCTGTAGGGGGCGAAGCCGGTTCGCGTCGCGGTGATGGTATAGGCGCCGGCAGGAAGATCCGGGATCGTGTATCGACCGTCAGCGCCCGTGAGCGTGACGCGCGGCTCGGAGAGACCGGGCGACACCGCCACCACCCGCGCGCGTGCCAGCGGCGCGTCATCGCCGGCGTTTTTCACCGCTCCACTGATGCGCGCCGTGGCGACGGAGGGAGCCTGCGGCGTCGGCGCCGCGGGCCTCGACTGGGCGGCGGCAAGATGGACCGCCGCCACCGCCGCCAGCACGAGCGTCATGGGACTATCATAACCGGGGTGCCAAAGGTGCTAAGGGTCCCAAAGGTGCTAGAGGTGCCACGGTGCGAAGGGTGCCACGAGTGCTGAAGGTGCTGAGGGGACTCGCGGTGCTGACGGTGCTTGCGATGCTTGTCGGATGCGGGCATGAGGAGACACCGGCGATACGCCTCAACGGCACCTGGCTGGTCGTCGAGAACCAGACGAAGATCGAGTGGCGTGACGTGTCGGTGACCGTGAACGCGTACTACAAGGGCGTCGCGCCGCGGATCGCGCCGGGCGGGCGGCTCGAGGCCCCGCTCGACGAGTTCGTGACCGGCTTCGGGCAACGGTTCAACACCGCGCGGGAGAAGGTCGTCCGCGTCGAGGTGCGTGCCACTGACGCATCCGGACAACCGGTCGCGCTCGACTGGGACGAGAAGAGCGGCCCGCCGCTCACCGAACAGATCGGAGGAAAGTAACGTGGCAAAGCTGAAATCGGAATTCGAAGTGACTTGTCCCTGTTGCTCCGCATCGCTCGTTGTCGACGCGAACCTGCAGAGGGTAGTCCGCCACAGCGAACCTCCGTCCGGCCCCCGGCCTGAGCTCGACGACGCGCAGCGCATCCTCGCCGAGCAGGCCGCGCGCCGCGAGGCGCTCTTCCAGCAGTCCTTCGCCGCCGAGAAGAACAAGGACGACGCGCTCTCCAAGCGCTTCGAGGAAGCCCTCCGCCAGGCGCGCGAGGAACCGGTGACCAAGCCGACCCGGGACTTTGATCTGGACTGATTCGATCGGGTGATCGGGTGATCGGGTGATCTTGCTTAGTGCAAGTGGCGCCGGTAGGCGCGGCATGCCCAAATCACCCGATCACCGGATCCCCAGATCACCCGATTTCTACCAGTGTCCCTTCGGGACCGGCGTCCAGCGAGGGCGATCGCGATAGTAAAGCGGCTTGCGATCCTCGTGTTCTGTGCGGAAGCGGACGTAGCGTCGGCGCAGCGCGTCGATGCGCGCGTCTGACGACCGGATCGCGCGGTGCGGCGCGTCGAGCAGCACGCGCTCCGCTTTCCAGACGTTGTTTTCTGACAGCCGCCAGTCGTAGTCCGGCAGGAGATCGCGCAGATCGACGACCGTGTAGCCGGTGATGCGGCCCGAAAAGTCGACGTATGGTTCGACGTAGCTGAGTGCCAGCGCGCGCGGCGTCGCGAACACCGCTTTGCGCCCGTGCAGGCCCGGATCGCGCGAGCGGGCGATCGATCCCCAGCGCCCACGCCGGCGGTAGACGAAGATGACGTGATCGAGCTCGTCGATCGACTCGAAGCTCAGGACCAGTGGCGGATAGCCGTGTTGTTCGAGGATGACCGCCGCCGCCAGCGCCGCCTCGAGGCAGTGCGCGCAGCGATGCCGCACCACGCCGCGGAAGCTGCGCAGCGTCGCACCCCCCGGCGCCGGCTCGCTGTTGTACGGCATCGCGTTGAGGAACCGCTGCACGTCCGCCGGCGTCCGGCTGCGGTGGATGATGCGCCGCTCCGCCGGCGTGAACGCAGCCGGCGGGGGCGGCTCAACGAACCTGCGCGCGGAGATCATGCAGCAGGCCGTCGACGGTCCAGTCGTTGCCGTTGTAAATCGTCACCAGCTTGCCCTGCGCGTCGATCACCGCGGTGCGCAGGTTGTGCGTGATCGACTCTGGTGTGTCGTGTTCCTCGATCGCCGATACGCCGAAGCGCGATGTCACGTGATCGATGGCGGCGGGCTCGCCGGTGAGATAGCTCCACACACGCGGATCGGCGCCGCGTTCCTTCGCGTGCGCCTTGATTACCGCCGCCGTGTCGTGCTTCGGGTCGAAACTGATCGACACGAGGTGCACCCGATCGTGCAGCGTCTTGTCTCCCGCGATCGCGCGCTGCAGATCGGCAAAGTGCCGATCCATTAAGGGACAAAAGTCCGGTACCGGACATCGCGTGTACACGAACGTGACGGCCAGGGCACGTCCGTGCCATTCCGACAGACGCCGCGTCACCCCGGACTGATCGACCAGGGGATCGTCCGGGACGGCATCGCCGGCGGCCATCACATCCAGGATCCGGACCGGCTTGGCTGCCGCCGGCAGTGGCGCGTGCCCGGTCTTGTGAACATCCTGCACATAGAGTTCGCCGCCGTTGACGACCAGGGTTGCGGTGACCAGGTCGCCGGCTGTCACGCCGTCGGCCCGAGTCCCTTCCTTGAGAAAATAGCCCATGGTCATCGCCGGCATGAAGCCGGGGATGTCCTCGTGACGGACCGTCAGCTCGACGCGGCCGGGAAAGGAAGGGGAGTCGCGAATGGCGAGGACCTGTCCCTTGAGCGGGTATTGTCGAGCCTGGCTGCGCGCGCAACCGGCCAGTAACAGCGGAAAAAGGAGAAGGGCGAGAACGCGCACTTTGTAACTGTACCGCGCGCGGCACGTATCCTGCTACGTACCGTCACTTGGTGGGGACTCGCCGCAGCGCGGCGGCCAGCCGCCCCTCAACCCGAAGCCGCGCGACAGCAGGAGTAAGAGACAGCATGGGCAGGAGACTTTACGTCGGCAACCTCCCCTATTCCGCGACGGAGGATCAGCTCACCGAGCTGTTCGGACGGGCCGGCAAGGTGGACAACGTCCGGGTAATGCGGGACATGGCGACCGGTCGTGCGCGCGGGTTTGCGTTTGTGGAAATGGCCAACGACGACGACGCGCAGAAGGCGATCACACAGTTCCACGAGCACCAGATGGATGGACGCGCGCTCGTCGTGAACGAAGCGAGGCCGAAACCCGAGGGAGGCGGCTTCGGCGGCGGACGGGGAGCTGGCGGCGGTCGCGGCGGCGGTGGCGGCTATCGCGGCGGTGGTGGTGGTGGCGGCGGCGACTACGGCGGCGGCGGTGGCAAGCGAGAGCCCCGCTGGTAGACCGCCTCACTGAACCGTGACACTCGGCGTGTCATTGCCGAATGCCGGTTGACGAAAAACGACGAAGGCCGGAGCACCCGTCTCCGGCCTTCGTCGCGTACCCCGATCCGGCACCGCGTACTGCTACCGCCCCTCGCCCAATCGGCACTCGCCAACTAATCGTCAATCGCCAATCGCCAATCGCCAATCGCCCATCGCCCATCGCCCATCGCCCATCGCCCATTGCCCATCGCCCATTGCCCATCGCCCATCGTCAATTCGTTACTCTTCAATCTGCACTCTGCAGTCGGCAGTCTGCTACTCCCTCCGCAGTGCTTCGACCGGATTCAACGCCGCCGCCCGCCGCGCCGGGACGTAGCTTGCGATCAGTGCCGAGGCGCCGAGGGCAACGGCCACCCCGCCCAGCGTTGTCGGATCCCAGGCCGTCACGCCGAACAGCAGTCCGCGCGCGAGCGTCGCGGCCCCCGCCGCGGCGGCGGTGCCCAGCAGCAGGCCGACGGCGATGACCTGCCCCGCATCGCCGATGATCAAGCGAGCCACCGCGCCGCGCTGCGCGCCGAGCGCCATGCGCACGCCGATTTCGCGCGTCCGGCGGCCGACCGAATAAGCCACGACGCCGTAGAGGCCGATCACGCCCAGCAGCCATGCACATGCGGCGAAGCTCCCGACCAGCCACGCGCCGGACCGGCGGATGTAGGCTGGAACCGATCCGTCAATCAGCCGTGCCAGCCGATTGCCGCCAAAGGTCGCGAGATCCGGATCGAGACCGTGCACCGCGGCGGTGAGTGCCGGCAGGATCGCGTCCTCTGCCTGCGACGTCCGCACGAAGAGCCAGAATCCGTTGTCGGGATCCTGGGCAAACGCCGTATACATTGTCGGCGGCGTGATCGCGTCGAGCGGATTCTCCTTGATGTCCTCGACGACGCCGACGATCTCTAGCGGTGGGGTCGTCGAGGTCGGGGCGTAGAGCAGCTTGCGTCCGATCGGGTCTTCGTTCGAGAAGTAGGTGCGGACGAATGCCTGGTTGACGACGACCACGCGCGGCTGAGAGGCGTCATCGTGGGCCGCGATGCCGCGGCCGCGGGCGATCCGCGCGCGAATCGCCGTGAAATAACCGGCGTCGATTTCGCGGCTGTTCACTTCGTTGTGCTCGCCATGGTACGGCCGGCCGTCGACGCGGATCCAGTTCGTGTTTCCCCCCTGCAGCGGCCGCGTGCTCGTCGTGCCGACCGCTTCCACGCCGGGTAGCGCGCGAACGCGCTCGACCACGCGCTGCTGCAGTGCGATGAGCGCCGCGTTTGCGTCGTAGCGCCGCGGCACGTCGACCCCGATCAAGGCGACGTGGGCCGTGTCCATGCCCACGTCCACGCGCAGCAGGCCGACCAGGCTGCGTGTGAGCAGGACGCCGCCGGTCAGCAGTACGGTGGCCAGCGCCAGTTCGACCATCACCATCGTCCGGCCGGCGCGGCTCCACGTTCGACCCGCCGACCCGCGCGCCCCTTCGCCGAGCGCGTCGCTTCCGGTCAAGGGCAGCCGCAGCAGCGGCGTGACCGCGAAGAGCGTCACCGCGCACGCCGCGATCGCCGCGGCCGCGATCCAGACGTGCGCGCCCAGCGCCGCGTCGCGTAGGAACGGCACACGTGCGAGCAGTTCGGGCGGCACCAGCGCCAGGAGCAGGCGGACGCCGGCGCCCCCCGCGGCGATCCCGAGCGCGGCGCCGGCGGAGACCAGGACGGTCCCCTCGACGACGAACTGCCGGACGATACGGCGCCGCGAGGCGCCGAGCGCCGACCGCACCGCGATCTCCCGACGGCGTCCGTCGGCGCGGACGATCAGCAGGCCCGCGACGTTGACCGCCGCGATGACGAGCAGCAGCGCCGCCCCGGCGGCGAGGGCGCCGAGGATCGGGCGCACCGGTCCGACGATGACCTCGCCGAGGGCCACGACGGTGCTGCCCTGGCCGCGATTCGAGTCGGGGTACTGCTGCTCGAGGGCTGAGGCGATGCTCTTCATGTTCGCCGCGGCGCCGGCGATCGTGGCCCCGTCTGCGAGGCGCGCGACGCCATAGAGGTTGTGGCAGCTGCGGCGCGAATCGCAGCCCTTCGGCGAGGCTTGCAACGGCACCCAGAAATCGACCGGCTCGACCGGCGCGAACGTAAAGTCGCGCGCCATGACGCCGACGACGACATACGGCGCTTCGTTGAGTGTTACCGCCGTGCCGATTACGTCGGCGCGCCCCCCGAAGCGCGACTGCCACGCGTCATATGACAGCACCACCGTCTTGTCGGCGCCGGTGTGGTCTTCACCGTCGCGGAAGTCGCGGCCGAGAGCAGGCGCGACACCGAGCGTCCGGAAGAAGTCGGCGCTGACGCGTGCCGCCGGCACCAGCTGCGCTCCAGCGGCCGTCGTCAGCGTCGCGCCGCTACCCTGGTACGCCGCCAGCGACGAAAACACGGAATTCAGCCGTTTCCAGTCGAGATAGTCGAGGTGGGAGAGGTTCGACCGCGGAAACATCGGGACCGTTTCGTAGACGCCGACGAGCCGGCCCGGATCGCGGAACGGCAGCGGCCGCAGGAACGCGGCGTCGGCGAACGCGAAAATCGCCAGGCTGGCGCAGAAGCCGAGCGCCAGCGTGCAGACGGCGGTGATCGTGAAACCGGGACTCTTGCGCAGCTGACGCAGCGCGAAACGGACGTCGTCCATGCGGATCTCTCCGCGAACTTAGATGCGGTCGGCCCGCCAAAGGTTGACCGCTGTCTTCCGTCTTCTGTTTTCTGTCTTCTGTCTTCTTCTCTTATTCTTCGACAATCCAGCCGTCGCGCAGATTGATCACGCGGCTGCCGTAGGTGGCGTTGGCCTCCGAGTGGGTGACCTGGATGATCGTCGTGCCGCCCTCGTTGAGCTTCTTGAACAGCTCCATGATCTCCTTGCCCTGGCTCGAGTGCAGGTTGCCGGTGGGTTCGTCGGCAAGGATCACTTTCGGGTTCGAGATGACCGCACGCGCAACGGCAACGAGCTGTTGCTGGCCGCCGGAGAGCTGATTGGGGTACAGATCCTTCTTGCCCACGATCGAGAACTTGTCGAGGATGTCGCACACCATGCTCTCGCGCTCCGCCTTCTTGATGTCCCGGTAGGAGAGCGGGATGTCGAGGTTCTCGTAGACCGTCAGGTGATCGAGCAGGTGATAGCTCTGGAAGACGAAGCCGATGTACTGCTTGTGCAGCTTGGCGCGCTCCTTGGCGCCGAGCCGGTGCACCGGCTGATCGAGGAAGTAGTACTCCCCCGTCCACGCGCTGTCGTGCATGCCGATGATGTGCAGCAGCGTCGACTTGCCGGCGCCGGAGGGGCCCATGATCGAGACGAATTCCCCCTCCTTGATGTCAGCGTTGATGCGGCGCAGCACGTAGCTGCGGCTCGTTCCGTGCGCGTACGATTTCTCGATGTTGCGCAGACCGACGAGTGCGTTGGGCGCGAGCCCTTCCGATTCGATCGGCGGCGCCGCTGCCGGCTGGGTGCTTCGGCTGAAGAAGGCCATAGGGTTACCTGTTAGACGGCCGCAAAAGATGGGCGGTTCGCTCCTTAGATTACCCGATTCCCCGATTAATCAACTCGCAGCGCCGACATCGGTTCGACGCGCATCGCCCGCCGCGCGGGCACGAACGCCGCGACGCAGGCGACCCCGGCAAGCAGCACCGCCGTCGCGGCGAATGTCACGGGATCTGCGCCGCCGACCCCGAAGAGTAGCGTCTTCAGCGCTCGCCCGACGGCGAGTGCCAGCACCAGTCCGATCGCCAGCCCGGCCGCTGCCAGTCTCAAGCTCTCGCCAACCACGAGTGCGAAGATGTGCCGCTCGGCGGCCCCCAGCGCGAGCCGCACGCCGATTTCCTGCGTCCGCTGCGATACCGCGTAGGACATCACCCCGTAAATGCCCACGGCCGCCAAGGCGAGCGCGAGCCCGGCGAAGATCGCCACCAGCGTGGCGATTAGCCGCGGACTGCCGTTCGAGTCGGCGATCGTCTGCTCCATGCTCGCGACGCCAGCGACCGCGACCTGTCCGTCCACGTCCTTCACCGCGCGCCTGAGCGGCTCGGTGAGCGCCTCCGGATCGCCAGCGGTCTTCAGCACGACGTTGGTGCCGGGCTCAGGATTGTGCCAGTAGGGGATGTACGTCTCGACGGTGCTCGGCGTCCGCGCGCCGCGCACCCGCACGTCCGCCACGATCCCGACGATGGTGAACCACGGAGTGTCGCCGAAGCGGACCCGCCGGCCGATCGCCTCCTCGCCAGGCCAGTAGCGCCTCGCCATCGACTCGTTGACCACGATCGTGCGCTCGGCCTCGCGATCTTGGAACAACCGTCCGCGCTTGAGCGGAATCTCCATCGCGGCGAAGTAGTTCGCGCTGACGACGCGATACCAGGTGACGAGCGCATCCGAGCTGCGCGTCGGTTTCGGTCGCCCCTCGATCTCGAAATCGGTGTCGCTGTCGCCGCCGAGCGGTACCACCGAGGAGAGCGCCGCGGTGCGAACACCTGGCAATGCCGCCGCCCGGGCGATCACGGCGTCATAGAAGGCCAGGCGCTGCGTATCGGTGCGATAGGTCGTCTGCGGCGGCACCACGAAACCGGCAAGGAGATGATCCGGATTGAAGCCGAGTGTCGCGTCCTGCAGCGCGGCGAATGAGCGCAGGAGCAGTCCGCCGCCGACGAGCAGGGCCAGCGCCAGTGCCAGCTCGGCGACGATCAGCAGCCGCCGCGCCCGCCCGCCGCCGTCCCCGGTCTCGCCCCGTGCTCCATGCTTGAGCGCGCCAGCTACCCGATCGCGCGCGGCATGGAGCGCGGGGACGAGCCCGAAGACGATGCCCGTGACCACCGACAGCGCCGCCGCGAACGCGAGCACGCGCCCGTCGACGCCGACTTCGCCAATGCGCGGCGTTCCCGCGGGCGCCAGGCTCTTGAGCGCCGTCACCCCCCACACGCCGACCAGCGCCCCGAGCCCGCCGCCGCACAGCGCCAGGAGCACGCTCTCGGTCAACAGCTGACGGACGATGCGCCGGCGATCGGCGCCGAGCGCGCGCCGCACCGCGATCTCCCGCGTCCGGCCGGACGCGCGCGAGAGCAGCAGGTTGGCGACGTTGACGCACGCGATCAGCAGCACGAAGACCACGGCGCCCTGCAACATCAGGAGCGGCGTGCGGATGCTCGTCGTCAGTTGCGCCTGCAGCAGGACCGGATTGATCCCTTTCTTTCCGTCGGACTCTGGATACTGCAGCTCGAGACGACGCGCGAGCGTCGCCAGGCCGGCGCGCGCCTGCTCGATCGTCACGCCGCCCCGTACCCGGCCGATGGTGTGGTTCATCGCCGTGTTCCGCGAGGGATTGACCCGCGCCATCTGCATCGGCCGCCAGAGCTGCGCGGACGTGATCCAGGCGGGGCGGAAGCCCGCCGGCATGATGCCGATGACCTCGTGGCTCTCGCCATTGATTTCGATGTCGCGGCCCAAGATGGAGCCATCGCCGCCAAAGCGCCGCATCCACAGGTCGTGACTGAGCACGACGACGCGCGGTGCGCCGCGGAGGTCGTCGGCGTCACGGAAGCCGCGGCCGAGCGCCGGCTGCACTCCGAGGACGTCGAAGTACTCATACGTTGTCTGCTCACCCTGCAGCGCTTCCGGCAGCTCGCCGCCGGTGAGGCTCGCGTTCCAGCCGCGCACGCTCGTCAGGTTCTCGAAGACGTCGGTGTCGCCCTTCCAGTCCAGTTGCTGCGACGGTCCCGTCCATTCCGTCGCCGGCCCGCCGCGTGCGCGCAGGTCCTGCCACACCATCACCAGTCGGCCGGGATCGGCGTAGGGCAGCGGACGCAGAAGCACGCCGTCGATGACGGAGAAGATCGCCGTGTTGACGCCGATACCGAGCGCCAGCGTGGCCAGCGCCACCACGGTGACGCCGCGCGCTCTCAACATGCCGCGAACGGCGTAGCGAAGATCCTGAAGCATATCTGCCTGCTCAGCGAAGTCTATGCCCGGCCCCACCGCCGGTGTAAGTGTTTGCCACGATGGTGCTTCCGGCGTACAGTGGAATCAGCCGCACTGTTCGGGATGTCCGATTCCGGACGGCGGCAATCCCAGCGGCGAAACGGCCGGATCGGGATTGGCGGCGTCAAATTGTCATGGCGGCAACGCTGCTGGTGTGTTCGTTCGTGGTCGCGATGCAGACGACCGCCGCGCCGCCTGCCGTCCCGGCGCCCCCCGCGGCTCCAGCGATTCCCACCACCTCCAGCGCCACCGAACAGTCCAGCACGGAGTCGATCGACGACCTGCCAGTCTCGATCGGCCGGATCCAACGCGCCTTGAACGGGCCGCCGCCGATCGACCTCAAGGAACAGCACCCGGTCTTCCGTCTGGAGATCTTCGGCCGCAAGCCGACGATCGAGGACGTCCTCGGCGAAAAGTTCTGGATTGGCCCGACCCCGTATGGCGGCATGACCCATCAGGAGTTCATGGAGATGGCCACGCCGAAGCTGGCGCAGCCCTACGCCGGCTTCACCGGCAAGTATCTCCTCGCCGAATCGGCCCTGACCCTGATGGAGAGCTGGGCGCTGAAGTCGGCGATCAAGCACTTCAGCGACGCCAAGGGGGAAGCCGCGCGCGAAGCCGCGCGCAAGGAAGTGCTGGACGCGCTCGCCGCGCTCGAACGGGCGCGGCGCGCCGCCGGACTGGACAAATAACTCTCAAACCTTGTTCCGTTCCCCGCCTCCGTGCACCAATCCGCATTTCGCGCATTTCGTCGGTGGCAGTGAATTGTCCACGTAGTGATCGACCGGCTTGAGCGTTTTCAAGTAGGCGAAGATGTCCTTGAGATCCTGGTTGGTCATGTTCCGGAAGTAGTGCGTCGGCATCATCTCGTCGAGTGGTCGTGAACGCACCTTGCCCGTCCGGATCGCCTCGATGAAGAGATCCTCCGTGTAGTAGGGAATCCCATTGGCGGCCGGCGTGAGGTTGGCCGAGAAGATCACCTTGCGCTCGCCGAAGTGCAGCGCGGTGCCTCCCGCGAATTCCATATTGGGCACACGATTACCTTGGTCGTCCATCGACGTGTGGCATTCCCCGCACACCGCCAGCACTTCGACGTCATAGTGCCCGCGCTTTTCTGGCGTCGAGAGGTCGGCCGTGACGGGCGCCTCGACGGGCTGCGGCGCCGAGTTGATCAGGTACTTGATCGGGAACGGCACCGCCGACTTTGCCAGCGGGTTGCGCACCGGCGGCAGCGAACGCAAGTAGACGATGATCGACGCGAGATCCTCGTCCGACATGTTGCGGAACCGTTCGTAGGGCATGATCGGGAAGAGCGTCCGGCCGTCGTGGCCGATACCCTCGCGAATCGCGCGCGCGAGCTGGTCGTCGGTCCACGTGCCAATCCCGGTCTCGGGATCCGACGTCAGGTTCGGCGCGCTGACGAACGGGACGCCGTCAGGCTCCCAGTTGCGTCCGGCCAGCCACATGCCGTCCCTCACCTTGAGCCCCCCGCCGGTCGTCTCCATCGGTGAATGACACAGCGCGCACGGCGGGTGGGCGCTGGTCACCAGATACGTGCCGCGCGCCAGTCGCGCCGGCGTGCGCTCGAACGTCCGGCTGGTCAAGGCGCGCTTCTTCGCGCCGACGAATGGCCGGATACCGACGATGGCCGGCAGTCCCGCCCCTGCGACCACGACTACGATCGAGACGGCAATCAGTGCAATCTTCTTGAAGCTTTTCATTGGCGCGGCATTCTAGCTCGACTGTTCGGCCTTTTGTGATCCGTTTTGACACACCAGCCCTCCGGCGTCATTCGCCGCCCGGCAGGAGGGATTCGCCGGAAAGGCCGGGCGCCAGCCTGCCGCCGTCCGTAATCTGGTCGTGAAAGGAAGAACGCGATGGCTGCATTGACCAGCAGAACTGCCCTCCAGGTGAACGCCGTGCTGGCGATCCTCTCGGTAGCGGTGGCCGCCGCCATCATGTCGCTGGTGCTGACACAGCCGGAAACGGCCGCGGCGGCACTCGCCCAGCACGACTACGGGATGGTCGCCTCCGCTGTCGCCCGCGAAGTGGCGGGCTGGCTGCAGGCGCTCCTGCGGTATCTCTGAGGAACCAAAGATGGAAACCGACGCCGAAACCGGCAACGGCGGGATGAGCGCATCGGCGATCGTCTTCGGCGCCGTGCTGCTCGCGCTCGGCGGGACCTTGCTGCTCGATCGCAGCGGCCTCCTCCACGTCTCGTACGGGCAGCTGATCGGGCCGCTCGTACTGATCACAATCGGCGCGATGACGATCGTCGAAAAGGGGGGCATGGCCTGCGGCTACCGCTGGCGGAGCGCCGGCCCGCAGCACGTGCGCCGCGGCGGCATGACCACCGGCATCTGGCTGATTGGCCTCGGCGTGTGGATGCTGGTGTCCCAAATCCATCTGTGGGGCCTCGACTATCACAACTCGTGGCCGCTGGTCGTGATCCTGAGCGGCGTCATCATGCTGATGAGAGGAATCCGATGACGATCGATGCGCCCGGCGCACCCCGCAGCGACCGTCCGCGCGCGACCGTGCAGGCGATGTTCGGGCTGATGGTCATCGCAGTCGGCGTGTTGTTCACGCTCGACAACCTCGAAATCATCGACGCCCGCGACTACCTGCAGTACTGGCCCGCCGGTCTGGTGGCCATCGGGATGCTCAAGCTCTACCAGGCGGCGCGGAGCGGCCATGGCTGGTTCGGCGGCCTCATCTTCGTATCGATCGGCGCGTGGATGCTGATCGAGCGGATCGTCTACTTCCGCATCGACGCGCGCGAAGTGATGCCGTTGTTTCTCGTGTTCCTCGGCGGCTATATGGTCTGGCGCGGCTTCGGCGGGCGCAGCCGGTCGCGCGGCGCCGAGAGCGAGGCCGATTTCAGCGCGCTGGCGATCATGGGCGGCGTCCTGCGGCGCAGCAACGCGCAGAATTTCCGCGGCGCCGATCTGACCGCGGTCATGGGTGGCTGCGAAATCGATCTGCGCCAGGCGTCGATCGCCCCGGGCGGCGAAGCGGTGATCGACATCTTCGCGTTCTGGGGCGGCATCGACATCAAGATTCCGGACGACTGGACCGTCGTCTCACGCGTCGTCCCGATCATGGGCGGCATCGAGGACAAGACCCACCCGCCGCAGAACGGCGACAAGCGGCTCGTTCTCCGCGGCCTGCTGGTGATGGGCGGGTGCGCGGTGAAGAATCCGCGGCGGATGGACGCCTAGTCGGACACCCCAAGAGCATGCACCCGATCCTGGGTCGGCCCTGGCGCCTGATCGTCTACTTGGCGATCTGGATCCCGCTTGGCGTCCTGCTCGCAGCGCTGCTCGCGTTGCAGGGGGCGCTCGGCTGGCGCGACGCGCTCGTCACCGCCGTCCCGCTGTCGGTCGCCTACGGGTTCCTCAGCCTTTCGGCGTGGTACGTGACCGGCGGTGCCCCGGTCGAGCGGGTCGGGCCGGTGCGCGTCGCCGTCACCGCCGTCGCCGCGTCGTTCGTGTCGAGCGCGATGTGGCTGCTGCTGGCGCGCGGCTGGATGGGACTGATCGTTTCGCTGCTCATCCGTTCCGACGTCCCGGCCAGCTTCCGCGCCGGCGCGCCGACACTCTTCGCCTTCGGCTTCCTGTTGTATCTGCTGGCGATGGCGTTGAGCTACCTGGCCGCCGCGTTCGAGGTCTCGCGCGACGCGGAACGGCGCGGGTTCGAGCTGCAGGTGCTGGCCCGTGAGGCCGAGTTGCGCGCGCTGCGGGCGCAGATCGATCCGCACTTTCTTTTCAACAGCCTGCAGTCGATCAGCGCGCTGACCACGGCGGATCCCGCGGCGGCGCGGCGAATGTGCCTGCTGCTCGCCGATTTCCTGCGCGAGACACTGGCGCTCGGCGCGCGGCGGCGGATCCCGCTGGCGAGCGAGCTCGCCCTGGCCCAGCGGTTCCTGGCCATCGAGCAGGTGCGATTCGGGCCGCGGCTGCAGACCGATGTCCTTGCCGACGCCGCGGCGCAGGGCTGCGAAGTGCCGCCGCTGCTCCTGCAGCCGCTCGTCGAGAACGCCGTGACGCACGGCGTCGCCCACGTCCTCGACGGCGGCTGCGTGCGCGTGCGCGCGGAGAGGCGGGCCGCGACAGTCGCCGTCACTGTCGAGAACCCGTGCGATCCTCAGCGTCCGGCCGGCCGCGGCACCGGCCTCGGCTTGCGTAACGTGCGCGAGCGGCTGCAGAGTATCTACGGCCACGACGCGGCACTGCAGACCGAGGAGCGCGATGGCCGCTTCGTCGCCCGCCTGGAGATACCCCTCTGATGCAACCGCTCAGGATCGTGATCGTCGACGACGAGCCGCTGTCGCGCGCGGTGGTGCGCGAATACGCGGCCGCCGACGCGCTGATTGAGATTGTCGCCGAATGCGCCAACGGTTTCGAAGCGGTCAAGGCGGTGAGCGAGCTCCAGCCCGACCTGGTCCTGCTCGACGTGCAGATGCCCAAGCTCGACGGCTTCGAAGTCCTGGAACTGCTCGGGCGCGAGCAGCCCGTCGTCTTTATCACCGCTTACGATCAATATGCGCTGCGCGCGTTCGAGGTGCACGCGATCGACTACCTGCTCAAACCGTTCAGTGCCGAGCGCTTCGAGGAAGCAATCGCCCGCGCGCGCGAACGGCTGCGCGCCAAGGCACCGACCGACGTCGAGGCCATCGTCCGCGACGCGCGGCCGCGATCCGGCTATGCCGGGCGGGTCTTGATCCGCGATGGCGCCAACGTCCACGTCCTGCCGGTCGACAAGATCGACTATGTCGAGGCCCAGGACGACTATGTCGCGTTCAAGTCGGACGGCAAGTCCTACCTTAAGGACCAGACCCTCGCCGCCGTCGAGAGCTCGCTCGAGCCGGCTCGCTTCGTCCGCGTGCACCGCTCGTTCATCCTCAACGTCGATCGCATCGCCAAGGTGGAGCTCTACGCCAAGGACAGCCGGATGGCGATCCTGCGCGACGGGACGCGCCTGCCAGTGAGCCGCGCCGGCTACGCCAGGCTCTCGCAGCTGCTGTAGCGGACTGGCTCTGGTCCGCCGCGATTTGACAAGCGCCGGTCCACTGTATTAACTATCTAGTTAGTTAACGAAATGGCCCGGCCCGCCACTCGCCCGTCCGCCTCCCGCGCGCGTATTTTCGCCGCCGCCGCCAAAGAGTTCGCCGCCCGCGGCTACGCCGGCGCCAGCGTCGACCGCATCGCCCGCGCCGCGCGCTTGAACAAGGCGATGATCTACTACCACTTCGCCGGCAAGGCCGCCCTCTACCGCGAGATTCTCAACGACATGTTTGCCGCCGTCCACACCCGCGTCGCCGCGGCCGCGGCCTCGGACGCCGCCGCCGCCGACAAGGTCCGCGCCTATGTCGAGGCCATCGCCGGCGAAGCCGCGGCGCGTCCGCACTTCCCGCCGATTCTGGCTGCGCGAGATTGCCGAAGGCGGCCAGCACATCGATCACGCCACGGTCGCACACGTCCATGGCGTGCTCGCCGCGCTCCGCGCCATCCTCGACGACGGGGTGCGCGCCGGTTGCTTCGGCCGCGTCGACCCGCTCGTCCTCCACGGCGGCATCATCGCGCCGCTGATGTTCTACTTCGCGACCGCGCGCCTCCGCCGCCGTCTCGATCGACGCGGCACGCTCGGATCCGCGGCCCTGCGCGTCGACGAGATCGTCCTCCACATCCAGCAGCTCGCCCTGGCGCAGCTCGAAGGAAAAATCTCATGAGCACAGTCCCGAGTCCCGGGCACCTGGTCGTCCTGTCGCTCGTCCTGTCGGCGTGCCACGCCGCGGCGGATCTGCCCTCGACCCGCGCGTCGGGCTACGTCGAGGCAACCGACGTGCGCGTCGCCGCCGAGGTCGGCGGGCGGCTCCTCGAGGTGCGCGTCAACGAGGGAGACCGCGTCGCCGCCGGCGATCCGATTGCGCGTATCGACACCGCCGACGCCGCGCTCGCCCTGCGCCGCGCCACCGCCGAGCGCGGCCAGGCCGCCGCGCAGCTCGCGCTGCTCAAGGCCGGCTCGCGTCCCGAAGACATCCGCCAGGCCCAGGCCCAGGCCCAGGCGGCGCAGGCCGACGTCAACGCCGCGCAGGCCGATGCCAGCGCCGCCGCGGCCGACGTCGAGCGCTTCGAGAACCTGCTGCGCGCCAGCGCCGGTTCCGTCAAGCAGCGCGACGACGCCGTGACCCGGCGCGACGTGGCGGTCGCCCGCGTCCGCGGCGCCCAGGATCGCGCCCAGGCAGCCGCAGACACCCTGGCCCGGCTCAAGGCCGGCGCCCGCCCGCAGGAAATCGAGGCCGCGGCCGCCCGCGTCGAAGGCATCGACGCGCAGATCGCCACCATCCACAAAGACATCACGGATGCCGTCGTCACAGCGCCGGCCGCCGGCATCGTCACGTCGAAGATCCTGCACGGCGGCGAAATGGTCGCCCCGCACGCGCCGATTGTCGTCATCACCGACATCGATCACGCCTGGGCCAACGTCTACGTCGACGAGCGCCTCGTGCCGCGGCTCACGATCGGACAGGCGGCGGCGCTCGTCACCGACGCCGGCCAGCGCCTGGCCGGCACGATCACCTTCATTTCGCCGAAGGCGGAATTCACGCCCCGCAACGTCCAGACCGCGGAAGAGCGGTCGAAGCTGGTCTACCGCATCAAGGTGACGGCCGACAACCACGCCGGCATCCTCAAGCCCGGCATGCCCGTCGAGGCCGATCTCGGAGCCGGCGCACGGAGCGGCGGTCAATGAGCGAGACGGCGATCGCGTTCGCCAACGTCACGCGACGCTACGGCAGCGTCACTGCGCTCAACGGCCTCGCCTTCGAGGTCGCCCGCGGCGAAATGTTCGGCCTGATCGGCCCCGACGGTGCCGGCAAGACGACAACGATTCGCCTGGCCTGCGGCCTGCTCGCGCCCGACGGCGGCACGGTGCGGGTCCTCGGCCGCGATCCGGTCGCCGAGCACCGCGCCATCACCGGCGACATCGGCTATCTCTCCCAGCGCTTCAGCCTCTATGGCGATTTGACCATCGACGAGAACATCGCCTTCTTTGCCGAGATCCACGGCGTCCGGCGCTACCAGCCGGCGCGCGATTGGCTGCTCGACATGACTCAGCTCACGCCGTTCCGTGCCCGCCGCGCCGACCGCCTCTCGGGCGGCATGAAGCAGAAGCTGGCGCTGGCCTGCACCCTCGTCCACGAGCCACGCGTGCTGCTGCTCGACGAGCCGACGACCGGGGTCGATCCAGTATCGCGGCGCGAGTTCTGGAAGCTGCTGTCGGAGTTCCTCTCGCGCGGGCTGACCATCGTCATGACGACGCCCTATCTCGACGAAGCGGAGCGCTGCGCCCGCGTCGCGCTCCTCCACCAGGGACGGCTGCTCGCCCTCGACCAGCCGTCGCGGCTGCAAGGAACGCTCGCCGGACAGCTGCTCGAGGTCGTCACCGACACACCTCGGCCGCCGATCGATCTGCTGTCGCGCCTGCCCGGCGTCGCCGACGTGCAGTCGTTCGGCGATCGCGCGCACGTGCGCGCCGCCGCCGGCGACGCCAGGGCGCTGGCCGGCGATGTGACCGCGGCGCTGACCGCGGCTGGCATCCGTCCCCTCGACGTCCGTCCGATCGGCGCGTCGCTCGAAGACGTTTTCATCGAACTGATCACAGGCGGCCCATCATGAACAGGTTCGTTGTCGCGATGATCCTCCTCCCCGCGGCGGCCTCGGCGCAGCCGGCGGCCCCGCTCACCCTCGATCAGGCCATCACGCAGGGGCTGGCCAACAGCCAGCGCCTCGCCGAGCTGCAGGCGCGCCAGGAGGCGGCCGGCTTCGCGGCGCAGGGCTACCACGACGCGCTGTTGCCTACGGTCGCGCTGCAGGGGGGCTACACCCGCACCAACCATGTCGAGGAGTTCTCCGTGATCGCGCCCGGACCGTCGCGCGTCGTTGTCTATCCCGACATTCCCGACAACTACCGCACGCGCCTCGACCTGCAGTGGCCGATCTACACCGGCGGCCGCACGGATGCGCTCATCGACGCGGCGAACGCCGAACGGACGGCCGTCGGCAAGGATCTCGAGGCGGCGCGCGCTGACCTGCGACTGGAGATTACCCGCGCCTTCTACGCCGTGCTGACGGCGCAGGACACCGAGGACGTGCTGCGCCGGTCGCTCGACGCCGCCGACGCGCACCTGCGCGACGTCCGCAGCCGCTTGGTGTCGGGGCTGATCCCGCCCAATGACGTATCCTCGGCCGAGGCGCAGGTGTCGCATCAGCGCGTACTCGCGGTCGAAGCCGCGAACCTGCGCGGCGTCGCCGAGGCGGACCTGCAGCGGTTGACGGGAGCGCCGCCAGGGCCGGTCGCGCTCGTCGATCCGGCGCCGCCGGACAATCCGCAGTTCGCGCGCGTCACCGACAGCACGGCCGTCGCCGATTTCATCGCGCGCGCGCTGCGCGCGCGCCCCGAGCGGCAGGCCCTCGAACAGCGAGCCGCCTCGGCCGATCTCCGCGCCGCCGCCCTGTCGTCGACGAAGTGGCCGCAGGTCGGCGTCGGCAGCGGCTTCGATTACGCCAGCCCGAACCCGCGCAATTTTCCCCGCGCCGCCGTGTGGGCGACGTCCTGGGACGCCTCGATCAACATGACCTGGACGCTCTGGGACGGCGGCCGGCGCGGTGCGGAAACGGGCGAGGCGCGCGCCAACGCGGCGGCGCTGCGCACGCGCGTCCAGGATTTCGATCGCCAGGTGACCTTCGAAGTGCGCCAGCGCGCCCTGGAGCTCGAGTCGAGCCGGCAGGCGGTCACCGCCGCCGCCGACGAAGTCCGCGCCGCGGCGGAGGCCGAGCGCGCGGTCGGGGAACGCTACCGCGCCGGCGTCGCAACCCCGACCGACGTGCTCGACGCCCAGGTGGCGCGCCTGCAGGCCGAGCTCGATCGCACCCGCGCCGTCGCCAACGCCCGCCTCGCCGAGGCGCGGCTGGAGCGGGCGATTGGCCAGTAAACCCGGTCTTGCCGACCCGCCGAATCCGGGCGTTTCAGACCCACCGCGGGCCGCCATCGCAGTGCGCGGCCTGACCCGGCGTTTCGGCGCGTTCGTCGCGGTCGACAACGTCAGCTTCGACGTCAGCCGTGGCGAGATCTTCGGCTTTCTCGGCAGCAACGGCGCCGGCAAGTCGACGACCATCCGCATGCTGTGCGGCCTGCTCGCGCCGACGTCCGGCACGGCCACGGTCGGCGGCGTCGACGTGGCCCGCGATCCCGAAGGGGTGAAGACCCGCATCGGCTACATGTCGCAGCGCTTCTCGCTCTATGAGCTGCTGACGGTGGACCAGAACATCCGCTTCTTCGGCGGCGTCTACGGCCTCGACGCGCGACAGCTGGCGGAGCGGCGGCGCTTCGTCCTCGAGATGGCCGGTCTGGCGGGCCGCGAAAACACGCTCGCGCGCGACCTGGCCGGGGGCTGGCGCCAGCGGCTCGCGCTTGGTTGCGCCATCCTGCACCAGCCGGCGATTCTCTTCCTCGATGAGCCGACCGGCGGCGTCGATCCGCTCTCCCGCCGCCAGTTCTGGCGCCTCATCGACACGCTGTCGCAGTCGGGGGTGACGGTGCTGGTCACGACGCATTACCTCGACGAGGCGGAGCGCTGCCACCGCGTCGCGCTGATTCACGCCGGCCGCCTCGCCGCGATCGGAACCACCTCGGAGGTCAAGCGTGTCTTCGACGGCCGGCCGATCCTCGAGATCCGCACCGACAGCGCCGTCGACGCGATGCGCATACTCGATGCGACTCCCGGGGTCGAGAAGACGAGCCTGTTTGGCACCGCCGTCCACGCCGTCCTGCGCGACGCCGCGCTCACGCCCGACAGCGTCAGCGCGCGGTTGCGCGACGCCGGCATCGCCGTCGACGCCGTCTCGCCGGTCAGCCCTTCCCTTGAAGATGTCTTTCTCGACGTCGTCGATCGGTTCAATCCGGACAGAAACGAGCGAGCGTCGAGATGACCAAGGCGCTGGCGGTCTTCCGCAAGGAGTGGCGCCAGATCCGGCGCGACCGCCGGACCCTGCTGACCATCGTCTTCGTGCCGGCCTTTTTTCTCCTCCTCTACGGCTACGCCCTCAACTGGGACATCAAGCACATCGCCTTGGCGGTGCAGGACCGCGACCAGACCACGCAGAGCCGCGCGCTCGTCAGCGCTTTCGTCAACTCCGGCTACTTCGATCGCATCGGCGACGTCTATTCCGCAGCCGAGATCGACCGTCTGCTCAACCTCAACGCGGCGCGTGCGGTGTTGATCGTCCCCGAGGGCTTCGGCCGCGACCTGATCGCCGGCCGCCCGCCGCAGGTGCAGATGCTGATCAACGGCGAGAACGCCAACACCGCCACGACAGTGATGGGCTATGCCGGCAACATCGTCCGCAGCGCCGCGGCGTCGCTGATCACGGTGGAACCGCGCATCTGGTACAACCCGGAGCTGCGCAGCACGCTGTTCCTCGTCCCCGGCTTGATCGCCTACATCCTGATGATCACCGCGGTGATCTCGACGGCCCTGTCGATCGTGCGCGAGAAGGAAGGAGGCACGATGGAGCAGGTGCGGATGGCGCCGATCGACACCATGTCGTTCGTGGTCGGCAAGAGCATTCCGTATTTCCTGATTTCGCTGGCCTCGGCGGCCCTGATCATCCTCGCCGCGATGGCGCTCTTCGGCCTGCCGATGCGCGGCAACTGGCTGTCGTTGCTGTTCGCGCTGTCGCTGTTCATCATCGGCGCCCTCGGTACCGGGCTGCTCATTTCGACTGTCGCCGAGACGCAGCAGATCGCCTTCCAGGCGGCGCTGCTCACGTCGTTCCTGCCGACGTTGATGCTGTCGGGTTTCATCTTCCCGATTTCGAGCATGCCCCACGCCCTCCAGCTCATCACCACCATCGTGCCGGCGCGGTATTTCCTCGTCGCGCTGCGCGGCATCGTCCTCAAGGGGACGCCGTTGGCGCTGCTCTGGCCGCAGATGCTCGCGCTCGTCGTCTACGCGCTGGCCATGCTGACGCTCGCCTCGGTGCGCCTGGCCCGGGAGCGACGCTGATGCGGCGGTTGCGCTGTCTCGTGTGGAAGGAATTTCTCGAGCTGCGCCAGAACCCGCGGCTGTTCGGCATCGTCATCGTCGCTCCGATCGTGCAGCTGACGATGCTCGGTTATGCCGCCAGCACCGACGTCAAGGACGTGCCGGTCGTCGTCGCCGACGGTGATCGCTCGCCGGCCAGCCGTAACTTGATCGCCAAGTTCGACGCGTCGCCCAATTTCACCATCGTCGACACCGTCAGCACGGTGGACGAGATCGATCGCTACTTGCAGCGAGGAGACGCCTGGGTGGCGCTGGCCATTCCGACCGGCTACGGCCGCGCGCTCCAGGCCGGCCGGCCCGTCGCGCTGCAGCTCGTGGCCGACGGCTCAGACTCGAACTCGACCAACGTGGCGCTGGGATATGCGACGGCGCTGATCGGCGAGGATGCCGCCGCCCTCATGGCTGTGTCGCCGTCGCCGCCGCCCGGGCCACCCATCGATCTCCGTGTGCGCGTCTTTTTCAATCCGCAGCTCGAAAGCCGCTTCTTCATGATTCCCGGCGTGCTCGCACTGCTCCTGCTCTTGGTCACGGCCAACCTGGCCGCGATGGGGATCGTTCGCGAGAAGGAACTGGGGACGCTCGAACAGCTCAACGTCACGCCGCTGCGGCGGTGGGAGCTGATCGCCGGCAAGCTGCTGCCCTACGGCCTCATTGGGCTGATCGACGTCCTGCTCGTCTGCGCCGTCGCGGTATTCTGGTTCCAGGTGCCGCTGCGCGGCAGCGTCTGGCTGCTGCTGTCGATGAGCCTGATCTACGTGCTGTGCACGCTTGGGCTGGGGCTGTTCATTTCGACGATTTCCGACACCCAGCAGCAGGCGATGATGACGGCGACCTTCTTCTTCCTGACGCCGATGATCTACTTGTCGGGATTCATCTTCCCGATCGAGAACATGCCGCAGGTGATCCAGTACGTCACCTATCTCATTCCGCTGCGGTATTTCCTGGTGATCGTCCGCGGCATCTTCCTGAAGGGGATCGGGCTGGACCTGTTGTGGCCCCAGGCGGCGGCGATGGCGGGTTGGGGCGCAATCGTGCTGGCGCTGGCGGTAATGCGCTCGCGCAAGCGGAGCGCCTGAGCCACCGCTGTCGCGGCCCTGCTTACTCGCCCCGCATCGCGCGCAGGGGATCGATGCGGACGGCGCGGATCGCCGGCAGGAGCAGCCCGGCCGCGGCCATCACGATCGTCAGGACGGCGACCGCGCCAAATGTCGCCGCGTCGTGCGGAGCCACGCCGGCGAGGAGCGACTCGAGGGCGCGTCCGGCGGCGTAGGCGACCGCGATGCCCGGCACCAGTCCGGCCACGGTCAGCCGCACGGCCTGCTTGGCCATCATCGCCAGGATGTCGCTGCGCCCCGCGCCGAGCGCCATGCGCACGCCGATTTCCGGCGTGCGCTGCGACACCGAGAACGCCAGCACGCCATGGATGCCGATCGCCGCGAGCAGGAACGCCGCGAGGGCAAAGCCGCCGAGCACGCGGATCTGCGCCTCGCGCGACGCCGTTTCGGCGTCCACGATGTCGGTCAGCGGCCGCACGTCGGTAACTGGCTGCAGCGGATCGGCGCCGCGGACGATGGCCCGAACCGCCGGGGCGAGCGACGCCACCGGCACCGACGGCGCGACGACGAGATCCTTCGGCACGTAGCCGACGAATGAATCGTCCTGCTGTTGCCGGTAGGGCAGGTACACCTGCGGCTCGCTCGATCGCTCGAGCCCGCGCACGCGAATGTCGCCGACGACGCCGACGATCGTGCGATCGGCGAAGCCGAAGCGGAAGGTCCGGCCGATGCCCGTGTCGCCCGGCAGGAACCGGCTCACGAACGATTCGCTGACCACCGCGACGAGCTGTGATTGCGTCGTGTCGGTGTCGGCGACATCGCGCCCGCGGCGCAACGGCACGTGGAGCGCGGCGAAGAAGCCCGGCGTCACGAACCGCATGCTCGCCGTCGCCGCGTCGCGCCGCTCGTTGGGCCGCCCGGGCAGGCCGACCGCCCAGATGCCGCCGCGCATGACCATCGGCAGATAGCTGATGTAGGCCGCGCCGGTGACGCCGGGCAGCGCGCGCGCCTCGTCGAGCACGCGTGCGTAAAACGTCACGCGCGTCCCGGTCGCGGCGTAGCGCGGCATCGGTAGCACCGTCCGCAGCGTCAGCACGCCGGTCGGCTGGAACCCCGGATTGGTGGCGCGCACGTTCCACAGCGCGCGCATCAGCAGTCCCGCTGCGACGAGCAGGACCACCGAGGCGACGATCTCCGCGACCGCGAGTGTCGCGCGGAGGCGTTCGCCCCGTTCGCCTACCGTCCGGCTTCCGTCGCGCAGCGCGGCGAGCGAGGCCGGCCTGCCGGTGCGCAGGACCGGCGCCAGTCCGAACACGATCGCGGTCACGAAGGTGAGCGCGCCGGCGAACAGCAGCACGTGCATGTCGATGCCTGGTACAGCGTCGGTGGGAAGGGAGGCGGGAACCAGCCGCCACATGAGCGGGACGATCGCGGCGGCGAGCGCGACGCCCGCGGCGCCGCCCGCGACGGCTACGACCAGGGCCTCCGTGGCGAGCTGGCGCGCCAGTCGTTCGCGCCCGGCCCCCATCGCGGCTCGCACGGCAAGTTCCAGCCGGCGCCCGAGGGCGCGCGCCACCAGGAGATTGGCGAGGTTCGCGCAGACGATTAGCAGTACGCACGCTGCCGCGCCGTTCAACGCCAGCACCAGCGTCCGCGATTGCGACGAGATGTCGTCACGCAGGCGGGCAACCGTTGCGCTGACGCCATCGTAGTCGCTGGGGAACTGCGCCCGGCTGCGCGCCGCGGCGAGATCGAGATCGCTGCGCGCAGCGTCGAGCGTGACGCCAGGCTTCAGGCGCGCAACGCCGTAGAGGTAGTTGTTGCCGCGATCGGCGTAGTTGTCCGGCGATACGCCATAGGGCACCCAGAACTGGGTTCGCCGCGTCGGGAAGGCGAACGACGCCGGCATCACGCCGATCACCGTATAGGTTCGGTCGTTGAGCCGGATGGTGGTGCCGAGTACCGCCGGGTCTCCGCCGAAGAGGCCCCGCCACACCGAGTCGCTCAGCACAACCACCGGCTCGGCGCCGTCGGGCCCGTTCGGCAGGACGCGAAAGTCATCCGCCGCGTCGTAGACGCGGCCAATCGCCGCCGCGATCCCGAGCGTTGGAAACAGATCGCCGGTGACCTGCGCGCCTTCGAGGCGTACCGGCTCGCCGCTGCCAAGCATGTTGGCCGACGTGTTTGTGTAGGCGCCCACGCGATCGAACACGGTCGCGGCCTGTTTCCAGTCGCGATAGGTGGCGGGCGACAGTTCCATCCGCGCGTACCCCTCGGTCCGCTCCCAGACGGTGACCAGGCGTTCTGGCGCGGGAAAGGGCAGTGGCCGGAGAAGGACGAAGTCGGTCACCGAGAACGCGGCCGTATTGGCGCCGACACCGAGCGCGATCACCGCGATGGCGGTGAACGCGAACCCACGCGAGCGGCCAAGCGCGCGCACGCTGTAGCGCAGGTCCTGGCGCAGGATGTCGCCGTGCACCGCCAGAGCATTGAGCAGCACGTCGGGTATCGCGCCAGCCATCACCGCGGCCCGCGCCATCGGTCCGCCGGCATCACGCAGCCGCTCGCTCAATAGCGCACCCATCTCGCCGCCGTATTCATTGCGAAAGGAGGCCGGATACAGGTGCAGGAGCAGGCGATAAAAGCGCATCACGCCTTTCCGGGAGCGAAGCCGCTCTCGCGCGCTAGCTTGAGCATCTGCGCCAGCCGCCGCGCTTCGGCGCGCGCGACCTCGCGGCCCGACGGCGTCAACCGGTAATAGCGCCGGCGCTCGTCGTCGTGTCGCGCCGGGCGCGCGGCCAGCTCGGCGATCAGGCCTTGCTCGAGCATCCGCTGGATCGATCGATACAGCGTCCCCGGGCTGAGCCTGAGCTCGCCGGCGGTCCGCGCCGCGACGTCCTGCATGATCGCGTAGCCGTGACGATCGCCGTCGGCCAGCGCGACCAGGATGTGAAAGCTGGCTGACGGCAGCGGCAACAGGCCCTCTGACTCGCTCTTAGTCACAGTCCGAGTATATCCACGATGCATATAGTTGGACGGAAATGGGACGGAAACGGTTGACCGCCGTTACCTGAGGACTGGCGGGCTACTTGCCGATGACGACTGGCAGCTTTACCGTGAACGTCGAGCCATGGCCCGGCGTGCTGGCGGCCTCGACGGTGCCGCCGTGCGCGGTCACGTAGGCTTTCACCAGGCTGAGGCCGAGCCCAAGGCCGCGTTCCGAGCGGCTTGGATCGGCGCGATACAGGCGATCCCAGATGCGTGGCAGGTGTTCGGCCGCGATGCCCACGCCGCTGTCGGTCACCGTCGCCACCGCCCAGTCGTCGTCGCGGCGGACGGCGAAGTGGACCGTCCCCCCGTCGGGCGTGTACTTGATCGCGTTGTCGAGGAGATTGGCGAAGACCTGCCGCAGGCGATCGCGCGCGCCGTCGACGACGGCGTCGGGGCCGGGCTCGAGCGTGACCGTGATGTGCTTGGTCTCGGCGACATCCTCGTAGAGATCGACCGCGTCCCCGAGCAGCTGGCGCAGCGCTACCGGCTCGCGTCGCAGCTTGAGCACGCCGGTCTCGGCCTCGGAAATGTCCATCAGCGTGTTGACCATCGCCAGCAGCCGATCCGCTTCCTCGAGGCAGTCGGCGAGCGCCTCGCGCTGCTGTTCGGCGTCGCCCGACTCGAGGGCCCGGCCGGCGACGGCCCGCAGCCGCGCGATCGGCGTACGCAGAATCGTGCGCGACGTTGTCGAGCGATTCTCCCATCGCCCCGAGCAGCCCGTTGATGCGGTCGAGCATCGCGTTGAAGAGCGTGCTGAGCTCGTGGACGGCGTCTTGCCCTCCGCGCGCCGGCACGCGCGTATCCGTGCGGCCGGTGCGGATGATCTTCTGCACGACCTCGATCAACTGGTAGATAGGCTGTACCGTCGAGTGCGTGAGCACCAGGCCGCCGCTGATGCCGATGGTCAGCGCGATGCACAGCACCACACCGACGATCAGCTCAAAGCGGCGCAGCAGCGCCAGCCGGATCTCGTTGGTCTTGCCAACCTGCAGAGCGGTGCCGTCAGGCAGCCCCGCCGAGGCGACTTCCAGGACTGCGCGGCGATCATGACCGAGATCCTCGCTGAGCGCGTCGGCGCCGCCGTTCAGCTCCTCGACGTCGTAGGCGCGCCACGCCTGCGGTTCGCGCACGAACACGGCGTTGTCGCCGAGCGGCCCGAGCACCCGGACGAAGAGCCGTTCCTGGTCCCCCGTCCGTTCCTCGAGCTCGACCGCGCGGCGAAGGGCCGTCAGGCCGCCGAGTTCGTAGCGCGACGCGTACTCCCGCAGCGTCGCGCGGATGATGTCGTGATCGCGCTGCGCCAACGAAGAGGCGAGCAGCGCGTAGGTGATCGCCACCAGTCCGATCGTGCTGATGGTGAAGACCGCCGCGTACCAGATCGACAGTCGCAGCCCGAGCGCGCGGCGCAGCGTGCTCATGGAGTCGGGCGCAGCACGTAACCGACGCCGCGGACGGTGTGCACCAGTTTGTCCGCGAACGGTTTATCGATCCGATCCCGCAGCCGCGACACCAGCACGTCGACGACGTTGGTGTTGGGATCGAAGTTGTAGCCCCAGACGTGCGACAGAATCGACGTTTTCGAGACGACCCGCCCCGCGTTGCGCATGAGGTACTCGAGCAGCGCGAACTCGCGCGGCCGCAGGTCGATGAGCTGCGGTCCGCGCTGGACCTTGCGCGTGAGCAGGTCGAGCGTCAGGTCGCCAACGGTCAGCCGCGTCGGCTCCGAGGCGCCGGTGGCGCGGCGGATGAGCGCCTGCACTCGCGCCAGCAGTTCGGCGAAGTCGAACGGTTTGGTCAGGTAGTCATCGCCGCCAGCCTGGAGGCCGCGCACCCGGTCGTCCACCGTGCGCTTGGCGCTGAGGATCAGCACCGGCATCCGGACCCCGCGCGCGCGCAGCGCGTCGATCACGGCCAGGCCGTCCATCTGCGGCAACATGACGTCGAGGATCGCCGCGTCATAGGCCTCGGCCACGGCCTTGTTGAAGCCCGTCCGTCCGTCGCCGGCGCGCTCCACCGCGAACCCGGCCTCGCGCAGGCCTCCCTCGACGAATTGGGCAATGGTTGGATCGTCTTCGACGAGCAGCACGCGCACCTCTTTAGGATTCCGCCTAAGGCCGGAAACTACAAGACGGAAACGACACGGAGGCCTGAGACCTGTCACCCATGTAATGTTCGCGACAGCCGTCGGCAAGGTTGACCGTCGTCTAATGGATAGAGGTGATTTTCAGCCATGCATAACGGATATCTCAGAAAAGGCGCCGTGGCCGCGATTGCGGCCGCCGTGGTCTCGATGGCGGCGTGGAAGGCGCCGCAGGCGAGCAGCTACCTGGCGGCGGCGAGCTCGACCGCGACCGTCGTCAGCGCGCCCGCCGGCCTCGTGCCACCGGCGGTCGCCAGCGCCAGCTATGCCCCCGTCGTCGAGCGCGTCATGCCGGCTGTGGTGACGATTCGCGTCGAAAAGCGCGCGTCGTTCGCTCCGGCCGACCAGCAGATGCCCGACGAACTCTTCCGCCGCTTCTTCGGCGAGCAGGCGCCGCGTGGCCAGCAGGGTCCGCGCGCGCGCCGCATGCCCGCTCCTGTCGAGCGCGGCCTCGGCTCGGGCGTCATCGTCACGAAAGACGGCTACATCCTGACCAACAACCACGTCGTCGATGGCGCCGACAGCGTCAAAGTCGACCTGCCGGACCACCGCACCTTCACCGCGAAGGTCGTCGGCACCGACCCGGCCACGGATCTCGCGGTCGTCAAGATCGACGCCGCGGCCCTGCCGACGCTCGTCATCGGCGACTCCGATGCGGTCCGCGTCGGTGATGTCGTGCTCGCGGTGGGCAACCCTCTGAACATTGGCGAAACGGTGACCTCCGGCATCATCAGTGCCAAGGGTCGCCAGACGCCCACCGGCGACGATGGTTACCAGGACTTCCTGCAGACCGACGCCGCCATCAACCATGGCAACTCAGGCGGCGCGCTGGTCAACGCGGCCGGCGAGCTGATCGGGATCAACTCGCAGATCCTGTCGCCGTCCGACGGCAACATCGGCCTCGGCTTCGCGATTCCCTCCAACATGGCCAAGCACGTCATGGACGAGCTGGTCAGCAACGGCGCGGTGCGCCGCGCCAAGCTCGGCGTCACGATCCAGGGCGTCTCGCCCGACATGGCGCAGGCGATGAACCTGCCGAACACACGCGGCGCGCTGGTCAGCACTGTCGACGCCGGGTCGCCCGCAGAGAAGGCCGGGCTAAAGCAGGGTGACGTCATCACGCAGTTCAACGGCCATGACGTAGCCGACAACAACCAGCTCCGCAACGCCGTCGGCAACACGCTGCCCGGCGTCAAGGTGCCGCTTACCGTGCTTCGCGACGGGCGCACCGAGCACTTCGACGTGACGCTCGGCACGCTCGAGGCGGCGAAGGCGAGCGCGCGCGACCGCTCGAACGGTGAGCGGAGCAGCGAAGGGCGCTTCGGCCTCGGCCTGCAGAACGATGACAAAGGTGTTGTCGTCGCGCAGCTCGATCCCAACGGCATCGCCGCCGAAAGCGGACTCAACGAAGGCGACGTCATCACCAAGGTTGACGGCAAGGCGGTGAAATCAGCCGCCGAGGTGAAGACGGCGCTGGATCGCAAGGACGGCAAGCCGTCGTTGCTCGTCGTCGAGCGCGATGGCCGCTCGCTCTTCCTGACGCTGCGCGCGGAGTAGCTGCAAGCGCTAAGCTCCCGGCTCCCGGCGGCCGGTTCCCAGTGCCGGTTTTTATACAGCGAGGGCTCGTGGTTCATTGGCCACGAGCCCTCTTTCTTGTACGGTGACATTTGGCAGCCGGCAGCCGGCAGCCGGCAGCCGGCAGCCGGCAGCCGGTCGTGGGTAGCTATTCCGCCCGCAGCGCGATGATTGGATCCACCTTGCTGGCGCGGCGGGCTGGCAGCCAGACGGCGAGCAGCGCGACCAGCGTGAGTAGCAGCGGTATGGCGCTGAAAACCAGTGGATCCTTGGCCGTCACGCCGAACAGGAACGCCGTGATCAACTTGGCCAGTCCAAACGCCGCACCCAGGCCGATCCCCACTCCTGCGAGCGACAGGGCCATCCCCTGCGCGATGATCATCCGGCGGACCTGCGCGAGCGGCGCGCCAAGCGCGAGACGGATACCGATCTCCTGCGTTCGCTGCTCCACGGAGTAAGCCATCAACCCGTAGATCCCGATCGCGGCGAGCAGCAGCGCGCAGCCCCCGAACACCGTCATCACCCACATATTGAAGCGCTGCCGCGACACCGACGTTGACACGATCGAGTCCATCGACTCGACGTCGGTCACCGGCAATCCGGTTGTCTGCCGCACCGTCTCCTGGATCTGAGTGCTGAGCGACTGCGGCGGCACCTGCGTGCGTACGATCCAGGCGATCGGCGTCAGCCCGACGTTGAGCGCGTTGGCCAGGTCGGGCACCTGCGACTGCGGGATCCACATCTGCGGCGAGGCGTCATTGTCGAGGCCGTTCAGCTTCGTGTCGGCGACGACGCCGATGATCTGCCGATCGCTCTCCGCTGCGAATTCGCGCATCACCCCCTGCCCGATGAGGAGCTTGTCGGCGAGCGGATCCGCCTTGGGCCAGTACTGCTTGGCCATGGCTTCATTGATGATGACGACCTTGGTCGAGGCCGCGGTATCACGATCGTTGAACGTGCGGCCCCGCTTGAGCGGGATCTTGAACACTTCGAAGTACCCAGGAGACACCGTCGACCAGCCGCCGCCGCCGTGATACGGCCCCTGGCTGTCAGCGGCCAGTGGACGTCCGACGATGCGGAAGGGAAGGCCGTAGCCGCCCTGCAACGGCACGCAGCACGTCGCGCTGGCCTCGACGACGCCAGGAATCGACTTGAGGCGCTCGACTCCATTGCGGACGAGCTGATCGACCGCCTGCGATTTCTCGAACTGCACGCCTTTCAGCGACATTCGCATCGTCAGCACGTTCTTCGTGTCGAACCCGGGATCCACGCGGCCGAGCGCCATCGCGGTTCGGATGAGCAGCGCCGATCCGATGAGCAGGACCAGCGCAAGCGCGACTTCGATCACGACGAGGGCCGAGCGCACTTTGTTCTGCCGGAAGCCCGTGCCGGATCTGCCGGCGCTCTCCTTCAGGGTGGTCGTCAAATCCGTCTTCGAGCTCTGCAGCGCCGGGATGAGGCCGAAGATGATGCCGGTGGCGAGCGACACCGCGATAGTGAAGCCGACGACACGCCAGTCGAGGCCGACCATGTCGCCGTCGGTACCGACGCGCGGCAGGCCGGCGGTGTTGATGGACAGCAGCGCGTGGATGCCGCCCCATCCGACGACCAAGCCGAGCACTCCGCCGGCGAGCGAGAGGACGACGCTCTCAGTGAGAAGTTGTCGAATGATCCGGCCGCGCGATCCGCCGATCGCTGCCCGGATTGCGATCTCCCGGCGGCGGCCGGTGGCGCGGACCAGCAGCAGGTTCGCGACGTTGGCGCAGGCGATGAGCAGCACGAAGGCCACGGCGCCGAGGTAGACGTAGAGCGATGACTTCACGTCGCCGCGCACGAGCGCGTCGCGGATCGTTAGAACGCCGAATCCATTCTGCGGACCGATGGCCTTCGGGAACTTCGCCCGGTAGTCGTTCGCCGATGCCTGCATCCGCGTGTACGCCTGCTGCACCGTGACGCCGGGTTTGAGCCGTCCCATCGCCTGGAAGTAATGACCCTGATCGGTCGAGTTCGGGTCGAACTGGAACAGCGTCCAGACCTGCGGCGTCGGACCGTAGTCGCGAAAATCGAACGTGTCCAGGACGCCGACAATCGTGTAGGGCTCGTTGCCGAGCGAGATGCTCTTGCCGACGACGTTCGGATCGGCGTTGAAGCGAGATTCCCACAGCGAGCGGCTGATCACCGTGACCTTGGGCCCCTGGGGCTGGTCTTCGTCGGCGGTGAAGCCGCGTCCTAGCCGCAGCGGCGCGCCAACCAGCTTGAGGAAGTCGGCCGAGACGCGAGCCGACTTGAGCTGTTCGGGGAACGTGCCACCGGTGTAGTTCACGACGCCGGTATTGAAGGCCGAGACATCCTGCACGATCCCGGTCTGCTGACGGTAGTGCGCGAACTTGGCCGGCGAGGCGGCTGGACCGCCAGGGCCACGCTGTGAGGTATTGATGAAGACGACGACCCGGTCCGGATCGAGCACCGCGACCGGCTTGAGGAGCACCGCGTTCACCACCGAGAAGATCGCCGTATTGGCGCCGATGCCGAGCGTTAGCGCGGCGACGGCGGCCAGCGTGAAGGCGGGGCTCTGCGCGAACATGCGCAGCGATTGCCTGAGATCGCGGAGGAAGGAGTCCATCGGGACCTTAGACGACGAACGACGCTATTTTGTTGAAAGGTCTGTCAACGGCGGCCCGGGCCGGATCGCGAACGCGTCGGGTGCCCACGCCCGTGCGAACCGTTCGGCCTGGTCGCGGCCGACGAGGGCCCAGACGGCCCCCCCGAAGCCGGCGCCGAAGCTGCACGCTGCGAATGCGCCGGCCCGGAGCGCGGACTTGACCAGAGTGACCGTTTCCGGGATTTGATTGCCCAGCAGGTGCTCGGCCTCGCGCTGTGATTCAGCCGCCAGCCGGCCCAGTTCACCCGCGTCGCCGCGCGCGAAGCCGTCCATGGCGGCCAGCACGCGGCCGTCCTCGCGGATGAAGTGTTCCAGCCGATTTCGCCGCGCGCCGGCGACCCGCCGCAACAACTCCGCGCCGCCCGGCGTGTCGAGCGCCGCCGCGAGCGAGATCGCGTGTCCACCCGCCGACTGTGCGTTCCAGGCCTCGAGCAATGCGGCCGCATCGGCCGAGAGCCTGTTGTACGCCGTCTGCGCGCGGCCGGTCTTGTTCGCCTTGATGCCGCATGTGGCGATGACAAACACCCAGTCGTCAGGCACCGGCGCCGCGCCAACCGCGCGCGATGGGATGAAGGCAAAGGCCAGCACCTGGCCGGCGCGGCCGTTGACGATCGCCGAATGGTCCTCGCTGCCTCCCTGCGTGCCGACGCCCGCGTCGCCGGCAAGGCTGCCGAGGCTGCGGCCGTTCTCGATACAGGCGTAATAGCCGGCGATATCGAGGGGGTCGTGGATGTTGAGTCGCCACGCTTCGGTCTCCTGGATCGCGCCCGCGCGCCCGAGCGCCTCGGTGACGGCGATGATGAGCGCGCTCGAGCTGCTCATGCCCGCCGCCGGCGGCAGATCGCTGGCGATGACGATGTCGGCGCCAAGGGGCTGGCGTGGAAAGTTCTTCGCCAGCCGCCGCGCGACTGTGTCCACGTAATGGCGCCAGCCGGGAAGCCGCGTCAGCGGCCGCGACGGCTCGAGCACCAGTGCTTCGCCGCGCCAGGCGTCGATGACGCGGATCGTGTCATCACTCCGCGGGCTGGCGACGACGGCGAAACCGCGCGGAGCCGCGGCGACGAGTGCGCGGCCGCCGGCGTAGTCGGTGTGCTTGCCGAACACCTCGAGCCGGCCGGGCACGAACCAGGCATGCAGCGGCACGTCGGCCCGCGCCACGCGCCATGTCTCGAGCACGCTGCTAAAAAGGGTGCGCTTCCGCTCGCGCTCGGCCGGATCGAGGCCGCCTGCGACGAGCGCGTCGGCCAGCGCGAGCGGCTTCATGGTCGCGGCACGACGCCGGCGAGCCGGCGCTCGACGTCGGCGGCGTCGGCGCGCCGCGACAGGTCGAGGACAGGTCCGCGCGCCGGCACGGCGCGGAAGCGCACGCCGTGCCGTATCGCGTGCGCGACCGCTTCCGGCAGTTCGTACTCGCCGCGCGCCGAGCGCGGCACCTCACGGCAGGCGTCGAAGATCCGCGCGTCGAAGCGCCAGAGGTTCATCGAGATCTGCGCGTTCCGCCTGAAGGCGGACGCCTCACCGTCGACGATCTGCCCGGTGCTAACGGAACCTACGGTCCCGCCCCCCGCCGATGGCCTCTCGCGTTCGCCTGCGGGTGGAACACCCGAGCCCGGCTTCTCGAGGATGCGCGAAAGGTATCCCGCCTCGTCGACGTCGACCACCGCGAACGCGCGAATTCGATCGTCGGGAATGTTGCTGGTCGCGACCAGATCGTCGGCGGCGAAAGTCGGCAAGCCTGGCTCGTCGAACGATGCGAGGGCGCGTAGCGCCGCCACCGGATACAGGTTGTCGGCATTCATCGCCAGGAATGGTTCCCCCCCTGTCCATGCCTCGGCCGCCGTGACCGCGTTGGCCGTGCCGAGCGCCTCTGCCTGGACGACGAATGAGAGCGCGACCCGCGATGGCGGGACCGCGGCGTAATGGTCCGCGACCGCGCCGTGGTCGGGCGCGACGACGAGGCCGACGCGCGTCACGCCGGCGTCGGCCAGTGTGCTGAGGATGTAGTCGAGAAAGGGACGCCCGGCGATCGGCATCAGTGCTTTGAAGCCGGCGTCGGCGGCGTGCAGTTGCGCCGGCGTCAGCACCGCCCCGGGATCGGCGCGCTGCATGCGAGTGCCGAGACCGCGCGCGAGGACCAGCGCGCGCGAGGTGGTCTGAGCCATCGTCTATACCGTACCTCACGCGTCGCCGTCGCAGCCAGCCACGCCAACGGAGCGCGCCGGCGCAGCGTGCGCGCGAGAGCGTGTCGGAAAGACCGAAGGGCTTGCCTTCGGAATTGCTAGATATGCACGATCGGCAGCGGTGGCGTCGTCTTCCACCGTCCACGCGTGAAGTCGGGGAAGTCCATCGCCGCCGCCTTCTTGGCGACCGACTGCATGCTCAGATGGACGACCGCGCTGAGCGACGCGGCGTCGTAGACGTTCATGTCGGTCGGCGTGCCCTCACGCAGGCACTTGATCAAGCGGTAGTCCTCGATAAAGTCCATGCCGCCGTGTCCGGCGCCCTCGGCGGCCGCGGCGATTTCCTTCCAAATCGGATGCTCGAATTCCCCGAGCATCGTGTTGGCGTCGACCCACTCGTCTTCCTTGCCGCGCCCCTCGACGTAGACGCGGCTCGGATACCCCTGGAAGAGACCCTTCGTGCCCTGTACCATGTGGATGCGGCTGTAGGGCCGCGGCAGGTTGGTGCAGTGCTCGACGAGGATGGTCTTGCCGTTGGCTGTCTTGATCAGGCTGCAGCTGACGTCCCCTTCCACGTAACGCTCGCGGCGCTTCGGTGAATCGGCGGCGACGTGGTCGGCCGCCCAATTCTGCAGCCCGCGCGCTGGACCGCTCATCGAGACCAGGTAGTCGAAGCGGTCGCCGCGGTTGATGTCGAGGCAGTTGGCGATCGGACCCAGGCCGTGCGTCGGGTAGGTATTGCCGTTGAGCTTCGTGTCCCACGCGCGCCGCCACAGTCCCTCGCCCTCGTCGGCAAACTTGATCTCGCGGAGATCGTGCAGGTAGCCGCCTTCGGCGTGCAGCACCTCGCCGAGCACGCCCTGACGGACCATGTTATAGACCATCATCTCCATGCGGTCGTAGTTGCAGTTCTCCATCAGCAGGCAGTGCTTCTGCTGCTTCTCGGCCGCCTCGACGATGGCCCAGCAGTCTTCCAGCGTCATTGCCGCCGGCACTTCGGTCGCGGCGTGCTTGCCGTTTTTCATCGCGGCGAGCATTACCGGCACGTGCCATTCCCACGGCGTCGCGGTGTACACGAGATCGAGCTGCTCGGTCTCGCACAGGCGCTCGAAGTCGCGCGGCCCCTTGTTGTAGACCGCCGGCGCGGCGAAGCCGGCCGCACTGATGGCCTTGGTTGCCCAGTCCGTCCGCTCAGGGCGGATGTCGCAGACGGCGGTGACCTGGCAGCCCTTGATCTTGAGTAGGTTACGGACGTGGCTGGAGCCTTGGCCGCCGACGCCGACGTAGCCGATACGGACCGTGGGGATCGGCGGCACGGCAAACGCTGTGCTGCCGGCTGGCGCCGTCTGCGCCGACAGCGCGTCGGGCGTGGTGAGCGCGCTGGCGGCGATGGCGCTGGTGCCGAGCTTGAGGAAGTCGCGTCGTTCCATGAGCCGCAATTCTAGCCCAGTCGTTACCTCGTAAACGGCCGGCTCGCTTTGCTAGTATTCCCGTTCGATGAAACTCCTTGCTCATGCGCTCGTCATTACCGGTCTCTCGCTGGCCGCCGCCCCCGCGTCGGCGCAGCGAGGCGCGCCGGCTCCGCCGCCAAACCCGAACGGCCCCTACACCGTCACGCTCGTGCCTCCCGTCCATGGCAAGGTGACGGTTTCGCCCGCCCTGCCGGCGGACGGAAAGTTTGCCAAGGGAACCGTCCTGACCGTGACGGCGACACCCGATGCCGGCTACGCGGTCGATTCGGCGTGGTACTCGGTACCCGGCCGCTTCGGGCAGATGTATCACGAGAACGCGGGCCCGGCATTCACGGTCACGATTGATCAGGACAAGCGCGTCGGTGCCTCGTTCATCGAAGAGGCAGCGGTCAAGGACCTCAACGTCACTAGCGACGTGGTCTATGCCAAGCCGGGCATCAAGCCGCTCAAGTACGACGTCTTCGCGCCCAAGGGCGCGCGCAACCTGCCGGTGATCGTGATCATCCATGGTGGCGGCTGGCAGGCGAACGACGAGGACGTGATGCGCGGCCTGGCGCGCGAGCTGACCAAGGGTGGCAAGTTCGTCGTCTGCAGCATGGACTACCGCTGGGCGGGCAAAGAAGACGGAGACCCCACCGGCAACACGATGGCGGATCTCATCGACGATGTCTTCGGCGGTATCGCGCACATCATGGAGCACGCCGCGCAGTACGGCGGCGACGCAACGCGGATCGGCGTGACCGGCGACAGCGCCGGCGGCCATCTTGCGGCGGTGGCCTCGCTCATGCCCAACATGATCGGGTCGCGCGGCTTCGGCAAGACCCCCGGCGTCTTTGAATTCACGCCCACCTACTTGCCGAAAGGGAAGTCCGCAGAGCAGGTGCGCGACGAGATGGTCAAGGCCATCAAGGCGGGCGCGCCGAGCTATGGCGTGTTCGGTCCGGCGATGCTGAATCCGTACTCGGAGGAGCACGCCAACGACCAGGCGTGGAAGGATGCGATCGCGCCGCTCAACCACATCCCGCCGGCGACCGAGCGCCCGGTGCCGCAGTTTCTGACGCGCGGCACGGTCGATCCGCTGATTAAGGACGAGATGGTCAAGGAATTCACCGACGCCCTGGTCAAAGCGGGGCAGCGCGCCGAGTACGTCCAGGTCGGCGGGGCCAGTCATGCCTTCTTCGACTGGAAACCGGACGATCGCACGAAAGCGACGTTCGCGAAGTACGGCGTGTACTACGCCGCGCGCATGCGCGCCTTCTTTGAGTCGGTGCTCGACTAGACTCGATAACGACCAGTAGTGCCACGCTTCCAGTCGACCCTGGTGTCGGGCGGCAAGCGTCCGTATGCGTCGTGGACGTTCTTGATCATTCCAGAGGATTTGGCGACGAAGTGGGGAGCCGGTCAGAAGACGGTCCGAGGCACCATATCCGGCTACGCCTTCAGTGGAAACGCGTCGAGAGGCGAGGGCGTCCTGCGCGTGCCGATTCCGAGAGGGCTTCGTGAAAAGGCAGGCATCTGCCGTGGCGATACGGTCGATGTGCGGCTGGAACTCGACCCAGTCCCTCCATCCGTGCAGGTTCCCGCCGAGCTTCGGACGGCATTCAAGGGTCATCCCGAGGTCGCGGCGCTCTACGCCAACCTGCCGCCATCCTACCGCCGAGCCTGGGCCACGACGTGGCCCAGGCTAAGCGGCCTGAGACTCGATTGCGCCGTGCTGGTCGAGCGCTAGACGGCATCCGCGCGCGAGAGTTCCCCCGGTAACGCCCCTCGGGTCTCACGCCGTATCGTGCCGCAACGGAGCCTGCCCTACGGGTTGAAGGCCACGAAGACCACAGCCCCACGCGTGCCTGTACTCTTTGTGGCCTTCGCCTTTGTGCCGAACCGTTGACGCCGTGGCGCGTCGCGCTACCGCGCTTTACTCGCCGCCGGGACCGCCACGGCCAGGGCCGCCGCCGCGGCCGGCGGGCGCGGGCAGCAGGGAGACGAGCTTGTCGTCCTTGAGCGCGACCGACTCGCTGTTGGTGTCGAACACCATCGCCTGCGGACTCTCCTTCGTGTACGGCTTCCACTGCAGCGAACTCTGGTTCGGGTTGCCTGTCTTCGCGAAGTTGATCCACGCCTGCGCGACCTTGTCCTGGAGCGCCATCGCCGCCGGGCCGCCGCCGGTCGCCGTCTTGATCTCCGGCACGCTCAGCGCGTGGAAGCAGAAGGCCAGCTCCGAACAGTGGAACGACGTCGTGCCGCCGTTGATCGGGTACTCCCAGGCGAAGACGTAGTTGTAGACCGGCGCCTTGCTCTTCTCCAGCTTGCGATTGAGCAGGGTCTTCACGCCCGGACGCGAGCCGCCGGCGTAGTAGAGGACGTCCTGCACCTTCTTGTGCGGGAACGTCTGCTTGAACTCGGCGACGATGTCGTTCTTCTTGTCGCCGAACGCGGTCGTCAGCTGGTCGTCGATTTCTTTCTGCGACCACTCGTTCTTGCGGCCGTCGCCGCGGGTCAGCGTCCCCTGCATCTCGCTGAACACCGATCCGGCGACGAGCGGGATCGCATCGGCCCAGTCGCAGAACTCGCGCATCACGTATTCGTCGTCGGCGATCGGGTTCCAGCCGAGATTGCCGCCGCCGAGTTCCTGCGCTGCGGAGCGCAGCGCCGCCGTGCCGGCCGTGATCAGCGTGTAATACGGCACCGACTTCAGCTTGTCGATGTCGCTGCTCGTCAGGTTCAGCTGCTTGAGCACGTGCGCGGCGATCGTCTGCTGCGCCTTGATGTTCGCCGCCACATCACTGCCGCGGTAGTTGTTGTTGCCGCCACTCTGGGCCGAGACCCGGTGAAAGAGCCCCTTCGCTTCAGGCATGTGCATCAGGCGAACGACTTTGCCGCCGCCGCCCGACTGCCCGAAGATCATCACGTTACCGGAGTCGCCGCCAAACCGATCGATGTTGTCGCGCACCCACTGCAGCGCCACCACCAGGTCGGCCATGCCGGTCTGCCGGGAGTTGGCGTATTGGCCGCCATAGGCGGACAGATCGAGCGTGCCCAGGATGTTCAGGCGATGGTTGACACTGACGACCACCACGTCGCCAAATTCGCTCAAGGTCCGGCCGTCATAGGCGTACGACTCCATCGACGAGCCGTTGGTGAAGCCACCGCCGTGCATCCACACCATGACCGGCTTCTTCGTCGCCGGGGTCAGGTTCTGCGTCCAGACGTTCAAATACTGGCAGTTCTCGTTCGCGATGAAGTAGCGGTGCGGGAAGACCAGCTCGTCGGAGCCGACGGTGGTCTGCTCGGGGCTGGGGCACACCGCGCCCCACACCTGCGCGTTCTTGATGCCGGTCCACGACTGCACTGGCTTCGGCGCGCCGAACCGCTCCGCCTCGGCATAGCGGACGCCGAGAAAGGAGAAGGTCTTGCCTTCGCGGATGCCGCGAAGCTTGCCACTCTTGATCTCGACGATTGGCGGACTCAGGTTCGGTCCGCCGGCCGCCGCTCCCGGTGCCGTCGCCGTCGGCTTCTCCTGGCCGGCAAAAGCGTCTCCCGCGGCGCCCGCGATGGCGCCTCCGAGCAGCGCGGTCGTGGTGCCCAGCATCTGCCGGCGATTCATCTCATTGGCCATACGTCTCCTCCATGCCTGACGGGCGTCCGCACCCAGGTGGGTCATTTTACACGGTCGTGCAACCGCCCGGCACCGTCGCCCTCAGAGCCGCATCGCGTCGAGGCGATTACGGGCGGCGACGATGTCCCGTTTCAGGCGGCGCACCTGGTCGGCGACGAGGTCCTTGCCGCGCGCCGCCGCCTCGTCGACCATCACCTTCAGCTGCCACAGCGGCAACGCCGTCAGTTCCGCCAGCTCGCCGTCGCAAGCGTGGATCTGGTCCTCGACCTGCGCGATCCGCCGGATCAATCGCTCCCGCGTCGCCTCCGCATCGTCGCCGCGGACCGCTTCTGGGCTGTTCTGCCAGGCCTGCAGGATGAAGCGGAGGCGCTCCTCGTCGCCCTGCGCGTAGGCCCGGTTGGCCTCGATCATCAACGTGTGACGCCGGTCCCGCGCTAGATTGTCCTCGGCGAGATCCGGGTGTACCGCCTTGGCGACATCGCGGAATAGGCGCTTGACCGTGTCGGAAGCGAGCGCACGCGCCGGCTGCGCGGCCGGCGGCTCAACGGCCGGCGGCGTGTCTCGCGCCTCTTCGTCGAGCCGCTTCTCGATCTCGCCCAACTCCATTTCGGCGATGCCGCGCTCGAGCTCCTCGAGCTCCTCGTGCAGGAGGCCGACCTCGCGCCGGTAGCGCAGGCGGAAGGTCCCGAGATCGGTCTGCACCCGGAGAATCTCCGCGTTGCGCCCGTTGAGCGCCGCCTCGAGCCCGGCGACGCGCGCCCGCAGATCCTCTACGCCGCTATCGGTGCCTCCGCGTCGAACCAGATCCATCACGACACTCTGTCCCCGCGATCCTTGCCTGCTCCACGGTCTATCTGCCGGAGCGTTCATCCGTCGCCGCGCTACTGCTTGATCACCACGTAGGGGACGTTCAGCCGCGTCGCGCGCTGGTTGATCGACGCCACGTCGGCGTCCATGAACTGCTTCGTCTCCGTCTCGAGCGACGACAGCTCCTTCTCCTGATCGACGAGGACCTGCATCATCCCCCCGGTCGGCAGGCCAGACGGGTCGCTCGCCCAGTTCTGCAGCGGCGACAGGCGCGAGTAGAGCCGCGTGCCCCCCTTCATGGCCAAGATGTCATAGACCACTTCGGCGGTCGGGTTGTGCAGCTTGTTCTCGATGTCGTCGGCCCGCTTGATCGCCGCCTCTGACGCCTTGATCAGCGTGTCGATCCCTTCCTGCGTCTTGCGCGACTCGAGCGCCGCATTGTGCGACTTGAGCTGATCGCGAACGGTGCGCATCTGAGTGACCAGATCGGTGAGTCTCGAGATGTCGTCGCGCACGCGCAACGCGAACGTCGTCTGCGCCTGAAGGTCAGCGGGGGACACCTCGCCTCGCGGATCGGCAACCACCTTGAGTGGCGCCGTCAGTGTCTTGCCCGCGGCGCTGAGTCGGATCGTGTAGCTGCCGGGCACGACCAGCGGGCCGACGAATGGGTCCCCCTCGTCGATCTTTGCCCCTTTGATCTTGCGCGCCCCCTCGTAGCGCAGGTCCCACACCGCGCGCTGCACCCCGGCCCCGCGCGGCAGCGCCAGGTTCTTGAAGTCGTCCGGATCCTCGTTGTCGTCGCTGCCCATGGCCTCGGGCGGCGTGCTACTCAGCGTCCGCACCACCTTGCTCGTCGAGTCGAGAACCTCGATCTTGATCTCGGTCTTCTCTTCGTCCTTCAGTGAGTAGTAGATCGCTGCTCCCTTGGGCGGGTTGGGGAATGTGCCGCGCGTGCCCCAGTTGCTCGAGCCGTAGTGCCAGCGCACCGCGTCGGCCGGCGCGAAGAGGTGGACCGGCTCGCCCGCGACCTGCGGCGTGTACTCGCGGATCGGCGCCAGGTCGTCGAGAATCCATAGGGAACGGCCGTGCGTGGCGAGCACCAGGTCGTCATCCTTGACGATCAGGTCGTGGACCGCCACGGTCGGCAGGTTCAGCTGCAGCGGTCGCCAGGTCTGGCCGTCGTCAATCGAGAACATCACGCCACGTTCGGTCGCGAGATAGAGCTGCCCGCGTTTCTTCGGATCTTCACGGACGCTGTGCAGGTAAATCTTCGGGTCGAGCGAGCCGTCCAGTCGCGCCCAGCTCTTGCCGGCATCGGTGGTCTTGTAGAGATACGGGTGCGTGTTGTCGAGGCGGTGCGCGTCGACGACGACGTAGGCGGTGTTGGCGTCGAACGGCGACGGCTCGATCATGCTGACGGTGCCCCATTCGGGGAAGCCGGGCATGGCCGCGGTCACGTCTTTCCAGTTCTTCCCGTCATCGGTCGTGACGTGCACCAGTCCGTCGTCGCTACCGGCCCAGATCAGCCCCTTTTGCTTCGGCGACTCCGCGATGGCGAACATGGTGCAGAAGGTCTCGACGCCGGTGTTGTCGCCGGTGATCGGCCCGCCGGCCCACTTCTGCTTCGACTTGTCGTTGCGCGTGAGGTCCGGGCTGATCACGTCCCAGTGCTGGCCGCCGTCGCGCGTGCGGAAAATCACCTTCGCCCCGTGGTAGACGACCTTCGGGTCGAGCGGCGAGCCGGCGATCGGCGCCGTCCACTGGAAGCGGTATTTCATGTCCTCTCCGCCCTTGCCCGACGGGTTCTCCGGCCAGGCACTGACGTTGCGCGCTTCGCGCGTGCGATTGTCGTAGCGGGTCAGGATGCCGCGATACTCGCCCGCGTAGACGACATTCGGATCGCTGGGATCGGAGTAGACGTGGCCGGCCTCGCCGCCGCCGACGTCGTGCCAGTCGGTGACGTGGATGCCGCCGTTCAGGCTGTTGCTCGGTCCCTGCGCAGTGCCGAGGTCCTGCATCGCGCCGGCGACGTCGTAGGGACGCCGCATGTCGGCGGCGACGTGGTAGAACTGCGAAATCGGCAGGCCGGGCTCCGTCCAGCTCTGGCCGCCGTTCACGGTGATCGCGACGCCACCGTCGTTGGCGCCGATGCGCCTCCGCGGATCGACCGGATCGATCCAGAGGTCGTGGTTGTCGCCGTGCGGAATCCCCTTCACGTACTCGATCGTCTTACCGCCGTCGATGGTCTTCAGCATCGGCACCTGCGGGAACCACACTTCGTTGGGATTGGTCGGGTGGACCGTCAGCGTCGTGTAGTACCACGCGCGCTGACGGAGAGCACGGTTGGCGCTCACCAGGTCCCAGCTGTCGCCGCCGTCGTCGGAGCGAAACAGGCCGCCCTTTTCCGCTTCGATCAGCGCGTAGATGCGCTGGTCGTCTGACGGAGCCACGGCGACCCCGACCTTGCCCCAGATTCCCTCCGGCAACCCTTTGCTGGTGAGCTGCTTCCAGGTGTCGCCGCCGTCGCGCGATACGTAGAGGCCGCTGCCGGGACCGCCGCTCTGCAGATCCCACGGAAAGCGCCGCGCTTGCCACAGTCCGGCAAAGACGATGTTCGGGTTGCTGGGATCGATCGCGACGTCGGAAGCGCCGGTGTCCGGATCCTTCTTGAGAACCTGTTGCCACGTCTTGCCGCCGTCGCGCGTGCGGTAAACCCCGCGTTCGGGGTTGGGGCCGAAGGCGTGCCCCAGCACCGCGGCATAGGCGATGTCGGGGTTCTTCGGATGCACGGCCATGGTGCCGATCTGTCCTTCCTGATCCCACACGTGCGTCCACGTCTTGCCGGCGTCGCTCGACTTGTAGATGCCGTTGCCGGCCGCGACGTTGCCGCGGATGTTCGCCTCGCCGCTGCCGACGTAAATCACGTTGGGATCGGTCGGTGCCACCGCGATCGATCCGATCGACGAAATCGGTTGGTCGTCGAAGACCGATTTCCAGCTTGCCCCGCCGTCGTTCGACTTCCACACGCCGCCGGAGGCGGTGGCGGCGTAGTAGAGCATCGGGTTGCCGGCGACGCCGGTGACGCGCGACACCCGGCCGCCGGCCGCGGGACCGATGTTGCGGTACTTCAGCGCTTTGAACTCTTTCGGGGATTCCGGCTTGGTCGATTTCGACCCGTCCTGCGCATGGAGCGAGACGATGCACGCGACAGCGATTGCCGCGACGGCGAGCTTCCTTGAGGACATGGAATTGAGTCTAGCGCAATCCCGAGAGGGACCCGGCAAGGCTCTCGATCCATAATGCCGCGCCATGCAGCGCGCGCTTCTTCTCTCGATAGTCGCCCAGCTCGCGACCATGCCGGCGGGCTCGCGATTTACCGACACGCCGGTCGTCATCACGCCAGCCGAGTGCAGCGCGACGAGGATCGGCAGCAGCATTGCGGTATCCGCGATCGGCGAGCCCGTCTCGGCGGTGACACTCGCGGAACCGAAATGGATCGCGGCCGCCGGTCCGCTGCCCGCGCGCTGCGAGGTGGACGGGGCGCTCCAGCCGACGGACAGCGCAGCGCGGCCGATCGCCTTCCGCGTCTGGCTGCCGGCATCGTGGAATCGTCGAGCGGCGCAGCAGGGCGGCGGCGGCATGAATGGCATGATTCCCGACCTGCGCGCGACGAGCTACGCCATCGACGGCAAGTCACCAGCCGAACTCGGCTTCGTCACCTACGGAAGCGATTCCGGTCACCAGTTGCGCGAGTCGCCTGAGTGGACGCTCAACGACGAGGCCGTGCGCAACCTCGGTTACGCGCAGCTGAAGAAGACCCACGACGCGGCACTCGCCATCGTGCAGCGCGTCTATGGCCAGCGCCCGCGTTACTCCTACTTCACCGGTACCTCACAGGGGGGACGCGAGGCATTGACCGTTGCCCAGCGCTATCCCGCCGACTACGACGGCGTCGTCGCCAACGTGCCGATCGTCAGCTTTTCTTCATTGATGCTCGCGCCGGAGCTCATTCGCATCCGCGAGAAGCCGCAGGCCAACTGGGTCACGCGCGCCAAGGTCGCGGCGATCCGCGCCGAGTTCCAGCGGCAGTGCGACGGGCTCGACGGGCTGGCCGATGGCGTGATCAACGACTACATGGCCTGCCGTGCGATCTTCGACGTCGGCCAGGGTGCGCCGCACCGGCATCCCTGGGCCGCCAAGCGTTGCCCGAACAACGTAGACCCGGATCCAGCAGAGACCAGCGCAAGAGCGTGTCTGACCGACGGGCAGATCTCGACGCTCGAATTCGTCTATAGCCGTTACCGCTTCGCCACGTCGCTCGCGCACGGCGTGCAGACGTTCGGCATGTGGGTGCCCAACAGCGATCCATCCGGCAGCGGCCTCATCGCCGACGCACGCTTCCGCGGTCAGGAAGGGTCAGCGGCGGACGCACCGATGCACACCCACCTGGGCGTGCTCGGCGTCACCGGCTTCCTGATGCACGATCTCACCGCGAATCCGCTTGACTACATCGAAGGCGGCCGGCTGAACCGCCGGCGCGAGGAGCTGTCGGCGGTCCTCGATTCAACGGATCCCGATCTGCGCGCGTTCGCCGGTCGCGGCGGCAAGCTGATCGTGACCATCGGGACCAACGACACGCTGGCGTCGCCGGGCGCGCAGCTCGATTATTACCAGAGCGTGATCGACACCATGGGGCGACAGGCGGTCGACGGCTTCGCTCGCTTCTTCGTCATCCCGCAGGCGAACCACGGGTTGATGGCGATGCCGTCCGACATCGATGGCAACGGCCTGCCGGTCGCGCGGGTGCCGCTGCCGAGCGCCTACGAACGCTTCGCCGTGCTCGTCGACTGGGTGGAACGCAAGAGCGTGCCGGCCATGTCGCTGACGGTTACCAGCGGAGGCCGTTCGATGCCGCTCTGCTCCTATCCGTCCTATCCGAAATATGTGGGAGGGCCGGCAACGGATGCCTCCTCTTACACCTGTTCGATGGAGATCTCCCGATGACGCAGATGAGGCACCGCACCTTCCTGGCGATCGTCCTCGCCGCCTCCCTGATGCCCCTCCGTTTCACGGCGCAGGCGCCGCCGTCCTTTGTGTCACCCCAAATCAACGCCGACAGGACGATCGCGCTGCGCCTGTTTGCGCCGGGTGCGAAGGAAATTGCGGCCACGGGCGAACTCGGCGATGGAAAGCCGCATCCGCTGACGAAAGGCGCTGACGGCGTGTGGAGCGTGACGATCGGGCCGCTCGTGCCCGACATCTACACCTACGCGTTCAACGTCGACGGCGTCAGCGCCCTCGACCCGCGCAACGCCAACACCAAGTACGGCTACGGCGTGTTCGGCGCCGCCAGCGTCGTCGAAGTGCCGGGTGACGGCCCGCAGTTCTACGACTTGCAGGCGGTGCCGCACGGTGACGTCCGGATCCGTCCCTATGCCTCGCAGGTCCTCGGTGTCAGCCGCACGGTCTGGGTCTACACCCCGCCCGGCTACGAGGAAGGCGCGAATTATCCGGTTCTCTATCTTCTGCACGGTGCCGGCGACATCGAGTCGGGCTGGACGATGATCGGCCGCGCCAACGTGATCCTCGACAACTTGATCGCGCAGAAGAAGGCCAAGCCGATGGTTGTCGTCATGCCGCTCGGCCACACGATTCAGAGTTTCTGGACCGGCCCGGCGAAGAGCGCGCCCGATCCGGTCAGCGACACCATGGCCCGCGGGGCTTCGCTTGACGAGATCATCGCAACGATGATGTCGGGGGACGGCAAGGGCGGCCTTTCGCCGTTCGCGCGCGATCTCGTCGATGACGTGATGCCAATGGTGGAGAAGGCCTACAAGGTGTCCCGCCGTCCCGACGATCGCGCCATCGCGGGCCTGTCGATGGGCGGCGGTCAGACGATAAATCTCGCGTTCGCCAGGGCAGACCTGTTCCGCTACGTCGTACTGATGTCGCCCGCGGCCAGTGGCCGCGTCGGGCAGTACGACGGTGACGTACTAAAGAAGCCTGACACGCTGAACAAGCAGTTCAAGCTGTTCTGGCTCGGCGTCGGCAAAGACGATACGTTGACGGGCCCGGGCGACAAGGAGTTCGAGGCTGCGCTGAAAGTCGCCGGCGTCACGCATACGTTCGTCGTCAGCGAGGGGCGCCACGAGTGGACCGTGTGGCGCCACTATCTCAACGACGTCGCGCCATTGCTCTTCCGCTAATCTCGGTCACATTGCACACACTATGCATTGCCAAACATATGCTTTACAATACAAAGCGTGTCCGAGCGCCGCCCCCTCTCCGTCAAGTTCATCCTTCCGGCGCTCACCGAGGCCTCCAGCCCGTTCTGGCGGCCGATCAGGTACTCGCTCTTCCCGCCGCTCGGTCTGGCCACGCTCGCCGCCTACCTGGCGCCCGACGACGAGGCGACCGTCGTTGACGAGCACGTTGAGACCCTGACCCTCGACGATGAGCCCGATCTCGTCGTCATCCAGGTCTACATCACCAACGCCGGCCGCGCCTATCGCATCGCTGATCACTACCGCGCGCGCGGCGTCTTCGTCGCGCTTGGCGGCCTGCACGTGACCTCACTGCCCGACGAAGCGGCGCCGCACGCCGATGCCGTCTTCCTCGGTCCGGGCGAGCAGACGTTTCCGCGGTTCCTCGATGACTTCCGCCAGGGCACCGCCCTGGCGCGCTATCGCTCGACCACCGGCCGAACGATCGAAGATGTGCCGCCCGTGCGTCGCGATCTGATCCGGCGCCGCAACTACCTCGTTCCCAACTCCATCGTCGTCACCCGCGGCTGCCCGCAGCATTGCGACTTCTGCTACAAGGACGCATTCTTCGATGGCGGACGCTCGTTCTACACCCAGCGCGTCGACGCCGCGCTCGCCGAGATCGCACGGCTCCCTGGACGCCACCTCTACTTTCTCGATGATCACCTGCTCGGGGATGCGCGATTTGCGCGGGCCCTCTTCGACGGCATGCGCGGGATGAACCGGCTGTTCCAGGGCGCCGCGACCGTGGATTCGATCCTGCGCGGCGACCTCATCGAACGCGCGGCGGAGGCAGGGCTCAGGAGCCTGTTCGTCGGCTTCGAGACGCTGACCCCGGGTAACCTTCGGCGCAGCCGGAAACATCAGAACCTCGGTCGCGACTATTCGGCCGTCACGCGACGGCTGCACGATCTCGGCGTCATGATCAACGGCAGCTTCGTCTTCGGCATGGACGACGACGAGGAGGACGTGTTCGATCGCACGGTGGCCTGGGCGATCGAGAACGGAATTACGACCGCGACGTTCCACATCCAGACGCCATATCCGGGGACACGTCTCTACGCGCGGATGGAGGTAGAGGGCCGCATCGTCTCGAGAAACTGGGACCTCTACGACACCCGGCATGTCGTCTTCCGGCCGGCTCGGCTGTCGCCGCGCGCCCTCGAGGCAGGCTACTGGCGCGCCTACGACCGGTTCTATCGCTGGCGGGCGATCGCTCGCGCGGCGTGCACACAGGGCACGATCAAGCACCGCCTCAAGCACTTTGCCTACGCCGGGGGCTGGAAGAAGTTCGAACGGTGCTGGAATCTCGTGATCCGCGCGCGTCAGTTGCGCGCGATGACGCCGGTGCTCGAAGCAGTGCTCTCGAAAGCGTCGAGGGCCGCGCAGTGGCGGCACGGTAGCGCGAGCGACCCAGCCCTATCGAACGGGCCCAGGTACGATCTAGGTGAGGCGATCGCGTCGGGTCAATCGGCGCGCAGCGCGGTGACGGGATCGACCTTGAGCGCCCGCCGTGCGGGGAGATAGCTCGCCGTCGTCGCGACGCAGAGCAGTAGCAGCGACACACCACCCAACGTGAGCGGATCGGCGGTGCCGATGCCGAACACGAACGACGTCAGCGCGCGCCCGGCCACGACGGCGGCGAGCAGGCCGCACCCGACGCCGGCCAGTGCCACCGCGAGCCCTTCCGCCACGGCCGGGAGCAGGACCTGGCGCGGCGCCGCGCCCAGCGCGACGCGGATGCCGATCTCACGTGTCCGCTGCGCGACCGTGTAGCTGATCAATCCATACAAGCCGATCGCCGCAAGGATGAGCGCCAGCGCGGCGAACACGCCGATGAGCAGCGCGCGGAACCGGGCCTCCGCCGTGCTCTTACGCACGGACTCCTCGAGCGGGTTGATGTCGCCGAACGCCAGGTCCGCATCCGCGGCAGCGAGCTGGGCTTTCAAGAGCGACACGACCGCCGCATGCGGCAGGGCGCTGCGCACCGCGACGGTGGTGAAGGGCAGTGTGAATTGCTGGTACGGGACGTAGAGAAGTGGCGGCGGGGCGTCCTTCAGCCCGAGCTGTCGTGTGTCCGCCACCAGGCCCACGACGGTCGTCCACGGACTCTTCGAGTCGTCATCGAAACGGAGCCGCTTGCCGATCGGGCTCTCCCCGGGCCAGTAGCGGTGCGCCAGAGTGGCGTTGACGATGGCGACCGGCGGCGCCTCCTCGCGGTCGCGACCGTCGAAGATGCGGCCGGCGATGCGCGGGATGCCCATCGCCGCGAAATAGCCGCCCGAGACGGCGGCGACGTTGGCGCGCGGTCGTTCCCCCTGCGAGTGGGCGTCCTGTCCCTCGAGCATGAACGAGCCGCTGGCGTCGCCACCGTGAAACGGGCCGGGAAAGCCGACGGCGGTGGCCGAAAAGTCGGTGCGCGCCGAGAGGCCGTCGAGCAGACGGCGATAGAGTCGCGCCTGGTCTGCCCCCCTGGCATAGCGCACCTGCGGCAGCATGAGATCGGCGACCGTCGCGTGGTCGACGGCGAAACCCGAATCGACGCGCTGGAGACGAAGGAAGCTGTTGCCGAGCATGCCGGCGCCCGCCAGCAGCACCAGCGTCAGCGCGATCTCACCGGCGACGAGCCAGGCGCGGCCGCGACTGCGCGACGAGCCGCGATCGCCCGTCTGTTTCAGCACTTGTGCCGCCTCCACCCGCGACGCCTGCAACGCCGGCAGCACACCGAAGACCAGGCTCGTGAGCAGCGCCGTGGCCAGCGCCACCAGCATCACGGTGACATCGGTACTCACGCCGCCGACGTTGGGCAGCCCTTCCGGCATCGCGTTGACCAGTACCCCGACGAGCCACACGCTGGCCACCAGGCCGATGACGCCGCCCGCCAGCCCGAGGACCGCGCTCTCGGCGAGCAACTGCGCCACCAGCGCGCCACGCGACGCGCCCAGCGCGGCGCGAATCGTCAGCTCGCGCCGGCGGCCGGCCGCGCGCGCAATCAGCAGGCTCGACACGTTGGCACAGGCGATCAGCAGCACCAGGCCGACCGCCCCCTGGATGACGAGCAGGGCCTGGCGCACGTCGCCGGTGAGATTCTCGCGGATCGGAACGAGCTGCACGTCGCGACGGCCGCTCTGCATCGGATGGTCACGGTCGATCAGCGTCGCGACGGTGTGCAGGTCCTGCTGCGCCTGCGCCAGCGTGACGCCTGGCTTCAGCCGCGCCACCGCTTCGAAGTAGTGGCTGTCACGGTTGGTCAGTGAATCGCCGTCCTTCACGTCGAGTGGCGAGGGCGGCACCGGTTTCTGCGCCAGCAGCCACAGTGTCGCGCCATCGAGCCACTCGAATCGCTTCGGCATGACGGCGATGACCGTGCACGGCTCGCCATTGACACGGATGCGCTGGCCGATCGCCGCCGGGTTGCGCGCGAACAAACGATCCCAGGCTTCGTCGCCGATCACGACCACGCGCTCGCCCGTGATCTCAGTCGCCGCGGTGAACGTGCGGCCGAGCGCCGGCGGCGTGCCGAGGACGTCGAAGAACTCCGCGGTCACACGCTCGACCCCCAGCTGCACCGTCTCGCCAGCCCTGGCGCTCGCGGCAGCGAGCTCGCCGTTGAAGCCGGCGAACGCCTCGAGCGTGCGATTGCCGCGCTTCAGATCGAGAAAGTCTCCCGCGGAATGGTTGCTGCGGTTGCCTTTCTGGTCCGCCGTCCAGACCCGCACGATGCGCGCTTCGTCGCGGTAGGGCAGCGGCCGCAGCAGTACCGCGTTGACGACGCTGAAGATGGCCGTGTTGACGGCGATGCCAAGCGCCATCGTCGCAATCGCGATGGTGGTGAAGACCGGCGCCGCCAGAAGCGATCGGACAGCGACTCGCAGGTTCGCGATCATGGCGCTCCCTTGTCGATGCCGAGCGACTGCATCAACAGCCGCGCGAACTCGGGGCCCTTGCCCTGCTCTTCGTGCTTGAAATAGACGAAGGCGTTTCTCGCCTGCGTCAGCCCCTGGGCGATGACGCCCCAGCGTGTGATGTCGGCCGGCTGATACCCCTCGTCGCGGAGCCGGAAGTAGGTGTAGTCGGCAGTCGCGATCGCCGGCGTGCTCATCGTCTCGCTGTCGGCGATGCACAACGCGAAATTGCGCGCGCGCAGCGCCGCGAACACGGCTTCGTCATGCCACGAGTCGTGGCGGAACTCGAACGCGGCACGGGTGCCTTCGGGAATCGACGCCAGGAATGCCGCCAGGATGCCGTCGTTGCGTTTGAAGTTCGGTGGTAGCTGGAAGAGGAGCACCGCCAGTTTGCCGCCGAGCGTGCCGGCAATGCGGACGAAGCTCTCGGTCAGCTCTTCACAATTGCGAAGCCTGGCGTCGTGCGTGATACGGCGGGGCGCCTTGAGCGTGAAGGTGAAGCCATCCGGCGTGCCCGCCGCCCAGCCGTCGAGCAACTTCTCGGTCGGCATGCGGTAGAAGGTGTAGTTCACCTCGACCGTGTCGAAGCGCTCGGCGTAGTAGGCGAGCATCTTGTTCGCCGGGAACTTCTCCGGGTAGAAGCTGCCGCGCCATTCCGGGTAGTTGTAACCGGACGTGCCGATCCAGTAGCGCATGACGGACGCTGGTAGTGTAGCCGAGTCCCGGTGCCGCGATGCCGACCCCGGCGGCACGCCGACCACGGGTTCACGAAGGCGGACGAGTTGCGGCGCCGCACGTGCGGATTGCCGCGATCGTCCGATCTGCCCACGTCGCAATCGGAACCGTCGTTTCGAAGACCGTCACGTCGGCATGGATGGCGGTCGTACTGATGACCAGACGCTGGACGAGCGGGTGCAGAACGATGACATTCGTTCGCAACGTATCCGGCGTGATGCGCGGCAGGGCGCGCAGCTGCGCGTCGAGAGCCCCGCATGGACGATCGCTGGTGCGCAGCCGCCGCATGGTGATGCGCGGGAGCAGCGTCTGAAGCGTGGCCTCGGGTTCGCGGGCATGCAATTCCAGTAACTGCTCCTGGATCGAGGCGCCGACCGGTTCGGTCAGTGTCGCCGACGCTGCGTGTCCGGCAGGTCGCTCGGCCAGCTCGATCGAGAAGCTCAGTTCCGGAATGTCATGGTGCAGGTCACGATACCGGCGGTACGCGATGTTCTGTCCGTCGCGCCTGGCGACCGGCATCAGCGCGTCCAAGGCGGAGTCCCACCACGTCTCCACCCACCGGGACTCAGCCTCCGACCACTGACGCGTGGGCATCGCGCCGCCCGAGGGCCCGGCGGGATGCTGTGCCGGACGCGCCTCGAGGTTCTTCCCTGACACGAAGCAGACCTCGCGCATTACACCAGGCCGATTGGGCGCGAGCGGCACGAGGGTGAAGTCGCCGTAGAGGTCCTGTTCGAAGGGCGCGAACGCCTGGCGGATCGCGTCGGGGATGGCGGGATCGATGTTCGGGGTCAGCCAGACGATGCGCTTCGTACCGACGATCCAGACGCGAAAGCCAGAGCCGCCGCCGTTCGCGCCGTAGAGGCGCCCGTGGATGGTGATCGGTGCCGAGGGCGTGGCTGCCAGCGACTGGCACTGCGCGACGCGATCGGCGTGCGCCGTGGCCGCCGGCGTCGATTGCGGCGCCAACAGCAGCAGGGCGGTCACGATGCCGGTCACGCCGCTACAGTCCGGCGGGGAATGTGTAGGTCGGCGGCGCCACGAACGGTGCGCCGACTTCCAGGGTGATCTGCGTGTGCGCACCGAGCACGATGCCGCGTGGGCTGCCCGAGTACGGTTTCCCGTCGACGAACGCACGCACGGTGCCTTTCAGGCCCGCGACCTCGCTCGACGTCAACGACTGACCCCAGATGTCGAAGAATTGCCCGAGCGTATAAGTGCGGTCGTCGGGCGATTCGACGTGAATGATGCCGGTCGCATCGTGCGTGTGCAGCCAGTAGATGCCCTGCCCCATGCCGACGAAGCCGTTGTTCGCTTGGAACGGCTTGACGATCCCGATCCCGTATGGAATGACGATCTGCTGTCCTTTGTTGAACAAGGCGAGGTGCGCGTGGACGTGCACCTTGAGCATTTCGCGCGACGATCCTTCGATCCCGTCCACCGGCTGTCCGTTGCCGCCCCGCGGCGTGTCGCCGGGCTCGAACATCGACTGTCCGAGTTGGGTCCCCTGGACGAGCGGAATCGGGACGCTCTGGCGCTGCGGGCCGGCGCCGAGCACAGTGCCGCTCAGAACCGCCACGGTCAGGATGCTGGTCAGGCGATGAAAAGGCATGCGCGATGATCCCGGAAGCACGACGCTGGCATCAAGTAAAATCACCCTTTCGAGTGCGCCATGAATGCCGCGAAATGTGCTTTTTGCGCCGCGGTCGCATCCGGCCGCACCTCGAGCGTCCAGGCCGTTGCCGGATCGTCGTTCAGCGCAAAGCGCAGGCCGAACCAGTCCAGCATCTCCGTGTAGTCGATTTCCTCGGTCGTCGCGATCAGTCGGTGCAGCAGTGGCTCGACATCCCCTCCAGCCGCGTCGGACACCGTCTGGTTGAACTGGGCTGCGGTGTAGCCGTGCGCACCGGACCATCGCCGATACTCCAGCCGGATCACGTCGTCCATGCTCTTCTTTCCGTTGCTACGGTGGCGGATGTGCGCGTCGAGCACGAGACCAGCGACGGGCCCTTTGATGTAGTAGTCCACCTTCTTGTCGGCCGGTAGGCGCTCGAACATCTGGGACGAGGACTGCTCGAGTGTCTGGACGAGGCGGCCCGGCTGGTTCACCTGGAGGTCGCGGATGTGCCGCGACTCGAGAGCGAGATAGTCCGCGGGCGATCCGAGTCCCGATCGCTCGGCGAGCAGATCGCCGAAGTATGAGGTCAGCCCCTCGCCAACCCACAAGCCGGTCGTCACGGGGGCGTGCTCGTAGTCGAACGGCCCGAGCTCGATCGGACGCAGGCGCTTGACGTTCATGGCATGGAAATACTCGTGGCTGAGGAACGACGCTTCCCTGAATCGCGCCTCCGCCGTTGCGGGTTCGTCGCCGCCAGTCGTGATCGCCACCGAATTGAGATGCTCGACGCCGGATCCCCCGCGGCCACCCGTCACGATGTTGAGAAACGCGTACTTTGTGTAGGGTAGACCGCCCCAGAACCTGACATGCTCCTCGATCAGCGGCGTCAGCCACGGCACCACGGCGGAGCCATCCCACTTCGCGTGGCCGAGATAGGTCCAGGAGTGGGTGATGTCCTTGACAGTGAACGTCGTGGTCGTCAGATCCGCGCCTGCCAGAATCGGCGAGTCGGCCAGCACGTCGTAGTCAGGGGCGACGTAGTGATTCGGCCGCCCGTCTGGGGCGGCAGCGAGCGAGGTCATCGAGCCCACCCAGCCCACGGGCAATTCGAGCCGCACGTCCGAGGGGCGGTGCGTCCCCGATGGCTCGACGAGCGTGACATAGGTCGCGGGTCCGATGATGACGGCCGACGTCTCCGTGACGCCGTTGCCAAGATTGCTGGCTCGTGGCGCCGCAACCGTGTAGCTGAGCGTGAAGGCCATGCCGATACCGGCCGCCACCGTCCAACGACTTGGCGATGGTTTCGTGATCTCGAGCATCCGTCCGTCGGCGGCGTGAGCGGCGACGTCGCTCACGCGGTCGGCGTAGTTCTGGAGGCCGTAAAATCCTGGCGACCAGATCGCCATCATCAGATCCACGGAAGGGCGATCGAGGGCAGGGACAGCCACGTCGACGGCGAAGGTCTTCGATGCCGGATCGGGGAATCGAATCGTATAGCCAATCGGATCCAGCGTCTTCGATGCCGGAAGCGCGGATGCGATCGCGACGACGGCCGCGAGCGTCGCCAGGCGGACGGCATGCCCCGGGCGGCGGGATGTCATCGGCTAACCCTACACTACCGGCTCACGCGCGCCGCGAAGTCCACGATCTGCCGCTCCGCCCAATAGCCGTCATCCCACTCGCCGTTCGCCGCTCCTAGGAACCCGCAGTGCCCGCCATGCCTGGTCACGCAGACGGTGATGTTCGGGTTGGCCGCAATCGCCGGATCGCGAAACGACTCGTGCGGGACGAACGGGTCGTCCTCCGCCGTGATGATCAGCGCCGGTACCTGGATGCGATCGACGACGCGGAGCGCCGCCGCGCGATAGTAGTAGTCCTCCGCGCTCTCGAAGCCGAAATAGGGAGCCGTGTAAGCGCTGTCGAATTGCCGCACCGTCTGGATGCGCGGCAGGCGCGACAGATCGAACACGCCCGGGAAGTGCTCCTGCTTGCGCCGCATCCTGTTCTTGAGGTTGCGGACGAAATTCCACTGATACACGAAGTTCGATCGGCGCTCGAGGGCGCGCACGCACGCTTCGAGATCGAGCACCGGCGAGACCGCGCAGACCCCCTTCAGCATCGGCAGGGCGGACGGCACATGCGTCCCCGCCAGCCGCAGGGCGAGATTGCCGCCCAGCGAGTAGCCGGCGACCACTACTCGGCTGAGGCCGTCGCGCTCGGCGAGCTGCCGGATGAAGAGAACTGCGTCTTCAATCAGGCCGGAGTGATAGAGACCTGGGCCGAGATGCTCAGTGCCGCCGCAGTTCCGCTGGTTGAGCAGGATGGCGTTGCAACCGGCACGAAGCGCCTTGTCGGCGATGCCGAGCATGTAATGGGCGGAGCTCGAGCCCTCGAGTCCGTGCAGCGCCAGAATCGTCGGCCGCGCTTGCCTGTCGGGCAGCCAGTAGCAGTGCGCCAGCACCTTGGTATCCGAGGTCACCTGAACGACCCGCGCCTCCGGCTCGGGCAGCGCGAAACGGCGGCCTACCGCCCAGCAGAAGACGGTCATGACGTGGCCGTGCTCGAGGCGACGGCGCGGAACGAAGTCGTTGGGAAGAATCACCGCAGCCTGTAGACGTAGAGCGATCCCGACTGGTGCGCCAGCGGCAGCTCCAGCGGATGATCGACGACGAGGTAATCGAGCCCGTAGCGGCGCGCCAGCGCGCGCGCACCGTCGGGCGTATCCCACGCCAGCACGGCAAGCGCACGCTCACGCTCGGCCACACGCATCGCGATCGGGCGATCGTAGATCGCGATCGCGCGATCCTTGATCGCCTCAATCAAGACGTCGCGGTGCCCGGCGGCGCGCAGGCTCGAACCGTACTTTGCCGCATGCAGCGGATCGGCGAGCCAGCCGCTGGCCGGCTCGCTCTGCCGCGCAAACGCCATGGCGTCGCGCCAGTCGGCATGCTGGATGTCGACCGCGAACAACGGACGGTCGGGGAACTCGACGAACCTGCTGTAGACGCCGCGCGTGAGCGAGAGCAGGATGATCACTGCCGCGACCAGTGCCGGCCTCCCGCGGCGCACCACAGCTGATTCCTCGGCGAGCAGCCCGATCAAGTACACCGTGGCCAGGACGTCGAGTAGCCAGAAGACCCGGCTCAGTTGCAGCTGCACGGCGATCGCCACGTGCGCGGCGTCGAACGGCAGCCAGCAGAGAAACAACGCCAACAATCCGAACGCGCCGACGACCAGCGCCGTTTCACCAGGGACGGCGATGCCGGCGGTCCGGCGCCGGCTCCAGCCGACCGCGATGATCGGCAGCGGTAGCAGATTGGTGATCCATACGTTCAACGGCCACTGCAATGGAAACAGATCCTTGGGGCCGATCGCGGCGAGCCAGTCGGCGTCCATCCGCATCATCCGGCCCGCCAACGGTCCGGCGAAGAGGAGTGCCGCCGCGGCCGCCGCGCCCAAGAGGATGCCGCCCGCAGCAAGGGAACGATGCTCGGTGGCGCGAGTCCACGCCGCGATCGTCAACCAGACGCCAAACCACAGCGCCGTCGTCGGATGGACGAACGCCGCCCCAGCCAGCAGTGCAGTGATGCGCACCCAGCCGCGATCGAAGAACGCATCGACGGCGAGCAGTCCGAGCGCGAAGGCCAGTTCGCGCGGATGGAAGTACGGCTCCAACGTGTTGACGCCGGTCTTGGCGATGGCGTGACGCAGCGTCATCGCCGCCGTCAGCGCGACGATCGCCCATTGCGTCTGGTAGAAGCGGGCGCCGAGCCGCGCGACGGCCGCGTAGAGTAGCAGGAGCGTCACGACGTAGGCCGCCAGGCAGACCTGCGGCAGCGCCGCGCCGCTCATTCGCACCACCGCCGCCAGGATCTTGTCGATCGCGATGAGATGCGCCTGCGCATCGATCAGCGCGCCATCACGTGGAAAGAGGCGTGGATCGAGACGGCGCAGGACCGCGGGAATGTAGAACGCCTGATCCGACGCGGCGTAGCGGTAGCCCGCCGCGTTCATCGTTGCGAGCAGCACGAATGCCGCCGCACAGGCCGCGTGCCACGCGCCGAGCCCGGCCGCGTTAGCTTTCGTCAGCGGTCGGCCCGTAGATGGGCGGCAGCGGCACGTTGCGCAGCCGTAGGTATACGCTCAGCTGGCCGCGGTGGTGGATCATGTGGTTCAGGACGAAGCTGCGCAACACGGCGAGCTTCGGCATGGTGAACACTTCCGCCCCCTCGTTCTTGAGCGTCCATGGTGCGAAGAAGGCCGCGTCGATCTGTTCGTCAATCTTGGCGCGCGCATTCTTTACGTTCGTGTCGAAGGTCTCGAGCAGCTCCGACGCTGACCCCGGCGGCTTCGGCCGGGCGGCCTCGCTGTCCTCGGCGACGTCGAACGACGTACCGTCGAGCGTTACCCCCACCCAGCGCGGGATATTGGCGAGATGCCCGGCCAGGTGGCCGAGCGGAAACGACTTCTCGTGCGGCGTCCAGGCGAAATCCCCCTCGGGTACCCGCTCCAGCAGCCGCCGCGTCGTCCCCATCTCGTGATCGAACTCAGGAAGGATTCCATCCTTGAGTGCCATCGCAAGAGTATATCTGGTGGTTGACTAGCCACGCGAGCGAGCGTCGCGAGTGAGCCACGCGAACGGAACGCGCCGGCGCCGTTGCGCGCGAGAGGCGTACAAAGGAAGTCCGAGGGGCGACTCCCTCGGCCACTAACGGAAGCCGCCCGCGGCCCACAAGCGCGCGGCGTCGTCGAGGCGGCCGTTGGCGGCGACGAGGCGCACGTTGCGGATGTCGGAGATGTTCGCCAGCGGATTGCCGTCGACGACGATCAGATCCGCGCGCAGGCCGGGCGCGATCGAGCCGCTCTCGGCGGCCAGCCCCATCACGCGCGCCGGGACCGCAGTCGCAGCGCGAATGGCGTCCATCGGCGACAGGCCGGCGGCCACGTACAGCTCGATCTCGCGTGCGACGCTGACGCCCGGTACACCTTTGTCGGTGCCGGCGACAATCGGGACTCCGCCGTCGTGCAGCGCCTTGATGATCGCGAGCGACCGCGCCAGGCGGTCGTGTGCCTGCTGCGGCGTCACCTGTCCGCCGTTGGCGCCCGCAATCAGCCGCTGCAGCGGCGGCGTGACGTGGGCAAAGCCGGGCTGAAACGATTCGATCGGCGTCTGCGGGCTGCGGCCGAGGAGTTCGTTCCACGAGATCGTCGGATCGATGACCGTGCCGTGCGACTTCAGGAACGCGATCGTGTCCCGCATGGCGTCGGTGCCAGGCGTATCGCGGACGACCAGATGCGCCACGTTGTCGAACCCCATCTCGACGACGTCGTGCAGCGTGAGGCCGTTGGGGATATGGCCGGTCACGGTCATGCCCGCGGTATGCGCCGCGGCGATGACGGCGGCCACGGTCGGCTTGTCCAGCAGCGAGTAAATCTTCATCTGCTGGAAACCGGCGTCCTTGTACTTGCGGACCACCGCGCGCCCTTCGTCGGGATTCGCGGCGGTGACGTGGCCGAATGAAGCAGGCCCGGGGCCGTCGACGAGGCCGGCGAGGAGCAGCCGCGGCCCGAGTGCGGAGCCGTCGCCCCACGCGTCGCGCAGCGCGGTGACGACGTCGAATTCGCCGCCCATGTCACGGGCCGTTGTCACGCCGGACGCGAGATAGACCGGCCCCCACTCCGCGAGGCCGACATGCGCGTGCATGTCCCACAGCCCGGGCAGGATCGTCTTTCCGGTGACGTCGACGACAGCTACGCCGGCCGGTACGCGAGTCACGTCTGCCGCACCGGCAGCTTCGATGCGGCCGTCGCGCACGATTACGTTCGCGCGCTCGATCGCCGGCGCGCCGGTCGCGTCGATCAGGCGTCCGTTGGTCAGCGCGAACGTGCCGCGCTGGAGCGGCGGGATGGCGGATGATTCGGCAGAGGCCTCGCGGAGCCTCGCGTGGACTGCGGCCGTGGCGAGGACGTCGACGCGAACCACGGTTTCGAGCGGCGCCGCGATCGCCTCGAAGCCAAGGACGCCGACCGAGGTTACCGCGGCGGAGACGGCGAGGTCGTCGCCGCGCAACCACAGCCGCTGGCGCCCCCACGCCACTCCATCGATGGTGAACTCACGCAAGGCGCCGCCCGTGCCAGCGTTCCCCAGCGAGAGGTCGCGCACCTCCCGGACTGTCACGCGGTCGCCCGACGGCTGGGCGGTGATCGCCGGCGGCCGGCCATGCGCCAGCCAGTAACGCACTAGGAGCCTTTGCAAAGCGATCGGCGCGACGCCCTCGATCGGGAACGTTGCCGGCGCGCCCGATGCGTGGGGCACGGAGACATCGACGCTGAAGTAGCGGTAGCTCTTCCCGTGCGATTCGAAGGAGAGGGGAGTCAGGTCCGGCTTGAACGTCAGCGTCGAGTCGAGCGCGACCTTCGTGCCGCGATCGAGATACTCGAAGTGAGAGCTGAGGCTATCGGCACCGAGAGAATCTTCCTCGGTCCCGATGCGGTGGCCGAGAAGAAACAGCGCTAACGGGGGAGACGGGGCAGAAGGCGCAAACGGTGCGAACGGTGCTAAGGGTGCTGGTGCTAGAAGTGCGAAGGGTGCCAATAGCGCCGCGATCGCCCAGCGCATCCGTGACACCTTTGACGCCGTCCGCACTCTTACCACCGCACCTTTAGCACACCTGGCACCCTTGGCACCGCACCCTTAACACCTTTGGCACCCTTGGTACCGTTTGCACCCTTGGCACCCTCGCGTCCCCGCCCCGCCTACTGCAGCGAGTCCGCCTCGATCGTCACCGTCTTCTGCCCGACAACTTTGCCGTCGACGGTCAGCTTCACGAGGTAGGTGCCCGGCGCGAGTTGCGACGCGGCGCCGCCCCGTCCGCGGCCGCCACCACCACCGCCGCCCTGCGCCCCGGCAGGGGCACCAGGCGCGGCACCGGGCGCGGTACCTTGTGCCGACTGGCCCGCGCCCTGACCGCCTTGAGCGCCGCGGCCTCGCCCGGCGCCCTGCTGCGCCTGTGCGGCCGTCGCGGGCGGAGCACCGGCCGCGGGCGGCGCGCCGGCTCCCGCTTCCGGGTTCTCCGCCTGTGCCGCGCCACCGCCGCCGCCGCGCCCGCCGCCGGGCGGCGGTTGCAGCCGCACGCGGTTCAGGCCGGCGGTCTTCGGTCCATCGACGGCGCGCACCGAGCGGCCGGTCACGTCGAGCACTTCGACCCGGACGCTCTGCGCATCCGACTTGAGCCAGTAACTGACCGCGGGCCCCGTCTCGGGGTTCTGGCCGCGGAAGTTTTTCTGCCCGCCCACGGTGATCTGCTTCTGGATGTCGTTGATCAAGGCGGTCGACGAGCGGACGTCGAACAGCGTCGTGTCCTGAGTCATCGTCTCGTCCGTCATCTGCTCGAGTGGCGAGATGTCGTCGACGATCCAGATGCTGCGACCGTGCGTGCCGGCGATCAGATCGCGATCGCGGGGGTGGATGATGATGTCGTCGATGCGCACCGTTGGCAGCCCTTGCATGAACGGTTTCCACGACTGCCCCGCATCGCGCGACACGTAGAGCGCGTACTCGGTGCCGAGGAAGAGCAGGTTGCGGTTGCGATCGTCGGGCGTGATCACGTTGGCGTTGCCGACGGCCGGCAGGTTCGCGGCGATCGACGTCCACGTCTCACCGAAATCCTTGGTCACGTAGACGTAGGGCTTGTGGTCGTCGGTGCGGTGGCCGTCGAAAGTGACGTAGGCGCCGCCCGGCTCGAATGGTGACGCTGCGACGCGCGATACGTGCGTCTCCTTCGGCACCCCCTTGACGTTGTCGACGACGTTCTTCCAGGTCTGGCCGCCGTCGCGGCTGACCTGAAGGTTGCCGTCATTGGTCCCCGCCCACACGATGCCGGGCACGGCCGGCGATTCGCTGATCGTGATGACGTTCGAATACGCCGCCGCGCCGTCGTGCTTCGACGCCATCGGCGCCTTGCCGTCCACTTCCATGATCGGACGATCGTTGCGTCCGATGTTTCGGGTCAGGTCGGGCGACATCGTCCAGGTCGCGCCGCGGTCCGTCGACTTGAACACCCGCTCGCCCCCCAGATAGATCGTCGACTGGTTGTGCGGTGACAGCAGGAACGGCGTGTTCCAGTAGAAGCGGAAGAACGTATTGGGCGGCGCTGGCGGGAGGATGTTGCCGTTGGCCGAGCCTGGGCCGACACCGGGCTGCGCCGCCACGGCCGGATCGCCGCTTTCCGCGCCGGCCGGGACACCACCGCGGCCGCCAGGACCGCGCGGCCGGATGCTCGTCGTCGTGCCGCGGCCGAGATCGAGCCGCGAGGTCGCGCCGTCCTGCGATTCGGAGTAGAGGATGTGCCAGTCGCTCTGGTCGTTGCCGGTGTAAAAGCCGTCGCCGCCGCCGACGCGGAACCAGTCGGAGTTGAGGATGCCGTTGGTGCTGCGCACCGCGCTTGGTCCGCACCAGCTGCCGTTGTCCTGCAGGCCGCCGCACACGTAGTACGGCTTGCGCATGTCGGCGCTGACCTTGTAGAACTGGCCGACGCCGCCGATCGAGTTGACGAACTCCCACGTCTCGGTCTGATCCCACGTGACGTCGAGGCCGCCGTCGTTGCCGACCATCAGGTGATTGCCGTTCTTCGGGTCGATCCAGATGGCGTGATGATCGCTGTGCGCCAGCCCCTGCACCTGCCGCCACGTCTTGCCGCCGTCGACCGTCTTGAAGAACGGCGCCCCTCCCTGGTAAGCGATTTCGCTGTTGGTGGGATCGACGCGGATCTGGCTGTAGTACATCGGCCGATCCATCGAGTTCGAGAGGAACTTCCAGGTCCTGCCCGAATCGTCCGTTCGCCAGATGCCGGACTTGTTGGGATCAGGCGGCGCCTGCTGGCCGCGACCGCCGCCGCCAGCGCCACCCCCGCCGCCACCGCCGCGACCGGCCGTTGCCGGATCGACGAGCGTGCCGTCTTCGTTGACACCGGCGCCGGTCCCGCCGCTCGGGCCGACTTCGATCGACGCATAGATCGTCCCGGGCTTCGAGCGCGCGACATCGAGGCCGATGCGGCCGATGATCGGATTGGTCGGCAGGCCGTTGCCGGTCAGCTTCGTCCACGTCTTGCCGGCATCGGCCGTTTTCCAGATGCCGCTGGCGCCGCCGCCGCCGTTGAAGCCCCACGGCATCCGCCGGCGCTGGTACGACGCTGCGTAAAGAATGTTGGGGTTGGCCGGATCCATCACCACGTCAGTGAAGCCCGTGTCGGGATCGATGAACTTGGTGTTCGTCCAGGTCGCGCCGCCGTCGGTCGTCTTGTAGAGGCCGCGCTCTTTGTTCGGGCCGAAGAGGTGCCCGATCGCGGCCACGTAGACGATGTTCGGGTCCTTCGGGTTCACGACGACGCGCGCGATGCTCTGAGTCTCGGTCAATCCGATCTGCTTCCAGGTTTTTCCGGCATCGCTCGACTTGTACATGCCGGCGCCAAACGAGGCGCTCTGCCGGTTGTTCGCCTCGCCGGTACCGACGTAGACGACGTTGGGGTCCGAGGGGGCGATGGCGATGTCGCCGATCGAAGTGACCGCTGGTCGTCGAAGATCGGTGTGAAGGTGGTGCCGTTGTTCGTCGTCTTCCACACGCCGCCCGTGGCGAAGCCGATGTAATAGGTCGACGGATTGCTCTCGACGACCGCGATGTCGTCGATGCGGCCGCCCATGTTTGCCGGCCCGATCGATCGCCAGGTGAAGTTCCTGAGGATGGGGTCGGCCGACTTGTGCACCGGCTCGGCCGCCGGCGGCGCCGGCTGCTGGAAGCCCTGCGCCAGCATGCCGCGCACGCCGACCGCGCACACGCCCAGCGCAAGGACGGAAACGAACACACGCTTCATCGAACCGCTCCTATTTCTTGAAGTCGACCTTCGGGACGGCCGTCGCCGCCGGCGGCGCCTCGAAGTAGGGATACTGCTTGAACCCGAACATCTTGGCGGTGACATTACCGGGGAAGCGCCGCGTCGCGGAGTTGTATTCCTGAATGCGCTCGTTGTAGCGCATGCGCGCGACCGACAGCCGGTTCTCGGTGCCGGAGAGCTCGTCGCTCAGCCGGTTGAACTGTTCGTTGGCTTTCAGGTTCGGGTAGTTCTCGACCACGGCGAGCAGGCGGCCGAGCGCGCTCGACTGCTGGTTGGCCGCGGCAATGGTCTCCTCGGGTGACTTGGCCTGGAGCAGCTGCGTGCGCGAGTCGGCGATCGCCTTGAAGATGCCTTCCTCGTGGCTGGCGTAGCCTTTCACCGTCTCGACCAGGTTGGGAATCAGATCGTTGCGGCGCTGCAGCTGATTCTGCACTTCCGCCCACGCCGCCTTGATCGCTTCTTCCTGTGTGGTGAACGTGTTGTAGGAGCAACCCGACAGGGTTGCCGCGATCAGCACCACAACCGCGAGTCGCGCGCCGAACAAGGCTTTTCTCATCAGATTCTCCGTCAGCAGACTACTTGATCACCCGATCACCCGATCACCCGATTCTTCCTCACCAGCTTCCCGACGCGCCGCCACCACCAGAGCCGCCGCCGCCGAATCCGCCAAAGCCGCCGCCGCCTCCGCCACCACCACCGCCGAAACCGCCGCCGCCAAAGCCACCACCGCCGAACCCGCCGCCGCCGAACCCGCCCGTCCAGCCGCTCCACGGCCCGCCCCAGTAGCGGCGCCGGCCCGGGCGATTGTTATTGATCACGACGATGATCGCCAGCACGATCCAGAACAGCACCCCGAACGGGAAGCCGCTGCGCCGCGACCCGCCCGACGGCTGCGGTCGCTCCGCGGCGGGCACGTCCGGCACGCTCACGCCGCGCTTGTCGGCGATGCGCTGAATCAGCGTGGTCGTGCCGGCCAGCAGCCCCGGACCGTACTGTCCCTGGCGGAAATACGGCCGGATGATGTCGCGGACTTCACCGGCGAAGCCATCCGGGACGATGTCTTCGAGGCCGTAGCCGACCTCGAGGCGCAGCGCGCGATCCTGGACCGCGACGACGATCAGCAACCCGTTGTGCTTGTCCTTGTCGCCGACGCCGCGGCCGCCGTTCTCGAACATCTTGACCGCGTATTCGTCGATGCTGCCGTACGGCTTGAACGTCGGCACCGTGGCGACGATGATGGTGTCGCCGCTCGCCTGGCGCAGCGCGCGGATACGCCGGTCGAGCTCGCCCCGGCTCGACGCGTCGACGATGTGTGCGAAGTCGTTGACGGTGTCGGTGAGCGGCGGCGGGGCCGGCTGCGCCGCCGCTGGCAAGGCGGCGACCAACGCCAGGAACAGATGGGCGAGCGCGAAGGCGGCCAGCCGCCAGCGCGTGCCGCCGGAATGCGACATCAGGGCATTATATAGACGCTATGCACCCCGACGCCGACGACCCCTGGCTGCTCGACCTCGGAGCCGCGGTCTCCGACGGCAAGGCGATCGACTGGGATGCCGCGTTGCGTAGTGCACCCGACGCCGGGCGGCGGCAACTCGTCGAGCAGATGCGGCGCGTAGCGGATCTCGCCGCGGCGCACGGCGAACAGCCGAGCGGGCGCTGGCGCCACCTGCTGCTGTTTGAGAAGATCGGCGAAGGCGCGTTCGGTGCCGTCTACCGCGGTTGGGATCCGCAGCTCGAGCGCGACGTCGCGGTGAAGCTGCTCGCGCGCAGCGGCGGCGACGGGACGTCGCCCCTCGACGAGGCGCGCCATCTCGCCCGCGTCCGCCACCGGAACATTGTCACCGTCCACGGCGCCGACCACGATGCCGGGCAGACCGGGCTGTGGATGGAATACCTGAAAGGACAGACGCTGGACGCGATGGTGCGGGCCAGCGGCCCGATGAGCGCGCGCGAAGCCACCGCGGTGGCGCTCGATCTCTCGCTCGCGCTGTCGGCGCTGCACGGCGCCGGCCTGCTACACCGCGACATCAAGGCCGCCAACGTCATGCGTGAGGTTGGCGGCCGCATCGTCCTCATGGACTTCAGCGGCGCGCACGCGAAGACGCGCGGCGGCGAGGCCGATCGCTTCAGTGGCACGCCCCTGTTCATGGCGCCGGAGCTATTTGTCGGCGGCACCGCGACGCCCGCCAGCGATGTTTACAGTCTGGGCGTGCTCCTGTTCTATCTCCTGAGCGGTGCGTTGCCAGTCACGGGCGGCAGTCTCGAGGAATTGAAGGGGGCGCACACCAGCGGGACGCGCAAGCGGCTCCGCGATCTGCGCCCGGACTTGCCCGACGCCATCGTCCAGGTGATCGAACGGATGACCGCGGCGGATCCGGCGCGCCGGTTGCAGACCGCGGGTGATGTCGAGGCGGCGCTGGTCGCCGCCTCCGGCCTGCAGGACCGCGCCGCCACTCCGCCGCGCCGTCTGGTGCTGTGGCCGATCGCTGTCGCCGCGGCCGTCCTGCTCGCCGCGTCGGTCTTGTTCTTACCCCACGCCAGCGCCGATGTGCCGCCGCTGGTGCGCTTCACCGTCGGTCCGCCCTACATGTCGAACGGTTGGCCGCGGCTCTCGCTTCAGGGAACCCTGGCGTTCGGCATCTTCGCCGAAGGACGCGATCGCTTCTGGGTCCGCCCGCTGGACGCGTCCGAAGGGCACGTGCTCACGGGGACGACGGCGACCGAGACACCGTTTTGGTCGCCCGACGGCAGGACGCTGGCCTTCTTCGCCGACGGCAAGCTGAAGAAGATTCGAATCGACAGTGGCGACACGCAGACCATAGCGGATGCGCCGGCGCCGCACGGTGGTGACTGGAGCGGCAACTGGATCCTCTTCGCCACCGATGCGGGAATCTTCCGCATCGCGCCCGACGGCAGCGCGCGCGCACAGGTGACCACGGTCGATCCGGCGCAAGCCGATCGGCAGCATGCCTGGCCGGAGTTGCTGCCCGACGGGAAGCATTTCCTCTATGTCCTGCGCAGCAACAAGCCCGAGCGCGCCGGCCTCTACTTCGCCGCGATCGACGGGAGCGAGGAGAGACGCCTGGCGGAAGCGTACTCGCGCACCGCCTATAGCGCCGGTCACATTCTGTTCGTGCGTGAAGGCACCCTGCAGGCGCAGCCGTTCGATGCGGTCCGCGGCGTCATCAGCGGGCAGCCGGTCGCGCTGGCGCCGCACGTCAAGTTTCACCCGCACACCGACGCGGCGTTCGACGCCACGCCGAGCGGCATCCTGGCCTACGCGGCCGACGCGGGACTTGCGACGACGCGGCTGGTGTTGTTCGATCGCCACGGCCGTGAGCTGCGCGTTGTCGCGCCGCCGGCCCAGACCTATCGCCAGCCGCGCTTTTCTCCCGACGGACGCCGCGTCGTCGCCGAGAAGGGGGATCCCAACGAGACGCAGACGGACATCTGGATCTACGACCTCATCCGCGGCAGCCAAACCCGATTGGCGACCGGGACGGACCACAATGTCAATCCAGCGTGGTCGCCCGCCGGCGATCGCATCGCGTTCTCCAAGCGCATCGACGGCCAGTTCACGATCGTCAGCCAGGCGGTCGACCGAACGGCGCCGGAACAACGCCTGGCCTCGCTTGGCGGTGACACGCTGCTCGAGGACTGGTCGCGTGACGGGAAGTACCTGACCGCGACGCTCCGCCGCAGTGGGCTGTGGGTCATTCCGCTCGATCCGAAGCGCAAACCCTGGCTCGTTCGTGGCGATGCACGGCCCGATATGTGGCAGTCGGAAATCTCCCCCGACTCGCGGTGGATCGCCTACACAGAAGAAGTGGCGGGGCGGCCCGAAGTGTTCGTCGAACCGTTGCTGTCACGCGGCCCGCGCTGGCAGATCTCGACGCAGGGGGGCGGCGAGCCCCACTGGCGCGGCGACAGCGGGGAACTGTTCTACTTGACGCCGGACGGCGCGCTCATGTCGATGGACGTGAATGCCGGCGACTGGCAGCACGGGACCCCGGCGCAGCTCTTCCGCATGCTCGTCGCCGACATCGGCGGCAAGCTCGATTACACGCTATCGCCGGACGCGCAGCGGATTGTGGTGAACGTGTTCGTCGCCGATCCGGCGGCCCCCCCGATCAGCGTCGTCGTCAACTGGCCCGCGCTCCTGCGCGGCCGCTAGCCGGCGACTGGAAACGCCGGCCGCGACATCATCAGAGACGGTCGACGTGCTCCCAGAGCTGCTCGCTGGCGCTGATGTAGCGCGAGAGGAGATGGCTCGGATCGGTGATGGCCGACGTCCCGCTGGCCGACGCCGATAGCACGTCGCGGACCACGGCCGCCGGCATGCCGATTCGCGCTTCGGCCATCTTCGCCAGGGCCTCATCACTGAGAGCGAGCGCCGTGGCGTCGTGCAGCCGGGCGATGTTGCGCAGGAGCGCGCGCAGCGGCGCCGCGGACGCGGCAATCAGTTGCGCGATCCGCGTCGTCTCCCCGTGCGACTCGAGATACGCCTCGCGCAGGTGGATGAGGTGACTCTTGGCCTGCGCCTCGGTGGCGCGCCGCAGGTCTTCGGGAGCAATGGCCAACCCGGCAAACGGATCGTTGCCGCGCACGACCACGTGATCGGCGGCGATGGCGGCATATTCCAGTGGAAAGATGTCGAGCGTGCGCTGCAGCTCCTCGTCCGTCAGCATCAGCGGCACGGCGACGCGGCGCTGATGCCAGCGCCCGGTGAACGGCAGGCACTTGCTGAGGTCCTGGAACGACAGGCCGTCGATGATCGCGCAGGAATGCACGGCGCCGTCGCCGTGCGAGCCGGGGTAGGCCACGAGCGCGCGCAGGCGCGGGCCGAATACCTCGCCCAGATCCGTCGCCAGCGACTCGAGGTTGCGGCGCTGCGACGGCGTGAAAGTCGGCATCCGGCGATTATAGGCAAGATAGAATCATCCGTTCGAATGGAGCTGCGAATCTTCAACATCGGGTGCTTCGGCGGCGGCACAGGCCTGCCGAGCCTGCTCGGCGGCCTCAAGACCAATCCGTGGCTCCTCGTCCACGCGGTCGTGACGATGTTCGACAGCGGCGGCAGTTCGGGCGTCCTCCGCGACGAGCTCGGTGTCCTGCCGCCGGGCGACGTATTGAAGTGCGCGCTGGCCCTGGCGCGCAACGAGCGCGAGGCGCGGCGTGTGCTGCTCGCTCGCCTGCCGGCGCTCGAGCACGCGCGGCTCGGCGGTCACACCGGCGGCAACCTGCTGCTGTCGATGATGCAGCAGTACAGTGGCGACTTTCTCGCCGCCGTCGACGGGCTGCGCGCGCTGCTCGGCTGCGCCGGACGCGTCTGGCCGGTCAGCATCGAGCAATCGAGCGTGTGCGCCGAGTATCACGACGGCCAGCGCACGCGCGGCGAGGTCGAGGTGGACGCCGGTCACCAGAGCGGCCAAGGCGTGACCCGCCTGTGGCTCGAGCCGGAGGTCAGCATCCTCCCCGCAGCGGCGGACGCAATCCGTCACTTCGACGCGGCAGTCGTTGGGCCCGGCAGTTTTTATACCAGCTTGATGCCGATTTTTCTCGTCAAGGGAGCGGCCGACGCGGTGCGCGCTGTTCGTGGTCCCATCGTCCTCGTCACCAACCTGCTCACCGAGGGGCGCGGCATGGCCGGATTCACGGCCGGTGACGCCGCCCGGATTCTCGGCGACACCATCGGCCGCCCGGTCGACGTCGTCATTGCCAACACCGCCCGGCCGTCGGCAGTGACGCTCGAACGCTACGCCCAGGAAGACAAGGCGCCCCTCGAGGTCGGCGACGTGCCCCCGGGCTGCGAGATCGTCACCGGCGAATTCTGGTGCAACGAGATCGCACGGCACGATCGGCGCCGCCTGGCCCAGGCAGCATGGGCCGTCCTCGCTCGACGATTACTCTGAACTCGCCCCCGGCTCCCAAGGTGCCCATCCTCCATCTGCAGAACGGCTCGCTCGCCTTCGGTCATCTGCCGCTGTTCGAGAACAGCGACCTCCGCGTCGAACCAGGTGAACGGATCGCGCTGATCGGCCGCAACGGGGCCGGGAAGTCGAGCCTGCTGAAGGCGATCGCCGGGGAAATCCCACTCGACGGCGGAACCGTCTGGCGCGAGCCGGGACTGCGCGTCGCCCGCCTGGACCAGGAGGTCGGGAACGACGCGGAAAACCGGACCGTCCGCGACGAGATTGCTCGCGGGCTCGGCCCGCTCGTCGATCTCGAGAGCGAGGACGGCTGGCGCCACGAACAGAAGGTGAATCTAGTCGTGTCGCGCCTGTCCCTGCCCGCGGATCGGCCCGTGCGCGAGCTGTCGGGCGGCTGGCGGCGGCGCACGTTGCTGGCCAAGGCGCTCGTCGCCGAGCCCGACGTGCTACTGCTCGACGAGCCGACGAACCATCTCGACATCGAGGCGATCGCCTGGCTCGAGGAGTTCATCGCGGCGTTTGCCGGCGCGGTGCTCTTCGTGACGCACGATCGGGCGTTTCTGGCGAGGTTGGCGACCCGGATCGTCGAGCTGGATCGCGGACGGCTGACCTCGTGGCCCGGGTCCTATCCGTCCTATCTGGCCAAGAAGGCGGCTGCGCTCGACAACGAGGCGCGCGATCTCGATCGTCTCGACAAGAAACTGGCGCAGGAGGAAGTGTGGCTGCGCCAGGGCGTCAAGGCCCGCCGCACCCGGAACGAAGGGCGCGTCAAGGACCTGATGAAGCTGCGCGCCGCGCGCGCCGCCCGCCGCGATCACGCCGGCGCGGTGCGCATGTCGATCGACGCGTCCGAGAGCTCCGGCAAGCTGGTGTTCGAGGCGCGCGGCGTCGTCAAGCGATTCGGCGACCGCACCGTCATCGACGGTTATTCGCAGCGGATCTTCCGCGGCGATCGCGTCGGCCTGATCGGCCCGAACGGGTCCGGTAAATCGACGCTCCTCAAGCTGCTGGTGGGCGAGCTGGAGCCGGACGCGGGGGAGATCCGGCGCGGCACGAGGCTGCAGGCCGCCTACTACGATCAGCAGCGCGAGCAGCTCGATCCCGACGCCACCGTGGCGGACACCGTCAATGACGGCAACACGACGGTCGTCGTTCACGGCCAGCCGAAGCATGTTCTTGGCTATCTCGGCGACTTTCTTTTTCCTAAGGAACGGGCCCAGTCGCCGGTGAAATCGCTGTCGGGCGGGGAGCGCAACCGCCTGCTCCTGGCGCGGCTGTTCGCCAAGCCGGCCAACCTGCTCGTGCTCGACGAGCCAACCAACGATCTCGACATCGAGACGCTCGAGCTCCTCGAGGAACTGGTCGGCGACTTTTCCGGCACGGTCCTTCTCGTGTCGCACGATCGCGTCTTCCTCGACCGCGTCGCCACCAGCACGCTGGCGTTCGAGGGTGACGGACGGGTCACGGAGTACGTCGGCGGGTACGAGGACTATCTGCGACAGCGGGGCGCGCGGAGTGGGGCGGGTGCGCCGGCTGCGCAGCGGGCTCAGGAGGCTGCGGGGACAGCGAGGACACCGCGAGAACGCCCGCGCCGGCTCTCGTTCAAGGAGCAGCGCGAGCTGGAGGCCCTGCCTGCGCGGATCGCGGCGCTCGAAGCGGAGCAGGCGGGTCTGAAGGATGAAGCGGCGTCGGCCGAATTCTACAAGTCGCCGGCGGACCACATTCACGACGTGCTGGCGCGGATTGACGCCGTTCATGCCGAGCTTGATGCCGCGCTCGCGCGTTGGGTTGAGTTGGAAGCCGTCGCGAACGGCTGAGCGCGTGTAGGCTGGGTGTAGGATCCGGCCGATGGAGCCGCTGAATCGCGTCGCGTTGATCGTCCGGCCCAAGCGACGGTACCAGGAATGGGCGGACTCGGTCGCCACGGGAGACGACGATCCGATCTTCGATCTCGACGAAGCGCGTCTGACGCCGACGGTCTATCTCGCCGCGGCGCCGTCCGAACACGATCTCGAGGATCTCATCGACGTATGCTGCCGACATCTTCGAGGCGCAGCTCGAGCAATGGCACTTTCGCGAGGCCGGCGGACCGCGTCTCCAACGCCATTGTCCCGAGCGACGCATCGGAGGCGGGTCGCCCGATCACCGTCGATGGATATGGTAATATGGCATTGATATGGTAAAGGTGACGTTCACCGTCGATGACGAGACGGTGCGAACGCTCCGCACCATAGCGGAGCGTCTCGGCAAGCCGCAAAGCATGGTCGTGCGCGAAGCCGTGGCGGAGTATGGCGCTCGGGCAGGCCGCCTGACCGACGCCGAGCGCCGTCGCATGCTGGCCGTGTTGGACGAGATGTCACGACGGCCGCCTCAACGCACGGCCGCCGACGTCGCGCGCGAGATCGCGGAGGTTCGCCGGGCGCGGCGCCGCGGCGGGCGGCGGCATCGCGCCGAATGATCCACCTGGATACATCCGCGCTCGTCGCGGCGTTCGGTGAATCCGCGGCCGCCTTCGAGCGCCTGCGGCATTTCGTCGCTGCCGGCGAGCGGCCCGGCGTCTCGTCGATCGTCCTCTATGAGTGGTGGCGAGGGCCGCGGCGTTCGCAGCAACTGGCGGATCAGGAAGCGCTGCTGCCTGCCAGGGCGGCGTTCGCCTTCGGCACGCGCGAAGCGCAGATCGCCGCCGAAATCTACCGCGGCTTGAAGCGGCCCCGCCAGCGCGAGGTCGACATCGCTATCGCCGCTTGCGCCATCGCCAACGGCGCTGCCTTATGGACGCTGAACCCGCGCGACTTCCGCGATATCGCCGGCCTCGAGGTCGTCGTGTAGGGCGGACCCACACCTACCGAAACACCCAATGAGCGATGGGTTCCTCCCACCGCCCATAAATCATCGCGATGGCGGCGAGATCGAATCCGGCATGGGCCGCCATCACCGTCTCACAGTTCCTTCCGCGCGGCGAGGTAGTGACGTCTGGTTCGCGGCCGGCGCGCCGAAGACCGGCATTACGATCGCCTTCATGACCACTTTGAACAACACACCGAAAAGGAACGCTGCGACCAGTGCCGGCGCCAGCCGGCCGGATGGACGCCTAAGGCCGAGCGCGGAGAACGGCGTCCCGGTTGCGTGACGCATGAGAAAAGCGCTCCTCGCAATGCTGATGGTAACCGTCCTCGCCACGCCCATCCGCGAGCCGAACCACGCGATCATCGAACCCACCCCACCCTCAGCGTTCCCGCTCACCTTCCAACGAGTGCCATCTGACATCCCAGACCCTGCTGTGGGTCGATCGCAATCACGACGGTCAGAGCGATCGATCCGAGCTGACACCGGCCCGTGAGGCGTTCACGGCTATCGGACTCGGATACCAGGGCGTCGGATGGGCCGACGCACGGCAACCGCATTCGCTTCCAGGGGTGGATGCGGGCCCGAACCGCAGGACCGGATCAGGGCACGGCCATCGACGCGCGACGAGCGCCAACGCCGGCGCCGTGACCTCGAGGTCGAGCTCCAGACCGCCGCCGTGGGCCGTCGTCAGTAGCCGGCAGAGGTTCGCCGGGCTCTACTTGAAGCTATTTGCGAACAACGCCTCGATCGCCGTCTTGCCGGCCTCGTGGATCTTCCGTGTGCCCGTGCCGGTGAAGTGCGGGTGGGTGATAGCCGGCACACCCTGCGCCTTCCACGCCGATCCCGTCCAGGAAAACCAGCCGTTCTTCTCTTCGTCGAAGACGTAGAGCGGCTTGTTGCACAACTTCGCGAACTCGGCGCCCCAGCCGGTACCGCCGCGCACGGTGCCGTCGGGAAGAACGACGCCGACCACGTAGATTTCCTGGCCGTGGTTGACCTGATACCAGATCGTCTGCAGGACTTTGCGCAGCGTCGGGCTGTCCGTGTAGCGGCGGTTCATCAGCTTCGAGACGTATTCGAGGCTGACGTCGCCAGCCTGCAGCTCCTCGTGATTGAGCACGCGGATGCCGCGGCGCCGCGCTTCCGTGTGGCCGTCGAAAGTGAAGTTCACTTCTTCGATGCCGTGGCGCTCCGCGCATTCGCCGAACGCCGCCTCGGCGCCGGGAGCGGCGCCGCTGAACAGAATGAAGTCTGACGTGTTCATCGGGCCTTCTTCGCCGCGGTTTTCGTTGCCGCGGGCTTCTTTGTCGCAGGCTTTCTTGCCGCAGGCCTTCTTGCCGCGGGCTTTCTGCTTGCCTTCGTGTCCTTGGTCCCCTTCGTGGCCGTCGTGCCTTTCATCTCTAGCGCGCGCGCGATGATTTTCTCGAACATCGCGCCGGTTTCGCCGCCCTGCGCCGGCCGGTTCGAGGTCCAGATCGCGGGGTTGCCGCCGGCGAGGATCTCGGCGAAGTCCCCCTCGCTCTTGACGCTGAGCGGCGCGAACGTCGCGATGTCGACGTCGCCGGCCCAGTCGTCCTTGTGCTTGATCAGCAGCCACGAGCGGGCATCGCTTGATCCGGGGCTGCCGCCGGGATAGCGCCCACTCGTTCTGACCAGCACCCAGGATCCCTTCAGCTTGTAGCCGTCGAGAGTGAACTTGAGATCCCCCTTCTTCAACGCCGCGTCGACATCGTCGCTCTCCGGCCGCCACGTGCCCTGGTCCCACAGCATGACGATCCCGGCGCCATAGCCCTCCGGGATCACTCCCTCGAAGGTGCCGTACTCGATCGGATGATCCTCGACGTGCATCGCCAGCCGCTTGGTCCTCGGATCGAGCGACGGGCCCTTGGGTACCGCCCACGAGAGGAGCACCCCCTGGTATTCGAGGCGGAAGTCGTAGTGCAGGTGGCTGGCCAGGTGCTTCTGCACGCAGAAGAACAGGCCTTCCTGCGGCTTCTTCTTCGCCCGCTCTGACGACAGCTGCACGTCCCCCGACGGCTCGGGCGTCGAGGTGAAGTTGCGCTTTTGCTTGTACTTTTCTAGGACCATGTCTTAGCGGACGTCCACCATGAGCCGCTTCGCTGGCTTGATGATAACGAACATCACGACCGCGGCGCCGAGCAAGACTGCCGTGGTGATGGTGAAGAGCTGGTTCAGAGGCATCGAACTGAAGAAGCCCGCGGCATATCCGGCCAGCTTGTTGCCGAACGCATTCGACAGGAACCAGACGCCCATCATCAGGCCGACGATGCGCAGCGGCGCCAGCTTGGTCACCGCGCTCAGACCGATCGGGCTGACGCACAGCTCACCGATTTCCGAGACGAAGTAGGCGACGACGAGCCACATCGCGCTGACGCGGACGTTCGCGCCGCTGGCCATCGCGCCGGCGGGGATCAGCACCATGAACGAGAGGCTCATGAACAGCAGCCCGATCGCGAATTTCGCCGGCACCGAGGGCTCGCGCGAGCCGAGCCGCAGCCACAACCAGCCGAACAACGGCGACAGCACGATGACGAAAATCGGCTGTACCGACTGGAACCACGACGAGGGGAACGAGACACCGAGAAACGACAGCCGCGTGTAGCGATCGGCGAACAGGTTGAGCGTCGATCCCGCCTGCTCGTAGCCGCCCCAGAATAGCGACGCCGCCATGAAGAAGATGACGATGGCGCCGATCCGCTTCCATTCGTCGCTGCTGAGCCCGCCTCGCGCGTCGGCGGTGCGCTGCGCGCCAGGCGTAACGGCCGTTGGCGACGCAAGCCTCTGTCCCAATCGCGCGATTCCGGCTTTCAAACGCTCCCGCCCGAGCACGTACTGAATCAGTCCGGCGGTCATCCCCACGCCGGCGCACGCGAAGCCGATGTGCCAGCCGACCCGCTGCGCGAGGTAGCCCGCGACGAGCGGCCCGAACAGCGCGCCGAGGTTGATGCCCATGTAGAAGACCGAAAAGCCGGCATCGCGCCGCACGTCCCCCTTCGCATAGAGCGAACCGACGAGCGTGCTGACGTTGGGCTTGAGACAGCCGGTGCCGAAAGCGATGAACGCCAGTCCTGTGTAGAAGAACGGCAGCGCGTGGAACGCGAGCGTGAAGTGACCGAGGGCAATGACGACACCACCCAGGAGCACCGTACGATATTGACCGAGCAGGCGATCCGCGATCAGGCCCCCGAGGATCGACGCGGCCCACGCACTGCCGGTGTAGGTTCCGTAGATCGACGCGGCGCTGGCGTCACTGAATCCGAGTCCACCGCTCGCCGCCGGTGCCACCATATAGAGGATGAGGAAAGCCCGCATCCCGTAGTAGCTGAATCGCTCCCACATCTCGGTGAAGAACAGCGTGGAGAGGCCGCGCGGGTGGCCGAAGAATCCAGCGTCGACGTCGTTCGTCATCGCAGGGGAGTGTAACCTATCAGTTGCATGCGAAAGACCACGCGCGCCGCCGTCGCGCTGTCATGCCTCGTGACGGCCTGTTCGCACAACCCAAAGCCAGCACCCGTGCCGGCCGCGCCGCCCCCCGCGCAGGCACCCGCGCCGTCGCCCGCGCCGCCGCCTGCGCCCGCGCCAACGCCAGTTGCTGCATCTGCACCCGCGCTCGCACTCGTGCCGCTGCCGGCCATCGTGGAGGCGCGCTCCGGCGACGGTTTCACGATCAGCGCCGCGACGATCCTCGTCGCGCCCTCCGATGCGTCGGTGCAGCGAACGGCGCGGCAGATCGTCGAGTGGATCCGACGCGGCACCGGCCTGACGATCGGAGGCACGCCTTCGGGCGGCACCGACCCGGCGAAGGTGACGACCCTTGAGCTCGTGCTCGATCCGGGAGTGGCGACAGGATCCGAAGGCTACGATCTCAGTATCGAGGCGACACGGGTCACGCTCCGCGCCGTCGCGCCGGCCGGACTCTTCTACGGCGCGCAGACGTTGCGTCAATTGCTGCCCTACTGGTCGGAGTACGAAGCGGTCATGTATCGCCAGCCGCGGCCGGCGACGCTGCCGCCACTGCACATCCGCGACACGCCGCGCTACGAATGGCGCGGCGCCATGCTCGACGTGGCGCGCCACTTCTTCGATGTCGGCGAGGTAAAGCAGTTCATCGATCTGCTCGCCCTGCACAAGATGAACCGGTTGCACCTGCACCTTGCCGACGATCAGGGATGGCGCATCGAGATTCGCAAGTGGCCGGACCTGACCGCCAGGGGCGGGCAGTCGGAAGTCGGCGGCACGCCCGGCGGCTTCTACACCCAGGCGCAGTACGCCGACCTCGTCGCCTACGCCGCCGACCGCTTCGTGACCATCGTTCCCGAGATCGACATGCCCGGGCACACCAACGCGGCGCTGTCGTCGATCGACGAGCTCAATTGCAATGGGCAGTCGCCGCCGCGCTTCACGGGCACCGCGGTGGGCTTCAGTGCCCTGTGCGTGAATCTCGACTTCACCTACGCGTTTCTCGACGACGTGATCGGCGAGATCGCGGCGATCACGCCTGGGCCTTACTTCCACGCCGGCGGCGACGAGGTGCGGACGCTGGCGCCCGACCAGTACCGCGCCTTCGTCGAGCGCGTTCAGCGCATCGTCGAGAAACACGGCAAGCGTATGATTGGATGGGACGAGGTCGCCGCGACGTCGCTGCTGGCGACGTCGATCGTGCAGCATTGGCGTCCGGCGGCGGCGAAGGCGGAGCTGGCGCGCGCGCCGCACCTGATCCTGTCGCCCGGTGACCGCGCCTATCTCGACATGAAATACGACGCCGACACGGCACTCGGCCTCGATTGGGCCGGCCTGATCCCGGTGCGCAAGGCTTACGACTGGGACCCGGCGGTGCAGGTGCCCGGCGCGGCCTCTGTGCTCGGCGTCGAGGCGCCGATCTGGTCCGAGACGGTCGCCAGCATGCGCGACGTCGAGTTCCTGGCGATGCCGCGCCTCGCCGCGATCGCCGAGGTCGCCTGGTCGCCACAGGTGGCACGGGCCTGGGAATCGTTCCGTCTCCGTCTCGGCGCGCAGGCGCCGCGATGGACGGCCTTGGGAATTAATTTCTACCGCGCCCCCGACGTTCCCTGGGCGCGGTAGCTGCGGAGTGCAGCCATTGATCGAATTGCGGCAAGTTCGACCCCGATGAACGTACTTCTCATCAATACGTATGACCTTGGCCGGCAGCCGTTTGGCCTGGCGTCCCCGGCGGCGTTCCTGCGCCGGGCCGGCCACGAGGTCGATTGTGCCGATCTCACACGGACTCGGCTTCAGGAAGACGCCGTGCGGGCCGCGGATCTCGTCGCCTTTTTCCTGCCGATGCACACCGCGACTCGAATGGCGTTGCCAGTGCTCGATCGTGTGCGCGCACTGAATCCCGCGGCGCACCTCGCCGTCTACGGGCTGTACGCGCCGCTCAACGCCGCGCTGCTGCGTGAGCGCGGCGCCCAGACCATCCTCGGACCGGAGTTCGAGCCCGATCTGCTCGAGCTCGCCTCGCGGCTGAAGGCGGGCGCCGCAGGCGGTCCGTCAGGAGGCGATCCCCTTCCCCGCGTGCAGTTCATCGCCCCGGATCGCTCGGGCCTGCCGCCGCTGACGCGCTACGCCTCCCTGCAGCTCGGTGACGCGCGCCGCACGGCGGGCTACACGGAAGCCAGCCGCGGCTGCAAACACTTGTGCCGGCATTGCCCGATCGTCCCCGTTTACGGCGGCCGCTTCCGCGCCGTCCCCGCCGATGTCGTCCTCGCCGACATCCGCGCGCAGGTCGCCGCCGGCGCCGGCCACATTACGTTCGGCGATCCCGATTTCCTCAACGGCCCGACCCATGCCGTCGCCATCGTGACCGCCCTCGCGCGCGAGTGTCCTGGCCTGTCCTACGACGTCACCATCAAGGTCGAGCACCTGCGCCGCCACGACGATGTGCTGCCGATTCTGAAAGCATCCGGCTGCGCCTTCGTGACCACCGCCGTCGAATCGTTCGACGACGAGGTGCTCGAGCAGTTGCGCAAGGGACACACGTTCGCCGACTTTGAGCAGGTCGTGGCGCGGTGCCAGGACCTCGGACTGCCGCTGTCGCCGACCTTCGTCGCGTTCACGCCATGGACGACGATCGACGGCTACATCTGGATGTTGCGTGAAATCGCGCGGCTGGATCTCGTTGTCGCGGTCGCGCCGATTCAGTATGCCATCCGGCTGCTCGTGCCGCAGGGATCGCTGATGTTGGAGCTGGCCGGCGTGCGCGACGTGATCGACCGGTTCGACAGTCGCTCGCTGACGCACGTCTGGCGTCATCGCGATCCGCGCGTCGACGCGCTGCAGCAGGAAATCGAGCGGCTCGTCGGCGCACAGGTGAACGCGCCGCGCGCCGAGATGTTCACGCGCGTCTGGACGCTGGCCCACGAGGCCGCCGGCCGCCTCCCCCCCACGCTCGAGCCCCTGCCGTCGCGCGCGACAGTGCCGTACCTGAACGAGCCCTGGTACTGTTGAGCGGAGCCGACGTCGGAGCAGGTGGCTCTGATTTAGGAATGCCGAATCGAGAGTGCAGATTCACGGACTTCGCGATTGACAATCGACAATCGACATTGCAATCGACAATCGACATTCCGTAAATCTGCACTCTCCAATCTTCAATCTGCAATGCGCATTCTCCTCCTCTCGCACACCACCGGCTACCAGCTGCGCGCGTTCAATGACGCGGCCGAACAGCTGGGGACCGAGCTGGTCTTCGCGACGGACCGCTGTCATCGGCTGGACGACCCGTGGCAGGACCGCGCCGTCGCGGTGCGCTTTCACGAACTCGGCGCCTCGGTCGCGGCGATCGTCGCGCGCCTCAGCGGCGCCCCTCTGTCAGGGATCATCGCGGTCGGCGATCGCCCGGTTCCGCTCGCGGCACGGGCCGCCGAAGCGCTCGGCATCCCCTGGCATTCCGTCGCCGGCGCCGACGCCAGCACCGACAAGCGGCGTGCGCGCGCGGCCCTGGCGCTCGCCGGCCTGCCGGTGCCGGGCTTTGCCGCGATCGCTCCCCCGGCACGCTCACGCCGTCCCTCCGCCGTCCTTGGTCTTGCGTCCTTCAACCTGCGTCCGCCCTACGTGTTGAAGCCGGCCGGCCTCTCGGGCAGCCGCGGCGTCATTCGCGCCAATGATGCGCGCGAGTTCGACGAAGCGTTCGCGCGCATTCAGGCCCTGCTCGCGCGCCCCCAGATCCGCGCCGCGCGCTCCGGCCTCGACGACGAGATCCTCGTCGAGGAGTACATCGAGGGCGCCGAATTCGCGATCGAGGGGGTGATGACGGCCGGCAGGCTGCAACTGCTCGCGTTCTTCGACAAGCCGGATCCGCTTACTGGCCCGTTCTTCGAGGAAACGATCTACGCCACGCCGTCAACCCTTCCGGCGGACGCGCAAGCACGCATCGTCGATTCAGTGCAACGGGCCGCGCTGGCGCTCGGCCTGCGCCATGGGCCGATCCATGCCGAGTGCCGCGTGACCCCCGCTGGCGACATCTACGTGCTCGAGGTGGCCGCGCGCCCGATCGGCGGCCTCTGCTCGCGCGTGCTGACGTTTGCCGACCCGAACGCCGAGGCGCGCGCGCCCGAATCACTGGAATCTGTACTGATTCGGCACGCACTCGGCGAGGACGTCAGCGCCGTGACGCGTGAGGCGCACGGTGCCGCGGTGATGATGATCCCGATTCCGCGTCGCGGCGTCCTCCGCGCGATCTCCGGAGATGCAGAGGCGCGCGAGGTCCCAGGCGTTACCGAAATCCGCATCACGGCCAAGATCGGCCAGCTGCTCGAGCCGCTGCCCGAAGCGGGCAGCTATCTGGGCTTCATCTTCGCGAGAGGCGCAACCGCCCGCGACGCCGACGCCGCGGTGCGCGCGGCGCACCGGCTGCTCGTGTTCGACGTGGCGAAAGAGATCGCCGTCGTGCGCTAGTTCTTGCCCTGTTCCGGGACGTAGCCCGGCGGAAGCGCCGCCCCTTCGCCGAAGAAAAATTCTTCCATGTGCTTGGCGACGAGTTGCTGAGCCTCCTTCTGCCAGGGCATCAGCCGGTACTCGTTGAGAATCATCTTCATCCGCTCTTCCCACATCTTCCAGGCTTCAGCGGAAATGTTGTCGTAGATGCGTTGCCCGAGCTCCCCCGGCCAGGGGAGATTCTCGAGGCCCGGGGCTTCACGCTGCAGCTTCTGGCAAAACACGGTGCGGGGCATGGCCTTGATCCTACCGCCGACAACTCCCAACTCCCAAGCCCCAACCCTTTCGCCCCTCGCCCTCGTCCATCGCCCATCGCCCATCGCCCCTCGCCCCTCGCCCCTCGCCCCTCGCCCCAGAACCTCATGTATTGATGTGCGTGCATTGTGTAAGGATTCCCGCCATCTCTTTGCCCGCCCTGGACGCGCCATTACCCTATCCCGGCCTTTTGCAGGCATTTAGTCCCTCCCACCAGCCGCCTGTCCTCCTTCCCGGCTGGCACAGCGTTTGATTCAGTAGCCCGTCGGTAGACCGTGTCCACCGATGGTGAACCGAAACTGACTGACGTTGCAAAGGACCGTAAGATGAACAACGGAGAACGCAAGGAACGGCGAGGCTTCGCGTCGATGTCGCCCGAAAAGCAGCGCGAAATCGCCAGCAAGGGCGGCCGCGCGGCGCATCAGAAGGGCACCGCCCACGAGTGGACCTCTGACGAGGCCCGCAATGCGGGACGCAAAGGCGGGCAGATTAGCCGCGGCGGTCGCGGACGGCTCGTCGACATGCCGGCCGATGGCACCGGCCAGGCGCCAGCGGAAGCGGTTGGGGAGTGAGCGAGCAAGCGCCGCGCGACACCGGGTCGCGCGACGCGGGCCGGAGCTTCGCGCCGGCCGGTCAGTTACGGAGGCAGATGTGCGTATGTTGAATCGCGTTGTGATCGCCGCCACGCTAGCGCTCGCCGTCGCGTCGAGCGCCGCGGCGCAGTCCACGACGACGGCGTCGGGTCAGAGCCAGACGTCCGCCACCCAGACGGGGTCCACCTCGTCGTCGTCGCCGGCATCGACCGATGTCGAAACGCGTCCCGCCACGACCACCTTCATGGGCGACACGGGCCTCTGGTACGTGCCGACCGGCGAAGTTCTGCCGCGCAAGAGGTGGTCGATGAGCGCGTACCGCGTCAATTTCGACGACAACCAGGGCTTCTCCGACATCTCGAACTGGCCGCTGACCTTCGCCGTCGGCGCCGGCGCCCACGCCGAGGTCTTTGGTTCGTGGGTGCTGGTCAGCCGCGTCGACCGCGATATCCGGCCACTGTTCGTGTCGTCGATCCCGCAGGCCGGTGGTGTCGTTCCGCAGAATCCGCTGATGGCCGACACGTGGAGCGGCAACAAGCTCGGTGACCTGTGGCTCGGGGTGAAGTGGAACCTCATGTCACAGTGGCAGCAGAAACCGGCGGCCTTCGCGCTGCGGCCGATGATCAAGATTCCGACCGGCAGCACGACCGGTGGCGCCAGCACCGGCAAGATGGACTTCGCCATCGACGCCGTCGTCAGCAAGGAAGTCAACCAGAAGGTCGAGTACTCAGGCTATGCGGGTTTCATCATCCGCGGCAGCCCCGACGAGGTCGATAGCACCAACGGCTTCCGCTGGGGCCTCGGGGCCGGCATGCCCTCGAGGAAGTCGCTGCGCTTTACCGCGGAGCTGACCGGCGAGGCCTATACCAATAAGGCCCTGACGACCAAAATGCAGATCCTCGCAACCGACGGTTCGTTTCTCCCGGTCGGCTTCGTCTCGGACGTGCGCAGCCCCGTCGATCTGAACCTCGGGCTCACGTGGCAGGGCAAGAACGGCGTGTTCGCTGGCGTCGGCTGGACCTATCGCTTCACCGTCGACTCCCGTGACACCTTCCTGCCCGGGGCAGGCAACGGCGCCGGCGATCGCATGGACATCATCGGTCGCCTCGGTTACCACCCGGGCGTGCGCGTTTACGTGCCGCCCCCGCCACCACCGTCCGCCCCGCCACCGCCGCCGCCCGCTCCGCGGGCGCACGACCTGTCAGTGAAGGCGAGCTGCAACCCATGCACGGTTGAAGTGGGCAAGACCTCGACGGTCTCGGCTGTGGCGACCGATTCGATCGGCTGCACCGTGACCTACGCATGGAACACACCGGCCGGCACGTTCACCAACGGGGCCGCGCAGAATACACCGTGGACCGCGCCGCAGACGGAAGGGCCGGTGCCCGTCACCGTCCGCGTGACCTGTCCAACCGACGGTAAGACCGCGAGCGACACGGTGACGATCCAGGTGGTTAGACCTGCCGCCGCCGCGCCCATCGTCTTCGAGGACGTGCACTTCGACTTCGACCGCTACAGCCTGCGGCCAGAAGCGGTGCGCACGCTCGACGAAGCCGTCGCCGCGCTGCAGAAGGACCCGACGATCAAGGTGACGATTGAAGGACACACCTGCAACATCGGCACGGCCGAGTACAACCTCGCGCTAGGCGAACGCCGCGCCAGCTCGGTCCGCGAGTACCTGATCAGCCGTGGTATCAGCGCCGATCGTCTGACGACGGTGAGCTACGGCGAGGAGCGGCCGAAATACGACAACTCGCGCGAGGAAACCCGCCGGCTGAACCGCCGCGCGGCCCTCGTGGTAAGGCTCGAACGGTAAGACGAAGAGCAGACAGAAGACAGAAGTCAGAAGAGAACGGGAAGGCCGGCCGGCCTTCCCGTTTTCGCATGAGGAGCATATGCGATTCATCAACATGTATCTGGTGGGCTACTTCATCCTGCTGTTCGGCGCCCTCGCGGCACTGTGGTACGGCGGGGTGCTCCGGCATGTGTCACCGGTGTGGGTAGTAATTGGGTTGGTGATTGCCGTCGGGCTGGGCATCATGCTGTCGGTCTCTGGCGGCAAACCTGAGATCACTCGAGAGTAGGCGCAAAACAGCGTCCCACCTCGACGGGCGCTGTCCCGGGGATCTGGCACGTGATGTGGTTACAGCTCATCACGTGACTTCGGTTTTTTCACGGCGCATCGCCGCCGTCATCTTGGTCGTGCTCGCCGCCGCCCTGACCGGCTGTATAGAGAGCAAGGGTGCCGTCAAGATCACGGCGTTGAAGGTCAACGGCGTTCGCGCGGTCAAGACCGGCCAGCTCACGTCCGTCCTCGCCACCAGCGCCAGCTCGAAGCTGCCCTGGGGGACCAAGCGCTACTTCAACCGCGAACAGTTCCAGGCCGATCTGAAGCGGATCGTCGCCTTTTACAAGGATCGCGGCTATCCCGACGCCAAGGTGAAGTCGTTCGACGTCAAGATGAACGGCACGCAGGACGCGGCCGCCATCACCATCAACGTCGATGAAGGGCAGCCCATCCTCGTCGAGCGCATCGAGTACACCGGGTTCGACGATCTGCCGGCGCGGCACCTTACGGCGCTCAAGGCCCGGCTGCCGCTCAAGGAGCACGCCCCGCTCGACCGCGCCCTGGCCCAGGCCTCGCGCGAATCGGCGCTCGACGAGTTGAAGGACCACGGCTACCCCTATGCGTCGGTCCGCATCACCGAACAGCCCGGGCCGGACGGGCATTCGACAGTCGTCGCCCTGGCCGCCACCCCTGGCACCCTCGCGCACTACGGCGACATCGCCATCACCGGCAACAGCAGCGTCAGCGACAACGTCGTCCGTCGCCAGCTGCTGATTCGGCCGGGACAGCTCTTTCGCCTCAGCGCGCTGCAGGAAAGCCAGCGGCGGTTGTACGACCTCGAAACGTTCCAGTTCGCCAACGTCGAGGCGGATGTGCCGGAAGGGGAGCAGCCGGCGCAAGTGCCGATCAAGACGGTGCTCACCGAAGGCAAGCACCGCAAGGTCAACTTCGGTGTCGGCTACGGCTCGGAAGAGAAGGCGCGTGTCTCGGCCGACTGGCGCCACGTCAACTTCTTCGGCGGCGCGCGCACGCTGCAGGTCCAGGGGCAGTACTCGTCGCTCAGCAAGGGAGCACGTGTCAACTTCCGGCAGCCCTACCTGTTCAGCCCGCGCGTCAGCCTGCTCCTCACCGCGCAGTCGTGGCACCAGAACGAGCCGGCCTACATCCTCAACACCAAGGGCGGAAAGGCGACGATCGAACGCCGCTTCGCGCGCAGCGGTCCGCTCTCACAGCGTACCGCCGACATGACGATGTCGGTCAGCTATACGGGAGAGTACGAAGACTATCGCGTCACCGAAGAGGCGCTGAACACGCCGACGTTTCTCAAGACGCTCATCTCCCTGGGTCTCGATCCTTTGAACGGTCACTGCCGCCGGCTGGCTGTCGTCGCTCGCCTACGATTTCCACCGCAGTACCGCCGACAGCACCATCAACGCGAGCCACGGCTTCCTGTTCAACGCGCACCTGGAACAGGCCGGAAGGATCCTCGGCGGCAACTATGAATTCAGCGAGGCGGTTCTCGAGGGGCGCTTCTATGCGCCCATCTCGAACCGTGCCGTGTTCGCCGTCCGCGCCCGCGGCGGGTCGATCGGAGACATCGGCAGTGTGGCGAATCTCAAGGTGCCGTTCTTTCGCCGCTACTTCATCGGCGGCGCGCAAAGCCTGCGCGGCTGGGGCCGCTTCGAGGTGTCGCCGCTCTTCAACGGCGTCACCGTCGGCGGTCACTCGGTGCTCGAGAGCTCGGCCGAGCTGCGCGCGCCCGTCTGGGGCAACCTGAGTGCGGTTCTGTTCCTCGACGCCGGTAACGTGTGGCAGAACGCCTGGAACATCAATCTCGGCGATCTGCGCTACGACGTCGGGACCGGCGTGCGCTACCTGACGCCGATCGGCCCACTCCGCGCCGACGTCGGTTACCAGCTGAACCCGATACCGGGCCTGCTCGTCGACGGCAAGCCGGAATCGCGCCATTTCCGCGTCCACTTTTCGATTGGGCAGGCGTTCTGAGGGATCCGATGCTGCAGAGACGAACCTCGCCCGCCCGGAAATACGTGCGCCGTACCCTGCAGATCGTTGCCTTCATCGGAACGCTGCTGGTCGGCATCGTCGCGCTGGCATTGATCGCCTCGCAGACCCCGTGGTTCCGCGACTGGCTGCGCCGATTCGTCGTGCGCGAGGCGGCCAACTACGTCAATGGCACGGTGCAGATCGGTAGCCTGGGCGGGGACCTGTTCTACGGCGTCGAGCTCGGTGACCTCGCCATTGACGTCAACGGCGAGCACGTGGTGACGCTGAAGCAGGTAGAGATCAAGTACAGCATTGCCGAACTCATGTCGAAGGGCATGACTGTCCGGCAGATCGTGCTGCGGCAGCCGTATGTGCTGCTGCGGCACGACACCACGGGCTGGAACGTCGCCAGCCTGATCAAGCGGCAGCAGCAGGAGGCGGATCGCCAGGGGCCCGGCAAGCCGCTGTCCCTGCCCGACATCGAGATCGTCGACGGGCGCCTGGCTATCGACGATCGCGCGCCGTCGCCGTCCTACCGGCTCCCGTCGGCCATCGACGGTCTCAACGCGAAGGCCGCGTTCGAGTACGCGCCGGTCCACTACAGCCTGACGCTCGATCGCTTCACCTTCGCCGGCCACGCGCCCGACCTCGCGGTGCACAACCTGGCCGGCCGCGTCGGTACGCGCGACGACGACCTGCACATCGAGAAGCTGTTTCTCCAGACGGCGCAGAGCTCGACGACCATCGACGGCGCCGTCACACACTACCTCACGAACCCGGCGCTGCAGCTGACCGTGTCGGCGCCGAAGCTGTCGATGCCTGAGTTCGCCGGAGTCCTGCCGCCGCTGAAGGGATACGACCTGCATCCGACCTTCGACGTGAAGGCGACCGGTACCCAGAACGATCTTCAGCTCGCGTTCAACGTCAGCTCGGAGGCCGGTGGCGCGCACGGCATTCTGACGACCGACGCCAAGGCGCCGGATCTCAACGCCAGGGGATCCGTCTCGGTCGAAGCGCTCGACCTCGCCCCTATCGTCAGGAGCCCGTCGCAGAAGAGCGACATTACCGGCAGCGCGCGCTTCGACGTCCGCCTCGCCGGCAACCCAACGCCGCCGGCCGCGGCACTCGATCGGCTCAGCGGGCACGTCGCCTTCGACGGTCCCCGCGTGGACGTGTCCGGCTACGCGGCCTCCAATGTCAAGGCCACGGCCGACATCAAGGGGCGCCATATCGGCCTCGACGCGCGCGCCAATGCCTACGGCGGCAGCGCCGTGGCGAAGGGATCGTTGACCATCGCCGGCCCGACCGGCGAGCCGTTCCTGATCGATATCGGGGGCAGCGCGACGCATGTCAATCTCGCCGAGCTGCCCAAGACGATCAATGCACCGCGGACGCCGACCAACCTCAATGCCTCCGCCTTTCACCTCGAGGGCACCGTTGGAAAGACAACGGCCGTCGCGGGCAGCGCCATGCTCGGGACGTCGGCCATCGCCGGTGCAACGATTGCCAACGGCACGACGGCACAGTTCTCGGTGGCCACCGGTCCCGGCAAAGCCGGCCTGCAGTCGCTGACCTACGCGGCGCGTGGCGAAGTTCACGATCTCAATCTGCAGCGGGTTGGCGAGGCGCTCCAGGTTCCTGCGCTCGCATCGCCCGACTACGAGAGCCGTGTCAACGCCACGTTCGACGTGAAGGGGAGCGGCACCACCGCCGACCGGATGCAGCTCGACGCGACCGGCGTCGCCACCGATTCGCAGATTTACGGCGGCACGCTGCCGCACATGGCATTCGAGGCGCACCTGAACGCCGGCGCCCTCAACGGCCGCGCCAACGGCGAGTTCCAGAATTTCGATCCGGCGCGCGTCGCTGGGAACCCGCAGTACCAAGGACACGTCAGCGGCACCGTGAACGCCTCGTTCGGCCTCGCCAGCGTCTCCGCGCCGATCACACCGGACGCCGTGACCGCCGACGGCGAGGTCACTGTCGCCAAGAGCGAGGTCGCTGGATTCACGATCGACAGCGCCGACGTCCAGGGCCAGTACGCGAACCGGCGCGGCACCCTGCGCCAGGCAACCGTCAAGGGCCCCGATGTCGACATCACCGCGTCAGGCCCGATCGCACTCGACCAGGGCGGGCAGACCGACGTGAAGTTCCACGTCGCCGCGACCAACCTGGCGACGCTCGGCAAACTGGCGAACCAGCCCGATATCTCGGGAAGCGCCATTGTCGACGGCAGCGTCACCGGCAATGCCGCGACCCTCGCCATCAGCGGTACGCTCGACGGCTCGAACCTCGGCTATCAGGCCAACAAGGCGCTCGATCTGAACAGCACCTTCACAGTCAAGGTTCCGAATCTGCAGATCGCGCAGGCGAACGTGCAGGCGCAGACGACCGGCTCATTTATCCAGGTGGGTCCGCTGCAAGTCAACACCCTGACGGCAACCACGACCTACGGCAACCAGACGTTGAACTTCCAGACGCATCTGGCCACGGCAGCCGACGGCGGTCCCTCCAACCTCCCGCGCGAGCTCGATGCGACCGGCTCGGTCGTCTTCCATCCCGACCACCAGGAAGTCCATCTTCCATCGCTGTCGCTGCGCACGCAGGGAGTGGAGTGGAAGACCGCACCCGGCAGCCAGGCCGCTGTCGAATACGGGGCAAACCGGATCCAGGTAAACGACCTGCGCCTGGTCAACGCCGATCAATCACTCGACGTGGCGGGCACGTTCGCGCTCGGCGACAGTCCACAGCTCGGCGGTGTCACCGTCAACGCAAAGAACGTCGATATCGCCCAGCTCGAGAAGCTCACCATGCAGGACCGTGGCTTCACCGGCCGGCTCAACGCCGACGCCACGCTCTCGGGCGACGCCAAGGCGCCAGACGTCAAGGGACACCTCGACATCGAGAACGGTGGCTTCCAGCAGTTCACGTATCAGTCGCTGGTCGCTGACGGCAGCTTCGCCAACGACCGCATCGGCGTCGACGCGCGCCTCGTGCAGACGCCGGGTGTCGAGCTGACCGCCAAGGGCACCGTGCCGCTCGGCGCGCTGGCCGCTAAGCCCGGGGCCGGGCACGTCGAGCCCGCGCCCGGCGAGGGCATCAACCTGCGCGTGCAGTCGACCCGCATTGGTCTCGGCATCGTCCAGGGTTTCACCACCCAGGTCACGAAGGTGACCGGAACGGTGCAGGCCGACGTGACCGTCACCGGCGCCGTTGGTGATCCGCACCTCAACGGCTACGTCGATTTCGAGAACGGCGCCTTCTCGATTCCCGAAGCGGGCACCAGCTTCACCGGCATGACGACGAGAATCGAGCTGCAGGCGGATCGGATTCGCGTGCCGCGCTTCCAGATCCAGGACCAGCACGGCCAGGCGCTGACGATACAGGGCGATCTCGCCGTGCACGAGATGCAGGCCGGCGCAGTCAACGTCTCCGTAGACGCCGACGACTTCAAGCTGTTCGACAACGAGCTCGGCAACGTCCATCTCGAGACGCATCTGAAGGTGACAGGCGAGGTGCGGCGGCCGCGCGTCGAGGGGGAGCTGCGCACCGACGCGGCGCGTCTCGAGCTGGACAAGGTCCTGCTCCTGCTGTCCAGCCCGTATTCCGAGCAGGCGCTGCCCGACGTGATGTCGGCCGAGGACACGGAGATCTCGGCCAAGGGAGCGGACGAGGCAACGCGCGACGCGCTCGCCAAGGGACGCGAAGTCCAGGCCGTCAACGCCCCGGCGCAGAACGCCACGGCGCCGGTCGCGGCGCCGCAGAGCGGGATTCTGTCGGCGCTCGCCCTCGACGTCCACTTCGTCGCCCCCGACAACTTCATCATGCGCGGCGACGACATCCGGCCCGGCGGCGCCAATGCCATGGCCATCGGATCGATGAACGCGACAGTCGGCGCCGACCTGCGCATTCAGAAGGACGTCGACGGGCCGATTACGATCCGCGGCAACGCCGACACGGTCCGCGGTTTCTACGAGTTCCAGGGGCGCCGCTTTACGCTGGTGCGCGGCGGCACGGCGCGCTTCGACGGCGGATCCCAGATCAACCCGACGCTCGACGTCAGCGCCGAGCGGCTCATCCCCAACACCGGCGTCACCGCCCGCATTCACATCACCGGCACGCCGCGCGCGCCCAAGCTGACGCTGAGCAGCGACCCGGCGGGGCTCGACGAGGCCGACATCCTGTCGCTGATCATCTTCAACCGTAACGTCAACGACCTCGGTTCGGGTGAGAAGGCATCGCTCGCCGAGACCGCCGGCGGGATCGCCAGCGGCTTCGTTGCGCAGTCGCTCGGCAAGTCTATCGGCAAGGCGCTCGACGTCGATCTCTTCGAGATAACGACGACCGATCCGGACACGGGTGAGACCGCGGGCGGCGTGACGCTCGGCAAGCAGGTCAGCGATCGCGCCTTCGTCCAGTTCCGCCAGCAGTTTGGCAATCGCAGCTTCACCGAGTTCATGCTCGAGTATCAGCTGGCCAAGTTCCTCCGCCTCGACCTGAAGGGCGCGCCGGAATCGAGCGGAGTCGCCAACCGCCTGACCCAGCGCCGGGTCGAACGCGCCGGCGTCGATCTCGATCTTCTTCTTCAGCTATTAGCTGGTTGAATCAGCCGGAAGCCGACAAGTGGAAGCCGGCAGCTGTCCCCTGCGTCAGTGCCGGCCGAGCAGTGCGACCTGCACTCGCGCATCGTTGAAGCACGCTCCACCGCCGAGGTCGCTCAGCGAGTCGGGCACCAGCGCGTTCGACGTCGAGCCATTGTAGGTGTTCTTGCGCCACACCCCTTTGGAGAAGGCGACCGTGCCGGGCCGGACATCCGCGGTCAGGTGCGCTGGGCACTGCATTTCGCCGAGCGCGTTGAAGACCCGGATGGCATCGCTCTGCGAGATCCCGCGCGCGGCAGCGTCGGCCGGGTGGATGTGGAGCATCGCGGCGCGCTCGCGCAGTTCACCGAGTGTCGACGAGATCGTTTTTTCCGACGCCGGGGAGATCAACACGAGCGGGAAGGCCTCGGTCGCGGGATCGGGTTGATACCCGTAGAGACCGGCCGGCGCGTCATGCGCGATGGCCTGCGGGTCGAGATTGACCTTGCGGTCCGGCGTGAGAGGAAAGACATCGACGAACTGCACCGGGGCGCCGTCGTGCGGCGGCGTGGCGTAGCCCCGCTCCATCAGCTCGCGGCCCGGCCCGTCCATGCGCCCGGTCACCCGCAGGAGCGTGTCGAGTTCATCTTCCGCGCTGCCGATGCCCAGGCGTTCGGCAAGTTCCGAGAATACCTGCGCGTTGGTGCGCGCCTCGCCGCTCGGCTCGATCACCGGCCGGACGAGCTGCAGCGTGATCGGACCATACGCCTTGGCGATATCGTACTGCTCGAGGAACGTCGTCGCCGGCAGCAGCACGTCGGCGTAACGAGCTGTGTCGGTGAGCACCTGCTCGAAGACGACCGTGAACAAATCCTCGCGTGACAGGCCCGCGAGGATCCGATTCTGATCCGGCACCGTCGTCAGCGGATTGCAGTTGTAGACGAACAGCATGTCGACCGGCGGGTTGTCGTAGGTGGTGAGCGCCCGGCCGAGGTGGTTCATGTTCACGAGACGTGTCGGCGGCTCAGGTGTGTCGAGCCACTGCGAGGACTTGAGGCCGAAGGCCGTCGAGTTCGACATCGAGTAGCCGCCGCCGCGTATGCCGAACTTGCCCGCCACCGACGGCAGCGCGAGGACGGCGGCAGCGGCGCTTCCGCCGTTGCGGTTCCGTTCGAGCCCCCAGCCGCAGCGGACGAGCGCCGGGGATGATTGGACATATAGATCCGCGAGCCGGCGCAGATCCGCCGCGTCGACCTGTGCCTCGGCCGCCGCCTTCTCGATCGTCCACGGCGCGGCCGCCTCGCGCAGGCGCTCGCTGCCATGCGTGTGCGCGGCGAGAAAGGCCAGATTGGCGTGCCCTTCCTCGAACAGCACGCGATGCAGCGCGAGCGCCAGCGGCAGATCGGTGCCAGGCCGCGGCGCCAGGTGCAGGTCCGCTTTCTTGGCGAGCGACGTGCGGCGTGGGTCGATCACGACGAGCGTCGCCCCGGCCGACTGCGCTTCCTTCAGGTAGGGAATCAGGTGGATGCCGGACGCGGACGGATTGACTCCCCACAGGATGATGAGCTTCGCGTGGACGTAATCCTGGTAGGTGACGCCTGGCATCTTGCCGTAGAGCGCCTGGTTGGCGGCGCCGGTCGGCGCTGCGCACACCGTCGTCGCCAGCCGCGACGTCCCGAAGCGCCGCCACAACTCGAGGTCGTTGGTGTTCTGCGTCAGCAGGCCATTCGATCCGCCGTAGTAGTACGGCAGGATCGCTTCGGCGCCGCGCGTCTGCGCGATCTCGGTCATGCGCCGCGCGACCAGATCGATCGCTTCGGACCAGGTCACCCGTTCGAACGTAGCCCGTCCCTTCGGCCCCTTCCGTACCGCCGGATAGAGCAGGCGTTCCTCGCTGTAGACACGCTCCCCGAAGCGGCGGACCTTGGCGCAGATGAACTTGCGCGTGACCGGGTTGTCGTCCCCCTCGGCGCCGTCGATCGCCTGGATGCGGCCGTGCTCGACCGTGACGTCAAGCGAACAGGCGTCCGGGCAATCCAGTGGGCACGCGGTGCGAACGGTGGAATGCCCCCACCGTTCGTCTTCGGGCTGCGCTGCGCGGGGCATTCGTCATTATAGGTTCGCCGCCGCCAGACGCCAGCTACTCGATATCGGTGCCTTCGCCGCCCGATGGGTTACACTGCCGGGCTCATGGAGGGCTCAGAATGGCGGATTTGACCGGACGCATGATCGGGGCCATGCAGGCCGACGTGAAGACCTTCGAGGAGATCGAAGCCGATCCGAACGCGCTGACCCAGGCGGTCACGGTCATCGTGATCGCGGGAGTGTCCTCGCTGATCGGGAACTTCTTCCGGATTGGCATCATCGGTGGCGTGATCCACCTGATTGCGACACTGGCCGAATACGCGCTGTTCTCGCTGCTCGTGTTTGTCATCGGCACGAAGCTGATGCCGGAGCCGGCAACCAAAGCCGACTTCAATGAGACGTTTCGCACCGTCGGATTTGCGGCCTCGCCAGGCGTGCTCAGCGTGCTCGCGATCGTGCCGTTCCTGGGCCCGCTGATTTCGCTCGTCATCGGCTTGTGGAGCCTGGTCATTGGCATCATCGCCGTACGCCAGGTCCTGGACTACTCGAACACGGGCCGCGCCATCATCGTCGCGCTCATTGCCGGCGCGATCTGTTGGATCGTGGTCATCGTGGTCTTCTTGCCGCTGGCGCTGGCCGCCGCCGTCACGCACGCCGCGCTGGGGCACTGACACGGGCGAATGGACGGATACCGCGTTTCCGCTAGACTGTGCCCCACCCTGGCGCATTTATAGGAGGATTCGATGGCGGACGTGCCTGCTGGCAAGGTCTCGCAAAACCGGACTGTCATGATCGTGCTCGCGTACCTGTGGCTGCTGGCCCTGGTACCGCTTCTCGTCGAGAAGGAAGACGCAGAAGTGCAATGGCATGCCAAGAATGGTCTCGTTCTCACCGCGGCCGAGTTTGTGTGTGTGATCGTGTTCATGATTCTCACCATGATTCCGTTCTTGGGTTGCGTGATACTCCTGATCCAGTTAGTGCTGTGGCTCGGTGTGCTGGTGTTGCACATCATGGCGATCATCAAGGGCGTTAACGGCGGACGGCTGGTGATCCCCGTCCTGAGTGACTACACGAGCAAGTTCTGAACGCCGGTCCTGGTGGCGGTCGCGCCGCGCGGGTGTTCTCGCGCTCACCGGCGCGATCGTCGCTTGGGCTACTCTCCAGACGTCAGCCGCCGAGCGGGCCACGCTTGGCGCCATCGGCTTCTATCGCGCGCACGGCTCAACGGTGGCGCGCCACCTCGGAGCCCAGTGCCGCTTCCAGCCCACCTGCAGCCGCTACGCCGAGCTCGCCGTCCAGAAGTACGGCGTCGTCCACGGGCTTGCCAAGACCGGCGCCCGCCTCGTGCGCTGTAATCCGCTCCTCAGTCAGCGCGGCGAAGTCGACTATCCCTGACGTGTCGCGGCGTCCTCGCTTCCAGGGGCCGCCTGTATCGCACCGGCGTTTGTAGGGCCCTCTCGCGACAGGAACGCTGGCCTCCGCGCGGTGTCCAAGCAGGCGACAGAAAGGGAGCGTGCCCATGTCGACACAAGATCATGGGGGGCTGCGGAGCCACCTGTCGGGAAGCGTACCCGTCTCGATCGTCGTGCACCTCGTCCTCCTCCTGGTGCTGGTGATCATTCCTCTCGCCAGCGATCTCGTCGCGCCCATTCCGGCGATCATGATGCCGTCGTACGTGCTCGCGGCGCCGCTTCCGCCGCCGCCAGCGGTCGTGCCGCGTCCGGCGGCCGCGCCTGCGCCGCGATCCGCAACCGGCGTCGCGCCGACGAGAGCGCCGAATCGGATTACGGCGGAGGCGCCGCCGGCACAGCCGTTCGCGCCGCTTGGCGCTGACATCGGCACGCCGCAGGGCTTCGGCGCCGACCTCGGCGGCGTTCCGATTGACGCGCCACTTCCGCCGGCCATCCCGGCGGCTCAACCACCGACACCGGTGCGCGCGGCCGAACTGCCCGTGGTGCCGCGCAAGGTCGTCGATGTCCATCCTGTCTATCCAGAGGTGGCGCGGGCGGCCCGCGTCGAAGGAACGGTGATTCTCGAGGCCGTACTCGACACCGGCGGGCGCGTGACCCAACTGCGGGTGCTGCGCTCCGTGCCTCTCCTCGACCAGGCTGCGCTCGACGCCGTGCGGCAGTGGCGCTATTCCCCGAGCGTCTACTATGGGCGGCCTGTATCGGTGCTCATGACCATCACGGTTCGGTTTACGCTGCAGCAATGACGCCGGGCATTGCCGTGCTCGTTCCGCTCCTCGTGGCGTGGCTGGCACAGGCCCCGGTCACGCCGGCGCCCGTCTCACCCGACGAGGAGGCCCTGCGCGCCGCCGTCCAGCAGTACGATGATGCGCAGGCCGCCCGCGATCCGGACAAGACGGCGGCCTTCTGGAGCGCGGCCGCCAACCCGCGCCCGGGACGCGAGGCCTTCGTCGCCGTGTTCGGCGATCCCGCGGAGGACACTTTCGCCGTCGAGATCCGCGCCGTTGAGATAACCGCTACGCAGGCCCGCGTGCGTCTGACCGCGGTGCGCACGCGGCTCATCACTCGCGCCGGTCAACCGACCACGCAGCGGACGCCGTTCTACAACTCGCAGACGTGGCGCAAGGAGCCCGGCGGCTGGAAATTGCTCCGCGACGGTCCGTACGCCGACGATATCGCCGACCAGTATCTGGCGCTCGCCGAAGGGGACCGCGCCGCGTTTCTCGAGCGGCAGCCACGCAGTGACATGGGACCGCTGCACTACACGTTGTCGCAGCGGGCCTCTATGGCCGCCATGGCGATGAACGTCGGGCGCAGCCGAAGCCTGTTCGAGCGCGCCCTCGAAGTGGCGCGCGCCTCCGACAACCGTCACGGCGAGGCGAACGCGCTGCACAACATCGCCCAGGCCGACTACTTCCTGCACGACTACCCGTCGGCGGCCGACGGCTACCAGAAAGAGCTCGACGTCGCGCGTGCCATCGACGATCAGGGCGCCGCCTCCGCGGCGCTCTTCGGGCTTGGCTCGGTCGCCTACGTGCAGGCCGAGTACACACCGGCCCTGGGCTTCTATCGCGACGCGCTCGCCATCTACGAGAAGATGGACGATGGATTGTCGCTGGGACGGACGCTCGTCAGCATCGGCAACATCCAGTATCTCCAGGCGGATTACGATGCCGCCCTGGCCAGCTATCGGCGTGGTCTAACGGTGCTCGTCGCCGGCGGCGATCCCGGCGGTGCGACGTACGCACGCAAGGGACTAGGCCGCGTGCTCGGCGCGCAGGGAGACGTTGCCGCCGCGCTTGACGTCTATGCCCAGGTGCTGGCCGACGCCCACGCCGCGCTGCAGGCCGACCCGCGGCTTACCGCCGACGTCGCCACCGCCCTCGAGAGTGTCGGCGACCTGTATTTCCGCATCGGCAACACCGACCAGGCACGGACCTCGTTCGAGGAAGCCAAACGTCTCGACCAGAACGACCCGGAAGGCGCTGGCCGCGTGCTCATCGCGCTCGGCCTGACCGAACTCGTCGCCGGCCGCTTCGACGCGGCGCTGGCCGCTTATTCCGACAGCCGCGCACGTTTTGACGCCGCCAGGCTGCCCGAAGGCGTCGCGCGCGCCTGGGTCGGCATCGGCTTCAGCCAGACCGCGCGCGAGAAGTTCGATGACGCCGTCACCGCCTATCGGACGGCGATCGATCTCTTCGTCAAGCTGAAGAACGATGATGGCGCTGCGCGCGCCTGGCTCGGGCTCTCGATGGCGCAGTCGGGCGCCGGCGATCAGGCCGCCGCGCTCGAGAGCGCCGGCAAAGTGATGGCGATCGCCGCCACGCTCAAGAGTGATGATCTGGCGTGGCGCGGTGACGTCCGCAGCGGCGAAGCACTCCGCAAGCTGGACAAGCTCGACGAGTCGCGCCACGCCTTCGAGCGCGCGACGGCGGAGATTGATCGTCTCGCCGCCGACGCGCCGACCAATCCCGAGGCGCGCGCCGGCCTCGGCGACAGCGCCAGCGCCTGGAGCGGCCTCGCGTTCACGCGCGCGCGCCAGGGAGATGCCGCCGCCGCGCTCGACGCGATGGAAGCGCGCCGCGCCCACATCCGGCGCGTCGACTTCGCGCCGTTCCAGCATGACATCGCGCCAGGTGCCACCGCCGACGAGCTCGCCGGCGAGCAATCGATCGTCCGCGAGATCGTCTCGACGCGCGCACAGCTCACCGCCGAAGCGCACGCCGCGCGCCGCGACCCCGCCCGGGCCGAACGTCTCGGCCAGCAGCTGTCGGGACTGACGGCGAAGCGCGCGGAACAGCAGGCGACGCTGTATACGCGTCTGCCCGATCTGCCACGCTGGCGCGGCCTGCCGCAGCCGCCGCTCGCCGCGCCGGCGATCGCGGATCTCGTGCCCGGTCCCTCGGGTCTCCTCGTCACCTACCTCGTCACCGACGACGAGTTGCTCATCGTCACGGTCGCGCACGGCGAGACCGGCCCCGATATCGCCGCCGCGGCGGCGCCGATGAATCGTCGCGCGTTTGCCGACGCGCTCGCTGCCGCGCTGCAGCCGGCGGTGCTGCAGGATGCGGCCGCCTGGCGCAAACGTGCGGCACCGCTGGCCGCCGCCCTGCTCGAGCCGATCGCGGCGCGGCTCGCCGGCCACCAACGTGTCGTGATCGTTCCTGACGACTTGCTGTGGAAGGTTCCCTTCGAGGCATTGCCGTTCGGCGATCGTGATCTGGCTTCGGCCGCGACGGTTACATACGCCACTTCGCTGGCGACGCTGTCGTTGCAGGAGCAGCTGAGCCCGCTGCCGGAACGGCGGGCGTCAGCTGTTGTCGCGGCCCCGGTGATTCCCAACGCCGTGCGCACTCAGCTTCACCTGATGCTGCCCGCCTGGACACCGCCCGATCCGGCCGTGGCGATTGCTGCCGCGCAGGCGGTGACCGCCTCCTATGGCGAACAGGCGACAGTGCAGACGGCAACCGATGCGAGCGAGGTAGCGGTCCGCGCGCTGTTCGGTACGGCTGACGTACTGCACCTGCAGGTACCGCTGCTCGTCAGCAGCGCCGCGCCGATGCTGTCGTCGATCCTCCTGGCCTCGACCGGTGATTCGCCCGCGGAAGACGGACGACTGGAGACGCGCGAATGGTTTGGCAAGACGGGACGGACGCGCGTCATCGTGCTGCCCGATGGATCCGCGTTTGGCGTCGCGGGCGTCGGCAATGCCATGGACGCCCTGGCCTGGTCGGCGACCGCCGCCGGCGCATCGACGCTCGTGCTCGGGCGCTGGCCCGCCGACGGCTTTGCCGCCGACGCGCTTGCCGCGATGTTCCACGCCAAGCTCGCCGCCGGGGCGACCCCGCTCGACGCCTGGCGCGCCGCCGTCACAACCCTGCGCGAGCAGATCCCGGCGCCGTCAGGGTGGGCCGGCCTGCGCGTGATTGGCGGAACCTGATCGGACGATCGCCGAACCTCCGCTATCCTTGAAGCGTGACGCGGGTAGTGATTGTCGGCGCCGGGTTCGGCGGGCTCAATGCGGCTCGTCGTCTCCGCCGTACCGACGTCTCGGTTACGCTCGTCGATCGTCGCAACCACCACGTCTTCCAACCTCTGCTGTACCAAGTTGCCACGGCTGGGTTGTCCCCGGCCGACATCGCGTCCCCCATCCGATGGATCCTCCGCCGGCAGCGCAATGTCGACGTCCTGCTCGAAGACGTGACGAGCATCGACACGACGGCGCGCTACGTGCAGTTCCGCGACGGCGTTCGGTGTCCCTATGACTACCTGATCGTCGCCGCCGGCTCGACCCATGCCTACTTCGGCCACGACGACTGGCGGCCATTTGCCCCGGGGCTGAAAACGCTCGAGGACGCCCTCGAGGTCCGTCGTCGCGTGCTTGGCGCCTTCGAGGCGGCCGAGCGCGATTCGCTACTCGCCGGGCGCACGCCGAGTCTCACCTTTGTCATCGTCGGCGGCGGTCCGACCGGCGTTGAGCTCGCCGGCGCGCTGGCGGAGATCGCCAGGCAGACGCTGGCCCAGGACTTCCGCCACTTCGACCCGCGCGCCGCGCGGATCATCCTGATCGAAGCCGGTCCGGCGATCCTCTCGGCGTTTCCCGCACCGCTGCGCGATGCCGCGCGCCGCGATCTCGAGCGCCTCGGCGTCGAGGTCCGCACCGGTACCGCGGTCACGCGCATCGGCCCGGGCATCGTCGAGGCGGGCGGCGAGCGGATCGATGCGGTGTCGGTGTTGTGGGCAGCCGGCGTGGCGGCATCGCCGCTCGGCGCGGCGCTCGGCGCGCCGCTCGATCGCGCCGGACGGGTGCGCGTCAATCCCGATCTGACAATTCCCGATCATCCAGAAGTCTTCGTGATCGGCGACCTGGCTTTGCTCGCCAGCGCCGACGGGCGGCCGTTGCCCGGCGTCGCCCAGGTTGCACTGCAGATGGGCGTGCATGCAGCCGACAACATCATTCGCGCCGCAGGGGGCCAGCCGCTGCGGCCGTTCCACTACACGAACCTCGGAAACATGGCGACCATCGGCCGCGCATCCGCGATCGCGGACCTGCCGATTGCGCAGCTCAAGGGCTACATTGGCTGGCTGGCTTGGCTGTTCGTGCATATCGTCAAGCTGATCGGGTTCCGCAACCGGCTGCTCGTGATGATTAAGTGGGCGTGGGCCTACGTCAGTTACGACCGCGCGGTGCGGCTCATCACCGGTGACACGGCCGCGGACGAATGAGACCGCGCACGCGTGTCGCGATCGTCGTGGCGGCGGTCGCGGCCGCGCTGGTGCCGCTCCCCGCTTCGACGGTCGAGCGCTGGTATTCCTCGCTGGTCTATCCGCATCTGCAGCGCGTGATGACATCGCTGTCGAACCTGGTGCCCGTCCCGCTGTTCGATCTGCTGTGGCTGGCGGCTGCCGCTGCCACCGCGGTGCTGATCTTCCGTTGCGTGCGCGAACGCGGGTGGGGGCGCGGCCTCGCCGCCGCGACGGGCACGCTCGCGGTCGCCGCCGCCATCGCGTATCTCGCGTTCTTGTTGATGTGGGGATTGAACTATCGCCGCGTGCCGCTCGCGGAGAAGCTCATCGTGGATCCCCCTCGGATCAACCCCGGCGCCGCGCGGGAACTCGGCGCCGCCAGCGCGGCGACGCTGAATCGTCTCTACGCGGCCGCGCATCCGGGCCGGTTTGCCGAGGCGTCGCTGGCCGCTACGTTCGAACGCACGGTGGCTGCGCTCGGCGGTGTCGTGCCGGTCGTGCCGGGGCGGCCGAAGCAGACGCTGCTCGGCGGCTACTTCCACGCCGTGTCGGTCTCGGGCATGACCGACCCGTTCTTTCTGGAGACGCTGCTGGCGCCGGATCTCCTCGACGTCGAGCAGCCGTTTGTCGTCGCGCACGAGTGGGCGCACCTGGCCGGCTACGCCGACGAGTCGGAAGCGAACTTCGTGGCCTGGCTGACCTGCCGTCACGGCGACGCGACCGCCCAGTACAGCGGGGCGCTGGAAATGATCGGCTATGCGCCGCCACCGCGCCCGCTGCGCGAGACGCTCGACATCGGCCCGCGCATTGACCTCCTCGCAATCCAATACCGCTACGCGCGCACCAATCCCGTCCTCCGCGTTGCCGCGCGGCAGGGCTACGACACGTACTTGAAGGCCAATCGCGTGGAAAAAGGCGTCGACAGCTACGACGCCGTCGTACAGCTCATCCTGGGCAGCGCGCTCGATGACACCGGGTATCCCCGGCGCCGATGAACGGGCAATCGCTTTGCAGTGGCCATCGTCGTGACGGCCGGGGGCGCGCTAGGCGGGATCGAGTTGATCGACGTCGTTCTGCGATACCTGCGCGACGCCGCGGCCGGTGCGCAGATCTTCCGGCTTCACGTCGGGGCTACCCGCCAGGAACTCGACGTCTCGCCACCGCCGCCAGCTGCACTCGTGGCAGCGATAGGGCTGCCGATCGGTTACTTTCTGACGCAGCCGTTCCCAGGCGTTCCGGAGACGCGACGGATAGACTCGAGTCGATGCGCACCGGGGACATTTCATAGTCGGGCTCAGCTTACGGGGAGGAACAAATTTTAACACAGCAGGACCCGAGGCTTTCGGCGCGCGCGGCAGGGCTCCGCTACGCCGCGGACGATGGTCCGGGCATCCGGCGCCTCGGTCGCGCGAACGCGTTCCGTTATCGGTACCGGAACGGCAAGGCTGTGACGGCGGCCGACCGGGCCCGCATCCGCGCGCTGGCCATCCCGCCGGCCTGGACGGACGTGTGGATCTGCGCCGACCCGCGCGGCCATCTGCAGGCGACCGGCCGCGATGCGCGCGGGCGCAAGCAATACCGCTATCACCCGCGCTGGCGCGAGGTGCGCGACCAGGACAAGTACGGCCGCTTGCCGGAGTTCGGGCGCGCGCTGCCCGCCATCCGCCGCCGCATCGGGCGCGACTTGGGCCGCCATGGCCTGCCGCGTGAAAAGGTGCTCGCCGCTGTCGTCAAGCTGCTCGAGACGACGTTCATTCGTGTCGGCAACGACGAATACGCGCGCCAGAACCACTCGGTACGGCCTGACGACCATGCGTGATGGACACGTCCGGGTCAGCGGATCGAAGGTGCGATTCATGTTCCGTGGCAAGAGCGGCGTACAGCACGCGCTCGAGCTCGACGACCGCCGTCTCGCGCGCATCGTCAGGCAGTGCCGTGATCTGCCGGGCCAGGAGCTGTTCCAGTATCTCGACGAAAACGGCGAGGTCGTTGATGTCAGCTCCGAACACGTGAACGTGTACCTGAAGGACATCACCGGCACCGATTTCACGTCGAAGGACTTCCGCACGTGGGCGGGGACCGTGCTGGCGGCACGATTGCTGTCGGCTGAACGGCCGTCGTCCGCCACGGCGGGGAAGCGGGCGATCGTGCAGGCGATAGACGAGGTGGCGCGAAGACTGGGGAATACGCGTAGCGTCTGCCGCAAGTGCTATGTGCACCCGGCCGTCATCGAGGCCTATCTCGACGGTTCGATCACGCGCGCGATGGGAAAGCCGACCGAATCAGAGGCGGCCTTGTTGCGGCTGCTGGCGCGGCGCGGGCGCCAGCATGCGCCTATCGCCCGACCAGCGTAATCCCGCCGTTGACGCCTTCCAGGTCGAGGCGCGGTCCGCCGCCGTTGAGCGTGCCTTCCAGGCGGCGCCGGGTGTTCTCGCCGGTGGATTCGACGTTCAACCCTTCGGCGTTGATGCCGCCGTTGGTGATTCTGGCGGAAATGGTCGCCCGGGCGTCGCGCGGCAGGCGTAGGTCGATGCCGCCGTTGACGCAACCGAGCTTCACGCCGCCCTCGGCCACCCGCGAGAGGTCGATATCGAGGCCGCCGTTGGTCGTGCTCGCCTCGAGGCGGCCGCCGATGTTCTTCGCGGTAACGCCGCCATTGGTGGTCTCGGCGACAACCGTGCCGTTCAGTCCCGTCACTTCCACGCCGCCGTTGACGGTGGAGAACTTCACGTCGGCGCCCGCCGGCACCTTGACGTGGTACTCGACGGTGACCCCGCCGTTCATGAACGAGAATCCTTCGCTGCGCGCGATCTTGGTGTCGATGCGGATGCGATCGCTGCTGACGTCCTCGGCGATGCTGACGCGGTCGAGCGCCGCCTTGGCCGATTCCTGCGAGGCGCCGTGCGCCTTGCGCGTCGCTTCCACGTCGACGGTGTTGCCGCTCGACGGCTCGACGACGATCTTGCCGTTGACGTTGTGGATTTCGAAATGCCCGTTGGCGGCGAGTGAGTAGCTCTTGTGCCACGATGCCGATTCCTCCGCGCGGAGGTCGGCGGTGACGATGTCGCAGCCGGTGGCTGCGATGGCGGCCGCGAGCACGGGTATGGCGATCCAGCGTTTCATAGCAACTCCACGCACACTATACGCGGGAGGTGGGATCGGCGTTCCCCAACCTCATGCATTCGCTCTTACCATCGCGACCGCCGCGACCGCGGGTGCCGCCCGAATGGATTCGGGTACGCGCCACCCTGCGGCACCGTTCCGCCATGTGCGTCCGGCGGCCGCTCAAACGGCGCCCTCGACCCCGTGGCCGGCCGCGGCTGACGTATAATCCGCGGCACCCTCACCGCATGTCCGAACGCAAGTACCGCCATCGCGGCTATCAGGACGACCCGCACGAACCGCGCCGCGGCGAACGCCAGCCCGAGGCGAAGAAGGAATACACGCCGCGCGGCCAGCCGCCGATTGCGCCGAAAACCTTCAGCATGCCCGGCTTCCGCGACGTTGTGAAGTGCGCCCGCTGCGGCGCTGAGCTGACCGTCGCCTCCGCGTGGAGCGCGACCGCGCAGTGCTCTCGCTGCCAAGCCGACCTGCACAGCTGCGCGCAGTGCGCCTACTTCGACGGTAGCGCCGCCTTCGAGTGCCAGAAGCCGATCGCCGCCCGCGTCTCGCCCAAGGACGCCCGCAACGACTGTCCGCATTTCGAGCCCCGGACCACCGTGGAGCGCGAGACCAAATCGTCGACCCAGCCCTCCAGCCCGTCGAGCGCCAAGAAGGCCTTCGACGATTTGTTCAAGTAATCCATAGGGAGAATCGAATGGCACCACGAGCGATCGCCGCCGCGGCGCTCTGCGCTATCGTCGTGATGCAGCCGGCGCCGCGGGCGCAGCAGCCCGGGGCGCAGCAGCCCGCGACGCACCGCCTCGAGGCGACGCCGGAGACCATCGCCTACGGCTGGTACGACGCCGCCGGCACGCCGGTGCTGCGCATCAAGTCTGGCGACATCATCGACGTCGACACGTTACTGACGAACACCCCTGCTGGTCTGGCCCGCGCCGGTGTGCCGAACGGTCAGATCCAGGATTCCCTGAAGCGGATCACCGAAGCGTTTCCGCCGGGGAACCCCAAGCGCGGGCCCGGTGGCCACATCCTCACCGGCCCCGTCTACATCGAAGGGGCCGAGCCCGGCGATGCACTCGAAGTGAAGATTCTCTCGATCGACCTTGCCATCCCCTACGGTTACAACGGCTGCGCCGGCTATCTGCGCGAGAACTGCCCGAACCCGCCGGTACCGGCCACGATCATCCCGCTCGATGCCAAGAGCATGACGGCGACGTTCGCGCCGGGCATCGTCATTCCGCTGCACCCGTTCTATGGCAGCATCGGCGTCGCGCCGCCGTCCGAGGCGGGGCGGGTCAGCAGTAACCCGCCGGGGACACATGCCGGCAATCTCGACAACAAGTCGCTCGTCGCCGGCACGACGCTCTACATCCCGGTCCACGTCCCGGGCGCACTGTTCGAGATCGGCGACGGCCACGCCGCGCAGGGAGACGGCGAAGTCGATCAGACGGCTATCGAAACGTCGTTGCGCGGCCGCATCCAGTTGACGGTCCGCAAGGGCATGACCCTCAAGTGGCCGCGTGCCGAGACCGCGACCGACTACATCGCCATGGCGACCGACGAGGATCTCGTCAAGGCGACGAAAGCAGCCATCCAGGAAATGATCGACTTTCTCGTGGCCGAGAAACACCTCGACAAGCTGGCCGCGTATCAGCTCACCAGCATCGCCGGCAACGTCGCCATGACCCAGCTCGTCGACGGCAAGGTCGGCGTGCACGTGAAGATGCCCAAGGAGATTTTCAAATGATGGTCGTGCCGATCCTCCTCTCGTGGACGCTGCTCGCCCAGGCGGCGCTGCCGCCGCCCTCGCCGGCGGATTTCGCCCAATGGGAGCGTTTGGCGCCTGCCGGCGATCGCGGCGGGCTGTCCCCCGACGGACGCTGGCTCGCCTACGCCATCACCCGCACCGACGGCGACAACGACTTGCGCGTGACCAACGTTGCCGAGGGGACGACCCGGGCGATCGCGTTTGGAGCGCAGCCCGCGTTCTCGGCCGATTCGAAGTGGCTGGCCGTGTCGGCCGGCGTGTCGGAGACCCAGCAGGAGAAGCTGCGCAAGGAGAAGAAGCCGGTTCGCCGCACGCTGACGCTCGTCAATCTCACTACCGGCGCGCTGACCACGATCGACAACATCGAGTCGTTTGCCTTCAGCGCCGACGGCCGGCACCTGCTCATGCGCCATTACGCGCCGGAACGCGGCAGTCCGACCCGCGGTGAGGCGGACGCGCCTGCCCCAGATCCCGAGGAGACGCCCGGCGTCACCGTGCTCGTGCGCGCGCTGGCGGACGGGCGGGATACGACGTTCGGCAACGTCGGCGACGCTGCGTGGCAGACCAAGGGCAAGCTGCTGGCGCTGACGATCGCCGCCGAGGACCGCACCGGCAACGGCGTCCAGCTCTTCGATCCCGTCGCGGGCTCGCTGCGCGTGCTCGATTCGGCTGGTGCCCGCTACAGCGGCCTTGCCTGGCGCAAGGATGCCGACGACCTCGCGGTGCTGCGCTCGGTGCCGCCGGAGAAGGGGGATCGCCATGACGGCGCCGCCTGGTCGATCGTCGCGTGGACCGGCGTGGGCACGACCGTCGAGAAACGGCATGTCTACGACGCAGTGGCCGACGCGGCGAAAAAAGGCTACGGCCGGATCATCGGGTTCCGCCGTCCCCTGTGGTCGGAAGACGGCTCGGTCGTCTTCGTCGGCGCCGGACCCTGGACCGAGAAGGCCGTCCCTGCCGGCAAGGAGACGGACGGCAAGGAAACGGACGGCAAGGGCAGGAAGGACGCGGAGGCCGAAGAGAAGCCGAGCGTCGACGTCTGGCACGCCAGGGACGTTGACGTCATGCCGAAGCAAAAGATCGGTGCGGCGCGCGATCGGCAGCGCAGCCTGCTGGCCGCCTGGCCACTCGAGCGCACGACGCTGACCCTGCTGGCGCACGATACCTTCGAAACGGTCGCCCCGCTCAAGACCAAGAACCTCGCCTATGCGGTGAGCTGGGCCTCGACCGCGCTCGATCGTAGTTGGGGTCGGTTCGGCGGTTCGCCGCTGGCGCTCGTCGACGTGCTCACCGGTGAGCGGACCGCCGTCGGCGACGTCGTCGACGATCGCTACGTCCGCGCCAGTCCTGAAGGCAAGTACCTGCTGTATTACGACCACGGGCAGTACTTCACCGTCGACACGTCGCGCCGCACGGTGGCGAACATTACCCGGGGAGTGGCGGCGTCGTTCGTCGACGAGGAATCGGATTCGACCGATGTGCAGCGGCCGTGGTTCGGCATCGCGGGCTGGACGGCCGGCGACCACGAGGTGTTGATCTACGACAAGTACGACGTCTGGAAAATAGCCGCGGATGGCTCGAAGGCGGTGCGCCTGACCAATGGTGCGGCGGATCACGTCGAATACCGCTACGCCAATCTGGATTCGCAGGCGGAAGCGATCGACCTCGCCAAACCCATCTACTTCGAAGCGTTCGGCAAGCTGTCGAAGAAATCGGGCTACGCCCGCCTCGCACCAGGCGCGAGCGCGCTCGAATCGCTGGTCTGGCTCGATGAGAGCGTCACCCGCCTGGCGAAAGCGAAGGATGCCGACGTCTACGAGTACATCGCCCAGAGTTTTGCCGATTCACCAGACGCCTTCGTTGGAGGCCCGGATCTGAAGAACATGAAACAGGTGACGGCGACCAATCCATTCCAGTCGAAGTACGCCTGGGGCCGTGCCGAGTTGATCGAGTTCACGAGCGAAAAGGGGCAGAAACTGCAGGGCGTTCTGCGCTATCCCGCCGGCTACGAGGCTGGAAAGAAGTACCCGATGATCGTCTACGTCTACGAGAAACTCTCGGACGGACTGCACCGCTACGTCGCGCCCTCGGAGCGCGAGTACTACAACATGTCGACGTTCACGAGCGCGGGCTACTTCGAGTTCGAGCCCGACATCGTCTTTCGTCCGCGCGAGCCAGGACTGTCGGTGGTCGAGTGCGTCCGTCCGGCGGTCGCCGCGGTCGTCGCCAAGGGCGCCGTCGATCCCAAGCGCGTCGGCATGATCGGGCACTCATGGGGCGGCTTCGACACCGCCTACATGTCCACGCACACCGACGTGTTTGCGGCGGCGGTCGCCGGCGCGCCGATCACCGACCTGGTCAGCAACTACGGCAGCCATCACTTCTCGTCGGGCATCGCCGAGACCGATCACATCGAGACCGGCCAGCAGCGCATGCAGGTGCCGGTCTATGAGGATCTCGACGCCTATACCCGTAACTCGGCGGTCTTCGCCGTGAAGACGATGACCACGCCGTTGCTCATCGAGGTGGGGGATGCCGACGGCACCGTCTTCTGGCATCAGGGTGTCGAGCTTTACAACGCGGCGCGCCGCGCGAAGAAGGACGTGGTCCTGCTCGTCTACGGCGGCGAGGACCACGGCCTGCGCCAGAAGGCGAACCAGGTCGACTATCACCACCGCATCATGGAATGGTTCGGCCACTACCTGAAGGGCGAGCCCGCCGCTCCCTGGATCACCAACGGCGTCAGCTTCCTCGACAAGGAGAAGGCGCTGAAGATCGGTTCGCAGGACTAACTGGCTACCAGGCCGCCGGAGAATTGCCACGTCCCGCCACCTCGGCGCTGATATGCTGCCGCGCGATGCGGGCCATGTCTCTCGCGATCGCGATGCTCCTGGTCGGAGTGCCCGCGGCGCCGGGCGGCCTGACCGCGGGCGGGCGCGTCCTTGTCGGCTACTGCGTCGGGCTCAAGGACATCGAGGTCGCCAAGCGGGCCGGGTTCGACTTCGCCGAGGTCCGTACCGTTGAGATCTCGGCGTTGTCCGACGTCGAGTTCGACGCGCTGGTGGCGCGAGTCCAGGCGATCGGGTTGCCGACACCGACCGCATATCAGTTTCTCCCCGATCGCATCAGCCTGACCGGGCCCCAGCCGGCGACGCCCGAGGTCCAGACGGCCTACGTCACCAGAGTGTTCGCACGGTTGGCCCGCCTGGGCGTCCACCTCGTCGGTTTCGGCAGCGGTGGAGCGCGGCGCGTGCCCGACGGGTTCTCGAAGCGCGCGGCGTTCGATCAACTCGTGGCGTTCGGGCGGCGGATCGCCCCGATCGCGCGCGCCAACAACCTCATCATCGCCATCGAGCCGCAGCGTCCAGAGGAGAGCAACATCATCAATTCGGCCGCCGAGGGGCTCACGCTGGTCGACGCCGTCGACGATCCCGCGTTCCAGTTGCTCGTCGATTTCTTCCACATGGCGAGTGTGAAAGAAGATCCCGCCGTCATCCAGCGGGCCGGGCCGCACGTGCGCCATCTCCACATGGCCAATCCGAACGGGCGCGTGTTTCCGCTCCGCGCCAGCGAGTACGACTATGCGGGGTTCTTCAGCAACCTGCGCGCGATCGGCTACTCAGGCCTGATCAGCGTCGAGGCCTCCAGCGCCAACGTGGCCGCCGATGCGCCCAGGACGATCGCCATGCTGCGGGACCAGCTCGCCGGCGCCAAGTGACTGACGGATAGCCGTGCTGACCAGACTGCTGAGCAGCCTCGTCGTGGTGATGACGGCGTCGGGTGCCGCCGCCCAGTCGCACGACTATCTGATCGATGTGTGGGACGCCGACCGCGGCCTCCCGAGCAGTCTGGTGACCTCGGTGGCCCAGACGCACGACGGTTACCTCTGGGCCGCCACCCAGAACGGCTTGGTTCGTTTCGACGGCCAGCGATTCGTCCTGTTCGATCCCGACAACACGCCCCCGCTCCAACACGCCAGAGTCGAGCATCTTTTCGTGGACGCGCTTGGCACGCTCTGGATCAACACCTACGACGGTTCGATCTCGTCATGGCGCGACGGTGTGTTTCGGTTGGAGTGGAAGGGCGCCGGACCGCACCGGTTCGAAGCGTTTCTCGCGGTCTCGAACGCGCGGGAGACGGTCTTCGTCCTCGACACGGGCGCGGTGATTCGACGCGCCGCGGCCTCTACGGCGGCGTGGCAGGTGCTGCGCCCGCCCAACACCGGCCTGGTTCCCATCTTCGCCGAGGGCGCTGCCGGCGCCCTTTGGATCAAGTCTCTAGACAACCGTTTGTGGCGCCTGAAAGACGGCGTGCTGAGGGAGACGCCGATGACCGGCCTCGCCAGCACCCGCGTGCGCTGCCTGGCGAGTGATGCCGCGCATCGACTCTGGGTAGGCACCGACGCCGAACTAGCCGTCCTCGACGGCGATCGCTTCCGGACGATGACCCCACTGAACGGCGAATCCCGGATCGATGTCGTGCGTCTCCTGCCGACCCGCGACGGCGGCCAATGGGTCATCGCCAACGGGCGGGTCAGAAAGGCTCGCGGCCGCCAGTGGGTGTGGACCGACGCGATCGGGAAGGGGCTCACCGGCGTTGCCCCGCAGTGGTGGAGCGGAGTAGAGGACCGGTTGGGCGGCGTCTGGTTCTGGCTCGAAGGCCATGGCCTGCTCCACGTCCGCAGCGATGGCACGGCCCGCTGGATCAGAGTCGCCGACGGCTTGCCCGGCGATCGCATCCGTCACGTGCTCGAGGATCGCGAGGGCAACATCTGGCTGGCGATCGACCGCGGCGGCTTGGTGCGGTTGCGCGATTCGCGCTTCAAGGTGTTCGCGGCCGATGGTCTGCGCACGCCCGCGGCCGCGTCAGTCGCCGAAGATCGCGGCGGCTCGATCTGGATGGGATCGCTCGGAGGAGGGCTGCAACGTTACCGCGCCGGCGCTGTCACGCACGTGCCGCTGCCAGGCAGGAGCGGCGGCGGATTCGTCTTCTCGGTATTTCCCGCGCCGAACGGCCGTGTCTGGCTGAGCGCCGAGGATGAGGATTTGTTCGTCTTCGACGGAAGCGCCGTCAGGCGCGCCGCCCAGAACGTGCACGGCATCAAGACCATCCTGGTGGATCGCACCGGGTTGGTGTGGATCGGCACGAAAGACGGCCTGTCGCGCCTCGACGGCGACACGATCCGGACGTTCGGACCCGGCGATGGCTTCGAGTGTCGCGACGTTCGGGCGCTCGCAGAGGACGCCGGCGGCGCGATCTGGATCGGGTCGGGCGACGGTACCGTGTCCCGCTACAAGGACGATCGCATCGCGTCGTTTCGTCCGAATCGCTCCGGCGGAAGCCCGCCGGTCTGGTCGCTGCTCCCGGATGCGGACGGCAGCATCTGGATCGGCACGTTCCGGGGCGGCCTGCTTCGACTGCGGAACGGGCAGTTTACGCGCTACACCGCCGCCGACGGGCTGCCCAGTAACGTGATCTGTCAGATCTTGGACGATGGCGCCGGGCGGTTGTGGCTGGGATCATCCAACGGCGTGTTTCGCGTCGCGAAATCGGCGCTCGCGCAAGCCCGCGGCGCGACGGCCATTCCCTTGGTTCGTTTTGGGCGTTCGGACGGGTTGCCGACGTTGGAGTGCTCCTCCAATTACCAGCCGTCGGCCTGGAGGAGTCACGACGGGCTCCTGTGGTTCGCAACGGCCAAGGGTGTTGTCTCGGTCGATCCGCGCGAGCACGAGGGCGGCCGCCCGCTGCCGGTGGCGATCGTCGAAGAAACGCGACTCGATCAACGGCTGGTCGGGCCGGCGGCCCGCGCCCCCGACCCGGGTGGGGCCCTGCCGCCGTTGCAGATTCCGTCAGGGTCTCACCGCCTGGAGTTTCAGTTCACGGGCTTGAGCCTGGCCAGCCCTGAGCAGGTTCGTTTCCGATATCGGCTGGACGGTCTTGAACCCACGTGGATCGAAGCCGGCGCCAAGCGGTCGGCAAACTACAGCTATCTGCCGCCCGGGACGTATCAGTTCATCGTCGCGGCCAGTCTTGGCGACGACCTGTGGAGTCCGCCAGCGGCGAGCTCGAAGTTCACCGTGCTGCCGGCGTTGTCGGAAACCTGGTGGTTTCGCGCGATGTTCGGGTTGCTGGCCGCCGCGCTGGTGGCCGGGACGGTGCGTTACAGCTCGACGCGGAGGCTACGCCGGCGGCTGGAGCGCCTCGAGTGGCAGCGGGCCGTGGAGCGCGACCGCAGCCGTATCGCGCAGGATATCCACGACGATCTCGGCTCTGGGCTGACCCAGATCACGCTGCTCAGCGAACTCGCGCGCAGGGACTCCCGCCCCGACATGGAAGCCCAGCTATCTCAGATCTCCGACACGGCCCGCGAGTTGACGCAAGCGGTCGATGAAATCGTGTGGGCGGTCAATCCGCGCCAGGACACGCTCGACGGCCTGGTCAGCTACATTTGCCAGTTTGCGCAGGAGTACTTGAAGGTCGCGGGGATCCTGTGCCGCCTCGACGTGCCCGCGTCGCTGCCACCGCAGCCGCTAACCGCGGACGTGCGGCACAATCTGTTTCTCGCTGTGAAAGAAGCCTTGAACAACATCGTCAAGCACGCTCAGGCGCACGAGGTCTGGCTCCGACTCGCCCACGAGGGTGCGCGTCTGATGCTGGTGATCGAAGACGACGGCCGGGGGTTCGGTGAAGGCGCGGCCGTCGCGGAGGCGGCGCGTGGGTCGTCGGGCCACGGACTCGAGAACCTCGCGAACCGGCTCTCGGCAATCGGCGGCCGCTGCGCGATCTCGAGCGAGCCGGGCTGCGGCACGCGAGTCGAGCTGACTGTCGCCATGCCATGAATGCCCGCATATCTCGAGGTCGCCAACACTGGCGACTCGCGCCTGTTGCCGCGCCCGCGTATCCTGAGCGTCCGATGCAGGCGGAGTCTATCCGCGTCTCGATTGTCGAAGACGACGCGCGGGTCCGGGATAGCTTCGCGCGGCTGGTCGATCAGTCGCCGGGGTTCCGCTGCGTGAGCCAGCATCGCAGCGCCGAGGACGCGCTGCGCGACCTGCCCGCGGCGCGGCCGCACGTCGTGCTGATGGACATCAACCTGCCCGGCATTAACGGAGTCGAATGCGTCCGTTCGCTCAAGACACGGCTGCCGGAGGCACAGGTCGTCATGCTGACGGTCTACGAGGACACCGATCTGATCTTCGGGGCGTTGGCGGCCGGCGCCTCCGGGTACCTCCTCAAGCGGACGCCGCCGGATGAACTCCTGCGCGGTATCCGCGACGTGCACCGCGGCGGCTCGCCCATGACGAGTCACATCGCGCGAAAGGTCGTGCAGTCGTTCCGGCCCGACGATACCGCGGAGGACGCGCTCTCGCCGCGCGAGCGCGAGGTCCTCGACTACCTCTCGCGCGGCTACCTCTACAAGGAAATCGCCGCGAGACTCGCGATCAGCTACGACACGGTGCACACCTATATCCGGCGCGTCTACGAAAAGCTCCAGGTCCACTCGCGCACCGAAGCGGTGGCGAAGCACCTGAGTCGGTCAGGTCATCCGCCTCGCCCCGGCCAGCCTCGACCGCCCAAGTAGCCGTCGTCGCCAGAATTGGCGACTCGCCCTCCCCCCGCCTCTGCGCCACACTCCCACGGCATTTCGCAGTCGATCTCTGCCTACTGCCCTAGGAGGAGTCATGGATTTTGCGCGACGATCCGCAGGACGCGCGATGGTCGGGGCGATCTCGGCGTTGGCCGTCGTCATCCTGTCGGCCGCTGCTGCGGGCGCGCAGGACACCGGGTCCATCACCGGTACGGTCAAGGATCAAAGCGGCGGTGTCCTGCCGGGCGCCACGGTTACGCTGGTCAACACCGCGGTCGCCGTGAACCAGACGGCCGTAACCAACACCCAGGGTACGTTCATCTTCCCGCTGCTGCCGGCAGGCACCTACACCATCACCGTCGAGCTGACCGGCTTCAAAAAAGCCGGGAAGACCAACGTCATCCTCCTCGTCGCGTCCAAGGTGAACGCCGGCGACTTCGTCCTCGAAGTCGGCGACATGAATGAGTCAGTCTCGGTCGAGGCGGATGCGGGTCGGCTGCAGATTCAGACGGAGTCGGGCGAACGTTCCGACGTGGTCACGAACCGGCAGCTGCGCGACATCGCGCTCAATGGCCGGAACATCGCCGACATGATGAAACTGGTGCCTGGCGTCATCGCCGGCGGCACGATTACGACCTCGACGGTCACCAACGTCGTGGGCGGGTTCAACATCAACGGGACGCGCGCGCTGCAGCACGAGTACACCGTTGACGGCGTCACCAACCTCAATCTCGGCAACAACACGGGCGCGCTCGTGTCGGTGAACCCCGACGCGCTGCAGGAAGTGAAGGTGCTGACGTCGAACTATCAGGCCGAGTACGGCAGGGCCGGTGGCGGCTTCATCGCGCTGACCACCCGCGGTGGCACCAGCGAGTACCACGGCGGCCTCCGCTACTTTGGCCGCAACGAAGCCCTGAACGCCAACACCTTCTTTAACAACGCCCGCGGCGGCGCCGCCGCAGGGTTTCCCAAGCCCGAGTACCGCTTCAACTACTACGGGTGGGATCTGGGCGGCCCCGTGCCACTCGTCGGTACGAAGGACAATCCCAAGATGTTTTTCTTTGCGGCGCAGGAGTACTACAACCAGCTCGTGCCGCAGACGGCGTCGGTGAACATCCGGGTGCCGACCGAGCTCGAGCGCGCCGGCAACTTTTCGCAGAGCGTCGACGGCACCGGCAAGCCCATTGCGATCATCGATCCGTTGACGGGCCAGCCGTTCCCGGGCGGTGTCATCCCGCCCGAGCGCATCTATGCTCCGGGGCGCGCGATCTTAGGCTTCCTTCCTACGCCCAATACGACGGCGGGCGGCAATGCCTATAACTACACGTCTCAGGAGTCGAGCGAATACCCGCGCCGGGAGGACATCGTGCGCATGGATTGGCAGATGTCGAAGAACATGCGCCTGAGCGGGCGCTGGGTCCACAATTACGACGCCCAGCAGTTCGCCTACGGCACGACCACCGCGTCCTGGAACTTTCCGTTGACGGTGACCGAACGGCGCAATGGCCCCGGCACGACGCTCTCGTTCACCCTGTCGCAGATTCTCAGCCCGACGATGACCAATGAGTTCGTCTACGGCGCGGGCCGCGGCGGCGTCACGATCGCGCCGGCTGATGACAAGGCGACGCGGTCTTCTACCGGCGTCAACACGCCGCTGCTCTTTCCCGACGCGAATACCGGGAACCTGATTCCGAGCCTGGCGTTCGGCGGCATCGCCAGCGTCCCGACGGCCGTCAACACGTCGGTGTTCGGGCCGTTCGACCAGAAGTTCGTGATCAACAATTTCATCGACAACCTCACGAAACTGTCGGGCAAGCACACGTTCAAGTTCGGCGCCTACTATCAGCGGGCATCGAACGAGAGCAACTCGCAGACCAACGTCGAAGCCAACATCGACTTCGCCAACTCCGCGTCCAACCCGCTCAACACGGGCTATCCGTTCGCCAACGCGTTACTCGGCGTCTACTCGTCGTACACCCAAGCCAGCAGCAAGCCGGTGGCGTCGTACTACTACTACGATTTCTCCGGCTACGCGCAAGACACCTGGAAAGTAAAACCCCGCCTGACGCTCGATCTCGGGCTCCGCCTGTCCCACTACGAGCCCTATTACAACCGCATCGGCGACGGTGCTTACTTCGATCCCAGTCTTTACACCGCGGCCAACGCACCGAGGTTGTATCACCCGGTTTGCGTCGCCCTTCCGTGCACCGGCAACAACCTGCGCGCGATGGACCCCGGGGTAGCGGGTCCACCGACGACCGCGAACACGCTCGGCTCGTTTTTCGTCGGCAAGATCGTACCCGGCAGCGGCGATCTCACCAACGGCATGGGCCTGACGGCCAACGGCTACTATCGCGGCGGGATCAAAGGGCAGGCAGTGCTGCCCCAGCCGCGGATCGGCGTGAGCTGGGACGTGACCGACGATCACAAGACGGTCGTGCGCGGCGGCTTCGGCACCACCTTCGATCGGTACCAGAGCGGCGCAGGCGTGGGAAGCGGCGCGACTAATCAGCCCTTCGTTTTCAACCCGACGTTGACCAACGGCTTCCTCCAGGACATCGTCCCGGGCGGCGGCGGGGCTCTCGCGCCTCAGTCGGTGCAGGGCGTCGATCCCAACGCGAAGTGGCCGACCGTTTACAGCTACAGCATCGGCATGCAGCGCGAGATCTGGCACGCGACCGTGGTGGATATCGCCTATGTCGGTTCCCAATCGCGCCACAACACGCGACGCGTCAACCTAAACGCCATCCCCTACGGCACCACCTTCACGGCTGCCGCGCAGGATCCGACCAAGACTAACGGCGTCGTGCCGGCGGTGGAGCCCGGCTTGCCCGCGGCCCACGCCGCCGCGGGTCTGTCGTTCAGTGGCGCCAACGCCTTGGCGATTGACTTCCTCCGCCCCTATCAGGGCTATAGCGACATCATTTATTACATGTTCGATGGCGAGACCTCGTTCAACTCGCTACAGGCGTCCCTGCAGCGCCGCTTCTCGAAGAGTCTGACATTCGGCGTGTCCTACACGTTGTCGCGAGCGATCACGACCGTGTCCGACGACGGCACCTTCACCAGCAATCTCGATCCCGAGGCGTACGACCGTGGTCCCGCGGCGTTCGATCGGACGCACTACCTCGTCGCCAACTACGTGTGGAATCTTCCGCCCGGCGGCCACATGCTCGGCGGAGGCATCTTTGCCCGCGGGCTGCTCGACAACTGGACAATTTCCGGCATCTCTTGGTTCGCCTCTGGAACTCCCACCGAGCTCGCGCTGGTCATCTCGGGGCAGGATGCCGGCAACCGCCTGCTCGGCACCTACACCGCTGGCAATGGGGCCGGCCTGCAGCCGCGCTTCTACCTGAACGGCGACGCGCAGAGCGCGCCGAACGCCATCAACACCTCGGCGTTTGTCGCCCCCGCGATTGGCGACAAGGGGCCGTATCCGCGTTCGTATATGCGCAATCCCGGCTTCCAGAATCACGATCTGTCGGTGTTTAAGAACTTCCCGCTGGGCGCCAACAGCCAGCGTTATCTCCAGCTGCGATTCGAGGCCTTCAATTTCCTGAACATGACCGAGTTCTCGGGCGTCAACCGAACCACCAATCTGACCAACGCCGCTGGCCAGACCGGGGCGGCCATCTTCAACAACTACACGGGGCTGACCGTCACCAACAACACGCGGCCGGCGGGCAACACGTCGGTGCTGGGCACCTACTTCGGCGAGTACAACGCGACGCGGGATCCCCGGATCATCCAGATCGGGATCAAGGTCTACTTCTAGGATTGAACAGGCCGAGCGCCGAGGGCTAATTCCAGCGCAGGCCCTTGAGCTGCTCCAGGTTCACGTTGCCGCCGCTCAGAACGCACACCACTTTCGTGCCGGGCGCCGCCTGCACCAGGCCCTGCAGCAGCGCCCCGACGGGGGCGGCCGCCGCCCCCTCGGGGACGACCTTGAGATGCGACATGATCCACACGACCGCCTCGAAGATCTGTTCGTCGGGCAGTGTCACCAGGTCGTCAACGTAGCGCTTGACGATTTCGTAGTTCAGCTCGCCAACCCGCTTCACGCGCAGGCCGTCGATGATGCAGTCGACGCGGTCGAGCGTGACGAGCGATCCTTCGCGCACGCTGCGCGTCATCCCTGGCGCGCCCGACGATTCGACGCCGATCACCTTGATGCCCGGGTTGCACGCCTTCAGCGCGGTCGCGACGCCCGAGATCAATCCGCCTCCCCCGATCGGGATGATCGCCAGCTCGACCTCCGGCCAGTCCTCGTAGATCTCCAGCCCCACCGTCCCCTGGCCGACGATCAACTGTTCGTCGTCGAACGGATGGATGTAGGTGTAGCCCTTCTCGGCGACCAGTTGCTTGGCCTTCTCGTTGGCCTCGTCCCAGATCGTGCCGTGCAGCACGACCTCCGCGCCATAGGCGCGCGTCGCGGCAATTTTCGACGGCGTCGCGTTCTCCGCCATGACCACGACCGCCTTGATGCCGTAGCGCGCCGCGGCCAGCGCTACACCTTGCGCATGATTGCCCGCCGACGAGCAGATCACACCGCGCCGCTTCTGTTCGTCGGTGAGCTGCGCGAACTTGTTCATCGGACCGCGGATCTTGTACGACCCGCCGCGCTGGAACATCTCCGCCTTGAGGCGGACGTCGCAGCCGGTGCGCGCGCTGAGCAGCCGCGAGGTCAGCAGCGGCGTGTGCGAAACGAAATCGCCCATCCGGGCGCGCGCCTCTTCGAACGCGGACCGTGCAAACGGCAGCATCAGCGGAGTATACCCGTGGCAGCATGCGAGCTAGCGCAGCGACGCGAGCCAGACGAGCGGAGCGAGCCGGCGGAGCGGCGAGCGAGCGAGGCGGTTGGGGAGTCCGAGGGGCGACCGTGCTGATCAGGACGATGCGAGCGAGCGCAGCGAGTCGAGCCAGACGAACGGAGCGCGCCGACGGAGCGGCGCGCGAGAGAGGCTGTCGGGGAGTCCGAGGGGCAACGCCCCTCGGATGAAAACGGGGCCGGCGGAGCGGCGAGCGAGCGAGGCTGTCGGGGAGTCCGAGGGGCGACGCCCCTCGGATAATACTAGGTCGTTGGCTTCGCTTTCAGCACGCCGACCTGCACCAGGAAACCGGTGAAGTCGTAGATGCGGCGCTCCTCGACGATGCACCCATCGGCGATGGTGAGAATCATCGCCATCTGCACTTCGACGTGGCGGCCGCTGGCGGCGACGCCGAAGAAATCGCCCGAGTGCGTGCCCGACAGCTGCGCCACGTCGACAATGCGATCGCCGTCGACGAGCAGGTCGTCGCTGCGGAGCTTCACGTCGGGGAACGCCGAGAACCAGAGCCGGTTGATGCGCGAGATTTCGGCGCGCCCCTCGAGGACGCCGCCGGTCGGGCTGATCACGACACAGTTCTCCGCATACAGGGCGCTGAACGCGTCCAGGTCGTGAGCGTTCCACGCGGCATGCCGCCGATGGACGAGCGAGAGCAGCGCGTCGCGGGTCATGCTGATGCTCGGATCCTACACCAGCCGCCCGTCAAAGAGGCAAATGCGTCGTTTGCTGCGGGCGATGTGGCGCTCGTCGTGCGTCGCCAGGCAGATGGTGGCCCCCCCGGCGTGCAGTTCGTCGAGCATCTGCATCACCGCCTCGCCGCTCTTCGAGTCGAGGTTACCCGTCGGCTCGTCACACAGGACGATCGGCGGCCGCCCGGCGATCGCCCGGGCAATCGCGACCAGCTGCTGATGACCACCCGACAGCGAGCCGGGGCGCTGTTTTGCCCGCGGCATGAGGCCTACTCGATCGAGCGCCGCTTCGACGCGGGTGCGCCGGTCGCTTACGCCGATGCCGCGCAGCGTCAGCGGGTACTCGACGTTCTCGAACACCGTCATGTCACCGATGAGGTTGAAACTCTGGAACACCAGGCCGACGTCGATATTCCGGATCCGTGCCTTCTCGGTCGGCGACGCGGCGTCCATGCGCCGCCCGTTGAACCAGTAGCGCCCGCGCGTCGGCGCGTCGAGCAGCGCGAGCAGCGACAGCAGTGTCGATTTGCCGCAGCCCGATGGTCCCGATACCGAGACATATTCGCCGCGATCGATGTCGAGAGTGACGTCGTCGAGCGCGCGTGTCTCCGATTCCTCGCCCGGGGCGTCCACCTTGAAGATCTTGGTGACCGCGTCGAGCCGGATCAGCGGCAGGGCCGCCGCGTCCACCGCAGCCGCGGCTTCCTGGGCGTGGTTGTCGCGTTTCCACCAGGACATCGCACCTCCGGTGGATTGGACGTGTCGGGGCGGACAATCGTTGGCGCTATTCGACGATCAGGTGGCCAATCGCGTAGTGCCCGTCACCGCCGCTGGGCGTGATCAGGATGACGTCGAAGCCGTCGCGCGATGCGCGCGGCGGCACATCCATCGGATAGTGTGCCAATCCGGGCGAACGCCGGTATTGGGGGATGGGACCGAGCTCGAGTGTGCTCTGCAGCCGGCCCTGGCTGAAGAACGCCAGGAAGTACGTGTCGTCGGAGTCGAGCGAAACGTCGATGCGCCGCGCGTGCGATAGGCCGGGAAAGACCACCGCGATCGACGTCGTGATTGCATGATTCAAGGGGTCGGACGCCGGCGTGCCTTCGGCGCGGCGGTTCGCCAGCTCGTTTGGCGTGACGATCGCACCGCCGAAACGGTAGTAGTTGCGATCGATCAGCCGGTCGTAGCGGCCCGCGTCCACCGCGGCGATTTCTTTCAGCCGCACGACCGACCAGATCCGATCCGAGCGCGTCAACGTGGCAAGGTGCCGGTAGTAGTCGCGGACGCCGGGATCCTTGATCTTATCGTCGCCGGTCTCGAGCGTGGCCTTGTAGCCGTCGGGAATGAGCCGGCGGTAATGGCCGCTGCGCCACTCCGGGCTGTAGACCGCCGGTAGCCGCGCCAGCAGCGGATCCGCGAGCGCGCATTCGTCGAGCAAGTGCACGTACGGACCGAGGTCGAGCCCGGCCGTGCCCATCAGCCCGCACGTCGGCATCACTTGATAGGGATGACGCTGCGGAGTGGCGTAGGGCCAGTCGGGCTCACGGAACGTCGAGCGCCGCGCCAGAACGAGCGACTTGTCGTGGAAATAGACGCCGCGCTCGTCGATGATGCCGCTCGCCTTGTTGGCGCTGTCCCCGAACGAGCTGTTGCTCCACAGCGGCAGATGCGATCCGGCGCTCCCCAGCGCCAGAAAGAGCGAGGCCACGCTGATCCAGAAATAGCGCGGCCCGTTGAGAAACAGGCCGACCAGGAGCACCGCGCCGAAGAGCGGCACCGCGAGAAAGCGTCCGGCCATGAAGTCGCCGCCGATCGAGATGGTGTAGAGCAGGTACAGCGCCAGTCCGGCCGCCAGCGCGATCGCCGGCCTCGATCGCTGCTTCACGGCCATCACCACGCCGAAGCCGATGACGGTCAGCGTCAGCGGGTCGCGATCGACCGAATCGACCAAGTAGAGCAGCCCTTGCAAGTGCAGCTCGGCCGGATCGATCCCCATCGTCAGCTTGGCGTACGCTGTGTTGGGGAAAGGGAAGCCGTAGTAGAGGAGTGCGAACGCCGTCCAGGCGAGAGCCGGGAGAAGGCCGACCGCCATCGCCACCGCCGCGCCGGTCCAGCGCCGGCGCCAGGTCGCGACAAGCAGCATTGGCGCGACCAGGATCACGTCGTCGGGCCGCGTCAGGTAGAGAAGTGACGTGATCAGCCACAGCTGTGTCACCAGTCGGCGCGGCGTCTTCGCGGGCTCGCTTACCCGCGCGAACGTGAACACGAAGGCGGCCAGCAACACGCACGACAGCGGGTTCTCGAGTCCCGACGTCGAGAAGTCGACGAAGGCGCGTGAGAACAGCAGGACGACGACCACTGCCGCGGCCTGCCACGTCGACGCCGCGCGCGTCATCGCGAGCCAGAACGCGAGCACGGCCGTGAGCACCGACGCGGCGAAGGCCGCGAAGTAGACATTCCCCGTCACGTAGTAGAAGCCGGTGACGATGAACATCCACAACGGATGCGTGAAGGTCTGCACCCGTTCGTCGATGTTGAAGCGGAGGCCGAAGCCGTGCGTGACGTTGAGCACCGTACGCAGCGTGATTAACGCGTCGTCGGACAGCCACGCCGTGCGGATCAGCACGGCGAGAAACGTCAGCGTCAGCAGCGAGGCGATCGCCTCGGGGAGGGCCGGGCGCGTAAACGCCCGCCCGGTCGGCGGCGTAGACATGGGGGTTTGGCCCAGCAACGTATCAGATTCCGTGTGATACCATCCCGCTTTTTCCTGGCAAATACCTGAGAAAGGTCCGTACACCACGATGACCCCGCGTCGGTTCCTTCCCGCGCTCCTGCTCCTGTTTGTCGGCAGCGGCTGCGCGGCGCTGATATACGAAGTCGTCTGGTTCCAGCTTCTCCAACTCGTCATCGGCTCGTCGGCCGTGTCCATGGCCGTGCTGCTCGGTACCTTCATGGGTGGGATGTGCCTGGGCAGCTTCCTGCTCCCGCGCTACACGGCACGGGGCGGCCACCCGTTGCGCCTGTATGCCTACCTGGAGCTGGGCATCGCCGCCTTCGGGCTGCTGATCTTCGTCGGCATGCCGGTGGTCAATTCGATCTACACGGCGTGGGCGCCCGGCGGCGTCGCCGGCATTGTGGTGCGCGGCATCTTCGCCGCGGTCTGCCTACTGCCACCGACAATGTTGATGGGTGCAACGCTGCCGGCGATTTCGCGCTGGGTGGAATCGACGCCAGAAGGGGTGTCCTGGCTGGGGTTCTTCTACGGCGGGAACATCGGCGGCGGTGTGCTCGGTAGCCTGCTTGCCGGTTTCTATCTGCTGCGCGTCTATGACCTCGGTATCGCCACCTACGTCGCGGTCGCCCTCAACGTCACCGTGGCGCTGCTGGCGCTGGCCATTGCCGGCGCGTCGCCGGTGGTCGAGACACTCGCGTCCGACCGCGACGCCGTGCCGCCGGCGCCCGCGGCGAGCGCGTGGGCGGTCTACACCGCCATCGCCTTCTCGGGTGCCACGGCGCTGTCCTGCGAGGTGATTTGGACGCGCCTGCTGTCGCTGCTCTTCGGCGGCACCGTTTACACCTTCGCGCTGATTCTTGCCGTGTTCCTCTTCGGCCTGGGCATCGGCAGCAGCGTCGGATCGGCGATCGGACGGGCCGCGGCCCGCCCGCGCGTGGCGCTCGGCTGGGCCCAGATGTTCATTTGCGGCGCCATCGCCTGGTCGGCCTACATGCTGACGCAGTCGATGCCCTACTGGCCGGTGAACCCCTCCATCACCACCGACGCGTGGTTTAACTTCCAGCTCGATTTTGTGCGCTGCCTCTGGGTCGTGCTGCCCGGCGCCATCCTGTGGGGCGCGAGTTTCCCGCTGGCACTTGCCGCGCTGGCCCGTCGTGGACAGGATCCGGCGCGACTCGTCGGCGGCGTCTACGCCGCCAACACCGTCGGCGCGATCGCGGGATCGCTCTGCGCGAGCCTGCTGCTCGTCGTCTGGCTCGGCAGCCAGCACGCGCAACAGTTGCTGATTCTGGTCTCGGCGCTGTCCGGCCTGCTGGTGCTCTCCACCGGTACCGCTGACGAAGACCCGGCTCGCGGCGTGACCGCGCCGCGCTCGCAGCTCGTCGGCACCGTGCTGGTCATCGCGGCCGCCGCCGCCGCCGGCCTGCTCTCGCGCACCATCCAGCCGCTCCCTGGCATCTTCGCCGCCTACGGCCGCTACACGGCGACGCGCCTCGGCCAGGCGGAGGTGATCTACACCGGCGAAGGCTGGAGCGCGACCGTCGCAGTGACCCGCCTGCCCGGCGGCGTCCTCAACTATCACAACGCTGGCAAGGTGCAGGCGTCGAGCGAGCCGCAGGACATGCGCCTGCAACGCATGCTCGGCCACATGACGACCCTCGTCCCGACCCAAGCCAAACGTGTCGTCGTCATCGGCTGCGGCGCCGGCGTCACCGCCGGCGCGGTATCGATCGATCCCGCCGTCGAGAACCAGACGATCGCCGAGATCGAGCCGCTCGTGCCCCGGGTTGTCGCAAAATACTTCGGCGACTACAACTTCCACGTCGTCGACAACCCGAAGGTGCACGTCACGATCGACGATGCCCGGCACTACCTGGCGACGACGAACGATAAGTTCGATGCGATTACCTCCGATCCGCTCGACCCGTGGGTCAAGGGCGCCGCGATGCTCTACACACGTGAGTTTTTCGAGCTCGCCAAGAAGCACCTGAACCCCGGCGGTGCCGTCACCCTCTTCGTCCAGCTCTACGAGAGCAACACCGAAGCGGTGAAGAGCGAGATTGGCACGTTCATGGAAGCGTTCCCGCACGGCGTCGTCTGGGGCAACACGAACAACGGCGCAGGCTACGATCTGGTGCTCCTTGGCCAGGCGGAAGACACGAAGATTAATGTGGACGCAATCCAGGCGAAACTGGACCGGCCGGAGTACGCGCCCGTCAAGCAGTCGCTCCACGAGATCGGGATGAACTCGGCAGTGGATCTGTTTGCGACCTTCGCCGGCCGCGCCAGCGATCTGCAGCCCTGGCTCGCCGACGCCAAGATCAACCGCGATCGCGATCTGCGCCTGCAGTTCCTCGCCGGCCTCGGGTTGAACCTCTATCAGAGCGACGTGATCTATTCCGGCATGCTGGCCTACGCGCACCGCTTCCCCGACGAGCTGTTCGTCGCTTCGCCGCAGACGATGGACGCGCTGCGCGCCGGCATACGCCGCGAGCAGGGACAATAGTGATTGCGGCGCTGGCCTGCCTGCTGCTCGTTGCACAGCCGGCCGCGCGCACGCCGGTCAAACACGACGTCGTCGTCGACGGACATCATTTCGCGGTCTGGGAAAAGCGCGCTGCACAGCCACGTGCGGCGATCCTGCTCCTGCACGGACGGACGTGGAGCAGCCTGCCGAATTTCGACCTGCAGGTCCCGGGAGAGCGGCGGTCGTTCATGGACGCCCTCGTCGACGCCGGTTTCGACGTGTTCGCGCTCGACATGCGCGGCTACGGCGCCACTCCCCGCGACAGCACCGGCTGGCTCACCCCGAATCGCGCCGTCGCCGACGTCGAAGCCGTCCTCGCCTGGATGCAGGAACGGATGCCGCCCGCGCAGCGCCTGCCCACCTACCTCTTCGGCCTGTCGCGCGGCGCGATGATCGCGGCGATGACCGCGCAGGAGAAGCCAGAATCGCTGGCCGGCGTCATCCTCCTCGGCTTCGGCTTCGACCCCGACCTGCAGGCGGCGCCGACGCCGGGCAATCCGCGCCCCGATCGCCTGGCCAACACCGCCGACGCGGCGGCGTCGGACTTCATGACCCGGGATGCGTTCACCCAGGCCACGGTCACGGCATTCGTCCGCGCCGCCCTCCGCGCGGATCCGATCCTGGCCGACTGGAAGAACGACAACGAGTTCAACGCCTTCCGTCCGGCTCAGATGCAGGTGCCGGCGCTGCTCGTGCACGGCGCCCACGATCCCCAGTCACCGGTCGCCGTCGAGACCAAGCTGTTTTCCCGCTTCGGCACGCCTGACAAGTGGTGGGTTATCCTTCCCGGCGCCGACCACGCGGCGCACCTGGAAAAATCAGCCGTGGAACTCGTCCGCGCCATTGTGTCGTTCACACGGCGTCATGAGGTTGCCGCACCATGAGATACACCGCCGTCGTCGCCGCCATCGTCCTCGCTGCCGTCAGCCAGGGCCCTCGACTCGCCGCCGATCGCCAGGCCTCGGCCGTCAAGACCGCGCCGAAGTCCGCCGCCGCCAAGCCGTTCGACGTGTTCGAGGCGAGCATTCCCGACATGCAGGCGGCGATGAAGTCGGGCCGGACCACGTCGCACGCTATCGTGCAGCAGTACCTCACGCGGATTGCCACTTATGAGGACCTGCTGAACGCGGCCATTACGATCAATCCGCACGCGCTCGAGGACGCCGACGCGCGCGACCGTGATCGCGCGCAGGGTCGCGTCCGCGGGCCGCTGCACGGCATCCCGATCGCGCTCAAGGACAACATCCATACCACCAGCATGCGGACGACCGGGGGCGCGCTGGCGTTCGAGTGGCTGGTCCCCCCCTACGAGGCGACGCTGGCCAAGAACCTGGAGGCCGCCGGCGCGATCATCATCGCCAAGACCGGCCTCACCGAGCTGGCCAACTACGTCGCGGCGGGCATGCCGACCAACTACAACGCGGTGCACGGTTACGGCAAGAACCCCTACGATCCGCGCCGCGACCCGCGCAGCGACGGCCGTCCCATCATGCAGACCGGCGGGTCGAGCTCCGGTATCGGCACGTCGGCGAATTTCTGGGCCGGCAACGTCGGCACCGAGACGTCGGGATCAATCCTCAGCCCGTCGAACCAGAACATGCTCGCCGCGATCAAGCCCACCGTCGGCCGCGTCAGCCGCTACGGCGTGATTCCGATCACCGCCGATCAGGACACGCCCGGTCCGATGGCTAAGTACGTCAGCGACATTGCGATCATGTTCGGGGCGCTCGAAGGCGCCAACCCCGATCCGAACGACGACGCGACGAAGAAGTGCACGGCGCCGCCCAACCACGATTACACGCCGTTCTTGAAGGCCGATGGCCTGAAGGGGGCGCGCATCGGCGTTCCGCGCAAGAGTTATTACGAGCCGTTCGATCCGCCAGTGATCCGCCCCGAGACCGCCGGCGCTGCCGGCGCGGCTGGCGCGGGTGGCGGCCGCGGCGGTGGGGGACGCGGCGGTCTCAACCCGGCGCAGACGAAAGTCATGGAGGACGCCATCGCCGCGCTGAAGGCCGCCGGCGCGACGGTCATCGACGTCGACATCCCAAGCATGCTCGAGACCGATCCGAAAGAGAACCTGCTGACGGCCGGCAATTCGATCGTGCTCAACTACGGCATGAAGCGCGACTTCAACAAGTGGCTGGCGTCGTTGGGCCCGGCCGCGCCCGTGAAGTCGCTCACCGAGTTGCGCGAATGGAACACCGCGCACGAGCGGCTCGGCGCGATTAAGTACGGCCAGTCGCAGCTCGACGCGTCCGACAAGATCGATCTCGAAAAGGATCGCGCCAAGTACGAAGAGGATCGTGCGCGCGACATCCGCGTCTACGGGACCAATGGCATTGACGCCGCGATCAAGGCGAACAACCTCGATGCGCTGCTGTTCCCAGGTCCGGGCAGCGCCGGCATCGCCTCCAAGCCCGGCTATCCGACGGTGCTCGTGCCATTCGGCATGATCCCCAACCCGGCGACGAATTTCGGTGGGGGTGGCGGAGGCCGCGGCGGACGCGGGGGGAATGCGCCGGCCGTTGGCGCGGCCCCGGTCACAGCACCAGTCCCGGGCCGAGGCGCCACCCCGCCAACTGAAACGGCGACGGCCCCGCCGTCGTCTGGAACAACGGCGCCGTCCGCGCCGCTCCCGCTTCCGCCTGGATTTGACCCGAAGCCGCAGCCGTTCGGCGTCGGCTTCACAAGCGGTGCCTGCAGCGAGCCGACACTAATCCGTCTGGCTTATGCGTTCGAGCAGGCGACCAGGAAACGGACTCCGCCGCCGGGGCTGAGATAGGGAGACTGGGAGACATAGGAGGAGGAGAAGCGTGAAATCTCGTTACGCCGTTCAATTGACCGCGGTCACCTTCGCAGCCGTGCTCGCCGCGGCCGTCGGACTGCGCGCGCAGGGACAAGGTGGGCCGCCGCCGGCGCCCCCCAAACCCGGGCAGCTCGCACCCGACTACTTCAAGAACATCAAGGTCCTGAAGAAGGTGCCGGCCGATCAGCTGCGCACCCAGATGGAATACTTCACGGCATCGCTCGGCGTGCAGTGCAATTTCTGTCACGTGCAGGGACAGTTCGACAGCGACGACAACCCCCGCAAGGACCGCGCCCGCAAGATGATGGCGATGGTCGATTGTTTCAACGACAACACCTCGAACGACATCACCGTTACGTGCGCGACCTGCCATCACGGTCACGCCCCGCCCGAGCGGACGCCGACCTTGGCGGTCAACATGACGCAGGCCGAGGCTGACGCGGCAGCGGCAGCGCGTGCGGCACGCGCCGGCGGACCGGGAGGTGGCGGCGGTGGCCAGGGTGGCGGTCAGGGACGTGGTCCCGGTGGCGCTGGTCCCGGCGGCCCTGGCGGTCCCGGCGGCGGTCAGCGCGGCGGCGCCCCGGCGGCCCCCCCCAAGCCCACCGAGACGGCGGAGCAGATACTCGCGAAGTACGTGCAGGCACTTGGCGGCCAGGCCGCGATCGCGCTGGCGAAGACACGCGTCCTCGAAGGCACGCAGACCACCCGCGATCTGCAGGCGGCGCCGATCAAGGTGCAGGAGAAGGTGACGGGCGAATACCGGATCGACGTCGCCAGCACGCCCAACCCGAGTTACCGCGTCTCGACGCCGGCGGGCGCGTGGGCGACCGGCTTCGGGCCCAATCCGCGCGATCTCGAAGGCGTGCAGGCCGCGCAGGTCGCGCGCCCGTCCGACTTCGGCATCGCGCAGAACGCCACGACGCTCTACTCGTCGTTCGACGTCCGACGCTACGACACGATCGACGGCAAGAAAGTCGTGGTCGTCAACGCCGCGCGCGGACCGATCGTGACCGAATCGCTCTCGTTCGATACCGACTCGGGCCTGCTGCTGCGCCGCCTCGTCCAGACCAAGACGGCCTACGGCAATCTGGCCGAGCAGGTCGACTACAGCGACTACAAGGAAGTGGGCGGCCTCAAGATCCCGTTCACCGTCAAGCACACGACGTGGAACCAGGTGACGACGGAGAAGTTCGTTGACGCCAAGCTAAACCCGCAGCTCGACGAGGCGCTGTTCGCCAAGAAATAGCGCCGGTATCACGGTTGGGTGTTGGAGGTTGGCGCAACCTCCAACACCATCTCTCGCCCCTCGCCCCTCGCCTATCGCCTCGTCACGACGACCGTTCCCCCCTTCATCACCCAGCGCACTCCGTCGATCACGTCGCCGATGTTCTCGAGCGGTTTTCCCTCGACGGCGACGATGTCCGCCGTGAATCCGGGTGCCAGCCGCCCCAGCATGTCCTTGCGGTCGAGCAATTCCGCTGCCGTCGTCGTCGCGGTAGCCAGAGCTTGTGCCGGCGTCATGCCGGCCTTGACGAACCACTCCAGTTCCCGCGTGTTCTGGCCGAACATCGAGTAGACGGCATCGGACCCCATGCCCATCTTGACGCCGGCCTTGAAGGCGCGGCGCGTCGACTCGAGGTTCTTCTCGATGTAGTCCTTGAGCGGGGGAATGGCCTCAGGCTTGAAGCCGTAGTCATCCGCGGCGTCGACGTAGTAACGGTTGTGATCGATCGTCGGCACCCAGACCGTGCCGCGCTTCACCATGTCGGCGAACGTCTCGTCGTCGATCTCGATGCCGTGTTCGACCGAGTCGGCGCCGGCGCGCACGGCATCGCGCACACCAGAGGCGCCATACGAGTGGATCGCCACCTTGTGTCCGAGCGCGTGCGCGGCGTCGACGATGGCCTTCAGCTCCTCGAACGTCAGCGTCTGCGTGGTGTCGACGCTATCGAAACTCCCGCGCGACGCGTAGACTTTGACCCAGTCGGATCCGGCCTTGATCCGATCCTCCGCCAGTTTCGCCAGCGCGGGCGGATCCGGCGTCCATCCGCGGCCCGCCGACAGACCCTGCCCGGCTACGAACATGCGCGGCCCGACCATGGCCCCCATGGCGATGAGATCGCGCATGGCGTAGTCGGTGTCGCCGGCGGCGCCGAGATCGCGAATCGTTGTCACACCGGTTTCGAGCGTGCGGCGAGCGTTTTCCTGGGCGAGGAAAACGGTGACCGCGGGGCGGCGGCGCTGACCGAGCGGACGCGTGCCGGGCTTGCCGTCCCAGTAGTACGTGATATGGGTATGCAAGTCGATCAAGCCCGGCAGTGCGGTGTAGCCCCGTAGATCGACGGCGCCGGGCGGCACGTCCTTGTGTCCCCGCTGGATCGCACCAATCTTCTCGCCGTCGAGCGTGATCAGCACGTCATCGATGAGTCGCGTGCCGTCCCAGGCGTGGCCGAAACGGAGTAGCGTGCGGGCGGATGCCTGCGGCACGAGCGCGGCGATGGCCGCGGCGGCAAGAGCGGCGGCGAAGCGCATGCGAGAACCTCCGCGCGCATCTTACGCGCGACTTGGTACGGTTTGCGCAAAGACCACGTCCGGACCCGTCGAAAGGCCGAGGTAGGGAATGGTGAGCAAGAAAGGTGAGCAAAATGATTCGAGTTCGCGCGCGGGGCGCCCTCGCCGCAGCGGGAGTCATCGTGTATCTGGCGACGGCCGGGGCACAGACCCGCATCGTGGCGCCCCCGAACAAATACAGTCCCGCCGATGACGTCAAGCTCGGGCAGGAGGCAGCCCAGCAGGTGGAGAAGCAAATGCCGGTGATGCACGACGGCGAGATCAACGGCTATTTGACGTCGATCGGCCGTCGGCTTGCCGAGAACATCCCCGCCGAGTTCCGTCACAGCGAGTTCCGCTATTCGTTTACCGGCGTCAACCTGCGCGAAATCAACGCCTTCGCCCTGCCCGGCGGACCGATGTTCATCAACCGGGGCATGATCGAGAAGGCGCACACCGAAGGGGAAGTCGCCGGCGTGATGGCGCACGAGTTGAGCCACGTGGCGCTGCGCCACGGAACGGCGCAGCAGACGCAAGCCACCCCTTATGCCGTGGGATCGGTCGCGGGGCAGATTCTCGGCGCCATCGTCGGTGGTGGCTGGGGCCAGGTGATTTCGCAGGGATCGCAGTTCGGCTTCGGTGCCGCGTTCCTCCGCTTCCCCCGCGAGTACGAGCAGCAGGCCGACCTCCTCGGCAGCCACATCATGGCCGCGGCGGGCTACGACCCACGCGAGATGGCTAATGTGTTCAGGACGATCGAGAAGGAAAGCGGTCCCGGCGGCCCGCAGTGGATGAGTGATCACCCCAATCCGGGTAACCGCTACGAGTACATCAATCATGAAGCGCAATCGCTCCACGTGAGCGCCGCGCCGCACGATACGCAGCAGTTCCAGCAGGTACAGGCCCACCTGCATACGCTGCCGCCCGCGCCTACCACGGAGGAGGTGGCCAAGAACCGCAAGGCGGGACGTGATACCAACGTGCCAGACGTGCGTCCGCGAACGGGCAACATTTCACCCCCCGACTCGCACGTGACGACCTACAACGAGGGGAACCTCTTCCACGTTAGCGTCCCGGCAAACTGGCGCGAGCTGCCGAGCAATGACTCCGTGACCTTTGCGCCCGAGGGGGCCTCGGGCGCTGTCAACGGTAACAGCGTATTCACGCACGGCGTTGAGATCGGGGTTACGCGCAACGAGAGCCACGACCTGCGCACCGCGACGACGGAGCTGCTCGACGCTCTGCGGCAGAGCAACCCGCGCTTGTCGCCGCAGCAGGACTTCGATCGCGCGACGATCGGCGGGCGTGATGGCCTGCACACGACCGCGTCGAACGTGTCCGACGTGACCGGCGGCCCGGAAGTCATCGACGTCTATACAACGCAGCTCGCCGACGGTTCGCTGTTCTACGTGCTGGGCGTGGCGCCACGCGAGGACGTCAACGCCTACTCGAGCGCGTTCCGTAACGTCGTGCGCTCGATTCAGTTCGCGCGGTGAAACGGGCCAGCCATTTTTGGGCTGCCGCACCGCGATGGCCGCTGCGAGCCCTGTCGGCGGGCCTTGCCCGCACCGTCACGCGTCACGAGTCCGATACATGCGCCGGGTATCCTGACACCCTCGGCCGGATCGTCGACAGCGGCGAATGATCCGCCGTGAACGCCTCAACGCTCTCGTTTTCAGGTATAACTCGGCTGCGGGCGGTTTGAAGCCGCCCACTCGCCCCACAAGGAGCTTGGATGCGCCGCTACGTCGGATTCGCGGTGTTTGGACTCGTCGTCGCGGCTGCGTCGCTGTCGACCCTTGCACAACGGGCGCCGGCGGCGCCGTCGTGGCCTGGCTACAAGGGCAACGGCGTGACGCTCTTGCCCAACGGCTGGTCGATCGCGCCGGAAGGCCGCCACATCACCGTCGGCGATCTACCGATGAACCTCGTGCCGTCACCCGACGGGCGGCTGATCGCGATTTCGACCAGCGGCTACGCCAAGCCAGCCATCAGCCTGTTCGACACCAAGACACTGCAGATCATCGCCCGCGTCGACGTCGACCACACGTGGCTGGGCCTCGTCTGGCAGAACGACGGAAAGAAGATCTTCGCCTCGGGCGCGAGCGAGAACGTCATCTACGAGTTCACCCTGCAAAACGGCCGGCTGACCGCTGCCGGTAATATTTCGCTCGGTGCCGCCGAGCGCCACCCGGGCCGCGACGTCATCGAAAACGCCGGCTACGTGGCCGGCATGGCGCTGAGCCGCGACGGCAAGCGGCTCTACGCGGCACAGATGTACGGCGAGCGCGTCCGCGCGATCGACATCGACGAAGGCAAGATCGTCGCCACCGCAGATCTTGACGCCGAGCCCTACACCTGCGTGCTGTCGCCGGACGGGCAGACGCTCTTCGTCTCGGTGTGGGGCGGCGCGAAAGTCGTGATGCTCGACGCCACGACATTGACGAAGAAGGGGGAGATCACCGTCGGCGAGCACCCGAATGCGATGGCGCTGACGCCTGACGGGTCGCGTTTGTTCGTGGCCTGCGCGAATACCAACGCCGTCTGGGTCGTCGACGTCGCCAGGACGTCATCGACCGAGCAGATCGCGGTTGCGCTCGGCGCCGACGCACCACCCGGATCGACGCCGAACGGGCTCGCGCTGTCGCCTGACGGACGGACCCTGGCGATTGCCAACGCCGACAACAACACCGTCACCATCGCCGACGTCAGCAAGCCCGGCGCCTCGGCGGTCTCCGGGTGGATTCCGGTCGGCTGGTATCCGACCGGCGTGCTGTTCGATCGCGACGGTAGCCGGCTCTTCGTGCTTGACGGCAAGGGGCTGGTCGGCATGGCAAACCCACGCGGCCCGCAGCCGGGCGGCGCGCGCATCGAAGCGCAGTACTCCGGCGGCATGTTCCAGGGCGGGCTGTCGACGATCCCCGTGCCAACCCAGGCGTCGCTCGCACGCATGACCGCGAAGGTGCGCGAAATCACGCTCTACTCGGACGCGCGCCGGCTCGCGCCGGCCGGCGCGCCAGCGGCGTCGCCGATCCCTGCCCGGGTCGGCGACACCTCGCCGATCAAGCACGTCTTCTACGTCATTCGCGAAAACCGGACCTACGACCAGATCCTCGGCGATCTGCCCAAGGCCAACGGCGACCCGTCGCTGGCGCTCTTCGGCGAGCGTGTCACCCCCAACGCCCACGCGCTGGCGGCGGCGTTCACGGCGTTTGACAATTTCTACGTCGACGCCGAGGTCAGCTACGACGGTCACGCCTTCTCGACCGGCGCCTACGCGACCGACTTCGTCGAGAAAATGTGGCCGGCCAACTACGGCCGCCGCGAAGGGCTCTACCTGAGCGAAGGGGGCTACAAGATGCGCAACCCCTTCGGCAACATCGCCGCGCCGGCGCACGGTTACATCTGGGACTTCGCCAAACGCGCGAACGTCAGCTACCGCACCTACGGCGAGTTCGCCGAGTGGGAAGTGGGCGGCAGCGAGAAGATGGCGGCGACCGTACCGGGTCTCGACGACCACGTCCATCCGACCTATCCCCCCTTCGATTTGGCGATTCCTGACGAGAAGCGCATCCAGATCTTCGCCCAGGAGTTCAACCAGTTCGTCGCCAAGGGCACAGTGCCGCAGCTGACGATCATCCGCCTGCCGCGCGATCACACCAACGGCACGTCCCCCGGATCGGTCACGCCGACGTCGATGATCGCGGAAAACGATCTCGCCCTGGGCGAGCTGGTCGAGCTCATCTCGCACAGCGCGATCTGGAAGGAGTCGGCGATCTTCGTGCTCGAAGACGACGCCCAGAACGGTCCCGACCACGTCGATGCGCACCGCTCGGTGATGTTCGCCATCAGCCCCTTCACGCGGCGCGGTCACGTCGACAGCACGCTCTACACGACGTCGGGGGTGCTGCGCACGATGGAACTGATTCTCGGCCTGCCGCCGATGAGCCAGTACGACGCCGCGGCGGCGCCCCTCTACAACGCCTTCAGCACGACGCCGACACTCACGCCGTTCACGCACGTCGCGGCGAAAGTGTCGCTCGACGAGAAGAACGACTGGAATTCGCCGGGCGCCGCCGCGTCGGCCCGGATGAACTTCAGCGCGCCCGACCTTGCGCCCGACCTCGAACTGAACCAGATCATCTGGCAGTCAGTGCGTGGCCGTGGTGCCGTCATGCCGCCGCCGCGCCGTACCGGTTTCATTCGTCCGATCGCCGACGGTGACGACGACGATCGCGACTGATAGCTGACGCCGTCAACCGCACTGCCCCGTGTAATCCACAGCGCTCGTCTTATCCGCACTTGTCCGCGTAATCCGTGGCGCTTGTCTTATCCGCGCTTGTCCGCGAAATCCGCGGCAGACTGCCTTATCCGCGCTGTCCGTGTAATCCGCGGCTCTAGTACGTATCGACACGGTAGCCGAACCGCCTGAGGCGATCGTCGGAGAAGGCGGCCCACCGCCCCTGCTGGTTCCTGAGGATGAAGCGAATGTTTCGTGCGTCCGGCGTCGCCGGTTGCACCGCCGTGCGCAGCTGCGCGATCGCGATCGCATAGGTGGCGTCGGACGGCCCTGCGGTCATCGCCCGCCAGACCCGAAGTGCCTCATCGCTACGCCCCTCGTTCCATAAGATCTCGCCCATCAGAAATCGCGCGTCGTCGCCGCGATAGCCATTCGGCGTCGTCTCCACGATGCGCGTCAGGATCGACAGCCGCCCTCGATCGTAGAACGCGTCGATGGCCGGACGAGACGTGAGGCCGAGGCGCACGATGTCGTGTGCGTAGTAACGCTTGATGTTGCGAGCCAGCAGATAGGCGCGCGGATGGGTCTCTTTCGTCCATTCCAGATCGCCGGGCTGATCGGTCTCGACGAGCACGGCGAGCGCGTCGGCGTTTGCCTGCGCGAGCGTATCGAGAAGGAAGAGCAGCTCTGTCGTCACCTTCGTGGATGGATGCGCGGAAGCGTAGCCACGCATGAAGCCGATGAAGTCGACGTGGTCCGCCGCGAGCCCAAGTTGCGCCCACAGCCGGAGATCGCGCACCGGTCCATCTGCATATGGCTGCAGCGCGTTTTGATCGCGGTAGAGCGCGATCAGCGTCGCCAGCCCGGCGTCGTTGGGGTCGCCATCGATGGTCAACTGGCGGATTGCCTCGAACGCTTGCCATCGATGCGCCCGCGTCCAGGACCTGTCAACGAGCGCCTGCAGCGCCGCGGCATTCAACGCGAGGTGGCGGTTCTTGGTCGGCGTCTCTGCGGCCGGCGCTCTCGCGAACGGGTCTTGAAAGACGAGCCGGGCTGACGTCGGTATCGAGGGGAAGAAGGCATCGATCGCCAGGCCAGGGGTGACAAACGGGAAGAGCACCGGAAGGTGGCCGCCGATTCGATCGATGTCGGCGCCAGCAATCTCGCCTTCGCTCTTCAGGTCTTGAGGTGCCGTGCCGCCGCTGCGTTCGACCGGTTTCAGCCCGGGGAAAGCGCTGTCCTCGCTTGGCGGCAGCAGGACGACTTCGATGCGGCTGTTCGCCTGCTGCACCGCCGGCGCCGGCACCAGCGTCGTCCAGGCGAGCCCTGCCGCGAGCGCCGCATGGAGGACCATTGAAGTGCCGAACGCGCCGCCGTAGCGCGCGACCATGGTGGCCCCATTATCGCGCAGAGTGATGTCCCGGTTATCCGAGCCTACCCGTGCCTATCCGTGTTGATCCGTGGCTGTTTTGTCCGCACCCTCTATGTGTGGCCTTCTCTGCGCGGCTATTCGTGGCTCCACTCCCGGTAGCCCTGCACGCACAAGCCGAGAAACACCACGTACAGCCCCGCCGTCCAGAAGAGTCCCTTGTAGCTATAGACGGCGATATAGACGATGTCGGCGACGATCCAGAGCGTCCAGTTTTCGAGGATCTTCCGGGTCAACTGGAACTGGGCGATCACGCTGAGAATCGTCGTGAACGAGTCCGGGTACGGCGCGGCCGCATCGGTGTACCGGTGCAACAGTGTGCCGACGCCTGCCGTCCAGGCGATCACGCCGGCAACCGTCCAGGCCCAGCCGCGTGGCGAGAGCCGCGTCACCGCCGACAGCGACCGCGAGTGCTCGATGCCGCCGCGCGACCAGTGGTACCAGCCGTAGAACTGCATCACCAGGAAGAAGACGTTGAGTCCGGCGTCGGAGTAGAGCTTGGTCTCGAAGAAGATGTAGATGTAGAGCGATACCATCACGACGCCGACCGGCCAGCACCAGATGTTCTGGCGTACCGTCAGGTAGACGTTGGCGAGGCCGCACGCGACCGCGATCTTTTCCAGCATCGGGCTGCGCTAGGATAGCGCAGCGCGGCTCTGATAGACTTGAGGGTCATGACTTACTACGGAGCGAAGAACCTCGCCGATAGCTTTCGGACCGTCCGCAAGAACACGCTGACCATCGCCAGCGAGATTCCAGAAGAACAGTACGGATTCCGCGCCGCCGAGGGCACGATGAGCGTCGGCGAACTGCTGGCGCACATCGCCGTCAGCCCGATGTGGCAGATCGAGGTGCATGGCCAGAAGATCGCGCAGGTCGACTTCGCCTTCTTCGGCTCACGCCTCGAGATGGGGAAGCAGGCCGAAGCGGCGCTGCGCACCAAGGCGGAGATCACCCGCGCCCTCACCGAGAACGGCGAGCAGTTCGCCGCATTCGTCGAGAAGCTCGACGAGGGCACGCTTTCCGAGATGGTGACGTTCCCTCCACCGGTGCAGCCGGCGACGAAGTCGCGCTTCGAGCTGCTGCTCGGGCCGAAAGAGCACGAAATGCACCACCGCGGCCAGCTGATGCTGATTCAGCGCCTGCTCGGCCAGGTCCCGGAACTGACGCGTCGGCGTGGGGCGGCCATGGCCGCCCGCACGGCGCAGCCGGCCCGCGCCTAGCAGTCGGTTATTTCAGCGGCGGCGCCGACACCGGTGGCCGCCGCTGACGCGTCGCCTGCTCGTAGGCATACGCGAACTTGATCAGCGTCGGCTCGCTCCAGGCGCGGCCGAAGATCGTCATCCCGATCGGTAACGTGCCACGGGTGTAGCCCATCGGCACGTTGATCGCCGGCCACCCGGTGGTCGGCGAGAACACCTGGCTGTTGTCCCCGTGCGGCGTGTTGAGATCGCCGATCAGCCGCGGCGGATTGCTCCACGTCGGGTAGACGAAGGCATCGAGCCTCTGCGCGTCCATGGTCTTGCTCACCGCCGCGCGAAAGGCCTCGCGGTACTCCGCCTCCGCCTTGCACGCCGGCGTCTCCGGTCCGTTCTCGGCCCCGTCCTGCGCCGAGCGCAGCCGCGCTTCGACCGAGGGGTGGAAAGCGCGCGACCGGATGATCTCTTCGAGCGAATGCACCTTGACGTGATCGCCCTGCGCGGCCAGGTAGCGGTTGATGTCGTACTTGAAGCCGCCGCAGCTGCCGCTGCCTTGCGGGCGCCGCACGTCCGCCAGATCGACCCGGACGGGATCGACGATCGTCGCGCCGGCGCGCGTCAGATCCGCGACCGCGGCCCGGAATACATCCACCACTTCCGGGTCCGTGGTGTCGCGCTCGTAGGCCTGACCCAGGATGCCGATGCGCGCGCCGTGCAGGCCGTCCCGCTGCAGCGACTGGCTGTAGGTGGGAATCGGGCGGCCGTGGCTCGCCGCCGTCGCCGGGTCGTCCGGATCCTCGCCGACGATCACCTGGAACACCGCGACCGCGTCTTCGACCGTGCGTGTCATCGGCCCCGCGATATCCGCGAGCAGGCTGAGCGGGACGACGCCGGCGCGGCTGGTCAGCCCCATCGTCGAACGGATGCCGACCAGTGCCTGGTGCGAGGACGGGCCCCGGATCGAGTTGCCGGTGTCGCTGCCGAGGCCGACGAGTCCGAAATTGGCCGCGACCGCCGCCGCCGTGCCGCCGCTCGAGCCCGCCGTCACGCGATCCAGCGCATACGGGTTGCGTGTGTAGCCTGGCAGGATCGAGTTCACCGTCTCATAGGGGCTGAATGCGAACTCCGCCATGTTCGACTTGGCCAGGACGATCGCCCCCGCCGCCTTGATGCGCTTCACCAGGAACGCGTCCTTGCCCGAGACGAACCCCTTCAGCGACAGCGAGCCCGCGGCGCTCTGCAGGCCGATGGTCTCGAAGTTGTCCTTGACGATCGCTGGCACGCAGTGCAGCGGCCCGACGAAGCCGCCCTGCGCGAAGCGCCGATCGAGATCGTCGGCCTCCGCCTGCGCGTCGGGATTGATCTGGACGATGGCGTTGATGCCGGGGCCGTTCTTGTCGTAGGCGTCGATGCGTTTGAGGTACGCGTCGACGAGGGCGCGGCAGGTGAGGCGTCCGGCGCTCATCGCGTCGCGCACCTGCGCGATCGTCGCCTCTTCCACGCGGAATGCGGCGGGACGCTGGGGTGCCTGTTGCGATGCCGTGGTCAGGGCCGTGCCGAGAAGCAGGAGGACGGAGACGGAGCGCATCGCGGCAGCTTACCCGAGATCGAAATCCACGGCTCGTCCGCCGCCGTCCGTTGTACTGTAGGTCCAGACCTCGTGAGCTCACTCGAGTCCGTTCTCTCCACCTACTGGGGCTACTCCTCGTTCCGTCCGCTGCAGCGCGAAGCGATGGACGCCATCCTCGCCGGCCGAGACTCGGTCGTCGTGTTGCCGACCGGCGGAGGCAAGTCGCTGTGCTTCCAGGCGCCGGCGTTGGTCAGGCGCGAGAGCGGCGCCGGTCCCGGGCTCGTCGTCTCGCCGCTGATCTCGTTGATGAAGGATCAGGTCGATACGCTCGTCGAGAACGGTATTGACGCCGCGTTCTACAACAGTACGCTCAGCGCGGATCGGAAGGCGTCGGTCGCGGCCGGTATTCGCGAGGGGCGCTACGCGCTGCTTTACGTGTCCCCCGAGCGGCTGGCCGGCGAGGGCGGCGACGCCTTCGTGCAGCGGCTCGGCCGCGTTGCCTACATCGCCGTCGACGAGGCGCACTGCATCAGCCAGTGGGGCCACGACTTCCGCCCGGAATACCGCCAGCTGGGAGCGCTGCGCCAGCGATTCGATGGCATCAGCCTGCATGCCTTCACGGCGACGGCGACCGGTCGCGTCCGGCGCGACATCGCCGAGCAGCTGCAGTTGCGCGAGCCGATCGAGCTGGTCGGATCGTTCGATCGCCCTAACCTGCTCTACCGGGTACTGCCGCGCGGCGGACTGAAGAAGCAGCTTCAAGACATCCTGGCACGCCACCGCGGCGACGCCGGTATCATCTATTGCTCGTCGCGGCGTGAGGTCGACGCCCTGGCGGCGTGGCTGGCCTCGATCAACGTCCGCGCGTTGCCCTATCACGCCGGTCTGCCCGACCAGGACCGCCACCGCAACCAGGACGCCTTCATCAACGAGCACGCCGATGTCGTCGTCGCGACGGTCGCCTTCGGGATGGGTATCGATCGCTCCGACGTCCGCTTCGTGGTCCACGCCGGCGCGCCGCAGTCGCTCGAGCACTACCAGCAGGAGTCCGGGCGTGCCGGCCGTGATGGCCTCGAGGCGGAGTGCGTGCTGATCTATTCCGGCGCCGACTTCCTCAAGTGGCGGGTGATGCTCGAGCGCAACGGCGAGCTCACCGACGCGCGGCGATTGTTGTTGCGCGACATCGAACGCTACGCCGCGGGCATCGGCTGCCGGCACCGGCATCTGGTCTCGTATTTCGGCGAGCGCTACACGACGGAGGGATGCGGCGCCTGCGACTACTGCCTCGGCGAGCTGGAGGGAGTGTCCGACGCGGTGACGATCGCGCGGAAGATCCTGTCGTGCGTCGCCCGGGTCGGCCAGCGCTTCGGCGCCGCGCACGTCGCCAACGTCCTGTGCGGCAGCGACAGCGAGCAGGTGAAAGGACGCGGGCACCAGCGGCTCAGCACGTTCGGCCTGCTGCGGGACGCGTCAGTGCCGGAAGTGCGAGGCTACATCGAGCAGTTGACCGCGGCGGGGCTACTGCGTCAGATCGATGAGCCATACCCGGTGCTGGCACTGACCGAGGACGGCGTGCTGCTGCTCAAGGACGCCGCTGCGCTGCCCGCGTTCTCGCTCGCCCGGCAGCGGCGCCTGCCCAAGCAGGAGCGCGGCGAACGCCGCCGTGCGGCAGCCCCGGTCGTCTCGGGCGACGCCGACCACGATCTGTTCGATCGTCTGCGCGCCCTACGGCTCCGCCTGGCGCGGGCCCGGAACGTGCCGCCTTACGTCATCTTCCATGACACGACATTGCGCGAGCTCGCACGCGTCAAGCCGCGGTCCGTCGAAGAACTCAGCGGAATTTATGGCATCGGCGAAAGCAAGGCCGCGCGGTTTGGACGCGAATTCGTCGAAGAAATCGCGCGCCTCGATCGCTGATCGTGCATCGTCAATCGAGTATCCTGAAACGTCTCGAGTTGACCCGCGGATTCCGGATTCCGGATTGGGGATTCGCGATTAAGGATTCAGGATCAGGGATCAAGGATGAAGGATTCAAACGTGTCTCTCCGTGTGCTGATAGCTGTAGCGCTGGCCTCGGCCCTGGGCCTTTCCCTCGAGGCCCAGGATCGTTTGAAGGCGATGCCTGGCTACGACCAGTTTCAGAAGATGTCGCGCGAGATTCCGGGCTCGGTCAAGCTCGGCGCGTTGAGCGTGCACTGGAAGGACGACAGTTCGTCGTTCGAATACGTGTCGGACGGCAAGCGCTACGTGTTCGACATGGCGGCGAGACAGCCTGCCGCGGTCGGCGAGGCGTCGGCGATTGGCGCCGGACGTGGCGGGCGGGGCGGCGGCGTGGCGCCGGAGCGCGGGCGCCAGTTCGACTCGGCCGAGTCTCCCGACAAGCAGCTGAAGGCGTTCTACAAGGACCGCAATCTCTGGCTGAGCGGTGTCGATGGCAGCAACCCGGTGGCCATCACCACCGACGGTAGTGACAAGGATCGCATCAAGTACGGCACCGCCAGTTGGGTCTACGGCGAAGAGCTCTCGCAGCGCACCGCGATGTGGTGGGCGCCCGATAGCCGCCGCGTCGCCTACTACCGCTTCGACGAGAAGCAGGTGATCGACTTCTACCTGCAGACAAACCAGACACAGGTGCAGGACACCCTCGACGTCGAAGCCTATCCCAAGCCGGGTAAGCCCAATCCGATCGTCGATCTGTTCGTCTACGACGTCGCCAGCAGGCACGCGACGCGGATCGACGTCCGCGATGGCCAGCCGTTCGACAACGCTGTCGTCGGCCATTACGTCTACGACATCGCCTGGTCGTCGGACGGTAGGGAACTGCTGCTCAATCGCACCAATCGGCGTCAGAACGTCTTGGAGTTCGCCGCCTGCAGCCCCGAGACCGGCAAGTGTCGGGCCGTCGTCCACGAGGAATGGCCGACCGGGTGGGTCACCAACCGTCCCGAGATGCATTTCCTGAAGGACGGACGACGCTTCATCTGGGAGTCGCAACGGAGTGGCTGGCGCAACTTCTATCTCTACGATCTGTCGGGCCGCCTGATCGCCCCCCTCACCCAGCTGACCACGGTGGAAGCCGACAACGTCGTCGCCGTGGACGAGGCGCGCGGGCTGCTGTTCTATACCGCGCGTGACGGCGATAACGCCCTGAAGCTGCAGCTGCACCGCGTTGGTCTCGACGGCAGGAACGACAAGCGGCTGACCGACCCGGCGTTCATGCACACGCTGACCCCGTCGCCAGACGCACGCTACTTTGTCGACGTGGCGCAGACGCACGACGTGCCGCCAACGACGCGCCTCCTGGACGGTGACGGCAAGGTGATCGCCGAGCTGGCCAAGAGCGACACGACCAGGTTCGAGGCACTGGGCCTGAAGAAGGTCGAGATGTTCACCTACAAGGCCGCCGATGGGAAGTCCGAGCTGCACGGGATGATTCAGTTCCCGTCGAACTTCGATCCGTCGAAAAAATACCCGGCGCTGGCCAGCGTCTACGGCGGCCCCGAGTCGGCAGCGTCGAGCGAACGGTTCACGCTGCCGAGCCTGCTCACCGAGTACGGCTTCCTCCTGTTGACGCTGGATTCCCGCGCGGTGCCGGGGCTCGGCAAGCGCACCCTCGACGCGATCTACCTGAAGCTGGGACAGACGGAGATGGACGACATGGCCGAGGGCGTCAAGGCGCTCTGGAACCGTCCCTACTTCGACAAGGATCGCGTCGGCATCATGGGATCGTCGTACGGCGGCTATAGTGCCGCGATGGAGGTGCTGCGCCATCCTGAGGTCTTCGCCGCAGGTTCCGCGGCATCGCCTCCGACCGACTGGCGCAACTACGACACGATTTACACCGAACGCTACATGTGGATTCCGGAGGAGAACCAGGCGGGATACGATGCCGGCGCGGCGATGACCTACGCCGCGAACCTGAAGGGACGCCTCCTCATCTACTACGGCACGGCCGACAACAACGTCCACCCTTCGAACTCGCTGCAGTTGATCAAGGCGCTGCAGCAGGCGGGCAAGAGCTTCGAGGTGCAGGTCGGGCCGGACCAGGGCCACTCGAATGTCAATTCACAGCGCATGATGGAGTTCTTCATCGAGAACCTGGTGCTCGAGAGGATGGAGACGAAATAGATGGCTGCCTATGCTGTGGTCCAGGTCGAGGTGAAGGATCCGGTCCGTTACGAGGGCTACAAGAAGATGGTGCCGGCCAGCCTCGAGAAGTACGGCGGTCGTTTCGTCGTGCGCGGCGGACAGGTGCACCCGATGGAAGGGACGTGGGCACCGAAGCGGTTCGTGCTCGTCGAGTTCCCCTCGGTCGAACAGGCGAAGGCCTGGTGGGCTTCCCCGGAGTACGCCGAGGCGAAGGCCCTCCGCCAGGCGACCGCGGACTCGCAGTTGATCATCGTCGAAGGTGTTTAGGCAGCGAGAATCGATCTCATGACTCGCCGATGCGCTCGCTGTCGGGCGGTGAGTCCGAGGTGCAAAGCCCCTCTTCTGAGACTGGTTCGCGACCGAAGACGAGGCGGTCCGCGCCGGCGAAGTTGACCGCCGCGCAGCCGAGGACCGCGAGCCCGTTGGCGGGCAGGACCGCTACGCCGCAAGCTCGCACCAGTATGGGCATCAGGATCAGGTTGCCCGCGAGTGAGACCGTCCCGTTGACCGCGTGAAAACGGAGCAGCCGTCGGCCAAGTCCTGCGCCCGGGTCCCGATCGGCCCACGTCCAGCGCGCGTGCCAGGCGAAGTTGTGCAGGATCGCCGTTTCCACCGCGATCGCGGTGGCCAGCAGGTAGTGCACGCCGCCGCCGAGCAGCAGGCGGAGAACACCGAGCTGCACGGCAAAGCCGATTACGCCGACGGCGTTGAAGCGGAAGACCCGCACACCTGGAAAGGCGCAGACGGGACTAAGATCGGCTCATGGTGCGCAGCGTCGGGGCCGTCGTCGCCGGCTACTTCGTCTTCGCCGTGTCGGCCGTCCTTCTCTTCCAGCTCTCGGGCCGCGAGCCGCATGCCGACGCGCCGCTCACGTTCAAGCTGGCGAGCGTCGTCTGGGGCGCCGTGTTCGCGCTCGTCGGCGGCTGGCTCGCGGCCCACGTGTCGGTCCGGCATCCGGCGGCGCACGCGGCGGCGGTGGCCGCGGTCATTGCACTCGGGGCTCTGGCGTCGATGTTCGCTGACGCGGCCGGCGCGCGCTGGACGCAGGTCGCCGCCCTCCTCGTCATGGCGCCGAGCGCGTGGCTTGGCGGGATCCTCGCCGCGCGCCGGAAAGCCGCGGGATGACGTAAATATTCATCCTCTCTCCGCCGTATCCCTTCGATGGAGGTTGGATTTTCATGACATCTCGCAGATTGTTCGCCCTGTGCGGGGCGGTCCTGCTCGCCGCGTCAATGCAGGTGACTGGCGCCGCGCAGGCAGGCAAAGCCCCGGGCAAAGGCGCCCAGTCGATCACCCCAGACGAGCTCAAGCAGTGGCTCTCATATATCGCATCCGACGAGTTGCAGGGGCGGCAGGTCTTCACCGAGGGGCTCGGCCTGGCCGGCGGCTACATCGCCGATCACCTCAAAGAGTGGGGCGTCCAGCCGGCGGGTGACGAGGGCACCTACTTTCAGACCGTCAAGGTGCTCGGCGTCAGCGTCAAGCGCAACTCGAGCGTGACGGTGACGGTGAACGGGCAGTCCAAGACCTTCAAGGACGGTGAAGGCGTGACCTTCCCGGCCAATGCCGGCGGCAAGCAGACGATCACCGCCAACGCGGAGTTCCTCGGCTACGGCCTCAGCCTGCCCGAAGCAGGCATCGACGACTACAAGGGGCACGACGTCAAGGGCAAGGTCGCCATCTACGTCGGCCGTGGGCCGCAATCGTTGCCGGCGGCCGCCGGCCGCGTCCTCGGCGCGCGTGCACGCAACGCGATTGAGCTCAACCACGCTGTAGCCGCCATCGGCCCCGCGCTCGGCGGCTTCGGCCGCGGCGGAGCTGGGCGCGCGACACAGCCTGCGCCAGCTCCAGCCGGTGCGGGTGCGCAGGGCGCCGCGCCGACAACGGCTGACGCGCGCGGCACCGTGCAGCCGCAGCGCGGCGCGGTCCCTGTGGCCGGTGCCGGCCGAGGCGCGGCGAGCCAGAACCTCGGCGACTTCCAGACCGTGGAGCGCCTCGACAAGAACATCCCGCCGCAGATCACGGCGGGTGACGAGTTCTTCGACTTCGTGTTCAAGGCTGCCGGGCAGGACTACGCCGCCGTCAAGGCGTCGGCTGATAAGCAGGAGGCGCTGCCGTCGGCGTCACTGGGCACGGTCTCGCTCACTATCAGTGTCGACAACGACTACGACGTGGTCCAGACACGCCTCACGCACAATGTCGTCGGCCGCATCGACGGCAGCGATCCCAGGCTGAAGGACAGCTACGTGCTCTTCGGCGCGCACTACGATCACATCGGTTACCAGCAGGCGCCGCCCGCGCAGGGACGCGGCGGCGGTGGCGCCGGCGCAGCGCCCGGCGGTTGCACCGGTCAGCAGCGCGATACGCCGAAGCCGGGCGACGTGATCAACAACGGCGCCGATGATGATGGTTCCGGGACAGTAGCGGTGATGGCGCTGGCGCACGCCTTCGCCAGCGGGCCCAAGCCGAAACGGTCGCTAATCTTCGTCTGGCACACCGGCGAGGAAGCGGGCCTCTACGGCTCACGCTACATGGCCGATTACCCCGAAGTGCCGCTCGACAAGGTCTCGGCGCAGCTCAACATCGACATGATTGGCAGGAATCGCTGCGACGATCCGCAGGAAGAGAACACCGTCTACGTCGTCGGCTCCGATCGCATCAGCACGGAGCTGCACAACCTGAACGAAGACGCCAACGCGGCGCTGCCACAGCCGATGAAGCTCGATTACGAGATGAACGATCCCGCTGACCCGGAGTCGATCTACACGCGCAGCGACCACTACAGCTACGCCTCGAAAGGCATCCCGATCATTTTCTATACGACCGGGCTCCATCGCGACTATCACTACCTCACCGACGAAGTAGGGAAGATCGACTTCCCGAAGCTGGCGCACATTACGCAACTCGTCTACACGACGGGCACCAAAGTGGCCAATCTCGATCACGTTCCGGCGCGCGACAACAAGGGACCGCGCAAAGGGAAGGGAGCCACCGGGAAGATCGGCGGCTGAAGACGATCACAGAAGACCGGGATCAGGGCATAAAGAGGTAAGCCCGGCTGCTTCGAAGCAGCCGGGCTTACCTCTTTATGCCCTGAACTCCTGGTTCCTGTGTTGTGGGCTTGCCGCTACTGCAGCTGCCCGCGCATCACGCCGCCCGGGTTGTTGGACGTGTGCACGTTGAAGTAGAAGTTCTGCGGGGCGGCGAGGATGTTCTGGATGTTGGTCGCCGCGCTGTTACCGTTGCTGCTGCCCGCGCTGACAGCGTTGGCGGTGTAGGTGCCGCTGCCGTCGGCGAGCACGAGGGGCGTGTTCGCGGCGAGCCCCGTGACGCCGATCAGCGCCGGCCCGGGCACGCCGAGGCCACCCGGATGGATGTGGGCCAGGATCACGTTCGTGTTGGCCGGAAACCCGGCCATCGAGACCGCGAAGTCCACGGTGTTGGTGTCGGTGTGGATTGTGATCACCGCGGTCCCATGGCCGGTGTTCTCGGCATTGGTAATCGGCGGTGTCTCCAGCGATGGAGACAACTGGACCGTAAAGATCTTCAACGTGCTCGCACTCGGCGACGTCGTGCTGCTACCGCAGCCCGCCGCGCCGATCGCCAGCATACTCACCGCTATCGCCAGACGCTTCATTGCTGTCCTCCTTGTACCGAAATACATACAGTGCCAGGGCCAGCGCCAGGACGATGGCCAGTCCGGCCGCGCTCGCATTCAGTTCACCCATGGCCAGTCAGAACTTCCGGATAAATTGAAGCCCAGATACATCTCGGGACGCGGCCGGAGACCAGCCAGGACAACGCGAGATAGAGCATCAACGCTCCGGCTTCGCAAAGCACGTGCCCGCCAATCGCCGCAAATCGTTGAAGAAGAGGGCGATTTGTCTCGCGCGCCTTTCCCTTTTCGGTAACGGCTTACGCGTCGCGAAAGCCCGTGCCGCGGTCAGCGGGCGCGCAGGAGGAGCACCGGTACCTTGACCTGGTGCTGGACGCGCGAGGCTGTCGTGCCGAGGAACAGATCGGCGAGAAAGCGGTGGCCGTGCGTACTCATCGCCACCAGGTCACACCCCTTGTCGCGGATCCACTTGACGATCTCGTCCGCCGGTTCGCCAAACGCGAGGACGGTCTCGGCCGCCGTGCCCGCAGCCTCGAACTCGGTGCGGACGTGCGTCAGGTACGCCTGGTCGGCGGCCACTTCAGGGCTGACGGCGTCGGGGCCGAAATACCGCGCCGCCCAGCCGTCAGCGACATGGAGCAGGATGACGCGGCTGTGCATCACCTGCGCCAGCGACTTCACGTGATCGATGATGCCGCGATCGGTCGGCGTGCCGTCGAGCGTCACCAGGATGGTGTGGTACATCTCAGCGGCCGATCACGATCTCCCAGGCGGCGCCAAGCGACTCGCGCAGCCCGTAGAGATCCATCGCGGTAATGAGTATCGCGCTCGCCCACCCGGCGGCAAGCAAAAACCAGCCGCTCTTCCAGCGGCCCATTTTCGAGCGCAGGCTCGTGAAGTGGAGCAGTGGGAACATCGCGAACGGCAGCTGCAGCGCCAGCACGACCTGGCTCAGCGTCAACAGGTCGGTGACGCTCCCGTCGCCGCGCAGGCCGATGATGACGATCGCGGGCAGGATCGCCAGCGTACGCGTGATCACGCGGCGGACCCAGGCCTGGATGCGCCAGTGCATGAAGCCTTCCATGACGACCTGGCCGGCGAGAGTGCCGGTGATGGTGCTGCTCTGGCCGCTGGCGAGCAACGCCACCGCAAACAGCGTGCTGCCGACCGCCGTTCCGAGCAGCGGCGCCAGCGTCAGATAGGCGACTCGAATCCAGTCGCTGTCTGGGGCGAACGTGACGATCGGACCGCCCGGGACGGTGACCGACGCGCGGCCGTAGAAGACGTTGGCCGCGAGGACCAGAATCGCCGCGTTGACCAGGAAGGCGATCGTCAGCGCCAGCGTCGAGTCGATGGTGTTGAAGCGGATGGCCCGCGAGACAGAGGCTTCGTCCTGCTGCAACCGGCGGCTCTGCACCAGCGCCGAGTGTAGGTAGAGATTGTGCGGCATGACCGTGGCGCCGATGATGCCGATCGCGACGTAGAGCATGCCGGGCTGGCGGAAACCCGGCCTCAGCAGCGCCGCCCCCATCTCGCCGAAGGCCGGCCGCGTCTGCGGCAGGACGAAGATCTCGATGAAGTAGCACAGCGCGATGGTCGACACCAGCAGGAGCACGACCGCCTCGATCGTGCGCATCCCATAGCGCTGCAGCGCCAGCAACGCCAGCACGTCGAGCGCGGTGATGGTGACCGCCAGCAACAGCGGAATGTGGAACATCAGGTTGAGCGCGACCGCGCTGCCGAGGACCTCGGCCAGATCGCACGCGCCGATGGCCAGCTCCGAGAGGATCCATTGCGGCCAGCGCATCCACTTCGGGTACCAGTCGCGGCAGGCCTGCGCCAGATCCTTGCCGGTGACGACGCCGAGGCGGGCGGCGAGAACCTGCATGAAGATCGCCATCAGCGAGGCGAGCGCGACCACCCAGAGCAAGTCGTACTTGTAGCGGGCGCCCCCCTGCAGGTCGGTGCCCCAGTTGCCCGGGTCCATGTAGCCGACGGAGACGAGGAGGGCCGGGCCGGCAAACGCGCGCCAGGTCCGCCAGAAGCCGGCGTCGGCGTGCGGAACCGGCACGGAGCTGTGGATTCCTTCGAGGCTTCGGTGCATTGCAGTCCAGGCGCCATAATGTAGCATAGGCTACATATTGTCAAGTAGGCTATTCTTTGTCCGGATCTCATGAGCCGCACCCCGCTCGCGCGCAACCCCACGCGCACCCGCCAGGAGCACGCGCAGGAGACGGCGCAGGACTACGTCGAAATGGTCGCCGAGCTGATCGACACCGTCGGCGAGGCCCGCGTCATCGACCTCGCCCGCCGCCTCGGCGTCACCCACGTCACCGTCAGCCGCACCCTCCAGCGCTTGCGCCGCGACGGGTTCGTCACCTTCATGCCCTACCGATCGATTTTCCTCACCGCCGCCGGCCGCCGGCTCGCCGAGGAGACCCGCCACCGGCACGAGGTCGTGGTCGAGTTCCTGCAATCGCTCGGCATCCCTGGCGCCGTCGCCAACTCCGACGCCGAGGGCATCGAGCACCACGTCAGCCGCGAGACGCTGGAGGCGTTCGAGAAGCACCTGCGCCGCTCCCGCAAGCGCTGAGCTCCCCTCCGCCCGTCCCTGACCGGCGCCGCTGAGGAAGACCGGCGCCGGTGATATCGTCTCCGCGTGCCCTTCGACCTCCAGCCCACGCTGACTGGCGAGCTCCTCCAACTGCGACCGCTGCGCGCCGACGACTGGGAGGCGCTCTACGCCGCCGCCTCAGACCCACTGATCTGGGAACAGCACCCGGAGAGCGATCGCCACGAGGCGGACGTCTTCCGCCGCTACTTCGACGGCGCGATGGAGTCGGGCGGCGCCTTCGCGGTCATCGATCGCCGGAGCGGGCGCATCATCGGTTCGACGCGCTATCACGCCTACGACCAGGCGGCCGGCGAGATTGAAATCGGCTGGACGTTCCTCGCGCGCGCCTGCTGGGGTGGGGTCTACAACCAGGAGATGAAACGGTTGTTGCTCGAACACGCGTTCCGGTTCGTGCCGCGCGTGGTCTTTCTCGTCGGTCCGGCCAACCTCCGCTCGCAGCGCGCGATGGAGAAGATCGGCGGCGTGCGCGACGGCACTCGGGTCAATGGCGCCGGACGGGAGTCCGTGGTCTTCGTGATTGCGAAGGAGAGGCGATGAAGAATCTTCGACAGTTTTTCCTCGAATGCTTGGAAGCCGAGGGACCCAAGTTCGTCCGCGTGCTCCAGGCTGTTCCGCCCGATCAGTCCGACTACCGCCCCCACCCGCGCTCGTCGTCCGCGGCCGACATCGTCTGGCTGCTCGCCTCCGAGCTCGGCGACGCCTGCGCGCTCGTCGACACGGGATCGGTGAACTTCACGCCGCACCCCGCCCCGGCCGTGCCGCAGGCCATCACGGTCTACGAGAAGAACCTCAACGAACTGCGCACGCGTGTCGCTGCCATCGACGATGCGCAGTGGGATCGGACCGCGAAATTCATCGTCGACGGCAAGGCCGTCTGGCAAGCCCCGCTCGGCGACATGCTGTTCGGGTTCCTTTTCGATGCGATTCACCACCGCGGCCAGCTCTCGAGCTACCTCCGTCCAATGGGCGCCAAGGTGCCGTCGATCTACGGTCCGTCGGCGGACGATCCGGGCGGCATGTGATCGCGCGTCAGAGCGCGGCGATCTTCTTCGCCGCCCTCGCCCCCGACTGCAGGGCCCCCTCCATGTAGCCGACGAATGCATAGCAGGTGTGCTCGCCGGCGAGGTAGACGCGGCCCGCCAGCGGCTGCTGTAGTTGCGGCCCGAGCGTCGTCACTTCGCCGGGCGCGGGGAAGGAATACGAGCCTTTCACCCACACGTCCGACGGCCAGTCCATGAAGCGCGCCCGCTCGAAGCTTGCCGGCAGCGCCGGATACATCCCTTTCAGCGCGGCTAGGTAGTTGGCGTTGCGCTCCGTCGGGGTCCACGATCGACACGTGTCGGCCGCGGGTCCACCGGAGAATGCCACCACGCCGGCACCGTCGACCGTCTGGTGTTGCGTCGTGTGCCACGTGAGATGCACCGGGCCGTCGCTGAGTGAATCCGGGCCGGCCTTCGATGCGTGCCAGAAGAGATCCCTGGTCTTCATCAGGAACTTCACGTTGCTGCCCATCTGCGGCACCGACGTCACGTGCAGCCGCGGCGTGAAGGCGATATGGTTCCAGGTGAGCGGCGGCACCGCCAGCACCGCGTAGTCTGCCTCGTATGTGGCCTTCGCCGTTGTCACGGTGACGCCGCGATCCGACACGCTGACGGCACTCACCGGCTCGCGCAGGTGCACTCGCGCGGGTCCGAGCGCGGTGAGGAGCTTCGTCGCGAGTTGCTGATTGCCGCCGCGACTGCGGTAGACCTCGGTATCGGTCCAGTACTTTTCGAGACCGCCGCCCTTGACCTGCGCCAGATTGCCCAGGTAGCTTTGCCACGCCGGTACTCACGCCGTTGTCCGCCACCAGCTGCGCGTCGACGCCAGCCTTGCACAGTTTGGAACAGGACAACCCGGCAATCCATTCGGCAGTCGTCCGCTTGTCCAGCGCCGCCGCGTCAGGGGCTTCCCACGCCGCGAACGCATCAGGGACCTTGGCGGCATCCGCGTTCATGACGTTGAGCGCCGCTTCCATCTCCTTCCACAACTGCTCGGACTGGTCGGCGCTGACGCGTTTGCCGTTCAGTACGATCGGCGCCTCCGCGTCCTCCTCGGTGATCCGCACAAACGGCACCTTGAAGCGCTTGCCGTACTCCATCCAGATCGCGTGGTTGGTGCCGATCAGTTCGGCGCCCCCCTCCATCGCCGCGCCGGGCACGAGATCCTGAAAACTGATGACCCGCCCGCCGACCCGGTTGCGCGCTTCGAGGACCGTCACGTCGGCGCCGGCCTGCGTCAGTTCGTAGGCCGCGGCCATTCCAGCGAAGCCGGCGCCGATGACGACGACGCGTGGGCCGGAGGGGCGCTGCCCGGCCAAACCGCCGCGCGCGGACATCAGCACACCGGCCGCGGCCGTCAGCGAACGTCGAATCATTTCGCGACGGTCGATCGGCTCGCCGAAGCGGCCCTGCAGACGCGCATAGAGTGAGCGCATGGTGCGGTAGTCTAGCCGGGGATGGATGGAGGGATCATGCGAAAAGTACTCGTCATGGCCGCGATTGGCCTCATCGGCGTCGCCGCGATCGCGCAGGAGCGGGAAGACCGGACCCTGCTCTCGACCACGCAGATGAACGCGATCATCAACGAGGCGTCGGGCGAACGGGCCATGCACCACGTCCTGCAGCTGGTGCCTTACCAGTTCGTGCGTCCCCCCTCCGATACCAAGGTCACTTCCGCGAAGCCGAAGTGATGGCGAAGCTCGCGAAGGAATACGGCTTCTCGAACGTGGCGATCGAGGATTATCCGACCGGCCAGACTTGGCAGCCGACGGCCGGCGAATTGTGGATGACGTCGCCGCGCACCGAGAAAATCTACGATCTCAACGACATTCCGGAGGCGGTCGCTTCGACCAACGGCAACGCCGACATCAGCGGCGACTTGATCAGCGTCGGCCAGGGAACGCCGCAGGAGTTCGAAGGGAAGGACGTCAAAGGCAAGTTCGTGCTGTCGCTGGCGCCCAGCGGCCTCGGCGGCGTCTATCAGCGAGCCGTCGCCGCCGGGGCGATCGGCGCGCTCGGCATCAGCGCCATCGGCGCCGGCGACCGCGCCGTCGATTACCCCGATGAAATCGTCTGGACGACGGTGACGGCGCAGCCGGGGACGGCGGCATGGGCGCTTTCACCGAAGAAGGCGCGTGCCCTCGAGACCCTGCTCGCGCGCGGGCAGAGGGTCGCGATCCATTCGATCATTAAGAGCGAACAGGTCCCCAACAAACAGGAGATCGTCCACGCCGAGATCCCAGGCGACGGCAGCACGTCGCAGGAAGTGGCGATCGGGGGGCACCTCTTCGAGGGCTACATCAAGCAGGGAGCCAACGACGACAATTCAGGCTGCGCGCTCACGCTCGAGGTCGGCCGGACCTACCTGAAATTGATCAACGAAGGAAAGCTGCCCAGGCCGAAGCGGACGATCGACTTCCAGTGGGTGCAGGAGATCAGCGGCACGCGCCAGTGGCTCGACGCCCACCCCGACAAAGCGAAGCGCATAATCGGCGATCTGAATTTCGACATGGAAGCGCTGCGCCTCACGATGAGCCGCAGCTACTGGATTCTCCAGCGGACGCCCGACACCTTTCCGTCCTACATCAACGACATCGGGCAGAGCATGATGGAGTACATCGCCGAGTTGACGCGCGAGCGCGTCCGCTACCGCGCCAACGGCTACCAGCCGGTCTTCAACATCACCTCGCCCAATGGCAGCGACGACGCGTTCTACATCAAGATCGATCAACACTACGGTTCGAGCGATCACGTCACATACATGCAGTACGGGATCCCCGCGGTGATGTTCATCACCTGGCCGGACATGTGGTACCACTCGTCGCAGGACACGCCCGACAAGCAGGACTCGACGCAGTACAAGCGCGCTGCCATCGTTGCCACCGGCGCGCTCGCGGTCGTGGCCTCGGGCGGCGACGAACTGGCGGCGCGGGTGACGTCCGAGAGCCTCGCGCGCGGCACCGAGCGCATGGGCGCCAACGAACGGAAGGGGACCGCCTATCTGGCGGACGCGCCGACGGCCGAGGCGCTGCACCAGGCGTGGAAGGACGCGCGCGTCGCCATCCGCCACCAGGCCGATGTCGAAAGAGCCGTCGTCCATTCGTCGGCGGTGCTCTACGATGATCCCGCCGGTGCTCCGAAGCGCCTGGGCGCGCTCGAAGCCGCGATCGATCGCAAGGCAGCGGCCATGCTCGACGAGGCCAAGGCCGCTTACGCCATGCAGGCCGAGCGCCTCAAGACGCAGCCGATCTACGACCCGCCTCAGACGGTTGACGAGAAGGACGCAGCGAACCTCGTCGTCACCTGCGCCAGCGGCGAGCCCTCCTTCTCTGGCTGCGCCGCAGCCGGCGGCCGTGGCGGCGGCGGTGGAAGAGGAGCGGGCGGTGGTCGCGGGAGCGGCGCCACCGGCCCGACGCTCCCACAACACATGAATGCCGAGTTCACGATTCTGCTGGGGAAGAAGCTGACCGCCCTGCAGATTCGCGATTTTCTCTCAGGCGAGTTCGAACCCGTACCGCTCGCCGACGTGATGGCGACGCTGCGCGCGCGCGAAGCGGCAGGGACGATTAAGCTGGGGCCGAAGCCGGCCGCCGAAAAGAGCAAATAGACACGACAATAGCGGTGTGCCTCGTGTGTTGAAGGTAGCCTGGCGGAAGCTGAGTCGGCTCGAACGCCACGAAATCACGTGGCTACTAGTCGGTCTCGCCGCCTGCATCCTCCTCCTCGTCTTCCTCATGCTCGCGAGCGAAGTGATGGAAGGGGACACCCTGGCGTTTGACACGAAGATCGTGCGCGCCCTGCGCAGCGCCGGCGATCCGTCGCGGCCGATCGGGCCCGCCTGGATGGAAGGGGTGCTCGAGGATCTGACCGCGCTCGGTGGCCCGACGGTCACCTGGTTGGTGATCCTCTCGCTGACCGGCTATCTGCTGCTGCAGTCGAGCTACCGCAGCGCGCTGGTTGTCTTTGTCACCGCGGCGTCGGGGGACCTCGTCAACCACGCCATCAAAGGGGTGTTCTCGCGCGCCAGGCCGACCGTCGTTCCGCACCTGCGCGATGCCTTTTCGACGAGTTTTCCGAGCGGCCACTCGATGGAATCGGCGATCGTCTACCTGACCCTCGCCGCCATGGTCATGCGGATCGTCGACGGCCGGGTGACCAAGGCCTACTGCTTCGGCCTCGCGTTGCTCGTCACCTTTCTCGTCGGCGTCAGTCGCGTGTTCCTCGGTGTTCACTATCCGACCGACGTGATCGGCGGCTGGATCATCGGCTTGTTCTGGGCATCGCTCTGCTGGCTTGCCGCCCAGCATTACGAGGTCCGCGCCCGGCAGCCGACTGAACAGAAACGATTGTCCTGAACGGTGGACCACGTGGAACACGACTGTGTCTTCACCGCACACGTGTGTGCGCTCCGCGCACGGACGGGGAAGTCGCGGCTTGCGCTGCTACGCTCAAGTGCAGCTGAGAAGTACGGAGGTTCGGGTTGCGCCGAGACCGTCGCCTGTTACGCTAAGGAGTGCTAGCGGAGAGAAGCGGCGTGTCTGAGAGGCTGGAGACAATTCTGCTCGTCGAGGATGAGCCCGCCGTGCGGCAGCTGTTCGCGCAGGCACTCACACGCGCCGGATATTTCGTCTACGAGGCGCGCAACGGCCAGGAAGCGGTCAAGCTCTTCGACGCGCACGGCGACCAGATCGACATGTTGCTGACCGACCTGCGTATGCCCTACATGGGGGGCGCTGAACTGGCGCACCACCTGCGCGGACGAAGGCGCACCCTCAAGCTGCTCTGTATGTCCGGATATGCCGGCCATCTCGATCCCGATCTGGCCGCCGATTTCCTGGCCAAGCCCTTCTCGCGCGACGACCTGCTGAAGAAGGTGCGCGAAGTGCTCGACCGGTAGCGATTGGTTAGAATGCTGGCGCCCATGTTGCCGGCATGCTTGCGTAGGATCGCGCCCCCTCTCGCCCTGCTCGCGGCCTTCGCCGCGCCCATCGTCGTCCACGGAGGCCAGGGGCGCAGCGCCTTCGGCCTCGGTATTCTCCGGCGCGACGGCGTGTTGATTCCGTTTGCCTCGTTCAGCGGCCACGCCTGGAGCACCGAGTGGCCGGGGAACAACTCCATCGAACTGCCGATTTCGCTCGGCGACATCCCGAAACGCTGGTGGGGGGCGGCGGGAGCCGCAGCGCGCTGGACCGCATGGCTGCCCGATGGCAAGGCCCGTCCGCTGACGCTGCAGAAGCCGCAGCAACTCCCCGTCTTCTGCGGCACGCACCTTGGCGTCAAGACCGACTACGAGGGCGGCGCCGTCGATCCGCGCGATCCGACCGTCGCCAAGGACGCGCTCGCCATCGCCGGCGACGCCACCTTCGTGCCGATCAATGCGGTCTCGCTCTACTCTCAGGATGCGACGAAGATCGTGGACGCGATTACCGACGACTTCAATAAGGAAGAACGGACGGCCGCTGAACATTTCGTCAACTGGCGGCATCCCTTCGGCGAGCTCTCGCGCAAGGATTTTCCGATCGAGCTCGAGGCCTTCTACCGCGCGCACGAATCGACACCGAGCGGCGATTGGCGGGTCAGCTATATTGAGGCGGTGCGTCGGTTCCCGGCGCAGGCCGGCGACCGTGACTGCGGCCTGATTACGTTCGTCCGCGGCTGGGTGCTCGAACGGGAGGGACGCACGCCGGTCATCGACATCGGCGCGCGGATCACCTACTGCGATCGCGCCGACGTGACCTTCATGCAGCCGTTCGGCCAGCTGATGATCGACCGCGAACCGTACTGGGTCTACCAGCTGTCCAGCTGGCGCGACGAGGTCTACGGCGTGTCGCGCGTGCGCCCCGAGGAGGTCAAGCCCGTGATGGCAGTCTCGGGCGGCGGATGTCCAAAAGCGGACCCGGCACGCGGACGGGGACGCGGCGGCGGTGTCTAGAGCGCTCGCGTCCCTGCTCCTGTCGGCGGCCGGCCTGCTCCTGCTTCCCTTGACCTTGCGCGGCGCCGCCGCGCTCCATCCGGTTCCCGGCCTGCAGCCCACCTACCTGCCCGCAATCGAGGGGCCGCGCCCACGCGTCCCCTTCGACGCATCGCGCATCGACGCGCTCCGTCGCCTGCAGCCCGATTTCGTCGTCATCGGCGATTCGATGGCGGGATCGCGTATCGACCCGGCGCTGTTCACGCGCGTCAGCGGCCGCTCGGTGGCGCCGCTTCTCTATGCCGGCAGCGGGCCGGCGTGGTGGTATCTCGTCCTCAAGAACTGGGTCATCGCCAGCGGTATTCATCCGCAGGCGGTGTTCGTCTTCTTCCGCGACACGAATCTGACCAACGTGCTGTTCCGCATCGACGCGACCTGGGCGCTCGACACGGCGGCGCAGGCCCGCGAAGACGACCTCAACGCGGTCGTCGCGCGGCGGCGCGGCAACCCGTTCTACGAGGTTCGCGCCTTCGTCGACCAGCTCTACGCCGCTACGGAGGTGCGGCGCTGGATCGAACCGCTCGTCAACGAGTGGCCCGCGCGGCTCCTCTTCCCCTACCGGCGGCAGCGCGAGGCGTTCCTGCAAGGGGCCAACGACCGGTTCGGCCTCGACCATCTGCGCCCGATGGAGGCCGCCGACATGCAGGCGACCGAGGATCGCGAGGCCGATTTCGCCGGGTTCGTCGACAAGTCGGAGTTACCGCTGCTGCTGCACGACGCACGGCAGGCGGGGCTGCGCCTGGTCCTCGTCCGCGTCCAGCGGCGTCCGGTTGGTGGTCGCCCGCCCGATCAATCGCTGGCACTCCAGCGCTACGTGCGCGCGCTCCGCGCCTACGTCGAGGCGCGCGGCGCTGCGCTCGTCGACGACACCGGCGACCCCGCTGAGACACTGGACCTCTATGAGGACGGCGATCACCTTTCGCACGAGGGACGCCGCCGCTACACCGAGCGGTTCGCCGAGCGCATTCGCCTGCAGTTTCCGTGATCTTTCACAGCCTCGATTTCGTCGTCTTTTTTTGCGCCGTCGTCGCCATCTACTGGCGGCTGCCGCAGCGCGGCCAGAACGGGCTGCTGCTCGTGGCGAGCTACTTTTTCTACGGCTACGTCCACCCCTGGTTCCTGATCCTGATCGCGTCGTCCACGCTGGTCGACTACCTGTCGGCACGCGGCATGGAGCGCTGGCCTTCGCGGCGGCGCCTGTGTATGGGCGTCAGCATCGTCTCGAACTTCGGGATGCTCGGCTTCTTCAAGTACTTCAACTTCTTCGCCGACAACGTCGCCGCCGTACTCGCGGCGGTCCACTTGCACGTCAGTCCGCCGGTGTTGCGCGTGGTCCTGCCGGTCGGCATCTCGTTCTACACCTTCCAGGCGATGAGTTACACCGTCGACGTCTTTCGCGGCGAGCTGCGCGCACGACGCAGCCTGCTCGACGTCGCGGTCTTCATTTCGTTCTTTCCGCACCTGGTGGCGGGCCCGATCCAGCGCGCGTCCTACCTGCTCCCACAGGTCGAGGCCAAGCGGCACTTCTCGCTGGCCACGGCGTCGAGCGGTTTCTACCTGATGGTGTGGGGGTTCTTCAAGAAGCTGGTGATTGCCGATAACGTCGGCGTCATCGCCAACAAGGTATTTGCCTTGCACGATCCGTCGTTCGAGATCCTCTGGGCGGGCGTCTTCGCTTTCGCGATCCAGATCTACGCCGATTTTTCCGCCTACACGGACATCGCGCGCGGATCATCGCGCTGGCTCGGCTTCGAGCTGACGGAGAACTTCGATCATCCCTATCTGGCGCGGACACCGGCGGACTTCTGGCGCCGCTGGAACATCTCGCTGTCGACGTGGTTCCGCGATTACGTCTACATCCCACTCGGAGGATCGCGGGCCACCGGCGCAATTTGGACGCGCAACGTAATCATTACGTTCCTGCTCTCGGGCCTGTGGCACGGCGCGAGCTGGAATTACGTCTTGTGGGGCGCCTACCACGGGCTTCTGCTGGTATTGACGCGTGCGCACCAGATACTCCGCGCGCCGCCGTCCGTCGACCGCCGGCTGCGGACCCTAATCGTACCGGTGCAAGTCGCCGGCATGTTCGCGCTGACCGTGTTCGGCTGGCTGCTGTTCCGGGAAACCGAGTTCCACGCCCTCGTCCGTGACCTGCGCCTGGTCCCGTGGCGCAGCACGGGACAGGATCGCCAGATCGGTCTCTATCTCTTCCTGCTGGCCTTCGGCTATTCAATCCCGTTGTGGGCGCAGAGCATCTGGGTGGAGCTGCACCGCGGCCAGCACCCGTTGAAAGACGAGGCGTGGAGCGGCGCATTCATACGGGCGATCGCCTGCGGCGCCGCGCTCGCCGCGATTCTGATTCTGCGCTCGCAGACGTCGCTCGACTTCATTTATTTTCAGTTTTGAGGAGCGCCGGTCTTACCGGCCGAGCGTCGGCGTTAGCGGCGGCAGGGTCTGGCGGTAAGTGGTGCTGCGCGAGAGGGCGAGGCGGTTGAGCGCCACCGCGGCCGCCAGGCAGCCTAGCCCCACCCCGCCAAGGACCACCGGCCCTGACGGTGTGATCAGCCCGACCAACGGTAGCAATCCGGCGGCAGTGCAGAACACCATGAATCGCGTCAGTATCGAGACGTGCAGCGTCGCTGCCTGCGCCAGAACACACACGCCGATGATTGCAACAACCGAGGGGGCGTGCGGACGGGTCGGCGCGTGGCCGAGCACCACGTAATGCAGCGTGGTACCGGACGCCCAGGCGAGCAGCCAGATAAACGTGGGCCAGCCAACAGGAGCGCGTTGAGTCGCGCTGCACCGATCGGCAACACACGCAAATGGCGCATGATCGCTGAAAACCGCGTCGCCATCGCGGCGCTGAACAGGCCGTACCACACCATCATGTTGAATGCGACGACACCCGTGTCGTGAGGCGCTGCCGGGCCCGCGTCCGCGACGCGAACGGCTTGTCGCAGGAGATCGACCAGCTCGCGCCCGCTATGCGCTACGCGAGAGATGACGAGGACGACGAGGACGCCGGCGAGTGCCAGCGATCCGCCGATCGCAATCGTCCAGCCCGCTTCGCCGATGAGCAGGCGTGGCAGGCCTGTTATGCGCGACCGGCGAACCCGCTCGGGCCGCTGCGCCCGGCCGCTGCCCGCGCCAGTCCGATTCGCCGACCCCGGCGGTGTCGGCACGTAGAACCACGTCGTGCCTGTCAGCGCTAGCGCCGCGCTCAGCCCTGCGGCGCTCGTCACGGTCAGCGCTCCCCACCGCGCCAGCAGCGTGAGGCTTGTCCACGCCGGCAGATAGAACATCATCACGGCCGACAGCGGCAGGAGAAACTGCGCCACGCTGCGCGCAACCGTCCAGCGTAGACGGAGCGCGCTGGTGGCGGGGCCAGGATGCATGGCAAGAGCGACGAGCGCGCAGCCGGTCCCTGCGGATGCCAGGTCGAGCAAGGCGGCCAGCGCGATCGAGGGGAGCCCCGGCGCTCACGGTCCCCACGGTACCAGCACGGCGACAGTCTGCGCCACGGCGATAAGAACCGTCACGCCAATCGTCGAGAATAGCCAGCTTGAGCGCCACACGTCGCGGCGCGACACCGGCAGGTACCAAAGCGGGCGTGGGATCATCCGGAGCGTGAGCAGCGGTCCGAGCTGGAAGGCGATTGCCATCGATGCCGCGATCGCGCGTGATGGCTCGCGGAAGTACGAATCGGCCCACCACATGCCACCGGCAAACGTAGCGAAGAACAGCACCGTTCCCCGGTTCATGCGGCGCCCGCGGTCGGCGATTAGAAGCCGCATCGCCAGCGTCATGCCTGAGCCCGTGGCAGGAGCAGGTCGGGCCGTTTGTAGGTCGCGCTCCGCGACAGCGCGTTGACGTTCAGCGCGGCGGCTCCGACGAACGACAGCAGACCGATCGCGATCAACCAGCCGTCGGACATGAGGATCAGGCGCGAGAGCGGAAACGACATCGGAGCGGCGGCGGCGCCCGCCGTGGGCCATCGCGAGGCCAGCCGTAGCAGGAGAGCGATCCCGAGCGCGCTGACGCCAACGGAGGCAAACAGCCGCAACAGTTGAAGACCCGCCGTAAGGTGCGAGCCGACCAGCGTCACGTGAACACCGGCCAGCAGCAACCACGCGAGGGACCACACCAGCGCCGGCCAGGTGAGCAGCAGCGCGTGCAGCCGGACTCTGCCGATGGGAAGTGCGCGCAGATGCCTGAGGAGCAGGGGGAACCTGGCAAACACCGCGGTCACGTAGATCGTCCACCATCCGAAATCGTGCGTCGGATCGAATTCGTGCGGTCGGGCGCGGATCGTCGTGTCGCCGAAGATCAAGAGCGTCTGCCTGGCCAGCAAGTCGTGCAGCGTTGGCGCGCCGCCGCCGAACCAGCTGTCGAAGGCGAACCTCATCCCGAGGAACGTCACCATGATCGCTGCGCCGACTCCGAGCGAGGCGACGAGCTCGTTGACGAGAAGACGTGACAGGCCGGACAGCCCTGACGGTCTCGCGGGGGGCACGGAGGGAACGGACGATTCGGACCGCGTCTGGGACGCTCGCCGCCATGGTCCTCGCGGCGTGCAAGAGGCACCCCAGAGCGTGAGGGCGGCGCCGACACCGAGTGTTACAGCCTGCGGCCAGTGCACCTCGTGCCATCCGAGCGGCAGCCCATCGCGGACCACGAAGGGCCAGACGATCGAGACGAGCACGACGAGAAGGATCCATTGCTTCCGTCCAGGCCGGATCATGTCGCTGAGCGCGATGATGCCGCAGCCGGCGCCCGCATAGAGCAGATCCATGACACTGGACAGCGTCACGGTCGAGACGCTCACCGCGCCGAGCGCGAGCGCCGGCAGCTTCGCCGCGGTCATCAGCGCGGCCGGTACCAGCGTCGACACGATCCACCTCGCGCGCCAGACATCCCGTCGTGACACCGGAAGGTAGGGAATGAGCGGCGTGTCCAGCCGCGCCAGCAGCAGCACCGGTCCCAGTGCGTAGGCGAGCACGAGCGACACTGCCATCTGGAATCCGTTGCGGCCGTGCGCCGCGAGCATGACCCCGAACACGATGATGCCGACCTGCGTGAAGGGGAGGCGCCGAAGCATGTCCACGACGAGGCGGGAGACCATTACGCCTTTCCTACGGTGATGAACAGCTCTTCGAGCGTCACGGGCGCATCGGCGATCGGCGTCGCGCCGAGTCCGTGCAGTGTCTCGAGCGGCGTGTGTTCCAGATCGATCAGCGCGCGCCACCGCGCGCCGTCGCGGCGCTGCACGAAGACGCCCGGACGATCGGCCAGCCGCTCCCCATTGGCGACGACGAAGTCGACGACCCTAAAGCGGGCGATGACGTCGGTCGTAGCACCCTCGAAGAGCAGGCGGCCGTTGCGGATCATGCCGAGGTGATCGGCGAACCGCTCGATGTCCGCCAGGCCGTGCGAGGAGATGAGCACCGTCCGTTCGCCTTCACGCACGGCGCCGAGCAGTTCGGAGAACACCGCCTGCTTCGAGATGGCGTCGAGCCCGACCGTCGGTTCATCGAGAATCAGCACGCTCGGCCGCCACGACAGCGCGAGCACGAGGGCCAGCTTGATGCGCGTGCCGAACGAGAGCGTCATGATGCGATCGGTCGGGTCGACGCTCAGCGACGACAGCAGACGGTTGCAGTAATCCTGATCCCAGGTCGGGTAGAAGCCGCGCACGAAGGCGATCACCTTGTGCACGCGTCCCCACGGTTGGAACTGTAGGTCGGGACTGACGTAGGCAACCTGGCGCTTCATCGCTACCTCGTCGCGCTCGTGATCCAGACCCACTACCGTGATCGACCCGGCGTCCTTGGCACCCATGCCGAAGATCAAGTCGATCGTCGTCGTCTTGCCGGATCCGTTGGGTCCCACGAAGCCGTAGATTGCGCCGGCCGGTACCGTCATGTCGAGCGGCCCCAGCCGGAAGGACGGAAAGGCCTTTTCCAGGCCCCGGATCTCAACCGCGTTTCCGGACATTTCTGGACTCCCGTTCATTGTCGAGCATGGATGTGAACAGTGTGAGCAGATCGCGAGGCCCGAGGCCGGCCTCGCTCGCTTCGCGGATGGCATCGCGCATCAATGTACGCGCGCGTTCGGTCTTGGCCTCACGGCTCCGATCCGGCGCGGACGTGGCAACGAATGTCCCGAGCCCCTGGCGGCGATAGATGATGCCTTCGCGCTCGAGCTCGTCGTAGGCCCGCTTGACCGTGATGACGCTGACGAGTAGGTCGCCGGCGAGCTGACGGAACGAGGGGAGCGCGGTGCCGGGACGCAGCCGTCCTTCACTGACTTCGCGCGTCAGGCCGTCGACGATTTGCTGGTAGAGCGTGCCCGGTCCCGCGGCCGATAGCGGCGGGAGGACGAGCGTCGGGGTATCCGCCATCAGTTCTACTGTATATGTCATTTATATACAGTAGTCAAATGGCGCCCTCCCGCGCTTGATCACCTGACGGCTACGCCAAACGGGCGAGCAACCTTCTCGCCCGCGACGCGCAACGAGCGGAAAGCCCCGTACATAAAAAAGGCCCCGGACTGGCCTGGCGATCTCGATCGCGCCGGCCCCGGAGCCTTCTCCCGTCTTCGAATCGTGCTACTTGCTCTTGGCTTTCGGCATCTCGATCTTCGACACCGTGATGCTCTCGCCCTTCATCTCGCCGCTCAGCGCGACCTTGTGACCACCGTGGTCCTTCAAGCCCGCAAAGTCCTGATTGGCGATCTGATAGGTCTTGCCGCCGGCTACGAACACATACTTGCTGCCACCCTCGATGCACTTGGTGACGCAATCGTGGTCGCTGTCGTCCTGCGCGCCGTGCTCGGCCTTGTGGTGCGTACCGTTGCACTTGGCGTCACTGATGGTCCCGTTCCAGGTCTTGTCAGCCGCCAGCGCGGGTGACGCCGCAAAGAGTACCGCCGCGGCCAGCATCGCAAACTTCTTCATGAAGACAACCTCCTCAAGGTGTGATAACAACGAGCGGCCGTAGTCTATTCCAAAACGGTCGGCCCGTCGTCATCTCCTTGAAGATCTATCAGTTGCAGTGCGCTACTTCTGCGCCAGCAGTACCCGTAATACGTCGAGGTGCTGCTTGATCTGCGCCGTCTGAGCCTTGGTCAACGTGCCGGTCTTCGAGGAATCAAGGATTCCCGAGATCGCGTCCAGCTCTTTTTGCGCATCGGCGTTGGCCGCGGCGCTGACCTCGTTGGCCGCCTTTGTCCGATCCGGCTGAGCCATGCTAGCCGTTGGCGACGCGGAACTCACTCCGCTGGTGCCGGTTGGCGTGGGCGCCGACGGGCTCGCGCTCGCCGGATTCTGGGACGGGCTCTGTGCCGGATTCGCCGGGTTGGCCGTGGTCGATGTCGCCGCGCTCGGCGGCAGTGACTCAGTCGAGCTGCTTGAGCTGGCCGCGGCGTCGCCGCCGGACGCTGACTTGCTGAACTCGGAAAGGTGCGCGCGGAATTCGACCAGCTTGCCGCGGATCGCCGCATCCACAGGGGCGGGCGCGTCTGTGGCGGTAGCCGCCGCCGAGGCGCTGCCGGTCGTCCCGGTCGCGGCGGCTGTGCCAGTGCCCGACGTGCCGACGCTCTGATCCCCGTTTTCCGGGCCTAGAATCGCGGTCACGTCTGAGTCGACCTTGGCGTAGGCCGAGCGCCAGTCCGACTGCGTCGTGATCAAGGCGTTGAAGTCGGCAATGAGCTGCGACACCTGCGTCCGCGCCGTGCCCTGCAGCTTGGCGGCTTCCGGCATCGCGGTGATCTGGCTGAGGGTTTCGCGCGCCTCGCTCAGGTGGGCCTTCGCGGCGCTCGCGTCGGGCTGTCCGCTTGCGACCGGCTGTGGCGCGGTGGCGCTGGTTGGCGGCTGTTGCGGTGTAGTCGAAGCCGGCGGCTGCGACTGCTGCGCCGGCGGGTTCTGTGGTGGTGTGCTCTGTGTCGACTGCGCCGATCCGGCAACCGGAAGCGCGAGCAGCGCCGCGGTCGCGATGGCTGTCGACCATCGTGCTTTCTGCATCGGTCCAAACCTCCTGTTAGTGTTCATCGTCGTCTCGCAGGAGGTTTGAGCAAGCGCGGTACCACGCATACCTCGAGCGCAGTTCGTGGGGATTTTTCCGGCAGAGGTCGGCTCCGGGCTGGAAGTTCTTACCTGATCGAGCATGTCGACGTTGCGGGGCCGCCAGCCCGTGCGCCATCAACCGGGACTGATCGCCGAGACCCGCACACTACGCGGGGATGAAGTAAAAGGCCGCGGCCAGAATCACATACAGCCCGAGGAGTTGCAGCCCCTCGAGCCAGTTGCTCTCGCCGTCCATGGCGACGAGCGTGACGGTGCCGACCGACAGGATGATCGCGGCAATCTCGAACGGGTTGAAGACGAGCGACATCGGCGCGCCGAACGCACGCGACACCAGCACCAGCAGCGGCGCCACCATCAGCGCGATCTGTGCGCTGCTGCCAATCGAGATCTCGATCGCCAGCGTCATGTCATTGCGGCGAGCGGCCGCGACCGCGCTGTAGTGTTCGGCGGCATTGCCGACCAGCGCCACGACCACCACCCCGGCAAACAGTTCCGTCATCCCCAGCTGCGCCAGCGCTGGCTCGAGGCCGCGGACGAGGATCTCCGCTTCCACTGTCGTCAGCAGCGTTCCGATCAGCAGAAGGATGACCGACGCCGGCGTGCTCACCCGCGACGGATGCCGCCCCCCCGGGCGCAAAGGATCCTTGTTGGTCTTGAATGCGAACACCAGGCCGGCGAGATAGACGACGAGCAGTACCGACGCCGTCCACACGCTCAGCCGCAGCAACACTTCCGGTCGTGCGTTCAGCGAGCCGAAGGCGAAGAAGTCAACGGTCGCCGGCATGACCAGGGCCGCCACCGCGAGCGACAGCATCACCGTGGCGCTCCCCGAAGCGACGCGGTTGAAGCGCTGGGTACCGTGGGTCAGCCCACCGCTGAACGCGGATGCGCCGAACACGAGCAGCAGGTTGCCGATGATGCTGCCGGTGATCGACGCTTTCACCACTTCAACGTGGTTGGCGCGCAGCGCGACCACAGCGATGATCAGTTCAGCGGCGTTACCGAAGGTGGCGTTGAGAAAGCCGCCCAGGCTCGCCCCGCACCGGTTGGCGAGTTCCTCCGTCGCTTCGCCGATGAGCCCGGCCGCGGGGATCAAGGCGACCGCGGCCGCGACGAACAGCCAGACCGACGTGTCCCCGCGCGAGGCTAGCCACCAGCTGACCGGCGCGACGACGAGCAGGGCGTTGAGCCAGCTGCCGGCAACGCTCCGGCCCAGTTGCGACGCGATCGACACGGACGGATTCTACCGCGCCCTCCAGTTGTCCCGGACCGCCTGGCATCTATGGGCGGTCACGGCGCAGCGCGTAGCGTCGCCAGCTTCTGCTGTGCCGCTTCGACCAGCGTACGTAACTGATGGAACTCGCCGCCGTTGAGCGCCCGACGCGCGTGCAGAAGCCGACCCACCTCGACTCCGTAGATCACGCCGCGCTGTCGCGTGCTCGAGGCCGTCAGCACCAGCTCCCCCCGCGTCGCGTAGCGCATGTCGAAGTTGCGGAACTCGCCATTCGGGTTGATGGTGATGCCCAGCAGCGTATCGAACCCTTTCATCAGCGCCGCCAGTTCGTCCGGATCGATGAACGCCTGCAGCGGCTCGGACTGGCGGTCGGCGACCGTCACCACCACACCGCGGGCGCGGTCGCCGCGCGAGTCACGCATCTCGCGGGCCTCGACCAGGACGCCGGCGACGTCGCCCATTTCCTCGTACGACGTCATCAGGACTTCGCCGGACGGAGCGTGGAACCCTTCGAGCGCCGTCGCCGGCGGCGGCGGAGGCCCGAGAAGAATCGGCTCCTGCGGCGGCGGCCCCGCCTGCGCCGGTCCCGGCGCCTGGGCCGCCGCGCTGACGGTCAGTAGGATGGCGAGTAGTCCGGAGGCGGATAGTGGCGGCATGAAGGTCTCCTCGACCGTCATTATCTGCCGCGGAACGTATCCGGCGGTGCCGCTAGGGGTGGAGTACCTCGACCGTGTAGGCGATTGACGTCGACGGCGGAACGTTGCCCGAGTCGTAGATACTCACGCAATAGGCACCGGTCGCGGCAGTGCCTTTCAACGCCACGGCTCCGCTGCGCGCGTCGGGGTTCTGCGAGATCTGCGTCAGGCAATTGGTGCCGTCAGAGCTCGAGACCGACACGCCGAGCGACATCGTCGCCAGCGGCGACAGGCTCGTCAGTGTGATCGTGACGGTACCGTTGGCGGCAACAGTGAAGACGTGATTTTCCGATCCGAGCTGCGCCACGCTGCCAGAAAAGTCGTCGGTGACGGTCGCGGGCGCCGATGGCGACGGCGCCGTTGCCGGCGTCGACGACCCGCAGCCGGCGGCGGCGGCCAGCGCTGCCGCGACGAGAAGACGTAACCATCCGGTTCGCATGTTCTAGAACCCCACTCTGAAGAAGATGTCGCCGGCGCGCCGCATCAGCGTCGTCTGGCTGGTGATGGCCGTCGACGATGCCGCCTCGTAGTCGTAACCGACGACGTTCTGCCGGTCGTAGACATTGAACACGGTGACGCCGACCGCGGCCGTCATCGCGCCGAAGCGTCGCGCCACCTGGGCCGACACGTCGAGCTGGTGGTACAGCGGCAGCCGATCCGAGTTCTTGTCGCCGAAGCCGGGCGCCGTGGCCAATGCGCCCGACGGGAACCAGACCTGTTGTGCGCCGCTGGACGGCGTGGTCGGCAGTCCACTTGCGACCAGGAAGGCGGCGCTGGCCGTCAACGGACCCACCACCCGCATGCTGTCGAGCAGCTTGAACTGGTGCTGTCGATCGAAGGAGGCCGGGAAGCTGCCGGCGATGAGCGCCGGAAACGTGTACCCGACACGTCCGCCGGCATAGCTCGCCCAGATCGTGTTGCGCGGGTCGAGATGCTGCACCAGGAACTCGACCCCAAGGGCGGTGCCAGTGCCGGTGTAGAACGCTTGGTCCGGCGCCGTGAGCGAAGTCCCCGGAAGCAGGCGCGGCGCGAACATCGACAGGTGGTCGAGCTGGCGGTAATAGAGGTGCGCGTCGAAGAGCAGGCCCGGCATCTCGACGCTCGCTCCACCCGTCGCCTCCCGCGCGCGCGCAACCGGCACGACCGTCCCATCCGAGAGCGTCCAGAACACACCGTCGCCGTGTTCGAGATCTTCGCGGACGATACGGTTGACCGCCTGGTGATCGATCGCATACGAGCCCTTGAAGACGACGTGCGGCGCGGCGGCGTAAGAGGCGGTGGCGCGCGGATCGACGAACGTTTCGGCCGGCAGGCCGGCGTTCGTCAGGCGCACGCCGGGCGTCACCGTCAGCTTCGCAGTCGGCCGCCACACATCCTGCGCGAAAGCGCTCGCGATCGTACCCGATGTCGTGCGCGTCAACAGCGGCACCAGCCCCGTCAATGCTTCGCTGCGGCTGTCGTAGGTCGCATCGATGGCGGCGTGTTCGACGCCCGCTTCGATCGCGTGTGCGAAGCCGACGTTGATCGTCGCCGTCACGCGGACGGTCGTCTCCTGGATCTGGTTGTGCTCGGTCAGCGCCTCGCTGCCGCCGCGCAGCGTGACGTAGGAGAGGTCACCCATCGTGGCGCTGGTCAGGTCGTAGGCCTGGTCGCGGTCGTTGGTGAAGCGCGTCCGCGCCACCGTCGCGGTGGTGGCGAAATCCGCCGCCCATCGGCGCTCCCAGACGCCGCTGACGCCGCGGCCCGTCCACGATTGCACGTCGCCGATCTGCATCACGGCGTCGGCCGGCAGCGGCAGCTGCGCAGGAATGCCGATGGTGTCAGACGGCACGGGCCCCAGCGCGTCCTTCGAGAAGTTGTTGTCGTCGCCGGCGTGATAGAAGCTGACGTAGCCGCGGTTGCCCTTGGCCGGCGCGATCTCGAAGCGGCCGTTCAGGCTCGAAAAGCCGATCGCGGGTGACGGGGCCAGCGTTCCGCCGGTGTAGTGCACATCGCGCGTGCGCAGGTAGGTCGTGTCCGCGCCGGAGAACCGGTCGAGGACGTCGTTGTAGAGTGACGACGGCCACGAAAACCGTCCGCCGATCATCGCCGAACCGATGCCCGCGATCGGCACCGTGACCGTGCCGCTGGGCCCGAACACGCCGACTTCGCCGACACCGGTCACGCGAGACGTCTGCGGCCGCACGGTCGTCATCCGCATGAGTCCCGACAGTCGGCCGCCCCCTTCCGTGTCGACCGGCGTTCCAGCCAGCTCGGTCTCCTGCAGTGACGCAGTCGGGAACGGTGTCGTCAGACCGGCCATCAGGCGAGGGAACGAATACCAGGGCATGCCATCGAGTGCCTGGTAACTCTCGCCGGGTGCACTGCCGTGCAGGAACAGCTCGGACTCGTCCTGGCCGATCGCCGCCGCCGGCAGCACGCGCGCGGCACGGAAGACGTCGTCAGGCGTCAGGCTCGGCACCGATTCGACGCTCGGCCGTGTCAGCGACAGCGCTGCGCGATCCGGGGTCGTGGCGGCGAGGCCCAGTCCCGTGTCGTTGTCCGGCGTCGCGCTCACCGACAGCGCGAAGTCGGCATCCTGCGCACCGCTCGCCGGCACCGACACTTCCACCGTCGAGGTGGCGAACCCGTTTGCCGTTGCTTGGAGGTTGATCGTCAGCTTGGCCCGCAGCCGCCCGAACGAGTAACGCCCAAGCGAGTCCGTGACGGCGTCCACCGGCGTCCCGGCGATCGCAATGTGAGCGCCCGCAATCGGCGATCCGTCCGGCCCGCGCACCGTGCCGCGGATCTCTCCGGAATCGCCGCCCATCGGACTGAGGTCCGCGATGTCGGCGGGTGACGTGGTTTCCGGCACGACCTTGATGTCGAGCGTCTCGACGAAGCTCGTCACCAGGGTGAACGCGCTCGCGATGGCACGACCGTCGGCGACGATGCGGACCTCGACACGGATCCCGGGGCTGATCTTGTCGAACGCGTAGTGGCCGGCGCCATCGGTCTTGCCAACGCGCGGATCCTTGGCGTCGGGCAGGGCGAGCATGATGTCGGCGTTGGGGATCGGCGCGCCCGTGGCGGCGCGGACCGTGCCCTCGACCCGGCAGCACTCCTGTGCGCCTGCCGGTACTGCGGCGAGCAGCCACAGTAGTGCGAAAAGATATTTCATTGTCCGTACGAACGCGAACGGCAGCTGGCAGGAAAAGTCTATCGGATGCGCGCCGGAGAAACGGCCGCGAAGATGTGACAATAGTGTGATGCAGTCCGCGGCCGCGTGGCGGCCTACCCTCCGTCACGGGCATCCGTCGCTCGTCCCTGCCGCGGAACCGCCGTCGCTTCGGACCGTATAGGTCAACCGGGCACCCCGGAGGTCTCCGTGATCCGACTGTCCGATGTTCGCTATACGCTACGCCTCTGGCGCCGTCATCCGGCGATGGTCGCCGTCGCTGGTCTGTCGCTCGGTCTTGGCGTGGGCGCGACGACAACGATGTACAGCGTCGTCAACCGCGTCGCGCACCACGACCTCGGCTTTGCCGATTCGAATCGCCTCGTCGTGCTGTGGAACACGAACCCCGAGCGCGGCATCCGCCAGCAGCCGCCGTCCTACGAGATCGTGCGTGCGCTGCTCGAGCGGGGCCAGTCCTTCGAGTCATTCGGCTTCTTCCAGGGCAACGGCGCCCCCGTCACGTTGTCGGGCACCAGCGAGACCAGCCGCGTCTTCCAGATGCCGGTCGACTGGAACGCGCTGTCGACCGTCGGGGTCAAGCCGCTGCTCGGTCGTACCTACCGGGTGGAGGACTTTGCCGACGTCGTCAAGCAGAAGGAGGCGCGCGCGATCGTCGTCAGCTACGACACGTGGCAGCGGCGGCTCGGCGGCAACCCGGCGGTGATCGGCACGTCGATTCACGTCGACGGCGAGCCACGGACGATCATCGGCGTCATGCCGCAGGGCTTCACACTCGTGCCGTGGGAAGACCGGATCGCGTTCTGGGCTGCCAACGATCTCCGGCGCATTCCACAGGCGCGGTGGATGATCGCCGTCGGACGGTTGAAGCCGGGCGTGACGGGCGCCGCCGCGGAGGCCGAGGCGGCGGCTGTGACACGGCAGGTGCTCGAGTCGCGCGGCGAGAAGGCGGGCGCCAGCGGCGCGCGCGTCGTCAACCTGCAGGAAGAATTCTTCGGCGGCGCGACCAACGCGCTGACGTTTCTGCTCGGCGCCGTCAGCTTCGTGCTGCTCATTGCCTGCGCCAACGTCGCCAACCTGCTGCTCGCGTCCGGCACTGCCCGGCAGAAGGAGATGGCGCTGCGTGCCGCCGCCGGAGCCGGCCGGCGGCGCCTGATGCAGCAGCTTCTCACCGAGAACCTGCTGCTCGCCCTCGTCGGCTGCGGGTTCGGCCTGGCGCTGGCGTTGGGGGGCGTCAGGCTGTTTGCTCTAATCGTCCCGGCGGAATTCCCCGAGCTGTTGCGTCAGGCGACGATCGACGTCCGGGTCCTGCGCTTCGCGCTGGCCGTGTCGGTTGGCTCGAGCGTCGTGTTCGGTTTGATGCCGGCGTTGCGCGCGTCGCGGGTCGATTTGAACGAGGTCCTGAAGGAAGGTGCACGCGGATCGAGTGGCGGACGCCGCCGCGCGCGCGCCATGCTGCTGGTGGCGGAAGTGGCGCTGTCGATGGTCCTGCTCGTCGGCGCGGGACTGATGATGCGCGGCTTCCTCCGCGAGCAGCACGACTTGCCGGGCTTCGACACGACGCGCCTCCTGACGGCTGACATTCTGCTCGGTGGTACCGAGTACTTCGATAAGTCGGCACGCGACACCAATCTCGTGACCGGAGAGAGCGAGCGCTTCTACGACCAACTGCTCCAGCGCGTGCGCGCCCTGCCCGGCGTGACCAGCGCCGGTGTCATCAGCCGGCTGCCGCTGGACGTGTGGACGCAGCCGTTCACCATTGTCGGCCGCCCGTTGCCGGAACCGGGCAAGGAGCCGCAAGCCGATCTCAACGAAGTGGACGCGCAGGCGCTCGACACGCTCGGAATCAGGCTGCTCCGCGGCCGCATGATTTCCGAGGAGGACAAGGCCACGACGCCGTGGGTGACGGTCATCAACAAGACGTTCGCAGACCGCCATTTCGCCGGGCAGGACCCCATCGGCCAGTACATTCGTGCGTCGATCGGTCCCGCCGGCGACGGCCCGACGATCGAGCCGCAGCCGCGTCAGATCGTCGGCGTCGTCGCCGACGTGGCTTATCCCAGCTTCTTCGACCAGAAGCCGGCCGCCTTCTACATCCCGTTGCAGCAGCACCTCTCGGAGTACGGTCGGGAAGATGAGTGGATGCACACGCGCAAGGTGCTGATCGTGCGTGCCTCGGTCGATCCGCTCTCGCTCATCCGCGCCGTCCAGGGGGCGCTGAAGTTGATCGACCCAGACCAGGCCGCCAACGAGTTCATGACCATGGAGCAGCGCGTGGCGGCGTCGCCGTCGGTGACCAACAGCCGCTTCTTTGCGTCGCTGTTTACCATCTTCGGCACGCTGGCCATTCTGCTCGCGGTCGTCGGCGTCTACGGCGTCATGTCGTGGGTGGTCGGGCAGCGGACCATAGAGTTCGGCATCCGCATGGCGTTAGGCGCGAGCGCGCAGGCCGTCGTCGGCATGCTGCTCCTGCAATCGCTGCGGCCGATCGTCGTCGGGGTCGTCCTGGGAGTTCTCGGTGGGTTCGGCCTGAGCCGGGCGCTGAACAGTATGTTCTGGCACCTCACGTCGGCCGATCCACTCGTGCTGGGCGGTATTTCCGCGCTGATGCTGGTCGTGGCGCTGTTCGCCGCCTGGGTCCCGGTCCATCGCGTCACCCGCATCGATCCGCAGATCGCGCTCCGGCAGGGCTGAAAGCGCGCCCCGGCGCTGGCACGTCCCTGGCACTTCCAAGCGCGTATGCGAAAGGTCCCGCTGGCCTGCCTGGTCGCCACCGCCGCTGTGGCCTGCGGCTCGTCGCCGTCGGAGCCACTTACGAGTCCGAGCGGTTCGACCTCCGCTGTGGCGTCCGCCGGCCAGCTGCGCGTGGCGACTTTCAACATCCAGCACGGGCTCAACAATGACGGCGCCTACGATCTTCAGTGGGCCATCCGCACGATTGCCGCTCTCAATCCCGACATCGTTGGCGTGCAGGAGCTGACCCGGAACCATCCGACCTACAAGTGTGAGGATCAACCAGCGCGCATCGCGCAGGGGCTGGCGCAGGCGACCGGCCGCGCGTGGAATTTCATCTACGAACAGGAGTGGACGACCCAGGTGACCAGCTGCAATGGTGATACGCCGGAGACCGAAGGAAACGGCTTCTTCGCGCCAGCGCCAATCGCCAAGGCTGGTTCGGTGGTGATGTGGAACGGGCGCAATGGCCTGAAGACGATCATGCAGGGCATTTCCGTCGTCACGACACACCTGCAGAGCGGAAAACTTCCCGAGAACTCTTCGGACCGAATACGCCAGCTCGGAACGCTGCTGCCGTGGACTGCTCAGCAGGGCACACCCCGCATGCTCGTCTGCGACTGCAACGCCAACCCCGACTCGCCTGAATACGGACAGCTGCACGCGATGTATCACGACGCGTGGGCGGATGCCGTTGCCGCCGGCACGGCCAAGGGGCGTATGGACGGCATCACGCACAAGTCTTCGCGCATCGACTACGTCTTCTTCGATCCCGGCTCGTCCCTGCAACTGGTCTCGATGGAGAACGTCGAGACGCCGGCCCTCATTGGCGTGGAGGCGTCGGACCATCGTCCCCAAGTCGCAGTGTTTCGCCTGAAATGAACGCGACGCCCCTTGGATAATTACGATCCGGTCGAGGCGCCGCGCTGAAGTCGATCGAAGGCGTCGAGTGCCGCGCGCTCAGTGCCGTCCGCTTCCCTGAGTAGCTTCATATTCGAGCCGCGCAAGGCGGATATCCGGCGCCGCCAGGAGACCTCGCGGAGCTCGAAGTATTGCCGCGCGTCCGCGACGAGCCCGGCCTGCTCGCGCGGCACGCCGCGCAATGCCTCCACACGCGTCCGGTCGGCCGCAAGCGCCGGCAGGATCGTCCGCTCGATCAGCTGCGCGAGTGCTTTCGCATTCAACCTCCCGTGCGTATAAGCGTCGACGGCTTTCGCGTAATCGGCGGCCGTCCGCGTCTCCACCTCGGCAATGCTCGCCAACATCGGGCGGGCGTCGATCGTACCGCGCAGCGGCAGCGTCGCTGCGAACGCGAGGGCTGCTACCGCGGTGGGAACGGCCAGGGACTGGAGCATCCGCGGCTTTCGATTGACGATGTCTCCACAGCAGACGAGGCCCGCGATCACTCCGACGGCCAGGCCGGCGAAGTTGCTCGCGGCGTCAGCGTTATTCGCCATCTGCGCAAGAACCAGAAAAACTACCGCACCAGCGGCGATCCGTTTCGCCGCCAGGGGCGATACCGGCAGCCGCGGCGCCCTGGCGTAGCCGTAGACAAGACTCGCGAGCAGTAGTCCAAACAATCCGCAGACCGCCGGCGCGGCGCCCGCGGTAATCGTGGTCGCCGGTGCTACCCACAACCTGACCGCGCCGCCGACGGCTGCGCCGGCGACGTAGACGGCGGCGAAGGTCATGCGACCGGCAAGCCGTTCGAGCACGATACCGAGCGGAATGATCGCGGTGACGGCGACGAGCATCCGGAAGAAGCCGTCCGGCACGAACGCGTAACTGACGAGCCGCCACCATTCGCCAGCCGTCGTGCGCGGCGCGTAGTTGGCGCCCCAGGCGATGAGCGCGTCTGGCCCCGCGCCGATGCCAAGTGCCAGGTAGATGCACACCCACACCGCGACGATCGTCGGCGTGGCGATGACGTGCGGCGTGCGCGCGAGGACCAGGGCATCGAGGTCGTCGTGCGGCTCACGGCCGTCCCGCACCACGCGCGCCGCGCGCGTCAGCCACACGGTGACCGCGCTGCCGAGGCGCTGCCGCTCGTCCGGCTTCATGAAATAGAGCGCCGCCCCGGCGAGTACCGAGGATCGCGAGGACGGGTGCCAGCATCCGCGGCAGGAAGCTCAAGAGACGTGCCACGGGCGCCGCGCTGACGTGTCAGCGAGATGCGGCGGTTCTTCCGCCGGCGCGATCTCATTTTGGAAACGGCAGACGCAAGAACCGTTGTGTCATCTGATTGCAAAGATGTCGCTCGAGGCTGCCGTCAGGAAGAAGTCTTCCTTGAACGCGAACAAAGTCTCCGGCGCTGGACCATGAAAAAACCGGCGTCAGAAGCGTGCGACGCGCGAGTAACATAGGCGCGCTGAAAACCTTTCCTGCGGTCATCGCCTGCGTCGCCACGCTCGGCCTACTCGTGCTGACCATCACCGCGATCGTTCAGCCGGCTGCCGAAGTGAATCTCTGGCGCGTCCTCACCATGACTCTCGCGTGGGTGGCGGTGCTCGCCAGCGCGCTCGCGGCGCGTGACGGTGCCCCCGTCTCGACGGTGCACGACGATCGCGCGCGCGCCGCGACGATCGCGCGTCCCGCCGAAGCCGCTCCTGCGCCGGTTCCGCCACACCAGCCCTCTAACGGGAACGCCGACGTCATCGATTTCGCGCGCGCACTGCACGCGACGCTGGAGAGCGATCGACTGCGCCTGCTGATCGGGCGGCGGCTGCCGGGATTGCTCGGCGTGCGCGACGTCTGGGTCGTGGCGCGCTTCGGCAACCGCCAGCAGGTAATCGTGCCGTCTCTCGCCGGCAGTGATGCGATCGCGATGGTCGGCGACGAGCCACGGCACTGGGCCACCTATCCGATGAAAACCGACGGCCAGACGGTCGGCGTGCTCGGTGCCGCCCTTCCCGCTCGCGGTTTCAGCGAGCACGACCATCGCCAATTCAAGCTCGTCACCTCGCTGGTCGCGCAGTCGCTGGCCACCGCGACCGCCTTTGAGGCGATGCGGGAAGCCTCACTGGTCGATGCCTTGACCGGCTGCACGACGCGCGCCGAGGGGGCACGGCGACTGGAGGCGGAACTCCGTCGCGCGCAGCGTTCCGGCACGTCGGTCGCCGTGCTCATGCTGGATCTCGACCACTTCAAGAGCATCAACGATCGTTTCGGCCACAAGACCGGCGACGCCGCGTTGACTGCCGTCGGCGAGACGCTCCTGACGACGCTGCGCGCCAGCGACGTTCGCTCCCGGTGGGGTGGCGAAGAGTTCCTGCTCGTTCTGCCTGACTCGAGCATGGAGCGTGCCCAGCGCGCGGCCGACAACCTCCGGCAACGGATCGCGAACACGCCCGTGTCGGCCGGCGATCACATGGTGAGTGTCACGGCGAGCATTGGCGTCACCCTCAGCGAGGGTGGTGAAACCGACGTGCAGCAGCTGCTGACGCGTGCGGACAACGGCCTCTACGAGGCCAAGCGATTGGGTCGGAACCGGATCAGTCTCGTCCTCTCCGCCTCCTCGCGACACTCCGGTGGGCGGGCACCGCGGCCGGGTCCACCCGAGGCCGGCGCCCCGCCGGCCGGACCGGCAGCGCGCCACGATCAACCAGAGGACGAATGGGACGGCGTCGAACGGCGGGACAAGCGGCGCCGCGATCGGCGAAGCGTGCCCAGCCCCGGTCGCCGAGCGGCGGACGCAGTGCGGCCCGGCCTCTCGAACGCGCGCTAGCGCGGACTAGGTCCGCAGTTGGGGTCCGCTCCACCCCTCGCGTAGGAGCGTCCGCTCGATTTCGGACCAGCGCCGGTTCAAGGCCGGCGGCGCGTCGAAGTGCTCGACACTGACCACCGCGTCAGGACGATCGACGATCAGGTCGTAGCCATGTTCGCAGGAGTCTGTTCGCACTTCGCACCGAATGCTGGCGCCGCCAGCCGGCGTCGCAGAATTTCACAGCATTGCGCTGGGAATGTGGATTGGAAAAAGGATGCATCATGGGTGTGGAGACGACCATCTATGTCGATGATCAACCCTCTCGCCGGCAAGCCCGTCCCCAGCCGACTCCTCATCGATCCCGATGAGCTGCGTGAGGCCTACTTCGCACGCCGGCCTGAGCCGAAGGATCCACTGGAGCGTGTCAGCTTCGGCACGAGTGGCCATCGCGGGTCGTCGCTGCGCGGGTCGTTCAACGAGGGGCACGTGCTGGCCATTACTCAGGCCATCTGCGACTACCGCCTGAGTAAGGGTCTCGACGGCGCGCTCTACATGGGAAGGGACACGCACGCGCTGTCCGAGCCCGCCTTCGGCACCGCGCTTGAAGTCCTCGCCGCGAATGGCGTCCACGTCAAGGTCGACGCGGGCGGCGGATTCACGCCGACCCCCGCCGTTTCCCACGCCATCCTCGTCCACAACGACGGCCGGACCTCCGGCCTGGCGGATGGCATCGTCATTACACCCTCGCACAACCCGCCACAGGATGGCGGCTTCAAGTACAACCCGCCGAGCGGCGGGCCGGCCGACACGGACGTGACGACGTGGATCGAAAGGCGTGCCAATGAGCTGCTGTCGGACGATCTTCGCGGCGTCGCTCGCGTCGATCAGGCGCGCGCGCGTCGCGCCGCCACGACCCACCAGTACGACTTCGTCGGCGCCTACGTCGGCGATCTGGCCTCGCTCGTAGACATGGATGCGATTCGCCACTCCGGGCTCAAGATCGGAGTGGATCCGCTCGGCGGCGCGGGCCTCGCGTACTGGGCGCCCATCGCCGACCGCTTCGGGTTGAACGTCGAGGTGGTAAACACCGCCATCGATTCGACGTTCAGCTTCATGACGCTGGACTGGGACGGCAAGATCCGCATGGACTGCTCGTCGAAGTACGCGATGGCGAGCCTGATCGCGCTGAAGGATCGATTCGACATCGCCTTCGGCAACGATCCCGACGCCGATCGGCATGGCATCGTGACGCGGACGGCAGGTTTGATGAACCCGAACCACTTCCTCGCCGCATCGGCCTTCTACCTTTTCACCCACCGTCCGGACTGGCGCGCCACTGCCGCGATCGGCAAGACCGTCGTCAGCAGCAGCATCATCGATAGAGTGGCCGAGAGGGTCGGCCGAACGCTGCTCGAGGTCCCGGTCGGCTTCAAGTGGTTCGTACCCGGCCTGCTCGACGGATCCCTCGGCTTCGCCGGCGAAGAAAGCGCGGGCGCGTCGTTCCTCCGACGCGCTGGTGGCGTGTGGACGACGGACAAGGACGGGATCATCATGGGCCTGCTCGCCGCGGAGTTGACGGCGCGAATGGGGCGCGATCCTTCCGAGGTTTACGGCGATCTGACGCGCGACCTCGGCGCGCCCGTCTACGAGCGTATCGATGCCCCCGCCACACCTGAACTGAAAGCGATCCTGCTGCGGCTGTCGAGTGCGGATGTCCCGGCGGCGACGCTGGCAGGCGATCGCATTCAGTCGGTATTGACCAAGGCGCCAGGGAACGGCAGCCCGATTGGCGGACTGAAGGTCGTGACGGCGCGCGGCTGGTTTGCCGCGCGCCCGTCCGGTACCGAGGACGTCTATAAGCTCTACGCCGAGAGCTTTACCGGCGTCGACCACCTACGCCAAATCCAGGATGAGGCGCAGTCGCTCATCAGCACTGTGCTGTCGAGAGCCCCTCGATGAGCTTCGCGTGGGTGGGTGTCACGCCGGTGTCGCGTTCAGTTACGTTCCCGATCGCGAGCGGGAACGATGGCCACGCCGTTGGCATTGGCGACACCGACCGTGACCGGGCTTCCCACCGCCGTGAGCTCGCCGAACGCGTTGTATCGGAAGAACGACAAGTGAGACTGACCGGCGCTGTGGTCGATCACCCCGAGGATGCCCGCTTCTGCATCGATGTCGGCCGGTGCGCCCCCCGTAGCAATGCTCGCGGCCACCGGGCTGTCTACGAACACGTTGTTGCCCGTGCCGATCACCCGACTGATGGTCTGGCTGCCGGTGTTCGCGGTGAACACGTACTTTCCCACCCGGGTCGCCCAGCAATCAGCTGTCTGGCCGGCGCCTACGACCTTCGCAAACGCGCCGTCGCGGAACAGTCCGTCCTGGCTCGAATGCGCCAGCGTGATGACGGCGGTCCCGTCGGGATACACCGAAAAGCCAAAGGGAGTCAGGGTGCCGGCGGGCGCTGACACCGCGACCGGCGGTGTGCCGCTGATCGCCCCGTCATGGAGCCGCACGACATCGACGGTGCCCGGATCCGGATCGGCCTTCAGGGTCACAAGCAGTTGCCGGTCGTCGATGACGCCCACTTGCGCCGTGCTGCCGTTAGGAGGGGTGACCCCTCCGAGGAGCTCCAGGCCGGTGGTGCCGTCCAGCCACGCCACCGTCTGCTGATGCAGCACAAACGAGTCCACGGTCGTCGCGCCAGCCACGTACATGTGATCGTTGCCGAAATCTATGCTCAGCGGCGCACTGGTCGTCGAGACCAGCTTGTCGAATTTCACCGTGTCTCCGTCGCGTCTGAACACGGCCACCGTATTCGAGCCGTTATTCACCGCCGCGATCAGTTCACCGCCGGATTGCTTGAGCCCGCGTGCGTTGCCGCCAGCGCCGCCTTTACCCTCCGTCGACAGAGTCTGGAGTAGTGCGTGCGTGTCAGCGTCGTACACGTTGATCCGGTTTTCAACCGGGTCGTTGGTCATGGTGACCGCCAGAGTTCGGCCGTGGTGTTCAGCCCGAACCGCCGTGACGCCGCCCGCGAACACCACGACTGCGACCACGGACAGGGCAACTCGATTTGACATATCGCTCTTTCCTTTCACGCCTGAAATTCGCTTCACCGGTGCTGCGTCCCTTCGATTGGGCCGCAGCGTTCGAAGAGCAGATACCCAGTCCGACCGCGAATATTCCGCAGCGCTCCTCGGAATATTTCCAGTTCCAGCGGGTATTCGCATATCGATCCAGAATATTCCGGTCGATACGACTCGGCGGGCATTGATGAGACGGACGCCAGCACAGAGCGCCGCTGACCAGACTTGGGCTGCCTTCGAGGCGGAGGCCCTGCCACACCTCGATCGACTGTTTCGCTTGGCGATGTGGTTCGAGGGCAATCGGTCCGAGGCTGAGGATCTGGTGCAGGAGACGATGATGCAGGCGCTTCAATCGTTTCATCGCTTCCAGCCGGGAACGAACTGCCGAGCGTGGATGACGACGATTCTCCAGCACGTGCGCAGCAATCGTCGCCGTGCGCGTGGTCGATCACCGTTTGTCGACGATCCGGATGACCGGATTGGGCTGGCGACTCCATTCGTGCCACCGGTGGCACAGCACCTGACCGATGACGATCTGCTCGGTGCGCTAAGCCGGATCCCGGCTCAGTTCCAGGAAGTGCTCGTCCTGTGCGACGTGGAGGAATTGACGTATAAGGAAATCGCCGAGGCGCTCGCGATTCCGCTCGGGACCGTGATGTCACGGCTCCACCGGGGCCGCACACTCCTGCGCGCCGAACTCGGCCGGTCGACGCCCGCGCTCGGCGGTCGAAGGGCCGAAACCTGAGACTCATGATGGAATGCCGTGACGTGCGCGAACTGGCCGATTCGTTTCTCAGTGAGGAGCTCCTCACCGAGACGAATCACGAAATCCTGCGCCACCTGGAGACGTGTCCGGTGTGCCGTGCCGACCTCGACGCGCGTCGAGCGATGCGTGACGGCGTGCGCCGGGCTTTTCACGGTGCCGCCGATCTCGAGCCGAGGCCTGAATTCACCGCCGGGTTGCGAACCACGCTCCAGAACGCTGCGCTTCACACTTCGGCGCGGCGCGGCTTCAGGTTGCAGGGATGGTGGGCGCTCGCCGCGACGGTGCTGCTGGCGGTCACCGTTGGTCTTGCTTACCGGGGCCGCGAGTGGATTGTCGCGACCGGGGCACTGGCGCGCGCCGCCGTCGGCGATCACCTGAATTGCGCCGTCCGTTTCCGCTTGGCAGAACAACCGATCAGGCTCGAAGCCGCCGCAGTTCGTTATGGTCCCGCCTATCGCGTCCTCGAGAAGCTGCCGCCCGACGACGTCATGACACCGGTTGGCCCCGCTCACGTGGTCGAGCGACATGCCTGTGTCTACGGCGGACGCCGCTTCGCGCACGTCGTCTTCGAATATCGCGGCCAGCACGTCTCGCTGCTCGTGACCGACGCCGAGCGAGGTCTGGAACTGACGCTTCCTGGCGAAGCGCTCCCGCATCTGACGTCATCAGGACGAATCGACGACGTGTCGCTCGTCTCGTTTCGCGCGTCGAGGCACATGGTCTTCTTCGCCGGCGATCTACCGCAAACCGAACTGATCGAGCTGGCCGACGCCGTGGCCGAGCCACTCTATCGCGGGCTTGCCGGCGTCTGAATCAGGCCGCCCATGAGGGATCGCTGACGCTGCTAGTCCGTACTCGCCACGAAGAACCGCTCCATCTCCCGGTACTCGAGAATCTTCACCGCCGGAGCTGCGGGACCCTGAGCGAGCGCGAGCAACGCCTGCTCCGACTGTGCAACCATGGCGCGCGCCAGGTCGTTCTTGTGAATCGAGTGGTAGCGGGACGGCATCGCCCAGTGGACCAGCGGCAGGACAATACCCAGTGCCGAAGGCGTGTTGGAATTGCCGAGGATCACGGCCGGGCGGTAGAGTCCCAGAAAATCGAACCTGAGCTCCTCCGACTTCTTCTCCTTGTCGCCCATGTTGCGGAGGTACTTGGTCGACGACCGCGAGTCGGCGCCGACCGCGGTCATCATCGCCAGCACACGAGCGCCGCCAGCCTTGGCCGCAGACGCGAAGGCCGTGGGGTAGGTGATCTCGATCGTGCGTACCTCCTCGTCCGCCATCTTCGCGCTGCCCTTACCGACGCCGAACGCCGCCAGCGCGATGTCGACGCCCTTGGCGTGCGGTGCGAGATCCTCCTCCATCTTGTCCATGTTGACGACCACCTGCTGCACCTTGGTGTTCGCGAGCTCCGCGACGTTGCGCCGAGTCACGATAACCACCTTCTTACACAAGGGGCTCTGCACGAGCAGCTGCAGGATGTGCCTGCCCACGTTGCCCGTGGCGCCCAGCAACATCGCCGTGTACTCGACCTGGGACATGGCGGAAAGTTAGCACGTCGGGGAGAGCCTCTCAGAATGTCACCCGCACGCCGGCCCAGGCGCCGATCGGCGCACCCGGCGCATAAAACGTCGCGTGGACAATCGGGAAATTCCCGTCCATCGCAGCCAGGGGCCGTGCGATGAAGGTGCCTTGGTCCGTGAAGCCCGTCGGACCGAGTTGCGCCGCGGAGTAATAGTGGTGGTCGAACAGGTTGTTGACCTGCCCGAACAGCTGCACCCACCGGCGGACCTGGTAGCGCGCCGCGAGGTTCACGACGCCGTAGGCCGGCGACGTGCCCGACCCAAGATAGTAGACGCCGTCCGGTTGGTGGGCATTGTTCTCATTGCCGCGGGCGTACGCGCTCGAAGCCAGCACCACCCCGACGTTGAGCGACAGCGCCTTCGTGAGCTGCAGATCCGCGAACGCCTTGCCGAGGTGCTGCGGGATCAGCGGGATGCGATCCCCAGGCTGAATCGTGATCACACCGTCCATGCCCGGCATCCCGGCTTCCGCAGCGTCGTTGGTGCTGTTGGACGAACCGTCAATCGCCTCCGCGCTCTGATACGTCGCGCTGAGGAACGTGTAGTTGCCGCCGAGGGTGACGCGCCCGAGGCGGCTGGTGACATGCGCTTCGACTCCGGTGCGCCGGGTTTCCCCGAAGTTCTTGAAGTATCCGTTCCCGGTTTGCGTTGACGACACAAACAGCAGGTCGTTGTGATTCTGCGCCCAGAAGTATCCCGCACTCCATGACACGTGCGCAGGTGTCGCGGCGCCCCGCAGGCCGGCTTCGAACGTCCGCGTGATGACCTGGTCGAGCGGCGGATCGCCCGCCAGGGCGTTCGGGAGATTGCACGGATTGTTGGGATCCGCACAGCCCAATTCGATTGTCGTCGGGGCGCGGCTGCCCTCGCTATAACTCGCGTACGTCGTCACGTCGGGACGTGGACTGAACGTCACGCCGGCGGCCGGGTTGAACCGCTGAAAGACATCGGCGGCATCGAGCGAGCCGGGGCCGCCGCCAGGATTGAGGCGGTCGGTATTCGTAATCGTGGTGCGGTTGTAGCGGCCAGACGCCGTCAGGCTCCATCGATCGCCCAGTGACAGTGTATCCGTCGCGTAGACGCTCCACGTCTGCGGCACGCCGTGCAGGTTGACGCGCGTGTCGACCGGATCGCCGTTCTGGTAGGTGGAGCCGTCCCCAAAGGCGTCCACGGACGTCAGCGTGTAATCCGGATTCAGATAGGCGAACTGCGTGGATTGCTGGAAGGTCAGCGTGCTGCGATCCCAGGCCGCGCCTGCCGTCAGCCGGTTGGATCGGCCGTTCCGCGCCGTGGCCCACGTGGCTTGTCCCGTCGCTCCGTAGTTGTACTGCTGCGTCAGGCCGTCGACGATCACGCCATTGCACTTCTCGGCCGGCTCGGACAGTTGCAGCGCCTGCGCGATACACCGCCAGTACGGAAACGGGGTGTTCGAGGCGTTCGCACCCGAGGTCGGGAAGCCCGTGTAGCCGGCGGCACTCAGCGCGGCCTGATCGGCGGGCGTCGGTTGGTACACCGACTCATCGAGCGAGTCTGTGTTGAGATTCGGATTGACGGTGCTGGTGCGCAGATAGCGAAAGTAGGTGTTTGCACTCATCGTCCACGCGCCGGCGGCGTGGCGGGCGGTCGCGTTCACGAACGGCGACCGATTGCTCGTCACGTCGCCCAGCGTGTAGCCGCTCGCATAGTCGCGGGCGAGAAAGCGCTGTTCCTGCAAACCGTTGCCGGTGAGAACGTTATCCGATACCCTGACGTTACGTCCACGCTCGACGCCGCCCGCTGCCAGCCGATCTTTCCGAAGACCTGCCGCACGTCTGAGGGGGAAGCCACGCGCCAGCCGTCCTCGTGAAACCAGTTGCCTGCGAGGTACCAGTGGAAGCCACTCGCGTTCAGACCTCCGTGTTCGAACTCGCCGGCGCGACGGCCGAAACTGCCTCCGGTGACGTCAACCGACGTGCCTTGGTGGCTGCGGCCGTCCTTGGTTTCGACCGATACCGCCCCACCGAGCGTGTTCAGCCCAAAGAGCGGATTCGATCCCGGCACCAGGCCCACATCGTCAATGGCGATCCGCGGTATGAGATCCCAGTTCACGACGTCGCCGAACGGTTGATTGAGGCGCACGCCGTCCACGTACACCGACAGGCCTTGCGGCGTGCCGACGAGCGGCGACGCGGTGTAGCCGCGATAGTTCACGTCCGGCTGAAACGGGTTGCCCTGGTTCTCGTTGATGTTGACGCCGCTCAGGCGTCGATTGAGAAAGTCCGACAAATCGAGTGCGGTGCTGTTCTCGAGGTCCTGCAGCGTCGCCGTCTGGATGGGGGCAGGGATGTCCCGCACATTGAGATCGCTGCCCGGCAGCGGCGTCGTGGCCACGACGTCCACCTGCGCGCCGGCGGCGCCGATCGGCAGCGTCACGGTGCGTGACGACGGTGCCGCTGAGGTCACGTCCAGCACCAGCGATTGCGTCTCGAATCCGGCGCGCGAAATCGTGAGGCGATAGCGGCCGGGGGGCAGGTCCGACAGCGCGAGCGAGCCGTCCGCCTTGGTGTGGAAAGGACGGACGACGCCCGTCGAGAGATTCTGCAAGGTGCCAGACGCCTGCATCCCCGCTCCAGAGGGATCGCGCACATTGAGATGGATCACGCCGGCGAGTGCTTGCCCAGATGCGACGTGTGCGAACGAGAGTCCGACCACACAAGCGAGCGCGGTAACAGAGAGCAACAACCGGCCGATCCGCAGCATCGAGGGCTCCAACGTGTCCGAGATCCGACCGCGGACGATTTCGCCCGCGATCGACGGTAGGTGGGCACACCTTGCTAAATGATAGATCCCCGCCGCCACCGTCATGTTCACGCTATGTGTTCCTGACAGGTCGGAAAAGAGGACCGCCGCGGAACGTGTGCTAGGATCGCTGTCTGCCTTGGGTGCCCACGAGGGCATAACGGGGAAGTCCGGTGAGAATCCGGCGCGGTCCCGCCACTGTGAGTGAAGGCGCCTCGCTTCAATGTACCACTCGGCCGAGCGGCCGGGGAAGGTGAAGCGAGCGGCGAATCCAGCTAGTGATTCGCCCCTTCCGAGCCAGGAGACCTACCCAGGGGTATTCGCGGTCGACTTCTGCGGCGACAGAAGGCATGCAGTGGAATCCTTCGGCGACACGCCGTCTTCCATGCGCACGTCGCCTGCCGTCGCTGGTCCGCCGCTCTGCTCGCGGAGGCTCGGCATGTCTGTTTCCATCCGTCGTCTTTTCTGTCGTCTCTCGTTCGTTCTTGCGTTCCTCGCCGTAGTCACGCCCCGCCCGGCCAACGCACAGAGCCCGCAGCGCTCCGTCAGCGGAGTGGTGCTCGATCCCTTGGGCGGGGCGCTCTCCAGCGCCAGCGTCACCCTCGTGCGCGAAGGGCAGAAGGTGTCCGACACCAAGACGGACAACCAGGGCCTGTTCTCGTTTTCGCAGCTGCCTGACGGCCGCTATCAGGTCACGGTGAGCGCCGAAGGCTTTACGCCGCGCACGCTGGATGCCTTCTCCGTAGTCGGCGCGGTCAAATTGAGCGTGACCCTCCAACTGGGTGTGCAGCAGGACGTCCTCGTCACCGCGAGCGCGATGGCGATCCCGGCGTCGCAAGTCGGCGCGTCGGTCACGGTCATCGACCACGACACACTCGACACGCTCGCCAAGCCCGACGTCCTCGAAGCGTTGCGTCAGGTGCCGGGCACCAACGTCGTGCAGATCGGTGCGCGTGGAGGCACCACCTCCTTGTTCGTTCGCGGGGGCAACGCCAACTTCAACAAGGTACTGATCGATGGCGTCGCCGCGAACGACATCGGGGGGGGCTTCGATTTCTCGGACGTCGCGACGACGGGCGTGGACCGCGTCGAGATGATGCGGAATTCGAACAGCGTCCTCTACGGCACCGACGCGCTGGCCAGCGTGATTAATCTCACGACGAGGATCGGGACGGCGCGCATTCCGGAAGTGTCGTTCACGGTCGACGGCGGCAACTTCAAGACGTCCCGGCAGGACGGCTCGATCGGCGGCGCGGTCAAGCGGGTCGACTATTTCGCTGACCTGTCGCACTTCGGCACCGACAACAGCACGCCGAACAATGCTTACCACAACACGACGTTCGCCAGCCGCTTCGGCATTCAGGTCAGCGCCAATTCGCACCTGAGCGTCACCGCGCGTCGGATGACGAGCGACTACGGCAGCCCGAACGGCATTGATTTGTACGGCATCGCGGACGACTCGCAGCAGCGAGCCGACGCCACCTACGTCAGCGCAATGTATCAGGCGCAGATCACCAGCGGCTGGCAGACAACCGTCCGCTTCGGCTCGATGGAACAAGGCAGCCACGCCACGAATCCGACGCCGACGGGACAGCCTTTCGATCCATTCGGATTCGGCGCCAACTATCTTGGCCACGTCGTCACGCTGACCGGCGCCAACGGGTATTCGGTCACCGGCCAGGGCATACTCGACTACGGCGGTACCTATCCTTCGCTCTATGACACGAGCACGAAGCGGCAGACCGGATCGGGCGAAGTGACCGGTCGCGTCGCGACCTGGCTCGACCTATCGGCCGGTGGACGGTTGGATCACGAAGATGGTTTCACGCTGTATAACGGATCGCGTTCGGACGCGACCCACAACAACGGTGGGGTATTTGTCGAAGCACGCACGGCCTTCCGGCGCGCGTTCGTGACCGGCGGGGTCGGCTATGACCACAACGCGATCTTCAAGTCTGCCGTGACTCCCCGCCTGACGGCCGCGCTCTATCTGCGCGACCCGTCGGCGCAGGGCGGGGCGGGTGCGACCAAGCTGACCCTCAACGCGGGAAAGGGCATCAAGGCGCCGAGCATTTCGCAGGAGTTGTCGTCGCTCTACGCGCTCGTCCCGCCGAGTGGATCGACGATCGGCATCACGCCGATCGGCCCCGAACGCAACCGCAGTTTCGACGTCGGTGTCGAGCAGAATCTTTGGACCAATCGCGCGGTCGTTCGCCTGACGTTCTTCGACAATCAGTTTTCGGATCTAATTGAGTACGTAAGTGCAGCCGTGCTGCCGGAACTCGGCGTCCCCCCGGACGTCGCCGCCGCCACGGGCTTCGGGGCGTATACGAACTCGTCGTCCTACTGGGCACGCGGCGTCGAGACGTCGGCGGATATTTCTGCCGGCCCGTACGTGAGGATTTCCGGTTCGTATACACATCTGCACGCGCAAGTGACGCAGTCGTTTGCCAGCAGCGCGCTCGAGCCGGCAATCAACCCGGCGTTTCCCAACATTCCCATCGGCGCCTACGGTCCTCTCGTGGGCAATGCCCCGTTCAGGCGTCCCTCAAATACCGGCAGCCTGCTCGTCGCCGTGACGAAAGGCCGGGCGCGGGCAGCGCTCGCGGGGTTCTTCGCAGGCAAAGCCGACGACAGCACGTTCATGTCGGATGGGTTTTTCGCCACCAGTATGCTGCTGCCGAACCACGACCTCGACGCGTCGTATCAGAAGATGGACCTCAGCGGGTCGTACCGGCTGCATCCGCGGGTCAGTTGGTATGTGACGATCGAAAACCTGCTCGATCAGCAGTACCGGGCGGCCTTCGGATTCCCGGCACTGCCGCGGAGCATTCGCACCGGCGCCACCGTGACGCTCGGCGGCAATCCGCGGCCCTAGCCGATGAGGCCTGCGCCGACCGTCCATCAGCGTATCCATCGCATCATCGTGGCGAGCGCGTTCCTCGTCGCGGTTGCGACGACGATGCGCGCCGCGCCGGCGCAGAACTCCATGCACGGCTGTGTCGATCACTTCGACGCAGCCGTGGACTACTTTCCTGACAAGGTCACAATCGAAGACGCGACCAACTTCTCGGTGGACTATCGAAAGTCCTACAAGGTCATCACGGTGAAGGTGGCCTACCCAGGCGGCGTAGCCGAGCGCTACGTCCTTCCGCAATGCGGGACGCCGACGCCGGCGCTGACCGGCAGCCTGGCGGGGGCGCAGGTAATTCCGGTCCCCATCGCCTCGTTGTTCTCGGCCTCGACCACGCATATCCCCCTCTTGGTGGATCTCAAGCGCGTCGACGTGCTCACTGGCGTCTCGCAGCTCGCCTACATCGAAGAACCGGAAGTACTCACGCGCATCCGGGCCGGCCGCATCGTCGAGTTCTCCGGGGCGGGACAGAACATCGACGTCGAGCGCATCGTCGCCGCCCGGCCAGCCGTGTTCATGTCCAGCGGAGCGATGTCTCCGTCGTTCGCCGTGATCCAAGGCGCCGGTATTCCGATTGTCTCCAACTCGGAGTGGCTCGAGCCGACCGGCCTCGCGCGTGCCGAGTGGATCAAGTTCATGGCGGTCCTGCTGAACGAGGAACGCCAGGCCCAAACGGTCTACGGCGCGATGAAGCATCGCTACGCGGACACCACGCGGCGGGCGACGTCATCGCCGTCATCGACATGGCCAGCGATCATGACCGGACGCAGTACGCGCGGAGTGTTCGTCATCGCCGGCGGACGGTCGTACGTCGCTCAGTTCATCAAAGACGCGGGCGGCCGCTACGTCTGGGCCGAGAACACCGCCATTGGATCACCCTCGGTCGATCTCGAGACGCAGGTCCGGCGTGCGGCGAACGCCGACATCTGGGTCAATGGCGGCGGCTGGAAGGACCGCGCGGCGATGCTACAGGACGAGCCGCGCTACGCCGAGTTCAAGGCGTTCCGTACAGGGCAGGTGTGGGTCTACGAGAAGCGAGAGCGTCCCAACGGCGCGAATGACTACTGGACGAGAAGCGTGTCGCGTCCGGATCTGGTGCTCCTCGATCTCGTGAAGATGTTCCATCCGACCCTCGCGACCGACCACGACTTCGAGTGGTACATGAAAGTGCCGGGGATGTAGCGTGACCAGCGCCGTGAATCGCCCGTCCCGGCGATCCCGAGAGGCTGTCGTGCTCGTCGGTCTGACCGCGGCGCTCGCGGCGGCGTTTGTGTTCGCGCTGGCGTTTGGCTCGACGTGGGTACCGACCCATCGCGTCATCGACGTGTTGCTCCGGCGCGCTGGCGAGCGCGACGCTGCGGCGATCGTGATCGCCAGCGTCCGGCTACCTCGGGCGATCACCGCCGCGCTCGCGGGCGCCGCGCTGGGCGTCGCCGGGTTGCAAATGCAGACGCTGTTCAGAAACCCGCTCGCCGATCCCTTCGCGCTCGGCATTTCGGCGGGCGCCACGCTCGGTGTGGCCTTGGTGCTGCTGGGCACTGGCTACGGCGCGACCGCGGACTTCGGCACGACAGTGGGCCTGGCGGGCGATGCCCTCGTGACGGTGGCGGCGTTTGCCGGCGCCTTCGCCGTGCTGGCCATCGTCCTGATGGTCTCCGCCCGCATTGCCAGCCCGGCGACGATTCTGGTCTTGGGCCTGATGTTCGGCTATGTCGCGTCGGCCGGCGTCACGGTGCTGATTGGCGCCAGCGCCCCCGAGCGTCTGATGCAACTCGCGCAGTGGGGATTCGGATCGTTTTCGGGCGTCACCTGGGAGCGCCTGCGGATTTTCGCACCAGTCGTGTCGGCCGGCATCCTGGTCGCCGCTTCGACGACCAAACAGTTGAACGCCTTTCTACTGGGCGAGGAGTACGCCCGCTCGATGGGTGTTGGCGTGAAGCTGGTCCGGCTGTGGACGATGGTTGGCGCCTCCGCACTCGGAGCCGTCGTGACGGCGTTTTGTGGCCCGATTGCATTTCTGGGCATCGCCGTGCCACATCTGTGCCGCGGTCTGCTGGGATCCTCCGATCATCGATGGCTCGTGCCCGCCTCGGTTCTCCTTGGAGCGATCGTCGCACTCGTCGCGCAGGTGGTGTCGCTGCTGCCCGGCGGAGCGAATCTGCTGCCGCTCAATGCCGTGACGTCGCTGATTGGCGCACCCGTCGTGGTGGTCGTCATTCTGCGCAGCCGTCGGGGAGCCTTCGTCGGATGACGGCTCCCGCACTCGCCACCGCCAACCTGTCGGTCGGCTATCAATCGAGCCGGGACAGACGCGCGGTGCTCGAGCGCGTGAATGTGTCGATCCGGACTGGTGAGCTGGTCTGTCTGCTTGGCCCCAACGGCATCGGAAAATCAACGTTGCTGCGCACGATGACCGGGCTCCAGCCGCCGCTCTGGGGGGACGTCGCGCTCGCTGGTGTCGATTTGGCGGACCTTTCGCCGCTCGAGATCGCGCGGAAGATTGGCGTTGTGCTCACCACACGCGTTGTTATCGAATCGCTCACCGTGCGGCGGGTCATCGAGATCGGCCGCTATCCGCATTCAGGCTGGTTCGGCCGCCTTACCGCTCACGACCACGAGATCGTCGAGTGGGCAATCGACGCCGTCGGCGTTACGCACCTGGCCGGACGCGACTTCAGCCGCATTTCCGACGGTGAGCGGCAGCGGGTCATGATCGCGCGCGCGCTGGCACAGGAGCCGGTGCTGCTGATCCTCGACGAGCCGACGGCGTTTCTCGACGTCCCGTCGCGCGTCGAGCTGATGGGGTTGTTGCGACGGCTGACGCGCGCGGGTTCCCTCGCCGTCATCGTCTCGACCCACGACCTGGAGCTGGCGCTGCGGACGGCTGACGTCGTCTGGCTGTTGCTTCCGGGCGGCGAGGTCGCCATAGGTGCTCCCGAAGACGTCATGCTCTCCGGGGGCATCGCGACCGCCTTCGAAGGACGGCAAATTCGCTTTCATCCGGAAGAGCGAGGTTTTCGCTGGCTGGCCGGCAGTCGCGGTCACGCGGTGGTGCACGGCGACGGTCTGCACGCGGCCATGGCCAAGGCCGTGCTCGAGCGTGAGGGGTTCGCCCTCGTCGCGGCCGCTGTCGGTTCGGAGAGTCTGGCGCTCACCGTATCCGAAGCGGGATGGCATCTGTCTGCAGAGGATATCGACGCTAGGGGTGACACATTTCGGTCGCTCGCGGAGTGCCTGCGGCGACTGTCGGCGGATGAAGACAACAGGGAGAACGAATCATGAAAAGCATCAGCACCATGCGCGGGGACGCCGGCGAAACGAGCCTCGCCGGCGGTGTTCGCGTCTCGAAGGCCTCGCTGCGCGTCGAGACCTACGGAACGACCGATGAGCTGAACTCGTCGTTGGGGTTCGCACGCTCGATCTGTGAAGACGCAGAGATGGCGGCGTTCACCAAGCGCGTCCAGCAGCATCTCTTCCAGATCGGTTCGTCGCTGGCCACACCGGCGGAAAGCCCGAAGCCACAGATCGTCATCGATCCGGCGCTCACCGACCGGCTGACCGCCGAGGTCCATCGCCTGGAAGCGATCGACGGCATGCTCGCCGACTGGTCGATTCCCGGTGAGCATCGGGTGGCGGCGGCCTACGACATGTCCCGCACGATCTGCCGTCGCGCGGAGCGATGCCTCGTTCGACTGCAGGAGTCGGGCGCCGCGGTTCAACCCTCCATCCTCTCGTACGTGAACCGGCTGTCGGATCTGCTGTGGCTGTTCGGCCGGAAGCTCGAACACGACGCCGGTGTCAGCGGATCGCTGCGCGACGTCACCGGCAAAACCGGCAACCGTTTTTCCCGAGCCTGGTAGCGCGCTCGCTAGGACCCTCACATGACGGCTGATACCCCGCATCGAGGGTGCGATGTTCGAGATCGCGTTCAGTCACCGCCCGAGATTCGTGTGATCGAGCGATCCGTCCGTCGAGGTATGGCGGTCGCACTGCTGGTCCTTCTGGCGACCACTGCGGGCTTGGCGCAGCCACCGGCGATTCCCGCGCGCATTGTGTCGACCTCGCCGAGCATTACCGAGACGCTCTTCGCGCTCGGACTCGGCGACCGCGTGGTTGGTGTGTCGCTGTATTGTCGCTATCCTGCGGCCGTCGCAGCGCTCCCCAAAGTCGGGACGTTTCTGAAGCCGGACGCGGAGACGATCGCGCGCTTGAAGCCGGATCTGGTTTTCCTGCACAAGGGCCCGAACAACGTGCTGACACAGCTCGGCGCGCTCGGTATCAAGACCGCCGTTGTAGATCGCGGATCGTCGTCGGAAGTTGTCACCACGATTCGTCAGATCGCCGCCGCCACGAACGTCGCCGACAGGGGCGAGCGCCTTGTTAACGAGCTGAATGCCGGTCTGGGGCGTGTCAAGGCGTCGGTCGCGGGTCGATCGCCGAGGAAGATTCTGATCATTGTCGGCCGCCGTACCGGTACGCTCACCGACATCATCGCCGTAGGTCCTGGTTCGTACCTGAATGATATCGCCACCATCGCCGGCGGCACCAACGTGCTGGCGTCGGCGAAGCTCGAGTACCCGCGCATTTCGATGGAAACGGTCATCAGTCTGGCGCCCGACGTCATCGTCGATGTCGGTGAGATGGGTGAGTCGCCGGCTGACTCCGAGCGTCGCCGCCAGGTCACGGAGGCCTTGTGGCGAGGCCAGACGCTGGTCAAAGCCGCGCGGGACGGCGGCATCCACGCCGTCAACGATGAAGCCTTCGTCGTGCCGGGCCCACGGATCGTCGAGGTCGCGAGAGTGCTGGCGCAGTGGCTCCACGGGGTCGAACCGCGGTGACGCCGTTACTTCAGGTGCGCAACGTCGGATGGCGTGCGGCGACGGTGCCGGTGCTGCAGCACGTGTCGTTCGACGTCGCCGCCGGAGAGTTCGTCGCCGTGATGGGACGAAACGGCGCCGGCAAGAGCACGTTACTCGACATCGTGGCGGGTTTGCGTACGCCAACAGAAGGCGCCGTGATGCTGGCCGGGCGCGTGCTCGACGAGATGACTGCGATGGAACGGGCGCGGATGCTTGCGCACCTGCCTCAGAACCTGAGGGCCGACTTGTCCATGCGGACTGAGGCACTGGTGCTGATGGGCCGTTACGCGCATGCCGACCGCTGGTTCGAGTCGGACGAGGATCATCGGATCGCCGAGGAGTCGATGCGGCGTTGCGAGTGCCTCGAATTCCGGCAGCGAACGCTGGCGACGCTCAGCGGCGGCGAGCGTCAGCGCGTCTTTCTTGCTGCGTGTCTCGCCCAGCGCGCGCCCCTATTGCTGCTCGACGAACCCGCGACGTTCCTCGACGTCGATCAGCAGCTGCAGTGCTTCAGCGTGCTGCGCGGCGAAGCGGACCGCGGCGTCGCCTGCGTCGCCGTCACCCATGACGTGAATCTCGCGCTGACGTTCTGCACACGCCTGATCGTGCTGGCGGAGCGCGGCGTGGCCAGGGATGCCGCGGCAGAGACGGCGCTCGAGGACCCGGCCTGGCTGCGGGCCTTCTCCAGTCGCCTGACGGTCGAGCACGGGGGTGCGCGGCCGTGGGTGCGCTACCAGTGATGTTGATGCAACGGCGTCCGGTCGCGAAGTGGATTGGGGGATCGGCGGCGCTGTTTGTTGCCGCCGCCCTGGCCCTGCCGCTCGTCGGGCCGACCGCACTCGACTGGCAGCACGTCTGGGCCCGGCAGGACCCCGACTGGTCGATTCTCACCAACCTGCGGTTGTCGCGAACCCTGCTGGGGCTCTTCGCCGGCGGCGCGCTGGCGCTGGCCGGCAGCCTGTTTCAGTCGATGCTGCGCGATGCGCTGGCCACGCCCTACACGCTCGGCGTGTCCACCGGCGCGTCGCTGGGCGCCGTGATCGCCATCGCTCTCGACTGGCACCTCGCGGTGGGCATTTTCGGCGTCTGGGCCGGCGCGATGGCGGGGGCCGGCGTGATTCTTTTCGTCGTGATGGGGGCCGCGACTCGCAGCGGTCAACTCTCGTCGTCGAGTCTGCTGCTCGCCGGTATCGCCATCAACAGCGTGTGCGCGGCCCTCATCCTGCTGATCCTTGGCATGAGTGGCATGTCGCAGTCCTTTGCCATCTCGCGCTGGCTGATTGGCGGGCTCGACGCGATCGAACGGCCGACGCTGCTCGTCTACATGCTGATCGTCACCGCCACCGGCCTAGTCGTCATGCGCCAGGGACGGCAGTGGAACCTGCTCGCCGTCGGCGAGGCGTGGGCCGCGACGCGAGGCGCACAAGTCAAACGCGCCCTGTTCCAGGGGTACGTCGCCGGTTCGATCCTGGCCGCGGCGACGGTCGCCTTGACCGGCCCGATCGGTTTCGTTGGGCTCGTCGTGCCGCATCTCTTGAGAGGCCGTCTCGGTGGTGACGACCGCGTGCTGATGCCGTGTGCGTTCCTCCTCGGCGGCGTGCTGCTCGCGTCATGCGACGCTCTCGGCCGCGTCCTGCTCGCGCCGGCGGAGATCCCCGCAGGAGCGATTACGGCCTTCATCGGTGGGCCCTATCTGATCTGGATCATCCGGCAGGGCGGCCACCGATGACGGCACGTTCGTTGTTCGTTGGCGGCACCTCGTCGAACGCCGGCAAGAGCTGGATGACGACCGCCATCTGTGCCTGGCTCAGACATCGCGGACTGTCGGTGGCGCCGTTCAAGGCGCAGAACATGTCCAACAATTCCTACCCGTGCCGGACCGGCGGAGAGATCGGGCGCGCCCAGGTTGCGCAGGCCGAAGCCTGCGGCCTCGAGCCCGAACCGGCGATGAACCCGATCCTGCTCAAGCCGAGCGGCAACGGGCGCAGCCAGGTGATCGTGAACGGCCGACTCTGGAAGACGCTCACCGCTCGTGAGTACTACGCGCACGCCGATCAACTGAGATCGATCGCTTTGGCCGCCTACGACGACCTGGCGAGCCGATTCGATGCCGTCATCATCGAAGGCGCGGGCAGCGTGTCCGAGCTGAATCTTCGTCACCACGACCTGGTCAACCTCGGGCTCGTGACCCGCATTCAGGCGCCGTGGATCCTGGTCGCCGATATCGAACGGGGTGGTGTCTTTGCATCGGTCATCGGCACGGCACATCTGTTGTCGTCTGAGGAGCGCGCGCTCTTGCGGGGATTCGCGATCAACAAGTTCCGGGGCGATATAACCCTGTTCGATGAGGGCGTCGAAATCTTGCAGCGCGAGGCGAAGGCGCCATGTCTTGGAGTGTTTCCCTACGCTGCGGATATTCACCTCGACGCGGAGGACAGTCTCGCGTTGGATACGCAGGCACGGACGGCGGCGCCATCAGGAGCACGAACCGCCGTCGTGAAACTGCCGCATCTGTCCAATGCCACCGACTTCCGGTTGCTCACGTGGGCTGACTGGATCACCGCTCCCGGCACGGGCGACTACGATGTCGTCATCCTTCCCGGCAGCAAGAACACGATTGCCGACTTGCAGTGGCTCCGGAGCGTCGGCCTCGCTGATTGGATCCTCGCGCAGTATCACGCCGGCACCAGGGTGTTCGGGATCTGTGGTGGATTCCAGATGCTGGGCCGGCAGATCGACGATCCCACCGGCATCGAGTCCGATCTGCGAACGGCTCCCGGCCTGGGGCTGATCCCCTCGACGACGACGCTGACCGGGGAGAAGAGGACCAGAGCAGTTCGCGCCAGCCTGCCGAGCGGTGTAACGTTCGGTGGATATGAGATCCACCTGGGCGTCACTGACTCACCTGCCGGCGCGTTGCCCTTCGCCTTGCTCGAAGACGGCACCACCGACGGCTTTCGTGGCGAGCGTGTGATTGGGACGTATCTCCACGGTGCGTTCGAGAGCGCGGAGGTCTGCGAAGAAATGTTCGGCATCGCGCTCCCCACGCATGTAAACAAGGCCGAGCACTATCAGCAACTCGCGCTCTGGTTCGAACGACACGGGCGCCATTTGGGTCGACTGGGATTCGACTGACCATGAAGGACACCGATACACAGAAGTGGGAATGCCTCCGCACGGAGCCCTTGTTTGCTCTACGCCGAGCCGGCCGGTTTCTCGTCGCGGAGCTCAACGGAGCTCACCATGTGATCAGCACGTCCGCTCGCCACGGAGGGTGGGTTGCGCACGTCGGCTGGCTGGTGAATCATCAGAGCTGCGAGGGCACCGCGCACGCCGATCGGCATCGAGTCGTCACCGAAGGAGGGATGGAGGCGTATCACGATCGCGTCTGTGCCGAGCTCGGGTTGCCGTGCGAACACGCCGTTGTCATGGGTACGGCCGCGAACATGAACTACGTCGCGATTGTCCATGAAACGGACGAGGACGTGACGGTCACGGCAGCGGTTACGGCCGGAGTCGAGGGCAACGCCACTTCCGCTGGCGAGCCGGCGACCTGGCGGGAGACGGATGAAGGCGTGCAGAAGGTGCCTGTCTACGCCGGCACCATCAATACCATGCTCTTCATCAACCGACCGCTGACGCCTGCCGCCCTGGCGCGCGTGGTGGTGACGATGACCGAAGGCAAGAGCGCCGCGCTGCAGCGTCTGGCCGTGCCGAGCAAGCTGCACATCGATCTCGCGACCGGAACCGGCACGGACCAGTACCTGTCTCGCCGCGCCGGTGTCCGGCGGCAAGACGCTCACGTCCGCCAGCCCGCACATGAAGCTAGGCGAGATCATCGGCCGCGCGACCAGGGATGCGACACTGGAGGCGCTGCGCTGGCAGAACGGCCTCGAGGTGAGCTATACACGCGGGGTGTTTCACGCGCTCGGCCGCTTTGGTGTCCGCGAGGCGACGGTGTTTGACGACATCGCACCCTTTCTCACCGATGGCGATCTCGAACTGCTGAAGAAGAACAGCAAGGCGGCCTTCTACGAACCGCTCGTCGGTGCCGCGGCACACGCGCTAGCCGCGGTTGCGGACCGGGTGCGCTACGGTACGCTGCCGGCGTCGGTGGCCGAAGACGCGCTGACGCAGCAGGCCGCGGCACTGGCGGCGAACCTGGCGGCGCAGGTGCACCGGTGGGCTGAATTCCGCTCGGCGCTGCGGCCCCACGCGACCGGCGACGTCAAGGCCCTGGTCTTGAGGGCAGTGGCGCTCGGCTGGTCGGAGAAGTGGCGCACGAGTGAATGATCTGGTTCGCGCGCTCGCGCCGAACCCGACGGTCCTGATCGTCGCTGTCGCGATTGACCTGGCCGTAGGCGATCCCGCCTACCCGCTGCATCCTGTTCGCCTCATCGGGCGCACGTTGCGGTGGGTCGAAGGCCGCCTGCGCGCGGCCACGTTGGATGGCTACGGCGGCGGCATTGTGCTTGCTCTGGTGCTCGCCGGCGTGTGGCTTCCTGTTTTTGTGGCCCTCGTTGCTCTTGGCCGGGCCCTGTCGCCGCCCGCGTCGTGGCTGGTACAGGTGCTCATCGTCTACACGCTACTCGCGCTTGGCGACCTGCTCCACCACGTCTGGCGTATCGAGTCGGCTGTTCGCCGCCAGGACATCGACGCGGCCCGCCGGGCCGTCGGCGCGCTCGTCGGACGCGATACCGATCGCATGGACGGACCTGCGTGCCGCCGCGCTGCGGTCGAGAGTCTCAGCGAGAACCTCACCGACGGCTTCGTGAGTCCGGTCTTCTGGTACGTGCTCGGGGGCATTCCTGGAATCGTGCTGTTCAAGATTGTCAGCACGATGGACTCGATGGTCGGTTACAAGACACCGCGCTACCTGCGGTTCGGCTGGTGCGGCGCCCGCCTGGACGACGTGATGAACTACGTGCCGGCGCGATTGACTTGGCTCGTTATCGCCTGTGTCGCGCTGGTGGCTCCGGGTTGGTCTGGCCGAAAGGCCTGGCGCATTGGGCTCGATCAACACGCCGTCCTCCTGGGCCCCAACTCCGGCTGGAGCGAAGCGGCGACCGCCGGCGCGCTCGAACGACGCATCGTCGGGCCGATCTGGTTGAAGGGCCAGCAAGTGACGGACCTGTGGGTGGGTGATCCCTCTGACCCGCCGCTGTCGACAGCCACGGACGTCTCTAGGGCCATGGTACTGACGATCGCGACCGGCCTCGTCGTTGTTGGACTGGCTGTGGCAACGGTGTGGAGCGTTGCGTCAACCTTGGTCCAGTAGACCAACGTAACAGGAGACTCGTTCGCGCGCCGTTCCTCATCACGTGCGCAGCCATAACGCTCTCAATGGCCGTGCAACCGGCGTGCACGGCTCGGATTCACTGGTGCATCGTCGCGACTTGAATTGCCCCGATGTGGAACGTGGCGGTGACGCCAGCCGGGAGCGCTCCACAGTTGCCGGTAATCGTTCCCGGGGCACTGAGAACGTTGGACGTCCCAATCATCGTCAACGAACCCTGCCGCCCGGCCTGCACGCTCGCGGACGCGGGCGCGAAGTTGATGCCGCCGTTGTTGCCGCTGAAGGACAGGTTGCAGGTCATCCGGACTTCGGCGCCGCTGCTGTTGTCAATCTGCACTTGCGTCATCAGGAAGAAATCGCCCACGGGCAGCACCAAGGTGTCTCCGCCAACAAACCCGTCGCTTGGCCCACGCGGCCCCGTCAGCCCTTGCGGCCCGGTGGGTCCGGTGGGACCGGCGGCGCCCGCCGCGCCGGTGGGTCCCGCGGATCCTTGCGGTCCTGGGGGCCCCTCCAGTCCTTTCACGAGATCGCCATTACGAACGACTGCCGCCGGAGAAGATTCGAGCGTATCGAATCTTGAAGAAAACGAGGTCGCGGCCTGAAAGTAGAAGCGATCCAGGACCGTGCCGAGGAACGGCGGTTTGACGTTGAGTGTCGCTTCGCCGGCGCCGTCGAGCGTTCCAGTCGAGAGGATTGTCACATCGCTCCCGACTTTGAGACGGTCGTGAGCGAAGCTCTCACCGGTGTCGACACTGCTGCCGAGAAGCGCGAAGAACGCGCCGGGCGCGCCGGTAATGGTGATCGCCACACTCTCGCCAGGCGCCACGACTGTAGAAGAGAGGGTGACCCGCGGCTGCGCGGCAGCGCTCGCCGCAACCAGACAACTTGCTAGGAAGGTGAACACGACAGGACGTTTGAACATCTGCACTCCTTAACCAAGACATCGGATTGCGCCGACAAAACCGGACACGGGACCCGAACGACCGTACGATCGTGTAGGTCTTGGGGCAGTGATTCCTTTCCTGCCTGTGTTTCGTCCGGTTGGGTGCCTAGTTGACGGAGCTGTTACCGAACCGTCATTGAACGGACCTGACTGCTCGTACGGGCGTTGTACGAGTCCCGTGCGGCTGCTGTCGGTGTTGACTCGTCCGCCCGCGCTTCACACTGGCTCACATGCCAGCCGACGTTCGACCAACGACGCTTGTGACCGGGGCCGGCGGGCCCATTGGCACTGAGCTCGTCAAGGTCCTCGTTGCCCGCGGCTATCGGGTGTTCGGCCTTGCCTGGTCTCTAGACGCTGCGCAGCGCGTGCGCAACGCTGGTGCCACGGTTGTCATGGGCAACCTGCTGGAGCCGGGTCAGTGGCAGGACGAAGTAGCGGCGGACTGGGTGTTTCATCTTCCGCCGCAGCCGCAAGAGGAAGCGCGCGTCACCTCGGCACGCGCTGCATCTCTCGCCCGCGCGCGCGTGCTGATGGATGGGCATCTGCTGGACGCGGTCTCGGCCGGCGCGACGCAACGAATCGTCTACCTCGCGGACACCAGCTGTTACGGCGCGACGGGGCCGCGTCCGATCACCGAGGACGAACCATTCCAACCCTCCGCGTGGGGACGCTGCCTCGCGCCGGCCTTCGGTCGCCTCGATGGATACATAGCTGCGGGACTGCCGATTGTCACCGCCTTTGCCGGATGGACGTACGGCAACGCGTCGTGGTTTCGCAAACGCGTCATCGAACCCGTGATGGCCGGCCGTCGCGTGCTGCAGTTTGGCAAGAGCGAACCGTGGGTATCGCCGATCCATGTCCACGACTGTGCCAGCGCGCTGGTGCACCTCGCCGAGCGCGGCGAAGTGGGTGGTCGGTATTTTCTCGTCAACACCGATCCGAGCCGGATGGATGAGTTCGCGGAAACGTTCGCGCGTCTCGCCAACCGTCCATTGCACGTGTGGCATATGCCCTCGGCAGCTCGTCGACTCGTGCAAGGTTCGGTTCTATCCGATTCCCTGAGAGCCGACGCGGTGTTTTCGAACGTTCGCCTGCGGGGCATCGGATTCCGGTTCCGGTATCCCACGCTCGAGCGGGGACTCGAGCAAGTCCTCGGAGCGCTCCAGCAATCGGATTAGTGGAACGAGTTGGCGATGGCTGCGATCCCCGCAGCATACTCGTCACGACTCGAAATAAAGGACGGTACAGAGATGGTCAAGAACGTAGCGGTAATTTTGGTGGCCTTGGGGATCGCTGGTCAGGTCGGCGCATTCGCGAACGGCCACGGTCGTGAGGGTGACTTCCTGGCCAGATTCGAAGGCGGCATCGGCGTGATCCCGGTGTCGGGCGTGGTCCCGGTATCGAACGGCGCAGGGCCGACGATTCTGGATGGAACGTTCTCAAACGTCAAACTGAACATCGTGAGAGGGGTCTCCCCCGGTGCTGGGCCCTGGCGGATTGCCGATCTGAGGGCCGACGTTGATGGTAACGGCCGGATCAAGGTCAGGGGGCGTGGCCTGCTCCTGGCTAGCGGCAACAGCATCGGGCAAAACGCCGGTCAAAGCGTTTTCGCCACGTTGATCTGCGAGTCCGTTGCTCCATTCGTCGAGCACAACACGACCGTTGTTCCCCTCGAACCGAACGGTGACTTTCGCATCGACGACACGCTGAGTTCAGCGCCGTCGGAATGCGCCAGCCCCGTGCTGTTGATTCGCAACGCAGGCGGCGTGTGGTTCGCCGCCGGGATTCCGAAACTCGGAGACGACTAGCGACGACTGCCGATCAATTCCCAACTCCGGGACGCCACACGGGCAGCTAACCACCTGTGCGGTTGGCGTCGTCTGGAGTTGGGGCCCGCCCAGACAATTCGTTGATGTCCGGACGAAATCCCATGAGGAGTCTGTGTGAAGCTTGCAAGAAGAAGTCTCGACGGATCACCACCCTCGACAATCGTTGGACCGCACTTTGAGCGGTACGGCATCGTTGGTCAGAGCCAGGCCATCGCCGACGTGATTCGCTGCGTCGAGCTGGTGTCAGCGACCCGCAGCACCGTGCTGATCACGGGCGAGACCGGTACAGGCAAGGAGCTGGTGGCGCGCGCCGTGCACCATCGCAGCGCCCAGCGCGCCATGCCGTTCATCAAAGTCAACTGCGCTGCCATTCCTGAGACGCTGCTGGAATCGGAGCTCTTCGGCCACGTCAAGGGCGCCTTCACCGACGCCACCGCTACCAGGAGAGGCAAGTTCTCGCTCGCCGACCGCGGCTCCATCTTTCTGGACGAGATTGGCACCATGAGCGTCGGACTTCAGGCCAAGCTGTTGCGCGTGCTGCAAGAGCGTGAGATCGAGCCGCTTGGCGGGGAACGGACGGAGCGCGTGGACGTTCGCGTCATCGCAGCGACCAACCGCGACCTCCAACAGCTCGTCGGCCTGGGCCAGTTCCAGGACGATTTGTTCTATCGGCTGCACGTCGTTCCGATCGTCATGCCGCCACTTCGCGAACGCCTCGAGGACGTTCCGATGCTGGTGGAGTGGTTCGTGCACAAGCATGCGGCACGCTGCGGCAAGTTCATCGAATCGCTGGAGGAGGGGGGCATCGCCAAGCTGCTGGAGTATCACTGGCCCGGCAACGTCCGCGAGCTCGAGAACGCAATCGAGCGAGCCGTCGTGTTGACGATCGGTTCCACGATTACGCGTGATGCCATCACAGTCGGAGGAGCGTTGAGCGCTCAGACGTCCGGCGTGAAGTCATTCAAGTTACGTGAGAACATCGAATGGATCGAACGCGAGACCATTCGCCGGGCGCTCCAAGTGTCGGCGGTCAAGCAACAGGCCGCCAGGCTCATGGGCATCAGCCCCCGCGCGCTGTCTTACTACCTGGCCAAGTACCCATTCATCGATCAGAGCGAAGCTCACTAGGCTGACAGGGCTGCGGCTTGCGGGCGTAAGATGGGGGGCTATGAAAGTCGGCGCTCCAGGGTCATTTGGCGCGCAACTCAAGGCCCTCCGCGAGACGGCGGGATTCACGCAGGAAGAGCTCGCCACAGTTGCCGGCCTGTCGGTTCATGCCGTGAGCGCGTTAGAGCGTGGCGAACGGCGCCGGCCCCACGTCGAAACCATGCGCGCCCTGTCGGCGGCTCTTGACCTGACGGGTGCGATCCGTGACGCGTTCCTTGAAAGCGCGCGCACGCCGGCTCAGGCCACGGCTGTCGACGAACTGACGAGCGTCTCGCTGCCCGTGCCGATGACGGTTCTGCTCGGCCGCGAGGATGACCTCCAGACGCTGCGCCGCTGGCTCGCCGATCCCGCCGCACGCCTGATCACGCTCATCGGGCCAGGAGGCGTTGGCAAGACACGCCTGGCGTTGGAGCTGGCACGCGCAATCGCGGAGGGAGGCGCAACCCGGGTGGTCTTCGTCCCGTTGGCCGCCATCCGGGATCCCGCGTTCGTCGAGTCGGCGATCGCTGAGGCTTTCGGACTCGTCGACGTCACGGCGCGCGATCTACCGAGTCGTGCCCGCGTCGCGTGCGAGAGTCACCCCACGTTGTTGGTGCTCGACAATTTCGAGCACCTGCTGGACGTTGCGCCGCCGGTCGCGGATCTCCTGATATCGGTCCCCTTGCTCCGCCTGCTCGTCACCAGCCGCGCCCCGCTCCGTGTGCGTGGCGAGCGGGAGTACGTCGTCGGATCTCTGGAATTGGAGGCGGGCTCAGACGCTATGTCACCCGCGGATCTGGCACGCTCTCCTGCCGTACGGCTCTTCGTGGAGCGGGTTCGAGACGTTCAACCCGACTTTCGGCTCACATCTGCGAACTCCCCGACCGTGACCGCGATTTGTCGACGCCTCGATGCGCTGCCGCTCGCGCTCGAGCTGGCGGCTCCGTGGATCAAAGTCCTGACTGTGGAGGATCTGCTTCGCCGCCTCGCGCATGATGTCCTGATCTCAACGGCCGGCCGACGCGATCTCCCCGAGCGCCAACAGACGATGAATGCCACGGTGGCCTGGAGCTATCGGCTCTTGAAGCCGGACGAGCAGCGCGCCTTTCGCCGCCTCGGGGCGTTGCCGGGTCGTTTTTCGATCGACGCCGCCGCTGCGGTCCTCGGAGCCCGTGAGGCTCCAGCGTCCCGAAGCGAGCTTGCGCTCATTGCCGTGGCCGACCTCATTGACAAGAGCCTTCTTCTCCGGTCCGAGACCTCAGTGCCGGGCCGCCCACTCTACGAGATGCTCGAAACCGTTCGAGCCTACGCGGTACTCGAGCTCACCGCGTCGGCCGAGCACGAAGACGCCTTGGAGGCCCTGGCCAACTATTGCACCGGCCAAGCCACCCTTGCGGCAGAGGGGCTGGTCGGACCCGCGCAGGCTGACTGGCTGGATCGCGTACGTGATGACCTCGAAAATGTCCGCGGCGCGCTGCGGTGGCTGATCCGGCGCGGCCGTCCCGACGAGGCGTCGGTCATCGCTTGGGGGCTGAAGTACTTTTGGCTGATTCGAGGGTATGCGGCCGAAGGCCTGCAGTGGTGTGAGGAGATTCTGAACTTGCCGTCTCTTCCGGCGGTCGCCGAGTTGCGAGTCCTGGAAGCAGCGGCTGTGCTTTGGTACACACAAGGAGCACTCGAGCGATCACGCATCGCGCTCAAGCGCGCCGTTGCCCTTGCCCGCGCCAGCGATATGGATGCGGTGATGTGGGCTGAGGATCTGTCGGCGCGGGTCGAACACGCGCTTGGCGATCTGAAGGCGGCCCGCGACTGGTTTACTCTCGCGGTCGAAGGGTTCCAGTCGCGGGCGATCCCGTGGGGCAGTGGGAATGCGCTGAGCGGAATGGCCTCGGTGGCGCTTGCCATCGGCGACGTCGACCATGCGGAGCGCCTGCTCGATGAGGCCATGCCGCTGCTTCGACAGGCCGGCCCGTGGTTCCTGACCTGGGCGTTGTATGTTCGCGCCATCGTAGCGGTGCGGCGCGGGAACGCCGATGAGGCGATCGTTCTGGTACGTGAGAGCCTCACCTGCATCAGGGACCTCCAGGACAAGTATGCGTTCGCATACACGCTGGTCCCTCTTGTCGCCGCCGCGGTACTCAAGCGCAACGATGCGTGGGCGGCCCGGATCTTGGGGGCGAGGGACGCCGTCAGTGAACGCACGGGCGCTACGGTTGTCCTGAAGCTGGTGCACGACCTCCAAGTCGAGTCGGAACGGGAAGTTCGGGCACGGCTTGGTCCGGATCGTTGGGCCGGCGCCTACGCGGCAGGGCGTCGGACGTCTTTTGATGCGCTGCTGAGGGATATCGACCACGTCTTGCGTGAACGCTGACCCGATAAAGCTCAGCGGCCAAGACGCCATCCGATACCGACCGACGATCCGGATCGGCCGTCATGCGGGCGGCTCATCGGTGTGCACAATGGTACTGCGTGGATTCGTTCGACCGCCTATTGTTGCGGCATGCAGTGCGGCTACTGCGCCAAACAAGCAACGGCGCGAATCCCGGCAATCCTGGACCAGGTGTGTGATGGTCACGCGGTCGCGTTCTGGACAGGACTCCTGGCCTACGCCAGGAACGAGCGTTCGGCAGCTGGGAAGAGCGCCACCTCTCACCCGAAACCTCGGAAGGAGGCGGTATCCTCATGCTCATCATCCTGATCGTCGTCCTGGTGCTGCTCTTTGGCGGAGGTGGCGGCTATTATTACGGCCGCGGCGCGGGATGGGGCACTTCGCACTATGGAGGCGGGCTGCTCGGTCTTGTGCTGATCGTCCTCCTCGTCCTCTGGGTCACCGGCAATCTCGCCGGCGGGCCGTTGCTGCGGTGACCTGGAAGGCGCCCTCGCCAAGAACCATCGGGCTCACGAGCGGAGAGTCCGACATCACCCAGCGTCGCGCTGTCTGACCCCTTACCGTCTCGCGGAACCAAGAGTAACGCTGCAATTCCGAGGAACGGAGTCGAAACCTGGACGACAGCTTGAAATCCGTGAAGCCCTGGGTCACCTTCGCCGGTGGCGTGCTCATCGTCGCCGTTCTGTACTGGGCACAGGCAGTCCTCGGTACCGTTCGCGCTCGCCATCCTTCTGACGTTCGTCCTCACGCCCCCCGTCGCCTGGCTCCAGCGGTGGGTCGGTCGCATTCCAGCCGTGCTGCTGGCAGTCACGCTGGTGTTCGCGGCCGTCGGGTTCGCGGGTTGGGGCCTGACCCGACAGATAGACAATCTCGCCCAGGACCTGCCCGGCTATCGCGCCAACATCCGAACCAAAATCGCCGATGTGCGCATTGCGAGCAAAGGAGGCACGGTCGAGAAGCTAGAACAGACTTTCCAAGGCATCCAGACCGACCTGGGAACGGAAGCGCCGAAAGGAACCGTGTCGCGGCCCGTTGTCGTAACGCCGAACCCGGCGACAGGGTTTTCGGCCTTCGCGTGGCTCGGGCCCGTCGTCGGACCGCTGAGCACGGCGGCGCTCGTGGCGGCGACGGTGATCTTCATGCTGCTCGAGCGCCGCGATCTGCGGGATCGTCTGATCGGGCTGATCGGGCACGGGCAGCTGGCCACAACCACAAAGGCACTCGACGAGGCCGGAAGTCGCGTTAGCCGCCAGTTGTTGATGCAGTCGCTGGTTAGTGTGATCTACGGCGTCGCGGTCTTCGTCGGACTGTACGTCCTCCACGTTCCCTATCCGCTCGTCTGGGCGAGTCTGGGTGCGGTGCTTCGATTCATCCCCTACATCGGCCCCGTACTCGGGGCGGGTGCGCCGATTCTTGTCAGCCTCGCGGCCCTCCAGGGATGGACTGGTCCGTTGATCGTGCTCACTGTGTTCGTCGTCCTCGAGCTCTTCACGAATCTCGTGCTCGAAACGGTGCTGTATGCCGGAGCCGTCGGCGTATCGCAGGTGGTGTTGCTCGTGTCGGTCGCGTTCTGGGCCTGGCTTTGGGGACCGCTGGGGCTGCTGATGGCATCGCCGCTGACCGTGTGCCTCCTCGTGCTCGGCAAGCACGTGCCAGGTCTCGAGTTCGTCGGGGTCCTGATGGACGACACACCAGCGCTCGCCCCCGAGTACCGGCTTATATCAGCGGCTCGTGGCTCGCGACCAGAGCGAGGCGGCCGAGCTGATCGACGCCCACATCAAGGCCGAATCGCCGGCATCGGTGTACGACGCGCTGTTGCTGCCGGCACTGTGTCATGCCGAGCGTGATTGTTCGGAGCGCCGACTCTCATCCGAGGAGGAAGCGGCGGTCATCGAAGCCACCCGGGAGTTGGTCGCGGACGCGGCCGACACGATTCGCCGCCAGGAGGAGACGCAGCCCCCAACCGCGGTCGCCCATCCATCTGCCTTGAAACCGCGCGAGCCGCTGCGTGTACTGGGCTACGCGGTCGCCGGACTCGCCGATGAAGTGGCGCTCGCGATGCTGGCAAATCTGGTGGACGGTCTGCCGATCGTTCTGGAGATCACCGGTAGACGCATGCAGGCCGTGGAGTTGGCGTCGTTGGTGGCTGACGGAAAGTTCTCGGTCGTGTGCTTTGCTGATCTCCCACCCAGCCCGTCCTCGAAAACACGATATTTGGTGAGGAGACTTCGCTCGGCGCTGCCAGAGTTGAGAATCGCCGTCGGACGATGGGCACCGCCGGCGCTGGCAGATGATAGCCCGGCGACGCTCATCGGCACAGGCGCCGACCACGTCGCTTCGCTGTTGATTGAGAGTCGGAATTATCTGAGCGGCCTCCTGGACTTGCCACGGCTTCCTGTCCCGAACACTGGTGATGATGCCCACCTCCCGGTTGCGGAGCTGGCTGTGAACACAGGCTGAATCACCCCGCATCTCGCTCACCGCTCGATCAACAGAACTCCGAATTGCGTCACCAAGTGTCCTGCTGACGATAGCCTCCGGCATTACGAATTCGTCATCGAGCATCCGCAATCTTCTCGGTCGAAATTGTCTTGACGCCATCCTCCGGCGTGGTTAACGTGTCTCTTCCCCAGCCAACCGTCGTTTTTATTCCCGAACTACGTTTGCGGAAAGGCACTCGTGCGTACTCAGCGTTCAGCTCGAATTGTCGTGTGGACCTCCACGTGTCTGCTTGTGGGGGGCGCTACCTGGTTGGCAAGATCTGCGTCGGTGAGGCCGAGCGTGGCTGTGACCCACGCGGCCGCCCCGCAGGCGCCCGCCCCGCACGCCGCCGCCCCGCCGCCCGCCGCCCCGCAGACGGCGGTGAACCCAGCGCCGGCCGGCGCGACCAATCCGAGTGTCGACGCGCCGCTGCTCCGGCTCTCCCAGAGGGGCCGCAAGACGTTAGGCAGCTCCGGTGCCGCTGAAGACGTCCATGCGGGTGTGTTCGATGGGCAGACAGAGAGCCAATCGTCGAGTCAGCCCAGGCGTGGTCCGACCGAGCGGCGACTGATACGCGCGGAGCCGTTCGATGGAGACGTACGCACGCTCGTGCGGAACGGTCCCGTGCCGAAGCACGAGCGGCCCGAGCGCGAGGATCCCAACATAAGGCCGGTGGCGGCTCCGGTTCCGGCAGGAGCGGCCCGCCAATCGTCGCCGAACTCCGAGATACCGCAAGACACAATCGCCGTTCCGACTCCGTCACCGATCAACAGCTTCGATGGCCTCGACTTCGCCACCTGGGGCGCGGGGCATCCGCCAGATACCAACGGTGACGTCGGCCCGAACTACTACATTCAGACGGTGAACACGTCGATCGGCATCTACGACAAATTCACAGGCACGCGCGTGGCCGCCTTCACGTTCGACAACTTCATGAGCCAGGGGCGTTTCGGCAATCTGTGCGACACAGATAATTTCGGCGATCCGGTCGTGGTCTACGACACTTTCGAGGATCGCTGGTTCATCACCGACTTCGCGTTCAAGCTCGACGGGTCCGGCAACATCAGCCCGCAGCACGCGTACCAGTGCCTGGCGGTGTCGAAAAGTGGCGATCCCGTATCCGGCGGCTGGAACTTCTACTCGATCGAGACGGCGGGCGGCCTGGGCGATTATCCGAAGTTCGGCGTCTGGCCCGACGGCATCTACATGTCGGCCAACATGTTCGGCTATACGGCGGGCTCTTCGTACCAGAACCCGCGCGTGTGGGCGCTCAACAAGGCGCAGATGTACGCCGGAGCGCCGACCGTCCAGGTCGTCGTGTTCGATGCGCCTTCGAATGATTTCACTCTGATTCCCGGCAACGCGCGTCTCCAGGCGGGCACGCCGCCCGCAGGCACACCTGAGTACCTTTGTCTCAACCGAGTTATTCCTGAACGCAGTGTCGGTCTACAAGTTCCACGTCGATTGGAACAGCGTCTCGTTGTCAACTTTCACGGGGCCGCAGTCCCAGCTCGCGCCCACGTGCTGGCCCAACGCCACGCCCGCCAACGCGTCGACGACCGCTAACGCGGCCGACGTGCTCGCGATCCGCGCGATGGCGCAGGCGCAATATTCGAACATCAGCGGCGCCGAGTCGCTGTGGGTGGCGCACACGGTACAGCGCAACGAAAGCGCGACGAACACGACCTGCAACGCCGTCACTGGCGGCAACGCCGCGCCGCGCTGGTATCAGCTCAACGTCACGGGCGGCACCGTCGCCGCGAACACCGTGCAGGGAAAGACGTTCGATCCGGAAGGCGCGAACACGTTCTTCCGCTTCGTGCCGAGCCTGGCCGTAGACCGGAATGGCGACATGGCAATCGGCTACAGCAAGTCGAACTCGACGACGGCTCCGCAAATCAAATACGCGGGACGGCTGTTCGGCGATCCGATCAACACCCTCGGCCAGACCGAGCAGACGCTGATCAACGGCACCGGCAGCCAGAGCGGAAACTGCGGCAGCGGCGCTTGCGTTCGCTGGGGTGACTACAGTGCAATGACACTGGATCCCGACGGCTGCACGTTCTGGTATACGAACGAGTACCTACGCGGCCTCCGGGTTGAACGACCTCACGCGCATCGGCTCCTTCCAGATGCCCGGGTGCACCACGGTTGGTAGCGGCACTATACAAGGAACCGTCAGGACCTCCGCGAGCGTGGCGATCAGCGGCGCGACGGTTACGCTCGGGAGCCGCACAGCGACCACCGACGGCGCCGGTTTCTATTCATTCACCGGCCTGCCCGCTGGCACGTATCCCAGCGCGACCGCCAGCGCCCCGGGCTTCGGCTCGCTGACCCTGGCGACCATTGTCGTGCCCGACGGGGGAACCGCGACGCGGAACTTCTCGCTCAGTCCAGCGGCGCAGAGCGGCTGCTTTATCGACACCGCGCAAGGGGACTTCCAGGCGGGTGTGCCGACGAATTGCGATGTGACTGCCAGTCCGGGCAACGTGATCCTGCTTAACGTGCCGGCCATCGACCAGCAGAACACCAGTGTGAGTCCCACCGGTTTCGGCTTCACGAATACCGTTTGGGCCGGCCAGACCTTTACTCCCGCAGTGAGCGGGCCGCTGACGAAACTGGATCTCGAGCTGTTCTGCGCTAGTTGCACGACGGTGTCTCCAAACATCACGATCTCGATTCGCGCGACGACCGGCGCGACTCCCGTGCCGACTGGCGCCGATCTGGCGTCAGCGACGCTCGCCGGTTTCAACGATGGCGGCGGCGGCGGATACAAGACGGTGACCTTCGCCACTCCGGCTACGCTGACGGCCGGGACGCGTTACGCGCTGGTGTTTCGGGACAGCACCGCGTTCGCATCGGGGACGGTCGCGTATACCTGCAGTTGCGCCACGACAGGTTTCGTGGACTCCAATCCATACGCGAACGGACAACGCGTGACGTCAAGCAATAGCGGAACGACCTGGACCGCAGACACGACTGCCGGGGGTAGAGACCTGAACTTCAGGATCTATATGCAGGGCGGTTTCCCCACGTCCGGTACATTCGTGTCGTCACTCAAGGACGCCAACCCGGCAAACGGCGGGAGCCCGGCGTGGAACACGATCTCCTGGACGGCCTCCACTCCCGCGAATACCTCAGTGCAGTTCCAGGCCGCGGGCAGCAACAACCCCTTCGGGCCATTCACGTTCGTCGGCCCGGACGGCACCGCCAGTACGTTCTTCACCAGCGGCGGCTCGCTGGCGCAGTTCAACGGGTTCCGCTACGTGAAATACCAGGCGCTGCTGAAAACGTCGAACAGCGCCGTGACGCCGACGCTCAACGATGTGACGGTGTGCTTTGGCAACACCGCGACGGCCGCCGCCACGTCGCTCTCCGTGAGTCCGGCGTCAGGCACCTACGGCGGCACTGCGGATCTGTCCGCCACCCTCACATCGGGCGGAAACGGCGTCTCGGGTAAGTCCGTCAGCTTCACGCTGAACGGAACGGGTGTGGGCAGCGCCCCGACCAACGCCAGCGGCGTGGCGACCGTGTCGGCCGCAAGCCTCGCGGGCATCGGCGGGGGGGCATATCCCGCCGGTGTGTCGGCGAGTTTCAGCGGTGACGCGTCGTACTTGTCGAGCGGCGGTTCGGCGGCATTGACGGTGGCTATGGCGAGCCAGACGATCACCTTCGGCTCGCTGGGCAGCAAGACGTTCGGCGATCCGGACTTCACCGTCAGCGCGACGGCATCGTCAGGCCTGACGGTGTCGTTTGGAGCCACCGGTAATTGCACGGTGACCGGTGCGACGGTCCACCTGACGGGCGCGGGGTCGTGCACGATCACGGCGTTGCAGGCCGGTGACAGCAACTACAACGCGGCGCCGGCCGTGCCGCAGACCTTCAGCATCGCGGCCGCCAAGCAGAACCAGGCGATCACCTTTGGCGCATTGGGCAGCAAGACGTTCGGCGATCCGGACTTCACCGTCAGCGCGACGGCATCGTCAAGCCTGCCGGTAACGTTCGGGGCAAGCGGCAATTGCACGGTGACGGTGGCGACGGTGCACCTGACGGGCACGGGATCGTGCACGATCACGGCATCGCAGGCCGGCAATGCCACTTACAACCCGGCGCCCGACGTGCCGCAGACCTTCACCATCGCGGCCGCCAAGCAGAACCAGACGATCACCTTCGGTGCACTGGGCAACAAGACGTTCGGTGATCTGGACTTCCCCGTGAGCGCGACGGCATCGTCAAGCCTGCCGATAACGTTCGGGGCAACCGGCAATTGCACGGTGACGGTGGCGACGGTGCACCTGACGGGCGCGGGGTCGTGCACGATCACGGCGTCGCAGGCCGGCGACAGCACCTACAACCCGGCTTCCGACGTGCCGCAGACCTTCAGCATCGGGAAGGCGACTCAGACCATCACGTTCGGTGCGCTGAGCAGCAAGACGTTCGGTAGTGCGGACTTTGGCGTCAGCGCGACGGCATCGTCGAGCCTGCCGGTGACGTTCGGGGCAAGCGGCAATTGCACGGTGACCGGGGCGACGGTGCACCTGACGGGCGCGGGGTCGTGCACGATCACGGCGTCGCAGGCCGGTGACAGCAACTACAACGCGGCGCCGGCCGTGCCGCAGACCTTCAGCATCGGGAAGGTGGATCAGACGATCACCTTTGGCGCATTGGGCAACAAGACGTTCGGCGATTTGGACTTCACCGTCAGCGCGACGGCATCGTCGGGCCTGGCGGTGACGTTCGGGGCAAGCGGCAATTGCACGGTGACGGTGGCGACGGTGCATCTGACGGGCGCGGGGTCGTGCACGATCACGGCATCGCAGGCCGGCAATGCCACCTACAACCCGGCTCCCGACGTGCCGCAGACGTTCACCATCGCGGCCGCCAAGCAGAACCAGACGATCACCTTCGGTGCATTGGCCAACAAGACGTTCGGCGATCCGGACTTCACCGTCAGCGCGACGGCATCGTCAGGCCTGACGGTAGCGTTCGGGGCAAGCGGCAATTGCACGGTGACGGTGGCGACGGTGCATCTGACGGGCGCGGGCTCGTGCACGATCACGGCGTCGCAGGCCGGCAATGCCATCTACAACCCGGCGCCCGACGCGCCGCAGACCTTCACCATCGCGGCCGCCAAGCAGAATCAGACGATTACCTTTGGCGCCCTGGCCAATAAGACGTTCGGGAGTCCGGACTTCACGGTGTCGGCGACCTCCTCATCAGGCCTGCCGGTGTCCTTTGGCGCATCCGGCAACTGCACGGTGTCCGGGGCGACCGTCCATCTGACCGCCGCAGGCTCGTGCACCATCACGGCGTCACAGGCTGGCAATGCCACCTACAACTCGGCTCCAGACGTCCCACGCATGTTCACCATCGCCCGGGCGAGCCAGACCATCACGTTCAGGAAGCTGGCCGGTAAGAAACTGGGTAGTCCGGACTTCACGGTCTCGGCGACCGCGTCCTCCGGGTTGACCGTGTCCTTCAGCGCGAGTGGTTCGTGCACGGTGGCTGGCACGACTGTCCATCTCACAGCCAAGGGCACGTGCACGATCACCGCGTCGCAGCCCGGGGACAGCAACTACAACTCGGCCGTCAGTGTGGCGAATTCGTTCAAGGTCCAGTAGACCGCGGTCAGCTGCCGGCCAGAACCGCCGCCTGTTCGGGACCGATCACGCACGCCGTGTGCGCGGCGACAATCGGCGAGCCATGTGTTGAGGCGCTATCGCCGGACGAGAAGAGCCATCTTCAGCAGCAACCCGCAGGCAACTGCCAAGATGACTATCATCGCCAAGGATTCCCACGTCAGAAACACGGTAGCGTGCCAGCTACCAGGGAAGGCGAAGTCCATAGTCCGCAGTCTCGACCTCGCGCGACTTCAAGGTCAACGTTCACCGAAACGGGTGAATGGTGGCTCAGGAGGGAATCGAACCCACACGCCGGGTGACCGGCGGGAGATTTTGAGTCTCCTGCGTCTGCCAGTTCCGCCACTGAGCCACTCTGTCGTTCGTCGAGTCCGTCTGGCCCACCAACGGCCCACGGGTGTCGTTTCTCTTTTGCCGGCCTGCCATTATCGCTGGATTTTGAGTCCCGCGCGGCTGCCAGTTTCACCCCTCCGGCGGAAAGGATCTCTGCAGCGATCTCGATTCTATCAGGAGGACCTCAATGAGGTCGCCTGGGCCGCGCCGGCCACGGGGTCTCCGGCACCGGCGTCAGCGGCTTGCCCTCCTGAAACCAGCTCTTGAGATTGTCCACGACGAGCTGTCCCATCGCCTCGCGCGTGTGCACTGAGGCCGACCCGACATGCGGGAGGAGGACCGTGTTGGACAGGCCCATGAGTTCCGCCGACACGTGCGGCTCGCTGGCATAGACGTCCAGGCCGGCGGAGCGAATGGTGCCGTTCGTCAGCGCGGAGACGAGCGCCGCTTCGTCGACCACCGATCCGCGGCCAACGTTGATGAGGACGCCCTCCGGCCCCAGCGCCTCGAGAACGCTCGCATTCACCAGGTGCTTGGTGGCTGCAGTGCCAGGCACGATCACCAGCAGCACGTCCACGTCGGCGGCCATCGCCCGCAGGTTGTCGTAGTAGCGGTACGGCGCATCCGCGCGGGCGCGGCGCGAATGGTAGACGACGCTGACCTGCATCGCATCGAGCCGCCGGGCGATTGCCATGCCGATGCGGCCGAGCCCGACGATGCCCACCGTGCGATCGCGAAGTGAGGGAGACAGGCGATAGGGGCCTTCGGCCGGCCACCGGCCGGCACGGAGGTAGCCCTCGGCCGCCGACAACTCGCGCACCGTCATCAGCAGCAAGCCGAGCGCTGTGTCCGCAACTTCCTCCGTAAGGACGCCGGGCGTGTTGGTGACGATGACCCCGCGTTCCGCCGCGGTGACGAGATCGATTCCGTCGTATCCCACGCCGAAGCTGGCAATGATCTCGAGCCGGGGGAGACGCTCGAGGAGTGCCCGGCCAATCTGCGCATGCCCGCCGCGGGCCAGTCCTCTGATGCGCGGCCCGATCTCCGCGAGCCACGTGTCCCCGTCGCGTTCGGCCGAATGTTGATGCAAAACGAAGGGCCCCCAGAGACCGGCCTGGACGGCCGGCGGCAGAGGGTCCACGGCCAGGATATCGATCACAGGCGTCATGCTATCGCACGAGCCGCTACCCTGTAGGCGCGGTCTCACGCCTCGTGGCACAATTCTGGAGCTTGTTCGCGGCGCTCCGCCACCGTAACTTCCGTCTCCTCTGGATCGGCCTGCTGATCTCGTTTTCCGGCAGTCTCATGCAGAGCGCCGCGATCCTCTGGCACGTGTCGCTGCTCGTGCCGGAAGGAAAACGCGCCCTGGCGCTCGGCATGGTCGGCCTGGTGCGCGTGGCGCCGGTCATCGTCTTCTCGATGTTGAGCGGCGTGGCCGCCGACGTCTACAACCGGCGTAAGCTGATGCTGGTGACGCAGACCGTGATGGCGATCTTCGCCGCCGCGCTCGCCGCTCTCAGCTGGCACGGACTGACCAGCGTCTGGCCGGTCTACGCGATCTCGGCGGCCGGCGCCGCCGCCGGCGCCTTCGATCTGCCCGCGCGGCAGGCGCTTACGCCAAACCTGGTGCCGCGCGAGGACCTGCCAAATGCCCTTACGCTCAACACCATCATGTTCCAGGTGGCCGCCGTCAGCGGGCCCGCCGCCGGCGGCATCGTCATCGCGCGGCTGGGCGTCGCGTGGGCCTACGGCATCAATGCCGTCTCGTTCCTGGTCGTGATTGCCGCGCTGCTGATGATGCGGGACGTGGAGCGTGATGGTCTGCCGGCCGTGAATGCGGCGGGCGAAGAAGTGAAGAAGGCGCAGTTCACCCTGCACGCGGCCATGGAAGGGCTGCGCTTCGTCTTTCGCGCGCCGCTCATCCGCTCGACGATGCTGCTGGATTTCTTCGCGACCTTCTTTTCGTCGGCGACCGCGCTGCTACCGCTCTACGCGCAGGACATCCTCGGCGTCGGCGCGCACGGCTACGGCTGGCTCTACGCCGCGCCCGCGGTTGGCGCGATGATCACCAGCGGCGTGATGGTCCGCGCGGTGGAATGGATCGAGCGCCGCGGCGACTGGTTGATCGCCGCGGTCGTGGCCTACGGCCTGGCGACCGTCGCCTTCGGCATGTCGCGCCATTTCTGGCTGTCATTCTTCTGCCTGGCGATGACCGGCGCCGCCGACACCGTCAGCATGGTCTTTCGCAACCTGATTCGGCAGCTCGAGACGCCCGACCACCTGCGCGGCCGCATGGTCGGCGTCAACATGGTCTTTTTTATGGGCGGCCCGCAACTCGGCGAACTGGAAGCCGGCTTGCTCGCGCAGTGGCTGGGTGCCGTCGTCTCGGTCGTCAGCGGGGGAGTGGCCTGTGTCGCGGCGACGATCTGGATCGCCGCCAAGACGCCGGCGCTACGGCACTACCGCCGCTGAGAGCGGATTTCACGGAGTCAGTGACCTGGCGCCGGCAGATCCGAATTCCAGACCATGTATTCGTAGCGCCAGGTCCCGTTGAGTTTGCGCGCGACGAACAGGTACTTGCCGCGATCGTGATCCGTGGGGCCGTTGGCCGGCTTGGTATCCATCTCGTAAGTGCCGCTCTGGTAGGCAAGTGGGCCGTGACCCGATACTTCGCCGACCTCCAGTTTGAGGTTCGTCGCGCCAGATTTGAATAGGTCGTCGTAGAAAATCTTGAGCGCGTCCTTGCCACGCAGCACCGGCTGGTTCGGCGGCATGAACGTCGAGTTCTCCGTGTAGACGCCGATCACCTGGCCGATGTCCTTGGCGTTGAACGCCTTCACGAACGCGTCGTTGCGCTCGCGAATCGACGCCTGATCCTTCATGCCGAATTCCTCGCCCGGCGTCGACGTCGCGCACGCCGAGACGAGGCACACCACACCCAGTAGGAAGAGTACAGATTTTTGCATCCGTCGATTATAATTCGAGGCGCGTGAGCACGCTGAACGTCGTCGTTCTCTACGATCGCTGGGACACCGGCGACGACGATGACGCCACCTCGGAGGGAAGCCAGCGGGCGCCGCTGACGCGGACCCTCGACAAAAAAGAAGTCGAAGACGAAGTTGCCGAGGCGCTGAAAAAACTCGGTCACGAAGCCTCGCTGCATTGCCTCGACGGCTCCGTCAAGAGCCTGCACGCGGTGGCACGCCTCGAGTGCGACCTCCTGTTCAACCTGTCCGAATCGTTCGCCGGCAACGACACCGCCGACGCCTGCATCGCCGCCTATCTCGAACTCATCGGCAAGCGCTTTACGGGCTCCGGCTCGCACGGCCTGATTTACGCCCAGGACAAGGCGGTCGCCAAGAAAATCCTCGAATTCCATGGCATCCACACGCCGGTATTCGCCCGTTCGTATCGCGGGCGCCTGGATTTTTCCCACGACCTTGAGTTCCCGGTCATCGTCAAACCGGCCCGTGAGGACGGCTCGATCGGCATCGAGTTCAATGCCGTCGTCAGCTCCATCCGGGAATTGATGGAGCGGATTGACTGGCTGCACGCCAATTTCGATTCGCCGGTGCTGATCGAGGAGTACGTCGAAGGGCGCGAGATGTACGTTGGCGTCATCGGCAACGAGAACCCCGAGGCGCTCCCCGTTATCGAGCTTGACCTCTCCAAGCTCCCGGAAGGGACGCCGCGGATTGCCGGCGCCGAGGTGAAGTGGGGGAAGGGGACTGCCGCATATCGAGACACCAAGTCGGCGGTGGCGGAAAACCTGCCCGAAGAGACCGCCGCGCTGCTCCAGCAGACGGCGGTGGCCGTCTACCAGGCGCTCGACCTGCGCGACTACGCTCGTATCGACATGCGACTGCGCCCCGACGGGCGCGTGGCCGTGATCGAAGCCAATCCCAATCCATGGCTGGCGTCACGGGCCGAATTCGCGATGGCGGCGCGCAAGGCCGGACGCACCTATACGCAGCTCGTCGGCGAAATCGCCGCCCACGCGCTGGCGCGCTACCGGTCCTAACGCGGATCCCCCAACCCTTTACAATCTGGAAACTTAGCTCCGATCCAGGCGGTCGGGCAGCCGACCGATGCTCCCCCGGGGTGTCGAGGGAATTCCGCAGAAACGTGCAGAAAAGGCCCGTTTTTCGGGCATTTCCCATTGCCGGCCGTGCATCCTTCGGGTATACTGAAAGGACTGCTTACCGCCCGTTTTCCTTACCGACATCACCTCTAACGTGGGGGACGTGTGACATTCCAGATTGGTGACAAGGTCATTTACCCGAATCACGGTCTCGGCGTTGTGCAAGGCATCGAAACAAAAACCATTCTCGGGACGACGTGCGGTTTCTACCACCTCCGCATGGTTGCCAACGAGACCACCGTGCTCGTGCCGGTGGATAACGTCGAGGGCGTCGGGCTCCGGCGCGCCATCGGCGACGAGGAGATCGACAGGCTGTTCGGGTTGCTGGGAGACGGCAAAATCGACAATCACCAGAACTGGAAGGGACGCTTCAAGGACAACTCCGACCGGATGCGCACCGGCTCGATCTACGACGTCGTCGAGGTCCTGAAGAGTCTCACGTTCCTGGCTAAGTCGAAGAATCTTTCGTTCCGCGAAAAGCGGATGTTGGACCGTGCCAAGTTCCTCGTCATCTCGGAAATTTCCGAAGTCGCACGCGAGAAGAGCGAGCTCGTCGAGCAGAAGGTCGACTCCGCGCTCGAGCGCTGCTTTACGCAAAAGACCCGATCAATCGCCAAGGCCAAGGCGGCTAAGGCGGTCCCGACAACACGCGTGACCGTGAAACGCACGGCCAAAGCGAGTTAGCCGTTACCGGTTCCGAGTAACCCGTTGGGCCGGAGCGATACAATCGCTCCGGCCCTTTCCTTTGATGCCGACCGTCATCGCCGCTGTCCGATCGATCCTCACCTACACCGCCGTCGCGCTCTACGTGTTGCTCGTCGGCCCGCCGAGCCTGCTCGTCGCCTTCATCACCGGCCGCCCGTTGTCGCTCTACCGGATTGCCAACGGTGGGGTCAGGCTCGGTCTGTGGGTGAGCGGCATTCAGGTGACCGTTCACAACCGCGAATTCATCCTGCGTGATCGTGCCGCGGTGTATGCCGTCAACCACACCAGCAACGTCGAGCCGCCCGTGCTCTATTCGGCATTGAGCGTCTTGTTCCCACGGCTGCGCATCCTCTACAAGGCCGAGCTGCGCAAGCTGCCGATCCTGGTCCGGGCGTTCGATATTGCCGGCTTCGTACCGCTCGAGCGTGGCAATCGCGATCAGAGCCTGCCGGCCATCGAACAAGCGGCCGAGGCGCTGCGCGACGGGAACTCGTTCCTGATTTTCCCCGAAGGCACGCGCAGCCGGACGGGGACGTTGCTGCCGTTCAAGAAGGGCGGCTTCATCATGGCGCTGAAGGGGCAGGCCCCGATTGTACCGGTCGCCATCAGTGGCGCCCGTGAGGCTATGCGCAAGGGCAGCTTCGTCATCCGCCCGGTGCGGATCGAGATCCGTTTCGGTGCGCCGATCGAAACGGTGGGCCTGGGCCTGCAGGATCGCGACGCTCTGATCGCGCAGGCGCGCACGGCGGTTGCCTCGTTGCTGCAGGATCAGGCGGCGTAAATGCTGTCGCCGACCGAACTGGGCCGCACGCTCGGTTTTTCGTTCGCGGCGGGCATCAACCTCTACGCTACCGTCGCCATCATCGGTCTTGCCAGTCGCTACGGCTGGGTCGCGCTGCCGCCCCAGTATCAAGTGTTCGACAATAACTGGATCATCGGCACCGCGATCGCGCTCTACGTGATCGAGTTCTTCGCCGATAAAGTGCCATGGATCGACTCCGTGTGGGACGCCGTCCATACGGTCGTTCGCCCGATTGGCGGCGCCTACATCGCCGTCGCCACGCTCGGCCACGCCTCGCCGGCAGTCGAGACGCTCGTCGGCTTGCTCGGCGGCACGCTGGCCGCCGGCACCCACTTCGGCAAGGCCGGCACTCGTCTCATGGCCAACGCGAGCCCGGAGCCGTTCTCGAATTGGATCCTGTCTCTCGCCGAGGACGCGTTCGTAGTCGCCCTGGGTTTCCTGGCTCTGAAATATCCGGCCGCCGCGGCCGTCGTCGTCGCCATCGGCGTGGTGATGTTGATCGCAATCGCGCGATGGATCGTCCGCGCAGTGCGCCGGCGGTTGCACCGGGAAAGGCCCGTGGGTAACTGAAGACTACCCGCCGGTGGTGAAGGTCATCGACCATGGCGCCAGCGGCATGTTGTCGATGTTGCTGACGATACCGTCGAGCAGTTCCACCTTCACGGTGCGGAATCGGTCGAGCGGGGCAGCGGGCTTGATCTCCAGCGCGCGGTTGCCTTCGATGTAGCGCACCGTCATCTGCGGAATCGCCGGCGCCCCGGCCGGGGCCGCGCCGACGTACGACACGCGGATATGGTTGACGAACGACTTCGGATCCATGTCGCGGGAAAACTGGACTCGGATCGGAAAGGTGCGCTCCGCGTCGGTTTCGTCAGCGGTCGGGGCGCTGAAGACGACCGCCGGCGGCTGCTGGGGCGGCGGCGGCGGCAGGACAACCTCCACCGCGCTTTCGTTCGGGGCCTTGCCCTCGGCCACGGAGGTGGCTTCGACGAACGGCAGCGCGCCCTCGCGGCGCAGCGTGCCGGCCACCTGCAGCCAGCGCCCCGCATCCATGCGAGCGTTGACGTCGAGGTCGAACCCCTTGCCGCGCGGGCGGACGCCGGTTACCCAGATCGCCGCGTCGGCCGACTGCAGCACGAAATCCCAGCGGCCCTTGGTGCCGGCGGCGCTGGGCAGATCCGCGAACAAATTGGCGCCGCGGAAGCGCCCGGTCACGGTGACTCCCTTGCCGACGTATTTCTCCGGCGCCAGCGCCAAGGCGCGGATCGTTGGTTCGGCCGGGAGCGGCGATTCGATCATGCTGGCGTTGGTGATCACGAAAACCTGATCGCGCGCCGGCCAGCTGCCGTTCGACGTCAGGTCGAGTACGGCCTGCAGGTTTACGTTGGCGAAGCGCGTGTCGTTGCGCTCGAGCCGCCCGATGTCCCAGAACTCGCCGCGTACTTCGGCGTCGCTTTTGACCTCCGGCGACCCTCGCCAGAACACGAACACCGGCTTGGCCGTCGCGGTCAGCCGCCAGAGCTGTCCCGCCGCTTCGACGTCATGGCGAACCGCGATCTGCTTGCCGTGAAAAAAGACCGGCGCGGCGACGAGAGCCTCGGTTGTCGCCGCCACCCGCGTCGCCGGTTGCGCTGACAACCGGGTAGCAAAAATGCCAAAGGTGCTCAACGTACAAAGAGTGCCCAGCACCGCCAACACGGCCAGCGCTCTTGGCACCCTTAGCACCCGCACTCTTCGCACCATTGGCTTCCTTGGCACCCGTAGCACCCTCAATGCCTCACGTCCCCCGCTATGTCAGTCTCTTTTGCGCCGCGCGCGTGAGCACCACGCCCAGCGCGGCGAACAGCAGGCCGCCAGCCACGATCCCGATCGTGCCGTTGTGCAACGCTGGAATCAAGCCGAGCGTCTCTGAGTCGTCGGCGGCGCCGATGATGTGACGGCCAAAGAGAATCGCGTAGAGAATGCCGGCGAGTGACCCGCCGGCAATCAGGCCGGAACTGAAGAGCGTCCCCGAACCCACTTCCGACTCCTCGGCCTGGCCGGTCTTGCGCTCCACGATCCACCGCACGAGCCCGCCGGCGAAGATCGGGGCGGTGGTCGCGATCGGCAGGTAGGAACCGACGGCGAACGACAGCGAGTGGATGCCGCACAGCTCGAGCGTAATCGAGATGAACACGCCGACCAGCACCAGCCCCCACGGCAGGTTGCGGCTGAGCAGTCCCTTGATGATCGTCGACATCAGCGTCGCCTGTGGCGCGGGGAGCGCCTGCGACCCGATCGTCATGACGTGGTGCAGGTATAGCGTCGTCAGGCCGATGACGAGCGCTGAGGTGACGACACCGATGAGCAGGCCGATCTGCTGGTAGAGGGGGGTCGCGCCGACGAGGTAGCCCGTCTTCAGATCCTGCGAGGTGCCACCCGCCTGCGCCGCGGCTATACAGATGACGGCGCCGACACAGAGCGCCACGGGCGCATAAGCGTCCCCGGTCCAACCGAGCGCAACGAAGATCGTGCAGGTGAGAATCAACGTTGCGATCGTCATGCCCGAAATCGGGTTCGACGACGAGCCGATCAGGCCCGTGATGCGCGACGAAACGGTGACGAAGAAGAAGCCGAAGATGACGATGAGGATGGCGGCGAGGAAGTTGCCTTGCGTCGGCATCTTCGGTGCCACTGCAAGGAAGACGGCGAGCGCGAGCGAGCCGATCAGCACGACCATCGCGGGGAGGTCGCGCTCGGTGCGTGTCTGGACCTTCGCGCCCTTGCCGCCGCCGAAGTCCTTCACGCTGTCGCGGAACGACGAGATGATCGTCGGGATCGTCCGAGCGAGCGTGATCAGCCCGGCGGCGAGCACTGCGCCGGCACCCGTGTAGCGGATGTAGGCGCTCCACAATTGCTGCGCCGACATCTCCTTGATCATCTTGCCGCTGGCCGGGATCGGCGGCAACGGCACGTTCATGTAGTTGCCGAGGATGGTCAGGAGCGGCAGCAGGACCAGCCACGACAGCACGCCGCCCGCGAACATGACGCCGGCAATCCGCGGTCCGATCACGTAGCCGACGCCCATGTACTCGGGGGAGATGTCGACGTTGAGCGTGGCGTTGGGGAAAAAGCTGGTGCGTGACATCGAGTAGCCGACCGCGGTCGTGAAGATCTGAAAAATCCACGACAGCGATTTCCAGATGGCGCCGATGCCGAGCCCGCTGAACACCGTCTTGGCCAGTGCGCCGCCGCGCTCGCCGGCGATCAGCACGTCGGCGCACGCCGCCCCTTCCGGATACGGCAGCACGCCGTGCTCCTTGACGATCAGGGCGCGGCGCAGCGGCACCATCATCAGGACGCCCAGGATGCCGCCGGCGAAGGCGAGCATCAGGATCTGGAAGTAGCTGAAGAACCCCGGACCGTCGGGGGTCAGAAAGATGAGGGCCGGAATGGTGAAGACAACGCCGCCGGCGATCGATTCGCCGGCCGACCCGATTGTCTGGACGATGTTGTTTTCGAGAATCGTCGAACCGCCGATCTTTTTGAGCACGGAAATGGCGAGGACGGCGATCGGAATTGAGGCGCTGACCGTCAGCCCGGCGCGCAGGCCGAGGTAGACGGTCGACGCGCCGAAGATCAGCCCGAACAGGACGCCGAGGACGACCGCCTTGGCCGTGAACTCGGCCGGCGACTGCGTCGCGGGCACGTAGGGTTGAAAGGTAGCGCGGACGGCGGGCTGAGCGGGCGGCTGTGCCATATGAGCGGTGATATTACCCGAGACCGCCGCGGCGAGTCCGCCTCCCGGCGAGACCACACGCAGCGAGGAGTTCCGTATACTCCCCTTGTGACGCGTGAGAACAAGCTCGGGGAGGATCCACGGCCGAAGGGGGTAGCCGAACCGGTTTCGGAGTTGACGACCAATCGCCTGTCTGTTTATCTGCGCTGCCTCAATGCGCTCGACACGGCTGGCGTCCGCACGATTTCCTCGCAGGCGCTGGCCGACCGGTTTCACCTCAACGCCGCGCAGATCCGCAAGGATCTCGCCTATTTCGGCGAATTCGGCGTCCGTGGCATCGGCTACTACGTGAAGGAACTGCGGCGCCACCTGCGCCAGATCCTCGGCCTCGATCGCAGCGTCCGCGTCGGCATCATCGGCGCCGGGAACCTGGGACTGGCGCTCGCCGACTATCCCGGCTTCCGCGACGATGGCTTCGAGATCGTGGCACTCTTCGACCGGGTCAAGGAGAAAATCGGTCGCCACTCCCGCGGCGGCGTCGTCATCCACGATGTCAAGCACCTGAAAAGGGTCGCCAGGCGCGAGAATATCGGCATCGCGGTGATCGCGGTGCCGCAAGTGGCGGCAGAGGACGCCGTGCAGGCGGCGGCCGCCGCCGGGATCAAGGCTATCCTCAACTTTTCACCCGGCGCCTACCGTGTGCCACGCGGCGTCAAGCTGAAGAGCATCGACCTGACGGTGTCGCTCGAAAGCCTGTCGTTCTTCCTCGTGCAAGGAGAAAGCGTTGAATAACCCGCGCCGGCTGAAAGCCAGAAGCCGCAAGCCGGAAGTGGGAGGCGGCAAACTGTCCCACGTCGACGCCAGGGGCCACATCCGCATGGTCGACGTCGGTCACAAGCCGCCCACCGCCCGCGAAGCCGTCGCCCGGGGCCACATCCGCATGTCGGCCGAGGCACTCGCCCAGGTGCGATCGGGCACGAACAAGAAAGGGGACGCATTGCAGACGGCGCGGCTCGCCGGCATCATGGCAGCGAAGCAGACGTCCGCGCTGATCCCCCTCTGTCATCCAATCGCGCTGACGCACGCCGACGTTCAGCTGATTGCGGTTGAGGACGGCTATGACATCGAGGCGACGGCACGCACGATCGGGCCGACCGGCGTCGAGATGGAGGCATTGACCGCCGTCTCGGTCGCGGCCCTGACCATCTACGACATGGTCAAGGCCATCGACAAGGCGATGGTCATCGGCGGCGTGCGCCTCGTCAAGAAGACCAAGTAGGTCGAACCCTTGCGTCGGCACAACGGAGATACGTGAATATCCTCGTCGCCGTCTACAGCCCGTTCGACGCGTGGCGGATCCCGGACGCGCGGTTCGCGGCGTTGACGGGCCGCTTTCCCGAGCACACGTTCGTCCGCGGCGACAGTGACGCCGAGACCTTGCGCTGCATCGGCGACGCCGACGTCGTCTTTGGCGCCCGTCTGACGGCGGAGCATGTCGCCGCCGCTCCGCGCCTGCGCTGGGTGCACAGTCATGCCGCCGGCGTCGGCGCCATGCTCACCCAGGGCATGGTCACGTCGCCGATCGTCATGACCAACTCGCGTGGCGTGGCGTCAATGCCGATTGCCGAGCACGTCATCGCGCTCATACTCGTCACCCTGCGCAACCTGCCGCTTGCCTGGCAGCGCCAGGCTGAGCACGTCTGGGCCCAGAACGAGTACTTCTACAAGGGCGCCCCACGTACGCTCAGCGGTGCACGCGTGCTGATCGTCGGTCTCGGCTCGATCGGCGCGGCCACCGCCAGGCTCGCCGCCGCCTTCGATGCCGAGGTCGTCGGCATCCGGCGCCATGCCGGCCAGCCGCCGCCAGGCGTCGGCGTCGTGTTGCCGCCTTCGGCCCTGCACGAGCAGTTGCCGCAGGCCGACGTGATCGTCGTGGCCGCGCCGCAGACAGCGCAGACGGCGCACATGATCGGCGCACGCGAGCTGGCGTTGCTGAAAGACGAGGCAGTTCTCGTCAACGTCAGCCGCGGCAAGCTTGTCGACGAAGCGGCCCTGGCGCGCGAGCTGGAGAAGGGACGGCTCCGTGCGGCACTCGATGTTGTCGAGCACGAGCCCCTCGACCCGACAAGCCCCTTGTGGCACAGTCCGCGCGTGGTGATCACGCCGCACATCTCCGGCCTGTTCGACGGGTACTGGCCGGCGGTGATCGATCTGTTCAGCGAGAACCTGCACCGGTTCGAGACCGGCGCGCCGCTCCTCAACCTCGTCGACAAGCAGGCAGGCTACTGATGGACGCCCCCGTCGAGGAGCCCGCCCCCGACCTGCGGACGCTCGCCGATCTGCCGTTCCACGTCTTGGGCCGGCATCCCAAGCCGCTGCTCGTCGGACAGGTGACGAGCGGCACGATTGAAGGCCAGTCCACGCGCGACTGGTTCGACCGCGTTCGCGACGTCGCGCTCGGCCTGAAGACCCTTGGCATCGCGCGCGGCGATCGTGTCGCCATCGTGTCCGAAAGCCGGCCGGACTGGCTGGTCGCGGATCTGGCGATCCTGGCCGTTGGCGCCATTACGGTCCCGGTCTATTCGACGCTCACCGCTGCGCAGGCCGCCTACATCGTCAAGGACGCCGGCGCGCGGCTGGCGTTTGTCTCCACCTCCGAGCAGCTCGACAAGCTGCAGCGCGTCCGGCACGAGTTACCAGCGCTTGAGGCGATCGCCGCCTTCGAGTCCGTCACGCCAGCCTCGCCCTCAATCCTGACGCTCGGCGAGGTGGCGCAGCGCGGGCACGTGCAGATGATGGCCGGCTGGGGTGTGGCGCGCGAGTTTCGCGATCAGGCGAAGGCCGTCCGTCCCTCGGATCTGGCCACGATTATCTATACCTCGGGGACGTCGGGCGAGCCGAAGGGGGTGATGCTGTCGCACGCCAACCTAATCTCGAACCTCGCTGCGGGACACGGCGTCGTGCCGGTGACTGCGGACGATGTCTCGCTGTCATACCTGCCGCTCAGCCACTCGTTCGAACGGCTGGTCTCGTACGTGTATCTCGCGCATGGTGTGACGATCGTGTTCGCCGAGTCGATGGACACGATCGGGCGCGACATGACGATCGTCAAACCGACGGTGATAACCGGCGTACCGCGCGTCTACGAGAAGTTTCAGGCGCGGATCCTGGACAAGGGCCACGCCCTGCCGCAGCCGAGGAGGACGCTGTTCCACTGGGGCGTCAACGTCGCCGCGGCAAAGGGCCGCGCCGTTACGCAGGGGCGCGCCGCGTCCGGCGTTCTGCGACTCGAGGCGGCGATCGCTGAGCGGTTGGTCTTCTCGAAGATCCGCGACGGCGTCGGTGGTCGGTTGCGCGTACTCGCCTCGGGCAGCGCCCCGCTGCCGCTCGGCGTCGCCGAGTTCTTCGCCGGCATCGGCCTGCCGATCACCGAAGGCTACGGCCTGACCGAGACGTCGCCGATCGTCTCGGCCAATCCCCTCGACGCGCCCAAGCTCGGCACGGTCGGCAAGCCCGTGCAGGACGTCGAGGTCCGCATCGCCGAAGACGGCGAGATCGTGGTCCGCGGACCGAACGTCATGCAGGGCTACTACAACCGTCCCGAGGACACCGCCGCCGTCCTCCGCGACGGCTGGTTCCAGACCGGCGACATCGGCACGCTCGACGCCGACGGCTACCTGACAATCACGGATCGCAAGAAGGATCTGCTCGTCACCTCCGGCGGCAAGAAGATCGCGCCCCAGCCGATCGAGGCGACCCTGAAGCGCAGTCCGCTCATTGCCGAAGTGGTCTTGCTTGGCGATCGCCGTCGCTTCATCTCGGCGCTGATCGTCCCGGAATTCGCCGCGCTCGAGCGGCGGTTGCAGGAACTCGGCCGTCCGGCCGGCGAGCATGACGCGCTCGCCATGCGCGACGACGTCATTGCGCTGTACGCGGAGATCGTCGACGGCATCAACCGCGGCCTGGCACACTTCGAAACGATCAAGAGGTTCCGCCTCTTGCCGCGCGAGTTCACGATTGAGCACGGCGAGTTGACGCCGACAATGAAGGTGCGGCGCAAGAGCGTCGAGCAGAACTGGTCGGCGGCGATCGACGACATCTACCGCGAGTAAGGATCGTGGGGACCGATCGCTGGCGCCTGCTCGTCGTCGGATATCTTCTGTGGGTGATCGCCTTCACCGTCGTCGAGGGCGCAGGGCGGCAGGCGTGCCGGATGCCGACGGCGCGATGGGTGGCCGGCGCAACTGACCCACGGGAACGGGCGATGCGCGCCTCGTTTCGCGATCAGGCGACTTTCTGCCTCGAGGGCCTGGCGTGGCACGTCTATTCGATGCACGCGCTGGTGCTCTGCGCCCTCGCCGCGCCGTTGGCCCTCGTCTGGCTGGTACGGCGGCGGTCAGAATTGGTGCGCTCGATGAGTTTCGTCACCGGCCTCGGCCTCATGCTCGGCTCGATCGTCGCCATTCGCTGGATCTACGACTGGCTCGGCTGAGCGGTGTATGATTTGAAATCGATTTCATAACAACCATGAACGAACATCAGCGTCTGGCCATCCTTGTGGGCGGTGGGCCCGCCCCCGGTATCAACAGCGTCATCGCCGCCGCCACCATCCGCGCGCGGCTCGATGGACTCGACGTCGTCGGCATCCGCGACGGGTTTGAGTGGCTCATGCAGGGGGACATCGACCACGTCACCCCGCTCACGATCGACGCGGTCAGCCGCATCCATTTCCGCGGCGGCTCTCACCTCGGCATCGCGCGCGCCAACCCGACATCGGATCCGCGCCTGCTCGACTTGACGGTCAACTCGCTGCTGCGCCTCAACGTCACGCAACTCATCACCATCGGCGGCGACGACACGGCGTTCTCGGCGATGCGCCTCGAGAAGCACGCCGCCGGCGCCCTGCGGGTTGTCCATGTCCCCAAGACGATCGACAACGATCTCGATCTGCCGGCCCATATCGACACCTTCGGCTACCAGACGGCGCGACACTACGGCGTCGACATCGTCAAGAACCTGATGGTCGACGCCAAGACGACGTCGCGCTGGCATTTCGTCGTGGCGATGGGGCGCAAGGCGGGACATCTGGCGCTGGGCATCGGCAAAGCGGCCGGTGCGACGATTACGCTGATCGGCGAGGAGTTCGGAACGCCGATCCGGCTGCGCACGGTGGTGGACACGCTGGCCGGGTCGATCATCAGGCGCCTGAGCTACGGGCGGCGCGACGGCGTGGCGGTCATCGCGGAGGGCATCGTCCTCGGTATTCCGCAGGAGGAAATCGCCTCGCTCGCGACCGCCGAGCGCGACGCGCACGGCCACATCCGTATCGATGAGGTCAGCCTCGGCGATGTCCTCAAGGCGGAAGTGTCAAAACGTATGCGCGAGCATCAGATCAAGACGACCATCTCGGCGAAGAACATCGGCTACGAGCTGCGCTGCGCCGACCCGATTCCGTTCGACATGGAATACACCCGCGATCTTGGCTACTCGGCGGCCGTCTACCTGAATGCAGGCGGCAGCTCGGCGATGATCTCGATCCAGGGTGGCCGCTTCGTGCCGGTGCCGTTCGACACAATGATCGATCCGGAAACGGGCCGCACCCGCGTCCGGTCGGTCGACATCGAGTCGACGCGCTACGCCATCGCGCGCCGCTACATGATTCGCCTTCGCCGCGAGGATTTTGAGGATCCCGACAAGCTCGCGCAGCTCGCCGCGATCGCGCATTGCCGCGCCGACGAGTTCAACGAGCGTTACGGCTACCTGACCGCCGACGACCCGAAGATCGCGTTCGACCCGGCAGCGGCCGCGCGGAAGTAGAGCCGCGGATAGCGAAACCGCGCTAGCTTCCGACTCTCATGGGTGAACACGGATGAATGATCCGTGTGTCGCGGTCGCTACTTGACGGTCAGCGTGCCCTTCATCCCCGTTGCGAAGTGGCCGGGGAACGTGCACAGATAGTCGTAGGTGCCCGGCTTGGTCGGCGCGGTGAACGTGAGCTCTGCCGTTTCGCCGCCGCCGACGAGTGTCGTGTGGGCGATGATCTTGTCTTTGAAGTCGGGCGGGATGAAGTCAGTGGCGCGTGCGTTGAACGCCGCGTTGCTGACCTCCTGCGGGCTGACGCCCTGCTTTAACAGCACGAAGTTGTGACCCATGGCGAGCTTTGGCATGCTGCCGATCGCCTTCAATACCACGTGCAGCTTCTCACCGGGCTTGGCGGTGATCTCCGTCACGTCGTATTTCATGGCGTCACTGGCGGAAATTTCGATGGTCCGTCCGCCGGCGGCGCCGCTCTTCGTTGTCGTCGTGGACGCTTTCTTGGGCGCGGTCTTGGTGTCCTGTGCGGCCACCAGGGGGGCCGCTGCGAGCGCGATCACACACACGAATGAGAACAGTTTCATAGATGAATTCCTCTGTATGAATCCATTCTATCATTCGAGCGACGCTGGCATCGCCTCGGCGTGGCGCAGGATCGCGCGGTAGACGACCGCGATCCGCTGTCGCGCGGGAATCCAGAGGAAGCCCGGTGTGTCGAACGTCCGGCCGCGCTCGATCATCTGCTGCCGGTTTTCCGGCAACGGCGACACGCCGAACTCGAGTCCCCAGGTAGTCTCAGCGCCATTCCACGGCGCCTCGCTCCGCGAACGGTGCTCCTCCCACAAGCCGAGCCACGGAAAGTCGGCACGGCTCCACGCGTAGCCGAACGCCAGGCGCAATGCAGGGGAAAAGAGGACGAACGACGCGGTGCCGCGGCCCGGATCGAGCCGGTGCGCAGTGTAGCTGCCCGACGGCGCCGTCGCGGGATACGTGCCGAGGTCAGCCGTACCGCCGCCGCGCCGGGGCGCGTGCGGCCACACGAATTCCGCGCCCGGCGTCAGATAGTCCGCCGCGCCGAAGCGGCCCGGATAGACGAGCGATCGATCCGCCCCGACCTGAAGACGCGTGGCGCCAGGAGTGAGAAACGGTGGCCCGATCGTCACATGCTCAGTCCAACCGACAGCGCGATCGGTGGCAGTGAGGTTCTCGACGGTTTCGTCGACACGCACGACCGGACCTTCGAGCGTGAGAGTGCGCGTGACCTGCAGCTGCGCCTGCGGCAACACCGTTTCCATCTCGATCGTCCGGGCCGACGACGTCACGCTGAACGGCGCGACGCTCGCCTCGCCGTGCGCCGGCAGGCCCGCCGCCGCTTCCGACGCCGACGGGCCGCCGAAGACGTCGAGGCACAAGTTGTGCCCCATGATGCCGGAGAGCAACGACGCGTCGGCGCCGCCGCCGTACTCGGGATGCCGGGTCGGATGGTAGAGCGATGGCTCGATCGATGGCCACCCCGGCGTCCACAGCGGGTTGACGCCGCTCGCCAGGTCGCAGATCTCCGCGATGTGGCCCCCTTCTTCGAGCACCGTGACCCGCAGCGTCCCGTTCTCGATCGACGCGGCGCGGCGCCCGCGGTAGGACGTCACTTCGCCGCGGCGACGGCGACGCCCCATGGGCTGCCGCCGGTCTTCACGTGCGCTTCGACCTTGCCAGATACGATGTCGATGATCGAGACGTCGCCCGACGGCCCATTGGCGGTATAGAGCTTCTTGCCGTCGGCGCTGACGGCGATGCCCCACGGCCGGCCCCCGACGTCGGCAATAGTGCCGACGACGGCGAGCGACGCCGTATCGATGATGGCAACCGCTTTGGCGCGGCCGAGCGAGACGAAGAGCCGGGAGCCGTCCTGCGACAGCGCCTGGCCCATCGGTCGTGGCGGCGTCGGTGCCCCTTCGATCTTCGGCAGCTGGATTGTTGCCTTCACCGCGTTGCTCGCGGCGTCGAACACGGTCAGGGCGCCGGCGTTCTCGCAGGCGACGAAACCCGTCGCGCCATCTTTCGTGAACATGATCGAGCGTGGCCGAGGCCCGGTCTTGATCGTCCCGATCGCCTGCATCGTCGTCGTGTCGACGGCCGTCACGATGCCGTCGCCTTCCGACGTGACGTAGACGACCTTGCCATCCGGGCGGACGGTGACCCCCTCCGGCTCTTCTCCGGCCTTCACCTTCTGTTTAACCTGACCACTCTGCAAATCGAGAATCGACAGCGTCCCTTCGTCTTCCTGGGCGACGAAGAGCGTCTTGCCGTCGGCGCTGATGTCGAATGCTTCAGGGTCGTCACCGCTCTTGTATTTCTTGACGACGCTGTGGGTGCCGACGTCGATCATGGCGATGCCGTCGGCGGCCCGGTCGGCCGGCGGGAGCTTCGACTCATCGACCCCCGGGCCGCCGATCGGGGACCCGGAAAGCGCGACGTAGAGTTGGGCGCCGTCTGGCGAGAGCTTGATGCCCCGCGGCCGCTTGCCGATCGCGATCTTCTGCACGACCTGCTGCGCGACCGGATCGACGACGACGACTTCGGTGCCGGTCTCGTCGGACACGTAGATGCGCGGGCCACTGGGTGACGCTGGCGACGAGGAAGAGGGCGGAGTGGTCGTGCCGCCGCAGGCAGCGAACGACACGGACCCGAGGACGGCGGCGAACGCGGCCGCGCGAACGACGGATGAATGCAGCATGCAGGACACGATATCCGGGCTGGTGCCTGAAAACAAACCTGGGTTTCTATGTCGAATGCGTTGCGCGATGTGAAACGCGCCGCGTCCCGCCGAGCCCATCCGTGGCGCCGTTTCCCACGCTGAACTGCTTGCAAACAGGAGAGTTGTGATCGTGTCATGGATTTTACACTTCGATAAGTCGCCACTCATGCAGCTTCGTTTTGACTCCTGTTCGCGCCACTCATAGCCTGCGGCGCAACATCCGGTTCGCGCAGCACATGCGCGTGAGGGGAGGAGGATGTCGTGATTCGCAGGTTTGCAGTAATCCTTGCGGTCGTCGCCCTCGCAGTACTCGCACACGCCGGCATGGCCAGCGCGCAGGGTCTGACAGGGCAGCTCTCGGGCACGGTGATTGACACGGCGGGCGGCGTGATGCCGGGCGTGACGGTCACTCTTAGAAACGCCGGCACCAACCAGACGCGGGAGGCAACCACGGACGCGAACGGCGCGTACCTGTTCCCCGATCTGTTGGCGGGGACCTACGACATTACCGTCAAGATGGACGGATTCAAGACCCAGGAGCAGAAGGGCATCGAGCTGAGCTCGACCCAGCGCCTGGCGTTGCGGCCGATCCGGCTCGAGGTCGGCGGCTTGACGGAGACCGTCTCCGTCCAGGCGGTATCCCCAACCGTGCAGACCACGACTGGCGAGCGGTCGGCGCTCATCACGCAGCAGCAGATCGACGACACCGGTCTCAAGGGGCGCGACTTCATGGGCGTCCTCAAGGTGCTGCCCGGCGTGGTGGACACGTCCGCCCGTGATGCTCCGGGCTGGGGCAGCGTTGGTGGCCTGTCGATCAACGGCCGCACGTCGTTCAACTTCTCTTATGACGGCGTGACCAACAAGGACACCGGCTCGAACAGCGGCAACTGGTCGGCCCCCGGCCTCGATTCGATCGGCGAGATCCGCGTGCAGGCGTCGAACTTCCAGGCGGAGTACGGCCGCAGCTCGGGGGCGACGATTACGGTCGTTACCAAGGCGGGAACAAGAAACTTTCACGGCAGCGCCGCCTTCTACAAGCGCGACGAAGCACTGAACGCCAACGAGTGGGCGCGCAACCGCCAGAACCTGCCCAAGCCAATCTACCGTTACGACAACACGGCCTACACGATCGGCGGCCCGGTGCTGCTGCCCGGGATGGACTTCAACCGCAATCGCGACAAACTGTTCTTCTTCTGGTCGCAGGACCTGCTGCCGCGCACCGATCCCGGCACACTCAATACGCGTAACATGCCGACCGCACTCGAGCGGCAAGGTGACTTCTCGCAGACATTCGACAGCCAGGGGCGGTTGATCTTCATCCGCGATCCACAGTCGTCGGGCGCGTGCAGCGTGACCACTGGTGGTCCGGGGTGCTTCCCAGGCAATATCATCCCCGCGAACCGCATCGATCCCGTCGGCCAGTCGATCCTGAATCTGATGCCGTTACCCAATGCCTCCGATCCGACCGGCACCCGGCAGTACAACTACACCTACCAGACCGCGATCGACCATCCGCGCACCGATCAGGTGCTGCGCGTCGACTGGAACGCCGCGCGCGACACGACGTTCTACTCGCGTGTGCAGTTCGGCTACGAGGCGTTCAAGGGAGGCGTCTACGCGTTGCTGGGTAGCACCGGCGGCTGGCCGCAGTTCCCGGTCAAGTACGAAATCCCGACGTTCGGCATTGTCAACACACTGCTGCACACGTGGAACCGCACGACGTTCTCCGAGTTCACGTTTGGCGTGAACACCTCGAAGCAGAACGTGGATGCGCTGACGCCGCAGGACCTGACCAACAATCAGCGCTCGGTCGTGCTCAATAGCCTGCCGCAGTTCTTTCCGTCGGCCAATCCGCTGAACGTCGTGCCCAACGCCAGCTTCGCCGGCACGAACGCGCCCGCCAACGTGGCGTCCATCGGCGTCCAGAACCGCTTCTACTTCATCGCGCAGGAGCAGATCTACAACGCGTCTACCAACCTGACCAAGGTGATCGGGACGCACAACCTGAAGGCGGGCATCTTCCTGGAACACACGCTGCGGCCGGCGACGCGTGCCTCGTCCTTCAACGGCACGTTCAGCTTCAACGGCGACAATCAGAACCCGTTCAACACCAACTACGGCTTCGCCAATGCGCTGACCGGTGCGGTGCAGCAGTACACCGAGTCGACGGCGTCCCCCTACGCGCACGGCCGGTTCACCAACGTCGAGTCCTTTGTTCAGGACAATTGGCGCGTGAAGCCGCAGTTCACGATCGACGCCGGCGTGCGCTTCTACTACATCGGGCCGACGACCAGCCAGGGACAGCAGCTCGGCAACTTCGATCCGTCGGTCTGGAACCCGGCGACGGCGCCGCAGCTCTATCAGCCGGCGCTCGTCAATGGCGCCCGCGTCGCGCGCGATCCGCTCACCGGCAGCACGCTGCCGGCGGTGTACATCGGACGAATCGTACCCGGCAGCGGCGACGTGAGCAACGGCATGGTGGTGACGAGCGAAAAGATCTGGCCGAGCTCGGGCCTTCTGCCGGCACCCCGCATCGGATTCGCCTGGGATCTCCATGGCGACGGCAAGACGGCCGTCCGCGGCGGTTTCGGCATCTTCTACGACCGCTACCAGGACGACGAGATCCTGCAGGGGCTCGAGCAGCCGCCGCTGCTCAACACCTACACCACCAACTACACGACCATTCCTGTGCTGTTCGGCTCGCCGCTGACGCAGACCCCGCAGAGCGTCCGTGCGCTCGGCGAGTTCAAGACGCCGACGGTCTACAACTGGAGCATTGGTGTGCAGCGGGCGCTGCCGTGGCGCTTCACCGCCGACGTCGCCTACGTCGGCAACAAGGCGACCAACCAGGTGGTCAGCCGCGAGCTCAACGGTCTGCCCTACGGGTCCACCTTCCAATCGCAGTACCTGGATCCGACCAACGGCAACCAGCCGCTGCCCAACGATCTGATCCGCCCGTATCGCGGCTATGGCAGCATCACCCAGCGCGAGTTCACCGGCTACGGCGACTACCACTCCATCCAGGCCTCAGCCAACCGCCGCACCGATGGACGCCTCTCGTTCGGCGTGTCCTATACGGGCTCGATCGCCCGCAACCTGGGCACGATCGATCCGTTCGTGCAGGATAACGGGCTGCGCAACTACACGCTGAACGGCAGCCGTCCGCATATCGTCGCGATCAACTACTCCTACCGAATTCCCGGCCTGTCGCACGACGTCGTCACCAGGGCGCTGACGGATAACTGGCAGATCTCGGGAATCTCGTCCATCCTGAGCGGAGCGCACCAGGGCTTCACGCTGGCGTTGACTGGCGTCAGCAACGTGAACGGATCGGTCGGCGGCGCGGGCAGCCGCGTCGACATTCTCTGTGATCCAAACCTGCCGCGTAGCGAGCGCACACTGCTGCGCCAGTTCAAGACCGAATGCATCGGGCCGCCGTCGGACCCCAACCGGATCGGCAACGCCAAGAACGACGAATATATCGGACCGGGCTATATCAACCACGACTTCTCGTTGTTCCGCAACATTCCTATTTCGGGCAGCAAGACCCTGCAGTTCCGCTTCGAGATGTACAACGCGCTAAACTCGATGCAGGTCTCGACCGTGAACACGGCCGCAACGTTCGACACGTCGGGGAAGCAGACCAACGCGGCCTTCGGTCAGGTAACGGCGGCGCGCGATTCGCGCCGCATTCAGCTGGCGCTGCGGTTCACGTTCTGATCGCGAGGCCGTCTTGCCATGGGGCAGGGCCATTGAACAGCCGCCTTTCAGGTCGCGTCAGCGGCCTGCTCGTCGGCGGCACGGACCGCGCCGGCAGCACCTCCCGGCTGCCGGCGCGGTCTCGTGGGATACTGAAACGGTCATGCCCATGGTCCGGTTTCTTGCCGCTGCTACGGCGGTCGCCGCGCTGACCGGCGTGCTCACCGCGGAGCAGGCGGTGTCGCAGGGGCGCACCTTCACACCCGAAGAAATGGCCACGTTTCGCGCCGGGCTGCCCGACGCGCCAGCGCGTGATCTCGTCATTCGTGTCTGCGGCCAGTGCCACGAACCCACCCGCGCCGCCTCGCTGCGGCTGACGCGCGACGGGTGGGAAGGGGTTATCGAGAAGATGAAAGGCCTTGGCGCGAGCGCGCTCGCCAGCGACTCCGAACTCGCCCAGATCACCGATTACCTTGCCGAAAACTTCAAGGGTGAGGCGCCCAAGCCGATCAATTTGAACACGGCGAGCGCCATCGATCTCGAGGCCGTCGGCGGGCTTCTGCGCAAGGAGGCGGCAGCCTGGATCGAGTATCGCAAGAAGACGCCGTGCAAGAGCCTTGACGACTTGAAAAAGGTCGACGGGCTGCCCTTCAAGAAGATCGACGATCGCCGCGATCGCTTGGTGTGTTTCTAGCAGGTACCTGCGCGGAGTCCGAGGAGCAAAGCGCCTCGGGTAATTATGCGGTTTGGGATCAACACTCTGCTGTGGGGCGCCAGAGTCGGGGCCGGCGATTTCGACCGCCTGCCGGCGCTCCGCGACGCCGGTTTTGACGGCATCGAAGTGCCGATTTTCGATCCGCAGGATTTTCCAGCGGCCGCGCTGCGCCGCGCCGTCGAGGCCGCCGCCCTCCAGTGTACCGCCGTCTCCATCATTCCCCGCGGTTGCGGACTGGGCGATCCGGACGCATCGCAACGGCGTCGAGCTGAGGAGCACGTGCGGGCGGTGATCGGCCGGGCGGCCGAGGCCGGAATCATGCTCCTTTCGGGCCCGTTATACTTTCCTGTCGGCTACTTGCCCGGAAGGCGGCGGACCATCGACGAGTGGAACCGGACGATCGAAATGTGGCAGCGCCTGGCGCCAGTCGCCTCGGACGCCGGCGTCGAGATCGGGATCGAACCGCTCAACCGCTTCGAGACCTACTTCCTCAACACCGCGGCCGACGGCACGGCGTTCTGCGACGCGGTCGGCCACAAATCAGTTGGACTGCTCTTCGACACGTTTCACGCCAACATCGAGGAGCAGTCGATCGAGCGTGCCTTACGCGCGGCCGCGAGGCACATCAAGCACCTGCACACATGTGAAAACGACCGCGGCATTCCCGGCAGCGGTCACGTGGACTGGAGCGCGGTCTTCTCAGCGATCGCCGCCATCGGCTACGACGGCTGGCTGACGATCGAAAGCTTCAGCTTCGCGCTCGGTGAGCTGTCCGCCGCCGCGGCTATCTGGCGTGATTTGGCCCTGACGCCGGAAGCGATCGCGTTCGACGGGCTCCGCTTCCTGCGTCAGCAGGCCGCGGCCGCGCAATTGATCAGCTGAGCTTCTTGACCCAGAGGCTTCGCACTGAGACCTTTGTCGTAGCCTCGATCTCAATTCCAAACTGGCCCGACCAGTTGTTCGAGGACGCCGGATCGTCGTCGATCATCACGGCCATCAACTGATCGTTGACGATGTGCAGGAAAGTACCGCCGCGTGCGATCACCGTGTACTGGTTCCAGTCGTTCTGTTTGACGATCGCGCCAAGTGCTTGGCGGTCGCCGATAGTCCCCATCAGCCGCTTGCGGCGTTCGCCGAACCCTTCGACCACCTGCCCGCGCCAGGCCAGAATCCGCATGGGCGTATTTTCCGAATAGAACTGCCCGGTGTACACCCGGGTCGGCCAGAAGTCGGCCTGTGCACCGGTCATCATCCAGTCCAGGTTCGTCGGCCCGTTGAACGCGATGACGGTCGCGGGGATGTTCGCCAGCTACGCCAGGCCACTCCGGCTCCGATACGGCAATCCGCTGCCACCGCTACCCTCGACTTTGATCTCGAACTTGAGCGTGAAGTCTTTCGCCTCCATCCGCCGGTAGACGATGTAGCTATTGCCGCTCGGTCGCTCCGGCGTCGACTCACCGACGATCGCTCCGTCTTCGACACGCCAGAACTTCGGATTCCCGTCCCACCCGTCGAGCGTCCGTCCATCGAAGATCGAAACATAGCCGTCGTGATCGTTGAAGTCGAGCGGGCTTGGTTCGGTGAACTGCAAGCCGCCGCGTCCGCGTCCCGTCTGGGGCGTGGCGGGCGCCGCCGACCGAATCTGCGTCGTCTGCCCGGGTCGGGTGTCAGCCTTCACTCCGGCGACCGCGTACTGCAATGCCAGCGCGACCGCGAAGCCTCCGAACGCCGCGGTCCACATGCGGAGGGGTGAACGTCTGCGCATGCCGCAGGGTACACCGTCGAGCGCTGTCCGCATCGTCTGCCGGGGTGTGGCGGCGCGTGGTGTCCTGCGAAATACGGCTCCGGCTCGACTACGACGATTTCGACGACGCGCCGGCGGGCTGTGGTTTCGACCTGCGAAACTTCTCCGTCACGCGGTCCTCGGCCCCACCGCCCGGTGGCCCGCCATATAATTCGGCGCTCGAAAGGACTGCTCATGTATCGCGCCCCCGCGGTTGCCGCTTGCCTCGTCATCGCCCTTGCCGTCGGGACGGCGTCGCAGCAGGCCGCTGAACCAATCCTCTACACCGAGGCGCGCACCACGCCGTCGACGATCCGCGACCGGGGACCGTCGTACGCGCCCACTTATCTGATTTACGCCGACAAGCAGCGCACCGCCGACGAGTCGAGGCAGCTCGTTGATGCGTTGGGGATGCTGCCGCATTTGGACGAGTACAAGGCACGCGCGTTCGTCGTCGGACCCGTCGACAATTCAGCCTATGGGCCGGGCGATCTCGCGGCGTTTCAGAATCTGCTCCGCACGCACCGTTCGTCGAACCTCAAGATCATCGGCATCGGTGCCGGCGCGACTTTCGTCAACAACATCATTGCCACGCACGCCTTTGCCGTCGCCGGCATTCTCACCTACCGGGGCTACGGTCGACAAAGGTCTCACCTCGTCGATGCCCGTGCCAGCCTACGTGCACGCGCCGGATCTCTCCGTCAATCCACTGTTCGGCCTGAAGCTGGATGGCCCCGGTTGGACCGCGCTGGCCGGGCGCCGCGCAATGGTCGGCACGCTCTCGAACCGTGACGGCGTCATGATGAAGCTCGTCGCGCTCGATCCATACGGGCACTGGAACTTCAAGCCCGCGGCCGAAGACATGTGGGCGTTTCTCTCGCGGTTCCGCCGCGATCCGGCGACGGGCGCGCTTATCGTCGTTCGTCCGTAAACCCGAACGCGTACAGCGCCCCGTCGCTCGTGCCTACGTATACCTGACTGAGCGCGCTCCAGAAGCTTCCCGGAGCGGCGGACGCCTTCATCGTCGCCTTGCTGTCCCACAGCAGTTTGCCCGTGGTTCCTTCGTATGCCTTGAGCGCCGCCGGCCCTGAGGGACCACCGGTGGAAAGCGCGAAGACGACACCGTTGACGATGATCGGGCTCGACGGCGCAACCAAGCCCTGGGCGGTCCAGCCGGGCTCGAAGGACAGCTGGCCGCCGGCATCTGTGAGCTTGAGCGAGGCGATGCCGGCGGTTGTCGGCGTCACAATCCATCGGGATCCGTATGTGATGTTCAGTGACGGCGTCGGCCCGCCCGCGCCGAAGCCGGGCGGCGGCGCCCCCGGTGCAGGAGTGGGGGCGGGAGCCGGCGGAGTGATCGTCAGTTCCTGCCAGGTGGCCAAGGCGTCGGCGGACAGGCCGCCGGATACCGGCGCGGACGCCAGCAGCGGCGTCGCGTGATCGATCCCGCCTAAGGATGCCGCGTTCAGCAGCAGAACGCGTCCATCCTTCGTTGCCGCGGCGATGATCTCGCGATCGTTCTGCCGGAACACGGTCGGTCCGGTTACGAATGCGGCGTTGGGTTGTGTGAACCAGTCCTTCAGCTGCAGTGTCTTCGGATCGAGTGCGACGATCGCGTTTGTCTTCCCGCCACCAGTCGCGGTGCCGGAGCCGACCGCGGCGAAGAGCGTACCGTCGGTTGTGAACGCGACGCGGCCGACGATCGGTCCGCCGTTGCTCTTCCAGGACGTGACGGGTTTGCCTTCGCTTTCGAGATCGATCGCCCAGATCGCATTCGGCGCGCCGCCGCAATTGCCCGAGGTCGTCGCATATAGCGTGGTGTCGACCGCGATCGTGTCGGTCCAGTTCGCGTTGGCCGGAATGAACTCGGCCGGCTTCTGCATGTCTTTTCCCGACGGCAGGCCGAGCACGTGGAGGATGCCGTCGCTCGAGAGCGCGTAGACTACCCCCGAGGCGCGGGCGAGACCGCCGCGGCCTCCGCCAAGTTGCTCGGGCGTCGCACCAGGGATCGACGGTCCCGCGCCGCCGCCAAAGCCGCCACCCCCGCGAGGCGGAGCGGTCGCCGCAGCGGGAGCCGTACCTCTGCCCTGCGGGCTGTCGCCTGCACCTTGACGGCCGGGGCCAGCTGCCCCCGGCGCTCCTCCGGCCGGTGCGCCGCCGCGGCCGGCGCCCCCACCGCGGACCTCGACCGGGGCGCCTTCGCCCGGATTCCCAATCACGCTGCGGTAGCCTTGCGCAGCGCGTCCGCCGCCGGTCAGGCCGGCGAGCGCCGCGGTGATTGCGGGCGGCGTCAGTGGGACAATGCGCGTCGCGCCAGCCGTGACTCCGCCAGGGCACTGCGCCGTGGGTGCCGGCAGTGCCCCGTCAAAGGTCCGCTGCCAGACGATGTACCCGGTGTCGTTGTCAATCGCGTACATCGTGTTCGAACTGCCGGCGACGACCGACATCGGCACAAACAGCGTCACGCCATTCGCCGTCACGCCGTGTTGCAGCCCGTTGACTCCGCGGGTGCGGTTGTCGAGTTTCGCGCTCCATTGCAGGTCGAATCCTGGCGCCGACATCGACGCTACGGAAATCTTCGGATCGGCGCGGATCCAGGACGTCCGCTGCGCATCGGCGCCCGCCGTCAGCCATTCTGTCGTGCCGCGCCCGACCTGCGCATGCACGGTGGCCAGCGTGACCGCTGTCGCGAACGCGGCCGCCCCTGACAGGACTCGGTTCTTCATCGCGCCACTCCAAAGCAGTAAAGGACCCCGTCGAACGTGGCGATGTAGGCGCGTCCGTTGGCCACCGTCAGGCCGCTGAAGTGGTTCCACGATTCGATCTGCGTGCCGCTCGACCACAGCTCCTTGCCGGTCTGGCCGTCCAGCGCATAGAGCGCTGCGCGGCGCGAGCCGGGCACGCGACGCGCCGGCCCGGAGTTGAGGCCGCCCCCGTATTTCGTGCCGCCCGGTTCGTTCCAAGCGTGGTCCGGCACGACCTGGGTGGCGTCCTCGCCGGCCGCATAGGCGAAGACGACGCCGTTGGCGATGACGGTTTCCTCGGCGAGATCCATGTCGCGCGAGAGCCACGCCGGTGCGAGCGCCCACTTGTCACCGTTTTGCTGCAGCTTGAACGCGGCGACGCCGCCCCCTTGCGGGCGTCCGTATTCGATCGGCGCCTTGAACTGCGTGCTCACCGGTCCCCAGAACGGCGCGAGCACCCATTGCGCGCCGGCATTGTCGCGCCAGGCGCTGAGCGCGCCCCAGATGCCGCGGCCGTCGAATGCCTGCGCGTCGTTGCAGATGAGCGGCGTCGTATCGAGTGCGGTGCGGTGATCCTCGCCGCCGAACTCATCGCGGTCGAGCAGCCACAGCCGGCAGGCCTTGCTTGTCCCGACGAGGAACTTGCGGTTCTTGTAGTCGAACAGCAGGGGCGTGGTGTTGACGTCGAGATCACGGCGCCATAGCCAGTTTGCGTTCGGCGCGCCGAAGAAATCGGCGAGCTGCAGTTGTTTGCTGTCGTCGAGCTTGACCGCGACGATGGCGTTGCCGAGACGGCGGTTCCCCGGGTCGAAATCGCCGTCGCCGGTGCCGATGTAGACCGTGCCGTCCGCGGAAATGGAGGCGCCGCGGCGTCCCCACAGCCCGCCTCCTGCCGGGAGGAACGCGGTCGCGCGTTTGGTCGCCAGGTCGTAGGCGTAAAAGGCGTTGGTCAGCCCGCCACAGCCCTGCGCAGTAGCGGTGTAGATGACGCCCTTGAACAGGTTCAGGGCGTACGGCTTGCCGCCGCCGGGAACGAACTTCTCCGGCGCGACCACATCCTTGCCGTCGCTCGCGTTGATTTGCCGCAGGCGTCCATCCCACGACACCGCGTAGATCGTGTACTGGCCCGGCGCGCGAGCCGCCATCGTCGGCACGGCGGTCATCCCCGACGGGCACAGCGTGTTGTCGGCCGGCGGCGGCGGATTCGGTCCGCCGTCGAAGTGCACGTGCCAGAGCTGATGGCCAGTGGCGACGTCGATTCCGAACATGTCGTCGCTGACGCCGGCAACGATGCCGATCTCGCGTGTGCCTTGCGAGGTCTCCACCTTCTCGGCAATCAACGGCGCGAACAGGTTGTGCATCGCGCGCGGAGTGCTGTCCAGCTTCAGCTTCCACAGCAACGTCGAACGGCCGACGTTCGCCGTGCTGAACACTTTTTCGTCCTTCACCCAGCCGGTGCGCTCGTTGTCGACGCCTTCGGTCAGAAAATCGGTCGCCGCAACGGTCACTCCGGCGCACACGATCATCGCCGCAAGGGTGTGTCTGGTCATGGTCTCTGCCTGCGACACCATACATTGAAATCGCTTCGGGATGAATGGGGGGGCGCCGGCCTCGGCCGTGTCGCGATGCGAACCGTGTTACCGGTGGACGGTTAACGGGCGCTGCCCATGGCAGCCGGTGCGCGTTCCGCAGCGCGAAACGCTGCGCCAGACTACCGCGCGAGCGGATCTGCCGGCGTCTCAGTCCACGTGGCCAGCAGCGTGTACGTGATGCCGAGCACTACAGGACCGATGAACAGGCCGACGATGCCGAAGCCGATCAGTCCGCCGATGACGCCGGCAAAGATGAGGACCAGCGGCAGGTTGGCGCCGCGGCGGATCAATATTGGCCGCACGACGTTGTCGATCGTGCCCGCGACGATGCTGATGATCAGCAGCACGGTTCCCCAGCCGGACTGGCCGGACCAGTAGAGCCATGCGACCGCGGGGATCATGACGGGTATCGGCCCGAGCTGCGCCAGGCACAGGAACAACATGACGGCCGAGATCAGTCCCGCGGCCGGTACTCCGGCGATGAAAAGGCCCGTCCCGCCGATCGTCGTCTGCAGCAGCGCGGTACCGACGACGCCGATGACGACGCCGCGGATGGCGCGCGCGGCGAGCTGCGCCGTGTCATAGCCCTGCTGGCCGGCCAGGCGCCGCGCGAAACGGAGGATGCCGTCTCGTACGGTCTCGCCGTTGGCCAGCACCAGCGCCGCGATGATCGTCGTCAGGAGGAACTGCAGCAGCATCCCGCCGACGCTGCCGGCGGTCGCGGCGAACCACTGCAGCGCCCGCTGCAGGTAGGGGGCTAGCGTCGCGGTCCGCTGCGCAGGCTCCAGCGCGGCGAAACGCCGCCACGCGTCGACGACGCGACCGCCGGCAACCGGCACCTGGCCGAGCCACGCCGGCGGCGACGGCACCGCGATCGTGTCGAAGGACGCGATGTCGGCGCCAAGCGAGGAGGCGTGTTTGACGATGGTGATCAGCGCGAGGGTGACCGGCACAAAGACCGCGAGAAGAATGACGATCGTGACGATCGCGACCGCCAGGCCGCGCCGCCGTCCAAGAGCGGCTTCGATCCGCAGCATCGCCGGCCACACCGCGACGCTGACGATTGTCGCCCAGAGAATGCCGGTCAGGAACGGGCGCAGCACCCAGTAGCTGGCCGTCGCGAGCAGCGTGAGGAACAGCACCGAAAGCACCGTATGGGTGATGTCGATCGAGGCGCGCGGACGCTCGAGCATCCCGGGCACCGGAGCATCAACCATGCCCAGGGGTTTCCGGCCTTCCCTGGTGCGCAGGCGCTCGCCAGGTCCTCTCGCCATCCGGAATGACGTGGCACTTACGAAATGCCGGAGGGTCGGAGAACCCGAAGAACCCGAAGAACCCGAAGAACCCGAAGAACCCGAAGAACCCGAAGAACCCGAAGAACCCGAAGAACAGGTGTTCCCCTCCGGAAGCCCCGCTATTCAAACACGCGGACGCGGCGGAACGTCAGGTCGACGAACCACACCGCGAGCGCCAGGGCGACGAGGACCGGCCACAGCGGCCGGCGTTCACTGCTGCGTTCGCCGGGCTTCGCTGCTAGCGACGCGGCCTCGGGGCGCCACGAACCGCCAGTCGCGCTCGCGATGGCGCGCAGTAGGTTCTCGTCGGGCGCCGAGAAGCGGGTACTCGATCGCCGGATCGGGTGCAATCGTGCGCGACGGTTTGATCGCGTCCGACGGCCCCTCGCTGACGGTGGCGACGATCGGGCGTGTCGCGTCGGCGACCACCGTCGCTTCGTAGCGGCCCGGCGCCACCTGGCGCGCCGCAACGTCGCGCGAGGCGCCCCCGGCCGAGACGCGCACGACAGGGCGCAGTAGGTTGCGATATTCGCCGGCGGCGTCGCGCGCCTCGACGCTCATCGTGATCGTACGCGCGCCGCCGCGGACGGCGCCGGCGCTCAGGTCGAGCGCGAGCGGCGCCGGCCGCTGCCGTTCGATCGCGTGGACGACGGCCGAAAAGAACGGACCGTAGCCTTTCCACTTTACCCAGTCGGCGCCCCAGCGATCCTTGACGTCGGAGGCAAAGACTGCGGCGCGGCCGAGCCCGACCGGCCAGAAAGCCAGGATCGGATCGTCCTCGGGCGTCGCAATCACCTCGGTCGCCGCGTCTTTCATGACTGTGGCGGTCAGGCCGCGCAGCGGCGGCAGGTGCGCGGTGTCGACGTCCTGCAGGAACGACGGCCGCTTGACGACAGCTTTGATCGACTTTTCGTCGAACGACGGCGTCGCGGCGTTCTTTGCCTCTTTGACAAAAATCTGCGGCAGCTCGTGGGCGTCGGCAACGATGTACATGTTGCCCTTGCCCCACTTGGCGATGCTGCCGAGCAGCTCGCCGTCGGCCGACGGCCCGACCGCGATCGACGACACGGTAATCCGCGCGTCAGTCATCTTCTTGACCAGCCCCTCGTAGTCGTCGGGATAGGTCCGACCGTCGGAGAGCAGGATTACGTGCTTGGCCCGCGCCTTGACGTTCTTGAGCGCGAGAAACGCCTGCTCGACCGCAGGGTAAATCAGTGTCCGCCCGGCCGGCTCGATCGCCGCGATCTTCTGCCGCATGAAGTCGCGGTTCTTGCCGACGTTTCTCAGCGTGAACTCCCAGTCGAACTTGTCGTTGAAGGTGAGGACGCCGAGTGACTGCTCGTTGGTCATGACCTCCAGCGCGGCGATCGCCGCGGCCTTGCACAGATCGATCGACGTCCCCGCCATGCTCCACGAGCGATCGAGCACGAGGATCAGCGCGACCGACGGCTCGTCCTTGCGCTCGAAGGTGACCGGGGTCACGCGCTCGAGCGCGGTGTTGCGATAGCCGTTCTCGCCGAACACGGCGTCACCGCCGGCGACGAGCAACCCGCCGCCACGCTCGACCCAGTCGGCCAGCGCCGCCATGGCGCCGTTCGAGATGGCCGAGCGGTTGACGTCGCTCAGGACGACGACGTCGTAGGGATCGAAGTCAGCCGCGCTGCTGGGCACGCCAGAAGGTGGATGCACGGTGACCTCGAACCCGGACGCACCGAGCGCTCCCGACAGGTAGTGGGCGCTGTCGGGCTTCCCCTCGATATAGAGGACGCGGACCCGCGGTTCCAGCCACACGTTGCGCGTGAGCAGGTTGTTGTCCGGCAGCGGATCGCCCGCCGCCGTGACCCGCGCCTCGAACGCCGCGGCGCCAGGCGCGTCGATGCTGGTCTCGATCGTCACGTGGGTGACACCGCGAGCCAGGTGAGCGGCACGCTGGCCGAGCAGTTTGCCGCTCGAGCGCAGCTCGATTGACGCATCGGTGTCGCGCTGGCTGCCGACGGCGATGGTGACCGGAATTGTCGCGCCGGCCGACAACCGCAGCGGCAGATCGACGGACTCGACCCAGGTGTCGCCGAGATCGCGCACCGCCGCCGGCTCGGTCGAGACCGGCACGTGCGCGGCGGCAAGCCGGGCGACCGCTTCGTCCACGTCCCCGGCCGTCGCGTGCGCGTCGCTGAACAGCACGATCCGCGGCACGTGGCCGGCGGCCAGCTCGCTGCGGGCGGCGTCGAGTGCCGCCTCGAGATCGGTGCCGGAGCGGTCAACGGTGCCGCCGCGGTTGGCCACCAGGTCGGCGCGCGCCAGCTCGCGTAGCGCCGCGGTCGTCTCGAGCGTTCGCGCCGACGCGCCGAACACGACGATCCGGAAGTGGTCGGGGTGGACCGCGGCGTTGATTTCGTCGATGCGCTTCGCCGCGTCCTCGATCGCTCGCGTGCCGATGCTGTGCGACACGTCGACGGCGTAGACGATCGACTCGCGCGACGATCGGCTCGAGATGACCGGACGCGCCAGCGCCGCCGCCAGCGCCGCCAGCAGCAGCGCGCGGAGCGCGGCCTGCAATCGCCGCTGGCGCACATTGAAGTTCGTCCGCGCCAGCGCATGCGCCGCCCACACCGCCGGGATGGCGAGCAGCAACCAGAGCGCCGACGGCGCGGTCCAGGTCAGACCGCCCATCAAACGGTGATCCTCCGCAGCCAGGTCCACCACTCGACGAACGCGGCGGCGAACGCGAGTGCGACGAAATACATCCACCACGGCCGCGCCGCGACGCCCGAAGCGACGGCGATCGCGCGGCTGCCGGCCGCGAGCGTAGTGCGCCCGAGGTTCGACACGTCCGGGTCGACCACGTTGACCGCGAATTTCGCCGCGGCGCCGCCGCTCGCTTCGGCGCTGTAGACGCCGGGCACGGTCAGGAGCGCGGTCGGTTCGCCGTGCAGGTTGAGCAGCGGCACATCGGCGCCCGCCGGCGTCTTGACGCGGACGATCGAGGCGTTGAACGCCGCGCGCCCGGTGCGCCGCGCGCCGCCCGCGTTGGCCTTGGCCAGCCACTCGATGGCGTTGCCCATCAGGACTGGGAAAGCGGGCGCCCCCGCCAGGTTCGAGTCCTGCGGCCCGAACGCCAGGACCACGGCCCGCGGCCGATCGACGGCCGTGCCGACCGAGACAAGCGGCGTCCCGGCCGCCGACTGGGCGATCGGATGAAGCTGGGATGCCTTGGCGACGCGCGCCCGCTCGATCGAGAAGGTGAGTGGGTCGACCCCGTCGAGCAGCGGATGCGGGTCGTTCGCTCCCCACTTCGGCTTGATCTCCATTTGCGTACCGATCATGCCGAGTGCTGGGAGATCGGGCGGCGCAATGTAGAGCGCCGGCTTGGCCGGGGCGGCGGCGGGCGCACAGCGATCGAAGATGACCGCGTCCTCGCGTCCGGGCTTGTAGCTCTCGGGTGTTGCGAAGGTGCCGATCACGTCGGGATTGGCGCGGAACCAGGGCGCCAGCCACGCGGTCTGCGCGCCGACGACGACCACCGACAGCGGCCGAGCGTCACCGATCCAGGCGAACGCGTCATTGTCGATCGCCATGGCGTCGTGCGGCCCCTCGACCGTTGCGTGGACGTCAGGCGCGCCGCCGCGCGGCAGCTTGATCACCTGGTGCAGCGTCTGGTTCGCCCCCATGTCGACCCGGCGGTCGAGGATCGCCGCGGTGCCCCGCGTCAGGGTGATGTGCACGGTCTGCGCCGGCGCGAAATTCGAGACCTCGAGAAACGCCTCGTCGTCGCTCGTGCCGTCGAGCGGCGGCCGCACGTCGAAGGCGGTGATGCCGGCGTTGTCGGCGGCCTCGTAGACCGAGTGGACGACGACATCCGGCGGCAGCACACGCGGTGTGCTGCCGTCGGTGATGAGGTGAACGATGGCGCCGGGGACGCGCGGCCAGCCCGCGCCAGCGCCCGACGGCGCCAGGCGATCGATCGCCGCATCGAGCACGGCGAGGTCGGAGGTCGGCGCCTCGATCAAACCGTCGCCGGTCGAGGCAATCGCGACCTCGGCGCCCGGGGCGGCGCTCGCGGCCAGGCGCCGCGCTTCAGCCAGCGCCCGTTCCCAGCGCGTCTCGCCGCTTCGCGTGCGCGCCAGCATCGACCATGAAGAATCGATCGCGACCAGCGTCCGCGTCGCCGGCCCGCCGCCGGCCGCCGCCGTGGCGCGGGCCGGGCGCAAGAACGCAAGGGCCAGCGCTGCCGCAATCGCGACGGTGACGGCCAGCGACACCGCGCGGCGGATCCGCTCCCACAGCGTCTGTTCGCGCCGCTCGTCGAGCACCTTCGTCCAGAAGAGCAGGGACGGCACGCGCACGCGCGGCGGGCGCACCTTGACCAGGAAGAGGGCCGCCGCCGCGCCAGCCGCGACGAGCACCAGCAGCGACGCCTGCCATGCCGCCATCGCGCCAAACGTCATCTATTACCCGCGGGGCTTCGCCCCTCGGACTCCCCAACACGCTCACTCGCTCGCCGCTTCGCCGGCTTGCGCCGTTCGCGTGGCTCGCTCGCCGGGCTCGCTCGCCAACGCCACGAGCGACGGTCCGGTTGATGGCAGCGCGTCATGCGAGGAACCGTCCCTGGCGGAACGCCTTCAGCACGATCTCCTCGAACGGCCGCTCGGCGTCGGCCCGGACGTAGCCGATGCCGTAGCGCCCGCAGAACCGCTGCAGCTCCAGCGCGTGCGCGTCCCACGCATGGCCGTAGGCTTCGGCCAGCCTGGGCGTTACCTCGAGCTCGCGCAGCTCGCCCGTTTCGGCGTCGACGAAGCGGACGTCGCCGAGCGCGCCGGGATCGCGATCGGCACGCGACGCGATGTGCACGGCGAAGACGTCGTGCCCGAGCGTGCGCAGGATCTTCAGGCCGATGTCGGCTCCCTCCTTCTCGAGGAAGTCGGAAATGATCACGGTCAGGCCAATCTGCCGCGATCGTGCCGCAAACTCCTTGCACGACGCACGCAGGTCCGTTTCACCGCCCGCCTCGAGTTTTTCCAGCCGTGCGAAGACTCGGAAGATGCGCCCCTTGCCCCGGCCGGGGGAGGACTCCTGCACGAGCCCGTTCGAGAACGTCAGCAACGTCATGCGATCGAGATGTGCGAGCCCGATGTAGCAGAGCGCCGCCGTCAGCCGCCGCGCCATGTCGAACTTTGCCGGCTCGGCCATCGAGCCGCTGACGTCGAGGATCAAGTAGATGGGCAGGTCCTGCTCTTCGTCGAACAGCCGCAGCAGCAGGTGATTCAGCCGGCCGTAGGCTTTCCAGTCGATCAGCCGGAAGTCATCGCCGGGCGTGTAGGCGCGATGGTCGGCGAACTCGATGCCGCGGCCGCGCTTCGGCGTGCGGCGGTCGGCGCGGTTCTGACCGGCGAACTCGCGCCGCGAGACGACGTGCAGATACTCGAGCTTGCGCAGGAAGTCGTCCTGAAATCGCAGGGGCATGATTAGGCTGCTCGTCGCCGCTCGTTCGCTGTCGTCCTTGCCCGCATGCGGATTACGGGACAGGCTGCTGTGGCTGAATCACGCTTGGACGTTCCGCAGTAACTCGGTAACGATGTCGTCGGTGCTGGCTTCGTCGGCCTCTCCCTCGAAGTTCAGCAGCAGTCGGTGCCTCAGGGCGGGCAGCGCCACCGCACGGATGTCGTCGGGCGAGACGAAGGCCTGGCCGCGGTTGAGCGCCTGGATCTTGGCTGCCAGCACCAGCGTCTGCGCCGCGCGCGGGCTGGCACCGTAGCGGACATAGCGCTTGACCAGCGCGCTGGCGTACGGCGAGTCGGGATGCGTCCCGAGCGTCAGGCGGATGGCGTAGGCCTGTACCGGCTTGGCCACCGCTACCGCGCGTGCCGTCGCGCGCATCTCGAGGATCGCCGAGCCCTCGACGATCCTCGACACCGACGGCACTTCATTCTGCGTCGTCCGATCCAGGATCGCGTGCATCGCCTCTTCCTGCGGGTAGAGGACCTTCAGCTTGAAGAAGAAGCGATCGAGCTGTGCCTCAGGGAGCGGGTACGTGCCTTCCATCTCGAGCGGGTTCTGCGTCGCCAGGACGAGGAACGGCTGCTCGAGCTTGTAGGTGGTCTTGCCGACCGAGACGCTGACGTCCTGCATCGCCTCGAGCAGCGCCGACTGCGTCTTTGGCGTGGCCCGGTTGATCTCGTCGGCGAGGACGACGTTGGCGAAGATCGGACCCGGCTGGAACTCGAAGAACGCGCCGCCGCCCTGCTGGTGTTCCTGGACGATGTTGGTGCCGACGATGTCGGCCGGCATCAGGTCGGGCGTGAACTGGATGCGGGAGAAGGTCAGGTGCAGCACGTCGGCGAGCGTGTGCACCAGGCTCGTCTTGCCAACACCCGGAATGCCCTCGAGCAGGACGTGCCCGCCGGCGAGCAAGCTGGTCACGGTCAGGCCGACGACCTCGTCGTTGCCGACGATGCGCTTGCCGATTTCACGGGTGATGTTCTGGAAGCGATCGCGGAACTGCTCGATCGATTCGGCGACGGCGATTGTGCTCATTGTTTGCGGATGAAATACGATTTCACGGCGGCCCGCCGTGACTCGGGGACCGGCGGCGGAGCCGTCGAGCTGCCGCGCTCGGCCGGGGCCGCGGCGGCGTGCGTGAACGCCGCCGTGGCATCGGCATGCTCGGTCTTGCGCCGCTCTTCGGTCGGAATGTTGTCGCCCTGGAGATCGGCGCTGGCGTCGATCGTTTCTTTCTTGAGCGCGGCGCCGAGATCGACGAGATGGCCGTTACCGTTGCGGTCTTGCGCGCCACCGCCCAGCCCCATGCCGCCGTCGCGCGCGTTCGAGGCATCCTGGTTGGTCATCATCGTGACGCCGACGCTGCTGCCGCCGGCGGCTTCCTTGACCTGCTGCGCCGAGGCACCGTCCTGGTTGCCGCTGCCCGACTTCGACTGTTGCGCCTGGCCGCCCGCCTCCGGCTGAACGGCGGCGTCTTCCGCGTCGCGTGAGCTCATCGCGTTGGCATTCTGCTCACCGTCATTGAGCTTGTCGGCGACGTCCGACAGCATGTCGCGGACCTGCGGCGCGAGCGAGGTGGATTCGGCCGCCTTCTTGGCGCGCTCGGCGAATGCCTTGATGTCGGCCTGCGTCGCGGGTGGCTCTTGATTGCTGCCGCCCTTCGGGCCGGCCTGCTTGCTGGGATCCTGGTGCGCGAGATCGTCGAGATGCTTGAGCAGCTCGCGGACTTCGGCGGCGGTCAGATCGCGGCCGCGGCCGCTCTCGACCGCGTCGAGCATGTCCTCGAGCTGCTTGCGCAGATCGGGTGGCAGAGCGACGAGCACGCCCGGCTTGTGCGCCGCCGCGGCGCCTCGCACTTTGTCGCCGCTCGCGACCAGGCCGGCGCGGCCGGGGACGAGGATCGCCAGCGCGACGGCGCCGGCGGCGATGACGCTGGTCAGCAGCTTGGCGCGCGCGGCCGGCGGAGCGGGGTAGAGCGCGCTCCAATCGACGGCACGCACGCGTTCCGCGGCGCGGGCCAAATGAAACTGCACCCAGTCATCGCGGTCGGGAACGGCGGCGAACCAATGCGCGCTGCGCAGCTCCCCCTGCAGATCGGCGTCGGCGTCGATCCGCGACACATCCGCGTCCGACACCGCGCGATGCCGCCGCGCGGCGACGGCATACGCTGCGAGCGTGACCGCGGCGGCCGCCAGGACGAGCAGTGTGACGAGCGGGGTCCAGGCCCACAGACGCCCGGCGACGGCGACCAGCAGGCACGCTCCCGCGGTGAAAGGGGCGGCCTTCCACAGCGAGATCGCCGTGTCACGGACGCGTCGCGCGTGATCGGCGCGGGCGACGGCGTCCTGGAGCTGGGTTTCGGAAGGGGCCGGATCAGCCATTCGAGCTTTGGCGCCGATCTTACCTTGCCCGGCGCCGTTCTTGAGTTACGACCCGACCCGACCGTTTATTTACTTCGCCGGCGACAGCCTCTTCAGCAAGATGTCCTTTGTGAAGAGCTTGCCGGTCGACTCTACCTCGATGCCGATCTGGCCGCTGCCGTGGAACTTCGACGCGTCCTCATCCACCAGCGCCGAAATCACGCGTCCGTTGAGCAGGTGCGTCATCTGCTTGCCGATGGCGATGATGTGCAGCTCATTCCACTCATTCGGTTTGTAGATGGCGTCGATGGCGGCGCTGTCGCCGAGCGTGGCCAGCAGGCGAGGGCTCTTGCCCTCTTCGGTGCGGACGGCCTGTCCCTTCCACGCGATGATGCCGCGGCCGGTGTTCTGTTCGTAGAACTGGCCCGTGTAGCGGTTGCCGGCGTCGAAGTCGTACTGCGCGCCCCACATGTTCCACTGTGCTTCGCTCTGCTGATCAGGCGGCGTTCCGCGCGGTGCGCCGCTCGGGCAGGGAGGGGGAGCCGGTGGCGGTGTCGCGCCGGCAGGCGCGCCCGCGCGCTGCGGACGCGGAGGATTGGGTGCGATCCAACTTCGGTATTGCACGCCGCCGTTGATCTGCCCGGTGCCTTTCATCCGCAGCTTCAACTCGAAGTCGCTGAGTTCACCGCCCTGCCAGACGAGATACACCGTCCCAGTCGGCTTTTCGCACGACGGCTCGATGGTAATCGCGCCGTCCTCGACCTTCCAGTTGCTGTCGCCCGACCACCCATTGAGCGTCTTGCCGTCAAACAGCGGTGTCCAGCCGTCGTGCTCGTCGAAGTCGATCGGATCGGGCTGGCGAAAACCGCCGCCGCCACCGCGGCCGCGACCCTGCCCTTGTCCCTGCCCCTGGCCGCCCTGCGGCGACGCCGGCGGCTGCTGCGCAAAACACAATCCGGCGAGCGCGATGACAGCAATCGTACGCATTGCTAAACCTTCTCCCATTGCCGGCTCTTCGCCGACTTCAACACGGCGTCGGTGACTCTGTCGGTGGCGAGGCCGTCGCGGAACGACGGAGACATGGTCGTGCCGTCCGCCGCGGCGGTGACGAAATCGGCGAACTGGTGCGTGAACGTGTGCTCGTAGCCGATCTGCAGCCCGGGCACCCACCAGTGCTTCATGTAGGGATGATCGCCGTCGGTGATGTGCAGGCTCCGCCAGCCGCGCAGGCGGCCCTCGTCACGATGATCGAAGTACTGGAGGCGATGCAGATCGTGGAGATCCCAGGAGCACGACGCATGCTCGCCATTGATTTCGAGCGTGTAGAGCGCCTTGTGTCCGCGCGCGTAGCGCGTCGCTTCGAACATCGCCAGCGAACCGTTCTCGAATCGGCACAGGAACGCGCTGGCGTCGTCGATGCCGACCGGTTCTACCTTGCCTGACAGGTTGTGCTTGCGTTCCTTGACGAACGTCTCGGTCATCGCCGTGACCTCGGCGATCGGGCCGTTCAGCCACAGCGCCGTGTCGATGTTGTGGGCGAGCAGATCGCCGGTCACGCCGCTGCCGGCGACGTTGATGTCGAGACGCCAGAGCCCTTCGCCCCCTTGCGGCAGATCTTTCGAGATGGTCCAGTCCTGGAGGAACTTCGCGCGGTAGTGGAAGATGCGCCCAAGCTTCCCCTCGTCGAGGAGCTGCTTGATCATGGTGACGGCGGGAACCCGGCGGTAGTTGTACCAGACCGTGTTGGGAACGCCTGCGGACTCCACCGCGTCGACCATCGCTTCGGCTTCTTTCGCCGTCCTGCCGAGTGGCTTCTCGCACATCACCATCTTGCCGGCCTTGGCCGCGGCAATGGCGATGTCATGATGCACGTCGTTGGGTGCCGCGATGTCGATGAGGTCGATGTCCTTGCGGGCGACGAGCTCACGCCAGTCGGTCGCGTAGCTCTCGTAGCCCCAGTTCTCGGCGAATGCCTTGACGCGCGCCTCGTTGCGCGCCGCGACGGCCTTGAGTACCGGCCGGTAGGGCAGTTCGAAGAAATGCGGCGCTTGGTGGAACGCGTTCGAATGCGTCCGCCCCATGAACCCGTAGCCGACCAGGCCAATATTCAGCGTCTTCATCCGCCCCTCGTCCCTCGCCTATCGACCATCGTCCATCGTCCATCGCCCATCGCCCATCGCTTCTACTCCCAGCCATGCGCGTCGCGGACGCCCTTCATCACCCCGAGCACGTCATTCCAGGTCTGCTGTTGGATCATCACGTCGTTGGGGAACATGCAGCCGTCCCAGCAGATGTGGCGCAGCTTCTGCTCGAGCGTGCCCTTGTCATCGCGCAGCCAGTAGCCGGCGTGCTTCACGATGTCGAGCTTGCCGTTGGGATCCTTCGGCAGGCAGTGGCGGCCGGTCTTGTCGTGTGAGCCGGAGCCCTTGACCGTCGCGTCGTTCTGCGCGACGTGAAAGTCGAACAGCCACGGGCGCAGCGCCGCGGTCATCTTCTGCAGCGCGTCGTCGAGCGTCGCCTGGTCCTTCCAATCGAAGTTCTCAGGAAGCATCCGATCGTCGGGCGCGTTATAGCCCATCGTGAAGAGCAGCGTGTGGGCCATGTCGGCCTGGAAGCCGACCGTTCTTGGACGATTCACCTGTTCCAGGAGCTCGACGTTGCGCTGCACGCTGTGCATGCCACCCCAGCAGATCTCTCCTTCGGCGGCGAGCTTCTCGCCGATGCTCTCGGCGATGTCGCCCGCGTCGCGGAACGTGTCGGCGATCTTCTTCGTGTTACCGGCCGGATCCTTCGCCCACTCGGCAGGGCTCGCCGCCGAATCGATACGCACGATGCCATAACGGCGGACGCCGAGGTCCTCGAGCTTGCGCCCGATCGCGCAGGCCTTGCGGACTTGCGTCAGAAAGGCCTTCCGCTCCTCCTCCCCACCCATCGCCGAGCCGCCGCCGGTCGGCGGCCAGACGGGCGCGACCAGCGAGCCGACCATCAGGTTCTTTGCTCGGATCTTGTCGGCGAGTGCCTTCAGGTCGTCGTTGGTCGCGTCGATGCTGACGTGCGGATCGAACAGGAACAGATCCACCCCGTCGAACGTCGTGCCGTCGGCCAGCCGGGCATTCGCCGTCAGGTCGAGCATCGTGTCGAGATCGATCGGCGGCTCGGCGTCGGGGCCCCCTTTTCCCACCAGGCCGGGCCACATCGCATTGTGTAGAGCGGGCTTCGCGTGTCCCATGTCAACTCCTCGACGGCATTTACCTGCCCGGGGCCTGTGTATTGCCGGGGCCGAAATGTTTCAGCATCACCAGGGGATCGGAGTCGCTTCGATTTTCAATTCGGACACCCTGACGCGCCGTCTCGGCGCTGACGAACAATTCATCTTCCGTCATCTGTCCAAAGCGGATCATCGCCGGCGTCGAGACCTGGAGGCCGCCGAGCGTGCCGTGTCCCTGCGTCAGGATCAGGCCGTAGGCGGCAGCGTCCGCGACGGTGACGCTGCGCTTCGGCTGGACAGTGAGTTCCTGTGCGGAGTACCACGGCGTGCCGTAGGTGACCCAGACCTCGCGGTAACCGTCGGCATCCGTTTCCGCGAACGGCGTCACCGGCTTCGGCTGATAACGGTTGCTCTCGCCGAAACGCGGGTTGACGTTGGCGTCCCAGTCCAGCATGTTGATGATGTAGTCGAGATCCTGGTGCTTGTCGGGCGGCACGTCCTTGACCAGGAGGTCCCACGGCGTGATCCGCCCCTCGACCTCCGCCTGAAACATCGCGAACACATCGCTGTTCACCTGTGGCTCGTAGGTGAGGAGCGATCCCGGCGCGTGAAGAATGCCGGGGTTGATCTGCCAGCCGCTGCCGCGCTCGAGACGGTACGCGCGCGAGAGATAGGTGATGCCGTTATCCCCCTTGTTCCAGTTCTCGAGGCACTTCCGCACGTCCTCCTTCGTCGTCCCCGGCTCGAGGCCCATGAACGTGTGCGGGAAATTGTTGTCGGCCGGGTTGTACTGCGGCGGGAAGTAGTAGGCCTCGGGCTTGCCGCGCCGGCCGACGCGCGCGGCGTCCTCGTCCTTCTGATGCATGTGATGGGGAATCGGCCCCATGTTGTCGAAGAACTTGCAGAGCAGGTTCCAGCCCTTCTCGCGTCCGATGACCTCGCTGCCGAGCAGGGCGTCGCCGGCGAGCTCCACCGCCGCCTTGAGCAGGAAACGCGTCCCCTTGCCCGTGCGGACGTAGCTGAGCCCTTCGTCGGGCGGTGTCCCCGGGCCATTGTCGGCGTTGGTCGTCGACGAGAACCAGCGCTCGTTGATACCGCCGCGATGGCCGCCAAACGCATAGAGATCGTCGGGATGCAGGCGCAGGCGTCGGCCCGGGTGCATGAAAGAGCGGGGAACCCAGCAGGGCGCGAGACGCAGGATGCCCTGGCCTTCGTCGAGGGCATCCAGGATCTGTGAACGATTGGTCATGGCCGCTCACGATATCGGACGCGCACCGCCTCCGCAACTGCGGGGTACATCTCGGCCGGCGTTTCACAGCGCGAAATTGCCCGCGGGTTTCGCGGCGCCTCGGCCGCCCTCGCGGCTGACCGACTATTCCGTACCGTGAAACGAGCGCCACCCGGCAAATCCTCACCCCGGCGAGCGGAGCCCGACGTATGCTGGAGACCCCTGGCATGGGTGCGCGTTTCCTGGCCTTCGATCTCGGCGCCGAAAGCGGCCGCGCGATGGCCGCCGAGATAAAGGCGGGCGTCCTCGACCTGTCTGAGGTGTGCCGGTTTCCCAACGAGCCGGTCCGTGTCGACGGTTCGTTGTACTGGAACGCGCCGCGGCTGTGGCTGGATATGGAGCAGGCGCTCGCCGGGGCGGCCGACGGGCGTGCCCCCTACGAGAGCATCGGCGTCGACGCGTGGGGCTGCGACTACGGCCTGCTCGGCGAAAACGGCGAGCTGCTCGGCAACCCATATCATTATCGCGACTCCCGCACCGACGGCGTGATGGAAGACGTCTTCACGCGCGTCCCGCGCGCGCGGATTTACGAGACGACCGGCATCCAGTTCCTGACCTTCAACACTCTCTTCCAGCTCGTCGCCGCCGCCCGCCACACGCCGCGTTTGCTCGAAGCGGCCATCCAGCTCGGCACGATTCCCGACATCCTCAACTATTGGCTGACCGGGGAATTGCGCGCCGAGTACACCAGCGCGACGACCACGCAGATGATCGACGCGCGGCGCCGCGACTGGGCGATCGATCTGCTGCGCGAGCTGGATCTGCCGGTGCGCCTGCTGCCGCCGCTCGTCGAGCCCGGGGCCGAGCTGGGCACACTGAAGCGGTCGGTCTGCGCGGGCCTCGCCGGTACTCCCGTCGTCGCGCCCGCGTGCCACGACACCGGATCGGCGGTCGCGTCGGTGCCGGCTGGCAACGGCCGCGCCTTCCTGAGTTCCGGCACCTGGTCCCTGCTCGGCACCGAGGTTGCGCGACCCGTGATCTCGCCGCGCGCGCGCGATCTCAATTTCACCAACGAAGGCGGCGTCGAGAGCACGACGCGCCTGCTCAAGAACATCGGCGGCCTGTGGCTGCTGCAGGCCTGCCGCCGCGACTGGGCGCGCGCCGGCCGCCGCTACGAGTACCGGCGAGCTGATCAGCGTCGCCGCCGACCACCGGCTGGCGTTTGCTTCGCTCTTCGACCCCGACGATCCGGGCTTCTTCCATCCTGCCGACATGTCGGCGGCAATCGCCGCCTATTGCCGCCGCACGGCACAGCCAGAACCGGACGGCCCCGCCGCGGTGACCCGCGCGATTCTCGAGAGCCTCGCCTTCAAGTACCGCGTCGTCCTCGACGCCCTCGAAGGCTTGACCGGGACGCCGATCACCGAAGTCCAGATCATCGGCGGGGGCTCGCGCAACTCGCTGCTGAACCAGTTCACCGCCGATGCCACCGGGCGGACGGTGATCGCCGGACCGGTCGAGGCGACCGCGCTCGGCAACGTCGCGATGCAGATGGTGGCAACCGGCGCCGTCGCCGATCTCGGCGAGGCGCGCCGGCTGATCGAATATTCCTTTCCGGTGGAGCGGTTCACACCCGCGGCCACCGATCGCTGGAACGCGCACTACCGGCGTTTCCAGGACTACGTCGAGCTGACCTGTGTCTGAGGCCGCGAATCACGCGGAATATCCGGAATGACGACTCAAGTGTTGATGCGTTTGCAAGACCTGTGGGACGAAACACGCGCGCTCGGCCTGTCGAGCGATCCGCTCGAGCTGCTGCGCTATCGATCGAACCTGCTCGGCGAGGACCTCCGCATCACCAACTTCGGCGGCGGCAACACCAGCTCGAAGTTCGAGCGGCCGGATCCGTTGACTGGCGTGCCGACCCGAGTCATGGCGGTAAAAGGAAGCGGCGGCGACCTGCGCTCGATCAGCGCCGGAGGCTTCGCCATCCTCTACATGGACAAGCTCGAGGCGCTGATGACGCGCTACCGCGGCGAAGCCTTCGAGGACGAAATGGTCGGGTTCTACCCGCTCTGCGCGTTTGGTGAGAGTCGCGTCGCCGCCTCGATCGACACGCCCTTGCATGCTTTCTTGCCCTTCCCGCACGTCGACCACCTGCACCCCGACTGGGCGATCGCGCTTGCGGCGAGCGCCAACGGCGCCGAGAAGCTGGCCGAGTTCAACCGCCTGTTCGGACGGCGGATCGTCTGGGTCCCGTGGCAGCGTCCCGGCTTCGAGCTGGCGCTGATGCTGCGCAAGGCGGTCGAGGAAAATCCTGGCTGCGACGGCATCATCCTCGGTGGACACGGCCTCTTCACCTGGGGCGCGACCCAGCACGAATGCTACCTGAGCAGCATTCGGACGATCGATCAGATGGGGGAATTTATCCGCCAGCACGAGACGCGGGCCAATCGGCCGCGCTTCGGCGGCGCCAGGGTCACGGCCACGGTCGCCGACGTAGAGTCGGCGATCGCCGGCATCTTTCCTCATCTGCGCGGGGCGGTCTCGACGAACCGGCGCGTCGTCGGGCACGTCGACGCGTCGGCGGAAGCGATCGAGTTCGCCAACTCGGCATGGGCCGAGGATCTCTGCGGCCTCGGTACGAGCTGCCCGGATCACTTCCTGCGCACACGCATTTCGCCGATGTTCGTCGCCTGGGACCCGGCGAAGGAAGACGCCGCGGCCCTGCGCGCGCGCATCGACGAGCGCATCGTCGGCTACCGCGAGGGCTACGCCAAGTACTACAGCGCCTACGCCGAGCCGTCCTCGCCGGCGCTGCGCGACAGCAATCCGTCGGTCGTCGTCATCCCGGGCCTCGGCCTGTTCGGCTTCGGCAAGGACAAGCGCGAAGCGCGAATCACCACGGAGTTCTTCGTCAACGCCATCCACGTGATGCAGGGGGCGAACGCGCTCGAAGGAGATGCGGCGACCCCGCTGTTGCCGCAGGTGCGGCGCCCTGAACAAGCAAAGGAATTCCGCACGTTCCACAACTACGTGGCGCTGCCGCGCCTCGAAGCATTTCGTATCGAATACTGGGCGCTCGAGGAAGCCAAGCTGCAGCGGATGCCGCCCGAGAAGGAATTCAGCCGCAAGATTGTCGTCGTCGTCGGCGCCGGCAGCGGCATCGGCCGCGAGGTCGCGCTGCAGATCGCCCGGCGCGGCGGCCACGTCGTTGCAGCCGACGCGAATGGTGCCGCCGCCGCCGATGCGGCGAAGGAAGCGGCGGCGCTGTCCTCGAAGGAGATGGTCCAGGCGGCGACCCTCGATCTCACGTCACGCCCCACCATCGCCGCCGCGGCGCGGGCCGCCGTGCTCCAGTTTGGCGGATTCGACTGCGTGATCAACACTGCGGCGATCTTCCCGACCCCGCCGCCGGGCACGCCCGCGGAAGACACCTGGGGCAAGGCGATGGCGATCAACGTGACGTCGAATTTCGTCCTCGCGCAAGAGGCGGCGGCGGTGCTGCAGGCCCAGCGCCTGCCGGCCTCGATCGTGCTGACGAGTTCCGCCAATGCCGTCGTGCCCAAGGCGGGCAGCGAGGCCTACGATGTCAGCAAGGCGGCGATCAATCACCTCGTTCGCGAACTGGCAGTCGGGCTCGGTCCGCTCGTCCGCGTCAACGCCGTCGCACCGGCGACGGTCGTCGCCGGCTCGGCAATGTTTCCGCGCGATCGCGTCATCGTGTCGCTGCAGAAGTACCAGATCGCGTTTGAAGACGATGAGTCGACCGAGCAGCTGCGCGATAAGCTGGCCCAGTTCTACGCGCAGCGGACGATCACCAGGCGGCCCATCCTGCCGATCGACAATGCCAATGCGATCTGCTGGCTGGCCGGCGATCAAAGCGCCAAGACGACGGGGCACGTGATTCCGGTCGACGGCGGCCTGCCGGAGGCGTTCCTGCGGTGACGCTGGCAAAGGCGCTGGCGTGCTAACGACGCCAAGGGTGCTAAGCGTGCCGGTGCCGAGACTGCCCGGTGTGCTTACGGTGACCAGGACCCTTCAGCACGAGCACCTTCAGCACCCTTGGCACCCTTGCACCTTTGGCACCTTCGCTACGCGAGTATCAACTGATCGTTCGGGTAGATGTGATCGACATTCTCCGGCGTGACCAGCTGATGCTTCACGAACACGGCCGGCGGCACCGGGCGCCGGTTGAGGATGTCGATTGCGACGGCAAGAATCTCGGCGCCATACTTTTCGGGAAAGTAGGCGACCGATCCGATCAGCCGCGTGCCGGGCTCGCGCAGCTCGGCCCGCCCCTCCGGCGACGCGTTCTGGCCCATCACGGCGCACGTCTCGCCGCGGCCCGCCTCCTGCATCGCGCGCAGCGCGCCGAGCGCGCTGGGATCGTTGATGGCGCCGATCAGCAGGCGACGCGCGTGGCTGGCGCGGACGTGCCGGCGCATGACGTCGAAGCTCTCGCCCAGCTTGCCGTCGCCATCGAGATAGGTGACCTTGCAGGTCTCGAGCGGCGGGTACGCGTCCTTCATCCCCACGAGCATGCCGGTCAGTCGCATGCGCGGCAGGCTGCCGGCGCGATCAAGCGTGATCAGGATGACTTCGTCCGCGTCGGAGCAGCGCTGTTGCTTGGCCCATCGCCCGAGATGACGGCCGCCGATGAGCCCCGCTTCGTAGTTGTTGGCGCCGAAATAGGTCGCGCCCGGGTGCGGCACCTCGATCGCGATGAGTGGAATGCCTGCTTCGCGATACTTCGCGGCGACGATCGGGGCGACGTGCTCGTCGGTCTGGAATTCGATCACCAGGTCGACCTTCTCGCGCACCAGGACGTCGGCGTTGCGCTGCGCGATCTTGGCGCTGTAGCGGTTGTCGACCGAGATCAGCTCGATGCCCTGCGCCGTGGCGGCCCGCTGCAGCCCCGCCGAGACGTCCTTGGAGAACTGGTAGTCGGTGCCTTGCGCGGCGTAGCCCACCCGAATCGGCCGCTGCTTGAACGGCCGCAGGTGCGAGCGATACAGGTTCTCACCCGCCTTCTCGATCATCCCGCATCGTTCGAGGGTGTAGAGCAGGCGGAAGGTCATGCTCTTGGGCAGTCCGCTCCGCGCCGAGATTTCGCGCAGCGGCAGCGCCTCGCCCGACGACCGGAACGCCGACAGCAGTTGTGCCGAGTGCACCACCGACTTCACCAGGTACGGGTCTCGAGCCGGACGCTCATCCGTCTTGCTCATGCCAGGCATTATCGCCAGGTATTTTGCACAGCGCAATCCATTTATCGCCATGCGAAATGACGCCATGCAAAATAGTGCGCCGCTGCTGCGGCTCGAGGCCGTCCGCAAGACCTACGGCGCCGTGCACGCGCTACAGGGAGTGTCGTTCGATCTCCGGCCCCACGAGGTGCACGCGCTGGTCGGCGAGAACGGCGCCGGCAAGTCGACGCTGATCAAGATCATCACGGGCGCCGTCGCGCCCGATGATGGCGTCATCGAAGTGGACGGCCGCCGGTTTGCGGCGATGGACCCGCACACCGCGCACCTCGCCGGCATCGCCGCCGTCTATCAGCAGCCCGCGCTCTTTCCGCACTTGAGCGTCGCCGAGAACCTCGCCCTCGGACCTGGACGGCGCGGCGGCTGGCGCGTCGACTGGCGGGCGCGGCGCGACCAGGCGCGACGGCTGTTGCGCCGCGTCGGATCGTCGATCGATCCCGACCGTGCCATCGAGACCCTGAGCATGCCCGAGCAGCAGATGGTCGAGATCGCGCGCGCGCTCGGATCGGACGCGCGGATCTTCATCATGGACGAGCCGACCGCATCGCTCGGCGAGCCGGAAGTGGCGTCGCTCGTCGAAGCCGTGCGCCAGTTGAAGGCGGACGGCGCCGGCATCATCTTTATCTCGCACCGCCTGAACGAAGTCGCGACGCTCGCCGATCGCGTGACCGTCCTCCGTGACGGCGAAAGCGTTGGTACGTACGATGCCGCGGCGATCACGCGCGACGACATCGTCCGTCGTATGGTCGGCCGCCCGATGACCGACGTCTATCCGCCGCGCGATCACGCCCCCGGCGCTGTCGTCCTCACGCTCGAAGGGCTCGGTCACGCCGCGAGCGGCATTCACGATGTCTCACTCGACGTCCGGCAAGGAGAAATTGTCGGACTGGCCGGGCTCGTCGGATCGGGGCGCACCGAACTGGCCGAGATCGTCTTCGGCCTTCGCCAGGCCGATCGCGGACGCATCCGGCTGCGCGGGACACCGGTCGCGATCGCCTCACCAAGTGATGCCATCGCGCACGGCATCGGCTACGTGCCGGAGGATCGCCGACGCCACGGGGTGGTACTCGATCTGCCGATCGCCGCCAACGTCAGTCTCGCCAGCCTGCGCACGGTGACCCGCCACGGGCTGATCGATCGCGCCGGTGAAGCGGCGGCCGCCGCGCGATTCGTCGATCGCCTGCAGATCAAGACGGCGTCGATCGACGCGGAAGCGCGCACGCTCTCGGGCGGCAACCAGCAGAAGGTGGCGCTGGCGCGTTGGCTCGCGACCGAGCCCTCACTGCTGATCCTCGACGAGCCGACGCAGGGGGTGGACGTTGGCGCGAAAGCCGAGATTCACCGCACGATCGCGGCGTTGGCGGCGAGCGGAATGGCGATCCTGATGATCTCCTCGGAGCTCCCGGAAGTGCTGGGCATGAGCGACCGCGTCGCCGTCATGCGGCAGGGCACCGTCGCCGGCGTCCTCGATCGCGGGGCTGCGACCCAGGATCGCGTTTTGGCGCTGGCGCTGGGACATGGCGGGGAGGCGCCGCGATGACGCGCCGCCGCGAACTCAGCCTGGCCGTGGCCATCGCCCTCCTCTATGCCGCGCTCGCGGTCTGGGCACCCGGCTTCTTCACCCGCGAGAACTTCCGCGACCTCTTCCTCGGCAACTTTCCCGTGCTCCTTGCCGCGCTCGGCGCGACCCTCGTCGTCCTCGCGGGTGAGATCGACATTTCGATCGGGTCGATGTTCGCTATCTGCGGTGTGCTCGCCGGTGCCGCGGCGGTCGCTGGCGTGCCACTCGGGCTCAATCTGCTGATGACGTGCCTGGCCGGCGCGCTGCTCGGGTCGATCAATGGCGCGCTCGTCGCCTACGCCGGCCTGCCCTCGATCGTCGTGACGCTGGCCGCGATGGTCGCGTGGCGCGACGGCTTGCGCTGGGTCACGCAGGGTGCCTGGGTCCAGGGGCTGCCGCCCTCGTTTCAGTGGCTCGGCCTCGGTCAAGCGCTCTTTCCGCTCGTGGCTGTGGCGCTGACGCTGGGGATGCAGGTCGCGCTCATGTGGGGGGCGCGACACCTCGCCGCGCTCCGCGCTGTATACGCAACGGGATCGGACCTCGAGGCGGCGCGGCTGGCCGGCATCCATCCGGCGCGGGTGAAGTGGGCGGTGTTCACCGCTGGCGGGGCGTTCATGGGCCTGGCGGCATTCATGAACGCGGTCCGCTTCAATCAGGTGCCGACCAACGCCGGCCTCGGTCTCGAGATGCAGGTGATCGCCGCGGTCGTCGTCGGCGGTGCGGCGATTGGCGGCGGCCGTGGCAGCTTCGGCGGCACGCTGCTCGGCGTGCTGCTCCTGGCCAGCGTCGGACCGGCGCTCGTCTTCCTCGGGGCCAGTAGCTACTGGGAGCGCGCCCTGCACGGCGCCATCGTCCTCGCCGCGGTCGGCATCGACGCGCTTGCCGCGCGTCGCGGGCGAGGAGCGCGAAGCTGGGGTCCGGGGCGGCCAAGGGCGGCAGCCTCGTGAGGCGCGGCGAATCGATTCTCGCCGCGGCCCTGCTCGTCGAGATCGTGGTGTTTGCCGCGATCGCGCCGGGCTTCGCCACCCTGACCAACGCCTTTGAGATCCTGCGCGCCAGTGTCGAACTCGGATTGCTCGCGATTGCGCTGACGCCGGTGATCGTCGCCGGCGGTATCGACGTGTCGGTCGGCGCGATGATGGGACTCGCGGCGGTGATTTTCGGCGCCGCCGTGACCGACTGGCACGCCGGGGTCGCGATCGCAATCGTGCTTGCGCTGGCGACCGGCACCGCCGGCGGCGCGCTCAACGCGTGGTTGATCGCCCGCCTCGATATTCCGCCGCTGATCGTCACTCTCGGATCGATGTCGCTCTTTCGCGGCATCGCCGAAGGAATGACCGGCGCGGCGATCAACTACACCGGCTTTCCCCGCGCCTTTCTCGGCTTCGGACAGGGCTACGCGGTAGGTGTCTTGCCATGGCAGGTACTGCCGTTCGCAGGCATCGTTGCCGGCTACGTGCTCCTGCTCCACCGAATGCCGGCGGGCCGCGCCTACTATGCGATCGGTTTCGGCGCGGCCGGCGCCCGCTACGCGGGCATCGACGTGCGCCGGCGCCTGTCGTGGCTGTATGTGCTCACCGGCGTCATGGCCAGCGTAGCCGCCGTGGTCTACGTCTCGCACCTCGGGCAGGCACGATCCGATGCGGGCAATGGCTACGAGCTCGACGCCATCGCGGCGGTCGTGCTCGGCGGGACGTCAGTGTTCGGCGGACGCGGATCGCTGTGGGGAACGCTGCTCGGCCTCGCCGCCATCAGCGTGCTGCGCAACGGCTTCGAGCTGGCAGCGCTGCCCTCAGAGCTCGCCGGCGTGATGACCGGCGGGCTTCTGCTCGCTACGATGGCACTGGATCGTGTCAGGATGGGCGCGCATGCGAAGCCGCACCTCGCCCCGGAGGAGTTCGCCGTGAAGAACAGCCAGGTTGCGGCGATCTGTGCGGCGGTCCTCGCGGCCGCGGTGATCGTTGCCGGCACCAACGCGTGGCTCGTGCGCTCGATTCGCTCTGGCGCGTCCGCGAGCCCGAGAACTTCTTCGACGGCGTCAGCGGCTCCCGATGCCCCGCCGGCGCGCCGCCCGGTCGTGGCCATGATGCCCAAAGCGAAGGGAGACCCCTACTTCATCAGTTGTCGCGCCGGAGCCGAGGAAGCGGCCAAGGAACTGAACGTCGATCTGATCTGGGACGGTCCCACCAGTCTCGATGCCGCCCGGCAGAACGAGCTGATCGAGAACTGGATTACGCGCAAGGTCGACGCGATCGCCGTTGCCGTCGAGAACCGCGGCGGCATCTCGTCGGTCCTCCGCAAGGCGCGCGAGCACGGCATCAAGGTGCTGACCTGGGATGCCGACGCCGACGCCGATGCCCGCGACTTCTTTGTCAACCAGGCGACACCAGAAGGGATCGCGACGACGCTGACCGACGAGGCGGCGCGGCTGCTGGGCGGGCAGGGGCAGTTCGCCATCGTCACCGGGGCGCTCAGCGCCGCCAACCAGAACGAGTGGATCGCCAATATCAGGAAACGTCTCACGGAGAAATACCCGAAGCTCTTGCTGGCGACGATCCGTCCGAGCGACGACGACCGCGACAAGGCCTTCGCCGAGACGCAGACGATTCTCCGCGTGAATCCGGCGGTCAAGCTGGTGATGGCCATTTCGGCGCCGGCCGTGCCCGGGGCTGCCGAAGCGGTGCGCCAGGCGGGACGGACCGGCGACGTCAAGGTGATTGGCTTGTCGCTGCCGAACATCAACAAGCCATACGTCCACGGCGACGTCGTGCAGGCCGTCATCCTCTGGAACACGCGCGACTTGGGCTACCTGACGGTGCTGTCGGCGGCCAAGCTGCTGCAACAGGGATTGGCGCCCGGCGCGACGAGCTTCGAGGCCGGGCGGCTCGGACGCATCGAGATCCGCGGCAGCCAGATCATTCTCGGCGCGCCGCTGCTGATGAACAAGGCGAACATCGATCGATACGACTTCTAGGAGTCATCCCCATGCCGACGAGAGACCAACGCATTCACCACGCACTGGACGGTTTTCGCATCGAGCTGCCGTCGTGGGGCTTTGCCAATACCGGGACGCGGTTTGGCAAGTTTCTTCAGCCGGCGGCCGCGACGACCCTCGAGGAGAAATTTAGCGACGCCGGCCAGGTGCACGCGTTGACCGGCGTGTGCCCGACCGTCGCGCTGCACGTCCTGTGGGATCTTCCCGACGGGGCCGCCAGTGCGGCCGACATCGCGCGGCTGTCGGCGCGCCACGTCGTCCGCGCCGGTTCGATTAACCCGAACCTCTTTCAGGATCAGGAGTACAAGCACGGCTCGTTCGGCAATCCTGACGCCGAGATCAGGCAGCGGGCGCGGCAGCACGTCCTCGAGAGCGTCGCCATCGCCGCCGCGCTCGGTAGCCGCGATATCTCGCTATGGTTCGCCGACGGCTCCAATTATCCCGGCACCGCCAACATCCGGCAGCGCCGCGAGTGGTTCGTCGCGAATCTGCGCGCCAGCCACGCCGCACTGACCGCGGGCCAACGGCTGCTTGTCGAGTACAAGCCCTTCGAGCCGGCGTTCTACCACACCGACATCGCCGATTGGGGGATGGCACTGCTGCTGGCGCGCGCCGCTGGGCCGCAGGCCCGCGTCCTGGTCGATACCGGTCATCACTATTTGTCGCAGAACATCGAGCAGATCGTCGCCTGGCTGCTGGCGGAGGACATGCTCGGCGGCTTCCACTTCAACGATCGCCGCTACGCCGACGACGACCTGACGCTGGGCTCCATCGATCCCTACCAGGTGTTTCGCATCTTCCACGAGATTCGCGCCTTCGCGCACGAGACCGGCCGCGAGCCCGACATCGCCTACATGGTCGACCAGAGTCACAACTTGAAGGGCAAGATCGAGGCGATGATCCAGACGGTGTGCGTGGCCCAGGAGCTCTACGCCAAAGCTGCGCTCGTCGATCACGACGCCCTCGCCGCCGCCCAGCGCGCCACCGACCTCGTGCGCGCCGAAGGGATTCTGCAGGACGCGTTCGCCACCGACGTTCGTCCGGCGATCCGTGAGTGGCGCCAGGCGCACAAGCGGCCCGCCGATCCGCAGCAGGCGTTCCGCGACAGTGGCTATCTCGAACGGATCACCGCCGAGCGCGGCTCGCGCGCGGCCGGCGTGTCGTCGTACGCCTGAGCATGAGCGTCGTGCCACTGCCGCCCGGCTCCCGCCTCGGCGGCTACGAGATCCTCGGTCCGCTCGGTTCGGGCGGCATGGGCGACGTCTTCCGCGCGCGGGATCCCCGGCTGCAACGTGACGTCGCGATCAAGGTCCTGCCCGCCATATTCGCCGCCGATCCCGATCGCCTCGCGCGCTTCCAGCGCGAGGCCCAGGTGCTCGCGTCGCTGAATCACGGCGGCATCGCGCACGTCTATGGCGTGGTCGATCTTCCGCCACAAGGGGGAAGTCACAGCGGCGTTGGATTGGTCATGGAACTGGTCGAAGGTCGCACCCTCGACGCGCTGATCGCGCCGGGCGGGATGCCGGTTCGCGACGCCCTCGGCCTGGCCGTGCAGATGGCCGACGCGCTCGCCGCCGCGCACTCCGCCGGTATTGTCCACCGCGACTTCAAGCCCGGTAACGTCGTCGTCACGCCGGCGGGCACGGCGAAGGTGCTCGACTTCGGTCTCGCCAAGTCCGTGCTGACCGATGCGCGCGGTGCCGCGGCGGAGACGGCGCTCGCCACCGCGCCCCGCACGGAGGCGGGCATGGTGGTTGGGACGGTGGCGTATATGTCACCGGAACAAGCGGCCGGACGCCCCGTCGATGTGCGATCGGACGTCTTTTCGTTCGGTTCCGTGCTGTTCGAGATGGTCACCGGCATCGGCGCGTTCGACCGCGATACTGCGATGTCGACGCTCGCGGCGATCATCAACGAACCGGCCCAGTCGGCAGCGCAGGTCAACCCGGGCGTCCCTCGCGAGCTCGAGCGGGTGATCGCGCGCTGCCAGCGGAAAGACCCGGCCCGACGCGTGCAGTCGATGGCCGACTTGAGGTCGGCGCTGGAGGAACTGCGCGACGATCTCGAGGCCGGCCGGCTATCCGGTGCCATGCCGGTGGCCGCTGTGCGCCAGCGCGCCGGTGCCTGGCGCTACGGCGCCCTGGCGATCGCCTCGATCGCGCTGATCGCCGCTGGCGCCGCCTCGGCCCGAAGGTGGGGAGGCGCTGCCCCGGCGCCGGTGCTCTACCGGCTGGAGGCGATGACGTCCGATCTCGGCGTGACGGGACATCCCGCCGTGAGCGCGAACGGGGAGCTGCTCGCGTACGATTCGGATCGCTTCGACGGGACCAACTTCGACATCTGGGTTCAGCCGACCGGCGGCGGCGATCCCGTGCGCGTCACGGCTGATCCGGCCGATGACACCGACCCCGCGTTTTCTGCTGACGGCGGCCGCATCGCGTTTCGATCCGAGCGCGAAGGCGGCGGCATCTATGTCGTTCCGGCGCTGGGCGGAGCCGCGCGGCTGCTGGTACCCCGCGGTCATTCGCCGCGGTTCTCGCCCGACGGCAAGTGGCTGATGTACACCACCGGCGGACGCGGTGCGGCGAAGGATCTCTTCGTCATGCCGGCTGCTGGCGGCACGGCGCAGCCGGCTGCGCCGAGCTATCTCGTTCGGTCGCACGGCAGCTGGGCGGCCGATGGAACGTCGATCGTGTTCGAGGGACGCAAGCGCGGCAACACTGCGCAGCAGTCCGAGTTGTATGTCGTCCCCGTCGACGGGCGCGGCGTCAGCGGACCGCCGCGCGACACGGGGCTCGGGCCGGTGATACGCGCCGCCGGAATGGTGCTGCAACAGACAGTCGCCTGGGATGGGCGTGAACTGCTGTTTGTCTCTTCGCTCGGCGACGGCGCCGGGTTGTGGACTGCGCGCGCGGATGGCGGCGCGCCGGCCGTGCGGCAGGTCTACGGCTCGACCGGCGGGATCACCGGCGCCGTCAAGGCGTCGAACGGACGCCTGTTCTTCTCGGGATCGACGACGCGGTTGTCGATTGCCTCGATTCCCGTGACCGGCGCGCGCGCGCTGGCGACCGTTCCGGTGGAGCTGACCCGAAGCGTCGCCCTGGAAGAGTGGCCGTCGCTGTCCGCGGACGGTGGGCAACTGGCATTTCGCTCGTCGCGTTACGGCGGCTCGGTCTGGCTCAAGGACGTCAGATCGGGGCGCGAAATGCAGATGCCGGTGCCGAGTGACGCCGGGTCGCCGGTAATTTCCCCAGATGGGCAGCAGATCGCCTACACAGGTCCGGTGTCGCGCGTGGCCGTCGTCAACACGCGCGGCGGCGTCCCTCGCGACGTCTGCCGCGACTGCGGCAGCTATCTCTCGGCCTGGTCGCCCGACGGGAAATACATCGTCGCCAATTCCACGTCGAGGGACGGCAATTCGCACCCCTTGTCGATCGAGGTGGCGACCGGCAGCGCGGTGGCGATCACCACGAAGGGCCCGGCGTGGTTCGGACGCCTCTCACCCGACCAGCGCTGGTTGTCGTTCTTTGAATGGCCGCAACCCGACCGTACTCGGGAGGTCATCGCTCCTTTCCGCTTGGGATCGCCCATCGACGACGCCGACCGTCTTCCTGTCACGGACGGCCAGAGTTCGGCCGAAGAGACGGCGTGGTCCGCGGACGGACGGACACTCTATTTCGTCTCGGATCAGGACGGCTTCCGCTGCCTCTACACCGTCTCGTTCGATCCGGCGGCCGGCAGGGTAACGGGCACACAGTCGCCGCTGCTACACCTGCACGGTACTCGCCGCACCATGATCGACACCCTCGAACGGCCGGCCCGTATCGACGTCGCCGGCGGCCGTCTCGTGTTCTCGCTCAAGGATGTCGCGGGGAACGTCTGGTCGCTGACGCCGCAAGAGACGGCCGCCGGCCCGGCACGATAGGGCAGCCCGCTCAGATCCGAGGCGGCGCGGTCGTCGCGCGCACGACCAGACGATGCGGCAGCGTGATCGAGGGAGGTGTCACCGTGTCGTCGGCGAGAATGGCGAGCAGCAACTTGACCGTGCCTTCGCCGATCTCGCGCATCGGCTGTGCGATCGTCGTCAGCGCCGGCTCGGTGTAGCGCGCGAATCGGATGTCGTCGAAGCCGACGACCGAGAGGTCCTGCGGAACGCGCAGCCCGGCGCGGCGCGCGTAGTCGAGCACGCCCATCGCCATCTCGTCGTTGAAGCAGAAGATCGCGGTCGGACGGGGATCACCGGCGAACAGCCGCGCCGCGGCATCGGCGCCCGACTCCACGGTGAAATCACCGCCGGCGACGGTCAGGTCGCCGCCGCCCCGCTCCTTGGCCATCTGCGAGGCGCCCCGCAGGCGATCGCGCGACAGCGGGCTCGCCAGCGGGCCGGTGACCACGCCGACGCGATGGTGGCCGAGATCGTAGAGCAATGACATCGCATCGGCAGCGGCGCCGGCGTTGTCGATGTGCACGCTGGGTACGCCCACGCGCGAATTGAATTCACAGCCGTTCACGACCGGCGCACAGCGCGGCGCCGCCTGCGTGATCCGCGTCTGTGCCGCCTCCGGCAGACGATGGCCGAGGAAGATCAGCCCATCGGCTTCCTTGCTGTTGAGCATCGTCGCGTAGCGCTGCTCGCGGCGCTCGTCGTGCTGCGTGTCGCCGAGTAGGACGGCGTACTCCTCGCGCTGGGCCGCGTCCTCGATGCCTTGGAGGATCAGCGAGAAGAATGGATTGGAGATGTCGGGAACGGTGACGAGCAGCTTGCCGGTTCGCGCCGTGCGCAGGTTCTTCGCCGTCGAGTTCGGCGTGTAGCCGAGCACGTCAACCGCGTGCAGGACGCGGCTCCGCGTCTTTGCCGAGACGACGTCGGGCTGGCTGAGCACCCGCGACACGGTGGACGGCGAGACGCCGGCGCGTTTCGCCACTTCGTAGATATTCGGCACGGTCCGTCCGGCTCGATCCGGCGCGCCATGATATACGCAACTGGGTTGCCGCGCATGACCAATCCTGTTAGCATTCGCGGGTTCTGCAATCGATTTCCTGACTGGAAGTAAGCCCAATTTCGAGGTATCCATGCGACAGCATGTAATCCTGGGAGCAGCCGCCGGTGTGCTGCTGTCCAGCATCCTTATCAGCGCCCAAGCGCCGGCGCAGCCGCCGGCCGGCCAGCCGCCGGCCGGCGCGCCCGCGCAGGGCCAGCCGGGAGCCGGCCGCGGTCGCGGTGGTCAGGGATTCCCAGCCCAGCAGCGCAAACTCGCCGATCCCGCCGTCATCGAGCGCGGCGGCACTCTCTACGGCATCAACTGCCGTCTCTGCCACGGCGCCGATCTGCGCGGCGGCGATATGGGCGGCGTCAACCTGCTGCGCTCGCCGCTCGTCCTCAACGATCAGGATGGCGAGGTGATCTATCCGATCGTTCATAACGGCAAACAGACCGAAGGGCTGCCGCCGATGCCGCCGCTTCCGCTCGCCGAGGCCGACGTCAAGGCTGTCGCCGCTTACATTCACAGCGTCGCGGCGCGCATGGCCGGGCAGGGTGGGCCGCCGCCCGGTGAGGCCAAGGAGCTGAACATCGTGGTCGGCGACGCGGCCGCTGGCAAGCGTTTCTTCGATGGCAACTGCGCGAGTTGCCACGCGGCCTCGGGCGATATGGCCGGCGTGGCCACACGCTATTCGACGCCGGCGGCACTGCAGAATGCCTGGGTCTCGGGCGGCAGCGGCGGTGGCGGACGCGGAGGCCGCGGTGGCGGCGGCGCCGCGCCGGCTCGCACTCCGAAGCCTGTCACCGCGGTGGTGACCACGCGCGACGGCCAGCGCGTGGAAGGTCGTCTGGACCGCATCGACGACTTCCTCGTCACGCTGACGCTCGCAGACGGATCGCAGAAGACCTTCACCCGCTCCGGCCCGACCCCCGCGGTTCAGATCAACGACCCGCTCGAGGGACACAAGCAGCTCTGGCTGAAGATGACCGACAAGGACATTCACGACGTGACCGCATACCTGGTGACACTGAAATGACGCGCACAACTTTCGCTCTGCTCGCGGCGGCGCTGGTGATCGGCCCAGGGCTCGGGGCCCAGTCCCAGAAGCCGATCCTCGATCCGTCCGAGATCCTCAAGCCGCTGTCTGATTCCTGGATGACCTACTCGGGCGACTACACCGGGCGGCGTTACAGCACGCTGAAAGACATCAACCAGGCGACCGTAAAGAACCTGTCGCTTGCCTGGACCGTTCGCCTGACGGCCGGCCTGCCCGCCGCGGGCGGTGGCGGCGGCTTCGGCGGCGGTCGCGGCGGCGGGGGCGCCGCCACGCCGGTGATCGTCGGCGGCGAAGGTGCGGAGGAATTCGCCTTTTCGGGCGCACCGGGCGTGAAGGGAGCCATCCTCAAGGTCGGCGACGTGCTCTACGTCACCGCGCCAGACAACGTCTGGGCACTCGACGCGCACGACGGGCGCCAGCTGTGGCGTTACTTCTGGAAGACGCGTGGCGGCACGCACATCGGCAATCGCGGCGCGGCCCTGTGGAACAACTACCTGTTCTTCGAAACGCCCGACAACTACCTCGTCTCGCTCGACGCCCACACCGGCAAGGAACGTTGGCACGTCGAGATCGCCAGCTTCAACGAGCAGTACTTCTCGACGGCCGCCCCCGTGGTCATTGGCGACCACGTGCTCGCGGGCACCGGCAACGATCTCGACATGCCGGGCTTCCTGCAGTCGTTCGATCCCGAGACCGGCAAGCTGCAGTGGAAGACCTACATGGTGCCGATGAACCCGGGCGATCCCGGGCTCGACACGTGGCCCAGCCTCGAAGCGGCGCGTCACGGCGGCGGGCAAACGTGGATTCCCGGCGCTTACGATGCGGAGTCAAAGCTCTACATCATCGGCACCGGCAACCCGACGCCCGGCTACACCGGGCAGGGGCGCAAGGGCGATAACCTGTTCACCTGCGCACTCGTCGCCATCAACGTCGAGACGGGAAAGATGGCCTGGTACTACCAGACCTCGCCGCACGACACCCACGACTGGGACTCCGCGCAGACGCCAATCCTGATCGACGGCAATATCGAGGGTCGGCCACGCAAGCTCGTCGCCACCGCGTCGCGCAACGGCTGGTTCACCGTGGTCGACCGCGTCACCGGCGAGCCGGCGACCAGCACGCAGTTCGGCACGACGATGAACTGGGTGAAGAGCGTCCGCAAGAACGGCCAGCCGGAGCCTGACGCGGGCAAGGAAGCCACGGTCCCGGGCTCGCTCGTCTCGCCAGTCGAAGGAGGCGTCACCAACTGGCCGCCCGCCGCGTATTCGCCCGACACCGGGCTCTTCTACGTGCACGAGAACAACGGGTTCAACTTGCTCTACCTGACCGAGACCGACCCGCGGGGTTCGATGGGGCTCGCGGGGAAGACCGTCGCCGGTGTCGGCGCGTTCCCCAGTGCGCTGCGCGCCATCGACTACAAGACGGGGAAGCTGGCATGGCGCCACGAGTTCCCGCAGGGCGGTGGCGGCGGCGGCATTCTCGCCACCGCCGGGCGCGTGCTCTTCACCGGCGACGGTGGCGGCAACTTCGTCGCCTTCGACGCGACCAATGGCACGCCGCTCTGGCACACGCGCATCGGTTCACCGAGCAATGCGCCGGAAACCTACACGCAGGACGGCCAGCAGTACGTGCTCGTCGCCGTCGGCGACGCGCTCTACGCGTTCACGCTGAATAAGTAAGTTCGGGTCGTCAGACCCGGCGATCAGGAGCAGACGATGTCCTATAGCCGCCGTGAATTTGCCAAGCTGGCGCTCGCCGGGCTGCCGGCCGCCGCGCTGCTCGGCCGCAGCCAGGCGATCTTCGGTGCCTTCGTCGCGCAGTCGAAACCGAACTCGCTCATCGACGGGATCCAGATCGGCGCGATCACCTATAGCTATCGCAGCATGCCGGATCAGAGCGGCGAAGCGACACTCAAGTACCTCCTCGGCTCGGGCCTCAGCGCCTGCGAGTTGATGGACGGCCCCGCCGAGGCGTTCGCCGGCCGCCCGCCGGCGCCGGCGCGCGGCGGCGGACCCGGCGGGGGCGGCGGCGGACGACGCGGCGAGGCCGCTCCGCTGCAGCCCGGTCCAGGTCAGAAGATCGCGGAATGGCACGGCCAGCAGTGCCTCGTCTCGGCCGAGACCGGCGCACCTCTGCCGCCGGCCGGGTTCGGCGGCGGCCGCGGCCGTGGTCAGGCAACGCCTGAGCAGATTGCCGAGCAGCAGGAGGCGGCGAAGAAGCTCAAAGACTGGCGGACGTCGGTCTCGATGGACCGCTTCAAGCAGTTGCGTAAGTTGTACAACGACGCCGGCGTCACCATCTACGCCTACAAGACGGACGGGATGCAGAAGAACATGCAGACCTCCGACGAAGAACTCGACTACATGTTCAATGTCGCCGCCGCGCTCGGCGCGACACACACGACCATGGAGCTTCCCGCCGGAGCCGATGCCGACGCGATGCTCAAGCGCATGGCCGCGTTCGCCGAGAAGCACAAGGTCGCGATCGCGTATCACAGCCACCTGCAGGGGAGCATGACGGCGTTCGATCAGGCATTCGCCGTCTCGAAGTGGAGCCAGTCCAACGTCGATCTCGGCCATTGGGTCGCGGGCGGCAATCAGGGTGGATCGCCAATCGACTTTCTCAACAAGTACCACGACCGCATTGCCAGCGTGCACCTCAAGGACCGCACGACGCCGCCCCACTGCGCACTGAACCTGCCGTGGGGAGAAGGGGAGACTCCGATTAAGGACATCCTCCAGACGATCCGCAAGAACAAGTGGAAGTTTCCCGCGTCGATCGAGCTGGAGTACGCGATTCCCGAGGGTTCCGACGCCGTCGCCGAAGTCCGCAAGTGCGTGGATTTCTGTCGCCAGGCGCTGAAGACGTAGCGAAAAAAAGGCGGACCGTCCCCCTTTCCCCTATTTCCGCGGCCAGACGTTGTCGGACGGATCCTTGTCCGGAAAACGTCCATCCGGATCCAGCGTGATCGACTCGACGGCACGGCCGCCGAAATCGAGCGTGGCCTGGAACGTGCGGTTGCCGATGAACCAGACGTCGACCGGGTAGGTGACGATCGCCGTCGTCTCGTCCAGCATCTTCGCGTTGGTCATCGGCTTGATCGTCGGGCCCGACGAAGCGAGCTTTACTTTCAGGACCACCGGCGACGGCATCTGCCCATCCTGTCGCACCGTCACCACCGCCTTCCCGCCGTTCGTCGTCACGCTCGCGATCGACCCGTCCACCGACTCCGTCGTCCACAGCCAGTAGTACCAGAACCATTGCAGGTCGCGGCCGAGCGCCTTGTCCATGAAGAACATGTAGTCCCACGGCGACGGGTGCTTGAAAGCCCACGTCTTCGCGTACTCGCTCATCGCCCGCTGTACTTCGCTGTCACCGACGATGCCCCCGAGCATCGAGAGCATCAGCGGCGTTTTCGAGTAGGTCTGAAAGCCGTAGAGCGGGCCGGCGTAATTGGCAGGCCACATCATCGGCGCCTCTTCTTCGTTGCCGCTCATGCGGCCGTAACTCTGGCCAAGGCCGTTCAGGCTCGGCGCCTGCTTGCGCGCGTCGGCGTCGGAGAGGATGTTCATGTACTGATTGAAGCCCTCGTCCATCCAGCCGTACCACGTTTCGTTGTTGCTGACCATCATCGGCCACCACTGGTGCCCGGTCTCGTGATCGGCGGGACCCTGGTTGGAATTGATCACCATCGGGTACTCCATGCCGTTGTCAGGGCCGTCCTGCACGCTGAGCTGCGGGAAGACGTACGGCGCCCACAGCTTCGAGTAGAACTCGAGCGCGTGGCGCGCGATCGGGCCGGCGTTGGCATAGCCGTTCTCGTGCTCAGGCTGAAACGCGAGATAGACCGGCACCGCCCCCTTGCCGGGAATCGTCGCGCGCGTGGCGCGCAGCACGAGATGGCTCGCCGTCAGCCACGCGAAGTCGTTGACGTTGTCGGCGACGAAGTGCCACGTCAGTCGCTCGCCCGGCTGCGTCGCCTGGCCCGGCCCGCTCTCGTCGGCGCCGACGATGGTGATCACCTGGTCGGAGTCGAGGACGTGGGTCAGCCGCTCGCGTGCCTTGTCGGTGTAGACCTCCTGCGGGTTCTGCAGCACTCCGGTGCCCGTGACGATCCAGCCGCCGGGCACGTCGAAACGGACGTCGAACCGGCCGAAGTTGTTAAAGAACTCCGCAGGGCCGAGGTAGGGCATCGTGTCCCAGCCACGCAGATCGTCGTAGACGGCGACGCGCGGATACCACTGGGTCGGCTGATAGAGATCGTGTCCCCACCGCTGCGTCATGCGATGGCCGCGACCGGCGGTGCCCCCCGGCAGCCTGGTGTGCCAGTCAATCTGCAGCGTCGCCGTCCCTTTCGACGCGATCCCGCTCGCCAGCGAGACGCGGGCGACCGTCTGATCCAGGCCGACGACGCCGAGGCGGCGTGCCGCGCCCCCCGTGTCCCCCCCGCCGCGGCGTCCGCCCGTCGGCGCCGCCGTCAGGTCGGCCTGCTCACCGTTGACGGCAAGCTTGGTGATGACCATGCCGTCGGTGTTCTCCGCCGGCACCGACGCGCCACGCTGGACCAGGCCGCGGAAGATGTTGTGATCGAGACGCAGGACGATCTCGTTCAGCTCCTGCGGACTGTTGTTGTGCAGGGCGATTGTCTCGCTGCCGGTGATGGCGTCGCTCGCCGGGTCGAGCTTCGCGTCGATGGAGTAGTCGACTTGCAGCTGCCAGTAATTCGCCCCGGGCCGCCCCGAGAGATCGCGCGTGCCGGCGTCGAGGCCGTGGCGGATCGCGTTGGTCAGCGGGACGTCACGCCGGATCGCCCGCGGGACCAAAGGATTCGCCGAGACCGGCGCGTGTGTCGAGGGCTGCTGGCCCTGCAGGATGGCTGGACTCAGCGCGCAGATCATCACGGCGAGACGGCGGTTCAGTCGCATCCGCCGAGGATACCACCCGGGCGGCACGCCATTCGAGCGTGACCCTGACGTGACAGGCGCGGCAGAGCAGGCGATAGTTGTCCAGCCCGCACTCCCCCCCGCCGTCGGCCACCGGGACGATATGGTCCGCCTCCCAGCGTGGCCGCGCCGAGCGCCAGGCCTTGCGCGCCTTGCGATCCCCCACCGCTGGTTGGGCGCGGCGCCACTCCCGGTGCGCTTTGATCACGTTCACTCCGCAGAGCCGGCAGACGCCCTTGTCGCGCTTCTTCACCTCGCGGCGCACGTACCACGGGCTGCTGCGGATCTTCCACTCATGGACGCAGGCATCCCCGCAGAACGTCCGCCGCGGCGGCGACACCGGCCCGCGGCACCAGCGGCAGACCACCCGGCCCTGCGCGTCTCTCTCCGGGACGCCCCACTGGTCCGCCGTGACGACCTTTGCGCGCCGAGTGCTCACGTTTTTTCTATCGGCCCTTCGGCCAGCGCGCACCAGCCTCCAGCTGCGGATCACTGCACCGGGAGCCGCGGATTTCACGGATATCGCGGATTAAGACTCTTTTGATTTTCGTGATCCGCGCCCTCCGCGCGAGATCCGTGGCCCCCGGAGCAGCGATCCGCGGCTACTGCTCCGGCGGCGGCTCGATGTGGATGATCGCGTCGGCGATCTGCGGGAAGCGGTCCATCAGCCGGTCCTTGACGATGTGCGACACGCGGTGCGCCTCGCGCAGCGGCGACTCGGCCGGAAACCAGACGTGCAAGTCGAGGAAGACATGGTCGAGCGACCCCCGCGTGCGGATGCGGTGGCAGCCGAGCACGCCGTCGACCCCCATCACGACCTGACGGATGTTGGCCTCCTCGATGACGACGCGGTCGGAGAGGATGCCCGTGGCGTCGCGGGCGATCTCGTACAACGTACGCGCAATCAGTACCGCAATGGCGATACCGCCGACAGGGTCGAGGAGCGGGTAGCCGAGCCAGGCGGCCCCCAGCGAGAACAGCACGCCGATGGTGGCGAAGACGTCGCTGCGCGTGTGCAGTGCATCGGCGAGCAGCAGTTCACTCTTCAGGCGGCGTCCCGCCCGCGACTCGTAGGTGACGACCGCGATGTTGATGCCCAGCGTCGCCAGCATCACCGCGAAGCTCACCCAGCTCACGTGCGGCGGCGCCGTCAGGCCGAGGCGTTTCACCGCGGAGCGGCCGATCTCGAAGACCGCGAGGACCAGGAACACGAAGATGCCGCCGGCCGCGAGCGTCTCGAACTTGCGGTGGCCGTAAGGATGGTCGGCGTCGGGTGGCTTGGAGGCCACGCGCAGGCCGAACAGGCCGATGACGTTCGCCGTGGAGTCGGCGAGTGAGTGGTAACCGTCGGAAACGACGCTGACAGCCCCCGTCGCGTAGCCCAGGGCGAGTTTGGCCACCGCGACGGCGACGTTGAAGAACAGCACCCGCGTCAGGACACGGGCGACTTCGCGGTGACGCGGCTGGATCAGAACACCTTCGCGTGCCCCATCGGCCACCAGCGCAGCTGCACCTTGCCGATGATGTACTTCTTGGGCACGAAGCCCCAGTGCCGGCTGTCGGAGCTGTTGTTGCGGTGATCGCCCATTACGAAGTAATAGCCTTCCGGGATCACCTGCGGGCCCCAGTCGTCGTGGCTCTTGTACTCCGTCGGCACGAAGCTGTCGTCGAGCGGCACGTCGTTGCGGAACACGCGCCCGTCGACAATGCGTACCTGGTCGCCTTCCTCGGCGATGATCCGCTTGACGAACGACTTCTCCGGCTTGAGCGGGTAGTAGAGCATCACGATGTCGCCAACCTTCGGGTCGCCGATGCGGTAGGCGAGTTTGTTGACGATCAGCCGGTCCTGGTCCTGCAGCGTCGGCGCCATGCTCATGCCTTCGACGCGCGCGACCTGGAACCCGAACGTGACGATCAGCGTGGCATAGACGGCCGCCGAGGCCAGCGTCTTCAACCAAGCCACCAGCTCCTCGCCGAGCCGATTGAGCCAGACCGACGTGCCGTCGAGCGCGAGACGCTCGTTCGGCGCGGCGACGGCAGCCGCCGGGTCGGACGGCAACAGCGGGTCGGCCGGTAGCTCCCGCTCCGCCGACGAAGAGGAGGCGGCCGCCGCCTGTGGCGCCTGCGCCTCGAAACGCTGTGGCTCGACGGGCTGCGGCGCGGGGATGGAATACGGATCGTGGTTGTAGCTGTCGCTCATAACTTCAAATACTCCCGCAGCCGCCGCGTTTGCGAACGGCTGACGGGGATCTCGGTCCCCTTGGCATCCTTCATCTTCAGGATGAAATTACGACTGAACCAGGGAACGATCTCCTTGATCTTGTTGATGTTCACGAGGTGCGACCGGTGTACGCGCCAGAAAACCGCCGGGTCCAGGCGCGTCTGCAGTTCATCCAGTGTCCGATAGTTGGACGTTCCAGACAAGCTGTTCGTTACGACCCGGATCTGGTCGTCCTCGACCGAGGCGTGCACCACCTCGTCCGTCTGGACCAGGAGGAACCGGTCCTCGATTTTGATGGCCAGCTGCTCCCGCCGCGCCTGGCGGTCGGCCAGCATCTGCAGCAGCGGCTCGAGCTCGGCCTCCTTGCGCGGCTTTTCGGCGGCGAGCCGTTTGCGGACCCGCTCGACCGCAGTCGCCAGCCGTTCCGGCTCGACCGGCTTGAGCAGGTAATCCACCGCGTTCACTTCGAACGCGTCGATGGCGTACTGGTCGTAGGCCGTGACGAACACGAGCTGCGAATCGAGCCCGGCCTGGACCACGCGCCTTGCCACTTCGAATCCGGTCAACCCCGGCATCTGGACGTCGAGCATCACCAAATCCGGCTGATACTCCTCTATTACGCGCAACGCCTCGACACCGTTACCTGCCTGGGCGACAATTTCGACACCGCCAAGCTGCTCGAGCAGGTAACGCAGCTCATCCCGCGCCAGCTGCTCGTCGTCGACGACGATTGTCGTGAGATCGCCCGACGGCGCCTGCCCGGTCATGCGATCCCTCGCTGCGCCACCGCCATGTGCGGAATCACGATGCGCGCGCAGGTGTACTCCCCGGGAACACTGTCGAGCTGCAACTGGTAATTCGCACCGTAGATGACGTGGAGCCGCTCGTTGACGTTGCGCAGGCCGATACCACTGCCCTTGACGCGGCCGGCCTGGCCGGCCGCGATGCCGACGCCGTTGTCGATGATGTCGATGACGGCGTGATCCTTTTCGCGCAGGCTGCGGATCGTGATCCGCCCTTCGCCGAGCTTCTGTGACAGGCCGTGCTTGATCGAATTCTCCACGATCGGCTGCAGCATCATGCTCGGCACGATGAGGTCGAGCGTCGCCGGATCGATATGCTTCTCGACCTTGAGCTGCGGACCGAAGCGGATGCTCTCGATGTCGAGGTACTCGTCGATGGCCTCGAGCTCCTCGCGCAGCGTGACGAAGTGTTCCTGGCTGCGCAGCAGGCGGCGCAGCAGGCCCGAGAGCTTGACGATGAGAGTCCGTGCTTTCTCCGGCTCCGACCGGATCAGCGACGACACCGAGGTCAGCGTGTTGAACAGGAAGTGCGGGTTGATCTGGCTGGCCAGCGCGTCGAGCCGCGACGCCATCAGCAGCTTCTCCTGCTCCTGCAGCCGGTGTTCGATGCGGGCGCTGTTCCAGATCTTGATCGGAATCGCGATCGACAGCACCGTCGTCACCAGCACCGCCGCCCAGAGGCCCCAGGTGAACGGCTGCAACACGAACAGCCGCGCCGGCCACTGCGTCCCGACCGCCTGCGCGATCAGCTCGAGGGCGATCGGCGCCGCCAGCAGGAGGACGACCCAGTCGATCTCGAACCGGCGCACCAGGCGCCACACGTGGCGGGGCAGGCCCATGAAGAAGAAAGGCGAGAAGTGCCAGATCGCCTCGGGCGGACAGATTTCCCGGAGGCCGCCGCCGGCAAAACCGCAGCCAATGGCGAAGGGAAGCGCGCCCCACTCTCCCGCGACCGTCGGCGGCAGGCCGAGCATGACACCGACGATCGCGCCGGCGTAGGGCCCGGCCAGCAGTCCGGCCAGGAATGCACCCGACAGCGTCAGGTCGGCCGCCTGATAGTTGAGCACGAGGCGCGAGATCACTCCGGCCGTGAGAGGCAGCCCGAGGCTGGCGGCGAAGACGAGGCGGGCCGGCCAGTCGCGCTTCTCGGTCAGCAGGATGCGGCGGAACCACGGAAACCGCACCAGCATCGTCGCCACGATCGCGCCGACGGCGAGCTTGGCCATCAGCGTGAAGAGGAGCGCCTGGAGGCTGAGCAGATGCGTGTTCATCCCGGAACTGCCGTATCAACAGTTTACAGTGATATGATCGGCGCCATGATCCGCCCGATGATCACGGGGTTCGCGACCACCCTGAAGCATTTCTTTCAGCCCAAAATCACCGTCAACTATCCCGACCAGAAGATCCCCGTCTTTCCGAAGTGGCGCGGCAAGCAAGTGCTGATGCGCGACGAAAACGGTCTCGAAAAGTGCGTCGCCTGCGGGCTCTGCGCCGTCGCCTGCCCCGCCGACGCCATCTACCTCGAAGCCGCGGAAAACAACGGGACCGTCCAGGCCGGACCGCGCTACGCCAAGGTCTACCAGATCCACAAGACCCGCTGCATCTTCTGCGGCATGTGCGAGGAAGCCTGCCCCGTATCGGCGATCTTCATGGGCAAGGACTACGAGCTGGCGGTCTACAGCAATAAGGACTTCATCTGGGACAAAGCGGATCTGCTGGTGCCAGCGCAGGTCACACCGGCCGCAGCCTCGGCGCGCTAGGCGACATCCACGGCGACTTCGCGGCTGCCCGCCGGGCGGTCGTGCGCCATCCCGAGGTGCCGCTCTGGCTGTGCGTCGGCGACATCGCATCCGACGCTGGAGTCTACGAGGCGATCGGCGCGCCGCTCTACTGGGTCCACGGTAACAACGACAACTTCGACGCCATCGACGCCGGCGCCCTGCCCGACGACCTGTATCACATCCGCAACGGTTGCGACGTCGATTTGGGCGTCCGCGTGGCCGGTCTCGGCGGCACGTTCGCCAAGACCTGGTACGAGACCGCGCCTGGCGACCTGCCGCATCCGAAAAAAGGCAGCCCGAAAGCTACCGCGCTTGCCGACAAGCGGCGGCACTTCGTACGCGCTGACGTTGAGGCATGCAAGACGCTCCGCAATGTCGACATCCTCCTCACCCACGAGGCAGCCAGCCCGTTCCGGCCTTTGCCAGGTGGCCGCGGCCCCGACGCCGGCAGGCCGCAGATCAACGACGTCCTGGCGGCACTGAAACCGCGCCTCCACCTGTTCGGTCACCATCACCGTTACTCGGAGCAGCATCGGGAAGGGGTCCGGTCGATCGGGCTCGATCTGGTCAGCCGTTCCTACCTGTTGATCGATAGCAAGTCGCTAGAAATACAGCACTTGCAGGCATAGGTCCCTCGCGGCCTCTGTCTCCTGTTCGGTTTATCCCTCGCCAACGTTTCATACGAGCAGGAGGTACCAAAGACCTTGTCCATGCCCCTGCTGCCCGAACCGTCGTCCATTCCCTCGTCCATGCCCTCGTCCATGCCGTCGTCGATTCCCAAGTTAACGCCGCGCGAACAGGATCTCGTCCGCGCGATTCTCGACGGCCTCTCCAACAAGGAGATTGCGGCCCGTCTGGGAATCAGCGTGCAGACCGTCAAGAACGGCCTGGGTCCGGTGTTCGACAAGTACCACGTGTCGAGTCGCCTCGAGCTGGCAATTCGAGCGGCTACCAAACCGTCCTGACGTCCCTGGACGGTTCGATTCGTCGTTGCGCGTCAGCGAGGCCGGGAGAGCCACCGGGATGTACAATTCCGAGGTGGCCCTGCCTGCCTTTCTCGACGCACTCGAGTCCCGTGTGCTGGTCTGCGACGGCGCCATGGGCACGATGCTCTACGCGCGCGGCATTTTCCTGAACCGCTCGTTCGATGAACTCAACCTGACCCAGCCGGATCTCGTCGCCGAAGTGCACCAGGCCTACGTGCGCGCCGGCGCCGACGTGATCGAGACCAACACCTTCGGCGCCAATCGGGTGAAACTGGGCGCCTTCGGCCTCGCCGACCGCGTCCATGCCATCAACGTGCAGGGGGCACGCATCGCGCGTCACGCCGCGCGCGATCAGGCCTACGTCGCCGGCGCCATCGGCCCGCTCGGCATCCGCGTCGAGCCGTGGGGCAAGACCGGGATCGACGAAGCTGAGGAATATTTCCGCGAGCAGGCGCGCGCGTTGATCGAGGGCGGCGTCGATCTGTTCGTGCTCGAGACGTTCCGCGACGTCAACGAGGTCGGCGCCGCGATCCGAGCCGTGCGCAGTCTCGGCTCGCTGCCGATCGTCGCGCAGATGACGACCGAGGAAGACGGCAACAGCCTCGACGGCGTCGCCCCGGAGACCTTCGTGCCCGAGCTCGAGCAGCGCGGCGCCGACGTCGTCGGCTTGAACTGCAGCGTCGGCCCGGCGGCCATGCTCGAAACGCTCGAACGGATGGCACGGGTCGCACACGTGAAGCTGGCCGCGCAGCCCAACGCCGGCAAGCCACGCGAAATCGAAGGGCGCAATCTCTATCTCTGTTCCCCCGATTACATGGCGTCGTACGCGCGGCGGTTCATCAACAGCGGCGTCCGCCTCGTCGGCGGCTGCTGCGGCACGACGCCCGATCACATCCGCGCCATCAAAGTGGCGGTCCGCTCGCTGGCGCCCGGAGCGGCCCGCAAGGACAGCCGCGGCATCCCGGCGCCGGCCGCCGCCCCCTCCGCAACGCCGGTGCCGCGTGGGCAGAAGTCGCGCATGGCCCACGCCCTGTCCCGCGGCGGCTTTGTCGTCAGCGTGGAGCTCGTGCCGCCGCGCGGCTTCCAAGCCGAGCAACTCGTCGAGCAGGCCAAGCGCCTCAAGATCCACGGCGTGGATTTGGTCAACATTCCCGACAGCCCGCACGCCAGCGCGCGCATGAGTGCGCTCGCCGCCGCCTGCATCATCCAGCAGCAGGCCGGCGTCGAGACGATCCTCCACTACGCCTCCCGCAACCGCACGCTCCTGGCGATGCAGTCCGATCTGCTCGGCGCCCACTCGATGGGGCTGCGCAACGTCCTGCTCGTCACCGGCGATCCGCCGAAAGTGGGGGACTACCCCGACGCGACGACGGTATCGGAGGTCGACTCGATCGGCCTGGTCAACGCGGTCGCGCGCCTGAACACTGGGCTCGACATCGGCGGCCAGGCAATCGGCAGCCCGACGGGATTCCACGTCGGGGTGGCGGTCAATCCCGGCGCGCTCAACCTCGACGAGGAACTGCGCCGCTTCGCCTACAAAGTCCAGGCAGGCGCCGAGTTCGCCATCACCCAGCCCGTGTTCGACACCTCGGAGTTCAGCGCGTTCATGACCCGCGTTGCCGAGTACGGCATTCCGATCATCGCGGGCTTGATGCCCCTCGAGAGCCTTCGCCACGCCGAGTTCATGGCCAACGAAGTGCCCGGCGTCCGCGTGCCGGAGGCCGTGGTGGCGCGTATGCGCCGCGCCGACGCCGACGGGCGCGCCGCTGAAGAAGGCCTGGCCATCGCGCGCGAGGTCGCGTCCGAAATCCGGCCGCTGGTCGCCGGCGTGCAGATTTCCACCGCCCCCAGGGCCATCGACATGGCCTTGGGAGTCATCGACGCCGTCACCGCCTGACGTCCAGATCCGGTCCCCGCCTAGCATGATGCTTGCTCACATCTGCTCCAAGGGGATATAGTCCAGAGACTTATGGCCATATTCGAGCGGAAGCCCGAGGAGAACGTCACGGGCGACGCGGCCACGCGTGCTTTGTCGGTGGCGGCCGTCGAGAACCACTTCGTCGAGGGCGTCTACGACAAGCTCGCGACGGTGTACGACCTCTTCTTTGGCCCGACGCTGCACCCCGGGCGTCTCCGAGCCATCAAGCGCATGAACATCCAGTCGGGCGAACGGGTACTCGAGGTCGGCGTGGGGACCGGGATCAACCTCGACCTTTATCCGCGCAATGCCACGATCACTGGCATCGACTACACCGCGTCGATGCTCGAGAAGGCGCGCGAGCGTGCCGCCAAGCGCGACGGCACGCAGGTGCGGCTTCTCCAGATGGATGCCGCCGACCTCCGCTTCGCCGACAACTCCTTCGACATCGTCTACGCGCCTTACCTGATCAGCGTCGTCCCCGACCCGGTCAAGGTCGCGCAGGAAATGCGCCGCGTCTGCCGCCCCGGCGGCCGCATCATCATCCTCAATCATTTCCTCAGCCCGAACCGTCTGCTGTCACGCGTCGAGCGCTGGATCTCGCCGGCGACGATTCACATCGGTTTCAAGTCGGATCTCGACCTGCCCGCCTTCCTCGCGCAGGCAGAGCTCGCGCCGGTGTCGATCGAAAAGGTCAACATCCCGAAAATCTGGTCGCTCGTGACCTGCGTGAAATAAGCCCGGCAGCCGGTAGCCGGAAGCCGTCAGCTGAAAGCCGTCAGCCGGAACCCGCCAACCGTCAGTGCCCGAACGGATCTTCCAGAGAAGGGGACTGCGGCGTGAACAGCTCCGCGCCGTTTTCCGTGATGTGCATGTCGTCCTCCAGCCGCACGCCGAACTCGCCGCGGATGTAGACGCCAGGCTCGTCGCTGAAGGTCATGTGCGGCTGCGCCGAGATCGTCTGCTCCCAGCCGAACATGTTGTTCTTCACCAGATACGGCCACTCGTGCCCGTCCATGCCGATCCCGTGTCCGACGCGGTGTGAGAAATATTTGAAACCGGGCCCGTAGCCGGCGTCGGCGATCACCTTGCGCGCCGCGGCGTCGATCGAATCGAGCGGCACCCCGGGTCGCGCGGCTGTGAGCGCCGCGCTCTGCGCCTGGTGGACGATGTCGAAAACGCGCTTCATCTTGTCGCTCGCCCGGCCCAGCACGAACGTGCGCGTGATGTCCGACTGGTAGCCCTCGACCGTGCAGCCGTCGTCGATCATGATGATCGTGCCTTCTTTGATCGTCTGCGGCTGGATCGAGCCGTGGGGGAGTGCCGTGTATTCGCCGGCCTGCACGCTGGCCTCGCCGGGGAAGCCGACCTTGCGGTAGGCCTCAGCAATCATCGCCGACACGGTGTTTTGCGTCATCCCCGGCGTCAGCGCCTTGTAGACCGCCGCGTAGACCGCCAGCGTGGCTTTCGACGCCAGGCGCATCAGTTCGATCTCGTGCGGCGTCTTGATCATGCGGCAACCGGCGACCACCGGCGTGGCGCTGGTCAGCTTCAGCTGCGGCGCCGCCTTGGCGATGCTGTCGCTCCAGACATGTTTGGTCGTCTCCTCGATGCCCAGCGTGCCGCTGGCGACGCCGCGATCGCGCAACCCGGCGGCGACCAGCGCGTACGGGCTCTCGTCCTCGTTCCACGTCCGCACGTCCGCTTTGCCGCCGCCGAACGGGCCGAGCGCGATCTGCTCGCGCGCGCGGTCCTCTTCGAACGCCGGACAGACGAAGAACGGCTCTCCCTTCGCAGGGAAGATGCACGCGGTCAGCCGCTCGCCTCCGCCCCACCGGATCGCGGTGAAGTAGACCAGCGACGTCCCCTGCGTCAGCATGATCGCGTCAATCTTGTGCTCGGCCATCAACTGCCGCGCTCGTTCGACGCGTGCGCGGCGCTCGTCGGCCGTGATCGGCGTCGCCGCGGAGGTCATCGATGGGAGCGACGCGATCGGCTGCGGCAGTTGCGACGCGACTACGAGCGTTGAGGAGCCGGCGAGGAACTCGCGCCGCGTAAACATGCGGCCATCATATCCGCAACCACTGCGGCCCCGTCGCTACGCGGACGGTCAGGCGGCGCGGCAGCGCTAATCGCCGCCTCGGCGGCGGCGCGCCAGCGCCCGGCGAGGAGATTGTCCTGGCTCAGGAACGCGCTGCGCAGGTAGCGCGGCATCTCGCGCACGAGCACGTCGTACTCGGCGAAGCGACCGCGCGATGTGTAGACGAGTGGCGTGGCGTTGGCGATGCATTCGGAGATGATGCCGTAGCCCGGCTTGGTGAAGACGACGTCGACTGCGCCGACGAGATCCTCGTAGCGCAGGCCCGAATCGTAAATCCGCGCGTCGTCGAAGTTCGCGAGGACCTGCCAGCCGGGGCCGAAGTCGAGCTGCGCGTAGTCGACGCCCTGCGCGCCGTAGCCGCCGAAGGTGGGGAGCACCAGCATCGCTTTCGCGGGCAGCTCCAGCCGGCGGCGCGTTTCCTCCCGGCCGTGCCGCGCGTGCCGCGCCACGAAGGGAACGTCGATGATGCGCTGGAAGGCGTCGAAGCCGCCGTGCATCGGCAGCCGCCACCCCGCCAGCGCGTGGCGGTAGGCGCGCTGGATCGTAGGAATCACCTCCGGCCCCAGAGGCAGCTGCTCCGCGTAACCGGCGTAGATCCAGTCCCAGGTGAAGTTCGACACGACCACGGACGGGATTTCGGCGCGGGCCGCCGCCTCACACCCGAGCGGCGCCGCGTCGACGATGACCAGGCCGACGTCGCGGGACCGGAGCAGCGCCGCCTCCTCGGTCGCGCGGCGATCGAACGTGGCGTAGAACTCCGCGGCCTGGGCGATCGTCGCGCCGGCGTCGAGGTGCAGGCTGTCAATCTGGACCACGCCGGTGTCGCACGGACGATCGTCGAGCTCGAAGGGCACGCGGATCGTACAGCTCGAGCAGCCATCGCGCCGCTGCGCTGCGGATGAACACGCCGACACCTGGATGGCGAGCGCCGAATGTGTTGACGATCTCGACCTGGCGCGAGGCGTGGCCGAAGCCGTGGCCGCTGATGTAAAAGGCGACGGTCACGACGCGGGCGAGGCCGCCGCAGCGCTCGTCCCGGACGCCGGCGCCCCGGAAGCCGCCGCCGGTGCGGCTACGTCCGGGATGGCCACTTTGAGCACGTCCTGCAGCGTCTCGACCGGAACGAACGTCATCTCCTTCCGGACTTCCGCCGGCAGTTCGACGAGATCCTGTTCGTTACCTTTCGGCAGGATCACCGTGTGGATCCCTTGCCGTTTGGCGGCGAGCGCCTTCTCGCGGATGCCGCCGATCGGCAGGACCAGGCCAGACAGCGTGATCTCGCCGGTCATGGCGACGTCCGGCCGGACGGAGATCTGCCGCGCGGCGGAGACGATTGCCGTCGCCATGGTGATGCCCGCCGACGGTCCGTCCTTCGGGATCGCACCCGCCGGCACGTGGATGTGCAGATCCTGCTTGCTCAACGTTTCGGGTGAGATGCCCAGCGCTCCGGCCTGCTGGCGCACGTGGCTCAAGGCGGCCCGCGCCGATTCCTGCATCACGCTACCGAGCTGGCCCGTCAGCGTGAGGTGTCCGTTGCCGCCCGGCAGCAGGACGGCCTCGATGTAGAGGACGTCGCCGCCCACTTCCGTCCACGCCAGCCCGGTGGCGACGCCAGGGCGCGAGAGGCGGAACGCGCCGTCGGATCGGAAGCGCGCCGGTCCAAGGTAGTCGGGGACGTCCCCGGCCGCCACGTGTCCGACGTGCGCCGGGTTGGTTGCGACCTTCGCCGCGATCTTGCGCGCGATCGTCCCGATCTGCCGCTCGAGCGAGCGCACGCCCGCCTCGCGCGTGTACTCGCTGATCGCGCGGCGCAGCGCCGCGTCCTCGACGACGAACTGTTCCGGTGTGAGGCCGTGCTCATCGCGCTGGCGGGGCACGAGATACATCTTGGCGATGTGGATCTTCTCTTCTTCGGTGTAGCCGCTGAGCGAGATGATTTCCATCCGGTCGAGCAGGGCCGGATGGATCGTGCCGAGCTGGTTCGCGGTCGCGATGAACAGGACGTGCGACAGATCGATCGCCACCTCGAGGTAGTGATCGCGGAAGGCGTGGTTCTGGGCCGGGTCGAGCACTTCGAGGAGCGCCGCCGCCGGATCACCCTGGACACCGACCGAAACCTTGTCGATTTCGTCGAGCATCAGCACCGGGTTCGCCGAGCCGGCCGTGCGCAGCGCCTGCGCCAGCCGGCCGGGCATTGAGCCGATGTAGGTGCGCCGGTGGCCGCGAATCTCCGCCTCGTCGCGCACGCCGCCGAGCGAGATACGCACGAACTTGCGGTTCATGGCCCGCGCGATCGACTGGCCGAGCGAGGTCTTGCCGACCCCGGGCGGCCCGACGAAGCAGAGGATCGGGCCTTTCATGTCCCCTTTCAGCTTGCGCACGGCCAGGTACTCGACGATGCGATCCTTGACCTTGTCGAGGTCGTAATGGTCCTCGTCGAGCACCTTGCGCGCCTCGATTGGATCGATACGGTCCTCGGTGCGCTTGGCCCAGGGGATCTCCAGCAGCCAGTCGAGGTAGGTGCGGATCATCTGGTACTCGGGCGCTGCCGGCGTCATCCGCTCCAGCCGTTCCACTTCCTTTCGCGCGACCGCCGCCACGGCCTCGGGCAGGCCCGCCTCGTCGACGCGCCTGCTCAGCTCGGCCGTCTCGCCGCTGTCTCCCTCGCCGAGCTCGGTCTGGATCGCTTTCATCTGCTGACGCAGCAGGTACTGGCGTTGCTGCTCCGACATTTCTTTCTCGGCGCGCGATTCGATGCGCCCCTTCAGCTCGAGGACGTCGATCTCCCGTGACAGCGCGCTGGCGACGCCGTCCAGCTTGATCGTCAGACTGTTCTCCTCGAGCAGCCGTTGCTTGTCCTCCGGCTTCATGTCGAGCAGGCTGGCCAGCAGGTAGGCGATACGCAGCGGATCGTCGAGCGACGACACCAGCGTGCGGATGTCGGGGGAGAGGCCGGTCGCCAGCGACAGCGCCCGATCGACGAGATCCTGCAGCCGCCGCACGTGGGCGTCGATTTCGAGCGTCCGCTCCGCCACTTCCGGCAGCGGCTTGATCAGCGCCGAGAAAAACCCCTTCTCGTTCTGCAGGAATTCCGCCCGCGCGCGCACGATCCCCTCGACGAGCACCCGCATCCCCCCCTGCCCCTTGGCCATCTGGCGGATGATCGCGACAGTGCCGACGCGATTCAGTTCGTCGGGGCCCGGCTCGTCGCCGTCTCCCTTTTGCAGCAGCAGCAGGACCATCCGGTCCCCCGCGAGCGCCTTGTTCACCGCTTCGACCGAAACCGCCCGGCTGACGCCGAGCGGCGCGACGGTCATCGGCAGCACCACCGATCCCCGCAAGGGGACGACCGGTAGCTCGTTGGGAAGCGGGGGCGTTGTCGTTGTCTCAGTCATTTCTGCGCATCTCTACTTATCACCGAGTCATGTGCGGCGCCTTGCCGTCCGCGACGATCCACGCCGCGCGCGCCGCCAGCCGGGCAACCCGCTCCAGCTTGCCAAAATCGATCCGCGCCGGCTCGTCCGACGGCGTGTGATAGTCGGGGTGCAGCCCTGTCGTCAGGAACACGGCCGGGATGCCGCGGCGCAGGAAGGGCCACTGGTCGGAGCGATGCAGCAGGCCCTGCGCGCCGACGTCGTAGTCTTCCTTTAAGGACAGGCCGACCACCGCGTTGGCGCGACGGATATCCGCGGCGAGCCCGGGCGCGTAGCTATAGCCCAGCACGTGCAGCGTGTTCGCGCTCGAGGCCGCGTCGATCTTCGGGAAGCCGCTGAACCGCCAGTCCTCCGGATCGGGCACCTCCTCGCGGCGCCCGACCATGTCGAGATTGATGTTCGCGACGACTCGTCGCGACGGCGGCGGCGCTTCGACGAAGGCCTCGGCGCCGAGTTCCCCTTTTTCCTCGGCATTCCACAGCGCGAAGAGCACCGCGCGGGCCGGCCGCTCGCCACGCGACGCCGCCTGCGCGAACGCCGCCGCCGCCGCCATCACGGCCGCCGTGCCCGACGCGTTGTCGTCGGCGCCCGGATAAATCCGTCCGTCCTCGTCGATCCCGTCGTGGTCCAGGTGCGCGCCGACCACGACCACTTCGTCGCGATGCCTGCCGTCTCTTCCTTCGACGATGCCAAGGACGTTGTGGATCCGCAGCGGCTCGACCACGAGGCCGGGCACGAGCGTCACGGTCACGCGTCGGCCCGACCCCAACGCGGACAGGAGCGGCTCGGCCGCGGTGCGCGAGACGGTGGCGAGCGGCGCCGGCTGCCCGCGCAGTGCCGAGACCAGCCGATAGGTCGCGGCACGAATCGACGGCCGTTCCGGCCAGACGTCGTGCAGGTTCGCCAGGTACGACGCGACGACCAGTACGCCACGCGCGCCACGGCCAAGCGCGGCGGTAGCCGGCGCGGCCGGGTCGCCGTCGGTCTCGACGATGGCAATGGCGTCGCGCACGTCGCCGGCAGCGAGCGCCGCCGCGGCCGTCACCGAGAGGTCGCCAGTCTCGGCCAGCGGATAGAAGTCGGCGCCGGCGGCCAGATCGATGACCCGCGTGCCGCTGTCTGCCGCTATCGTCAGGTGCGCCTGCGCGCTGAGCGACGGGCGGTAGACGTCAACCGGCTGGTAGCAGGAGCGGTCCGCCGCCGCGGGCGTGACGCCGGACGCCGTCAGCGTGGCGCAGATGAACGTCTCGGCCTTGCCGTTGCCGGCGTCGCCCACGCCGCGGCCGCGGAACTCCGGGCTCGCCAACGTCTCGACGTAGTCGCGCAGCGCCGCCGCTGACACGGCGTCGACGGCGGCAGCGCCCGGCGCATGCGGCGGCGCGGCCGTCGATGTCATCGCCAGCGCGCACGGAAACACGAGCAGCAGAGCCGGCCGCCACCGTAACCTCATCGCTTCAGCAATTCTCTCTCGTTTACTTGTCTCGTCGCCACGCTTTCGAGAACCGTTCCTCGAACTGCCCGTGGCCGTGACATACAATTCCCTCGCATGGTGCGTCCGCGCGTTGCCATCACTGGTATCGGCGTCGTCTCGCCGTTCGGCGTCGGCCGCGAGCGCTTCTGGACGCACATCAGCGCTGGCTGCAGCGCGACGCGCGCGATCACCGACTTCGACGCGTCGGCGTTCGGTTGCATGGTCGCGGCGCCGGTCCCGGCGTCGCTGTCGATCGATGATGCGGTAGCCGTCGACGCTGGGCCGGCCGGCAACGGCAACGGCCGCCCCGATCCGCGGCGGTATTCTCGCGCCTCGCTCATCGCCGTCATCGCCGCGCGCGAAGCGTGGAGCGACGCTGGCCTGACGCTCAACCAGCCGGGGGCCGGCGTCATCGTCGGCAGCGGCGCCGGCGGCATCGACGTCGCCGAGCGTCAGTACTTCGAGTTCTTCAACGACGGGTGGAAGCGCGTCACGCCCTACGCCATCCCGGTGTCGATTGTCGGCATGATCTCCAGCGAGATCTCGATCGCGCTCGAACTGCACGGCATCAGCCACGTGCTGTCGACCGGGTGCACGTCCTCCACCGACGCCATCGGTTATGCCGCCTCGCTCATCCGCAGCGGCGACGCTGAAGTGCTGTTGACCGGGGGCGCCGACGCGTGCGTGACTCCGGGCATGATCTTCGGTTTCTCGAAGATGCGCGCCGTCGCCACACGCTACAACGACGCCCCAGCCGAGGCCTCGCGTCCCTTCGATCGCGGTCGCGACGGTTTCGTCCTTGGCGAGGGCGCGTGGATGCTGGTCCTCGAGCGCGAGGATCGTGCGCGCGCACGCGGCGCGCGGGTCTACGCCACCGTCGACGGCTACGGATCGACGTGCGATGCCTACCACCGCGTGCAGATGGATCCCGACGGCGAGCAGATCGTCCGCGCCATGACCCTGGCCGTCGAGCGATCGGGGCACCCGCTCGGCGAGATCGGCTACGTCAATTATCACGGGACCTCGACGCAGCTCAACGACGCCGTCGAATCGCGCTGCGTGCGGCGCCTGTTCGGCGCGCGCGCCGATGCCGTGCCGGGATCGTCGACCAAGTCGATGATCGGTCACCCCCAGGGCGCCAGCGGCGCCGCCGGCATCGTCACTGCGGCGTTGGCGCTGTCGCGCGCCTACTTGCCCCCGACCATCAACCAGCACGAGGCCGACCCCGACTGTGACCTCGACTACATCCCGAACGCCGGTCGCCCGGCGTCGCCGGCTGCCGCGCTGTGCAATTGCCTGGGCTTTGGCTCGAAGAATTCGGCGATTGTGATCGGCGCCGTCTGATCGTGTTCGATGCCATTGTCGCGGGAGCAGGTCCGGCCGGCGCGGTTGCCGCCACGATCCTGGCCCGCGGCGGCGCGCGCGTGCTCCTCCTCGATCGCGCCCGCTTTCCGCGTGCCAAGCTGTGCGGCGACACGATTAATCCCGGCGCGCTCGCGCTCCTCCATCGCTTGCGCATGACGGGCGGCTTCGAATCACGCGCGCTGCCGCTCGACGGCATGGTCGTGACAGGGGAGCGCCGCGTCCGCGTTTCCTGCCACTACGGACCCGGCGTGCACGCCCTGTCGATCCCCCGTCGCGACCTCGATTCGGCGCTCGTCGGCGACGCCGTCGGCGCAGGGGCACGTTTCGAGGAGGGGGTGCTCGTGCGTGGCCCCCTCGTCGACGCCGCGTCGAGGCGCGTGCGCGGCGTGGTCATCGCCGGCCGCGACGGACGGGACGTCCGCGTTCCCGCGCCATTTGTCATCGCCGCTGACGGCCGCCGCTCGGCGCTGGCGATGCCGCTCGGGTTGACGCGACAGCCGGAGCGGCCGCGCCGGTGGGCCATCGGCGCCTACTTCGACGGTGTCAGTGGGCTCCAACCCTGCGGCGAAATGCACATCCGCCGCGGACGATACCTTGGCGTCGCGCCGTTGCCCGGCGGCCTGGCCAACGTCTGCCTCGTGGTTCCGGGTTCGGTCCGCATCGCCGATCCCACCGCCCTCCTGCGCGAGGCCGTCGCGCGCGAATCGGTGTTGGCCGACCGGTTTGGCGGTGCCTCGATGGTCGACCGTCCCGTCGTGCTCGGACCGCTCGCGGTCGACGCGCACGATGCCGGCATGGACGGCCTCCTCCTCGCCGGCGACGCCGCCGGTTTCATCGATCCCATGACCGGCGACGGCCTGCGCTTCGCGATCCGCGGCGGCGAACTGGCGGCCGACGCGCTCCTCGGCGCCCTCGCCGGACGGCTGGCGCGGCCCCATGAGACGCTGCGGGTGGCGCGCCGTCACGAGTTTGCCGCCAAGTGGCGATTCAATCGCGCGCTGCGGCGTGTCGTTGCCCTCGGCGCCGCCGTCGAGGCCGCCGGCCTCGTTGCCGCCGCGGCGCCAGCGATGCTGCGCCGGGCCATCCGCTTTGCCGGGGACGTGCCGTCGTGAGGATCGACACCGCGGCGCTCGCGGCCGTCATCGTCATGGCCATGCTCGGTGAGGCCTGGCTGTCGGCACGCCATGAGCGGCGGCTGCGCCGCCGCGGAGCCGTCGAGCCCTCCGGCGATGTCTACCGGCTGATGGCGCTGGCCTATCCGGGGGCGTTTGTCGCCATGCTCGCCGAAGGCAGCGCGCGTGGCGCCGGCGGCGACGCATGGTTCGCGGCTGGCGTGGCCCTGTTTGCCGCGGCCAAGGCAATGAAATACTGGGCGATTGCGTCACTGGGGGAGCGCTGGACGTTCCGGGTACTCGTCCCACCGCAGTCGGCGCGGACGGCCGCGGGTCCCTATCGCTGGATCGCGCACCCGAACTACGTCGCCGTGGCCGCCGAGCTCGCCGGGACCGCGATCGCCATGCGTGCGCTCGTCAGCGGACCGCTCGCGGTCGCCGGTTTCGGGGCGCTGATGTGGCGCCGCATCGCGATCGAGGAAACCGCCCTCACGGAGCGATAGAATCTCCGCCGTGAAACTGCCGCTGTGGGTCCGCGCGCTCGACGCGGCCGCCGTCCTCGCGCTCATCCTGACCGTGTTCGTGTTCCTGTTCGGCGGCTTCGCCATTTATTTTTCGCTCAACCCGGTGCGCGTCCACTCGACGGGACGCCTGTTGTTCTTCGCGGTCGCACTGTTGGCAGTCCGTCACGTCGCCTATCCCCCCTCGCCTCTACCCGCGCGCCTGGCCGGCTGGCTGCGCGGCGCCGGCGAGCGTCCGGCCGGAAGCGCCGCGGCACTGGGGTTCTCGAGCCGCGTCTGCGCCCTGCTCATCGGTTACATGGCGGTGGCCACGATTGGCGTCAACGCGGTCACCACCGGGTTCGAGCTGTCGGCCGACAAACTCTCGAATCTTCCCGCGCGCTTTGACGCCGGCTGGTACGGCGGCATCGCGGTCGATGGCTATTCCTTTGGCGGCAATTTCAAGCGCCAGCAGAACATCGCGTTCTTCCCGGCCTTTCCCTTCCTGATGCGCGCGGTCGGCTATCCCATTGGCGCCTTCGGCCCAGGCATGCCGAAGGAAAAGCGCGTGCTGCGCTTGCTCTGGGGCGGCCTCTTCCTGTCGATCTTTGCCTTCGCGTGGGCGTCGGCATATCTCTGGCGGCTTGCCCGCGACATCATCGGCGAGTCACGCGCCACCGACGCGGTGGCGCTGCTCGCCGCCTATCCGTTTTCGGTCTTCTACAGCGCCCCCTACACCGAGTCGCTGTTTCTGCTCGGAGCCGTCGCCGCGGTGTATCACTTCCGCCGTGACGAATGGGTCAAGGCAGGCGCGTGGGGGCTGCTCGTCGGGTTGACCCGTCCCAATGGCTGTTTTCTGAGCCTGGTCCTTGCCGCATTGGTCGCCGAGCGCCTGTGGCGTGAACGCGCCGCAGTGTCCGCGATTCCCCCGCTCCGCGTGGCGTCGTCGCTCGTCGCAGCCGCCATGCCGGGCGTCGGCATGCTCGGCTTCAGCGTCTACGTTCATAGCCTGACCGGCAGCTTCTTCGGCTGGGCGCGGATGCACGAAGCCGCCTGGGGACGGACCTACGAGGGGCTCGCGCCGGTGCAGCGCGCCTACGGCTGGATCACCGACGAAGGGCTGGTCCATGTGGTCGAAGGTGTGCCCTTCGACACGCTCAACAGCCTCGGATTGATCTTCGCGTTGATCATGGTCTGGCCAGTCCTCCGTAAAGCGGGGCCGGCGCTCGCCCTGTTCGTCTTGATCAATGTGATCCCGCCGATGCTCGCCGGCGGAGTACTGTCGCTCGGCCGGCTGTCGGCGACACTCTTTCCCGCGTTCATCGCGCTGGCCGCGATCGCCTCGCCGCGCGTGACGCTGGCACTCATCACCGCGTTCGCCATCGGTCAGGGGCTGGCGGCTGCCATCTTCTTTACATGGCGGCCGTTATTCTGAAATCGCATGGCCGCCGCTGTCGCGAAATCTCCCCGCTCGAAAACTGCAGACTGCCGAGGGTGACACAGAGTCTAATCGGCATGCTGCCTGCTTAGCAGTCCTGGCAGCCCCGATGCCGGTTGCGCCGGCACTATAATCGAGCCGGGTTCATGCAACGTCTGTCACCTCCCGCACGCCTCTTTGTCATCGTCGCGCTGGGGGTCTGCTTCGCTGCCACCGGCTCGGCCGTACGCGGCGCTCAGGGGACGTCCACGCAGACAGATTTCGCCCGCGCAGCCGCAGTCGCACTGGCGCACGGCAAACGCGCCGACGCCGAACGGATGGCGACGGCACGCGGCGCGAACGATCCGGCGGCCGCCGTCGTGCTGGCTGAGCTCGCCGTCCACCGCGGGCACTACAAGGACGCACAGGCGCTGCTCGCACCGCTGATCGCGCGCGACCCGGGCGGCGACGCCGCGCTCGAGCTGGCGCTCATCTATCAGATGACCGGCCGCAACGCCGATGCGTCGCCCATCCTGAACGCCGTGCTCCGCCAGTCGAGTGCCGCGTCGGATCCCGCCGGCCTCGTCCGCGCCGGACGGGCAGCCCGTGCCTTGAACCGGGAGCGCGACGCCAACAGCCTGTTTCGCGAGGCCGAGCGCGCCGGCGGCGATCCGGTCGTCGTCCAGTCGGAGTGGGGCGAGCTGTTTCTCGACAAGCACCAGGTCGGCGAAGCGCTGAAGTCCTTCCAGGCCGTGCTTGCCGCCGATCCCGCCTGGGCGCCGGGGCACGCCGGCCTGGCACGCGTGCTCGAAGACGACGACTCGGCAAAGGCGGCGGCCGAGGCCGACAAGGCGATCGCCATCGACCCGGAACTGGCCGACGCGCACCTGCTGCTGGCGAGCCTGCACCTCGACGCCGACCGCGACACCGAAGCCAAGGCCGAGATCGACAAGGTCCTCGCCGTCAACCCCGCACACCCGCAGGCGCACGCCCTGCGCGCCGCGATCGCCTACGTCAAGGACGACAAGCCGACGTTCGAACGCGAAATCGCCGCTGCGCTCGAGACCAATCCGGTCTACGGCGAGGGCTACCGCATTGCCGGCGAGCTGACCGCGAGCCACTATCGCTTCGAGGAGGCGGTGGCGCTCACGCAGAAGGCGGTCGCACTCGATCCGTCGGACGCCCACGCCGCGTCCGACCTTGGCATGCACCTGCTGCGCACCGGCGACGAAACGGCCGCGCGCCAGACGCTCGAAAAGTCGTTTCGCGCCGACCCCTACGACGTCGTCACCTTCAACCTGCTGAAGATGCTCGACAGGCTCGACAAGTTCACCGTCGAGCGCGATGGCGATTTCACCTTCAAGATGGACCGCGACGAGGCGCCCGTCCTGAAGGAATACGCCGTGCCCCTGGCCAAAGACGCCATCAAGACGCTGTCGGCCCGCTACGGTTTTACGCCGACCGGGCCGCTCTACGTCGAGATCTTCCCCGACCACGACGACTTCGCCGTGCGCAACCTCGGCCTGCCCGGCATGATCGGCGCCCTCGGTGCCTGCTTCGGGCACGTCGTGACGATGGATTCGCCGCGGGCGCGCTCGCGCCCCGGGGAGTTCAGCTGGGAAGCGACGCTCTGGCACGAGCTGGCCCACGTGATCACGATCCAGATGTCGAAGCAGCGCATTCCGCGCTGGCTGACCGAGGGGATTTCGGTCTACGAGGAAGGGCGGCAGCGCCCCGAGTGGGGGCGCGACATGGAGGTCACCTTCGCGCGCGCGATGGACAAGGGCAAGGTGCTCAAGCTGCGCGAGTTGAACGCCGGCTTCACCCGCCCCGATACGATCTCTCTCGCCTATTACGAAGCGTCGCTGCTGGTCGATCACATCGTCTCGACGCGTGGGCAGCAGGCGCTGAACACGCTCGTCCGCGCCTTCGGCGACGGCGTCGATAGCGACGCGGCCCTCCAGCGCGCGATCAACGCCGATTTCGACGGGTTGCAAGTCACGTTTACCAAGTATCTCGACGATCGGTTCGGCACCATGCGGCGCGCGCTGCACGATGTCGACACCCCCGTCGACGGCTCGCTCGACGCACTCAAGGCGGCGGCGGCGGCCCGCCCGGAAAGCTACATCGCCCAGCTGGCGCTCGGCGAGGCGCTGGCCAAGGCCGGCGATCCCTCGGCGTTCGCGCCGCTGCAGCGCGCCTCGGTCCTGGTGCCCAACGCCATCGGCGACGAGAGCCCCCACGCGATCATGGCGGCGCTGGCCGAGAAGCTCAACGACCGCCCTCGCGCGCTCAAGGAATATGAGGCATTGATCGCGTCGGACCACACCAACGTCGACGCCGCGCGCAAGCTGTGGACGCTGGCTGAGGCCGCCGGCGACGAGCGGCTCAAGACACTGGCGGTCACGCGCATCGTCTCGCTCGACCCCTTCGACGCCACCGCGCACACCAATTGGGGACGGATGGCACTCAAGACGCGTGACGTCCCCGTCGCCACGCGCGAGTTCCGTGCCGCGCTGCTCACCGGTACCCCGGACAAGGCGGCCGCGCACTGCGATCTCGGCGAGAGCTACCTCCTCGCCGGCGATCGGGCCAACGCCAAGAAAGAGGCGCTCGCCGCCCTCGAAATCGCTCCGAGCTTCGAACGCGCACAGGAATTGCTCCTCAACGCCGTAGGGGGCCACTCGAGCCACTGAGATGCGGAGCCGCCCGTTTGGCGCGATCGGCCTTGCCTTGGTGGGAGCGGCGTTGTGCCTCGCTGCGCCCTCCGTGTTTGAGCGCTGGATCGCCGTGCCGGTGCTGGCCCAGGCGCCCCCCGTGCCCGCCGCTCCCGATCTCCGTTTCGCCGGCCTGCAATGGGGGTTCGTTCGCGTGCACTACACAGCCTGGACGTTTCCACCTCGCCCCGGCCTCAGCCCCTACGACGAGCCCTGGTATATCGACGCGCCGGCCGCCGACTGGAACCTGTCGCGCCGCGTGCGCACCGCCACCGCCATCCAGGTCAACGATCCGATCGAGATTCGGATCGAGGATCCCGAGCTCTTCAACCACCCGTGGATCTACATCGTTGAAGGAGGCAACCTGCGCCTGAAGGACGCGGAAGTGCCGATCCTGCGCGAATTCCTGCTCCGCGGCGGCACGCTGACCTTCGACGACTTTCACGGCCCCATCGAGTGGAACAACGTCGAAAAGGAACTGAAGCGGGTATTTCCCGACCGCAAGATCATCGACCTGCCGACGGACCATCCGATCTTCAACTGTTTCTACCACTTCGACTCGTTCCCGCAGACGCCCGGGCTGGGCTCGTTCCTGATGGGACGGACGTGGGAGAAGGGGGGCTACGTCGCGCACCTGCGCGCGATCGAAGACGACAACGGCCGCGCCATGGTGCTCATCAACTGGAACGTCGACATGGGTGACGGCTGGGAGTGGTCGAACGCCTCCGAGTATCCCGGCTACGTCAAGTACACGGCGCAGGCCTACCGGATGGAAATCAACGAAATCATCTACGCCCTGACTCACTGATGCAGACGACTTCTTCCGCCGCTCCCGGCAGCCTGGCCGCCGTCGCCGAACGCGTCGCCGACGGCCGTCGTCGCATGCTCGCCGAGCTCCGCAAGGTCATCATCGGCCAGGACGAGGTGATCGAACAGGTGCTGATGGCGCTCTTCACCGGCGGCCACTGCCTGATCACCGGCGTACCCGGCCTCGCCAAGACGCTGCTCATCCGCACGCTCGCCGAAATCCTCGACCTGTCGTTCAAGCGAATCCAGTTCACGCCGGACTTGATGCCCGCCGACATCACCGGCACCGAGGTGCTCGACGAAGACGCCGGCCACCGCAGCCTGCGCTTCGTCAAGGGGCCGATCTTCGCGCAGATCCTCCTCGCCGACGAGATCAACCGGACGCCCCCCAAGACCCAGGCGGCGCTGCTCGAGGCAATGCAGGAATACCACGTCACCGCTGCCGGGCGGACCTATCCGCTCGAACGCCCCTTCTTCGTCCTTGCCACACAGAACCCGATCGAGCTGGAAGGGACCTATCCGCTCCCCGAGGCGCAGCTCGATCGCTTCATGTTCAACGTCGTCGTGTCCTACCTGGCGGAAGACGACGAGGTCCGCGTGGTGACGCAGACCACAGGCATCGACGCGCCGGTGCCGGCGCGGGTCCTGGGCGGCCCCGACATCCTCGACTACCAGCACCTGGTGCGCCAGGTGATCGTCGCCGAAGAAGTGGCGCGCTACGCCGTGCGCCTGGTCGATTCGTCGCGGCCGGGACGCCAGCAGGACTTGCGATTCATCAAGGACTGGGTCAAGTGGGGCGCCGGCTTGCGCGCCTCGCAGTCGCTGATTCTCGCCTCGAAGGCGCGCGCCCTGATGGAGGGCCGCTACCACGTGTCCATCGCCGACATCCGCGCGCTGGCCAGGCCAATCCTGCGCCACCGCATCATCCCGAATTTCTACGCCGAGTCGGAGAAGATCACCTCCGACATCCTCGTCGATCGCCTGATCGAGGCCGTCCCCGCGCCGCAGAGCGGCATGTAACCGCGATGCCCTCGTCCCCCCCGTCGCGCGACGTCCGCTTTCTCGATCCGGCGGTGATCGCGCGGCTCGGGTCGATGGAGCTGAAGGCGCGCACCGTCGTCGAAGGCTTCCTCTCGGGCCTGCACCGCAGCCCCTACAAGGGCTTCAGCGTCGAGTTCGCCGAGTACCGCCAGTACATGCCCGGTGATGATCTCGCCACACTCGACTGGAAGGTCTACGCGCGATCGGATCGGCACTACGTCAAGCGCTTCGAGGAGGAGACCAACCTCGACTGCCACCTGCTGCTCGACGTCAGTGCGTCGATGGGATACCGCGGCGGCGCGGCGATGAGCAAGCTGGAGTACGGCAGCGTGCTGGCGGCGTCGCTGGCCTATCTCATGAGCCGGCAGCGTGACGCTACGGGCCTCATCCAGTTCGACGAGACCATCGGGCCCCGCGTGCCCGCCTCGGCGCGTCCCGGGCATCTGAACGCCATCCTGCACGCGCTCGATCGGATCGCTCCTGGCGCCAAATCGGATGTTGGCCGCCCGCTGCACCAGCTCGCCGACGCGTTGACCAAGCGCAGCCTTGTCGTGCTCATTTCTGATCTGTTCGACGAGCCGGAGCGGGTCGTCAGCGGCTTGCGGCACCTGCGTTTCCGCGGCACCGACGTCATCGTGTTCCAGGTGCTCGATCCCTACGAGATTCTGTTTCCGTTCCGTGGCCCGGCGCGCTTCACCGACGTCGAGAGCGCGGACGTCGTCACCGCCGATCCGGCGCACGTGCGCCAGGACTACCTCGACGCGCTGCAACAGCTGCGCACGCGCTACGAAAAGGAGCTGCGCAGCCAGGGTATTGATTTTCTCAGTCTCGACACGTCGCAGCCGCTCGACTTTGCGCTGCTCGCCTATCTCGATGCGCGCGCGCGCCGGAAATAACCGATGTCGTTTCTTGCGCCTCTGTATCTTGCCGGCGCCGCGCTCGTCGCGATTCCAATCGTGCTGCACCTGTTGCGGCGCGACGTGGCGCCGCCGGTGCCGTTCACCGCGGTGCATCTGTTGCGACCGACCCCGGTCGAGCGCTCGCGTCGCTACCGCCTGCGCGATCTGCTGCTGCTCGCCGCGCGCGTGATCGCCCTCCTGCTGCTGGCAGCGTCCTTCGCCCGTCCCTATCGCCCGGGCGCTGCCGCTACGGCGAGGCAGACGGTGATCGCGATTGATCGCTCGTTCAGCATGGCGGCGGCCGGCCGCATCGCGCGGGCGCGAGAGCTGGCCGGCCAGGCCATCGACGCCGCGCGCGGCGATCGCATTGCGGTGGTGGCTTTCGACGACCGTGCTGAGGTGGTGTCGGCGTCCGGCGCCGCCAGTGACGCTCGCGCCGCGATCGCCTCACTCGAGCCGGCCTACGGTGGCACCCGCTACGCCACGGCGCTCGACAAGGCCGCCGAACTGTTGCTCGACGAGGACGGCGGCCGCGTCGTGGTCATCTCGGATCTCCAACGCGGCGGTTTCGACCAGGCCGGCGCCACGCTGCCCGAGGGAATCGATCTCCTCGTGCGTGACGCCGGCGGCTCGAACGGGAACCTCTCGGTCGCCAACACCAGGATCGATCGGCGCCAGGTTACAGTGACGCTGCGCAACGACGGCGCGCGGCCGCTCGATTCCGACGTGCTGGTCACCGCCGGAGACCGCGCCCTGCCGGCCCGCCGCGTCACCATCCCCGCCAACGACGCCGTCGACGTCCCCTTCGATGCCGGCGCAGACGTGCGCCGCGCCAAAGTCGTCCTCGCCAACGACGCGGTGGACGGCTATCGCGCCGACAACGAAGGCTTCGCCGTCGCCGACGCGCGCTCGCTGCCGCGCGTGCTTATCGTCTCTGGCGCAGCCGGGTCGAAGAGCGGCTTCTACTTTTCGCGCGCTTTGCTCGCGGCAGCGGACGAAGGACCCGACTTCGAAGTGCGGACGGTGACAGGCCCGGCGTTCTCGGCCATGAAGGCCGACGATCTGCGCGACGACAGCGCCATCGCGGTGTTATCGACACACGGGCTCGACCGGCGCGCCGGCGAGAGTCTGCGCCGCTTCCTCGCCGCCGGCGGCGGGGTCTTCGTCGCCGCAGCGCCCGACGCCGACGCGGCCGTCCTCTCGGTGCTGTTCGACTGGACACCGCCGGTCGACCCGGAAGACGTCGAACACGCGGGCGTGCTGGCCGCCACTGATCTCCGCCATCCGGTGCTGCGGCCCTTCGCCGCCGTGGCCGCCAACTTCGGGCAGATCGCCTTTGACCACGCGTGGCGGATCGATACACGGGAACACTGGCGGGTCGTGGCACGGTTCACCAACGGTGACGCGGCGCTCGTCGAGCGCACCGGAGGGCCCGGGCGACTGCTCCTGTTCACGTCCGACGTCGATCGCCGCTGGAACAATTTCCCGCTGCACGCCTCCTTCGTGCCATTCGCGCAGGAGACCGCGCGCTATCTGGCCGCGCGCCCGCCGGCCGCCTCCGCCTACGTGGTCGCGGACGTACCCCCAGGCCTCGCGCCGCAACCCGGCCTCGCCGAGTGGAATGGCCGGACGGTCGCGGTCAACGTCGATCCGCGCGAGAGCCGCATCGAGCGGGTCAGCCCTGATGAGTTCCGCGCCATGGTGACGCCCACCACCTCGCCGGCGCGGCCCCGCCTGGCGCGCCTCGCCGCCGATACCGAGCGCCAGCAGAATTACTGGCGTTACGGCCTGATGTTGATGCTCGCGGCGTTGGTCGCTGAAGCCTTTGTGGGATCGCGATGACGCAACCATCGCCGGCGCCCCTCATGGACCTTGCCGCGGCGCTCGCGCGCGTGCGCCGTCGCTGGCGGCGCGTCGCGGTCCTCAAAGCAGCCAGCCGCGTCCTTTTGGCCGTGGCGGTTGTCGTCGTGCTGGCGGCGGCCGTCGATGGCACGGGGAGGCTATCGGAGACGTCGGCCCTCCAACTGGCTGTCGTCGCCGTCGTCGCGATCGCGGCGGCCGCGGCCGCCGCGGCGCGCCCGCTGCGCCGGCGTCCGGACGATCGGCGCGTTGCCCGCTTTGTCGAGGAGCGCTATCCGGAGTGCGGCGACGCGCTCGTGACGGCGGTCGATATTGCCGCGCGTCCACAGGACAGTCGCGGCTTCGCGCCGCTGGTCGTGGGGGAGGCAGCCCGCCGCGTCGCCGCGCTCGATCTCGACCGTGTCGTCGACCGCCGCGAGGCGCGGCTCGCGGCCGGGCGCGCCGCCGGCGCGACCATCGCTGCGGCACTCGCCGTCTTTCTTGCCGGGCCCTACCTGGCGCGTGTCGCCGAGCTGGCCTACGTTCGCCTGGTGCCAGGCGCGTTGAGCGTGACCGTGTCGCCGGGAAATCTGCGCGTCGCCGCGGGCAAGCCGGCGACGATCGTTGCCAACGTGCGCGGCCGCACCGGCCGTTTCGCGCATATCGGGGCCCAGATTACGCTCGACGCCAGCGGCCAGACGGTCACCCTGCCGATGCAGGTCGGCGCCGCCGGCTACGAATTTCACGTGCCGCGCGTCGAGCGCTCGTTCCACTACATGGTGTCGGCCGGTCCCGCCGTGTCGCCCGCCTACGCGGTCACGGCACTGCGTCCCGCACGGGTTGAGCGCATCGATCTGCAGTACGACTTTCCCTCTTTCACGGGACTACCCCCACGCCTGGAAAAGGACGGCGGGGACGTCTATGCCCCTGCCGGCACCCGCGTCCGCGTCGTGGTCCACACCGACACACCTGTTCGCGACGGGGCGCTCGCGTTTTCTCAGGCGCGCGCCGCCGCGCCGCTGACACCAGCCGGAGACCGCACGCTCGTCGCGTCGATGACCGTCGTCGAGGAGGGCGCCTACCGCGTCGGGCTGGTTGATCCAGACGGCCTCACCTCGGAGAGCGTCGAGTATTTCGTCCGGGTGATGGACGACCGTCCGCCCGACGTCCACATCCTGCGTCCCGGCAGCGACGAGGGGATCACGCCGCTGCAGGAAGTTCCGATCGAGGCGCGCGCCGATGACGACTTCGGGATCCAGAAAATGGACCTGGTCTACTCCGTGGCCGGCGGCCCGGAAACGGTGGTCCCGTTTACGTCGCTGTCGGGGACCGAGCTGGCGCGTGTCGGCGCGCGCATGATCGCGGTCGAGGATCTCAAGGTCAAGCCCGGCGACGTCATCGCCTATTACGCGCGCGCCTGGGACGTGCCGCGTGCCAAGGTCTCGACGATGACGCGGAGCGAAATCTTCTTCCTCGAAGTGCGGCCGTTCAACGAGGAATACACGCTGGCGGTCAGCCAGTCGGCGATGCAGGCAGCGACCGGCAGCCAGATCGAAGCGCTCATCTCGGCGCAGAAGGACATCATCAGCGCGACCTGGAACCTCGAGCGCCGCACGGCTGCGGGACGATCGGCGAGCGATATCAAGGGTGTCGCCGACGCGCAGGTCGAGTTGAAGGGACGCGCCGAGCGTGCCGCCAGTACCCGAGCGGCAGCGCCAGCGGTCGGGCGGGCAGCCGCCCGCCGCGCGGCAGGCATCCCCGCGCCAGCCCAGCCCGCCGCCCGATCCGGTCCTCAGAGCGGCCGAGGCGATGAACCGCGCGGCGCTGGAGCTGCAAGGGCAGAAGACCGCGGGCGCCCTCCCGCACGAGATGGCCGCGCTCAACGCGCTCCTGCAGGCAGCGGCGGAGAACCGGCAGAAGCAGGTCGCGCAGCAGAACCAGTCGTCCGCCGGCAATCCCTTCGGCAACCGTAACCAGGTCGACCTGTCGAGCCTCTTCGATCGCGAGCTGAAGCGCCAGCAGAAGAGCAACTACGAAGACAAGGCCACGGCCGAGACGCCGCCGCCGCCGAGCGGCAGCAGTGCCCTCGACCGGATCCGCGACCTGGCGCGCCGCCAGGAGGAGCTCACCCGACAGCAGCAGGATCTGGCCAAGCGCACTCTGCCGCTCGAGGAAGCGAAGCGCCAGCTGGAAAAATTGACACGCGAACAGGAGGAATTGCGGCGCCAGCTCGAGGCGGCGGCGACAGATCCGAAAATGCGTGGGGCGCCGGGTGCGGCCGGTGCGCAAGAGGCACAGCAGGAGATGCAGTCGGCTGTGCAGCAGATGCGCCAGGCCGCCGCTGACGCCCAGAACGCCGACGCTGCCGGCGCCGCGGACAAGGGCCAACAGGCCGCCGCCGCGCTGCGGCGCGCCGAATCACAGATGCAGCGCGGGACTCCCGACGCCCAGAAGCGCGCGCTCGGCGATCTGCAGCTCGAGTCGCAGCAGATCGCCCAGGAGCAGCGCCGCATTGCCGGCGAGGCCGGACAACTCGATCGGGAAGGGGGCGGCACCGCCGACGCACGGCGCCGGCTCGCCGGTGACAAGGATCAGCTGGCCGATCGCCTCGACACGCTGCAAAGGTCGGCCGAAGCGCTGCCCTCGGCCGTCGAGGCCGCACGCGCCTTGGCCGCGCAACAGCTCGCCGCGCGCATGCGCGACAGCGCGCGGCAGCTGCGTGATGGTAAGGCGCAGGGGCCGACGACGCAGGCGGAGCAGCAGACGGCCGACGCACTCGATCGCGTCGCGCGCACGATCGGCGCGACCGACGCCGGCGGCGCCAGGGGCGACCAGCAGGCCGCGGCCGCGCAACTGGGCGGTGATCTCGACGCCCTGCGCGACGCCCGCGAACGCGTCGCCCGCCTCGAACGGCAGATGCGCGATCTGCAGCAGGGCCGCCCCGGCAGTCAACAAGGCAGCGGCACCGCCGACCTGCAGCGCCAGCTCGATCAGGAACTGCAGCACACGCGCGATCTGGTCAACCGCCTGCCGCGCGGAGATGCGCAGGCCGGCGGCCGCATGGCGACGCCGGAGGAACACGAGTGGAGCCACTCGGCGCCAGGCACCGAGGCGTTCAAGCAGGACTATGCCGTCTGGCAATCGCTGGCCGCCGGGATGACCCGGGCGCTCGAGCGTGCTGAGTCGTCCACAGCGGCGCGCCTGTCGACGGCGCTGACGCGCGATCGGCTGCGCGCCGGCGGCAGCGAACGCGTCCCCGACGCCTACCACCGCCAGGTCTCGCGATACTTCGAGGCCATCGCCGTTAAACAGGGACCCGGACGATGACCTTCGCCAATCCACTGTCGCTGTGGATGCTCGCCGCCCTCGTCGCCGCCGCGGCGGTGGTCGCCTGGCTGGCCTACCGGCGCGTCCCCATCGCGTCGGCGCGGCGCCTGACCCTATCGGCGCTGCGCTTCACGACGCTGACCTGGGTCGTGTTGTGCCTGATGCGGCCCGTTGGCCGGCCGGCCCCCCTCGCCGCGCGCGACAGCGTGGTGCCGATTCTCGTCGACACGTCGCGCAGCATGGGGCTCGCCGACGCCGGCGGCGCGCGCCGCATCGATTGCGCGCGCGCCATCGTCGAGCGCGAGCTGCTGCCGGCGCTCGACGGCCGCTTCCACGCTGACCTGCTCCGCTTCGGCGAACGCGTCGCCGCATCGACGGTCGCCGACCTCTCGGCGACCGATCGCCGGACGGACCTCGCCGACGCGCTGCGCGCGATCAAGGACCGCTACCGCGGCCGTGCCGTCGCCGGGGTCGTGCTCGTCAGCGACGGCGGCGACAACGGGACCGGCGATGCCGCCGCGGCCGCGGCGTCCGGTCCGCCGCTGTTCGCGATCGGGGTCGGCGCCCGCAGGCCGGCGCATGATTGTGAAGTCGTCAGCGTCACGGCAGCCGACTCGGTGATGAGCGACGCCACGGTCGACCTCACCGCCGAAGCGGTGGCCTACGGTTACGGCACCGCGCCGATCGAATTGCGCCTGCTCGAGAACGGCCGAGCCGTCGATCTGCGTCACGTCACGCCGGCGGCCGACGGCGCGCCGATCAGCGAGACGTTCCACGTCTCACCCAACCGCGACTCCGCCACCATTTACACGATCGAGATGCCGGCGTCAGGCGATGAGCTCGTCGCCGAGAACAATGCCCGCAGTGTCCTCGTGCCCTCCGCGGGCCGGCCGCGCCGAGTGCTGTTCGTGCAAGGGGCCCCGGGGTTCGAGCACGCGTTCCTGCGGCGCACGTGGGGCACGGACCGCGCCCTCGAAATCGATACCGTGGTGCGCAAAGGGCGCGACGACGCCGGCGCGCAGACCTACTACGTCCAGGCCGCGCCGTCCCGCGCCGCGGCTCTGATCGGCGGGTATCCCGCCACCCGCGAGCTCCTGTTCTCGTACGACGTCGTCGTGCTGGCCAACCTCGAGCCGGATCTCCTCACCGCCGCCCAATTGGCGATGACCCGCGCGTTCGTCAACGAACGCGGCGGCGGACTGCTCGTCCTCGGCGCGCGCGAGTTTCAGCGGCAGGGACTCCGCGGCACGCCGCTCGAAGATGTGCTGCCGCTCGAGCTGGGCGACAGGAACGGCGGCGTGCTGCCGGCGACCTTGGAGCCGGGACGTGATCGCGTGGCCCTGACGCCGGCCGGGATGTCGCACCCGATCATGCAACTCGCCGCCACTCCCGGCGACAGCGCCAGGCGGTGGGCCGCGATTCCGTCGCTCGCCTCGATGAGCGCGCTCGGCGGGCCCAAGCCCGGGGCCGACGTGCTCGCCGTCACCGGCGGCCCCGGTGGCGTGGCGCGTGCGCTGGTGGCCGTGCAGCGCTTCGGCGACGGGCGCTCGATGATCTTCACGGGCGAAGCATCGTGGCGCTGGAAGATGAACCTGCCGGCGCAGGACCAGTCCTTCGATCGCTTCTGGCGCCAGGCGCTGCGCTGGCTGGCGCAGCCGGCCCCCGAGCCCGTCTCGATCACCCTGCCGGCAGCGGCGGCGGCCGGCGATGGCATTGCCGTGTCGATTGTCGCGCGTGACCGCGCCTACCTTCCACGTCCCGACGCGCTGGTCGACGTCCGTATCACGGCGCCGTCGGGACGAATGGACACCGTCCGTGCCCTGCCCACGCCCGGGGCCGCCGGCGTGTTCCTGGCGACGCTGCGCGCGCCTGAGCCCGGCGTCTATCGGATCGCGGCCGACGCGCGACAAGGGTCGGCCGCGCTCGGGACGCCCACCGGAGCGCTGCTCGTCGGCGGAGTCGATCCGGAAATGACCGACCCGCGGTTGAACGACGAGACACTGCAGCGCGTCGCCCACGCCTCCGGCGGCGCCGTCGTCGCCGCCGATCGCGGGATCGATGCCGCCGCGCTGCTCGGCCGGCTTCTGGCCGGCGTCCCCGCCGGCACCACCGGGCCGCGGCGCGATCTCTGGAGTACCGGCTGGTCCTTCGCAGTCCTGGCCGGGCTGCTCGCCGGCGAGTGGGTCTACCGTCGCACGTCGGGGCTGCGATGATGACGCGCCAAGTGCACCTTTGGCACCGTCAGCACCTTTTGCACCTTCTGCACGGCCTGCCCAAGGCGCTGAGAGTGCCGGCGCCGATGGTACTGATGCCGATGATGCTGCTAACCCTGATGGCCCACGCTGCGACTGCGGGCGAGCGCTACGCCCTGATCATCACCGGTGCCAACGGCGAGGACAGCTACGCGTCGCAGTATGCGGAGTGGCGGCAGGAAGCGTCGCTGGCCCTGATCGAGAAGCTCGGGTTCGACGCGCGGAAGGTGTCGACGCTCTTCGACGGCGGTGACGCCGCCCACGCATCCACGGCCGCGGGCGTCCGCAGGGCGATCGATGGCCTGAGATCGCGGATGACCCCGGGCGATCTCCTCCTGCTCGTGCTCATCGGTCACGGATTGTTCGACGGCACCGAGGCCAAGTTCAATCTGGTGGGACCCGACCTGTCGGCGGCCGAATGGGGCGCCCTGCTCAAGCCGTTGCCCGGCACGCTCGTCTTCGTTGACGCGACCGCCGCGAGCTTTCCGTTTCTCGAACATCTCGCCGCGCCGCGCCGCGTCGTCATCACCGCGACCGATTCGGTAGCTCAGCGCTTCGACACGGTCTTCCCCGAGTACTTCATCAAGGCCCTCACCGATCCCGGGGCCGACATCGACAAGAACGGGCGCGTCTCGGTGTGGGAGGCGTTCAACGCCGCGAGTGTCGGTGTGCGCCGCTACTTCACGCAGCGCGGCCAGCTCGCCACCGAGCGGGCGCTGATGGACGACAACGGCGACGGCATCGGCCGCGAGGCCGGCGGGGAGGGCACCGACGGCCCAGCGGCGGCGCGCCTCTATCTCGATCCCGACGTCCCCGGCGCGCCGCCGACCGACGACGTGTTGCTGACGCTATTGCAGAAGCGCGCCGCCATCCAGGTAGACCTCGACGACCTGAAAGAGCGCCGCCAGTTGCTCACGCCGGCCGATTATCAGGCCGAGTTCGAGCGGCTGATGATCGAGATGGCGCGCGCGTCGCGCGACATCCGCGTCCGCCAGAAACTCGGCACTCAGCTGTAGGACGCATCCCAGCGCCGACGGCGCCGACGCAGGATGAACCCGGTCAGCACGCCGGCGACGAAGCCGCCGACATGCGCCCAGAACGCAGTGCCGCCGCCGGCGGCATTGGCCACCCCCAGCGATCCCACCCCGCTCAGCAGCTGCATCAGGAACCAGAAACCAAGGAAGAACAACGCCGGAATCTCGACCACGTCGAAGAAGAACAGCACGAAGATGACGGTGAGGACGCGCGACTGCGGATAGAGCACGAAATAGGCGCCCATCACGCCGGCAATCGCGCCGCTCGCGCCGACCATCGGGATGCCGGAGAACGGGCTGAACAACACCTGCAGGATCGCCGCGGCGGCCCCGGTCGCGAGATAGAAGATCAGGTAGAGCGCGTGGCCGAGGTGATCCTCGACGTTGTCGCCGAAGATCCACAGGTAGAGCATGTTCCAGATGATGTGCATCCAGCCCGCGTGCAGGAACTGGCTGGTGAAGAGCGTCGGCCACCAGAACCGCTCCGGGATCACCGCGTACGAGGCCATGAAGGTTTGCAGCGGGCCCGGCCCCAGCATCACCTCATAGAGGAACACCAGCGCGTTTATGACAATCAGGCCGACGGTGACAAACGGCGTCGTCCGCGAGGGGATGACGTCGCTGATCGGGAACATGAGCCGAGTATAAACTGCACTATGCCCACATCGACGACGGCCGCGTTCCCGGTCAGCGACGAACGCGCCGCGCTCATGTTTCCCGCCCTGAGCGTCGAGCAGATCGACCGCGTCGCCGCGCACGGCCGCGTGCGGCCGATCGAGCAGGACGAAACGCTCGTCGAGCCCGGCGCTGACGCTGTGCCGTTCTTCGTGCTGCGCAGCGGCCGCGTCCAGGTCCTGCGTCTGACCCACATTGGCGAGCAAATCGTCGTCACGCATGGTCCCGGCGCCTTCACCGGTGAGGCCAACGGACTGCTCGGCCGCCCGCCGATGACCCGCATGCGGGTCGTCGAGGCCGGCGAAGCGGTCGAGCTCACGCGCGAGCAGATGCTGTCGCTCGTGCAAAACGACACCGAGATCGGCGACATCGTCATGCGCGCCTACATTTACCGGCGCACGGAGCTCGTCGACAAGGGGCTCGGCGACGTCCTCGTCCTCGGCTCGGCGCACTGTGCCGGCACATTGCGGGTCAAGGAATTCCTCACCCGCAACGGCCATCCGTTCACCTACATCGACCTCGACACTGACAAGGACGCCGAATCGCTGCTCCAGCACTTTCAGGTCTCGAGTGCCGACGTGCCGATTGTCATCTGTCGTGACGAAAAACCGCTCAGAAATGCCACCAATCAAGAGATCGCCAGCTGCCTTGGTTTCAATGCCGGCATCGATCGCGCGCACGTGCGCGACGTCGTCGTGGTCGGCGGCGGCCCGGCCGGCCTCGCTGCCGCCGTCTACGGCGCGTCGGAAGGTCTCGACGTGCTCGTCGTCGAGTCGAACGTTCCGGGTGGGCAGGCGGGCTCGAGCTCGCGCATCGAGAACTATCTCGGCTTTCCATTGGGCATTTCAGGCCAGGAACTCGCCGACCGGGCGCTGACGCAGGCGCAGAAGTTCGGTGCGCAGATCATGGTCGCCAAGGGCGCCGTATCGCTGCACTGCGCGACGTTGCCCTATCAGGTGCGGCTCGACGACGGGCCGGCGATTCCGACGCGAACGGTCATCCTGGCCACGGGCGCCGAGTACCGCCACCCGCCGATCGAGAACCTCATGCGCTTCCAGAATGCCGGTGTCTACTACAGCGCGACCGCGATGGAGGCGCAGCTGTGCGGCGGAGAGGACGTGGTCGTCGTCGGCGGCGCCAATTCGGCCGGCCAGGCCGCGGTGTTTCTTTCCGGCACGGCGCGCCGTGTCTATGTGCTCGTTCGCGGCGCCGGACTGGCCTCGACGATGTCGCGGTATCTGATCAGGCGCATCGACGACAGTGGCCACATCGAGCTGCACGCGAACACCGAGTTGGTGTCGCTCGACGGCGGCACGCACCTCGAGCACATCACCTGGCGCAAGAACCTGACCGGAGAGATCGAGACGCGGAAGATCCGCCACGTCTTCATGATGACCGGCGCGGTGCCCAACACATCGTGGGTACGCGGCTGCCTCGCGCTCGACGACAAGGGGTTCGTCCGGACCGGCACTGCCTTGACAACTGGCGACCTGGAAGCCGCTCGCTGGTCGCGCTCACGTTCGCCCTATGTGCTCGAGACAACGCTGCCAGGCGTCTTCGCCGTCGGCGACGTGCGCAGCGGCAGCATGAAGCGAGTCGCGTCGGCAGTGGGGGAGGGCTCGACGGCGATCTCGCTCGTCCACCAGGTCTTGGCCGAGTAAGCGGCAGCCTCACATCACGTGCCGCGGCGGCCGGATGACCAAGAACACGTCCAGCCCCTTCGCGTAGCTGCCGTAATACCGGGCGATCAGCGCCGGCGGTACCCGGCTGACCGACGGCGAGACCCCAAGCCCGACGGCGGAAGGTCCCATCTTGAAATGCCACACGTAGCCAGCCTGCAGCTTTGCGACCGGCAGCACGGCGAGCGGGTCGGTGTCCAGGTGCAGGTCGTGCGCCAGCTTGCCGGCGAGCTCGAATCGGCCGAACACGCTGTGACGTTCGTTCAGCATCAGCGTGCTTTCGGCCAGCACCGCACTTGAATAGCGGAAAGCGTTGAGTACACCAGGCACCAGCACGTGAGCACCGTTGAGGCCGTAGGCCACGGTCGATGCCCACCAGCCGGAACCGAGCGTGCGCTGGTAGAGCGCCGAGGCGGTGACCCGCGCGTCACTCTGGCGTGGATACGGCGTGAATTGCTGCTCGGCGTCGGTGAGATGGCCGGCCGAAACCTGTAGCGCGAGCTGCGGCGTCGGCAGCCAGGTCACGCGCCCGGATACGGAATCGAGCGGTCCGAGGTCGATATCTTTTCGATCGTCGTCGGGTTCGCGTCCGTTGAAGACCGATGCGTCGACCTTCCATTTCTCTGTGAAGATGGCGCCGGTGACGACGCCGAAACTGATGTGGGTTGAATCGAGCCAGTGGTGCGTGATCGGCGCGATCGGGTTGTCGAGAGCCGAAAGGCGATGCGGAAACGCCGGCGGTCCGAGCGCCGGTTCGCCTGACACGCCGCCGTAGATCTGCCAGCGCGCGGCGCTGCCGAGCGGCCGGTCGTACTGCGCGGCGAGCTCCATGAAGAGATCGTGCGGGTGCTGGCGATCGTGAATCGTGTCGCCGCCGCACATCTCGCCGGTCTGGAAATAGTTGAGCGTGCCGCACACCGGGACGGTCCAGGGCTCGAGACTGAGCATGACGTCGACGCCGAAGCGTCCCTCGCCGGTGCGGCGTCGGGCCATCAGCATGCCCCAGTTGACGCTCGTGGTCTGCGTCGTCTGCGGACCACCGGTACGGTGGACGTTGGCAGGAGGCTCGTAAATGAACTGCACGAAGGCGTTGCCGTGCAGCATCAGATCCCACGCACCCGCGCGCCGGTGGATGCCATACGCCGCGCCGGAATCGGGTGCCCACGACGTGCCGCTGACCTCCCGAGCGGGAAAGAGCGCGATTGGCAGCGTCGCGACGGCGATCAAGGCGGTCCACATTCGGAGAATTCGATCTTACGTCGTACACTCGGCGCCATGGCCGTCACTCGACTGCTGTTCGTCCGCCACGGCGCGACCACCGCCACCGAAGAGGACCGTTTCTCGGGCTCGAGCGGCGCCGAGCTCTCCGACGAAGGACGCTGGCAGGCGGCGCGCCTCGGCGAGCGGCTGGCGAAGTTGCCGCTGGCCGCCATCTACGCGAGCCCGCTCTCGCGCGCGCTCGAGACGGCGCGCATCATTGCCAGCCACTGCCAGCTCGAGCCGATCGTCCGCGACGGTCTGCAGGAGATTGGGCATGGCCACTGGGAAGGGATGAAGCGCGGCGACGTCGAACGGCAGTTTGCCGCCGAGTACGCCGCGTGGAGCGAGGACCCCTTCACCTTCGCCCCCGAAGGCGGTGAGTCCGGCGTCGCCGTGCTCGCCCGGGCGCTCCCGGTTGTCCGCGGAATCGTCACCGCCCACGCCGGCGGCCAGGTCATCGTCGTGTCGCACAAGGCGACGCTGCGTTTGATTCTGAGCAGCCTGCTCGGCTTCGACGCGCGCGGCTACCGCGACCGGCTCGATCAGTCGCCGGCCTGCCTCAACGTCGTCGATTTCAAGGATCCCGTGCGCGCCCGGCTGATGCTCTTCAACGACACCTCGCATTACGCGGACCGTCCGCGCGCCAACCAGGCGGCGCTGTCGAACTGGTGGGACGCAGGCCGCTGAGTAGCGCGGCCTGACCGACCTCAGAAATAGCGGATGCGCTCCGTGCCGCGCGAGCGAGAGAGGCTGTCGGGGAGTCCGAAGGGCCACGTCCCTCGGGTGACGAAATGTTCCTCAGCGCGCCGGCCGCGGCGCGATCGTGACCTTGGCCGGCGGCTTCTGCGCCACACCCGGGATGTGGCGCTGACCCCAGGCGATCAATTCGCGCAGCACCGGCAGGAGGTCGTGGCCCCGCTGCGTCACGTAGTACTCGTCGCGCGGCGGCCGATCCTGGTAGGGCCGCCGCTCGACGAGCCCACATGCTTCGAGCCGCTTCAGGCGCTCCGCGAGAATGTTGGTCGAGATCCCTTCGGGCGAGTTCAGAAAGTCGGCGAAGCGGTGCTTGTCGTAGAAGAGCAGGTCGCGCAGCACGAGGAGCGTCCAGCTATCGCCGAGGATGTCGAGCGCGCCCGCGATGGGGCAGCGGGACCGGAGGGGCGGCGCCATGGACGGGGCAGTGTATCCCATGTCACTTGCATTATAAAAGCGACATCGCTATAGTCTGTTGCGATTCGCAAGTGACGCCGCTGAACAAGTGACGACCTGAAAAGAAAAGGAGCCGTCGATGCTGCCAGCCGCTCGCGCCCTGATCGCCGAACTCGACAAGGAGACCCCGGCCACCCGTCGCATGCTGGAGCGCATTCCCGACGACCGCCTCGGCTGGAGGCCGCATCCCAAGTCGATGTCGCTCGCGCAGCTCGCCAACCACGTTGCGACCATTCCCGGGGGAGTCGCGCGCATGTCGCAGCTCGACGCATTCGACGTCTCGACCCGCAGCACCGAGCCGGCGCCCGGCGAGAGCCGCGACGCAATCCTCGCCACGCTCGATTCGTCGCTCGCGACCGCCAAGGATGTGCTGTCGAGGCTCGACGAGGCCGCCGCCAGCGCGCCGTGGCGACTGAGCTTCGGCGACCGCGAGATTTTCACCGTTCCGCGCCTCGAGATGCTGCGCACGATGCTGTTCAACCACTGGATCCACCATCGCGGCGAGCTGGTGGTCTACCTGCGGCTCCTCGAGATCCCCGTGCCGGTGGTCTACGGCCGCAGCGCCGACGAGAACCCGTTCACGCATGCCAGCGCGTGAACGGAGTGAGTGAGGATCACACTTTCAGCACGTCGTCTTTGGCAGCGACCAGGCTGTAGAGCACCGGCGCCAGGAAAATCGACATCGCCAGCCGCGAAATCAAGCCGCCGACGATGACGATCGCGAACGGCCGCTGCGAGTCGCTGCCGATGCCGGTCGAAATCGCCGCCGGCAGTAGGCCGATGCACGCCACCAGCGCCGTCATCAGAATCGGCCGCAGCCGCAGCAGCGACGCCTCGTGGGTGGCGGTCACGACGTCTTTCCCTTCGAGACGCAGCTTGTTGATGAACGAGTAGAGGATGACGCTCGTCTGCACCGCGACTCCCATCAGCGCGACGAAACCGAAACCGGACGACACACTGAAATGCGTGCCCGTCAGCTTGAGCGCCAGCAGGCCCCCCACCGGCACGGTCACCAGGACGCTGAAGACGATGATCAGAGGAAATTTCAGGTTGCCATAGAGCGCGAACAGGATGAGCAGGATCAGGACGACCGTCAGCGGTACGATGATCAGCATCTGGGCACGCGCCGCCAGGTAGTCCTTGTATTCACCGCCCCAGTCGTAGGTGTAGCCGAGCGGCAGCGGCACCGCCGCCGCCACTTTGTCTCTCGCGTCCTGCACGGCGCTGGCTAGGTCGCGGTTCTCGACGCTGAACTGGATGCCGATGAAGCGCGAATTACTCTCGCGGTAGATGAACGAAGCCCCCTGCTCGACGCGGATGGCCGCGAACTGGCTGAGCGGGAGGTGCTGGCCGTCGGGCGTCGCGATCAGCAGGTTCTTGATCGCGTCCATGTTCTGGCGGAACGGCTCCTTGAGGCGGACGACTAGGTCGAACTCACGCTCCCCCTGGATCACTTGCGTTGCCGCGGTGCCGCCGATCGCCGTCTCGATCAGCGTGTTGACGTCGGCGACGTTCAGCCCGTACTGCGCGATGCGGGCGCGGTCGGGTTCGATGATCAGGCTCGGCTGGCCGAGCTCGCGCACCAGCGTGATGTCGGTAATGCCCGGCACGGTTGATAGAGTCCGCCGCGCCGCGTCGGCCTTGCTCTCGAGCGTCTCGAGGTCCGGGCCGAAGATTTTCACCGCCAGCGAGCTCTTCAGGCCGGTTGAGGCCTCGTCGACCGCATCCTCGGCCGGCTGCGTGAAGTTGAAGATGATCCCGGGGAAGGTGTCGAGCTTCTTCTGAATCGCCGCCACCAGCTCGTCCTTCGAGCGGATGCCGCCGCGCCACGCCGAGTCGTCGTATGGCTTCAGTCCGACGAAGTACTCGTCGTTGAAGAAGCCGATCGGGTCGGTGCCCCCGTCATCGCGCCCGAGCTCGTTGGCGACCGTGGTGATCTGGGGAAAGCTGAGCAGCGCCTCGCGCACCTGCGGCCCGAGTTTCGACGCCTCCTCGAACGAAATCGTGTAGGGCATCGTCGCGCGGATCCACAGCGAGCCTTCGTCGAGATGCGGCATGAACTCGGCGCCAATGAAGGGAAGGAGCGCCAGCGAGGCCACGAACATGAGGACGCAGACCGTCACCGTGAGGCCGCGGCGGCGCAGGCAGGCGGCGAGCAACCGGTCGTAGGCGCGCTCGACCGACTTGTAGAGTGGCACCTCCGGTTCCTTGATCCCCTTGCGCAGGAAGAACGCGCACAGCACCGGCAGCAGCGTCAGCGTGCACAGGAGCGCGCCGGCCAGGGCAAACGACATGGTGTCGGCCATCGGCCGGAATAGCCGCCCGGACGGCCCGGTCAGGACGTAGATCGGCAGGTAGCCGGCGATGATCACCGCGATGGCATAGAAGATCGGCCGCTCGACGTCGTGCGCCGCGTGGCGGATCACCTCGGTCACGTTGGCGTTGTCGCGCCGCGCCGCCAGCTCGCGGAAGATGTTCTCGACCATGACCACGGCGCCGTCGACGATCATCCCGAAGTCGATCGCACCGATCGACAGCAGGTTGGCCGGGATGTTGGCCCAGTCCAGGCAGATGAACGAAAAGAGCAGCGCGAAGGGGATCGTCACCGCCACGATCAGCGCCGTGCGCACGCTGAACAGCATGATCCCGAGCACGACCAGCACCAGCACCATCCCGCGGATCAAGTTCTTCTCGACCGTTCGCGTCGTCTCGTGAATCAGGTCGGTGCGATCGTAGTAGGGCACGATCTTGACGTCGGGCGGCAACGCCGTTCGGTTCAGCATGTCGGTCATGGCCTGGACGTCTTTCAGGACGTTTTGCGCCTGCTCGCCGGTCCGCATCAGCACGACGCCCTCGACCGCGTCGGGCTGCCGCATGTAGCCAAACTCCCCCAGCCGCGGCGCGTGACCGATCGTCACCTCGCCGACGTCCTTGATGTAGACCGGAATCCCGCTGTGCGTCGCCACCACGATGTTGCCGATGTCGGAGAGATCCTTGACCAGCCCCAGGCCGCGCACGTAGAAGAACTGGCCGCCCTGCGAATAGAAGCCGCCGCCGGCGTTGGCGTTGTTGGCGGCGAGCTGATCGGTGATCTGCTGCACCGTGACGCCGTAGGCGAACAGCCGCGACGGATCCAGCAGCACCTGGTACTGCATGGTCGTGCCGCCGAGGCCGGACAGGTCGGCGACCCCCTGGATCGAGCGGTATTTCCGGTTCAGGACCCAGTCGTTGATGATCTTGAGATCCTGCGTCGAGCGGTCCGGGCTCTGCAGCACGTAGCGGTAGATCAGGCCGCTCGGCGAGAAGAGCGGCGACATCCCCGGCGTCACGCCCGACGGCACGGTCGCGTCGGGGATCCGCTCGAACGCTTGCGCGCGAGCAAAGTACGGGTCGGTGTCGTAGGCGAAGTTCATCGTGATCGACGACAGCCCGTAGAGCGAGATCGAGCGGAGCGCGTCGAGCTTCGGGATCCCGTTCATCTCCACTTCCAGCGGGATGGTGATCAGCCGCTCGACTTCCTCGGCGGCATGCCCCGGCCACTGGCTGACGATCTGCACGCGCGGCGGCGCCAGATCGGGATAGGCGTCGATCGGCAGGCGGCCGAACGACACCACACCCCAGATCGACAAGCCGAGCATCAGCACGAGGATGATGAACCGCTGCGACAGCGCGAATGAAACGAGACGATCGATCATCGGCGCTCAGTCCTTGTAGGTGTTGGCGAATTGCAGGAACAGGCTGCCCTGCGTCACGACCGGATCGCCATCCTTGACGCCCTGCGTGATTTCCGTCTGGCCGTTCTGCTGCGTCCCGAGCGTCACCTGCCGCTGCGCGAACTTGCCGGTCTCGACCCGCACGTAGACGAACGGCAGGTTCTCAGCGTCGTAGAGGATCGCCGGGGTGGGGACGACCAGCGCGTCGTGCGTCGCCTTGTCGCGGATTGTGACGTCGACGAACTGGTCCTTCTTGAGGAAGCCGTTCGGGTTGGTCGTGACGATGCGCACCGGCGTGGTCCGCGTCGCCGGATCGAGCATGCTCCCGATGTAACCGACCCGGCCGGCGAAGACGTCGGTAAAGACGCTGCTCTTGACGTCGGCGGCGTCGCCGACCCGCAGGCTGCGCAGGTCCTTCTCATAGACGTGCGCCTGCACCCAGACGGTCTCGACGTTGCTGATCACAAAGGCGGTCGTCGATCCCGCCTGGATGACCTGTCCGGGATTGACCAGCTTCTGCACGATCGTCCCGGTGATCGGCGCGCGCATCGGTAGCTCGGGACGCACCGTCCTGGTCTGCAGCTCGGCGTCGGCCGCTTCTTTTTCGGACACGCCGAGAATCTTCAGCGCCTCCAGCGCGGTTTCCACGTCGGTGTCGGCGTCGTTGTAGTCGGCCTGCACCTGCTCGAAATCGCGCGGCGCAATCGCCTTGTGATCGAGCAGATCCTTGTTGCGGTCGAGGTTCTGCTTGGCCAGCGCCAGCCGGTTGCGCGCCTTGCGATAGGTCGAGAACGCCCCGGTGATGTCGGCGCTGGTGACGTAGAGCAGCGGCTGCCCCTGCGTCACGTGCACGCCGGTGTCGTAGAGGATCCGCGTGATCGGCCCGCTGACCTGGGTGATCGCCTGCGACGTGTGGTCGTTGTCCCAGTCGACGGTGCCGGTCGTCTTGATCTCGGTTGCGAAGGCGGTCCGGCGCGCCGGCGCTACCTCGATGTGCGCCAGTTGCTCCTCCGGGACGGTGAAGTAGCCCGGGACGCCCGGCGCGGCCGCAGCCGCGCTCGATGCCGGCGTTGGTTCGTGAGCGCCGCCGCCGCACGCCGCACAGGCAGCGAGGATCGGGAGAAGCGAGCCGCGTATCCAGTTCGTCATGGAATCACCTGTCTGCCAACCGCGAGATTGAGCTGCGCCACGCTGGTCATGTAGTTTGAGAGCGCCTGACGGTAGCCAAGCTCCGTGTCCCGATACGTACGCTCGGCGTCGAGGAGATCCAGTAGGCTGCCGGCGCCGCGCTGGAATACGTAGCGGCTGATGTCGAGCGACTGTTTGGCCTGATCGAGATAGCCCGATTCGTAGAGCTTCACGACCTTCTCACTGCTCTGCCAGCCGTAGTAGGCGTTGACGACGTCGGTGAGCACGACGTAGCGCGTCGCCAGCTGAGTGTCGGAAGACTGGATGACCTGGACCTCGGCCTTCGCGATGTTGCCCTGGTTCCTGTCGTGGATCGGCAGGTCGAACGAGGCGTTGACACCAAAAACGTTCTGCGGTCCCGTGTGCGAGTAGTCCACGTCGCCGGTGATGTCGCGCGCCGCGTTGCTCTTCTCGAGCGCCAGCGATTTCTGCGCGAGAGCCACGCCGCTCTGCGCCGCCTGCAGGTCGGTGCGCGCCGTCAGCGCCAGGCTCTTGAGATCCTCGAGCCTGAGCGCATGGCCGGTGTAGGCCAGAGTGCCGATCGGCTCGACGGTCTCCGAGACCGTCTCGAATCCGACCAGCTGCCGCAGGTTGGCGCGCGCCTGCTCCAGGGCCACCTCGGCCGCCGAGGCGTCCTGCTCGAACTGGAGTTTCTGGAGCGCGATCTTCAAGAAGTCCCCCTCTGCCAGATCGCCCGAAGTGACGCGCTGGCGGTTGACGTCGACGACGTCGGTGAAACTTTTGAGATTTTCCTGGGCCAGCTCCAGGGTCGACTTGGCGAAGAGCACGCCGATGAACGCCTGTTCCGTCTGGAAGCGCAGTTGGCGCTCCGCGTCGCGAACGGTGAAGCCGGTCTGCTCAGTGGTGGCCTGCGCGACGGAGATCCGGTTCTCACGCTTCCCGCCACGCTCGAAGAGATAACTGGCCGACGCGGAGTAGCTGGCGCCGTTGGTCAGGAAGTCCACGTTGAGGGAGCTGGGAGTGAACGGGGTAAACCCGGCGACGCCGAACGATACGCCGAGGTTCGGTTTCAGGCCGGCCGTGACCTCGTCGGCCCTCGAGGCGTCGATGGCCAGCCGCTGCGCCTGCAGCGCCTGGTTGCGGGCCAGCGCCAGCCGCACGGCATCGTCCATCGACACCTGGGCGAGCGGCGCGGCCAGCTGCGCCCCCGCCGCGGACGGCAGGGCTGCGGTCACGAGAACCGCGGCGGCGCAACGCCTGATGACACTCACTGCGCGCATGAATCCTCTCCCAGATGAACGGCCGATCCGGCGGCTCGGCGCGCCCGATGGAGCACTGCCCGCACGGCGCGCGGCCGCGCGGCGAAAAAACACTGCTGCCGGAAAACGAACGGATTTAGAGGGAGGAGGAGGGGGGAGGACCGCGGAAATCGGCGGATCCGAGGTCGGGACGCGGTGGAGCGAGGGTCAACCGCGCGATCAACGCCGAGGCGAGCAACGCCGGCGCGTGATGCGTGGAAACGGAGGTCTGTGCCCCGCTGCCGGCTCGCACCCACTGGCAGATGGCGCACGAGGTATCGGGCAGCTTGGAACTGGCACCGCTGCCCTCGGTGACGTGCAGGGAGGCCGAAACCGCCGCTGGTCCGGTGATCAGGTGGTGGAGGTGGACGAAGTCCACGAACACAGAGAGCAGCAGGTACGGCAGGAATGCCGCCGCCAGCGCCTTGCGCCGCCGCGTGAAGCCGGCGAGACTGATCACTTTACCGGGATTGTATCATCCGTAGATGCTCTGCCGGAATTGCGGCACCGAAATCGCCGATAAAGCCATTGTCTGTTACCGCTGCGGGACGGGGACCAGCGAGCCCGCCAGGAAACCCGCCGAAATCCGCCCCCGGCGCTCGCCCGTCCTGCCAGTCGCCGTGGTGGTGATCCTCTTGGTCCTGGCCTGGTACCTCGGGCGCCACTATCACGTCCTCGGTCTCGAGTTGCCGCCCGAGCCCGCCTGGTCCCAGGACGCCGTGTATTCCCTGACGGTTTTGATAGACTTTCCAGCAATTCATGCCTGACGCTCGCCTCGAAGTGACCGACGCCCTCGGCCGCCGCATCGTGCCGATCGCGAAGGATGCCTTCGGTATCGGCCGGCGCGAGACCAACGACCTGCGCTTGGCCGGCAGCGAGGTCTCGCGCGACCACGCCGAGATCGTGACCGCCGGGGCCGGGTTCCTCGTCCGCGATAAGCAGTCGCGCTACGGCACGTTCGTGAACGACGAGCAGGTGACGGAGCGTCCGCTCGCGCACGGCGACCGCATCCGGCTCGGCCGATCCGGGGGGGCCGAGCTCGTGTTTCTGCTCGCTGACACCGCCCCGGCCCAGGACAAGGCCACCACCACCGCGATCGGCGACTTGCGCCAGATCGCGGCACTCCTCGACGGCCTGCGCGCGCTCGGCAGTGGCCGCGTGCTCGACGACGTGCTGGCGCTCGTCCTCGATTCGGCAATCGAGGTCACCGGCGCCGAGCGCGGCTTCATCATGCTGGCCGGCGCCGACAACGATCTCGAGTTCAAGCTGGCGCGCGGACGGCGCCAGCAGACACTGCCCGGCACGACCTTCGCGACCAGCCGCAAGATTCCCGAGGAAGTCTTCCGCACCGGCGAGCCGAAGATCGTCGCGGACCTCCTCGACGGCGACCTCGCCAACGTCCACATGGGTACGGTCGCGCTCGGCATCCGCAACGTCCAGTGCGTCCCGCTCAAGCTCGTGCGCTACGTCGATCGTCAGGATGACGCGTTCGGCGGTGAGCGGCGCATCGGCGTGCTCTATCTCGACAGCCGCGAGAAGGGCTCGTTCCTGTCCGGTTCGACCCGCGGCGCGCTCGAAACGCTTGCCACCGAAGCTGCCGTCGCCATCGAAAACGCCCGCCTCTATCGCGAGACGATGGAGAAGGCGAAGATGGAGCAGGAGATGCGGATCGCGGCCGAGATCCAGCAGGCGCTGCTCCCCAAGACCGGGCACTCCGGCACGTTCTTCAAGACCGCGGCGTCGTCGCTGCCATGCCGCTCGATCGGTGGCGATTTCTACGACTACGTCGATCTGCCGGGCGGCGCCTTCGGCTTCGCGCTCGGCGACGTCGCCGGCAAGGGCCCGCCCGCCGCGCTGCTCAGCGCCATGATGCAGGGGATCTTCGCCGCCCAGGCCGCCGCCGCCGACACCCCGTGCCAGACGATCGCGCGCGTCAACCTGGCGCTCTACAAGCGCGGCATCGAGTCCCGCTTCGTCACGCTGATGTACGGCACGCTCGAGCCGGACGGCCGCCTCACCTACTGCAATGCCGGCCACAATCCGCCGCTCGTCATCGGTAGCGGCGGCGTCCGCCGGCTCGAGGTCGGCGGCCCGATCGTCGGCCTGTTCGAGGGGGCGCAGTTCCAGGAAGAGACGGTCAGCCTGGCACCTGGCGACTGGTTGATCGTCTTCAGTGACGGCGTGTCCGAGGCGATGTCGGCCTCAGGCGACGAGTACGGCGAGGAGCGCATCATCGGCGTCGCCGAGAAGAACCGCGGCGCCGCACCGGCGGACTTCCTCAACGCCATCTTCGCCGACGTCCGCGCCTTCACCAAGGGGGCGCCGCAGAGCGACGACATCACCGCGCTCGTTCTGCGTTACGGCGTCCAATGACCGATGGCCGTTCCTTGGCCAAGATCGAACGCCGCCTGCTGATCCTCTGGTTCGCCCTCGCCTTCGTGGTGTGGAACGGCGTCTACGACATGCGCATGCACGACACGGTTCGCGGCTACCTGGTCGAAGTCGCGGAAGGGCGCGCGGCTCCGGGCCGCGGCGTCGACCTGCGGCAGTACCTCCGCCGCGGCCGCGTCGACGCCGTCGCATTCTCCACCGCCTGGTCGTTCGGCGTCTTCCTCGCCGGTATCGCAACCATGCACACCTACCGCCGCTATCTCGTCCACAAGCCGTAGTCCCGCGAAGACGTGACATGCACCCGCTGATTCACGACTGGAACAGGACCGAGCCGGTGACGCCGCGCGCGGTCCTGCTCGACGATGAAACGCTGCGCGACGGGCTGCAGTCGCCGTCTGTGCGGACGCCGTCGCTGGACGAGAAGCTGCGCGTCCTGCACCTCATCGATCGCCTCGGCATCGACACCGCGGATATCGGCCTTCCCGGCGCCGGACCGCACGTGGTCCGCGACGTCGAACGGCTGGCCAAGGAGATCGTCGATCAGCGGCTGCACGTCGCCGCCAACTGCGCGGCGCGCACCGTGATCGCCGACATCAGGCCCATCGTCGAGATCGCGCAGCGCACGGGGCTCGCCATCGAGGCCTGCACGTTCATCGGCTCCAGTCCGCTGCGCCAGTACGCGGAAGGGTGGACGCTCGATCAGCTGCTCAAACTGACCGAGGAAGCCGTCTCCTTCGCCGTTGGCGAAGGGCTGCCGGTCATGTACGTCACCGAGGATACGACGCGCGCCGATCCTGATTCGCTGCGCGCGCTCTACTCGACCGCGATCCGCGCCGGCGCCAGGCGCGTGTGCGTCTCGGATACGGTCGGCCACGCCACCCCGCATGGCGCCGCCGCGGTCGTTCGCTTCATCTCGAGCGTGGTCGAAGACTGCGGCGGCGGTGTCGGCATCGACTGGCACGGCCATCGCGATCGCGACTTCGCCGTCATCAACACGCTGGCCGCGCTCGACGCCGGCGCGACACGCCTGCATGGCACCGCGATCGGCATCGGTGAGCGCGTCGGCAACACGCCGATGGACGCGCTGCTGATGAACTTGGTACTCATGGGCTATATCGAGCGCGATTTGTCGGCGCTGTGCGAGTACTGCGAGGCGGTGTCGGCCGCAACCGGCGTTCCGATCCCCGCAAACTACCCGATCGTCGGGCGCGACGCGTTCCGCACCGCGACCGGCGTCCACGCGGCGGCCGTCATCAAGGCGTTTCGCAAGGGCGACAAGGAACTCGCCGACACCGTCTACTCGGGCGTTCCCGCCAAGCTGGTCGGACGGGCGCAGGAGATCGAGGTCGGGCCGATGTCGGGAAAATCGAACGTCATCTTCTGGCTCGAGCGACACGGCTACACGGCGTCCGACGAGCTCGTCGATCGGATCTTCACCAGGGCAAAGGCATCCTCGACCGTACTCACCAGCGACGACATTCTTGCTGAGGTGCAGGCCGTCGGCCGCTAGTCATCGCTCCAGGTGCACGGACAGTTCCGGTCTGGGGACCTGCCCTTAGAGCTTCAGCAGCCGCTGGCGCAGGATGCGCGACTGGATGCGGCTGACCTGCAGCCGCTGCCCGTTCGTCAGGATCGCCTCGTGCGTGCCGCCCGGCATCACGCCAACCTTACCGATCAGATCGATATTGGCCAGCGTCCCGCGCCCCAGGCGTATGAATCGTGCTGGGTCGAGCCGTTGTTCCAGGTCCTTCAGCCGGTAGGTGATGGTGTAGCGCGCCTTGCCCACCGTCGTGATGTGGAGCAATTCCCCCTCGGCGACGATCGAAGCGACCTGCCCGACCGCTACGAGGATGACTTCCTCGCGCTGTCGCACCGGGATGCGCTCCAGGTACGGCGATGCCGTCGCCGCCTCGTAGGCCTCGACTGCGGCGCCGACGCGGCTGCCCTGGTCGGCGATGATCTCGGCATGCTCGACGCGCTCCTGCGCGCGGTTGATCGCTTCGCGCAGCCGTGACTTCTCGACCGGCTTGAGCAGGTAGTCGACCGCGTTGACCTCGAACGCGCGCACCGCGTACTCGTCATAGGCGGTCACGAAGGCGATCAGCGGCAGATCCTGTTTCTTGAGCGACCTGACTACGCCAATGCCGTCAAGCTCCGGCATCTGCCAGTCGAGCAGCGCGAGGTCCGGCCGCTCGCGCTCGATCAGCACCACGGCCTCTCGTCCTGTCGCCGCCTCACCGACGACCAGCACGTCGTCGAAGCCTCGCAGCAGCGCCAGCAGAAACGCACGCGCCGGCCGCTCGTCGTCGGCGACGATGACGCGCAGGCGCGCTGTCATCGCCGGGCGACCCCGTTCAGTTCGGCATGGCTGTCGACGACGGCCGTTCGGTCGAGCGGCACCCGAATCTCCACGGTCGTCCCGGTATCGACGCCGCTGTCGATTGTCAAGGACGCGGCGTCGCCGTAGTGGCAGGCGAGCCGTCGTTCCACGTTCTGCAGGCCGACGCCACGCATCCGTCCGCGGCGGAGATCATCGTGATCCGCGCCGGCGCCGGTGTCAGACACGGTCAGCACGAGCTGGGAAGCGCCGGACCTGTTCTGCTCGATCCGCGCTCGTACTGACAACGCGCCGCCGTCGCGGCGCCGCGAAATGCCGTGTTTGACGGCGTTTTCGACCAGCGGCTGCAAGAGCAGCGGCGGTACCCGCACCGACGCCAGCGGCGGCGGCACGTCGAGCGTTGTCCGCAACCGCCACTCGAACCGCGCCCGCTCGATGTCGAGGTAGGCCGCCACCATCTCCATCTCCCGTCCGAGGGTGGTGAATTCTCCCTCGGAGCGCAGCACGGCGCGCAACAGCGCCGTGAGGCGCAGGAGTGTTTCGAGCGCGCGCGGCGGGGCCGTCTGGATGAGGTGGCCGATCGTGGTCAGCGCATTGAAAAGGAAGTGTGGATTGAGCTGTGCGCGCAGGGCGCGCAGTTCTGCCTCCGTCGCCAGCTTTTCCATCTCCTGGTCGCGAAGCTCACGCTCGTAGCGCTCCTGCGTGATGCGGATGGCGTCGATGCGCCGCGCCGCAACCGCCGCCAGCGCGTCGAGCGTGGCCAGGTCGTCGGAGAGAAAGCGTCGCCCGCCAGTCACTTCACCGACGGTGATCGCATAGCGCGGCGTGTCCGTCGTCGCAATGACGACGAGGAGCTCGTCTCCCTGGACGAATACTGCGGCGGAGTCGCCGCTATCGTGCGTCCACGGCGCCCAGCCAACGCGGCGGGCGCTCAACGCGGGCCGCAGCTGTGCGCACAGATCGGACAGCAGCGCGTCGATGTCATCGTGAGCCTGCACCCGCCGCGACACCGAGCTGCGCAGCGTGCGGTAGTCGGGCCGGCGCAGGACCACGGCGTCGACGAACCATGCGGTCGATCGCCGCAGCGCCGGATAGGCGAGCGCCGTCGCCACCCACAGCGTTGCCAGGAGACCGACCTGCTGCGGGCCGAGCTGAGCGAACGCAGGGGAGTAGCCCCCGAACAAGACGATGGCGGCGAAGGCGACGGCCAGGAGCGCCAACAACGCCAGCGCCCGTTTGAGGAAGAGATCCGCCAATGCAAACGGGTAGTCCTGATAGAGGATCGCGAAGGCCAGCGGCAACGACGCGTGATGGCCGAGCAGCTCGACCGGCCACGAAGCGTCGCCCCGATGCAAGCTGCTCAGGTGCAGCGCCGAGACCGCGAATGCGGCCAGCGCCGCGACCCACAATGCGCGCCGTGACCCTGGCTGTCCCCGCGTGGTTGCGGCGACCGGCACCACCAGCGCGACGTAGGTGTAGGTCAGCGCGCGCATGGCGAGCACTGACGGGACGGCTCCGCCGGAGGCCGCGTCGCGAACGTGCATGACGGCGGCAATGGTGCTGACACCGTAGGCGATCAGCGTCAACGCTCGCCTGAGCGCCGTGGCCAGCCCGGGCCGTTTGCCGCGCAAGACCGAATGCACGACGACCGCGGGCAGGAAACCGAGGGCGCTGAATCCCATGGCCGCGAGGAACGGAAACGGGCCGTCGACACCGACCTTCGGCAGTTCGTAGGCGGGCAGCGCGCACAGGTTCCAGGTCAGGCCGAGCACCGCGGTCCCGAGGAGAAGCGGATCGAACCGCGCCGGCCCGACTCGCCGCGGCGCCCCGCGCACGACCATGGCGAGGAGCATCGCGTAGAGCCCCACGCCGGCGCTGAGGCCCACGAGGTTGAGAAGTTCACTCATCGGCGCTGCCGCGCTCACACTATGTCCTTCGCAGGCCGTTCCGCAGCAGCAAGGGCATGAGCGGTTGTTTCAGCCGGATGGATGGTCGCATCAGCCAATGAATGGCGCTCACGACTCCAGACTACGCCATCCGACCGCTCATCGTGTCGAACCGGGCGTTCATCGGCCGCCACGGGCCGTCCATATGGTTCCAGTCGGATATCGCGCCGCCGGTTGTTACCGTCGTCGAGAGAGGCGCGACATCATATGTTCAGAGACTCGAACAGTCAGTGCGTCAGAGTATTTCTCGCGATGGCCCTCATCGCAGGTGCGCAGGTATCGGCCGCGGCCGGACAGGAGTTGGGCGGCGCCGGCACGGTTCAGGGCATCGTCAAGGATCCGACCGGCGGAGCCATGGCCGCGGTCGCGGTCGAATTGAGCAACCCGGTCAGCGGGCTGAAGCGCAGTACCAGCACCGGCGCAGACGGCAAATTTGTGTTCCGCAACCTGCCGCCGAACCACTATCACCTCCAGGTCACCGCCGACGGGTTTGCGCCGTTCGTGACCGAGGTCGACGTGCGCAGCGCCGTGCCGATCGACGTCGGCGTGGCGCTGCAGCTGGCGGGCACGTCGGAAGCCGTCTCGGTCATCGGCCACTCGGAACCTCTGATCGAACGCGATCCGTCCGCGCACACCGACGTCGACCAGAACCTGATCGTGAAGCTGCCGCTCCAGTCCAGCTCGATCGGATTGAACCAGGTCGTGACCATGGCATCGCCTGGCGTCGTCGCCGATTCCAACGGTTTCTTTCATCCCGTCGGCGATCACGCGCAAACGCAGTTCTCGATCGACAACCAGCCAGTAACCGATCAGCAGAGCCGCATCTATTCGAACCAGATCTCACCCGATGCCGTGCAGTCGATGGAGGTCATCACCGGCGTCGCCCCGGCTGAGTACGGCGACAAGAGCAGCCTCGTCGTGCACATCGTCACCAAGTCCGGGCTCGACCAGCCCAAGCCGACCGGCACGGTGTCGGTTGGCTATGGAACGTTCTCGAGCCCGACCTTCGACGCCAACTTCGGCGCCGGGTCTCACTCGGTCGGCAACTTCCTGTCGATCACCGGCCTCTCGACCGATCGCTACCTCGATCCGCCCGAGTTCGACGCGCTGCACGATCACGGGCACAACCTGTCGCTCTTCGATCGCGTGGACGCGCACACGGGCCAGACCGCGACGTTTCATCTCAATGTCCAGGCGGCGCGTTCGTCTTTCGATGTGCCCAACACCTACGACCAGAACGACCTGGGCCAGAACCAGCACCAGCAGATCGACACCTTCAACATCGCGCCCGGCTACTCGCAGGTAATTGGTAACAGCAACCTGTTCACGGCCAACTTCTTCGTGCGCCGCGACCACCTGACCTACACGCCAAGCGCGGATCCGTTCGCCGACACGCCCGCCAGCGTGTCGCAGAATCGCCATCTGACCAACATCGGGGTCAAGGCCGATCTCGCGCATACGGTCGCCGGCCACAACCTCAAGTTCGGGGTCTCGATCGCGGCGACCAGGCTCGATGAGCAATTTACGCTGGGCCTCACCGACCCGACCGTCAATTCGCCATGCCTGTTCGCCGACGGTACGCCGTCGAACGATACCGGGTTGACCAGCCCGAGCCAGTGCACGGGTGGGCTGAGTGCGAACCCGGATTTCAACGACGCGCTGGTCGCCTATGACCTGTCACGCGGCGGTTCGGCGTTCAACTACGCGGCGAACAAGACAATCAACCAGCAAGCGATCTACGTCCAGGACGACATCAAGGCGGGGAATGCCGATTTCATGCTCGGGGTGCGCGTCGACCACTACGCTGGCTTGAGCACCGAGACGCAGGCGCAACCCCGGCTCGGCGTCTCGTATGCCGTGCCCGGCAGCGGCACGGTGCTGCGCGCCTCGTACGGGCGCACCATGGAAACGCCCTACAACGAGAACCTGCTGCTCTCGGCAGGCTACAACGCCGGCGGCGTATTCGGCGACGGGCAGCCGCCACCGCCCGGCATCCGCAACCAGGGCGAGTTCGGCATGCAGCAGGCCCTCGGCCGCTGGCTGGTTGCCGACTTCGGCTACTTCGTCAAGCACACCAAGAATGCCTACGACTTCGGCGTCCTCTTCGATACGCCCATCGCCTTTCCGATCGCGTGGGAGCGTTCTCGTCTCGACGGTTTCACGGGACGCATCAATATCGTCGAGCACAAGGGGTTCAGTGCCTTCGTCGTGATGGCGCACACCAACGCGATCTTCTCGCCTCCCGGTGTCGGCGGCATTCTCGTGCAGGCGCCAAGTGGCGACTTCCGCATCGATCACGACCAGAAGTTCAACGCGACGGCGAATTTTCAGTACGCCTTCGCCAAGCCAGTGGGTGCGTGGGCGGCGCTCAGCTGGAGGTATGACTCGGGCCTCGTCGCGGGGTCGGTCGGCAGCATCGCGGACGCGCTGGCGCTGAGCGGCGAGCAGCAGGCGGCCATCGGGTTCTTCTGCGACAACACCGTCGCGACGCGAGAGAATCCGATCACGACCTGTGACTCGGGCGGTGGCGCTACGCGACTCAGGATTCCCGCCGAGGGCACCGAAGACGACGTCACCAATCCGCCCCGGATCGCACCGCGCCATCTCTTCGACCTCGGCATTGGTGTCGACAACCTGTTTCACACGAGCCGGGCGAAGGTCCGTGCCAGGCTGACAGTGATCAACCTGACCAACAAGGATGCGCTCTACAACTTCCTGTCGACGTTCAGCGGCACCCACTTCGTGACGCCGAGGGCTGTGCAGTTCCAGATGGGTGTCGGTTTCTGAGCCACGCCTCATGCGTTGGAGCCGGCAGAAACTTCACTGTGTTCCGTATTCACTCGCTACAGACACAGCCCGTTGCCGTCTAAACGACCCGTCGAACTTCCGCATCGCTCCCCAATCGCCGCCTGCCTCGTGGGTCAACCCGAGCCAGCACGCCGTTTGCGTACTGTCCTCCAGATCCGAATTTCTACGGATCGAGAGCCTCGTCTGGCTCGTCAGGAGGTAAGTGATGAAAGTACGAGAGATGATGTCCGCCGACGTGAAGTCGTGTGGCGAGCAAACCGACCTTGCCAGCGTCGCGCAGATAATGTGGGACGGCGATTGCGGCATCGTGCCGGTCGTCAACAGCGAGCACCAGCTGGTCGGCGTTATCACCGATCGGGACATCTGTATTGCCGCGGCGACGCGCGCCAGCAGCCCGGCGTCCATCCGGGCGCAGGACGTGATGTCACGCGTTCTCGCCACGTGCGTGGGAGACGACGATGCGGCTGAGGCGCTCGAGACGCTCAAGAATCGCCGAATCCGCCGACTCCCGGTCGTCGACGATCGCGATCGCCTGATCGGCGTGCTTTCCGTGAACGATTTGATCTCTCGCGCGGAGCTCCGGCGCGGCGCCGAAATCGCAGGCGAGGACGTCCTGGACACGCTGAAGGCGATCTGCGCGCATCCCTCTCGGCCGGTAACTACTTCAGGCGCGTTTCGATGAGTGGTAGGGCGGCGACGACGACGTCGCCGACCGCCTGCAGGCTCTTCGCCGATACGTGCTGCAGATCGTCGGCAGCGGTGTGCCACGCCGGGTAGTCGAGATCGATGAGATCCACCGACTCGATGCCCACTTCGAGGAACTCGAGATGGTCGTCCTCGATCGGCCACGGATCGTCGACGAACTCGTGGCGATTGAGCCTCTTTGCCGTGCTCCAGATCGCGTCGCTGAGCCACGGCGTCGAATTCGATTCGCGGCGCAGGTCGAGATTGCTGTCGCCAATCATGTCGACGAGGATGAAGGCGCGGACGTCCTTCGCCGTGCCGTCCTTCTTTGCCTGCTGCGCGTAATAGCGGCTGCCGTAGGTGTGATCGGGATTGCCCGGCTTGTTGCAGTCGTCCCAGTTCTTGCACACGGCTTCCTCGCCATCGAGAAAGAGGAGCTCGATTGGCAGGGCGTTCTGCCGTCCCTTCAGGGCGCGCGCCATCTCGAGTAGGAACGCTGCGCTCGACGCGGCGTCGCTGGCGCCGACGAAGGTGATGTCCTTGAACAGCTTCGTGTCGTAGTGGCCGCCGATGACGATCCGCCCTTTGCCCGCGATCTGCCCGGGCAGCGTCGCGCGGATGTTGACCATGTGGACGGCGCCGTTCGGCGTCTGCGCGTCGAACGCCTGGTCCACGGCTGTCAGGCCTGCCGCTTTGAGCTCCTGGCGAATGTAGTCGCGCGTTTTTTCGATGGCGGGAGAGCCCGACGGCCGCGGCCCGATGTCGACCATCGCCTTCAGATCGGCGAAGGCGCGCTGCCCGTCGAACTTCGGCGGCGGCGGGGCCTGCTGCGCACTGCACCGCGCCACGGCGGCGGCCACGAACACCACCAGGAACGCAAAGACCACGCAGCTCTTTGTCAGCGCGGTGAACGCCCTCATTTCCGTTTCTCCCTGGGCACGTAGTTGCGGGTACGGGCGCCGATGTAGAGCTGCCGCGGACGGACGATCTTCTGGTCCGGGTCGTTCAGCATCTCTTCCCACTGCGCGATCCACCCGGCGGTCCGCGGGATAGCGAAGAGCACCGGGAACATGTCGACCGGAAAGCCCATCGCCTGGTAGATCAGGCCGGAGTAGAAGTCGACGTTGGGATACAGCTTGCGCGACACGAAGTAATCGTCTTCGAGGGCGATCCGCTCGAGTTCCAGCGCCATCTCCAGCAGCGGGCTCTTGCCGGTCACCTCGAAGACGAGGTCGGCCATCCGCTTGATGATCTTGGCGCGCGGATCGTAGGACTTATAGACCCGGTGGCCGAATCCCATCAGGCGGCCTTCGCCGGCCTTGACGCGCTTGATGAAGCCTGGGATGTTGCTCATCGAGCCGATCTCGCTGAGCATGCGCAGGACGGCCTCGTTGGCCCCGCCGTGGAGCGGCCCGTAGAGTGCGGCCGCCGCGCCGGCCAGCGCGGAATACGGGTCGGCGTGCGAGCTGCCGATCGCGCGCATCGGTACTGGTGCTGCAGTTCTGTTCGTGGTCGGCGTGCAGGATGAAGAGGACGTCAAGGGCACGTTCGAGCACGGGATTGGCCGCGAACTTCGGCTCGGTCATCCGGAACAGCATGTTCAGGAAGTTGCCGGCGTAGGACAGATCGTTGTCGGGCAGGTTGAACGGCCGCCCGATCGAGTGCCGGAAGGCGTAGGCGGCGATGCTCGGGACCTTGGCGATCAGGCGCAGCGTCTGCAGCCGCCGCGATTCCTGCGAGAAGATCTGCTTGGCGTCGGGATAGAACGTCGACAGCGCGCCAACCGTGCTGATGAACATCCCCATCGGATGCGCGTCGTGGCGGAACCCTTCCATCAGCTTGGCCAGGTTCGTGTGCAGCATCGTGTGCAGCATCACGTCCTTGGTCCACTGCTCGCGCCGCGTCTCGCTCGGCAGCTCGCCAAAGAGAATCAGGTAGGCGGTTTCGAGAAAATCGCTTTGCTCGGCGAGCTGTTCGATCGGGTAGCCGCGGTATTCGAGGATGCCGGCGTCACCGTCGATGAACGTGATCCGGCTCTTGCAAGCCGCGGTGTTCATGAACGCCGGGTCGTAGGTCATCATCCCGAACTCGTCGGGCGTGACCTTGATCTGGCGCAGGTCGGTGGCCTTGATCGTGCCGTCCTGGATGGGGACTTGGTAGCTTTTGCCTGTGCGGTTATCGGTTATCGTCAGTGTCTCGCCCATCGCTCACCACGTCCGGCTCGACATCGTCTGCCGCCGGCTCCCCGGGCACGCTGTAGTTGCCCGTCAGCCACCGTCCCAGGTCCGCCATCTTGCAGCGTTCGCTGCAGAACGGCTGCCACGCCGGGTCTGCCGGCGCCCGCCGGCAATAGACGCACCGTGCGTCGTGGGTGGTCAAACCCGCTCATTCTATCGGGGAATCGGGAAATCGCGGAATCGGGTAATTGAGCAATCGGGAAGGAAACCGTCGATTATCCGATTTCCAAATTCCCCGATTCCCCGATTCCTCAGTGTGCGTGGTGCCGGACGTCCTTGGCCGAGACCATGAAAATGACGTCCTCGGCGATGTTCGTGGCGTGGTCGCCGATACGCTCGAGGTGGCGGGACACCAGGATCAGATCGAGCGCCGGCTCGATGGTCTGCGGCGACTGCAGCATGTAGGTCAGCAAATCGCGGAAGACCTGCGTTTTCAGCGCGTCGAGCTCGTCGTCGGCGTCGAGGACGCGCTGCGCCAGCGCGGTGTCGCGGGTGACGAAGGCATCGAGCGCGTCGCGTAGCATGGTCTGCGCGATGTCGGCCATACGCGGAATGTCGATCAGCTCTTTCACCGAGGGATGGGCGAGATAGCGGAGCGCTGCCTCGGCGATGTTGATCGCCAGATCGCCGACCCGCTCGAGGTCGGTGTTGATCTTGACCGCCGAGAGGATCATACGCAGGTCGACCGCCATCGGCTGGTGCAGCGCGAGGAGCTTCACGCAGCGCCCGTCGATCTCGATGTGTAACTGGTTGATCGGAGCGTCGCCGGCGACCACCCGGTCAACCAGTGCGCCATCGCGCTCGACCAGCCCGAGGATCGCCGAGCGGACGCGCTCCTCCGCCAGGCCGCCCATTTCGAGTAGCCGCGACTTGAGCTGATCCAGCTCTTCCTGAAAATGCGGAACAGAGTTCGTCATCCGAATCGCCCAGTGACGTAGTCCTCGGTCAGCTTCTGCGACGGATTGGTGAAGATCTTGTCCGTCGCCCCGACCTCAATCAGCTTGCCGAGCCAGAAGAACGCCGTCAAGTCCGAAACTCGCGCCGCCTGCTGCATGTTGTGCGTCACGATCACGATCGTGAACTCGGACTTGAGGTTATAGATCAGCTCTTCGATACGCTGCGTCGCAATCGGATCCAGTGCCGAGGCCGGCTCGTCCATCAGCAGCACGTCCGGCTTGATGGCAATCGCTCGCGCGATGCACAAGCGCTGCTGCTGGCCGCCTGAAAGCGCCAGCGCCGGCTCGTGCAGGCGGTCCTTGACTTCGTCCCAGATCGCGGCGTGGCGCAGGCTCTCTTCGACCCGCGCCTCGATCTCGGCGCGGCGCTTCGCCAGGCTGTTGAGCTTGATGCCGTAGGCGATGTTCTCGAAGATCGATTTCGGGAATGGGTTGGACTTCTGAAAGACCATGCCGACACGGCGCCGCAGATCGACGACGTCGATGTTGTCGCGATAGATGTCCTTGCCGTCGATACGGATGTTCCCCTCGACCCGGGTGCCAGGGATGATGTCGTTCATCCGGTTGAGCGTGCGCAGAAAGGTGCTCTTGCCGCACCCCGACGGGCCGATGAACGCGGTCACCAGATTGGCGGGAATGTCGATCGAGATATCCTGCAGCGCCTTCTTCGCGCCGTAGAAGAAATTCAGATCCGACACCGCGATCTTGCACGGCGCGTTGGGGCTCCCCTGCGCCGGCGGCGCGGGACGCCCCTCAAGCGCGGCCGTGAGCGACGACATGCCGTGATGCTAAACGGTGGTTATTTCGCGCAGGTTGCCATGGCGTAACATCCGTGTAACGGCCTTGCCACGGGCCCGCGGCCGTCTCAGTCGATGCGGGTCGCCAGCGGGGCCGGAGCGTCGGATTCGGCGAGAAACGCGGCGATCTGGCGGCGCAGCTCGTCCTGGATGACGTCCACCTTGCGGCGGGCGTCGAGCACGCGGAAATTGAACTCGTCGGCCATCGACCCATACTCCTTGAGCAGCACGCGCTGGTAGGCGCGGAAGCTCTCGTAGATGTCGTCGCCGAGCTTGAGGTCCATCCCTGATTCCCAGTAGTCCATCCCGCGCGCCTGTAGCACGCGGCGGATCAGCGTCTTCTCGTCGATGCGCAGGTAGAAGACCAGATGCGGCGCGATACCGAAGCCGTACAGGTTGCGCAGCCACGTGCGATCGACGCCGCGCACGCCGGCGCGCGCCAGCGCCGTGAAGATATAGCGGTCCGACAGCACGATGAACCCCGCCTTGAGCGCGGGGATGATTTCTTTCTCGAGCCGATCGGCGAAGTCGGTCGCGTAGAGCAGCACGAACGTCAGCTTGTTGAGCGTGTTGCTCGACTTGGCCAGGTCGATCGTCGGCTGCATCAGCTCCGAGCGCGTCCAGCCGGTCTCGATCACGCCGTAGCCCTGCACTTCGAGCCACTCGCGCAGCAGCGCGATTTGCGTCGAACGGCCGACACCGTCGGTCCCTTCGACGGCGATCAGTTTGCCGGGGTAGCCGTCGAGGGGCAGGTAGGGCACGCCGTAGCTGTAGTACTGCCCGGGCTTGCCGCCCGCCCCCGTGAGGTCCTCAGGCCGATTCGTCGACGAGCTGGTCATGATGCTCAATCTCCAGGTGCTGCGAGACCAGGCGGCGGAACACGCGCTGCTGGTCGGTGATACTGCCCGAGGCGTGGACCACGCTCAATCCGAATTCGTCGATCAGTCGGTCGTACTCGTCGAGCACCTTGCCCTGAAAGATGCGGAAGCTCTCGAGCGGCTGGCTGCTCCAGCTCATGTCGAGCCCGGCTTCGTAGAACTTCAGCTTGACCCGCCGCGCCGTCAGCCTATCGACCGAGACGTCGATCGGCACCCGGAAGTAGACGGCGAGGTCCGGCTTGACCGCGAAGCTGTAGAGCTCGCGCACCCAGCGCCGATCGACGCCGCGCGCCACGTCGCGCGCGAACGCGGTGTAGGCGTAGCGGTCGGCCAGCACGATCATTCCCGCCTTGAGCGGCGGAATGATGTTGTAGAGCAAGCGGTCCGCGAAGTCGGTCGCATGCAGCAGGCTGAAGGTCATCGGCGTCAGCGAGTTCTTCTTCTTGCCGGTCTTGGTCGCTGCCTTGACCAGCGCCGACGAGTTCCACTCGGTCTGGAAAACAGGCTGCCCCGTCGACTTAAGCCACTTGGCCAGCAGCGCGAGCTGCGTCGTTTTTCCGGAGCCGTCGATGCCTTCCACGACGAACAGCTTTCCCGGGTACTCGTGCGGCGTGGTGAGATTGTTGAGCATGTGCGCGTCTTTTCTGTCTGCCGGAAACTTCGAAGCGGAGCGGCCGCCGCAGCACGTCCGCGAGCGGTGCCGCGTGACGGTGCGCCGCCCACAGCTCGAGCTCGGCGTCACCAGCGGCGCGTAGCCGAATCACGAACTGCTCGCCGCGCGGGACGATGTCGAGTGCGGTCACGACCTGGGCATGGCTGCGATCCAGTCCCTCGGCCAGCCGCAGCATCGCCGCCAGCGATTTCACGGTGCGGCGTAGGCGGCTTTTCAGCAGGCTGTATCCCTCGTGCGTCTTCTTCGGCGTCGCCTGGCGGTGATAGCGCGCGAGCAGCGCGATGATCTCGATCTCCTCGGGATCGAAGCCGCGCAGCTCGCCGTTCTTGATCAGATAGTACGAGTGACGATGGTGCCGCTCGTAGCTGATATGGACGCCGGCGTCGTGCAGCAGCCCCGCGTACTCCAGCCACTCGCGCTCGCGATCACCCAGCTTGTGGACGGCCCGCGTCTGATCGAAGACCGCCAGGGCCAGCTCCGCGACGTGCCGCGCGTGCGCCGGCGAATAGCCGCAGCGCTCCCCCAGCTCGACGACGCTGCGTCGGCGGACGTCGGGGTAGCGCTCGATCTTGCGAATCGTCGCGCTGTTGCGGTGGATGTAATCGAGGACGAGCCCTTCGCGCAACGCCAGGTCACAGAGCGTGATCTCGCTCGCGCCCAGTCGACGGAGGACCGTGTCGAGCAGCACCGATCCCGCGACGATGATGTCGGCCCGGCGTGGGTCGAGCCCGTCCAGGTGCAGGCGAGCCTCCAGATCCACTGCGCTCAGCCGCTTGCGGATCCGCCGGATCGCCTTGGCCGGCACGCGCTGATTACGCAGTTCGACGGAATCGGCCGACGCCCCCTCTTCGGTCAGCGCGAGGGCGCCGAGGCTGAGAATCGTTCCCGACGTGCCGATGACGCGCTCGAACTTCCGCTCGGCGATGCCGTCGACGTAGGCGCCCAGCTCCTTGTTGATGTACTTCACCAGCCGTCGCTCGTCGCCGGGATCCAGCGGATCGGTGCGCACGAAGCGCTCGGTCAGGCGGATGACCCCGAGCTTGAAGCTCTTGGCCTGCGTCAGGTGCGAGGCGGTGCCAAGAGTCACCTCGATGCTGCCGCCGCCGATGTCGATGACCACGGCCGGACTCCCGCCCATGTGCACGCCGTAGACGGCCGCCATGTGGATGAGCCGGGCCTCTTCGTTGCCGGAAATGACACGGATCTGGATGCCGGTCTTCTTGGCGACGTCGGCGATGAAATCGCCGCCATTGTCCGCCTCACGGATGGCGGAAGTCGCCGCGGCGAGCACCTCGTCGACCTTGTGCGAATCGGCGAGGCGCCGGAACTTCGTTAACGTCTGGAGGGCGGCCGTCATCGCGGTCGGGGTCAGGCTCCGGCCGTCGAGGCCCCCCGCGCCCAGCCGGACCATTTCCTTTTCCCGGTCAATGACCTCGAAAGACAGGTCCGGCCGCACCCGTACCACGATCATGTGGATTGAGTTCGTTCCGATGTCGATGGCAGCAATGCGCATGCGGCGGCGGGACCACGGCCGGGCTGGCGGGGGAGTTGCTTGTTACGGGAACGTTATATACTGCCCGTTCGGCCAGATCCGCCGCATCGTATCATGAACCGTTCGCTCCCCTTAGTCCGCCTCCTCGACCGCCGCTCGCGCGCACTCAAGCGCCAGTTAGCTGCCGCAATCGCCGGAAAGGACGCTGGCGTGCACCAGGCCCGCGTGGCCTCGCGCCGCTTGCGCGAAGCGCTGCCAGTATTGACAGAGGGGCTGCATCAAACCAAGGCCGGTAAGGCGCGGCGTAAGATCCGGAGGCTGACCGAAGCGCTCGGGACGGTCCGGGAGCTGGACGTCACGCTGCACCTCATTGACGAGCTCGCCGACCGTCCCGGCATCCCCCGGACCGCGCTCGCCGAGGTGCGTGCCGAGGTCATGGAGGCGCGGGAGGGCCGCCGTGCCGTGATGCTGAAGCGGCTCGAGGCAGTCGATACGGCCAAGCTCGCTCATCGGCTCGCCGCCGTGCGTCGGGCCGTCGCCACTGCGTCTCCCGCCGTGCACGGGTGGCGCGGTGCCCTCGCGGTACGGATCGCCCGCCGCGCCCGTCGCCTCGAGAGGGCGATCGAGGCGGCCGGCCAGATGTACGCGCCCGAGGGGCTGCACCAGGTGCGCATCGCGGCCAAGAAGCTCCGCTACGCCGTGGAGATCGCCGACGACAGCGGCGCCGTTCCTTGCCGTGACGTCGTCCGCGCACTCAAGCGAGTCCAGGAAACGCTCGGACGCCTTCATGATCTGCAGGTGCTCCAGCACCACATTGCCGCGGTCGGTGCAGCGCCGCGGCATCGCCGCAGCACGCCCGACGCCGGCCTGGCCATCCTGTCGCGGCTGATCGAAGACGATTGCCGGCACCTGCACGGACGCTACGTCGTGTCGCTGCCCGCGCTGCGCGACGCCGTCGCCCGCGCCAGGCACGACATTCCCGTCCGCCTCAGTGCGCACGGGCGATCGGCACGCCCGGTCAAGATGACGTTGCCCGTGCGGCGGCGCCAGGCCGCTCAATCGTGACGGGCTGAAGGACGAATCACCAATGCCGGATGACGGCTGCGAGACGAGCGCAGCGCGGCGGAGCGGCGCGCGGTCCGAGGTAGGGCACCCGTTGTGAAGAAAAACGCGAGCGAGCGCTGCGAGTCGAGCCAGACGAACGGAGCGAGCCGGCGCAGCGGCGAGCGAGTGAGGCTGTAGAGGAGTCCGAGGGGCGATGCCCCTCGGAAAAGTACGAATGGCGATGCTCGAGTTGTACTTGATCCGCCACGGCGTGGCGGCGGAACGGGGCAAGGACTGGCCCGATGACTCCAAACGGCCCCTGACGCCAGACGGTATCGCGCGGCTGCGCAAGTGCGCCCGCGGCCTGACCGCGATCGGCGTTGGCTTCGATCAAATCGTCACCAGTCCGCTGGTGCGCACGCGTCAGACCGCTGACGTCTTCGCAGAGACGCTCGAGGATCATCCGCCCATCGCCACCTCGGACGCGCTCGCTCCCGCCGGTTCGTCCGCCTCAGTCATCCAGGAAATCACCCGGCACGCACGCAAGGCACGCGTCGCGCTGGTTGGCCACGAACCGAATCTTGGCGAGCTGGCCGCGCAGTTGATTGGCGCGCGCACGCCACTTGAATTCAAGAAGGGCGGCATCTGCCGCATCGACTTCGATATGCTGCCCCCCAAGGGCAGCGGCATGCTCCGCTGGTTCATGACGCCGAAGATGCTGCGCAAGCTCGGCGAATAATTCTCCGCCACGCCGCCCCCACCGCGTTCTCAAGCGTGTTGCAGCTCTCGTGCGACCTGCTTCCCGGTGTTCTGCGCCTCGATCGTGTCGAACAGGTTGTTGCCGTGATTGACGCCGATACGGCGGTAGAGGGCGGCCAGGCCTTCGTCGTCGACCACGCTGCCGGCGTCGGCCACCTCGATGGCGTGGCGCAACTCGTGGCCGATGATCGCGATGCTTTCGGAGGGCGAGCCGCGCAGCGCCACCTGGATGCGCAGGTAGCGGAAGCCGTGCGCGGTCGGCTGCAGGAGCAGCCGTCCTTCGAGGGCGCCCGGCAGCCGCGGCACCTCCTCGATGTAGACAAGGACGTCGCTGCGTTCCAGGCGCGCCAGCAGCCCGGCGAACGTCGGCGACTGCGTGAACCCGGTGCGCAGCAGCGCCGGGATGAACCGGCTGGTGCTGCGCACGTGGCGCGTCGGCGATTCGAGCACGGCCGCGGCGGTGAGCGGGGCGGGACGTGGGACGAGACCCATGGTCAGCGCCAGGGTCCACGTAACGGTTGACAGCATGAAGACCTCCAAACGAGAGGTCCCCTCATGCATCCTCACGCGCGTTAGACGGCGGCGCGCGGCAAAGGTTTATTAGCGTGCGAATCCGCCACGCTCGGACAGTTCTCCGTCGCTCACGACCTGACGCCCGTCCGGACCACCGCTCCTTTCGGCACGACGATGATCCCATCGCGGATGTACCAGCCGTCGCCGTCGGCATGGACCACCTGCTCGTCGTTGACCAGGCGCACGCCGTCGGCGATGCAGGCGTTCTTGTCGACGATCACGCGATCGAGCACGGCCCCTTCACCGATCCCGAGCGCGACGTCGCCAGTGGCGGCGGCCTCGTCCTGGTAGAAGTCGGCGCCGAGCAGCACCGCGCGCGTGATGCGCGCGCCGGGACCGACGCGGGTACGAATCCCGACGACGGAATCGCGGATCTCGCACTGATCGAGATAGCAACCTTCGGCGACGATCGACGTGTCGATGCGCGCCTCGTAGACCCGCGTCGCCGGCAGGAAGCGCGGATGCGTGTAGATCGGGCGATGCGGATGGAAGAAGTTGAAGGGCGCGCCGCGCTGCGTCAGCTGGATGTTGGCGCCGTAGAAGGCGTCGATGGTGCCGACGTCGGCCCAGTAGCCGCGATACAGGTAGGACTGCACGTTGAGCGAGCCAAGCGCCGCCGGGATGATCTCCTTGCCGAAGTCGACGCCCGGCCGTTCGAGGATGTCGAGCAGCACCTCTCGCGAGAAGACGTAGATGCCCATCGAGGCGACAAACGGCTTCTCGGGATTCAGCCCCTGCGTGCTGCCGCCGGCCGGCACGCTGCTCTTCATCTCGGCAAGGCGCGTCGCGTTCGGCTTTTCCTCGAAGCCCGTGATGTGGCCGAGCCCGTCGAAACGGAAGATGCCCATCTGCATCGCGTCTTCGCCGCTGACCGGCTGCGCCGCGATGGTGATGTCGGCCTGGCTCTCGATGTGCGCGTCGATCAGCTCGCAGAAGTCCATGCGGTAGAGGTGATCGCCGGCCAGGATCAGGTAGTAGTCCGCGTCGTAGCCGGTGAAATGCCGCGCTCCCTGGCGGACCGCGTCGGCCGTTCCCTGGAACCAGTCCGAGCTGTCCGGCGTCTGCTCCGCGGCGAGTACTTCGACGAAGCCGTCGGAGAAGAGGTCGAGGCGGTAGGTCTGCGCCACGTGCCGGTTGAGCGAGGCCGAGTTGAACTGCGTCAGCACGAAGATGCGCTTCAGCCCGGCGTGCAGGCAGTTGCTGATCGGAATGTCGATCAGGCGGTACTTGCCGCCGATCGGCACGGCCGGCTTGGAGCGGTGATGGGTTAGCGGAAACAGGCGCGTGCCGCGGCCACCGCCGAGAATCAACGTCAACACGTCGTTCATGAAGGGATTGTACCGGAGACAGGATCGCAGGCGGCTGGAGCGGACTATGCGGCTGCCCGGTGATCGGCCAGGGGTTGCCGGATCGCAACTCGCCGAACATTCGCCGGCGCGCTGAAACCCGCCCTGGGGGAGGAGGACCGATCACCGGTCAGCCGCACCAAGAGTGTGCCGCGGCGGAGTAACGCCATGACGACGAAACGATCAAGAACGGGTTAAATTGCCGTTCGCGCCCTGACGCTACAATCGGATCGTGGAGATCCGTGCCGGTACGATCGCGGCGTTGTATCTGTTCGACGTTGCCGAAGAGATCGATCTGACCCGGTTGCGGGCGTCGCTCGCCGGTGGCGCGGCGGCGCGCTTGTCATCGCGATCGGCGCAGCCGGCCAACCTCCGCTATCAGGTTCCGCCGCTCGTCTTCGAAGGGGAAGCGGCCGGGCTCGCGCCCATCGACGGCTTCCAGACGCGCCTGAAGTTCTTCGACTACGGCGTGGTCTCGCTGGCGCTGCTGCGCCCCTTCGCTGGCAGCTGGGAGGAGCTGGTCGCGACCAGTCAGCGCTACATCGAGAACGCTCGCCTCGAGGACGCGGCGGAGGAGGCGATCCGCCAGGTCGTCGCGCGCTGCGGCGCGGCGATGAAGAAGCCGCGCCAGTCGTTCCTCAGCGAGGATTACCTGATCGTCGCGGTGCACGATCTGGCGGCGCCGCTCGATGCCGACGCGCTGCTGGCCGCACGCGGTGCGCAGCTGGCGCAGATGCTGCGCGGCGAGACGCTGCCGCTCAGCCGCCAGGAACAGGACGAAGTCCTCAGGAACCGCTTGTCCTACTTGTCGAACGACCTGGTCATCCCGACCTGGAACGCCGCCTTCGTCTACGACACCGAGGCCGGGGCCGGCGAGGCGCTCGAGCTGTTCGAGTTCACCAACTCGCAGTTGCTCGAGTTCCGCTACTATGACGCGCTCCTCGATGCGGAGCTGGCGCGGATTTACCCGGCATTGCAGAACACCAGCTGGTGGCACAACCTGCTCGGCGGCGGCGCCGCCCGCGCCGCCAACCAGGTGCACTCGCTGTTCATCGACGTCAACGAGATTACCGACCGTACCGACAACGCCCTGAAGATCGTCGGCGACATCTACGCGGCGCGGGTCCTGGCACTGGCGGCGGCGCGCCTCGGACTGGCGCGCTGGCGGCAGAGCGTTGAAGACAAGCTTGAGACGCTCGACGACATCTACCGCTTCGCGGTCGAGCAGGTCTCGATCTCGCGCGGCCAGTTTCTCGAAATCGCCGTCGTCCTGATCCTGATTATCGAACTGGTCCTGTTCTTCCTCGGCATCATGCATTAGCCGCGCTGCCGCTGTCTCGGGCCGTAACCGACTTGTTGCACGGGCTTCACACGCCCGTTGCGCGCCGCCGCTAGGCTCGGGCGCATGTTCAAAGTTCGCCGATCCCGTGTTCGCGCGCTGGGGTTCGTCCCACTGTTTCTGTTGGTGCTCGCGGTCGCTTCGGCCCGCGCGCAGTTCGATAGCGCTTCCGTATTAGGTACTGTTCGCGATGCGTCGGGCGGCCTCGTTCCCGACGCCAAGGTGACGCTGACCGGCGTCCAGACCGGCATTTCGGTCTCCAAGACGACCGGCAACGATGGCAACTACGAGTTCGTCGCGGTCAAGCCCGGACTGTATCTCGTGACCGCGGAAAAACCCGGCTTCGCCATGGCGATGGTCGACCAGGTGCCGGTCCAGGTCTCTGCGCGCCTGCGCGTCGACCTGCAGATGCCGGTCGGACAGGTCACTGAGAAGGTTGAGGTCACGGCCTCGTCGCCGCTCCTTGACACCGACTCCAGCCAGCGCGGCCAGGTGATCACCGGCGAGGCGACACGCGCGCTGCCGCTGCTCTCCCGCGAGTACTCGTCGCTGGCGCTGCTGACCTCTGGGGTCAAGCTGGGCGGATCGTCGTTGACCACCGGCAACACGCCGCGCGAGGGGGCGTTCAACGTCAATGGCCTGCGCAGCGTATTCAACAACTTTCTGATCGACGGCGTCGACAACAACGCCTACGGCACCAGTAACCAGGGCTTTTCGAACCAGGTGATGCAGCCGGCGCCCGACGCCATCGGCGAATTCAAGGTCATCACCAACAACGTGAGCGCGGAGTACGGCCGCGCCGCCGGGGCGACGGTCAACGTCAGCTACCGTAGCGGCTCCAATACGGTGCACGGCGGCGGCTGGGAGTTCCTCCGCAACGATGCGTTCAACGCCACCGGCTTCTTCAAGCCGGCCACCGGCAAGCCCGGTATCGATCGCAACCAGTTCGGTGGCGTGCTCGGTGGCCCGATCGTACGTAACCGCGCATTCTTCTTCGGCGACTACGAGGGCCAGCGCCAGACGCGGACCTTGACGGCGATCTCGACCATCGCCACACCAGCCCAGCGTCAGGGCGTCTTCGCCGTCGACATCCGCGATCCGCGCACCGGCGCCCTTTACCTCGCCGGCACGCCGATTCCGGTGTCGGCGTTTGCCAGCAAGGTCCTCGCCGGCCTGCCCGATACGACGGTGCCGGGCAACAGCAACAATTATTCGCTGGCCGAGCAGTTCACCGCCGATTACGACAAGGCCAACGGCAAGATCGACCTGCAGGCGTCGCCCAACGTGGCGCTGTTCGGCCGCTATGGCTTTCGCAACTTGAATACGTTCGACGAGCCGCCGATCCCGCTGCCGTCGGGTGGCTCGGGCAACGGCGCGATCTACGCGAAGAACCGCCAGGGCATCGCCGGCATGACGTGGGCGCAGAGCGCCCGCTCACTGCTCGAGGTTCGGTTCGGCTACTCGTGGACGCAGGGGGGAAGAACCCGCCGGCGCTCGGCACGCCCAGCGCGCAGGATCAGTTCGGTCTGCCCGGGCTGCCGTCCGACCCGCGCATCTCCGGCGGCCTGCCGACGATTCTCATCACCGGCTACTCCGATCTGGGCCGGCAGGCGACCAACCCGCAGTGGCAGTACCCGACGGTCTACAACCCCAAGATCAACTACACCTGGACGCGCGGTGCGCACTCATTCAAGAGTGGCTACGAATACCAGTGGATCGCCACGGAAGTCCAGGACGTCAATCCGCTCTACGGCCGCGACACCTACAACGGATCCTTCACGCGTCCGGCGGGCGCCGCCGCGAGCAATCTCTACAATCTCGCCGACTTCGAACTAGGCCTGCGTGCCCAGTACGCGCTCAGCAGCGTGCTGGTCGCGCACCTCCGCCGCGACATGCACTTCGCTTACCTGCAGGACGACTGGCGCGCCAGCAGCAAGCTGACTCTTAACCTCGGCCTGCGCTACGAGTATGCGACGCCCTACTGGGAGAGCGGCAACGTGCTCTCCAACTACGACCCCACCACCAACTCGATCGTCAAGGCAACGGACGGTTCGATCGCCAATCGCGCCCTGGTCGATCCGGATCGCAACAACTTCGGTCCGCGCCTCGGCTTCGCCTATACCGTGACCGACCGCACGGTGGTTCGCGGCGGTTACGGCATCGGCTACGTTCACTTCACGCGCGCCGGCGGCGGCGACTTGCTGCCAATCAACGGGCCCCAGGTCGTCAATGCCGTCGTCAACCAGACCAATCCCGCACTGCCGTCGTTCGTTCCGGCGGAGCAGGGCTACCCGGCCGGCTTGGCGGATCCGTCGCAGTTCAATCCGCTGACGGCGAACATCACCTACATTCCGCGCGACTTTCACTCGGGGCGAGTCCAGAGCTGGTTCGTCTCGGTGCAGCGCGAGCTGCGCCGCGACATGCTGTTCGAAGTCGCCTATGTCGCCAACCGCGCCGACGGACTCGAACTCTTCGCCAACTACAATCAGGCCGCCCCGAACAACGCCGCCGGCACGATTGCGCTGCAGGATCGGCGGCCGATCCCCGCCTATGCCGACATCACCTACGCATTCAACGGCGGCAAGTCGCATTACGACGCGATGCAGGCCAAGTTCGAATGGCGGTTCACGCACGGCGTCTCGGTCCTGAGCTCGCTGACCTTGTCGAAGACCAAGGACAACGGGTCGCAGTCGCTCGAGAACGCCAATGGCAACTTCCCGGCGCCGCAGGACTTCTACAACCTTGCCGCCGACTACGGCACGTCGGAGTATGACCAGCCCTACAACAGCACGACGAGCTTCGTCTGGGCGCTGCCGTTCGGCCAGCAATCGTCACCGGCGGTGAAGGCGATCATTGGCGGCTGGCAGCTCGCGGGAATCAACCGGATGAATTCGGGAGAGCCGGTGACGCTGACCTACACGCCGGGCGCGACCTTCGTCGTATCCGGCATCGCGCAGGATTTTCGCGGCGCCAACAACTACCGCGCCAACGTCACCTGTGATCCGATCGCTTCGGGCGCCGACCAGACGATCAACAACTGGTTCAACAAGTCGTGCGTCAGCGTGCCGACCGATCCGAGCCAGCCGTTCGGCAATGCCGCGCGCAACTCCGTGCGCGGGCCAGCCTTCTGGCAGATCGATCTGGCGGCGAGCAAGCGAATCCCGCTCGGCGGACCGGTGAATTTCGAGTTCAGGCTCGAGGCGTTTAACCTGCTCAACCACACCAACTTCCGTGCCCCGAACGGCAATCGCAGCACAGGCGGGTTCGGTACGATCACCTCGACCTACGATCCGCGGCAGCTGCAGCTCGGATTCAAGCTGCTATGGTAAGGACGCTGACCGCGCTGGCGCTCGTCGCAAGCGGGCTGGCGGCGCCGTCGGCGCGGCCGCTTATCATCGGCCACCGCGGTGCCAGCGGCTACCGTCCGGAGCACACCCTCGAGGGCTACCGGCTGGCGGCGGAGATGGGGGCCGACTTCATTGAACCCGACTTGGTCTCGACCAGGGACGGAGTGCTGATCGCGCGTCATGAAAACGAGATCGACGGCACGACCGACGCCGCCGATCGCTTCCCCGACCGCAAACGCACCAAGACCGTCGACGGCCAGGCGATCACCGGCTGGTTCACCGAGGACTTCACCCTCGCCGAGATCAAGACGCTGCGCGCCAAGGAGCGCCTGGCGTCGCGCTCGCACGAGTACGACGGCCGCTTCCAGGTGCCGACCTTCGACGAAATCCTCGACCTGGCGCAGCAGCTCGCACGCCAGCTCGAGCGTCCGGTCGGCGTCTACCCGGAGACAAAGCATCCGACCTACTTCCGCGGCCTCGGCCTGCCGCTCGAGGAAAAGTTGCTGGCCTCGCTCACCGCCCACGGTTGGAACACGCGCGACGCGCCTGTCTTCATCCAGTCGTTCGAGCACGACAACCTGCGCGCGTTGCGCCGTCAGACGCCCGTCCGGTTGATTCAGCTCGTCAGCGTCCCGGCCGACGTTGAAGACGCCGCCCTCAAAGACATCGCCGGCTACGCCGACGGGATCGGCCCCGAGAAGCGCTTGGTCATTCCGGTGGACGCCGATGGGACAGTGCATCCGCCCACCGACCTGGTGAAGCGTGCGCACGCCGCCGGCTTGCTCGTGCACATCTGGACGATCCGCATCGACAAGCCGTTCCTGCCGGCTGGCTACCACGGCCGGGCTGAAACCGAGTACGAGCAGTTCCGCGACGCCGGCGTCGACGGCATGTTCACCGACTTTCCCGATGTCGCGGCCAACGTGGTCAAAGGAAACAAGCGATGAAGCGTAAATGTGTGGCGATCGGAGCGGCGCTTGCCGTGGTGGTCGCCGGCGGGGCGTTGCCAGCGACTCACGCGCAGGGCGGTCCCAAACTCGTCGTGCTGTTGATGGTCGATCAGATGCGCGCCGACTACCTCGACCGCTATGGCGACAATCTCGCGCACGGCCTCAAGCGGCTGACCACTCAGGGTGCCTACTTCACCAATGCTGCCCTGCCCTATATGAACACCGTGACCTGCGCCGGCCACGCCACCGCGGCCACGGGCACGTTCCCCTATCAGCACGGCCTGATCATGAACGCCTGGATCAACCGCGAGCTGGAAGTGAGCGAAACCTGTACCGAGGATCCAGCGGCCAACATCGTCGGCTACGGCCCGCTCAAGGGGAGCGGCGACAGCGCCAAGCGGTTGATCCGCCCGACGCTCGCCGATCTCCTGCGCCAGGAGCGCGGCGGCCGCGTGGTCTCGCTCTCGCTCAAGGCGCGCTCGGCGATCGGGATGGCCGGGCATGGCGGCGAGGCGGTGGTTTGGTTCGACGACCGCGGCGGCTTTGTGTCATCGACGGCCTTCGCCAGAACCCCGGAACCCTCGATCCTCGCATTCATCAAGGCACACCCGATCGAAGCAGCCAAGGGCACGGAGTGGACACGGACGCTGCCCGAGGCGCGGTATCAATACGTGGACGACATCACCAGCGAGCGGCCGAGTCTTGGCTGGGGAGTGACATTTCCGCACGCATTGGGCACCGACGATGCCACCTTCTATGGGCGGTGGCAGCAGTCGCCGCTCTCGGACGAATACCTCGAACAGATGGCCGAGGCTGCCATTGACGGCATGCATCTCGGCGCGGGGCAGGGAACCGATTTCCTCGGCATCAGCTTCTCGACGCTTAATCTCGTCGGTCACGTGTTCGGTCCGCGCAGCCACGAAGTCCAGGACGTCATCGTCCGTCTCGACGCCACCCTCGGGCGGCTGCTCGATTGTCTCGATGCCCGCGTCGGCAAGGACAACTACGTGCTCGCGCTGTCGGCGGATCACGGCGTCAGCGACATTCCGGAGCAAGTGAACGGCGCCCGCCTGGCGACGGCCGAGCCCGTCGTTCGCGTCATCGACGAGGCGCTGCGCGGCATCTTCACCGATGCGCCGCCCCGCACCACGCGTCAGTTGATCAAGCCGTTCCTCGGCGGCGGCCTCTACGTCGCCGGCGTGACCAATACCGACGTCTACTTCCGCGCCGGCGTCTACGACCGAATCAAGAAAGATGAGCGCGCGATGTCCGCCGTGATCGACGCGCTCGGGGAAATCCCGGCAATCGCGCGCGTCCTCCGCGGCGACACGCTCACCACCGATGCGGCACGGCAGTCGACGGACTCGTTCGTCCGCGCTGCGGCGCTCAGCTATGTCGCCGGACGGAGCGGCGATCTCGTGCTCGTGCTCCACGAGAACGCTGTACTCTCCGCCAGCGCGGCGAACCATGGGACCGCCTACGACTACGACCGGCAGGTGCCGCTGATTTTCTACGGCCCCGGCATTCGGGTCGGACGATATGACACCCCTGCCTCATCGGCCGACATTGCCGTGTCGCTTGCGGCGCGCGTCGGTCTGACAATTCCCAGCGCGGATGGCCACGCACAGGCCGCAATCATGACTGCGGCCGGCAGCGGTCGCTGACGTCCAAACGACGCCACGTTACACATCGTTAACATTGACGACACATGAACGGCACAGGTGGATGGTACCTTCGCCGCCTGCATGAAGACGACGACGGCGCTGGCAGTTCTGACTGCCGCTGCACTGGTCCGCGCCGCGGCGCCGCCAGCGCCAAGTGGTCTCCAACTCGTATTCACCTCCGACGCCCACTACGGGATTCGCCGCGCCGCATTCCGCGGGCACGCCAACGTTGATGCGCGTACGGTCAACCAGGCGCTGGTCGCATCGATCAATACGCTGGCCACGACGGCCTTTCCCACCGACGGCGGCAATCGCGCCGGCCTTCCTGTTGGCCCGGTCGACGCGATCGTCGAAGGGGGAGACGTCGCCAACCGCGCGGAAGTCGTCGACGGCGTCGCCATCCAGTCTGCCGCCGAGTCATGGCGCGAGTTCGTCGACGACTACCAGCACGGCCTGGCCCTCAACGATGCGTCGGGCCATCGCGCCCCCCTCTTCGTCATTCCCGGCAACCACGACGCGTCGAATGCCGTCGGCTTCTACAAGCCGATGTCGCCCACTACCGATCCCTCGTCGGTCGACGGCATGTACCGGCTGATGGTGCAGCCGCCAGCCGCGCCGGCGCGCTTCGACTACGACCGCGAGCGGGTGCTGACCTCGCGCGATTTGCGCGGTATCCACCTCGCCTTCGTCCACGTCTGGCCCGACTCGCGCGGCCGCGCCTGGCTCGAGAACGACCTCGCAGGTGTGACGGCGCAGACGCCGGTGTTCCTGTTTTCGCACGACGGCCCCGATGCCGACTCGCGTCATTTCCTCAACCCGGCCGCGCCTGGCACCTTCGACGCCTCGCTCGGCTTCGAGAATCTGCTCAGCGACGTCTTCGCCGACGGCACGTCCAAGGATGCGACCGCGACCACCGAACGCGCCGCGTTCGAGCGCTTCGCCGCGGCGCATCGAAACCTGGTGGCCTACTTTCACGGCCACTCCAATTCCAACCAGTTCTATGAATGGACCGGCCCGCAGCGACACGTCGCCCTTCACACCTTCCGTGTCGATTCGCCGATGAAGGGCGCGGTATCGGGCCGCGACGAAACGAAGCTGTCGTTTCAGGTCGTCACGGTGTCAGCCGATCGACGGACGCTGACCGTACGTGAGTGCTTCTGGAACGTGCATCCCGAAGCGCCAACGCTGACCTGGGGTGCGTCGGTGACCGAGTCGATTACGCCTGGAGGAGAGGAGTGATGCGAGTGTTCAAGGTCATGATGTTTGCGGTGTTGCTCGCTGCGGCCGCGCCCGTCTCGGCGCAGACCGCTGCCATCAAGGGGACGGTGCTCGACCCCGACGGCAAGCGCGTCGCCAGCGCCGCCGTGATCGTTCGCCCCGCGACGGGGGCGGCGACGACCGCCGTGACGGAGGCTGACGGCACGTTTGTGATCAACGATCTGGCGCCAGGCATCTACGACATCGAGGTGACGGCGACCGGCTTCGCCCCGGCGAGCAAGGAAGCGCAGAAGGTGCTGGCGGGGAAACCGCTCGAACTGTCGTTCACCCTCACCGTGGCGCCCTTCACCGAGGAGGTGACCGTCTCGTCCAAGCTGCCAGAGGAGATTCGCAACGCGCCGTCGCAGGGATCGCTGTCGGCGCGCTCGCCGCAGTCGGTGATCAGCGACGCCTATATCCGCAACTTCACCGCCCCCGCCTCCGATTATGCCCAGGTGCTGGCCCTCGCGCCGGGCGCCTACAGCGTTGCCTCGAACGGCCCCGGTCTGGGCGACACCAAGACGAACTTTCGCGCCTTTGCCGACAAGCAGTTGACCATCAACTTCGACGGCATCCCGTTCAACGACACCAACGATCCGTCGCACCATTCGTGGGTCTTTTTTCCGGCGCCGTTCACCGGCGGCGCCGTGTTCGACAGGAGCCCCGGGACGGCGGCGACGATCGGGCCGGCGACCTTCGGTGGCACCGTCGGGCTGCAGTCGCGGACGCTGACCAACCGCATGGGCATCACCGGCAGCATCTCGTCGAGCTCGTTCAACACCCAGATGTACGACGCCCAGCTCAATTCGGGCCGGCTCGGCGAGTCAGGGCGCACTAGCTTCGTCATCGATGCGCACCGGATGACCTCCGACGGCTATCAGACCTACAACTCGCAGCAGCGCAACGCCTTCATGGGCAAGGTCCGCTTTCAGCTCAACGACCGCGTGCAGCTGACCGGGTTCTCGGGGGTGATCGATCTGAACAGCAATACCCCCAACCAGAAGGGCCCGACGCGGGCCCAGGTGGAGCAGTACGGCGACAACTTCTTGATGAGCGGCGACCCGACGTCCCCGCTGTATTACGGCTACAACTTCTACCACGTGCCCACCGACTTCGAATACGGCGGCGTGCGCGCCGACCTGGGGCACGGCTGGACCTTTGACGACAAGGTCTACACCTACGCCTACCACAACCAGCAGAACTTCAACAGCACCACGGTGATCAACGCCACCAGCGGCACCGACAAGTTGAACAGCTACCGCAAGGTCGGTAACCTCCTGCCGATTACCCAGGTCTCGTCGCACGGCGCCTTCCGCACCGGCTTGTGGTCTGAATACGCCGACACCAACCGCTACCAGTACCCGTCGGATCCGCGGACGTGGGTCGACGCGGCGCTGCCCAATTTCCACCAGACGTTCATCACGACAACGCTGCAGCCCTACGCTGAGTATCAGCTCGCGGTGTTCGACAAGTTGAGCGTGACGCCGGGCATCAAGTTCGCGTGGTACAAGCAGGACTTCCGCCAGTATCCCGACAACGGCAAGACGGCCGGCAATCTCAACGGCGCCCCCTACCTCGATCACAACGTCACCTACACCGACTGGCAGCCGTCGTTCGACGTTCACTACCTCCTGCGCAACAACTGGTCGAGCTACGCGCAGTTCTCGACCGGCAGCTCGATTCCGCCAACCAATGTGTTCGACGTGAAGAATGCAGCGGTGCAGGCGGTGCCCAAGCCGGTTCAGACCGAGGCCTACCAGTTCGGGACCGTCTACAAGTCCCGCCGCTATACGGTGGACTTCGATTACTACCACGTCCGCTTCGACAACGACTACACCTCGACGACGGATCCCACGACCGGCGAGCCGGTCTATTTCCTGGCCGGTCGATCGACGACGCAGGGCGTCGAGATCGAGTCGAACATCGTGATGTGGCGTGGCCTGAGCGCGTATCTCAATGCCACGGGTGGCACCGGCAAGTACAACAGCAACGGCCTGTGGATGGCCGGCGTCCCGAGCGACACCGAGGCCGTCGGCGTCAACTACATGACCAAGAACTGGGCGGTCGGCATCTTCAACAAGCGCGTCGGCAAGACCTGGAACGACAACGCCTCGGTCAACCAGGCGTCGTCCAACGATCCGTTCAACGTGGCCAATCTCTTCGTCAACTACACGCTGAACAACGGTTCGCGTTTCGATCAGACCAAGCTGCAGTTCTCGGTCAACAACTTGAGCGACAGCCACGCCATCACCTCGTTCACCCCAGGCCTGAAGGGGATCAACCTGCCCAATCCCGCCGACGTGCTGGCGATGCTGGCCGGCCGCAGCGTGTCGTTCTCGGTCACGGTCGGCTTCTCCCAGCGCCTCGTCCCGTGAGTTTTACCCGCGCGTAACGCGTCGGGCACACGACCTTCACAGCCCTCCGCCATCATCGCCTCACCGGGGCGAGAGGAGGGCTTGTGAAGGTCGACACGCACGTTCACACCGTGTTCTCCGGCGCCTGCACCATCCGCGGGCTCGGGCGGTTGGTGCGCGAGTGCTACAACACACCGGAAGGCGTCTACCGGCGGGCGAAGTCCCGCGGCATGGATCTCGTCGCCATCACCGATCACGATTCCATCGAGGGGGCGCTGACCCTGGCCCATCGCCCCGACGTCATCGTCGGGTGCGAGGTTACCGGCGTCTTCCCGGAAGACGGTGTGCGCGTCCACCTCGGCGTGCTCGGCGTCACCGAAGCACAGCACCGCGATATCCAGCGGCTGCGCCCCAACGTGCGCGAGCTGCTGCACTACCTGCACCGCGAAGAGCTGTTCGTGTCGCTCAACCACGTCGCATCGCGGATCAACGGCCATGTGACGGCGGCGCACATTGCGGCGCTGATGCCCTGGATCAACGGCATCGAAGTGCGCAACGGCTCGCGCCTGCCAGTGCAGAACCGGACAGCGATGGCACTGGCCGAGGCCTGCCGCAAGGTCCGTGTCGCCGGTAGTGACTCGCATACGCACCGTGGTATCGGCAAGACCTACATCGAGGCGCCGCATGCGACCAGCCGTGAGACGTTCCTCGGCGAGCTGCACGCCGGTCGCGTCCGGGTGCACGGGCGCGAAGGCAACTGGCTCACGATGACGTCGGACATCATGCGGGTGGCGTCGAACTTCTACGGAGAGAGCATCACTGGCCTGGTCTCGCGGCCGCTCGAATACCGCAGCCACGTGGTCTTCGCGGCCGGTCTGGCGGCGCTGCCGCTGATGACGATCCCGCTGGTGGTCGCGGCCGCTCACTTCATGCTCGAAGCGAGGTTCAACCGGGCCCTGCTCGTCGATCTCGTCGCGCGGCCGGCAGCCGGGCGCCTGAGCGGGGCCTTCTCCCGATGAGGGTGGTGGAGGCGCGCCCCTCAATCACCGCGATCGTCTGTGCCTACAACGAGGAGCGCATGGTGCCGGCGGCGCTGCACTCGCTGCTGGCGCAGACCCGTCCGCCCGACGAAATCATCCTCGTCAACAACGCCAGCAGCGATGCCACCGGCGACGTGGCCCGCCTGGTGCCGGGGGTACGGGTGATCGATGAGCCCCGCAAAGGGCTGCTCTGGGCGCGCGCCGCCGGCAGGACCGCCGCCCACGGCGACGTCCTCTTCTACATGGATGCTGACTGCCGCGCGCCGCTGCGGCTGTTCGAACGGCTCGAACGGCGCTTTTGCCGCTCGCGCGCCACGGTGGCGGTCACCGGCCCCTATCGCTTCTACGACTGGGACTGGATCGGTATGACGGGCGCCCGCGTCTACGACTACACCCTGGCGCCGCTCGCGCATGTCACGGCGCACCACCTGCTCGGTATTGGGGCCGTCCTCTATGGGGGGAATTTTGCCGTCCGCGCCTGGGCGCTCGAAATGATCGGCGGCTTCGATACGTCGATCGAATTCCATGGCGAGGACACAAATCTCGGACGCCGGCTGGCTCGCATCGGCGCGGTGCAGCTGGCCTACGACTGCGCCGTCGCGACCTCCGCGCGCCGCTACAAGGCGCTCGGAAGGGGCAGGGTGTTCCGCCTCTACGTCCGCAACTTCTGGTCGGAGATGATTCACCATCGTCCCAAGGATCTGCTGCACGAAGACGTTCGCCTCTGACGCGCCACACCGCTACACTGGAGCGTCGCGCCCGTGCCCATCGCGTTCGACGCCCTCGTCCTCGCCGCCGCCCTCGCCGCCGGATCCATCGCCTCGATCGCGGGCTTCGGCATCGGCAGCCTGTTGACGCCCATCGTCGCGGCGCAGGCCGGAACGCGTCTGGCCGTCGCTGCCGTTTCGATTCCCCACGTGGTCGGTACGGCGCTCCGTTTCTGGATGCTGCGCGGCCGTGTCGACCGGCGGATCTTCCTCTGGTTCGGCCTCGCCAGCGCCGTCGGCGGCCTCTCGGGGGCATTGCTCCATGCCGACGCCTCGAATCGTGCGCTGGGCTCGACACTCGGAGGTCTGCTTCTGTTCGCCGGCGTCTCGGAGTTCACCGGCCTGATGCGGCGCGTTCGCCTGGGCCGTGCCGGCGCGTGGGTCGCCGGGGCGCTGTCAGGCGCGTTCGGCGGCCTGGTTGGCAACCAGGGGGGAATTCGATCCGCCGCCCTGCTCGCCTTCGACATCGACCGGGAGACGTTTGTTGCCACGGCAACGGCAACAGGACTGATCGTCGACGCCGCGCGCATGCCCGTCTATCTGATCGTCGAGCGACAAGGGCTGCAGGCGATGACCGGGCTGATTGCGCTCGCGACGATCGGCGTCGTGATCGGTACACTGGCCGGTCGTCGCATCCTTGCCGACGTGCCCGCACCCCTCTTCCGCCGCGTGGTCGCCGTCCTGCTCGTCACGCTCGGCCTCTACATGGTGCTCCACGGGTGAGTCCGACGAGCGGCAGCGAGCGAGCGCGGCGACTTTAACGACCGGGATCGCCGGCTTCCTCGACGGCGACTGACGTCGCTCGCGGATCCGGCAGCAATTCCCATAGCCAGAGGCGTGCTCCGACCTCGTGTCGGCGTACCGGGCAGCCGTCGCCTCGCCGTTCGACGATGCGCGAGTGCGCGAGGCGCGTCACTGGGTGGCACGACACGTAAACCTGGCAGCCGCACCAGAGCGTGACCGTGTACGACATGTCTAGCCTTATAGCCTGTTGAGGTTACGGCGGGGCGTCGCTGCCGTAAATTCGGGGGAAGGGCCCGTTTAGCTCGATTGACCGAAACACGAAATTTACCCAGTGTTTACACACCTGTCATCTTCCAGCACGGTATAGATCAGAAAAGACCGTTATATTGAGATTTCGCCCTCATGTTCACCAAAGAACTCACCCACGCCGGACACCGCCGCCGATTCTCGATTTCTTCCCGGGGGGAGGCCGGATGGGAGGTGCGCGATGTGAAGGACGAGCAGGTGCTGAAACAGGTCTGCTATACCGACTGGCATCGCGTCGAGCGCGCGCAGCAGATGTTCAACATCCTCATTGACGAGTTGGAGAACGACGGCTGGTCGGCTCAGCCGGAACTGATCCGGAACTGATCCGGAACTGATCTTCGGCCGCTTATTCGTTGAAGCGATAGCCGAGACCGATGACTGTTTCGATCTGGCTGCCCGCCACCCCGAGCTTGGCACGCAGCCGGCCGACGTGCACGTCCACCGAGCGGGTCTCGATGAAACGGTCGTAGCCCCACACCCGCTCGAGCAGGCGATCGCGCGAGATCACCCGGTTCTTGTTCTCGACGAGAAACCGCAGGAGCTCGAACTCGCGCCGCGTCAGGCGAACGGATTCGCCGTCTACGGCGATTGACACCGCCTCGAAGTCGGCGGTCAGGTGCTTGCCGGCGTAGCGGGCCGGTTTGCTCTCACCGCCGTTGTCACGGCGGCGCCGCAGCACGGCGCGGACCCGCGCCCCCAGCTCCCGTAGGCTGAACGGTTTGGTCACGTAGTCATCGGCTCCGAGATCGAGCCCCGCTACGCGATCCGACTCCGATGTTCGCGCCGTCAGCATGATGATCGGGATCTGCTTGGTCTCCGGCTTCTGGCGCAGGAGCCGGCAGATTTCGTCCCCTGGCACGACTGGCAGATTCAGGTCCAGGATGACCAGATCTGGCGGCCGTCCCGCAATCGAGCGCAGCGCCTCGTCGCCGCGGCCGACGATTTCTACAGCAGCGTCACCCGAGCGCTCCAGGGTGAGCTTGATCAGGCCGGCGATATCTTGTTCGTCTTCAACGACGAGAACCCGCGGAGTTACCACGCCTGCAGCCTACGTCGGCGGGTTTTCACACGTGTGACGCGCGTGTTAATTGCCGGTTAAGTCCTCTTTACGCTCCATTTTGCCAATCCGATCCACCTCTCGGGTGATGGCCAGGCGGTCGAGACGAGCCAACGGGAGGCTCGTGAACAGCTGAATCCGCGTGTCGAGCTCGCGAAAAGCCTTGGCGAAGGCGCGGCGGCGTTCGTCGTCGGTCCCAGCCACGGCGGCGGGGTCGGCGATGCCCCAGTGCGCCGTGATCGGCTGGCCGGGCCACACCGGACACACTTCTCCCGCGGCGTTGTCGCACACCGTGAACACGAAATCCATGACCGGCGCGTCCGGTGAGGCGAACTCATTCCAGCTCTTGCTGCGCACCGCCTCAAACGGCACGTGATGGCGCTGCAGCGTTTCGACGGCCAGCGGATGCACCTGCCCCTTGGGCTGGCTGCCGGCGCTGAACGCCCGGTAGTGCCCGTGGCCGCGGTAGTTCAGGAGCGCCTCGGCGAGGATGCTCCGGGCGGAATTGCCGGTACACAAGAACAGCACGTTGCGGGTCATGCCGTTCACCTGCAGCAGTCATCGTCACAGCACGCAGCTGCGCTGGGCTTGCGGGCCCGGATGAACGCGCTCGCGAACCGGTCCTTGACCAGCGGCGCGACGCGATCGACGTCGAGGCCGCTTTCGGTCAGGAAGCCGCGCGCATCATCGACGTCATAGATCCGCCACACCTCGACGCCGATGTCGTCGAAGCCGGCGGCCGCTAGCTTCGCCTTGTAGTCTTCTTCCTCCAGCGCGCCGGCGATGCAGCCGACCCACAACTCCATGCTGCGCCGCACGTCCGCCGGCACCTCGCCGCGGACAACGACGTCGGACACAGCGAACCGGCCGCCGGGCTTGAGCACCCGGAAGGCTTCGCGCAGTACTGCGTCCTTGTCGCTCGACAGGTTGATCACGCAATTCGAGATGATCACGTCGACCGCGTTGTCGGGCAGCGGGATGTGCTCGATCGTGCCCTTGAGGAACTCGACGTTCGTCGCGCCGGCCTTCTCCTGGTTCTCACGCGCCAGGGCCAGCATCTCATCCGTCATGTCGAGACCATAGGCCTTGCCGCCAGGGCCGACGCGCCGCGCGGATAGCAGCACGTCGATGCCCCCGCCAGATCCCAGATCGAGCACCGTCTGACCCGGTTCGAGCGCAATTAGGGCCGTCGGGTTGCCGCACCCGAGCGACGCCTGCACCGCGCTCTCGGGCAGCGCGTCGCGTTCGGCGTCGGAATACAGGTTCGCGGTAATCGGGTCTGAACACCCGCCGCTCGCCGGCCCGCAGCACCCGACCGACGCCGTGGCGGCCTGTGCCTGCACGGACGTGGCGATGGCGCCGTATTTCTCCTGCACGGCTTTCTTGATGTCGGACATGGATGACTCCAGGATATTCGCGTCACCGAATATATGAAGAGGCTATCGGTCCATGCTATATTTGTCAAACCATATATATGGACAAGCGACTACAAGTCCTGCAATCGACGTTTAGCGCGCTTGCCGACGCTACCCGCCTGCGCATCCTTGGCCTGCTGCTCACCGGCGAAGTCTGCGTCTGCCACATCCACGAGAGCCTCCGCATTCCGCAGCCGAAAGCATCGCGTCATCTCGCCTATCTGCGCAAGGCCGGGCTCGTGGAGGTGCGCCGCGAGGGCCTGTGGATGCACTATCGTCTTGCCGATCTTCCCGATCCGATCCTGCAATGCGTCTCCGAGACAGTTCGCCACGCGCTGACCCACCTCGACAGCGTGCGTCGTGACGCGGATCGGCTGCAGAAGAAGACAGGTTGCCGCCTTCCCCCGCGCAACGCCCCGGCCTTCATTGTTGCCCGCCAGGCGCCCGCGCGTGACCCGAAAGCTGGCCGCCGAAGCGCTCGGCACGGCGTTCCTCCTGACGGCCGTGGTTGGATCCGGCATCATGGGTGACCGGCTGGCCGGAGGGAACGTCGCGCTGGCGCTGCTCGCCAACTCGCTCGCCACCGGCGCCGCGCTGGTCGCCATCATTTTGACGTTCGGCTCGATCTCGGGTGCGCACCTCAACCCGGCGGTGACGCTCGCCGACGCGAGCCAGGGCGGTCTGTCGGCCAGGGCCGCGGCCGGCTATATCGGTATCCAGGTGCCCGCCGCGGTGGCCGGTGTCATCGCGGCGAACCTGCTGTTCGGGGAGCCAGCGATCGCCTGGTCGCAGCACGCGCGGCATGGCGCAACACAGCTGGCGAGCGAGTTCGTGGCCACATTCGGCCTCGTTAGCGTGATCTGGGGCACTCTGCGCAGCCGGCCGGCCGCCGTGCCGTTTGCCGTCGGCGCCTACATCACCGCCGCCTACTGGTTCACCCCGTCGACCTCGTTCGCCAATCCGGCGGTGACGATCGCGCGCGCCTTTACCGACACTTTTGCCGGCATCCGCCCAGCCGACGTACCGGCGTTCATCGCGGCGCAGCTGGCGGGCGCCGCGGCGGCCACGCTGTTGTTCCGCTGGCTGGCGCCCGCGCTGCCCGCCGCCGCGCCGGCCGTCGTCGTCGCGCATGACGGAGGAGGCTGATGCGGCTGGCCATTTTCAGCGACATCCACGGCAACCTGCAGGCACTTGAGGCCGTGTTGGCCGACATCCCGTCTCACCGTCCAGATGCCGTCTATTGCCTTGGCGATCTCGTCGGCTACGGCGCCAACCCGAACGAAGTGACGGAGGGCGTTCGGCAGCTCGGATGTCCGACGGTGATGGGCAACTACGACGACGGCGTGGGTTTTGACCGCGACGAATGCGGCTGTGCCTATCGCGAAGAGGCGGACCGGGAACGCGGCCAGCGATCGCTGGAGTGGACGAAAGCGCGCACGACACCCGACAACAAGGCGTTCCTGCGCGCGTTGCACCATGAGATCCGCCTCGGCGCCGGCGCGCGACGGATTCTGCTCGTCCACGGCAGTCCTCGCAAGATGAACGAATACCTCTTCGAGGATCGCCCGCCCTCGAGTTTCGAGCGGCTGGCCGACTCGTCGGACGCCGACCTGATCGTCTTCGGCCACACGCACAAGCCGTACGTGAAGGACGCCGGCGGCGCGCGTTTCGTCAACGTCGGGTCGGTGGGGAAGCCGAAGGACGGCGACTGGCGTGCCTGCTACGCCATCGTCGATAGCGGCGCCGTGACATTCCACCGCGTTGACTACGACGTGGCCGCCGCCGCGGCGGCGATTCGCGCGACGGCCCTGCCGCACGAGTTTGCCGCTGACATCGAAACCGGCTGGGGTCGATCGTGACGATCGAGCGCTACGACCCGCGCTGCATCCGTTCCAGGCGGGCTGTCGCCACCCGCGCCAGCAGTGAACAGGACAGCACGATAGTGACGAGGACCAGCGCACCAGCCCACGCCTGTCGGTGCAGATCCTGGTATGGGGAAATGGCGTAGGTGTAGACCTGCACCGTCAGCGTTGAGATCGGCTGGCGCGGGTTGGTGGAGAAGTAGCTGTTGTTCAACGCCGTGAACAGCAACGGTGCCGTCTCACCCGCGACCCGCGCGATCGCCAGCAGGATACCGGTGAGGATGCCGGGCAGCGCCGCCGGCACGACCACGCTGAAGACCGCCCGCGCGCGCGTCGCCCCGAGCGCCAGCGCCCCTTCGCGCAGCGTCGCCGGCACCAGCAGCAGCAACTCTTCTGTCGTGCGCATCACCAGCGGCAGCATCATCACGCCGAGCGCGAAGGCGCCGGCGAAGGCCGAGTAGCCGTGGAAGGGCAGCACCACGATCCCATAAGCGAAGACGCCGATGACAATTGACGGGACGCCGTTGAGCGTATCGGCCGCGAAGCGCGTCACCGAGGCCAGTCGGGTGCCGCGGTACTCCGCCGCATAGATGCCAGCGATGATCCCGATCGGGATGGCCCCCATCGCCCCGAGGCCGGTCACCATCAGGCTGCCGAGGATCGCGTTGGCCATGCCGCCGCCGTTTTCCCCGTGCGGGACCGGCATGTGTGTAAAGAACGCCAGGTTGAGCGAGGTGATGCCCTGCGTCACCACGTAGAAGAGGACGAGCGCCAGCGGCAGCAGCGCCACCAGGACCGAGAGCAGGCAGAGCGCGACGACGATCGACGACAAGGCCTTGCGCCAGCGCAGGCGCATCACGCCGCCTCCTCGACCGGAGCTGCGGCTTTGACCCTGACCGTGCCGCTCGCCTGTCGGCCGAGCGACCAGATGAAGGCCCGTGAGATGACGTTGATGACGAGCGTCATGATGAAGAGCAGGAGTCCGATCTCGACCAGCGCGTCGATGTGCAGCGGCGTCGTCGCCTCCGCGAACTCGTTGGCCAGCACGGCCGACATCGTGTACTGCGGTGCGAAGAGCGAGAGCGACACCTGTGGGGTGTTGCCGATGACCATCGTCACCGCCATCGTCTCCCCCAGCGCACGGCCGAGCCCGAGCATGACGGCGCCGATGATGCCGGTGCGGCCGTAGAAGAGCGCCATCCGGATCGCCTCCCAGCGCGTCGCGCCCAGCGCATAGGCGCCCTCGCGCTGCGACTGCGGCACCGCCTTGAGCACCTCGCGCGCCACAGACGACGTGAACGGCGTCACCATCACGGCGAGGATCAGCGCCGCCGCCAGCATGCCGATGCCGAACGGCGGTCCGCTGAACAGCGGTAGTGCCTTCATCCAGTCCGGCGTCAGCAACTGCAGTTGGCGCACCCACGGCACCAGCACGAACATGCCCCACAGGCCGTAGACGATGGAGGGGATCGCGGCGAGCAGTTCCGTGACGAACACCAGCGGCCGCTGCAGGCGCGCCGGTGCGATCTCAGAGATGTAGACGGCGATGCCGAGGGCGACCGGCGTCGAGATGATCAGCGCGAGTAGCGACGAGTAGAGGGTGCCCCAAATGAACGGCCGCGCGCCGAAGTTGCCGGCGACCGGGTCCCAGACGTCAGTCAGCCAGAATCGCAGTCCGAAGGCATGACGCGCCAGCACCGACTGCCGCCAGAGTTCGAACGCGATCCCGGCGACGATGACAATGATGACAGAGGCGAGGACACCCGTTCCGACGTGAAAAAACAGGTCGTCGGAACGGGTCTTGGCTGTCGACATGATGCAGACCTGAAGGTCTGCGCTACTTGATCATCTCGAGCGACTTCAGCTCCATGTCGACGACGTTCTTCGGCAGCGGCGCATAGCCGAGATCCTTGCAGTATTGCTGGCCGTCGCCGAGCGCCCACTTCATGAACTCGACCATCGTCTTGCCCTGGGCCTTGTCGGGCGCGTCTTGGTAGAGCAGCATCCAGGTGAACGACGAGATCGGGTAGGCGTCGGCCCCCGCCGCGTTGGTGATCGACACGCGGAAGTCCGCCGGCATCGACTTGGCGGCGGCCGCCGCCGCGGCGGTCACCGTCTCGAGCGAAGCCTTGAGGAACTTGCCCGAGGCGTTCTCCACCGAGCCGAACGCGATCTTGTTCTGCAGCGCGTAAATCAGCTCGACGTAGCCGATCGCGCCAGGAGTCTGCGTGACCTGGCCCGAGACGCCGTCGTTGCCCTTCTGGCCGACGCCGACCGGCCAGTTGACCGAGGTGCTGGCGCCGACGCGCGACTTGAAGTCGGGCGACACCTTCGACAGGTAGTCGCACCAGATGAAGGTCGTTCCCGAGCCCTCGGAGCGATGCACGACGGCGATGTCGGTGGCCGGCAGCTTGACGCCGGCGTTCAGCTTGGCAATCTGCGCATCGTCCCACTTCTTGATCTTGCCGAGGTAGATGTCGGCGAGCACTTGTCCCGAGAACTTCAGTTCCTGGCTGACGCCGGGAATGTTGTAAATCGGCACGACCCCGCCGAGCACGGTCGGGAAGTGCAGCAGCTTGCCCGGGGCGGCGCTCAGCTGCTGGTCGGTCATCGGCATGTCGCTCGCGCCGAAGAACACCGTCTTCGCCGTCACCTGCTGGATGCCGGCGCCGGAGCCGAGCGGCTGATAGTTGATCTGCACAGCGCTGTGCAGTTTGTTGTACTCGGAAAACCACTTCGTGTAGATCGGCGCCGGAAAGGTCGCGCCCGCGCCGTTGATCTGTTGTGCCGCGACCGTGGCCCCTGCGACCGCCACGGCTGCGGTCAGCACTGCGAACTGTTTCTTCATGGTCATGTCTCCAGTTGTCTAAGCGCTTACGGCAGGATGTAGCGAACGTTGATGTAGAACATGTGCGTCTTCGCGTCCACCCCGGGCAGCGTGCCCGTCGGAAGTGTCGTCGGCGCGGAAAACACCGTCCGCTTCAAGTATGAGTACTGGAACATGAGCTGCATGCCCCCGATCTTCGGATCGCGGAACATGGTCTGCGTCAGGCCGAACGTGTCTTCCTGGATCTTGTGGTTCGCCGACTGCGAGTTCGGCACACCGAACCCGATCGGCGTGGTCCCGTTGGCGTCGAACGTGATGTTCTGGTCGCCCTGCGCGATGCTGTAGTAGCCGTAGACCAGCGTCTTCTTGTGCGTGACCTCGGCGCCGTAGATGCCCGACCACGTCTTGACCTTCGACATGCTGCCGTCCGGATTCACGATGAAGTCCGGCAGGTTCGCGTTGGCGATATAACGGCCGCTGCCGTTCCCCCAGTAGTTCATCAGGACGACCCGCGCATTCGGCAAGAACTCGAATGCGGCATTGAGCGATGTGCCGGTGCCCGTCTCCGTGTGGTCGGTGCTCGTCGTCGGCATGAACGTCTTGTACTTGCGAAACACGAACGCGGCGTCGATGTGCTGGTGCAGCTTGCCGGTCTTCGGATCGAACGCGATCTTGCCGATGATGTCCGCCAGGGAATTGGGGACAGGGCTCGACGCGCCCAGGTTGCTCGCGCCGGTGTCCACTTCCGTCGCGGGGAACGCCGCCGGCAGGACGACGGCGCTGCCGACATACTGCTCCGGATTCTCGATGCCCAAGCCTGCCGTCACTGCTGAGCTGAAATGGCCAACGAAACGGAACCCCGGCGTCCGGCCCCACACCAGGCCGTTCTGGTAGTTCGTGTCCACCGTCTGGCTGAAGAAGATGTCGCCCGGGACGGGCGAGATGCCCTGGCGGTTGGGCGTCATCATGCTCCACGACTGCCCGGCAAGGAACTCGAACTTGCCCGTCTGGAACTGCACCCAGTAGACGCGCATGCGCAGCGCGTTCGAGTTGCTCGTGACGTCGATATTGGTGGAGGTGTTGCCGAGGAAATCGACCTCGAGATAACCCTTCAGGTTCGCCGATCCGACCTTGCTCGTCCCCTGCAAGGTCAGCCGCGAGTTCTGCGCGGAAAAGCGAGTCTCGCTCAGGTTCCCGGCAGGGTTCGGGACACCGGCCGTCGTCGTCTGGAACGGAATCGATCCGAACGACGTCGCAAGGCCGTTGCCGGTGTTGGTGGACCGGTTGATGACGGTCATGTCCATGAAGCCGCCGATCAGCAGGTCGGCGTCGCCGACGTGAATCGCCAGTGGCGATGTCGGCGGCGGGGACGGCTGGGCAGGAGCCTGACTCTGCGCCAGGACCGGGACGGCATGCATCGCTGCAATGCCAGCGAGGGCGCTCACGCGGCGCCGAAGACCTGTAAATCTGCTCAGCACACGTTCCTCCTTCGGAAGCAACTCCGGGAGGTTATGCGGCGGAAGTGATCCGGCTGTTACAGGTGTGTTACGGGCAGGTAAATTTGACCCGATCAGCCCGATCAGAACGAGAGCATGGCGTGGAGAGCGAGGCGCCGCTGCCGAGGCTGAACGGGCACAAACCCGGCGAATCGCGTGTCGTCGAGGTCGAGCATCAGGGCCGTGACGGCCGGACTGGTGTGCGGGAACCAGTAGGCAACGCCGGCAATGGTGCGCCTGCGGACCTGGTCTGCGAGATCTGCGTTGGGCGTGATCCGATCGACGCGCAGGAGGCCTTCCCAGCCGTGCGTCGTCTTCGGGATGACCCAGGCCGACCAGGCTCGTCCGGACAACGGCGATACCGCGGTCGTCAGTTGATCCGTCGCGCGCATCGTGTCGTAGGCCGCCGTCACGTAGCGGTGCTCGAAGGTGACCGATGCACTGGTCCGCCGCCGGTCGGCGTCGCGGGCGTATGCATCGTGATCGTAGAAGGCGTTGACGCGCAGGCCATGCCAGATGCCGTGATGCGGCAGCGGCCGCAGAGTGCCGCGCGTCATCCACCCCTTCTGATCGTTGGGATCGACGTGGCTGTAGCCCTCGCCGTTGTAGAGACCGGTATGGACATCGCCGTACTCGTTCGGCAGCGTGTAATGCATCGACACGCCGACGTCGGCGAACGTGAGATACCCGTCCCGCTCTTCGAATTCCTGCCCCTGGAAACGATAGCGATAGATTTCGTCCATCTGGACCAACCACGGTGTCGGCTGGATGCCTAGCCGCACGTAGGTGTCCTTGCTCCGAAACGCGTCGTCCAAGTTCCATTGCACGTAGGCGAACTTCAATCGGAGTGTGTAACTGCCGTTCAGCGCCGAACCCGTCCCGGTTTCGCGCGTGACGTCCGTGGTCAGGCGGAAGGCGATCCGCTTCGAGGCGTTGCCAGTCAGGTTGATGTAGGCCCGCGTGATCTCGAACTGGCTCTGCTCCACCTCGTTACCATCGACGTCGACGACCGTCGGCTCCTGCTGCACGGCGTAGTCGGTGAAGATGGTGGTGCCGACACGGATCGACGGCGTGTCGGGTGAGGAGGCCGGCTGGGCCTGGGGAGTCTGCGCCAACACGGGTGCAGCCGCCAGCAGCAGCCAACATGACAGCGATGACATGATTCGTGGTCGAGGCAAGTGGATATACTACTGATTCTCTGGCTTCTCGCATGTCTACGAAGCTGCGCGCGTTCACCGGTGCACTGATCCTGTGCCTGATCGTGGTGCCCGCCGTGGTCCGCGCCACGCGCACCTTCGATCCGGGGCCGCGCCCGCGCCTGGCTCCGAGCTTTAACAAGTCGTTCGACGTGCCTCCTGACGTGGCCGCGATTGCGCCGGACGTCACCGCCGCGCTCGCCTTGCGCCTCGTCGGTCCGGCGCAACCTCCCGTCGGAACAGCCGCGGTCGTCGACTGCCGCTACCTCGTCCATCAGCTTCGCGGCCCCCCCGCCCTGGTTCGCTCCTAGCAATCCGTTCGTTTCCATCGGGTTCGGTATTGCAGCCGGGGCGGAGTCCCGGCCGGAGTTGCACGCATGAAGCGAGTCGTAGTCATTTGCGCGCTCGGCCTTGCCGCGGCGGCAGGGTCCGCCTGCGCCAGGACCAGCGCTCGAGCCGACGAGCGCAAGTCGGACGCGCGCACGGTCGCCGTGGTCCCGGTCGAGCGCGGCGACGTCACCCAGTCCATCACCATTGGCGCGGAATTCCGCGCCAACCAGGAGATCGACGTCCACGCCAAGGTCGCCGGCTTTCTGCAGACCATCACGGTTGACGTCGGCGATCACGTCAGGGAAGGACAGCTGCTTGCCGTTCTCGAGGTTCCCGAGCTGCAGAACGAGCTGCAGCAGGACGACGCCTCGGTGACGCGCGCCGCCGAGGATGTCAATCGCGCGCAGGCGGACCTCGAACGCGCCGAGTCGGCGCACGAGGTATCACACCTCGCCGCAACCCGGCTCGCCACCGTCATGAAGGAGCGGCCGAAGCTCGTGGCGCAGCAGGACATCGACGAAGTCGCCGGCCGCGATCGCCAGGCGGAAGCCCAGGTCGCAACGGCGAAGGCCGCGGTCGCCTCGGCGCGGGGTCAGCTCGAGTACGCCAGGGCGAATGTTCGGAAGACGCAGACCCTGGTGGCCTACACGCGCCTCACCGCGCCGTTCGCCGGCGTCATCACCCGCCGCTACGCCGATCACGGCGCGATGATCCAGGCGGGCACCGCGTCGCAGACGCAGACCATGCCGATCGTGCGGCTGTCGCAGATTGACACGCTGCGGCTGACCCTCGCGGTGCCCGAGTCGGCGGTGCCGAGCATCAAGCTGAAGACACCGGTCACCGTCAGTGTCCCCGCCATCGGCCGTACCTTCCAGGGGGCCGTCGCGCGTTTCGCCGATCGCCTCGACCCCGACACGCGGACCATGCCGGTCGAAGTGGACGTAACCAATCCGTCTGGCGAGCTGGTCCCCGGCATGAACGCCGACGCGACGATCGTCCTCAACCAGGCGCACGACGTGCTGACCGTGCCGGTCGAGGCGATCGATCGCAACGGTGGCCGCGGTAGCGTCGTCGTCGTCACCAAGGACCACCTCGTCGACCCGCGCACGGTAACGGTGGGCCTCGAGTCGGCATCGCGCGTCGAAGTTGGCGGGCCGATCGCCGCTGGCGACCTCGTCGTCGTCGGCGCGCGTGATCAATTGAAGCGCGGTACGGCGGTGACGCCGAAGGTCGTGGCGCCGTCCGCCGGCGCAGGGGAGAAGTGATGTCGCGCTTCTCCATCAAGAACCCCCACTTCATCGTCGTCGTCTGCCTCATCGTCACGGTCATCGGGCTGACCAGCCTGGTGCGCATGCCAGTCGACCTGTTTCCCACGATCAACATCCCGCAGGTCGTTGTCGCGACGTTCTACAGCGGCATGCCGCCTGAACAGATCGAGACCGACATCACAGGACGATTCGAGCGGTTTTTCACGCTCGGCGCCGGCATCGATCACATGGAGTCACGGTCGCTGCCGGGAACGAGCATCATCAAGGTGTTCTTTCAGCCCGGCACCGACGCCGACTCCGACGTCAACGAGATCTCGAATCTGGCGATGGCCGACCTGCGGCGCCTGCCGCCGGGTACGCTGCCGCCGATCGTCCAGAAGTTCGACGCGTCGAGTCTGCCCGTCTGCCTGATCACGCTGCGCGGCGAGGGACTGACGGAAACGCAGCTGCGCGATCTCGGCCAGTTCACCATCCGCAACCAGCTGGCGGGGGTGCAGGGGGCCTCGGTGCCGCCCCCCTTCGGCGGCAAGTACCGCCAGATCATGGTCTACGTCGATCCGGCCAAGCTGCAGGCCTATCAGCTGAGCCCGATGGACGTGGTCCGCGCCGTCAACAACGCCAACCTGATCCTGCCGTCGGGCGACGTGAAGATCGGCCCGTTCGACTACACCATCTTCACCAACAGCCAGTTCCGCGACATCGACGACATCAACCGCATCCCGCTCAAGTCGGACGGCCCGGCGATCGTCACCGTCGGCGACATCGGCCAGGCACGCGACGCCAACCAGATCCAGAACAACATCGTTCGCGTCGACGGTCAGAGTTCCGCCTACCTGCCGGTGATGAAGCAGGGCGGCGACACCAACACCATCGCCGTTGTCGACGGGGTCAAGACCGTCGTCGACAATCTGGTCGACACCCCCCCGCAGCTCAAGGCCGACGTCGTCTTCGATCAGTCCTTGTTCGTCAAGCGCGCGATCGAGACGCTGCTCGACGAGGGTGGCATCGGCCTGGCGCTGACCGGGTTGATGGTGCTGGTGTTCCTCGGCAGTTTTCGCGCGACCGTCGGCGTCTTCCTGGCGATTCCGCTCTCGGTGCTGGCGGCGATCATCCTTCTCTACGCCGGGGGCGCGTCGATCAACACGATGATCCTCGCCGGTTTCGCCCTGGTCTTCTCGCGCCTGATTGACAACGCGGTGATCGTGCTCGAGAACATCTATCGGCACATCGAGCTCGGCGAGCCGCCGGCGCAAGCCGCCGAGCGCGGCGGCGACGAAGTGTCGATGGCCGTCCTCGCCGCGACCCTGACCAGCTCGGTGGTGTTCTTCCCGGTCATGTTCCTCTACGGCGTCAGCCGGTTCCTGTTTTCTGCGCTGGCGCTGGCCGTCGTGCTGGCGCTGTTTGCCTCGTACTTCGTCGCGATGACGGTGGTGCCGCTCTTCTGCGCGCGCTTCATGAAGGCGCCGGCGCACACCCACCATCACCCCGGTCATCCCGAGCTCGACTCCGGCGCCGAGGAAGGGGTGGTCGGCACGGTGCCCGACGACGAGGAGCGGCGCACGCGGATCGCGCAGCCGCGGCTGTCGCGGATGGAGCGCTTCAACCGCGCCTTCAGCCACACGTTCGATCGGCTGCTGCAATGGTACGAACAGCGCGTGCGCGTGTCGCTGCGCCGGCCAGCGCTGGTGCTCGTCACCGTCTTGCTCTTCTCGGCCGCCACGCTGCTCCTCTCCGGCTTCCTGGGCGTGTCGCTCTTCCCGCGTACCGACGCCGGCCAGTTCATGATCAACATGAAGGCCGCCTCGGGCACGCGCATCGAGGTGACTTCCGACCAGGTCGCCCAGGTCGAGGCCATCGTCAAGCGCATCGTCGACCCGGCCGATCTCGAGCTGATCGTCGCCAATATCGGCGTCCAGCCGGGGTTCTCCTCGATCTACACCAGCAACGCCGGTCCACACACGGCGACCGTGCAGGTCGCGCTCAAGGAAACGCACCGCATCGGCAGCTACGACTACATCGCCCGGGTGCGCCAGGCGATGGAGCAGGAATTGCCGCACGTCAGCGCCTTTTTCTCGTCGGGTGGGATGGTCGACGCAATTCTCAACCAGGGCCTGCCCGCCCCGATCGACGTGCAGTTGAGCGGCTCCAACCTCGAAGTCGTGCACAAGGCGGCGTCCGATCTGGCGGCCGAGTTGCGCACGGTGGCTGGCGTCAGCGACGTATTCATCCCCCAGGACGTCGACTACCCGTCGCTGCGCCTCGACATCGATCGCGCCCGCGCCGCGATGCTCGGCCTGAACCAGCGCGAGGTCGTCGGCAATGTCATTACCGCCCTGACCTCGAACCAGATGATCGCGCCCAGCTACTGGGTCGATCCCAAGAGCGGCAATGACTACTTGCTCACCGTGCAGTATCCGGAGGACCGCATCCACAACCTCTTCGACCTCCGTGCCATCCCGCTGCACGCGGACAAGATCCGCAACCCGACGACGCTCGACGCGGTGACGACCGTGACGCCGCTCAAGTCGCCGACCGAGATCGATCACTATCAGATCCGCCGTGTCATCGACCTCTACGTGAACCCGTCCGGCGAGGACCTGGGCAGCGTCGCGTCGGGCATCCGCGCCGTGCTCGCCCGGACCTCGTTTCCCTCGGGCGTCAAGGTCGATCTGCGCGGGATGGTGCAGGGCATGGAGGCGAGCTTTCGCAGCTTCGCCGGCGGCCTCTCGCTCGCGCTCGTGCTGCTCTACCTGATCCTCGTCGCGCAGTTCAAGTCGGTCGTCGATCCCTTGCTGATTCTGCTGGCGGTGCCGACCGGACTCGCGGGCGTGGTGCTCGCACTGCTGGCTACCGCGACGACGCTGAACGTGCAGTCGCTGATGGGCGTGTTGATGATGGTCGGCATGGTCGTCTCGAACAGCATCCTCATCGTCGAGTTCACCCATCGCCTGGAAGAGGACGGCGAGCCGCTGCTCGACGCGGTGATCAATTCATGCCGCATCCGCCTGCGGCCCATCCTCATGACGTCGCTGGCGACGGTGTTCGGGCTGATCCCGATGGCGCTCAAGCTGGGCACCGGCAGCGAGGCCTACGCGCCGCTGGCGCGCGCGATCATCGGCGGCCTGCTCGTCTCGGTCGTGATGACGGTCGTCGTCGTGCCGGCGGCCTACGTGCTGGCCTACCGGAGGTCCCGCCATGCGTAGCACGACACCGGCACTGATCGGCGCGTTACTCGCCTGTGCGCTGCCTGCGACGCTGGCCGCACAGGCGTCGCCGGCAGCACGTCCGCTGACGCTGCACGAAGCGGAGCAGCTCGCGCTGCAGCGCCATCCGGCCATCAAGGCTGGCGAGGCCATCGCGCTCGCCGCCGGAGAGACCGAGCGCGAGGCCCGTTCGGCCTATCTCCCGCTCGCCGCCGGCGCGGTTAGCGCCGTCGACGCATCGGGGCAGAGCACGCGCATCGCCGCCGGCGGGCTGAACAATCCGACCGTGATCGATCGCTTCGCTACTGGCATCGCGGTCTCGCAACTGGTGACCGACTTCGGCCGGACGCACGATCTCGTGGAGAGCACGACGCTCAACGCCGAGTCACGCGGTAAGGACGTCGACGCGCGCCGCGCCGACGTGCTGCTGCAGGTCGATCGTGCCTACTTCGACGCGCTGCGCGCGCAGGCCGTGTTGCGCGTTGCGCAGGAGACCGTCTCGACCCGGCAGACGGTTGCCGACCAGGTTCAGGCGCTCGCCGACAGCAACCTGAAATCGAGCCTCGACGTCAGTTTTGCCAAGGTCAATGTCGGTGAGGCGCAGTTGCTGCTGGCACAGGCGCAGAACGACGTGGCCTCGGCACAGGTCGTGCTGTCGACGGCCGTCGGCGACCCGGTGCCCGGCACGTATCAGCTCGTCGATGAGGGCGAGTTGCCCCCTCCGCCCGACGACAGTGCACCGCTGGTCGCAGACGCGCTGCGCAACCGTCCAGACATTGCCGCGAGGCGGCTGGCCGCCGACTCGGCCCTGAAGTTCGCTGAGGCGGAGCACGCCCTCTGGATGCCGTCGCTGGCGGCGGTCGGTGTCGCCGGCCTGACCCCTTTCCACGCTACCGGCATCACCGATCATTACGCGGCGGCGGGCGTCAACCTCACGATCCCGCTGAGCAATGGCGGCTTGTTCAACGCCCGCCACGCGGAGGCCAGTTTCCGCGCGCAGGCACTGCAGGAAGGCACGCGCGACCTCGAAATCGGCGTCACCCGCGATGTGACCGTCGCCTGGCTGGCCGCGCGGACCGCGTATCAGCGGCTCGATCTGACCAGGGCACTGCTCGCACAGGCATCCGATGCGCTCGACCTGGCCCAGGCACGGTACGACCTCGGGCTGACGTCGATCGTCGAACTCACGCAGGCGCAGTTGTATAAGACAGGCGCCGAAATCGCACAATCCACGGCCCGTTACGACTATCAGGCCCGCCTGGCCACTCTTCGCTATCAGACGGGTGCCCTGAAATAGCGCACTTGTCTGAATTTGGCGTGTGTTTCGGCCGTGTAAACTCCAGCACCGCCCATCGTGTTTACACCAATGTTGCATATGATGACGACGGGGGTGGTTGTTTGGCGTTCAGGTTGATTCCGAAGGAAGAGCGGTTTTACGACGACTTTACGGCAATGGCCGAACAGATTCGCATCGGGGCGGAGCTGCTCGACCAGATGCTCCAGCCGGACCGCCCCCTGTGGGACAAGGCCGATGAAATCAAGGAAATCGAGCACAAGTGCGACTTCCTGACCCACGAGATCATCCAGCGCCTCAACCGGACCTTCGTCACGCCGCTCGATCGCGAAGACATCCATACCCTGGCCCGCTCGCTCGACGACGTGATGGACGCCATCGACGCCTCGGCGACGATCCTGCGCCTGTATCAGATTGACGCGGTGCGCCCAGGCGCGCGCGAGCTGGCCCACCTCGTCCGCCAGTCGGCCCTGCAGGTCGTCGACGCGATCAAGGCCCTCGAGGGACGCAAGGGCGTAGCGGAGCACGCCGTCGAAATCAACCGCCTCGAGAACGAGGCCGACCGCGCCCACCAGGCCGCCGTCCAGTCGCTCTTCAAAGAGGAAAAGGACGCCGTGGTCATCATCAAGTGGAAGGAAATCTTCGACTTCCTCGAGCAGGCGACCGATCGCTGTGAAGACGTGGCCAACACGCTCGAAGGCGTGGTTGTGAAGCACGCGTGACGGTTGATAGCAATCTGCTCGGCGTCGGCGGCCTGATCCTCGTCGCGCTCGCCTTCGACTACATCAACGGCTTCCACGACGCCGCCAACTCGATCGCCACCGTCGTCTCGACGCGCGTACTCTCGCCAGGCAAGGCGGTGCTGTGGGCCGCCTTCTTCAATTTCGCCGCCGCGTTCCTCTTCGGCACTGCCGTGGCCAAGACCGTGGGATCGGGCATGGTCGATCTGAGCGTGGTCACCTTTACGGTGATCTACGCCGGCCTCCTCGGCGCGATCACCTGGGACTTGATCACGTGGTATTACGGCCTGCCAACCAGCTCGTCGCACGCGCTCTTTGGCGGCTACGCCGGTGCCGCCGTCGCCAAGGCGGGCATCGGCGCAATCATTCTCAGCGGCTGGTACAAGACGCTCATCTTCATCGTCATCTCTCCGCTGGTCGGCCTGATCGTCGGACTGTTGGTGATGACGGCGATCTTCTGGCTCTTCCGCGGCTTTCGTCCCGGCCGCGTCGACAAGTGGTTCCGCCGCCTGCAGCTGCTCTCGGCGGCCGGCTTCAGCCTGATGCACGGCGCCAACGACGCGCAAAAGACGATGGGGATCATCGCCGGCGCGCTGGTAACCGGCGGCTACCTGCAGCTGGAGCATGGGCAGCTGCCGATTCCGCGGCTCGTCGAGCTGGCGGCCTACACCGCGATCGGTCTGGGTACCCTCACCGGCGGCTGGCGCATCATCCACACCATGGGATCGAAGATCACAAAGCTGCAGCCGATGGGCGGGTTCGCCGCCGAGACCGGCGCCGCAGTCGCAATCTTCATTGCTACCCACTTCGGCGTCGGCGTCAGCTCGACGCACACGATCACCGGCGCGATTGTCGGCGTCGGCGCGACCCGGCGCCTGTCGGCCGTACGCTGGGGCATCGCCGGCCAGATCGTGTGGGCGTGGGTCCTGACCATCCCGGCCGCCGCGTTCATTGGCTCGGTCATGTACTACCTGTTCGCCCTCGGCGGGTTCCGCTAGGCTAAAGCCAGCGTCGAACCCGGCGCTGGTACGCGGCGTATTCCGCATCGAACACGTCGGTTAGCCTCGCCTGTTCCACGGGAATCACGACCCAGTTCACGTAAGCCAGCACGACTGGCAGCAGAACGGCCGGCCAGACCTGGCGAAGCAGAAACGCCTCGCCGAGGTACGCGATCGTGAGGCCCACGTACATCGGATTCCGGCTGAAGCGATAGGGCCCCCACGTCACCAGCCGCGAAGAGGATTCACCTGGCACTGTGGTTGTACGAGCCCGGTGAAACGTGACCAGACCCCAACCCGCAATGAGCGCCCCGATGGTGAACAACACCGCGCCAACCGCGGAGGTAACGCCCCCGCTCACGTCACCACCGACACGCATGGGCCAGATGTGCTCCAGGCTTGCGCCGCTCACGTACATGAGAACGAATACCCACGGCACCGGGACTCGCATGATCAGCTGGAACGGTCCCGCGACCTCGTCTCGCCGCACCTTTCTCATCACTGTTCGCTCCTCCCAAGACTAACGGGGCAGCTCGACGGTGAAAACCGCCCCGTGCGGGGCGTCGTTGGCGGCGGTGACGGTGCCGCCGTGCAGGTCCACCAGGTGTCTGACGATCGATAGCCCGAGCCCGGTGCCGCCGGGATCGCGGCCGTCGCGCGTCCGCGCCTTGTCGACGCGATAGAACCGCTCGAACACCCGCTGCAGATCCGCCGGCGGGATCCCGGGGCCTTCGTCGGCGATGCGCAGGCGAACCCGGGCATCTACGGCCGTCGCCGTCACGGCAATCCGTCCCCCTTCCGGTGAATAGTTCGCCGCGTTTTCCAGCAGGTTGCGCAACACGTCCTGCAGCTTGTTGGGATCCCCCGGCACGGTAGCCGCCTCCGCTGCGATGCTGCGCTCGATGCGGAGCCGCTTGGCCGAGACGAGCGAAGCCAGGTCGGCTTCGACGGCGGTGAGCAGGCCGTCGATCGAGCAGGGCAGGCGATCGACGGTCTCCTGTCCGGACTCGATGCGCGCCAGGCGCAGCAGATCGCGCACCAGCCGTTCCATGCGCAACGTGTGGCGCGTGATGATCTCGAGAAAGGCGCGGCTCTCCTCCGGCGTCGCGTCGGCGAGCGCTTCCGCGTAGCCGCGAATCGCCGTCAGTGGTGTGCGCAGCTCGTGCGAGACGTTGGCGACGAAGTCGCGGCGGATGCGATCGGTTCGGCGCAGATCGCTGATGTCGTGGAAGACAACGACCGCAGCCCGTCCGGTCGGTACGCTGACGAGCGCGGTGCGCGCGATCAGCGTCTGCGACGCGTCGCGTACGCCGGTCAGCTCGGCGCTGCCGACCGGGTGCCCCGACAGCGCCGCGGCAATCTGCCCGGCCACCGCAGGGTGGCGGACGATTTCCGGATAGCTTCGCCCCTCGACCGCGTCGTCGAGGTTCAGCATCCGTCGCGCCGCGTCGTTGGCGAGCTGTAGGCGGCCGTGCTCGTTGACGACCAGTACCCCCTCGACCATGCCGGACAGAATCGCCTCGAGGCGCGCGCTATCGGCAGACAGCCGGGCCAGGCGCGCCGCGACATCACGCGCTAGCGCGTCGAGACTGCCGGCGATCGTCCCGATTTCGTCGACGCCGTAGTCAGGCAGCACGCGCGCGAAGTTGCCGCTGGCATAGCGCCGCGCCCGCTCGTCGAGGGCACGTACGCGCCGGCGCACTGGCATCAGCACGGCCGCCAGGATCCCATAGGTGACGATCAGGCCGCCGGCGAATGCCAGCACCGTCTTTTCCATCGCCCAGCCCGGCGGCAGCCGCGGCCCGGCGACGGCCGTGATCACCAGCGTCGTGGCAATCCCCGCGGCAGCCGCGGCGCTGCCGGCAGCCGCGATCCGGCCGGCAAACGTCATCGTTCCTCGAGCCGGTAGCCGAACTGCTTGATCGTGGTGATGGCCTCGGCGAGAAACGGCAGCTTCTCGCGCAGCCGGCGCACGTGCACGTCGACGGTGCGCGTGCCGCCGGTGTACTGATACCCCCACACGTCGCTGAGCAGCAGGTCGCGCGACAGGACGCGGCCGCGGTGCTCGACCAGATACTGCAGCAGCAGGAACTCCTTCGCGGTCAGCCGTATTTCGTGGCCAGAGATGTGGACCGCATGGCGGTCGATGTCGATGGTCAGCGGCCCGTAGCTCAGCGCCGCGCCGGCCGCGCTCGCCGGCCTCTGGACGCGTCGCAGCAAAGCGGCGACCCGTGCCGTCAGCTCACGCGGGCTGAACGGCTTGGTGACGTAGTCGTCAGCTCCCAGCTCGAGCCCGGCGATCCGCTCGGCTTCGTCGCCGCGCGCGGTCAGCATGATGATCGGGATCGCCGCCGTCGAGGCGTCGTGGCGCAGCGCCTGGCACACTAGCAGGCCGTCCATCCCGGGCAGCATCAGATCCAGCAGGATCAAGTCCGGCGGATCGGCTTTCACCTTGGTCAGCACGCCGGTGCCGCTCCCGACGATGTCGGTGGCGTGCCCCGCCTTGCCGAGCGAGTGCGCGATCAGATCGGCGATGTCTTTGTCGTCTTCGACGATGAGGATACGGCTCACGGAATGGCTGCTCATTCTCGCATCGCGCGAGCACGGCGGCAAATTGCCCGAGTAGAATGGCGACATGGTGCGTCTGATCATCGTCGCCGCGTGGCTCGTCCAGGCGGCCACCAGTGTCAATCCCCAGGACACGCTTCACCTTCAGCTGAAAACGTCGGCCAGCCCCGCCATCGTCGCCGCCGGCGGCAAGGTGACGCTGCAGATTGACGTGACGCCGAAGGCGAAAATGCACGTCTACGCGCCGGGACAGGACGGCTACATTCCGATCCAGCTGACGATCACCCCCGATCCCGCCGTGACCATTGCCAAGGCAAAATACCCGGCCGGCGAAAAGTACGTGATGCCGGCGCTCAACGAGACGCAGCTGGTCTACGCAAAACCGTTTCGCATCACCGACGAGCTGACCCTCGCCCGAGATGCGTCCGGTACCATTACGGTGAAAGGCAGCGTCCGCTACCAGGCGTGCGACGACACGATCTGCTATCTGCCTAAGACCGTGCCGGTCGAGTGGACGATGACGGTGAGGTAGCTACGCCGTCGCCAGCCAGGCGACACCGAGCAGGATCGAGGAGACCCCCACCAGGGCGCCGGCGCCGTGACCGACGCGGTGAAGCGCCCGCGTCGACAGCACGCCGGCCAGCGCGATCCCGAACAGCGACATCGACGCGAGGATTCCGACGGCAAAGATCGCGATCAACGCCATCAGCATCGGCAGCGGCTGCGCCCCTGCGCTCTGGCCAAACGGCGTCAGCATGACGACCGCGCGCAGGCTGCTGATGGCAAACGCCGCCCCGATCATCGTGGGTAGGTGCGAGTGATGCGTGTCGTGCGCATGGTGCGCGCGGTGTCTCAGGTGCTGCAGCGTGACCACGCCCATGACGATGAGGAGCGCGCCGCCGAGCATCTCGCCGCCCCGTTCGACGTGCGCCGGAATCGACCAGCCGACGACCACGATCAGGCCGGCGCCACACCCGAGCAGCAGCGCATGACCGATCGCGAAGCGCAGCGCCACGCCTAGGGCACGCGCCCGCCGCGCCGCCGCCGACGCATCACCGCCGTCCATCGACAGCGCCGCGATCGCCATCAGGTGATCGCCGCCCAGGCCGTGCAGGAACCCCAGGCCGAACGCAGAAATCAGCAGCAGCAAGAGACGTTCATTATAGCGGGCCCGTGCGCACCGCCGTTCGCACTCGTCGTTATAGCTCTCGCACGCCGTGGCTGCGGATCAGGAAGTAGATCGACACGGCCAGAATCAGCATGCCGTTCACTTCCAGCACCGCCGGCGCCGACGTGCGGCTGGCGGCGTAGCCGGCCACCAGGCTCCCGAGCGGCATGCCGCCGCGGAACGCGACCATGTAGATGCTCATCACGCGGCCGCGGAGTTCGTCGGTCACGATCAGCTGCACCAGCGACGCCGTCATCGAGAACGTCACCAGCAGCGCCGCGCCCGTGCAGAACAGGATCACGTCGCTGATCCAGACGACGCGCGTCAACGCGAACGCCGTCACCAGCACGCCGAACGCCGCCTGCGTGATCAGCAGCGCGCGTCCCATGTGCCGGAAGCGTCCCAGCCAGGCGACGATCAGTGCGCCGCACACGGCGCCCGCCCCCGAGAACGCCATCATGTGGCTGAAGCGGTTGATGTCGCCGTGGAAGATGTCCTTGGCGAACACCGGCAGGAACGTCAGCAGCGGCAGTCCCAGGAATGTCGTCAGCCCGCCGAGCACCGCGAGCGCGACGATCGTCGGTTCCCCCCTCGTGTAGCGCAGCCCGCTCTTCAGTTCGTCGACGAGCGACTTCTGCGGCGGCTTCGTCTGCCGGATCGTCATCGACAGCAGCGCGACGATGACGACGACGAATGACAGGCCGTTGAGGCCGAAGCAGGCGGCGGTGCCCCAGGCCGCGAGCGTGGCGCCGGCGAGCAGCGGCCCGAACACGCGCGCCAGGTTGAACTGGATCGAGTTGAGCGCGATGGCGTTGGGCAGATCTTTCTTCTGCACGAGCGACGGGATCAGCGCCTGGTAGGCCGGGCCGCCGAAGGCCTGGCCGAGGCCGGCGATGAACGAGAGGAGCAGGATCTCGGCGACAAAAACGTGGTGGAACAAGACGAGCAGCGCCAGCGTGAACGCCGTCGCCATCTGGATCAACTGCGATCCGAGCAGCACGTAGCGGCGATCGTGGCGGTCGGCGACCACGCCACCGATGAGCGTGAGCAGCAGGATCGGGAGCTGGCCGAAGAAGTAGTCGAGGCCGAGGTACCACTCCGACTTGGTGATCTCGAACACCAGCCACGCCTGTGCGACTTGCTGCATCCAGTTGCCGACGGTCGAGGTAAAGGCGCCGAACCACAGCACGCGAAAATCACGGTAGTGGAAGGCGGCGAGCGCGCGGCCGATGACTGGATGAACGGGAGCCGAGGGGGTCTCGCGGGAACTCGGCTGCGTGGCAGTTGACAACGCCCATTATTGTAACAACTTACGGACGCACTTGATCGTCCGTCATGACGCGCATATACTCGCCGGCGAAGGCGAATAAAAAGCGAAAATGCGTGCGGCGCTGGAATCCCTTCTACGGGAGCGAAAACTCGACGTTACCCTGGCGGCCCTGGGTCCCGCGGGGGAGCCGCTCGTCCCCGAGCAGGTAGCGGCCACCGGCTGCGACCTGCTCGACCCGGCGCTCGGTGGCGGCCTGCGCCGCGGCCATCTGTCGGAGATCGCCGGCATCGCCTCCGCCGGCGCCACGTATCTGATGGTGCAGATGCTCGCCGCCGCGACCGCGCGTGGCGAAGCGGTGGCACTCGTCGACACCTGTGACACGTTCGATCCGGCGTCGGCGGCGGCGCTCGGTGTTGCGCTGCCGCAACTGCTGTGGGTACGCCCGGGCGAGGCGGCGCGGGCGCTGAAGGCGTTCGCGCTGATCCTGCAGGCGGGCGGTTTCGGTCTGGTCGTCTGCGATCTTGCCGACGTCGCGCCGCTGGAGTTGCGGCGGTTTCCGGCGACGACCTGGATGCGCGTGGCGCGGATGATCGACGGAAGCGACACGGCGGCGGTGCTCGTCGGCCGCGACCGGATCGCGCGCAGCGCCGGCGGCGCCACGATCGCCCTCGAGTCGCCGGTGGCCGCGTGGCAGGGCGCCGCGCCGCGCGCGCGGTTGTTCGCCGGGCTTTCGGCGACCCCGCGTGTCGTCGGCCACGTCGCCCACAGGGCCTGCCGCGCCGGCGATGGCGAGGGACGGCCATGACCGTCCTGCGGGCGTCCAGTTCTCAGCTTCCGAGTCCAGGTTTATTTGCGTGCCTGCGTCTGGAACAAGGGCGCGGAAAGCTGGCCGCGGGCTGCCGGCAGCGGGAAGCCGTCCTCGGCATCGCGCGTGATTTTTCGCCGCGCGTGCGATGGGCGAGCGAGCACGAAGTGCTGCTCGACGTCGCCGGTCTCGGACGGCTGATCGGGCCGCCCGACGAGATCGCGCGTCAGCTCGCCCACGCGCTCGCCGGCGCGGGGGCGGCGGCGCGCGTCGCACTGGGGCCGACGCAGACGATCGCCCGCATCCTCGCGCACGCCGAAACGGGCATGACGCGTGGCGGCAGCTGCCGGTCGAATTGCTGCAGGAGCTCGAGACGCTGCCGCCGGCGATCGGCGATCGCGATCGCGCGCGGATCTACGACACCCTCGAGTGCTGGGGGATCGCGACGCTCGGCGAGCTGGCGGCGCTGCCCGCGGCGGATCTGGCGTCGCGGCTGGGACGGCGCGGTCTAGCCCTGCAGCGGCTCGCCAAGGGATTCGATCCGTCGCCGTTCGTTCCCGATGGCGACACGCCGCGTTATATCGGCCGCCTCGAGCTCGAATGGCCCGTCGACGCGCTCGAGCCGCTGTCGTTCGTGCTGGCGCGGCTGCTCGAGCCGCTCTCGGCGGCGCTCGAGCGCGCCGATCGCGGTGCCGTCGCGGTGCGGCTCGATCTGCAGCTGACCGACCGCTCCACGCACACACGGCTGTTGCAACTGCCGGCGCCGATGCGCGACGCGCGCGTGCTGCGCACGCTGCTACTCCTCGATCTGGAGTCGAGTCCACTGTTCGCGGCAAGCGAAGTGATGGCGGCAAGCGAGCGCCGGACGGAACCGCCGCGTAGCGGCGGCGCGAGCGCGCAGCGAGGTGGGGGCGGGGCCCCACCGAGCGAAGTGATGATCGACATTGTCACGATCGAGCTGGATCCGGCGCCGGCGCGCATCACCCAGTTCTCGCTGCTCCAGCGCGCGCTGCCGTCGGCGGAAACACTGGCGACGCTGACGGCACGGCTGACGGCGCTCGTCGGTGAGTCCCGCGTCGGCTCGCCGGCGCTGGTGGACAGCCATCGGTCCGGCGCGTCTGTGATGACGCGCTACGCGCCGGACGGTGCGAACGGGGTCAAGGGTGCCGACGGTGCGAATGGTGCTGATGCGAATGGTGCGAATGGCGCCAGTAGTGCTCACGCCGTGCTCAGGCGCGAGCGCCGGTCCGTGATCTTGAGCGTCAGCGTCGAGCGCGGCCGGCCCGTGCACATCGCCGCGTCCAGGCGCGGCATTCCGTCTGGCGCGATCGTCGACGCTGCTGGCCCGTGGCGAACGTCAGGGGAGTGGTGGACACCAGATCAGCAGTGGAGCCGCAACGAGTGGGACGTCGCGCTGAAGAGCGGAGCGGTCTGTCGCGTTTATCAGGATCGGACGACGCAGCGTTGGTTTTTTGAGGGGTTTTATGACTGAACGTACCGCACCCGTAGCACCCTTAGCACCGCACCTTTAGCACCCTTAGCACTCTTAGCCGCCCCCTCTCCCGTGCCCTACACCGAGCTTCACGCATCGTCCGCATTCTCTTTTCTCGACGGGGCTTCGCTGCCCGAAACCCTCGTCGAGCGCGCCGCCGCGCTCGGCTACCCCGCGCTCGCGCTGCTCGATCGCGACGGCGTCTACGGCGCGCCGCGCTTCCACCTCGCGGCGAAGAAAGCAGGGATCAAGGCCATCATCGGCGCCGAGCTGACGCTGCAAGTAGCGAGGAACGAGGAACGAGGAACGGCCGCCACCGAAGACGGCGGCACACTGAAAGACGCACGCCCCTCGCCCCTCGCCCCTCGCTCCTCGCCCCTTGCCCCTCGCTCCTCGGACAGCGTCTTTCGTCTTCCCGTCCTCGTCGAATCACAGGCCGGTTACCGGAACCTGTGCCGCTTGGTCACGATGATGAAGCTGCGCGCGGCGAAAGGGGAGGGGGTGCTCGCCCTTGACGAGCTCGACGGCCGCACCGCCGGCCTGATCGCGCTCGGCGGCCGCGCCATGCTGAGCGGCGCGCGCTTCGGCGTCGGCGGCCTCGTCGATCGCCTGGTCGGCGTCTTCGGCCGCGCCAACACCTATCTCGAGCTGCAGCGTCATCTGCTGCGCGACGAAGAGGCCGACAACCACGCACTACGCGATCTCGCCGACGCGTACCACGTCCCCATCGTCGCCAGCAATGGCGTCCGCTTCGCCGAGCCGGACGACCGCCCGCTCTATGATGTCCTCACCTGCATCCGCCACAAGACGACGCTGGCGCAGGCGGGACGGCGCTTGAGCTGCAATGCCGAGCGCTATCTGAAGACGCCGGCGCAGATGGCGCAGCTGTTCGCCGACCTGCCCGCCGCCGTGCACGCCTCGCACGCCCTCGCCGAGCGGCTCTCCTACACGATGGACGCGCTCGGCTACCGCTTTCCGGAGTCCCCGGTGCCCGACGGCGAGTCGATGGCGTCGTTCCTGCGCAAGATCACGCAGGCCGGCGCGCGCGAGCGCTACCGGCCGCTCGAGCCGCGCCACACACGACAGCTCGAGCGCGAGCTGGATTTGATCGAAAAGCTCGATCTCGCCGGCTACTTCCTCATCGTCCGCGACATCGTCAATTTTTGCCGCCAGGAGGGGATTCTCGTGCAGGGCCGCGGCTCGGCGGCCAACAGCGCCGTCTGCTACAGCCTCGGCATCACCGCTGTCGATCCGATCGGAATGGACCTGCTGTTCGAGCGCTTCCTCTCCGAGCAGCGCGGCGAGTGGCCCGACATCGATCTCGATCTGCCGAGCGGCGACCGGCGCGAGCGGGTGATCCAGCACATCTATCAGAAATACGGCAAGCTGGGCGCGGCGATGACAGCCAATGTCATCACCTATCGCGGCAGGAGCGCGGCACGCGAAGTGGGGAAGGCGCTGTCGATCGACGCCGGGACGATCGATCGGTTGGCGAAGGTGATGAACCATTTCGAGTTCGTCGATCCCGAGAACACGCTGGCCAAGGACCTGGCGTCAATCGGCATCGACGCGGCCGACCCCGCGATCCGGCTGTTCGGGACCCTGTGGCAACAGATCCAGGACCTGCCGCGCCATCTCGGACAGCACTCGGGTGGCATGGTCATCTGCCAGGGACGGCTCGACGAGGTGGTCCCCCTCGAAAACGCCTCGATGCCCGATCGCGTCGTCATCCAGTGGGATAAGGACGACTGCGCCGACATGGGGATCGTCAAGGTTGATCTGCTCGGCCTCGGGATGATGGCGGTGCTGCAGGACGCGCTGGAAGTGGTGAACGTATCCGATGCCCATCGTCCCTCGCCCATCGATCATCGCTCCTCGCCAATCGCCCCTCGCTCCTCGCCCCTCGCTCCTCGTCCCTCGCCCCTCGATCTCGCCCACCTCCCACCCAACGATCCGGCCGTCTACTCGATGTTGCAGGCGGCCGACACCATCGGCATCTTCCAGGTCGAGTCGCGGGCGCAGATGGCGACGCTGCCGCGGCTGCAGCCGAAAACCTTCTACGACATCGTCGTCGAGGTGGCCATCATCCGCCCGGGCCCGATCGTCGGCAAGATGGTGCATCCCTACCTGAGGCGGCGACGCGGCGACGAGCCGGTGGCCTATCCGCACCCGTCTCTCGAGCCGATCCTCGCGCGCACGCTCGGCGTGCCGCTGTTCCAGGAGCAGCTGTTGCGGATGGCGATGGTGGCGGCGGGCTTCAGCGGCGGCGAAGCGGAGGAGCTGCGCCGCGCCTTTGGATTCAAGCGATCCGAAAAACGGATGCAGCAGATCGAAGGGAAGCTGCGCGCCGGCATGGTGCGGCAGGGCATCTCGGGCGACGCGCAGGAGGAGATCCTGCGCTCGATTACCTCGTTTGCCCTCTACGGCTTTCCCGAGTCGCACGCCGCCAGCTTCGCGCTGCTCGTCTACGCCAGCGCCTACCTCAAGGCGCACTATCCGGCGGCGTTCTACACGGCGCTACTCAACAATCAGCCGATGGGGTTCTACCACCCGTCGACGCTGGTCAAGGACGCGCAGCGGCACGGCGTCCGCTTCGCGCCGATCGACGTGCAGCTGTCGGACCGGCTGTGCCGCGTCGACGCTGACGGCCGCGTGCGGCTGGGGCTGATGTATGTGAACGGCTTGCGGCGGGAGGCCGCGGAAGCGATCGCGTCGGCGCCCGATGCCCGAAGTCCGATGACCGATGAACCATGTGCGCCAGCGGAGCTCCGCTGCCCCAAGTGCGGCTGCGACGATCCGTCCATGCTCGAGACACTGCACACGCACGAAGGCTTCTGTAATGTCTGCTCCCATCTCTGGACGCTGCCCGTCACATCGTCCATCGCCCCTCGTCCCTCGCCCATCGAACATCGCCCCTCGTCCATCGCCCATCGCCCATCGCCCATCGATCATCGCCCATCGTCCATCGCCCATCGTTTCGACTCGCTCGATCAGCTCATTCGCCGCTGCGGCTTGCGCCGCGACGAGGTGGCTACGCTCGCCTCGATCGGCGCGCTCAATGCCTTCGGCTTCGATCGGCGTACGGCGCTGTGGCAAATCGAGCAAGCCGTACGTCCCGCCGGCACACTCTTCGAGGATGCCGACGCTGGCGATTCCTTCGGACCGTCTCCCAGCGGCCAGCCACTTTCCGACGCCGAACCTCCAGCCTCCTCGCCATTGAAGCCGATGACCGTGCCCGAACGGCTCCTCGCCGATTACGCGGGGACGAGCCTGACGATCGGACCGCATCCGATGTCGTTGCGGCGCGGCGAGCTGGCGTTGCGCGGCGTGCTGCGCGCGCGCGACCTGCCGTCGGCCCGGCATGGCCGCCGTGTTCGCGTCGCCGGCGCCGTGATCACCCGGCAGCGCCCCGGCACCGCCAAGGGATTCGTCTTCCTCACGCTCGAGGACGAGACCGGCATCACCAACGTCATCGTCCGTCCGGACCTCTACTCCGAGCAGCGCGCCACGATCATCGGTGAGCCGTACTTGCTCGTCGAAGGGACGCTGCAGATCCAGGAAGGGGTGACGTCGGTAAAGGCCGAGCGGCTGCACGGCCTCGGCGGCCGCGCCCCGGCAATCGATTCGCACGACTTCCGCTGAGCTGGCCTTCTGCTTGCAACCGCACCTTGGGATGCGGAAGCCGATTGCCCTCGCCGTGCTCGCCGCTCAGGCGCTGATGGTGCCCTCGACCCGCTGCGACCGGCGTCTCGGCCGCATCCCCGAGCTCGGCACAACTGGTTGAGCTGCGGCTATCATCAACCGCCGAGCTACTATGTGGGCGTGCGGACCGGTTCAACCGTCGCTTTCAGCAGGAGCCAGCGGATGATCGAGGAAGGATTGGCAGCCCGACGATGAACAGAGCCACGCACCGCGTGATCCCGTTTCTCCTCGCCCTGGTGATGCTGTGCGCGGTGCCGCTCGGTACCGCGGCGCAACAGAAGCATAAGGACAAGGACGAGACGCTCCAGGACCTCACCGTCTCGGATCAGGGGGACCGCGGTCAGACCCCCACCGTGATGGACGAGATCCGCCACGCCGGCATCCGCCTGCCGCTGGCGGCGCTGCTCGGCACGGTGCTGGCCATGCGCCCGAAACGCCGCGGCACGCCGCCGCGTCAGCCCGTCGTCATTCAGACGCAGATCATTTTGTCGATGATCGGGGCAGTGGTCATGCTCGTCGTCGGCACCAACCTGGCCCGCGCCTTTGGTGTGGTCGGAGCCGCGGGACTGGTCCGCTACCGCGCCAAGGTCGAGGATCCGAAAGACGCCGGTGTCATGCTGGCGACCCTGGCGATGGGGCTGGCCTGCGGTGTCGGCCAGTACGTCATGGCGCTGTTCTCGACGGTGTTCATCCTGTTCGCGCTGTGGATCATCGAGTCGTTCGAGCCGGAAGGGCGCCGGCTCTATACCCTGATGATCAAGATGGGGGACGATACCGACGGCCGCCTCAAGGAGTTCGAGGCCATCCTGCAGCGACATAATGTAGACTTCGCGCTGCAGACCGCGTCCGACGAGGCGGTCTGCTACGAAGCCAACGTGTTGCTCGAAGTCGAACGCGACCGCATCACCACCGCCCTTCTCAAGCTCGATCCCGATGGGCACGCCTCGGTCGAGTGGTCGGAGAAGAAGGCCAAGCCCAAGTGAAGCTGATCATCGAACCCGAGGACGGGGTCGCGCCGGTCGTCAGGGCGATCGACAGGGCCAAGAAGTTCATCGACATCATGATTTTCCGCTTCGACCGCGCCGAAGTGGAAAAGGCTCTCAAAGCCGCCGTCGGGCGCGGCGTCAAGGTGCGCGCCCTGATCGCGCACACCAACAAGGGAGGGGACAAGACGCTGCGCAAGCTCGAGCTGCGCCTCCTCGAGTGCGGCGCGACCGTGGCCCGCACTGCCGACGACCTGACCCGCTACCACGGCAAGATGATGGTCATCGACAATCAGACGCTGCACGTCTACGGCTTCAACTACACCAAGCTCGACATCGACAAGAGCCGCAGCTTCGGCATCGTCACACGCGACAAGAAGCTGGTGGCCGAGGCCATCCGGTTGTTCGAGGCGGACGCGCTGCGTCAGACCTACGCCGCCGAGCACCCGCGCCTGGTGATCAGTCCCGAGAACTCACGCGCGCTGTTGACCGCCTTCGTCAGGGGAGCGCGCCGTCAGCTGCTGATTTACGACGCCCAGATCAGCGACAATTCGGTGCAGCGGGTCCTCGCCGACCGCGCCGCCGACGGCGTCGAGATCCGGATCATCGGCACCCTCGAGAAGGACATCAAGGGCGTCAAGGTCCGCCGGCTGGCCCCGCGGCGCCTGCACGTGCGCGCCATCATGCGCGATGGCGCCGAGGCCTTCATCGGCAGCCAGAGCCTGCGCAAGCTCGAGCTCGAAGGCCGCCGCGAGGTCGGCATCATCGTCAAGAACGGCGGCATCGTTCGCAAGATGATCGCGACCTTTGAGGCCGACTGGGAGGCCAGCAAGAAAAAGATCGCCAGGGCGTCGTAATTATCATCATCATCCGAAGGGCGTCACCCCTCGGACTCCCCGACACGCTCCCGGTGTCAGTGCACGTGGCTCGCCTGGAGGCTGGTGCACGGGGAGCCACGGATCTCGCGAACGGCGCGGATCACAAAAATCAGAGAGTCTTAGATCCGCGGTGTCTGTGAAATCCGCGGCTCCCCGTGCAGCGATCCGCGGGTCGCTGCGCGCGCTCGCCGATCGCTTGAGTGAACGTGTATCACCACGGCCGGCGGGCGAGTGGGGCCGTCGTGCGGACTGGCCGTGAAGTGGAGCGAAGCCGCGGCCAGGGACCACGATGGCCCCGCTCGCCGTTGGCCGTGTTTGCTACTTCCGCCGCTGGATCGTTCCCGAGTCGATCACCGTCCCCTTCAAGCCGATCGTGTTGAAGGTCAGCGTGTCGCCGTCGACCTCCATCAGGATGAACGTCTGCTGGTGATCCTCGCCGAACGCGGTCAGGCCGGTTCCCTTGCGGATGTCGCCGTCGCGCAGTTGCCCCGACGAGCCTTCGACGAAGTACTGGATGCCGTTCTGCGGCTTGATGCGCTCGTAGATGTGGTCGTGGCCGTTGAGGACCAGGCTGACGTTGTAGCGGATGAACAACGGTTCCAGCACCTCGCGCAGCTTGACCTGCGAACCATGCGTCTTGCCCGAGGAGTAGAGCGGATGGTGGAAGAACACGATCTTCCACTTCTCGTTCGATTTCTGCAGCTCCTCGTTGATCCACTTCACCTCATCGGGATCCATGTACGTGGTCTCGAGCGCGAAGAACCGGACGTCCTCCTTGGGCGCCTTGAACGAGTAGTAGACCTTCCCGTCCATGTTGAAGTTCTTGTAGAAGCGCTGCTCGCGCGAGTCGTGGTTGCCGAGCGAGGCGTAGAACTTGACGCCGGCGTCGAGCAGGACCTTGTAGGGGGCTTCGAATTTCTTGACGTAGTCCTGCGGTCGATCCGAGCCGTAGATGTTGTCCCCCATCATCACCACGAGCGGGAATTTGAAGCGGCCGTACCAGGCGGCCAGCTGCTGGCCGATGTCGTATTCCTCGCGATCGCCCGTGCCGTTGTCGCCGATGACCGCGAAGTGCAGCGTGTCGGCCTTGTTGGGGAGCGGCACCTGCACCTGCGACTGCGCCTGCGACTGCGCCTGTCCGGTCCCGTGGACGAGCAGCAGCAGAATGAGCGCGGAGGCGTAGAACGCCCAGCGATGAAGACGGCGAACGGTCATACGGTCGGCACTCTCTCTACTTGAAGGCCTGCGGCACCCAGTCCGGGATGATGTGCGCATGCGGATCGAACAGGATTAGATTCTGCCGGACGAAACGATATTCCATGTCCTCGGGCAGCTTGGGCAGGTTCTGCAGTACCTGCGGCGGCACCGTCGAGACCGGGATGACGTCGGGGTAGCGCGCGCTCGGCGCCAGCGTGACGTCCCCCTTGTATTCGTTGTCCATGATCTCGGTGCGCACATGCGCGCCCTCGGCGCCAGCGAAGATCGGCGCCAGCAGCCGCCGCACCAGCGCCTGCATCTGACCCGGGAAGATGTCTCCCTGCTTGGCCCCCTTGCGCGCATCCTGGATCAGCGTCGCCAGCGCGCGCTCGTGCTGGTCGATGATCTTCGGATCGGTCTGCTTCGGCAGCGCCGGCAGCGTCCCCTCGAGCTTCTTGTGGAGCGCGGCGTAGTCGTTGACGCGCCTGACGAACTCTTTGATGATCGCCGCGTTGGCGTCGTTCGGGTTCTCGCTCTTCTTCGGCGAGACCGTCGCGGCGTGCTGGTCGGGCGGTGTCTTGGGCGCTTGCGGGGGCGTCGCGGCCTGACTAGGGATGAGGCCGAGCGTCAAGGCCAGCGGCAGCAGCATTCGCATGCCCCAGTCTATGCAAGAGATGCACCCACCGCCGGGTTTTCAGCTGCGATAGTTGCCGAACTGGAGCGCGCAACCGAAATCGTGCTCGCGCAAGGACCGCATGGCTTCCTGCAGCTCGTCCTTCGATGGCGACGTAACGCGCACCTGCTCCGCCATGATCGCCGCCGTTACCTTCTTCAGCTTCTTGTCCTTCAGGAACTTGACGATTTCCTTGGCCGCCTCGGTCGGGATGCCCTGCTGCAGCTTGACGGTACGCCGCACCGTGTCGTTGGTCCCGCGCTCCGGTTCGCCGAGCGTCAGGTTCTTGGTCGGTACACCGCGGCGAACCATGCGCGTCTGCAGGATTTCCCACACCGCGCTCATCTTGAAGTCGTCATCGGCGGTGAGGGCGATGCTGTTCTCGGCCTTGTTGAGCTCGATCGCCGCCCGCGAGCCCTTGAAGTCGTAGCGCTGCGCCAGTTCCTTCTTCGCCTGGTTCACCGCGTTGTCGACTTCCTGCAGATCGACGCTCGAAGTGATGTCGAACGAGGCCGCCTGCGCCATCAGGCGACCTGCTCGCGGTCCCGTTCGCGCCGATCGCGCATGCGCTTGCCGATCTTGACCGACGTTTCGAAGATCGCGCCGACGCGAAGCCCGCCGGCGATCTTGTGCGCGCCAATCGCTTTGAGCCCGGCCGAGGCGATGCAGCCGCACTGCGAGCAATCGGGGTTGCCGCCGAACTGGCACGGCGTGATGCGGTGCGCGAAATCGGCGGAGAGACAGCTCGTGGTCAACGCGAAGACGCACTCGTCGGGGCTTGACGGCGGGGTCGCGTACTGCTCGATCAGCCCCTCGGGCATGGCGATCTTCGGATACTGCAGGCGCAGCGACATCAAGGCCGCGATCACCCGCTCGCGATCCGCCGGCGTCAGGATCTCCGGCGAGACTTCGCCGATCTGCGGCGTGTAGAGGCTGAACCAGATCTGGCGGACGTCCGGGTTGGCCGCCCAGAACTTGACGAACTCCTCCATGTAGCCGTCGCGCTGCGCCTGCTGCCGCGTGATCGTGCAGTGCACGGTGATCTGCTGTCCGACGATGTGCTTCAGGATGCGATCGTAGGTGGCGGGCGTGCGGCGGACGTCGTGCTCCGGTTGCAGACCGTCGATCGAGACCACCAGTTGCAGCCGCGGGATGTTCGCCCAGTGCTCGGGAATCGGCCGCACCGCGCTGGTGACGAGCTGGGCGTAGATACCGCGTTCGGCGAGACTCGGCAGGATCACGTCGAGCTCGCGAAAGCGCACCAGCGGTTCACCGCCGACGAGCGACACGTGCAGCGGTTTTTCAGCATCGACCAGCGCGAGCACGCGGTCGATCAGCTCCTGCCCCTTGTAGTCCGTCAACTGGCGCAGATTGATGTCGCCGCCCAGGTGTTCGCTGCCATATGCGTAGCAGCCCGGGCATCGAAGGGGACACTCCCGCGTGATCTCAATCGAGAGGAACGGATGATACCCTCGGAGGATCTTCCCCCACGCGGTGATAATGCCTTCCATCCCCGCGATTCTACATGAATTGCTCCAATTACTCCCGCTTGACGCTGATGCTCCCATTGACGCTCTCGAGCGAGAGCGTTCGTCCGCCGGCGCCGATCGTGCCGTCGAGGCGGCGGCGATCGACCTTGCTGATCGTCACCGGAAAATCCGATTCGATGTCGCCGTTTACCGTCTGCGCGTGCAGTTCGGTGTTCAGCGTGGCGGGCAGCCTCAGCGCGATTCCGCCGTTGACGGTCGACATCGCCAGCTTGTCGGTCCAGTCCGCCCGCCCCATCTCTCCCGTGATCGCGCCGTTGACGGTCTTGGCGTGCGCGACACCCGTTGTCGAAAAGGTGATCGAGCCGTTCACCGTCGCCAGCGAGACGTCGCCGTTGAGGTGCGTTGCGTCGACCTGTCCGTTGACCGTCCGGCCGGCGAACTGCACCCCGGCCGGCACGTGCACGGTAAAGCGGACGCTGACGTCGTTGTTCTGCACGTTCATGCGCCCGCCGTCGCCCGGCTGGCATTCGTTGGGACGGGCGCCTTCGCGTGAGGGATACACGGCGCAAATCGTCACTCCGCCCGCGTGCGGCACGACCTGGATCTGCACGCTTGCCGGATCGTCGCGCCGCGCGTGCTTCTCCGCGGTCACCTCGACCTCGTTGCTGCCCGACGCGTCGGCACGGATGTCGCCGTTCACCCCCTTGATTTCGATCGACTGCCCCTGCGCGATCGAGCCATGCCACGTGAAGTCCTGGGCCGCCGCGCCCGACGGCGCGAAGACGAGAACGGTGAAGATGGAGACGAACGAAAGGACGAAGGAAGGACGCTGCATGCCCGCTTAGACGGAGCGCGCGGCCTCAGGGGTTGCCATCGGGAGCTGATTGGCCTAAATCGTCGCCGATCAGCCGGACGCGAGGAACCGGTCGACCTCCCGCCAGACGAACTCTCGCGATCGGCCCAGCTGGTGGTCATCGTCCAGCAGGTGCAGCCGGGCGTTGGGCCGTGCCGCCGCCCATCGCTCGACGACGCCGGGCTTGACGGCAATGTCGTGACGTCCTTGGAAGATCAGGATCGGCATCGGCACGTCAGCGTGCATCGCATCGTAGCGCCGCGCGTCCTCGTACAACGCGTAGTGAATCGGCATCATGCGGCCGTAGCCGTAGTGAAAGACGAGAATCTGCCCGTCGCGGCGCCAGTCCTCGAGGCTGCCGCCCCCTGGGGCGCCGAGCCCCTCCTCGGAAAAATCGAGCGCCGGCGCCAGCAGCACGATCCGATCGACGCGCTCGGGCCACGCCGCCGCCGCGTTGACCGCGACGTAACCCCCCAGGCTCGACCCCATCAGCGTCACCGGACCCGCTGCCCGTTCGATCAGCGCCTGCGTCTGCTCGAGCATCCGCGTCACCGTCAAGGTGGAGAAGTCCGGCAGGTTCAGGTCGGGGATCGCCACCTCCATGCCCCGGCCGCGCAGACGATCGCCCAGGTAAGTCGCCTTGCCCGAGTGGCTGGAAGACGCAAAGCCGTGCAGGTAAATAATCAAAAGCGCGTGCGGCATCCGGGACGGCAGCGGCACTCGATGTTGCCGTCGCCATCGGTCGAGTAATCGTAGGTCAATTCCTCACCCGTGCGGATGTTACGGGCGGCGCGGATCCAGATCGTGTCCCTCACCACCTGGGTGTAGCAGTTCGGGCGGCAGGCGTGATTGATGAAGCGCGCGATGTTGCCGTCGACAGCCGCGTCGCGCACGTACAGCCGGTTCAGCTTGAAGCACCAGATGTGCCCCTTCTTCAGGTAGCGCGCCTCGCGCTTCAGGCTCTCGCGATTGTCGATCTTCTCGCCCGCGTAATCGACGATGCGTGTGTTCTTGGCAATGGGCTGGGTGGCGAAGACTCCCCAGCCCGCAATCTTCGAACGCCGTTTTTCGATCACGACCGTCGGTAATCTTACCAGCAGATGCCGTGATACTCCCCCGGGATCGCTTGGCGCGGCGTCTTGACGCGGACGAGATCGAGGATGACGTGATCGGCGCGCGTTCGCGTCAGCGCCTCCGAGAACTCTGGCGCCATGTTGCCGACGACGATGACGTCGGACCCTTCGAGCAGATCATCGATGCTCTCGGTGAGCAGCGACGACAGATGCGGAATCTGCGTGTTGATGTAGTCCCTGTTGGCGCCGACCAGCCGCGCCAGCGAGACATTCCGGTCGTAGATGCAGAGCGCGTAGCCTTTCCCGAGCAGCGCCTCGGCCAGGATGACGATCGGACTCTCGCGCAGATCGTCGGTGCCGGCCTTGAACGAGAACCCGAGCAGCCCGACGCGCTTCTTGCCGGTATCGACGATCTCGACGATCTCGTCGATCGCGTGCTGGATCTGCATCTGGTTGCTCGACAGGATCGACTGGATCACCGGCATCTCCAGGTCGACCTCCTTGGCGCGGTACTGCAGCGCGCGCACGTCCTTGGGCAGGCATGATCCGCCGAACGCAAAGCCCGGCTTCATGTAGTACCGATGACAGGTTCAGCTTCTGGTCCTTGCAGAAGATCGACATGACTTCGTGGCTGTCGATGCCGACGCGCTTGCAGATGTTGCCGATTTCGTTGGCGAATGTCACTTTCAGCGCGTGCCAGGTGTTGCTGGCGTACTTCATCATCTCAGCCGTACGAATCGTCGTCGTTTCGAGCGGCGCCTCGACTCTGGCGTAGAGCGCCTTGGTCGGCGCCGCGTCGGACTGGTAGTTGTGCCCGACCAGCGTCAGCGGTGGGTTGCGGAAGTCGTGGATCGCCGTTCCCTCGCGCAGGAACTCGGGGTTCACCGTCACGCCGAAGCCGGTCCCGTATTTCTTGCCCGATGTCCGCTCCAGCGCCGGAATCACCACCTCGTGCGTCGTGCCGGGCAGGACCGTGCTGCGCACGACCACGACGTGGTAACTCTCCTTGTCCTTGAGCGCTTCGCCAATCTGTTCCGCCACGCGCTCCAGGTAAGTGAGGTCCAGGCTGCCGTTCTTGCGGCTCGGTGTCCCGACGCAGATGAGCGAGATCTCGGTGTCGCGCACTGCCTCGCTGGTACTGGTCGTCGCCCGCAGCCGGCCGGCGGCCGTGTTCGTCCTGATCATCTCGTCGAGCCCCTTCTCCACGATCGGGCTTCGCCCCTCGTTGAGGCTCGCGACCTTTGCCGGAGCGACGTCGACGCCGATGACGTGATGACCGTCTTCCGCGAAACATGCCGCCGAGACGCTGCCGACGTAACCCAGGCCAAACACTGACACGTTCATGGTTTCCTCCGCCGGGCTCGACGGCCCGGCCTGCGCCTCACGCGATGGCCCGGTCGGCCACCGGCGGCTTGTCCGCGACTCTCAATAGGGCGTTCTCGAAGTCCAGCGCCACCGCCGACCAGTCGTAGCGCTCCACGACCAGACGACGCGCCGCCGCCTCACGCGAGCGCCGCGTCTCGGCGTCGCGCATCAGGTGCACGACCGCATGCGCGAAACGCGCCGGCTCGTCGGCGATGTCGATGTCGCGTCCGCTCGTCACCGGCAGCCCTTCGGCCCCGACGGTCGTCGACACGACGGCCTTCGCCATCGACATCGCTTCGAAGATCTTCAGGCGCGTCCCGCCGCCGATCCGCAGCGGAACGACATAGACGGCGCCGCGCGCGATGTGCGGTCGCACGTCTTCGACGCGGCCGGTCACCTCGACTCCGGAGATCTCGGCCAGTCTCTTCACGGCTGGCGTCGGCGCGCGCCCGACAATGCTCAGCGTCGCGTCCGGCTCGGACCGGCGAATGCGCGGCAGGATCTCGCGGCAGAAGTAGGTCATGCCGTCTTCGTTCGGCAGCCAGTCCATCGAGCCGGTGAAGACCATGTGCGTCCGCGCCGCGTCGTCTGCGTGCGGCGTGTAGTAGGCGGTGTCGACACCGGTCTGCACGACGTGCACCGGCGCGGCCAGCGCGCCAGGATAGAGTCGTTCGAACGTCCGGCCGTCCGCCTCCGAGACCGCGAGCACGAGATCGACGCGGCCGAGCGCCTCGCGCTCGTAGCGCAGCATGCGCCGCCACTGCTGTGTCAGCGCCGCACGCGCCACCGGGTTGGCGGCGTTCTCGGCGTGCCGCCGCCAGATCTCCGCCTCGACGTTGTGCGTGAACAGGATCGACGGGCACGGCAGCCGCCGCGGCATGTTGACCAGCGGTGGCAGGAAGTCGCAGATGACCGCGTCGTAGCAGCCGCTCGCCAGGAGCTGCTCCAGGTGCGCGCGGTAGGCGGCGGATCGATACTTCGCCACCGCGTAAGGGATCGGGTTGACCAGGTAGCGCGCGGCGTCGGCGTAGAACCGCCACGTGCCCTTGGCCGGGTCCCGACGCGGAACCGACTCGAGCCGCGCGCACACCTCGCGCATCCCCTCGCGATCGGCCTCGCTCTGCGACGCATCGGCGAAGGAGAGATAGGTAATGTCGTGACGCGCGGCGAGGTGCCGCATGACGTGCCACGTGCGCAGCTTGCCCCCCTTGTCGAGCGGCAGCAGCAGGCCGGCGTTGAGCCAGAGCAGTTTCATGCGGTCGCCCTGAGGTCGGAGGGCCACGCCGGCTCGGGCGCGGGCGCCGGCAACGTCTGCACGCCGTCGCCGTCGATGAACGTTCGATACCAGAGCTCGAGGTTGATCAGGCTCCACAGCGCATCCCCGCCGTCGCGCGCGCCCGCGGCGTGAGCGTCGATGAGCGCCGCCACTGCCGTCGGATCGGTCAGGCCGCGCTGACGGGCACGCGTGTCGAGCAGGATGTCGCGCGCCAGATCGCCGCCGCGCCCACGCATCCACCGCGCGAACGGCACCGGGAATCCCATCTTGCGCCGCGTCAGGATGTCAGCCGGCAGCAGCGTCTTCACCGCCTCGCGCAGGATCCACTTGGTCGTCAGGCCCCGCAGCTTCAGCCGCGGCGGGAGCTGTGCCGCGAACTCGACCAGGGGGTGATCGAGGAACGGCACTCGGCTCTCGATCGACGCCGCCATGCTCATCTGGTCCTGCTTCATCAGGAGCTCGACGAGGTAGGTCTTGAGATCGGTGTAGAGCAGCCGATCGAGCGTGGTGCTGCGCCCGTTCGGCGCGTCGAAGTACGCCCGCGACACCGCGTAGGCGTCCGGCGTCGCCAGCCGCGCCAGCCGCGGCGACAGCAGCGATGCCTGGCGCACCAGGCCGATCGCGGCGAAGTTGTCGAAGAACATCGCCTCTGGCGTGCGCGCCATGGCCAGGAACGACCGCGCCGCATAACGGGCGGCGCCTGCCGGCAGCTGCGGCACGACTCGCCCCGCCACGAACTGCCGCAGCGGCTCCGGCGCCAGTTGCCAGAAGCGGCCCGCATGCCAGTTCGCCAGCGCGCGCGGATACTTGCCGTAGCCGGCCAGCAGCTCGTCGCTCCCCTCGCCCGTCAGGACCACCTTCACGTGCTCGCTCGCCAGCTTGGACACGAAATAGAGCGGCACACTCGACGGGTGCGCGAGCGGCTCGTCCTCGTGCCACACGAGCCGGGGCAGCGCGCCAAAGAAATCGTGCTCGTCGATGACGATCTCGTGCGGGTTGGCCTTGATCGCCGTCGCCACCTGGCGCGCGTAATCGAGTTCGCTGAACGCGCGCTCCGTGAACGCAACGGAGAAAGTCTCCAGCGGCCGCTCGATCATCCCGGCCATCAGCGCCGCGATGGCGCTGCTGTCGAGCCCGCCGGACAGAAACATCCCCAGCGGCACGTCCGCCATCAGCCGCGTCCGCACCGCATCCTCGAGCCGGGCGCGGAACTGGGCCACCGCGTCGGCATCGGACAGCGCCTCGATGTCCGGCGAGCGCTCACCGACCGGGATGTCCCACCACTGGCGCGTCGTCGGCACCCCATCCTGGAAGACCAGGAGGTGTCCGGGCAGTAGGCGGTGAATGCCCTTGAACAGCGTTTCGGTGCCGGAGACGTAGCGCGTGCCGAGCAGTTCCGGTACGGCGTGCTCGTTGGCGTCGGCCGCAACCAGCCCGCTCGCCAGGATCGCCTTGATCTCGGACCCAAACAGGAGCCGCCTGCCGCGCACCGCCCAGTAGAGCGGCTTGATGCCCAGGCGATCGCGCCCGAGCAGCAGCCGCTGCCGCGGCCCGTCCCAGATCGCGAAGGCGAACATCCCGCGGAAGCGCTCGACGCAGCCATCACCCCACTGCTCGTAGGCGTGCACGATCGTTTCGGTGTCGCAGCGCGTGCGGTAGACGTGGCCGCGCGCTTCGAGCTCGGGCCGGATGTCGGCGTGATTGTAGATTTCGCCGTTGAAGACCACCCAGACCGAGCCGTCTTCGTTCGACAGCGGCTGGTGGCCGGCGGCGAGATCGACGATGCTCAGGCGCCGATGCGCTAGGCCGGCGACACCATCCCAGTAGCTGCCCGCGTCGTCCGGGCCGCGATGCGTGATGACGTCACGCATCAATTCGAGCCGGGCGCGCTCGTCTTCGTGCAGCCGGTCGGACGCGACGATGCCTGCGATGCCGCACATGCCCTAGATCGCCTCCGCGTACTGAGCGCGCGCGGCGGGCGCCCGATCGATGAACTGGCGGAACCAGAGCTCGAGCATCATCAGCTGCCAGAGCCGGTGCTGGTGGTTGGCGCGCCCGTCGCGGTGGTCGTGCCAGAGCCGCGCGACCTCACGGCTGTCGAACACGCCGCGGCTGTCGAGCCGGCCGTCGGTCAGCAGCGCGTCGGCCATCGGCACGAGCGGGCCGCGCAGCCATTGGCCGATCGGCGCGTCGAAGCCGTGCTTGCCGCGCTCGAGGATGTCCCTGGGAATCCGCCGCTGCAGCACGCGCCGCAGCAGGTACTTGCCGCGCCCGTCCTTGATCTTGAGCGACGTCGGCACGGTGGCGGCGAATTCGAGCAGGCGGTGATCGAGCAGCGGATCGCGCGCCTCGAGCGACACGGCCATGCTCATGCGATCGACCTTGGTCAGGATGTCGTCCACCATGTAGGTGTGCACGTCGACGTAAAGCCCGCGATCGAGCGGGTCGAGCGAGCCGCAGCGCGCGTAGATGTCGCGGAAGGCCGCCAACGGATCGGCATCGCGCACCGAGGCGGCGAAATCTGCGGAGTAGAGGCGCGACTTGGCGTCCGCCTCGAACATGCCGTAGGCGTGCTTGAGTGCGTAGGCCTGCGCCGGATCGGCGCCGAGGTGGCGCAGCGCGCGCGCCCCCTTGACCGACAGCGGCAGTGCCCGCCCGAGCGCGCCCGCCGCGGCGCGTGCCGGGCCGAGCGCCGCTCGCGCGCGCTGCTCCCAGTGTTCGACACGATGCCGCGCGTAGCCCCCCCACAGCTCGTCGCCGCCGTCGCCCGAGAGCGCGACCGTCACCAGCTCGCGCGCCGCCTTCGAGACGTAGTAGGTGGGTACGGCCGACGAATCGGCGAACGGCTCGTCGAAGTGCCACGCCAGCTTGGGCAGCAGCGTGACGATGTCGGGCGTCACCGTCCGCGCGTGGAACTCGCAGCCCAGGTGTTCGGCCACGCGTCGCGCGTGCGCCAGCTCGTCGTACGCGGCATGCTCGAAGCCGACCGAGATGGTGATCGGCGCGCGCGCGCGCGTCTCCACCATGTAAGCCGCGACCGCGCTCGAGTCGATGCCGCCCGACAGGAAGGCGCCGAGCGGCACGTCGGCGATCTGTCGCAGGGCCACCGATTCGGCCAGCAGCGCGTCGAGCTGCTCGAGATACTCGTCTTCACGCCTGGCGTCGCCATCGCCGGTGAACGCCAGGTCCCAGTAGCGGAACCGCCGCATGCCGCCGCGTTCGGCGATGAGAACGTGTCCAGGCTCGAGCTTGTGAATGCCGCGATAGATCGTCGCCGGCGCCGGGATGTAGAGCAGTGTCAGGTAGGCGTCGATCGCATCCGGGCGCCACTCGCGCGGCACGTCGGGATCCTCGAGCAGCGACTTCAGCTCGGAACCGAAGACGATGCCCCGGCCGGGCAGCTCGGCGTAGTAGAGAGGCTTGACGCCGACCCGGTCGCGCGCCAGCACCAGTCGCCGATTCGCCGCGTCCCACACGGCGTAGGCGAACATGCCGCGGAAACGTTCGACGGCGCGTTCCCCCCACTCTTCGTAGCCGTGGACGATGATCTCGGTGTCGGAGCTGGTCTTGAAGCGATGTCCGCGCGCGATCAACTCGGCGCGCACCTCGGCGAAGTTGTAGATCTCGCCGTTGAAGACGGTCCACACCGTGCCGGTCTCGTTGCAGAGCGGCTGATCCCCCGTCGACAAGTCGATGATGCTCAGGCGGCGGTGGCCGAGGCCGATGCCCGGTGCCAGATGGTAGCCGGCGGCGTCAGGACCGCGGTGCGCGACCGCGTCGGTCATCGCCTCGAGCACGCGGCGGTCGACCGGGCGGATCGCGTCGTAGTTGAATCGCCCCGCTATGCCGCACATGGTTGCGCCGTCGTCAGTCCGAGCTGGGTGAGATAGAGCGCTTCGAACGACCGCACCATGCGATCGAACGAATAGCGTTCGATGACGTCTTCGCGCGCCGTTGCGCCCAGCTGCGCGGCGCGCGCCGGATCGGCGGCGAGCTGGTCGATGGCGGCCGCGAGTGCGCCGGCGTCGTCGACCGGCACGAGCAGGCCGGTTCGCCCGTGGTCGATCAGATCGAGCAGGCCACCGACGGCGCTGGCCACCACCGGCAGCCCGGCCGCCATGGCTTCCATCGTGGCGTTCGGGAAAGCCTCCGAACGCGACGGCAGGACGAAGGCGTCGGCGCGGCCGGCCAGCGACGGCACGTCTTCCACGTGGCCAAGGAACTCGACGCGATCCGCGAGCCCGAGCGTGTCGGCCAGCGCGCGCAGCTCCGCGGCGCGCGGGCCGTCTCCGGCGATCAGGAACCGTAGCTCCGGTCGCGCCGGCGCGAGAATCGCCGCGGCGCGGAGGAGTACTTCGTGTGCCTTCTCGCGTCGGAGGTTGGCCACGGTCAGGATCGTCCGCACCGGGCGCACGCCAGGCACGCGCGCGAAACGCTCGACGGTGATCCCGTCGGCGATGACCCCGTTGGCGATGATCTTGATGCGCTCGCGTGGCACCCCTTCGTGCTCGAGCACCGTGCGCCCCGCCGACGAGTTCGCCACGATGGCGTGAGCGCAGCGGTAGGCGTGGCGTTGCAGCGCGATCTGCCCGGCGCTCTTGTCGGGATTCAGCTCGCGCCGGCTGCCGACGCGCACGGCAACGCCGGCCAGCGCCGCGGCCGGCAGCGCGAACACGTTGGCGTAGAGGTCGCAGGCCTGCACGACTTGGATGTGATGCCGTCTGCACCAGCGCGCGAAAACCGCCGCCTGGCCCACCGTCGCCGGTCGCGCCAGGCCGCGGATCGGAAACGCGCTCACCTCCGCGACCTCCGCGGCGCGCCGCAACCACGCGCCTTCCCGATGGAAGCAACCGACTTTCACCGCAAACCGCCGGCGATCGAGACGGCGGATGAGCTCGATCATCTGCCGCTCCGTACCGCCGGGGTGAAAGCTCGTGATGAAAACGGCTACCGGAATTGGGATCGTCTGCGCCACTCTTCTCAACCACATGCACCTGAGCAAGTGGGGTGCCACGCACAGGCGGGCGCGTCGGCGGAAAAGTGGGAAGGGAGTTACCCGACGTGAGCAGCCGGGGCACTCATCCTGGCGTCGAGGTACTGCCGGTGCCACAGCTCGAAGACGAGCAGCTGCCACAGCCGCAGCGTGTGATCGCGCTCACCGTCGAGATGCTCGCGCAGCAGCCGCCGCACGAACGCCGCGTTGAAGTAGCCGCGCTGGCGCGTTCGCGGCGTGTCCAGGATGTCGGAAAAGAGGCTCGTCAGGCCGCCTCGGAACCAGGTGCCGAGCGGCACGCCGAAGCCCTGCTTGCGCCGCGACAGGATCGCCTCCGGCAGCATCGTCTTCAGTGTGTCCTTCAGGATGTGTTTGCGGCGGCCGCCCTTGATCTTGAAGCGCGCCGGCAGCGACGCCGCGAAGTCGATGACCCGGTTGTCGAGCAGCGGCACACGCGATTCGATCGAGTGCGCCATGCTCATCCGGTCGACCTTGGTCAGGACGTCTTCGGGCAGGTAGGTCTCGAAGTCGAAGCGCATCATCCGGCTGTCGTTCGGCAGCGCCGCGAACCGGTCGAAGTGCCGCGCCAGGCGCCGTTCGGCCTCGAGCCCCGCCGCCGCGCGCACGTCGGCGGAGTAGAGCGCGGCGCGTTCGTCGGCATGGAAGAAGGCGATCGAGTCGAGATAACGTCCTGACCAGTCCTTCGCGACGTGGCGCAGGAAGTTCTTGCCCCTCGTGCCGTGCGGCAGCAGCGGCCACGCCAGCGCCGCGGCGGCGCGCGCGCCCGGAACGGCCAGGCGATCGAACGCCGCCACCCGAGGATGCGGCAGGTAGCGATCGTAGCCGCCGAACAACTCGTCGCCGCCGTCGCCCGACAGCACCACGGTGACGTGCCGCCGCGCGATCTCCGACACGTACCAAGTCGGAATCGCCGACGAGTCGGCGAACGGCTCGTCGAAGTGCGAAATCAGCGCGTCGAGAATCGACAGCCCGTCGGGACGGACGACGAACTCGTGGTGGTCGGTGCCGAAGTGCGCCGCGACCGTACGCGCATGCTCGAGCTCGTCGTAGTCGGGATCGTCGAAGCCGATCGAGAATGTCTTGACCGGCCCGCCCGCAGTCGTCGCCCGCGCCATCATCCCGACGACCGCCGAGGAATCGACGCCGCCCGACAGAAACGCGCCGAGCGGGACGTCGCTGATCATGTGCGAACCGACGGCGTCCTGCAGGACCTCGCCGAGCGCCGCGACCGCGTCCTCTTCGCTGCCGGTGAACGGCTCGTCGGCAGCGATGCGCCAGTATTGGCGCACGTCGACCCGGCCATCGCGCCACGTCAGGTAGTGCCCGGGCGGCAGCTTGTGCACGCCGGCGAAGATCGATGCGTCGCGCGGCGTGTAGAGGAAGGCGAGAAAGTGATCGAGCGCCCCGACGTCGAGCCGCGGCTCGACCGCTGCTGCCGCCAGCAGGGACTTGATCTCGCTGGCGAAGAACAGCCGGCCGCCGCGCTCGGCATAGTGCAGCGGCTTCTGTCCGGCGCGGTCGCGCCCGAGCAACAGCGTCCGCGTGTCCTGGTCCCAGAGCGCGATACCGAACATCCCGCGCAGGCGGCGGAACACGTCCGTGCCCCATTGCTCGTATCCGTGGACGATGGTTTCGGTGTCGCTCGACGTCGAGAAGCGGTGCCCCTCCGCCTCGAGCTCGGCGCGCAGCTCGCGGTAGTTGTAGATCTCGCCGTTGAAGACGACCCAGATGCGAGCGGTCTCGTTGTGAATCGGCTGATGGCCGCCAGCCAGGTCGATGATGCTCAACCGCCGCATACCCAGCCCGACGCCGGGCTCGACATGAATCCCCTCGTCGTCAGGGCCGCGATGGCGGATCACCTCGCACATGCGATGGACGAGGTTGAGATCTGGGCGAGCAGAGCGATCGGCGTCGACGAATCCGGCTATTCCACACATACGGCGCGACGCTCCCGAATGCACGGCTGAGGCCAGTCCTCCCAGTGCGGCTGGGTTTCGGGCGCGTCCGGAATCGCGACCTCGACGCGCATGTCGTCGCCCGCGCCGATCGCAAAGGGGAAGAGTGTCCAGCCCGGACGCCCCGGTGCCGGCGCCATCGCCGTCAGCGTCGGCGCGCCTGATCTCGTCAACCGCGCCGGCACGTAGCTGGCCAGCGCGATTGGTCCCTCTGCTTCTTCAGCCGCGTGCAACGCCATCCCCTCCGCGATCCGTCCGTAGTCGGGGGACCATGGGCTCGTTTCGACCGACCGCTGCGACGCCGTCGTCGCGAGCGCGAGGTGCGTGCCCGAGAGGTGGGTCAGTGAGAAGCCCGTGGCCGTCACCGCCGCCGACCATGCGGGATGCACGTGCCAATGGGTGTCGATGCGGGCACGGCGCGGCAGTCTGACGTGGTCGACGATCAACCAGCCGGCGTCGCCGACGACGGTCACGACGCGGACGATCGGGAAGCCGTAGCCGTTGTGCATTCCCGCCGCGAACTCGCCGACACCGCCGATCCGCGCCGCCAGAAGACGCGCATCGGCATGCTGCAGCCAGTGAAACGGACCGCCCGGGAGCGCGAACGGCCGCCCGTCGATCGTCACCGTGTTGTGCATGTCCGGGCGGCGAAACCGATCGCGCGCCGCCGCATCCATGGTGTAGGTCGGTGTGCCGGGATCCACGAAGAGCGGGGCGTCGCCGATCGTAAGGACGACCGAAAGGGCGTCGGCATGCGCGTGGCCGCCGTTCAGGAATCCATGCGGCCCGGCGTCGAACAGCAGGTAGGCGCCGCGGTCCGCGCGGCGAAAGACGACGTAGCCGGTGCGATCGAGGACGCGGGAGTGCCACGCGGCAGGCGTCGCTGGGACACTCCCCGGCGCGTCGCCAAGGATCCAGCAGGCGTCGGCTGTCGCCGGCGCGACCGCGAGGTCCGTGTCCCCCAGTGCGCTCGCGGCGGCCGACAGCGTCGGTGACGCGTCGGATGCCGCGGCGCCGCCAAAGCGGAACAGCTGTCCGCCGTCCTCGTCACCGGTATGCGGAAGATGTCCGTGGTCGTCGGCGATCGTTCGCAGGTACGCCGCCTGCGCGCCTAGCGGTGCCTCGAACCGTGCCTCCTCGTCCTGGGTGCGGCAGGCGACCAGGTGCGCCAGCAGGTAGAAATCGGCGGAGTACCGATGGTAGTGGCTGGACAGCTCCGCGTGCCCACCGTCCTCGCGCACCTGCGCGCGAGATTCCCCGTGCAGGATGGCGCGCCCTCGCGTCTCGCGGGCGCGGCTGCCCGTCAACTCGGGGAAGGCCCGCGACACGGCGTAGAGCGCCAGCGCCTCGCCCGAGAAGTGTGTGTTGGGGCTGAAATACGCCGACAGGTTCTGTTCGACGTGAATGAGCTGCCGGTCGAGCGCGACCAGGAGGTCGACGAGCCACGGCGTGTCATCCGCCTCGGCGCCCTGGCAGAAAAATTCGACCGCCCACGTCCACGACAACGCACGAAACGCGAGCTCGAGCATGCTGGCCCAGTTGATCCCGTCGAGCGGAGGGTTGGCGCGCAGCCAGTCTTCGAGATGAGTCACGAAGGTGTCGCGATAGCGCTCGCAACCGGTCAGCCAGAACGCGGCGCCCAGCAGCAGGAAGTGCTGGTGTCGGTTCACCTCCCAGATCACTTTGTGATCGCCCACTGCCGGATCGAGGAACGGCACACCGGTCCAGTAGCCCCGCGGCGCGCGGCGTCCATGGACGGCGTCGGCGTGCCAGTCGGGCGGATCGCCTAACGCCAGGTCGCGATAGCCGAGCAGGTCGTAGCGTCCCTTCACCACGAGCTCGGCGCGATCCCGCGTGTCGATCACCGCCGAGGGGAACTGCTCCCGGATCAGTTGCGACAGCGCCGTTCGCTGTGCTGCCGCGACCGGCCAGCGCCGCGCCCGCGCGGCGAAATGTTGCCCGAGCGCTCGATGCGCCGCCAGGTCGTCCCCCGCAAGCGAGGCGTGGCGCGCCTCGGCGACCAGGACGCCGGCGCTGGGATCGAGCAGATGCGCAAGATCGGCGCGGCGCCACGCCGGCGGCGCCACCGCAAACCGCACTCGCCCCGCGGCCTTGCGAGTTTCACAGGTGATGCGGAAGCGCAGCTCGTCGCCGCCCATCGCCGCGACGCGGCGAACCAGCGCACGCGGGTTCATGCCGGCGTGGTGGCGGCCGCCAGATGCGGACCGGCGAGGCCGCGGTAGAGGTCCGTCCATTGCGCACGGACCGTTGACCATTGGTAGCGCGCGCATCCGTCGAACGCCGCGTCGGCGAGGCGGCGCGCCAGCGCCGGATCCTCGAGCAGGCGGACCATCGCGCCCGCCGCCGCGTGAGGATCGTCGCAGGGGACGAGTAGCCCGTTCAGCCCGTCAGTGAGAATCGCCGGCACCCCGCCCGCGCCGCTCGACACGACCGGGCACCCGCTGGCGTACGCCTCGAGCACAGACGTCGGCATGTTGTCGATGTCCGGCGTCTGCAGGTAGATGTCGGACTCGGCGTAGTACCGCCAGATCTCGTCCGGCGCGACGCGGCCGGCGAACGTGACCTGTTCCAGATTTAGGTCGGCAGCCAGTCGCCGGATGGCGGCCTCCTGCGATCCGCCACCCACGAGCGTCAGCGCTGCGGCTGGATAGCAGTCCTGCAGCAGCCGGAACGCGCGCAGCGTACATGGCACGTTGTAGAGCGTTTCGAAGTTGCGCGTCGACAGCACGCGCGGCCGGAGCTCGTCGCGCCTGCGGAAGCGGAAACGCTCCATGTCGACGATATTGGGAATGACATGGGAGCGGATGCCGAACGAGGCGAACACATCCTGGAGGAAGCGGGAAGGAACGGCGTTGCGATCGACGCCGCGCAGCGTCGCCCGCGCAACCGCCGAGCGCTTCAGGTGATCGGGCGCCTCGCCGCTGCGGTAGTTCATGACGATCGGCTTGCCGAGGAGTTTCGCGACCACTACGGCCGGCAGCGGTGAGAGCAGGAACGACGAGTACGACGCCGAGAATACATGGACCACGTCAGCCTTGCGCAGCTCGCGCAGGAGCATCGGCCAGTAGCAGAGCTGCGTGATGACGGTGCGAACGTATGTGATTCGGGTCAATGCGGCGAGAGGCCCGGGCGGAAGGGGATTGATCGGCACCAGCCATGCGGACACATCCGGATCGTTCCGCCACGATTGCAGCAGCCGCGCCGCCTGCACCGCCTGACCGCCGAGAATGCGCATGGAGGGGGCGACGATGGCAATCTTCAGGCGCGACACATCCCCAGCTCTGCAAGTGCCGCGCCGCCGCGAAAATCGTCGCGCGATACTACACAGCCATTGCGAGCCAAACGCCTCAGGCCGTCAGGACACGCATAGTGATCAACTTCACTACTCGACAGTAATCGCGCTACACACGATCTGGCGCGGAGTTGCACTGTCGAGCCGTGTAATAGCTACGAACGGCTGAGTTGTCACCCTAGTGCGCTGATGAGTCCGCTTTCTGTGCACTGATCAATTTCTCAAGGAATTCGGCCGTTTTCATCCCTGGTCGCGTCCTTGCCCTTAGTTAGGGAAATCACTTCACGGGCACTTCGGAACGGCTGAGCCGATCGACGTCGCACGTGTGCCGCCTCAGCGGCTCCGGAGGGAAGAGTAGTGTACAAAGCAAGTCTCCGCGCGATCGCCAGCCTGGCCATCGTCGTCTCCGCCGCGCACGCAGCCGCCGCCGCCCCCGTCATCTGGATCGACACGCCGTCGCGGGGGGCCACCGTCAGCAGCCCCTTCCTGGTCGGCGGATGGACGCTCGACCTCGCGTCGACGGTGGACTCAGGTGTCTCGGAGATTCATGCGTGGGCCTTTCCCGCCGGCGGGGGCGCGCCGATCTTCGCCGGCTCGATGTCCATGCGTGTCGCGCGCCCGGACGTGGCCGCCGCCTTCGGCAGCCGCTACGCCTACGCCGGCTTCAATCTCGTCGCCACCCTGCCCCCGGGCAACTACGTGCTGGCGCTGACGCCGTGGAGCACGCTGATCAACGATTTTGCCCACGGCGCAGTCGTCGTCTGGCCGGTGACCGTCGTCACTACGCCCCAGCCACCGCCGGCCCCGCCAGTCCCCCCCGACAACAGCACCCAACTGCGCGTCGTGCAGTGGAACACACATCACGGCGGCTTCGGGACCGACAACGTTTACAGCCCCGATCGCATCGCCACCTGGGTCGCGAAGATGAACCCCGACGTCGTCATGTTCAACGAGATCGAGAAGAACGACTCGTGGGGCAACCAGGACCAGCCGGAGGTCTACAAGTCGCTGCTCGAACAGAAAACGGGGCGCAGCTGGTACTACGTGTTCGCGCAGGAGTTCGGCCAGTGGAACTCGAGCGGCAAGGGCAACTTGATCCTCTCGCGCTATCCGATCGCCGTCGCCGATCGCTACGAACTGGTGCACAACGCGGATCGCAGCCTCGCGATGGCCCAGATCACCGTCAACAATCGCGACATCACACTGATCTCGACCCATCTCGATCCCTATGACGCCTCGCTCCGGCTGATCCAGGCGACCGAAGTCACCTCGTGGGCCGCCGCACAGCCGGAGAACCGGATCCTCGCCGGCGACATGAATGCGTGGCCGGATCAAACCTCCATCGCGCAATACGACAGGACCTATCGCGATTCGTGGGCGGTCGCCGCGGCCAACGGTACCGCGACGGCGTTTGCCGGCAATTCCGGCCAGACCAAGAACGGACGCATCGACTACATCTTCTATTCCGGCGGGGCCTCCGCGCTCGCGGTGCGCTCATCGCAGGTGTTCGATACACGTGATGCAAACGGGAACACGCCGTCAGATCACCGCCCGGTGCTGACGGTCTTCGATGTCCGGTAGGGCTTCTTACACATGATTAGACACTTCACTTTCGTCCGTGGCGCGCTGGTTCTCGGCGCATTGGTTCTGACTGCCGGCGCGCGCCCCGCCGCCGCCGGCGACGACATCGTCCTCTACGCCAGGAACGCCAGCGCCGTCGTCGGCGCCTGGGCGCCGGCCACCGATGCCAGCGCCGCCGGCGGCGCGCGCATGGCCAACCCCGATGCCGGGATCGCCAAGCTCAGCGCCGCGCTCGCGTCGCCGGCCAGCTACTTCGACGTGACCTTTACCGCCAAGACCGGCGTGGCCTATCACTTGTGGATCCGCGGCAAGGCTCAGAACGACTCGTGGACCAACGACTCCGTCTTCGTGCAGTTCAGTGGCAGTGTCAATGCCTCCGGGTCGGCAAGCTATCGCATCGGCACCACCTCCGCCACGGTCTACAGCCTCGAGGCGTCGACCGGCGCCGGCGAGAGCGGATGGGGATGGCAGGATAACGGCTACGGCACGGTTGGCGATCCGATCTATTTCGCGAGTACGTCCGAAACGGTGCGCATCCAGGTCCGCGAGGACGGCCTCTCGATCGATCAGATCGTGCTGTCGCCTGTCACCTATGCGACGACGGCGCCGGGCCTCGCCAAGAACGACGCGACGATCCTGCCGGAGAACACCGGCACCACCCCCTCGTCCCCCACGGCCCCGCCGCCTGCGGGCAGTGTCGTGTGGACGCAGGCCGTCAATGCCACGGCGAACGGCTCGATGCTGAAGAAGACCTCGGGCTGCTCGGGATGCTTCGACGCCGGCGCCGCCAGCCAGCAGGCGCTGACGAGCGGCAGCGTCTCGTTCAGCGTGCCGACCGGGCAATCGCTCTACGTCGGCCTCGGCACCAGCGCCAACACCACACCGACCATCAACTACGCCTTCAAGTTCAGCGGCGGCTCGGCGTGGGAAGTGCGCGAGGGGAATACCTATCGCACCGACGGCACGTTTGCCTCGTCCGATGTCTTCACGATCGCCCTCTCCGGGACCACGGTCAGCTACTACCGCAACGGCGCAGTCGTCTATACGAGCAAGGTGCCGGCGTCAGGAGCGCTGGTCGTCGACGCCAGTTTGGCCACCCCGGGCGGGTCGGTCACGTCGGCGTCGATCAGCGGCGGCTCGTCGCCAAGCCCCACCCCCCCGCCAGGCCCGCCGCCGCCGCCGCCGAGCAGCGGCACGACGCTGCGCGTGCTGCAGTGGAATACGCACCACGGCGGCTACGGGACCGATAACGTCTACGACCCGAATCGGCTCGCGACGTGGGCAGCCTCGTTCAATCCGGACGTCGTCATGTTCAACGAGATCGAGAAGAACGATTCCTGGGGCAACCAGGACCAGCCCGAGGTCTACAGGTCGCTGCTGCAGCAGAAGACGGGCAAGACCTGGTACTACGTCTTCGCGCAGGAATTCGGCCAGTGGACGTCCAGCGGCAAGGGCAACCTGATCCTCTCGACCTATCCGATCCAGATCCTCGACCGCTACGAGCTCGTGCACAACGCCGATCGCAGCATCGCCATGGCGCAGATCACCGTCAACAACCGCGACATCACGCTGATCTCGACCCATCTCGATCCCTATGACGCCACGCTGCGCCTGACCCAGGCCACCGAGGTCACGACCTGGGCGGCACCGCAACCCGAGAACCGCATCATCACCGGCGACATGAACGCGTGGCCCGACCAGTCGTCGATCGCCCACTACGATTCGCTCTATGACGACTCGTGGGCGGTGGCGGCGGCGAGCGGAACGGCGGTGGCCTTCTCGGGCAACAACGGCGAGACCAAGAGCGGCCGCATCGACTACATCTTCTACTCGAAGGGTGCCGCGAACCTCAGTGTGGTGTCGTCGCAGGTCTACGACACGCGTGACGCCAACGGCGTCACGCCAAGCGACCACCGGCCGGTGCTGACCACCTTCTCGGTGCAGTAGCTCCGGACCAGCGGGCCCGCGCGTAGCCCGCGAAGTACGCCAGCATCATTTCGTGCCTGAACGCCTCCGCGGCACGCCCGCGGACGGCGTTCAGCGCGTAACCGGCCGCGTCGCCGAGCGCGCTCCCGTACATGTAGCGCGGCAGTCCGAGCACATGCGGGGTACGCCGCAGATCGAGGCCCAGCTCGGTGATCGGCTGGATGCGCTCGAGCGCCGCCCGCGACACGCCTTTGCCGAACCACCAGCGCCGGAAGTACCGCCGCGTCAGCCGCGAAGACGGGATGTGGTGGTGGACCTGCATCGCAGGCACGTAGCGCCCGCGGAAACCGTCCGCACGCGCGCGCAGCAACAGTTCCGGCACTTCCTGCCCGAGCAGAAGCCGTCCGCTCGTCCGGCCGAGATCGGCACGAAACCCGCCGGTTGTGTCGAACACCGCTCGGCGCACCGCCATGTTGGCGCCGAGCGGCACCTTCTGGCGTTCCTCGTAGACGAAGCCGCTCTCCCCGTGATCCTGAATCGCGATCGTGCCCCAGAGATCGCCGCGGTCGAGGTCGAGCCAGTGCGGTGGCGGCGTTTCCCAGATCGGGCGCACCGGGCCGCCTGCGTATCCGGCGTCCCCGCCGGTCAGCGCGTCGCACGCCGCGTCGAGCCATCCCGGCTCAACCCGCACGTCGTCGTCGGTCATCGCGATGACCGTGCCGCGCGCCGCCGCGATCCCGGTATTCAGCGCGCTCGACCGTCCCTGGACCGCCTCGAACAGGTAGGTCAGCGCCACCGGGAAGTCGTGCGCCTGCCGCTCGACGACCAGGCGCGTCTCGTCGCGCGAGTTGTTGTCGACGACCATGACCTCCCAGGCGCGGCCGGGGGCGACCGTCAGCGCGCGCATCGACTGCAGGGTCTGATCCAGGAACGAGGCGCGGTTGTAGGTCGCGATCAGGACCGTGGCGTCGAGCGGTGCCGTCACCTCAAGCTCTCCGTTTCGCCTCGACGGGTGAGGGGTGTCGTGACGCGGCCGTAATCGAGCAGGTGTCGCAACAGCGCGACCGCCCGGCCCGTGGCGCCGCCAGGCTCATGGAACAACTCCGAGGCCACGCGGCGTCGTGCCGCGCTGAGCGCGCCGGGATCGGCCACGGCATGCGCCGCTGCGCGGGCGGCTTCGTCGGCGGTGCGGACGACGGTCGCCGCGCTGCGGAGAAGCGTCACTTTTTCGGGATTGATGCGCGCCGCGCCTGCCAGGTCGGGCGCGTCGAAGACGATGAGCGGTCGATCGAGCACCAGGTATTCGAAGCCGACGGAGCTGTGATCGGTGATCATCACCGCGGCTGCCGCGAGCAGGGGCGACGCGTCGGCCACTTCGGCGAAGTGCAGCCGGCCCGGCCCGGCCCGCTGCACGAGTGCCGCGAATCTGGCGCGCCAGTCGATGCCCGCGTTGTAGCGTGGATCGGGGTCGAGCGATCGATCGTGCAGCTTGACGATCACGCCGAACCCGGCTGCGACCAGCGACTCGACGATCGCTTCGCCGGCTAGGTGCAGCGACGAGGCCTCGGAGTACGTTGGCGCGTAGAGCACGACGGGCCCCCCGGGCTCGAGTCCGGCCGCCGCACGGATCGCCGCCGCGTCGAAGCCGCCCGCGGCCAGGCGATCGAGCTTGGGATAGCCGACGAGCGCCGCCTGTTGCGGCGTGACGATGCCCGCCTCCAGATAGCGCGCCAGGCGGTCGCGGTTGATGAAGGCGACGCGATCGTAGGACTCGAAGTCGAGCGGCAAGCCGGCCGGACTGTCGAGATCGTACTTGCCGGCCACGCCATGAAAGAAATTGACCCGGTGGGCGCAGCGGCGCAACCGTGCCGCCGCCCACGGATCGCCGTTCAGATACAAGTCGAAGCGGCGCCACTCGACATCCGCGTGCCGAAGGAACTGTCCTTCCGGCACCAGCCCGCGCACGCGCTCCGGCTGTTCGCCCGTGTACCACACGCGCACGCCCGCTGTCGCCGACAGCGCGTCGGCGATCGGGGCCAGGACGGCGTGATACACCGGCGTCCGCAGTTCCACCAGCACGTCGCGGTGGGGCGACAGTCGGCCGATTGCGTGGTCGAACCGATGCACGACAGGCGTCAAGCGGCGCAGCAGCGTCATCGCAGTGCGCGCTGCCGGAGAATGCCGGCGAAGAACCAGACCCACAACTCGTGCTCGAAGGCGGCCACGGCGTCGCGCCGCACTATCGCCTTCACGCTCGCCGCGGCGTTCGCCAGCGCCTTTCGATAGAGATAGCGCGGCACCCCGAGCACGTGCGGCACCTCGCGGAAGTCGAGCGTGGTCTGCTCGGGCGCTTCCATGTCGAGCCCGGCCTGTTCGTAGAGGCGCGCCCGGCTGATGCCGCGCCAGTAGAACCAGCGCCGGAAATAACTCTTGGTCAGGCGCGACGCTGGAATGATGTGGCGCACCGCCAACTCGGGCACATAGAAGCCGCGCACCCCGGCGGCACGTGCCCGGATGCACCATTCGCGCACCTCCTGGCCGAGCAGCGTTCCGGCTTTTCGCCCGGTCTGCGGATCGAACAGGCCGGCACGATCCAGCGCCTCACGGCGGAACGCCATGTTCACGCCGAGCGGTACGCGCGCGCCGAACTCAATCGGCTGCGTGCCGTAGTCGAGCAGCGCGATCACCGCCCAATGCTTGCCGGCGCGATTGGGCAGCCACGGCGGCGGCGCCGCTCCCCAGATCGGCAGCACCCGCCCACCGATGTAGTCGCAATGCAAGCGCTCGAGACCGTCGGCGGCGCGGTTCAGCCAGTCCGGCTCCACCCGCACGTCGTCGTCGGTCGTCGCGATGATCGACCCCTGCGAAAGACGGATGCCGGCATTCAGGGCCGGGCTCCGTCCCTGTTCCCGCTCGAACAGGTAACGCAGCGGCACCGGAAACGTCCCTGCCGCCTCCTCGACGACCGCCCGCGTGCCGTCGGTGGAATTGTTGTCGACGACGATCGTCTCCCAGTCGCCCTCCGGCCGCAGCCTGGCCACGCTCGCCAGCGTCGCGCGCAGATCGTCGGCGCGGTTGTGGGTCGCGATGACCACCGAGAACTTCATCGCCGTCACGGCAGCAGCGGCCCGGAGGCCGCGGCAATGCGCGAGCGGCGGAAGCCATAGATGCGCGCCAGCGTCCGCGGTGCCAGCCGGGCCAGCACCCGCGCCACGACGAGCACGGCGCCCCCGCGCCGGGCGTGGAGTCGGTCGAGATGCTCGCGCGCGGCGCGAAAATCGCTGGTCTCGAGCGCCACGCGCGCTTCCGCCGCCAGCCACTCGGTGTGGAAGCGCTCCATCTGCGCGTCCAGGATGTCGAGCTCGCGCGCGCGCCCGGCCACGAGCGGACGGACCTTGGCGTAGACGATCAGGATGCCGCGCAGCATGCGCATTTCACTGGCCGACAGGCTGTCGCTGCGGACGCGGTAGTGCCCGAGTGGACGATCGTTGCGCGCGAAGCGGCAGCCGGAGATGGCGGCGCGCAGCCAGAAGTCGTAGTCCTCGTTGGTCCGCAGCGCCTCGTCGAAGCAGCCGACGATCTCGTAGACGTGGCGCCGGAACACCGACATCACGAACACCGAGCGCTCGTCGCCGAGAATCACCGCCAGCTCCGGCGTCTGCCGCAGATCCGGCCACGGGCGCGCCAGCTCGCCGTCCCGCGCGCCTCCCATCATCCAGCCGTTGCCGGTGACGATGTCGACGTCGGGCCGCGCCCGCAGGACGGCCAGTTGCTCGGCCAGGAACTCCGGCTCCCACAGGTCGTCGCTGTCGAGCAGTGCGAACACGGCGCCGCGTGCCATCCGCAGCGCGGTGTTGCGCGCCCCCGCGAGACCGCGGTTTTCCTGCCGCACCAAACGCACGCGCGGGTCCGCCGCCGCGACATCGGCCGCCACCTCCGCCGTCCCATCGGTCGACCCGTCGTCGACCACGATGACTTCCAGGTCGATGAACGTTTGCGCCAGCGCCGAGCGGAGCGCCTCGCCGATGTACGGCTCGACGTTATACGCCGGCATGATCACCGTTACGGCCGGCACGCGACCTCCTCGGCAACCGTCGCCGGCATCGGCTCCAGGTCGATCGCCTCGTAGATCTGCCGTACCGCCCGCGCCGTCGCGCCGCCGGGACGGTAGAAGAGGTCGGCAGCGACCGCGCGGCGCGTGTCGCTGAGCCGATCCGGTGTCGCCAGCGCCCTCTCGATCGTCGCCACGACGTCGTCGAGCCCGGACGCCGAGTCGGAGACGGACGCCAGTAGCGAGACGTAGTCGGGATGGACGTTGGCCAGCTCGATCAGATCCGGACAGTCAATGCGCACGATCGGACGGTCGCGCAGCAGGAACTCGAAACCGGCCGAGCTGTGATCGGTCACCATCAAGTCGGCCGCCGCGAGATACGGGGAGATGTCGTGACCCGCGGCGATCACCCCCGTCCGCCGTCGCAGCGCGGGCTCGATCGCCGTGACCCAGTCGACGCCGCCCGAATACTGCGCGCGGATGTCGCGCGAGCGATCGTGCAGCTTCACGATCAGGTTCACCGCGCCGGACCACGCGTCCATGAGCCGGTTGATCAGGTCGAGCCCCATCGCATTGAGCGAGGAGGCCGGCGACCAGGTTGGCGCATACAGGATCGTTGGCAACGACGGATCGAGGCGGAGCGGCTCGAGCACGGACTCCCGGGTCCAGCTGCCGTTGACCAGCGCGTCCGCCTTGGGCAACCCGACCAGGCGGATGGCTCCGCTGCCCGGATCGATCGCGCCCGTGGCGACGAAGTTGCGCAGTCGCCGCTCGTTGACGAAGAAGAGGCGATGCCAGGCGCGCATCGACGTCGTCGGCGCGTCGAAGCCATACTTGCCGGCGACGCCGTGAAAGGTCTGGATCCGGCAGGTACCGCGCAGGAGTGGCTGCCACATGAAATCGGACGCCAGGTACGCGTCGAAGCGCATGAACCGCGCCCGCGCGGACGTCACCAGTGTGATCCCTGGCGCTTCGTGGTAAATGTCGCGCAACCGCCGCGGCTCCTCGCTGGCAGTGAAGGAGAACGCGATCCGCGGGTCGGCGGCCATCGCGCGGTAGACCGGCGCGACCATCGTGAAGTTGACCGGAGTTCGCGCGTCGACCAGGATGCGCCGGCGGCCGGAGCGCTGCCCGGCGCCTCGATCGAGACGGCGCAGCGCGCCGAGGAAGCCCGCCGTCACGCGCGCGCCTCGCGGCCGCGCGCCAGGGCGATCGACCGAGCGGCGCCGCCCACACGGGCCCGCGCGCGCGCCGGGACCACTGTCCGCAGCATGTCGCGCGGTGTGGCCGCCAGCGCCAGCAGGTAGTAGAACGTCCAGTTGTAGGCGACCGACGCGAATAGGGCACACACCAGCCAGCCGGCGATCGAGGCGGTCACCGCGGCGGAGTGGGCGTCCATCCAGTCCGCCGTGTCGGGCGGCAGCGGCGATGGCGTACCGCTGCGGCGCTGCCGCCCCGCGCGCGCCAGCATGCGCCGCGTCTGGAAGACCGCGATCACCGCCCGCGCGACCATGAAGGTGAACACCGCGAGGCCGACCGCGCCAAGCTCCGCCGCCACCTGCAGCCACACGTTGTGGCTCTCGTGCCACGCCTGTTCCCGCTTGTCGTTGTTCCAATCCTTGAACTCGCCCGCGCCGACACCGATCATCGGGTTCTCCACGAAGGCCTGCAGCGATTCGCGCAGCAGCGTCTGCCGCGCCTCGCGCGAGCCGGTGTCGTCTTTCGATTCGTCGGTGATGCTGGCGATGCGGCGCCAGTACGTGGAGGGCAGGATCGGCAGCGCGCACATCAACGCCAGCACCGCAGCCATTACCACCACGGGCCGGCGTCGCAACTGAAAGACTGCAAGGACCACGAGCATCGCCGCGAAGCCGAGAGAGCCGCCGCGCGATCCCGACGCCACGATCGCCCCGACCATGCCGAGCGCGCAGATGGCGGCAATGAGCCGCCGCAGCGCCGTGCGCCCTTCGAACGCGAACATCACCGCCAGCGGCACGAAGGCGACCATGTTCAACGCCAGATCGTTCGGGTTCTCCATGATCCCCCCACCGATCCACGCACGCGTGTGCCATGACCGATGAGGTTCACGCCGCGCACGTAGTCGAGCACCGCGCGGAACCCCATATACCCGACGACCAACACCAGCACCCAGCTCAGGCGCTCGAGTCGTCTCGGCGAGGTGATGGCGTTGACCGCGAGGAGGTAGATGAGAATCACCTTGGCGTAGAGTTCGGTGAACACCCCAAGTGATCCGCCGACCCACAAAGAGAAGGGGGCGGTCCCGAGAATCACGGCGCCCAGCGCCAGCACCGCCATGAGTTCGGGGGTGACTCGGGAGAGACGCTCGTGACGCGCCAGCCGGCCGATGAAGAGCGCCAAGAGCCCACAGATAGCGGAGAGCTCCGCCAGGTGCAGGTACTCCAGCGGCACCAGAATGTCCTGCGGCCGCAAGAAAAGCACCGCGGTGAATATCAGCAGGAATGTGAAGGCGCGATCGTCGCCTTCCTCGGCCCACGTCTCGGCGGGGAGCACCGACCGCGGTGAAGTGGCGTGAGCCACCGCGGGACGGACACGGAATCCGCCACCGAACGCCAGACGCTCTTCAGCCATTGGGCAGACACCGGCTCGAAAAGAGGAAATCAGTTCCCACGCGGTAACGTTTTGCCGTACGGCAGCCAAACGGATGCATCTCTGTGCGGTCCAGCCGCAAATCACGTTCCAACTTCGTCCATATCCCGTCACACCTCTGGACCGACAAGTGGAACGCGATTTGCGGCTGTGGTGGGCGAGGAACGGTTGAGCGGTATGTCCAACGGCGCGATCGGAATGGTCAACTCCTCTGCAGGAAAGGGAATTGCTACGGTCATGACACGGTCGGAGTTCGTGAGAACGCTCGAAGAAACACTCGGAGTTCCACCAGGCGGACTGCAGCCCTCGGACACCCGCACGAGTGTCGGCGGCTGGTCGTCGCTCACCGACGTGACCATCCTCACGATTCTCTTCAGCGAGTTCGGCCTCGAGGCGGAAGACGAACTGCTCGAGTACCACTCGATCGGTGACCTGCTCGCGATTCTGGATCGGCATCGCGTGTTTGCGGATTCCTAACGTCATGTTCCGAAGCGTCAAGCGACAGGCTCTCCGGCTGTTGCGCTGGTCCGGTGTCGAGCAGCGGCTGCTCAACAGCGACTGGCGCAAACACCGGCTGCTCATCCTCGGCTATCACGGGGTCGCGCGATTCGACGAGCATGAGTGGCACCCGGACCTCTACATGCCGATCGCGATGCTCGAGGAACGGCTCGCCGCGCTGCAGCGTGCGCGCTGCACCGTGCTGCCGTTGGGACAGGCCGTCGAGCGGCTCTACAACAACACCCTGCCGGAGCGTAGCGTCGCCATCACCTTCGACGATGGCTATTACGACTTCATGGTCGCCGCTTACCCGGTGCTCGAGAGATTCGCGATGCCGGCAACCGTCTACCTGACCACCCAGCGTTGCGAACGTGGCGGCCCGGTCTTTCCCCCCACGACGTCCTACTTGTTGTGGAAGGGGCGCGACCGCGTGATCGAGGCGCCGGATCTCATCGATCGGCCGCTCACCCTGGACCTGCGCACACCCGAAGGGCGCGCGCAGGGTGTGGCCGAGATTGTCGGCTTTGCCGAGCGCACCGACCTCCTTCCCGAAGAAATGAACGTGCTCCTCGAGCGCCTCGCGGGCCTGGTCGGCGCCGACTGGCGGCAGTTGCGCGAACGGCGCATCCTCCACCTGATGAATCCCGACGAGGTGCGGCACATGGCCCAGCTCGGCGTCGACATCCAGCTGCACACCCACACCCACGCGTCCCCTGTCGTGAAGGAGAGCTTTGTCGAGGAGATTTCCGTCAATCGCGAGATCATCACCCGGCTTACCTCGTCGTCATCCGCCGTGCCGGTGCACTTCTGCTATCCCATGGGGATCCACCGCCCGCCCTATGTCGGCTGGCTGGCCGAATCGCGCGTGTCCTCGGCGACGACGTGCAATCCGGGGCTCGCGACAGCGCGATCGAATCCGCTGCTGCTGCCGAGGTTTGTCGATTCGACTCGTCAGACACCGCTCGAGTTCGAGGGCTGGATTTCCGGGGCAGCGTCGCTGATGGCGCGGCCCCGCGGCTATACCCATGCCTGAGCCGGCGACGCGCGAGACCGCACGCGAGGCCTGCCATCGCGCTCTCGAGGAAGACACAAACCTTCGACCTCTCGCGGCCGCCGCACGCGATCGTCCGTCGCTCCTGACGCAAGCGATTGCGGCCGTGCCGCGCATGCAGCCGTTGCGCGGCGCGGCTTCAGAGCTCCAGCGAATCCGCCATCGCCTCGAGCAGCAGGGCCTGCCGGTCGGCGGCGGAGCCTTCGAGCGTTTTCTTGTCGTCCATGCTGCGCTCGGCCACGTCGATCGCGTGCCGGCACTCCCGGTTGACGACCGCGTGAAGGAGCTGTTCTACCGCAAGTTCACGGCCTACGCCTCCGGAACACCGGGCGAGCCGCTCGACGTCAATGGCGCCTCGTTCGCGTCGATGTGCCTGGTCGCGACCCTGAATCGGTTTCCGGCGGGCCAGCTCGATTGGGTGCCTTCGGGAGTGCCGCGATTGTGGCTGATGCGGGTGCCCCGCCGGGCCCTGCCACGGCTGCTCCGCGTCGTCGCGCTGGAGCTCGGAGGATTCGCCCCGGCGTTTTTCACCCACCTCGATCCGCACAGGCCGAACCAGGGACTGCTGCTCGAGCGCGAGTCGCTGCGCTCGTATCATCGGATCGCTAGGTCGATGGCCATGCAGCCCGCGGTCAAGGGACTCGTCACCGCATCCTGGTTCCATTCGCCCGATACGTTCGCAGTCAGCCCGCACCTGGCCTGGGTCAACGACGTGTTCCTCCAGCACGGAGGACATGTGTTTCCGCTCGGGCCCGTGGACCCGGAGTGCGGCGCGCTCTACCGAAGCCCGGAGCGGCGTCAGGCCTACGAGAACGGCACGTTCATACCGACAGAGGCGCTGGTGATTTGGCCAAGGAGAGCCATGCTGGCATGGGCGGCGGCATGACACGCCAACCGCGGATCACCGCGGCCGACGTCACGTCTCGATTGGGCGGGCAGCCCTACACCGGCCGGCTCGCCGCCGCGGCGCAGATCAGGCCGTTGCTCGACGACCCGTTTGTCCAGCCCCTGGCCGACGCGCTGATCGAGCAGCTCGTGTCAAGCGACGAAGAGGAGCTGACCGCGCTCGAGCAGTGGCTGATCGGGCTGCCCGACACGACGTCGGCCCGCTACCTCCGGGCAGTGCTGCGCGCGCGCGCCGGCCGCCACGATCGCGCCGTCGAGGATTGGCGCGCCCTGTTCCAGCACGTGCCGGCTCCCGACCCGTTCCTGGCCGCACAGCGCGCGCGATCGCAGGCGGCCCTCGGCGATTGGGCTGGGGCGGCGCGCACCCTCCGCCAGGCGCTCGAGACTCGTCCGTCGTACACGTTTTATGCGCGCACCCAAGCCCTGATCCATCAGGTCGCGGCGCAGCAGGCCGACGGGGTGCGCCAAGTGCGCATCGCCGTCCTCGGCAGCGCGACCACCAGTCTTCTCGTCCCGATTCTCCGTTCACTCTGCTTCCGCGATCGCATCCGTGCCGAGTTCCACGAGGGCGCCTTCGGCGCGTTCCGCCAGGAGATTCTCGAACCGGCAGGCAGCCTCGCGGCATTCAAGCCGACGATCGTCGTCATCGCGACGCACTGGCGGGATCTGGACCTGCCGGCGCTCGACAGCGGCGGCGACGCGGATGCGGCGGTGCATGCGGCCGTCGCTGAGTACCGCGCGCTGTGGACGAGGTTGCACGAAGCCTTCGACTGCCACGTCATCCAGCACACCTTCGACCTGCCGGCAGACGACAGCGGCGGGCTGCTGTCGGCGCGGCTGGCCGCCGGGCGCACACGCCTGATCCGCCGCGTCAACCGCGAGCTGGCCGACCGGCTTCCGCACGGCGTCTCGCTGCTCGATGCGGAACAGATCGCGGCGCGCGTCGGCATCGAGCGCTGGGCCGACCCGCGCCTCTGGTATCTCGCCAGGCAGCATCCTTCGAGCGAGGCACTCCCGGAGCTGGCCGAAGAGCAGATGGCGCACCTGCGCGCAGCGCTCGGACTGTCGCGCAAGGTCGTCGTCTGCGACCTCGACAACACGCTGTGGAAAGGGGTTATCGGCGAAGACGGCCTCACCGGTATCAAGGTCGGTCCCGGATTCCGCGGAAGGCGAAGCCTACGCCGACCTGCAGCGCTATCTGCGCGAGCTCAAGGCACGCGGCGTCGTCCTCGCCGTCTGTTCGAAGAACAACCCGGAAGATGCCCGCGCGCCGTTCCGCGACAAGAAGGGCATGGTCCTCACCCTCGATGACTTCGCGGTCTTCCTCGCCAACTGGGACGACAAGGCCGCCAACCTGCGCCGCATCGCAACCGAGATTGGCGTCGGCATCGACTCGCTCGTGTTCCTCGACGACAATCCCTTCGAGCGGGCCTGGGTCCGCGAGCAGCTCCCCGACGTCGCGGTCCCTGAACTCGGCACATCCGTCTTCGGGTTCGTGCGGCAGCTCGATCGTGGACGCTATTGTCCGGCGCTGACCTGGTCGGCCGAGGACCGCATTCGCGCCGAGGCCTACCGCGTCGAGCACGCCCGCGAGCAGGCCCGGCAGAACACCGCCAGCATGGAGGACTTCCTCGCCGGCCTGCACATGCGCGCGACCTGCGAGCCGGTCACCGACACCAACATCGAGCGCGTCACCCAGCTGGTCAACAAGACCAACCAGTTCAACCTGACGACGCGCCGGCGCACGCACGCCGAAGTGCAGCAGGCCGCCGCGGCTGGCTGGACGGGCGTGTTCTCGTTGCAGGATCGCTTCGGTGATTACGGCATCATCGGAGTGATGTTCGCGGTGCCGGGCGAGACGCCCGAGCGCTGGGATATCGATACCTGGCTGATGAGCTGTCGCGTCCTACGCCGCGACGTTGAACGCTTCATGCTCGACCGCCTCGTCGACGCGGCCCGCGCCGCCGGCGTCGCGAGGCTGCACGGACGCTACCTGCGCACCGACAAGAACGGCCTGGTGGAGGATCTCTATCCGGCCCTCGGCTTTGCGCAGGTGTCCGGCGACGGCAACGACGCACGCTACGAGCTCGACCTGGCGACGGTACCCGGACCGCTGAGCCGCGCGATTGTGCACGCCGCCGCGATCGCGGCTTAGCTCCCCGCCGTGGCCGCCGGCGGGATGACACGGATGCGCGTCAGCGCCAGACCTCACGTCCGTGCCGCAGCGCGGCGAGGCCGGCGACCGCCGAGACGTTCATCATCACGAACGTAAACGCGACGCGGATGGCACGTTCGCGGGCGTGCAGGAGCGCGCCGGTCGCGGCCCATCCGTAGAACATGAGCTGCGCGCCGAGGACCAGCACATACATCAGGCCGTTTGAGAGTAGCGCCGTGCTCGATGCGAACAGGGCGAGTAACGCCCACGGCACCAGCAGCCGCCCGATCTTGTGCGACACGTACTGCACCCACACCGGGTTGACGATCGGCACCAGCAGCCGCGGTTCTTGCGCCAGGATCTGGTAGTTGCCGGCGAGCGTCCGCTTCTTGCGCCGTGCTTCGGCGGCCGCATCGGTCGAGGCCCGATCGAAGGCCACGGCGCGCTCGTCGAGCACGATCCGGCACCCGTTCAGCACCGCCCGCATCGGTGCCAGCACGTCGTCGAGCAGCGTTGCCGCCGGCAGCGGCGTCCAGCACTCGCGCCGCAACGCGTAGATGGCCCCGGTCGCCCCGAGTGTCGACCAGATGCGGCTCTCGTTGCGCCGCAGCCATTTCTCGTATTTCCAGTACAGGCCGATGCCCTCGCCGATCTCGCTCGCGCTGTCTTCCAGTTCGCAGTCGAGCACCAGCTCACCGGTCGCGCCGCCGACTGAAGGATCGGCAAAGTTCTCGACGAGTCTGGCCAGCGCACCCGGCGCGAAGCGCTGCCGCGCGTCGGCGAACACCAGGATGTCGCCGGTTGCGGCGGCGACGCCGGCGTTCAAGGCGGACGGCTTTCCGCCCGGGGGCAGCGTGATGAGCGTCACCGCGGCGCCGAAGCGCGCCAGCGCCGCGGCGGGATCGTCGGTCGAACCATCGGACACGACGACGATCTCGATGCGGCCGGGATAGTGCTGATCGATCAGGTTGTCGACGCGCGCGGCGAGGCGCGGCGCCTCGTTGCGCACCGCGACCACGACCGACAGCGAGGGCCAGCGGCCCGCCGCGAAGGGCTGCCGCCGCGGCCGGCGGTCCGCCATGCGGGCCCACAGCACCAGCAGTGCCGGGTAGCCCGCATACACGTAGGCGACGATGGCCGCCGAGAATAAGAAGAGCAGGCGCATGGATGGGAGCGGGACGGCGCGCGTCAGGCGACGACGGCCTTGCCTGCCTCCGCGTGCGCGGCGTGCGGCGCCCCGAGCCGGAACACGTGCGGATGCCGCGTCTTGATCGCGTTACGGGTATCGACGATGACGTCCGCTTCGGCGACCAGCGCCTCGTAGTCGAACGCCTTGTGGTCGGTGACGATGACGATGCAGTCGTACTGCGCGATCTGTCCGCGCGTCAGATCGACCGCCGTGATGTCGTAGCCGCCCGACCACTCGCGCCCGTGGACCAGCGGCACGAACGGATCGGCATACGCGACCGTGGCGCCCCGCGCCAGCAGCAGCCCCATCACATCCATCGCCGGCGATTCGCGCATGTCGTCGATGTCGCGCTTGTAGGCGACGCCCGCGACCAGGATCCGCGAGCCGTTGACCGCCTTGCGCCGGCTGTTCAGCGCTTCCCCTACCTTGTCGACCACGTAGTGCGGCATGCCGCCGTTGATGTGGCCGGCCAGCTCGATGAAGCGCGGATCGAACCCGGTCTGCTTCGCCTTCCACGACAGGTAGAACGGATCGATCGGGATGCAGTGGCCGCCGAGCCCCGGACCGGGGTAGAACGCCATGAAGCCGAACGGCTTGGTCTTGGCCGCATCGACCACTTCCCACACGTCGATGTTCATGCGGTCGCACATCAGCGCCAGCTCGTTGACCAGGCCGATGTTGACGGCGCGGAACGTGTTCTCGAGCAGCTTGACCATCTCGGCCACGCGCGTCGAGCTCACCGACACAATCGTCTCGATCGCCGAGCCGTAGAGCTCCGCGGCCAGCTGCGAGCAGTGCGCCGAGTAACCCCCGACCACCTTCGGCACGTTGTGCGTCTGGAACGTCGGGTTGCCCGGGTCGACGCGCTCGGGCGAGAAGGCCAGGAAGAAGTCGACGCCCGCCTTGAGCCCCGTGGCCTCGAGCATCGGCTGGACCACTTCGTCGGTGGTGCCGGGGTAGGTCGTCGACTCGAGGACGATCAGCATCCCCGGGTGCAGATACGTCGCGATGCCTTCGACCGCCGAGACGATGTAGGACATGTCGGGGTCCTTCGTCTTGCGCAGCGGCGTCGGCACGCAGATGTTGATCGTGTCGAGCTCTTTGACGATGGCGAAGTCGGTCGTCGCGTCGAGCAACCCTTTCGCGTGTAGCGCCTGCACGTCGGCCGTCGCCACGTCGGGGATATAGGACCGCCCCTCGTTGACCGATTGCACCTTGCGGCCGTCGAGATCGATGCCGGTGGCGTGAAAGCCCGCCTTGGCCAGTTCGACCGCCAGCGGCAGCCCGACATAGCCCAGGCCGACGACGCCCGCCCGGGCCTGGCGCGAGCGAATCTTGTTGCGAAGGATCTCCACGGACGCTGCCATCACCAAACTCCTAGGAAGTTGTTACTCCGAGCATAATGCGTTTCACACGGTGCCAGAACCCGGAGTGCGACACCGCTTCGAAGCGCGCGGCGCCGGCCGCAGCCGCGCCCGGCGCGGCCGCAGCCGCGGCGCGCGTGCGCATCAGGCGATACTCCTCGGCGAGTACCCGGCGCTGTTCCGCCAGTTCGCGCTCGCGCTGGCGTAGCTGCCGTTCCCGCTCGTCGAGCGCCGCGGCTCGAGCCTGCACCGCATCCGCAGCCAAAGGCGAGACCGGCGCTGTTGCCCGAGTCTGCGCCACACCCGCGGCCATGGGCGAGACCGCTGCCGCTGCCCGCGCCTGCGCGAGATCCGCATCCACAGACGTGAGAGGCGTGGTCGCTACCGCGGGCCGGACCACAACCGGCGGAGGGACGACTGCCACGGCGTGGGCGGCCGGGGCGGCGGGCGCTACGGGCGTGAGGCTGGCCGCGGCCGGCTGGTCGTGCTCCGGCGCCGGCAGCACGCCGGTGGCTTCCAGCTCCGTGAGCACCTCATGGATCGTCGCGGCGTCGAACTCGCGCCGCTCCTCAGCGTACCCGAACACCAGCGCCGCGTCGCAGATGACATTGATGATACGCGGAACGCCGCGGCTGCGCCCATGAATCAACTCCGTGGCGTCGCGCGGAAACACCACCGGCGGGCCGAGCGCCGCCCGCCGCAGCCGGTGGTTGATGTAGTGGCCAGTCTCATCGGCGTCGAGCGGCGGCAGGTGGTAGCTGACCGTGATCCGCTGCCGCAGTTGCTCGAGCTCGGGCGCCGCCAGCTTGTCGCGCAGATTGGGCTGGCCGACCAGCACGATCTGCAGCAGCTTGGACTTCTCGGTTTCGAGGTTCGAGAGCATGCGCAGCTCTTCGAGCGCTCCCAGGCTGAGGTTCTGCGCCTCGTCGATCACCACCAGCACGTTGCGCCCGGCAACCCGCTGATCGACGAGGTAGTGCGAGAGATCGCGCAGCAGCAGCGGCTTGCTGCGCCCGGCGGGATCGAGCCCGAAGTCGATCATGATCGTCTCGATCAGCTCGCGCGGTTCGAGCATCGTGTTGACGATACGGCCGACGGTCGTCCCGCTGTCGACGTTGCGCAGCAAGGTCTGCAGCAACGTAGTCTTGCCCGACCCGATTTCGCCGGTGATGACGATGAAGCCGGCCTGGCTCTCGAGCCCGTAGCGCAGGTAGTCGAGCGCTTCCTGGTGGACCCGGCTCGGGTAGAGGTAGTCCGGGTCCGGACTGAGCGCGAACGGGCGTTCGCGCAGCTGATAGAACCGTTCGTACATCCTAGACTCCTTCGGCCTGGGCGCGCGGCCGCCACGCTCCAAGCTTCCCTTGTGCCAGCGCCGTGATTGCCGCCGCGAGACGGTCCGGGTTGTGCCGGATCTTCCCCGCCGGATGTTCCGACACCAGCGGGACGCCGACCGCCCGCACGCCGAAGCGATCCAGCGCGCTCAGCTCGAAGGTGCCGGTCACGATCGGCGCAGCGCGGCGGTTCTTGTAGTTCGTCGCCAGTGGCTCTGGCACCGGCGCCGTGTTGTAGATGACGCAGTCGAACAGCTGCCGGCCGAGATGCCGCTCCAGCGTGAGCAAGTGATCGAGCACGCTGAAGTTGTCCGTCTCGCCGGCCTCGGTCATGAGGTTGGCGACTAGCACGCGAACGGCGCGCGACGCCCAGATCGCCTCGGCGACGTGCGGAACCAGCAGCGGCGGCAGGATGCTCGTAAACAGGCTGCCCGGGCCGGCCACGATGACGTCGGCCCGGTTGATCGCCGCGACCACGCGATCGGACGACAGCGGGCGCTCGGGCAGCAGGCTGAGACGTGCGATCGTGCCCCCGGCGTCGGCGATCGAGGTCTCGCCGTTCAGGACACGTCCGTCGGTGAATTCCGCCACGAGCGTGACCAGTTCCGACGTCGCCGGCAGGACCACGCCGCACGCGCCAAGCATCCGCGACGCCGCTTCCACCGCCTGGGCGAAGTCCCGGGTCACGTCGGCCAGCGCGGCAATCACCAGGTTTCCCATCGCGTGGCCGCCGAGCCCTTCACCACCCGCGAAGCGGTACTGGAACATCTCGGCGAATTGCGACTCGTCGTCGGACAGCGCCGCAAGACAGTTGCGGATATCGCCGGGCGGGATCATGTTGAACTGTTCCCGTAGCCTCCCCGAACTCCCGCCGTCGTCCGAGGTCGCGACGATGGCCACCAGGTGCTCGCGGTTGCCCTCAGTGACCCCGCCCGGATACAGCACCGGCCGCAGCCCGCGCAGCACGTTGGGGAGGCCGGTGCCCCCACCGAGCGCGACGATGCGCGGCGCCGGGCCCGAACGCGGCGCCGTGCGCGGCGGTACGGACTGAGCGGCGGCCGGGCGCAGCATTAGGCCACGTCCTCGGCGCGCGCCGCGCCCTCGATCGCCGGCAGCACGTCGCGCACCGCCCGCTGAAAATCTTCCGGGAAGTCGATCTCGATCCAGGGGTATCCGTTCGTGGCAATCGCGTGCAGAGGTCGCTGCTGCGCGAACTCCTGAAACGCCTTCGGCGCCCAATCGCGGAGCCCGCCCCCGGCGACGATCCGATCGAGGATGTCGACTAGCGCCGGCGCCCCCGCCGGCCCGAACTTCACAATGCCGAGGTTCTCGCCGTCCGCTTCTGCTGGATCCATCGTTTTGGAGATGTCGACGACCACCCCGTCGCGGACCTTGACCTTCATTTCCTCGTCGCCGTACGGCGCCTGTCCCTCACCGCGGTAGTCGATGAGCAACGCGGCGTCATCTTGGGTAGCCAGGAGCTCCTCCAGCAGCGCAGGATGGAAGAGAACGTCACAATTCAGCACCACGAAGCCTTCAGAGAGCAGAGGGCGTGCCGTCCACAGCGAATACAGGCTGTTGGTTTCCGCAAACCGGAAATTCTCCACGTACCCCACGCCGCTGCCACAGCTCTGCCGGACACGGTCAGCCTGGCAGCCGACGACGACCGTGATGTCGTCGATCCCGGCGCGCCGCAGCGCGCTGATCTGCCGCTCAACCAGCGTCTGCTCGCCGGCCCGCACCAGACACTTCGGTTTGTCGCCCGCCGTGCCGTTCAGGCGCGATCCACGGCCCGCCGCCAGGATGATGCCTCGCATGGTCATGCCGCCGGGACGAGCGTGCGGTTGCGCCCGCACAGCTCCCAGAATCTCGCGGTGTACTGCTGGCGATCGCGCCGCCCGACCGCGAGAATGAACAGGAAGACGTAGAGGGCAGCGGCGCCCGCGCTGCCCGCGACGACGCCGATGATCCGGACGCCCAGGTACGGACGAAGCACCATCAGCCCGAGACCGGTAATCGTCGCCGGCCACACCGCCGGCCAGACCGAGCGCCGGAACGCCTGGACCACGGGCAGCTCGACCCGGCGGCACGCGTCGGGGAAGAGCACGCCGATCGACGCCACGGCGACAGGAATGAGCGTACCGACCGCGACCCCGGCGAGGCCGAAAGGACGCACCAGCGCCGCGCTCATCAGCAGGTTGACGACGCCGGTCACGATGTTGACCATCGCCACCCGCCGCACGGCCCCGGATCCCTTGAGCAGCGTCGTACTCGTGGCGTTGCCCACGCGCAGGGCTACGGCGATCGCGAGGATCTGGATCACCGGCGCCGCCACCAGCATGCTCGCCCCCACCCACGCGTTGACCAGCGGCCGCGCCAACACGATCAGCACGACCGCGATCGGCAATACGCTCGCCAGCGACAACCGCGTTCCCTCGATTAGCACCTTCTGCAGGCGTCCGACCTGCCGCGTCGCGTCGGCGTCGACGACGACGGGGAAGAGCACGGCATTGCCCTGGTTGGTCAGCCGTTGCGTGCCGGAGATGATGCGATCGGCGACCGCCCACGCCGCCACCGGCGCCGCCCCCAGGAAGACGCCGATGACGATTTCATCGAGCTCGTAGTTCAGTTTGTTGGCCCAGTCGATGATGGATGAGTAGACGCTGAAGCCGGTCACTTCGCGCAGCCGGCTGCGTCGGAACAGCGCCGGGCGGATGTCGAGTTCGGGATAGACCTTGTAGGCGTTGCGCCGATAGGCGAAATAGGTGACGAAGCGGACGAACGACGTAGCGGCGACGAGCGCAATCAGCCCGAAACCGAGCCAGACCACAGCGACGTTGACGGCCGCGACCAGCAGGTTGCTGACGATCGCCACCATGTTGTTGATGTCGTAGCGCTGGAACCCGGAGGTGACGCCGCCGTAGACCGAGAACGGGAAATTGATCGCGACGTTGACGCCGATGATCAGCAGGATCCATTTGCCGACCTCCGCCTGCTCCGAACTGATCCTGAACACGTGCGCGAGGTTGAACGCCAGCCCGGCGGCGACCAGGTAGGCGAGCACGCCGAAGCCGGCGAACATGAAGAACAGCGTGCTGGCGATCTCGTTGAGCGCGCGCGTGTCCTTGTAGGCGCGGTACTGCGCGATGAACTTCACCATCGCGCCGCCGTAGCCGAGGTCGAGAATCGAGAAGTGAATGGTCACGCCCGCCGTCAGCATCCACAGCCCGTAGGCCTCGGCGCCGAGGTGGTGCAGGTTGAAGGGCAGCGTGATCAGCCCGATCGCCATTTCCGCCGCCACCGACAGGTAGCGCGTGAAGACGTTGCGGACGATCGTCAGGAGCGGCCGATCGTCGCTCCAGCCGGATCGGCTCACGCCGCCCCCTTGCGAAACAGCACGACCTTGACGGTGTCGAAGACGATCGTCAGATCGAAGACGACCGACAGATGCTTGATGTAATAGAGGTCGTAACGCAATTTTTCCATCGCGTCCTCGCGCGACGAGCCGTAGCGGTATTTCACCTGCGCCCAGCCGGTCAGCCCCGGCTTCACCGCGTGGCGCTGCTGGTAGAACGGGATCTCCTGCGACAGCTGTTCGACGAAGAACGGGCGTTCAGGACGCGGCCCGACGAAGCTCATGTCGCCGCGGATGACGTTCCACAGCTGCGGCAGTTCGTCGAGGCGCGTCTTGCGGATGAAGCGGCCGACCCGTGTCACCCGATCGTCGCCGTCCTTGGCCCATATCGGCGTGCCCCCTTTTTCGGCGTCTCTGCGCATCGAGCGGAACTTCGACAGCACGAACGTGTGCCCGTTCTCGCCGACCCGCTCCTGTCGGTAGAGCACCGGCCGTCCGTCTTCGATCAAGACGAGTAGCGTCGTCACCACCATCAAGGGCAGCGCCATTACCGCCAGCAGCAGTGACAGCGTCAGGTCGATCGTTCGCTTCATCAGCCGGGTGACCCGCGAGACCCAGAAGCCGTCGGAGAAGATCAGCCACGACGGCCGCAGGTCGTCGATCAGAATCTTGCCGGTGACACGCTCGTAGGTCGTCGTCGCGTCCTCGACCCTGATCCCGGCCATCTTGGCTCGCAGCAGCTCCTCCACTGGTAGCTTGCCGCGCCGATCGGACAGCCCGACCACGATGCGATCGATTTGGTGCTCGGCCACCAGTCGGTCGAGGTCCGCCGGCGTGCCGACGATAGCGGGATTGACGATGCGCTCGCCGATGTGTGAGGCGTCGTCGTCGATGAAGCCGACGACGCGGTAGGCGAAGTCGTGTTGATCGAGGATCTGGCGCGCCACCTTGCGCGCGGTCTCCCCGGTCCCGACAAAGAGCACGCGCTCCTCGTCGAGCTTGAGCGAACCGGTCACCCCGTTGAAGGCCAGCCGCCAGCCGAGGATCGCAATCAGGAAGACGAACAACGCCGAAACGAAGATGCCGTCGCCGACCATCAGCACCGGCACGACGAAATAGAGCGCCGCCAGGAGGATCGACGCCGCGCCCGCGGCCTGCAGCAGCCGCACCACCAGCTCGCGGTTCGAGTGCACGACGGTGAGGTCGTAGCAGTCGTTGTAGTACAGGCACAGTTGGCACACCAGCGTGACGAGGGCGATCTTCCAGAGATTGGCCCCGAGATGTGGCGTCTGCTGGAAGACCGCTGCCAGCGCCACCGATCCGAAAATCAGCAGCAGCTCGCCGGCGAACACCGTCAGGCTGCGTGTCGAGACGTACCGGTTGAACAACTGCATGCCGCCCCCGAAGTTCCTAGCCCGCGACGTAGTGGTAGCCGTCTTTGTAGGCGGCGCCGCCGTCGCCGGCGTCGTTGAGCACCAGGCCGAGCACTTTGCCGGTGTCGAGTCCCGACAGGGCGCGCTCGATCGCGGGCTTCGGCGTGACCCCGGCCCGCACGATCATCAGCAGGCCATCGGCCATGCCGAGCGCGATCGAGACGTCGGCGAGCGGTGCCACCGGAGGCATGTCGATGATGATCCGGTCGAAACGCGTCCGCAGCGCGTCGAGCGTGCGGCGCATAGCCGTCGAGCCGAGCAGTTCCGCAGGCTGCGACGGAATCGGCCCCGCCGGCAGCACGCTCAGGTTGTGCGTGGCGATCGACACGATGGCGTCGTCGAGCGCGGCGCCCCCCATCAGCACGTCGGTCAGTCCCGGTGTGTCGGGGATGCCGAAGAGGCGATCGATCACCGGCCGGCGCAGGTCGCCGTCGACGAGCAGCACGCGGTGCTGGACTTCCTGCGCCATCGTCAGCGCCAGGTTCGCCGCGGTCAGGCTCTTGCCGTCTCCCTTGTTCGGGCTGGTGACCAGGATCGAGCGCATCGTCCGGCCGTGTTCGGCGATCTTGATGCGCGTCCGCAGCGAACGATATTGCTCGGCGGCGGGCGACTGCGGCGCGTAGGCGCTGACCAGACGCGGGTCGAGGTTGCCGGCGATGGCCGGCCGTTCGCGCGTCTCCGTGACTGGCATGCCGCCAGGCATGGCTCCCGGCATCGCGACGGCCGCCGCCCCCGATGGGCCGATGGCTGGGCCATCGGCCATGAAGGCACGGGTGCGGTGGACAGCGCCTTCGCGCTCGGCTTTCTTGAGAATCTCTTGGATGCGGCTCATGGTCGTCTCCTTAGGCGGCGGTGATCCGCGGAATTTCGCCGAGCACGGGTACTTCGAACTCGTTCTGTAGCGCGCGCGAGTCGTAGACGGCGCGATCGAGGAACTCGCGTCCGAGCGCCGCCCCGGCGCCAAGCACCAGGCCGAGGACGAGCGCGACCGCCAGCACCTTCAGCGGCTGCGGCTCGATCGGTGTGTCGGGGTAGTCGGCGGGGTAGAGGATGCTGAAACGTTCCCCCCCTTGCTTCTTGGCCAGGTCCTCCGTCATGCGCGCGTTCTGCAGCCTGCCGCTGAGATCCTTGTAGCGATCCTGCTCGAGCTGGTACTCGCGCTGGAGCGAGGTCAGCTCCTGCTCGACGACGGGCGCGGACTCGACCCGGCTCTGATAGGCCCCGATCTGCGACTGGGCGTTGGTCGCGGCGGCCTGCAGTTCCTTGAGGTGCACCCGCGCCAGGTCGCGCTCCTGCGTCCGTTGCCGGTAGAGCGGGTCAGCCTTGAGCATCTCCTCTCGGTTGGCCGGCTGATCGGCCTTTGACGCGGCGATCTCGGCCTTGGCGCCTTTGATCTCTTCCTGCAAACGGATCGTCTCGGGGTGCTTGTCGGTGTAGCCGAGCGCCCGGTCCGCGGCGAGCTGTGCCTGCAGATCGTCGAGATGCTTCTGCGCCGCTTGGCTGGCGGCCAGGGTCGACGTGGTCATCCCCTCGACCCCGGACCCCTGGCGCATCGCATCGAGCTGCCCCTCGACTAGCGAGATTTGATCCTGCTGCGCGCGGATCTGGATCGACAGCGATTCGAACTGCTGACGCGCCCCGTTGACCATCTGCACGTTGGCGCCGACCTGGTCGGGCAGCCGGCCGACGTAGGCCTGCTTTTTCGTGCGCAGCTTGTTCTCGAGATCGTTGATCTTGTTCTGCGAGTCGGCGACCTGCTGCTGCAGCATGTCGGCGGAGTTCTCCGCTCGCGCGCTCTGCGACTTGAGGCTCTCGTCGACGAAGTCCTGCGCGACGCGGTTGGCCAGGCGCTGCGCTCGATCGGGCGTCGCGTCGGTCACGCCGAGGTAGAACAGCTCGATTCCCCGCGTCGGGTCGGCGCGACCGTTGAGGCCGATGGTCGCCGGCACCTCGATGTTCTTCGCCAGGTTTTCCCGCAGCGACGCCGCGACCTGGTCCCGGTCCTTGGTCGGGCTGAGCCGCTCTTCCGCGATCACGCGATCGAGCAGTGCCGGGCTGAGCAGCTGCTGCTGGATGGCCCGTTGCCGCTCGATCGGATCCATCGCACTGGCGCCCCGCAGCAGATCGCCGGTGACGTTGGGAGACTGCACGCCGATGGCTGCGCGCGACAGGTACTTCCTGGGCCAGACGGCGAGCACCGCCGCGCCGAGCCCGAGACAGGCGACGAGCGGGACGATGAACCACCACTTGCGGCGGTTGACGACCGCCATGTAATCGAGCGGATGAAATGACTGCTGGTCCATTAGCGGATCCTCACGGGTTCGGAGATGACGAGCTGGACGCCGACGACGTGGCGGCTGATCAGGCCGCCGGCCAGGCGCGTGTCCTGGCGTGTAAAGACGTAGTAACCTTCGAGCCTCAGCCAGCGCTGCAATGCGTAGCCGCCGAGCGTGTCAATCCACATCGAGTTGAGCGGCACTTCGCCGGCGACGAAGGGATTGGTGCGGCGCACGGCCGCCGATTCCTGGACGTAGAAACGGTTGCGGGCGAGCGGCATCTGCACGTAACCGCGCAGCTCCTGACTCTGGTTGGTGCCCCCGAAGCTCAGCGACGGCACGTAGCTCCGCTCGAAATACGCCCCAACGGTGGCGCGGTCGGCCCGATGCGTGACACTCGCCCGCGCATAGGGTCCGTTGCGCGTGATGCCGCGCGTGCGATCGTCGAGATGCGAGAAGCCGACCGCCGCCTCGATCATCGTCATCGGTCCCGTCCGATATTGGTAGACGGCGCCGACGTCCTGGAAGAGCAGCGTGACCGGGACAACAGTCAGCCCGACGTTCCCCTCAGCCAGATTGGCCCAGCGCGTGCCCCCTTCGACCCCGACCGACGAGCGGCCGGTGACGCGATCGGTCAGGCTGGCGTGCGCACCGTTGACGAAGCCTCCGGTCAGCGGCGTGTCCTTGCGCACGAAGTCGACCCAGGTGTTCTCGTACTCGGCGCTGAGGTCGATCGTGCGGGTCAGGCGCGCCTCGACCCCGGCGGCGCTGTCGTTATAACGGGCGCCGCTGCGGCGGAACGGCACGCCGTTCAGCTCGAGCTGGTCGGTGGTCGGCACCTGCATGTAGTTGTCCTTCGCATAGAAGGTCACGCGACGGGTGAGCATCCGCCGCAGCATCAGGTAGCCGCGGTGATCGACGCCGTCCAGGTCGGTGAGCTCGACATAGCGCCGCACCGTGCCGTTGTAGCCGCTCGAAAACGTCGTCCGCGCGTCGAAGTACTCGAGCTGCCCGAACGGCTGAGCCGTCAGCAGCTTGTCGGAGGCCGGGCTGCCGCCAGGCAATTGCGCCGGCGCAACCGCGACGTTGTTGTCGAACAACGCGCCGACGGTGACGCCGGGAGTGAATGTCCAGCCGGGCAGCCGCCACGATTGGAATTCGCTGACCTGCACCGGCTCCTGCTGCGCGGCCGCAGGGACGGCAGCCAGTAACGCGCACAGCGCGGCCAGGGCGAGCGACGGATGGAGGAATCGGGAGGGCATGAGCGCCTACTTCACGATCACCGTGTCGCCCGCCCGCAGCTGCATCGGCTCGCGCTTGCTGTCGTCGTCGACGGCGTCTTTGTAGTTGAAGTGCAGCTTCTCGGTGCCGCGCACGATGGTGATGTCCTTGCGGTTGGCGAAGTCGGTGAAGCCGCCGGCCATCGCAATCGCCTGGATGACCGAGAGGTGGCCGTTGAGCAGCGCGAACATCCCCGGCTTGCTGACCTCGCCCTGCACGTAGACCACCTCCGGCATCGTTTCGACGACGATCACCGTGACCACCGGGTTGGTGATGTACTCCTTGAGCGAGGTTGCAATCGCATCGCGCAGTTCGATCGAGGTGTGGCCGGCGGCAGCGATGTCGCCGACGAGCGGCAGCGTGATCTTGCCGTCGGGCCGGATCTGCAGCGACTGCGACAGCTGCTGATCTTTGTAGACCTCGATCCGCAGCTTGTCGCCTGTCGCCAGGCGGTAGTCGGTCGACACCGCCGCCGCCGGCGCCGGCTTGGCGGTGTCAGCGCGGGTGCCCGTCGTGCCGATCGGCTTCGGCGCGGGCTGTGCGGCGGCCGTGCCGATCAGCGCGGCCAGCGAGAGAGCAGTAAACGTGGCAGTTGACATCGTCTTCATGGATCGCACCCTCTGTTATGCGTGTGCCGAGCCGCGCGGCGGTTCGCGCCGCGCCACCCCGGTTCGTGCCTCCGCCGCGACCCGCTTCAAGGTGTCGGCGTCGGCGCCGTGCGTGGGACAGCACGCCGCTCCGACCTGGATGTCGAGCGGCGAAGTGAACTGGTAATGCTCGAGCCGGGCGATCACCCGGTCGATGACGCCCATCGAGTTCTGGAGATCGGCGTCGAGGAGAACCATCGACACCGCGGTGTCGTCGACCGTGATCAGATCGGTTTCGCGCAGCTCCGGATCAATCAGCCGCGCGATTTCGCGGCGTCCTTCCGCCGGGTCGCCGCCGCGCGGCTCGATCAGCACCAGTGTCACGAAGTTCTGAGAGCGGAGCGCGCGTTTCAGCTCGTTCGTCAGGACGAATTCGAAGGTTTCCGGACTCAGCACGGCCATCATGAAGCTTTGTCGAGCTCGGCTTCCTTGATCTTGTAAAGGAGCGCCTTGTAGCTGATGCCGAGGATCTCCGCCGCCTCGCGCCGGTTCCACCGCGTCTGCTGCAGCGTCCGGTAGATCAACTCGCGCTCCGCTACACGCGCGGCGGACCGGGCGATGTCTTTCAGCGATCCGGCTAGCGGGATCGGCTGCGGCGGCGCCGGCGGTACCGCCGCGGCCGCGACCGGCGGCGTGACCGGCGGCGCGGCCGGTGCCGTGGTGCTGGTCGTCTGCAGCGCCGGGATCGGGCCCGTGACCGCGACTCGCCCCGCGATCGCGTCAGCGACCTCGCGCCGGATCGGCGCGTCGGTGCCGAGGATCACCATCCGCTTGACCAGGTTCTCGAGCTCGCGCACGTTGCCCGGCCACTCGTACTCGGCGAACAGTCGCAGCGTGTCGGTGGCGAGCGCGGGCGCCGGCTTGTTGTAGTGCGCGGAGTACTGCTCGAGGAAGTACTGCGTCAACGCCGGGATTTCGTCGCGCCGCTGCCGCAGCGGCGGCAGCGTGATACAGACGACGTTGAGGCGGAAGTAGAGGTCCTCGCGCAGCTGCCCGTCGGCCACAGCCAGTTCGAGGTCGCGGTTGGTCGCGGCGACGACGCGGACGTCGACGCGCACGTCCTCGCGGCCCCCGAGCCGCGCGAACACGCCGTCCTGCAGCACCTGCAGCAGCTTGGACTGCAGCGGCGCGCCCATCTCGCTGATCTCGTCGAGGAACATCGTGCCGTGGTTGGCGAACTCGAACTTGCCGGGCTTGTGCTGCATCGCGCCGGTGAAGGCGCCCCGCTCGAACCCGAACAGTTCCGACTCGAGCAGCTCCGCTGGCAGCGCCGCGCAGTTGACCTTGACGAACGTCCGCTCGCGCCGCGGCGACGCCGCGTGCACCGCGCGCGCGACCAGTTCCTTACCGGTGCCGCTCTCGCCGCGGATCAGAACGGTGACGTCGGTGTCCGCGACCCGTTCGACCAGCTCGCGCACCTCGCGCATCTGATCACTCGCGCCGAGCAACTCACCCGTGACGCGGCGCGAAGATGCAGCAGGTGGCGCATCAGTGCTCACCGGCGGCACGTCGTCGTCGCTCGCCTCGCACAACCTCGGCGGAGTGGGCCACTGCACGCCATGTAGTTCAGCAAGCGGGGTGCCACGACAGTAAAACTTTGGAAGTGTTGGTGAAAACACCGGGCGGAGGGGGGAGAAGGCCGAGGTGAGAAATGTGCTGCCGCTCGTCGAGTGGTAAACGCGTGCTTACTGTGTGGAGATTCGAGGTTGAATCCTCGAGGTGCTCGCAACCTCAAGAGGAACCCAGCTCATAAGTTTTGACTGATGGGCTCAGCGCAGTGCGAGCGAGCGTGTGGCGGAGTCCGAGGGGGCGATGCTGCTGGTCAGGACGATGCGAGCGAGCGCAGCGTCGAGCCAGACGAACGGAGCGCGCCGACGCAGCGGTGCGCGAGAGAGGCTGTCGGGGAGTCCGAGGGGCGACCCTGCTGGTCAGGACGATGCGAGCGAGCGCAGCGAGTCGAGCCAGACGAACGGAGCGCGCCGACGGAGCGGCGCGCGAGAGAGGCTGTCGGGGAGTCCGAGGGGCACGGCCCCTCGGATGAAAATGCAGCGGCGCGCGAGAGAGGCTGTGGGGGAGTCCGAGGGGGCGACCTTGCTGGTCAGGACGATGCGAGCGAGCGCAGCGAGTCGAGCCAGACGAACGGAGCGCGCCGACGGAGCGGCGCGCGAGAGAGGCTGTCGGGGAGTCCGAGGGGCACGGCCCCTCGGATGAAAATGCAGCGGCGCGCGAGAGAGGCTGTGGGGGAGTCCGAGGGGGCGACCTTGCTGGTCAGGACGATGCGAGCGAGCGCAGCGAGTCGAGCCAGACGAACGGAGCGCGCCGACGGAGCGGCGCGCGAGAGAGGCTGTGGGGGAGTCCGAGGGGGCGACCTTGCTGGTCAGGACGATGCGAGCGAGCGCAGCGAGTCGAGCCAGACGAACGGAGCGCGCCGACGGAGCGGCGCGCGAGAGAGGCTGTCGGGGAGTCCGAGGGGCAACGCCCCTCGGATGAAAACGGAGCGGCGCGCGAGAGAGGCTGTCGGGGAGTCCGAGGGGCAACGCCCCTCGGATGAAAACGGAGCGGCGCGCGAGAGAGGCTGTCGGGGAGTCCGAGGGGCAACGCCCCTCGGATAATAACGGAGCGGCGCGCGAGAGAGGCTGTGAGGGAGTCCGAGGGGCAACGCCCCTCGGATAAGGATGCAGAGACTCAGGCGCGCGAGATACCGCACTCCTTGATCTTGTTGAGCAGCGTCTTGTAACTGACGCCCAGGATCTGCGCCGCCTTGCGGCGGTTCCAGTGCACCTGTCGCAGCGTCTGCTCGATCGCCGCACGCTCCGCTTTCATCGACGCCGCCTTCGCGACCGATGCGAGCGATCCATTCGGCCGCTCGCCCCCACCTTCGCCAACGACCGTCGCGTCGTCCTCGTCCATCGACGCGTCCTCGGGAGCCGCGGCCGCCGGCGGGTAGGTCAGCGGCGGCATCGGTCCGCCGTAACCGCCGCCTGCCATCGCGGCCGGCATCGCGAATGCCGCTGCGACCGCGGGCGCGGCCGCCTGCGCCTGCGCGGCCGCCGCCATGGTCCGTTGCATGTTGCGCTCGATCTCCCGAATCACCAGCTGCTCGTCCTGCAGGATGACGACCCGCTTGATCATGTTTTCCAGCTCGCGGATGTTGCCCGGCCACTGGTACTGCAGGAAGAGCTGCCGCAGCGGCTCGGAAAGAGGGCGAGCCGGACGGTTGTACTTGCGCGCGTATCGCGCGATGAAGAAGTCGATCAGCGTCGGGGTTTCGTCGCGCCGCTCGCGCAGCGGCGGCACGAAGAGCTCGATTACCTTGAGGCGATAGTAGAGGTCCTCGCGGAAATCACCGCTGAGCATCATCTTCTCGAGATCGCGGTTGGTTGCCGCCACGATGCGCACGTCGACCTGGATGCGCTTGTTGCTGCCCAGCTTGGTGAACTCGCCATCCTGCAGCACGTGCAGCAGCTTGGCCTGCAGCGCCGGCTTCATCTCGCCGATCTCGTCCAGCATCAGCGTTCCGGTGTCCGCCTGCTCGAATTTGCCGATGCGGGTGTTGGCCGCGCCGGTAAACGCCCCGCGCTCGTGACCGAAGAGCTCGCTCTCGAGCAACTCCGCCGGCAGCGCCGCGCAATTGACCTTCACGAACGGACGATTGTGACGCGTCGAACGCTGGTGAATCGCCCGCGCCACCAGTTCCTTGCCCACTCCGCTTTCCCCGCGGATCAGGACGCCGACGTCGCTGTCGGCGACCTGCTCGATTACCGTCGCGATCGCGCGCATCTTTTCGCTGTTGCCCCACACCGCTCGATCCTCGTCGTCGGAGAGCTGCTGACGCAGCTCGCTGAGCTCCGAGACCAGGCGATTCTTCTCGATCGCATTCTTGATAGCGACATCGAGGGCGATCTCGCCGAGCCCTTCCGGATCGTCGGGCTTGACGACATAGTCGGCTGCACCAAGGCGGACCGCCTCAACGATGGTCGACGCTTGGTTGCGTCCGGACAGCATGATGACCTGGGCTTCGGGGCGGGAGGCCTTCAACGCTCGCAGCGTCGCCATCCCGTCCAGACCGGGCATCATCACATCGAGCAGCACCACGTCAGGTGCCTCGCTCTGTTTCATAGAGGCCAGAAGCTCGTCGCCTCGTGTATAGCAGCGCGCTTCGTACCCCCGCAGGGAAAGGAAGGTGCGCAGATACTGCGCGAACCCCGCATCATCATCGACAATGGCGACGTAAGGCTTTTTCATCGTGTATGCTTTGAATGCAGTTTTCTTCGAGTGTCCAATCCGTTTCCCACTCTATTCAAAACCTGTACCTCAACAGAAAGCACCTATCCCCAGGCACCCCCTGAAAATGGGTAGTGCGATGCCAAATTCGCCCGATTTTGGCTGGTACATCCATTGATAAGTAGAACCGCCATGAGGGGAAATATTAGAAGTAAGTATCTGGCTTCACTCATGTTCACTCTGACCGTGACGGCGGCGGCTCCCGCGCTCGCAGGGACCATGGCGACACAGGACGAGACGAACGCAAGCGCCACGGTTGCGGCTCAACAGGTGCGGTCGCCTGTGCCGGTCCTGCGCGAGGAGGCCGCCATGGTCGTGATTGGGACCATGCTCATCGGTTTGGCAGCGGTCGTTCGCCGCACCGCCTGATTCCATCCGATTCGGGACGAGTTTCGAGGTTCTGCCCGGTGTGGCTGCGGCGTATGGTCCGCACCCGCCCCCGGGCGGCTCGAAAAGCAGTGATGAGCCCAGCCACTCGCATCGAGAAAGAGTCGGTTCCGGGGACCGGCTGCCAGCAACGGCGGCCGGTTTGCAGCGCGTGAGCTCATGCGTCGAGGCGTGATGTTGCTCGCGATGGTTGTGTCGGCGTCTGCACCGTTTCGGTCATCGGTCCGCGTCGTGCGCACCGGCGATGATCTGCAGGCGGCGTTGAACGCGGCGCGCTCGGGCGACGAGATCCGCCTCGAAGCCGGAGCGACATTCACCGGGAATTTTCTGCTGCCCTCCTTCGATGGCGAGACACCCGTCACCGTGCGCACGAACCTGCCCGACGATCAACTGCCGCCGCCCAAGCAACGCGTCACGCCAGCGTCGGCCGCGCGGTTCGCGCGCTTGGTGTCAGCCAACAGCAGCCCCGCGCTGCGCACGGCGCCAGGCGCGCACGGCTGGCGCATCGGCTTCGTCGAGTTTCCCGCGAACAAAGACGGTTTCGGCGACATCCTTCAGATCGGCGACGGCTCGCCGGCGCAGTCGCAGCTGGCTCAGGTACCGTTCGATATCGTGCTCGATCACCTCTACGTGCATGGCGATCCGCTGACCGGTCAGAAGCGCGGGATTGCCCTGAACGGACGATCCGTGACCGTCAGCAATTGCCACGTCAGCGATATCAAGGCCGTCGGCGCCGACGCGCAGGCGATCGCCGGGTGGAACGGACCGGGACCCTTCACGATCGAGAACAACTACCTCGAAGCATCCGGCGAAGTGTTCCTGCTGGGTGGGGCCGATCCGTCGATCCCCGATCTCGTCAGCGCCGACGTCATCGTGCGGTTCAATCAGATGTCGCGTCCGATGTCCTGGCGCCAACCCATTGTCGCCGCACCAACCGGCGCGGCCGCCGCGGCTGAAGCGCATGGGACGCTGCCGGCCGGGACCTATGCCTACCGGATCGCCGCGCGCCGGCCGTCAGGACAGGGATCGACGGCAACATCGGAGGCATCGGCTGAAGTGAGCGTCACGTCGCCCGGCGGGGCAGTGGCGATCACCTGGACGCCCGTTCCAGGCGCCGCCGATTACGTGGTTTATGGACGTACCCCCGGCGCGCCGTTGCAGGCATGGATCGTGACGGCGCCGCGCTTCACCGATAGCGGCGTGGCCGGCACGCCGGGCACTGTGCCCAAGGAAGCCACGCACTGGCAAATCAAGAACATCTTGGAATTGAAGAACGCGCGCCGCGTCACTGTCGATTCAAACCTGATCGAGAACAACTGGCAGGCGGCGCAGCCTGGCTATGCCGTGCTCTTCACGCCGCGTAACCAGGGGGGCGCCTGTCCCTGGTGCGTCGTCGAGTCGGTGGCGTTCACGCACAACGTCGTCCGCAACGTCGCAGCCGCGGTCAACCTGCTCGGGCACGACTCGCCGAATCCGAGCCGTCAAACCAACGCCATCCGCATCGAAGACAACCTGTTCGACGTGATTACCACGCGCATGGGCGGCAATGGCTGGGGCGTGCTCCTCGGCGACGGGCCACGCGACATTAGCATCGCGCGCAACACGTTCGTCTTCGACGGGACGACGCTGCTCTACGCTTACGGCGCGCCGAAAATCGAGGGATTTAAGTTCACGGCCAACGCCGCGCCGCACGGCCAGTACGGCATCAACGGGGCCGGTGCGTCGACGGGGGCGCTGACGCTGCAGACGTTCTTTGTCGCGCCAACGGTGACCAACAACTGGCTGGGCGGCGGTCCGAACAGTCGCTATCCTCCCGGAAACCGCTTCGACCTACCGTTCGATCCGGAGAAAACCGGCGAGGCCGGGACCGACTACCAGAGGATGCGCGCGCTCGCCGATGCAGTCGTCAAGGGGCTGGAGGTCACTTCGTCAACGAGATGACCCTGACCGAGGCATAGCGCGCGAGCCACGGCACGCGCAACAAGAGCGCCCGGTCCAGCTCGTAGAGCTGCTGCCAGTAATGCTTCACCACCGGCAAGACGCTGCCGGCCTGCACGTGCGGCAGTGCGAAGGCTCGCACCGAGGCGGCGCTGAATCCACGCGTGAACCGCTCGACCTCGGCGTCGGTCAGCGGCCGCTCGTACGGAGAGATGTCGGGCGCTCGATACGGGATCAGCCTGCGTACCAACCGGACCACCGCGGAGTTGCGCACGGGTTCCTTGAAGATCGCTCGGCCGCCGGGCTTGAGCACCCGCCGCACCTCGCGCGACACGAGGTCGAGATCGAGGTGATGCAGGATCGCCATCCCGAACACGACATCGACGGAGTTGTCGGGGAAGGGAAGGTCGTGCGCCGAGGCCGCGATGAACGTCGCCTCCCCCGCGCGGTCGCTGACCGCTAGCCTCCGCTGGCCGAGACGCAGCAGATCCTCCGAGATGTCGATCGCCCAGACGTGCGCACCGCGATTGGCCAGTAACGCTGTGTTGGCTCCAGAGCCGCAGCCGAAATCGACGACCCGCTGACCCGCGACGTCGCCGAGCTGGTGATACGCGTACTCGAGCGGATAAGCAGTATCGCCGGGCGGATGCGCGTAGCGCGCGAACGTGTCGGGCGCGACGCGCAGAGCCGCGTCGGCGGTGAGTGTTGCTTCGACGGAGCTGCGCGCGATCTCGGCGCGCTCCCATTCCTGCATGGCGTCGGTTCGGGTTGTCGCGGTCATTCTGATGCGCACCTCGGCCATGACAATCTTGCAAACGGTGCGCCTGAGGTCGGCAGGGATGCCTTTTTGCATCTGGTCAAGGACAAGACGCTCTACCTGCTGCGGTTGCTGACCGGTGTGGTCTGGCTCATTGATCGCCGGCTGCCGTTGCCGCCGACCCGTATGCTGAGTGGGTTCATTGTTGTCGCGGCGCGCAAGCCCGCGTGAACGCGCGACGCCTCAGAGCGGCGGGATGTTGACGCCCGCCCCCGCCTTGCGGCCTCCGGGTGCCCCCCAGACGCGGCCGCCATGGGCAGCGATGATGCGCCGCGCCACCAGCAAACTCAACCCCACACCCCCCCGCCATTCGTCGAAGGCCGGGCGTTCGTTGTCGCCGGCGATCACCGTCAGCGCGTCCGGGTCGCCGATGTGGAACTCGAACCCGCCGCCGGCCGCGGCGACCTCGCGGACTCTCAGCGGCTCGGCGGTGATGATCTCGCGGCGGAGCGCACCACAGAGCGCGCCGAATGCCTGCGCGAGGCGTACGGGATCGCCGCCAATTGTCGCCGGCCCGTCGAACAGGTTCACCTCGACGGGAACGTCGCGGTCTGGCAAGGGCGGAAGCTGCTCGACGGCTGCCCGGATCGCGGCGCGCAAGTCGGTCGCCTGGCGGTTGAATGTGAGAGCGCCTCCTTCGAGGTTCGACAGCTCCGAGAGCTCCGACACCAGCGCCGACAGCCGCCCGCACGACTTCTCCGCCTCTTCGAGCAGGCGCCGCTGCTGGTCGGTTACCGCCCCGGCCCGCTCCTTGAGCAGCATCCGGATATAGCCGGCGACGACCGTCATCGGCGTGCGGAATTCATGCACGGTCAGGGATAGCACCTTTGGCCAGCGCGGATCGATCGGCTCCGACATATGGCGATTGTACGGCGGGAATGACACGAGGCGATTCGGTGTTCTAATAGCCGTATGTTGCTCAAGACCACCCGGGAAACCCCGGAAGCCTCGGAAATTACCGACGAACGCTGGTACTTGCGGCGGCGCGAGTTCATGCAGCTCGGGGCCGGGTTGGTCGGGGCGATGGCCGGGGGCGCGATTGCCGCCTGCGTCGGCGATACCGTCGACGCGAGTAACGGCGGCGCCACCGCCGTCGCGCCGCAGTCGCCGCTCACCGCGACGAAGAAGATGGTCACGACCACCGAGCCGCTCAACAAGTTCGAAGAGATTATCGGCTACAACAACTATTACGAATTCGGTACCGGCAAGGGCGATCCCGCGAGATACGCCGGCCAGCTCAAGACCACGCCGTGGACGGTGAAGATCGACGGCCTGTGCAACAAGCCGGGCGACTATCACCTCGACGATCTGATCAAGACGGCGGATCTCGAGGAACGCGTCTATCGGTTCCGCTGCGTCGAGGCCTGGTCGATGGTGATCCCGTGGATCGGGATTCCGCTCGCAACGGTGATCAAGCGCGCCGATCCGCAACCCAAGGCGGCGTTTGTCGAAATGCAGACCGTGCTGCGTTCGAGCGAGATGCCCGGGCTGGCCAGTGGTGGTCTCAACTGGCCGTATACCGAAGGTCTGCGGATGGACGAGGCGATGAACCCGTTGGCGCTGCTGGCGGTGGGCCTCTACGGCAAGACCCTGCTCAACCAGAATGGCGCGCCCATTCGACTGGTCGTGCCGTGGAAGTACGGCTTCAAGAGCGTCAAGTCGATCGTGCGCATCCGCTTCGTCGAGAAAATGCCGCACACGGCCTGGAACGACGCCAACGCCAGCGAATACGGGTTCTACTCGAACGTGAACCCGACGGTCGATCACCCGCGCTGGAGCCAGGCGACCGAGCGTCGTATCCCTGGAATCTTCAAGTCGACCAAGACGCTGATGTTCAACGGCTATGCCGACCAGGTGGCCTCGATGTACGCGGGCATGGACCTGCGCAAGTGGTACCAGCGCCCTCGGTCGGCGCGAGCCGCCGGCGCCGAGCGTGGCCGAAGCGAGGCGGTGGAACGAACCGCCGCGGAGCGGCGGCGCCGAGCGCTGACTGTTGATGAAGCGGGCCGCCAAGGTCCTCCTCTTTCTGGCGGCGCTGGTGCCGGCCGGGCTGCTCGTCCGCGGCCTGTTCACCGGTGATCTCGGCGTTAACCCTGCCGAGACGATTCAGCTCTCGACGGGGCTCTGGGCGTTCAGGTTCCTGCTGCTCACCTTGGCGGTAACGCCGCTGCGGCGCCTGACGCACTGGAACGTCGCCATTCAGTACCGGCGCATGCTTGGCCTGTTCGCCTTCTTCTACGCGACGCTGCACTTCACGTCGTACTGGGCGTTCGATCTGCTGTTTGCCTTCGGCGCCATGGCGAAGGACGTCGCCAAGCGCCCCTTCATCCTGTTGGGATTCACGGCGTTCCTGCTGATGATTCCGCTCGCCGTCACCTCAACGAAGGGCTGGATCCGCCGCCTCGGGCGTCGCTGGGCGCGGCTGCACCAACTGGTCTACCTGTCGGCGATCCTGGCCGCCATCCACTTCGCGCTTAAGGTCAAGGTCTTCACCGGCGAACCGGTGTACTACGCGGCGGGGGTGGCGGTCCTTCTCGGCTACCGAATTGTCGTGTTTCTGATGAAAACGGCGTCGCCATTGCGTCCCGCCCGCTGACATGGGGCGCGTCGTGGCGGCCGCCACGAAGAAGCGCGAAGAAATTCGACGCCAATTGCCAGCCCGCCCGGGAGGGAAACGGCCAGCTCACCCCCGAAATTCGCCAGTTCGGTGAAACTCCCTGATTTTCTAACAACTTGTGGCTATTCTGTGTCCATGCACAAGCCAATTAAGTACGTTGAGAAGGGTCTGACCTTCGCCGCCAAAGGGGCTTGGGTCGCGTTCGACGCCCTCAACAGCATCAAGCCGAATACCGCGTTCACCCCGAAGTGGTCCGAGCTCCCGCTGCAGAAGTCGTGGCAGAAGGTGAAGCCCCCCCTCGGTTGGCCGCGCGAAACCGATTCGCTCTGTCCCAAGTGCGTCCGCGAGGCGCGCCAGGCGATTGTCGACGGCAAGCAGGACTACAAGATTCTTCTCAACGAGAAGGTCGGTGAGATCAAGGCCACCATCACCGAGAAGGACGGCAAGATTGTCATGGTCAAGGATTGCCCGATCCACGGGCACTTCGAAGACACGATGGCGATGGACCCCGCCTTCTTCAAGCATCTCGAAGAGACGTTCCCGGGCAGCGACATCCGCTCGCACAACGACGAGAAGCTCCACAACCACGGCAGCTCCACCATCAAGTACGGCCGCGGCTCGGTCCTGACGATCGACCTGACCAACCGCTGCAACATGATGTGCGACCCCTGCTTCATGGACGCCAACCAGGTCGGCTTCGTCCACGAGCTCACCTGGGACGAGATCAAGACGATGCTCGACAACGCCATCACGCTGAAGCCGAAGCGGCAGATGTCGGTGCAGTTCTCGGGCGGCGAGCCGACGATGTCGCCGTACTTCCTCGACGCGGTCCGCTACGCCAAGAAAGTCGGCTACAACTCGGTCCAGGCGGCGACCAACGGCATCGAGTTCGCGAAGAGCAAGGAATTCGCCAGGGCGGCGTTCGAGGCCGGCCTGCGCTACGCCTACCTGCAGTTCGACGGCATCGGCAACGCCGCCAACTCGCACCGTCTCGTCGGCAACCTGTTCGACGTCAAGCTGCGCGCGATCGAAAACCTCTGGTCGGCCGGCGTCGACATCGTCCCCGTCATCACCATCGTCAACGGCATCAACAACGAGCAGGTCGGTCGGGTCATCCAGTTCGCCCTGGACAACCCGCGCAAGATTAACTTCCTGTCGTTCCAGCCGGTCTCGTTCACCGGCCGCGACGAAGAGATCACGGACGAGCGGCGCGCCGCGCAGCGCTACACGCTGTCGCACCTGGCGCACGACGTCAAGAACCAGACCGGTCTCGGCGAACCAATCCGCGACTGGTTCCCGATCTCGTTCATGGGCACGTTTACCGACTGGGCGGATCTGGTTCACGGGCCGTCGGCCGAGTGGGGCAACCTGACCTGCGGCTGCCATCCAAACTGCGGCATCGGCATGGCGGTCATGATCGACAAGGACACGAAGGAGGCGGTGCCGGTCACCGCGTTCCTCAACGCCGATCAGCTGGCCAAGGACCTGCGTCGGGTCAACGACGCCGCGCGTGGCAAGAGGCTCTCGGTGGCCGGTATGGCGCTGGCGCTGATGAAGAACTACGACCCCTTCAAGGCGCCGACGCACTTCAAGCTGTCGGACTTGATGAAGAAGTTCGACAAGACCTTCGGCGCGACCAAGAAGGCCGACAAGGGCGCCTACGGCCGCGTCGGCGGCGACCGCACGCTCGAGGATCAGGAGAAGCGCCGCGGCGACCGCTGGAACTTCCTCTTCATCGCCGGCATGTGGTTCCAGGATCTCTTCAACTACGACTTCCGCCGCACCGAGCGCTGCATCATCCCCTACGCGACACAGGAAGGGGAGATCAGCTTCTGCGCGTACAACACCGGCATCGGCTGGCGCAACATCATCGAGAAGATGCACATGACCGCCACGCTGACGAAGTGGTACGACGAGCACGGCCGTCACCAGATCTACGCCGGCGGCAAGAAGGTCGACTTGAACACGACCGAGCACACGCTGGTGCTGGATCCGGAAGCGGTGGCCAAGGGCAAGCAGACGGACCTCGATCAGCTTGGCGTCGCCAAGAACGCGCGTGAGGAGAAGCTGCGCGCGAAGAAGCAGCAGCCCGGTACCTTCGCCCCGGAAGACGAGAAGATGGCCGACCTTTACCGCCAGCACGTACTCAAGGAGCAGCCGACAATCAAGATCGCCGGCCTCGGCGGCAAGAAGAAGCCGGTCCAGGACGTGGTCCACAAGAACCAGGAGTAGCGTCGGCCATCGGCCATCGGCCATCGCCATCGCCACATATTCGATGGCCGATAAAAAAGATAAGCAATAACGAAAGGCCGGGTCTTGGGACCCGGCCTTTTTGTCGCCTGAGCTCATTCTTCTCCCGAACGCGCGTCTAGTGATAGCCGGCACTGATCGCTTCCCGCCGGCATAAGAGGGAGACAGTATGACGACTCGACGCTGGATCACGTCAGCACTCATCGTTACGATGGTGTCCGCGCTTGCTCCGGTGAGCAGCTGGGCGGGCGGTACGGTACCCGCCAACGACCTGAAGACCGGCCGGCTGCAGGCCGCGATTCGCCAGGCGGCGGCTACCTCAGTCGCCACGCCGGCCCTGCAGCTTCACGCCACGGCCCCCACGCCCACGCCGGCGCCCGCCAAGAGCGGCGTCCGCAAGCAGTCCAATGGCGGGGGTGGCGGACACACCGGGATGATCATCGGACTTGTCACCGCCGCGGCCGGCATCGGCGCCACGGTGTACATGGTGAAAGAGATGGAGAAGACGACGAAGAATCTCCCGACGCAGTACTGAGCGCCGCCGCCTAAAAACCGATCTCTCGCTGTCGTGCGAGCGACCGCAGCGAGAGAGCGTGTGGGGAGTCCGAGGGGCGACGCCCCTCGGATAATGAACACGAGATTACTCCCGGCCGCCTTGCAGGATTGCGCGCTGTGCCTGTATGGCGTCAGCCGGGGGCGCCAGGACCCCCGCGTGTTTCTCGCGCGTCCACCGCTGCTGGACCGACTCCAGCAAATCCAGCCGGGCGAGTGCCTGCGCGCGCAGGCGCCCCCGTTGGGAACTGGGGCAGGTCGCGAGCCACTCGGCGTCCTCGCTCACGTCCGCAAGAATCGCGTTGGTGTAGTCCTGCCAGATGAACGCGCGCTCCGGATGCGCGTCCATGCGTCCCCGATAGACGCGCAGGGCCCGATCGGTGTAATCGAGGGCGGCCGGCACATTCTGGAGGTGCCGGTAGATGTTCCCGAGACGATCGTAGCCGCGGGCCAGCGACACGCCGGCGAAGTCGTTGGCCGGGTCCTGCGCGACGACGGCTTCTCGGTCCGCGACGGCACGTTCGTACCCCGCGCGGGCGCCGTCGAGATCCCCCTCGGAAACCAGGGCGGAGGCGATCGACGCCTCTGCGAATGAAAGGTCGAGACGGTAGCTGAGGTTGCCAGGCTCCTTCTCGATGCGCTGCTGATCCAGGGCCGCCGCCGCGCGATACAAGGTGATCGCCTCGGGTCGGCGTCCCAGCATCTCCAGCGTAGCGCCGCGATACTTGTAGCCCAGCGACAGGTTATAGCTCGCCCGCAGCGATCCGCTCTGGCGTAGGTTCTCGGTCGCCGCTTCGATGTATCGCTGCTGCGACAGTTCTGCGCCGCGGTAGTCGCGGGCGGCAATCTGGATTGTCGCTGTGTGCTGCGACACCAATTCGCGCGCGGTCAGCGCGTATGGTGTCGACAGTTCGGCCGGCGTCAGTGACGCCAGCAGCGATTGTGCCCGTGCGAGCAGGACGGCGCCCGCGGCTGCTGGCGGAAAACTGGCCCTCGTCGCCAGGACCGTCGCCAGCCGTATGCGATCCTCGGCAGCCGGCTGCCTTCTCCCCACTAACGGCTCGAGCAGCCCGGCGGCCTTCTCCAGGCTTCGCATCGCCCCGTCGCGGTCCCCGAGATTGGCGAACCCGCCGTTGCCCTGCACGTGCGAGAGCTGGAGATAGCCCATCGCGACCTCGCGGCGCAGCGCATCGTCACCGCTCGCTTCTGCCGAGAGCGCGTCGAGGTACTCTGTTCCGCGACGGAGCAGGACCTCGCGCGCGGGTGTCGAGCCAGGCAGCTTCGTCACGGCGTCGTGCACTTCGCCGAGCATCGACTGCGCGATGCCACGGACGGCGTTGAACTCTCGCTGCGCCTTCGTCCGCTCGCGATCGGCGACGCGCGCCTGCCACAACGTCGTCGCTATGCCGGCGCCGACCGCGGCGGCCAGCGCCGCAGCGGCAGCGACGCCGAGGCGGTGCCGCAGCACGAACTTGGACGCGCGGTAACGCAGCGAGTCGGGTACGGCCAGCACCGGCCGCCCGTCGAGGAATCGCTGCACGTCCTCGGACAGCGCACCCGCCGAGGCGTAGCGCCGCTCCGGTTCCTTGCGCAGGGCCTTCATCACGATCCGATCGATGTCCGCCGGAATCGACAGCCCGGCCGCGGCGTGCATGCCCGGCGGATCGGGGATTTCTTCGCACACCGCGCGGATCAGATCGACGCCGTCGCGAGGCACCGCGCCGTACGGACTGCGGCTGGTCAGCAGACGATAGAGCAGCACGCCGAGAGCGTAGATGTCGGTGGCGACGCTGACCGTCTTCCCGGAGATCTGCTCCGGACTGGCGTTCTCAGGTGTCATGATCCGCAGCGTCGTGTGCACGCTCGCGCCGGCCATGGCGTCCTCGTCGACCAGTTTGGCAATGCCGAAGTCCAGGAGCTTCGGTGTCCCGTCGGCCGTGACCAGGATGTTGCCCCCCTTGATGTCGCGATGGACCACCAGGTGCTGGTGCGCATACTGCGCCGCGGCGCAGACGTCGCGGAAGATGCGCAGGCGCTCGCGCAGCGGCAGTCGGCGCTCGTCGCAGAACCGGTCGATCGCCTCTCCCTCGACGTACTCCATCGCCACGTAGGGCAGGCCCGTTTCGGTCGTCCCGCCGTCGAGCAGCCGCGCGATGTTCGGATGCTCGAGCGCGGCGAGGATGCGGCGTTCCTCGCGGAAGCGATCGAGGAGAAGTCGCGAGCCGAACCCGCCGCGGACGACTTTGATGGCGACGCGCTGCTCGAAGTCGCCGTCGGCCCGTTCCGCCAGGTACACGCTGCCCATGCCGCCGCTCGCCAGTTCCCGGACGATGCGGTACGGGCCGATGCGATGTCCCCCTGCGTAGAGAGAGAGAACATTGCGCGCCGGCGGCTCCTCGAAGTACGGCGCTGCGGCGTCGGCCGAGGCGAGGAGCGATCGAACCTCGGCTTCGAGGCTGGCGTCACCCTCGCAGGTCCGGGCGATGTAGGTGTCGCGCTCCGCCGGATCGAGAATCGAGCGCCGCCGCCGCGCGCGCCTTGATGTGTTGCCAGCGTTCGGGAGAGAGCGCCCTCATATGGGATGCGTCAGGCTTCGCTTGCGCCTGACGTGAGCTCCCGGTAGAGCCACCCCTTGGCCAGCGTCCATTCGCGTTTGATCGTGGCCGGCGACTTGTCCACGACATCGGCCGTTTCCTCGACCGTAAGGCCGCCAAAGAAACGCAGTTCGACAATACGCGCCTGTTCCGGATCCACCCCTTCGAGCTTGCGCAGCGCCGCGTCGAGCGCGATCGTATCGACAGCATCGATGTTGATAGATGGGACGACGGTCGCAGCGTCGTCGAGCGGAACAGCTACCGCGTCGGCGCCGTGCTTCGGACGTTGCTCGCGCCGCGCCTGGTCGACAAGGATGCGGCGCATCATGGTCGCGGCGATGGCGAAGAAATGGCTGCGGTTGCGCCAGTCGACCGAACGCTGCCCGACCAGCTTGACGAAAGCTTCGTTGACGAGTGCGGTGGTCTGCATGGCCCCCGGGCGCCACTCGCGGGCGTTATGCCGCGACGCGATCAGGTGGAGCTCGTCGTAGACGAGCGGCATCAGCCGATCGAGCGCATCGCGCCGCCCGTCACGCCATTCCTGCAGCAACCGCGTGACGTCAGCGGGATCCGAGTGCCGTTCGCCCATGCCCTTTCCCAACTCCCGGGGAGCCGCCGTAAGGATACCCGAGGTTATCGCCGCCGCGGGCGGCGAGCTGTTTCTGCACGCCGATGCGCCGGTATCCGGAATAGCGCGCCCGTCCTTCCATGGCCTGCCGCCCGCCCATGTTGCCCCCACCGCCCATGTCGCTCATCCCCCCGCCGCTCGAGCTGGCCTCGACCTGCTCGAAGAGCTCAGACGGCACGAACTGTCCCAGCTGCGCGTCCTTCGCGAATTTCACGGTAGCGTGGATGTTCGCTGCCTTGGCGACGAAGCCGAGCTCGGTCTGGTGAACCGCGCCACTCGCCGGATCGATCCAGACACGGCCGATTGCCGACGCGTCGGTCATCAAATGCCCGGTGCCCTTCTCGTTGAACCTCAGGTACTGCGACCTGCGCGCCGTCCATGTTCTTCATGCCTTCGATTTTGAATGTCGAGTTGGCCTGATTCGCCGCGCGCACGAGTTCGAGGGCCAGCATCGGCTTGTCCAGCAAGTGCAAGTTCGAGCTGTAATACGCCTTGACTGCCTCTTCGGTCAGATCCTGCGCGTGCGCAACGGAAGCGTCGGTCGGATTCTGGAAGAGCGCGGCGAGACGATCGTCCTTCGCGCGCACCGGCACCGTGTCGATGCCGGCGATATCGCGGAAGCTGACGATGGCGCCGTCACCCTGCGGATACAAGACGACGACCGAGTTCAGCCGCTTCGGCGTGCTCATGTGGCCGGAGCTGGTCTGGTACTGCGTGAACTCTTCGTCGGCAGCGACCGTGCCGAGCTGCTGCGCGTACTGTGCGACGGCGTCCGCGGTGATCTTCAGCAGGTCGGGAAGGGCCGGCGGCTTCTGCGCCAGGGCCGGCATCCAGGCGACCGGCAGGACGACGAGCATCAGCATCCAGCGGACGGTGCGCATATGCATGGGCATCTCCTACTCGCGGCAGTATAGTGCGGTCGTATGCTCGCGCGCACTGCCGCTGCCGTCGCTCTCCTCGCCCTGTGCGCGGCCCCGCACCAGGCCAACGAGCGTGTCACCATCCACGTCAGCGCCGCCACGCGCGACGCCATGGGTCCGATGGCGCCGATGTGGGCATTCTTTGGCTACGACGAGCCCAACTACACCTATACCGATAACGGCAAGAAGCTGCTCGGCGAACTGGCCGCCCTGAGCCCTGTGCCGGTCTACGTGCGCGCCCATAACTTGCTGACCACCGGAGACGGCACGCCGGCATTGAAGTGGGGATCGACCAACGCTTACGCCGAAGACGCAGACGGCCGCCCCCGATACGACTGGACCATCGTCGATCGCATCTTCGACACCTACGTGCAGCGGAAGATGAAGCCGCTCGTCGAGATCGGCTTCATGCCGGAGGCGCTTTCGATCCACCCGCAGCCCTACAAGCACGACTGGAAGGCGGGGACGAACGCAACGCTTTACACCGGCTGGAGCTATCCCCCGAGGGACTACAACCGGTGGCGCGACATCGTATCCGAGTGGGCGCGTCATTCGATCCAGCGCTATGGCCGCGCCGAGGTCGAGAGCTGGTACTGGGAAGTCTGGAACGAGCCCGACATTGGCTACTGGCACGGGACACCCGAGGAATACCAGAAGCTCTACGACTACGCGGCCGACGGACTCAAGCGTGTCCTCCCGGCGGCGCGTATCGGCGGCCCGACGGTGACCGGACCCAACGGCGAACGGACCCAGGCGTTCCTGCGCAACTTCCTCGAGCACTGTGCCCATGGCCCGAACGCCGCGACGGGCAAAACCGGCGCGCCGCTCGACTACATCTCGTTCCACGCCAAGGGCGCGCCGCGCGTTGTCGATGGCCACGTCCGGATGAGCGTCAGCAATCAGCTGCGCGCGATCGACAACGGCTTCGCCATCGTCGCGTCGTTTCCGGAATTCAAGGCGACGCCGATCATCATCGGCGAATCGGATCCGGAGGGCTGCGCCGCCTGCGGCGTCGCCACCAATCCCGAAAATGCCTATCGCAACGGGACGATGTACTCGAGCTACACGGCGGAGCAGCTGGCCCGGACCTACGAGCTCGCCGATCTGCACGGCGTCAATCTGCGCGGCGCGCTGACCTGGGCGTTCGAGTTCGAAGGGCAGCCGTACTTCGCCGGGTTCCGCGATCTGGCGACCAACGGCCTCGACAAGCCGGTGCTCAACGTCTTTCGCATGCTGGGGCAGATGGGCGGCGACCGCGTCCGCGTCGAGAGCAGCGGCGCGCTGCCTCTCGCCGCCGTCCGTGACGCCGGCGTCCGCCAGGCGGCGGACATCGGGGCACTGGCCTCCCGCGCCGAGCGATCGATAGCCGTGCTCGTGTGGAACTACCACGACGACGACCTGCCTGCGCCGCCGGCGGCGATCGAGCTGGCGATTGCCGGCGTGCCCGCCGTGACGGTGCGTCTGACGCACGAACGCATCGATGCCGATCACGGGAATGCCTACGACGCGTGGCGGCGGCTCGGGTCGCCGCAGCCGCCGTCGCCGTCGCAGTACCAGGCGCTCGAGCGCGACGGCGGACTGCGGCCCTTGGAGCCGGAGCGCCAGCTGCGCGTCAACGGCGGTGAGGTGCGCCTGTTGTTCGAGCTGCCGCGGCAAGGTGTATCGCTGGTGCGGCTGCGCTGGTGATCGGACGACACAGCATGGAACCGGATAGCATTGGCGGCATGACTCCGCCCGGCGCGACCGCGGTCGACCTTCTCGCGTTCGGACCGCATCCCGACGACCTCGAGATCGGGCTCGGCGGCACCATCGCACGCCACGTCGATCTCGGGCAGCGGGTCGGCCTCTGCGATCTCACGGCCGGGGAGATGGGCAGCAACGGCACCGTCGAACAACGCCTGGCGGAAGCCAACGCGGCCGGCGCCGTCCTTGGCTCGGCATGGCGCATGAACTTGCGCTGGCCGGACCGCGCCATCGGCGGTGACGATCAAGTCCGATCGGCGGTCGCGCTCATTCGACGGGCGCGCCCGCGGACGATCGCCGTGCCCTACGGCGCTGATCGCCATCCCGACCACGTATCGGCCAGCCGGCTGCTGACCGAGGCGGTGTTCAACAGCGGCCTCCGCCGCTACGAGCCCGCGACCCCGCCGTGGAAGCCGGAGCGCGTCTGCTACTACTTCATCAACGACTCGGCGCCGCCGTCGTTCGTTATCGACGTCTCCGGCGTCTACGAACGCAAGCGCCGCGCCCTCGCGTGTTACGTCTCGCAGTTCCAGCCGTCTGCCACCGACGCCATCGACACGCGGCTCACGTCGCCGCGTTTTCGGCAGCTGATCGAGAGCCGGGACGCACAGTTCGGGGCGCTCGCTGGGGTAGAGTTCGCCGAAGGGTTCGTCGTGCGCGATCCACTCGTGTTGCCGCGGCTGCCATGAAATGAAAGTCGGCATCGTCTGCTACGCGTCGATGGGCGGCAGCGGCATCGTCGCCACCGAGTTGGGCAAGGCACTGGCGGATCGCGGCCACCAGGTGCACATCATGAGCGCCGACCAGCCGTTCCGACTGAGCACCTTTCATCCCGGTCTCGTCTTCCACCAGGTGAACACGCCGAGCTACCCGTTGTTTCGCGAACCGCAATACGTCATCGGGCTGGCCAATACCATCGTCCAGGTCGGGCGCGAACAGGGGCTCGACATCATTCACGCGCACTATGCGGTCCCGCACGCGACAGCGGCCGTGCTGGCGCGGCAGGTGCTCGAAGGGTCCCACAAGGGGCACGTCCCACGGGTCGTGACCACGCTGCACGGGACTGACATCACTGTCATTGGCGCCGACCCGTCGTACTCCGAGATCGTCGCGTTCTCCATCGACCAGTCCGACGGTGTCACCGCGGTGTCTGAGAGCCTGCGCGCGGCGACCTGCCGCGAGCTGTCCGTACAGCGGTCGATCGACGTCATTCCAAACTTCCTCGACTGCAACACCTACTGTCGCGTACCCGTGGCGCAGCTGCGCCAACGCTACGCGGAGGACGCCACACGGATCGTGATGCACCTCTCGAACTTCCGGCCGGTCAAGCGGATCGACTCGGTCGTCGAGGTCTTCGCCCGCATCGCGCGTAGCGTCCCGTCCGTGCTGCTCCTCGCCGGCGACGGCCCCGAGCTGCCGACGGCTCGCCGCGTGGCACGTCAGCTCGGCGTGGCGGATCGTGTTCAGTTGCTTGGCGTCCAGGAGAACGTCCTGCCGCTACTGTCGATCGCGGATCTATTTCTGCTGCCGTCGGAGCAGGAGAGCTTCGGCCTTGCGGCGCTCGAGGCGATGGCCTGCGAAGTGCCGGTGGTCGCATCGAACGCGGGTGGACTGCCCGAGGTGATCGAGCACGGTGTCACCGGCTTCCTGCACCCGGTCGGGGACGTTGAGGCGATGGCGGCGAGCGGCGTGGCCCTGCTGACCGACGCTGGGCTGCATCGCCGGATCGCGGCCGCCGCCGTCCGCCTCGTGCGCGAACGATTTTGCGCTGAGCGCGTCGTGCCGCTGTACGAGGCCCACTATCGACGTGTGCTAACGCAGCTTTGAGAGATCCACGTCGGCATGCCGGAAATTCGTGTACGTCGCGCGTGCCTCGAATACGACACGGCCGCCGTAACCGGCCGCGCCCCTGCCGCTGCTGTCCGGTGCGCCCGGCGCGTTGACCTCGGACTGCTGGAACATCTCGGCCGGCAGCCATTGCGACGTGGCCGCGTTGGCGGCATACGTGACCGTCACCTTCAGGCTGTAGGCCTTACCCGACAAGGTCAGTTCGCTCTGGCGCATCGTGCCGTCCGTGACGTCCATCCAGAAGCGGCCAGCCGCTGGCGTGTTCTCTGGCGTCGGCAGCAAGGGGGTTCCCGACTTCTCGGTGAATCGCAGTACGGCGACCTGCGTTCCCTTCATGTTCTTGACGCCCTCGGCCTTGAACGTCGATCGAGCTTGGTTGGCCTCGCGCAGGAAGTCCAGCGCCTGCATCGCATCGTCGAACAGGTGCAGGTTGGGGTCGAGGTATTGCGCAACGGCGTTTTCCGTCATCTGGTGCGCCGCGCCCCGCGCTCCCGCCGTCGGCGGCTGGAAGAGCGTCATCAGACGGTCGTCCTTCGGCCGAACCGGCGCGCGATCCAGCGCGACGACGTCGCGGAAGCCGTCGATCGCGCCACCGGTAAGACCAAGCCAGACGACGCTGCAGTTGACGCGTCGGGGCGTGCCCATGCGTCCCGAGCTCATGTGGTACTGCAGGTATTCTTCATCCGCCGCAGTCGCGCCGAGATGCTCGGCGTATCCGGCGACGTACTTCGCGCCAAGCGCCAAGAGGTCGGTCACGGCCGGAGTCTTTTGGGCCGACACCGCGAGCGGCATGAGGACCGCCGTTGCGATCCCGGCGGCCAAGTGCCTGGCATTTTTGCTGGGCATGTGCCCCCTCCGCGGGTGATTATCAACGAAATGCCGCCGATTCTCGTAAAGGAATGATATGAGCGACAAAACCTGCTGGGAATCCGTGAAGGTCGAGGGAGGCGCGATCCTCGACAAGCTGAAGGAACTGGTCCACGAGGGCAATATCCGCCGCGTGCGGGTGCGCCAGGGCGATCGGACGATTGCCGAGTTTCCGCTCACCGCCGGTGTGGTCGGCGTCGTGCTCGCACCAGTGCTCGCTGCGGTGGCGACGATCGTCGCCCTTGCCAAGGACTGCGCGATCGACGTCGAGCGCGACACGACTGTGCCGGCGGAACACCGTCATTCCGCCTGAAGTAGAGACTGGAATCGTCCCAGGGGCAACGCCCCTCGGACCAAATCAACCGCCGCAGGCGGGCGCCGCGGGCGGCGTCCACGGCGGCGTGTCGCCCACGGCCTTCATGTCCAGCTGCCGCAGTGCCTCAATCGCCTTGTCGATTGCCGCGCACGGTGCGTCGGTACCGGCGCTGACGCTCGGGGTCGGCTGTGCGTCGGCGACCAGCTGATCGTTGAGCCGTCGCCCCAGATCGCGGTGGGCCAGCCCGAATACGCCTGCACTCCCGTCGAGCGGCGCCAGCGCCGCATCCAGCGTCTTCAGCGCCGCCGCATCCGCCGGCGCGGCCTGTAGCCGCTTGGCGATCTCCGCGCGCACCTGCTGAACGTGGTTGACCGCGTTATAGGTCGCCGCAATGCCGGCCACCATCCGCTGCTCCAGGTGGAACTGCGCGTTGAGCGCCGCCGCCGTTATCGGGATGCGCGGATCGGCGATGACGGTGATCGGCTGCGTGTAGCTCCTGCCGTCCACCGTTAGCTTCGCGGAATAGGTGCCGGGGACGACCATCGGCCCGACGAGCGTGGTGCGCGGCGTCTTGCCGGGAATTGCGTGCCAGCTCAATGTGTACTCGCGGTAGTCGAGTAGGTTGCCCGAGTAGCCGTAGTTCAGCGTCGGCGGATCCGGATAGCGCAGGTCCCACGTCACCCGATGCATGCCCGCCGTCTTGGGCAGCACCGCCGGCGTCATCAACCAGTACTCGGGCACGTTTGCCATGGTCGCGTCGACGGGCGGCGGCACGTCGGAGTACTCGCGGACGACGTGTCCGCTGGCGTCTGTGATGGAAAGATGGACGCTCGTCGCCGGCGCGCGCAGGTAGTAGTCGAGCACCGCCCCCTCCGGCGGGTTCTCTCCCACGACCATCTCGGGCGGTACCGGCGTGTCCTGCGTGTTGTCCCACCGCGCGCGCGACACTGGTTCGGGCTTGTAGAAATGCGCAGGACCGGTCGAGGCGAGCGCTGTCCGCGCCTGTCGCAGGGGCGCGACGTCGTCGAGAATCCAGAAACCGCGGCCGTAGGTCGAGATGACCACGTCTGCTTCGTGCACGGTCAGATCGCTGACGACGGTGGTCGGTAGATTCAGTTGCAGCGACTGCCAGTGGTCGCCGTGATCGAAGGACACGTAGACGGCGTCAACCGTGCCGCAATAAAGGATCGACGGGTCCGCCGGATCCTCGCGAACCACTCGCGCCGTTCCGCCGTCAGCGATGCCCGAGACGATCTCGTGCCAGCTGCCGCCATAGTCGGTGGTCCGGTAGAGGTGCGGGTGGCTGTCGCGCGAGAGCAGGGCGACGTACGCCGTTCCCGCGTTCGCCCGTGACGCGTCGATGATGTTGATCGCCGCCGGGGGAAGATTTTTGGGCGTGACGTTCGTCCACGATTTGCCGCCGTCGCGGGTGACCTGCACGACGCCGGTGCTGGATCCGGTCCAGAGCACGTCCGCGGAAAGCGGCGACAGCGCCAGCGCCTGGATGAAGCCGCCCGGCGCCGGCAGCGCCCGGGCACTGCCGGTCGGCGGCTCCGCCGGCGGAGCGGGCGGGGTCGAGAGGACGGTCAGATCGGGGCTGAGGATGCGCCAGGTCTGTCCGCGATCGTCGGAGGCCATCACGCGCTGCGCCGCCATGTAGAGCGTCTTGCGGTCGCCGGAGAAGGCGAGCGGCGGCGCTCCTCCGAACCGATCGTCGGCCGTCGGCTGATACAGCACGATCACCTGGCCGGTCTCGCGATCGTAGCGACGGAGCACGTGATACCAGCCCTGCGTGTAGAGGTAGCGCTTGTCGAGCGGATCGGCGATCAGGAAGCCGTTCTCGAAGCCGCCGCCCGGATACCAGTCGTACGGGCGAATCTCGCCCCAGTCCGTCCGGCTCGCGACGCAGGCCGTGCCGGAGTCCTGCTGCGGGCCGCAGACGTGATAGGGGAAGTCGTAGTCGGTCGCGACGCGATAGAACTGGCCGTTGACCATGCCGTAATACGGCGTCCATGACTCGCCCCCGTCCACCGAGATCGCTGCCCCTGATCGACGCCCGCCAGCAGGCGGCGCGAGTTGGTTGGATCGATCCACAGGAAGCGCGGGTCGGCGCCGCTGGGCGCGCCCCAGAAGGCGGAGACGTGCTGCCCGCCGTCGACGGAGCGGTACACCGCCGTGCCCATCAAATACACGACGTCGGGACGCTGCGGATCGGCGTAGATCTTTCCGCCCGCGCTGGCCAGTTCGCGGCTGCCCGCGATCCATGTATCGCCGCCATCGTCGGAGCGATACAGTCCGCGGCTGCCGGGACCGCGCCCGGCGCCGCGTCCGCCGCCGATTCCCGCGACCGCGTAGAGCCGTCGCCCATGCGTGCCGGATGCCAGCGCGAACGCCGAGATGCGCGCGCCGTCGGGCAGACCGCGCGTCGCGACCGGCTGCCACGTCGATCCGCCGTCGGTCGAGCGGTAGACGCCGGGGCCCGACCCCGCCGTCAGGACCGCGTAGGCCATCTGCGGATCGCCGTAGTCGAGAAAGACGTCCGTTGCGCCCGCCGATCCGTCGGCTGGCAGCACACGCGTCCACGTCCGTCCGCCGTCGGTGGTGCGATAGACGCCGCGTTCCATCGTCTGTGGCGTCGCCTCCGCTGCGGCGGGGGCGGCAGCCGCGCCGGCCGCGCCGGGGGCGGCAGCCTGCCGCGGTCCCATCGCCGCGACCAGCAGCGTGTCGGCGTTGCGCGGATCGACCGCGATGCCGCCGATGTATTGCGAAGCGGGGAGTCCGGCGCTGGTCCACGTGCGGCCGGCGTCCGTCGACTTGTAGACACCCTTCCCCGCGGTGAACGACCATCCCGACTGATTGCCGGTTCCGACGTAGACGATGGCGTGATCCGACGGCGCGACGGCCACGGCGCCGACCGACGCAACGTGCACGGCGTCGAAAATCGGCTTCCACGTCGTGCCCGCGTTCGTCGTCTTCCACACGCCCCCTTCGGGCAGCCCGGCGTAATAGGTCGTCGGGTCACCAGGGACGCCCGCCGGGGAGGCCACGTACCCTGAGCGGGGCGGCCCGATCGATCGCCATTTCAGTTCAGCGAATGACGCCGGATTGACCGGGCCGTCGTCGGGGCGGACCGCAAACGCCGCGCTCAGCGCGAGCGCGATGGTGAAAAATATGCGCATGAGAGCTCCATGGGAATACGGGAGGATAACAGAACGCCCCTGCAATCCATCAGCGGCCGAGGCACCGGTCTAGCACCCAGGACGTGCGCGCCGCCGACCGGCCAGTCGATTCGCAGCGGCCGCGGCCGCCGAGTTCGTCGACGATGGTCTGGATGAGCGGTTGGTGCACGTGAGGAGGATTGCGGATGGGCAGCACGTCGCGGCCGTCCGCGCTGTCAATCGTGACATCGCCATCGGCAAAGATCGGTGTGGTCATCCTGCCGCGCGTCCCGGTAAACACGATCGCGTCGGTTTTTTCCGATGCGTTGAAGTTGAAGATCGCGGTTCCGACGCCGCCGCGTTCGAACCGGAATGCCGCGGCGACAACGTCCTCGGCCGGGTACGCGCCGGCGGTGTGCGCCGCGGCGCCGTCGACAGAGACGATCGGCCCGAAGAAGAAATCGAGCAGATCGAAGGCGTGCGATCCCAGATCGAAGAACAGCCCCGCGCCGGCAAGCGCCGGATCGAACCGCCAGTTCGCGAGTACCTCGCCGGCGGCGAGACGATCGGTCACCTGCATGTGCACCGACGTGACTGCGCCGATCGCCCCGCTGGCGAGACGCTCGCGCACAGCGAGAAAACGCGGCAGCGCGCGCCGGTAGTAGGCGACCCAGAGCGGCACGTTGCGGGAGTGAAAGGCCTCGACCATCGCCAGGCATTCCGCATGGCTCATGGCCATCGGTTTCTCGACCAGGCACGGCTTCCCGGCCGCGGCTGCCAGCCGCGCCAGCTCGAGATGCGTCGATGGCGGCGTCGCCACGTAGATGGCATCGACGTCCGCATCGCGCACGAGGTCGGCCGCGCGATCGTAAGCCCGCGGCACGCCGTGTCGCTGCGCGTAGTCTTCCGCTTTCGCGCGATCGCGGCGCATGACCGCGATCAGCGCGGAGCCCTCGGCCTTCCGCAATCCCGGGCCGCTCTTCACCTCGGTCACGTCGCCACAGCCGAGTATTCCCCAGCGGATCGGCATCAGATGAGATCCGGATCGGCGCGTCCGGTGGTGCACACTCAGTACACGTCGAGTTTGAGGCGCCGGGTGCGGCGGAGTTCGCTCACGTATTCGGCCGCCTGTTCGGCGGTCCGACCGCCGGCGGTTTCGACGATCGCCTGCAATTCGCGCTGGACGTCGGTCGCCATCCGCGCCTTGTCGCCGCAGATGAAGACCTCGGCCCCCTCCTCCAGCCAGGCGTAGAGGTCCGCGGCCTGCTCGCGCATGCGATGCTGCACGTAAATCTTGTGCGGCTGATCGCGCGAGAAGGCGAGGTCGAGGCGGAGAAGGCCGCGCCGTTGCCACGCCGCCAGCTGCTCTTCGTAGTAGAAGCCCCACGCGCGGCATTGCTCGCCGAAGAAGAGCCAGTTGCGCCCGCGCTTCCCCGTCGCTTCGCGCTCTTCGAGGAAGGCGCGGAATGGCGCCAGTCCGGTGCCGGGACCAATCATGATGATCGGCGTCGAGGGGTCGGCCGGCAGCCCGAAATGCTTCTGCGCGTCCTGCACGTAGACCGGTGCCGTCGTCGCTTCGGGCCAGCGATCGTTGATGAACGTCGATGCGACGCCGAGATGTGTGCGCCCGCGCGCGCCGTAGACGACCGACAGCACGAGCAGGTGCACTTCGTCCGGATGGGCGAGCAGGCTCGATGCGATCGAGTAGAGGCGCGGTTGTAGCGGGCGCAGCAGGCCGATGAATTCCGCGGCGGTGAACCGCGCCTGCGCTGCGTCGTTCAGCACGTCGAGCACGTCGTGGACGTTGTCCCACTCGCGCAGGTATCGCTTGAGTTGCTCCTCGCCGCCCTTCTCGAGCATCCCGGCAAACCCCGCCGCGCCTTGGTCGCGGCAGGCTTCGAGCAGCCGGCGCGAGACGATCTCGAGATCGTGCGTGCGCGCCAATGCCTCGCCAAAGGGCAGTGGTCCCTGCGCACCAGCCTCGACGATCTCGTCGCCGCTCGCCTGCAGCCGCTCGAGCACCTGCGCGACCAGGACGGGGTTGTTGCGCGGCCACACGCCGAGCGAGTCTCCTGGACGGTAGCTGATGCCGGATCCGGCCAGCGAGATGGCGTGATGGTGCGTGTCCTTGGGCGCACCCAGCGACGTCAGGCGCTCGCCGCGCAGGCGCGTGCCGGCGAATGGTCGGCGCGCGGTATAGGGGGACGTGGTCGTCGTCACGATGGCCCTAGAGCATATCCTGCGTGCGGCCGGGTGTCGCCTGCGCGAGAAGCGTGGCGATCGTGTTGATGCTGTCGACCATCAGGTCGGTTTCGTCGTTGACCAGCGCCTCGCTCTGGCCGAGCGCGATTTGCGCAGCGCGCAAGTCCGGGAGCGGCGGCGGTGCGCTGCCGCGTTCGAGCGAGTCGGCGAGCGTGGCCAGTGCCCCGGTCATCAATTCGGCGAGGTGTGCCATGCCGGGAACCGCCGCGCTGACGCCGCGCTCCAGCCCCGCGTGCAACGCCAGCGCGGCTAGCGCGTGTCGGCGCAGCGCCGCCAGAATCCCCATCGCTGTACGTGGCGGCAGGGCGGCGCGGCGGGCCGGCTCCGCCAGCATGCGTTCGACGATCGCTTCACCGTTGGAACGCGCCAGCCGCGCCTCGGCGCGGATCGCCGCCAGCCGCGGCAGATCGACCTGCGATGGCTCGGCGAAGCCGCGCAGCAGCGCGGCCACGTAGCGGCTGTGGGTCCGCAGCATCACCGCCAGCGCCGCCGGCGCCGACGCCGCCGCCCACGTCGGGAACAGCGCGTAGAGTGCCAGCGCCAGCGCGCCGCCGCCGACGGTGTACTCCTCGCGCAGCGTCGCCGCGACCATCTCGCCCACGCCGCTGAGCATCAGGATGAAGACGACGTAGCCGGTCAGGCACACCGCGAACAGCGCGTAGTTCATGCGGAAGAGCGCGTAACAGCCCCACACGCAGACCAGCACCAGCACCGCGAGCGCGGCGTGACCGGGGGCGGCCGCGCGCACGATCAACGTCGCCAGCGCCGCGCCGGTGATCGTCCCCGCGATGCGCGCGATGCCGCGGCTGAACGTATCGTGGAATTCCGGCTTCAACACCAGCACCGCGGTCATCGGCATCCAGTAGCCGCGCGGCATGTGCAGCAGGCGGTACGAGGCGGTGCCGATCGCGACCGCGACAGCCGAGCGCAGCGCGTGCCGGCAGGCCGTCGACCGCGGCGTGAGGTTCGCCGCCAGTGTCCTGAAGCCGTCGCGGATCGGCGGCCGGCGCCGCAGCGGCGCCAACCGTTCGCCCGACGGCCGCTCGGAGCTGTCGCCGCCGAGCACGCCGGCGGTGCGCCACGCGGCGCGCACTTGGCCCAGCAGTGCCTCGACCAGCTCGCGCCGTGCCAGCCTCGCCGCGCAGCTGTCGAGCGCGTCCCAGATCGTGGTTCGGCGTGGATCGCGGCCGGCCGCCAGCGCCTCCGCGATCTCCGTCAGCGCCTGCGAGCAGGACGCGAAGAACGATCGGACGCAGGCCGTATCGGATCCGAGCTCGCGCCGCCGCGTCGCTAGCGCGGCCAGGCTGGTGCGGATGCGCTCGGCTTCGTCGAACAGCGCCTGGAACACCAGCACGTCGCCGGCGCGCGCGAACGGCTGCGGATCGGCCAGCGGCGGCTCAGTCGCGGCGAATGTGTGCGGCTCTGGCGCGAGCGCCCCCTCGCCTGGCAGCAACGCCGCGTACGCCGCCAGGCTGCGGTAGACGCCCGCCATGGCCGCTCGCTCCGCCGGGAAGCGGCGCAGCGGCCACAGCAGCGCCACCAGCAGCGTCTGCGCCAGGCCGCCCGCGAGTACGATCCCGGCGCGCAGCGCCGCATCGTGCACCGTGGCCGGGAACCCCGTCGCGATCAGCACCGCGACAACGGCCTGCAGTCCGACGAAGGTCGCCGCCGCGCCAAGCGCGACCACCAGGCCGCCGAGAAACGCCGCCAGCGTGGCGACGACGATCGACGCCGTGTCGGAATGCCCGGCCAGCGTGCCCGCGAAGATCGCTGCCGCCATCGCCAGCGAGGCCGACACCATGACCGCGGCGCGGCTGCGATACGCCCCCTGAAAGGATCCGAACCCGACCGAGACCGCCCCCACCGCGCCAAATGCGCTGACCGACGGCTGGCCGAGCAGCAGACCGGCGACGAGCGGGATGGCCACCCCCGCGGCGCAGCGCAACGCACCGCAGCCTTCGAACAGGCGCCAGTCGACTTGCAACGACGGGGCGACGACCTGGCGCAGCGTGCGGGCCCCTCTAGGCATCTGCCATTCGCCCGTCAGCCGCCGCGCGTGTGCATCTCGAGGTGCGCGTCACGCTTCAACGCCGCCAGCGGGATGAGCACGTCGCGCGCGGCAGCGCCGAGCCGTTCCTCGGCGCCGCGATCGGCGCGCATCGCCCACACGGTCGCGACCAGGTGCATGAGTTCCTCGCGCGTCGCCCCTTCGCGCAGCGGGCGCCGCAGGTCGAGCCCGCCGCGCGCGTAAAGGCAGAGCAGCCACAAGCCGTCGGCCGTCAGCCGGCTGCGATCGCAGGCGGCGCAGAACGGCTCGGTCGTCGAGGCGATGATGCCGAACGTCGTGCCGTCGCTCAACCGGAAGCGTTCCGCCGGTGCCGAGTCGCGCCCGGGCAACGGCTCGATCGCGCCGTAGACCGACGCCAGGCGCGCGAGCATCTCCGCGCGCGAAAACACCCCCTCGCGCGTCCACTGCGTCGCCCCGCCGACGTCCATGTACTCGATGAAACGGATCTCGGCGCCGCGGCTGCGCGCGAAGTCGAGCAGCGCCGGCAGTTCGTCCTCGTTGCGGCCGCGAATGACGACGGTGTCCAGTTTGAGCGCCGCGAACCCGGCGTCTCGCGCCGCGTCGATGCCCGACAGCACGGCTGGTAACTCGTCGAACCGGGCCAGTGCACGAAAACGGTCGCGCTGCAGCGTGTCGAGACTGACCGTCAGCCGATGCAACCCGGCGTCACGCAGCGCGCGTGCGTGCTCCTCGAGCAGGACGCCGTTAGTCGTCAGCGCGAGATCGCGGATCCCCGTCCGCCCCGCCAGCTGCTTGACCAGCGATGGCAGGTCGCGGCGCAGCAGCGGCTCGCCGCCGGTGATCCGCACGCGATCCACCCCCAGCCCCACGAAGGCGTCGGTGACCGCGCCGATCTCCTCGAAGTCGAGGATGCTCTCGCGCGGCAGCCAGGCATAGTCCGGCTCCGGCATGCAGGTACCTGGCACCGCAGGTTGCAGCGGTCGGTCACAGAAATGCGCAGGCTGCGAAGCGGCCGGTTGAAGCGGTCGAGGGTCAAGCCCCCATTATGACCGTCAGACGGCGTGCGCGTCGCGGGCGCGGGCGATTGCGTCGATGAGTGCGGCCGGGTTGGTCCAGGGCGCGACAACAGTGACGGCGCCGAGATCGGCCGCTTCCTGCGCTGCCAAAGCGTCGGCCGACTCCGTGGTGACCACCGTGCCGTACGCCCCGTTGGCGCGCGCCCGTAGGACGAGGTGCAGCCCGTCGTGCGCCCCCAGCCGGTGCGCCGTGACGAGAAACGCAACCCGCCGCTCCTCCAACCGCGCGGTCGCATCTTCGAACCCCACCGCCGCGACGGGAGAAAACCCTGCCCGCCTCAGCGCGTCTGTCACGCGCTCGAGGATTCTGGAATCGGTATCGACGACAAGAACAGCGGGGCTCATGGGACAGTCGCTAGAGAATCCATCCGCGCTCAGAGCAAGGATGTCGCCACCGGTTGCGCTGAGACGGTAAGTACCATCGCTCGTTCCGCTTAGCCGAGTCGTCGCGGCGCGCCGGACAACCACTGGGCCGCGCCCGCTGTCACCATGACTGACACTTTTGCGCCCGCCGCTGATCGATCTGTAATGCGCGGTCAAGCATGATGAGCCGATCCCGTGCCGAACGTCCGCGGTGGCGGTTCCGTCTAACCGCGGATGAAGACCGCGTCCCGTTTGCGATTGATCTCGCGGCGCCTGCTCCGCGCGCCGCTGTTCAGCTCGGTCGCCATCGCCACTCTGGCGCTCGGTATCGGCGCCAACACTGCCATGTTCAGCGTCATCCGTGGCGTGCTGCTCAAGCCGCTGCCCTTCGAGGACGCCGATCGGCTCGTCGGTGTCTGGCACGCGGCACCCGGCCTCGGCATTCCGTTGCTGAATCAGGCGCCCTCGTTCTACCTGACCTATCGCGAGGCGAACCGCACGTTCGAGGACACCGGCTTGTGGGACACGACCGCGGTTGCGGTGACGGGCGCTGGCGATCCCGAACGCGTCAATGGGCTCCAGGTCACCGACGGCATCCTGCCAGTGCTTCGCGTGCAGGCGGCGATCGGCCGCCGCTTCACGGCCGCCGACGACTCCCCCAAGGCTCCGCGGCGGGTGATGCTGGCGCACGGCTACTGGCAGCGCAAGTTCAGCGGGGACGCTTCGGTGATCGGTCGTCAAATCACCCTCGACGGCGATCCCTACGAAATCATCGGCGTGCTGCCCCCCGCGTTCCGCTTCATGAACCTCAACCCGCAGGTCGTCCTGCCGATGCGGATCAACCCGGCCGACGTGTTCGTCGGGAATTTCAGCTACCAGGGCATCGCTCGGCTGAAGCCCGGTGTCACCGTCGGGCAGGCCAACGCCGACGTCAACCGGATGATCCCACTCGTGACCGAGCGCTACCCGATGCCGCCCGGCTTCACCAAGCCGATGTTCGAGGCGGCGCGCATCGGCGCCAACGTGCGTCCGCTGGAGCGGGACGTCATCGGCGACGTCGGACGCGTGCTGTGGGTCGTGTTCGGCACTGTCGGCATCGTGCTGCTCATCGCCTGTGCCAACGTCGCCAACCTGTTCCTCGTGCGCGCCGAAGGTCGCCAGCAGGAACTCGCTATTCACGCCGCGCTCGGCGCCGGGGCCCGCCGCATCGCTTGGGAACTGCTGTCGGAAAGCCTGTTTCTTGGGCTCGTCGGTGGCGCGGCCGGTCTGGTGCTGGCGGCGGCCGGCGTGCGCGCGCTCGTCGCACTCGCGCCCTCCGGGCTGCCTCGCGTCGACGACGTCGGCATCGATGCGCTCGTCATCGCCTTCACGCTGGCGATCTCGCTGGTCGCGGGACTCCTGTTCGGGCTGCTGCCGGTGGCGAAGTTCGCCACGCCGCGGCTCGCCGCCTTTCTCAATCAGGGTGGACGTCTCGGCACCGCCAGCCGGCAGCGCCACCGCGCCCGCAACAGCCTGGTTGTGATCGAAATCGCGCTCGCCGTCGTGCTGCTGGTCGCGTCAGGTCTCATGATTCGCACGTTCCAGGCGATGCGACACGTCGATCCGGGCTTCGTCAACCCCGGTCAGCTCATGGCGATGCGGATCTCAATTCCCGAAGCCCTGATCAAGGATCCCGACCAGGCCGCGCGCACGCACGAGGCGATCGCGCGCAAGCTCGAACAACTGCCGGGTGTGACCGCCGTGGGGCTCACCTCCGCCATCGCGATGGAGGGCTTCAATTCGAACGATCCGATCTTCGTCGAGGACGTTCCAGGCCCCAACGGCAAGATCCCGCCGATCCGTCGCTACAAGCAGACCGATGGCAGCTACTTCTCGACGATGGGCAACCGCCTCGTCGCCGGCCGCGCCCTGACCTGGAACGACACCTACCAGCATCTGCCCGTCGTGGTGCTGAGCGAGAACCTCGCCCGCGAATACTGGAAAGATCCGGCGAAGGCCGTCGGCCGCCGCGTCCGTAACTCGCCGGAGAACCCCTGGCGCACGGTCGTCGGCGTCGTCGGCGACGAACGCGACGACGGTCTCGCACTGGCGGCGCCGCCGACGGTGTATTGGCCGCTCATTATCGAGAAATTGTGGAATGAGAAGATCCAGGTGCGCCGCAGCCTGACCTACGTCATCCGCACGGATCGTGGGAAGTCATCGACGCTCGTCAAGGAAATCCAGCAGGCGGTGTGGTCGGTGAACGATAGCCTGCCCGTCGCCAATGTCCGCTCGATGGACGACATCATGTCGGCGTCAATGGCGCAGACGTCGTTCGCGCTGGTGATGCTCGCCATCGCCGGCGCCGTCGCCCTGCTGCTCGGCGTCGTCGGCATCTACGGCGTGATTGCCTATGTGGCGTCGCAGCGCACCAAGGAAATCGGCATCCGTATGGCCCTCGGCGCGGTGGCGCGCGACGTCACCGGCCTGTTCGTGCGTCAGGGGCTGCTGCTGGCGAGCGCCGGGATCGCGATCGGACTCGTCGCGGCCGCCTTCGCGTCCCGCGTGATGGCATCGTTGCTCTACGGCGTCGGCGCGCTCGATCCGCTGACTTACGTCGCCGTGGCGCTCGGTCTCGGACTGACCGCGCTGCTCGCGTCCTACCTCCCGGCCGCGCGCGCCGCACGCGTGCAGCCGGCCGAGGCGCTGCGCCGCGAAATCTGACCCACCGCGCGCCCCGCGTCTCGCGCCTCGCACCTCGCCCCTCGCGTCTCGCGCCTATAATCACCTATGAAGTCTCGCGCGCTGCTCGTGGCCGCCCTGTTCTCGACCGCCATCGTCGCCGTCCCGCTGGCCCAGCGTGCCGCGGAAACGCAAGCGGCGAAGCCGGAGGCCGTCAACCCGAAGCTCGATGCCTGGAAACAGGAAGCCGTCAAGGACGTGGACAGCCAGGCGGTATTCGCGCAGCAGATGGTCGATCAGATCTTCAGTTATGGCGAGCTCGGCTTCCAGGAGACCGAGACCAATCACTATCTGATCGACATCCTGAAGAAGAACGGCTTCGACGTCGAAGCCGGGATTGCCGGCATCCCGACGGCGTTCATGGCGACGTGGGGATCGGGCAAGCCGATCATCGCCCTCGGCTCCGACATCGATTGCATCCCGCAGGCCTCCCAGAAGCCCGGTGTTGCCTATCACGATCCCATCATTGAAGGGGCGCCCGGGCACGGGGAAGGCCACAACTCTGGTCTCCCGCTGCAAATCGTCGCCGCGATTAGCGTCAAGAAGATCATGGCGCGCGAGCATCTGCCCGGCACGATCCGCATCTGGACGGGCACCGCCGAGGAGCTCGTCGGCAGCAAGGCGTACTTCATTCGCGCCGGGCTGTTCAAGGACGCCGACATCGCCCTCTTCGTGCACGTCGGCGAGAACCTTGGCGTGTCGTGGGGCGCGGGCGCGGGGACCGGAATGGTCTCGGTGCAGTATTCGTTCCTCGGCGAAACGGCACACGCCGCCGCGGCGCCGTGGCGCGGCAGGAGCGCGCTCGACGCCGTCGAGCTGATGGACATCGGCTGGCAGTTCCGCCGCGAGCATCTGCGTCTCAGCCAGCGCTCGCACGACGTCATCACTGACGGCGGCGATCAGCCCAACGTCGTCCCGCGCACCGCGTCGGTCTGGTACTACTTCCGCGAGACCGACTATCAGCACATCAAGGAGCTGTGGGAGACCGGTGACACAGTGGCCAAGGCCGCCGCGATGATGGCCGGTGTCGAACTGAAGCAGGAGCAGGTGCTGGGCGCCGCCTGGCCGCAGCATTTCAACAAGGTCGTCGCCGAAACGACGTGGGCCAACATCCAGCAGGTCGGCCTGCCGAAGTGGAGCGACGACGATCAGCAGCTGGCCAAGGCGCTGCAGAAGGAGCTGAAGAACCCGACCGCGAACGGGCTCTCCACCAAGCTTCCCGAAAAGCTGCCCGGACCGGTCGAGCACAACGACGGCGGCGGTTCGGATGACATCGGCGACATTTCGTGGAACGTGCCCACGGTCACTCTGCGCTACCCGTCGAACATCCCCGGCCTCCCCGGGCACAATTGGGCCAACGCGATCGCGATGGCGACCCCGATCGCGCACAAAGGCGTCATTGCCGGCGCCAAGGTGCAGGCCATGACGATGCTCGACCTGCTCGTGCGGAAGGAACTGGTCGATCAGGCCTGGACCTATTTCCGCGACGTGCAGAACAAGGACACGAAATACGAGCCCCTGATCCGTCCGCAGGACACGCCGGCGATTTGGCTCAACAAGAACACCATGGACAAGTACCGCGCGGAGATGAAGAAGTACTACTACGATCCGTCGCGCTACAAGACCTATCTCGATCAGCTCGGCATCAAGTACCCAACTGTTCGTTCGTCGAATCCGTAACTCGAGGTTGATCCCGCATACACCCCGGGGGTACGATCTCGCGGTTGGACGTCCTGACCGCGTTCGATCGCGTGATTCGCCGCGAGGCCCGGATTTTTGCGGTGCTCTGCGTCATCGCGGTCGGGGCCTTCATCCTGACGCGCACGCTCGCCGCGCACAACCGCCGGGCGGCGCAGGAAGACGCAGCTCGCTGGCATCAGGTCGGGGCCGCGAGCGTGGTGCAGGGCCGCGCGCACGAAGCGGTTGATGCCTTCCGCCGCGCCTCCCTGATCGACCGCGACAATCGCGGATACCGCTTTGCCCTTGCCGACGCGCTGCGCCGCACCGGCGACAACGACGCCGCGCTCGACGTGCTGCTCCGGCTGCGCGAGAACTTTCCCGAGGACGTCGATGTCAACGCCAGCCTCGCGCGCCTCGAGGCCGCCCGCGGCACCCTTGAGGATGCAGTCCGTTACTATCAGACCGCGATTCTGGGTTTGTGGCAGCCGGCCCGCATCGACGAGCGCCGCGCGCTGCGCGTCGAGCTGATCGAATTCCTGCTTGCGCACGCCGCCCCCGAGCGGGCGCTGGCCGAGGCGCTGAAGTTGAGCGGGGAGATTGCCGACGAGCCGGCTGAGCACGTGCGGGTCGGCCAGCTGCTGCTCCGCGCCGGCAGCCCCCAGCGCGCCGAGGCCCAGTTCAACGCCGCTCTCCGCCGCGCCCCGCACGATCCGGCCGCCCTCGCGGGTGCCGGCGAGGCGGCTTTCCAGGTAGGCGACTACGAGCACGCGCGCGATGACCTGCGCCGCGTTCCCGGCGGCGCCGACAATGACCGGCTGAAGGTCGCCGAGCTGGTCCTCGACATCGATCCGCTCCTGCCGCGCCTGACGGCGGGCGAGCGCGATCGACGGCTCGCTCGCGCCGTCGACCAACTGCAGGCGCGCGCCGCTGGATGCGCGAACGCGGCGGCCGCGCAGCAGGTGCTGGCCGATCTCCAGCAGAGCTTCGCCACGGCGCACGCGACCTCCGCCGACAGCCTCGGTCCGGACCTGGCGCGCGTCGCCGGTCTCGCCCGCGACCTGTCGAATGCCTGCCCGCCAGCGCAGCCGATCGACCGCGCCATCCTCCTCATCGCCGCGCGGCACGGGTTGGACGCCTCGTGAGCGAACCGGCCGCCGCCCCAGCTGCCGAAGTTGTGTCGGAGGCACCCGACGCGCTGCGCAGCCGCGAGGCGCGCCTGTTCGCGGCATTGTCGATCGTCGTCGGTATTCTTGCCGGCCTCAGCGCCGTGCTCTTCGCCGTCACCATCGATTGGGTGACCCACACGCTGTTCGGGTTTCGCGCCGGCCCGGCGCGCACCGCGCTGGTGCCGATCCTCGTCAGCCTCGCTACTGGCCTGCTGCTGCGCTACGTCTTCCCGGGAGTGCGCGGCAGCGGCGTGCCCCAGACCGAGACCGCCTACAAGCTCGATGGCGGTGTCATCCCGTGGATCGTGCCGATCGGCAAGTTCGTCACCGGCGCGCTGACGATCGGCGCCGGTCATTCGATGGGGCGCGAGGGGCCGTCAGTGCAGATCGGCGGCGGGATCGCGTCGGTCATCGGCCGTTGGCTTCGTTTGTCGCCCGCGCGCGTCCGTGATCTGGTGCCGGTCGGTGTCGCGGGCGCACTCGCCGCCGCGTTCAATACGCCGGTGTCGGCGGTCATCTTCACGCTGGAAGAGATCATTGGTGACATGAACGCGCCACTGCTCGGCTCCGCGGTCATCGCCTCCGTCGCGTCGGTTGTCGTCGAGCGCGCCATCCTCGGGAACGAGCCTTTGTTCCACGTGCCGCAGTACCGCCTCGCGCACCCCGCAGAACTCTTCGCCTATGCAGTGCTCGGCGCCGGCGGCGGACTCGTCTCCCTGGTCTTCTGCCGGGGCCTCCTCGGCCTGCGCGCCGCGTTCAGGCGGCTGCCGTCGTGGTCGGTGCCGCTGCAGCCGGCCGTCGGCGGCGTGGCCATCGCCGCCTTGCTGCTGACCGTGCCGCAGGTGACCGGTGTCGGTTACGGCTACGTCGATCAGGCGCTCAACGGCGGCATGGTGCTGAAGACCATGGCCCTGCTGTGCGGGTTGAAGCTGGTCGCGACGATCGTCTCGTATGCGACCGGCAACGCCGGCGGCATCTTCGGGCCGACCCTCTACATCGGCGCGATGGCCGGTGGCACGATCGGCGTCCTCGTCCGGCACGTCGCCCCGTTTCCGGTCGCCGATCCGGGCGCCTACGCCCTCGTCGGGATGGGGGCGCTCTTTGCCGGCATCCTGCGCGCGCCGATGACGTCGGTGTTCATGATCTTCGAGATCACGCAGGACTATCAGATCCTCGTACCACTGATGGTGGCCAACCTTCTGAGCTTCACCATTTCGCGCCGCCTGCAGCCGACGCCGATCTACCACGCCCTCCTCGAGCAGGACGGAATCCATCTGCACTGACGCACATCTGCCCACTGGCAGCCGCAAGCCGGAAGCCGGAAACGGTAAACTGTTCTGATGCACACCGGCCCCGCGAGGGGAATGCGGGACTTCCTGCCCGACGACATCCGCCGGCGCCACTACGTCATTGACGTCGTCCGCCGGGTCTACGAGCGCTACGGGTTCGAGCCACTCGAGACACCGGCGCTCGAGAACATCGAGACGCTGACCGGGAAGTACGGCGAGGAAGGCAACAAGCTCATATACAAGGTGCTGCGTCGCGGCGAAGGGGAGACGACCGGCGAAACCGATCTGGCGCTCCGCTACGACTTGACAGTGCCGCTCGCGCGAGTCGTCGCCGACAACCGCGGCAAGCTGCCGCGCTTCTTCAAGCGCTACCAGATTCAGCCGGTGTGGCGCGCCGATCGGCCGGCACGCGGCCGTTTTCGCGAGTTCTACCAGTGCGACGTGGACGCCATCGGCTCGACGTCGCCGGTCGTCGAGGTGGAAATGATCGCGGCGGTGAGCGAGGTGCTGCAGTCGCTCGGCTTTCGCGATTTCACCGTGCAGCTCAATCACCGCCAGCTCTTGACGGCAATGCTCGATGCCGCCGGCATCGACGCCACTCGCCATGGCGACGCGCTCATCGCCATCGACAAACTCGACAAGATTGGCCGTGACGGCGTCGTGCAGGACATGATCGCGCGCGGAATTGCAGCAGAGGCCGCGGCGTGCGCGCTGGACGGCGCGATGGCGGAGGAGTTGTCCGGCGACAGTCCGGCCGCCGACAACGTGCGTAACATTCTCGGGCTCTGTTCCGCTACCGCGGCGAAGGGGCATGTCAAGTTCACTCCGCGTCTGGCGCGGGGCCTGTCCTACTACACCGGCGCCATCATGGAGATCGCGGTCCCGGATCTCGCCGGTAGCCTCGGCGGCGGCGGCCGGTATGACGGGCTGATCGGCATCTTCTCCGGTGAGCAGATCCCCGCCTGCGGCTTCTCGCTCGGTCTCGAGCGCATCCTCGTGGTGATGGGGGAGCGCGGCATGTTCCCCGAGTCGGTGCAGGCGTCTGGGCTCGATGCACTCGTCACGATCTTCGACGCGCCACTGATGGCCGAGTCGCTGCGATTGGCCGGCGAGCTCCGCGCCGCCGGCCTCCGCGTCGAGGTCTACCCGGAGGCTCTTCGCAACGGCAAAGACTTGGGCAAGGCGTTCAAGTATGCCGACGCGCGCAAGGCCCGGTTCGTGACCGTGCTCGGCGAAAACGAGCTGACCAACAACGAAGTTAAGATAAAGGACTTGGTCAACGGACAACAGGAGGCGGTCGCCCGTGCTACGGCCGCTTCGACCCTGATGCATCGGCTATCGGCCATCGCTCATCGATCATCGGACGACGCCCAATGAACGTAGAACCGCTCGGCAATCTCGCGCGTACCCACACCTGCGGACAACTGTCGTCGGCTGAGGTCGGCGCCAACGTCGTCCTCCTCGGCTGGGTCCACCGCGTCCGCGATCTTGGCGGCGTCATGTTCTTCGATATCCGCGACCGCCACGGCATCACCCAGGTCGTTGTCCGTGACGCGTCGCTCGAGGACAGGGCCAAGCGCTTGCGCCCTGAGTTCGTCGTCGGCGTCACGGGCCGCGTCGACGCGCGGGCCAAGGACGCCATCAACCCCAAGCTCCAGACCGGGGAGATCGAGGTCGCGGCCCGCGACATCCGCCTGCTCAACGACGCGAAGACACCGCCGTTCCCGATTAATGAGGAGACACAGGTCTCCGAAGACCTGCGCCTGCGCTACCGCTATCTTGACCTGCGACGTCCACGGCTGCAGGGCAACATGATCCTGCGGCACAAGGCCGCGTTCGAAATCCGCCGCTACTTCGACGAGAACGGCTTCCTCGAGGTCGAGACGCCGATCCTGACCAAGTCGACGCCGGAAGGGGCGCGTGACTACCTCGTGCCGAGCCGCGTGCATCCGGGAGAGTTTTACGCGCTGCCGCAGTCACCGCAGATCTTCAAGCAGATCCTGATGATCGCCGGCCTCGATCGCTATTTTCAGATCGTCAAGTGTTTCCGCGACGAGGACTTGCGCGCGGACCGCCAGCCCGAATTCACCCAGGTCGACCTCGAGATTTCGTTCGCCACCGAGAACCTGGTGTTCTCGATCCTCGAGCCGCTGATGGGACGGCTGATGGGACTCATCGGCCGCGACGCGCCCTACCCGTTCCGCCGCATGCCCTACGCCGAGGCGATCGCCACCTACGGGTCCGACAAGCCCGACCTGCGCGCCGGGATGGAACTGCAGGATCTGTCGGACCCGTTCAAGACGTCGGCCTTCTCGGTGTTCCGCGGCGCGATCGAATCCGGCGGCGAAGTGCGCGGCTTCGTTATTCCCGGCGGCGCCGGCTATTCGCGCAAGGTGCTCGACGACCTGATCGAGGAAGCGAAAGGGCTCGGCGCCGCCGGGCTGGTGTGGGCCCGTCAGGGTGAGGCCGGCCTCCAGAGCCCCGCTCTCAAGGCGGCGGGCGAGGAGACGATCCGCGCCGCGCTCACGCAGGCGGGCGCCGCCAAGGAGGACCTGCTGGTAATGGCGGCCGGCCCGCACGCCGCGACCGCGCGTCTGCTCGGCCAGCTCCGCCTGAACATCGCCAAGCGCGAGAACCGGCTCGACCCGAACCGTTTCGAGTTCCTGTGGGTCGTCGATTTCCCGATGTTCGACTGGCTCGAAGATCAGAAGCGGTGGGAGTTCATGCACCATCCCTTCACCGCCCCCCTCGAGGCGGACGCAGCCCGGCTCGAGTCGGATCCGGGATCGGTGCGCGCGCGCGCCTACGACCTCGTACTCAATGGCAGCGAGATTGGCGGCGGCAGCATCCGTATCCACGACCAGACGATTCAGCGCCTCGTCTTCAAGATGCTCGGGATGTCGGATGAAGAGGCGAAGGCTCGATTCGGGTTCTTCGTCGATGCCCTCGAATTCGGCACCCCGCCGCACGGCGGCATCGCGCTCGGGCTGGACCGGATCTGCGCAATCCTGGCGGCCGAGCAGTCGATTCGCGAGGTCATCGCCTTTCCGAAAACGGCTCAGGCGGTCGACCTGATGGCCGGGGCCCCCTCGACCGTGGACGCCAGGCAGTTACGCGAACTTCACATCCGTACCTCCTAGCAACATTCGGCCATTCAGGCCGCAATTTTCACCAGGCTGGTGGCGCGTCCGGGACGTGCTAGGATCCCCCTAGCTTTGCCAACCTCCGCGATGCGCAAGATTCAGATCCCCGAGGAGGGGGCTGAATCCCTCTTTGGTACCTACGACGAGAACCTCAAGCAGCTCGAATCGCAGTTCGCCGTCCGCATCCGGACCGCGGGCAGCGAGCTGATCGTCGAAGGGGATCCTGCCGACGTCGCACGCGCGGAGAGGGTCCTCGATCAGCTCACGTCATTGATGCGCGGCGGATATCGCCTGGCCAAGGGAGACGTCAAGACCGCCGCTCAGCTCGTCGCCCAGGACGACAACGTCGAACTGGCCGAGTATTTTCTCCGCTCCGGCGCCAAGACCTCGGGCAAGCGCCAGGTCGTGCCCAAGAGCGTCACGCAGAAGCGCTATCTCGACGCCATCGAGCAGCACGACATCGTGTTCGGCATCGGGCCCGCCGGGACCGGCAAGACCTACCTGGCAATGGCACAGGCCGTGTCGTTCCTGCTCAGCAAGCGCGTCAGTCGCATCATCCTGGCGCGCCCGGCCGTCGAAGCCGGAGAGAAGCTCGGCTTTCTGCCCGGCGACCTGCAGGAGAAGGTCAATCCGTACCTGCGCCCGCTCTACGACGCGCTCTACGACATGATCGAGCTCGAACGCGTTGAGCGGCTGATCGAGCGCGGCACGATCGAGGTCGCGCCGATCGCCTTCATGCGCGGCCGCACGCTCAACGACGCCTTCGTCATTCTCGACGAAGCGCAGAACACCACGTCGGAACAGATGAAGATGTTCCTGACCCGCCTCGGCTTTGGCTCGAAGGCAGTCATCACTGGAGACGTCACGCAGATCGACCTGCCGGCCGGCCGTCCCTCTGGGCTGGTCGAAGCGATGAAGGTGATCGGCAAGGTCGACGGCATCGCGTTCGTTCACTTCGACGACAAGGACGTCGTGCGCCACTCGCTGGTGCAGCAGATCGTCAAGGCGTACGAAGCGTACGGCAGCAGTGGATCCCGACAGTAAACCGCGGATCGCACGGAAGGCGCCAGTCACTGTCACGCTCTCGGACGGTCGCGGGCGCCCGGCTCGCGCGCCCGGCCTCGCCGCGTGGCTCGCTCGCATCGCACCAGCCGCCGCGCGCGGCGAGATCGCCATCGCGCTCGTCTCCGACGCTCGAATTCGCGCCCTGAATCGCCAGTACCGCGGCAAGGACATGCCGACCGACGTCCTGTCGTTCGAGCCGTCTGACCTCGTCATTTCAAGGCAGGCCGCCCGCCGTCAGGGCCGCCAGTTCGGCCATTCGACAGCGGTCGAGCTGAAAATCCTCGCGTTACACGGTTTGCTGCATCTGCTGGGTTACGATCACGACTCGCCATCGGACCGGGGCCGTATGGCCCGCCTCGAGCGACGGCTGCGCGTCGCCGGTGGGCTGAAAGAAGGCTTGATCGAAAGGGCCCTGGCGCCGGCCGCGCGCTGAAGCATGATTCTCTCGCTGTTCCTGCTCGGGATCGCCGCCGTCTACGTCGGCACCGTCGAGACCGCGTTCAGCGCGCTCATGAAGCTCTCGCTCCGCCTGATGGCCGAGCGCGGGCGGGAAGACCGCCTGCTCGGCCACTATCTCGATGATCCGATCGAACTGTTCGTACCGGCGCGCCTGCTGCTCGGCATGTTCTTCTCGCTCGCGACCGTCCTGCTCGCGGTCCTGACCGGCCGATCGGGCATCAGCTTCGCCTCGCTCTCGACCCTCCTGGCCTGCGTCGCTATCTACATCGTCATCTGCGAGCACTTGCTGCCGTCCCTCATCGTGCGCCGCAATTCCGAGCGGGTGCTGACCTGGCTGCTGCCGAGCTTCGCCTTCATTGCCCGCGCCATGCTACCGATTTCACGCCCGTTGGTGCGCCTGACGACCGGGAAGGCCGAGCGACCGGCGGCCCCACCCGACGCGCCCGAGGGGGAGCCCGGCGAAGCCGCGCACGCCTATCTCGAAGCCGGCGAGGAGGCGGGGCTCATCGAAGGCGACGAGAAACGGTTGCTGCAGTCGATCGTTGACTTCGGCGATACCCTCGCGCGCGAAGTGATGACGCCGCGCCCCGACATCATCGCCATCCAGGCCGGCGCTACCGTCGCCGATCTGCGCGCCCTCTTCCGCGAGCAGGAATACTCGCGCTTCCCGGTCTTCAACGAGAACCTCGATAACATCGTCGGCGTCATCCGCGTCAAGGATCTCTTCCAGATCGACGACGTCGCGCTCGACAAGCACCCGATCACGGCGATGGTGCGGCCGGCGACCTTCATCCCGGAAACCAAGCGCGTCCCTGAACTGCTCAAGGAATTTCAGCGCAAGCAGGTCCAGATCGCCATCGTCGTTGACGAGTACGGCGGCACTGCCGGCCTGGTCACCCTCGAGGATCTGATCGAGGAGATCGTCGGCGAGATTCGCGACGAAGACGACGTCGAGAGCGAGCCGATTGTCGATGAAGGCAACGGCTCCTACATGTTCAGCGCCAAGGTGAGCTTCGACGACCTCCGCGAGCGCCTCGGTCTCGACGTCGAGCCCGAAGGCTTCGAGACGGTCGGCGGCTATCTGCTCGCGCGCCTCGGGCGCGTGCCCGCGGTCGGCGAGACGTTCGAGCTCGACGGCCTCCAGGTGGAAGTGCTCGAGGCCGAGCGCCGGCGTATCCACAAGGTCCGCTTCCGCAAGCCGCTGCCCTCCGCGACCGGCGATAACGCGCTGATCGGGCTCCGCCGGTCCACGAGCCCATGAAGGCGGGCTACGTTTCCATCGTCGGCCGGCCCAACGCCGGCAAGTCCACCCTCCTCAACCGCATCATCGGTGAGAAGATCGCCATTGTCTCCGACAAGCCGCAGACGACGCGGACGCGGATCGTCGGCGTCAAGAACTACGTCGAACCGGCGGGGCAGGTCGTCTTCGTCGATACCCCGGGGATCCATCGTCCGCTGCACCGCATGAACGTGCGCATGGTCGACGCTGCGGTCGAGACGCTCGGTGAAGTGGACGTCGTGATGCTGGTCCACGATGCCGCGACGCGCCCGGGCCACGGCGACGAGTTCGTGACCCGGCTGCTGAAGGACGTCAGCATCCCGGTCGTCCTGGTCCTCAATAAGATCGATCTGATCGCCAAGGCGACCCTGCTGCCGCTCATGCAGCACCTGAGTGGATGGTGCACGTTTGCGGCGATGATACCCGTGTCGGCCGCCACCGGCGACGGCGTCGAGGCGCTCGAGCGCGAGCTGCTCTCGCACCTCCCAGAAGGGAAGGCGCTTTTCCCCGATGATTATCTGACCGACCAGCCCGAGCGCGTGCTCGTCGCCGAGACGGTTCGGGAGAAGGTGCTCCTCAATACCCGCGACGAGCTGCCGTTTTCGACGGCGGTGGTGGTCGATCAGTTCGACGAACCGGAGCGCCCAGGCGGTCTGCTGCGCGTCTATTGCACGATCTACGTCGAGACCGAATCGCAGAAGCCAATCGTCATCGGCCGGGCCGGGTCGATGATCAAGAAAATCGGCACCGAGGCGCGCCTGGACATCGCCAGTTTCTTCGACTGCAAGGTCTATCTCGATTTGCGTGTGAAGGTGAAGCCCGACTGGCGAGATGACGAGCGGGTACTCGACTCGCTCGGCCTGCCGAAGCGCCGCTGACTTCGACGCCATCCCCATTCCGCGGGAACTTTCCCGGCCGCCAGACTGAATACCTACAGCGGACGTCATGCCGGGCGAACGATGAGCCAGTCGGACGAGGAATTGATCGCCGGGGTGGCGGCGGGCGACCGGGAAGCATTCGCCACGCTCTACCGACAGCGCCGACCTGACGTCTACCGGTTCGCGCTGCACATGACCGGATCCCCCTCTGTCGCGGAGGACGTCGCGCAGGAAGTGTTCCTGGCAGTGATCCGGGAAGCGGCGCGCTACACGCCCGGACGGTCTGGGCTGGTGCCGTGGCTGCTCGGTATCGCGCGCAATCATGCGCTGCGGCGCATCACAGAACGCCGGCACGACCCGCTGCCGGAATCGGGGCACGAGCCGGGGATCGATGCGGACCCGGCCGATGGCATCGCGCGCGGCCAGGACATCGCCGCGCTGCACGCTGCGCTGCGCACGCTGCCGGTCGTCTATCGCGAAGCGCTCGTGCTCTGCGATCTGCAGGAGTTGTCGTATCAGGACGCCGCCGACGCGGCGGAATGCGCGGTCGGCACGATTCGATCGCGGCTGCATCGCGGTCGCGCGTTGCTCGCCGCGGCACTCAGGAAAGGCACATGGACCGAGACGACACGTCGTTCGAACAGCCTGTCGCGGACGCGCTTCGCGCGCTGAAACAGGCCGCGGTTGTCCCGCCGCTCGACCCGGCACGGGAGACCCTGCTGCTGCAGGCCTTCGATGCCGCGCACACGGCACCGCGGCGCCGCGACCCCTGGTATCTCGCGGCGTTTGCCGCCGCGGCGGCGCTCCTGCTGGCGCTGGCCCTGCCGGCGGCGATAGCCGGCCGTCGCGGCACGCCGTCTCTTTCAGCCGGCGCTGCCCGATCGTCGCAGAGGTCGTTGTCACCGCGCGCGGACGTTCCGCCGGTGCCGCCGCCCGACTTCGTGATCGTGCCCGGGGCGGCGGAGCTGCCCCGGATGGAGAGTGGAACCTTGGTACGCATGGATGTGCCCGTGTCCATGCTGCCGTCGCTCGGCGTCACGCCGCCGCCCGGGCAGGCGCGTGCGGTGACCGCCGATTTCATCGTCGCCCAGGACGGTCTGCCGCGGGCCGTCCGGTTGGTATTGCCTTGAGCAGGAGATCATCCATGCGTATTGCAGCAGTCACAGCCCTAACGGTTCTTGTTGCCACCGGCAGCGCCTTCGCTCAGGACGAAGCGGCTGCGAAGATGAAGATGGAAACGCTCGCGCGCGTGCCCCTCGAGGTGCCCATGAAGGGGGCGCCCTTCTCGGCCGAGACGGTCGTCGACAGTCAGCAGACCCTCGCCGACGGCAACCGCATCGTCAGAAAGACCACCGGCCGCGTCTATCGCGACGGCGACGGACGCACGCGTCGGGAGGAAGACGGGCCCAATGGCCGCGTCTCGATCACCATCGTCGATCCGGTCGCCGGCTTCTCCTACGCCATCGATCCCGAGACCAAGACCGCGTGGCGGACGCCGAGCGGCGCCGCCGCCGGCATCATGCAGAAGATGCAGGCGATGGAGGAAAAGCAGAAGGTCGAGCAGGACCAGCTGCTGGCGGCGAAGAAGGAGGCAGAGGCGCGGCAGCGCGAAGGCGGCGCCGGCTGGACGGCGCCCGCCTCGGGCGAGGTCGTGGTCCGCACCCGCGGCGGCAACGTCGCGATAGCCTACGCGCCCGAGCCTGGCCCGATCGAGCACAAGGTGATCGAAGGGGTCAACGTCGACGGCCGCAAGACGACGACGACGATCCCGGCCGGCAAAGTCGGCAACGAGCAGCCCCTGACCATCAGCTCCGAAGAGTGGCGCTCGCCGGAGCTCAACGTGCTCGTCCTCACGCGCCACTCCGATCCGCGCACCGGTGACTCGGGTTACCGCCTCACCAACATCGTCCGCGCCGAGCCCGACCACTCGCTCTTCATCGTCCCGCCCGACTACACGGTGAAGGACACCGGAATCAGAAGGATGGAAACGGCGCAGCGCAAGTGAAGGTAAGTAATCCTCCGCTCAATCTACGTGGTAGATTGAGCGGATCGCATGGCCCAGCGGAAGATTGACGTCGTCCTCGATTCGGTCCGCAGGCTGATGCGCCTCGGCGCGACGGCGAACCTCGTTAACCTTCTCCAGAAACAGCACCCCGCCGATCTCGCCCAGGTCTTCTCCGATCTGGGCGAGAAGGACCGCGTCAACGCCTTCTCGCTGCTCGTCGATCGCAACAGCAAACTGGCGATGGAGGCGCTCTCCGAGCTCGGGCCCGAGGGTGGCGCGGCACTCCTCGCTGACCGTTCTGCCGAAGACATCGCCCGCCTCCTCCTCGAGTTGCCGTCCGACGACGCCGCGGCGATCATCGACTACCTGCCAGATCCGCTGTCGGCCGCCGTCCTCGAACTGATCGAGCGGCGGCCGGGCGACGAGGTCGGCGAGCTGCTCGAGTACGAAGAGCAGACCGCCGGCCGCATCATGAACCCGAAGGTCTTCGCGCTTTCGGAGGACATGACTGCCGGGGAGGCGATCACCACGCTGCAGGGCTCGCGCGACGTCGAGATGGTCTTCTATCTGTATGTCGTCGACGTCCGCCGCCACTTGGTCGGCGTCATTTCACTGCGCCGCCTGCTGCTGGTGCCGCCATCGACGCCGCTCAAGCGGATCATGACGACCGATCTCATCAGCGTCCGCACCGACACCGACCAGGAAGAAGTGGCCCGTCAGGTCGCGTCTGTACAACCTGCTCGCCATCCCCGTCGTCGATGAAGAGAACAAGCTCGTCGGCATCATTACCGTCGACGACGTGATCGACGTCATCAAGGACGAGGCGACGGAGGACATTTATCGGCTCGCCGGCGTGTCGACCGACGAACGCGTCTTCACGCCGATGACCGAGTCGCTGCGCAAGCGGTTTCCCTGGCTGCTGATCAACCTGGCGACCGCGTTCATCGCGACCGGCGTCATCGCGCTCTTCGACAAGACCACCCTGGCGTGGGGCGCTTTGGTCAAGTTCATGCCGATCGTCCCGGGCATGGGAGGCAACGCCGCGACCCAGACCCTGACGGTCACGGTGCGCGGCCTGGCGCTCGGCGAGCTGACCTGGCAAAACGCGCGCAAGGCGCTGGTCAAGGAGATTCTTGTCGGCATCGGTAATGGGATCGCCACCGGGCTCGTCGCCGGGCTGGTCATCTGGATGTTCGGCGGCGCGTGGGTGATCGGGCTGCTGCTATTCCTGGCGATGATCATCGACCTCTTCGTCGCCGGCGCGGCCGGGACGCTGATTCCACTCGGACTCAAGGCGCTGAAGATCGACCCCGCCCTCGCCTCGACCGTCTTCATCACCACATTCACCGACGTGGCCGGCTTCGCATCGTTCCTGGGGCTCGCCGCCCTCTACCTACGGACCGTTCACAGAGCGTGAGAACTTTACGATGAACAAACTGGCCATTCATCCCCTGATCTACGTCCGTGGCTACGCGATGACGCAGAGCGAAATCGAAGACACGGTCGCCGACCCGTATATGGGGTTCAACATCGGTTCGTCGAAGGTTCGCCAGCTGTGGGACGGATCGGTGAAGAAGTACTTCTTCGAATCACCGATCGTTCGTCTTCTGAAGAGCTTCAAATATGAGGACGTGTTCGAAGAGGGCTACGATCGTGTTTCTGACCTGACGGCGCCAACGACGGTCGATGGCACCGTGCCTCCGGTGCCGTATCGCTCCATAGTCATTTACCGCTACTACGAGCCTTCGTCTGCAGATTCTGGCAGCGTCCCTCCAGACATGGACCGTTTCGCGGGCGGTTTGAGCGACCTGATCCTCAAGCTGCAAGAGCGCATTTATCCCGACGGCGCAAAAACCGAGATCACCCCCCTCGAGCGCGAGGCGGGGAAGTTGCCCTACGACAAGTTTCGCGTCTACCTGATAGCGCACTCGATGGGTGGACTGGTCTGCCGCGCGTTCTTGCAGAACCCGAAATACGGCTCGGCCGGTGCGCCGGCTTTGGTCGACAAGCTGTTCACATATGCAACGCCGCACGACGGAATTGACATCGGGCTGCTCGGCAATGTTCCGAGCTGGGCCTCACTCTATGGACTCAAGACATTCAATCGCGATGAGATTGCTCGGCTGCTTGACCTCTCACCAGAAGATCGCGACGGCGACCACGTCGATCTGATAACCAATTTCGACTGCAATCGCGTGTTCAACCTGGTCGGGACCGATCCTGGCGATTACAAGGCGGCCGCCGGGCTCTCCAGCATAGCCGTCGGTGACGCCAGCGACGGGCTAGTGAGGATTCGCAATTCAACGACGCGCGCGCGCAAGAAGAGCGGCGACGGCTTCACGCCCTCGCCGCACGCGTTCGTGCATCGCAGTCATTCCGGTTTCTTCGGCATCGTCAACAGCGAGGAGGGCTATCAGAACCTGACCCGGTTCCTGTTCGGGGACGTCAGGGTGGATGGAACGCTGGAGATCGACCAGGTGACGTTGCCTCCGGCCGTACAGGAACAACTTGACAAGAAGCGGAAGGTAAAAGCGTCGTACATGTTCGAGGTTGTGGTCAGTGTGCGTGGGAAACCGTGGCAACTGCATCGCCGCACAGTGAGCGAGAACAGCGCGATCTTTCGGCAGTTCGACGAGCTGTTTCAGGAGAGCGCAGGGCCGGGCAGTCCGCGCACGCCGAACGCTGCCGCGAGCCCGGTGCTGTTCAACGTCTTCCTCGACATGTCACAGAGTCAAACCGGGACGAGCTTGGCCTTTGCCATCGACCTGTGCGTGCGCGTGCCAGGATACGAGGTCGACGGCCTGCTGTTCTTGAAGGACCACTTCGAAGGCGCCTATCTGTTTCGCGACACGGTGATGCTCGAGGTCACGCAGCCCGCTGTGGCAACTGCAGACTGGACTCTCGAGTACTGGTTGGCCAGTCAGCCCAATCGGCACCCCCAGAAGGCCCCCGTCGTCGAGAAGACCGACGACGCCCTGACGTTCGAAATACCGATCGAGCAGCCGCATCCGCCTGGAATCAAGGCGCGGCTACGGGTCAGAACGAGCTACTGGAACCAGTGGCACCACGACGGAACCGTCTTGCTCTCCGGACCTTCTTGATCACTACAATGGTTCTTCTCCCCGATGCCCGTCTATACCTCTGACGCGCTGATTCTCCGCACCTACAAGCTGGCCGAGGCCGATCGGATCGTGGTCTTTCTCACCAAGGATCGCGGGAAGAAGCGTGGCGTCGCCAAGGGCGCGCGGCGGGCACGGTCACGCTTTACCGGGACGCTCGAGCCGCTGACCCGGGCCGGGGTCGCCTATTACGAGCGCGAGCTGCGCGATCTGGTCCGGATAAACTATGTGGAGACACAACGGAGCGCCCTGTCGGTCGTCGCGCATGGCACCGACGACGCCTTCGCGCTCGGCCACGCCGAATACTTCGCCGAGCTCATCGACGAGTGGGCACCCGAGGGGCACGCCGACGAGCGGCTCTACCGGTTGGGATCGTCGGTCATCGACGCGATCGCCGACGGCGTTCCTACCGAGGCGCTGGCACGCTACTTCGAGTTCTGGCTGCTGCGATTACAGGGGGTCTATCCGCAGCTGTCGTCCTGCCCGGCCTGCGGCGGTCCCTTCGACGGGGGAGCGGTGATGCCCGCACGCGAGGACCAATACGTCTGTTCCCGCTGCGCGCCGCCCGGCGGCACCCCGCTGTCGCTGCCAGCCATGCACTTTCTGAGGATGTCCGCGACCTCCGCCCCCGACGCACTCATCGGCACTCCCCTCGACGCCACCGCCGCGCGGGAGCTCGAGACCGCGCACCGGCGTCTCCTGCACCTGCACCTGGAAAAGGAACTGAAATCGGCGCGGGTACTGCGTCAGATCCGCTGACGTTATAAGATCAACGGATCGCGTGACGTTACAGCAGCTTATCTTCAAACTTTCGGAATTCTGGGCGACGCGTGGCTGCCTGTTGCAGCAACCGCTCGATATCGAGATGGGAGCCGGGACGATGCACCCGGAGACGTTCCTGCGGGTCCTGGGACCCGCGCCGTGGAACGTGGCCTACGTGCAGCCCTCCCGGCGGCCGGCGGACGGACGCTTCGGCGAGAACCCGAATCGCTTGTTCAAGCATCAGCAGTTCCAGGTGATCCTCAAGCCGGCACCCGACGAAGTCCAGCAGCTCTATCTGCAGAGCCTCGAGGCCTGCGGCATCGACCTGCGCGCCCACGACGTGCGCTTCGAGGAAGACAACTGGGAGTCCCCGACACTGGGCGCGTGGGGTATCGGTTGGCAGGTGCTGTTCGACGGCCAGGAAATCACCCAGTTCACCTATTTCCAGCAGGCGGGCGGCATCGACCTGCAGCCGATTTCGGTCGAGCTGACCTACGGGCTCGAACGCTTCGCGATGGCGTTACAGGACGTTGATAACGTCTTCGATCTCGAATGGGGGGCCGGCGTGACCTATCGCGAGGTGCGGCACCGCGACGAGGTCGAGCAGTCGAAGTATGCCTTCGGCCAGGTCGACATGCCGAAGGCGGAGTTCATCGCGCTGCACCGCGATCTCTTCGAGAAGTATTACCTGCTGTCGCAGACGCTGCTGCGATCTGGGCTCGTGCTGCCGGCGCTCGACTACTGCCTGAAGTGTTCGCACATGTTCAATCTGCTCGACGCCGCCGGCGGCGTCGGCGTGACCGAGCGCATGGCCTACATCCTGCGCGTGCGGCAGATGGCCGTCGCCATCGCCAAGGCATGGGCCGGCGTCGGAGAGGAGAAGTAGGGCAGGGCTCCAGCCTGCCCGAACGTCATGGATCGTGAACTCTTGCTCGAGATCGGCGTCGAGGAACTCCCAGCTGCATGGCTGCCAGGCCTGACCAAGCAGCTCTCGGAGAAGCTCGCGCACCGTCTCAAGGACATGCGCCTCGTCCCCGACGTGCCGGTCGAGAGCTTCGCCACGCCGCGCCGCCTGACCGCCTGCGTCGGAAGGATGCCCGAGCGCCAGGAGGATCTCGACGAGACCATCAGCGGTCCGCCGGTCGGCGCCGCTTTCAACGCCGCCGGTGCGCCGACGCCGGCGGCCCTCGGCTTCGCCAAGAAGCAGGGCGTCGCCGTCGAATCACTCGAGCGCGTCAAGACCGACAAGGGAGAGTACATCGTCGCGCGCCGCCACGTCCGCGGCAAGAGCACCGTCGACGCGCTGCCGGAGCTGCTCGGCCACGTCCTCCGCGATCTGGCGTTCCCGAAGCAGATGCACTGGGACGCCTTGCTCGAGGATGGCAAGGGCGAACTGGTATTCGGCCGCCCGATCCGCTGGCTGCTCTATCTCTACGGCGGACGCGTCGTACCGTTCACCATCGGCCGCCTGCCCAACGTGCTCAGCTCGCAGGCGCAGGAAGTCACGTCGGGCGCCGTCACCTACGGCCACCGTTTTCTCGCCACCTCAGGCCGCGCCGGCCGTTCGGTCAAGGTGCGCTCCTTCGACGAGTACAAGGCCAAGTTACCCGAGCACTTTGTCATCCTCGACCATGCCGAGCGGCGCGATCGCATCGCGCGCGAGCTCGAGTCGAAGGCGCGCAAGCTCGGCGGCCGCGTCCAGCTCCGCGATCACGCCGCTCTTGTCGACGAGGTCGCCGACCTCGTCGAATACCCTGGCGTGGTGGCCGGCTTCTACGAGCGCAATTTTCTCGAACTGCCGCATGAGGTACTGACGACGACGCTCGTCCATCATCAGCACTACTTCCCGGTCGTGGACGAGAAGGGGGCACTCAAGGAAGCGTTCCTCGCCATCGTCAACACGCAGCCGTCCGATGAGCGAGTGATCGCGAAGAACGCGGAGCGCGTGGTGACGGCTCGTCTCCGCGACGCGCGGTTCTTCTGGGAGTCGGATCGCAAGACGCCGCTGGCAGATCGGCTCGAACGTCTGCATAGCCTGACGTTCCATAAGAAGCTGGCCGCCAGCAGCTATCGCGACAAGGCCGAGCGGATCGGTGAACTGGCCCGCACGATTGCCGCCGGTGTCTTCGGCGCCACCGATCAGGCGGACTACGCTGCGACAGCGGCGCGGTTGGCCAAGGCAGACCTGGTCACCGACATGGTGTTCGAGTTCCCGGAACTGCAGGGCGTCATGGGTGGCGTTTACGCTCGTGCCGAGGGGCTGCCCGAGCCGGTGTGGAAGGCAATCTACTATCACTACCTGCCGCAGAGCGTCGAGGCGGATGCGCCGCCGACCCGCGCGCAACTCGGCGCAGCGGCGGTGACCTGGGCGGCGGTCTCGATCGCCGACAAGGCCGACACGCTGCTCTCGCTCTTCACCGCGGGCGAGAAACCGACCGGCTCGCGGGATCCGTTCGCGTTGCGCCGCCAGGCGCACGGGTTATTGAAGGTGCTCGTCGACCTGCCAGAGCTGACCGGCCTCGATCGGGCGGTAACTCTGGCGCAAGTCGTCGACTTCAAAGCGAATGGCGGCGAGGCCCTGGCCGCGTTCCTGCTCGAGCGCTTGCGGTATCTGCTCGAACAGCGTGGCTTCGACGCACGAAACGTCCGCGCCGTCACCCATGGTGACGTCGCGGCGATCAGTCCGCTCACTGCCCGACGCAAGCTCGAGGTGCTGCCCGAGTTCACCTCGTCGGCGGCGTTCACCCAGCTGGCGACCGCATTCAAGCGCATACGCAATATCGCCAAGGAGCTGCCGCCCGGCGCCGGCGCCGATCTGTCGCCGCTCAAGGAACCGGCGGAGCTGGCGCTCCGCCATGAGCTCGAGCAGCGCGAGCAGGCGATCGAGGCGGCGGTGGCCGGCGGCGAGTACCGCAAGGGCTTCGCGGAAGCGGCCAGGTTCGGTCCGGCCGTCGACAAGTTCTTCACGGACGTGTTTGTCATGGTCGACGATCCGACGCTGCGCGCAGCGCGGCTCGCCCTGATGAAGCGGCTGGAAACGTTGATCCTGCAGCTGGCGGACGTCTCTGAACTCGTGGCTGAAAAGCAGGCCTGAAGGCCATCGCCCATCGCCCATCGCCCATCGAATATCGAAACAGGAGTCAGCAAACGATGGCTAAGAAACTCGCGCGGAAGTCGTCGACAGCTCAGATCCGGAAGCCGAAAGCCGGAAGCGCGCCGGCGAAAGGCGGCAAGTACGTCTATCTTTTCGGCACGAAGACCGACGGCAATGGCGGGATGAAGCCGCTGCTCGGCGGCAAGGGCGCGAACCTCGCCGAGATGTGCCGTATCGGGCTTCCGGTGCCTCCCGGGTTCACCATCACCACCGAGGTCTGCACCTACTACTACGCCAACAAGCGGATCGTATCCATCGGCACTCCGCGCCCAGATGGAGGCCGGCATCGCCTCGATCGAGCAGCAGACCGGCAAGAAGTTCGGTGACCTGAAGAATCCGCTGCTCGTCTCGGTCCGCTCGGGCGCCCGCGATTCGATGCCCGGCATGATGGACACGATCCTGAACCTCGGCCTCAACGACAAGACGGTCGAGGCGCTGGCGGTGAAGACCAGCAATCCGCGCTTCGCCTGGGATTGCTACCGGCGCTTCGTGCAGATGTACGGCGACGTCGTGCTCGGCGTGCAGAAGCGCCCCGACGAAGATCACGAGCCGTTCGAGGTGCTGATTCACGCGCTCAAGCACGAGCGCCATCACCAGGACGTGGAGGACACCAAGCTGTCGGTCGAGGACCTCAAGGAGCTGGTCGTCCGCTTCAAGGCGCTCGTCAAGGAGCGCGCCGGCAAGAATTTCCCGGACTCCCCCTGGGATCAGCTGCTCGGTGCGGTCGGGGCCGTCTTCGGATCGTGGATGAACGATCGCGCCATGGTCTACCGGCGCAAGTACAACATCCCGACCGAGTGGGGCACCGCGGTCAACGTGCAGGCGATGGTCTACGGCAACACCGGCGATGAGTCGGGCTCGGGCGTCGCCTTCACGCGCAATCCGGCCAACGGGGCCAAGGAGTTCTACGGCGAGTTCCTCATCAACGCGCAGGGAGAGGACGTCGTCGCCGGCGTGCGCACGCCGGAACCGGTCGCCGAGCTGAAAAAGCAGATGCCCAAGGCCTACCAGGAGCTCGAGCGCATCCGTCAGACGCTCGAGAAGCATTTCAAGGACGTCCAGGACTTCGAGTTCACCATCGAAGACGGCACGGTCTACATGCTGCAGACGAGAAACGGCAAGCGCACCGCGATGGCGGCGCTGAAGTTCTCGATGGACATGTACCAGGAGAAGCTGATCGACTGGAAGACGGCCGTGATGCGCAATCCCGCCGACCAGCTCGAGCAGCTGCTCGCTCCGGTGTTCGACACTTCGGACGTGGCCAAGGCCAGGGCGATTGCCACCGGCCTTCCCGCCGGCCCGGGCGCGGCGTCAGGCCAGATCTACCTGAACGCCGATCGCGCCGTGGCTGCGGCGGACAAGGGGCAGAAGGTGCTGCTCGTCCGCGTCGAGACGTCGCCCGAGGATCTCCGCGGCATGATCGCCGCTGAAGGCATCCTGACCGCTCGCGGCGGCGTCTCGTCGCACGCCGCGCTCGTCGCCCGGCAGATGGGCAAGGTCTGCGTCTGCGGCGCGGCGGCGCTCGAAGTCGACTACCAGGCGCGCACGGTCAAGGTCGACGGCAAGACCTACAAGGAAGGCGACTGGATGTCGATCGACGGCACTGCCGGCAAGGTCTACGCCGGCCAGGTCAAGACGGCGCCGTCGGAGATCGTCGCCGGCCTGATCGATGGCGACGCGGCGGCGAAGAAGACCGAGAAGTTCAAGCACTTCCAGCAGCTGATGAAGTGGTGCTCGGACGCCTCGCGCATGGTCGTGCGCACCAACGCCGACACGCCCGAGCAGACGGCCAACGCGATCGCGTTCGGCGCCGTTGGCATCGGGCTCACGCCGCACCGAGCACATGTTCTTCGAGGGCGACCGCATCGACGCGATGCGCGAGATGATCCTCGCCGAGACGCTCGAAGCGCGCAAGGCGGCACTCGCCAAGCTGCTGCCGTACCAGCGCGACGACTTCGCCGGCATCTTCCGCGCGCTCAAAGGCTACCCGGCGACGATCCGCTTCCTGGATCCGCCGCTGCACGAGTTCCTGCCGCACACGCAAGGAGCAGCAGGCGGAGCTGGCCAAGAAGATCGGCGTGCCGGCGGCGCGCATCCATCAGCGCGTCGAGCAGCTCCACGAGTTCAACCCGATGCTCGGCTTCCGCGGCTGCCGTCTCGGCATCGGCTACCCCGAGATCTCGGCGATGCAGGCGCGCGCGGTGTTCGAGGCCGCGGCGATCGTCCAGAAGGAAGGGATCAAGGTCCGGCCCGAGATCATGATCCCGCTCGTCGGCTTCAAGAAGGAGCTCGACCTCCAGATCGACGTCGTGCACCAGGCCGCAAGGGAAGTCCAGGCGGAGAAGAAGGTCAAGCTGAATTACATGGTCGGCACCATGATCGAGATCCCGCGCGGCGCCCTGACCGCCGACGAGATCGCGCAGTCGGCCGAGTTCTTCAGTTTTGGCACCAACGACTTGACCCAGACCGGCCTCGGTATGTCGCGTGACGATTCGGGCTCGTTCCTGCCGCACTACCAGGAGCTCGAGATCGTCAAGAAGAACCCGTTCGCCACCATCGATGTCACCGGCGTCGGCCAGCTCGTCGAGATCGCGGTCACCAAGGGACGCGCCACGCGCAAGGATCTGAAGCTCGGGATCTGCGGCGAGCACGGCGGCGACCCGGCGTCGATCCAGTTCTTCGAAAAAGTCGGCCTCGACTACGTCAGCTGCTCGCCCTATCGCGTGCCCGTCGCGCGTCTGGCCGCGGCGCAGGCGACCTTGTCCAAAGGTTAGACCGGTGTGATCCGGGTCTACCTGCACGCCAACGGGACCACGAGCCAGGCGGATCACGTCGATCCGGCCTGGCTCGCGCCCGGCAGCGGCGTGCTGCTCTGGGTCGACATGCTCAATCCGTCGCCCGACGAAGGGACGCACATCCTCAAGGACGTCTTCCACTTCCACGAACTGGCGGTGGAAGACGCCCTGAGCGAGCTGGAATACCCCAAGGTCGAGTCCTACGGTGACTACCTGTATGTCATCCTCCATCGGCATCGATTTCCAGGCCCCCGAGCACTGCTTCAAGACGCACGACGTCGATTTCTTCCTCGCCCCGCACTATCTCGTCACCATCCACTCGGGCGATTCGCGCTCGATCGAGCAGATCGCCAAGGTCTGCGAACGCAACTCGATGGCGCTCGGCGAAGGCGCGGCCGCGCTCATGCACCGCATTGTCGACTCGATGGTCGACAATTACCGCCCCGAGATCGAGGAGCTCAACGAACGCCTCGACGCGCTCGAGGAGCGCGTCTTCGACAGCGGCGCGGCCAATCTCGCCAAGGACATCCTCGACTTCAAGCGCGACGTCGCCTCGCTGCGACGGGTCGTACAGCCGCAGCGCGACGTCGTCGGCCGCCTCGCGCGCCGCGAATTTCCGATAATCGACGAACAGATGTCGTATCGCTTCCGCGACGTCTACGATCACCTGGTCCGCCTCGCCGACGAGTCGATGGTCTTTCAGGATCGGATTACCAGCCTGCTCGACGCTAATTTGGCGATCGTCTCGAACCAGCTGAACACGATCATGAAGATCCTGACGATCATCGCGACCATGTTCATGCCGCTCACGTTCATTACCGGGCTCTACGGCATGAACGTCGACCTGCCGCATTTCGGCCTCAGCGGGATCACCATGTTCTGGGTCCTGATGGGGCTGATGGCCAGCATCGTCGCCGTGATGCTCGTCTACTTCCGCCGGCGCGGCTGGATTTAGGAGGGAACACCAACGTGGGAAGGATCCACAGGCTCGCCCCGGATCTCGCCAATCAAATCGCCGCCGGCGAAGTGGTCGAGCGGCCGGCCTCCGTCGTCAAGGAGTTGGTCGAGAACGCCATCGACGCCGGCGCCACCCGCATCGCCATCGCGGTGGACATGGGAGGCAAGCGCCTGATCCGCATCGAAGATGACGGCGACGGAATGGATGCCGAGGATGCGCGCTTGGCAGTCGAGCGGCACGCCACGAGCAAGATTAGACGTGCCGAAGATCTCGGGGCGATCCACACGCTCGGCTTTCGCGGTGAGGCGCTGCCCAGCATTGCGTCGGTGTCGCACTTCACGCTCAGGACCCGCGCTCGAGGCGAACAGAGCGGCACCGAGATCAAGGTCAACGCCGGCGTGATCGCCTCGGTGCGCGAGACTGGCGCTCCCGAGGGAACGATCATCGAGGTCGCCGATCTTTTTTACAACCTGCCGGCGCGCCGTAAGTTCCTCAAGTCGGATGTCGCCGAGACGACCCAGATCTCGCGCCTGGCGACGCAGCTCGCCCTCGGCTATCCCGAGGTCGGCTTCTCGCTGACCTCGAACGGCCGCAACCTGCTGCAATGTCCGCCGGTGGCAACGCTCGGCGCCCGTTTCTTCCAGCTGTTTGGCGACCGCGACGACCTCGTCGAGGTGCGTAAAGAGGCCGGCGGACTGAAGATCGAGGGCTACGTTGCCGTCCTTGGCGACCAGGGCCCGACGCGCGGCGCCCAGAACGTCTTCGTCAACCGGCGGATCGTCAAGGACCGGACGATCGCCCACGCGATCATCGAGGCGTACAGCGTCGCGACGATCAAGGAGCGCAGCCCCGAGGTCCACCTGTTCCTGACCATCGCGGCCGATCGCGTTGACGTCAACGTGCATCCGACCAAGGCCGAGGTACGTTTTCTCGAGCAATCGCTGGTGCACGAAGTCCTGCGCCGCGCGCTCGGCGACGCACTGGGCGCCACACACACGCCGGACTTCAAGTTCCGTCTTGAAGAAGGGACGGCGCCACCCGGAATCCCGACCGCCCAAGTCATTCCCGGCGTGCTCTCCGGCGCCATCGTCGGAAACCGTTGGAGTTCGGATCCTGGATCCGGGACCCGCGATCCGGGATTCGGGACCAGGGATCCGGGATTCGGGACCAGGGATCCAGGATCAGCGATCACCGATCAGGGATTCAACCCAGGGTTCAACCTACGGCCGATGATCCCCTTGGGTCAGTTCCGCGACACCTTCATCATCGCCGTCGACGACGAAGGCGTCGCTATCGTCGATCAGCACGTGGCCCACGAGCGTGTGCTGTTCGAACAGGTGACAGAAAGGTTGACGGCCGGTCGTCTCGAGAGCCAGCGCCTGTTGACGCCCATCCTGCTCGACCTCTCGGCGTCCCAGCGCGACGCGTTGACGCAGCACGCCGCGACGCTCGAGAAGTTCGGCATGGAAGTGGAGGAGTTCGGCGGCGAGAGCGTCCGTCTCACGGCCGTCCCGGCGATGCTCGATCCGGGTGAATGCGAGGCGACGATCCGCGCGTTGGCCGACGACCTGGAGGGACTCGCGTCGGGCACACGCGCCGAGGAGGCGCTGCGCCGCGTCGCCGCGACAATGGCGTGCCATGCGGCGGTGAAGGCGAACTATCCGCTGACGCTGGAGAAGATGCGCTACATCCTCGAAGAACTCCGCCGTACGGCCTACTCGAGCGTCTGCCCGCACGGCCGCCCGGTCGTGCTGCGCCTGACCAGACGCGAGATCGAGAAGAATTTCCAGCGCATTTAGGCAGCGAGCTCAGCAATACGTGCTAAGCCCTTGACGCGACGGGATTACAGGTTTACTCTGCAGACATCCCTAGCTGTTCCAAGCGATAAAGGCGACCGGACGCGTCTGTCCGGTGCGCAACGCTGCGCGTCGCAGCTGCCGAACTTGGAGTACGTGTATGCCACGAAGCATCGTCCCGGCCTTGCTCTTCACGTTTTCCGCCATTCTTTTTTTTAGCCTCGGGAGTTTTCTCGCCGCCCGCACCGCCGCGGCGGGCGAGAGCGATCAAATCGCCGCCCTGCGCGCTGAGATCGGCGCGCTCAGGCGCGAGCGGGCGCGTGAAGATCTCCGGCACCGCCGGACGTTCCACCGAGACCGCTGTCGTCGGCGCGATGGACGACCACAGCCGCGCCGCTCTCGTTGCGGATATTAAGCAGCAGCTCAAGAGCGAGATGGGGCTGATGCCGGTCAGCCTGATGCGTGAGCGGCGCCAGAGCTTCGTCGAGCTTTACTCCTACGACGTGACCGGCGCCAGCAACTATGGCACCGCCGGCTACATCGGCAACGGCTACTTCATCACCGTCAAGCATGCCGTGATAGCCCTCGGCGACAACGCCAGCGCCCGCCGCATCACCGCGGTGAAGATCGTCTACGACGGCAAGCAGATCCCGGTGAAGATCGTCGACACCGGCGACGCGCAGGTCGAGGTCGACCCCGGCGACTGGGCCATCCTCAAGGTCAAGGAACACGTCGATCTTCCCGCGCTCGACGTCAACATGCACTACGGCTTCGACTTCGCCGACTCAATCGTGCGCATGGGCAACGACTACTCCAAGGGCATCATCCTCGCTACCGGCTACGTCGGGCAGAAAACGTCGAACAACCTGGTCACCTGCCTGACCGATGGGCACCCCGGCGTCTCAGGCGGCGGCGTCCTCAATAGCGACGGCGACCTCGTCGGCATTCCGATCGGCCGCATGCAGGGAGATTACCGCTTCTCGTTCATCCTGCCGCTGCGCTCGGAGATGTTCCGGAAGGTCCCGGCCCTGAATTGATCTCATGAACGGCCGATGCGCTCGTTGCGGCGCGAGCGAGCAGTAGCGAGAGAGCGTGCAGGGGAGTCCGAGGGGCAAGGCCCCTCGGATCATGTTGATCTTCTTTTTCGCCACTCCGCCATTCGTCGCCTGACCTCGGCCTCGAAGCCGCGCTCGCTCGGCGCGTAGAACGTGCGCTCCCGGTGCGCCGGCGGCAGGCACTCCATGTCGGCGGCGATCGCGTCCGCCTCGTTGTGGGCGTACTTGTAGTCCTTGCCGTAATCGAGCGATTTCATCAACGTGGTTGGCGCGTTGCGCAGGTGCAGCGGCACCGGCTCGGCGAGGTCGGTTTTCGCGGCATCGGCGGCCGCGCTGTAGGCGGCGTAGACGGCGTTGCTCTTCGGCGCCGTCGCCAGGTAAATGACCGCCTGGGCCAGCGCGGTGTTGCCTTCCGGCATGCCCATGAAGTGCACCGCCTCCTTCGCCGCGATCGCGATCCCCAGCGCCTGTGGATCGGCGTTGCCGATGTCCTCGGATGCGAAGCGGACAACGCGGCGCGCGATGTAGAGCGCATCCTCGCCGGACTCGATCATCCGCGCCAGCCAGTAGACCGACGCGTCGGGATCGCTGTTGCGCATCGACTTGTGCAGCGCCGAGATCAGGTTGTAGTGCTCCTCGCCGCTCTTGTCATAGAGGAGCGCCCGGTTCTGTGCGAGGTCGGACACCAGCGCCAGGTCGATTTCCCCACCATGGGCGACCGCGGCTGCCATCTCGAGCATGTTGAGCGCTGTTCGCGCGTCGCCACTGGCGTAGCGCGCGATGCCGGCGAGTGCGTCCGCGCTCGCTGCCACCTGATCCGCGCCGAGCCCGCGCTCGCTGTCGGCCAGCGCCCGCCGCAGGATCGTGACCATCGACTCGATGGTCAGCGGCTTGAGGACGTGCACCTTTGAGCGTGAGAGCAGCGCCGAGTTCACCTCGAACGATGGATTTTCCGTCGTCGCGCCGATCAGAACGATGTCGCCGGACTCGACGCGGGGCAGGAAGGCGTCCTGCTGCGCCTTGTTGAAGCGGTGAATCTCGTCAATGAACAGGATGGTGCGCCGTCCGGAACGGCGGCGTGCAGTTTCCGCTTCCGCCATTACCTCGCGGATTTCCTTGATGCCCGACAGGACCGCGCTGAATGCGATGAAGTGAGCGCGCGTGGCGTGGGCGATGACGCGCGCCAGCGTCGTCTTGCCGGTGCCGGGCGGGCCCCACAAGATGATCGACCGCAGGCGGTCGTGCTCGATTGCGTCGCGCAGCGGCCGTCCCGGCGCGAGCATGTGGTCCTGGCCGACGATGTCGTCGAGCGTGCGCGGACGCATCCGCTCGGCGAGCGGCGCCGAGGGATCGTTGGGGGGCGCGCTCGAGGGCGGCGGCGCTTCGTCGTCGGAAAAGAGGTCCATCAGTGCTCGTGCTGGCGTGAGGCTTCGTAAAGGATCAGCGCCGCCGCGACGGCGACGTTGAGTGACTCGACCGGCGCGCGCATCGGGATCGTCACCGATTCCTTCGTCTCCGCCATGATCTCGCTCGACACGCCGCCTCCTTCGCCCCCGAGGACGATCGCCGTCGGTTGGCGGAAATCGAGGCGCGGCAGCGGTGTTCCGCCTCGCGGGACCGCGGCCACGATGCGGACCCCGTCCTGGCGCGCCGCGGCGATCACGTCCGGCGCCGTCCCGCGCGCCGCGACCGGCACGCGAAAAGTTCCGCCCATCGCGCCGCGCAACGCTTTCCAGCTGAACGGATTCGCGGTGCCTTCGATGGCGACGACACCGGCCGCGCCGAATGCCGCGGCCGCGCGCACGATGGCGCCGACGTTCCCCGGATCCTGCAGCCCGGCCAGCACGACCACCAGCGGCAGGTGTGGACCATCGTCAAGCGATGCCGCGAAGACGACGCCCACGTCGGTCGCACGCGCGCGCGCGATGGCGACAACGCCCGACGGCTGTTGCACGGGACTGATCGCGGCCAGCACCGAGTCGCTGACCAGAATGGCGCGTCCCCCGTGGGCGCGGACGTCTTTCGCCAGCCGCCCGAGCGGCGAGAGTGCGTTGGCGACCTGGCGATCGGAAAATGCCGCCAGCTCGACCGGCACGTCGCAGGCGAGCGCTTCCTGGAGGAGGTGCTCGCCGTCGAGCAAAATTTCCCCGGCATGGCCTCCCGCGCCGTGCGGTGTCGCGCGGCCGACCGGCGCCGCCGACCGCGACGCCCGCGCCAGGTCGCGAAAGCGCTTCACGACGGCGTTCTGGCGGCTCGCCACCCGCTCCATTCGGTCCATGACGATCAATTATCCACCGATGCGATTTCTGCTACCATTTCTCCCGTGAAAGAGCGGATTCTGAAAAAGTTCGAGGACGAGATCGCGCAGCTCGACAAGGAGCTGAAGACCGAGCTGCCGCGCGAGATCAAGCGCGCCCGTGAGCTCGGCGATCTCCGCGAGAACGCCGAATACCAGGCGGCCAAGGAACGGCAGCGGCTTGTCGAATCGCGCATCAGCCTCCTGACCAAGCGCGTCTCCGAAATCCAGCTCATGAACCTCGACCGGATTCCTAAGGACAAGGTCGGCTTCGGCTCGACGGTGACCCTGACCGAGGACAACGGGCAGACGATCGTCTATCAGCTCGTCATGCCGGAAGATGCCAACGCTGACGGAGGATTCATCTCTACCGCGTCGCCGATCGGCCGCGCCCTGCTCAACAAGGAAGCAGGGGACGAGGTCCTCGTCCGGACGCCGAACGGCGCCGAGCGCCGTTTCGAGATCGCCAAACTGGTCACGATCTACGACGAGTAAGTGCTCACCAGCGACACCCCCTCCGAGACTTCCCGCCCCTATTCGACACGACTGCGTACGGCGTTGATCCTGACCGGGACCGGCACCGCCGGCGCCTATCACGCCGGCGTGCTGCGCGCCCTGCACGAGGCCGGGCTGCGCATCGATCTGGTCGCCGGCCGCGGCGCCGGCGCCATCGGTGCGCTGTTTGCCGCTGTCGACGGCGGCCAGCGGCTGTGGGACAAGACTGGGCTGTGGAAGCAGGGCAGCCTCGCCCACGCCTATCGCTGGCGTCAGCCGCTGCGCATCGCCGGCTGGGCGCTCGTTGCTGCCGCGGCGTTGCTCGGCATTCCGCTCGTGCTGCTCGCCTTCGGCGTGATCGCCGCGGTCGTCGCCGTCCTGTTGTCGCTGGTCACGCTCGATGCCGCCTCGCGCGCGACGACCTCCGCCTACGCGCGCGCCCTCGACGCCCTGTTCGCTCCCGCCGCCCTTCCGACAATCGTGCCGCGGCTCATCGTCTTCTGTTTGCTCGTGGCCGTCGCCGCGCTGGTGGTGAGCGTCGTCGCCGCGGCCTGGCGCGCGCCGTCACGGCGGCGCGCGCATGCCGCCTCGTTGTGGCGACTGATCGGCGCCCCTTGCTCGCCGCGATCGATCCTCGAGTCGACGATCGGCGAGCTGTGGAATCTGGTGCGCGGTGCCGCGGCCATCCCGCCGCCGCCACGCTCGGAGATTGGACGCCGCTACGCCGACCTGCTCGGGGAGAACCTTGGCCAGCCCGGATTCCGCGAACTGCTGATCGTGGCGCACGATCTCGACGCGCGCCAGGACGTCGTCTTCGCCCTGCTCGCCGACGGACAGCGCCAGCGGTTCTTCGGCCGCCCGGGCGGCGACGGCGGCCGCGGCGCCGAGACCATCGATCTCGGCGGTGCGGGCCGCGAACACCTCGTCGACGCGTTGGCCGCGAGCGTCGCCGTCCCCGTCGCCACCGATCCGCACTTGCTCAAGCTCGCCGCGGAAGGGCCGTGGAAAGGGGAAGTGCACCGCGTTTGCGACCGGCCGGGATCGCTGGCGCGGTTGCTCGAGGAAGCCGTGGCCGCGGGAGCCGAGCAGGTGATCGTCGTGTCGGGCGCGCCGCCACCGGCCGGCCCGCACGAGATGGCGTCGAGCCGCGTCGATCCGCGCGGCCGCGCCGCCGAGCAGCTCGCCGCCTTCGAGGCGGCCGACCTCCGCGACGCGTTGCAGCACCTGACCGGTGTGACCAATGTCTACGCCATCCACCCGGCGCACAACCCGCTCGGGCCCCTCGATTTCGCCGGCGTCTACGACGAGCGCTCGGACCGCCTGTTCCCACTCGCCGAGCTGATCGACCGCGGCTATGAGGACGCCTATCGCCAGTTCATCGAGCCGGTCGTCGCGGCCGGCGCCGATCGCATCTCCGCCGTCGCCTCGGTCCAATCGTGACTTGGCGATGGGAGCAGTGAGGGTTTCCGTGATTGATAAGAAGATGCGTCCAGCCACCACCATGGTGCAGGGTTCGCACGGCGCGAATCATCAAGCCGAGCCCCTGACCACGCCGATCTACGAGACCACCACGTTCCTGTTCGACAGCGCCGCGGAGGTGACGGCCTACAACGAGGGGCGCTCGAAGAAGTTTCTCTATTCGCGCTACGGCAATCCGACGGTCCTCGCCGTCGAGGAAACGATCGCCGCGCTCGAAGGCGCCGAGATCGCGATGCTGCTGGCGAGCGGCCAGGCGGCGACGTCGACCCTGCTGCTGGCGCTGCTCAAGAGCGGCGACGAGATCGTCTGCAGCGCCGCCATCTACGGCGGCACGCTGCACTTGCTCGCGGATCTCTTTCCTGGCTACGGCATCGAGGTCCGTTTTGCGACTGTCGACGAGCTCCGCGATCCGGATCGCGTCATCGGCCCGCGTACCAAGGTGATGTGGTTCGAGTCGCCGATCAACCCGACGCTCCGTTGCGTCGACGTTGCGGCGATCGCCGCCGCCTGCCGCCGCCGCGGCGTGATCTCGGTGGCTGACAACACCTTTGCCAGCCCGATCAACCAGCAGCCCCTCGCGCTGGGCGTCGACATCGTCATGCACAGCGTGACCAAGTACCTCAACGGGCACAGCGACGTCACCGCGGGTGCGCTGGCCGGACCGGTCGCGTTGCTGCAGCGCGCCGATAAGGCCCGCCGCATGCTCGGCGGCATCGTCGATCCGCAGGCGGCCTACGCCATCGGCCGCGGGTTGAAGACGTTGTCCGTCCGGGTCGAGCGGCACAACGCCAATGCCATGCTGGTGGCGCGCTGGCTCGAGACGCAGAAGGGCAGCCGCATCGACGAGGTCTTTTATCCTGGTCTCGAAGCGCATCCCGATCACGCGCTCGCCAGGAAGCAGATGCGCGGCTTCGGCGGCATGCTCTGCGTCGACGTCGGCGGCGGCCAGGCCCGCGCCGAACGCTTCTTCGACCGCTTGCAGGTCTTCCGCCGCGCGGCCAGCCTCGGCGGCGTCGAGAGCCTGTGCAGCCTGCCGGTGCTCACCTCACAGTGGGGCCATACCGATGCCCAACTCGCCGACGCCGGCGTCACGCGCAGCATGGCCCGCCTGTCGGTCGGCCTCGAAGACCCGCAGGACCTGATCGAGGACCTCGACCAAGCCCTTTCGTGATCAAGCTGGTGCCCGGCACTATGAGCACCTTGGCACTATTGGCACCAGCACCCTTAGCCCCTATGGCACCCCTAGCACCCCAGATCGACCACCTCGTCGTGGCCATCCACAGCCTGGACGACGGCATCACGCAGTTTCAGGCGCTGACCGGCGTCACCCCCGGGGTCGGCGGCAAACACCCCGGGCGCGGCACCGAGAATGCGTTGGTCTCGCTCGGCGGCGGAGCCTACGTCGAGATCATCGCGCCGCAGAAAGACGCAAAGCTGTCGGCTGACGACGAGACGATGCGCGGGCTCGCACGCCTGACCATCGTCGATTGGGCCGTGCGCGTTATCGAGGTCGACAACGCGGTGGCATCGCTGCACCACGCCGGGTTTACGGCGTCGCCGCCGCAGCCGGGCGCGCGCTTGACGCCGGCGGGTGAGCGCCTCGACTGGATGACGTTCGGTCTCACCGGTGTCCCGCTCGACAGCGCCCCGTTCTTCATCCGTTGGAGCCCGAACACGCGGCACCCGTCGACGACGGCGCCAGGCGGCTGCGCCCTTGAGCGCCTCAGCGTGCACGACCCGGCGGCGGATCGTCTGACGGCGGTGCTGAAGGCGCTCGGCGTGTCGGGCGTGAACGTGGCACCGGGCGCCGCGACGATCGAAGCGGCCCTCACCTGCGGTTCCAAGCGCGCGACGCTGACCAGCGCGCGCTAGGCCGGCCCGGTTCGGCGAATTGCCGAAGATCTTCGAGTAGCTGTCAGGTCAGGTCGACGCGCGGGAAGCGACGGCCGGTCTTGCCGATCGCGGCGCCGATCGTCGAAAGGCCCCCACCCGCGATGAGCATGAAGAGGACTGGAAGGTCGAGGCCCTTGGAGAATCCGAAGTACGACGCGGCGACGTGCATGACGCCGGCTGATTGCAGTGCCGCCACGCTGAGCGCGGCCGCTAGGCTCATCGCTGTCGCCACGATCGTCATGACCAGCGAGACGATGAGACCGCTCATGACGCGGCGGCTGCGCCAGCCAGTGCTCACACCAGCTGATGCGTAAATCGTCAACGCCAGATAGGTGGACACCGCCGCGCGGAAATGGAAGCTGTCGGTTGTGGCGACGGTCGCGTCGAGGACCTCGCGCAGCGCCAGCGTTGCTCCAAACGCGACCGCCCAGGGCCCCGCCGCGCGCCAGAGAAATCCGGCTGCCTGTCGGACGTACCACCAATTCGCGCGCGTCTCGCCGCGGTCCGGCACCTGCGTCTCGCGATATTCCTCGAGCAGGTCTCCGATGATGTTGTCGCGCCGCGCCGCCGGCACGAGCGATTCGATCAGGACCTGTGCGTATTCAGGAGGATGCGGCATGTTACGCCCGTCCTTTCAGCGGCCAGTCGATCCCGCGCCAGATGTTGAGAGCGGCCTCGCGCGATTCGTTGAGCGCCCGGGTGCCGGCCGCTGTGATGGTGAAGTGGCGGCGCGCGCGCCCGCCGCGCTCGGGTGTTGCCGCACCCTCACGCGATCGGACCAGCCCCTTCGCCTCGAGCCGATCCAGCGTGGAGTACACGGCGCTCGCGGCGACGTCACGCTCCAGGCGCGCCTGGACGTCCTTGAGAATCGTCCGCCCGTAACCCTCGCCGCGCAGATGGTGCACGGCGACGAGCACGGCTTGTTCGAAGACGCCCAGAACGTCGCTCATGTCTACATTGTAGATAATAGCACAGGACCAGAACCGGAAGAACCCGAAGAACCCGAAGAACCCGAAGAACCCGAAGCGAACCTGAAGAAGAAACCCGAAGAACCTGAAGAACCTGAAGAACCTGAAGAACCTGAAGAACCTGAAGAAGAACCCGGAGTCCCCCCGCGAGAACCCTGCTCCCTACCGCGCCACCGTGAGCTTCTTCTCGGTCGCCGGCTCGTGCAGGAACTGTTCGGCCATCTCGGCGAGCCGCGCCGTGAGCGCCGCGCCGTCGAGCTCGCCGAACTTGACCCGGAAGCGGTCGACCGGTACCACCGCCTTGGCCATCGCGCGATGCCCGCCGGCCGAGCCGATGTCGGCGAACCACCGCTTGACGAACTCGCCGGCGTTGCGCGAGTAGCCGAGATTGCGCACGCTGATGATCAGCGTCTTGCCGACGAACCCGGCGATGATCGTCCACTTGACGTCTTCGAGCTGCAGGAAGAAGTCGGCGGTGTAGGGGATGAAGTCCTCGCGCGGCGCCTCGCCGATGAACGCCGTGAACACCTGGTCGCGCAGGATCCCCGCCTTGCCGGCGCGCGTCACGTACTCCAGCCGCTCGAGCGTGATTTCCGCCCCTTCCATCTTGCGGATGAGCGCGGCGTCGGCCAGCGGATAGAGAAAGGTGAACGCCTCGAGATCGACGCGGTTGGTATGCCGCGCGAAGAACAGCGTGTCGGACTTGATCGCGTAGAGCATCGCGGTCGCCGTCCGCTCGGAGATGTTGACGTCGACGGCGCGCAGGTGCTCGGTCAGGATTGTCGACGTCGAGCCGTAGTCGGCGCGGATATCCTTGAATACGGCGCTGTAGCCGGGCTGCTCGGGGTGATGATCGATGACCAGGTGCGCGCTGTCGAGCAGCCCGCCGAAGTAGTGCGGCTGCACGTCGACGGTGGCGATACGATCGAAGCTGGCAAAGGACTCCGGCGTGATCTGCTCGACCTGGATGTCGAGCATGTTCGCCATTCGCAGATTCTCCGGCCGCGTCACCCCTTGCATCGCGCCGATGATCGCGGTGGTCTTGGTCCGGCGCAGCAGGTTGCGCAGCGCCAGGCCGCTCGCCAGCGCGTCGGGATCCGGATCGTTGTGCAGCAGGATCAGGACGCGGCCGGCGTCCGCGAAGTAACGCTGGTATTGCTGCACCCGCGCCCGCGTCATCGACCGGCTCAGCTCGGTGACCAGCGTTGGCCGCAGCAACTCGGGCAAGTCGAGGTGGGTGATCTCGGCGTTCTCGTCGGCCCGCCCGTTGGCCCCGCGCTTGCCCGTGTGCAGGACGTAGATGAGCGTCCCGCCCGCGTCGCGGATGGCTTCGAGCGTTTTTTTGATGGTGCGGCGGCCGGTGTCTTGAACGATGAAGCAGGTGTTGGGGGAAATATCGGCTTTCAGGTAGGTATCGACGCGCTTGGGATCGCCGGCTGTGACCTCGATACCCGCCTCGTGGAGGCGGCGGGCGAGGGGCCGGCTTTCGACAAGGAAGTCAACCTCGAAGCTCGGCAGCAAAACTTCGTCGAGCGACCGGATGACCAATTCATCCTGACAGATGGCCAGAACGCGCACGTCAGATCACACCTTTAGGCCGAGGCACGCCAAACCCCTAGTATACGCCTCTTTCCTTGCGCTCGTGCTGGCGCGCCCGGCGGTGTACGGGCAGGCGATCGCGGGGCCAGACCAGATCGCACCGCGAACGGGCGGTGCGCAGCCCCTCAGCCCGTGCGTGGCGTGCCAGGTGCTCAGCGTCCGACCGGACCAGGTTGAAGCCCTTCCGGAGCAGCTCGCTGGCGTCACCATCGCCGTCCGTGTCGCGCCCGGCGAATTGCCGGACGCGGCCCTAGCGGATCTGAGCCGTCGCGGCGCCACGATCGGCTTGCACCTGAGCGATGTGCCCGGTGACGAAGACCCGCGACTAGCGGCTGACGCCGCCGTCCTGGTCATCGAGCCATCAACGATGAACGTGGACCAACTCGCCTTCGAACTCAAGCGGGCGCTGGCGGCGGCTCGCGGTCGGCATCCGTCGATGAACCTGCGCGTGGCCGCGCCGCCCCGAATCGAGATCGAACTGCGCGCACGCGGGCTGGAGCCGTATCTCGATGGCATCATCCCGCCATCCGAGCTGATCGTCCGCCCTGACGACCTGTTTCGCCCCGTGGACAATCGAACAGCCCCCCTCCGGCGCTTGCCGGAAGATGCCCGGGCCGTCGCCGCGATCGCGGGCGCGGCAGCGGGCGCGGCGGACTGGTTTCCCTCCGGTCTCGTCGCCGTGGCAGACAGGCCGCTCACATGCGGAGCCAGTCGTCTCGCGACGTTTCTCAACCCCCAGACGCTCGATCTCGTAGCGACGAGCACGACCTGCCCGCAGAAGACGCAGGTGAGCGGCGATGTCGCCGGCCTGTCGGCAGAACGGCGGGAATTCGGCGCGGTCTCCGCCTTCCGTTTGCGCGTCGCTGCCGGCGACCGCTTCGCCGAAGCTGTGACGGTGGGGGCGGCGCGGGCGCTGACCGCCGCCGAAATCGTCGCGCGGCATCAGGCGGCCGCGGCCCGCCAGGCGGAAGCCATTCGCACCGACATTGAGACCGGCACGCTGACCCTGACGTTCGAGGCGCCGACCTTCGTCGCCCCGGTCACCGTGACCTCGAAGACCACGGTGTTTCGTGATCTCGAGCAGGTCGATCTGCGCCAGGCGGAGATCCGCGTCAACGGGGTGCCGTTCTCGCCGAAAGACGGCGTGCCGCGGCTGCCGATCATCGAGCCGGAGCGTGCCGCGGCGATGCCGCTGGCGATCACGTTGACCAACGTGTATCGCTACACGCTCGACGGCCAGGACACGATCGATGGACGGCGCTGTTACGTGATCGGGTTTTCACCGGGTGAGCGGGGCGCGTCGCTCTTCAGCGGACGCGCATGGATCGACACGCAGACCTTCGCGATGGCCCGCGTGTCGGCGGCGCAGACAGGATTGAAGGGGCCGATCACCGCCTCGGAACAGATCGACACGTTCGTCCCCGATAAAGACGGCCGCTGGCTGCTCGTCCGATCCGATGTCCGACAGACCTACGAAGGGGCGAGCATCCGGACCCCGATCCATCGCCTGCTCGAGATCGCGCGCCACGAGGTCAACACCGGCGATTTTGCCGCGCGCCGCGCCGCCGCTTACGCGTCTGCCGACGTCATGCTGCGCGACACCCCGGACGGCCTCCGCTATCTCCAACGGGCAGCCGGCAGCGGGCAGCCGGAAGGCGGCAGCCGGCGGCTGGTCGCCCCCCCAACCCATATCCGCACGTTTGCCGCCGGGGTGATCGTCGATCCGAACATCACCACCCCACTGCCGTTCGCCGGCCTCAGTTACGTCGACTTCGATCTGGGACACACCGGCACCCAGTTCAGCGGGTTTTTCGGCGGCAGCTACGCCCAGGCGTCCTTTGCGGTACCGTCGATCGCCGGCACACGCTGGCAGATCGCCGGCCGCGCCTTCGCCATTGCCGCGGCCTACAACGATCGCGCCTTCGCCGGCGGCAAGGAAATCTACACCCGCGATATCGAGCAGCGGCCGGCGCAGGTCGCGCTCTGGGCGTTACGCCCCATCGGCGCACGCGCCGCGCTGCGGCTGGAGTACGACTGGGACTACAACCGGTTCTCGCGAAGCGACGTCACCGACCCGTCGTTCGTCGTCCCGCAGAACCAGAACGCGCACGGGCTGCGCGCCGGTCTCGACCTGCAGCGCGCGGGCTGGCAGGTGTCCATGTGGGCGAGCCACACCGAGCGCGTTGGCTGGCAGCGATGGGGGATCCCGGGATCGGAGGAAGACGCCGCGCCGCGGCCGTCGTTCGAGCGCATCGGCGTCAATGCCCTGCGGACGACCGCGCTGTCACCGCGGGTGACGACCCGGATCGAAGGAGCGTTCGTCGCCGGCACCAATCTCGATCGCTTCAGCCGGATCAGCTTCGGCACCTTCGACAACCGGCTGCACGGCTATCCCTCCGCGCTCATTCGTTACGATCGCGGCGGCGTCCTGAGATCGGCGGTGAGCTGGGCCGCCGCGCCGGCGGTGCGGCTCGACGCGTTCGCCGATACCGCCGCCGTCCACGACCCGGCCTTCGGCGCCGGCCTGCGCAACTACACAGGCCTCGGCGCCGCGCTCGAGTGTCCGGCCCCCTTCGGCACCCTGTTCGCCCTCGAGTGGGGTTACGGAATCCAGGCCCTCAACACGGACGGCACCCGGGGGACCCACGTCCTGCGGATCACTGGCTACAAAGTCTTCTGACGGGGATATCATCCGCAGCGTGCGAGGGGGCCTGATTCGATCCCTGGTCGTCTGGTTGGTCGGTGCGGCGAGCCTGGCCGCACAGCAGCCGACCTTCCATACCGGCGTCGACGTGGTCAGCTTCGCCGTCGTGGTCGTCGACCGCCAGGGCAACCCGGTCACGGGCCTCAAGGCCGAGGACTTCGAGCTGCTCGAGAATGGCCGGAAGCAGGCGCTCAAGTACTTTTCCTTCGGCACTCCCGAAGACGCACCGCCGCTCCACCTCGGCCTGCTGCTCGACACGAGCAGCAGCATGGCCGACGATCTGAAGGACGCGCGCTCGGCCTCGGTCACCTTCGTCAACGCGCTCGACCGCGCCGCCGACGTGACCCTCGTCGACTTCGACACCCAGATCCGCGTCGCCCGCTTTGCCTCCGCCGATTACCCGCGATTGGTCGAGCGCATCCGCGAGCGGCGCGCCGACGGCTGGACGGCGCTCTACGACGCCATCGGCGTCTACCTCGATGGCGCGCAGCACCAGGATGGGCAAAAGGTCCTCGTGCTCTACACCGATGGCGGCGACACGACGAGCTCCCTGACGTTCAAGGACACGCTCGACCTGATCAAGGCCTCCGACGTCACCGTCTACGCCGTCGGCTACATGGAACACCAGTCGAGCAACAGCCGCATCCAGCAGCGCAGCGACCTGCAGCGCCTGGCCACGCTGACGGGGGGGCTCGCGTTTTTCCCGGCCTCGGGCCGCGATCTCGACGGTGTCTTCGACAAGATCCGCGCCGAGCTGGCGGCCCGTTACTCGCTCGGCTACGTCTCGACCGACACCCGCGCCGACGGCGCCTGGCGCGGCGTCGAGATCCGCCTGCTGCGCCCGGATCTCAAAGGCGTCAGGCTCCGCACTCGCACCGGCTACTTCGCCTCGTACAAGCCCGCCTCCTGACACTTCGCTGGTCAACTCCGCGCCTGGCGCCACGGCCGTGGTACGATCCGAAGTTCGCATGGCGTCGAGATACGATCACTTCGATCTGGTCACCGACTTCGAGCTGAAGGGGGATCAGGCCCGCGCCATCGATGAGCTTGTCGATGGGCTGAACCGCGGCGACAAGTCGCAGGTGCTGCTCGGCGTCACCGGTTCCGGCAAGACCTTCAGCATGGCGCAGACCATCGCGCGGGTGAACCGCCCGACGCTGGTCATGGCGCACAACAAGACCCTGGCCGCCCAGCTCTACCAGGAATTCCGCCGCTTCTTCCCCAACAACGCCGTCGAGTACTTCGTCAGCTACTACGATTACTACCAACCCGAGGCCTACGTCCCGACCACCGACTCGTACATCGAGAAGGAAGCGACGATCAACGACGAAATCGATCGCATGCGCCTCTCGGCGACCCGGTCGTTGTTCGAGCGCCGCGACGTCATCATCGTCGCCAGCGTCTCCTGCATCTACGGCCTCGGCTCGCCAGAGGCCTACTACGGCATGATGCTGCCGCTCGAGCGCGGCCAGCGGATCGACCGCGACCAGATCCTGCGCAAGCTCGTCGAGATCCAGTACGACCGCAACGACCATAGCTTCGAGCGCGGCGTCTTTCGCGTCCGCGGCGACATCGTCGAGGTCTACCTCTCCTACGAAGAGAGCGCGCTGCGCATCGAGCTCTTCGGCGATGAAGTGGACGAGCTGAGCACGTTCGATCCGCTAACCGGTAAGGTGCTCAAGCGTCACGACAAGATCGCCGTCTACCCCAAGACCCACTTCGTCGCACCGCGCGAGCGCACCAAGCTGGCGGTGGACAGTATCAAGAGCGAGCTCGAGTGGTATCGCACGCAGCTCGAGACGGAAGGCAAGGTGCTCGAGGCCCACCGCCTGCATCAGCGGACGATGTTCGATCTCGAGATGATCAAGGAGATCGGCTACTGCCACGGCATCGAGAACTATGCCCGCCACCTCAACGGGCGACAGCCCGGCGAGCCGCCGCCGACGCTGCTCGATTACCTTCCACCCGACGCCCTGACGATCGTTGACGAAAGCCACCAGACCGTCCCGCAGGTCCGTGGCATGTATCACGGCGATCGCTCGCGCAAGGAAGTGCTGGTCGCCTACGGCTTCCGTCTCCCCTCGGCGCTCGACAATCGGCCACTGAATTTCGAAGAGTGGGAAGGGCGGGTCAACCAGGTGTTGTACGTCTCGGCAACCCCTGGGCCCTACGAGCTGCGCCAGTCGGGCGGCGCCGTCGTCGAGCAGATCATCCGGCCGACCGGCCTGGTCGATCCGATGATCGACATCCGGCCGGTGAAGGGGCAGATCGATGATCTGCTGGCCGAGATCCGCGACCGCGCCGCCCGCAGCGAACGCGTCCTGGTGACGACGCTGACCAAGCGGATGGCGGAGGACCTGACGCAGTACTACCAGGAGCTCGGCGTCAAGGTGCGCTACCTCCACTCCGACATCGACACCCTCGAACGCATCGAGATCCTCCGCGATTTGCGCCGTGGAATCTTTGACGTGCTGGTCGGCATCAACCTGCTGCGCGAGGGGCTGGACCTGCCCGAGGTTTCGCTGGTGGCCATTCTCGACGCCGACAAGGAAGGCTTTCTGCGCTCGTCGGGATCGCTCATCCAGACGATTGGCCGCGCCGCGCGCAACGTCAATGGCCGGGCGATCATGTATGCCGACCACATGACCGACTCGATGCGCACGGCGCTCGCCGAGACCGATCGCCGCCGCGCCATCCAGGACGCTTACAACCGCGAGCACGGCATTACCCCGGCATCGATCGTGAAGAGCATCGACGAGGTGATGACCAGCGTCTACGAACGCGATTACCTGACGGTCGGCACGAGCGCCGACGAGGCGGGTCAGTTCCGCACCCGCGGCGAGCTCGAGGCCTTCGTCTCCGGCCTCCAGGCGCAGATGAAGGCGGCGGCCGCCAACCTCGAGTTCGAGAAGGCCGCAGCGTTGCGCGATCGGATCAAGCAGCTGAAGGGCCGCGATCTCGGGCTGGCCGGGAGCCGGCGCTAGCGTGGCCTTTGCGTTCGACACCTGGACCAAGGACGCGCTCCTCGAGGTTCAGGAATACATGCGGCTGCTCGGCCGCGTCGGGCGCGGCATCGTCTCCCCCCCGTTCTACTACCGCGATACGATCGAGCAGTTCGACCAGATCGGCTTCGGTTCGCTGACCGTCGTCCTGCTCGCGGGCCTGTTCACTGGGATGGTCCTGGCGTTGAACTCGGGCATCACCCTCGATCAGTTCGGCGCGCGCTCGATGGTCGGGCGGTTGATCAGCGCCTCCATGGTCAAGGAGCTCGGACCTGTGCTGAGCGGCCTGATGGTGTCCGGGCGGGTCGGATCGGGCATCGCGGCCGAGTTGGGATCGATGCTGGTTACCGATCAGATTGCGGCGCTGCGCGCACTCGGCACCGATCCCGTTCGCAAGCTCGTCGTGCCGCGCGTCCTCGCCGGCGTGCTGATGATGCCGCTGCTCAGCATCCTCGCCACTGGCATCGGCATGGTCGGCGGGTGGATCGTCTCGGTGCTCCAGTTCCACGTCGCCAGCACGATCTACTGGACCAGCGTCGTGCAGGGGCTCTATATGCAGGACGTCTGGATGGGCGTGATCAAGCCGGTTTTCCTCGGCTTCACCATCGCCACGATCGCCTGCCACGTCGGGCTCCGCACCACCGGCGGTACGCAGGGCGTCGGCAACGCGACCAAGCTGTCGGTCGTCGCCAGTTCGGTCGCGGTGATTGCTGTCGACTTTATGGTGACGAAGGTGTTGATCGTCCTGATCTACTGATATGGCTGCCGCGCAGGATGAATCGCGCTCCGCCTTGCTTGACGAGGCCCTGGCATTCGGGGGGCCGATCGTCGTCTTCGACAAGGTGTGTCTCGCGTTCGACGAGAAGGTGATTCTGCGCGAGGTGAGCTTCACGCTACAGACCGGGCACACCAAGATCTTCCTGGGCGCGAGCGGCGCCGGCAAGTCGACCATCCTGCGCTTGACGCTCGGCCTGCTCAGGCCGGATGCGGGACGGATTTTCGTCAATGGCGAGCAGATCGAACGGTTCGACGAAGATCAGCTGATGCGCGTGCGCGCCGACTTGGGCATGGTCTTTCAGGAAGGGGCGCTGTTCGACTCGCTGACGGTGCGCGAGAACGTCGCTTACAAGCTGACCGAGGAGCTGCACTGGAAGGCCGCCGATGCCGATCGGCGCGTCGAAGAGGTGCTCGGCTTCATCGGCCTCGCTGAATTCATCGATCGCATGCCCGTGGAACTGTCGGGCGGGCAGCGGCGCCGTGTCGCCATCGCCCGCGCCCTCGCCGCCCGGCCTCGCATCCTGCTCTACGACGAGCCGACGACCGGCCTCGACCCGATCACCTCGCTCACTGTCGACGAGGAGATCATCAAGCTCCGCGACCTCGAGGGAGTCAGCTCCGTGCTCGTCACGCACCAGCTGCGCGACGCGTTCTTCGTCGCCGAGCACACCGCGCTGCGCGGCGAGAGCGGCGACCTGACCTACGACCGCGCCGGCCGCGGCAAGGCGCGGCAGGCGGACTTCATCATGCTCAAGGACGGCCGCATCCATTTCGAGGGGACCGCCTCGGAACTGCGCGCTGCGGCGCGCGACGACGAGTACATCCGCGCCTTTCTGTCGTAAGGACACGTATGCCCAAGACACGTTCGCTGGCCTGGTCGGAATTGAAAATAGGCGCGATGACGGTCGTCGCGCTGGCCCTGACCGCGATCCTCGTCGTCGCCGTGGGCGGTGCCAGCGGTTTTACCTGGCAGCGCTACGGCCTGAAGACCACTTTCCAGGACGTGCAGGGCCTCAAGAGCGGGGCCATCGTCCGCATCGCCGGCGTCGAGGTCGGCAAGGTGACGAGCGTCGAGCTGAAAGGCGCGGGCGTCGAGGTCGAGCTGTCGATCAAGAAGGAGAACCAGTCGCGCGTCACCACCGACTCGCGCGCCTCGCTCGGATCGATGAGCCTGCTCGGCGAGCCGCTGGTCGACATTTCACCGGCCTCGGGCGGCACGCCGCTCAAGGCCGGCGACACGATCCTCTCCACCAAGCCGCCGGTGCAGTTCAACGATGTCGCGGCCTCGGCCAACCAGGGGATCGTCGAAGCGACGGCGCTGCTCAAGGACATCCGGTCGGGTAAGGGGACCGTCGGGAAGCTGTTCACCGACGAGGCGCTCTACAAGGAGCTGAACGCGTTCGTCGAGTCGGCCAACGAAGTCACCGCGTCGATCAACCACGGTCGCGGCACCCTCGGCAAGCTGACCAACGATCCCAAGGCCTACGACGAACTGAACGCCGCACTCGCCAACCTGCGCCAGATGACCGACCGCATCAAGGCCGGCGAGGGCAGCCTCGGCCAGCTGCTCAACGACGACAAGCTCGCCAAGTCGCTGACCTCGACGGCTGGCAATTTCGAGCAGGTGACCGGGCGCCTGACCCGGGGAGACAACACCGCGGGCAAGCTGCTCACCGACAAGGAACTGTACGACCGCTTGAACAGTACCGCGAACCGTCTCGATCAGTTGACGCGCAGCCTGAACGACGGTCAGGGAACCGCCGGCCAGCTGCTGCACAACAAGGAGATGTATGACAATATGAACGCAGCGGCGAACGAGCTCAAGGGACTGATTTCGGATATCCGCAAGGATCCCAAGAAGTACCTGAACGTCAAAGTCAGTATCTTCTAAGCGCGCTAGTGAGGTGTGGCGGTGGGCCCCACCGAGCGGAGGACAGAAAATGGCGAATAACGACAGCGGCGCGGGAACGGTCGTCGTGGCGTTCGTGCTCGGCGCGATCACCGGCGCAACGGTCGCCCTCCTGATGGCGCCGGCGACTGGCGAGGAAACGCGGCGGCTGCTGGCCGAAAAGGCGCGCGAAGGCCGCGACAAGGCGGGAGAGGCGGCGCGTCAGGGACGCGAGCTGTGGAACCGTCAGCGCGACAATATCGCCAACGCTGTCGATCGCGGACGCGAGGCCTACCAGCAGGCGCGCAACGCCACGCCGCCGGGGACCCCGGGGGAGGGGATGTGAACGACTGGAGTCAGGTGTTTCTCGGCGTCATCGCCGTCTCGACGCTGCTGATGGCGCTGATGCAGATCGGCGCCATGCTCGTCCTGGCGCGCGTCGCCGGACAGGTCCGCGACGTCGCCGCGACGCTGCAGCGCGACGTCCGTCCGCTGCTCGTGCGCGTGACCTCGATCGCGGAAGAGGCGCACAAGACCGCGATTATCGCCACGGTGCAAGCACAGAAGATCGATCGGCTCGTCACCGACTTGACCCAGCGCGTCGACGAAACGTCGCTCGTCATCCAACAGGCCATCATCACGCCGGCGCGCGAGGGCATGGCGCTCTTCACCGCGCTCAAGGCCGGCCTGTCGGCGCTGCGCGGCTTCCGCGACTTCCGTGGCCGCCCCGGCACGGTCGACGACGAAGACGCGCTCTTTATCGGATAGTCGGCGAATCGGCCAATCGGGGAATCGACCGGTTCTGGTAGACTGCGGGTCCTAACCACCCAGAGGAGGACCCGATGGTTCGCACGTTGGCCGTCCTGTTCGCTGTCGTCCTGGCCGCCACGACCACCGCGCGCGCGCAGGAGTCGAAGTCGTCGGATCTCGCCAAGCAGCTCGCTCAACTCCTCGACGAAAAAAAGCTCGATGCTGTCGCCGCCGCCGACCCGCAGAGTGCCGGCACGTTTGCCGCCGCTCTGTATTACCCCGGCACCGAATTGCTGGTCGTCTCGGCCAAGTACTCCGCCCCCTCGCTCATCAACGACAAGCTCGCCAAGAAGGATTTCCACGACGTCTACGTCGATTTGAGCTCGGCTTCCGTGGCCGGCAGCAAGATCTTCGTCATGGACATGTTTGCCGACGGTCTCCTCGCCAAGCCGAAGGGGGACGCACCGCCCGACAGCATCGAGCGGGGCGACACCAGCGTCACATTCGACGGCGATCCGAAGAAGGCAAAGATGACCGACGCCGCCTACACGAAGGCTTTTCAGGAAGCCGACGCTGCCTACTCGCAGATCCTCCAGTTGCTAATCTCGAAGCTGCGATCGGGCACCTAGCCGCCCCTTCCCGGGATCTGGCGCGTCCGCCCCGCGCTGAGGTAAACTACGGATCTCTCCTGGGAATTGGGCGCTTGGCTCAGCGGTAGAGCATCGCCTTCACACGGCGGGGGTCGCTGGTTCGATTCCAGCAGCGCCCACCAATTCCAACCATCAGTTCACCAATCGTCTAACGCGTTGCCGTTCTGATATGGAGGCACTCAATGCAGGTCGTCCGACGAAGCGCGCTCGTGTGGTTATTGGTGCTGTGCACGGCCAGTATCGCGACCGCGCAGCCGACCGCTGTCGTGTCGCGCGACGTGAACCTGCGCACAACGCCGTCGACCGCACAGGCGCCGATCCGCCTGCTGACATCCGGTGAAGCGCTGACGCTGGTCACGACGACCCCCGTCAACGGCTATTACCACGTTCGCACGGCGCAGAACGAGGACGGCTGGGTCTATCGCACCTTCGTCAAGATCGAGGCCGCTCCGCCGGCCCCGCCGCCTCCCTCGCCTCCACCGCCTGTCGCGACGTGTGGCCCCGGCACAGAGATCGTGCTGCATCCATCCTGTCCGGCAGTCGGGACACACGGACAGGGTGTCGCCTACTCTGCCACCTCGGACACGGGCCTTCGGAACATGGCGAAGCGGCACCTGCCCGATCCCGCCTGTACACCAAAGCTGCTGACGTTTGATGACCTGCGCAGCCTCCAGAACTACATCGACAACACGTTCGCGGATGCGCGGACGACCAAGACGTCGTTTCAACCGACCCGCAGCCTGAAGAACATCGAGACGTTCGAGGGCCCCCGCAGCGAGGGGGATGCGGTGCAACTGAGCGCCTACCTCGTGATAGCGCGCGATGAAAACCCGGAATCGGTGAATTGTGGAGGCAGCGACGGCGTGGACATCCATCTCAATGTCGGCCCCAAGAGCCTCCATCCCACGGAATTCGACGGTGTGGTCGCGGAGATGATTCCGCAACTGCCGAGACCGGCCGGGTGGAACTCGACCACGCTGAACCGCCTCGCCGGCAAGCAGGTCCTCGTCGTCGGCGCGCTGACCTACGACAATGAGCACTTGGTCAACGACAATCCGGCCAAGCCGAAAGGGGGCCAGCCGGAACGATTCGCGCTGTGGGAGATTCACCCGATTACCGCGCTCTACGTGTGCCCCGCGGGCGATGGATGCGACCCGGCCCAACTCTCACAATGGGTGTCGCTGACCGATTGGGCGAAAACCCATCCGTGACGGGCCGCCCTGGCTTGCCCGTCCTCCTATAGCTCGACGCCCTCGATCCGTTCCGGCAGCAGCCAATCGGGATCAGGGTCGAAGTCCATGGCCACGAGCCTCGACGGTGCCAGCGGGCTTTGTCCCGGTGTCAGCGAATCGGTTGCGTACGCGGCGCAAATCGCCCCCGCGACCGTCGCGCCACAGTCGCTCAGAAACCTAGCCGCGGCCCGCAGGTGGGCGCCGGTCGCGACCACGTCGTCGACAAGGACGAAGCGCTGCCCGGCCAGTGGACACAAACGATCGCGTCGGCGCAGTCGGCCATAGAGCACCTGCGGATCGCGCGAACCGTCCGCGGAGTGAGCCGGAGCCATCGGCCGCGCCCAGCGCAGGACATCGACAGTCGCCACGTCCGGCCCGAGCTCGGACGCCAGCGCGTCGGCGAGCGGGATCGTGCGCGGCGGTCGAGCGCAGGCAAGGTCACACTCGGAGTCTGGAACGGGGACGACGCCGATGGGTAGAAAGTCGCGGAAGGGAAGAGCGTGCACGGCGAGTTGCGCGAACCACTGCGGTGCTGCGTGCGCCGTCCGCCGATCGACCCGCACGGTGTCGCCGATCGGCAATGGCAGCACGGCATAGCCAGCCAAGGGAGTTCCCTTGATCGCTTTTGCGAAGTGGAGCGCTGACCAGTGGGCCTGCGTTCTGACGCCACCGAAGGTCGTGCAGTACGTCACGCAGCTGTAGATCCGCAACGGCATGGCAGCGGACGCATGCGAGACGCAGGCCAGGACTGCGGCGTCTGATCCTCCCGCAGGATCAGCGGATCAGCGGCGGCGCTGCTGTCGGCGCGCCTGGGCCCAAGTGAAGTAGTTGGGAGACCTCCCGGCGACCGTCCACCCGGTGCAGGTGAATCACCAGCTGCACGCATGCCGCGATCTGGTCCCGGATCACGTCGTATGGCAAGTCGACGCCGCTCTGCAACACGCAGGAGGCGAAGCGATTGAGCGCCTGGGCCGCGGAGTTGGCGTGGATGGTCGAGAGGCTGCCGGCATGGCCGGTGTTGAGCGCCTCGAGAAGGTCGTACGCTTCGCTTCCGCGAACCTCGCCGACGACGATCCGGTCGGGACGATGACGAAGCGCAGCCCGGAGCAGGTCGCGGATGGTCACCGGCGCGAGATCGCGTCGCTGCCGGCGTGCCTCGAGGCGCACGATGTTGCGCTGAGTGAGGTGGAGTTCGGCCGTGTCCTCGATGACAACCAGACGATCGTCGACCGGCAGGTAGGCGCTGATGGCATTGAGCAGCGTGGTCTTGCCGGTGCTGGTACCGCCACTGATCAGGATGGTCTGGTTGCGGGCGACGGCGGCGCGGATCTGCCCGAGCGTACCCTCGGACATCATCCTCGCCCGGATCAGTTCATCCGCTGTGAAGAAGCGTTGCTGGAACTTGCGGATGGTGAGCGTCGTCCCGCCCAGGCTGCAAGGCGGAAACACCGCCGCCACGCGAGAGCCGTCCTCGAGGCGCGCATCGAGGATCGGTTGCTCCTCGGAAATGTCGTCGCCGAGCGCCCGGGCGATGTTCTTGACCGCGACTCGCAGGTTGCGCTCGTCCAATTGCACACCCGTGACCGCGGTGAGCCGCCCTTCGCGCTCGACGAAGATGCTTCGCGAGCCGTTGACCATGATCTCGCTGACCTCGGGATCGGTGATGAGATGCGCAATCGGGCGGAGAAACGGAATGACCAGATCGAACGGCATGGCTATGCTCCTCCAGCGGCAGGGTAGTCGAAGTAGCTGATCTGAACGTCGAGGTAATGCGGCTTGAGGTAGCAGTAGGTCGGCGGCAACGGATTAGTTCCGTCATAGGCCAGGACGATCGCCTGCGCATTCTGCAACTCGGCAAACGTCTTGGGCTGAAACACGTAATCGAGCTGCAGGCTGTAGGTTTTCGTCGCACTGACGGTGGCGCGATGAGCGGCCGGACGCGCGGTCAGGAGGCTGACACGGGCGTCCTGGCCGGCTTCGGTCAACGTGTAGCCGGCTTTGAGGCGCTCGGCCCGTCCGCATAGATCCGCGGCCACTCGCGCGCTGAAGTCGTCGGAGAGAGTCAGGAAGATCTTGGTGCGCAGCCCCTGCAGCAGCGTACGCCACGATTCACCCGGCAACGTGCTGCGCAACGAGCTGAGACTCTGGGTCGCGACGATCGGAATGCATCGCGCCTGACGCGCCAGGGAGAAGAATTTTTCGTCGCCAGAGGGTTCGTTCTCGCCTGTCGTCGCAAACGCCTGGTATTCATCGCACAGGAACACGACCGGTCGCCATCGACGGCCGGGCTCGGCGACCATGCGGGGAATGCGATTGAGCACGGCTCGCTGGAAATCCTGCTTCAACATGGTGCCCACGGCCCGCGCCAGGGCGGGATTCATCGCCGCGGGAAAGTTGAGCGCGATGACTTTCCCCTGTTCGATCAAGTCGCCGAGCGGCGGCAGAGGAGTGCCGTGTCCGTCAGGCGCTGCGGCTGCGCGGTCGTAGAGCGTCTTCGGCGGGCAGAACGTGTGCTTGACACGTGGGTTGTCGTCGAAGAGCGACAGGAACACGCTGACCCCCTCGACGATGGACGTGCGCAGCTTGGGCTCGATCCGTGTCCAATCACCGTCGAACCACCTCTCGACGGCCTCGAACTGCGCCTGCTTTTCGGCGTCGCGTGCGGTCATCGGTGGTTCTCGAACGTGCCACTCCAGGCCTTCGTTTCGTAGCGTCGCCTCGATGCCGTCCGACCAGGGGGTCCAGGTGTCGAGGCCGTTGGCGTCCTCCTGCCACGGCCATCCGGTCAGCGCCGCCGTGGTGAGGTGCGCGTGCTTGGGCACGACGAGTTGCCGGCGCTCCGTCCCAAAGCGGCGCTGTCCCTCCGCGATGCGGGCCCGAAGTTTGTTGGGATCGATGATGTGTTCGTAGACCTGAAAGAGGGTCACATAGTCGTCGAGCACCTGGTGCAGGAGGATGACGAACTTGATCAAGTTGGTGCCGGCCTGCTGCCAGAACGGCTCCTTGCCGCGGCCAAAGAGATTGGTGATCAGTGTGGCGATGCCGAACGCCAGCGCGTAGGCGTCGAGATCGTTGTGCAGCGGGTTGTAACGGTAGTCGGACGTGAGGCTGACTTCGATGTAGTCGTCGGCCCGCCCGTGACGCTCCAGGATGGCGCGAACCTGGTCGCAGAAATCCCCTTTGACCTCCAACACCAGGCCACCGAGCCGTTCAGCGGGCTGCGTGGCCGCGTAGCCGAGGAGTTGCTCGATGTACGGGTAAATGCAGGCGGATGTCTTGCCCGAGCCGATGGCGCCAATGATGGCAATGCCGGTGTAGAGGCCGCGATCGGGAATGGTCAGCCATGTCGGGGCCGGCGCACGTCCCGGCACTGTTGCGTGGTGGCGCTCGCCCAGCACCACGAAGAGCTCGCGTCGGTTTTCGACGAGCGGATATGGCGGCAGCGCCCGTCGTGTCGATCGGCTGCTGGCGTGCCCGAGGTAGATGTAGAGCACGGACGTCGCCACGCTCAACGCCACGAACGTGCTCGAGCCCCAGAGCGCGAGATAGGCCCACTCCAGTCCAACGAACAGGTGCGGACGCTCGAGCGCGATCAGCCGGAGAAGTGCGTGATCGGCGGGAAAGGGCAGCAGGCTGTTGGCGATCGCGATCGCACAAACGCTGAGCACGATGTTGATCTCGACGCGGTAATCCAAGCCGACGCGAATGAGCACGCGGCGAGGATAGCGAGAACCGAATCCCGCGTCGGTATCCGGGCAGACACTGTCCGAAGTAGAACCCTTACCCTCGTTCCGGAACGTGATCGAGAGTTCCGCTGTCGCATCGGGTCACGGCGTCGAACCGGGCTCCGGCGGAGCGTCTGCCGTGACCGTGCCAGACAGCCCTGGAATAGTTTGCGTGTCTCGCGCCGCGCGGACTTCGTCGTTCAGTCGCTCGGCGATGGCGCCGAGTGTTGCTGCTGTTTCGCGAAGGCGGATGTTCTCTTCGATCAGCGCACGGAGCAGGGCCTCAGACAACTCGAACTCCTGCATCGCGATGACCCTCCAATGGCATCGATGCTAAGCGACCGGCGTAAAAGCGCCGCGACGGATCGGCGTCGGCATGGTAAGAACGGAGACCGGAGGTCTGAGGGGTCAGGATCCTCAGACGACGCCCGCAAAGGCGCCGAACTGTGCATACGAATGGGAAAGCCGGTGAACCATCAGAGGGCCCGCGGCGTGCGGCGTCGGATGCTGTCCGAGGCGGGCCGCGAGCCCGCGATAGCGCGTGAGGTCCTCGACCGAGAGCTGGCGCAGATCGCCGGCCAGGACGAGCTGGCGAGTGCTGACGTACCAGGCGATTTCTTCCGTGGACGCTTCCAGCAGCGAGGCGGCGGCAAGCGCGCGCCGATAGGCCGCGTGGCAGGCCGCATCGGCAAAGACGTATGGCGGCATGACCACGTTCAGCGTCCAGTCGTGCAGGTGCCGCAGCAACGGCGCGTGTTCTCGGACGAAGCTCTCGATGGATGATCCGCGCGGGTCGGTAACCAGGCACACGAAGTGTACGGACGGGGCTGCGCCGTGTAGAAAGATCGGCAGTCTCTGAATCCAGTAGCGCGAGGCTGTCGCGGGCGTGGGGATGCCGAGGCGGTTGACGAAGAGATCGATCTTGTCGCTCTCCGTTGCGTACCAATCGAGGCCCGGGTGGTCGAGCACGAAATCCAGGAGCATCAGCTTGCGGGCAATGACCGGCGGGCTGGCGTGGCGACGGTTGCGGTTGTCCTCCTGGCCAAGAGCGGTATACAGGCGCCGGCCGAAGAGATGGTAGATGCTGCCGCGGTCAGCGCGGAACGTGACGCGGTCGGCGAGGCCACGTGTGACGAGCCTGTCCAGGAAGTCGCAGACGTTCTTGCCGTACTTGCACCCCGCAAACGCGGCGTACTGACGACGAAGGCAGTAGCCGCTGTGCAGTGCGACCGTGGTCAGGAACGCCGCCTGACGCGGGTTGAAGCCAAGCGCTTCGACGGCGGCGGCGCGCTCGGTGAAGGTCATCCCAGCCACTCGAGGTGATGCGGGTCGCCGCAGGAGCTTCCGCGTCGGCTCGCGCCGGCACCGGTGGCGCGGTAGACGTGAAACCCTGCACCCTGTTTGCCGCTCAGTTGCGCGCGCGAGTAATGCTCGGTGGCGAGCTCGAGATCCCTGTGTTCGCTGCGACCGTCCGGTGTCTGGTACTCGACGCGGACGTCGGGGAAGTGGATGTGTCCGTCAGCGAAGGGCAGGTCCTGCGCCTCGGCAAAGGCCCGGCGCGCGTCGCCGGGATCGATCCCCTTGCGCTGCTGCTCGTGCACCGAGCGGTGGTAGTCAGCCTTGAGCTCGTAATCGAGGAGGACGCGCGTGACGATAGCCCCTTCCCGCTCGAGGTGCTCGCGCTCGCGCTCGAACATCCGGTAGAGCTGCGCATCGTGCGCCAGCTCGCGCGGTTTGACGAGGCCGGCGTAATAGCGCTGATCGCGATGCAGCGATTCATCGCCGCGGGAGTGTTCGAGTAACCGGTGTCCTTTCCCCGTGAGCACGGCGACCGATTCGTGACGTCCGTTGATCACGATGGCGTGGGTCTCGAGCAGACCCTGCTCGCGCAGCGAGCGCAGGTCGGCGGCGGTCCGCGCCAGGCGATCGGTAGCGTTGTCGGCGATGTCCCTCAGGTCACGCACCGCGACGGTGCGGAAGGCTCCGACGGTCGCGAGCAGCTCGATGTCCGACTCCCGCAGCCGGACGCCCTGTCGATCCACGCTGATCGGGCGGCGTGCGTCCGAGCGCGGCAGCGCCAGACGATCCGCCGGCGACCAGTGACGCGCCGCGCTCGGCGCGTGTTCGCGCGCATTCCCTTCGTGCGGCTGCCGGACGTCGGGGCCTGGCCTCGATCGAACGTCCAGTTGGTCTTCGCGGGCATCACGTGTGTCTCGTGACATGAATCACTCCTCGCCGGAGAGCCGATCGGAGAGATCTTGGACGATGGTGTCGCGAGTGAGCAGTTGGCGATCGACGTGGGCCAGCTTGCGGCCGGTGTCCTTGAGAAACAGCCGGCGCGTGACGGTGTAGAAGACGGCGAAGAGATTGACGAACGTCGCAGTCAGCGCCCAGACGATGATCCACAGGTACTGCGCGACGATCAGCCGGCGATAGGGCGCAAGGAACGAGAGCTGATCCATCAGGGCGAAAAGGATCAGCACCACCACCATGGCGGCGAGGAAGGCACTGTTGGCGATCATTGGAACGCCTGGTCGACCCGCACGTAGGTCACCGTCAGCCCCAGCGGATTGACCGGAATCGCCGCGTTGGGGACTTGGTCCTTGAGGACGAAGGCCACGTGGGCAACGCAGGTGTTACGCAGGTGTTCCTGGTGGTTGCCGACGGCGTAGTAGATGCGATCGAATTCGACGACGGCCGTGTAGGGAGGCTCCCTGAGCTCGTCGAGCGTGACGTTTCGCACCTGGATCTCGATTTCGTCGGAGCTCCCAGTCAGGAATCGCTCAATGGTGCGCTCGCGTTGGTCGTGAGCGATGGTCGCTTCGGCCAGCGCGGACTCGAGAAAGAAGAGAGACTCGGCGTACTGCGTTTTCACCGTGGCACGCATGCGTGCGAAGTGCTTGGTGACGAACTGGACGAGGAAGTACTTGAGCTCAGGTGCCTGGCCGATTGGCTTGTAGGTCAGAACGTCGTAGGTCACCGCCTGCGCGCGTCCGATCTCGTCGATGCGGATGACGAGCGGCTTGACCTGCGAGGAGCGCCGCGCGGTGTGGATGTTGAGGACGATGAGGCCACAGGCGACAGCCGAGAACGCGAGCAGGGCGATCTTCAAATAGGTGTTCATCACGAGCGCTGAGCCGAAGAGCTCGACATACTGACGGCGCGCATGGTCCAGCGAGGGTACGTGGCCGAAGGCCACTGCGGGGACTGTCGGTCGAGGGTCAGGACGTGGGTTGTCGGGCATGGGGTCACCACGAGACGCGGCCGGGCAGCACTGATTCGCCCGATCGGCCGGAAAAGATGGAACTGGTCAGGGAAGGAACGAGCAGGACGCCAAACGCAAAAGTGGTGAGGATCATCACGGCGTGCACGCCGTAGAGGAGCTGGTCCTCGAGCCGGAGTGCTGGCGGCAGTGTTTGCAGGTATCGACTGAGAAAGCGCTCGAAGACGAAAATGAATGCGTTGGCGACCACCGGCATGAAGGAGGTACTGGATGAAGGCCTTGAGCCAGCTCCAGAAGAGCCACTCGAGCGTCGGGACGATGAAGAAGGGAATGAACAGGGGGCCGAGGAGCGCGCAGACGGCTGAGGCGATCATGCCGAACGAAACGACGAACAGGACGGCGAACTGCGCGAGCGCGATCACGACCAGGAGCGTCCAGTAGAGGAGATTGGCGAGAATCGACCACGGGTCTGGCTGCTCGAGGGCATTCCAGAGCGTGTTGAGGGTTTCCTGGGCGTTCTGGACCGAGCGGGCGCTGATGACGCTCGCAAGGTAGCCGGCCTGATCGGTGATCAGGTTGGAGAACGAAGAGCCGAGGCCGGGGATCGGTGACTTATAGAAGTTGATCATCGCGTAGCCGAAGGCGATGACCAGCAGCAGTTTGGCCAGGCCGAACAGCCGCTCCTCGTCGCCGCCGGCCCCGAACATCCAGCGGATGCCGTACCAGGCGACGAGAATGCCGGCGAACGAGGTGAAGAGCCGGAGCCCGGTGTCGATGAAGAGCGGTTCGTTGGCGTTGAGCAGGGCGACGATCGCCTGCTGCACGGTGCCGATCGGGTCGTAGCCGGTGGATGGCGGCATGGCGTCCTCAGTCGGCCGCGTATGCGGTGGCGGCCGCGGAGGCGATCGTGGCGCACCTCGGATGTCTATGTCAGCGCCCGGGAAGACACTGTCGCGAATGGGACCTACGCGGTGGATGGCGGGAGCGGGTTCGGCGTTTCGAACGCCAGTTGTCAGCGCTTTGCCGAGATGAGGTACAACCGGTGCGCGGTGGCCAGGAACAGCGCGTCGCCGACCACTGCCGGACGCGAATAGAGCGCTGCGTCCATTTCGATCTCCGCCAGCAGTTCCTTCTGCCGCCCGGCACGAAGAACGGTCATGGTGCCTTCGACGTTCCCGGCGTAGAGCCGGTCGCCGGCCAGCAGGAGACAGCCCCAGATGGCCGCATTCGTCTCGTGCTTCCAGATCTGGGCGCCAGTGGCCGCATCCAGGCAGTGCACCGTTCCCCCCAGGTCCGCGACGTAGAGCAGGCCATCTGAGACAATGGGCGTTCCCACCACCCGGCCGACCTCGCGAGACGTCCACAGGAGCCTGCTTTCGGTGACATCTCCCTGGCCGTTGGGACTGATTGCGTACATGAAAGAGGGTCCGTTGTCGTGACCTGGGCTCATGCCCATGGCGACAAAGACGCGGCCATCGGCGAAGACCGGTGAAGCAATGATCGAGCTGCGCGACAACACGCCGGGACGCGGCAGCCAGCGCGCGTCTTTCGGGTTGCCGTCGAATCGCCAGATTTCGCGGCCCGACGCGGCGTCGTAGGCCCTCAGCCAGCCGTCTCCCCCCCCGAACAGTACCTGGACGCGCCCGTTGACGGTGGCCGCCGCGGGGCTGGACCACTGCCCGTGCAGCACCTTCGCGCCCGCGCCGATCGCGCGCCAGGCGACGTCGCCCGTGGACTTGTTCACCGCAATGAGACTTGGGGCGAGCGGCGACGGCACGCTGGTGTGGCCTTCATTCTGGCCGTTGGAGGTCGAGACCATCAGCAGATCGCCGACCGCCAATACTTCACTGTTGGTGGCTTCGTGCGGAAAGACACCAAGACGTCCACAGATGTCCAGCTCCCAGACGACGTCGGCAGAGCCGCGCGTGTCCAGGCTGCGAAGTTGGCATTCAGCGGTCACATAGTACAAACGGTTACCGTCCACGTACGGCCCACTCGTCGTCGAAGGCAGGAGGAACTCCCGCAGTCCGCGCTCCACGCGCGGGGCCACGTCCTGCCACAGGAACGCGCCGTCCGTCGCGCGAAATGCCATCAGCACCCCGGCCTCTTCCTGAAAGTCCGGATTCATGTGCCTGGCATTGTCGGTACCCACGTAGACCGCGTCGCCGGCGACTACGGGACGGCCAAACGTCTCCTTTCCCAACTCGACGCTCCAGACGATGTTCCGCCCGGTAGTCGTGTCCCAATCAACCGGAGGATCGCCCGTTTGCGCGACCGTCTCCTCGTGCTGGGACGTCACCAGGGATGCGGGCACGCCCGGTGTGACGGCAGGCTCTCGAGGCTCGACGCCAGTGATTCGATTCAGCGCCCACTCAGCTTCGTCACGCAGCGCGGGATCATCTGCGGCGGCTGCGTGTAGAGCTTCCCGCGCCGTCTGTGCCTTCGGCCCGAGACTTCCCAGCGCGCCGGCCGCGCAGATGCGGACGTAGAGGAATTCATCGTGCAAAGCTTCGATCAACTGCGGCACTGCCGACTGCGCCGCCGGGCCGATGCTGGCCAGGGCCTCACTCGCCGCCCACCGCACGCCGGGCATCGGATCGTCCAGGGCGTTGGCGAGCGCGCGACTCGCCACTCCCGCCTTCAGACCGATGGAGGCCAGCGCTTCAGCCGCGTAGACGCGGACGTAAGCGTCCTCGTGCGAGAGAGTCTTGACAAGCGCCGGAACCGAGGGCCCGGCCCTCGAGCGCAATGCGCCCAAGGCCCGTGCCGCGTCCCCCGCGACCATCGCATCGTCGTCTCTCAACGCCCGCCTCAACGCCGGTTGAATCCATGCGGTATCCGGAGGCAGGTCGATCAAGGCATCAGCGGCGAATCGCCGGAAGGAGGTCTCTTGATGCCGAAGCAATTCGACGAGCAGCGGAATCGCCGGCGGACCGATCTGCCGGATGATTTCAAAGGTCTCCAGGTGCAGATCTTCGTCGGGGCGGTTGAGGAATCGTCTCAGCAAGGGCAGTGAACGCGTTCCCCCTTTGACCAGGGTGGCTTCGGCGGTTGCCCGGACCTTCAGGTCCTTGGACATCACGCGATGTTCCCAGTCATTCGCCGACGCCGAATTGCTGGTTTGAGCGAGTGAAGCTATCGAGAAGGTACTGAGCACCGCGCAGATGAAGGCCGTTCTCATTTCCGGATCGATGCCGGCCAGTTCTGCAGCAGCATGAACCGCGTCTCCTCGCCCGGTGCGGGAGGCACGAGACGCGCCATCAGCAGTCGTCCGTCCGGCGCCGGGTCGAACGCCTGAATCGCAATCGCCCGCTCGCCGGCGGCGAGCCCTTCGCCGTCCGTCAGGAGCGGCGTCGGCGCGCTCGCCGTGAGCGGTGACGTGCCAATCGACACCACCTCCAACGCCCCCTGGGTGACGCGCGCGGCAGTCCGGCCGCCCCGCAGAAAAAACAGTTCGCGACCATCGCGGGAGAAGCGAGGCGCTGCGCCAGCCGCCGTGACTTCCAGCCGTTGCCTGAGATCGGGATATGTGGTCACAAAGACACTGAGCTGACTCGTGCCCCGACCCGTCGCCGCAAACGCGAGCGCATGGCCGTCTGGTGACAGGTCGAAGGTGCGCACAACCGGCTCGTCCGCGCCTGTGAACACTGGAACTGCCGGGCCAAGCGACCCGTTTGCGCCGATCGGCGCGTGCAGGAGTCGGCTCTGCCCCCCGACGTCCTGGATGAACAGGAGTTCGCGACCGGCCCCGATCACGGCATCGGTCCCCGAGACCAGCTCGCGTCCATTCGCCGACCCGTCGGCGGGCCAGTCGTAGATCTTCTGGGCCTCGACGTTGCCCGCCGCGAGCAGCATGCGGCCATCGGGAGTCCATCGCGCGGTTGAGTTCGTCGAGAAGCCGCGCGGCCCGTCTGGCAACGGAATGCGTGTGTCCCTGCCCGTCGCGAGATCGCGCACGACGAAGGCATCCCGTCCGTCCGGCGCCCGCTCGGAGAGCAGCGCGCGGCGGCCGTCGGCCGAGAGTGTTACCTTCGGCCGTGACGACTCAAATGGCGGCGCGACTATCGGGCTCACCGTGCCAGTCCGCGACAACCAGACCAGCTCATATCGCTTGGCGGCCGGAATGATCGAGACCATCGTGCCGTCCGCGGCGACGTCGAAGCCGAGCGCGCCGGGCTCGATGACGACGGCCTTGGCAAAGTCCGCGACGCTGCCATCGAAGGGCGCGACCCACACGCCAGGATTGGTGTACTGCCGTACGAACAACAGGTGGTTGGGGGGCTGGAACGCGTACGGCTCGATATCCGCGTCGGTCGAGAGCACGGTCCGGTGCTGCCCGTCAACGAGCTCCACGCGGTCCGCCTCGGTGCTGCGGAGGTGCACGGTGACGATCAGGCGATCGCCGGGCAGTGCGACGATCGTATGGAAATCGACTTCGTCGACTGGATTGAGCGCCAGTCGGACGGACGGGACACCACCCGTGGCGGCGACTCGATAAATGCTGTCGTGCCAGACGCTGAAGACGATCGTGGCGTCCGCCCGCCACGCGGCGCCCATGACTCGGTGCGAGGCCGGCACTTTGCACACGGTGAACGCGGATCCGCCCGCCGCAGGAACCGTATTGATGGTGCCGTCACCGACGTACCCGATCCCCGTGCCATCGGGCGACCAGAACAGGCGGGTCGTGCCCGGCGATACTTCGCCGAGATCAACGCTGGTCGCCGTCCGCAGGACGTACACCCGCAGTCGGCCGCCGGCAAGGTAGGCGAGGCGGGTACCGTCCGGCGAAATAACCACGCGGTTCTGTTCCATGCCCTGCGGCAGAACGAACCGTCGCACCGGCACTACTTCGCTGTCACCCCTGATGTGCCAGGCGGCGATGCCCGCGAAAGCGACGCTCGCCAACGCCGCTGCCGCGACGACGCTGGCGACCACCGGCCGGCGACGCTTGGGCGGCGCGACAGCGGATAGGCTCGAGGCCTGGTTCAGCGGGTCCGTGGGCTCGAGCGCCGTCCGCAGCGCAATGCGCGCTTCACCGATGTCGCGCAGCCGGAGCCGTGGATCGCGCTCGAGGCAGCGCGCGAGGAGATGGCGCAGCGCCGGCGGCGTTGTTGCCGGCAGCGCGTCAAGCCGCGGAGTGTCTTTGATGACAGCGGCTAGAGTCTCCAGCATGCTCTCGCCGTCGAACAACCGGCGCCCGCTCAACATCTCGTAGAGCACAGCGCCGAACGCCCAGATGTCCGCGCGCTTGTCGACGGGCCGCCCCTTCGCCTGCTCCGGGCTCATGTAGGCGGCCGTACCGAGAATGACACCGTGTCCGGTCACAGCCGGCGACAGCGCCGTTTCACCGGACGGGCTCAAAGGATCGTTCTGCTCGCTCCCCGCGCGCGCCAGTCCGAAATCCAGCACCTTCACCGCCCCATCGTCGCGTTGCATGACGTTGGCGGGCTTGAGATCGCGATGCACGATCCCTTGCTCGTGCGCGGCTTCGAGCGCGTCGGCGATCTGGCTGGCGGCGGCGACCGCCGCCGCGGGCGGCATCGCACCCTCCGCGGCGATGACGTCGGCGAGCGTTCGGCCGGTCACGAGCTCCATGACGATGAACAATACGGGCGCGGAGTCCGGCACTGCCGCCGGCTCCGCGCCGATGTCATACACCTGCCCGATGTTCGGGTGGTTGAGCGAGGCGAGCACCTGCGCCTCACGGCGGAAACGGGCCAGCCGGTCGCTGTCCGACACCAGGGCGGCCGGGAGAGTCTTGAGCGCGACGTCTCGGTTGAGCCTCGTGTCGCGAGCGCGATAGACCTCGCCCATTCCCCCGGCGCCAAGAAGGGCGATGATCTCGTACGACTGCAGGCGACCGCCGATGGGCAAGCTCACGCGAGGTCGATTCTAGCCCGGGTGTGGGGCCGGGACACCGCACTGGTCACCGCGCATACAATCTGCTCTCAAATGAGAATCGAATGACGCCAGAGGAGATCGCTAAGGCAAACGCGGAGTTCAACGCCATCATCGCCCGGTGCAACGACCAGGCAGCACAGTTGAAGGCTGACCGGCTTCGGCAACTCGCGGCGATTCCTGAGTCAGCCGACGCGCTGCAGGCGCATGATCAGGCGACAACAGCGGCTGAACAGGCGCGAGTGGCATCAGAGGAGGCGGCCGCCCAGACCCTCGCCTCCGCGGAACAGAAGGCCGAACAGGATGAGCGGGATGCGAAAGACAAGGCAGACCAAGACTTTCAGGACGTCCGCCCCGAGGCGAATCGTCAGGCAGCCATTGCCGCCGCGGATGCCACCTTCAACCAGCGGCTGAACGAGATCGACAGCACGTTTGAGTCCGGGGAGTCCAAGACGGCAGATAGAAACAAGGCAAGGACCGATCACGAGGCCGCCGTCGTAAAGGCAGAGAGCGACTATCGAAGAGCGATGGATGCTGCGATCGAGACGCAGCAGCAAGCCTATGTGGCAGCCCAGGAGAAACACATCGCAGACGAGCAGGCCGCGCGCCGCCAGGAACAGCTGGATCGAGACCGCGCAGCTGCGGCGTTCGCGGCCGCCACCAAGACAGCAGAAGACAACCTGCAGGCCGCGATAGACCGAATACCGCAAGCGCACGCCATCGACACTGACGCCGCGGGAAAATTAGAGGCGTTGTCCGCGCAGTGTGCGAAGGAGAAGGCTGAGGTCCTGAAGCGTCTCAGCCAAATCTCATGACGACTTATGCCATTTCGCTACTTATACCACTCCGCGACGCCGCCATGATGCGAGCACGCACCGCTATGGGTCTTGGCGAATGAATAGGTATTGTCCTTGCACTTCGCCGTGGCGTTCGCTGGAGTGCCGGCAGGAGCCGGCGTGACCTGCGCCTTTCCCGACGTGGCCGGGGCGGCCGCTTGACCAGACGCGGGGGGACCCGGCGTGGGAGTTGGCGGGTTCTTGGGCGTCGCCGAGACAGGAGGCACCCCGCTCGGGTGGGCTGTATCCGCAAACCACGTTTTCACCCCGCCGTGCTGCGAGCAGGCCCCCGTTTTCGTCGCGGCCTTTGTATAGCTGCCGTCGGTGCACTGACCGGTGGATCCCGCAGGAACGGCGCCGGAGTCCTTCGCGACGGCTGACCCCTTTGGCGTGGCCGTTTCCTTGGTCGCTGTGGGCTTGGTGTCCCCCTTCGCGTCCTTCGGCGCTCCAAACCAGGTCTTGACGCCGCCATGTTTCGAGCACGCGCCTTGTTCAGTCTTGGCGGTTGAGAACGTTCCATCCGCGCATTGGGCCGTCGAGTTCGCCGGAGCGTTGGCGGGCTTCTGCGCGGCGAGAGGCACGCTCAACGCCAGGATCGCTGCGAAGATGACACCGTATCCAGTCCGTCTCATGTAAGACCCTCCTCGAGGAACCGCCCGACAAACTCGGTCAATGAGAAAAGACGCAGGCGCCGCGTTGAGGCAACCATTGATGACTTCCGCAGCGTCTGCGCCCCAGTGGGCACCTACCGAGCTCCTGCCGTCGATGCCGATTTCGCCACGGTCAACTATTTCTTGCCCGCCTTCTGCTTGGCCCAGCGAGCCTTCTGCGCTTCGGAAATCCGTCGCCTCGCTTGTGCGCTCATCTTGCGCCGGCGCCTCGGGGCGGCGGGGTCAGCCGCGTGCTGTGGCGTCGCAGCCGCGGGTGCGCGCTCGACCACGCCGCGTCGCAGTTCTGGAAAGGCGCCGTGAATCGAAGCGATTTCCTGGTGAAGCTGGTGTAGCCGCTGTTCGGCCCCGAGACGAGCCCACTGCCGAATGTTACTTAACTCTGTCTTTGCCATGTCCTCTCGTTTCTTGTCAGATAAATATCGACAAACTAATAGAGTATAGGCCAAAAGTACCAGCCCTGCACGTCAGACTAAGTGTCATCCTATCTACGGAGAAAGACCATGGCCGACCCGTTCAATGGCGTCATCGATATTTCACACCACAACGACCGTCCCGATCTTGGTCGCGCCAAGCGTGCCGGTATTGTTGGTGTCTTTCAGAAGGCGACGCAGGGCGAGCAGTTCGTCGATCCCACCCTCACCACGAATCGAACCAACGCGCGCGCCGCCGGTTTGCTGTGGGGCGCCTACCACTTCGGCACCGGTGGGGACGGCACCGTGCAAGCCGATCACTTCTTGACCACTGTCCAACCCGACGCACAGACCCTCCTCGGTACTCGACCTTGAAGCAAACCCCCAGGGACCAAACATGCCGCTGATCGAGGCCCGTGCCTTCGTCACGCACGTGCGACAAGTCACGGGAAGATGGCCGGGGCTGTACTCAGGTCATTACATCAAGGCGCTCCTGGACCCCGGCAAAGATCCCATCCTGGCGAATTGCTGGTTCTGGCTCGCGCAATACGGTCCGACCGCAGTGCTCCCGGCGAACTGGCCGACCTGGACCTTCTGGCAGTACACAGATGGTGCGCTCGGACCAGAACCACATGCGATCGACGGAGTGGGACGCTGCGATCGCGATCGGTTCAACGGAACCGAGGCCGACCTCCGCGCGTTCTGGACCGCCAGCGCCACCTAAGCCGGGAAGTTCGTCCATCGTCCATCGTCCATCGCCCATCGCCCATCGCCCATCGCCCATCGTCCATCGTCCATCGTCCATCGTCCATCGCCCATCGCCCATCGCCCATCGTCCCCTACGGCTGCCGCCACGAATCAAGTGATGCGGCCGTTCGTGAGAACAGGTCGCGCCCGTAGGCTTGCCCGTACCGCCACTGGAACAGGTGCGCATTCATGGTCTGCGCCTCCGCGTCGCGGTCCCGTTTGTTCTGTACCAGCAGTTGTTCGAGGATGTTCAACTGCAACTGCGTCGTCGTTTCGTTCAACCGCAGCGCCAGCACGCCCGCTCCATTGATCTTGTTCAGTAACGCCGTTTGGGTATGGAAGTCGTCGCTGCCGGCGACGGCGTCGTCTTCCATGTTCTGAATGGTGGTGAGCGCCGCCCGGCCGTTCGTGCGGGTCGCGCCGATCTGATCGATCGCCCGCTTGGCCACGCTGTCACCAAGCTGGATCGAGCCGTAGATGGTCTGCAACCGAAGGCGCAAGTCGGAAGGCACGAGGGAGAGAGCGTCGTCGAGACTGGTCAGCCGGTCGGTGCCGGCGTCATACGAAGTGCCGGCCGCGTCGCCAGCGTTCAGCGCGGCAAGGATGGCGCGGGCGTAGTTGTAGGTCGCGGTATCGTGCGGACGCCAACCTACGGGATCGAGTCGGTAACGGCTGGCGAGATCGACCGGCAGTCGGCGCGCCTGTGCTACCCAGAAGCGGTATTGCGTCAGGAGCTGCGCATAGCGCGAGAGCGCCTGGATGTAGTTGGTCGGATCGTAGACCACGAACTGCGCGCTGACCGCATTCGAGAAGAGGGCGACGGCGACCGCGCAGAGGACGCAAGTGCGAGTGAGTCGAGACATGAGGTGCCTCTTTCGTTCAGCGAGCGGAGGGCTCGCGATAGGGCGGGAGATCGAGATCGCGCGTCAGGTAGATCCTCAGGCGGTGACCCTCCCGGATCGTCACGCCCGGTAGCACGTTGAGAAAACGGTCAAGGATTCGTCCACTCGACGCCGCGAGACTGCCGCCCATGCCCTGGCCGAAGGCGTCAGGAAACCCATATTGGCCGTTGGCGCCGCTCCGGGTGGAATACTGCGCCAGGCCGGACAAGGTGCCGAGCGCCATCGAGGTGCCGAAGATCTGCAGGTAGTGGTGATCGACCTCGTCTGCGAGGCCGGCATCCCCGCGCTCGTTGAGGCCCGGGAACTGGTCGAGGTCGTAGCTCCGTCCGTCGGGCATGACAAGTCGATGGAACGTCACCGCCAGACGGGTCTCGCCGAATTCCTGGACGGGTGAGGCACTGCCCAGCGCCCGCGCCCCCGCCGGGATGACAACCGTCCGTCGATCTGCCCCATAGACGGCCGTCGTCACCAGCGCGTTGACCGGACTGGCGAACGAGCCGTCGAGCCGGTTGGTGAGCACGGCCTCGATGATGGTGCCCTCGACAAGAATCGTCGGAGTCGACACGCTCGACGCACTCTGGGTGGGCGCGTGCGCAGGCTCGGGCGCGGCGGCGTGCCCGGACGCGCGATCGCGACCTAGCGCAGCGGTAGGTGCGTCCTCGGCGTCCGAGCGGGGCCGTGCACCAGCCAGCGCTGGCGGCGCGGAGCCGGCGCCGCGGCGCGTGAAAGCGACGGTGTCGGCGAAGAGGCTGGTGTATTCGCGACGCCGCTGCTCGTCCGCGAGCGGATCGGCTTGCGCGGCTTGGCCCGCGCCGGCGCCTTGAGCCGCGACGCGCACGGTGGGATCTCCGGACGAGGGAGGCGCGCTCCCGGCTGCCTGCGCCTCGGCGAGCTCTTGCCGCAGCCGCGCCTCCTGTTCGGTGAGCTGCGCCTGGTAACGACGGAGCCGGTCGGGCGGGAGCGCAGAGGCGGCCGGTGGCGACAGCGTATCGCCGGGGTGCTTCGGCGCAGGCTGACGCCCGGTCACGAAAATCACGAGCAGCACCGCCGCGGTCACCGCCAGCATGACCCAGGTCTGAAGGCGGCGGGGCAGCACCCCTGACGGCTTGACGCGGCGATCGCGCACGGGCTCCCCCGGGGGCAGTTGAATCGGGTCGTGTTCGCCGATGGTCATGGCGCGCTCACTATCGATCCGCCACGTCGAACGGCAGCCGGCGCTTGCCGATGGAAAGGTAGCCGTGATCGATCACCTTGGCGACCACGTAGACCCCCTGCTCGACGTGGTAGCTCACGAGGTTGGGCACATGGTCGATGACCTCGTAGACGGCGGGCAGTTCGCGCCCCTCTACCCGGATGTAAGTGAACCGATCGTCGTGAAAGATCGCGGTGACGTTGAAGGGCTTGGTTCGTGCCTTGAAGGTGTAAGGGAAGCGGATCTGAAATGGGTAATCAGTTTTCGCGCGGTCCGCCGCGCGAGCGGCGTCGTCGGCCTTGCGGCGCGCTTGCGACGCTTCATCGCGGGCGATGGCGAGTTGCTGGTTCACCTGCTCCAGGTCGCGAGCGCTGGGCCCGGTCACGGCCGGTGGCCTGGGCGCGAACGGGTGTCTGGGATCGGAAACCACGAAGACCTTGAGGTCGGTGTCGTGGTCGGTCTCGACGAGCAGGAAGGAGTAGATGCGGCCCGACGCGGTGACGAGATCGAGATTGGTGGTCGTCCCGGCCTTGGCCGGCTTGACGTAGGCAAGGTTCTGCGCGCCGGAGACGATCCAGAAGTCCTTGTCGCCGCACACGTAGTCGAGGATCTCCTCGCTCTCGGGAAGGACGATGAGCGTGGTCATCCGCAAGTGCGCGTTGAGCTGGAAGACGGCATGCGGATCGTATGTGACGTCGCGGGTCGGCTGTGCGCTGGCGCTGGAACCGCAGAGACATACGCTGACGGCGAATGCGCAGGCCGCTGAAAAGCAAGTCATGTGACGCTCCTTGTTGATTGGGGAGATAGATTGGCGAGATGGGCGATGGCCTGGTCGAACGAGCGCCCCTGCAGCGCCTGCTGCAGGCGGTCGTTGTCGAGCGGCGTGTTGGTGTAGATCCAGTAGGCGCGCGGATCGACGATGAGCTCGAGGACTTTGGTGACGCCAGGACGCGTCAGGAGAAACTGGCGCCGCGGCTGCAGATCCATGATCCGGCGGAGCGCGGCGCTATTGAGGTGGAACAGGTCGCGCGCCCGCGCCTCGTCGAGATCGGGGTTGGCCAGGAAGACCTTGGTTGGGCAGTTCTCGACGATGGTGCGGAGGAGATCCGGGTCGGCGACGTCTTCGCTGCTCTGGGTGGCGAGGAGGACGGCCGCGTTGCGTTTCCGCCAGGTCTTCAGCGCGGCGGTGACATAGGCCTTGACCGTGGCATCGCGGATGAACCGCCACGCTTCGTCGACGACGAAGAGCTTGAGCTGCGATACCGGCGCCGACTCGATCGCGGTGGTGGCCCGATGCAGGACGTAGAAGAGGAGCGGCTCGAGGACGAGCGGAAACGCATCGAGCCCGGTGAAGTCGAAGCACTGGAGCCGCTCGATGGTCAGCGTGTCGTCCGCGTTGTCGAAGACACCGCCGTAGGCGCCGCCGCGGATCCATCGGCCGAGCGCCGTGGACAGATGCCGCGGCAGCATGTTGGCGAGAGTGAAGAGGCACCGTTGCGCCGGCTCGAGCGTAGTGAGACTCTCCAGCGCCTCGAAGACGTCGCGCTCGTCTTGCAGGGTCACGCGATACTGATCGCCGGCCTGCAGCAGGACGCGCGTCAGGGCCGCGAGGAAGTGCCGATTCTCTGCGGTCGGTGGCAAGGCGTACGGGTTGAGGCGCACGTCGGTGCCAGTCAGCCCGATCTTTCCGTGGCTGCCGCCGAGTAGCGTCGTGAGTTTTCGAAAACCACCGCCGAGATCGAAAATCAGCGTGATCGGGTCGTACTTCTGCGCGTGCGTGACGAGGAAGTTCAGCAGAAACGACTTGCCCGAACCGCTCGCGCCGAGGATCAGCGTATGGCCGACGTCTTCGTGGTGCAGTCGCCAGTGATAGGGCGTGTGCTGTTCGGTGCGAAAGATGGCGAGGCACTCGCGCGCGCCAAGTGGGTCGCCATCGCTGACGTGGCCGGTCGCGACGCCGGCCACTGGCAGGAGATCGGCGTGGTTGGTATCGAGCAGCGTCAGCCGTCTCAGGTTGTGGGCGGTGTTGCCCGGCAGAACGCCGAGCCACGCGTTGAGGGCGTTGTAGCTCTCGACGTGGAACACCCCGTCATGACGAGCGAAGGTCTTGGCGCTCTCGGCGATGGCGTGATCGAGCCTGGCGAGGTCCTGGTCATGGAAGACCAGGGATAACGATGAGGCCCCGAAGGCGCGTCCGTCGATCTCGATGCTGGAGAGGCACTGCCCGAGCTCGCCGACGATCGCCGTGGCCGACTGGTCCACCAGCATGTGCTCCGGCTTGGTCTCCGGACTGATGTAGTTGACCAGGGCGATGCGGCGGTTGAAGTGATGGCGTTGCTTCGCGCGAATGTCGCGCCTGACACGATCGAGCGGGAGCCGCTGCCATTCCGCGCAGGCGGCGAAGGCCGCAGGCACCCGGTGCAGTCCGTCGAGCATCTGCGCGTAGGTGGACGAGGGCGGGTCTTTCATCGTCAGGACCTTGACCGAGTAATCGCCTACGCGCAGGTGGTCACGATGACACTCGAGGGTGGAATCGGCGACAAAGTAGTCGAGATAGCCGTCGTACTTGAGGCGCGCGTCCGCCGCCGTCCCCCCGTAATTGCACAAGCGGCGCACGAACTCGAAGATCTGCTGGCGATCGAGCGCCGCCGGGTCGAGGACATCGGCCAGCAGGACGGCGCACGACTGCGCTTGCGCCAGGAGCTCGTCGATAGCGCGGTCCAGTTGCGCGTCGATGTGCGCCTGACGCCCGGTGTCCGACAGTGCCTGCCAGGGTCGCTCCCACCAGCGAAGGCCCCGGCTGATCCCCTCGTGCAGCAGCACCATGTAGTGTTCGCACGTGTAGAACCCTCCGCCCGCGCTCGATAGGAAGGCGGCACGTTCGCCGAGTGCGGCATTGACCACGGCGTTGCGGTGCGGCGCCGGCGGCGGTGGGACGATCGGTCTCTTGAGCAGATACACGTAGAAGTGGATCCGCTCACTCATCTGTTTGATGGCGCGCGCGACACGGGCTGCCGCAGCGGCGCGGTCTGCCGGATCCATGCACTCGCTGTCAGGGGGCGTCAGGCGGTAGGCGACGCCGACCGCACCGGCTTTGGTCAGGAAAACGGCGTCGCGGACGAACCCCCAGAGCGCGATCAGGCCACTGAGCGTGCCGGCCTCGCGGTAGTCCTTGAGGATGCGGGTGAGACGGACCATGGTGTTCACCGGCGGACCGCGCCGAGTTCGTGGCGTGCGGCGTCATAGCGCGGCCGGCCGCCGAGGGAGCGGAACAGGATCGGCAGCATCTGCGCGTCGAGGGCGGCGCAGATACGCGTGAAGCCGTAGAAGATGGCGAAGACCAGGACGCCGGCGAGCAGGCTGTAGAACAGATTGAACGTGGCGGCGCCCAGCAGGAGCGCGAGGAAGAAGAGCCGCCGCTCGACGCCCATCAGCGTGAGCGGACGGATCATGGCCTTGTAGACCGGAGTCGACATGACAGACCTCGCTGCGCTTTCAGAACAGCCAGGTGAGGAACTGCGCGGCGAAGAGCGCGAGGCCGCCGCCAAAGACGATGCCGCTGATCTGGCGCTTGGCGCCCCCTTCGCCAAACATGAACATGAGACCGCCAAGGACGATGGCGACGAGGGCGAGCGAGCGGGCCAGCGGGCCGGTGAATGACGTCTCGAGGTTGGCGGCGGCGCGCTCCCAGGGGGACTGGGCGGCGGCCGTCAACGTCCAGGTGAGGAGGATCCCGAGAAGAGTAGAGGGGCCGGCGGTGAACGGTGGTCTGCGCGGGTTGAGCGTTGCGTGCATGACGTTCCTCTCTTTCGCGCGCGGATGTGCGCGGCGCGTGAGGGGAACGTTAGAGGGTTGCGTTCACGGTGTCGGCGCCCTGGCAGACAGTGTTCGGAGGATCGCAGAGTGACCGACAGGCCATCTGCCACAGGTCACACGTTTGTCGGCAACTTGGGAACTAAAGACCCGTGATCGGCGCAAGTCGTTCGTGAACGTTGCACAACTTAGGTACCGGCGTGCTTTTCCCTTGATCAGGCGTGTGGTCAGGAGAAGAATCGCAACGACTGAAAACTGGAGGATCGACCGATGTCTGCCGGCCTTGACAATCTGAAGCACGTCGTCGTGCTGATGATGGAGAATCGCTCATTCGATCACATGCTCGGGTCGCTCAAACAGATCAACCCGGCGATCGACGGGCTCAACGGCGACGAGTCGAACCCGGATTCGCAGGGTAATCCGGCCAAGGTCGCGCAAAAGGCGAAGTATCAGGGTCAATTGGACCCGGATCCGGATCACGCCTTCGCGGCCGTGAATAAACAGATCTTCAACGGTACTGCCACGGCTGACATGAAGGGGTTCGTCCGCAGTTATTTTGATCAACAGCACAGCGACGATCATGCCAAGCAGATCATGTACTACTTCAAGCGGGATCAGCTGCCGGTGCTGACCGGCCTGGCGCTCGAATTCGCGCTCTTCAATCGCTGGTTCTCGTCCATTCCTGGCCCGACGCTGTGCAATCGCGCGTTCGCCCACTACGGCACGTCGTTCGGCCACGTGGACATGACACTGAATTACCTGCGGGTCCAGTTCAAGAGCATCTACAGCCGCCTGATTGAGGGAGGGCATACCGCCAAGCTGTACTACTTCGATCGCGCGAGCTCGACGCTGGAGCTGGTCAACCTGCTCAAGGATCAGCCCCAGATCTTCGCGACCTATGATCAGTTCCTCGCGGATTGCAAGGCGGGGACGCTGCCGGAGTATTCGTTCGTCGAACCGAACTACAGCGATCATGACGACATGGTCGCCTCCGATCAGCATCCCGATCATCACGTCGCCGAAGGGGAGCGATTCATCGCGTCGATCTACATGGCGATCAAGCAGAACGCCGATCTCTGGAAGAGCACGGCGCTGCTGGTGACCTACGATGAGCACGGAGGGATCTTCGATCACGTGACGCCACCCGCCTGCACGCCGGACGGATTCACCGCCAAGACCGATCAGACGGAAACCGACTTTGAATTCACGTTCAACCGGCTGGGTGTCCGTGTGCCCGCGATCTTGATTTCTCCCTGGGTCCCGAAGGGCACCCTCATCACCGACCGGGTCTTCGAGCACGCCTCGATTCCGGCGACGATTACGGCGTGGAAGCTGGCGGGATTTCCCGACAACCAGCGATCGCCGCGCGAGAAGGTGGCAGACACGTTCCTCGACCTCATCACTCTCGATCAGATGCGGAACGATTGCCCGGAATTCGAATAGGAACGCCACTATGAAGCGCATCAAGATTCCGGTGGTTCCCAAGTCCGCCTATAACCCCAATCGGAAGGCGGGAAACCTCATTCGGGCCCAAATCGATAACCTCGAACGGCACTTGAAAGTGCGGACTTCCAGGCAGCGCCAGTTCACCGAAGGCGAGGCCGCGGCCTACATCCGCCAGCTCACCCGCAAGGCGTTGCATCAGGAGTTGCTCTCGTCGATGCCGGTCGTCGCGACGCCCGTCGGCTGGGCGGTGATGGGTAAGACCAAAACCAAGCCCAAGCCCAAGCCGAAACCAAAACCGAAGCCGAAGCCGAAGCCGAAAAAGCTCTCTCGAAAGAAACGGTAACGCATGCACGCCTTTCTTCTCATCGCCGCGCTGCACGTGGCCGGCGTAGTCACGGCGGCCGACGAAGGCCGCCTGCACGCAGATTTCCGGACCGAAGGGGAGCAGTTCCACGACTCGTGCGCGTCGGAACGCAAGTCGTTCATCGGGTGCATGTCGGTGCTGTTTACGGATCATCCGATCCACGTCGCGGTCGGCAGCCTCGCGCCACAGAACGGCTTCGGATTCGGTGGGGCGTTCACCTATCACTACACGCCGGAGACCTGGCGCATCAGTTGGGACTCGGATGCGGTGGTGGCCGCGCCGGGCGGAGGATGGCGGGCTGGCACCTATTGGACGTTTGTCTCGACGCCGATCGTGCCTCCCACGCAGGTCGTTCACGCCAAGCCCGGTGCCCTGCAACGCCTGACCGACTACGAGCATCCGATCATCCGGGCCTACGGTCAGGTGATCTCGCTGCCGACGGTTTTCTTCTTTGGCCTCGGGCCCCAGTCGGATCGCCAGGGACAATCGGTCTACGGATTCAAGGAAGGCATCGTCGGGGCGGCCGGAGCGCTGCCACTCTTGCGATCGACCTCCTGGCAGCCCCTGCGTTTGACGCTCCTGGGAGAGATGAACGAGCGCGTGCCGACGCTGCGATCCGGCTCCGGCAACGGCGGGCCATCCATCGAGACGCTCTACTCGGAGGCGGACGCCCCCGGCCTGACCAGCCAGCCCGCCACCACCCAGTTCGGGGAGGGCCTGCGGGCGCGGCCGAGCGTAGCCAATGGGCGCCTGCGCTTCGATTACGAAGGGATGCTGCAGCAGTTTGTCGCGACCGATTCGCAGTATTCGTTCCGCCGCTGGCGCGTGAATCTGGCGCACGAGCTGCTGTTGTATTCGGAGACGTGCCCGCAGACCGCCGCCTCGGGAGCAGCGACCGGCCCGTGCAAGGCACCCACCGCGTTCCCGACCGCCCTGGCCACCAACGGCCCCAACCAATGTGCCGCGGATCCCAAGTCGTCCGGGTGCCCGATCTCCCGCAATCGAGTGGGCTCGATCAGTTTTCGCCTCTATGCCTCTCGCTCTCAGGTCTCGGGTGGCAGCGTCGTCCCGTTCTATTTTCAGCAGACGCTCGGCGGCTCGGACATCAACGGGGAGCAGGCCCTGGCCAGCTTTGACGACTATCGCTTTCGCGCCCCGCACGTGTTCTTGATCCAGGAGGGTTTCGAGCACTCTCTGGGGACATGGCCCATTGGCATCTTCGCGCAAGGCGATCATGGGCGCGTGGCGCTCCAGGGCGACAGCCTGAGCAGCGCGTCGTTCCGGCACACCTTCTCGGCCGGCCTCAACGTGCGCGCCGGCGGGTTCCCGGTGATCACTTTTGCCTACGGCGTGGGCAGTTCAGAGGGGCACCACGTCATCGTCGTGATGAGCACCTCCCTGCTGGGCGGTTCCAACCGGCCGTCGCTGCAGTGAGGCAGACGACGTTAGCTCACGGCCGGTATTGCTTCAGGAGCGGGAAATGCGCCGTGGCTTCTTGCGGGCCGGCGGCCGAAGGCGCCGCTGCATGTCGTCCCAGAGTGTGAGAAGCGTGCTCTCGCGACGCCCTAGCGCACTCGCAACCCGTCCCAGCCGCTTTACCTCGTCTCGGGTGAGCTGTCCGAACGGGCGGCCGCCCAGCAGGCCCGAGCCAAATTGCGGCACGGGGATGTTCTCAGCGCCGCCGGCTCGGCCGGCGTGGTCGAGCGCGTCGATGAACCGATCCCACAGTTCTTCTGGGCCGAGTGGGCGTCGATCTTCCATGCCGTGTGAAGCGTAGGGCCACGCGGCCCTAAATGCAACCAAACATTCGCCATGCAGCATATTCGCCTCGACAGAGAGCCTTCCCGTTTGCGCTTTTCTATGTGCGATGACGTCAGCCGCCCGGGTCTGTCGCCGTTCATCTCACGTTAATCTCCGCGTGGCCCGGTTCGGATTCCGTACCGAAGTACTGACAAACGGACTCGTGTCGGAGTAGGCTGTGCGGCGATGCTGACGCTGCTGACGTGCCGGGATTGCCAGAACGGCGATATCCTTCGTCGCCATCTCAATGACGCGCTCTGCGCTCTCGGGTGGCGGCCGCTCTACGCCATCGCCGATCCCGCGACGTTGCCGTCGCACGATCCCCGTCGCGCCTATCCGGGTCCGACGCTGCTCTGGCGTGGATGGGATCTCTTCGGGATGGTTGAGCCTCCCGCGCCGTATCCTCCACCAACCTGACGCGTCTACATGGGCGGAGTTCCGTCCCCGCGCGCCATCGTTGAGCGACTCGCCGCTGTCGCTGGGCCTCAGACCGTCTACGCATATCGTGACGTGCTTCCGATGAAAGTGAGCGAACCCTCGACCTACGTCCTCGACGAGATATGAGCGGCCTCGAACACGATCGCCACGATGGGCTCCGTCACCGTGCCGCCAGGTGAACCGCCGCTGGATCCGCGAGACGCAGCTTCAGTCCCCATCCGAAGAAGTCGTTCGCGATCGCCACCGCCACTTCGTTGTTGCCTGCTTCAAGCGGCAACGTCAGGGTGCCGTTCTCCAGGGAACACCGCGCGTCAGGGAACTTTCTCGCCCCCTCCACCTCGAACAGGTTCTTGTCCGCATACACCAGCGCCCCGTTCACGAACACCCACAGTTCGCGCGTCCATCCGATATTGACCGTCTTCGCCTGCTTACTGTCTGACGTGATTGTCGTCTTCAGCCACGCGACAGCCCGGGCCGGTTCGGGCAGCGGCCGGCCATATTCGCGACTGAGATTGACCAGGCCGCTCCGCTCCGTGCCGATCGACTTCCAGGCCAGCGAAACACCGGGCATGTCGCCATACACGGGGTCCTTGCCGGCCGGCAGCGCGGCATAAGCTGAAACCTGCCAATTCCGGATCACGCCGTGATCCGCCTCCAGCGGATCTGCGGCCGGCTCCGGAGAAAGCCCGTTCACGGCACCAGGCGTGATCGCCATGTTTGCGAACGTGCCCGGTCCCTGCAGGACAAGACCTCCTGTCATCGCGTCCCCTTCCAGCCTGCCGACCTCCAGCGTCGGCGACGGGGCATCGTTCACGAAGACGTTCATCCGTCGGCCCGAGATGACCATCTTGACGTGGTTCCATCCGTTCTCCCGGAGCGGCGCCCGCGTTTCATATTGCGGAAAGAGGTCCCACAGCAGGACGCCATGCGTCTCCGGCGCATACTGCACGCACGCTTGGAAGGCCGGACAGTTCGGATCAGGCCTCAGGTACAAAAGCTCGAAATTGCCTTCGTCCTTCTGACGAAAGGCAATGCCGGGGGCCCCGCGCCCGATCGTGTTGACGTCGAACTCGATTGTTCCGTCACTGAACGTGACGCCCTTGAGTGTCGCGTTGCCGCTGTTCAAGCGCATCAGGCCGTGAAAGAAACCCAGCTGGCGGAGGAACTCCGCGTTTTCCTTCGTCTGCCAATGTTCAGCCGTCATCTGGATCGGAATCGCAGCCGGCTGCGCCCATGGAGACGCAGACCACGGCATGAGGCAGAACACGGACAACCCGAATATTGCACGACGCAGTGTCTTGGCCATGTCAGCAGGGTAGATCGTCGCCTCGTCACGAGGAATGTGCCGAAAGTCACGAGATGGTCACCGTGCCTTGTCGGCGAACGTCGCCAGGCGGATACTGTTCGGCGTGACACTCCGGCCCTCTATCGTCGCCCCGGACGACGATCCCATCGTCGGCTACCGGACGTTCGTCACCGTCGTCGCAGCGGCATATTTGACGTTGATCGCGCTGACGCCGCGCACCGACATGATGATGGGGGAGGAGGTCTCCTGGGCGAAGCTGCTGCCGCTCTGCGGGCTGTATCTCGTGCTCGGGATCTCCGGATTCGACTACGCGCGCCGGCGGAGCAACGTGCCGATCTCACTGGCCTACCTCCTGATCGAGTTCGCCATCGGCATGGGCATCAATCGGCTGGCCTGGCAAGGCAGCCTGCCACTGATTCTGCTGCCGCTGGCCGCCCAGGCGATCGTGCTGCTGCCGCGCCTGCTGGCCACCGGCATGTGCCTGCTCGTCGTCGCCGGCGTCAGCGGCAGCCTGTCGTGGGTGCCGGCATGGCCGCAGTGGCTGCGCAACCTCGCCCAGGCGGCAGCGGCCGTGGTGTTCGTCGTCGTCTACGTCGGCGCCGCGCAGCGCGAACGCCAGGCGCGGCAGCGTACCGAAGCGCTCGCCGCGGAAGTCGCGCTGCTCGCCGCCGCAAACGAGCGCAACCGCATGGCGCGCGAGATCCACGACACGCTCGGGCATTATCTGACCGTGATTCACGTCCAGCTCGAAGCGGCGCGCGCGGTCATTGGCCTCGACCCGGAACGGGGCCTGCTCGCGGTGACCCGCGCGCAGACGCTGGCCAAGGACGGGCTGACCGCCGTGCGGCAGTCCGTCAGGGCGCTGCGCGAAGAGGGGAGCGTTGACGGCATCGCCGAACAGATCGCGTCGATTGTCGATTCCGCGCGTGATGAGCGCTTCAGCGTCGTCTTGACCATCTCGGGCACCTCACGGCCGGTCAGCGCCGCGGTCGCCCTCGCCCTGCATCGCACCACGCTCGAAGCGCTCACCAACGTCCGCAAGCACGCCGACGCCGCGAACGTCGAGATCGAGCTGGCATTTCGCGATGACGGCCTCGTGCAGCTCCGTGTCCATGACGATGGCAAGGGAGCGGTCGAGGAAACGGTGGGAACGGGCTTCGGCCTGCGCGGGATCCGCGAGCGGGCCGAACAGTTGAAGGGCCGCGCCACCTGCCGCATGGCCCCCAACCAGGGCTTCACCCTCGACGTCGAGCTTCCGGCATGACCAGAGTCGTCATCGCCGACGATCAGGCGCTCTTTCGAGAAGGGCTGCGCACGCTCCTCTCGACTCGGCCCGACATGGAGGTTGTCGGCGAAGCGGCCACCGGCGATGAAGCGGTCTCCCTCGTCGAGGCGTTGCGGCCAAGCGTCGTCCTGATGGATCTGCGCATGCCAAAGCTCGACGGCATCCAGGCGACAGCGCGCCTTCGCGAGCGCTGTCCCGACATCCCGGTGCTGGTGCTGACCACGTTCGATGACGATGCCAACCTGTTTGGTGCGCTCAGAGCCGGCGCCGCGGGCTATCTGCTGAAGGACGTCTCGTCCGAGACGCTCGTCGCTGCCATCCATGCGGCGACGCGAGGAGAATCGTTCCTGCAGAGCACCGTGACCGGCCGCGTGGTTGCCGCGTTTGCGCGCTTGATGGAGTCGGGCGGTCCAAAAGCGGACGCCCTGGTCATGCCGCTCTCGCCCCGCGAGCGCGAAATCGTGGCTCTCCTCGGCAGCGGCGCTTCCAACAAGGAAATCGCCGACCGCCTCAACCTCGCCGAAGGCACGGTCAAGAACCACGTCACCAACATCCTCACCAAGCTCGACGTCCGCGACCGCACCCAGGCCGCCCTCCGCGCCCGTCAACTCGGCATCGTGTAGGGCGCGTCTACAGGCCGGTGTAACACTCGCACGACAGGTTCCTCAGGCGCGCCCGATCGAGAATTCTGATGCGGCCGTGCCGCGATGCGATGGCGCCGGCGTCCTGCAGAACGATGTTGGCGGTGGTCACCCGGGTCCGCTGCAGGCCGAGGACCGCGCCGAGCTGCTCATGCGTCAGCTCGAGGCGCGACGACTGAATCCGGTCGGAAGCCGCCAGCAGCCAGCGCGCGAGGCGCTGGCGGGAGGAGTGGAAACGATGGCAGGCGGATCCGCTGGCGATCTCACTCGTGACGCTGTGCCACCCTTGCATCAACAGCCGCTGGAGCGGCGGGCAGCGCTCGCACTCGGCCTCGAGTGCCTCCGCCTGCAGGCGCAGAGCGTCGCCCGGCACAGTGACGACGGTGGTGTAGGCGGCGGGGAAGCCGCTCGTGACCGGGAGCGCGGAGAAACCCTCGCGACCCACCATCGTCACTTCCACCGAGTAGCCATCCTGCGTCATCGTTTGCAGCGAGAGCAGGCCGCTGTCCGGAAAGTAGACGTGCGTCTGGACCACGCCGGCCTCGGCGAGCACGGCGGACTTCTGCATCGGGGCCCGTGCGCCCAGACTGATGAGCCGCTGATGCACGTCGGCTGGCATCGATGCCAACACGCGATTGACCAGCGGCCGGGATGCAACGGCGATCATCGCCAATTACTCCGGCTGCGGTTTGGGCGCAGGGGTGAATGCCGTCGCCTCGAGCCTGAGCGTCTCGAGATGCTGCCAGTAACGATCGATGGCCTCACGACCCTCTGGGGTGAGCGTCAGGATCGTTTGCGGGACCCGGCCGCGAAAGCGCTTGGCAATCTGCACCAGCCCGGCCTGCTCGAGCCGCTGCAGGTGGTTCGAGAGATTCCCCTTGGAGATCGCCGTCAAAGACTGCAGATACACGAAGTCACAGCTGCGGCAGGCGCCGAGCGCCGTGAGAATCGCCAGCCGCACCGGCTCGTGGAGCAGCCGATCGAGACCGCACATTTCCTCAAACGGCCGCGACATGGGAGACCCCCGTCAGCGTGCGACGTAGCAGCGCGTGATCGCCGGCGCCGATCACGATCAAGCCGACGCCAACGAGCTCGTCGAAGAGAACCTCGCGCGCCGGGACCGGCACGCCCAGCATCCCGAGACAGGCAAAAATCGCGACGAACAGCGCGACCGCCAGGTAGTGCAGGCGCCTGTGTTCGCCCGCCAATCCAACGTACGTTAGCCCGAGGGCCAGGATGATCGCGGGCATTGACACCTGTGAATCGGGTAGCGAGGCCGCAAGTAGGAAGAGCGCGAGAAAAACGATCGTTGCGAGCGGGCGCGAGACCGAACCGGCGGTCTGCACGTCGCCGAAATGACGCCGGTAGTAGCCGCGCAGCCTGACCGAAATCGAGAGCGCCACGCCGAGCAGCCCGAGAAACCAGAGGCGCGCCCCATTGCCGTGTGTCCACGGTACCCACGCGAGCTGCCCGTCGCGCCACGCGGAAGAGGCCAGGAACGGAATGCCGAGCGGTACGAGGCGCAGCCCTTGCAGATGTTCGTAGCGTTCGGTGACGAAGCGGAAGCGGCGAAGCTGGTCCATCGGTCCCTCCTTCGATTCGCGCGGTGTGCGAGGCGAACCGGTCTGTCGGAATGACCTACGGGAAGAGAAGCGGGGAGTTCCGATCTGTCTGATTGCGTTCAGTGTACAAATCGGTACCTTGCGCCTGCCAGCCGGCCGGCGAGCCACGCGCGAGTAGCGGATTCCCTCAGAACCAGAATTTCGCCGCCAGCTGAACGACCCGCGGGTCAAGCGCCGTCGTGATGGTCCCGAAGCTGGTCGGTCCGAGCTGCGCTGCCGGCGCGCCCAGGTTCACGGTGTTCAGCAGGTTGAACACCTCCACCCGAAGCTCGATCGCGCGCTCACCGCCGATGCCGAGACGCCGCATCACGGCGAGGTCGACGTCCCGGTAGGAGGGGCCGCGCACCGGATTGCGCGAAGCGGATCCAATAGTGAACTGGTTGGCGGTCGCGAACGCCGCCGTGTTGAACCAGTGCGCGGTCGTCCGCTGGTCAGCCGGCAGTGTCGGATCGCCGACCAGATTCGGGCGCTGCGTCGTGAAGCCGGCGTACCCGAGCGAGTTCGTCTGCGTCACCGCGACCGGAACCCCGGACTGCAGGGTCATGACCGAAGACACGGTCCAATTCCTCGCCAGAGCGCCGAGCACGCCATCCGGGTTGTTCGCGTGGCCGTCTCCGACTGGAATGTTCCACACCACGGAGCCACCGAAATAATGGGGAATGTCGCCGGTCGAATAGTCGCGGTCGCGCTCCAGGTTGTGACTGTCGGCGACGGCCGCGTTGGTCAGAGGGCCAGTCAGAACCGACGCGTCGAACACCGAGGAGGCGATGTCGGTCAGCTTCGAACGGGTGTATGCGGCGGAGTAGGTCAGGCCGTGCGACAGCCGCTGACGAAGACTCAGCGACAGTCCCTGATAGTTCGTCGTCCCGACATTGTTACGATAGAAGCTGACCGCCGTGTAGGCCGGATAGGGCTTCATGAGCTGCGCCCTCGTAATCGTCGGATCCCCGATCGACGAGGAACGGGGAACGATCCCGAAATACGGATTGGGAACCCTCTCGAGGAGCGTGTTGCCGAGCGACAGCTGCTCCTCCGTCAACTGATTGATGTTGCTGTCCGGGATGCCGACGTTGGTGATCTTCGATCCGAGGTACGAGACTTCGACGACGGTGTTCGCCGTCAACTCGCGCTGGACCGAGGCGTTCCACTGTTGTGCGTAACCCGATCCCAGCGCGGCGTCAACGGTGAACACCCCCTGCCCGAGGCCGGCGCTTACCGTCGGGGCGACGGGCGTGACCGTCGGTCCGTTCTTCAGCAGGAACGCTGGTGTGATGTTGTCGAGCGTTCGCAGCGAGACGTCCTGGAGAAAGGGAAACGTCGGCGTCGTGAAGGGCGTCGTAATGCCGGCCATCTCGATCCACACCTTCGCATAGCCCGAACTGATGACGGTCTTGTCCGTCACTCGATAGACAGCGCCGAAACGCGGCCCGAAGTTGTCTTTTTTGAGCGGCCGCACCGGATTCCCCCCCGGATATTCGAGCTGCTGTGTCTGCAGGTTAAAGGTGGCGGTCTGGCCGTTGATTTCCGTGGATGGAAAATTCAACGTGTAGCGCAGCCCCGGATTGAGGGTCAGGCGATCGGAGACCTTCCAGTCGTCCTGGATGAAGTACTCCTGGAAATGCGCGCGCTCCTGGATTGTCGTCTGCTGCAGGTCGATGGCGAAGGTCTGCACCTGGCCCAGCAGGAAGCTCGCGAAGGCGTTGCCGGTGTTCGGGACGCCGGGCAGATCGCTGCCAACGGTGGTGAAGGCAAACGATCCGGTCGGCCACGGGGGTTGGATGACATCGAGCCGCTCCCACCGCCAGTCGAGTCCAGTCTTGATGGTGTGGCGCCCTTTCAGCCAGGTCAGTGAATCCGCGATTTGGCTCACGCTGGTGCTGAAATCCGACGCCGTGTTCGTCGGAGATCCAAGCTGCTGATAGCCGCTCGGTGAAAACGTCGGTAGCGTGTTGGGAAATTTTGCATTCGCCGGAATGCCGGGAATGTTGAGCACGGACCCCGCCGACGAGGGCAATGACACCGCGCTCCGCTGAACGGATCGCCGTGTGTCGCCGAAGCGAACTTCATTCAGCAGGTTGGTCTTGAAGGTGTGTTGATAATTCGAGGCGAACGCCCAGGCTTCCGTGTCCTGCGGGCCGACCGCCACACTGCCGGCCGGGCTGGTGCCGCTGCCGTCCGGAAACGGCGCCACCGGCACCGCGTGCTCGCGAAAGTAGGTGAGCCGTCCGAACGCCTGATCCCGGTTCGTCGCGAACCTGTGGTCGACCCGCACGTCACCCTGGTCCTGATTGACGACTTCGTTGGCCGTCCGGCTGTAGTTGTTCGCGGTCGCGGTGTTGGTCGGCAGGGGAAACCGATCGAGAAGCGATAGCGCAACCGGATCCATCGCGCTGGTCGGAATGGTGTTGTTGGGAAACTGCTGCCGCGTACTCCCCACCGTCGTCGTCGGGTCGTAGATGTTCTGCCGGAACACGCCTGACCGCTCGGCCAGCGTCGGCACGTTCGAGGTCACCGTTCGGCCGATGCTCTGTCGCTGCCCTTGGAAGTCGGCAAAGAAGAACGTCCGGTCCTTGACCAGCGGACCGCCCGCCATCCCCCCGTACTGGTTTCGGCGGTAGTCCGGTTTCACCTGATTGCCGGTCTGGAAATAGTTCCGGGCGTTCAAATTCTCGTTGCGAAAGAATTCGAACACGTTTCCGTGAAATAGATTGCCCCCCGCCTTGGTCGTGAGATTGACCACACCGCCGTTGAAGCGCCCGAACTCGGCGGGCGGGCTGTTGCTCTCGATCTTGAATTCCTGGATGGCGTCGATCACCGGGTAGTACGCCACTTGCCCGGGCTCGGGCTGCAGGACGGAGATGCCGTCGAACAGATATTCGTTCGTTCGCGGCCTTCCGCCGTTGATGCGGGGCAGGGCGGAGTTCGGCGGCAGAGCCACCCCGGGCACGATCGACGCGAGCATGATGAACTGGCGCCCGTTCAGCGGCAGCTGAATCACCTGCTCGTTTTCGACCACCGTCCCCAAGCTCGCGGTTTCCTCGCGCACGATCGGCGCATCCGCGACGACGGTCACCAGTTCCCGAACATCCCCGACGCTGAGCTCGAAATCGATGCGTGCCTTTTCGCCGGTCGCGAGACGAACACCCTCGCGACGCATTGGTTTGAACCCCGTCAGCTCGACGTCGAGGCGGTAGTCACCGGGCGCCAGTCCCGCGGCGGTGTAGACGCCATCGCCGCTGGACACGGCCAGTCGCTGAAAATTCCTCCGCACATCGGTGACGGTCACGGTGGCACCGGGCACGGCGGCCCCGGCTTGATCCTTCACCATCCCGGTGATCTCTCCCGCACCAGACTGAGCACCTGCTGGCGACACACTGACAAGCCACGCGCAGGTCAGCGCGAGAAAGATCGACTGCAGGTCTCTTCGAGTCATACCCAAGACGTCCCCGGTTGAGTTGAGCGGCTGGATTCAGATCCAGCCTCGCGCCATCACGCGCGACAACTCTAGATCGGATTGAGATGGGTACTCAATATCGCTCAATACGGCTCAAACAGTGCCATCAGGCAGGCCGTCGTGATCGGCGCGAGCCGGTCGGCGGCAGCGCGATCATCACCTCCGTTGATTTGACGACGGCGATCGCATCGTCGCCCCGGCGAAGCTTCAACGCCCGGGCCGCGTCCGCCGTAATCACGGCTGTCAGCCGTTGGTCGCCGACGCGCATCTGCACTTGTGCCAGCAAGCCGTCCACGCGAACTTCCTCGACATATCCGGCAAGCCGATTCCGCGCGCTCAGTCCGCCGAGCGACTCGTTGTCCTCGGTTCTCGCCTTGCGCTTTCCAGCGACTGGCTGCTGGCGCGACAGCAGGCGATCGATCTCGGAATCAGCGACGCGATGATGGCCGCCTTCCGTGCGGGTGGTGCGTACTCGACCGTTCCGCACCCAGCGCTTGAGCGTGGAGTACCCGACACCGAGTTTTTCCGCCGCGGCGCGAGCTGTGAGAAGTGCCATCTGGCCGGTTGCCTCCTGTGAAAGCGGGCTTGAATCGTATCAGAGCGGCTCACAGACCAGCGCCATATTGCGCCGCTACGCTCGCGTGCTGTACAACACCAATATGTTGACCGGCGCCGTGCTCGCACTCTTGTCGCTCTTGGCACCCGGCCTGGCCGCGGTCCAGGCGACCGCGGCCGCCTCAGGCACCCTGAAGGTGACCGGCGACGTGCGGACACCGCTCTCTCTCTCGCCGGAGGAGCTCAAAGCGATGCCGCGGAAGCGTGTCGAGGTCAAGGATGAAGATGGACACACGGTCGCCTATGAGGGTGTGCTCGTCGGGGAGATTCTCAAGCGCGCCGGAGCCAGGCTTGGACCGGACATGCGTGGCAACGCCGTAGCGACCTACGTCGTGGCGAGCGCCAGCGACGGGTATCAGGTCGTGTTTTCCCTGGCCGAGCTCGACCCCGTATTCACCGGCAGCGAAGTCATCGTCGCCGACACGATTGATGGCAAGCCACTCTTCGCCTATCAAGGGCCGCTTCGAATCGTCGCGCCCAGGGACACGCGCCCGGCGCGATCCATCCGGATGCTCGAGCGGCTCGAGGTGGTGCAGCTGAAGAAGTGATTTATGCCATGCTGGCGTCAGGAGTGCGAAGTCCGAGGGGCAACGCCCCCCGGATGAGACTGCTCAGGAACATTAACGCTCATGTTCCTGATGTTCATGACGCCAATGCCAGTAAGCGCGACGCTGGGCTTCACGCTGATGAAGGTACTGGACGTACGAGCGGTGCCGCTCCCTGAGGTATTCGCGGTAGCGGGTTTCTTCGGCATGATCCCAGCGGTGATAGTCGCGTCTGTACGGGTCGTATACCCGGACCGTTACCGCTGCCGGTTCACCTGCCGGCGCCATCGCCGGTGCTAGGGGAGCCGCCGCGGCTCCGATTGGCACCGCCAGAGCTGCTGTCATAATCAGTGCCGAGCACATCCGTCGCATAACTGCCTCCTGGATAGTGCTCTCGCAAATCCCGGACCCTTTCCATCGCGGCTATATCGGATACCGACGAGGTCACCGCGAGTCAGCCGTCGCGACGGGACTGGTCGGGCACGGGCATGTTCGCCGATGTGGTCACCGTCACATGTTCCACGCGAAGTCTCGTGACCTGAAGATCTTCAATCTGCAGGGCCCGCAGGTTCGCACGCTCGACGACCAGATGTCGGATCGCGAGTTTTCGGATAACCAGCACCCCGATCGCGACCGCCCCGGCCGCGACCGCCCCCATGGTGACAGCGAGCATGCCGAGATGACGACGGTTCGCCCGGTCTGTCGTCAGTTGTTGGGTCATCGGCGTGAGATCCTGCGTAAGTCGGTGAGGAGGCGGTCCAAACGTTATCGATGATTTTGGGTTTTCTCGGTTTGTTCGGAAAGTCCCGCCGTGCAGAGTTTCATGCTCACGAATCTTCACATCGCGTCGATTGTCCCACAACGTCCATTCGGGAATTTCTTGCCTGGCGGGTGTCTTCGGATACTGCACGGCTCTGCCCAGTCACCCTTGTGAGTTCAATAACTTACAGCGAACTCGGCTGGCTCGGCCGTTGCTCCATCGGTGGACGGCGAATGATCTACTTCTACCGACGTGCCGGTGACACACGCACCTGCGAAACGCGCTTGGAAGCGGAAGGCCCTCGCTTCGAGCTCGTCGTCAGCGACGGCCACGATTCCCGCGTCGAGCGCTTTGAAGATGCCGGCGCGATGTTCGCGCGCGAACACGAGCTGCGGAACATCTGGCAGGCGAACGGCTGGCGCACGATTGATCCCTACGACGAGGCCGACGAGTACGACGAAAAGTCCTAGCGACCAGGCCTCTGACGCAATGGCCGCCTGATCGCGACTGGGCGCGCAGCCGTGCCGCGCCCTACCGTGCGCGCCCCTGATGTGACAGCGGGGCCGCTCCGCCCCAGACAATCCGCACGGCCTTCGCGCGTTGGCCACCGCCGGGAAGCACTTCGACGTCCACGGCCACCCGGGCGGCCTTGGCCAGCGCCTCAGGGCCAGCTGGGTGCTCCTCGTTGGTGAACATAGTGCCACTGTCGATCTGCAGCCTGACGATCCGTCCGCTCTTGTGCGCAATCGACAGCTCGTTGGCGTTGAAGTCGGCGACGGTGCCCCAGAGCGTCCACACCTGGCCAGCGACCACCTTGTGCGCGCATGCCGCCGACAGCGCCAGCGTCGCCAGCGCGAGCACGACGAGCACGCCTGGCCTCATGCCGTCACCTCCCGGTCGTGGCGGTGATGGCGCCCTTCGAACGTGACATACAACGCCGGCAGCACGACCAGCGTCAGCGCCGCCGCCGAAAAGAGGCCGCCGATGATCACGACCGCCAGCGGGCGCTGCACTTCCGAGCCGATGCCATGCGATAGCGCCATCGGCGTCAGCCCCAGCATCGCCAGCAGCGTCGTCATCAGCACCGTCCGCAGGCGGACCATCGAGCCTTCGATCGCGGCGCGGTACGAACCGATGCCGGTGCGCCGCAGCTCGGCGAAGTAGCTCACCATCACGACGCCGTTGAGCACCGCCTGGCCGAAGAGTGCGATGAAGCCGATCGCCGCCGAGACGCCGAGGTGAATGCCCGTCAGATACAGCGCCACGATCCCGCCGACGAGCGCGAACGGGACGTTGACCAGGATCAAGGCGGCGTGTTTTACCGACCCGAAGGCGTTGAACAGGAGGATGAAGATCAGCAGGACGCTGATCGGCACGATCAGCCGCAGCCGCGCCATCGCGCGCTGCTGGTTCTCGAACTCCCCTCCCCAGGTGACGTAGTAGCCGGCGGGGAGGTGGACGCTGTCGCGGACGCGCTGCTGCATTTCGGCGACCAGACCGCCCATGTCGCGCCCCTGGATGAAGACGGCGATCGCGCCGACGCGCACGCCGTCCTCGCGCGCGATGTTCATGCTGCCGCTGCCGACCGAGACTGAGGCGACTTCAGAGAGCGGGATGCGCAGTCCGCTCGGTGTGTCGACCAGTACGCGCGAGATGGTCGCTTCGTCGCGGCGCTCGTCGGCGCCCAGGCGGACGACCACCCCGAACTTGCGCTCGCCTTCCCAGAGGTCGGTCGCGTCCCTGCCCCCCAGCGCCGTCTCGATCACGTCCTCGACGTCGGCCACGTTCAGGCCGTAGCGCGCTGCCTTCTCGCGATCGATTTCGATCTGCAGTTGCGGAATCTGGCCGGCGCGATCGACGAAAGCGCGCGCCACGCCGCGGACAGGGTTGATCGCCCGCAGGACGTCGTTGGCCGACTTGCGCAGCGTGTCGGTGTCTTCGCCGAACACCTTGACGACGATCTGGCCGTCGATCTGCGAGATGCTCTCCAGCACGTTGTCGCGGATCGGCTGCGAGAAGCTCGGCTCGATGCCCGGGATGTCGGTCAGCGCCTGGTTCATCTTGTCGAGCAGCGCGTCCTTGCTCAGGCCGCGCGGCCACTCCGATTCCGGCTTGAGATCGACCAGGATCTCGGCCATGTTGATCAGCTTCGGATCCGTACCGTCTTCAGGCCGGCCCGACTTGGAGATCACCGTCGTCACCTCCGGGAACGTCCGCAGCGTGGCCCGGATGCGCGACATCTGATGCACCGTCTCGGTCACCGAGATGCCGGGCGGCAGCATGATGTTGATCCACAGCGCCCCTTCGTTGAGCTCGGGAAGAAATTCGGTCCCGAGCCGCGGCACCAGCATCAGGCTGCCGGCGAGCGTGAAGACGGCGGCGGCGAAGACTGCGCCGCGGCGCCGCAGCGCCAGCCTCAGTACCGGCGCATACAGCCGCTTGCACGTCCGCACCAGCAGGTTCTCCTCCTGCGCGTGCGCGTGCCCGAGCAGGTAGAGCGACATCAACGGGACGACGGTCAGCGAAAAGAGCAGGGAACCGATCAACGCCGAGACGACCGTGTAGGCCATCGGCGCGAAAATGCGCCCCTCCTGCCGCTGCAGGGCGAAGATCGGCAGGTGGGCGATGATGATGACCAGCATCGAGAACACCGTCGGACGGCCGACCTCGACCGCGGCCTCCTGGATGATCGCCTTCGGCACACGGTGATGGTCCTGCTGGGCCATCAGGTGGCGGAACACGTTCTCCAGCACGATCACCGCGCCGTCGACGATGATCCCGAAGTCCATCGCGCCGAGCGAGAGCAGGTTGGCCGGGATGCCGCGGATCCGCAGGCCAATGAACGTCGCCAGCAGCGACAGCGGGATGATCGTGGCGACGATGCCGGCGGCGCGCACGTTGCCGAGGAACAGCCACAGCACGATCGTCACGAGGATGGCTCCCTCGATCAGGTTCTTGAACACCGTGTGCAGCGTTGTGTCGATCAGCGTCGTGCGGTCGTAGAACGGGACGATCGTGATCGGCTTTGGCAGGATCGACCTGTTCAGTGTCGCGACCCGCTCCTTCAGCGCGGTCAGCACTTCCGAGGGGTTCTCTCCCTTGCGCATCAGCACGATGCCCGAGGCGATCTCGTCGTCGCCGTCCTGGCCGACGGTGCCCTGCCGTGGCACGGCACCGACGTTCACCTCGGCGATGTCGCGGACGAGCAGCGGCACGCCGTCGTGCTGAGTGATGACAATGCTGCCGATGTCGTCGGCGGATCGCAGCATGCCGATGCCGCGGATCAGGTACTGCTGTTCCCCCCGCTCCAGGAAGCTGCCACCGGCATTGGCGTTGCCGCGGCCAAGCGCCGTGAACACCTGCTGCAGCGTCACGTTGTACGACTTCATCCGCGTCGTGTCGACCGTGACCTCGTACTGTTTGACGAAGCCGCCGAAGCTGACGACATCGGCGACGCCGGGAACGGTCTTGAGACTGCGGGCGACGATCCAGTCCTGCGCCGAGCGTAGGTCGGTCGTCGACACGCCCGGCCCGGCGACGCGGTAGCGGTAGATCTCGCCGATCGCCGTCGACAGCGGCGCCAGGTTCGGGTTGACGCCGGGCGGCAGATCGAGCCCCTGCAGGCGCTCGAGCACCTGCTGTCGCGCGAAATAGTCGTTGGCGTTGTCGTTGAAAGTGACGATGACGTAGGAAAGGCCAAACTGCGTGTGCGAGAACATCCGCACGGCATTCGGCAGTCCGCTCAGGCCGATCTCGATCGGGATGGTGATCTGCTTCTCGACCTCCTCGGGCGCGTGCCCCGGGAAGAGCGTGATCACCGTCACCTGCACGTCGGTGACGTCGGGGAAGGCTTCCACCGGCAGGGAACGGAACGCGGCGATGCCGCCGGCGACGAACAACACCAGCAGGAGCCCGACGTAGAGCGGTTGATGCAGCGCGACCGAGACGAGTCGGCGGATCATTGACCGGCGTCCGCTTCGAGCTGTCGCAGCAGCAGCACGCCGTCGGCGACGACCCTGTCGCCCGCCGCCAGGCCACTCACCACCCTCAACCGGTCCGCGCCGCTCGGCGTGGTCTGGATGCTCCGGCGCACGAAGTCCTGCGCGCCGACCTGCACGTAGACGAAGGTGGCGCCGTTTTCGACGAAGGCTGCCTTCGCCGGCACCGTCACCGCCGCCGTCGTCCCCGGCAGGTGCAGGTCGATCGATGCGTACATCCCCGGCTTGAGCCGCTCACCGGCGTTGGCGACCAGGAACCGCACCTTCGCCGTCCGCGTCTGCGGATCGACGACGGAGGCAATGCGCGAGACGTGCGCCACGAAGGTGTCGGCGGGATAGGCCGCCGTGCTGACGTCGGCGGTCTCGTTCACCGCGATGTGGCGGAGGTCGCGCTCGAACACGTCGGCCTGGACCCACACGCTGGAGAGATCGGCGATGGTGACGAGCGGGTTGCTGTCGTTGCCGACAAACTGCCCGTCGGTCACGGCGCGGTCGATGATCGTGCCGGCAATCGGCGCGCGCACTGGTACCGTCGAGGAGTGCGCGACCGTGCCGTCGGCCGAGGCCGGGTCGATGCCGAGCACGGTCAGGTTCTCGGCCGTCTGCTGCACGCGCGCCTGCGCCTTGGCTAGCTCGTTTTCCGACTGCTGCAGCGACAGGCGCGAGGCGGCCTGGTGCTCGTAGAGGTCCTGCGTCATCGCGTGCGTGCGCTCCGCGAGTTCGAAGTCCTTGTGCGCGGTCTCGTGGTCGGCGACCGCGGCTGCCACGTCTCGGCTGCTGAGCGTGAACAGGACCTGCCCCTTCTTCACGTCGTCGCCAACGTTGACCGCCAGCCGCTGCACCTGCCCGGCCACCGGCGCCAGTAGCTTGGCCATGTGGTCGCCGTTGAACTCGACGGTGCCCGTTGCCTTGATCACGTCGGCGGGTGCGTGCATCGAGAGCTCTTCGACTTTCAACTTGGCGATCTGAGCGGTCGTCAGCGTGACCCGTCCCGGCGCCGGCTTCACGCCCGCCGTCGACGTCGATGCCGTAGATGGCTCGACCGGCGCCGTCGACTTCGCGGCGGCGTCCGCCGGCTGATCCGCCGCGCGGCATGCCGTCATCGACGCGGCGCAGAGCAACAGCGTGAACAGGCGGCTCATGGCAGGATGTCCTTTCCACTGATCAGTGCCAGCTTGGCGTGCGCTCGCCGGTAGGTCGCCTGGGCCGAGTAATAGGTGTCCATCGTGTCGTTGTAGGCGCGCTGTGCGTCGAGCACGTCGATCAGGGACGTGGCGCCGGCCTGATACATGTAGACCGTCGCTTGGCGCGCGTCTTCTGACGGCTTCAGCAGGTCGCGCTCGATTTCGATCAGCAGCTGGCGCGACGATTCGTATTCCTGGTATGCGCCGGCGACTTCGGCGGCGACGTCCGCCTGCACCGCGCCAATCGTCCGCGTCGCGCGCTCCTGGTCGGCGCCGGCGCGGGCGATCTCACCCTGGTTGCGGTTAGACACCGGCAGCGGAACGCTCATGAAAAGGCCGAGGAGGTTGCCCATTCCATTCACGCTCTGCTGCCGGCGGTACTCCGCGCCGACGGTGTAGTCGACTTTGCCCTGCGCGACCTGGAGACGGAGGTCGGCCTGGGTACGGGCGCGGTCGGCTTCCGCGGCGCGGAGGTCTGGTCGCGTCTCCCGTGCTGCCGTCTGCAGCGCCGCCACGTCGGGCGGCGCAACAGCCGGGGGGAGACGCAAGTCGTCGATGATGTCGATCGGAAGACCGTCGGCCGGACGGCCGACAAGCGGCAGCAGCTTCAGCCGGGCCGCGTCGAGCTCGAGCTGGGCGCTGCGCACCGTCGCGGCATATTGCAGCATGGCCACGCGCGAGCGCGACACCTCGACCGGCGCGATGGCACCGCTCTGCAGCCGGCGATCGTTGAGCGCCTGCAGCGTCTGCAGCCTGGCGTAGTTCTCCTGCGCCAGTTGCAGCTTCGATTTCGCCTCGAGCACGTCGATCGCCGCGAGCGTGACGTCGAGGCGCAGGTGGCGGACGGCATCGTTGAACTGCTCGATGGCCACCCGCTTGGCCTGGTCGGCGAGCTCGATGCGTCGATCGCGCTTGCCGCCCATCTCCAAGGGCACGTCGACGCGCGCGGCGTATTCCTGTGGTCCGGCCCCGTTCACCTCGTTGAACCCGGTGCCCAGCCAGTCCTGGTTCACCGCTTCGACCGACAGCACCGGGTTCGGGCGCAGGCGTGCCGTGATCAGCGCCGCGTCCGCGCTCGCGAGTCCGGCGCGTTGCGCGAACAGGTTGAGATTGTGCGCCAGCGCTTCTTGGACCGTCTGCTCGATCGTCAGCGGCGTCAGCGGCGTCAGCGGCGTCAACGGCCGCACCGGCTCCTGCGCCGATGCCGCACCCGCGGCGGCCGCGCACACCGCGGCCGCCACGAACGTCCGACACTTCATACACACTCCTGATCTGGAATTCACACCGCTCCGGGCTGTGGCGCGCAAAAACGCGCCCACGGCTGCGCCGGAGAATTTGCGACGGAGGTGCTAGAGGAGGACGGGCGGGGCGCGCGGGACCGCGCTGGAGAAAATGAGGAGGGAAACCGCGCCGGATTCACGGTCGACGAGGCGCGGGGACGTCCGGGCCGGCGTCGGAGCCCGCGCGCGCACCGGCGCCATCGCTGCGCTACGACGCGACGAGCCGTCGAGCGTCATCGGCGCGCCGTCCGGCCAGCCGCGGTCGGCGGCGAGCGGCGACAGCACCGCCGCCGTCGGGACCTGCATCGACGAGCGCGTGAAGTGGCCCGTGCCGTCGTTGAGCCAGACGCCGATCGTCCGCCCCGACGTGACCGAGGCCAGGACGATATCGAGGTCGGAATCGTGGTCGACGTCCGCGACGCGTATCCCGATGCCGTCGTCGGGCGCCTGGAAGCTCTCGCTCGTCGCCGCTTCACCGGAAATCGCGAAGTTGAGGCGATACCCGGCGTTGCGCGACCACGGCGACGTCCGGTCGGCGACAATCACGTCGGGACGGCCGTCCGCGTTGAAGTCGCCGACGACCGTCGACCATTCGAACGGCCGGCCGGCCGTGCCGAGCCGGTAGGTGGGCGGCGCCAGTGCTTCGGGCGCGACCGACGCAACCGTCGGCAGGCGCTCCCCACCCGGCCGCGCGTCGAGCGCGACAGGGGACACCGTCCCCAGCAACAGCAGCGCGATCGAGCCGGCAAGCGGGGTACGGGTCCAAGTCAAAGCGAACTCATCGGCGATGATACACCGTCCCGATGGCGTGACTGTGACAAGTACGACGCAGGCTCGCTTTCCGCGACGGGCTCATCGAAAGGCTCCGCGCACGGCTGCCCTGCCGCGCGAACAAGGCGCGCGGCAGCTCAGCGCGGCCGCAGCCTCTCGCTTCCGCACAGCTGGCGCTGCTGGTCCCGCGTCAGCGCCAGGTGCGCAGGCTCCGGGTGCGTGAAGTCGCGCAGGCTCAGCCCGGTCTGCAGCAGGCCACTGCGGGCGTGCTCCGCGGTGTCGAGCAGGTAGTGCCCGAGTTCGTGCGCCAGCGCGACCCCCATCATCCGCTCGAGCATCGCGTCCCGCTCTGCCCGCGGCTGCGAGGTGAACGGGATGCCGCCGTCCTGCGATCCGATCGCGAACGCCTCGGCGGCGCCGAGCGACAGCTTGATGAAGGCCGTCGCGTGCCCCTCCGTGAACAGCGTCGTGCCGATCACCGTTGCGTGCGCGGACGCCGCCCTCTCGCCCGTCGGATGATTCGACACGATGACGGAGACGGCGCGCGGGTCGTCGCTGCGCTCGATCGCGACCCCGTACCGGGCCCAGATGCGATTGGTCACCTCCATCATCGTCTCGAGGCCTGCCTGTCGCATGCTCGACTGGTTGGAGATCCGCACCGCCACGGCACGGCGCGCGTCGGTGTCGCCTGGCGGCAGCTCCGTCGACGCCAGGCACACGTCGGGCACGTGCCGCCGATCAGGCGCCGCGGTTAGCGCCGCGCCCGCGAGCATCACGACCAGCGGCACCGTCAACAGGCAGGCGGCATTCATCATTGCCGTTCACCGCGTCAGCGCGCGACGGATTACCGCCAGGTGATGGTAACTGTGACGGACGGCGTGATCTTCGAGCACGAATTGGCACGTCACCGGGGCGTCGTCGTAGAGCGAGACGACCTCGGCGTGCGCGAGCTGCACGTCGGTGAGGCCGCGGATGACGGCCGCCGCCGCGGCGCTGTTGCGGCGCAGCCAGTCCACGGCGGCGTCCCGCGTGACGGCGTCGAACTCCACTGCGTGTTTGGCATTCATCTCGTGTACGTTGTCCATCGTCACGCCAGTGACCCGGTGGCCCTCGGCGACTTTCAGCGCCAGTTGGACCTCGAGGGGATAGACGTTGGCGACGTGGTGCACGACGATGCCAATCTTGCGCTGGTCTCCCGGAAGTGTCGTCCGCCACTCGGCCTCGGTCAGCGTCATCGCCAACTCGGCCAACGCTGACGCGCCGCGCTCGAGCCGTTCGGCCAGCGCGGCCGCCCGTTGATTCGTCACCGCCATCGTCGTCATCAATCGCTCCCTCCGGGCGGCGTTCGTTGCCGGCCCTATTAAGTAGGGCGCAGGACGAAGGAGTCTTTCGGCACCCTGGTCGCCGCTCTTGGTCGGGTCGTATGCGAGCCGGAGTAACACCGCTCTACGGCTGAGGATAGGCCGCTGGGCGCGCTACGAGATGCGGACGGGAACGCGGACCGTCGGGGATGGCGACGGTTCGCCGCGGGTCAGGCTCCTGCCGGCGACGCGGTTGCGCCCCGTGCGTTTGGCGCGGTAGAGCGCGGCGTCCGCCTCGTCGAGCCACGCGTCGACGGAGGCGCCCAGCAGGAGCTCAGCGACGCCGATGCTGATCGAGAGCTGCCACTCGGGAACGAGTGCGGCGCGGACGACGAGCGCGCGCAGTTCTTCGGCGACGGCGAAGGCGTCCGCGAAACGTGTCCCCGAGAGCAGCAGGACGAACTCCTCGCCGCCGGCGCGGAAGACGAAATCCAGTTTGCGGAAGCGCCGTTCGATCAGCGCGACGAGCGCCGTCAGGACGCGGTCCCCTTCGGCGTGGCCGAAGGCGTCGTTGATCTCCTTGAACCGGTCTACGTCGATCACCAGGATCGAGGCGCGCTCGCCGCTGCGATGCCGGCGCTCGACAGCCGAGGCCAGCGCGACATACATCTGCCGCCGGTTGAACGCGCCGGTCAGCGGGTCGGTGACTGCCTGGTCTCGGAGAGTGCGCAGGCGCCTCTGGAGCACCGCCACGCGGACCGCCGCCGCCGCGGCAGTGACGGCCAAGAGGAGCAGCGCCGTGATGCGCGGCTCGAACAGCATACGGACCATCGTTCCCTCACTGAGGTAGGACGGCACGGGAAATGTCTTTCAGTGCGAGTGCAGCCGCGTCCAGTCGCCGGACTGGATGAAGCCGGCCCAGTAGTAGGGATGGTGGAGCGCAGGCCGTCTGAGCAAGGCCAGTTTCGCCTGGCGCAGTGCGTCGCCGCGGCCGGAGCCGCCACGCAGGCCCGCGTAGTAGCCGACCATCGTCTCGCGCGCGATCGAATCGCTGACCGGCCAGAGGCTCATCACCAGGCTTTCGGCGCCGGCCAGCATGAAGGCGCGGCGGAGGCCGTAGACGCCCTCGCCGTTGTGAACCTCGCCGAGACCGGTGTCGCACGCCGACAGCGTGACCAGGTGCGTGCCCCAGAGGTCGAGGCCGGCGGCCTCGAGCGCGGTCAGGATGCCGCTGCCGTGCCCGTCCCGCAGGTTGGCGCCGGCGAGCGCGAGCCCGGAGCGGAGCAGCGGGTTCTGCGTCAGCACAGGAGCCGCGCCCGTGGCGTCTGAGAGGAAGAAGCCGTGCGACGCGATGTGCAGGATCGAGGGCGCGGCCACCCGTTCGATTGCCTCCTTCGACGCGCGACGGCCGATGAGCAGCGTCGCATCGGGGAAGAGCGATTTGATGGCGCGTCCTTCGAGCGCGCTCCCCGACAGCGGCGCGAAGTAGAGCGTGGCCATGTCGGCTGCGTCGGTCACCGATCGCCGTGTGTCGGCTGACGACCGGCGCGGCGCGAGCGCCGCCCCGACCGCAGGCTCGCCGAACAACGGATCGGCGACGATCACCGGCTTGCCGGCGACGCCACGTGGTGCGCCCATGCGCAGTAGATCGCGGCCGCTCGTCAGGTAGCTCGTGTCGTAGCGTTCGATCAGGTAACGGCCGTGTTCGTCGACGAGCGCTTCGAACGGCACCAGGTTGAGCCCGCCGTCGGGGGAGATCAGCAGGCGGGTCGCGCCGCCGAGCGATGATCGTAGCGGCTGCATGATCCGTTCGTCGAGCGCGCGCGCGCGCCCCTTGACGTCCACGCTCGCGGGATCGCGCACCGCGTCGCGCAGGCGCGCCACCAGCCGATCGAGGTCCTCGACCGCGCCGAGATCGACGCCGATCGGCGCCCCGTGTTTGGCGATGAGATAGGCGGCGTAATGCGGCGCTCCGTAGGCCTCGTCGTTGCGCTCGGCCTCGGGATCGAACGGCCGGAACACCGCGAATTCCAGCAGCACCGCGTCGCCTGGAATCGCCGCCTGTACGCTCTCGAGTGTGACCGGCTGGATCGCGGCCCGGAATTCGACGCTGCGATCGCTCAGCGTCGCTTCCAGTCGCTCGCGCTGGGTCTCGAGATCGGCCGTCGCCGCGGCTGCGCCCGGCGACGTCGCGCTGCCGAGCGCGACGCGGGCGAGCTGGGCCGTCGTGTCCTTGAGGGCGTCGAGTACCGGCGCGATCGGCCGGATCGGCCACACGCTGACGGACCGCCCCGAAGAGATCCGTCATCGCGTCATCGACACGCCCCTTTCGCTGCAGCAGCACCAGCGCCGCCAGCGACGCCGCTCCGGCGTGGTCGGGCGCCTGTCGCAGATGCAGCGAGAGCGTGCGATCGGTACAGTTCGGCCTCCGAGCGCACGAAGGCGAGTTTCTGGCGCTCCGAGCCAGTCATCATGTACAGGCCCATCTGCATTTCCAGAATCGCGTCGGCACGGCGCTGAAACGTCAGCGCCTGCTCGATCTCCCCCATGCCCGCGTAGGTGCGCGCGATATTGCCGACCACGAGGAGGGTTTCGCGGCCGTACGGGCCGACGCTGGCTTCCCACAATCGCAGCGCGCGAAAGTGCATCTCGAGCGCCTTGCGATCCTCGCCGGTCGCGCGGTAGACGTTGGCGAGATTGGTCAACACTCCCGCCAGCATCGGATGCATTGGTCCCAGCAGCCGCTCGCGGATATCGAGCGCCTTCAGGTAATCGGCAATGGCGGCGGGATAGTCCTTGCGTTCCCGCGCCATGATCCCGAGATTCTGCAGCGCCGTCGCCACAAACAGGCTGTCGTCGCCGAGAATTGACTCGCCGATCGTCAGCGATCGAGCGAAGAGCGGCTCGGCCGCCGCGTAGTTGCCACGGGCGCGAAACAGGTCGGCCAGATTGTTGACGAGCGTCGCTTCGAGCAGCGTGCCGGTCTGTCCCGTCCGCTCCACGGCGGCGATGCCGCGCCGCTCGATGGTTTCCGCTTCCTGCAGATCGCCGGCGCTGGAGCGCAGGTTGGCCAGGGTCACGAGCGAAAGGAGGTACCACGGATGATCCGATCCGAGCGCACGCTCGAGCAGCGGCAGGACCTCACGGATGGTCGCCTCCGCTTGTTGGCGCTGTCCGGCGCGCTCGTCCAGCAATGCCAGCCGCGAGCGCGCCATTGCGGAAAAAGGGGAGGCGGTGCCCCATTCGTGCTCGAAGACGGCGCGGGCCCGCTCGTAGAAGACCCGCGCTGCCGCGTTGTCCCATCGTTCGAGCGCGTTGCCTCCCAGCTCGAACCGCAGGATCGCAACGGTCGTGTCGCTGTCGCCGTTGACCGACTCCGCGATCTCGACCGCTTGTTCGAGGAGTCCACGCGACTCGTCGTATCGGCCCGAGCGTTCGGCCTGGTGCGCGCGGGCGCGCAGCGATCGCGACTCCTGCAGGCGATGCTCGACTGAGGTCGCGGCGCGCGGCACGGCCGTGCGCACGACGTAGTCCCCCGCGGCGGCGACCCCTTCAGCCGGCACGATCGTCACGGTGTACGTCGCCGCCGACCGAGCGACCAGATCGATCCGTTCATGCCCCGACGGACCGACGCCGTCTGTGGCGTCTTCGATCAGCGCGCCGTCGCCGCCCAGGACCGTCGCGCGGACGTCGATCCCGCGCTGCTCGGCGTCGATCGTGACGAAGTCTCCTGCGTCGAGCGCGATCGTGAATCGATGCGTGTCACCCCGCGCGAGATGCCGCTCGATTGCTATGCCTGGTGACAGCGCCGTCGGAACGCGATCCGGCGCGGCTGTGGTCCGGACGCCCGCGGGCCCATTGGCTGGGATCGCGGCGGCAGCGAGCAGCCAGGACACGAGAACCGATCTCATAAAAATGGGGGATGGGACTAACGGCGCACGACCTCGAAGGTGTAGCTGCCGGCGAAGTCGCGGCCACGGCCGGCGCCGGCCGTGAAGAGGTCCACGACGTAATGTTGTGACTTCAGCAGGCGCGCGGGGAGGGCGACGCTTACCAGCCGTGCTGGTGGCTCCTCTTCCGCTGCGAACGGTCCGCCGCGCCAGACGACCTGATTGCCGGCTGGATCCTTGAGCGTCGCGTCGTAGGACCCATGCGCCGTTCCTTCGATCGCCAGCACGACGCTGACCGTCGTGGCGTCCGGCCCGACGCCGACGATCGGGACGGTCCCGACGCCGCGCGTCTGCGGCAGGAGCACGAGCGCCACACCTGATGCGGACCCTGCCGCATGCGCCCGGGCCAACGCCGCCTCGGCCGCAGCGGTTGCCTTTCGCTCCGCGGTGAGCTGATTGGCCAGCGTAGCCACGCGCGCGTCCGCCGCCGTTACGCGCTGGCTCGCATCGCGCAGGCTGTCGCGCAGCCGTGTGTCGGCGACCACCAGCGCACCGACCGCCAGGAGGACCACCGCCGCGGCCGCCAGCCCCCAACTGCGCACCCACGACACCGACGACGACAGCTCGGACGCCGGTCGTCGGGGGACCGCGACGCGTTGCTGGCGCGCACGCGCGTCGTCGTCCACCGCCGAGAGAAACCGCCGCGCGAACGCCGCCCGGTCTCGGCGGTGCGGCGAGGCCAGGTAGAACGCCTCGAAGCGTTTCAGCCGGTCGCCCGAGAGCCGGCCGCTCGCGTAGGCGTCGATGAGATCGTCCTCGGCCGCGCGCAGCCTGGCCGCAAAGTCATCGTCCACGACACTTTGTTCGTCGAGACGCTCGGCGTCGTCGTCGGGGAGCTCCCCGAGCAGGTAGCGGATGATCTCGTCGTCGCGAACGGATTCCCGGCGGACTGGTGGCATGGATGGCCTCGTGGAGAGAGCTCTCCCTCATTAGGATCGCCGCGCCCGAAGTCTTTCAGCCCCCCTTGCTGCAGGCGCCGACACACGCCTCCAGGCTGGCGCGAAGCCGCCAGGCACGAATCCCCAAGGCATTCATCGTGATACCGAGCGCCGCCGCCAGGCCACGGCGCCGGTCGATGCGCTCGCGTTTGGCGTCGCGGTAGTACTCGACGATCAGCTCGCGATCCTCCGGTTTCAGGCGGCCCAGGCAGCGGCCAAGACAAGCCAGCGATTGCCGCGCCGGATCGTCGTCGGCCTCCGTCGTAAACGACAGGCCCGGGCGGCTGGCCATGCGCGCCTCGTCGAAGGGCACGCTGCGGCGCGCGGCGCGGATGTCTTCGAGCAGCACGAAGCGTGCAACGACGTAGCAATAGCGCGCCGGCGGCGTGACCTTGATGTGTCCCGCCGTTTCGAGCGTTCGCGCGACGCGATCGAACGTCTCGTCCGCCAGCATGTCCGGCGCGGAACGGTTGCGACGGTCGAAATACGCGACCAGGCGCCGACGCATTTCGAGATATCGCTCACCATGTGAATCGGCGCCCTCGTCCAGCCAGTGAAGGAGCCGGGTGAAACCGGTCGATGCTGTCCGGGAATGCGATCGATCGACTTCCTCTGTAACGGCATTCATTGCGCTTCTCGCTCGCTTGAAAAATCTGACTCACGAAGCGGATGCCGAACATCATGCAAAATGCGTGACCCGTTACTTTGTAACCGCGGCACGACGATCTGACGTCCAGCGCGCCGGGAGCGCGCACACCAAGGGCTGATGGAGTCGTTAACCCCGATCGCGCTCAACAAATTCCGCGCGAGCTTACGGCCGGCGTAAGACGCGAGCTTACGGCCGGCGTAAGAGCTGATACGGGTCCTGAGAGGGAAGGTTTGATGGGAACGATTTGCCCGCCGTCGCGTCACGTGATCTGCATCGCGCTGGCGCGCGGCGTGACACCCGAAAGGGAGCGTCGAGGTGAGTGGAATCGTCGCGGCCGAGAACGGCGCTCGGCCGCGACGAGATGTCGTTAGTGCGTGATCGTGATGAACCAGGAGGCGACGATCGGCCCCTGCGGACCGCGGCCGCGCTGGCCGGCCGCTGGCGGCGGCGCATCGGCCGGCGGCGCCGGCGCCGGGCCGCGTTCCGGCTGGAACAGGTACGCGGTATGGGTCTTCGCATCGACGCAGATCGTCTTGGCGCCGCGGAACGAGTCGACGGTGGCGACGACGGTGTACTTGTCGGCCGAATCCTGGTGCGCGACCGTGACGTTGCCCTCACCGCCGTTCGGGATGTAGATCAGTTTCTCCGAGGGGTCGTAGCCGAGCGCGTCGACACGCGTGCCGTTGGGAATGGTCGCCACGATCTTGCCGCTGGTCGCATCGACGACGACCGAGTTCTTGGCGCAGCCCGAGAAGATGCGGTTCGACGCCGCGTCGTAGGCGATGCCGGTCGGGCCGTCGCACGGCTTGAGCGGCCAGGAGGCAGTCGTCTTCCACGTCTTCACGTCGACGACCTGGATGGTGCTCGTGCCTTCGTTGTTCACGAAGATGTGCCCCTTGCCGTCGGCGGCGGCCCCTTCGGGCGCGGTGTCCTCGAGTTCGGCCGTGCCCACGATGTCGCCGCTCACCGGGTTGATCGCCGTGACCGTCCCCGGCTTGCTGTGATTCGTGAGGATGATCAGGTTGTCCGGTTCGTCGTACATGATGCCGTCCAGCCCCCCTGATCGACCTTGATCCGCTTGATTTCAGTCAGCGTCTTGAGGTCGAACATGGTGACGGTCTTGTCACCGCCGTTGGTGGTGAAGCCGTGCCCCGCCTTGGTGGCGATGCCCGCGCCATGCACTCCGGGCGTGTTCGGGATGTCGCCGGCGACTTTGCCGGTGGCGCCGTCGACCACCATCATGTGCGTGCCGCGTGAGACGAATACGCGTCCGGTCGCTGATTCGACGGTCACGTAGTCCGTGCCGCCGTCCCCCTTGATGTCGAACTTCTCAGTCTTGAACGTCGGCGCGGCGGCGGCGGTGACTCCCAGAGCCAGGAGCACGGCGGGATAGATTTTCAGCATGAATATCCTCTCGTCAGAAGGTGTCATTCTCCCCCGCGGTGCATGACGCTACGATGACGACCGATCGAAAACGGCGGTCGCTTCGCCGGCGCTGACCCCCTCGATGCGGATCTTGAGCACCAGATGGTCGCTCTCGTTCACTTCCCAGGTACGCACGAGCTTGCTGCGGGTGGCCGAGAACTCCTGGCGCAGCTGCTGTTTGTCCCAGCGGCATTTCAACGCGAGGGGGGCGCCGAACGTCTCGACCTTCGCGTTCTTGTCGTTGACGGCGCACGTCAGCTCGCCGCGCTGATCGACGATCGACGCCGATTCGGCGCTCGCTTTGATCGTAATCGACGGCGCGATCTGTTCGACCTGCTGGATGGCCTGGCGTTCGGCCAGCTCGGCTGGCGTCAGGTCGCCCGCGCTCGACGGCGTCGGGTCGCTCGCGCCGCCGCCCCCGCGCCCTCCGCGCTGCGCCGTGGCGGCGCCAAGCGCGTAGGCACTCCCGCCGCGTCCGGCGCCGGCCCGGCCCGGCCCCTTGATCGCCGGGCTGAGCGCGCGATTGATTGTCCAGGTGCCCGTGAGCCGCGTCGCGACGTCGGCGGGCCCGGCCTTCTGCGCGGCGGCCGGAAAGCTGACAACCGCGAGCGCTGTCGCGGCGGCGACTCGTGTGACCAGGGTACGCATCCGTGTCTCTCTCGTTATTGTTTTAGCCAGATGTCGCGGAACGCGATCGTCCCGGTGCCGAACTGCTCGATCTGCAGCGCGATCACCCCGGCGGCTTTGCGCGCGGCCGGGTCGTCGTCGATTACGACGGCCATGAGCTGCCCGTTGACAAAATGGGTGAGCGTCGAGCCCCGCGCAATGATGTGCAGGTGGTTCCATTCCCCCTGGCGCACCGCCGCCTTGAGCGCGTCGCGGTCGCCGATCGCGCCGATGTCCCTCGGCCGCGCCCCCGGCTCCATCCGCACGACGTGGCCGCGCCAGCCGATCTGCGTCTCGCCGCGGGTCGTGTCCTGTACGTTGCCGTCGTTGTCGAGGGCGTAGTCGAAGTCCAGCCCGTAGCCGGTGACATTCCAGCGCGGGTCGGCCGGCACCGCCGGTGGAGGGAGTTGTGGACGCGGCGTGGTAGCGCTCGCCGGCCGCTGGGCGGGCGCCCGAGGTGGAGCCGGCCCGACCTTGCCGCGATAGAAGATGCCGCTGTGGATGTCGGCTGCAGCCTTGATGTCCAGCACGAGCTCGAAGTCGCCAGGCTCCCCCCCGCGCCAGATCATGTACGTGGTCCCGACGCGCCGTTCGGCCGTGCTTGCCGCCGTGATGGCGCCGTCCTCGACTCTCCACACATCCGGGTTGCCGTCCCAGCCGGTCAACGTGCGGCCGTCGAAGATCCGGGTCCACCCGGCATGGTCCGCGTCATTGCGCGCCTCGGGCGGATAGCCGCAGCCGGGGCATGGACTGACGAGCCCTTGCGGCGCCTGCGCCTGCGCGAGTACGACTGCGACGCCGAGCCCGAGCACGGCCATCCGGATCGACATGACGGGTGGGCATCCTAGCAGCAATCGTCCATCGCCCATCGCCCCTCGTCCATCGCCCATCGCCCCTCGCCCCTCGCTCATCGCCCCGTGCGTCGCTTGTCCGGCAGGCGGCGCTGGCCGGCGCCATCGTAGACGTGATCCTTGGGATCGATCTGGCGCATCGGATGCTCGCGCGCGCGTTCTTCCTGTGCCTGCGCCGCGATGCCCGGGACGCGCGAGATGATGAAGAGCGCATTGGCGGTCTCGGGCGGGATGCCGATGTCGCCGCACACCGCGGCGATGGCACCGTCGATGTTCACCGGCAGGGCGTGCCCGTCGGGTCGGCTCGCCATCACCAGTTCGACGGCCCGGATCATTTGGATGTGCGCCCCTTCCATCTCCAGCTCGAGCGCCATCTGGAACAGCCGCGCCGCTCGCGGATCGCGCGTGTGAAAGCGATGGCCGAATCCGGGGACCGGTTCACCCGTGCGCTCGCAGCGACCGACGATGTCGGCCGCCGCGTCACGATACGAACCCCCCTTGCGCACGAGCTCCAGCCCCTGGTCGAGGAACTGCATGCACTGCTCGATGTCGCCGCCATGGTGCCGCCCGAAGCCGAGGATGCCAGCCGCGACGCACGCGCGCAGCGGCGCGCCCGTAGTGGCGGTGTTGCGCGCCGCCAGCGTCGAGGGCGGCGTTACCCCGTGATCGATGAACGACACCAGGATCGCTTCCATCAGGCTGCCGATCGCCGGCGATGGCAGCTCTCCCATGAGCAGCGTGTAGATCGTCTCGCCGAAGGTCAGCCGCCCCATGATTTCGTCGACGGGGTAGCCGCGCACGAGAATCTTGTTCGGCTCGATGCAGGTCAACGACGTCCGCCACTTGTCGGCGTGAGCGTCGTCGCGCGCGTCGCGGTCGCGGCTCATACCGTTCCGTAGAGGCGATCCCCGAAGTCGCCGAGTCCCGGCACGATGTACTTGTGATCGTTGAGTTGGCGATCGATCGCCGGCGTGTAGATGCGCACACCCGGATGATGCTGCTGCACGAGCTCGATCCCTTCCGGCGCGGCGACGATGCAGATCATGCGGATGTCGCGCGCCCCGGCCTGCGCCAGGTGATCGATGGCGGCGACCGCGCTGCCGCCGGTCGCCAGCATCGGATCGATCATCAGCACCACGCTGTTGTGCAGTCCCTTGGGCAGCTTCGAATAGTATTGCGAGGCAATCGCGGTGCTCTCGTCGCGCTGCAGGCCGATGTGCCCGACCCGCGCCGACGGGATCAATTCGAGCACCGCGTCGAGCATGCCGAGCCCGGCGCGCAGCACCGGCACCACGACCACGTCGGCGCTGACGCGCCGGCCGTCAGCGGCCGCCAGCGGCGTCTGCACGGTGACCGGCGACGCCGGCAGGTCGCGCGTCGCTTCGGCAGCGAGCAGCAGGCTGATCCGCACCGCCATCCGTCGGAACAGTTCCGGCGGCGTCGCCGCATCGCGCAGTGTGACGAGTGCGTCATGCACGATCGGGTGCTCGACGACGTGAACCGACACGCCCGCACTATACATCCATCGTCCGGCGGTCGTATAGAATCGACAGTTCATGCTGAGGACGTTCGCCCTGCTCGCCGCCGCGGCCGTCGCCCTGGCCCTGCCGCAGGGGGCGCCTCCTCGCTCGGTGGCGCTGATTGTCGCCAACGGCACCGTGGTGACCGTCGACCCGGCGCGACGAGTGATCGGGCGTGGGTCGATCGCCATCGACGGCCGCGACATCGTCGCCGTCGGGCCGGCCGACGAGATCGCCGCCGCCTACCGCGGCCGCGATACGATCGACGCGTCGGGCAGCGTGGTCATGCCGGGCCTGATCAACACCCACACCCACGCGCCAATGGTCCTCTTCCGCGGCCTCGCCGACGACCTGGCGCTGATGGATTGGCTCCAGAAATACATCTTCCCGGCCGAGGCCAAGCTGGTCTCGCCCGAATTCGTCCGCGTCGGCACGCGGCTCGCCGCGCTCGAGATGATCGAGTCCGGCACCACCACCTACACCGACATGTATTACTTCGAGGACGAGATCGCCCGCGCCACCAAGGCCGCCGGCCTGCGCGGCGTCCTCGGTGAGACGGTGATCCAGTTCCCGGTCGCCGACGCCAGGACACCCGCCGATAGCCTGGCGCTGACCGAGCGCTTCGCCAGGGAGTTCGCCGGCGACGACCTGATCACTCCCGCCGTCGCGCCGCACGCGATGTACACCAATGATCCGGAGACTCTGAAGGCGTGCCGCGCCCTGGCCGATCGCCTCGACATCCCCGTCGTCATTCACCTCGCGGAGACACAGGACGAAGTAAAGACGGCACAGGACAAGTACCAGCTGACACCGACCGCGTTTCTCGAGTCGATTCACTTCTGGGGTCCGCGGACGATCGCCGCCCATGGCGTGCACCTCACCTCCGACGACATCGGCATCCTGGCTCGGCGCCACGTCGGTGTCTCGCACAACCCGGAAAGCAACATGAAGCTCGCCAGCGGCATCGCGCCGGTCGAGGCCCTGCGCCAGGCCGGCGTCACCGTTGGCCTCGGCACCGACGGCGCCGCCAGTAACAACGACCTCGACATGTTCGGGGCCATACGCCAGGCCGCGTTCCTGCACAAGCTCGTCGCCGGCGATCCGCGCGCCATCCCGGCACCGGTCGCGCTCGAGATGGCCACCATCGAGGGGGCGCGCGTGCTCGGCATGGAGAAGACCCTCGGTTCCCTCGAGCCGGGCAAGCGTGCCGACGTGATCGTCGTGTCGATGTCAGCGGCACGCCAGACGCCGATCTACAACCCGGTTTCGCATCTCGTTTACGTCACGCGCGGCGCAGACGTCACGACGACCATCGTCAACGGCCGCGTGCTGATGCGCGACCGTACGGTGCTCACGCTGGATTCGCGGCAGGTCCTTGCCGACGCCCGCGCGATGGCCGAGAAGGTCCGCGCTGCCGTCAAGTAGAACTCATGGCCACCACTACCACGCTGATTCCCGAAGCCGACATCCACACCCGGATCCGTAGCCTCGCCGCCGAGATCGAGCGCGACTACGCTGAGGACGAGGGCGTCCATCTCGTCGCCATTCTCAAGGGGGGCTTCATGTTCATGGCCGATCTCGTCCGCGCCATGAGCGAGCGGGTGACGATGGACTTCATGGCCGTGTCGAGCTACGGCAAGGGGACGACCTCGTCGGGCCAGGTCCGCGTCCTCAAGGATCTCGACAGCAACGTCGAGGGACGGCACGTCATCCTCGTCGAGGACATCGTCGATACCGGCCTGACGCTGCACTACCTGCAGGACCTCCTCAAGGCGCGCGCCCCCAGGACGTTGAAAACCGCCTGCCTGCTCAGTAAGCCCTCACGCCGCAAGGTCGACGTCCAGGTCGATTACGTCGGCTTCACGATCGAGGATCATTTCGTCGTCGGCTACGGCCTCGATTACGCGGAGAAGTACCGGAATTTGCCGCACATCGCCGTGCTCCAGCAGCCCTGAACGAGCGTTCGATGATCCACCTCTTTCACATCATCACCGAGGCTGACGCGCGGCAGATCGAGCGCGGAGCGACGGTGGAACTGGCCAAGGGTGGCCACGTCACGCCGCTGGCCGCCGATACGCTGCGCGAGCGGCGGGTCACCGTCGTGCCGGCCGGGACGGTGGACCCTGCCATCCCGCCGGACCTGGCGCCGAAAGCGGACGTCCGCCGCGTCGCGATCGCCGGAGACCACACGAGTGGGCCGCTGCGCAAGGCCATCGTGCACCACCTGCGCGGTAAAGCGATCGACGTCAACGACCTCGGCATCGACGGCGTGCCGTCCGTCGACTATCCGGATTCGGCGGCGTCGGTCGCCAGGGCCGTTGCTCGTGGCGAAGCCGACGCTGGCATCGTCATCGACGGCGCCGGGATCGGCTCCGCGATTGCCGCGAACAAAGTGCGCGGAATCCGCGCGGTCATGGCGACCGATGAGACCATCGCCCGTTATTCACGACAACACAACGGCGCCAACGTCCTGGCGCTCGGCTCCTCGCTCCTGCAAACCGACGCCGCTTTGCGTATCATCGACGTGTGGCTCAGCACGCCCATGACCGAGGCGAGATACCTCCGGCGCCTGTTGAAGATACGCCGCCTCGAAGACTCGTTCTGATGCCCCCCGTCCATCGTCCATCGTCCATCGCCCCTCGCCCATCGTCCATCGCCCATGACGCTTAACGCCGCCGACTTGCAGCGCGTCGTCGAGATCATCACCGAAGAGGTGATGGCGGCCCAGCGCCGCGCCGCGCCCTCGCCGGCCCAGTGCAGCTGTCACGCCGTCCTCTACGACTGCTGCCCGGATTGCCTGCGCGGCGTCATCGACGCCGGCGCGACCCGCATCGGCCTGCACGCCAGCGGTGGCGCCGCCGGCGCCGTGGCCGCGATGATCGATCACACGCTGCTCAAGCCGGACGCGACACGGGCCGAGATCGAGAAGTTGTGCCGCGAGGCGGCGGAATTCCATTTCGCGACCGTCTGCATCAATCCGACCTGGGTCAAGGTGGCCGCGCAGCTCCTGCGCGGCAGCGGCGTCGGCGTGTGCACCGTCGTCGGGTTCCCCCTCGGCGCCACCACCGCCGACGCCAAGCACTACGAGACGCGGCGCGTCATCTTCGACGGCGCCGCCGAAGTCGACATGGTGATCAACATCGGGGCGCTCAAGTCAGGGGACCTGCAGACCGTCGAGCGCGACATCGCCGCCGTCGTCGGGCCGTGTCGCGAGGCGAACGTGATCAGCAAGGTCATCATCGAGGCGGCGCTCCTCAACGACGACGAGAAGATCGCCGCGTGCACGCTGTCGAAGGCCGCCGGCGCCGATTTTGTCAAGACATCGACCGGCTTCGCGTCAGGCGGCGCCACTGCCCACGACGTCGCGCTGATGCGCCGCATCGTCGGCGCCGATATGGGCGTCAAGGCGGCCGGCGGCGTGCGCGACTACGAGGGGCTCAAGGCCATGGTCGCCGCCGGGGCCTCGCGCGTCGGCGCCAGCGCCGGCGTGAAGATCGTGCAGGAGTCCACCGGTCAGAAGAGCACGCTTGTGGCCCCTTCAGGGTACTGAGCGATGTGGTCGCGGTACCAGTCATGAAAATTCCGAAATTCTGGCGGCGGTTCGAAGGCGACGTGGTGAAACCGGACGGCGCGTCGCTGCACGTGTTCGCGTGGGGCTGGTCGGAGTCGAGCCCGAGCGATGCCGACGCAGTTGCCCGCGATCGCTTCCAGTCGATGCAGCAACGCGTGTCGCAGGGACTCGAGCTGCCCAAGGGTTACGGCTACGGTTCGCGGCCGGTCCGGGAACAGGTCCTTCGTGAAATCACGGGCCGCGGCGGGGAAATCGACGCGCTGCTGACCCGTAACGCCTACGGCAGCGTCGTGCTCAATGCGGCGCGGGCCATGTTCATCGACGTCGACGCCCAAGGGGCGGGCGCGCGCGCTCTCGACCAGGTTCGGCGCGCCGCCTCGTCGGCGGGGCTCGGTAGCGTCCGTGTCTATCGGACCGCCGCTGGCTTCCGGCTGCTGGCCACGGATTGGACGTTCACGCCGGGCTCGAGCGACGCCGAATCGGCCATGCGTGCCGTCGGCGCCGACCCGCAGTTCGTGCAGCTCTGCAAGGTCCAGGACAGCTTCCGCGCCCGCCTCACGCCCAAGCCATGGCGGGTCGGCCACGCCGCACCGCCGGGCGATTTCCCGCGCGACATCGGGCAGCAGCAGGCGTTCGACGACTGGCTGCGTAAGTACGAACGTGCGGCCGAGTCCAGCGCCACCTGCCAGTTCGTCGAGGCCATCGGCGGCAGCGCCGTCGACCCGGACGTGGCGCCGATCCTGACGCTGCACGACGAGCAGACCAAGGCCACGACGAAACTTCCGCTCGCATAGACGGCAGGCGTCGTCGGCCGCTCACTTAGCTGGGGCGGTTTTGCCGCTGGTCCTCGGTCGCTGGCGGGACGGTTGCCGCCTTGGCAAGTGTCACCGTCGCCTGCAGCTGCGGCGACCACATCTGGATGCCCCGCTCCTGGAACGCGGCGTTCACCCGCCTCCGGAACTCGCGGCCGATGAACCACTGCTTGAGCGGCGCAGTCTTGATGCGCACCTTGAAGCGAATGCCGGTCTGCTCGAACGCGTCGACGCCGATCACTTCGAGCGGCGCCAGGATGAACGGACTGTAGGCATCCTCGTGCTGGAGCTGTTCGGCGATTCCCGTGAGGAGTCTGGTGATCCCGTCCACGTCCACGCCGTAGGCGAGCGGGAGGTTCACGACGTAGAAACTGAACTGCATGCTGCGGTTCGACAGCGTGCTGATGCTTCCGTTGGGGAAGATGTGGACGGTGCCTTCTTCGTCACGCAGGATCGTCGTCCGTAGGTTGATTGCCTCGACCAGGCCACCGGTGCCGTTGATCGCGACCACGTCGCCGACACGGACCTGGTTCTCGAGAATCAGGAAGAAACCGCCGATCAGATCCTTGACCAGGTTCTGCGCCCCGAAGCCGAGCGCGACGCCGACGATTCCGGCGCCCGTGAGGGCGGGGGAGATGTCGACGCGGAACTGCTCCAGGATCATCAGCGCGCCGATCGAGATCACCACCACGGTGGTGACGTTGGTCAGGACGCTGCCAAGCGTGCGCGCCCGCTTGGCCCGCTCCAGCGCGTCGAGACCGGAGCCGAAGTTGACGTCGTTCTCGAAGCGCTTGACCCCGATCGTGACCATGCGGATCAGCGCGAAGGCGACAGCAGCGATCAGGACGACGCGAAGGCCGGAATCGAAGATCCACTCGGCCAGGGTGCGCATGTGCACCCCCGCGCGCGGCCGGGCACCGGCCATCTCGAAGGCGGGGAAGATCAGCACCGCGAAGACCAGGACGAACGTCACGCCGGCGATGAGCCGCAGCGGCGTCCGTACCGAGGGCAGCTTGGTCGAGACGGTATCGCGCACCAGCAGGCGCATCGCGGCCGCGGCGCCGCGGCGCGCCCCGGCCGCAGCCAGCCAGGCGATGACGAGAGTCGGCAGGACGGCGAACGCAATCGCCTGCCAGGTCACGGTATTGGCGAACAGCCGCGGCATCATCAGGGTTCTCTATCTTGCCCCATGTCCCTCGGCCCCAAGCGGCGACTCGCGCGTGATCTCGTCGCGCACCCGCCACAGCTCGGGGAAGAAGCGGGTATCCAGCCGCTTACCCAGGACTTCGACCGGCGTGCCCTGTGTCCCGATCACGTGCCCGCCGATGATGCGCTCGACCACCTTGAGGTGATGCGTCCGCCAGAGCACGTTGCGCTCGTCCCACGTGATCAGCTGTTCGGCAGCCTGGTAAAGGTCTTCGTACGCGCCGCCGCCACGGTAGACGTCGATCAGCGTGAGTCCGCGGACGGCGATCAGCGACGCAAACGCCTGCCCGAGCGGTGGCGAGACCTGCTGCACGCGACGGAAGCCGGGCGAATCGAACCCGGCGCCGTGGCCGAGGGCCGTGCGGACGACGGCGTAGTCTGCCGGGTTCATGTGCTCCAGCATGTGCAGCTGATCGATCAGGAGCGGCACGACGTCGTTGGCGCGCCGGAGCAGCCGCACCGCCGCAGCTGCGCTGTCGCTGTCGAGCAGGCGCGTCGCCTGCTCGACCTCACGGCAGGCGAGCTTCAACCACAGTTCCGACGCCTGGTGGACGGCCTGGAACAGGTGCTCGTCGTGATGGACGGCCTCGTCGTCTCCCTTCTGCAGGGCGAGCAGGTCGTCGGTGCGCAGGTAGCGCTCGTAGTCGGAGGCCGCGGCGCCGGCGAGAATCGGTTTGTTCAGGTCGGTCATGCTGTCTGTTCCGCCAGCCGGGAGGGCGCAGCCGGCTGCAGCGGCAGGCGCAGCCGGGCACGGCAGCCGGCGCGATCCTCGCGGTTCTCGAGCATCAACGTGCCGCTGTGCCCTTCGGCAATCTGCCGGCTGAGTACGAGTCCGATACCAGACCCTCCCGGCTTGGTCGTGAAGAAGGGTACGAACAGGTTACCGGTGTTCGACAGGCCGGGCCCCTCATCCTCGACCCACAGCTCCATCGTCGCCGGCGACGATCCCGGGAGACGCTGCCACCCGACGCGGACGCCGCCGCCGGTCTCGCGCACGGCGTCGACGGCGTTGCGAAAGAGGTTGATCAGGAGTTGCTCGAGCTGATCGCCGTCCCCCTGGACGGTGAGTCTCGGTCCGCCGGTCACCACGATGTTGTGCCCTTTTTCGAGCGTGACGACGCGGTCCACCAGGGCACTCACTTCGAGCGGCCTCAACTTCGGCGGCGGCAGCCTCGCCAGCCGCGCGTAGGCGCTCATGAAGCGGCTGAGCGACTCGGAACGCGATTCGATCACGCCGAGGCCGCGCTGCACGTCGTCGCGCCAGTCCGCGGGCGGCGGATCCCGCTGCACGATTGTCGCGAGACTGCCGGCGATCGATTTGATCGGCGCCAGCGAGTTGTTCATCTCGTGCCCGATGACGCGGATCAGGCGCTGGAAGGCCTGGCGTTCCTCCTCGCGCAGCGGATGGCTTAAGTCCGAGAGCACGAGCAGTTCGTGCGGACGCCCGCCCTGGCGGAACGAGCTGCGTCGGATTTCCCAGCGGCCGACGCCGCCGGGAAACGCCGTGTTGATGACGCGCGGCGCCTCGCCGTCGAGGCAGTCCTCCAGGCCGAGCTCGCCGGCCTTGCGCCCCAGCATCCGCTCCGGCACCTGCGCCAGCAGCTGCGCGCCGGCGCGGTTGACGAAGGTCAGTTCGCGGTCCTCGTCGAAGGTGAAGAGCGCGACGTCGATTTCGGCCATCACCTTGCGCAGCAGCGTCGTCGCCTCGAGCGCGTCGAGGCGCTGGTGCCGCAGCGTCTCGACCAGCGTGTTGACCTCGATCATCACCTCGCCCAGCGGATCGCCGCCGCGCGCGCCCCGGGCACGGATCGAGAAGTCCCCTTCACCCAGCGCCGCGAGCAGGTTCGAGAGCGTTTGCAGGGGCAGGACCACACGCTCGCGCAGGGCAAATGCAAACCCCAGGCAGAACGCCACGATGACAACGGTGAGCGTCCATTGGACCTTCGGCGTGTAGTCGCCGGTCCACAGAAAGACCAGCGAGATGATGGCGCCGGGAGACGCTGACGCCAGCGCCATCAGCAGAATCCGGCGATCGTGACTTAGGCGAGGTTCGCGGGGCTTGGCAGACGCCATGTTAATGACGAATGCCGAAGTCTAGCATCCGCCATGGCGCTCATCGTCCATCGTCCATCGCCCATCGCCCCTAAAGCCCATAGCGCTGCAGGCGCCTGTACAAGGCCGATCGGCTCAAGCCGAGCGCCTTGGCCGCCTGGCTGACATTGCCGTCGTAGCGCGTCATCGCTTTCTTGATCAGGAAGCACTCGACGTCCTCGAGGCTCATGTCCTCGAGGCGCCCCCCGCCGTCCTTGGTCGCGCGCAGCCCGAGATCCGTGGGCTTGACGCTCGGGCCCGCCGCCATGAGCACGGCGCGTTCGACCGCATGATCGAGCTCCCGGACGTTGCCCGGCCAGCTGTGCTCGAGCAGCAGCTGCATCGCGCCCGACTCGAAGCCGGTCAGCCGCTTGCGATAACGCTGCGCATGCTGGCGCAGGAAATGCTGGGCGAGCAGCGGCAGGTCCTCGCGGCGATCGCGCAGCGGCGGCAGCCGGATTTCGATCGTGTTCAGGCGGAAGAGCAGGTCCTGCCGGAAGCGCGCCGCGGTGACCTCGTCGGTCAGCGTGGCGTTGGTCGCCGAGATGATGCGCGTGTCCACGCGGCGCGTCCGCGACGAGCCGAGGCGCTCGAACTCGCCCGTCTCGATGACGCGCAGCAGCTTCGCCTGCTGGCTGAGCGGCACGTTGGCGATTTCGTCGAGGAAGAGCGTCCCTTGATCGGCGAGCTCGAAGCGGCCGACGCGGTCGCTCCTGGCGTCGGTGAAGGCGCCGCGTACGTGGCCGAACAGCTCGCTCTCGAACACACCCTCCGAGACACCTCCGGAATTGACAATGACCATCGGCCGCGAGGCCCGGCTCGATACGGCGTGCAGCGCCCGGGCTACGACTCCCTTGCCGGTGCCGTTCTCGCCGAGGATTAGCACGTTCGCGTCGGATGGGCCCACGCGCGAGATCACCTGCAGGACGTTCTGCATCGCCGCCGACTCGGCGATCACTTTCGGCATGCCCTCCCCGCGCAAAAGCGAGTTCTCGGCTTCCAGCCGTTGTCCCTTGCGCAGCGCCTGGCTCAGCTCGATTTGCGTGCGGACGATCGCCAGCAGGCGTGCGTTGTCCCACGGCTTCTGGATGAAATCCCGTGCGCCCCGGCGCATCGCCTCGACCGCCACCTCGACGCTGCCCCAGGCCGTCATGACCACGACCGGCAGCGTCGGATCGTTCGCCTGGATGCGCGACAGCAGGTTCAGCCCCTCCTCACCCGATGTCGTGTCGCGCGTGTAGTTCAGATCGATCAGCGCCACGTCGAACTCGCGCGCCTCGACGGCGGCCAGTACTCCGGCAGGTGACGAAGCCGTCTCGAGGACGAACCCTTCTGCTTTGAGCAACAGCCGCAGCGCTTCGAGGACGTCGGACTGGTCGTCGGCGATGAGCACGCGCGGCTCACTCGGCTTGACCGTGTGGCGCTCGTCGCGCTGGTCTTTCAAGTGGTCGGTGATGAGCATTGGAGTTATCGGGTGATCTGTGGTCGGGTGATCTAATCGGTGCGCAGGGCGATCAACGGATCGATGCGCGTGGCGCGGCGGGCCGGCAGGTAGTTGGCGATGAGCGCGACAAGCCCCAGGACGCCAGCCGTGCCGCCGAGCGTTACGGGATCGCGGGGATTCACGCCATCGACGAGCGCGCTGAGTGTGCCGGCTCCGGCCAGCGCCACCCCCAGCCCGAGCGCCAGCCCGAGCCCGACCAGCAGCATCCCGTGCCCGAGGACCAGCGCCAGCACGGACCGGGGGTCGGCGCCGAGCGCCATGCGCACGCCAATCTCCCGCGTCCGCTGCGCGACCGAATAGTTCGTGACACCGTACAGGCCGATCGAGGCCAGCGCCAGCGCCAGGATGCCGAACACGCCCAGCAACGCCACGTTCATGCGCAGCGGCTGCAGCGAGTTGCCGATCTGCGCCTCGAGCGTGCGCGGGTTGAACACCGGCACAGTGGGATCGAGCTGCTGCACCTCGTGCCGGACCGACGCAGCCAGCGATGCGGCATCCCCGGCCGTGCGCACGTGCAGTGTCGCGCCGTCGCTGTAGCGTTGCCGGAACGCCTCATAAATGAACGGAATCGGCGCCTCGGCGACCGCGTTGTACTTGCTGTCTTTGGCGACGCCGATGACCGTCGCGTACTCCGCGTCCCCGAAGAACTTGAAGCGCTTGCCGATCGCCTCCTGGTTCGGCCAGAACTTGTGCGCCATGGTCTCGTTGATCACGACGACCCGCGGCGATCCAGGCATGTCGGTAGTCGTGAAAGCGCGGCCGCGCAGCAGCGCAATGCCGAGCGTCTCGAAGTAATGGACGCCGACCGCGTTCACCTGCACCAGCACCCGGTCGCGCGTCGTCGTGTCCATGCCCTCGGGGAAGACGCTGCGCGCGAGGCCGCCGGCCAGCGGCGCTCCCGACGCAATCGTCGTGTGCTGCACACCCGGCAACACCCCGACGCGATCGGCCAGCTCGTCGAAGAATACCTGTCCGCGCTCCGGCGAATAGCCCGATCGCCCCAGGTTGAAGTTGACGATCAGCACGCCGGAGGTCTGGAAGCCCGGATCGATCTGTTGCTGGTGCCGCAAGCTGCGCAGGAAGAGGCCGGCGGCGATCAACGAGATGAGCGACAGCGCCACCTGTGAGACGACCAGCCCCTGGCGTAGCGTGAACAGCGCCCGCAGGCCGCGGCGGGCCCCGGAAGACGGGATCAGCTCGTTCTTGAGCACCGGCACGACGTCGGCGCGCGATGCCTGCATCGCCGGCGCCAGACCGAAGATCAGCCCCGTCGCCAGCGCCAGACCCAGCGTGAAGAACAGGACGTGGCCGTCGGTGGCGATACCGTTGTCGACCGGGATTGGCAGCGGGAGCTGCGCGCCCACCAGCGCATCGAGCGTCCAGTAGGCGAGAAGCAGGCCCGCGGCGCCGCCGAGGAGCGACAGCAACACGCTCTCGGTGAGCAATTGCCTGACCAGGCGCCCGCGCGAGGCGCCGAGCGCGAGCCGGATCGCGATCTCGCGTCGCCGCTTCGAGGCGCGCGCCAGCAGCAGGTTCGCGATGTTGGCGCAGGCGATGAGCAGCACGATGCCGACGATGACCATCAGCAGCGACGAGATCTGCACGACCAGGTTCGGTCCTTGGCCCGTCGGGTTCAGGCGTGCATCGAGCAGGGAGACGACCGCGATGCTGCGGCCCTTGTTGTCGGCGGGGAACGTTGACTCGAGCGTCGAGAATACCGACTTGAGATTCGCCCGCGCCTGCTCGGGCGTGACGCCAGGCTTGAGGCGGCCGAACACGAAGAGCCAGAGCCCACGTCGCGTCTCGAACCATTCGGGGACCGGCGCCAGCTCTTTTGTCACGGGGACCCAGACATCAGGACCGCCGCCCAGCAACGTGCCGCTGAAGGTCTTCGGCGCCACACCGACCACCGTGTACGGCGTCCGGTTGAGCGAAATCGTTCTGCCGATCACCCCTGGATCGGCTCCCATCGTCCGCGCCCAGAACCCGTCGCTCAGCACGGCGACCGGCACGTGCGTGTCTTCCTCCGCCTGCACGAACCCGCGGCCGAGCGGCAGGTGGACGCCCAGCACGGAGAAATAATTCGCGGTGACCACCTGCGCGTTGATCGGTTGCGATTCCGTGCCGTTGCTGAAGTTCAGCCCGTTGAACGAGAACGCCGCCATGTCGGCAAAGGCCGTGTTCTGCGCCCGCAGATCCTTGAAGTTGAGATGCGAGACCTGCAGGTTGCCCGGGTTGCGTTGGTCGGTCGTTGCGATCGACATTAACGACGGCGCGTCGTCGACCGGCAGCGGGCGGAGCAGGATAGCGTTGATCAGGCTGAAAATCGCCGTGTTGGCGCCGATGCCGAGCGCCAGCGACAACACCGCGACCAGACTGAATCCGGGGCTCTTCACCAGCATCCGGAGGCCGTATTTCACATCCTGAAGCAGCATGTCTGGGCCTCCGGACGCTGATCGCTAATGCGCGATGTCGAAGCCGCTCTCTTCGAGTTCCCGCTCGGCTCCCTTGTTGCCATCTTCCTCGACCACTCGGCCGTCGAACAGGTGAATGGAGCGGTCGGCGTGGCGCGCGTAGCGCGGATCGTGGGTGACCATGCAGATCGTCGCCCCTTCGCGATGCAGCTCGCGGAGCAGCTCCATCACCGCCTCGCCGTTCTTCGAGTCGAGGTTGCCGGTGGGCTCGTCCGCCAGCAGGATGGACGGCGACCCGGCGACGGCGCGGGCGACTGCGACGCGCTGCTGTTGACCGCCCGAGAGCTGCGAGGGCAGGTGCTTGGCGCGGTGCGCCATGCCGACCTTCTCGAGCGCCGCCATCACGCGCTCCTTGCGCTCGGCCGACTTCATGCCGCGGTAGGTGAGCGGCAGCTCGACGTTCTCGTAGACGTTGAGGTCGCCGATCAGGTTGAAGCTCTGGAAGATGAAGCCGATCTCGCGATTGCGCACTCGCGCTCGCTCGGAAAGCGGCAGGTCTGCCACCTCCTTGCCGTTGAGGACGTAACGCCCTTCCGTCGGCGAATCGAGCAGCCCGAGAATCGAGAGCAACGTCGATTTCCCGCACCCTGACGGGCCGGCAATCGCGATGTACTCACCGCTCTTGATCTCGAGATGGATGCCGGCCAGAGCATGCGTCTCGACCTCGTCGGTGAAGAACACCTTGGTGACGCCGTCGAGGTGAATCAGCGGTTGCGCGGACGTGTTCATCTTGGCTCCTTTTGTGGGCGGTTGTGACCGCCGCTCCATTTCGCTCGCGTCTAGCCTTTCAGCTGGACTCGATCGTACGCGTCGTACTGGGACATGTCGGAGAGGATCACCTGATCGCCCGGGTTCAGCCCCTCGACCACTTCGATCGTGTTCACCGAGGCGCGTCCGAGCTTGACCTTCGTCGCGACCGCCTCGCCGCTCGGCTGCACCTTGAAGATCGTCACGGTGCTGTTTTCCTGCCCGAACGCCGGGCGGCCGACGTAGATGATGTTCTCGAGCTTCTCGAGCTGGATCGTCCCGTCGACGCTCATGTCGGCACGCGCGCCGCCGGGCAGCGGTTCGTCCATGCTGACGTCCACACCGACCGTGCCGCCCGTCGATGACGGATCCATCCGCGTGACGTGCCCTTTGACGACGCCGTTGCGCGTGTCGACTTCGGCGTACTGGCCGATGCGGATGTCCTTGGTCTGGGTTTCCGCGATCCGCAATTCGGCCTTCAGCAGGTTCGGGTTGGCGACACGGGCCAGGTTGGTGCCCGGGCTGACCTGCGATCCGCGCTCCACGGGGACGACGGTGAGCGTCCCCGACATGCCCGCCTTGACCTTCAGATCTTCGAGCTTCTGCCGGCTCAGATCCCACGCCGATCGCTTCTGATTCACATCCGCTTCCTGCGGCGCCAGCTGCGACGTCATGCCTTCATTCGTAATCTTCAGCCGGTGCTGCTCGACGGCCAGGCGATTCTTGAGATCGTCCGCCGTGCTGCGCTTCTGTTTGACCGTCAGGTCGGGGACGAGGTTTTCCTTGAACAGCGTCTCGTTGGCTTCGAGATCGAGCGCCGCCTGCTTGTACTGCGCGTCGATGCTGGCGACGTTGGCTTCCTGGCTGAGGAGCGAGCTCTCGAGCTCGGCCTTGCGATTGTCATACGCCGCCTGCGCCGACTTGTAGGCGAGCTCCGCTTCGCGCACGGTCTGCGTCAGATCGGGGTTGCTCAGGATCAGGATGACCGTGTCGGGCTTCACCTGCGCGCCCGGACGCAGCACGATCTCTTCGACACGCCCCTGCGTCTGCGCCGGAATCCAGCGGATGTCTTCCGGCGTCAGCACGCCAGAGCCGCGCACCTGCCGCAACATCGAGCCGCGCTTCACCGAATCGATCCAGACCACCGCGCGATCGACGCTGGGCGCGGCCGGTTTGAGCTTCGAGACACCCAGTGAAATGCCGCCAATCACGATGACCCCCGCGGTCACGTAGAGGATGCGGCGTATGCGCTTTTTCTTGGCCTGCGAGGGACGGGCGATATCAACCATATTCAGTACGTAAGCAAAAGGCCGTGCCAGCGAACTGATCCGTAGAACTGTCTGTGTTATCAACGACTTTCGGACTTGCTCCGGCGGTGCGTCGCTACGGACCTGACCGATCGTGGAATGCTCTCGTCCCAGAATCGGTCACTCGAGCAGGATCGCAGCATTCCGTGAAATCGCTGAATTGGACGAGAGCAGCAGCTTCCGGGTTTGCAATAACTTACGGAAAATTATATTGTTTTGACTAAACAAATGAAAAAGGCCTCCGTCGGTGAAGCTATGACCGCGGTCATGACCCTCTATCCCCGCATCGACTTCGCCTGCCACTCCCGATTCGTCCGCGACCCGCAGTCGCAACGCCTGCTCAGCCGCCACCAGGCCAGCATCCTCGACCATCTGGACGAGACCGAGCCGACTACGGTGATGACGCTGGCCGCCCTCATGGGCGTGACGGCAGCGACGATGTCGATCGCCATCGATCGTCTCGAGCGCAAGGGTTACGCTGTGCGTCTGAAAGACGCAGAGGACCGCCGGCGTGTGCACGTGCGCCTCACGACCGCCGGTGTGCGCGTGCGCGAAGCCAGTTCTGTGCTCGACGCCTCGCGCGTGGAGGCGCTGGTCGCCCGGTTGTCGGATGAAGAACGCGCGCGCGCCATCGAAGGCCTCGGTCTGCTCGCGCGCGCCGGGCACGATCTCACGCCGAGGGAGACGTAAGGCGGTGAAGGACAAGAACGGAAAGCGCGTCGAGCATGTCAGCACCCGCTCGCGCGCGGAAAAGCTCGGCCTCAAAGAAGGCGCTGATGTGCTTCTTCTCGGCATCGAGGCGGACCCCGCCTTCGTTCAGGAAGTGCGCGCCGCCGGCGGGAAGATCCGCACCAGCGGCCAGGCGCAGGCCGACATGATCTTCGCGACGTTCGGCCACCGCGATGATCTGCGCCGGCTTCCGCCGCTCGTTCCGCGCATGAAAGCCGACGGCGTTCTGTGGACCTTGCGCCCCAAGGGCTCGAAGGATCTCACCGAGCGCGAAATGATGCACGCGGGACACGAGGCAGGGCTCGTCGACGTGAAAGTCGTGAGCTTTTCCGACGTCCTCACCGCTGAGAAGTTCGTCGTCCCGGTCGCCAAGCGCGGCGCACACCCGAAGAATCGACCAGCTCGTCCGTAACAGTTCCTGACGGACAGCCCGCAGGAAGAGCGTGTACGGCACGCAGCATGAAACAGATTGGCTCAAGTATGGGCCAGCTCGACGAACGGCTGCTCGGTGAGCTCGTGGACGCAGTAAAGGGCCTGCTCCGGAAGGAGCAGGCCGATCGGCTGCGCGACGTCTACCTCATCGGTGACATCGAGAAGGACATCGCGCGCACCACGATCGAACGCCTGCGCGAGCTTGCCAATGAAGACGAAGGCAAACCGATCAATCTCTACATCAACAGCGCTGGCGGCAACGTCACCGACGGCCTCGCCATTCATGACGCGATTCAGGAGCTGGTCGCGCGCGGTACGCAAGTGTCGGTCGTCGTGCAGGGAATGGCCTACTCGATGGGATCCGTCGTCCTGCAGGCCGCCAGCCCGGGACGCCGCCTGTCGTTCCCGCACTCCTGGATCATGATTCATGAGCCGGCCAAATGGGCCGGCTGGCAGTCGACCACCGCGGCAGCCCAGCATCTCGATCGGCTGCGCCAGATGCAGAACCAGATTTACCAGATCATGTCCGTGCGTTCGGGGCGGCCGCTAAAACAGATCATCCGCGACACGCGCCGCGTCGACCTCTATCTCGACGCGTGGAGAGCGAAGGAATACGGCCTGATCGACGAAGTGATCGGCGTGGCGGTGCGGCCGGACCAGGCGCCCGAGGCGGCTAGCGAGGCGATCGCCGACCAGGGCGATCAAGCGCTCGCCGCGCAGGAGCGCGCGCCGCAATGATCCGCGCCGGCGGTCCATATCCCTTTCCCACCGTCCCGCTGGCGGTCCGGCACTTCGTCGCGCTCACGGCAGTCGTCATCGCGTTTCTCGCCTCCCGCACGCGTCCCGCCGTCGTCGACGAGGGGGGGCTGTTCTTGCTGCTCAGCATTACCGTGCTGGGAGCGGCGTGGTTTGCCGGCAGCGGCAGCGCGCTCGCGGTGACCGTCCTCGGCGCCGCGCTGGGCAGCAGCGAGACGTGGGGGCATCCCAGTCTCGCCGTGCACACCCACGTGGCGCTGTTCGTGCTCGAAGGGTTGCTCCTGACGGCTCTTGTGGCGAAGCTGCGGGGTGCGCACCGCGTCTCCGAGCGCGCCGCCGCTGACGCGGAATCGGCACGCCGCGAGGTGGAGGCGGCGAGCCGCACCAAGGACGAGTTCCTCGCCACGATCTCGCACGAATTGCGCACCCCGTTGAACGCCGTCTTGGGCTGGCTGCACCTGGTGCGCTCGGGAAAGCTCGATAGCGCTACCCAGGCGCGCGGTCTCGACGCCGTCGAGCGCAACATCCGTATCCAGGCCCAGCTCACCACCGATCTGCTCGACGTCTCGCGCGCGTTAACTGGGCGACTGCGCCTCGAGATCGCTCCGTTGCGGCTCAAGACGGTGATCGAGGAGGCGCTGACGCAGGCCGCTCCGGCGGCGCTGGCCAAGGACGTCACCCTGCACCTGGCCACGGCGCCTGGACACCCGACGGTGCGCGCTGACGCGACACGGCTGCGCCAGGTGGTGTGGCATCTGCTCGCCAACGCGATTAAGTTCACGCCGCGCGGCGGCGAGGTCTTTCTCACACTGGAGGCCGGCGACATGGCGCGCATCACCGTGCGCGACACCGGCCCGGGCGTTGCCGGCGATTTCTTGCCGCGCATCTTCGATCGGTTCACCCAGGCGGATTCCTCGACGACGCGCGGCGCCGGTGGCCTCGGCGTCGGCCTCTCGCTCGTCCGCGAGCTGGTCGAGCGCCACGGAGGAGACATCCGCGCCGCCAACGATCCGGCCGGCGGGGCCGTCTTCACCGTGCGCCTGCCCCTCCACCCCGAGGATCAGCCGGCCGTCGCACCGGTCGACGCACGGCGGCCCGCTGCCGGCTCGCCGCCGCTCGACGGCGTGCGCGTGTTGCTCGTCGATCGCGATCGCGACGCCCGCGACTTGCTCTCGGTCATGCTCGAACAGCGCGGCGCTGCCGTGCACGCTGCCGCGACCGTTGGCGAGGCCCTGGAGATGCTGGAGGCCTGGCGCCCCGACGTGCTCGTCAGCGACACCGCGTCGCCCGAACGCGATACCTACGCCCTGGTCGGCAAGGTGCAGACACTCGACGCCGATCGCGGCGGCCGCATCCCCGCCGTGGCGCTGACCTCGCTCGTGCGTACCGATGCCGCGATGGGACGTCTGCTCGCCAACGTGACCTACGATCTGCCCAAGCCCGTGGAACCGGCGGTCTTGACGGCCGAAATCGCCCGCTTGGCGGGACGCGAGCGGCGCAAGGTCGCCCGCGATTGACCGCGCGGAGTCAGCAGTCGATGGAGAGAACGCAGTTGCGGCGCCGGCTGACGGTCGGTGCGGATATGCAGGACGGCGGCGGCGCCGAGGTGCGCGTCTGGGCCCCGGCGGTCGCGCGTATGGAACTGGTCGTGCCCGCCGTCGACGGGCGCGCCGAGCGCGCCATCGCCATGACGCGCCACGCGGACGGATACTTTTCGACGCTCGACGCCGAGGCAGCGCACGGCGGGCGCTACTGGCTCCGGCTTGACGGCGAACGGCTTCGTCCCGACCCGGCATCGCGCTGGCAGCCCGACGGCCCGCATCAGCCGTCAGCCTACGTCGATCCCGCGGCATTCCCCTGGACCGACGCGGCGTGGAAGGGATTGGCGAAGGACGGTCAGGTCGTCTACGAGATGCACGTCGGCACCTTCACCGCGCGAAGGCACGTGGGGTGCCGCGGCCGAGCAGCTCGCGGAGCTCGCGCGCATCGGCATCACCGTCGTCGAAATGATGCCGGTCGCCGAATTCCCCGGACGCTTCGGCTGGGGCTACGACGGTGTCGACCTCTATGCACCGGCGCACCTTTATGGGACGCCGGACGACCTGCGCGCCTTCGTCGACCGCGCGCATGCCTGCGGCCTTGGTGTCATGCTCGACGTCGTCTACAACCATCTCGGTCCCGACGGCAACTACCTGAGCGAGTTTTCCCCCGATTACTTCACCGACAAGTACCGCAACGACTGGGGGCGCGCGATCAATTTCGAGGGACCGCGTCCCGCGCGCGACTACTTCGTCGAAAACGCCGCCTACTGGATAAATGAGTTCCACATGGACGGGCTGCGGCTCGACGCGACGCAGGACCTCAAGGACGTGTCGCCCGAGCATGTGCTGGCGTCGATTGTCGCAGCGGCGCGCGCGGCGGCCGGGAACAAACCGATTCTCGTGGTGGCGGAGAACGAGCCGCAGGAGACGAGAATCGTCCGTCCGCGCGACCAGCACGGCTTCGGCGCCGACGCCCTGTGGAACGACGATGCCCACCATGCGGCGGCGGTGGCCCTGACGCGGCGCCGCGAAGCGTATTACCGCGACTATGAGGGTTCGCCGCAGGAGCTCGTCTCCTGCGCGCGCTGGGGCTACCTCTACCAGGGACAGTGGTACACGTGGCAGAAGAAATGCCGCGGCACCCCGGCGATCGATCTCCTGCCGCAGGCCTTCGTCAATTACCTGGAGAACCACGATCAGGTCGCCAATTCGCCCTTCGGCCGCCGGCTGCACCAGCTGTCCGCTCCAGGGTCCTATCGGGCACTGACGGCCTGGTTGCTGCTCGGGCCGATGACGCCGATGCTGTTTCAGGGGCAGGAGTTCGCCTCGTCGCGGCCGTTCATGTACTTCGCCGATCATGCAGGCCCGCTCGGCGAGGCGGTGCGCAAGGGGCGCATTGAATTCCTCTCGCAGTTTCTCAGCGCGACCGACCCGGACGTCGTGCGCGCGCTGCCGCCGCCCGGCGACGAGCAGACCTTTACTGCATCCAAGCTGGATTTCGCCGAGCGCGCCCGCCACCGCCAGGCCTACGCGCTGCACGTCGATCTGCTGAAGCTGCGCCGCCAGGACGCAGTGCTCTCGCGCGCCGGGCGCTACCGGCCCGAAGGCGCGGTCCTCGGGCCGGGCGCGTTTCTGCTGCGCTACCTCGACGCCGAGCACGGCGATCGGCTGCTGATCGTCAATCTCGACTGCGATCTCGATTTCGCCCCGGCCCGCGAGCCCCTCATCGCCCCGCCCTACGGTCAGCACTGGCGGCTCGTGTGGAGCAGTGAATCACCGGACTACGGCGGCCAGGGCACCCCGCCGCTCGATCGTGACGCACCATGCCTGATCCCCGGCGGCTGCGCCCTCTTCTTCGTGCCCGGCGGACCGGACTCGTGACATGAACGATCTGGTCCGTCGCATCGAGCATCCGCGCGATCGCGTCGACGAAGCCATTAGCGCCGGAGAGCGGCCGCCACGCCGCGAATGGCTGGTCACCAACGGCCTGGGTGGTTACGCCTCGGGCACGGTGGCCGGCGTGATGACGCGCCGCTATCACGGGCTGCTGGTCGCGTCGCTGCCGGCCCCGCTCGGCCGGATGGTCATGTTCAACCACCTGCTCGAACGTGTCCGGCTGCCGGGGCGCGGCGTCATCTGGCTCGGCGACGAAGACGAAGTCGCGGGGCCCAACGCCGCGGATCGACAGGAGCACTTGGCCGAGTTCCGCCTCGAGCTCGGCCTGCCCGTGTGGATCTACCGCATCGACGGCTTCACCATCGAAAAGCGCGTGCTCATGCCCTACGGGCAAAACACGGTGCATGTCGACTACAAGGTGCTCGAGGGGACCGGCACCGTGCGCTTCAATCTGCGGCCGTCGATCCATTATCGCGCCTACGACGCACAGGTCGATCAATCGCTCGCCGAGACCTACACCATCTCGGCGACCGGCCGCCACTATGAGCTGTCGGCCAGTTCCGACCTGCCGATTCTCCGCATGATGCTCGACGGCGAGCACGCCGCCCTGACGCTCGACGAAAAAGGCATCGCCTCGGTGCCCTACAAGATGGAGGAGGACCGCGGCTACCAGTGGGTCGGCTCGTTATGGAGTCCCGGCTACTTCCGTGCCGACGCCGCCGCCGGCCAGTCCATCTCGTTGATCGCGTCGGCCGAGCCGTGGGCGACGCTGCTCGCCTTGGCGCCGGCCCAGGCGGCCGACGCCGAGCGCGAACGACGCCGGCAGTTGATTGCGATCTCCAGCGTCGCGCCCGAAGACGAGTTCGCCGCCGAGCTCGTGCTCGCCGCCGACCAGTTCATCATCCGTCCGGCCGGCCGCGTCGAGGAAGCGGCGCGCGCCAAAGCCTCGGGCGACGAAGTGCGGACGGTCATCGCAGGCTACCACTGGTTCACCGACTGGGGCCGCGACACGATGATCAGCCTCGAAGGACTGACGCTGTCCACGCACCGGGTGCGGGAAGCCGGCTACATCCTCCGCACCTTCGCGCACTACGTTCGCGACGGGCTGATCCCGAACATGTTCCCCGACGGCCAGCGCGAAGGCCTGTACCACACCGCCGACGCGTCGTTGTGGTTTTTCCACGCGATGGAGCGCTACACGATCGCGACCGGCGACGACGACACGCTGCGCAAGTTGCTGCCGGTGCTCCTCGACATCATCGCCCATCACCTGAAGGGCACGCGCTTCGGCATCCGCATCGATCCCGCCGACGGGCTCTTCACACAGGGCGCCGAGGGCTACCAGCTCACCTGGATGGACGCCAAGGTCGGTGACTGGGTGGTGACGCCTCGCCGTGGCAAGGCCGTCGAGCTGAACGCGCTCTGGTACAACGCCCTCTGCCTGGCGCAGGCGTGGACGCAACAGTACGGCGGCGGCGACCAGCTCGATCTCGCCGGCCACGCCGCGCGCGCGCGCCAGTCATTCAACGCGCGCTTCTGGTACGACAAGGGCGGTTTCCTCTACGACGTCGTCGATGGCGAGCACGGCGACGATCCGGCGTGCCGCCCCAACCAGGTGTTCGCCATCTCGCTGCCGCATCCCGTCCTCGACCGCGAACGCTGGGAGCCGGTCATGAAGGTGGTGCGCGACCGCCTGCTCACGCCGTTCGGCCTGCGCTCGCTCGCCCCCGGCGAGCCGGATTACAAGCCGCGCTACTACGGCGACCTGCGCGCCAGGGACGCCGCCTATCACCAGGGGACCGTCTGGGCGTGGCTGATCGGGCCTTACATAGACGCGGCGCTCAAGCTGCCGGCCACCAACCGTCAGGCGCTGCGCGACCTGCTCACGTCGTTTGATCGCCATCTCGACGAGGCGTGTGTCGGGCAGATTTCGGAAGTCTTCGATGCCGATGAGCCATACATCCCGCGCGGCTGTGTGGCGCAGGCGTGGAGCGTGGCGGAAGTGCTGCGCAGCTGGCTGAAGCTGTCACACGAGGGTGAGCGCGGGCGCGTATAATCGCCGCCTGGACCTCGCCGACCTCGGGTGGAACACGGGCTTCGCGGACGCGTTCGCTCCTTTTGCGGCGGAGGGGTTCGAGCCGGCCCGCGTCAGTCTCGAGCACACCCACATCTATCGTGTCCTGGCGCGGGACGGTGAGCGCCTCGCCCGCGTCTCGGGGCGCCTGCGCCATGCCGCCGCCGGCCGCTCCGATTTTCCTGCCGTCGGCGACTGGGTCGCGATCGAGGCGCCCCAGGGTGGCGGCGACGCTCGGATCCGCGCCATCCTGCCCCGCGTCTCGCGCTTCTCGCGGCGCGCTGCCGGCAATCCCACGGAGGAGCAGGTCGTCGCTGCTAACATCGACGTTGTCTTCCTCGTCTCCGGACTCGACCACGACTTCAATCCGCGCCGCATCGAGCGCTACCTCGTCACCGCCTGGGAGAGCGGCGCCTCGCCGGTGATCCTGCTCAACAAGGCCGACCTGGTGGACCACGCTGCCGCGATGGTCGACGAGGTTTCAGCGCTCGCCAACGGTGTGCCCGTGCATGCCGTCTCGGCGACGCGGCGCGACGCGATCGATCGCGTACGCGCCTACCTGACGCCCGGCCGCACGGCGGCGCTTCTCGGCTCGTCGGGTGTCGGTAAGTCTTCGATCGCCAACGCGCTGCTCGGCGAGGAGCGGCTGCGCACGCACGATGTGCGCGAGTCGGACAGCCGCGGCCGGCATACCACGACGGGGCGGCAGCTCGTGCTGCTGCCCGGCGGCGGCATCCTCATCGATACGCCCGGCATGCGCGAGCTGCAGTTGTGGGACACCGGCGAAGCGGTCGCCGGCGCGTTCGCCGACGTCGAGGCTCTGGCCGAGGAGTGCCGCTTTCGCGACTGCCGCCATCAAGCCGAACCAGGCTGCGCGGTGCTCGCCGCCGTGGCGGCCGGCATGCTGCCCCTCGTCCGCTTGGAGAGCTTTCGCAAGCTGCAGAACGAACAGGATCATCAGGTGCGCCAGCAGGACGAACGCGGACGGCTCGAGGAGAAGCGGATCGGCAAGATCGGCGCGAAGGCACTGCGCCAGGTATTGAAGGAGAAGGACAGGCGCTAGACCTGTCTCGTAAACGGCCGATGCGATCGAGTCTCGCTTCCGCCGCGGTTGTCGGCCTTGCCATCGGCGCGGTCGCCGTCGCAGTCCTGTTTCGGCCGCATCCTCCGACGGCGATGGCGCAGCCGGTTTCCACGCATGCCGTCGACAGCATATCGCCTGTCGTGGGTCTGCCCGTCGAGACTCCGCTACCGCCGGATGCGGCCCGATCGAGCGCGCTCTTCGATCGCAACCGATCGATGCCGGCGGATCCCGACCTCGCCTCTGAGTATGAAGACCTGAACGTCGAGTATTTTTCCAACATTCTCCCGGCGCCGGAGGTCCGTTGGGAAAGCGGCCTGGCCGAGATCGGTCCGATGATCGCCGACGGCTTCACCGTGCAGGGCCTGACCGACGGGCGCATGATTCTCATCAACCCTGCGATCGAGCGCGACGCCGACCAGCGGCGCCGGGCGCTTTGCCATGAGATGGTGCACATGGCGGTGTGGATGCAGGACAAGGCCCACGGCCCGGTGTTCCAGGAACGGCTGCGCCAGTTGTCCCTGCGCGGCGCGTTCAAGGGGATCGTCGCCACCGACCAGGAAAAGGACGCTGCGCTGACGGCACTGCAGCGCTTGCGTGCAGAGATCGAGACGGACGAGCGTGCGCTGTTGAGCGGTCGGGAGTCGCTTGACCGCACCAGCCAGGATGCCGTCGAGGCCTACAACGCGCGCGTGCGCCGTCACCAGGCCGACATCGGCGACTACAACCACCGCGTCGAGCACTACAACCTGATGGTTTCCTACCCCGACGGACTGGCGCGCGAGTGCCTGACGGTCCGCGCCGACGGAACGATGACCGATCGTTAGGCGATGACGCGGCAATCGCCGCCCGCCCACCGCCGTTCGCCGGATCCCGCAGCCCGCGGCGCGGGCCCCTCCGTATCCTCTCGACAACATGGCCACACAGCAAGACGTGCTGACGGTCACCGGCGCCCGCAAGCGGTTCGGCGACGTGACAGCACTCGACGGGGCGACCCTGGCGCTGCGCCACGGGGAGTTGCTGGCGCTGCTCGGCCCCAACGGTGCGGGCAAGACGACGCTGATTCGCGCCATTTCCAGCCGGGTCCAGCTCGACGCAGGTGAGATTTGCCTCTTCGGGACCCCCCTGACCGGACGGCGCACCTCGCCGCAGCTTGGCATCGTCCCGCAGGAGACCGCGATCTACCCGTCCCTGACCGCGCGCGAGAACCTCGCCGCCTTTGGACGGCTGCAGGGCGTGCAGCCGCGCGAGATTCCCGCCCGCGTCGCCTGGGCGCTCGAGGCGACCGCGCTCGCGGACCGTGCCGACGAGCCGATCAAGCGTTTCTCTGGCGGCATGAAGCGCCGCCTGAATATCGCCTGCGGCGTCATTCATCGCCCGCGCGTCGTCCTCCTCGACGAGCCGACGGTCGGCGTCGACCCGCAGAGCCGCGAACGCATCTACGACATGCTCGCCGAGCTGACCCGCGACGGGGTCTCGCTGCTCCTGACGACCCATCATCTCGAGGAAGCGGAGGCACGCTGCGCCCGCACCGTGATCATCGATCACGGCCGCGTCATCGCCGCCGGCACGCTACCGGAACTGGTCGAGCGTACCGTCGGACGGCACCGCCTGGTGACGCTCCGCCTCGACGCTCCCGTGCTGGCCGTCCCCGCCGGCGTGGAGGCCGATGCCGTGGACCCGCGGCTGCTGCGGGCCCGGGTCGGTGACGTCGCGCGCGACCTGCCGGCGCTGCTGGCCGCCGTCAGCGCCGCCGGGCGCGTCGTCGAAGACGTCGACGTGCGCGGGCCGAGCCTCCAGGCGGTGTTCATTCATCTGACCGGAAGGGAGCTGAGGGAATGATTGCGACGCTGTTTCGTGTCAGCTGGACGAACCTGAAGCGGGACCGTCCGGCGCAGGCGCTCACGTTTCTGCTGCCGGTCATCTTCTTCTCGATCTTTGCCACCGTGTTCGGCAACCAGGGGCGCGACTCCACGCCGGTGATTCGCGCCGCGGTCGTCGATCAGGATGGCAGCGAGATGAGCCGGCGGATTGTCGAGGGCCTGCGCCGGGAAAAGTCGTTGCGCGTGCGCACGACCGTCGATCCGGAGGGGAGGGGAGCGGCGCTCGACGTCTCGAGCGCGCAGGCGCTCGTCCGCAACGGCGACGTGCCGGTCGCCATCGTACTGCCGAAGGGGCTGGGCGCGACCGCGGCCATGTTCTCAGGCTCGGCGCAGACGGTGCGAGTGAAGCTGCTGGCCGACGTCTCCGATCCGATCGCGCCGCAGATGGTCGGCGGGCTGTTGCAGAAGGTGGCGTTCACGGCGGCGCCCGATATCCTCATGCAGCGCGGCATGAGCCAGTTCGAGAAATACTCCAGCGCGACCGCCGGGGCACTGGGCATGAGCATCGAGACCGTCGACGTAATGCGGCAGGGAAAGAGCGAGAGTCTCACCTCGTTCTACGCCGCCGGCATCGGCGTGATGTTCTTGCTCTTCTCAGTGTCGGGCGCCAGCGGGTCGCTGCTCGACGAGACCGACAGCGGCACGCTCGATCGCGTGCTCTCGACGCAGATGGGTATGACCGGCCTGCTCATCGCCAAATGGCTGTTCATCGCGTCGCTTGGCGCGATGCAGTTGACGGTGATGTTCCTCTGGGGTCGTCTCGCGTTCGGTGTCGACCTCTTCCATCACCTGCCGGGCTTCGCGGTGATGACCGTCTGCACCGCCGCCGCGGCGAGCGCGTTTGGCCTGCTGCTGGCGACGCTCGCGAAGACCCGCGCCCAACTGTCGGGCATCAGTACGATCCTGATCCTGACCATGTCGGCGCTGGGTGGCAGCATGTTTCCGCGCTTCCTGATGTCCGAGTCGATGCAGAGGCTCGGCCTGCTGACCTTCAACGCCTGGGCGCTCGACGGCTACTTGAAAGTGTTCTGGCGCGACGCACCGGTGCGCGACCTGTGGCCGCAGGTGCTCGTGCTGACCGCGATCGCCGCAGTGCTGCTGTCGCTGGCCCGCCTCTTCGCGCGCCGTTGGGAAACGGCCTAGCGCGAGCGGGGAAACCGCGTAGCGCGAGCGGCGAAGCAGCAAGCGAGCGACGGTGCAGGCTGGTCCGCGCGGCAAAGCCCTCGGATAAATGAGCTAAAATCTCGCGCGTGAGAATCGCGCTGATCCAGCAGCACGCCTCGCACGACAAGGCTGACAACGTCGCGCGCGGGCTCGCTGCCGTCGACGAAGCCGCCCGCCAGGGAGCGAACCTGGCCGTGTTCGCCGAACTGGCGTTTGCACGCTTCTATCCACAAAATCCCGCTGGCGCCGACCCCCACCGGCTCGCTGAGACGGTGCCGGGGCCGATCACCGACGCCTTCGCCGCCCGCGCCAGGCGTCACGCGATGGTGATCGTTCTCAATCTCTACGAGCGCGATGGCGCCGACGCCTACGATTGCTCGCCGGTGATCGATGCTGACGGCCGCCTGCTCGGCCGTACGCGGATGATCCACATCACCGAGTACGCCTGCTTTCACGAACAGGGCTACTACACGCCGGGTGACACCGGCGCACCGGTCTACGACACCAGGGCCGGGCGGATCGGCGTGGCCATCTGTTACGACCGCCACTTTCCGGAATACATGCGCGCGCTCGCGCTCGGCGGCGCCGATCTCGTCGTCGTCCCGCAGGCCGGCGCCGTCGCCGAGTGGCCGGATGGGCTCTACGAAGCGGAGATGCGCGTGGCCGCGTTCCACAACGGCTACCACGTGGCGCTCTGCAACCGCGTCGGAAAGGAAGAGTGCCTGACCTTTGCCGGCGAGTCGTTCGTCAGCGCGCCCGACGGACGGGTCGTGGCCCGGGCGCCGTCGATGACCGATACGATTCTCTACGCCGAGATCGAGCCGGCGGAAAACGGACGTTCTCACGCGCGGCAGTTGTTCCTGCGTCATCGCCGCCCGGAGCTCTACGCGGAATGGGTAGGACGATGAAGGAGCGGCTGGTCGGGACGTGGCGTCTGGTCTCGTATGAAACGGACGAACAGGAAGGCAAGCGCGGCAAGCCCTACGGCGACGCCGTCGGCCGCCTCGATTACGACGACAACGGCAACATGTCCGGCCAGGTGATGCGGCCCGGGCGTGCCCGCGTCGAGATTGGCGAAGGCAACGCGCAGCAGGTGCGCGCGGCGTATCTCGGCTACATCGCGTATTTCGGCACCTACCACGTCGCGCCCGACGGCCGCAGCGTCGTCCACCACGTCCACGGCTCCCTCAACCCGGCGTGGGTCGGCGGCCAGCAGGTTCGCAAGATGCGCTTCGAAGGTGACCGTCTGATCCTCAGCGCCGATGTCCACAAGGGCGGCGACCTCGTCACGCACACGTTGACCTGGGAGCGATGCTGAAAACACCCGCACCCGCGATCGCGCCCGTACTCGCGCTCGCCGCCGCGCTCGCCACCGCGCTCGTGCTGGCAGCGTGCGGCGACTTACGCGTCACAGTCGGTGTGTTCGACAACGTCGACGAAGCGCGCGCGGCAGGGGCGGTCGCGGCCGGATGGGTGCCCGACGCGTTGCCGAAGAGCGCCAGCGATCTGCGCGAAGGCCACCTGCCCGACGGGCACTACTGGGGCGTGTTTACGTTTCCGCGTGCCGACGAAGCTAGCGGTGCGCGCGCTCGTCGGCGACGAGATCACCAGCGGCACGCTGGCGTGCGATCCGCCCGGCCGGCTCGAATGGTGGCCCCAGATCGTGCAGTCGCCGGTCAGCGTCGATCAGGTGCGGGCCACGGGGTTCAAGCTGTATCACGGTAGCGAGGGAAGGACCTTCGTCGTCAACTGGGGCCAGGGTCGAGCGTATTACTGGCGCTCAGAACCCTGAAGGACCCTGCACGACCCTGCACGACCCTGCAGGACACTGATGAGCTGCGCGCTCCGCGCGCCTGATATACTGCGCGAGCCTGCCTGCCCCGAGGAGCCCCATGCGTCGTTGCGTGTTCGCCGCAGCGATCATCTGCTTGTTCGCGTTCGGAGGTGCCGCTGGCCAGCGGTCTGCTGACCCCGGTCTCGACAGCGCCGGCCACCTGCGGGTGTCCGCCCCTCACTGACCGCGCAACAGACCCCCGATCGACAGACGTTTCGCAGCGGACGGGACGTGCTGACGATCGAGGTCGCCGTGCGCAGCGCTGACGGGAAACCGCTGACCGACCTCCACGCGTCCGAATTCAGCGTCCGCGTCGATGGGCAGTTACGCAGCGTCGTCGGCGCACAATTGTTCGGCAGTCAGCAGGGCTCCGCGGCACCGCCTGCCGCCACCGTGTCGGCCGCGACCCGCAACACCGACAGGGTGCCGGGTCGCGTTGTCGTTATCGCCGTCGATAGGATGTCGATTCGCGGTGGAGGGGAGCGCGGAGCCGTCGACGCCGCGGCGCACCTGGTCGAGACCCTCACACCCTCCGACGCGGTCGCGGCGATTGGCATCCCTGGCGCAGTCACCGATCTCACGCGCGATCACGCGGTGGTGCTGGACGCCATCCGCCATATCACGGGCACGGCGGTCGCCATCCCGATGTCGACGCCGATGTCCTGGGAGGACGCGGTCCGCTACGAGCAGGAGTGCGATCATATCGGCCAGAAGCCGGCCTGGTGCAGTTCGCATTCGACGACCGACGTGAAACAGATGCTCATCGTCGGCCGCGCGCAGGCTGTGACCACGGTGACGAACGTCGAGAGCGTGCTCGATAAACTCGAAGCAGTCCGCGCACCGAAGAGTCTCGTCCTGCTCTCGGGCGGCATCCCCTTCGACCAGACGCTTGTGCAACGCTATCGCGACCTGGCGCAGCGGGCCGCTCGGAGTCATACGAGCCTGTTCATCGTCCATCTCGACCAGCAGTCCGCCGATGCGTCGACCATGGGGGCCGGGCCGATGGCGTCGTTTGGCAGCGGCGCGCGCGCGTCGGATTTCTACGGCGGCCGCGACTATGAAACGGGGCTGGCCACCATCGCGTCGATGACAGGCGGCGAGTTCTTCCTCGGCGTGGGGAGCGCACAGGGGTCGTTCGATCGGATCGCGTCGGAGCTGACCTGGTTCTACGAGCTCGGCGTCGAATCGACTGCCGCCGACGCTGATGGCAAGACGCATCGGATTGATGTCGCGGTGGCCCGCCCCGGCGCGAAGGTACGAGCTCCAGCGGCGACCGCCGTCCCTGCGCGTAAGGCTCGGACACCGGTCGATACCCTGAAGTCGGCGTTGGCCGAACCGACCGACGTGACCGATCTGCCGCTCGAGGTTGCCACCTACGTGACGCACAGCATGGATCCGAACAAGGTGCGCGTCATTGTCTCGGCGGCGGCGCCCAATACCGCGCAGGGCGCACCCTCGCTCTGGGGCAGCACGGTGATGGACGGGAACAAGGTCGTCGGCGCGGTCGGCGCCAACGTCGATCCGGGCGCGCCGTCGCCGTGGGCGTCGACGGGCACTGTCGAAATTGTCCCGGGCAAGTATCGCCTGCGCACCGCGATCGTCAATGGCGATCGAGTCGGCACACTGGAGCTGCCGCTTCCGGCGGGGCTGCGCGCCATGGGGGACGCCCGAGCCAGCGATCTCATCGTCGGCACGATCGAGAACGGACGCCTCGAACCGCGGCCGCGCGTCGCCGCCACCGACACGATCGTCGCAATGCTGGAGCTGAGCGCCGACAAGCCGCTCGACGCGCTGACTGGCACGCTCCTTCTCATGCCTGCCGGTTCTGATACGCCGGCGCTACGCCAGGCGCTGGCGTTCCGCGCGCGCACCGACGACAAGGGGATCGTGCTTGGCGAAGGGCACCTCGATCTCACCAGCCTGACGCCGGGATGGTATGTCGCCAGCGCGATCGTCCAGGTCGGCGGCAAGACGATCGGCCGCGTCAGTCGCGCGGTCGATGTGACCAGGTAATCAGCCAAGGAGACACTGATGCGTGCCAGGTTTGCGTGGCTCGTCGCGGCGGCTCTGATTCCATCTGCCGTCGTCTCGCTTCTCGCGCAGCAACAGCCCCCGCCCACCACCTTCCGCAGCGGCCGCGACGTGCTGGCCATCGATGCCTCGGTCACCGGGCCCGGAGACGTGCCGATCGCCGATCTCAAGGCGGAGGACTTCACCGTCAAGGTCGACGGCGCGGTGCGCCCGGTGCTGACGGTGCGACGCTTCGGATCGACGGCAACCAGCTCGGGCAACGACGCCGCCGCGGTCGGCCATTTCGCCCGCGCCGCCGACGCGGCGCCGGGCCGGATCGTCGTCATCGTCGTCGATCGCGTCTCGATCAAACCGGGCAGCGAGCGGGCCGCGATGGAGAGCGCCTCGGCGCTGCTCAAGAATCTGTCGCCCTCCGACGCGGTCGCGGCGATCGGCCTCCCTGGCGGCGGGATCGATTTGACCCGCGATCACGCGGCTGTCGCCGAGGCGATCAAGAAGATGAGCGGGGTCCAGCCGACCCCCGACTGGCAGCACCTCCTGACCTGGGACGAGGCGCTCGGCTACGAGCGGGAGGACAAGATCACGATCGCGCACGTGCTCGAACGCGAGTGCCCCAAGATCAAACCGAACCCGGGCGAGCCGCCCAACGAGTGTCCGCCGGCGCTCGTGCAGCAGGCGCACGAAATGCTGCTGCAGGGACGCGCGCAGGGAACCGCCACGCTCACCGGACTCACCGATATCTTGAAGACGCTGGCGCCGCTGCACGCGCCCAAGCACCTGGTCGTGCTGTCGGGCGGCCTCGTCTTCGACGCCGATCTGTTGTTGCGCTACCGTTCGCTGGCCCAGCAGGCGGCCGAGAGCCACGTCGCGCTCTCGATCGTGCATCTCGACCAGGACATCGACGCGGCCGACCGCGGCCACTTCAGCAACGTCTTCGGCGGCCGTGACTACTCGACCGGGCTTGGCACGGTCGCCTCGATGACCGGCGGATCGTTCTACATGGGCGCCGGCAAGGCGACCGGCGCGTTCGATCGCGTGGCGACCAGCATCACCGACTTCTACGAGCTCGGTGTCGAATCGCGCCCGGGCGATGCCGACGGCAAGGCGCACAAGATCGATGTTGTGGTTGCGCGCCCCGGGTCGACCGTACGCGCCCCGGCAGCGACCGCGGTGCCCAAGCCGGTCACCGGCGTCGACGCGCTCACGGCGGCGCTGGCCGAGCCGACCGACGTCGCGGAGCTGCCGCTCGAGGTCGCCACCTATACGACGCACAGCGTGGACGCCGAGAAGGTGAGCGTGATCGTTGCGGCGCAGCTGCCGCCGGCCGCCGCGGCCGTGCCGTCCGACTGGGGCTATGTCATCATCGCCGACGGCAAGGTCGTCGGCGGATCGAGAGTACACGTCGATGCGGCCGCGATGCAGCCCTGGGCGGCGAGCGCCAAGGTCGATATTCCTCCCGGCCGCTACCGTCTGCGTGCCGCCATCGTCACGGCTGACGGCCGGATCGGGACGCTCGACATGCCGATGCGCGTCGGCCTGCGTCAAGCGGGGCCGCTCTACGCTACCGATCTCGTCGTCGGCAGTCCCGAAGGCGGACGGCTGCAGCCGCGCGCCCGGCTGCGCCAGGACGAAAGTGGCATCGGCATGATCGAGCTGAGTTCGCCGGAGCCGCTTGGCGATACCGCCGGGGAAGTGCAACTGATCCGCGGCGGCACCGCGGAACCGGCGCTGCGCCGGCCGCTCAAGCTACGGACGCGCGACGACGACAAGAGCATTGTCGTCGCCGAAGCGACACTGGATCTGTCGGCGTTGCCGCCCGGGCCGTACACCGCGAGCGCCGTCATCCAGAAAAACGGCGCGCCAATCGCGCGTGTCAGCCGTGTCTTCGAGATACTGCCAGGCACCGCGCCGGCACCGGTGCCCTCACCCGCGCCGGCAGCCGCATCCACCACGGCCCCCGCGCCCGGCGCGGCAACACCGTTGAGCCGCGACCCCGCCGTCGACGAGCTGATGCACCGCGTCTCCGACTACGTCGGCCACTATGGTCACGATGCGTCGGTGCTGATCGCCGTCGAACACTACAAGCAGGGCGCCGTCGATCTGGGCGACCAGGGCGCCTTGTCCGGCCTCCGGCGGCCCAGCGGGCGCGGCGCCGTGGCGGCGCCGTCGGCGATCTCGGCCGACGCGGGTGGGCCGCGGACCACGGACCAGAAGCTCGTGGCGGAGCTCGCCCTCGTGCAGAACGCCGCCGCGATCGGCGGGTGGCTGGCGTATCGCGACGTGATCGAGGTCAACGGCAAGCCGGTGCCCGACCGCAAGGATCGGCTGCAGGCCCTGTTCCGGGCTGATGTCCCGGACGTCGAGGCCGCGAAGAAGATTACGGCGGAGAGCGCGCGCTACAACGTCGGGCCGGTGACCCGCACGTTCAACGTCCCTACCTCGACACTGTTTTTCTTCGATCCGGCACACCTGTCACGCTTCTCGTTCCAACGCTCCGGCACGGAGCGGGTCGACGGCGTCGAGACCTGGAAGGTGGACTTCACCGAGACGCACAAGCCCTCGTTGATCACGACCTCGGCCGGCGGAGACATTCCCGCCACCGGCACGCTGTGGATCGATCCCACCGATGGCAGCGTGCTGCGGACACGCCTCGTGGTCGCGTCGTATCGCGGCGCGCGCAGCGGCGCCGAGGTCGTCGTCACCTATCGCCGCGATGCCGCGCTCGGCATGCTCATCCCGCTCCAGATGACCGAACGCTACTCCACACCGACGGCGAGCATTACCGGTGAGGCGACCTATTCCGACTTCAAACGATTCCAGACCTCGGCGACGATCAAGTAAGGGGAGGCACAGCCATGTCGACATCGCGCGCGCTCTCGGCAATCCTGCTTGGGCTGAGCGTTTCAGGCTGCGGCGGGTCCCCGGCGGCGCCCGCTCGTCCCGTGCCGGGTTCGGGCACGCAACAGAGCGTGGTTCATCGCGGGACCGGTGACGCCACGATCTCGCAGACGGTGACGCTCCCGGCCGATGGCATCACCAGCGTGCACCTCTACTTCCTCCTTGCCCCCGTCGGTGCGGCCGCCACGAAGGCGAGCGTCCGCTTGGTCTACCCAGTTCATTGACGCGCGTCGCCGCGGGCGGATCTGGTATGATCGGGGTTCTGCGCCAGCGCGGATCCAGTGTGCCGAGGTAGCTCAGTTGGTAGAGCACAGCACTGAAAATGCTGGTGTCACTGGTTCGATTCCAGTCCTCGGCACCAAATTCCCTAAGAAATCCTCAAGTTCTCTCGCAGTTCCGCGGTGCTGTTTCGCGTCACTGTCCCGATTCTGTCCTGAAGCTTCCGGCCGGCCTCCTGGAGATCGCCCTCGCTGACGATGTCGTAGCGGTCGAAGACGCTGCGGGTCTTGTGTCCCGTCATCTGCATGGCGATCTTCTCCGGCACGCCGGCGCGCGTGAGATTGCGCACGGCGGTGCGGCGGAAGTCGTGCCGGAACCGCCCAGGACAGCCGGCGCCCCGACAGGCCGTCACCCACGCCCGGCGGAATCCTCGAATGGGCTTGCCCTTCCGATGGAAGACGGCCGCGATGACGGTGTCCGTCTCCTTCTGCGCCGCGTCGGTGCGCTGCCGTTGCTCGAGTAGAAGAGTCCGCAGCGTCGGCAGCATCGGGAACACGCGGCCCTCGCCGTTCTTGGTCGTGCCTGGATCGAGCGTGACGGTACCCGCCTTGAAGTCCACCTGGCGCCATTCGAGCTTCAGGACTTCGCTGTCAACGCGCCAGCCGGTGACGTACAGAAACGTCACGACGGGCTGCAGGGCTTCGGGGAGCCGGCTTCGGACGGCCTCGAACTGCTCGGCCTCGAAGAATCCGCTGCGGACGTTGTTGAGTTGCAGTCTCGGGACGTGCGGCTTCGCCACGAGCGAGCCGGCCTGCATCGCCAACGTGAAGGCGCGCTTCAGGATGTTCAACTCGAGTTCGATCTCGGCGTTCGAGGCACCTGTGATCGTCCACTTACGAGCCGACACGGTCCGTGACACGCCCTTCCGCGTGACGACGTGCGCGCGCCTGGTGCTCGTGGTCGCGGACTGCCGGTCTGTGATGTAGCGGCGGATGTGGTCGGTGCTGATTTCCGCCATCCGCCGGCCACCGAAGAACGGGATCAGGTGCAGATCGATCCGCCGCCGGACTCCGTCGACCGTTCGGCGTTTGTTCATCTGGTAGTCGCGGACGACGGCCTCGACGGCCTCATCGAACGTCAACCGGAGACCGCGCGCGGAGATCGGTACACCCTTGACGATGTCGCCCTCGCGCAGCTTGAGCAGGTTCTTCGCGGCCGTCTTCGAGGTGAGCTTCGTCGGCTCCTGAATCGCCCGGCCATTGCGGTAGTAGCGGAGCGTCCACGTCTCGCACGTCTTCTTCGTCTTCGTGCCGTCCTTGGCGCGGTAGGTGTATGCGCGTTGAAAGATTTGCCCCATTTACGCCTCCTCCACGACTTCCCCGAGTTCCTCGGCAACGAGTTCCCGCATGGCCTGCACCATCAGTGGGTTCTGCTCCTGCAGACGTTGGAGTTGATCCATCAAGTCAAAGACCCACGCAGGCGGTGCCGCAGTCGCTGTGGTGCGATTCGATCGCGGGAAGGGCGAGCGGGGTGAGTCGGTCGGGCGTGTGAAGTCGTGGCGGATGAGCTCCATCACTTCACCGCCTTCATGAGCGCGATCACTCCAGCCAGGAGCAGCGCGACGACCACGCCAAGGACGATGCGATTCCAGCCGCCAGGCGCGGGCCAGGCCATCACTTCACCCCCTTCATGCCGAGCCGTCGACCGATCGCCACGCCCATCAGGTACCCGGCGTCACCGCAAGCGGCCATCCGAGCGCCACAGCGTTCGTCTTCGGTCTCGTTGGGATCCTCCTCGCCGCGCAGCAGCGTGTACATCTCCATCTCAACGTCGTAACGCTCGCCGACAATCTCATCGAGACGATTGAGCGACAGCGCCGCGTCCCCGAAGAGTTGCGAGACGTAGCGCTCGGCCATCGCCTCGGCAAGCTTGAGTAGTTCCGCGTACTTGTCCGGCGTCAGCGGCGTTAGATTGGCGCGTGTGAGAGTGGCTGTCTTGGACATTTCGGTCTCCTCTGATGAACGTGAGGGACCGAAAAAGGCGGGACGGCTGATAAAATGCCGTTAACCACATTCGCCGGTCACTCGGTGAATTGGCCAGGGCGTCGGTCGTGTTTCAGCACGGCCGGCGTCCGAATCAACTTCGCCAAGCCTAGCCCAAACCGCCCTTTTCTACAAATCGTCTCAGAGAATCACTTGGCCGAGCGTCACGAGGCTGATGCCCAAGGCATCGGCGATCCGCTGGGCTTCCGTCACGCTGCATTCGCCGGCCTTCGGTCCCATCTCCAGCCGATTGATTAACAGGTCCGAGACGTTCGCCTTCTTCGCGAGCGTGGTAATCGAATGGCCCGCGGCCACGCGCTGCGCTTTCAAGTTGTCGAGTCTGACGGGTTTCATGATGTGTCCTCGCTTACGGTTGAATCGCCGGGTGCCGGCGCCAGTGGCAAGAACTGGAACCTGGACGCACCCGGCAAAGCCTGTTTTTACCGCGTCAATCCCGCCTGCGTGACGACGCCTGGAATCTGCGGGACGATGGCGCGCGCCACTTCGCGGCCGTCGATCTGGATAACGACCGGCTGACCGTCGCTCGCCGTCGAGCCGCCACCGCCGCCGCTGCTGGACGAATCGCCGCTGCGCCCACCACTGCCGGCGCCGGGCGTGGGGAGGTCGCCGAGATTGTCCTTCCACGCCGTCGCCGCGCGCTTCGTCGCGTCTGGAATCCCGACATTGAGGGCGCTGATGAGGTCTTTGAGCGTCTGGTTCAGGTTGTCCAGCGTCGTCTGCATCGTCTCGCCGAAGTTCAACTGGTCGAGGTCTGTGATCGCCTGGCCGTTGTCGCCGATCAGTTGCTTTGAGTCGATGAGCTTCTGGATCCACGGCTTCATGTTGGCCGGGATGTCGTACCCGAACTTTTGCGACTGCTGGACGAGGTCTTCGACGTTCTGCCCCAGGCCGGTCAACTGCGTGGAGCCGTCCGTGCCCATCGTCGTGAGGGCCGCGCCGACATCCACGCCGCCGCGCGTCAGGGTGTCCATATCGTCGATCAACTTTTGGAAGCTGTCGTCGAGCTTTTGCTTCTGGAACGACGGCCCCATCTCGTCGATCGTCAGGTTATATTTCTGGGCGATGTCCGAGAGTTGCTGGAAGGTCGGCTTGGCATCGCCGCCCATCTTGGCAATCAGGTCGAGATTGTCCTGCGTGAGGACTTTCGCGTCCTTCAACTGCTGCAGGTAGGGCAACAGGTCTGGGCCGATGTTCCCGCCGAGCCCGCCGATCGATCCGAGCGTGCCGCCGAGGCTCGTGTTGAACGTGTCCTGCTTCGTTTGCAGTTGCCCGAAGGCGTCCGTCAACGGCTGGACACCCATCGCGCCCTGATAGTTCTTGCCGTGGAGGTCGGAGGGGTTCATCCCGAAGATTTTCAGCGCCGCATCGGCGCCGGTGCCGCCGTACTGCTGGTTCAACGCCGACCACATGCTCGTGATGTTGGCGTTCGCCGCGCGTGCGTCCTGTTGATACTGCGTCGGGCCGAACAGCTTCCCGATGAGTGATCCCACGATCGCGCCGACGCCGGGAATGAACGAACTGAGCGCCGTGCCGATCGTCTTCCCGAACATGTCCGACAATCCGCTCGTGATGGCTTTCCCAGTGCCGCCCTGGATGAGACCGGCGCCAAGTGTCCCGCCGATGTCACCGCCCAGGCCGTTCGCCTTACTGCCAATCAGGTGCTCGAGCAGAGAGCCGCCGGACTTCGCCAGCGAGTCTGCGAGCATCCCGCCGAACGATTGCGTGAGGCCCATCTGTTTGAGCAAGTCTTCGCCGGTGAAGTGCTGCGTGTTGCCCAGATCCGACGATGACACGCCGAGCTGGTAGCCGAGATGCGGGACGGTCTGATACTCGAAGCCGGCCTTCGCCAGATCGACCGCCTGTCCAGGCATCTCCCCGTTGAGACCCCACGCATAGGGCACGCCCTTCTGCACCAGATCCTCGATCTGTTGCGCTAGCCGTTCCTGCGCCTTCCGCAGCCGTTCCGCGGCGGCCGCCTGTTTCTTCAACTCTTCCTGCTGCTTGTTGAACTCGGCCTCGGCCGTCGAGCCCGAGAGCGGCTGGTATGATCCGCTGTAGGGATCGGTCAGGAGACTGCCAGGCGGATGCACGCCGCCGAGGAGCGTGGCCATCTGCGACAGGCTGATCGGCGGCCCTGGATCGCGCGCTTCCATGTCCGCCTTGACCCGATTGACGCCGCCGAGGGTGACGACGTTGGCGATCTTCTCGAGCAATTCGATGTCGGCCGCGATTTCGACGCCGAACTTGACCGCCCACTCCTGACCGAGCCGCAGCAAGGTGATGATGGGCGATTGTTCGGGCTGCACGATCGCTTGCCCGACGATGTACTCGAAGCTGTGCCACGTCTCGGTGAGGCTGTCGATTTCGGTGCGCAGCGCCTTGGCGTCCGTGGCGTTCTTGACGTAGTACTCGGCCGAGTCTTCCATCACCCTGCCGACAGCCATCAGGGCGCCAAGCAGCACACCGAGCCCGGCGGTCATGCCCACCGCGGCGGCCGTCGACATCCCCATGTATTCGCCCAAGCTGCCGAAGGCGCGCAGGAGGATGGAGTTCTGTGAGCCGATGTCGCTCATCCGCGCAATCAGCGACTCAATCGAGCGTGTCTGCACCTGCAAGCTGCCCGAAACGAGCTCGCTAAACACGCTCGTCTGTTGGAACTGACTGCCCATGCGCTTCGCGGCGGCTTCGACTTGGGAGTGGCCCAACGTCACCGCCTGGAGGTTGTTGCCGTTCTCCTTCAACTGCTTGGAGAGTTCCGCGACTTCCTGCGCCGTGAGGCGTGTCGCCGTCCCGGCGCTCTTGATGGCCTGCTCGTTCTTCTGCCACGTCGCCGTGTTACTTCGCACCGCGTCTTCGACGCCCTTCACGGCGCTGTCGACGCCGCGCAGATCCGTCTGCGCCTGCTGGGCGCCGTCGACTTTGACTTGTAGAGCGAGCTCGAGAGCCATCTAGTTGTCTCCTGCTGAACGGATAGAGCCGCCGAACGACCGAACCGCCGCGCGAATCCGGGCCATCTCGGCGAGCGAGACGTGCATTTCCTGAAAGAGCTCCACGTCGGCGAAGGGCGCCGGGAACTTCACGCAGAACGCGTCACGCGCACGGTCATACTGCACGCGGAAGCCGGCGTCATGGCGGCATTCAAGATCCGCGTGGAAGACCGCGCCACCGCCAGCCGGGTAGATCCGAATGCGCGGCGCCGCGATGAACTGCGCAAGTCGCCGATGAAGCCGCTGCAACGCCTTCGTCTTCACTTGCTCCATCCGAGCTCGACGAGCGGTTCCGGCCAGCCCTTCACGTCGGTAATCGTCAGGTCGTTGAGCATCCCGCCACTGACCGTGAGGTTCACCGGCCCGCCGCCGAGCGCCTTGGCCTTCGCCTTGGCGTAGCCAGCCGAGTAGGGCTGAAACGGCGCGCCGGTCGCATCAACGCCCTGCCGTGTCCGGCGGATGATCTGCTCGCGCACCATGAGGCCGATCTCGCGCATGTCGTCGGCGGTGATGAGCTCCATGTCGGCGAGCGGCGCAATCGTCGTCGTAATCGTGAAACCCATTCAGCCCTTGCCTTCCGGGCGCCGTGGCGAGAGCTGATACACGTCGGCGGCACGCTGCTTGAGCGCCCGCGCCTTCTGGACGGCCTCGCGTGCCGCCTTCGCACTGGCCGGGATGCGTGCGTCCCGCGCGTCACTGACGGCCTTCTGCAGCGCCCGCGTGCTGGTCAATTCCGTGTTGTCGCCGGCCGCATCCGCCGGCCAGTCCCACCGCCCCGTCGTCGTGCGCCGCTCGATCTCGCGGATCACGGCCGCGTTGTCCTGCCGGTGCGGCTGCTTCTGTGCCTGCGTCCACTGCGCCAGCACCTGACTCGGTCGCGCCCCGGCGAGCTGGCGATCAATCCGCTGGCCGGTCAATTCGTCCAGGATCGCGAGCGACAGCATTTCCGGCTTGGTCAGACCGATCTGCGAATTGGCTGCCTGCCATGCGGCCTCCGCAGACGGCGCAGCCGCGGCCTCATCGATGGCCGCCGTAACCGTCGCTTCCGCCTCATCTATCGTCGTGCTGAGCCGATACAGCGCCTCGCCGGCACGCGCGTCCTGCTCGCTCCGGACCGCCGCAGCGGCCTTTGCCCGCTCCTCGGCCGGCGCGAACCGCCAGCGGCCAGTCTCCGACGTGAAGGGATCCATCAACGCCGCGTACTCCGACTCACGCAGGTCCGGATTGACCTTGGCCTCGAAGGCCGTCGCCGCCGCTGTCAGATTCCGCCGCGACCGTCTCGAAGACTTCGCTCATACGCCCTCCTGCTCACGCTGCACCTGCTTGGCGCAGGGACGGCCCTGGCTGTCCTGGCCGCGGACGAACGTCACCACGTCACCAGGCGCCAACGACCGGAAGCCGACACCGTCGAGCTCCGTGAAATGCGTGAAGAGTTCGGCGCCATCGACGGCGCTCCTGACCCACCCGTACGTGGACCTGAATCCGACACACTCACCACGCTCCCGAACTTGCTGCTGTCCACTCATGTCCCGCTCCTTTGCCGTGTCCTGACCTTGACCCATCCATCGGCGCTATTCACCCAAGCCTCGCCGGCATCAACCCAGCCCTCGGAGGTATAGCCGCCCACGCTCCTGCTCTCTGCCTGCGCCTGGACGGGCGCTGCTGGCTCCACTGATGCCGGCGCCGGCTGTGGTGACGCTGCTGCGGGCGCTAACCACGTCGTCGGCCTGGTCTCGACCTCCGCCTCGATGACCTCCGGCGTGACGTAGGGCATGACCGCGCCATACTCGACGTGCTCGATGCGGAGGGCCGGCACCTGGAAGGCCGCCGGGGAAGGCGCGGACCCATCGGAGGTCAGCTGCATCAGGACGATGTGCAGCCGGGCGAGCCGGTCCGCGGCGCCCTGCAGCATCTTGATGACCGCGCCGTGCTTGGTGGACGTGACCGGCTCCGACGTCGACTCCGACCAGCGGACGCACCGATCGCTGATGGCTTCGAGCCTGGAGAGCTGCCGAAGGACCGAATCGACCGGCGCCGAGACCGAGCCGTCAGGCCCGCGATACTTCGAGCGCCAGGTTTCCAGGATGGCTTCTCGATCGCGGCGCAGCGCCTTAGCCGAGTACTTGCCAGTCGTGACCCGCTGGTCGTTCTCGGTCAACCAGCCGCCGCAGGTCGGACACTGATTGCCGAGAACGAAGACGGTTTTGTTGCATCGCCGGCACTGCTTGCCGAGAGGCAAGGCATCCAGGCCGGCCCGTTCGCTGGCCGTGCGCTTGCCGGGCTTCGTCCGGACGGCATGGATCGGTTCAGAATCCTGACAGTGCCCTGACAGTGACGCTGGATCGCTAATGTTTTCAATCGCTTGCGAGGGCGCAGGGCATGTTGAATGCTGTGCTCCTGCTGCGCCGTTCCCGGCATCGTCGGCCTTGAGAGGGTGCAAAGTGTGCAGCCGCGCCTCTTCGGGCGTCATGCGTGCTCCTGGTCGCAGTAGGCGATGAGGGTTGCGATGTGCGCTTCGTGCTGCTTGATGGCGATGCGGTCGGCGTCGGTGACGTGGTCAGCCGGCGCGTAGAAGAGCACGCCGTCGTCGTCACAGGTCAGTTGAACGCCTCGACGCTCGAGGTCGAGGAGCAACTCGATCGCGGCGAGATGGACGACCAGGCCGCCGCGGAGCGTCACGCAGACGGACCGGTTCTGGGTATGGTTCTCTCCTAAGGAGAGAGAACCGATACCGGTTCCGGTTCTGACCGGTTCTGGAACCGTGGACCGGTTCATGGTTGAGCCTCCGTTGGGACAAGGCACCAGAGCTGCGCCTGGCCCTTCCTGGTAAACGTGGCGCGGCCTTGGTTGGCCATCGCTTCGAGGGCTTCGAGGGTCCATTCCTTGTTGCCGTGGACGCCCTTGGCGACCTTGGATCCGGACGAGCCGGGATGCTGGCGGAGGTAGTCGGCGATCTTCTCGTGCATGGCGAGCTGTGACGCCTCGGCGGCCGTCGTGGACTCGCCGCGGAGCCGGGCCACGGTTGGGCGTTTGGGATCGTCGGTCTCGAGCGAGACGATGAAGGGCTCGGGCGCCTCGGCGAACTTGTAATGACTTGGGCTGATGAGGGTCCGCTTGCCTGGCCCGACCAGTTCCGCATGGATGGGCGCATCGGCAATCGAGAAGATGCCGCCCCCGCTGGCGCGCTGCGGCTTCGCGCGGTCGTCGGGTTTGCCGGCCATCGGCTTGGTGTCGTGATGGTTGAGCACGACGACGGAGCCGGTCTCGCGCATGTAGCGTCGCAGGAAGGCGGCGAGCGGCCGGATCTCCCGCGGTCCCTGGTCGACGGCGTCGCTGCTGGCCCGGATCGGATCGATGAACGTCACGCGGATCGCGTGCTCGAGCGCGTAGCCGATCATCTGCGATTGGCGCTCGGGCTGGTCGAGTTGCAGATCGCGATGCACCGAGAGATGGAGCGTGTCGAGCGCCGCCTGTCCGAGCAGCGCACCGAAACGCACGTCCACCTCGATCTCTGGATCCTCTTCGGTGACGTACCACGTCACGATCGGCGCCGGCAGCGCAAAGCGGCCCAGGTCGAAGGCGTCCGTTCCTGTGGCGGCCGCCCGTGCGAGCTCGAGCGCGATCCACGTCTTCAGCGATCGCGGCTGACCGTGAATCATGGTGATGCCGGAACCGGGGATGAGACCGGGAATGACGTCCGCGGGCCGGACGCGATCCTTGACGCGGCCGTGGAACGCCGTCCAGGTCTCCGCGATGATGGGCGACTCGGTGCCGGCGGTCTCCGCGATGAACGGCTCGCCGAAGTCGATCTCGCTCGCCGGTAACGGCCGCAAGGGAATCACGCTCATGCGGCCACCTTCTGCGATCGTGCGCGCGCCGCATCGCGGAGTTGCGCCACTGATTCGCGCGAACGTTCGAGCTGCTTATTGAGGTCAGCCGCGACGTCGAGCGCAGCGTGCAGCATCTCGCGCACCGTCGCGCATTCAACCCGGAGTGCATCGCGCTCGGTGCGGAGGGTCTTGCAGTCGACGCAGTAGGCGTCTAGGAGCAAGTCGGTCAGGTCCACGTCCCGTCCTCGCCCCTACTTCGTGCCGGCGAAGACGTCAGGTGACGTGAGACTGTTCGTGATCAGCCGGTCGATGTCGGCACGACGGAACCACAGCCGGCGCCCGCCCTCGAAGCGAACGCCAGGCAGGAGCCCGCGCACGTGGAGGTCATAGATCGACCGGTAGGGAATGCCGATGAGCGTCTCGGCCTGCTGACCGCTCAGGAGGAGCTGCTTTTCGGAGACGGACTGTGCGCGGCGGCGCGCCAGTTCTTTCTTTGAGGGATTGCTTGCCACGTCCGCAGTGTGCGGGACGTGCGCGATGCTACGTGAGCCCTACTGGTTCAGTGTTTTCCGAAAACGTTGAGCGGCCAACCGCTCCTTACGCTTAAGAACCAGTCTCTTTACCGTGCTCACAGAGACGCCGTACTCGCGTGCCGTCTCCGCGAGGGCGATGCCCTTGATCTCGCGGGTCTGTTCGCGCGCCTGCAGGTCGTCACAGAGCAGGTGATAGTGGAGGGGGATGACCGTGTCACCGGCTGCCGGATTGACGCGCGGCCGTGTGCCGGTGGGACGCGATTGTCCTTTGACGTAGACCTTGCAAACGTAATCGACCAGCCGTTGCGGAACCGGTTCGCCGGGAATCTCCTTCATGGCCGCGATCAGGTCGTCACGATGAGGATGCCCCTTCCGCGAGATCAAGGCGATCACCGCGCTGCGGGTCGCGCGAGCCTGCGTCCACCGGTCAAGCACGAGATGCATAACGCTCCACTGTCATTCCACTGTCCCGAACAGCCCGCACAACCCGCATAACCCGTATTATCTCGCACGTGTCCAGATCCTCGTCTCTCCTATGACGCGCGAATTCTGGAACGAATCGTGAGAACTGGAATCGGCCCCGTGTAGCACTGAAAATGCTGGTGTCACTGGTTCGATTCCAGTCCTCGGCACCAAATTACTAACCCCCGAACGTCATTCCGAGAGCTCTCGCGGTCCGCACGAGATCCGAATCGAGCGGCACCGTCTTGAGCTTGCCGACGACATCACACAATTGCCGCGTCACGATGTCGGGCGGTTCACATGCCACCATCGTTCCGAACTGGCCCGCCCGAAGAAGCGCTACGGCCTTCCCGCCATATCGGGTCGCGAGCAGGCGATCGACACTCGTCGGCGAGCCGCCCCGCTGGAGATGGCCGAGCACCACGGTCCGGGTTTCCTTGCCAGTGCGCACGGCGAGCTCGCCGGCCACCCACGCGCCGATGCCGCCCAGCCGTTCAGGCCGCCCCTCGTGTGCTTTCTCGACGGCGACGCGCTCTCCGCCAACGACACGCGCCCCCTCAGCAACCACGACGATGCTGAACTTGGCGCCCCACTGATCGCGCTCCCGGATCCGCACGCAGACCTGTGACAAATCGAAGGGAATCTCGGGGATCAACACGGCATCCGCACCGCCCGCGATGCCCGCATGGAGCGCGATCCAGCCGGAATACCGCCCCATGACTTCGACCACGAGCACCCGCTTGTGAGCCTCGGCCGTCGTGTGCAGGCGGTCGATCGCGTCCGTGGCGAACGCCACGGCACTGTCGAAACCGAACGAGCTGGCCGTCCCGACGATGTCATTGTCGATCGTTTTCGGGACACACACGAGCGGCACGCCCCTGCGAGAAAATTCGTCAGCGATCGCCAACGTGCCGTCGCCGCCGATGACGACCAGCCCATCAAGGTTCGCTTCGCGAAACGTCGCCACGACGCGGCCGGAGTAGTCTGCAGTCGACCCAGAACCAGGTATCGCATGCGCGAACGGATTGCGCGTGCTGGTGCCGAGAATGGTCCCACCTCGACGGAGAATCCCGGTCACATCGCATGGCCGCAGCGGCCGGAGGTGCCCGGGTTCGACCAGGCCATCGAAGCCGTCCTCGACGCCCACGCACTCGATGCCATGGTTCGCGGCTGCCTTGACGACGGCGCGAATCACGGCATTCAGCCCGGGGGCGTCACCACCGCCGGTCAGGACGCCCACGCGTCTGACCGCGGTCATTCCGCTGCGGTGCTCCGCGTGACCGCGGCGGCGGCTGACGTCCCTACGGTCCGCTTCACCGTCAAGACCGGACATGGCGCGCCGTGGACCACGCGCGCGGACACGCTGCCGATGTCGCGCGGATCGACGGCTTCCCGGCCATGCGTGCCCATCACGATCAGATCGATTGGCGCCTCACTGGCGAATTCGACAATCGCATCAGCCGTGTTCCCGGCGACGCGTGTGACCACCCGTTCGTTGAAGGTGCGCGCGTCATCTGGCGTGACGCGCTGTCGGAGACTCTCGACGGCCGCCTGTTGCAATTCGTCCTGCTGCTCGGCCCACATGTTGAGAGACTCTGCTTCCAGCCCTCGCGCGTAGACGTCATCAACCACGTGCAGCACGTGAAGCGTGGCTCCAAATGTGCGCGCGATGTTGCGCCCGTACTGCAGCGCAGCGTCCGATGCCGTGCCGAAATCCGTGGCCACGAGCACGTTCCTGATTTGTAGCATGAATGCCTCTACCGCCATTCCAACGCAATTGCGATACCACCGTCAGGGAGGCGTGTCGGTCGACCGCCACACGAGGAGTGGCGGAATTCCGACGCGCGAGATCAACCGCAGTGTGGAGTCGACTGATCGACCCGGTGTTCGAAGTCCGCATAACCGACGTCCAGTCGATCGGTTGCCGCCCCGGGTCGGGCTCTATCGCGCAGTCACCGCTGGTTTGCGTTCGGCCGTCCATCGTCCGATGATGCCCCCTCGAATGTCGCCGACGCATATCGACGACACGGTCCCATGGATGGTGTCCCCGTCGACCGATCCCCGAAACGAGGCCTCTGCATCGCAGCGGCGGTCCGGATCCCGAAACCGATCGATACGCCCTGTGATGGACCCGTCCTCCGCTCGAACGAACAGAATCGTCAGCAGCTGCGTGCGGTCGAACGGTCCAGGCTTCATCGTGGGATCAACCCGATCGCGAAGATACGGCCACGCGAAACGGTCGGAAATCATCAAGACCTCTCCGGATGCGCCGTCCGGACCCACCGCGAGCCGGAAGGTGATGAGGCCATGCCGATCGTACGCGCTCATCCAGAACTCGCCGCGCCATTCGCCCGCCAGCGCCTTCCAGTCAACGGCGGTCGCCTCGACTCTCACCGGGCGCATCGGCAGGCTGCATCCCGTCAGCGCCACGGTTAGCGCCAGCGCAGTCAAAGCCAACGCTCTTCGTAATGCCCACATGATGGTGCCCTGGTCGTACTCGATGTCGCCCATGTACTCGAGTTCTTGCGCGACTACATGGAGAACGGTGAGCTGGCCAGCGGACCCTTGCGCCATCGAAGCCGCATATTTCAAGGCCTGCAACGAAGACACGGACAACTCCACCGGGCAGAGTATTCGTTGGTACAGAATCGGACCCGCGGGTATGGTACCTTTTCGGCGACTGACCCGAGAAAGAGAGGCTCGAATCCGGACCGACCATGCGTGCCGATGACGACCAGATCGGCCTTCATCTTGTCCGCCTGTTCCACGATTTCGAAGGCTGGGTTGCCCTCGCGGACGACTTGCACCGTCTGGCGATTGCGACGACGTGATCGAGCGCACGTCGGGCATGGTCGGAGAAGTCGATCGGGCAGAGGATGCGTCGAATCTCTTTCATACTTTCCTCGTTACATCCCCGTCGCTCAGCGCGAACCGCTGCCGGGTGAGGGATGGCTCGGCACGCGCCATCGCGCGGGGCCCGGCGCGACCGCCTGCAGCATGTCCATCAGCCGGCGCATGTCTCGTGCGTCGCATCGGCTGTACCAGCGCGGCCTGGGCGCGGACCGCGGCGAATTCAGAGATTGGTAACGGATTTCCGGCGGTCTGTTCGAGTGATGCCGAAACGTTCAACGAATGGAAAAGTCGAGCAGAATCGTGACGAGCACGTCGACTGGCGTGCCCCCGAGACGGCCCGGCTCGAAGCGCCACTGGAGAACGGCTGCCACGGCCTCGTCATCGAGGCCACCAGGATCCAGCGTACGGACGACACGGATGTGCGACGCGCATCCGTCGCTGGCGACGACGGCTTCCAGGACGACGGTGCCTTGAATGTGACTCAGGAGCGCCGCGCTCGTGTACTTCGGCCTGACTTCTTTGATGAGGCGCGGTGCGGAGACTACGCCGCCAGCGCGATAAGCGCCACCGCCGGTTCCACCGCCGGACCCGGGGCCAACTCCAGGGCCATGTCCGGACCCCACACCAATCCCGCTTCCCGTGCCGACGCCACCTCCCGACCCTGGTCCGGTCGACGTACCTGACATCACACCGGCAGCCGGCGCTCCAATCTGGTCGAAAAGACCGGCGGCCAGCGGCGTTGCATCGACCGCGATCGACGGGAGCAGGAGAACGTCGTCGACAGGTACGGAGACTGCCGTTATCGGAACCGTTGCCGCCGGCCGGCTTCGCACCCGTAGCGTGATCGCATCCGTGCCGACACCCTGCGCGCGACGGATGGGCTCCGGTCGCTGATTACCTCCGCCACCCCCGCCGCTACCCGCCCATGGCAGTTGTGGCGCCAGAAACACGAGATGCAGTACGTCAGGCTCTCGTTGGTCTGAGATCGATTGGGCTCGGCGAACGTCGGTGCGCAGTGGTGTTGTCGTTCCCAGCAACACCGCCAGGACGGCAACGGCTATGTGCAGCGCAATCGACGCCGTCAGCGGCCTCAGCGCACCCCACCGATCGCGCGGCAGACGCGGCGTGCGAGGCGCGAGCGACTCGAGATGAAGCACAACGAAATCTCCCGCAAAGCGCCGACCGAGAAAGCTCTGGAATATCCCGGAGGCGTCGCTGAGTCTCAGCTGCCTTTCCCCGAGGGTGACCCATACAACTGGTACTCGAATCGCCCGTACATCCAGGCCTCGCCGGTTCGTTCGTCCCGACGCGGCTCGATATGCTCGGAGAGCACGTGTGCGCAATCGCCTCCAAGGCGAGTCACTTCCTGACCGAGCCGTTCCGTCGCCCGCGCCATCAGCTCGTGATAGCAGCGATCCCACATATCGTCCCGATGCTCGAGTGTCCCCGCCACGCGACCGCTCGTTGCCTCGATCACGTGGTCGCCCAGAGGCCGCGCGTTCGAGGGGGGCAGGTCACGATGCCAGTAGATGTGCGGTGAGAACATGGGCGTATTCATGGTTGACAGGAACGATACGAGGGAGCGTCCGAGGGAAATCAATGCAAGAGAGCGACGAAGGAAATGGCCGTGCAAATCTGCCACGCCAACCGCGCGCTGCCGGAAATCCGGCACCGAGCCTGTCTGGCATCATCGCCTACGAGTTTGGCCAATCGTCCAGAGATGCATGCTGTAGTCTGCGATTAGCCACAGGCCCCACCATCCCAGCCGACCGAGGCGGTCTCTTACAGGCACAAGCCGGTGGACAGCCTGCCGCACCGCGGGGACTGACGTCATGCCGTTCGGTGAGCATGAACGGTGCCGCACGACCCGCTGCGCTTGTCGGCATGGCGGCGTTCGGAGGCGATCCGGAATCCGGCCAGGCAGCGATTGTTGAAATCGCAGCTGGTGATGCCCAAGCGATGAGCGTGACCGTGTTCCGCCGCGAAATGGAACGTCAGACACACTTCAGCGAGCTGGTTCATCGCTACGCGCAGGCGTTTGTCGAAGGTTTGATGCAGTCAGTCGCCTGCAATGCGTTGCACTCGATTGAGAAACGGTGCGCCAGAACTTTGCTCGAGATTCGCGATCGGATCGGGCGTGATGAGTTCCCCATGACGCAGGATGTCCTGGCCACGCTTTTGGGAGTGCGACGGACGTCGGTTACGCTAGCCGCCGGCGCACTGCACCGCGCCGGACTTGTCGATCACGCGCACAAGAACATCATCATCCTCGACGTCGCCGGTTTGGAGCATGCCGCCTGCGAGTGCTACACGCTCATCAAGGGGCAGTTCACTCGTTTGCTGTCGTAATCGTCGACAGCGAAGTCCGATCTACCCCTCAGGGCATCGCCGCCAGACGGCCAACGCCGACGGCAATCCGGCGCCGCGATTCCGGCGAGCGCTCCCTCGCAGCAGACCCTGTCGACATCGCGCCGTGGCATTACCCTTGTATCCACGACTGCGTTGGAGAGACGAATGAGCAACATCATGTCAATTGCAACAGCAGTCTTTGGAACGACCGACGAGACCATCCGTGACGCCGTGCTTCATCAACTCGATTGGGAGCCCGACTTCAATTCATCCGGCGTCGGCGTCACCGTCGGGGACGGCGTCGCCACGCTCACCGGGACGACCGACAGCTATGCCGACAAGCTCGCCATCGAGCGCGCGGTCAAGCGTGTCTACGGCATCCGCGGCGTCGCTAACGATCTGCAGGTGAGGCTCTCCGACGAGCGGGGCGATAGCGACGTCGCGCACGACTGCGTCATGGCGCTGCGCAACAGCGTCAGCGTGCCGCCGCAAGTCAAGGTGACCGTGCGCTATGGGCACGTGATCCTCGAGGGCACCGTCGAGTGGATGTACCAGCGGATCGCGGCCGGAGAAGCCGTCCACAATCTGCGCGGCGTCAAGAGCGTCGCCAACGAGATCAAGCTGCAGACAAGAGTCTCGACGACGGAAGTGCGCGAGAAAATCGAGGCGGCGCTGCGGCGTAATGCGGAGGTCGATGCGCGGCGGATCGCCGTCGAAGCCGTCGGACCACGGGTGACGTTGACCGGCAGCGTGCGTTCGTGGGCCGAGAAGGACGAGGCCGGCCGGGCGGCGTGGGCCGCGCCTGGGGTGAACCTCGTTGAGAACAAGATCACGGTGACGCCGTAACGGGCACGGCACTCAGGACCGTCGCGCCCGCCACGAACCGCCTCTCCTCGGTCCTCTTCCTCGAGGCCGGAGGCGACGCGCGAATCTCGGCATCCACGGCCGGTAGGGGAGATCCTGAGCGCATTTCAGCGCGCGCGTCGTACGCTGCAGGCCGCGCATCAGTGCGCGCGCGGCCTGTTCTTCCGTAGCGCGCCGCAGCACGTCGGGCAGGAGTGTCGCGAACAATCCGGCAGCTTCGCCGAGCGCCGCACACCTACCGCCCGGGCCGTACTGCGGCGAGCCGTGTCGCGGCACGCTCGTCCGCCGCATGATGCGCACTCTGACGACCGCCTCATCATGGGCGTCGACGCCATCGAAGCCAACCTGGAACACGGAGCGACGGGACGCCGGAATTCCGGTAGCGTCGCGCCTGAAACGCGACCTTCGGGCCATCGTTTCTACGGCGCGTCGGCTGCAACATCGAGCTGCCTCAAGAGCAGCAGCCGAACCCGTACATCGGTCGGTCGGTCATACTCGAACGCAATGCTATCGCTCGCTTCGCGCTGCGACCGCGACCCTCTCGCTGGCTCGGCGAAAGGTCGCCGGTCCCGCGCGCCACGTCATTGCCAGCCCCCGCGGCTCGAGCGCGGTGACCGGCATCAGGTCAGCGCAAGGGCGGAGGCTGTCATCCACACCAGCGGGTGCAGGCTGCTTGAGGTGTCGAGCGGGCGGTCCCGCCTCCTACTGAATCGGCGTTTCCCAGCGCCACTGCCGAACGCTGGGCATGTCGTCACCGTGCTCACGGATGTACGCCGCATGCTCGTGCAGCTGATCGACGAGAACCTGCTGCAGGTGCGCGGCGCGCGATCCAATCTGTGGCAGCCGCGCGATCGCGTCGGTCGCCAGATGGAATCGGTCGAGGTCGTTCAGCACGGCCATGTCAAAGGGTGTCGTGATCGTCCCTTCCTCCTTATAGCCGCGGACGTGGATGTTCGCGTGATTCCTCCGACGATACGTCAGTCGGTGGATCAACCAGGGGTACCCGTGATAGGCAAAGACGACCGGCTTCGACGTCGTAAACAACAGATCGAACTCGGTCTCGCTCAGCCCGTGCGGGTGTTCGCTCGCCGGCTGCAGCTTCATGAGATCGACGACGTTGATCATGCGGATCTTGAGCTGCGGTAGATGCGTTCTCAGGATGGAAATCGCCGCAAGGGTTTCGAGCGTCGGCACATCACCAGCCGCCGCCATCACGACATCAGGCTCCGCACCTTGGTCATTGCCGGCCCACTCCCACATGCCTATTCCCGCCGCGCAGTGCTTGACCGCGGCGTCCATGCCCAGCCACTGCGGTGCCGGATGTTTGCCGGCCACGACAATGTTCACGTAGTGTCGGCTGCGCAGGCAGTGGTCCATCACGCTCAGCAAGCAGTTCGCATCCGGCGGAAGATACACGCGCACGATTTCGGCCTTCTTGTTACACGCCAAGTCGATGAAACCGGGATCCTGGTGCGTGAAGCCGTTGTTGTCCTGACGCCAGACATGACTGGTGAGCAGATAGTTCAACGATGCGATTGGCATGCGCCAGGGAAGCGTGCGCGCCACCTTCAGCCACTTAGCGTGCTGGTTGAACATCGAGTCGACGATGTGGGCGAACGCCTCGTACGTGTTGAAAAGGCCGTGTCTGCCGGTCAGGAGGTAGCCCTCCAGCCATCCCTGACACTGGTGCTCGCTCAAGACTTCCATCACACGTCCGTCCGGCGCGAGCCACTGATCGTCCGGCATGATCGCGGCATTCCACTGTCGGTTTGTGCTCGCGAACACCGCATCGAGCCGGTTCGAGACGGTCTCGTCGGGGCCGAAGATTCGGAAGTTGCGAGACTCCTGGTTGAGGCTGACGACGTCGCGCAAAAAGGCGCCAAGGACGCGCGTGTCTTCGGCTTCGATCGCTCCGGGTGTCTCGACCCGCACCGCGTAGCGGCGGTAGTCGGGAAGCTGCAGCGCGCGCAGGAGCAATCCGCCGTTCGCACGGGGATTCGCGCCCATCCGTCGCGAGGCCTTCGGCGCGAGCGATGCGAGCTCGGCGCGCAGCGTGCCTCGTTCGTCGAACAGCTCCGTCGGCCGATAACTCGCCAGCCACCGTCCGAGCGCCTCGAGGTGGACGGGATTGCCGCGAGGATTGGCCAACGGCACTTGATGCGCGCGAAACGTGCCTTCGACCTTGTGGCCATCGGCCTCTTTGGGCCCAGTCCAGCCCTTGGGCGTGATCAGGACGATCATCGGCCACCGCGGACGCTCGCTGTGGCCGTGGCGTGCCAGGCGCTGAATTCGCTGGATCTCCGCGACGACCTCGTCGAGTGTCGATGCCATTGTCGCGTGCAGCACCGTCGGGTCGTCTCCCCCGACTAGCCGTGGACTCCAGCCACAGCCGTCGAAGAACTGCTCCAGTTCGTTGCGCGAGATACGCGCGAAAATCGTTGGGTTCGCAATTTTGTAGCCGTTCAGATGCAGGATTGGCACGACGGCGCCGTCGTGCGCGGCGTTCAGGAATTTGTTCGAGTGCCAGGCGGTCGCCAGCGGGCCGGTCTCCGCCTCACCGTCTCCCACTACACAGGCCGCGATGAGATCCGGTGCGTCGAGCACGGCGCCGAACGCATGGCTCAAGGAGTAACCCAGCTCGCCCCCCTCGTGAATGCTGCCGGGCGTTTGCGGTGCGACGTGACTCGGGACTCCGCCCGGGAACGAGAACTGACGAAACAACCGGCGCATCCCCGCTTCGTCCTGCGTCACGGACGGATAGACCTCAGAGTACGTGCCCTCGAGGTACGTGTTCGCCAGCAATGCAGGACCGCCATGCCCGGGGCCGGAGATGTAGATCATGTCCAAGTCATAGGCCGCGATGACTCGATTCAGGTGCGCGTAGATGAAGTTCTGTCCCGGCGTTGTCCCCCAGTGTCCCAGCAGGCGCGGCTTGATGTGGCACGGCAGTAAGGGTTCACGCAGGAGCGGATTGTCGAGCAGATAGATCTGGCCGACGGACAGGTAGTTGGCAGCCCGCCAGTAGGCGTCAATCCTCGCGAGGAGTTCTGGTGTCGTAGTCATCGTCATTCAGCTAGACCCCCTTCGACAGGGCCCGAACCAATCCACTTTGCCGCCGGGTCTCGCGGAACACAAGAGTCGCATCGCGCGCTGGCACACTCCCTGCTCGTGGGACTGCCAAGGAGTCTGCCATGATTACCATCTTCGTGCGTCGCCTGTTCGGGGCTGCCATGCTGAACGCGAACACCTACGAAGAGGTCGAGGCCGATCGCGGCGCGACGTCCCAGGCGCTGCTCGTGGTCGTCCTTGCCAGTGTCGCCGCCGGCATCGGTGCACGCGGCGCCCTCGGGGCGGCGCCGACGTTGCGGTATCTGGCAACCGCCAGCGTCCTATCCATCATGGCGTGGGCCGTATTCGCCACGCTCACGTTTCAAATTGGATCGAGGTTATTGCCAACCTCCGACACGCGAACGGACGTCGGCGAGCTCCTTCGCACGCTGGGATTCGCCGCCGCGCCGGGTCTGGTGCAGGCGTTTGCCCTGTTCGGCGGTCCGGCGCCGTGGATCTTCGGGTTCGCGATTCTCTGGACTCTCGCGGCCAGCGTGGTGGCCGTCCGGCAGGCGCTCGACTACGACAGCACCGGCCGCGCGGCCGCCGTCTGTGGCCTCGCATGGCTCCTGTCGCTCGCAATGGTCGCGCTTTTTGGCTCAATCGTCGCACTCGCCGGCCGGCTTCGCTGACCTCTGACCAGACCGCGAGGCCGCACCTCACGGTCCTGCCGGATATCCGGCGGCCTCGACGCGATTCCATTCGGCTGCACCGGAGCAACAGCGGAATGGCGCGCCTTCGGCGACGGCGCGCGTTATGCGTCTTTGGCCCTGCGGGAGCGCTGGCATCCGGCCTTCCCCCCAAGGAGCAGTTATGCAGGTGCAAGATGTGATGACCGCGAAGGTTCTGACGATCGGGGCCGATGATTCGATTGTCAACGCCCGAACCAGGATGCACCAGGCCGGCATCCATCAACTCGTTGTCATTGGCGCGCGCGGCCGCGTGGTGGGCGTCGTCGGCGTCGCGGATCTAAACGGCGTACCTGACACCGGGCGAGTCGAGGACTTCATGTCGCGCCGGTTGCTGATCGTTCGCCCCGACACGTCGGTCGGCGCGGCGGCCGCGCTGATGCGGGCGCACGCTGTCGGTTGTCTGCCGGTCCTAAAAGGCCGGCGCCTCGTCGGCATCGTGACGGTCTCCGACATGCTCGACGTCGTCGACGGCGCGGATGGTTCGGGCGGACGTCTGGTATCGAATCGCTGACGCGATCCCGATCAACGTAGGGGTTGTACTCGCGATCGGGTTCTGGTACCGTGCGCGCCATCGACATGGCGATCGGCACGACAACGGCCAGCTCAGACCTCGCCGCCCAGTCCATGTCACGGCGACAGCCGCGGCGCTTCTGGTCGCACGCCATTCTCTTCGCCGCGTGCGTCATCCTCGTCAACGCGGCGATTGGGGACAAGGGATTGATGGAATCGATCCGTGCGCGCAAGGCCTCGGCCGTCGCCGCGCAGGACCTCGACCGGCTCAAGCGGGAGAACGCGGCACTGCGCGAGCAGGTCCGCCGCCTGCGCAGCGACCCAGCCACGATCGAATTGGCCGCCCGCAGCGAGCTCGGCCTCGTTCGTCCCGGCGAAATTCTCGTCACCATCAAAGACGTCCGCTAGACAATCTCAAAGACATGACGCCGTCAGCCGCGCCGATCCTGCGAAGGATACGGGCGCGGTGGTATTCTCGCGCCATGAGAAGACTCTTCGCCTCTGTCGGTCTCGCCGTGCTGTTGCCCGTTGTCGCCCTGGCCGCCGATCGCGTCGAGACCAAATCGGGGCCGATCTCGGGTACCCCGGAACCTGAGGGGCTGCGTGTCTACAAAGGCATTCCCTACGCCGCGCCACCGGTCGGGCCGCTGCGCTGGCAGCCGCCGCAGCCGGCGGCGGCGTGGACGGAGGTCAGGAAGGCCGACGCCTTCGGCGCGCAGTGTATGCAGCGGCGGCAGTTCGCCGACATGGTCTTCCGCGCCAGCGGGATGAGCGAGGACTGCCTCTTCCTCAACGTCTGGACGCCCGCGAAGACCGGTCGTGAGCGCCTCCCGGTCCTGGTCTATTTCTACGGCGGCGGTTTCACTGCCGGTGACGGTTCAGAGCCGCGCTACGACGGCGCCAGCATGGCGCGCAAGGGTATCGTCGCCCTGACCGTCAACTACCGCCTTGGCGTCTTCGGGTTCATGGCGCACCCGGATCTAGCCGCGGAATCGCCACGCCACGCGTCGGGCGACTATGGCCTGCTCGACCAGGCCGCGGCGCTCGCCTGGGTCCGCGACAATATTGCCGCGTTCGGCGGCGACCCGCGCCATGTGACGATCGCGGGGGAATCGGCTGGATCGATTTCCGTGAGCGCACTGATGGCCTCGCCGTTGTCGAAGGGCCTGATTGCCGGCGCCATCGGCGAGAGCGGCGCGGCGATCAACCCCACGTTCGAACCGGTGCCGCTGGCGGAGGCCGAAAAGACGGGGGTCGCGTTTGCCGCCGCCGCCAAGCTCGAATCACTCGCAGACCTGCGCGCCTTGCCCGCTGACGCCGTCCTGGCGGTCCAGGGCCCGCGCTTTCCCATCACGATCGACGGCTATTTCCTGCCGAAATCGGTCGCCGAGATCTTCAAGGCCGGCGAGCAGGCGCACGTGCCGCTGCTCGCCGGCTGGAATTCACAGGAGAGCGGTGCGGCCGGCGTCCTCGGGCGCGGCGTTGAGCCGACCGCCGAGGGATACGCGAAAGGGGTGCACGCGGCGTTCCCGGAGCGCGGCGATGAAGTGCTGAAGCTCTACTCGGGCAGCACGCCGGACGAAATCACCAGTGCCGCGACAGCCCTGGCCAGTGATCGCTTCATCGCTTTCAGCACGTGGAAGTGGATCGATCTGCATGCGCGGACCGGCGGGAAGCCGACCTTCCGCTACTACTACGCACGGCCGCGGCCGGCGATGAGCCCGGGTAAGGGCAACCAGGGTCCGGCGAACGGCGCCGCCCACTCGGCCGAAATCGAGTACGCGTTGGGCAACCTGCCGGGCAACGACGTCTACGCGTGGACCGATGACGACCGCCGCGTCTCCGAGACGATGACCACCTATTTTGCCAACTTCGTCAAGACCGGCAATCCCAACGGCGGCAAGCTGCCGAAGTGGCCGGCGATCACCAAGCCGGATCACGCCGAGATCATGCATCTCGACGTGAACACGCGCGTGGAATCCGACAAGACCCGCCCGCGCTACCTGCTGCTCGACGAAATCTATTCGAAACGCTGACGCACGGTGCGCGGCCCGCGAGAGGATGTTGCCTCCCCGGCCGCGCCCGACGCCGTCCTTCACAGACGGTCCACCAAACCGCCCGGCGGACTGCGCGCCTCGCGTCGGCCGCTCGCGGCTTACACCGCGGCGACTTCGTTGTTGATGACGAGCCCCAGCTCTTTGCGGACGCGCTCCTCGATCTGCTTGAACGTCGCAGGGTTGTCCTTGAGGAACTGCTTGACGTTCTCGCGTCCCTGGCCGAGACGCTCGCCGCTGAAGGCGAACCACGTGCCGCTCTTCTCGACGATCTTCCTGTCGACGGCGAGATCGAGCAGGTCCCCTTCGCGCGAAATGCCTTCGCCGTACATGACGTCGAATTCCGCCTCACGGAACGGCGGCGCAACCTTGTTCTTGACGACCTTGACGCGCGTCCGGCCGCCGACCACGACATCGCCGTCCTTGATCGCGCCGATGCGGCGGATGTCGACGCGGACCGAGGCGTAGAACTTCAACGCGCGGCCGCCGGTTGTCGTTTCCGGATTGCCGAACATGACGCCGATCTTCTCGCGCAGCTGGTTGATGAAGATCAGGCACGTCTTCGATTTCGAGACGATGCCGGTGAGTTTGCGCAGCGCCTGCGACATGAGGCGCGCCTGCAGACCCATCTGCGCTTCGCCCATTTCTCCCTCGATTTCGGCGCGCGGCACCAGCGCGGCGACCGAGTCGACGACCACGACGTCGACGCCGCCCGAGCGGACGAGGACTTCGACGATTTCAAGCGCCTGCTCGCCGTTGTCAGGCTGTGATATCAGCAGGTTGTCGAGATCGACGCCGAGCTTCCTGGCGTACTGCGCGTCGAGTGCATGTTCGGCGTCGATGAAGGCCGCCATGCCGCCGGTCTTCTGCGCCTCGGCGATGACCTGCAGCGCCAGGGTGGTCTTGCCGGAGGATTCCGGCCCGAAGATCTCGACGACTCGGCCGCGCGGCATGCCGCCAATGCCGAGCGCGTAGTCGAGGCTCACCGAGCCGGTGGAGATCGCGGGCACCTGGGCGATAACGTCCTTCGAGCCCAGCCGCATGATCGAACCCTTGCCGAACTGCTTTTCGATCTGGCCGACGGCCATTTCGATGGCCTTGAGGCGCTCGCGGTCGTTCCGATCTTCAGCTGCCATGAACACTCCTTGTTTTCGCGCTCGCCGCCGGGCTTCCCGCTGGCGCTCGCTGGCCGGTCATTTTGGGTTCCCTGTCGCCACGCTGATTCTAGATTCGTGCCCGTTGCCTGTCAAGCGAAACACACACGATAAGTCTTCGTAGCTGACACAAAATACTGGACTTGTAGCCCAAACGCACTTTCGCCCCATCTGCAGAACTGTGCAGTCTCGCACCGCCGGACCACGTTCGTTGCTGCCGCCCGTGCCACCAGCGTAGCCCGGCGCCATGACAGGACAGGTCCCGCCTCGCTTTATGATCGGCACGCGCATGGTCCCCCTCGTTCTGCCGCTGGCGTGCAGCGCCGCCTTGCTTGCCGCCGCCGCGGCAGCCTTCCGCCGCGCCGTCCTCAGACTCCACCCGCAGCCGTTCGCCCCCGCGTTCTCGTGGCTCCTCCTCGCGCTGGCGGCTATTTTCGTCACCGGTATCTGGTGGGGCGTGCCGTGGGCCGGATGGGCCGCCGACGAACTGCCCCCATGGCTGATTCTCGACGCCATCGATCGGCACTTCGCCGGTGGCTGGTTCGACAAGTACCCGCCGCTGCAGTACTACCTGAACGCGCTCGCCTACGCGCCGTTCGTCGTCGCGCGCGCGGTCGGCGTCGATCTCGGGACCGCCGCCGCGCTCTTCGTGCTGCAGCTGGTCATCCGCTTCGTGTCCGTCGCCATGGCGCTCGGTGCCATCGTCGCCATCTACGTCGTCACCGACGATCTCTACGGACCGACCGGCGCGCTTGCCGCCGCCGCGATCGCCGGCGTCACGCTGCCCTTTGTCTACTACGCCAAGCTGGCCAATGTCGACGTGCCATACCTGTTCTGGCTGGCGTGGTCGCTCGTCTTCTACGCACGCACGATCCGGGAAGGAGGGACAGCCAACGCCGTGCTGTTCGGACTGACAGCGGCGCTCGCCGTCGAAACGAAGGACCAGGCCTACGGGTTCTACGTGCTGCCGTTCGTGCACGCCCTGATCCTCCGCCGCCGCCCGGTCCTGATCGGCATTGTCACCGGCATCGCGACGTTCCTCGTCGTCTCGAACGTCATCCTGAACCCCTCGGGATTCGCCGCACACGTGCACGCGCTGACCGACGTCGGATCGGACCTGCGATTCGAGCTGCCTGGGACGCGGTTGTCGCGCCAGGTCACGATCTGGCGTCTCTCGGCGGTGTCGACGGTGTTCTCGATGACCTGGATCGGCGTGATCGCCGCGGCGGCCGGATTCGCCAGCGAGATCCGCCGCCGCCGCTATTGGTGGCTCGTGCTGCCGATCGTGTCGTACTACCTGTTTTTCCTCTCAACGATTACCTCGGTCTTCGATCGCTACCTGCTCGGCGATTTCCTCGTCCTGTCGATCGTCGCGGGCGGCTGGTGCGGCACGGTGATCGACGCATCACCGGTGCGGCGGCGACTCCGCATCGCGCTTGTCTCCACCGCCGTCGCGGTGATGGCATGGTATGGCGCGTCAATCGACCTGATGCTGATCAAGGACTCCCGCTACCCGGCTGCGCTTTGGCTGCACGACCATGCCGCCCCCGGCGCACGCGTGGCGCTGCTCGGGCCGCGCGCCTATCTGCCGATCGTCGAGCCGGCGCACCTGCTGCGCAGCGTGCCGCCGCCGGTGTCGACCGCGGCTGTCGATCTGCCCGACTTCGTCGTCGTCAACGCACAGGTGATGCGGCGTCCGTCGATGGCGGCAATCGACCGCGAATGGTGGGTGTGGCTCTCGAGCGGCCAATCGCCGTTCGTGCCGGTGCGCACGTTTACGACACGGCCGCGCGCGTCGTTGCTCAGCTATTTCCCGACGTTCACCAACGGCGTCGAAGACGAGTACACGAACCTCGACAAGGTGGCACCCCCGATCGTCATCTACGCCCGCGTGGCGGCTCGATAAGAAGGAGGCGCTCTGACTGTCGGCATTCGTCATTCGCCATTGCCACCCGTCCTGTCAGCGGCCTCGAGCAGACCCGTCCAATTCCGTTCGAGCGGCAGGCCCTGATGCCGTCCCCCGTCGGACACGCGCTGGGTGGCATCGCGGCGGCCTGGCCGGTCGTCCCAGAGCGGACGCGGCGCGCTGCGCTCGTCGTCGCGGCGGTGGCGATCGCGCCGGATCTGGATCTGCTCGTCGGTACCCACCGTGGCGCGAGTCACAGCCTCGGCGCGGCGGCGATTGCCGGCGCGCTAATGTGCGTGGTCGCCCGCCGCGACCGCCTGCGGTGGGGGAGTGCGGCCGCGCTGGCCTGGCTCTCCCACCTGCTGCTCGACTGGCTGAGCAACGACACCCGTCCGCCAATCGGAATCATGGCGCTGTGGCCGTTCACCGACGCCTACTACAAGGCCAGCGTCGAGATCTTTCCGGCCGTGTCCCGTCGCTACTGGGAGTCGCGCTTCTGGGTCTACAACCTGCACGCGCTCGCCGTCGAAGTGATCGTGCTCGGCCCCCTAGCGCTGGCGGTCACGTGGTGGTGGCGCCGCCGCGCCGCCACTAAAGGATGTTCACCGCGCGCGCGGCGAGAATCGCCAGGACGGTGAGTGAGATCAGCGACTGGATCATCATCAGGAGCTTTCCCCAGCGCATCAGCACCGGCGTATCGGTGGGCGAGAAGGCGGTGCTGGTGTTGAACGCGAGGAACACGTAATCCACGAACTGCGGTGCCCAACGCCGCTGCAGCGGCGCGTCATCCCCCGACGGCATCATCTGCGGAAACAGGAACGCGCCTTGGGAATGGCGTGCGCGCTGGTCGCGTGCGTGCGGACCACCAGCGTCGAGACGCCAGTACCAAAGCGCGAAGACCAGCACGTTGGTGACCCACAAAGCGGCGGCCGAGCCGATCAGCTCCAGGCCGGATTCCTTGTGCGCCGGCAGGGCCGCGACCAGCAGCGCCAGGGACACGATCATCGCGATCGTCAACACCGCCGTCGTCGCCACACCGAGCGCGTGGTTGATCCGATACCACCGCGAGCGGTGCGTCACGACCAGCGGAACCAGCATCACACCGACGATGGCCGGAAAGATCAGCCGCGGCCCGAGGGTGAGATAGGGCGGCAGCGCCAGGTAAAGACCGGCGATCGCCAGGATCGCGATGAGCGCAGGCCAGCGCGGCTCGGGCTCGATCCGCCCGCTCACGGACTGCCACGCCCTTTGACCGTCACCCGGCTCGCCGTCAGGAATCGATGGTAGTCGCTGAACGTCGTGCTCCGTCTCGCCGACTGCAGCCCGGCGCGGACGATCGTAATCGTGTCGATCGACTCGGGCAGCAGGATGATCTCGTCGGGGCTGCTGAAGGCAACCTCTCTGAACCGCATCGACACGTCGTCGCGATCGAGCGTGACGTAGGCGGAAAGCCCGTGCTTGCGCTGCAGCGGCCAGGACACGCGCAAGTCGACAGGGCCCGCGTTATAGCGATCCACGCGCAGCACTTCGTAACTGACGGCGTCGACCCACACGCGCCCGCTCGTCGCGATCGGTCCTCTCCAGTCGAAGCAGTCGTCGTGGCCGCGCGGGTCTTCGATCAGGTCAGCGCGGTTGCTGTGGCTTGCGGATTCGAACTCGATGACCAGCGCCGCCCGGCCCCGCTCTTTCCCCTCGTGGACCGACGTAAAGCGATAGTCCTCACGGTGCGACGACAGCAGGAAGGCGAGCGGCTCGGGCGAAAACGGGTCCGGATCGGTGCAGCCGTTGCGATCCTTTTTGTCACGATCGCGCGGTTCGCGGCCGTTGACGCGGCGGATCTCGCGGATCAGCCGCGCTTCGGCCAGCGCCGTGCCGTCGGCGGCCTCGGCCTCGACGCGCAGCTCCGATTCAACCGTCCGCGCCATGCCCGCCCAGCTCCAGTCGCGGCTGATCGGCTGCATCGTCGAGGTCTCAAGGCAGACCAGGCTTTGCGCCCGGTGATAGTAGCGGGCGACGCGATCGCCGATGCGCTCGAGCAGCACGCCGACGTCCGACTGCTGGGCGGCGCGTCCCGGCAGCGCGCACGTCGCGGCCAGCGCCACGATCGCGAGCAGCCGGTCACCTCTCATCCGCGTTTCTCCATGAACACGAACACCGATGTGAAGATCGCCGCGTCATGCTTGAGGAGCATGTGCGGCGACTGAAAGCGGTCCACCCGCAGATCGACCGGCCGCGTCTCATAGCGATCCCACACGCGATCGTCGATCGGTTGCACCAGCCGCAGCGACGGCTGGTCGATGATACGGCGAACCTCGTCAGGGGAGAAGACCTCTCCGCCGGCTTCTCCGCGGACGCACCACTCGGTGGCGAGCGCCAGGATACCGCCGGGTTTCAGCACGCGCGCCATCTCGCCCACCGATCGGCGCGCCCCCTCGACCCCCCCGAAGTGCTCGATCGACGACAGCGAGTAAACCACGTCGAAGGCGTGATCGACAAACGCCAGCCGCGAGCCGTCCATCCGCATGAACGAAAGACGCTCGCGGCGATAGGGAAACGGTGCGAATGTCGCCGGATCTGCCAGGACCCCCGGGTCTCCCTCGCGCGAGAACTTCTGCTGCCACTCGCCGTCGTAGAGATCCGTGGCAACGACCTTGCCGGTGCGGTTGGCCAGCCAGTAGAGGATGGGCTCGTGTCCCGCTCCGACGCTGAGCACACGCGCCGTCTCGGCCACGCCGCCCAGCCGCTGCAGGCCGAAGATCGTCTGCGTCAGTTCATAAGCCTTGCGGTGCATCTGCGCCTTCTCGATAGGCGCCGAGGCCAGAGACTTCAGGATCGCGACCCACTCGGGGTTGTCCCACTTGGCGGGATTGGCGAGCTCGCAGAGCTGCACGTCCCGCGGGATGCGCGCCGCGGCGGGGGACAGGCGTTGCTCACGCTCGAGGAATTCGTCGGAGGCGCGGAGGATCTCCTCGAGCGATTCGCGCGTCAGCGACCCCTCGGCGAGGCGGCCAGCGTAGTGGGCCAACCCGGCCTCGTCGGCCGCCCTGCCGAGAAGACGTTCGTAGCAGTCAGCGACGAACGCGCGCCCATCGCCCATCGTCCATCGTCCATCGCCTATCGCCCATCGTCCATCGCCCATCGTCCATCAGGTACTCGTAGAACCCCTGCCCGCTCTTGCGGCCGAGATGGCCGGCCGCCACCATCCGCCGCAGCAGCGGGCAAGGGCGGTACTTGGGATCGCCGAGCCCGTCGTGCAGCACGTTGAGGATCGCCAGGCAGACGTCGAGACCGATGAAGTCCGCCAGCGTCAGCGGCCCCATTGGGTGATTCATCCCGAGCTTCATGACCGTGTCGATCGCGTCCGGCGTGCCCACCCCTTCCATCACTGCGTAGATCGCCTCGTTGATCATCGGCATCAGGATGCGGTTGGCGATGAAGCCGGGGTAGTCGGCGGCCTCGACGGCAGTCTTGCCGAGCTTCGTGCAGAGGTCCGTGGCCAAACGCATCGAATCGTCCGACGTCGCCTGGCCGCGGATCAGCTCGACCAGCGTCATCAGCGGGACAGGGTTCATGAAGTGCATGCCGAGCACGTGACCGGGCCGCTTCGTCGCCGCCCCGAGCATCGTGATCGAGATCGACGACGTGTTGGAGGACAGGATCACCTCGGGTCGCGTGATGGCGTCGAGCGTCCGGAAGACGTCGAGCTTGGCCTCGACGTTCTCGGCGATCGCTTCGACGACATAATCGGCCGGCGCCAGCTCGTCGAGCGTCGGGAAGGTCTTCAGCCGTCCAAGCGTGGCGTCGCGGTCCGCCGCTGCCAGCTTGCCCTTCTCGACGAACTTGCCCAGGCTCTTTTCGATGGCGCTCTTTGCCTTGTCGAGCGCGCGCGGAAAGGTGTCGCACAGGCGGACGTCGTAGCCGGATTGCGCGAAGACCTGGGCGATGCCATGGCCCATCGTGCCGGCGCCGACGACGCCGATGGTTCTGATCGTCATTTCAGGCGGCATTCTCCACTGCCAGAGCCACGCCGTTGCCACCGCCGAGACACAGCGCGGCAATGCCGCGTTTGCCGCCCGTACGCCGCAGCGCATACAGCAGCGTCGTCAGCACCCGCGCGCCGCTGGCGCCAATTGGATGGCCGAGCGCCACAGCGCCACCCTGCACGTTGACCTTCGCGGGATCGATGCCGAGTTCGCGCAGCACCGCGACCATCTGCACTGAGAACGCCTCGTTGATCTCGAAGAGATCGACGTCCTTGAGATTCCATCCGGCCTTCGCCGCAACCTTGCGGACGGCCTCGACCGGTGTCATCAACACCAGCTTCGGCGCCAGCCCGCTGGTCGCCTGGCTGACGATGCGGGCGAGCGGCTTGCGCCCGAGCGCCTGCGCCTTGTCGGTCGCCATCACCACCAGCGCCGCCGCACCGTCGTTCACGCCGGGCGCATTGCCGGCCGTGACGCTGCCGTCTTTCTTGAACGCGGGCCGCAGGGCGGCGAGCGTCTCGACCGAGGTCTCCTCGCGAACTGCTTCGTCGCGATCGAACACGATCGGCGTCCCCTTCTTCTGCGGGATCTCGACCGGCACGATCTCCTCCGTGAACCAGCCCTCGCGGATGGCTCGCGCTGCCTTGCGGTGACTCTCCGCCGCGTACCCGTCCTGCTCGCCGCGCCCGACCTTGAACTGCTCGGCGACGTGCTCCCCCGACATGCCCATGTGGCATTGCTCGAAAGCGCACCACAGGCCGTCGTGGATCATCGCGTCGACGAGCGTGCCATTGCCCATGCGCAGCCCTTCGCGCAGCCGTGCCACGAGATAGGGGGTATTGCTCATCGACTCCATGCCGCCCGCGACCGCGATGTCGATGTCGCCCGTGGCGATCCCTTGCGCGGCCAGCATCACTGCCTTCAGTCCCGATCCGCAGACCTTGTTGATCGTCAGCGCCGCGACGTGCTCGTGCAGCCCGCCGTTGAGCGCCGCCTGGCGCGCCGGGTTCTGCCCCTCGCCGGCGGCGACGACGTTACCCATGATGCATTCGTCGACGCTCGCGGGATCGAGACCGGCGCGGCGCACCGCCTCGCGCACGGCGATGGCGCCGATCTGGGGCGCGGTCAAATCCTTGAGGGAGCCGAGAAACTTGCCGGTCGCCGTTCTGGCGGCCGACACGATTACTGCCTCGCGCATATGGTGATGGCCGAAATGGCGCCGGCTCCGAGTAGCTGCTGGACGCGTTGAAGAAGGGTAGCGCGGGCGCGCTCGATCTCGCGTGACCAGCGCGCGTCCTTCGGAGTGATGAACAGCACGCCGTCACGGGCTTCCACGGTGGCGGCGCGCGCCATCACTGGGCCGGCCGCGACCGTCCACGCGAACACCGTCCGCGCCGGCGACGCCGGTTGGCGGCGGATCACGTTCGCAAGGACGCCCTCCGCGAACGACTGGAACGGCTGCATTTCGCGATCATACGACGAGTCACTCCCCCAGGCGCCGATCGAGCGAGCCGAGGCCGAGGCCCGCCGCCAGGCCGAAGAGGTAGGCGGCCGTGGCGTCGGCCGTAACGATCGAGGTGACCAGTTGTGCGATGTACTCGACGTCGGTGTCGTCGAGTCCCCGCTCACTCAGTGCGCCGACCAGGTCGGCGACCGCGGCTTCCCGCTGGAAGTACTTCTCCGATAGTGCGTGCACGTGATCGTGCAGCCCCTCGGTACAGGCTTCGTTCACCTCCGGGAGCAACCCGCAGGTGAGAACGAATCCCGTGGACGCGGCGCGTGCATCGGCCAGCGCGTCGACCACCGCGCGTCCGCGGGGCGTCAGATCGTTTCTGAAGAGCGCGTGCAACCTGGTCCGTTCGACGTCCACTGCCGGCCTCCCTTTCAGTCGAGCGCGCGGCCGACACTGCAGCCTCCATGCCGCCTCGTCCGTGCCCGTTCTACCGGCGGCGGCAATGACCTTGCGAGCGTGTACCTCCGGCGGGCAGGAGGTTACTTCTAGGATGACTACGATCAGCCGGTCGCGCGCGCACGCCGGCTCAGCCGAACATATCGCCGTGGCGAAACGACCCGAGATGATTGTCCGGGCGCTGGGCCGGCGCATCCGCCAATTGCGTCACGTCAAAGGATGGTCGCAGGAACATCTCGCCGACCAGGCGAGCATGCACCGCACCTACATGTGGGGGATCGAGCAGGGGATACGAAACCCGTCGGTGCGCCATCTCGTGCGCCTCGCCGACGCGTTGGGCGTGCCGCTCAAGACTCTATTCGATGAGTGATCGCGCAGCGATCACGGCACCTGCCCATTCGGCGCTCGGGCCTCGTCTTGGAAGCGGCTTACGCGGCCTTGCGGCGTCCTCGCGGGACCCGCAGCAGACAGCGATACTCGGGGTACGGTCGCAGCCGGCGCAGGATGTGTGCGGCGAGATCGCGCGCCGAACAGCCGTCGGCCAGCGCCACGTCGAAGCCGCAGTCGGTGGCCTCGCGTCGTTGCCGTTCGCTGAACGCGGCCGGCACCAGCGCCGCGAGCACCCGCCGGCCGAAGCGCGGCTTGGCGCGCAGGCACGCGCCCAGCACCGGCAGGTTCGCGCCCGCCGACACGAGCACTACCACGGCGTGATACTTGGTGAAGACATCGGCCGGCGGTAGGTCACCGACCACATCAACGGAGAATCCGAGAGCCCGCAGCGCCGATGCGTGGGTTTCCTCCCCGGGCCCCGGTTTGATGTAGAGAATCGAGCACTGATTCACCAAGCCCTTCCTCCTCCAGCTGCTGAGGAATATCGCAACGCTCGTGCCAGCGATCGCGGCAAAGAAGGCGTCGTCGGGTAGCTCAGCTACGGCTTTGGCGGATAGGTATGGAGATACTTATATGCCGCCGCAATCTCATTGTCGGTCAGGTAATAGAACACGGGCATACGCCCGCGGTGCGGCACAGGCGGCTCGCCCATCACCGTGACCGCGCCTCGCTCGACCTTGTTGACGAACTCGAGAATCGACTTGTCGCTCATCACGACCGACAGTGGCGGGATCGCGCCGGCGAGCAATGCTTTGTCAGTAGGCCGCGGTCCGGTGGCGTCGTGACAGATGTGGCACGTGCCCTTGACGACATTTTCGCCGAGGCGATCGACGCTCACCGTTTCGCTGCCGTTCTTCGCGGTCTTTGTGTCGGCGCCGGCGAGTCTGGTCAGGTACGTGTAGAGGACGTCGATGTCGGCACGAGTGAGATGCGCGCGGGCCGGCATCTTCTGGCCGCCCTTTTCGATCCGCGTGTAGAGATCTTCACGGGTCACCTTGCCGCGCATTTCCTGGAGCGTAGACCCCTGCACGACCGGGATCATCGATTTGATCTCGGGCGGTGCCCCAGTCCCTTCGGCCCGGTGGCACGCCTGGCAGTTCATCCGGTACAAGTCCTCGCCGGTGACTGTCATCGTGTCCGTGAGCGTCACCTTGAGCGGCTTGCGATCGGTCGCCAGGTCCGACGGGTTCGGACCGTAGCGGCCCGAGCCGCGTCCCAGGCTGGTATCGCGATAGTCAACGCCGAGTGTGTGCAGCCAGCTCTGGCCCGCGACCGCAGTCACGGTCGGGTCCGGAGCTTCGCCGCCTGCGCCGGCGTGCAGCGCGCTGATGACCCCGAGCGCCATCGCCGCTGTTGTGATCCACCGCATACCGCCCTCCTCCCCTTCAGCTTACTCCCGGCGCTGCCGGATTTCCGGCAGCATCGACGTGAGCCACCCGAAACGCCCTAAAAAATGCCCGTTTCCGCCTGGCGTGTCCCGTGCTCTTGCGATTGCCATGCCTGCTGCCGTTCCCCGTATCGATTTCGACGCCGATATCATTCTGCGCGACGGTTCGACGGTCCGCCTGCGCGCTGCCCGCGACGGCGATGCCAAGGCGATCGTGGACCTGTTCGCCGGGCTGTCGGAACGCAGTCTTTACTATCGTTTCATGACCACGCACCGCGTCGATCTCGCGGAGGCGCGTCGCATCACCGCGCCAGATCCGGCAGACGTGCTGATCGTCGCCGAGCGCAGCCACACACTGTGCGGCATCGCCGGCTACTATCGCGCCTCGGCCCGGCCGGAGCGCGCCGAAGTGGCGTTCGCCGTCGCCGATGCGCTCCAGGGACACGGCCTTGGCACGCGCATGCTCGAGCGGTTGGCCGAAATCGGCCGCGATCGCGGCGTCCGCGTCTTCGACGCCTACGTCCTCGGCGACAACCTGGCGATGATGGACGTGTTCCTGCAATCCGGGTTCACGCTGACGCAGGGGCTCGATCAGGGCGTGTTCCATGTCGCGTTCGATCTCGAGCCGACGGCGCAGTCCGAGAGCGCGAGCAGCCGGCGTGCGCAGATCGCGGCCGCCGCCTCGCTGCGGCCGTTTTTCGAGCCGCGTGCCATCGCCGTGGTCGGCGCCAATACCGGGCGCGGGCGGATTGGATCCGAGATCCTGCACAACCTGCGCGCGACCGGGTTCACCGGGACCCTCGTGCCGGTGCACCCGAGCGCGGCCGAGATCGATGGCCTGAAGGCCTACCCGTCCGTGCGCGACATTCCGGGCGACGTCGATCTGGCCGTCATCGTCGTGCCGGCGGCCCACGTCGCGCCGGTCGTTGACGACTGCCTGGGCAAGGGGATCAGCGCGCTGGTTGTAATCAGCGCCGGTTTCGGCGAAGCGGGCGACGGGGGACGCACGCTGCAGGACGAGCTCGTCGAGAAGATCCGCGCTGCCGGCGTGCGTATGATCGGCCCGAACTGCATGGGCATCCTGAACACCGATCCGGCCTTTGCCGTTAACGCCACGTTCTCGCCCGTCTATCCGCCGGCCGGCCGGATCGCCATGTCGACGCAGAGCGGTGCGCTCGGCCTGGCCATCCTCGATTACGTCCGTCGCCTGAATATCGGCATCTCCAGCTTTGCCTCGATCGGTAACAAGGCCGACGTTTCCGGCAACGACCTGCTGCAGTACCTGGGCCGAGGATCCACGCACCGACGTAATCCTGTTGTATCTCGAGAGCTTCGGCAACCCGCGCAAGTTCGCGGAAATCGCGCGACGCGTCGCCCGCGTCAAACCGATTGTCGCGGTCAAGGCGGGCCGGTCCGACGCCGGGGCGCGGGCGGCCTCCTCGCACACCGGAGCGCGCGCCAGCAGCGAAGCTTTGGTCGAGATGATGCTGCGCGAATCAGGCGTGATCCGGACGCGCACGCTCGAGGAGTTGTTCGACGTCGCGACGGTGCTCGCCCACCAGCCGATCCCGGGCGGCCGCCGGGTCGCGATCGTGACCAACGCGGGCGGTCCCGCGATCCTCGCCGCCGACGCGTGCGAGGCCAACGGCCTGTCGGTGCCGGTGCTCGACGACGCGACGCAAGAGCACTTGCGCAGGTTCCTGCCGGCAACGGCCAGCGTCGCCAACCCGGTGGACATGATTGCCTCGGCCACTCCGGAGCAGTACTGCCTCGCCCTGAAAGCGGTCGCCGCGGATCCCAACGTCGACAGCGTGATTGCCATCTTCATTCCCCCGCTCGTCACCGAGCCCGAGGCGGTGGCGGCGGCGATCCGCAGCGCGGCCGCCACGATTTCGAAGCCGGTCATTGCGACGTTCCTTGGCACGCAGGGCGTGCGTCCGCAGCTTGCGCCGGTGCCGTCGTTCGCATTTCCGGAGGCCGCGGCCGCGGCGCTCGCCCACGTGGCGCGCTACGGCGACTGGCTGCGCCGTCCAGTGGTCACGCCCGAGCCGATGCCCGACGAGATCCGCGACAGGGTGCGGGCCGTTGTTCACGATCTCGTCGCCAAGGGGGAGGGCTGGATCTCACCTGAGGAGTGCGAGGCACTGCTGGCGGCGGCGGCGCTGCCGGTGCTGCAGTCGCGCACCGCACACACCGCCGACGAGGCGGTCGACGCGGCGCGCGCGCTGGGACTGCCGGTCGTGCTCAAGGCTACGGGCAAGAGCATCCTGCACAAGAGCGATGTGGGCGGCGTGCGGCTCGCGCTCGCCTCCGAGCCAGCCGTGCGCGACGCGTTTCATGCCCTCGCCGCTACGCTCGGCGACGCGCTCGAATCGGTGCTGGTGCAGCCGATGGTCACGGCCGGCGTCGAGATGGCGGTGGGTGGCCTCAACGACGTGGCGTTCGGTCCGGTCGTGATGTGCGGGACCGGCGGTGTGCTGATTGATCTGCTCGACGACACGGCCTTCGCGATGTGCCCGTTCGGAGAAGCCGGCGCCGCCGCTCTCGTCGAGCGCGTTAAGGGGCGGGTTCGCCTACGCGGGTTCCGTGGCGTCCCGGCCGCCGACGAAGGCGCGCTCCGCCGCCTGCTCGTCAGCGTGTCGCAAGTGCTCCACGCGTGTCCCGAAATCCTGGAGATGGATTTGAACCCGGTGATGGTGCTGCCCGCAGGCGCCGTCGTCGCCGACGTGCGCATGCTCGTCGGCGCCCCGCGGCCCGCCGCCCCGGGACGGCGCATCCGCCATTAGATTAGAGGAGAACGACCATGATCACCCTGAAGACAATTCTGGTTCCCTCGGATTTCAGCGAGTGCTCGGAAGCCGCGCTGCGCTACGCCCTGGAGTTGGCTCGACGCTTCGACGCGCGGGTGCACCTGCTACACGTCGTGCAGGATCCCCTGACCCAGCCATGGGCCGCGGAAGGATTCTCGCTCCCGCTCTTCGAGATCGTCGATGACTGGCACGCCCAGGCGCGCGAGCGGCTGAAGGCCGTGGTGCCGGCCGCCGATTGCGACCGCGTCACCATCGCCGCGGTCGTGGCGACGCCATATGCTGAGATCCTCGACTACGCGGCGCGCAATGACGTCGACTTGATTGTGATGGGCACGCACGGCCGCGGCGGGGTCAGCCACATGCTGCTCGGCAGCATCGCCGAACGCGTCGTCCGCCGCGCGCCCTGTCCGGTGCTGACCGTCCGCCACCCGCAGCACGGCTTCGTCGAGAACGAAGCGCTCGTCGCGGCGGTCCGGCAGGCCTGAGCTACCGGGTTCTGTCACTGCATCGGCAGTGTCACCGTGACAATCGTCCCGCCGTCCGGCGGGCACTCGACGTCGATCGTGCCGCGATGCCGCTCGACGACGCGGCGCGCGGTGGGGAGACCCAGGCCGGTGCCGCGATGCTTCGTCGTGAAGAACGGCTCGAACATCTTGGGCCGGACCTCCGCCGGAATGCCCGGCCCGTCGTCGGCCACCGCCACCGTCGCGGCCAGATCGTCGGCGCCGATCGTCACCGCGATCCGTCCGCTGGCGCCGCTCGCCTGCGCCGCGTTCAGCAGCAGGTTCAGGAACACCGTCCGCATCTGGTCGACGTCGAGCGGGACGACCGGGCGCGTCCCCGACACCGTGATGCCGAGCGAGGCGTAGGCGGGATCCTTGCGCAGCAGCGCGGCGGTGTTTTCGAGGAGCTCGGCCAGCGGCACCGCCGTCAACTGCGGGTCGCGCGGTCGCGCGAACACCAGCAGGTCCTGGACGATGTCGTTCAGCGAGTCGACGCGCGCGACCACCTCGTTCATGATCAGGCGGTCGCGACTCTGCGCCGGCATGCGTCCGCCGATCACCTGCAACGCGCCCTTGATCGCGGCGAGCGGGTTCTTCACCTCGTGCGCGACCACAGCTGCCATTTCGCCGAGACGCGCCAGCGCCGCCTGCTGCGTCAGCTTCTCTTCCGAGCGTTTGCGATCGGTGATGTCGTAGCGAATCGCCATGTACTGATACGGCTTGCGCCGCTCGTCGAGGAACGGGACGATCGTGGTGTCGACCCAGTAGAACGAGCCGTCCTTGGCCCGGTTGCGGATCTCGCCGCGCCAGATACGGCCGTTGGCGATCGTCGTCCACAGGTCGCGGATGAACTCTCTCGAGTGGTAGCCGGAGTTGATGATCCGGTGGTCCTGGCCGAGCAGGTCCTCCCGCGGGTATTTCGAGATCTCGACGAACTTGTCGTTGACGAACGTGATTTCCCCTTTCACGCTCGTCGTCGCCACGATCGCGGCCTGATTGAGCGCGAAATTGGTGTCGGCCAGATCCTTCATCGACTGGTCGAGGGCGCGTCCGGACTGCTTGGTGCGCCAGATCAGCCACGCCGTGACCCAGATGCCCAGCAGTGTCAGCACGCGGTTGACGATGGCGTAGGCCGCGACCCCTTCCGCTGGCGCCAGCCAGGCCCCGATCCCGGTCAGCAGCGTCACGACGATCGCCGCCCAGAACGAGAAACCGGGAATGCGGATGTACAGCGCGAGCAGGACGACGATGCCGTAGAGCGCGGCGATGTCGATCCCGAGTGGTAGCAGCAGGCCGGCGATGAAGGTCGCCGCCGTGACCAGCCCGGCGACGGTCAGCGCCCGGACGTCCTGTTTGCTCGGCGGACCGCGCCGCGGCGTGGTTGGCATCAGGAATGAATCACTCGTGTGACGTTGATGCTATTCGCTGCACGGCGCGGCCTGCAACTGGCGCGCGGCGGGGAATAGTTCGCCTACCAAGGGAAATGTTCCGCAATGACTACAATCCTGGTCGTCGACGACGAGCCACTAATCCGCTGGGCCGTCCGCGAAGGGCTCGAGAGCGCTGGCTACGCGGTGGTGGAGGCGGGCACAGCCCGTGAGGCGATACAGTCGCTGACCGACGGCGCGGCCGCGGCGGCGGTGGCGCTGCTCGATCTGAAGCTGCCGGACTCCGATGACCTTTCGCTACTGCGCCGCGTCCGCTCAGCGGCGCCAGGCTGCCGCGTCATCATGATGACCGCGCACGGCACCCCCGAAATGCTGGCGGACGCGCTACGCGAGGGAGCAGTCGCGACCGTCGCCAAACCTTTCGACCTCGCCCGCCTCGTCGGTCTCGTACAGACGGTCGCCTCGGCCGTCTAGGCCATAATTGGCTGCATGCCCCCGACGATTCTGGTTGTTGACGACGAGCCGCTGATCCGCTGGACGCTCTCCGAGCGCCTGTCGCAGGACGGCTACGCTATCGTCGAGGCCGATACGGCGAAATCGGCGCTGGCCCGCTTCGGGCCCGACATCGACCTCGTCCTGCTCGACTACAAGCTCCCCGATTCCGACGGCCTGCAAGTCCTGCGTTCCATGAAGGCGGCCGACGGCGACGTCCCGGTGATTCTGCTGACCGCGCTGTCGTCGGTCGAAACCGCCGTCGAAGCGATGAAGCAGGGGGCGTATCACTACGCCAACAAGCCGTTCAACCTCGACGAGTTGAGCCTGGTCGTCGCCAAGGCCCTGGAGACGACGCGGCTGCGGCGCGAGGTCAAACAGCTCCGCGCGTCGCGCTCCGAGCCCTACGCCATCTCACACATCGTCGGCGACTCCGAGCCGATGCGGGCGCTGAAGGCGCTGCTGCAGCGCGTCGCGTCGAGCCCGGCGTCGACGGTCCTGCTGCGCGGCGAGAGCGGCACCGGCAAGGACCTGGCAGCCAAGACGATTCATTTCAACAGCGACCGTTCGTCGCGGCCTTTCATGAACATCACCTGCTCGGCGCTGCCCGACGCGCTGCTCGAAAGCGAGCTGTTCGGACACGAGCGCGGCGCCTTCACCGACGCGCGCCAGCAGAAGATCGGCCTGCTCGAGTCGGCCGACGGCGGCACGGTGTTCCTCGACGAAATCGGCGAAATGGTACCGGCGCTGCAGGCGAAGCTGCTGCGGGTGCTCGAGGAAAAGGCGTTCAAGCGGGTCGGCGGGTCCGCCGACGTCCGCGTCGACGTGCGGGTCATCGCCGCAACCAACCGCGATCTCGAAGAAGCGGTCAAGAAGGGCGGCTTCCGCGAGGACCTCTACTACCGCCTCAACGTCATGCAGATCGTCCTGCCGCCGCTGCGCGATCGGCTGTCTGACGTGCCGTTGCTCGCCGGCTTCTACATCGACGCGTTCAACCGCGAGTTTCGCAAGACCATCCGCGGCGCGTCGCCTGAAGCGATGGCGCTGCTGCGCACCTACCGCTGGCCCGGCAACGTGCGCGAACTGCGCAACGTCGTCGAGCGCGCGATGCTGCTGGCCGACGGCCAGTGGCTGACGCCAGATCTGCTGCCGGTCGCCGCGTCGCCCGGTCCTGCGATCGGGACGATGGAACTGCCCATGGAGGGGGTCAACCTCGAGACGCTCGAGCGCGAGCTGGTCGCCCAGGCGCTCCGCCGGACCGGGGGCAACCAGACCAAGGCGGCGACGCTGCTCGGACTGAACCGGGACCAGATCCGCTACCGGATCGAGAAGTTCGCCCTCGACAAAGTCAACTAGTCGAAAGCAGTTAGAGGCGCCGGCATCGCGGGGAGAATCCCGCAGCCCGCGCGGATTTCCCCGCATCGCTGCCGGAGCAACGCTCGTGCCCGCGACGCGATGACGGGGAATTGCTCGGAAACCGACACGTTTGCCGCGGCACACCTGTTGCTCTTACGGATTCCCGTCAGGAGCGACATATGGTTTCTCGAGATCAGGTGGAAACAGTCCTCGGCCGCATCCGGCCGATGATGCAGGCCGACGGCGGCGACATCGAACTGGTCGACGTCCAGGGCAACAGCGCCCACGTCCGGCTGACCGGCATGTGCGCGGGCTGCCCGAGCGCCCACATGACGCTCTACATGGGTGTCGAGATGGCCCTGCGCGACGAGATCAAGGAATTCGGAGAGCTGGTGGTCGTATGAGGCCGCCCGGATCGTTCTCGCCGGAGGACGTCGTCGTCGGCCACAGCGCGCGGATGCGCGCCATCTTCGATTTCGTCAAGGTGGTCAGCCGCAGCGACAGCAGCGTGATCATTACCGGCGAGAGCGGAACGGGCAAGGAAGTGATCGCCAACCTCCTGCACCACTCGAGCAGCCGCCGTCACCAGCCGTTCGTCGCGGTCAGCTGCGCCCTGTTCTCCGAGAACCTAATCGAAACGGAGCTGTTCGGGCACGAGCGTGGCGCCTTCACCGGCGCGATCAAGGACAAGCCGGGCCGCTTTGAGATGGCGCAGGGGGGCACCCTCTTCCTCGACGACATCGACGACGTGCCGCTGTCGATGCAGGTGAAGCTGCTGCGCGCCATCCAGAATCGCACCGTCGAGCGCGTCGGCGGGACGCGGTCGATCAACGTCAACGTCCGTATCATCACCGGTTCGAAGAAAGACCTCAAGAAGATGGTCGCCGACGGGACGTTTCGCGAGGACCTGTTCTATCGCCTCAACGTGCTGCCGATTGTGCTGCCGCCGCTGCGCGAGCGCAAGGAGGACATCCCGCTCCTCACCGACTTCTTCTTCCGCCGCTTCGCCGGCGTCCGCGGCATCGACCTGCCGCAGGTGTCGGCGGCGGTCCGCTACGCGTTCGCCCGCTATCGCTGGCCCGGTAACGTGCGCGAGCTCGAGAACGCGTGCGAGCGGATCGTGCAGACCTGCACCTGCGGTACGGTGCGGACCGGCTGCCTGGCGGCAGGCGTCCTCTTCGGCGCGAGCGATCCGATTCCGGCGCCGGCCTCGGCCGAGCTTGTCGTCACCGAGCCGTCGCCAATCTCGCTCGACGACCGGCTGCGCGAAGTGGAGTCCAACCTGATCACCTGGGCGCTGAAGGTGAGCGACGGCAACAAGTCGCGGGCTGCAGAACTGCTCAGCATCAAGCGCTCCACGCTCGGCGATCGCATCACGCGGTGCGGCATCACCGACCACCCGGCGCCGGAGGCGGCGGCGGACCCCGAGGTCCGCGCCACCGCCTGACGCCATGCTGCTCGTCGCCGTCGGCATCAGTCACCGCACGGCTCCGGTGGCGCTGCGCGAGGCGCTCGACTTCCGCCGTGACGGCCTCGATGCAGGCCACGCAGCGCTCGCGCGCTGCGAACTCGTGCGCGAGGCGGTACTCGTCTCCACCTGCAACCGATCCGAGATCTACGCCGTCGTCGACAGCGAGACCGTCGTCGACGCCTGCGCCCGCTTCATGGCGGAGTACCACGGCGTGGCGTGGGCAGCGCTGGCGCCGCACCTCTTCACCCTGCGCGGTAGCGACGCCGCTCGGCATCTCTTTCGTGTCGCCGCCGGCCTCGAGTCGCTGGTCGTCGGTGAACCGCAGATTCTCGGCCAGGTCAAGGATGCCTTTGCCGCCGCCGAGCGCTGCCAGCGCGCCGGCGCCGTGATCAACCGCGCCTTCACCACCGCCTTCACTGTGGGCAAGCGCGTGCGCAGCGAGACCGGGCTGGCCGAAGGTGCGGTGTCTGTCAGCTACGCCGCCATCGCGCTCGCCAAGAAAATCTTCAGGGGCCTCCACGGACGCGATGTGCTCGTGCTCGGGGCCGGCGAGATGGCGGAGCTGACCGGTGTTCACCTGCAGGCGCAACAGGTCGGCACCATCACCATCGCTAGCCGGACCCTCTCGACAGCGGAAGGGCTCGCCGCCAATCTGGGCGGACGCGCCATACCGTGGTCGTCGCTGGCCGACGCGCTGCGCAGCGCCGACATCGTGGTCTCGGCAACCGGCGCGGTCGAGACGGTGCTGACGCGGCGGATGGTCGAGGACGCGATGCGCACTCGGCCCAACCGGCCGCTGTTCATCATCGACATCGCCGTGCCGCGCGACGTCGAGGCGGCGGCCGGCGCACTCGAGCAGGTGTTTCTCTACAACATCGACGACCTGCAGGCGATTGTCCAGGAGAACCTCGGTCGCCGCGAAGCGGAGCTGGCGCGGGCCGACACCATCGTCGCCGAGGAACTGGCGCGGTTCAGCGCCTGGTTGCAATCGCGGCGCGTCGTGCCCACCGTCGTCGCGCTGCGCCGGCGGTTCGAGAAGGTCCGCCAGTCAGAGCTGCGTCGCCTCGAGCCGCGCCTGGCGTCGCTGCCGCCCGACGCCCGCGCCCGCGTCGACGAGATCACTCATCTCATTGTCGAGAAGCTGCTGCTGACGCCGACCGAGCAGTTGAAGAGCATCGGCGATGACCTGACGATGGTCAGCTATGCCGACGCCGTCAGCCGCCTGTTCGCGCTCAGCGAGGACCCGGCGTCGTCAGTCGCCCGCCCCGTGCGCGTCGCGTCGCGGAACGGGAGAGTGTCGTGACGGTCCTGCGCATCGGAACCCGCGGCAGTGAACTGGCCTTGTGGCAGGGACGCACCGTGGCGTCAGGGTCCCGTTCGGCAATAGGGGAAACTCCGTCCAAACGGAGGGCATCTTCGTGATCTTCCCGCCGGACCGGGCCGGGCTGGAGGTACGGCAATTGCTGAGCCCTCGGGAGCATGGCAATGACGACCGCACGAACGCACGACCCGACCGAGACGTGGCTGCGCCTGATTCGCGCGGAATACCTGGAGCAGCCTAGCCTCCACCTGACCAGGCCGCAAATTCAGCGCTTGTGGCGGCTGGACCCGCACGTCTGCGACACCTTGCTCGATCAGCTCGTCACGACCGGCTTCCTGCGCCAAACCGCCCGCGGTGCCTACGTGCGCGACGGCTATTGAGTCGACCGGCGCAGGGTCGTCGACCTCGGACCTTGCCCGAGTGCCGCCGCTCGATGAGATCCTGCGCGGCGCGACCCAGACGACGTCTTTGCCGTCGTCGCCTTCGTCCCGGCGCTGGACGCTGGGTGCTGGCGATCGCGCGTGAACCCGTTACCGCGACCGAGTTGTGGAAGCTGGCAACGGCACGACTGCGCGCTCGCCGAACCACCGGCTCGGCCGCGGCGCGCGCAGCTTGAAACGGTCGATCGCGTTGCGCTCGAGATAGGCGATCGCGTCGTCCACGCTGTCGGTCGCGAACAGGAGCCGCAAGTCCGCTGCGGCAATCGCTCCAGCCCTCGCCATCTGAGCGAGGAGCTCGGTCAGCGGCCGCCAGTATTCGGTGCCGATGAGCACGACCGGGAAGCGGTCGATCTTGCCGGTCTGGATCAGCGTCAGCGCTTCGAAGAGTTCGTCGATTGTGCCCACGCCGCCCGGCAGCGCAACGAAGGCGTAGGAGTACTTGAAGAGCAGCACTTTGCGCACGAAGAAGTGGCGGCAGGTGACGGCGCGGTCCAGATAATGATTCGGCTGCTGCTCCTCGGGCAGTTCGATGTTGCAGCCAACCGAGCGGCCACCGGCCTCGCGCGCGCCGCGATTGGCCGCCTCCATCAGTCCGGGACCGCCGCCGGTCATCACCGTGAAGCCGGTCGCGGCGACCCTCGCGCCGACCTCGCGGGCAAGCGCGTAATACGGGTGTTCCTCGCCAAACCGTGCCGAGCCGAAGACAGTTACGCACGGGCCGACGAAATGCAGAACGCGGAAGCCGCGCAAGAAGTCGGCCACGGTCTGCACGAGAAACAGCAGTTCGCGTGTCCGCGAGCGCGGCCCTGCCAGCAACTGGACGTCGTTAAGCGCGGGACGGCTAGCCACGCCAATGGCGATCCGCAAATCGCGGGCCGTCCGCCACCACGCGCCTATCGCGCTCGGGCGGCGTTACCTGCCGGAATTCCGTCACAAGACGTCAGGCGCGTATCGTCAGGACAGGACATTCCGCCTGCCGCACGACATGCTGGGTTGTCGAGCCGAAGAGAAGGAGGTCGGCGGTCGAGTGCCCCTGCACGCCGAGCACGATCAGGTCGGCCTTTTCCCACGCGGCGACGCGCAGGACTTCGCGGTACGCCTTGCCCATCGTCACCGACTCGGCGATCGGGCAGCCGAGCCGCATCGCTTCGCTGATCGCGTCGTGAACGCGCTGCTGTGCGTGGTCCATCAGGCCGGCACGGAAGTCGGGCGTGTCGAGCATCATCTCGTCACGCAAGCCGCCGGCCTCGGCGAACAGCTCGATGACGTTCAGCACCTGGACACCGGGCCCGTCCGACGCCGCCAGCGATGTCGCATACTCGAGCGCGCGCAACGAGGTCGGCGAGAAATCGATCGGGCAGAGGATCCGCCCTGCGGTCCCGGCAGCCGCGCCTCGCGCTGGAAAGACGAGCAGCCGACGTACCGCCCCGCCTGGCGATCGCCTTGCAACGGCTGGGATCGATTCGGCGCACTTGCGCGAAAACACCCGATTCCAGCGGCTCTCCGCCGGACACGCGGCGCCGAACGACCGGCGTCGCGGGATTTCGGCACCGGTCGAGGAGGCTGTTATGCAACTCACACGATGGAACCCATTCGTGGAACTCGACGAGATCCAGCAGCGGCTCAATCGCCTGTTCCTTGACCGCACCGCGAAGGCCGGAGACACGAACTTCGCCGACTTCATGCCGCCGGTCGATATCGAAGAGACCGACGCCGACTTCATCGTCAAGGCCGATCTGCCTGACGTGAAGAAGGAGGAGATCAAGATCCACGTCCAGGACGGCGTGCTGACCATCGAAGGCGAGCGCCGACATGAGAAGGAGGACAAGGGAAAGCGTTTCCACAAGATCGAGCGCGAGTACGGGCGCTTCGTCCGTCGTTTCGCGCTGCCGACCGAGATCGACGGCGAGAAGGTCCGCGCCGAGTTCCGCGACGGCGTGCTGAATGTGATGCTGCCGAAGGCGCCGGCGGCGCAGCCGAAGATGATCGACGTCAAGGTTGGATGATGGAGGCGACACCATGAAGGCGACAACTCCCCTGAGAGTCGCTGTCGGCGGTCTCGTCGGCACCGCGGCGGCGGCTCTCGTTGGCTACACCGCCTGTGCCGGCATGGCCTGGGCGCGCTTCGGCCACGCCACGACGGCCCGCAGCAAGGACGAAGAAGACACACTGCTCGACCAGTTCATGCCGCTCTACGACATCGTCGAACGTCATCACATCGGCGTCGCGGCGACGGCCGACGTGACGCTCGGCGTGGCGCGGGACATGAACGTGTTCGACTCGCAGATCGTCCGCGCCATCTTCAAAGGGCGCGAGCTGTTGCTCGGCGCCACGCCGCCGCTGCGGGGTGTGGCGCTGCCACCCGGCCTGGTGCCGGGAGCGCTGCGCCTCGGCTGGGGTGTACTCATCGACCGGGCCGGCCGCGAGGTGGTTCTTGGCGCGGTGACCAAGCCATGGGAGCCGAACCCGGTGTTTCGCGACCTGCTGCCGCGCGACTTCGCGATGTTCGGCGAGCCGGACTACGTGAAGATTGCCTGGACGCTGCGCGCGGATCCGCTGCCCGACGGAACCTCGATCTTCCGCACCGAGACGCGAGCCCTCGCCACCGACGTGGTGGCGCGCGCCAAGTTCCGCCGCTACTGGGCGGTGGTCTCGCCGGGGGTCGGCCTGATCCGGCGGATGATGCTCGAGCCCGTCAAACGTGAAGCGGAGCGGCGGCCCCTCGCCGCCGCCGCCGTCCCGGCGCTGGTGACGGCCTGAGCGGGCCCGCCGGCGGCGACGATGGTCGCGGGGCGCGCTCCGTCGCTGGCACCGACACGGCAATCGCCGCGCTGGCCGCGCTCGGCATCCTCGCGTATCTGGCGCTGAGATACGCAGCGCACAGCGCTTGGGCAGACGCGCCGTTGGTGCTGGTGCTCGCCGCCGGCGGGCTTCCCCTTGTCGTCAGGCTCGCGCTGCGCGCGCTGCGCGCCAGCTTCGGGTCGGACTTCCTGGCCGCGGTTTCGATCGTCGCCGCGGCGGCGCTGCACCAGTACCTCGCCGGCGCCGTCGTCGTGCTGATGCTGGCGGGCGGCGGCGCGCTTGAGAACTATGCCGTCGCCGAGGCCACCGCAGTGCTGCGCGCGCTGGCCGGCCGCGTGCCCACTCGCGCCCACCGCCGCCAGGCCGGCGCACTCCACGACGTCCCGGTCGCCGACATCGCCGCCGGCGACGAGCTCGCCGTGCTGCCGCACGAGATTTGTCCGGTTGACGGCACGGTCGTCGACGGCCATGGCGCCATGGATGAGGCCTACCTGACCGGCGAGCCGTACGTCATCGCCAAGGGACCCGGCGCGATGGTCCTGTCGGGCGCCATCAACGGCGAATCGGCCTTGATCGTCCGCGCCACGCGCGTCGCCGCCGACTCGCGCTACGCCCAGATCATGCGCGTGATGCAGGACGCCGAGCAGCGCCGTCCGGCGCTGCGCCGCCTTGGCGATCAGCTCGGCGCCTGGTACACGCCGCTGGCGGTCGCGATTGCCGGTGCCGCGTGGTGGGGCAGCGGTGATCCAGTGCGTTTCCTCTCCGTCGTGGTCATCGCCACGCCGTGCCCGCTCCTTATCGCCATCCCGGTCGCGATCATCGGGACGATCTCGATGGCGGCGCGGCGCGGGGTCATCGTCAAGGATCCGGCCGCGCTCGAGCAGTTGACGCTCTGTCGAACGATGATTCTCGACAAGACCGGAACACTGACTTACGGGCGTCCCCACCTCAGCTCGGAGACCTACGCGCCGGGATTTTCGCGCGGCACGCTGTTGCCGCTGGTGGCCGCGCTCGAGCGCTTCAGCCGTCACCCGCTCGCCGCGCCGATCCTTGCCGCGGCTGGCGGGGATCGATGCGCCCTGCCCAGCGTCGACTGGATCCGCGAGGAGCCGGGACGAGGCTTGCGCGGGCGCGTCAATGGAGTGGAGCTGCTGGTCACGAGCCGCGACTACGCCGCCGCGGTCGTCTCCATTCCGCCTCCGCCGGCGGCCGGCCTGGAGTGTGTGGTCCTGGCGGACGACCGTTTCGCGGCGCTCTTCCACTTTCAGGACGTCGCCCGCCTCGAGAGCGGCGGCTTCATCCGCCACCTCGGCCCCAAGCATGGGCTCGATCGCATCATGATCGTCTCGGGCGACCGCGAGGTCGAGGTACGCCGCCTCGCCCGAGCCGTGTCGATTGCCGAGGTGCACGCGGGGGTCTCGCCGGAAGGAAAACTGGAGATCGTGCGACAGGAGACCGCGCGGGCGAAGACCATCTACATCGGCGACGGCATCAACGACGCGCCGGCGTTGATGGCGGCTACGGTCGGCATTGCGTTCGGCCAGCACAGCGACATCACCTCCGAGGCGGCGCGCGTCGTGGTGGTCGATTCCTCGCTCTCGACCGTCGACGAACTGCTGCACCTGGCGCGCAGGCTGCGCGCGATCGCGCTGCAGAGCGCCGTCGGTGGCATGGTCGCGAGCCTTGCTGGCATGATCGTCGCCGCCGCGGGCTTCCTGTCACCGGTGGCGGGAGCGGTGGGCCAGGAACTGATCGACGTCGTCGCCGTCCTCAACGCGCTGCGCGCGGCGCGGCCGCCGCGCGTTCTCACCGATTTCGAGAGCGGGCCGCACAGCGGCGGTGACGCCTAGTCTTGCGTCGGAGTGGTTCGTTACGATTCCGTCAAGCCCGCTGCCGGATGCAAGCGCGGACATCACGCGCAGCTTCCTGCCGTCGCGGGATTAGCGCGGCCGGCCTGGGCGGCGCTGTCGGGGACGTAGGTGAAGACGTTTTCGATGTCACCGCGAATCTGGTACACCTTCGCGGCGAGCGTGCGCTGCAGCGAGGCACGATCCGTGTGGTGATCGAGCCGGTTCTCGATGTGGCCGATGACGGTGTCGGCCAGCGCGGTGAGCGCCTGCCCGTCCGCTTCGTTCAGGTAGGTCCGCGGGTAGTCTGGCGCCAGCGCCAGCATCCGCTCGAAGTGGTCGAGCGCAGCGAGGAAGGCGCGCCGCGAACGCGCGTCGGCGACATCTTCGGCGATCTGGTGCGCGCGTTCGACGATGAGATTCACGGTAACTACTTCCCGTCTACGATGCGCGCGTCTTCAGCTCGGCGATCATCGTGCGCACCCTCGCCGCGTCGGGATAGTCGGGGACCGACGCGAGCAGCCGCTCCCAAGCGTCGATCGCTCCTTTCGCATCGTGCCGGGCGTCGCGCTTGACGATGCCGATGTTGAAGAGCGTCTGGCCGTGCTTCGGATCGAGGGTCAGCGATCGGTCCAACTGCGCCAGCGCCTCGTCGGCCTTGCCGGCGTAGTACAACGCGGTCGCGTAGTCGGTGCTGACGCCGACGTTCTTGGGATCGAGCGTCACGGCCTGCTGGTAGTAGGGCAGCGCCTCGTTGTAGCGGGCGGCGTCGTACAGGCGGTTGGCGAGCTCGATGTTGGCGTGGAGGTTCTTCGGGTCGGTCGCCAGGATGTTGCGCCAGCCCTGTAGCTCCTGCTCGTTGGCGAGCGCGGGCGCCGCCGCGCCCGCCTCGGTTGCAGTTGCCGTCACCGGGAGCGATCCCGCCCCCGTCCGGGACACTCCCAGCATGTAGCCGACGATGACGCCGAAGAGAACTCCGGCGATCGCTGTGACGGCTGTGAGGGGTGTGATCGAGTCCCGGTGACCGCTTGCCATGTCTACTTCTTCTCCTGGCTGGCCTTCCCGCAGGCCTTGTCGCACTTGTTGTCGCACTTCTTGTCGCACTTCTTCATGTCGCACTTGCCGTCCTTACAGCACTTGCAGGATGCGTCGGTGCACGTGCACGTGCCGCCCTCGCAGCAGGTGCAGCCATCGACGCAGCAGTCGTGCGTACACGAGGCCACCGCCCGCGTGTGGTTTGCCGCTATTCTGCCGCTGGCGGCGAGCGGAGCGGTCGGGGTCAGGATGGCGGCCATCCAGAGAATCGAAAGAATCAGCGCGAGACGTTTCATGATCGTTGCTCCTTGTGTGTCGTTGTGAAATGACGTCGGATCAACGGTCACGATCAGATGCGCAACACCTGGGTGCGTATGGCGCGAGGCTGTGAGTTGCGCGGCGCGCCGAAGGTCCGCGCCAGCACGGCGCGCGGGCTCATGCCCGCCGGCCGCGCCGCGAGAGCGCGCGGCAGGACCGGGCGCTGCAGCGAACGTTCACGCGCGACAGCGCGGTCTGCCGGCGCGACCCAGCAGCAGTTCGGCATCGGCGCGTCCGCCGCGTGCGCCGTACCTTGTCCGCAGCAGTCCGCGCAGCCCGGCACCATCGCGGTCGCAACCGGGACGCCGGCGGCGACGAGCGCCACGACGACGGCGAGGACGGCAACGACGCGAGGCATGGCCATCGGAATTGCAGGGGACGTGCCACGAAGAAGGCGAAAAAGCGCGCCGGAATTGCCCAGATGTCGCGGACCCCCCCGCGCCCGTGCGGGATTTCCGGCAGCGTCGCGCGGAGAACTCCCCGCAGTTTAGCGGTGCACCAGCGGCTTCATCGCGTCGTACCAGAAGCCCTTGAAGTGCGGGCCCGTGTCGTTGTGGCACTGCTCGCATACGGCGGAGGCCGGCACCTTGACCATGCCGGTCTTGACGCTCGGATCCGCCGCGTGCGCCGCGGCGCCGCCGTGGCACGCCTCGCATTGGACGCCGCGGTTCACGATCTTCTTCTTCGCATCGGAGATCCGTGTCTTGGGCCCCGTCACGTGGCAGCCGATGCACGCCTTCTCCTGATCGGCGCCGCTGAGGCGATCGAGCGCGGTCGCGTGCTTGGTCTTCGCCCAGGAGTCGTAGATGGCCTGGTGACACGATTTGCAGCTGTCGGCCCAGGCGTAGCCAGGGGCCTGCGCCGTTGGCACGGCCTCTTGCGCGAGCAGACCGCCGGCATAGACCGCCAGCCCGAGAACGGACGCCGAAACGATTGTCCTGATGTCCATGTCCGGCAGTCACACAAGCCGGGTGCCAGCGGGAATCAGCCGGGAATCGGCGGCTGCAAGCCGCGGCCGCCGCGGCGCTGCCGGATCTCCGTCAGCGTGCAGCGCGGTAGCCGGACTGCTGGTCGAGTGAGCGCAGATGGTCGGCCACGGCCCCGGCGACGCGCCGCGCGTCCTCGATGCACGCGTTGATCGAGACGCCGCGGTAGGAATTGCCCGCCAGGAACAGTCCGCGGTACGGCGCCAGCACCCCCTCGATTCGCTCGAGACGCGCGGCGTGGCCGATGGTGTACTGCGGAATGCCGCGCCAGTGTCGGATGAGGTGCACGAATTCCGGCTTCTGGCGCAGCCGCATCGTTCGCTCCAGATCGCTCGTGACCACCGAGAGCAACTCGCCGTCGGTGAGGTCGACCGCACCGAGGTCGGTCGCGCCGCCGACCATCATGCGGAGCAGCGCCTTGCCCGTGGGCGCGCGACCCGGGTAGATGCTCGTCTCCCACAATGCGCCCAGAATCCGCGGCCCTTCGCCGCGCGGCACGAGGAACCCGAAGCCGTCGAGCGGTCCGCGTTCGGCGGCGACGGCGGCAGCGTCGTAGCCAAGACACACGACCGCGAGCGGCGCGGTGTGGATGGTGGAGAGTAGCGCCGCCGCGTTGGGCGCGAACTCGCGTACCAGCTCAGCGCTCCCGTGCGCCGGCCCCGCCAGCACCACGGCGTCCGCCTCGACCTGGCGCGAGCCGCAGCCGAGGCTGAACCCGCGCGCACCGACCAGGCGCGGCCGCAGCGAATCGTTGAATCCGCGGCGGACCTGCAGGTCCGTAACGCGGCAGCCGGCACGGACGGCGCCCCCCAGCGCCGCCGCGGCCTGCCGCACCAGGGTCTCCATGCCGCCCTCGAATGACGTCAACCTGCCGGCGGGGGCGCCCAGGCCGTTCTCGGCCTTCCGCTCGCGGCGCTTCGCCAGCATGGCGCGGAACAGGCTGCCGTACTGCACCTCCATCTCGAACATCTTCGGAAACGACGAGCGCAACGACAGTTGGCTGGCGTCGCCGGCGAAGATCCCGGACACCATCGATCCGACCAGGACGTGCGCCGCTTCGCGCCCAATGTGGCGCTCTGCGAAGCCTTGAATGCTCTCGTCGTGCTCCGGCGCGCGTGAGGCCAGCGGCTCGCCGAGAATGCGCAGCTTGCCCCACGGCGAGAGCAGCGGCGACGCCAGGAACGCGCCTGGCGACAGGGGTACTTCCCGCAGGCGTCCCTTGCGGAAGATGAAACGGCGTCTCGCCTCCTCCCGGCTGCGCTCGATCGAGGGCGTCAGGCCGATCGCGTCGATCAGATCGAGCGTCGCCGGCGCGTTGTCGAGAAACCCGTCGGGCCCGGCCTCGCACAGATATCCGTCGATGACCTCAGACCGAACGTTGCCGCCAACTCGCTCGTTGCCCTCGAGGACGACGACATCGGCGCCGGGCGCCTGCGTGCGCAGGGCATGCGCGATCGACAACCCGGCGATACCGCCGCCGACAATCGCCACGCGCGGCGCGGTCATACGAAAGCCGGCTCACCGACGTGGTCCTCGACCAGTCCGGCCAGGGCGCCGATGAAACGCTCGGATGTATTGAGCGCCTCGGTCCGCCGGTAATGGGTGATCCCCGCTTTGGCTGCGGCCTCGGCAAAGAGCAGGTCGACCTCGTAGAGCGTCTCGATGTGATCCGACACGAACGACAGCGGCACGACCAGGACGTCGGTCACCCCCTGCCGTCCGAGCTCCCTGAGCGTCTCCTCGGTGCCGGGACCGATCCACTTCACTGGGCCCGTGCGCGACTGGTAGGCGAGCAGCTCGCGGCATGGCAGCCGCACCCGCTCGAGAATCCCGCGCCGCGTCGCCTCGATGTCCCCGATGTAGGGATCGCCGTCGTCGATGAACTTCTGCGGCAGCCCGTGCGCGCTGAACAGCAACACCGTCTGCGCCCGCCGATCGTCTGGAATCTCGTGCCACGCCTCGCTGACCCGCTCGGCCATGGCGTCGAGATAGCGCTCGTCGGCGGCGTAGCGATCGATGTGTGTCACCTCGAAGTCCAATGCTTGCCACCGGGCCGTGCCCAGGATGCGCTCGAACTCCCGTCGTGACGATCCCGTCGTCGCCTTGGAGTAGTGCGGGAAGAGTGTCAGCGTGATGATCCGCCGGATCCCGGCGCGGGCGATGGCCGCGATCGCGTCCTCGCACGTCGGGCTCGAATAGCGCATGGCCACCAACACCCGGTAGTCGCCGAGGCGCGTCAGCCGTGACTCCAGGGCCTCGGCCTGCGCGTTGGTGATGCGCAGTTGCGGCGACCCGCCACCGATGCTGGCGTAGTTGCGCCGCACCGAGGGTCCGCGGACCTTGGCGATGAGCCGCGCCAACGCTGGCTGCAGCGCCGCGCCGAACGGCAGCTCGATGATTTCACGGTCCGAAAAGAGGTTGACCAGGAACGGCTCGACCGCGGCGAGATCGTCGGGCCCTCCGAGGTTGAATAGGACGACGGCGGTGGATGCGGACATGGCGCCCTCAGACGGTGCGTGAGAACGTGGGGCGGCCGGCGTGGGCCGCCAGGTAGGTGTCGAATACCATGCAGACGTTGCGCACGAACAGCCGGCCGAGTGGCGTGACGGTGAGGTTGTCGCTGTCCGCCTGGACGAGACCATCAGCCGCGACGCCCTCCGGCGCCAGGAGCACGTCGAGTTCGGAGGCGAAGTACTCGCCCAGCCCGACCCCGAAGCGGCGGCGCAGGCCAGCCCCGTCCAGGTGAAAATTGCACATCAGTTCGGCGATGACGAACCGCCGGATCGTGTCGTCGGCGCTCAGCGCGTAGCCCCGCTCGATCGGGAAGCGCCCGGCGTCGAGCGCCTCGTAATAGCGCGCCAATGACTTGAAGTTCTGCGCGAACGCGCCGGCGACGTCGCCGATCGCCGAGACGCCGGCGGCGATGCTGTCGGGCGCCGGCCGGACGGTGTAGCCCATGAAGTTGCGGTGCAGCCGCCGCGCGCGCGCCGCCACCGCCAGCTCGTCGTCGGGCAGCGCGAAGTGATCCATCCCGATCGACACGTAACCGGCGCCGGTGAACGTCTCGATCGCGGCGCCGAGCAGGCGCCGCTTCGTCGGCGCGTCGGGCAGCTCTGTCGCGTCGATCGCCTTCTGGTTCGGGCGGATCCATGGCACGTGGGCGTAGGAGTAGACGGCGATGCGATCGGGCAGCAGGTCGACGACGCTAGCCAGCGTCCGCTGGAACGACTCCACCGTCTGCCGCGGCAGGCCGTAGATCAGGTCGAAGTTGATCGACTCGAAGCCGGCGTCGCGCGCCCCCCAATAGAGTTCGCGCGTGACCGCTTCCGACTGACGCCGCTCGATGGCGTCCTGCACGCGCGGATCGAAGTCCTGGATGCCGAACGAGAGGCGGTTGAAGCCGAGGCGGCGCAGCAACGTGATCTGCTCGCGCGTCGTCACCCGTGGATCGATCTCGATCGCCTGCTCGGCGTCTGGCGCGATCTCGAACAGGCGTCGCACGGTGCCGTCGAGGCGCGCGATCTGTTCTGGTGAGAGATACGTCGGCGTGCCGCCGCCCCAGTGGTACTGCACCACGCGGCGCCGCGTCCCGAGCGCCGCAGCCAGCATTTCCAGCTCGCGCTCCAAGTAGTCGAGGTAGGTGGCCGCCACATCGCGCTTTCGCGTGGCGATTACCGCGCAGCCGCAATACGCGCAGCGCGATTCGCAGAACGGCACGTGCACGTAGAGCGAGAGCGGCGCGTCGGCCCGGGCGGCCTCGGCCAGCCGCGCGCCGTACTCGGCCGCGCCGAAACCGGCGTGGAACTCGACAGCGGTCGGATAGGAGGTGTAGCGCGGTCCGGGGCGGTCGTAGCGCTCGATCAAGTCCGTGATGTCGCCGGTACTCATGCCGCCCGCTATCACAAGGGGCGTGCCGAACCGCCACGCGCGGAAATGCCAGCAAAAGCACCAGTCCGACGGCATTCCGTCGGCCATCTGCGGGGCCGCTGCCGGAAATCCGGCAACCGCGGCCGGCCATTGCCGGTGTTCCGGCAGCGCGCCGGGCAACCGCGGGCGAGTCTGCGAATTCTGGCCGGAAAACGCCTGGCACTGACGTTGCGCTGTGCGAGATCGCCGTGAGCGATTACACTCCCGCCTGCTTCGACTCGGTGGTCGTCGGGCAGAGCCCGCGCATGCGGACCATCTTCGATTTCGTCCGCCTCATTGCCGACAGCGAGAGCAACGTCCTCATCGTCGGCGAGACGGGCACGGGGAAGGAGACCGTCGCCGGGCTCATTCACAACTCGAGCCGGCGTCGGCGCCGCCCGTTCGTCGCCGTCAGCTGCGCAATCCTGACCGAGACGCTCATCGAATCGGAGCTCTTCGGCCACGAGCGCGGCGCTTTCACCGGCGCCGTGCGCGACCACGCCGGGCGGTTCGAGCTCGCCGACGGCGGCACCATCTTCCTCGACGACATCGACGACGTGCCGCGCGCGGTCCAGGTGAAGCTGCTGCGCGTGTTGCAGAACCGGACCATCGAGCGCGTCGGCGGCACGCGGCCGATCCCGATCGATGTGCGCGTCATCACTGGCTCGAAGCGCAGCCTGCAGCAAATGGCCGTGGAAGGGCTGTTCCGCGAGGACCTCTTCTACCGTCTGAACGTCGTGCCGATTTGGTTGCCGCCGCTGCGCGAGCGGCGCGAGGACATCCCGGTACTCACGGACCACTTCCTGCGCCGGTTCTTCGCCGGGCGCGCCGGGGAGATCCCCGCTCTCTCACCGGTGGTGCGGCAGGCCTTCGAGCACTACTCGTGGCCCGGCAACGTGCGCGAGCTCGAGAACGCGTGCGAGCGCATCGCGCAGACCTGCAGCTGCTCGATGGTGCGCGTCGGCTGCATGCCTGCCAGCCTGCTGTTCCAATCGGGCGACGGCCTGCGCACCGCCGGGGCGCGGCCGGCACCGTCGGCGCCGTCGCGGGTGTCGCTCGACGCGCGCCTCGACGAAGTGGAGACGCATCTCATCGAGTGGGCGCTCGACGCCAGTCACGGCAACAAGTCGCGCGCTGCGGATCTGCTGCGCATCAAGCGCTCGACCCTGGGCGACCGCATCCGTCGTCTCGGCCTCGACCATCACACGCACGACCACGATCATGAATAGGAAGGAGACAGATGGACCTTCAGGCGGGAATTGTCTATGGGCCGCTGCAGTCGCGGCGATTGGGGCGTTCGCTGGGCGTCAATTTGGCGCCGCCCGGACGCAAGACCTGCAATTACAACTGTGCCTACTGTCAGTACGGCTGGACGGAGTTTCCCTCGAGGGCAGCGTTCCCGCGGCCGGCTGACGTCATCGATGCCGTCGACGCGGCGCTGGCCCGCGATCCGGACGTTGACGCCATCACCGTCGCCGGCAACGGCGAGCCGACGCTGCATCCCGGGTTTGCGCCCATTGCCGAAGGCCTGTTCCACGTGCGCGCGCGGCGCGCGCCCAAGGCCAAGCTGGCGCTGCTGTCCAACGCGTCCACGCTCGGCCGCCTCGACGTCGTCTATAGCCTGTCCCGCTTCGACGAGCGCTGCATGAAATTCGACGCCGGCGACGCGACAACTTTCCGGCTGATGAACGCAGCGATGATTCCTCTCGGCCGCGTCATCGCCGACCTTCGCGCGGTCGGCCGCCTGACACTGCAGTCGATGTTTGTCCGCGACGCCGAGCAGAGGATCGACAACACCACGCCGCGGGCGATTGAGGCCTGGCTGGAAGCCATCGACCGCATCCGTCCGGACCGCGTCGACGTCTACACCATCGCGCGCACCCCGGCGCGGCGCACGCTGCTGGCCGCGCCGCGCGACGTGCTCGAGTCGATCGCCGCGCGGGTGATCGATCTGGGCGTGCCGGCGCGGGTGTTCTGACCCGTCCGGCGGTCCCGCTTCGGCTCTTCGCATGTCTGACACGAGCTCCGGCGACACACGGAGCTCGTCGTGTCTACGGCGTGAAATTCTCCGCGGTCGGCCGAAAAGTCCGCAGGCGGGCTCGACGGAACTCCGGCGACGGCCGCAGCGGAGTTCCGCAAGACCCGCGGAATCGTTCCAAAAACAGCGAGGCATGGCCCTTGCCATAGGCCGGGCAGGCGCATCGTTTGGGAGCGCCGAACGCAGTCATCCAAAGGAGGAAGAACGATGGGCCGCTCAACGCGCCCCCTCGGAATCATCACCGCCGCGATCGGCCTCTGGATCGCCGTGATGGTCACCATCTCGGTTGCCGCCGCCCCGCAGCAGAACGCCGCTGCGCCCGCGAAGGTAACCGTGACGGTGGCCAAGACGGCTCCCGCGACCGGCTACGTCGGGGAGGACACCTGTCTGACGTGCCACGAGGACCAGAAGAAGGGCTATCACGGCAGTCCGCACGGACGCGCTGCGAACCCACGCAGCCCGATGGCAACCAAGGGTTGCGAAAGCTGTCATGGTCCCGGTCAGGCGCACGTCGATGGAGGAGGGGACAAGACCAAGATCCTCAACCCAAAGACGCTCACACCGCGTCAAGCCAGTGACGTCTGCCTGTCCTGCCACAACCGCTCCGGTCACAACGACTGGGCCGGCGGCAAACACGACTCGCGCAACGTTTCGTGCGTGACCTGCCACAGCATTCACCAGCCGAAGTCGGAGACCAAGCAGTTGAAGACCGAGACGATCGAGGAGACCTGCGTCCAGTGCCACCGCACACAGGTCAACAAGGTGCAGAAGTCGTCGCACATGCCGGTCGGCTCGCTCAACGGCGCCAAGCTGCAGTGCACGACCTGCCACAACCCGCACGGTTCGCAGAACGTCAAGATGCTCCGTGAAGGGAACTCGGTCAACGAGGCCTGCACGACCTGCCATGCCGAGAAGCGCGGCCCGTTCCTCTGGGATCACCAGGTGACGCGCGAAAGCTGCACCACCTGTCACGACGCGCACGGCTCGAACAACGAGCGCATGCTCGTCGCCAAGCTGCCGATGCTGTGCCAGCGCTGCCATGTGTCGAGCCGCCACCCGGCAACGATCTACGACCAGACGCAGGTGAACACGGCGAGCAACCGCGTCATTGGACGCAGCTGCACGCAGTGCCACTCGCAGATCCACGGGTCGAATCACCCGTCCGGCAACTTCTTCCTGCGGTAACGAGGAGCCACCACCATGCGCACCAAAACGATGATTCTCATCGGGGCGCTCCTGGTCACCTCCGCGCGTTATGCGCAGGCCCAGGACACCAAGCCGGCCCCGGCCCCGGCCCCGGCCCAGACCTCGTCGACGAGCTTTACGCCAGACCTCGGCGTGATCGACTTTGGCTATCGCGGCACCTCGTTCACGGGTGACGAGGCGCGCTACAACCGCTACCAGGACCTGCGTGACGGTCCGACCATCAACAGGTTCCGCTTCGCCAAGGAGAACGAGACGACCGCGTTCCGCGCCGAGGCGAGCAACGTCGGTTACCGTGACCAGCGCTACTTCGCCGACGTGCAGAACATCGGCAAGTTCAAGGGCAGCTTCGAGTTCAACTCGAACCCGCTCTACCAGGCGCAGGCGGCCGGCTTCTTCAGCGGCGCCGGCACCAATACGCTGACCATCAACGACGCCGCGCAGACCGCGATCCAGACCAACGCGGCCAACGCCGAATCGGCGCTCGCGACCTACGGCAACAACTACGACATCGCCGGCCGCCGCGACATCGCCAACGCCAACCTGGTGTTCACCACCTCTCGCGACGTGGACATCAAGGTGCAGGTCCGCAACACCAATCGCACTGGGACGAACCTGCAGGACTTCGGCTTCGGCAACTCGCCGGGCAACATGATGGTGCTCGACATGCCGGTGCCGGTCAACGACCGCACGACGGATCTGCGCACCAAGCTCGAATGGGCCAACCAGAAGGGCCTGCTCGCGGTCGGCTACGACGCGTCGTTCTACGACCAGCACAACGCAGCGTTCACGTTCGACAACCCGCAGCGGGTGTCCGACAGCGCCACCGCCGGCCCCGCGTTTGGCCGCGCCGCCCTGGCGCCGAGCAACAGCGTCAATACGTTCAACGTCACCAGCGCCTACAAGCTGGCCGGCCGCTCCAAGGCGACCGCCGCGTTCAGCTACAGCGTGATGGACCAGAACCAGGCGCTGCTCCCCAACACGACCAACTCGGCGCTCGCTGGCGTTGCGCTGTTGCCGCGCTCGAACGCCGGCGCCAAGGTCGACGTGTTCTCGACCGTGCTCGGCTACAACTCGCGTCCGACCGCGGACCTCTGGCTCAACGCCAGGTTCCGCTACTACGACTACAACAACAAGACGGAGTCCTTCACCAACACCGTCGTGCCAGGTGACTTCGCCATTGGTGCCCTCGAGACGAGCGAGCCGACCGCGTTCAACCGCAAGTACTTGGATCTCGACGCGACCTACTCGGCACTGAAATACATCGACTTCGGCGCCGGCTACGCCTACGAAGGCTACGCCAACCACCTGGCCAACGAGACGGTCCAGGGCCGAATCTACAGCGACACTGGCGAGAACACGTTCCGTCTGTCGGCCGACAGCACCGGCAACCAGTACGTGACCGCGCGGGTGAAGTACGAGCACGCCAACCGGACCGCCAGCGGCTTCGACCCGCAGGTCCTGACCGATCTGGTCGAGCAGCCCGGTGTCCGGCACTACGACATCGCGCCGCGCGATCGCAACCGTGTGACCGGCACCTTCACCGTGACTCCGAAGCCGGTGTTCGACGTCAACGCGTCGATCTTCTACGGCCACGACAGCTACCCGGAGACCGTCTACGGCCTGCAGGACAACAAGAACCAGGGCTGGACGCTGGGCTTCGATATCGTGCCCAACGCGATGGTCAACTTCGGGCTGAGTTACGGCCAGGAGAAGTACGACACCTACCAGACGTCGCGCACGTCGAATCCGCCGCCGGACCCGACGTTCACCGACCCGCGCCGCGACTGGAACGACACGGTCAACGACAAGACCAACACCTTCTCGACGAGCCTGAACCTGGTCAAGGCGATCAAGCGGACTGACATCCGCTTCTCCTACGACATCAGTGACGGCGCTACCAACTACGCCTACGGCCTCGTCGCGAACACCACGCTGCCCGCGCCCGTGCAGTATCTCACCCAGCCGACCAATCGGCTCGATGTGGGCCGGGTGGACGTCACCTACTTCGTTCGCAGCAACGTGGCGCTCGGCGCCGCTTACTGGTACGAGAATTGGAAGGTGCAGGACTTCGCACTCAACCCAGCGGTGATCGACACGTTGATCGTCCGCAACCCGACCAGCGGGGCGCTGACCGGGTTCTACACCGGGTACTCCAACGAGCCTTACAAGGCGAACACGGTCTTCGTGAAGATGTCGTATCTCTGGTAACGAGAAAGCGCTGGTCCGCGCGGACCTCCTCCTCCCCCCGCGTTGCGTGCGGCAACGCGGGCCGCGCGGGCCGGCGCTCATTTCTGACCCGAGGGGCTTCGCCCCTCGGACTCACCGACCAGCGTTCTCGCTTACTGTCTTGCTCCGCGGAATTCTCCGCACCCTACCCCGCACAAATCCCCAGCGAGTGCCGGATTTCCGGCGCGACACCGCGAATTGTCGGCAGAATCGCGCGATTCCACTCATCGTCCGCTGGTCCGCGCATTGCCAGAGAGAACGGCAATGTCTTGCCCGCGCGCGATCCGTGACTTGACCCCTCCGCCGTTGTTGCGCCTGCGCGCCCACCCCTTGCGGATCGCCCTCGTCGGAAACCCCAACGTAGGCAAGAGCGTCATTTTCGGCCGGCTGACCGGCCGCTACGTAACCGTTTCCAACTATCCCGGCACCACCGTCGCGGTGACGCGTGGCCGCGCCAGCGTTGGCGCCGAGGTCTGCGACATCGTCGACACGCCAGGCGTCAACGCCCTCGAAGGGCCGCTCAGCGAAGACGAGAAGGTCACCCGCGATCTGCTCGAGAGCGGAGGCGCCGAGCTCGTCGTCCAGGTCGCCGACGCCCGCAACCTCCGCCGCGCGCTGATGCTCACGTCGCAGCTCGCCGACTTCGCGCTGCCGATGATCCTCGTCCTCAACATGGTCGACGAGGCACGCGCCCGCGGCGTCGATGTCGACGCCGAGGGTCTCGCCGCCGAGCTCGGCATTCCCGTCATCGAAGCGGTCGCGCCCGAGGGGCGCGGCATCGCCGAGCTGCGCCAGGCCCTGACGACCGCCGGACAGCCGCGCGCGGCGAAAGACCTTGGCCTGTCGCACCAGCGCTGGGCCGACGATCTGGTAGCGCGTTATCGGACACTCGGCCAGGTCTCTCTCGGGCGCGTCCAGGAATGGCTCGGGCGCGCCGTGCGCCAGCCGCTCACCGGCATTCCCATCCTGCTGGTCGTTCTCTACGTCACCTATCTCGTCGTCGGCGTCTTCGGCGCGCAGGTACTCGTCAACCTGCTCGAGAAGGGGCTGTTCGGCACCTACATCAACCCGTGGGCGACCGCCGCCGCCGCGCACATTCCCGTCGCCGCCGCGCGCGACTTCCTGGTCGGCCAGTACGGCCTGATCACGATGGGCATGACCTACGCCATCGCCATCGTCCTCCCGGTCGTGGCCACCTTCTTCCTCGTCTTCGGTTTTCTCGAAGACAGCGGCTACATCCCGCGACTGGCCATCTTCAGCGACCGCCTCTTTCGCATGATGGGCCTCAACGGCAAGGCCGTGTTGCCAATGGTGCTCGGTCTCGGCTGCGACACCATGGCGACGATGACCACGCGGATCCTGGCGACACCGAAGGAGCGGCTGATCGCGATCCTGCTGCTCGCGCTCGGCGTGCCGTGCTCGGCGCAGCTGGCCACGATCATGGGCATCCTCGGCGGCATCTCGTTCACCGCCCTGGCGACGCTCTTTGCCGTCGTCCTGTTCCAGATGGTGCTGGTCGGCTTCCTCGCCGCGCAGGTGCTCACCGGCGATCGATCCGACTTCGTGATGGAGCTGCCGCCGCTGCGTTTGCCGCGCGTCCGCAACCTCATGACCAAGACCGTCCTGCGCGTGCGCTGGTATCTCGGCGAGGCGGTCCCGCTCTTCCTGATCGGCACGGCGCTGTTGTTCGTGCTCGATCGCGTCGGCGCCCTGGCCGCGCTGTCGTTGGCCGCCCGGCCCATCGTCACCGGCCTGCTCGGATTGCCGCCCAAAGCCTCCGAAGTGTTCGTGATGGGCTTCCTCCGCCGCGACTACGGCGCGGCCGGGCTCTTCCTGATGGCGCGCAACGGATCGCTCAGCCACGTCCAGGCCGTCGTCGCGCTGACGGTCATGACCTTGTTCGTGCCGTGCGTCGCCAACTTCCTGATGATCGTCAAGGAGCGCGGGTTGCGCATCGGCCTGGCGATCCTCGCGTTCGTCACCTTGATTGCCGTCGGTACTGGCGCCCTGCTCAACGGCGCCCTGGGAGCGCTTCATGTTGCCTTCTGATCCGCATCCGCTGTCGAGCCTGCCCCCCGGCACCCGCGGTCGTGTCGCTCGGGTGACGCGCGACCTGACCGGCCGCACCGAGCGCCTGGCGGCGCTGGGCGTGACCCGCGGTGCCGCCGTGCGCGTGTTGCAGACGTTTCCCGGCATCGTTTTCGAGTGTGACCAGACGGAGCTGGCGGTCGAGCGCGGCGTCGCCGGCTCGATTCTGGTGGAACTGGACCAGGCCGGACCAGTTGGGCCCGGCTTTAGGAGGCTGTCATGAAAACGTTGTATGCAGTGATCATCGGGCTCACGACGCTGGCCTGTGCCTCGATTCAACCCGCCCGCATCGAAGCCGGCGATCGGTGCCTGCGCTGCCGCCGTCCGATCCTGGACCTGCGCCTGGCGGGACAGATCGTCGACAGCATGAACGCGCCGTTCCCGTTCCGGACCGCCGGCTGCCTGGCGAAATACGTCAAGGCGAACAACGGTACGCAGTTCAACGCGATCTTCGTCACCGACTACCGCAGGGGGAAGATGATTCCAGCGGACAGCGCCTGGTTCGTGCCGGCCGAGATCACGGCGGCCGACGGCAAGTCGGCCGAGCCGGATTACTACGCGTTCGGCTCCCGCGCCGAGGCAGAAGGGTTCAAAGCCGGCGCCGCCCCGTTTCTGCGCTGGCCGCAGGTCGTCGCCGCGGCGGAGTAGGTCATGGACGTACCGAGGGGCTCCGGGATTCGGCGGTTGATTGGCAACACACCGCTGATAGCGATCGACTACCGCTGGCGTGAGCGGCCGGGCACCGTCTACGCCAAGGCGGAGCACATGAACCTGACCGGCAGCATCAAGGACCGGATGGCGCTGTTTATCCTCGAGGAGGCGGCGCGTGACGGGCGCATCGAGCCCGGCGACACCATCGTCGAGGCCACCAGCGGCAATACCGGGATCGCGTTTGCCGCGATCGGGCGCGCCCTCGGATACAAGGTGCGCATCTTCATGCCCGACTGGATGAGCCGCGAGCGTCGGGATCTCATCGCCACCTTCGGGGCGCGCGTCGACGTCGTCAGCCGCGAGGACGGCGGGTTTCTCGGCTGCATCGATCGCGCCGAGGCGCTGGCCGCCGACGACCCGCACGTGTTCCTGCCGTCGCAGTTTTCCAATGAGGCCAACCCGATTGCGCACGAGGCGACGACCGGGCCGGAGATTCTCCAGCAGCTCGAGTCGATTGGGTTGCAACCTGATGCGTTCGTCGCCGGCGTCGGCACGGGCGGAACGGTGATGGGCGTCGGCCGCGCGCTGAAGCGCTCCGACCGTCGTATCCGCGTTCATCCCGTCGAACCAGCAGAGTCGCCGACCCTGACGACCGGCTATAAGTGCGGTCGCCACCGCATCCAGGGCATCTCCGACGAGTTCATTCCGCCGGTTGTGCATCTCGTCGAGCTCGACGCCATCGTTGCCGTCCACGATGGTGACGCAATCCTCCTGGCCCAGGCCCTGGCGTCGCAGATCGGCCTCGGCGTGGGCATTTCGTCGGGGGCCAACCTGGCCGCGGCGATCATCACCCAGAACCGCATGGGCGAAGACGCGGTCGTGGCGACGGTGTTTCCCGACTCGAACAAGAAGTACCTGACCACCGACTTGCTGAAAGAAGAGCCGATGCGCGACGGCTATGTCGCCGCGGACATCGAATTGACCGGTTTCAGCGTGATCCAGCGCATGTGCGCCACCTGTTGCGATCAGTACGTCCCGTTACAATAGGCCTATATGATCAGTCCAGCGCTCGCCCAAGCCCTCAACGCGCAGATCGGCCACGAGTTCGGCGCCAGCATGCAGTACGTCAGCATCGCGGCGCACTTTCAGCGCAGTCACCTCACGCTTCTGGCCAAGCTTTTTTTCAAGCAGGCGGAGGAAGAGCGCGAACACGCGATGAAGTTCGTGAAATACCTGCTTGACACCAAGGGCGAGCTGCGTATTCCGGCAATCCCTGCACCGTCGCCCACGTTTGCTTCCGCCGAGGCGGCCGTGGCCGCGGCGCTGAAGTGGGAACAGGAGGTCACGCAGCAGATCACCGCGCTGATGGAGCAGGCGGTGAAGGACAACGACTACCTGGGACAGAGCTTCCTGCAATGGTTCATCGACGAGCAGCTCGAGGAAGTGGTGAAGATGGACCGGCTGCTCACGGTCATCCGGCAATCGGGGGAGAAGAACCTGCTGATGGTCGAGGCCTATTTGATTCACATCGAGAAGGCCGGATAACTACTCCGCCGCGATCCGTTCCAGGTCCGCTCGGTCCACCACGACGAAGCCGTCCTTCTCGGTCCTGACGACGCCGTCTTTGTTCCAGCGGCTCATGATCCGGGTGGTTTCATATGGGTCCTCAACCGATCATCTTCTATAGTTCCACCCCCTCCTTGACGGTCGCTCCTGCTCCGGTGACAGTCCGCACCAGGAAGAGCTTTACGCGTCGGCGAGGCGACGTCTCGCAGCAGGTCCGTTTCGGTGTGCAACTGTTGTTTGCGGCCATCGCACTCTGGGTCGGCGTCCAGTTCGTGATGTGGGTCCGCTACTTCGAAAGTGGCGGGACGATGTTGCGCGTGGAGCGGCCCGACGGGGTGGAAGCGTGGCTGCCGATCGCGTCGCTGATGAACCTCAAGACGCTCGTCCTCACGCGATCCGTTCCCGAGACGCACGCGGCCGGCATGTTCATGTTGATCGCGTTCGGGTCGATCTCGTTCATGTATCGCAAGGCGTTCTGCAGCTGGATGTGCCCGGTCGGCGCCATCTCCGAGTGGCTGTGGCAGACGGGCTGCACGCTCTTCAAGCGCGCGCTGACGCCGCCACGCTGGCTGGACCTACCGCTACGCGGCTTGAAATACATCCTGCTCGGGCTCTTCCTCTACGTGGTCATCGCGATGCCGGTGCCGCAGATCCGCGCTTTCCTCGGCAGCGACTACGGCCTCGTCGCCGACGTCAAGATGCTCAACTTCTTCCGCCACATGGGAGAAGGCACCGCCATCTTCCTCGTCGTCCTCGCCGCGCTGTCGCTTGTCGTCAAGAATACGTGGTGCCGTTATCTGTGTCCGTACGGCGCGCTGATGGGCCTTGTCTCGCTGGTCAGCCCGACGAGGATCGTGCGCAATGCCGAGGCCTGCATCGACTGCGCGAAGTGCGCGAAGGCGTGCCCGGCTGGCCTGCCGGTTGACGTGCTGGCGTCGGTTCGATCGGCGGAGTGTACCGCCTGCATGTCGTGCGTGGCCGTCTGCCCGGCGGAGGGGGCGCTCGATCTCACCATCGGGTTAGCGCGTCGGCGGGCAACCGTTCTCCCCTGGTCGCTCGCGGCCGCCATCTTGATCGTGTTCCTCGGCGTCGTCGGCTACGCGCGCGTGGCCGGGCACTGGCACACCGTGTTGCCCGACGCGGTGTACTTCGAACTGGTGCCGCGTGCAGCCGAGTTCGCGCACCCTCGGTAAGAGGGACGACCGTCATCTCTTGCGAAAGAATCCGGTCGTCCCCCTGTTACGCCGGACGCTCGACGAAGGTGCGCGGCTCGAGAGTACTGCCGCGGGGCCGGCGCGCCTCGCGGGTCGCCGACCAGTAGAGCACAGGCCCCCCGAGCGTGGCCACGATCCGCGACGTGGCGCCCAGCTGCGCCGCGCCTCGCGCGACCCGCGCCCGCACGCGCCGGTCCGCGTCGTTCCCGTAGCGGCGGTATCGCTCGAACATCGTGCGCATCAAGCGACACAGACTGGGTCCATTGCGCTCGTAGTCGGCCCGGAACGCCGCGTCGAGGATCTCCTTGGACTGCGCCCGCGAAATGGCAGGATGGTGGAAGTTGAACCCGAACTGCCCGTGTATGTCGGCAAGATCGACGTCGTCGCGCATCCGTCCTTCCGCCGTGATCTGGCGGTGGAGCGGCGTACCCGGCATCGGCGTGTAGAGCATGAATTGATGGAACATGGTGTCGTGCGCGATGGCCCGGTCGAGGGCCCTGACGGCGGGAACGCGTTCTGCATTCCTTCCTTACGTCAATACATCAATTGCATTGTGAGGACGACATGCAGCCACTTCCGCATCATTACGCCGTGACGGCGTGCGCAAGCCCGAACGGCGACGTGCACCTGGGCGCCGACGGTATTCCGGCACTGCTCACTGCCACGCCCCCCGAGTTCGACGGGCCGGACGACCGCTGGTCGCCGGAAACGCTGCTGGTGGCGGCAGTGGCCGACTGCTTCGCGCTGACCTTCCGCGGCATCGCGCGCAATTCGAAGCTGCTGTGGAGCTCGTTCGAATGCGACGCGACCGGCACGCTCGACCGCGTCGGCGACGCGGTCCGGTTCACCGACGTGCACCTGCACGCGAGCCTGACCGTTCCCCCTGAGACGAGCGTCGAACTGGCGACCAGAGTGTTGGAGAAGGCCGAGCAACGCTGCCTCGTGTCGCGCTCGCTCAACGCATCGGTCCACCTCGAGTCGCGGGTTACCGTTCGCCGCCTGTGTTGCGTGTAGCTCGCCGATCGCTCCACGCCCGCACGTCGCTTCATGATGCCTGCCGCGAACGTCATGCACCGCCGGAAACCCGGCGGCGGTGCTGGACTGTTGTCACAAGCGCCAGATTTCCGCACGCTTTGCCGGCGGCCCGTCGGTTGCACCGACGAGGTCCACTTGCCTCCGCCGACGTGACGGCGGACCAGACGTAGGAGTACACCGCATGAAGCGGTTCAAGGACATCGAGCATCTCGTTCGCCTGGCGGGACTGTTCATCGCGGGCCTTCTTGTCTTCACCGTCGCCCGCGCCGAGTTGGTGCCTGCCGGCTTCGGCAAGTTCGGACACTATCGCGCCGGGGCGATCGATGACGTGCGCGCCAAGCCGCTCGGCTACGCCGGCCAGAAAGCCTGCGCCGAGTGTCACGTCGACGTCGTCGATCTGCGCGCGCAGGCGCGGCATAAGGGGATTGCCTGCGAGTCGTGCCACGGGCCGCTCGCGAAGCACGCCGCCAATCCCGGAGAGATGACGCCGAAGTTGCCCGAGGCGCGGCCGCTCTGCATCCACTGCCACGCCGCCAACACGGGCAAGTCGAAGCGCTATCCGACCGTCGACGTCAAGGAGCACGCTGGCGACGAAAGCTGCCTCACCTGCCACAAACCGCACAATCCCAAACTTTCCTGAGAACCAGCATGGACCCGAACCGGCGCGACTTCCTGATCCTCGGCAGCAAGATGTTCGTGATGACCGGCGTCGCGCTCGGCGCCTTCGAGCACGTGCTCGCGGGGACACCGGAAGCGGCGCCCAGCTACAACACGGCGGACCACTGGTGGGCGATGATCATCGACATCGAGAAGTGCGTCGGCAGCGGCCATTGCGTCCGCGCCTGCAAGCTCGAGAACAACGTCGTCGACGAGCCGTTCTATTTCCGCACCTGGGTCGAGCGCTATCACGTCGATCCGCTCGACATGGATCATCCGACGGTCGACTCGCCCGACGGTGGCATCAACGGCTTCCCGGAGATCTATCCGGACGGCAAGACCACGGGGAAGACCTTCTTCGTGCCGAAGATGTGCAATCACTGCGTGGACTCGCCGTGCACCCAGGTCTGTCCGGTCGGCGCGACCTTCCGCACCAACGACGGCGTGGTGCTCATCGACAAGGAGTACTGCCTCGGCTGCCGCTACTGCATCCAGGCGTGCCCGTACGGATGTCGCTATCTCGATCCGCGCACCAACACCGCCGACAAGTGCACGCTCTGCTACCACCGCATCACCAAAGGCCTCAAGCCGGCGTGCTGCGAGACGTGCCCGACGGGTGCGCGGCAGATCGCGGATCTCAAGAATCCGAACGACCCGGCGCACGAGTTCCTGCGCACACACCAGATTCAGGTGCTGAAGCCGCAGATGGCGACGCGGCGCGAAGGTCTATTACAGCGGTCTTGATGGATCGGTGAGGTAACCATGCCAGGCGTGCAGGGATTCATGTATCCGAACGAGATCGAGCTCCAGTGGAGCATCCTGATCGTTCTCTATCCGTACATCACCGGTCTGGTCGCCGGCGCGTTCATTCTCGCGTCGCTCGAGCGGGTGTTCAACGTGCAGGCCGTGCGGCCGACCTACCGCCTGGCGCTGCTCACCGCGCTCGCGTTCCTGCTGGTGGCGCCGCTGCCGCTGCAGATGCATCTGGGGCATCCCGAGCGATCCTACGAGATGTATCTGACGCCGCACACGACCTCGGCGATGGCGATGTTCGGCTTCGTCTACCTCTGGTATCTGATGGTCGTGCTCGTCGTCGAGATCTGGCTCGACTACCGCAAGGAACTCGTCCTCGCGGCGCGCGCCAGCGCCGGCGTGAAACGGCTGCTCTACCGTGTGCTCACCTTGGGTTCGAACAACATTAGTCCGGAATCGCTGCGCATCGACGACAAGGTCGGGCGCATCGTCACCATCATCGGCATTCCCTCGGCGTTCATGCTGCACGGTTACGTCGGCTTCATCTTTGGCTCGATCAAGGCCAACCCCTGGTGGTCGACGCCGATGATGCCGATCGTCTTCCTGTTCTCGGCGATCGTCTCCGGCATCGCCATGGTCATGATGCTCTACGTGGTCCTGAGCTGGTGGCGCGGCGCCGCGATCGACATGATCTGCCTCGACACGGTGGCGCGCTACCTGTTCTACGCGTTCCTGGTCGACTTCGCGCTCGAGATGCTGGACCTGATCCACCGCATCTACGAGGCCGACGAGTCGTTCCGCGCGCTCGACTTCATGGTCCACACCAAGCTGTTCCAGTCGCAGATCGTGCTGCAGCTGATCGTCGGGACCGGCGTGCCGATCGTCCTGCTGGCGATCAACCAGGTCGTGCGCCTGGCGCCGCGCCTGCGCATCCGTATGTATCTGACCGCCGGCGCGTTGACGCTGATCGGTATCTTCGCTATGCGCTGGAACGTCGTGATCGGCGGACAGCTCTTTTCGAAGAGCTTCCTCGGCTACACCACCTACAAGCTGGCGTTCGCGACGCGTGAGGGGCTGCTGCCGGCGATCCTGCTGATGATCCTGCCGTTCGGGATTCTCGCGGTGCTGCTGCGAGTGCTGCCGCCGTGGGAGCACGGCACCCCGGTCGAGCCGCAGGCGCAGGCATGACGGCACAGCTGCGCGGCATGACGTTGGCGATCGCGGCGCGGATCGTGGTGAGCAACGCTCATGCGTAGGCGGCCGATCCTCCTGCCGGGCGCGATCGTCGCGGCCTTTCTGCTGACCGCCGTCGTGCACAGCCGCGAACAGGCGGCGCTGCCGGCGGGCCAGCCGCCAGCCGCGCGGCGCGCCGCCACGCCGGCGGACCCGAAGCTGTCGGAGCTGCACGTCGAGGTGCCGCCGCCGCCGTTTTCCGACGGCATCTTCCCGTGCACCACCTGCCACAACGAGGGCATGCCGCCCAACCGCACCCGGCGTGTGCTCGCCGACATGCACACCGACATCGAGCTGAAGCACGACGCCGAGCACCGCTGGTGCCTCGACTGCCACGACGCCGACCACCGCGATCAGCTGCACCTGGCGAGCGGCGAGGCGGTGCCGTTCGACGAGTCCTATCGTCTGTGCGGCCAGTGCCACGGAGAGAAGTACCGCGACTGGCGTGCCGGTGTGCACGGCCGCCGCGTCGGCGAATGGAATGGCGCGAAGCGGTACCTGCTGTGCGTGCACTGCCACAACCCGCACCAGCCGCGATTCAAGCCGATGGCCCCGCACGCGGCACCGCGTCCGCCGCAGCGCCCACGCTAGCGAGAGAGACGACTCATGGCCTCAGATCACACGCGCGAGCACTCGGCGATGTCACGGCGGGAGTTCACGTCGGTGGCCGCCGCCGCGGCGGCCGGCTTCCTCTTGACCGCGTGCGGCCCGCGCCGGCTGCACGAGATTCCGCGAGACCGCCTCCGCAAGGCGATCGGCGATTGGCAGCGCGACTACTCGGTGAAGTACGGCAAGGACATTCATGTGTCCGACGCCGGCCCGATGCCGGGAGTGCTGTTCGCCTACGCCCTCGACCTCTCCCGGTGCAACGGCAACCGCGCCTGCGTCGAGGCCTGCGTGGCGGAAAACAACCAGTCGCGCGAGCCGCAGGTGCAGTGGATCCGCGTGCTCTCGATGAACAAGGACAAGGGCATCGATTTTTCCGACGCCAATCCGTATTACTCGCCGGCGGAAGTGCCCGAGCCGGGGCGCTTCTACGTGCCGACCGCCTGCCAGCACTGCCGTAACCCGCCCTGCACGAAGGTGTGCCCGACCGGCGCGACCTGGACCGAGAAGGACGGCATCGTCGTCATCGACTACGACTGGTGCATCGGCTGCCGCTGCTGCATGGCGGCGTGTCCGTACGGCGCCCGCCATTTCAACTGGAAGGCGCCGACCATCCCAGCCGAGCAGGTGAATCCGTCGATGCACTATCTCGGCAACCGGCCGCGGCCGCGCGGCGTGGTGGAGAAGTGCACGTGGTGCATCCAGCGCACCAGGGCCGGGCGCTATCCAGCCTGCGTCGAGGCGTGCCCGACCGGCGCGCGCAAGTTCGGCAACATGCTCGATCCCGACAGCGAAATCCGCTACATCCTCGAGAACAAGCGCGTGCTGCTCTTGAAGGCAGAGCTGAACACCATGCCGAAGTTCTTCTACTTCTATGGAACGTGAGGTCTCCATGTCTGGCGTCAGGCTGTTCATGCGCTTCGTCTCGGGGAGCGTGTCCATCGTGCTGCAGGGCGGGCGGGTCTACTGGGTGTGGGTCGGACTGCTTCTCGCATTGATCGTCTCGGGGATCGCGGCCTACACGGGGCAGATTACCGTCGGCCTCGCCGTGACCGCGATGCGCGACCAGGTCAGCTGGGGCTTCTATATCGGCAACTTTACGTTCCTTGTCGGCGTCGCCGCCGCGGCGGTGGTGCTCGTCATTCCGGCCTACGTCTACGACTGGGAGCCGATCCGCGAAATCGTGATCTTCGGAGAGCTGCTGGCGGTGAGCGCCATCATCATGTGCCTGCTGTTCGTGATCGCCGACGTCGGGCGCCCCGATCACCTGTGGCACATGATCCCGCTCATCGGCTACATCAATTTCCCGCGATCGCTCCTGGCCTGGGACATGGTCGTCCTCAACGCATACTTTGCCGTGAACTTCATCGTCGTTACGCACATTCTCTATCGAGCGTTCACCGGACGGCACTACGCGAAGAAGCTCGTGGTGCCGCTCGTGCTGTTGTCGATTCCGATGGCGGTCGGCATTCACACCGTCACGGCGTTTCTCTACAACGGCCTGGCGGCCCGGCCCTATTGGAACTCGTCGATCCTGGCGCCGCAATTCCTCGCCTCGGCGTTCTGCTCCGGCCCAGCCATCCTGCTCATCGTGCTACAGCTGCTGCGGCGGGTGACCTCGTTCCGCATCCGTGACGAGGCGATCTGGAAGATTGCCGAGCTGATGGCCTACGCCATGTTCATCAACCTGTTCCTGCACGGCGCCGAAGCGTTCAAGGAGTACTACTCGAATACCGAGCACCTGCTCTACACGCGCTACTGGTTCCAGGGCATCGACGGCCATCGCACGCTGGTGCCGTTTGCCTGGTCGGCAGTGTCGCTCAACCTCCTCGCGCTGGTGCTGTTCATCAATCCGAAGACCCGCATGAACTGGGTCTGGCTCAACATCGGCTGTTTCGCGACCTACGCCGGCTGTTACATCGAGAAGGGCATGGGCCTCATCATTCCCGGCCTCACTCCCGACACGCTGGGGGAAATCTACGAGTACTACCCCAGTATCACCGAGGTCCGCGTCGCCGCGGGCGTGTTTGCGGTCGGTTTCCTGGTGTTCACGCTGATGCTGAAGGTTGCCGTGCCGATTGTCCTCGGTGAGCTGACCACCTCCAGGGAGGCGCACGCGGCGCAGTAGATTGGATGAGGGCCTGGAGTTGCACCTCGACCCACCTGTGTGACGACGAGCGTGTCTGGCGCCGCGAGCCAGACGAACGGAGCGAGCCGACGAAGCGGCGAGCGAGTGAGGCTGTGGGGGAGTCCGAGGGGCGACGCCCCTCGGGATATTAATGCCTGTCGGTGACCCGGTCGGGGAACCGCTGGCGAAAGGCCTCCGCCAGCGTGCAATTCGAACAGAGCGGCCGGTGTGTCGCGATCGCGTCGGCGAGATCCTGCGGCCGCACCTCGTTCCACCTCTGCACGCGCCGCGTCGCCGGATTCATGAAGCCGGGCTGCAGCCTCATCGCATTGGGCGCTTCGATCGGGCGCCTGCAGATGGCGCAACGCGCGTCAGTGAAGAAGTGCGTTGCGATCGTCTTGGGTGTGGTCTCCGACGGCGCCGTCTCGATCTGATGCACACAGGGCTGGTCGCAGTCCTGCCGCTCCGGCCAGCGCGAGCACGAGGTCAGGCGCATGTCCGTCTTGTCACCTAACGCGGTCGCCATCGCGTGGCCGACGTCGACCGTGACCGCGACCGGCCTCTGCGTCTCCGGGCAGACGACGATGCGCGCGCCGCGCACCTGCCACCAGGTGCGCGCCGCGATCACAACGTAGGCCGCCAGGACCGCCAGGATGACCAGGATGATGAATAGTTGAACGGTCATGGCAACTACCTCACCGTTTCGCCAGCGATTCGTAGAGCGCCCACCGGGCGTCGATGTCGTGCTGGGCTTCGCCGGCCAGCGCCTGCGCGGCGGCGGGATCGAGCTGCTTCAGCACGCGGTAGCGCGTTTCTTCATAGGCGTAATCGACAAACGAGATCTTCGGCGCCTTCGAGTCGAGCGTCAGTGGGAAGGCGTGCTCGGCAGAGGCGAGCCGTGGATCGAAGCGGAAGAGCGGCCAGTGCCCGCTGGCCACGGCGTTGCCCTGCTGTCTGATCCCGTTCTTCACGTCGATGCCGTGCGCGATGCAGTGCGCGTAGCCGATGATCAGCGACGGCCCGGCGTACGACTCCGCCTCGAGGAACGCGCGCACCGTCTGGGTGTCGTTGGCACCCCAGGCCACGTGCGCGACGTAGACGTGCCCGTAGGTCATCGCCAGGAGCGCCAGATCCTTCTTCCCGGTGCGCTTGCCTGAGGCGGCGAAGCGCGCCACCGCGCCGCGCGGCGTCGATTTGGACGCCTGGCCGCCCGTGTTCGAATAGACCTCGGTGTCCAGCACGAGGATGTTGACGTCACGATCAGAGGCGAGGACGTGGTCGAGCCCGCCGTAGCCGATGTCATAGGCCCAGCCGTCACCGCCGACGATCCAGACGGACTTCTTGACCAGGTAGTCGGCAATCTCGGCGAGCTCGCGTCCGTGCCCGTCTTGACCGGCAAGGGACTCCTTCAGCCGCTGCACCCGTTTGCGCTGCTCGTGAATGCCGGCCTCGTCGCGCTGATCGGCGTCGAGGATAGCCGTGGCGAGACTGTCGGAGATGAGCGGCGCCATCTCGCGGACGAGCGCGCGCGCCCGCGCCGTGTGCTGATCCAGCGTGACGCGCATGCCGTAGCCGAACTCGGCGTTGTCCTCGAACAGCGAGTTGGCCCACGCCGGGCCGCGGCCGTCGCTGTCGCACGTCCAGGGCGTCGTTGGCAGGTTGCCGCCGAAGATGGACGAGCAGCCGGTCGCGTTGGCCACGACCATGCGATCGCCGAACAGTTGCGTGGCGAGCTTGAGATACGGTGTTTCGCCGCAGCCCGCGCACGCCCCCGAGAACTCGAAGAGCGGGCGGAGGAACTGCGATCCCTTGACCGTGCCCATCTTGACGGTCGTGCGATCGGCGTCGGGCAGCGACAGGAAGAACGCGAAGTTCTCGCGCTCCTGCTCACGCAGCGGCGGCTGGGCGGCGAGCGCCAGCGCCTTGATCCCCGTCGCCTTGTCCTTCGCCGGGCAGACCTCCACGCACAGATCGCAGCCGGTGCAGTCTTCCGGTGCGACCTGGATCGAATACTTCCAGCCCTCGAATTCGTGGCCCCGATAGTCGACCGACTTGAACGTGGCGGGCATGTCGACCAGCATGGCCGGGTCGATCGCCTTGACGCGCAGCGCCGCGTGCGGGCAGACGAACGTGCACTTGTTGCATTGGATGCACAGGACCGGGTTCCAGACCGGGATTTCGTCGGCAACGTTACGTTTCTCGAATTTCGCCGTGCCCACCGGAAATGTGCCGTCGGGCGGCATCGCCGACACCGGTAGCTCGTTGCCGCGCCCCTGGATCATCGGGATGGTTACGTTGCGCACGAAGTCGGGCAGCGCGGCCGGCGTCGCCTCGGCCTCGCCGACCGGGCGGACGCTCCCGCCGATCGGGATTTCGCGCACGGCGTCGATGCCGGCGTCAATCGCGCGTTCGTCGGCGGCAACGACCGCCTCCCCCTTGGCGCCGTACGATTTCCTCGCGGCCCGCTTCATCGCGGCGACGGCGGCGTCCTTTGGCAGTACTCCCGAGAGCGCAAAGAAGCACGCCTGCAGCACCGTGTTGACCCGCTTGCCGGTCCCGGCGGCGTCGGCGACCGCGCCGGCGTCGATCGCGAACACCCGCAGTCGCTTGTCGAGGATCTGCCGCTGCGCGGACGCGGGCAGTTCGTCCCAGACCGCCTCGGGCGCGAACGGACTGTTGAGGAGTACCGTCGCGCCCGCCGCCGCGTGCGCCAGGACGTCCACGCGCGACAGGAGGCCCCATTGGTGGCAGGCGACGAAGCGCGCCGCGTCAATCAGATACGTCGATCGGATCGGGCGCGGCCCGAAGCGCAGGTGCGAGACGGTCATCGAGCCGGACTTCTTCGAGTCGTAGACGAAATAGCCCTGCGCCAGGAGATCGGTCTCGTCGCCGATGATCTTGATCGAGTTCTTGTTCGCGCCGACGGTGCCGTCGGAGCCGAGACCGTAGAACACGGCGCTGACCACGTCGTCGGGCGCGGGGGTGGAGGCCGCGTCGGTCCGCAAGCTGGCGAAGCTGACGTCGTCTTCGATGCCGACGGTGAAGTGCGTGCGCGGCGACGGCTCGTCGAGCTCGGCGAACACCGCCCGCGCCATCGCCGGCGTGAACTCCTTCGAGCCGAGCCCGAAGCGGCCGCCGATGACGCGCGGGAGGAAGCGGAAGGGCGTGGCGTTGTCCGTGATAGTTTCATTGAGCGCGGCGATGACCTCGAGATAGAGCGGCTCGCCGACGGCGCCTGGTTCCTTCGTCCGGTCCAGGATCGCGAGATGACGGACCGTGGGCGGTAGCGCGTGCACGAAGTGGTGGGCGCTGAACGGCCTGAACAGCCGCACCTTGAGCAGGCCGACCCGTTCTCCTCTGGCGTTCAGTGTGTCCACCGCCTCGGACACGGTCTCGGCCGCGGACCCCATGACCACGATGACGCGCTCGGCATCGGGTGCGCCTTCGTAGTCGAACAGGTGGTAGTGGCGACCGGTGAGGCGGGCGAAGCGATCCATCGCCGCCTGGACCTGCCCCGGACAGTTCAGGTAGAACGGGTTGCAGGCCTCCCGCGACTGGAAGAAGACGTCGGGGTTCTGCGCCGAGCCGCGCAGCACGGGGTGATCGGGTGACAGGCTCCGTGCCCGATGTGCGGAGATGGCGGCCGGGTCGATCATCGCCGCGAGATCGTCATCGCTGAGCGTTTCGATCTTGGCGATCTCGTGCGAGGTGCGGAAGCCGTCGAAGAAGTGCAGGACCGGGATCCGCGACGTCAACGCTGCGGCGTGCGCGACCGCCGCCAGGTCGTGCGCCTCTTGTGGCGTGTTCGAGGCGAGCATCGTCCACCCCGTTGAGCGCGTTGCCATCACGTCGCTGTGATCGCCGAAGATCGACAGGGCGTGCGACGCGACCGCCCGCGCCGTGACATGCAGCACGCACGGCAGCAGCTCGCCGGCGATCTTGAACATGTTCGGGATCATCAGGAGAAGGCCCTGGCTGGCCGTGAAGCTGGTCGCCAGGGCGCCGGTCTGCAGCGCGCCGTGCAGCGCGCCCGCAGCTCCCCCTTCGCTCTGCATCTCGACCACGGACGGCACCGCGCCCCAGAGGTTCGGCTTGCCCTCCGCCATCCATGCGTCCGCCAGTTCACCCATCGTCGAAGACGGGGTAATTGGATAAATCGCGATCACGTCGGACAGGCGGTACGCGACGCGGGCCGCCGCCTCGTTCCCGTCAACAGTCATTGAGCGGATTTGTGACATGGATCTCTCCCCAGCATCAACGTAGCAACCGGTGTGCTGAAGGGTTTTGCCGCGGGATTTCCTCCTGCGCGCCGGCGTTGCCGGTTCCCCGGCACCGCCCAGACGAAATACCGGCTCTCTGGCCAGCGGTTCGACGGCTTTCCGGCAGCCTCCAGCCGCGGACGCGGCGCGCCTTGACATAACTCCTGCACATCCAGCCGATTCCCGGCGCGGCATTGCCGTTGCTCGGGCGAATGACAACCGCACAAGGAGCGTGTGCACATGATCTCCCGCCGCGATTTCGTTCGGATCTGCACGATGGCCGGCGCGGCCGTCGGAATGTCCGCGACCACCGTGTCGCAGATCGTGGAGGCGGCGGCGAAGGGGCTGAAGCCCTCGGTCGTCTGGCTTCACTTCCAGGAGTGCACCGGCTGCACGGAGTCCCTGCTCCGCACCTCGCATCCGGGCATCGCCGAGGTCATTCTCGACCTCATCTCGCTCGACTACCACGAGACGCTCTTTGCCGCGTCCGGGCACCAGGCCGAAGCGGCGCTGCAGGACACAATCAAGAAGAACGCCGGCAAGTACATCTGCGTGGTCGAAGGCGCCATTCCCACCAAGGACGGCGGCATCTACTGCCAGGTGGGCGGACGCACCGCAATCGACATCTTGAACGACGTCGGCGGCAAGGCAGGAGCGGTGATCGCGATCGGCTCGTGCGCCTCGTGGGGCGGCATCCCGTCAGCTGATCCGAATCCGACCGGCGCGACCGGCGTGCCGATGATCCTGAAGGGCAAACCGGTGGTGACGCTGCCTGGCTGCCCGTCGAATCCCTACAATTTCCTCGGAGTCGCCCTGCAGTACGCCACGCTCGGCACGCTGCCGAAGCTCGACGACCTCGGGCGGCCCACCTTCGCCTACGGCCGCACCATCCACGAACACTGCCCGCGCCGCGCCCACTTCGACGCCGGCCGCTTCGCCGAAAAGTTCGGCGACGAGAATCATCGCCAGGGCTATTGCCTCTACAAGCTTGGCTGCAAGGGGCCGATGACCCACGCCAACTGCTCGACGCTGTCGTTCGGCGAGGTCGTAGACTGCTGGCCGATCGGCATCGGCCATCCCTGCGTCGGCTGCACTGAACAGGCGGTCGCTTTCCGCATTCCGATGCACGAAACGGTACCGATCGGCAGGCCGACCCCGCCCGACACCTATGCGCCGATCCACGCGGACCAGGGGCGCATCAGCCCGGCCGCCACGGCCGTCGCCGGCATCATCGGCGGCGCGGTGCTGGGTGCCGGCTACGTCGCGTCGCGCCGCATCGACGATGCGGACAAGGCGGACGGGGACAGTCCGAAGCCGGAAGCGAAGGTCTAGCCATGACCATATCCCGACGGAACGCTTTGAAAGTGGCGCTGGCAGGCGCGGCGGTCGCGGTGGCGAAGCCGGTCAAGGCATCGACGCCGATGGTCGCGCCGGCCGACGCAGTCGGTCTGCTCTACGACACGACCAAGTGCATCGGCTGCAAGGCCTGCGTATCCGCCTGCCGCGAAGCCAACGGGCTCGAGCCCGACGCCGCGTGGGGCGGCGGCCTCTATCACGCGCCGGTCGATCTGAGCGCGCACGCCAAGACCGTGATCAAGCTCTACGACGATGGCGGCAAGACGTCGTTCATGAAGGCGCAGTGCATGCACTGTATCGATCCCGCCTGCGCCAGTGCCTGCATGTTGGGGGCGTTCAAGAAGCGCGAGTTCGGCATCGTCACCTACGACGTCGACCTGTGTATCGGTTGCCGCTATTGTGAAGTCGCCTGCCCCTACAACGTGCCCAAGTTCGAATGGGCGAAAGCGACTCCCAGGATGGTCAAGTGCGAGCTGTGCAACCACCGCCTCGCCGAGGGCAAACAGCCGGCCTGTAGCGAGGTCTGTCCGCGCCACGCGGTCATCTTCGGCCAGCGCGAGGATCTGCTGCGTGAGGCCCACCGGCGCCTCGCCGAACAGCCGGACATCTACGTGCAGAAGATCTACGGCGAGCACGACGGCGGCGGCACCCAGTGCCTCTACATTTCGCACGTGGCGTTCGAGAACCTTGGACTGCCGGCGCTCACCGAGGAATCGACTCCGACCCTGCAACGCACCATCCAGCACAGCATCTACAAGGGCTTCCTGGCGCCGGTCGGCCTCTATGGGTTGCTCGGCGCGGTGATGCTCCGCAATCGCAAGAAGGGGGAGTCGGCATGAACGCGCACGCGCAGGCGCAGCCGGTCGGCGGGCCGATCCTGACCAAACCGTTCAAGTTCCTGTTGACCCTCTTTGCTATTGCGGCGGTGCTCATCCTGTATCGCCTGGCGACCGGGCTCGGCACAGTCACAGCGATGAACGACGGCTATCCGTGGGGATTGTGGATTGCCTTCGACGTCGTCACCGGCACGGCACTCGCCTGCGGCGGTTACGCGGTGGCACTGCTCGTCTACATCCTGAACCAGGGCAAGTACCATCCGCTCGTCCGCCCGGCCGTGCTGACGAGCGCCCTCGGCTACACGCTGGCCGGCGCCGGCGTCGGCCTCGACGTCGGCCGCTGGTGGAACATCTGGCATGTGCCCCTCTTCTTCTGGCACTGGAACCTCGATTCGGTCCTGCTCGAAGTCGCGCTCTGCATCATGGCCTATACCTTCGTGCTCTGGCTCGAGCTGTCGCCGGCGTTCCTCGAGAAAGCGGAGCAGAGCAAGGTGCCAGCGCTCAGGCGCTTCGCGATCAAGTGGCGTCCCGTCGTGGACAAGGCGCTGCTCTGGATCATCGCGCTCGGCATCCTGCTGCCCACGATGCACCAGTCGTCGCTCGGCGCGCTGATGCTGATCGCGGGACCCCGGCTGCACCCGCTGTGGAACACCGGCTGGCTGCCGCTGCTGTTCCTGATGTCGTGCATCGCGATGGGCTATGCCGCGGTCGTCTTCGAGGCGACGCTCTCGAGCTGGCTGTTCAAGCGCGAGCCCGAGCGCAAGATGCTCGCCGGTCTGAGCCAGGCGATCGTGCCGCTAGGGACCGCGTATGTCGGCCTCCGGTTGCTCGACATCGCCGGCCGCGGCCAGCTTGGCGCGCTGTTCGCTTTCGACTTCTACAGTGTCATGACCCTTCTCGAGTTCCTGCTCGTGATCGCGGCCGTTGGCCTGTTGCTCGGCGACGCGCAGCGGCAGAAGCTCGGCAACCTGTTCCGCGCCGCAATGCTGTTCATGCTGGCGGGCAGCATCTATCGCTTCGACACCTACCTCGTCGCCTTTCGTCCCGGTGCGCACTGGTCCTACTTCCCGAGCGTCGGTGAAATCCTCGTGACCGTCGGCCTCGTGGCAGGCGAGCTGCTCGCCTTCATCCTCATCGTCAAGTTGTTCCCGATCCTCACACTGGAGAAGCGACATGTCGCGTATCACCATTGATCCCGTCACCCGCATCGAGGGGCACCTCCGCATCGACGCCGAAGTCGACGGCGGGGTCGTGCGCAAGGCGTGGTCCTCGGGCCAGATGTTCCGCGGCATCGAGCGGATCCTGCAGGGGAGAGACCCGCGCGAAGCGTGGCTCTTCACCCAGCGATTCTGCGGCGTGTGTACGACCGTGCACGCCATTGCCTCGGTGCGCGCAGTCGAGAACGCGCTGCAGCTCGAGGTGCCGCTCAACGCGCAGTACATCCGCAACCTGATCCTGGCCGCGCACGCGATGCACGACCACATCGTGCACTTCTACCATCTGTCGGCGCTCGACTGGGTCGACGTGGTCTCCGCCCTGAAGGCCGATCCAGCCAAGACGTCGGCGCTCGCCGAGAGCCTGTCGAACTGGAAGGGCAACAGCCGCATGCAGCTGACGGCGGTACGCGACCGGTTGAAGGGCTTCGTCGACAACGGGCAGCTCGGCATCTTCCAGAATGGCTATTGGGGACACCCGGCGATGAAGCTCGCTCCGGAAGTGAACCTTCTTGCCGTCTCGCACTACCTCGAGGCGCTCGAGTATCAGCGCAAGGTGAACCAGGTCGTCGCCATCCTCGGCGGCAAGACGCCGAACATCCAGAATCTCGCCGTCGGCGGCGTCGCCAACGCCATCAACCTGGACAACCAGGCCACGCTGAACATGGAGAAGCTCTACCAGGTCAAGGACATCCTCGACGAGATGCAGGATTTCATCCGCCAGGTCTACTTCGTTGACGTCTGCGCCATTGGCGCGATGTACGCCGACTGGCTGAAGTATGGGAGGGGAGTCGTCAACTACCTGTCAGTGCCGGACCTGCCGCTCGACGGCAGGGGCACGCAGTTCGATTTCCCCGGCGGCGTGATCATGAACGCCGATCTCGACCAGGTCCAGGAGATCAAGACCTTCAACGAGCCTTTCTTCCGCGAGAACGTCACCGAGTCGATCGCCCACGCTTGGTATGACGGCAACTGGGCCAAGCACCCCTTCGAGGAAGACACAGAGCCCAAGTACACGAAGTTCGAGGACAACGGCAAGTATTCATGGGTCAAGGCGCCGCGTTTCAAGGGCAACCCGATGCAGGTCGGGCCGCTGGCGCAGGTCTTGAGCGGCATCGCGCTCGGGCACAAGCCGACCGTGCACTGGGCGACGAAGACCCTCGAAACGGTGGGGTCGATCGCCAAGACCACCCTGACCCCGGCGGTGCTGCACTCGACGCTCGGTCGCCACGCAGCCCGCATGATCCGGACGCAGGTCATCGCCGATCTCGCGCTCAAGCACTGGAACCTCCTCGTCAATAACATCGCCAAGGGGGATACCGCGATCTTCAACGAGCCGGTCTTCCCCAATGGCGAGCAGCGCGGGTTCGGCTTCCACGAGGCGCCGCGCGGCACGCTGTCGCACTGGATCGTCATCCGCGACGGCAAGATTGCCAACTACCAGGCGGTCGTCCCCTCGACGTGGAACGCCGGTCCGCGCGACGAGAAAGACCAGATGGGCCCCTACGAGGCCTCGCTCGTCGGCAATCCCGTCGCCGACGCAGAGCGTCCGCTCGAACTGATCCGCACCGTCCACTCGTTCGATCCCTGTCTGGCCTGCGCCATTCATACCGTGGACATCGAGGGACACGAAGTCGCGAAGGTGAAAGCGCTCTAGGTCGGAGGAAATGACATGATCCGCGTCCTAGGTCTGGGCAACGTGCTGATGAGCGACGACGGCTTCGGGCCCTTCGTCATTCGCGTCCTGGAAGCGACCTATGAATGCCCGGCCGGCGTCGAGTTCGTTGACGTCGGGACGCCGGGACTCGACCTCACGCCGTTCCTGCTCGGCACCGACGCAGTGATCTTCGTCGACACCGTGACCTCGCGCGGCGTGCCCGGCGAGATCCGCCTCTACGATCGCGAGGCGATTCTCAGGGTTCCGCCGCAAACCCGGACCGGCGGCCACGACCCTGCGCTGAAGGAAGCGCTGCTGACCGTCGCGGCCGCCGCTGCCGGCCCCTCGCACGTGACGCTCGTCGGTGCCATCCCCGAATGGGTGGCGACCGGCGTCGCCCTGTCGCCGAGTCTCGAACAGGCCATCGGCCCGGCAGTCCTCGCCGTCGTCAACGCACTGGGAACCCTCGGCGTCCACCTCGTTCGGAAGCACTTCCCTCAGGTGCCCCACATCTGGTGGGCTCAGGACGCGGAAATTCTCCCGCAGCTGACTGCGGACTAGTCCGCACCGCGCCCACCGCGAGCCACTGTTCAGGCTCAAATACACAGCTCTTGCCGCTTCTAGCGTGGCACCTCGCTTGCCATCACTCGGGTTACCGTGCGCATTTCCTTCGACAGCCGTCCGGCGGCGAGGCTTTCGGGGCGCCGCATCCAGATGCAGGGCACCGTTCAGGGCGTCGGCTTCCGCCCGTGGGTCTACCGCATCGCGCGCGACACGGCGATCACCGGGCGCGTCCGCAACGACAACGCCGGCGTGACCATCGAGGCGTTCGGTGCCGCCGGCGCGCTCGACGCCTTCGTCGAGCGGCTGGCACACGACGGATCCCGCCCCGCCGCCGCGGTCGTCGACCGCATGATCGAGGAGACGATCGCGTTCGAAAACGCCGACGGCTTCGCCATCGTGCCGAGCGCGGCAACCGGCGCGGCGCACGTCTCGATTCCCCCCGACCTGGCGACATGCCCGGCCTGCTTGGCCGAGACGCGCGATCCCGGCGACCGACGCTATCGCTACGCTTTCACCAACTGCACGAACTGCGGGCCGCGTTTCACCATCGTGCGCTCGGCGCCCTACGACCGGCCGGCGACGAGCATGGCGGCGTTCGCAATGTGTCCGGTGTGCCAGCGCGAGTATGACGCCGTGGCCGATCGCCGCTTCCACGCCCAGCCGAACGCCTGTCCGGTGTGCGGTCCACGCCTCGACATGCGCACCGCCGACGGCCGTCCCTTCCGCACTGGCGACGTTGTGCAGGACGCCGCGCGCGGGCTTCGCGAGGGGCTGATCGTCGCGGTCAAAGGCATCGGCGGCTTCCAGCTCGCCTGCGACGCGACCTCCGACGCCGCCGTGCGCCGGCTGCGCGATCGCAAGCACCGCGACGAAAAGCCGTTCGCCATCATGGTGCAGACGCTCGAAGCCGCGGCGGCGATCGCCGATCTGTGCCCGGCCGACGCCCAGCTGCTGGCCTCGCCCGAGCGCCCGATCGTGCTCGTGCGGCGGCGTCCCGGGGCGGCGCTGTCGCCGCTGGTGGCGCCGGACAACCCGCTCGTGGGCATCTTGCTGGCCAATTCGCCACTGCACGACCTGCTCCTGGCCGCCGCCGGCGTGCCGCTGGTGATGACGTCCGGCAACCTGTCGGACGAGCCGATCGTCACCGACAACAATGACGCGCTGGTCCGCCTGCGCGGCGTGGCCGACCTCTTCGTCCTGCACGACCGCGACATCGTCACGCGAGCAGATGACTCCGTGGCGCGCGTGATCGCCGGACGGCCCGTCGTGCTGCGCCGCGCTCGCGGCTACGTCCCGCGACCGATCGAGGTGCCGGTGCCGTTCGAGGCCGCCGTGCTCGCCTGCGGCGCGCAGTTGAAGAACACCTTCTGCTACGGCCGCGGCCGCGAAGCGGTGCTCGGCCCGCACATCGGCGACCTCGATAGCGTCAGCGTCTTCCGCGACTACGAAGCGTCGATCGCGCGCATGGCCCAGTTCCTCGACGTGACGCCGGAGATCGTCGCGCACGATCTGCATCCCGACTACCTGTCGACGCGCTACGCGCTCGGCTGCGCCGGAGCGATCACGGTCGGCGTGCAGCACCATCACGCGCACATGGCCAGCGTCATGGCTGAGCACGGCCTGGCCGGCCCGGTCCTCGGCCTGGCCTTCGACGGCACCGGCTACGGGACCGACGGTGCGGCCTGGGGCGGCGAGCTGCTCATTGCTGACTACGCCGAGTTCACGCGGCTGGCCACCTTCCGGCCGGTGCCGCTGCCCGGCGCCGACATGGCGATCCGCCAGCCGTGGCGAACGGCGCTGGCGCTCCTCGACGATGCGTTCGGCGGCGAGGCCCCGCTCGACGGGTTCTCGGTGTTCCGTCATGTCGCCGCCTCCGACCTCGACATCGTGCTGCGGATGGTGCACCGCGGCGTCAACGCGCCGCTCGCGCACGGCGTCGGCCGCTATTTCGACGCCTTCGGCGCGCTGCTGCTTGGACGGCCGCACGCGTCGTACGAAGGGCAGATCGCGCTCGCGCTCGACGCCGTCGCCGAGCCAGAGGAGCGCGGCCGCTACGATTACGCCATCGACCAGGCGCCCAGCCCGTGGCAGGTCGATCTGCGCCCGGCGGTGCGCGCCGCGGTCTTCGAGTATCTCGGCGGCGCGCCGGTGTCGCGCATCTCCGCCCGCATCCACAACACGATCGCGGCGGTCAGTGTCGATCTCGTTCGCGCCGCGGCGCGTGGCGCCGGTCGCCTTCCGGTCGTGCTGACCGGAGGCTGCTTTCAAAACGCCCGGCTTGCCGAAACGATCCAGGCAGGTCTCGTCCCCGAGTTCGTCGTGCATCTGCACGAGCGCGTCCCGCCCGGCGACGGCGGTATCGCCTTGGGTCAGGCGGTTGTCGCCGCCGCGAAGGCAAGGAGTCTCTGATGTGTCTTGGCGTACCAGGCCGCGTCATCGAGGTGCAGGGCACCATCGCGCTCGTCGACTTCTTCGGCGTCAGCAGGCAGGTGCGGCTGGAGCTCGTCGACGAGCCGGTGGTGCCCGGCGACTACATCCTGAACCACGTCGGCTTCGCCATTCGCCGCATCCCGGAAGAAGACATTGCCGGCACGCTGGCGATGTACCAGCAGCTTCTGCATGAGGCCGAAAACGATCTGATGGCCGCCGACGTACAGGGCGAGTTGAAGGGAACACGCGAATGAGTGCGAGCGGAACGGAGCGGCGCGGCGGCGACCCTGGCACGCGCGAGCTGAAGTTTCGCGACCCGGCCCGCGGCGCCGCACTGTCGGCGGCGCTGGCCAGGACGGTCAAGGAGATCGGCCGCGCGCCGGTGTCCGTCATGCACGTCTGCGGCAGTCACGAGCAGGCCATCGCCCGTTTTGGCCTGCGCACCGCGTTTCCCCCGGACCTGCACGTGATCATGGGGCCCGGCTGCCCCGTGTGCATCACGGATCAACCGGAAGTGGACGAAGCGGTCGCGCTGGCCCGGCAAGGCGTCCGCATCGCGACCTACGGCGACATGGTGCGCGTGCCCGGCACGGCGGCGTCGCTGGCCGACACGCAGGCCGAGGGGGCGCGCGTCGACGTCGTCTACAGCATCGACCAGGCCATCGCGCTGGCCCAGGCATCGTCGGATCCGCTGGTCTTCTTTGCCACCGGCTTCGAGACGACCGCGGTCGCGACTGCCGCGGCAATCCTGGCGGGCTTGCCCGACAACCTCTTCGTGCTCTCCGCGCACAAGTACATCCCGCCCGTGATGGAGATCGTGGCCGAGATGCCCGATTCGAAGATCGAAGGCTTCATCGCCGCCGGCCACGCCGCGACGATCACCGGATGGGGCATTTTCGAGGCGTTCGTCCAACGCCATCACGTGCCGGTTGTCGTCGCCGGCTTCGAGCCGCTCGACATCCTGGCGGCCTTGGTGCGCCTCGCCGAACTGATTCGCGACCGCGACTGCCGTGTCGACAACATGTTTCCACGCTGCGTCTCGCGTCAGGGCAACCTCGTCGCACAGCGGCAGTTGTGGGACGTCTTCACGCCGATCGGCGGGCGCTGGCGCGGCATCGCCCACGTGCCCAACGGCAACCTGCGGCTGCTCGACCGGTGGTCGCGTCTCGACGCGCGGCAGCGCTTTGCCATCGACCTCACCACGCTCTGGGACGCGTCGCCGTCGCTCCTGTCGGAGCAGTGCCTGTGCGGCGAGATCATGTCAGGCCTCAAGACGCCGGCCGACTGCCGTCTCTTTGGCGCCGACTGCCTGCCCGAGAACCCTATCGGCGCCTGCATGGTCAGTAGCGAGGGCAACTGCCGCATCTGGCACGAGTACGGTATCCACAACACCGCGGAGGCAGTCCGATGATTACCATCGCCAACGATCACGTTGCCATGAAGCACGGTGCCGGCGGCCGCGCCATGCGCCGCCTGATCGAGCAGGTCTTCCTTCGTGACGCCGGCCCGATCGCCGCGGCGATGGACGACGGCGCGGTGATCCCGATCGCCGGCGGCGCGTCGCTCGTCATCACCACTGATTCGCACGTCATCCAGCCGGCCGTGTTTCCCGGCGGCGACATCGGTCGTCTCGCCGTCGCCGGCACGGTCAACGACCTGGCGATGATGGGGGCGACCGAGCCACTCGGCCTGACCTGCGGCGTCGTGCTCGAGGAAGGGTATTCGATCGAAGAGTTGACCCGCCTGCAGGCATCCATGGCCGAGGCCTGCCGCGAAGCAGGGACCGCGATCGTCGCCGGCGACACCAAGGTGATGCGCCGCGGCGAAATCGACGGCATCGTCATCAACACCTCCGGCGTCGGGCTGACCTGGCGGCCGGTGCGCGACAGCGGCGCTGTCGCCGGGGATGTCCTGATCGTCACCGGCACCGTCGGCGATCACGGCATGGCGGTGATGGCGGCACGCAACCAGTTCGAGTTCGCCGAGCCGTTGCGATCCGACGTCGCCCCCCTGAACGGCCTCGTGCGCGCCGCCCTCGCCGCTGGCGACGTCCATGCGATGAAGGATCCGACGCGCGGCGGCGTTGCCAGCGCGCTGCACGAGATCGCCGAGAAGGCACACCTCGGCATCGTCATCCGTGAAGCCGCGGTGCCGGTGCGCCCGTCGGTCCGCGCCGCGGCCGACCTGCTCGGGATCGATCCGCTGTTCATCGCCAACGAAGGCAAGGCGATCCTCGTCGTTCCTCCCGCGTCGGCCGACGCCGTACTGGAAGCGCTGCGGGCGCATCCCTATGGTCGCGACGCGAGAGTGATCGGCGAGTGCATCCGGGAATCTCCGGGGTCGGTCATCGTCGACACCGGTTTTGGCCGCCGCCGGCTGTCGGAACCCGACGGCGAACTGTTGCCACGCATTTGCTGACCGCAACTGGAGGCGCTGTGAGCACATACATCCGCGTCGAGCGTGTCGGCGATATCGGCATCATCACCATCGATCGCGCCTACCGGTTCAATTCGCTTGATGTGGCCACGGCGCGCGACCTGCGCAAGGCCGGTCTGCAGATGGCGCGAGATGAGCAGGTGCGGGCGGTGATCCTACGCGGCGCCGGCGGCGCGTTCTGCAGCGGCGCCGACCTGAAATACATCGCTTCCGGCGGCGAAGACGACGATCTGTCGTACCTGATTCCCGCCGATCGCGACATTCCCGCCGGCCACGGCGAACGGTTCAAGCAGATTCTCGAATACCTGCACAGCACCATCTCCGAGATCCGCCGCGCCCCCAAGGCGTTCATCGCGGCGGTGGACGGCATGGCCGCGGCAGGCGGTTTCGGCCTGGCGATGTCGTGTGACCTCGTCTACGCGTCGCCCCGCGCCAGCTTCGAGTGGGCCTATGGCAAGACCGGCTTGACCGGCGCCGAGAGCTCGACGTTCCTCCTGCCGCGCCTCCTCGGTCTGCGCCGCTCGATGGAGCTGATGCTGCTCAACCCGCGGCTCACCGCCCACAAAGCCGTCGAGCTCGGCCTCGCGACCGCCGTGCTGAGCGCCGAGGTCTTCGACGACGACGTGCTCGCCGTGGCGCGCACGATTGCCGACGGTCCGGTCCACGCGTTTGCGACTGCGAAAGCGCTGATCAACCAGGCCGCGGGCGTCGACCGCCTCGACCATCATCTCGACGTCGAGCTGCAGAACCTGATTCGCAGCGCCGACAGCGCCGAGTTCAGCGAAGGACTGCGCGCCTTCTTCGAGAAGCGGCCGGCGGTCTTCCATGCATGAGTACTCGATCGTCCAGGCGCTCTACGACGGCGTCATGGCGCAGGCGGCAGCGAAGAGCGCCGTCGGCGTGCATGCGGTGCACCTGAAAATCGGCGAACTCTCGGGCGTCGACGTCGGACTGCTCGACACCGCCTGGAAGACGTTCCGCGTCCACACCATTTGCGAGACCGCCCCGATCGAGGTCACCGTCGTGGCGCCGCGCTGGACGTGCGCGTCGTGCGGCACGGACGAAACCCGCGGCGCCGTCCTGCGCTGCCGGACATGTGGAGGCGCGATGCGCCTCGCCGAGGGCGACGAGATCGTTCTCGAGCGCATCGTGATGGAGGTACCGTAATGTGCGACTCATGCGGATGCGGCGATACGAACCTGGTGCCGGTCGAAGTCCAGCAACGAATCCTGTCGGACAACGAGCGAACCGCGACTCATAACCGCCATCACTTCGCCGAGCGCGAGCTGCTCGCCATCAACGTGATGGGATCGCCGGGCGCCGGCAAGACGGCGCTGCTCGAGGCGACGGCACACGCGCTCAACGGGAAGCGCCTGATCGGCGCGCTCGCCGGTGACCTCGCCACCGATAACGACGCCAGGCGTCTCGCCGCCGCGGGCATCCGCGCCGAGTCGATTACCACCGGCTCGGCCTGTCATCTCGACGCCGCGATGGTGCATCACGCCCTGCATGGTCTGCCCTGGGAGGATCTCGACTACCTCTTCATCGAGAACGTCGGCAACCTCGTGTGCCCGGCGGTCTACGACCTCGGCCAGGCCGCCAACGTCGTCGTCCTTGCCGTGACCGAAGGGGAAGACAAGCCGATCAAGTATCCGGTCATGTTCCACAAGGCGGACCTGGTCCTGATCTCGAAAGTTGACCTGCTGCCGCATCTGCCTGACATCAGCCTCGATCGTATCGTCGACTCGCTGCGCCAGGTCATGCCGGAGCCGAACTACATCGCCGTGGCGGCGCGGACTGGACAGGGCATCCACGAGTGGATCGAGTGGCTGCGCGAGCAGGAGTCGCTCGTGCCGTCGCCCTCGGCGCAGGTCCATCACCACCACGGTCATACGCATGCCTGAGTCGCTGACCGGCGTGCTCGCCGTTGCCGCGATCACGCTCGGATCGCTGCACACGATTGCGCCGGATCACTGGGTGCCGTTTGCGGCGCTGGCGCGCGCGCAGGGCTGGTCGCGCGCCAAGACGGCGCGCATCACCGCGCTCTGCGGCTTCGGCCATGTGACCGTCTCGGCGCTGCTCGGCCTGCTCGCCCTCCTCTTCGGCCTCGAGATGCTGCGCCTGGTGGGCCAGCGCATGGAGTCGATCGCCGGCCTGCTGCTCATTCTGTTTGGTCTCGTCTACGCCGTCTACGGCCTGCGCCGCGCCGCTGGCGCGCGCGTCCATGGCCATCCCCACGCGCACTACGATCACGTGCACGAGCCGTACACGATGACGCCCTGGGCGCTGTTCCTCCTGTTCTCGGCAGACCCGTGCGTGGCGGTCATCCCTATCCTGTTCGCTGCTGCGCCGCTTGGTGCGCTGCGCGCGACCGTCGTCGTCGCCGCCTACGAGGTCGCGACAATCGGGACGATGGTGGCCTTGGTGCTGCCGGCCGCGGCCGCAGCGAAGAGAGTCAGCGGACATTGGGTTGAGCATTACGGCGATGCCGCCGCCGGCGGCGTGATCGCGGCGGTCGGTCTCCTCGTCACCGCGATGGGCTGGTAACGACAGGACGTAAAGTAAAGGCGATGTCCACTCGCCTGGTCGGTCAGACAGCGCTCGTCACGGGTGGCAGTCGAGGAATCGGCCGCGCCATCTGTCAGCGGCTCGACGCTCTGGGCGCGCGCGTCATCGTCCACTATGCACACGACGACGCCGCGGCCCAGGCAACGCTCCGTACGATGACGCAACCTGGCGCACAGTTGCTGAAAGCCGATCTCGGGTCGACGGCGGCGGTGACCGAGGCCGTCGCGCGTCTGGACGCCGAGCGGACGAGTTGCTCTCCGTCAGTCTGCGCGGACTCTTCTGACTCACGCAGGCTAGGCACGGCCGGCGACGTCGCGCAGCTGGTCGTCGTGCTGTGCGGCGACGAGCGCCCCTTCGTGACCGGCCAGTCCATCAACGTCAGCGGCGGATTTGTGATCTGAAACCGCGAGGCGCGGCTCTGCGCCGATCCAGTAGAGGGCGTTCGCCAGGATGCAGAAGCCTGTGAATGCGAACCACACCATCGCAACCCCCACCAACGCGGTGAAGCAGAGCCACCAGGGACTCCACGTCAGCGACAGGATCGATCCCAGCGTGATGTTGAACCCGACGGTGGGGTAGATGCGCCGCTCCAGGTACCAGCTGTCGTGCGCCATGACGTAGAGCCCCGGCCGCGACGGATCGGCCAGCCGTCCGCGCAGGCCGCAAACATAAAGGAGGTTGCCCAGCGGGCAGACACCCGTGAGCGCCACCCAGATCGACGTCAGCCCCGTGATTGCCACAAACACGATGAACCGCGGGTCGACGAGCCATGCGAGGGCCGTCGACGACAGCAGCACGATCCCCGCAATCAACCAGACCGCCCGCTCGATATACCACGCGTTGGTCGGAACGATGTAAATCCGCGTCATGCCCCCACCCCATCTCCAATCTCCAATCGTCAATCGTCAATTTCCCAAATCTTCAATCTGCAATCTGCACTCTGCAATGCCGGTGCCCCGCCCCCTCCGGGCGATGACGTCCCCACTGCCGGATTTCCGGCGACCCCACGCGCATGCGGCGCCCGCGCGTCCGCGCCGGCCTGTTTTCGCGCGGCACCGCGCTTGCGAAGTCCTCGGCAATGCCGCTGAACGCCTGCGAGCTCGAAATCGATCTGTTCTGCCGCGGCCTGCGCGTGCCGACGGATGTTCCCCTCGATGGTGTCCGCGGCATCTCACGCACGCGCGCCGGGCTGGGCTCCGGCCTCGAGATCGTGATTCCCACGCACTCGCGCCTCAAGCCCGAAGTCTGGATGAACGCGCCGGTCGTGGAGGCCTTCGCGCAGCGGTCCCCCTATGTGCTCGAGTGGAGCGCAGCCGCTGGCTACGCAATCGCCGATAGCCGCACCAACGCGCGCTACGCCGTCCGGCTGCCAGACGAACCCGCCTGGTACCGCCGGCTCACCTCGCGCGACGTCCCGATGTCGCGCGTCGGCGTGATGCAGGGGACCTACCTCGGTATCTACATCAACCCGCTCTGCGCGTTCTGGAACTACGACCCGCCGCTCAACTGCGCCTTCTGCACGACTGGCGCGAACGTTGGTTGTGCCGAGGCCGCGACCAAGACGGTCGACGACGTCGTCGAGACCTGCCACGCGGCCCGCGACGGATCGGGCGTCACCTTCGTCCACTTCAACGGCGGCTTCCAGGGATCGCGCGGGCTGCGCTCGGCCGAGCCCTACGTGCGGGCGGTCAAGGAGAATGTCGGGCTGCTCGTCGGGCTGCAGCTGACGCCGGAAAAGGACTTCAGCGGCTACGACCGCCTCATCGACCTCGGCGTCGATCATTTCTCGTTCTGTGTCGAGTTCATGGATCCGGCCTGGTTCGCCCGCATCTGTCCCGGCAAGGCACGGACGCTCGGGCAGGGTCTCTACTTCGACGCGATGGACTACTGCGCCTCGCGTCTGCCGCGCGGAGCCGTATCCGGCGAGATCATCGCCGGGCTCGAGCCGATCGAGAGCACGCTCGCCGCAATCGAGCGCATCGCTTCCGTCGGCGCATTCCCGACCGTCTGCATCTTCCGTCCGACGATCGGCTCCGACATGGAGGACTGGCCGCCGCCTGACTACCACGACATGCGGCGCGTGCTGCGGGCGGTCTACGACGCGTGCCGGCGCCACCACGTGCCAATCGGTCTCGCTCCGAACATCGAGGTGAGCCTGGTGGTCAACCCCGACGATGCCGCGATGCTGGCCCCGACAACGGGGGGGACGATCGCATACGAGCTCTGGCGGCGCGCGCTCCGCATCGCGGCGCGGCCAGTGTTCGCGTGGCGGATGCAGCCTCGGCGGCGCGACGCCAGATAGCTCGCGGAGGCAACATGGTGGACCGTGAAAAAGTGCTGGCGGTATTGACCCGGCGGTTTCCCGGCTCGCGGCCGGATCAACTCGCCGCAGCGGCTAACGCTATCCTCGGGCTCGACGACGAGTGGGAGGACGTATCGGACCGCCAGGATGAATTCGGCTACAACTATTCACCCCAGTGCTGCGACATCTGCTATCTCGCACAGCAGGTTGAGCGCGGTGACCAGTTCCGCGTCTTTCGCCGCCGGAAAACCGGCGCTCGCCGATAGGACCGTGGCGGACAGGCCGGTTTTCCGCCGTGGCACCGCCGTTGCCTCCTGGGCTGGCATGAGCCCAGTCGGTCATGCGTTGCACCAGCAATTCGAGCGGGTCTGCCGGAGCGAGCTCCAGCGTCTCCGGCGCAAAACGGCGGCGCTCACCGAGGAAGATCGCGCGAGAGTCGATGCCCTGGCGCTGGAAGTGGCCCAGGGCCTAGCCGTCCATCTCGACGCCGCCCTGGTCGCCCCGGGCGGCGCCGGTATCACACCTGTCGTGATGCGCCTGTTCGCAGTGGCGCCATCAGGAGCGAACGAGCTGTAGCGAGTGAGCCACGCGAGAGAACGTGCTGTCGAGTCGACGGGGCAGCGGCCTCAGTAACACGATGCGAGCGAGCACAGCGATACGGATGCGGAGTTCGAGGGGCGGAGCACCCTCGGGAGGGATTCATGAAACGTGTATTGACCGGGATCCTGTCGATTGTCGCGCTGACCGCCTTCGCCGGCGGCGCACGTGCCCAGGACATTGCCAAGGGCGCGCAGGTCTTCACCGACCAGAAGTGCTCGCTGTGTCACGCGATCGCGGGCAAGGGGAACGCGAAGGGTTCCCTCGATGATGTCGGATCGAAGCTCAAGGCCGAGGAAATCCGCCAGTGGATCACCAATCCGACCGACATGGCAGCCAAGGCAAAGGCGGAGCGCAAGCCGCCGATGCCGACCAAGTACGCCTCGCTGCCGAAAGCGGATCTCGACAATCTCGTCGCCTACCTGTCGTCGCTGAAGGCGAAGTAGTCAGCTCTGGATCGGTGGCGGGCGGTCATCCCGGTCGACACCTGGCGCAACCACCGCCGCCGGCCAGCGCGGGCTCGACCAGGCGCGTCTTCCGCGCATGATCTCAACGAGCCGGCCGCCGGCAGCTGGAAGCCGTCAGCGCTCAGCGATCCGGAGCTTGTTGCTGACGCCCTTGACGCTGGAGAGGTAACGGACCGCATTCTCCGCCGCAGCCCGCTGGTACTCCCAGTTGACGATGCCCTCGAGGCGGATGTGGCCTTCGCGCACGATCGCCTGGACCGACAGCGGGACAGCGACGTTGTTGCGAAGCCGGTGCAGCGCCTCGCGGGCGATGTCGGTGTCGGTCCGCTCGTTGGGGATCCTGATGTGCAGGTCGTTGGCGATGCTGCGCACGCCGTCGACACGCTTGACCGCGCGCTCGGCCGCGATCGCCTGGCGCACGGACTGAACGTTGCCGGTCAGCGTCACGACTCCGTCTTCGACCGCCACGCCGATTTCATGACCGTCGACGATCGGATCGATCGCCAGGGCGGTCCGCACCTCGTACTCGACTGCGGACGCAGGGCGCGCCACTAGACCGATTTCCATTGCAAACTCCTTGATGAGGGGGCAATGTGCAATGCGGTTGCCAGCCCCTCCAGCTCCCGCGATTCCCGCAGCCACTAGAATGGAGATATGCCCGACAGGCTAGTGCTGGCATCGGCGTCGCCGCGGCGCGCGGAGCTGTTGGCCTCGGCCGGTTATGTATTTACCGTCGATCCGGCCGACGTCGACGAGGCCGAGCGACCCGGCGAGGCCCCGCCGGACTACGTCCTCCGCGTGGCGCGCGATAAGGCCCGCGCCGTCGCCGCGCGCCGGCGCCCCGGCGAAATCGTCCTCGCCGCCGATACGACGGTCGTCGCCAATGGGGAAATTCTCGCAAAACCTGCGGACGAATCCGACGCGATCCGTATGCTCGAGGTCTTGGCCGGCACCGTTCACCTCGTTTTTACGGGCGTTGTGGCGGTTTCCGGCGGGCGCGAGGAGGCCGACGTCGTGTCGACCCGGGTACGCCTCTTGCCCCTCGCCAGGGAAGACATCCGTTGGTACGTCGAAACCGGGGAGCCGATGGGCAAGGCCGGCGGCTACGCGATCCAGGGGCGGGCCGCGCGATTCGTGGACTGGATCGAAGGGTCGTGGTCCAACGTGGTCGGCCTGCCGGTCGCCACAGTCAGCCAGATGATCAGGCGCTTAGAGGGGTAATATCTCCTTATGTCATCCAAAGCTGCGAAGATTGCCGTGACCTGCGTGGTCCTCGCGGCCGCACTCGGCGGCCTGCTCTACACCACGCTCGCCGAGGGCACCGAATATTACATGCACGTGGACGAGGTGATGACCAACCCGGCGAAGTGGCAGGGCAAGCGCCTGCAGCTGCACGGCTACGTCAACGACCTGCGGCAGCGGCCCAACACGCTCGACTATCGCTTCCAGGTGCAGAACAACGGCCGCACCATCACCGCCGATTACACCGGCGTCGTCCCCGACAACTTCAAGAACGGCGCGGAAGTCGTGCTCAAAGGGGAGCTGCACGGCGACGCCTTCGCCGTCGAGAACAACGGTGTCATGGCCAAGTGCCCGTCGAAGTACGCGGTACAGGGCCCCAACGCGGCGGGGAGCTAAATGGCCGGCCTAGGATCCATCACGCTGCTCGCGACCTTCGTGGCCGCGGCCTATGCGGTCGCGGCGTCGGTCGCCGGCGCGCGCCGCCGCTCCACCCCCCTCATTGAGAGCGGCGTCGGCGCGTTCTACCTGACCGCCGGCCTCCTCGCCGTCGCTTCCACGATCATCGTGCACGCGTTCGTCACCGGCGATTTCACCATCAAGTACGTGCAGCACTATTCCGACTCGGTGCAGCCGCTGGTCTACAAGATCGCGTCGTACTGGGGCGGGCTCGATGGATCGATCCTGTTCTGGGCGTTCCTCCTGTCCGTGTTCGGCTCGATCGCCGTCGCGGTTAACCGCGAGCGCCACCGCGAACTGATTCCCTGGGTGGTCGCCGTCATCGCCGCCACGGAGATGTTCTTCATCTTCATCATGGTGGTGCACAACAATCCGTTCGACACCTACCTGACGGCGGCGCCCAACGAGGGCCGCGGGCTGAACCCGCTGCTGCAGAACTTCTACATGGCGATCCATCCGCCGTCGCTCTATACGGGCTTCGTCGCGATGACCATCCCCTACGCGTTCGGCATCGCCGCGCTCATCAGCGGCCACCTCGACGACGCCTGGCTGCGCGCCGTTCGGCGCTGGACGATGATCGGCTGGCTCTTTCTCACCTTCGGCCTGACCCTCGGCATGCTCTGGGCCTACGAGGAACTCGGCTGGGGCGGCTTCTGGGCGTGGGACCCGGTCGAGAACGCCGGCTTGCTGCCGTGGTTCACCGCGACCGCGTTCCTCCACTCGGTGATGGTTCAGGAGCGGCGCGGCATGCTGCGCGTGTGGAACGTCACGCTCGTCATCGTCACCTTCTTCCTGACGATCTTCGGCACCTTCATGACCCGCTCGGGGGTCGTCCAGTCGGTGCACGCCTTCGGCGAGGATCGCTGGCTGGCCGGCGTCTTCTCGGCCTTCATGGTCGTGATCGTCGTCTTCAGCTTCGCGCTCGTGCTCTACCGGCTGCCGCTGCTGAAGTCGCGCCACGAGCTCGACTCGTGGATGTCGCGCGAGGCGGCGTTCCTCGCCAACAACTGGATCCTGCTCTTCTCTGCGTTCTTCGTCCTCTTCGCCACGATGTTCCCGACGCTGGCCGAGGCCGTGAGCGGACGTCGCCTGACCGTCGGCCCGCCGTTCTTCAACAAGTGGATGCTGCCGATCGGCCTGATCCTGCTCTTGCTGACCGGCATCGCACCGCTCCTCGCCTGGCGTAAGACGACGTTCTCGAACCTGCTGACGCTGTTCGTCTGGCCGGCGGCGGCCACGATCGTCACCGGCGCGTCGGTCTACGCGCTCGGGATCCGCGTCTGGACCTCGGGCCTCTGCTTCGCGTTCTGCGCCTTCGTTTTCGTGACGATCATCCAGGAATTCGTCCGCGGCGCCGCGGTCCGCAAGGGCGCGACCGGCACCGACGTCCTCACCGCCATGATCGGTCTGGTCGGCCGCTCGCGCCGCCGCTACGGCGGCTACATCGTCCACGTCGGTATCGTCCTCATGTTCCTGGGATTTGCCGGCCAGGGCTTCAAGAAGGAAGAGCAGTTGCTGCTCAAGCCTGGCCAGCAGTCGACGGTGGGGGGCTTCACGATCCATCACGACGCGCTGACGGTGACGAGCGATGCGCAGAAACAGATGATCACCGGCCATGTGACCGTGTCGCGCGCCGGCAAGGTCATCGGCCAGATGAGTCCCGGGAAGTGGTTCTTCGCCAGGCACGAGAACGAGCCGACGAGCGAGGTGGCCATTCGCCGTGCACCCGGCGAAGACCTCTATATCGTGCTCGCCGGCTACGAGGTGGAGACGCAGACCGCCACCTACGCAGTGACTATCAACCCACTCGTCGACTGGATCTGGTTCGGCTTTGGCGTGCTGGCCTTCGGCACCGGCATCGCGCTCCTCCCGGAACGGGCGTTTGCCTTCGCCGCGGCGAAGCTGCCGGCCGGCGCCGTCACCACCGGACTGATGCTGCTGCTCGTGCTGTTGCCGTCGATCGCGCGCGCCCAGGGCAGCAGTGTCTCGCCGGTGCAGCGTAGCGACGCCAAGCGTCAGCTCGAAGGGGAGTTGATGTGCATGTGCGGCGGCTGCCGCGCGCCGATGAACAACTGTCCGATGGCCCCGGGCTGCCACGGCCTCCGCGACCAGGAACCGAAGATCGACGCCATGCTGGCGGCGGGCAGCAGCCCGGAAGTGGTCAAGGCGGCGTTCGTCAAGGAGTACGGCGAGGCCGTGCTGCTCGAGCCGCCCGACAACGGCTTCAACAAGCTGGCCTGGCTGTTTCCCTATCTGATCGGCGCCGCCGGCGCGACCGGCATCGGCCTGGTCGCCTGGCGCTGGTCGCACACCTCCGGCGCGCCGGGACCGGCGGTGGCCGCCGCGCCGGGTCTGCCCGGCGAGGACGAGGCCCTCAAGGAGAAGCTCGACGATGAGCTCCGCGACCTCGACTGACAAGGTCTTCTCGGCCGGCGCCAGCCGCGACCCGCGTGCCGGCGCCGATGACGGCTTTCGCGTTTCTCACTTTTTTGTCCTGTTGTCGCTCGTCGCCGCAACCGTCGCGGTCTTCTTGGCGCGGCCGGCGGCGCCGGAGAATCTGGTCCTCATCAGCCTGACCATTGGCGCCGTCGGTATGGCGTCGATTGCCTTTTACCGGACGATCGCGCCGCTCCTGTGGCCCCACTCCGACGAGGATCGCGTGCCGATGAGCGAGGGGCTGCGCGCTGATCTCGAGCGCGAGAAGGCCCTGACGCTCCGCTCGATCAAGGAGCTCGAATTCGACAAGGCGATGGGCAAGCTGTCGCAGCAGGACTTCGATCAGATGGCCGCCCGCCTGCGCGCCCGCGCCGTCGGCATCATGAAACAGCTCGACGCCGGCGCGTCGATGTATCGTGCACAAGTCGAACGGGAGCTCGCCGCCCGTCTCGGCAACACGCCGGACGTGAAGGTCCGCCCTGCAAGCGCGACCCGCGTCTGCGCCTGCGGCACCGTCAATGACGAAGACGCAAAGTTCTGCAAGACCTGCGGCACCAACCTCACCGGAGGGGTCGCATGACCTCCCGGCCGATTCGACCGACCACCGCGCCTTTTTCTCCTTCGTGTCCGCCCTCTTCTTCGTGTCCTTCGGCTTCTTCGTGTCCTTCGTGTCCCCCGTGTTCGCGCAGATGCCCGACCCCAGGGCGATGTCGGGGACGCCGCTCCCGGTCGGGGACCTGACGCCCGGCACCGTGACGGCGCGCGTGATTCGAGGCCAGTTGTCGAATCCGATCGAAGGGCAGCCGGTCGACATCGTCGGCGGCGTGTCGAAGACTGAGAAGACCGACGCCGCTGGCCGCGCCACCTTCACCGGCCTCACCCCCGGCAGCCGCGTCAAGCTCCGCACCACGGTCGGCAGCGAGACGATCGAATCGCAGGAGTTCGAGGTGCCGGCCGCGGGCGGCATCCGCGTGATGCTCGTCGCCACCGATCCCAACGCGGCGCAACGGCAGGCCGATGCCGGCAAGCTCGCCCAGCAGCCGCCGGTCGACGGCAGCGTGGTCTTCGGGCCCGAGACGCGGTTCGTCGTCGAAGTCGGCGAAGACGTACTCAACGTCTTCAACATGCTGCAGATCACCAACGCCGGGTCGCGCCCGGTGCGAACGCCGGGCCCGATCGTCATCGATCTGCCGAAGGGTGCCGTCGGTGTCGGCATGATGGAGGGATCGACGCCCAACGCTGTCGCCGCCGGCAGCCGCGTCACGGTCAACGGCCCGTTCCCGCCCGGCAACACCGTCGTCCAGTTCGGCTACTCGATCCCGCTCGGCGACAGCACAATCACGATTGCCGAACAGATGCCGCTCCAGCTGCCCCAGCTCGCACTGGTCGTGCAGAAGACGGCGACCATGCAGTTGACCTCGTCCAACGTGACCGCGCGACGAGAGATGTCCGCCGATGGCAACACCTACATCGTCGCGCAGGGAGGCGCGATCCAGCCCGGCGAGATGCTGTCGCTGACGCTGAGCGGGCTGCCGTCGCGCCCGTCACTGCCGCGTAATATCGCCGTCACGCTCGCGGCCGTCATCCTGCTCGGCGGTGCCTACGGCGCGACGCGGCGGAGGTCCGCCGCTGCGGCGCCGGCGGAGCGGCAGCGGCAGGCCCGGCGCGAGAAGCTGTTCGCCGACCTCACCGCCCTCGAGGCACAGCGGCGCAAGGGGACCATCGACGCCGAGGCCTACGCCGCCCGCCGCGAATCGCTCGTGACCGCGCTCGAGGACGTGTATCGCGGCGTCGATAGCAGAGTCCGCGAGGTCGCGTGACCCGTGGACTTCACCAGCCTCCGCTTCGTTGACGTCACCCGCACCTTCGGTCGCCGCCGCGCGCTGAACCGGGTCTCTTTGGCGGCCGAGTCCGGCACCATTACGGCCCTGCTCGGCCACAACGGGGCAGGGAAGTCGACGCTGCTGTCGATCGCCGCGACCTTGCTGCAGCCGACGAGCGGCACGGTTCACTACGGCGACCACAACGGTGGCGTCAGCACCGCCGGCCTGCGCGGCCGCATCGGCATGCTCGGCCACGACCTCTATCTCTACCCTGAGCTCTCGGCTGCCGAGAACCTGCGCTTCTTCGCCCGCATCTACGATCTGCCTGACGTCGAGCGGCGCGTCACGCGCGGCCTCGAACAGGCGAGCCTGGTCGACCGCGCCGGCGACGTCGTGTCGGGCTATTCGCGCGGCATGCGCCAGCGCCTGGCGCTCGAGCGGGCGCTGATCCACGACCCGCGGCTGCTGCTCCTCGACGAGCCGTTTACCGGGCTCGACAACGCGTCGCGCGAAGCGCTGCGCCAGCGCCTGCGCGTGGCGCGCGCCGCCGGGACGATCGTCATCCTGACCACGCACGACATCGCCGCCATCGAGAACCTGACCGACGCCAGTGTCACGCTCGTCGATGGGAAGCTGGCCGCATGAGCGCCTTCGCCCGGGCGGTGTGGGTGATCACGCGCAAGGATCTCCTGATCGAGGCGCGTACGCGCGAGATTCTGTTCACGACGCTCTTCTTCGCTCTTGCCTGCGTGATGGTCTTCGCCTTTGGCTTCGTCAGGCAAGGGCAGCCGGTCAGCGATGCCGCCGCCGGCATCCTGTGGATCGCCATTGCCTTTTCGGGCACGCTCGCGCTCGGCCGTGCCTTCGAGCGCGAACGCCAGGGAGAGACGTTGCGGGCCCTGCTCATCGCGCCGATCGCGCGTCCGGCACTCTACGTCGGCAAGCTGGTCGGCATCCTCATCTTGCTCGCCGCCGTCGAGGCGATCGTCGTGCCGCTCATCGCCCTGATGTTTCAGGCGGCGTTGTTCGATCACCTGCTCTTGATGCTGGGGCTGCTGACGGCGGGGACGATCGGGTTTGCTGCGGTCGGAACATTGTTCGCCGCGATGCTGGTGCGCGCCCGCAGCCGCGACGTCATGCTGCCGGTGCTCCTCTATCCGATCACCGTGCCGGTGATCATCGCCGGCGTGCGCGGCACCGCCGCCCTGCTGCAGCCCGAAGGGGGCGAGCCGATGGCCCGCGCCTGGCTGGCGATGCTCGTCTTCTTCGATGTGGTTTTCATCACCCTCGCGCTCTGGACCTTTGAGCCGGTGATGACCGAGTAGCGCGGACCGAGGCGCGCAACAGTATGCTCAAGAAACTGTTTCCGGGGTTGGTCCTGATCGCGATGGCGATGTTCGCCTACGCGCCGTTCATGATTCTCGCCGCCCCCTACGAGTCGACGATGGGTCTGGTCCAGAAAATTTTCTACTTCCACGCCGCCTGCGGCATGGCCATGTTCCTGGCCGCCTTCGCCAGTGGCATCGGCAGTGCGGCCTTTCTCTTCGGCAAGAAGCCATGGGCCGATCGCCTCGCCGTCGCTGGCGCCGAACTGACCGTGATCATCGGGCTGCTCGTCCTGGTCACGGGGCCGCTGTGGGCGCGCAAGGCGTGGGGCGTGTGGTGGCAGTGGGACGCCCGCCTCACGTCCACGTTGGTGATGTGGATGATTTTCAACGCCTACCTGCTGTTGCGCCGCTACGGCGGGCCGGGCTCCGAGCGCCTGGCGGCGGCAGTGGCGCTGTTCGGGATGGCCAACGTGCCGTTCGTCTACTGGTCGGTTAACGTCTGGCGTACGCTCCACCCCAAGACGTCGGTGATTCCGTCGCTGCAGCCCGGCATGCGCGAACCGTTCTGGTTCTGCGTCGTGGCGTTCCTCCTGCTCAGCACCGTGATCCTGATGCTTCGGACCGAGCTGGAAAAACGGCGGCAGGAGCTCGACGCGCTCTATCTCGCCGCAGAGGACTGATATGAAACGCCTGCTGATGCTCGCGCTCTTTGCCCTGACGCTCGTCCTTCCTGCTGCCGCTTCTGCCCAGCCGCCGCCTGCCGCCGCCACAGACGCAGCCCTCTAAGCCGGCGGCGCAGGACGAATTCGTCCCCGTCAACGCGCCGATTAATCCGCAGGACACCATCCCGGCGCCACGCCTGGTCGCGATCGCCTACGGCTTCATCTGGGTGATGCTCTTCGGCTACGTCTGGTCGGTGCGCAGCCGCCTGTCCAAGGTCGAGCAGGAGATCGAGGCAGTGAGCCGCCGCGTGCCCGAAAGGAAGTAGCCGTGGACTTCGGTCAGATGACGTCGGCGCACTTCCTGTTCATCCCGGCAGTGCTGCTGATCGGTGTGGTCATTGGCTGGATCCTGGGCAGCCGCGCCGCGACCGACGCGTTCCAGATGGAACTCAAGCGCCGCGATGAACGCGCCGCGCGAAAGAAAAGCGACTGACCCCGCGTCCATCGCCCATCGTCCATCGCATCGCCCATCGTTCATCGCCCCAAAGCCAACCGATTCGCCAGCGACGCCGGTAGCCCCGCAGCCATGATCTTGCGCTGCGCGTCCTCGACAGGATAGGGAACGCGGTAGAGGCGCAGCTCGCGCGCGTCCGGGTCGAGGACGCCGTAGCCCGCCCGCGGATTGCCGTCACGCGGCTGACCGACCGAGCCGACATTGACGAGATACCGCGCGCCGCGCTGCAGCGCCAGGACGACGTCCTGGTCCGGGTCCGGCGGCGCCCCCTCGTAGTGTTCGTCGATCTTTCGGAAGATCGCCGGCAGGTGGGTGTGGCCGTAGAGGCACAGCGGCCGCTCGGACGCTTCGAACGCCATCACCGCGTCGCTTCCGTCGAACACGTAGTGATCCTCGTCGAACGGCGTCCCGTGGCAGATCTCGGTGAGCGCGTCGATCTCCACGGGTCCCCTCGGCAGTTCGCGGAGGTAGCGCAGGCTCTCTTCTGTGAGCTGCTTGCCCGTCCACGCCGCGGCCAGCCTTGCCACGATGTTGAACTGGCTGCCATCGTCGATCCCGCACGCCGCCTTGTCGTGGTTGCCGCGAATGACGGCGTCAGGACTCAGCGCCCGCACCCGCTGGACCACGGCCTCGGGCTCGGCGCCGTAGCCGACGAGATCCCCGAGCACCAACACGCGATCCCATCTGCCCTCGGCGTGCGTCAGCACAGCTTCGAGCGCGTCGAGGTTCGCGTGAATATCCGAGAGGATCAGATACCGCACTGTTGGGCGCTGGACATGGCGGGGTTGTCAGTCATCGGGGCCGGCTCATGGTACTCCGCCGGGCCACAGCTCCTGGAGGACGCGCTCGGCGATTTCCTCGGCGGGACCGGTTGCCGCAATCCGGTGGTGCGCGCGCGCGTAGGCAGCTTGCCGGACGGCGAACAGCCGCTCCATCTGGGCGCGATCGGCCGCCAGCGGCCGCCGCCGATCGGGCCTCAGGCGTGCGATGACGGTCTCGAGCGGGACGTCGAGCCACACCGACGTGCCGTCGAGATTGATCGCCTGCTGGTTCTCGGGATCCATGAACGTGCCGCCGCCAGTGGCGACGATCGCATGGCGCAACGGCAGCACCAGCCGCAGGATTTCGCGCTCGACGCCGCGGAAGTAGGCCTCCCCCTGGCGGGCGAAGATGTCCGCAACGGTCATCCGCTCGCGCGCTTCGATCAGCTCGTCGATGTCCTCGGCACGCCAGCCCAGCCGCGCCGCCACCAGCCGCGCCACCGTCGTCTTGCCCGCGGTCATGAAGCCCACGAGATAGACCTTGTCGTTAGTCAGCGCCACCCGCCGCGATCCGTTCGAGCTCGTCGAAGAAACCGGGGTAGGACACGTCGACCGCGTCCGCGCCGATGATGTTGACCGGTCCCGTGGCCCGGCTGCCGGCGATCGCGAAGGCCATCGCCAGGCGGTGATCGCCCGCGGCGTCGGCCTCTCCCCCCGCGGGCGGACCGCCGTAGATGGTGAAGCCGTCTTCGTACTCGTCGACCCGGATGCCGAGACCCGCGAAGCCGCGCGCCAGCATCGTGATCCGGTCGCTTTCCTTGACCCGCAGTTCCTTCGCGCCGCGCACCGTCATCCGCACTCCCGGCTGCATTGCCGCCATCGCGGCCAGCCCCGGGATCTCGTCGATCATCAGCGGCACCTCCGCGGGCGTGATCTCGAACGACTGAGGCGTGCCGGCCCGCACCCGAATCGATCCCGACGGCTCGCCCGAAGACTGCCGGTAGCTCGCCGCATCAGGCGGCAGATCCAGGCGTGCGCCGGCTCGCCGCAGGACGTCGAACACGGCCGTGCGGCTCGGATTGAGGCCCACCCCGTCGATCACGAAATCGGAATCGGGCGTACCCCCGGCGAGCGCGAGCCAGAAGAGTGCCGACGAAATGTCTCCCGGCACCGCCGCGGTGATCCCGTGCAGCCGTTGTTCGCCGTCGACGGCGACGAGATCGCCGTCGCGAATCACCCGTCCGCCGAACGCCTCCAGCGCGCGCTCCGTATGATCCCGTGTGGGCGTCGTTTCCTTGACCGCGGTCCGTCCTTCGGCATGCAGCCCGGCGAGCAATACCGCACTCTTCACCTGCGCGCTCGGCACGTCCGGTTCGTGCGTGATCGCGCGTAACCTGGCGCCGTGAATCGTCAATGGGGGGCGCCCCTCGTGCGAATCAAACGCAGCACCCATGCGGGTCAGCGGTTCGATGACCCGGCGCATCGGCCGGCGCGACAGCGAAGCGTCGCCGCCGATCACGGAAGTGAAAGGCTGCGCCGCCAGCAGGCCGGCGAACAGCCGCATCGAGGTCCCGGAATTGGCCGCGTCGAGCGCGGCCGCCGGGACGCGCAGGCCGCGCGCGCCAAGGCCCTGGATGGTGATCACCTGACCCCTGGTCACCGGCACGCCGAGCGCCTCGAGACAGGCCAGCGTCGCCGCGCAGTCGGCACCCGGGGCGTAGCCGGTCAGGCGCGACTCGCCGTCGGCAATGGCCGCGAGCATGGCATAACGGTGCGAAATGGATTTGTCCCCTGGGACGCGCAGGCGGCCAGCGACACGCGAAATGCGCGGAACGGCGGCGAAACCGGTGGTCGAAGTCATTGCTCGACCATTATTGTATTATTAGCGCTTCAATGACGGTGCCCGGCGGCCTCGTGCGGTTGCAGATTCCGAGCCTGTTCGACATGGTGGACCTGGTCCAGGTCCTCTCCGATCGCATGAGCCATATGGCCGCGTTCGATGAAGACGCCGTGCATTGGGTCGGCGTCGCGGTCCGCGAGTCCGTGATCAACGCCATCAAGCATGGCAACCGCGAAGACCCCGACAAGTTGGTCACCGTCGAATTCGCCTTCATTCCGATCGACGCCCCGCTGCAGCTCGTCGTGCGCGTCACCGACGAGGGCACGGGATTCGACCCCGACGCCGTCGCCGATCCGCTCGCACCCGAGAACATTCTCAAGTCGAGCGGCCGCGGCATCTTCTTCATGCGCAGTTTCATGGACGACGTGCAGCTCTTGCGCGCCCCCGGCGGCGGCATGGAAGTCTGCATGGTGAAGAAGCTCGGCGCCGGTGCCTGACCCGATTTCCCCAAGGTTCCTCGCCACCGCCGTCCAGGCGGTCATCCGCGCCGGCGCTATGCAGCTTGCCGGCATCGACCACCTCCGGGTCGAGAAGAAGGGCACCATCGACCTCGTCACCCAGATCGACCGCGAGGTCGAGACGATGTTCCGCGCTCTGATCGGCGAGCGCTTTCCCGATCACGTCGTACTGGCCGAGGAGTTCGCGCGCGGCGGCGATCGCCATCGAGACGCAGACTACACCTGGGTCTTCGACCCGGTCGACGGCACAACCAACTACGCCCACGGCCTGCCGATCTTCTGCTGCGCCTGCTCGCTCGAGCATCACGGCCAGCCGATCGTCTCGGCCATCTACGATCCCTCGCGGCGCGAGCTCTTCACCGCCGAACGCGGCCTCGGCACCTGGCTGAACGGCGCGCCCATGCGCGTCTCATCGGCCGCGACGGTGATCGACGCGCTCTTGTGCACCGGCTTTCCTTACTCGGTGCAGACCGACAGCGGCTACTTGCTCGATCTCTTCGGCGAATTCCTGCGCCGCGCCCGTGCCGTGCGGCGACTCGGGTCGGCCGCGATCGACATGGCTTACGTCGCCGCCGGCCGGCTCGACGGCTTTTGGGAAGTGAAGCTCAACCCGTGGGACGTGTCCGCGGGCGCGTTGATGGTCGAAGAGGCGGGAGGGCGCGTTAGCGGCCTCGCCGGTGGCCCGTTCGACTCGCGCACGGGAGAGGTCGTGGCGACCAACGGCCGGATTCACGAAGAAATGGTCGGCATCATTCGGTCGCGAAAGTAGGACGCCGGGTGACCTGTCCGTAAGACAGTACTCCAGCGCCGGCAATGCCGCGTTTCGAGAGGGTGACGGTCGCGGCCGCGCTGGCATCCAACATGCTCCACCGGCAGACGGCGGCAGGTTCCGAAGCCGTCTCTTGGAGGTTACGCTGATGACGAAGCTGACCAAACGGATCGCGTGCACGATCGCTCTCGTCCTGCTGCTGGCCCCGGCCGCGTTTGCCCAGATTCACCAGGTGGGCACCTCGTCGGGCTCCACCTCTGACGCCCGCCGCAGCACCTTCAACTTTTCGCTCGGCTACATCGGCCTGCGCGGCATCGACTCGCGGCCGAGCGACGACGTGCTCGTCGGCGATCTCATCAGCGACCACCCGTTGCTCTTCGCAGTCAGCGATTTCAACGGCGCCATCGCCGGCGGCGAGTACCTGTTCGCGGTGAACCGCAATATCGAAGTGGGCGTCGGCGTCTCCTTCGCACAGCGCACCGTGCCGAGCATTTACGCCGATCTCACCCATCCGGCCGGCGACGAGATCCAGCAGGACCTCAAGCTGCGCCAGATCCCTGTGTCGTTCACCGGCCGCTACTTGATCCTGCCGCGCGGCAGCAAAGTCGAACCCTACGTCGGTGCCGGCCTCGTCGCCATTCGGTATCACTACAGCGAAGTGGGGGAGTTCGTCGACGCGGACGGCACGATCTTCCCCGCGTCCTACGTCTCCGACGGCGTCGCGACCGGTCCCGTCATCCTTGCCGGCGTCCGCGCACCCGTCTCAAACTGGACCGTCGGCGGCGAATTCCGCTGGCATCGCGCCCAGGCTCACGGTCTCGCGCAGCAAGGCTTCCTCGGCGACACCCTCGACCTCGGCTCGTGGCAGTTCAACTTCACGGCGGGCGTCAGATTCTGACGCCCCTCGTCCATCGCCCATCGCCCATCGCCCATCGATCATCGTCCATCGTCCATCGCCCCTCGTCGATACAACACCACGTTTCCGCCCTTCGCCACTCGCTCGAAGCCCTTCAGGAAGTTCTCATCGTGATGCGCCTGCCACGACAGCGCGTCTCCCCCTTCGGCGCGCTCCTCGATGGCAATCCATTCGACGAACGGATAGGGACGCCGCACGGCATGGATCCAGATCTCACCGTTGCCCTCGTGCAGGAAATCACCGGTGCCGAAACCCTCATGGGACAGGTCGTGCATGTAGTGAGCGAGCGAGCCCATGCTCATCATGATCGGCTGGCCGTCCCAATGGCTGCGCAGGTAGGCCGTGACCGTCTGCCGTCCTCTCTGGAAATCCGCCTCGCGCTGCGATTCGACGAGGACTGGCGCGTTCGATCTGAAGGGGGGCGCCTCCCAGATCGCCAGCGCGACGAGGATGATCGCGGCGAACGGCCGTACGCGCCGGGGCAGTAACCCGACGCCCGCGCCGATGATCGCGGCGCAGGCGGCGACCAGCGGAACGTCGTAGCGGATCCGCACCGGATGCCCGTTGACGTAGGCCGACCACGGCAGCGCCGCGCACGCGGCCAGCGCCAGCACCAGGAGCAGCGATCGATGTTCCGGCGGATCCGTCCGCCGGAACATCGCGATCAGGATCGACACCCCGCTGACGAGCGCCGCCCACGGAAGCAGCGGTCCGGTCAGCGTGACGAGGCCGTTCCAGATCTCGGTCCACGCCAGCCAGGGATGCCCGAGCGCCGGGTTGTCGGGCGTGAAGAAGCCGCTCGAGACGAACCACGAGCCGACCGTCACCTTGCTGTTGACGAGAAACGCCGCGACCGTCCACAGCGGCCACAGCGCCAGCCCCCGCACCGCGCGCAGCGCCGCGCCCAGTGGAGTCCCGCGCAGCAGCAGCACGACCAGCGCGAGCGCGATTGCGGCGGCGATGATCGGCCACGCCTCGTAGCGCGACAGCACGGCCACTACGCACGCCCATCCGCAAGCCGTCGTCGACGCTGAAGCCCCAGTCGCCCATTCGGCGATCAGGGCAACGGCGAGAAACGTGGTGCCGAACAACAGCGGTTCGGTCATCGGCGTGCTTTGGAGGTACAGCACGTCGGGATTGAGCATCAGCAGCGCTGTTGCCGCAAGGCCGCCCGCGAACGATCCCGTGGCGCGATGGATCAGCCGGCCGATTGCGAACGCCGCCAGCGCCATCGACAACACTGAGATCGCGATGCCGGACAGGCCGCTGCGATAAAGCGCGTCGATCTGAATGGGAACGAGATTGAGCAGGTGCGGCAGCGGCAGCCACACCGCGCCGACCTGTTGCCAGCCTGGCGTCAGGCTGTCGAGGACGCGTCGCGCCACGACCAGGTGCGCGCGCGCGTCGTAGTGCGCGAGCGCCAGGCCTACTCGAAAGTAGTAGGTCGCTGCGCTCGTGCCTAGTGCCGCCGCGCCGAGGCCACAAAGGAAGGATACGCGCTTTGTGGTCATCGTCGCCGTCGTTAGTTAGTCTACTATTTCAACAGTGAAGAGCTTTCTCGCCGCGATTCAGAACGCCGCTATCGCCATGGGTGGCCCGGGCCTGTTCCTCATCGCGTATCTCGATTCGTCGTTCCTGTCGTTTCCCGAAGTCAACGACATCATGATCATCGGGATGGTCATGCGCCATCCGCAGCGGCTCGTCTATTACGTGCTGATGTCGACGATCGGGTCCGTGCTCGGCTGCCTGTCGATCTATTACCTCGCCCGCAAGGGGGGCGAGGCGTTCATGCGGAAGCGCTTCAAGGAGCATCACGTCGACCGCGCGATGGTGTTGATCCAGCGCTACGGGTTGCTGGCGATTGTCGTGCCCGCACTCCTCCCGCCGCCGGCGCCGTTCAAGATCTTCGTGCTCCTCGCCGGCGTCGCGGCCATCCCGGTGTGGCAGTTCGTGACCGCGATCTTCATCGCCCGCATCATCCGCTACGGCGGCGAGGGGCTGCTGGCCATTTGGTACGGAGACCGCGCGTTCGCCTTCCTGCAGGACCATGCCAAGGAAATCGGCCTGGGCCTCGCCGGGGCGGCGCTGGTCCTCGGCGGCCTGTGGATTGCCTGGCAGCGGCGTACGGTCGGGGCCCAACAGACGGGCTGAGGCGGAACAGTGTAAAATAGGCTGTTTACGCAAGTTTGTGTTTTGCACCCTGCGCTTTTTTTCTGTAAGGATACTGGTCGGAACAGGTCTGGTTCTGGTAACCGGCTGCGGTGGCAAGACGCCTATCGCGCCGACGCCAGTGCTGGCTATTTCCTGCCCCTCCAGCGCGGCGGCGCGAGCCGCCGTCGGTACATCGTCAGTAGCCGTCAGCTATAGCGCGCCGACCACGACCGGCGGGCAGGCGCCCGTCGCGATGGTGTGTGCGCCGACCTCCGGCTCGATGTTCCCCGTCGGGACAAACACGGTCTCCTGCACCGCCAACGACACCGGCGGGCGGTCCGCTGCCTGTACGTTTTCGGTCACCATCGATCCGGCGCCGATTCCAAAGCTCGCTTACACCAAGTACCTGGCTTTCGGTGATAGCGAGACCGAGGGCAAGGTCACAGCGGTGCCGCTGCAACTGTTGGCGAACTCCTACACGCTGAAGCTGCAGCCCATGCTGCAAGCCCGCTACACGAGCCAGACGATCGTCGTCGGCGACGAAGGGCAGGGCGGTCAGGCGGTGGCGGATCCCGATACTCTGACACGTTTCGATGCCGCGCTGGCGAGCAGCGCGCCCGAGGTCGTGTTGATCATGGACGGCGCCAACGATTTGAACGGTCAGCAGAACGCCGGAATCGCACCAGCGATCAGTGCGATCGCCACGCTCGGCCAGCACGCCACCGACAAGGGCGTCCAGGTGTTTGTGGCCACCCTGCCACCGATGGATCCGACGAAGAGGAATGGTAACGGTGCCCCGGCGTTGCCGGCCTTCAACGCCCAGCTCGTCAACCTGGCCAACGTGCGCAACTGGACGCTCGTCGACGTCAACGGCGCCTTCCACGGCGACCTCGGCCTGCTCGGCTCAGATGGCCTGCATCCCACCGACGCCGGCTACCAGGTCATCGCCCAGGCCTTCTACGACCAGATCGTCGCCAAGTACGACACGACCGCAGGCGCGGCCGTCGCGTTCCGACGCTAGTTGCTGTATAATCAATCGTTTACCCAGAGATGCCCCCGGAAATATCCGTCGTCATTCCGATGCGGAACGAGGCGCCGAATGTCGACGCCGTGTACCGCGAGTTCACCTCGGCGCTGACCGCCTTGGGCCGGCCGTACGAGCTCGTCGTCGTCGAAGACGGGAGCACCGACGAGACCTTCAAGCTTCTGGCGGCCTTGCAGGCAAAAGACGCCCGGCTGCGCGTGGTCCGCTTCCGCCGCAACTTCGGCCAGACGGCGGCGTTCGCGGCCGGATTCAACTACGCCCGCGGCGCCTACATCGTCACCGCCGACGGCGACAGTCAGAACGATCCCGCCGACATCCCTGCGATGGTCGACATGCTCGAATCGCAGAACCTCGACATCGTCTGCGGCTGGCGCAAGGACCGCAAGGACTCGTTCATCAACCGCCGGCTGCCGTCGATGATCGCCAACGCGGTCATCTCGTGGGCGACCGGCGTGCGCTTGCACGACTACGGTTGTTCGCTAAAGGTGTTTCGCGCTGAAGTCGTCAAGCAGATGAAGCTCTACGGTGAGATGCACCGATTCCTCCCGGCGATCGCCAGCGAGTTCGGCGTGACGATCGGCGAACGCGTGGTCAACCACCGCCGGCGGACGCACGGCAAGTCGAACTACGGCATTACCCGGACCTTCCGTGTGATTCTCGACCTCATGACCGTGAAATTTCTCAGCAGCTATTCCACGCGCCCGCTGCAGATGTTCGGCAGCGTCGGCATGATCCTCAATCTGCTCGGGTTCATTGCCGGCGCGCGCGTCGTCTACGAGCGCTTCTTCGGCTACCAGTCGGCCAACCGTCCGCTGTTGTTCGTCAGCATCGCGCTGATCCTCGGCGGCATGCAATTCCTCGCCACCGGCTTACTCGCTGAGCTGACGGCGCGGACGCACTACGAATCCCAGGACAAGCCCACCTACGTCGTCAAGGAAATCCGCGAAACACCTCCTGTTCGCGGCGAGTTGATCAGTGCGTAGCGAGAGGTTCGTCGCTGCGGTCGCGTTTGCCATCGGGGGATCGCTGTGGCTCGCGGCCTGCGGCGGATCGACGCCGCCCACCTCCCCGAGCACCGGTGGCGGAGGCGGCGGGGGCGGCGGATCGCAGACGCCCCCCGCCAACGCGCTGCCCGTGATTGATTCGTTGACCGTGCAGGGCACACGCTCGGCCAAGGAGCCCGCCAACTTCGCCGACGTCAACGAGACCGTCGCCGTCTCGGCGAAAGTTCACGACGACGACACGCCGGCCGCGCAGCTCGAATACCAGTGGTCGGCGACCGCGGGGACCTTCAGCGGCAGCGGCGCCAGCGTGACCTGGACCGCCCCCTCCAGCGCGACCACGCCGGCCGACGTCACACTCACGCTGAAGGTCGTCGATCACTACGGCTTCCCTGGCCAGGCGCCGTCGTTCACCCAGAGCGTCAGCGGTTCGACGACGCTCTCGCTGCACGATTCGGCGACCGAAGTCGGCACGATGGCGCGCCAGTTCCTGCTCGACTTCTCGGATTCGAGCGTCGCGGTCGACAAGGTCATGCGCAACTTCGACATGACCTGCGGGCCCGCTCAGGACGAACGGGATCAGGTCGCGAACAACCGCGTCATCCTCCGCATCGAGAAGTCCAACATCGGCGCGGCCTCGACGACCGTGCCCTTCGGCAACTCGCTCTGTCCCGTCCCCGGCCGTATCCAGCGCGGTGATGCCTGCAGCGCCGTGCCGTCGCACTGGGAATCGACCCTCTTCGCGAACGGGCACTACACCATCGCCGATGGCATCGACTACGTCTCCGCCTACTACCACGCGGACATCAAGACCTGGAAGCTGTGCGACAGCCAGTTCCCCGGAACCTGCTTCGACGCGACCACCGGCAAGCCCTGCGGCGACGCCGTCGCCGCCAGTATGACCCCCGACTCCGTCCGCTGGCGCCGCATCGAACTCCCGCGCTAAGGCGCTCGCACCCATTCCGAGGTATGATGAATTGTCTTACCATCATGCCCAAGACCAAAGTCGCGCTGACCCTGGATGCCGGGCTCATCGAGCAGGTCGACGAACTCGTTGAGCGGCGTCGATTCCGCAATCGCAGTCAGGCTGTTGAGGCGGCCCTGGCCGACAAGCTACGGCGTCTCGCCCGGACCCGCCTGGCCACTGAGTCGGCCAAGCTGAATCCTCGCGAGGAGAAACGATTGGCTGACGAGGGCCTCGCCGAGGATCTGGCCACATGGCCAGAATACTGAGGGGCGACATTCGCTGGGCGGATTTGAACCCCGTCCGCGGACATGAGCAAGCCGGCCGTCGTCCGGTCCTCGTCCTCAGCCACGACGTGTTCAACGATCGATCAGGGACCGTCGTCGCGGTCGCCTTGACGAGTCAAGAGCCTCGAGCCGGATTTCCGTTGACGTTGGAGAGCAAGGCGACCGGCCTCGGTAAGCGATCCTGGATCAAGATCAGCCAGATCCGCACGCTATCCGTCGATCGCATCGGCTCGCGGCTGGCGAGAGCGTCGGAAGAAGAACTGGCCCGCGTGCTCGATGGATTGAACGAGATCCTGGGCTAGGTCCTGGCTTCGAGGAGGCGCCGACGTGTGCTCCGCGGCCGGCGGGCGACTGGGACCGTTGTGCGGACTGGCCGTGAAGTGGAGCGAAGCCGCGGCCAGGGAGCACAATGGTCCCGGTCGACCCGATGGCCGCGTTCGAACGCTGCGAAATCACGTTCGCCAGGTGGCCGCGTTCGAATACTGCGAGAGGAGCTACCGCCGCGCCTTGAGCGCCGTCGCCACTGCTGGCGCGGGCGCCAGCGCCGAGCCGAGCGCGCGCGGGCGCGGCTTGTCGCCGATCCAGAGGTTGCGATAGATCGCGTTGGGAAACGATCCCGTCTCCGCGCCGCTCTCGTTGATCCCGAGATACGCATACATCGGGCTCGGCGCATACATGATGCTGATCGTCTGGCTCATGTCGTAGATCTGCGACCCGCCCACACCGGTCATGCTCGTCCCGCCGTCGAAAACCTGCAGCCGGAAACCCAGGCCGAACGTCGCCTTCCAGAGATAGGTGTTCAGTGGATTGAGGTGCCGCACCCCGCTTCCGCGCTGATTCAAGTCCGGTTCGAGCTTGTGGTCGTCCTCGTCCTGGCCGAAGAGCACCTTGTAGGAGATCGCGTTGTCGGGATTCCCGTTGAACCCGCGGTACTGCGTGTTCATCATCCACTTGCTGAAGTACTCCGAGAACAGCGTGTCTGCCATCGAGAAGATCTTCAGCTTGGCCGTGTCGGGATTGTCCGACACTGGCTTATCCGTGAGCCCTTCGATGTCCACCGAGAATTCGCCGCCGCCAGTGATCGGCGGGTTGACCCGGTAGCGCACGTAGGAGTCGGAGTCGGGAATGAGGATGCCGCGGCCGGCCTGGAAACGCGCGCGCTTGAAGAACAGTTCGGCTACCGACTGCCCGTTGACCATCGGATCGTAGACCTCGCCCGTCTTGTTGTAGCCGATGATCTGCGTGCGCAAGCTGCGCGCCGGGCTCCAGTCGGACGTCAGGCTGCCCTGGGTGGCCCGCGCGCGCCAGTAGAGCCGCGCCGCCGGCATCAGGTCCGCGCTCGGCGTAAAGGTCGTCGACCCCGTGCCCTCGGCGATGCCGGCCTGGCTGGCGGAGAAGGCGTAATACGCTGACCCGCTGCCCGTGCCGGCGCTGAAGTCGGACGTATCGGAGATCTGGAATTCGTAGGTACGAGCGCCGCTCAGGCCGGTCGTCGTCGAGTTGGTGACCGTCAGCGTCGGCCGCAACGACGTTGTTTGCTCGTCGGCGCCTGGCGCCGACGGCACCGGGACAGCCAGCGACGTCGGTGCCTGTGTGACCGGCGTCGGCGCGGTCGCAGCCGGAGCGGGCGTCGATCCGCATGAAACGGAGGCGGCGGCCGAAGCGCACACCGCTCCAAGGAAGAACAGCACACTCCGCCGACGCGTCATTCCCGCTCCTTGTCAAAGAGAACCGCGGCAGTATATATCAAAAACCCGACAGTTCGAGCATTATCGCGCGAAAATTGGGGGTCGCGCGCGCTACAATGGCGCGCGTGCCCCCTGCCAAGTCCCCCGTCGCCCGCGGCCCAGGCCGTCCGCGCAAGTTCGGCCGCCCGTCGCGCGCCGTGACCGTGACGTTGCCCGAAGACGTGCTGTTGCGTCTCGGCGCCATCGACGTCGATCTCGGCCGCGCCATTGTCTCGGCGGTCGAGCGCGCCGCCCCGAGGACGAAACTGCCGCCGGCTGCAGAGCTGGCAACCTACGGCAAGCACGCCGTCATCCTCGTCACGCCGGTCAAGGCGCTGCAGCAGCTGCCCGGTGTCGAATTGATTCCGATCGGCGGCAACCGCGCGCTCATCGCCCTCGCCGGAGTGCACCAGACCTCGCGCCTCGAGCTCGACGTCCGCGACGCCATCGAGCGCAAAGCCGCGGATCCGCATCAGCGCGAAGCGCTCAGCGCCCTCGCCGGCATCCTCCGCGACGCGCGCCTCTCGCAGCAGCTGACCGTCGCCGAGCGTACGATCATCGTGCTCGAATACGGCCGCCGGCGGAGTAAGACCAGCGCCTGACGAAGCCCCACAAAAATCACACCGTCGAATCTGTTTGGATTGCTGATTGTGCCTGATCCGCTCCAGGATCAGCGATCAACGATTAGGGATTCGACTCGACCCCTCGCATGGTGCGCCGCAGTCCTTCCGGCAACATCACGAGCGTGAGCCGGTTCTGCGACAAAAACTTGCGCGCGTCGTACCAGAAGCCATCGTCGAGGACCAGCGTCAGCCGCCAGTAGGTCACGTGCAGGCGTCGCGGCACCAGCGCGCCAACCAGCGGATTCCAGACCACGCGCCGCATGACGCGCCAGCAGAAGCGGGGGAGACGCAGCCGCTTCAACGGCCGGCCCAGGATGACGCCGGCCTCGCCGGCGATGTCCGCCAGCGTCAGGTCCTCTCCGCTCCCGATGCAATACACCTGGTTCGTCCCCTCCGCGCGCGCGCCCAGATCGATCAGCAGCGCCCCCACGTCGTCCACGAAGATCACCGACGTCTTCCCGGGCCAGTTCAGGCGGCTGATCAACCCGCCGGTCTCGACGCCGGTGATCAGCAGGTCGAACATGCCCCCCTGCTTGCCGCCCGGGCCGTAGACGGTCGGCAGGCGCGGGATCGTCCAGGTGAACCCCATGCGCTCCGCCGCGTCCTGGATCACCCGCTCGCCACGCAGCTTGGTCACGCCGTAGGCAGTGCGCGGCGCGAACGGGGAGTCCTCGGTAATCGGGCCGTCGGCGATCCCGGCGCGGTCGTGGACCGCGACCGAGCTGGTGTAGACGATTCGCCCGCCGCGGATCGAATCCCCCAGCCACGCCAGCAGGTTGGCCGTGCCGACGTCGTTGACGCGGTGTTCCTCTTCCGGCGTGTCGGTGTCGATGTTCGCCCCGAGATGGAAGACGAGGTCAATCTTCGGCGGCGGCGCCGACGCCGTGATCGGCGTGTGGTTCAAATCCCCGTGGATCACCGTGACCCCTGCCGCCCGGAACGTCTCCGCCGCCTCAGCCTCGTGCGGCTTGCTCGATGTATGCGACAGGAGCGTCACGTTGGCGGCGCCGAAGCGCTCGATGATCTGCGGCATCAGGCGGCGGCCGATGAAGCCGGTTCCGCCCGTGACCAGCACCGTCATGCGCCGCCGACCGACGGCGCGCCGCCGCGCTTGAACACGAACACGCGAGGGTGGTCGAACAGCCGGAACGTCAGCTCCGCCGCATCGTCGTTGATCTGGACGCCGAACAACGACGGGTAGACCTTGAATGACTTCACCAGCTCGAAGCCGAGCCGGCCGGCGAAGAGATCGTCGTAATACTTCTTCACCGCCGCGTGCGGCCCTTCCGGCAGGTGCTGGTAGAACTGCAGGTAGGTGTCGTCCATCACGATGTAGTCTACCTGCGCCAGCCGCGACGCGATGTAGGCGCGCTTGGTGTCTTCCGGCACGCGCCGGTCGTAGAGGTAGACGTAGGTGTCGATCGCGACGAAGTGGTAGTAGTCATCGCGCGTATTGTTGCCGCGCAGAAGGTAGTCGACGTTGAAGTCAGGATTGTTCAGGTACTGCCCGAACGGGACCATGTTCTGCGACGGTTCGATCAGCACCTTCGCGCCCTGCGGAACGTGATGCATGACCCAGTTCGACGCCGTCAACCTGGCGTCCGGCGCGGCAAAGACATGCACGTAGGCCAGCGCCCACAGCGCAGTCGTCACGACCGTCAGCCCGTTGATCGCTAGCCCCAGACGCCGCCGCCAACCCTTGAGCCGGAGCAGGTCTGCGCCCAACACTGCTGCCGCGATTGCCAGCGCCGGCACCAGCGGCACCGCATAGCGGGCGAAAGGCGTGATCGTCTTGCCGGCGACGACGAAGTAGGCGACGGCGAACGTGGCCGCGACGGCCGCGGCCCGCTGCCGCTTCCAGAACAGCCACACCACGCCGGCGAGGCCCAGGATCTCGAATGCCGGTCCGAGCCCCCACCACAGCAGGTTCGTGAACCAGAACAGGTGCGGAGACGTGACGTCGGCGAACTGCGCCGTCCAGATCGGCTTCCACGCGCCGGTCAGCGGCGCCGTCACCCAGTCGCGAATGTCGGTGCGCGCCTTCTCGGGATAGAGCAGCGGCAGCGGATCGGCGGCGAAGAACAGCACCACGCCGACCACGCCCGGCACGACGGCGCGCAGTGCCCGGGTGATCAACCCGCGCAGGTCGAGCGTCGGCGCGGCCAGGACGTAGGCGAGCCCGATCACCGGGGCCAGGAACATCGCCGTGTACTTGCACAGCATCGCGGCGGCGAACGCGGCGCCGACAGCGAGATCGCGCCGCACCGTGATGCCATCCTCGATCACCCGCATCAACACCGCGAGCGTGACCACGCTGAAGAACGTCATCGGGATGTCGACGGTGAAGAAGTGCGACTCGCGCAGGTGCATGACGCCCAACGCCGTCAGCGCCGCGGCGAGCAGCCCCGCTGTCACGCCGCCGATCCGCCGCGCCACGCCGTAGACGACCAGGATCGTCGCGGTCCCGAACGCCGCCGACAGCGCCCGCCCGATCACCATGAACGTCACTTCGTCGCGCGGCACGTTCAGCACCAGCGGATGCTGCGTGACGATTTCGTAGATCTTGCGCACCGCCAGGAGCAGGTACATCGGCCCCGGCGAGTACATGAAGAACTTCGGGGACATCGCCGTCTCGCGCATGCTGCGCGTCATCGTGTCGGCGGCGGCAAACACCACGTGCTCGTCGATGTGGAAGTGGTAGTAGGGCGCCCCCCAGCCCAGGTTGTAGAAGCGCAGGAACGCTCCGGCAGCGACGATCAGCAGCAGCCAGAGTCGAGCGCGAAGGGGAGTGGTCACACGATGTTGCGGAAGAACGACCACAGGTAGGCCGCCCAGAGCTTCCAGACGCTCACTTTCGATGTGCCCCAGCGGCGCTCGTACTCGTGCGTCGGGACCTCGTCGACGCGGTAGCCGAGCTTGAGCGCCCGCATCAGCATTTCCTGCTCGATCGTCGTCAGGTTCGATTTCAGGCCCAGCTTGCGGCCGACGTCGCGGCGGATGGCGCGGAACCCGTTCTGGCTGTCCGTCAGGCGCGACCCGTAGCGGTAGTTGATCGCCAGCATGATGATCTGCGAGCCGCTGTAGCGGATGAACTGCTCGAGCGTGCCGTGCAGCTCGTCACTGCCACCCTTGCCGCGTGAACCGATCACCATGTCGGCCTTGTCGGCCTTGATCGGGCCCACCAACGACGGGATGTCCTTGGGATCGTGCGAGCCGTCGGCGTCGATGAAGACCACGATTTCGCTGCTGGCGACTTCCATGGAGCGACGAAGCGCCTCCCCCTTGCCCTTGCCACCGTCGAGCTCGACCCGGGCGCCGTGCTGGACCGCGATGTCACGCGTCTTGTCGCTCGAATGGCCGTCGATGACCAGGACTTCGTCGGCGTACGGGCGTACGCTGTCGACGATTTCGCCGATCATTCCTTCTTCGTTTTTGGTCGGAACGACGACCGTGACGCGGGCGGCAGACAAGCTCAGATCCTAGTAAGTATATGAAAACGCCGAGGTAAGGGTCAAGGTAGCATTGACCTCCCCAGGCCCGTCTGTTACGATCGAAGGGCTCACAAGCGAATGCTGACCAGACAACTCGGATTAGGCGCCTCGATCCTGGGCGCGAACCTCCGCACCCCGGCTCTCCCATACAAGGTCACCTTCGTCGCCACGTACCACTGCAACTTCCGCTGCGAGATGTGCAACATCTGGCAGAAGAAGAGCGTGAACGAGATGACGCCGGCCGAGATCTCGCTCTTTTTCGAGCGCTGGCCGCAGTTCAAGTGGGTCCAGCTCACCGGCGGCGAGTTGATGATGCGCCGCGACATCGACGACGTTGTCGCCGCCATCCAGAAGTCGTGCAAGTCGCTCTACTTGATTAGCTTCCCGACCACGGGCTGGTTCGGCGACAAGACCCTGAAGCTGGTCGAGAACACCCTCGACCGCGGCATCGGACGCCTGATGGTGACGATCAGCATCGACGGCCCCAAGGCGATGCACGAAGAGATGCGCGGGCTGCCGGGTTCCTGGGACAAGGGTCTCGAAACCTTCCGTCGCCTCCGTGCGCTCAAGCGCTCGAACTTCCAGACCGTCATCGGCATGACGCTGCTCGGGAAGAACGCCGCGCTCGTCGACGAGACCATCGACGCCATCCGGAAGGTGATTCCCGACTTCGACCGCCGCGAGCTGCACCTCAACATCGGCCACGAGTCCGGGCACTACTACGCCAACACCGGCGTCAGCTCGCGCCTGCCGCCCGAGCACGCCAAGGTCGTCAGGGCCATCGAGGATCATCGCCGCGCCATCGGGACCGGCATTCATCCGGTCAATTTCTTGGAGCATCGCTACCAGGCGCTGGTCGGGACCTACTACGAGACCGGCCGCTCGCCGCTGCCCTGCACGGCGCTGTCGACCTCCTGCTTCGTCGATCCCTACTGGAACGTCTTCGCCTGCTCGATCTGGGACGCCCAGATCGGCAACCTCCGCGACAACGGCTTCGACCTGCGCGCGTTATGGGACTCGCCGGCGCGTAAGTCGCGGCGCCAGGATGTCATCGAGGAGAACTGCCCGCACTGCTGGACGCCGTGCGAAGCGTATCCGACCATCCTCGGCAACCTCGCCCGTGCGGTTCGCCCGGCCGCGCCGCAGCAGCCGCCGCTGCCGGCCGAAGCGGCGCGCTGACCATTCCGTCCGCATGAGCACCGTTCTCGTCACCGGTGGCGCCGGGTTTCTCGGCGTCAACCTCCTCCGTTATCTTCACGCGCGCGGCTACAGCCTGGTCTCGCTCGACATCGCCGACTTTCCCTACAAGGACCTCCAGGGAATTGTCCGTGTCGTGCAGGGGGACATTCGCAAGCCCGCCGACGTCGAGACCGCGATGCCCGGCGTCGATCTCGTCGTCCACTGCGCGGCGGCCCTTCCGCTCTACTCGCCCGAAGATATCCACACCACCGACGTCGAAGGCACGCGCAGGGTGCTCGAGTCCGCGCACGCGCACGGCGTCAGCCGCTTCCTGCACATCTCGTCAACCGCCGTCTACGGCATTCCCCAGCACATTCCCGTCGTCGAGACCGATCCGATGCACTCGGTCGGCCCCTACGGCAAGGCCAAGGTGGAGGCCGAGGCCGTCTGCTTCGAGTTCCGCAAGCAGGGAATGACCGTGCCGGTGCTGCGCCCCAAGTCGTTCATCGGCCCCGAGCGGCTCGGCGTGTTCGCGCTGTTCTACGACTGGGCCGCCGACGGGCACGGCTTCCCGATCCTGGGCAACGGCCGCAACCGCTACCAGCTCCTCGACGTCGAGGATCTCTGCGAAGCGATCCTGCTCTGCCTCACGCTGCCCGCCGATCGCGTCAACGACACGTTCAACATCGGCGCCAAGGATTTCCTGACCATGCGCGAGGACTACCAGGCCGTCCTCGACAAGGCAGGCTTCGGCAAGAAGATCACCGGCCTGCCCGCCGCTCCCGCCATCTTCACCCTGCGGGTGCTCGAGGCGCTCGGGCTGTCGCCGCTCTACAAGTGGGTCTACGAAACGGCGGCCAAGGACTCCGTCGTCGGCGTCGAAAAAGCCGAACGCGCCATCGGCTACAAGCCGAAGTTCTCCAATCGCGACGCGCTCCTGCGCAACTTCCAGTGGTACCTGGAACACCGCGACCAGTTCCGCCACGCCTCGGGCGTCTCGCATCGCGTGCCCTGGAAACAGGGCGCCCTAGGCCTGGCAAAGCACCTGTTTTAGTGAGGTCTGTTACAATTACCTAACTCGGTGTCCACCAACACGTTCCGGCTGAACTACCTGGCGAAAACCGCGGCCGGCGTCCCGCGCGACCTCGTCAACACGTTCATCAACTCGCGCATCCACCCGATCCGCCCGACGGTGTTGATCTACAACTGCACTTGGGTCTGCGACGCCAAGTGCGAGATGTGTTCGAACTGGAAGTTCGGCGATCGCAAGAGCGACATGACGCTCGCCCAGCTCGAGCCGGCGCTCAACAGCCCGTTCTGGGGCGCGGTCGAAAACCTGAACATCTCCGGCGGCGAGCCGACGACGCGCCTCGACCTGCCCGAGATGGTCGAGCTCTTCCACAAGCACTTGCCGCGGCTGCGCAAGATCGGCATCAACACTACCGGACTGACCCCGGTACGGGCGATCCCGATGCTGACCAAGATCGTCAAGTTCTGCGCCGACAACGGCCTGCTGATCAGCATCCGCGTGTCCCTCGATGGCATCGGCGACGTCCACGGCCAGGTACGCCACGTCAAGCAGGCGTTCGACCGCGCTGGTAAGACGATCGACGCGATGCAGGCGCTGGCCAAGGAGCACGACAATTTTCAGTTCGGCATCGCCTCGACGATCTTCGCGGCCAACATGGCTGACGCCGAGAACATCCTCGCCTGGGCGCGGACCAAGGGACTCGACGTCGTCTTCAACATGCTCCGCTTCACCGACGCGATGCTCCATAACAAGAGCCTCGAGGAGAAGGTCGGCTTCAAGGCGCGCGAGGAGCAGTTCATGCGCCGTTTCTTCCTCGATCGCGTCCAGGAAGAATCCGTTCTCAGCGGCCAGGCGTTCATGTACCTGCACTACGCCGACATGATCGCCAACGGCTATCACCGCACGATGCCGTGCCCGTTCCAGAGCCAGGGCCTGCTCCTGAACCCGAACGGCGACCTGCACTACTGCGAGAACTCGGAGAAGATTGGCAACGTGCTCGACGAGTCCGTCGAGGCGCTCTACTTCAAGGCGGAGAACCTGCTCCACCGCCAGCACCTCAAGGACAACGTCTGCCCGACGTGCCTGAGCCCGTGCCAGGTCAACGTCGGCGCCATGAAGCAGTTCGTCCCCTACGCGAAGTTCCTCAAGCGTGCCTACCAGGTCAAGCGCGACCCGGAGCGCCACGTCGCGACATTGCCTGTCGCTCCCTGACCCCGGATTCGCGTCCACTACACCGTCAGCCCGCTCCACAGTCCCCCTTGCCCGCCGGCCGCGCCGATCGCTCGGCAACGACGATGCGAGCGGGCAATTATTAAGGCCTTATCGGATCGATCGCCGGGACGTACAGCGTCTTGTCGACGAAGTCGTTGTCGGCAAACTGCGGCAGGTTCGAGCCGCCCGGGCCCGCGTCGGACAGCAGCTTCCAGATGTGGCCGTCGGGATAGCAGATCCGCGAGGCCGACAGGCTGTAGGCCTGCCAGATCACCACGTTGTCGCCGCTGGTCTTGATCAAGAGGCCCGCGCCTTCGCCGCGCAGCAGCCACGCCACGCGCTTGGTCAGCTCCATGTCGCTGACCGAGTCGGTCGGATGCACGGCGTTCCACACGCAGTTGACCAGCGCGCTCTTGTTGCCGGTCAGCGACGCGCAACTCTGCCAGTCGCCGATCGGACGGTTATAGGCGGCCGGCTGCTCTGGCGTCTTGAACGATCCCGCCGGCGACCACGCACCCTCGAAGCCTTGCGACTCGGCGCGGGCCCGCCACGTGTACTGCGCCAGCGGCGTCAGCGTCTTCGTGCTCGTCCACGACGTGCCCGAGACGAGACCGGAGTCCTCCGCCACGCTGCCGGTAGCGCTCAGGATCTGGAAACGGTAGAGCAGCGTGAACGAGGCCTGATCGACGGAGGCGCTCCCCGCCGTCAACGTGACGGTGAGGCCGCCGACAAGTTGTCCGCCGGTGGGAGATTGCGCCGCCGGCGCACTGATGTTCGGGGCGGCGGCGACGGTATTGGTCGGGGCGGAAGCCGCCGTCGGCGTGGAGCCGCAAGCCGCCGCGCTCCCAAGCGCGCACACCAGAACAAGAGTCCGTAGCTTCACTTGTGCGCTCCCTGCAGTTCGATCGCGCTGCCGAGAGACGCCGGGCGCGGGCCGCGCCCTACCCACACGTTGCGGTAGATCGCCCCCGGGAACGACCCGTCTTCCTCTCCGTAGGGACCGTTGTTCGCGCCGAGGTATGCGTAGTGGGGCGACGGATTGTAGACCGCGGGAATTGGGTTGCCGAGCGAGGCGATCGAGATGCCCACGTTGTAGAGCACGGGGCCGCCGATGCCGTCCTGGACGACGAGGCGGAACTCGTTGCTCCAGGTGCCCTTCCAGAAATAGCCCTTCGCCGGATCGAGCGCCATGACCGCAGCGGCGCGAGTGCCGGCGTCGGGTTCGAGCTTGAAGAACGGATCGCCGAAGAGCGCCTTGAAGGCGATGCAGTTGTCGGGATTGCCAGGGATGCCGCGATACTGGGCGTTGAGCAGGAAGTTGCTGCGGTAGAGATCGCCCGTGCCGTCCATCATCGAAAAAATCTTGAGCTTCCCGCCAGGCCCGTTGGCGTGCAGCCCCTCGACCTCCATCGAGAACTCACCGCTGTCGAGGGTCTGCGCCAGCTGGTAGCGGACGTAGCTGTTCTGGTCGTTCAACTGGACGCCCTTGCCCTGGATGAACGTCGTGTTCCCGACGGGCGTGCCGATCGTGCTGCCGTAGATCAGCGGGTCGTACAGCTCGCCCGCGCGGCTGTAGCCGGTGATCGGGGTGGTGAAGCTCCGTGTCGCCGACCAGTCCGACGCTTGGCTGCCGACGATCAGCCGCGCGCGCCAGTAGAGGCGCGTCGCCGGCTGGAGATCCACGTCGGGCGTGAAGGACGTCGAGCCGCCGCTGCCCTCCGGGACGCTCGTCGTGTGCACCGTGACGACGAACGCGCCGGTCGTCACCGTTGTCGACGCAAAGCCGCTGTTGTCCGAGATGACGAACTCGTACTTGTGATCGCCGGTCATTGTCGACGAGCCGTTCTTGACCGTCAGCGTCGGACGATAACTCGTGGCCGCGGCGCTGTCGCCCGGCGAATCCGCGGAAGGGGCGCTAATGTTGCTGGAGGAGGGGGAAGACGGCGAGCTTGAACTGCCGCACCCGGCCATGACCATCAGCGTCGCCAGGGTCGTCGCCCTGACGATGGTGACAAAAATCCACTTCTGCGTGGGAAGTGGTGTAATGATACGAGAAAATAGGGCAGGACGTCTATTTATTTATAGAAAATACCCTGGGTCGGCCGCGCCGCGAAGACGGTTCTCGCGGCGCGCCCAGGTCGAGGCGAGGACCGTTAGCGCACGATCGTGACCACGAAGGCCCCCGAGTTGTCGCCGACGCCGCTGTCGTTGACGCCGAGATAGAGACGTCCGGCGGCCGGCATCGAGATCGGTTGGGAATTCGCCCCGATCGCAAACGGCGCCCCGGTGCCGATGCGTCCGATCAGGCCGCCCACGCCGATCGACTGAACCGGAGCGCCCGCGCGGTTTTCCGTGGCGCTACCGTCGGGACCGATCATTGCGCTGCTGTTCTGGCGGATCGTGATCTGCCCTGTCGTCGAAAACGCAACGCGGTCTCCCCGGTTCACGCTGATACCCGCATCGGTCCACGGCTGGTTGGCGTTGACCTGGATCGCGCCCGCCGGCAGCGTCTGGCCGGTCGTGCCGGCCGGTTGCCGCTGACCGGTTCTGCGATTCGGCGCACCCACAGGCGGCGCTGCGCCCGCCGGCGCAGCCGCGGCCGCCGCTGCGGCCGCCGCCGTCGGCGCCGCGCCGAGCGCCGAGGCGAACACCGATCGCGCCGCGGCCGCGTTCATGTACAGGCGACTGACATTACCGAGGTCGACGTCCTGACGCCCTCCCGACGCGTTGTCGATGGTGATCGCGTTTTCCTTGATCGTGTAGACCTTGCCGTGGATGACGCTGCCGTCGCGCAGCACCAACATGTTGCGCTGCAGCTCGGTCGGCGTCCCGGCCGGAAGCTGGTTGAGCTCGGCCGCCGCCGGCTCGCCTGCGCCGAAGTCGACCATCGCGATGTCGGACGCCGGGTAGGCCTTGTCCTGGCCGTTTTCGATCAGGTTGAAATCGGCGGTGTTGTGATAGACGAGCGTGCCGCTGTGGCGCTCGCCGCCGCGCAGGACGAACGTGACCTGGCGGTTGGTGTTGAAGGTCGGTCGCTGCGCTGAAACCGCGTAGGTCGATGGCAGCACGAGCGCCATCGCCGCTACCGCGGTGTAAAACACGCGTTGCATGTGTTGTCTCCTTGCGTTAAACAAGCCCTGGTGGCCTATGACAGCAAGATCCGGACCTATTCAGCCCGTCGCCGGCTGAAATCGGCCACGTAGAGCGCGGCTCCCGGCACAGTGCCAAGAACCCCGAGCGCAAGGAACAACACTGAGAGCGCGAACGCCGCGGGGGCCGCCGCCCCAGCCGGGACGAACAGGTATTTGAAGGCCACCTGGGCTGTTCCCAGGCCGTTGACCGTGATCGGCACCTGGATGAGCAGCACGATGATCGGGACGAACGCAACGTAGGCGATCGCCGGCACTGTCACCCCCAGCGCCACCCCCAGGCAGTAGGCCTGCGCGATGCGAATCAGTTGCACGGCAACGGAGAGCGCCAGCACGCGCACGAGCACGACGTGATATTGCGCGTAGCGTCGCACGGCTTCAGTGAGAGACTCGGTGACGCGGTGCACCAGCGGTAGCGGAACCAGGCGCGCCAGCGCCACCACCGCCGACGCCGCCCGGTCGCTCAGCACAATCGCTCCCGATACCGCACAGCCCGCCATCGTCGCCGCCAGCAGCCAGGTCACGCCCGGAGGTACGCCCAATCGCGACGCGAAGGGGAGCGCCGCCGCGGCGACGATCGCCACCGACACGATGCCCAGCAGCCGATCGAGCAGCACGGAGGCCGCCGATTCCGCCAGGTGCACGTCGTATCGCGACAGGGCGTAGGCGCGGTACGAATCGGCCGCCACGCTCGGCACGAAATTGCTGACGAAGGAGCTGACGAAAAAGACCCGCAGCACGGCCGGAAACGGCGGACGCGAGCCCGGTGTCAGCGCTTCCAATAGGTCGATCCAGCGCAGGGCCATCAAGGTACGATCGATCAGAACGAGCGCCACCGCGGCCGCGATCCACCGAACATCTGCCCCGCGCGCCGCCGCCAGGACGCCCGCCGGGTCCGACGCCCACAGCACGTATGCCGTGAGCCCGACCGCGACAACGATGCGGAAGATGCGCGACAGTCTCACAGCGCCGGCGGCACCTCGTACAAGGTCACGTCGGGGAACCGGTTCACCGGTGTGAGTCGTGCCAGCACGGCGGCGTGCACGTGATCCCGGTTGGTCACGATGACGTGCGTGACGTGATACCGCCGTAGCACCTCGAGTGCGAACGCCGGGTCGCCGTCGGCGGAACTGAAGAAGGCGTTGACGTCGTTGATCCGGCCGCCGCTGCCGACGGCGTAGTAAGGATGCCCCCAGGCCAGGACGACCCGCCGTTCCGCGAGGATCGCGACGAGCGACGGGCTTTCCGGGTGATCGTGGAGGACGACGGTCCGATCCGGATCCGTGCCGCGCAGCGCGTTGGCGATCGATGCCTCCCCGCGACTGATGCTGACGCGTGGCTCGCGTGCCTCATCGGTCCATTTCGTGTATAGGAAGTGCACCGTCGTCGGCAACGACGCGACCAGCACGCCGGCGATCGCCGCAGCGCGCAGGGCCGGCTGTCGAATTCGCCACAGGGCGACTGCGGTGAAGATCCAGAGCAGGTAGAGGCCCGCCTGGTAGAACTGCAGCGTGTCGACGTAGGGATCGGTCACCAGGACAAATGGAATCAGGATGCCCGCGGCCGCGCACCACGCCGCCACGCTCCACGCCGTCGCGTCTTCCGGCATCTGTCGTCGGATGGCTCGCCAGACGCCAGGCAGGCCGAGCCATCGCACGCCCATCCCGCCGGCGAAGAACAGGACCGTGGCCGCCAGCAGGACGATCGGCCGATGCAGTGCGGTAGGGAAGACGTGCGCGACGGTGGCGTCGAGCCACCCCTGCAGATCGAGCTTCAGCAGCATCCGCCGGGGCAGCAGGAACAGATCGACGAGAAACCGCGAGCGCCGATCCTGCTGCCTGGCGATCGCATACACAAACGGCAGCATGAACAACACGGCCAACGCCAGCGTCGCCAACAGTCGGCGCCCGTCGGACGTTCGCCAGCCGAAGAGCGCCGCCGGCGCCAGTCCGGCCGCCAGTACCATGAACGCGAACGGTTTGAACTGGAAGAGCACCGCGAGCATCGCGGCGCTGACCACGATCCAGCCGTTCGACCGCGTCTGCAGCGCGCGTGTCACGCCGTAGAGAGTCCCGAAGAATACCGGCAGTGTCGGCGTCCAGGTGTTGAAGTGCAGCACTTCCACGGTCGGCGACAGGAAATTCGTCGACCACAGGAGAAAGTCCCACTCGTTGGTGGCGTGCGGGAGCAGCCACGCCGCGACATAGGAGAAATCGGCGGCCACGAGCGTCAGCAGAACCGCGAGAAACGCCACCGCCGGACGCGTCAGCGCGCGGGCGTAGACGTACATCGTTAGCGCTCCTAGGCAGAGCAGCGCTGGCCATCCGTAGCGGAAGTACATCGTCAGCATCGGCACGCCGGCGAACCGCCGCACCATGGCGAAGACGAGCTGCGGATAGTAGGCAGCGTTCAGCATGTGCCCGGAGTAGAACGACGCCGCCGGCGGTACGGTGTGAGTCGCCTCCGACGCCATGACCGCGTAGTAGCTCAAGTCCATGGAGTCGTAGTAGCCGTAGACCGCAATGCCACTCGCGCCGATCGAAAGACGGTGCGCGAACGCGATCGCACCGGTTGATGCAGCGACCGCTACGATCGCGGCCGCCGCCATCCAGTCGCTGCGCAATGTGCGCGGCCGCGGCGCTGGCGTCGTCACGAAGGCGGCCGCGGCGCCCCCCAGCAGCAGCACGGCCGCCACCACGCGAAACGCCCCCAGCCCGTGGACGATGCCCAGGGCGACAACGACGAGCGGCAGCAGAGCGGAGCCGATGGCGAGGAAGACGATCGTGCGGCGGAGCGGATCGAGCTCGCGAGTTAGCCACGCTCCGGCCAGCGCGCCCGGGCCGACGGTGAAGAGAAGCCAGGCCAGCAGGAATGTGAGCAAGAGCAACGCGCGACTATCTTACAAGGAGGCGTGTAGATAAGGAGGCGTGTGCATAAAGGGGCGTGTACGTAAAGAGAGCGCCCGCCGGGGCGGGCGCTCTCGAGGGATGCCGCTGCGCCGCCTTAACGCGACGTCAGGCGGAAGTTGCTGAACGTGGCCGAATTGACGAAGCTCTCGCCGCGCGGGGCGCAGCCAAGCTCGATGCGATGGTTGCCCGGCGCGTAGGCGCCATTGAATCCGTCCTGGAACCAGAGGTGGCCGTTGACGCTGACCCGGAAGCCGCCAGGATTCCAGTCGAACACGAAGTGATAGACCGTGTTGCTGTTCCAGTCCTCGGTATCGTCGCGACGCGCCGTGTGGTCTCCCGGATCGCCGCCGCCGGCGTCGCCGTTGCGCCAGATCAGCTTCATGCCACGGTCGGCGTCAGCGCGCTGCTCGAGGTGCATCTTCCACGGGTGGTCGCGGAACGCCGCGAAACTGCCCCACGTACCCGCATCCCCCATGGTGAACCACTTCAAGTCCTTCTCGACCGACGCACCTTCGGTCTTGCCGAAGCCGGTGACGTCGAACTCGGCGACGCAGTTGGAGCAGGTCGGGATGTCGTAGTCGATGCCGTCGGTGAGCGATCCGCTCTGCCAGCCCTTGCCGATGATGAACCGGCCGCCGTTCACCGAGCCGACCGACGTGCCGTCGAGCAGCGGATCGAAGATGTTGTCGCCGTTCTTGAACTTGCCGATCGTCTGGAAGGAGGCGTCACCCGACCACGGTGCGTTCTGCCCAGAAAAGGTCGCTTGGACGCGCCAGGTGTAGGTCGTGTTGGGCGACAGGCCCGCCGGCGTGAACTGCACCGTCGAGGTCGAGACCGGACCGACGGTCCCTTCCGCCGCGACTGTGGACCCGCTGCGTACCTGGAAGTGGTACGAGAGCGCCATGTCCGTGTAGGTACCTTTGGTCGTGCCCGCGGTGAGCACCACGGGGTCGGTCTGCGATCGATCCCCGTTCACCGGCGAGACCGTGCCGGGCACGCCGGCCTTCAGGAGAAATCCGTCCGCCGTGGTCGCTGTTCCTGATGTGGACGTAGACGGTGAGGTGGGATTCTGCGAACTCTTGCTACACGCGATGCCGAGAGCCAGCAGACCCACGGCACCGCAAACAAAGACCTTTCGGTTCATCAATTGTCACTCCGGACTTGAACACTGCACTAGCACGCGAGACCGCTGCATGGTAACACAAAAGTGCAGGAATTTACCCCGGATCGCGTGCTACCATGTGGCGCATTCAACTAGAGGAGACGTGCATTTGAAATCGAAGAGCGTGCGCTTGAAAACAACGATGATGATGAACGCTGGAGTGTTTGCGCTGTGCCTGCTCGCTGTGCCGGCCACCTCATACGCCCAGACGATGCAGTGGACGAATAAAGGATTTATCACGGTCAACGGAGGTGGCGAGTTCGGATCGCACGATCTGACCACCTCGCAGACGTTCGATCTGTATGGAGAGTCGGCGAGCATCAAGTCCTCGCAGACGATCAAGAGCGGTGGCCTCTTCGACATCGGCGGCGCCTACCGCGTGTGGGGCAACAACGTCCTCGCCGGCGTATCGTTCACCCATACCGCCTCGACCGAAACGGTCAACGTCACCGGCACCATTCCCGACCCGCGCTTCTTCGGCACCCCCCGCAGCGTCACGACGTCGGCCGGCACGGCCAAGCATTCCGAGACCGCCGCGCATTTCGACGCCTACTACATGATTCCGATCGCCAACAAGATGGACCTCGGCCTCTTCGGCGGCCCGTCGATCTTCTGGCTCTCCCAGGATACCGTCGGCAACGTCACCGTCACCGAGCCGACCCCGACCCTCACCGCGACCATGCAGAACGTCAGCAAGACCGAGGCGGGCATCAACATCGGCGCCGACTTCCAGTACGTGGTCTACAAGACCTTCGCCATCGGCGTCCTCGGCCGCTATACCTGGGCCAACGCGACCATCGACGGCGCCGACCAGAAGCTCACGCTCGGCGGCTTCCAACTCGGCGTCGGCGGACGCTTCCGCTTCTAGATTCATCCGAGGGGCGTTGCCCCTCCGTAATCATCCGAGGGGCGTTGCCCCTCGGACTCCCCGACAGCCTCACTCGCGCGCCGCTTCGTCGGCGCGCTCCGTTCGTCTGGCTCGACTCGCTGCGCTCGCCGACTGGGACCGTTGTGCGGGCTTCACCTCGCGCAATGGTCCCGCTCGCCTAACGGCCCTTGAGCGCGGCGACGCGACGGTCCACTGCCCCGAGCTACTTCCCGCTGGCCGCGTCTGAACCGCGCGACGCGAGATGACCGAACACTTTCCAAAACGAGAAAAAACCCGGGCCCCCGTTGAGGAGCCCGGGCCTTTCTCGCTGAGATTGCTCCGTGGAGGCCGCTACTTCTTGGACGGATCGATCGCCGGCACGTAGAGCGACGGGTCGACAAACCCGTTGTCAGACCACGACGGCGTGTTCGCCCCGCCAGGTCCCACGTCGCCGATGACCTTGTAGATATGACCATCCGGGTAGCAGATGCGTCCCGCGGAGAAGATGTTGCCCTGCCACGGCACGATGTTCTCGCCCGAGGTCTTGACCAGGAGCCCCGCCTTCTCGCCGCGCAGCGCCCAGGCGACGCGCTTGGTCACCTCGAACGCGCTGAATTCATCCGTCGGTTTCGGCACCGTGGCCCAGATGCACTCCACGAGCTTCTGCCGATCGCCGTTGACCAGCGCGTCGCAGTTGCCACCCGTTCCACCGCCTCCACCACCCCCGCCACCACCGCCAGGCGGTGGCGCCGCCGGAGGTGTCGTAAACGGCTGCGTCACGCTCCAGCCGCTCGTCGTTTCGCTGTCCGCCGCGCGCACCCGCCAGTAGAACGTCGCCCCGTTGCCCAGCGGCGAGCTGTTGAACGTCGTTTGCCCGCCCGTCCCCTCGTTCACGACGCCAGCGGCGACAAGGTGGCCGAACGCCTGGTCGGAAGCCACCTGGAATTCATACGACAGGAAGCCCACCGGCCCGACCGTCGCGGCGTTGCCCGCCACCATGGCCGGCGTCGTCGAGGCCACCTGTGCGTTGTTGATCGGTGATACAGGTGTCGGCGCGTTGACCACCGCCTTCGGGTAGATCATGAACGCGGCGCTGGCTATGGCGCCCGTGTTCGCGCCGTCGTCGGCCCACGCTCGCCAGTAGTACGACTGGCCGATCGCCAGCTTGTCGAGCGTCACCGACGTTTGGCCGCCAGTGCCCGGGGGCACCTTCGAACGCGAGAAGACCTTGGTGTTGAAGCCGGTGTCCGACGCCACTTCGAACGTGTAGCTGAGCGCGCGCACCCCAGAGGTGGTGGCGTTCTGGATCACGAGCTGGATCGGCTGTTCCGATTCCTTGAACTTGAAACCCTGCGCCGGCTGGATCAGGACCGGAGCCGTTATCGTCACGCCGGGAATGGGCCCGGCGACGGTTGGTGCAGTGGGAGAGGAGCTTTTCGTTGTTTGACAGCCGCCTGCCGCGAGCAGCAGCAGACCGCAGGTAAAGAGGCGGATCTGTGACCTCATGGTTGAACCTCGACGAACAAAGGACGAACCGGCGTGAACGCACGGACGTGCAGCCCCGTGCATTTGGCCTATCGACAGATAGGCTGATTAACTTTAGAGGAGCCGGGCTGCTGGGGAGCCGCCCTGCCGGGTCAGGATAACACGGAGCGGCGGAGGTAGGCGATCCCCCCGCTGAGGGAAACGAGCATCATTAAGGCTGCCCCCATGAACGATACGAGGAGCGCCGACTCGAGCGGCAGTCCCAGGCGGGTGAAATAGAACCCGAAGGTCGCCTCCCGGACCCCGAAGCCATTCACCGAGAGCGGAATCATCTGCACGATGAACGAGACGGGGACGATCACCGCCAGCTCAGCAAATCCGATCGGGATGTGCATGCTGCGGGCGATGGCCAGGTAGAAGGCCACAAGGATGGCCTGCACGGCGACTGCGCCGGTAAAGCACTCGGCGAGCGCGGTTGGTGTTTCCTTGAATTTCGTCAGCGCGAAGGTCAGCTTCTCGAGCCGCGCGTCCACCCACTCCTGGTGGAAGACGCGTAGCGGCTGGAGGAGCTTGGTCACCAGGTCCGGGTAGAGCAGTGCCGGTGTGGCAATCGTGGCGCCGAGCCCGAAGCCCGCCCACAGCACGCCGGGTCCGACGCGGCCGACGACCATGTGGTGCATCAGCGAGGCACCGCTTGCCGCCATCAACGCCAGGCCGAGCAGCCCGAGGCCGCGATCGATCAGGACGACGGTCGTCGCCAGCGTGCGCGAGCCGACGACCTTGGCGGTGTCGGTGATCCGGATGACGTCGCCGCCGATGTTGCTCGGCAGGAAGTTGTTGAAGAAGGTGGCGACCAGGAACGACTGCGTCAGGAACGCGAACGGCAGTTCGACGTGCTGCGCACGTAGCAGGATCCGCCACCGCCACGTGCTGACGAGGATGACGCAGAAATAGAGTAACAGCGCCGACGCGAGCAGCGCCGGCGACGCCTGCCGCGCGACGCTCCACAGCCGCGACACGTCGACGCGCGAGAAAAGGAGGTAGAGCAACCCGACGCTGACGGCCGCTTTGACGGCGCTCAGCGAGAGCGATCGGACACGCGAGTGCCGTGGTGGTTCGAGTCTTTCGGTCATCTATCGCGAGCGTCGGCGGGACTCGCCAGTCTAACACGGATGTTACAATTGCCCTGCCAGCAGCATGCGCATTCTGATGATTGCGCCGGAGCCGTTCTTCGAGCCCCGGGGCACCCCTTTCAGCGAGTATCACCGCATTCGTGCGCTGATCGAGCTCGGTCATACGGTGGATCTCGTCACCTATCCGTTTGGGCGCGACGTCAGTCTGCCCGGCCTCCGCGTCTTCCGCGGTGTGCGGCCGCCGTTCATGTCCGGCGTCGGCATCGGGCCGTCGTGGAAGAAACTACCGCTCGACGCGACGCTCTTCGCGACCGCGTGCCGGCGTGCGCTCGCCGGCAAGTACGACGCCGTGCACTCGCATGAAGAAGGCAGCTGGTTCGGCGTCCTGCTGGCCGGCGCCCTGCGCCTGCCGCATCTCTACGACATGCATTCAAGCCTGCCGCAGCAGCTCACCAACTTCGCCTACAGCCGCTCGCGCGTGGTCAAGGCGATCTTCGCCGCGCTCGAACGCTTCGTCGTCCGCCGCTCGCGCGTCGTCATCGTAATCTGTCCGCAGCTCGAGGAGGTGGTGCGCGGCATTGATACCGCGGTGCCGTCGGTGCTGATCGAGAACGCGCCTGGCTCCGGCGACGCGCCCGTGGAAGGATCGGGGGCGGCTGTGCGGCGCGCGCTCGGCGTCGCTGACGGCGCGCCGCTCGTCCTCTACACGGGGACGTTCGAAGCCTACCAGGGCCTCGACCTGCTGTTTGCGTCGATGCGCACCGTGCTCGCCGTACGCCCGGATGCGCGTCTCGTGCTCGCTGGCGGCCGCGCCGAGCAAGTCGTCGCGGCGCGTCACGAGGCGGCGGCCGCCGGCATCGGCGACGCAGTGATCTTCGCCGGTCAGCGTCCCGCGGAGGAGATCCCGGCGTTCCTCGACGCCGCCGACGTGCTCGTCTCGCCGCGCAGCCTCGGCACCAACACGCCGTTGAAGATCTACCAGTATCTCCGCGCCGGCCGTCCGATCGTGGCGACCCGCCTGCTGACCCACACGCAGGTCCTCGACGACGAGATCGCCTTCCTGACCGAGCCGACACCCGAGGCCTTCGGCGCCGGCGTGCTCGCGGCCGTCGCCGACCCGGAACGCGCCCGCGCCGTTGGCGCGCGCGCGCGCCAGCTCGCCGAGACGAAGTACAGCTACGAGGCCTATCTCTCGCGCACGCGCGAGGCGTGCGCGCACCTCCTCCGCGATCGCGCCCCGCAGATGGCAGGCGGCGTGGCGTGAGCCGTTTCGCGTCCCCTTCAGGCGTCCAAGCCCGTGCCTGACCGCGAACGCCACTACTCCTACGAGGTCTACGCCGATCCCGCGATGGCGGAGCGCTTCGAGGAGATGCGCTTCAGCGGCCCGATCGGACGGCTCGTCGCGGAGGCGCAGGCCCGCCAGATCCTCGACGGCCTCTCGCCACTCCCCGGACGGACTGTTCTCGATGTCGGCACCGGTACAGGACGTGCCGCCATCCTGCTCGCCAGGGCAGGCGCCGTAGTCACCGGCATTGATGCGTCACGCGAGATGCTGGCCGTCGCCGAGCGCCGCGCGCGCGAAGAGGGCGTCGTCGTCACCTTCACGTCGGGCGACGCGCACCGGATCGACTGCGCCGATCGCAGCTTCGACGCCGTCGTCTGCCTGCGCGTGCTGATGCACACACCCGACTGGCGCGCCTCGCTCGGCGAGTTGTGCCGCGTCGCGTCGAACCGCGTCGTCTTCGACTACCCGTCGCTCTACAGCGCCGCGGCGATCCAGGCCGCCGTTCGTCGCGTCACCCACCGATTCAACCCCGCGGTCGAGGCCTATCGCGTCTTCGCGCCGTCGGCCGTTACCCACGCGCTGGCCGCCGCCGGCTTTCGCATCCATCGCGCCTACCGCCAGTTCGTGCTGCCGATCGCCTTGCACAAGGCGATCGGCTCGGCGCGGTTCACGTCGGCGGTCGAAGGTGGGCTGGCGCGCATCGGCCTCATGCGTCTGTTCGGATCGCCAGTCACCGTGATCGCTGAGCGCGAGCGGGCAGCGTGAAGGTCCTCGTCACCGGCGCGACCGGCTTCACCGGCGGCCACCTGGCGCGCGCGCTGAAGGCGCACGGCAATAACGTCACCGCCATGGTGCGCGATCCGCAGCGCGCCGGCGACCTCGAGCGTGACGGCGTTGCGCTCGTCCGCGGCGATTTCGCCGATCCGGCGACGTTGCCGGTCGCCCTCTCCGGCGGCTTCGACGTTGTCTACAACATCGCCGCGCTCTATCGGCAGGCCGGATTGCCCGAGAGTGTCTACGAGCAGGTCAACGCCGTCGCTGTCGGACAACTGATCGACGCCGCCGCCCGTGCAGGTGTGCCTCGCGTCGTCCACTGCAGCACCGTCGGCGTGCATGGCGACGTCGAGCACCCGCCGGCCAACGAGGATGCGCCGCTGCGCCCCGGCGACGTCTATCAAGTGTCGAAGGTCCACGGCGAGGTGCTCGCGCGCGACGCGGCGGCGCGCACCGGTGTCGAGGTCGTGATCGCCCGTCCAAGCGGGATCTACGGCCCCGGCGATCGCCGCCTCTTGAAGTTGTTTCGCGGCGTCGCGCGCCGGCGGTTCATGATCCTCGGCGACGGGCGCATTTTCTATCACTTGACCTACGTCGATGATCTCGTCCAGGGCTTCCGCCTCTGTGGCGAGGTCCCGCGCGCCGCTGGCCGGACGTATATCCTCGCCGGCGCCGAGGTGCCGACGCTGAACGATCTCGCGGCGATGATCGCCGCCCAAGCGCAGGTGCCGCCGCCGCGTCTCCACCTGCCCGTGTGGCCGTTCTGGCTCGCCGGCGCCGCGTGCGAAGCCGTATGCGCCCCCTTCGGCATCGAACCGCCGCTCTACCGCCGCCGCGTCGATTTCTTCACCAAGAGCCGCGCCTTCGACATCACCCGCGCCCGAGAAGAACTCGGCTACACCCCCGCCGTCCCCCTGCGCGACGGCATCCGCCGCACCCTCGACTGGTACAAACAGCACGGCTGGTTATAACCTTCATCGCCCATCGCCCATCGCCCATCGCCCATCGCCCATCGCCCCTCGCCCCTCACACTCCGCACTCCCAGAATGCCCCCGTCAGCGCCGAGCCGCCGGGACACGGCGTCCGCGAGATGCGGATCGCCTCGCCGCGGTGAGCGTCGACGAGGCGGTTGTGCGTGCGGATCTTCACCACCGCGTCGGCGGCGACGATGATCCGCTCCCGGGTGAGGAAGGTCACGTAATACGCCGTCCAGTAGTCGGCATACGCGTAGCGCACGCCGCGCGCCTCGAGCGCGTGGACCAGCTCCATCTTTGCGGGTACCGGGCGTCGCGTCAGATACTCCGTGACCAGCCGTGCGTGTGAGCTAAGCGACAACGCGAAGATCACCCCCGCGCACGCCGCCCACCCCGCCGCCAGTGGGCGCGGCGGCCGGCTGCGCAGGAATGCCGCGCTCAGGCCGGCCGCACCGAGCGGCGACAGCAGCTCATAGCGCATCGTATGAGAGTCGATCAGCCCGCAGCGTCCGACCAGGTAACCAATCAGCGACAGCAGCGCGACCACCACGAGATAGACGCAAACGTCCATCGCCCCTCGTCCATCGCCCATCGCCCATCGCCCCTCGTCCATCGCCCATCGCCCATCGTCCATCGCCCCTCGTCCACCGCCCATCGCCCACCGCCCCACCGGGATTGCGAAGATCGGTACGAGCAGCCACGCGGCCCCGGCGACCCCCTGCGTCACGGCGCTCTCGATGCCGAAGTCGGTGAGCGGCTGCGGCTCCAGGCCGAACAGTTCCGGCCAGTGCGTGGTGAAGAGCTGACCCGCGCCCGCGGCGATGGCGCGGCCGTCCAGGCACAGGCGGTCCGTCAGCTGCAGCAGGTTGTTGGCGGCGAGCTGGTTCGACAGGTCCGCCATCGACGTGCCCGGCCCGGCGGCCGACGAGAAGTGCCGCAGCACGAGGACGATCACCCAGACCGCCGCCGCGCTGGCCAGAGCGGTCGCGTAGCGCCGGGCCGATTCGCGCGTGAAGAGCGTGCGCTGCGCGGCTTCGATCAGTAGCAGCGCCGTCGCGCCGTAGATCGTGAACTCGCGTTGCAGGAAGCCGACGCCGAGCACGATGCCAAAGGCGATCGGCCGGCGGCGCAGCCGCCACAGCAGCAGCACGTAAAGACACGGTTCGACGTTGCCGCCGTTGGCCGTCAGATAGTGCGCCGCCGTGATCGGCGCCGCCAGCGCGAAGAAGAGCGTGGCGAAACCGGCCGCCCATGCGTCCACCCCGGCGTCCTCGGTCAGCGCACGGAACAGCAGCACGACGACCGCGATGTTGATGGCCAGCAGCGGCAGCTTGAGCGCGGCGATCGTCGGGCCGGCGAGGGCCATGACCGGCGCCGCCAGCCAGGCTTCGACGCCGAGCATGTAGGTCTGGCCGTACCAGAACACCGGCAACGCGCGCAGCTCCGACAGGTGCTTCGCCATCAGGCCGGTGACCGCCTGGTCCGCGTCGAAATGCGACGTGCCCGCGAACACGAACACCGCCGATCGCGCGATCGTCAGCAGCACCAGCCCCCAAAGCACGAGCCGTCTCGCCGTCACGGGCATCGATACACGCCTGGCACCAGCACCACGCCACCGTCACAGCGGCGTCGCGACAGCCGGATCGCCTGCGCGGCGTGCTCGGCGACGATCCGGTTGTAGAGAAGGATGCGCTGCGGCGCCTCGGCGGCGAAGATCATCCGCTCCTGCGTCACGAAGTCGATGTAGTAGGCGAGCCAGTAGTCCGCGGTGCCGTAGCGGACCTGGGTGGCGCGAAGGGTCTCGATCAACGCGTGTTTGGCCGGCACGGGCGGATCGGTTGCTGCCTCGATCGCGAAGCGGACATGTGGAACCGCCAGCAGCGCGATCCACGTCCCGAACGCCACGCTCCAGATCGCCAGCAGCGCCGCCGGCGGACGCACGCTCAGGAACCACCCCGCGAGTCCAACGATGGCGAGGAGCGAGAGGAGCTCGTAACGCATCGAGTAGAAGCTCACCTCGCCGCAGCGCCCGAACAGGTAGCCCCCAACCGAGAAGACGCCGGCGACGACTAGGTATTGTGCGAAGCGGGGCGAGGGAGCAGGCGCCGATGCCGGCCCGGATGCCCGCCAGCTTCGCGCCAAGACGATGCCGCCCGCCGAGAGCAGCACGATCGCGGCCGGCAGCCAGGACGTGCCGCGCAGCCCCTGCGAGACGCGCGACTCGATCGAAAACGCCGCCAACGGCAGCGGCGCCGTGCCGAGAATCGCCGGCCAGTGGATCGTGAATAGCCGTCCGGCGCCGGCCACCGCGCGCGCCGGCGACACGCACGTTCGCGCCATCAGCTCCGCGAGGTTGTTCGAGGCCGTGAACGTGTCGCGGACAGTCGTTCCCGGACCGCTGGCCGAAGAGATCTGTTCCAGTCCCTGGATGGACAGGAATACGAGTGCGGCGACGCCGGCGATTCTCGTCCACCGCGCCAGGCCGGCGCGCGTCACGAGCGTGCCGTCGATCGCCTCGAGCAGCGCCATCGCGGCAATGCCGTAGATCGTGAACTCGCGATTGAGGAACCCGATCCCCGACACCAGCCCGCACAGCCACGGGCGGCGCCGCACCGCCCACAGCAGCACGACGTAGAAGTACGGCTCCAGGCTGCCGCCACTCGAGTCCATGAACACCGCCGACAGGCCGACCGGCGGTACGATGAACGGAAGCGTCGCGGCGAACGCTTTGCCCGCCGTCAGGCCGAGTTCGCGCTGGAACGTCGCCACCACGATCAGCGCAATCGCGATGTTCATCCCCAGCAGCGGCAGCTTCAGCGCCGGGATCGTCGGACCGAACAAGGCGAAGAGCGGCGCCGCCAGCCACGCCTCGACCCCCAGCATGTAGGTCTGCCCGTAGAGGAAGACCGGGAACGCGCGCAGCTCGGAGAGGTGTTTGGCCATCAGTCCGACGATGGCCTGGTCGGCGTCGAAGTACGACTCAGGGTGGACGAGGAACACGGCCGCGCGCGCGATCACCAGTAGCACGACGCTCGCGGGGATGATCCAACGGGGCATTCGGGGCCTTATCATATAGGCCCATCAGATGACGGAGATTCAGCGAGCCCAGGACCAGCTGTTCGCGGGCGGCCAATCCGCGCGCCAGCGGTATTCGGCGCTCGTGATCGGTCGTCCCGGCTGGGCTGCGCTGCTGCACTACGAGATCGTCCAGCTGTTCGGCCAGAACGTGCCCGGCGCTCTCGGGCTGGCGTTGCGCAAGACGCTCTTTCCCTCGCTCCTCGGCGCCTGCGGCAGGAACGTCGTTTTCGGGCAGAACGTCGTCTTGCGCCATCCCCACAAGATCCGGATCGGCGATAACGTGGCCATCGACGACAACTGCCTCATCGACGCCAAAGGGACGTCGAACGCCGGCATCACCATCGGATCGGGCGTCTTCATCGGACGCAACTCGATCCTGTCGTGCAAGGATGGCGACATCGACATCGCCGACGGCGTCAACATCGGGTTCAACTGCGAACTGTTTTCCGCCAGCCGTGTCGCCATCGGGCGCGACACGCTGCTCGCCGCCTACTGCTACGTGATCGGCGGCGATCACGATTGGAGCGATCCGGCCGCCGCGGTGCTCGCCCAGGGACGCACCTCCGTCGGTGTGACGATCGGCGCTGGCGCCTGGCTCGGCGCCGGCGCGAAGATCCTCGACGGCGTGGCGATTGGCGATCGCGCTATCGTCGGGGCCGGCGCGGTCGTCCGCGAAGCGGTGCCCGACGGCGCGATTGCCGTCGGCGTCCCGGCCCGCGTGGTGGGGCAGCGGGCATGACCGCCGCCAAGGGGGACACCACCGCCAGGTTGAACGTCCTCCAGGTCTGTGATCACCTCGGCTGGGAAGGCTCGCGGATGCACGGCGTCAAGCGCCTCTTCTCGTGGATGATCCCGCGCTTCGACAAGGCTCGCTACAACGTGGCGCTGGTCAGCCTGCGCAAGAAGGACCTCTCGGAAGAGACCCTCGAGTCGATGGGCATCGACATCACGTATCTCCATAAGTCGAAGTACGATCCCGCCACGCTGACCGCGCTGCTCAAGGTGATTGATCGGCAGAAGACCGACGTCCTGCACCTGCACGGCTATGGCGCGACGACGTTTGGGCGGATTGCGGGATGGATGCGCGGGATTCCGACCATCCTGCACGAGCACGCCAATCTCACCGATACGCCGTGGTTCCAGAAAGTCGCCGACCGGATGCTCGTGCCGGCGACCGACCTGGCCATTGCCGTCTCGAAGAGCACCGCCGAGTTCGTCGTCGGGCCGCGGCAGATGCCGCCCGAGCGGGTCAAGGTCGTCTATCTGGGCGTGCCGCTCGAGGAGTTCAGCCGCACGCGCACGCCGGACGAAATCGCCGGCGCCCGCCGCGAACTTGGCGCCGCGCCCGGCGAGTGCGTCGTCGGCACCGTGACGCGGATGCACGACTCGAAGGGCAACTCGTATCTGGTCGACGCTGCGCGCAAGGTGCTCGACGAGCGGCCGGCAACCCGCTTCTACGTCTACGGCGAAGGGCCGCTGCGTCCCGAGCTCGAGGCGCAGGCACGCGCGCTCAATCTCGGCGACCGCTTCGTGTTCGGCGGCTTCACCCGCGACGTGGCGCGGACGGTCTCCGCCTTCGACATCGAGGTCTTCCCGTCGCTGTGGGAGGGTACGCCGCTGACCGTGTTCGAGGCGCTGGCGATGGGGAAGCCGATCGTCGCCACCGATGCCGACGGCCTCGTCGACGTGCTGACGCACGAGCAAGATGCGCTCATCGTCCCCAAGCGCGACGCCGCGGCGCTGGCCGGTGCGATCGTCCGGCTCATCGATCATCCTCAGCTGCGCGCGGACCTGTCGCTGCGCGCGCGCGTCACGGGACAGCAGTACGGGATTGCCGCCTTCGTCCGCAAGATGGAACGGCTCTACGATCTGCTGCACCGCGTCTCGCGGCCGACCCATCGCCAGGGCGTACTGCGGGCGGATCTGTCGTTCCTCACTGAAGGGTCCCGCGCGTGAGCCTCAGGCCGGGGCTGGTCCTCGCTGCGCTCTTCCTCTGCGTCTACGGCGCCTTCGCCCTGTCGGTTGACCTGCCGCGCGCGACCTACGGCTTCAAGAGCGACGAAGCCACCTACTACATGATGGGCCTCAGCCTCGTCCACGACTGGGACCTGGCCTACCGGCGCGAGGACCTGGTTCGCGTCTGGCGCGAGTTTCCCGCCGGGCCGGCCGGTGTCTTCTTGAAGCACGGCAAGAAGCTCGACGGATCTCCAGATCCCGCGCGCCGCCTTTACTACGGCAAGTCGTTCATCTATCCGCTGTTCGCCGCGCCGTTCATCGCGCTCGTCGGCAGCAAGGGCTTCCTCGTCCTCAACGCGCTGTGCCTGGCACTGGTGCTGCTGTGCGGATATCTCTTCCTGCACGCGCGCGCTCCCGCCTGGCCGTCGGCGATTCTCGCCGCCGGCTTCGTCATGGCCAGCGTCGTCCCGATCTACGTTGCGCAGATGATGCCGGAGGTGTTCAACTTCTCGCTCGCCCTGCTTGGCTATTTCTGCTGGCTCTATAAAGAAGTGGCGACCCCGGAACGGTCGCCGCGCGGCACCCGCTGGCTGTTCACCGGGAAGAGCGATCTCGCCATGGCGATCCTCCTGGGGATCGCCACGTTTTCCAAGATCACCAACGCACTGTTGTTCGCCGCGCCTGCGGGCTGGTGGCTGATTCGCCGCGTCGGAGGATTCCGCCTGAAGGTGGAGACACAAGAGCCCCCCCACACCAGGCTCACCCGGCAGCTCCTCGCCACCGCGCTCTTTGTGGCGGTGGCCGGCGGCCTCTTCGGTGTCAACAAGGCGATCTCCGGCGAATGGAGCTACCAGGGGGGCGAGCGCGCGTCGTACTACTACGAATTCCCGTTCCAGAACGACGTTCCCGTTCACGAGCTGGGGACGACGAAGTCACGCGAGACGCTGATGACCGACGTCATCTTCAACAAGCGGACGTTCGTGTCGAACCTCTCCCATAACCTCGAATATTTCTTCGTCGGGCGTCACGCCGGGATGCTCCCGTATTTTTTCCCCGGCTTCTTCGCGATGCTGCTGATGCTCGCGGCGCCGCGCCGGCGGCCCGGCTGGCAGTGGCTGGTGCTGCTCTCCGCGCTCGCGCAAGGACTCATCTTTGTCGTCGCCACGCCCTACACCTGGTCGGGCGGCGGCGTCGGCAACCGCTATTTCTTCTGCGGCTACGGGGTCATGCTCTTCCTGCTGCCGCCAGTAGACACAATTGCCGGCGCGCTCGTGCCCTGGCTCGTCGGCTCGCTCTTCGTCGCCCCCTGGGTGCTGAACCCGTTCACCGCCTCGTTCAAGCCGGCCGATATCGCCAAGGCCGGCCCCTTCCGCGCCCTGCCGGTCGAGCTGACGTTGCTCAACGACCTGCCGGTGTTCACGGAGGGGGAGGCGCGCTCGCGCGTCGCGTTCGGCGGCATCGCAGCTGGCGACCCGGAGTTCCTCGTCTCGTTTCTTGACGGCAACGCCTACGACCGCGAGGCCGACCGCAGCTTCTGGACGCGCGGCGATTCGCGCGCCGACCTCGTCTTCAAGGTCGGCGGCCCGATGAAGGACGCGGTATTCACCATCGCGGCCGGCCCTGTGCCGATCGACGTCACGATCGCCGTCGACGGCCGGTCGGCGAGCGTGCACCTGGAGCCTGGCGAGAGCACCCAGGCGTCCGTGCCGATGTCCGGCGGCTTGCTCTACGAGAAGGAAGTCGAAGGCGCGCGCCTGCACACCGTGCGCATCTATACGACGGGCGGCTTCACGCCGATCTTCTTCGACGGGAAATCGAGCGATGTCCGCTACCTCGGCGCTCGCCTCAAGCCCATGCTTGAACCCTGATCGTGCGTATCGCGGTTGTCACCTCGAGCCCGCCGAAGACCGAAGGCGGTCACATGGTGATCGCACGCGAGCTGGTGCGCGCGCTCGACGAGGCGGGCCACGACCCCTGCCTCGTGGTCACACCCGACTATGGCTTCGGCCGCCAGGCCCGCACCTACTCCGAGACGTGGCGCCAGGACGTGGGACGCATCGACGGCCGGCCGGTCGATCAGGTCATCAGTCTCCGCTACCCGAGCTACGCCGTGCGCCATTCGCGGCATGTCTGCTGGCTCAATCACACGATGCGCGAGTACTACGACCTCTGGCCGCGCTTCAGCCGGCAGCTCAGCCCGCAGGGACGCGTCAAAGAGAACGTCCGCCGCACGCTGATCCACGCCGCCGACCGCTATCTGCTGGCGCGCAACGTGACCAAGCTGTTCGTCCAGTCGCGCACGATCCAGGACCGGCTGAAGATCTGGCCGGGGCTGCACTCCACCGTTCTGCATCCGCCAGCGCCGCAGCGCCCCTACCGGACCGACAGCTACGGCCCGGAGTTCTTCTTCGTGTCCCGCCTGACGCCGCTGAAGCGCGCCGACCTGGCGATTCGCGCGATCGCCGATCCGGCCTCGGGCGGTGCCACGCTGGTGATCGCAGGTGGCGGCGAGGAGCGTGCGTCGCTCGAACGGCTGGCCGCCGACCTCGGCGTCGCCTCGCGGGTGACCTTTGCCGGCCGGCTGACCGACGAGCAGATGATCGACGCGCTGGCCCGCTGTCGCGCCGTTGTCTTTTCACCCTTGCAGGAAGACTACGGCTTCGTCACCACGGAGGCGTTCGCATCGGGCAAGGCCGTCATCACCTGCCGCGACTCGGGAGGGCCGGCCGAGCTGGTCGAAGAGGGCATCTCGGGATTCGTCACCGAGTCCAATCCCGCTGCACTCGGCGCTGCGATGCGCCGCCTCGCTGAAGACGCAGTGCTGGCCCAGCGCATGGGCGCCGCCGCCGTCGCCGCCGGCGCCAAGCTGACATGGCCGGCCGTCGTCCGATCGCTCGTTCTACAATGACAGGGCCATGGGTTACGCCAGCGAGCTCGAGACGAAGATCGCCAAGAAGGTCACCCGCGCGATCGTCGAACACAATCTCATCGTCGACGGTGACCGCGTCATGGTCGGCCTCTCCGGCGGCAAGGACAGCTGGGCGCTCATCCAGGTCCTCGACGTCCTGCAGAAGCGCGCGCCGATCACGTTCTCGCTCGTCGCTGTCAACATCGACTCCGGCTACGAGGGCTACGAGCATCACAAGCTAACCGAGACGTGCGCCGCGCGCGGCTGGGAGCTGCACGTCGAACACACGAAGATCGGCCAAACGATCGAGGACATCCTCGACGACAGCGCGACGCCATGCTCGCTCTGTGCCCGCCTCCGCCGTGGCGCGCTCTACCGCCTGGCCGACACGGTCGGCGCCACGAAGATCGCGCTCGGGCACCACGCCGACGACTTCATCGAGACCCTCCTGCTCAATATTTTTTTCCAGGGCTCGATCAAGGCGATGCCGGCCCGCCTCGTCTCCGACAACGGCAAGCACGTCGTCATTCGGCCGCTCGCCTACGTGCTCGAAGAAGAGGCCCGCCAGTACGCCAGGGCGTCGAACCTGCCGATCATCGGCTGCTGCTGCCCGGCGTGCGGCGATCTGAGCCTGCAGCGCCAGCGGATGAAACGGCTCGTCGCCCAGCTCGAGGTCGAGCACCCGGAGATCAAGAGCTCGATCATCCGCGCGCTCGGCAACGTGCAGCCGCGTCATCTGCTCGTGCCGGAGAAGGCCACGGCCAACGCCCGCCTCTCCGACGTCATATACCTCGCCGAGAAAAGCGTCATAAATACGGAGTTTCGATGATTCGTTCGAGCGTCAAATGGTTCACGCTGGCCGCCTGCCTGCTCGCAGCCATCCCGGCCGCGGCGCAGCAGCGCCCGCTGGCGACAGAGGATCCGGAAGTCATTGGCGCCGGCATGATCCTCATCGAGGGCGGGTTCGACTACTCGCACGACATCCTCTATCCGGCCTCCGGACTGCAGGGGAACCTGCTGCGCCTGCCGCTGATTGGCCTCAGCTTCGGCCTCAGCTCGATTGCCGAGCTGCAGATCGACGGCGGCCCCTACAACCGCCTGTCGATCACCCACACCGGCGTCGGTCCGGCCCCGCTCGCGTTCATGCTCAAGCTCAACGGCGAGACCACCACCCACGACGTTGAAGACATCGTCGTGGCCACCAAGGTTCGGGTCGTCTCGGAAGCGCCGTCGCACCCGAGCTTCGGCCTCCGCTTCGCGACCCGGCTGCCCAACGCCGGCAACGAAAGCGGCCTCGGCCTCGACACGACCGATTTTCATTTCGACGCCCTCGTCGGCAAGACCTCGAAATCGGTCCGCTTCGTCGGCAACATCGGTCTCGGCATCCTTGGCGATCCGACGCGAGGCGACAATCAGAACGACGTGCTCGACTATGGCGTTTCCGTGGCGCGCGCCGTCAAGGAAGGTGTCGAGATTGTCGGGGAGGTCAACGGCCGTGTCAGCACCCGCGGCGGCACGCCGCCGGTCGGCACCGAAGCGCGCGGCGTGATGCGCCTCGGCGGACGCTTCACGAGCGGCGCGACCCGCTTCGACGCCGGCATTCTCTTCGGCATGACGTCGCGCGACCCGAGTTTCGGTTTTACCGTCGGTGTGACCTACGTGTTCAAGGGATTCGACGTGAAATAGCGATATAGTTACCCGCCATGCAGACCGTTTCATGGCGCAAGCTTTCTGTCGCGCTGCTCTTTGCCGTGGCGCTTTCAGGTGTCGTTGCCGCTCAGCGCGGCGGCGGCCCCGCCGGCCCCCCGCAGGCGTCGACCCCCGATCCCCTCAAGTTCCGCTACATGGGCCCGGCGCCCGCCGGCCGTATCGCCTCCGTCGCCGGCGTGCCCGGCGATCCCAAGGTGTGGTACCTGGGCTCCGCCTCCGGCGGCCTGTGGAAATCGACCGACGCCGGCAATACCTTCACGCCCATCTTTGACGACCAGCCGGTCTCTGCGATCGGCTCGATCGCCGTCGCGCCCACCGACCCCAACATCGTCTGGGTCGGCACCGGCGAGCCATGGGTCATCCGCTATAGCGACGTGATGGGCGACGGCGTCTACGTCTCGAAGGACGCCGGGGCGACCTGGAAGCACATGGGGCTCGTCGAAACGGGCCGCATCTCCCGCGTCCTCATCCATCCGACCGATACCAATACCGTCTACGTCTGCGCGGAAGGGCGCCTCACCGGCCCGCAGCAGGAGCGCGGCGTTTTCAAGACGACCGACGGCGGCGAAAACTGGAAGCAGGTGCTGTTCGTCGACCAGAACACCGGCTGCTCCGGCCTGTCGATCGATCAGAAGGATCCGAACACGCTGCTGGCCGGCACCTGGCAGGTCGAGCAGCACACCTGGGCTGAGTTGAGCGGCGGCAACGGCAGCGCCGTCTACATCACCCACGACGGCGGCGCGAAGTGGACGAAGCTGACCGCCGGTTTGCCGAAGTCGCCGGTAGGGAAGATCGACGTCGCCATCGCACCCTCCGACAGCAAGCGCATGTATGCCCTCATCCAGACCGCCAACCAGGGTTCGGTCTGGCGCTCCGAAGATGGCGGCACGAAGTGGGACGTCGTCAGTTGGGACCGCTCGCTCATCGGCCGCGCCGGCTATTACATCCGGATGATGGTCAACCCGCAGAACCCCGATGACGTGTTCATCTCGAGCAGCAGCTTCCATCGCTCACAGAATGGCGGCAAGACCTTCAGCGGCAACGGCGGCAATCCGCAGGCGTTCGCCTTCACGCAGGGACAGGCGGGCTGCGGCGACTGCCACGACATCTGGATCGATCCGAAGGACCCGACCAGCTACGCGTTGACCGACGACGGCGGCGCCGTCATCAATGCCAAGAGCGGGACGACCAACGTCTCGCTGCCCAACGGGCAGATGTATCACGTGCACGTCGACAACCGCGTGCCCTACTGGATCTACAGCAACCGCCAGGATGACGGCACCATGCGCGGTCCGTCGACCGTGTCGGAACAGACGGCGAGCGGTTGCCTGCCGGAAGGCAGCATCATGCCCCAGGCTCCGGCCGGATTCGGGGGCCGTGGCGGCCGCGGCCGTGGCGCCGCGCCCGCGCCCCAGTCTGGCCGCGGTGCTCCCTCCTCGCCTAAGTGCGGCGGGGGAGACACAACGGCCGCAGCCGCCGCCGGTCGCGGTCGCGGCGGTGCGACGGCCTTGGCCTGGCAGCCCAATATCGGCGGCTGCGAGTCCGGCTTCACCATTCCTACGCCTGACAACGCCGACATCGTCTACGCCAGTTGTTACGGCAACAAGGTGACCCGCTGGGACGCCCGCACCGGCACGGCGCGCTCGATCGAGCCGTGGATGATCACCCTCGACGCCGCGCCCAACGACACGAAGTATCGCTGCCATTGGACGGCACCGATGGCCATCGACCCGTTCAACTCGAACAACGTGCTCTATGGCTGCCAGCTGATTTTCAAGACGTCCAACGGCGGCCAGTCGTGGACCGAGCTGAGCCCCGACCTCTCGACGAAAGATCCGGCGCACATCGTCTCCAACGGCGGCCTCGTCGGCGACAACCTCGGCCAGTACGACGGCGAGGTCGTCTGGTCGATCGAGTACTCGAAGATCAAGCAGGGCCTGATCTGGGCCGGCACCAACGACGGCAAGCTGTGGTACACCGACAACGACGGCAGGAACTGGAACGACGTCACCAAGAACTTCACCGATCTGCCGCCGTGGGGCGCGTTCAACCAGATTTGGCCGTCGACCTTCGATCCGGCCGAAGCCTACGTCGCCGTCTCGCTCCACCTGATGGACGACCGCAAGCCCTACATCTACAAGACGACCGACTTCGGCAAGACCTGGAAGAAGATCAACGGCAACATCCCGACCGGCCATCCACTCGACTACATCCTGTCGATGTCGGGCAACCCGAACAAGAAGGGGATGCTCTTTGCCGGCAGCGCGCGCGCCTTCTATTACTCCATGGACGACGGCGGCACCTGGGCCCGCTTCAAGGACGGACTGCCGCCCGCGCCGGTCAGCTGGATCACCGTCGAACCCCGCTTCCACGACGTCGTCCTGTCGACCTACGGCCGCGGCCTGTTCATCCTGCCCAACATCACGATGTTCGAGCAGACGGGACAGCCCAACCCCGCGCCGCCGTCGCAGGCGACGCTCTACAATCCGGCGCCGATCTTCCGTCTCGCGCGCAGCGTCTACACGCAGCCGAACCGGCCGCACTTCCAGATCTACCTGCCGGCCGCGCCGGCCGAGCCGGTGAAGATGGAGATCCTCGATGAGGGCGGCAAGGTCGTGCGCACCCAGACCGTCTCGCTCCATCAGGGGCTGAACGGCGTCAATTGGGATCTCGCGCTCGACGCGCCCAAGCTGGTCGAGCTCCTGACCACGCCGCCCGACAACCCCCACATCTGGGAGGAAGAGCGCTTCAAGGACGTCCAGGTCCGCCGCATCACTCACTGGGGGATCACTCCGCAGACCGGCGTCCCGATGGCGGCCCCGGGCAAGTTCCAGGTCCGCTTCACCGTCAACGGCACGCCCCTGACCGCCCCCTTCGAAGTGATGAAGGATCCGGCCGTCGCGACGTCGGTTGACGATCTGACGCTGTCCACGAAAACCCAGATGCGCATCCGCGACGACATCAGCGAGACCTCGACGATGGTCAACAAGATGGAGGTCTGGCGGCGTGCCCTCGAGGATCACGCCAAGGCCAACGCCGCCAAGCCGGCCGTCCTCAAGGCGATCAAGGATCTCGACGCGAAGATCTGGGCGACTGAGAACCGGCTCGTCTCGCGATCGGAGATCCACAGCGACGACAAGTACTTCCCCGAGGCCTATAAGGTCTACATGAACTTGATCTGGCTGAGTGGCGGCGTCGGCCAGGGGGCCAGCGACGAGGCCGGCAGCATCGACTACAAGCCGACCGACACGCAGATGCAGGTCCTCGAGGTGATCGAGAAGGAGCTGGCGACGGCACGGTCGGAGTTCGAAAAGCTGCAGTCGACCGAGGTTCCCGCCTTCAACAAGGCGATGGCGGGGAAGCTGCCGGAGATTCGCTGATCGCGCCGATCGCGGCGGCGTGCGACAATGGCTTCGTGCGTATTCCGCGACAAGTCTGGCTGCTGCTGGTGGGCGCCGCGTGCCTGGCGACCGCCGGCTGCCCCAGCGGCTGCAGCGAGTTGAACAGTCTCCTCAACCCGACCGGGACGTCGGTGCAGTCGGTGATCGTGACGCCGCTGACGGCGCAGCTCGCCACCGGGCAGACCATGCAGTTCACCGCGACCGTGTTGCCGACCGGCGTCGGGGACCACTCGGTCACCTGGTCGGTCGTGCCGCCGACGGGGCTGGCGACCATCGACGCCAACGGCATGCTGAGCGCGCAGGCGCCGGGCCAGGTCGTGGTGATCGCGACGACCGTCGCCACCCCCGTCCACACGGCGCAATCGGCGCTGACCATTACCACCGCTACCACGAAATAGCGCGCGGGGCGTCTCGACCCATATATATGTATCTCGTGATACAGTCATATGTATGCGGAAGACGACGATCGAACTGTCGGATGGGCTGCTCCGCGACGCCAAGAAAGTGGCGCTTCGGGAGCGGACCAGCGTCAAGGCGCTGATCGAGCAGGGGCTTCGCCTCGTCATCGCACAGCGGGCGGAGCGCCGCGGCTTCAAGCTGCGACGGGCAAGTTTCCAGGGAGACGGGTTGGTCGCCGGCCAATCGCTCCAGGACTGGGCCGTGATTCGCGATCAGATCTACGCCGAGCGCGGCGCGTGATCGCCCTCGACACCAACCTCCTCGTCTACGCGCACCGCGCTGACAGCGAATGGCATGACGCTGCGGAGCGGGCTATCGCCGGGCTCGCCGAGGGGACGGCCGAGTGGGCCATCCCCTGGCCTTGCCTGCACGAATTCCTGGCGATCGTGACGCACCCCCGCATCTTCAAGACGCCGACCCCGGCGAAGCTGGCGTTCGGGCAGGTCGAGGCATGGCTCGAATCCCCGTCGCTCGTCCTGTTGGCGGAGAACGACGACTACCTGATCGCCCTGCGCGAGACCACGCTTGGGGCGCGTGTGGTCGGCCCGCGCGTGCACGATGCTCGCGTCGCCGCGCTCTGCGTCAGCCACGGGATCCGCGAGCTGTGGACGGCCGATCGCGACTTCTCGCTGTTCCGCGCCATCAAGACGCGCAATCCGCTCGTGGGTTGAGCGCGCCGTGAGGACGCCCCGTCAGGACGCGCTGTAGAACGAATGGACCGCGGCGATCTCCCGATCGCGGCGATCCCCGTCCCAGCCGAGCTCGTCGGCGGCGACGCGCGCGCTGGCCTGGATGATCTCCTCCCCCGGATGGCCCATCGCCCCGAGCTCCATACGCCGGATCACGGCGTCGGCGAGCGTCACCGCCATTTCATGGCGGATGGCATGGATGACTTCAGCGCCGACGTGCGGACGGCCGGGGACGAGCGGCATCCGCCAGTCAGTCCGTTCCGCCATCAGCCGCACGATCGTCGCGCAGCGGTCGCCGTAGAGCACCATCAGGTGCCTGATGATCGGCGGCGCCAGCTCCAGGCCGACGGCCCGCGCGGTTTCAATCGCCAGCGCTTCGTGATCCGCAATGCCGGCGCCGGGCAGCGGCTCGGGAGCAGCGGGTCGCGCCCGCAGCGAAGCCTTGCCTAGGCGGCGGATCGCCGCGTCAGCCGCTTTCTCGCCGGTACGGCGCGCGGTCGTGTACTTGACGCCGATCACCGTCATCGTGCCACCGGCCCCTTCCGCGTTGTGGTCGATGATCTGCGACGCGGAGAGCAGCACCGGCTTGCCGCCGGGACCGCTCTGCGCCGCGACGATCCCGCGGTGCACCAGCGTAATCGCCTCGCGTGCCAGCTTCAGCGCCGGAAACGCGTGGTTGGCCTCGGCGACCATCGTGTCCACCTCGGCATCCGTGACCGCCAGGTCGGATGGCTGCATGAACCTCTCGGACTGGAACGTCCCGGCCATCGCCCGGCCGTGCCACGGCGTCAGCGTCAGCATCGCTCCCGACGGAGAGGGAGCGGCGAGCGCCATGTCGCTCGCCGGCCTCGACGTCACCAGGTTCATCGCCTTCAATAGCGGGAGCTCGCGCCTCACGCCGAACATCTTCATCAGCTCGCCCGCGTGTGCTCCCGCGGCATTGATCGTCAGTCGGGCCCGTACGTCGATCTCGCTGCCGGTGAGCGCGTCACGGACGCGCATGCCGGCGATCGTTCCGTGGGCCTTGATGGGGGCGATCGCCGCCGCGTAGTTCACGAGCCGCGCGCCGTGCGCTGCGACCCCTTCGGCGAAGGCGATCGACAGGCGGTTGGCGTAGACCATCTGGTAGTCGTACCAATTGGCACCGCCGGTGAGGCGGTCCTGGCGGATGCCCGGAAAGAGCTTGAGCACCGCCGCACGGGACACCAGCTTCGCGGGCGGCAGGTTCAGTTCCGGTTCGACCCCCTCATTGCGGTCGCGCCCGAGCCACGCGTCGAGCTTGAACGCCGCGTGGAGCGCGGCACGATTGCGCACCACCGATCGATACGTGCCGACGAGGAAGGGCAGCGGCCGCAGCAGCCGCGGTGCGATCTGCGCCAGCGCGCGCCGCTCGAGGATCGATTCGCGCGCGTGCCCGAGGCGTCCCGTCTGCAGCGAGCGCAGCCCGCCGTGCGCCGTGCGCTGGTGGTTGAACGACGTCGACGCGGCGAAGTCTCCCTTGTCCACGAGCGCGACGCTGACTCCGCGCCTCGCCGCCGCCAGCGCCGTGGCGAGCCCATGAATGCCGCCGCCGACGACGAGGAGATCGAACTCCTGCTCTCCTAATCCCGGAAAATCCCGCGGCTGCATCCGTGAGTATCTTATAGTCCCAGATACGACATGGCCACCACGTCTCTTGTTCGGGACTACTGGAACACCCACATCCACGATCTCGACATCAGCACCCATCAACCCGGGACGCGCGAGTTCTTCCAGGATCTCGATCAATATCACTTCGAGAAGCTGCACCACCTGCCGCGCCTCGTCGACTTCGACGCCTATCGCGGCAAGCGCGTCCTCGACGTCGGTTGCGGCGCGGGCACCGACCTCGCGCGCTTCGTCAAGGGAGGCGCCATCGGCACCGGCGTGGACCTGTCCTCCTCGGCGATCGCGCTCGCGACGCAGAATTTCGCGCAGCAGGGCCTCGCCGCCGACCTGCGCGAGGCGGACGGCGAGCATCTGCCGTTCGACGACGACACGTTCGATTTCGTGTTCGCGCACGGCGTCGTGCAGTACACCGCCAACGACCAGGCGCTGGTTGGCGAGTGCCGCCGCGTCCTCAGGCCAGGTGGGACCGCCGTCTTCCAGGTCTACAACCGCATCTCATGGCTCAACGCCCTGTCGAAGGTGATGCAAGTCCCCCTCGAACACGAAGACGCACCCGTGCTCAAGCGTTACAGCGCCGCGGAGTTCAAGGCACTCCTCGCCGCCTTCCGCGACGTCCGCATCGTCGAAGAACGCTTCCCCGTGAAGTCGCGGCTGCACGGCGGCTGGAAAGGAATGGCGTTCAATACGTTCTTTGTCGGCACCTTCAACGCGCTGCCGCGTGCCTGGGTGCGCCGCTTCGGCTGGCACCTGCTGGCGTTCTGCACGAAATGAGCACGCCCCTGACGCCGATGGATGTCGTCAAGGCGCACGCCTACGGTAACGACTTCCTCCTGCTGCCCGACGCGCAGGTCCCCGCGTCGGCGAACCGCGCGGCGCTGGCGCGCGATCTCTGCGCGCGGCACCGCGGCCTCGGCGGCGACGGGCTGATCACGTTCAGCGCGGATGGACGCATGGATCTGCTCAACGCCGACGGCAGCTACTCCGAGGTCTCCGGCAACGGCGTCCGTTGCCTGGGCGCCTGGCTGGCGCGTGAGCGTGGGCTGCGTGCCGGCGCGTCGATCGATGTCACGACCGATGCCGGAGTGAAGCGGCTGGAGCTGCTCGCTATCGAAGGCGCGCGGTATACCTTCCGCGCCGCGATGGGCCAGCCCGAGCAGCTGCAGAAGCGCACCATCGACGTGGACGGCACGCTCGTCGAGGCCATCACCCTTCGCGTCGGCAATCCGCAGTGCATTGTCCTCGGCGCGGTGACGCAAGAGCGCCTCCACACCCTCGCCGCCCGGCTGGCCGTGCATCCGGTGTTTCCGCACGGTTCGAACGTCGAGCTGGCCGCGGTGGAGGCACCCGATCGCGTCAGCATCCTGATCTGGGAGCGCGGCGTCGGACCAACTGAGGCGTCCGGCACCGGCGCCTGCGCGTCGGCGGTTGCCGCCATCGCCTACGGCGGCGCGCGCCGCGACCTCGAGGTGACTTCGCCCGGTGGCACGCAACGCGTCGAATGGAACGACACGGGCATTTTCCTCACCGGCTGGGCCGAGCTCCTGTTCACGGCGTCCCGTCTCTGAGGTCGCCCGACTCGCGCAGGCTGCGAAAGCCGCGCTCGACCAGGATCAGGTGATCGAGCACTGCGATCCCCATGATGTCCCCCGCGTTCATCAGTCGCCGCGTCAGCGCCAGGTCTTCGCCCGAGGGCCGCGGATCACCCGACGGATGGTTGTGAAACAGGATCACCGCCGCCGCCCCCGCCACCGTCGCGTCGCGAAACACTTCCCGCGGATGGACGATGCTCGCGTCGAGCGTCCCGACCGAGACGAGACGGGTGCGCAACACCTGGTGCTTCGTGTCGAGCAGGAGCACGCCGAAGTGCTCGACCGGCTTGAGCCCGAACTCCGGCACGAGCACGCGCGCCACGTCCGTGGCGTTGGTGATGCGCACGCGTTCGCGCCGGCCGCGCAGCAGCGTTCGCCGCCCCGCCTCGACCGCCGCGACGAGCTGGGCCGCGCGCGCCGCACCGATGCCCGGCACGCGTCGCAGCTCGTCAGTCGACGTCCGCGCCAGGCCGTGCAGTCCGCCGCTGGCGTGGAGCACGGCATTGGCCAGATCGAGCACGCCCGAATTGGGCACGCCGTGCCCGAGAATGATCGCCAGCAGCTCGTTGTCGCCAAGCGCCGCGGCGCCGATACGATCGAGCTTCTCCCGCGGCCGATCGTGGGGTGCGAGCGTCTTCATGCCTGTCGCGCCCTTCGTCTGCGTCTCCGTGTCTCCCTCTCACTCATCGCCCATCGCCCATCGCTCATCGCCCATCGCCCCTCGCTCATCGCCCATCGCCCATCGCCCATCGCCCCTCGCTCCCGCGTGTCTTTGGTACCCTTCGTGATACGTTTCTCTAGTGCGCCGCGTCCTGATCGGCTTCCTGCTGCTGCTTGCGGCGGGTTGTTCCGAGCCGCCCCAGAAGGAAATCGACCAGGCCCAGTCCGCGATCGACACCGCCCGCGCCGCCGGGGCCCAAACCTACGCCGCCGAGGAGTACGCTGGCGCGACTGAAACCCTGCAGAAAGCGCGCGCCTCGCTCGACCAGCGCGACTATCGCCAGGCCTTGAGCTACGCCATCGACGCCCGCCAGCGCGCCATCGAGGCCGCCCGCACCGTCGCCGATGCCCGCACCCGCCAGAGCGACGCGGAAGGGGCCTTCCGGTCCGATACCGAACGAGAAGCCGAGCTCGAAACGGCGCTGCACGACGCGGAAGCCGCGCATGTCTCCGCGCAGCAAATGCGCGCTGCCCGCGATGCGGTCGACCAAGCGAAGGCCTCTTTGCAAGAAGCGCGCAAGCTGCTCGACGCCGGAAATTTCGCGGAAGCGACGACCGTGCTTGCCCGAGTACGCAACAAAATCGATCTAGCCACGCAAGCGGTAGATGCAATTCCGCAGCATGGCAAGCCGGTCAAGCGCCGGCATTGACACGATGCTCTATCTCGATTGTTTTTCCGGCGCGTCGGGCGACATGGTCCTGGGCGCTCTCCTCGACCTCGGTCTGCCCCTCGATGACCTGAGGCGCGCGCTCGGCACCCTTGCGCTGGAATTCGGCGAGATCGGCGCCGAGCCCGTCAAGCGCGCCGGCGTGACCGCGACCAAGTTCCGTCTCACCGACACTCGTGCCAGGGCTGAAGACGGCAGGCACGCCCACTACCACCTCAAGGGCATCGTCAACGCCATCAGGCGGTCGTCGCTCTCGGGCGAAGGGCAGGACCGTGCCATCCACATGTTCGAGCGGCTCGCCGCCGCCGAGGCCGCGATCCACGGCACGCCGATCGAGAAGGTGCACCTGCACGAGGTCGGCGCCCTCGATTCGATCATCGATATTGTGGGCGCCGTGTTCGGCTTCGAGTGGCTCGGCATCGAAGACGTCGAGGCCTCGCCGTTGAACGTCGGCGGCGGCATGGTGAAATGCGAGCACGGGCTGTTCCCGGTGCCCGCGCCCGCCACCGCGCGGTTGCTCGAGGGCGTGCCCATTTACGGCAACGGCACCTCTGAGCTGGTCACGCCGACCGGCGCCCTGCTCGTCACCTCGTACGCCAAGGCCTACGGCCCGATGCCGTCCATCCGCATCGCCAAGCTTGCCTACGGCGCCGGCGATCGCGATCCGCAGGACACGCCCAACGTCCTCCGCATCGTGCAAGGCGATCGAACCCCCCCGGTCCCATCGTCCATCGACCCTCGCCCATCGCCCATCGCCCATCGGTCATCGTCCATCGACACTATCGTCAAGATCGAGTGCGAGATCGACGACATGAATCCGCAGCTTTTCGGGCCCCTGATGGACGGGCTGCTCGCGGCGGGGGCGCTCGACGTCTTTTACACCCCCGCGCAAATGAAAAAGGGGAGGCCGGGAACGCTCGTCACCGTCCTCGCCAGGCCCGCCGCGCGAGATACCCTCACCGATATCCTGTTCCGCGATTCGACCACGATCGGCGTCCGCTATCAGGAGATGGAGCGCTGCTGCCTCGAGCGCACGACCGAAACCGTGCAAACGCCCTACGGCCCCGTCCGCTTCAAGGTCGCCCGCCGCGACGGTCGCGAGCTGAACGCCTCTCCCGAGTTCGACGACTGCCAGGTCCTCGCCGCCGAGCACGGCGTGTCGATCAAGACTGTCCAGGCCGCCGCGGTCCAGGCGCGCGGCCGAACCTGAGTCGCGGCCTTCCTGCTTTCCGCACGCTCCGAAAGTGCGCCGCGGCCGGCGGGCGAATGGGACCGTTGGGCGGACTGGCCGTGAAGTGGAGCGAAGCCGCGGCCAGGGAGCCCAATGGTCCCGTTCGGCCGAGGGCCGCGTCTGATTCAGGCGCGCGCCCGAACCCGAGTCTCGCCCTTCCTGCTTCCCGCACGCTCTGAAGTGCGCCGCGGCCGGCGGGCGAATGGGACCGTTGGGCGGACTGGCCGTGAAGTGGAGCGAAGCCGCGGCCAGGGAGCCCAATGGTCCCGTTCGGCCGAGGGCCGCGTCTGATTCAGGCGCGCGCCCGAACCCGAGTCTCGCCCTTCTGCATCCCGCACGCTCTGAAAGTGCGCCGCGGCCGGCGGGCGAATGGGACCGTTGGGCGGACTGGCCGTGAAGTGGAGCGAAGCCGCGGCCAGGAAGCCCAATGGTCCCGTTCGGCCGATGGCCGCGTCTGATTCAGGCGCGCGCCCGAACCCGAGTCTCGCCCTTCTGCATCCCGCACGCTCTGAAAGTGCGCCGCGGCCGATGGCCGCGTTCGAACGCGGCGGCTTGGCAGTCTCCGATCTCAGAGACCGGGTCTAGTACAATTGATCGGATGGGCGCTGCCCGCTTCTACCTGACCACGGCGATCGACTACGTCAATGGCCCCCCGCACCTGGGCCACGCCTACGAGAAGATCACCGCCGATGCCATTGCCCGCTACAAGCGTCTCTGCGGCATCGACACGCTCTTCGTCATCGGCAACGACGAGCATTCCCAGAACGTCTTTCGCCTCGCCAAGGAGCAGGGCCTCGATCCACTCGACTACTGCGATCGGATGGAGGAGATCTACCGCGCCGTCTGGACGCGGCTCGACGTCTCCTTCGACGACTTCATCCGCACGACCCAGCCCCGCCACAAGGCCGCCGTGCAGGAGCTGGTCCGGCGCATTTACGCCAACGGCGACGTCTACGAAGGCTTCTACGAGGGGTGGTACTGCGTCGGCTGCGAGGCCTTCAAGCAGGAGAAGGATCTCGTCGACGGCAAGTGCCCGCTGCACAGCACCGTCGACTGGATCAAGGAGAAGAACCACTTCTTCCGCCTCTCGAAGTATCGCGATCCGCTACTCGCCCACATTGCGCAGCATCCCGAATTCATCGAGCCCGAGGTCCGGCGCAACGAGATCCGGCGGCTGCTGGACGGCGGGCTCGAGGACATCTCGATCAGCCGGGCAGGGCAGTCGTGGGGCATTCCCGTGCCGCACGATCCGTCGAGCGTCGTCTACGTCTGGTTCGACGCGCTCATCAACTACGCCTCGGCCGCGGGCTTCGGGACCGACGATGCCCTGTTTGCCAAATGGTGGCCGGCCGATCTGCACGTGATCGGCAAGGACATCACGCGATTCCATACCGTGATCTGGCCGGCGATGCTGATGAGTGCCGGCCTGCCGGTGCCGCGTCAGGTCTTCGGGCACGGCTTCATGTCCGTCGACGGCCAGCGGATGAGCAAATCGCTCGGCAACGTGGTCGATCCCGTCAAGGCGGCCGACACAGTCGGCGTCGATCCGCTGCGTCTTTACTTGATCAAGGAAGTGACCTACGGCGGCGACGGCGATTTCTCCTGGTCGCGTCTGCAGGAGCGCTATAACGTCGATCTCGCCAATAATCTCGGCAACCTGGTCAGCCGCATCGGCGCCATGGCCGAGAAATATCGTGGCAGCCGCCTCGCGCCCGCGGCGGCGCCCGGCCGCCTCGCCGGCGTCGCCACCCAGGCGCTGGCCGACTACCGTCGTGGCATGGATGCGTTCGCCCTGGAACAGGGAGCGGCGTCCGCATTCCGTATTATCGACGCCGCCAACGAATACATCGCCGAGACCGAGCCGTGGAAGCTGGACAAGGTCGAGGCAAGCGCCGGGCGTCTCAGCCAGGTCCTCTTCGACGTGGCGGAGGCGGTCCGTGTCGCCGGCATTCTTCTGTTGCCGATCATGCCGGCGTCCGCGGCCGAGATCCTGCGCCGCGTCGGCGAGACGACGCCCGCCGATCGCATTCGTCTCGACAACGCCGCCTGGCGCAACCAGGGCGAGCGCGTCATCCACAAGGGAAATGCGCTGTGGCCGCGCGCCGAAGCGCCGGACAAACAGCCACGCATAAACACGGACAAACAGGTCCGCCAGAACACGAGGAGCAACGACGTGTCAGAAGAAAAAACTCCAGCATCCGGTTCCGCGCCCGCGCCCGCGTCCGGTTCCGCACCCGTACACGCACCCGGTTCCACACCAGCTCCGCCCGCGTCCGCGCCTGCACCTGCGGTCGCCGACAACCGCATTTCGATCGACGACTTCCTGAAGATCGATCTCCGCGTCGCCAAGGTGCTGACGGCCGAGAAGGTGCCGAACTCACGCAAGCTGATGAAGCTGTCGATCGACGTCGGCACCGAGCAGCGGACCCTCGTCGCCGGCATTGCCGAGGCCTACGAGCCCGAGCAGCTCGTCGGCAAGACCGTCGGTATCGTCTTCAACCTGAAACCGGCCAAGCTGATGGGGATCGAGTCCAACGGCATGATCCTCGCGGCCAGCCCCGAAGGCGGCAAACCCGTTCTCGTCGCCTTCGACGGTGAGATCCCGCCAGGAGCCCGCATACGGTAACCGCACGGCGGATTGCCGATTGGAGAGTGCAGACTGACGATTGACGGAATGGCGATTGACGAATTGGCTATTGCATTGTCCCATCGCCCATCGCCCATCGCCCATCGCCCATCGCCCATCGCCCATCGCCCATCGCCCATCGCCCATCGCCCATCGCCCATGATCGACAGCCACTGCCACCTCGCCGACCAAGCCTTCGAGAACGACCTCGACGCCGTCGTGACTCGCGCCCGCGAGGCCGGGCTCACCGCCGCGCTCGTCATCCTCTCAGCCGGCGATGAAGCGGAAGCGGCGCGCGCGCGCAAGGTGCGCGAGGCGTGGCCGGCCGTCCGTTTCGCCGCCGGCGTCCACCCGCACAGCGCCGGGGCCTTCGCCGGACGGCCCGGCGATCCCGCGGCGAAGACGGCAGCGTTCGCCGGACCGCCCGGTGATGCCGGCGCGACGGCGGCGGCGCACGCGACTGCGAGCGATGCCGCGGCGAAGACGGCAACGCACGTCACTGCGTTCGCCGCGTGCGCCGTCGGCGAGATTGGCCTCGATTACCACTACGACTTCGCCGCGCGCGACGTGCAGCGCGACGTGTTCGCCGCCCAACTCGCCCTCGCACAGCAGCTCGGCCGGCCGGTGATCATTCATACGCGCGAGGCGACCGACGACACATTCGACGTCCTCGCCCAGGCCGGCGCCCTCCGCGGCGTGTTTCACTGCTTCACCGGCGATGCCGCCATGGCCCGCCGGGCGCTCGATATCGGCTTCTTCCTCTCGTTCTCCGGGATCCTGACCTTCCCCAAGGCCGAGAGCATCCGCGACGCGGCGCGACTGGTGCCCGACGATCGCCTCCTCGTCGAAACCGACAGCCCCTACCTGGCGCCGGTGCCCTTCCGCGGCCAACGCAACGAACCCGCACGCGTCTCCCGGGTAGTCGACGCGCTGGCCGCCCTCCGCGGCGGCACCCCATCAGCAATGGCCGAACGGACCAGCCTGAATTTCACCGGCCTTTTCGGGCCGTGCTGAGTTTGATATTGTGAAGCGGCACTCGGCGACATCCATTTGAGCGACCTCGCGCAAAAACTCCCCGTGACGGCGGATCTCGCGCAGATCTTCGAGCCGATCCGCGAAGACCTGGAACGCGTCGAACAGGAGTTCGAGCGGCGCATCCAGTCCCGCGTCGCGCTCATCCCCGAAATGGGGAAATACATCCAGAAAAGCGGCGGTAAACGCGTCCGTCCCGCTGTCCTGCTCATGGCCGCGCGCCTGAGCGGCTACACCGGCGATAAGGCCGTGCTCAACGCCTCGGTCGTCGAGTTCATCCATACCGCGACCCTCGTCCACGACGACATCATCGACGGCGCCGACGTGCGCCGCGGCCGCCTCGCCGTCCACTCCCGGTGGGGCAACGACATCACCGTCCTTCTCGGCGACTATCTCTACATCAAGTCGATGGCGATGGCGCTGACCCAGGACTCGCTCGACATCGTCCGCCTGCTCTGCGATGTCACCTTACGCATGATCGAAGGGGAGCTTTATCAGCTCACCAAGACCGGTGACGTCGACATCACCGAGGATGAGCACTTCGAGATCATCCGGCGCAAGACCGCCTATCTCTTCGGCGGCTGCGCCGAGATTGGTGGCGTCCTCGGCGGCGTCTCGACCGAGCAGCAGCACGCGCTTCGCGAATTCGGGTTCAACCTCGGCGTCGCCTTCCAGGTAGTCGACGACCTGCTCGACTACACCGCCGACGAGGCCTCTCTCGGTAAGCCCGTCGGCGGCGACCTGCGCGAAGGCAAGGTCACGCTGCCGATCATCTACCTGCTGCAGCGCGGCGGCCCGGACGCCGAGAACGTCATCCGCGCCGTCGTCGCCGAACGCGCCGTCTCGAAGGAGCAGTGGCGGCAGATCGTCGCGCTCCTCCGCGAGCACCGCACCCCCGACCTCGCCTACGAGAAGGCTACCGAGTATGCCGGCCGCGCCAAGGCAGCCCTCGACGTCTTCCCGCCCAGCCGCGAGCGCGACGCCCTCCAGGCGCTCGCCGACTACGTCCTCGTCCGCGATCGATAACTCCCGCGTCGCTACGCCGGTGCCAGTTGCATGGCCAGCTGGTGCAGGAACAGCCCGACATCGGTGACTAGCCCGATCGTCTGCGACGACCCGCGGTCGGCCAGCTTGGTCACGACCGCCGGGTTGATGTCGACGCAGACGACCGGCACCCACGCCGGCAGCATGTTGCCGACGCCGATGCCGTGCAGCATCGTCGACAAGACGATGACGATGCCGACCTCGCCTAGCGCCGCCGTGTAGCGGTCCTGCGCCTCGATCATGTCGGTAATCGTGTCGGCCAGCGGCCCGTCGTCTCGCACGCTCCCGGCCAGGACGACGTCGACTCCCCGGCGCACGCATTCGACCATCACGCCGCTCGTCAGCACGCCGGCCTCCACCGCGGCGCGGATGCCGCCGGCGCGGTTGACGGTGTTGATCGCGCGCATGTGATGCCGGTGGCCGCCGCTGACCGGGGCGCCGGCGTCGAGATCGACCCCGAGTGACGTGTTGAAGAGCGCGCGCTCCGCGTCGTGCACTGCCAGCGCGTTGCCCGCCAGCAGCACGTCGACGAAGCCGGCGCCGATCAGGCGGGCGAAGTAGCCGGCGCCGCCGGTGTGGACGACGACCGGCCCGGCGACGAACGCGACCCGGCGTCCGACCGCTTTGACGTCTTTGATCATCTGCGCGATCCGCGCCACGCTGACCTCGACGCGCCGCTCCGACGAGATGTCGTTGGACATGAACGCAAAGTCCGAGCGCTCGCGGTCGCGGAATTCAGGGATGACGCGGATGCCGTCGAGCCCGCACACGATGCGGTCCCCTCGGCGCAGATCGCGCAGCTTCCGGCACTCGGCGCCTGCTGCGGTGATGACGAGGGCGGCGTCCATGCGTTGCCGATCGACCTCGAGCCAATGGCCGCCGATCCTGACCTGGGTGCGCTGGTTCGTCGTCGAGTAAAAGTCCTCGAGGGCGGCGCCGTCGCGGTCGTTGTCGCGCACCAGCGCGTCCTGCTCGATCGCCGCGTGGCAGCCGAGCGGGATCAGCGCCTCGACCAGCGCCGTTAACGCCGTCTCGTCCGGCGCCGTGATTTTCAGCGTCAGCCGCGAGTACTCGTCGTTGGTCCGCCCGATCTGGAACGTCAGCACCTCGAACGCGCCGCCCCGCTCGATCACGGCATCGAAAACACCCGTGAGCAGCTGCGAGTCGATCAGGTGGCCTTCGGCGACGACCACGGCGGAGGGCGGGAGAGTGTGGGTCACGGTGCCTAGATTATCCGTGTACGCCGTGCAATCCGTGGCGGTAGACTGGAAACTCGACCGCATGGATCCCGTTCAGCGCCTTGAGGCCCTCCGCCAGCAGATCCGCCGTCACGAAGAGCTCTATTACGTCCATGACGCGCCGGAAGTCTCCGACGAGGAGTTCGATCGGCTGCTTCACGAGCTCGAGCGGCTCGAGGCTGATTATCCCGACCTCGTCACCACCGACTCACCGACGCAGCGCGTGGCCGGACGGCCGACCGAGGGGTTCCCGACGGTCCGGCATCTGCTGCCGATGTTGAGTCTCGACAACGCCTACAACGAAGCCGAGCTACGCGCCTTCGACGAACGGGTACGCAAGGGCGCCGGCGTGGCCGACGCGCCGATCGCCTATGTCGCCGAACTGAAGATCGACGGCCTCAGCATCGCGCTGACCTACGAAAATGGCGTGCTCGCCCGCGGCGCCACGCGCGGTGACGGCACGCTCGGCGAGGACGTCACGCCGAATGTGCGCACGATCCGGCGCGTTCCGCTCGCGCTCAAGGCGGTCTTGCCCGGGCGAATCGAGGTGCGCGGCGAGGTCTATCTGCCGCGGGCCCACTTCGAGCGCATCAACCGCGAGCGCGAGCAGGAAGGCGAGCCGCTCTACGCCAACCCGCGTAATGTCGCGGCCGGCACCATGCGGAACCTGGATCCCGCCGTCGTGGCGCGGCGCAAGCTGGGGGCCTTCATCTATCAGCTGGTCGTGCCGCTCTTCCCGACGCATGCGCAGACGCTACAGGAATTGCAGCGTCTGGGACTGCCGGTCGAAGCGCACTGGCGTCGCTGCGACGGGATCGACGCCGTCGTGGCCTTTTGTGCCGAATGGGCCGACGCGCGCAAGCAGCTCGACTTCGACACCGACGGCGTCGTGATCAAGGTGGACGACCTGGCGCTGCGCGAGCGGCTCGGCGCCACCGCCAAGTTTCCTCGCTGGGCGACCGCCTACAAGTTTCCCGCGCAACAGGTGCACACTAAACTCTTGAGGATCGACGTCAACGTCGGACGCACCGGTGCGGTCACTCCCTACGCGGTGCTCGAGCCGGTGTTTGTCGCCGGCTCGACGGTGTCGATGGCCACGCTGCACAACGCCGAGGACATCGCCCGCAAGGACCTGCGCGAAGGGGACGCCGTCGTCATCGAGAAGGCCGGCGACGTCATCCCGCGCGTAGTCGCGCCGATTCCGGGCCTGCGGCCTGCCCACTCACAGCCGTGGGTGATGCCCGCCGCCTGCCCCGAGTGCGGCAGCACGCTGGCCCGAGACGAAGAAGCCGTGGTCTGGCGCTGCGAGAACACGTCGTGCCCGGCACGCCTGCGCCGTAGCCTCGAGCACTTTGCCTCCCGTGGTGCGATGAATATCGAGGGGCTCGGCGCCTCGCTCGTCGATCAGTTGATCGAGCAGGACCTCGTTCGCGATTTCGGCGACGTCTATCACCTGGCGGCCGCCCAGCTCGAAGCGCTCGTCGTCGCGCCGAAAGAGCCGCGCTCCGATCGCGCCGTGCCGCGCAAGCTTGGCAAGGTTGGCCGCAACGTCTACCAGCAGATCGAACGCAGCAAGCACAACGACCTGTCGCGGCTCGTCTACGGTCTCGGCATCCGCCACATCGGTGAGAAGGCGGCATCGACGCTCGCACGTCACCTCCGGACCATGCCGGCGATTCTCGACGCCCCGCTCGAGGCGCTTCAGGCGATTCCGGAGATCGGGCCCGTCCTTGCGGCGTCGGTTCGAGCCTTTGCAGAGGAGACGCACAATCGCGCCCTCCTCCACAAGCTGGCCGCCGCCGGCGTCAACATGGAGAGCCAGCAGCCGGCCCCGAGCGTCGCCGCGGCCGGGGCGCTGGCCGGCAAGACCGTCGTGCTCACCGGCACGCTGGCCAGCCTAACCCGTGAAGACGCAGCCAAGCTCATAGAAGAGCTGGGCGGCAAGGTGGCCGGATTGGTCAGTAAGAAAACGTCGTTTGTTGTCGCCGGCGCCGACGCGGGCAGCAAATTGCAGAAGGCGGAGCAACTGGGCATCCCGGTGCTCGACGAAGCCGCGTTTCGCGAGAAGATAGACACTGGAAACTGGTAATCGGTAATGCGCCGCTACCTTGTCATCGTCGTCGCGCTGGTCGCGGTCGTATCGTTCCTGCTCGGCGCCATCGTCGCCGGCGGCCTCCTCCCGGTTGCGCCGGCGCTGGCGGCCCAGCCGGCGCGCGGCGAAACGATGCGGCCGGTGCCCCGCCACACGACATCGGCGGCGAGCGTGGGGGCGCCCAATTTCGCCGACGTCGCCGAACGCCTCAACGCGGCCGTGGTCAATATCGACGCCGCATCGCGCGCCGGCCGCGAGCGCCGCCGCCGCGGCGACGACGAAGACGGACCAGCCGGATTCGACGTCCCGCGCCAGGGATCGGGCAGCGGTTTCGTCATCGACCGCGCCGGGTTCATCCTCACCAACTACCACGTCATCGAAGACGCAGACCGCATCACCGTCACCCTCGCCGACGGCCGCGTCCTGCGCGGCGATCTCGTCGGCAGCGATCCGGCCATCGACGTCGCGCTGCTCCGCGTCGGCGGCACCGGGCCGCTGCCGGAAGCGCCGCTCGGTAACTCCGACGAGCTGCGCGTCGGCGAATGGGTCTGCGCCATCGGCAATCCACTCGGCTACGTCCACTCCGTCACCGTCGGCGTCGTCAGCTTCATCGGCCGCAAGTTGTTCGACGCCAGCCTCGACGATTACATCCAGACCGATGCCGCCATTAATCTCGGCAACAGCGGCGGCCCGCTGATCAACGTGCGCGGCGAGGTCATCGGCATCAACGCGGCGATTAGCTCGCGCGCCAACAACATCGGCTTCGCCGTGCCGATCAACCAGGCGGTGGCGATCCTGCCGCAGCTCAAGGCTCACGGAACCGTCACGCGCGGCTTCATCGGCGTGACGTTGATCGACGTCACCAGCGAGCTGCAGCGCTCCCTGAAACTGCCGGTCGCGCGCGGCGCGCTGGTCCAGGACGTCCGCTCCGAGTCTCCCGGCGAGCGCGCTGGGCTCAAGCCCTACGACGTCATCCTGACCGTCGACGGGCGCGAGATCTGGACGAACGAGGAGCTGATTCGCGAGATTTCCGGGCGGCAGCCCGGCACCGTCGCGCGCCTCGAGCTGCTGCGCGACGGCCACCGCGAAGTGGCCCAGGTCAAGCTGACCGAACGGCCGCGCAGCGAAGACGGCAGCGGCGACGGCCCGCTGCCGACCAGCGCCCCGGCCCCTCCGCCCACTGATCCGCTGCTCGGCCTCACCGTGCGCGAGCTCGACGCCGTCGTCGCGCGACGCCTCGAAGTGCCTCCCGGCGTCGCCGGCGTGCTCGTCGTCCGCGTCGATCCCGCGGCCGGCTCCTTCGTCCCCTCGATGCGCCGCGGTTTCGTGATCATGGAGATCAACCGCCAGCCGGTGCGGACGCCCGCCGAGTTCCAGCGCCTGATGGGCGCCGCCCACACAGGTGACGTGCTCGCCTTTTACGGCTACGATCCGGCCGTGAAACAGCGCAGCATCGTGATGGCGACGGTAGACGCGAGATGAAGGCACGCATCCTGGTAATCGACGATGAAGCAGAAATCCGTCGGTCCGTGCGGATGATTCTCGAGTACGAGGGCTACGACGTCCAGGAGGCGGCCAGCGGGCCCGAGGGGCTGGCGTCGATCGAGCGCGAGCCCCCCGACCTCGTCTTCATGGACATCCGCATGCCCGGCCTCGACGGCCTGGAGGCGCTGCAGAAGATCCGCCAGATCAACGAGGTGCTGCCGGTCGTGATCATTTCCGGCCATGGCACCGTCAGCACCGCGGTCGAGGCGACCAAGCTCGGCGCCTTCGATTTCATCGAGAAGCCGCTGGCGAGCGAGCGCGTCCTGGTCACCATCCGCAACGCGCTCGATTCGACGCGACTCCAGGACGAGAACCGTTCACTCAAGCGCGCCGTCGAGGCGCGCTATCAGATGGTCGGCGAGAGCGCTGCGCTGCGCCAGATTTGGGACTCGATCAAGCGTGCCGCCCCGACCAACGCCACCGTGCTGCTGCTCGGCGAGAGCGGCGCCGGCAAGGAGCTCGTCGCCCGCTCCATCCACCGCAACAGCCTGCGTAGCCGCGAGCGCTTCGTCCAGGTGAACTGCGCCGCCATCCCGGAGGAGTTGATCGAGTCGGAGCTCTTCGGACACGAGAAGGGCTCGTTCACCGGCGCGACCGAGAAGCAGATCGGCAAGTTCGAGCAGGCCGACCGCGGCACCATCTTTCTCGACGAAGTCGGCGACATGAGCGCCAAGACGCAGGCCAAGGTCCTGCGCGTGCTGCAGGAAGGCGAGGTCGAGCGCCTGGGCTCGGCGCGCACGATTAAGGTGGACGTCCGCGTCATCGCGGCCACCAACAAGGACCTCGAGGCGGAAATCGATCGCGGCAGCTTCCGCGAGGATCTCTACTTCCGCCTCAGCGTCATCCCGATCAAGGTGCCGGCCCTGCGCGAGCGGCGCGAGGACATTCCCGCACTGGTCCGCCATTTCGCCGACCTCTTCGGCCGCGAGAACAACCGCCGGCCGCAGCGGTTCACCGCCGGCGCGATTGAGTACCTGCAGAAGGCGCGCTGGAAGGGCAACGTCCGCGAGTTGCGCAACACCGTCGAGCGGCTGCTGATCATGACGCCGGGTGACAACATCGACGTCGACGATCTGCGCGACGTCGTCCGTCCCGACGTCAGGCCCGCGGCCCAGGCCGAACCGGCCGCCGCCCACGCCGCCGGCGCGATATCTCCCAATACGCTCCGCGAGTTCAAGGAATCGGCCGAGCGCAAGTTTCTCGTCCAGAAGCTCCGCGAGAACGCCTGGAACATTTCCAAGACCGCCGAGGTGATCGGTACGCCCCGTTCCAATCTCTACAAGAAGCTCGAGCAGTACGCGATTACCCAGGAATCAGACGGCTGACGTGAGACAATAGGGGGTTGCCGCAGAGCGCCAGGCGATCGCCGTCCTCTGTCGCCCGTCAGGGCATGGGGGAGGGAGGAAAGTCCGAACTCCGCAGGGCAGTGCGCCGGTTAACGGCCGGTCGGGGCAACCCGAAGGAAAGTGGCACAGAAAATATACCGCCCGATCGTCGCGTCGAAAGACGTGGAGATCGGGTAAGGGTGAAAAGGTGCGGTAAGAGCGCACCGCGCCGGTGGCAACATCGGTGGCAGGCAAAACCCCGCACGGAGCAAGGCCAAATAGGGAGACACGACACCGAGCGCAAGCGAGGTGGGCGATCGGCCGGCCCGCCGAATGGTCTCCGGGTAGGCTGCTGGATCCCGTCAGCAATGACGGGGCTAGAGGAATGATCGTCGCTCCGCCGAAAGGCGGGGAACAGAATTCGGCTTACGGCGCTCTGCGGCTCTTGCTAATTCGTTGGGTTTATTTCCGATTCTGACAGTTGACGACGCGATCACCGTCATTGACGGCTGAGTTGTCGCGCGTTACTCTGTCACATCACTTCTATGTTACGTCGTCCGGTTTTACCGGTCCTGACGATCCTTCTTCTCATCGCATCCGTCGTCCCGGCGCTCGCCGCACGCCGGCCGGCGCTGAAGCACCGTATCGCCCGCGTCACCGTGCAGGCCGAGGGCCACGGCAGCCTGATCGCCGTGACCTACAGCGGCTCGCGGCATCACGTGCGTTTCGTGCATTCCGCGGCGCCCATCGATCGCGTCGCCGTGACCGACGTCGACAGCGACGGTGAGCAGGCAATACTCGCCGCCGCGCACGAAGGCGATCTGCTCATCTGGCGCAACCTCGGTCACGGCCGCTTCACGCTCGCCACGCTCCCGCGCGATCCCCGGCTCGTCCCCGATCGCGGCCCCCGTTTCGTCCGTGTCAAGCACGCCGACGATGGGTCGCAGTGGGGAGATGAGCGCTACGACGCGGCTATGCCGCGTGCCCCGGCCGCCACGGCCCTGGGCCGCATCGCCGCCGTCCTCACCCCTGCTCCCGTCCCCCCTCCGATCGTCGCCATCCGCTCGTCGTCCGGCCGGGCACCACCGTCGCTCGCGTAGCCAACTCGCAGTCACGTGGTTGGGCACGTCGCGGGCGCTCGCCAGTCAGGCGCGCTCCGCTCGAGTGCCTCAGAGGTTTCCGTTCCGGAGGAACTGATGCGTGTTCTGTTGGTGGATTTACCCGCGCGCGACGGCCATGTCTCGAAAGACACCGTCGTCGGCGGGTACGGGTCGCGGCTCGTGGGCTTCACGAGAACGACGAAGATCATCGCCGACCTGAAGGAGCGGTTCCACTCCGTTCCAAGCGTGCAGATGGCCTACCTCGCCGGCGTGCTGTCGCAGTACGGCCACGAGGTGATCTTCTCGAAAGGGGAGATTCCCGAGAACAACGCCGCTGACGTGGCGATCGTGCTCAGCTCGCTCGTCGATCACCGCAACGAGACGGCCTGGGCCGACCAGGCGCGGGCAAGGGGTATTCACACCGGCTTCGTCGGGATCACCGCGTCGAAGCTGCCTGAACTCTTTCGCGATCACGCCGACTTCGTGATTCTCGGCGAGCCGGAATCGGCGGTGCAGCGCCTGGCCCGCGGCGAAGTGCTCAAGGACGACTGCGTCAGCGAGGCGATCAACGATCTCGATACGCTGCCGTTCCCGCGCTGGCACATGCAGCACACCGAGAAACGGCGATTCACCGTGCCGTTTGCCGGGCGCCCCTACGGCGGCGGCATCCCGCTCCTCGCCAGCCGCGGCTGCCCGGAGTTCTGCACCTACTGCCCGCACCGTATCCTTGCCGGTCATCGTGAGCGATCGGTCGGCAATATCCTCGAAGAGCTCGACGTACTGACGCAGACGTTCCGGCGCCCCTACGTGATCTTCCGTGACCCGTTGTTCACGGTGAACCGCGATCGCGCGATGGAGCTCGCCGACGGGATCCGTTCGCGCGGCTTCGATCTGCGCTTCGAGTGCGAGACGCGAATCGACCGCCTCGACCCGGCGCTTCTCAATGCGCTCCACGCCGCTGGTCTGCGTGCCATGAGCTTCGGTGTCGAGTCGATGTCTCCCGAGACGCTGAAGAAGGTGGGCCGCCGCCCCACGCCGGAAGCGCAGCAGCGGTTGATCATCAACCAGTGCCGCGATCTCGGCGTCACCACGGCCGCGTTCTACGTCCTCGGCTTCCTGCACGATGACTGGCAGTCGATTGCCGCGACCATCGACTATGCCATCGACCTCGGCTCGACCGCGGCGCAGTTCAAACTGCTGACGCCCTATCCCGGCACGCCGCTCTTCAAGCAGATGCTGCCGCGCATCTACGAGAAGGACTGGCAGAAATTCGACGGCTTCACGCCGACCTTCGAGCACCCGAACCTGAGTGCCGTGGAGATGAAATTCCTCCTCGGTGCCGCCTACAACAGGTTCTACCTGCGGCCGTCGTGGGTGGCCGACTGGGCCCGCGTCACCGCGCCGACCGTCCGCGCCGGCGTGCGCCGGCTCGACGAGCGCGCCAACGCCCGGCACGCACGCCTCGAGCAGCTCGACATGCAGCGATCTGTGACCTGCTAGAGCGGTCTCGGTCAGCCTGCGTCGATTCGGCCGCGCGCCCGAGTGCGCGCGGCGATGGGATATGCTTGCGTGCGCACGGATATTGCTTAGACAGGCGACATGTCGAACTACCTCGTCACCGGCGGCGCCGGGTTCATCGGTTCTCATCTCTGCGAAGAACTCGTTCGCCGCGGCCATGCCGTCCGTGTCGCCGACAGCCTGATCACCGGTAAGCGCAGCAATCTCGATCACGTTCCTGGCGTCGAGTTCCTCGAAGGAGACCTCGCTGACCTGCCCGTCGCCCAACGCGCCGTGCAGGGGATGGACTACGTCCTCCATCAGGCGGCGATTCCCTCCGTGCCGCGCTCCGTCAAGGATCCCATCGCGTCCAACCGGGCCAATGTCGAGGCCACGCTCAACGTCCTCGTCGCCGCGCGCGACGCCGGCGTGAGACGCCTCGTCTTCGCCGGTTCGTCGTCGGCGTATGGCGACACCCCGACGCTGCCCAAGCACGAGGACATGCCGACCAGCCCGCTGTCTCCCTACGCGCTGCAGAAGGTCGTCGGCGAGCAGTACCTGCAGATGTTCACGCGGTTGTACGGCCTTGAAACCGTCTCCATCCGCTACTTCAACGTGTTCGGGCCGCGCCAGGATCCCTCGTCGCCATATTCCGGCGTCATCTCGGTGTTCGCGACCGCGCTCCTCGAGCACCGCTCGCCGACGATCTACGGCGACGGCGAACAGACGCGCGACTTCACCTACGTCGCCAATGTCGTCGACGGCGTCCTGCGCGCCTGCGAGGCTCAGGGTGCCAGCGGGGAAGTCATCAACGTCGCCACCGGCGGCCGCATCTCCCTCAACGATCTCTTCCGCGTCATGCGCGGCCTTGCCGGCGCCGCCGGCATCGAGCCGCACTACGTCGACACCCGCGCCGGCGACGTCCGCGACTCCCAGGCCGACATCACCAAGGCCTCGCGCATCCTCGGCTACGCCCCCACCGTATCCTTCGAAACCGGCCTCGCCAAAACCCTCGACTGGTACCGCGAATCCTTAATCGCTAATCGTTGATCCCGGCTCCTTCATCCCGATTAAGGATTCAGGATGAGCGATCAGCGATCAGCGATTCAATCGGCCGCCGCTGCCGCGGCGATGGCGTTGTCTCTCCTGCTCCAGACCGAGGTCCCGCGTGCGCAGCCGACAGAGGTCGCTGCGGATCGTCTGTGGTTCGCGCCGTCTCCGGGTTCCATCGACTACCTGGATCTCTTCACCCATCCCGACCAATGGCCGCTGGCGCGCCAGGTGATGAGCGTCTTTAAGTTCTATCAGCAGCACACTCAGACCCCGGCGCCGGATCTCGTCGGCCCCAACACCTACGACGCGCTCGTTCGCGTCGGTGCCTTCCGCATGCTGGCGTCGTGGAACAAGCACATCGCCATCGAGGCCGGCGCGGTCAAGGACTTCTACTGCACGCCGGACGCCAGTGGCATGAACCAGGCGATCGCCAATTCGCTCGACTCGATCCGCGCAGTGCAGGCGGCGGGCGGGACGGTGTCGTACATCTCGATGGACGATCCGTTTGCCTCCGGCAAGGCCGCAGTGTGCGGCGGTCCGGCGCTCGAGCCGACAGCGGATCGGATCGCGACGTATGTTCGCGGCGTCAAGAGCGCGTTTCCCTCCATCTCGATCGGCCTCAGCGAAGCGTTTCCACTGACCGGCGAGGCGGATCTCGAGCGGGCGCTGGATCTGCTGGATGCACGCGGCGCGCGGCCGGTGTTCCTGCACGCCGACGTCGATTCGCGCGCGTTGGCGAAGTTCGGCGCCGACTTTACGCGTGACATGCGGGCGCTGCGCCAGGCCTGTCGCAGCCGGGACATTGCCTTCGGCATCATCATCTGGGGCTACAACGGCGACGCCGACGCCCTCTATGCTCTCGACGCCGGCTACGTCGCCCGCGAGACGGCGACGGCGTTTCCCTCGTGGGACGACCTGCCCGACAACCTGATTGTCCAGAGCTGGGCGGTCTCCAGCAGCGGCCTCGTAATCACCCCGTCAAACCTGCCCGAGGATCGGGCCGCCACCCACACCGACCTGCTCCGTCAGTTCTGGCACATGTTCCGCGGCCTGACCGGACCGCCGGCCGGCGCCGCGGTCAGAAAGACACCCTGACCGCGTCAGCGGTAGCGCGGCGGCAGCGGACGGCGACCAAGACGTTGAGAGAGGCGATGACGCCGAGCGCCAGTGCCGCACGTGGCCAGGGTGATGCCCCGGCTACGCGGAAGGACGGCAGCAGCGAATCAGCGATGCCGCCGGCGAGCGCCCCGAGCACGCGATTGTGGCCGTCGCCGCGTGGCCACAGATCGTGCGGATGCTGCCAGCCATAGGCAGCGATGAGGATCTGAGGCACGAGCGCGGCGAAGAGGGCAACGCGGCCGGTCCGGCTGCGTAGTCAGATCGGCGCCCAAGACGCAGACGATCGGCAGCAGCGGCACCAGGAAACGGCACGCCGGCGAAAAGCCGGCCCACCACTGATCGTGCGCGGCGGCCGGCAGGACCAGCGCCGCGACCGGGAGCAGCCAGAGCCAGCGCCCTTTTTCAAGGCTGAACGCGGCCGGCGCGAACCAGCAGAGCGGTGCCCACCAGAACAAGCCGTTCTCCCGATCGACCAACAAGCCGGGCGCGCCCGCGATGAAGGTCGAGAACGAGAACGGCGCGCCGCCGAGCGTCAGCGGTCCCCCGATGTTGCCCCAATAGTGAAAGGTCCACATCGCCAGGAACGCCGTCGGTGCGACAAACAGCACAGCCGCACCGATCTGTGCGCCGCGCGAGAGCCGGAGAACCGCCTCTCGCTTGCCCCACAGGACAACGACCAGCAGCGCGAACGCGTAGACAAAGTATTTCCGGTGAAACCACGGCAGGAGGCCCAGTGCGGCCACGAGCCCCCATGTCTGCCGGGTGAACGCCTTCGCCGGAGCCGTCCACTCGCGTACCGCCCACGCTGTGATCAGCAGCGCGAACGGCTCGGGGAAGATTTCATAGGCGTTGGCGAGAATCGGCATCGTTGACCAGAAGCCGAAAACGGTGCCGGCGGCCGCGTTCGGGCTCAGCCCGCGCGCGATCAGCGCCGTGATCGTCGCGCTCGCCGCCAGCACCACGATCCCGATGATGACAAGCGAAATCAGCGCATAGGCGAACAGGCCCTGGTTCATGCGGAACCGGGTCAGGATGCCTGGCGACGTGATCGACGCCACGCCGGTCGCGATCGCATAGGCGGGCACCAGCGTGACCGCGACGCCGATGTCGTGAACCGGCCGCAGCCCGCCGTCGCGCGCGGGGATCGCGTGCAACTCGTGCTGCAGTCCCGCCGCGCCGAAGATCGCCCCCTGGTTCAGCGCGTAGTTGTTGGCGAGATCGAGGTCGCCATCTGCCCAGAGGCTTTGCGCGACCATCAGGTAGTGCGGTTCGTCTCCCGTATTCGTGTACTTCCCGTGCGTCGTCAGCGTCCAGAACACCAGGCACAACAGGATCAGCGTGACCGGGCGCTGCCGACTGAGAGACATCCGCGGGAATTATAGTCGGCGCGCCGCTCCGCAACGGAACGCGACATCTTCGTCCCGGCCCGCCACGCCGCGGACGCCATCCACTCCTTTGACGCCCACCAAGTGGCGTCGCTGCTGCGACTTCCGAAGACGCCGCGATCCGCGCCACGCTGGCCGCCAGCTTGATATGCCTCGATACGGCCCCGCGCGATTTTCGTCACAAGGTGCCCGACCTCTGCGTCTTGTGCTCGCGCCCGCGCGGGGCCACCCATATCGCAGAGCCCTCTTGCGAGAAGAACCCTGCGATAAAACTGCTGAGCTCGTTACCGCCCGCGAAAATTGTTTTCAGCAGCGGAAACTCTGTGCGGGCCCTCGAGCGCGTTCTCCCACCATTTCAACGAAAAACGCAGCGGCACGGTTATCGCCATACCGACGTGCAACGCGGCGCGCTCGTCCTCCTCTTCGTTCGCGCCGCCCATATCCCAAACCCTGGAGACCTTCGTGATGAAGCTCGTACGTTCGTTGCGCCCGATGATCATCTGTGCCCCCGTGCTGGGGCTCGGCTTCTGTTTGACCTTCGGCGCGGCCCCGGCCTTGGCGCAGAAAGGTGGCACCGGTGGTGGTGGTGGCTTGAACCAGACCACCGCGACACTTCTCAGCGCAGCGCCGCTGCTCTCCGCGGGCATCGGCAGTTCCACGGTCGTGTCGTTGACGATCAGCGATAGCGGCAGCGCCCCCTTGAGCATCGCCGCCGTGACGCTCTCGGGCGCGGCGGCCGGCGATTATGGCCTTGCCGGGACCTGCACCAGCGGCGCGGTCCTGCAGCGCGCCACCACGTGTGTTATCCAGGTCACGTTTGCGCCCACCGTCGTCGGCCAGCGCAACGCAGTGTTGACCGCGACCTTTCTCAATGCTCCGACGATTTCGACGCCCGTCAACGGCGTTGGACGACTCCCGGGTCCGGTCTTCACGATCAGTGCGCCGGCGACGGGCATCGACTTCGGGTCCAAGATCGTCGGTTCACTTCCGTCGGGATTCACCTCCGACACGATCGTTGGGATCGCCAATCCCGGCGCCGGCGGCCTGCTCGGCACGATGACATTCGTCGGTCCCAACGCCGGCGATTTCTCGTTCGGCACCGCCGGTTCGCGGACGTTCAACTGCCCGGCGAATCTCCAGCTCGGGCCGCCTCCGGTGAACAACGCCTGCCAGCTGGGGATCAACTTCCTCCCCATGGCCGTCGGCGTGCGCGCGGCGACGCTGCATTTCACGACCAACGATCCCGCCAATCCCGTCTTCGATCTGCCGCTCACCGGCACCGGCACTCTCGCGGCGCCACCGCCCCCTCCGCCCCCGCCGCTGATCGTCAGCCTCGCCGACATGACCGATCTCTGGGGCACGGCGACCGAGCCCGCCTGGAGCCTCAGCATCACCCATCACAAGTCGACGACCGATCTGCTCGTCGCGTTCTGGCAGACCTATGACGTCAACGGCGTGGCCACGTGGTTCGAGCTCAAGGACGGCCATTGGGTCGACAGTCTGACCTTCACCGCCACCGTGCACCAGCCGCTCGGTCCGCCGTTCGCCGCGCCCTACGATCCCGCGCTCGTCTCGGACGTGGTCGTCGGTACCGCGACGCTGTCGTTTAGTGATGTGTCCAACGGTACGTTCACCTACACGGTCAACGGCGTCTCGGCGTCGAAGGTGATTACGCGGACGCCGTTTTAGTTCGGCAACTCTCAGATCGGATCACGTGCCTGCAGCGGACGGTCGCGCCGCCAGGCAGCGGCGGACCGTGCCTACCAGGCGCTCTGGCGTCACAGGCTTCGTGAGGATGCAGGACGCATAGGGAAGATCAGTGTGCGGACCAGGTTGTCCCGTGACCACGATCACGACCGGGACATCGCGTGTGTGCGCGTGCGCCGCGACCTCCTGGAGGACGACCAGTCCGCTCACTATCGGAAGTCCGAGGTCGAGGACGACACAGTCCACGCGGAGCGCGTCTAGCTGGCGGAGCGCTTCCAGGCCGTCGCTCGCCTGGATCACGTCGTACCCACCGAAGTGCAGGGCAGTCCGGAACATCTGCCGTAAGTCGGCATCGTCTTCGACGACGAGGACCTTCTGCACGTGCGTCTCCCCCCGCGCGTAGTATGCGTCCGTTAGGGATGGATGTAAACCTCTGCAATAGTTTGGTTTAGATGAGATAACTCATCAATTAGCTCAGATCGTCAACGCCGCCCACCTGCTGTCCTGACGCTGCGTGATAAGGTCGTTGCACTCCGCGTGGCCAAGTCACCTCATCGCCCATCCGCCCGCCGCACCGTCGGCCGTCCAGACCGTCCCACCGACGCGGCAAACGTTGAGGAGCGACTGGCGAGGATCGAAGACATCATCGCGCGCTTGACACGCCTGCACGAGGCCACGACGCGCCTCCTGCATCGACCCCACACCCCGACGCCCACCAACCGACGCCGCCGACCGCCCCGCAAGAAACGCTAGCCTCATCGCTGCCGCCGGCTCGCTGGGCATTGTCATGCCCGACCGTTCAGCGCGGCCGATGGACGAGCGCGACCGATCCCGCACTAATTCCCGCGGCCGGTGGACGAGCGGGACCGTTGGGCGGACTGGCCGTGAAGTGGAGCGAAGCCGCGGCCAGGGAGCCCAATGGTCCCGCTCGCCCGACGGCCGCGTTCGAACGCTGCGACATGACGCGGCGACGTTCTCGCGGACGCGGCGGCGTTCTTGCGATAGAGCAGTCGTAGCGACTGAATGGATCAGGTCCCCCAGGGGTTTCGTCGGCATCCGGTTACCCACACTGACCGCAGTCTACTCACTGTGGCAACCAGACCATCCGGTTGCCTTCCGTTAATTCGAAGTCCACTAGAGGTGTTCATGTACCAACGTTCTTGGCGAGAGATGGTGTGTCTACTGGCGTGCGGCGTGCTCATCGGGGTGTCTGCCGCGTCCGCGCAGACGCCCGCTCCCGACAACACGAAGACCAATGCGCGCGATCGCAACGCGGCGCAGAAGACGGCGGGCGATCAGAGCAACACCCGCTCCGATGTCGAGACGACGCGTGAGATCCGGAAGGCGATTGTCGCCGACAAGGATCTGTCGTCGTATGCGCACAACATCAAGATCGTGACGGTGTCAGGCAAGGTGACCCTCAAAGGGCCGGTCCACACCGAGGCTGAGAAGACAGCAGTGGCGGCCAAAGCCGCCGACGTCGTCGGCGCCGCGAACGTGACCAACCACGTCTCCGTGACCGGTCACACGGCAACGAAACACCCACAGAAAGCAGGACTATAACTATGGCAGGCAAAAATACGGCTGTGTTCGGCATCTATCCCAATCAGACGGCTGTTGAAGTCGCTGTCGACGCACTCCGCGTCGACGGATTTCGCAACACCGACATTTCGGTGCTCTTCCCTGAAAACGTAGGTACCAAGGACTTCGCGCACGAGAAGGGGACGAAAGCGCCGGAAGGAGCCAGCACCGGCGCCGGCACCGGCGCATTGGTCGGTGGCGGACTCGGTTGGCTCGCGGGGATTGGCGCCCTGGCTATTCCGGGGCTCGGGCCCTTTATCGCTGCCGGCCCCATCATGGCGGCATTGGCAGGTGCCGGCGTCGGCGGCGCGGTCGGCGGCCTGACCGGCGCGTTGATCGGCATGGGCATCCCGGAATATGAAGCCAAGCGCTACGAGGGACGCGTCAAGAAGGGCGGCATCCTCCTCTCCGTTCACTCCGACAATTCGGACTGGACGCACCGCGCCAAGGAAGTGTTGAAGCGCACGGGCGCAGAGGATATTTCATCGACCGGCGAATCGAAGGGCGACATCCAGAACACCGATCGCCCGATGGTACGCGGCTAGCACTCACCGACAGAGGACCGCGTCGTCGACGCGGTCCTCACTCGAGAACACCCCCCCACAAGGAGAACACCGATGGCCGAAGCCGGAACGCTTCATGATGCATTTATCGATGAGCTGCGCGATACCTACGATGCCGAGAAGCAGTTGACCAAGGCGCTCGCCAAATTGGCGAAAGCCGCCTTCAATCCGAACCTTCGTGACGCCTTCGAAACCCATCTCGAAGAGACGCGCGGCCAGATCGGGCGCTTGGAACAGGTCTTCGAGAGCCTCGGCGAGAAGGCACGAGGCAAACACTGTGACGGCATCGCCGGGATCATCGAAGAGGGGAAGTCCGTCATGGACGAAGAATTCGATGACACCACCATGGACGCCTGTCTGATCGCCGCCGGCCAGCGCGCCGAACACTACGAGATGGCCGCCTACGGAACGTTGATCGCCTGGGCGGAGGTCATGGGACACACCGAGGCCATCAAGCTTCTGCAGCAGAATCTCAACGAGGAAGAGGCCGCCGACAAGAAGCTGTCGTCGCTGGCAGAAGGCGGCATCAATCGCCGAGCGGCGGACATGACGCATTCCGCAAATGACGAGACTGCACTCGTCGGCGCTGGCGCTGGCGCAGCCAAGCGTGGGTCATCGAAGACGAGAAACGGTCGTCGGTGAAACAGGGAGGACGGTAACGCCCGTGAACTACGGTTGAGCGCTCCGTAGGACACGAACCGGCACGACGGCGTGAACCGTCGTGCCGCCCCCCGGCCGCGAGTGGATGGAGAGCTGGCCGCGAACCACCTTCAACCGCTCCGTCATGCTGGTCAAGCCAAGCCCGGACCCTCTCATCGCCGCGTCAGGATTGAAGCCCGCGCCCGCATCCTTGATCGTGAGGGTAACAGCGTCGACCTGACCCGTCAGGGAGACCTCAGCGCGCCGCGTCCCCCCATGCTTGACCGCATTCTGCAGGGCTTCCTGCAGGACGCGGTAGAGGCAGAGAGAGATCTCCGCAGGCAACGTTTTCGGGATGTTCGCGCAGTGCACGTCAATCGTGATGCCCTGCCGTTCGGATAACTCGTCGCATAATCCGACCACCGCTGCGTCGAGCCCAATGAGCGCGAGCTTGGGCGGGTGCAGGTCGTGCGACAGCGCCTGAATGTCGGACGCAAGATCCCGAATCCGCTGGTAAACATCGCCGATCTCGTGACCGAGATCGGCCGCTGACGCCGAGCGACGTTTCTTCAGGCAATCGAGACTCACGCAGACCATCGCCAGGCGTTGGCAGATATCGTCGTGAAGCTCGCGCGCGATCCGTGTCCGTTCCTCCTCGTGCGCATCGATCAGCTTCTGGCTCACCGTGGCCAGCGTCTCTTCGGCGAGGATCAGATCCGCGGCCTGCCGCGCCAGCGAGTCGAAGAATCGGAAGTCCTCTTCGCTGGGGTAGTGCGGCTTCCGCCAGTGCGTCGAGATCATCCCGAGAGGCCGCCCCGATCGCGATTGCAGCGGGGTCGACTGCACCGCGCGGATTCCTGAGCGGCGATATTCCTGCAGATCCCGCGTGCCGGCCATGAACGCGCACGTCTCGATATCAGTCACGACCACCCGTTCGTTGTCACTGAGCGCTTTGCTGCACGTGCTTCCCGCCCCGGCATCGACCCATTCCCAGAAGGTCGCGGAATCAGGGTGAAAATGCGTCGACGCGAGCAGCCGCAGTGATGTGCCGTCCTCTGACAGCATCTGCACGCTGGCGAAATCGGACGCCATCAATTCCATCGCCGCGGTCAGAATCTGCGCATATAGCGACTCTGGCCTCGAGTCGGACACCAATCGCGTGCTGATCGCCCGGAGCGTCTTGGCGCAGGCCACCTCCCGGGCCAGCCGTTGCTCGCTGTGCCTCAGCGCGGCCTCGGCCTGCTTGGCCTTCGTGATGTCCCGCGCAATCGTGGAGCAGCCGACAATCCGGCCGTGACGATCTCGCAACGGCGAGATGGTCAGCGAGACATCGATCCGCTCTCCAGCCTGGGTCAGCCGAATTGTCTCGAAATGGTCGACGCGCTCCCCGACTCGGAGGCGCGCCAGGATGTCGCGCTCCTCCTGGTACAGGTCCGGAGGAACGATCAGCGTGATCGGTTGTCCGATGGCCTGCTGCTCCGGGTAGCCGAACATCCGCTCGGCAGCAGCGTTCCATGCCGAGATCGCCCCTTCGAGCGTCTTGGCGATGATCGCGTCATCAGAGAACTCCACGATTGCCGCGTAACGCAATCGCATCTCCTCCGCTTGTGCGAGGGTGGTGGCTCCCGCAGCCACGGCCAGCCCGCCAGCCTCTGTCAGACCCGCCTCACGGGGCCGTGGTCTGGCCGTAGAAACGGCGGTGTGTTCCGCACAGATGCGCGTCAGTGACGGATCGTCGTCGCTGGACGGCACCGGGTACACACACAGCATGTCGACATCCCGCGCCAGTGCGCTACAGAGCTGTTCGAGCTGAACGGCGTCCGCCGTTCGGCCCGTGGCCCACAGGAGTCCCGCCCGTTCGCCGCAACAGGCGACGCGCGGATCGGCCTTTCCCGCGGCGGCGGCGGCCGCGCGCGCACTGCTGATGGCTTCGAGCCATCGGTTGCCATCGAGTGCGACGTTCGCGTCGAAGCAGCGGCACCTGCCGCGTTCGATGGCGCCATCGATGTCCACCCCCTGCGCGCGCAACGCTTGCAGAAGATCGCGTCGGTGCGGCTCCGTCACCACGACGACCGCTCCGTCGGCGGCGTTCAGCGCGTCAGCGACGTAGCAGGTCAGACCCTCGACAAGGGCGGTGTCGTCCGAACAGAAGAGAATCTCGTGCCGGCGGGTCCTCCCTGGCATGGCCGCATCATAGCCATTCTGCTGCCAGGCTCCGAGGGCGGGGCGCTAACTTTTTTTGCGCGATTTCCGTCGCCGGTCGTCGCTGACGGCGGCTCGTTCTGGCCTGACCTTGCCAGGGACGTGAACCCTACCGCGCGTCAGGTCCTTGGCTGCTCCCGATCGCACCAGGACGTCGAGCTCCTCACGGACTTTCCGGCTCGCTTCCGTAAGGGCTCTCAGCTGGGCTTTGATCGCATCTTCGTCCTGATACGCCACAGTAAACGCTCGTCGTGCATCATCCCAATACGCGTGGGGACTGGATTTGCTACTCAATGTGACCACTACGCACGACGCATGCCGCAAGACGTCTTGACGTCCCGGCACATCAATGGTTCACTGAGATAGCTACCCTAGCCATCTAAGTATATGCGCTCGTCGAGTTCTGTTCACACCACCCTCGATCTCCTCGTGCTCACGGTCCTCGAGCGGCGCGGACCGCTGCACGGCTACGCGATCGCCTCGGCGATCCACGACTTGTCGGCCGACGCGTTGCGCATCGACGAAGGCTCGCTGTATCCAGCGTTGCACCGCATGGAGGAAGCCGGCTGGATTACCGCCGAAGCCGTCGTCACGGAGCACAAGCGCCGGGCGCGCGTGTACCAGATCACCCGCGCCGGCCGCAAACACGCGGCGGCTGAAACCGACCGCTGGAACAGCCTGGCGACCGGTGTGAGCCGCGTGCTGCGGCTCGCCTAGCGTCTCGCATAGCCAGAGAGGTATCGATGTCCTGGTGGTCCCGACTTGCCAACGCTCTGCACTCTCGGCGCCTCGACGACTCGCTCGAGGACGAAATTCAGGATCATCTCGAACGCCGCGCCGCGGCCTTGCGCGAGGAAGGGATCACCCCCGACGAGGCTCGTCGGCGTGCTCTGGCCGCCTTCGGCAGCGTCACCCGGATTCGCGAGGAGAGCCGCGAGATTCGATTGTCGGCCGGCCTCGAAAGCACGATTCAGGACGTCCGCTATGCGTGGCGAACGATGCGCAGAAGCCCGGCCTTCACGATCACGGCGATTCTGTCTCTCGGCATGGCGATAGGCGCGAACACAGCCATTTATGCCATTGTCGATGCGGCGATGCTGCGTCCGCTGCCCGTGCCGGACCCGGCCCGGGTATTCACCCTTGCCGCCCCCGCGCTCGACGCCGCGACCCCCAGCGGCCCCAGTGAGACGGAGTCATTCAGTTACCCCCTCTTCACCCAGCTTCGAGCGGCCGCCGGCGGCGCAGCGCACCTCGCGGCCTTCGGCCCGATCGACGCTGCTGAGGCACAAGGCGCAGATCCGGCGTCTCCCATCGTCAGGATCACACAGCAGTTTGTCTCCGGGAACGCCTTCGAGATGTTGCGCGTCCCCCCCGCCCAGGGACGGGTGTTTTCACCGGATGACGACCGCGTTCCTGGTCTTCCGCACCATGCCGTCCTGAGCTTCGACTACTGGCGGCGCCATTTCAGCGGCGACCCGGCAGTTGTTGGACAGTCGATCGTTCTCAACGGCCGTCCGTTCCAGATCGTCGGCGTAGCCTCGCCAGAGTTCTTCGGCGTCGAACCCGGACGATTCGTCGACGTCTGGGTTCCGCTCATGACGTTCGACCCGGGCGTATTCTCGAACCCCGACGCCAGCCTCTTCCGCATCCTCGGACGACTCAATGATTCGGCGAGTCCGGAACAACTCCAGGCACGGCTCCAGTTGGTCTACCGGAGACGACAGCAGGACGTGATCGCCCAGCACTCGACCATGCCCGCCGCCGTGCTGACGGCGTTTGCCGGACGGCAACTGCAGGTTCGTCCCGGCGAAGTCGGCGCGTCCGCCTTTCAGCGGAGCTTCGCGCGGCCAATGTGGATCGTGTGGAGCGTAGCCGCGGCGATGCTGCTCGTGGCGTGCGCCAACGTTGCCGGCTTGCTGTTGTCGCGCTCGGCATCGCGCTCGGCGGAAATGTTGCTCCGGACATCCCTCGGCGCCAGTCGCGGCCGTCTCCTGCGGCAACTCCTGACCGAGAGTGTGATGCTGGCCGGATTGGCGAGCGCCCTTGGCTTGGTGTTCGCGAACCTTCTCGCACCCTGGTTGGTGACCCGCCTGTCCAGCGAGAGTGATCCGATCCGGCTCGCGCTGGTCGTGGACCTTCGCGTGCTGCTGTTCTGCACCGGCATCGGCACCGCCACGACACTCCTCGTTGGCCTTCTGCCCGCATGGCGCGCGTCAGGGCCTCGAGCCTCGTCCGCTCTGCCCCCTGGAAGGGGAGGAAGGCAGAGCGTCGGTCTCGGACGCACGTTCGTCTCCGTCCAAGTGGCCTTCGTGCTTTGCCTCGTCATCGCGGGTGCCGCCTTCCTCCTCAGCCTCCACAAGCTGTTTACAGCAGATCTCGGTTTCGAGCCGCGAGGCGTCACCGTGTTGACGATGCGCAGCGATCTCGGCCCGAAACAGGACGGCCTGACCTTGACCCGGCAACTCCAGTGGCAGGTCTCCATGCTGCCCAACGTGAGCGCGGCGGCCGTCGCGTGGGTGCCGATTTTTGGTGAAAGCCGGCGCGCCGAACAGATCGTCTTGGAAGGCCAGCCGCCGTCCGAACGGCAGGAAACGTTTTATCGAATCTCACCAGCCTACTTTTCGACGCTCCAGACTCCTCTCGTGCAGGGGCGCGACTTCGACCTGAGGGACACCGATGGCGTCCAGCCCGTCCCGACAATCGTCAACCGCGCGTTCGCGCGCCGGTATTTCGGGGAGGAAGCTGTCATCGGGCGGCAGTTTGCACGCCGAACCGATAACGCGCGACACGTGATCGTCGGGGTCGCCGCCGATGCCTACTATTCCGACCTGCGCAGTGGCATCCAGCCGGTGGTGTATTTCCCCATGAAACCTCCCCGGTTCTTCACCTTGTATGTGCGTTCGTCACTCGACCCGGGATCGGTGAGGCGGTTGGTGGAGCAGGAGGCCAGGACCGCCGGACCCGGGCTGCATGTCGTGGACGTGACCATGCTCGAAACGTTGATCGGCAATACGCTGCTGAAAGAAAAACTTCTCGCCGGCGTCGGTGGCGTGTTCGCGTCCCTCGGCCTGTCGCTGGTGGCCATCGGCTTGTTTGGCCTTTTGAGCTACTCCGTGGTGCGCCGTCGTAAGGAGCTCGCCCTGCGTGCCGCCCTCGGCGCGCGACCCTCCGCGCTGATCTCGCTCGTGCTGAAGGAACTGCTCGGCATGATGACCGCCGGTCTGGCGGCCGGCCTGCTGGCCTCGCTGGGCGTGATGCGGCTTGTTCAGTCGCAGCTCTTTGGAATGTCGGCCGTCGACCCCGTGGTCATTGCCTCTGCGAGCACGCTTCTCCTGCTGACCACATCGATTGCGGTCGTCCTTCCGGCCTATCGCGCCGCAACGATGGACCCACTGGTCGCGCTGCGCGAGGAGCTGTAATCCCCCTGTCATTGGTTTTCTGCCAGCCTTCATGCACGTTGTGGCCCGATCCGTCGAGACGTGTCGCTAGCGTCATCATGGTGGCCTGTGGAATTGTGTCCACGTCGAACTCTGCGCAGGGCGTGACGTCGCCGCTGTTTAGTGAGGAATAGATTATGAGACGCACATGTGTTGTGACAGCAATCATCGGGACGGCGTTTCTGGCGATGACCGTCGCCGCGCAGGAAAAGAAGCTGGCGCGCAAGGATCTTCCCCCTGCCGTCGAAAAGACCGTTGCGGAACAGAGCAAGGGAGCAACCATCACAGGCTTCTCCACGGAAGTCGAGGACGGCAAGAAGATCTATGAAGCCGCGCTCGTGGTCGATGGACACGGTCGTGACATATCGATGGATAAGGACGGTCGCGTCCTCGAGATCGAGGACGAAGTGAAGTTGGCCTCGCTTCCCCCCGCGGTCCAGGATGGGCTCAAAGCGGCCGCTGGCAAGGGTACGCTCGGGAAAGTCGAGGCCCTCACCAAGGACGGCAAGCTCGTGGCCTACGAGTCGGTGGTCACGCTCGCCGGCAAGCACCACGAGGTGCAGGTTGGCCCCGACGGCAAGAAGCTCGCGCATCCCGAGTAACCGGGTCCATTAACTGCCGCGCTCGGCCAATAGCAGTGCTCGCGCCGGCTATCGCCGATCGGCGAAATGGATGGGTCGGCGAGCGGCGTCGCAGGACGGGCGTAGTAGACTCGTCGTACTCGGGAGGACGATCGTGAATGTAGTCCAGACGATTCGTTTATCCTCGACGGCGCTGTTGTGCCTCGCCAGCGCCAGCCCGCTCCTGGCGCAATCCAGCGAACCTACCGTCGCGCTGACCGTCTCGGCCGGTCGCTCGATGGAGGTCCTCGTCGAAGATCAGATCAGCATCAAAGAAATAGGCCAGGCGGTCTCCGGAACGCTGGTCGAACCCATTTACGCCTACGACCGCATCGTGGCGCCGGCCGGCACCAGGGTGCTCGGCCACATCGCGGCGCTGGAGGATCCGTCGAAAGTGTCGCGCACTCAGACGATGCTGCAGGGTGACTTCACGCCGCATCGTCAGGTCGTGCTGCAGTTCGACACGCTGGTCTTCGAAGATGGCCACCGCCTGCCGATTGCAACGCACGTCACGACCACGATTCCTCACCTCAAGCGAACCGACGCCCCCGCGCCGCCGGAAACGGATTCGGCCGAGCCGGGCGGAACGGTGCACCGCGCCGAGCAGGCGGCCAAGCATCAGGTCAGCCAGACTATCGCCTCGGCAAAACAGAGCACTCACGACATCCTGAACGAGATCACGCAACCCGGCCGCACCGCACGCCTCAAGGCGATGCTGAAAGAGCGGATGCCCTACCACCGGCAGATGATCGCCGCCAACACCGGCTACGAAGTCGAGTTCCTGGAGCCGCTGGACTTCGGTCGCGTCGCGCCCGATCCGATCGCGCCTGGCGGTGTGCATCCGGCGCCGGCGAGCATCCTGCACGTGCGCCTCTTGACCACGCTCGATTCGTCGAAGACACCCAAGGGCACGCCCATCCGCGCCGTCGTCACTGAGCCGGTGCTCTCAGTCGACCATCAACTGATCCTCCCGGAAGGCACGATTCTCCAGGGGGAAGTGACCTACGCGACCGCCGCCAAGCGGTTTCATCGCAATGGCCAGCTGCGCTTTCTCTTCGAGCGCGTCGAGCTGCCGGCCGGCGACGCGGTGCCCTTGCTCGCATCGCTGCAATCGGTCAACGCCAGCGCCGACGACAACCTGCAGCTCGATGACGAGGGCGGCGCGAAGATGACCGATTCCAAGACCCGCTTCATCGCGCCGGCGCTGTCCCTCCTCGCCTTGCGCGGCTCGCTCGATCAGCACGATCATCTCGATCCTGACGGGGACGGCCACGTCATTCACGGCGGCAATCCCGGGGCGGTCAGCGTCGGCGGCTTCTTCGGCCTCGGCTTGCTCGGCATTCCACTGGCCCACGCCGCGCCGCCGGTCGGTATCGGCTTGTCGATCTTCGGCGCCGCGAGAACCGTCTATCGGAACGTGCTCGCCAAAGGTCGTGAGATGCAATTTCCGGCCGACACCGTGATGCAACTGCATCTCGCGCCGGGACCCTCGGGCGGGCGATGACCCACCGCCGCATGCTGGCGGCGCTCCTGCTGCTCTCCGTCGCCGACGTTGCGGGTCAGGGCGTCTTTCGATCCGAGACGCGCTTGGTCGTGCTCCATGCCACGGTCACCAACGCGCGCGGTGAGCTCGTCACCAATCTCGACCAGCGCGCCTTCAGCGTCTTCGAGAACGGCAAGCGCCAGCCCATTGCGGTCTTCCGCCGCGACGACATTCCCGTCTCCGTCGGACTCCTCATCGACAACAGCGGTAGCATGCGGCCGCTCAGGGCCAAGGTCGAGGCCGCCGCGCTCGCCTTCGCGCGCGCCTCGAATCCCCAGGACGAAATGTTCGTGCTGAATTTTGCCGATACGCCGCACCTCGACGTGCCGATGACCGGCGACCTCCGCGTCCTCGAGGCCGGCATCGCCCGCGTCGATTCGATCGGCGGCACCGCGCTGCGCGACGCCGTCGCGACCGGCGAAGCCTACCTTCACGATCATGCCCGGCAGGACGCTCGCGTGCTGCTCGTCGTCACCGACGGCAACGACAACGCCAGCACGACCACCGTCGGGCGCATTCGCCAGCAGGCCGAGCAGACCGAGACCGTCATCGACGCCATCGGCCTGTTCGGTGGACAGGAAACCAGCCGGGCTAGCGCCGGTCGGCACGAACTCAAGGAACTCACCGCGCAGACCGGCGGCGCGACCTATTTCCCGACGAGCGTCGAGCAGATCGAGTCGGTCGCCGTGGACATCGCTCATATGATCCGGAACCGCTACACCATCGCCTACGCGCCGCTCAATCAGGCGATGGATGGATCCTACCGGGCGATCCGCCTGACCGCCACAGGCCCTGATCACTACACCGTGCGGACGAAACCAGGATATCGCGCCGTGGCGGATGCTGGGGACAGCGTCGGACGCTCGACCGGTCGCCGATGAAACCGGCAACGATCGGGCGGCGCCGGACGAGGAGGGTGGCACGGTCACGTTGAGGGCGTTGCCATTCCTTAACGTGACCGTGTCTCGTGGTGTGGGTCGCGCTAGCGACCCTGTGAGCCGCTGCCCGGGGCGAGCACCGCGATGCCGCGCAGAACGTTGCCGTACGCCGCTGTTCTGATCACCGTGAAGGACGCAGACGCGGGCAGCGTCTTGTCGGCCACGCGGTCCGTGACCGACACCAGCTGGTTCGGATCCGCGCCTTCGTCGTTGAGCGTCTGGCCGCCAGTGGATGTGATCGCGTAAATGGTGACTTCGTTCTTGTCTTGCGTGATGCCAGAAATATTCCGCAAGCCGACGGCCTGCAGGTTGCCGATACCGCTGATGTTGTAGCCAGGAATCGAGCTGGCGGGAATCGTGTATTTCAGTTCCCACTGGCCAGTGTCGCCGTTGTACATCCACTTTTCCAGCCCGCCCGGAGCGGCGTTTGCCACGCTCGTCGAACCTTCGTCTGCCACGTAGAGGGTCGTCGCGTTGGCGAACCAGATCCCGAAGGGGTGATGGACGATGGAACATCCAGACGGGGCGGGTAGACTGCTCGATTCGCAGGCGCCTCGGCTGTCGGTGGGCCATCCAGGCAGCGGGTTGATGCTAGCGATGCTGGCATTGGCAAGCGTCGGCAGGCCGGCACTGGAGCCCGGCGCGACGAAGTCACCACCGTTGGGATTGACCTGATACACGGCATCGAAGCCGTTGCCGCCGCTGCCCTTGGTCACGTAAAGCGTATTGTTGTAGTTCCGGATGCCGCGGAAGTTGTCGTCCTTGCCCGTTTTGTCATCGGTCGCATTGACGGGACTCTGCGAAATCGTGAAGCCGCGCTGGTAACCGGTGCCGGAGCCGTACGTGCCATTGACCTTCCCCACGACCGTGCTGTTCGTCGTGGCGTCGAGAATGCCGGTGCCGGAGCCGGTGGTATCTGACTGGCCTTTGACGATCATCTGCACGCCGGTGTTGTCGCTCAGCATCGAGTTCGACACGCCCGCGGTGTAGCTCTTCGTGGGACTGGAGGCCGCCGTCGTCGCCGCGCTCGCGGCAAATTGCGTCGTGTTGGTGACAGACTGAATATACGATTTGGCGGCGAAACCGGTGCCCGCCAGCGGCATTCCCGGGACCAGCTTAGAGGTGTCATCGACCGTGATAATCGCACTGCCGCTGACGAAGCTGGCATTGACGAGTTGAACGGAGCCCTCGTCCGCGGTGTAATTTCCAGCGCCTGCCGGTCCGGCGGCGGCGGCGCTGATCGTGAACTCCGTGTCGCTCGTAATAGCGGTCACGTACGCTGCAGTGGGGACGTTCGTTCCGCTGAAGGGCGTGCCCACGTACATGTTCGCTGTGCTGGACGGGCTCGACAATTTGACGAGCTTCTGGCCGATCGTGAGACCGACCGTGTTGCCGGGAAACTTGACGCTCTTGCCGTTATTGCCGGCGTTGCCGACCATGTAGTAGTTGCCGTTCGCGCCGAGGGCCACATTGCGGCCGTTGTTGCCCGAATAGGTATTCGTGGGGGTGACCTGCACACTGCCGTCGCCGCTCAGTTCGACGATGTCACGCTGGAAAATAAGGAGGCGCTGGCCGTTTACCGGATTGGTGATGTCGAGGTGGCCCGGCGTACTCGAATTCGAGACATCGAGCGCGTTCGCCGGCGCTCCATAGGCCATGAACGTGACGGCCGAGTTGTCCGGAGTAAAGCTCAGGCCAAGCTCGGACTTGGACGGGAAGCTCGTGGTCACGTGCATCCCGAGCTGGGTGAAGATGGCGTCCGTCACGTTGAGGCTGCTCAGCAGCGTGCCGGACGGGGCGAGCTGGTCAACAAAGATCGGTGACGTCACGCCAAACGAGCCGTCCGGAGTCTCGTTGTCGAAGACCCCCGGAAACGTCCCATCGGCAACGGAGGCCGCGTTATTCGGCAGATATCCTGGAAAGGGGACCGTCTGCGCTGCACCTGTATAAGTACTGCGGGTGACGATGATTCTGTTCGGGACAAAGTGCGGAGTGCCGAGCGCGGAGGGGCGGGAGGTGCCGGCGTAGGCGAGGATCGCCGTGGCCACTCCCAGATGAAAGAGCTTGGACCGTAAGACCGTTCGAACCTGCATTGCAATCTCCTTTTGCCGCTTCCCGTCGGAGCCGCGGTGGCCAAGCGTACCGGGTCACTGGTGCCCGGACATGTCGCCGACGTAACGTCTTTATGAAACGTCTGTGGCAGGGGAGTCCGAGGGGCAAGGCCCCTCGGATATGAATGCAGAGCGGCCTACCGTCCGAACACATCCTCCATCAGCGGCACGTTGGCGTCGCAGGTGTGATTCAGGCACGGCAGCCCGAGTCCCGCCTGGATGGTCTTGAGCAGCGAGAAGTGCGTGTAGCGGCGCAGGCTGTGAACGCTCCGATCGCGGCCGTCCCGATCCCCGTCGTTCGTGTCCACGATGACCAGCACCTTGTTGTTGATCGCGCTGTAGTCGTTCTCGTCCCACACCACCACGATCGCATTGTGACCCTGGCGCCAGGTTTTCGATGAGTGAATGGCCCCGACGATGGTCCGCAACGTCAAGTCGCCCTGGTAGATCAGCGCGGGGTTCAGGAAGTTCGAGCTGCCGTCGTTGTACGTCCCATCGCCGAGCGGGCCGGGATCGAAATCGCAGGCCGGTCCGGCGTTGCCGCGGCCGTGCTGATCGTTGCACTGGTTCGGCGCGATCAGCGCGTAATCGGGGGCGTTCCCCGACGCGAGATCCTCGAACAGGCCGCGCGGTCCCTGGAAACCGGCGACGTTCCCGAGGCCGTGTTCTTGGACGCTGCGGAAGTAGACGAACGGATTGTGTTTCGCCGCGTACAAGTTGATCAGCGACTGCTGTTCCTTCGGCAGCACGCTGGCAAAACCCGTCGTGCTGTTGAAGAAGCCGTCGCTGTTGTTCACGCCATCAGCGCCGTAGGGCGGAAGACTCTCCTGATAGCTCTTCCAGGAACGCCCGCGTTCGGCGAGCTGGTCCGCGATCGTCTTGCCCACCGTCGGAGCCGAAGCAATCGCGGCGCCGTCGATGTTCGTCATCGCCGGAACGAAGGGCAGAGTGACCTCGTTCGTGGTGTCGATGGCGACGGTCGGGGCGTCCATTCCGCTGCCGGCAATCGGGCAGATCGCCCCCGACCCTGCGTCATCTCGGTTCTGCGTAAACGGTTGGACGATGTTGGGCTTGCACCCGTGATTGTGCCAGTCGGGTGAGTTGTCACTGAGCACGCCGAAATTCGAAGCGCCGACCAGTTCGAGATAGTTCGTCAGGCTCGGGTGCCCGATCGCGAAGTAATTGTCGGCGGTGTTGGCCGCCTGCGCGTAGGCATTGGTGAACGGTGCGCTCGGGTTACCGACGATTTGATCGTACGCGTGGTTCTCCATCACGATCACGAACACATGATCGAGATGACCGACATCTGGATCGCCGCCTGCCGCTTCGCGCGCCAGCAGTGGCGTGAGTAACGCAAGAGAAATCGCTGCCGTCGTTGCCGTGGTCAATCTGCCAACTCTGTTCATCCGCACCTCCGTGCCGACGCAGCGTAGGAGACCGGTGTGGCTGCGCAATGACGTCGCCGTAAACATGGCGCGACGTCCATCGCATGAATGGTCCGAGAGGCAACGCCCCTCGGACCATTTTCGGCTCACTGTTCGAAGCGCAGACCGGGCAGAACGGGCGTGCCTTCCAGCCGGACGGCATCGAGCAAGTCCGGATCGAGGCCGAGCAGTTGCAGGACGGTGGGAGCCACTTGAGAGGTTTCTACGAAGCTGGTGTCGGTCCGGCCCTTGATGGACGGATTCGAGACCAGCAGCATGACGTTGGTGTCGTCGTGCGCGAAGCCGCCGTGCTCGGACTGCTTCTTGAGGCTTCCGGTATAGACCACCCCGACGTTGGGAATCACGATGATGTCCGGTGTGCGCGGGTCGAGCTCCCCCGGCCTGGGCACAGAGCAGCAGCGATCGAGGTCCTTTGGAACGCCCGGGGCATTGAACATCGTCGTGATGGACGGGCCAAAGAAGATCTGCCCGAGCCCGATGGCGCTCGCGTCGGATCCCGGCGCGGTTCCAGTAGTCTCGAGGAGGTTGACCGCTGCCGCCGTATCGCCTGAATTCCTCAACCAGATCTGCGAGATGTCGTCTTCGGCCAATCCCAGGCTGTTGTTCGGATTGGCGTAGACCGGAGGCAGGAATGACCCGATGACCGCGGAGGGCGGCAGACCATTGGTGCCTGAATGACCGGGGATGGGGAAGAAGCGGTTGGGGTCGATCGGCGACTGGCCGTGCTTGGCCGTGATGATGACGGCAGTCGAACGGAGCAGCCCCCGATCCTGTAGCGCATCGACCATTTGCCCGATCGCCGCATCCACGAATTTGATCTCGTCCCGCATACTGGGCGTGGGATCACCTGCGGCGTCGGTGTAGCCGCCCTTCACGACCTTGATCAGCTTCTGGCCGACGCTGACGGCCTGGAAGTTCATGCCGAGGATGGTCGGCACCGGAGCGCTCTTTGTGCCGAGGTGGGTTCTGCCGTTGATCTCGTTGACGACGGCATTGACCTTGAGTTGGTCATAGCATCTGATTGCGGCGAAGCCGGTGGTCCAGTCATCACCCGCGGCGTGCGGAATGTTCGAGCAATCGTCGCCCGTTGCCGTGTGGAAATTGGGAATCGGCACGATGTCGGAATTGACTTCGGGCGCGTAATAATCGTCCACATTGCTGGGCACGGAGGTTCCGGTTGGTCCGGAGACGGTGGCATACACCGGGTGCTTGTCCGACCAGGCCGTATAACCGCCCGCGGCGTGGATCACGCCGTAAATCGTGTTCGTGCGGATGAAATTCCAGGGATAGACGGCGTTGCACCCGTTGAAGGGATCGCGGGGAAGCTTGAGGGGATCGATGGAGAGCACGCCACCGTCAAACGCGCCGTAGGGACCTCCGCCATTGACGTTGTGCTGGTTCTTCTCGACGCCTTCCTCGTATTCAGTCTGGTATCCCGCCACCTGGCCGACGGTGCACCCCGCGGCGCCCGTGCCGGGCAGGCCGTTGCCCGTGTCGATCGTCGGTCCGGCCAGGACGCGATCGTAGGCCACGTCGTAGAACGCTCCGAAAGTTTTCGGCGTCCCGCCCGTCACTATCGCCATCAGCCCCGGGAAGGAATCGGAAGGCCTGGCGGTCGTCGTCCGCGTATAGGTCACGCCTGTTTTTCCGAGATCGGCGAGATGCGGGCACGTCCCGGCGTTGACGCAAGTCTCGAAGTCCAGGGCGTGCATCCCGTCGATACTGATCAGGAGCACGTGGCGTACTTTCGAGGAATGATCGTCCGGGTCGCCGGCGGACGACCGCGGCCCTGCGGAGGGCCGCGCCCCGGTGACGAGCGCGAGAACGATCGCTGTCGCCGCATAGCTCCCGAGCCTGGAGGGGTTACATGACATTCGGATCCTCCTTACAATTGCGTTGGATTGCCTTCGCCCGGCTGGGCGGAGCAGGGATGGTACTGCCCGGGTGTGACCGTCTCGCAAAGCCGACGTAAACGATCTGCCATGAATTAAGAGAATCATGCGCGTGAACCCGATGTGGAAGACGGCGATCGGCGCGATAGCGTGGACCCTCGCCGTGGCGCCGCAAGCGGCCGCACAAACCGGTGGCGCTGCTGTCGTGGCCTCGCAGGCGCGAGAGGCCGAGCCGATCCTCCGGCTGTATCTTGCGCGCCACGGTCAAACTGATTGGAATGTCGAAGGGAAGCTTCAGGGAAGTGCGGACATTCCCTTGAACGCGACCGGGCGTGAACAGGCAGGACAGCTTCAGCGCCGGCTCGTCGGGGTGCGCCTCGACGCCGTGTATTCAAGCGAACTTCGTCGCAGCCGCGAAACCGCCGAGATCGCGCGAGGCTCAGTCCAACTGACGCCGCTCGCCGGCTTGAACGAGCGCCGGCTCGGCGTGTTCCAGGGACACTCAGGGACTGCTGAGTACGAACGCCGAAGTCGAGACCCCGAGGACACCCTGGACGGCGGTGAATCGCTGTCGCAGTTCTTCGCTCGGGTTCGGACAGCGATAGACGGCATCCTCGCGCGTCACCGCTCCGGCGCCATCCTCATCGTCGGACACGGCGGCACCAATCAAATGATCGTTCGCGCGCTCTTTGGATTGTCGGCCGAACAGGCCGCGTCATTTCAGCAGGGCAACGACGAACTGTACCTCTGCGAATTAGCCTCTGGGACGCCGTTCGCTTCTGGAAGCTCGTCGCTCCCGCCAAATAATCTATCGTCCATCGCCTATCGTCCATCGCCCATCGCCCATCGCCTCCCTCACGCCGTCTTCGTCTGCGGCAGGGTGACGCAGAAAACGGCGCCCCCCTCGGCGGCATTGTGCGAGCCGATGGTGCCGCCGTGCGCGGCCACGATACTGCTCACGATGCTGAGTCCCAGCCCGAGGCCGTTGGGCTTGGTCGTGACGAACGGCTCGAACAGCCGTCCGTTCAGGTGCGCGGGGAGGCCAGGACCGGAGTCGCGTACGGAGATATCGACAACCCCTGCCCTCAGCGCGGCCTCGATCCGGACCCGCCGGCCTGTTGATGCGTCCGTATTGGACATCGCGTCAAAGGCATTGAGGAACAGGTTGATCATGACCTGCTGCAGCAGCACCTGATCCCCGAGAACGAGACATGGGGCCGAAGGCAGCCGGCAGTCGACCTGTACCTGTCGTGCCGAGGCATCCTGCGCCACGATCGCTAGGCTCTCGCGCACAACGGCGAAGACGTCGAGCGGACGCTTGTCGATGTCCTGTTTCTTCTGGACCATCGTGCGAAGGCGCTCGATGATCTGCGTCGCGCGCACGTCCTCCCGCTCGATGTCGTGCAGAATGTCCCGCAATTCCTCGGGTGTGGCGCGATTCGATGCGATCAGCCGGTCAGCCGCCTCGGCGTTGAGCCGGATCGAGCCGAGCGGCTGGCTCAACTCGTGCCCGAGTGAGCCGGTCAGCGCCGTCATGGTGACGGCCCGGTCGGCGTGCGCCGCCATCGCCAGGCTCCGCCGGCTATCGCGCTCGGCCTTGTGGCGTCCGCGGCGCTCGTAGAGCAGCCAGCCGGCCAATGCCGTCAGCACGCCGATCGCTAAGGCCGTGCCGAAAACCTGGAGCCGAAAGTCGCGCCACAGGCTCGGTTGACGGAACCTGACCACGCTTCCCACCGGTAAGCGCGCCTCGTCGATGTGCCAGCGGGCCAGTTGCCGCGCGTCGAATGCCCGCTCGGTGAATCCCCCCAGCGGGATCACTTCATTGGGCGATTGCCGTCCCGCCAGCGCCGACAAGGCGCGCTCGCCGACAATCCTGCCGATCGCGCCGAAATCCCGCAGTAACCCGCCGACGACACCGCAACCGAGAAAGTGCGCGCCGAGCATGAAGGTCGGCCGATTGGCTGCTGTCGAGGCCAGCTCGCACATGGGCCACGCCGGGTTCATCCAGTGCGCCGAGTCGAGTTGGCTGCCGCTGACGCCAAGGAGCACGACAGCGTGATCGGGAAGACGGCCGAGACGGGAGAGGAGGTCGGTGAGCGGCAGGCCATTCAAGTCGATCGTTTGCAGACCGAGGCGACGGAACTCCGCTGCCGCCTCAGGCGTCTGGCCGCTTCCCGCCATGCCCTCGTCCCACGCGATGGCCACCTGCGTCGTTCCCGGAACCACGGCCTTGATCGTGTCCAGAGCGGCTTGCATGCTGAACTCGAACCCGAGGACCATGTCGTGCTCGCGTAACGGTACCGTGAGAGGCTGATTGGCGTTGTACCGGGTGAACAGCACCGGGACGCCAGGCCACAACTCCTCTCGCGTCTCGTTGACGAACCCCATCGCTGTGCCCGCCACCGGAACGATCAAGCTGAAGCGGATGTCAGCGTACTTCCGTCGAATCGTGTCTCGAAAGAGATCGCGATGAGCGCGATCGGGAAACCGAACGGCGTCCAGGTATTCGTAGTACCGGTTCAGGGGAGTCGGCGCCACGGCCGTACAGCACGCGGCTGATGGCGTCCGACATTGGCTGGATCCACGGCTGCGACGGGTCATCACCGAAGATCACGAGCACCGCAGGCCGCTGCTGCAACGCCGGCCCGGCAACACGCGCCGGCGCCGGTGCCGCTTGGGCCGACCAGGCCCAGAGAATCAGCAGACTGCTGGCAGTCCGGAATCGGCGGCGAAGACGGCCCACGTCACCGGATCGGCGTGGTCGGCGCATGGCGGGGATCTTACGTTAGAAACCCAACCCAACCATTCAGATGAATATGAATAAGGAGAGCCCGCGATGAGCACAGTGACGACCAAAGACGGCGTCGAAATCTATTACAAGGACTTGGGGTCAGGGCAGCCGATCGTCTTCAGCCACGGCTGGCCGTTGAGTTCTGACGATTGGGACGCGCAAATGCTGTATTTCGGCGAGCACGGGTTTCGCTGCATCGCGCACGACCGCCGCGGCCACGGTCGATCGACCCAATCATGGGACGGCAACGACATGGACACGTATGCCGACGACCTGATGGCACTGGTCGAGAAGCTCGACCTGAGAAATGCCATCCACGTCGGACACTCGACCGGCGGCGGAGAAGTCGTCCGTTACATCGGCCGCCACGGCAGTGGCCGTGCGAAGGGTCGCGTCGCCAAGGCCGTGATTCTCGATGGTGTACCGCCGTTGATGCTCAAGACCGCGGCGAACCCCGGCGGCCTGCCCATCGAGGTCTTCGACGGTTTGCGTGCTGCCCAACGCGCCGACCGGGCTCAGTTCTACCTCGACGTTCCCACCGGTCCATTCTACGGATTCAACCGGCCTGGCGCGAAGATCTCCGAGGGCCTCATCAGAAACTGGTGGCGACAGGGCATGATGGGCGGCGTCAAGGCCACCTACGACTGCATCAAGGCATTCTCCGAAACCGATTTCACCGAGGATCTGAAGAAAATCGACGTGCCGACCCTGATCATTCACGGCGACGACGACCAGATCGTCCCGATTGCCGCCTCCGCGATGATCTCGGCCAAACTGGTCAAAGGCGCAAGGCTGAAGGTATATCCTGGCCTTTCCCACGGCCTGTTCGCGACGCATCACGAAATCGTCAATCCCGAACTGCTCGCGTTCTTCAAGGAATGAGCCGAGCCTCAGTTGACCCACGCGGCCTGACGCGATGAAGGGGGCGGCTGGGTTGTGGCGCCCGCTGCGGACGCCGATCTTTCGGCAGCTGCTCATCGCGGACGTCGTGTCCGATATCGGCACGTTCATGCAGGGCGTCGGATCGGCATGGCTGATGGTGTCGATCGGGGCGAGCCCGCTCCTGGTCGCACTGACGCAGACCGCGTCGACGCTGCCATTCTTCCTCTTTGCCCTTCCCGCGGGCGCGGTCGGCGACATCGTCGACCGCCGCTCGCTCATTCTCTACGCCGAGGCGTGGATGCTCTGCGTCGCGACCGCGCTCGCGCTGCTGACGATCGGCGGGCACATGACGCCGTGGCTGCTTCTCGTGCTGACGTTCGCGTTGTCGGCGGGTGACGCATTCGAGAGTCCTTCCTGGCGCGCGGTGCTGCCGGAGCTCGTGCGCAAGGAGGACCTGCCGGCGGCATCCGCGCTTAACGGCATCGAATTCAACATCGCCCGAGCCGTTGGCCCGGCGCTGGCCGGCGCACTGATCGCCGCAGCAGGTGTCGGCGCCGCGTTTTGCGTCAACGTCGTGTCGTTTCTTGGCGTCATCGTCGTCGTCGCCCGCTGGAAACGGCCGCGGCGCGTCACGAACCCTGCCAGCCGAAACCTTGGGGGGTGCCACGATTGCGGCGGTCCGTTACGTTCGCAACGTCGCGGTCATGCGCGGGCTCATGCTGCGGTCCGGCGTCGTGATGCTTTTCGCCAGCGCACCGTTCGCGTTGCTGCCGGCCATCGCGCGCAGCGTGAGCGCGACCGCCATCGGTTACGGCGCTCTGCTCGGATGTTTCGGCGTCGGCGCCGTCGGCGGCGCGCTCGTCTTGCAACGAGCCCGGGCGCGAGCGTCGACGGAGGCCATCGTGTCCACGGCCGTGAGCGTCCTCGGATGTGCGATCGTCGCACTTGCCGGAGTCCACAACCTGCCGGGCCTGATGGCCCTGATGCTCGTCTGCGGTGGCGCGTGGATCGCGTTCATTTCCTTGGCCAACGCGCTTGTTCAGCTGATGGCACCCGACTGGGTCCGCGCGCGAGTCCTGGCGATCTTCATGCTCATTACACAGGGAGGATTGGCGGCCGGCAGCGCGCTGTGGGGCGCGCTGGCCACACGGGCCAGCATCGGGACAGCGCTCGTGTCGGCCGGGCTTGGTACGATCGCGACGACGGCGCTGGGACTGTGGATGCGGTTGCCCGACAGCACGGCCGATGTCAGCCCATGGAACCACTGGCGCATGCCGGTCATCGTCCAGGAGTTCGCGCCGGGACTCGAACAGGGGCCGGTGCTCGTGACGGTTGAGTACCGGGTCGCGTCGGAGCACGCCGACGCCTTCCTTCGTGTGATGCGGAAGTACGAACGCGTCAGGCGCCGGGATGGGGCGTCGCGGTGGGGTTTATATCGGGATCTCGAACGAGCCGACATCTATCTCGAGACATTTCTCGTGGTGTCTTGGGCTGAGCATCTACGCCAGCACGAACGCTTGACCAGGGGCGACAGCGAGCTCGAGCGCGCGATCGGCGCCCTCACCCACGGCGAACTGACCGTTCGTCATCTAATTCATGTGGACTCAGAGAGATGACAGGAACGCCACTGCACCGATGCGACCTCGGCCGGACTGCGACGCTCAGGCGGACTGGCGCAGATACGCGCGCACTTCTTGTTGGAGGGTGGCACGGATCGCCTCTCGTCCGAGGCGACGCTTGACGGTGATCATCATCATCGCGTCTGACGACTCATCGGCGTGACCGTAGATGACCTTGGCAAAATTGGCTGAGCCTTCCGTCGTGGTGGTGCCGAGCACGACCAGATCGGACTCTTCCTCGAACGCAACGGAAGCGGCGATGGAACGAAGGGTCGGCAGACTGATCGGCATGACTTGCCGTGATGCACTCGCGATGCCAGCCGGTTTGCGCCAGCTCGGCATTCCCAGTCGAGGTACGTTTCCGCCCGAATTCACCGAATATCGCGATCGTCAGCGATGGAGCAGACTGATCCCGGTCGCCCCGTGTGCGTAGCGCCGCGCGTGGATCCATGTATCAGTTTCCACGCGCGTCTTGAGAAGCGACAGCAACGCTCCAATGGTGAGTCGAGCGCGCTTCAGCTTAGCCTGGCGCGGGGCGCTCTGCCAGAAACTCGCTGCAGCGCATACGCAGATCGGGCAGCAACTCATCGAAGTCGGCGGAGAAGCGATCGAAGTGGTCTGACAGTAGGGCACCCGCCGTGCCAATCTTCGCAGCAACCGGACGACGAGCCGCCATGCCGTGAAGCGCGCGATCGATTCCGCGCCGGCTGGCATACCCTCGCAGCCAATCGCCATGACTCATCGCGATGATCACCGGATGCACCCCCGCCGGCATCCGGTGCAGATTGCCCCGCAGCGTACGGTAGACACTCTGCGTGAAGGCCGACAATGGTTCCGCGTGATGCTCGGACCATCGCCGCGCCAGCACGTGGTCGTAGAACACGTCCACGATGACCCCCGACAGCCTGCCATAGGTCGGCGCCAGGATCTCTTTGCTTCGACGAACCGCCGGATGCCGATCGGAGAAGGCGTCGATCGCTCGATGCATCTGGATGCCGGTCCGCAGCCGCTCGGTCGTGCCGCGATGCGCAAACCGCTCCACCCGCCCCTTGACGAAGTCTCCTAACAGATTCCCCAGCCTCAACTCGTCGTCGTCACCAGCCAGCAGGAAGTGGACCAGGTAATTCATAGGGTCAGAGAAGTCGCCGCTGCGATTACCTTCGCGCAACCCACGCGAGGCCATCGGGTTGGCGGCCGGCGTCGATGTGGCCGACCACAGTCAGCGCCGTCAGATCGATGATCGCGACGTAGTCATCAGGCGTACATGCTACAAACGCCCTCGCGCCATCGGGCTGCATCTGGATGCCCGCCGCGCCGCGTCCGATCTTGATTCGCTTGACCTCGGCATGGGTGGCGGCGGAGAAGACCGTCAGGTCGGGGCCACCCAGCGTGGACACGAGCACCAGCTTTCCGTCCGGCGTGAACTTCAAACGGTTGGCCCCCGCCACGTTTGCGGCGAGGGTCTGTGTCACCTTCTTGGTCGAGAGATCCACGATCGACACCGTGCCGTCCTGTGCGTTCGCCGCCCAGATCTCCTTCCCGTCCGGGGAGACGTCGAAGCCCTCGGCGCCTCGGCCGACGGCGACCACCGTTTCATCCCAGTCTGTTTGCGGCCCGGCAGGAGGGCCGCCCGGTCCGCGCCCGCGGTCGTCCGTTCCTGGCGGCGGACCACCGGGGGGAGGCCCGCCCGGTCCTCCGCGTCCGCCGAATGCCGTCTTCTCGATCACGGTGATGGTGGCGGAGCTGACGTTCGACGTGACAATCCGTTTGAGGTCGTCGAAGACGAAGATCATGTGCGTCCGGTTCTGACCTGTGCCAAGTATCCAGTCGACCTTCGACGATGCCGGATCGTAGCTGGCGATCGCCTTGGCCCCTTCGGCGGTAAACCACAACTTGCCGCCCGCAAACGCCAGGCCGTGCGGCGCGCGGAGCGGACCGAGGTCGATCGGCGGCAGGGCCGTCATGGCGACGAGATCGACGGGTGTGATGATGTTGCCGCCGCCGTTGTAATTGGAGATGTACGCGAATCGTCCGTCGCCGGAGGCGACGACTTCGTGCGGATCCGGTCCCGTCGGGACTCGGCCGATCACCTTGAGGGTCACCGCGTCGACGACCGCCAGCGTGTGATCGGATTTCGCCAGAACGAGCAGTCGGCCGGGAGCCGGCGATTGTCCCTGGAACGCCACAAGCCCGGCCACCGCGCTACAGCCCACCAGGAATGCCGCCGCAAGTCCGGTCTTCATGTGAAACCTCTCAAGTCCCCAATCAGTTCGACTGCCGCCGGGATCACGATCACAAGGCGCCGCCGAGCGCGCTGCTGACGCGCGTACTCGCCAGCCCAGTCGATATGATAGCCCGCGCGCAACGTCACTTGGCGCGGCCCTATACTTGACTCAGTCAACTATCGGATCGATACTCGAGCCTCTCGCCAGGAGGGATCCTAGTGGCTGCTTCCGCGCTCGCACGTCACGTCGACGCCGTCCGCCGCTTCAACCGTTTCTACACGCGCCAGATTGGCGTGCTCCAGGAGAAGCTCCTCCATAGCGCCTTCTCGCTGACCGAAGGGCGAGTGCTCTACGAGATCGGCTATCACGGCGATACCGGGGCGCCTCGCGTCACCCAGCCGACTGCTGTTGATCTGGCGAAGACTCTCGGGATCGACGGCGGCTACTTGAGCCGCATCCTCCAGCGCTTCGCTAGGCGCCGGCTCATCACACGCACGACGTCGGAAGCCGACGCACGTCAGGCGCATCTCGTCCTCACCGCGCGCGGGCGGGCCGCGCTCGGGCCGCTGCAGCAGCTGGCGCGAGACGAAGTGGCCGTCATGCTGCGGCACCTCTCGCCGGAGGGGTGCCGCCGCGTCGTCAACGCGATGCGTCTGATTCAAACGTCGCTCGTTGAGCCGGGGCGCGCGGTTGCAGTGGAGGCGGCAGCTGCACCCAGGCACGAAGACGACCAGGCCTACACGCTGCGCGAGCATCGCGCCGGCGACATGGGCTGGATTGTGTCGCGGCAATCCGCACTCTATGCAGAGGAGTACGGCTGGACGACCGAGTACGAAGCGCTCGCGGCCCAAATCGTCGCGGAAGTCCTCAAGAACTTCGACCCCGCGCGCGAACGGTGCTGGATCGCCGAGCGCAACGCTGACCGGGTCGGCGCGGTGATGATCGTCAAGCAGTCGGACGCCGTCGCCAAACTCCGGCTGCTGCACGTCGAGCGGGCAGCGCGCGGGCTCGGCATCGGCAGACGCTTGGTCGATGAGTGCGTCCGCTTCTCGCGGGCCGCGGGCTACCAGAAAATCACGCTGTGGACGCAGGCGAACCTGCTCACCGCCCGTCATCTCTACCGGACCGCCGGCTTCCTGTGCGTCGCGCAAGAGGCGCACCATCGGTTCGGGAAGGACCTGGTCGCCGAGACCTGGGAGCTCGCGCTCTAGCAGAACGCATCCTCATGGTTGGTTGTTTCGGCGTTCAGGTAGGCGTAGCATGCCACTGCATGGCCGAGAGCCAGATCGACGAACACGCCCGCCTCCAGCGTCGGACGAACGAATTGATGCGAGAGCACGCCGCGCTGGATCGAGCGGTCGCGCCGTTCAATCAGGCCGACCACAACGAGCATACGGAGCACCTTCGCCAGCACAAATCGGATCTTGCCGCGCACCGCCATCGATCCGCTCAATCGACCGATTGATTCGCGTCGTCGCATGAATCCGTTCCAGCACGTTCGGGTCGCCGTTCGCATGCTTGCCAAGAGCCGGACGGTCACGCTCATTGCGGTCCTGACGATCGCCCTCGGCGTCGGGCTTAATACCGCCGTCTTTTCAGTGCTGGAGTCGATTGTCACTTCGCGACCTGCCCTACCCGTCGGCCGAGCGCTTGGTCGCGATTGATGAGCAGGACCGGATCGGCCGGGGAACCAATCAGGTGACGGAGTGGACGATGCAGCAGTGGGTGCAGCGCAGCGGCTCGCTCGAGAGCATTGCTCTTTACGGCGACGGGCAGTTCACGTTTATCGATCACGGCGAGGCCGAAGTCTGGCGGGGCATGCGCGTCAGCTGGCAGTTCTTCGACACACTCGGCGTCAAGATGTGGATGGGGCGCGGATTTGCGCCTGACGAGGACAGATATCCGCACGAGCGGGCGATCATCCTGTCGTTCGACCTGTGGCAACGCCGCTTCGGCTCGGATTCGTCGATCGTTGGCCGGACGATTCAGCTGAGTGACAGTCCCGCGCGAGTCATCGGCGTCCTGCCTCCGGAGTTTCATCCGATCCACATGAGCAATGCGGCGGAAGTTCCGCAAGTCTTTGCGCAGGCGGGCTACAACCCCGCGGAAATCGCTGCGTGCCACGACTGCGGACGATCAGGGCTGATCGTCGCCCGCCTCCGCCCGACCGCAAGCGCGGCACTCGCGTCGTACGCTCCGGCTCGAGGCGCCCTACAGATCGATCCTCTGAACGCGCTCAAACGCGACTGATTGTGGAGGTCAGCATGACATCAATTGTGACGGCCGTTCTGATCGCGATTGGTGGGCTCCTATGGGTGCCCCCGGCTCAGGCTCCGACCGGGGCGGCGCCACCGGCTGAGACTCCCACTCAGTTCTACGCGCGATACAGGGCCACAGTGGCGAGCGCCTCGGCTCTCGATGAAATCGTCGCCCTTTGGGCAACCGACGCCGCCAAGGAGTTTAGAGACGCGCCGCCATCCCAACGCGTCGACCTGGCCGGTGTGAAGCGCATGAACGCCATGCTTTCGAACGTGAAGGTCACGGGCGAAACCCCAGTTGGAGTGGATGGTACTGCAGCTGAGTTGGCGCTCGAAGCCGTCGGCCCCGATCAGAAGAAAATAACCGGCAAGGTGCACATCGTCAAGGAGGGCGGTACGTGGAAGCTCTCCGAACCCGAACAGTGGCAGTGATGCTCTCAGCCCGGGCGAAATAGCCAGGTGAGATCGCAGGGAGGACGTTGGCGGACGTTCGAATCGGAACGGCAGGCTGGTCTATTCCACGCGCAGCGGCATGTCGCTTCGACTCGCCTGGAACGCATCTCCAGCGCTACTCGCGCTGCCTTGACTGCGCCGAGATCAATTCGTCGTTCTACCGGCCCCACGCCGCCACGACCTACGCGAAGTGGCGTGACAGCACACCACCGGGCTTTCGTTTCGCCGTCAAGATACCGCGTGCGATTACCCACGAACTGAGGCTGCGCAACGCGAAAGAACCATTCGTCACCTTTCTGCGTCAGACCGACGGCTTGGCCGACAAGCGAGGGCCGCTGTTATTGCAATTGCCGCCGTCGCTCTCGTTTGATCGTTTCGTGGTGGTCGCCTTCCTTGATGCTGTTCGAACTGTTTACGGTGGCCCCATCGTCTGCGAGCCACGGCACGCGACCTGGTTCGCACCGCGCGTGACATCGTTGCTGGAGCAGTACGGAATCTCACGCGTCGCAGCCGACCCACCCCCTGTGCCTGAGGCGCGCGTTCCCGCCGGCTGGAACGGAATCGCCTACTTCAGGCTGCACGGTTCACCACGGACCTACTGGTCACGTTATGACGAGCACGCCATTACGGCGCAGGCGGCGACCATCGCCAGCATCTCCGCCGCGGGACAAGTGTGGAGTGTCTTCGACAACACCGCCAGCGGCGCCGCTATCGAGAATGCCTGCGACCTGCGTGAACGGCTGATCGCCGGCGCACGGCGACAGACTGGAGAGGGTGGCAGTTAGGCAGGTTCGCCTGGGACCGGGTCATCGATCACTCGCGAGCGACATCCTTCGCATTCGTGGTCGGCAGCGTCATGATGAACGTCGCACCAGCCTTTTCGACAGCCTGAACTTCGATGCGCCCGCCCATCGCTCGGACACAGTCGTCCACGATCGCCAGCCCGAGCCCGATTCCCCCGACGTGCAATAGGTCGGCGTGGTTGGAATGGGCTCGTGTGAAGCGTTCGAAAATCCTGGGGAGCGCTGCCTCGGGAATTCCGACCCCGTTGTCCCGCACTTCGATCCGCGCGGTTCCGTTGTCACTGCCTGTGCCGCTCACCTCGACATAGCGGTCGGCCTTGTCCGGATCGGAGTACTTGATCGCATTCGACAACAGGTTGACGAACGCGAGTTCGAGACGGCCGACATCGACCGTCAGCGTCGGCAGCGTGTCGGCAACACGGATCTCTACACCGCGGGCGTCGGCCATTTCTCGCAGCTGCCTGGCGGCTTCCTGGGCGACCGTGGCCACCGGGACCGTCTGGATGACGGCGTTATCGCCGTTGCTGCGGACGCGCGCGATCGCTTCCATCTTGTGTGTGAGGTCAGCGAGGTGCTGGACATTGCGCTCCACTGTTGCCAGCGTGCGCTCGACCCGTGGAGGATCGAGGTCTGCGTCGCGAAGGAGACGCAGGCCGAACTGCAGCGCCCCCAGCGGCTGCCGCCACTCATGTGCGGCCATCCGAGTGAACTGATCGAGACGCTCCGCCTGATCGGCGATCGTCTGTGTGTAGAGGCCGACGAACTCCTCGACGGTTGCCTGCGACAGCACGTCCACGGTTTGATGGAGCCGTGACACCAGATGGATCGCCTCCGCGGGCGGCGGCGCCGCTCCGGTGCGCTCCAGTTCCTCGAGCACGAATGCCACGAGCACGCCTCGCAGGATTTGGTACTCGCGGAGCACCTGGTGTAGCGACGCCCGCTGGGAGTGGCGAAGAGCACCAAGTTCGCTGGCTTTCTCGAGAATGGCCGTGTTCGAGGCGATGGCCTCCCCCTCGGGCTGGCGGAGGTAGTCGCCGATCTCGAGAATAAGCGCCGGTACGTGGTCCAGCAGGCTTTCTGTCGGGAAAATGTCCCGCGCGCCCACCGGCATGAGATCGAGCAGCCGCTCGAACCAGCGTGACGCAATCACGCGGTGCTCACTGCGCATGCGAGCGGCGATGAGGTCGCCGAAGTCAGTGATGATCATGAGGGTGAGTGCGTTCGCCTCGATGGAACCAGGAAACAGGCACGTTGTTCGGCGCGGATGACCGAGTATAGCCGGGGTCAGTTGCGGAGCCAAGCTCAACTAGTCGCTCACGCGCCATCACGCGCGAGGACGTCCACCGGGGAGACGCGCCCGGCCCGCTGCGCCGGGATCGCGGAGGCCGCGACCGTGACAGCCGTCAGCAAGATCGCCGCGCCGACAAATGCCAGCGGATCGAGCGGGCTGATCGTCAGTAAGTACCCCGCGAGCAGGCGAGTCGCGAGCAGGGAAGCGAGAAGCCCCAGGGCGGTTCCCACCGCGACGAGGCGAATGCTGTCGGTCAGCATGAGACGGATGACGGTTGTCGCGTGCGCCCCGAGCGCCATCCGTACGCCGATCTCGCGCATGCGCAAACTGACAGCGTGCGCCACCAGGCCGTACAGGCCCACCGCGGCCAGGAGCAGGCCGAGCCCGCCAAGCGTCACCGTTACGATCGCGGCCACGCGCTGCGGCAGTAGGACGACCGCGGTTTCGTCGCGCAGCGTACTCACGACGGGGGGTGGCAACGACGGGTCGAACGCGAGCACCGCTGCTTCGATCAGCGCCGCGCGAGGCGCCACCCCGCCACGGCCCCGCACGAACAGCGTCTGCGCGCTCGGCCATTGCTGTGCGAACGGGAGGTAGACGAATGGTGTTGGCGCCTCGTCGAGGGTCGTGTAATGCGAATCGCGCGCCACGGCGATGACCATGACCCGCCGGTCGGACAGCGTGAACGTCCGCCCGCGCGGATCGCCCTCCCCCCAGGCCCGTCGCGCGAACGTCTCGTTGACGATCGCAGCCCGCGGACCTTCGGCGTCGACCGCTGCGAAGTCGCGCCCCGACATCAGTGGGATCCGCAGCGTCGAGAAGTAGCCGGGTGACACGAGCGTGCGGCGCGCCATGAACCGCTTCGCGTCGGCACCTGGACTGGCGTCGATGATGGCCATGCCGCCGGAGTCGGCGAAAGTCAGCGGAACCATCGTGCTGAAGCTCACGGCCTCCACATCGGGCGCTCGATCGAGCCCGCGGCGCAGCGTGTCGAAAAACGCGCGGCCTCGCGCCGGGGAGTACCCATACGCCTCGGTGTCGAGCCGTGACACCACGACGCCGGCCTGATCGAAACCAGGCGGGATCGCGGCGCCGGCGACGAGCGATCGGAGAAAGAGCCCAGCCGAGGTGAGCAGCATCAGGGAGCACATCACCTGTCCGACAATCAGGGCCTTCGCCGTCACGGTCCGCCGTCCGGCGGCCGCTGACGTCAGCCGGAGCAACGTCCCCGGGTTGGTCCCCACACCGCGCATCGCCGGACCCGCCCCGAACGTGACGCCGACGATCAGCGCGATCGCGATCGCCAGGATCACGACGCGCCCATCTGGCGCCAGCTCGAGCGAGAGTGACGCACCGGCCGGCACGGGCAACCCTTCGAGGACCCTGGTCGCGACGACCGCGATCAGCGTGCCGCCGAGCGCGCCCAGGACAAAGAGTGCGAGGGTTTCCGTGAGAAGTTGTCGCACGAGTCGCGCGCGCGTCGCGCCGAGCGCCACGCGAATACCGATTTCGCGCCGCCGCGAGACCGCGCGCGCAGCGAGCAGCGACGACACGTTCGCCCCTGCGATCACCAGGACCAGCACCGCGGCGCCGAGCAGGACGGCGCCAAATCCGAGTAGCGCCCGCCGGGCATCGTCTGGCAAACCAGTGAGCGGCGTGAGCCGCGCGTTCACATACCGTCGAAATACCGGACTGTCTTCGGCCGAAGTCGACCACGCCGCCATGAGTGCGGCGCTCTCGGCCCTGGCCTCGGTTACGCCCGTGTCGTGGCGAAGACGGGCGAACACCCAGAGCCAGGGTGTGCCCTGCAGATCGCGAGTGGGATGCACGTGCGGCTGGACCGCCAGCGGCACCCACGCGTCGATCGTGATGGGCGTAAAGACGCCGTGGAACCCTGTGGGTGCCACGCCGACGAGGCGGTATTCGCGCCCATTCACTAGTACTACGCTGCCGATCGCCGACCCATCGCCCCCCAGCTGTCGCTTCCAAAACGCATAGGACACCACGAGAACGGGATGCTCCAGCGGTTCCGCGTCTTCTTCGGGCAGGAAGAAACGTCCCAGCGCCGGCCTGACGCCGAGCACGGCGAAGTAATTGCCGCTAACGATATTGCCTGCTGCGGCGAATCCTTGGCCGCCGTGAGCAACCGTCAACGGTACGCGCGCCCACGCGGCCACGCCGTCGAACGAATGTGCGGTCGCGCTCAAATAACGGTAGAAAGCATACGAGGCCGAGACCCCTTCGCTCGAGTCTGCTGTGCGCCGCTCGATGCCAACCAGGCGTCCGCCGTCGGTTGTGGCCGGCAGCGGACGCAGCACGATGGCGTTGAGCGCGCTGAAGATCGTGGCGACGCCGCCGACGCCGATGGCGACGGTGGCAATGACAACCGCGGCGAAGAGCGGCGTCCGCGCGAGCAGTCGCGCGGCGAGTCGAACGTCGCCGGCGAGGGTTTCATGCCACGGCAGACCGCTGCCGCGATCCCCGCGCGCGGCGCGACGTTCGTGCCAGGCGGCGGCGGTCATCCCGGTAGCCGTGCCCAACCAGAGGCGGAGCACCTCACGTGGCCCTGAACCCCGTGCCGCGACCAATTGCGCGTCGAACACCTCGCGCATCTCGTCGCCATACGCCTCCCGGAACCCGCGCGGGAACAGCGCCAGCAGGAAGCCGAACATCATGACGTCAGCCGGCGCGCGAGGGCCCGTGTGTCCGGCGCGCTGACCAGCGCGCGCAGACGGTCCAGTTCCGCGGCCAGCACACGCCGGCCCAGTGGAGTGATGCGGTAGTAGCGTCGTCGCTCGCCACGAGCCTCGGCCGCCTCTCGCTGTCCCGACTCGGCGACGAGGCCATCGGCGAGCAGGCGCTTGATCACGCGGTAGAGGTTTCCGGGATCCAACGTCACCAGTCCGTCGGTGTGCGCAGCGATGGCCTGCACGAGGCCATAGCCATGGCGCTCCGTGTCGGCAAGGGCGAGAAGCATCTCGAGATCGACAGGTTTCAGCGGCAGATAAAGGCGGGTGTCCGCGGCCATATAGTTAAAAGAACTATACGCAAGCCCGCGATCCCGTGTTCCCGGCCGTACGAATGTCCCATTGACTCCACATGAGGTGGGCTGCATTCTGGGTTGCCGCGTCGCAATAGAGAGAAAGGCAGGGTTTGGCCATGCACACTCGCGCCAATGCCTGGAACAGTGGTGGCGATTTCAGCAACACGGATCTTCTGTGGTACGCCAAGGGAGTCGGCGCCATGCAGGCGCGCGCACTCAGCGATCCAGCCAGCTGGTGGTTCTTCGCCGCCATCCACGGACAGTACGTCTCGCGCAAGAGGTTTCCCGGCTGGAAATCCCTTCCGGGAGTCCCACAAGTACCCACGGTGCCAGTTCCGCCGACGAACGTGTCGAAGAAATTCTGGGATCAGTGCCAGCATCAGAGCTGGTTCTTCCTTCCGTGGCATAGGGGGTATCTACTCGCCCTGGAAGCGCACGTCCGTGCCGAGGTGGTCGCGCTGGGCGGCCCATCGACGTGGGCGTTGCCCTACTGGAACTATTTCGGGCCGGCGAACGAGTCGGCCATCCCGCCCGCGTTCACGCAGCGCGCTCTGCCCGACGGCAGCCCCAATCCGCTGTTTGTCACGGCTCGATATGGACCGGCTGACGATGGGACGATCTTCATTCCGACACCGCCGGTGATCGAGGAACATCCGGAGGATCCCAATTTCAGTCCCGGACCGGTCACCGACGAGTGCTTGACGAATGACGTGTATACCGGAACGGACAACAACACCCCGCCTCCCGGGTTCGGTGGGCCAGAAACCGGTTTCTGGCATGGCGGGGATACCTCGGGCAGTATCGAGAACAATCCGCACAATCTCGTCCACGTGTATGTCGGCGGCGCGGCTCCGGACGGGTTGACCTACGGGCTGATGAGCGATCCCGGCATCGCGGCACTCGATCCGATTTTTTATCTCCATCACGCGAACGTCGATCGGATGTGGGCGATCTGGAACCAGAACCCCGCGAACGCCAACCCGACCGATCCGAAATGGCTCGGCGGTCCGACTGCGATCGGCGATCGCGAGTTCGTCATGCCGATGCTCGACGGGAGCAGCTGGGTATACGCGCCGAAGGATGTGATCGATCTCGGCCAGCTCGACTACACATATGACAGCTTGCCGCAACCGTCCCCGGGGGCCAGTATGATCGCCGAGCGACTGAGGCGGTTGGGAGCGCCAGTAGAGGCCTCTCCGAGTGCCTCCGCCGGTGCGGGAGGCAGGCACGTGGAGCTGGTTGGCGCCAATCAGGGGTCTCTCGCGATTACCGGCTCTGGCGCGCGCACGAGCGTCACGCTCGATCACGCCGTTCGCAACAAGGTGTCGGCGAGTCTGGCGGCCGCGTCGGTGGCGGCGCCACCGGATCGTGTCTACCTCAATCTCGAAAACGTCCGTGGGACGCACGATGCGTCGGTGCTCAGCGTCTACGTCAACCTTCCGGAGGGAGCGAAACCCGCCGATCACCCCGAGCTGATGGCCGGGAGCGCGGGGCTCTTCGGGCTGAGCAACGCGACCTCGGACGAAGGAGCGCACGGCGGCCGCGGCCTGAACTTCGTCATGGAGATCACGAAGATCGTCGACGCCCTGCATCTGAACGACGCGCTCGGCGTGGATTCACTGAACGTCACCATCGTGCCGCACCGGCCAGTGCCGAGTGCGGCGCAGATCACCGTCGGGCGAGTCAGCATCTACCGTCAGGGACAATAACGGTGGTTTTCGACGCGGACCTCTTCGCGCGGATCCGCAACGTTGCGCTCCTGGTAACCGCTGTTGCGTGGAGCGTGATCCTGATGCAACCTGCCGCCGCGATGCATCATTCCTCGATGGAAGTGCCGGCCAGTGGTCCGCTTGTGTCGGCAGTGAATTGGGCTTGGATGCTGGTGGCGATGATGACACCGTCCCTCATCCCGCCGATCGCGTATATCGTGTCGCGCAGCTTCAGGCGTCGGCGCTGGCGGTCCGTCGCGCTCTTCGTCGTTGGCTATACGGCAATCTGGATCATCGCGGGTGGCGTGAGTGTCGTTGTGCTGTCGGGACGCGCGTGGTCTTCACTGCCTTGGCAGGTGACGGTCGCCGCCACGCTGACTATCGCCGTCGCGTGGCAGTGCTCGCCAGTCAAACAGCGTTGCCTGAACGGTTGTCACGTCCAGCCCGCGCTTGCCGCGTTCGGGACCGCAGCCGACCGCGCCGCCCTCGAGTATGGGATCGCCCATGGTCTCTGGTGCGTGGGCTCGTGCTGGGCACTCATGCTCGTGCCCGCGGTCCTGCCGTGGGGGAACCTGGTCGCGATGGCCGCCGTGGGTGCATTGATTTGTGCCGAACGCCTCGAGCGCCCGAGGCCGGCCCGTTGGGAGTTGCGCAGTGTGCCGAGGGTGCGGCGTCTGGTTGCCGCCTTGTAGGACAGAACGCTCATTCGACGCGAAATGCAGCGTTTCAGGCGCATCGTCCACGACCGAGGAAGATATGACATTCAGCACACCATGGTGACGCAATACACAACCGTCCTCGACGCACTCCCGGTGTGGGGCTTGTTCTTCGTCATCGTTGTGCTCGTCCTGGCCGCCATTGAGGGCGGCTACCGACTGGGAAGTTACCGGCACCGCCGATCGGATCGCGAGAAGGATGCGCCAGTCGGTGCGATGGTTGGAGCCACGTTGGGACTGCTGGCGTTCATGCTCGCGTTCACCTTCGGGATGGCAGCGTCGCGCTTCGATACCCGGAAACAACTCGTGCTCGACGAGGCCAATGCGATCGGGACGACTTACCTGCGCACGGCGATGCTCCCGGATGGGGGCGACGACACTCGCGCCCTTCTCCGCTCCTACGTGGATGCCCGGCTGGAAGCGGTGCGATCCGGCCGCGTGGCAGAAGCGATTCTCCGCTCGGAGGAGATACAGGAACAGTTGTGGGCGGCAGCGACAGCGGTCGGGTTGCGTCACCCGGATTCGATTGTCGTAGGCCTCTTTATCGAGTCGCTGAACGAGGTGATTGACCTTCACGCGAAACGAGTGACCGCGGGCTTGAGAAACCGCATCCCGGGCGCCATTTGGCTCGCCCTGCTGACGATCGCCGCGCTGTCACTCGGCGCGATGGGCTATCACGCAGGGCTGGTTGGCACGACCCGGTCGCTTGCCATCATTGTTGTCGCGATCACCTTTTCCGCGGTCATTGTGTTGATCGCGGATCTGGACCGCCCGCAGGAGGGAAGCCTGACGGTGAGCCAGCAGGCCCTCCTCGATCTGCGGCAGTCGATGAATCGGCCCCAGAAGTAACTCGATGTCGCCGCGGACGGGTCACTTGATGCCCTCGCTGGTCGTCACCGTGAACGCGCGGAAGCCGGAATAGGTGGCGTGGCCGGTCACGACCTCTCCGGTGGGTCTCTCCCCCTCAGGATGCGGCGACCTTCACCTCAACGTTGTGCCGCACGCTGCCGGTGGATTCGATCGGCTCGAAGGCGAGCAGGTAGTAAGCCTCGCTCTCCTGCAGGACGCCGGGCATCATTCGGAACGGTTCGTTGGTGTTGAGAATGGTGCGGCCGCCCGTCAGCGCCGGCAGTACGGCGAGGTTCCCCTGCGCCTTCATCAACTCGTCGCGTCGGTCGGTCAGCTGCTGTCTCAGATCGGCGGGCGTCCGCCTCTCGACTCCGTTGACGGCGATGGCGTCCGTCTGCGGGCCGACGTTGGCCACACCTTGCGGATCAATGGCGTGGATCGTCAGGCCCGAGGTGCCCAGCGCGTCGAATAGTCTCTCGCGTGAATCGCGGGCCAGCTTGTCGCAAGACATTCCCCGATGTGACCAGGGATCCGTCATTCCGTCCTGAAGGGTGATGTCGCTGCCGATGAGCAGCAGCAGCTTGCGGCGCGGCACGTCGCGCACCTGATTGGCGATCTGGCTGATGGCGTCCATGGTGCACACGCCGCAGAGACACGCGCCGTCGGTCGACGGGTCGAGCAGGCCGAAGGCTCTGATCCACGTAAGGTTCGGATCGTCTTTCGCCGTCCGGCTCAGGCTCTGGCTCCAGTCGCTTGCCTTGATCGTCTCGTGCAACCGAGCGCGATCCGAGGTCAGGTTCTGCGGTGTCCCGGTGCCCGTCGTGACGATGGCCGCCTGATCGCCCGGTGCCATCGCGTCGACGGCCGCGTCGGCGATTTGACGCGCCATGATCATCGGCCGTTCGGGGGGGGATCGATCGATCCAGCAGGATGAAGATCAGCCGGCTGGTGTCGCGGCTGACCTGATTCGTAGCGACGCCGGTCGCCCTCTCGACGGAGGCCGTTGCGCCAGCGGCCGGCGTCGCATGATCGACCGCTTCGAATGAGCGAATCGGCCGCGGCTGGCCGTCCTCGAGCACCGACACGTCGATGCGAACGAGTTGTACGCCAGCCTTGAAGGAAGGACGTTGGCCCTGCGCTTTGATTGCAGCGCTTGCCATCACCAGGACAGCGAGCCACGGCCACGGGCGACTCTGCATCGGAATCTCCGTTCCGGGGCCGATCGAGCCGTCCTGTTTGGGTCGCTGGGATCAGCCCGCAGGCGATGCTCGTCACGATCGCGAGCACGGCGGCACACAGTACGACCGGCAGGTTGAGGGTGATGTCGGCGGCACGCGGAAAATCAGAGGGGAGCAGTGCGGGCAGTAGCGGTTGCGCCACGGCCGCCAACGTCACGCCGGCTACGGCACCGGCCGCGCTGATCACGGCGCTCTCAGTGACGAGCTGGCGCAGGAGCTGGCCGCGGCTCGCGCCCAGGGCGGCTCGAAGGGCCAGCTCACGACGCCGTGTCGTCGCGCGCGCGAGTTGCAGGCCTCCGACGTTCGCCGTCGCCGTCGCCAAGAGCAAGCCCACGGTCGTGAGCAGAAGGAGGATGGCCGGACGCACGTCGGCCGTCATCGCAACGATGCGGCTTCGGACGTGACCGTCACGCCGGCGATCGAGGTGTCGATGCCTGATTACGCCACGCGAGATAGGCGCCGTTGGAGATCGTCCCGGGAAGCCGTGCCTGTTGCCCTTTGCGCGATTCCGTCACACGCATGAGACGATCGCCATTCGCCCAGGGCAGTGGCTTGAGTAGCACGCCATAGGCGACGCTGAAGAGCGTCGTCGTGGACCCGATGCCGACCGCCATGGTGAGGATCGCCAATGCGGTGTAGCCCAAGTCGCGACGGAGCAGCCTACAGGCGTATCGCAAGTCGCCCATGCGTAACGCTACCATTTGCGACGGCCTGATTCATGCTCTCCAGCCCGGAACTCCGTCACTGTGTTCCGTCTCCTAGAACGGAATCCGCTTACCATGGGCCGACCATGGTCATCCGCGTCACCGACCTGCACGCGCATGGCGTGCGGCTCATTTCCCCGACCCATCCGGAATTCGACGCGATCGCCCGGCCGTTGATTGGTGAGCGCGTCGCCGACCGGGTTCTTGCGCTGAAGCCCATGCTCGTGATCGTGTCGAACGACAGTGCGCACACCATCGCGAGCCTTTCCATCGTGTGGACCACGCATTACGACGATGGGCACACCCATACCAGTTGGACCCACGCGAGTTCTCCCCCGGCAATTACCGGTCTGGACGCCAATGATCGGACCGACTACAGCATCGCGCCGGGAACGCGTCGAATCGAAGGGAACGGCATCGTCGTCCATGGCTATGGGCACAACGATCCGTTCTACGATCAATTCATCGATCAGTTTGATCCGCGAACGCGCCACGAGCTCGATGGGGCGCGCGAGTTCCATATTGAGCTGAACGCCGTCATTTTCATAGACGGAACGGCCATCGGTCCCGACGATCAGTCGCAGTTACGGGACCTCTTCTCCAGGTACGTGAGCGCGCAGCGCACCTGGCTGACCGGTATTCGCCAAGCGCTCGATGCCGGAGACACAGTCGTGGAGGCCTTCGAGGCGGTGGAACGCTTTCAGCGTGAGGTCAGCGAATCGAGAGGCCGCATGCTGTCTCATCGAGAAGACCCCGACCACGTCTGGCGCATTCAGACGAGTGGCGACGTGCTGCGCTGGCGGGATCGTCACAAGCAGTCCGACATCGCGGCGCTCGTCAAAACGCTGAATCTTGAGCCGTTTGTAATTCGGCCGATCTGATCACGCCTCTCTTCTTGCCAGGGGCACCCGAGGCTCCGCTGATGCCGATCGTCGGACGCGCCGGCCGTCTGGGCCGTGACCACCCGTGGCCGGATCGCATTCGATACCGGCCATCCACCCGAAGGTCTCCGGCCCTCTCAGGTCTTCATCGCGTATGTTCCGCTAGATGGGCAGGGCAGGGACATGGACGGCGGTCCGCCAATCGCACGGGACGACTGGAGCTTCGAGACATCGCGTCCTCTTGGCGACGTTCCTCGTCGCGGCGAGCGTCAGTCGTCCACGTTGCCCGTGGCAAAGACGTGGAACTCGTTTTCGTCGCCGGTCGTACGGTCCCAGGATGCACTCGCTGAGACGACAGCGCCCTCCCGAGCTTCGCGGCGGGAATTACCACCGAGCCCACCGTACCTGTCGCAGCATCGCGTACGACCACCACGACCCGCGACGTGTCGGAGTGGACCACTATCGTTTTCGTGATTGTCAGTCCGTTGCTGATGATGGTCTGGTGCTGGGCGTCGTTCAGAGTGAGCGCGATGGTCGTGTCGACATCAATCGTCGACGTGCCGTCTTCCCGCAGCTGCCCGATCGCGAGGTCCAGTGCATCAGACCAGGCACCAGCATGGTTCACGAGTCCGAGGTGCTCTGCCTGAGCATGAATGGCGAGTTCCACGCCATTCGGTCGTGGCGTCGGCGTCACGTCGATCGGAATACCGGTGGCCTCGAGGGGATTGGCGAGAGTCTGCCCGATCATCGTCTTGCGGTCACCGCCTGGCGCGGCCGCGAGCGTCGCGAAGTAGCCGCGACGGTACTGCAGATCCACGCCGGATTTCCTTACCGCGGCGCTGATAACGCGATATCGACCGTCTGGCGTCTGAGCGGGCGAGTAGTAATCGAACTCGTAGTGGTGCTCCGCGTCGTCGATCGCGCTTCGTACCGAACCGGCGGTGTCGTTGTTGTTGAAGAACGTGCGCCCGCCGGTCCGCTCGGTCAGCGCCTCGACGACCTCGTGATTCGTGTTCACGGCGTCCATGCTGACGAACCTATCGCTCGTTGCGGTCATCCGAACGGCACCGACGAGACCGCGCGCGTCGATGCCGTACAGAGAGATGTCGGCAGTATTCAGGGACTGTGCAGCGCGCTCGATCTCCTGGGTGCGGTGGTACTCGGCATTCGGGGGGATGGGAAACGCATTGGAGACCCACACGAGGTTCTTGCGACCTGCAATCCCGGCAAGATGCTGTCCAATCGTTTCGAGGGCGCTGAACGTCGTCAGCGCTGTGCTCCGGCTGAGTTGCCGGGTGTACTCGTCCGGGACTGGCACGCTGTTGTCCGCCGTCTGTCGTTCGGCGGCAGGTGAATCGGGACGCGCACTGTCGCTGATCGCGCGCACGAGCGTCGACGCGTCTGACGTGAAGTCGTGGATCACACGCAACGCGGTCCCGTCGAGCGCATAGACGGCCACGCGATCGGTGGGCCGGAGCTTCGCGAAGAAGATCGTGAGCTGCTCGCGCGCCCGCGCCTGGTCCTCCCACTTCGTATTCAGGCGGTCGAACAGAATTACGGTGACGTTCGGTGCGGCGGTCGCGGCCGCGAGATTTGAGAAGGCTCCCGTCGGGACTGTCGTCCCTGGCGCGGAGGAGACGGCCGTAGCGCCCGTCACTTCGGTGAAGAAGCTGGCTGTAACCGCCTTCCCGTCTTCGGAGACCGTGAAATCGTCAGCCCGGAGACCATCGACGAACGCCCCCTTGTGGTCACGAGCGACCACCGTGAGCCGAACGAGGACGGCACCACTGCGCGCGACCGGGTGTGGGTTCTGCGAGGGCACCGCCACCCCCGCCACGATGAGCGCACATGCGAACCGCGTCACCATCACTTCAAGTATTCGATGGTAACGGCAAACGGACTCGGACGCGTGGTGCCGGCGCCGATGAAACATTCGGTCGAGGCTGCATCCATGTAATCTAGTCGAATCTGGCTTAGGGTACGGGGACGCGCGTGGCGGCGGTCTTAAGACGCATTGGTGCTGCGCACTCCATGTGATGTCGGCCCCCTCGAGGCGCACAGTCCGGCGATGAGACCGACGGATGAACTGTTCCGAATGCCCGGTTCGCGCGCGACGTTTGAGGAGGATCGTTGAAACTGAATTTCGGTACCCTGCTTGTGGTGGTCGCCGTCCTTGGCTTCCTCGTGTTCCGGTACGTCGGGGCGCTAGCGTGGACGCCCTGGCAGATAGTGGGGTTGGCGATCTTTGTCCCGGCGTTCCTGTTGTTTGTGCTTGCACGCATCGAGCTGGGGCGTGCGTTCAGCGTCAAGGCGAAGGCGAGTACCCTCGTGACGACGGGGCTCTATGCGCGCATCCGCAATCCGATCTATGTCTTCGGCTGGTTGATGAGCGTGGGAATCTTTATCTTCGCTCATCGCCCGTGGTGGCTGTTGATCTGGGTGCCCTTGATCCCGCTGCAGGTGTTCCGCGTACGCAAAGAAGAGCAGGTCCTGGAGGCGAAGTTCGGCGACGCCTATCGCCACTACAAGCGACGGACGTGGTTCTGAGGCCGATTGCCGGCGTATCAGAACGGCACGTCGCTGAAACGTGGCCTCAGCGGACACCTAGTCTTAGACGTCGTCGGCGCTTTGATGTTGACTGGCGATCCGCTCGCTTGACAATTTGTCGGTACCGATGCGACGCCGTTTCGAGCGCCCCTGTTTGACGAGCGCGGCTGCCTGCGTCGAAATCGAATGACAGAGACAGATGTATCCCGTCCGGCGCGCCTCGACTCCCAACGGAGCGCCAGAAACGAGACTACTGCAGTGTGACGCGCACGACGGCGGTGTTGTTGAACATGCCGCTGACCGCGCTATGGGACACGACGCCTATGCTGTAGATGCCGGGCCCTAGCCCGAGCGCGCCGCGGTTCACGGTCAGTGAGTAACCGGACACGCTGTAGCGCGGATCGTAGAAGTCGCCGACGTCGGGACGTGCCACGCCGAGCGTCGCCACGCCGAGGAAGATTGGGGGTTGGCCGCTGCCGGGGTTCGGGAAGGCGTAGATGTGCACTGCGTCGACGCCGCTCCCGGCCATCGCCGTGCGCTCGACCGTGCGATCGATCGACCAGCCGCCGATGGTGAAGGTCGCCGACGCAATCGTCGCTTCGGGACTCGGCACGTCGATCGACATCAGCGCGGTGGCGCTGACGGTGAACGGCACCGATTTGATGATCGAGTTGCTGTTGGTCAACGTGTCGTGCGCGATGACGTTGAGGGTGAACGTGCCTGGCGACATGCCGGTGATGGTGAAGTGGAAGCCCACGGCGGTGAAACGCGAGCCGAAGAGCGCGGCGACGTCGCCGCGGCCGGCGCCGTAGCTGCCGGCGCCGATGAAGATGCCGGGTGCGGGCGCGCCGGCTGGCTGCACGTAGAACGTGACCCCGTCGACGCCAGTCCCAGTCGGCGCGCCCGCGTCGAGCGCCCAGCCGCCCACCTCGAAGGCGGAGGTCACGGTCTGGTTCGCCGTCGGTGTGTCGATCGCGATCGCGGGCGTGGAGACCGGAGCGCGCACCGTGATGGTGGCGCGTGCGGTCGCGTCGAAGGCACCGGTCAGCGCGTCGTGCGCAAAGGCAACGATCGTGTAGGCGCCTGCGGCAAGCGGACCGGCTGTCAGCGTGAACCCGCTGTTGGTGAACTGCGAGCCAAACACGGCGCCGAGGTCCGGGCGCGCGCCTCCGTACGCCGCAGCGCCGAGGAAGATCGCCGCCCCGCCGGCCGGCGCCGCGTAGACGTGGACGGCATCGACGCCGGTGCCGGTCGTTGCGCCGCGGTTGAGCGCCCAGCCGCCGACCGTGAACGTGCTGCTGGCGCTGATGACAGTGTTGCTCGACGGCAGATCGAGCGACAGTTGCGTCGGCGGCAGCACCGTGAAGATCGGGCAGCTCGCGCCGCACGTCGTCCCGCCGACGTTGGCGACGATCGTCGCCTTGCCTGGGGCGATCGGCGTCGCGTTGCCGTTCCGATCGATGCGCGCCATCGCCGGCGCGCTGCTGCTCCAGCGCAGCGAATCGACGAAGGTCTCGACGGCGTCAATAGATCGGCCGCAGCAGAAGAGCATGAGGTCATTGAAGCCGCCGATGGCGTAGACGATCCCGTTCAGCGACGCGGCACCAACGGACGAGCGAGGGAAGCCCATCGGGCCTTTCGCGGTCCAGGCGTCAGCGACCGGATCGTAGGCGTAGACGGCTGACTCACCGTAAAACCCTCCGGCGAATACGTAGAGCACGCCGTCGGCGGCGGCCGCCGAGGCGCCGGGGATCAGTAGGGGCAGCGGCGCCCGCGTCACCCAGGTGTTCGTCGCGGGATTGTAGGCCTCGACGGTCAGCACCGGCGCCGTGCCGTCGCTGCCGCCGACGACGTAGAACATGCCGTCGACGACGCCGCCAGTGACGAACGATCGCGGCGTTGGCATCGGCGCCTTCTGTGTCCACGTGTCGGATGCCGGATCGTACGCTTCCAGCGTACCGACGGGCGGACCGCCACTGCCGACGCCGCCGGCCGCGTAGATGATGCCGTTCACGGTGCCTGCGACGAGCCCCCAGCGAGGTGCCGACATCGAGGCGCGCATCGTCCAGGCGTTGGTGCCGGGATCGTAGCGTTCCATCGACGCAAGCTGGGAGAGCACTCCCACTGACGGGGTCTCAGCGCCGCCAATGGCATACAACAGCCCGCCGGCCGTCGCCGCGCCCAGCCTTTGGCGACTGACGAGCATCGGTGCCAGGTTCGTCCACGCCTGGGTGCCCGGATCGAACGCGGCCAGCATATTCGTGCTGGTTGATTGGACGGTGTTGACGTTGCCGCCGAACGCGTAGACCCTCCCGCCCACAGCCGCGGCGGCGAGTCCGTCGCTCCGGAACGGCAGCGCCGGCGCCGTCGCCCACGCACCCCGGCCTGACGCCGACGCAATAGTGCCGGTCACGCCACCGGAGTACGTGCCGGTTGCGGTGAACATCTGTGCCGGACCACCGGGCACGCCAACGGCGCTCAAGGGCGTCACGGTGAATGACGTGAGCGCCAGGAAGGTCCCTGTCACGGAGGCGTCGCCGTTCAGCGTGAAACTGCAGGTGGCCGCGCCGCTGCAAACCGAGGCATCGCCAGTGCCGGCCGAATAGCCGGTGAATCGCGCGGAGGCGCCGGCGTCGGCGAGGAGTTCGACCGACGATCCCTGCAGATAGCTCACCGTGCAGACGTTGGACGTGCACCGGGCGCCGTCGGCCGCGATGGTGCCGCCGCCGTCACCGGATCGGGTCGTGGTCAGCGCCGCCGTCGGGCCGTCGCCAGCCGTGAACGTCGCGGTGACGGCGGCGTCCGCCGTCATCACGAAGCTGCACGTGCTCAACGCACACGCGGCCGCCGGGCCCGTTCCCGCGGAAAACCGGCCGGGGGGCGCTGCGAGGCGGACGGTCGCACCCGTATTGACGTAGAAGAGGCAATCGACGCTGAGAAAATGGCACGCGCCAACCGCGCCGGAGACGACTCTCACGGTGCCGCCATTCGTGTGGACAGTAAGCGTGTGCGTCTGCGCCGACGCGGACGCAGAGAAGCCGAAGAACAAGGAGAGAAGAACGAGGGCTGCTGCGCAGCGCACCGACTGCATGACACCTCCGAGGCTGGGGAGACTCCCGAAGGGCGCAGTATATACCGCAAGTAATACGTACGGTCTCTCACGAGAAGCACTAGATGCGTGCTACTGCAGCGTGACGCGGACCACGGCGGTGGTGTTGAACGTGCCGCTAACCGAACAGTGCGACTCGACGCCCATCCTGTAGACGCCTGGCGCCAGCCCGAGCGCGCCGCGGCTCACGGTCAGGGAGTCGCCGGACACGCGGTCGCGCGACCCGCGCAGACTCACTGCAGGATCACGCGCTCAGTCGCCAGGTTGTTATAGGTCCCCGTGACGGTGCTGTGCGCGATGGGGACGATGTTGTACTCGCCGGTCCCCAGCCCAATCGCGCGCGGTCGACGGTGAAGACGTAGCCGCTCGGCGTATAGCGCACCGCATAGAAGTCTCCGACGTCCGGACGCGAGATATGCCCGTAGTCGGCGTAGCCGAGGAACACCGCCGGCTCGCCGCTGCCAGGATTGTGGAACGCGTAGAGCACGATGGTGTCGACGCCGGTGCCGGGCGCCGACATTTGCTCGATGGCCCGTTGAACGGCACCGACATACTGATGGTGTCGGCGTTGGTGAGCGTGTCGTGCCCGATGACCCACAGCGTGTCGCCAACGCTCGGTGACAGGCCGGTGATGGTGAAATGGAACCCGACGCGGTTGAACCGCGCACCGTAGATCGCGCCGACGTCGACGCGCGGCAGGCCGAGGCCAATGAACCTGCACGTAGATCTTGACGTCGTCGACCCCGGTGCCGGTGAGCGCTCCGGCGTCGAGCAGCCAGCCGCCCACCTCGAAGGCTGAGGTCACCGTCTGGCCCGCCGTCGGCGTGTCCACCGCGATCGCCGGGTTCGACACCGGACCGCTCACCATGATGTTGGCGCGGGCAGTCGCGTCGAACGTGCCGGTCAGCGCGTCGTGTGCGAACAGCTCCCGTTCGGCGGCGAGCTTCTCCGGTCACAGACAGCGCGCCGGTGTCGGGTTCCTGTCTTATTGGCCGCATTGCTGAGAATATGGGCTATGACGCGTCTCCACCTGCCCGGCTTTCCCATCGGGGGAGCGGTCGCTCACTCCCAGTCGACGGCCTAAGAGCGCGCCGAGTCCTTCGTTTGTTCGGTTGACTTGACATTAAGGGTGGTGCTGCAGGCAGAGTGAAATATTTAAAGGACGGAGCATAAGATGTTGCGTCGCGACGAGGTCCCACAGGTGCTCTCGCTGCTGGTTGTGGGTCAGCCGTCGCCGCAGCGGCTGGCGAAAGCCGTTCGATCGGTGCCTTGGAGGAACATCATGCGACGGCTCGCCTGGTTTCTGGGAGCGATTGCTGCCTTCGGGACCCTCGTGCTGTCCCAGGTTGAGCAGGCGCAGTCCTTTGGTACCCAGCCCACCTTCAGGCTGGGCGTCGACGTCGTTCAAGTGGACGTTTCGGTCCTGGACGATAAGCGCCGTCCCGTGCGCGGCCTGACGGCTGACGATTTCACAGTACTCGAGGACGGGAAACCGCGGCCGGTGACCGTGTTCAATCCGATTGACATCGAAGAGCAGCCACCGCGCGTGGATGGCGTCGCTTCGTGGGTTCGCGACGTTCCGCCGGACGTCACGACCAACGACGTGAAGCCCGAGGGCCGGCTGGTCGTGATCATGTTCGACTGGTCGATCAGGTTCCAGGATCAGGCCTTGGCGCAAAAGATCGCCACGGCTGCGGTGGATGAACTGGGACCTGGCGATTTGGCCGCCGTGGTCTTCACCAGTGCATTCTCGAACGGCGGGATCCCACAGAATTTCACGTCCGACCGCGCCCGGCTTCTGGCGGCCATCAATCGACCGTTCGCGCTCGCGCTGGTCGAGCCGCAAGGCATCCTGGCGGATCCTCGCAATCACAATGGCGTGATGCTCAAGGACCCGGAGGCGTATGAAAGCGGCGACTGTCTCTGCCGGGTCTGCGAGCTCGAGGCGATCGGTCGTCTCGCCGACGCGGTGCGCGACGTCCCGGGACGGCGCAAATCCGTGCTGTTCATTGGCAGCTATTTTCGCAGCTCCGAAGCCCTGGACGGCCCCGCGTCTCTTCAGGATCCTGAAAACAGGCGACGGAAAGATCCATCGATGCCCATCGTCGGCGCCCCCGCGGACCGCCCGGGTTACTGCTCTGGGCAGCTCAGGGACGCGCGCGAAAAGATGCTCCGGGCCACGTCGCTCGCGAACATGACGGTTCACGTCCTGGACCCCGTCGGCCTCGAGACCGGGTCGAACAGCCCAATGGGGGGAAGCCGTTCAGGACAACTCGAGCGGCGGGACGGTCTGACGGTGCTTGCCGAGTTGACGGGCGGCCGCGCCGTCCTCAACACCAACGCGCCGGACGCGCACGTTCCGGAGGTCTTCGCCGAGAGCCACTCGTCCTACCTGCTCGGCTTCCCCGCCGCGGATCCCACACCGAATGGCCGGTTCCACAAGATAGAGGTGAAAGTGAACCGGCCGGCTGTCAGTGTTCAGACGCGGGCGGGCTACTACGCCGGCGAGAGGCACGCCGCCGGTTCGAAGCCGACCGTGGTGTCGCCCGCCGCGGCGGCCGGTCTGGACGGGGTCCTGCCGCGCACCGATGTGCCGCTTCGCGTGAACGTGGCCCCGTTCGCGTTGCCGGGGAAGGCGGAGTCGGCGGTGGCGATCGTCTTGAACGTGCAGCAGAAGGCCTCGATCGGCCAGAGTCCGCCGGTTAAGGTGACCGCGGCTGCGTTCGATCGCAACGGACGATCCGTGGCGAGCGAAGAACAGACGATTGCCGTTGCGTCCCGCTCGTCGGCTGGCGGACACACGACCTACGAGGTCCTGTCGCGTCTCGTCCTCGCACCAGGCCGATACGAGATCCGGGTAGCGCTCGACGCGGGCCGGGATCAGCGCGCCAGCGTCTACACCTACGTGGACGTGCCTGACTTCGCGAGGCAGCCGCTCTCGCTCTCCGGGATCGTTCTCGCGGTATCGCCTGCAGTAGGCTCTGCGCCGGCTGACGCGTTCAGTGACATCGCGCCCGTCATTCCAACCGCACGACGAGAGATTGCTCAGACGGATCGAGCGACGGCATTTCTACGCGTCTATGAGGATGCCAAAGGAGCCGCACGTGCGACGACAGTTATGGCGCGTATTACCGACACCGCCGATCACGTCGTGTTTGACAAGGTCACCGAGCTGGCCGCCGATGGATTCATCAACCACGCGGCGGACTACCTTATCGAAATTCCGGTCGAGCGGCTCGCGAGCGGCGAGTATCTTCTGACGATTGAAGCCGCGCAGGGCGAGCGTGTCGCTCGCCGCGGGATACGGTTGACGATGCGACACCCATGACCAGCGATCGTTTCATCTGCCTCAATTGAACCATCCGGATAGTGAGGCTATGCCCATCGTCCGGACAGGTCAACTCATGTCATCGGGAACGATAAACGCCGCACTGGCATTGATTGCTCGCACGAGGGCGGTCGCCACTAGCCCGTGATGAACGGAGCCGAGCGGCCTTGCACGAATGATGCGACATGCTGGCTGGTCAGGTAACAAGTTCGACTGCGCGGCGGATCGCGCGCACGATATCTGTGAGGTCCGGTTCATGGGACGTGTCGACGTCGATTCTCTGGCCGATGTCGAGCGGCGGCAGTTGACTAAGCATTCGGAGACTGACTAATACTTCTGCGGAAGACGATTCGCCGTCGAGGTGTCCGGGATGGCGCCGCCTGTGAAGGAAACGGCTCGCCGCGACTTCCAAGTCGCAGACGCAGTGGACGTTGACCACGTGGTGCGAGGGAGCGTCGAGCCAGTCAGTGGGTGTCCCGGAGTCTGATGGCATCCCCGGCAAACGCCAGAATGACGCCAAGATGGCCCCATTGGAGTTCTTCGCTTCGTGTTGAAGGATGACGTCGCTCTCCCGACTCAAGGTGCGCCGCCACGCGGCCTCCCCGACTCCCTTCGATTCAAACAACCGATCCAAGATGTCGTCCTTGTCGACGAGGGGCAGGTTGAGGGCGGGCACCAATCGGCGACCCAGGGTCGTCTTTCCACTGCCAGGCAACCCTGAGATCACGACAAAAGGTTTGCGCACGGTGAAGTCTCCGACGCTATTCTGGATCGAGACGATCGATCTCACGTACGACGTTATCGCCGATTGACGGCATCGACATCGCAGGCTCGGCGATGAACTAAGTCATGTCCGCGGGTGTGGCACCATTCACCTGCCGCGCGCCATTCGCGTTCCGGGTGGTCGGCAGGACGGACTCGACGAATCTGCGGATGCACTGGCATCGCGGCGAATTGATATTCAACTGGGAATGCTCGGTGCGGGAGCTGCGCGTGCATGATCCGGCGACGGCGGAGCAGCACGGTATCAAGGACAAGGGCTTCATCACCATTGCGGCCTCATCTCGATACGGGAATTCTCGATCACCTCAATCGGATAGTCTTCACCGACGCGCAGCCGACGTCAATGCCGGTCGGAGGCGGATCGGCATCTGCTACGCGACCGCCCTGGAGCGGACCGGCCGCAGTCATCGGTAGCTCGGGCACCTGACAGCGCGGCCTCCCGACAAACGAGATCCAGTGCGGATGACACGGCCGCGCGCGTGGAAAGGCTGGATCGGCCGGCGTCTACATCGCTCCCATGCGGTCCAAAACCGAGGCCGACGGAATCGACGTCTGTAGCCGCGCCGGCTGCACGGCTCCAGTCTGGAGACTGCGGATGTCGCGTGGGGTGACGCGCAAGCTCACGTCGGCCATGCCCACGTGAAGCGCGATGCGCACTCGCACGGTCCGCTCGGCGCTGCTGGCGTTCGCAGCATCGACGATGACTGCCGTACCGACGCTACTCCAGCGCGTGGAACAGTCCGCACCCGGATCCCAATAGGTCACTCGCAGGGGTTCAGCCGTCGTGACAGCAATGCACAGGGGGTGCGGCGCAATGCCAACGTCGAGGGGTTTCGTCGTGACGAGCAGACCGCCAGCATTGCGATGACAGGCACCCAACGCCGCCAGGGCGAACACGCTCGCGGTCAGGAACGTGCGAGCCACCGGACGGCCTCCTTGACTATTCGCAACGATCGCCACACCAGCAAGGCATCCTGACACTAGCTCACCCCCTCCTTTCAAACGGCTCGCGCGATGCCCGTCAGCCGGCCTTGGGTCCCTCGGCGGAGAGCTGAAAGGCGGCCATCGGCCGCCAGTTGAAAGAGGCCAATTCGGCCTCACCGGCGGCCAGTCAGAATATAGTTCTTCTGCGCGGCGGCCCAGGTCTGCAGCGTCGCTGCGTATGCGCGCGCGCGACCGGCGTGCTCTGTCGACACATCGCGGGCTTCGACGGCATCGTGTGCGAGGTCGAAGAGTTGCACGCGTCCGGTCGAGACATCCTCGATCGCCTTCCAGCGGCCGTCCACGAGTCCCGCCAGCGGCAGAGAATAGTCCGTGAAGAAGAGTGCCATTCGCGGCTGCCCATCCAGTGCCGAGTGACCCTGGTACGTCGCGGGCGACACGATCCCGAGCAGATCGAGCATCGTCGGTGCCATGTCCACCAGGCTCACGACGTGCGAGACCCGCCGCTCTGCATCCAGCAGCCCCGGCGCGGCGATCATGAGCGGCACGTGAACGTTCTCCTCGTAGACGAAGAACGTGTGTCCGTAGTTACCGGGATGCTGACCGAACGCTTCACCGTGATCACCAAAGACGATCCAGACTGTCCTGTTGTCGAGTCCGCGCGCGTGAAAGCCGTCGACGAGCGTCTTCAGGGCGGCATCGCCCTCGTGGATGGCGTTACGGTACCGGCTGAAATCGTCGCGATCGCCGAAGCTCCAAGGCGACGATGCTTCGTAGGGATGATGGCCGGCAATCGGCAGATACATCAGCAGAAATGGCTGTCCCCGCGGCACGCGGTCGACCCATTGCAGCATGCGGTCGACGCTCGCCGGCTCGTCGACGCCGAAGCTCGATTGATGATGGCCACCGATGTCGCCAGCGTCCTCGAGCGTGTCGAAACCCCGGGCGCGAATCACGTCGGACATCCCAAGGTAGTCGAAGCGTCCCGAGTGAAACAGCGCGGTTCGGTAACCCTGACGGTGCAGGACTGATGGGACCGCATCGCAGGGTGTCCTGCTCAAGACCCGCACGTTGACGTCGAAGGCCGGAAACGTCGAACACAGGGTCGAAAACAGTCCCTTGATACTCTCGGGGTACGCCGCGTAGGCGTGCTCAAACACGACCCCGCCGCTGGACAACGCGGCCAGCGTCGGCGTGATGTTGTCACCGCCGCCGTACATGGGCAGATACTGTGCGGCCGTCGATTCCAGGCTGACGATAACGACGTTGCGACCACGCGCCGCGCCGTGGAACGCGGTGAGGTCGTCGGCCGCCGAGGATGGGGCGGGTGGGAACGGCGAGTGCCGCCAGTCGCGCCGGTCGCTGTCGGCGGTGACATGAGGCCGGAGGCTGTCGGCAAACGCCATGACGCCGCTTCGGTCGATGCCGTTGGCGTCGGCGTGGCGCATCGACCATGGCCCGAGTGCGCTGAGGGTGAGCGCTGCGCCGAGGATCAAGCGCCGGGGCGTCTGCCGCAGCCGCGAGAGTGCTCGCGGCAACGAGGCGGCGCTCGCGATTGTCCCCGTCATCAGCAGGAGGTTCGCAGGCGTCATGTGCAGCCGTAGCGAATCGGCGAGAGCGCCCCCTGTGGCTTGCAGCATCGGCAGCGTGAGGGGTGTGCCGAGCACGCGGCCGACCGGAATGTTGATCGCCGCCCACCCGACAATAATCCAGTACACGACGGTCACGACATGCGTCATCCGCACGCGCATTCGCCGCGGCAACGGCGGGAGGCCATCACTCGCGCCGAGACCCTCGAGGGCGGCGACACCGAGGCCGATCAGTGCCTCCTGCCACGTGAACGCGACAGTGCTCCACGGCGACCAGGCCGGGAGGCCGTGCCCCATCGCGGCGAGCTTCGCCGCCACCAACACGATGAACAGCGCGAAGCCTCTCATCCGGCGCTCAGCGCGCGGGTGTGACGACATTCACGCGTTTCAACAGCAGCAGCGACACGACCGCCGTTCGCCCGCGCGGCCGCCACAGCCAGTCGTGCACGATCGTTGTGGCGCGGGCGTGCTGATAGATGGCCTCACGATGGCCGCGAAACGCCAGCGGGAAGACGAGCAAGTCGTAAGGACGGTCCGACAGGTCGCGGGCGTCGGGATAGGTTCGGCACTCCAGCGAGGTCCGGCACACGAGGGGGACGTCGTTCGATATCCACGCCTGCGCGCGGCGCAGGTTGTCGGCACTCGCATCGATAATGACGATCCTCGCTGAGGGCAGAAGGTCGCGAAGGATCAGTGCGGTTCGAGGGAACAGCCCGCCGCCGACGATCGCGACGTGCGACACCGGGCCTATGGCGGGGAGCAGACGCGCGAACGCGCGACGATGGACATGGAGTACACCGCGCTGCAGGAACGATGAGTGGAGCACCAGTCGTTCGAGCGCATCGAGCCACGGAACCTCCAGCCAGCGGAGCAGCGCCGGCCACCGGCTGACCCGCTGACCGGCCACTCGTGACGGCAGCGTACGCCAATGAAGACCCGGGTAAGCGTGGTGCTCGACGTGATAGCCGTCGTTGAAGCAGAGCAGGTTGTAAAGGCGACCGTAATGGCTCGTGACGCCGTACGCGTGTTCGTAATGTCCCTGAATGGCGCACAGGATGAGACCCAGCGCAAGTCCCGGTGCGTATACAGTGACCAGAAATCCCGGGGCCGTCGCGGACAGAATCATCCAGACGCATCCCAAGGCTAGCGTTTCGACGACCAATGAGGTGGTCATGTGCAGCGTCCAACACCGGTGTGCGTGATGCGCGAGATGACGGTCGCGCCAGATCGTCTGCGGTACGCCGATCACCAGCGTCAGCAACAGCGAATACGCATAATTTGCAGCGACGTGCGCAAAGAACGGCCGGTGGATGAAGTTGTGCGCGCTGGTATTGGCCACCCACCACGTCGCGAACGCGATGAGCAGAACCGAGGGGCGGGTCACGACCACGGCGCCGACGATCAGCGGCAACGAGACGAGCATCGCTTCGGCGAACGACGTGCGCGCCACTGCCGCGATCGGTGCCGATGTACCGGCCATGACCGCTACCTGTCGCGCGCAGCGCGCAGTTGAGTCAGGATCTCCGCATACGAGCCGCTGGCAGACAGTTTCACGACTCCGGCGTTCAGCACGTACGGACTCGGCGCTGCCGGCGACTCGGATGCGGGGCGCACGCGATACGGTTCGGCCGGTGCGCCGTTGCCGGTCCCAACCCAACTGCTGCCGAAGCCGACCATTTGTCCCGTGCCTCCGACGGCCTTCAGGTCGTTCCATTCACGACGTGTGACCTCGCTCCGCGGCACGCCGTCGCGCCACACGCCCTCGCCCGGCAGCTGAAAATAGAGATACCCGCGTTTCCCGGGAGAGACCGGTGTGCCCTGCGGCCTGTCGGCGATCACGAACACGCCCCAGATCTGCACTCGGTCGGGCGCTGTCTCGTTGGGTTCGAACACGACCTTGTCAATCAACGCATAGACACCGATGGGGCCGCTCGCGAAGGGCGCCGCGCGGAACCACGTGACGACCGCGAGGGCTACCAAGGTGCCGACAAGCAGATGATGTGTGCGACGTCGAATCATGTCGCGCCTCCGATGCTTAGACGCACGAGGCACGCGCGCTCTTCCCCGGGGCGGATCAGCTTCGCGGTGATCTGGCGGCCTGGGCCCTGACGAACGCCGTGAGGGCCGCGTCGATCTCGTTCGGTGTCGCGGTGTGATCCAGGATTTGCATGCCGTCACGGCTGAATATGCCGAAACCCGGCACGCGCACGATCACGGCAGCCGTCTCGCGAGGGGTGCTGCAGGTGGCATTGAGCACAACCACCCAAGTGCCGTCCGTGGTCCATTGATACGTCACGACGCGCACGCCGTCGGCAAGGTCGACCAGCTTCAGCGGGACCGACTGATGCGCACCTGCGACGAGCCCCTCGGCGGTGCCTGTCATCTGCATGGCCGACAGATCGGTGCAGCCGCGCGGCCGAGCGGCAAACAGCGCGCCCTTGGTCTTGTATTGCGCGCCCGCCGCAACCGGTGGGCCCACTTCGAGCCGGAACGTGTCCGCGTAGGCGATCGCCGCGCTCGCAACGAACGCGAGCGCGCTCAGGTGGATCAACGGTCTGCTGATGAGCGACGTCATACGGGTCAGCGACATAAGGCTCCTCTTTTGCAAGTCACCAGTGCCACGCCATCTCTTCGCGCCACTTGCGCAGGGCATCGGGATCCAGGCGAAGGACCTGGTCGCGCGTCACGCCATCGGGCATCGGTACCAGCGCCTGCAGCCGATCGAAGACGCGTTGGCGATCCGCCGCCTGCGTCCGCGTCAGCACGTGCCAGAGCGACAGCGTATCGCGGATGCGGGCCTCAGACAGCGCGACGTTGAGCATGCTCTCGTTGCCCGTATCGATGGCCGCCAACGCGGCCCTCAGCGCCGGCGAGGCATCGTCAAACGCCGGAACCCCGGGGCCGACGCCGCGGCGGATCGGGCACGACGCTCCGGCGGGCACCAGCGACTCGCGCCCATGCCATTCGAGCGAGGTCCAGCCCTCAGTGACCGTGAGCTGCCCGGTCCCCTGTTCGTCGACTTGCACGTGATACGCGCAACCGAGATCAACAAGAGTACTTGACGGTGTGTCGACGACAAAGAGCCGCGGCGGCGCGGTGACACGGGCGCTGATGCTCCCGCGGTCGAGCGCGAGACGATACTGGGTCGGGTCAATGGATCCGAGCCGGAGTCGCGTTTGCGGCTCGACGTCCACCGCGCCGATGCTGCCAACCTTCACCTGTGCGCGCGTCGATGCCGATGTCTGGATCCAGGCCCCCTCGGGTTGCCGCGCCGTCCGACTCGCGCCGTTGTCCACCATCGTCACTTCCCACGAGGCACCACGGACGCGCTGTGCTTGGCGGTAGGCGAGGCCGCCGATCAGCAACACGAGCACTGCCCCCGCGGCGGCAAGCTGCCATCGAAACGACCATCGCGATGACGATGACGTCTCATCCGTTCCGAGGTGGCGCTCGATGTCGGCCCACAGATTGTCTGGCGCCGGCACGACGGGGATCTCGCGGAGCAACACCGCGGCCAGGCGAACCTCGTCACACTCGCGTCGGCACCGCTCACACCGTTCGAGATGTGCCGCGATGGTCCGCGCCTTCTTCGGCGGCAGTTGACCGTCGCAGTACGCCGGAATCCATCGCGACGGATGGTGGCCGATCATCGGCTCTCTCCGCGAGAGGTGGACATGCGCAGCAGCGCCAGACGCTCCGCCAGCAGACGATGCGCGCGATGCAGGCGCGACGACACAGTGCCGATCGAACAGTTCAGCGTCGCCGCGATCTCCGGGTAAGCCAGATCGCTGACGTACCGGAGCAGAACCGCCGCGCGCAGTTTGGCGGGCAAGGCGGCGACCGCGTCCTGGACGGAGCGTGCACGCTCCTCGGCCGCCATCTTGTCGTCGCCTGACGGCCGCGGATCGACGATCGCCTGAAGTGTCTCAGGCGCGACCGCCGTCAGGCGCGACACTCGCCGCCGGCTGTCGATACACGCATTGATCACGGTCCGATACAACCAGGTCGAGAACGCCGCGCCGCCGTGATAGTTGCCGAGCCCGCTCATTAATTTCAGAAACACCTGCTGCGTCACGTCGGCGGCCCCGGCGTGATCGCCGCGGAGAGAGTAGTACGCGATCGAATAGACGCGGTCCTTGTACGCCTCGTACAGCGCACGAAGAGCCTCGCGATCGCCGCGCCGGCATGCCTCGAGAGTTTCGGGGCCGACGTCGCTGCCGGGTGGTCCCACTCGGCCATTAGACGTCCGAACAGGCGTGTTTCTTCTGTAATCTGGAATTGGCCCCAAGTGAGGCTCGCCGCGCCGTAAGCTAAGGTAGGACGTCAGGCCGACAACGAACACGGAGCGGGTAATGAGCGAAGGTGCATCGAACTCGGGCCAGCTGGATCGGGAACATGACCCGCCGATCGTGCCGCCGTCCTTCGTGCGAGTCGCGACCGTCACCGCTTGGACCTGCGCCTTGACCGTTATGGCAGGTGCCGCGCAGGCGCCGCCGCCGACGTCTATCTGGCAACGCATCCAGTACCCGTCGGTGACGCTTCCCGGGACCTCGCTCGGACCCTGGCGTTCCTCGTAAGGTCCGGCGGGCATAAGGGCGGCCCGGACGACGAGCCTTCCCATCTACGGCTCAACGTGCAATGGAGTGCGCGCGACGGCGTGCCGATGCCCGGCGCGATCGCCAACGCGGACGCCGTCTCGGTCACACTCCTGACCGGCGACGGCAAGGCGCTTAGCCCGCCACCGTCAGCGCACCATTGGGTGGGCGTTGGAAACGGCGGTTGGACAACATGGTCGCTCGTCAGCATATTTCCCGGTCGCGTAATGCACTGGACGAAGCCTGGTTCGAGGTTCGCGTAGACGGCCAGACGTGGTGGCTTGAATTGCCGTATGGTTTCGCGCGCAATCCGGAGGACGCCGAGGTCTCGGATCCGGATCACGACGTCCCGCGCTTTGCGGCGGCCATGCAGCGCTCGCCGACACCGATATGCTCGTCCGTTTCTCTCTGTCGAGTATGAGATAAGCCGCATTCATAATGACGCGCGGCTGTCGGTGAATCTCAGCAATCCCTTCGATGCGCGGGCGCGACCGTCGTGCAGTATCGGAACCCTCCCATGCGGGTAGGACCAGACACGAGTCGCCAGAGCCTGGACACGCCGCGCGTTGCCGTGAGTCTGGATGCCAGCGGCCGCCATCTCATTGCCAGCGAGTTGGCGCCTGCGGGTTCCCAATCGATGCCGCCATCGTCGCCTCTCGCGGCGTCAGTCGTGTGCGCCTCCCGGGCCGTCAAGGCGACCTATCACGTCGGCGAAGAAATCCCTCTGGAGCTGGACTTTCGCGGCAGGGCAGATCAGGGACTGCTTCGTCACGAACGCGCAGGTGCGGGAGCGCACTGACGGTGGATGCGGGGGAGGTCACCCTCGACTTGCGCTCCACATCGGTCTGCTCAACTAACGCGATATCGTCGCCGGCGCTTGCGCGGGATGTGACTTGGAAGCCCGCCTGACTGTGACGATGCAGTCCTCCCAGTTCTCCAAGGCGGACCCATCACGGCGCACGAAGTGATGCCAACCGACGCCGTTGCAGTCAAAATCGCTGAGCGGCGTCGTCTTCGCTGGCACCAAGGCGTACGCGGTGGTCTTCCCCGCGAAGGTGGTCGACAGCAGCTGAACTCGGTCTTCCCAATATGTCCCGTGATGCACGCCGACCGACTGCACGACGCCGACGCCTTTCGCATACCAGAGATCACCGTAGTAGCCGGCGCCTTCGTGTGCCGACGCATGGTAGGTCTGACCGTTCGCGACACCGAAGGGATCGCCATTGAGCGCCTGCACCTGCCAGACGTCATTGTCCGAAGGATCGGTCTCCCGCGTCCGGCCCCACTGTCCGCCAAGAGTCATGGGAAAGCACAGCGTCGGCGGATTGTTCCGATCTTCGCCAGAATAAATGCAGTTTCGACGAATGAGCACACGCTCAATGGGAATGAGTTTCGCGACCGAGTCGTTTTCCTGCAGCCAGCCGTTGAGCATCTCGTGGTCGTAGGCGCGAACGCTCTTCGTCACGAGCGTCCCCTCCCGCTCCTCGTGGACGGAGTCAATCGTCTCCTCGGTCTTCCAGCGCTCGATCGCTGGGTCGGCCATCCCGCGTTGGCCTCCGTCACGCAGTTCGTGCTGATAGACCCAGCGGTTCCCGGGCTCGACCGGAAACCACGCACGAACGACTGTCGTCGTGGCAGCCTTGCCGGAACTGACCATCAGCCCACAGAGAACCATCACGCAGGACATTCGCCACATAAGCCTTCCGGTCTCCGACTTCTATTAGACACCGACGGGCGCGGCTCAGCGTCGGCATCCTGCCCGAGGAGTGGTCGGGGATGCCCGAAGCCAGCGTCAACAGGTGAGGATCGGTCGCGGCGTCTCCGCGCCTGGCGCACGGATCACCCGGGCGCTCAACAGTCCGCGGTGAAAGTAGCGACCCGCACCTGCCAGCTCGGGAGAAGGCGCCCGCGGGTGAGGCGCGAGGGCTCTTAGCGTGTGGTCAGCCAGCGCTGGCGACGAGACGGATTTCGCCGGTCGCAATTTGCCCAAGCGTCTCCACCACGAAGTCCTTCTCGCGTGCCCGTACTCGGGCCTTCAGATCATCGACAGCATCGTTCCGAAACACCGGCACCCGACACTGGCGCACGATGGCGCCGGTGTCGTAGTCCGCATCGACCAGATGAATCGAAATACCCGATTCCTTCTCGCCGGCCTCCAACACGGCTTCGAAGACTCGATCCCCATACATCCCAGGCCCGCCGAATCGTGGCAAGAGGGCAGGGTGCGTGTTGAGGATTCGGCCGTTGAACGCCCTGAGTACGCGCGGCCCCAGTTTCTTCATATACCCCGCCAGGAACACGACGTCGACGTCTGCCGCCACCAGAGCGCTGCGAATCGCCGCGTCCAGCGCGGCCGGATTCTCGTGCGTCCTCGAAGACAGATGAACGGCGTGAACACCGGCTTGGCGAGCCCGCCTCAACGCGCCAGAGTCGCCATTGTTGCTGACCACGATCGCCACGCGCCCCTGAATGCGCCCGTCGGAACAAGCATCCAACAGGCTTTGAAGCGTCGTGCCCTCATGCGACGCGAGAACGCCGAGATTCATGGCTGGGGCTGCCTCTGGCTGGGTAAAGGCCCGTGTTGAGCGTCAGAATGGTCGGAAATCCTCATCAGCGATCGGATCGTACTACGCTCCATGTATGACCACGGGCACACGGGAAAGCGAACGAGGATTGTGGTGGCCACGGTGGACTGGCCGATCTCGCCGAGATACCCGTGCCGTACGCGGCTGAACGCGCGGCTCGACGTCCATGACGTCGATCGGCTCGTCGAAGGCCTGCCACGGCGCCGTGGCCAGTCGACCAACGAGAGGATCAGGAAGATCTTTGCGTCGGCGCTCGAGGACGCGCTCGCAGGCTGCCTTCGGCATCATTCGTCGCGCAGCGCGACGGCCGGATCAATCGACGCGGCCCGCAGTGCGGGTACTGTGCAGGCCAGCACACCTACGACGAGGAGGAGGAAGGGCCCTTGGGCGAACGCCGCCGCATCGAACGGCGTCACGCCGAAGAGCAGCCCGCGCGCCTGAAGTGATATTTTTTTCAACTCGCTCGCGGAGCAAGAACTCGCTGAGTTCGCGCTTCCTTATGCCATCCTCTACACGCTGACGCCAGATGTTGTCCGGGTGGTGGCGGTGATGAACCTGAAGCGTCGACCAGGCTATTGGGTGGGGACGAGCCTGATCTCGACGAGGACACTCCGCCCATCATCACCGGTGGACGCGAACCATTGGTTGCGCCAGGCGGAATTGAGATCCATCCAACGCGTCCATCATGCGTCTTGCCGAGCCGGCTATTGCGCCGAGGCGATTCCGGGGGTCATCGATGCGACGGCCCCCAGCACTGGACGGGGAGAGATTGGACGGCGACCATCTACGACAGCTGCAACACCCCTTTACCGCCGAAGGCATCGACGGTTCACGCTTCGCCATCACTGCGATGGCGGACTGATTCTCGGGGCCGCGTCAGCCGTCCATCCGCGTGCTGGTGGAAGAGGCCGTGCTCGGTGCACCGATACGTGTGGACCTGCCGGAGACGCTTATCCTCGGCACTGACCCCCGCGAACATGTGATCGGCCGGATAGGTGACGGTGTAGATCAGCCGACGGCCGCAATCAGGGCAGTTCGGCACCGATCCCAGCTCATCCGCCACGGACAGAGTCTACACCCTTGTGCTTAGGACCGAAGGCTGCTTTGTCGGCTATCGCTTCAGCACTGCGACGCCAGTGCCCGCGACGCGAGGAAGACCCTGGGCATAGCTGCCAGTGGCCCGGCGTCGTGGTCTGTTTTGAGAGGCTGTTCGATCATGCGCCCGCCGCTGTGTTAGACGAGCGCAGTCACTCCGATCCATCGCCCGGTCCATCGGCCGACTGCAGGTACCGATGCCGCGTCGCGCCACCCAGCGCGGAGGCACCTTCTGCGTCACGCTGGGCCTCTATCCTCGCGCGGGCGCGCGTTCCTCACCGTCCTTCGTCAAAATTCCGATCGGCGACGCGGCCTTCACGCAGTCTTGCACGCACTGCAGGCTCACGTGAGTAACCGCTCCATCAAGGTCAGCGAATTTGTCTGACGCCGATGTACTTCCAGTTACTGTCGTATACATCCGCGGTTTCAAAACCGGCTTGCAGCATCCTGGTGTCCTCCACCCCGTAAGACCGTCCCAGGCTCACGACATATAGCGTGTAATTCGAGCGCTTTTCGAGTTGGGTGACGTCGAAGGCCGCTGCCGCCTTGGTGCAGATCGCCTTGTCCGTCACCAGCGCGACCTGCGAGGGAGTGACAGTGGCCAGTCCCATCGTAGTCTTTTCCACCGTACCGCCCAGATCTGTCTTCCCGACAAAGGCCTGGAAGTTCGCGATGAGTCGATCGCTTCTCTCGTCCTTGGGCGCACAGCTGCCGGTCACGGCTGGCACACCGGTCGTCCCCGCGCTTCCGGCTGCGGCATTCATCATGAGCAACACCGTCATGAGGAGGAGCGCCCTCTCCAGTCGCCGTACCACGTTCTTCGCCGCCGAGCAGACGACCGTGTTCCTGGCATTTGTCATCAGTCCCTCGCGTGTGTTGGCTACACGTTCCTATTACCGTGGGCGTGAGTATAGCGTCTGGTGGCGAATGTCTGACGGAGGCCGTGCCTGCTGAGACGCGCCGTAGCTGCACTGACCGTGCATCATCAACGAGTGCACCGCGCACTCGGGTTGGCCGAAGTCCAGCGGCAAGCTCGGCTGTGCGCGTTCCAGCGCCTAAATTGAGTCGGGCTTATCGGAGGGCATCCGCCGCGTCGCATGATTTGATGTGCGCCGGGTTCGCCGAGTTTCATGCGCGGGCTGGTCCAGTCGCTGACGGAACCCTAGGAAATCCTTCGGAAAACCCTTGCTGGAACCGTCGATGGAAGTGGGAGCATGGGTCGGTCAGATCCCGACGTCGAAGGCTGTGCGAGCGGGGCGCGGCTGCTGGGAACCGACGCTGCCCCGGCGTCGGAGGCTGCCGCCCCGCTCCACGACCACTGGGCAATCGCGATCACGGCGCTGCGACGCAGCGTACTTATCAGATCGAGGCACGCTTCGCCGCCGGGAGGATCCCGGCTTCGGGTTTTACGAGCGTCATCAGCACGCCGTGAAGGTGATGCTTATCGGCACCCGTTGGAGTTGTCTAACCAAGCGACTCACGTGAGGATCGGAAACCGCGCGCCTTCCCGGTTCGCATTACTCGGATCGAGAGTTCGGTCGTGTGAAATCAAGAACGTGGAGCTGGTGAGCCTGACTTTCGCGATTTGGAGCCAGATTGGCGATTGGATCACACGGGTGGAGGCGCTTCGATACGCTGCCTGGTTAGCGTGGACGACGCTAGTCGGCTTTAAGCACCACGTTTGGATCCAGCCACGACGCCCGCCACGCCGGCAGCCGGCACGCCCCGACCGCCACCAGAGTTATCGTCATAATCACGGCCGCCAACGTTGTGGGATCCGTCGGCTGGACGCCGAACAACACTGACACCGGATTCGGCCATCCCGGTCGCCGCGGTGCGTCGCAGATCGTGGCCACGAAAGTCGATGCCGAGGACGCGTGCGCGCGACGCGGATGCTTTTTTGGAGCGGTCGGCCGCCGCCGCGCCGCCGTCGCGCGCGAATACGGAGGTGCCACGCTCCTCTCCGTCCTTCGGTTCATGCCCAGCGATGATCGCGGCGAGCTCGGCCGTGATCGGCACGCGGTGCGGCTCGCTGTTCTCCGTGAACTTGCCCGGGATCGTCCACCAGCCCCGCGTAATCGTTCCGTCCTTGGAGTGTTCGAGCTCCAGATCGCTCCATCGCATGCGCGCGACGTCGCCGCCGCGCTCGGCCGTCAGCAGACGCACCTTGAGCGCTGCGGCCAGCCATGGGCTAAGCGGGCACAACGGGTCGTCCCTCTCGCCATGTGCCCGCCTGCGGCCAGGCGCGGGCCGTTCCGCGGTAGTGGGGAAGTGGGAGAGCAGGCGACAGACCTCGGCGGATCTCCCAAGGCGTCCGGAAGCCGATCGCGGCTCGTCTCGGGTGCCGGTTTCTTGACGCGCGCCGGGGTTCGCGTCGATCCAATAGTGATCCCCTGCGACGTTGAACATCTTGCGCCCGACGGCGAGGACGCGGTTGCCCATGGCCGGCGCGCGTTCGGCGACACGTTCGATCAGCGCGCGCACGTCACGCCGTGTCAGATCGCGGACGGACGATCGCGCCAGCGGGGAGCACGTCGACACATTGGACTCGAGATTCTCAGGACGTCATCGACGTCTACTACCAGCATCGCGTCGACGACAAGACGCCGATCGAAGAGACCGTCGGCGCGATGGCTGAGCTCGTCGCCGCCGGGAAGGTCCGCCATCTCGGGCTGTCCGAAGCGGCGCCCGACACGATCCGCCGCGCGCATGCCGTCCACCCGATCGTCGCCCTCCAGACGGAATACTCGCTGTGGTCGCGGGATCCCGAAAGCGGGCTGCTCGCACTGACGCGGTCGCTGGGCATCGCCTTCGTCGCCTACAGTCCGCTCGGCCGAGGATTCCTGACCGGCCGGTTCCGGTCGATCGACGATCTCGCACCGGACGACTGGCGCCGCGCCAATCCGCGTTTCCAGGGGGACAACTTCCAGAAGAATCTGGAGGTCGTCGCGCGCGTCGAGTCGCTCGCGCACGAGAAGGGCTGCACGCCTGCGCAACTGGCGCTCGCGTGGCTGCTCGCGCGCGGCTCCGACATCGTGCCGATCCCGGGGTCGACGCGGTCCGAACGGGTCGAAGAGAATGCCGCCGCGGCCGTCATCACCCTGACGCCTGCGGATATCGCGGCGTTGGACGAGGTCGGCGGCGCCATCGCCGGCGAGCGCTACCCCGAAGGCGCGATGCGCACCATCAACCGCTGAAAGCGGTCGTCGCCGCGCAGGCTCTCGACCTCCCGACGTGGACCAACGAAACGAAGCCGAGATAGCGGACGATGTGTGCCGAGGCGAGGCCGCGCAGGCGCAAATGGAGACCGGCGTTGATCTCGAGTTCGCGACGGAGTACCCGCTCCTTCTGCTTGTTCAGCGGGATTTGAGGGCGACGATGTCGGCCTCGAACTCGTCGCCTAGGTTCGGGTCGAGCACCCTGGCGCGAAACGTCGTGGCAAAGCCCCCCTGCCGAGCTCCTGGAGCAACTCGAACATGTGGCCGTTGTGGATAGTTTCCATCGGCACAATGGCGCCCGACGGGCGACTTCCACGCCATCGTGCCGCTCGCCGTGCGCCCCTGACGCATGGTGCTGACGACATCCTTCCGTATCGCGATCAGCGTGAAAGGCGAACCGGTTCGCCAGCGTCAACGGCCGAGGTGGTCATCACGCGCAACGCCCGCACTGGATTACGCAGCGGAAGATCGGCCACAGTAGACACTTGCGGCGATGTACGCTGCATCTCTGAGGTCGACGCATGAACATCGTGGTACGTGCCGCACTTGTGGCTGTCATTGTGGTCACCGCGTCTCACAGCGCCGCGGCGCAATCAACGACGGCCGCCGACGTGCTGTCATTCCTGTTGACGAATCAGCGTGTGGCCACGGGAGACTTCCAGAAGGATCAGGCGGCGACGGCGGCGACGCGCGATACCATCACCCGCGCCCTTCTCGTCAATCTGTCGACGATTCCGCTCCCGGCCTCTTCGAGTGGGTTCGTCTACGTGTTCGATCCCGACCTCGGTACCGCCGTCCGGCAGAGTGCCAACTTTGGCCCGTTCTTCGTGCAGCGCGCCTCGACGAGCGGCCGCGGCGGCTTGACGATCGGCGCTTCGGCCAGCGCGGCGGCCTTCGATCGTCTCAACGGTCTGCCCCTGCGCGACGGCACGCTCGTGACCACCGCCAATCAATTCACCGATGAGACGACCCCTTTTGACGTCGAGACGCTGACGCTGCGCTTGTCGACCACGACGATGACCGTCTTCGGATCGTATGCGGTGACCGGACGGCTCGAACTGGGCGCGGTTGTTCCCTTCGTGCAATTGCGACTGGACGGCGAGCGCATCAACGTCTATCGCGGCGATCGCCTGGTTCAGGCCAGCGCGCAGGCACGCAGCAGCGGTCTTTCGGATGTCGCGTTGAGAGCCAAGTTCATCGTCCTGCGGAGTGGCGGCAGCGCGTTGGCGGCAGCGACGGAGGTGACGCTGCCGACGGGAGCGGCGGCGAACCTGCTTGGAGACGGCACCACGTCGGCGCGCTTCGTCGCCATTTTTTCACACGAACAGGGCGCCCTCGGATTGCACGTGAACGGCGGTGTGTCCCCAACCGGAAATGGCAAGGGATGGGACGCGTCGGGCGCCGTGGCCTACGCCGTACACCCGCGCGTTTCGTTGTCGGCCGAGATACTGGTGCGACGCCTGACGTCGCTCTACGACGTCGTTCCGGTTGCCGCGCCGCACCCGACATTGATCGACGTCGAGACGCTGCGGCTGGTTCCGGGGGACCGGCAGACGGTGCTGTCAAACTACGTGTCCGGCGTGAAATGGAACCTCGGAAGCACCTGCGTCCTCTCCGGGCAGGTGCGGTGGCGGCTCGGCTCCGGCGGCCTGACAGCGTCGATCATCCCGACGCTGAATCTCGATTACTTGTTTTGAGCGGCGCGGGCTGACGTGATGCGCCATCCGTCAGCGCGCTCGGCGAGATCGAACGTCCAGGTCCGGCGCTCCGTCTTGGCCCGGCGGTCTCCGACCCGCGGCGTCCACTTCATCGTCCCTCGACATTCAGCGTGCGCGGCGCTGCCGGCCAGATCGACGCGGCAATTGTCGAGCGCGATCTGCTGCGACGCCAGTCCCGCGAACGCCCGTGCGAGCGCGGCCCGATTGACGTCGGGCCACAGACGTTGCGCGGCATCGGCATCGAGCGCACTGTAGGCCGCGGCGTATTCGTTCAACACGCCGCGGACGATCCGCTCGCCCGAGACCGGCGACGGCGCCGCGACCTTGGCAGTGACGACCGGGGCGGTGACGGGTGGAGGACTCGTCACGGCGCCGCGCCCGTTGTCACTGCTGGCGGCGATCGTGCCGGCAGTCGCCGTCGCGCTCGGGAGGTCCGCGCTCGTTGGCGGCAACAAGTCAGGCAACGGCTGGGCCAGCCGCGCGACAGGAGTCGACGCCGAAGGAAGCGACGGCCGCTCGACCGGAGCACTGGAGCGAACGGGCGGCGCTACATCTCGCCTGGTCGCGCGCGACGACGCGTCGCGAGCGGCGGGAGCCGGCACACGCGGCGGCGGTGAGGCTGCGGCAGGGTTCGATTCGGGTCTGTCGATCACAGGAGGGGAGGCTGGGGCGTCAGCAGCGACATCCCTTGCCTTTGGCTCGAGCAAGGGTGCCGCCGATCCCGCAGTCACGGCTGCAGTATCGACGGACACTGGCGCGGCCGGCGCCATTGCCGGAATCTCGTGCCGCGTCATGCGGCCGCGGACGGCCATCCACCCTGCACCCGCGCAAATCAAGATGAGCACGCCGCTGAGACCAGCAATGAAGTACGGGCGGGCGCCTCGCAGGGGCGTATCCGCTGCAACCGGAGGAGAGGCGTCGTCGATGCCGGACTCAGCGACGATGTGCGGCGCAGACCTCAGCGCTGGCGCATCCGTGTGCGTGAGGAATTCGGCGACGAACTCTTCCTCGAGAATGTCGGGCTCTATGCGCTGCCGATCGGCGCGCTCCGCGACGTCCGATTCGTCGGCGAAGCTCGATAAGCCCAGCTCTCCGTCACCGTCGGTCCGCTCGCGCGGCATCGAGTGCTCCGCCGTTTCGTCCAACCGCGGCGCGAATCCGACTGAGCGCGGGACCATTCGAGACGCACCCAACAATGATCGATTAGCTGGTGGTGCGGCGCCGGCGAGCCGCTATTGCACATCTCGATCCGACCAGAAGCAGCGTGACGGGTTCCGGCACCGGCGTCGCCGTTTCAAGAGCGGTGCAGCGCATTGATCCTCCACTTCACCTTACTGCCAGCAAACAGAATGTCAAGCCTCTGCGCGTGAGCGCGCGCAGGGAATCTGACAACCGCTCAGTTGGCCATAGCCTTTTTCTTGTATCGCTCAGCTAGTTATCGAGGCTCCCTCGCGTAAGATTCAGTGCGGGTGCACGTGCGGCCCACGTGCGAGAAATCCCGTGTCATCCCTCCGCTTCATCGCCGCCACCTTCCTCGGTCTCAGTCTCCTACTGGTTATCGGTTGCGGCTCGTCCGGCTCCACAGTCACGTCAGCGGTGGCGCCGTCTGCGAATCCCTGTTCCGTCACCGTTCGCACCGGTCAGATGCAGGTGACGGCCGACGGTGGAAGCGGCGCCGTCAGTGTCGACACTGCGCGCGAGTGTCAATGGACCGCCGCGTCTGACGCCGCGTGGCTGACGCTCGGGAGCACCAGCGGGCAGGGGCCCGCCTCCGTGAGTTTCACCGTCGCGGCGAATCGCGCCACCAGCGCGCGAACCGGCGGCATCGCCGTGAATGGCGAGCGCGTCGACGTCATTCAGCCGGCCGCCACATGTGACATGACCGTGACGCCAACGTCGATCGACGCTGCCGCAGGCGGCGCGACGGTGCGTGTGGGCATTGCGACACAGGATTTCTGCCCGTGGACGGTCACGTCGAATGCCTCATGGGTCACCCCTTCGGCCACCAACGGAACCGGCGCTTTCGATCTCAGCCTGCATATAGCGCCCAATTCGGGTCAGCCGCGGACTGGTGCCGTGCAGATCGGCGGTCGTCAGGTCGACGTCAAGCAGGGGGCGCCCGCCGCCGAGTGTACGTTCAAGATCTCCCCCGCCAGCCTCGACGCCGACGCGACGGGTGCGAGCAGCGCCGTCACGATCACGACGCTGCCGTCGTGCGCGTGGGCGGCCATTCCAGAACAGGCTTGGCTGACTGTAGACACGTCTGCTGGCAGCGGTCCCGGGATCGTCAACGTGCGTGCGTCGGCCAATAGCGCCACGGCACGATCGGGACAGGTGACGATTGCCGGCCTGCCGTACGCGGTCAACCAGGCAGCGGCGCCGGTGGCCTGCTCCTATACGATTGCGCCAGCGTCCGCCAGCGTCGCCGCGGCTGGCGGCTCGGCTACCACCTCGATCGTTGCGCCGGCGAACTGTGCCTGGTCGGCGGTACCGGCTGTGCCCTGGATCACGGTCGCTGGCTCCGGCAATGGATCCGGCTCCGCCACAGTTTCGCTGTCCGTCGCGGCGAACACCGCTGGGGCGCGCACCAGTACGGTCACGATCGCGGGACAGACGTTCACGGTTACCCAGGCCGCCGCTCCCGTCACACCGAGCTGCTCGTTTGCGGTGGCGCCGACGTCGCTGTCGGTCGCGGCAGCGGGCCAGTCGTCGACGATTACCGTCTCCGCGGGGTCGGGGTGCGCATGGTCGGTGACGGGAGCGCCTTCATGGATCTCCGTATCGCCGGCGAGCGGTGTCGCCAACGGCGCCGCCACCGTCACCATCTCCGCCAACAGCGGCGCTGCGCGATCGGCAAACTTGTCAATCGGCGACCAGTTAGTGAGCGTGACTCAGGCGGGCGCGGCCAGCTGCGCCTACACGGTCGCGCCGACATCAATTGCTGCCCCAGCCGCCGGGAACGCCGTTGCCATCGCGATTACGACGACGGCAAACTGTACGTGGACCGCTGCCGGGTTGCCGTCGTGGGCATCGGTCGACGTCGCGTCCGGGACGGGGTCCGGGACCGTCAACGTCACCGTCGCATCGAATACAGGTGCCGCACGCAGCGCCAACATCGCCATCGCTGGCCAGTCGATTTCGATCAGTCAGGCGGGAGCAGCGGCATGCAGTTACCTGTTGACGCCCAACAGTGTGAGCGTGTCGGCGGCCGGCGGCGATCAGCCGATCAGCCTTTCGGCGGCAGCTGGATGTGCATGGTCGGTCACCGGCGCGCCCGCATGGATCAGCGTCTCGCCCCGCTCGGGTGCTGGCGATCAAACGATCACCCTGTCGATGCAACCGAACGCTGGCGTCGCCCGCTCGGCCACGCTTTCAATTGGGGGCCAGTCGTTGCCCGTGAGCCAGGCGGCCGCGTCGACGTGCAGTTACACGCTTGCGCCGACCAGCGTCAGCGTCGACGCCGGTGGAGGAAACCAGGATATCTCCGTCTCGGCTGATGCTGGATGCGCATGGTCAGTCACCGGAGCTCCGGCCTGGGTAACCGTGTCCGCCGGCTCCGCTTCCGGAAACGGTTCATTCGGAGTGTCGGTGCAATCAAACTCCGGCCCGGCCCGGTCTGCCACGCTGAACGTCGGAACGACGTCCCTCTCGATCACTCAGGCAGCTGCCGTTGCTTGCAGTTATTCCGTGACGCCAGGAAACGTCAGCGTGATCGCCGCGGGCGGCGCTAAACCGATCGGCGTTGCGACAGGAACCGGATGCGCATGGTCGGTCACCGGCGCACCGCCATGGGTGACGCTATCGAAGACGTCGGGGACCGGAAACGGCACACTTACCGTGTCAGTGCAATCGAATTCAGGTGCGGCACGTTCGACAACCCTGCACATCGAGGACGCGACGCTTCTCATAAGTCAGGATGCGGCCTGTACGTTCAGCCTCGGATCCTCGACGTATAACCCCACCGCTTCGGGTGGATCGACGCAGGTGGCTGTGACCGGGACGCCCGGTTGCGCCTGGACGACCACGAACGCGCCCGCGTGGATTGGCGTCACTGGCGGCAGCGGCACCGGAAATGGAACGGTGACGCTCAACGTTCAAGCGAACACCGGCGCGTCCCGCACCGCCACGTTGACCATCGCCGGCGCTCCATTTGTGGTGACCCAGGCCGCGGCGGCTTGCTCCTTCGATGTTTCTCCGCTATTAATCAGCGCGACCGCCGACGGCGGACCGAAAAAAATTCAGGTCACGACCGCGCCAAATTGTTCCTGGACCGCGTCGGTCATCGACGGCGACTGGCTGCACCTCAGCGCCAGCGGGGGAACGAGTAGCGGCAGCGTCAATGTCGTGATCGACAAGAATCACAGCGGCTCCGTTCGCTCCGGGTCGGTTAGCGTCGCCGGCCAGACGGTCAATATCGGGCAGGCCAAGTAACACCGCTGGACGATCCGGAACCGCAGAGCTGATCACGATGCCGCCATTGCCTCCTCCAGCAGGCTGCTGAAATCGTGAGTCGCATGTCATCGGGTCGTCCGCAATAGAAGTACGGATTTCCCAGCTCTTTCCTAACATCTTCAATTGTGGCGCCGAGCGCGTGGAGTTGCGGTAACTACGCGGCTTGTCCCTTCTCCCACTCCCCGAGTTTGGCGTGCAGGTCGTTGCCGGCTGACCCAGGCCGTTAGCCTCCCGGCAAGAGCAGATTAGACGCTCGATGCGCACGGATGGATAGGTCTGTCGTATGGCGCGACACCCGTCGAGGCCGTTCATCTTGGGCATGAAGACGTCGGTGACGGCAACATCGGGGAGCGCGGAGTCGACCTCACGCAGTAGATCCTCGCCGTCGATAGCGGTCGACAGCTCACGCGTCGTCTTCGAACGCGCGGTCAAAAGCGCGCACGTGTGGACGATGGTGCTACGGGCCGAGAGGTGACGATGGGGTAACGCACGGACCTTAGGGCCGCGAACCTGCGTCTACCTACCCATGCAGTACCGCGCACTCGGCATAGATGGACCCTCCGTCTCAGCCATTGGCCTCGGCTGTATGGGGATGTCCGACTTCTATGGCGCCGCGGACGAGGCCGTATCCATCGCGACGATCCATCACGCGCTGGATCTCGGGATCAACTTCCTCGACACGGCCGACATCTACGGCCCCTTCACGAACGAACGACTTGTCGGCCGGGCGATCAAGGATCGGCGCGACCGTGTCGTCCTGGCCACGAAATTCGGGAACGAACGAACCCCGGACGGCGCCTACCTCGGCGTCAACGGACGCCCGGAATACGTGCGGGCGGCGTGCGACGCGTCGCTGACGCGGCTCGGGGTCGACGTCATCGACGTCTACTACCAGCATCGCGTCGACGACAAGACGCCGATCGAAGAGACCGTCGGCGCGATGGCCGAGCTCGTCGACGCCGGGAAGGTCCGCCATCTTGGGCTGTCGGAAGCGGCGCCCGACACGATCCGCCGCGCGCATGCCGTCCACCCGATCGTCGCCCTCCAGACGGAATACTCGCTGTGGTCGCGGGATCCCGAAAGCGGGCTGCTCGCACTGACGCGGTCGCTGGGCATCGCCTTCGTCGCCTACAGTCCGCTCGGCCGAGGGTTCCTGACCGGCCGGTTCCGGTCGATCGACGATCTCGCACCGGACGACTGGCGCCGCGCCAATCCGCGTTTCCAGGGGGACAACTTCCAGAAGAATCTGGAGGTCGTCGCGCGCGTCGAGTCGCTCGCGCACGAGAAGGGCTGCACGCCTGCGCAACTGGCGCTCGCGTGGCTGCTCGCGCGCGGCTCCGACATCGTGCCGATCCCGGGGTCGACGCGGTCCGAACGGGTCGAAGAGAATGCCGCCGCGGCCGTCATCACCCTGACGCCTGCGGATATCGCGGCGTTGGACGAGGTCGGCGGCGCCATCGCCGGCGAGCGCTACCCCGAAGGCGCGATGCGCACCATCAACCGCTGAAAATGGTCGTCGCCGCGCAGGCGCTCGACCTTACGGCGTGGACCGTGGTGGCGATCGGTCCGAGTCCGACCGGCTTGCGTGCTGCGAGTCCGGATTCCAGTGTTATCAGCAGCAGCCAGCGCGCGACGACGCGCTCATCAATCCCGGCGGCAGCGACGCCAACGCCGACTGGGACGGCATCTGGGACGCCGCGTTCTGAACACGGGCGCCGCGCCCCTGTCCGGGCATTCTGTGGTCACACAGTGGTAACAAAATCGCGGTGCTGCTTGACAAGTCGCGAACACGGATGAAGAGCGTTCGCGCGCACTATCCTCAATCGCCAGTGATATTGAGAGACGAATTGCATGCGCTTGCCATCGCGTGAAAAACGGCCAAAAGCGGACTGGGGCTCAGAGTCACCGAGACTACCGAGTTCATTGCCCGCTCAAAGGCTGGCGGACAGACGTGGCCAGTGTTTGCGCGTGCCCAAGGTTCGCCTTTGCGCCTCGGGTACCCCGGTTGTAGGCGCAAGGCCTCGCGGATCTGTCAGCGATCGCGTTTTCGCCGGACGAGGCAGCAGAATCGCGATATTGTCATGGGCTGGAGTCCTGAGGGCAGGGACCGACCGTACTGAACATGTCTGGTCATGACCGCCCATGCGGCGATAGGCTTAGGGGACGCTCGTTCGGACGGTTCGATGTCGAGCAACAGCGGGTCGGATTTCAGGATAATTCGGACGTCGATGTGTTACCCCGGTGTTACCCCGACGGCTAAACAGGCGAGGCGTAAATAGCCGTAAATACTCTGTAATAAGCACTTGTGACCTGGTAGCTCAGTGGTAGAGCATGTGACTTTTAATCACAGGGTCGTGGGTTCGATCCCCACCCGGGTCACCACAGTAAATCAAACTAAACAAAGCACTTATATAATTCGACCCTTGGTGGATGCGGCGCTGAATTCGGTTCGTAGTCACCGCGTAGTCACAGCACGACAAGGGCTCGAATCGTAGGGCCTGCCGGAGCATCGCCCCCGGCCACCGGCGGCCGCGAACGCTTGTTCGACGGCGTACCCGGCGCTACAGGTACTCGTATGAAGCTGGCATTCGAGCTACCCGCGCCGCAGGCTGAGAAGCTGCGGGCAGAAGCGGACCGATTGGGCTTATCGCCTGAAGAGTTCGCCCGCGCCGCCTTGACCGACCTGTTGGCAGCCTCGGACGCGGAGTTCCAGGCGGTCGCCGCGCGCGTCATCGCGAAGAACCAGGAGCTCTACCGGCGCCTGGCTTGATGCGGTATTTGACGCTCGGTGAGGTCGTCGCCCTGCACCGGGCGATCATCGAAAGCACCGGCGGAGCGCCAGGCCTTCGCGACTTGCCAGTGCTCGAATCCGCCATCGCCCAACCACGCGCCACGTTCGATGGCGTGGATCTGCACTCCACAATAACCGCCAAGGCGGCCGCGCTGGCGTAATCGCTCAACCACCCGTTTGTAGATGGCAACAAACGCGTTGCCCACGCCGCCATGGAAGTGTTCCTCGCATTGAACGGCGTTGAGCTTCGCGCAAGAGTTGACGAACAGGAGGCCCTGTTCCTCAATCTCGCCGCTGGCCGGTCGAGCCGCCCCGAGTTGGAAGCGTGGCTTGAGCAACACCTAACGCCGAAAGATCGCTGATTAGCCGTCTCGTCGAGACACTGTCGGCTGCGCGACTAGACAAACCTCTGACGCGGACCGCGGCATGCTTGGGGGGCGATGATGTTGTCGCGCCCCGCCGCGCGCTTGAGCGCCTTCTGCACGGCGTCGCTGTTGGCCACTCTCGCGAGGGACTCGCGGTGGCCTGCATCCGCTCGCCGATTGCCATCGATGCGATCCGTCACGTTGAACATCCTTCCTGGACTGAACCGAACCAAGCCCCCGGTCACCGCCCGATCACTTCATAACCAGATGGGGGCCGCTATTAAGGGCACGCGCGGCGCGCTGGACAAGTGTTGTCAATCACGTTGTGGCTGTCGTCCCTCACGACACTCGCCCCGTGAGACTCGTCCCTCACAGCGTGAACGCTCGACCAGTGTGCGACGGGCAGATCATCGCTACGAAGATGTGCCTGACTTTCCGTGTTGTCCAGGTCTCGCGCGCGGCGTGAACCATCCTGAATTGAGATGAGTCGACGCCGCGTCGCGCCAACCAGAGCGCTCGCACGAGCGCGCGCGCCTTGTCATCAGGAAGGCGGCGCCACTTCATAAGGACGCGCAGTCGTCGGCGGTCCGTGCGTGTCACGAGACTTGCTTTCTTCGAGCGCGACGACGGCACCCGCGCCGGCCCTGGATGTGGAACTCGTGACCGAGCACGACTCGCCCGGCCAGCTGGCCGGGAAGAACGCCGCCGGCCGGAGCCGCGCCACCGGCTCGGCGCGCCGGGGCGGCACCCCCTTCGATCCCCATTATCTGGAGTGGCTGCGATGACGTTCGAGGACCGTGTCACCACCCTGGAGTCACTCGGCTTCACGCCGCGTCAGACGCGGTTCCTCGCCTTCGTGGCGCTGCACAGCGGCTACTGCCTGCGACGCCAGTACGCGGCCTTTGCGGGCATCCGCTACGGCAAGAACGTCTGCGCGTTTTTCGAGTCGCTCGTCACCCGCCGCCTCGCCGAGCGATTCATGCAGCGGGCAGACCGTGGCCACATCTACCACCTGCAGGCCCGCCGCCTCTATCGCGCCCTCGGCCAGGACGAGAACCGGAACCGCCGGACGGCCAGTGCCGCGCTGATCGCGCGCAAGATCATGGTGCTCGATTACGTGCTGCGCCACGCAGACGTCGACTGGCTCGGCACCGAAGAGGAGAAGGTGGATCTGTTCGCGGCGCGCTTCGGCGTGCCGCCGAGTGAGCTGCCCCAGCGGGTGTTTGCCCCGTCACACACCGAGACCGCGAGCACCACCCGCTACTTCCTCGACAAATGGCCGGTCGCCGTGATGAGCGATCCACCGGTCGCGCACTTCGTCTGCCTGGTCACCGACACGGCGGGGCGAGGGCTGGAGCAGTTTCTCAAAGAGCACAGCCGTCTCTTCGCCTGGCTCCCGGCGTGGACCGTCCTTGCGATCGGAGCCAGCCCGATCGGCTTGCAGGCCTGTGAGGCCGCCTTCCAGCGGCATCAGCGACAGCCACGGGCGACGGTCACGGCCTCGCCAGAGGACCTGGCGTGGTTCTTCCGCACCCGCCAGGCCGTGGACCAAGGCGACGTGGCTGGCCTGTCGGTCGCCGCGATCGATCGCTTCCGCACCCTGCGCGAAGCGTTGCGGCGGCCGGTCTTCGACGAGCTGTATCTGGAGTGGCGTCGGCACGGGGATTGGACCTTGCGGAACCATGTCGAGGCGGCGACGCACCCGTCTCAGCCCAGCGTCGGCACGCTCGTGACCGAGCTCTTGCCGTTCGATTACAGCCAGTTCGGATCCCTGCCGGGGGTGGCATGACGGGGCCAGCGGTCCAATGTGCGCTGTCCCCGGCGTCAGCTTCGACGCTGGCTCTCACGCCAACCCCGCGCTTACCAATTCGAGCGCGGCAATCCGGGGACACGCCGCCCGCGCTGGGCGCGCGGTGGAGGAGAGCCTGGGTCATGAGCCCCGGGGGAGCGACCCCACCCCTGACGATCCGTGAGGTCGCTCCCCCGGGGCCCGCAGCGTTCTGAGGTTTGAAGAGGAAGCGACACGATGCCGATCATCAAAGCGCGCCCGAATCGTGTCCGATCCGTGCGCCACATCTGTCGCCTCCAGGAACCCAATCGTGACGCGCTCGTGCTCTATGCGCGCTTCATTGGCGACTCGGTCGATTACGTCCTCAATCAACTGATCGAAACCACGCTTGTGCGCGACCGTGACTTCTCGGCGTGGCGCGCGGAACATCCGCAGGAAGTCGTCAAGATGCGCCGCATCGCCACGGCGACGGCGGCGATCCGGCGCCAGTGGCGCGACGGGCGTGACGGAGCACCGATGCATCGCGTGACCGAATATCGGGCCGTGTTGAGTCTGGGCGTGAGCGCCATCGGCGGCACGCTCGGATTACACGACCTATCCGTTTCCGGCGGATCACGCCATGCTCGCGCTGGTGCATCTCGAGCGCCCGCTCCTCTATGCCGGCCTCACCTACACGTACGCCGCGCTGTGGTTTTCCTCGGCGTTCTTCCTGGCGAGTATCGGGCTCTCCTGCCTGTACATCTTTGTGGGCCGGCACACGCGCGCGATGGCCCTGCAGCCGCTGCCGCCCTACCCCGCGCCCGAGCAGCGCGAGGACCTGTTCCTGGTCCTCGGCGAGCAACACCATCGCACCGCGCCGACGCGCGCGGAGCGGCCCACCTGGATCGCCATCCCGGAACGCGGCTTGTACACCGGCATCCTCGTCGTCGGCGCTATCGGATCCGGCAAGACGTCGGCCTGCATGTACCCGTATGTGGACCAGCTCCTGGCATACCGCGCGACCGATCCGGCGCGCAAGGCCGCCGGCCTCGTGCTCGAAGTGAAAGGCGACTTCTGCCGGCAAGTGCGCGACATCCTCCGGCGCCATGGCCGGGAAGACGACTACGTCGAGGTCAGTCTCGAGTCGCCGTATCGCTACAACCCGCTTGCACAACGATCTGGATGCGTATGCGCTGGCCTATGGCATCGCCACGCTGATGACCAATCTGTTCGGTCGCGGGCAAGGAGCCGTTCTGGCAGCAGGCGAGTACCAATCTCGTCAAGTTCGTGATCCTGCTGCACCAGGTGCTCAATGACTACGTCACTCTCTTTCAAGTGTACGAACACGTTATCAACGCCGACAAACTGCGCGCCCGAATCGCGGACGGGGAGCGGCACTTCCGCGCGAACCACCGCCGCATCGTCGTGGACAAACGAGAGCACCTCTTCACGACCGTACTAAAGGCGTGGTCCTGGCACGACGACGCGACCGGAACGCGGACGTGGGCGGAATGGTCGACGGATCTCGCGGAGGCGCTCGGATCGGCCGGCATCGCGTGGACGCTCGACCACGCGACCCCGCCCGCTCGGTGGGCCGACAAGGTCGCCCAATTCGAGGCCGTCAAGCGATGGTTCGAGGATGACTGGACGCGGATCGAGCCCAAGCTCCGCACGTCGATCATCGAAGGCATCAGCGTCTTCCTCTCCCTGTTCGACGACAATCCGCGCGTCAAGTACACGTTCTGTCCGCCCAAGGACACGTACGATCCCGAAAGAAACCCGGGCGGCATCCACGGCACGCCCTTGCCGCCGCTGGCCGAGCTGATCAAACAGGGCAAGATCGTCGCGCTCAACTTTCCCCTCGCCATGAACCCCGGGTTGGCCCGCGCCTTGGGCACGATGCTGAAGCAGGACTTCCAGCCCGCGGTCCTCAATCGTGTCCATCAGATGGACCGGGATACGGCCCGCAGCCGGCGCCCCGTGCTGTTCGTCTGTGACGAATATCAGGCGTTCGCGACGACCGGCGAGAATGAGCCCTCCGGTGACGAGAAGTTCTTCTCGCTGGCGCGTCAGGCGCGGTGTATTCCGCTGGTCGCCACGCAGAGCATCAGTTCGCTGCGCTCGGCGCTGACCGGCGAGTCCTGGCGCACGCTGTTGCAAGGGCTGCGCACGAAGATCTTCCTGACGCTGTCCGATGATTTCAGCGCGCAGATGGCGGCGGACTTGTGCGGGAAGATCGAGCGACTCAAGCCTGGCTACTCGATCACGGAGGCGGGGCAGGATGCGCGCGTCAGCATCTTAACCGGACGACCGGCTGCCCATCGGACCACAGTCAGTGCCGCGAAAACGTACAGTCTGCAGGTACCAGGTACGTGTTCCAACCGCGGGTGTTTGCCGAACTCCAAAATGCGCAAGCCATCGTCCTGCCGTACGACGGTTTGAACCCGCAGCCGTCGACCTACTGCGTCCTCAAGCCCCACTACCTGGACGTCCAGACCAGTTACTTCGACCATGCCGCCGGAGGCGCCCTGTAATGAGCTTCGACGTGATCCTGCCGTTTCTCAGGCCGATCGCCCACCTGATCCAAGACCCGGAGGTCAGCGAGATCATGGTGAACGGCTCGAGACGGGTATTCGTCGAGCGGGAGGGCCTCCTAACGGAAGTCGTCGACGTTGGCCTCGACGAGCGCAACCTCCGCGTCGCCGTCAAAAACATCGCCCGCGCGCTGGGCGACGACGTCTCCGAAGAGCACCCGATTCTCGACGCGCGGCTCCCGGATGGCTCGCGCGTGGCCGCCGTGTTCCCGCCGTGCAGCGTCGGCGGCACGACGTTGACGATCCGCAAGTTTCAGACGCGCTTCTTCACCGCCGAGGAACTGGTCCGGATCGGCACGATGACGCCAGAAGTACTGGCGACGCTGCGTGACGCAATCGCCGCGGGCGGCAACGTCCTGATCAGCGGCGGCACCAGCACTGGGAAGACCACGATCCTGAATGCCCTCGCAGCGTTCCTCCCCGCAGACGAGCGGATCGTCGTAGTCGAAGACACCGCGGAGCTCCAGATCGAGCACGCCAATGTCGTGCGGTTTGAGGCCCGCCGCGACCAACCGCAGTCGCCGGCGATCACGATCCGTGACTTGCTACGCGCCACGCTCCGGCATCGTCCGGACCGGATCATCGTTGGGGAGGTCCGGGGCGGGGAAGCCTTCGATCTGCGCCAGGCGCTGAACACCGGACACGCCGGCAGCCTGTCGACGATCCATGCCAACTCGGTGCCCCAGGCGCTCGCGCGGCTGGCGTCATGTGCACTCCAGGGCGGCATCGACTTGCCCTATCAGGCCATTCGGCAGCAGATCGCGGATGCGATCCAGTTCGTGCTGCACCTGACCCGCAACGATCGACGGCGCTTTGTACACGAGCTGATGCGCGTCGGGCGCTATGACGGCGCACGAGATGGCTACGAGCCGGAAACGCTGTTCTCCAATGAGCATCGCCGACCCAAACCGGAGGTTCGCCATGAGACGGCTGCCAACGAAGAGTAGGGGACCGATTCGGCACGAGGCGGAAGGCGGCACCCCTCTGACATCGCTCGGATCACCGAACCGTACCGTTGGGCGCCCGACGCAAGACGAGAGCCTGTCCCACCCCGGATCGCCCAAGCTGCTGCGGTTTCCGGCCGTTCGTGAGCGCACGGGATTATCCCGTTCGACCATCTGGCGGCTTGAACGAGAACGGGCTTTTCCGCGGCATCACAGAATCTCCGCGAACGTGGTCGCGTGGGTTGAGGACGACATCGCCAACTGGATTCGGTCGAAGGTCTCAGGCATCGCCGTCTGAAATCCCACCTTCGGCCTCGAGCGCAAAGCTGCTGGTGTTGCGCTTCGGCGGATTGATGGGCACGGGCCGTATTGCTCCTGGCCGCCCTTGCGCGTCTTCCATCCGTCGACACGCCCAGAAAGGCCAGAGCCGCCGTAAGCGGTCCCAACATTTCAAGTTGTTTCAAGTGGTCTGACAGTCCGATCGCTCCGCAATTTTCGGGTCCATGCGGCGCGCCTCACCCGTTAGGAGCTCCGTCGCGAGTCGCTGAGCGGGGAGTGGCGAGGACGGCGGGCCGTCATCGCGTCAGGATCGCATCGAGCTTCGCGGCGGCCCCGGCCTGGAGCGCCGGCAGTGCATGCGAATAGGTGTTCAGCGTCAGGCTGATCTGCGAATGCCCGAGCGTCTCCATGATCGTGCGCGGATCGACCTTGCGCCAGCAGGAGCGTGGCGGCCGTGTGGCGCAGATCGTGGAAGCGCACCGCCGGCAGCTCGGCGCTCTTTAGCAGGGCGTGAAACTCCCGCGTCACGTTTCGGGCATCGAGCGCCGTGCCGATCGGCGTGGTGAAGACCAACCCGGTACCCGGCCGCGCCGCACCGGACATCGGCGTCAGTCCGATGAAGATCAGTTCCGGTCGCGGCGTCTAGCGTCGAAGCGAAGGCGCCCGCACATGGTCACGCCGGACGCCATGGACACGACGACATCGTCGAGCCCGGCAGGCGGCACCTCGAGAGGCAGTTCTGTCAGTACGTCCTCCGAGACGTCCGAAGGCGCTCCTGGCCATAGCAGTCGCACCTCCGTGCCTTTGCCAATCCTCTTGCCCCGGCGGCACGATTCGATCCTTGGACCGTTGTCGCAGGCACAGGACGCAGTTGCAGGTCGATGCCAGCGCGGTCGTCGCCACCCGCAATGCTGACCGCGGACGCCTGCGACAACTCCGTCACGCGATACATCGTCGTGGCGCTCGTTTGCGGCTGTCCGCCGATCGTCCGGAGCACGCTCAGGAATCCAGCAAGGCAAGGTGATGAACCATTCCCCCTGGGGATGTTTCGCCTCCTCGGCGACGCGGGCGCGCGGCGACGGTCCGGGCATTGGAGGGGGCGCCAGTGGCACGCAGGAGTCAGCAGTGGCCGGTCCCTGGCGCGTCGTTTTGTGCCAGATGTGCGCGACGACGATGTGGTCGCCACTCGGCACCGCGGTGATGCGATAGGAGCCGGCCGCGTCGGTTATGGCTCCGCGGAGTTGCTTCAATACGCCGCCGTTCGTTCGCAGCCACGTATCGACCTGCACGTCCTTCATCGGCTCGCCGCGCTCGTTGGTGACGACGCCGCTGATGGTGCCTGTCGCTTGAGACTCGGGACCGGGCAGCTGCCGGGCCGCCGCCGCTCCAGTCGCGGCGAGGATGAGGACGATCACGAAGGGAATGCGCAGATGACGCGGCTGGAACCCCCGCGCGAGGCGAGTATAGCCCCAGAGCGGGTGCACCAGGCGAGCAGCTCAGGCGGCGTCCGTTCTGCTATAAGCTCCTGCGCATGAAGAGCCTCTCACGCGCGATCGTGTTCCTGCTCGTCGCGACCTCGAGCTGGGCACAGGACGTCTCACCACGCATGGACGAGGTCGTCCAGAGCTACGTTCGCGACAAGACGTTCATGGGGACGGTGCTCGTCGCCCGCGGCGGCGACGTGCTGCTCAGCAAAGGCTACGGATCGGCCAACCTCGAATGGAACATCCCCAACACGCCGGCGACGAAGTTCCGGCTCGGCTCGATCACCAAGCAGTTCACCGCCGCCTCGATTCTGCTGCTCGAGGAACGCGGGAAGTTGAAGCTCGACGATCCGATCAAGAAGTACATCCCCGACGCACCGGCGTCATGGGACACGATCACCATCTTCAACCTGCTGACGCACACGTCCGGGATTCCGAATTTCACCAGCCTGCCGGAGTACAAATCGCTGCAGCTGGTGGAAACTCCCGCCGCCAGGACGATCGCGATCCTGCGTGACAAGCCGCTCGATTTCGTCCCCGGCGAGAAAATGAGCTACAGCAACTCCGGCTATATCGTGCTCGGCTACGTGATCGAGCGGATCAGCGGCGTCAGCTACGCGACGTTCGTGGCCGACAACATCTTCAAGCCGCTCGAGATGAAGGACTCCGGCTACGACTCGAACACCGCCATCATTCCCCGCCGGGCCGCCGGCTACACGCCGTCGCCGGCGGGTCCCGTCAACGCCGGCTTCGTCCACATGAGTGTCCCGCACGCGGCTGGCGCGCTCTACTCCACGACCGAGGATCTCCTCCGCTGGGAGCAGGGACTGTTCGGAGGCCGGCTGATCTCGGCCGCGTCGCTCGCGAAGATGACGACGCCGTACAAAAGCGACTATGCACTCGGCGTCACGGTGCAGACCGCGAACGGAAGAAGAGTCGTTCAGCACGGCGGCGGCATCGAGGGGTTCAACACGTTCCTCGCGTACTACCCAGACACCAGGCTGACGGTCGCGGTGCTCGCCAACATCAACGGCGAGGTGCCGGGCCAGATCGCCGCGAAGCTGGCGGACGTGGCTTTCGGTCGGGCGGTGCAGACCACGTCCGAGCGGACGGCGATCCCACTGCCCGTCGCCACGCTCTCGAAGTATGTCGGAACCTACGAGCTGGCGCCCGGCGCCCACATGATGATCAGGCTCGCCGGCGATCATCTGACCACGCAGCTCACCGGCCAGCAGCAGATTCCTCTCTTCGCGGAATCGGAGACGAAGTTCTTCATGAAGGTCGTGGACGCGCAGGTCGAGTTCTTCACCGACGCGAGCGGCGCGGTCACGCATGCGGTGATGTATCAGAACGGCCATGAACGCAAAGTGCCCCGCACGAGCGCCACCGTGGCCGAGCCGCAGCACAAGGAAGCGACGTTGCCGGTCAGCACCCTGGCCCGCTACGTTGGCACGTATCAGATGCCGGGCAGCGCCGAGCTGTCGGTCACGCTCGACGGCAATCAGTTGAAGGCGCAGTTGACCGGTCAGCCGGCATTTCCGATCTTCGCCGAGTCGGAGACGCTGTTCTTCTTCAAGGTCGTCGAAGCGACGCTGGAGTTCCAGAAGGACGCAAGCGGCGTGGTGACGGCCGTCCGGCTGCGCCAGGGACCGATCGATTCGGTCGCACCGAAAAAGTAGCACGCGACGCAGGGTCGCCGCCCGGGGTCAGTCCGTGCGTCGCCGGCGTGCTGTGCACGACGCTCCGGTTCATCGAGCAGGGCCGTCCACGGATGATTTGGACCAACGACGAGGCGGCGGCGCAGGGCACGTTCTGGATCGACATGGCCAACGGCGGCCGTGTGCTCAAGACCGAGGCTGGCGATGGATTCGGGTGGGACGCAGGCCGTCCGCTCGCGAACCGCGGTCACCTACGGGCGCGTCGACAAGCTGGATCTGTGGGTGCCGGCCGTGATGGACGAGACCTACGAGGTCACCGCCACGCATCAGACCGTCATCGGACACGCCACTTACTCGGACTTCCGCGAGTTCAAGGTGACGACGAGCCAGGGCATCCGCTAACGCGGCCTGGTGTACACTCGGACCGCCAGCCGCCGTTCCGGAAGGAGTCGAATGCGCATCGTCTCGTTGTCCTGCGTGCTCGCCGCCGTCGTCATCGCCGGCGCGGTCGGGATCGGTCAGGATCGGCAGGTCCCGTCGTTCAATTCCGGCGTCCAGGTTGTCCGCATCGACGTCTCGGTGATCGACGGCAAGCGTGAGCCCGTCCGCGGGCTCCAGCAGTCCGACTTCACCGTCCTGGAGGACGGCCAGTCACGACCGATTCGCTCCTTCCAGGCGGTCGACGCCGCAGCGGCGCGAACGACGAGGGCCGCGGCGATGCCGCCGATGGAGCTCCTCCCGGCGTATAACGTCGTCACCAATCAGATGTCGAGCGACACCAGTCGGCTGATTTTCATCCTGCTGGATCGCTCGATCGAGCCGGAGCGGCCGATGATTGTCGCGCGGCAGATCGCCGACGCCGCCGTCGACGCGATGGAGCCGGGCGACTTGGCGGCGATCGTCACGACCGGTGTTCAGGGCGTGGCGCAGAATCTCACGTCCGATCGCGCGCGGCTGCACCAGACGATTGCGTCCACCGACTGGAGTCAGCGACTGAGCAAGGCGCATGATGGACGACCCGATCATGGCGGCGCTGGACATGAACGGCTCGGCCAGCGACGGCCGCTGCATGTGCGGCCTGTGCGCCATGGATACCATCACGCATGTCGCCAACGCGGTCCGCGACGATGCCACGGCGCAAGGTGCTGCTCTTCATCGGCGAAGTCCTGACTGTGCAGTCCGCCGACGTGGAGTGCTCGCAGCCGCGTCCGCGATTCGCGGGAGAAACTCTTCGACGCACTCGGCACGTCCGGTTTGACCGTGCACTCGATCGATCCGCAAGGGATGGCGAGCGTCGGCCCGGCGACGCGTGGGTCGGTGCCCAACGGCGTCATCAATCGCGACGGCCGGGTGCTCAACGAGCAACTGGCGCAGGAGCGCACCGAGTTCATGGCGGCGCAAGGCTCGCTCGCCGTGCTGCCGGATCTGACGGGCGGCCGCATGATCATCAACGACAACGAGCCGTTCCGGCTCGTGCCCGACGTGCTGCGCGAGAGCGACGCGTACTACCTGGTGGCCTTCGAGCCGATCGAAGGTACTGGCGACATCCGGCACGACATCCAGGTCAAGGTCGCGCGCGACAATGTCGCCGTCCACACCGCGCGCTACATTCCCGCGTCGACGGCGGTCGTGCCGACGGCCGTGACCAACGCCCGTTCTCCGCTCGACCGGGCCTTGACCAGTCTCCTGCCGGACCCGTCGCGGCCGCTCGGGATGTCGGTGGCGGCGTTCGCGGGTCCGGATCGCGACCACGCCTCCGTCGGCGTCACGCTCGACGCCTCGGCATTCGCCGACCGATCCGGATCGATTCCGCTGGACATCGCGGTGCTGGCCAGCGACGCGCACGGGAAGACCGTCGGCGGCGCCAGACAGGCCGGCACCATCCAGGTGCCGCCGGCGACGGCCGGTAACGGAGCGTTCGTCGAGCTGCAAACGTTCGTCACGCTGCCGGCGGGAAACTATGAGCTTCGCGCCGCGGTAATGAACAGCGAGACCCACGCGGCATCGAGCGTCTTCACCCACGTCACCGTGCCGTCCTTCGACGCGGGCAGCCTCGCGCTGTCGGACCTCGTCCTCGGCACGCGCGAGAATGCGATCGTGCCGCCACAAGGCACGCTCACCATCCCGATCACGCCGACGACGGCAAGAGCATTTCGGGCTGACGCTCCGGCTTGGGCGTTTCTTCGCGTCTACCGCGCCGGCGATACAAACGTCGCGGACAAGGTGGCCCTCGACATGACCGTGCTGGATGCGCAAGGCAAGCGCGTCAAGCACCAGTCGCTGCCCAACGCGTCGTTTTCGGGGCGCCAGGCGGACGCGCGAGTGGCGCTTCCGATGAAGGATCTCGCTCCAGGCGCCTACGTCCTGCGGATCGACGCCAAGCAGTCGCGCGTCGAGGCGTCGCGCGAGATCGCGTTCACGGTGACGCCGGCCTTGCCGGTGACCGCGCCAACGGTCCACACGGCCGAACTCGACGCCGCGCTCGCGGCGGCGGCGAAATATCTGGATCGCTATGAACAGCGCATCAGCGCCATCGGCGCCGCGGAACAGTACCAGCAGTCGGTGACGCCGTTGTCCGGTGCCATCGGCGCGGGGTCCCGCCGGGATCCCGTGGCCAGCGCCATGGCCGGGCCGATCACGCGCCGCACGCGCGCCAACATCATGACCATCGGCATGGGTGCCCGCGGCTGGGTCGCGTTCCGCGACGTCTTCGAAGTCGACGGCCAAGCGGTGCGCGATCGCGTCGAGCGGCTGAGCGGCATCCTCCAGAACGTCACGCCGGACTCGCTGGAGCAGGCGCGGAAGATCGCGGTGGAGAGTGCGCGCTACAACCTCAATCCCGAGACGACCCGCATCGACCGCACCATCAACGTGCCGATGACAGCGCTGCTCTTCTTGCGCGGCGCCAATCAGGATCGTTCGGCGTTCCGGCTGGGCAAGCCGGAACGCGTCAACGGCGTCGACTGCGTGACGCTTCAGTTTACCGAGCGCACCGCGCCCCGACTGATTCGCACGAGCGACGAGGCGCCGGCGCAGGGCACCGTCTGGATCGACATGGCCAACGGCGGCCGCATCGTCAAGACCGAGTTGGCGATGGACGCAGGGGATCCGCGCAATCCGACGGTGCGCTCGCGTACGGCCGTCACCTACGCGCGTGCGGACAACCTTGACCTCTGGGTACCGACGATCATGGACGAGACGTATGAAGTGACGTCGACGCGCCAGACCGTCACCGGCCACGCCGTGTACTCTGACTTCCGCGAGTTCAAGGTGACGACGAGCGAAGGCATCAAGTGATTCCCCGGAGACGCGGCGATATTCGGGGCGGCGACGCCAACGCCACCGTTCCGGCCGACGTTGCCGGCCGCAAGCACGAGAACCCGATGCGGATTTGCCCGTTGCCGTTCCTCGCCGTCGTCGTGATGACCGGCACGCCGTCAGCGCGCAAGGCAACGGCCCTCGTTCAAAGCCGGCGTGCAGCTCGTGCGCATCGACGTCTCTGTGCTGGACGGCCAGCGCCAGCCGGTGCGTTGGCTTGTGTTGAAAAAAACTGAAACTTTGCACACGAGACGGGGTTGGACGGCCAGAAACGACCGAAGCGTCCGTGCGAATTTCCTAAGGAAACCGTCTTGCGGCGATGAAACGCTGCCGGTCACGTCGACGGTGTCCGGCTGCGTCGCTTCAAACGACCTTAATCCGCGATCGTGATGAAAAGTCGACCGCTTTTACGGGGGCGGCTTCGATCGGCGATCACTTGCCGTTGCCTCAGGAGCTTGTAGCCGCAAGGTCGTGAAGGTTCGAGTCCTTTCTTCCGTTCCAACTCCCCCCTCCAAAGCGCGTGAGCCTCAAGCCTCCGCGAAGGTTGTCACGCCGTAGCCCGCAGGGCGAAGGCGGACCGCTCCACTCCACCCTCTTACTTCATGATGAAGGTCAGCTTCCGCTGCTCCGTCTTGCCGCCGGACGCGGCGGTCAGCTCGAGCGAATAACTTCCGCGGCCGAAGGGAGCCAGCGCCAGTTCGACGACGACCGACGTGCCGTCGGACGACTCCGATACCGGCACGTCGAACGCCATCGGCTTGCCGGCGGTGTCGAGCATGCGCGCCTCGCGGCGCTCGAGCGGCGCCAGCACCGGCCACTCGACGCGCAGGCGATCCGAGCGGACGAATTCCAGCGGCTTGGCCCGTTCCGGCGGCTGCGTACGGCTGACGCGGTAGGCGACCGGCTCGCCGATGACGGCCGCGGGACCGGCGTCCGCCGTCACTGCGGCAGCCCGCGACGACGCCGAGCCGCTCCGCGCCATCGCCGCGATCTCCGCCTCGGTGGGCGCGCGGTACTGGCGGCGCGCACGGATCGGCTTGCCCTTCAACTTTACCGTGATCTTGCGGAGCCCGCCGTCGAACTTCGTGTTCGTCGTGTAGTAGCCGAGCACGTAGTAGGCGGCCAGGTCGTCGGCGATGCGCCGGAAGCCAGCGTTCAGATCGTTGGTGTCGGTGACGGCGATGCCGTCGGTCTCTTCGGCCAGCGACTTCAGGTCGTTGTAGGCCGCCTTCACCGAGTACCTGCTGCGCCACTGTCGGCGGCGCCTGCAGGCCGCCCGGCGTAATCACGTAGACGCTGACGTTCTGGCGCTTGGCCTCGTCGAGCAGTTCGCGATACCGCGGCTCGAAGTCCATGAGCGCCAGCCGTGCCGCTTCCGCCTGGCAGCCGTTGACGCTGCCGCCACGGCCGTTGGTGACGATCTCGCGGTTGTCGCTGGTGATGCGGCCGTTCTGGATGCCGTTCTGCCCGCCCCGCGGGTCGACGAGCGATTCGTAGAAGCTGCGGTTGGGCCCCCATCGCGGCAGCAGGTTGGTGACCAGCACGAGGTTCTTGCGCTCCTGGCGCAGCGAGCCGAGCTGCACCGTGAGCTCCTTGAGATTCGTGTAGGTGGCGTCGGCGCGATACAGGTACTTCAGCAGAGCGATCTTGGCGTCGTCGTTGATGCCGAAACTGCAGAATCCGATCACCTCGTCGGCCTCGTCGCGCTCGATGACCGTGGCGCGAAAGAGATCGTTGATCTCGCTCACCGTCACGGTGGTCTTCTGCGCGAGCGTCAGGTCCTTGACCGAATTCCGCGTCGTCATCAGCGCGTAGAGATCCTGCGGACCGACGACGCGCTCGAAGAAGTTGACGAGCGGCTGCTGCACCTTCGGCAGATCGCTGGTGGGGTTACCATTGACGCCTCCGCCATCCGGGAAGAGGTGCGCCGACTGACTCAGCGTCAGGTCCACGTAGACGACGAACACGCGGTAGCGGGGATCGGCCGCCATGTCGAAGCCGGCCTGCTGCGACACCGGGTCGCGCCGTTTCGCTTCGGGGGTGAAGGAGTCGAACTTCATGAAATCGAAGCTCTCGATCGCCTGCGGCGTGCCGTCCTCGAGGATCTGGAAATCCTCCGGCTTCAGCCCTTCGACGATCTTGCCGTTCTCGGAGGGGTAAGCGTCCACGCGCACGAAGTGCGTGCCTCCGCGGAACACCGGCCGCTGCTGCGCCTGCGTAGGGGGCGGCTGCGCCGGCGTAGGGGGCGGCTGCGCCTGCGCCGCGACGCGCCACGGCGGCCGCGCCGGCACAAAGGCGACGACGAACACGATGATCACGAACAACCATGTCGCCTTGGTGATCTGCACCTTCATGGTCACCTCATGACGATGGCCAGACGCCGGCCGTCGCGCGTCCCCTGCAGAGGGCACACGAGCCAGACTCGTTCGGGTCAATCGGACTGGATCGAGGACACATGCAGGGGACACGGACCGACGGCCTTGGCGGCATTGCAATCACCTTGCCGGGGGCGGTGCCAGGAGATCATTCCCGCGGGCCGGTCCTCCGCCAGATCCATGTGCCCGCACCGATGGCGGCGATCCAGGGCGTCGTCATCATGGACGTCCCGGTGCTCGCCGACGGCACGATCGACGCGAACCGCATCCGCATCACGCGCTCGCTCGACCCGGACTCGATCGCGAAGCGGTGATCGCGGTGCGGCAGTGGCGGTTCCGTCCGAGCATGCTGCTCGGCCAGCCGGTCGCATCGCGGGTGACCGTCGAACTCGCGTTCACGCTGCGCTGACGTCCAATCGGCGCGCGGCGCTCCCTCCCGACAGGACGCCGTGAGATACGTCGGGCATGCTCGTCGTCCTGTTTCGTTCCAGGCTCGTTCCGCAACCCGACGGCTACGCCGAGATGGCGCAGGAGATGCTCGAGACGGCGAAATCGATGCCCGGCTTCGTCGATGTCACGGCGTTCACGGCGGCGGACGGCGAGCGGTTGACCCTCGTCTGGTGGCAGGAGCTGATGCGCTGCTCGTAGCGATCGAGATACCCCGCCGCCGCGGTGAGCGCGGCATCGAGCTCGGGCGAGTGGACCGTCGGCGGGACCGTCATGAGAGCGGGCGTCACGGTGAAGGCGATGGCACGGGCCGCTTCGGCGCGCGCCTGCTTCGCCTCAATTCGGAGGACGTAAGCACCGGGCGGGAGATCCTTCATCGGCAGCGCGAGATGCACGTCGGCCTGGCGTCCGGCGAACGTCGCGTCGGGCAGCGACTGATGCCTGACGCGCTGGCCCTGCCCGTCGAGCACCGTCGCTTCGACGCTCACGCGCGGCGCCGCGTTTGTGTCGCCGGCGCGGTAGATCCGGAGGAACGCCCAAGCCGGCGTGTCGGCGGCGAAGACGCGCGCGGTCGTCGGCACGATCGGGATCGACGGTGCACCGTCCGGCTGCGGGCCGGCGCTATCGCGCGTTCCCACCACGACGTCCGAGAGCGTGAGGCCGGCGTCGAACGACGGCACGGTGAGATGCGTGAACACGCTCGCCGCCGCTCGGGTGTCGCGGTTCATCACCGCGGCCCGCAGATCGTAGTCGCCAGGGGGAAGCCCCAGGAACGTCTGCAGTTCGACGAAGGCGCCGCCGGTCGCCGCCGACGCGGGCAGCTGCACGGTGCCGCTCTGCCGCGCGCCACCGACGGGCTTGCCGCGCTCGTCGCTCGCGAGGACGGCAATGTCGAGCGGAATCGTTCCCGGCGTGTCGGCGAACGCCGACGCGTCGAGCGTGACGCCGACCGCTGCGTGTTGGCGGTCGGGACCGGCGAAGGCGGCCACCGGCATCCGCGGGGGAGGCGCCGAATCCGGCAGCAGGCCTGTGAGCGCATCTTCGAGCGGCGCGTCGGGCGAGGGAGTCGTCGTCGCCGGCGGCGTCGACGCCCGCGTCGACGGCGGAATATAGCGCGCCGTGTGGACGTCTACGCCGGTGCGCGCCACCTTGACCTGGACGTTGTGCCGCACGTCGCCGCTGCCCTCGATGGGCTCGAATGCGACGAGATAGGCGTCCAGACCAACGATAAGTCGGAGTTCCCTCAATAGGGTTAAAAATCCTATATAATTCCTATTTATGCCAGTTTAATTGACACTATTAGGACATATAGAGGATAATACGTCCTATGCCGAATGGCGCATTCGAGAAGCAGCTCTTCGCAGTCGATGAGGTCGCCCAGCGCCTGAATCTCCACGTGAAGACGGTCCGACGATTCATCCGCGAGGGTCGATTGCCTGCCAAGCGCATCGGCAAGGCGTACCGGATCACCCGTTCGGCACTGGATGAGTTCGCCGGGGCCTCCGAAGGTCCGCCAAGCGTCGCGGTCGCGCGGACGCGGCAGATCCTCGTGTCGAGCATTGTCGATGTGGACGCGATCAGCCCCGAGGACGGCCAGCGGATCACCACACTCATCATGGCGGGCCTCAACGCGCGCCGAGGCGAGCCCGACTTCCCGCGCGTCGACAGCCTCTACGACGCCGATCGCGGGCGGCTGCGGATCATGATCACGGCCAGCCCGACGCTCACGTGCGACCTGATTCGGACCATCGCGGCGCTCGCGGAGACCAAGCGCGACTGAAAGAGGAGAAGAATCGTGGCGGATATCTACAGATCACGATCCGGCAGACAGGCCGTTGAAGCTCTGTATCGGCGCGTCTTGGCGCGCTGGCCGGTGGCACATGAGCAGCTCGTTGTGCCGACATGCCAGGGTGACACGTTCGTGGTGGCCAGTGGCGATCGCACGGCGCCACCCGTCGTGCTGCTCCACGGCTCCGGCACGAACGCCGCGTCATGGATGCGCGATGTGACGGCCTGGGCGCAGCAGTCTCGTGTCTATGCCGTCGACATCATCGGCGAACCTGGACTCAGCGCTCCTTCACGACCACCGCTCGTCTCGTCGGCGTACGCCCAGTGGCTTAATGATGTGTGGGCGGGTCTGGGCCTTGAGAAGGCCGCCGTGGTCGGCATCTCTCTTGGGGGGTGGCTTGGCCTCGACTTTGCGGTACGAAGCCCCAATCGTGTGGCCTCGCTGTCTCTGATCTCGCCTGCCGGAATTGGACAACAGAACCGCATGTTGCTCGTGAAGGTCGGGGTGCTCCGCTTATGTGGCACGTGGGGTCTACGCAAGTCGCTCCAACTCGTATCGGGTCGAACCGCGGCCTTGCCCAAGCCGATGGTCGACGCGCTGGTCCTCGTGTTCCGGAATTTCAAGCCGCGGATGGAACGAATCCCGCAATTCACGGACGCTGATCTCGCCGGCTTGTCAATGCCTGTGCAGGTAATCGTGGGAAGTGACGACGCGCTGTTGAACTCGAGAGAGACGCGCGCACGCGTGGAGCGCTGCGTGCCTCACGCACGGGTCATGTCTCTTGAGAAGGTTGGCCACATTCTTCCACCGCAAACGGCGACCGTGGCCCAATTCCTGATTAGTATTCGGACGTTCGAGGAAACACGTGCGGCTTCTTCTGCTTGATTGGCACGAACAGGTGAACGGTTAACAGGGATTGCAGCTACTCCCGATCTGTCCTGAAAGGTCACGTCGGCGCGCTCTCTCGTGCTCGGATCCCTGCTTGGATCTGTTTCCACCCTTGGCGGGGCATTCTCCGAGTGCTACCGCACGGCAACTCTACGATTTCAAGAGCGGCGCTCGCGATGGGCGCAATGCCCTTGCGATGAAACCGGTCGTCGCGAATCTTAGGCGAGCCGATTGCATACCGCGTGGCGCCGCGGGCCGCGGGCCGCGTGCCGGGGGAAGTGTCCTCGTTTCAGTCCGATCGGACGGACAGGGTCCGCGTCGAGTGGCCTGTCCTGGGGACGTTGGCTGACGTTCATCATGAGGCAGCGCCGGGGCTCCACCCCGGCCAAGGAGCGCGATGAAGACCGAGACAGCCCACGGGTTCACGCTCCGCCCACGAAAGTCACCAAGAGCTCGAAGATCAGAATTGATCTTTGTGGTCTTGGTGGTCTTAGGCGCCTTTGTGCTGGAACGTCCGTCGTTGCGGGTGTACGGACAGGCACCGCAGACAGGACAGCCTGCTACCCAGACGCCCACGCAGGCGCAGCAGCGCCCTGTATTCCGCGCTGGGACGCACTTCGTGCGCGTCGACGCGTATCCAATCGAGAACGGCAAGGTCGTCGAGGAGTTGAAGCCGGAGGACTTCGAGATCTTCGAGGATGGCAAGCGCCAGACGATCGAGAGTTTCGATTTCATCCGGTTCGACTCGATGACGCCGGAAGCCGAGCGGCGCGATCCCGTGTCGCAGCAGGCCGGGTTCGACATGGCCGCCGACCCGCGCTACCGCCTGTTCGTCGTCTATGCCGACTTGACGATGACGACGTCCGCCAACGGCATCGAGAACCTGCCGCTCGTCGAGCAGCCCCTGGTCAATTTCTTCGAGCGCGTCATCGGCCCGCAGGACCTCTACGCGCTGCTGACCACCCGCAACTCGGTCAAGGATCTGGTGCTCGCGCAGAAGACCACCGTGACGGCCGCGCAGATCAAGGACCTGTTGCGCGCGAAGTACATCGAGCGGGACGAGGCCGACGAAGTGCTGGGATTCTGCGACTTCCCGCCGCCGCTGGTGGAGCTGCTCAAATACCTCTATCGCGCCGACGCCAGCTACACGAATCTCGAGGAGCTCACGCGGCAGCTCGGGTCGCTGCGGCAGGAACGCAAGAACCTCGTGCTCGTGACGAACCTGCTGCCGCGGTGGCGCCCCAACCAGAAACTGTACGAGGACCTCGTTGGCAGCCAGGCCGGCGGTGTGTCGAAGAACGGCATCCAGAACGGACGTATCACCAGTGACAACCGCGAGATCTACTCCAACGGCCGCGGCGGCAGCGTCAACGGCTGCATGGCTGAGGCGGGCCGGCTCGCGCTGATGGACTTCGAGCCGCGGTTTCGCGAGCTGGTGGACGAGGCCAAGCGCCAGAACGTGAGCGTCTATGTCGTCACGCCGAGCGGGCTGCAGGCGCCGTTCACCTATGCCGGCTATCTGTCGATGAAAGCAGCCTACGACGATCTCAAAGCGCTCGCCGACGAGACCGACGGCCTCGCCCTGACCGAGACCAACGATCTGAACGCGGCGTTCAAACGGATCGCCGACGACATGGCGGCCTACTACGTGCTCGGCTATTACACGACGAACACGAGATTCGACGGCGGCCTGCGCAAGATCACCGTCAGGTTGAAGGGCAAGGCGATCCGCGCGCGCCGGCAGTACCGCGCGCCTACCGAGGCGGAGATTGCGGCCATGGCGCAACGGCCATCCCCGTCGCAGAGCAGCGGCGCCGAGGCGGCGGCGTCCGGGCCGCCAGCGGTGATCGGCGAGCCCATCGCCTATCGCGTCAGCCGCACGCAACCGCCGGAGCAGGCCAAGCCGCTCGAGTTCGTCCGTGCCGATCGCCTTCGCGTCGCCTGGCCGGTCCTGGCGCCGCTGGATCGCCGCGAGGCGCGCATGCTCGACACGGCAGGCAAGCCGATGGCCTTCGATCTGCCGGTCACGGAGTCCGACGACGGCAAGTCCGTCGTCGTCGAGCTGGCGCTGGCGCCGTTCGCCCGAGGCGTGTATTCGATCGAGCTGACCGCCGGGTCCGGCGCGAAGACCGAGCGCCGCCGGCTGACGTTCATGATGAAGTAGCCCTGAAGACGGGAGAACGTTACCTTCTACGTCATCACACCTGGTGGCCTGCAAGCACCGCTCCTGCTGGCGGACCAGCGTGTCGTGCAGGAAGCGTACGACGATTGCACGACGCTCGCCGACAACAGCGGTGGCATCGCGGTAACCGACACCCACGAGCCGAACGCCGCAATCAGACGTATCGCGGACGACCGCGCCGCGTACTACCTGCTCGGCTACTACTCGACGAACACGCTCTTCGACGGCGTCCTTCGGAAGATCAGCGTCACGGTCAAGGGCAAGGCGATCCGCGCGCGGCGCGAGTATCGCGCGCCGACCGGAGTGCAGATCGCCGGGAGGGCCAGTCGGCCGGCCGCGGCGGCGCCGAAAGCAGAGCAGGGAGGTCCTGCTTGACTCCGTTCGCTCTTACCGATTCGGACCCCTTGACCAGACATTCTGTGGTCTCGTATGACAGAATGGTCAGGAGAGGAAGGGAAGGGATGGGAGCGTCATAGAGCGAGATACCGGTTCTCCCGACCTCGGTGGGAGCCCATGGGAAAGGATCGGAGCTGGAAGCGGCCACAATTGGGGGCCACACGGACGGGAGCCTGTTCCCGCCGGGGGCTCGCGATGGAATCGAACCATCAAACCCCAGGTTAAGACTGGGCGGTGTCCGCTGGGTGCCGCCGTTTCATTTTGCTTAGGAAGATCGCTTATCGGATCGCGCGCTCAGTACAGAAGGCACTCTCGTTGTGAAGAGTACAGTTGGTTGCGTCCGGTTACTTCGAAACCGAACCGTGTTTTTGAGGCAGGGTTTGAACTCCGAAACGTGGTCAGAGAGCCATTGACGGGTTTGGTCCGAGCGCCCGGCGTGAACGGAAACATCACGGGCTTGCACACAACAGTCCGCCAATGTACAGCTCTGCCGGTAGTGCCCCGTCGCGAGCACCCCGCTTGCGGTCCGCGGCGGCTCCGTCGCAAATACATCAGTCCAGTAAGGGAGTAGCCAGGTGCGAACAATTCTTCGTGGCTCACTGACGCTGGCCCTGCTTGTGCTGGGCTGCTCGAGCGCATTCGCGCAGCTCGACGTCGGGGACAGCGGCCTGAACGCGTGCTCGCAGATCGACGGCTTGAGCAAGGCCGGGAATTACTCGGCCGCGCACGAGAAAGCGCAGGCCTGCCTCCAGGCGCTCGATCAGAAGTTGCAAGGCGAGGTCGGCAAACTCTTCCCGCAGACGGTCACGGGCTGGACGCGAGGGGGCCTGGAGCAGAACACGGTGGCCGGCTTCAACAACATCACGGCGACCTACAAGAAGGCCGCGCACTCGGCCACAGTCTCGCTGACGGCGGGCAGCGTCGGTGGCGGCGCGATCGGCGGCCTGCTCGGGGGCATGGCCCGGATCGGGATGCAGGCCGGACAGCAGGTGAAGGTCGCCGGCTTGCCCGCCTCGGTCCAGACCGACGGCACGATTGCCGTGACGCTCGACAGCGGCGCCTTCCTGACCTTCAAATGCCCCGACTTCTCGGATCAGCGGTCCGCGCTCGCGGGGCTCGGCGATCTGGTGAACGCGTTCCCGGTCGCACAGATCAACAAGATACAGCGCTGACGCGCGACGCGGCGATCTCTCTATCGAGGCGCAGCAGCCGAAAGCGCAGGGACAGGATCAGGACGGGTCGATATTTCGTCCCTTCAAGGGTCCTTGCTGTACAGTTGGCTAGAGTGAGGCCAATCCCTGAAGTCCCGGGGCATGCAGACGTCGACTCGCAGGGCTCGTTCGAGACACTGCTGTCGGATATCTCGACTCGGTGTGCCAACGTCGTCTCGGACGATGTCGACCGCGAGATATCGAGTGCGTTGGGCCGAATTTGTCAGCAACTCAGCATCGACTTCGCCGCGTTGTGGCAGCAGTCGCTAGGCACGAATCGAATGACCCCGACGCATTCATATCCTTCGTTCCAGCAACTCGGGGTCCTCGAGCCGCCGTCGCAGGACATGTATCCGTGGTCGACGGACCGGATGCGAAACGGCCAAATGGTCCTGTTTTCCAGATTAGCCGACCTGCCGGACGAGGCGGGGACGGATGTCAAGAACGCGCGGGCGATCGGCATCAAGTCGAACCTGACGATCCCGATGGCTATCGGCTCACAGACGTTCGTCGGTGCCCTGGCCTTCAACACTCTGGGTGAAGAGCGCGACTGGCCAGACGAGCTTGTGAATCGTTTGCAACGCATCGCCGAAGTCTTTACCAACGTGCTCGCACGCAAGCAGCGCGAAGACGAACTGCGTTCCAGTCAGGCCCGCCTGGAGATCGGAGCGGACCTCGCCGGGCTCGCGTATTACGACGTGGATTTCGCTCAGCGCGAGATGCACGTCGATGGCCGGCTTCGGAATATCTGTGGGGTACCGCCTGACCAGCAGGGTGTGGATGTTCTGGAGTTCTGGCTTGAACACCTCCATCCCGAAGATCGCGCGCGCGTCCTGGAGGCCCGCTCCGATCTGCATGAGGGGAGAACCGAGCGGATCTCAATCGAGTACCGGCTCCAGCATCCGGATCGTGGAGAAATCTCGATCCATCACATCGCCGCGGTGCTCTCGCGCGATCCGGCAGGGCAGGCCGTCCGGACGTTCGGCGTCTTTCGCGACGTCACCGAACGTCGACAGCGCGAGGAGGCGCTGCGGCGGTCGGTACGAGGAAATCGAGCGCCTCAAGGACAAGCTCCAGGCCGAGAGTGACTACCTGAAGGCCGAGATCAACGTTTCGCAGGCACGCGGTGAGCTGACCGGCCAGAGCGCCGCTGTCGTGGCCGTGCTGGGCCAGATCGAACAGGTCGCACCGACGGACTCCACCGTTCTGGTGCGTGGCGAGACGGGCAGCGGCAAAGAGTTGGTCGCCCAGGCCATTCACCGGCTCAGTCCGCGTCGCAATCGCGTGATGGTGAAGGTCAATTGCGCGGCGCTTCCGTCAGGTCTCATCGAGAGCGAATTGTTTGGCCGCGAGAAGGGGGCCTTCACCGGTGCACTGACGCGCCAAGCAGGTCGGTTCGAGATCGCAGACGGGTCGACACTCTTTCTCGACGAGATCGGTGAGCTGTCGCTCGATCTGCAGGCAAAGCTGTTGCGTGTGTTGGAGTCCGGCGAGTTCGAACGCCTGGGTAGTTCGCGAACGCTGAAAGTCAACGTCCGTCTGATTGCTGCGACGAACCGTGACCTGAGCAAGGAAATCACGCAGGGACGGTTCCGGGAGGATTTGTTCTACCGGCTGAACGTGTTTCCGATCCGCGTGCCGCCGCTACGCGAGCGCATTGAGGACATCCCACCACTCGTGTGGGCGTTCGTCGAGGAGTTCTCGCAGCGCATGGGCAAGAAGATCACGCAAGTGCCGCGCAAGACGATGGAGGCCCTGCAGCACCGTCCCTGGCCGGGAAACGTTCGCGAACTGCGCAATGTCATCGAGCATTCGGCGATCATCACCAGCGCTGATACTCTCGTCGTCGCCAGGCTCGAGGCGCCAACCGAGGGAAGCCAACAACCCGCGACACTCAACGAAGCCGAGCGAGAGTTCATCCTGCAAGCGCTCACCAGGAGTGCCTGGCGGGTCAAGGGGCCGGCGGGGGCTGCCGCGGCGCTCGGGATCAAGCCTTCGACGCTCTACAGCCGCATGAAGAAGCTCGCCATCGCGCGCGCGCCAGTCTAGTCCGCACTTCCGCGGTCGTCATATCGGCTCCGGGACGCTATTTCGTCCGCCATCCCGTGGCGAAGCGCGCCCTTCAGTCCCTGCATTTCGCCCTAACGTTCAAACCCTCAATGACTTGACGCCGGCGATCGCCGTCGACGGAGATCAGGCACGATTTGCGCTCTCGTCCAAGGCATGGTCGTTGGGACGTTACGAATCCTGCCATCGGCGAATCGACGAAGCGAAGTCGTCGAGATTCTGAAATCGATCCAGGGGCCGGTCCGGGTGGGAACTGGTTGTGCCGGTTGCGACATCTACGAAGAACTGGGACCAGATCACGCGATTGTATTGATTGAGCGCTTCGAGTCGCCGCAGGCGCTGTATGCACACCTGCGGTCGGAGGCCTACAGAAACATCCTCGGCGCCCTCGAACTGTCGCAAGGCGCGCCGAACGTCCTGTTCGAGCACGTGTCCGCGAGCGAGGGCATCGAGTCGATCCAACGCCATCGGCTCGCGAGGGCCAGTTCATCCTCGAAGGGAGACGCGTCGTGAACGCCCTGGGCCGCCCCGTCGGGGTATCACCCGGAAGTGCATCTTCTCCTTTCGTATTCCTTGGTACTTGGCTATGACAACTCTGCCCGTCGCACTCCTTCTCTTCTTAGCCGGTTCGGCTGTCGCGCCCGTCGTCAATTCGAACATCACTGAGGATGCTTCGACCCAGCAGGCCGTCACACCGCCAGCCACTACAGCGCAGGTTGCGCAAACTACCTCTCAATCTGTCGGGTGCGCGTCGAAGGATGGTCAGCGCAATCACTGCGCAGCGGATACGTCCGCAGGCGTTGCGCTCCTCAGATCGACCGGCACCGGACAGTGCCTCCTCGGAAAGACCTGGGGATACGACGACACCGGCGTGTGGGTGTCTGACAACTGCGGCGGCGAGTTCACCCTGGGCGGGACCGAGCAGCGCGCGGCGGAGACGCCTCCCGTGACGGCATCACCGATGCCGAAGCCGATTGAAACGTGGGGAGAGTTTGATCCCGGCGACGGTTTTCTCGTCGGCAGGGGAAAAGCCGGGTCGCTCTCCATCAGCGGCTACGCACTCGCACGATACATGAACCAGATGCCCGGAGAGTCCACCTTCACCGATCACCTTGGAAACACGCACACGGTCGATGGCCGCAACGACATCTATTCGCACCGAGTGATGGTCTTCTTCAAGGGGTTCCTGGGGTCGCCGAAACTGGTGTACTCGATGGTCTTCTGGACCGTGAACACGACCGATCAGCGCGCGATATTCGCCAACATCGGCTATCAGTTCAGCCGCAAGTTCAGCATCTACACCGGCATGAACGGAAATCCGGGAACGCGATCGCTCCAGGGGTCGCATCCGTACTGGCTGGGCCAGGACCGTGTCATGGCCGACGAGTTCTTTCGGCCGTTCTTCGGGGCCGGCGTCTGGGCGCAAGGCGAACCCGTCCCAGGCCTTTGGTACAACGCCGTGCTGACGAACAACTCCAGCTCGCTCGGCGTCAAGTCGAGCCAGCTCGATCGAACCTTCACCACTGGCGCTTCGATGTGGTGGATGCCGACGACAAAGGAGTTCGGGCCGAGGGGCGCCTACGGCGACTGGGAGCACCACGACAAGCTCGCGACACGCTTCGGCTTCTCCACGACACGGAGTCCCGAGCAACGCTTCACCAGCGCCACCCTCGGCACTCCTGAGAACACGACTATCAGGCTCGCCGACAGCGTCAACGTGTTCGATGCCGGCGCGCTCGCGCCTGGCGTCACCGTGGACACGGTGAACTACCGGATTCTCTCGTTCGACGCCGGCATGAAGTACCGCGGCTTCTTCCTCCAGACGGAGATCTACAACCGCTGGCTCGACAACTTCAAGGCGGACGGGCTCTTGCCTGTTACCAGCATTCACGACGCCGGCTTCTATGTGCAGGGAGCCTTCTATCCGGTACCGAAGAAGCTCGAGGTGTACGGCGTGACGTCCCAGATCTACGGCGACAAGCGTGCCGGCTTTAGCAACAGCAGCGAGTACACAGGCGGTCTGAACTACTACGTCACCGACACGCGTAACCACCGCCTCAACGTGCAGCTCGTGCACGTGAACCGCTCGCCCGTCAGCAGCGCGTTCGGCTACTACGTGGGCGGACAAACCGGAAACACGCTGTCGGTCGGCTTCTCGGTGTTCTTCTGACGCGAGGGTTCCATGATGACCTACGCGCTTCCGGCTTCTCTGATGCCTGGCGACGCGTCGTGTTCGGAGCGCTGGGGACTGGGCAAAGTAGCTTGATGAGCGAGAAGGAATGATTATGAGAACCCGCAAGGACGTTGTGCTTTCACTGAGTGCAATGGCAGTTGTTCTGATGCTGCCACTACCAGTCGCCGGACAGGACGCCAGCGAGCTGGCGAAGCAGACCCAGAATCCGATCGCCAATCTCATCAGCGTGCCCATTCAGGGCAACTGGGACTTCGGCATCGGCGACAACAAGGATACGAGCACATTGCTCAACATTCAGCCGGTTGTTCCCTTTGGCGTGAGCAGGAGCACGAACGTCATTCTGCGCGTCATCATGCCGCTGACGTCGCAGCCAGGTACCGACGGCGCTCGCAACAACGGGATGGGTGACATCGTGGCAAGCGCGTTCTTCTCGCCCATCAAGAGCGGCCGCATCATTTGGGGCGCAGGCCCCGTCGTGTTGCTGCCCACTGCCACCGCCAATGCACTTGGGGCCCAAAAGTTCGGTGTCGGCCCGACCGTCGTCGTGCTGACACAGCCGGGCCAGTGGACGCTCGGCACACTGTTCAATCAGATCTGGTCGACCAGCGGCGCCACGAACCGTGACGACGTCAACTTGATGTACCTCCAGCCGTTTGCGAACTACAACCTGGGAAGCGGGCTCGCCGTGGGCGTCAGCATGGAAGCCACGGCGAACTTGGAACGCGGACCAGACGTGGACGGCCCCGCTGCTCTTTCAGGTGAGCAAAGTCACACTGCTTGGCAAACGGCCGGTGAATTTGGCGGTCGCCGCGGGACCCATGGTTGCCAGCCCGGATGGGAAGGCAAACTGGCGGTTTCGACTGGCGGCCACCTTCCTGTTTCCGCGATGAGCGTCACGAATCCACTTAAAGAGCGCCAAGACGAGGAGTAGCAATGCGCACAAATAGGTTGTTGTTAATTGGAGCCGCGGCATTCGCGACGGCATGCGGAACATCACAGACTCCCGCGGGTACCCCCGCGCCGGCGGCACCCGCCGCCCCAGCGCAGCTCGGAGGGGCGCCGACCGGCGGCGGCACGCTGACGGCTGACGCCGGTGAGATCCAGCCGGTCGATCCATCCACGTTCCGGAAGGAACCCGGTTACTCGCCCTATGCCGGGAGGCGCTATCCCGAACGGGCGTACTTCGGCGACGAGCATGTCCATACGTCGTGGTCGGTCGACGCCGGCGGCTTCGGGACGACGTTGGGACCCGAAGAAGCGACGCGGTTCGCGCGTGGCGAGGAAGTAGTGTCGACGAGCGGCCAACCCGTGAAGCTCGGGCAGCCGCTCGACTGGGTTTCGATTACGGATCACTCTGACGGGATGGGCGTCATCACCGAAATCAAGAGCGGCAACCCGGAGATGATGGCCGATCCGACGCTCAAGAGGTGGCACGACCAGTTCGCGGCCGGGCCCGCGGAAGCCAGGGCGGCGGTCATGGACTTGATCAAGCTGCAGGCGACCAAGAGCCTGCCGAAGCCGGTCATGGATCCAAAGTTCGCGCAGAGCATGTGGACGAAGAACACGGCCATCGCTGAGAAGTCCAACGAGCCCGGACGCTTCACCACCTTGATCGGATTCGAGTGGACCTCGAACGCCGGCGGTGGCGACAACCTACATCGAAACATCATCTACCGCGGGGGCAAGAGCGAAGCCGACAAAGTGGTGCGTACACGACGTTCCAGAGCGAGAATCCCGAGGACCTCTGGAAGTGGATGGCCGAGTGGGAGAAGACCACCGGCGGCAAGATTCTCGCGATTCCCCACAACGGCAACCTGTCCAACGGCCGCATGTTCGCGCTGAACACGTTCAGCGGTGATCCGCTCACCAAGGCGTATGCGGACGAGCGGCAGAAGTGGGAGCCGTTGTTCGAAGTCATCCAGATGAAGGGCCAGAGTGAAGCGCATCCGTCGATTGCGACCACTGACGAGTTCGTCAAGGACTATGAGCTGTGGGACCGCGGCAACCTCACGATGACTCCCAAGAAACCTGGCCAGATGAACTACGAGTACGTCCGTGACGCGTTGAAGAACGGCCTGAAGGTGGAGCAGGAGGTCGGTAGTAACCCGTTCAAGTACGGGCTCGCGGGAGGGACCGATACGCACAACGGGCTGTCCGCCGCCGAAGAAGACAACTTCTTCGCGAAGTTCCCGGCCTCCGAGCCGAGCGCGGAGCGCTGGAACGAAGACGCCGTCAAGATGGGCTGATCGCGTCGTGAAGGGCTGGGAGATGACGGCGCCGGTTACACGGCAGTGTGGGCGACGGGCAATACCCGCGCCGAACTCTTCGACGCCATGATGCGCCGCGAGACCTACGCGACTCAGCGGTCCCCACATGACCGTCCGCTTCTTCGGCGGCTACGACTTCACTCCTGCGGACGCGACGCGCACGCCGGCGGCCACCGGGTACTTCAAGGGCGTGCCGATGGGTGGCGATCTCCCCGCCGCGCCAGCCGGGAAGGCGCCCACATTCCTGATCGCGGCGCTCAAGGACAGCCACAGTGGCAATCTTGACCGCATCCAGATCATCAAGGGGTGGGTCGACAAGAGCGGACAGACGCACGAGAAGATTTTCGACGTGGTCTGGGGCGACACGGTCTGCGCCGGAATCGTGAACGGCAAGCTGACGCCCGTCGGCAGCACCGTGGATGTGCCCACTGCCACCTGGACGAACACCATCGGCGCCCCCGAACTGGTCACCGTGTGGACCGATCCGGAGTTCGATCCGTCGGTCCGCGCCTTCTATTACGCGCGCGTGCTGGAGATCCCGACACCCCGCTGGACCGCGTACGACGCCGCCTACTTCAAGGTAAAGATGGATCCGAAGGTGCCGATGACGACGCAGGAGCGAGCGTTCACGTCGCCGATTTGGTACACGCCGATGTAGGTGGGTATGCGCATGCGTCAACTGCTTCGAGAGCCGATGCTCCATTTCATGCTGCTGGGCCTCGCGCTCTTCGCGCTGTACCGGTGGCGGGCGCCCACGGACTTTGCAGGACACCGCATTGTCATCACCCAGGGCGTGGTTGACGATCTCATCACGCAGCACGTGGCGGCTCGGGGCCGCCAACCATCCGACGTGGAATTGCGCCACCTGATCGACGGTACGTGCGGAGGAGATCCTGTACAGGGAAGGCGCGGCGCTCGGGCTGGACCGCGACGACATTGTGGTGAAGCGTCGTGTCCGCCAGAAGCTCGAGGTGATGGGCGAAGAGGAAGCCTCGACCGCCGCTCCGACCGACGCGCAGTTGTCGGCGTATCTGGCCGCGAACCCTCGCGATTCGTTCAGGCCGGCGATCATCACCTTCGAGCAGGTCTTCCTCGGTCCGCGGACGACGAGACAGGGAATCGCGCGCGTCGCGGCGGTGAGCAGCGTTGATCGAGATCGCGGGTTCAATCCGGTGACCCTCGGCGACCCACGCTGCTACCGGCGCGAATGACGCGGACCGATCCCCAATCATCGAGCGCAGTTTCGGAGCGACGTTTGCCTCGGCCCTGGAACACGCGACCGTGGGGGTGTGGACTGCCCGGTCCTATCGGCGTCGGGGCCCACTACGTCCGCGTGTCCGAACGTACCCCAGCGGTGACACCTCAGTTGTCGAGGTCCGCGACGCCGTGGTCCGCGAGTGGGAGAACGCGCGGCGCCGGCGGGCGCGCGACGATAGCTACGCGAAGATGCGCCGCGGATATGACGTGAGCATCGAAGCGAAGCTGGCTGCGGAACAGCCATGAGCAGACCGGTCTCTCTCCTCGTCACTCTGGCGTCGCTGCTTAGCGCGAGCGTGCCGATTCGCGCCGACGAGTTCAAGCCGGCCTATCTTCAGCTGACGCAGCTTGACTGGCCGACGTACGACGTGCTCTGGAAGCTCCCGGCGATGGACGAGTCGACGACGCTGAAGGTGAAGCCGGAGTTCCCCGAAGGAACCGTGCCGCTGACCGACATGCGCAGACCCTATGCGCGCGGCATCGCCGTGCAGCGCTGGCGCGTGCGCGTGCCGGGCGGGCTCGACGGAAAGGCCGTCCTTTTCTCGAAGCTATCGGAAACACGGATCGACGTGCTGGCGCGCCTCGCCCGGCTCGACGGCACCGTCCAGCTCGAGCGCATCCTGCCGATGAGTCCGCGTTTTATCGTGAGGCCGAGCCCCGGACCGCTGGAAGTCCTGAGGACCTATACCGTGCTCGGCATCGAGCACATCCTGACGGGGTACGATCATCTGCTGTACATCCTCGCGATGCTGCTTTTGGTCAATGGTTGGCGGCGCATCATCGCCACGATGTCCGCGTTTACGGCGACGCACAGCCTGACGCTGGCGGCGGCCGCCCTTGGCTGGGTCCACGTCCCGCAGCCGCCGGTGGAAGCGTGCATCGCGCTGAGCATTCTCTTTGTCGCGCGCGAGGTTGTCCAGGTGCAGCGCGGCCAGCCCGGGATCACCGCGCGGTGGCCCTGGGTCGTGTCGTTCACGTTCGGACTGATGCACGGATTTGGTTTTGCGGGAGCATTGGCGGAGGTCGGACTGCCGCAGTCGTCGATCCCGATCGCGCTGCTGTTCTTCAACGTCGGCGTCGAGATAGGACAGTTGCTGTTCGTTGGGGCTGTATTGACGCTGATCGCACTGGGGTTGAAGGCCGTACGGCAGTTAAGGCTGCCGCAGCCCGTCTGGTTGTGGCGAGTCTCGCCGTATGCGATTGGCGCCGTCGCCAGCTTCTGGGTGGTCGAACGCTTGGCAAAATTCTAGGGCCACTGGAGGTCAGCATGCGAGGTGGATTTCCAAGCGTGCTCCTTCAACCACTCGGATATTCTTCCGGGTGACGCGCAAGACGACCTGCTCTCCGACCCCTTGACCGGACATTCTGTGGTAACACAGTGATAACAAGATCGCGGTACTGCCTGACAATTCTCGAACACGGATGAAAATGGCGTTACGCCCGTATCGTCAATGGTCAGGGAGTTTGGGGACGATCTGGAGTCCGTTGACATCGGTGAAAAACGCGACAAAGTCGACTGGGGGTCAGCTTCGGTTTCACGGTTCGCAACGTGGCCACCAGGATGCGAATTACGTCTCGGCGAATTTCAGCCTGGGCAGTCCGTGGGCGCTCCAGCTGAAACTGGGGCGGCCTCTCCAAAAATATCGACGTGCGCCCTGTGGCGACCGATCGCGGCGACGATATCGTGGTACCCGCTCTGCAGCTCAGAAGGAAGCCACCCGTCCAGTCAACGAGCGGCGGCGATCGTCGCCATCATGATGTACAGGCGAAGCGGAGCACCTTCAAAGCGGCGAAAGCCATAGTGCTCGTAAAAGGTCGCGGCCTTCTCGTCCTTGGCGTCGACGATCACGGCTACGGATCCGACGTCTCTACTAGTCTGTTCGCTGCGATTGAGAGCGTCCCAGAGGAGTCGCGCTCCAAGCCCCTTGCCCTGATGGTGGTGCGAGATGGCGAGCCGGCCCATCAACGTCGTAGGCACGCTCGGCTGACGACCGAGCTTCTTGGCCATCGCCTCAGGCACGTCATCGAGGAGCACCGTCGCCGCACTGAGGGAGTAGTACCCGATGATTTCAGCAGGCTGAGCAGTGTCAACGAGGACGTATGTGACGGCAGACCGCCTGTCCATCTCCTTGCGCGCTTGGGTCTGCAGGAATGAATTGAGAGCCTCGATACCGCAATCGAAGCCCTTACGGTCGTGCGCGCTGGTCAGACGCTCGATGATGAGTTCTGACGTTTCGATCGTCACGATCAGCGGCGTTTAAAACCGGGCCGCTTCGCAACGGTTCGCAGGCGTTCGTTCGGATGTTCGGGATTCAGCATCGCATCCGCAAAGGCTCGCTGATCCTTGCGCCCAAGCTCGATGACATGCTGTTCTCGGAGCACTTTCATCGCAGCTTCACGCGCGGACGACGTGACGAACGCTGTCAGCGTCAATCCCTTGGCCGCCGCGGCTTCCTGCAGCAGTTCCTTCTCCTCAGCGGTGACCCGAGCTTCCAAGCGTTCTGCTAGAGCCATATCGTCCCCCCACTATGGTGACAGTGTACGGCAATTTGCCGTACACTGTCAATCAAGCGGACGTCGGGGCATTCTTCTCCCGGTGTTGGCGGCCCGCCGGGCGTCCCTGCGCGTGATGGAAGGAGCTGGCGTCCTCGACCCAGATCGCCGGTCGGCGTGAGCGTGATCGGCACAGTCAGCTCCTCGCAAATGCCACTACGTTCGTGTCCTTCTTGTTCTCGACGATCGCGGTCAGCGTCCGGCCCCACCCGTCTAACGCGATCCGCTTCTCGGCATCGTAACCGTGTCGGTCGTAGATCGCCGTCACGCCCGGCTCGGCGTGATTGAGGATCTTCGAGATGACGAGTCGCGGCACGCCGGAGCCTGCCATGAGTGACGCCGCCGTGCGCCGCAGGTCATGGCCTCGGAAGTTGGGGAGCGCGAACGCCCTGGCGGCGAGTCGCTGTTGTAGCTTGCCGCGTGCGGTCGCGATCACGAAGGTGTCGTCTGCGTCCGCCGTCGCGTAAAGGGAGGCGATGATTCTTACGGCTGGACTGGAGAGTGAGACGCGGTGACTCAACTTGTTCTTGCTCTGCGCGGCCGGGATCGTCCACCAACCCGCGTCAAGGTCCACATCGTCGCCAGCGCATCGACGCCACCTCGCCGCCGCGCTGGGCCGTCAGCAACCGCAGCTTATAGAAGGCCGCCATCGCGAGCGGCAGCCCGTCACATGCGGTCCAGAACTTCCGAATCTCATCGTGGGTGAGCACGCGGTCGCGCTTTTGCTCGAAGCCGGGGCGTGGCACACGAACGACGGGGTTGGCTTCGATCACGTCGCGTTCAATCGCGACGTTGAAGAACCGCGAGAGGAGCGCGCGGACGCGGTTCGCGAGGATCGGTGCAGGCCGCGCGGCGACGGCCTCGACGAGATCGCGCACGTCTTGCCGCGTGACGTCCTTCACGAATCTGTGCCTCCACTTCGGCAACACGATGTTGTTCAACTGCGACTGGGCGCCGCGCCAGCTCTTGTTTTTCTTCGACTGGACTTCGATGAACGTCTTCGCGAAGTTGCCCACGGTCGGCGCGTCTCGTCGCTCCCGCTTCTGCTCGGCGGGATCTTCGCCCTTCGCGACCCGCTTCAGTGCGGCCTTTGCCAGCTCCCGCGCGTCGGCAAGCGACAGGTCGCCGAGCGTCAGCCGTCGCATCCGTCGGCCAACCCGGTAGCGGAAGCTCCACGACTTTGAGCCGTCAATGGCAACGCGCACGGCCAAACCTTTGATCAGCGTGTCGCTGACGTAGTACGGCGCGTCGGCGGGCTTCAGTTTCGCGACGGAGCGGGCTTGCATCTTCATCGGCATAGTGGCGCTCCCTCCCGTTGCCGGTGACCACGCGGTGACTACAGGCCGACCTCGTTTGAGGCCCCCTGAGCATTCGTCATCGGGCCGGCATCGCCGTTCGTAGTCACAACGTAGTCACCGGCAGTACCGAAATCACGTGAAAATCGCTGAAAGCCATTCAAGCACTAAATGCTGAGTAAATCTAGCAGTATGAAGGGGTAAACCGTTTCAGACAGTTTCAGGCAGAAGTTCAAATTTTGATGACTTTTAATCACAGGGTCGTGGGTTCGATCCCCACCCGGGTCACCACAGTAAATCAAACTTAACCCGGCCTCTTGAGATTCTCGCGCTGTGCTCGTCCCCCGTTCGGCGCCTGCGCGCGATACTCCTGCCACAACAGCGCCAGCGTCACGCCAGGTGAAGCCGATCGACGGACGGCGTCCTCCACGATCTCTGGCTCTTTCCATCGTCTCGACTCGCCTCCATCCAGGTCCAGAATGGCGAGTGTACACGGGAGGCCTGTGCCAATCGCCGATGCGCCTCCAGCGAGTACGTTCGGCAGAGTTGTGGTGATACGGGGCCCTGCGGCGAGTTCCGCCAATCTGATGACGCTCACCGACGGGCGAGCGCGACGGCCAGGTCCTTGACTCGCTGGACCGCCGATCAGGGCCAGTTCGGCCTGATCAGACGAGCGCTTCTGCCATTTAACGTGAGCGGCGGAAAACGAGTGAAATTGGGAGAGGCTCCGACGCGGACCCGATCATCGGCGGGCACGCTGCCGACATCCAGCTGCGGGCTCGCGACCGGCGTGCCGATGAAGACATCCGGAACACTCTCAGGCGAGTGATCGCCGTTGTCCAGCTGCCCGGCGGCATGAACGAATTCGTGCACCAAGATGAAGAGCTTCACGGGATCCCCAATCACGCGAGGTCCGCTCGGTGCGTTGCCGGTGGGGTTCGACGGGACGAAGACGAAGCACTTCACAACGCGAGCTGGACCACTACCGAATGAACGACTCAAGACCTTGGTGAGCCCGTGGGCGCTTGTCGCGCTGAACGACTCGTCGATGTCCACGCCCAAGCCCCGCGCCTTGGCTTTGCCAGCAGCGACGTCGACCTGAATGTTTGCACCCGCGTCGCTATCCGGATCTGGTGCGACGGCGCTTTGGACGAGCGTCACACCAAGATGGAGGCTACTCGAGAGCCGATTGAACTCGATGATCGACTGCGTGAAAATCCGCGACCAAAAGCTGCGAGTGAGGGCACGCGTCGGGAAGACCGTCAACTGGCTCGAATTCCGGATCGGATCCTCCCAGGCATTTGCCATGGCAACCTCCTCTTACCGTGATCGCAACGATGGCTGGTTGACGCACTACCCGAATGACCGGTTCCCGAACTCGCACTTGATCGTTGTCACGACAACCGTGCTGTTGTTCTCCTGTGCCAGGAGCTCCTCGTCCATCGTCGTCACGGTCATGATGCCGACGATGTTGTCGGCCTGCGTCTGGTAACTCCGGTTGATGACGTTGCGCTTCTTCTTGTAGGCCAGCACCGCGTTCGCGGTCGAGGGGCCGTAACGCTTGCCCCCGCGTTCACTGGCCTCGATGGCAGCGTTGTCGAGTCGGGCGAGCGCCAGCTGAATTTTAGCCACGTGATCGCCCATCGCGCCGGGCACGATGTGATCAGGATTCGAACGCGAAGCAGCTTCGATCTTGGGATCTCCCTCAAAGAGCTTGGACTTCAGGCTCATGTCGTCCCTCCGCGAAATACAGCCGAGTCACCCGGCGGCGTTCTGTTGACTGTCGCTTCATGGGTCTTCCCTGCACGTTCGCGCTCGATATCGCAGCAGACGGACGCCCGTTGTTTCCTGGCAAGGCTCTCCCTGTTAAACGAATCGAACCTGCATTCCGAACAGGCTCCCCGCGGAGAACAGGCACTAGCTCTATGCCAGTCTCGTCGCCGAACACCTCGCCGATACCGGCGCGAACGCCGTTGTCGCAAGTGCGAATCCGTCGATGAAGGCGTCCTAGCGCGCTCCCGTTATACGGATGAAAAAAGGACGGCCTCCTTTGCCAGCTCCCGCGCGTCGGCAAGGGACAGGTCGCCGAGCGTCAGCCGTCCCATCCGTTCGGCCAACCCGGAAGCTCCCGACCTTGAGCGGTCAACGGCAACGCGCACGGCTAAACCTTTGATCAGCCGGGCTTGCATCTTCATCGGCATGGTGGCGATCCCTCCCGTTGCCGGTGACTACGCGGTGACTACTGCCGACCTCGTCTGAGGCGCCCCGAGCATTCGTCACCCGGGTCACCATACAATGGCGCGCGCGATGGACATCCTCCCGAGGCGCGACGACTTTCGCCGATTCCGGCAAGATCACGCCGAAGCACTGATCCCCCCCGTCCGATCGCCCTATCGTGGGTTCGACCTGCCGGGCCCGTGAGCGGATAGCCCATGGATGACGAACTGCGGCACGTGTTCAGCGAGGTGGTCAACCTGTCACCCGATCAACGCGTCCTCTACTTCGAGAGTCACGCCGTGTCCGAACCGTTGCGAGCCGCCGTGGAATCGCTGCTTCGCTTCGACACGCAACGCCGTCTTCCTGTTCTGGATGAGGTCGCGGCGCTTGCCTCGACGCTTGGCGGCGCGGTGCCCGAGCTCGGGCCGGGTGCGCGATGCGGACCCTATGAACTTCTCCGCCTGCTCGGCCGCGGAGGCATGGGAGCCGTGTTTCTCGCCCGGCGAACCGGAGAGGTCGAGCAGGTGGTCGCCATCAAGTTCGTGCCCGACCTGGCGACGTCAGCGCTCTTTCGCGATCGCTTCCTCCAGGAACGCCAGATCCTGGCGGCGCTCACCCACCCGGGAATCACGCGGCTGCTCGATGTCGGCCGCACCACGGGCGGGCACCCGTACCTGGTCATGGAGTATGTCGACGGCACGCCGATCGATGTCTACGCCGACCGCCTGACGGTCCGTGAACGCCTCGACCTGTTTCTCCGAGTCTGCGACGCGGTGTCGTACGCACACCGCAACCTGATCATTCATCGCGACCTCAAACCCTCGAACATCCTGGTCGAAGCCGGCGGGCAACCGAAGCTGCTCGACTTCGGCATCGCGCGGTTCATCGGCAGCGATCGCGATCAATCCGTCACCCGAGTGCACCTGCTGACGCCGGTGTACGCGAGCCCCGAACAGTTGCGCGGAGCGGCGCACTCGACAGCCACCGACGTCTACTCGCTCGGCGCCGTGCTCTATCGACTGCTCACCGGCCGCTCGCCACGCCATCCCTCCGACGGCGGGGCTTTCGTGGATGCGCAGATCGGTGCACGTGCTCCGCTTGCTCCGAGTCGAGTGACACCCCACCTCGCACGCGATCTGGACTTTGTCGTGCTCAAGGCATTACGCAGTGAACCTGAGGAGCGCTACCCGTCTGTGGACGCCCTTGCCGACGACCTGCGTGCCTTCATGGACTCCCGCCCGGTGCGGGCGCGCTCGGCGAGCGCGTGGTACTGGACGCGGAAATTCATTCGACGGCGTTGGCTGCCGGTCTCGGCGGTCACCGCGGTCATCGCGGCACTCGCCGCGGGCCTCTATGTCGCGGACCGTGAACGCCGCATCGCGGCCGATCGTTTTCAGCAACTCCGTCAACTCTCGGCGCGCATCCTGTCCGTCGATGCCGCCGTCCGGAATCTGCCAGGATCGACCAGCGCACGCCAGCAGATGGTAGCCGCATCCATGGAGTACCTCGACGGTCTCGGCCGCGAGAGCCGCCAGGATCGCGACTTGATGTTGGAGCTGGCGAGCGGATACATCGCGCTTGCGCAGGTGCAGGGCGTACCGACGCGGCCACACCTTGGGCAATTCGCAGCCGCCGCCGAGAGCCTGCGCAAGGCCGACGGCTTTCTCCAGCGGCTCCTCTCCGACGGTCCCGATCGACCCGATCTCCTGGCGATGGGTGCCGAACTCGAGCAGGACGCGATGATCATCGCCGACACCGAACAGCGCGCCGACGACGCCCTCCGCCACACGCGGCGCTGTGCCGACTATCTGAAGAGACTCCTCGACGGCGGTCGCGCCACGCGCGCGCAGGAGAAGAGCGCCATCGCGATGCTGGCCAACGTCAGCGTTTCGTACACCAACCGTCACCACCTGGACGACGCGATCGCCTCGGCGCAGCGGATGGTTCAGCTCTCGCGCGCGTCGGGGAGCGACAGCGACCTCGGACAGGGGCTCAGCCTTCTGGCGAATGCGCTCCGTCTGTCGGGACAGGTCGACGCGGCCCTGCCTCCGATTCTCGAGGCACGCCGCCTGACCGAGAACGCGACTTCAGTGAACCCGATGATGAAGGACCTCGCGCTCTACGGCGTGCTGCTGCGCCAGGGGCAGATTCTCGGCGACGAAGGCATCAGCCTGAATCGTCCTGACCAGGCCATCGAACCGCTGCAGCGGGCGTTCGATCTGATGGAGCGGCTCGCCGCGCAGGATCCCCACGACAACACGAGCCGAGACCGCGCCGCCACGGCGGGGCGAGAACTCGCCGACCTCCTCGTCAATCGCGATCCCAGCCAGGCGCTGGCCGTCTACGAGCGCGCGATTCAGCGCGAGCGCGAACAAAAGCCCAGCGCACGAACGAGCCGGGAAGAGGCGCGCTTGCTCGCCCGGTCGTCGTATCCGCTACGAAGTCTGGGCCGCCTGGGCGAGGCGGGCGCACGCCTCGACGCGTCGTTCGGTCTCTTGAAAGGCGTGGGTGACTATCCCTCGGCGAAGATCGACGCCGGCAATATCGCCGCAGTCGCGCTTCGTGCGCGAGCGGAGTTCCAGGACGGCACCGGCGACAGCGCCGGTGCGGCGCGGACCTGCCGCGAGCTGCTGGCCGGTGTCGCGGCTTCCGATCGCGGCGCCGAGCACGATCTCCGTTCTGCGGTCGATCGTTCGGGCATCGATCTCGCCTGCGCGCGGGTGATGCAGCATGCCGGGCACAGCGACGAGGCGGCGGCGCTCATGGCACGCAGCGACGATTTGTGGGCCGGGTGGGACCGCCAGATGCCGAACAATCCAGTGGTGCTTCGTCACCGTCTGCGTGCCGCCGGCGGAACGCCGTAGCGCGCCGCGTCAGTCGGACGCGCCAACCGCGAGTCGGCGCCGCAGCCAGGCATGCGCGAAGCGGAGATCGTGCTGCACGACATGCACGGTCTGACCAACGGCGTGCGCGGTTTCTTCGGCCGTCATGCCGCCGAAATACCGCATCTCGATGGCGCGCGCGGCGGACGGATGCTGCTCGGCGAGCGCCTCGATCGCCGCGTCGAGGTCGAGGATCGAGATCAATCGCTCGGAACTGTCGACCGCAACCGTCAGCGTATCGTCAACCGGCACCCGCTGAAGATCGCCACCTCGCTTGGTGGCCTGCCGCAGCCGCGCGTGGTCGATCAGGATGTGCCTCATCGCGGTCGACGCGAACGCCAGGAAGTGCGCCCGGTCCGGAAACTGCGCCGCCGCCGATCCGGCGAAGATCTTGAGGTAGGCCTCGTTGACGAGCGCTGTCGCCTGCAGCGTATGGTCACGGCGTTCGCCCTGCAGGTGGCGCCTGGCGAGGCGGCGCAGTTCGGCATAGACGAGCGGGAGCAGTTCGTGGGTCGCGCTCGCGTCGCCGGCGCTGGCGCGGCGGAGCAGCTGAGTAATCTCGTCGGACTCCACCCGCGCAGTCTAGTCCAGACGACGGCTCGCCAAATATTCCCGCGGATTCCGCTTTTACATGAAGAAGGCTCAACGTCTCTGGACTGGAGGGTTCTGTGCCGCGCCGTCATTTTTATGCCACCGCGCTTGCGAGTCTCCTGTGGATGCTGACTGCACGCCCCGCTTGTGCCAGCAGCTTTCAATTCGGCGATCTCACGACATTCACCGAGAACGATTGGGGCGGCACTCCTGGAACCGACGCCGGGGCCACCGCGCTCGTGAGTTTCTACGACACCGTGTACGCGTCGGCGTTCGGGATCGTGACGGTCGGTTCCGCCAGCGGGCATACCATGAGTTTCACGGACTTCGACAGCGTCCTGGCCTACCTCGGGGCGGTCGGTCCTTTCGCGCCGCTGAACGGCAATGAGCTGGATCCGATAACCACCGCCTCCGGAGGATTTGGCGGCGAGGTGCTCGGCCTCGAGCTCGACGTCGATTTTTCCGACGCGAACGTGTTGCCGGGGGCGCTCGGCGTGCGGTTCGGCGACCTGGAGTTGACTGGATTCGGCGCAGGGTCCCCCTTCGAAGGTCTGCGCGTTCGTCAGGTGCTGGCCGACGTAAACACGCTGCTCAGCGGTGGGACGAGTGCGTTCACGATTGCAGACCTCGGCTCCACGGTGGGCGACCTGAACGCCTCCTTTTCCGAAGGGAACCCGAGCACGTTCGCCGGGAATCACCTGATCGTTCCGACAGAGACGACGCCCGTGCCGGAACCGGCAACCCTGACGCTGCTCGGCAGCGCGCTTGGACTCTTCGCCGGGATGCGGCGGGCCCGCAGTCGGTTCAAGTCCTCGACGTAATCACCGCACCGGCCAGTACGTCGCAGCGCCATCAGCTCGGGATTCTGATCCGCCGCAACTGCACGAGTCTGATCGCGTGGGCCTCGTCTCGTTTGCCACGCACCTATCGCTGCCCATCGGCCTCACGACGGATCACGCGCGGGTCAGCGGGGCACTGGCAGGGCTGACGGCGTCTGACCTGACGTCGTTGCGCGACGCGACCTTCGCCGGCCTCGCACTGCGCGAGTCGGACTCGGCTCGCACGCTTCTCCTCGTCTTCAGCGATGGCGACGACACCTCCAGCTGGCTGACTAGCCCGCAAGTCATCGACGTCGCGAAACGCTCAGATGTCGTCGTATACGCCGTGCAGGTGCCGCCAGACCTGCCAGTGCGTCTCAGCTACGTGAAGGACCCGCGGAGCGGCCGTGTTGACCCGACGAAGACGGCGGCGCCGCTGCCGCCGCAGGTCCTGTCGCAGTTGATGCCCCCGCATGACGAGCACCAGAGGTTCCTGCAGAACATCGCTGGCCAAACCGGCGGGTCAGTCATACAGGTAAAGAGCAACAAGGACCTGACGCCGGCCTTCGTCGCGATCCTCGACGAGTTCCGTGATCGCTACGTGTGGTCGTACGTGCCGGCCGGCGTCGACGGGTCCGGCTGGCACGAGATTGCCGTCAAGGCAAAAGGAAAGTCCCTCAAGGTGACCGCCCGCCGCGGCTACTACGCGCAATGAGGGGTTACAGTATTTTCTGTCCGAGCGCCGATCCCGCCAGCTCGGCGCCGAGCACGGCGGTCATGTTGCGGTCGTCCAGGATCGGGTTCACTTCCACGAGATCGAGCCCGCGCAGCAGCCCGCTGTCGGCGATGACTTCCATCACCATGTGCGCCTCGCGGTAGTTCAGGCCGCCTTTCACCGGAGTGCCAACCCCCGGCGCGATCGACGGATCGCAGACGTCGAGATCGAACGAGACGTGCAGGCCGCCCGCGTCGCGGCCGGCGAGGGCGATCGCCTGTTCGACCACCGTCGCGATGCCCGAGCGATCGATGTCCTTCATCGTGAACACGTGCACCCCCGCTTCCCGGATCCGCTCCTTTTCGCGATCGTCGAGATTGCGAATGCCGATTAACACCGTCCGCGCGGCGTCGACCTTGGGCGAGAAGCCGCCGATGCGCGCCAGCTCCGCCGGTTCGGAGCCGAGCAGCGCGGCGAGCGGCATCCCGTGCACGTTGCCGCTGTGCGACGTGGCGGGAGTATTCATGTCGCCGTGCGCGTCTACCCAGATCAGGCCGAGCGGCTTGTTCTCACGTCGCAGGAAGTCGGAGGTCGCCGCCACCGAGCCGGTGGCCAGCGAATGGTCGCCACCGAGCACCAGCGGGATGCCCCCCTTCTCGAGCACCCCGAGCGACGTCTTGTAGAGGCGTTCGCAGACGCGCGCGATCTCGCGCACGTACTTCTTCGTCGGATCCCCTTCGGCCTTGGTCTCGGGAATCGGCGCGACCAGGTCGCCGGCGTCGACCACCTGCATGCCGAGCGCGATCAGCCGCTCGCCGAGTCCGGCGATGCGGAACGCCGACGGCCCCATGTCGACGCCGCGGCGGTTGCCGCCCAGATCGAGGGATACGCCAATGATGTGTACGGGACGTGGCATGCCTTAAAGGATACGCGGCGCCACGGGCACTGAGCGAGTTGCGAAGTCGGATGCCAAGCTCCGACCGCGAGCGCCAATCCAGCGACGCAACGGCGCGAGCGTCGGAGCGCGAGCGGAGTGGAGGAGCCTAAGCGAGCGATGGAATGAAGTCGGCGCGCAGCGCCGACCGCGAGCGCCAAGCCAGCGACGCAACGGCGCGAGCGTCGGAGCGCGAGCGGAGTGGAGGAGCCTAAGCGAGCAATGGAATGAAGTCGGCGCGCAGCGCCGACCGCGAGCGCCAAAATTGACGTGACGGTAAGATCCTGATAATCTGTAATTTGCGGTGGCGAGCCCGTCTGTATGGGACGGCTGGGCGCTGCCCAATCCGCCATTTGTCCCACCTGGCTCGCGCAGGTGGAGGAGCCGTTTGCGATGAAGCGTTTCGAGGTCGGGGCTCGTGTCGTCGAACCGACGTACGGGCTCGGGTCCGTGGTTGCCGTCGAAGATGCCTATACGCGCGTCCAGTTCGACGAACACGGAATCAAGAAGTTCATGACCAGCATGTCGAAGCTCGAGCCGAGCAGCGAGCCCGTGCCGGCCGGGCTGCGATCGAGCAAGCCGCGCAAGAAGCGCGCGCCGAAGAAGGCTGCCGAGCCGGTGGCTGCCGAAGAGTAAGCCCGCAGACGCACCTGCACCGCCGGACCTGATGGTCCGGCACCCTCTACCTCTTCCAGCTTAACGAAATCCCCTCTCCGGACGGCGCCACGATGGTCGTCCAGATCGCCGGGTTGCGCTGGATCGCGTCCAGGAAATCTCCCATCTCGCTTCGCTTGTTCACGACGTTGTGCGCGGTGAACAGTCCCCCCTTGTCCAGCCGCGGATAGACCAGGTCGAAGAACTTCTTGTAATCGCGCTTCCACGCGTCCAGAAACACGAAGTCGAACGTGCCCGTCAGCTTGGGAATCTCGGCGAACGCGTCGCCGCTGACCACCTGGACGACGTCGGTCATGCCGGCGCGGCGGATGTTGTCGGCGAGCTCCTTCGCGCGCGTCGCGTCGTATTCGATCGTCACCAGCTTGCCGCCCGTCGCGCGCAGCCCCTGCCCAATCCAGATCGCGCTGTAGCCGGAGGCGCCGCCGATTTCGAGCGCCCGCTTGCGCCCCGTAGATGCCACCAGCAGCCGCAGGAAGCGGCCGTCCTCTTCGCTCACGGCGAGCTGTCCGCTGTCTTTGGCGCGGATATCGGCGAGAATCTTCTCGAGATTCGGCGCCTGCGCCAACACGGTCGCGCCGACCAGAAGCACCGCCATGAGTGACCAGAACGATCGCATCTCTCAGATAATATCCGCTCCGTGACCGACACCGACGTTCTCGTCGTCGGCGGCGGCATCACCGGTCTTGCCGTCGCCTATGCACTGTCACGGCGCGGGCAGCGCGTGCGGGTGCTCGAGGCGGCACCGCGCGCCGGAGGTTTGATCCGGACCGAGCGGGTTGACGGCTTCACGATCGAGGCCGGTCCCGATTCGCTGCTCGCCACTAAGACGGCCGGTGTCGAGCTCGTGCGCGAACTCGGACTCGAGTCCGAGATGCTGCACGTCCGGACGCCCGGCGCGTTCGTCCTGCGCGGCGAGCGTCTGCATCGCCTGCCGTCCCCGTCGCTGCTCGGGCTGCCACTCACGTGGCGTGCGCTGGCCACTTACGAGTTGCTGCCGTGGCACGCGCGCCTGCGCCTGTCGCTGGAGCCGCGCGTCCCGCCGCGCACGCAAGGCGGTGACGAATCGGTGGCGGCATTCTTCCGGCGCCGCTTCGGGTCCGAGACCGTCGATCTCATCGCGCAACCGCTGCTCGGTGGCATCCACGCCGGCGACATCGAGCAGTTGTCGATGCAGTCCCTGTTTCCTCGTCTGCTCGAACTGGAGCGGACCGACGGCAGTGTCCTCGGAAAAATGGGGACAGCCCCCGTGTTTCGCGACAAGAGGGGAGAGCCGCCGGCCGGGTCGCCGTTTGTCTCGCTGCGCGGCGGCATGAGCGCGCTCGTCGACGCGCTCCTGCGCGCGCTTCCCGGCGGCAGCGTCCGCGTCAACGCACCGGTCGAAACCATCGCGCGAACAGGCGAGGGCTGGCGCGTGAGTACCCTCAGTGACGAGACGACCGCATCCGCCCTCGTGCTCGCCGCGCCGGCACATGCCGTCGCGACGCTGGTGGAAGCGCTCGACGGAACTGCCGCCGAACTGTGCCGCCGCGTGCCCTACGTCTCCACCGCCAGCGTCGCCCTCGCCTGGCCCCGGCGTGACGTGCCGCATCCGCTCGACGGTACCGGCTTCGTCGTCGCGCGGCGTCATAGTGACGCGCGGATTACCGCCGCGACCTGGGTCTCGGCCAAGTGGGACGAACGCGCGCCGGCCGATGCCGTGCTCGTCCGCGTATTCCTCGGCGGGGCGCATGACCCCGACGTCGTCGATCTGCCGGACGGGGAGATGGTCGCGACCGTCCGCCGCGACCTGCAGCGCGTGATGGGCATCGCCGCCGATCCGTTGCTCGCGCGCGTCTTCCGCTGGCGCCGCGCCGGCGCGCAGCACACGGTCGGGCACCTGCAGCGCGTCGGCGAGATTGAGCAGCGCCTCCGCGCGCACGGTCGGATCTACGTCGCCGGTAGTGGCTTTAGGAGCGTCGGCATTCCCGACTGCATCGCCGACGCGCGTCGGATTGCAACGGCGATAACTGAGACGGGCTGAGGCCAGCCGCCCCTGGGTGGCGCTCGTCGTGACTTCCGTCGCCTCGATGGCGACGATGCGAGCGAGCGGTGGCGAGCGAGCCAGACGAACGCGCGAGCCCGTCGGAGCGGCGAGCGGGTGAGGCTGTCGGGGAGTTCGAGGGGCAGCGCCCCTCGGATAAGAACGGCGCGGACTGGCCGTGAAGTGGTGCGAAGCCGCGGCCAGGGAGCCCAATGGTCCCGTTCGTCCGTTGGCCGCGTTCGATTTCTGAGAATAGGTCTAGTGCTTGTACTCGTGGACGTGCGTCGCCAGTGCCTGGACGTGCTCGATGTTCGTCTGCGGCAGGATGCCGTGACCGAGATTGAAGATGTGTCCCGGACGGCCGCCCGCGCGACGCAGGATGTCGTCGGCCGACGCCAGTAGGCGATCCTTCGGTGCGAGCAGCAGCGTCGGATCGAGGTTCCCCTGGATACCGCGATCGTGCCCGATCCCCGCCCACGCCTCGTCGAGCGGCTGGCGCCAGTCGACGCCGAGGACGTCGCCGCCCGCTTCGCGCATGTCGGCGAGCAGCGCGCCGGTGCCGACGCCGAAGTGCAGCGTCGGCACGGCCGTGTCTTTCAGCGCGTCGAAGATCTTCTTGCTGTGCGGCAGCGCAAACTCGCGGTAGTCGGTGCGCGACAACTGTCCGACCCACGAGTCGAACACCTGGATCGCCTGCACGCCCGCGTCGATCTGCGCCCGCAGGTAATCCGCCATCATCGTCGCAAAGCGATCGCAGAGCGTGTGCCACGCCTGCGGCTGCTCGTACATGAACGCCTTCGTCGTCGCGTACGACGTCGAGGGACCCCCTTCGATCGCATAGGCCGCCATGGTGAAGGGGGCGCCGCCGAAGCCGATGAGCGGCACTTTTCCGCCGAGCTCCTGCCTCAGCATCCGGATCGTCGCCAGCACATGTGTGAGTTTTTCGCGCGGCTCGAACGGATGCACGCGATCGACGTCAGTAGCGTGCCGGACCGGATGGTCGATCGCCGGTCCTTCGCCCTTGACGAAATCAAACGCCAGCCCCATCGGCGTGAAGGGCAGCAGCAGATCCGAGAACAGGATCGCCGCATCGACGTCGATGAGATCGACCGGCTGCATCGTGACAGCGGTGGCCAGCTCCGGCTCGGCGCAGATCTGCAGCAGCGAGTAACGCTGACGCAACGCACGGTACTCGGCCATGTAGCGCCCGGCCTGGCGCATGAACCAGACCGGCGTGGCGTCTACGGGCTCACGCCGGCAGGCGCGGAGGAAGCGATCGTTCACTACGCGACGAGCGTCTTGGCGAGCGCGATCAGGTCCTCGAGCCACAGCGGCTTGAAGCGGATCGAGGCTCCGAGGGTTTTGAGTTCGTGCTGGATCGGATCCGACAGGAAGTAGTCGCCGGTGACGATCGCGACCGGTACTTCGACAAGGTGTGGCCGCGCGCGGAGCATGCGCAGGAACTGCAACCCGTTGGTGATCGGCATGCGCATGTCGAGAATGATCGCGCTCGGCCGAACGTTCTCCGCCAGCTCGAGTCCCGCGTCGGCGTTGATCGCGGTCGCCACTTCAAATCCCTCGAGCTTCAGCATGCGCGCGAACGTATCGGCGACTGAACGGTCGTCGTCGACGATGAGGATCGTCTTCGTCAAAGGCTGGGCTGGAGGCGTCTCCGCGGCGGCAATCACCGCATCATAATGAAGGTAAAAGGGATCCGCGTCAAGGAGTCGCGCTCAAACCCAGGAATCGTGTTACCATTCCGGGTTCCCCGGAGGCGACTTGAGTCCGATTCTGGTCCGACCTGTTCGAGAGCAGCTCGAGCACGAGCGAATCATCCGCCTGCTTCAAGCCAAGCTGAAGCGGAAGCACGATGTTGCCGTCAACGCTGGAGACGAGCAGGCGGCCCCGATCCGCATCGGCCCGGGCCAGATGTTCCCGGATCTCGTTCTAACGTCACAGGATAAGGCGCACCGCCTTGAAGGGATCATCGAGGTGGAGACCGGGGAGTCGGTCAATCACCTCGAGGCGATGGCCCAGTGGGCGCACTTCGGCCGCGTGCGGACCCCCTTCTACCTCTACGTCCCGGCTGGGGCGGTCGACATCGCGCGTCGGCTCTGCACCGAAAACGGCGTCGCCGTCTCGGAAATCTGGTCCTATCACTCGGTCGGCGACCAGACGCGGTTCACGCTCGTCCAGCGCGTCGCCAGCCAGGATCTCCGCGCGGCGCCTACGGCATCCCAGGCCCGCCCGGCATCCCAGGCAGCAAAGCCGGGTCCCGAGAAGCCCGCCGCCAGGCCGGCCGCCAAGGCCGGCGCAGTCAAGAACGGGAAGAAAGCCGGGAATGGCAAGCAGGCGAAGAACGTGAAACCTGCAAAGGCGGCTAAACCCAAGCCCCCGAAAGCCAAGCCAGCCAAGCCGGCCAAGCCGGCTGCCAAGAAGAAGCCGAAAGGGAAGTAGTTTCTGCCGTATCTCCGCTTCAACCGCGACCGCCGCGGCTATGAAACGACCGCACTCGTCGAAGCGGGCGGCCGGCGCCGCAAGGGTCAGCGCCTCCTTTATTACTTCCGTACGCCGCCGACCGTGCGCGTCGGGCGCGAAGCGCTCGACGCGGAGGCGATGCGGATGCTCGAAGAGCACAACCCGGACATCGATTTCGATTGGCCGCGCCTGCTGAAATCCGGTTCGGCGGCTCCAGTGGACCCAACGGTTCCGAGTCCGCCCGCCTCTGGCTCCCCCGCCGCGCCCGCGCCCCTCGACGACCGCCGCCGCGACCGCCGCGACTCCCGCCGCGCCCGCCTCAACGCGCCAGCCGAGCCTTTCCAGCCGGCGACCACCGCAACGACGACTCAGTCGCCCGAACCCGGAGAACCCGGAGAACCCGAAGAACCCGCAGAACCCGTCGAACCCGCAGAACCCGGAGAACCCGGAGAACCCGGAGAACCCGGAGAACCCGGAGAACCCGCAGAACCCGGAGAACCCGAAGAACCCCCAGCACCCGACCTCCCCCTCCCTCCCCGCTACGCCCGCCTGGGCGCCGACGGCCTCCAGCGGCTGCGCGCGCGCTATGCCAACATGCGGGCCCGTCTCGACAGCATCGTCGACGAAGCAGGGAAGGCCGAGCTATTGGCGCGGCTCGAACGTCTAAATCCCGATGCGTGGCACAGTGAGGAAGAGGTGGCCCATGCGCTCGAGGAGTACGAGACCGTCTCCGAGTCGCTCCGTCCCTTTGTCGGCCGTCAGTCCCGTCCCCGTCGCTTATAATGACAGGATGCAACGCACGTTTTCGCTGGCGGTAGCTCTTTGTGCCGCAGGCATTGCTCTGTCCGCGCAGGCGCCCCCCAAGCCCGCCCAGGATCCGCCCAAGCCCGATCCCCCGCAGCAGGGCGTGCTCGCGCCGACCCAGCCGCAGACCCGCGAAGTCATCCGTCGCAGCGTCGATCTCGTGACCTCCGACCTCATCGTCCGCGACGACCAGGGGCAATTCGTCTCCAGCCTGTCGAAGAACGACTTCGACGTCTTCGAAGACGGTGTCAAGCAGGACATCGTCACCTTCGTGCTCACCCACGGCGGCCGTGTCATCAATGACACCAGCGCGCCGCCGCCGCCGATGCAGGCTGGCATCCTCCTGCCGCCGCCGCGGCCGACCAACGATGCCTCCGGTCGCATCTTCATGATCTTCGTGGACGACCTCCACATGGACTTCAACAACACCGGGCGCATCCGTGAGTTGTTCAAGCAGATCGAAAAGCAGCTGATTCACGAAGGCGATATGTTCGGCGTGGTCTCGACCGGCCCGTCGTCGATCGCCATCGACATGACCTACGATCGCAAGCGGCTCGACGAAGCGATCAACAAGATCTCGGGTGCCGGCCTCAAGCCCGACGAGATCATCGAGACGCCCGACGGTCAGCAGGGTCCTCCCGAGGTGCGCTATCGCGCCCATGTGGCGTTCTCGACCGCCTACGACGTCCTCAATAACCTTGAGCAGGTGCACAACCGCCGCAAGGCCTTCATTTACGTCAGCAACGGTTACGACTTCGATCCGTTCTCGAAGTCACGCGCCAAGGAAGCGAACCAGCGTCTGTCAGACATGGGGCTGGGCTGCAATTCGTCTTCCGGCAGCACGAGCAACTGTCCGACCAGCAGCGGCAGCAGCGCCGCCGACGGTAGCAGCGTCGACACCAGCGCCAATCCGTTCTCGACCGGTGGTAATGAGTTCGCCGCCGCGGATCTCGCCGCCGAGCTCTCCGAGCTGACCAAGCAGGCCAACCGCGCCAACACCACGTTCTATACGATCGACCCGCGCGGGCTGGTCGGCGGGCCGGATCTCGATCAGACGAAGCTCGACATGACCGACTGGCAGGATCACATCAGGGAGACGCAGGCCAGCTTGCGCGTGATCGCTGAGCTGACCGGTGGCTACGCAGTGATCAACCAGAACGACTTCGACAAGGCCCTCAAGCGGATTGATTCCGAGACCAGCGATTACTACGTCCTGGGCTACTACTCCAGTAATCCGGATCCGCTCAAGAAGCGCCGCGACATCGAGATACGCGTCAAGAAGGCTGGCAAGTACGATCTGAAATACAAAACGTCGTATACGTTGAAGCCGCCGCCAGCCATCAAGTCTCCCAAAAAGTAGCACTTACGACCTGCGAAAGGCCGCCCTGAGGCGGCCTTTTTTCATTCCCGTTACTTCCCCTGCTGCTATACTTTCGTTCGCTCAAATTCCTATGGAGAATTCATCGATGAGAATGCGGACCAAGGCCTTTTGGAGCCTGGCGGCAGCATTGTGCCTTTCGCTGCTCGCGGCTTCGCCGCTTCGGGCGCAGCAAGTGACGACCGGCAATATCTCCGGCATCGTCTCCGATTCGCAGGGCGGCGTGCTGCCCGGCGCCACGGTGACGGCGACCCACACCGATACCGGCACCACCTACGAGGCGGTAACCGGCGCCGATGGGCGCTATAGCGTTCTCAACGTCCGCGTCGGCAGCTACACCGTCGCCGCGAACATGAGCGGCTTCAAGGACCAGAAGCAGGAAAAGATCGAGGTCGCGCTCGGCACGGAGAAGACAGTCGACTTCAAGCTCCAGCTCGCGACCGTGAGCGAGACCGTCGAGGTCGTCGCCACCTCGCCCGACATCGACGTCAGCAGCGGCGGCACGGGACAGAACATCGCCACGCAGGTCATCGAAACGCTGCCGACCATCAATCGCAGCATCAGCGATTTCGCACGCGTCTCGCCGTTCGTCAACCCGACGACGCTCGGCAGCAACGGCGATCAAGCCATGTCGATCGCCGGGCGGCACAACCGCTACAACAACATGCAGATCGACGGCGCCGTCAACAACGACCTGTTCGGCCTCGCCGACAGCGGCACGCCCGGTGGCCAGACCGGCACCCAGCCGGTGAGCCTCGATGCAATCCAGGAGATCCAGGTGGTCGTCTCCCCGTATGACGTCCGGCAGGGCGGTTTCTCTGGCGGCGCCGTCAACGTCGTGACCCGGAGCGGCACCAATTCGCTGCACGGTACCGGCTACATTTTCGGTCGCAGCGAGAGCCTGATCGGCTCGATCCCGGCAATCGCAACGGTTGCCACGCCGAGCCCGGCCGACACTAAGGTCGGCACCTTCAGCGACAAGCAGAGCGGCTTCAGCCTCGGCGGGCCGATCGCCAAGAACAAGGCGTTCTACTTCGGCAACGCCGACTTCCAGCGCAAGCTGACCCCCGTCGGCTTCTCGGTCAGCGGCAACAGCGGTCAGCCGTGGAACCCCGGCGATCAGGCCGCGGTCCAGCAGGTGCTCAGCATCGCCAAGACCCAGTACGGTTTCGATCCAGGCGGCCTCGACGAATTCAGCCGTCCACAGGATAACGACAAGGTGTTCGTCCGCGCCGATTTCAATCTATCGAACAGGAACCGCCTGACCGGACGTGTCAACTACGTCAACGGCACGCAGTACGTCGGGACCCCGACGACCACCCAGTATTTGCTGCCGGATCGCTACTACTCGATCCAGGACAAGACGACGTCGAGCGTCGGCCAGCTCGACACGACGCTGGGCGGCGCAACCTTCAACCAGCTCCGCGTCGGCTATCAGCGCGAGCGCAACGTCCGCGGCGACCAGCCCGGCTTCCAGCCGTTTCCGATGGTTCGCGTTGACCTCACCGGTAGCAACAACGTAATTTTCGGGACCGAAAATTCGTCGCAGGCGAACAAGCTCAATCAGGACATCGTCGAGATCAACGACGACTTCACGATGGTGCGCGGCCATCACACGTTCACGCTCGGCACCCACAACGAGCTGTTCCATTTCTACAACCTGTTCATTCAGAATTTCTACGGGAACTACGAGTTCAGCAACGTTGCCAACTTCCAGTCGGGCATTGCGCAGGCGTTCTCGCACAATTTCTCGAACAACGCGTCCAACCCGCAGTTCGCCGCTGACTTCGGCGTGCAGCAGTACGGGTTCTACGCGGGCGATCTGTGGCGCGCGAAGTCGAATTTCACGCTCAACTACGGCGTGCGTCTCGACATGCCGCACTTCCCCGATACGCCGGCTGCCAATCCTGTGTCAGTGGCCGACTTCGGCCTGCGTACCGACGTCGTGCCGGCGCCGAAGATGTTCTCGCCGCGGCTCGGCTTCAACTGGGATCTGTCACACGGCAGCGATCAGTCGCAGCAGATTCGCGGCGGCATCGGCTCGTTCGCCGGCCGCACCCCCTACGTCTGGCTGTCGAACCAGTACGGCAACACCGGCGTCGACTTCACCTCGCTGTCGGTCGGTTTCAACGCCAACAACCGTGTTCCGTTCGTCGCCGATCCGTTCAACCAGCCGACCACGGTTACCGGTGGCGCGACCGGCCGTCAGACGATTAACATGGTCGATCCGAACTACAAGTACCCGCAGGTGATTCGCGGCAATATCGCCTACGATCGCTCGCTGCCGTGGGGCATGGTCGCCACCGCGGAGTTCCTCTACTCGAAGACGCAGAAGGACGTGCTCTGGCAGGACCTGAACTGGGTGCCGACCGGCGCGACCCGTCCGGACGGCCGTCTGGTCTACACCAAGTTCGACGCCAACATCAACGACGCGGTGCTGCTGACCAACACCGACCAGGGCGACACCGAGACGGTCGCCTTCAAGGTCGAGAAGCGCTACAGCCACGGCTGGTATGCCAGTGGCTCCTACCTCCATGGCAGGTCTCGTACCGTCAGCGACGGCGGCGCATTCGTGGCGCTCAGCTCGTGGCGCGACCAGTACGTGAGCTACGACGCGAACAACCCGACACTGGCGCGCTCGAACTACGAGCCAGGCAATCAGGTGAGCCTCAGCGGCTCGTACGACATCCCGATGTGGAAGAACTTGCACAGCGTTGCGTCGGCCTATTACCGGGGCCAGACGGGGCAGCCCTACTCGCTCGTGTTCAACAGCGACGCCAACGGCGACACCACGTCGTTCAACGACATCGCCTACATCCCGGCGACGGCCGACCAGGTCGTTGTCACCGGCGGCACGTGGGATCAGCTCAACGCTTACCTGTCGCAGGATTCAGCGGCCATGAACAACCGCGGCCAGGTGCCCAACCGCAACACCGGCACCTCGCCGTGGACCAATCAGCTCGACATCCGTTACGCCGTGTCGGTTCCAGCCGGCAAGGCGAAGGTGGAACTGTCGATGAGCGTGCTCAACTTCCTGAACATGCTCAACAAGGATTGGGGTTGGCACTACTTCCCGAACTTCTACTCGCCGACGACCCTGTCTTACGGCGGCATCGACGCGGCGACCGGGAAGGAAATCATCAACATGAGCACGGTCACCAATCCCAACTTCCTCGGCACCTTCACTCGCGACGATCTCCGCTCGCGCTGGCAGGCGCAGTGGGAAGCGCGGATCAGATTCTAGTCGTCGGCTTCTAGTACTCGACCGTTCGGATTATTCGAAAGCCCGGCTCCGCGATCGCGCGGGGCCGGGCTTTTTGCTGCATGTCAGTCCACTCCATCTCGCATTTTCATGCCTGCCATCTCGAAGTTTTTGCGCGGGCGTTACCTCAGATCGTTATGATGCGCCGCATATGATTCATCTGCGACTGGCGGCGGCGATGGTGTGCGTAGGGTTCGCGCTTGCGGCAACGCCCGCATTGGCGCAGAGCGTCACGACTGGCAGCATGACGGGCGTCGTCACCGACGGGCAGAAACCCGTGGAAGGGGCGAGCGTCATTGCCATCCACGAGCCGTCAGGCACGAGCTACGAGGCGGCGACGCAGAAGGACGGCCGCTTCACGATCCCGAACATGCGGGTCGGCGCCCCCTACACCGTGACGGTCAACTATGTGGGTACCGGCACCGCCTTCGCGCCCAAGACGGTCGAAAAGGTGGAGGTCAATCTCGGCGTCGCAACCGACGTCAACGTCACGGTCCAGACAATCAATCTGAGCGAGAAGGTCGTGGTCATCGCCCAGACCGATCCGGTCTTCTCGTCGGAGCGCACCGGCGCCGCGACGACGATCACGCGCGACTACATGGCCAACCTGCCCAACATCTCCGGTCGCCTCGAGAACGTGACCAGGCTGACACCGCAGTACGGCGGGACGATGTCCTTTGTCGGCCAGGACAGCCGCGAGAACAACATCACCGTCGACGGATCGTATTTCAACAACTCCTTTGGCCTCGGCAACACGCCGGGTGACCGCACCGGCGTCGCCCCCATTTCGTTGCACGCGCTCGAGCAGGTCCAGGTCAACATCGCGCCGTTCGACGTCCGGCAGGGCAACTTCGTCGGCGCCGCCGTCAACAGCGTCACCAGGAGCGGCACCAACGAGTTCCGAGGTTCGGTCTACCACCAGTTCCGCACCAACAATATGGTCGGCACCGAGGCCTTCGGCGCCGCGGTCAATCCCGGCACCTTCACCTTCGGCGAGACCGGCGAATGGGTCGGCGGCCCGGTCATCAAGAGCAAGGTGTTCTTCTTCCAGGACTTCGAGAACGAAAGCACGACGCAGCCCGATACGACGTGGCTCGCCAACCAAGGGGGCCAGCCGGTTGCCGGCAGCACGACGCGTGTTCTCGCCTCGGACCTCGACACACTCGGGGCGTTCCTCAAGTCGAAGTTCAATTTCGATCCCGGCATCTACACCCCCTATGACTTCCACGTGCCGGCCAAGCGCTTCATCGGCCGCGGCGACTACAACATCAACAACGCCAACAAGGTGACCTTCCGCTACGTCTTCCTCAATTCGAGCACCGACGTCCTCGAGTCGAACTCGTCGTCGCTCGGCAACGGCAACCGCCGCAGCAGTCAGTTCGCGCTCAACTTTGCCGGATCGAACTATTCGATTCTCGAGAACATCCGTTCGGGCGTGGGGCAGTGGAACTCGGTGATCGGCCGGACCAAGGCCAACGAAATGATCGTCGGCTACACGACCCACAACGAGAGCCGAGGCCAGATCGACAACCTCTTCCCGGTCGTCGACATTCTCGCCGGCGACGGCACGACCTATACCTCGTTCGGCGCGGAGCCCTTCACGCCCAACAACGAGCTCTATTACCACTCCTTCCAGGTGCAGGACAATTTCTCGTGGTTCACCGGAGGGCACGCGGTGACGGCCGGCGGTTCGTTCGAGAAGTACCACTCCGACAATGTGTTCTTCCCCGGCAAGCAGAGCGCCTACGTTTACAACACGCTGCAGGATTTCTACACCGACGCCAACGACTTCCTCGCCAATCCGAACCGCACGACGTCGCCGGTATCGCTGCGTCTGTTCCAGGTGCGCTACATGAACCTGCCCGGCCTTGACAAACCGACCCAGCCGCTCGACGTCAACTACTCGGGCGCCTACGTGCAGGACTCGTGGAGCGCGCGCAGCAACCTGAAGGTCACCGCCGGCCTGCGGCTCGACGTGCCGCGCTTCGGCAACGACGGCTACGCCAATGCCGATGCCGACGCCCGCACCTTCCTCGACGAGAACGGCCAGCCCGTGCAGTACGCCACCGCCAAGCTGCCCGGCGCCAAGTTCCTGTGGTCGCCGCGGCTTGGTTTCAACTGGGACGTGAAAGGCGATCAGCGCACCCAGGTGCGCGGCGGCACCGGCGTGTTCACCGGCCCGCCCCCATACGTGTGGATCTCGAACCAGATCGGCAACACCGGCGTCCTCACCGGCTTCGACACCATCAGCAACACCACGACGCGGCCGTTCAATCCCGACCCGGACGCCTACAAGCCGAAGGGCACGCCGAGCGGCGCGCCGGCCTCGACCTACGAGTTGGCGCTGACGGATCCGAACTACAAGTTCCCGCAGTTGTGGCGCAACAACATCGCCCTTGACCGCAAACTGCCAGGCGGCTTCTCGTCGACGACGGAGTACATCTACAACCGCGACGTCAACGGCACCGATTACATCAACGCCAACCAGCCCGCGCCGCAGGCGGTGTTCACCGGCGCCGATCCACGTCCGCGTTGGATCGCGCCGAGCGGCGTCGCCACTCGGCTGCCCGCCAACCAGAACGTCATCGACGCGGTGGTGTTGAAGAATGAGAGCACCGGCTTTTCGTGGAACTTCGCCGAGTCGGTGCAGAAGAATTTCTCCAACGGCATCTTCTTCAAGGCCGCCTACAGCTACGGCCAGGCCAAGAACACCGTCGATGCCGGCTCGATCGCCTTCGGCTCGTGGCAGGGTAACGCCGTACCGGCGAACCTGAACACGCCGCCGATCGCCTTCTCGGGCGCCTCGCCGGGGCACCGCTTTTTCATGGCCGGCTCATACACGCACGAGTACCTGAAGTTCGGCCAGACGACGGTCTCGGCGTTCTACGACCAGCACACGCAGGGGAACACGAGCTACGTCTTCTCAGGTGACGCCAACGGCGACACCGGTACCAGCAACGACCTGCTCTACATTCCACGCAACCAGTCCGAGATGAACTTCCAGCCCTTCACCGCCGGCGGCGTCGCCTTCACGACGGCGCAACAGGCGGCGGCGTGGGACGCCTACATCGCCCAGGACCCGTATCTCAGCCAGCACCGCGGCCAGTACGCCGAGCGCGGCGCGCTGTTCTTCCCGCAAGTGAAGCGCATCGATCTCAGCCTGCAGCAGAACCTGTTCCACGACTTCAGCGGCGCGCGCCACGCGTTCGCCATCCGCCTCGACATGCTGAACTTCGGTAATCTCCTGAACCACAACTGGGGCGTCGGCTACCGCATCGTCAGCAACTCGCCGCTGACCAACCCCGGCCCCGACGCCAACGGCGCGCTCGGTTATCGCCTGCGCGTGATCAACGGCGCGCTGATGGACCACACCTTCGAGCACTCGAGCACGCTCTCGGACGTCTACACGTTCATGGTGACGCTCAAGTACACGTTCAGATAGAGCCGATCGCCGCCTTTACGCGCGAGACAGCTTCGTTCAAATAGTGTTCATCGAGCTCGATGCCGATGAAGTCGACCCCGAGCTGCGCGGCCGCGACCGCGCTGCTGCCCAGTCCGAGGAACGGATCGGCCATCAGCTTCACCCGCGAGAGCCCGTGCAGCTTGACGCAGTACTCCGGCACGCGCGGCGGGAACGTCGCCGGGTGCGGGCGGTCCTTGGCCCGATCCTGGATCGTCTCGTAGGGGATGAACCAGGTGTTGCCGCGGCAGCGGCGGTTGCCGCCGCCTGTCGCCCAGCGTGCGACGTTTGAGGCGTCCTGGTACGGCACGCCGATCGCCCGCCGGTCGAGCGGCGTGCGCCCCGTCGGCGTGAAGTGAAAAATGAACTCGTGGCAGTCGTTGACGAAGCGATCGCTGTTGATCGGCTTGTAGTGCCCGACGTTCAAGTCCCGCGTCAGTCCCGCCGACGCGCCCGTCGCGTCGCGATCGATCGCAATCGACTTGATCCAGTGAAGAGTGTTCTGGAGATGCAGGTGCGGCCGCGCCGCCTGTGCTACGTCCAGCGCCGTCCAGGGGTCCGTCGGCTTGGCGCCGACGTTCAGGAACAGCGAACCGGCGGGATCCAGGGCGCGGGTCGCCGCCGCGATCCATTCCCCGGTCCACCCCAGGTAACGGTCGCGCGGGACCGTGTCGTCGTAGCTGCGATAGCGGACGCCGAGATTGTAGGGAGGCGATGTGACGATTACAGAAATCGCCCCTGGCGTAAGAGAACGGAGCACATCGACGCAGTCTCCAAGATAGAACCGGAGGGTGCCGTGTCGGGTTTGCAGTTGAAAGGCTGGCTTGACCTGACCCAATCGGGAGGGATCGTATCAGTTCACCGTCGGCGGGCGGGAGAGGCTAGCTGGCCTGGGCGATTTCCGTAATCGGTGTCGCGGCGCCGAAGCGGGCCGGCGCGAGCGTGTGGTTCCGGCGGTGCGAATGGTGCGCGCAACCGACACCTTTTTCTTCGACGTAGATGACTTCCCGGTGCGTGGCAAGCTCCCGGTACTTCCCGGTGACGCAACCGCACGCCAGCGTCGTGAAGCCAATCAGACGGACCAGACTCATCATCGCAGCTTCTCCCGTTTCTCCTCTGAGCAACTTCTATGCCTGTTGAGGTGAACGAGATTGCCTGTGGATCTGTTCCGTTTTTCGTAAGATCGCGGACGAATTCCCGTCAACCCCGCCGCGATTGTTGAATCTGGGACACGGCTAATTGGATTTTTTCAGCGTCTCGAAGCGCTCGAGATCCTGCGTTCGTTGTCTCGAGGCGCGGCTGCGCGCCGTGCCGATGTGTACCGCGAGCAACAGGTGCAGGGCGCCCGCAGCGACGAGCTCCGGCACCGTACCGCCCAGCGCAACCGGCAGGTAGTTGAGTGCGGTCGCGACGAGGAAGAGCGCGCTGAAGAGCGCGTCCGGACCCTTGCCGGGGAACCGCTGCCCAAACTGCATGGCGACGTGTTCCCATCCGCCCTCTGGCTCGTGGAAAACCTGGATGTAACGGCCGATGCGCTCGACGTTGACGTGCAGCGCATAGATCGCCTCGAAGCCGGCCGCGAGGACGAGCAGGGGCAGTAGCGCGGCAATCGGCAGCGCCACCGCCGCCGTGGTCGCGATCGCCGCCCCCCCCCACAACCCGAAGGTCACCGGGAGCAGGATCATCCGGACCGTGCCGCGCTCACGAATCGTGGCGCGCAGTGCGTCGTATTCAGCTTCGGTGTGAGTCATCGCCGACAACTGCCGATATTACTGTACCGGCCTTTTACGGGCCCGTCGCACAGCGATACCTCGGCTGGTACGAACCTTGTAAAGCGAATTGTCGGGGTGGAAGCAGGTTCCGGCAGCAGCTGAGATAGGTAAGTGGTTGACGCCATGGAGGTTGCGTGTTACACTCCCTAGCGTTCCATCATAAGACCCAAGCGCGGTGGCCCCCAGCAGTCGGGCTTGGTCAGATCCCGGAGGTTTCGTGCGCTTGAGCCGCCCGATCGTCGCCCGACTCGTTTCGACGCTTCTGGGCATTGCCCTTTGCGTACCCGTCTCGACCGCCGCTGCTGCGACGACCAAGAAGAAGTCGGTCCACGCCAGCACCGCAGCGAAGGCGACCACCGCCAAGGTCTCATCGACGACGACCCCCACCGCGAGGAAAGCGAGCGCCACCGCCTACTCGGCCACCGCGGCCAATGCGCGGCGTGCCAATCTGGCTACCGCCCGCGCTTCCGCCCGTGCCCGCGAGCGCAACCGTCTCAGGGGCCTCGTCGATCTCCAGGCGGCGATGACGCCGCAGTACAAAACCGACGCCAACGGCGAACTGGTCCCCGATGTCCGTGCCGCCGCCGCCATCATCTTCGACCCGGCTACCGGTCAGGTCCTCTACGAAGAGAACTCGCAGGACAAGCGTTCGATCGCCAGCATCACCAAGGTGATGACCGCGCTGGTCTATCTCGAGGACAATCCCGATCTCAACCAGGAAGTCACCGTCGAGCGCAGTGACGTCTTCGCCGCGTCGACCACCTACCTGAAGGCGGGGGACAAGCTCGCCGCCAGCGAGCTGCTGCACCTGCTCCTGATTCCCTCGGATAATGGCGCCGCTCGCGCGCTCGCCCGCACCTCGCACGGCGGCACCGCCGCTTTCGTTGAGCGCATGAACGAGAAAGCGATCGAGCTCGGCCTGCAGAACACCAGCTTCGCCGATCCCTCGGGGCTCAACGCCAACAACATGTCGTCGGCGTTCGACCTCTCGCACCTGATCACCTTCGCGGCCAGCGACGAGCGCATCGCCTCGGTCATGCGCACCCCGACCTACACCGTGACCACCAACCGGCGTCAGATTCCGATCCACAGCACGAATCACATCCTGCTGGCCGGCGACGTCGAAGTGATGGGCGCCAAGACCGGGTTCATCAGCAAGTCCGGCTACTGCCTGGCCTCGCTCCTGCGCCTCCCCCAGGGCAACCCGATCGCCGTTGTCGTTCTCGGCGCGCACTCGAACAATGGCCGCTTCTGGGAGACGCGCCACCTGTTCACCTGGCTGAACTCGAAAGCCGGCGAGCTGTTCAAGGATCAGAGCCCGAAGTAACCACGGCAGTCAGCTTCCCACTGTCAGCTTCCGGCTGCCAGCTTCGCTAACACAGCTTTCCGCAACACAGCTTTCCGCTCAGAAGGATCGGCGTTTCGCGCCGGTCCTTTTTTCTTGCTTGACGCCGACATGTCGGTGATCGACACTTGCACATGTCGAGAGTCGACATATGGAAAAGTATGAAAAAGAATGACGTGCCTCGCGGCACGCTGGACCTGCTGATCCTCAAGACGCTGGAAACGATGGGCCCCCTGCACGGGTACGCCATCGCCCGACGGATCGAGCAAATGGCCGAGACGGTGACGCGCATCAGTCAGGGATCGATCTATCCCGCCCTCATCCGCCTCGAGCAGCAGCGCCTGATCGGCACGAAGTGGGGCATGTCCGAGACAAGCCGTCGCGTGAAGTTCTACGCTCTGACCAAAGCGGGGGCAAAACAGCTCGACGCCGAGGTGGCGAGCTGGGCGAGGTCCGCGGCGCTTGTCGCCCGGTTTCTCGAGGACCAGTCGTGACCATCCGCCACCGCCTCGCGCGCCTGTGGGCGCTTGTCCGCGCCAGCCGCCTCGATCGGGAATTGGATGGCGAAATCCAGGCCCATCTCGAGATGGCCGAGCGCGATGCCTTGGCGCGTGGATTGTCGCCCGAGGCCGCCTACCGCGATGCCCGCCTGCGATTCGGCGGCATCGCGCAACTCCGGGAGGTCCATCGCGACGACCGGAGCGCCCGCTGGATCGAGACCTTCGCGAAGGACTTCCGCTACGGCCTCCTGTCGCTGTTGCGCCAGCGCGCCTTCGCCGCCGTGGCCATCAGTGTCCTCGCTTTGGGCATCGGCGCCGCCACCACGATGTTCAGCCTCGTGGACTCCGTGCTGCTTCGGCCGCTACCGTATCCGGACCCCGAACGGATCGTGCGGATTTGGGAAGCGCCGACGCCCACCACGGTGAACCAGACGACCAACGGCTTCTTTCACGAGTGGCGCCGCAGAAGTGTGTCCTTCGAGGTGATGGCGGCCGAGCGCCCGACGCACGTCACTGTCACGATTGGAGGCGAACCCGTACGGCTGTCGGGCATCCTTGCGACCAGTGACTACTTCCACGTCTTCGGCGTCCACGCCACCCTCGGCCGCACGTTCACATCCGACGACGACGACCGTGTGATTGTCTTGAGTCACGCCGCGTGGCAGATCGAGTTTGGCGGCGATCCCAACATCCTGACACGCGACCTGATCCTCGACGGTCGTGCCTACCGCGTGATTGGCGTCCTCCCGGCAGGTAGTTTCGATCGCGAGCCGACGCGCAGCGGCCCGAACGAGATCGCCGACTTCTGGATGCCCCTCGTATTCACGGCTGACGATCTGACGCGCGGCGAACATCAGAACGATGTGGTCGCCCGGCTGCGCGCTGGGGTGACGCTGCCGCGCGCACAACGGGACATGCTCGGCGTTCGCGCCAGCCTCGCCGATCTCGTTCCGGCCTCTATGAAGGACTGGAGCGTCATCGTCGAACCGTTCGACCTCCGGCTCGTTGGCGACGGCTTGCGCCGCACCTTGACGCTGAGCTTTGCTACCGTCATCGCGGTTCTATTGATCACCTGCGCCAACATCGCCAACTTGCTCCTCGCCAGCGGCGCCCACCGCCGCCAGGAAATGGCTGTTCGTGCCGCACTCGGCGCGAGTCGCGCTCGGCTGGTCGCTCAACTCCTCACCGAGAGCCTCGCGCTCTGTCTCATGGGCGGCGTCGGTGGCATTGCGGTCGCGTACCTGCTGGTGCGGGTCGCCTCCCCGTTCCTGCCGCCGGACCTGCCGTCGTACGCGGAGCTGAGCCTGAATCCTCGCGCGCTCGCATTTGCGTCCGCCGTCGCTCTCGGCGCCGCGTTGCTGGTCGGGATCTTTCCAGCCCTCCGCACCTCGTCCGGAGCGCTGACTTCGGCGATGAACGCCGGCGCGCGCGGTTCGTCGGCCGCCCACGAACGCGTGCGGCGGTTGATCGTGATCGGCGAGGTGGCCACGTCGATGGTCTTGGTCTGCGCCGCCCTGCTGCTCGTCAGGAGCCTCACCAGGCTGCAACGAGTCGATCTCGGGGCCAACGTGGACCGGATCCTGACGATGTCGGTTGACCTGCCGATCTCCAACTATTCGCTACCCACGCGCGCGGTGCAATTCATGGACGACGTCGTCACGCGGGTCCAGTCGGTGCCAGGAGTGGTCGTGGCGTCCATGTCATCGGACCTGCCGCTCGACGGGTCGGGTGGCGAGGGACTCAGCGTGCCGGGCCGCCCCGAGCGCATCCTCGTGCGGTTCAAGCGAGTCGATGCCGGGTACTTCACGGCATTCGACATTCCCGTGCTGGCGGGTCGGGCGATTGGCCGCGGTGATCGGCCCGGCTCGACACGCGTCGTTCTCATCAACGCGACCCTCGCGCGACGGCTGGCAGAGACGTTCGGTATGGCGGACGTAGTCGGCCGAACCGTGACACTCCCGGCCCTCGGCTACGAGGAACGTCTGGGCTCCCCGCGCCAGGCCTTCGAGATCGTCGGCGTCGTTGGCAACGAGCGTATCCGTCGGGACTTGCGTTTGCCGATCGGCAGGGAAGAAGCAGTGTATGTGTCGCTGGCGCAGTCTCCCAAGCGATCGCTCAAGGTGATTGTGCGGACAAATGGCGACCCGTTGGCGGCCTGGGCGAGTGTCCGAGAGGCTCTCAATGAGGTCGATCCATCCCTGGCGTTTGCCGACGTCCAGACGATGGCCCAGGTGAAGGCCCGGAGCTTGTCCGGTGTCGCGCAGCCGACCTGGGTGATCGGTGCATTTGCCGTCGTCGCTCTCTTTCTGGCGGCGCTGGGTTTGTACGGTGTGCTCGCCCATTCGGTGACCCAGCAACGTCGTGAGATTGGCATCCGACTGGCGCTCGGTGCCAGTGCACACGACGTGCTCGGTCGCGTCGCGGCACAGGCGTTTGTGATGATCGCGATCGGGCTGGGCGTCGGGCTCGTTGGCGCGTTCGCGTTGACGCGAGTGACGGCTAGCGTTTTGCTCTTCCAGGTGGCGCCCTTCGACCCGCCGTCGTTCATGGCGGCCGCCGCGATCATGCTGGTCGTCGGGCTCGTGGCGGCGTCCGTCCCCGCGATGCGCGCCAGCCGCGTGGACCCGACAACGGCGCTACGGGCGGAGTAATCGCCAAGCTGACAGCGCAGCCATTCTGGCCCTTATAATCCAGCCACTTGACCCTCACTCCCGGCACGCGCCTCGGCGTCTACGAAGTCACGACGCAGATCGGCGCGGGCGGGATGGGCGAGGTCTACTGCGCCCGTGACACCAAGCTCAATCGTGTCGTCGCGCTGAAGATTCTGCCGGACGCCTTCGCAGCGGATTCCGATCGGCTCGTGCGCTTCCGCCGCGAAGCGCAGGTCCTCGCCTCGTTGAACCATCCCAACATCGCGCACCTCTACGGTGTTGAGGACGCGGGGTCGACTCATGCACTGGTCATGGAGCTGGTCGACGGGCCGACGCTCGCCGATCGCATCGCCCAGGGACCGATCCCGTTGGCGGAGGCTCTCCCGATCGCCCGACAGATCGCCGAGGCGCTCGAAGCCGCTCACGAGCAGGGCATTGTCCATCGCGACCTGAAACCGGCGAACGTGAAGGTTCGCGACGACGGCACCGTGAAGGTGCTCGACTTCGGGCTGGCGAAAGCGCTTGATCCGGCGACGGCGTCGAGCGCCGAGGTGATGAACTCGCCGACGCTGACGGCGCGCTCGACCCAGCTCGGCGTGATCCTCGGCACTGCCGCCTATATGGCGCCCGAGCAGGCCAGGGGCAAGGTCGTGGACAAACGCGCCGACATCTGGTCGTTTGGCGTCGTGCTCGACGAGATGCTGACCGGCCAGCGCACGTTCAAAGGCGAGGAAATCTCCGACGTGCTGGCCGCGGTGCTGCGTCAGGATATCGATTGGACCGCGTTGCCGGCCGGGACACCTCCTCGACTGACGCGGCTGCTCGAACGCTGTCTCGATCGCGATCTGAAGCAGCGGCTGCGCGACATCGGCGAGGTCCGCATCGAGATCGCGAAGATCCTGGGGGGCGCGCCAGACAGCGCGGTCGCTTCGGCGCCGGCCTCGGCGGCCGTTCGACGGTCAGCTGTGGCGCGTGTCCTGCCATGGGCTCTTGTCGCTATCGGCTGGATCGGACTTCTTGCCGCGCTCCTGATCTGGTCACCGTGGCGATCGGCGCCCGCGCCGTCGCCGCGGACGCTCGCCGCCAGCCTCGGCGCCGACGCGTCACTCGACACGGACCCTGGAGGCTTTGGAAGCCTCGGCGCGGTGGCCCAGTTGTCGCCGGACGGGACGATGCTCGCGTTCGTCGCGCAGCAGGCGGGAAAGACGCGAGTCTTCGTCCGCAAGCTCGACGGACTGCAAGCGGCCCCTCTTGCCGGCACCGAGGGCGCGGTCGACCCGTTCTTCTCACCGGATGGTCAATGGATCGCGTTCTTTGCCGACGGCCACCTGAGGAAGGTCCCGACGACCGGCGGTGCTCCGGTCGATGTGTGCGACGCCCCGGCGGCCCGCGGCGGTACCTGGACCGATGACAATACGATCATCTTCTGCCCCACGAACGGATCCAACACCAAGCTCGTGAGGGTCTCGGCGGCGGGCGGCGTACCGGCGGTCGTTGGCACTCTTGGCGACGGCGCGACGACGCAGCGGTGGCCGCAAGCACTTCCCGGCGGCGCAGGGGTGCTCTACACCGAGTCCTCGAATATTGGTGCCTGGGACGGGGCCAACCTCGTCGTCGCACCGCTCTCGGGCGGAGCGCCAAAGATTGTTGTGCGCGGCGGCTACTACGGGCGGTACGTCGCCAGCGGGCACTTGATCTACATGCAGCACGGGACGCTCTTCGCCGTGCCGTTCGATCTCCGTGGGCCCGAGGCGATCGGCCAGGCCGTGCCAGCCATCGAGGGCGTTACCGCGAATCCGATGGTGGGCGGCGCGCAACTGTCGGTCTCGACGGAGGGCACGCTGGTCTATGTGCCGGGTACGGCCGCAGACATGGCCTACCCGATCGACTGGATGAGGCGCGACGGCAAGGTCTCGGTGCTCCGGGCGACGAAGGTGCTCTGGGCGAATCCGCGGTTCTCGCCGGACGGCCAGAAATTGGCGCTGGACATCTTCGACGGCCAGCGCAACATCTGGGTCTACGACTGGGCGCGGGACACGTCCACGCAGTTGACCTTCGGCCCCCTGGCTCATTACCCCGTGTGGACGCCCGACGCTCGGCGCGTGGCCTTTGCGTCCGATCGCGACAACGGCATCGGTAACCTGTACTGGGTAAAGGCCGACGGCACAGGCGACGTCACACGGTTAACCGACAGCCAGAACGCCGAACGAGCCTATTCGTGGCATCCGAGCGGCAAGTTCCTCGCCTACCAGGCCAATCGCCCTGGCACCGGGTGGGATCTCATGATTCTGCCGATCGAGGGCGACGCGGCTGGGGGCTGGGCACCCGGCACACCGACAGTCTTTCTCAGCACGACCGCCACCGAGCAGGCACCGATGTTCTCACCCGACGGCCGCTGGATCGCCTATCAGTCGAACGAGGCCGGCGGCCGCTTCGATGTGTACGTGCGTCCGTTCCCCGGTCCCGGTGGCGGCAAGTGGCGCATCTCCACGGACGGCGGCACCGAACCCCGTTGGTCGGCGAGCGCGCACGAACTGCTGTTCCTGAACCAGGGCCAGGTGATGGTCGCCTCCTACACGGTCGCTGGCGATTCGTTGCTCATGGACACGCCTCGGGCCTGGGCGTCGACGAACGGTCGGGTTCTGGGAGCGGGCTACGATCTCCACCCGGACGGCCAACGGCTCGCGCTACTCGCCGCTCCGGACCAGGCACTCGTCGTCCGAGACAAGGCCGTATTTGTCTTCAACTTCTTCGACTACCTGCGCAAGATCGCGCCGGTGAGCAAATGAGTCACTCGAGAATGGCACTCCGCTGACTTGTGCGTGTCGATGATGACCCGCCGATCGATCAGGGTTCGCCTCACGGGCGATAGATCCAATACAGCCCGGCCGGAAAGGACGCAAGCCGCACCGAGTTGTGGTTTTCACCCTGATAGATCGTAAAACGATAGTTCAGGCCGGCGGGTTTGAGTTGATCCAGCAGCCGCGCGAACGCCACGTTGTCCGCGAGCAAAGACTCGGCGCCTCCCACCGATAGGTCGAGGCGCACAGGGAAGGGCAGATGTGTGAGGCGGTCGTGGGCGTCGAAGAGGATGCGGTGATCCCAGCCGATCGCCGGACTGGCGGCGACGATCCGCTGAAACAGCGACGGACGCTGCTCGAGCGTGTAGAGCGCAAACAGCCCCCCGTACGAGTGCCCCAGCAACGCGCGATCGGTGGGCACCGTGCGGTAGGTACGATCCACGAACGGAATGACATCGTGCTCGAGAAAGTCGAGAAAGGCACCGGCGCCGCCGGAGCCCGGTTCTTGGGTCGTTCTGGTTGGAGTGAAATCGCGCGCGCGCGCAGCCATCGCCCCGACGTCCCCGTGACTGATGTTGACGATGATGACAGGAGGCATCCGCTCCGAGTAGATGTTGTTGTTCTGCAGGAACGCCATGAGCGGAAAGTGCCAGCCATCAAGCACGTAGAGCACCGGATAGGCCTTGCCGGAGGTGCGATAGTCATTCGGCAGCGACACCAGCAGGTCGTAACGCTGGCCGATCTTCTCGGATGTGATCGTCCTCTGCTCGGTCGTCGCGAGCGTGACGCCAGGCACCACGCTTTGGGCCGCGATCGCGATCGAAAAGAACGCGGCGAGGACGACGAAGCGAATCATGATTCCTCCGGAACGCATAGTTCATCGACTTCTCGAGGCAGGGCGCCGATTATACCCGCCCGGTGTATCGCTATAGGCGCATTCGCGTGCGCTTGTCGCTGGCGGCGTAGACGAACGCCCCACGGCGGCCCGCTAGTTCGCTTGCGCGAATGACTTCAGTTGACGGCGACCGGAGGTTCAGTTCCGCATGTGGTGGGTTTGTTCGCGATGCAAGGTTGACGCGCTAGTTCTTTCGCGCGACGACCGAGCGGCCGAACAGCATCGTCGTCCACTTCTTCACGACGGTGAATCCGTTGCGCTCGAATGGTCGGTACCGTGTTTTTTCGCAATTTCACCCTTTCCGCTCAGTGGGGCCGTCTGAACGCCGACCGCGGCGTTTTGCGCGCTGCCGACGGGGCCACACTGTCCGTACCGGTGAACGCTCCGCTCGAAGGGACCACTCTGCAGGGCGACGGCTGGCGCGTCACGCTGAACGGGGGATGGGTCGTGCAACCGGCGGCGCGACCTGGCTCATTTACTATCGTTCGCGACAAGTAATCCTCCCTACCCACGCTGGTCGTCGCCGAGGCCCACCCGTGTGTATCGCCTTGCAGCGACCGAAATTCACCGGGGCGTCAGTCAGATCGGCGTCGATCGTTAGCAATGTTCCGGCTCAGCCGCGGCTGCTTTATGAGCGCGCTGGCATCCGTATGACAAGCGCGTGCCGTCAGGGGTTTTTGCTGCCTCGGCGGCTGGCAGTCCGAATGCATAAGGCCAAGCCGGAGTGACCGCAATGCCAAACCATGCTCAGGTGCCCGCCACCTCCGAACTCTCTTTCCTTGATGCATCCAACGTCACGAGCCCGGCAGGCGCACTCTCCGAGCTGGATGTCCTGAGCGCTGAGGGGCGGAGGCTCGGCAGCATTGAAGGCGTCGTCATCGACGCCGCCGCTCGCCGTGTGCGTTACCTCTCCGTCCGATCATCCGGCTGGTTCGGTCGCCGGCGATACGTCGTGCAGGCCGATCAAGTGGGTCAGATCGAGGGCGAGCGTAAGGCGCTTCGTCTCAACGTGAATCTCCTGGACGAAGCCGTGCACGGCCTCGACACTGCGGCGTTGCGCAAGTTTTCTGACGACGATCTGCTTGCCGTCATGTTCCCTCCGCGCACGGCGTAAGCGGCGCTGGTTCATTTGAGCCAGGTCGAGTTCTATCCGGATCTCGAGACTTGTAACGACTGGTCGCCTTGCGGCGACCGAAAATGAGCACCGGCTCACTCGTCAGATCGGCGTTACTCGCGGGTTTGAGCCTCCGTCCCGATTCCTGTCGTTGCCTCGAATTCCTACTTCCTGATCGGCGCACCTCGACCGGCTGACTGTGGGAGGACGACGCTGTTGATCCACTCGCCGATCGTCCGGGCGACCGCGGCTTCTTCGCCGGTGTACATGTGATCGGCCCTCTCAATGATGGCCGTGTTGACGTGACTGGGTCCGCTCGCCTGATGCGCGATGGAGGACTTAAGCAATTGCAGGTCCGTCTCGCCTCCGATGTCGCCTCTCGTGCCGAAGAAGGCGAGGAGCGGACAACGCAGGTGCGTGATGCCCGGGCTTCGAGTCTCTGACCTGGTGCCGAAGAAGTCCTTGAATTCCGGAGGTGAGTTGACGATATCCATCATCGTCGCCGCGCTGATGAACGAGGGGAAGGAGCGTTTGGGATCACGCACGAGGTCGTCCCCGCGGCCATCGGCCAACATGCGAGTCGCTTGTGCGATCTGATCCGGATCCGTCGGTCCAGTACCTGGCTGGATCGATGGGGAAGCCACGACGACGCCAACGACGCGGGCATCCTGCTGCTCTGCCTGGTATGTACTGACCGCTGCCCAGCCGGCGCTGTGCCCAACCAGGACCACATCCTTGAATCCGTGACTCTCTGCGAAGTCGATCCAGGCGGCGATGTCCCGCGCCTGCTCACTGGCTACGCCCCAATAGCCACCGCCGCGGATCCTCTTATCTCCCCGCCATCCCGCGACGTTGCCCAGGTCGTGCATGCGCGTATTGGCAACGACCGTCATTAACCCTCGTTCGGCGAGACGTCTCGCGATCATCACATATGTCGGTTCGTAGAAGTTCGCTCCCCATCCGTGAATCCAGATGATGGCGATATTCCTGGAGGACTCCGCCGAGGGCGTAAACATCGCGCCGCCATTCACGATGTCGTCACGGGATCGCACGTAGACCAGCTGTTCGGGAAACGTTCCGACCGTCACGGTGACGGCGCGAGGACCCACTTGTTGCCAAATTAGGGCGGCCGTTCCCGCCACAACGAGGGCTGCGGCGGCTCCGCTCAGCCCCCACAGCATGGCCGATCGCTTGATCGTCATCAGTCCTCCGATCCGTGCCTGCTGGTTGAAACCTCATAAAACCCATGCTGCAGGTCGTTGACTCCTTAACAGACACAGCACCATGTCAGAAGTTTCACGCTTGGGGAACCGCGGTCCAGATTTAGGTCCGTAGTCACGTTCAATCTGAGACGCCACACCGCGGGCGGCCAGCGGGTCGACGTCGACACGTGTCGCATCATCCGTGCAACGCCGCTCGGCCCCGCGAGCTACCTCGTGCGTGCGATCAAGTGCCACTGCGGCGTTACTCGTGATTGACCGCGTCCGCGCGACGGAACCGCTATACTTCCACCCGTTTGCCCCTTACTCTCAGCACGCGTCTCGGCGTCTGCGACATCGCCGCGCAGATCGCCGTCGGCAACAACATGGGCGACGTGTCTCAGGACCACCGATACGAAACTGAATCGCGAAGTCGCGATCAAGTTCCTACCGCCGTTCTTATCCATTGTGAGGCTCACGATGTCCAGTCCGACCCCGACTGCCTCTGTCACTGTGCGCCGCGCGCGACCAGACGACGCGGAAACGTGCGGTCGCATCTGTTACGAGGCATTTGCGACGATCAACCGCGCACACAATTTTCCGCTGGAGTTCCCGTCGCCGGAAGCTGGCATCGGTGTGCTCAGCATGTTATTCGCACATCCCGCCTTCTACTGCGTCGTGGCCGACGTGGAAGGCCGGACTGTCGGGAGCAATTGCCTGGATGAGCGATCCCTCGTGGCTGGGCTCGGACCGATCAGCGTCGACCCAGGCGTCCAGAACCACGGCGTCGGGCGCCTGTTGATGCTCGCGTTGATGGAACGGGCGCGCGAGCGGGGCTTCGCCGGCGTCCGGCTCCTGCAGTCGGCGTTTCACAACCGCTCGCTTTCCCTGTATTCAAAGCTGGGCTTCGATGCCAAAGAACCCATGTCGGTGATGCATGGCCTTCCGCTCCGGGTACCGTTGGCCGGCTGTGACGTGCGTCCCGCGACACTCGAAGACGTCGAGGAAGCCAGCCGGATTTGTGAGCGGGTCCACGGCCTCAGCCGCGCCGGCGAGCTGCGTGAGTCCGTCAGCCAGGGTTCGGCGCTGGTCGTGTCGCGCCATGACCGCATCACGGGCTACGCGGCCGGCTTCGGATACTTCGGCCACGCCGTGGGGGAGTCCAACGTGGACCTGAAAGCACTGATCGGCGCCGCCGAGAACGTGAGCGGTCCAGGCGTCATCATACCGACGCGAAACGCAGACTTGTTCCGTTGGTGCCTGAGTCAAGGGATGCGTGTGCTCCATCCGATGACCCTGATGTCCACCGGCCTGTACTCAGACCCCGCCGGCGCCTATTTGCCATCGGTGTTGTACTGACGCGGGAGCGGCTCCGGCCCAGCGGTAGGGATCGACGCGCGCCGGCCGGCTCCGACGGGGCGATCGAGGAGTACAGATTCAGCTAGGGTACGCTCGTCACGCACGGCGCACTCGGCGAGTCGCCGCCACTGACCGTTATCGTGAATTGGCCAGCCGGCGTGAAGAAGTACGGATAGTTCCTGCCTTGTCGCCAAGGGGCGACCGACGTCACCGTGTTAGATGGGTCCTACGACGTCACCCGGGATTAATCGTATCCGCGTGACGCTAACCGCTATACTGCCAGCCTCTTGGCCCTGACTCCCGGCACCCGAATCGGCGTCTATGACATCACGGCGCAAATCGGCGCGGGTGGGATGGGCGAGGTCTATCGCGCGACCGACTGCAATCTGAAGCGGTCGGTGGCGATCAAGGTGCTGCCCGCCTTGGTCGCCGGCGACGCGGATCGCCTCGCGCGTTTTCAGCGCGAAGCGGAAGTGCTCGCGTCGCTCAACCATCCGAACATCGGGGCGATCTACGGCCTCGAAAAAACACCAGACTTCACCGCCCTGGTCATGGAACTGGTCGAGGGGGACGACCTGTCGCAGCGTATTGCGCGTGGACCTATTCCGATCGACGAGGCGCTGCCGATCGCGAAGCAGATCGCCGATGCGCTCGAAGCAGCGCACGAGCAGGGGATCATTCATCGCGATCTGAAGCCGGCGAACATTAAGGTTCGTGCGGACGGCACCGTGAAGGTGTTGGACTTCGGGCTGGCGAAAGCGATGGAGCCTGCCGCGGGTTCGTCGCCAAGCATGTCGATGTCGCCGACGATCACTACACCCGCGATGACACAGGCCGGAATGATTCTCGGCACGGCGGCGTATATGAGTCCCGAGCAGGCCAAAGGTCGCACCGTGGATAAGCGCACGGATGTGTGGGCGTTTGGGGCCGTGCTGTTTGAGGTCTTTACCGGCAGGCGCGCCTTCGAGGGCGAGGACGTCTCGGACACGCTGGCGCGGATCCTGATGAAGGAGCCGGATTGGACGGCGCTTCCTGCCAGGGTTCCTCCTGCGGTGGTGACGGCGATGCGACGCTGCCTGCAGAAGGATCGCAAGCAACGAGTGCGTGACATCGGCGACGTGTCATTGGCACTGGAAGGCGCGTTCGAGACGACGGCGTCGCCGATGGCCGCCCCACCTGCAGTGGCCGCACCACGATCTGTTGTGGAGCGCACGTTGCCATGGGCACTTGTCGCCGCCTTGACCGTGGCGCTCGTCGCGGGTCTGATCGCGTGGGCGCCGTGGCGATCGACGCCCGTGCCGGCGCCGCGCAAGCTGCTCGCCAGCATCGGCGCCGACGCGTCGCTGTCAACAGTCTTTGGCGCGTCGGCGATTCTGTCGCCGGACGGGACGACGCTGGCATTCGTCGCGCAACAGGCGGGCCAGACACAGCTCTTCGTCCGCAAGCTCGATCGGTTGCAAGCCGCGGCGCTCGCCGGCACCGACGGCGCGGAGAGCCCGTTCTTCTCCCCGGACGGCCAATGGCTGGCGTTTTTCGCCGGCGGCAAGCTGAAAAAGATCTCGGTGACCGGCGGCGCGGCGGTCAATCTGTGCGACGCGTCGGGAGCCCGCGGCGGAACGTGGGCCGACGACGACACGATCCTCTTCACGCCGACGAGCGCCTCCAGCAGCACACTCATGCACGTTTCGGCGGCCGGGGGAACGCCGGCGGCGTTCGGCACGCTCAGCACAGGCGCCGTCACGCAGCGGTGGCCGCAGGCGCTCCCCGGCGGGAAAGCCGTGCTCTACACCGAGCACTCAGCGGGGACTAACTTTGACGGCGCCACCCTCGTCGTCGCGCCACTCTCGGGCGGGACGCCGAAGGTCGTCGTCCGTGGCGGCCATTACGGCCGGTACGTGCCGAGCGGTCATCTGATCTACATGCAACAGGGCACGCTCTTCGCCGTGCGCTTCGATCGCGATCGCCTCGAGACGGTGGGCCAGGCGGTGCCGGCGCTCGAAGGCGTCGCCGCGAACCCCGGCACGACCGGCGGCGCGCAACTGGCGGTGTCCGCGGAGGGCACGCTCGTGTACGTGCCCCGCACGGCCGCGACCACCGCGAACTCGATCGACTGGCTGACGCGCGACGACAAGACGTCGGTGCTTCGCGCGGCAAAAACCGACTGGGCGAATCCGCGGTTCTCGCCGGACGGCCACAAGCTGGCGGTCGACATTTCCGACGGCAGGCAGCGCGACATCTGGGTGTACGAGTGGGCGCGGGACACGCTCACGCAACTGACCTTCGACCCCGGCCAGGACGCGTTCCCGGTCTGGACGCCCGACGGGCGGCGCATCGTGTTTGCGTCCGATCGCGCCAAGGCCGGCGTCTTCAATTTGTATTGGGTGAACGCCGATGGTACAGGCGAGGTCACGCGGCTCACCGACAGCCCGGACAACCAAGAGCCCTGGTCGTGGCATCCCAGCGGCAAGTTCCTGGCGTTCCAGGCCTATCGCGGCGCCACCCGAAACGACCTGCTGATCCTGCCGATGGAGGGCGATGCCGCGCGCGGGTGGACGCCCGGCAAACCCACCGTGTTCTTGAGCACGCCGGCGGCTGAGGCGTCGCCGATGTTCTCGCCGGACGGCCGCTGGATCGCGTACTTTTCGAATGAGTTGGGCGTCGGCAATATCTTCGTGCGCCCGTTCCCCGGCCCCGGCGGGGAGCGGCGCGTCTCCACGGAAGGTGGCACCTATGCCCGGTGGTCGACCACCGCGCACGAGCTGCTCTTTTCGACAAACTCCGGGAACGCTGGGAAAATGATGGTGGCGCCGTACGCGGTCGTCGGCGATTCCTTCCACGCCGACACGCCGCAGATCTGGTCGCCGACCAGCATTCGGCCCGGGACCACCACAAACAGTGCGTATGATCTGCACCCGGACGGCAAGCGGCTCGCGACCGCAGCGGCCCCGGAGGCCGGCGCCAGTCAGGACAAGGTCGTCTTCATATTCAACTTCGCCGACTATCTCCGCAAGATCGCGCCGGGGACCAAGTAACGTATCCGGTTGCGCCGAATCACTCCTCACTTGTCGCCTTCTGTTTAGGTGGGGCTCCCATAAACAAATCGGCGCCAATCTAACGGCAATCGGCAATCGGCAATCGGCAATCGGCAATCGGCAATCGGCCAATCAATCAATCGGCAATCTGCAGTCCTGTAATCTGCACTCTGCAATCTGCAGTCTGCAATCCGCAGCCTCACCGATACCCCTTCTGCACGGCCGCCGCGTCCAGCGGGAGCGTCGCGATCGCGTCCACCGCCGGCATGACCGGCCGCGGCGCGTGTCGGCCGTCGTAGGCCTTCAGGTAGCGCTGGCAGACATCGCACCCATTCAGGCGATATAGGCCGTCGCGCGTGGCAAACGACGTGATGCGGCTGCGGTCCTCGTTCAGGCAGAACGGGCAGGCGAGCTGGTTGAAGCGCCAGCGCGTCGTGCAGCGGGAGCAGATGAGCAGGCGCTCCGCCGCCGGCGTGATCACCGAGAAATCGGGCTCGCCGCCGCAGAGCGGGCAGTTCCCGTGGGACCACGACGGAAACGTCGAGCGCGCCATGATTGCTTCCGCGCAGCGCGACAGGAACGGCCGCATCGCCTGCACCAGCAGCGGCTCGAGGCCGGCGATGTCGTCCGACACCTGGCTGCCGCCGGCCGGCAGCGGCCGCGACGCTTCAAACCAGTTACGAATCGCCGGAGCCAGCCGATCGGCATCGCGCGAGAGCACCTCGACGCGGCGGTAGTCCTCCGTCTCGATCGCCTCGTGCGTCCGCATCGCGTCGGCGGTCGAGCGGACGAGGAAGCGCAGGTCGCTCCAGTCGACCGGCACCTGCTCGAAGGTCAGGATAGGCTTGCCCGCCGCCAGCGCCGCTTCAAGCACCGCCGCGTCCAGGTTCATCGTCGGCAGCGGCACCCGCGCCAGCACCCGCCGCTGCAACTGCAGCAGCTGGATCTGCAAGTCGATCGCCTGCGCCAGGTCGGGCTGGTCGTCCCGGAGCTGCCGCAGCTCGATGATCTCGCGCGGCTCGGCCCGCTGCGGCTTGGGAGGCTTCTCTTCCACCGCTGGATTCTACAGGAACCCACCTGACAAATGGCCCAGGCGCTCCCTCCGCGCGCGCGCGCGAGCGAGCGCAGCGAAGCGAGCCAGACGAACGGAGCGAGCCGACGCAGCGGCGAGCGAGTGAGGCTGTCGGGGAGTCCGAGGGGCAAAGCCCCTCGGATGATCACGGAGCCGGCGGAGCGGCGCGCGAGGGCGAGTGTAGGCGAATCCGAGGGGCCGAAGCCCCTCGGAGAGCAACGATGCTGCGCGAAGGTACGGCGCGAGCGAGCGCAGCGAAGCGAGCCAGACGAACGGAGCGAGCCGACGCAGCGGCGAGCGAGTGAGGCTGTCGGGGAGTCCGAGGGGCAAAGCCCCTCGGATAAAAAAGGGGCGACCCGATGGGCCGCCCCTCATCCTTCGCTACCTTCGTGCTATCTAGAAACTCCAGCGGAAGCCGAACGTCACCTGCCGCGCCGCATTGACCGCGCGCGGATCCCCATACGCGACTGGTACGCTCGCCCCCGTCACCGGGTCCGTCAGCGTCAGGCTCGGGTACCGGGTCTGGTGGCTCGTCACCACCCCAGTGTTGAACAGGTTCGAGATGTCGGCGTAAACGCCGAACCGGTTCGCCGCCACGTTCACCAGCTTCTCGAATCGCATGTCCACCGTGTGCAGCGTGTCGTTGTTGTGCGCGCCAGGTGGCTCGAGATTGACCAGCTGAGACGAGGTCCAGTTCAGGGCCGAGGCAGAGAAACGGGCCTGGCCGTTGTACGGCGTACCGGATGTGAGCAGGAAGAAGCCGCTCGCCATCACATCGATTTTCGGAATCTGGTACGACGCGAAGGCCTTGAACTCGTGGCGGACGTCGAACGCGCTCGCGCCGTCGGTGTTGATCAGCGCGGTGTTCGGCGTTTCATACTGACCGCTCGAGATGCCGGCGGAGCTGCTGTTGTTGACCGTCCCTTCGGTCTTCGACAGCACGTATGACACCTGCGCTTGCCAGTGGTCCTTCAGCGCCCGTTGCAGCACGAACATCGCGCCGCGATACGACCGCGCCGCCTTCGGCGATGTCACTGTCGACCCGTCGGAGAGCTGGTAGGTCACTGTGTCGATGTTCGAGATCGTGAACTGCGGGATCGTCGAGCGGTTCGCCCATCGGTAGACCGTGTAGGGCTGGCCGGTGATCCCGTTGGTGGCGGTGATCGGGGTCCAGATCGCGTTGTCCAGCGTCGAGTTGATGAAATTCTTCCAGTCGCGGAAGATGCCCGTCGCCGTGATCTTGAAGGTCTGGCTCAGGCGATGCTCGACGGCGAAGTTGAACTCGTCGACCCGCGGTTGTTTCAAGCCGTTCTTGTCGACGGTATAGGTGCGCTGCGTACTGTCGATCGGCGTCAACGTCACGTCGTCCGGTCCGACGGCATACGTGAAGGTCGGCGTCAAGCCCGGCACGGCGCGGCTCCATGACGAGAAGACCGCCGCTTCGTACATCTGGCCGTAGAAGGCCCGCAGCACGGAGTTCCCCCGGCCGGTTAGGTCGTAGGCCACCCCGAGGCGCGGCCCGAACGAGCTCGTCGAGTAGATTTCCTGCCCGGTCGTGGCCGCTTCGCCGCCGATCTTGTCGAAGCGCAGGCCAAGGTTGGCCGTCAACCGGCCCGTGCGCCACTGATCCTGCGCGTAGTACGACTCCCGCTTGTTCTTCCCCTGCAGATCGTAGGAGTAACCGTAGGCCAGATACGGGCCGCCGTAGTCGTAGTAATAGGCTCCGGTGGGCGCCGTCGCGGTCGCCCCCGGTACACAAACCGGTCGCGAATCGTGCTGCGCTCGATCTCGACGCCGAACTTGAAGGCGTGCTGCCCCGCGGCCTGCGCGTACTTCGAGAGCGACGCGTTGACCTGGTTGCGCGTGCGATCGTATTGCGCGGTGTAGCCAGCCGCGCCAGAATACGCACCGGTCACTCCGTCGAAGTGTTCCGGTGCCGGGCTGACCGGGTTGAGGTCGTAGTAACCCCACCAGCCAGTGTATTTCGCCTCGAAAAAGGTCGACGAGTTCAGGACCTTCCGGGTACTGGAGGTTCCAGATGTACTCCGGCGAGTCCTGGTCGATCGTCTGCGAGTGGTCGCTCACCGCGTAACCGGGAATCAGACCGGTCCGGCCCGTCTGGTTGTACTGGTCGTACTGGATCGACCCGACGAACTGGTCGTTGGTCGTCGCCTGATCGGTGATCTTGAAGTTGAAGCGCGGGCTGACCTCGGTCCGGACCGGCGGGTTGTACTGCTCGACGTTGTAGCGCTGCACGCTGCCGAAGTAGAACAGCTTGTCCTTCTTGATCGGCCCGCCCAGCTGCACCGTGTAGTCCTTCAGGCTGAGGATCTTCACCGGCGTCGCCAGCGTCGAGTTCTTGCTGATGATGTCCTGGGAGACGTTGTTGCCGCCCAGGCTGTCGTTGGTCCAGCGAAACTCAGCCAGGCTCGCCAGCCGGTTGCCCCCCGACTTGGTGATCGTGTTGACGATCGCCCCCGTGAAGCCGCCGTATTCCGCCGGCTGGCCCAGACTCCCGACCTGGACGTCGTCGATGATGTTGTAGTTGTAGAACGTCCACGCCGTCCCACCTTCGGGGTCGCGCGTGTCGACACCGTCGAGCATCAGCGCGTTCCCGGAAGACGCAGACCCGCCAAACGCCGCCGCATTGTTGATGCCCGGCGCGTAGTTCAGCAGACTGGTCGCCGGGTTCGCGTGCGTGATCGGCATGCTGAACAGCAAATCCTGCGAGATGCCGGTATCCGTTTTCGAAGTCGTGGTGTCGACCGAAAGCGAGTTGGCGACGACGTCAATCGTCTCCGAACGGCCCCCGACCGCCATCGTCACGTTGACGGTGATTTCCTGGCCGACGTTGACCTGCGCGGGCTGGTCCTTCGCGACGAAGCCCTGGAGATCCGTCTTGACGCTGTAGGCGCCGGGCTCGAGCCCGAGGAACCGATAGTCACCCTGCGCGTCGGTCTGCTGGGTCTTCGCGCCGGTCTTGCCGGTCAGCGTGACGGTCACGCCTGGGAGGACGGCCCCCTGGGCGTCGACGACCTTGCCGGTCACCGAGCCGGTGAGTGACTGGGCGGAGGCCATGCCGACGCCCGCGGCCAGCGCGAGCACGAGAGCGAGAGTCGTGATGCGTCTGATCATCGATGTCTCCCTCATGTCCTATTGCCCCTGCCGCGCGACCGAATGGATGCGGTCGTGCGAAGCGGAGTAGAACGCGTAGCCGGTGCCGGCCGCGATCACCGCAAGACAGACGATTCCCGTGGGCGACCGGAAGAAGCCCTGGCCGTGCGGGTCGTTGCTCTGGGCGCGGGCCGCGGTCTGCGCGCTGGCGTGGGCCTGCGTCTTCGACGCTGTAGCCAGGACTTCACGCTTGGCGTGGGTGGCGATCGACGTCTTCAGCGACGGCGCCGGGACGGCCGCGGCGGCGTTGTCGGCTGCCAGTAGTGGCAGCGGCACGAGCGTGACGGCAAGGGCCAGAAGTGCCCCCCTGCGGAAGACGGCAGAGCTCCGGAGAATCCTGACTGTCACCAGATTGCCTCCTTGAATGACCGCCTGACGCGCAAACGAACGCTGGGCGGATTTGGGCGCGCCTGTGCACACGATGTGCCACGCGAACCGCGGCAAATCGGTCTACAGCGCGCCATGTAGTCCTATCACGGAACTGCACATTCCACGATGATCCAAATTCGCGGATCCGATTCACCAATTTCGCTACGCTCGTTGACGATCCGCCCTCCGACACGGCACCATCTATATGGTGAGGGCGCGAGGTTGGCGGGGTGTGCTTGTCGGGCTGGGGGCATTGTCGCTCGCCGGCATCACAGCCGCTGCCTTCTGGTGGCCGCGATCCCAGAGGGCCGCCGGGAACGTGGATCTCGGGACCCTGCCGCGCGGCGTCGATCGCCAGGCGCTCAACCTCCTCGTCATCACCCTCGATACCACCCGCGCCGATCGCCTCGGCGCCTACGGATTCAAGGACATCGAGACGCCGAATCTCGATCGGCTCGCCGCCCAAGGCGTCCTCTTCGAGCAGGCCTCGACCGCCGCACCGCTGACCCTCCCGTCGCATTCGAGCATCTTCACCAGTCTCTTTCCGCCCGAGCACGGCGTTCGAGACAATGGCGGCTTCTTCCTTGCCCCGTCGCACCAGACGCTCGCGACCGTGTTGAAAAAGAGCGGCTTCCAGACCGGCGCCGTCGTCGGCGCCTTCGTGCTCGACGGGAAGTGGGGGCTCAACCAGGGCTTCGATTCCTACGTCGACGACTTCGACCTCTCGAAGATGACCGGCGGCTTCGGGATCGGCGACGTCAAGCGTCCCGGCAACGAAGTCGTCGACCGCGCGTTGCCGTGGCTCGAACAGGTGAAGAACCGTCGCTTCTTCGCCTGGCTACACTTCTACGACGCGCACTCGCCCTACCTGTCGCCCGAGCCGTTCAGATCCCGCTATCGCACCCATCCCTACAGCGGCGCGATCTCGTTCGTCGACTCGCAGATCGCCCGCGTGCTCGGGTTTCTCGAGCAGAACCACCTCCTCGACAAGACAGTCGTCGCAGTCGTCGGCGACCACGGCGAGGGATTGAACCAGCACCAGGAGGGAACCCACGGGTTCTTCATCTATCAGAGCACCATGCGCGTGCCCTTCATCATCCGTGCGCCGTTCGGCCTCACCCACGGTCGCCGCGTCGCCGATCCCGTCCGCACGGTTGATCTGTTTCCAACCGTGCTCGACCTGCTCGGTGTGCCGGTCCCCTCGGGGATTGCCGGCGTCAGCCTTGCGCCTCTGATGAGTGGTGCCAAGCCGCGGCTGGATCTCGATGTCTACGCCGAGGCCCTGTATCCGCTCCACCACTACGGATGGAGCGAGCTGCGCGCCTGGCGCGCCGGGCAGTACAAGGTCATCGACGCGCCACGCCCTGAGCTCTACGACCTCGATCGTGATCCTGACGAGGCCACCAACCTCTACGACCAGAAGAAGAGCGTGGCCGATGCCATGATCGCGCGCCTCCGCTCCCAGGAGAACGACGATCCGTCGAAGCAGGCGTCTCAGGCCGCGCCGGAAGTCGATCCGGAAGCGCGCGCGCGTCTGGCCGCGCTCGGCTACGTCGGTTCGTTTGTCGCCACGGTCTCGGGGCCGGTCAGCAAGCGCGCCGATCCCAAGGACAAGATCGGCCTCTTCAACCTGATGACCGACTCGCGCGAAATCGCCAAGGACAAGGACTCGTTCGAGACCGTGGTGTCGATGCTGACCAAAGTCGTCCACGACGATCCCGACGTCATCGACGCCTGGTTCAACCTCGGCAACGCCTATTTCAAGGTGGGCCGCTTCGAGGATGCGATCAAGTATTTCTCCAGGGCGCTCGAGCTCAAGCCCGATTACGACCTGGCCGTCATCAACATGGCCAACGCCTACCGCAAGCTCGGGCGAGACGACGCGGCGCTCGCGGGCTACGAACGCTACTTGTCAATCGATCCGAAGAACGCGCAAGTGCGATATCAAGTCGGGGAGATCTACCTCGACCGCGGTGAAGACGCAAAGGCAGAATCCAACTTCAAGACCGCACTCACCATCGATCCCCGGACCGCGTCGGCGCGCAACGCCCTTGGCGCGCTCGCGTTCAAGCACGGCGACGTTGCCGGTGCCGAACGCGAGATCCGGGCCGCCCTCGACATGAAAGCCGACGTCCGCCTTGCGCACTACAACCTCGCGCTCATCGCCGAGCAGCGTGGCGATGACAAGACGGCGGAAGCCGAGTACCGCCGCGAGCTCGAGTTGCACCAGGGCGCCTACAAGGCGTCGTTCAATCTGAGCCGCCTCTACGAGCGCCAGGGCAACATCGGCGCCCAGATGGCGTCGCTCAAGAGCGCGATCGACGCCAATCCACAGTTCGCCGAAGGCTATCTTTTCCTGGCCAAGGCCTACGTCGACACCAACGGCGATCCATCAGATGCGATCCGCCTGGCCCGCAAGGGGCTCGAGCTCCACCCGGATCCATCAGTGGCGCCCCTCGGTCATTACGCCATGGCCGCCGCCCTCATGAAACAAGGCCACGGCAATGAAGCCGCCCGCGAGCTGGCCGCCGGCCGCGCACTAGAATCGAAAGCAGGCCGTTAGATGGCAAAGAAGAAAGAACCCAAGTCGCCCATCGTCCCTCGCCCATCGCACATCGATCCCCCATCGCCCCGTCGTCGTCCATCGTCCATCGCCCATCGTCCATCGCCCGTCGATCCGTCGCCCGTCGATGTCCCATCGTCCATCGTCCATCGCCCATCGTCCATCGATCCTCTCGACATCCTGTTCATCACCTCCGAAATGCGGCCATTCGCCCATACGGGCGGGCTGTCCGACGTCTCGAGTGCGCTGCCGCGTGCGTTGGCGCGGCTTGGCCACCGTGTCACCGTCGTTCTGCCGAAGTACCGGGGCGCGCAGACAAGCGCCGCCGGTTGGCCGGCCGACATTCCGTTTGGGTTGCACGCCTATCCCGTCCGCTTCGTCGAGCAGCCGCTCGAACCCGGTCTCACCGCCGTACTCATCGACGCGCCGCCGCTCTATGACCGTGATGGTCTCTATGGAGACGCACGCGGCGAGTATGGCGACAACACATTCCGTTTCGCCGTCTTGTGCCGTGGCGCCCTCGAGTACGCGCGCCTGAAAGGGGCGCGTCCCTCCGTGATCCACGCGCACGACTGGCAGGGAGCGCTGGCGCCCGTCTACGCGCGCACCGTGCTGCACGACGATCCGATTGTCGGTGGCGTCAAGACGATCCTCACGATCCACAATCTTGCCTTCCAGGGCATGTTCGATGCGAAGGAGCTGGTCTGGATCGGCCTCGGACGTGATCTCTACACGCCCAATGTCATGGAGTTCTGGGGACGCGCGAGCGCGCTCAAGGCGGGCATCGTGCTCAGCGATCTCATCACCACGGTCAGCCCGACCTACGCGCGTGAGATTCTCCAGCCCCAGTACGGTTTCGGTTTCGACGGCATCCTGCGCACGCGCGCCAAGGATCTCGTCGGCATCCTCAATGGCATCGACGTAGACGTCTGGAACCCGGCGGCCGATCCTCGTCTGCCCGCGCGTTTCACCGCGGCATCGCTGCCGCGGCGCAAGCCCAACAAACGAGCATTGCTCGAGGCCGTCGGTCTGCCTTTCGACGCGGCGTCGCTTGCCAGGCCGGTCATTGGTATCGTGACCCGGTTGACACAACAAAAGGGCTGCGACCTCTACGCCGCAGCCGGTGAACGGCTGCTGCACGCCAACGCAGTCTGGGTCGTCCTCGGCAGTGGGGAAGCCGGGTGCGAAGACTTCTGGAAGCGCCTCGCCGCCGCGCATCCCGACCGCGTCGCCGCGCGCATCGGTTTCGACGATGGGCTGGCGCACCTGATTGAAGGGGGCGCCGACCTGTTCCTGATGCCCTCCTGGTACGAGCCCTGCGGACTCAATCAGATGTACAGCCAGCGCTACGGCGCGCTCCCCATCGTCCGGGCCACGGGCGGGCTCCAGGACACCGTTATCGATATAGACGAGTCGGCGGAGCGGGGCACAGGGTTCAAGTTCGTCGACTACACCCCCGACGCGCTTCTTGGGGCGATTGCCCGCGCGGTCACGGCCTTCGCCAACTCCAAAACATGGAAAGGGTTCCAGCGGAACGCGATGCGGCAGGATTTCTCCTGGGACGTTTCAGCCCGGGAGTATGTCAAAGTATACAGAGGACTTTAATGGCATCCGAGAAGGTTCAGACAATTACCGACGCGAACTTCGATACGACCATCAACGGCGGCAAGCCCGTGCTGGTCGACTTCTGGGCGGAATGGTGCGGCCCCTGCAAGCGTCTGGCGCCGACGGTCGACGAGCTGGCGACCGACTACGATGGTAAGGTCGTCGTGGGCAAGCTGAATGTCGACGACAACCCGAATACGGCGTTCAAGTTCAGCATCCGTGGCATTCCGACGCTGCTCCTGTTCAAGGGCGGCCAAGTCGTCGAGCAGGTCGTCGGCCTCGCCGACAAGGACTCGCTCAAGAAAGTCATCGACAAACACGTAGCGTGACCGTCCGTAACGTCGTCATCATCGGGTCGGGTCCGGCGGGGCTGACCGCCGCGCTCTATACGGCGCGCGCCAACTTGAAGCCGCTCGTCATCGAAGGGCTCGAGGCCGGCGGACAGCTCATGCTCACCACGTTGGTCGAGAACTTTCCCGGCCACCGGTCCGGCATCATGGGCCCCGACCTGATGGGCGAGATGCGCGCGCAGGCCGAGCACTTCGGCGCCGAGATCATCCGCGGTCACGTGACCTCCGTCGATCTGATGGCGCGTCCCTACACGATCAAGACGTCAGACGCCGAGTATCGGACCCGTACGCTGATCATCGCCACGGGCGCGACCGCGCGGCTGCTTGGCTTGCATTCCGAGCGCGCCCTCATCGGTCACGGTGTGTCGACCTGTGCGACCTGTGACGGCTACTTCTTCCGCGGCAAGCCCATCGCCGTCGTCGGCGGGGGAGACTCCGCGATGGAGGAAGCCATCTTCCTGACGCGCTTCGCCTCGCACGTGACCGTGGTCCATCGCCGCGACACCCTGCGCGCCTCGAAGATCATGCAGGACAAGGCCTTCGCCAACGACAAGATCTCGTTCGAGTGGAATACCGACGTCGAGGAGATCAAGGACACCGGCAAGGGAGAGGTCAGCTCGATGGTGCTGCGCAACAACCGCACCGGTGAGCTCAAGGAAATCGCCGTGGACGGCGTCTTCGTGGCCATCGGCCACACGCCCAACACGTCGCTGTTCAAGGGGCAGGTCGACACCAACCCCGGCGGTTACATCCTCACCAATGCCGGCACGCACACTAGCGTGCCCGGTGTCTTTGCCTGTGGCGACGTCCAAGATCACGTCTACCGCCAGGCGATCACCGCTGCCGGCTCCGGCTGCATGGCGGCCATCGACGCCGAGAAATACCTAGAAGGTCTCCCCCAGCACCTCGGCGAAGCGCACGTAACCGCTTAGCATCGCCCATCGCCCATCGCCCCCTACTCGATCCACCCTCCTCCTACGACGTACTCCCCCTCGTAGAACACCACTGCCTGGCCGGGCGTGATTGCGCTCTGCGGCTCGTCGAAGGTGACGCTGACGCGATCGCCGGCAAGCGGCGTGATCGTCGCCGGCGCGTCCTGATGGCGGTAGCGGATGCGCGCGTGCGCGCGGACGGGGCCCGGTGGCACGTCGCCGTCGATCCAGTTCACCCGCGCCGCGGTCAGTGACGTGCGTTCGAGATCCCCGCGCGGGCCCACCGTGACCGAGGCCGTCGCGGCGTCGATGTTGACCACGTACAGGGGAACGCCTGCCGAGAGGCCGAGCCCCTTGCGCTGTCCGATCGTGAAACGGTGGATGCCCTCGTGGTGGCCGAGCGTCTGGCCGTCGCGGTTGCGGATCACGCCGCCGGGAAGCGCCGCGCGGCGTCCGACGAACTCGGGATGCTCGCCGGCGGGGACGAAGCAGATTTCCTGGCTGTCCTTCTTGGCTGCGACGCGGAGGCCGAGGCGATGCGCTTCCTCGCGGACGGCCGCCTTGTCGAGATGCCCGACCGGGAAGCGTGCCCGCGCCAGTTGTGCCTGCGACAGCGTGAACAGGAAGTAGGACTGATCCTTCTGCGTGTCGGCGCCGCGCTTCAACCGGTGCCGCCGCGTCGTCTCGTCGAACTCGACCTGCGCGTAATGTCCCGTGGCGACCGCGGTCGCCTCGAAGCCCTCTGCGCGCTCGACCAGAGACGCAAACTTCAAATCCCCGTTGCAGTGCACGCACGGGATCGGCGTCCGCCCCGCCGCATACTCGCGCACGAAGTCCGCAATCACGTGGTCCTCGAACTTGCGCTCGAAGTTGACGATGTAATGCGGGATCCCGATCGCGGCCGCGACGCGCCTCGCGTCGTAGAGATCGTCGATCGTGCAGCAGCTGCCGAACGTAATCTCGCCGTTGGACTGGTCATAGAGCTGCATCGACAGCCCGATCACCTCGTGCCCCTCGCGCGCCAGAAGCGCCGCAGCCACCGACGAATCAACCCCGCCCGACATCGCCACCACTACACGCATCGTGTTCACTTCATTCGCCATTCACCAATCTGCACTGCCCCTAATCGGCATTCACCAATCGCCATTCGCCAATGCCTTATCGCCCGCTCCGAACCAGCGTCCTCAACTTGGAGACCACCGCCGGCAGCTTGGCCAGCAGCGCATCCACCTCCGCCTCGGTGTTCCCGAGCCCCAGGCTGAACCGGATCGAATTCTGCGTCCGGTGCGACGGCAGCCCCATCGCCCGCAGCACGTGCGATGGCTCCAGCGTGCCTGACGAGCAGGCCGAGCCCGTCGAGACCGCGAATCCTTCCAGGTCGAGCGCGATCAGCAGCGATTCCGCCTCGACGCCATCGAAGCTGATGTTCGTCGTGTTCGGTACCCGCGGCGTCAGCGCGCCGTTGACCAGCGTCCCTGGCACTCGCTCGAGAATGCCACGCTCCAGGCGATCGCGCAGCGCCGCCAGGCGGGGCCCTTCGGCCGGCAGCTTCTCGCGCGCGAGCCGTGCCGCCACACCCATGCCGGCGATGCCCGGCACGTTTTCAGTGCCGCCGCGTCGATTGCGTTCGTGCTTGCCCCCCGTCATCGTCGGCACCAGGCGCGTGCCGCGGCGGATCCACAAGGCGCCCGCTCCCTTCGGACCGTTGAACTTGTGCGCCGAGATGCTGAGCAGATCGACTCCCAGATCCTTCACGTTGACGCCGATCTTGCCGGCCGACTGCACCGCGTCGGTGTGGACCAGCGCGCCGTGTTCGTGCGCAATCGCTGCGAGATCGGCGATCGGTTGCACGGTGCCAATCTCGTTGTTGGCGTGCATCACCGAGACGATCGCCGTCTGGCGCGAGATGACCGAGGCGAGCGAAGACGGCGCGATGACGCCACTCGCGTCGACCGGCAGAATCGAGGAGGTCCACCCGCGCTTCACCAGCGCCTTGACGGTATTGAGCACCGCCTCGTGTTCGATGCCCGACGTGACGATGTGACGGCGGCCTGACGGTTCAAGTGCCTCGGCGGCGCCGCGAAGCGCCAGGTTGTCCGACTCGGTGCCGCCGCTGGTGAAGACGAGCTCGGCCGGTTCGGCTCCAAGCAGTGCGCCGACCGCCGAGCGGGCGTCGTCGAGAACCGCCTTGGCACGCTGCCCGAAATGGTGCACGCTGGAGGCGTTGCCGAACTCTTCGCGGAGCGCGCGCACTACCGCGTCGGTCGCCTCGGGCGCCGGCGGAGTGGTGGCGTTGTGATCGAAGTACGCACGCATCCAGACAAATTGTACCATTTCACCCTAAGTCTCAGCAGTAAAAGGACTAGACAGGGCCTGAGGGCGGTGCTTATACTGGCCGGATTGCTGCCCAGCGACCGAAACTGAGACACCCTGCGAGGTCAACTCGGGACAGGTGGAGAGTGTGCCATGTGGAAACGGGACGATTCGGTGAAGCCAACGCCGCCAGGCGGGAGTGGCCCGACCCCAGCGGGACCGCAGAGCCCGCAGACAACCCAGCCAATCAATTCCGCGCCGGCGACGGAGCGGTCGAGCGAAGTAATTCGCGGAATGGAGAAAGGTCCCGTGAATATCGGTAAATCCGTCGTCATCAAGGGCGAGCTCACCGGCAGCGAGGACCTGACCATCGAGGGGCACGTCGAAGGCAAGATCGAGCTGCGGCAGAACGTGCTGACCATCGGACCCAACGGAAAGATCAAGGCGCAGGTGTTTGCCAAGTCGGTGATCATCCTCGGTGAAGTCACCGGCAACGTCACCGCGAGCGAGAAGGTGGACCTGCGCGACAACGGATTGGTCGACGGCGACATCGCCGCGCCGCGCGTGGCCATCGCCGAAGGCGCCCACTTCCGCGGCAGCATCGACATGCAGCGCAGCGCGGCGAAATCGGGTGAGTCGAAGCCGGTAGCCGCGCCGAGCACGCCGGCGTCTTCGCCGCAGCCGGCGTCTGCCGCCGCGGGCACTCGGTAACGGGTTCTCGGGTTCCTCGGGTTTTCAAGTTCTCCGGATTCCAGGGCCCCGGCGTTTCCACCGCTCCTTGAGGTTCGAGCTCACCCGACGCGTGGGGAGCGGAACCAAGAGCCGGAGGACCCCGGAAACCGACGCGCTGGACCAACCCGAAGCACCGAGGAACCCGCAGAACCCGAACACCCGCACAGCCCGATCGTGTCGATCTCCGATCTCCTGAAGTTCGGCGGAAAGCGCCCTCTGGCCTCCTCGCCAGGCGGCGCGGCGGATGCCCCTGCGCCCAAGGGGCCTGAACCGGTGGTGTCGTCGAAGGCGCTGCCCAAGTTCATCGGCGCCCTCTCGCACCAGACCGCGCCGGTCCTCGTCGATTTCGGCCCGGTGATCGGTACCAACGTGGCCTATTTCGGCGAGCAGCTCGGCTGCAAGCTGTTCATCGAGGATCTGGCCGCCGAAATCGACAAGCACGCCCGCGCCAATACCCGCGACGCGCTCGCCGAATCGCTCGTCAAGCGTTTCACGCAGGCCGACGACAGCGTCGACGGAGTGCTCTGTTGGGACATCTTCGATTTCCTCGACGTGCCTCAGGCCAAGGCCGTGGCGCGCCAACTGGTGCGCGTGCTGCGTCCCGGCGGCGCCGTCATGGGATTCTTCTGCACCAAGGCGTTCGACCGCGTCCCGTTCACCAAGTTCGAAATCATCGAAGAATCGCACTCGCTGCGGCACCGTCATCACCCCGGCACCGGCGGCGCCAAGTTCGTCCTGCAGAACCGCGACATCATCAAGATGTTCGAGGGGCTCTCCGTGTCGGAGTCGTTCCTGCTCAAGAGCAACACGCGCGAAATCCTGCTCAGGAAGCGAGCGTGACGTGCGTCCTGTCATCGCGCTCCTGACCGACTTCGGGACTGTCGATCATTATGCCGGCACGATGAAGGGCGTCATGCTCGGGATCTGTCCCGACGCGACGCTCGTTGACATCAGCCACGACATTCCCGCTCACGACGTCATGGCCGGCGCCCTCGAGCTGGCGGCGGCCTACAAGTATTTTCCCGTCGGGACCATCTTCATCGCCGTCGTCGATCCCGGCGTCGGCTCCGCCCGGCGCGGCCTGGCCGCCGACACGGGCGACTATCGTTTCGTCGCGCCCGACAACGGCGTCCTGACGCTCGTCCTCCGCGAGTCGCCGGCCAAGAAGATCGTTGAGCTGACCGAGCGCCGCTATGCGCGTCCGACCGTGAGCCGCACTTTCGAAGGGCGCGACCGCTTTGCCCCGGCGGCCGCCTGGCTGGCGAAAGGAACCCAGCTCCCCGCGCTCGGCCGCCCGCTTGCCGACGTACAGAAGCTGGACGTGCCCGTGGCCGACGCAAGCACCGATGAAGTCCGTGGCGTCGTCCTTCGCGTCGATCGCTTCGGCAATCTCGTCACCAACATCGATCGCAAGTCCGTCGAGCGCCTCGGCCTCGGCGCCGCCATCGCGATCGACGTCGCCGGCCACCGCATCGAGCGCCTCGTCGCCACCTACGCCGAGCTGCCCCCCGAGGGCGTCGGCGCCCTCTTCGGCAGTACCGACCACCTCGAGCTCGCCGCCCCCTCCGACAGCGCCGCCACCCGCCTGTCCCTCAGCCGCGGCGCCGCCGTCACCGTCTCCCGCAAACCCTGACCCGCCCCCCCCCGTCCATCGAACATCGTCCATCGCCCCTCGCCCATCGCCCATCGCCCCTCGTCCATCGCCCATCGCCCATCGCCCATCGCAAGTACAATGACCGGCTATGGATTTCGATCTCACCGAGGAACAGCGGCTGCTCGAGCAATCTGTTCGCGAATGGGGCGCCCGTGAAATCGCGCCGCGTATCAAGGATCTCGACCGCGAGCACCGTTTCGACCCCAACATCTTTCCGCAGATGGCCCAGCTCGGCCTCCTCGGCGCGTCCGTGCCCGTCGCATACGGCGGCGCCGGGATGGACTACGTCAGCCTCGGCCTCATCAGCGAGGAGCTCGAATACGTCGATACCTCGCTGCGCGTGATCATGTCCGTGCACGCCGGCCTCAATTGCCTGACGCTACTGACCTGGGGCAGCGAGGTGCAGAAGCAGCGCTACCTCGTGCCGCAGGCGCAGGGGAAGAAGATCGCCACCTACGGGCTGACCGAGCCGGCCGCCGGCAGCGACGTGCGCGGCATGCAGACCGTTGCCGTGAAGAAGGGCGGCAGCTACCTCCTCACCGGCGAGAAGATGTGGATCTCGCTCGCCGACGTTGCCGACAATTTCCTCGTCTTTGGCTGGACCGACCTCGAAAAGAAGCGGCAGAAGGATCCGTCCGGCATCAGCGCCTTCATCGTCGAGCGCGCCTTCAAGGGGTTCTCGAGCGGCACGCTCAAGGAGAAGTGGGGCATCCTCGCTGGCAACACCGGCTACTTCAAGATGGACGAGGTTGAGGTGCCGGCCGAGAACCTCGTCGGCCAGGAAGGGGAGGGCTTCAAGATCGCGATGTTCGCGCTCGACCAGGGCCGCTACACCGTCGCCGCCGGAGCCACCGGCCTGATCCGCGCCTGCCGCGATGCCAGCGTCAAGTACGCCAAGCAGCGCAAGACCTTCGGCGTCGAGATCGGCCAGCACCAGCTCGTCAAGGAAATGATCGCGCAGATGGAGAGTGACTATCAGGCCGCTCGCCTCTTGTGGTTGCGCGCCGGCTTCCTCAAGAACGCCGGTCGCCGCAATACTCGCGAAACCGGGCTCGCCAAGTGGTTCTCCACCGTCGCGTCCGAGCGTGCCGCCGGTGACTGCGTCCAGGTACACGGCGCCAACGGCTACTCCGACGAGTATCCGGCCGGACGGTTCTATCGCAACTGCAAGGGGGCGGTGATCTACGAAGGCACGCGCGAGATTCACAAGGTGATGCAGGCCGATTACCTCCTCGGCTACCGCGTCGACAAACCGACGCGCTGCGAACTGCCGCCGTACGAAGGCTGATCATGAACTCCGATCTCTCCCTCGACTTCCTCCGCGTCGTCGAGCAGGCGGCGATCGCCTGTGCGCACACGATGGGGCAGGGGAACAACCACAAGTCCGACCAGGCGGCCGTCGCCGCCATGCGCGAGGCCCTCGACACCGTCCTCATCGACGGGACCATCGTCATCGGCGAAGGCGAGCGCGACGAAGCGCCGATGCTCTACATTGGCGAGAAGGTCGGCATGGGCGCCAGGGGCAAGTTCCCCTGGGGCACCTTGCCTGCCGTTGACATTGCTGTCGATCCGCTCGAAGGCACGAATCTTTGCGCCACTGGCGCGGCCAACGCAATTGCCGTCCTGGCGGCGTCGAGCAAGGGTGGCCTGCTCCACGCGCCCGATCTCTACATGGAGAAGCTCGTGGTCGGCCCGAGCGCGAAGGATGCCGTCAGCCTCGACGCGCCGGTCGACGAGAACCTGAACGCCATCGCGCGCTGTCTCGATCGCAGCGTCGACGACCTCGTCGTCGTCGTGCTCGAGCGGCCGCGGCATCAGGCGCTGATCGACCAGATTCGGGCCACTGGCGCACGCATCCGTCTCATCGGTGACGGCGACCTCTCGGCCGGCATTGCCGCCGCCGTCGTCGGCACCGGTGTCCACGCCGTGATGGGCACAGGCGGCGCGCCCGAAGGCGTGCTCACCGCCGCGGCCATGCGCTGCCTCAACGGCGAAATCCTCGCGCGGCTTGTCATCAAAAAACCTGAAGACGAAGAGCGCTGCCGCGCCATGGGGGCTGAGCCGGGCAAGATCTACACCTCAAAGGAACTGGCGTCCGGCGACGGCATCATCTTCGCCGCAACCGGCGTCACCGACGGCAGCCTCATGCGCGGCGTCCGTTTCTTCGGCGACGGCACGCGCACCAGTTCGATCGTCATGCAGAGCGATCCGCCACGCATCCGTTTCATCGACACGATCCACGTCGAGCAGAAGCACATGGTCCGCATCCGTTTCTGAGGTGAGCGGCCACGCGCGCAATCTCTTCGCGGTAACCGCCGCGGGCTTCATCGGCTTCATGGGCTTCACGCTCGTGATGCCGTTCCTCCCGCTCTACTTCAACCAGCTCGGCGTCGATGACGTCGGGCGGGTGGCGATGTGGTCGGGAATGAGCCTCGGCGTCACGCCGGCCCTGACGGCGCTTCTTTCGCCCGCATGGGGCCGCCTTGCCGATCGCTTCGGACGCAAGATCATGGTCGAGCGCTCGCTCGGCAGCTTCGTCATTGTCATGTCGGCGATGGCCTTTGTCACGCGCCCGTGGCACGTCTTCGCGCTGCGCGCGTTCCAAGGGCTGTTTGCCGGCTACGGCGCCTTGACGCTGACCATGGCCGCCGACTCGGCGCCGAAGGGGCGCATGGCGCAGGCGATCGGCACGGTTCAGACGGCGCAACGGCTCGGCCCCGCGCTCGGACCTGTCTTCGGCGGCACCGTGGCGGCCGTCGTCGGGCTGCGTCGGGCATTCTTCGTCACCGCCGCGTTCTACCTGCTCGCCTTCCTGCTGGTGCTCTTCATGTACGACGAGCGCATCGTCCAGGCCCATGCGGCGGAGAAGGAGGAAGCTGGCCCGCCGGTGACCTTCCGGAACGTGCTCGCCTTTGAAAATTTTCTGCTGATGGCGGCGGCGATCTTCGGCTTCCAGTTCGTCGATCGCAGCTTCGGGCCGGTGTTGCCGCTCTTTGTTGGCGAGCTCGGGACGCCTGCGACGCAGGTCGCGTTCGTCTCGGGCATCCTGTTCTCGATCGCCGCCGGCGCGGGCGCCATCGGCCATCATTTTTGTGCGCGCCTCCTGCAGCGGCGCAGCGCCTCGCAGTTGATCGCCGCCGCCTGCGCGGCGGCGGCCGCCGGCGCGGCGATCTATGTCGCGGCTCCCGGCACTCCCTGGCTCTTCCTCGCGACGCCGCTTTTCGGCCTCGCCATCGGCGTCGGAATGACCGCCTCGTACACCGCCGCGGCCGCCGTGATCCCCGCCAACGTGCGCGGCACTGGCTTCGGATTGTTGACGACGGCATCGCTCGTCGGCCTGGCCGTCAGCCCGGTCGTCTGCGGACTGCTCGCCGCCTCCTCGCGCCGCGCCGTCTTCGCCCTCGACGTCGTCTGCCTCGCCGTTCTCGCCGTCATCGTCTACCGCCTAGCAAGCGAGACCGACCGCCCACGCGAAACACCGCAAGACGAACCCGTGGCAGAAAACCTGTAGTGAATCCTGATCCTTAGTTAAAGGATGCAGGATCAGCGATGAAGGATTATGGATTCAGCGAGAGTGCCTCAAGTCTTCCGGGTTCTCCCTGAAGCCCCAGACCCGGTAGCGATCCGAGAGGCGGCAGCCTTCCTCCGTCGGGGCTTAGTCGTGGCCTATCCGACTGACACCTTGTATGGCCTCGCCGTGGATCCGCGCAACGCCACCGCGGTGCAGCGGCTTTACGAGCTGAAAGGACGGCCCGAGTCGTCGGCGTTGACGCTGATCGCTGCCGACCTCGCCCAGGTGCGGGCCGCTGCCGAGCTGACCGTCGATGCCGAGAGGCTTGCTGCGCACTGGTGGCCAGGCCCGCTGACGATCGTCATGCACGCGCGCCCGTCTCTCGCGCGCGAGGCGCTCGCCGGCGGCGCAACCGTCGGCATTCGCGTTCCCGCGCATGCGGTAGCGGTCGCGCTGGCGCGCGAGGCTGGCTTTGCCATCACCGCGACGAGCGCGAATCGATCGGGCGAGCCTCCCGCCAGCGTGGCCGACGAAGTTGCCACTGCCGTGCCCCGCGTCGACGCCATCCTCGATGGCGGCCCGGTTCGCGGCGGCGCGCCCTCGACGCTTGTCGATGCGTCCAAAGTACCCATCGCCCTCGTGCGCCAAGGCGTGGTCCCTTGGAGCAAAGTGCTAGAATCGCTGCAGTAACGGCCAACCATCTCATGACGCTTGCAAGGGAGCGCGCCGCGCTCGTCGGTCTTTTCACCGAGTCTCCACGCCAGTTCGATCCGGAACATGCGCTCGACGAGCTGGCCGGCCTCGCCGCCGCGGCGGGCGCCGATCCCGTACTGCGCGTCCAACAGGAACGCGCCAGGCCTGATTCGGCGACGTTCCTCGGTAGTGGCAAGGTCAAGATGCTGGCGGCGGCGTGCGACGAAGCGCGTGTCGACATCGTTGTCTTCGACAATGAGCTCTCCCCGGCACAGCTCCGGAACCTCGAGGCGGCGCTCGGTCGCGCCGTTATCGATCGCACCCAGCTCATCCTCGACATTTTCGCCAGGCGTGCGCGCACGCGTGAAGGCAAGTTGCAGGTCGAACTGGCGCAGTTGAAGTATCTGATGCCTCGGCTGGTCGGCTCGGGCGCCGCGTTGTCCAGGCTCGGTGGCGGCATCGGCACCCGTGGCCCTGGCGAAACAAAGCTCGAAACCGACCGCCGTCGTATCCGCCATCGCCTCAGTGTTCTTGGCGAGGAGATCGAGACCGTCCGGCGCAGGCGTGCCCAGTTGCGCGAGCGGCGGCACAAGTCAGCCGTGCCTACCGTCGCGCTGGTTGGCTACACCAACGCCGGAAAGACGACGTTGTTCAATGCGCTGACCGGCGATGATGCCGTCGCCTCGAACGCCCTCTTCGTGACGCTCGATCCCCTCGTGCGCCGCGTCAAGCTGCCTGACCGCCGCGAATTGCTCGTGTCCGATACGGTTGGTTTTATCGACCGGTTGCCGCATTCGCTCGTGGCCGCCTTCAGGGCCACGCTCGAGGAGGTGGCCGCGGCCGACTTGCTGCTGCACGTCATCGACGCGTCCGCGCCCGATCGCGATCGCCACATTGCCGCTGTTCTCGCCGTGCTGACTGAGGTGGGCGCCGCACGCGTGCCGCTCATCGATGTCTTCAATAAGTGTGACCGTCTCGAGGCCGCCGAGCGGGCGCGGCTCGCCGCCATCCATCCCAATGCGCTGTGCGTGTCGGCACTGGGCGGAGATGGCCGCGAGGACGTCGTCGCCGCGATGGAGACCAAGCTGGGTCTCGATACCGCGACCGTCACGTTCGAGTTCAACCCGCACGACGCCGTCGACCGCTCGCACATCGCGGAGCTGTACCGGGTCGGCCACGTCCGTCGTCATGTCGCGACCGACGACAGCGTCACCATCGAAGCCGATCTGCCGCGCCGTATTGCCGATCGCTTCCACCAGGGGGCCCGCGCCAGTGCATAACGGGTCCATCGGCGGAACCGATCTCTCCGAGCAGCCGCTGCCTGGGAACGGCAGACCGCCGCTGCGCGCGCTCGTTGTCGCGCTGTCGCTCGCGCTCGTGGCCGCGGCGTGCGGCGCCAAGCCCGCCGTCACGCCGGCACCCGCTGCGGGTGTGGCGAGGTTTCCTGACTTCGTCTTCCCCGGCGTACCGGCCGGCCTGGGCTCCGCGGACCTCACTACCCATCACACGTCCGCCTGGCAGTTGCTCGAGTCGGGGGATGCGAAGGCGGCCGACCGCGAGTTCACGGCGATCCTGAAGCAAACCCCGGCCTTTTATCCGGCCGAAACAGGTCTTGGCTACGCCGCCCTGGCACGAAAGGACAGCGGCGCGGCGGCCGCGCATTTCGACAAGGCCCTCGCGGCCAATGCGTCATACGCGCCGGCGCTGGCGGGAAAGGGCGACGCGCTCGCCGCCGAAGGGCGGACTGACGGGGCGCTCGAGGCCTATCAAGCCGCGCTCGCCGCCGACGCGAGCCTGGCGCCGTTGCGCGCGCGCGTCGAGGCGCTGAAATTCCGTAACGCGCAGGATCTCGTCGGCAACGCGCGCAAGGCCGCTGACGCCGGCCGTCTCGAAGACGCCCGCCGCATGTATGCGACCGCCATCGCGGCATCGCCAGACAGTGCGTTCCTGCACCGTGAGCTCGCCGGTGTTGAGCGGCGCGCCGGCAATACCGACGCCGCCATCGCTCAGGCGCAGCAGGCGGCAGCGCTCGACCCCTCCGACGTCCACGCGCTGACGCTCATCGCCGAGATCTACGAAGCCGGGCAGCAGTGGAGCAAGGCGGCGGACGCCTACACCGCCGTCAACCTGGCCGAGCCGTCCGACGCCGTCGTTGTCAAGATCGATCAGATGCGCCAGAAGGCCGCGCTCGAGGCGATGCCTGCCGAATATCGCGCCATCGACGTGTCGCCGGCCGTCACGCGCGCGCAGCTCGCGGCCTTGCTTGGCGTCCATCTCGAGGATCTCCTGCGCCGCGCCCGCGGCGGCAACGCCGTCGTCACGACCGACACGCGGACCAGCTGGGCGGCCCCGTGGATCATGGCCGTCACGCGCGCCGGCGTGATGGAGGCGTTCCCCAATCACACCTTCCAGCCCAACACCACCGTCCGCCGCGGCGATCTGGCAGCCGCGGCTAGCCACGTGCTCGCCTTGATCGGCGCCGAGAAGCCAAAACTCGCAACCCGGTGGCGCGAAGCACGGCCACATTTCTCGGATCTGATGCCGACCCACCCGAGTTACCCCGCCGCGGCGCGATCCGTCTCCGCCGGCGTGATGGCGCCCCTCGACGGCGAAGCGTTCTACCTGGCCCGGCCCGTGACCGGCGCCGAAGCCCTCGATATGGTGTCGAAGCTCGAGGCCCTCGCGAAGAAGTAGAGATGCCGGTAGGCCCTGTCTTTACCGCGGCGAACGTACTGACGTTGCTGCGCATGCTGCTGATCCCCTTCTTCGCCATCCTGGTGATCTACGGCTACCGCGGCTGGGCCCTCGTCGTCTTCCTCACCGCCGCCCTGACCGACCTCTTCGACGGCCTCATCGCCCGGGCGACCGGCGAGAAGACCACGCTCGGCGCCTGGCTCGATCCCCTGGCCGACAAGCTGCTGCTCGTCACCATGTTCGTGATCTTGACCGTGCCCGGCATCGGCGATCCGAACCGCTTGCCCCTGTGGTTCACCGTGCTCGTCATCAGCCGTGACGTCGCCATCGTCGCCACCGTCGCCGTCGTCAACCTTGCTATCGGCCCCCGCACGTTCCGGCCGTCCATCTACGGCAAGCTTGCAACGGCGCTCTACGTCCTCACCGGCGTGGCGGCGCTGTACTTCAACTACCTCGGGCGCCAGGCCGGGGTCGTCGAAGCCATGATCTACGTCTCCATCGTCATGACCTTCGTCTCTGCCGGTCACTACGCCTACCAGGTGGCCCGCATGCCTCACTGAGGTCACCGACCTGCGCCCGCGCGGCAAGAATCGAGGGCGTCGTTGGCCCCTCGCGGACCTTTCCCGCGCATACCGGTGTGAAGGGGAAGATTGCCTCTTCAAGTCTCAAACCACCGGAGGACTCAATGCGATCGTCCCTCAGGAGAACGCTTGCGCTGGCGTTCGTCTTTAGCTGCCTCGCCCGCGCCGCTTCCGCTACGGCCATCCCAGTCGGCTTGCTTTCATTCGATGAGAACAACGGAACGTTTGCGTTCAACGTCACGAACCTGACGGGGCTCGGCGCGTTGCCGCCTGATTACCCGATAACGACGCCGCTGACGATTACTGTGTCGGCCCTCACGGCAGACGTCAAAGGCGGGGGAACGCTGACCGTGCCCGGCAGCGCCTTCGAGACGGACGCCTTCGGAAACGTAACCTGCACGGCTCCCGGAGACGCTGGAAGCGCCGGCTGCAATTTCGCCGCGTACAGCCTCTCGACTGCAGTCCTGAGTGGCACGTTCAATCCCATATCAGGTCTCGCGGGTCTTCCCCCAGGTTTTGTGGGAATTCAGGGCGCGTTCACCGCGACGCTGCTGCCTTCGGCGGGAACCACGCTGACTGCTGGCGACTTCGTCAACATCGAAGCGACCCTGGTCCAACCCGAGACCGGTAGCCCGGTCCCAGAGCCGTCCACGGCGATCCTGATGGAAGTCGGACTGTTCGGATTGTTCGCGCGCCACAAATTCAATCGCATCTCGGAACTGGTCACGCGGGCCAGAAGTCGCCGCGTCAAAATGGAATTGCGTCGTCTATCTACGGCGAGACTGAGTTTTGCCGCAATACTGATCCCGGCACTTCTTCTGGTGGGTCAATCGCCGACTTCGGCGCAGAGCCTGACGCCTTCTGCCAACCCGTCCTCAGGCGCAGCAGGTGTGAACAGTTCTTACGTGACGGGCTCGGGGTTCCCAGCCGGCACGATCACGGCGGCAACCGTTGCCTTCGGCACGAGCTGTGCGGCTCCATCGGTGGCGAGTGTCCCTGCGAGCCAAATCATCGCTCAAGGCGTGCTTCGCCGGCTCCAGTTCTTGATTCCAGCGTCGCTGACCCCGGGCACCTACCAGGTGTGGGTGTCCGGCACGACCGGGACAGCGACCTTCAATACGCTGAACACTCCCAGCTGTTCGACGATCACCGTAACGTCCAGTGTGAAAGGGACCGCGTCAGTCGGTGCGGCGATTATCAGTGGCGCGGTGACGCTCGTGGATGCAGCCGGGCACACGGTTTCCGGCACCACCGCGTCTGATGGAACCTTCGCACTCCCGAGTGGCGGATTGACGCCCCCCTATTTGCTCCGGGTTGTGCTTTCGAGGGGCGCAGGACCATTCCCAGCTGGGACGACGTTATACAGCGTCAGCGGTGACGCGAACGCCAGCACGCACATCAACGTCAACGTTCTCACTGACGCGATGTTGCGCACGTTCTACAATGCCGAAGGAATCAACCCCGACGATGCCTTCTCGAACCCGGCGGGCAACAACGTGCCACCGTCACCGGCGGCGGTGGTCGGCATTGCCAACCTGTTCATCCCGGCGGTTCAGCTCTGGGCGGACCTCGACGGGCTCACGCTGACTGGGGATGCCCAGGCCAACGGCGCACTCAACCTGATCACCAGCCCGTACGCGGCGTTTCCACCAGGTGTGCCGCCGCCGCCTGGAAGTCTTGACTTGCTGCTGCACCAGATCGTCTCGGACACGCTCAACGCCAACGGCTCGGTGTCGGCGTTGACGATCAACGCCGGAGGACCCGTCACCGAAACGATCAGTCCGACGACTGCCAACGACCTCATCACGCTGACCACGACGACGACCGATTCGTCGAATTCAGGCAACGGATCCGCCGGGTCGTTCTCCGCGCTGGCCCTGACCAACACTCTGGCGCCGGTCATCACCGGCATTCAGGCTGCGCTCGACGCATTCAGGAACATCATCAACACGCAGGGAAGCGCGCTCACGGGCAGCGACCTGCTCCCGGCCTTTTCGTTGAGCTTTCTTGACGATGGGGTGAACCGGGTCGAGAGCACGAACGAAACGGTGAGCGAACTCGCCGGCGCGACGTTCGACACGCTGCAGCTGGTCGGCATCAAGAGCTTCGACCCGGCGACCGGCATCGCCAACCCGATCGTCAATATCTCCATTTCAGCGGGCGCTGACCACCTGACCAGCGCCGGCGACGACACCCTCTTCGTAAGAAATGAGGGCGGCACCTGGCTGCAGTACGGCAATCAGCGAATCGGGCAGTTCAGTGTAAATGTGACTGCGCGGACGTTTCAGGGAGCGGGCAGTGGCGGCGGGGTGTTCGTGGATGCGGACGCCAACGTGCCTGCGGGGTCCGTCACGCACGTGGTCGTGTCTGGCCCTACCAATAATCCGACGCTCATTTGGCCCGGCAACCCCGGACCGCCCACCGGTTCAGCCACACTGACGCAGGGCGCGCAGGAGCTTCGGGGCGGGCTACTGGACGATTCGTTCTTCGGGTTGTCGAATCTGCTGGGCAGCACGTTCAACGCTGTCAACGCCAAAGTCCCCGCCGGCTCTCAGTTCGTATTTGTGGTTTCGACGCCGAGCTCGGGAACGCCGCAGTACGTCCAACCCTCAAACTTCTTCTCGACTGAGACCATTCAATTTACCAGCTTCAACGGTGGGGTCATCCCGGCGCATGCCAACCTGTCGACAGTGGTTGGCCACACTGTCAGCGTAACGTTTACGTGGCCGGCGACCTTCCCGCTCGGACAACCCTTGCACCTGTTCGGTGCAATTTACGACGGAGATCCCAACAGCCCGTTGTCAAGAACGTGCAATGCCGGGGCAGGTGTCGTGACTCTCAATTCAAATCACACGGGCTCGGGTACGATTACGTTCCCCTCAGATATGTCGCCGTGTGGAGTGGGTGCGAAACCGATCCAGTTCGTTCAGATTTTTCTCGAGGCTGATGGCAGCCACGGTGAACAGAGCCTTGCATTCCTCGGCACCTTCCCGTACTAACTGACTGCAACGCGGGGGGCGCCGGCTGTCTTCAAAGGGCGCCGTCAGCCGCGCGAGTCCGCGGCATGACCGGCGCCCGCCGGAAAGATCACTCGTCGTGCGGCCTACTCGAAACGCTGGGCGTCAGCCTCGAGCAGCTCACGTCGTCGAGATCGGGCTCCGCTGAATTACGAGCTCGTCCCTTCGGGCGTCCCGTTGAGGGACGGCAAAGACTGGGCAAGACCCCGGCCGCTGCCTCACGGCCTCCGGAGCGCCCGCGCTCTCCGGAACGCAAGCAGCCCGGTGCCCAGCAGCACCACCGTGGCCGGCTCCGGCACTGCCGCTGGCGCGTCGATCCGCGCGAACAGCCCGGTTGTTTCGTCGTCGCCTCCGGCAGCCAGGTAGAGTGAAGTTGACAGGCCGCCGCTTCCGCCGTTGCCGAACTGCAATCCCCACAGCCCTGGATTTGTCAGCAGTGTTCCGCCGGGATCGGCCAGTGTGCCGAGGAATGCCCCTCCTGGTGTGAACGCGTTGATCAGGCCGTCTCCAAAGTTCCCGATGAGAAGGTCGCCTCCCAGTGAATCGAAGCCCGCCGGCGCCACCGCAAGTCCCCAGGGTGAATCCAGGGAGCCTTGCGAGACGACCCGCGAAAACGCGTGCGTGATCGGATCGAAAGTATCCACGAAGCCGTTCCCAGCACCTGCCACGTCGTCGCCGGTGACTGAATCGCGCAAGGCGTACGTCACGTAAATCGTGCCGTTGAGGTTCTGAATATTGAACGGGTGATACCCCGACGGCACTGTCGTGTCGGCAAAACTCCCGGTCAGCCCGGCGGAGTTGAATACGTCAACCGCGCCCGAGGCGAAGTTCGCCGCAAACAGCTGGTCTTTTGCCGGGGAGATCGCGAGGCCCTTGTAGTCAGCGCCGGTCTCCGTGAAGAGCACTTCTGCGGTCGTCCCGAGTGCCCCCCGCCACCCGGTAATCGTGCCGTCCTCGGTGGCGAACAGGAACGTGTCACCGTCGAAAGCTGCGGTGCCCCCGAAGACCTGGCCAGTCACCGCCTTCGATCCTGCCGGCATGCTGATGATCAGCCCTTGCTTGACCCCAGCAGTGTTGTACAGCGTGGCCTTGCCGGTTCCGTTATCCGAAACCCAGAACGGACTAGTAGGGCTCGACGAGATCCCCCATGGATTCACCAGGTCAGGATCGGTGAGGTTGGTCTGGAGCGTGGTCTGCGTGAAACCGGGGATCGGCGAGGCGTGCGCGACAGGCGCGGACGCCAGGCAGGTGAGAGCGACAGCGGCGATGGTGAGGAGCCGTGAGACGGTTGCGCGATACATTGACATTTCCTGCGCCTCCGGCCGATGAGTCTATATCAGGGCCCGCTCGACCGTGTGACGAACGTCGACGCGATAGGACCCGCGCGGGTGCCCGCCCGGGTCGTGTTTCAGCGCTGAGAAGGTTCCGGATTGCTTCTCGCGGCCAGTGGGCGACTGGGACCGTTGTGCGGACTGGCCGTGAAGTGGTGCGAAGCCGCGGCCAGGGAGCACAATGGTCCCGGTCGGCCGATGGCCGCGTCTGAACGCCGCAAGATCAGCTCCGTCCATTCCGCAATCCGACCAGCGCCCCTCCAGCCTCGAGGGCGGCAAGGTTCGGCCGTCAACAGATGCGCTGGAGCGCTTCGCGCATTCGACGCGCACGCGTCTGCGGATCGTTTTCGAGCCAGGGGTTGCCCGCTGACACCGCGGTGATCTACTCGCGCGTCCGACAGCTCGCGACGACAGAGCCTCACCAAACGATGCCAGGAGGACGAGCCATCACCGGCTATGGAGCGTTGGCAGGTCCGACTCGCCTGATCGCGACGTGAGCATCGCCGGTGCTGAGCTTCGCGGTGCCTTGTGCCTCCGGCTCTGCCAAGTTCGTCGTCAACTCAGTGGCAAGAACTTGCTCCATCAGCCACGGACCAAAATCCGTCAGCAAGGGATCGAGACCGGATCCGGCAATCGACAGAATGATCCGGTCGGCGTACGCCAATCGGGCTCGCTTTCGCAGATCCTGAATCGTTCGGTTCAGATCGCGCGCATCCCCTTCGAGACACAGTTCCTCGTCGCGCGTGGAGTCCAACAGAACCACCAGCGTCCCTTCCGCCGCCACCGGAGCCTTGGCGTCCACCGCCTCTCGGTGGCAGAAGTACTCGCCGGGATTCAACGTCATGCCTTGGCAGGAAAGCGTTTCATCATCGTTGATGACGTAATCGCCCGCGGCGACAGCCCGCTGGAGTGTTTGCAGCGTGCCCTTCAGGCGCTTGCCGAGAACTGGCGTGTTCAGACGCAGCGTTGTCTTGACGTGGCGCTCGGCGTCTGAGAGCACCTCGACCTGCTTGACGTTCACCTCCTGTTTGAGCAGTTCACCATGAGTGGCGATGACGGCTGCATCAACACCGGAGATCCGTAGCGCGTGCAGAGGATGTCGATGCCTGATTCCCAGTCGCTCGCGAACTTCCCTGGCGAGCCTCACAATTCTGCGTACATCCCTCATCTCTCCGGCCAGGCAGTCGTCAGTCCAATCGGGGCGGGCGTCGGGCCAATCCGCCAGATGCACTGATTGCTCGGAACCGAGCGCCTGATACAGGGCTTCCGCGACAAACGGCATGAAGGGCGCGACCAGACGCGCAGTGGCGTCGAGCGACAGCTGAAGCACCTCGTAGCACGCCGCCTTAGCGGGGCTGTGTCCATCACCCCATGCCCTCGAACGGGATAGCCGCAAGTACCATCCGCTCAGCGTCTCAATGAAAGCCGCGATCGCATCGTAGCTCGCGCCGAAGTCGTACTCGGCCATCGCGGACTCGATGGACCGGCGAAGCTGCTCTGTCTCGTGCAGCAGGTAGCGGTCCAGGGGAGATGGAGAGTCGACTTGTCCAGACGGCTCGAATCCGTCAATGGCAGCGTAGGTCGTGAAGTAGTGAAACGTGTTCCAGAGTGGCAGGATGAATCGGCGGGCGGCGTCTCGTACCGCCTCCTCTTGAAAGCGGATATCCACCCCTCGGACGACCGGCGACGACAGCAGTGCGATACGAAGCGCGTCGGACCCATGCTGAGCGACCACATCTAGTGGATCTGGATAGTTCCGCAGCCTCTTGGACATCTTCCGGCCGTCGGTCCCGAGCAGAACACCGTGGCACACCGCATGTTTGAACGCCTGCTGCTGGAACAGGGCAGTCGCCAGGACGTGAAGGGTGTAGAACCATCCCCGCGTTTGCGCGACGTACTCGACGATGAAATCCGCCGGAAAAGTGGCCGCGAACTCGGACTCGTTCTCATGCGGATAGTGCAGTTGCGCAAACGGCATGGCGCCGGATTCGAACCAGCAGTCCAAGACCTCTCGCACCCGCAGCATCGTGCCTTGACATCGATCGCAGGGCACAGTCACCGCGTCAATGTACGGTCGATGAAGGTCGGGCACGGCGACGCCCGCACGAGTTTCGAGATCCTTCGCGCTCTGGATGACCAGTGTGCCGGTGCACGATCCGCAGCGCCACACCGGGATTGGAGCGCCCCAGAACCGGTTTCGGGAGATCGCCCAGTCACGGGCATTGTCGAGCCACTGCCCGAAGCGGCCATCTCGGATGTGCTCGGGAACCCAGTGAATGTTTCGATTGTGCGCAAGCAGGGCGTCCTTCAGTGCCGTGACCTGCACGAACCACGAGCGCACACGCCGGTACATCAACGGCTGATCGCAGCGCCAGCAGTGTGGATAGTCGTGCCGGTGCAGGGACTGCTCGAAGATCAGTCCGCGTTCGGCCAGCCGCGTGATGATCCGAGACGACGCCTCGAACACCGGCGTTCCTGCAAACTCTGGAACCTCATTGGTGAAGGTCCCGCCGTCCGTCACAGGCATTGGCCCTGAGATTCCGGCGACACGGCACGCGACTTCATCGTCTTCGCCGAACGCTGGGGCAAGGTGGACGATGCCGGTTCCGTCGGAGGCCGATACGAAATCTGCCGGCAGGACGACGAACGCTCCGGGAAGTGTGGCGAAATACGGGAAGACTGGCTGGTAGTGCAGCCCGACCAGTTCGCGGCCCTTCACCGCGCGCAGTGGCTCGGAGAGCTGCGGAAAGCGAAGGCGGGCTCCCGCGGCCACCCACACCCGCTCGCCGTCCACCAAGCACAGCACGTACTCCAGGTCCGGGTTCACCGCCAGCGCGACGTTCGATGGGAGGGTCCACGGCGTGGTCGTCCATGCCAGGAACGACGTCGTCACTTCGTCGCGAAGACGGAACTTCACGGTGCACGACTCGTCGCTCCTAGCCCGATAGGCGTCGTCAAGCCTCGCTTCGAAGTTAGAGAGCGGCGTCTGGCACCGGCAACAGTACGGGACGACCTTGTGTCCCTCGGTACAACAGGCCGAGCTCATGCAGCCGGTGGAAGGCCCACAGGACCGAGTCCATGTATGACCGATCCATCGTTTTGTACGCATGCGCGAAGTCAACCCAACGGCCAAGCCTCGTGACGATGCTTTCCCACTCATTGGCGTAGCGCAGCACAAGCGATCGGCACTCCTCGGTGAAGCGATCCAAACCGAGTGCGGCGATATCCTGAGGGCCCGAGAGTCCAAGCTCTTTCTCCACCTCGTACTCAACGGGTAGTCCATGGCAATCCCAGCCCCAGCGGCGGGGGACATGGTAGCCGCGCATGGTGAAGTACCCTAGGGACGACATCCTTGATATAGGAAGTGAGAATATGGCCGTAGTGAGGCAGCCCCGTCGCAAAGGGCGGCCCATCGTCAAACGCGTAGAGCGACCCACCTGCCCGTCTCGCAACAGACTTCTCGAAGGTGTGGTCTCGTCGCCAGTATTCCAGCACCACGTTTTCCGTGGCGGGCAAGTTCAATCGCGTAGGCACAGGCGTATAGCGCGTCATGATGTGGGCCATCGAGTTCACGTGAAAAAAGAAAAAGGGCCATCACCCCGGTACGGGTGATGGCCCTCATTGGTGCTCGTCCTGTGGTGTCCTTGGCTACATCACCCGTCGTCAGCCGACACGAATGCCGGCGCTGATAATGCTAATCAGCGAAATTCGCCCGACGAGTTTGCGGTAGCGAGACACTTGCAAGAGGCTAGCACGAAGGCGCAACAGGCTGCAATTCAGCCCCTCGTCCGAGTCGTGCGGGCGGTCGCGGTGTTCGGAGGGCGCCTGCCCGATCTTGATTCAGCGTTGGGAAGTTGCCGAATTACATTCCGCGTCCGAACGCTGCGACATGGCGCTCAGCCGCCGTGTTCGGGATGCGTGCAGCCCTCGAACGCCGCCAGGACCATACGCCCGTCGTCCCCCAACTCCTGCCGCAGCCCGATCTCCGTCGAGCAGTACCCGCTGATCGTCATCCCCTTGATCGCCCGGAAGAAGTCCGCCCCCGGCTGATCCGCCGTCGCAACCGCGCCGTCGTCGTCGATCCGCGCCAGTAGCGCCGTCTGCTGCTCCGGCGAGACGGACGTGAAGTCCTTGCCGAAGGCCGACTGGCTTGCCTCGGCGATCCAGGCAAGACCCTGAAGAAACGCGTGTCGCTGCGTATCGCCGGCGTCGGCGAGCGCCTGGTCGATGAAGCGGTTGACCGACGCCCCTTTGGCCCCGGGTGTGTCGGTCGCGGGGATGATCGCTTCGGTCAGCGCGATGACCTGGTCGTTCTGCGCGGCGGTGAGCACCTGTGGTGTCCACTCCGGCTCGGCAAGCACGTGAACCCAGAGACGCGACGTCGCCAGCGTTGTGGCACTGGCGGCAAGTGTCCGCAGGGCGTCGCGGCGGTTCACAGCGTCCCCCGTTTGATCTCGTCGGCGAGATGATCGGTCGCGCGCCACGCGAGCGCGAGGATTGTCAGCGTCGGGTTCTTCTCGGTCGCCGTCGGGAAGGCGGAGCCATCGACGACGTAGACGTTCTTCACGTCGTGCATCCGGTTGAACGCGTTCAGCGCCGAACGCTTCGGATCGTCCCCCATGCGGCAGGTGCCGTGTTCGTGGATCGCCGAGCCGTTGTTGTCGAGTTCCCCGCGCGTGTAGTTGACGAAGACCCCGCCCGCCGATTTGACGATTTCCTCGACGGTGTCCGCCATGTGCTGGGTCATCTTCCGTTCGTTCTCTCGGACCTTGTAGTCGATCCGGATTGTCGGCACGCCGAAACGGTCCGGCCTGCTCCCGTCGACGGTGATCCGGTTGTCGGCGTAGGGAAGGACCTCGCCGTACGGGTGGATCTCGAACCACGCCGGGTGGCGCCGCTTGATTTCGCGCTTGAGCGAGGCGCCGAAGCCGGGGATCTTCTCCGAACCGCCATGCGCACCACTGCTCGACGCGCCGGTGTTCCACATCTGGGCGCCGAACCCGCGCAGGTAATCGCGCTTGTGACTGGCGCGATGGTTGAAACGCGGCATGTAGAGGTGCTCGCCGCCGATGCCGCGATCGTTGCGCGTCGGCCCGCCGGCCAGCACGGGGAAGTATCCGTTCGCATGAAAGCGGATTTGTTCGCACAGGTAACGTCCGATGACGTCGGAGCTGTTGCCTAGGCCGTTCGCATGGATGGAGGAAGTCGAATTCAGCAGGATCCGTGTCGAATCAACGCAACTGGCGCCGACCACCACCACCTTGCCGCGGACCTGCCGTTCGGCGCCGGTCAGCCGATCGAAGTACTGCACACCGCTTGCGAGGCCGTTCCCGTCGGTGACGACGCGCGCCACGACGGCGTTCGACCGGATCTCCAGTTTGCCGGTCGCGAGCGCCTCGGGCAGCAGGTGATCGGCGGAGCAGAAGAACGCCGCGACGTCACAGCCGGCGCCGCAGTTCCCACAGTAATGGCACGGCACGCTGCCGCGGACGCTGCGCGTGCGATTGGCGCGTCGCGTCGCGACAAATGGAATGTCCAGCGTCCGCGCGCTCTTCTGGATCAGTCGTTCGGCGCAGCGCGGCGCTGGCGGCGGCAGGTGATACTTGCTGCCCGGCAGGATGTCGGAATCGTCGTCGCCGCCGCAGACGCCGATCAACTGATCGACCCGGTCGTAGTACGGTGCGATGTCGGCGTACGAGATCGGCCACGGGATCTCCCAGCCGTCGCGTGCCGGTTCCTTGAAGTTGACGTCCGAGAGGCGCAGGCTGACCCGCCCCCAGACGTTGGTCTTGCCGCCGTGCCCCCAGACCCGCGTCAGCTCGAAAGGCTGGCCGGCCGGCGTCCCGTAGGGAGATTCTTTGGTGTCGAGAAAGAACCGGGGCGGCCGTTCGCCGCGCCCGCGGCGCTCACGCGCCTCCCACGGCGTCACGTGCGTCCAGTACGTCGAGCGGTCGAACTTGTCGCCGGCGTCGAGCAGCAGCACCTCGATCCCCTGCCGCGTCAGGTTCCACGCCGCCATGCCCCCCGACGCCCCGCTCCCGATCACGATGACCGGGTAGACCTTGGCCGCAGAGATGATCTGCATCGTGATGACCCGGATTGTAAAGGATCCTTAGTCCCATCGCTGCCGAGGCTGGCAGGATTACCGCGGCCGGCGGGCGACCGGGACCGTTGGGCGGACTGGCCGTGAAGTGGTGCGAAGCCGCGGCCAGGGAGCCCAATGGTCCCGGTCGCCCGATGGCCGCGTTCGAACGCTGCGAAATGCGCCGCCGGGCGCCGGAAGCGCCCAATGGTCCCGGTCGCCCGATGGCCGCGTCCGATTTGTTCGGATCGTTCGGTCTCGCCTCAGCGCGACAGCTTGACGTGGGTGCCGAACTCGATCGCCACCCACTTGCCGTCTCGCCTGACGACCAGTTCTCCGACCGGCGTAGACCCGTTGTAACGATCGACCCGGAAACCGATATCCGGCCCGGCAATCACTTCCGGTTCGCTCGCATTGCCGCGCGGCGCCCGCTGGGCGCCCGCCACGGTCGCGACCAGCAGCAGTGACGTCAGCCAGAGAAGGCCGACCACGAGTCGTCTCTTCACCACTACCTCCATCTTGCCCGTTAGACGACGAAGGTGCCCGGAACGCTGATCGTCAGACCTTCTTGCGGAAGTAGTCCAGCGTCTTCGTCAGCCCTTCCTCGAGTTTGACCTTCGGCTCCCAGCCGAGCAGCGTGCGGGCGCGCGTGATGTCCGGTCGCCGCTGCTTGGGATCGTCGACGGGCAGCGGCTTGAACACGAGCTGGCTCTTCGATCCCGTCATCTTGATGATCGCCGTCGCGATCTCCTCGATCGTCATCTCGTGCGGATTGCCGATGTTGACCGGGTCGTTCTCCTTCGAGTCCGCCAGACGCAGGATGCCGTCCACGAGATCGCTGACGTAGCAAAAGCTCCGAGTCTGCTTGCCGGAGCCGAAGATGGTCACGTCCTCACCGCGCAGCGCCTGGCTCATGAACGCCGGGACGGCGCGGCCGTCGTGGAGGCGCATGCGCGGGCCGTAGGTGTTGAAGATCCGCACGATCTTCGTGTCCACCCCGTGATACCGGTGGTACGCCATCGTCATCGCCTCGGCGAAGCGCTTCGCTTCGTCGTAGACGCCGCGCGGCCCGACCGGGTTGACGTTGCCCCAGTAAGTTTCAGTTTGCGGATGCTCCAGCGGATCGCCGTAGACCTCCGATGTCGACGCAATGACGAAGCGGGCCTTCTTCGCCTTTGCCAGGCCGAGCGCCTTGTGCGTGCCCAGCGCGCCGACCTTCAGCGTCGGGATCGGCAGCTCGAGGTAATCGATCGGGCTGGCCGGGCTCGCCCAGTGGAACACGACGTCTACCGGACCGTCGACGTAGATGTAGTTCGTCACGTCGTGCTTGACGAACATGAAGTCGCGCCCGATCAGGTGCGCGATGTTGTCGAGGCTCCCCGTCAGCAGGTTATCGATGCCGACCACGCTCCACCCGCGGTCGAGCAGCGCTTCGGAAAGATGCGAACCGATGAAGCCGGCCGCGCCGGTGATGACCGCTCTGGGCATGAGTCCTCTTAGAAGGCGTGCCGGTGGAGTCCGCGCACGAGCGTGAGCCACATGATCTTGAGGTCGAGCGCGACCGACCAGTTCTCGATGTAGTACAGATCGTACTCGATGCGCTTTTCGAGCGACGTGTTGCCGCGCCAGCCGTTGACCTGTGCCCAGCCGGTGATGCCCGCCTTGACCTTGTGCCGCAGCATGTACTGCGGGATGCGGTGCTTGAACTGCTCGACGAAGTAGGGACGCTCGGGCCGCGGCCCGACGATCGACATGTCGCCGCGCAGCACGTTCCACAACTGCGGTAATTCGTCGAGATCGAGCTTGCGCAGCCAGCGTCCGATCGGCGTCGCCCGCGGATCGTCGTCACGCGCCCATACCGGGCCCGTCTCGTCCTCCGCGCCGACCAGCATCGAACGGAACTTGTAGACGTTGAACGCCTTGCCGTCGAGCCCCATCCGCTCCTGCTTGTAGAAGACCGGACCCGTCGATGTCCAGCGGATGAAGATCGCGATCGCGCCGAGGATCGGCGCCCCCACCGTCAGCGCCAGGCCGGAGATCGCTACGTCGATCGCCCGCTTCAGGACGCTGTTGAAGCCCCGCAGCGGGACGTCGTTCAGGCTGATGATCGGTACGCCGTCGAGGTTCTCGAGGCGCGCCCGCAGCGCGATGAACTGCAGCAGGTCGGGGACGACGTGGATGTCGACCCCTTCGCGGTTGGTCGCCTCGACCAGGCCCAGCATCTTGACGTGCTCTTCGAGCGGCAGCGCCACGTACAGGTGATCGACCCCTTCGCGCTTGATGATCTCGTCGGCTTCGTCGAGCATGCCGAGCAGTGGCATGCCGCGGTAGCCGATGTGATCGCCGCCGGCCCTGTCGTCCAGGAACCCGACGACCTTGAAGCCGAGCTCGCGGTGCTCGAGCACCTTGTCGGCGACCGTCCGTCCGAGTTCACCGGCGCCGGCGATGAGCACCCGCTTGAGCCCGATGCCGGCGCGCCAGCGGCGCTCGAGGAACTCGCGGATCAGCTCGCGTTCCGCGTAGGCGAACCCGACGTTGAGGACGAGGAACAGCAGCCAGACATACTGCGAGACCTCGTAGAGGCCGACGTCCTTGGTTGCTTCCGTTGTGAAGTACGTCTGGTAGTAGAGCGTGCCGCCGAGCCCGAGCACGACGGCGAGGATGGTGCCGACGAAGACACCGAAGAAATCGTCGACTCGCGACCGCCCGCGGCGGAGCCGGTAGAGCCCCTGCACCTGGAACGCGATCGGCACCAGCAGGCCGATGAACGGCGCGATCCGCACGTACTGGCCGAACGGAGGCGTGCCTTTCGAGATCGGCAGCAGGCGATCGAGGATCTCGAACCGCAGCAGGTAGGCGCAGAGAAACGACGCCATGCCCAGCACGGTGTCGCCGGCGATGAAGCAGGCCACGAGCAGCCGGTTGTAGCGCCGCATCATGGTTGGTCCTCGCGGGCGGCAGAGGCGCCCTCGACGACCTGCTGGAATTCGCGCTGGAATCGTTCCTTGCCGAACGCCTCGGCGTGTCGGCGGATCGCGGCGGAATCGAAGTCGCGGGTGGCGGCGTCGCGGAACGCCTGCGCGAAGGCGTCGACGCTGCTCTCGCGCACGAGGAGGCCGGTGACGCCGTCCACGATGCTGTCGAGCGCCCCCCCTTCGCCCAGCGCGACGACCGGTCGGCCGCACGCCTGCGCCTCGACCGGCACCATGCCGAAGTCTTCGATGCCCGGCATCACGACGGCCCGGCAGCGGCGGTAGAGATCGCGGATCGCTTCGTTGCACAGCCAGCCGGTGAACGTCACGTCGCCGCCGCCCGAGCTCGCCAGCGCACGCAACCGACCCTCTTCGGGCCCTCGCCCAACAATCGTCAGCGGTATTCGAGCTGCCGCGGCCGCACGTATTGCCAGATCGAGGCGCTTATAAGGAGCGAGGGCGGAAACGGCGAGCAGAAAGGACTCCGGCCCGATGGCAGGCTCCGGCCGGTAGAAGGCTGTCTCGACAGGGGGATGCACAACGGTCGATCTGCGATTATAGTATCGGCGGATTCTCCCCGCAACATAATGAGAATTCGCCACATAGCGGCTCACGCGCCCGGCCGTGTCGCGATCCCACCGCGCCAGCCGCGCCAGCACCGGGCGGAGCAGCCGCGACCGCGTCCGCCCTACCTGGTCGGGACCAAAGTAGGCGTCGAACTGATCCCACGCATACCGCATCGGCGAATGGCAGTAGCAGACGTGCCTCGCACGTCCCGTCACCACGACCGACTTCGCCGCGCAGTGGCTCGTGCTGATGACGAGATCGTAGGCATCCAAATCGAACTGCTCGATCGCCGTCGGGAAGAGCGGCAGGTAATGCCGGTAGCGCGCCGCCGCCGACGGCAACCACTGCACGAACGACCGCACCTGCGGGTGCGCCTCGATCGCTGGCGAGACCGAACCCCTGACGTGCAAAAGCGTGAAGATCGGCGCACCGGGATACAGCTCGGCAATCGCCTCGAGCACTTTCTCTCCCCCGCGCATGCCCGTCAGCCAGTCGTGGACGAGAGCGACTCGCGCTTCCCGGCTATCGCTCATCGTCCATCGTCCATCGCCCATCGCCCATCGCCCCTCGCTCATCGCCCCCCGACCTCGTCATAAATCTCCCGCACTCTCGCGATCGAGCGTTCCCACGAGAACGTGCGCGCCCGCACCAGGCCGCGGCGCCTCAAGTCGTCCGCCAGCGCGCTGTCGTCGAGCACCCGCTGCATCGCGTCGGCGATCGCTGCCGGCTCGTAGGGATCGATCAGCAGCGCCGCGTCGCCGACCACTTCCGGCAGTGACGACACATTCGACGTGATCACCGGCGTTCCGCTTGCCATCGCTTCGAGCGGCGGCAGCCCGAAGCCTTCGTAGAGCGACGGAAACACGAACGCCGCCGCCAGCCGGTAGAGCGCGGCCAGCGTTTGGTGCGACACGAAGCCGAAGAACCGGACGTGCTTGTGCAGCTTGTGACTGTGAACGGCGCGACGCAGCGTCGCGTACTTCGAGATCTCGTCGCCGATGATCAGCAGCTGGACGTCTTTCATCGCCGCGTTCTGCCGCAGTAGGTGGAACGCTTCGATCAGCCGCTCGAGGTTCTTGTGCGGCTTGATGTTGCCGGCGTAGAGCACAAACGGGCTGTCGAGGCGATAACGCTCCCGCACCCGCGCGATCTCGTCGGCGGCCGGCTGCTGCCAGAAGCGCTCGTCGATGGCGTTGTAGATGACGTCGATGCGCGATTCCGGCACGTGGAAGTAGCGCAGGATGTCGCGCTTCGACGCCTCCGAGACCGTGATCACGCGCGCGGCGCGGTGGGTCGCCGTCCACATCTGCGCCCTCGCGTAGGCGTAGCCGATCCGGCTGGGCAGATACTGCGGAAAGCGCAGGTGGATGCAGTCGTGGATCGTCACCACGGCGCGGCACGGCGTCAGTGGCGGCAGCACGTAATGCGGCGCGTGGAATAACTCGGCCGACTCGCGGCGCAGGGCGATCGGCAAGGTGAACTGCTCGGCGATGGAATAGGAGCCCGCATTCTCGATCACCGGGCGAAAGCGCGGTCCCAGCTCCTCGACGACGTCGCAGTCAGCCTCGCGGCAGAGGATCACGTAGTCGTTGGTCGCGTCCTGGCGGGCGAGTTGACGCAGCAGGTTGCGCACGTAGGTACCGATGCCGTAGTCGCGCAGCTTACGCGCGTCGATCGCTACGCGCACCGGTCAGCTCCCGGCGTCCAACCGCCGCGATTCAGCATCCGGCTCACAGCTCGCCTCTCAGGCGGAGGTAGAGCTTCAGGGCCGGCGCCCACAACGGATGGTGCTTCTCGTAGAAGGCGATGTGGCTGCGGCGATACGCCTGGCGGCTCGCCTCCGGCTGGCTCGCCCGCGAGCGCCCGCGCAGATGGGTGATCGTCGCCACTGGCGTAAACAGTATCTTCCGCCCCAGCGCCCGGATCGAATGGCAGAAATCGACGTCTTCGGTGTAGAGGAAGAACCGCTCGTCGAGTAGCCCGGCAGCGTCCGCATCGCCCCGGCGGACCAGCAGGCAGGCCCCGCTCACCCAGTCGACGAAGTGTTCGCGGCTCGTTTCGTTGCCAAGCCAGCCGCGCGAATCGGGGAGATCGCGATCGATCGCGCGCTGCAGCCGTTTGCGCCGCCACTCGGCCAGCGGATCGATCATCGCTCCGAACGAGAGCTCCGGCTGCCCCTGCCCATCGACGAGCCGCGGCCCGGCGACGCCCGCCTCCGGCACATCCCGCAGCCGCGCCGCGAGCGCGTCGATCGCCCCAGGCGGCACCACGGTATCGCTGTTCAGCAGCAGCACCAGCTCGCCCGTGGTCGCGCGGATGCCGGCGTTGTTGGCCGCCGCGAACCCCGTGTTTCGATCGAGCGCGATCACCTGTGCGCCGCCGGCGCGCGCGGCTGCGACGCTCCCGTCCTCCGACGCGTTGTCGACGACGACGACCTCGTGGCGGAGGGCCGGGGGCGCCTGACGCAGCGAGGATAGGCAGGCGGTCAGATCCGCCGCCGCGTTGAAGCTGACGATGATGATCGACAGCTCCGTCATGGACGCACGATGGCCTCGATGCCGGCCAGTGTCGCGTCGGCCGCCGTGTCCCACGAATAGCGCGCCAGCACGGCCGGTGCGGCCCGTAGGATCCGTTCGCGGCTGCCCGCGTCCTCCATCAGTGTGCGAATCGCCGCGGCGGCGCCGCGCACGTCGTTGTCGGCCGCGACATACCACGCCGCCTCGCCGTAGATCTCGCGTGCCACTGGCGTGTCGAGGACCACAATCGGGACACCCGCGGACAGGGCCTCGAGTGGCGTCAGCCCGAACCCTTCGTAGTCGGAGAGGAAGACGAACACCGTCGCCCGGTTGAAGAGCGACGTGAGTTCGTCTTCGGAGACGTACTGCTTCAGCGCCACGCGCCGGCCGACGCCCGCTTCCGTGGCCAGTCCCGCCAGGTCGAGTGCGGGGTAGCTGCGATCGGCCCCTGCGATGGCTAACGTCGCCTCGGGGTGCGTCGCCGTCGCCGCGGCAAAGGCTGAGATCGTCGCCGGGAGGCGCCGGCGGTTGAACACCGAGCCGGCAAACAGCACCAGCGGCTCGCGCGGCAGGCCGAGGTCTGGCCGTGGCGTGACGCTGAGATGGGTGACGCGCACGCGATCGGCCGGCACCCCCAGGCGCTCGACGATCTCCCGTTTGGAAAACTCCGAGATGGTGAAGATGACCTCGGCGCTGCGCGCCGCCTGGCGCGTCAGCAGTCGCCGCCGCGCCCCTTCCCGCGGCCGGAACCACTCGGGGTGCGCCGCGAACGACACGTCGTGGATCGCGACCGCCAGCGGGACCCCCAGCGCGAGCGGGGCAGTGTAGGCGCTGGCGAAGAACACATCGGGTGGGTTGGCGCGTACCGCGCGGCGCAGGTGCGTCTGCTCCCACCACGTGCCGCGGCCGCTGCCGACCACCAGTTCGCGCGCGCGCGCCTCGGACGGCAGCGACGCGAGAAACGCCAGCGGCTCCGGCGTGTAGAGGAGGAACTCGCGCGACTCGGCGTCTGCGCGGCCTACCCAGCGGCGGAGCAATTCGCCAAGATAGCGTCCGGCCCCCGTCGCGTCACCGAGCAGCTCGCGCGCGTCGATCCCAATCGTGATCGGCCCCCCGCTCATGGCCGCATCGCTGCCAGACGCGTGTACAGATCGATCAGCGTGGCCCCGCTGGCGTCCCACGAGAAGGCACGGGCCCGCGCCAGCCCGTCGCGAATCGCCGCCGACACAAGTCCTGGCTCCTCGAGGTAGCGCCGCATCGCACGCGCGATCCCCGGTGCGTCCTCGGCGTCGATCACCTGCGCCGCCCCTCCCGCCACGTCCGGCAGCGCGCCGCGATTGCTGACCACGACCGGGACGCCGACCGTCATCGCTTCGAGCACCGGGATGCCGAAGCCTTCGAGGTGGGAGGGAAGCACCAGCATGGACGCCTGCGCGTAGAGATCGTAGCGGCGATCGCTCTGGATGTAGCCCAGATGTTTGACGCGTCCGGCCAGCGGCGGTTCGGCAATCGCTCGCAGCCAGGGAGCCGCCGCCTCGGTTGCCCCCCCGGCCAGCCACAGCTCGGGCGCTCCGGGCATCGATTGCAGGAGCTGCGAGTACGCCGTCAGCAGCGTGCCGACGTTCTTGCGCGGCTCGAGCGTCCCCATGAAAAGGATCGGGCCGCGTGGCGCTGGCGCCGGCCGCGCCGGCCACGGCGGCGCACCGGGGGGGCCACGACGATCCGTTCCGCTCGCACGCCGAGCCGGCGCTCGATTTCCCCAGCGGTAAAGCGCGACACGGTGACGACAGCGTCCGCGCGCTGCGCGTGCGCGGCCGCCAGGGCGGGATAGTCGCGCCGGATCTCGCGCGCAGTTCGCTCCGGGTGATCGAGGAAGTCAAGGTCGTGCACCGTCACGAGGCGCGCCGCGCGGCGTGCCGGGATCAGCAGCGGGTGAAACCCGTGCACGACGTCGACCGGACCCGTGAACCGCTCGATCGCCGGCGCCTCGAAGCGGTGCCACAGGAGATTCAGCAGCCGGACCGGGATCCGCCGATCGATGCGCCTCCCCGTCGGCAGGACGCCGCTGAGCCGGTCCTTCCACGAGCTCGAGAAGAGGACCAGTTCGTCGGCAGGGTCGAGCTGCCGCCCGATCGCGGCAGCGATCTCATGCACGTACTCGCCGACCCCGGTACGCTCGCGAAGTGCCGGTCGATAGTCCAGCAGGATGCGCAAGTTCGGGTCATCGTAGCACAACCTGTAGTGGCAGCAAGTCCTTACACCTCAATTAATTGACACGGTTTTTGAAATCGTGTTAGCCTTTATCGTTTATGAAGATTGCTGTGATCGGCACGGGTTACGTGGGCCTGGTCGCCGGCGCCTGCCTCGCGGAAAACGGAAACGAGGTCACCTGCGTCGACAAGGACTCCTCCAAGGTCAGGGCCCTCCAGCGCGGGCGCATCCCCATCTATGAGCCGGGTCTCGAAGAGCTCGTCCGCCGCAACCGCGCCGAAAAGCGGCTGACGTTCACCACCGACCTCCCCAAGGGGGTCCGCGCCTCCCAGATCATCTTCATCGCCGTCGGTACCCCGACCGGCGAGGACGGCTCAGCCGATCTGCGCCACGTCCTCGAAGTGGCCCGCCAGATCGGCAAGGCGATGAACGGTTACAAGGTCATCGTCGACAAGAGCACCGTGCCGGTCGGCACCTGCGAGAAGGTCCGCGAGACAGTCAAGAAGGAGACCTCGCACCCCTTCAGCGTCGTCAGCAACCCCGAGTTCCTCAAGCAGGGGGCGGCGATCGAAGATTTCATGAAACCCGACCGCGTCGTCATCGGTGCCGATGACCAGCGCGCGGCCGAGATCATGCGCGAGCTCTACTCGCCGTTCACGCGCACCGGCGCGCCGATCATGATGATGGATCCCGCCAGCGCCGAGCTGTGCAAGTACGCGGCGAACGCGATGCTCGCCACCCGCATCTCGTTCATGAACGAGGTCGCCAACGTCTGCGAAGTGGTTGGCGCCGACGTCGACGCCGTGCGGCGTGCCGTCGCCTCCGACCGCCGCATCGGTGCCGCGTTCCTCTTCCCCGGTGTCGGCTATGGCGGCAGCTGCTTCCCGAAAGACGTCAAGGCAATCATCAAGTTCGCCGCCGTCAAGAACTACACCTTCGAGATCCTGCACGCGGTCGAGAACGTCAACGAGCGCCAGAAGGTGCGGCTGCTCGCCAAGATGAAGCACCATTTCGGCTCGCTCACGGGCAAGCACATCGCCGTGTGGGGCCTCGCCTTCAAGCCCAAGACCGACGACATGCGCGAAGCGCCCGCCGTGCCGCTCATCAAGGGCCTGCTCGACGCCGGCGCGACCGTGACCGCCTACGATCCGGAAGCGATCAAGGTCGCGCGCGGCATCTTCGGCGAGACGATTGATTTCAAGGAGAAGAGCTACGACGCGCTCGCCCGCGCCGACGCGTTGGCCATCGTCACCGAGTGGTCCGAGTTCCGCGAACCGGACTGGAGCAAGATCAAGAAGGCGTTGAAGACGCCGGTGATCTTCGACGGCCGCAACATCTACAACCCCGAGCAGCTGCGCGGGCTGGGCTTCACCTACTACTCGATGGGCCGGCGGTGAGCGTCCTCGTCGCCGGGGGCGCAGGATACATCGGCAGCCATACCGTCAAGGCGCTGCGCGCTGCCGGCCAGGACGTCGTGATCTACGACAACCTCAGCGCCGGGCACCGCCAGGCGGCGGCGCTGCTCCACACCCCGATCGAGACCGGCGACATTCGCGATACCGCGCGGCTCGCCGCTGTCATGCGCGCGCACGGCGTCGACGCCGTGATGCATTTCGCGGCCCTGCTCTCGGTGGGCGACTCCGTCAGGGATCCGCTCGGCTACTACGACACCAATGTCACCGGCACGCTGTCGGTGCTGCGCGCGATGGTCGAGTCGGGAGCCCACCGGCTCATTTTCTCGTCAACCGCGGCCACCTTCGGCAATCCGGTCGAGACCCCCATCACCGAGGCCCACCCCCAGCGGCCGATCAATGCCTACGGCGAGACCAAGCTGGCGATTGAAAAGACGCTGCCGCACGTCGAGCGCGCGCACGGCATCACCTGGACGGCCCTGCGCTATTTCAACGCCGCCGGCGCCGACCCCGACGGTCTACTCGGCGAAGACCACGCCCCCGAGATCCATGTCATTCCCCGCGCCATCGACGCAGCGCTCGGGCGCGACACCTTCGCCATCTACGGCGAGGACTACGAGACGCCCGACGGGACCTGCCTGCGCGACTACGTGCATGTGACCGACCTGGCGGCGGCGCACGTCCTGGCCCTGGCGGCGCTGCGTGCCGGAGCCCCCTCGACGGCTTACAATCTCGGCAATGGCCGCCCCGTGTCCGTCCGCGAGGTCGTCACCGCCGTCGAGCGCGTCACCGGGCGCGCCGTACCGGTGGACGCCGCTCCGCGCCGGCCCGGCGACCCCGCGATCCTCTACGCGTCGAGCGAACGCATCCGCCGCGAGCTCGGCTGGGCCCCGGCCTACGAGGCGATTGACGTGATCGTCGAGACCGCGCTTCGCTGGCGCGAACGGCACCCGCGGGGGTACGCAGAGTAGTGCCCGATCATCCGCTGCGGCGGCTGTTGCAGTACTCGCGGCCTTATCGCGGCCGCTTCATCATCGCCCTCCTGGCGATGCTCCTTTACGCCGCGTCGCAGGCGGCAGTCGGCTACCTCGTCGCGCCGATCATCAGCAAAGTTCTGCCCGACGCTAACGGCACGCCGTTTCGCTTCTGGGCCCTGGCGATCGTGATCGCCTACCTGGCCAAAGGCCTCGGCTCGTATTTTTCGACCTACCTGATGACCGACATCGGCCAGCGGGTCGTGCGCGACATCCGGCAGCAGTTGTTTGCACATATCCTCGATCAGTCGGCCGCTTTCTTCAGCCGCCGGACGACGGGACAGCTGATGTCGCGCATCACCAACGACGTCGGCCAGGTGCAACAGGCCGTTTCGGAAACTGTCGGCGACGTTCTGCGCGAGGGACTGTCGGTCATCGGCTTTGCGGCGCTGATGTTCTATTACGACTGGAAGCTCGCGTTGGTCACCTTCGTCGGCGCGCCGCTCATCATCTATCCGCTCGTCCGCCTCGGCCAGCGCGTCCGGCGTTCGACGCGGCGCAGCCAGGAACAGCTCGAGCACCTGTCCCACCTCACCGCCGAAGCCTTCACCGGCCACCGCATCGTCAAAGCGTTTGGCGCCGAGCGCCATGAGGCCGCCCGCTTCAGCGCGGCGTCGGAGCGGCTGTATCGAACGAACCTGAAGATCACCAGCACCGTCTCGGTGCTGCCGCCGACCATGGAGTTCCTCGGCGGCGTATTGATCGTCGGACTGCTCTGGTACGGCCGCAGGCGCATCACTCACGGCGAGATGGACATGGGCATGTTCGTCGGGTTCATCTTTGCCGCGTTCATGATGTATACGCCGATCAAGCGCCTCAGTCGTGTCAACGCGACGATCCAGCAGGCGTCAGCGGCGGCGATCCGGATCTTCGAGATGCTCGACACCCATTCCGAAGTAGTCGAGCGCCCCGCGGCGCGGCCGCTGCCGCGCCTCGCCCGCGGTATCGAATTCCGCGACGTCACCTTCGCCTACGACGACGGCGCGGGGAAGACGGTGTTGAAGAATGTATCGTTCGCCGCGCGCGCCGGGCAGGTCATCGCCCTCGTCGGCCTCAGCGGCGCCGGCAAGACGACCCTGGTCAACCTGTTGCCGCGGTTCTACGACGTGACCGGCGGCGGCATCTTCGTCGACGGCGTTGACATCCGCGATGTGACCCTGGCCTCGCTGCGCCAGCAGATTGGCATCGTCACTCAGGAAACCGTGCTCTTCGACGACACCATCGCCAGCAACATCGCCTACGCCCAGGCCGGCGCCACTCGTGAGGCGATCGAAGCGGCGGCGCGCGCGGCCCACGCGCACGACTTCATCCAGCAGTTGCCCGACAAGTACGCGACGCGCATCGGCGAGCGCGGCCAGCGCCTCTCGGGCGGGCAGCGCCAGCGCCTGGCGATTGCTCGCGCCCTGCTGAAGGACTCGCCGATCTTGATTCTCGACGAGGCCACCTCCTCGCTCGACGCGGAGTCGGAGCTGCTGGTCCAGGACGCACTCGCCAACCTGATGCGCAACCGCACCGCCTTCGTCATCGCGCACCGCCTCTCCACCGTCCGCCGCGCCGACGCCATCGTCGCGCTCGAAAAAGGGCGCGTCGCCGAGATCGGCCGCCACGAGGAGCTCCTCGCCAGGCCCGCGGGCGTCTACGCCAAGCTCTATGCCTTGCAGATCTTCGACCGCTCGGGCGGGCACGACGCCGGGCACACGGGGCACAGCTCGCAGAGCAACTGATGATCAAGTCCATGACAGGGTTCGCGTCGTTGACCCGTGAGGGGGAGAACGCGACCGTGACGGTGACCGCCAAGGGCGTCAACCATCGCTTTCTCGACCTGCAGCTCCGCATGCCCTCGGCGCTGGCCGTCATCGAGGGCCGGCTGCGGGCGATCGTGCAGCAGAAGATCGCGCGCGGACGCATGGAAGTGACCATCGCCGTGCAGACACGTCTGGCGGCGCCGGCGGTGCAGATCGACGTCAACGAGGCAGTCATCGACAGCCTGTCGGCCGCATTGGAGCGCGCGCGCGAACGCGGCCTGGTCGCCGGCGCGCTGACACCAGGGGACCTGCTGCGCTTTCCGCAGGCCATCGTCGTCACGGAGCAGAAAGAGACGATGGACGCGACCGTGTTTCCCGACGTCGAAGCCGCGCTTGCCGAGGCGCTTGACGGGCTCGACCGCATGCGCAGCAGCGAAGGGGCGCACCTGGCGGCCGATCTCGAGGAAAGACGGCTGCTGCTCGGGGACCTGTTCACGCGCGCGGCTGCGGCCGCCGCCGCCGGCGCCGAGACCCTTCGCGCCCGTCTCGCCGAGCGGGTCAAGGAGCTGCGTGCCGACCCGGCCATCGACGATGCGCTCATCGCGCAGGAGCTGGTCCGCTTCGCCAACCGGTCCGACATCAGCGAGGAGACGGTCCGCTTTCGCGGCCATCTCAATCACTGGCGCGCGCTCAGCGAGGGCCCCGAGCCCTGCGGCCGCAAACTCGACTTTCTCCTGCAGGAGATGAATAGGGAAGTGAACACGCTGGGTTCGAAGGCGGAAGGAGCGGGGGTGACCGAGCTCGTCGTAGACCTCAAAGCCGAGCTCGAGCGCATGCGGGAGCAGGTCCAGAATGTCGAATAGCACGCGGCGCGGCCTGCTCTTTGTCGTCTCCGCACCCTCGGGCACCGGCAAGACGACCGTGGTCGAGCGGCTCGTCCAGGTCGTCCCCGATCTCGGCCTGTCGCGCTCCTACACCTCACGCGGTATTCGGGCGGGGGAAGCGCACGCGGTGGACTATAATTTCATTACCCGCGAGCGCTTCGAGACCATGATTGCGGCCGGCGCCTTCCTCGAGTGGGCCGACGTCTTCGGCAACCTCTACGGCACCTGCGCGGCAGACGCAGAAACGGAGCTAGCCGCCGGGCGCGACCTCGTGCTCGTCATCGACGTGCAGGGTGCACGGCAGGTCAGGAAGCTGCGCGCCGCCGGGACCATCGGCGTGTTCGTGTTGCCGCCTTCGTTCGAGGTGCTTGAGCAGCGGCTGCGCGGACGCAGCCAGGATTCGGAAGCCGCAATGCGGCGTCGCCTCGCGACGGCACGCGAGGAGATCGCCGCCGTCGACGAGTACGATTACGTCGTGGTCAACGATGACCTCGATGCCTGTGTTGGCCGGCTGTGCGCGATCGTGCTCGCCGAGCGGGCACGCCGTAGCGCAATGATCGGCACGATTGACGCGATTACCAGTTCGTTTGCAGGAAAGGAACCAGCGTGAATAAGTTCGAGTACGTCGTCCTCGCCGGAGAACGGGCCAAGCAGTTGCTGAAGGGGTGCACGCCGAAAGTTGACGCGCAGCACAAGCCGGCGCGCACGGCGATGAAGGAAGTCAAGCTGCGCAAGATCGAAAGGGTTCAACCGATCGACGTCGTCGCCGGCGAGTAACCACCTCACCGCAGGAGATCAGGAGGACACGTGCTGATCGGGCTCGGCGTCAGCGGCGGCATCGGCGCCTACAAGGCCGTCGAGGTCGCTCGCGGGCTGCACAAGCGCGGCCACGAGGTCGCGGCGATCATGACGCGCGGGGCGCGCCGCTTTGTCGGCGAAGTCACGTTCGAGGCGATCACGCGCCGTCCGGTCATCACCGACCAGTTCGCCCGTGGCGCCAACGCCGGCATCGAGCACATCGCGCTCGCGACCGATATCGCACTGCTTCTCGTCGCGCCCGCCACCGCCAACATCATCGGTAAGCTGGCCCATGGCATCGCTGACGATTTCCTGACCTCGCTCTACCTGGCGACGCGCGCGCCGGTGCTGCTGGCGCCGGCGATGAACACCAACATGCTCGAGCATCCGGCCGTGCAGGCCAACCTGCAGGCGCTGGCCTCGCGCGGCGTGCAGTTCGTCGACCCTGGCGACGGGTTTCTCGCCTGCGGGTGGATCGGCAAGGGGCGCCTTGCCGAACCGGACGCAATCGTCGAGGCGGCGGAGCAGGTGCTACGCGCGCGCGGCCCCCTCGGGACGCCTGCCGCGGGTCCGTTGCTCGGCCGTCGTATTGTCGTCACCGCCGGTCCCACCTACGAGGATCTCGATCCGGTCCGCTTCATCGGCAACCGCTCGAGCGGTCGCATGGGTTACGCCATTGCGGCGGAAGCGTCACGCCGCGGCGCGCACGTCGTGCTGGTCAGCGGGCCGACGAAGCTGGATGCGCCCGCCGGCGTGCAGATCGAACGCGTCCGCAGTGCCCACGAGATGGCGCGCGCGGTCACGCAGCATGCCGCAGGCGCCGACGCAGTCGTCATGGCGGCGGCAGTGGCCGACTACACCCCCGCTGACACGGCCCACGCAAAGATCCCCAAGACCGACGGTCCGCTCACCCTCACGTTGGTGCGGACTCCAGACATTCTCGCCGGCCTGGGTCGCACCCGTGGCACCGCGCCCGCGCCCGTGCTCGTCGGCTTCGCCGCCGAAACCGGCGACCCGCGTCCGCGCGCGCGCCAGAAGCTCGCCGCCAAGCAGGTTGACCTGATCGTCGCCAACGACGTCTCCCACCCCGGCGCCGGCTTCGACGTCGACACCAACGCCGCGACCTTCATCACCGCCGACGGCGAAGAAGAGCAGCCCATGCAGCCGAAACGCGAGCTGGCGTCGCGCATCTTGGATCGCATTGAACAGCTGATGGCCCGCGTTCCCAGTGTCCGATGAACGATGGGCGACCGACGATGGGCGATGAACGATGAGTGAGACGCGCCTGCAGCTCGCCGAGCATCTCAAATTTTTCGCCGAACTCGGCGTCGCCGGCGTCAGCACTGACCCCCGCTGGTCCACGCGCCCGACCATCGCCCATCGTCCATCGCCCATCGCCCTTGCTTCCATCCGCGCCGACCTTGGCCCCGATTGCAGCCGCTGCAAGCTCCACGCGCTCGGACGCCAGCAGGTCGTGTTCGGGGCCGGCAATCCCGACGCCGACCTGATGTTCGTCGGCGAGGCCCCTGGGGCCGAGGAAGATATCAAGGGCATCCCCTTCGTCGGCAAGGCCGGCCAGTTGCTCACGAAGATGATCCAGGCCATCAACCTCGAGCGCGACCAGGTCTACATCGCCAACGTCATCAAGTGCCGGCCGCCGGGCAATCGCAATCCCGAACCCGACGAGATCGCGACCTGCGAGCCGTTCCTCTTCCAGCAGATCGACGCCGTCCGCCCGCGCGTAATCGTCGCGCTCGGCGCGTTCGCCGCCAAGACGCTGCTGCGTACCGAGGAGTCGATCTCGCGTCTGCGCGGCCGCGTCTTCGACTTCCGCGGCGCCAAGCTGATCCCGACCTTCCACCCCTCGTTCCTGCTCCGCAGTCCCGACCGCAAGCGCGACGCGTGGGAGGATCTGAAGCGAGCCCGTGCCTTGCTCTCGGCAACCGTTGGGAGTAGTGAGTAACCAGCGGCCCCGCGTGAGCCGCAAGTAGCACCGCCCTTGCGCCCCATCCAGGTCGCCGTCCCCGTGCCGGGGCTCGGCCCGCTGACGTATTCGATAGCGGATGACGTACCCGATCCCCCCGTCGGCGCGCGCGTCCTCGTCCCTCTCGGCAAGCGCCTCGTCACCGGCGTCAGGCTGGGCTCAGACCCCGTTCAAGCGGCCTTCGACGCCTCGTCGCCGCAGACGCTGAAGTCGGTCGCTGACGTCCTCGACACCGAACCCTTTCTCCCCCCAGACGTCGTCGCTCTCGCCACCTGGGCTGCCGACTACTACGCCTGCGGCATCGGCAACGCCATCGCCACCGCGATGCCGCCGCGCGCGTGGATCGAGAGCGAGCGTCACGCGCGCATTACTGATGCGGGTGAAGCGCGCCTGCTCACCGAGCGCGGCGCGCGGCGGCAGGTCCTCGAGTTCCTCAGCGGCGGGCGCGTCGCCTCGATCGGGGCGCTGGTCAGGAAAACCCCTGCCGCGCGCCTCGCCCTCGCCGCCCTGCAGGACGAAGGGCTGCTCACGCTGACGACCCCGCTCAAGGGGACGGCCGATGCGTCGCGGACCGTGCGGTTCGCGCGGATGACCGCGCAGGGGAGCGAAGCCCTTGACCCCGCGCTGAGGCTCGGCGCCCGCCAGTTGCAGGCGCTCGATCTCCTGCGCGCCGCGCCCGACGGCCTCGCGCTCGTCGGCCTGGCCGATGAGGACATTCCTGCAGAGTCAATCGAGCGGCTCGCCAAGCTGGGGCTCGTCGCGATCGAGCGCCGCCAGATCGATCGCGACCCCTTCGAGCGTGCCGCGACCAAGGTGGTGCGCGTGCCGGTCGTCGATCTGACGTCGGAGCAGCAGGCGGCCTTCGAGCGCCTGTCCGCGCGCGCCGCCGCGGGCACGTTCCACGCCGCGCTGCTCCACGGCGTCACCGGCAGCGGCAAGACCGAAATCTACCTCCGCCTGGCCCGCGCCGTCCGTGCTGCCGGCCGCGGCGTGCTGTTGATGGTGCCGGAAATTGCGCTGACGCCGGCGGCCGCCGCCATCTTTCGCGCCGCCTTTGGCCAGCGCGTCGCCATCCAGCACAGCGCGCTCAGCGACGGCGAGCGCTACGACCAGTGGCAGCGCATTCGCCGCGGCGAGGTCGACCTGGTCATCGGCACACGCAGCTCGGTGTTCGTGCCGCTCGCCAACGTCGGTCTCATCGTCGTCGACGAGGAGCACGATGGCTCTTATAAGCAGGAGAGCGTGCCGCGCTACAACGGACGCGACGTGGCGGTCGTGCGCGCCCGCGCCGCCGGTGCGCTCGTTGTCCTAGGCTCGGCGACCCCTGCGCTCGAGACCTTCCACAACGCCGAGTCCGGGCGTTACGAGCTCGTGACCTTGCACAAGCGCGTCCTCGATCGCCCGATGGCGCATGTGACGATCGTCGACATGCGCGCTGAGTACCGCAAGTCAGGGCCCTGACGTGATCCTCAGCGCGCCGTTGCGCGACGCCATGGCGTCGCGCCTGGAGCGCGGCGAGCAGGCAATCGTCCTCCTCAACCGCCGCGGCTTTGCCACCGTCGTCTTTTGCCGTCAGTGCGGCGAGACCCTCGAGTGCCCGAACTGCAGCGTCTCACTCACCGTGCACAAGGCCGCAGCCCGTGCTCGCTGCCACTACTGCAATCATGCGGCGCCGCTGCCGAGGATCTGCGGCAAGTGCGCCGGGCCGTATCTCGAGCAGTTGGGGTTTGGCACCGAGCGCGTCGAAGCAGACGTGCGCGCGCTCTTTCCCGACGCGCGCGTCGGCCGTGTCGATCGCGACACCGTCCGCCGCCGCGGCGCCATTGCCGCGCTGCTCGAGAGCTTCGCCGCGCGCGAGCTCGACGTGCTCGTCGGCACGCAGATGATTGCCAAGGGCCACGACTTCCCGAGCGTCACCCTGGTCGGCGTCATCAGTGCCGACGTCGGCCTCGGCCTCGCCGATTTCCGCGCCGCCGAGCGGACGTTTCAGCTCCTCACCCAGGTGGCCGGCCGTGCCGGCCGCGGCACCATCGCCGGCGAAGCGATCGTGCAGACGCTCTACCCCGAGCACTACAGCATCCGTCACGCCTGCCGCCAGGACTACGGTGCGTTTTACGCCGACGAGATGAACTTCCGCCGCGCCATGAAGTATCCCCCCGCCGTCGCCTTGATCAATGTCGTCGTCAAGGCGCGCACGCGCCAGGCGGCGATGGAGGATGCCGGCGCAATCGTGCAGGCCCTCAGGCTCCCCAGCGAAGGCGGCTGGCGCGTCCTCGGCCCGGCACCCGCGCCGCTCGGCCGATTGAAAGGCGAGCACCGCGCCCAGCTATTCATCAAGAGCGCCCAACGCACCGCCATGCGCAAGGCCCTCGTCGCCGTCCTCGACGCCCGTCCCGACCTCAAGCGCCGCACAATCGTCGACGTCGACCCCCTCAGCGTCCTCTAAGAAAACATCGCCCATCGAACATCGCCCATCGAACATCGCCCTACTTCAGCGGATCAATCGGCACCGGCGTAAAGCAGAGCACGAGCATGACCAGCGCGAAGAGCGCCAGCGCAATGCGGCCGGCGCCCAGCGGCGCATCCTCCGCCAGGACGCGTGGATGCCTTGGACCGAGCGTGAACAGCATCACCACCAACATCAGTGTCATCACGATCCAGCTGTACGACACGAAGCACATGACGACGCAACCGGCGACCGTCGCCAGCGAGAAATAGCGCGAGGCATCCCCCAGCGTCGCGTAGGTGAGGTGGCCGCCGTCCAGTTGCCCGAACGGCAGCAGGTTCCACGCCGTCGCCAGCATCCCGAACCACGCCGCGAACACCACCGGATGGATGTTTACCGACGATCCATCTGGGATCGAGCCGAACGTCATCCACGTGGCGACCTTGAACAGCAGCGGCTCGCCGAGCGAATAGCCCTCCATGTTGGGCGGCACCGGGAGCACGTTCGACAGGTGCATGCCCCAGAAGAGCAGCGGCACCAGCACGACGAAACCGCCGATCGGGCCGCCGATCGCGATGTCGAACAGCGCGTGCCGCGAAGGAAACGCTTCGCGGATCTTGATCACCGCTCCCAGCGTCCCCGACAGCGATGGGAAGGGGATGAAGAAGGGAAGCGTGGCGTCGACGTCGTAACGGCGGCACATGAGGTAGTGCCCCATCTCGTGCGCGCCGAGAATCCCCAGCACCGCGGCGCTGTAGCCAAACGCCATCCGCACGCTTAGCGCGTCGATCCGCGCAGTCCGCGCGCCGAAGTCAGACGCGAACGAGACATAATGACCGATGCCCAACGCGGTCGTCGTCCCGACGGTCAGCACGAACAGCAGGATGTGTAGCCACCACCGGTGTTGAAACCGGGGGGGCGGGAGCGGCAGCGGCGGGAAAACGGTCAGCCTCCGATATTCTGGAGGTCTTTACCGGGTTTGAAACGGATGGTGCGGCCGGGCGGGATCCGGACTTCTTTCCCGGTCCGGGGATTACGGCCGATCCCGCGCTTGCGCGGCTTGACCTGGAAGACCCCAAATCCCCGGAGTTCGATCCGCTCACCGCGCTGCATGGAGATCCGCATCGCCTCGAAGACAGCGTCGACAGCAACCTCGGCCTTCACCTTGGTGATATCGGCAATCCGCGACACCTCGTTGACGATGTCGACCTTGATCATGCTTACTGTCTCCTCGGGATTGGTAAATAGCATATATATCGTAACTTACGCTGTCAAGCCTCGCTCTAACTGACATTTTTGATATGCCCCTCAAACGCCCTGGCGGCGTCCCCACGGTCGTGCTGGTCGGTCGCCCCAACGTGGGGAAATCGACCCTCTTCAACCGCATCACCGACACCCGCCGCGCCATCGTCGCCCCGGTCGCCGGCACCACCCGGGATACCATCGCCCAGCCAGCCGAGTGGCAGGGCGTCCCCTTCTCGGTCGTCGATACCGGCGGGATGTTCGGCGCCACGTCCGACCCGCTCCACGAGCTCGTCGTCGAACACGGCCGGAAAGCAATCGCCACCGCCGACATCGTCGTCCTCGTGGTCGACGGCCGGGAGGGCCTCGTCTCGGGCGACGAGGAGATTGCCGCCGCCTTGCACAAAGTCGACGCCCCGGTCGTCGTCGCCGTCAACAAGACCGACGACCGCAAGGCGCGCGGCCGCGCCGTCGAGTTCTACACCCTCGGGTTCGAGCCGATCATCGAGATCGCCGCCGAACACGGCGAGGGCGTAGGCGACCTGCTCGACGAGCTCCTCGAGCGCATGCCGGAGGGCCGCCGCGACGCTGCGCCGGCGCCGCGCGAGCCGGAAGTCCGAATTGCCGTCATCGGCCGCCCCAATGTCGGCAAGTCGTCCCTCGTCAACCGCCTGCTCAAGGAGGAGCGGTCGATCGTGAGCGAGCTGCCGGGAACGACGCGCGATACGGTGGATACCGTGCTCAAGTGGCACAAGCGGAACTTCCGCATCCTCGATACCGCCGGCATCCGTCGTCCCGGCCGCGTCGCCCGCGCCGGCCAGGTCGAATCGGTGAGCGTGCTCGTCGCGCGGCGCGCTATCGAGCAGGCCGACGTCGCCGTCCTCGTCGTCGACGCAACGGAAGGAGCGACCGATCAGGACGCGACGATTGCCGGCGAAGCGGAGAAGACCGGTTGCGGCGTCATCATCGTCGCCAACAAGTGGGACTTGATGAAAGGACGCGGGCAGGACTTCTCGAAGGAGTTCGACGACAAGCTGCGCCAGCAGGTGAAGTTCCTCGAATACGCCCAGGTGCTGCATCTGTCGGCGCGGACGGGCGAGCGCGCGCCCAAGCTCCTCGAGGCGATCGATCGCGTCGCCGCCGCCCGCCTGCGCCGCATCCCGACCGGCGAGCTCAATCGCTTCGTCCAGGCCGTCACCGCCGTGCATCCGCCGGCCAGCCCAGGCCGCCGCGAAGTCCGCATCCTCTATGCGGCGCAGACCGGCGTCGCGCCTCCCGAATTCGTCTTCTTCACCAACGTCGCCACCGCCTTTCATTTCTCCTATGAGCGATTCTTGATGAATCGCCTGCGCGAATCGTTTGGCCTCGAGGGAACGCCGATTCGGATCAAGGTGCGCAGGCGCGCGAAGTAGCCGGCGAGGTTCAATCGAGCAGGCGAGTCCCCAGCAGCGGCTCGCCGCCGCGCGACGCGTAGAACCCGTACGCCGCCAGGCTGCCCGCGATCAGCAGCTGCACCACGGAGTCGGAAAAGAACCAGCGCGACGTGTCGAGTGTGACTACCCCGGCGCCCATCGCGTACATCATGAAGAATGCCACGGTCGTAGCGACGAGCCCGAGCCGCTGAATCGTGAGGACGACGACCGTGACGATGATCAGTATCGCTGCGTAGTCGATCGCGGTCGGGGCGCTGCCGGAGTTCTGACTGAAGAGCAGCGTCACGAGTGCGATCGCCACCAGTGACGCCAGCCATTCGCGTTTCACGGCCATTTTCAACAGGACCATCGCGAACACCGAGAAGATGGCATTCAACACGGCGTTGAAGACATGGTTCAGGTTGCGCGCGATGTCCATCGAGCTGCCCAGGAGCTCCTGCAGGTCGGGCACGTCAGGCGTCCAGGCGTGGCCGAGGCGCGCGGCGAAGTAAGTCGTCGAGGCCGATAGCACGTGCACGGCGAGGCCAATCGCCACGCCGAACAGCACGTCGCGGCCCACCAGCGGATCGCGCCACTGTCGTGACATCAGCCGCGACCACGACACCAGCGTCGACGGCCAGAAGCGGCGCACGTAGGGCTCGACCGCCAGGTAGAGAATCCACAGCAGGCCGGCCGCCCACAGCGGCTGGCCGATGAAGAATCGCGACATCTCGAGTGACGGATCGGCGACGTGCTTGCTGTCGAGCGCCCACACGCCCGCCGCCGCCATCGAGACGAACGCAGCCAGCTGCCACGCGCCGCGCCGGTCGCCGCGTCCCTTGCGCCAGTTGTGCCGCGCGATCAGCGCCGCGGCGACGAACATGCCGAGGATGACGGTCTGCACCAACGCCGACACGAATGTCACGCGCCGCCGCTCGGCAACGGTGCTCGGCATGCGGCTCGTCGTCGTCCACGGCGCGACCGGGTGGAAGTACACCGGCTTGCCGCGGTACGAGCCGCCCTCGATGCGCAGTTGCTGGCCGTGAATGCCCGGCAGTGCGCCCGTCCACGCGACGCGTGTATCCGCGTACACCGTCGGCGTCCACTCGGGCGCGGCGGGCGTGAACGCCGCCAGGTCGAGCCCCGCCGCGTCGAACAGCGGCTTCCAGTTGGCCGCCTGTGGCCGCCAGCCGGGATCGAGCTGCGGCGGCACCACGGCCAGGCGGATGAGGCGTCCCTCGGGGTCGAGCACCACGTGCGTCATGCCCGAGACCTCGAACACGGGATCGGATTCGGTGACCTGGTCGCGTCCCAGCTGCGGGATCATCGCGGTCGGGCTGCCGCGAAACCAGAAGTGGAGCGCGGCGGGAACGCCGGCGGCCATGTGGGCGTGGGTCACCACGTCGGGATGTTTCTCGGCGTAATCGAGCACGTTCGACGGCATGAACGCGTACGCCGAATCGATCCCTGGCGGGTAGCCGATCGCGCCAAGGATGTCTTTCGCGCGCTCGGCCAGGATGAGCGGCGGCTTCGGCATCGGCACCAGGCTGGTGACGAGCGTGCGATCGGACAGCCAGGCGCTGAGCCCGAGTAACGTCAGCGCCAGGGCGAGCCCGGCCAGCGCCTGCAGTGGACGCAGCGCACTGGTCGTCCCGGCCGCCGCGACCATTTCCGGCGACGGCGTTTCACCTGCGGCAAGCGCCGCCGCCAGCGGGTCGCCGCCCGGCAGCGACGCCGCCACCGCGAGCGCCGACGCCGGCCGCATCGCGGGCTGCGGCTGCAGGCATCGCATCACGGCGCGATCGATTGCCGGGTCGAGGCTCGAGACGAGCATCGAGGGCTGCGTGATGCCGGCCTGCTCGCGCTTGGCGATCAGTTCGGCGAGGTTGCTTCCCTCGAGCGCGCGGCGGCCCGTGAACATCTCGTAGAGCACGAGGCCGAGCGAGTAGAGGTCGCTGCGCGGCGTGACCTCGGCGCCGGCGAGCTGCTCGGGCGCCATGTAGGCCGGCGTGCCGGCACGAATGATTTCACCGGCCGCCCCGGCGAGGCCGAAATCCGTGATCCGGATCCGGCCGTTCCCGTCGAGCATGATGTTCGCCGGCTTCAGGTCGCGATGGACCACGCCGCGCTCGTGCGCCGCGGCGAGGCCGGCGCAGATCTGTCGCGCCAGTTCCAGCGCGCGATCCTCGGGAAAGCGTCCAATGCGTCGGAGCAGTGACGAGAGATCCTCGCCGTCCACGTATTCCATCGACAGGAATGTGTGCCCCTCGAACTCGCCGACGTCGTAGACGCGGCAGACGTTGGGGTGCGAGACCTGCCGCGCCATCCGCACTTCGGTGTGCAGTTGCGTCAGGCGCGCCGGATCGCGATCGACGGCTTCAGGAAGGAACTTGAGGGCGACGGGCTGGCCGAGGCGGAGGTCATCCGCGCGGTAGACCTCCCCCATGCCTCCCTTGCCCAGCCGACCGACGATTCGGTAGCGCTCGTCGAAGATCGTCCCGGGCGCGAAACGTCCATGATCGATCTCCGTCGTCGTCGCCGACCACCCGCTCGTGCTCGTGATCCGCGAACTGGTGCTCGGGCTCGCGTGCCGCGCATTGCCGCTCTCCTCCATGCGTGTCTCCCCCCAGGGCGTCGGGGTGGAGCAGTGTGGGCACGAGGGGGCGCTCTCTGCAACGTCGCGGCCGCAGGCGGGGCAGTCGGGCATGGGTTAGCTGAAGCGGGCCGCCGATGTGCGCGTCTGGAAGCGGCCGGCGGCTATTGCGACGGCGAGCGCGGCGAGCGCCATGATCGTGACTGGAGTGACCAGGCCGGTTGGCGCGCGCCAATCGGACAGATTGGTCGTGATTGGCGTCCGCAGTAGCACGAAATGCGTGACCAGCAGCGAGACGCAGGCCAGCAGTCCCGCGCGTGCGATCACCGTCACGAACACCGCGATGAGGACCAGCCCGATCGCCGTGTCGAGCAGCGGCGTGTCCGAGAAGAACAGGCCGTCCACCGCGACCGGCGTGTAGAGGACGATCGCGGCGAGCGCGGCCCACAGGCGCCGCTTGAACAGGATGTAGAGCGCCGCATAGCCGATCGTGCCCAGCATTGCCGACGATAGCGCCGACTGCGCGCGGTCGAACATGAACGCGAATGGATAACGGAACGACTGGTACAGCGCCGGCTCGGTCGGCATCGGGATGAGCGACGGCCGGCCCGCCAGCAACGGCAGCAGATTGTGCGACGCCACGACGACCGTCATCAGTACGCCCGCCGCAACGCCGATCGCCACATCACGGCCAACGCGCGGATCGCGCCAGCCGCCCGCCAGCAGCCGTGTCCAGCCGATCAGGCTGTCCGGTGAAAAGCGCCGGACGTAGGGCTCCAGCCCGAGATAGGTGAGCCACAGGATCGCTCCGTTGAATAGCGCTGTCGAGACCGCTTCGAAGAACCTGGCGATCTCCCCCCCGAGCGACGCCACGTGGCGATCGCCCAGCACCCAGGACGTCATCAGCAGCACGAACAACGCCGCCGCCGCGCGCAACGCGCCGCGGCGATCGCCGCGGCCGTGTTTCACGTTGCCGTGCGCGAGCAGCACCCCGACCAGCATCAGTCCGGGCATGACGAGCGTCGTGATCTGCGAGAGAACGGCGTTGAAGCGCGCCGTCGGCGACGGCGCGTTGATGCGGGCGGGACGGTTCCATGGGCCGGTCACGCCGAACCGTACCAGCCGTCCCCGGAACGCTGCCGCCTCGACTCGGATCGACAGATCCGGACGTTCCGGCAAGTGTCCATCCCAGGCCTTGCGTTCGTCCGCATAGGTCAGGGGAATCGTCTCGGGTGAAGCAGGGGTGAACGCCGGCAGTGAAAGCCCCGCTGCGTCGAACGCGCGCGACCACTCGGTGGATCCGGGCGTTTCGGTCCACGACGCGTCTGGTACTGCGAGGAACTGCGCCAGCCTGCCCCCGGAATCCACGATGGTCAGCGTCATGCCAGGGGTCGTCAGCGGTGGGTTGCTGCCCTCGATGCGGTTCTCGTTGCCGACCGGGATCAGCGTCTCCGGGCTCGTGCGGTACCAGAGATAGATGGAGATCGGTCGTAGCGTGTTCAGCGCCGACCAGCGATCGTGCGCGTCGTTCGTTGAGGCGAGGTAGCGGCCCCATGCGTACGAATTGCCGAGGCCGGACGCCGTTGCCCGCACCTGGTCGGCGTAGCCGAACTTCGTGACGATCTCCTGCGCGCGATCGACCAGCGCGTCGGGCGTCTTGGGCATCGGCACGTGGTTGACGAGCAGGACCTGTTGCGACAGGACGGCCAGCACCACGAACAGCGCGGCGATCCCGATCGCCGCCGTGGCCGCCGTTCGCGTCGTGATTGCCCCGGACGTTGACGCCGCAGCCACCATTTCTGGCGACGGTGTTTCGCCCGCCGCGATCGCCGCGGCCAGCGGATCGCCGCCCGGCAGCGCCGCCGCCACCGCCAGCGTCGACGGCGGCCGCCGCGCCGCGTCCGGATCGAGGCAGCGCATGATCACCCGTTCGATCCCCTCGTCGAGATCGCGAACGATCTCGCTGGGCGGTGTAATCACCCCCTGCTCGCGCTTGGCGATCAGCTCCGCGAGGCTGCCGGCCTCGATCGCGCGGCGGCCGGTGAAGAGCTCGTAGAGCACCAGGCCGAGTGCGTAGATGTCGCTCCTCGGCGTCACCTCGCCGCCGGCCAGCTGCTCCGGCGCCATATAGGCCGGCGTTCCCGCGCGCAGCACCTCGCCGGCGTTCCCCGCCAGTCCGAAGTCTGTGATGCGGATCCGGCCGTTGCCGTCGAGCATGATGTTCGCCGGCTTCAAGTCGCGGTGGACGACGCCGCGATCGTGCGCCGTGCCGAGGCCGGCGCAGATCTGTCGTGCCAGCTCGATCGCGCGGTCTTGTGGGAACCGTCCGATTCGGCGGAGCAGCGACGCCAGGTCCTCGCCGTCCACGTACTCCATCGAGAGGAAGGTGTGGCCGTCGAACTCGCCGACGTCGTAGACGCGGCAGACGTTCGGGTGCGACACCTGCCGCGCCATCCGGACTTCCGTGTGGAGTTGCGTCAGGCGCGCCGGGTCGCCGTCGAGCGCTTCGGAGAGGAACTTCAGCGCGACCGGCTGTCCGAGCCGCAGGTCGTCGGCTCGATAGACCTCGCCCATGCCCCCCTTGCCCAGCCGTCCCACGATGCGGTAGCGGTCGTCGAGCTGCGTTCCGGGCGCGAAGCGCCCGTGATCGATGTCGGAGGTGGAGGCACCCCAGCCGCTCGAAGACGTGACGCGGCCCGCGCCCTGGCCTCCGCGGTCAGGCGTGCGCTGCTTCGCGTCAATCAGGCGCGTCTCCTCGTCGGAGGGCTGCACGCGGCGATTTTACGCTATCTGTTTGATATACTTGCCGGTAAGCCGTTGCCGGACACACAGATCCCCAACCGGTCGCTGTTTAGGCAGCCCGAGGTCTGCGAGATCGCGCAGGTACAACCGTATGTCCTGCGGTCCTGGGAAGCAGAGTTTTCGGACCTAGGCGTGGCCCGGACGCAGGGCGGCCCGCGCGTCTACCGGCGCGCGGACGTGGAGCGGGTGCTGCGTATCAAGCATCTGCTCTTCGTCGAAGGGTTGACGCTGGCCGGGGCACGCCGGCGGCTGCAGGACGAGCAGCCGGTGGTGGGGCCGGAGAGTGCCGAGCTCGATGATCTGCTGTCGAGCGACGCGCGCGAGCGCATCATCTCGGTGCGCACGACACTCCGCGAACTGGCGAGGATGTTGGCCAGCAAGCCCGGTGCGGCGCCCGCCGAGTTCGTGCTCGAGGCGCCCATCGCCAAGCCGCGCGCCCTGCACGCGAGTGCTGCCGCCACCGGCAAGATGGCCGCGAAGAAGGCGTCGAAGAAGAAGTAGGCGAATCGGGTAGTCTGGTAATCGGGTCACTCGCTTACCCGATTCCCCAATGACCCGATTACCAGTTGTTTTCTCGGGATGTAGCGCAGCCTGGTAGCGCACCTGACTGGGGGTCAGGGGGTCGTGGGTTCGAATCCCGCCATCCCGACCAATTAAATCAACTAGTTACGGCCACGAGCAATCGTGGCCGTTCTTGTACAGGCACACAGTGGGCACAGTTCGTTACCGCCGGGGTGTAGAACGGCCAGGACGAGCGAGTGTCCCGCGTCCCCGACGTGCAGATTGAACGCGTTGGTCGTATGGTGCGGGGTTTCGTATGACAGAAAGGGGAAGGGAGGGAAGGGGAAGGGCTGGGAGCGTCATAGAGCGAGATGCGGGTTCTGCCGACCTCGGTGGGACCCATGGGAAAGGATCGGAGCTGAAGTGCCCCGGGTTTGTCGGAGAGCCGTTAGTGTGAGTGTGCTATCGGTTCCGTGAGTCCTACCTCAGTTTGGATTCTTCGAAGAGAGTCATGCGGGCGCTCGGCGGCCTGCCCCTCAGCCTCGTTGCTGACGTGTGGCTGCCGGCGAGCGCCACGCCGTGACCCTGGCTCGCTGGTGGACTCGGCGTCCAGCTCCGCATAGTGCGCCGCTTCATACTCCGCCGGCGGCACGTAGCCAATCGGTTCGAGCAGTCGACGCGTGTTGAACCAATCGACCCATGTGAGCGTATCGCCTGCTCGAGCGCATCGAGCACGAAGTCGGTCGCCAGCGACGCGGACACCCGCCACCCGACGATCCGCCGCGCGAAGATGTCGATCACGAACGCGACGTAGACGAAGCCACGCCACGTCGGAACGTAGGTGAAGTCGGCGACCCAGAGCTGATTGGGCCGTGTCGCCGTGAACTGGCGTTGCACCAGATCCGCGGGTCGCGTGGCGGCCGGATCCGACTGGGTCGTGATCTTCCAGGCACGTCCGCGCACGGCGCCCCGGAGGCCCATCTCGCCCATCAAGCGCTCAACGGTGCAGCGGGCGACGTCGTAGTGCTCGCGCCGCAATTGTCGCCAGACCTTCCGCGGCCCGTACACCTGCTGGTGGTCGTCCCACACACGCCGAATCGCGCCGCGCAGCTCGTCATCGCGCTGCGCCCGTGCCGCTCGCGTCGTCGGGTCGTGATCCTGCGCCTTCTGCAGGAAATAGGTGGACGGAGCGATCGGCAGCACCGCGCAGATCGGCTCGACTCCGTACATCTCTCGATGCTGATCGATGAAGGCCACCATCACTTCGGTCGGCGGTCGAGCTCCGCCTGGGCGAAAAACGCCGCCGCCTTCTTCAGGATTTCATTGGCGCGCTTGAGTTCGACGACTTCACGCTGGAGCCGCTTGAACTCCTCGCGCTCGGTCGTTGTCAGACCCGGACGTTTTCCACCATCGCGCTCCGCCTGGCGGACCCATCGGCGCAATGATTCCGTGCGGATCCCGAGTTTCTCGCCGACCGACCGAATCGCCGCCCATTGCGACGGATGCTCGGGCGTGTGCTCGAACACCATCCGGACGGCGCGTTCACGTACTTCCGGGGCATGTTTGCTGGGTCGTCCCATTGGGTCCATCCTGCCCAGAAATAGGTGGCAGCCGGATCTCTGTTGCGGCGTTTCTCAGGCAGCCGTTGTAATCGTCACCTGGAATCCAAGCGCTTCGAGCTGGCGGACGTGGCGGCGGGCTGCGCGGTCGGCCTGACGGCGGTCGAGATAGTCTGCGCCGAGTTCGTGATATGCGATGGCATCGCGCATCACGTAGTATGCGATCTCGAGCATCTGGTGCCCCACCGCGACGACGGCCTTCTTGTGCCCGCGATGACGTTTGACCCGAGAATAGCGAGCTTGCAACGCGGAGTTTTTCTTGCGCGTCGCGGCCAGCGCAGCCTGGATCAAGGCCGCGCGAAGATAGGGGTTCCCTTTGCGCGTTTTGCCACTACGGCGTTTGCCGGCGCTCTCGTTTTGGCCAGGACACATCGCGGCCCAGCTGCACAGGTGCCCCGCGGACGGAAACCGACTCATGTCAGCGCCCGTTTCAGCCACGATGATTGTCGCGGTCTTTCGGTCGACACCGGGAATCGTATCGAGCGCCACTAGGATCGGTTCGAACGGGAGAAGCCGTCGATCGAGTTCGGCGGTCAGCCGTTGCATCGTTTCATCGAGAAAATCGATCTTGGCGAAGATTTGTTCGATCAGAAACGCATGGTGCGGCCGAAACCGTCCCTCGAGCGCGCGTCGGAGATCCGGCAATTTCTTGCGGAGTTTGCCTTGCGCGAGGTCGGCCAGTACCTGCCGTATCCGTCGTGCCCTTGATTAATGCCGTGAGCATCGCGCGCCCGCTCGCACCCATGACGTCGCTGACCACCGACGTCAGCTTGAGACCGGCGTCTTCCAGGACTTTGCAGAGCCGGTTGACCTCTTGGGTCCGATCTCGCCCTTGCTGTCCGCGGTACCGTGTGAGATCGCGGAGTTCACGGATCTCGGGTGGCGGGACGAAACTGGCTTTGAGCAGGCCGCATTCAAGCAACTGTGCCAGCCATTCGCTGTCCTTCACATCGGTCTTCCGGCCGGGAACATGCTTCAGTTCCTGCATGTTGATGAGCAGCAACGTAAACGCGTCTTCCAGCACGTAATAGACCGGCTTCCAATAGACGCCGGTGCTTTCCAAGGCCACATGCGTCACCCCGAGCGCCTGCAGCCAGTCGCGCAGCGTTAGCAGGTCGGCCGTCATCGTGCCAAACGTTTGGGTCACGACCTGGCGGCCACCGCGATCCGCGGGGACCCGAGCCGTGGCCACCACGGTGGCCTGATGCACATCCAATCCGGCGCAGCGCGAATGCACGACATCCATCGGTCCTCCTGGCGCAGCTCGGAGGAGCGTGTGCGGGAAAATTCTGCCCGGCGTGCTCGTAGCAACAGTACGGGGTTCTTCAACGCTCCAGCGTCAAACTCTCTACGGGCTTAGAAACACCAGTGATGGAGACGACGTCTCTGAGCTGCCCCCATAGATACCCATTTCATGCGACGGGGTGACCGCAGGTCGTGATGACTGCCCAGAAATAGGTGGCAGCCGGATCTCTGTTGCGGCGTTTCTCAGGCAGCCGTTGTAATCGTCACCTGGAATCCAAGCGCTTCGAGCTGGCGGACGTGGCGGCGGGCTGCGCGGTCGGCCTGACGGCGGTCGAGATAGTCTGCGCCGAGTTCGTGATATGCGATGGCATCGCGCATCACGTAGTATGCGATCTCGAGCATCTGGTGCCCCACCGCGACGACGGCCTTCTTGTGCCCGCGATGACGTTTGACCCGAGAATAGCGAGCTTGCAACGCGGAGTTTTTCTTGCGCGTCGCGGCCAGCGCAGCCTGGATCAAGGCCGCGCGAAGATAGGGGTTCCCTTTGCGCGTTTTGCCACTACGGCGTTTGCCGGCGCTCTCGTTTTGGCCAGGACACATCGCGGCCCAGCTGCACAGGTGCCCCGCGGACGGAAACCGACTCATGTCAGCGCCCGTTTCAGCCACGATGATTGTCGCGGTCTTTCGGTCGACACCGGGAATCGTATCGAGCGCCACTAGGATCGGTTCGAACGGGAGAAGCCGTCGATCGAGTTCGGCGGTCAGCCGTTGCATCGTTTCATCGAGAAAATCGATCTTGGCGAAGATTTGTTCGATCAGAAACGCATGGTGCGGCCGAAACCGTCCCTCGAGCGCGCGTCGGAGATCCGGCAATTTCTTGCGGAGTTTGCCTTGCGCGAGGTCGGCCAGTACTGCCGTATCCGTCGTGCCCTTGATTAATGCCGTGAGCATCGCGCGCCCGCTCGCACCCATGACGTCGCTGACCACCGACGTCAGCTTGAGACCGGCGTCTTCCAGGACTTTGCAGAGCCGGTTGACCTCTTGGGTCCGATCTCGCCCTTGCTGTCCGCGGTACCGTGTGAGATCGCGGAGTTCACGGATCTCGGGTGGCGGGACGAAACTGGCTTTGAGCAGGCCGCATTCAAGCAACTGTGCCAGCCATTCGCTGTCCTTCACATCGGTCTTCCGGCCGGGAACATGCTTCAGTTCCTGCATGTTGATGAGCAGCAACGTAAACGCGTCTTCCAGCACGTAATAGACCGGCTTCCAATAGACGCCGGTGCTTTCCAAGGCCACATGCGTCACCCCGAGCGCCTGCAGCCAGTCGCGCAGCGTTAGCAGGTCGGCCGTCATCGTGCCAAACGTTTGGGTCACGACCTGGCGGCCACCGCGATCCGCGGGGACCCGAGCCGTGGCCACCACGGTGGCCTGATGCACATCCAATCCGGCGCAGCGCGAATGCACGACATCCATCGGTCCTCCTGGCGCAGCTCGGAGGAGCGTGTGCGGGAAAATTCTGCCCGGCGTGCTCGTAGCAACAGTACGGGGTTCTTCAACGCTCCAGCGTCAAACTCTCTACGGGCTTAGAAACACCAGTGATGGAGACGACGTCTCTGAGCTGCCCCCATAGAGTACCCATTTCATGCGACGGGGTGACCGCAGGTCGTGATGACTCTCTCGGAATGGGCCCTCCGATAAACCCGGTACGATTCACACCATCGCGCTTTCCATATTGGCACCTTCTGTGTCTTAGCCGCTCGGAGGACAAGTTACCTCGATCTGCTGATCGCCGTCGGCGTAGCCGCGGTTCACGAAACCGGCCGTGTGATCAACCTTCCCATACACGAAATTCCTGATACTCCCCACCACACTGGGATCACATCAGTGCGAGGCCAAGTAGCCCGAAGCATGCCATGAAAATGAACACGCAACCGATCACGCGACACACGCCTACATACCCGTCGTTCTCAACGAGCTGCGTCAGCACGCCGGGGGAAGACGATCTGGCCGCATAGCGAAGGGCGACGCGCTGAACCCTCTCAGGCCAGACCGCGGCCACAACGCTGAGTACCAGCATGGTCGTGATAGTGGCCCATACGAAAGCGAGGTCGGATCGTGACAGCGGATGCACTAGCCGCAGACCCTTCCGCCCGCGAGCTTATTGAGATTGCCCAACTTTACTGAATAGGTGGCACTCGTCCCGAACTGAGGCCAGTACAAACCGACCTCCGTCGCCCATCCGTTGCCAGGGGACATCGTTCGTGCGACGGAATACGCGACGTCCGGACGACACGCGCGTGCCCCAGTCGTCGGACACGGGCGCACGCTATTTCTTCGGCTGCGCCGAAGGCGGCAGGATGTCGTTCAAGCGCAGGTAGGTTGCCGCGGTCGAGTAATGATCGGCCCAGTCCGCCGCGAGGGCCACGATGGTGCCGCCGCGGGACTGTCCCGAGGCGCGACCGAACACCGTCATCTGGTCCGAGAGCCGCGAGTCGTCCACTGTCGCGAGCGCCTCGCGGCAATAGTCGAAAGATTGCCTCACCAGCCGCACCAGCGCCTCCTTCGTGTCGCTCGCGGTCATCTTCTGCAAGTCGGCCATCGCCACCGGCGACGGCGTGCCAGAGACGCCCGAACACAACGCGAAGTTCGTCTGTGCGACGTGGACCATGAGCTGTCCGAATGTCATTTGGGCGGGGGTGGGGTGAAAGGCGTATTTGTCCGCTGGCATCAATTCCGCGGCTCCCACCAGGTTCTTCGATGCGGAAGCCAAGGACGTCCGCAGCGCGTCGCTCACGGGACTCGTCGAGGCTTTGAATGGCGGAGGCGCCTGCGGCGGCAGGAACAGCGCGGCGATCAGGGCCAGTGGGATGGCGTTCATGTGTCCTCCAGGCCAGGTCCCCGTCAGGCGGCGCAGGGGCACCGGCCGATTGTCAGCTGTTGAATGCGATCCGCATCGCGAACTGTCAAGAACGGCGAGCAGCAGCTACGTACGTGTGTCTCGCCGTTCCTACGTTCGCTTCGTGACGCCGCGCCACCACGCTCGCACGAAGTCGCGTTCCAGGCGCTTCTGTTTCATGCTGGTGGGCACGCCCAACGCGAACGCGGCGCCGACCGCGACCACCATCAGCCAGACGGGAATGAAGGGCCCGCTCAGCCACAGCACGAGCGCGGCAACGATGGCGCCCCAGGCGATAGTCCGACCGAGCATCCGGGACCTCCAGACCCACCCTATCACCATCGCCTGGGTCGGGGTGAGCCCCGGGGACTACCCAGCGGCGCCGTGGTTGAGGCAGATCAAGCCGACCGTGGCGGTCTGAGCATCGTGGCTGCATTAGCATAGCTGGGTGCGCGCGGACACGCTGGCGCCTGACGTCGAGCGTGACATGTCACGCGGTCGCATCATCGTCGGGGTTATCGCCGTATTCCTTGCAACTGGCCCCACCTGGCTGATGAGCCGCTCGAACGACGCGTTCCCGGCCGATCAGGAACGTCCGCGACCCTCCGTGCGGCGGCACGAGCACAGGCGACGGGCGCGCAGTTCGAGGCGCCGCTGCTCGGCAATGGCGCGGTGGCGCTCCAGGATCCTTCCTGGTCTGCCCTATGGCGGATGAGGCTTCGCGCATGTTTGCAATCAACCCCCCGGAGGGCGTCATGAACCTGCTGAGCACTATCAAATCATGCCGACCTTGGTGCGACATACCAATATATGTATAATGGTATGGTCCTCGGGGTTCCCGAACCGAAGCCTGTCGGATGGATCGGGTCCTCGCGGCGTGACCTCAAGGCCTTTCCGCGCGACGTTCAGCGAGAGATCGGACAGGCCCTGTTCGCCGCCCAGTGCGGCGAGGAGTACCCCTCAGTCAAAGCGCTGAAGGGGTTTGGCGACCGGACCGTGCTGGAGATCGTGGCGTCGTTCAAGTCGGACGCCTATCGGGCGGTCTATACGGTGCGGTTCGTCGGCGTCGTGTACGTGCTCCACGCGTTTCAGAAGAAGTCGAAAAAGGGGATTGCGACGCCGCAGCGGGAGATTGACCTGATTCACCGGCGCCTGGCGGCGGCGGAGCAGCACTATAAGGAGAGGCGGAAAGCCGATGGCACGAAAGACCACCGCAAACAGGACTGAAGCGAGCAGCGGCAACGTCTTCGCCGATCTGGGATTCCCAGATCCGGAACTGGAGCAGTTCAAGGCCACGCTCATGCTGCAGATCTACCGCATCATCAAGGGGCGGAAGCTGACCCAGATCCAGGCAGGCAGGGTGCTCGGCATCAAGCAGCCGAACGTGTCTCGTCTCATGCGGGGCAGTTCCGGGAGCTACTCCGTCGATCGTTTGATCGAGTTTTTGACGGCACTCGGGCAGAACGTCGAGGTGACGATCCGGCCCACGCGCAAGAAGCACGGCGCCATGTCCGTGACCGTGGCCGCCTAGTCGGGCAGAGCAGCCCGCGACATCCTGCCTCATCCCTTGACAATCTCGATTGTTCAGCAGCGCGTGTCCCGACCCCCTGACTGGCCATTCGGTGGTAACACAGTGGTAACAAAATCGCGGTGTAGCCTGGCAATCCGCGAACACGGATGCAAAGCGTCCGCGCGCCCTATCACCAATTGAGTTAAGTGTTTAGAGACGCGTTGAATTCGATTGCGAAGGCGTGAAAAACGCGAAAAAGCGGACTGGGGGTTAGGGGGTCGTGGGTTCGAATCCCGCCATCCCGACCAATAAAAACGGGCCGATTCTCACGATTGAGGAGCGGCCAGTTTGGTTTGTGGGCACATAGTGGGCACAGCTCTAAGCTGGCGCCGTAAAGAACTGGCCCTAGCCGGCCAGTAATGTTCTCAACTTCCGCCTCTTGAGAGTCTCGTTAGGGCTGACGGCGATGCCCTCGACCCATCGCCGAAGCTGCGCCAGCGAAACGCTGTGTGTCGTGGCAGGATGCTTCACCCGGATTTCGAATCGCGTGACCCCGATCACGGTCACCGCCATCTTGTTGACGACGAGCGTCGAACCGACGACAGCCGGGTCCGCTCGAAGCGCGTCCCGCCAAAAGCGATCGCTGACGATCGCCACGGGCGGGCCGTCGGCCTGGTCGTCCGCTATCGTGAGTACTCTGCCGAGCTCAGGTTCAACGCCAAGAACAGTGAAATAGTTGCCCGACACTAAGTGCGCATCGGCCCGCATGCCCGCGACTGGGTCGCCGGCTGTGCGGGCTGTCACGGTGTCGTCCGATGCCGCGAACGCCGCCACTGACTCAAACGCCGCCGGGTTCTCGCGCAGGAAATCAGCCGCCTCACTGGAAAACAGATTCCAGACACCCTCCGGTGGCGTGTTGCTGCTAACCGTTCCGCCACCAGGATCTCTTCGTGGTGCTCGGCGAGCTCCACAACCGCACCTCGCCGGCGCGCGCCGAGCGGCCGACCTGGCTTGCCATTCCGAAGCACGGCCTGTACACCGGCATGCTCGTCGTGGGCGCCATCGGGTCGGGCAAGACGTCGGCCTGCATGTATCCCTACGTGGACCAGCTCCTCGCGTACCGCGCGACCGATCCCGCGCGCAAGGCCGCCGGCCCCGTGCTCGAAGTCAAAGGGGACTTCCGCCGGCAAGTCCGCGACATCCTGCGGCGCCACGGTCGGGAAGAGGACTATGTCGAAGTCAGCCTCGACTCCCCACGACGGTTGCCACGAGAAGCGCCGAGAGCCAGAGCGGCAGGCCCAACCAATTGGCGAGACCCAGCAGGACGGCACCAAGCAGGACCACCGCTGCGCTATACAGGATGGCCCCATCCGCCACCACGAGCTCAAGGCCTCTCCTGGGGCTCGCGACGCTCTCCTGAATCTCGGCCTTCGCGAGGGGCGCCTCTTGTCGGAACAACGTCGTAACCTTCTCCGAGAGCTCCACCAGAAGCTCCGAGAGCGTCGGCTCAGTCATCGTCTTCAGCTCTCCTCACGACGGGGTGCGTTCGTCCGGGTCAGTCGAGCGATGCGGGGAAGGCAGGATTGATGCCAAGGACGTTTCTCTCGGGATAAGTCGGTCCTAGACTGTTCGGGCACGTCCGCCCATGACATACCGGGAGACCCAGAAGCCTCGATGACTCATTCGAATTGCCGCCGGCTTCGATTGGCGCAGCCCTTGCTATCCCTGTGAGGCGGAGGGTGTATGTCATTTCTCGCGTGGATTGTCCTTGGCCTCGTCGCCGGCTTCATCGGTAGCAAACTCGTCAATAAGACGGGAGAAGGGATTGTCCTCGACATCGTGCTCGGCGTCATCGGCGCGGTCGTGGGCGGTTTTCTTTTCAATATGTTCGGCGCGACCGGGGTCACTGGCCTGAATCTCTACAGCCTGGTCGTGGCGGTGATCGGAGCGGTGGTGGTTTTGGTCCTCTACCACGCGGTGGTACGCCGTACGTAACGAGGCCGTCGGTTTTGCGAAGAGTGGCATATGCCGGAAATTGATCAGGCCGCAGGCACCGTGAACTCCCGAACGAATCCGGACGCTCCAACGAGCGGTGTACGTGAAGGCCAAGCAGGAGTCGGCGCGGCGGTTCCACGTCCTGTATGACAAGGTGTGGCGTGAAGACATCCTCGCCCATGCATTTGCGCTCAGCCGGGCCAATGGCGGCGCGCCGGGTGTGGACGGAGAAACCTTTGCGCGCATCGAGGTCCACGGCGTGGAGCGTTGGCTCGGTGACTTGCGAGAGGAGGTTCGGACCGAACGCTACCGACCGCAGCCCGTCAGACGCGCGATGATGTTGCTCGTCGTGCTCGGCTACTCGCGCCTGCTCTTGACCTGCCGGATTTCTTCGGACCAGTTGCTACTGGAAGAACAGCGCCAGTTAACGTGATCGAATCGTTGGGTCTTTGGTCTTCCTGGACAGGGCGAGGCGGCGCAGCCGCCGAGCCCCCCTCCGTGATCGTGGCTGCCACGGTCGCCTTAAATTCCGCCGGTGTCCGATAGCCCAGACTCGAGTGCGGCCGCACCTCGTTGTAATGCCGCCGCCACTGCTCGATGCCGACCTTGGCGTCGACGCGATTGCGGAACCACTGCAGCGTCAGGAACTCGTCGCGGAATTTGCCGTTGAACGATTCGTCGGCGCCATTCTGCCACGGCTTGCCGGGATCGATGAGCGCCGTCTCAATCTGCGCGGCCCGCGACCATCGCAGGATCGCGCACGCCACAAACTCCGGCCCATTATCGGACCGCAGATACTGCGGCGCGCCATGCAGGCTCACGAGCTGCGTCAGTACCTCGATCACGCGGCCCGAACGGATCCCGCCGGCCACGTCGATCGCCAAGCACTCGCGGGTCCATTCGTCGATGATCGTCAGGCACTTGAGCGTGTGACCATTCGCACAGGTATCGCACACGAAGTCGTACGCCCACACGTGATTCCGCATGGTCGAGGGGAGGGGCCGCGGCCGGCTCACGGCCGCCCGTCGACGCGGTCGGCGGCGCGGCACTTGGAGTGCCGCCTGTCGCCAAAGCCGATGGGCCCGATCGGCGCTCATCCCATGGCCGGGTCGCTGCAGGAAGATCCGAATCCGGCGACAGCCGTACCGCGGATACTGCCCCGAAAGCTCGCGCATCGTTGTGAGGGCCGGCGCATCTTTCGCGACGAGGCGTGACTGGTATCGCAGCGAGCTCGCTCTCCTCAACGCGGGGATCGTGGTCGATGGTGCCGCTCTGACTAGCAAAGATTTGCAGCCGTCGGGGGCCGGCGTGATGATAAGCCGCCGCGGTACTCGCGCTCACAACTGTCGAACGTTCGGCCGTCGGCGGCCCAGATTCCCGGGTGCGGGAGCTCACGAACGCTAAGCTCTTGGCGAAACGAGAAATTCGTGGCCGTAAACATTCGCTTCGCGGCTGGCCGTTGGACAATAATCGTGCTGCCATGCCGCTACGATCGACGACGCTCCAGGGCAACGCGGCGCTGCAAGCCTGTCTGGACAACGATCAGGCCCACGTCACGCCCGGCACCGCCGGCGCGCACGTCGGGCTCATTCACAAGTGCCTGCTCGTGCTCGAGTCGTCGCCGATCGCCCCCGATGAAATCCGGTCGCGCACCTACGGCAGGACGACGGCCGCCGCCGTCCTCTCCTACAAGAAGGCTCGAAACATCATCAATCGTTCCTACCAGCAGCAGGCGGACAACATCGTCGGCAAGATGACGATCGCGAGGCTGGACGAGGACATCGCCAAGGTGGAACAGGCGCAGACCCTGCTCTCACGGTGCCCGCAGGGCAGCCGCGGCCCGCTCGCGGTGCGCTCGCCCGCCGGGCTGGTGGTCGGTGCCGGCGCCGGCACCGGAGCTCCCCAGGTCCAGTTTCGCCGCGCACTGTTCATTCACCTGCAGCGGACGGAGCAGTTGACCACCGGCGCCGAAGTCTTCGCGCTCGCCTTGCTCGCCAGGGCTCGTGCACTTCTGGGCGCTCTCGGGATGACGCTGGTCGAGCAGCCCGGCCTTGGCGGGCCGACCGTGCCGTGGCCCGACGTTTTGATTCATACCCAGTTCCCGGCCGATCGATTCGCCGTGCGCAAGGCAGCGATCAACACGGCGTTCGGTGACCCGCGCGTGCTTCGGGTGATTCTGGGGCCGTTCGATCCGATCGATGCCATCAACGGCATCACGGATGGCGGCAACGTTCCGGAAGTGATCGAGCAGGTGCCGAAGTTCGTTTTGATCAATACCTTGCGCCGCAATCCGGACAGCGGCACCCTCCTGCACGAGATGATCCACGCGTCGTTTCCTGGCAAATCTCCGGAGCCGCATGACAGTGATCCGCGCAGTCTCTATTCGATTGAGACCAATCGTGACCGCGTGTCGCCCGACCACGTGAGACAGCTCGCCGGGTCTTTCTTCGCCCGCCCGCGCTAGATCGCGCCGCCAGTGGATGACATCCTTCCCTGTGCGTGGCGAATTGCTAAATTCGTGAGCGTGTCTTGGATTTCGCGATCTTGCTAGGATGGTGCCGTGCGCGACTTGGCCGTTCTGTTTCTGCATCTGCTGGCGACGGTCGCTCGACTCGCCGGTCCTGGCGGTGCGCGGTCCGTGGTGGCCGAATCCCTGCTCGTCAGGCACCAGTTGCTGATCCTCAATCGTTCCCGGCGCCGTTCACCGCGGCTCCGCCCCGCGGATCGCATCGTCGCCGGCGTGTGTGCGCTCGTATACGCCCTGGCCGGCTGATCCGTTCCGCGATCGTCCTGAAACCCTCCACGCTCTTAGGCTCCATCGAGCGCTGACGCAGCGGAAATATCGCCTGCTGTTCTCGCCCACGGCACGAGGAAAGCCGGCCCCAAGGGACCCAACCAGGAAGTGATGGCGGCAGTCGTCGAGATGAAACGGCGGAATCCGACCTGGGGGTGTCCGCGCATCGCTCAACAGATCGCCTTGGCGTTCGGGATCCCCATCAACAAGGATGTGGTGCGGCGTATCCTTGCGGTTCGGTATCAGCCGGACCCAGGTTCGGTGGGGCCGTCCTGGCTCACGGCCCTCGGTCACACGAAGGACAGTCTGTGGAGTCTCGATCTGTTTCGATGCGAATCGGCAGTCCTACAGACGCACTGGGTGCTCGTCGTGATGGACCAGTGGATCTGCTCTTATGAGATCGGCGACACGAACCGTGGCCGCAAGCCCTGACCTCCGACCATAACAAGCGTGCAGACTACGATCAGGAAGGGGATAGGCGTGTCGCCAAGCCCATGCCCACTGGCGACGATGGCCAACGCGACACTGGCTCCGACCCCGAGCGGAAGGAGTAGCGCCCATCGGCTTCTGAGGATGATTCCAGCAACCAGGGCGACCGCCAGCATGAGAATGATCGCCATGGAGGCAGACTGCCACCAAATCACAGCGGTGTCCAGCGGGCGCGGCTGCACGGGTCCGGACGCTCAGCGGGATTCGACAAAGGTTGCACGACGACTTTCTCAGGGATTGCGGCGTGAATGTTCTAAGGCGAAGCTGAACAACTTAGCAGCTGACTGCCGGCCGCCGTGTTCCGCTGCCGTGGTTTGCGCTCACGCCGTCCTGCGGTCGGTTCTCTTGCGACCGGCACTAGCTACGCTAGCGCCCTTACTTCGATCCGGCGGAACCAGATTTCCGCGTATTCGATCTCGATCGCGATCTTGCCGCGGGTCAGCGGAATGAACTGGCCCGGGTTCTGTGGATCGGGCTGCTGGAGACTGGTCGCCACGTTGACGGTGCGTCCGTTGACGATGTGCGCGGCTCGGTCACCCTGCCAGATCACTTCCACCGTGTTCCACTGTTCGAGGAGTTCGAAGTTGCCGTCCTTGATGAGCCGTCCGGTGGTCGGTTCCACGGGCGGTTGACCGGCGCGCCCCCCGCCCGGAGCCCTGTAGCCTGGCTCCCCGGGCTTGGGCCATCCCGTCATCGGATTGATGCCTTCTCCGAACAAGCCAGCCGAGTGATTGCTCTGAATCCCGCGGGTGCCCAGCAGGAAGAAGTCGCCGACGTCGCCCTCTTCAATCTGGCATTCCGCACAGGTCGGCCACACCTTGTCGGGTCCCACCAGACCGTAGAGCAGCCCGTTATCGCGCTTCGGGTTGTAACGCGGCGCATGGCGTTTCATGCCCCACTTGTATTCCACGCGGATGTGCACGTCGGCGAATTCCTGATTGGTCGCCAGGTAGCCGGCTTCGGCGGGAAAGCGGCCCTCTTCATTCCCCATGATGTGGAGCATCTGCTCTTCCATCATGATCACGCCCTTCTCCTCGGCGACCCCTTTGCCCGACCTCTGGAGCACGCTGTACCAGCCGGCAAAATCGCGGCCGTTGATTAACGAAACCCAACCGTCCGCGCCCGCCGCGGGCAGCGCCGGCGGAGCGGCACTCGGTGCCTGCGGGCTGACCGTCTGCGCAAGGCCGCGGCGGCTGAACAGAGCCGGGGCCAGCGCGAGGGGCGCGCTCGCCAGGAGGAATTCGCGTCGGTTCATGGGGGCTCCTTCAGGAAGCGGCAACGTGACGGATGATACGTCAAAGGCGCCGCGGCAGTGGCCGGGCTGGTCGATACACTTCCGCGAATCGCGCTGGCTCGCTCCGTTCGTCTGGCTCGCTTGCGGCGCTCGCCGCGTCGTTTGTGAAATCGCTCTTATACTTCGGCCGTCCTGTCACGTAAGGCGAGAATCTGCTGATCCTCGGCAGCGCTACAGGCGAGGGCTACATGTCGCCGCCCGGCGACATCCGCGCCTACGACGTGCTCACCGGTAAACTCGAGTGGACGTTCCACACGGTCCCGCGACCCGGCGAGTTCGGCTACGACACCTGGCCGAAGGACGCGTGGCAGTACGTCGGCGGGAACCGTTCGGCGTCAACGGCGTCGTCGATCTGCGCGACGGCATCGACGGCCGCGATCCCGACAGCATCGGCAACATCCAGTCGAACACGCCCGGCGAGATCTTCGATATCAATCCGGATCTCCCTGCGCCTGAAGCCGTGGCATTGAAGGCGCGGTTGCTCGCGGCCAGGAACATAGGTCTCTTCACGCCGCTCACCACGAAGGACACGGTGAGCGCTCCCGCGAGCAACGGCGGCACGCTGTTCGGCGTCGCCGCGGCGGAGCCTGACACGGGCGCGGTCTACGTCGTCGCGCACGACAACCCGGGCATCGTCCGGCTGGTGCGTCCTGGCGAAGAGCGTGGCGCGGGTGGGCCTCCTGTGCCGCCGGGACAAATCCTCTATCAGCTGAACTGCCAGATGTGCCACGGCGTCAACCGCCAGGGCACCGATACCGGTGTGCCGCTCGTGCATCCGGGCGCCGACGCGGCACACAACATCGGCGCCGGTGCGCCTCGCTTCGACGCCGCCGCGATTCGCGCGGTCCTCGCCGCGGGCACGAACCGCATGCCGCCGTTCCCGCATCTCAGCACCGCGGATGTCGACAGCTTGGCGGGCTTCCTGGCCTTGCCCGCGGGCGGCCGCGGACGCGGAGGGTTCGGCGGGCGGAGCAGGCCTCGTGGGATCAGGTGCGCCGGCCGAACTGATTGCGGGGTCGGGGTCGGCGTGGGTCCGCCCCGACACATCCGGCGGGCGCGGCCGTGGCGCCGCGCCCTATCCAGAGGGCACGCCCAACTACACGCGCTACACGATCAACGAGTACCACACCGTCGGCAACGGCATCAGGCCGCCGTTCACGACGATCGTGAGGGCCGACCTGAACAAGCCGGCGATCAAGTGACGCATCCCATTTGGAGACGATCCCGCGCTCGCCGCGCGCGGCATCACCGGCACCGGGGCGCCGGCGACCAACAACGCCATCATCCTCACCGCGTCAGGACTCGTGTTTGGCGCGGGGCTCGACAATCACATCCGCGCGTGGGACAGCGAGACGGGGAAGGAAGTGTGGTCCTCGCGGTTCGGCGGCTACTTCACGGGCTCGCCGGTGATGTACGTGATGGGCGGAACGCAGTATCTGCTCGTCGCCGCGGCGAGCACCGCGAGCGGACCCGGTCGTGGCAACGCTCCGACCGCGGCGCCCGTCGGCCCCATAGGCTGGGTCGCCTACGCGCTCCCGGACGCCGGTAGGCGGGGCTACCCCAGGATCTCGTTCAATCCATCGAGCAGGCGGGCGAGTTCTTCCTCCGAAGCCGATCTGAACGCGTCTTCCGCAGAAAGCGGACGAAGCACGCCCGTCACTGCACCTTCCAATAGAGGTTGTAGCGCTCGTGCGCGAGCTGAAAATATGGCGCGAGCTCGACGTCGTGCGGCCGCCCGAGATCGACGGTGTGAAATGTGAGCGGTGCGCGCGGATCCTGGCGGATTCGCTCCGTCAGTGTCGCCACCTCACCGGCGAGGACCGGGACATCGACGTCGGCCTTCAGCATGTTCCCGGACTCGCGCTCGTTGACGATGATCTGGGCGCCCGGCGCGAGGCCGTCGCGGCCCAGCCGCCCGGCGAGCACGATCGGGCCGTAGACGAATGCAACGAGGTCGGTCGTGCCCGGCAAGAGCTCGGCGCGCAGCGACATCGGCACCGTCACCTCGACGCGATCGCCGGTACGCCATTCGCGATCGAGGGTGATGTACCCAGGTGCCGCGGCGCGCGCCTTCGAGCGGCGGCCGTTCACGCGAATCGTCATGTCGCGGCACCAGGCGGGCTGTCGCACGTGGAGCCTCGCGCGGATCGGACGCTGCACCGAGATCGCGAGCGTCGTTTCTGGGCCCTCAGGAAATGCGGTCGTCTGGCGCAGCGTGAGGCCCCGCTCCTTCCATGTCACGACAGACGGGATGAACAGATTTACCCACAGCGCCTCGGCGTCATGGAAGTAGATCGCGTCGCCGTATTTGGCGTGGTTCTCCATGCCGGTGCCGGTGCAGCACCAGAACGATCGTTCCGCGGTGTGGAAGAGCCGCGCGTAGCCCGGACGCGTGGCCTGGAAGTAGGTCATCATGCCGCTCTCTGGATCCTGCGACGCGAGGATGCCGTTGAAGAGCGCGCGCTCGTAGTAGTCGAAATATGCAGGCGACGGGTCGGCAAGCCACAGCGCGCGTGTCAGCCGCAGCATGTTGTGCGTGCAGCACGTCTCCATCGTCTTTGCCGAGCCGAGATGTCGGGCGAAGTCGGCGGGCGGGAAGAAGTGCTCGTTGTCGCCATGTCCCCCGGTGACGAAGGACCGCCGCTCGACCACGGTCCGCCAGAAGAAGCGCGCCGCCCGCTGGTATCGATCATCGCCCGTCAGGGCCGCGATCCGCTGGAACCCGATCACTTTCGGGATCTGGGTGTTGGCGTGCAGTCCGTCGAGCGGATCGCGCGCGTCGGCAAGTGGGTCGAGCAGCGTCTCGTGGCTGAAGCGGCGCGCCAGCGCGAGATACGACGAATCGCCGGTGAGCGCGGCGACGTCGGCGAGCACCTCGTTCATGCCGCCGTGTTCGATGCGCAGCATGCGCTGAAGCTGCTCGTCGGTCATCGGTGCCGTCGCCTCCGCCGTCCAGGCCGCGAGCTTCCGCAGGACGTCGAGCGCCGGCGCGCAGCCGGCATGCAGATGGGCATCACGGATGCCGGCGAGTACCTTGTGCATCGTGTACCACGGCACGCCGACCACCGGGCGTCCCGCCGCGGCGTTCTGGAGCTGCGCCGCGCCATCGGGGAACGCGCAGACGAGGCCGCCGCGCGACGCGGCCTGACAGGCCTGCAGCTCGGCGACGATGTAGTCGACGCGCTCCTTCAGGCGCGCGTCGCCGGTTGACGCATACATGAGCGACGCCGCGGTCAGGTAGTGTCCGAGCGTGTGGCCGTGGCAGCGGATGTTCACCCACGGCTCTTCCGACTCCCAGCCGCCATATACCGGTGCCTTCGGGTCGAGGCCGGCGTTGACGCGGAAGTTGTGCAGCAGGCGATCGGGCTGCAGGGCGATCAGGTAGGCGAGGTCGCGGTTCCGTGCGTAGAGGAACGGACCGTCGAGGAGCCGCACGTCGTGCAGCGAGAACGGCGACGGCATCGCCGGTGCCGCGAGGCCGACGTGGCCGGCCCGGCCGGCCCGGCCGGCCCGGCCGGCCCGGCCGGCAACGACGAGCGCGCCGACCGCGGCGAGCATTTCACGTCGCGTCAACTCCGACGTGGTGAGTGGACCCATCAGCTGTCAGCGGCGATTATAGCGATCGGGTGAAGTAATGAACCCATGCGAGGACGACGAGCAGAGCGGCCACCCGTTTAGTTACCTGTCGCCGGAGCAACGCGTACCAGCCGATCATCCGCTGCGGACGATCCGCGCGATGACGGATGACGCCCTGCGTCGCCTCTCGCCACGGTTCGACGCGATCTACGCCACGACCGGCCGCCCCTCGATTCCGAGGCCCTTGAGTGCCGTACCGAGCGGTGCGGACGCGTGGCCGCCCAACCGTGACCATGCAGCGGACGGTGCACGGCCAGAATCGGCGCCGCCGCGGATTCCGTGTTACGCGGCCTGGCCGGATTGCAATCCCGAGATAAGATGTCGCGCATACCGACGGCCAGGCGTTGCCCGAGCCTGGCGAAGCGTCAAGCCGATCCCGGTGCCAACACGGCCGCGTTGAAGTCCGCGATTCTGGAGCGCGGCATTACCGTGAAATCGGTCGACGACCTCGACGGGGCGCTCGGTACCTCGAGCGGCGGATGCATCCGGCTCCTCAACGGCCTCTCACCCGCGACGGAGTTCACCACGCTGGTGCACGAATACGCGCACACGGCCGACGCCGATGATTGCGCGAATCTTCGTGGTTGGACTCGGCGAGGGGGACTGAAACGGGCCCGCCAAGTCGGCGTAGCGTCCGGCGATCCTTCGATCGGTAGAGCGGACCTGCTCGTCGGGCACGTGCGCTCGACGGTAGCTGACCCAGCCGCTTGTTAGCTGGGCGAATCGGAGCGTAAGATCGGACCATGGCGAAACTCACCCGGTCGATCTTTGCCGATGCATTGCGCTTGGAGCCGGCGACTCGAGCTGAACTGGCAGCTGAGCTGTTGGCCAGCTTGGACGGCCCAGCTGACCCCGATGCGGAGGCTGCGTGGGACCGAGAAATTGAGCGGCGAATTGACGCCATTGAGCAGGGAACCATTCGACTGGAACCCTGGTCCGACCTGAAGCGCCGGATTGAGAAAGATATCCTCGGCCGGTGAAGCGGCTCCAATTCAGTGAGCCCGCGTCCGACGAATTGACTGAAGCCGTTCGCTGGTACGAGAGCGGCGGCCAGGCCTGGGCGGCCGATTCCTCGAAGCGGTGAGCCACACTGTCGAGCTCATTCAGACACACCCCGAAGTTGGCGTCGCACGAGTCGGCCGACACCCGAGCCGGCAGCCGATCTGGCCCGCCGAACGCGGCATCTGTAATGGCATGCGCGACGTCCGGACGACACGTCCGCCGGTGGGCGCATCCACGTCGTCCACATAGATGACACTGTCCATGCCGAGATAGGTCATGACGGCGACACGCGCATGAGCTGGACCAAATCGATCGGCCTGATCAGCATCGCCTTGCCCCTGATCGCCACGGTCGCGATGGTCGGCCAGACCAGGTGGCGCCTTCCCGTCACGATTGAAGCCGTGCTGGACGTCTCGGCGCGGCCTGTCGAAACCGGGGGGCAAACCCGCGGTGTGCTCTACCTCGGTCGCGGCAACTCATTCACCATCAAGAAGGGAGAGCACTTCCTGATGGTGAAGATCGCGGCTGAAGGCGGCTGTCGAGTTGAATACGAGAAGCGCCAGTACAACGTAAGTTCGTGTCCGTGGTTGGACGGCTTTCGCGACCACCAAGAAGATTTCTTCAAGATCGTAGCCGGCCGTGAAAGCGGCGGGGCATAGCTGAGACTCGAATGGTCCCAAGGGGGCGAAATGGGATGGCCGCAGATCCTCTTCGGGTGGCCGACGATCCTGCTGACGCTCGTGCTCTTCGGCGTGGCCTTTACCCGAGAACGCACGTCGCTCGGCTTCGTCGGTCTGGTCTCGGCGATCCCGTTCCTCGTGTACTCAGTCGGTGCACCGGGCGGAGTCTGGTTCTCACCCGCGCTCTTGCTGGCGCTGGGCGTGGCCGCGGTGCTGCTTCGCCGCGGTCGGCGGTTATGGGCGGCGGCGTGCGTGGCGCCGTTCGTGATCATCGTCGCAGTCCTGGCGGCGGCGGTGGCCACGCAACCTTAGCCGGACGGAAGATGCCGCAATACGGCTCGCACCTTCACGCCGGCGGATCGAGGGCTTGACCCTGGAACCGTTCCAGGCCGTAGGGTAGGCTCAAGGAGGTTGGTTATGCGCTTGGTGCCTGTTCTCTGCGTCCTCGCGATGGTGTCGTCTTGGTCCCTTGCGCTGAACGCGCGTCAGGATCCGCACGCGTCGATGCATCAGCGTGGCGCGACAGTCATGGGGTTCGACCAAGAGCGAACGGCCCATCACTTTTTGCTGTTTACCGACGGAGGCGCGATCGAGGTCAGCGTCAAGGACCCGTCTGACACCAAGAGCCTGGAGGCGATACGGTCGCACCTCCCGCACATCGCGATGATGTTCAGTGCGGGCAGTTTCGACGCCCCGATGCTGGTGCACGACACGACGAATGTTCCAGGCACGACCGTCATGACCGCCAAGCAGGACGTCATCCGATACCGGTACGTCGAGGCGCCGAACGGCGGTCGGGTGGATATCGTCACCACCGACTCAGGGGCACTCTCAGCCGTTCACGCCTTCCTGAGGTTCCAGATCGCCGATCACAAGACAGGTGATCCCGCGACCATCAGAACGAGATGATGCCAACCGCGATGGGACCGCGGGAGGTCGCGCGCGCGACCGGCGTGAGCACGGACACGCTGCGTCATTACGAGCGGACGGGGTTGCTTCCGAAGGTCGCCAGGACCGCGGCCGGCTACCGGCGATACTCCCCGGCGATCGTCCAACGAGTGCTGCTCATCCAACGTGCCCTGGTGATTGGCTTCTCGCTTGACGATCTCAAGCGGGTGCTGGCGGTTCGAGATCGAGGTGGGGCGCCGTGTCGCCACGTTCGCGACGTTGTGGGCCAACGTCTTGAGGCGCTGGAGCGGCGCATCGGGGAGCTGTTGACGCTGCGCGACGAACTGCGAGTGTTGATGACGACCTGGGACCGAACCCTGGCGTCTACGCCGCCAGGCCACCCCGCCCACCTGCTCGAAGCCCTTGGACGGACTCCGTCAATCGAAAGAGTCCGCAAGGCCCGACCGCGGCACTTGGCCTAGTCATGCTTCACGGTCAGCTTCTCAGCCGTCTTGGCGTCGGCGCGCGAGGTGGCCGCAATCTCGACGATCTGGTTCAGGGGCAAATGATCGCCGGCGGGGTTCTCCGCCAGTTCCATCGTCGACCCGTTCAGGAGATCGAGCGCGCGCCGGCCGTCACGCTCGACGATCTTGCCCCGCTCGGAGACCTGCGCGTCGCGCGTCGGATATAGGACACGAGGCCACCGTGGCTCTCACGGTGCTTCGCATCGCGCCAGCACAAATCGCTGACACGTCCGCTGAGTCTTCCACGGTGTTCGGCGGCCGCCGAGATCATTCGACACGTCAAGCGCTTCTATGGGACCGAGGCGGTGCCATCCTGCGATCATTGGGACCCTCACGAGCGTGTTCCACGGCCGCGCGCTCCGTACCTGCTTCAAGCCGCCAAACATCCGAGTCCGATCGGCATCCAGACGATTCGCGGCCGGTTGCGCGCGCTGGTCTGCCTGGGCTGCACGCACGCGCAGCCGAAACAGAGTGCCGCGCCGGTCTTTCGTCGCATGCTCGCCAGTCACGAGCGGGCGCTCGGGACCGCACAGCGGCGCGGAGAGCCCGCGGGTCAGATCGCCGCGCGACAGCTGGAAGTCTCACGAATTAGCCACGCGCTGCGGCGAGCGGAGATCTGCCATCCGATGTCGCGGCCGCGATCGAAGGGGAGGCGGTGAGGCGCTAGTCCTTCAGCGTCTCCGGCCAGACGTGCATCCCCACTTGTTTTCCGGCGTCCCAGAGCTGGCGGTCGAATGTCGCCAGCGTGATTTCTGCGCCGACCGACTCCTGCCAGGTCAAGGCTGACGCGAGTTGCACCGCGTCATACCCGCGCAACGCGGCGTCCCAGGCGAGGGCTTCCGCCCGGGCCACGAGCGCCTCCGTCACCGGCACCTTGGCGAAGTCGGGCCATTGACTCACGAACGCGCGCTGCGCCTTCCGCCCCTTGTCCGGTTCGACGATCCCCACCCGGACGGCCTTCGCGAAGGCGGCGGCCACCTCGGCCCGACTGACCAATGACGTCGCCACGATCTCGGCCTTGGCACAGACGTCGGCGGTCTCTCGCGAGCCGCGCTCCGTCACGTAGCGCTTGACGAGTGCGCTCGCGTCCAAATACAGAATCACTCGCGATTCTCACTGATCAGATCCGCCACCGTCGTCCGGCTGCCGCGCACCCGCGCGACCGGCGTCGTGCGCTTCAGTCGCCGGCCACTCCACAGAATGCCACCCGCGTGGGCGAGCACTTCAAGTCGCTCAGCCAATGAGCTGGCATCCGCGATCATCCGTGCCACCGGGCGACCGTGCTCCGTCACCACGATCGTCCCACCGCCTCTGACCTCGCGGATACACTCGCTCAGCTTGGACTTCAATTCCCGTATTCCGATGCGGCGCTCGGCCATGACGTCCCCTCCAGATCAATGAGGCTACATTCTACCATCTGCGACCACATCGACGCGTCGAGCGCGACCCGCCGTCGTGACCGTCGGGTCAGAAGGGTGCGTGTGCTCCGTTCGAGACGGGTCAGCGTGTATGGCTCGGCCCCCGGTCAGATCACGCCGCGGCGCTCACCGGCCGCTTCGCGTCGCGCCAGCATCAAATCGCTGGCACGCCCGGTGAACCCCCCGCCACGGCATTCGGCCGGGCCTCGCGAGATGTCCTCCAAATGGGCTGCCGGGTTCCTCAGTTGTGAAGGAACCCCGGACAGCCCGACCGAATGGAGGGCACATCATGACCGCCGACCACCTCAAGACGCTCATGACAGACGCACTCGACAGACTCGCCAGGGCGGTGACGGCAATGCGCAGATGGCTATCAAGCAGGCTCCAAGCAACAGTCTGGCAACCCGAGATCTGACCGCCGAGAAGACCATACAACCCGCTCGCGGTCTCAGAAGAATGGGAACCAACATCCCGCGACCTTAGATTCCAAGTCGCGAGCAGAAGTGTCGCCTGTTCGAGAGCGGGACCCGCAGAGCACGGCCATTTTCGCTGTGTGGGCTCTGCCGTTTACCACCGTCACCTCCTAACGTGCGCGCTGTCACAACGTTCCAGCGTCGCGCGAGTTCCCGACTTCTTTGACAGAACTGACGTAAGGCTCACGGTCCGCTCCGCAACATAACCTGCAGACCTTACAGGCTGCTGAGGAACTGCATCAGGAATGGGTCGTCCCGCCAGCGGCGCCTCGGCGCCTTGCCGGCTGTGAACGACCCGCAGGCGGCCAGCATCTGCGCCTTCGTCTCCAGATCCACTTCGGCGTACACATTGGTCGTGTCGATCGAAACGTGACCCCAGCCATACGCGGATCGTGTTGAGGTCCGCACTCTTCTGCTGCTGCTCTACGCCACGGGACTCCGTATCAGTGAGGTTCAAGGGCGGAAGTGCATGTTTGACACGGAGTCTGACCCTTTATAGAGTTGCAATCATGCCGCCGAACATCCGGCTTTCTCATCAGGGTCTGCGAGTCCTGCGCGCCTTTCTGGACGCCCTCAACGAGGACGTGCGCGCGGAGATGGCGGGATCGGAGTTGATGCGCCTGGCGCGTGTCTCTTCGGGCACGCTGTACCCCATCCTGTTGCGCTTTGAGAAGGCGGGTCTGCTGGAGAGCCGTTGGGAGGAAGAAACCCCCCAATCGCTCGGCCGGCCACGACGCCGCTTCTATCGCATGACGCAGGCCGGCGCGCAGGTCGCTCATGAAGCCCTCGCCGAGTTGTCGCCATCGATCACCAACGCCGCGTTCAAGAGCGCTTGATGTGGCGACCACCAGGCCCGGGCGATGAATGAACTGATCAGCGTTGGCATTTTCCTGGCCGCTCTCGTCGGCGGCCTGCTCGCGTTCGCGCCTCGCGTTTCCGAGTCGCTGGTGCGATCGAGCGCGCGTCGTCTGCCGTACATGCTGTCGGCGCGGCTGCGCGAAGAATGGCTTGCGGAACTTGAGGCGTTGCCAGGCCGACCGTCGCAGCTCGCGTTCGCCATCGCGCTGACGCTGACCCGGCGGCACTCGTTCGCGATCGAGGAAGAGAGCCTGTTTGCCGCGCCCGCTCGATCGCCAGTCACGGTCGCGACGTTTGGCGGCTGGCCATCGGTCGTGGTGTTCACGACCGCCGTCGCGGCGGCCCTCGCCTACGCGGCGTCGTTCCTCATCCCGCCGCTCTACCAATCCCACACCCTTGTACTCGTTGTGCCGCCTCGAGTGCCTGCACGGTTCGTGGAGCCAGCTGTCCGCAGCACGTTCGACGAGCGTTTGCGCGAAATCAGCCAGCTGGTGTTGAGTCGCCAGCGCCTGGAAGACATCATTCTCCAACTCGATCTCTACCGATCGGACCGCGGTCTTCCGACGAGCAAACGCTACACCGTCACGAACGGCAGGGACCTGCCGGCACCGAATGGACCGCGCATTGGAGATGCCGCGATCGAACGGATGCGACAAGGCATCAGTGTCGACGTCCACGCGGACAGTCAGTCGTTCGAGCTCGCGTACGTCTCGCCTGACCCGCAAGTGGCGTTGAAGGTGACGGAGCACCTGACCAGACTCTTCATCGAGACGAACCTCCGGGACCGGGAAGCCATCAACGACTCCGCGACCGGATTCCTCGATGCACAGATCGAAGACGTCCGGTCCAGACTCTTGAAACGGACCGGTCTCACGTCGCCGTCACCGGCGAACCCTTCAGAAGCGGATGTGCGGGCAGTGGAACACGAGAGCCTGAAAACGACGTATCGCGGCCTGTTGATGAAGAAGGACCAGGCGATCCTTTTGGCAGCCATGGAACGCCGGCAGATCGGCGAGCAGTTCAAGCTGCTCGACTGGGCGCGCCTGCCGGAAGTGCCCATCAGTCCCGATCGCACCCGTCTGACGCTCCTGGGCGCGGTCGTCGGGTTCTGCCTCGGCGTCGCGATGATGCTGGCTGGACGCTATGGACCGGTCAAACGGCCGGAGAAGATGCTGGCACAGTCATGAACAACGAATTCCATCAATCAGACCCTCGCCCCCCCGCAACCCGCCGGATTGGTTGGATCGCGTGGATTCTCATCCCAGCGACTCTCGGTCCGGTGATCGGCGCCGGTATGGCGGCGCGCACGAAGCCGCTGTATCGATCTGATGCCCGTATCCTCGTTGTGCCGCAGCGCGTTCCCGAATCGTACGTGCGATCGTCAGTCACCACGAACCTGAGGGATAGGTTGCAATCCATCTCGCAACAAATTCTCAGCAGGACGCGGCTCGAGCGCGTCATTCAAGATTTCGACTTGTACACAGAGGAACGCCGCACGGGCGTCATGGAAGATATCGTTGACAGGATGCGGAAGAACATCGAGGTGAACGTTGAGGATGGTGGCGCGTTCGCCCTCGGGTTCATCGGCACCGATCCGCGCACGGTCATGAAGGTGACCGACCGCCTGGCATCGCTCTTCATCGAAGAGAATCTGCGCGACAGAGAAGTGCTGGCGGAGGGCACCAATCAGTTTCTGGAGGCTCAAATGGAAGACGCTCGCAGGCGACTCCTGGAAAAGAACACGCAGGTGCGCGCAGCGAGGGAGAAGGGACTGCCGGAGGCGGAAACGTTGGCGATCGAGTACGAGGTGCAGCAAACGACGTTCAAGGATCTGCTCACGAAGATCGAGGAGTCGCGCCTCACCGCCAATCTCGAGCGTCGCCAGATCGGCCAGCAGTTCAAGCTGCTCGATCCGGCGCGTTTGCCAGAGCGACCGATCGCCCCGGATTGGCGCCAGTACGTCGGAATCGGCGCTGGCGCAGGCGCCGCGATCGGTCTCCTGGTTCTGCTGCTCGGCTCCACCAAGTCTTCGCGAAAACGCCTCGAGACACCTGACGCCGCGGCGCCGGCATCCGACGGATCGCCGTCCGCGGCGCCGGCGTCATCGAGCTGACGCACGTCCTCACAAAAGCCTACGGCCTGAAGTCAACAACTCTCGAGCGATCTGACTATTCATTTCGACAAAATCCGGCCATTCTCGGCTCCTACTTATGTGGTCGACCACATAAACGGGACTACATTGAAGTGTTCTATAACAAGCGGCGTTGCCACTCGTTAGCCGGCCGGATGAGCCCAGCGGCGTTCGAACGCAAGATGATTCAGGCAGCGTAACTAAACCGGCCACGGAAACGGATCAAGCGCAGTTTGTGATCCCGCCGTAAGTTGTCATTGTGGCTCCGGTTATTCCGACCGGAGCGCGACCACGGGTTCGACACGCGTCGCGCGACGCGTCGGCATGAACGCCGCGAGCGTTGCGACCGCGAGCATCACGACCACGGCCGCGGCAAGCGGCGACACGCCGCCGCCAGACAGGTCTTCGATCGCTCTCGCGGCCAAGCGGGTGCCCCAGAACGCGACCGGCGCCCCGACCACGCATCCCGCGGCGACGAGCGTCAGCGCGCTCCGCACCACCATCCGTGTGACGTCCGCGCGCGTCGCGCCGAGCGCCATGCGAATCCCGATCTCCTTCGTGCGCCGGGCGACGGTGTAGGCGAGCAGTCCGTAGAGCCCGATCGCCGCTAGCAGCGCGCCCGCCGCGCCGAAGAATCCCCCCAAAAGCGCCATCAACCGCTCGGGGACGACGGCGGCATCGACCTGCTCAGCCAGCGTCGTCACCCGTTGCACGGCATCCGGGCCGAGCACCTCGGTGACGATGCGTCGCACGTCAGGGGCCACGGCGGTCGGATTGACGTCCGTCCGCAGCGACAGCGTGGTCGATCCTCTCGACATCGGCGCGAACACATAGACGGTGGGCGGGGGCACCAGCCGGATGTCCTGGTACTTCGCATCGCCGGCGACGCCCACGATCTCGTAGGGGTCGTGTTCATGCTCGAGCCAGACGTGCCGACCCATGGGATCGCGGCCGGCAAAGTATCGCCGCGCCAGCGTCTGGTTGACGATGATACGGCGGGGCTCCGCGGCATCCGCGTCGCGGAAGTCCCGTCCTTCCAGAAGCGGCGTGTCGAAGGTCGCGAAATAGTTCGGCGACACCCAATTCAGCGACACCCGGCTTCGCTCCTGTGCAGGCTCGTCGAATCCTTCCGCGTGGAGGAAGCGGCTGGCCGCCCCGGGGGCGATCGGTGTCGTCGCGCTCGCCGCCGCGGCGCGCACGCCGCCAATCGCCTGGAGGCGCGGAACGACGTCGTAGTAGAGCGTCGCCAGCTGCGCACGGCTCTGTGCGCGCGACGTGTTGACCGATACTAGCAGCACGCCGTCGCGATCGAACCCCAGGCTTCGATCACGCAGGTGGCGCAGATGCGTCAGGGACAGCTGCGACACGCTGAGGAGCGCCAGGGAGATCGCCACCTGCGCCACCACCAGTCCGTTGCCGAAGCTTCGCCGCGATCGCGCCGGCGCTGCACCGCTCTGCCGCAGCGTCGGCGCAGGGGCGGACACGAACGCCGCGATCGCCGGCATGAGCCCGAAGAGGAGCGCCGCCAGCACGGTGACGGCGACCGTGAACGTCGAGTACCCGCGCATCGAGTGCCACGTCCAGATGCGGCGCGGGTCCAATCGACCGCGTCCCCGAGATCATGATGCGCATCAGCATCGTGGCGGCGACTCGCGCGCCGAGGATCCCCAGGACGCCGCCCATCGCGGCGAGGAGCCACGATTCGGTCAGCACCTGCCGGACGACACGGAAGCGACCGGCGCCGAGCGAGACGCGTACGGCCATCTCGTGTTCCCGCGCGGCACCGCGCGCGAGCAGGAGGGTGCCAATGTTGACGCACGCCAGCAGCAGCACGCCGCCGACCATCGTCATCAGCAGCAGCAGCGCTCCGCCGAACTGCTGCTGCAGCGGTGTGTCCAGTCCCGTGCGCGCCGACGCGACGTCCAACACCGCTTTGCGCCACTGCGGATCTCCCTTTGCGAGGGCGTCGATGCGGACGCGATCCAGTACCCGCATCTCGGCGCGCGCCTGCTCGATCGACGCCCCTGGCTTGAGCCGCGCGACGAGTGAGAGGCTGGCCTTGGACCGCACCGCGTCCGGAATGGCGGAGAGCGACATCCAGACGTCCGGCCGGTCGCCGGCCATGATGCCGGAAAATCCCGGTTCGGCGACGCCCACGACCGTAACGTGCATCGGCGCCGGCATGCGGGCGTCTTCGATGTCCAGGGTAGAGCCGAGCACGTGCACGTTGCCGTTGCAGCGGTTCCGCCAGTAGTGCCAGCTGACGACCGCGACCGGAGCCGTGCCCGGCCCGTCGTCAGAAGTCTCCAGCGTGCGCCCCAGCACCGGCGGCACCCCGAGCGCCCGGAAGAAGTTGCCGGTGACCACCTCGGCGGCGATCGGATCCTCACCGGTACGCGACCGCGTCGTCAGCGGCGTGAGTCCGAACAGATCCGAGAACACGTGGTTGCCGTCGCGATACGACTCGTACGTGGCGAGACCGAACATGTTCAGCGGCGGATCACGCGGATACTGAAACGAAAACTGCACCAGGCTGGCCGGATCGCGTACGGGCAGGTCGCGAAACAGCAGCGGATCGACGAGGCTGAAGATGGCGGTATTGGCGCCGATGGCCAGCGTCAGCGTCAGGACCGCGACCGTGCTGAACATCGGGCTGCGCCGCATGGTGCGTGCGCCGAACCGGAGATCCTGGATGACGTCCGTGAGCCACGGCAGACCACGCTGATCGCGTCGTTGCTCCATCGCCTGCGCGACACCGCCCGCCTGCAGCCGCGCCTGGCGCAGCGCGGCCGCGCGCGGCAGGCCACGTCGCTGCCACTCGTCAGCCGCCATCTCCACGTGGAGCCTGAGCTCGGCTTCCATCTCGGAGTCGGGCGAGGCCTTGCGGAACGTGCCCCACAGTCGCTGCAGCCACGCGCGGATGGCCGACATCACGTCGGCTCGCCGAGCAATGCCTGCATGATCGTCACCGTCCGGTGCCATTCCTGTTTTTCAACGGCCAACTGCCTGCGGCCGGCAGCGGTCATCGCGTAGAACCGGGCGCGGCGGTTGTTGTCGGTGATGCCCCACGTGCCACTGACGAAGCGGCGCTGTTCGAGGCGCATCAGTCCGGGATAGAGCGTGCCCATGTTCAGTTGCACGCGCCCCCCCGACACCTGCTCGAGCCGCGCCGCGATGGCGTACCCGTGCGACGGCCCGAGGGTGGCGAGGGTCTGCAAGATCATGATGTCGAGCGTCCCCTGCAGGATGTCGGCCTTAGCGGGCTCTTTACCGGGCACGCCCACTAAATACACCGATGTCTATTTGGATGTCAAATAGAGAGCCGCCACATAGTCCGTGCGTCGTGCCATCTGCGGGCGGACTCGACGTACGCCAGCCCGCCGGCACGAAGCGGACCGCGGATGTGCTGGCCGGTCGTCACCCGTAGAGGCGAGCGTCCACCTGATCCCTCAGTGGACCGCACTAGTTGCCCATGAAGAGTCGTTTTGAGCGCATTTTCGGAAGCCTTCGTATTCGTTCGAAAAATCGCGTGAACTCATTCTGTTTCAGCGCCTTAGCCCCGATCTAGCTGCGCCGCAGTCATCCCAAACAACCGCACAAGACCGCAGGCGACGGGATCAGTTCAGGATCACTTCCCAGCAGACGGTGTTGGAACGATCACGCCCATGGGAGCGGCAGCCGCTTGGGGTGTGCTTGGCGGCGGTTCGTCGGAGGCCGGTATACTGGCCCGGCTTTCTGTGCCTCATTCAGAAAACAGTCAAGCGGGGGCACGTGAGCTTTCTCGATAGAGCGGCAAAGGATGAAAGAGAATCGGACTCCCAATTACGGCCTGGATGCCCCGGTGGCGGTGCGCAACATGCTCATCGTCGGGGCGCTGGGGATCCTCTCGCTGATCATGCGGGTGCTCGGCATGTGGTCCCGGCAGGATGCCATCGCGGTGATCGCCCGGCCGTTGATGATGGCCGGGCTGAGCTGCGGCGCGATGGCGTTGTGGATGATTTACGACAGCAAGATCGGGAAGATACGCGAGCGGGACATATATCTCGACAAGATCAACTGGAGCGGACACGAGCGCGTGCTGGATGTGGGGTGCGGCCTGGGATTGTTTCTCATCGGCGCGGCCAAACGGCTCTCCACCGGCCGCGCCGTCGGCATCGACAAATGGCAGCAGGAAGATCTCAGCGGCAACAATGCAGCGGGCACGTTGAGCAACGCGACGATCGAAGGCGTCGCCGATAAAGTCGACGTGCACACCGGCGATGCGCGAAAACTTCCCTTCCCTGACGCCAGCTTCGACGTGGTGCTCTCGAGCAACGCCCTGCACAACATTTACAACGCGGGCGAGCGGCAGACCGCTCTGCGCGAAATCGCGCGCGTGTTAGCGCCTGGCGGCCGCGTGCTCATTGTCGACGTGCGGCACATCTCGAAATACGCCGCCACGTTGCGCGACGCCGGGCTGACGGATGCGCGCTGCGTGCAAGACGTGTTCTCGTATCTGGTGACGCTGATCACGTTCGGCTCGGTGCGATGGGGCTACGTGATCGGGGGCAGGGTGATCGGCAGCAAATCGTGATGCGATTGAGACGTCGCCACACGACGGCGACTTTGCTTTTCGGTCAGGGCGTGCAACGAAACTCACCCGAAGTCAGCCTTCCTGCTTGTTCTTCTGAGACTCCGCCATCAGCCGCGCGATGGTCAGCAAACCGCTTGGACGCGGCCCGAGGCCTCACTTCACCTTTGTCACCGCGGCCGCGGCATTGTTCACGAGCTTCGGATCCTTAGTGTCCGATCCCACGGCTGCCGCCGCCACCACGATGCCTGTATTTGTGGCTCTTGCGCGCAGTGTGAACGTTGCCGACTGGCCGGAGGCGAGGTTTGCCAGCTTCCAGCTCCACAACCCGTCCAGATTGAGCTGCGGCGCCGGCGAAACCGACACGATCGACAGTTCAGGACTAGCGAGCAACAACAGCCCGACGTTCGTGGCTGTCGCCGGCCCGTTGTTGGTCACGACAATCGAATAGCTGATCGTCGACCCCTTGGTCACCTGCGCGGCCGCCGTCAACGTGAGACTGAGATCGGCGGACTTGTTCGTTGCGGGGCTGACCGAAACGGTGAACGGACCCGCCGTTGCGTTTGGTGCGACGCCGTTCGACGCGACGACGCTATAGGCGAACGACGTCATGCCCGCGGGCGAGGTGCCCGACACCGTGCCGGTCGTCGCGCCGATCGTCAGCCACGCCGGCGCGCCGGAGCCGAGCGCGAACGTCGGCGCCGGGACGCCGCTCGCCGCGAAGCCATACGTGTACGCCGCGCCTGCCGTCACCGTCAGCGGCGGATTCGCCGCGGTGAACGTCGGAGGCTGTCCGACGCCGCTCACCACCGCCCTTGTCTGCCTTGTCGCGCTCGTGGCACCCCGCAGCACCGTGACACCGATCGTGTAGGTGCCGGCGGCCACCCACGTGTGCGCGCCCGCGACGACGAACGTGCCCGTACCCGAGGACGAGATCGGACCGTCCGACGTCTGCCCGTCGCCCCAGCTCACCGTTGCCGTGTAGAAGCCCACGAGATCGGACGGATAGAGCGGCACGAAGCTCGCAACCGGTCCCGAGAACGGTGTGCCGGCCGTTGCGCTCACGACCAGGGCGGTGAGTGTCAGCGTCTGCGGTGGCTGCGCGGCCGCGAGAATGTATTCGCCAGGCTGCCTCAGTTTCACCGTCAGTACACTGTTCGCGACGTCGATGCCACAGCCGGCGCACGGCATCTGATTCACCCAGGCGGTGCCGCTCCACCGGTACACACTGACCGTCGTCGAATCGCCTATGCGGGCCGACTGCAAATCGGACTGATGAACGACGATTGTCCCGATCGGCGGCTCGACGAAGTTCGTCACGGGCGCGCCGCTTGCCTTGTCCACCGCAGTCAACGTGAAATCGAGACCGGCGAAGAGCAGGCTCCCGATCGGTCCGGCGGGCAGGTCGTTCTCCGTGTAGGTAAACGTCGACACCGAAGGCGTCACGTCGGCATTCAGCACGATCTGTCCCCGCCCGTGAGGAAGCACCAGCGTGGTCTGCTGTGAAGGCGCCGCGGATGTCGTCTCCCTCGACGTCGGCCTCGGTACCGCGAAAAGGGCCGGCGCCGGCTCGGCATCGTCGTTCACAGCGGACGGCCCGTCCCCTCCTCCGCCCCCGGCGGGCGGCGCCGCCGCCATCGTGATCGTGAACGGTCCGGCGTCGGCGTTGCCGGCGCCATTGACCGCCGTCACGGAGTAGGTGCAGCTTGCGAACGCCGTCGCCGGCGTTCCGGATACTTCACCGCTCGTCGCATCAATCGTAAGGAACGTGCACGTGTTCGTCACGAACGCGAACGTCGGATCCGGCGAGCCAGTCGCCTCGAACGTATACGAGTACCTGTTGACCCAATGTCGCCGTTCGCGGCGGCGGCGGTGTGTTGGAGTCGAACGTCTCCTTGAACTTCGGCGCGACCGCCGCGGACGGCGCGTCTGAACCGCCCGCGTCTCCACTCGTGGTCGGCGCGGGACAGGATCCTGTACTGGTGTTCGGCGCGAGATCAACGGGGCTCGAATTCCCCACCGCTACCTTGTACTCGGTAGGGCCAGCAGAGACCACGATGGTCTCGTTGGTAAACAGATCGCCTTTGTCGACAATTGCACCGTTTCCGGCGTCCGCCGGTCGCGCCGAGTACAGAGTGACGTGGGCCGGATTGGCTTCGGCTTGATCGACGCTTGCGGTGATATCAGTGAGCTCCACGGCGATCACCTCGCCGCACGGCGAGAACTGGACCTTGAGGGCCTTCGCGTTCTGGTAGTGGAGTTCGCGAAACCCTGCGCCTGTCGGCAAGGCGATGAGCTCCACGAAGTTTTCGTCGCCCGGTTCCTGCAGGTAGTACGTGAACGTCTGTTCGTCGGGCGAGAAGCCCCAGAACGAGGAGCCCGCTGCGTCTTCGGGATCCGCGGGCGCCGAGGCCGGGCTCCAGACGTGTTGATACACGCTCGCGCCGGCGCTCGTCGAGACGTTCAACGAGATCGACTGGCCGCTCGACGTCGACTGCAGCTGCGCCGTCAGGAAGTACGCACCGTGCGGGCTGAACGCCATCGAGCCCGCTGGGCCGGTTGCAAACCCATCCGGCGCAACCGGTAGCGTAAGGGTCTTCACGGCGATGCTCGGCGTCGGCGACTTCAGATCGAATAACGCAATGTTGTCGATCCAGTCCGTCGTCGTCGCACCGTTCGTACCGAACGTGGCGTAGTGCAGCGCGAACCGGTCGTCATCGGGACTGAAGCCCCACGGGTGCTGGTCGGCGTTCGGCCAGACCGTGTTCGACGGATTCGGCGCCGGAATCGTGACGAGCGGCGTGGTGGCGTCCTTCTTCGTGATCACGAACGCCGACGGTTTGCCGGAGATCGACTGGATATCCAGCCTGTAGGCGCCGCTCGGTGACGTGCTGCTGGCCGCGAATGGATTGCTGACCGCCGGATACACGATCGTCGGATCGACGAAGTTGCCCGTCGAATTGCACGCGCACGACGAGCCGGTACCGCCTGTATTGCCGCCTCCGGCGGCCTGTCCGGTGCCGGTCAACGTCACGCTCTGCGTCGGCGGGGTGGCCGCGTCGGAGAAGCTGAGGAGTGCCTGACGACTTCCGGCCGCTGTCGGATCGAAGCGAACGTCGACGCTGCACGTGCCTCCATTAGCCGCAACCGCACCGTTCTGGCAGGTGTTGTTGAGCATGCTGAAATCGCCAGAGTTCGCGCCGCTGATCGAAACGGATCCCACTGACAGCGAACGGTCGTAGTTGTTGGTCAGCGTGAACGTCACGAGCGTGCCATGCGTGCCAACGGTCGCGGTCGGGAACGCCGCCGAACCAGGAGTGACCGTCGGGCCCGGCGGCAGCGTGAATTCCGCAAGCCGCACGCTCTGAGGCGAGAAAGCGTCGTTGTCCGTGATGACCAACTGCGCGACGTGACTGCCGCTCTTCGTCGGCCGCGATGTGACCTCAACGGTGCACGTCTGTCCTGGCGAAAGCACGGCTCCCGAGCATCCGTCATCCTGCACCAGGAAGTGGCCCGCATCGGCGCCCGCGAGCGCGACGCTTGCGATCGTGAGCGGCGCCGTTCCGGTGCTGCGCACGATGACCGATCGGCCCTCCGCCGGCAGCCCGACGATTGTTGATGGGAAGCCGATCGTCGTTGGCGCGACGTACGCCGCGGACGGACCGCCGCCGATGTCGAAGCGGGCGACAGCGCTCGGGATGGCGTCGAACCAGATGCCTTCGTCGGGTCCCGCCGCCAGAAACACGTTCGGCGAGTTGATGGAAGAGGCCGGGTAGAGAGACCAATGAGCGGCCGCTGGATCGTAGGCGGCGATTGTCTGGACGAATGCCGACCCGTTGAACGTCGTTCCTGTCATCCACAGACGATGATCCGGGCCCTCCACGATCGACAAGCAGCCGAGCACGAGCAGCGATGGATCCATCGCCACAGGTGTGCTCAGGACGCCCGGTGTGAGTTGCTCGAGGCTGCAAGCCTGAGCGCCGAGGTTCGCCACCAGCGCCCACATGTGGCCATCCGGCCCGACCGTCGCGGCCACCGGCGGAGCATCGGTCGGCGTGAAGTCCGAAATCACGTTGTCCAGCGTGACGCGCACGAATCCATTCGGCGCATTCGTACCGACGTCCGGGCCCTGGTTCGACGTGCCGATCCAGGCGAGGCCGTCGGGGCCCGTGGCGACGAAGCTCGGTGCCAGGCAGGCTTTGCGGTTCGCGTTGTAGTACAGCCATACCGCATCGGGCTCGACGCTCGCCGTGCCTGCGTTCGGCGCAAAATGCTGGAAGAGAAGAGCGTCGGCGCACGTGACCCGCCACGTCAGCCAGAAGCCGTCGTCGGGTCCGACGCCGGAGGGCCCAGGGAAACCGGTGGGCTGCTGGATCTTGACTCCCTGCGGATTGACGATGTCGTACCACTCGTCGAAGCCGCCACCCCGAGACTCGATGTACGCGTACGAGCCATCCGACGCGATCGACAGCGACGACGGCCGCCACTGGTTCTGCACGACAGTCGGGTCTTCCGTAACGACGCCTGCGCCCGCATTGGCCCGGGCAATCGCCGCCGGCGAGAAGATCGAATCCGTGCTCGTCGAACCAGACGTTGCCGTCGGGTCCCGCGGCCAGCTCCTGCGGCTCTGCGGCTGGAGACGTGCAGTAGACCACCGCGTGGAACGGCGAGCCCGCTCCCGGCGTGACCCCGCGGCCGGTCAACGACGCGTTCTGCGGACTGTCGGCCGCGTTGTCAATGAAGGTCACCGCGGCCGTCGAGTTGCACACGTCGGCCGGAGCAAACGTCACCGACACCGTGCACGTCTGCGACGGCGTCAGCGTCGCGCCGCTGCACGAATCGTTCGAGAGGATGAAATCCGTCTTCTGATTTCCGGTCAACGCCGCGCTCGTAATCATGAGCGAAGCAGTGCCCGTGCTGGTGACGGTAATGCTCACAGGCGTGCTCTTGGTCCCGACCGCAGCCTGTCCGAAGGCCACGAGGGCCGGCGCGATTCCCGTCGACGCGACCGGCGGCGTTCCGGTGCCGGTCACATTCACCGTGCGCATCAGGTCGCTCGCCGACGACGTGATGGTCAGCGCGGCCGCCCGCGAACCGAGGCCTTGCGGCGTAAAGATCACGCCGAAGGTGCACGATCCCCCTCCGTTCAGGGACACGTTCGTACAGGCGTCGCCGGCAACGGAAAAGTCAGCGGGATTCTGGCCGGTGAACGAGAGCGAGAGAACCGAGACAGGCGAGATTCCCCGATTTGTCACCGTCACCTGGATCGCGGAAGACGCGATCGATTGGGTCTGCGGATCGAACGCAATCGGCGACGGAGAGACGTCGAGCGTCGCGCCGCCGCCGGTCAGGTTGATCGTCTGGGGCGAGCCGGTGGCGTTGTCGTTGAACTGCAGGACCGCGGAGCGCGAACCTGACGCCGTCGGTGTGAACGCAACGGATACCTGGCACTTCGCCCCGGAGGCAATCACTGCGCCGACGCAGCCGTCGCTGACGACGACGAAGTCGCCGGGATTGGCGCCCCCGAGCGTCGTCGCCGAGAACGTCGCTGGTGATGTTCCGCTGGACGTCGCTATCGCCGGCCGCGGCGTCGACGTCGTCTGGACGCCCTGCGTCCCGAAGTCGAGGCTCGCAGGGCTCACCGTCACGTTGATCGTGGGCTGCTGAACTCGCCGGATGGCGTTATTCCCCATGTCGGCGATCCAGACGTTGTTGCCCGCGTCGACGGCGAGACCGGCGGGCTGGTTCAGCGTGGCGCTGACAGCCGGCCCCTTGTCGCCCGAATAGCCGATCGCTCCGGTTCCCGCGAGCGCCAGCTGATCCGTCCCGCTGGATGACGCTGAACAGAACGACCCACCACCATGCGCCTGGAAGCGATAGACCGCCTGGGCGGATGCGTTGGCTGTCAGGTACAGAAGGCCGCTGGAGTCTGCGGCCGCGCCGCCCCACAACGTGTTCGATCCGCCGAGGAACGCAACCCCTTGGCCATCGCACTGGAGGTCGCGCGAGTCGGCGAGGATGAAATGACCCTGGCCGTCCACAGCGAATGCGTTGGCCTCGATGTCGGTCAACCCGTATTGGATCGTGCCGTCGGGCGCTATTGAGGCAATCGTTGCGACGTTTGGCTCGCCCACAAACAGCGTGCCGTTCTGGACCGCGAGCGTCCCCGGCGCGTTGAGGCGCGCGGAGGTGGCTGGACGGCCCTCGCCGTCGGTCGTGCCATACCGGACGCCTGTGCCGGCATAGGTCGTGATGATCTCATCCAACGCGCCGGTGATCAGGCCATCGGCACCCGGCGACACATGACGCACGACGTTCGCGCAGGTGTCGGAAACGAATAGATCGCCGGCCGCGCCGAACGCCAGGCCGGCGGGACAATTCAACCGGGCGTGGAGCGCGTCGCCGCTGTCGCCGTCATATCCGGGTATCCCATTGCCGACAACGGTCGTCACGACTTCGGTCGCGGCATCCACGCGCCGCACGCGCGAGTTGCCCGAGTCGGAAAAGAAAGCGTTGCCGTTCTGGTCGAACACAACCGCCATCGGCTGGTTGACCGCGTCGCCGCCCGGCGTGCCGTTGCCGGCGTAGCCGGGATCGCTCGGATCGCCGATGTGGGCGACCTCGACCTTCGGGGCGCCGTCGGAGGTGAGATCGGTCTCGGCTACGGATCGGTTCTGTGAATCGACGACGAAGAACGTCGAGCCCGATCCGGCAGCGATGCCGGTGGGGAAGGCATACGAATTGCCGCCGAATCGTGCGACGCCGTCGCCGACAGACGTGAACATCTCGCCGGAGGGAAAATCGTATTCACGAACGCGGTGGTTGGACGTGTCGGCGATATATAGAGCTCTGTCTTCGAGTACGGCAACTCCCGTCGGCATGAACAACTCGGCCGAGGTGGCCGGACCCCCGTCACCCGCGAATCCCGGTACGCCGTTGCCGGCAACGGTCGTAATCACACTGCTCGACGCGTCGACGCGGCGGACGACGTTGTTGCCGGTGTCGGCGATGAACAGATCGCCGGAGTTGTCGAACGCGAGACCGCGGGGATGATTCAGCTTCGCGTCCTTCTCTGGACCGCCGTCGCCCGCGTAGCCGAACGGGTTGTACCACTCGAATTCAACGTAGATCGACGTGTTGCCCGGATTGCCGCCGACCGCGCGGTACATGAAGCCGTTGCGGCTCGTGATCGGCGATCCGTTGCCGGTGATGCGGTAGACGATGTCCAGGGTCTCGTCGGCCACGAATAGGTCCCCCGTGACCGGATTGAAGGCCAGCGCCCCGGGGGCGGCGAGGTTGTTGAATACGGCGTTGTTGCCTTCAAAGAATGTCGAGTCGATAGGGACGTCTCCGCCGCTACCCGCGATGGTGGTGACGAGTCCAGTGGCTGCGTCGATTCGCCGGATTCGGTGGAGGGCTGGCTCGGAGAAGAAGAGATTGCCGCCGGCATCGACGGCGAGGCCGTTGCGCCCAGGGAAGACCGCGGCTTGAACGGCGGGAATGCCGTCGGCGAGCGACCCTCCGGGCACGCCTGCCACCAGCACGCCCATGTACGGATCGGTCTGGCGGTAGATCGTCCCGGGACGATCGCCCGCATAGTACACAGTGGCAGTGCCTGGGTCGTAGGCGACGGCGATCGTCTCTCCCTGACCGACGACGGTCTTCATGACCGGCTGCGCCGATGCGGCCGTGCCTGTTGCCAATACCAAGGCAAGCGCCCAACGCGCCCGCGTGATCCACATTGAGACATGTCTGAACACTGGTAGATCCCCTCGCTCGTTCATGCGAAAAAGCGAGGCGGATTCCTCCATGGCCGGGAAATCGCCGGGAAATCGCCGGTTTGACAGGGGAGAACGGAAGCTTTATGTTGCCCGCGTCTCCGATCCGACGCCTCGAATGGCCCCATGCAGCCCCCATCCCGACCCCGCCCCGGCGACCCCGCGGTCACCGACCTGCTCATTCGATGGCGCGGCGGCGACCAACGCGCGCTCGAGTCGCTGATCCCCCTCGTTTACGCCGAGTTGCGCTCGCTGGCGCACTACTACCTGCGTCAGGAACGTCACGATCACACTCTTCAGAGCACGGCATTGGTGCACGAGGCGTACGTCCGGCTGGTCGGCCGCGAGCCGCCGACCCTGCAGAACCGCTCGCATTTCTTCGGCGTGGCCGCGCGGCTGATGCGCGAGATCTTGGTGGACTACGCGCGCGGCCAGCGCGCGGCGAAGCGCGGCGGCGGCGCGCCGGCGATCGCGCTCGACGAGATAGAGAACGTCGCGCAGCGGGTGGACGTCGACCTTCTGCTGCTCGACGACGCGCTCACAGAGCTCGCCCGCCTCGACGAGCGCCAGAGCCGGATCGTCGAGCTCCGCTACTTCAGCGGATTGTCGATCGACGAAACGTCCGAGGTGCTGGGCATTTCGTCCACCACCGTGTCGCGGGAATGGACGACCGCACGCGCGTGGCTCTATCGCCAGATCGCGCGGAGTGAGTCATCGTCCGGCCAGGCGTGACCGTCACTGCCGCATGACTCCGGAACGCTGGCAGCAGATCAAGTCGGTGTTTGCTGTCGCGGTGACGCTCGAGACGGAGGCGCGCGCGCGCTATCTCGAGAGCGCGTGCAGCGACGACACGGAACTCAGACGCGAGGTCGACAGCCTGCTCGAGTCCAATCCCGCCGACGGCGAATTCCTCGACAGGCCGATCATGCGTCTCGGTCCCGCACCCGCGGTGGACTCGTCTCAGATGAGCGGCCGCCGCATCGGTCCGTACGAACTCTTCGAAGAGCTCGGCCGCGGTGGCATGGGCGAGGTGTACCGCGCCCGCCGCGCCGACGGACAGTACGAGCACCAGGTCGCGATCAAGCTGATTCGAGGCGGACACGAAGGCAGGCTTCTGCTCCAGCGTTTCTGGACCGAGCGCCAGATTCTGGCCGGGCTCGACCATCCGCACATCGCGCGGCTGCTCGACGGCGGCGCCACTCCCGATGGCATGCCATACCTCGTGATGGAGCTGATCGAGGGCGTCAACATCTGCGAGTACTGCGACGCGCATCGCCTGACCGTCGCGGCGCGTCTCGAGCTCTTTCGACAGGTTTGCTCGGCCGTGCACTACGCGCACCAGCGTCTTATCGTGCACCGCGACATCAAGCCGACGAACATTCTCGTGACGGCGGATGGCGCGCCGAAGCTCCTCGACTTCGGCATCGCCAAGATCCTGGTGCCATCGTTGGACGCCGAGCCGACGATCAGCCGTCCCATGACGGTCGCCTACGCGAGCCCGGAGCAGATTCGCGGCGAGCCGGTGACGACGGCGTCCGACGTGTACTCCCTCGGGGTGGTGCTGTATCGGTTGCTCTCAGGCCACTCGCCGTATCGGATCGACGCCGGCGCCGGCGGGATGTACCGCGCAATCGAAGAACACGAGCCGGTGCGGCCGAGCGTAGCCGCCGGGCAATCGGCGGTGGCCAGGCGCCTGAGCGGCGATCTCGATGACATCGTCCTCAAGGCGCTGCGAAAGGAGCCTGAACGGCGATATGCGTCGGTGGATCAGCTTTCGCACGACATCGAACAGCACCTGCACGGCTTTCCGGTATCCGCTCGAGAGGGAACATGGACGTATCGCGCGGAGAAGTTCGTGCGGCGGCACAAGGTCGGCATGGCCGCGACCGCCATCGTCGCGCTCGTGACGGTTGCCGGTGTTGCAGCAACCCTGAGGGAGGCGCGCATCGCCGCGGCCAACGGCAAGCGCGCCGAGCAGCGCTTCGAGCAGGTGCGGAAGCTGGCGAACGCGATGGTGTTCGATGTACACGATGCCATCGAACCTCTGCCGGGCGCGACGAAGCCGCGCGAACTGATCGTCCGCCTCGGACTGGAGTACTTCGATCAGTTGTCGCGCGACGCGACGGCCGACACGTCGCTTCAACTGCAAGTGGCCGGCGGATATCTGAGGCTCGGCCGGGCGCTGGGCGATCCCAACGCGTCGAATCTCGGCGATCCGGTGGGAGCCGCCGCGAGTTACCGGAAAGCGATCGGCATCCTCGATCAGCTCCACGCGCAGGAGCCTCAGAATCGGGACGTGACGATGCGCCTCACGGAGGGCCTGAACCGGCTGGCTCGCGTGATCGGATCGCCATCCGAGCGGTGGGCAGTTCTAGGGCGTGCGCTCGAATTGAGGCGAGCGGACGCGTTGACGCACCCGAAGGACCTGGCGGCACAGCACAGTCTCGCTGTCTCGCTGTTCAACGCCGGCTTGAACTATGACGACGATCGTCGATATCCGGAAGCGGTCGCACCATTTCAGCAGGCGCTCGCGATCTTCCAGGAGCTCGACCGGCGCGGACCCACCTCTGACACGGCACGCAACGTCGCCCTGTGCGACAAGCGGCTGGCTGCGTTGAGTTTGCTTCAGGGTGATTTCGAGGCGGCGCGGCTGGGCTACACGCAGGCTCGCGCGATCGATGAACGTCTCCTCGCGGAGAATCCACACAGCACAGTGGCCAAGGCCGACCTCGCCTACGATTTGAGCGACCTCGGCGCGACATTCCTTCGACTGAATCGACCGGTGGAGGCCGGCGAGGTGCTCGACCAAGCCATCGCGTTGCGGCGCGCGGCATACAATGCCGACAAGAGCGATGCCCGGGCACGTCGGGCGCTCGAGTCGATTCTTCTCCGACAGGCAAGACTGCTGCACTACACCCTCAAGGAGCCGCAGGCCGCGCTCCAACGACTGCAGGAAGCCTCACGATTGTGGTCGCTCGGTAACGTCACGTTCGGTCCGGAGCGCGGCGAACGCGGTGAACTCGAGTACGTGCTGGGGGATGTCCGCGAACGGCTGGGCGACGCACGCGCGGCGCAGGATCACCGGACCGCTGCTCTCGCGATCTTCACTCAGTGGGCGAAGGCAAACACGCTGGCAACAAACCAACAGGCGATGCTCGACGACTTGCGCAGCCGGGCGGCGGCTCAGGAAAAACGATGAGGCGAATTTCAGTCGGCGTCGATTTCGTCAGGCCGCGTTTGTGACGGCACTCGAGCAGAACGCTCTAACCACCCATTCTGTGGTAACACAGTGGTAACAAGATCGCGGTGCTGCCCGACAATTCGCGAACACGGATGAAAAGCGTTCGCGCGCACCCGGGCGCCCTTCCTATTCACGAGAGGCATGGATGATCAGCGCAGGTTTCGAAACGACAGACCCGATTACCAAGACGCGTCTTGTCGTCGTGAAGGGAGCCCAGGAAACGGCCGGCCGCGGTTGGGTGACGGAAGTCCACTGTCCGGAGGGTGCCGCACCGTGGGTCGCGGCGCACGTACATCGGACATGGACGGAGACCTTTGAGATCCTCCAGGGGTCGGCGAGCTGCCGATTGGGGACCGCCGTGCAGACGCTTCGGGCTGGCGAGACGGTCGTCATGCCACCTGGCATCGCGCACGTTCACCCATGGAATACCGGCTCGGGGGCCATGATCTTTCGGCACACCAACGACTTTGGGGCGGCGACCCCGGAGGCCGTCCACGACGTGCTTGGTGCGTTTGCGACAATCAACGGACTCGCGCGTGAGGGTCGGATCGGGCGGAAGGGCATTCCAAAGAACCCGCTGCAGGCCGCTGCAACGATACGGACGCTGACTAAGCATGGCGCGTTCGATGCTGTCGTGCCGATCCCGCTCCAACTGGGCCTGAGCGCCACGTTGGGCCGATTCGCCGAAGCCTTGGGATACCGAGCGATCTATGATCGGTACCTGCACTAAACCTCGTCAGTGGTGACGAGCCGTCCAACAACCGGCGTGGGCGCGCCTACGTCTGATCTACGCCGATCCGACCACTGACGGCCAGGCTCGCTTCGGTCGCAGCAAGGCGACTTCAAGGATTGGTCCAAAGCGACCACTGCGCCACTCCGTCGTCCAGGCGCCGCCGGAAGCTACGCTATGTGAAACGTTTCACTCCGCGCGCAGCGCCTTCACCGGATCGATGCGACTCATCCGATCGTCACCACAGGCCGGGCACGAGGCGCTCGGGAACGTGCTTCGCATATTCCCGATAGCCTGGCAGTCCCGTCGTGAGCAGGCGATCTTCTAGCGAGGTCCGTAGTACGAGCAGGAGTGCGATCACGACGGCCGGTACCAGCGCAATCCACGACCCTAATATCAATGCCGTTCCTACTATGAGGACAATGCGCGATGCGTACAGCGGATGCCGGACGAAACGATAGGGACCATGCTGTACGACTGTATGCCCACGTTCGCTCTGGATCCTCGATCTGGCCGACAGGAAATGATTCGCAGCAGCGCACCACCACATGACACCGATCGCTGCAACGACGACTGCTGTCCCGATCGCCCGTACGATCATGGGCACGGTGGACCATCCGAAGCGCCCGGCATCAAGAGCCGCGGTTGCAAGAAATATCGGTTCCATGATTCGATTGCCTCGCGCGATCAGTCGGTCCCAATGTGGAACATTCGACGCGGTTGTCAGCCGTTCTTTGAGCAGCTCGGGATCATGACGGAACAGCCACCATCGGCTGAGAATCATATGACCGGCAAACAGCAATATGATGAGCCACGCGGCAGGCCAATCGACGCGTCCAGCTATACCGAAGAGCACGCCACCGAGGGTCGCCAACTCCACGACGCCCCTCACAAGGCTCTCTTTCAACAACGTTCGCGCGCGACTCTCAGCGTTCATCGTTCGAGAATCTCGGTGAATGAGGAAGGGGAATCGGCATCTTGTACTACACTCCCGTCTATGGGCAAACGGAAACGGGATCGGCACCTCCGATGTGGGTCGCCTGAGCAGATGGCCATGCGATGATTCGACTGATCGGCCCTGGCGGAGCCGGCAAGAGCACGATTGGTGCCCTTCTCGCAGAGCGTCTCGACGTGCCCTTCGTCGACTTGGATCGGTGGTTTGCGAGCCGAGTCGGAGACATCAGCGAGTACATTGGCCGGCACGGTTACGACGCATACGCGCGAGAGAATGTCGAGGCGTGTTGCTCAGTCTTCCGTGAAGGCGTCCGTCCTGGAGTCGTTGCGTTATCTTCCGGCTTCATGACATATGCAAACAACGCCCACCCAGACTACGAGCGAGTTCGCCGCGAGCTCGAGGAGTGCGCCCAGACGTTCATCCTCGTCCCGTCGTTCGACCGCGAGTTGTGCGTGGCTGAGACCGTCCGCCGACAAGTCGCACGTCCATTCAGGAGATCTCCAGAGCGAGAAGAGTCCGTGGCACGGACACGGTTCGACATCTACATGGCCCTTCCGATGCGGAAAGTCGAGACGATGCGTCTTCCAGCTGCGGTCGTGGACGAGATCCTCGCTGCGCTGGCGCCAGTAGATCACGGTCCGTAGCTGGCTCGAATCTTCGATTCTTCACACACCCAGGCCGGTCTCTCGACCATTCGCTGCGCGTTTGGTCGGTTGCCACTGGGCGACTCTTCGGGGGGGCACGAAGATCTCAGGTTACCGAGGTCGAGCGGCTCAGAGGCGGCTCCGAAGCCACGATACGAACCCAGCATCGCCACTGCCCTCTGCGGCCTGCAGCGGCGTCTTCTGGTCCCAGCCAATCCAATTCGGGTCGGCCCCGCGCTCCAGGAGATAGGCCGCCGTCGGCTGCTGCGCGCCGCGGCACGCGTGCCAGAAGGCACGCGTGATCTCATCGCGCGTGGGCAACGGCTGATCGTGCCAGCGGGTGGTGACGACATCGAGCATGCCCAGCGCCGCTCCCTGCCACCACGTCGGCCTCGCACCGCGCTCGACGAGGCGGCGCGCCGCCTCCCAGTTGGCGAACACCACCGCATCGGAGAGCGGCGCTCCTCCTGTGAAGATCGCGCCCGTGGCCTCGATGTCAGCGTCGAGATCCAACAGGGTATCGATCGCCACGACGTCGTTGCTGCTGGCGGCCCAGTGCAGCGGGGTCTCGACGCAGTTGGGATCCTTGGGATGTGGTGAGGTCCGGGCATTGACGTCCGCACCCGCCGAGGCCAAAGCCCGAAGCGTCTCTGCGACGTTGGGAAAACACCCGGGCCAATCGGTCGCCACGTGGACCATCGACCGCTCGACCCCATCCGCACCGACGATTCGCGCGGTCGCAAGGCCGGGATCGTCCGACAACAGTTGGCGGAGGGCCGCGACGTCGCCGGTACGGATGGCTCTGGCGATTGAAGTCGCGACCGGGTCGGCGGAGCCTAGAGCGGGGCACATGGGAGAGGTCCTCGTGTCTGCGCTGGGACCGATTCTACAAGAGTCGATACCGCAGCCGCTCCGATTGGCGTTCTCCCTCACGAGTCTTCACAATCAACCGTTTTATGCGGACTCGTTGAGCATCGGGCCGCATTGGCAACGAGCAACGCCGCAGCATTTACCAACTTGTCGACGATTCGCCGCCGCTTTCAACGTCCACTCAACACAGGATGTCGCCTTTTCCCCATCGTTCCCGATATCTCAAGCAGAGACATCAATTGGTCGGTTTCCTGATCGATGTTGAGGAGGTTGCAGTGATGAACGTTCGCCGATTCGTGCCACAACTCGGGTATTCCACGCTTGGTGCTGTCCTGTTCCTGATAACGATGGCCACGAGGCCCGCGGTAGCGCAGACGGGGCCCGCGTCAAAAAGTGAGAACCCTTCCTGGGATCAGCAGCTGCGCTGTGACACCGACGCGCATTGCTCGCGCTTCACGGTGCTGGAGCAATTCGACGGTGCCGCCGTCCTCGATCACGAGACCGGCCTCGTCTGGGAGCAATCGCCGTCGACGGCGCTGGTGGTGTGGGGCCGAGCACAGATGCGCTGCACCCAGCTGGTGATGGGCGGCCGCGGCGGATGGCGGCTCCCGACAGTGCAGGAGCTCGGAAGCCTGGTCGATCTGAGCGTGCCGGGGTTCAGTCTCCCCGCCGGGCATCCATTCGCCAACATCCAGCCATTCCTGTACTGGTCGGCGACGACGACCGCCAGCGTGCCCGGGGGCGCGTGGTTCGTACGATTCGACAACCGGACCGACTACGCGAATACCCTTTCCCAGAACACCACCATTCAATTCTGGTGCGTCCGCGGCGGACGGGGCTCGGAGGCCCAGTAGGACGCGCCTCGCACGCTGAGGGGTACGACGCTCGGCGCCGCCAAGACAGGGCGCCGAGCGTTCGCCATGAGCGGTGCCCCTTCGACGCGGGCACGACCGTCAAGCCCTCATCAGGCGCCGCCTCTGCGAGGCGATCGTCAAACGCCACAAAGGGCAGCGGCTGGCTCATCTCGCGTTGGAGATAGAGGCAACTCGCGAGTTGCACGGCCAATGATCGATCGGCCGGTCATCACCGCCCACCCGCGCGCCCTTGCGTCAGGGAATCGGCTTGATGCCCAGCTCCACCCACAGCACGAGGTCCGCAAACGCGGTCCCGAGTTGCGCAGGCGTGAACACGCAGTGCCCATAGGTCGGTACCTGGCGCTGCACGAGGAGGTTCTGGCGGCCCATGCTGGCGACACCGGCGGCGTAGGCAGTCTGGTGGAAGCCCGGCACCACCGGATCGCGCGCGTCCGACAGCATGAGCATCGGTACCCGCAGATCGCCGGACGGCTCGTAGTACTTCTGCATGTACTGCACTGCGCTCGCCGCGGCGGTGAAGCGCCCCACTGCGGCGTTGATCCCCAGGAGCGTTGCAGGTGGGAGCGCTCCCGAATAGACCGTGCCGCTGTTGTCGAACGTAGGCTTGCCGTTGGTCAGCGCAGCCAGCTGCTGCTGTCCACTGGCATTCAGCGACAGAGCGGTCGCGACCGACTGGATCAGCTCCGCAGGGTCTGCAAACGGCACCGGTGTCTGGGTAATCGCGGCCATCGTGAACGCCCCGACCGGGCTCGCCGTCATCGTAGCGACCGCCGGAAGGAAGATGTCAGTCACGCTGTTCGTCCCGGGCGGCACGCTGCCCGCATTCCCCGGTAGAGCGTTGGGATACAGGACGTCGAAGAGCGCCCGGACGTTCGCCCCGTAGTCGAACTGCGCGCGGGTGCCGCCGGCCACCGCGCAGGCGGGCAACGCGCCAGCGAATTCTCCAGGGAACCGCTCCACCAAGTCGATGGCAATCAGCCCGCCCATCGACGCGCCTGCGGCATACACACGGGAGGGTCGCCCGAACTTCGACGTGAAGATCCCCATCAACTGGTGCGTGCGCTCAGCGCCGTCCTTCACCGCCCAGCCGTTTTCGGAGAAGCTGGAATACGCGAGCGCGTAGCCTTGCGGCGCCAGCAGCGCGACCAGCATGTCCGCCTCTGTCGGCAGCGCGATGGGAGCATCGCTCGAGACGTCGCCGTGCGCGTACAGGACCAAGTCTCCGTTCCAGTTTGGTGGGAGAACCAGTCGATAGAGCGCGCCGGGGCCGAAGCGGCCGTCGACGATCGTCTGCGCGCCGGCGGGCGCGGCGAAGGTAAGGGTGGCAAGCAGGAACCCGGTGAACGGTCGCGATGACATGACAGCCCCTTTCCGGTCGTGCCAAATGTTCAATTCGAACTATTGCACCAAGTGTAGCTGTTGAAGAAGCTCTCCAAATCGCGGATCGCTGCGCAGTTTACCCCAGCGAGGATCGAGCTTGAGCCAGACCAGCCAGTTCGAACGGTCCGCGACGGCCTGTCGGAGTGCTGCGAATGCCTGCGCATCGTCACCAATGGCTGCGTAGACGAGTCCGACGCCGTACGGCGTCACGTACTTGTGCCGTGAAAGGGCGAGCAGGCGATGCAGGACCTGTTCCGCCGCACGTCGATTTCCCGACAAGCCCTCGACGTTTCCGATCGCGGCCATGGTTACCGGCCAGTCGCCGACGACAGCCGCCGCGGCGGAGTACTCCCGATTGGCATCCTCGTAATGCTCCTGCTCCTGGTAGGTGCGACCGAGCCATAAGTGGGCCAACGGGAAGCTCGGGTTCATCGCGATCGTGGCGCGCAACTGCTTGGCGGCCGCGTCGTAGTGCCCACGGTAGTACGACACAAAACCCGCGTCGGTGTTGACCGCCGCCGACAACGGATCAAGCTCCTGCGCGCGTGCGATTTCCTCCTGGGCGTCGTCGAAGCGCTCCATTGCGGTCAGGTAGACGCTGTACCAGTCGTGGGTGGTCACCGAGTTTTGATTCAGCAAAATAGCCTGCTGGAATTCTTCCTCGGCGCCGGCGAAATCCCAGTCGTAGTACAGTTTTACGTACGCGAGCGACGCGTGCGCGTCGGCAATATTGGGATTGAGCGCGATCGACGTTTGCGCTGACGCTCGTGCGTTCTCGAACGCGGTCTTGGGCGCCAGGTAGCTGCCGTAGCCGAGGGCCGTGTAGCAGTCGGCGATCCCGGCATACGCCTCTGCGTAGGATCGGTCAACGGCCAGTGCTGCCTTGAACGATTCAATGCCGCTGTTGAGCGCCGCTTCCGTTCGCTGGTTCCAGTAGTACCGCCCCTTGATATAAGCCAGATAGGCATCTGGATTGGTCGGTCGCGACCTCACCAGCTGAGTCCGCTCTTCACGCGGGAGCGTCACCCCAATCGCACTCGCGATCGCACTCGCGACCTGTTTCTGCAGCGTGAGCACGTCTCCCAAGTCCCGGTCGTAGCTCTCTGCCCACAGGAGACGGTCCGTCGCCACGTCAATCAATCGGGCCGTCACGCGGACGCGCTTGCCCGAGCCGACCACGGAGCCTCCCACGAGCGCATCAACGTGTTCCGTTCGCCCGATCTCGTGTAGCGTTCGCCCGATCTTCGGTGAGGACTTGGGCGCCCCTTTGAACTGCGCCGTTGAACCGCCCGAAATCACTTTGAGCGACGATACCTTGGCGAGATTGATAATGAGTTCGTCGGTCATCGCCTCGGCAAACGAGTCCTGCGTCGGATCGCCGGAAAAGTTGTCGAAGGGCAAAACTGCGATCGAACGGGTCGCGGTTACCGCGGCCGGTACCTCGGAGGTCCTCCTCACCCCGCGAGTGATGAGGAGGACGATGCCAGCAGCCAGTACGAGCAACAGGCCAGCCGTAGCGATCTCACGCCGTGAGAAGCGATCTCGTGGCGGAGGATCACGGCGCGAGGATCGAGGGTCCTCCGGGTTGGGTTCGCTGCTTCCAGCTTCTTCGATGACGACAACGGGCGCGATGAAGCGGTAACCCTTGCCGACGACTGTCTCGATGAAACGCGGCTTGTCGGCGTCATCCCGGAGAGCCTGGCGCACCTTACGGATGGCGGTGTTAATCGCGGGCTCTACATCCACGAACACTGTGTCGCCCCAAAGCGCCCGCTGGATATCCTGTCGAGGCACCAATTCGCCCGCCCGCTGGACCAGGAGAAAGAGCAGGTCCATCGGCATCTTCTCCAGCTTGAGCGGATGCCCGGCTCGACGCAACGCGTACGACGATGTGTCGAGCTCTAAGTCGTGGAACGTGAATGTCATACAGAATTCTTGGAGGTGCTGTGAATTATCGGTGCTTCGCCCTGGTCTACGAAATCTTCACACAACCGTCAGACGCAGTCGATAGCTCTGGATTGCGGTAGTGCCCATGATGGCTAGGCTTGACGGGCACCGCAACACGACCGTTGAAGTGCTTCGTTGAGGTCCTCGGAGGTCTGAGATGTCCACTCGCTCCATTGTTCTCGGCGCCATCCTCGGTCTCACCGCTTTCGGATGGGCCTGCGACAACCGCAGCCCAACGCTGGCCGGCCCCTCGTCTTCGACGACTCTTTCATCCCTCGCCGTCCTGACGCCAGACGCCAGCATCCATACAGTGTCGGCCACTCACGGCGAGGAACTGACCGCGGTCCAAGGCTCAGGCTCTGGGATTGTCAACGTGACAGCGACGGCCGCGGTGATGGGCAGCTTTTCGGCGCAAATCAACGTCAGCGTGCACGGTGCGCCACCCAACACGACGTTTTATGTCCAGCGCGCGCCGGAAATCGGTCGTGCCAACGGCGCCGATGGAATCTGTCAGCGCGCCGCGGGTTTGGCGCCGTGGGGACCGCCCACGCCAAACTTCGTGACATTTGCCGTCCCCGGGGAGCCGTTCGTCACCTTGCTCACGTCCGCGGCAGGGGCCGGGGCTGCCCACATCGATTTCGCGGCGCCGACGATTCCCGATGGGACGCAGTTCGATGTCATGTTTCGGTTGGTCGACAGTTTGACGAGCCCGGCGAACGAACTGCGGTCCGGGTGCTTTACTGTGACCGTGAAATGACCGGCGTCGGCAGAGCGCTGATCGCGCTGGATACACGCGTCGGCCAAAGATTTGCTCGCTCTCCATGAGATGTGCAACTACAATGTAGTTGCCATGGCCGACATTCTGGGATCGTTCGAGCAGGCGGTCCTGCTGGCGATCGTCCGGCTCGAGAGCGGTGCCTATGGGCGCGCCATCCTGAAGGACGTTCAGGTGCGTCTCGAGCGCGACGTCGCGGCCGGCGCGGTTCAAGCGACCTTGGAGCGGCTCGAGCGCAAAGGGCTGGTCCGTTCGAGGCTGGGGAGCGGCACACCAATCCGTGATGGCCGCGCGCGCCGGTTCTATACGGTGCTGGCTGAGGGGCTGCGCGCGCTGGATGACGCGCGCAAGACGCACGAGACCATCTGGCGCGGCTTCGCCCGGCCGCTGAGAGTCAGAGGCTGACCGATGCCGAATCCGCCTGAAGCCGCAGAACTGATCCTGCGTGCGCTCCTGCCTCTCGACATGCGCGAGAGCGTGTCCGGCGATCTGTTGGAGGGTCCTCGCGGGCGACGAATCATCAACCTCGTGTTGCTCGGGCTCGGCGCGGCGGTTCTCGTCGTGATCGGTCTATTGGGACCCCGACCGGTGCCACCGGCGGAAGTGGCGCTCTGGGCTGCGACCGGAGGGCCGCCCCTCGACTTCGACGCACCGCACGACGGCCAGGTCATCGCTCACATGGACTTGATGCGAGGGGTGCCTCCCGATATCGCACGGATTCGTATCAGCGAGTTTACAACCGGCGCCACGGTGTGGGACGTCAAGCCGGCGAGGGCACTGCCTGTGTGCTGGAACGCCTGCTGGAATCTCACGCTGAGAGCTCGGCCGAATCCCGCCTCGTTCGCCGCAGGCCGTCAGCAGTTCCACGCATCCGTTCCCAAGGCTCCGACGTTCGTACTCACGCGAGGAACGGCGTATCTGTTCGAAGTCTGGGACAGCGAGGGGCGAGCCCACCGTCACGGATTCACGCTATGAGGAGGGGGCGTCCGCACAAGAACCGCCCTGGAATTTGCAGGCTTCAGGGAGCGCCGGCTAGATCTCGGTTTCGTGCCGTCGCGCGAGCCGGTTGAAGCCGCAGAGGAGCAGCACGCCCGACGCGGCGATGATCGCAGCCGCCGGGTACGGCCGCCGCACGTCGGACCAGATATCCCACACATCGCGCGCGAACAGCCCATACATCTCGCCCACCTGACGCCTCTCGGCTTCGTCGGAGCCGGGTATCGCTTCCTCGAGCGTAAGGTCCGTCCGTCGCCACTCCGTCCACGCCATCCGCCCGGCGAAGAAGAGACTGAGGATGAGGACGATACGTCCGCTCGCGCGGAGCTGCCGCGCGATCCTGCGCGGGTCGTCGGGCGGAATAAGCGGAGGACCGGCGGCCACGTCCGATCGTACAGCTCGGCCGCGCGTGGCAGCAAATGATGGCCGACGATCCCTCGGCCCGATGCGATGTGAACGCCGCACAATAGCATCGTCACTGTCACGAGCACGATGCCGCAGTGCCACGGGCTCGGCCGCCCCGACCGACCGCCATTGTTCCGCTGACTTGCACCGCCTGGCAAATCCCGCTATATTCCCCTTGGTAACCGAGGGAAGCAGATGAGCCGTCCGCGCGATCTGGTCCAGGGCACGTTGGACCTCCTGATTCTGAAGATCCTCGCACTCGAGCCGCTCAACGGCTGGTCCATCGGAGAACGCCTGACGCAGGTCTCGCGCGACATCCTCCAGGTCAGCGACGGCTCGCTGTATCCGGCGCTCCATAAACTCGAGCACCAGGGCTGGATCTCATCGCAATGGTGCGCGAGTCAGAACAACCGCCGCGCCAAGGTCTACGCGCTCACGGCCGCGGGCCGCCGCCAGCTTGCCCGCGAGACGGAGCATTGGACGCGAATCGCGACGGCGATTACGCGGATCATCAGGTTACGCGACGCCTAAGAGTACACGTCGGGAGGAGGCCTCCACATGCTGGATCGTTGGCTGACGATCGCCCGCCTCCGGTTTCGCTCACTCGCGCACCGTCGTCAACTCGACGCGGATCTGGACGAGGAACTCGAGGACCACCTCGCCCGACAGATCGCCGCGAACCTGGCGCACGGCATGTCCCCTGACGAGGCGGGGCGTGCCGCCCGTGTCGCGTTCGGCGGCGTCCAGCAGCAGCGGGAGGGGAGTCGTGACGCGCGCGGCCTCCGCTGGCTGGAAGACCTCATGCAGGACGCGCGCTACGGCTGCCGCCTCTGGATTCGGGAGCCGCGCCTCACGCTGGTCGCGCTCCTCTCGCTGTCGTTGGCGACCGGCGCGAACGCCGCGGTCTTTTCGCTCGTCGATGCGTTGCTCTTGCGCGACCTTCCTGTCCGGGAACCGGGCCAGCTCGTCTTGCTGACCAGCGGCAATCCCACCGATGCGTGGAGCCGTACGGTGTGGGACGAAGTCGCGGCGCGCGCCCGCCTGTTCGACGGCTCGATCGCGTGGGCTGCAGATCGGTTCGACTTGACGGCTGGCGGCCGTAGCGCGTTCGCGGAAGGGGTCTGGGTCAGCGGCTCGTACTTCCCGGTCCTCGGCGTTCAGCCCACGAAGGGGCGCCTGATCGCGCCCGACGACGACCGGCCGGACGCGCCGGCTGGGCCCGCGGCGGTGATTAGCCACCGGTTCTGGCAACGGCACTTCGCGGGGGCGCCGGATGTCATCGGTCGCACGATGACGATCAACGGCACACCGTGCACCATCGTCGGCATTACGGCGGGGTCCTTTTTCGGGGTCGACGTCGGACGATCGTTCGACGTCGCGCTGCCACTAGCGCTGCGCCGGACGATCGAGCCGACCGCTCGCGACACACCGGTGACGATCATGGTGCGGTTGCGGTCCAACCAGACCGTCGACGCCGCGACTCAATTGGTGCGCGGTCTGCAGTCCCAGATCCGTGCCGCGACGCTGCCCGACTGGCCGGCCCAGTTTCTTGCCGGATATCTCAAGCGGCCGTTCACATTACTCCCCTCCGGCACCGGTGCGTCGTCGGTGCGCGGACGCTATACGCAGCCGTTGCTGGCCGTCGCCGTGCTGGTCGGGCTCGTGCTGCTGACGGCGTGCGTGAACCTCGCCAACCTGTCGCTGGCGCGCATGATGGCGCGGCGCCGCGAGTTGGCGATGCGATTGTCACTGGGTGCTTCCAGGTCCAGGCTGGTTCGACAGCTCACGGCCGAGAACGCCGTCCTGGCAATCGCGGGCTCTGCACTTGGCCTGGCGGTGGCCGCCTCGAGCGCCCGTCTCCTGCTCGGCCTCCTGTCGACGCCGGAATTCGGCGTCAAACCGGGGCCGATGCCGGGCTCGATTGCGCTCGATATCGCGATCGATGGGCGGGTCATGGCGTTTGGATGCGCGATCGCGGCGCTGACGACCATCCTCGTCGGGGTCTGGCCGGCGTTCCGCTCGACACCGCAGACGCCGTGGCCGGACGCGACGAGCGGTGTGGCGCGAGAGAAGAAGGGCCGGCTGCCGTCCGGCGGCCTCATCGTGGTGCAGACCGCGTTCGTGCTCGTGCTCGTCGTCACGGCGTCGCTGTTCGCGCGGACGCTACGGCTACTCGAAACGCGTCCGCTGGGATTTGATCCGCACCGCGTGCTCGAAGTGAACGTTTCCGCGGAGGCCACCGGCCTCGACCCTCATGCCAGAACGGCTGTCTACGCGCAGGTGCTCGACGCGGTCCGCGCCGTACCGGGCGTCACAGACGCCGCCGCCGCGACGCTGATTCCGGTCGCACATGGCGGGACCTTCATGCAGCCGATTGGTCGCATCTCGGGCGCGGCGGCGCTGCCGCCGACCGGCGCGCAATGCGCGCTCAACGTGATCTCGCCGGACTGGTTCACGACACTCGCCGTGCCGATCCTCGAGGGACGGGATTTCGCCAGTGCTGACCGACCAGCGTCCCGTCCCGTCGCCATCGTCAACCGTGCGTTCGTGACCCGGTTCCTCCAGGGCGCCGAGGCTGTGGGGCGGCGAATCCAACTGTTCCTGCCCGGGTCGCCGCCGCCTGACGTGGAAGTGGTCGGCGTGGTGGCGGACTCGATTTACGGCTCGCTCCGCGATCCCGTGCAACCGACGCTCTATCTGCCACTCGCGCAGCGGGACGGGGTCTGGATTCCATTTCTCGGCACCATCAACCTGAGTATCAGGACGACGAGCGGCGTGGCGGACACCAAGTCCATCGAATCAGCGATCGTGGCCGCGCAACCGTCGCTCCGGCTCACGTTCAAGCCGTTGACGGATTTGATCGACGAGACGCTGTCACAGGAGCGCGCGGTCGCGGCGGTGGCCGTCGCCTTGGCTGCACTCGGATCGCTGCTGGCCCTGGTCGGTCTCTATGGCGTCGTGGCTTTCGGGGCGATCCAGCGTCGAGGTGAGCTGGCCGTGCGTCAGGCACTCGGGGCCACGCCCGCCACGATCGTGCGGCTGGTCGCGGGCCGTACGGGCATCCATGTGGTCGTGGGGCTCGTGCTTGGCATTGGCGCGACGTTGTCGACATCGCGCTTCATTGCCGCGCTGCTCTATGGCGTGGCTCCCCAGGATCCGGTCATCGTCGCCTCCGTTGCCGGAGGACTCGTGATCCTGGCGGCGCTGGCGAGCCTGCTTCCCGCCTGGCGCGTCACGCGGGGCGACGTCGCCCCGATTCTTCGCGAGGTGTGATTGAGGGGCACTGCCGCCAAGGCCGCTCAACGCCACCGCAATGGTGGTTAAGAGTTCGTCGGGCAGTGAGGCGTATACTCGCCGGAACGGACGAATCGGCAGTTCGCGTCAGGAGCCTTTCATGCAGAGTCGCATCGTCGGTACGACCATGCCCGTCCTCGAATTCACGCTCGACGCCGATGACGCTGTCATTTCCGAGGCGGGAGAACTCTCCTGGATGAGCAGTTCCATCCAGCTCACCACGCACACGCAACTGGGCGGAGGCGGGGGACTGCTTGGCGCCCTGAAGCGGGTGGCCGGCGGCGGTACCTTGTTCATGACGGAGTATCGCGCCGTTGGGGCGGCGGCCGAACTGGCGTTCGCGACCAAACTGCCTGGACACATCGTGCCGGTGGAAGTCGGCCCGGGACACGAATACATGGTCCAGCGGCACGGGTTCCTGTGCGCGACGCCGAACATTCAGATCGGCGTCGGTTTTCAACAATCGCTGGGCGCCGGCATCTTTGGCGGCGAGGGCTTCCTGCTGCAGCGTCTGGGCGGTCAGGGCACGGCGTGGCTCGAACTCTCCGGTGAGCTGGTGACGAAAGATCTGCAGGCGGGAGAAACTCTCCGCGTGCATCCCGGCCATGTTGGGGCCTTTCAAGCGAGCGTGTCTTTTCAGATCACTACCGTTCCGGGGATCAAGAACAAGATCTTCGGCGGCGACGGCATTTTTCTCGCCGCCCTTACGGGTCCGGGCAGGGTATGGCTGCAGACGCTGCCGATCTCGAAACTCGCCCACGCGCTCGCGGAGTACATGCCGAAGGCGGAACGCGTCGAAAACAGCGCTGCTGGGGGCGTCGTCGGCGGCATTGTGGGTTCGATCCTGCGCGGACGGTAGCGCACATGAGAAGAGGTTCCAAACTGTCCGCCGGACTATGCCTCTGTGTGCTGGCGCTGTCGGCCGGGCGTGCGTCTGCCCAGGACGTGCCAGCGCCCTACAAGGATGTCTTGACGTTCCTGGGACGTCAGGGCGATTTCAAGGCGAACGTCCTCAAAGTCAACATTCCTCGGAACGATTTGAAAATCACCGTCGCGAGCGTTGCGACGCCGACGCCGTTTGGCTTCGGCGGCTGGATTGCCATGAGCAAGGGCACGAGCATGGACGTCATGATGGGCGACCTCGTCCTGACGCAGGAGGAGGTCAATCCCGTGATGTCCGCGCTGCTCGAGAACGGGCTCGACGTCACGGCGCTGCACAATCACTTCTTCTGGGACGAGCCGCGGATGTTCTACATGCACGTGCACGGGCACGGCAGCCCGATGGATCTCGCACACCGCGTCAAGCCGGCACTGGACTTGATCGGCAAAGGCGCAGGCGGCGCCGCGCCGACGCCGGCCAGCCCTGCGCCGACGCCGCAGATCGATACCGCGAAGATCGCACAGATCGCGGGCCACGACGGGGAGACGATGGGCACGGTCTACAAGATCACGGTCGGCCGCGACGATTTGAACCTGACAGAGATGGGCGCCGTCATCAACGCCCGCATGGGGCTCAATACATGGGCCGCCTTTGTCGGCACCAACGAAAAGGCGGCGATCGCCGGCGACGTCGCGATGCTCGCCAACGAGGTGACGCCGGTCTTGAAGGCACTTCGCCAGAACGGTCTCGACGTCGTTGCTATCCATCACCATATGACCGGCACGCAGCCGACGGTATTTTTCCTGCACTACTGGGGGACCGGATCGGCGGACAAACTCGCGGCAGGTTTCAAGGCCGCGCTCGACCAGCTGGGTAAACCATCGGCGCCGGCGCGAACGCCACAGGAATAATCTGCGGCCTGGATCTCAGGCGGGGCATCAGCGCGAATTCACGCGAATCGAGGGCGGTGCCCGCAAAACGAGCGCATCGCCTCGAACCGCGAGATCGGCCGCGAGCGTCTGCGATGGACAGCAGTTGGGATCCCCGTCGCCGTAGAAGCCGGCTTCAGCGTGCAGCGTAAGCGGATCGATCCGCACGCCATGGCGGATGTGTCCGGCATAACCTGCGGGTAGGTGATCACGCCACGTCTGCTGGACCGGAATCCATCCGCCGTTGGCATGCCGGTGCAGGAATTCCTGGGTGCAGCCGCCGGTGCCGTTGAGGCACAACATCACGCTCAGGAGGACATCGCCCCCGCTCGTGGCGCCGATTTCAGGCGTGACCGAGCGCCAGACCCCGTACTCGCCAGAGTCGATACGCGCATGCCAGACCGGCCGCACGCGTCGAGGTTCTACGACCTGGAAGAGCACGACTTCCTCTTCCTTCGCCGTGTCGTGCGCGTCCTTGCCTCTCCCGGGGTCTTCAGCGGTGAAGACTGACACCCACGCGTAGCGCGCGGCCACCCACTTCGCCGGGCGGGCGCCGCCGAGTTCTGTGAACTCGGTGACCTCGCACCTCGAGCTGACGAGCGTGTCGCCATGGGGCCCCTGCAGCCGATCGTTCGGCGGATCGAGCGGGAGCGTTAGGCATTCGTGCTGCGTGCGGCTCAGCGGAACGGCCGGCTGCCCCTCCAGGAGCCCGAGCGGCAGGTTGTCGGCGGGCGCCATCAGCAGCAGGGCGAGACACCAGATGGGCATCAATCCTTATCTATCGGCAGGTCTCGCATCAGCCTTGCACTACGTCCCGCGCCTGAGCTGGAACCGGAGTTCGGGTCGGCGTACGCCTCGTGATGACCACACGTGAGCAACGCCATGCTCCTTTGTCCTCATCATCTGCCTCCGCCCGATCGAGTCGGTCACGTGAAAGCGCCGAAATGCGCCATGGGGCGATCTCGCGCGGCTGGCGCGCGTGTTGCGAGACACCCTCCAGCGAGAAGGAGAGTGTGCCTCATGCGTTTTCGTGTGCTCGCGCTCGGCTGCTGGGCAGTGACAATCGGCGCGGCTTCCGCCGGCGCCAACCCAATAACGCTAAGCGTGGCTTCAGGTCCGATGCTCCAGCAAGTGGCCAATCGCCCATGCGTCATCGGCGATCCGTCGTGTCACAATCCCGGCAGCCTTCCGTATACGATTCTCCCCCCGCACGACCGGACAGACGTTGTGAGTTCGCCCGTCTACACGGTCGACCAGATCCGCGGGCTCGTTGGCGACACCTTCACCGTCGGGGTGGACCTGAACCAGGCGCCGGGCCACGCTGATGGGGCCTACTTGTTGAACGCGTTCACCATGACAGCCAACGGCGTCCCGCTGTTCTCCACGGCCGGTCCGGTGACGCTGAGGCCGTTGAATCCCGGCAACGGCTATTCGGACGCATCGATCGGCGGTTTCGATTTGAGTGGCCTCGCCGGCGACACGAAACTCACATTCACGACGGCGTTTTCCGGCGGCACGGCTGGACGCGAGCAGTACTTCTTGCGAAGCGCCGCGGTCAGCAGCAGCGAAACGGCCGACGTGACGCCTGAGCCTGGAACGTGGCTGCTGCTCGGCACGGGTGCGCTTGCGCTGTTTCGACGCAAGCTGTATCGGCTGTGATCGGCCGGACCGCCGCGGAGCCAGAATCCTGAGGGTGTGCGCCGCCCGGCAGCTTGAAGTCCCGCTAGCCGTCGCGTGTCTCGCTAACTCGCTTGTATCGGTCGCGAATGATCGCGCCAGAGAATGGGCCGCCCAGTGCCACACTGATGTAGCACACGTCAAAGAGGCCAGCAGTCAATGGGAGGACGCTCCAGAGCATCGATAACACGCCGAGCGCATGATGCCGGAAAACAAAGCCGATGACGAGAAACGCTGTGCCGGCCACCACGCGAAAGATCCGTCCGGGCGGACTATTGATGAAATGAGAGAACTGCGAACGATTGAAGGTCTCGTGCCAGGTCATGGACTCTCCCGTGTTGGCTCGTTGAGCCATCTCCCAAGCCCAATCCTCATACGACTGCAGACGGAGAACGGGCTGCGCGCAGGCCGCGCGAGCGCCGGCAGCGACGCCGGAACCCGCCACGGCCTGGGCCTCGAGGTGGGTCAGTCAGGGAAGGCGTAGCAGTGAAACCGGAGCCAGTTCTCGTCGCGGTGAGACTGGCCGCAGGCTTGGAGGTACGTGTGCAGCTCCGACGCCGGAACGCCCGTTGCGAACGCGTGATCGTAGACAAAGCCGTCCGGATACTCGATGTGGATCGCCACTGACCACGTCTTGGTCGCCTGTTGAGCCGAGACACCCGCGGAATAGATACCGCCGAGTGACGCCATCACGACCGCCAACACACCCGACAGAAGCTTCTTCTTCATATGTGCTCTCTCTCCAGCAGCGCCCGCCCTTCGGACGTTGGCCGACCGGCTTGTGGAGTCCGTCGATGCAGGCCGAATGTAGCTGGCGGGGTGATGTGGAGTCCCGAGAGGCGACCGGGATTTGTCCGGGATTGGTGCCGGGCGCTATTTGAACGTCGTCAGCAGCCGCTGGAACCTCGGGTCGCCGCGCAAGTTGTCGTAGTCGGGATCGCGCTCGAGCCAGTCACGCTGGCCCCAGCCGCGCGCCGACACGCGCTCGAGCAGTTCAATCGCGCGGTCCGCGTGGCCGAGCTTCGCCTGCAGGCACGCGCCGTTGCCCAATGAACTCATGTCATCCGGATAGAGTTCGAGCGACCGCTCAGACCACTCGACCGCGCGTGCGCCGTCCCCCTCCTCGAGCAGATACAGCGCGCCAAGGGACATGGCCCGGCCATCCAGCGGATTGAGCGCGAGCACGTGCTCCGCGCGGCGAATGCCGTCACGCCGCCAGGTCGAGGCCTCGTCGTGCCGTCCGAGCATCTTGAGAGACTGTGCGAGCAAGAACGCGCTCTGAAAATCCTCCTGCCTGACATCGGCCGCCTTCCTGAACAACCGGGCCGAGCCTTCGACATCCCCGCGCACGAACCGCGTCCGTGCGTAGTAGTAGTACGGGTCGAACAGGTTGGGATTGAGCCGCGTCGACTCCTCGAATGCTCTCGACGCTTCTTCATAGCGCCGCATGAGGGAGAGCGCGCACCCGCGCGCGACGTGAGCCTCCGCCAGATTCGGCCCGAGCTCGAGCGCCCGCTCGCTCGCGCGCTCCGCCGCGGCAAGATCGGCGTCGTTCGCCCCGAACCACTCGCAGAGCGTCGAGTGCGCGGTAGCTAGGCCTGCGTACGCCGGACCATACGCGGGGTCGAGTTCGATCGCGTGCCGGAACAGATCGGCCGCCGATGTCAGATCGCCGTGGTGGATACGGTGGAGGTGCTGGCGTCCGCGGAGGTACAGCTCGTAAGCGGCCATCCCGGTTTGCGCCCGGTGCGGCGACCGTGTCTCACGCGGAGTGACGGGGCCGCGCTGCAGTGACCGTGCCACGCTCTCGGCGATCTCATCCTGGATCGCGAACACATCCTTGAACTGTCCATCGAAACGGTGCGACCAGCGATGGAAGCCGCTCGCCAGTTCGATCAACTGGACGGTGACCCGAAGGCGATCTTCCGATTTGCGGACGCTGCCCTCGAGCAGCGCCTCCACGTTGAGTTGCTTCCCAACGGTCTGCACGTCCTCGCCCTTGCCCCGGAACTGGAAGGAGGCCGTGCGTGCGGCCACACGCAGGCCATCGACCTGCGTCAGCGCATTGATCAGCTCCTCGGCCAGGCCCTCGCAGAGGTACTCCTGGTCGTGGCCCGGACTCATGTCGGCGAACGGCAGCACGGCAATCGATGAGATCAGTGGGCTCGTCTTCGGCGCACCGACCGGTGCGGGGGCGTCTTCCCGCGACATGGCTGCAATGAATTGATATCCCCTCCGATGCCGGGTCTCGATGAACTGCGGGCGCTTGGCGTCGTCGCCGAGCACACGGCGCAGCTCCTGAACGCAGGTCGTCAGGGCATCGTCGGTCACGGCGACGTCCGGCCAGACCGACGCGAACAACTCGCCCTTCGATACGGGAGCTCCAGGGCGTGATACGAGGATCTTGAGGACATCCACGGCCTTCGGCGTGAGACGCAGCTCTTCCCCGCGTAGCCAGAGTTGCCCCGTGTCCAGCTGAAAGCGGTATTCGCCGAAGCCGACGCACTGGGCCATGAAGGCCCCCCAGTATATTTCCGGTCCGATGACGGCGTCCCTGATTCCACTAGCAATACTGCCAGGCGGCGCGCATGATGGGGGCTCCCGTGCCTGACCATCTCCGGCCTCCCGCCGAACGCGATTGCCTGGATTGCGGGCTGGCCGGAGGCATGAAGCTCCAGAACACCCTCGGCACGACTCCTGTAAATATTCCCTTGCTCTACGTCTGCACGGCCTGCGGCGCCATGTTGACGATCCCGCCGCCGCGTAGTCCCATCCTCGACCGATAGCCGACCCGCAGCCACTTCGCCAGTTGAATCACTTCTCCACGAACTGATAGCTCGCGTGGCTGTCGTAATCGATACCGTGCTTCTTCTTCAGCTCGCTGATGAAGTGGATGGTTGTTGGCGTGTGCGGCCCGACGCCCTCGTTCGTATGGAGGAGCATCTCCTCGAGACAACTACTCACAGTCATGCGTTTGTGGGCGGCCAGGTCCTGGAGCAGAGCTGCGAGCCGCTTCTCCAGCCGCACCGGCACGTCCACTCGTTCGATGGTCATCGGAGGCCCGGCGTTGAACAGGCGATGCCCAAACGAAAGGTAATGCCCATCCCGGTCGCGCACGACGTAGTCTCGGATGGCGTATTCTCGATCGCCGATTTCCTGCGCGACGTCGAGGCCGTTGGCGCGATGAAAATCGTAGAGCTGATCCGCGTCGCCGACGATGAAGTACACCGAGCATCCCGTCGGACCGGGCGTTCCCTTTTGCAGGAACACTTGCTCCTGGCCGAGACTCACGCCCGCAAAGGTCGGCGGATCACCCCATGTGAACGCCAGCGTGAAACCTAACTTCTGCGTGTAGAAGTCGACGGCGGCAGGAATGTCGGCGACTGCCAGGCCGGCATGGGACTGTTCACATTCGACGAAGGGAGGGGTTGAGGTTGCCATCGTCAAGCGATCATTACTGGGACGACCCTGGGAGTCGCCCCCTTCTCCGCCAGCCAGAACTGGTCTTCCTTCACGACATCGATGCTGAGTTCGTACTCGCCGCGTGTGAGTTCTCCAGCCTCGAGCACCAGGCGGAAGGCGACCGAGTCCTCCGCGGTTTCCGGCAGCTCCCCCAAGGGAGCGCGGAATTCGCGCACCGCTTCCCCCGTGACCGACGGCCGGAACAGGCGGGCGCCGAGTTGCAGCGGGCCGCCGCCCATACCCTGAGGCCACGGCTTACCGCAGGAATTGCGCAGGGTTCCATTGAGCACGGCCGTGCGTCCCGCTAATAGGGTAAGGGCGTCGGCATCCACCGCGATCTCGTGGCTGAACGGCTCGACCCGAAGGGTGGCCGCGACCTGAACCGCTCCGCGCAGCCCCATCCAGTTTCCCTTGTCCATCAGCATGTCGAGCCACACCTCGTAGGCTCCCGGGGGCAGCCCGCGCGTGTCGATGGGGATCGCGAACTCCAGCTCGCCCTCATGCGGCACCCGACAGTCCGGCGGGTTGGTGCGGAACTCGCGTAACCACAACTTGCGCCGCCCGAAGCGGGTGAGGTAACCCGCTACGCTCCACCGGCCGGGCCCGCTGCCGACCTCCCACGCGCTGTGGGACAGGTTGCGGATGCGGCCGGTCAGCGTCGGGACGTCGCACATCAGCACACGCGTGACCGGGCTGTCGAGCGTCACGTCGTAGCGGCAATCCATGAACACCAGCTCGTTGGTCTGCTTGCGGTGCTCGGGCGCCACCTTCTCGAAGAAAACGCGCTCGGGAACGGAGTAGCCCGAGATGCGGCCGTCGTTGTCCACACCCTGCCAGGACGACAGCGTGAACTCGATGTCGTTCGCGTCGCACCACGCCTTGTAGTCGGGCGCCAGATAGAGTTGGAGTGGATAGCCCACGTAGTTGACCGAGACATGGAAGCCGGCATTCTTCAGCAGAAGGATCGAGCCCTTGAAAAGCTCCCAGTTGAAGCCCTTGGAGGTGGGGTGCAGGCTGCAGTTGATCCCGGACAGTCCGATCGGCACCTGGCCGAAACCCTCCACCTCACACGGCCCGCGCCCCACACGGATACGGTCGCGGGTGAACTGCATGATGTTGCGGCTGATGTTTGAGGTGATGTAGCAGGCGAACTTCTGCGTCACCAGGCCGAGCACGGGAATCGTCGCTTCGCTCAGCAGCGGCTCGCCCCCGGTAATGCTGAGGATGCCGTAATCGAAGCGCTCGAGAATGTCGCTCCAGATGTCGATCCACTCGTCGGCGGTCAGCTCGGGGTACGAGGAAGGAAAGTCGCTCTTGATCCGCTTCTCGCCGGCGGCGCAGCCGCAGTAGGCGCACGTGTAATTGCACGCCAGCGTCGGCGACCAGATGAAGTAGGCCATGCGGCGCTCGGGAGCGTCCAGGCTCTGCGAGCACAGCAAGCGCGATACGTCTTGTTCGATGTCCTTGCGCTGGCCTTCAAAGGTCTTCTCGAGCCGACCCTGCTGATCGACCTGCCACTTCGTCGTCCAGTCGAGGTCGCAGGCATTGCGGCAGCGCTCGTGTAGGCACAGCGTGGGCTCGACGCCACCCTTCCAGCCGTCGCGCTTCAGGTTGAACATCGGCGGCCGGCGCGCATTGAAATCTGCGAGGCAGCGGTAGACGTCGCCGTTGGGATAGACGTGGAAGTAACTCACCCCGGCCGAGCACAACACGTTACCGGCGAGCTCAAGCGTCATCGATTCGCAGCGTAGCACATCGGTGCACTCGACGGCCTCGGCGCGCTCGAGTCGCGCGACTACTTCGGCCACTCATCGTTCGTGCGGATCCACGTCTTGTCCGGGTTGTAACGCGTGATCTGTTTCGCCAGGGCCACCGAATCCGCCCCGAGATCCTTTTGATACACGGAGCCGTCGTGATTGACGATGAAGGTCTGCACGCCGGTGACGCCGTATTCCGCTGGCGTTGCGATTAGCGCGAACCCGCCAATCATGGCGCCGCCGATCACGTAGTCGAGCTCGCCCATCGGCGCCGCCGGGCCCTGCCCCGTCAAGACGTGAAAGATATAGCCGTGATACGCAGAGGCCGTGTCCACGCTGTAGCCCTCTTCGATCGCCTTGGCGATCGCTTCGCTGATCGGCCCCCCGTCGGTGCCGTCGGCGTTCTTCCAATACAGGCCGTCCTGCTTGCCGGGCGTGCTGATGATGCGCTGCGCGTACTGGTGCGTGCGTGCGCCATCGTGCAGGTCGAGCGCGTAATCGTGCTGCGCCTCGACGAACCCGCGACAGAGTTCTATCGCATCGAGTTCGTTGGCGCCAACGCGACGGAACAGGATCTCGTCGTGTCCCGTCCTGGCGTCGAAATACCATTTGCCGCCAATCTTCACGATCGGCACGGGCAGCGGCCAGTGTTCCGGTCCGACCTGCAGCGTCGCCCGGCCGGGATGTGCCGGGTTCTCGATCACCGCATGCCCCTCCTGCGCGAGCGACGCAAACGCGAGAGCGTAAGACTTGTCGCGAACAGGATCTTCGGTGCTCACCAGATCCTTGCCGTCTGGACCGAACATCGCCTCGATCGCCGGTTCGTCGAACGTCGACGCCGCTTGGATGAGGGCGCTCGCGGCCGCCTGCGCCGTCGGGAATGCGGTGGCGCCCGGCGGCGGCACGGCCGCGGCGGCCGGCTTCGGCGTCGAGGCTGTCTGCGAGAAGACCACTGGGGCACTACACACACTGACGGCGAGGACGAGCACCGTCGCGTAAGTCATTTGTGAGTTCACCACGGTTACCTCCGTCGCCCGCCGCCGCCACCGGAGCGTGAACGCGATCCGCCGACACTGGCCGACCCGCGCTGGCTGCTGCTGCGGGCGGCGCTGCTGCTCGGACGGCTGCTCGCCGCGCCGCCAAAGGCGTTGCTGTTTCGGTTCGAGGCACCCGGGCTGCTCGGGATGCTGCGGTTGCCGACACGGTCGCTGCTGCGCGGGCTCGGCGTAGCGCGATTCGCCCCCGCGCTCGGTGCGGGCGACGCGCCGCCACGATTCGAGCCGGCGCTCCCGCTCCGATTGGCCCCTGTCGCGGGCGACGCGCCGGCACGATTCGCACCAGTGCTCCCACCCCGATTGGCGCCGGTGGCTGGCTGGGTCCGTGCAGACGCGCCACCGTTCTGGCGGGCGGTCGCCCGTGCATCGCCTCGCGCGGCGCCGCCATAGCGGTTCGCGGTGTTGCGATCCGCGTACGGCGTTCCGCCCCGATGCGCCGGGTTGTGATTCCAGTTACCTCCGTAGCGGTTGTAGCTGTTGTAGCGGTTGTAGTGATTCACGTACCGGTTGTTCACGTTGATGTGGACGCTGCCATAGCCCCATCGCGGGCCGTAGCCCCAGCCGCCGCCCCAGAACGCGCCCATCGCGACGCCGACGCCGAACCCGATCGCGACACCCGCCGCGTAGTAGCCCATGGGCGGGTAGTAGATCGGCGGGTAGGGGTAAATCGGCGGCCCATAGACGACCACCGGGTTGTAGGCCGGCACGTAGATCACCTGCGGATTCGCTTGCTGAATCACGATGACTTCGTGGGTCTGGACCACCTGCGTCGTGACCTTTTGCTGCTCGGTCGTCTTCAGGTTTCCTGCGTCTGAAGCCTTCCTTCGCATGCGCTGCACGGCGTCCATCACATCGCTCTGCTGAGCCAGGAAGGCGTTGCCAAGGTCCGTCGTCCACGCGATGTCGTCGGCCAGCCGTTTGACCACGTCGGGAAGGCCGGCGAGCCCTTGCACGGCGGGATCCCAATTTTCCTTCTCGACCGCGGCGGCGAGTGCTTCCCCCTTCAAGTCCGGGTGCTTGGCCGTCCACTGTTGCAATTGAATGATTTCGAGGGGGTAGGTCGAGGCGGCCAGCGTCTGCGCCAGGAGCGGGTCGGGATAGAGAGCGATCGGGGCCACCAGCGAATCGAGCTGGTCATTCGGAATCTTCGCAGTGGTCGTTGGCGTCGCGGTCTGAGAATACGGAACCGGAGAGCCGACAACGCTTGACGGGATGAGGAGCGCCGCGCACAGCGCGGCGGTAATTCGTGTGCTGAGGCTCGCGTGGTTTGAGGTCATGGCCGCCCTGACCACAACAATGTCCGTGCCCGATCGGGATTCTCGATTTCCCTAGCGTTTCTGACACTCGGAGGCGCGGCTCCACGCCGCGCCACGGGTTGGCGATCGAAGACCCACGGTATTTCGGAGGGCTCAGTAGTGCATGAGCTTTTGCAACGGCTCCAGCCACCCGAAGATCGAGCCGCCAATCTCGGGGAAGAGCGACGCGAGGACGGCGACCAGGGGCAACACGCCGTACACTGCCACGCGCTGGACGAACGTCCAGTTGAGATCGACGCGGCCTGGTGTCGTGTTACGAAGCCGGCTCAGCACGGGCTCGCGTTCCATGCTGACAAGGATCCAGATCGACGTCAGCGCCGCGCCGGTGACCGCCAGCAGGTCCACCGTCAGCAGCGACGACCGCGGATTGAACGAGTACAGCAGGTGAGCGGCGGTCAGCAGCGTCATGCACAGCATGGCAGTGAACAGCGCCGCGACGGTCCGCGCCACGATGTCGCGCAGCACGAAGGCAAACTGCAGGGCGACGAACTCCTCGCACTGCTGAAACAGCGCGCCCCGCTCAACTCCCGCCGATTGACTCGCTTCTGTGCTCGACCCGCCAGGCGCCTCGACGACGGCCGTCACCGAGGCGGGCGTGGTGATTCCGGCCTCCGCCGCGCCACTCTCCGCTACGCTTACACTCGCGACCACTGTTGGCTTGACAGCTGCCGGAGCAACCGCCCGGTGGCGCTCGGGAGCGATGCGACGCCACGCACTCGCCCTGAGAATTTCGACAACGGCATCCGAGACTTTCCAGAGGTGCATCCAGGTCGGGCTCTGGACGAGGGCGGCATGCTGCTGTTGTCCCATTTCGCGCTCGAGCAGCCTCACGTTCGACGTCACGTCGCCGCGCTTGCCCTGGGCGTCGAGGTCGCCGCGCCGGATTCCCAGCTTCATTTCGACGAGGCGGCGTTCGAACTCGGTCAGGGGGCCATCGGACGGTCCTTCGGATTCCGGTGGATTGCTCGATCGCTCCGTGCGCCCCGCCATCAGCCGGAGCTTGCCGATGATTCCGTCGGCGCGCTGCGCGACCGGCATGAGCTCCATCACTCGCGGCGGTCCGACGGAGACATCCCACGGCACCAACGACGCGACCGACTTGAAGGCTCCCTCCATGGGGGAGAGGGCCAGCCATTTCAGGTGCGCTCGCGCGGTATTCCAGATCGCGAGTCCCTGCGCGAGGTTCATCAGCCCGAGCATGAGGACGGTGACCGAAGCAAAGGACAGGAACCACTCGAACGCGCGCCCGTCGATAGTCGACACCTTCCCGACAATGAAACCGGCGATCACAATCCCCAGCAGAATCCCGATGACGTAGGTCAGCGGCAGGTTCTGGGACGGCATGTCCAGAATGTCCCCCAGACGCGCCCGGTGGGTCGGCGTGCGGGGCGCCTCGCCGGCGTCGGTGACGCCGTTCAACAGGTTGAAGGCCGTCGAACCGTCTTCCAGCCGGGTGTAGCCGTTGCCGACCAGCGACAGCCGCCGCATGGCGGCGAACATGGCGGTGTAGAGCCCGGCGAGGAGACAGAGCGTGGCCGGTGCCGGTGACACAATGCCGCCTCCGACAAGCCGGGCGAGCGTCAGGTTGAGATCATCAGGGACCTCCGCCCGCACGAGCCCCGCCAGGTACCACACGAACGCGCCGATCGTCAGCATCAGCAGAACCAGTGCCGGCATCAGCATCCAGCTGCTCTTTCTCTTGGCCAATTCGGGCCAGTGGCGCGGTGTCGCTTCCGTGCCCTGCGAGATCAGGAGAAGGGCCGGCACCAACACCACCGCAGCGGCGAGCACGGTGACGACCACTGCACCGGCGTCGCCGTGGGCGGAGGAGATGAACGGCACGGCAACCGCCGCGATCCACGCGAAGAGGAGCCCGAGGATCACGAAGCTCATCAGAAGGCTGAATCGATGGAGCGCGGCAGCAGAAGGATAGGTGACCGGTGGGACGAGGACGCGCAGAACGGGCCACTCCAGAAAAGAGCGCGCCGAGGCGCGCCTGCGGAGCTGGCGGCCGATGGCCAGCACCATCAGTACCTGCGCGAGCACGAACGTGGCGAGCAACGTGACAACGATTCGCGCTCGAGTGGGGAACGGCGGAAGCCCTTGTGGCTCGAACGTTTCGCTGACCTTGACGGAGTAAGTGATCGGCTCGGATCCGCTGACCTGAGGGCCGCGTTCATCTTGATCGCTGGCCCGTTCGAGCACCGGGTGCGTTCGCCCGACACCCGCCAGGGGCCAGAACCCATCTTCGCCGATCACGCTGATCGCCACGTGGGGCATGCACCGGGTTTCCGGAATCGGTGACGAGTCGCAGTAATCCAGCAGCTCGACGTTGCGCTTTAGCAGGAGCAGCGTGGCGTTGAATAGCCCCTCAGCCGCCATACTCTGGAACGGCTCGCGTCCCTTCGTCCCGGCGCCCGCGAAGCCAGCCTGGGTCGTGAGCGACAGCGGGTACGGCGAGGCCACCAGCGTCCCTCGGAGATACGGGACATAGTCCTGATGCAGGTACAACGCGTGGGCGCCCAGGAAAAACAGTTGCACGTCAGGCGCCGCGCGCTTGACTTCACGCGCCAGAAACAGGACGTCGCGATCATCGGTCGCCTGGATCCCGACCGCTGTCAGTCGTTTGTGGCGGATGGTGTCGAGGATGGTGTCGACCGTGGACTCGACGACCGGCGAGGTGAGCTGCGGCCGTAGCGCTGGTATGAGGTCCGCCGGCGGCGTCGTCTCCCGCATGTTGAGCGGCACGGCTGATGTCGGCAGCAAGCTGGGCGCGGACGCCGGCGAGTCCGACGTGTCATTGCGCAGCTGCGACAGGTGCATCGGAAAGGAAAAAACCGAGGCCTTTTCGAAAGGATCCTGCGCAACGTCGACGCCGTCGCCGGGGCTGGCGTCGCGATCACGCTTGAGCTGCTCCGCGAACTTTCTGGGCGTCTGCCCGTAGACGGTGTTGCTTTCGAGCAGGATCGCGACATTTGCCCCGCCGAGCCAGTCCGGATTCATGCGTCCGAGATAGTCCGCCATGATCCGTCGCGTCTCGGAGGTCGGGGGCAACGCCGCCTGAAAGCTCGTATTCCGCGGCGCGATGGCGCGAAAGACGCTGGCGTTCTCGTCAGCCGTGGCGGATCCGCTCATCACACGAATGTTCGTGAACGCCGCCAGGTCTTGAGCTCCGAGATCGCGCAACGTCAGCGCCACGGAGAGGGACGAGCCCGAGAACGTTGGCCCGAGAACCCTGAGTTCCTGATCTGGGGCGTCGGCGGCCGCGCAGCGGTTCCACTCCCGAATGAACCGGATCGCGTTTCGCAACGCCGTGCGATGGACGCCGCTGGTGGGCGTCTCGAGTGCGAGAAGCACGACGCCGAGCTCGATCGTGTCACCATCCTGGTGACGAAAGATCAGCGCGCCGGGCTGTCGTTCGTGCAGGCGGCTGTCGCTGGCGACGGGGTTTTCGCTGTGCGGATCGTTGCGCGCCCAGTCCACGAGACGGAACCTGTCGAGCAGGTAGCCGGAGCGGCTCATCGCCGACTGGATCGCCGCCAGGCTCTGATCGGCCGTCCATCCGGCTACGGAATCCACGTAGTCCGGGACCGTCGCGACGATGAATGTCGCTCGATAGCGCGGCGGTCCCTGTCGCCCGTCGGAGGGCACGTTCCGCGCCAGCGTTCCAAGCGCGCGCCAGTCCTGCAGTTCGTTGAGCGTCGCTTCCGCCAGCGACGAACGCAGTTTCCGCGAGGACGATCCCGCATCCTCCGCGAGGAGGTAGCCGATCAGTGTCTGCTCGGCTGTCCCGACCGAACCGGTCGGCGAGTCCGGGTTGCAGGCCCGCGGGTCGGGATCACTGTCATGACGATTCAACCCCTCTCGGATCGTGGCGATCGCCTTCGTCACATCCGCCGGCTGAGGGTCTTCGAATTGCTTGAGGGTCAGACTGGCGAGCCGGACGGTGCTGTCTCGCTGAACCGGCAGCCCCATCGCATCGCCCATTGCCTCCATTACGGGACGGAGGTCGGCGAGCCAAGCGGTGCGAACGCCATCCTCCGGGGGTTGCGTCGCCACGGGCGGTTTCGGCGCTTGCGTCGCCGTCTGCGCGACCGGCGCCGGCTTGAAGAAGCTCCCCGACAGGATGCCGGCGATGATCGCGACGGGAAGAAGACCAGCGCCGTAGGATTCGAGCTTGCCCACGTCCACGCACCCCCGATCGCTAGAAACGTAGACGGAGCTCTCTTCGAACAGTTCGAAGACTCTTGCGTTGAATCAGTGCCGTTGAGCTGGACCCGGGAAGTCTGTGCCCAGAGCCATCTACGTCTGGCGTTCGGGCTTGGCGCCGGCAGCCCTGACATTCATGAATTTCGACAGGGCGTCGAACCAGAACGGCGCGCCGAAGGACAGCGCCAAGCCGGTGGCGAACAGTCCGAGCAGTTTCAGCGGCCAGTATGACAACGACTTGCTCTTGATGTTCTGCCCAAGCGCGGCGAGAGACGCGTTTCCATGGAACGACCAGCCGATGGGCAGCGGCCGTAGCGCGGTGTCGGTGTCGACGAGTTGCCTTTTGATCTCGTCGGCCGTGAACGCCTTCGGGCTCTGTCCCGGTGCTGAATCTGCGGGACGACCGGCCTTGAGCGTCGAATCGGCGACCTGAACCAGCTGGGCGCGCAGCGCGCTGTCCGACCATAGGGCGCGGCTGACCGCGAACGTGTCCGCGTTCAACAAGCTCGCTAACACGCAGCCGACGACAATCGAGATGAATTTCAGGTGACGCCTGTACGCGCCGCTCAGTCGTTCCATCGAATCGTCGAACCAGGTCGCGACCCCCCTGCGGAATTTGTCGAAGTCACCCTGCGCGACCGTGAGATTGGTGACGAGCGCGTCTCTGAGGTTGCTGGGCGGCAGCTTCAGGATGGCTGACTCGAGATCGGCGAGAGTCGGGATGGACGGCCCAGCGGCCGTTTTCCCGTCCGTGAGGCTGCCGAGTAACGCCGCCACGAACGCATTCGTCGACACGTACGATGGATGGGGTTTGCCGGATGGCGCTGTGCTGCCGGTTGCGGCGCGAGGCGCCGCGGTCGACCGGTCGAACCTCAGCGAGCGAACAAACGACATGCTGCCGGCCGTCATGAGCGCCGTTCTCGTGCCGGCGATGATGCCGTGGCCGTAGAAAGCAGTCCGCACGTTCGGGTCGTCCAGTAGCGCCTCCAGCCCCACGCCAAGTGACTTGGATCGGAGATCTAACTTGGATGCGATGTATTCATTGACAATTGTGCAGGTCAAGCTCAAGAGCAGGTACATCAGCGCCAGCCCGATCGCCACGTCGATAGCGGCGTTTTGAAACATTGCGGCCTCCTGAGAGCATCGCGTCGAACTCCAGCGGTGGCCATAGTGTGCAGCCGTCGAGGGAATTGTGCGAGCGTTTCTTCAGAGTTCCTGTGATTGCGGCCGTCAGACATCGCGTGCTAGGCTCGCGCCTCGTTCGTTGTCTGCGCCACGCACTGTTTGATTGGAGCAGTCCCATGATCAATGCAGCGATCACTGCCAGGAAGCGAATGCCGGCCGCGCATGGCGGCGGCGTCCGGGGAGACAACTCCGCGCCCCGGTCGCCTCTGTTCGAGGGCCGCTTTGGCCGCATCTTTCGAACGCTTCCACCAGGCGACTGGCCCAGGGAGTCGCTCCTGACACTCGGCCAGGCCATGACCGCGGAGCCCGAGCACGTAGACGGCAATCCCAATGTTCCCGTCGCGGCATTCGAAGACCCGGCGTCCCGCATTCATGACGACGAGGAAAACGCGGGCATACCGGCCGGCTACACCTACTTCGGCCAGTTCATCGACCATGACATCACGTTCGATCCCGCCTCGAGCCTGATGAAACAAAACGATCCCGATGCGCTGGTTGACTTCCGGACGCCGCGCCTTGATCTGGACTCCCTCTACGGACGCGGCCCGGACGACCAGCCCTACATGTACGTCGGCTCGAAGTTCCGCCTTGGCCGCCCGTTGTTCCAAGATGCGCAGCCGAGCCCCTCCTTGGATTTGCCGCGGTTCTCGGATCCCTTCAATGCCGGCGCGAAACGAGCCCTCATCGGCGACAAACGCAACGACGAGAACGTCATCGTGTCTCAGTTCCACGCCGCGCTGTTGCAGTTTCACAACCGGCTCGTGGACGAACACCCCAGCGCCCCGTTCCAGGAGATTCAACGCCACGTGCGCTGGCACTACCAGTGGCTGGTCGTGAATGACTTCCTGAAGACGATCTGCGGCGAGGACATCGTCGAAGACATCCTTCCGGACTACGGGCAAAACAAGCCGATCTGGAAGCTCAAGCCCAACATGGCGCTCTTTAAGTGGCGCTACGACCCGTTCATGCCCATCGAGTTCTCGGCTGCCGCCTACCGGTTCGGCCACTCGATGGTTCGTCCGATCTACCGGTTGAACACCGAACTGCACGGCGGCGACGATCCCGCAGCCGCGACACCCGACGAAGAGCAGCGTGGGCTCGCCGGTCGCTTCTTCGTCTTCGCCGGTGTGCAGGCGCGGGGCTTGAACGGCTTCGACGAGTTTCCCGCGCAGTGGGCGATCGATTGGAGCCTGTTCTTCAACATCAAGGGCTCCATCGGCCGCGCCGGCAAGAGCCGCGTGCAACCGGCCTATAAGATCGACACCTCGCTGGTGAACCCTCTGGGGTTCCTGCCCGAGTTTTCGAATCCGGCCGCCCCGCTGACGCCGCCGTTGACCGTTGATCAGATTCAGTCGAAGCCGGCCGATCCCGTCCATCCCGACCTCAATCCGGCCAACCTCGCCAAGCGCAATCTGCTGCGCGGGCTCGCGATGGGTCTGCCGTCGGGCCAGAACGTGGCGCGCGCGATGGGGCTGATCCCGATCGACGACAAGGACTTGCGGATCGGGAAGGCGGTCCTCTCGGACGTCGACACGAACCCGACGCTGGCGTCGTTGGACCCCGACAACTTCACCGACAACGCGCCGCTGTGGTTCTATGTGTTGGCCGAGGCTCAGTTCGAATGGAGTAAGCGCGCCAAGTCGCCGGGAAGCCAGGGGAATCAAGAACCGGTCCGCCTCGGGCGCGTCGGAGGGCGCATCGTCGCCGAGACCTTGATCGGTCTCATCCTCGGCGACGGCGCGTCGTATCTGCGCCAGGCGCCGAATTGGCGCCCCGAGAGGTTCAAGGACATCGCCGGCTTGATTCAGTTCGCCTTGAACCTCTGAGGACCGACGCGCGCCAAGGATGCATGCGTGGGTCACGGGCCACGTCCGAGTGATCGACTGGTGGTGGTCGCGGGCGCCGGTCCGGCCGGATGTGCCGCGGCGATCCGACTCCGTGCGTTCGGATTCCGTGTGCTGCAGTTCGAGCAATCCGTGCACCCCCGGCGGGCCGTAGTCGAAACCCTCTCGTCTGATGCGGAGCCGTACCTGACGCGTCTCGGCGTGTGGAATCGTCAGCGTGCCGCCGCGTTGCGGCCGGCCCCCGGAATTGCGTCCATTTGGGGATCCGCCACCATCGGGTTGCTCGATCACATTTCGAGCGTGCGCGCGCCGGCGTGGTACGTCGAGCGTCAAGCCTTCGACGGCTGCTTTCGTGAGGTTGCTCGCGAAGCCGGAGTGGATCTGACGATGGGAACCTCTGTCAGCAACGTCGAGCGCGGCACCGATGGATGTACGGTCATCCTGAGGCGCTCGCGCGTTACCACGCGCCTGTCATGCGACTATGTCGTGGACGCGACCGGTCGTCTGGGAACCGCGGCGAACGAGCGCCCGATTCGCCTCGACCGTCTGATCGGTCTTGCCGTCACCGGGCGAAGGGACCTCAGTGGGCCTTTGGCCGAGTGGCCGCTGATCGAAGCTTGTCGAAGCGGATGGTGCTATTCGACGCCAACCGACGTCGGCGGGATCTCCGTGACGCTCTTCACCGATCCGGACTTGCTGCCGGCCAAGCACCTGCGCGGACGCCTCTGGCCCTCGGACGCCACCCATACGTCAGCCAGAGTTCCGGCGCCAGGTGACGTGCGTGTCCTGCCGTCCTGGTCTGCCTACACCCCTGCTGCGACCGATGGCACGCGGTTTACCGTCGGCGATGCGGCGTTGGCCATGGACCCGTTGAGTGGCCGCGGCCTGACGGCAGCGCTCCGGTCGAGCCTCGACGCGGCTGAGGCGATCGCGCGCCTGCGCGACGGCAACGAGGAGGCAGCACACGCGTTCGCCGCGGCGCACCTGAAGCGCACGCAGAGCTACCTCGCGGCACGCCGCGTCTATTACACAGGCGAGAGCCGGTGGCGCGACGAAACATTCTGGGCTCGCCGGCACTAGAGGGGAACGATGGCATTTTCAAGCAGGATGCGCCAGCTCTCATGGTCATCAGGATCGCCACCGGCGGCCGCGGAGCATCGCGCGGGCCTCGCGCTCGCCACGAGCCCCGGGACTTTGGCGCGGGCGATCGCCGCGATGCATGTCGTCGGGCCGGCCAAGCCTGAGCCCGAGTTGCGGACCGGGACAGACGACGCCCGGTTGCTGCTGCAGATCGCGGCCGAAGTAGAGCACGCGTTTTTGCTCCAGTATTTGTACGCGGCGTACTCCCTGAATAGTGACGTACCGCAAGCTGCTGACGCCGCTGCGACGTTGATCGAAGTGGCCAGACAGGAAATGGCCCATCTGGTCACGGTCCAGAATGTGCTGATGGCGATTGGTGAGCCGGTCGACTTGTCGCGCGAGGACTTTCCCTCCCATCCCGACGAGTATCCGTTTCCTGCGGCGCTCGAACCACTGAGCTCGCCGATCCTCGCCAAGTACGTCGTCGCGGAAGCCCCGCCGCTCGAAGACATCTCCGATCCTCAGATGTCCGCTCTCGCCAGGAAAGCCGCGACAGAGGCAGCGACGGTAGTACCGGAGATCCACCGCGTCGGCGCGGTGTATGCGGCCCTCTACTGGCTGTTCCAGGCAGGTGACGCGCCGGCAGGGCCGTGGCGCCTGCCAGACGACGTGATCGCTGCACTGATTGTGCAGTTCGGCGCCGGGCACCATGTGAAAGACGAAGACTTCGCCTCGGCCGCCATCGTCGGTGACGTCGCGGCCAGCCAAGACGAGTGGGGCGGCGATCCGTCGATGCACATCGATGCGGGAGCGCCGCGCGATCGCGCCCTGGCGGCACTCGCGACCATTGCCCAGCAAGGAGAAGGGCCCGCGATCTCACCCGACATGCGAAGCCACTTCGAGATCCTCCTCGATCTGTACGGATCGTTTCCCGACTGGCCAGCCAACGCCGTCCGCGACATACCCGCCAATCCACAGATCGCCGCGGCGGGTGACGCTGAGAATCTGATTACCAACACCGTGACCGCGGACTGGGCACGGCTCCTGAACGCCCGGTATCGAACGCTGCTTCTGGATATCGCAATCGGCCTGTCCCTGCGGCGAAGCGCAGACGCCGCGCTCAGAGCGACGCTCGTGGGAGAGTGGGCGGTCGGGGAAATGCTGGCAGGAATCTCCCCGATCGCTCAAGCCTTGACGCAAAAATTGCGGGGAACTGACGCGGCGACCCCGCAGTTCGCCGGGGCGCCTTTCGTGTTCGGAGACATACTTCCGACTTCGGAGTGTGATCGGTGGAAGCAACTGGGCATCCTGCTCGACCAGAGCGGACAACTCCTCTCGACGTTGCTGGCCGCCGAACCCCTGTCGGATGGAGATCGTGAGGTGTTGCAGGGCCTGCAGGCGTTCGATGCCGATCGGCAGACCGTCATTGCTGCACGTATTGCCGCGCATTGTATGTAATTGCAAGAAACGGACAGAGGCATCAGATGATTACGACGATCAAAATCTTTCCGTCCATTGGCGTGGCACGCCTGGGAAACAGTCAAGACGCGTACTTCATCGGACCCGAGACACCGGGCGATCCGGTCGTACCGACCGGCGGGTTCCGTGACGGCGCCAGTCGGATCAAGCGTCAGGCGGCCCGATTTCGCCTGTTCGCCTTCGACCAAGCGGATCAACTCGTGAGTGAAGTGACGACCGCTGATGGTGCGACGATCAACTGGAGCGTTCACCTCGCCAACACGAAAGCCGCGGGCGAGATGTTCGCCGGGAAGGCGACACCACCGCGAGGTCCACGCAACGCCACCTTCGCTGATCGAGGTCAGCTCGCGCTGGACCCTGGCCCCGCGCATGTCAGCGGAGCGAATGTTGATTTTGCGGATCTCGCGCAATCGCGAATGTTGGGACGGGCGACCGACATCATGGTCAACCAGCAGTTCCTGGACCGCCCGGTTGCGTTCTTGCTCGGTACCGTCACAACCGACGATCGCGGCCGGCTGCTGGTGCTCGGAGGACTCGGCGAATCCAAGTCACCGGTCGGAGCCGATCTGTCGCAGGGGGACTTTGCTGATCACGACGGGTGGTACGACGATGTGTCCGACGGACCGGTCAGCGCCGAGGTCGTCCTCGCCGACGGCTCGACGCCTCCAGTGGTCGGCGCCTGGGTGCTCGTCGCTCCTCCCAAGTACGCGCCCGCGTTCCACTCGCCAGTCACGCTATACGACACGCTGCTGCAGCGTGCCGTCGATACGGGCATGGTTCCCTCGCCGCTAGCAGACGCGACGTTCAAGCCGTCGTTGACCCATGACATTCTGCCGATCCTCATGCGTGCCGCGAACATGCGATGGGTTTACGACAACGGAAAAACGACGTTCAATGCCACGACCGGCTTTCACCACACGTTTAGTCAGATGCCGCCGGCGGCCCGGGCGACGGTTTTTGCCAAGCTCTCTGTTCCATCGGCGACGGCCGGCAATCCCGGGACCGGCGGCGGCAATATGCCCAGGATGTGGTCCGACCTGTATCCGGACGGTAGCAACGGCACGCTGACGCGCTTACAGGTACGAAACGCTGAGACGATGGAAGGACGGACAGTTCACGGCTGACGGGCCTACACCGCCTGGGCCGATCACCCCCGACGGACTCACGCGTGCGGCGCTCGAACCGTGTGTCGGTGGCGCGTTCTTCCCCGGCATCGAAATCAGTTGGAAGGTCCGGCAGTTTCCATTGATCGAGCCCTTCCGCTTCGATGCGTCGCAGATGAAGCCTGGAGCCGCATCCGCTCAGATGTCGTTGCCATGGCAGTCGGACTTCCTCGACTGCGCGGTCGAACCGGGCAACGGGTCGGTCGATCTCGTCTGGTGGCCTGCGCAACGTCCTCTCGCGATCCTGCGCAACGCGGGCACTCAATACGTGCAATGGGCGCGGGCCGATCAGGTCGAGACGTCGCCGGAGATGACACCCGAACAGATGGTCACCGACTGGATGAACCTCGGGTTCGTCGTCCTGCAGGCGAATGGCCGATTCGAAGAGATCGAACGGTTGTGACCGGCTGCACGCTTACGCCGGGGGCGCCGGCTGGCAGCCGTCAACCAGGTCGTGAATCTTGGCGTTGACCGTCCCGCACCCAACGAAGAAGGGCACTCCAGTACATTGCAACTCGAGCTCGCCTGTTGCGGGAGTGAACTTCCAGCGGACCGTGACGCCCTCTCGACTGGCTTGGCCTTCATTGCCCGAAATGGTGATTCCGGCGTCGGCTGCCTTTTGCGTAAGACAGTCGAACCAACTCTGAGTGATCCCCGAAAAAGTCTGCGTCGCACACGAGCCCATGTCTGCCTCCTAAGCCGAGCCCCTTAGGACTTTCCCGACGCCGGCTGCCAGAGCTCAATCTTGTTCCCGTCCGGGTCATAGATCCAGGCGAAGTGGCCGTACGATTCATTCATTTGTTTGGGGTCAATCTTCACTCCCTCTTGTTTCAATCGGGTCAGCAAAGCATCCAGATCGTCCACGATGTAGTTGATCATGAACGGTGCGCCGCCGGGACCGAAATAGTTGGTGGAGCTGGGAAAGACCGTCCAAACGGTCACGTGTTCCTTTTGCGGGTCGTCGTGTTCGCGCCACGGAAGCGTCGCGCCTTGCCCTTTGTCCGTCAGCCCAAGATGCGTCGAATACCATTCGCGCATCTGATCACGATTTGCTGATTTGAAGAAGACACCGCCGATTCCAAGGATGCGTCCTCGCTGCTCCGTGGTGAGAGGCGCTTTCGATTTGTCAGGAGATTGCACGTCCTGTCCTCCTCGTGGGTAGGCCGAGATGAGCCAGAGCGAGCCGAGCGCGATGGTGCTCCAGGGTATGTCTCGCATGCGCGGATTATACGGGTTTCGCTACGACCTGCCGCACGTCGTTCTTGATGACCAGGTTGGCACCGACCTGCACCTCGGCGAGCACGATCCAGTCATCCGTGGGAGAGGCCAGACAGGCCGGGACCGTCGGGTCCAGCGGCGGCTCTTTGTCTCCCTCCGACGCACCCGGTTTGATGATGCACCGCAGGGCAAAGCCGTCTCTCAAGCGCGAGGTACTCGAAGGCCGTTTCGTTGCCTGAGGCTTCTGCCAGCGTTGCCACGGGTCGACTCCCGAACTCCACGTAGCGGATCTGCACCAGCAGACTCTGCGCCGTGGCGGCGGGCTGCGCGGCGATGGCGTCAGGTGGGTAATCCGTTGACCACGGCTGGCTGCAGCACGTGAGATCCAGCGGCGCGGCCTCCTCGACGCAGATCTCGTCACCCCAGGGACCTAGGGCATAGCCCGGACTGACCGTGACCGCGAGCCCGCCGGTCTCAGGATCCGCGGTGACCTCGAGGCCGCAGACGACGCCCGAGCCGTGCAGCAGCCGGTTGTGCCGTCGCAGCTTCTCGCGGAAGTAGTCCTGCTCCGTGCGGAGACTGTCCACGGTGAGGACTTCACCCTCAAAGTACCGGACGCGCTCCGCGCTGGTCGCCGATGTGTCCGAATCCTTCGCCATAGTTTCAAAGCAGTCAGGTGACCTACGCCGCAACGGGACCGTCGGTCGGTGGCAGCCGCAGGCCGGCGACCGCTTTCACCAACTTCTGCGCCGCCGGCAGGAACGCGGGGATGAATCCGATCCACGCATTCAGCAGCTGTTCCTGCGTGACGATGAGCAGGCCGGCAAGCGTCACGACCACGGTGAGCATGGCGACTTCGATCGTGGACCACGGAATCACGACGCCGCGGCGCTCCCACGCGCCAATCTGGCCGGGCGTTGCCGCCTGCGACACGAAATCCTTGAACGACTCGTTCATGATTTGCAGCGACGGAGTGCGCACGATCAGTCCCGCCTGCAGCAGACCACCGATGACGAGCGGGTTCTGGGGATTGACCACGCGCTCTTCCGCGAGCTGGCACAGCGCCAGTCGCTCGTCCAGTGTGCATGCGCTCCACAGGGACTCGTAGGTACGGCGCGTCGGATTCGTCGAACGCTGACGGCGCGTGCGTGGCCAGTCCGACCGACTCTCGCCTGAAGTGGCGCAGCACACGCGCCCAGCGATCCAGGTCCGCCGTCGTGGCGTCGTTCTCCCGCAGGCACATGAGAGGATCGCGATCGCTGACGATGCGAACGACGCCCTTGTTGCGGTACACCGCTCGCTCTACAATCGCCAGTGTCTGCGCGGCGAACTCCCGCTCGCGCAGGCGGTAGTCCACGTGGTCGATGCCAAGGACCGGGGGGAGTGTCGAGGCCTCCAGCGAGTTGGCCCAGCCGCTGATAGGGGGAGCGGACGCAGTTGGCGTGGACGGCGGCGAACCGGCCGCCCCGAATCGCGCAGGTGGCCAGCCGCCACCGCCAGGTCCACCGACGGCCGCACCGACGACGGCAAACTGCCGGCGCTCGGTCGGCACAGGGACGGCGTTCCTGCGGCGCTCGACCCAGTCTTGCACGGCGACGTCGAAGACTCGGATGTCCGGCACCGCCGCGAGGCGCGTCGATTTTCCCGATCCCGGCGGGCCCACGACGAGCACGTGGCCGACGCCTTTTGGCACGGAGGTCCCCGGCGCGGCGACATCGAGTGCGAACGTTGGTCTTGCCAGCCAGTTCATGATGACGCAGCACAACGCGCAGAGCCCTCCGATGAAGGGCAGGAGTGAGACGTAATTCAGCACTGGCGACGGGACTTGCGCGGTCGCCGTCCCGGCCGATGCTCTCAGATCGCTGGCGACGTCGTTGTATGAGCGATGCATCAAGAACAGCCAGCGGTCGACTACTCCAGGATCCGCCGAGGTCAGCTCGACTCGTCCCGCAGCGTCGTCACCAGCGTTCCGTTCCTGCCACAGCGGAGCGGCCGTCTGGGTGCTGACGAAGCTTGCTCGCCGCCGTGCAAAGCCCTCTGCGAGCGAGGCGTCGAGACCGAGCGATCGGAACACCTTGAGGCTGCGCTCCTTCGGTGTGGGAGTCTGTGCGTGCTCGGCGCTCTCGACCTTGGCCAGCAGGGTCGCTTCGTAGGTGTACGCCGTCTGAAAGCAGGCGATGGCGGGCAGGCCCGCGACCACGGCCAGAAACGCCGCGCGCGCGAAGAAGAACGTGTGCGCAACGCCAAACGCCACAGTGCCGTGAGACTCAGGCGTCGCGCGAGTGGCGAGCCGGTAGGTCACGACATACGCCGCGACCGCGCCGATCGTGGTGGTCACGAGCAACGCCGTGCGGAGCGCCGACCACGACGTGCCGATGAGGAAGAGCACGGCAAACGCCAGGATTGCGCACAGATTGAGGAAGAGGATGGATCGGTAGGTTGATGACCGCGCCGGGTCCGGCCAGAACCACTTTTCAGGCGCGCGCGGCGACAGGGCGCGGACCGCAGCCGCCGTCAGCACCAACAAGCAGGCGTAGACCGCGAACAGCCAGCACGCAATCGTCAGGGTTTCCAGATTCACCGTGTCAACGAGAGCGGAGTCCTGGAAGACGGCCAGCCGCCACTGCGGATCTTCGATGGTGTCGTCGCGGGATGTGCCTCGAAGTGTGAGGGGTTCGACGAAGAAGCGCGCCGGACGCCCCTGATAGGTCGCGCGCACGTGGTCGGACTTGCCGGTCCGGATGAGCGCGCCGAGCGCCGCATCGTCTTCACATTCCTTGAGGAAGTTTTCTCGGAGCCGGCGATTACTGATGGAATGAAAGAGAACGAGCCCCTCCGGATCGACCACGGCAAACGATACGCCCTTGGGGAGCGCGGGCTGATCGAACGCGATGAGACTCGAGAACGCCAGCGACTGGACCCACGAGACGTTGTTCTGTCTGCCCGTACGCCAGAAAATCGTCAGCGGCTCGCCGGTGTTGGGGGAGGATTCGACCTCGATGCCTTTGTTCGGGGCGTTCTGAGGCGTGGCCCATGCGGCACGAGCCTTGTTCCCGTACGGCAAGTCGTCATCGAAAATATTGAGGAACGGCCGGAACGATTGCGCCGACGTGTACCTGACACGCTGCCAGCCGTCCCGGCCGGCCCAGGTGACGAGATCGAAAAACGGGTAAGGCGAGGGCGCTTGGCCCTTGGGTGGGTCGAACCATTGTTCGTTCAGGAGATGAGGCCGGCATCCCTCAGGCGGCTCGCATCTGACGGGATTGCGCAGGTCGTCTGGCTGGACGATGATCGTCGGTGAGCCGGCGGGCAGTTGCGCCAGGACGCCGGGGAAGACCTTGCCGATCGGCTTGCCGTCTGGGTACGCGCCTGAATCAAAGGCGTTCGCCTGCGCCTCGATCGCCGAGACTTCGGTGTTCACGCCGGTCGTCAGGGCGTCAGCGATTCTCGTCAGGCGCGCATCGACTCTGTCCCCGAACTGATTCCAGAAGGCCAGCACGTCGAGCGCGGCGAACGTGAGCAGCGCGACGAGCAGAAAGCCCGCCGTATTCACCCAGCGCACGTCGCTGGCGCGGAATCGTTCGCGCGGACCCAGCCCGCGCAGCTTGACGAAGGGGAGCGCCACGGTAAAGACAGCGAGGAAACCGCTGAACCAGAGCAGCGTCGGATACGACAGCGCCGAACTGTCGGCTTTGAATCGATCGCCGCGTACCAGCCCACAGAGCACCCATTGTTCCGGCTCGCGTCCACCCTTGCCGCCGTTCCTGCTGAGCAGCGACAGTGGCACGGGTTGCATATACAGCTTGTAGTCGATCTCTCCAATCGACACCGGCACGACGTTGCTGAACGTGACGAGATCAGCGAACTTGACCAGTGGCGCCGCCGCCTCTTTCCCCGCCGGCGCCGTCCGCCTGAGATTGACCACTCCGTCGAGTCGCGCCAGGGAAAGGCCGAGCGGCGCATGCTGCGCGATCACTAGGCCGGTGTCGGTGGTGAGGAGGATCGCCGCAAACTCGTGGGTCGTGTCGACGAGCAAAGGCGCGACGACCGCCTCGAGGTCGGCTCTCGCCACCACGCGGATCGTCCGCCCGTTCGCTTCGGGATTGGCGCCGAGGTACAGGTAGTAGCGTCCCTCATCGCGCGTGACTGCCACACGCGGTGGGTCAGCGGCCTCACTGAGGAGCTGCCAATCGAGGTCGCTCGAGCCCGCGGCCTCGCGTCTCGCGTCCGCCGCCGCCTTCGAGCCGTCATCCACCCTGACCACATCGAGGTCGGGCGCAAACAGGTGCACACCTTCCGTGAGGTGCTTGTCTCCGATCGAGGCTACCGCGTGATCCAGCGCGCCGTCGTAGCTCTCGATCTTCGCCCTCACCGCGCTGCTGAGCGTCGTCAGCAACCGAAGGTTGCGCTCTGTCAGATAGGCCTCCTGCGCGGGAATATGCAGGAAGCCGTACCAGAGCAACACACCCACAGGGAAGAGAGCGACTGCCAGTGGAACCAACAGCGCGCCAAATCGGATGCCCCGAAAATTCACGGACACCTCCAGACTCGAGGATGCCGAGTCGCGTGCCGAACACTTATTCAAACGAGCGAGACGCCTGAGACCGAACAAGAGTAGACCGATCTCAGAAGCCGTCGTTCGACATTCGACCGTTCCAGCCACCCTTTGACTAGCGTTTGTCCTCGGGTAGCGGCCGCGAAACATAGGCGTGGGTAATAAAGACCCATGGCAAGCTCCAATCTTTCAGTGACCGGCCAAGCCGGTTCGGTCTTACCATCTCAGGCGTTTAGCTGATCGGGTCGACACCGATACCGTCCACTTCAGCGCTTCGCAGAGGAAACTGTGCCCAGTTCTCCCACAGTCCCCGTCGCAACGGCGTGTGCGCCGCCGCCACCCTTTACGCCGGCGCCGCCGACCTTCCGCTGCCTCCGCGCCTACAGCGTGGATCCCAGTCTCACGGGACGATTGGAGACGGCGCCGGTCAGCGAGACGATGTTCAAGGTGCCCTGGGAGCAGCTCGAGCCAGGGCCGATCGGGGAGTACCTCGAAGTGATCGACGTCGATCCGGCGAGCGGCTATTTTTACGAGCCCGTCAACCTCAACGATTTGACCGTGCTCGCGCAAGATGGCTTGACCCCGAGCGAGGGCACGCCCCAGTTTCACCAGCAGATGGTCTATGCGGTCGCCAGCTTGACGATCCGCAATTTCGAACGCGCGCTCGGCCGCAAGAGCCTCTGGCGCCCGGGTCCTCCGCCGGCAACTGATCCCAAGAGCGACGCCATTTTCGTGCGAAGGCTGCGGGTGTATCCACACGCACTCCGCGAATCGAACGCGTATTACTCGCCTGACAAGATTGCGCTGCTGTTTGGCTATTTTCGAGCGACCGAGGACGATCCCGGTGATCACGTGCCAGGCGGCATGGTGTTCACATGTCTGTCGCACGACATCGTCGCGCACGAGACGACGCACGCGCTGCTCGACGGGATGCACCGGAAGTTCATGAACGCGACCAATCCCGATGTGCGAGCCTTTCACGAGGGCTTCGCGGATATCGTCGCCCTGCTGCAGCACTTCACGTTCGCCGAGGTTCTTCGCCATCAGATCGCTCGGTCGGGCGGGGATCTGAGGAGTCACGAAACGCTGCTTGGTCAACTGGCGGGCGAGTTTGGGCGGGCGACAGGGCTGCGCGGCGCACTGCGGGATGCGATTGGCAAGACCGATCCGGTGACAGGGACCTGGATCCGGCAGACGCCCGATCCATCGGAATACGAACGGAAGACCGAAGCGCACGAGCGCGGGGCGATCCTGGTGGCCGCGGTCTTCGATGCGTTTCTGGGCATCTATGCGATTCGAACAGCCGACCTGCTGAGACTGGCCACGGGAGGCAGTGGCATTCTGGGCCCCGGCGCCCTGCATCCCGATCTCGTCGGACGCTTGTCGGCGGAAGCGGCCAAGTCAGCGCAACATGTCCTGACGATGTGCATCAGGGCTCTGGATTATTGCCCGCCGGTGGACATTACCTTTGGGGAGTTTCTCCGAGCCTTGATCACCGCCGACACAGACGCGGTGTCCGACGACGATATGCACTATCGCGTGGCGTTCGTCGAGGCGTTCCGCAAACGCGGCATCTACCCCCGCGATCTGCGGACGCTCAGCCCGGACAGTCTGATCTGGCGGACACCTGACACCGATGAAGTGCGGCCGTCGGCAGCGCTCGAGAAGGGCCTGGACCGGCTGCATGACTACGTCCCGCAGTCGCTCTTCGCGCGGGCGACCGACGGCACCCCGGCCCCGCGCGACCTGATCTTCCTTTTGCAGCGGAAGATGCGCCTGGACCTGCACCAGTGGCTCGAAGCACACCTTTCGTCGGGCCCCGACGGCGCGAACGATGCCAGATTTCTCGGCATCGATCCGGGACAGAAATTCGAAGTCCACATGGCGCGCTTCGCCTTGCGACCGACGCCCGATGGCGACCTCGATGCCCAGTTTCTTATGGGAGTTCTCCAGACGACCACGATCCCCAGCGACCCGTCGATGCCGGGAAGCGCCCCGATGCCGTTCGAGGGTGGCAGCACGGTCATCGCCGACCTCCGCCGCCTGAAGATCCGCTACTGCGTCCGCAAGAATATCTCCAGCGTCACCCGCAAGGCGCGGCAGCAAAGCTTCGAGGTGGGTCGAGCCGACTCGCCTCGGGCGACCTACTTTTCGGCGGTCGCCGCGCGTGAGCCCTTTGCGGCGATGCATCGCGGGATGGAGCGTTGAGATGGCCAGGAAAGCGGTAAAGGCCAACCGGCGCAGTCGCAAGACGCGTGGCACGTCGAAGGCGGCAGCCCAGGCCGGCGGCGCTGCGATGGGGCCGGCCGGCGACAGTGGGGGAGCGGTGCGGGTTCGGATGTATCGCCAGGGACTCGGCGATTGTTTCCTCCTGACCTTCGACGTCGGCGGCGCGGAAAAGCACGTGCTGATCGATTGCGGCTCGCTGGGAGCGACGGCAACCGGGGTGAAACTGGCAGACGTCGTGAAAGACATCACGCAGGTGACCGGCGGCCACCTGGATCTCGTGGTCGCTACGCACGAGCACTGGGATCATGTCGCAGGGTTCGGTGGCCAGGTGGGGGCGGCGTTTGCGAAGCTCACGGTCGATCGGGTGTGGATGGCGTGGACGGAGAATCCTGCCGATCCTCTGGCGCAGAAGATCGCGAAGACGAAACAGGATCTCGGCACCTCGCTGGCGACGATGTCGCGGGCGCTGACCGGCGGCTCCTCGAAACAAGCCACCGCGCTCGGTCAGAGTATGGCCAGCGTCCTTGGATTTTTCGATGACCAGACGGTGCTCGGTGCCGGCGCCTTTGCCGCGACTGTGAACGACGCGATGACGTTCGTGCGCACCGGACTCGGCGTCAAGGCTCGCTTCTTGAATCCGGGCGAGGGGCCATTGGAGGAACCCTGGCTTCCGGGTTTCCGCATCTTTGTGCTCGGCCCACCCCGCGACGAGCAGGCGCTCTACGACTTGGGAGAGAACGGGGGGTCACAACTCTACGGCCTGGCGAAGGGCCTGATGACCGCGTCGCAGTTGTTTGCCACCGCGCAGAACGCGACGGAGTACATGACCCGCTGCGGTGTGGACGACCAGTCCGACTTCAAAGCCAGCCTGCCATTCGACATCCGCTTCGGGCGCGACAAGGACTCGCCCGATGCGCAAAAGCCTTATCTCGACACCTACCTCGCTTCACAGGAGGCGTGGCGACGCATCGACGAACACTGGATGGACGTGGCGTCCGATTTCGCGCTGCAACTCGACAGCGCCACCAACAACACGAGCCTCGCGCTGGCCATCGAGCGCGTCGCCGACGGCAAGGTGCTGTTGTTCCCGGCCGACGCACAGCAAGGCAACTGGTTGTCGTGGCAGGGCCCGGCGATGAAGTGGACAGTGAAGAACGGCAACGCGCCGCAAGAGGTCTGCGCGGTCGACCTGCTCTCCCGGACGGTCTTTTATAAGGCCGGCCATCACGCCAGCCACAACGGCACGGCCAAGGGCAAGGGCTTGGAGATGATGCAACAGGAGAAGGAGTTGACCGCCTTCATCCCGGTTGATCGGGCGGTCGCTCTCGGGCGCCATCCACCGGGTTCGTGGAAGATGCCGGCGACCAAGCTTTACCGCCGTCTGCTGGAGAAGTGCCAGGGCCGGGTAGTGCGCTCGGATCTAGGGTGGGCGGCCGACGCAACGACGGCCACCAACAAGGTGACCGAGCAGGAATTCGTCGGACTCGCAACAGTAGCCGAGTGGGCACAGTGGCGCCAGGCCCAGCAAGCCGCGACGCACGTGACGATCTCGGCGAAATATGTGGACTATCTCCTGACATGACTCCATTTCAGCGCAACATTCAACATGTCGTCGTCCTGATGCTCGAGAACCGTTCATTCGATCACATGCTCGGCTTTGCCGGGATCGGGAACGGCTTGCAGGGCACGGAGTTCAACTTCCTCAATCCCGCTGCCCAGAGTGGAAGGTTCACGGTCACCAGGGACGCATCCTACACAGGCGATTTCGATCTCGCGGATCCGTCGCACAACCTGCAGGACGTCCTCGCTCAGCTCGGCGCGGGTCTGCCAGGCCACTCGGCGAACGACGGGTTCGTGGCCAATTACCGGCAGCAGGGCAAGGACGCGCAGAACCACACGACCGATGCCACGGCCGGGAACGTGATGAAGTGCTTCGACCCGAAGATGCTGCCGGCGCTGACCACGCTCGCCCGTGAGTTCGTCGTCTGCGACAACTGGTTCTGCTCCCTCCCCGCGCAGACCTGGCCGAACCGGTTTTTCGCGCATGCGGCGACATCGATGGGGCAAATCGACAACCAGCCACGGGTCTATCCAGCCAGGACGATTTACGACAACCTGACCCTGGCCGGCGAGGACTGGGCGGTCTATTTTCACGACATTCCCCAGTGCCTCATGTTGTCGAGCCTGCGTCGAGCGAAGTACACGAAGAACTTCCTGGTGTTTTCAGAGCGGTTCAAGCGCGATTGCGACACCGGCGTCCTGCCGTCGTACTCGTTCATCGAACCCAGGTATTTCAACTTTCTGGCGCTGAAGGCCAACGACCAGCACCCGCCCCACGACGTGGCGCTGGGCGATCAATTGATCGCGGACGTCTACGAAACGATCCGGAACTCGCCGATGTGGGACAGCACGTTGCTGTTCGTGCTGTGGGACGAGCACGGCGGCCTCTTCGACCACGTGCCCCCTCCCTCTGCACCAAACCCTGACTCGCTCACGCACCAGAATCCAGACTTCGATTTCGCCAGGCTCGGGCCCCGAGTGCCGGCAGTCATCGTGTCTCCCTGGGTTCGCAAGGGGAGTGTCGACAGCACGGTCTACGACCACACCTCGGTGCTCGCCTCCGTGAAAGTGCTGTTCGGTCTTCAGGACTTCCTGACCGAGCGCGATCGCGCCGCGGCGACGGTGGAGCATCTCGTCGGCGACCAGAAGAGAGACGCAGGGAACGATCCTCCACCGACGGCGTTGCCCAGGGCGGGGGCGCAAATCGCCGTCCCCACCAGCGCGGCCCTCGCGCCTGCGGCCATTGCTCAGATGATGGATCAGCGGTCAGACGAACCACTGTCGGAGCTGCAACAGAGTCTCGTCGACCTGGCCAAGCAGATTCAGCCGCCTGACCTTGACCGCCGCGTGGAGGCGGCTCGCCTGGCGACAGCGCCTGTAGACGAGCACTCCGCGGCAGTGACCGTGCGACAGGCGACACAGCAGTTCCTGAGGAGGTGAGCGTGCCGAAGAAAACACAACGCCTGAAGCCGTCATCGGCGCGCGGCACCGTCCGCCGACCCCCGGCGGCGTCGGCGGTCCCGATGCCAACGCGGGCACGCGCTCGAGATCTGTCTCCGCAGGACGCGCATGAGGAAGGCCCGGCCAGGTGGTTCCTGCCCCAAGCCGAATCGACCTACACACGCCTCGATGCGGCTGGCGCAGTTCCACCACCCGCCGCCGCGATGGTCGGACTGGCGGCTGGTGCGGCCAGCAGTTTCCGGAGCGCCCTGCGACCCGGTTTGACGGAGGAGATCCTCCACCCGGCGGTGCCACGCACTCTGTGGGCGGAACGGCTCAGCGAATACAAACGTCGCAAGAGTGCCGCGACGCGGGGGCCTCTGGGACTCGCTCCGGCCGCGCCCTCCGTACCGGGCGGCCGCAACTGGCTCCCGCTCGGTCCCACGGTCGTACTCGACGGACAAACAGGAGGCAATCAGCCCGTCGGCGGCCGTGTCGTCGGTCTCGCGATCGGCGCGGGCGGCCAAGTGCTCTACGCGGCCACCGCCGCCGGCGGAGTGTTTCGATCGGAAGACGGAGCCACGTCCTGGCGGTCGCTGATGGACGGGTTCGACGTGGACCCCACCAACTTCGCCTCCGCCAGCCTGGCTTGCGGGGCGATCGCCGTCGATCCCAACGATCTCAACCGCGTATACGTCGGTACCGGGGAAGGGGAGACTTACCAGATGTTCAAGAGCCGTATCATCGGGGCCCTGCCCGCGTACCGCGGCATTGGACCAATCCGCTCAGATGACGGCGGGCAGAAGTGGGTCACTGAGGCGACGGCACCGGGCGCACCGTCACTGGAAGGGGAGGCGTTCTTCGCGCTCGCGATCGATCCCCGCGACCGCGATCACGTCATTGCCGCCACGACCGCAGGGTTATACGAACGAACGGTCGCCGGCGGCAGTCCAACCTGGACGCCGCGGCACCAGCCAGGTGTCTATTGCAGCGTTGTCGGCGCCGGCACCGGCAACAGCGTTCGTTTCTTCGCGGCCGCGTGGGGACAAGGGGTGCTCCAGTCGACCGACGGCCTGAGCTGGACAGCGCTTGGAACGGGATTCCCGGCCAATGCCGGCCGGATCACCCTCGGCGTGCAGCGTGGGAACTCGAATACCGTCTACGCCCTCGTCGCCCAGCAGGGCACGGGCACACTGCTTGGTGTCTACCGCCTCGACATGACCGATCAGAAGTGGAAGGTGATCGCGAACCCACCCGCGGTTCTGCCGGTGAATAACGGCCAGAGTCAGGGCGATTACGACCTTGCGCTCGCTGTGGATCCCACCGACATAACGGTCCTCTACATGGGGGGCAGTTACGACCAGGACGGCGCCTCCGTGTGGCGAGGACAGGTCCAGGCCAAGGGAGCCGGCTGGACGTTCGCGAACACGGCGTCCATCGGCAATCACGCACACGCGGACGTCCACGTGCTCATGCATTCGCCGGCCGACCCGAACGAATTGTGGTGCGGTAGCGATGGAGGCGTGTTCCTCAATCGCGCCCCCCGTGCCAGCGGAGACTTCGCGGGCGTCAACGCAGGGCTGGCCTGCCTCTGCTCCAATTTCATCGGACAGCACCCGACCGATCCCAACGTCTTGTTCACGGGCTTGCAGGATAACGGCACGGCTCGTACGGGCGGCGGGCCATTGTGGGCGCACGTGAATTATGGTGACGGTGGTTACTGCCTCGTGCACTGGAACGATCCCCAACACGTGCTCTCTTTCGCCAACGGGACCGTCTACCGCTCCGACAGTGGCGGCGCCACGCACGATGACTGGAAGGTCACCTGGAACTTCGGGTGGGCGACGATGACCCAGCCCATCGTCACCACGCCCGTCAATCCGAAGCGGATCGCGGATGCAGACATCGTGGCGGTCGGCGCCGGATCGGATGTCTACGTCTCGCGCGATTTCACCAATTCGTGGAAACAGCCTGACGTGATCGTGTTGCCCGGTCTGGCCGCGGGGGATAGCGTGTTTGCGCTGGCGTTTGCCTCCGCGAGCCGGCTGTTTGCGGGCACGACGAGCGGACGGGTCTACCGAGCGGACTGGAGCGGGACCGCCTGGTCGGTCGCCCGGCTCGATAACGCGGTGGCATCACCGCTTGGGCTGACCGGTCTCATTACCGATGTCGAGGTGGATTGGGCGGATCCGACGCTCAATGCGCTCTACGTCGCCTTCGGCGGGCTCGGCGATCGCCGCCGGGTTTGGCACTTCGACGGGACGCAGTGGAGCAGTCGAAGTGGCGCGCCTGGCAAGGACCTGCTCGACGTCGAGCATAACGCCCTCGCCGTAGACCCAACCGCTCCCAACAATGTCTATGTCGGCGCCGACATCGGTGTCTGGCATTCCGCCGATGCCGGGCTCACATGGGAGCCGCTCGAGAACGGTCTGCCGGACGCGCCGGTGTTCGACCTGCAGATCCATCCGTCGCGCAGGCTCTTGCGTGCGGCGACCTACGGGCGGGGCGTCTACGAGCTCGCGTTGCCGTAGCTGGCCCGCGCCGCGCACGCGGACCACGCGATCGCCGGGCTGCGCCGTCGCTGCCTGCTATGCTGTGGGCCGATGCTCTCACAGATGGCTCGATTTTCACGGGTCCACCGCCGCCTGGGCGCCGGAACGGCCGTGCTTCTCGCGGCCGCCGTTGTCCTGTTGGTCAGCTCCGCGCTGGCCTATCAAGCACGTGGGCGTGAGGCGCTTCCATCGGCCCTCTCCGACGCCAGCTTCTGGTCGCTCAGCGAGCGGTTGTCCGAAGCAGACGGCTCGTTTGTGTCGCGCTCGGGATCGCCCGACAATCTGCTTTCCAATGAGAACGGCATCTCCAGCGTCGCCGCTGAGCTCGCGGCGCGCGTGAAACCCGGCGGCGTGTATCTCGGTGTCGGGCCAGAGCAGAACTTCACCTACATTGCCGCGATGCGTCCGCGCCTGGCCTTCATCATCGACATCCGGCGCGGGAATCGCAATCTACACCTGATGTACAAGGCGCTCTTCGGTTTGTCGGCCACGCGGAGCGATTTTGTGGGTCGACTGTTCAGCCGCCGGCTGGCCGCGGCAACCGCCAGGACGACAGCCGCCGAGCTGATGGTAGATGCGCGCCGTGCGCCGGCGCTGGACGAGGCTGGCTATCGTGCGAATCTCGCCGCGATTGACGCCTATCTGACCCGGACGCACGCGCTGCCGCTGGGTAAGCTCGACCTTGACGGCATCGAGTACGTCTATCGCAACTTCCAGCGCTTCGGCCCCGACATCAACTACACCTCGTCGATCAACGGCCGCTCCGGCGCGTTCGGGTCGTACGGGACGATTCAGTCCCTGACCGACGCGTCCGGCGTCGGCCGCACTTACCTCGCGTCCGACGAGGCCTTCGCATACGTGAAAGGCATGGAAGCGAACAATCTCATCGTGCCGATCGTTGGCGATTTCGCCGGGCCCAAGGCGCTGCGAAAGATCGGCGACTACCTGAGAGACCACGGCGCAGTGGTCGGCGCGTTCTACGTCTCCAATGTCGAGATGTACCTGCGGTCCAACGGCGTGTGGGCCACATTCTGCGCGAACGCGGCATCGTTGCCGACCGACGCCGCCAGTGTCTTCGTCAGGCCCGGCCGCGGGACCGCTTGGTTCGCATCGATGACAACGGAGACGAGCAGTTGCCGGTAATATCGGCCCCTAGTCAGTCCGATAAATAGACACATGAGCCTCGATCTCCCGGATGACCGTTCGCCCGCACGCGTGGCGGTGGGTCGCTTCGTCCTGGAAATCGGCGAACCAGGGGGCGCCGTCGTTCGCGAGGCCGCTCGGAGTGAACGGCCCCCCTTCCGTCCGCGCGAGACCCCCGTCATGCTCCGCCCCAGGCCGATTCGGGGTCTGGTCGGCCGTCTGACGGAGCTGGCGGCGGCCGGCTCAGCGATTGGCGCTCGCCTCCCTGTCGAAGTCAGCGGCGAACCCGGCATCGGCAAGACCGCCTTCCTCAGGCATCTCGGCAATCACCCCCAAGCCGCCTTCGTTGATGGCACGGTCTACATCTCGGCGCGGCACCAGTCGTCCCTCGACCTCCGGACGCAGATTTTCGCTGCATTCCATGAGAGCGACACGCCTTGCCGGCCGACCGACGTCGAGATCCGCCGCAGCCTCCAGGACAAGCACGCTTTGATCCTGATCGACGACGTCAGCCTGAGGCGGCACGAGGTGGAGGCGCTGTTCGACATCGCTCCACGCTCTGCGTTTGTCGTGGCCAGGCGCGCGCGTTGCCTCTGGAGCGAGGCGCGGAGTGTGGCGCTCAGTGGTCTCCCGGGCGAGGACGCAGTCGTCCTTCTCGAGCGCGAGCTCGAGCGTACCCTTCATGAGGGAGAGCACGACGCAGCCGCTGACATCTGCGCGTCGCTGGCCGGACATCCCCTGCGAATCCGTCACCTGGCGGCCATCATCCGCGAGCGAGGGATCCCCGTCGACCGCTGGCGCGACTACCTGACGCCCGACAGTCTGCTCGCCGAATTGCTGACAGCGATTGATGAAAGGCAGCGCCGGGTTCTCTTGACGTTGGCCGCGCTGCCGACCGTCGCGCTTCATCTGCGGCATGTCGCAGGGATCGCCGAGCTCACCGACGTCGAATCCGTGCTGACCGAGCTGACCCGAAGATGTCTCGTCGCCACCCACGAGTCCCGATATCGCCTCGCCGATGGCGTCGCCGATCGGCTGCGCAGGACCGGAGACCTGAAGCCCTCGATCAACCGGGCGATCACCTACTTCACCGCGTGGGCTGATCGCCATCGCCGAGACCATGAACAGCTGCTCGAGGACGCCGACGCCTTGATTCGCGTACAGGAGCACGCGACCGGGGTGCGGCGGTGGGGCGAATCCTTGCGACTGGGCAAGCAACTCGAACGCCCGCTCGTCGTCGGTGGTCGTTGGGGCGCGTGGGCGCCCGTGCTCGAGCGGAGTCTCGCCGCAGCCAAGGCACTTGGAGACCGATCGGTCGAAGCCTGGGCGCTCCATCAACTCGGGACGCGAGCCGTGTGTCTCGGCGATGCGGGCACCGGGCGGCGCCTGTTGGGTCAAGCCGTAAGTCTGCGTGACGAGCTGGGCGAAACAGGCGCGGCGGCCGTCAGCCGTCACAATCTTGGATTCGTGATGCCGGCCGTCGCTGACGAGGGACGGCCGGAAAACTCGACCACTCCGGTCCAGGCCACCGCGCTCACCAGCTCCTGGGATCGCTCGCCGATTGGGGACGGCGATTTACCCCTGTTTCACGACGTTGCCGGCGCGACGATCGCGCGTTCCAGGATGAGAGAGGTCGGCGCGTTGCTGATCACGTTCCTGATCTGCGCGGCCCTCGGAGGATTCACCTACTCGATTATCCAGGCATCTCCGGACCAGCCAAGTGCACCCGCCGCTGCCGCAACGCCGGCTCCGCTGCCCGCGCCAGCCGGCTCACCAGCGTCGGCGCCCGCTGCCCAGGCGGCGCCGGACGCCCGGCGAGCCAACATTCTCATCTTCACCGCGAGACCCGGTTCGATTCTCACGACACGGCCGACCAATCTCTGCTACGCAGTGACCGGTGCCGTGCAGACGCGCATCGAGCCCACGGTCGGGGATGTCGAGCCTGCTGACGCGCTCGCCTGTCGTCGGGTGGCGCCCGTTCGCACAACCACCTACGAGCTCACCGCCGTCGGTGGCGATGGCATTCCCGTCAGCCAACAAGTCGTTATTGTGGTCCGATAGTCGATCAACCATCCGCGATTAGGGATTCAATTTCCCTTTCCGCCTGGAGGTTCGCTTGATCGCGTGAGATCGTCGCGACGGCCAGCCGTCGGCCGTTGCTCAGGAAGCTGACCGATGCGTCGCGCGCGGCGAGGGAGCCGTCGATGCGAACGGCGTCCCACCGTTCGGCATGGCCGACATACCGGATGGTGATGTCGTAGTGCTGACTCCAGAAAAACGGCACGGCGTCGAATCGCTCGCGGCCGCCGAGCATGTTCTTCGCGGCCGTCTGCCCCTGACGCTCCGCCACCACGAAGTGTTCGACCCGAATCCGCTCCCCCGTGTGCGGGTCGGGCCAGCGCGCCACGTCGCCGGCCGCGAACACGCCCGGCGCGCTCGTCTCGAGGAACTCGTTGACGGCGATACCGCGATCGACGGCAAGGCCGGAGCGATCGGCGATCGCCGTGGATGGCCGAACGCCCGCGCCAACCACGACGAAGTCGGCGTCGATCGCCGCGCCGCCACTTAGCGTGACTTTTCGCCCGGCGATGGAAGCGACGGTTTCACCGAGGTGGAACACGACTCCGTGCGCCTGGTGGATGTCCTGGACGAAGGCTCCGATTTCCGCGCCCAACACGCGCTCGAGCGGCCGTCGCTCCGGTGCGACCACGTCGACGGCCACCCCCCGCGTCCGCAGCGCGGCCGCGACTTCGAGGCCGATGAAGCTCGCGCCCACGACAACCGCGCGTGTGGGTGCCGAGCCCGCCGACGGAGCCGACGCGCGCTCGACCAGGGCACGGCTGTCGGCGAAGGAGCGGAGGTAGAAGATCTGAGCGGTGTCGGCGCCGGGAATCGGTAGCCGGATGGGATCCGCGCCGGTCGCGATCAGCAGCGAACCGAACTCACGGCTGGTACCGTCTTCCATCAACACGCGCCTGGCGCCCGTGTCGATGGACTTCACGCGGGTATTCAGGACGAGATCGACCCGCTTCTCCCGATACAGGTCGGCGGGCCACAGCGGGATCCAGTCCTCTTGGGCTTCACCCGCGAGATAGTCCTTCGACAGATTCGGACGGTCAACGGGCGGATCCGCGTCGGCGCTGATCATCGCGATCGGTCCGTCGTACCTCGCGCGCCGCAGCATGTCGACCGCCGCCAGCCCCGCGGCGCCACCGCCGACGATCACGATCGACGAAGGATGCCCCGCGCCGGCACTCGCGGAGCGCGTTGTTGCGGACAGTTTCTCGCCAACGATGACGAGGTCGCCCCGACGCTCCACGCGCCAGCAGGCGATCGGATCGAGCGCGGGCGCCCGCAGCGCTTCGCCCGTCGCCAGGTCGAAACACGCGTGGTGAAGCGGGCATCGAATCGTATCGCCGACGACCAGTCCGTCGGCGAGTCCTCCGCGGTAATGGGTGCAGTGCGCCGCGATCGCGAAGACGCGGTCGCCCTTCCTCACCAGCACGACGTCGTCCTCGCCGGCGCGTCCGGTCAGCGTGCCGCCGTCGCGCATTGAATCGAACCGAACGCCGGCCGTCAGATCGATGTTCGTCATTTCTTCAGCCCCGCCTTCCAATTCAGCGTGACTATCGCCGCCGGCGCCTGGTTGGCAACAGGCACCGCGAACAGAAATCGGCCGTCGGCCGAGACGTCGAAGTCCGATTGGCCCGGCAGATCGAAGAGCGCCGTCGGTTGGCCAATCTTCGGATCCCCGCTGGCTGTCGATACCGGGACGGCCATGAGTTTGGCCCCGGCCACGTAAAAGAGTTCGCGGCCGTCACGGCTCCATACCGGTGCGTCGCCGCCGCCTTCGCTGACGTGGAACTTGACTGCGGGCGTCGGAAAACTCTGCAGGTAAATTTCTCGATGGCCGGAATTGTCGCCCGAATAGGCGACCCAGCCACCGCTAGGGGACAGCCGGGCGGAGCCGGCGTTGGTCAAGTACAGGGCCGGTTTTCGTTCGGGGAGTGACATTACCCACAGGGCCGCGTTGCTTTGCGTCGACTGCGTGAGGTACAGCAGGGAACGCCCGTCGGGTGACACATCCTGTGGAAATTTGTTCTCCTTCTCCCTGCTCGGGAGCAGCGCATCCTGCGACGCGCTGCCATTGGTCGGCTGGCTGAAGAGGTCATGAATGCCGGTCGCGCCCGTCTCCAGCCCGAAAAACACTGAGGTCGCGTCTCGCGACCACACGGGAAGGAGGTAGTCGCCATCCGCAAAAGTCAGCCGTTGAGGCTGGCCGCTCTTCGTGTCGACGGTCCAGAGCGCTCCGCCATGGTTTGTGACAAGTGGCACAGCCGACGACGTCACGACGCGCAATCCGTCGGGCGAAATCCGGGGACCACGATGGTTTCCGGGAAGCCCCAGATCCGCGATCCACCGGCCGCTCCGATCGAACCATTTCAATTGGGACCTCAGGGGGGCTGCCAGCGGCACGACGATCATGACGCCACCGTCCGAGACGGAGAACGCCTTGCCGCCCTCGTTGCCCGCGTTCGACACGGAGGAGATCACCACCGGATCGGGTGGCCCCAACGCCTGACCGACCGGGTCAAATGGCTGCGCCAGGAGCGTGGTGTCGCGCACGAACAGGAGGGTACCGTTGCTGTACCGCGCCTCGGTGAAGCCGGGGACGATGCGCTTGCCTCCCGCCTCGCCAAGCGACGCGGCGTAGACGCCGTCGGTCTCGGTCTGCCGGGCCGACGCGAAGAAGAGAAAGTGCCGGCCATCGGGCAGGAAGTGCGGCCAGCGCTGCAGAGTAAGCTTGGGCAGCGACAGGGGCGTCAGCGCGGCCGGCGTGCCGCCACCCTCGACGACCTGCTGCAGACGCTCGGCATGGTCGGCGAGGGCGCTGAACAACAGGATGCCGGCGCGACCCCAGGTGCCTCCGCGTGCGCGGACGGCGGAGCACAGCGTCTGGGGCGGTCCTCCGGAAACCAGAATCCTCTTCAATGTGTCATTGGCGAAGAAGGCGATCGAGCGGCTGTCGGGCGACCAGAAGGGGAAGCTTGCGCCTTCGGTGCCCGGCAGCTCCAGGAAGCTAGCCGCGTCCAAAGTTCGAATCCGAATGCGAGGGATCGCATCGTCGCCGCGCATCACGACCGCGATAGTACGGCCGTCGGGCGAGACCTCGGGCGGACCAGCTGCGACGGTCGACTCGGTTAACGGAACTTCGAAGCGAGTGACCGCCGGTTCGGGCGAGGGTCCGGCGAGTCGCCTGACCGCCAGCGGCACCACCACCGCGGCAAGGACCACCAGCGCCGCCCACACGAGCCGTTCACGCGTGCGACCGCTGCCGCGCGATTCCGTGCCGTCGCGCGGCCCGGTTCCCGTCTCGGCGGGTTCGTCGAGTTCGAGGCGCGCGTCGCTCATCGAGCTGAGCCGGCGTTTCGGATCTTTCTCGACACACCGCCGCAACAGGCGGCGAACCGCCGCGGGGGTGTCAGGAGCGAGCCTCGCCCAATCGGGCTCCTTGGTGATGATCGCGGCAATCGTGTCAGTGACGTCGTCGCCGCCAAAGGCGCGCGTGCCGGTCAGCAGTTCGAACAGCACGCAGCCAAAGGCCCAGACGTCCGAGCGGTGATCGACGGTTTTGCCGCGCGCCTGCTCAGGGGACATATAGGCCGCGGTGCCGAGAATCACCCCCGCCGACGTCAGCAGCGCAGGGCTCGTGATGGTCGGGGAGTTCATCGCATTTGCAGGCGACGTGACGGCCGGGTCCATCGCTTTCGCCAATCCGAAGTCGAGGACCTTGACGGTGCCGTCGGTGCGCAGCGTGATATTCGCGGGCTTCAGGTCGCGATGGACGATGCCCTGCTCGTGGGCCGCGTCGAGCGCGTCCGCGATTTGCCGCGCGATCGGCAGGACGTCCTCGAGTGAGATCGCCCCGCGGGCGAGCCGCTGCGACAAATCCTCGCCGTCGACGAGTTCCATCACGAGCGCGGTGAGGCCGCCGCTTTCCTCTAGACCGTAGACGGCGGCGATGTTGGGATGATTGAGCGCCGCCAGGATCTTAGCTTCCCGTCGGAAGCGGCTCAGGCGGTCCGCGTCGTGCGCGAAGGCGTCGGGCAGAATCTTGATCGCGACGTCCCGATCCAGCCCCGTGTCCCGCGCCCGGAATACCTGTCCCATTCCGCCCTCGCCGATGGCGGCGACGATTTCGTAGACCCCGAGGCGCGCGCCCGACTTGAGTGGCAAGTGTGACGGGAGTATACGCGTAGAGCCTCAGCCGGCTGGGGGAGCGGGGCGCTGGGGCGGGGCAACCTGTCGTTGATCCGGCGGACCTATGCCTGTTGGATTAAATCTATAGATATATTGTCAACTAACGAACTCTAACTGACAATATGTCACATGAATACCGCGTCCGACGAGCTCACCGGGTGCCCCGATTGTCAGAACAGCGACACACGCGTCAGCGCCACGGTCAACGTCGGTCGCTGGGAACGGCACTTTTTCGAGTGCCCGGTGTGTGACCGCGCATTCGAAGGGGCCTGGTACTCCACCCACGACGTGCGGCCGGAGCTCACTCCGGTTCGTACACCTCGCCTTCAATATCCGATAGTTTCTCCTGCATGAATGCCGCGGCGTCGCGGACGCCCTGGTTATAGACTGGCGGCCCCAGCTCCCGCACGAAGAAGTCGACGAGCGCCTCCGCCCGGAAAACGCTCAACCTTTCGTCAAATTCTGTCGCGAAGTGCGCGATCAACGATTCCAGCAACGCCGCCCGGCGCTCGCGCGAGAGACGAACCTTCATTCCACTCATACGTCAGACTCCATCGCCGCGCGTATACAGTAGCGCGATGACCTGGCTGACTTACGCACTGATCTCGGCGCTCGCCTCCGCCGCCACGGCTATCCTGGCCAAGATCGGCGTTCAGGGAGTGCCGTCGAATCTCGCGACAGCCGTTCGGACCGTTGTCATTACCGCGTTCGCATGGATGCTGGTCGCATCGACCGGGGAGATTCGCGCAGCGGCAGGCATGTCGCGGCGATCCTTGATCTTCCTCGTACTGTCCGGCCTCGCCACAGGCATTGCGTGGATCGCTTACTTCCGCGCGTTGCAACTGGCGCCCGCCTCGCGCGTCAGTCCGATCGACAAGCTCAGTCTGCCGCTGACGATCGTGCTTGCGGCGGCGCTGCTCGGCGAGCACGTCAGTTGGCGGCTGGCGGCGGGTGTGGCGATGATGACCGTCGGTGCGATCCTGACGATCGGCGGCTGAGCAAAGCGGCGCCCTCTGGGGCCTGGCCGGCAATCGATTGCACGGACGTGTAAGTCTGCGGTATCGTGCGCTGGATATTCGAGGGAGGGGAGGCCCGGATTGACCCGCGCGCTCGTGATCGTCGCCGCGCTCATCATCGGTTTTGCGCTGGCGCTCGTCCTGCGCTTCCGCGCGGCTGACGGCGTCTACGCCTCGCACGTCGAGAACGTCATGGGGGCGCCGCTCGACATCCGCATCGACGCCCGGTCGCCCGAGGCGGCACGGCAGGCCGACGCCGCCGCGCGCGCCCAGATCGGGCGCGACACCAGGATCCTCAGCCTCCGCGATCCCGCCAGCGAAGTGAGCCGCTGGCTGCAGTCGTCCGCCGTCGCCACCAAAATTTCACCAGAACTGAGCGACGTGCTCGCCCAGTTCGACGACTGGCGCGTGCGAACCCAGGGTGCCGTCGATCCGGCAGTCGGCACCGTGCGCGGCGTCTGGCGGCGCGCCGCCGAGCGGAATCGCGTGCCGACCCGCCGCGAGCTGCAGGCCGCGCTCGACCAGATCCGTCAGCGCCACTGGATCCTCGATCGCTCCGCGTCGATCGCGACACACACGAGCGGGGTGCCGCTCGTGCTCGGATCGTTTACCAAGGGTTACGTGTTCGACCGCGCCGCCCGCGCGGCGCTCTCTGTTCCCGGCGTCAACGGCGTGATGCTGGCGGCGGGCGGGCGTGCCGTCGTCCGCGGCACGTGGACGCAGAGTGTGGCGCTACCGGGTGGCAATCGTCCGGACGCCGTCGAGAGCACCGCGCTCGCCGTCACCGACGCCGCCGTCGCCATCCGCTCCACCGATCGCAGCTGGCTTCGACATCGCCGGCCGTCACTATTCGCCACGAATTGATCCGCGCAGCGGCCAGCCTGCCGCCGAGGTCCAGCGTGTCGCTGTCATCTCGGCGAACCCGATCACCGCCGACGCGCTGGCCACGGCGTTCTGCGTGCTGGCTCCGTCGGAGAGCGTCGCCCTTGCCGCGACGGTGCCGGGTGTCGAGTTCTCGATCACGCTCGAGAGCGGACGCCGGATCGACAGTGCCGGCTGGCACGCCTTCGAGATGCACTCGCGCGCGACCACGTCGGACGGCCCGGCTGCCGACCCGGTCGTCGCCGACGCCCGTTCCACGCAGGCAGGAGGTTGGCTCCTCGAGAGGTACTTATGAAGACCATCACGTATGCACGTCTGTTGGCGGCGTCCGCCGTCGTCGCTCTCGCCGCCATGCCGCTCGTTGCACAGCAACCGCTGCCGGGCGCACCGGCGCAGAACGCCGCCCCGCGTCCGCCCGCGCTCAAGTCGCCCGAGATCCATCCTGATCGGACCGTCACCTTTCGTCTCAACGCGCCGAAGGCCGCCGAGGTGACGCTCAACGGCAGCTGGGACAACGGCACCGATATCAAGATGACGAAAGATGACCAGGGCGTGTGGGCGGCGACCGTCGGGCCGCTGGCGCCGCAGCTCTGGGGTTACTGGTTCGTCGTCGACGGCGTCAAGGCGCTCGATCCCAACAACGGCGAGACGCAGCGCGATGGCTCACGCTACGACAACCTGCTGATGATCTCCGGCCCGGAATCCGAATGGTGGGACTTCAAGGATGTACCGCACGGCAGCGTGCAGGCCGTCTGGTATCCATCGCCGACGCTGAAGATGGACCGCCGGCGCATGATGGTGTATCTGCCGCCTGGCTACGAAGACACCACGCAGAAGTACCCGGTGCTCTATCTGCTGCACGGCGGCGGCGGTGACGAGGACGCGTGGCTGACGATGGGCCGCGCCAATATCATCATCGATAACCTGATCGCGGCCGGCAAGGCCAAGCCGATGATCGTCGTCATGCCCAACGGCAACGCGACCCAGTCGGTCTCGCAAGGCTACGGCTTCGGTCCGACGCCGGCGCGCCAGCAGGTCACCGCGCCGGCGCCGCCGCCGCTCCAGGCGCAGCAGCAGGCCGGAGCCGGACGCGCGGGGGGCGCAAGCGGCCGCGGCGGCCAGCCGCAGGCCTACGAGGGCTCCTACCCCGAGAGCCTCGTCAAGGACGTGATTCCGTTCGTCGAGAAGCGCTACCGCGTGCTCGCGGCGACCGACGAGCGCGCCATCGCCGGCCTCTCGATGGGCGGCGCGCACACGCTGATGGCCACCAACAACAACCCGGGCAAGTTCGCCTACATCGGCGTGTTCAGCGCCGGCGGACGGACCACCGACGAGGCGTTCCAGAAACAGCTCGAAGCGGTCAAAGCGGCCGGCGTGAAATTCTACTGGCTCGGCGCCGGCACGACCGACATGGCGCACGACGGCACCGTCGCGCTCTCGGAGCTGGTCAAGCAGGACGGCTTCAACACCTCGTACCGTGAAATCCCCGGACGCCACTACTGGTTCCTGTGGCGCGATTTCCTGGCGCACTACGCGCAGATCACGTTCCAGCCGGAGGGCACCAAGTGAAAACGTTTCTGACCGCTTCGATCACCCTGGCGCTTGCCGCCGCGCTTGCCGGGCAGCAGACGCCCGCCGGCCAGCGCGGCTCGGCGGGCCAGCAGGCAGCCGTGCCCTCGGCGGCACCAGCGGCCCCGGCCGCGGACGCGCTACGGCCGATCCACATCTACATCCGCGCTGGATTGAAATCGCACGGCGAAGGGATGCACGACTACCCGCAGTTCATCGCCGACTGGAGCAAGTTCCTCACCGACCACGGCGCGCTCGTCGACGGCGGCCTGCACTTCCCCGACGCCAACGAACTGGCCAACGTCGACGTCGTGGTCATGTACAAGGGGGACGCCGGCTACATGACGGCGACCGAGAAGGCCGTGCTCGAGGACTACATCAAGCGCGGCGGCGGTTTCGTCCTCTTCCATGACACGCTCTGCGGCGACGATCCCGCCTACATGGCCTCCGTCGTCGGTGGCGGCAAGAAGCATGGCGAGATGAATTTCTCGGCCGGCGAAATCAAGTACACCATCGTCGACAAGCAGTCGCCGCTCATGAAGGACATGGCCGACTTCTCGATCCAGGACGAAGCCTTCTTCAAGATGACCTGGGCGGACAACCCGAAGATCCACGTGCTGGCCACGGCGCCGATGCCCGCGTCGGGCGAAGTCGTGCCGCAGATCTGGACCTACGAACACACGATCTTCGGCGGCCAGCCTTCGCGCGCCTTCGTCTGGATGCAGGGCCACACCTACGCCAATTTTTCGCGCCCCGACGTCCAGAAGATGATCCTGCGCGGCATCGCGTGGACGGCCAAGGCGCCGATCGAGACGCTGGTCAACGGCACCGCGCCGCAGCGCGGCGGCGGGCGCGGCCGCCGAGGCGGCGGCGGCCAGCCTTAAACCTTCGTCAATGACGCCAGATCGCGCTCCAGGCGCGCGATCACCGACCACACGGCGTTCGCCTGCTCGTCAGTCACGTCAACGCCCAGATTGGCGATCAGCGCCCCCTGTCGGGCGTTGCGGGCGCCGACGATGCAGCCGGTCAGCCCCGGCGTGCGCAGCAGGACGCCGATACAGAGCTGCGGACAGCTCAGTGCGCCCGTGGTGGCGATGTCGGTGATCTCGCGCACCGCGTCGATGTGGCGCGCGAATCGCGCGCCGGAATAGTCCTTGTGCGCGCCACGCGTGTCTCCCTCGGGAAACGTCTTGTCCTTCGCCCACGTGCCAAATAGCAGGCCGCGAAAGAGTGGCGAGTAGGCGATGACGCCGGTCGCGTGCGCCGCGCACCACGGCAGCACCGTGTCTTTGACCGCGGGGCGGAGAATGCTGTACGGCGATTGCAAGGAGTGGAGCGGAACCCCGGTCGCTCGCCAGGCCTCCAGCTGCTCGACGGAATAGTTCGAGACGCCGATCGCGCGGATCTTTCCCGCTGTGAGCAGCTCTTCGCACGCGCGCGCCGTTTCCGGGATCGGATCGTTCGAGGGCCAGTGCTGCTGAAAGAGGTCGATGTGATCGACACCGAGTCGTCCCAGGCTGGCGTCGCACTCCGCGATCACGTCGCCGTGGCGGGCGGCGCGCGTGTTCACCGTCGTGTCGGCGCCGACGCCGAACTTCGTGAAGAGGAGAGGCCGGCTCGACGCCGGCAGTGCCTTGATCGCGCGGCCGACGATCGTTTCCGAATGCCCTCCGCCGTAGATCGGTGCGGTATCGATCCAATTGACGCCGTGATCGACCGCCGCGTGAATCGCCGCCGCGCTGGCGGCATCGTCCTGCGTCCCCCACATCCAGCCGCCGATCGCCCAGCTGCCGAGCCCGATTGTCGAGATCTGGAGGCCTGAAGTGCCGAGTGTGCGTCGCTGCATCCGGTGATTATATCGGTGCGGTCACGCCAGTTCCCCGGTCACCTGCGGAAACACCCGCTGGTCGGCGCTGAAGACGGGGACGGTGTCGGCCATCGGCGGATGATACAGGCAAATTGCACGCCCGTTCAATGCAGTCTATGATGCGCGCCTATGTTGCTGTCTGCCATGCTGTCACGCTGGCGCACGGCGCGGCCGCTCACTCTCGACGATCTCGTCACTGGTACCCTCGCATCGCTGGCCTGAGCCTCACACCATGACCGTATCTGCGAAGTTTGGCGATGTCGCCCATGTCGGCCACGTCGAGCTCTTCACGCCGAAGCCGGACGAGAGCCTGAAGTTCTTTACCACCGTCGTCGGGTTGCACGAGACCACGCGCGAGGGCGATTCCGTCTACCTGCGCGCCTGGGGGGACTACGAGCGGCACACGCTGAAGCTCACGGCACACTCCACTTCGGGTCTCGGCCACGTCGGGCTCCGCGTTCGCGACCCCGGCACGCTGCAACAGCTCGTCGCCCGCCTGGGCGCGCATGGAGTCGACGGGCGCTGGCTCGAAGACTCGATGCACGGTCCGGCCTATCGCTGCGAAACGCCCGATGGCCATGCGATCGAGCTCTATTTCGAAACGCAGCGCTTCGTGCCGTCAGCCGACGTCGCTACCGCCTTCAAGAACCAGCCGCAGCGCTATGTCCCGCGCGGCATCGCGCCGCGCCGGCTCGATCACCTCAATGTCCTCGCTCGCGAGGTGACGCCGTCCCGTCGCTTCTTCCACGAACTGCTCGGGCTGCGTCTGACGGAGCAGATCGTCTTCGACGACGGCACCGAAATGGGCGCCTGGCTGGCGGCGACCAACAAGTCATACGACCTCGCGATTACCAGGGATCGCAGCGGCGCACGCGGACGGCTGCACCACCTCACCTACAGCATGGATAGCCGCGAGGACGTGCTCCGCGCCGCCGATATCCTGCGCGACGCCGACGTACCGATCGAGACCGGACCGCACAAGCACACGATCGGTCAGACGTTCTTCCTGTATTGTTGCGAGCCGGGCGGCAACCGCTTCGAGATCGGCTCGGGCGGCTACCTGATTCTCGATCCGGACTGGACGCCGGTCGTGTGGACCCAGGCCGAACGGGCCAAGGGACAGGCGTGGGGCCTGCAGACGGTCAGCACGTTCCATACGCACGGCACGCCGCCCGTGGAGTAGGGTGCCTGAAGCAGGATTGCCTGCAAAAAGCCACCGGTTGTCCACCGGCGTGTCACCGACGATCCGTAAGGACTTCAAAATGAACAGCCGCCGCTTGTCGTTCGTCACCGCCGCTCTCGCCGCTCTCGTCGCCGCGCCGCCGCTACTCCATGCGCTCGCACCGACGCCTGGCGCCGCGCCTGCGCCCGCTGACACCACCGCGCGCATCGTCGCCGCTGCCCAGGGCGTCATCGACTCGCTCGACGCTGCCGGCCGCGCCAGCCTGCAGTTCCGCTGGGACGACAACCAACAACGCAAGCGCTGGTCGAATCTGCCGAGCCCGATGGTGGAACGGCGCGGCATCCGGCTGGGCGATCTGACTGATACGCAACGCGCCGCGGTGACGGCGCTGCTGCAGGTGTCGCTGAGCGTCAGCGGGTACCGCAAGGTGACTGAGATCATGGGCGGCGACGAGATGCTCCGCACAGCGGGCGGCGGAATCGGTGGTCCGCGCGGTGGAGGGCCCCCCGGCGGCGGCCCTCCTCCCGGTGCAGGGCAAGGTCGGGGGCGTGGGCCGGGCGGACCCGGCGGTGGAGGTCCGGCGTTCGGCAAGGACAACTACTGGCTGGCGTTTCTTGGCACGCCGTCGACGACCGCGCCCTGGATGCTCCAGTTCGGTGGCCATCACCTGGCGATCAACTTGACGATCGGCGGCGGCAACGCGAGCATGACGCCCAGCCTGCCGGCGGCGCAGCCGGCAACCTACACGTTCGAGGGCAAGGAAATCCGGCCGCTCGGCAAGGAGAACGACAAGGCGTTCGCGTTGATCAATGCGCTCGATGAGGGGCAGCGTAAGCAAGCCATCCTGGCCTATCGCGTTGCCGACCTGGTGCTCGGACCAACGCAGGACGGCAAGACGATTCAGCCGGAAGGGATCAAGGCCTCGGCGCTGACGGCGAAGCAGCAGGACATGCTGCTCGATCTGGCCAGGGAATGGGCCGGCATCGTCGCCGACGGTTACGGCGAGCCGCGGATGGCTGAGCTCCGCGGGAACCTCTCTCAGACCTACTTCGCGTGGAGCGGTCCGACGACCAACGGCTCGCCCGCCTACTTCCGCATCCAGGGGCCGACGTTGGTGATCGAGTACGCGCCGCAGCAGGGCAGCATCGACCACATCCACACCATCTACCGCGACCCGACCAACGACTACGGTGCGAAATTCGCTAAGTAGTCGCGCGGCGGTCCTCTCGATCCTGGTCGCCGCGGCGACGGTCGCGGCGGTGTCCGCGCACCGCCGTGACGAGTACCTGCAGGCGGCGCGCCTGGCCATCAATCCGGGACGCGTCGAGTTGCAGCTCGACCTGACGCCAGGAATGTCGCTTGCCGATCGGCTGATCTCCGAGATGGATCGCGACCACGACGGCGCGGTCTCGGACCGCGAGGCTCGCGGCTACGCGTCCGCCGTCCAGCACGACATCGCCCTCGAGCTCGACGGCCGCCTGCTGTCCCTCGTGCTCATCGAGAGCCTGCCGGCAACGGCTGAGTCGATGACGAAGGGCGAAGGCACCCTGCAGATGAAGTGGCAGGTCGCACTACCACCGCTCGCGCCCGGCACCCACCGCCTGCGCTTCCGTAACGCGCATCACGCCGACATCGGCGTCTACCTCGCCAATGTGCTGGTGCCGGTGACCGATCGCATTGCCGTGACGGCGCAGGAGCGCGATGTCGATCAGCGAGACTTCACCGTCGATTACGACCTGAAACCCGCCGCACCCTCCCGCGCACGCCACCAGCTGCTCGTCGCTCTCGGCGGCGCAGTCGCCGCCCTCGCGGTGCTGCTCGGCCGCCTCTCAGCAGCGCGATAGCCAGATCACCCGATCACCCGATCACCAGATCACCCGATTTAACTGAGCTCAGCTCGTGAGCGCTCTCTTCGCGTACTCGACGCACTTGGCGATTTCGGCGTCCCAGGTCGAGCCCGTCGGCACGTTGTACTCGAACTCGATGCCCGCAGGAATCGCCCACTTGTGCGTCTTCAGGCATTGCAGGACGTCCTTGATCGGCGTGTCCCCTTCACCCCACGGCATGTTCTCGGAGCGATCGTGGCAGAGCTTTTTTCGATCCTTGAGATGCATGCTGAAGATGCGCGGGTGGAGCTTTTCGATGAGCGGCACCGGACTCTGGCCGGTGCCCGCCACGTAGTGGCCGATATCGAGCTGGAGGCCGTTGCGTGGCGACGCCGCCATCACGTCGTCCCACGCCGTCATCGACGCCGTCGTGTGCAGGTGGTAGCCGATGTTCAGGCCGTGCTTCTCGCCGGCCTGGCCGATCCGCTTTGCCAGCGTGACGTCGTGTGGGTGTTCCATCGTCAGTTGCGAGGCGCCGAGCGCCTTGGCGGCATTGAAGGCGTAGTCGTAATCGGCATCCGACATCTCCGAGGTCAGCGTGATGCGGTAGGCGTAGATGTTCACGCCGGCGTCGCCAAACGTGCGGCGCACGCCGGCAAACCTGTCCATCGGGACCGACGCGCGCCACTTCGACAGTGCGTCGGCTTGGGCTCGCGCGGCGGCCTGCTGCTCGGGCGTCTGCCCGCGGCCCACACCACCGCCCAGAGCCGCCGGTGCGCCGCTCGGCACGCCTCCCTCGCACGGAATCGCCATGGGCGCCGGTTGCAACGGAGGAGCAGCATTGGCCGCCGGCGCCGCGGCGGGCTGCGCTCCGCGGCCACCGGCTGGCTGCGGCGCGCCCACGTGGCGCTCGACGACGGCGTTGCCAAGTTCTGTATAGCTCACACCGAATTTCACCAGCGCCCTGAGCGCGCCTTCCAGATCTGAGGCTTCCGGACCGAAACGATAGGGAGCGAATATGCCAAACGGCACGCCACCCCATAACGAGTCCGACTTACTGTGCAGTGCGAACGCCGACTCGACCCGGCCGGCGAGCGCGGCAGCGGGAAATGCGGCGAGCGCAAGCTTGCCGAAGTCGCGCCGCGAGTAGCGTTGAACCATGCGATGCCGTTCACTCATGCCTGCCTCCGCGTGGCGGCATCATACAGCGAGTGATCGGCGATTGAACGGTCGTTCAATTGCGCCGGCTTTCCGGTATGCTCTGCGCTGTGAAGAACGCGGCGTTGAGAGAACAGGCCACCGTCCGATCGGCATCGGCGGCATCGGCGGCGGAGACACGTGAACGGCTGGTCGCTGCGGCGGAACGGCTGTTCGCCGAGCACGGCTACACCAGCGTGTCGGTGCGGGCGATCGCCGCGGCGGCCGGCGTCAACTGGTCGCTCGTCGGCTACCATTTTCGTGGCAAGGAAGGGCTGCTCTCGGAGGTTTACCGTCGTCATTGCAGCACGCTGAACGCCGAGCGCCTGCGCCTGCTCGGCCTGGCAGGGCAGGGCCGGGAGCGGCTCGAGTGCGTGATCGAAGCCTTCGTCCGGCCGGCGCTCGCCGAGATCCAGACCGAGCGCGGCGAAACCGGCTTCAGCCGGCTGCGGACGATTCTCGCCGCTGAAAATTCGGCCCTGCTGACGCAGCTCGTGGCGCAGAACTTCGACGTCTCGACCAGCACCTTCGTCGCGGCGCTGCGCGGCTGCCTGCCCCACGTCTCACCCGACGAAACCCTGTGGCGGTTTCACTTCATGCTCGGGACGATCTACTACTCGGTGTCGAGCCCGCAGCGGATCAAGACGTTCTCGAAAGGGCGCTGCGATCCCGCCAACCTCGAGGCGACCTTGCGCCACCTGGTGCCGTTTCTCGCCGCCGCCTTCCGCGCGCCCGACCCGGCTGCCGGCCGGCGCGTCCGCTCGAAATCGCGCCGCTGAACTACACCATCGCCGCAGCCGCGATCACCCGCGCGTCCGGCTCGCGCTCGACGCCGCGGCAGACGGCGATCAAACGGGCTGTCTGCGGCGCCGTGAGCACGCCGTCACACAGGTCGCGAACCTTGCCATCGAGATCCGCGTCAGACATCGGCCGCTCGACGCTGCCGACCGCGTGCTCGACGAACTGCTCGAGACGCCGCCCATCGGTGAGTGTGATCACAGCCCTGGATTGGGCCTCACCGATCGACGGATCGACGGTCGCGACAACCCGGTCGCGGAGCGCGATGACCGCCGGCCGGCGCACCCAGTCGTCCGTGAACTGCTTCACACCGGCAGCGCCTGTTGTCAGCGCGACCGCCACGGCAAAGTAGACGCTGAACTTGCCCTCCAGACCCGTCTGCGGTGTGCGCTTGCCGGTCAACTCGAGGACGAGCGGATGCACGGACAGCTCGACCTTCGCAATCTGCTCCGGCAGCAGATGATGCGCCGCCCGCAGCTGCAGGCAGGCATCGAGTGAGGGGTGCAGCACGATCCCGCACGCAAACGGCTTGTAGGTGTTGAGGCGGATTTCGTAGTGCTCGCCGAGGCCGTCCGTGATCTGCGAGTAGTCGCACGCCGTGCTCAACACGTGCGCCCAGCCGGTCGCGCCTTCGATCGGCGTGTCGCTGCTCGTGAAGTCTTGTTTGGCCAGGAGCGCCGCCATCAGCCCGTTTTGCGCGGCTCGGCCCGGGTGGAAGCTCTTCGTCATCGTCCCGAACATCTCGCGCAGGCCGACGGGCTGAGTGGCCGCCAGGCCGAGCGCCCAGCGCATCTGCTGCTCTGACAGGCCGAGCAGCCGGCCAGCGGCCGCGGCGGCGCCGAACACTCCGGCCGTGCCCGTGATGTGCCAGCCGCGATCGTAGTGGGCGGGGTAGACGGCGTTACCGATGCGGCACTCGACCTCGGTGCCGAGCACCAGCGCGTGAAGGAAGTCACGACCCGCGACCGGCTGGAGTTCGGCGACCGCCAGGATCGCGGAAGCCACCGGTCCGGCTGGGTGGATCACCGTCTTGAGGTGCGTGTCGTCGAAGTCGAGGACGTGCGAGCTGATGCCGTTGACCAGCGCCGCATGCAGCGCGTCGAGGCGCTCGCGCCGTCCGAGCAGTGTCGCCTGCCTCGGGCCGGAGAACGGTGCGAGCGCGCGCACCGCGATGTCGACCGTCTCGTGCCGGGACCCGCCGACCGTGCAGCCGGCCCAGTTGACGAGCGTACGGCTGGCCTCGGCGCGAATGGCGGCAGGGACGTCTTCCGGTGGCGCGTGGACGACGTAGGCGGCGAGCCGGCGGGTAACGTCGGACGGTGCGGTGGGATCGGCGGGCGCACGCCGGTCGTGCCGCGCCGTGACGCCCGGCGCGCGCAGCAGCCCGGCGAACCCCAGCGCGCCGGCGCCGACGAAGCCGCGCCGATCGACCACGCTCATGCCCGTAGCGCGCCGGCCGGCGCCGGCTCAGCCGCGAGGCACGCGAAGACCTCGCGGTAGAACGCCGGGTGCTGCACCCAGGTCGGCGCCGAGACGATGCGGCCGTCGCGGACGGCGTCGCGCGCGACGTAGGTGGCGCCCACGGTTTCGACGTCCTTGCGGACATGCTCGTAGCAGGTGACCGTCTTGCCCCGGATGATTCCCGCCGATGCGAGTAGCTGCAGGCCGTGACAGATGGCGAAGATCCATTTGCCGGAGTGATCGAACTGCCGAATGATCTCGAGCACCCGCTCGTTGTTGCGCAAATACTCGGGGGCGCGGCCGCCGATACATACGACCGCCGCATACTCGGGTACGGCGACCTGCTCGAACGTCAGGTCGGACTCCATCGCGTAGCCCGGCCGTTCCATGTAGGTATCCCAACCTGGCTCGAAATCGTGCATGACGAGGTTGAGCCGCTTCTTCGTCGGCGCGGCGACGCGCGTCTCGTAACCCGCCTCCTGGAAGCGATGTACCGCGAACCACGTTTCGTAGCTCTCTCCACCGTCCCCGACGATGACCAGAATCTTCTCAGCCATAAATCGAACTCCTTTGCGGCGTGAAAAGGATATAACCTTTTGCAGAGAGCGGAGATGCGGTTGAAAAACGCGACAACGTTGGCAGGTGCGGCGCTACTGGCGACGACGATCGCCGGATGCGCGGCCGCGGTCTCGAGCAGCAAGCTGGTGACGCTCGACGAGCGAATGGCGGTCCTGCGGCGATCGCAGGTCTGGGTCCCGACCGACATTCCCTCGATGGACGTGACGCGCGGGCCCGAGGGTGGATTTGCCCCAGGCTCCGACGTCGAGTGCGACTACAAAGAGACCGAGTTCGGCGGGCATTCACCGAAGTTCGGCTGCGAGTTGGCCGGGAAGGCCGCCCCCGACAAGAACGACAAAAACGACAAGAGCGACAAGAGCGAAGGCAAGGCCGGCGCCCAGCCCCAGGCCACGCGGGACGACAAGGCGAAAGGGGACGACAAGTCCCAGGCGAAGGGGGACGACCAGGCGCAGGGCAAGGAGGACGACAAGGCCGAGAAGGACGTTCTCAAGGTGCGATACGGCAACAACAACGGCGAGATCTATGGCGGCGTGGCCTCGACGCGGCTGCTCTGGGCGCTCGGCTTCGGCGCCGACGCGCTCGACCCGGTGCACGTGATCTGCCGCCACTGCCCGGCGATGACCGATGGCCAGGATCTGCGGGACGGGCGCGAGCGCTTCCAGGTGGCCGCCATCGAGCGCCCGTTCGCCGGTCACAAAATTGACGCGGAAGGAGCGGTGGACGGTTGGCCCTGGAGCGATCTCGACATGGTCCAGCCGGGCGTGGGCGGCGCGCCGCGTGCCCATCGCGACGCACTCAAGCTCCTGGCCGTCATGTTGCAACACACCGACAACAAGGCAGAGCAGCAGCGCCTGATCTGCCGGAGCAAGGGGCACTCGCGCGACGAGCTCGTGAACTGTCCGGACCCGTTTATGTTTATCCACGACGTCGGACTGACGTTCGGCCGCGCCAACTGGGGGAACGACCAGGGGTGGGGTAGCACGAACTTCGAGCTGTGGTCGAAGACGCCGATCTGGAAGGATCGCGCCAAGTGCGTCGGCAACCTCTACGGCTCGCACACCGGAAGCCTTCACGATCCGGCGATCTCCGAAGAAGGCCGCGCGTTCCTGTCCGGCCTCCTCGACCAGTTGACCGACACCCAGCTGCACGATCTGTTTAGCGTGGCCATGTTCGATCGCAGGCCCCACGGCGGCGCTCCAATCGACGCGTGGGTCGCCGCCTTCAAGCAGAAGCGCGCCGAAATCGCGTCGGTGAAGTGTCCGTCGTAGGAGGCGTATGAACGTGGTGAAATCGTTAGGAGTGCTGCTCACGGGCGCAGTGCTCGTCGCCGGGCTGGCGCGAGGGGCGAGCGGTCAGGAGGTGCAGGCGGATGAGACCGGCCCCGGCATCCCAGTTCTCGTGCCCGTCTGGTCCGATCAGCAACCGGCTCCGCCCGAGCCGACGCCACGGCACACCGGTATCCATGAGATGTTCAAGCAGCTCGGTCAGGATTTCAAGTACCTCCCTGCCAAGGAAAACGCCTACTGGGCGGCCTTTGGCGGCGGCCTCGCACTCGCGGTCCATCCCGCCGACGACAACGTCAACGCGTATTTTCTCGACGCCAGCAGCGGCGTGAAGAACTTCTTTAAGCCCGGCGCCGTCCTCGGAGAGTCCTATGTGTTGTTTCCCGTGGCGGCGACGGTCTACATCATCGGCCGCGCCGGTGACAAACCGCACGTCTCCCACACGGGTATGGACCTGCTCCGCGCGCTGATCGTCTCGGAAACGATGGTTCAGACGCTGAAGTACACGACCCGCCGCGAGCGACCCGACGGCAGCGGCAAGACCTCGTTCCCATCGGGCCATGCGGCCGACACGTTCGCGTTCGCGACCGCGCTCGAACGGCATTTGAACTGGAAGCTGTTCGTGCCGGCATATGCGTTCTCGTCGTACGTGGCCATGTCTCGCCTGCCGGCCAATCGGCATTGGCTGAGCGACGTGGTGATGGGATCGGCCGTTGGCATCATCTCGGGCCGCACCGTCACCGGCCACGAGCTGATGAAATACAACGTGCAGCTCGTCCCGGTGCCTGGCGGCATCGCCGTCAGCTACGTGCACGCGACGAAGTAACCTCCGTGCCGGGCGCGCCGGTGATTGTCGTTGGCGGCGGCGCTTCCGGCCTGTCGGCCGCTGCCGCGCTGATCCGGTGCAGCGGACGAGCATCCTGCTGAGCTCCCTGCCACCGGCGATCGCTAACCGGATCGGGGCGGTGACGGCGCGCCTTGCCCTCGGCGACCTGTCGCGCTACGGCATACCGAAGGCGCCATTCGACCCGTACACCCGCCGAGAAGTGCCGCTGATTGACGTCGGCTTCGTAGCCGCGCTGAAGCGTAGGGCGATCGCTATCGTGCCCGCCGTGACCGCCCTGACGGCCCGCGGCGCGATCTTCGCCAACGGCACGAGCGCCCCCTTCGATGCGGTCGTCGCGGCGACGGGATTTTCCGCCGGTCTCGCCCCTTTGCTCGACGCCGACGGCGTCCTCGACGAGGCCGGCGAGCCGATCGGACCGGCGGGCCAGCCCACCGCGCGCCGCAGCCTCTATTTCATTGGCTTCACGCACAGCCTGCGCGGCCACCTCTTCGAGGCCAACCGCGCGTCACGCCGCCTCGCGCGCCACGTCGAACGCGAACTGGTGTCCGTACGGTGAATCCGTATCGACGACGCCCTCCGTCATCGCCTCGCAACCGTTTGGACAGGCGCAGTGGTGGCAGACCGGGTCGCCACAGGGAGAGCAGAGCAGACGCGTGTCGGAGCGGCAGACGGCGCATTCTGCGTAGCCGTCGTGGATGTTGAGGCTCGGCATATCGCCAGCATCGCTCACAGCCATGACAGAACAGGTCAGTCCTGACGCCCCGCCTTTGATCAACCATGTAATTCCTGTGCGCCGCTGAGTTGCAAATCCGGTCGACCGCGCGCGAGCCCGGCCGCAGAACGTTCGAAAATCCGCAGGATTCGGGACGGCAGCCGTCTTGCCCTTGAGTCGGCCGCTCATGACCCCACGCATCGTTGTCATCGTCCTGTCCCTCTTTATCCCCGTTGCCGCCCGCGCGCAGTCGCTGCCATCTGGCTGGAGCACCTCGGATATCGGCGCCGTCGGCGCGCCAGGTAGCGCGACTGCCAGCAGCGCTACCTTCACCGTCGCGGGCGCTGGCGCCGACATCTGGAATTCCGCCGATGCCTTCCGGTTCGTCTATACGATGCTGACCGGTGACGGATTGATCGTCGCGAAAGTGGCGAGCGAACAAGACGTCGCCAATTGGACGAAGGCCGGCGTCATGATGCGCGAGACGCTCGATCCCGGCTCGCGTCACGGGTTGATGCTGGTGAGTCCGGGCAAAGGGCTCGCCTTCCAGCGTCGTGTCGACACCGGCGGCGTGTCGACGAGCACGTCGGGTGGCGCTGGCACAGCGCCCTATTTCGTCAAGCTGACGCGTACCGGGTCGATCATCGCCGCGTCCGTGTCGCCGGACGGATCGACGTGGACGCTCGTCGGCACCGACACCATCCCCATGACTCCCACGATCGACGTGGGGCTGGCGGTGAGCAGTCACGTGGCCGGCACGCTCGCCACGGCGGCGTTGACGTCCGTCGCTGTCATCCCGGCCGCGTCGATGAGCACCGAGACCCTCGTGTTCTTCCGGCATGGCGAGAAGCCGTCGGGCGACGACGGTCAGCTCACCTGTCAAGGGTTGCAACGCGCGCTGGCGCTCCCCTCGGTGTTGATCGGCCGCTACGGCAACGCGCAATACGCCTTCGCGCCAAATCCCGCCGTCCTGGTTCCGGACCCGGCGGGCAGCTTCTACTACGTGCGCCCGGTCGCCACCATTGAGCCAACGGCGATTCGACTCGGTCTCCCTCTCAATACCAGGTACGGCTACACCGATGTCGCCGGCATGCAGGCCGAGCTGACGAGCGGCCTCTACGACTCTTCCACGGTGTTCATCGCCTGGGAGCATACGTCTCTGCAGCAACTCGTGCAGAACATCATGAATGCCTACGGCAGTAGTGTCGTGGTGCCCGCTTGGGTCACCGGCGACTACGACAGCATCTACGTCATACGGATCACCAGCGCCGGCGGCACGACGTCGGCGCAGTTCATTCACGACTACGAGGGGCTCAATGGTCTGTCGACCGCGTGCCAGTAGCGTTCAATCAGCTCGCAAGAGGACAAGAGGGGAGGCGCGATGATCACAGTTGCGCTGTCGCACCTGTTGAGCCGGGGCATTCGGCTCGACACCGCCGAAGCCGTCGCCATCGCCCGGGCACTGTCGAACGCAAAGGGTGAACCGGTCATCGACGACATCGAGTTGTCGAGCGACGGTGACGCCCGCTGCGCTGGCGCCCGTGGAAAGCCCAGCGTCACGGCGCTGGCGGGTGTCCTCGATACGCTGCTCCCGCCACGTGGCGTTCCAGCGCCGCTGCGCTACGCCGTCGCCCGCGGGCTGGAAACCGTCGTTGCGCCCCCGTTTGCGTCGGTGGAGGAGTTCTCCGCGGCGCTGGCACGATTTGAAGGAGGCGATCCGCGTGAGATTGTCAGGCGTCTGCTCGCCCGCGCTGTGGGTCCGGCGGTGCAGCCGATCGCGCCAGACCCGGCGGGCGATGTCGTACTGGTGCGCGCGCTCATGCCGGAGCCGCCACCGGGCTGGCAGATTCGAGCGTGGCAGGTGGCGGGGGCGCTGGTCCTCTCGGGTCTCGCCGGCTTTGCCGGTGCACGCGCCGTGCTCCCAAAACCGCTGGCCCATCCACCCGTGCCTGTCCCGGCCGCGGCGAGTGACGCTCCCGTATCGACGCTGGGAACAATTCCCGCGCCGGAGTGATGCTCCCATAGGCGCGGCGCCGGTGCGTCCGGCGCCTACACCGTCGTGCCGCTGCCCGCCCGGCGCAGCACGCTCTTGACGGTCGCGACGAGCGCTGAGGGTTCGACCGGCTTACGCAGCACGGTCGCTTGCAGATGGTCCACTCCGTCCAGGCCAGTCACCACGACTACCGCTGGTTGAGGCAGGTCTTGTCGCGCCGTCACCTCCTCGAGCACCGTGAATCCGCTGACACGCGGAAGACCGAGATCGAGGACGATCACCGCGGGTGGATCCTCCTCGTAGGCGACGAGTGCGTGATAGCCGTCATGGGCTTCGCGAACGCGAAATCCCGCCATCGTCAACGCCAGGCGAAAGAGCGCGCGCAGATCGGAATTGTCCTCGACGACGAGGACCGAAGCGCCTGGCGATGGGGCCACGCCGCTAATGTAGATGATTTCGAGCAGGAAAGAATCAGTAAAACATTGCTCAGCTTGCGATTGTGAGCCCTTGAACTCATCAAGGCTCATCGGCGGCTGGGATCAGCGTGACGCGAGGTCGGAGTAGGTTCGGATGCGCCCGGTGTCGACGCCGCGCAGCAGCTCATCGATGGATCCCACTTGCGAGACGCTGTTGTCGCCGGGACGTGCTGGAGAAATCGGAACGCGTCCGAAGAACGAACGGATGAGGACGGCGTTCTCGGCGTGGGGCAGCCGCTTCAGGTTCGCGACGAACTGCCCAAATGTCCCCTCGCGGAACAGGTAGAACTCCACGTTCGAGACGTAGAACGCCGAAAGCTTCTCGCCGCGCGCGGCGATGGCCTTGCCAACGCTGGCGATCGCCGACGGGCCAGCCAGATCGCCGACGATCGGAATGACCAGGTCGTGCCCCTGCAGATCTCTCAGGAACTGGTAACCCTCCTCCGTGGCCAGGAAGTGCGCTTGCCGTCCGCTGCTGTCACGATCGACCAGCATGTCACCGTAAGTGGGGTAGTTCCATTGTGGCTGTCGTCCCGCGGACTGGAAACGCAACGCCAGTCCGGCGTCGACGAAGCGTTGATGGAAGCCGCCCATCGTCTTGACATCGTCGGCCGACAGCGCGACGCCGAAACCGCGGATGACGCGCTCGAGCCGAACCCGCAGCGCCGCCACGTCGGCGCGGGGAGCATCGGTAACGTATTGGGCGAGCTTGTCGACGGGCTGTGCCTTCCACGCATCGACGTCGCGTGGCGGCACGCGGCCGAACAGCATGGCCAGGTACTCAACGCGCGTGCGCGATTCGTGGAACACGGCCTTGAAGAGCAGATGCAACAGCACGTTGTCGCGTCGGACGTCGACGATATAGGCGACAGATGGCCGGGTTTCGACGATGTAGCTGAAGTTCTGGTCCGGACCAACGCCGAGGTAGGCGCCGCCGTGCACCCCGCGCCGCTTCAGCTCGGGCAGCACCTGCAGGTAGGAGCCTTCGTTCGAGATCAAGTTGTCGGTGTCGAAATAGCCGCCCTTCTCCGACAGGGAAGCGATCGCCGTCGCGAACGGAGAATTGGCTGGCTGCCGGCCCGCTGCCGGCAGCACCAGCAGCAGGGCAATCGCGAGAGTCAGGCGGAGGCGGGGCATGACGTCGACTAGAGCATACACGGGCCGGCGAACCAGGCGAGCGTCCGCGGACTCGAACTTGCAAAGTTGCCGGCTGTGGTCAGGCGGTTCGCGCGCTGGGTGGCCGCGGCCGTCCTGGCATTGACGGCGTTCTACGTGTTCAGGCCCGCCCCATCGGCGCGTCGTCCGTTCGATCGCGTGCCGGCGCGCCTCGACGCGATTCGCCGGGCTCAGGTGTATCGGCCGACGGGCGTCGGGCTGAAGAACCTGCGCCGCGGGCCGCAGGGGCCAGACGCGCTCGTTCCCAACCAACTGGTGCGCTGCGACTACGTGGAGACGTCGTTCGACGGCCAGTCGCCGAAATTCGAGTGCGCGTTGAGCAGTGCCGATCGGGTCAAGGTGAAGTATGGCCGCGACAACGGCGAGGTCTACGCCGAGGTTGCGGCGACCTGGCTGTTCTGGGCGCTCGGCTTTGGCGCCGACCGCTTCTATCCCGTCCGAGTCGAGTGCCGTGGCTGTCCGATCGAGATGCACGGACCCCCCGATCCCTCGCGCACGGTCGTCGTCGATCCGGCGTCGATCGAGCGCAAGTTCGACGGACGCCCGCTCGAGCCGGCCGACGCGGGCACGTGGGCCTGGCCGGAGCTCGACTTGATCGACCAAGCGGCCGGCGGCGCGCCACGCGCGCACGTCGACGCATTGCGCCTGTTGGCCGTACTGATCCAGCACACCGACAGCAAGCCCGAGAACCAGCGGATCGTGCGACTACCCGACGGCCGCCCGTTCATGCTCGTGCACGATCTCGGCATGACCTTCGGCCGCGCCAACATCACCAACCGCGATCGAGTCGGCAGCGTGGACTTCGACGGCTGGGTGCACGCGTCGGTCTGGGCTGCAGGACCCGGCTGCGTCGGCAACATCGAGCGCTCGTTCACCGGCACGCTCGATCATCCACGCATCGGCGAAGCGGGGAGGGCCATGCTGTCGCGCCTGCTCGACGAACTGACGCACGAGCAAATCGAGGATCTCTTCGACGTCGCGCGCTTCGCCGAGCGATCGCATCACGCCGTGCCCGACTGGGCCGCGGCGTTCGAGCGCAAGCGTGACGAGATCCGTGAGCGCCATTGTCCTTCTGCGCCCTGAGCCGCTAACGTCAACGGACCGTGAATGTCCCGGCCATCGGCAGATGGTACGAGCACTTGTAGTCGAACTCGCCGGGCTTTCTGACGACGTACGTCCACCTGCCGCCGGGCGGAATCAGCTTCGAGTCGAAGAGCCCCGCTTTCGAGGTGACCGTGTGCGCGACCACGTCGCTGTTCGTCCAGACGATCGTGTCGCCAGGGTGGGCCGCCGCGTCGGCGGGCGAGAACTTCATCGCCTCGATCGTGACGCGGACCGTCGCCGGCTTGCGCGCCGCCGCCTCCAGCGATCCGCAGAGGAGGAGAGCGGCGGCGGCAAGCGCCAGCGCACGCATTACTTCAGCGACGCCTGCAGGTGCTGCGCGTGCTCGAGGTGCGCCGCGATCGCCGGACGGACCTTGACGAGGAGCCCCTTCAGATCGGCGTTGCTCGCGTTGGGAATGAGGGTCTTGTCGATGGTGTCGAGGACCGCCTGGTGGTACGCCACCTCGTGATCGACGTAGGCCTTGTCGAACGCCTTGCCCTTCAGAGGCGTGAGGGCCGCCAGGTTCTTGTCGCCGCCGTCCTTCAGGCTCCGGCTCGTGTCGTTGTCCTGCGGCGTGACCTTCAGCCGGGTGACCAGATCGGTCGCCTGCTTGTTCACGCCGGTGTGGTCGGTGACCATCAGCTGCGCGAACTGCTTGACCTCGGCATTCGAGGTGCGCGACGCGGCCAGTTTGCCGGCGTCGACGTCGACCTGATTGGCAGTGACGACGATCGAGGCGATCTGCGCGTCGTTGGGCGCCTGCGCGAATGCCGGCGCCGCCAGGGTGAGGAGTGCGGTTGCGAACAGAGTAGTTGTTTTCATGCCCGTTTGATGCACGGGCAGGCGCGGACGTTCCCGGCTTCTTCTGGCGCCCTTCAGCTACCGGCTGTCGCCTTCGGCGTCCAGCCGTTGCAGCACGGCCGCGACGATGCGATCGCAGCGCACGCCGTCGAATCCGAACACCCCCCCGCGCGCACTCTCCATGTCGCGGTCGAGCGCTTCACGCAGAAGCGCACGGGCGCGGAACAGCCGCGTCCGCACCGTCGCTTCGGGAATGCCCAGCGCGTCCGCCGTCTCGCGCGCCGTCATCTCCTCGACCTCGCGCATCACGAAGACTGTCCGGAACACTTCCGGAAGCTCGTCGATCCGCCGCTCCAGGACCTTGCGCACTTCCCCTCGCAATGCGGCGTCCGACGGCGACTCGGCCTGCGTGTCGGCGACGTCGAGCTCGCGCGTGCCCTCGCCGGCCGGCGTGAACGAGACGACACGCCGGTCGCGCGAGCGGCTACGCACACGCATGAGGGCCTGGTTGATGACGATACGGGTGAGCCAGGTGCCGAGCTCGGCCTCCCCCCGGAAGCTGTCGAGCTTGCGATACGCCTGGACGTAGGCGTCCTGCAACGCGTCCTCCGCGTCGGCGTCGTCTCGAAGGACCGCACGCGCGACACGGAAGAGGCGCTGGTTGTAGCGGCGCATCAGCCGCTCGAAGTCGGCGTGGCTGGGGACCGTGGCAGATACGGACATCGGTGCTGGTGATCGGATGCCGCAGGATGCGTCGGCGTTCCCGCTATTATTGCCGCCCCTCGAATTCAGCGGGGGTCAACGGATGAACGTGCCGGCGCGAAGCTCGCGGAACGCTGTCTGCAGCTCAGCCTCGGTGTTCATGACGATCGGTCCATGCCACGCGACGGGCTCCTCGATCGGCTTGCCAGAGACCAACAGGAAGCGGATGCCGGCGTCCCCGGCCTGGACCACGATTTCGTCGCCGCGATCGAATACCACCAGGGAGCGGTTGCCCGCCCCGCTGTACTCGACGCGATCGCTGCCATCGGTGGCTTCAGTGAGCACGGCGCGCGGATCGGAGGCGTTGCGGAACCGCCCGCTGCCGGCAAAGACGTAGGCGAACGCGTGCCGCGCGCGATCGACGGCGATCCGCTTCTCCCGCCCGGGCGGCACCGAGATGTCGACGTAGATCGGATCTGCGGCGACCCCTTCGACTACGCCGCGCCGGCCCCAGAACTCGCCGGTGATGATCCGCGCGCGCGTCCCGTCGTCCTCGATCGCTTCCGGAATGTCCGCCGCCTTGATGTCCTGGTAGCGCGGCGCGGACATCTTCAGGGACGCCGGCAGGTTGGCCCAGAGCTGAAAGCCGTGCATGCGACCGTCGGCGTCACCTTGGGGCATTTCCTGGTGCAGGATGCCGCGCCCGGCGGTCATCCACTGCACGTCACCGGCGCCGAGACTGCCGCGATTGCCGAGGCTGTCGCCGTGCGCCACGGTGCCGGCGAGCACGTAGGTGATCGTCTCGATGCCGCGGTGCGGATGCCACGGAAAGCCGGCCAGATAGTCGGCGGGCGTGTCGTTGCGGAAGTCGTCCAGGAGCAGGAACGGATCGAATTCGGTGGTGTCACCAAAGCCGAAGGCGCGGCGCAGTTTGACGCCGGCGCCCTCGACCGCTGGAGACGCTTCTACGATGCGTTTCACAGGTCTGACTGACATAATGTATGCAACTATACATTAGTAAGTATAGCCCGTCAAGCGCCATGCCGCCGGCTCACTTTCCAATCTGCACCGCGATCGTGCCGCTGATGCCGTTCAGATCGTGGAAGTCTGAAGAGGTCCACCGGTAGCCGATGCCGCCCACGAGACGGATGTCGTGGCCGAAGCGCGCGACGACCTGCGCTTCCGGCACGCCCACGAAGAACCCTTCATACACGCCGTAACCGTAGTAGTACGGGTCGTAGTAGCCGTGATGAGGATCGACGGTGGGGCAGTTGTTCCCGCACCCGCCCGGATAGGCGTAGTAGGCAACGTTGGCGGTACCCCAGCCGGCAAGACCGTGCAGCGTCAGGCCGACCGGATGATCGTGAAACAAGCGCCACTCGCTCACCAGACCGCCGTACATCATTTGCTCTGAATTGTGGTCGTCGAGCTGAAAGTAGGCGCCGCCGCCGATGAGAAACTGCCCGGCAAAGACAGCGCCGCCGTAGAAGCCGGCAAACCCGGTGGTGCGATGGTTCATCTCCGTGATCTTGAAATCAGGCGCGAACACGAAACCGTCACCGGTCGACGTGCGCGAGACCTGCGTGATACGTCCGGGACCCGGGGGCCCCTGCGGCGGCGGCGGCGTCATTGGCTCGCCAGGCGGTTCAGGCGCGGCCGGACCGTTGGGTAGGATCACGTTCAGCGGCAGGGTCTGTCCGGGATGGATGGTGATGCTGCTGTTGTACGAACGGTAACCCATCGCGCGGACCTGGACCGTATGCTGGCCCGGGGCCAGCTGCATGATGAGCGGCGCGTTCGTATCGGGCGACACCCAACGCTCACCGTCGACATAGATCTCCGCGCCCGCCGGGCGGACCGTGATCGACAGGCTGCCGAAGTCTCCAGTCCCCTGGGCCCGCGCGGACACCGGGACGGTACTGAGGATCGCGGCGAGCAAGAGAAGCTTCAGAACACGCACACGCATAGGGAAAGGCTCCTGATGCTGCCATACCTCTGCAGATGAAGTGCCAGGGCCTTTCGCTGCCAAAAACCCGGCAAACCCCCCGCTCGTCCCCGCGCGAGTGCAATGGCTGTCCGCTTTGGGGCACACTATGCGGCGATGGCGATCATGATGGACTTCCGCCACGCGCTGCGCCTCCTGCGCAAGTCGCCTCTGTTCACGATGACAGTGGTGTTGGTCATCGCCGCTGGCATTGGCGCCACCACCGCCATCTTCAGCGTCGTCAACGCCGTGCTCCTGCGCCCGTTGCCGTTCGCCGATCCGGGACAGCTGATGCAGGTCTCGGAGAAGAACGACGCGCTGCACCAGCCGACCTTCGGAGTCTCCGCGCTGAATTACCTTTCGTGGAAGGAGCGCTCGCGCAGCTTCACGCAGCTTGGCGCGATTCAGTTCGGCACCTTCACGCTCAGCGGCCGCGGCGACCCGGAGAATTACACCGGCAACGCCATCACGGCGTCATTGATGCCGCTGCTCGGTCTGCAGCCCATCGCCGGGCGTGTCTTCTCGACCGCCGACGAGCGCGACGGCGCCGCGCCGGTCGCGCTCGTCGGCGAGTCGCTGTGGCGGCGCCGCTTCGGCGCCGATCGCAGCGTGGTCGGTCAGGCGGTCACGCTCAATGGCGTCAGCTACACACTGGTCGGCATCGCGCCGCGCGCGCTGACCATCCTCACCAACGGCGACGTCTGGGTGCCACTGGTCATCGATCCGCCAAAGGAAATTCGCCTCAATCATGTGCTGTTCGTCGCTGGCCGGCTCAGCCCCGGCGTGACCGTCGCGGCGGCGCAGGCGGAGATGGACGCCATCGCGCGGCAGATGGAGCGGGACTATCCCGAGATCCGCGGATGGGGCGTCCACCTCGTCACGTTCACCGATACGTTCGTCAGCGCCGAATTGCGCCGCGCGCTGTTGGTGCTGCTCGGTGCCGTCGTCTTCGTGCTTCTCATCGTCAGCGCCAACGTTGCCAACCTGCTGCTGACGCGTGCGCTCGATCGCCAGAAGGAGATGGCCGTGCGCGCCGCGCTCGGCGCGGGCCGCGCCCGTCTCCTGCGCCAGTTGCTCGTCGAGAGCATCGTGATGTCCGGCCTCGGCGGTCTCGTCGGCGTGGTCGCCGCGACCTGGGCCGTGGACTGGCTGGCGGCGGCCTTGCCGCCCAACGTATTACCGGTGGCCGACGTCGGCGTCGACCGCATGGTTCTCGCCTTCGCGTGCGGTTTGACGGTACTCACCGGGATCGTGTTCGGCCTCGCCCCAGCATGGCAGGCGGCGCGGACCGACGTAAACGCCGCACTCAAGGATGCCGGACGCTCGTCGACGGGCGCCCGCCCCGTCGTCCGTCGCGGGCTCGCCGCGATCGAGCTGGCGCTGGCCACCGTGCTGCTGATCGGCGCGGCTCTGCTCGGTCGCTCGCTGATCGCGCTGCAGCGGGTGCCAGTCGGCTTCAATCCCGACGGCGTGATCACGATGCAGATCTCGCTGCCACCGACACGCTATCCCAACGCACAACGGATCGCCTTTCTGCACGATCTCGACGTGGCGATCAACGCCCTGCCGGGTGTGACCCACGCCGCTCTGACGAGCGGGATGCCTTTCGGCGCCGGCAACTACACCCGGTCGCCATTCATCCCCATCGGCTCGCGCGTGCTCGAGCCGGGCGCCGGCGTGCCGGTCGACTGGCGTACGGTGAGCCCCGGATACTTCGCCACGATGGGTATTCCCGTCCTGCGCGGCCGTGTCTTCAGTGACGACGATACCGGCAACGCCCCCGACGTGATGATCGTCAGTCGTGCCACGGCGCGGATGATGTGGGGCGACGACGACGCCGTCGGACGGATCGTTCGCCGGTCGGCCGACAAGAAGGAGTTCACCGTGGTCGGCGTTGTCGGCGATGTCCGCAGCGCGACCCTCAACAGCGAGGCGCCGACGCTTTACTACTCGAACGGCGTGCGCACCTGGCCGCTCATGGACATCGTCATTCGCACGTCCACCGACACGGCGTCAACGCTGTCGGCGGTGCGCGAGATCGTCCGGCGGAAAGACGCGGACCTGCCGCTGGCGAACGTGCGCCCAATGACGGAATGGATCAGCGATAGCGCCGCCCAGCCGCGCCTCAACGCCGCGCTGCTCGCCGTGTTCGCCGGCGTCGCGCTGCTCGTCGCGGCGGTCGGGACCTATGGTGTGCTGGCCTATGCGGTCGCCCAGCGGACGAAGGAACTGGGCTTGCGCATGGCGCTCGGCGCCGACCGCGCGTCGGTGCTCGGCCTCGTCGTGCGCGAGGGGATGACGACCGGCGCCGCCGGGATCTCTGCGGGCGTTGTCGTCGCCGGCCTGCTCGGGCGGGCGCTGTCCGCGCTCGTGTTCGGCGTCTCCGTGTGGGACGCCTCGACCTACCTCAGCGTGTCGGCGTTGCTGCTCGCTGTGGCGCTGGTATCGTGCGTCCTGCCGGCGCTGCGCGCGTCACGGGTCGATCCCATGACCGCGCTCAGGCTCGAGTAGCGCCACGCCCGGCGAGCGCCGCAGTGCACCACGCCCACTGGAAGTTGAAGCCGCCGATGCGGCCGTCGACGTCGAGGATCTCGCCGGCGAAATAGAGGCCCGGACAGATACGCGATTCCATCGTCGCCGGCTCGATCTCGGTCAGCGGCACACCGCCTGCGGTGACCTCGGCATAGTTGTAGCCGCGCGTATCGAGCACAGGCAGCGGCCACTCTGTGACGGCGTGCACGAGGCGTCGGCGCTCGTCGCGTGTGAGGCTGGCGAGCGTGCGATCCGCCTGGAGCGCCAGCGTGTCGAGGATCGCGATCGCCATCGCGTCGGGCAGGTGCGCGGCGAGCGTACGGCGCAGTGTCGCATGAGGGCGCGCGCCGGCGGTGCCGACCCAGAGGCGATCCACGTCGTCGAACGTCTGTCCGGGATGGAAGTTCGCGGTCAGTCGCACGCGGCCCCCTCCAAGCGCGGCGCGCGCCCAATGGCGCGACGCGTTCAAGGCGACAGGACCGCTCAGCCCGAAATGCGTCCAGAGCAGCGCACCACGGAGCCGGACGGCGAGCGCCTCGTCGACCCAGACACACAGTTCCGTGTCCAGCGAAACGCCGGATAGCCGCCCGCCGAGGCTGTGCGGTGTCGAGCCGTCGAGGACGAGTGGCGCCAGCGCGGGTGTCTGTGGCACCAGCGTATGACCGAGTGACGCAGCGAGACGATACCCGCCGCCATCACTCCCGGTCTTCGGCAGTGATCGTCCGCCCGTTGCGAGCACGACGGCGTCGGCGCGAATGGTTCCCAGCCCCGTCGTGAGCGTGAACCCGCCGCCATCGCGTGCGATCGCCTCCACGCATGCGCCGGGGACGAGAGCGGCGCCGCTGCTGTCGACAGCGCGCAGCAGCGCTTCGAGCACACTCCTGGCTTGGTTTGTGTCGGGGAAGAGCTTGCCGCCGGCCTCTTCGTGCAGCGGCACGCCGAGATCGGCGAAGAAAGCCACGGTGTCGGCAACCGGCAAGGCTCTCAAGATGCGGCGGACGATCGTCGGCTTGCCGCCCCAGAAGTCGTTCTCGCGGACGACCGCATTGGTCACGTTACAACGGCCGCCTCCGCTTACGAGGATCTTGGCGCCAGGCCTGCGCGAACTGTCGAGCACGGCGAGCGTGCCCCCTGGTTGCGCGCGCCGCGCGAAGATCGCGGTGGCGAGGCCGGCGGCACCGGCGCCGACCACGACGATATCGACAATGGGGGGGACGGAAGGCATTCGGCCGAGCTTGCGGATGACCATCATGACCGCGTACACTTCGCCTGTCTCCCTCTTTTTCTGACGAAAGGCCTGAGTGGCGAACTACGCCCTGCAACCGGGCGCGCGCGTCCTGTGGTGTCTCAAACGCCGCTCGACCGATGTGCGATGCGTGGTCATGCCGCGGGCCATGCCGGTCGAAGTGCACGTCGTGCACGGGCCCGACGTCGTCGTCTCGGAGATCTTTCAGGAAGAGTGGATGGCGATGAAGTGGGCGCGTGCCTACCGGGAACGCCTGCGCGCGCAAGGCTGGCAGGACGTGCCAGATACGACGGCCCGGGCGGAAGGATAACCCTCCATCGCGTGAAGTCATTACTCAAGGCGATCGGCTACACTTGCGGGCAGCCAGCCCCTTGGTCGCCAGGAGCCTCGTGTGATCCAGTCATCATCACGGTCCATCGCTGTCCTCCTGCTCGTGCTGCTCGGTCAAGCGCAGCAACCGCCGCCGCAGCCGCCGCGGTTCCGTAGCGAGACGAATTTCGTCCGCGTTGATGTCTACGCGACCAAGGGTGGGGTGCCGGTCCAGGACCTCGCTCAGGACGATTTCGACGTCGCCGAAGACAACGTTCCTCAGAAGATCGATTCCTTCGAGCACATCGTCGTCAATCCCGCGGGTCCGCAGGCGACGCTGGTCGAGCCCTCGTCGCCGTCGCAGGCGCTCCAGCTCGTCGCCGACCCGCGCCGCCGCGTGTTCGTCATCTTCCTCGACACGCACAACGTGCCCTACGAAGGCTCGCACGATATCAAGGAACCGCTGATCGACTTCATGCAGCGCGTCCTGGGCGACGACGATCTCGTCGCGCTGATGACGCCGGACATGAGTCCCGATCAACTGACGTTCGGGCGCAAGACGGGGGTGATTGAAGCTGGCCTGCGCGAGACGTGGTTCTGGGGCCGCCGCGACACGCTGGCACTCGATCAAACGGAGCGGATGTACGACGACTGCTTCCCGCTGCTGCCCTTAGAGCAGGGCCCGGTATCGGCGGTGGCCAAGGAGATGATCCAGCGGCGCCGCGAGCGTGTCACGCTCGACACGCTGCACGATCTCGTGCGCTACATGGGGTCGGTTCGCGAGGGGCGGACGGCCGTTGTGACGGTCACTGATGGCTGGCTGTTGTACCGGCCCGATCCGTCACTCGAGACGCCGCGGAAAACACCGACTGGCCAGAACGCGGAGCCGCTGCCGGGTTCGCCGCCGCCGGTCGGCGTCGGCCCCGGCGGCACGCTGACCAAGAATCCCGGCAAGGAGGCCTACCCGACCGATCGCACCGTCTGCGATAGAGATCGGATGGACCTCGCGCAGTCCGACGACGATCAGTATTTCAAACTGATCTACGGCGAAGCCAATCGCAGCAACGTGAGCTTCTATACGATCGATCCCCGCGGCCTCGTCGCCTTCGACACGCCGATGAGCGACCCGGCGCCACTGATGGTCGATCGCGCCATGCTGGTGCAGCGGCAGGAAGTACTGCGTACGCTCGCGTCGGCGACCGATGGCCTGGCGATGCTGAACAGCAACGATCTGCGCAAGCAGCTCGGGAGGATCGCCGACGACCTCACGTCCTACTACCTGCTCGGCTACCGTTCGACCAACAACAAGCTGGATGGGCAGTACCGCACGATCAAAGTGCGCGCGAAGCGGCCGGGGATCGAGATCCGTGCGCGCCACGGCTATAACTCCGCCACAGCCGCGGAAGTTGCCAAGGCACGCGCCGCGGCCGACGTCACGGTGCCGGAAGCGAAGGTCGCGCTCAACCGCGCCCTCGGCACGATCGAGACCGACGCCCGTGCCGTGGTACGCACGGTGCGCGGACCGGGGGAGCCGGTCATCTTTCATCGTGGCCCCTCGACCGGGAACCAAGCCTTGCCGTCTCCCGGCCGCGTGTTTCCGCGCAGCGATCGCATCCGGCTCGAGCTCGAGGCGGACGGCGCGGCGCCCGTGTGGAGCGGTGCCGTGCTCGATCGCAACGGGAACAAGACCGTGGTGCCGGTCGTGACCGGCGAGCGCACCGACGCCGCCACCGGGCAGCGCTGGCTCACCGCCGACGTGACACTGGCGCCGCTCGCCGCCGCCGACTACGTCGTCGAGCTCACCGTCACGCAGGGCGCCGAACAGAAAAAGACGCTCGTCGCGATTAGAGTCACACAATAATCGGGTCCCTCCCGTTTTTACATCAGCGACTCGGTGAACGACGTTCACGCAAGGCCAGGAGCGCGATCCCGAGCAGCGCAGTCATCAAGGCGATCATGAACACGACCGGCAACGTCGGGACTGGCGGTGCGCCGACCGTGATCGAACTTGTGGCGTTGTTGTTGGCGGCGTTTGAATCCCCACCGCCTGATACCGCCGCACTATTGACGAGCGTGCCCACCGCGCCGACGGCGACAGTCGCCGTCACCGTGATGTCGGGGTAACTCGCCGATGGGGCGAGCGCATCCGCGCGTGTGCAGCTCCGCGCTGCGACGCTGCAGGTCCAGCCGGAGCCAGAGAGCCCGGTGACGGTCAGGCCCGCCGGCGGCGTTTCCGTCACGGTGACGGTACCGCTTGTCGGCGAGCTCCCGACGTTCGTCGTTGTGAGGGTGAAGGTGACTGGTTGTCCCGGCAGGAGTGAGCCGATCCCGGTGCGCGTCTTCGCGATCGTGAGGTCGGTTCCAGCTGCAGGGGGAGTGACCGTGATCGGGTCTGTGGCCGTGTTGTCGCCGCCGTTTGTATCTCCGCCGCCTGACACCGCCGCTCCGTTCACGATCGTGCCCAACGTCCCGGGTGCGACGACTGCCGTCACCGTGATGTCGGGGTAACTCGCTGACGGGCCGAGCGCATCCGCGCGTGTGCACGTCCGCGTGGCGACGCTGCAGGTCCAGCCGGGGCCAGAGAGCGCGGTGATGGTCAGGCCCGTCGGCGGCGTTTCCGTCACGGTGACGGTACCGCTTGTCGGCGAGCCGCCGACGTTCATGGTCCTGATGGTGAACGTGAGCGTTTGCCCCGGCACGATGACGCCCGCGCTCTGCGTCTTGGTGAGCGTGAGGTCAGGTCCAGCCGGCGGCGGCGTGATGGTGATCGGACTTGTGGCCGTGTTGTTGCCCGCGTTTGAATCCCCGCCGCCTGATACCGCCACACTGTTGACGAGCGTGCCCGCCGCACTGCCTGCGATATTCGCCGTCACCGTGATGTCGGGGTAACTCGCTGACGGGGCGAGAGCATCCGCGCGTGTGCATGTCAGCGCCGACACGTTGCAGGTCCAGCCGGAGCCAGAGAGCGCAGTGACGGTCAGGCCCGACGGCGGCGTCTCCGTCACGGTGACGGCACCGCTGGTCGGCGAGCCGCCGACGTTCGTCACCCTGACGGTAAAGGTGACTGGTTGCCCCGGCAGGAGGATGCCGCTGTCCGTGCGCGCCTTTGCCACCGTGAGGTCACTTCCAGGTGCTGCGGGAACGACTTCGATCGGACTTACCCCCGTGTTGTTGCCGGGGTTGGTATCCCCGCCGCCTGATACCGCCGCTCCGTTCACGATCGTGCCCGACGTCCCGGCTGCGATAACGGCCGTCACCGTGATGTCGGGATAACTGCCGTTCGGGGAGAGCGCATCACCACGAAGGCACGTCCGAGTGGCGACGACGCAGGTCCAGCCGGTGCCCGAGAGCGCGGTAACGGTCAGGCTCGCCGGCGGCGCCTCGGTTACCGTAACGGTGCCGCTCGTCGGCGCGTCGCCGACGTTCATCACCTTGATGGTGAACGTGACTGTTTGCCCCGGCACGGCGACGCTCGCGCTCGGCGTCTTTGTAAGCGCGAGGTCCGGTCCCCCCACTGGCGAGGTGATGTCTGTCGGATCCGTCGCCGTGTTGTTGCCGTTGTTCGGGTCGCCGCCGCCCGAGACGACCGCGGTGTTAATCACCGTACCGGGCCCCACACCGGCGCCGACACTCGTCGTCACCGAGATCTCTGGGTAGCTCGCCGCCGGGGCGAGCGCGTCGTTTCGAGTGCAGGTCCGTGTCGCGAGTGTGCAGGCCCAGCCGGCGCCGGAGAGCGCCGTCACCGTCAGTCCCGGGGGCGGCGTCTCGGTCACGGTCACCGCGCCGCTCGACGGCGTGCCGCCCACGTTCAAGACGGTAATGAAATACGTGAAGGCCTCTCCTGCAACGACGGTCGCGGGGCTGTGCGTCTTCCTGATGGTTAGGTCGACCGCCGGAGCCGGCGTGGCGATGACCGTCTGATCTTCCGCCGTGTTATTGGTCGAGTTCGAGTCGCCGCCACCTGAAACGACGGCGGTGTTCGTCACCGTCCCGGCCGCGGCACCGGCGCCCACACTCGTCACAACGGTAATCGGGGGGTAGCTCGCCCCAGCGGCGAGCGCGTTGCTTTGCGTGCAGATCCCTGTTGAAACTGTGCAGGCCCAGCCGTTGCCAGAGAGCGCCGTAATCGTCAGTCCCGCCGGAGGGGTCTCGGTCACGGTCACGGTGCCGCTCGACGGTCCGCTCCCGACGTTTGTGACCGTCACGGTGTAGGTGACTGTCTGCCCGGGGATGGCGACGCTTGGGGTGTGCGTCTTCGCGATGGTGAGGTCACTCGCACCCGACGGCGGCGGGTCGATTACGACACCATCGGTTTCGAGAGAGCCGAGACCCGTTTGAAATTTCGCAGGAATCGGCGCGATCGTGACCCCATTCGTGAAGGCGCCGTTAATCACAATAGAGTACGTCTCGGGTGATGATTGGCCTTGATTCAGACCTCCATTCCCTCCGCCGGCACAGCCGCCACCACTCGCCAAACACACGTCGACGGTTTGAAACGCCGGGAAATTTGTGAACGCCCACTGGTAGATGCTTCCGCCGGGCAGAATGTTGAACGTGCCGTCTGGCGTCAGGCCGAATCCGAACGCCGTCAGGCGTGCGTTGATGTTGGGGCTCACCGGCATCGTGTTCTTGACACCAGTTACCGTCATCGTGAATGACGTCCCCGTCCAGCCGCTGACGGCAAACGTGGCCTGGGCGAGCAAATTGGTGCCTGACTTGTCGCCCTGCCAGGTCACGGTGAAGGTCGTGTTCCCAGTGACGTGAACGCTCGCCTGCGCAGAGCTGGGTGTGACCGAGGACAGGGTCAGCGCCATCACCGAGAGCGTCATTCGCAGAGTCTTCACATACATCCCCATGTTCGGGCTCTCCCATGTAGCCGGTATTACGCTGTCCCATCGCCTCGCGTCGGGTCGCGCCGAGCTTCGGCGCCTCTAAGGTCGATCGTCGACTGTCGCGGAGCCAAAGGCCTCTTGCTCGGACGGAAGCCGCCCTCCGCGGTCGAGCGTCCGCACATCCACGTGGTCTGCCTCGAACCACGCGCGCAGCCGGTTTTCCCACGGCCACGGCCGCGGCGATCCACAGCAATACAGATTGATGGCGGCGAATTGTGTTTCCGGGTAGGTGTGCACCGCCAGGTGTGATTCAGCGAGCAACCACAAGCCCGTGATGCCGCCAGGTGCCGGGAATTTCTGCCACAGCGGGTCCCGAATCGAGTGAACCCCGACCTCGCGGATGAGGCGCGTCACGACGGCATTCAGGCGTTCGCACGACCGCAGAAGATCCGGGTCGCATCCGTAGACATCGACGATGTATTCGACGCCAGATCCGGTGATCGTTCTGTCACCGCCGGTCATGGATCCTCCGCTCGGGTTTGACACCAACCGAGGCCAACAGATAGCCGTGTCGCCGGACGAGCGGCACGTGCCGATCGAGCCAGGCACAAGCCGCGACCGCCAGCCTCGTCATCCATGCCAGGGGACGACACCACGAATGGAGTGCGAGATCGAGCATGCGCAGCCACCCTGGCATGAAGAGGATGCCGGTCTCCGCCACTACCTCGACCCCCGACCGCTGAAGCAGTTCTCGCAGTTGGCGACGGGAGTAGGACTTCTCGAACCCATACGCATACAAACCGACGCGGGATAGCGCGGCCACGAGTATCGGCCGGCCGAACGGGTCGTGCCGGTTCGGCACGCCGAGCACGATGCGGCCCCCTGGTCGTAGAACACGGATCATCTCGGCGAGCGCAGCCTCCGACTCGGCGAAGTGCTCGATCGTACCCATCGAGTAAATCGCGTCGAAGCTGTCGTCCCCGAACGGCAGCCAGCGAACGTCCGCCACACTGGCCCCCAGCGGAGTCGATCCGAACGCCGCGCGCGCTTGTCCGACAACCGCCGGCGACACGTCGACGCCAAAGACGCGCGCGCCCTTGCCGGCAGCCCACTGGAGAATCTGCGTATTCTTCGCCTCGTCCCACAGGTCGGACTTGAGCAGCCGGCAGCCAGCGAGCGACGGCAACTGCTCGGAGAGGAGCCGCGTCTCGTTGCGGAAGTAGTAGTCGGTCGAGGCGGCACCTGTCAGCACAGGAAAGTCGCGCCCAACGCCATCCCAGAATCGGCGATAGGTGGCCCGGTCGTCTTCCGCGTCGGGCATGACGAACAACAGCCACGCCAGCGCCACCGGCACCCCAATCGCCCACGCACGGATGACGAGCACATGCGGCGTGATGCCAAGGTGGGTCTGTGTCTCGCCAATCAGAGCGAGCATCCCGACGTCCGCGGCGGCAAGAAGGCACAAAGAGATCACCGCCCGACCGGGCCGGCGCGCATTGGTGAGGACGATCCAGAATCCCGCAAGTAAGGCGAGGTGGTAGGTCGGCAGCGACGCCAGCGCCCCCTGAAAAGCGTCTGGCGCGATCGTCGTGTAGGTGTGCGTCGCCACTGCGCCCAGAACCGCCGCGCATTCCAGAACGAGACGCGTCCAGGCACCACCGGCCACGGCCGCTGTGACCAACGCGCCGGCAATGCCAGCGCCGAACGACCACCAGGCCCTCCAGCGGATCGCGCCGCCACCGACTCGCGGCGCCAGGTGGCGCGCCGCCGCCGACGCCACGCCGATTAACACGATCCCACCGACCAGCTGATAGAACCCGTGGACAATGACGAGCGGCGTCGTCACGATCGCGGCCGGCAAGGCGAGCGCGATTAACCGTGTGACCCCGAGCGCGAAGAACAAGGGCAACACGAATGCTAGCGCGAGCATGCGCCGCCGGGTGGACCAGGGCATGGCCGCGATCACCGCCAGAGACACAGGCAAGAGCGGTGTGAGGAGGCACTCGGGGGTCACCTGGAATGAACCGCGCGGTGTGGCGAGGACATCGGCGGCACCCCGAGCCGGCAAGCCAATTGACTGAAGCAAAGCCGCACCAGAGGCCACGGTCCACACCGCGGTCCGGGATACTGCCGGGCTCGTCATCGTCCATGGAGCGGTGGCGGCGTACAACAAGAGCAGGCATGACGCCGCGGCAGCGAATCGCGAGGTTCGCCATCTCGATGACTCGCGATCCAGGTCGGCTGTCCGCATCCACCAGGACACATACAACGCCAGCGCGAACACGATGACGATCGGCCAGACGACGATATGGAGGTCCTGGATCGACCCAGGCGAGGTGGCAAAGAGCAGCGTGACGATCCGGAGCGTGTTGAGCGTCAGGATGATCGCCAGAGCGCCGGCGATCCCTCCCAGGCGGCGGCGCCAGCCGACAGGATACGCGAGCAGGACACCGAGGCAGAGCGCCATCACGTCGGCGCCGCTGCAGTCGGCGGTCACCGCGATTGACGCTCGCTCCGGAGCGCCATACCAATGGGCGATAGTCTCCTGAGCCTGGGCGAGCGGTCCGAGCGCGTGCCGTTCCACCCAAGCCTGCCTGAGAAACGCGAAAAGCAGCAGTTCCCAGAGGAGCGCCGTCCAGAGGAAGCGTCCTGAACCGAACGCCGGTCGTGCAGCACGTCCGAAGAGGTCGTCCGACGAGCCTCGCTGCAGAAGCCCGGCCGTACTCATGCGAGGGGAGTGTTGAGTACCACACCAACCTGGACTATGCAGAAACGGCAGTCACGACCCCACAGGTCGAACATCCGCTGTCGCGAGGCACCTCTCCTCCTGAGCGATTTGACAGTGGCCTTCGACTGTTCGGTTCTCGCGCTGAGTGACCGGATCGCGAACTATCTGGCCCGGAACAATGAATTGCCCTATCCTTCCTCACGCTAGTCGTGAAGCGATGACTCCGCCTTCGACAGGTCGCGGAATTGCAAAAGTTCTTGCCCTCAGCACGATCGTCACTGTGACCATCGCGCTGCCTGTCCTCCTCAATCCTCAAACGTTCATCTTCGGAGTCGAGACGGTCGGGCGGCACTACGACCCTTTCGTAGTCATGCAGCAGTTCGCGCTGGGTGGCGCACGCGGCATCGCACGACAACCGCTGGTCGACGACCTGGGCGCATGGCTCGCCAAAGGGATCGGTCCCGTCGCGGCCTACAACCTCATCGTCCTCGCCACCTTTCCCGCGGCGGCCGCGGCGACCTATGCGTTGGCGCGATTTCTGACTGGCGTCCACCGCTCGTCGCTCGTCGCCGCCCTTGCGTTCGCGTTTGCTCCCGTCCATCTGGCACACGCCGCCTATCATCCGCATATTGCGCAGGTGCAATGGATTCCGCTGCATCTCCTCGCGCTGTTCGCGGCGCTCGATCGTCCATCGCTACCGCGGCTGGCCTGGCTGGGAGCAGCGGCCGCCGCGCTGGTGCTGTCGAACTACTACGGCGCGCTCACAGGTGCTCTCGTCACACCGACCGCCATGCTTGCCTACTGGTGGGTGATGCCGCGCGAGCGACGCACATGGTGGGGTCTCGCCGCGCCCGCGCTTCTGTTAGCCGCGCTCTGCCTCTCGACTTACACGGTGCTTCGGATCGCACATCCTTCGTTCCTCACTGAGGCATGGCAGCCGCGGAATCCGGTCGAGGCTCTCGTGTTGTACAGCGCGAAATGGGAGGCGTACATCCTTCCACCCGTCGATCACGCCGTGGTCGGTCCCCTCAGTCGACGTATCTGGGATGCGAAGGGCGTCAACCTGGGTCTCCTCGAGCAACAGCTGTCGCTGGGTATCGGGCTACTCGGCTTGGCCGTTCTGGGATTGTGGCGATCCCTGCGAAACCGAAACAGCCCCGTCGCCAGGCGCACAGTGCTGATGTTCGCCGTGATCGGTGCTTGGGCCTGTGTGCTTTCCGTCATGCCCGGAGTTGATCTCAATGGACAGTTCGGTTCGGCTCTCAGAGCATCCCTCACGGAGCTGCTGCCGATGTTTCGCTCCTACGCGCGCTTGGGCATCGTCGTGGCGCTCGCGGTCGCGATTGTCGCCGGTGTCACCGTCGACGATCTGATCGCGAGCTGGCATTCAGGCTCAGTCACAACCCGCCGCGTCGCGTTCGCCACGACTGTTTGTCTGCTCGGGATGACCGTCCTGGAGTTTGCTCCCATCCCCTGGCGAGCGCGGGACGTACTACCTACCCGCGCCCACCGCTGGCTGACCGAGCAGGGCGAGGCGGTGCGTGCGCTCGACTGCATCCAATTCTCCATCGCCGACCAGTCGGTGCCATGGCTTCTCGGATCGCATGCGATTGAGTACCTGTCGCCGCCGTTCGAGGATTGTGGCGACCCGCTCCTCATGGAGAGGCTGATAGGTGGAGGGTTCACGCACTTGATCGTCCGCACGGTTCACGATCGCGACCCCTCAGGCGTAGACGCCGCGCATGGCTTCAGTTTGCTCGTCAGCTATCCGGATTCCCGGGTCTACCGCGTACCGTCCGGAGTACCGGTGGCGACATACGAGGTTGAGGGGTTCTACCCATGGGAACGGGAGACCGAGACTAGGCGGTGGATGGGACAGGAGGGACAGTGGCGCGTGCGGAATCTCATTGGCCGGCCGGTTCGCGCAACGCTGCACGTCGAGCTCAACGCCTTCGAGCACACACGAACATTGGACGTACGACTGGCGGACGCTTCGATACAGCTCCACGTCGCGCCTGACCGTCGCGTCTATTCAATCGGTCCGTTCTTGTTCCCGGCCGGTGACAGCGACCTTGCTTTCCGTGGTCTCGAACCGGCCACCCGTCCCAGTGAGGCAGAGGGGAGCGCCGATTCCCGGCCGCTGACTGTCATGTTCGGCCTCTGGTATTGGACAACGGACGCAGGATCGATGTCGCATCAGCCGAGCCGCTAGGGAGCTCGGAACCGCTCCTCAAGGACATGGAGGAACAACGGCTCCTTAAGGAACAATGGCTAATTGGCGGCAGGCTCCAGGAGGAGACCCTCTAACAGCTTCAGCAACGCCTCGATATTGATCGGCTTGCGCAGCGTGTGGTCGGCGTCCATTAACTTGCCTGCAGCCGAAATGGCGATTATTCGGATGCTTGCGAGGGCGTCGTCGCGCTTTTGCTCGGCGCGAAAGTCCCAGCCGTCCACACCAGGCATCATCAGATCGAGAAGGATCACCTTGGGCCTATGACCGTGTCGCAAGTAGGTGAGGCCGTCGGCCCCGTCTAATGCGGTCGCCACACTGAAACCCTTGCCGACGAGTAACTCGGCGAGGCCTTCGCGGGATTCCGCATCATCGTCGATGATGAGAATGCTCGGGTCGGCGGATTTACGATGAGACATGTTGGCGCGCGATGAACGATCGGTCTGAAGCGACGATTATAGAGCAACGACGCTGCTGTTGCGTCGGATAACGATCGATGATCTCGCATCGGCCATGCAACCCAAGGGGGAGCTCTACTCCTCGCGCAGAAGGACGACCGGATCGACGCGCATGGCGCTTCGCGCCGGCCGCAACGACGCCCCAACGGTCGTCACGCCGAGGAGCCCGACGACCACGATCCATGTGATCGGGTCGAAGCCCGTCACGCCATACTCGAGCGAGCCAATCGCGCGGACGAGCGCCATCGAGCCCGCCATCCCCGCGCCGACACCCAGGGCCGCCATGCCCAGACCTTCGCGGAACACTAGTCCGCGAATCTGCGCCGGCGTGGCGCCGAGCGATGTCCGGATGCCGAACTCACGCCGGCGTCGCCCGACCGCGTAGCTCAGTACGCTGAAGAGCCCTCCCGCCACGGCGAGCACCGCGATCACCGCGAATGTCGAGCCCAGCGCGGCGGCCGCGCGGGGCCGATCGAGCTCCTGGCCGTAGGCCTCGTTCAGCAGTCCCAGCTTGACGATGGTGGCTCGCGGGACTATCGCGAGCACTTGCTTGCGGATGACGGCTTCATTCGGACAACCACCCTGGCAGCGGATGTTCATGAAAACGTAGCCGCTCCCTGGCGTGAAGGGCTGATAGAACTCCGGCAGATCGCGACCAGGGTCGAGCGATGGGTAGTTGATCTCGCGCGCGATACCAATGACGTGCTTGTGTTGCTCGCCGAATCGAAACGATCGCCCGACGGGATCGCCCGAAGCCCACAGCCTCTCGGCGAGACGCGCGCTCACGATGACATCGTCTTCACCGTCACCGGGCTGGAACCCGCGGCCGCGCAGCAGGGGAATCCCGTAGAAATCGAAGTAGTCCGGCCCGACGTCGTAGCTCTCCACCTGTAGGGAGATCGGGTGCGCACCGGGATCGTCGGACCGCCAGTCGCCATAGAAATAGGTGGCGCCGCCGTCGGGCGGCAGACCGGATGTCAGGACGACTTTGTCCACGCCCGGTAGATGCCGTACACCGTCCTCGAGCGCGTCCGTGACGGCCACGCGCGCGGCGCGGTCGGGATAGGCCTTCGACGGCAACGCGATCCAGGTCGTGAGCACGCCGTCGGTCCTCAGGCCGCGGTCGACCGACGCGAGGTTGACGAAGGACCGGATGAGCAGCGTCGCGCCCGCAAGCAGCGTGCACGCCAGCGCGACCTCGGTGACGAGCAGCAGACGCGTGAGCGTGCGGGCCGCGATCGTTTCCGTGCCCGTTCGCTCCGCGCGTCCGAGTGAAGACGAGGCATCCGGGCGGGTCCCGATCCATGCGGGCAGCAGGCCGGCTCCCGCGGTCGCCAGAGCGCCGGCCAGAATCGCTACCAGACAGGCGCGCACGTCGAGATCGATCGGACTCAAGGTGTGCAGCAGAAACGCAGCCGGCAGCAGTACGCGCGAGACAGCAATGAGGCCCCATGCGACGGCGACCCCGAGGCCCGACCCCACAACGCCGAGCACCGCGTGTTCGATGGCCGCCTGCCGCAGCAGCCGCGCGCGCGACGCCCCGAGCGCTGCGCACATGCGGAATTCGCGCTGCCGCGCTGACAGCCGTGCCAGCAGCAAACTGCAGACGTTCGCGCACAGCACGAGGAAGACCAATCCGACGGCGCCGGCCAGCATCGGCACGGCGCGTTGGGAGGACGAGTCCATCGCGATCCCCGCCAGGGGGCGCGGCGTGGCGCGCGTTTGCGCCGTCGAGGGATCGGTCGAATGGGCGGCGTCAGTCGCCATGCGTAGGGCGTCCGGCAACGGCACTCCGGGCGCCACGCGCACGTAGGGAACCGGTAAGAGGGCGGTGAGCGCCGGCGGCGGCGCGGAAAAATCCAACGGCCGCCAAATGACGGTATTCCACGACGGAAAGCGGAACCACCCCGGCATGAGACCGACCACGACGACTGATGTTCCATCGACGATGATGCGCCGACCGACGATGTTGGGATTGGCGCCGAAAACCGATCGCCACACGTCCTCCGACAGGACGACCCGATCGTCGGTGCCCGCACGTCCCTCCGACCGATCGAACGTCCGACCACGAGTGGCGTCAATGCCAAGGGTGGCGAACAGTCCTGGCGACACGCGCGCGCTCGGCCTCACGATCGGACCCGTTGCCGTTTCGATGATCGAGGTGCCAGCGCTCGCACCTTCCGCCGACACGAACGCTGGACTCGCGCGCCACGCCTCGAGAATGGCCGCCGACACCGCGGTCCTGCCACCGTGCTCGGTCATCATCGGGATGTTCAGCAGGCGATCGGCGTTGCGGAAGGGCACAGGACGGAGGATCAAGGCGTCGACGACCGTGAACATGGCGGTCGTCAGTCCGATAGCCAGGGCCAGCATGCCGGCCGCCGCCAGGGTCACATCGGGATGCGCGCGCAGACGCCGCCAGCCGTGTCGCAGATCATCGAACAGCATGGTGCGAACCTCTTCGAGACAGACACCCCGTGGTCCGACTGACGCATCCGAATTCTACACTCACGACCGTAAATCAGCCTTCGAGCCCGTATAATCCAGCACACTTTGGCTCTGACTGCCGGCACTCGCCTCGGCGTCTATGACATCACCGCGCAGATCGGCGAAGGTGGAATGGGCCAGGTGTATCGGGCCACCGATGCCAGGTTGAAGCGTCAGGTCGCGATCAAGATCTTGCCGCCATCGCTCGCCGCCGATCCCGATCGACTCGCGCGGTTCCAGCGGGAGGCGGAAGTCCTCGCGTCGCTCAATCACCCGAACATCGCTGCCATCTACGGGCTCGAGGAGAGTGCGGGCATTACGGCCCTCGTCATGGAGCTGGTCGAGGGCGACGACTTGTCGCAACGGATTGCACGCGGCGCGATCCCTATCGACGAAGCGCTACCGATCGCCAAGCAGATCGCCGACGCGCTCGAAGCAGCGCACGAGCTGGGCATCGTTCATCGCGATCTGAAGCCCGCGAACATCAAAGTCCGCACTGACGGCACCGTGAAGGTGCTCGACTTCGGACTGGCGAAAGCGATGACCCCCTCCGGTTCGTCCAGTGCAGACGCGATGAACTCGCCGACCCTCAGCGTCCACGCCACGATGCAAGGCGTCATTCTCGGTACTGCGGCCTACATGGCACCGGAACAGGTACGCGGCAAGGCTGTCGACAAGCGCGCCGACATCTGGGCCTTCGGCGTCGTCCTCTTTGAGATGCTGACCGGTACACGAGCGTTCGGTGAGGAAGACGTGTCGCTGACGCTCTCGAAGGTCCTGCAGCGGGAGCCGGACTTCGACGCCCTTCCGCCGATGACCCCTGCCCGCGTCAGTCAGGTGCTGCGCGCCTGTCTGCGCAAGGATCCGAAGCAGCGCATCGGCGACATCCGCGACGTGCGTCTGGCACTGGAGGGTGCGTTCGAGACAACCGCGTCACACACGGTGGCGCAAGTCACGACAGCAGCGCCACGTCGACGACTGGCGAGGATCGCCGCGCTCACCTTCGCCGTAGCCGTAGGGGTGCTCATCGCGCTTGCCGTTTCCGCGGTGCGCTCTGTGCCTGAGGCGCCGCTGCCCGAGACGCGCACGGAGATCGTCACGCCAGCGACGACCCAGCCCCTGGACTTTGCCCTCTCGCCTGACGGCCGTCAGATCGTCTTCTCGGCCTCGAGTGACGGCGCATCCCGTTTGTGGTTACGGTCGCTGGCAACGACAGCGGCCCAGCCGCTGGCGGGAACCGAAGGGGCGAGATGGCCCTTCTGGTCGCCCGACGGCCGGTCGGTCGGCTTCATGGCCGGCAATGCGCTGAAGCGGCTCGACCTCGGCGGCGGCGCGCCGCAAACACTCGCGCCAGTCACGTCCGGTGGGGGCGCGACCTGGAACGCCGACGGCGTGATCGTCTTTGCTCCGATTGCGAGAGGTACGCTAATGCGCGTGTCGGCCGCGGGGGGTGCGATCACCGCGGTGACGACGTTCGGCCCGGGACAGATCGCCCTCCTGGCGCCGCAGTTTCTGCCAGACGGCCATCGGTTTCTGTTCACGGCACTCGGCGCCCCGGACGCGAGCGGGATTTACCTCGGCACGCTCGAAGGCAGCGCCCCGATCCGGCTGACGCCCAGCACGAGCGCCGGGATGTATGTGCCCGAAGGGGGTGGGCGCGCAGGACCGTTTCGCGGAGGCGGGTGGCTGCTATGGGTGCGGGGGGACACGCTGGTGGCGCAGCGACTCGATGCCGCGAAAGGCGAGCTCGAGGGCAAGCCGGTGACGGTGGCCGACGGCCTGACGGACGCTATTCTCGACACTACGCGGGGCCGGAGCGTCGTCTCGGTGGCGGCCACGGGGCTGATGGCCTACCGGACGGCTACGGGTGGCATGCGGCGACTGATGTGGCTCGACCGGTCGGGCGCGGCGCGGGGCACCATCGGCGACGCGGAAGCGGAGGCCACGCTCAGCAATCCCAGCGTATCCCCCGACGGCCGTCGCGTGGTCGTCAGTCGCACGGTGCAGGGCAACACCGACCTCTGGCTGTTGGACGGCGCCCGCGCCAGCCGGTTCACGTTTGATCCGGCGACGGACTCTCTGCCGATCTGGTCGCCCGATGGCACCCGGATCGTATTCCGCTCGAACAGGGCGGGTGCAGATGATATCTACCAGAAGCTCGCCAGCGGCGTGGGCGTGGAGGAGCGCCTCGTGACCTCGAACCAGGTCAAGACCCCGGAGAGCTGGTCGAAGATCGGGTTTCTGCTATATCGCAGCATCGACCCACAGACCAGCCTCGACCTCTGGGTCGTGCCGATGGTGGGCGATCGTAGGCCGTCGGTGTTCCTGAAAACCCGGTTCCGCGAGGGGTATGGCGAGTTTTCACCCGACGGGCGGTGGGTGGCCTACGAGTCGAACGAATCGGGGCGGAACGAAATCTACATCCGACCTTTTGTCCCGCCCGGCGCGGCGGGCACGCCCCCGACTTCGGCTGGAGGCGAGTGGCAAGTGTCAACGTTGGGCGGCATCTATCCGCGGTGGCGGCCCGATGGCAAGGAACTCTATTACATCAATCCAGCCGGCGCGATGATGGCGGTGCCAATCACTGTCACCGGGGCAACGGTCGCCACGGGACCGACACTAGTGCTCTTCCCCACGCACATCGTCGGTGGCGGCGAGGACACGGCACAGGCCCGACAGTACCGATGTCGCCCCCAACGGTCGCTTTCTCATCAACACGGAACTGGACAGCGTCGAGGTGCCGATCACGTTGCTGCAGAACTGGAATCCCGAGGCAAAGAAATAGCCCAGTCGAGGGCAGTCCCAAGTGATCGATGGCCGGCTCACGATTCACAATCCGTTCAAGGGATAGGCGAGCCGGTCGTCGCGTGCGCCGACGCCGTCGACGCCGCATGAGGCACCTCGGGAGCCAGGCCCTGGACATCGGTAAACACTACGCCGTGTTGCAGGAGTAATCTGCCCGCTCAGCCGTCCAGCCCATATACTTCAGCCACTTGCCCCTGATTCCTGGCACCCGAATCGGCGTCTACGACATCACCGCGCAGATTGGCGTCGGCGGCATGGGCGAGGTCTACCGGGCAACCGACCGTAATCTGAAGCGGTCGGTCGCGATCAAGGTGTTGCCCGCCTTGGTCGCCGGCGATGCGGACCGCCTTGCGCGCTTTCAGCGCGAGGCCGAAGTTCTCGCGGCCCTCAACCATCCGAACATCGCGGCGATCTACGGCCTCGAGAAAACACCAGACTTCACCGCGCTTGTGATGGAACTGGTCGAGGGCGAGGATCTGTCGCAACGCATCGCGCGTGGCGCGATCCTCCTCGATGAAGCACTGCCGATCGCCAAGCAGATCGCCGACGGGCTCGAAGCCGCGCATGAGCAGGGCATCATTCATCGCGATCTCAAGCCTGAGAACATCAAGGTCCGCGCGGACGGGACCGTGAAGGTGCTCGACTTTGGGCTGGCCAAAGCGATGGACCCCGCGGGTTCGTCGACGAGCGTGTCGATGTCGCCCACCCTGACGACACCTGCCATGATGACCGGCGTCGGCGTGATCCTCGGCACGGCGGTGTACATGTCGCCGGAACAGGCGCGCGGCAAAGCGGTCGACAAGCGCGCCGACATCTGGGCGTTCGGCTGCGTGCTGTACGAAATGGTGACCGGCCGTCGGCCGTTCGGTGGAGACGATGTTGGTGAAACGCTTGCGGCGGTGATCAAGGAACAGCCGCCGATGGACGTCGTGCCCGGCGAGATCCGCCCGCTCGTCAAAAGCTGCCTGGAAAAAGATCCGAAGAAGCGGCTGCGCGACCTCGGCGACGCGTGGCGAATCGTTGCGCCGCGGCAGCAAGTCGCGAGGGCGCTACCATCGGTTTCGAAGAGCCGATGGCCGTGGGCGATCGCGGCTGCCTCGCTCGCCGTTGCGGGTGCGCTCGTCGTCGTGCGTGCGCCATGGACGTCCGCGCCGCCCTCGGTCGCGGCGCCTGCCGTGCGCCTTGATGCCGACGTCGGCGTGGAGGTGTCGCGCGGGGCGGGACAAGGTCCTCCGCTTGCCATTTCACCCGACGGAAGCCGACTCGCGATCATCACGCCCGGCGCCGACGGGAAGGATCACCTTGCGCTCCGACTGCTCGGCAGCTCTCAGGCAAACGTCCTCGCCGGCACCGAAGATGCCGCATCGCCGTTCTTTTCGCCCGACAGCCGGTCGATCGCCTTTTTCGCCGGCGGCAAACTCGAGAAGATGTCAGTCGAGGGCGGATCCCCCGTCGTCATCTGCGACGCGAAGAATCCACGCGGCGGGTCGTGGGGCGAGGACGGCAACATCATCTTCGCGTCCGAAAATCGCGTGCCGCTGTCGCGCGTCTCCGCGGCTGGCGGTGACGTGACGCCGGCCACTCAGCTCGATGTGAAGGCGGGCGAGGTCACAAATCGCTATGCGCAAGTCCTACCGGGCGCGCAGGCATTCCTCTTCCAGTCGCGGACGGACAATGATCCGTACGTGATTCAAGCGCAATCAATCAGGACGGGACAGCGGACAATTCTCGTGAAGAACGGTTATAACGGCCACTACGTACCGAGTGGGCACCTTCTCTTCATGCGAGAGGGTGCGCTCTATTCGATTGCGACCGACCTCAAGCGGCTCGAAGTCACCGGACGCGCCACGCCCGTCGTCCAAGACCTGCGCGATTTCAGCGGGAACGGCTGGGCGTACTTCGATGTGTCGCGCTCCGGAACGCTGGTCTACCTTCCCGCCGACGCGTCCAGCGACCGGACCGTGGCCTGGCTCGACGCCTCTGGACACCTCCAGCGCCTGCCGCTGCCGCCAGGCCCGTACGTGGAAATTCGCGCCTCGCCCGACGCGACGCGGTTGGCGGTGGTGGCGCAAGAGGGCACAGACACGACCTTCTCGATGTACGACCTGACCCACGATCGCCTGACACGGGTGGCGACGGTCCCTGGCCGGGTCGGCAATCTGACGTGGATGCCAGACGGCAAGCATCTCGTGTATTCGTTTGCTCGAGGGTCTGGCGACGGAATCTTCTGGATGCGCGCCGACGGGGCCGGCACACCAGAGGTGCTGGTGGACGGTGCCGGATGGGAGGTCGGTTCGGCCGCTCCGGATGGAAAACGCATCGGATATTGGCACGCGCAGAAGGAGTACGGCCTGTGGACCATCGCTCTCGACCTAAGCGATCCCGATCATCCCAAGCCCGGTAAGCCAGAGCCTTTCGTTCAGTCCAACGCAGAAGTCCGCGGACCCGCCTTTTCGCCAGACGGCCGATGGGGGTCGTATTCGTCGATGGAGTCAGGCAGACAAGAGATGTACGTTCGACCGTTTCCCGGTCCGGGCGGCAAATGGCAGATCTCGCGATCCGGCGCGGGGGGAGGCGGAGCGCTGTCGACCTGGCGCTCGGGGAATCGCCTGTACTACCTGACTGGCGATCGCCGACTCCACGTTGTGGACTATCGCGCCGAGGGTTCGTCCTTCAGCGCCGGCCTTCCGCGCGATTGGTCAAGCGCACCCATTCCGAGTGCCGGTGACTTGTCGGCGGACGGAAGCCGAGTGTTTGTGCTCACGACCGTGGAGGGATCCGGGCCGAAGCCCCTGACGCAGGTGACGTTCGTGCTCAACTTCTTCGATCGGTTGCGTGGCACCATCGCGCCCAACGCGCAATGACTTTGCGCGTCCGACTTCAGCGGCGTCTGCCAGTTGGTGAGTCGTAGTGGCGGCCCGTGTCGGTGGATATCGATATGGCTTACGGTCGCCCCGTGGTTCGAGTTCGGCGAGCTAGCCCTCTGCCGACACGGCCGCTATCAGGGCCTTGATATAACCGATCGCAAACGCGAAGCCCTGGTACTGATTGTCGTCTCCGTCGACATGCGGCACGTGGTCGGGCATCAGCGTGCCGTCGTACCCCACTTCTTTGTAGACGCGCGCGGCCTTCAGCATGTCGACGCTGCCGTTGTCGATGAAGGATTCGCGGAAATTCAAGCGGCCGCCTTCGATGTTGCGGAAGTGCACATTGAAGATCTTCTTGCGCGATCCGAAGTAACGAATCACGTCGTAGATCTGCTCGCCTGGCCTTTCGAGTTGCTCCGATACGGTGCCCTGGCAGAAGTTCAATCCGTGATACGGGCTTTCCTTGATCGAGACGAATGTCTTCAGGCCTTCCGGTGACGCCAGCACCGCATCGATGCCGCGGTAGCCAGGCGGCACGCCGGGATCCTGCGGGTGGCATCCCATCTTCACTTTGTATTCCTCGGCGACCGGAACGACGCGCTCGAGAAAATACGTGATGCGCTCCCAATAGGCATCGGCGTCAACCCTGCCGGCGATCGTCGTCGTGTCTTTGCTCGTGTCGTTGGCCAGCACGAACTCGCTGTAACGTGACGGACCGCGCCCTTTCGTCGTGCCCGAGCGGGGAATGCCGAGGATGGTAAAATTGTATTTCACTTGGAAGACGCCGGCCTGTGCGCAGTTACGAATCTGCCGGCAGATGTCGTCGATGTTGCGGTCACGCTCCGGACTCTGGCCCAGATAGATCGCCGGCATCTCGGCGCGTGTGATGTCGGCCGAGGTCATCGAGATCGGAATGATTTCGAGCGTGAGGCCATGGGACTCGACGCGCTCGCGCAATCGTGTTAGCGATTCCACCGACCACTTCTCATCCATCGTCCGCGACGGCAGGCTACTGCAGATGTGATTGCAGCCAAACGCCGCCATCACCTTCAGCACGGCATCAGAGTCGCCATGCTGGGTGCCGACCTTGAATTTCACCTTCGACGAGGATGCGGTTTGGCCGGTATTGGGGAGTCTTGCCACCTGCGCCGACACCACCGACTCGGCGAGCGCACCCGTCGCCATTCCGGCCCCTGTCAGCTTGACGAATTCGCGGCGATCCATCACGGCTCCTGGCCTGCGTTACCGGTGAGTTTGCGAAGTCTGCCACGCTCGCAGGCCCGAGGGAAAGAAGAAGCTCAAAATCGATTGTTACCGACGACGAAGGACGCCGCTGCTCTAGCGGAACCATCCCGGTAGGGCACCAGCGCGTCGCCCTTCTTCCTTCAGCGCGTCGATTGCGGCTTGGTCAAGGGTGACGGCCCGATCCTGCTTTTGGAGTTCGGTTGTAAGACGTGTGATTTCCGGCCCGAAGACCGCCAGACTCGGGAGGTTGGGTTCGACCTTGTCTTGGAGCTCTCGTAGCCGTGTGGCGGTCTGCAGCGCCGCATCGGCATCCGCGGCGAGTTGCGTGAGCAATGGCCGCAGCCGTCCCCGCCAGTATTCCTCGCCCTTGTTTGCCGCGTCGATCATCTCGGTGGCTGTGGCGCCGGTGGTTGGAGCAGCCGCGTCCTTCTGTCCAGTTGGAGGTGGCGACGCATCGCCCGTCTTCGTCTCAGCTGTCGCGGCTGCGGCGCCGCCAGGCAACGGGTCAAGCGTCTTCAGGTCCTTGTCCGTGAAGGTCTGCTTCGCGTCCGTCTTGGCGGCTTTGTCAGTCTTGTCGCGATCCCCCGCGGCCTTCTCGCGGTCCGCTTGTGTGCGTTTCGCGAGGTCACCGAGCGATTGCGCGGACACGCATGGCGCGGCAGCGAGAATGGCGACGACAGCGATGATCGCGCGCCGGGACATCGGTACTCTCCTCTCTGATGGGGGCGGAACAGGGTAGCATGCTGAAGGCCGAGGCGCTCGGGCGCGACTGTGGGAAATGCTCCAGGAGATGCCGAAAGCAACCGGTGCTCTCGGGTTATCAGGGTCGGGCAGAGGAAAAACGCAGTGCCGGAGTAGGACAGCGTTGTGACACACCCGGCAATGCTCGCCGAGCTCGGCATCGACCGGAAGACGTCAGCGAAGGCGTGGTCGAAGATGAAGGGCTGGTCAATGCGGCGAAGAAGCCGACGTGGAAGGAAGGGACGTTAGATGGCCGCAGAGCGTCGGTCCGTGCACACACTGATCATACTCGGCGCGTGCAGTGTGGGCTGGGGTCTAGGGGCGGCACTGGGCGCAGATTTGCTCGCGCGCTTTGCGATGGGCGTGGGCTTGGCTCTGGTCGCAGGAGGCGTCGCGCAACTGCTGTCGCGCTAGGTTCCAACGGCGGGGCTGACGCTGCGGCGGATCGTCAGCATGGCGTGAAGCCATTCAACTTTCGCTCGGACTTTATCTAACTCCTGTCGCGCCTCTTCCTCCGCGCGTCTGTCGGCTTCGACCGCTGCCTCGATAGCATATCGAAGCGTCCCGACGCGGCCGCGAAGTTCCAGCACGACACGTAATTCATTTTGCGACACACCGGCCCAGTACTTCCGACATGGACCAAATGTGCCGCGGAAATAGTTCCGGCCTTCCGCACTATTCGTATTTCAACGCTCTCATCGGATCCACTCGTGACGCACGGTGCGCGGGAATCAAGCCGGCGCATAGCGCGACCAACGCGATTGCGACTGCCGAGAGGCCAGCACCGTCGGGTCGGCGCCGGTCATCTGGAACAGGATCGACTGCGCGCCTTTCCCGACGCCGAGGGCGGCCGCTATCCCGACCAGCCCTCCGACGAGGGTCATCACCGCAACCTGCCGGAGCACCATGGCGCGCACGCGGCCGGGAGCCGCTCCAAGGGCCATTCGAAGGCCGATCTCGCGCGTGCGCTGCGCGACGGTAAAGGCCAGGACGCCATACGCGCCGATCGCCGCGAGGAGCGTCGCCAGCAGGGCGAACGCCGCCGACAGCATCGTGATCATGCGATCGAGATACGTATTGTTGCGCACCTGCTCGGGCAGCGTTTCCAGGTCCTCGATGGGCAGACTAGGATCCAGCCCCTTCACGACGGCAACAATGGCCAACGCGGCCTGCGCGACATCGGCGGAGGTCCTGACGTAGACGTGTATCGGGCCCAGTCCAGCGGCTCTACCAGCGAACGCGAGGCGACTTGCTGCTCATGATCCTGGTCCACGTGGCAGCAAACTACTGCGGCGGGATCGGCGTCCCCTTCAACGCCGAGGTGGGCGCGGAAGTCGCCTGTGCGGCATTGATCGTGGCCTGCGGAGGGCTGGGATAGCTTCGAGATCACGTTCGCGGACGCGGGCGGCTGTCGATTCGCTGATGAGCGGCCGGAGCGGACTGACCGGGGGTTCGAGCAGCGAACGGTGAGTTGGTGGGTGAAGGAGGCGGCAGAGAAGGCGCAATACCCGCACCACATCACGACGTATTGGTTGCGACATTCGCTCGCGACGCACATGCTCGAGAAGGGCGCGTCCACACGCGAGGTGCAGCATCAGTTGACACAGTCGTCGCTGGAGTTGATCGAGCGCTACGCGAAGGTGACGCGCGCGGGGCTGTCCCGGGTCATGTCAAAGATCGCGTGACGCGGGTCCTTGCCGAGCCGAGCGACCTAGTTGCCGGTGCTCGGCTGCGACCACCGAAGATCGCTGCGAGAGATGGTGGCGCACGTTTGGTTCAGGTCGCCGATCACCGGTCTTGCGACCGGCTCGGATACGTCCCGCACAAGCCGTCCAGCAACCCCAGCAGCGCTCCAGGAGTCGCGTCGCGGCGAACACCAACGCCCGCGACGCGCTTCGAGCATCGGCGCCGACCATCATCACACACGTGGGACGGTCTCCCTGAGTTAAGGGACATCGTTATGCGCGGCAAAGACCTCGGCGCGTGTCGCGCGACCGTATCGACGTCGTCTAGCACTGCGAGCGTCATGACCAGGACGGTCACGTCGGCAGGATCTTCCGCGCGGGTGTGCGCTTGACCTGATGGCGTGCGGCAGCGCCTTCCCTGGCGGATACGACGACGGGGCCGGCACCCACAGTCCCGTAGATCTGCGGAAGGGCGGCGACGATGCCCGTCCACCCGGTCTGGTGACTGGCGCCGAGGCCGGCACCGTTGTCGCCGTGGAAGTACTCATGAAACGGAATGCAATCGCGCCAGTGCGGGTCCCGCTGGAACCGTTCCGTGCCGCCGAACACCGGGCGCCGCCCGTGCTCGTCGCGCAGGAAGATGCGTTGTAGGCGATCGGAGATCTCCTTGCCGACCTCGAGGAGGTTCATCAGCCTGCCGGAGCCGGTCGGACACTCGACACGGACGGCGTCGCCGTAATAAGCGTGGAACTGGTAGAGCGCGCGAATGAGCAGGACGTTCATTGGGAACCACACCGGCCCGCGCCAGTTGGAGTTGCCGCCGAACATGGCGCTATCCGATTCGGACGGCTGATAGGAGACCCGGTATTCCTGTCCGCCGACGGCCACGACGTAGGGACGCTGCTCGTGCCATCGCGAGACCGAGCGGATGCCGTAGGGGCCGAGGAATTCCGCCTCGTCCAGCATGTGCGAGAGGATCCGCCGCAACCGGTCGGGATTCACGACCGCGGCTATCGTCCGGCCGTCGCCGTTCATGTGCTCGCGACCGGTCGGGTGGATGCCGGCGCGGAGCTCCGGAATGTGCGCGAAGCGCATTTCCAGCGCCCTGCTGACGCTCGGCACGCGCTCGCGCTGCGATGACGCGATGACGGTCGTGGCGCAGAGCGGCAGGAGGCCGACTAGCGAACGGACCTTCAGCCGGTGCGCGCTGCCGTTGGGCAGGCGCAGGACGTCGTAGTAAAACCCGTCCTCCTCATCCCACATCCCGTCGTCGCCCGCCTTGTTCAGGGCGGCGCCGATCCAGAGGAAGTGCTCGGCGAACTTGTAGGCGAGGTCGTCGTAGCTCGGATCGTGCGCCGCGATCTCGACGGCGATCTCGAGCATGTTCTGACAGAACATCGCCATCCACGCGGTGCCGTCGGCCTGTTCGAGGTGGCCGCCGGTCGGCAGCTCGGCGCTGCGATCGAAGACGCCGATGTTGTCGAGGCCGAGGAAGCCCCCCTCGAATACGCTCTTGCCCAGGCGGTCCTTGCGATTCACCCACCACGTGAAGTTCACCACGAGCTTCCCGAAGGCGCGCTTGAGGAACTCGAGATCCCCCTCGCCGCGCTTCGCCTGTTCGATCCGGTACTGGAACAGCGTCGCCCAGGCGTGCACCGGTGGATTGACATCGCCAAAGTTCCACTCGTAGGCCGGCAGCTGACCGTTGGAGTGCTGATAACGCGCCTTCAACATCAGGTTGAGCTGATGCTTGGCGAAGTCCGGATCGACGCCCGCGACCGCGACCGCGTGGAAGGCGAGATCCCAGGCCGCGTACCACGGGTACTCCCACTTGTCCGGCATCGAGATCACGTCGTCGTTGAACATGTGGAACCAGTGGCGGTTCCGGATCGGCGCCGACGTCGGCGAGTCGAACGGATGGACGCCGTGCTCGCGGAGCCACATATTCAGGTCGAAGAAGTAGGTCCTGCTTCGTCCAGAACATGCCCCCGAAAGCTTGCCTCATGACCTGCGCAGCATCCTCGTTGGCGGACTCTGGTGTGCAGGATTTGTAGAAGTCGTCCGCCTCTTCACGCCGCGCCTCGATCGTCTTCTCGAAGACTGCGAACGGATCGGAGGTGTGCTGAGTGTCCGTTAAACAGAGTCGGACGGCCACCGACTCGCCGGCCCCGACTTCGAAGCGGTAATGCGCGGCGGCCTTGGTGCCGACTTGCGCCGGGTTGACGGCAGCCGTGTTTCCGTGCACGACGAACGCGTGGAAGGCGTCCTTGACGTAGGGACTCGCGTTGGGCGTGTCGAACAGCCGTTCCGTGTTGGTGTCGTTCTCGGTGAAGAGCAGCGGCGGCGCGCCGTCGCAATAAAGCCAGCGATCGCCGAGTTCAGCGTGAGACGCCGCCACGACGCTCGCACCGCTGGTTCGTTTCGTGGCCGCCATGTGGGGCTTCGTGCCGGGCCACCAGTGCCACGTGTTGCGGAACCACAGAGTGGGCAGCAGATGCAGAGCCGCGGCCTCCGGACCCCGGTTCGTGACGGTGAGGCGGATGAAGCACGCCTCCGGAGACGACTTCGCATATTCGACGAAGACGTCGAAGTAGCGGTCGCCATTGAACGCGCCGCTGTCAATGAGCTCGTACTCGAACTCCTGGCGCGTGCGAAGCGCGTTGGTCTGCACGAGATCGTCGTACGGAAAAGCGGCGTGGGGGTACTTGTACAGCCACTTCATGTACGAGTGGGTCGGCGTGGAATCGAGATAGAAGTAGTACTCCTTCACATCCTCGCCGTGATTCCCCTCCGCATTGCTCAGTCCGAATAGGCGCTCCTTCAAAATCGGGTCTTTCCCGTTCCACAGCGCCAGGGCGAAACACAGCCGCTGCTTCAGATCGCAAAAGCCGGCGAGCCCATCTTCGCCCCAGTGATAGGCACGTGATCGCGCCTGGTCGTGCGTGAAGTACTGCCACGCGTCGCCGTTCGGGCTGTAGTCCTCGCGGACCGTCCCCCATTGCCGTTCACTGAGGTACGGCCCCCACTTCCTCCAGGGCGCGTCCCACTCGCGTGCGACCTCCAACCGTTTGAGCTCGGCGGGCTGCCGCGGGGCCTTCCTGTCGACGTCAGTCATAAGACGACGATCCTTCGCTGGTGTAGGTCCCGACCGTCGCGGTCCCAGTCGTCATTTGATCATCTCGTGGGACTACTCGTGGTGCCTACTGAACTGGTAGCGCAGGCGACCACAGCTGGTTCTGGACCGCTTCGCCGGACGAGCTGAACCGTGCGTAGAGCGCAGCGGTCACCGCAGGCACCGGCACATCCTCGTCGATCGCCGCCAAGATGGTCCAGCGTCCCTCGCCTCAGCCCAGGCGAGACTGTGTGGATTTCCGGTAGCGCCGGATGAGCGCGTTCGTCGAGCTGTCGTGATTGAGCGGCGGCTCCTCGCCACCGCCGAGCTCCGGGATGATGCGCTGCGCCAGCACCTTTCCCAGTTCCACGCCCCACTGATCGAACGAGTCGACGTTCCACACGACGCCCTGGGTGAACACGATGTGCTCGTAGAGCGCGACCAGTGTCCCCAGTGCTGCGGGCGTGAGTCGCGACATGACAAGCGTGTTGGAGGGCCGGTTCCCCTCGAAGGTCCGATGGGGGACCAGCCAGTCGGGCGAGCCTTCGCGTTTCACTTCCTCTGCGGTCTTGCCGAACGCCAGCGCCTCCCCCTGCGCCAGCGCATTGGCGATGAGGATGTCGTGATGTTGGCCAAGCGGGTTGAGCGTCTCGGCGAAGGCGATGAAGTCGCACGGGATGAGTCGCGTGCCCTGGTGGATTAGCTGATAGAAGGAGTGCTGGCCGTTGGTGCCAGGCTCGCCCCAGTAGATTGGACTGGTGTCGTTCGACACCTCGTCGCCGTTTAGCGTCACGTGCTTCCCGTTGCTCTCCATCGTCAACTGCTGAAGGTAGGCAGGGAAGCGCTTGAGGTATTGCTCGTACGGCAGCACCGCCACGGTGTGGGCACCGAGGAAGTTGGTGTTCCAGATTCCGAGCAGTCCCATGAGTACCGGCAGGTTCTTCGCGAAAGGCGCGGTGCGGAAGTGCTCGTCCATCTTGTGGAAGCCATCGAGCATCGCGCGAAACTGATCCGGGCCGATCGCCAGCATCGTCGAGAGGCCGATCGCCGAGTCCATGGAATAGCGCCCGCCGATCCAGTCCCAGAATCCGAACATGTTGGCAGTGTCGACGCCGAACTTCGCCACCTCCGCGGCATTGGTGGAGACGGCGACGAAATGTTTCGCGACGGAGTCTTGATCGCCTGTGAGGCCCGCCAGCGACCAATCCCGCGCCGTGCGCGCGTTGGTCATCGTCTCCAGCGTCGTGAAGGTCTTGGACGACACGATGAAGAGGGTCGCGGCCGGGTCGAGATCGCGGACCGTTTCGGCGAAGTCGGTGCCGTCGATGTTGGAGACGAAGCGGAAGGTCAGGCTGCGGTCGCTGTAGTGCCGCAGCGCTTCGTACGCCATCACCGGTCCAAGATCGGAGCCGCCGATGCCGATGTTCACGACGTTGCGGATCCGCTGGCCGGTGTGTCCTTTCCATTCGCCGCCGCGCACGCGATTCGCGAAATCCGCCATACGATCGAGTACGGCGTGGACGTCAGGGACGACGTTTTGGCCGTCGACCAGGATCGACGTGCCACGCGGGGCTCTCAGCGCCACGTGGAGCACGGATCGCTTCTCCGAGACGTTGATCTTCTCGCCCTGGAACATGGCATCGATTCGTGCGCGCAGGCCGGACTCCTCGGCGAGTTCGACGAGCAGCCGAAGCGTTTCGTCGGAGATCCGGTTCTTCGAATAGTCGAGATAGGCGCCCACGGCCTCCGCGGTCAGCCGTTCGCCGCGCTTCGGATCGTGCGCGAACAGCTCGCGGAGGTGGACGCCTCGCATGGTCCGATAGTGCTCCTGCAGCGCCTTCCATGCCGGGTGGTCGGTCGCCCTTCTCCTACCTCCCCCCGTCTCGGTGCCGATGGTCATTGGGGATGCTCCCTGCAGGTCCTGCGTTGCGTCACTGCATGCGACTGGATTGGGTTCCTGCGGATGACCGGCGGCGCGACGGGTCGTCCCACAGGCGGAAGCCGCCCGCGAACGCGCAGGCGTTACTGCCGAGGCGGGAACCCTCCGGCAGTTTCTTCAGTCTTCGCGCATTCCCGCCGCCAAGCACAACATCGTCTGGATGGACTGCCTCGATCATCCGGGCCGTCCCGAACTCGACGTACTTCTGCCACTTCTTCCGGCCCAGTCGCCGCGGCGCCCTGAGACCAAGGTAGTCCTCGTAGGTACCGTTCTTGAATGACAGGTGAGCCAGTTCCATCGGAATGACGACGCCGTCGGCCACGAGCGCGGCGCCCAGGCCGGTGCCGAGGCCCAGAAACAGCAGCAGTCCGCGCTTGTAGCTCCCCAGCGCCTGCATCGCCGCATCGTTGAGGATCCGTACCGGGCGGCCGAACGCGGACCTGAAATCGAATCCTACCCATCCCCGGCCGAGGTTGTGCGGTTCCACCATGATGCGACCGTGGTGGACCCGTCCCGGGTAGCCGATCGCGACCGCGTCGTACTTCCAATCCGCGGCGAGCGTCTTCACGGCGGCGACCATCTTCCTCGGCGTCAGTTTCGGGCCAGACCGTACCTTGCGCGGCGCTTTCTGCCCGCTTGCGAGGATCTTCACGTTGGTTCCGCCGACGTCTATCACCAGCACGCGCATACGTTATCCCAGATGGCGAGCACGGCGCTCATCGACGTGATCACGACCAGCAATGAGTTGGGCGTTCAATGCCGCATCGGGGATCGTGTTGACCGTGAAGGCAGCCGCCAGGGCTTTGATGTACAGGACGTCGGATGCCTTCGGATCCTCGGCATGCATAGGCCTTCAGTCCTTTCCGCTCCAAAGCGTATCGGCCTCGACCATCATCACACACATGGGCAAGGTGACGAGGTACTTGTCAAGACGTCTGGAGAGGCCAGGTCAAACGAGGGGAGCCCGCAGAATCGGAACCGTTATCTGAAATCGAAACTCTGTGAGAACTGAGCCGAACGGGAGCTCGGACTACTTGATATCGCAAGCCAAGGGCAGCCTCTGAGAGTGTAGAAGCGACATAGACACTGAAGGATAGCGACGAGGTCCACGAAGGGAAAATGTCGACGCGGGCGGCACCATGAGTCGTCGCCACCGAGTGAGTCACCTTGACTTACGAGCCTTTTCCAGTCTAGCCGCGGCCATTGACGCGCATAACCGCCGCTTCAGAGCCAGCCGCCGTTGAACCCGGCTCGCCGTAGTCCCGCGATCACTGCGGGGCAGCAGCGCATGATGTCCCAGATGAGACCCGATCGGTAGTTCTCGATCATCAACACGACCGGGCCCTGGTCGATGCCGAAGTGGTGGGGCGTGACCCACCAACCTGTCGGACTCTCTTCCACGGCGAAGGTCTGGTTGAACGACGGCTTGAATCCATAGGGGGCGGTCATTCCAAGGTCCAGTCGAGCGAACTGTCGGACGGTCGGGATCACGATTTCCGGCGCGAACGGCAGCGACGCGACTACGACCCATGGTGAGACGGTGCCGTCGTCTGGGCCAAACGGGGCCCCTCGGGCGATGTAGCCAAAAAACTCCCGGTCGACGCCGTTCACCGCGCGCTTGACCCAGCCCGGGCCATCAGAGGCCGTGATGCCCCAACAGTGCTCGCCGTAGCCCTCGAAGCCGAGCGGGTTCCTGACGGCATACTCCTGCTGCACGAAGGTCGCCTGCCGGGTGTTCTCGAAGTAGTCGCTGCCACGCTCGCGCATGAACGCGTCGCGAATACCACGGAAATCGATCCAGAGGTGCGACAGTTGGTGTGTAAACAACGGGCCGGAGTAGAGCAGCTCGCGGCCGTAGATTTCCTTCCACTGATAGGTGGCGCAGTACGCGTTGTAACTCTCCGGCGGGAGTGGGTGAGTCGGCGAGCCGAGCGCGAGAAGATAGAGCAAGAGCCCCTCGTCGTACCCCTCGTAGCGGTACGCCAGGAAGCCGGTCTCGGGCTTCCAGCCGTGGGTGAGCGTTGCGCCACCATTGCACACCCACTCCCAGTCGGCCCGGTGGTAGAGCGCGTCAACCAGGCGTCGGACTTCGGTCTCTTCCTCCGTGTCGGCGTCGAAGTAAGTGGCACAGGTAAGGGCACCCGCGAACAGGAACGCTGAATCGAGCGTCGAGAGCTCGCAGTTCCAGACGCGGCGGCCAGTATCGATGTCGAGGAAGTGATAGAAAAAGCCCTTGTACCCGGCGGCGTCCGGCTCAGGTCCTTGCCGGAGGGTCATCAGGCTGCGGAGTCTGCGGCGGGCGGACTTCGCGGCGAACTTGCGAATGAGCACGCCGCGCTCGACCACAGCCGGGATCGTCGCCAGAGCGAGACCGACGGCCGCGATGCTGCATGGCGCGTCGGGGTCGGTCTTGTCACGGACCAGCCCGTTGTCCGGGTTGGTCTCGTGAAGGTAGTACAGCACCGTGGTGCGCTGAAGCCGGGCGAGTTCCTTGTCCGTCGGCAGCCGGTCCAAGTCCTCCCCTGCCGACACTTGGTCGGCCATCCTCTCTTCTTGTGTTCCCTTCGGCTGTCCCTCAGCCAAGCTCGACTCGAACTTCACGGGTTTTTCCGTCGTCCATGAGCAGGATCTCGCCATCGGGCACGGCATGCGCGCCTACCGTCACGGAACGCACGCCGCGACCCGTGCCTGCTGCATTCTCCACGACGACATGGTAGATCGCGGAGCGGTGGCGGGCGCCGTCGATCCCGCGTTCTGTCGTTCTCAGAATGCTGCTGAATGGCCGCCGCGAGCGACTGACGGGCCACCCGAGCGGTGCGGGTGGCATCCCGCAGCTGACGCTGCAGATTTACACCGCTTTTCTACACCGGAATCGAAAAAGTGTGGAGCGGGCTACGGGGATCGAACCCGTCTAACTGGCTTGGGAAGCCAGAAAATGCGATCTCGATCTGGCTCTGTGTCGCCATTTGCCGAACAAATTCACGTCCTGAGAAATACCGAAAGACCCCCAAAAACCCCATAATGGACGCAAGTTTACGCCGGGATTTACGCCGGGAATGTTCTCACTGGCTTTTCTCGGCAACGGGAGCCAACGGCGCTAGAATTTACGCCGGAACCCAAATTTACGCCGGAGAATCGGATGGCCAAACACAAGGACCGGACCGATCGACGACTGCCAGCGGGAATCCTCCGCGCGGATCGCGCGACGAACGGACCCGTGCGCAAGGGCCAGCCGTGGTGCTACCGCGTACAGTTGATGGTGCGCGCGCAGCGCATTGCCCGTCGGTTCGAGTCGGATACGCCCCTGGGCGAAATCACCGACTGGATGCGTTCGGAGAGCGGAACGGTGAAGGCCGATGTCGATCGGGCGGCCGTCAAGGGCACCTTTGAAGCTGACGTCGAGAACGATTACTTACCGCAGGTCTCACATCTGGCGTCGTTCAACGAGCGCGCGATCGACATTCGCCGGTGGGCCGCCCTGTTCAGCGGCCGGAACCGCAACCGGATCAAGCCGATCGAGATTCGCAAACACTTGAGCGCCTGGGCGAGAGGGAGTGAGACCGGCCGGAGGAACCGGCACGGCCAGACGGTGCCCCCAAGACCTCTCTCGGAGTCATCACTGAATCACCGACTGTCGGCGCTTTCCAACTTCTACGCGTTGCTGAATGGCAAGCGCGGCTACAACCCGTGTTTGGACGTCGATCGGTTCAAGGAGCCCGACCGCAAGATCAATGCGATTGACTTCGTGTGGGTGAGGAAGATTCTCGCCGAGCTGCCGGACGACAACGTGAATAGCGCGATCATTCGTTGTTTAGCCTGGACGGGCATGCGGCCCTCGCAGCTCAATCGCATTCGGCGGAGCGATATCGACATCTCGCACGCGACGGTGTTTGTGCCTGCGGCGAAGGGCGGGCGGAGCAACCCGATCGCGTTACCGAAGGCCGGCGTCCAAGCCTTTCGACGTCTGATCGAGTTCGCGGACGCCGGCGGCTATCGGTTCGCCGACGAGCGGCCGGGCCGGACGGACCGAGGGTTCGAGCAGCGCACGGTCAATTGGTGGGTGAAGAAGGCGGCACAGAAGGCGAACTATCCGCACCACATCACGACGTATTGGTTGCGGCATTCGCTCGCGACGCACATGCTCGAGAAGGGCGCCTCCACACGTGAGGTGCAGCATCAGTTGACGCATTCGTCGTTGGAGTTGATCGAGCGCTACGCGAAGGTGACGCGCGCGGGGCTGTCCCGGGTGATGTCAAGGATCGCGTGACGCGGCACCGTGCCGATATGCCTGCGTGCCCCGCGGCCAGCCCGGCGGCGTTCACTGCTGCTGCTCGGGCGGCGACGACCGAAGATCGCCCTGCGAGAGACGGCGGCGAACGTTCGGTTCAGGTCGCCGGTCGCTGGTGTGGCGACCGGCTCAGATACTTCCCGCACAAGCCGCCCCGGTACCCCACCAGGCGGTAGTTCCTCGGCAAGCTGCCCGTCGCCGTGAACCACCCCGCGTATCACCGCGCGTCGCGTGAAGGCGCCTGCGTTCGTAGCCGAGAGATGATATACAATACAAGACGTATATCTATTCAAGGGAGCAGGCACATGCAGGTCGCCAAGTGGGGGAACAGTTTAGCGGTGCGACTGCCCACCGCCGTGGTCGAGGCGTTGGCACTCAAGGAAGGCGATCACATCGAGATCCGGGTGGCGGGGGATCGCGAGTTTGAAGTGACGCGCGACCGCAGCCGGCAGAAGGCTATCGAACGCCTGCGACGCCTGCGGCGCGCGTTACCGGCCGGCTTCACGTTCGATCGAGAGGAGGTTCATGAGCGCTAAGGTGTTCTTTGACACCAACGTCTTGCTCTATACGATCGGGCAATACGACGCGCGGACGCCTGCCGCCGAAGCGCTGCTCGCGAGTGGCGGTGTGATTAGCGTGCAGGTGTTAAATGAGCTGGCCTCCGTCGCGCATCGAAAGTTGCAGATGACCTGGCCGGAGGTCACCGAGGCGCTCGACGCCATTCGGATTCTGTGTCCGTCGCCCCGCCCGGTCACCGCGGAGATCCATGACGACGCCCTGCGCCTGGCGGGCCAGCACGGCTTTCACATCTATGACGCGCTGATTATTGCGGCGGCCCTTGCGGCCGACTGCGCCACGCTCTATACAGAAGACTTGCAGTCCGGCCAGGTGATCGATGGCCGGCTCACGATTCACAATCCGTTCAAGGGATAGGCGAGGCGGTCGTCGCGTGCGCCGACGCGGTCGACGCAGCATCAGGCACGTCGTTCGCTATGCCGAGCGGGGGGCTCGTTGCTGCGGTCATGCTGGACCGCGCCGCCGGTCCCAGAGCGAGTGTTCCCAGCCGCGAATCACGCCGTTCACCCCGCATAACGGGCAGTGCCACACGATCTCTGAGGAACCGTGCTGCAGGTCCGCGACCAGTTCGCCGCGACAGCGCTTCCGGCCCGGACGTCGCCAACACCAGACGTTCGTAGGCAAGATGTCTTCCGGCTCATGGTCGGTCGTCCACGCGACGATCGACGTCAAGACCATCGCAAGATTGAGCGCTGGTCCGGACATCTCGGCCAGGTCCTGGTCGTCGTCCAAGTAGTGACGCAGATCCGTGACGTACGTGTTGGCCATTAGTGTTCGCGCTGCCGAGCCCGGTCGACTGCAAGCCCGTCAGGGTGGTTGCGCCGAGTTATAGCAGGTTCGAGAGCCACGTCTCCTCCAACTTCATAACACGCCGGGTGTCGCGATCACATGTCCGCGCGAAGACCCGGGTTCGTGTCGTAAAACGACGATGTGACTGTCGTCGTTCACGACACGCCCGTACGTCAGCGCGGCCGAATCGAGCGTGGGCCTCGCGGAGGTGCCGCGCGCACATGCAGCCTGCCCGGCCTGCGCTCGGGCGGTCGGCGGGAGCCTGTCGCGGAGGCCGGTGCATTGCGCTGAACCGAGATGCAGCGACGCCAGACACGGTCCGCCGGCGCATAGGACCCGAGCTCGCCCGTCTGTCCCAAGAAGGCGGAGCGACTTCATAACGATGCGCCGTCAGCGCCGCCCGTGCGTGTCACGAGACTTGCTCTGTTCGAGGGCGATGACGGGACCCTCGCCGGCAGCGACGCACTCGATGCGCACCAGACGTTTCTCAATCGGCCCGATCCGTCGGACGAGAGTGATCGAACCGACGACATCGAAGCATTCACCGCGGCGTCGGGCGTTCCCACTATCCACGGGCACCTCGAGTTGCCTGCTCTCCGCATCGAGGTTGAAACCGCCGACGGACGGCTCGAACACCGAAAACGTGGCACTCGTGACCGAGCACTCGCGCGGCCAGCTGCCGGGGCAGACCGCCCCCGGTGTTGCGCGCTATTGCGCGGCTGGCGCACGGCTCGGTACGTCGGGACGGCACGCCGTTCGATCCGCATGACTTGGAGCGGTTGCGATGACCTTCGAGGACCGTGTCCGCGCGCTGGAACCACTGGGCTTTACGCCGCGCCAGACGCGCTTTATCGCACAGGTGGCGCTGCACAGCGGTTACTGCTTGCGGCGTCAGTACAGTGCCTTCGCCGGGATCCGCTATGGCAAGAACGTGTGCGACTTTTTCGAGGCGCTCGTCGCCCGGGGCCTCGCCGAGCGGTTCACGCAGCGGGCGGACCGCGGCCACATCTATCACCTGCAGGCGCGCGCCATCTATCGGACCCTTGGCCAGGACGAGAATCGGAACCGCCGGACGGCCAGTGCCGCGCTGATCGCGCGCAAGATCATGGTGCTCGATTACGTGCTGCGCCACGCGGACGTCGACTGGCTCAGCACGGAAGCCGAGAAGGTGGATCTGTTCGCGGCGCGCTTCGGCGTGCCGCCGAGTGACCTGCCCCAGCGGGTGTTTGCCGCGTCCAACACCGAGACCGCGAGCACCACCCGCTACTTCCTCGACAAGTGGCCGGTCGCCGTGATGGGCGATCCGCCGGTCGCGTCCTTCGTCTGCCTGGTCACCGACACGGCGGGGCGAGGGTTGGAGCAGTTTCTCAAAGAGCACAGCCGGTTGTTCGCCTGGCTCCCGGCGTGGACCGTGCTCGCGATCGGCGCCAGCCCGATCGGCTTGCAGGCCTGTGACGCCGCCTTCCAGCGGCATCAGCGACAGCCACGGGTGACGGTCACGGCCTCGCCAGAGGACCTGGCGTGGTTCTTCCGCACCCGCCAGGCCGTGGACCAGGGTGACGTGTCTGGCCTTTCGGTCGCGGCGATCGATCGCTTCCGCACGCTGCGCGAGGCGTTGCGGCGGCCGGTGTTTGACGATCTGTATCTCGAGTGGCGTCGTCACGGGGAGGGGGCGTTGCGGAACCACGTCGAGGCGGCGACGCACGCATCTCAGCGCAGCGTCGGCACGCTCGTGACCGAGCTCTTGCCGTTCGATTACAGCCAGTTCGGATCCCTGCCGGGCGTCGCATGACGGGCCAGCGGTCCAATGTGCGCTGTCCCCGGCGTCAGCTTCGAGCTGGCTCTCACGCCAACCCCGCGCTTACCAATTCAAGCGCGGAAATCCGGGGACACGCCGCCCGCGCTGGGCGCGCGGTGGGGAGAGCCTGGGTCGTGAGCCCCGGGGGAGCGACCCCACCCCCGACGATCAGTGGGGTCGCTCCCCCGGGGCCCTCGACGCTGCTCATGAGTGACGGAGTGCACCATGCCGATCATCAAAGGACGTCCGCATCGGATCCGATCCGTACGCCACATTTGCCGTCTGCAGGAACCCAATCGCGACGCGCTCGTGCTCTATGCGCGGTTCATCGGCGACGCCGTCGAATACGTCCTCAATCAATTGATCGAGACGACGCTCGTGCGCGACCGTGACTTCGTCGCGTGGCGCGCCGAGCATCCCGACGAAGGCGTGACGGCATCGGCTCGTCACCCTGTCAAGAACGCACCCGAGGCGCCGTGCGTGCGCCGGGACTGAGAGGTCAGTGATGCCTCGGCTGACCGACTCCCGTACCGTACTCAGTCTCAGCGTGAGCGCCGTCGCCGGCACGGTAGGGCTGCACGCCTACCCATTTCCGGCGGACCAGGCGGTCCTCACCCTCGTGCACCTGAAGCGGCCCATCCTGTATGCCGGGTTCACGTACACATACGCGGCCCTGTGGTTCTCCTCGGCCTTCTTCCTGGCCAGCATCGCGTGCTCGTGCTTCTACATCTTTGTAGGCCGTCATGTCCGCCCGACGACTCTGGGGCCGCTGCCGGCGTACCCCGCACCGGAGCAGCGCGAGGATCTGTTCGTGGTCCTCGGCGAGTGCCACCACCGCACCGCCCCGACGCGCGCCGAGCGGCCGACGTGGCTCGCCATTCCAGAGCGCGGCCTGTACACCGGCATCCTCGTCGTTAGTGCCATCGGGTCGGGCAAGACCTCGGCCTGTATGTATCCGTATGTCGACCAGCTCCTCGCGTACCGCGCGACCGATCCCGCGCGCAAGGCCGCCGGCTTGGTGCTTGAGGTGAAGGGTGACTTCTGCCGGCAGGTCCCCGACATCCTGCGTCGCCACGGTCGGGAAGACGACTACGTCGAGGTCAGCCTCGATTCGCCGTATCGCTACAACCCGCTGCACAACGATCTCGACGCGTATGCGCTCGCCTACGGCATCGCCACGTTGATGACCAATCTCTTTGGCCGCGGCAAGGAGCCGTTCTGGCAGCAGGCGAGCACCAATCTCGTCAAGTTCGTGATCCTGCTGCACCAGGTGCTCGATGACTACGTCACGCTCTTTCGGTCTACGAACACGTCATCAACGCCGACAAGCTGCGGGCTCGGATTGCGGACGGGGAGCGGTACTTCCGCGCGAACCACCGCCGCATCGTCGTCGACAAACGGGAGCACCTCTTCACGACGGTGCTCAAAGGCTGGGCGTGGCACGACGACGCGACCGGGACTCGGACGTGGGCGGAATGGTCCGCCGATCTCGCGGAGGCGCTCGGATCGACCGGCATCAGCTGGACGCTCGAGCATGCGACGCCGCCCGCACGGTGGGCCGACAAGGTGGCGCAATTCGAGGCCGTCAAGCGGTGGTTCGAGGATGACTAGACGCGGATCGAGCCCAAGCTCCGCACATCCATCATCGAAGGGATCAGTGTCTTTCTCTCGCTGTTCGACGACAATCCGCGCGTCAAGTACACCTTCTGCCCGCCGAAGGACACGTACGATCCCGCGCGCAACCCGGGCGGCATCCTTGGGACGCCCTTGCCGCCGCTCGCCGAGCTGATTGAGCAAGGGAAGATCGTCGCGCTCAACTTCCCCCTCGCCATGAATCCCGGGTTGGCGCGCGCACTGGGCACGATGTTGAAGCAGGACTTCCAACGGGCTGTGCTCAATCGTGTCCACCAGATGGATCGGGATGCCGCCCGTAGCCGGCGACCCGTGCTGTTCGTGTGCGATGAGTACCAGGCGTTCGCGACGACCGGCGAGAACGAGCCCTCCGGGGACGAGAAGTCCTTCTCGCTCGCGCGTCAGGCGCGGTGCATTCCGCTGGTCGCGACGCAGAGCATCAGCTCACTCCGCTCTGCGCTGACCGGCGAGTCCTGGCGCACGCTGCTGCAAGGGCTGCGCACGAAGATCTTTCCGGAACTGTCAGATGGATTGTCGGTAGCCGAAAAACTCGTGATCCTGGTGGTACCCGCCGTGGCCGCCGCCGATGTCGGCGAAGTCGGCGACGAACTCCAGGCCCTTGATCCACTTCACCTGCTTGAACCCGAGCTGCGTCTCGTTGCGCAGCCGCAGGGGCGCGCCGTGGTCGGGCGGCAGCGGCTTGCCGTTCATGTCGTAGGCGAGCATCGTCAACGTGTAGCGCATCTGCTCGATCGCGTGCACGTCGTAATAGATGCCTCCCTCGGGACCGTCAGCAAAGGAGTAAAACACGACCCACTTCGCCTCGGGCTTCGGGCGCACGAGGTCGAGGATCGTCTGCAGCGACACACCGCCCCACTTGGCGACGCCCGACCAGCCCTGGATGCAGAAGTGCTGCGTGATCTGTTCGTGATGCGGCAGCGCCCGCAACTCCTCGAGCGTGAGGTCGACGGGGTTGTCGACCAGCCCGCCGATCCGAAGCCGGGCCCCCGCGAAGTTACTCGCGAGCAAGGCCGCGTACTTCTCGGAGTCGGGGAGTTTCCCGTTGCGCCAGAAATACGGAGAGATGTCGCGCTCGGTGTAGAGGCCGGCGGTCGAATCGACATGTTCGAACAACCCCTGCACCGGCCCGATCAGCGCGAACCCGACACGCTGCACGACACGCGGGTATCGCAACGTGAGCGGCGTGGCCGCAACCCAGCCGACAATGAGCACGACCATCGAGAGCGCGAAGACAGTCAAGCCGATCCAACTGTCGTCGTCGCGCCCGCCGTAGATGTGGTTCAGGTTCGCGCGCAGACCGGTCGTGAACACGAACAGCACGTGCGTCACGATGAAGATCAAGAACCAGACAAACACGAGGAAATGGAGGGATCGGGCGGTCTGGATGCTGAGCACGCGACTGAGCCGCTTGAACCGCGTCGACAGCGCGGGCGACATCCCCAGCCCGGTGATGAGCGCCGCGGGGGCGGCGATGAAGATCGTGACGAAGTAGGCGATCAACTGGAGGCTGTTGTACGCGACCCACCCGTGCTCGGCCGGCCACTGTAACGACAAGTACTGAATCTGGACGGAGAGCGCATTGGGGATCACGTCCCAACTGGTCGGCACGACTCGCCGCCAATGGCCCGTGGCGAACAACAGCACGTAAAAGACCAGGCCGTTCAGGAGCCACAGCGTATCGACACCGAGATGCCACCAGCGCGCCAGGCCGATGGAGTGCCGAAGGCCCGGAAGACCGATCTGTCCAGCCAAGCTGACCGAGTCTTGCTTCGCCGTCCACGGCCCCTCGGTCGGCACCTCTTTTTGGAAGCGGAACCAGTCCTTGCCCGGTGTGCTGTGACGGGTCCAGTACAGCCGTGGATGATCACTGAGGATCTGTATTCCAGACCGGAGGATGAAGATCATCAGGAACACGTTGAAGAAGTGCTGCACCCCGACCCAGACGGGAAAGCCCGGGTTCTCGTGCGCCTCCGCCGACACGATGGTGCCGGGATACCGGGCGATGAAGTCCTCGACCGATGGGATCGCGCGCAGACCCTGCGCGACCGCCACCGCGGAGATCAGGACCACGAAGCCGATCGGCAGCAACCAGAGGAGATTGAACCACCGGTTCCGGCCGATACGCACGCGCGGCGGGATGCCGTACGATTCGGGAAACCACTTCGTGACATCGACGGCATCCTCGCCCACTGTGAGCTGCTGCCGAAAGCTACGCACACCGTCGGGCGACAGAGGGGCTGGGGTCCAGCTCGGGCGCTCAGGCATTGATCTCAACTCCTCGTCGCCGGCGATCGAATGTCAACCCGGTGTCTTGGCAACGCTACTTGTCAGGCGTGGAATCGATCAGCACGACGCGGCCACCGAGACTCTGGATCGGCCGGTTGTTGTGCCTGAGGTGTTCGAGCTCCGTGAACGCGGCGATCTGCGCGCGTGACATCTCGATCGGCACCTTCATCACGTACCACGTGACGCCTTCGGTGCAGGGCGGTGTGGTCAGCGAGCCCGCGTAGGTAAAGAAGGTCCTGTCGGCCGGCAGCAACGCGGCGGCATCGATGGTTTCTCCCGGCCGAGCCACCGTGTCGCCTTCCTTGGCGGGCAGGCTCTGGAACGCCGGCGCGAGCGCAACGTTCTCCTTGCCCTCCTGAATGAAGACGGCTACGACCACTGCCGGTTTCCCGGCGGCGTCGAGGTGAACGAGGTGCATTTCGATCGGATACGACGTGCCATCTACGGTGTGCTCGCTCGGGTCGTGGAAGTGGAATTGCGCGAGCGTCCATCTGTCTTGGGTTCCCACGCGGCCGAGGGTGGAGCCCGCCTGGTACGTCATCTGTTCCGTGTGGCCGTTGTTGGTGATCGAGAGGCGGGACGGCCTATACGCAAACACCAGATTCGGGAGGTCCTGCGGTGTCGCCATGCCTGTGCGCAGGTTGATGGGCGCCTGCTGTTTGCCCGTCGAGCACGTCGCATCGCCGGCGAGTGTGCCCCACTTCGCGGGACCGACCGTCTTGGCGCCGTCTTCGTAGGCCCAGTGCTTTTCCTGGGCGGCCGCGGGCTCGCGGCTCGCGGATTCCAGCGCCTGAGCCAAGAGCGTGGAGACCGCGACACCCATCATCACGACCATGGCTTGGTTGAATCGCTTCATCGGAATTCCTCGTGCAATACGGCGAGATGACTTGGGCAGACTTAAGCTCTTTCTGGCCGGATTTGGTCAGACTTTGACGGCGAGCCGTGCTGATAGCGTCAGGTTGATTGGCGCCGATTGCGAAATCGTTGCCACGACATGTGGCCCTATGAGCAATGGCCACTTGGCTCGGATTTCCGGTATGACGCTGTCGTTCCGCGGAAGACTCCTCGGCGAAGGAGTCGCCATGGCGCACGGCGTGCCTCCGGAATCAGTGGGCGCGGCTACGGCCTACCGGAGGGAGGCTCTCCGATACGCTGTTTCTTCGATAGGCGGGACTTCTCGCGACGGCTGGCTCATTGCATGCTGAGGTTGAAAATCCATTCGGAATCTCAATGACGCCGGCTTAAGGGGACTCGGCGCGCGGCGACGCATTCGACCCTGTGGAGACGGTTCGGCATGAGTGGCGTCGGCGTCAATGTCAGGCGCCTAAGACAGCTGAGGGCGTTGCGATCGACATGAAGGCCATCACCGTCCAGCCGCAGACACCCGGTAGCTCGCGCCTCGAGGACGTCCCCGAGCCCGACCCGCGCGACGGGTCCGTGCTCGTCGAGGCGATCGCCGTCGGCGTGTGTGGGACCGACGTCGAAATCGTCGAGGGCAAGTATGGCTGGGCGCCGCCGGGCAAGACGCGGCTCGTGCTCGGCCATGAGTCGCTCGGCCGCGTCGTCGACCCCGGTCCGACCAGTGCCTTCCGCGAAGGCGACCTCGTCGTCGGCATCGTCCGGCGTCCCGACCCCGTGCCGTGTCCGAATTGTGCGATCGGTGAATGGGACATGTGCCGTAACGGCCAGTACACCGAGCGGGGTATCAAGGAAATCGACGGCTTGATGTCGGAGCGGTGGCGGATCGAACCCGAGTACGCGATGAAGGTCGACTCCTCGCTCGGCCGACTCGGCGTGCTGCTGGAACCCACGACCGTCGTGACGAAGGCGTGGGAGCAGGTCCTCACGATCGGCCAGCGCGCGTTCTGGGACCCGCACACGGTGCTCGTCACTGGCGCCGGACCGATCGGCTTGCTGGCGGCACTGGCTGGCAAGCAGCACGGGCTCGAGGTCCACGTCCTCGATCGCGTCGAATCGGGCACCAAGCCCGATCTGGTTCGCGCCCTCGCAGCGACGTATCACACTGGCCGCGCCGCGGACGTGGGATTCCGGCCCGACGTGGTCGTCGGGCGTCGGCCAAGTGATCGCCGATTCGGTGAACGTCGTCGGCGCCGGCGGTATCGTCTGCCTCACCGCCGTCGGCACTGGCGGCCGGACGGTCGGCCACTCCACGGCCGACCTCGCCGCGACGATGGTGCTCCAGAACAACGTCATCGTCGGGAGCGTCAACGCCAACAAGCGACATTGGTACAAGGCGGGACAGGCGTTGGCTCACGCGGATGCGACATGGCTGGCGCGCCTCCTGTCGCGGCGCGAGAAGCCCGAGGCATTCATGAACGCGCTGCACCGCCAGCCGGACGACATCAAGGTCGTCATCCAGTTCGCCGATGCGTGATCGGAACCGAGTGAGGAGAGCTATGTCGACGAGGGAACACGCTCGATTGGAAGAAGCCCGCACTGGAACCGCCGCCTGGAAGAAGTGGGGGCCGTACCTCAGCGAACGGCAGTGGGGCACGGTGCGCGAGGACTACAGCGAAACGGGCGACGCCTGGAACTTCTTCACCCACGATCACGCCCGCTCCCGCGCCTACCGCTGGGGCGAAGACGGCATCGCCGGCATTTCCGACGACAAGCAGCGCCTCTGCTTCAGCCTGGCGCTATGGAACGGCAAGGATCCGATCCTCAAGGAGCGGCTCTTCGGGCTGACCAACAGCCAGGGCAACCACGGCGAGGACGTGAAGGAGTACTACTTCTACCTCGATAGCACGCCGACGCACTCGTACATGAAGTATCTCTACAAGTACCCGCAGGCGGCCTATCCCTACGGCGACCTGGTGCGGACCAACAGCCAGCGCTCGCGCGACGACATGGAGTACGAGCTGCTCGATACCGGCGTCTTCAACGACAACCGCTACTTCGACGTGTTCGTCGAGTACGCCAAGGGCGCCGCCGACGACATCCTGGTGAAGATCACCGCGACCAACCGCGGACCGGACGCGGCCGACCTGCACCTCCTGCCGACGCTGTGGTTCCGCAACGACTGGTCGCGGTGGATTGCCGAATCGAACCGGGCGGCCGAAAAGCCGCACCTCGAGCAAATCGAAGGCGCCGGCCGGCACCTCCGCGGTCGCGGCGTCGCATCCGCTGCTGGGTTCGTTCGTCCTGTCGTGCGACGGCGACGTGCCGCTGCTCTTCACCGAGAACGAAACCAACCACGAACGGCTCTTCCCGGGACAGAAGAACGAGAGCGCCCACGTCAAGGACGGCATCAACGACTTCGTGGTCAACGGCCGCCAGGACGCGGTGAATCCCGAGAAGCAGGGCACCAAGGTCGCGGCGCACTACCAGGTCAAGGTCGGCGCCGGCAAGACCGCGGTGATTCGCCTGCGGCTCTCGAGCAGCGTCCGTGAACAGAAGCGCCAGCCATTCGGCAAGGCGTTCGACACACTGTTCGACGAGAGGCGGCGTGAAGCCGACGAGTTCTACCAGGCCGTCACGCCGCCCTCACGTGAGCACGGACGCGGCCAACGTGATGCGCCAGGCCATCGCCGGCATGCTCTGGAGCAAGCAGTTCTTCTTCTTCGACGGCGACAACTGGCTGGACGAGCACAACTCCAACCCGCTCCATTCCGGCTTCCGGCAGACCCGGAACTGGGAGTGGTTCCACATGCTGAACGAGGACGTCATCTCGATGCCGGACAAGTGGGAGTACCCGTGGTACGCGGCCTGGGACCTGGCCTTCCACGCGCTCCCGCTCTCGATCGCCGATCCCGACTTCGCCAAGAGCCAGATGAAGCTGATGCTGCGCGGCTCCTACCTGCACCCGAACGGCCAGATGCCCGCGTACGAGTGGAACTTCAGCGACGTGAACCCGCCGGTCCACGCGTTCGCCACGCTCTTCCTCCACCGCACCGAGCAGGCCCTGCGCGGCGAAGTGGACCTCGAGTTCCTCAGAGCGACGTTCAACAAGCTGGTGCTGAACTTCACCTGGTGGGTCAACCGCAAGGACCGCTTCGGCAAGAACGTGTTCGAGGGCGGCTTCCTCGGCCTCGACAACATCGGCGTGTTCGACCGCAGCGCGCCGCTGCCGACCGGCGGCCACCTCGAACAGGCGGACGGCACGGCCTGGATGGCCCTCTTCAGCCAGAACATGCTGGAGCTCGCCGTGGAGCTGGCCGCGCACGACCCCACCTACGAAGACATGGTGTCGAAGTTCGTCGAGCACTTCTACTTCATCGCGCTGGGCATGAACCGCCCTGGCGCGGACGGCATGTGGGACGAGGAGGACGGCTTCTACTACGACGTGCTGCGACTCCCGGACGGGCGATCCACGCGGCTCAAGGTCCGCTCGATGGTCGGGCTCCTCCCGTTGGCCGCGACCACGGTGGTCGAGAAGTGGCAGCGCGAGCGGGTCCCGCGAGTGACGGCCGCCATCCAGGAACGCCTGCGCCGGATGCCCGAACTGGCGGCGACGATGCACGCGACGGGTCCGGGGCATTTCGGCGTGGCCGAGCGGGGACTGCTGGCGCTGGTCAACGAGGACCGGCTCCGGCGGATCCTGTCGAAGATGCTCGACGAGAACGAGTTCCTGGGACCGCACGGCATCCGCGCGCTGTCGAAGTTCCACGAGCGGCACCCGTACACCTTCCACGTGCACGGCCAGGAACACCGCGTCGACTACCTGCCGGCCGAATCGAACAACGGCATGTTCGGCGGCAACTCCAACTGGCGCGGGCCCATCTGGATGCCGGTCAACGTGATCCTGATCAGGGCGCTTCTGAACTACTTCACCTACTACGGCGACAGCTTCAAGGTGGAATGCCCGACGGGCTCGGGCCGGATGATGAATCTCTTCGAGGTCGCCAAGGACATCGCCGACCGCCTCGCGGGGATCTTCCTCAAGGACGCGTCCGGCCGGCGGCCGGTCTACGGCGGCACGAAGACGTTCCAGGAAGACCCGCACTGGCGCGACTATCTTCTCTTCTACGAGTATTTCCACGGCGACAACGGCGCGGGACTGGGCGCCAGCCACCAGACGGGATGGACGGGCGCGGTCGCGTCGCTGATCCAGCTCTTTGGCCACGCTCGACGCGGACACGCTGCTCGCGGCCGGCAAGGGCGGCGCCTTCGTTCGTGGAACGTCCCGGGTGAGCTGACATGGGCCCGCCGCGTCATCCGTCGCTCTATCAGATCAACACGCGCGTCTGGCTGACGGCGCTGGCCCAGTCGCTGGGCCGGCCCGCCACGCTGGACGACATCCCGGACGCCGAGCTCGACGGCCTGGCCGGTATGGGCTTCGATTGGATCTGGTTCCTGAGCGTCTGGCAGACGGGCCCGGCAGGGCAGCGCGTGTCGCGCGCGAACCCGGAGTGGCGGCGACGAATTTCAGGACACGCTGCCGGACCTCCGCGAGGACGACATCGCGGGGTCCGGGTTCGCCATCACCGGATACGACGTCCACCATCAGCTGGGAGATGATGCGGCGCTGGCGCGCCTGCGCGAGCGACTCCGCGCGCGCGGCCTCCGGCTGCTGCTCGATTTCGTCCCGAATCACACGGGCCTGGATCACCCGTGGGTGCAGGCGCACCCCGGGTACTACGTCCAGGGCACCGCCGACGACCTCGCGCGCGCGCCACAGAACTACACGCGGCTCCAGGATGCGGACGGCGGTCGCGTGTTCGCCTACGGACGCGATCCGTACTTCGCCGGGTGGCCCGACACGCTGCAGTTAAACTACGCGAATCCACCCACACAAGAGGCGATGATCGCGACGCTTCTGAAGATCGCCGGACAGTGCGATGGCGTGCGCTGCGACATGGCGATGCTGGTGCTCCCCGACGTGTTCGAGCGGACCTGGGGCCTCCGCGCGGAGCCCTTCTGGCCGCGAGCCACGGCGCACGTGCGCGAGCAGGCGCCCGGCTTCTGTTTCATGGCGGAGGTCTACTGGGATCTCGAATGGACGCTGCAGCAGCAGGGATTCGACTACACGTACGACAAGCGGCTATACGACCGGCTCCGCGACGGGCACGCCCGGCCGATCCGCGAGCATCTCCACGCGGGTCTCGATTACCAGACCAAGATGGCCCGCTTCCTCGAAAACCACGACGAGCCGCGCGCGGCCGCGACGTTCCTCCCAGGCGCCCACGAGGCGGCGGCCGTCATCACATTCCTGTCGCCGGGGCTGCGCTTCTTTCATCAGGGACAATTCGAGGGACGGAAGAAGCGGATCTCTCCGCACCTGGTTCGCGGTCCGGTCGAGGCCGTGGATCGGCACCTGCAGCAGTTCTACGACCGCCTCCTCGCAGCGCTGAAGCTACCGGCCGTGCGCGACGGCGAGTGGCAACTGCTCGACTGCAGGCCGGCCTGGGAGGGCAACTGGACCTCGGACTGCTTCGTCGCGTATGCGTGGCAAGGGCCTGACGGTACACGAGTCGTGGTGACGGTGAACGACGCGCCCAATCAGGCCCAGTGCTTCGTCCCCCTTCCATTCGGCGATCTCGCCAGGGTCGAGTGGCGGCTCACGGATCAGATTGAGGAGGCCGTCTACGACCGCGACGGCGGCGATCTGCAGACTCGCGGGTTGTACGTGGACGCGACGCCGTGGCAGGCGTCGGTGTTCACTCTCGCCAAGAGGTCTTCGGAGCCTAAGGGGTCATGAACATGACGTCCCTGAACCGGATGATGACGTTCGCGGTGCTCGTGCCGGGCGCGCTCGTCCTCGGCGGCTGCGCGAGCCTCGGCATTCACGACACGCAAAGCCTACTGGTTCCCTCCTTCCACCGCTCCGAGATCGTGGGCTTCATCGCCGGGTTCGGCACCACGTTCGCGGCGATCCCCGATCTGGTCACGATGATCAGGCGGCGGTCGAGCCAGGGCATCAACCCGACGATGGCGAGCATCATGGCGGTGTTTCAGATTGCCTGGGTCTACTACGGCCTGCTGATCGCGTCGCGTCCCGTGATCGTCTGGAACGTCGTCGGCGTGGTGACCAATTCCCTGACCATCTGGGCCTACCGGAGCTTTGCGCGCCGCGAACGGAAAGAGACCGGCGGCCACTAGCGGCGCTCGCTAGGTCTGCGGCTCCGGCCAGCCTGGCGATTCGGACGACCTCGTCGCGCTACCTCAGCCCGCCGGTCGATGCGCTCTCGGCCACGTTTTCGCCGGTCGCCTTCCGCGCCCGGTAGCGCTCGATCGCCGCGCGCGCGTTGAACAGCATGCGCTCGCGACCAAGCCGCGCGTCGAGGCCTGTGTTTCGTACCGTCGCAAGCACGCCAGGATTCAACGCCGCCAACCACACCTCGACGCCGCTCTCGGTCATGCGCCGCTCGCCTTCGATCAGCATCTGCAGGGCTGAGTACTCGATGTCGGATACACGGCTCATGTCCAGCACCAACACGCGCGGCTGATACTTCGCGACCAGAGACTGGATCTGCTGCCCCACCGCCTGCGCATTGACAAAGAACAGCCGCCCTTCCGGGCGCAGGATCAGCAAGCCTTCGAAGGTCTCGTCGTCGCTGTGTTCGGGGGACAGCGGTCGCAGCACGTCCTCGCCACGCTTGCGGCCGATGACGTACACGCGCGGGTGCGCGGACTGGCTGGCCAGTCCGATCATCGACACGATGATCGCCACCACGATGCCTTTGAGGGTGCCCAGCAGCAGGACGCCGATGCCGGCGACCAGGGCCCAGCGGAATTCCATCGTGCGCACGCTGCGGATCGCACGAAACTCCGACGGCTTGATCAACCCGACCGAGTAGACGATGACCACCGCGGCCAGCGTCGCATTGGGCATCAGGCCAAGGATCGGAGCGAGGAACAGCATGGTGGCGAGCGCGGCGCCCGCGGTCACCAGCGAGGCCAGCTGCGACTGCCCGCCGGCGGCGCGCACGACCGCCGTCTGCGACGTTCCTCCGCCGGACGGCATGGTGCCGAACAGCGCGCCGGCAAGGTTCGCCGCGCCGGTGGCGAGCAATTCCCGGTTCGCGTTGACCGGACGATCGTCGGCGCGCGCGAACGCGCGCCCGGCCGCGATCGACTCAGTGAAGCTCATCAAAGCGATGCCGAGTGCACCCGGCAGCAGCCGTACGGCCAGCGCAGGATCAGGCAGGGTCAGCGACGGGAAGCCCCGCGGGATCAGCCCGACGATCGAGACGCTCATCTTCTCCAGCCCGAAGAACCACGCGGCAGCGATGCCGCCCGCCACCGCGACCAGCGGGGCCGGCGAGTGCGGCCACAGCCGTTCCATGGCGATCAGCACCACGAAGGTCGCCAAGGCGACCACCAGCGTGATCGTCGAGGTTTCGGGGATGTGGTGGACGACGCTGACGGCATCGAAGAAAAAGCCGTGCTTGGTGATGTGGATGCCTAGCAGCTTGGGCACCTGGTCGAGTACGATCACCAACCCGATGCCGGCCTTGAATCCGGTCAGCACCGGCGTCGAGATGAAGTTGGCGACGAAGCCGAGTTTCAATAGCCACGCCACGACCAGCGCGGCGCCGACCAGCACGGTCAGCATCGCCGTGGCCGTCACCAGGCGCGCCGGATTGCCGTCCGGCACGGCCAGTCCCAGTTGCGTGCCAGCGAGGATCGCGATGGTCGTCGTCGAACTGACGCTGAGCACGCGCGAGGTGCCGAGCAGCGCGTAGATCGCCATCGGGATGAAAGCGGTATACAAACCGACCGCAACCGGCAGGCCGGCCACCGACGCGTAAGCCATCGCTTTGGGAAGGACGACCGCGGCGGCGGTCAGCCCGGCCACCAGGTCAAAGCGGAAGGTCGGCGCCTTCCGGCTCGCCTGGGCAGGAATCGGAGTTGGGGACATCGCCTGTACTCCTCGTGGCCTAACCGTGCCGCGGACCGCCAGCGCCAGTTACGTTAGAACGCAGCCCGCGACGTGCCCGACAGGGTCGCAGGCTGACGAGCGGCCGCACACACAAGACCCGACAACTTCTGACTTGCAGAGCCCCGCCCGCAACGCCTGGCCGGCGTTCGGATCGTCCGCCACCGTTAACATGTCATGGCGGATCGCATCGGCTTGCCTCCTCGGCCGACAAGTCATGGCAGGAAATAACGGACGTTCAAATAGATCATGTTCAGAGACGCATCTGCGGGCGTGCCCGAGGGTACCGAGAAGGGCGTGCGCCGCACGTGCGAGGTACTGCGCCATGAACTGCACGCCGCCGATCTTCGGGTCGCGGAAGAAAGTATGGGTGACGCCCGCCGTCGCCTCGACGATCTGTTCATTCGCCGCGGTGGATCCGGACACACCAAATCCAATCGCGCTGCCGTCGACGTCGCTGGCGACGGTTCGATCGGCGTGCGCCGCGCTGTAGTAGCCATAGAGCATCGTCTTGTGGGCCGCCTGGATCTCTGTGCCGATTAACGACGACCGGGTCTTCACCAGCGTGAGACTCGCGTCCTGGTTCACGATGAAGTCCGGCAAGTTCGTGTTGGCGAGGTAGCGGCCGCCGCCCGAGGAGTAGAAGACCGTAGCCACCAGCCGTATGGAGGGGATCGGTTCGACAGCGGCATTCAGCTCGCCACCAATCGCCGTTTTCTTGAATGTTGTATCCGTGTCGAGGTTGTACGTCTTGAAGCTGCGCACGAGCAGCCCGGCTTCGATGTGCTGGTGCGTGCGGCCGATCTTCGGGTCGAACGCGGCCTTGCCGACGATGTCGGGAAACGAATTGGGTACGTCATTGACCGTGGCGCCAGCGTCGACCTCACCGGAGGGGAGTCCCGCCGGCAGCTTGACGCCGCTGCCGACATACTGATCCGGGTTCTCGATCGAGACGGCCGCCGTCACACTGTCGTTCGGATGCGTCGTGAACCGGAACTGCATCGTCCGTCCCCATGTCAGTCCCGCTTGATAATTCGGATCCACGGTTTGACTGAAGAACACGTCCCCTGTCTCCGGCGACAGGCCGTTGCGATTCGGCGTCATCAGGCTCCACGCCTGACCGGCCAGGAACTCGAACGCGCCCTGCCGGTATTGACCCCAAAAGACGCGCATCCGCAGCGTGTTGGAGTTCGTGGTGACGTTGAGGCCGTTCGGGGCATTGCCAAGGAAGTCCACTTCGAGAACGCCCTTCAGGTTGGCCGCGCCAACCTTGCTGGTCGCCTGCAGCGTCAGGCGCGAGTTCTGCGAGGAGAACTGCGTGTCGTTCATGTGGCCCTGCACCGTATTGCCGAACGGGATGGTCCCAAACGACGTGCCCAGTCCGCTGCCGGTATTGACGTCCCGCCGAATCGACGTGGCGTCGATGAAGCCGCCGAACAGCAAGTCTGCGTCGCCAACGTGAATGGCCAGAGGCGAACTCGGCGTAACGCTGTCCGGTTGCTGAGTCGCGGGCTCGGTCGGCTGCGGCGTTTGCGCCGATGCGGCGGCACTGAGAAACACAGAAATCGCCAACGCCGCCATGCGCTGTGCATACCTGTGACGGACCCAACACATGCCAATCGTGGCTTCTCGACACGTGAAGCAGGTTTCAGGACCGCGTTCCGGCGCGTCCACCCCGCGCACGACGTCACTGCCACGCTGCTTGCCAAGTACGGGTCTTGAGTCGGCCATGCTGATCACCATCAAATACATCTGGCATAGCTGCGGAGCGCTACCTGCAGCTGCTGCCGCTAATTACGGATGTCTCCGGTCGGCCGGAGTCATCTCCGGGAATCCACACGCAAGCGGGATCGTTTTGCGACGCTATTGCCACCTTTTGCGCCAGAAAAGGCCGGCGCCGGTTATCGCTGCCCCAGGAACGCTTACTGGCTCAGCATGCGACATGCCGGCAATGGTCGTTACCGCCTGCGGTTCGACTGGACGGCACGTTGGAGCCAGGGTCGTCTTGTGCCGGAGGCGTGTAAGGATCTCTCGGCGTTGGACGTCCGGAGTCAGGACACGGGCTTGACGCCATGCACACTCCAACTTCGCGTGCGCGGGGTGCGCCTCCGGAATAGCGGAGGAAGAGCATGGGGAATCTCCTCGAAGCCGCTCGGTGGTGCTTTCGCCGCGCCGGTACGAGGGGAACACCTCGCCAACGGTCGACGACCGACCGATTTGCGCGTGCCAGGGAACATCACGCGCTCGTCCCGTTGCAGCTCCCACTACCTGCGATGGCCACGTGCGTACGTCGTCGCCTTCCGATGATCAGGCCTGCGGGAGATCCTTCCGGACGTGCCGAGCCAGGACTTCGTTGATAAGGGTTTGATACCCGACTCGGCGGCGACGTGCTTTCTTGCGGAACTGGTCGAGCACTCCTGGATCGACGCGAATTGCGATCAGCTGGCGAGGCTCGTCACCGAGCGGAGGCGGGCCGACACGGCGCATCGTCTTCAGCTGCGTCGGCCAGCGCGGCGGCGTGCGTGCCGGCATAGCGATCGGCCACGGCGCGTGCGCGTTGGCGCAAGGCGTCGCTGCCGCGGTGTAGCACGCCTTCCGCATCGACGAGCGCAAACTCGAGCACAGCCGCCTCTTCCCTCGGCAGACGCTCCGCCTGCATGTGCGCCGCCGCGAAAACCGACGTCAGTTGTGAGGAGTAGTCGCGCGTGCCGTCCGAGAAGTTTCGCGAAGGGTCGAGCCCCCGCAACGCAGCGGGCCCTTCGTCAGGTCTCTCGGTCACGACGCGCAGGAGGGCATCGAGCGCGTCGTCGACACGATGGAGCTGCAGGAGCGCTCGGACGGTCGCGGCGCTCGGCGGCGCGCCGGCGGCCTGCGTCGCCGCGTCTTGACGGGCGCGTTCGGCTTGCTGCAGCTGCCACACCCGTTGGTCCGCAGGCGCAACCTCGAAGCCAGGCCTCGCGACTACCGATTGTGCCAGCCCAACCGCGGGGACGAGGCTTCTCAGCGGCATTCCTCATTAGACACACAAAATCGGTCGGTGGCCGGAGCGGTGGCGCGTGACCCAGTCCTGCCAGGACCGCGATGCCTGACAACCGATTCGATCGAGGCGTTTCAAAGGCGAGGCGACAGCTGCGTCTGGTAGCTCCTCAGAGGAGGCAGTCGAGCGCCGTCAGTTCCGAGGTAGGCATATCAACGCTGTCAAGTTCAATATCGATGGATTCAGAAGGACGCAGGTGACTTCAGGAGCTTTCAGGCGTCCGCGACAGAAAGAGGATTCGCAAAACCGGGCGTACAGTTGCGGGGGTGATGTTTGATCGCCTTGGAGACGGGATGGAACGTTTTGCCGACCCCACCGACGTGATGTTGATCGACGAGGTTGCCCGGGCCCTCAAGATCACACCGAAGCAGATCCGTCGCTTGGAACAACGCGGCGCGTTCCCGATTCCGCGACTACCGAAGCTCGACCGTCATCCACGCTACGCCCGCCGTTTGGTCGAGCGCTTCGCTTCGGGCGAGATGCTGCCGCTCGTGACGCGTCGGCGCCGCATCGCCTGACAGACATCGCGACGCCCAGCAGGGCGGCTTTCGCGATCTCACCGTCTTACTTGAAAGGGTTTGCGCTCAATGGGCGTGTCTTCGACTGCCCTCGCGCCGCCTGAGGCGCATCCCCGCAACGAACCCTGCAAATTTACGCCGGAAATTTACGCCGGGACTCAAAAAGTGAAGAGCGGGCTACGGGGATCGAACCCGTCTAACTGGCTTGGGAAGCCAGGACATTACCACTATGCTAAGCCCGCTTCGAGCTGCGATTTTATCAGGATCTGATGAACGCGAGCAGCTCGTCGCGCTTTTCCTCCATCTCCTTCCCGGTCGTCGCTTCGAGGTTCAGTCGGAGCATCGGCTCCGTGTTCGAGCCGCGCACGTTGAAATGCCAGTCGGGAAATTCGGCCGAGACACCGTCCATCGTGTAGACCGTGCCGGCCTGGTACTTGGCCGCGAGCGCGTCGATTTTCTGCTGTGCCCGCGTCATGTCGGCAAGCTTGGTGTTGATTTCCCCGGAGATGAAGTACTTCGCGCGCAGCGGCGCCAGCAGCTCGCGCAGCGTCTGTCCCTTGCGTGACATCAACTCCAGGATCAAGAGCGCCGGAATGAAGCCGTTGTCGGCGTAGAAATTGTCGCGGAAGTAGTAGTGGCCGGTGACCTCGCCGCCGAAAATCGCGTTGTCTTCTCGCATCCGACGCTTGAAAAAGGCGTGGCCGACGCGGTTCATCAGCGCTTCGCTGCCGTACTTCGCCGCCGTGTCCTTGACCGCGTAGCTCGCCCGCACGTCATAGACGATCTTGGCGCCCGGATGCTTGATCAGGAACGCCTCGGCGAGCAGCGCCGTGATGAAATCGCCGGCAACGAACTCTCCCGCCCCGTCGAGGAAGAAGCAGCGATCGGCGTCGCCGTCCCACGCGATGCCGATGTCGGCCTTCTCGGCGATGACCCGTTCCCTGATGTCACGGCGGTTCTCCTCGATCAGCGGATTGGCCTCGTGATTGGGGAACGTGCCGTCCACGTCGAAGCACAGCGTCGTCAGCTTTTTCGTCGGCAGGTGTTTGAAGAGCAGCGGCGCGACCATCCCGGCGATGCCGCTGCCGGCGTCGAGCACGACGTTGAACGGCTTGATCAGCGTCAGATCGACGAACGACAAGACGTGCTTCACGTAGTCGTCGACGACGTCGGCCTGGGTCAGTGATCCCGGCCGCGCCGCGGCCTCCGGCAGCTGATTGGCGGCGATCATGTCACGGATGTCGTTGATGCCGGACTCGCCGGACAGAGGGAACGCCTCCCTCCGCACCATCTTGATGCCGTTGTATTCCTTCGGATTGTGCGAGGCAGTGATCTGCACCCCGCCGTCGTGCCCGTCGCGTGCGACGGCGAAGTAGAGCATGTCGGTGCCCATCATGCCGTAGTCGACGACGTCGGCGCCCTGCATACGGGCGCCGTCGATGAACGCCGCGGCCATTGACGGCGACGACAACCGCATGTCACGCGAGACGGCGATGCGCTTCGCGTTCAGGTAGGCGACGAAGCCTCGCCCGATCAGTCGCGCTGCCTCTTCGTTGACTTCCTGCGGGTAGAGCCCGCGCACGTCATAGGCCTTGAAGATGTTGGAATTGATCGGCATGTCAGAAGTGTGAGAAGTCGGTGATGACCGTCTTGTCGCCGAGTACGGCGGGTGAGCGGAGGACGGCGTTGCGCCCGATATGCACGTTCCGGCCGAGGATCGAGCCGTGTAGCGCCGCGTCGGCGCCGATCCAGCCGTTCGGCCAGACGATGGCCCCGTCGACGACGGCCCCTTCCTCGATGTGGGTCTGGCGGCCGATGACCGAGTAGGGGAGGATCTTTGCCCCCGCCTTGATGACCGATCCCTCGTCGATGAAGCAGGGGCCGTGGATCTCGACGCCAGGGTCGATGCGTGCCTCCGGCGAGACCCATGCCGACGGTGTGCCGTTGAACGGCGGCGCCGCGTAGCGGCCGTCCATGATGTCGCGATGGACCTGCAGGTACTTGCCGGGCGTGCCGATGTCGATCCAGTAGCCGTCGTAGACGTAGGCGACGAAGGTCTCCCCGCGCTCGATCAACGACGGGAAATAGCTTCGCTCGATCGACCAGGCCGTATCCTTCGGAATGCGATCGAAGGTGTCGGGCTCGAGCACGTAGATGCCCGCGTTGATCGTATTGCAGGTGATCTCGTCCTCGCCGGGCTTTTCGAGGAACCGGCTGACGTTGCCCTGCGCGTCGGTCTCGACCAGGCCGTAGGCGCGCGGATTCTCGACCGGCGTCAGCACGATCGTCGCCTTCGCCTTGCGCTCGCGGTGCAGCCGGAGCACGGCGCCGAGGTCGACCTGGGTCAGTACGTCCCCGTTGAACACAACGACCGACTCGGTCAGCGAGTCGCCGGCGTAGCGGATCGCGCCGCCGGTGCCAAGCGGCATCGGCTCGACCACGTAGCGGACGCGGATGCCCAGCCCCTCGCCCTCGCCGAAGATCTCTTCGATCCGCCGCGGCTGGTAGTTGAGACTGAGGATGACCTCGTCGATCTCCGGGATCTGCTTCAACAGGTCGATCTGGTAGTAGAGGAATGGCCGATTCAGGATCGGCACGATCGGTTTCGGCGTGTGCACCGTGAGCGGCCGCAGCCGCGTGCCCTTGCCGCCGGCGAGGAGGATAGCCTTCATGACAATCTCCTATCTTATGCTTTTGATAGAATCGCGCCAAGAATGAACCTTCCGAACGCGCTGACCGTCGGCAGGATTTTTCTCGTCCCACTGCTCGTCGTCGTCCTGCTGACCAAGTTCGAGGGGCGGCTCATCTTCGGCGTGCGGAAGGAACTGGTCGGCGCAGCCATCTTCGGCATCGCAGCACTGACTGACGTGCTCGACGGCTACCTGGCACGGCGGCGCAAGCAGATCACAACGCTTGGCCAGCTGATGGATCCGTTTGCCGACAAGCTGCTCATCACCGCGGCGCTCGTCTCCCTCGTCCAGATGGACCTGGCCCCGGCCTGGATGGTCGCGGTCATCCTCGGCCGCGAGTTCGCCGTCACGGTTTTGCGTGGCATCGCGCATGGCAAAGGAGTGGTCATTCCCGCCTCGCCAATGGGCAAGTTGAAGATGCTCGCCGAAGTGGTCGCGATCCTGGCACTCATTCTCGGACAGGATCACCTGGAGCAGTTCTACATCGTCGGAACGGTCGCCTTATGGGTCGCGCTCGTCACGGCGACCATCTCGGGCGTGGACTACTACAGAAAATTCGTGCGATTGGGGTAGAAGAGGGCGCGTCGCGGCCCTCCCCTAGGGCTGGATGTGATGAATCGCCGCGAGGTCGCCGATGTAAACAGCGTCGCGCGACGCTTCGACGCGGATGAGGGACGTCTGCGGCCGCACCGACAGGATCGTGGCGCGTCCGACCTCGAACACGGGCCCCGCGCCCGCGACCGTGTCGCGGAAGATCGTGAGGCTCTGCCCGGCGTGCACGCCGTGATCGCTGCCGCGGTTGATCAGCATCAAGGTACCGGCCGCGCCCGTTTGCATCTTCTCGTCCGCCATCACGATGCGGGCGGGATGCGCGTAATCGGGCTCGCCGCCGACAACCGGTTCCGGCGCCACCGGATCGGTGTACGGCTCAAGGTAGTCGCCGTCGAGGATGCCATCGCACGCGTGCGTGACCCGCGCGACGGCGACGTCGTCCTTGACCTCGGCGATCGTCACCCAGCCGGCCGTGTGGATGCTGACTGGCGTGAAGTCGACGGAGGCCGGCGTGAACATGTCGCGCACGTGCCGCCGGACGTAGAACATCTGGCCGGTCTGCAGGCCCTGCCGGCTGCCGGCGTTGACGATCAGCGCCTCGCCGGGGCCGAACATGATCCGCCCATGCGCGTAGCTGCCCGATACGATCATGCCGCCGAGCGGCGGCGCGCTGGCGCTCATCGGCGCACACGCGATGTCCTCGATGAGGTTCGGGGCAGCCGTCGCGGTCTGGCTCACGGCTGGTTGCTGCGCGATCAGCGTCAGCGCCGGCACCATCCACGCGATCGGTAAAGTCACGATGGGCCTCCTTTGCCGACTCCCTGTGCCGCCGGCAACGTCGACTTCAGATCGGCGACCCGCTTCTTCGCCTGTTCGAGGTACTGGCTCTGCTCGAACTCCTTGAGCAGACGCTCGTAGTAGGGCAGTGCCTCCGCCGGTTTGTTCACCTTCTCGAGTGACGCCCCCAGCATGAAGTACGCCCGGTCGCGTCCGGTGTACTCCGGGTCGCTCTTGAGTAGTGGCACCAGGCGGCCGACCACGCCAGGGTACCACTTGATGCGGAAGTAATGATCGGCGACGCCGACGTCCCACTCGTCGAGGCGATCCTTCGCCTCGCGCAGGTGCTGCTTCGCCTCGCCGATCAACGGCTGGTCGGCATAGCGGGTCACGTACGCCTGCAGTTCGCGTATGGCATCCCGCGTTTCCGTCTGGTCGCGCATCGGTGCCTTCATCTGGTTGAAATGCGCCATGGCCAGGCGGAACTGCGCGTAGTGGGCGCGCTTGCTGGTCGGATAGAAGTTGAGGAACTCGCGGAACTCGTTGATCGCCAGGACGAACTGCTCCGCGGACTTCTCGCCCATGTAGGTATCGCCGATGCCGAGCTTGGCGTCGGCGCGGTACGGGCTCTGCGGGTAGCTGTCGACGAGCTGCCGGTAGTACTCACGCGCCACCATCCAGCGCTTCTTCGCCAGATTCTCGTTGCCGCGATCGAAGAGGAACTTGTCGGGTTCGGGGGTGCCGGCCGGCGGCTTCTTGGGGCCGCCGCTGGCGCACGCGCCGAGGAGCGCGGCGAGCACGGCGATCGCGGTGAACGTCGAGAGTGTTTTCATGCAGGTCATGCGGGCAGGGACGACAGCCAGCGGTACTCAGCCTGGATGCCCTCGTCGAGCGGCACCTTCGGCAGAAATCCCAGGTCCTGGCGCGCCAGCGACGTGTCGGCGTAGGTGTCGCGCATGTCGCCTTTCTGGACCGGTTCGCGGTTGACGGTGAGTGAATGGCCGGCCACGCCTTCGATGATGCGGATGACATCGTGCATCGACACGCGCGAGCCGCCGCCGATGTTGTAGGAACGGCCGCCGACGCCGCGCTCGCCTGCCGCGACCGTGGCGGCGACGGCGTCGGAGACGAAGGTGAAATCACGCGTCTGCCCGCCATCACCGTAGAGTGTGATCGGCTCACCGCCGAGGGCTGCGCGAATGAAACGATGGAACGCCATGTCGGGCCGCTGCCGCGGGCCGTAGACCGTGAAGTAGCGCATCGCCACGACCGGCAGTTGGTAGTTCACGTGATAGAGATAACCGAGCTGCTCGGCTGCCATCTTGGTGACGCCGTACGGCGACACCGGCTGCGGCAGCGCGTCCTCTCGCATGGGGATTGGCGCACGGTCGCCATAGACCGACGAGCTCGACGCGTGCACAAAGCGCTCGATCGGCCTGCCGACGCACGCCTCGAGCAGGAGCTGCGTCGCCTCGATGTTGTTGACCGTATACGTCCTGAAGTCCTTGCCCCAGCTCTTGCGCACGCCCGCCTGCGCTGCGAGATGGAACACGTGCGTTACGCCATCGAGAAGCGACGGCAAGTCCGCCGTCTCCAGCGCCGTTTCGGCGAAGCGAAAGCCCTGGCGAAGCCTGTTCTCTTCGAGGTTCCGTTCCTTGATGGCGCGCGGATAATAGTCGGTGAAACAGTCGACGCCCACCACCGACGCCCCTTTGTCGAGCAGCGCTGCCGTGAGATGCGATCCGATGAACCCGGCTGCGCCGGTGACGAGCGCCTTCACGCGAAAACCTCGCGCACCCGCGCGGGCAATCGGCAGGGACGGCCGTTGGTATCGAGCGCCGCATGCACCGTCTTGCCGGTGGCCGCGACCGTTCCGTCGTGAACTCTGATCATGTCGTAGTCGAACTCCATGCGCACCGGCGACAGCAGCCGTCCCGTCGTCCGGATCTCAATCTCATCGTCATAGCGCGCCGGGCGCAGGTACGTGCAGCGGGCCTCGATCACTGGCAGCGAGACGCCGGCCGCTTCCATGTCCCGGTAGCTCCAGCCGAGCGATCGCAGCAGATCGGCACGGCCCACCTCGAACCAGACGAGGTAGTTCGCGTAATAGACGACACCCATTTTATCGGTTTCGGCGTAGCGGACGCGGACCTTCGCCACCGACGTCGGCATTTAGCGGGTAACCGCCGTTGCGGCGGCGCGCAGTTCGCCGATCGCGCGCCCAGGATCGGCGCTACCGAAGACCGCGCTGCCGGCGACCAGGATATCGGCGCCGGCCTGGACAATGCGCGGCGCGCTACGCACGTCAATGCCGCCGTCGACGGCAATCGGCGCCGGGTTGCCGTTCTTGTCGAGCAGTTCCCGCACGGCCCGTACTTTAGACTCCGAACGCGGGATGAAAGTCTGGCCTCCGAATCCCGGGTTGACCGTCATCACCAGGACGTAATCGAGGTCGCCGGCGATCTCCTCGAGCGCGGCCACCGGCGTGGCCGGATTCAGCGCCACCCCCGCCTTGGCGCCGGTGGACTGGATGAAATGAATCGTCCGGTGCAGGTGCACCACCGCTTCGACGTGCACCGCGATGCTCGCCGCCCCCGCCTCGACGAACGCCTCGATATAGCGGTCGGGCTGCTCGATCATCAGGTGCGCATCTATCGGCACGCGCGCGACACGCGACAGCGACTTGAGGATGGCCGGCCCCATCGTGATGTTCGGGACGAAGTGTCCGTCCATCACGTCGTAGTGGATCAGGTCGGCCCCCGAGTCCTGCGCCAGCCGCACCGCGTCGCCCAACGCAGCGAAATCGGCAGACAGCAACGACGGCGCGATCTGAAGGATCCCGGCCGGTCGCATCAGCGGCTGACCTCCAGGGAGATCGGATCGCTGTTGCCGATCTGGAATCCTCCCTGCGGACTCTGCCGCAGGACGATGCCGCCGGGAACGCCAGGATATGGATGATCACCGACCACTGAGACCCGGAAGCCGCGCGCGCGCAGGAGATCGGCGGCGCGATCGCCGTTGACGCCGATGAGATCCGGCATGACGAACGTGCCGCTGTTCTCGCGGCGGTTGACCAGCAGCGCCACCCGCGCGCCGCTCGTCTTCGGCGCAGGGTTCTGCGCGATGATCGTATCGGCCGTGTAGTCGTCGGAACGGATTTCAGCAATCGACGCAACCTGGAGGCCGTCCTGCCGGGCGCGCATCTCCGCGGCGCGCTGCGAGTCACCCAGGAGCGACGGCACCGTCGCCGCGCGCTCGCCGGCGCTTATCCACACCTTGACGCTGCGCTCGCGTCGGGTCTTCACGCCCGCCTGCGGGTCCTGGCTGACGATCTGTCCCGCCGGCAGCGCCGTGTCGCCACGGCGCTGCTCTTCGACCCGGAGATTCAGTCCTGAGGCCGCAAGGATTACGCCGGCTTCGCCGACGCTCTTGCCCGCGAGCGCCGGCACCGCCACGTCGCGCGTCTTGAGCGCGAGCCGCATCGACGCCGCCGCGAAGACGAAATAGGTGAGCACGAGTACGCCGGCGAGGAGCAGCCGCTTGCCGGCGCCCCAGACGCGCGTCGATAACGCCATGTGCTCAGTAGTTTACCAGCATCGCCGCGTAGAACGCTTCCAGGCCGTCGCGGAACGGGCGCGTCTGCAGGGCCCCCTCCGCGTCCAAGAGCGCCGTCAGCGCGGGGCGGTCCTTGAACGCGGGCGGCATGACGCGACGAAATACCGGATGCGCGTCGAGGAAACCGTTGACGACCGCTTCGTTCTCCTCCGGCTCGCTGGAGCACGTGGCATAGACGAGACGACCGCCCGGTGCGACGACCGTGGCCAGCTGATCGAGCATGGCCCGTTGTGCTGTCGCCAGGCCGGGGAGATCCGCTTCGGCGCGCCGCCAACGCACGTCGGGATCGCGCCGGATCGTGCCCAGTCCCGAGCACGGCGCGTCCACCAGCACGAGGTCGAACGCCGGCCCATACGGCGGCGTTGCGCGCGCGTCGGCCTGGACGACGCGCACGGAGCGCGCACCGGATGCCGCCACGCTCCGGCGCAGCAGATCGAGCCGCCGCCCGCGCACGTCGGCGGCGACGACGACGCCGTCGTCGCGCATCGCGGCCGCCATCTGTGTCGTCTTGCCGCCCGGCGACGCACAGGCGTCGAGAACCCGCTCGCCGGGGCGAGCTCCCGCGAACAGGCCGACCAGTTGCGACGCCTCGTCCTGGACCACGAACGCGCCCATCCCGGCGAACCGGGTCGACAACGGATTGCCAGCGGTGACGATGAGCGCGTCCGGGGCGAAACGCGCGGCCTCGGTTTCGACGCCGGCCGCAGCCAGATCGCCGGCGAGCGCGTCGCGCGTCGTGACGAGCGTGTTGACTCGCAAGGTCAGTGCCGCCGGCGTGTTGTTGAAACGTGCCCAGGCCACGGCCGCCGCTTCGCCGTGGCGCGCGATCCATCGCGCGGCGAGCCAGCTCGGGTGCGAGAGCGTGATCGAGATCAGGTCGATTGGAGGCGCGTCCGGCAAGGGCAGATGAGCGCGTTCGCGCGAGACGCGGCGCAGGACCGCGTTGACAAACCCCGCGGCGCTGCGCTTTCCGGCTCGCCCCGTCAGGTTGACGGCGTCGTCGACGACCGCCGATGCGGGGACGCGATCGAGGTGGAGGAGCTGGAAAATGCTTAGGCGCAGGATCGCTCGTACCTCGGCGTCGAGCTTGCCAGGCGCCCGGCCGGAATACGCACGCACGAGGTGATCCGCCACCGCCTGCCAGCGGATGGCTCCCGTCGCGATCTCGCCGGCGAGCGCGCGGTCGCGCTCGTCGGCAAGGCCGCCGCGGGCGCGCGCCAGCGCGGAGGGAAGATCGGCCCGCCCGCCGTCGACGGCGAGCAGGGTTTCGTAGGCCGCCACCCGCGCGGGCGCGATCATCCGCAGCCTCTAGGACACATCACGAATGAGGGCCTGGTTGAAGTCGTCACGAGCCGAAGCGGCCCCCCTCGAGACCCGGACGGCCGGAGAGGAACTCGCGGGCACTCATCATGCGTCGGCCCTCCGGCTGAATCTCGAGAATCTGCAGCGCCGTGGCGCCGCCGCAGGCGACCACCAGGTCGTCGCCGTGCGCGCGAATGATGGCGCCAACTCGCGCGGCGCGGGTGTCGAGTGACGCCACATGTGAGCGCCTCAGCACGATCCGCTCGCCGGTGAGCGTTGTCGAGGCCAGCGGCCATGGCTGCAGGCCGCGCACGAGGTTGTGAACCAGAACAGCGGACGCGGTCCAGTCGATCGTTCCCTCGGCCTTCGTGATCTTCGCGGCGTGGGTCGCTGCAGAAGGGTCCTGGGGCGTTTCGACGGCGCGCCCCTCGGCGAGGGCATCGACGATCGGCAAGAGCTGTTCGGCACCGAGGCGGGCGAGGACGGCGTTCATGTCGCCGCTCGTCGCATCCGGCGGGATAGGAACGGTCGTGACGGAAAAGGTCGGGCCGGCATCGAGCTCGCTGACCACGCGCATGATCGTTACCCCCGTCTCGGCGTCGCCCGCGAGCACGGCACGCTGGATCGGCGCGGCGCCGCGGTAGCGCGGGAGAATCGACGCGTGGACGTTGATCATGCCAAGCCGCGGGATGGCCAGCAGCGCGTCGGGCAGGATGCGGCCGAACGCAACCACGACGCCGAGATCCGGCCGAAGATCGCGAATCTGCTGAAGAAACCCTTCTTCTTTGATTTTGGCCGGCTGCAGGACGGGGATACTGTGCGCCAGCGCGCTCTGCTTGGTCGGCGTCGCCTGCAGCTGTTGGCCGCGTCCTTTCGGACGATCGGGCTGCGAGACGATCGCAACGACCTGATGCGGCGACCGGATCAGGACTTCGAGCGACGGCACCGCGAAGGCGGGCGTCCCCAGGAAAACGACGCGCAGGCTTACCACTTGCCGGACTTCTTGAGCTTCTGAATCTTGCGGACGATCAGCTCGCGCTTGATGCCGCGTAGCCGGTCGATGAACACCGTGCCGTCCAGGTGATCCATTTCATGCTGGAACGCACGGGCCAGCAGATCGAGGCCTTCGACGGTTTGCTCGGCGCCGTCGCGCGTGAACCCCTTGAGCACCGCACGGCGTGGCCTGATGACGGTCGCGTTGAAGCCGGGCGCGCTCAGGCACCCTTCTTCCTCGATCTGAGTGCCCTCACGCTCGACAAAACGGGGATTGACCATCACGATCAGCTCGCCGTTGGTACGCCCGACCGACAGATCGACGACGAAAACGCGGAGCGGGACGCCGACCTGCGTAGCCGCCAGGCCGATACCCGGAGCCGCGTACATCGTCTCGACCATGTTGTCGACCAGCCGATGCAGCTCTTCGTCGAACGAGGTGACGTCGACCGCGCGCTCGTGAAGCCCCGTATCGCCATATCTCAAGATCGGCAGAATCATCTCTGGCCGGGGCGCTGACGCTCGTTCGCTGGCATCAAGCGGTTGTTTTGGAAAACCGGGCGCGCAACGCTGCGTCGGTACCCGCCATGGCGCGCTCGATCGCGGCGATCGAGTCGCCACCGAAGCGCTCGAGCAGCGCGTCGGCCAGCACGAGCGCGGTCATCGCTTCGCCGACGACCGCAGCCGCCGGGACGGCGCAGACGTCGCTGCGCTCGATCGCCGCCGGCGATTCGGCCATCGTCGCCAGGTCGACGGACCGCAGTGGTTTCATCAGCGTCGAGATCGGCTTCATGTAGGCGGTCACGCGAACGTCTTCGCCGTTGGTGACGCCCCCTTCGAGGCCGCCGGCATTGTTGGTCGGCCGCGCCAGACCGGTGGCGCGCGTTGCGCCACCCGGCAGGATCTCATCGTGTACGCGCGACCCGGGACGGGTAGCGGCTTCCGGTCCGAGGCCGATCCCGACGGCCTTGATCGCTGGAATGGACATCAGCGCCTGCGCGAGGCGGCCGTCGAGTTTGCGATCCCACTGCACGTGACTGCCCAGGCCGAGCGGCACGCCAGTCGCGATCACCTCGAAGGCGCCTCCGAGCGTGTCACCGGCGTCGCGCGCGCGATCGATTTCTGCGATCATCTGTGCCTCGAGCGCAGAATCTGCGACGCGCAGCGGCGCATCGTCGGCGAGTGCCGATGCGCGCGCGAAGTCCACCTGCGATCGATCGGCAAGCGTGACGCTGCCGATCGTGAACACGTGGCTCGTCAGCCGCAGACCCGCGCGCGCGAGCAGCTGGCGCGCCAGCGCCCCCGCGGCGACCCGCGCGGCGGTTTCACGCGCGCTGGCGCGCTCGAGGATGTCGCGCAGATCGTCGCGCTCGTACTTGGCGCCCCCCGCGAGATCGGCGTGGCCGGGCCGTGGGCGGGTGACGGGACTGCGGCGGGCGCCGCCGGCGTCAGCGGAAGCCTCGGCGGTCGCGCGCATCGTGTACTGCCAATTCGGCCAGTCGCGGTTCTCGATCAACATCGCGACCGGCCCGCCGAGCGTTTCGCCCGCGCGCACCCCGGCGATGATGTCGGCGCGATCCGATTCGATCGCCATGCGCCGGCCTCGGCCGTATCCCCCCTGGCGCCGGCGCAGATCGCGTGCGATGGCCTCGGTGTCGACGCTGAGGCCCGCGGGCAGCCCCTCGAGGATCACGACCAGCGCGCGGCCGTGTGATTCCCCCGCTGTGAGAAACCGCAGCATGCGCGGAAAATTGTATACGAAGTTTCTGCGCCCTACCGCCGCACGCCGCATGTTCGTCCCCGCAGCATCCGCGCCGGCACGGTCAATATCTTGCACAGCGCGCGGCGTTCCCGATGCAGCTTGTTGCGGATCGGTTCCTCTACCGCGGCGCCTCCGGCGAGGCGGTCGACCTCGCGACCGGTCACACGGTGCGCCTGTTTGTCGAAACGGACGTTGCGCGACGGAATGTCTCAGTCCGGACCGCCGTGTGCGATCGGCTCTTCGTTCTGCGGCATCCGTTGCTATTGCCGTTGGTCGACTACGGTGCCGATGGGCGCCATTGGTTCGAGGCGCACGCGGTCAGCGCCCCCCTGCGTATGGCCCCGGAGCAGTCGAGCCAGGCGGTCCTCCATATGGTTCGCTTCCTGCGCGCCGCCGGGACTGAGTTGACCGCGGCATGGGCGGCGCGCAACGTCGCGACGGTCATCGACGGTTCCGCCACGCCGACGCGGCCCGTCGGCCTCATCCTGCGCGACCGCCCGGCGCTCGAAGCGGTTCGTACCCTGCTCGAAGGGAGCGGCCCCCCCGGCACGACCACGATCGACGTGACGGCGCCGGGCGGGGGAGGGTTGCGTACCGCCCGGATCCAGATCGCGCGCGCCGCGCGGCTCGCCGGCTTCGTCGTCCTGGATGCGCGCGCCTATAGCACGGTGGGCGGGGCGTTCGACGGCCGGCATGTATGCGTGCTCGACTGGCGGCCGCCGGGCACCACGCTGCCGCGCGTGCTAGCCGCAGCGGCGGCGTGTGGTGTCCGCCGTCACCTCTGGATTCGCTTCCGCCGCGCGGAGCAAGCGGCGCCCTACCGGACCGCGCACCCTGTTTTGAGACTGGAGCCGATGATGAGCGACGATCTGATGGCGGGGATTTTCTTGGATCGGGAGCTGGGCCCGGGCGCCGCGGAGGTGCGGGCGGCCGTCGACGCGGCCGGGGGATGGCCCGGCCCTACCCTCGTCGCCTTGACAGGAGCACCCGGGGGTGAGGCCGGCTGGGTGCATGAGACGTCGCCAGAGTACGGAACGCCACAGCCCGATCCCGGTACCCACGGGTCGACCGACCTCACGCCGGCGTCCATGGGCGCCGGCGTGGCCCGCCTGCTCCGAGCCGTCGCCGATGCGCGGACGCTGGCCGCGAGGGGACGGCATGCGCGCGCGGCGCGCGTGTTGGCGCGCTGCGCCCCTGCCCTGGCGGCGCGCGGCGCGCTTGACGACGCGGCCTCGGCCGCCTGCGATTTCGGCGAGCTGATGATCGATCGCGCGCACCCGCAGCGTGCGTGCGGCGCCTTCAGACAGGCCGGCGGCTGGGCACGCGGCGCGGCGGTCGCGATGCGTGCACTCGTCGGCGCCGGCCGCGCTCACTACGACCTCGCGCAATTCGTGGACGCGGAAGCGGCGTTCCGCACAGCCGCCGCCGCTGAAGACGGTGGGGTCGCGCGAGTCTGGCTGGCGCGGACGCTGTGGCGGCGCGGCGACCTCGATTCCGCGCGCGCCGCGGCAGGCGAGGCCGACCTCGCGCTGCTCGCGCGGATCCACCTGGATCTCGGCCAGGCCGAAGCCGCAGCGGTCGCGGCGCGCGGCGCAATCGATCGCGCCGCGCAGGGTCCGCCAGACGCGTCATGCGAAGCACATCTCGCGGCCGCGCACGTGCATGGCCTGCTGCGCGATGCCGACGGCGTCCGCCGTCACATAGACGAGGCGCTCCGCTCAGCCCGCCGCGCGCGCGACCCCTCGCGACGTCTCGAGGTCGTGGCCGAGGGGTGGGGGAACCTCGCCCGCTGCGGCGTGGCAGTGCCGTCACGCGTTCGCGATCGCTTGCTGCACGCCGCCGCGCGGCTGCCGCCGCTCGCGGCCAAGACGATTCGCGCCGCGCTGCAGCAGCCGGCGGAGGCGGACCTGCGCCACGCGCCGCGCGCGGGCGGGCCGGATCTCGTTCGGCACTTCCAGCAGTTGATTGACGCGACCCACGATGCCGGCGACGAGGCCGAAGCCCTCCAGGCGATGGCGGCCTGCGTGCTTCACACCCTGGGTGCCTGCTCGGTCGCGATCCGATCGGCGCGTATGGATCAGATCGTCGGGGCAGCCGGACGCCCGTGGCCGGGGGAGCCCACCCTGGTGCGCCCGGTGCTGAACGGCGCCGCCGGGGTGGCACGCGACGGGATCACCCCCGAGGCCGTTGAGCCGGTGCGGGCGTCCGGCGCGATCCTGGGTACGCTGGCGGTTCGATGGGTCGCAGGAGCGAATCCGAGTTGGGCGCGCGTGCGCGATGTTCTCACGGTGAGCGCAGTCGCGGCCGCCCCGCTCGTCAGGGCGATCCGCCCGGTTGTCGCGGTTAATGCCACCGACGTGCACTTTCCCGACGATCAGCTCGGTCGCGGAGACGCCGCCGAGCAGGTCCGCCAGGCCATCCGGCGGGCCGCCGCCGCGCCGTATCCGGTCCTAATCGAGGGTCCGATGCGTCGACAGCAGGAAGTGAGAATTGGCCCGCGAACAGGTTCGCTAGATCGGTTTCGCCTTCGGCGCGGTAAAACGGCCGTCTGCCAATTGTTCCGACAGGGTAGAGCGTGAAGCGAACCCCCATCTGCTTGAATGCGGAGCGCGCACGTTCCGCGTCGTCGGTCAGCAAGCTGACGAGCTGCTCGACCTGTTGCCGTACCCAACTGGGGATTACGGCGAGTTTGCTCTCGAACGGCCCATCCAAGGCGCGTTGCTGCGCCTCTAGACGCTCGGTCTGGGCCTCACGGTCTGCAACTGCCTGCAGCAGGGTGGGCGAGCTGGAGCCAGCTTCTATCGCGGCTATAAGGCGCTGTAGTTTGCAACGCGTGTGCGCGAGTTCTTCATCCAGCTCCGCGCGCTGCTTTGGGCGCTGGTCGATGACGGCGTTCAGGGCTTGGGCAAGGGCGCTGACGATCTCGCTCAGCACATCGGGGCACAGCAGTTCGGCGCGCAAGCCAGCGAGGAGTGCCTGATCCGCAGCTGGCGCCTTTACTGCGACTCTATTGCTGCATACGTCGGTCCCTTGCTTCCACGACTTGGCGCAGCCGTAGCGGGGGCCTCCGGTCCCATTGCTTACTATTGTCACCGCACCGCCGCAGACGCCGCACTTCAGCAACCCCGAGAACAGGTACTTCGAGTAGACGGTGGCGTTCTTGCCGCGCACCAGTGTGCGACCGCCCTTCAGTCCGAATGCCTCCTGCACCTCGATGCGGCGGGTTTGGATCCGGTGCCATAATTCGTCGGAAATAATCCGCAATTGAGGCCGATCTTCAACGCGCCACTGATTGCGAGGGCGTCGGCGCGCTACCTTCCGGCTGCTGCCGGGTCGGCGCTCAAATGTTCGTTGCCCCCAAATCTGACGACCGAGGTAACGTTCGTTTGAGAGGATGTGCTGCACCGCGCCGTATCTCCAGCGGGCACCGCGGGGACCGGGGTAGCCCTTGCGGTTCAACTTCGCCACGATAGACGCGTATCCATCGCCGGCCGCGTACAATTCGCCAATGTGACGGATGACATCGGCCTCCGCGGGGTCGACTTCGATGCGATACCCCAGTGTGGCGGGCGCTCCGCCTGATGTCTTCCGACCGGACGGGTCACGGACGGCGACTGTTCGATAGCCATAAGTGCGACCACCCGTGGCGAATCCTCGCGTCTGTTGGCCTTCGAGCCCGCGCTTGATTTTTTTCGCCATCTCGCGCAGGTACAGCGAGTCCACTATCCCGTGGACAGCCACCAGTGTTTCAGCTTGTTCGTCGTCGGAGTCGATGTTCTGTGAAATGTAGATTACGCGTACGCCCAAGAATCGGAGTATTTGCAATAGCCGGATCGCGTCCGCGGTGTCGCGTGACACGCGCGAGCTGTCATCGACCAACAATACGTCAAACGGACGCGGCTGACGGGCGGCATCGGCGAGTAGGGCCTGCAGGCCAGGTCGTCCCTCGATGCTAGACCCGCTGGCGCTCTCGTCGCTGTAGATCAGCGACTCGTCCAGCGTCCAACCTCGTTTCTTGGCGCCTTCCCGAGTCACACGCAGCTGATCCTCGATGCTGGTGGCTCTTTGCAGATCCGACGAATATCGAGCGTATGAACGAACGACAGGCTTCCTCATGCAGACGGCTCGCATTTTACACGCTGCACCGGCGTGACATCGGCGCGGCCTTGCGACTTCAGCAGACGCTCAAGCAATGCGGGAACGACAGCGCGGCCGATGAACTCTTTCAGGAGGCTAGTTCGCGTCTGGATGGCGCTCGGCGATTGGTCTAGCTCTCGCGGCGCCACCTGGATCGTGACCGCATGGCGCGTTCTGCGCTCTCGGCTGCGTCCGCGAATCCCGGCGAGCAACTTCCGCTCGGGACCGACGAAGTACCGCCAGCAGCAGGTCGAAGGTCTCGTCAGTGGGGAGGTGCGTCATCTCAGAGCAGCTTCGTTTCACCAGGTTTATTCAGCAGGTCTGCGCCACCTTCAGTTCACCCGGTTATTCACCAGGTCTGCGCCAGCTTGAGTTCCCAGGTCTGCGCTTGCGGACCGGCGGGGTGAGGGTGAAGGCGGAGGGCCGCCAGCTGGCTGCACCCGCGCGCGCCGCGATCGTCTCGGCGGCCAGCTGCATCGCCAAGAGGTCCGGATCCCGGTAACGCAGCTCTCCGCGAGAGGTGGCACGGAACCGTTCCGTTACCGTTACCCCCTAAAGGGGGGTAACGGGTAACGTTCTGGGAAACGCTTCCCGGTAACGTTGGGTAACGCTCGGTAACGCTCATGATCCGACTTCCTTTAGAGCGGCGAGGCCGGCGGCGGTGAGCGCGAAGGGTTGGCCGCGCTTGCCTGCCACGGCGAGTTGGGTGCAGAGGATGCGCGCCACGGCCCCCCTGACCGCCTCCATCTGCTGGCTGACGTAGGGACGCAGACTGGAGATGCTGGTCGCGGCAGGGTAGTCGCGCATGGCCCGGAGGACCAATAGGTCAAGCTCCCGCTGGCTCGCATCGACAGCGGCGACCCGTTCGGCTTCCCGATCCTCACGCGTGCGACGGTCCCGCTCGATGACGCACGACGTGATCGGATCGCCACGTCGGTTCATTTGTCCGGGCACCTCGACGACCCGGCGCACAAGCCGGAGTGGCGCCGGTCGTTCGTCGTCGCGCACCTTCAGCGTCCGTAGTGTCAACTCGGTCTCGCCGCTCTCGGAACGGGACGCGCCGACTTCGAGATAGAACGTCGCGTCGCAGTTCCCGCGCCACGCGCTTGAACCGCGCTCGCGCTTGCGCTGGGTGTCGCCGTCCTGCCAGCCCGCATGGTGCGCCAGGATCGCCGCGGCACCGGGCACGGATGTCAACATGCGGCGCACGACGCGCAGGTAGGCCGAGACGTGTTCGGAGCTGTCCTCGGAGCCGGTCAGGGACGCGCGCACCGTGTCAATCATGAGGAGGGAAACTGGCGGTCGGCCGGTGGCGCGGAGGGTGACCGAGAGGGCCTGGAGGGCCGCCGTCGCGGCCAGTTCGCCGAGGGAAGGCACTTCGCCGTCCCGGTCGATTCGCGGGGACAGCGGGTCCTGCGCGCGCGTCCCGTAGACGTGGTCGAGCCGATGGCCGGTCACATCGCGGATCGCCTGCAGGCGCACACCGAGTGCGTCGCCTTCATACGAGAGATATGCCACCGACCCCTGCTGCACGTAGCGGCCATGCCACGCGACGCCGCTGCTCACTGCGGCGGCGAGGTCGAGCAGCATGAACGTCTTGCCAGCGCCGGACTCGCTCACCAGCACGGAAAGACAGTCCGCCCAAGCCACGCCTTCAATGATTTCGACCGGCGGCGGTGCGCTGATCAGGTCGGCGGCACGCGAAAACGTCAGCCGCGGCGTCAAGCTGGCGACGTCGGGCGCCGGCGGCAGATGGTCCTCGCAGCTCTCGTGACCACAGGTGTCGCAGAGCGTCGGATCGAAGTCCTCCCACGCGTCGATCAGGCTCATCGCAACCCGCCGATCGGCTCTGAGCCGTACCGCATTGCGTGCGCGACCTTTTCCGCGATCCAGTCGGGCGTCCAGTCCGGTCGGTCGCCGGCCCACTGCCACAGCAGCGCCTCGACGTCCTGTGCCGACAGGTCAAAGCCGCGCGCGAGCTTGCAGGCGACGGAGAACGTCTGGACGTCGCTGCCGGCGCCGATCGTAGGCGGAGGAATCGCGGCCAGGTACTTCCGCGCCCGCTCAACGACATCCCCGGTCGGCCACGGTGCCGGCGGGCGCATGATGGGCGGGCGGGTCGGTCGCTGCAGCCAGCCGGGCCAGAACCGTGGTACATCCTCTCGGGTCCAGTCGCCCGCGAAGGTGTAGTAGATGCCGCTTGCGTGCAGCGAGCCCGGTGCGATGACATAGCCGCCATCGCCGCGTACGTCCATCGCGACGCGGCCATCGCGCGTCTCGACGCGCACGCGGTTCCGCACCTGGACGCCAGGATGCCGATACCAGAGGTGAAAGCCCTTCCTTGTCTTCGTCTGCCAGGGCGTGTAGTTGAAATGCGCGGTTGCCCACCGCAGCGCCGGTTCTGAGTCGGCGTCGATCACGACGACGTTCGAGACGGCGCCGGTGACGACCGCCAGGTTCATTGGCTCGGCCCCGAACCATGTGTGGAGTTCCTGCTCCGTGGGGAGGCGGTCTTGAAATTCTCCCCACGAGATGATTGGCACCTTGCCGTCGCCGGGCTCGCCGGTTGGCACGCCCGGCCGCGGCCGCGGCACCGGGATCACGCTGAGCCCGAGCGCACGCAACCACAGCGCGATGGACAGCGCCGCGATCATGGCCATCTCTGCACCCGCTTCGCAGCTGCTCGGCGGCGGATGCGGTCCCGCACGTCTGCCAACAGTTCCAAGACGACGCGTATGCGACCGGCCCGCGTCGCGATCTCCGCCCGAAGGTCAGCGAGTTCGACGAGTAGATCGAATTCCGAGTCGTTTAGCACATCCCAGGCGGGCGGTTCGTCGCCGGGAGTTCGGCCGCACTCGTTGCAGATGGTTGTAATGGGCGAGGCGGTGGGCACCGGCACCGTGGCGCTGATCGTCGTGCCGCCATCGGTGGCGATTGCCTTCGCCAGCAACGTGGGGGTGTTAGACACCAGCCCTTTACGGGAGGCGCCGCTCATCGGGCACCTCCGCGCAACACGACCACGCGCGCGTCCTTCGCAGCAGCGACGACGCGGGGGGGCCGTGTCAGCGTCTCGACATCGATTCCCAACGCGGCGGCCATCGCCGCCACGTAGGTAGGGTTGAGCTGTCGCGCGCCGCGCTCAGCGCGGGAAACGTACGCCTGGGAGACGACGCCGCGAGTGCGTATCGCCAGGTCGAGCTGGGAGAAGATCCTGCAGCCGGCGATAAAACGTCAAGTTCCTGCCGAAATGCGTGTAGTCCATCCGCGACTCCTGCGGCAGACCGGATCAGACGCGCGTACGCATCTCGATGGGAACCGCCGCGATGTTGTGGAGTCGCCGCCCTCGGCTTAGAGGAGGCAGGCTTCGATGTGCGTCCGCGGTTAGCCGCATGGATGACGAGCCGATGTGTGCGCCAACCAGGGTTTCGGCCCGCGGACAGGCCGAATAACGCTAGATTACGCCGATGCTGTTGTAAGTCAAATAGAACTTGCGATCTTGCCGGGGGACCGTCTTCGCCATGTTGCCGGCCTGGGTTGCGCGGCTCCCTGGACCCCCCACTCCTGATGCAAAGTTTAGCGGCGGATGGCACCGACCTATTGGAGTGCCTGGTCAGGTGTCATGTCTGGCCTCGATGCTCGTGTCACGTCGTTTGCTCCGCGCTGACGATGTCGGTGGAGGCGTGAACGTCTACGGCGGCAGCGTAGACGCCCGGAGAAATACCAGTGACCAAGGGGGCCTCCCCGGTGGGGACAGGTTACAGTAGTCAGAGGTCAAGGCTCGGGCTCAACGGCCGCTACGACCCGTCGCCCTGCAGACGGGGCGCTGAACCGGGAAAATCTGATCACGGTTCTGATAGCAGGCCGCAACCCAGGTGTAACAGTACGTGTTTTCCCTGGACGTGCCGATCTTCGGTTACTCCGGCATCGGAGGGGAGTCGCGGACTGCCGCAGGCGCTCGTAAGACGCCGTGTGGTTCAGCAGGATGCCTGCAACCCGCCCCTGCGCCCGCATCGACCAGGGCCCTGGTCGACGATTGCGTCGCTTGCGGCGGTTCTCCGCACTCTTGGCACGGCCGTTAATCGACTGTCCTGCAACCCGCCCCTGCGCCCGCATCGACCAGGGCCCTGGTCGACGATTGCGCCGCTTGCGGCGGTTCTCCGCACTCTTGGCACGGCCGTTAATCGACTGTCCTGCAACCCGCCCCTGCGCCCGCATCGACCAGGGCCCTGGTCGACGATTGCGCCGCTTGCGGCGGTTCTCCGCACTCTTGGCACGGCCGTTAATCGAATGTCGGTTTCTGGCCTCGGCGCACTGCTCGCACGACGATCAGGCGTGTTGCACCCATAAGCCTGGCGCTATCGAACGACTCCCAGGCGAAATACGCGATCAGGGCGACGCCGCCGCCCCACAACCACGCCTCGTGGAACGGCCAAAAATGTTGCACAGCGTTGAGCCAGAGAAGGCCCGCCACGCCGCCCGCCAGCGCAGGCACCATCGCCAGTTCGAACTTCATCCGTAGCAGGACGGTCCGCAAGTACCGCTGTCCGACGATCTCGTCCCTCAACGTCAGACCGAGATAGGCCTCCCACGTTTCACGGTGCTGACCGCCTCTATTCAGCACTCGATCCCACAGCGTTTCGAGCCGCGAACCCCAGTTCTCAGAACGAGTCCCGCCGCCACGATACAGGCGACGACGACGGCGACCGTCGTCGAAGGGTGGTCGTCCCAGAACTTCAGAGTGGTGGGAGAGTAGTAGCCGGCCAACAGGAAATATGGAGCAGCAGCGACGCCTCCCGGTATGAATAACGTGACGACCGGACGGAACAGTTCGCTCTTGAACGCTGATGTGAAGTCCATCGCCCCCCGTTTGTGGAAAATTGAGAAAGGGCGCGAGTATAACGTGAAGACGCGAGCCCCCAAAGGGCTGATGACTCCTGACCGCTGGGTCCCAAGGACGCTGTTCCGTCCGCCTCAGTCGGCAGGTGCCTCGGCTGATTTTCGGAGCCGCTCATACAGCTCCGCGTGGTTCAGCAGGATGTCCTTCAACCCGCGCTGCACGTCGGGCGAGTTGAGCGCCTGGGTGCTCATGGCGGTGTGCGCCTCCAGCGCGCCGATGATCGCGTTCATGAGTTCGGTCTTGAGGTCCGGCGAGTTGGCGAACTGCTCCTTGGTGTTGTTGGCCGCCTGCTGCTTGAGCGTCTCGGACTCCAGCAGCTTGCCCTTGATCACGTTGTTGACGTAAACCAGCTTGTCCTGGTCGGTCAGCTCGCCCTCGAACAGGTCGTTCACCTTCTCGATGATCTCGTTCAGGAGGCCTTCTGCTTCTCCTGGACGCTCCCGCCGCCGGCCTCGGTGATCGGCTCCAGCTTGGGTGTCTCGCCGTCGCCCAGCGGCATCGGCCTGCTTGCCCTGGTTCTTCAGGGTGTGGTGGGTCAGCACCACCTTCGAGAGGTCGATCCCTTCGCGCTCGCGGCCGAACTCCAGCAGCGGCAGCAGCCGCTTGTAGAAGATCGATCGCTTCTCGATCGCCGTGTTGCCGTAGTCGAAGATCTGCGACAGGAACGTGTAGAGCCGCTGGAACGCGCCCATGTCGGACTTGAACAGCAGCAGCGCATTCAGCTCGTCCTGGGCGGCCTCGATCGCGGCCTTGTCGTCCTGCTTCGCCGCGCGCGGCCTTCAGCGCCTCCTGCGCCGCCTTGTACCGCTTCATGCAGCCGGTCCACGACCGGCTCGAGCGCCGCGACCAGTTCGCTCTGCTTGGCGTTCGGCTTCAGTTCGACCGCCACGACGCGGTCCACCTCGAAATCGTCGTAGTGGCCGGCGGCGTCCAGCTTGGCGCGCAGGTTGTAGACCAGGTTCGGGTCGGTCGACGTCCGCCAGTTCCGCCGTCGTCGTAGTACGTCTTGAACGCCTCCAGCACCTCCTCGGCGCTCGTTCACGAAGTCCAGGACGTAGGTCGTGTCCTTGCCGGGATAGGCGCGGTTCAGCCGCGACAGCGTCTGCACGGCCTGGATGCCCGCCAGCCGCTTGTCGACGTACATGCCGCACAGCAGCGGCTGATCGAAGCCGGTCTGGAACTTGTTCGCCACCAGCAGGATCTGGTACTCGTCGCGTCTCGAACGCTTCGCGGATGTCGCGGCCCCGCAGGTTCGGGTTCAGCGTCGTGCTGTTCTCGGTGAACGGCTCGGGCCCGGACTCCGTGTCGTTCACCTCGCCGGAGAACGCCACCAGCGTGCCGATCCTGTAGCCGCGGTCCTTGATGTACTTGTCGATCGCCAGCTGCCAGCGCACCGCCTCCTTGCCGGCTGCCGACGACCACCATCGCCTTGGCCTTGCCGTCCAGCAGCGGCGCGACGTACTCGCGGAAGTGCTCGACGACGATCTGCACCTTCTGCGAGATGTTGTACGGGATGCAGCCGCACCCAGCCCATGATCCCCTTCAGGGCCGCGCTGCGTTCGACCTCCTTGTCGTCCATCTCCTTGCCGTTGTGCGCCAGCTTGAAGGCCAGCTTGTAGGTCGTGTAGTTCTGCAGCACGTCGAGGATGAATCCCTCCTCGATCGCCTGCCGCATCGAATAGACGTGGAACGGGCGCGGCAGGTTGTCCGGCCGGCCGGCTTGCGCGACGGATCGGGGCGGCGTGCCGAACAGCTCCATCGTCTTGGCCTTGGGCGTCGCGGTGAACGCGACGTAGGTGATGCCCGCTGTCGCTCGGCCCGCGCCGCCATCTGCGCCGCCAGGATGTCCTCGGTGCTGACTTCGCCGCCGTCGTCCAGCTCCTGCAGCTCCTCGGCGGACAGCACCGCCTTCAGCTTGGCCGCCGCCTCGCCGGTCTGCGAGCTGTGCGCCTCGTCGGCGATCACCGCGAACCGCTTGCCCTGCGTCGCCGCCAGCTCGCGCACGGCCTTCGAGCGCGAAGGGAAACGTCTGGATCGTGCAGACCACGATCTTCTTGTCGCCGGACAGCGCCGCCGCCAGTTCGCCGCTCTTGCTGCTCGCCTTCGCCCTTGATCGTGGCGACCACGCCGGTCGTGCGCTCGAAGTCGAAGATCGCCTCCTGCAACTGCGTGTCGATCACGTTGCGGTCCGACACCACCAGCACCGAGTCGAACAGCTTCTTGTGCTGCGCGTCGTGCAGGTCGGCCAGGAAGTGCGCGGACCACGCGATCGAGTTGGTCTTGCCCGAGCCGGCCGAGTGCTGGATCGAGATACTTGCCGCCCGGCCCCTCGCGCAGCACCGCGGCCTGCAGCTTGCGCGTGGCGTCGAGCTGGTGGAAGCGCGGGAAGATGATCTTGGTGATCTGCTTCTTCTTGTCCTTCTGCGCGACCAGATAGCGGCCCAGGATTTCCAGCCAGCTCTCCCGCTCCCAGACCTGTTCCCACAGGTACGCCGTGCGGTGGCCGCCGTTCGGGTTCACCGGATTGCCCGCCGCGCCGTCGTCGCCCTGGTTGAAGGGCAGGAAGACGCGTCGCCGGGCCGTCCAGCCGCGTCGTCATGTGCACTTCGCTGTTGCTGACCGCGAAATGCACCAGCGCCCCGCTCGGGAAACGACAGCAGCGGCTCGGCGGCCTGGCCCTTGGGCCGGGGCAGTGCGGTCGAAGCGATACTGGTCGATCGCGTCGCCGACGCTCTGCGTGAAGTCGGTCTTCAGCTCGACGGTCGCCACCGGCATGCCGTTCAGGAACAGCACCAGGTCGATGCTGTTCTCGTTGTGCAGCGAATAGCGCACCTGCCGCACCACGCGCAGCCGGTTGGCGGCGTAGCGGGCGAGGATGTCGGGGTTGATGGCCAGCGCCGGCTTGAACTGGGCGAGCGTCAGCTTCTCGCGCAGGCCGAGCATCTCGATGCCGTGGCGCAGCACATCCAGCGTGCCGCGCTGGTCGAGCTGAGTCGCGCAGGCGGTCGAGCAGCGTCTCGCTGGCGCGTGCGCCGTGGTTCTTGGCGAGCGCTTCCCAGGCTTTCGGCTGGGTCGCCTGCACCCAGGCCAGCACATCCTCGGGGAACAGGGCGCGCGCGCGGTCGTACTTCGCCGCGTCGCCTCGGCATAGAGCCAGCCATGGGCGGCGAGGTGCTCGCAGATTTCGTCCTCGAAGTTGATCTCCTTGTGCAGGCTCATGCGGCCTCCGCTTCGACACGAATCCGCGCACGTCGATCTTGCCGGTGACGGCGGCGGAGATCAGGGCGGTGCGGCGTTCTTGGAGCAGGTCGATGGCGCGCTGGGCTTCGCGTGTCAGCTGCGTCCAATTCGGCGAGTTTCGTACTTCAAGAACGCTCGACGATCTGCATCTGTTCCTCTGAACGGCGGAATGGGAACCATCATCGACATTCAGCGGTGATCCGCAGGATCTTGGTTCGCGTGACCGGCCGTCATCCACGCGAGACAGATCTCGACGGACGCCGCTCTCAGACATCGAAGCGAGAAACTAGCGATCAAACGCACGCAAGGAGTGCGGCCTTCAAATCTCGATCGACCGCCATGGAACCAGCGTTTTGGTCACAGGTAACGTATGCGACAGGATCATGCCACGAACTGCACAACGACGCACGCTGCCGACTGCCACGAGCGAGGCCACGCCTTCTGCTGAAGCGCTCGTTCCGTCGATGTGATCTTCCGAGATCTGCAAGATCCATCTGCTCTCGTGATGTCCTCGGCTGAACGCACATGGGACGTCCACATCCCAGTACCGCGAGGTCTGCCTGATACGTCGGAGTTCCGACCGCTCTCAAGCGAAACCGACGTACTTCAAGGCGCTTCAACTCCCAATGCGCCGGCACTCGCCGAGCCATTCGATGCCGGAGGGCTTCATGGGAGCGTGCGGGTTCAGGCCTTTGGTGACGGCGTGGGAGATGACGGCCTGGCGTTTCTCTTTCAGCAGTTCGATCAACCGCCGCTGCTCCGCCACCAGCCCGTCGATCTTCGCCGTCTCGCGGTCGAGAAAGTCGCGATCGCGGTTTGTTCGGAGAGCGGACGGAAAGCGGCGCGTTCATCGAGATACTGCTGTGATCAAGGTTCTGAATGCCGACGATCTGCTTGAATCGACTTCGAATAGTCCTGCCGACGTAAGCGGCGAAGTGCATGAACGCGAGAATGAAGCGCACATGTCGACACGTGGTCGGACTCGGGCAATCGAAGCTGAGCACATCGGCTGGTCAACGTCGTTGTAGAGGACGACGCGGCCGACCGATTGTGTGCTCGCGCTGCCAGACTTCAGCTATGCAGTAGATCGCCTCGTGACAGCAGTCGACTCCTTCGTTCCTATGTGTCGACGCTCCGTATCGTGCGTCAGCGAGCACTACCGTCGAGGCGTTCGCGTCGAAGTCTGCGACCGAACACAGGATGTCTGCATCGTCAACCTGCGATTCATCGCGCCATATGCCGTTCTCGCAGTCGATAGACCGATGCGCTTGAGCCGCATCGACTCGCCAATGCTCCGGCACCTCGCCCAGCCATTCGACGCCGCTGTCCTTGTACTTCGGATATCGCGGAAAGCTCACTTCGACAGCCCCCCGATCATCGTCAGGATCCGGTCGGTGACGCCCTTCAATTCGGCGTCGATCTCGGCCAGCTCGCGCGGCGGCTTGAAGACGTAGAAGTGCCGGTTGAACGGGATCTCGTAGCCGACCTTCGTCTTCTCGTGGTCGATCCACGCATCCGGCGCGTGCGGCAGCACTTCGCGCTTGAAGTAGGTCTCGACGTCCTCGCTGAGCGGCACGTTCTCGGTGTCGCGCAGGTCGGCGTCGGGCTGGGGCTTGCCCTTCAGCTTGCCCTTGGTGCCGAGCACGATCTTGCCCGTCTCGTCGCGCAGCGGGCGCTCGACGGTGATGGTGCGGTAGCCGAAGTCCTCGTTCCTGAAGATGCGGCTGATCGGGCACGCCGTCGCTGCGTGCACTTCCTTGAAGCTCGCCGAACAGCCGGGTGATCTCGTCGATGTGCTCGTCGGCTCAGTTCCTTGCGCTTGCTGCCCAGGCTCTTGCGCATCTTCTGCCAGAAGCCGCTGGCGTCGATCAGTTGCACCTTGCCCTTGCGGGCGGTCGGCTTGCGGTTGCTGACGATCCAGACATAGGTGCTGATGCCGGTGTTGTAGAACATGTCGGTGGGCAGGCCGATGATGGCCTCGACCAGGTCGTTCTCCAGCACGTAGCGGCGGATCTCGCTCTCGCCCGAGCCCGCGCCGCCGGTGAACAGCGGCGAGCCGTTGAGGACGATGCCGAAGCGGCTGCCGCCATCGATCGCCGGGCCGCATCTTGGAGATCAGGTGCAGCAGGAACAGCAGCGAGCCGTCGCTGACGCGCGGCAGGCCGGGGCCGAAGCGCCCGTTGAAGCCCTGCTGCTCGGCCTCCTTGCGGACCTCCTTCTCGATCTTCTTCCACTCCACGCCGAACGGCGGATTGGAGAGCATGTAGTCGAAGTGCTTGCCCGGGTAGGCCGTCGTCGGACAGCGTGTTGCCGAAGATGATGTTGGCGATGTCCTGCCCCTTGATGAGCATGTCGGCCTTGCAGATGGCGTAGGACTCGGGGTTCAGCTCCTGCCCGTACATGACGAGCCGGGCGTCCGGGTTCATGCTCGGCCAGATGCTCGCCGGCGACGCGACAGCATGCCGCCGGTGCCGGCCGTGGGATCGTAGATGCGAGCGGACGACGCCGGGCTTGGTCAGCGCCTCGTCGTCCTCGATGAAGATCAGGTTGACCATCAGCCGGATGACTTCGCGCGGCGTGAAGTGCTCCCCGGCGGTCTCGTTGGACAGTTCGGCGAACTTGCGGATCAGCTCCTCGAAGACGGCGCCCATCTGGGCGTTGCTGACGACGTTCGGGGTGCAGGTCGATGTTGGCGAACTTCTCGGTGACCAGATAGAGCAGCCCGGCCTTGGCGCAGGCGGTCGATCTGGGTGTGGAAGTCGAAGCTCTCGAAGATGTCGCGCACGGCGGGCGAGAACGCCTGCATGTAGGCGAACAGGTTCTCCCTGATGTGGTCCTGGTCGCCCATCAGCTTCTTCATGTCCAGCGGCGACGTGTTGTAGAAGAGCTGGCCGGACTTGCGGAGCAGGAACGGCTCGGGGTTCAGCCCGGCCTTCTTCCGCTTGGCCAGTCTCGGCCAGCACGGCGGCCTTGGTCGGCTCCAGCACGCAGTCGAGGCGCCGCAGCACGGTGAACGGCAGGATGACCTTGCCGTATTCGGACTGCTTGTAGTCGCCGCGCAGCAGATCGGCGACGGACCAGATGAAGGAGGAGAGGTTGGTGTCAGCCATGTGGGTGTGCCCGGCGAAGTATACCGGCTCGGGTACGGGATCGCAGAAACGCGAGGCAGCTTCGAATGCGGGAATTCGCGGCCTTTCGGGCGAGCAAATCCGTCTCCAGTCCTCGTGATGAGAGGTGTGTTTCCACGCTCGTCGCCGTCCTTGACCAGGCCCGTGTCGCATGTGCCACCGCCGGCGCCGCCTGCACCGGCACGCGAGGCCTGGGACGCCGTGCACCCGAAGATCTCTCTGGGAGATGAACGAGGCGTAGGCGGCCGCCGAGGCGGCGACCGACCGCCCGAAGCCGAGAGCTCGGGCCTATACTGGACGCTGGGGAAATCAGATGTCACCATTCCGAGCGGGCATGTGGCAGGCGGTGAAGAAGGCCAATCCGGGTCTGACCGACCCGGAGGTGGACGCGCTGATGGCGCGAGCGGTGGCGCAGGAGCGGGACCTCGTGCTGAACAAGAAGATGAACCTGGACCAGGCGCGGGAGATCGTTAACCAGGACCTCTTCCCGGCACCGGACGAAACAGCGGACTAATTCCCCCGCTACACCGTCACAGCCCGACCAGATCGGCACCGGGTCGAAGCGCGCGCGTGTCGCGCAACGTCGCCCCATTCATTTTGCCAAGCAGACCGGCGTCGAGCGGGTACGTCGACTGCTAGGCCTTCCGGCTGTCCTTACGCAGGCCGCCGTTTATGGCTGCCTCAGCGTCGATCTTCGCCTTCGATCTGTAGTCACCGGGAAATGCCGTGTGCCCAAAGGCGAGCGTGAACAGCAGGCGCTCGTCCCGCGGCTCATCGAACGAGCGCGAGGTCCACTCCGTGATCTCGCCGATCGGGTGCGAGGGCTCCGAGTCAATCGTGAGCTGATAAGCGAAGGGCGGATATGCGAGTTCCGTCAAGAAGACCGGGTTCCCAGTGATCACGTTCAACTCGACGGCGCGGCCCGCGAACCGCGCTATCGGCCCAGCAAACAGGGACAGATACAGCCGATATCCCTCTGGCAGTCCTCGGACGTGGCGATCCAGCACGAACGTGACGAGATCGGGGTTCGCCTGGCCGAACTCAGGCGCATTGATCGCGAGCAGCGAGCCGACGATCTGTTTGGCAACCGGCAGCGCGCGCATCCCCTTGATCTCAAACTCAAGCGCCTGCGGTTCGAGGCTTCGATCCGCCTCCTCGACGGCCGCGTGTGAGAGCTGACGAAGCACCAGCACACCCGTGTGGACAAACCGCGCGAACTCAGGGACATACCACGTCCCCGAGTACTGGTTACACGACTTGCAGATACTGATCGCCCCCGTTCCTCTCGGCTCGACGTACCCACCAGGCAGTTCGCCCGACGCGACATCGCGCGCAAGCCATTCCTCAATGCCGTAGATCGTGACGTCCGGTTCATTGCCCGCGGCCTTTGGCGGAACGTGCTCAAACGTCAGTTTGCCGCCCTTTCCACAGATCGCACAGATCCCTTTGTTCTTCGCCATCGCCGGGCAGTATACGGGTTTGACCGTACAGCGTCCGATCGCGCACCATGCGCCGCGTGCCGCCGCTCATTCCGCGCCGCGAACACTTCACCCAACCCGAGCGTCTCTCGCCTGCCTGGACGCTGACGAAGGGTCGCAAGACCGCCACGTGCGAAGTCTGGCTGCACGAGTTCGGCTTCGAGCTGCGGTTGCTGATCGTTGGTGAGTTGGTGCAGTCGCAGGTCGTCTGCACACAGGACGATTTGATCCGCGTGCAGGAGTCGTGGCGCGTCGCACTGACCGACAAGGGTGGACGACACCCGCGGATCGACCGGACATCGAGTCAGGCCAGTAGTCCGTTCGAGACCGTCGCGGCCACGCTGACGCCGAGCACGAACTCCTGCAGGGGCGCAGGGTGGACGGACGTGGGGTCCGCTCCCCGCTCTTTCCCGCCCAGGCGCGCGGCGCTACTAGAATCAGGCGGCCGCGAGGCGCCCCCAGCGTGTTCAGTGGCGTCAGCCGTGTTGGCAAATCCAGGAAAAATAGGCGCGCCGGTCGGCTGCTCGTGTTCCCGAGGGTCGCGTATCCACCAGGTCTTTACCGGGCCGGCCTGCCTCAGAGAAAGGCCTGGCTCGGTGATCGACGGGACCCCGCGAGACGGGGGGCGGGCGCCGGCTGATCAGGTTTGCTACCCCGCCGGCTGGGGGAGGTGCCAGGCCGGGCGTTTACTAGGTTGCATCGCCGCGCCGCCGGCGGGATCGCTCCACGCGCTCCTGTATCACTGGACCGACGCGGCTGACGACGCGCGGTCATCGTCCCATCGCCCAGCGATGGCGTCCCCAGGGGGATTCGCGATTGTTACACACGAGATTTCCGAGGGACTTGGAGATCCGACCGTCGTGCGGCATGAGGCTGGTGAGGGTGCACCATCACGCGGCGCGCCGTGCCCGCGACCGTTGCGCCGCGCGGGTTCACTGTTGTGGCGCCTGAGTGCGCAGCTTCTCGAACACTTGGTCGTAGACGACTTTGTTCAGCCGCCACACGTCGTCCCAAGCCGGGTCCGACGGCGGGGTCGACAGCCGTGGAGCGGGTTTGCCAACAAAGACAAGGATGCCTTCGGTGTCCCATTCCTTCGCGCAGTTGGGTGCGACGGGAATCAGGACGCTGATCTTTCGCGCCCGGTGGCACTTCACCTTCCGAAGGGTGACCTCCGCGGCCACCGACCGTCGGGTAACCGTGTGTCTGGCCGGATACTCCACAAATCCGGACCTCCTCGAACATCAGGTCGTTCCACGGAATCGCTCTGTCCGTCGTGTTTGTGACCGTTAATGTGACCGTGGCGCGCGAGGGGTTGGTAAGGTCCAGGGTCGCCGCGCCAAGAACGAACGGCTCGGCCTGCGCGTCCTGCACAGTGCGCGGGTTGGCCAAAGCGAGGCGGCCTCCCACGCGCGCGACGGTGGCAATAGGGACCACGTGATCGAGGTGCTGGTCGTAGGGAGGCATCGGCCAGTTTGGACTGAGGTCTTGCGCGGCGACGAGGGACGGAACCGCGTTGGCTAGCAGCAGAGTCAGCAACGCCGAATATGTGATCCGCATCGAACTGCTCCTTTCTGAGTGGTTCTGACGAACGACTCCCGCGGATTGTCTGGCGGCGCCGATCTTAACGCCGTTGGCCGCTCCTCGTCACCAGAACAGTCTCCCGGCTTCGTCGCACCGCCTGAGATTTAGCGCGGGTAGGAACGCTCAGCGGGATTCGACAAAGGTTGCACGACGAAATTCTCAGGCATTGCGGCCTAAGCCACGCCGAGGGCGGCGCGAACGGCTAGCCGTCGCGCGGCTCGGGATCGAACTTCAAACGCGACGGCTCGTACCTCAGCGGAAGCTAGTAGAAACTCTCGAATGCCTGTGTCGGCGTGCACGATGGCGGTTGCGCGCGTGTGACGAATTGGAATGGACCTACCCAAGCCCCCCATCTCCGCAAACGGTGAATCGATTGGGAACGGTGGTCGTTGGCTCGCGTTTAGGTTGGTCTGATACCACAGCCACTTTACCTCGCGAACCTCCACCCGCGGAACGTCTCCGGTCTTGAGAGACGCCTCGCTAATGTCGGTGTCAGTCACGAAAAGCTGCGCGGTCGTAAAGATGACTGGGAACACCATCGTTGGAGCGTCTCGCGCAATCATCTCCTTGAGCATAAGCGCCAGCGCTCCAGCACTTCGGAACGCCTGCGCTATCGCCTCATCCAAGGCAACTCTAGACGCGTTCTGACCGTCCTGCTTTGCGTCCGCCGTCGTCGCACCGCCGGCGGCGTCTGCGCCAGTAGCCTCGGTGTGGTCGCGGTCACGGCGGGGCAGGTCGAAACCGAGATGGTACGGTTCCGATTCCGTGGCTAGAGCCCACGGCGATTCAAATACCCTATTCGTGTTGTCCGGCCGGAAGACGGACACTATTGGACGCGCCGTTCCAAAGCCGTGACCATACCGGCTGCGGGCAAAACACCAGTGGCCTCGCTTTGGGTCAACCCGCTTGCACTCCGCTGCGATGAACGCCGGTGAAGCGTCCGGACGGAAGCGCTGTAGCGCTATGTCGATATGAATCTCTTTCCCGTTTAAGCTTGCTGGCAGTTCGGCCGAGACGATGTTCCATGCGGCCCCTGGCCCCTCGCGGATCAATGAATCACAGGATCGAAGCACGGCCTGCTGAAATGCGTAGCCGTGTCGGTTGATCGTCTTCTTCACACCGGAGGAAATCAGATCGAGCGGGTCGGGTGACATGCGGGACCGTTTGTAGTCGGTCAGTGGTAGCAAGTCAACGTTTCCCCCTACAATAGCGGCCGGCGGCGGGGCAGGAGTCATGACCTTGCCCTCACGGCCGAGTCTCTGCCCGGCCAGCCGCCGATTTCCCATCCCTGCGGAGACTGCTCGCGGAGGGCAGTGCCGTGGCGCGTTCGATCTTCCTGTTGCTCGCGGCTCGCGCCGCTGACGATCCCCTGACGGCCGACGACGCAACCACATGCTTCCACAACTCGGCGTCACCACGACTGTCCAACACCACACTGCCGGGGACGCGGGAACGCAGTAGAGAGCCACAAGTCTTGGCGGACGCGGCCGCGCAGAACCCGACTGTCCGGCGATCAATGGCACCCCGCGAGACGGGGGCCGGGTGCCGGCCTGATCAGGAGTTCTGCCCCGCCTGGCTGGTGGGGTGTGCCAGGACCCGGGGGACTCGCTTGCATCGCCGCGCCGCCGGCGGGATCGTTCCAAACGCTCCTGTATCACTGGACCGACGCGGCCGACGACGCGCGGTCATCGTCCCATCGCCCAGTGATGGCGTCCCCAGGGCTATTCGCGACAGAGTGCAGTCCAGCGCTTTCTCAGGAATTGCGGCCTGATCGGCCGCTTGTGTCTCCACGGGACCCATGCGATTATCGCAACCAGTCAACCGGCCGATGACGGCCGTTGCGGCGTCTAGCACTTCAACCGATTGGCGGGACCGCCCCGAAGTAATCAGTGGAGGTTTGCGATGCGTTACTTTGCCGTCGTCACTCTCGCGCTCATCGGTGTTCTACCAGCTAGGGCGGTGCAAACCCAGCGGTCGGATATGTGGGTCACGATTCAGGGAATTGATTCGGGCGGGAAAGCCTCAGTAGACGTTAAGAACACGGAGATTTACGTCGGTGGGAACTCTGCCGGCGTTGGAGTAGGGGATCCTGCGGCGCTGCGGTTCAGTATCAGGGCGTGGAAGGAAGGACTGAAAGCCCGCGTCGTTGTTTACGCCGTGCTCAAGGACGACAGAGCCCCCGCCGGAAACACCGAGACTCCCATCGCTACGTTCGCAATCTCCGCAGGAGAATCGGTCAACGTCCCCCAAGCCGAACAATGGGGCGGGAAACGCTTCGCCGTCACCGCCGAACTTCGTTGATCGTCGCGGGTTCGGCTGCTGAGCGGGAGTGGGAGACTCTTACACGTTGGTCGGTTCTGCGCGGCGGGCCGCGTGAGGGTCGTTGGATGGTGCCTCAGCCGCGAAACCCGGCTTCATGGCGGGATGATCGATGATGCCGATGGCGACGATTTGGTTCCACGGAATCAGGAACCTCATCACCACCTTACGTGCGGCGTCCTTGGTGTGAATTAGAGTCGAGGGGACATCACCGAGCCAGATGCCCTGAAAATCCTCGATGACAATTGCACCTCTAACGCGCATGTGCTCACTCATCGCTGGCGCCGCCTTCGAGACGAGGCTGATGGCCGTGTTCCACCATTCGCGTCTCACGATTAAATCGGCAACGACCTGCTTTTTCGCCATATGGAATCTCCTAAACCGCCCGCAAGCTCTGCCCCGAGTCTTCGGTCAACAACGGCACCGTCAGGCTGTTGGCTTTCCGTCTCGCTTTTCAATCGCATCGCGCTTGTGTTGCGGAAGTTTCGCGTAGAGTTCAGCGACGTGCTTCGGAGTGGTGATCATCTGCTCCGTGATGATGTTGACTAGATCGAAGAGCTTCGAGGCAGTCTCCGTGTCGTCCTTGAGATCTAAAGTGCCCGGATGGACGGCTTCGTTGCCGATCACTCTGACAGCGTCCAGCGCTTGTTGAACGAGCGGCGACAGGCCCTTCCTTACCAAGCGGGCGATATCGTCGTCGATGTTCTTGCCCTTCTCGCCAAGTTCGACACAAAGTTTCTGGATGGCCAAGCGCAGCAGTGCGGCTGCACCTCTCGGCGATAGGCCCAAGATGGTGCCCGCCTCTCTGTAGTCGTCCGCGACTGCGGTGGGCAAGTCCGGATTCGACGGCGGAGCGGTTGAGGTCGTCGGAAAGAGCACGTAATCCTTCAACCACACACTCGATCTCGTGGCACGCAAAACACTCACTCAGATGCAAATTTCCGACGTCGTCCCGCGCGTACATTGAGGACGACCGCGCGTCGATGACTACGAGTCCGCGCAGGAGCTTCGTAAACTGCTCCCTGAACCGTCGTTTCAGATCGTCTGGGAGATCCGGCATTGCGTCGATCGCATGGGGTGCGTCGGGATCGGGGACGTGGGTACTGCCGGATCGCCGCTTGTGGCGTGGGCGAAAAGATCAAACCAAGTGTGAGTAGTGAATGCACCGCAGTGAGGACACTCGAATGCCAGTTCGTTGATTGACGGAGGGACGCTCTTCTTGACCATTCATCCTCAGTGCAGAAGACCGGTTTCGAATCAGCCAGCGGCGCATTCTAGCGCGCCTGGTCAACCTTGACATCGCCACAATGGTATCGGGGCTTGTGTCTGCCACGAGGATGGCCTAGTCCGCGCCAGGGGATGGCGATTCCACGTTCAGCTTTATCGCGGCCTTGGCGTTGTGCTACCGTGCTTCTCTAGTTTATCTACTTGAGAGGATGCATGACAGCCGAGATTCCGAACCCGCTGGTTGCCCGGCACGCTCGACATGCTGATCCTCAAGACGGTGGCGCTGGAGCCGATGCACGCCTTCGGCATTGGCGTCCGGTTGACGCAGATCAGCCGCGGCGTGTTCCAGGTCAATGCCGGCTCGCTCTTCCCCGCATTTCGCCGGCTTGAGCGCGACGGCCTGGTGAGCGCGGAGTGGCGCGAGACCGAAAACAACCGCCGCGGCAAGTACTACGCCCTGACCGCGCGCGGCCGCCGCGCCCTTGAGGCACAGACCGAATCGTGGCGGCAGCAGTCGCGGGCGATCGACCGGATCCTCGGGCGCCAGGCCGGAGGAGATCTGATGCGGCGCCTCAGCCGGCTGGCCGGCGGCCTTCGCGCGCTCTTGCGGCGTCGATCCGCGGAGGAAGACCTCGACGACGAGCTGCGCGCCTTCATCGAAGCCGCGATCGACGCGAAGATCGCAGCGGGCGCGGCGCCATCCGAGGCGCGGCGCGCCGTACAGCGCGAGATTGGCAGCCTGGCGGCGGTGAAGGACTGGGTCCGCGACGTGGGATGGGAGACCGCGTTCGACACCTTCGCGCGCGACGTCCGCTACGCGTTCCGACTGCTGCGACGCGATCGCCGCTTTGCGGCCGTCGCCGTCCTCACGCTCGCGCTCGGCATCGGCGTCAACACCGCAATCTTCACGCTCGCCGACGGCATGCTCTTCCGTCCCTTCCTTACCGCGATTCGGCCCAGCTTGTGCTGATTCAGCCCTACAACCAGAAGACCGGGGAGGCTTTCGGGCGGCTCGCTCGCGTGGACGTCGAGGAGATCGCCGCGCACCATTCGGCACTGGCCGGCCTCGCGCTAATCGAGACGGGGCCGAACTATACCTGGTTGGGCACCGACGGAACCGACGCGATCGGCAGCACGACGATGACGTCGAACTTTCTGACCTGTACTCGGCTTGGGCGCAGCGCTCGGCAGGCCGGTCGCGCCGGGCGACGAGCGCATCGAGCCACGGCCGGCGATGCTGACCTACGAGGCGTGGCGACGGCGGTTCGGCGGCGATCCGACCGCAGTCGGCCGCACGATCGCGTTCAACGAGCGGACGATTCAGATCGTCGGTGTGCTCCCTGTGGACTTCCTCCTGCCGCCCGAGTCGGGCGTGTCGACCAGCGGCGATTCTCCTGGTCCCCGAGCCGCCCGATTCTTCGGAGGTCGGCAATCCGAGGGCCGGCACATGGGCTCCGATCGCGCGTCTGAAGCCGGGGGTCAGCGTCAGGGTTGCACAGGCCGAAACCGACCTGCTGATGGCTCGCATGCGGACCGCGTTTCCTACCCTTGGCGCCGATCGCGCATTACGCGTCGCGGGCCTGCAGGACCGGCCTGTTCGAGCTGCTGCACCCGCGGCTGTGGCGGCTCATCGGCGCGTCGGCGTTCGTGACCCTGATCGCGTTCACGAATCTCGCGAGCCTGTTGATGGCGCGCGGCGTCGCGCGGCGGCAGGAGATGGGCATCCGTGCCGCGATCGGCGCGAGCCGCGGGCGCCTCGTTGGCCAGCTTCTCATCGAGAGCGAGCTGATCGCCGGTGCTCGGGGCGGTCAGCGGATTCGTTGCTCGCCTCGTGGATCTTCAGGCTGCTTGCCGCCCGCGTGCCGCAGGGCTTGTTCCACCTGCTGCCCGACAATCTGGACGCGCGCGCACTCGCCTTCGCGATCGCGTCAGCGCTCGTCTGCGGCGCGGTGTTCGGCGTGCTGCCCGCGCTGCGCGTGTCGAAGCCGGATCTCGACGGTGGGTTGCGCGGGCGGCTGCGGCGGTCGGCCCCGAGCGCGCGATTGGCCGGGGCAGCACTCGTTACCGCGGAAGTCGCACTCGGGGCTGGTGCTGCTCTGCGGCGCGGCGCTGATGGCCAACAGCCTCGTCCGCGCGCAGACAGTCGACCTCGGCTACGAGCCGTCGCGCACCCTGACGATGTCGGTCGTCCCGCCGGTGGCGCGCTATCCCACTGCCGCACAGCGCTACGACTACTGGATGACGCTGCTCGATCAGATCCGTCGTGTGCCGGGCGTCGCACTAGCCGGGGCCATCGACATCCTTCCGATCGGCGGCGTGGCGCCGCCGCGAGGACTGGGCGCCGCGGCTCCATCGGGCAGCGGCCTGTGGGGAGTGACACCGGACTACTTCGCTGCCATGCAGACCCCCTTCGTCGAAGGGCGCACCTTCACGGCGCGCGAGGCGATAGGCGACATGCCGGTCGCGATCGTCAACCAGATGGCGGCGCGATTCTTCTGGCCGGACGATCGCGCCGTCGTCGGACGTGTGCTGAGACTCGATAAACTGCCGCCGCTGCAGGTCGTCGGCGTCGTGAAGGACGCGCGCTTCGGGTACGGGCGCGACGCCTCGCTCTCGGTCTACCGGCCTTTCGGTCCGGAGCATCGGAGGCTGACGATCGTCGCGCGCGCGAACGGCGATCCGGCTGCGGCCGCGGCGCTGATGCGGACGGCGGGTCAGCGCGTGGATCCGCGGATCGTGGTCCGGCTACCGCGGACGATCGAGAGCGTGCTGCAGGAGGGACCGATCGCCGACACGCGGTTCCAGACGACGCTGTTCGCGCTGTTCGCGGTGCTGGCCTGCTGCCTCACGGCCGTCGGCGTCTACGGCGTCATCGGCTACTGGGTGAGCGGGCAAACGCAGGAGATGGGTGTCCGGCTCGCGCTCGGTGCAAACCCGCGCCGGCTTCAGGGGCTCGTCCTGGCGCAGGCGACGCGTCCGCTCGCCGTCGGTGTCGCACTGGGGCTGGGCGGCGCGTTCGCGCTGACGCGTCAGCTCCAGAGCCTGCTCTTCGGCATCACGCCGCACGATCCGATCACGCTCGCGAGCGCAACCGTCCTGCTGGTGTTGGTGGGGCTCGCAGCTGCGTGGCTGCCGGCGAGGCGTGCCAGCCGCGTCGATCCGCTCGTCGCGCTCAAAGTCGAGTGACGTCGGCCGCGATCTATCGCCGATGAATGGGACCCCGTCGACCGGGGGGTGGGGCACCGGCTGATCAGGTTTGCTACCCCCGCCGAGGAGGGTGTGCTGCGCCGGGGGGGGCGCTTGCGTCGCCGCGCCGCCGGCGGGATCATCGAGCACGTTGCCGTTCGTCGGGACTGGAGGGCATCGATGAAGCGTATGACTGTTCGACTCGCACTCGCCGCCGGGTTGCTCTCGCTCGGGTGGGCCGCTGGCAGGGCGCAGCCCGCACAGCCCGACTTTGAGATCAGGGTGGATGCACCAGGCGGGTGGACCACCATCACCTGCGTCCGCGGATGCGCGTTGGCGTGGGTCGAACGCGGCGTCACCCCCAACACGCTGCCGACGCCGACGTTCAGCTATGACTGCACGACTGCTCGGTGCTCGTCCTACAGGGTCGGTGGCTGGATCAAACGGTAGCTGAGCGTCGCTTCCGCGCAACAACCGTTGACGTCGTATAGACACGTCTATACAATAGCTGTGATGTCACCAAAACAGATGACCGCCTTCCGCATCGAACCAGAGATTATGGAGGGCCTGCGGCGCGTGAAGGATCGCGATGGTGTGCCCCTCTCGGTCCAGGTCGACCGGGCCTTGCGCGCGTGGCTGGAGAAGAAGGGCGTCCCGACGGACAAGGCGACGGCGAGCGGCCGCGTGGCCAAGGCGTCGAAGACGGCGACGCGCCGGAGGAGAGCGTGAAGGTCGGCCTCTACGCGAGAGTGAGCACGAACGATCAAACTGCCGAGAACCAGCTGATCGAATTACGCCAATACGTCAACGCGCGCGGTTGGAGCGCCGTCGAGTACGTCGACCACGGGGTCAGCGGAGCGAAGGACCGGCGGCCCGCGCTGGACCAGCTCGTCGCCGACGTGCGGCGCCATCGGGTAGAAGCCGTCGTCTGCTGGCGTCTCGATCGCCTCGGTCGGAATCTGCGCCACCTGGTGATGTTGCTCGACGACTGGCAGTCACGCGGCATCGCCTTCGTCACGCTCGGCGAGGGCATCGACACGTCCACTGCCGCCGGCAGGCTCGTGGCCGGCGTCCTGGGCTCGATTGCGGAGTTCGAGCGCGCGCGGATCCAGGAGCGCATCATGGCGGGCCTCGCGCGGGCACGTGCACAAGGCAAGCGGCTCGGGCGTCGCCGTGGCGGTGCTGTGCACCGGCTCGATGAGTGCGAAGGCCTGTCGCACGCGCAGGCCGCCGTGCGGCTCGGCGTGTCGGTCGCCACCGTCAAGCGTTGGCGGCGGACATCCAGGGTAGGGTCAGAACCGTCATCGGCGGTCGCCTAGTTTTCGCCCCTGTTTTCGGGCCGGCGCTGACCAGTAATCGCACGGGTCACATTCAGTCGGTTCTGACTCCCCGCTACGGATTGCTCAAACGACTTCGTGTGGAAAGCTGTCGAGGAGTTCTGTCGTAGTCTCGGGAAAGGGTGAAACATCTAGAGCTTTGCGCGCGGCGTTGAGCTGATCGAGCATCCTTTGGTCGTGAAAAAAGATCTGGACGGCCTGTTTCCCATAGCCGGCGCCGTCAGAGGCATGAACCATCGCCCTCAGGAACTCCCGAAATGTCGATGAGCTGACGAGCGCCTCTGTGACTCGTTCAACTGAACTTCGCCCCTGCCGGACCAAGTGCGCGATGGCAGCATTGTCGGTTGCCGTCGCGCTTTGGTCGTCATCTTCCTCCATGTCGATCTCTATGGGCTCCGGTTCTTCTTGAGGACCAGGGAAATGGCAAGCGGCCATGAAAGCAATTCCAAGTTGAGTGAGAGCGATGCAATTGATGCCATCCGGTTTTCGAGCAGGGATCACGACTTTTCCGGCAAGCGCCGCTAAGAACTCGTCTTCGTCGAGTTGACTTCGACAGACTCCGAGCCGAACTAGATCAGCGACCGCAAGAGTGCAAGCATCGTGCGACTCGAAAAAGTCGCCGACAAACTCTGAAACCTTGAAGCAATTGCTCTCGTACTCCCGCCTCGGATCGATCATGCTCGCCGATTCAAGAGGGTCGCGGAGCGATAGAAAGGACTTGTACATCCAATCGAGCATCTTGGCTTGACGCGGATCGAGCTGCTGCAGAATCCCTGCGAATGTGAGCGTCATGGATCCGGCGGCCTCTCCGGCCGCGGCTCGTGCGAGCAATGACGCCCACTTATCCTGAAAATCTGCGTCGTCCTCGAACGAGGAAGGCTGGGCGATTGCCACTACATACTTCAGCGGCACGAACTGCGGCTGAATACCCGCCGTCTTTAGCTTCTCCTCGGCGCGAGCGAGAACGCGCTTCGCGCGTTTCGCGCGGTACCCCTCCGCCAGCCCTTGACCGATTTCGGTTACCAAAGGGCCAAGAAGCGTCTTCAGGAACGCCTCTGAGGCGTCCATCACCTTTTCGACCGGCCCGCCGAGGCCGAACAAATCACCTACTCTGACAGGTCGAGGTTCGTCAGGCATGACGGGACATTCTAAGGGATATCACGTTTGCTGGGATTCGAGCGCGGGGGTGAAACGGCGGAGCGAAAGCCAGGGTCAGCGGGCTGAACCGGCGCCTGCCCTGCATCCCGTTGCCGAGGTGGATCGATCCCTAGTCCGGCGAGGTCGCATAAGATGCCGGCGTGCCCGGCCTGCGTGTCTTCCTGTCGTCCACGGCGACCGACTTGGTCGATTACCGCCGGATCGCCGACGACACCCTCTTACGGCTGCAGAATGAGTCTGTCGTAATGGAGCGCTTCGGTCCGTTACCCGGCGCGCCGGTGGCCGAGTGCGAACAGCGCGCCGCGTCGTCCGATTTGGTCGTGTGCATCGTAGCCCATCGCTATGGGTCAGAACCCGAGAAAGGCCACGGGAGCATCACGCGTCGTGAAGTCCAGGCGGCACACCGCGCAGGCAAGCGGGTGTTTGCGTGGATCATCGATGACGAGTATACCTGGGACATAGAAGAGCAGGACCGTCTGACGCAGCCCGACGTGTTCGCTGATCCGACGAAGGTGCTGGATGTAGTCGCGGCGGTCAAGGGGCTCCACGACTTCAAAGCCTGGCTGCGTGAAAATTTCGTTACCGATAGCTTCACGACCGCCGACGACCTCGGCCGCAGGATCGCGACAGCGCTCGCGCACGTCGCGGCGGACTCCGCGGTTGGTCGTGCGGAGTCCGCCGCGAGCGACGAGCACCCACGGTTAGAAGTGACCATTAGCGCCGGCCCACCGCACGCGATAAACACGCCCGTGACGGTGACGGGCAAGACCTTAAACCCTATCGATGCTGTTAGTAAAGCACGGGCGAACTACTACCGTGTTGGCGTGCAGAATCGAGGCGAATCGACGGTCGCGGCCTGCCGGGTCGTTCTCACCGGCTTGTGGTATCTGGTGCAGGGCGTATGGAGAGGGCTCAACAGCTGGGAGCCGATGCCGCTGACATGGTCCAATCTCCCTGGAACTATTTACCGCGATCTCAGCCCTGGTGAGCAGGCGTATTGCGATGTCGGTCACGTATTCACGAACTATATTCAATCGAACGCGATCTCGCCCATGTCGATCCGCACATTGCCGAAGGACGGGCCGCGACGAGCGGGAACGCGCTTTTATTCTCGACACGTCGCCGGCGGGTCAGATGGCGCAGCCTAACGCGCTGAATGCGGGCCGGTATGTCTTTGATGTCTCGGCTCACTCCTTGAATGCCCCCACAACTCGGCGCTTCATTGACATCAGTTTCCCCGGCCAGTTCACAACGGTGCTTGACTCACACGCCGAGTCGTCACTCGCGGGTGTCACCCTCGTCTTGCGCGGCCTTTCTCCGGAACAAGGGCAGCTTGATGATGCTGAACCGTCGGCGAGTCGCCCCAGCGATGATGAACGCCTAAATCAAGACGACGCCGGCCACTAGCGAATGTCGTTCCGGCGCGACGGCTGCGGGCTGATGCCACGTGTCGCGCGCTGCGTGTTATTCGAGGATCGGCTCGACGGTCACGGAACGTAGGGAGACGTTCGGACGCTTTCCTGTGGTGGCGTTCTCGGCCGTCTCAAGTGGAACCTTGACGCCGACTGCCGGTCACGGTGGGACCGCCGAAAGCAGCTGCCAGCGATGAACCGACCGACTTCGCGCTCACCGTCGCAGAGCGACAACTCGTGTCTCAGTTGCTGGGCTGTGCGGCGTCGCCGCCCGGAGCGGCGCTGATCGAGTTCGTGTTCAACGGCGCCTGGCGGCACCCAATTGCTCAGCGCCGTTGGTTCTCCCGGCCTACAAGCGGCGACCCTCCATAAGATCCCTCGATGCCCGGATGCTCTCAAGGCGCGATTTATCGAGCCGATGCTGCTGCAGCGGACCGACGCGCTGCCCGCCGATGCCTCCCGCTGGGAATACCAGCTCAAGTTCGACGGCTATCGTGCGGTGGCGTTCAAGGCCAACGGTGCGGTGCATCTGCGCTCCAGAAATGACAACGACTTCAGCCTGCGTACCCAGGCGTGATAAAGGGGCTCGCGACGCTGCCCAACGAGACGGTCATCGACGGCGAGATCATCGCGGTAGACGCGGACGGGAAGCCGTCGTTCAACGTGCTGCAGAACCAGGCGTCGGGGCGTCCCCCCTGTACTTTGTGTTCGACCTCTATGCTCTTGGCCTGGGGAAGGATCTTCGCGGTGAGACGCTGGAGACGCGTCGCGACCTCCTTCAGCGGCGCGTCCTGCCGAAGCTGGGCGAACCGGTGCGCTATGCGGGTCCGCTCGACGCGAAGCCTTCAGGACCTGATCGCCTCAGTGAAGGCCCAGGGACTGGAGGGGCTCGTCGCGAAGCGGCGCGACAGCCTGTACGAGCCGGGGCTGCGATTGGGCGCCTGGCAGAAGATGCGGGTGAACCGCGGCCAGGAGTTCGTCGTTGGTGGCTACACGGTCGGCAGTAAGGGCGTCGACGCGCTGATTCTCGGGTACGACGATGACGGCGGTCGGCTGGTGTATGCGGCGCGGACGAGAAACGGGTTCACGCCGGCGACGCGCGCGCAGCTGATGAAGAAGTTCAAGGGACTGGAAGATCAATACCTGCCCGTTCGTGAACCTGCCGGAGGCGAGGAGCGGGCGGTGGGGCGCCGGCCTGACGGCGGCGAAAATCAAGGACTGCCGCTGGTTGACGCCAACGCTCGTGGCGCAGATCGAGTTCCTGGAGTGGACCGGCGAGAACCACCTGCGCCACACTCGGTTCATCGCGTTGCGCGACGATCGGCCATCGCGGGACGTGCGACGAGAGTAGGGACGCGCCTATCGAGGCAGAACGCGCTTCAGCCAGATCGAGAAGTCAGCCCGCCGCAGGACTTTTGTCTTCTTGTCATCGCACGGGGAGCGGCAGTCGGCGGCGTCGACCGGCGCCTCTCCAGCGACATCCCCGGAGTCCAGCGACGCTTCAGCCACGCGGTAAAAGCGCGATGTGACACGTGTCGGTCCCGTGAACGGCTCCTCGTCTGACGACTACTGCAGCGTGACGCGCACGACGGCGGTGTTGTTGAACGCGCCGCTGACCGCGCTGTGCGACACGACCCCGATGCTGTAGACGCCGGGCCCCAGCCCGAGCGCGCCGCGGTTCACGGTCAGATTGTAGCCGGACAGGTCGTAGCGCGAACCGTAGAACCCGCCGACGTCGGGCCGCGACGCGCCGAGCGTCGCCACACCGAGGAAGATTGGGGCTTCGCTGCTGCCCGGGTTCGGGAAGGCGTAGATGTGGACCGCGTCGACGCCGCTCCCGGCCATCGTCGTACCCTCGACCGTGCGATTGATCGACCAGCCCCCGATGGTGAAGGTCGCGGCCGCAATCGTCGCTTCGGCGCTCGGCTCATCCATCGACATCAGCGCGGTGGCGCTGACGGTGAACGGCACCGACTTGACGATTGAGCCGCCTTCGGCGAGCGTGTCGTGGGCGACGACGTTGAGGGTGAACGTGCCGGGCGACATGCCGGTGATGGTGAAATGGAAGCCGACGGCGGTGAAGCGCGCGCCGAAGAGTGCGGCGACGTCGCCGCGGGCGGCGCCGTAGCTGCCGGTGCCGATGAAGATGCCGGGCGCCGGTGCGCCGGCCGGCTGCACGTAGAACGTGATCGCGTCGACGCCGGTGCCGCTCGGCGCGCCCGCGTCGAGGGCCCAGCCGCCGACCTCGAAGGCCGAGGTCACCGTCTGGCCTGCCGTCGGCGTGTCCACCGCGATCGCCGGGTTCGACACCGGACCGCTCACCGTGATGTTGGCGCGGGCAGTCGCGTCGAACGTGCCGGTCAGCGTGTCGTGTGCGAAGACGACGATCACGTAGCTGCCCGGCGCCAGCGACACGTTCTGCAGCACGAACCCGCTGTTGGTGAACTGCGGGCCGTAGAGCGCGCCGATGTCGGAGCGTGCGGTGCCGTAGCTGGCGACACCCAGAAAGAGGGCCCCGGCACCGCTCGCCGGCGCGGCGTAGACATGTACCGCGTCGACGCCGGTGGTCGTCTGCGCGCCGCGGTTGATCGCCCACCCCGAGATTCTCAGGCCGCCTGACGCGACGACGCTGTTGGCCGTCGGCTCGTCGAGCGACAGGCTCGTTGGCGGCGGGACGATGACGTTGAGCAGCGGGCAGTTTCCCGCGCAGGCCTGCGTGCCGACCGTCATCGTGAGCGTGGCCGTCCCGACGCTCACCGGCGATGCCAGCCCGGTCTGCGCGACCCGCGCAACGGAAGACGCGTCGCTCTTCCAGCGCAGCGAATCGATGTAACGTTCGACGACGCTGCCGGCGGTGGCCAGATCGTCGCCGGTCGCACCGCCGAGCGCGTAGACGACGCCGTCAACCGACACGGCGGCGACGTAGCTGCGCCCGGTCTTCATCGGCGCCTTGTCGCTCCACGCGTTGGCGACCGGATTGTAGGCGCAGACGATTGACCGCGAGGCCTGGCCACGCATCACGTAGATCACGCCGTCTGCCACGGCCACGGCCGGTCCGTCCATCGGCGCCGGCAGCGGCGCCTTCGCCGTCCACGTGTTGCTCGCGGATTTGGACCGAGTCGACCGTCGACACGAACGTCGTCGGTTCGGCTCCGCCGACCAGGTAGAAGATGCCGTCGACGACGGCGCCGCCGGCGACGCCGCGCGGCGCGGACAGCGATGCCTTCGTCGTCCACGTGTCAGTGGCGGGATTGTAGGCCTCGACGGTTGCCACCGGCGCGTCGTGTCTGTCGAGGCCGCCCGCCACGTAGACGATGCCGTTGACGACGCCGACCGCCGCGCCGTAGCGCGGTGCCTTCATCGGCGTTCGCGGCGTCCACGCGTTTGAGACCGGGTCGTATCGATAGACGCTGGCGACGGCGCCGGCGAACCGTCCGCCGAAGCCGTAGAGGAACCCGCCGCTGGCGGCCACGGACGGCACGTCGACCGACTCGGGGTAGTCGGCGACGCTGCTCCACGTCTGCGCCACCGTGTCGAAGACCGCGACACTGTGATAGGGAATCAGCCCGTTGCTCGAACTGCCGCCGACGACATAGATGCGTGTGCCGAGCGCGGCCGCGCCGAACGCCTGGCGCGCAAACGGCATGGACGGCGCCGCCTCCACGTGCCTTTGCCTGTGACCGGGAGGCTGCCGCCATTGAAGGTCCCGACGACGGTGAACGGCTGCGACGGCCCCGCGACCAGGGTGGTCGCGCTCGTCGGCGCGCTGGTGAACGACGTGATTGCCATGAACGACGCCGTCGCCGACATGTTGCCGGTCACCGTGACGTTGCACACCGGGGAGGCGACACCGCAGGCCGAGGTGATCGCGTTCGAACCCGAAAACCCGGTGAACAACGAACCGGCTCCCGCGCCCGTGTCGATGTGGGCCGCCGCCGAGCCCTGCAGGTAGCCGACGGCGCAGGGCGCGCCCGCGCACGTGACGCCGTCGACGACGACGAGCCCCTGGCCGTCGCCCGCCGAATCGATTGTCAGCGTCGCGATCGGACCGTCGCCCGACGTGAACGTCGCGATCACGTCGGCGGCGGCGGTCATGACGAAGCTGCAGATGCTCGCGCCGCAGCCCTTGGCCGGTCCCGTGCCCTGGGAGAACCGCCCTGGCTGGCTGCCGACCGCGGCGAGCCGGACCGTCGCGCCGGCATCGACGTAGAAGACGCACTCGGCCTGCGCGCAGCGCCGGCCGCCCCCGTGACCGCGCGCACGACTCCCGGCGTGTTGCCCTCGATGACGACACTCAGCTTGAAGGTTTGACCGCTTGCCGCGGTAGCGGACACGAGCGCGAGAACAAGGCAGGCCAGCGCCAGGCGAACGACACGCGACATCGAATCTCCGGGAATCAGTGGCACGGGCCGGGAGCGGCCTCCGGACCAGCAGAAGTCCGGGGGGAGATAGACCAAGAGGGCTGTTGTTTACCGCAGCGTCACGCGTACATTTCACCGTCGACCGCGCCGGCGGTGGGCCGGGGTGGCTGTCACTGCTCGCGCTGGGCTCAACCGGCGCGCACCGCGCTGTCGCGGGGGCGGGCGTCACGGCGTTCGCCATCACATCCCCTTGTCCGAGGAGCGCTTGGCTCTCCGCCGCCAGGACCCGCGAATCGAAATTGCTGCCTCCCGAGGGATCACGTCACTCATTTTCATGGCCCTCAGTCGGCGCGTTCTTGCCGACCTCTGCTAAGACAGACGTGACAACCTCCGCCATGAACCAGAGTCCCCGTCGTGCCATCGCCTGCGCAGTTCGACGGTTGTCCTCCACCATGTCACGCCGTACATCGAGGCCGGAATACGGACTTTCGCCACGAGTTGAGAAGGGGGAATTGCACGCAGTGCCATCAGGCCTGCGCTCTTGTGCAGACGGAGATGTGGAAGGTCACCGGCGCTGAACCTCACGGCGTAGACCACGCCTTCCGCATTCGGAACAATGCAGTGCGACGCTCGTTCTTTGAGTCCCTCCACTTCGTTCTGTAGCCAAGGCAACAAAAATGAGGACTTCGGCTCTGAGTAATTCGCGAGCCATTCCGCGTGACGCTGGCGAACCTCGCTATCTCCGACGTACCGTTGAAGGTCTGCAATCGCTCGGCGGACGCCCCTCGCGATCTCTCCCCCAGCAAAATCAGACGTTGCGTAGAGTAGAGCCCGATATGAAGATTCCGCAAGGAACACCGGTCGATCGTGCCACTGGGAATGGGGGACGAAGGCATAGAGGACGCCATAGCCTCCAGTATCTTCACCCCACCAGCACATCGTTCGATATAGCTCTTTGACCGACTCGACGAGTTCACTTGAGGCACCGCTAGATCGCGGCTGAATGCCCTCAGAATCGATACTGTGCTCGTAGATCGCCGAAGTGCCGTGATAGGCGATCCACGAGTCTTCCGCAATCTGCGGCGGGAATAGATCTCCGGCTGACTCGGCGGTTTGCTGGTTGAACGCATACTCGTGAATCGTGCTTGCCGACACTCAGTGTCCTCCGAAAACGAGATGTCCTTTGCGATCTTTCCTAGCGCGCTCCGCGACCGACTCGACACGGCGTTGACCTCGCCGGTCGACATTAATAGCAACGCTCGCTTTCACGATGCCGCCAACCCCGCAGATCACGTCTCGCCGTCTCGCAGGATGACTGTCAAGGACAACGGCGCCAGCTGGTCGAGCAGCACCGTATCATTCCCTGCGGCGCTCTCAGGTGTGGGCGCCGCGAGAAATACTCGCCCGGCGGGAGGCCCTTGATGGTGAACGAGCTGTCCGTCGGCCACCGTGCCGCAACACCTCGCCGCCGGATCACGGAACCTCGCAGATGACCGACTTCAGCAGGGTGACGACGGTGGCATCTCGCTCAGCAAACGGACGGAGTTGATTCAGTGTGAGTTCTGTATAGCGCTGCGTCGATGTGTTCAAGATGATCGGCGGATTTGTTGCAAAAGGATTACATGCCGAGTTCGTGTCGAACTGGCTGCCGAACGCCGAGAAATGGTTCGACACACTTGTCGACGAAAACCGGCTTCCGTACTTCCCAAACTGATTGAATACCGAATCGCTCGCGAACTGATCGCAGCTAAAGCATCCGAGAAACACGGTATAGTTCGCGCCGCCCCATAACTCAAGTCGACCGTTTGGCGGCGGCGGCGGGGGTGGCGTGACAGGTGGGCTCACGGTGACGTCAGGCGCTGTCACCGAAAATGCTCGTCCCTGTGCGTCGGTGCCGGTCACTGTTAATCGTAAGAGAACGCTGTCGACGTCAGCAGTGACTTCAAACTCTTGCGTATACGAGCCGCTCGCTGTTCCTGATGCGGGCACGTTGACGGCGACGGTCGTCGATTGCGGCGTCGTCGCGCCAGAGGGCTGTCGCACGATTGTGCCCGTGACTTGCGTAATCTGCGCGGAGGTGCCCGCGGTCTCTCGATAGGTGACCGTCGCGGCAATTTGAAAGACGGTCGAGGAGCTACCCACACTCTTGACGACCGCCTGGAGTGGGTTGGGCGTGACCTGCACGCTGACCTGGGCCATCGGCGGGATTGGAGGAGTGGACTGCAGGATCACGCGCACGATCGCCAGGTTGTTATAGGTCCCGGTGACAGGACCGTGCGCGATCGGGACGATATTGGTACTCGCCGGTCCCCAGCCCCATCGCGGCGCGGTTGACGATGAAGCCGTAGCCACTCATCGAATAGCGGGTGGCATAGAAGTTTCCCACATCATCACGCCGGATATGCCCGTAGTCGGCGTAGCCGAGAAAAATCGCCGGCTCGCCGCTGCCAGGATTGTGGAACGCGTAGAGCACGATGGTGTCGACGCCGGTGCCGGGCGCCGATCCAGCTTCGATGGCGCGGTCGATCGCCCAGCCTGACACGAAGAACGTGTTGGACGCGATCACGGATTCCGCCGACGGGACGTCGACCGACATGAGGGCTTTCGCGTCGACGTTGAAGGGGACCGACATGCTGATGGTGTCGGCGTTGGTGACGGTGTCGTGTCCGATGACCCACAGCGTGTCGCCGACGCTCGGCGACAGGCCCGTGATGGTGAAATGGAACCCGACGCTGTTGAACCGCGCGCCGTAGATCGCTCCGACGTCAGCGCGCGGCAGGCCGAGGCGGCCGTGGCCGATGAACACGCCAGGCGCGGGCCCGCCCGGGAGCTGCACGTAGATCTTCACGTCGTCGACCCCCGTACCGGTGGGTGCCCCGGCGTCGAGCAGCCAGCCGCCAACCTCGAAGGCCGAGGTGACGGTCTGGTTGGGCGTCGGCGTATCGATCGCGATGTGCGGACTGGTGACCGGCCGGATCACGGCGAACGTCACACTGCGATTTGCGTCGAAGGTGTTGGTCATCGCGTTGTGCGCGAAGGCGGTCAGGGTGTAGGTGCCCGGCGCCAAACCGCTGACGCTGAAGGTGAAGCCGCTATTCGTGAATTGCGACCCGTAGAGGGCAGCGATGTCGGCGCGCGCCGCGCCGTAGGTGGCGACGCCGAGGAACGTCGTGGGCCCTCCGGCCGGCGTGAGGTAGAGATGGATGGCATCGACGCCAGTGCCCGACGTGGCGTGGCGGTTCAGCGCCCAGCCCGCAATGAGCACCGGCGTCGAGACTGCGCCGCCCGTCGGCGTATCGAGACTGAGATCCGAGGCGACCGGGGCTTCCTCGCTGCTCTGGCTGATCGTGAAGGGTTGGCCCGCGACCTCAATTGTGGCGGTGCGAGCGGCGCCGTTGTTGGCTGCGAATCCCACCGAGATCACCCCGGTGCCGGTGCCTCCTGACCCCGGCGTCACGAACGCGTCCGACGTCAGCACCTGGTAGCTGCAGCCCGCTTGCGTCACCACGAGCATCGGCAGGGTCGTCGCCGTCCCCGGCACCGTCAGCGACGAGGGCGACACTTCATAGGCACAGCCGTTGACGGCGGGAATGTTGTCCTGACTGTCGATGAACAACGTGCCGAAGTATTGCGTCCCGCCCGACGTGAGCGTCACATGGGCGCCGCCGAGCGCGGCGCCGGCCGGAATCTGCACGTCGAGCGCGTGCGAAGTCGTGCTCTGGATGGTGATCGGCCGGTTGACGCCGTCGGCATCGGTGAGCGTCGCGGTCGGGCTCGCGAGCGCGCCGAGGTTGTAGGCATTCAGGCGGATCGTATTCCCGGGGAGGTACGCGGCTAATTCGCGGTACTGCGTGTCGGTGACCCACACCTGCCCGGAGGTGGTATCGACGGGGTTGCTGGTTGTTGAGACATTGACCGAGTTCTCGATGGCAATCGGCAGCAGAAAATCGGACGCATTCTGGTTGGTCGCCCGATCCTGACGGGGATGGCTATTCGGATGGAGGAGGTAGTTATTGGTGACGTTCGCGCCGGTCGTGTTGCCGATGGAGAACGCCGAGCGCGCGGCGTTCGCGATGAAGTTCCCGGTGAAGGTCAGGTTCTGGTTCGGACTGGAGGGCATCATCGAGAAGTTGGGGGCAAAGGCGTTGACTTCAATCGCCGCCAATTCCAGATTGGCCTGCCCGTCAAATTCAGTAGGCGTGCCCTCGATCACATTGTTGGCGAGGGTGATGCCCACGAGGGGGGGCGTCAGCCAGTCCACGGAGCCAAAGGTGTGGCTCAGATGAACGGCACTCTCGGCCGTGCGGCGGAAGTAGTTACCAGACACCGTGGTATTTATCAGGCCCCAGAGGCTCATGCCTCTTCCGGAGCCTTGCTGGACGGTGTTGCGCTCCAGGCGCAGCCCGTCGCCTCGCCACGAGGGGTCGGTGGCGTAGATGTACGCGCCGGTGACGTTGGCGGGCAGATCGCGGTCGAACATGACCGTGATCTGGTTGACGCCGCTGACGGTCGTAATCGGTGACTCGGCGGTGACCACCGCGCTCCCAAGGATCACACCGTCGCTGGCGCGCTGGAGGGCGACGCTGGATCCGACCGGCAATGGCCGCGACTGCCCAAGCGCGGTGACGCCCGCCGCGGTAATGACGGCCGTGCGTGCGGAGGCGACGCTCTGAACGGAGCCCCAGACCCAGGTGTGGGGAGAGATGCCGTCGTCCAGCGAACGGATGACGCGGGACAGGCGCACGGTGTTGTTCGGCCCGGGCTGGGTCACCGTGATCCCGTCGGCCAGCGTGCTGACCAGGCGATCGGTGCCTGGTCTCGGCATGACGTAGACGCGTTCCAGGACGGATGAGGAGGAGGGTCCCATCAAGTCGATGCCAGTCAATCCCGAATAAATCCGGATATTGCGGAACGTGCAGGAGGTGCAGTCGGCAAGGATCGCGCTGACGCCGACCCGGACGCGCAGCACGGCGATGTCGCCAGGGTGAATAGAGGCGAGGATCGCGCTCGTGACGAAGTTGCTGGGTCCAATGACCAGGTGGTCATCGTTGAAGGGTTGCAGCACCGGCATCGGGGTGAAGTTGTCCCACAGCCCACCGTTGCGGAAGACGAAGACGTCGGTTTGCGCGGGGTTCGCAAACACGATGGCGGGATTGTTGAGCAGGGCATTGAGCGCCGTCGGGCTCTGCCAGCCGGGCTGCACCGTGAACTTGATCTGCCGGAGACTCGGGTCGACGGAGGTGACCTGCAGCTGGGTGTAGCCGGGCTGCAGGCGGTCGATGGTGAAGTTCTCGACAATCAGGTTGGAGCAGGCCGAAAAGACGAGACCGTAGTTGACGGTGGCGAAATACAGGTCGGCGCCCTGGAAATCGATCGTGAGGTTTGAAACCTGGTTGAGGGAAACGGACACGAACGGCTGCGCCTCGCTGAGAAAGTAGTAGGCGCCCGGATCGGCGACGACCGTCGATATGCCGTGCGCCTTCGCGTAGTTGACGCCGGCCACGAACAGTGGTCCCGCATCGACCGACGGCTGGTTCGGGACCATGTTTGTCGCGGCGATCCCGAGCGCCACGAGATCCTGCGACAGGTTGAGCGTCGTCTGCCCGCGGACAGACACAGATCCGAGAAGGGCCAGACACAGGATCACGCCACACCGCACGCTTCTCATCGTTCCTCACCCGGATCAGGAAGGTGCCGCTCTGGGCGGCTCCCACCGTGTTCTTGCGCGGGGGATACACTACCCCAGGAACGGCTGAGCTGCGCAAGGCCTCTGGGCTCGGGAGAGGTGGTTAAGCAGTGGGCGGCGCCGCCGTAGCCCACGACGGCCTGGCCGCGGGCGAGCACGTTCACGTCCGGGCGATCACCTTGTCAGCAAGGCGACGACGTCGGAGCCCCGAATCTGTTGCTGGGCGCAGCATCTCCGTGTCAAGGGACACGACCCGCGGAGCGCGTCGGAGGCAACCCTAGTTCGACTTCTCGGGCGTCAACAGCTGTACGACGCGCCCGCGTTGCCGGCGCGTCGACGAAGGTTCGTTGGGGCCCACGTCGGCATTCGTGTCTCGCGCCGCGGGGTTCGCATGCGCCGCGTCCTCTTCGTCAGTGACCGCCGGAGGCGTCGACTTGTCGGCCGTCTCTCCAGTCGCGACGTCGGTCACGGAGGCGACAGTCGCCGACGAGGCGCCCACTAGCACCAGGCTTCTGCACGTGTGAGCGCCGTCCGCGACTGGCTGCGCCCCGTTGCCGGAACGAGCGACGTCGGTGCCGAAGTACGTCAGGCCGCGCGCGTCGCTGCTCACGCTGTCCTCCGGCGCCGCGTCGGCGCCGGTCCCGGCGTTTGATTTCACCATCGCCATCGCCTTGTCGATCAGGGCCTGGCTCTCCGCGGCCAAGACCTCCAGCTGGTGGACGTCCAACTTGCCGAACAGTTCCCGCTCGGCGGCGAGCCTCTCCGCGGTCACAGACAGCGCGCCGGTGAGTTCATTTTTCGTGACGACGGGTGCATCCAGGCCGAGCAGCCGTGCCCGGCGCTCGCTGACGCGAACTGCGGCCGTCACCGCGGGCGGGCTCCCCGCTCGGATCGGCGGCCAGAGGCCAGCGGTCATCTGGTCGAGGCGGTGCAGCTCCAGGTCGCGCAGCTCCTCCGCGCGGCCGACGGTCGTCGTCCGGAGGTCGGCGAGTTCGGCCGTGACATCGCCGTGCACCGTGTGGACGTCGACACCGAGCCGCTGGGCGATTGCGCGGTACGAGCCGCCGGCCTTCCGCAGTTCGAGGGCCAGCGCGCGGCGCTTGGCGATCGCCTCGACTTGGCCGGGACGCCCACGGCGGGGTCGGTGTTGCGCATCTGTGGCGTTGCCCCTTCCGCGGCGGCGATCGAGCCGGCGGGGAAGGGAGGTTTGGGGAGTTCGTCGTCGCGGCATCGTCCCTCTCTTATGGATGGGTTTAGGCGTGTTCCAACGTGGGTCACCCGGTTCTCGCCCGGTGCCGAGGCGGGAGGGCATTCGCGGGCAGGTTAATCACGAGCCTCCTTGTCCTGTTAGCGAGCGATCGAGGGCGAGAGCGGATCCGGAAAGGAGCTCGTCGCCCGCGCGATCCACGCACGGGGCCCGCGCCGGGCCCGGCGCTTCTACGCGCTGAACTGTGCCGCGCTGACTGACGACCTCCTCGAGGCGGAACTGTTCGGCCACGCGCGGGGCGCCTTCACGGGTGCGATGAACGAGCGCGCCGGCCTCTTCGAAGACGCCGACCAGGGCACGTTGTTTCTCGACGAGGTGGGGGAACTCTCGCCGCGTGCCCAGGCCAAGCTGCTGCGCGTCCTGCAAGAGGGTGAGGTCCGTCGCGTCGGCGAGAATCTCGCGCGCCACGTCGACGTGCGCGTCGTCGCCGCTACCAACCAGTCGCTCGAGCATGAGGTACAGGCGGGCCGCTTCCGCGCCGACCTGCGCTTCCGCCTCGACGTGGTCCGCATCGCCGTTCCGCCGCTGCGCGAGCGGGTCGAAGACATTCCGTGGCTGGCGGAGCGCATCTGGAGCGAGGCGGCCGGACGCGTCGGCACCCGCGCCGTCCTCGGCGACGAGACCGTCGCCGCGCTGACGCGTTACGACTGGCCGGGCAACGTGCGCGAGCTGCAGAACGTGATCGCATCGCTCGCCGTTCACGCGCCGCGGCGCGGCCGTGTCCCCGTCGCGCTGTTACCGTCGCGCGTCGCGCAGGAGGCGCAGCGGGCCAGCCTCACCTACGATGACGCCCGGCGCGACTTCGATCGCCGCTTCATGCGGGCGGCGCTCGCCCGGGCCGGCGGGCGCCGATCAGTGGCCGCTGAGCAGCTCGGCCTGAGTCGTCAGCGCCTGATGAAGATCATGATCAGGCTGGGTCTGGACCGTTAGTGCACGTTCTCAGCGCGACGCGCGCCAGAGCACCGACAGCGCGAGGGCATTGCGTGGATCCTTCTCCAGAGCACGGGCGACGGTGCCCCGCGCGGTATCGCGGTCGCCGGCGCGTAGCTGGGCGTCGGCGGCGCGGGCAAGGAGGCCGGCATCGCTCGGCGCCTCCTCAGAGGCCTTGAGGAAATACCCGGCGGCGCCCACGGGATCGTTCGATCGCAGCGACAGGTCGCCGAGCCGCGCCGCCTCGGCGCTCCGCTTGCGCGCCTCCGGCTCGTCACCGCGGAGCGCGGCGTAGTCGAGCAGCGCCTGTCGCGCGTCGGCGAAATGGCCGAGCCGCTCGGCCGCCTCGCTGAGGTAATAGAACGCCAGCAGGTCGATCGGCTGCTTGCGCGTGGCGCCCTGGAGCATCCGCTCCGCGCTCTCGGCGTCGGAGGCGAGCAGCAGGGCGCGCCCGAACAGCATCAACGCCTCGCTGCTGTCGTCGTTGCCAACCGCCCCTTCGAGCGCTTCGAGTGCCTTGTTCAGCGCGACCCGGTCGTGCCGCGCCTGCGCGATCTCGAGCCACACGCGCCCCAGTGCGACATACGCGTACGGCTGGTCGGGATAGTGTTCGGCGGCATGGCTGAGCGTGATCACGGCGCGCTCCGTCTGGCCCGCGCGGAAGTAGGCGAGCCCGAGCGCGATCTCGCGCGTCGGGCGCGGATCCAGTGCCGACAACACCTCTAACTGCGCCAGCCGCGGCTCGGTTCGTCCCATCGCGCCGTAGAGATCGGCGAGCTCCTCACGGGCGTGCAGCAGTCCCGGCTGTAGCTCGATGGAATGCTCGATGGACTGGCGCGCCGCTTCAGGCTGCTGCGCGTCGCGCTCGCAGAGTCCGAGCAGGTAGTGCGCCTCGGCCGACCGGTTGTCGAGGGCGATTGACTGCTGGAGCGCCTCGATGGCGTCGTTGAGGTGGCCGTCGTTGTACCGGGCGAAGGCCAGCTTGTACAGCACGCGAGGGGCCCGGTTGTCGAGCCGGACGTAGGCGGCGTAGTGTTCGGCCGCCGACGCATAGCGGTGGGGAGTGTCGGCCAGCAGCGCATCGCCGAGCTCCTCGAGCGGCGCCGTCGCCGTCGGATCGATCTCGGAGGCCTGCCGCAGATCCCGGATCGCCGCCACTAGCTCGCCTCGTCGTCGATACGTTTGGCCGCGTCTGAGGTAACCCAACATCGAGTCGGGCTTGAGGGTAATCGCCCCACTGAAGGCTTCGATCGCCGCGGCGGTATTGTCGCGCGCCAGCGACGCGTCTCCCTCGGCAATCTTCCGGCGATAGGTTCGCTCCCGTTCGCTCAGGGTGTAGCCATAAACGGCGGCACCGGTCAGCGCCAGCAGGACGATCCCGGCCAGGATCCGCTTCACAGCGTCCATGGTAACAGGTGGGGAACTTTCCCCGCGTGCCGGTATCTAAGAGGTAAGCGGAGGTAGGTGCTACGATGGGTGGTGAGCTATCGGTGAAGCCCGTTCGAGCCATTACCTGGAGTGACGTTGGTGGGCGCGAGGCCCTGCTGATTCAGCGGTGCGCGGCGCGTGACGAAGACGCCTGCGCGGAACTTGTCAGCGAGCATCAGCGCATGGTCTATCAGCTCTCGCTGAACCTCCTCAACGACCACAACGAAGCGCTCGACCTCTCGCAGGAAGTGTTCCTGCGCGTCTTCCGCACCATTCAGGCCTTCCGCGGCCATTCCAGCCTGCGCACCTGGATCTATCGCATCGTCGTCAACCAGGCCCGGAACCGGCAGCGCTGGTGGCGGCGGCGCCATCGCGCACAGCAAGTCTCGCTCGACCAGCACATCCAGGACCACGGAGAACTGGCCGAAACGCACGATCACGGCCCCGACCGGCTGGTCGGCCAGAAACAGCTCGCCGAAAGGATTCGCGTCGCGCTCGACCGCCTGCCCTTCGATCAGAAGACTGCGATCGTGCTCCGGGAGATCGACGGCCTGAGCTACGACGAGATCGGCTTCTCGCTCGGCATCGCCGTTGGCACCGTGAAATCGCGGCTTGCGCGCGCCCGCGAAGGGCTGCGCGCGCAGCTGAGGGACGTATGAACGTACTGACCTGCGCGGCGGTACGGAGGCGGCTCGCCGCGTTTCATGACGACGAACTGAGCGTGCAGGATCGGATCGCGGTCCAGAGCCATGTCTACGCCTGCGACGCCTGCCAGGCAGAGCTCGCCGGGTATCGCGACGTGTCGGCGGCGCTCCGCCTTGGCGCGGCGCCCGGCCCTGCCGATGACTGGACCGGCCTGACGCCCGGCGTGATCAGCCGGATGCGTGCGGAGGCCAACCAGGCGTGGGCAGCGCAGATCCGCCGGATGTTCGACGACATGCACCTCGTGTGGATCGCGCTCGCGTCCACCGCGGCGACGCTGGTCGTCGGCGCCATCGTGCTCGGGATGCTGCGCTTCGCCTCGCCGGAGCGCGACGATTCGCTGCGCGCGCTGCTGGCGATGGTGTCGGCCGTCCCCGGTTCGGATCTGAATCCCGCAGGAATTGACGGGCTTGCCGTCCAGGCGCCGTCGGTGCCCGAAGACGGCGTCATCAACGCCTCACTCGAGCGCTCTGGCCAGGGCGCTGAACAGATGCTCGCCTTTGCCGCAATCGTCACTCGCAACGGTGACATCGCCGCGATGCAGGCGCTCGGCGAGAGCCGCGGCAGCCGCCAGGTCGCGGCGCTCATCTCCGAGATCACGCGCGGCCGCTTCGAACCGGCCCGCTACGGGGCCGATCCGATGGCGGTCAGCATGGTGTGGGTGGTCGAGCACGTGACCGTCAAGCCCGCCATCGCGCGCTCGCGCGTCGTCGGCAGCTAGCGCACGAAAATGCTCAGCGTTGAACGACCGCGACCGCCGTCGCGACGTTGTTCATCGCATCGGTCGCCCGGATGATCACCGAACGGCCGGTATCGCCATCGTCCAGCGTGATGACGAAGTCTTCGCGCCGCGAATCCGCGATCCCGTCGACGGGATAGGCGACACGCCAGCGGCTGGCGTCGAGCGAATATTCGACGCGCGAGACCGCCGATTGCTCGTCGCGGACGGTGAACCGCACGCTCGGCTTGCCGGCCGGCTTCGCCGCCGGCTGAATCTCGATGACCGGCGGCGTGTTGTCCACGTCGAAGCTGACGCTCTCCATGTCGCCCGTCAGCGCGGTGTCAGGGGAGTTGGACGGCGCGTCACTCGCGGCGACTTTCACGTAGTAGGTGCCGTCGGGCACTGACGTCGTATCCCACACGAGGATCGCGTCCCACAGCCCCTGCTTGAGCGTCTTCCAGCCGGTTTCCCCCTCACGGCGATAGAACACGTCGTACTGCAGCCGATCGTCGTTGTCGTCTTCCGCCTTCCAGACAAACGTCTGCAGGCCCTTCTGGTAAACCTTGCGGCCGAGCGCCGGCGCCGGCGTGTTCGGGGTCGCGCTCGTCTGGTTCTGCTGCTGCTGGCTGCGCCCGTCCGACGTGTTTTCCTCGAAACCGGCGATCTCGAGCTCCCCGGTGGAGAAGGGACGCTGGAACACCGTACCGGGTGGGTGCACGGTGATACTGGTCACGACCGGCCGCAGGTTGCGCGGCAGGTAAGCGGCAGTGACCGAGGTCAGCACCGCGCTCTGCTTGAGGACGGCACGCCATTGCAGGTAACGCGCGTTCGGGCTCGTCATCTTCTCGCCGGCCGACGCGGCATAAGGCTTCGACCACGCGCTCCACGTTTCGTCCGGCGTCGCCGTGTTCCCCGTGCGCGTGCTGATCTCGACCTCGCCGGCCGCCGCCGCCGCGCGCCACCGGATCGCACCCCACGTCGCCACGGTGCCGGCGTCGCGCACGTCCGATTCGTAGGTGCCGCTCTGCGCCCGCCCGGACGACAGCGCGAACACCTTCCCTGGATTGCTGGTCGCGGCGACGATGCGTCCCGCTGAATCGCGTACGAGCGCGGTGACCTGCCGCGCCGCCGCCCGCAGCAGCAGGGTTGCGCGCGCCGGATCGCCCGAGAGCCGGAAGACCTTCCCCTCTTTGCCGGTCCCGACCAGCAACGAGCCGTCGTTGTCGATCAGCACGTCGAACGGCCAGTCGTCGGCCGCTTCCCACAGGGTGTCCCACAACCCATCGGGACGGATGCGGAAAATCGCCCCCTTCGGATTGCGCGGCCGCGACGACGGGGGCGTCGATCCGCCGGTGCCACCGCTGGTGGCGTCGACGACGGTGATGCCGGTGATTTCGGCGGACACCGTCGGCACGGGCGCTCGCGAGGCGGCAGTATCGGCCGGTGTGACGCTGATTGCCGGGGCCGAACGATCCTCTCCCCCCGGCTGGCCGCTGAACGCCGCCGCGTAGATCGTCCCGTCGGCGCCGAGTTTCAACGCGTGGATCTCCTTGAACGACGAATCGAGCAGGACGAAGGCCTTGGCGTTGCGATCGATGCGGAAGATGCGCCCCGGCGACTCGGTCCCGGCGAGCAGGTTGCCGCCCTTGTCGATCGCCAGCGAGACGACGTTGGTCGTGTTGGTCTTGTAGAAGAGCGACCCCTTGCCGTCGGGCGCAATGCGATAGATGTTGCCCTTCTCGCCGGTGGCGGCGAAGAGGGCGCCGTCGGGAGCGACGGCCAGCGCCCAGATGTACTTGTCGTCAGGGTCGAAGAACGTCTTCGCGCTGCCATCGGCGCCGACCAGGTAGATCTTGCCGTCGGGCGAGGTCGCGACGTAGAGTCCGCCGCCTGGCGCTGGCGCGATGGCGTGGACTTCCATTTCCTGCGCGTCGAAGAAGGTCGACGTCTTGCCATCACGCGCGATCTTCAGGACCTGCCCTTCGTTGCCGCTCCCGGCCCATAAGGTGCCGTCGGGACCGGCCAGCAGCGTCCACAGGAATGGCGCCGACGTTTCAGCGACTTGCGTCGTCGCCGGGCCGAGGAAGACGCGGCCGTCGCTGTCGATCGACAGGTTCTCGACGTCACCCTTGAGGAAGTCGGCCTGCGTCGAGACCGTCCAGAACGTGGCCGTGGACGCGGAGAGGAAGGCTGACGCGGCAAGGACCGCGGCCGCCGGAAGAGCGATTCGTTTCAACATGCAGTTCAGGAAAGGAGACACGAGCCGTTCAGCAGCCGATTACGGGCGGCTCGATCGGCCGTCGAGATCGATCGTCAACACGCGCGTGCCGCTGATCGCCGAGTCCATCGGCAATTCCCACTCGCCGAGCGTGGCGCTGCGAATCGGCGCGAAGTTGCCACCGCTGCGATCGCCCTCGAGGATCGACAGTACCGACGGCGGCAGCGACGTCATCGCCTCGCCGTCGACGACGGCGCCGGGTGTCCCGACGAGCAGGCGCACGTAAAGGCGATTGTTGCGGTGGGTCTCGTTGAGCAGCTTGATCATCTGGCCGACGCTCTGCGGCTGGACGCTCCGGCGCAGCTCGCGCTGCTCGAGCTGATTGAGCTGACGGCCGTCGGTGACCATCACCGTCAGCTGGCCGGCAGCGTTGGCCGGGATGTCGATCGGAATCGTCGAGATCTTCTCGGCGCCGCGGTAGCTGCGCGTCAGCACCTTGAGCGGCACCGTCTTGCCCGCGCGCGGGCGCACGTCGTCGAGCCAGACCCGCTCGATCGTCGCGGCGCGCGATTCCTCGGACGTCGTGATCGACACCTCAACGCTCTTGAGGGTGACCGGCTCGACGTCGTTCGCCATCAGCATCGTGATCGGCCCGGCCACGTAAGCCGACGCGCTCGGGATGGGGCTGTCGCCGGTGAAGATATCCTCGAACGACAGGTCGTCGTGCCTGGCGAAGACGGCGCGCCCCTTGACCGTGTAGGTGATTGCGCCGAAGTTGCGCTCGTAATTGCCCAGCGTGTTGAACAGGGCCACATAGGTCAGCAGCGGCGTGAAGATCTGATCGTTGACGACGGTGTAGGTGAATGTACGCTTGCCGCTGTGGCCGGAGTCGAGCGTGACCGAGATCGGGATCACCGCCGGCCCCTTGCCCAGCGTGCCGGCGATCGCCGTCCCGCGATCCTGCTGCATCGTACCGACGACTTCACCCATCGTCGCGATCTTGAACGACGACATCAGGCTGGGCAGCGACGTGTAGACCGTGGCGCGGGTCAGCGGAAAAGCGGTCGGCCCGAAGTTGAAGAACGGATGTCCAAACGCGTAGAGCTTGTCGCCGTCGATGTGGGTGATCGTGCCGGTCGCCCCCATTTCGCTGTCGCCGCCAAGCAGCGCGACCCCGATCGGATCGCCCGGACGAAGCGGCTCGGTAGCCGCCGCAGTGCCCGCGGCACTCGAGCCGGCGCCGCCGGCCAGGACCGCGGTGAAACCGGCCTCTCGGAACATCGATGTCACCAGGTCGGCTGTCGCGGTGTTCATGCCGCTCATCACCAGTGGTGTGGCGATCGGACGCAGCAGAGCACCGATCTGCGCTCCTTCGGCCGCCGGGATGCCGAAAGTCTGCACGTCGGCGGGCCGCTCGGCGAACGCGGCGACCCGCGCCGCGGCGGCCCGCACCGCGGCGGCGAAATGGTCGGCTGTGATCGGTAGCTCGAGGCGGTTCTGCGCCGTCAGCGTCCGCCGGCCGCTCGTGTCCTTCGTCGCGTCGAGCATCTCGCCGATCGGCGTGATGCCGGCGATCGGTTCCTTGGGAAACGATCCGATGGAGTAGGAGACGGCGCCGACCAGGCGGCCGTCGATGTAGACCGGGCTGCCGCTCATCCCCGCGATGACGCCGGTCTCGGCAAGCGGGCCGCCTTCGAGACGAGCGAGGATTAAGTCGCGCTTCGGCGCCTGCACGTTCTTCAGCACGCCGAGAATGTGGACCGTGAAGTCCTGGAGGGCGGCCCCTTCGAACACGGTGCGGCCAATACCGACCATGCCTGGCTTGACCTCCTCGATCGGCATGAAGTTGGGCGCCGCGGGCAGGCGCGCGACGGCCGACCCCGCGAACACGGCGGCAATGAGAAAACCCCGGATCTTCATGATATTGCAACCTTTATAGCATGGTTTAGACGTCGCGCTGCGGAACCTGGCCGTGAGTTGTGTTAGGCTCTTCGCATCGTGTCCGCGACCTCCTCGAGCCGTGCCCCTTTCGCGACGTTTACGTCGTATTGGTGGTGGTATGCGCGCGTCGAGGGGGCGTCACGCTGACACGTATCCGTTAGCAACGAGCGACGCAAACCAAGGCCCCCTCAGTCAGACCGATTGAGGGGGCTTTTTTATTGTGCGGTGTTCATCCGTGTGGATCTGTGGCTGACTTGTGCATCACCGTCATCGGGCGCGACGCCGACGCTATCCGCCAGGAGCGGATCGCCGCCGAGGCCGACGCCGACCTCGTCGAGCTGCGCCTCGACGCGATGACGCAGCCCGACGCCGCGGCCGCACTGCAGGGGCGCACCAGGCCCGCGATCGTCACCTGTCGCCCGGTGCGTGAGGGCGGCATGTTCGACGGTCCCGAGGAGGACCGTTTGCGCGTGCTCGCCGACGCGCACGCGCACGGGGCGGAGTTCATAGACGTCGAGTGGGACGCCCTGCAGGCGGCGGTCGTCTCGGCGCGGCGGGGACGCGGGGTCGTGGTGTCGCGGCACATCTTTGACTGTACGCCGCGCAACACCGGGCCAATGCTGCAGCACCTGCGCGCCCAGGGCACAGAGCTCGCCAAGCTCGCGGTGATGAGCGAGCGCATCGCTGATCTGCGGACGCTGCTGCACGCGCCGCGCGACGCCTCGTCCATCCTGATCGGCATGGGCGCCGGCGGAACGGCGACCCGCGTACTCGCCGGGCGGTTCGGCTCGCGCTGGACATATGCCGGCCGCCGCGTCGCCCCCGGGCAACTGCCCGCCTCGCGGCTCATCGACGAGTTCCGCTTCCGCCGCATCCGTCCCGACGCCTCGGTCTACGGCGTGCTCGGGCGGCCGGTCGTCAATTCGCTGTCGCCGGCGATGCACAACGCCGGATTTGCCGCGCTCGGCCTGAATGCCGTCTACGTGCCGTTCGAGACGCGCGACCTCGATGGCCTGCGCGCCTTCGCTCAGGAAATCGGGCTGAGTGGTCTGAGCGTCACCATCCCGTTCAAGCAGGACGTGCTGCCGCTGGTCGATGAGATCGCTCCCGCCGCTCTCGCGGCAGGGGCGGTGAACACGATTGCCATCCGCGACGGGCGCTGGATCGGTTCGAACACCGACGCGGATGGGTTCCTCGAGCCGCTGCGCGCGCGCGCCGTCGCTCTGCGCGGTCTGCGCGCCGTGGTTCTGGGTGCCGGGGGATCGGCGCGTGGCGTTGGCCTGGCCCTCGTTCGAGAGGGGGCTCGCGTGGCGATCTCCGCGCGCCGCGCAGAGGCGGCTGACGCCGTCGCGCGGGCCATTGGGGCCGCGCCCGTGTCGTGGCCGCCGCCATCCGGCTCGTGGGACCTGATCGTCAACGCGACGCCCCTCGGCAGCCGGGCAGTTGCGGGAACTCCCTACGACGGGGCGTTCGACGGGCGGCTCGTCTACGACCTGATCTACGACCCGGACCCAACGGAGTTCATGCAGCGCGCCCGCGACGCCGGCCTCGCCGTGATCGGCGGCCTGGCGATGCTCGTCGCGCAGGCCGAGCGCCAGTTCGAGATCTGGACCGGCCATCGTCCCCCCTCGGGCCTGTTTGCCGAGGCCGCGGCATCGGCCATCAGAGTACCGAGCGGAATCGACATTCTATGAAACAGACGACCTACGACGAGTTCGTTGACCTCGCCCGGCGCGGCACCTTCGTGCCCGTGGTGAAGGAGATCATGGCGGACCTGCTGACGCCGGTGTCCGCGTTTCTCAAGATCGCGGAGCACTCCGACTACGCCTTTCTGTTCGAGAGCGTGGAAGGCGGCGAGCAGGTCGCGCGCTATTCCTTCCTCGGCAAGGACCCGTTCCTGGTGCTGCGCTCGCGCCACGGCAAGACCGTTGTCGATCGCTCGGGCGTGACCACCGAGAGCGATGAGCCGTTCGTTGCGGTGCTGCGCAGGCTGATGGCGGAATTCCGTGCGCCGTTCGTGCCCGGGCTGCCGCGCCTCACCGGCGGCGCCGTCGGCTTTATCGGCTACGACGCCTCGGTGGCGTTCGAACCGGCGCTCGCCGAGGCCTGGACACACGTCCCCGGCTCGGACGCCGAGGACGCCGGTTTCATGCTCTTCGACACGGTACTGGCATTTGATCACGTCAAGCACCGCATTCTGATCATCGCCAACGCGCGCGTGACGGCGGACGAGGATCTGTCGGCGCTCTACCAGTTCGCCTGCGCCAAGATCCAGTTTCTCGAGCGCGAGCTCGAGCGCAGCCTCTCGCATGTCAAGGCCGGCGGCGGCGCGCCGCCACCGATGCGATCGAACGTGTCGCGCGAGACCTACGAGGCCGGCGTGCGCACGATCAAGGAGCACATCGCCGCCGGGGACATTTACCAGGCCGTGCTGTCGCAGCGGTTCGAGGCCGACGTCAAGGCCGAGCCGCTCACCGTCTATCGCGCCTTGCGCCACGTCAACCCCTCGCCCTACATGTATTTCATTCGCATGGGCAGCTTCGCCATCGTCGGCTCCTCCCCCGAGATGCTGGTGCGGGTCGAAGGGCAGCACGTCGAGACCCACCCGATTGCCGGCACCCGGCCGCGCGGGCGGAGCGAGGACGAGGATCTCCGCCTCGCCGACGAGCTGAAGCGCAACGAGAAGGAACGCGCCGAGCACGTGATGCTGGTCGATCTCGGGCGCAACGACCTCGGCCGCGTCTGCGAATACGGCAGCGTGCGCGTGCCGCAGTACATGGGGCTCGAACGCTATTCGCACGTCATGCACCTGGTATCGACGGTGGAGGGACGGCTGGCCGACCGCCACGACCATCTCGACGCGCTGGTGTCCTGTTTCCCCGCCGGCACCGTGTCGGGCGCGCCGAAGATTCGTGCCATGCAGATCCTGTCGCGGCTCGAACCGACCCGGCGCGAGCTCTACGCCGGCGCCGTCGGCTACATCGACTTCGCCGGTAATCTCGATTTCTGTATCGCGATCCGGACGATCACGCTGCGCGACGGCGTCGCGCGTGTACAGGCGGGCGCCGGCATCGTCGCCGATTCCAACCCCGCGGCCGAATACGAGGAGACCCGTGACAAGGCGCGCGCATTGATCCAGGCGATTGAAATGGCGGAGACCGAGCTCTAATGAAGATCCTCCTGCTCGATAACTACGATTCGTTTACCTACAACCTGGCGCAGTATCTCGGCGAGCTGGGGCACGCGCCGGTGGTGCGCCGAAACGACGAGATTTCGCTCGGCGAGATCGAAGCCATGGCGCCGGAGCGGATCGTGATTTCGCCAGGACCCGGCCGCCCCGAGGACGCCGGGATCAGCGTCGAGGTCATCCGCCGGGTCGGTCAGCGGATCCCGGTCTTCGGCGTCTGCCTCGGCCACCAGGCGATCGGCTTCGCATTCGGCGGCGACGTCGGCCGCGCCCCCGTCCTGATGCACGGGAAGGTCTCGAAAGTGCAGCACGACGGTAAAGGCGTGTTCACCGGCGTGTCACAGCCATTCGTCGCCGGCCGCTATCACTCGCTCGTCGTCAACGAACCGCCTCCGGCGTCACTCGAGATCACCGCCCGCACCGAGGACGGCGTGGTCATGGGACTCCGCCATCGCGAGTGGCCCCTGCACGGCGTCCAGTTTCATCCCGAGTCGGTCCTGACCGGCGAGGGCCGCAAGATTCTGCGCAATTTTATCGAGTTGTCATGCTCCGCCAGCGGCTCCCATGTTTCGTGAACTGATCGCCAAGCTGGCGCGTCACGAGGACCTGACGGTCGCCGAAGCGTCGGCGGCGATGGAGACGATCATGGACGGCCGCGCCGAGCCGTCGCAGATTGCCGGCCTGCTCGTCGGCCTGGCGATGAAAGGCGAACGCCCTGACGAGATCGTCGGGCTGGCGCGGACCATGCGCTCGAGAGCGACCAAGTTGAGCCGCCTCTACGCGCCGGTGTTCGACACCTGCGGCACCGGTGGCGACGGCGCCCACACTTTCAATGTCTCGACCGTCGCGGCGCTGGTCCTGGCGGCCTGCGGTGTCCGCGTCGCCAAGCACGGCAACCGCAGCGCCTCGAGCCGCTGCGGCAGCGCCGACCTCCTCGAAGCGCTCGGCGTCAACGTCGGCGCGCCGCCCCCCGTCGTCGAGCGCTGCCTCGAGCACGCCGGGATCGCGTTCTTCTTCGCGCAGGTGTTTCATCCCTCGATGAAACATGCCGCACCGACCCGGAAGGAGCTCGGCATCCGGACCGCGTTCAATCTGCTCGGCCCTCTGACCAATCCCGCCGGCGCTGCCCGTCAACTGGTCGGCGTGCCCAAGCCGGAGCTGACCGAGCTCGTGGCGCGGTCGCTGGCCCAGCTCGGGTCTGAGCGCGCATGGGTGGTACACGGCGCCGATGGCCTCGACGAAATTTCGACGACGGGCTATACCAAGGTGTCCGAGTGCCGCGACGGCCGCGTCAACACCTTCTACCTGCACCCGGCCGATGTCGGCCTGGCCAAGAGCGCACCAGAGGCACTGCAAGGCGGCGAACCCGCCGACAACGTGGCGATCGCGCGGCGCGTGCTCGCTGGCGCCGCGGGTGGGCCACGCGACGTCGTCTTGCTCAACGCCGGCGCCTCGTTGCTCATCTCCGGCCACGCGTCGACGGTGCGCCAGGGGATCGCCGTCGCTGCCGAGGCAATCGACAGCGGCCGCGCGGCGGCGGTACTCGAAAACCTGGTCGCCTGCTCACGGCAGGAGTCGGCCGTCGCATGAGTCCGCTCAGTGCAGAATGGACCGGATTTGCTCGCCACGATCGTGGCCGCCGCGCGCCGCATGACCGAGATGCGCGCGCTGGCGAGTCCGCTGACGATGGTGGAAGAGGCGGCCGCCGCGCGGACGCCCGACGGCGCCGGATTCCTGGCCGCCTTGCGCGACGGGCCGGCGCCGCGCGTCATCGCCGAGTGCAAACGGCGGTCGCCGTCGCGCGGCATCCTGCGCCAGGACTACGACCCCGCCGCGCATGCGCGCTCCTACGCCGCCGCCGGCGCCGCCGCAATTTCGGTCCTTACCGAGCCGACGTTCTTCGACGGCGCGCTAGAACACCTCGCCGCCGTTCGCGATGCGGTGTCGATTCCCATCCTGCGCAAGGACTTCATCGTCACGCGCTACCAGCTCTACGAGGCGGTGATGGCGGGCGCCGATGCGGTGCTGCTGATCGTCGGCGCGCTGTCGGCGGCGGAGCTCGGCGAGCTGATCGGCGTCGCCCGGGACGCTGGCCTGGCGACACTCGTCGAAGCGCACGACGAGCAGGAGCTGGCGCTCGCTGTCGAGGCCGGCGCGCAGATCGTCGGCCTCAACAGCCGCGACCTCCGCACGCTGGCGGTCGATCCCGAGCTGCACGAGCGGCTGGCGTCGCGGCTGCCGAAGCGGACGGTAGCGGTGGCCGAGAGCGGTCTGCGCGAGACGGCGGATCTCGAACGGCTGGAGCGATCCGGTTATCACGCATTCCTCGTCGGTGAACGGTTGATCGTGCAACCGGATCCCGGTGCAGCCCTCCGCACGTTGAGAGGAGTATCGGCGTGATCCGGGTGAAAATCTGCGGCGTGACCACTCCCGAGGATGCTCGGCTCGCGGCGGATCTCGGGGCGTCGGCGATCGGCATGGTGATGTGGCCGCACAGCCCGCGCCATGTCGAGGTCGATCGTGCGCGCGCCATCGTCGAGGCGCTCCCACCGTTTGTGAGCGCGGTCGGCGTGTTCGTCGATCAGGTCGATGCGCAGCGCCTCGCCGACGCGATCGGCCTGCACATCCTGCAGTTTCACGGCGACGAGCCGGCGGTCGTATACCGCGACTGCAGACGGCCGGTGATCAAGGCGATCGCCGTGCGCGATCGGTCCGCGCTCGACGCGGTCGCTGCGGTGCCGGCGCGCGCGACGGTGCTGCTCGACGCCCACGATCCTGAGAAGCGTGGCGGCACCGGCACACGGATCGACTGGGCCACCGCCGCCGAGGTCGCCGCCAGACGTCCGGTAATCCTGTCGGGCGGCCTCAACCCGCACAACGTCACCGAAGCCATCGAGACCGTGCATCCCATCGCCATCGACGTCTCGTCGGGCGTCGAGTCTGCGCCCGGTCGTAAGGACCCCGCCAAGCTGCGCGCGCTGTTCGACGTGATTCGCGGTTTACCAATTGACTCTTCATTCGGCATTCGCCATTCGTGATTGACATGACTGCCACCACCAGCCCGGTTTTTGGACAGAGAGATCCTGACGCGCGCGGCTACTACGGCGCGTTTGGCGGCCGCTACGTGCCGGAAACGCTCGTCGCCCCGATCGAGGAGCTCACGGCGGCGTACTTCAGGGTTCGCGAGGATCAAGGGTTCCGCAATGAGCTGCAATTGCTCTTGCGCGACTACGTCGGGCGGCCGACCCCGCTCTACGAAGCGAGCCGGCTGACCGCGTCGGCTGGCGGCGCGCGCATCGTCCTCAAGCGTGAGGACCTGGCCCACACCGGCGCCCACAAGATCAACAATGCCCTCGGCCAGGCGCTGCTTGCCGCCCGCATGGGCAAGCGGCGGATCGTCGCCGAGACCGGCGCCGGTCAGCATGGCGTCGCCAGCGCGACCGTTTGCGCGCTGCTCGGCCTCGAATGCCATGTCTACATGGGCTCCGACGACATGGCGCGCCAGTCGCTCAACGTGTTTCGCATGCGCCTGCTCGGCGCCGAGGTCATCGAAGTCAATGCCGGCTCGCGCACGCTGAAAGACGCCATCAACGAGGCCATGCGCGACTGGGTCACTAACGTCGGTGACACCTATTACCTGCTCGGCTCGGTACTGGGCCCGCATCCCTATCCCCTGATGGTGCGCGAATTCCAATCGGTGATCGGCAGGGAAGCGCACGCCCAATGTCTCGAACAGCTCGGAAGGTTGCCCGACGCCATCGTCGCGTGTGTCGGCGGCGGCAGCAACGCGATGGGCATCTTCGACGCCTTCGTCGAAGAGCCGCGGGTCAAGCTGGTCGGCGTTGAGGCCGGTGGCCGCGGCATCTCCCCCGGGCAGCACGCGGCGCGCTTTGCCGGCGGCAGCGCAGGCGTGCTCCAGGGCACGCGCAGCTACGTCCTCCAGGATGCCGACGGCAACGTCGAGCTCACGCACTCGATCTCGGCCGGACTCGACTACGCATCGGTGGGACCAGAGCACGCCTGGCTGCGCGAGCGTGGCCGAGCCGAGTACACCTGGGTCGACGACGGCGCGGCGCTCGCGGCGTTTCAGCGGCTAGGCCGCGAGGAGGGCATCCTGCCGGCACTCGAATCGTCGCACGCGGTCGCCCACGCCATCCGTCTGGCGCCGACGATGGACAAGGACGCCATTCTGCTCGTCAACCTGTCCGGCCGGGGCGACAAGGATGTGTTGAGCGTGCAACAGGCCCTCGGGGAGGCCCGGTGATGGCCCGCATCGCCGACGCCTTCGCCGCCGTCCGCCGCCGCGGCGAACCGGGCCTCGTCGCCTACGTCACGGCCGGCGATCCCACGCTCGATCGCACCGCCGACATCCTCGTGTCGCTGGCCCAGAACGGCGCCGACGTCCTCGAAGTTGGCGTGCCGTTCTCCGATCCGCTTGCCGACGGCCCGGTAATCCAGCGCGCGTCGGAACGCGCGCTGGCCGGCGGGACGACGCTGCGCCGCGTGCTCGACATGATCCGACGCACCCGCGATCGGATCGCCGCGCCGATTGTCCTCTTCACCTACGCCAACCCCGTTCTCCGCATGGGGGAAGACGCATTCGTCACGGCGGCCGCGGCGGCGGGCGTCGACGGCGTACTGGTCCTCGACCTGCCTGTCGAGGAGGCGGTCTCGTTTCGCGGCCATCTGGTCGGCGCCGCCATCGATCCCATCTTCCTGCTCAGCCCGACCACCACCGACGCGCGTATCCGGGCCGCGGCGGAGCTCGGGCGCGGCTTCCTGTATGTCATTTCGCGCCTCGGCGTCACCGGCGCGCGCGAGCAGCTGGCCGAAGATGTCGAACCGCTCGTCCGCCGCATCCGGGCGCAATCGCCGCTGCCACTCGCGCTCGGCTTCGGCCTCTCGAAACCCGAGCACATCGCCGAGGTCGGCCGCTGGGCCGATGCCGCGGTCGTTGGCAGTGCGCTCGTCAACGTCATTGCCCAGCACGGCGCATCCGCTGATGTCGCCCAACGCGCCGGCGCCTACGTGCGCTGGCTGAAGGGACGCACGTCGTGAACGCCGACCTCGACGATCTGCGCAAGAGGATCGACCTGCTGGACGAGTCGCTCGTCCGCCTGCTCAACGCTCGCGCCGCCTGCGCGCTCGAGATCGGGCGCATCAAGCGCGACATGGGACTGGCCATTTACCAGCCGGAACGCGAGGCCGAGGTCCTGCGCAACGTGCAGTCCTTCAATAACGGGCCGCTCGACCAGCCGGCCATCAAGCGCCTCTTCGAACGCATCATCGACGAGGCGCGCCACCTGGAACGGATTGCCGAAGAATTTGTCCGCACCGAGGCGCCTGCGGCCGCGAGCGAGATCCCCCCGAGCGACGTAGACTCAAGGAAGGAAAAGAAGTAGCCATGGTTGTAGTCATGCGGGAACGGGCCAGCGACGACCAGATCCAGAGCGTCATCGCCAAGCTGATAGAAATGGGCTTCGACGTGCACCGCTCGACGGGCGCGCTGCGCACCGTGCTCGGCGCGGTCGGCGGGTCGCGGCAGTACGACGTCGCGCTGCTCGAAGTGCTTGACGGCGTGCAGGAAGTGCATCGGATTACCGAGCCCTACAAGCTCGCCAGCCGGTCCTTCAAGACCGAGAATACGGTGATCGTCATCGATGACGTCCGCATCGGCGGCGACGAGGTGATCATCATGGCCGGCCCGTGCTCGGCCGAGAGCGAAGAACAGGTCGAGGCGGCGGCTGCCGCGGTCAAGCGCGCCGGTGCGAAGATCCTGCGCGGTGGCGCCTTCAAGCCGCGCAGCAGCCCCTACAGCTTCCAGGGCATGGGCGAGGAAGGGCTGCGCCTGCTCCGCGCCGCCGCCGACCGGCACAACCTCAAACTCATCACCGAGGTCATGGACCTCAGCCAAATCGAGCTGATCGAGAAGTACGCCGACATCCTGCAAGTCGGCGCGCGCAACATGCAGAACTTCACGCTGCTGCGCGAGCTCGGCAAGTCCAAGATGCCGGTCATGGTCAAGCGCGGGATCTCGGCGACGATCGAAGAGTGGTTGCTCTCGGCCGAATACGTCCTTGCCGGCGGCAACCCCAACGTGATGCTCTGCGAGCGCGGCATCCGCACGTTCGAGACGACGACCCGGAACACGTTCGACATCTCCGCGATTCCGGTGGTGCAGCAGTTGAGTCACCTGCCGGTCATCGCCGACCCGAGCCATGGCACCGGCCGCCGCGACAAGGTCGCGCCGATGGCGCGTGCCGCCGTCGCCGCGGGAGCGGACGGTCTGATCATCGAGGTCCACCACGATCCGGATCATGCGCTCAGCGACGGTGCCCAGTCGCTGCTGCCGCAGCAGTTCGATCGCCTGATGGCGGAACTGCGCATCATCGCTCCGGCCATCGGACGCAGCATCTGCCTGGAGCCCGTCGCCCGCCGCGGCTGGGGCGTCTAGGGGCCCACGCCGGCGGAATGACCGCGATGAACGAACCCCCGTTTACGAGCCCGGCGATCGTCGGTGCCGGCCTCATCGGCGCCTCGATCCGCCAGGCCGCCGTCCACGCATGGCCGGCGATGACGATCACGACCTTCGATTACGGGGAAGACCTGTCCAGGATCGCGCACGCCGACCTGGTGGTCCTCGCCGCGCCGGTGCGCGCCAACATCGCCTTGCTCGCCGCCATCCAGCCGCACCTGGCGCACGCGGCGATCGTCACCGATACCGGCAGCACCAAGCGCGCCGTCTGCGCCGCTGCGGCCGGCCATCCGAACATGAACTTTATCGGCGGCCACCCGATGGCGGGGGCCGCGCGCGGTGGCGCCGCCAACGCACGAGCCGACCTGTTCGCCGGGCGTCCCTGGATCCTGACCCCCGCGCCCGGCAACCCCGGCCACGCCGTCGCCCGCCTCGAGGCGTTCGTGAGCGGTCTCGGCGGCGTTCCTCACCTCATGACGCCCGAGCTTCACGATCGGTTTGTCGGCATCGTCTCGCACTTGCCGCAGCTCACCGCCAGCGCGCTCATGCACGTGGTCGGTACGCTCGCCGGCGACGCTGGGCTGGAAATCGCCGGCGCCGGCCTGGTCGACACGACGCGCCTCGCCACCAGCCCGCCCGATATCTGGAAGGATATCGCCGCGACCAACGCCGACGTGCTGAGCGAAGCGCTCGATCAGTTGATTTGCGCCCTGACCGAGATGCGCAAGACGCTGGAGACCGGTGAAGGGCTCGACGCCGTATTCACGTCAGCATGCCGATGGCGCACCGCCCTTGATCGCGCGCGCTGACCGCTCAGACAGTGTCGGCGTACTGCCGAACGATCGCGTCAACGCTGGCGTCCTGGACGAAGCCGAGCGCCAACGCGCGGGTGGCGTCGAGGGCCGCCGGCCAGCCGCACATCGCGCGGGCGACCCGCTCCTCCCGCTCGACCCTCACGTGCGCACGCGCCGCCGTACCGCCGATCCGTTGCAGGCTTGCCAGCATTTCGCCGGCGGTCGCGCTGAGTCCGGGAAGGTTCAGCGACCGCCTGCTGCCAAGCGTCGCCGTCTGGATCCGTCCGGCGTGCACGAGATTCGCGGTCACCGCGTCGGGCGAGCTGATCCACAGCGGGGTGTCGAGCGGCACCGGGCACACCGTGTCGATGCCGGCCAACGGCTCGCGGATGATGCCGCTGACGAATGACGACAGCGCGGAATTCGGCTTGCCCGGGCGCACGGTAATGGTGGCGAGCCGGCAGCTCACGCCGTCGATGTAGCCACGCCGCGAGTACTCGCCGACCAGCAGCTCCGCGATCACCTTGCCGACGCCGTAGGTCGTTTGCGGCTGCAACACGAAGTCCTCGGGAACGACGGCGGGAAGGTCGCCGCCGAAGACCGCCACCGTGCTCGAGAAGACGAACCGGCGGGGGGCGCCGAGCGAGCGGCAGGCTTCGAGCAGCGCGCGCGTGCCGTCGACGTTCACCGACATCCCGGTTGCGAATTCCGCCTCCGACTGTCCGCTGAGCACCGCAGCGAGGTGGTAGACGAGGCCGATGTCGCGGTCCATCAGCGTGTCGGTGAAGCGTGGTTCGGCGATCGATCCGACGCGGACGTCGACGCGCGGGTCGTCGACCGGGCAACGGCCCGTGTCAGCGGCGACGATCGAGGTGAAGGGAGGGAACCCCTCCGGTCCGTCCAGGAGCGCGCGTAGGAGGCGGGTCCCGAGGAATCCAGCGGCGCCGGTCACGAGTATCTTCATGGCTTCTGTATTATTTGCTACTGTTTGTTCGTGACCGCAGCAGAACGTGTGGCGCTCGTGACCGGCGCCGGATTGGGCATCGGGCGGGCCGTCACGCTCGGTCTTCTCGCCCGGGGATACACCGTCGTCCTTGCCGGCCGGCACCAGGATCGGCTTGACGCCGTCGCTGGCGAGGCGGGGGACGCGCGGTCGCGCGCCGTAGCCGTCGCCGCCGACGTGACCGACCCGGGGGCGGTCCGCGCGCTCTTCGCCGAGGCCCGCCGTCGATGCGGCCGCCTGGACGTACTCTTTAACAACGCCGGGACCGGCGCTCCCAGTGTCCCCTTCGACGAGCTGACCTTCGAGCAGTGGAGCGCAGTCGTCGACGTCAATCTCACCGGCGCGTTTCTCTGCGCGCAGCAGGCCTTCGCGCTGATGAAGACGCAGACACCGCGTGGCGGCCGGATCATCAACAACGGGTCGATCTCGGCGCATGTGCCGCGGCCCAACTCCGCCCCTTACACGGCGTCGAAACACGCCATCACCGGGCTGACCCGGTCGCTCTCGCTTGATGGCCGCCCCCACGACATCGCCTGCGGCCAGATTGACATCGGCAACGCCGAGACGCCGATGACTGCCCGGTTCAGGAACGGTACGCTGCAGGCCGACGGGGAGGTCCGCCCGGAGCCGCTCCTGAATATCGACCACGTTGTCGACGCGGTCGTCTTCATGGCCGGACTGCCCCTCGACGCCAACGTCCAGTTCCTGACGGTGATGGCCACGCAGATGCCGTTCATCGGGCGGGGCTAGCCCTCGGATAATCATGCCCCGCGCCGTTCGCACTTATCTGGAAATGACCGATCCGGCGGACCTGGACCCCGTTCCGGCCCCCTCCGCTGACGCGATGGTCGAGCGCGTCGAGCGGCCGCCTGCCGCTCTGTGGCGCCAGCTCTATACCGAGGTGGGGCGCGAACATCACTGGGTGGACCGCCTGGTGTGGAGCGACGAGCAGGCGACACGCTACTTTTCCGATCCGGCGCTGGAGCTCTGGGTCTTGCGGGTCGCCGGCGCCGTGGCCGGCTATTTCGAGCTCCGCTCGCAGCCCGACGGCGGCATGGAGATCGCCTACTTCGGGCTGCTTCCCGCTTTCATTGGGCGCGGACTTGGCAAGTACCTCCTTACCTGCGCCGCCCAACGCGGATGGGCGAGGGGAGCCACCCGCGTCTGGTTGCACACTTCTTCCCTCGATCACGTGTCGGCGCTGCCGAACTATCTCGCGCGGGGGTTCCGCGTCTGGAAACAGGAGGCATACGAGATCTGATGGCGAACGGATTGCACTAGCGACGGGTATGAAACGGGTCCTCGTCCTCCTGGTTGCCGCCCTCACGACAGTCGCCTGTGCCGCCGGCTTCGCGAAATCGGGGACGTTCTCGGATCTGTCGCCGTCCTTCAGCGGCATCAACACCGCCGCGCCGCCTTATACGACCGAAGAGGAAAGACTCGTTTCTGAAATCGCTGGATCGATCTTGAACATGGCGGCCTTTGCCGACCACTTCGAGCCCGGCGATCCGTTTCAGGTTCGCAACGTCCGCGTCGCGCACGGGGACACCAAGTACTCGCTTGCGCGCCGCGCCGAAGTCTTTACAGTCGAGCTGCCGGGGCATGTGTGGGTGCCGGGCAGTTACGTCCGTCTGGCGCGCAGCTTCATGGCCGACGCGGCGGATCCCACCTTGACCGAGGACGCGGCGCAGGACCGCACTCCGCTGGCCGCGCTGCTGGGCAGCGGGATGGCCGCGCAGGATGTCCGTCTGTCGCGCCTGCTCGCCGAGCACCCACGTTCGTCCGCGTTGCATCAGCGCGCGGCGCTGCTGCTGGCCGCCGCGGCGCAGCAGGCGGCTGTCTCCGATCGCCACCTCCTCCTGTGCCGCATGACGGCGCATCTGGCCGTCGCCCGCGCCCTGCACGCAGGCGCGCTCGAGGCCGACGGCGTGCTCGCGGAGCACCAACTGGCCGCACTGGCCGCAGCCGAGACCGCCGTCACGGGGCCAGCGGTCGCGCCCAGCGCCGAAGGCGCCGGGCCCATCACCTTCGGCGGCACCCCACAGTTGCGCATCCTTCCACCGTTCACCTCCGCTGCCGAGCCGCGCTGAGCCAGCCCGTTCCCGCGCGTCCCGCGCCAAGGGTTGCCGGGGCCCGCGTTGGCCGGGACCGGCACCTATAATTGTTGGACTGTGGCGATAGAGGAGCCGCTATGGACGCCGTCCCGCGAGCGGATCGCGCGAGCCAGTCTCACACGGTTCAGCGGTGGCCGCCCCTACGCGCAGCTCTACGAGGCGAGCATCCTGCGGCCGCTCGAGTTCTGGGATGCGATCTGGGACTTCGCCGAGGTCATCGGCGACAAGGGACCGCGCATCGCCATCGACATGGACCGCATGCCCGGCGCGCGATTCTTCCCGGGGGGGACGCTGAATTTCGCGGCGAACTGCCTGCGCCAGGATGGCGATGGCGCGGCGATCATCGCGCGCTCGGAGAGCGGAGCGACGCGGACGATCTCGTGGCGCCAGCTCCGCGCCGACGTGGCAGCGTCGGCCGCAGCGATGCGCGCGTCAGGCGTGCGGCGGGGTGATCGCGTCGCCGCCTATCTGCCCAACACCCCGCAGGCGATCGTGGCGGTTCTGGCGGCGGCGTCGATCGGTGCCGTCTGGTCGTCGTGCTCGCCCGACTTCGGCGTCCAGGGCGTCCTCGATCGTTTCGGTCAGATCGAGCCGACGCTGCTGATTGCCGCCGGCGACTACCCCTACGGGGGAAAGACCTTCGACCTGCGCGGCAAAGCGGCCGATGTCGCCGGCCGACTGCCGTCCCTCGCGCGGACGGTCATCGGCGATGCCGAATGGGAGGCGTTCATCGCGCCTCATCGAGGCGCGCCTCTCGCCTTCGAGCCGTTGCCGTTCAACCATCCGCTTTACATCTTGTATTCGTCCGGCACCACCGGCGTGCCCAAGTGCATTGTCCATGGCGCCGGTGGCACGCTGATCCAGCATCTCAAGGAACATCAGCTCCACTGCGACATCCGGCCGGGCGATCGCGTTTTCTACTTCACGACCCTCGGCTGGATGATGTGGAACTGGCTCGTCACCGTGCTGGCGTCGCGGGCCACGGTGCTCCTCTACGACGGATCGCCATTTCATCCAGACGGCCGCTCGTTGTTCTCGTTCGCGGACGAGGCGGGCATGACGCTGTTCGGCACGTCGGCGAAGTTCATCGACGCGGTCGCGAAGGCAGGCCTGCACCCGCGCCAGACGCACGACCTCAGCAAGCTAAGGACCATGACGTCGACCGGATCGCCGCTGGCGCCAGACGCGTTCGATTTCGTCTACGCGCACATCAAGCGCGACCTGCATCTCGCCTCGATTTCCGGCGGTACGGACATCGTCAGTTGCTTCGTCGGCGGCAATCCGACCGGGCCGGTCTGGCGTGGCGAGATCCAGTGCCGCGCCCTCGGCATGAAGGTGGAAGTGTGGAACGAAGACGCCGTTGCGGTACGCCAGCAGAAAGGGGAGCTCGTTTGCACGATGCCGTTCCCGTCGATGCCGATCGCCTTCTGGAACGATCCGGACGAACGGAAATATCATGCGGCCTACTTCGAGCGGTTCCCCGGCGTGTGGACGCATGGTGACTACTGCGAGCTGACGCAGCATGAGGGCGTGATTATCTACGGGCGGTCGGACGCGGTACTCAACCCCGGGGGCGTCCGCATCGGCACCGCCGAGATTTACCGGCAGGTGGAGCGGCTGCCAGAGGTCGTCGAGAGTCTGGTCATCGGCCAGCACTGGCAGGGAGACGAGCGAGTGGTGCTCTTTGTCAAGTTGCGTGATGGCATCGGGCTCGATGAGGCGCTGAGCGGCCGGATCCGGGCCGAGATCCGTCGGCATGCCACGCCGCGGCACGTTCCGGCCCGAATCCTGCAAGTTCAGGACATTCCGAAGACGAAGAGTGGGAAAATAGTGGAGCTGGCCGTCCGCGATGTCGTGCACGGGCGGCCGGTCAAGAACCGCGAGGCCCTCGCCAATCCCGAGGCGCTCGACGAATTCGTCAATCGTGCAGAGCTCAATGGATAATGCTGTCATCCTGTCCGCGTGTCGCACCCCCATCGGATCGTTCGGAGGCGTCTTCAAAGACTTGTCCGCCGCTGACCTCGGCGCCGTCGTCATTCGCGAGGCAATCCGCCGCGCCGACGTCGAGGCTGCCGACCTCGGCGACGTCATCATGGGATGTGTCCTCCAGGCCGGCGCCGGAATGAACGTCGCGCGGCAGGCGGCGCTCAAGGCTGGCGTGCCGGTCGAGGTCCCGGCCGAAACCGTCAACCGTGTCTGCGGCTCGGGTCTGCAAGCGGTGGTGCACGCGGTCGAAGCAGTCAAGGCGGGCTTCGTCGAGGTGATACTCGCCGGCGGGACAGAGTCGATGAGCCAGGCCCCGTACCTGTTGAAGGGCGCGCGCTGGGGGTATCGCATGGGCAACGGCGAGATCGCCGATTCGATGCTTGCGGAAGGGCTGACCTGCTCGATCAACGGTTGCCACATGGGGGTGACGGCGGAAGAAGTGGCGGCACGCTTCTCGGTGACCCGTGCCGATCAGGATGCGTTCGCTGCAGAGAGTCAGAGGAGGGCCCAACGCGCCATCGCCTCTGGCGTCTTCGACAGGGAGATCGTGCCGGTGGAAGTAGCGCAGAAGAAGGGCGCCCCGCTCGTCGTCGCGCGCGACGAATATCCCCGGGCCGGGACCACCGCTGAGAAGCTCGCGACGCTGAAGCCGGCGTTCGCCAAGGCCGGCACGGTCACCGCAGGCAATGCTTCCGGAATCAATGACGGCGCCGCGGCCTTGGTCGTGTCGACCGAATCCTGGGCGAAGACGCACGGCCGCCGCCCGCTCGCCCGGATTCTGTCCTATTGCACGACAGGCGTCGACCCGATGATTATGGGGATGGGGCCGGTGGAGGCGATGCGCAGGGCGGTGGAACGCGCCAACCTCTCGCTCGAGGATCTCGACGCAATCGAATTGAACGAAGCGTTCGCGGCGCAGTCGCTGGCGGTGGTACGGGAGCTGGAGCTCGATCCGGCCAGGGTCAACGTCCACGGCGGCGCGATTGCGCTCGGTCATCCGATCGGCGCCAGTGGCGCGCGCATGCTGACTACGCTCGTGCACGTACTGCAAGCGCGCGGCGGCGGTCGCGGTGCCGCGGCGCTGTGCATTGGCGGCGGCATGGGCACGGCGATGGTGATCGAGGCCGCGTGAAGATACGTCAGGACGCCTTCGACCGCATCGTCAAACACGCCCTCGAGGAAAAGCCCAACGAGTGCTGCGGGCTGCTGATCGGCACCGTCGATGTCGTTCACGACGTCGTGCGGGCGCGCAACGTGCGCAAGAGCCCGACCAAGTTCCAGGTGGCGCCCGCCGATCATTTTGCGGCGATCCGCAAGGCACGGGCCACGGGGTTCGAAGTGGTGGGGGCGTATCATTCGCACCCCAACGGCCCCTCAGGGCCGTCGGAAACGGATCGCGTGCGCTTGAACGATCCGTCGCTCGTGCATGTCATCGTGTCACTGGCGCACGGCACGCGCACCGTGCGCGCCTTCCGATTCAACGGCGACACGTTCAGCCAGCTGGAGTTCGTTCCGATTCCGTAAGCGGGATGTCCGCCTTCAGGCCAAAGGCATTCAGCGGTCGCCGCCGGGATCACCGATCCCCGGGCGCACGCGGATCGTCGTATTGCCGCTGCCGACGGTCCTGTCCTTCTTCTTCAAGTGGAATTGGACCTGGTATTCGCCCGCGCTGCGGTACGTATGATCGGCAGTAAAGCGACGCTTGACCTCGCTCTTGCCAGCCACGTAGGGATCGCAGTCGGCGCTGTCGCTCGACCTCGTCTCGTCTCCCCACACCCACTCCGCGGCGGAGCAATAGAGCTCCTCGCTGTCGCCGCCGTTGATGTCGGCGGTCACGACAACGCGAACCGGCGACATTCCCATGTTGGGGTTCGCCTTGATCGAAACCTTCGGCTTCTTGTCGTCCAAGGATCCGGTCGACAAGGCCACGGCGACGATCAGCGGTAGCGCGAGAACCCTCATGCAGCCATTATAATCCGTCACTTATGCCATCGATCCGGCTTGTCTCAGGTGCGCCAGGTACTGTCGATACCGATCTGCTCGTATTTCCGATGTTCGAGAGCGAATCGCTCGCCGACAGCGTTGCCGGGCTCGACGACGCGACCGGCGGGGGGGTGGGTCGTGCGACGGCCGCGAGTGAGATCCGAGGCCGCCTCTACGATTGGTTCGTGACGCCGGCCTCCGCCACGGCCTGGAAAGCCTCCCGTGTCGCCACAATCGGCGCCGGGAAGGCCGCCGACTTCACCACCGAGCGCGTGCGCAGGCTGGCGACGGCGGCCGCGCTGGCCGCGCGCGCCCGGCGGGTCGGTCGTCTCGGCTTCGTCGTGCGCGGGCCGTTCACCGGAGCGGACGCCGTCCAGGCGGTGGCCGAAGGGCTGACCCTCGCTGCCTTCAGCGTCGACCACTACAAGTCGGGCGAGCGGCAGGGACCGCCCGTCGCCGAACTGACCATCGTCGCAACTGGCGATACGCCTGCGTTCCACGCGGCGGTCGAGCGCGGACGCATCCTCGGGGAAGCGTCGAATTGTGCGCGCGAGCTGGCCAACGAGCCGTCGAACGTGCTGACGCCCGGCGCGTTTGCTGACCGCGCCGCCGCGTCGGCCCGCGCCGCCGACCTCGCGGTCGAGATCCTCGACGAGAAGGCCATCGAAAAGCTGCAGATGGGACTGCTCCTCGGCGTGGCGCGCGGCAGCGCGGAGCCGCCGCGGCTGCTCGTCCTTCGCCACGATCCGGCCGAGGCGCCCGGCCGGCCGGTCCTGGGCATCGTCGGTAAAGGCGTCACCTTCGACACCGGCGGCATCTCGATCAAACCAGCCGATGGCATGGAGCGCATGAAAGACGACATGGCCGGCGGCGCCGCCGTGGTCGCGGCAATGTGCGCCATCGCCCAGCTGAAGTGTCCGATCAAGGTCGTCGGGGTCGTGCCGATGACAGAGAACATGCCGGGCGGCCGCGCGGTCAAGCCCGGCGACATCCTGCGCGGGGCGGGAGGCAAGACCGTAGAGGTACTCAATACCGACGCCGAGGGGCGCCTGATTCTCGGCGACGCCCTTTGGTACGCTCAGCAGATTGGTGCGACCCACCTGGTCGACGTCGCCACCCTGACCGGCGCCTGCGTCGTCGCGCTCGGCAAGGTGGTATCCGGACTGTTCGGCCGTCCCGAGGCATGGCGCGACACGGTCATCGACGTTGCCAATCGGGCCGGCGATCGCTGCTGGCCGATGCCGCTCTACGACGAATACGTGGAGCAGATGCGCAGCGAGATCGCCGACCTGGTGAATGCCGGCGGCCGCGCCGGCGGCGCCTGCACCGCCGCCGGGTTTCTCAGTGAGTTCACCAACGGGCTGCCGTGGTGCCACATGGATATCGCGGGCACCGCGTGGGCCGACGAGGCCAAGCCGTTCCAGCCGAAAGGTCCGATCGGCGTCGCCGTCAGGACGCTCGCAGAACTGCCGTTTACCTTCCGGCGCTGGTGAGGCAGGGCCGCCGCTTCCGGCGGAGATCAGCCTCAGGACATCGGCGTGACGCGAAGGTTCGATCCGTCGTCTTCGGCGTCGAGGCCGTCGCGGTGACGCACCCGCTTGAAGAGAATTAGCCCGCCGCCGAGAACCAGACCCGCCAGCGCGGCCGCGATCAGCATCACACCGACCAGCCCGAGCGATCCGAAGATGACATCGGCGATGGTCGTCTCGTGAACGGGCTGTTCGACGACCCGGACGACGATCGAGGGCGGAGGCTGCAACACTTCAACCAGTTTACCGCGCAGCTGAGCCTCGGTCCGCGCAACTCCCGTGCTATTGGGTGGTGGCCTTTTTGCCCGCGATGCCGTTCAGGTGCTTCAAGCTCTGCTGATAGTTCTGGACGGCGTCCATCAGCGCCTGCGCAATCTGCTGGCGATACGTCTGGGTCTTGAGCAGCGTGCCGTCCTGCTTGTTGGTCACAAACGAGATCTCGGCGAGCACGCTCGGCATCGCGGCGCCGATGAGCACGACAAACGGCGCCTGCTTGACACCGAGGTCTCTGGTCGCCTTGTTCTTCGCGGAGAGGCGCTTGACCATGGACTTCTGCACGGTCTCGGCAAGCTCACGCGATTCGTTGATCTTGTTGTTGAGCGCGATCGCTTTGACAATGTCCGGCAGGCTGTGCATCGGCTGTCCGGACGTCGCGTTTTCGCGGGCGGCCACCGCCTCCGCCTCGGGGTTGGTCGCGAAGTTCAGGTAGTAGGTCTCGATGCCGTGCGCCGTCGCGTTGCGGCTGGCGTTGGCGTGGATCGAGAGAAAGAGATCGGCGCCGTCCCGGTTGGCGATCGCGGTCCGCTCCTCGAGCGGGATGAACACGTCGCTGTCGCGCGTCATGACGACCTCGACGCCCGATTTCTCGAGCAGCGCCTGCAGGCGCAACGCCACGTCGAGTGTCAGCTCAGCCTCGTTGACGCCGTTGCCGTGCGCGCCGGGATCGTGCCCACCGTGCCCGGCATCGATGACGACGCGCGCGACGCCAAGACCGAGCTGGCGCGACAACGAGAACTTGCCGTTCGAATTCGCGGCCGGTGCCGCCGTCGTCAGCGACGCCGGTGCCGGCTTCGAGGGCAGCGGTTGCTTGGCATCGCGGTCGCTCGAGGTCGGCGCAGGTGTCGCATCGATGCCCGCCGGCGCCGGGCCCTTCACGTCGGCACGTTCAGGCAGCGACGGCACTGGCGCGCGGGGAGCAGGCGGTGGCAACGGAATCGTCGGGTGTGCCGCGGTTGACACCGGCATCGCTGGCGCGCCTGTCTTCAGCTGCGTGAGCGGCGGCGGCACAGCGAAGGGCAGCGCCTTGATTGGCATCGGCGGCGCCACGACTGCGGCGACTGGCCCAACCGATGCGCGCCGGAGATCGATCACGAGGCGATACGGACCGTAGAGGGGATAGACCGTGTAACTGCCGACGCCGTCGAGATCGACCACGACGCGAGTGGTGTTCTGAGGATGGCGGCCGAGCCGGATCTCCTTCACGACATCGTCGTCGAACTTCAGGGAGGCGTCCTGCAGGCTGGCGACCGTCTTGACGTTCTTCAGATCGAAGAACAACCGCCGCGGGTTGGCGATCTCTTCCTGGTGGTAGGCGATTTCGCCGTCGAGTTCCACCGTCAGCCGCACGCCGTCCGGCAGAACCGTCCGCTTGACGTCCTTGAGCAGCGTCACGTCGCCCGTCGCGGCATCGGGCTTCGACCTTCGATTTGACGGCGCGGTCGGGACCGAAGTCGTGGTGCTTGTCGCTGGACGGGCGGCCGCGACCGGGATTGACGCCGGTGGCGCGGATCGAGAGTCGAGATCCGAGGCCGGTGTCGTCCTGGCCACAGCGGGGGCCGCGAGGACGGCCGGCGACGCCGAGGTCGTGGCCGCCGACAGCTGCGCCAGCGCGTCTGGCACCTGGGCGATGAGCTTGCTCGCCGGGTACCCGGTCTTGAGCAGCGTCAGCAGGCGCGTCGCCGAGCGGCGATCGGCCTCGTCGCCAAACCGTTCGAAGGCGAGCGCTGCCAGGTTGCCCCCCTGCCACAGAGCGTTGTCACAATAGCCGCTGGCCGGATGCTTGCGCACCAGGCTCTCGTAAAGGGCGACCACTCGCCGCATCTGCGCGAGCGTCGGGTGCGTCGCGTCGTCGCGGACGAGGCGCTCCTGGGCGAGCGCCCGCGTGTAGAGCTCGCGCGGCGTCTCGGGTGGAGCGGCGGCCAGCGCCGTCGCCGACGCCATCCACGCCGCAGTGACGATCGCGCCGAGGAATCGGTGTTTCATACAACCGCCTATCGAAGCTGAGCGTCCACTTCGTCGAAGTATTCCTTCTTGACCAGCACCTCACGCGGCTTTCCTCCCGCCGCCGCCGAGACGAGGCCGTCCATTTCCATCATGTCGACGAGCCGCGCCGCGCGGCTGAAGCCGATGCGGAGCCGCCGCTGCAGGTACGAGATCGACGCCTGGCCGCTCGATACGACGATGCGCGAGGCCTCGTCGTAGAGCTCGTCTTTCTCGAACTCCACGTGCTCCTGCGCCCCTTTTTCGTCGGCCGTGACGCTGGTGTCATAGGTCGGCTTTCCCTGCTTGCGCAGGAAGCTGGCCAGACGCGCGCTCTCCTGCTCGGAGATGTAGGGGCCGTGCAGGCGGACCAGCCGCGACGACGCGGGCGGGAGGTAGAGCATGTCCCCCTTGCCAAGCAGCTGCTCGGCGCCGTTGCCGTCGAGAATCGTCCGCGAGTCGATCTTCGTCGTGACCCGGAAGGACACCCGCGCCGGCATGTTCGCCTTGATCAACCCGGTGATCACGTCGACCGAGGGGCGCTGCGTCGCCAGCACCAGGTGGATGCCGATCGCCCGCGCCATCTGCGCCAGGCGAGCGATGGACTCTTCGACCTCGTTGCCCGCCACCATCATCAGGTCGGCCAGCTCGTCGATCAACACGACGATGAAGGGCAGCGTCTTGACTTCGTTGCCCTTGTCGTCAAGTACGGGCTCGCCCGGTGTTTTCTCCGCCTGCATCGCGCGGATATTCCGGTTGTACTGTTCGATGTTGCGGACGCCGAACGCGGCGAGCGTCTTGTAACGCTCTTCCATTTCGCGCACCGCCCAGCGCAGGGCATTCGCCGCCAGCTTTGGATCCATCACGACCGGCGTCAGCAGGTGCGGGATATCCTCGTACATCCCGAGCTCGAGCCGTTTTGGATCGACCATGATGAAGCGGACGTCGTCCGGGGTCGCCCGCATCAGGATGCTGGTGATCATTGCGTTGACGCTGACCGACTTGCCCGCGCCCGTCGAGCCGGCGATCAGCAGATGCGGCATCGTCGCCAGATCGCTGAGGAAAGGCTCGCCGTGGATCGTTTTGCCCATGGCGATCGTCAGCTTCGACGAGGACCGCTTGTAGACATCCGACTCGAGCAGCTCGCGCAGCGAGATGGCCTCGCGATTAGGGTTCGGGATCTGGATGCCGACCGTCGACTTGCCAGGAATACGGTCGATGATCACCGACTCGGCCTGCATCGCCAGACAGAGATCGTCCGCCAGGCCGGTGATCTTGCTGTACTTCACCCCGGCGTCCGGTTTGAATTCGTAGGTGGTCACGACCGGACCGGGGTGGATCTGGACGACGGTGCCTTCGACAGAAAACTCGCGGCACTTCTCCTCGAGCAGCCGCGCGCCGTCCATCAGCTCGCGCTCGTCGATTTTGCGCTCCCCCTTCGGCGCGTCGAGCAGCGCGTTGGGCGGCAGCGTGAACGCCCCCTTCTTGCGCTCGACCTTCTCCGGTTCGGGCAGCGGCAGCGACGGCTCGTTGTCGGCGGCCTTCGCCGTGAGCGCGGGGGACGCCGGCTTCCTGATCGGCGGCGGCGTAGGCTTTGCCGCCGCCGCCTTCAGCGCGGCTGCGGCGGCGTTGACGATCGCGGCGGTCTTCGATCGCGGCGGCGCCGGAAGGGACGAAGGGGACGAAGACTCTGGCGAGAGAGCCCTGCCGCCTTCGATCGCCGCCGTCTTCACGCGGGCGACCATCGGCCTGGCGAGCTCCTTCGCAGGCTCCTTGCCTTCGTTGGTGTCCTTCCCATCCTTGGCCAGGTGCTTCTTGAGTACCTCCTGGCGCTCCTTCTCGCGCACCTTCTCTTCCTTGCGCTGCTCGCGCGCGTCCTGCATCGTCGCCCATCGCTCCCGCACGACCTGCGACAGTGACGCAAACAGCCGGCCGAACGAGAACTGCGTCGACAGAATGATCGCCGCAAAGAGCAGCGTCAGGATCAGGATGATCGAGCCGGTACGGTTCAGGTACTCAGCCAGGAACCCCGCGAGCTTGTCGCCGGCGACACCGCCGGTGCGGAACTCTTTGCCGCCGACGTCGAGGGTGCCGAAGGCGAGCGACAGGAACGATGAGACGCACCCGAACAACAACCCCGCGCCGAGCAGCTTCGTGTAGGCGGCATCGACGATGCGGCACCAGAAATAGTGCCAGCCGACGACAGCCAGCACCAACGGCACCAGGTACGCCGCGTAACCGAGCAGCTGATACGACAGCTCGCCCACGAACGCGCCGACCCGGCCAACGAAATTGGCCGGCGGCAGATCCGATCCCGTGTTGAAAAACCACACCGGATCCGCTGCGCTGTAGCTGGCCAGCGAGATCACCCAGATCAGCGCGGTGGCGAAAAGCGCGACGCCGAGAAACTCGCTGACGCGGCGGGACAGGGGAGTGCCGGCCATCAGATCTCCATCACCACCGGCAACACGAACGGCCGGAGTCCCGAGCGCTTTCGGAAGAACCGCTGCAGGTCCACTCGAATCTTCTCCTTGATCAACCCGGGGTCCGTGCGCTCCTCGATGCTCGCCCCTTCGATGGCAGCGCCGACGAGGCCGGGAATCTCCTTCAACAACGCTTCGGTGCGGGCGTCGAGCACGAAGCCGCGGGTGATGACGTCCGGCGTTTCCTCGAGCGTGCCTGACTGCCGGCTGATCGCGACCACTGGTACCACCAGCCCGTCCCCGGCCAGGTGCCGCCGATCGCGCAGCACTTCGTCGCCCACCTCGCCGCTGCGCGTGCCGTCGATCAGGATGCGCCCCGCCGGCACCTTGCCCGCGATGCGCGCCCCATCGTCGTCGATACGGATGAGGTCGCCATTTTCCGCCAGCACCACCTTCGTCCCCGGCGACGCCATCTTCGCCACCGCGGCGTGACGGGCCAGCTGCCGGTACTCCCCATGTATCGGAACGAAGTAGCGCGGCCTGACTAGTGCCAGCATCAGTTTCAGCTCTTCCACGCTGCCATGGCCCGACACATGGATGTGCTTGATCCCCTCGTAAATGATGTCAGCGCCGCGCCTGGCGATGTGGTTCATGACCCGGCCGATCGCCTTTTCGTTGCCCGGGATCTCCCGTGCCGAGAACACCACGACGTCGTCGGTGTCAATCTTCGCGTGACGGTGATCGTCGATCGCGATCCGGGGCAGCGCCGCCTGCGGCTCCCCCTGCGAGCCGGTGCAGATGCAGACCACGTCCTGCGAGGGATACTCCCGGATCTCGCTGTCGCGGATCTGCACACCCGGGGGGACCCGCAGGAACCCGAGCCGCTGTGCAATCTGCGAGTTGTCGATCACCCCTCGTCCGACAAACGCCACCTTACGGTCGAACTGGTCCGCCAGATCGACCAGGATCTGCATGCGATACAGGCTCGACGAGAACAGCGCCACGACGATCCGGCCGCGCGCGCTGGTATAGATCTCCTCGAAACCGTCCATCACGTCCCGCTCGGAGCCGCTGAACCCCTTGCGCTCGATGTTCGTACTGTCGCCGAGCATCACCAGAACGCCCTGCGATCCGAGTTCGGCGAAGCGGTGCAGGTCCATCGCCTGCCCGTCGAGCGGGGTCTGGTCGATCTTGAAGTCCCCGGTGTGCACCACGATGCCTGCAGGCGTGTGGATCGCCACGGCCGCGCAGTCCGGCATGCTGTGCGTCACGCGCAGGAATTCCAGCGTGAAGCTCCCCACCTCGACCCGCTGCCGCGGCGTCACCTCGACCAGCCGGGCCTTCGTGTCCGGGGCGTGCTCCTCGAGCTTCGGCTCGAGCAGCGCCAGCGTCAATTTCGTGCCGTAAATCGGTCCGTCGATGTACGGCAGCACGTGCGGCACTGCACCGATGTGATCCTCGTGGCCGTGCGTCAACACCAGCGCCTGCACGCGGTACTGCTGCAGCGGGCGCAGGTCCGGGATGATCAGGTCGACCCCGAGCAGGTCGGGCTCGGGGAACATGACGCCCGCGTCGATGAGGATCGCCGTCCCGCCGCAGGCGACGAGCATCATGTTCATGCCGAACTCGCCGAGCCCACCGAGCGGGATCAGTTCGAGCGGTGGCACACCCGTCGTTTCCGGACCGTTGACCAAAGGAGATTCCAGCCTTGAAAAGTTGTCGCGTCGCAGGACACGCCGCGGCGGGCGCCGCAGAGGAGGCGTGACCAACGGTCCGCCGCTGGGACGGTAGGACCGTGAGCGCGCCGACTATAGCACAGGTCGCGGCTAAACGCTTTAGACTTTTGGCTTTAGGCTGGCGAAGGCGGCAGCTAGCCGCGTCAGCGCAGCTAGGTCGAGATTCTCAGGACGGAGCTGCGGATCGATGGCCGCAGCCTCGAGTGCCGCCGCCGCATCGGTCGCCGTTTCGCCGGCGAACCGCCGCAGGGCGTTACCGACGGTCTTCCGCCGCTGCGTGAACATGACCCGCACCATCCGGACGAACGTGGCGTCGAGCGCGGCCGGGACGCGCGTCGGGATGAACGTGAGGCGGACCACCGCCGAGTGCACCTTGGGGGCCGGTCTGAACGCGCCGGGTGGCAGCGTCAACACCCGGACGACGTCGGCATGGACGGCGGTGCAAATCGTCAGCACGCCGTAGTCCTTGGTGCCCGGCCGTGCGGTCAGGCGGTCGGCGACCTCGCGCTGCAGCATGAGCGTGGCGTCCAGGAATATGGGCCGGCCCCCCTTTTCTGCGGCCAACAGCTTGAACAGGATGGGCGAAGAGATGTTGTAGGGCAGGTTGCCAGCTACCCGGAGCGGCGCCTGACCGGCGTACGCGGTCAGGTCGACATCAAGCACGTCAGCGGTCACGATGTCGACTGAGGGGGGAACCTGCTGCCGGAGGTCCGCGGCGAGATCTCGGTCGATTTCGATCGCCGTCACGTGCGCGACGCGTGCAGCTAGACGCGTCGTCAGCACGCCGGGTCCGGGGCCGATCTCGAGGAACCGATCCGCCGGTTGCGGCGCAATCGCGTCGACCACCTTGCCAGCCCAGTCGGGTAGCAGGAAGTGCTGGCCGAAGCGCTTCCTGGGACGGGGACGTGCGCCTAGTCCTGCTCGATCGATTCGCCGCGCCAGAACTTCTCCTCGATCTCTTCGATCTCCTCTTCGCTCATCCCGAAGTAATGGCCGAACTCGTGGATCACGGTCTCGGCCACGCAGTCTCGGATGTCGTCGTCGGTCTCGCAGGCGTCCTCGATCGGTAACTGGTAGATCGAGATCCGGTCGGGCAGGTTGTTGCCGTGCGCCCAGCCGCGTTCGGGGAGCGGCGTGCCCTGATACAGCCCGAACAGCGTGTCGTCCTCCGGGATCTCCATCTCGTCGAGAATCTCGATGGGCGGTTCGTCCTCGACGACGACGGCGACGTTCTGCATCTCGTCGCGGAAGCGCCCCGGAATCATCTTGAGCGCGTCTTCGACGAGGCGCTCGAATCGGGCCCGCGTCACCGCTTCTTCCTCGCCCGCGCGACCACTTTCGCGTAGAACAGGCACTCTGCGCGCACCGCGCACCTCTCGCAGAGCGGCTTCGGTTTGCAAATCCGGCGTCCGTGGAGGATCAAGGTATCCGAGGCCACGACCCATCGGTCCTTCGGCAGCGAGGCACCAAGTTGCTGCTCGACCGCCACCGGATCGTCCCCCCTGGCGATGCCGATCCGGTTCGAGACCCGTAGCACGTGGCGGTCCACCGGCAGTCCCGGCACGCCCAGCGCATGGCCGAGGACCACGTTGGCGGTCTTGCGTCCGACGCCGGGCAGGTCCGTCAACGCCTCCATGTCGGCGGGAATCTGACCGCCGTGGCGTTCGACCACGGCCTTCGCCATACCGGAGAGCGATTTCGACTTGGCGCGAAAGAATCCCGTTGATTGGATCTGCGGTTCGAGTTCGCCCGTCGTGGCCCCGGCGAGCGCGGCGGCATCAGGGTAACGCGTGAACAGCGCCGGTGTGACCTGGTTGACGCGTTCGTCGGTGCACTGGGCGGACAGGATCGTCGCGACGAGGAGTTGGTAGGGGTTGGTGTAGTCCAGCTCGGTGTCGGCGCCGGGGTGCTGCCGCTCGAGTTTTTTCAGGATCGCACGCGTCTCGGCGGCTGACTTCGGTGGTTTGACGACCTTCGCGGTCTTCGGCACGGTGACCGTATTCTACCTATCCCATGAACGACCGCTGCGCGCGAGAGCGCGTGTTGGGAAGTCCGAGGGAGCGGTCTCGCTGGAAGGGCGATGCGAGCGAGCGGAGCGAAGCGAGCCACCGGAGCGGCGCGAGCGGCGAAGCGGCGAGCGAGCGACGGTGCAGGGGAGTCCGAGGGGCGACGCCCCTCGGCTGATTATGCGAATAGCGTCGCCCCGCGTGCCGGCGCGAGCAGGCCGCCGCAGGAGACACCGACGGCGTGCACGAGGCGGTCGCCGGACCAGAGGCGCGGCAGCAGATCCGACGCCGCCGCGAGTAGAACGCCGTCGAGGGCGGACGGCTCGGACAGCGTCACAGTGCGTGAGTGCACCGAGCCGTCGGAAAAGCGGACACGCAGGGTCATCGTCCGCGCCAAGAGCCCTCGCGACCGCAGGTCCCGGCCGACACGCCCGATCTCGGCGGCCAGAGCGGCTTCGACGCTCGACGCGTCGGAGGTAGGCGGCATCAATGCGCGATCGTTAATCCGCGGTGCCGGCAGCGCCGTCCGGCTCACGTGGCTGTCGTCAACGCCGGCGGCCTGCCGTCCGAGACCGACGCTCGCCCGTCCGGTCAGCCGCGCGAGATGCGCTTCCGGGAGTCGCGCGAGCTGTCCCAGCCGCCTGACACCGGCGGCGCGTAGACGGCGGGCCTGCGCCGGACTGACACCCGGCAGCATCTCAATCTTGAGCGGCGAGAGGAAGCGTGCCTCGTAGCCGTCAAGCACGTGCACCAGGCCGCGCGGCCGCCCGAGCTGCGCGGCGATCCTCGCGACCAGCTTCGATCGCGCAACGCCGCAGGAGGCATCGAAACCGAGGGCGTGTATCGCCGCCTGCATCCGTTCGACCAGGGCGAGGGCAGCGCGCGGCGTGTGCTCGGGCAGCGCGACGATCACCTCGTCGATCGACCGCCACTCGACCTCGGCCGATTCGCGCCGAACCAGCGCGTCGACTTGAAGCGAAGCAGAGAAGTAGGCGTCAACGGCGCCGTCGACGAACACCGCGTCCGGACATCGCGCGGCCGCGTGCGCGAGCGGCATGCCGCTGCGTACGCCAAGCCGACGTGCCTCTCGTGACGCGGAGGCCACCATTCCTCGCCCGGTCGGTCGCCCTCCGATCACCACGGGCCGACCCGCCAGGTCCGGACGGCGCAGCCGTTCGACCGCGACGAGAAACCCGTCGAGATCGACGTGGACGATTAGTGGACTGGCCCCTTGCCCCACGGCGCCGCCGGGTTGGATTCCGAATAGACCCGCATGTGTTCCTGGAGTGCCGCAATCAGGTTCGGGAGAACCTGCAACGGCACCACGACCTTCGCGCGCACCGGCGCTCTGATGATGTGATCCGCCTGGGCAGCCTCGATGTCGCGCTGGGAGAGCGGTTGAACCTCGCAGAACGACAACGTGAAATCGAACGGAGTGTGGGAAATCGCGCAGAAGTTCGCGTACGTCCGCGGCGTAGCGCCGTCGTCGTCCGGCACGATGGTGAAGTTGATCTGCTTGGGCTCGCTCATGCGCGTTAGTATGGCAGGCTCCGGCCTAATACCGGCGCATCACGCCGATGACGACACCCTGAACCTGCACCTGATCGGCCGGCACGACGATCGGTTGCATCGCCGGATTGGCCGGCTGCAGGCGGATGTGCCCCTGTTCGCGATACAGCTTCTTCAAGGTGACGTCCGACCCGTTGAGCAGGGCGATGACCATCTCCCCGTTGTCGGCCGTTCGGCGATCTTCCACGATGACGTAATCGCCGTCGCGGATCTGCTCGTCGATCATCGAATCGCCTTTGACGCGCAGTACGTAGGTGTCGCGCTTGCCCACCAAATCCTCGGGCACCGCGATGGTTTCGCTACCGACGATCGCCTCGATTGGGACGCCGGCCGCAACATAGCCCAGCAGCGGGAGCTCGACGGCACGTCCGCCAAGCCGGGACGACACCAGCTCGACCGACCGGCTGCGGTTCCAGGCCCGCTTGATGAACCCCTTTTCCTGCAAGTTGGTGAGATGCTTGTGGACGGTCGCCAGCGAAGAGAGGCCGAAACGCCGGCCGATTTCCTCCAGGCTCGGCGCATAGCCGTGCTGCTGGATGAAATCATTGAGATAGTCGAGGATCTCCCGTTGACGCCTGGTCAATGGCAGCATGCCGCGACTATACGCAAAAGAAAAGCGAAAGTCAAAGCCTGCAGCGTCCCATCTATAACTTTCGCCCCCCTGAGGCGGTCTAATGTTGTGACGCATGCTGACGAGGGCCCTTTCGTGGACGGTCAAGGAGTCCGGTTGTAAGGTGACGGTCGCCAATCCAACCGATGCCGAGCTCGTCCAGGCCTGCCGCGACGGGCACCGCGAGGCCTTCGACCAGATCGTCGAGCGCCATCAACGCCACGTCTATCAACTCTGCTATCGTTTCGCCGGCAATCACGAAGACGCCAACGATTTTGCCCAGGACGTGTTCATCCGGGCGTATCGCGGGTTGAAGACGTTCAAGGGGCAGGCGTCCCTCGGCACCTGGCTCTATCGCATCGCCGTCAACGTCTGCCTGACCAAGGTCGGGGCGAAAGGACCCGGCGCCGAGCCCCTCGAGCCGCTGCTCGCAGCCAACGACGAGCGGGTAGCCACGCGGGAGGAAACCGCCGCCGACGCACTGTTACGCGGCGAACGGGCGGCGCAAGTGCGGGCGGCCATCGCGCGTCTGCCCAAGAAGCAGCGGGCGACGCTGGTACTCCGCGTCTACCACGACCTTCCGCACGAACAGATTGCCGGGATCCTGGGAAGTTCGGTGGGCGCGGTGAAAGCCAACTTCTTTCACGCGCTCAACAACCTGAAGAAACTGCTGTCATGAACCATCTGTCCCCGGCTGAGTTCGTCGACGCTGCCGATCGGCTGCTGCCTCCCCCGCGCGCGCTGCATCTCGAGCGTTGCGAGCGCTGCCGCACGCAGGTCGCCGACGTGCGTCGCGCCCTCGAGGCGGTGCAGTCTGCCGACGTGCCGGAACCCTCCCCGTTGTATTGGCAGCATCTTTCCGCCCACGTGCGCCAGCGGGTCGCCGGCGAATCGATCTCGCCAGCCTGGCGCACGGTCGCGTGGGGCAGTGTGTTCAGGGTGCACACGCTGGTGCCGATGGCGTCGGCGCTCGCGCTCGTCGCCGCCGTCTTTGTGGCCGGCGAGATCGCGCGTCCACGGCCGCCGGCGCTTACGCCGGTGACGGCGGTTGCCGCTGTCACGCCCGCCGAGACTGCAGTCGTCCCCGAGAACTCCCCGGTCTGGCAGGTGCTCACGTCGGCCGCCGGCGAGATGCCGATGGACGAGACGCACGAGGCCGGCGTCGGCGTCTCAGGCAGCGCTATCGACGGCGCGGTACAGCGCATGTCGCCGGAAGAGCTCAACGAGCTGGGCCGCTTGCTGCAGAGTCAGCTGCGCGGCTCGGGCAATTGAGACCTCGCAGATGAAGCACATGCTCGCAGCGATCGGGCTCGTCGTCCTGCTGGCGACGTCGGCCGCCGCGCAGAGCGCGGCCCCACCGGCGAAACAGGAAGCGCCGCCCATGCCCGCGCCCCCCGAAGGGACGATCACGGCAGGACAGATCCAGCGCTGGTTCGAGGCCTTCACCGTGCTGCAGGCCCAGGACGCGTTGCAGTTGTCCGAAGCGCAGTACGGCCGTTTCGTCACGCGCCTGAAGGCTCTCCAGGACACCCGCCGCCGCCATCAGCAGGCGCGCAACCAGGTGCTCGCTGATCTCCGTCGGCTCACCAACCCGCAGACCGGCTCCGGGGACGAAGCCGCCATCACGGAACGTCTCAAAGCGCTGCGCGACGAAGAAGAGCGCGCCGGCGCCGAGCTCCGTAAAGCCTACGACGCGGTCGACGAAACGCTCGACTTACGTCAGCAGGCGCGCTTCCGCCTCTTCGAGGAACGGATGGAGCAGCAGAAGCTCGAGTTGCTCATGCGCGCACGCCAGAACGCCCGCGCCGCAGCCCGCGGACGCAAGCCGTAACCCGGTTACAATCGATTCGTGATCCGCCCGATCGCCGCCGCGATCTTGTGCGCCGTCGTTGCCCTCGACGGTCAGTCGTCGCTCACCAAGGCGGACGCGGCGAAGTGCCAGGCAAAGCTGGCGCAGATCGAGCGCACCGGCGAGCAGCGGCGCAAGAGCGCGCAGCCGGCGAGGACCACTCAGCTGTCGGACGGCGAAATCAATTCCTACCTCGCATTCCTCGCCGGGGCGCAGGTCCCTGTCGGCATCGCCAATCCGGCGTTACATGCCGCCGGTGCCGGCCGGGTGACCGGTCAGGCCATCGTCGACCTCGACGCCGTTCGAACGCAGAAGAAACGCGCCTGGACCGATCCGCTGGCCTACCTGACGGGAAAGCTGCCGGTCTCGGCTGCCGGGAAGCTGACGACGCAGAACGGCGTCGGCCGTTTCGAGCTCGAATCGGCGGAAATCTCCGGGCTCGCGGTTCCTAAGTCGCTACTGCAGGAACTGCTCTCGTTTTACTCGAAGACCAAAGACAATCCCAACGGGATCAACATGGACGATCCGTTTCAGCTGCCGGCCGCGATCCAGGAGATCCGGATCGGGCAGGGCGCCGCGACGATTGTCCAGTGATTCGCTCCAGGGCTCGCTCCAGCATCTGACAGGCGTCGGCCCGCGACGCGCCGCCGACTTGCGCCACGCCGGTCTCGAGACCGTCGAGGACCTGCTCTACAGGTTTCCGACCCGCTACGAGGATCGTGGCCACTTCCAGACGATCGCATCGCTGCGTCCGGGAGTCGCCGCCTCGGTAGAGGGCGAAGTGCTGAGCGCCGGTGTCCGGCCGACGCGGCGGCCGCGCTTCAAGATCTTCGAGATGCTCGTGCGCGACCAGACCGGCAGCCTGCGCGCCATCTGGTTCAACCAGCCGTTCCTCAAGGATGTCTTCCGGCCGCACCAGCGCCTCATTCTGTTTGGCAAGCTCGAGCTGACTGCCCATGGCCTGCAGATGCAGTCGCCGCAGTACCAGATCGTCGAAGGACACGATGGAGCCGCCGAAGCGATCGAGACGGTTCATACCGGCCGGATCGTCCCCATCTACGAGAAGACCGGAACGCTGACGGCGAAAATGCAGCGCACGCTCGTCCACCAGGCCCTTCAGGCGCTGCCCCCCGAGCTCCAGGACCCGCTTCCCGTCGCGGTGCGCCGGCGTCAGCAGGTGATCGACCGCCGTGCCGCGATCGAGTACGTGCACTTTCCGCCGGCCGAGGCAGACGTGGCCGAGCTCAACGCGTTCCGCTCGCCGGCACACCGGCGACTGATCTTCGAAGAATTCTTTCTCTTCCAGCTCGGCATCGTCCTGCGCCGCCGTCGTGCCGACGCTGAACGCAAGGGGCGCGCGGTCGTCGTCACCGACGCCACGCGCGAGGCCGTCCGCAAGGTGCTGCCGTTTCGGCTCACCGGCGATCAGAAGACGGCGATTCGCCAGATCGTCACCGACATGACGCGGCCGCAGCCGATGAACCGGCTGCTGCAGGGAGACGTCGGATCGGGGAAAACAATTGTCGCCCTGATGGCAGCGCTCGTCGCGATGGAGAACGGACTGCAGGTGGCGTTCATGGCGCCGACCGAAATCCTCGCCGAGCAACACTTCTTCAACATTCGCCGGCTGCTCGAGTCCTCCCGCTTCCGCCTCACGCTGCTGACCGGCGCCACGCCGGCCAAGAAGCGGCGGGAGCTCCTCGCCGAGCTCGCCGGCGGATCGATGCAGATGGTCATCGGCACGCACGCACTGGTGCAGGAAGACGTGGCCTTCCGTGAGCTCGGACTGGCGATCATCGACGAGCAACACCGCTTCGGCGTCCTCCAGCGCGCCAACCTCCGCAGCAAGGGGCTGCATCCCGACGTGCTGGTGATGACGGCGACCCCGATCCCGCGCACGCTCGCCCTGACCACCTACGGCGATCTCGACGTGTCGATCATGCGCGAGATGCCTCCGGGTCGACAGCCGATCGCGACGACGGCGCGACCCGAGTCGCGCCGCGACGAGATCTACGGGTTCGTGCGCCGGGAAATCGAGCAGGGACGCCAGGCGTATGTCATCTATCCGCTCGTCGAAGAGTCGGCCAAAGTCGATCTCAAGGCCGCAACTGAGATGGCGGATCATCTCGCCCAGGACATTTTTCCGGAGTTCCGCGTCGCCCTCCTGCACGGCCGACTCAAGGCCGACGCCAAGGATCGCGTCATGGCCGCGTTCGTCCGGGGCGAATTCGACATCCTCGTGTCGACGACCGTAATCGAGGTGGGCGTCGACGTCCCCAACGCGACCATCATGGTCGTCGAGCACGCCGAGCGTTTCGGTTTGTCTCAGCTGCACCAGCTGCGCGGCCGTGTCGGCCGCGGCGCTCACAAGTCGTACTGCGTCCTCTTGTATCAATCGCCGCTGACCGAGCAGGGACGCGACCGCTTGAAGGCGCTGACCGACACCACCGACGGCTTCGAGATTGCGGAGCGCGATCTGCAACTGCGTGGCCCGGGCGATTTTTTCGGCACGCGCCAGTCGGGCCTGCCAACCTTGCGCGTCGGCGATTTGCTGCGCGACCACGCGCTGATGGAGGAGGCCCGGCGCGAGGCGGTCGCCGCGCTCGACGATCCCGAGCAGGTCGGCGCGCTGACGGCACTGGTCAAGACGAGCTGGGAGCAGCGTTTTGGATTGGTGGGGATTGGTTAGCGGCGCCGCGCCTGCGCCACTCTGGCATCGGCGATGCGGATAGTCGCCGGAATCTGGAGAGGACGCACGCTCCAGTCACCGGCGTGGGACGGCCTGCGTCCGACGTCGGATCGCCTCCGCGAGACACTGTTCAACATTCTTGGGCCGTCGATTGCCGGCGCGCGCGTCCTCGACGGCTACGCCGGCACTGGCGCGATCGGCATCGAGGCGCTGAGCCGCGGCGCCGCGCACGTCAGCTTCGTCGAACGGGACGCGCGGGCCGTGACTCTGATCGAGCGCAATCTCGCTGCGCTCGGCCCGGCCGGCACGGGTGATCGTGCTATCATCCGCGCAGACTTCGCCGATGCGTCGGCGCGGCTCAGCGGGGAGTCATTCGAACTGATCATTCTCGATCCGCCGTACTCGCATGACGCGGCCGCGGCCGCCCTCGCGGCGGCGCAGCCGCTGGTCCGCCCGGCGACACGGGTGATCGTCGAGCACGCAAGACGGTTCGCGCCGCCGTCCGAGGCGGGCGCCCTGCGGCTGCAGCGGACGGTGACGGCCGGCGACAGCGCATTGTCTTTTTATGCAGGCTGAAAAGGTCGCGATTTACCCGGGCTCGTTCGACCCGCTGCACAACGGTCACGTCGACATCATCCGGCGCGGCGCGCACCTCTTCGACCGGATCGTCGTCGCCCTCCTCCTCAATATCGAGAAGGCGCCGCTCTTCACCATCGCTGAGCGCGTCGACATCGTGCGCGAGGTATTTCGCGATTATCCCAATGTCGAAGTGGACACCTTCGACGGCCTGCTCGTCGAGTACGCTCGTCGCAAGCAGGCCGGCGTGATCGTGCGCGGCCTGCGAGCCGTGTCGGATTTCGAGTACGAAATGCAGATGGCGCTCATGAACCGCAACCTCAATCCCGACGTGGAAACCGTGTTCATGATGCCGTCCGACACCTACACTTACGTCAGCTCGCGGATCGTGAAGGAAGTCGTCGCCCTTGGTGGCACCGTCACGAACCTCGTGCCGTCCATTGTCGAGTCGCGTTTGCGCGAAAAGCGGCGCGGCGCCACGACGCTGAGGGCCTGATCGATGGAACTTGCCGCACGCACCACCCGCATAGCTGTCTCCCCGACCATGAAGGTCGCCGCCGACGCGATGAAGCTCAAAGCGCAGGGCGTCGACGTCGTCGACTTCGGCGCCGGCGAACCGGATTTCCCGACGCCGGCGCACGTCTCGGCCGCCGCGCACAAGGCGATCGACGCCAATTTCACCAAGTACACCAACAATTCAGGCACCGAAGACCTGAAGAAGGCGATCGCCGAGCGGCATCGGCTCGACAACGGCGTCGACTACAGCACCGCCGAGGTGATCGTCAGCGCCGGCGGCAAGCAGGCGCTCTACAACAGCGTCCTGGCGCTCTTCGGGCCGGGTGACGAAGTGATCACCCACATGCCGGGCTGGCCGACGCTGGTCGAGCAGATCAAGCTCGCCGAAGCGACGCCGGTGATCGTGCGGACGCACGTCGAGGACGGCTTCCGGATCACCGCCGATCTGATCCTCGCGGCGGTCACCCCCCGCACCAAGGGAATCATCATCAACTCGCCCGGCAACCCGACCGGCGCGCTCATTTCCGAAGCGGATGTCGACGCCATCGCTGAGGCCGCAGCCAAGCGCGGCATGTGGGTGCTGCTTGATCTCTGCTACGACCGCCTGGTCTACGACCCGGTCCCGCACAACATCATCGGCGTGCTGTCGCGGCGCCTGCGCGACCGCGCGGTCCTGTGCGGCTCCGCCTCGAAGGCCTACGCGATGACCGGCTGGCGCTGCGGCTGGGTCGTCGGGCCGAAGGAACTGATCGGCGCGTGCAACGCCATCCAGAGCCACTCGACCTCCAACGCCTGTTCGATCTCGCAGCGGGCGGCTGAAGCAGCGCTGCGCGGACCGCAGGACTGCGTCACCGAAATGCTCGACGAGTACCGCCGACGCCGCGACCAGCTCCACACCTGGCTGTCCGCCGATCCGCGCATCCGCATGGTCAAGCCGGCCGGTGCGTTCTACATGTTCCCCGACGTCTGCGACTTCCTGTCGCCCGACGGTCTCCGGACCTCCGGCGAGCTGGCGGCGGCGCTGTTGAGCGAAGCCCACGTCGCCGTGACGCCCGGCGAGGCGTTCGACGCGCCAGGTTTCCTGCGGATCTCATACGCGACATCGATGAAGGAACTGGAGCGCGGCTCGCAGCGGATCCTCGAGTTCCTGGCGAGCCGCTCGGTCCGTGCCGCTTCCGTCTGATCTTCTCGACGCCCTGCGTCGCGCGGTCGGCGCGGATCACGTCCGCGTCGATGCCGCGTCGCTCGACACCTACGGCGCCGACGCCCTGAAACGCGGCCATCCCGCCGACGCCGTCGTCACACCGGAAGGCGCCGATCAGGTCTCCGCCGTCGTCAAACTCTGCGCCGCGCACCGCGTGCCGTTTGTGCCGCGTGGCGGCGGGACCGGCTACACCGGCGGCTCAGTCCCCGTGCGCGGCGGAGTGGTCATCTCACTCGAGCGGATGCACCGCATTCTCGAGATTGACGAAGCCAACCTGATCGCCGTCGTCGAGCCCAACGTGGTCAACGGCGACCTGCAGGCGGCGGTGGAAAAGGTCGGCCTGTTCTATCCGCCCGATCCCGCGTCGCTCAAGACGTCGGTCATCGGCGGCAACGTCGCGGAGTGCGCCGGCGGCCCGCGCGCGTTCAAGTACGGGACGACGAAGCAATACGTCCTGGGCTTGCAGGCGGTCCTGGCCAACGGCGACATCATCGTGACCGGCGGCAAGGTGGTGAAGAACGTCGTCGGCTACGACTTGACCCACCTGCTCGTCGGCTCGGAAGGGACACTGGCGATCATCACGCGCATCATTCTGCGTCTTATCCCCAAGCCGCCGGCGCAAGCAACGCTCCGCGCCACGTTCCCGACGATCGAGGCGGCCGCGCAGGCGGTCAGCAATGTGATCAAGGCGCGCGTGGTGCCGGCTGCTCTCGAGCTCATCGATGGGGACTCGCTCGAGGCAGTGGCAACTTATCTGAAAGGGGAGCGGCTCGCACCGGCCGGCACCGGCGCGCTGCTCCTGCTCGACGTCGATGGAATTGCCGAGGCGGTCGCCGCGGAAGGGGCGCGCTGCGAGCAGGCGTGCCGCGACGCCGGCGCGACCGAGTTGTTGCGCGCGCGCGACGACGCTGAACGGGAGGAATTGTGGCGGGTTCGGCGCGAGCTGTCGTTCTCGCTCCGGACGATCTCGCCGATCAAGTTCAACCATGACGTCGTCGTCCCAAAGGGCCGGATTCCGCAGTTGTTCGGCCTCGTCAACCGCCTCAAGCGTGACTACCGGCTGCGCATTCCGTCGTTCGGCCACGCCGGCGACGGCAATATTCACGTCAACATCATGGTCACGCCCGGCGACGACGACGAGATGCGGCGGGCGCATGAAGCCGAGCGGCTGCTGTTCGAAGGAGTCGTCGCACTCGAGGGTTCGATCAGCGGCGAGCACGGCATCGGCTTTGCGAAGGCGAAGTTCCTGTCGATTGAGCTCAACGAGGCGACGATCGCGGCGATGAAACGCGTGAAGGCGGCGTTCGATCCCGACGGGTTGTTGAACCCGGGCAAGATCTTTCCAGAGCCGTAGATCAACCTCGCCACGGCGACTCGCCGATCCCCATGATCGAGCAGGCGACGATCACGTTGAGGCCGAGCGCCTTCGCGCGCTCGAGCACCGCATCGTCGTCAGCGCCAGGGTTGAGCCAGACCTCCGGCACGCCTTTTTTCGCCAGGTCCTCCAGGATCGTGACGCCGATGTGCCCCGGTACGTAGACCGTTGCCATGTCGATAGGCTCCGGCACATCGAGAACCGACTTGTATGTCTTGTGTCCCTCGACTTCGGCTTCGTTGGGATTGATCGCCAGAACCTTGTAGCCCTGCCGCTCGAAAGCGCGCAGCGCACGATTGCCGAACTTGGCGCGATTGGACGAGGCGCCGATGACCGCGACGGTCTTCATTGAGTTGATTTTCCCACGGTTGCACAAGCGAGAGGTGAGTGGCGCCCGACCGCCGGGTTACGCCGGACTCGGCAACCCGACCTCTTCTTCTTCAGGCACGACGCTGACTGCGACCGTCAGCTCGTGCTCGCCGCCGCCGAGCACGACGCCGCGCAGCGGACTGACGTCGGCGAAATCGCGGCCCCAGGCAACAGTGATGTGGCGCAGTTCCGGCACGACGTCGTTGGTGGGATCGAGATCGACCCACCCGTGCACCGGGCACCACACCGACAGCCAGGCATGCGACGCGTCGGCCCCGAGCAGGCGCGGACGTCCCGGTGGAGGATCGGTAAGGAGGTAGCCGCTGACGTACCGGGCCGGCAGTCCGAGCGCGCGCAGGGCGCCGATCTGTACGTGCGCAAAGTCCTGGCACACACCGCGTCGATCCTCCAGGACACGCGAAAGCGGCGTGGTCACCGAGGTTGCGCCGGCGTCGAAATTGAAGTCTTCGTAGACGCGCTGCATCAGATGGATCGCGCCGGCCAGCAGCGGCTGGCCGGGAGGAAACGACCCCCGGCCGTAGGCGGCCAGATCCGCGCTGGGCTGCACGAACGGAGACGGATAGCGATATTCGTCGGCCTCACCCAGCCTGCGGCCGGCACTGAAGTGACCCGCGTCGCGAACGGTCTCCCACGCCGGACTCGCACGCGGATCGATCGCCATGTCGGCGCGCACCGCGACGCGGCTTTCGGCGTGGACCCTCAGCTGCGCATACGGCTTCAGAATCGCCAGGTGCGTGACGACGTTGCCGAAATAGTCGAGACGCTCGCCGCGATCGACCGGGTCAGGAACGACGTCGATTCGCGACATGTAAACCGTCTGGCGCTCGAGCCTGCGCGGTGTCAGATAGGCGACGTGCTGCGAGACCGAGACCGTGCCAGTGTGACGGTACGTCGAGTCGTGACGAACGTGGTAGGTCGCAATCATCGCCCGGCAGTCACATGCGGCAGTTCGTAGGCGTGGCTGAAGTAGCGCGATGTCAACGCGTCCGAGAGCTGCAGCGCAATCTGCTCGCAGTTCTGCAGGAGATCACCCACCCAGGGCATCGTGATCGCACCCGGCGCCGGGTCGATGCTTGGCACGGAAGCCTCGAGGCCGGCCAGATCGCTCACGACGTCGAGCGACGCGGCGCCCGGCAGCAGCGGGACGTGCTTGGCGATCTTGGTGAGCTGAAACACCAGGGAGCGTGGGTTGTAGCCGTCGAACAGGACCAGCGAGGCCACCGCGGGCCAGTCGGGCCGCCGACCGTAGCGGGCGCGGAACGGGCCGAGACTGTCCGACGCGCGCAGGAGCAGTTCGAGCGCCTGCGGATCGGAAGCGTCTGTCGGGCCGAGTGCGACAAACGTCACCGCGATAGACAACAGGCGCTCGAGATGCCGGCCCACGCTCAAGAACCGCCAGCCGTGGTCGCGAGACATGTGCGCCATTTCGAGCCCCGCGACCGCGACCAGCGAGATGATGGCCCGTTCCAGCACGGCGAGGGTCTCATGCAGATCCGGCAGCCGCGGCGGGCGGACGGCGGTGAGCGCGAAGAGCTGGTTGAGCAGTCGCCAGTTGTCGGTCGACAGCCGATCACGAATGGCCCCGGCAACGCGGACCGTCTGGCGTACGTTGAACGCGAGGCTTTCGTGCTCGTGCGCGTCGAACAGGTTGTCGATCAGACGCGCAATCAGTGCCGACGCGGGAAATGTGCCGGCCGATTCGACGCCGGGATCGGCGCGATCGAGCACGCCGCTGGCGATCGCGATCCGGAGGAAAGCCTCGCGCGGCACTTCCGGCGTCGAGGGGTCGCCCAGCCCGTTCAGCGCCGTGCGCAGGAGTCGCGCGGAGGTTTCGGCCCGTTCGACGTAGCGGCCAAGCCAGAAGAGATGCTCGGCAGCGCGACTCGAGATGCTGCCGGTGGCGCGTGCGCCATCGACCGGTGTCGACGTCGGCATCAGGAGCTCGACGACGCGGGGTTCGGTTCTCACCGCCGACAAAACCCACGTGTCTTTGCTGCCGCCGCTGCCGCTCGTCACCGCCGCCTGGCCAGGGGCAGCGTTACGCGTCAGCCCGCCCGGCATCACGGTGTACCCGCCGTCGTGGTCTGCCACCGCGAACGCCCGGAACAGAATCGGCCGGGCGTCGAGATGGTCATCGTGCCAGACTGGTGCATACGATGGCACGACCGTCGCATCGGCGACGATCGGCTCCGCCATCGTGGGATCGTCGCGCCATCGCGAGGGCAGCACTGGTAGCGTCAGCGGCGTGCCTAACAGCCGTGGCGCCAGTAGTGGCAGCAATCCGCGCACAGCCGCTGACTCCAGCACGCCGGTCCCGAATGCGTTGGCGACCAGCACGCGGCCGGCGCGCCACGCCTGTACCAATCCGGGCACACCGAGCGCCGAATCGGCGCGCAACTCGAGGGGATCGCAGAAGTCGTCCGCGAGATGGCGTACGACCGCATGGACCTGGCGCAGGCCGTCGATAGTCTTGAGGAACACGCGGTCGTGCCGGACCGTGAGGTCGGCACCTTCGACGAGCGCGAAGCCAAAATATCGCGCCAGGTAAGCGTGCTCGAAGTAGCGCCCGCTGTACGGCCCTGGCGTCAGCAGCACCACCTGCGGCAGGCCGTCGTCGCACGGCGCGGTGCGCATCAACGTATCGCGCATGACCGCGAAGAATGGCGCGATCGCCTGTACCTGCAGTTCCCGAAAGGCGTCCGGAAACATCCGCACGATCGTCGCCCGATTCTCCAGCGCGTAGCCGGCGCCGGCCGGCGTCTGCGTGCGGACGGTGACGACGTGCCAGCGCCCGTCCTCGCTGCGCGCCAGGTCGAACGCCACCTGGTGCAGGTAGATGGCCGCTGGCGGGACGACGCCATCGCAGGCGCGAAGAAACCCGGGCTGGTGGAACAGCAGCGCCGGCGGCAAAGTGCCCTCGCGCAGCAGGCTCCGCGCCCCGTAGATGTCTGCCGCGACGAGATTGAGCAGCCGCGCGAGTTGTGCCACTCCGGCGGCGAGCGCCGTCCACTCCGCGCCCGGGACGACCAACGGCAGCGCGTCGAGCGTCCAGGGACGCGGGCGGCCGTCGGCGGCGGCGTAGACCGCGTGTGTGATGCGGCTTTCGTGAACCTGTTTGGTGACGCGTGCCTGCGCGGTGCTCAGCGTCGCCGCCGTCAGGTGTGCCGCGTGGCGGCCGAATCCCTCCCACGCCGGCCGCAGCCGGCCCCGCTCGTCGAACAGCTCGTCGTAGTGTCCTTCGGGCGCGCGATACGTGGCCCGCAGGGCGTCGAACGCCTGCGCGGCGGCGCCGGAAGGCGGCGGGGCACTCACGTGCGCAAGTCCAGCGTGAATGGAAACTCACGCGACCGTGGCGGCTGCCGCGCGTCGATTGTCCCCGGCGTATGGCCGAGCCGCTCGAATCGCGCCAGCCGCCGGCTTTCGGCCTCGTAGCTGTTCACCGGAAACCGATCATAACTGCGTCCGCCCGGATGGCTGACATGATAGCGGCAGCCTCCGATCGATCGCCGCATCCAGGTGTCGACCAGATCGAAGGTCAACGGCGCGTGGACGCCAATCGTCGGATGCAGCGCCGACGCCGGCTGCCAGGCGCGATAGCGGACGCCGCCGACGTACTCACCGTTGCGACCGGTGGGCTGCAACGGCACCGCCCGGCCGTTGCAGGTCAGAACAAAGCGGCCGTCGGTGAGTCCCGTCGCGTGGACCTGCAAGCGCTCCAGCGATGAATCCACGTAGCGCGCCGTGCTGCCGGCCGCGGCCTCTTCGCCGAGTACCGGCCACGGCTCGAGCGCCTGCCGGAGGGTGAGTGTGACGGCGCGAAGCGCCGTCTCTCCGGCCACCGGGAAGCGGAACTCGAAGTGCGGCAGAAACCACTCCGCGTCGACCGGATAGCCGGATCGCTGGATCTCCTCGATCACGTCGCCGAAATCCTGCCAGACAAAGTAGGGCAGCATGAAACGATCGTGAAGATCGGTGCCCCAGCGGGTCAGCCGCGCTTCGTACGGCTGGCGCCAGAATCGCACGACCATCGCGCGCAACAGAAGCTGCTGCGCCAGGCTCATCCGCGGATGCGGCGGCATCTCGAAGGCGCGCAGCTCGAGCAGGCCGCGCCGCGCCGGCGATGACTCCGCGGGATAGAGCTTGTCGATGCAGAATTCGGCGCGGTGGGTGTTGCCTGTGACGTCGACCAGCAGATGTCTCAGCGCGCGATCGATCGTCCACGGCGGCGCCGGTTCGCCTGGGCGAGGCAGCCGGCCGAAGGCTAGTTCCAGCTCGTATAGGCTGTCGTGGCGGCCCTCGTCGACGCGCGGCGCTTGGCTCGTCGGGCCGATGAACAACCCCGAGAACAGGAACGAGAGCGACGGGTGGTTGTGCCAGTAGGAGGCGAGACTGCACAGGAGATCCGGCCGCCGGAGAAACGGGCTGTCGGCCGCGGTCGCTCCCCCGAGCACGAAGTGATTGCCGCCACCAGTCCCCGTGTGGCGTCCGTCGAGCATGAATTTTTCGGCGCTCAAGCGCGCGCCGCCGGCTTCGCGATAGAGCAGCTCGGTGTTCGAGGCCAGACTTTTCCAGTCACCCGACGGCTGGACGTTGATTTCGATGACTCCCGGATCCGGGGTGACGAGAAAGTGCCGCAGCCGCGCGTCCTCCGGAGGATGGTAGCCTTCGATTGACACGCGCATGCCGAGCTGCGCCGACGTGTCTTCGATGCGAGCAACGAGATCGAGATAGTCCTCGAGCAGCGGCACCGGCGGCATGAAGAGGCAGAGAATGCCGTTGCGCGCTTCGGCACACAGCCCGGTCTTCACCGTTCCCGCCGCTGGTTCACCCCGTCTCGGGGCGGCGGACCCCTCCTGGCGCGGGCCGGCGTGCTGGGTGACGACACGCGACATGGACGGTAGCGACGGCCGCGGCGCAAACGGATCACGCTCGAATCCCTGCGCATCGTTCGCGATCGTCCACGGCAGTGAGTCGAGCGGCAGCCGATAGCCCATCGGAGAATCGCCGGGCAGCAGGTACATGCGCTCATCGCGCAGGAACCACGGCCCCGTCCGCCAGCCTTCCCCAGGCGATGCCGGAGGCCGGACCGGCAAGACATAGCCGACCGGCGTCGGCAGCCCGCGCTCGAACACGCGCCGCAACCGTGCTCGCTCGAGCTCGTCATCGAGGCGCGCGTCGAACGGGTCGACGTTGACCGGCAGCCGGCGCTCGCGCCACAGGTAATACCAGACGTCCTCGTAGCCACCGCGGATGAACGCGTCGGTGACGTCGAGACGGCGGGCCAGCTCGCGCAGGAACCGTTCAGCGTCTTGCGGCCCCGCGCCATCGGGATCGGACTCGTCGGCGAACAGGGCGGGATTGCGCCATACAGGCTCGCCGTCCAGGCGCCAGTAGCAGCCCAACGCCCAGCGCGGCAGCTGCTCGCCCGGATACCATTTGCCCTGGCCGAGGTGCAGCAGTCCGTGCGGCGCGAGCGCGTCCTTGAGCCGCCAGAGCAGATCGGTGGCGCGGGCCCGCTTGGTCGGTCCAAGCGCCTCGGTGTTCCATTCGGGGGCGTCGCGATTGTCCACGGCGACAAACGTCGGCTCGCCGCCCATCGTCAGGCGAACGTCGAAGCGGCGTAGATCCGCGTCGACCGTCGCCGCGACGCGTTCCAGCGCCGCCCAGTCCGCGTCGCGATACGGATGCGTCACCCGCGGCGACTCGTGGATGCGTGCGACCGACATCGAATGGCTGAATTCGACCGTCGCCGCATCGACTCTTCCGGTGATCGGCGCCGCGTCGGTCGCCTCGGGCGTGCAGGCGAGCGGCAGGTGTCCTTCGCCCGCGAGCAGGCCAGACGTCGGATCGAGCCCGATCCACCCGGCGCCCGGTAGATACGTTTCGCACCAGGCGTGGAGATCCGCGAAGTCACGCGCTGGTCCGGTCGATCCGCCCGAAGGCGCGACATCCGGGGCCAGCTGGATCAGGTAACCCGACACGAACCGAGCGGCGAGGCCAAGCCGCCGCAGCAGCTGCACCAGCAACCACGCCGAATCGCGGCACGACCCCGTGCGCAGCGTCAGGGTCTGCTCGCAGGTCTGCACGCCGGGCTCGAGCCGGATGACATAACCGATGTCATGGCTGAGCCGGCGATTGAGATCGACGAGAAAGTCAATCGTGCGCGTGTGCGCCCGGCCAATCGATGCAAAATACGCGTCGAGCCGTGGCGTGCCCGCGTCGAGCCGCAGGAACGGCTGCAGATCCCGCTGCAGCGCCGGTTCATAGGCGAACGGGAAAGACTCGGCCGCGGGCTCCAGGAAGAAGTCGAACGGGTTGTAGACGGAATGCTCGACGACGAGATCGATTTCGACCCGAAGCAGGCGAAGCTGCTCCGGGAAGGTCAGCCGCGCGACATAGTTGCTGTAAGGATCCTGTTGCCAGTTGAGGAAGTGATTGGCCGGATCGATGCGCTGCGAGTACGCCAGAATGGGCGTGCGGCAATGCGGCGCAGGACGCAGCCGCACGAGATGCGGCGAGAGCGAGACAACCCGGTCGTAGCGATATTCCGTGACGTGATTCAGCGCGACGTGGATACTCACGCGGACAGACCCACTCCATGAAAGTCTTCCATTGTGATCACTGTAGCAACTTGCTCTTCTTCGAGAATTCCGTCTGCCTCGGCTGCGAACGCCGCGTGGCGTTCCTGCCTGACTTGCGCCTCGTGGTCTCGCTCGACCCGGATCCGGTCGAGCCTGATATCTGGCGTTCGCCGCTGCCGCAGGCGGCTGGGATTCGGTATCGGCTCTGCCGCAATTATCGCGTCGATGCAGTGTGCAACTGGGCGGTACGCGACGGCGACGGCGAGCTCTGCCAGTCTTGCCGGCTGACGCGAGTGTTTCCCGATCTGGCCGTGCCCGGCCGCACGCAGGCGTGGTACCGCCTCGAGACAGCGAAGCGCCGCCTGGTCTACACCCTGGCCGGTGCCCAACTTCCGATGGCCTCGCGCGACGAGGATCCCGAGCGCGGGCTCGCGTTTGAGTTTCTCGCCGACGCCCCGGATGGCACGCCGGTGATGACCGGGCACGCCAACGGAGTGATCACGATCAATGTCGCCGAAGCCGACGACGCAGAACGCGAAAAGCGGCGCACGAATCTGGGTGAGCCGTACCGCACGCTGCTGGGGCACCTGCGTCACGAGAGCGGCCATTACTATTGGGATCGCCTGATTCAGCAAGAGGGGGCGGTCGATCGGTTCCGCGCCGTATTCGGGGACGAGCGGGCCGACTACAGTAGAGCACTGGCCGCCTACTACCGGACCGGCGCCCCTGCCGACTGGCAGGATCGCTGCGTCAGCGCCTACGCCACGGCGCACCCATGGGAAGACTGGGCCGAGACGTGGGCCCACTACCTACACATCCTCGACACGCTGGAGATGGCCGCCTACTGCGGCCTCGAGCTGCGGCCGCGGCGTCGCGACGAGCCCACGCTTCCCACGCCGCCGCCGATGCCCACCGATTACCGCGGCCCGTTCGAGCGTGTGATCGAGAGCTGGCTGTCGGTCGCCTATCTCCTCAACAACCTCAATCGCGGACTGGGACAGCCAGACGCGTACCCCTTCGTACTCTCTCCGCCCGTGATTGCCAAGCTGCGATACGTCCACGACGTCGTGCAGTGCGCGGTCCCGCAGAAGTAATCGCGCCGGCACGATCATGCCGGCGTCCCATCCGCGCCCCGTCGCGCCGTTCGCGGTCGCACTGCCTTGCGCCGGGCCGGCGGGCCCTGCAACTGCCGCGCGAAGAACGTCTCGGAGATGCCCGCCCCGATGAGATTCATTCGTGCCTGCAGCCCGTCGAGGTATTCATGCAGCCCCGCCGCGACGATGTCGTCGGCTTGCGCGTAGGCCAGCTCGGAACAGACCTCGCTCAGGAGACGCTCGGCTGACGTGCGGAATACCCCGGCCGGCGTCCCCGAGATCGCATGCACAGACGCGCGCGCCTCGAGCACGCACGAATGGATCGCGCGCGGGAACTCGCGATCGAGGAGCAGGAACTCGACAATCCGCTCGGGCGAGAGGCGGCCATGGCGCTTGCGGTACATCTCGAAGGCACTCGCCGAGCGCAGCACCGCGGCCCACTGGATGTCGTCGTAGGTCGTGCCGACGTCGTGAATGTTCGGCAGGAGCAGGAAGTATTTCACGTCGAGGATGCGCGACGTCTTGTCGGCCCGCTCGAGGTGTCGCCCCAATCGGGCGAAATGCCAGGCTTCGCCATGCGTCATCGTCGCTTCCATGACACCGGCAAACCGGTGGCTGGCCAGCTTGACGTCGCTGAAAAGCGAGTGCGGCGCCCCCATGCTGCGCGGATCGTGCGCCGCGGCGTTGACCATCAGATAGAACTCGTTGACCTGCTCCCACATTTCCGACGAGATGATCTCGCGCACCGAGCGCGCGTTCTCGCGTGCCGCGCGCAGGCACGAGAGGATCGAGTTCGGATTGTCGTGATCGAAGGTCAGGAAGCGCACCACCGTCGCCTGCGCCGCCACGCCATAGCGCCGTGCAAAGGTCTCGCTGTCGCCGGTGGTGTCGACGAGCGGCTGCCACTGCTGGACCGATCCCACCGGCATATCGAGGATCAGGTTGAGCGTGACGTCCACGAATCGCGCCACGTTCTCGGCGCGCTCGATGTAGCGGTTCATCCAGTAGATCGAGTCGGCGACGCGGCTCAGCATTGGGACTGGCCCCCGGCGCCCGACGGCGGATCCACCACGTCGATCGCCGCGTCGCCATCGTCGGCGAGCACCCAGGTGTCCTTGCTGCCCCCGCCCTGCGAAGAATTCACGACCAGCGATCCCTCGCGCAAGGCGACGCGGGTGAGACCGCCCGGTAGCACGAAGATGTCCTCGCCGGCCAGGATGTAGGGACGCAGATCGACGTGGCGTCCGCGCAATCCGCCGCTGGCGATCGTCGGGACGCGCGACAACGACAGCGTCGGCTGAGCGATGTAGCTGCGTGGCGACGCCTGGATCCGTCGCGCGAACTCCTCACGCTCGGCGGCCGTCGAGTGCGGGCCCACCAGCATGCCGTAACCGCCGGACTGGTCGGCCGCTTTCACGACCAGCGTCTCCAGATGACTGAGGACGTGGGCGCGATCGGACGCCTCGCCGCAACGGAACGTCGGCACGTTGGGCAGGATCGCGTCTTCGCCCAGGTAGTACTTCACCATGGCGGGAACGTAGGTATAGATCACTTTGTCGTCGGCGACCCCCGTGCCCGGGGCGTTGGCCAGCGCCACGCGGCCGCGCCGGTAGACATCGAACAGGCCGGCCACCCCCAGCAGGGAATCCCCTCGGAAGGCAGTGGGATCGAGGAAGTCGTCGTCGATACGCCGATAGATCACGTCGACGCGCTCGAAGCCCTTCGTGGTGCGCATCCAGATGTACCCGTCGGAGGCGACGAGATCTCGCCCCTCGACGAGCTCTACGCCCATCTGTTGCGCCAGGAACGAGTGCTCGAAATACGCCGAGTTGTAGGGGCCGGGCGTCAGCACGACGACCCGCGGCGTCTCCACGTCGGCGGATGCGAGCGATTCGAGCAGGTCGCGCAGCCGGCTGGCGTAATCGTCCACGGGACGGATGCGGAAGGACTCGAAAAGCTGCGGAAACGTCCGCTTGATCAGCGTCCGATTCTGCAGAACGTATGACACACCCGAGGGACAGCGCAGATTGTCCTCGAGTACATAGATTCGGCCGTCGCTGTCACGGACGAGATCCGTCCCGGTGACGTGACACCAGATGCCGAGCGGCGGATCGAAGCCTTCGCACACGGCACGATACGTACTCGCAGTCCGCAGCAGATCCGCCGGGATCACGCCGTCCTTGATGATCCGCTGTCCGTGATAGACGTCGTCGATGAAGAGGTTGAGGGCGCGGATGCGCTGCTTGAGCCCACTCTCGATCTGTCGCCACTCGTGCGCGGCGACGATCCTGGGCACGAGATCGAAGGGGAAGATGCGCTCGGTGCTGTCGCCGTCGCCGTAGACGCCGAAGGTGATCCCCATGTTGAGGAGCGCGCGCTCGGCTGATTTCTGCCGGCGCAGGAGTTCGCCGTCGGGCAGCCCGTCGACGAAGGCGGCCAACGCGCGCGCGAAGCGGCGGGGCCCGCGCGCGTCGAACATCTCGTCGAAAAAACTTCCGGGATCGTAATCGGCAAAACGCATCGCTGCGAGGGCATTCTTGCAGGTCTTGGGCTGCCTGGATCACATGAACGCATACGTTTTTCTGGAAGCGCCCGTGCGTGTCATGCATGAGCCCGACAGCGGCGGCACTGCGATCGATTGTGTCTGGCCGCATAATGGGAGGGTATGGCCACGCTTGCCGAGGTGCTGGCCGAGCGGACCGCCGAGGCGGCGCCCGAGCTTGTCGAACGGATTTCGAAAGATCGGACCCGCTGCTATGCCTGCGGCCATCAGTGCCCGATCCCGGAAGGGGCGGCCGGGGTATGCAAGGTGCGCTTCGTTGAAGACGGGCGGCTGCACGTGCCGTGGGGCTACGTCGGCGGCGTCCAATGCGATCCGATCGAGAAGAAACCGTTCTTCCATGCGCATCCTGGAGCCCTCGCTTACTCGTTCGGCATGCTCGGCTGCGACTTGCATTGCGCCTACTGCCAGAACTGGGTGACGTCACAGGCGCTTCGTGACCCCGACGCGGTCTCACCGCCCACGGAAGCAAGACCGGAGGCGATCGCCGCCGACGCCCGGCGTCTGGGCGCACGCGTGGTCGTCTCGACCTACAACGAGCCACTGATAACCGCAGAGTGGGGAGTCGAGATCTTCAAGCATGCCCGAGCCGCGGGACTGATGACCGGTTTCGTGTCGAACGGCAACGGCACGGAGCAGGTGCTGAATTTCGTCCGGCCCTACATCGACCTGTATAAGGTTGACCTCAAGAGCTTTGACGACCGCCACTACCGGCAGCTCGGAGGAAGGCTCGATCCGATCCTATTTACGATCCGCCGCCTGCACGAGATGGGGATCTGGGTCGAAATCGTCACACTGCTGATCCCGGGCTTCAACGATTCGGCCGACGAGTTGAGGCAGTTGACGGCATTCATCGCGTCGGTGTCGCCGTTGATTCCCTGGCACGTCACCGCGTTTCACAAGGACTATCGCATGAGCGACCCGGCCAACACGACGCCGGAGATGCTCATGCAGGCCGCTGCGCTCGCGCACGACGCCGGGCTGCAATATGTCTACGCCGGCAACATTCCCGGTGCGGTCGGCGATCTCGAGAACACCCGCTGCCACCACTGCTCGGCGCTGCTGATCGAACGCTACGGGTACCGTGTGCGCTCGTACCGCCTCACCCCAACCGGCGGGTGTCCCGACTGTGGGACACTGATTCCTGGGCGCTGGGGCAGGGCGTTCGAAGGGCAGATCGCCTCTTCGCCGTTCTTGCCGGGCGGTCGCCGCCTGCGTACGCTGTAGGTGCGACCCAAAAACACCGTGAAATAGCGTAATCTGGTGGTGTTCGCGGCTGGAGGTTCCCCGATGCGTCGGCTCGCCCGTCCGCTTTTCGTTCTTGTCATCATCGCCGCTACCGCTGCCGGGCTCGTCGCGCAGCGCCGCTGGAACATGTCGCCGATCGACGCGCCGATCGACAAGGCGCCCCCCTACGATGGCAAGTTCACGTTCGCGCGCCTGAAGTTCACCACTGGTCCCGGCGGCTACTACTTCGGCGGCCTGCCAGCCTGGGCGCATGGCTACATCCCGATTCGCGGCGAAACGATCCGCTCCGAGGACTCACTCATCAAGATCCTCAACGCCGTCAGCAACGTGAACGTCCACCTCGACGGAACGAAGGTGGTGGACGTCAGCGATCCCGAGCTATTCGAGTACCCGGTCGTCTACGCGACCGAGCCCGGGTTCATGGAGCTCTCCGACAAGGACGTCGTCGCGCTGCGTGAATACCTGCAGAAGGGCGGGTTCATCATCTTCGACGACTTCCGCGCGCAGGATTGGTACAACTTCAGCGAAAACATGCGGCGCGTGCTCCCAAACGAAGAGCTCGTGCAGCTCGACGTCAAGCACCCGATCTTTCACTCGTTCTTCGACATCCAGACGCTCGAGTTCCAGCAAGCCTACGACCGCGGCGGCCCGGCGCAGTTCTGGGGCATGTTTCCCAAGAACGATCGCTCGAAGCCGCTGCGGTTGATCGCCAACTTCAACAACGACGTCTCGCAGTACTGGCAGTGGTCCGACACCGGTTTCGTGCCGGTCCCGCTGTCGAACGAAGCCTACAAGCTCGGTGTGAATTACATCATCTACGGGATGACGCACTAACGACCCGCGGCCGGCGTGCTACTTGTCGGAGCAGCTGTTTCCGAACGCCGTCAGCGTGACGGCGTCGAGAACGACGACGTTCTCGGCAGGATCGGGCGCGCCGCCCGTGCCGGAATTACCCGCCACCCCGGTGCCGCCGCCAACGACGACGCGTCCCCCCTTGAACTTCATGCCGGGCTCGATCAACGCCGACTTCTTGATGATTCCGGTGATCTCGACATGCATCCCGTCGTTCTTCTTGACGTCGGTGATCATGTCTTTCTTGCCCTCGACCCGAAACGACTTATTGCGGATCTCCACACCGGTCGTCGTGTCGGGCTGGCGCACGTCATAGGCGCGGATCACGCGCCCCTTGAGGCAACCCTCAATCGTGACGAGCAATGAGTCCTTGGGCACCTTCGGCAGCTTCTCTTCTTGCGGCGGATCCTGTTGCGGTTGTTGCGCGCCTAGCGGGGCCGCGGCAAGCAAGAGAGCGAAGGCGAAACGAGCGAGCATGAGGACCTCGTAAGGGCTGGCCCTTTCACGATACCACCTTTGATTGCGGCCCAACGGATTCGTAACCCGATCGACACGCTCGCGCCTGAACGCAGGCGCGCCGGGCCGGGCACCGGCTTTGCTCCAGGCGCAGGACATGTACGTCTGGGTCCTGGCATGCATGCTCTCCGCCGCGCCGCAGGCATCGCAGCTCGATCCGGCCCGGGCCGGGTGGGAAGCGATCCAGCGCGGGGACGGTGAGAAGGCGGCGTCGGCGTTCCGCGCGCAGCTTGCGGTCAATCCCAGCGACGCGCGCGCCCTGACGGGCGCGGCGTTGGCGGCGCACCTCATCGGCCAGGACGACAAGGCCGTTTCCTACGCGAAGCGGGCCGTCCAGGTCGATCCCGGGAACGCCTACGGCTACTACGTGCTCGGGCAGCTCGCCTACGCGGGCGGCGATCTCGATCTCGCCGTCAAGTCCTACGAGCGCGTCGTCGCCATCGCGCCCGGTAGCCCGGCGGTCTACAAGCAGCTCGAAGCGTGGAAGAAGGAAGCAGCGCTGCACGACAGCTACGCGACGCGGCCGACGGCGCGGTTCAACGTCATGTTTGAAGGCGCAACGCAGCAGTCGATCGCGGCGCACGTCTCGACGACCCTCGAGACCGCATACGCGCGTGTCGGCAAGAGCCTGAGCTATCCTCCCGACACGGTGACCGCGATTCTCTATACGGGGGAGCAGTTCCGCGACATCACCAAGTCGCCGCCCTGGGCGGCGGCCGCCTACGACGGGCGAATCCGGATCCCCGTGCGCGGCGCGCTCAGCCAGCCGTCCGAGCTCGATCGCATCGTCACGCACGAATACGTCCACGCCGTGATCCACCAGCTCTACCCGCGCCTGCCGGTATGGCTCAACGAGGGCCTGGCGACCTACTTCGAGCCGGTCGATCACGCCTGGCTGACAGCGCGCCTGAAGTCCGCGGACGGGATGATCCCGCTGGCGCGCCTGACCGAGTCGTTTCAAACGCTCGACGGCGCCGAGGCGGCGATCGCCTACGCCGAAAGTTATGTCGGCGCCCGCGTGCTCGTCTCGCGGCTGGGTCCCAATCTGCCGGTGTTCCTGCAGTATGTGAGCAACGGCACGGCGATCGATCAGGCGCTGCTGTTGTTCAACGTCAACGTCGCCGACGTCGAGCGCGAATGGAACCGCCAGACCCGCTAGATCACCCGATCACCCGATCACCCGATCTACTTGGCTTTCCACTTCTGCACGCCGGCGGAGACGTTGGGCTGCATGACGAGCTCGAGGCGCAGCGCGCTGGTGGCCACCGGCGCGAAGCGAACGACGTTGAACTGGTCCTTCGCCACGCCGTACGGCGTCGAAGCTTGTACCGGCTTCCAGTCATTGCCGTCCTTGTAGAGCAGGCGCCAGCTCTGCGGCACGCGCACACCGCCGCGGCCGGTGTCGTCGAACCAGTAGACCTGCGCTTCCGACACCGTCGACGGTTTGGCGAACGCCATCTCGATCCATTCCCCGGCGGAGCAGGGACGCGCCGGCCCTCCGGTGCTCGTGGCTGGTGCAGCGGGAGCGGAGGATGTGCAGCCGTTGCGCGGCCACCAGTCGAAGTACCGACGTCGAGTCATTCGAGGCGGCAGGAGTCTCGCCGTCGATGATGTTGCGGATGTTCTTCGTGCTTGCCGAGTGGGAGAGCGTCGACGTCGTGGCAACCGTCGGGTAGGGCGTCGGCTTTGCCGCGGTGTCGGTCTTGGCGATCCACACTTCCATCTGCCCGCGGCCGCGATTGGCCCATGTCGCGTAAGGGATGGCGACAAACGGCTGCTCAGCCTTCTGCACCTTACCCGCTGCGTCATACGAGAGGCCGAACGCACGCCCTTTGATGACCTCGACGCCGTTCAGCAGATCGGGCTGAAACTCCGCCGTCAACCGGCTCGTATCGGGCAGGACAATGTTGCGTACCTTGCCGCTCGGGTTGTCGGGCCACTCGGCGGCGTAGACGATCGGGCCGCGCTGCAGGGCCACGCGATCGCGGTCGGCGCCGACCTTCTCGTTGGCGGTGATGCGCCGGATCGGCATCGGCAGATCGAGGGCGATTGCATCGCCGGCATTCCATGTCCGGGTGATCGCGGTGTAGCCGTCGGCGTCGATCGTCAGCGGGAGGACCTTGCCGTTCACCGAGAGCGTCGGCTTCGGCGCCGGTGCGTCAGTGTAGCGATAGAGATCTGACGGGACGGGCTGCTCGCGCGCCCAGCCGGGAATGCGAACGTCGACGGTGAACGCGCGCGGCGTGTCGGGAGTCAGCCGGATCGTGACCGCGCCGTCCCATGGATACCGCGTCGTCTGATCGATTTTCAGCCTCCCGCCGGCCATGTCGACCTCAGCGCTGCCGCCGGCAAAGAGGTTGACGTACAGCGTGTCGGCCTTTTTCGCATAAATGTATCCCGGCACCGACGCCATGAAGCGCGTGATGTTGCCGGGGCAGCAGGCGACGCCGAACCATTCCTGTCGCGCGTGCTGGCCGTTCGATTCGAGCGGGTTGGGGTAGAAGAAGGTGTCGCCTTTTAGCGAGACGCCGGAGATCAGACCGTTGTACAGCGTCCGCTCCATGATGTCGATGTACTTGCCGTCGCCGTGCAGGAGGAACTGGCGGTGGTTCCAGTAGTCCATGCCAACTGACGCGCATGTCTCGTTGTACGCCGTCATGTTCGGCAGGTCGTAGGGATCGCCGAAGCCTTCGTGCCCGCCGGCCGCGCCGATGCCGCCGGTCAGGTACAGTTTCGACTGCACGAGGCTGTCCCAGATCCGATCGCCGGCCGCCTTGATCTTCGCGTCGTCTTCCAGCGCGGCGACATCCGCCATGCCCGAATACATGTACATGGCGCGGACGGCGTGACCGACCGGCTCCGTCTGATCGATCACCCGCACCTGCGCCTGGTTGTAGTCGAGGCCGCGCGGGTTCACGGTCTCGCCTGCCGGAACGGTGTCGGGACCACGCTGATCGATGAGGAACTTCGCCAGGTTCAGGTAATCTTCGCGGCCGGTGACCCGGTACAACTTGACCAGCGCCATCTCGGTGATCTGATGGCCCGGCCAGATCGTTCGCTTGCCGGGACCGAACGTCTTCACCAGGAGGTCCGCGGCTTTCGTCGCCACGTTCAGGAAGTTCTTCTTCCCGGTCGCCTGGTAATGCGCCGCGGCGGCCTCGAACAGGTGTCCGAGATCGTAGAGTTCGTGGCTGTCGTTGCGCTCGTTGACCCAGCGCTCCTTCCCGGACCAGCGGTGCGGATTCTCCGGATTGATCGTCCGCGTCGTATAGATATAGCCGTCGGGCTCCTGTGCCGCGGCGATCTTGGCGATCATGCCGTCGACATAGGCGTCGAGCTTCGGATCGGGCTGGACGCTGAGTACGTAAGACGCGCCTTCGATCACCTTGTAGAGATCGGTGTCGTCGAACGGATAGCCGGGCGCCTTCATGTCGTGCGGCTCGCCGCGCAGCGCCTGCGCCGCCCGCTCGAAGTTGTTGACCCGTCCCGTCTCCTCGCATTTCTGAAACGCCGCCGGGATGGTCACCTTGCGGTTGGTCTCGATGCGCGGCGCCCAGAACACGTCGTTCAACTTGACCGCCGTGAACGGTACCGGCTGGACCGGGTAGTCAGGCTTGTCCTTCGCCACCATCGCCAGCGACACGAAATGCGTCTGCGCTGCAAGGTCGACGAGCAGCGCAGTAGCGAGTGCCAGCAAGCACCGGAGCATCTTCATAACTACATCCGCCTTATCCGCGTCTATCCGCGGCCCTGTTATCCGCGGCTGCCCTCATCCGTGGCCCGCGCTTATCCGCGGCCGTCTTCCTTATCCGCGGCCCGTGTCAATCCGCGGCCGTCTTCTTCTTCGTCGCGTCCTCGACCATCTTCCAATCGGGCGGCGTAACCGCCAGCAGGTTCCGCGTAAAGAAATCGTAGCGCTTGTGCTCGCCGAACGCGCCACCGGATCCGTGGTCCATCCCGGGCACGACCACCAGATCGAAATCCTTGTTGTGCTTGATCAGCTGGTTCACGACCTGCATCGTCGACGAGGGATCGACGTTGTGATCCATCTCGCCGACGACCAGCAGGACCTTGCCCTGGAGGCGCCACGCGTTGTCGACATTGGACGAGGCGCTGTACTGCTCGTCGATCGGCCAACCCATCCATTGCTCGTTCCACCAGATCTTGTCCATCCGGTTGTCGTGGCAGCCGGCCGCCGACACCGCGGCTCTGTAGAAGTCTGGAAAGAAGAGCAGACCGCCGAGCGAGTTCTGGCCACCCGCCGACGTGCCGTAGAGGCCGACGCGGGTGATGTCGTAATAGGGATACTTCGCCGCGACGGCCTTGTGCCACAGGATTCGATCGGGGAAGCCCGCGTCCTTGAGATCGCGCCACGCGACGTCATGGAAAGCCTTCGACCGGTAGTTCGTCCCCATGCCGTCGATCTGCACCACGATGAAGCCGATCTCGGCCTGCGCCTGCATGGCGTTATAGGCGGCGAACGATTTGGGCACGAACGCGCCCTGCGGACCGGCGTAGATGTTCTCGATGACGGGATATTTCGCCGCCGGATTGAAGTGCGCCGGCCGGTAAATCACCCCCCAGATGTCGGTCTTGCCGTCGCGCCCCTTGGCGACGAAGACCTCTGGCGCCTTCCATCCGGCTTTCACCAGCTCGCTGATGTCGGCCTTCTGGACATCCATCACCAGGCTCGCATCCGCGGTCTTGTGCAACTCCGCGATCGGCGCCAGATCGACGCGCGAATACGTATCGACGTAGAACTGTCGATCGGGGGAGAACGAGACCGCGTGGTTGGCGTCGACCGTCGTCAGCGGCGTCAGTCCGGTGCCGTCGAAATGGATGCGGTAGTAGTGGACGAAGTACGGATCCTTGCCCGGATACATGCCGTTGGCGCTGAAGACGATCTGCCGTGCCTCCTCGTCGACGCGGACCACGTTCCTGACCGCCCAGTCTCCCTTCGTGATCTGGTTCTTCACCGCGCCCGTGACACCGTCGTAGAGATACAGGTGATTCCAGCCGTCGCGCTCCGACATCCAGACAATCTCCTTGCCGTCGGCGATGTCGGCACGAAACTTCTTGCCGGAGTAGCAGAAGAACGTCTTCGGTTCCTCGCTGATCACCACGCGCGCCTTGGCCGTGTCGCCATTCACCTCGATGACGCGGTACACCTGGTGACCGCGCTGGTTGTATTCGAACGTGAATCGCGACGAGTCCTTGCGCCAGACGAGCGACGTCATGTCGTAGGCGTTGGGGAAGAGCGCGTTGTCGACGGCCCGCGAGGTGCCGCGGCCGACGTCGAACACGACCGGCCGCTCGACGTCGAGCACGTCCCCAGGCTTCGCATACTGCATCGTCGAGTTCTCGGGCTGCAACTGATCTTCCGGCGACGACTCAACGTAGTGGATAAACCGGCGGAACCCCGGCGTGACCTTGTAGACAGCGATCTTGGTCGAGTCTGGCGACCAGACGAGCGAGACGGAGTCGTAGTAGCCGCCTTCCGAGCCGTCGGTGCTCAGCAGTTTCGTCTCGCGCGAACCGGCGGGGCGGACGGCGACGTTGTAGTTGTGAATGAACGCCTCGAGCCGGCCGTCCGGCGACGTCTTCGGCTCGGCACCGTTGATGTCGAAGGGCGGGCGTACCGGTCCGGCCAGGCCGGTGTTCGCCCCCCGGCCGCGTCCGTCGCCTCGCCCGACGCCCGGCGGGGTACAGGTGTAGGTCTCGATCGAGCATTTCCACATGGGCACGCCGGCGCCCCCTCTGCCCGTCGCTGCCGGCGTGCCAATCAGGAACTCGATGGCGCGATCGTTGTCGGCGAAGGAAAACGTCGCGAAGGGGAGCGTGACGGCGGTGTACTTGCCCTTGGCCGCGGTTGAGAGTGACTCCGCCAGGCGGGCGTGATCGAATGCCGGGCCCATGGCTTTCGTCCCGGCATTGACCAGGATGAATTCGTTGCCCCCCTTCACGCTGCGGCGGAACCAGAAGCGGTTGCTTTGCGCAACCCACGTCGGCGTCTCGGGGACCCCCACGGCAAGGTTCTGCCAGGCCTCGCGCAGGCCCATGGCGCGCTGGTAGTCGGCGACGCTTCCCTGGGCCGCGGCCGTGCCGGGACTCGTCAGCGAAAGCAAGACAACCACGGGCACGATGCGCGATACTCCCGGCATGGGAATCTCCTTTGGCAGCGGCATGGTACATCACAAGCTCGCCGTGCTCGGGGCCATCGTTCTGGTCACGACGACGGCGGCCCAGCAGACGAGGCGAGTCGTGCAGGCGACACCCCGGGTGGCCGAATCGGCCACGCCGCTGCCGCTCGACGCGGTGCGGCTGACTGGCGGACCGCTCGCGCGCGCGCAGCAGCTCGACGCGCAGTACCTGCTGGCGCTCGAGCCGGACAGGATGCTGTCGTTCTACCGCACGCGCGCCGGCCTGACCAAGAAGGCGGAGCCCTACGGCGGATGGGATGGCGAGGGACGACAGCTCACCGGCCATATCGCCGGCCACTACCTGTCCGCCGTCAGCTACATGTACGCCGCCACCGGCGACGTGCGCTTCAAGCAGCGCGCCGACTACATCGTCGACGAGCTGAAGATTGTCCAGGACGCGCATCGCAACGGCTACCTCGGCGCGATCATGAACGGGGAGGCGGCGTTCAACGAGGTCGGCAACGGCAACATCAAGTCGAGCGCGTTCGATCTCAACGGACTCTGGTCGCCCTGGTACACCCTGCATAAGACCTACGCCGGACTGCGCGACGCCTATCGCTACACGGGCAACCGGACAGCGCTCGATATCGAGATCAAATACGCTGAGTGGGCCGAGAGCATCCTCTCCAGGCTGAATGATCAGCAGACGCAGAAAATGCTCGGCACGGAGTTCGGCGGCATGAACGAAGTGCTCGTCGATCTCTATGCCGACACGGCAGACCGTCGCTGGCTCGACCTCTCGTATCACTTCGAGTATCGCGCCGTCGTCGATCCGTGGAAAGAGCACGAGGACGATCTCAACGGCCTGCACGGCAACGCCACCATCCCGAAAGCGATCGGATCGCTGGCGCGCTTCATCTACACGGGTGACTTGAGCGATGGCTTCGGCTCTGCCTTCTTCTGGGATCGCGTCGTCAAGCACCACACGTTCGCGACCGGCGGGCACGGCAAGGACGAATACTTCCGTGAGCCCGACAAGCTGGGCAACATCTTCCAGGGGCGCACCGCCGAGAGCTGCAACGTCTACAACATGCTCAAGCTGACACGCGAGCTGTTCGCGCTGAGGCCCGACGAGGAATACGCAGCCTTCCAGGAACGTGCCTTGTTCAATCATGTGTTGGGATCAATCGATCCGGAAGACGGGAGCACGTGCTACATGGTGCCGGTCGGTCAGGGCGTCCGGCGTGAGTACCAGAGTTTGCTGCCTGACGGAAGCCGCCAGGGGGACTTCACCTGCTGCGTCGGCACCGGCATGGAGAACCATGCCCTGCACGGCTTCGGCCTCTACTACGCGTCGCCGCAGAAGCTGTGGGTCAACGTCTACGCGCCGTCCACCGCCAAATGGTCGGCCGAGAGTGTCGCGTTGAAAATGGACACGACGTTTCCCGAAGGGGAGACGGCGACGTTGACCCTGATGCTGGCGGCGCCCAAGACCTTCACTGTCGCCATGCGCCGGCCGCAATGGGCCGGTGAAGGCTTCGGGGTGAAGGTCAACGGCGAAGCGGCCGGCCCCGACTCCTTGATCGCAGGCGTGCCGGGTCCAGGATCCTACGTGCAGGTACGGCGCGCCTGGAAGACGGGCGACACGATCGAGCTCGCGATGCCGAAGACGCTGCGCCTGGAGCGGCTGGTCAACGATCCGCACCGCGCGGCGATTATGTGGGGGCCGCTGATGCTCGCTGGCGATCTGGGTCCCGAGCCGCTGCGCACCGGTCGCGGCGCCGCACCGGCGCGCGAGATCATGGACATGCCGGTGATCGTCAGCACCAGCGACAAGCCCGCCGACTGGGTCAAGCCTGTCGCCGACAGACCGGGCAACTTCCGCATGGACGGCGTCGGCAAGCCGCGCGACATCGAGCTGGTGCCGTTCTACCGCCTGCACCGGCACGTTTATATGGGGTATTTCGACGTCTATACGCCGGCTGACTGGAAGAAGCGGTCGGACGAGACCATCGCGGCGCTTGACCATGAGCGCAAGCTCGAGGCGGCGACGATCGCCTACCTGACGCCCGGTGCGACGGCGCAGGATCTCCAGTTTCATCAACAGGGGGAGAACGCGCCGGTCACGCGCATGGACGGGCGAACGGGCCGCGGCGGCCGCGGCTGGTTCTCCTACGACATGCCAGTCGAGAGCGCGCACCAGAACGTGCTGGTCATCACCTATCACGCCGACAGCCGGCGTCCGCGCACGTTCGACATCCTGGTTGACGGACAGCCGCTGGCGCAGGAGCGGCTCGAGGCAGCCAGCGAGGATCGCTTCTTCGATCGCGAGTACCAGATCCCGCTGGCGCTGATCCCGCAGGGCAAACCGACGGTCACGATCCGCTTCCGGGCCACCGGCGGCAACGACGTCGCCGCTGTCTTCGGCCTGAGAGTGGTGCGCAGATAGCAGCCTCTGTCTGAGCCGCGAGATACACTAGCGCCACCACGTCATGGGCAGCTCGAGCTATACCATCGGCATCGACTACGGCACCAACTCGGTGCGCGCCGTCGTCGTCAATACGGCCGACGGCAGCGTCGCCGGCGTCAGGGTGTTCGACTACCCGAGCGGCGATCACGGCGTCCTGCTCGACGCTAGACAGCCGCACCTGGCTCGGCAGAATCCGGCCGATTACATCGAGGGCCTGCGCATCGCGGTCGCAGGCGCGCTGGCGGAGGCCGAGGCCAACAGTGGCGCCTTCGGCCGCGACAAGGTGATCGGGATCGGCGTCGATACCACGGGCTCGACCCCGTTGCCCGTCGACGCCAAGGCGCGGCCCCTGGCGCTCGATCCGAAATGGCAGACCAACCTCGCCTCACATGCGTGGCTGTGGAAGGACCACACGTCGGCAGCCGAAGCGGTCGCCATCACCGAGACCGCCAGGGCACACAACCCTGAACTACTCGCGCCCATCGGCGGCACCTACTCCTCCGAATGGTGGTGGTCGAAGATCTGGCACTGCCTCAAGGTGGCGCCCGAGGTCTTTGATGCCGCGGCAAGCTGGGTCGAACTCGCCGATTTCGTCCCGGCCCTGCTCTCTGGCGTCAGCGATTCGCGCGCCATCGTCCGCTGCGTCTGCGCCGCCGGTCACAAGGCCATGTATTCGGACACGTGGGACGGCCTGCCGCCCAAGGCGTTCCTCACGCGTCTCGATCCGAAGCTCGCGGAGCTGCGCGATCGGCTCTACGACAAGGCGCTCCCGCCGGGCGCCCCGGCGGGAGCTTTGAGCGCCCACTGGGCGCGTGAGTTCAAGCTGCCCGAAGGGATCGCGATCGCGATGGGTGGCTTTGATGCCCACTACGGCGCCGTCGGCTCCGGTATCCGCACTGGCACGCTCGTCAAGATCATCGGAACCTCGACCTGCGATTGCGCCATTGCACCCACGGCGACCCCGATCGCCGACGTGCCGGGCATCTGCGGCATCGTCAACGGTTCGATCATGCCGGACTACTACGGCATCGAAGCAGGGCAGTCGGCGGTCGGCGATCTGCTCAAGTGGTGGGTTGAAGGCATCTGTCAGGGAGACGACTCCCTCCACACCTCGCTCTCGAGCGAAGCCGCAGCGCTGAAGCCGGGCCAAGCCGGCCTGGTCGCGCTCGACTGGAACAACGGCAATCGCACGATTCTCGTCGACACCCGTCTCACTGGTTTGATCCTCGGCCAGACCTTGCACACCACCCGCGCCGACATCTACCGTGCGTTGATCGAGGCCACCGCCTTCGGTGCGCGCGCCATCGTCGAGCGCATGCGTGAGCACGGCGTGCCGATCGAGCGCGTCGTCTGTTGCGGCGGTATCGCCGAGAAGAACGACGTTTTTATGCAGATTTACGCCGACGTCCTCGGCCAGCCGATGCTCATTGCCGGCTCGCCCCAGACGCCGGCGCTCGGCGCTGCCGTCTCGGCCGCGGTCACGGCGGGCTCGGCCGCCGGCGGCTACGACTCGTGGACCGAGGCGCAGCATCGCATGACCACGATGAAGAGCAAGCGGTTCGAGCCGCGCCCTGGCGCCAAGGTCGTGTACGATGAGCTCTACGGCATCTATCGCGAGCTGCACGACGCCTTTGGCGGCGTCGCCGGCGCACGGTCGGATTTCGCCTCGCTGATGAAACGCCTGCTCGCGCTCAAGGAGAGAACCGTCGTTGCGACTGCGTGACGCTGTCTTCCGCGCCAATCGGCGTCTCGCGGAAACCGGCCTTGTGATGGGAACCTTCGGCAACGTCTCGGCCGTCGATCGCCGCGCCGGCGTGCTGATGATCAAGCCGAGCGGTGTGCCCTACGAGCGGCTGACGCCGAAAGACATGGTCGCCGTGTCCCTTGAGACCGGACAGGTCATTGGCAGCCGGCTGCGACCCTCGTCCGATACCCCAACGCACCTGGCGCTCTACCTCGCATTCCCGACCATCGGTGCCATCGTCCACACGCACTCCGAATACGCGACCACGTTCGCCCAGGCGCGCACGCCGATCCGCTGCATGGGGACGACCCACGCCGACTATTTCCACGGCGATATCCCGGTCACGCGTCCGATGCGCCGCGCTGAGGTCGAGCGCGACTACGAGCTGAATACCGGCGGCGTCATCGTCGAGACATTCACCGAGCGGAACCTGTCGCCCGACGACATGCCGGCGGTGCTGGTGGCCAATCACGGGCCCTTCACCTGGGGCGCGGATCCTTTCGAGGCGATCGATCGCGCTGAAGCACTCGAGTTCGTCGCCCGCCTCGAGTGGCGCGTTCGCGCCCTCAACCCCGCGGCGCCGCGGCCAGACGCGTGCCTCGTCGATAAGCATCACGCGCGGAAGCACGGCCCGGCGGCATACTACGGACAAAGAAAGAACACCAGGAAGACGAAGGAGACCAAGCCGCGTTGAGCCGCGCCGTGCTATGGGATCTCGACGGTACGCTCGTCGACTCCGAGGAGTACCACTGGCAGTCATGGCGCGATATCCTCGCGCCGGAAGGGCTGTCGATCACCTACGAGCAGTTCCTGGCCAGCTTTGGCCGCAAGAACGACCCGATCATGCGCGAATGGCTGGGCGACCGATATACCCACGAGCGGGCGACACGATTGGCGGAAGAGAAGGAATCCGACTATCGGCGGCTCGTCGCGGCGCACGGCCTGACGCCGCTGCCGGGGGCCCGCGACTGGCTGACTCGACTGCACGCCGCCGGCTGGAAGCAGGCGATCGTCACCTCGGCGCCGCGCGCCAACGCCGAGCTCATGCTGGCGGCGCTTGGCCTGGAGCACGTGTTTGAGACGGTGGTCGTCGCCGAGGACGTCACGGTGGGGAAGCCCGACCCCGAGGTGTTCCTCACCGGCGCCGCCCGCCTCGGCGTGCCGCCAGCGCAGTCGATCGTCGTTGAAGACGCAACCACCGGAATCGAGGGAGCGCGCCGTGCCGGCATGAAGTGCGTCGGCGTCAACGGACGCCTGCCGTTGCCCGCCGACCTCGTCGTGAAATCGTTGATCGAGTTGCCCTTCGATGCGTTCGAGCGGTTGTTGGCCGGGCCTACGAACCGCTCTCCATCTTCTTCCACTTAGCCGCGTAGTCGTCGACGTTCTCCTTCGTGACGACGTCGACGCCGGAATCGATGATCGGTGACGCCGGCATCTTGCCGTGCTTGATGTCATAGAGCAGCTTGACCGACTCGCTGCCCCAGCCGAAGTACTTCTGGCCGACGAGAACGGTCACCTTGCCTTCGCGCAGGAGCGACAGCCCCGGCTCGATCGTGTCGAACGTGATCACCTTCGTCTTCGCCGGATCGACGGGAGCGGTCGCGTTGCGGGTGAAGATCGGCCAGCCGCCAGTTGACAGCCACGCCGAGAGGTCGGGATAGCGGCTGGTGCCCGACGCCATCAGCTCGGCGCAGCGGACCGAGTCCTCCTTGATGTCGTAGGTCTCGACGATCTGGATGCCCGGCGCCTTCGACAGCGCCTCCTTGATGCCGTTGAGCCGCGCCTCCAGGTTGCTGGCGCCGACGCTGGTGATGATGGCGACCTTGCCCTTGCCATTCAGCAGGCGGACCGCCTCTTCGCCCATGATCCGGCCGGAGGCGAGATCGTCGACACCGTAGAACGCCATCCGCTTCGATTTCGGCGCGTCCGAATCCCACGTCGTCACTGGGATGCCGGCGTCGATCGCCTTGTTGATCGTCTCGGTGAGGAAATCGCCGTTGAGCGACGAGATCGCGATTCCGTCGACGTGCTGCGTGATCGCCGACTCCAGGATCTCCTTCTGCTTCAATTGATCGGGAGAGGTCGGCGCGTTCCACAGGATCTCGACGTTGCCGTACGCCTTGGCTTGCCGCTCGGCGCCGATCTTGGCGTAGTTGAACACCGGGATGTCGAGCGATTTCGGGATGATCATGAAGCGGAGCGTGTTGGCGCCTTTCCCGGTCTCGTTCTTCGCGCCGCCGCCACAGCCCGTCACGATCGCAGCGACTGTCACTGCGACAAGTAACAACGTCTTACGCATGCACCCTCTTCTTCAACAGCAGTTGATCTACCACCACAATCACGATGACCACGAGTCCGACGATGAGCCGATCGTAGAACGTTGCACCAGGGATTTGCGGGAGTGCGTTGCGTAGGACGCCGAAAATGAGCGTGCCGAGCACCGCGCCCACGACCGAACCCCGTCCGCCGGCCAGGCTCGCGCCGCCGACGACCGCCGAGGCAATGATGTCCAGCTCGTAACCCGTGGCCAGGTCCGCCTTGCCTTGCCCCTGGACGAGCACGAGGACGACACCCGAGACGCCGGCAAGTAGGCCGGAGATCACGTAGACCGATGTCTTGACCCGGCTGACCGCGATGCCCGAGAAGAGCGCGGCCGTCTCGTTGCCGCCGACCGCGAACACCGATCGGCCCCACTGAAATGCCGTCATCAACACCTGGAAGATCACCGCGAGGACGAGCAGGATGAGCGGTGCCACCCAATCGGCGGGCAGGCCGAACGGCCGCCAACCGCCGATGAGCCGGCTCGACACGTCGAAATACTGCCCTTCGGTGATGATGAAGGCGATGCCCCGCGTAATCCCCATCATGCCGAGCGTGGCGATGAACGGCGGCAGCCGCACGAGTACGACCAGCACGGACGTCAGCAGCCCGGATCCCATGCCGACCAGCACGCCCATCGCCATCGCCGGACCGAGTCCCCAGCCCTTGACGACGAACAGATCGGCCGCCACGACGCCGGCGAGCGCCATTACGGCGCCTGGGGCCAGATCGATTCCTCCCGAAATGATGACGATCGCCGCGCCGATGGCGGCGATGCCGTAGATCGACGAGTACTTGAGGATCAGCAGGAAATTGCCGGCGTTGAGGAACGGGTGCGGCCGCGGCCCCTCTGGCCAGAGCCACCAGGTGAAAAAGAGCACCTCCAGCACCAGGATCACGACAGTGCTGAACTCGCGCGCCTGCCAGGGCCGCTTCATGCCACCGACTCGTGCGTGGCCAGGTGCATCACTGACTCTTCAGTCGCTTCGGCGGCCGACACCTGTCCCTGGATGGCGCCTTCGCGCATCACCGCGATCCGATCGGCCAGGGCGAGGACTTCCGGGAGATCGCTCGAGGCGACCAGGCAGCCGGCGCCGCGCGCAGCCTCGCGCCTGATGATCTCGTGGATCTCGAATTTGGCGCCGACGTCCACCCCCTTGGTCGGCTCGTCGAGCAGGATGACTTTCGGCTGGGTCGCCAGCCATTTGGCGACGACGATCTTTTGCTGGTTGCCGCCGCTCAACGAGTCGGGTGGCACCTCGACCCCGGGCGTCTTGATCCGCCACGCCTCGACCAGCGCCGTCGCTGCCTGTCGTTCCCTCGCCGCGTGGACCAGTGTTCCGCCGCGCGCCGTTTCTTCTGGCAGCACGAGGTTGTGCCGCACCGTCAGGTTGAATAACAGGCCCTGCCGTTGGCGCTCCTCGGGCACGAGTACGATCCCGGCACGGATCGCGTCACGGGGCGACGAAACGTTGACCTCCTGGCCGGCGACCCTGATCCGCCCGGCTTCGTGGCGGTGGAGACCGAACACGGTTTCGAGAAGCTCCGAGCGGCCGGATCCGACGAGGCCGAAAAGACCGACGATTTCCCCGGCATTCACGCTGAGAAAGATGGTCGTGAACCAGGGGCGCCGGCCGAGGCCGTCGATCGACAGCGCCGGCGCCCGTCCCGCCTCCGCCCGCGACGTGAAATGCGCGCGTGGCGGCAGCTCGCGCCCGACCATGGCCCGCACGACGTGGTCGGGCGTGACCGCCCCTCGGTTACACGTGTCGACGTGGGCTCCGTCGCGCAGCACCGTAATGCGATCGCACAGGCGGAACACCTCGGGCAGCCGGTGCGACACGTAGAGTAGCGTCGTGCCACGCGCCTTCAGCTTGTCCAGCACGGCGAACAGGTGGTCGCTCTCCGCGTCGGTCAGCGACGTCGTCGGCTCGTCGAGGACGAGGATGTCGCAGGCGAACGCGAGCGCCCGCGCCACCTGGAGCAGCTGGCGATAGGCCGGCGGCAGCGAGGCGGCCGGCGCGTCGGGAGACACGGGCAGGTGCAGCTCATCGAGGAGCGCGCGCGTCCGCTCGCGCATCTCGCCATGGCGCAGGCGTCCGCCGCGTGTGATCTCCCGCCCGGCGAAGATGTTCCCGGCGACGCTCAGGTTCTCGAAGCACAGCATCTCCTGGTAGACCATGCCGATGCCGCGCTCGAGTGCCTCGCGCGGGCTGTGGAGACGCAGCCGCTCGCCGCGCCAGTAGATCTCGCCCGCGTCAGGCTGGGTGATGCCGGCCAGGATCTTGAGCAGCGTCGACTTGCCGGCGCCGTTCTCGCCGATCAGGCCGTGCGCTTCTCCCTCGGCGACGTCGAACGTCACGCCCCGGAGCGCCCGCACGGCGCCGAATGAACGGCTGACGTTCTTGAACTGGAGCCCGGCGGAAGACGGCACGCGTGACGGATTCTATGTCATCATGCGCGCCATGTTCACATCAGTTCGCGGTGCCGCCGTGGCGACGATGGCCTCGGCTCTGCTGCTCGGAAGCTCGGTGACTAAGACGACGACCAAGGCAGTCTATGCTGGTAAGCCGATCGACATGGTGACGCTCAAGAACAGCCACGGCATGGAAGTCCAGGCCATAACCTACGGCGCGATCATCACGTCGATCAAGGTGCCGGACAGAAACGGCAAGATCGCCGACGTCGCGCTCGGCTTCGATTCGCCGGATCAGGTACTGGCACGAGCCGACCCCGCCCTTCTTCGGCGCCGTCGTCGGGCGCTACGGCAATCGCATCGCGAAAGGCAAGTTCACCCTCGCCGGCCGGGCCTATTCGCTGGCCATCAACAACGCGCCCAATACGCTCCACGGCGGCAACAAGGGCTTCGACAAGCAGCTGTGGGAGGTGACCACGAAGAACGGCGACGACGGCTCGTCGGCGATTTTCACGCGCACCAGCCCCGACGGTGAGGAAGGGTATCCCGGCACGCTGCAGGCGCGCGTCACCTATACGCTGACCGAGAAGAACGAGCTGATCGTCGACTACCACGCGACGAGCGACAAGGCGACCCCCGTCAACCTCACGCAGCACAGCTACTTCAATCTCTCGGGTGAGGGCAGTGGGACGATCCTGGATCACATCCTCACCATCGACGCCGACCGTTACACCCCCGTCGACAGCACGCTGATCCCGACCGGCGAGCTGGCGCCGGTGCAGGGAACCCCCTTCGACTTCCGCAAGCCGACGGCGATCGGCGCGCGCATCAACGACCAGAACCCGCAGCTCAAGAACGGCAGCGGTTACGACCACAACTGGGTACTCAACCGCAAAGGCGCCGGACTCGAGCACGCGGTCACGCTGAGCGACCCCAAGAGCGGACGCACGCTCGATGTCGCGACGACGGAACCGGGCGTGCAGTTCTATACCGGCAACTTCCTTGACGGCACGATCAGGGGGAAGGGCGGCCACGTCTACGCCCTGCGCGGCGCGCTGTGCCTGGAGACGCAGCACTATCCGGACTCGCCGAACCAGAAGAACTTCCCGTCGACGATCCTGCAACCCGGCACGAACTACGACACGCGGACGGTGTTCACCTTCGGCGCGAAATAAGAGCCTGTGCGCCCATGAACCGTCGCAGCGCGCTGAAAGGGATCGGTATCGCGGGCGCCGCTGCGGTGCTGCGCATCGATGCCGGGGCGCAGGGGGAGGCGCTCTCGGTCGGTGGCACGCCCGTCGAGGTCCGGATCGGCTCTTTGTCGCCGGTGACGCTGCGCCTGTCGATCGTGCCGCGTGGCACGGTACCGGAGCTGAATCGCGATGGCGCGTTGGCGGCGTTTGATGAGCGCCGCGCTGCCGTCAGCGCTGGCCCACATGCCGTCGGAGACCTTCGCGTGACCGTGACCGGCGCGCCCCTGACCATACGCGTGGCCGATGCGTCGGGCAAGCCGGTGCAGGAACTGGCGCTCGACGACACCGGCGTCTTTCAGTTCCTGGCCGGCAGCGCGCCGCTTCTCGGGTTCGGCGAAGGGGGCGCGCAGTTCGATCGCCGTGGCGTCGTCGATGGGATGCGCAACGGGCAGGGCGGCTACCAGCTTCGCACCCACGGCGGGCGCGTGCCCATCCAGTGGTTGATCGGTACCGGCGGCTGGGCGCTTTTCATCCACCAGCCGTTCGGCGCCTTCGATCTGCGCGGCGAGCGCGCGACCATGACGGCGGCGTCGCCATTACCCCTCGACTGCTTCCTGGTCGTCTCGAAGGAGCCGGCGACGATCATGCGCGAGTACGCGCGCATCACCGGGCTGCCCGAGATGCCGCCACTCTGGTCGTTCGGTTACCAGCAGTCGCATCGCACTCTCGCTGGCCCCGACGAAGTCATGTGGGTTGCCAAGACGATGCGCGACAAGAAGCTGCCGTGCGACACGTTGATCTATCTCGGTACCGACTTCTGTCCGTCGGGATGGAATACGCACAACGGCGAGTTCGAGTGGAAGAAGGACGTCTTTCCGGATCCCAAGAAGGCGATCGACGATCTCCATACCCTGCACTACAAGGTCGTGCTGCACGTCGTGATTGAAGGCAAGCAGCTGACCGGGACGGTCAACGATCTGTGCACGACGCCCGAGCGCAGCGGCCTGTACACCCGACGCCAACGGCGACCTCACCAAGGGCACGTGGCCCGACGAGCGCAGCGTCGGCTGCTACTGGCCGCATCACAAGGGCGTGTTCGATCTCGGCATCGACGGCTGGTGGCCGGACCAGGGAGACGGTCTCGATCCGCCGTCGCGCCTGAACCGCATCCGCATGTATTGGGAGGGCTCGCAGAAGTGGCGTCCCGACGAGCGACCCTATGCGCTGCATCGCAACGGTTACGCGGGCATGTCGCGCTACGGCGCGTTCCTCTGGTCGGGCGATGTCTACTCGACCTGGGAAACTCTGAAGACGCACGTGCCGGTGGCGGTCAATACGGGGCTGAGCGGTATTCCGTACTGGGGGACCGACATCGGCGGGTTCGTGCCAACGCCGGAGTTCCTCGGCGACCTCTACCTCCGCTGGTTCCAGTTCATGTCGTTCTGTCCGCTGTTCCGCGCGCACGGACGCACGTGGCACCTGCGGCTGCCGTGGGGCTGGAACACTGGCGAGATCGGCCCCGACGAGACGTCGACCTATTCGGGCGCCGGCCGCCCGCCGGAGCCGGCTCTGCACAACGAGCAGGTCGAGCCGATCTGCCGCAAGTATCTCGAGCTTCGCTACCGCTTGCTGCCCTACCTCTACGCGGCCGTCCGCGAGACGACCGAGACCGGCATGCCGATCGTGCGCGCGATGTGGCTGCATTATCCCAGCGACCCGAGCGCCGTCGCGCGCGGCGATCAGTATCTCTGGGGACGCGACATCCTGGTCGCGCCTGTGGTGGAGAAGGACGCCACCTCCCGCCGCGTCTACCTGCCGCAGGGCACCTGGTTCGACTTCTGGACCGAAGCCAGGCTGGAAGGCGGCCGCGAGATCGACCGCGCCGTCGATCTCGAGACGATGCCGTTGTTCGTGCGCGCCGGGGCGATCGTGCCAATGGGCCCCGTCAAGCAATACAGCGATGAGGCCGTCGACGGGCCACTCACCGTCACGGTCTACCCGGGTGCCAACGGTGTCTTCACCGGCTTCGAAGATGACGGGCGGTCGTTTGCCTACCGCACCGGCAGCTGGATGGGCCTGACGCTGCGCTGGGACGATCGCAACTCACGGTTTTCGGCCGGGCTAACGCCCGGGTCGCGGATGCGGCCACCACTGTCGCGCCAGCTCGTCGTCCGCGTGGCCGGCACGGCGCGGACGCGAACCGTGACATTTTCGGGACGGCCGCTGTCGTTTACCCTCTAACGAAATCGCGCCTATACTCTCTCCGATGGCGCGCGCGCACTCGGTGAGGCTCGGAATCCTCGCGGTGGCGGTGTGGGCGTTATTGCTCTGCGTCACGCCCACCTCGCGCTCGAGGACCGAGGCGCTACCGCAGCGGCTCGACGACCGCACGTTCTGGACGCTGGTCAAGGACTTCTCAGAGCCCGGCGGCACGTTCCGATCCGACAACCTGGTATCGAACGAGCTCGCCTTCGAGCAGGTCATCCCGCGTCTTCAGGCCGACGTGTCGCCGGCGAGCGCCTACATCGGCGTCGGCCCGGATCAGAACTTCACCTATATCGCGGCCCTCAAGCCACGCATCGCGTTCATCGTCGACATCCGGCGGCAGAACATGCTGCTGCACCTCATGTACAAGGCGCTCATCGAGCGCTCGCCGACGCGGCTCGAATTCCTGGCGCGCTTGTTTTCTCGGCAGCCGCGTACAGATGTGCCCGCCGCGGCCGCCCCCGACCAACTGCTGGCCGCGTTCCAGAACGTCGAGCCGAGCGCCCTCGCATTCGAGCGGACGCGCCAGGACATCCGCCGCGCGCTCACCGAGGAGCACGGCTTCACCCTGCTGCCCTTGGATCTCGGGACCATCGACTACGTGTTCGGCGCGTTCTATAGCGCCGGTGCGGACATTCGTTATTCAATCGGGCGTGGCAACGGCTGGCAGCCGTTTCCGAGCTACCGCGATTTGATGGTCGAACACGATCTCGACGGCGTGCAGCGGAGTTACCTCGCCTCCGAAGAGACCTACCAGTCGCTTCGCGAACTGGAGCAGCGCAATCTGATCGTCCCGATCGTCGGCGATTTCGCCGGGCCGAAGGCACTGCGCTCGGTTGCTCGCTACCTCGACCTGCACCACGCGACGGTCAGCGTGTTCTATACCTCGAATGTCGAGCAGTACCTGTTCAGGGGCGACCTCTGGCAGCGGTTCTACAGCAATGTGGCCGCGCTGCCGACCGATGCCCGCAGCACCTTCGTCCGCGCCTACTTCCTCAACCAGGGCCGCGTCAGCCGCTTCGATCCCGGCCAGGCAACGCCGGTCGGCCCACGCTCTGAGCAGTTGCTCAATCCCATCCACGTTTTGCTGGCGGCGTTCAGCGAAGGCCGCATCGGCAACTACTACGACGTCATCGACCTGTCGCGCCAGTGACGACGAGAGCCATCGCTGCCATCGCGCTCGCCACCGGTCTCCTGGCGCAGGGACAGACTCCGACCTTCAAGTCGCGCGCCGATCTCGTGCAGGTCGACGTCATCGTCGTCGACAAGGACAACGCGCCGGTGCGCGGCCTGCAACAGTCCGAGTTCGTGCTGCGCGATCGCGGCAAGCCGCAGGACATTGCGACCTTCGACGAGGTGTCGCGTGACAGCCAGCGCGCACGCGCGGCAGCGGCGCTTCCGCCCGGGGTACCGCGTGACGTGTCGGACAACCAGGACGCCCAGGCGAGCCGCCTCGTCGTCCTCGTCTTCGACGACCTGCACATCTGGAGGGACAGGACCGAGCGGGCGAAGGAGATCGGGCGTAAGGTATTGGCGGAGCTCGGTCCGCAGTCGTCGATGGCGGTGCTCTTCACCAGCGGCGATCACAGCACCAACCTCAGCACCGATCACACGGCGCTCGCCGCCGCCATCGAGACCTTCAAGGGACGCCAGTCGTGGCGGCGCCCGCATCCCGCCATCGACGCGCAGACCGGTGCGCGCCTCGATCCCGAAATGAGCGCGGAGCAGCAACTGGCGATCATCAACAAGACCCAGTCGACGAAGGTGCAGGACTTCTTCGACAACATGAACCAGTACAAGACGCTCCAGGACGCGGCGAGGCTGCTCGGCGGCGGCGACCTGCGCCGCAAGGCATTCGTGCTCGTCTCGGAAGGCATCGGCAAGGATCTGCATGGCCTGTTCGGCGCCATGGCGCCCTCCGGGGACATCCCGGAGGGAGGCGCGGGCTATGCGGCGGGAGACGCCTCCGCCCTCAACAGTGTGGCGCCGACGACCTACCACGACTTCGCGCTGATCGACATGATGGACGCGATGCGGCGGTCGAACGTCGCGACCTACGCCATCGATCCGCGCGGCAAGGTGAACTCGGCCGATCTGCTGCGCGAGTGTTCGCCGGCGCCCGCGTTTGGCGCCGCTCAGAATGGCGGCCCCGGTTCTGCCATGGGCGATCCCTGCTCGCAGGGACTCAGCGACTTCGAGAGCCCACTGCGCCAGGCGCAAAGCGGACTCTCGATCTTGTCCGAAGCTTCGGGTGGCTTCGCCGTGACCAATACTGACGACTTCACCGGCGGCCTCGAGCGCATCATCCAGGATCTGGATCACTACTACCTGCTCGGCTTTTATCCCGCGGATCAGAAGGGCTCCGGCTTTCGGATGCTTGACGTCCGCGTGCCGGACCATCCCGACTGGAAGCTCCGCTTCCGGCGCGGCTACACGCCGGAAGCGGAGGCGAAGATTCCGAAAAACAGCACGCCGATGACGCAGTTGTCCGCCGGTGTCCTGCCCAAGGGCGACCTGCCGATGCGCTTGACCGCGATACCCCTGCCCGGGGCGTCGCCCGACATCACCCGTGTCGCGCTCGCGCTCGAGGTGACGGCGCCGGTGAGCGCACTGCGCGACCCGGATGGCAAGCTTCGCGACACGTTGAAGTACGAGGTGCTCGCCGTCAACGAGAAGAAGGCGCGCGTGCGCTCGCTCGGCGGCCTCGAAGGGAAACTGACGCTGGTCCCGGCAGGACGACCGGAAGATGCACCCACGTCGGTGTCGTATCAGGTCGCCGAGTCGGTCGACATTCCGCCGGGTCGTTACGAACTACGTGTGTCGGCGACAAGCGAGCGGCTGTCGAAGGGCGGCAGCGTCTATCTGGATCTCGACGTGCCCGACCTGCGCTCGGCGCAGATCTCGATCGGCGGCGTGGCCCTCACATATGCTGATGGACCGCGCGTCGCCGTCGCGCCGCCAGCCGTGCGCCGCGCGGCATCGCCGCTGCCGTTCGCACCGACGATGGATCGGGTCTTCACGTCCGCGGACACGCTGCGCGTTTATTGCGAGGCGATCTCCAAGTCCCAACGGGTCAGCGCCTCGCTCGACGTCGTCGACGAATCAGGCCGGCGCGTGCTCTCCGTGGTTCCCGCCCTCGCCCCCGGCGACCCTCTGCGCATCACCGATGTCGTCCCGCTGCGTAGCCTGTCCCCGGGCCCCTACACCTTGCGCGTGACGCTCACCGACGGCTCGCGTACCGTGACCCGCGATGTCGGCTTTGCGGTGCGCCAGCCGTAGCGGACTGCGGGCCACGGACCGGCGCTTCGGCGCATCACTGTGGCGGTAGGCTGGCCCGCACGCGGGCGATGTCGGGGCCGAAGAACGCCGCCGGCGCGCTGTTGACGAAGCGGCGCCCGTAAAGGATCGCTTCGTCGCGACGGCCAGCCGCGGTCAGCTCTGACCACAGGTTGTAGAGCGCGTTGAACTGGCTCCGATCGAGATCGACCGCCCTTTTCCACGCGTCGATGGCTTCCGTCTTGCGCCCGGTCGTCGATAGCACGACGCCGAGTGTGGTGTAGGCGTCGGGGAGCGCCGGGTCCGCGTCGATCGCCTTGCGTGCGTCCGTTTCCGCCTCTTCCAGCTTCGCGCGCCGCGCCGTGTCGACGCCCGCGTCGAGCCCCTCCTGCAGCGCAATCGCCGCCAGGTTCTGCCAGGCGAGGCCGTTGGTGGGATCGAGCGCGAGAACCCGTTGGAACGCGCGCGCGGCGTCAGCCGACCGGCCGGCGTCGCCGTACGCAACACCGAGGCCGTTCAGCGCTTCGACGTCCTCGGCCGACAGTCCTTCCAGGAGAGTGATCGCGCGCCTGGCGTCACTGTGGCTCTCCGCCAGGTACAGCCCAAGGCGGATGCGGATGTCGCGATCGGGAGCCCCTGCCTTCAGCCCCTGTTCGAGGACGGCGATCGCGGGCTGAGGCTGGCCGCTGTCCCAGTAGGCGTAGGCGAGTGAAAGGTAGGCGTCCGCGGTATCTGGACGCCGCGCGATCACGCTTTGCAGCGCCGTGATCGCCTCATCGCGCCGCCCCTTCTCGGTCAGCTCTGTCGCCCTATGCAGGTCGTTGTCGATTTGAACGAGCCGCTTCGGATCGTCGGATTCGGTATACGTCGCTTTGGCCGGCGCGCTGCCGCTCACGTAGCCGAGCGAGCGCAGCGCGGCCGTGGCGTCCGCGTTCTCCTGGCCGGGACGGTTCGGGGCGGCCGTGTTGTAGCCGCGAAGCAGGTTGCCGAGCACCTGCGCGCGCTCGCGCTGCGCGCCGATCAGGTTGGCCTGCTCGTGGGGATCGCCGGCGAGATCATAGAGCTCGGGCAGCGGCAGGTCGATGTACTTGTTGCGCGCCTGCAACACGCCGCGCAGCGGGGCCCAGCCCCGCACCAGGTTATAGGTCATCGACTCGAAGTACGATGGCCGATCGCCGCGATCGCCGGCGTCGATGACCGGTAGCAGGGACGCCCCCTGCAGCACCGAATCCTTGTCCGCGCCGATCGCGTCGAGCACCGTTGGCACGATGTCGATGTGCCGGACCGCCGCGTCGATCACCAGCCCTTTCGTGTCCGGGTCCTTCGTCACCGTCGCCACGATCAACGGCACGTGCAGCGTCGGCTCGTAGGCAAACATGCCGTGCGTCAGCTCGCCATGCTCGCCAAGGCTCTCGCCGTGATCGGCCGTGACGATGACCAGTGTCGGACGCGGCAAGGCGGCCAGGCGATCGAATAGCGGCCCCAGCGCGCGATCGACGAACGCCACCTCGCCGTAATACGGCTGCTGCGCATACTGTGCCAGGAACTCCTCGGGCGGACGGTACGGCGAGTGCGGATCGTAGACGTGCACCCAGGCGAAGAACTTGCCGTTCTGCTTGCCGATCCAGTCGAGCGCCCGGCCGACCACGACGTCGGCGCGCCGCTCCGGCATCGAGATCTCGATCGCGCCACGCATTTCCGGCATCTGGTCGTCGTAGGCGTCGAAGCCCGGCGTCAGCCCGAATCGTTTGGTCAACGGGAACCCGCCGACGAACGCGCCGGTCGCAAAGCCGCGGGCCTTGAGCCGTGTCGCGAGTGTCGGCGTGCCGGACTTGACCCGGAAGCCGCTGTTATCGCGCACGCCATGCTCGGTACGGCAGCAGGCCAGACAGGATCGACGTGTGCGAAGGTAGCGTCACCACGGTATGCGCGTGGGCGAACGTGAACCGTGCACCGTGCGACGCCAGCCGATCGAGGTTCGGCGTCTGCGCGGGACCGCCATAGACCGACAAGGCATCGGCGCGCAGCGTGTCGATGGTGACCAGGAGGACGTTCTGCTCGGGATCGCGCGCGACGCCAAAGGTGCGTCCCTGTGGCCGCAGGTACACGGCGGCGGCGGCAACGAGCAGCGCCGCAGCGACGGCGCCGCCGAAAATCGTGAACCTGCGGGAGGCCAACAGGACTCTAATCTTATCCGACGGCCGCAAGCGTGATCGGCGCGCTGTTCAATGACCTACTGGCTAACGCGTGTGGCCGGCCCCAACAGCCGCGCGCGCACGATGAACCGCTGGGGAGCGCTGCCCAAGTAGTCGAAGGGGTAGCACGTCACCAGCGTGAGTGTCGCGTCCGGCGTGCGATCGAGCACCGAGACGTCGTCGGGATCGACGATGCGCGTGCTGGTGACTTCGTAGACGAACTCGCCGTCCGGCGTCGTCACCGCGATGTCGTCGCCGTTGCGAACGTCCTTCAGCGGAGCGAAGAACGTATCGCGGTGCGCCGCAAACGCGGCGTTGCCGGGCCTGCCCGGCAGGGCAGTGCCGGGTATGTGGCCGGCGCTCCCGCGCAGCGTGCGCGCATCGACGCCCTCGCGCGCAACCGCGGAAAGACGCAGGCGGGGAAGCTCGATCCGGCCGACGAGTGCCCGCGGTGCCAACGCGCGCGGCAGGTCGGCGCCGGGCTGATTGGCGCCAGCCGATATCGCGGCGCGGTCGCGTTCCAGTTCAGACGACAGGGCCGCCTGCTCGCGCCTGGCGTCGATCGTGACCGCCGCATACCACGATAACGCGACTACGGCGATCGCAAAGAGGATGCGCTCTCCATGACGCAACCGCCTTCGCATTCCGTTAGTGGCGTGCACCAGCCGTATCCCGAGTGGCCCGCACGTAGGCTGACCTGGCGCGGACGGCCAGCTTGCGGCCGTCCGGTGAATGCAGGTCGACACGGACGCTGTGCTTGCGACCGGCCGGCCCCTCCGCCGGCGGGACGTAGCCGATCGTGTAGCTGCTGCGGATGTCGCGCGCGATCCGCTCCAGCGCTGGCCGCACGTCACCGACGCTCTTCGGGAAAAATGCTTCGCCGCCGGTCGCCGCCGCCAGTTCCTTCAGGACTCCAGGCTTCGCATCGAGATCGTCGCCGTCGTAGATCCCGACCGTGTAGATGACGACGTCGCGGCGGAGCGCAGCCTCGAGGACATGCTCGAAGCGCGTGCGGCTGGCGTTGTCGCCGCCGTCGCTGACCACGATCAGCACCTTCCTGCTCCTGGCTCCTTCGTCGAGCTGCGTCAACCCCGCGTCGATGGCGTCGAACAACGCCGTCTGTCCGCGCGCGCCCGAGCGATTCAACGCCGCGTGAAGCTCCGTGTGATCGCTGGTAAACGCCTGTCCCTCGGGCAGACCGCGCCAGATTCTCTCGTTGAAGGCGATCGTGAACATCTCGTCGTCGGGCCGGCTCGATTCCGCGAACGCCATCCCGGCCGCGATCACTGCCTCGCGGCGCGACACCATGCTGCCGCTGCTGTCTATCAACAGCCCAACCGTGACGGGCGTGTCGTCGTCTGCGAAAAAGGCGATCGGTTGCGGGCGTCCGTCCTCGTAAACGCTGAAGGCGGTGCGTGGCAGGCCGCCAACGAATCCGGCCCGATGGTCGACCACCGCGACGTGGAGCACGGTCACCTCCGAGCTCGACTTGAAGGCAGGAGTACCCTGGCTTGCCTGCGCGAGCAGCGACAAGAGCAACGGCAGCATCATCCAGCCTCCCTGAACGGACGAAGCCGGCGCCCGGCTGGTAACGGGCGCCGGCGCACGAACCGGATCTTACGCCGTGCGCGCGGCGCGCAGCGCCAGGGCGCCGCCCAGCGCGAACAGGCCGATCAGGCCCACCATCGGAAGCTCGCTTGCCGTCTTGGGCAGGTGGCGGCGTCCCGAGGTGCCGACTCTATTGGTACTCGGCTCTGGCGTCACCGTGGCCGACTGATCCATCGTCCGGGTCGGACGCTGATTGCTCGGCGGAGCCGTCGTCGTGCTCTGGTCCGCCGTCGTCGTGGCTGCCGGCGTCGACGGCTTGGATGAGCCGTGGTCAGCTGTCGTGGTCGAGGTTGACGACTGCGCGGCAGTGTTGTCCGGCTTGACCTTGGAAATGGAACCCGACTTCCAATCGTCGATCGAAGTGCCCTTGCTGTCGACCGACATCACGTTCTCGCCCGACGCGTTGGCGATCATCTGAGCCTGGGCTTTGGGGTAGACCAGCTCGTTGCCGGCGAGGTCTCCAGCGTAATACCAGTAATGAACGGCCGGCGGTTGATCCGAGCGCGTTTCCTTGAAGGTGATCACCGGATCGCCCGACGGCTGCATCCGCGTCGCCGGGACGGCGAGGAGCGTGGTGAACAGCTTCGTCCCTTCACGGTTGAAGATCTGGACGATATTGCGGTTGGTGTTGGAGTCGAGGATCTTGAACTGATAGGTGCCCGCAGGCAACGTCACGCCCGGCACAGATACCGGACCGCTGAAGGTTACGTAAGTCAGGCGGTCTGGCGGGACCGTTTGCGCGCTGGCGGCGCTGGCGGTCAGCGCAAGAGCGGCGCAGGCAGCAACGAGGGTCGTCTGGATGTGTCTCATCGGTAGGGGACCTCCTTGTCCTCACTCATGTCTCAAGAGGAAGGAGTTGCATGTGACGTGCCCGCGCTTGCCGCCACAGCCGTTTCGCGGGGATGATAGCGGGGCCGTGGCCCGACGCCGCACGAACGCTCCAGCTCCGACGCCACGCCCGAGCCCAACCGTTTCCATATCGTTGGTCTCGTTCGCTCTCGTCGCGCTGAACCTCATCGTCTACTGGGGCGTGCAGCGCTTCGAGTTCGTCAACTGGGACGACCCGACCTATCTCACCGAGAACACCAACGTTCAAGCTGGACTGTCGGCCGCGAACGTATGGTGGGCGCTGACGACTGGGCACTCGCCCTACTGGCATCCGCTGACGTGGCTGTCGCACATGCTCGACGTCACGCTCTACGGCATGGATCCGGGGCCACACCACGTGACCAACCTCATCATCCACATCGCAAGCACGCTGCTGCTGTTCGTGCTGCTGCGGCGGATGACGAGGGAAGATGGTCCGAGCGCGTTTGTCGCGGCGCTCTTCGCCGTCCATCCGCTGCACGTGGAATCGGTGGCGTGGCTCGCCGAGCGGAAGGATGTGCTCAGCAGCTTCTTCCTGCTCGTCACCATCTGGACCTACGTTCGTTACGTGGAACGCCCGGGGACCGGCCGGTATCTCGCCGTCGCCGGCGCATATGCGCTGGCACTGATGTCGAAGCCGATGGTGGTGACGCTGCCATTCGCCCTGCTGCTGCTCGACGTCTGGCCGCTGCGGCGGCTCGGTAAGGCTGAAGGCCCGGCCTTCGCAAGTGGAGTAGGCCTTCCCGCCGGCCTGGTCGAGAAGGTGCCGCTGCTGGCGATGGCGCTGGCGACGAGCGTGGCGACATTCGTCGTCCAGAAGCAGGTTGGGGCGGTCGCGGGCCTGTCGGTATTGTCCCTGCCGTTGCGGATCAAGAACGCGCTCATCGGATATGTCGCCTACCTGTGGGCGACGGTCTGGCCGACGCATCTGGCGGCGTTCTATCCGTTGCGCGACATCGCCCCGTGGGAGGTCGTCGTCGCGACGGGGATCTTGGTCACGCTCACCGCACTGGCATGGCGCGTCCGGCGTTCACACCCGTACGTGCTCGTCGGCTGGCTGTGGTACGTCGTCACTGTCGCCCCGGTCATCGGCCTCATGCAGGCGGGCGAGCAGGCGCGCGCCGATCGGTTCATGTACATCCCGATCGTCGGACTCTTCGTCATCGCGGCCTGGGGCGGACGCGACGCCCTGCGGCGCGTGGCCCTGCCGCCACGCGCCGCACCGGTTGCCGCCGCGGCGGTTGTGGTGATCGCCGCAGGGATGGCGCGCGCACAGACCGCGACATGGTCTGACAGCGTTACCCTCTGGCAGCATGCCGCCGCGGTGACCGAGAACAACTACATCGCCTACGAGAACATGGCGCAAGCACAGCGCGAGCATGGACGACTGCCCGAGTCGGAGGCGAACTACCGGCACGCGCTGACCCTGGCGCCGGCGCACTCGCCCGGCTACGAGGCCATCATTCACAACAGTCTCGGCATGGTGCTCGACCGCGAAGGCAAGGATGACGAGGCGCGGCGGCATTTCGTGGAAGCCGTACGTCTCAGTCCGGGCTTCGCGGAAGGCCAGATCAATCTAGCGAACTCTCTGGCGTCCTCAGGCGCGACCACCGACGCCATCCCGCACTTCCAGGCGGCGATCGCCCTCAAGCCCGATTACATCGAGCCGCGCGTCGGGCTTGGCGCAGGACCTGTTGCGCGAAGGGAAACCCGCCGCCGCGATCCCCGAGTATCGCGAGGCGCTGCGGCTCGATCCGAGGTTGGCTGAAGCGCACAACGGTCTCGGCGGCGCGCTGGCGATGGAAGGGCAGAGCGACGCGGCGATGGCGGAATACCAGGAAGCCTTGCGCCTCAAGCCGCTCCCAAGCGCGCACCTGAACATCGCGCTGCTGCTCATGAAAAAGGGTGACGCCGCGGAAGCGCGGCGTCACCTCGAGACGGCGCTGTCGATCGATCCCAATTACGAGCCGGCGCGACAGGCGTTGCAGGTTATTGCGGGGCAAAGCCGCTAGCGTGCGTCTTTAGCTTCCGCTGCGGCAGCGTGCCGACCTGGATGACCTTGACGTTCCGGGCGTTCTCCGGGCGCTTGTAGACCACCTCGTACTGCATCGCCAAGGCGTTGGCGTAGGCTTTCAGGATGTTCTCCATCGCCGAGATGTCGACGATGAAGTCGCGCTGGCCACCCGTCAGCTTGGCGAAATCGGTGAGAACGACGTCGCGGCCTGCGTTTTTCAGTTCGCCGCGGTGCACCGACAGCGCCCACAGCTGTGCACCGGACTTGCGGAAACCGTCCTTGATCGGGTTGGCGTTCTCGATGCTCTGTTCATCGCTCGGCTCGAGGTTGACCGACACGATGGCGCGTCGGGTGGTTGGCCGAACCGTCAATTCCTTGTTGGCCGCGGCGAGCGCTTCGCCGAGCACGGATCCGACGCCGGGGCGAGAGACGATCTTGTTGACCCCTTTGTCGAATTCCGTGAGGTCCGACGTGTACTTGACCATCGTCACGGCCGCCTGGCCGAACTCCATCAGTGTCACTTGCGCATCCGGTGCCAGCGTCAGTAACTGGTGTGCGAACGAACTGGTCGCAACGCGCATGTCGCGGACGTATTCCTCCGGCGTGCCGTAGTGGTCGGTAACCCGTGCGCCCTGCGCCGTATCGATGAGGAACGCCACTGAGATCGGCTGGCTCGCCGGCTTCACTTCGACGACGGTGCGGTCCTGCCCATCCTCCCGGATCGCGACATCGTCTGCCGTGAACTGCCGCTCCGGGCGGCCGCTTTCGTCGAGCACCGAGACGAAGATCGATTTGTTGACCCCCCCTTGGGAACCGGTCAGGCCGGGTGCGAGTAGCACGACGAGCACGACGGGAGATAGCAGCCGAATCCGCGAACGCATAAGGAGGAGCCTCCGGCCGGGAGTATATCGAAACCCGGCCTGGTTCTACACGATCGCGCCTGATTGCGCGGCACCGGGCAGCGGCTTTCGGCGCGCTTATGCGCGAGATCCGGTACGGCTGTCGTGGACTTGATTTTCAGCGAAGTAGTGGCAGCAACTGGCTGGCGAGCGGATCGTGGGGATCGATCGCGAGCGCGGCGAGCGCGTGCTGGCGTGCGTCGGCGGCGCGTCCGAGCTTGGCTTCGGCGTAGGCGAGGCGCGACAGCGTGTCAGCGTCACGCGGGTTCAGGCGCGCAGATTCCGATAGCTCGCGCGCGGCATCCGCGAAGCGGTTGAGGACCAGCAGGTTCAGACCGTACTGCTGCCGCGTCGCGGCATCGGCGGGCTGCATCGCCGCGGCGTGACGGAAGAACGGCTCGGCGACCTCCGGCGCCCGGGCTTCCATGGCGATACGTCCGAGCCGCAACCATGACTCGGCGTCGGCGGAGTCGGCCGGTTGAATGCGTCGCAACGCCGAGGTGGCCGACGACAGATCGCCCGTGTCGACCAGCGCGCGCGCGTAGTCTTCGCCGCCGTTCTGCAGTTCGATGCCGGCGTCGAAGCCCTGGCGCAGGTGCGGTACCGCTTCGGCCGCGCGGCCCAGCTTCAGCAGCGCCTGTCCGAGCGCGTAGCTGGCGTGCGGCTCGTTCGGATCCGCCGCCTGCGCACGCGTCAGGTAGGGCAGCGCGCGGTCGTAGTCACTGAGTGCCATTAGCTGTTGCGCCACGCCAAGCTGTCCGGCGCCCGGGTGTGGCGGATTGTGCGCATCGAGCCACGCCGCCTGCCGCTCGGCCTCGTCGTACTGCTGGCCGATCACCAGCCGTTCCGCCGTCCGCAGTCCTTCCGTCCACCGGCCGTCGTTGATCCAGGGGGTCGGCCAATTGACCGCGGCGAAGAGAACCGCGAACGCAGCCGCCGGCGCAACCAGAGCACGGACCGTCGACCGCCGGATCGCCTCGATCCCAAAATCGATCGCCCCGCCCGCGCACACGCACAACGGCACCATCAACGGTAGGCGATAGCGATCCGCCACAAAGAACAGCGCCACCGCCGCCGCATACATCGGCACGAACGAAACCCACACGACGAACCCCGAACCCGAAGAACCCGTCGAACCCGAAGAACCCGCCGAACCCGCAATCCGCAACGCCGCCCCGATGAGCCCCAGCGGCACGATCAACCACGGTCCGACGCACAGGAACCTGAGAATGCCCGGCGTGTCGTAGGCGAAGAAGGCGTAGCTCTGAGGCAGCGCTAAATGGACGGCGTGGAAGGTGAAAGCGAACTTCTTTGCGAACAGCCCTGCCGCGGCGAACGGGTGTGCGCTGGCCCATCTCCACGCGAGACCGAAGAAGTAACTCGATGCCTCCGCGTCGGTCGCCGGATGGCCAAGCGCTTGCGTCGCGATCCGTCGGGTATCGATCTCTTGGCCGACAATCGCGGGTCGTACCCCCGGCACCGGGCGGTAGAAGCCGGTCGCGTCCCCGTTGTTGCCGATGTAGAAGTTCAGGCCGCCGTGCGACGACACCAACGTCCACTCGCCGGCGACGATGACGTTCCTTATCGCGACCGGCGCCATGCCGACGAGCAGCCCCGTGACGAGCAGCGCCGCCGGCTTGACTTGCCGCTGCACGATCAGCATCACGGCGGCAATCCCGAGGACCGCAATCATCACGTTGGGCCGGTTGAGGGTCTGGATGCCCCAGATCAGTCCGGCGACGATTCTCCAGGGCTCATGGCGGTTCAACGCGGAGGCCATGCGACTCTGCCGTTGGGTCGTCTCGCCTCCGCCCTTCGATGGAACGGCGGCGCCGCCAGACCTGCTGGCGGCAGCAAGAAAAAACAGTGCGGCGGCCGTGAAGAATGCGTCCACGGACGACTGCAGGATGAGCACCTCGTAGAAAGTGAAGAGGCCGGTCAAGGCCGCGAGAAGCGCCGCGAGCCAAGCCGCCCGTTCGCCAAACCACTGCCGTCCCATTTGGAAGATCAGACCGATTGCCGCCGTCCCCAGCGCGATCTGGAAAGTGCGCACCGCGGTGAACGAATGAACTACGCCGAGCAGCGCGGCGAGGAAATAGATGTAGAACGGCGACACGTAGTACAGCCCAGGCCCGAGCCCAATGTTCCCGTCGAGGACCTGACGCGCGAGGTGCACGTACGCGGTCGTGTCGAGCCCGGCGTCGGGGGCGAGAAGGGGATGGTCCTTCAGCTCGGACAACGCAACGGCTTTGAGGGCGAAGACCCCCAGCAGGCCGAACACACCCCAGGGGATGCGCGCTCCTCCAGGAGGGAGTTCTTTGACCGAGTCCGTGTGTAATGAACGACTTACCGTCACAGATCCTGGAAGCTTACATTGACATGTCTGTTCTTGGCGCCGTTGCCCCTCCGTGTGCTATTTCTGCTCATGCCATGCATCAGCAGAAATCCTTTGACCTCCTGTCCCCCCACGCGTAGCATGGCGCGCTATCCGGTCATTAGTATCAGCGTCACAGCGTTGCGGGTTCCTCGGGGGTCCGGATTCTCTCGTTCGCAAGGGGTCAGGAGGAGGAGGAAATGATGATGCGTGGCTTTCGAGCATTCCTGCTGTGCGCAGGAATGCTCGCGTGGGCACTGCCTGCCCATGCTCAGGCAATCGGTTCCATCTTTGGTAAGGTCACCGATCCATCCGGCGGCGTGCTGCCGGGGGTGACCGTCACTGTCGCGGGCACCGGTCTTCAGCAGCCGCTCGTTGGCGTCACCAGCGAGAACGGCACCTACCAGTTCGTGAGCGTGCCGATCGGCACGTACTCAGTTACTTTTGAGCTCGCCAGCTTCAAGAAATCAGTTCGCGAGGGCGTGGCGATTTCGACGGGATTCAACGCACAGATCGATCAGAAGCTTGAGATCGGTCAGATGTCTGAGGAAGTGACGATCTCGGCGGTATCGCCAGTCGTCGACACCAAGAAGGCCTCGACGAGCCAGACCTTCACGGCCGAAGTCCTGGAGAAGATCCCGACCGCCCGCGATCCGTGGCAGGTCATCAATATGACGCCGGGCGTGCAGGCCGGCCTCAACGTCGGTGGGTCGGCGTCCGGACAGCAGGTCAGCCTGGCCTCGCGCGGTACGCAGTCCAATGTGCAGTGGAACCTCGAAGGCGGGTCGATCACCGACCTGTCGTCGAACTCCTCGCCGTCGTACTTCAACTTCGACTCGTTCTCGGAAATCCAGGTGACCAACGGCGGCGGCGACGTGACGGTGCAGTCGTCGGGCCTGTCGATCAACCTGGTGACCAAGAGCGGCTCGAACGTGTTCAAGGGCTCGGGCGTCATCACCTACGAGAACGACGCGACGCAGGGCAACAACGTTACCCAGGATTTGTTCAACGCAGGCCAGAACGGATTCGTCTCCGGCAACCCGATCCACAGCATCGGCAACTACTCGGCCGAGTTCGGCGGCCCGATCATGAAGAACAAGCTGTGGTTCTGGGGCGCCGCCGACAAGCAGGACATCAACGTCGGCATCGTCAATTTCTTTGATTCGAGCAAAGGAGACTTCTGCAACGCGCTAATCGCCGCGCAGAAGACCGGCTCGAACGCACTGAAGGGGCTGGTCACCTACGACAAGCTCAGTGACGTGCAGAAGTGCCTCAGCAACGACAAGACGGTGATCAAGGACCTGCAGTGGAAGTTCAACTATCAGTTGAACGCCTCGAACAAGTTCCAGTATTTGTTCTCGAGCGACAACAAGTACCGCAACGCGCGCGGCTCGAGCGCGACCGTGCAGAAGGAAGCGTCGACGCAGCAGACGTCTGATGCGCCGTGGGGCTTCCCGCTGCCCACGCACTCCCTGACCCACACCTATGTCGCGTCGGACAAGCTGGTGTTCAACAACCAGGTGACCTACGTGCTTGGCGGTTTCTTCCTCGACTACCAGGACGTGCCGCCACAGGGTGCCTGCGCACAAAGCCGCTACACCGGCTCTGATCAGATCTACAGCGCCGGGGCCGACTGTCTCTGGAACCTCCAGCAGTTGACCAACCGCACCACTACCGTGCAGAGTCGTTCGCTCCTCGGGACATATCAGACCTCGCGTCCGTCCTGGGAAGTCAAGACCGACGGTACCTACTTCCTGAGCCACACCCTTGGCGGTGACCATTCGCTGAAGTTCGGCCTCGGCTGGCGCCGCAACCCAATACTGACGTTCTCACACTACAGCGGCGGTGCGCGCGCCACGGTCGAGTGCGCCAATAACGACGCGAACAGCTGTGGCAGCGGCTACCAGCCGACGGGCGCCGGGGCCGGGCTCGTCGCCTACCAGGCGGTGCTCTACCGCGACCGCCTCACCAACAATAACTGGTGGACCTACGACGGGTACATCCAGGACAGCTACAGTCGCGGGCAGTGGCGCATCAACGGCGGCGTCCGATACGACTGGCAGCAGTCGAAGTACCTCGGCGGCTGCGTGCCGGCGAACGCTCTGCGTCCGGATCTGATGCCTTCGCAGTGCGACACGGCTACGCAGGTCGACTCCTCGACCGGGAAATCTATCCAGTCGTTCGGCAACTGGTCGCCGCGCCTGTCAGTCACCCGCGATCTGTTTGGCAACGGCAAGACGCAGGTTCACGGCAACCTCGCCTACTACTACGACACGAAGATCACGCTGGCAAACTCGCTCAGCGGCCTCGGCGCCGCAAACCTGACGTGGGGCCCGAATACGTCGTCAGGCGCGTGTACTGGGTCGAGCTGCTGGCAGGATCTCAACCTTGACGGACTCGTCCAGGCCAACGAGCTGACCGGCACACCGTCGCCGAACAATTCCCGATTCCAGAACGGCGTCCTGGTACCGACCGGTAACATCGTCGACCCCAGCGCCAAGATCGGGCGAACGCGTGAAGGGGTTGTCGGCATCCAGCACGAGGTCATCTCGAATCTCGCGGTCGGGGTGGACTTCATCTATCGCAAGTACGATCGCGGCACGACGACCTATACGATTGGCTACACACCGGGTCCGGGCTACGACGCGCTGCGTGCGTTGTATCTGCCTGCGACCTACAACGATCCGGCCACTGGTCTGAACGCCAACTACTATTACATCTGCAGCGGCTGCTCGCGTCCGTCCGGCATCGGTAGCATCACGATGACGAACCCGAACTACCAGATCTACAAGGGCGTCGACATCACGATGAACAAGCGCTACAGCAATCGCTGGCAGGGGGGAGTCGGGATCACGCTGCAGGACAATCCACAGTACTTCCCCTACGGCTCGGCAACATACCTTGATCCGACGGGGTTCGAATACAACCAGGGCATCAGCACGATCGCCAAGTACCTGGTCAAGGCGCAGGGTAGTTATACGATGCCGTGGGATATCAACCTCTCGGCCAACTACAACTGGAATCAGGGCGCGACACGGACGTTGTCGATCAACGGCCCCGGGGCTGTCCCCGGCGGCACGACTGGAACCATCACGAGAAGCACGTTGACCCAGCAGAACGTCGACGTCGCGCGATTCGACGCGACGAACCTGCTCGACATCAGCGTCCAGAAGATCGTCAAGTTCCGCGGCGGCAAGGAACGGCTGAAACTGTCGGTCGACGGGTTCAACATGTTCAACGCCAACGTGATCCAGACTTACGTCAGCAATAACCAGAGCACCGCCGGCTTTACACAACCGGCGTCGATCGTACCGCCGCGCGTGTTCCGCTTCGGCGCGTCGATCCAGTTCTAACCCGAATAGCGGGGCGCACCGCGTGCCCGCAGACGGAAACGGCCCCGGGTTTTCACCCCGGGGCCGTTTTTCGTTGTACCCGATCACCGGATCACCCGATCACCCGATGACTCGATTCACTTCGTGAACCCCCAGATGGCTTCCTGCGGCGGCAGCTTCGTCGCCGCGTAGCTCTTGCGCGCCCGCACTTTGACGCCTGGGACAGCCGCCTTGACCTCGATCTTCCGCACCTTGCCGTCCATCGCCGCGTTGTCCGGCTGATAGCCGATGACGTAATAGCTGCTCGTGTCGCGGACGATCATGCCGAAGGCGCGCTTGATGTCGTCGGTGTTGCGGATCATGAAGCCGCCGGTGCCTTCCGTCAGGATGTTGGGTGCGTCCTCCCCCGTGTCGAAATTGGTAGCGCGGGAACGCTCCATCATCGTCACGTCGGGGTTGATTGACATGCCGTTGATCAGGCCGCGCCCGTCGATCGAGTAGATGGTGATGCCGCTGCGCGCCGCCTGCGCGGCGAGCAGCTCGAGGTCGGAACGGTGCTCCTCCATGTAGAAGCCCTCGGTCATCAGGATCACGGTCTTTCGGCCCGGGATGCGGGCCAGGCCGCTGGCAATCCGCCCGAGGCTCTGCATCGTGTGGTCGGTCATCATCCGAGCCTGACGGACGTAGAGCCGCGCCTTCTGCTGGATCAGGTTCTCGACGTTGCCGAGGCCGCCCTCACTCTGGCACTGCTGCGGGTCATCGGTGCACGCCTTCTGCGCGATCCGCGAGACGACCTCGAGGCCGCCGTCGGCGATCTTCATCGCCTCGATCTCGTCGTCGATCCGCGGCCATTGGCGGAAAGGGGCGAGGATCGCCTGCCGGTTCTCGAACGCCGGCTGCACAGCGCGGATGCCACCAAGCAGCTCGCCCTTGTCGATGGTCAGACGGCCCTTGTACATCCCGCCGTTGAGGAACACGCCGCCAGCATCGCCGGCGCTGAACATCTCGCGCACGAACCCCGACGCGCCTTCCTTGACGCGCATTAGCGAGTCGTTCGATAGGTGCGCCTCGTCGAACATCATCACGAAGACGCGGTGCGCACCCGACTCCGACAGTCCCGCATAGTCGCCACTCGCGACAACGCCGCCCGGCGCGAGGTCGTGCGTGACCATGAAGAACTGCTGGATCTTCTGCGGCTTGCCGTTCTCCAAGATGGTGACTTGATCCGGAGTCAGCCCGGAGACAAAGTTGCCGTCCTTGTCGAGGACGATCGCGTCGACCTCGACGAGCTCGGTCGTCGACTTGAACGTCGGGGCCGGCGGCGGCTGCTGCGTCTGCAGCAACACCGCGCCAGTGAGCGCAAGAGCGAACAGGCGCATTACCGCTTCTCCTCGGAGGGAATTGTAACCCTGCCACGGTAGCCCTTGCGCGCGCGCACGTCGTATTTTCCGTGGTGTTTCACCGTGATCTCGACGTCGTGCCATCCCGTCGGATCGACGTCGCTGGGGATGTACTGGAGCACATACGTCGCGCGAAAATCGTCGAGGATTGCCCTGAACGCGCGGCTGACGGATTCATCGGGCGGCAGCGCCAGCACTTGGCCAGCGGTCGGCGCGACCAGGTCCGAGAGCACCTGCGGCACGCCTTCAGTTGTCACGCCTGCCGGCCCCTGGCCATTGACGGTGACGTTGGGCGCTCCGGCCAGGGAATCGGGCGATCCGCCGGCGCGCTGCGACAGCCGGCGTGTTTCCGCCGTTCGCGTCGAAGTGATCGGGACGACGATGTCGACCACCGCGTCGGTGAGCTGACCGATCGCCTTGAGCGCGCCCTCGTCGATGATGCTGGTCGAATCGCGACCGTCGGTGAAGGCGACGATGAGCTGGCGCCGTCCCGTCTCGCCCGGCCGCATCATCGTCGCCGCGAGCCCGTCGTAGAGCGATGTCGCGCCTTCAGCAGACAGCGTGTCGAGCGGCATCGTGCCCTCCCTCGCCCGGAAACCGAACACCTCGCGCAGGACCTGCGAAATCGTCACCAGGCGGATACGATCGTCCTGGCGGAGCAGGAGTGCCGTGTCAGCGACCGCCGTCTTCAGCCGCTGGAGCATCGGCCCGTCCACGCTCGAGCTGAGATCGAGCAGCAGTGTGAGGTCGATCGGAATCTTCTCTGCCGAGACCTCCTGCAGCGTCTGCACGACGCCGTTGTCGCGCAGCTCGAAGTCGGCGGCGGCCAGTCCGTGGACTGGCTTGTTGCCGCTGCGCACTGAGGCCGGTATGACGACGCCGGTGACGCCGGAACGGAAGGTCTGTTGACCCGCTGTGCCGCCGATGATCGCTCCGATGGCGAGCCAGTGCCCAAGTCTCACGGCTGCCTCAACTGCGCGCGCACGGCGGCGATCCGCGGATACCAGAAGCGCCAGTCCGCCGCGTAATACGACCACCACGGGTCCCGCCGCGCGTCGTCGTCCTGCAGCAGGGCGTCGGTGAGCGTCACCTGGTTGTCGTCATGCCCGTAACGGAAGGCGAGCGCCGCGAGGCGCAACGTCGCGGAATGCGCGCCAGGACTCATCGCCAACGCTGCCTTGTAAGACGCCCGTGCCTCGTCGACGCGGCCACGCCCTTCGTAGGCGATGCCGCGGAACAGGTACAACAGAAAGCGGACCGCCGGATCCGTCGTCCGTGCCTCGAGTCCCGTCCACGTCGCAAGTGCGGCGTCGTAGCGGCCCAGCCGCAGCTCGACGTGACCGGCGCGGAGCAGAGCTTCACCGGCGAGACCGTTGTCGCGCGCTGCCTCCTGGAAGCGCGCGATCGCGCGCTCAGACGCGCGGACCCCCTCTCCCTCCGCCCGTGCCAGCGCCTCGCGCGCGCGCAGGAGGCCCGCCGCCGTCTCGGTGCGGACGAGCGCCTCGCTCGGCGCGTTGAACTGCTCCTCGGCGACGCCGCGCGCGAGAATCAGCCGCGGCTCGTCCCGAAAGACCAGTTGCGCGTGTGTCACGTGATCGGCCAGCGTGTGTGCGTCGATGCCCCCTTCGAGCACGGACAGGGCAGCGAGCTGCCAGGCACGGTCGAAGGCATTTAACGGCGTGTGCGAGCGCACGTAGGCGCAAGCCCATTCGACGAGGCGCGCAGCGGAAGAGGAGTGACGCGTGGATCCGATCGCGGCGAGTTCGAGGGCAAAGGACGTCATCGCCCGACGCCGCATCTCGCGCGCCTGGTCAACGGTCCACGTCGGATCAACGGGAATCGACGTCGGGTCGAGCCGACCGAGCTCACGTCGCGCGACGTCGAGGTCGACCACAGTCAAGTCGACGGGCGGTCGCCGGCCGGCGATCCAGTCTGTGTACCGGCCGAGAAGCTCCGCGAGCGGCGGCAGCGGTTGCGCGCGCACCGTCTGGACGGCGATCACCAGGCACGCACTCACGACTATGCGCCCAGCAGTCCTGCGCATCGTCATTTCCCCTGAATCGCCAGTGCGCGCGCGAGGTTCTGCCTGGCGTGCTCGTTGGTGGGATCCAGCTCCAGCTGCCGCCGGAAGACGTCGACCGCTTCGTCGACGCGGCCGGTAGAAGCCAGCGCAATGCCGAGGCCGCCGAAAGCCCACGCGCTTCCAGGCTGCCGCGCGGTGAGCTGCCGCAACAGCGGAACCGCATCGCCGAAGCGCCCCTGGTTCAGAAGGATCTGCGAGAGCTGCATTATCGCCTCCACGTCGCCAGCGTCCGCCGTGAGCACGGCGCGATAGGCGGCTGCCGCCTCGTCCGTCCGCTCGGCCTTCTGGAATGCGGCCGCCAGTTGCTTGCGTGCCAGCCGCGCCTGTTCCAGTTCCGGAGGCTGGTCGGCTATGAACGCCGTCAGATGCTCAATCGCCTCGTCAGGCCGGTTCTCCGCAAGGAGCACCGTGCCCAGATAGTAGCGTGCCGGCGGGTATGCACCTGCGGCCGAGCGGAGACGGCCTTCCGCCTCCGGCAACCGTCCGGCGGCCGCCAGTTCCACGCCGAGCATCGAGTCGGCCGCCGGCCCGGGCCAGCGCTGCGCAGTAGTCTCGGCGAGCCGCAGGCTCGAGCGGTATTCGAGATTCCGCGCCATCGTCATGGCGGCGAACAATACACTGGCTGCCACCAGCGCGGCCACCCGCCAACGACGCGCCGCGAGTACGCGGCAGCACGCGAGCACGACCAACGCGACCAACGCGACGAGCGGCAGATACATCCGGCGCTCGGCGCCGACCTCTGTCGCGATGGGGACGATGCTCGATGTCGGGGCCAGGGCAAGAAAGAAGAACGCCCCCAGGAACCCTAGCCGCGGCCGGCGCCACAGCGCCCATGTCGTTGCCGTCAGCAGCCCTGCGATGGCGAGTAGCTGCGGCAGGACGTCGAACAGGGACAGCGGCATCGGCCACCCGTAATAGACCACGAGGTCCGTCGGCCACACGGCGAGGCGAATGTAGCGGACAATCATCACTGCCTGGTTGATCAGATAGGTCGAGACGCTCCCGCCGGATGCCGACAAGCCCGCCGACAGGCTGCGCGGGCCTTGCCAGATCAAGGCGGCGAGCACCAGCCACGTCGCGGCGAGGCCCGCGTAAAGAACACGCCGCTGCCGCAGCGCGTCCTTGAACGAAGCAAATAGATATATCCGGTCGTACAGCACGACGGCGAGCGGAGCGGTCACCATGGTTTCCTTCGTCGCCATACCCAGCGCGCAGGCTGTGACGCACGCGACGGTCCACAGCCGGGCGCGCGCAGGCGTATCAGCGGCACGGACCGCGCAGTACGCCGTCGCGAGGTAGAACAGGGCCATGAGCGACTCCGTCCGCTGGGTCAGATAGTCGACGGCCTCGGTGTTGATCGGATGCAGGCCCCACAAAAGCGCAATCGCTAGCGCGACGTTGACTCCCGCCTGACGGCGGGCGATGCCGAGGACTGTGAGCGCGCACAGTATGTGGATGGCGATATTGACGGCGTGGTAGCCGACAACTTCGCGTCCTCCGAGCGCGTAGTTGACGGCGAACGAGACATTGACGACTGGACGGCCGGCGACAGGCGTCTCGTGCGGCGGCTGAAGTACGCGGCTGGTACCAAGGTCCTCGATCGTGTCGTTGTCGATGATCGTGGCCCGGTCGTCGAAGATCAGTGGACCGTGCAGGCTGTTGGCGTAGACGCCCGTGATGGCCGCGGCGACGAGCAGGTGCGCCCACCACACGCGGCGGCGGGCCGGCATTGCACGACGGGCCTCGCGTGATCGCATTGGGAAGGAAAAAGTATAATCGCCGCCCAGACCGGCCGGTCTGCCCTTTCGTCGAATACCCGAGGAGGCTTTCCCGATGTCCGCACGCTTCACCGCTATGCCGGTGCTCGTCCTAGCGATGGCTCTTCCGGCCGCGCAAGGCCAGAAGTCCATTATTGTGACTGTACTCGACCAGTCTGGCGCCCCCGTCAAGGATCTGGCCGCCGCTGACCTTGCCGTGCAGGAAGATGGCGCGATCCGCGAAGTCGTCGACGTCAAGCCGGCAACCGACCCGATGACCGTGGCACTGCTCGTCGACAACACCAAGCCGATCGTCGGACAGGAAGTGCCGACGCGGGAACTGCGCGCCGGCCTGACCACCTTCGTTCAGAAGATCCAGCAGGCCAACCCCGAGAGCACGATCGGCATCTGGGAGTTCGCAGGCGCCGGCGTGATGACGCAAAAGCCAACGGTAAAGACTGCCGACCTGACCAAGAACATCTCGCACATGTTCCCGGCCCAGCAATCGGGCGGCGTGATGCTCGAGGCGCTCGCCGACGCGAGCAAGGAAGTGAGCAAGAAGGGGACGAACCCTCGCCGTGTCATTGTGTCCGTCAGCTTCAATTCTGCCGAAGTGAGCACGGTACAGCCGCAGGACGTCGCCAATGCCATGCGTAAGGCTGCCGTCAACTACTGGGCGGTGTCGATCCAGGCCAATCAGGACATCGTCGGCAATGCGTCGACCGCGGCGGTCCGCGACGTGATCATGGACAACATCACCGCCGCCAGCGGCGGCGTGCACCTGACCGGCGTGACCGCGATTTCGCTCGAATCGCAAATGGCCAAGATTGCCGATGCGCTGCTCGCGCAGAAGGTCGTCACCTATGCCCGCCCAGCTGACGCGCCGTCAGTCATCAGTAACGTTCAGGCCGTCTCGAAGCGAGGCATGAAGGCGCTGACGGCGCCATGGGTGCAATAGCTAACGCGCGCCGACACGCCTGAGATTGTCGGCCGCGTTCTGATCCGCCGGATCGATGGTCAGCGCCTTTTTCCATGCGTCGACCGCTTCGGGAACTCGGCCGGTATTGGCGAGCACGACGCCGAGCGCAGTGTAGGCGCCGCTAAGCGACGCGTCCAATTGGATCGCGCGGCGCAGCGACGCTTCGGCGCTCCTGGCATCGTTTTCTTGCAACTGCGTCATCCCGAGGTTCTCGTAAGCGAGGGCGTCGCTCGGATCCTGGGCGATGAGACGCTGGAAGATCGCGGCGGCGTCGCTCAACCGTCCCGCCATGGTGTAAGCGTTGCCGAGGGCGTTGAGCGCGTCGGGATCCGAGCCGGCCGTGTCCTTCAGCAACTCGATCGCCTTGGCCGGCTGACCAGCCTGGGCGAGGTACTGCCCCAGGCGGATGCGGACCTCGCTCTGCGTCACGCCGTTGCGCAGGGCAAGTTCCAGGGTAGCGATGGCCTCCGCCTGTCGGCCGCCGCGCCAGTAGACGAGCGCCAGCTTGCGGTAGGCGTCCTCGGTGTCGGGACGTCGCTGGATGATCGCGCGATAGATATCGGCGGCCTCCTGGTCGTGGCGCGCTCGCAACGCGTCGTTGGCCTGCGTCAGCATCTGCTCGATCTGGACCAGCCGCTTGGGATCGTCGGCCTCGCTGTACTGCTCCTTCGCCGTCGCCGAGCCCCCCCCGATGTAGCCGAGCGAGCGCAGGCGCTCGATCGTGTCGGCCGTTTCCGTCTGCGCGCGCGCCGGCGGCGTGACGTTGAATTGCTTCAGCGTTTCGACCATCACGCGCGCCCGGTCCGTGCGGGTGGGCGCCATGTTGGTCTTTTCAGTCGGATCGGCCGCCAGGTCGTAGAGCTCGACGATCGGCAGATCGATGTACTTCTCGCGCCCGACCAGCACGCCGCGTAGCGGCGCCCAGCCGCGCGTCACCGCCGCGCTCATCGCCTCGAAGTAGGACGGCCGCTCGTCGCCGCGCCCGGCGTTGATCGTCTGGAGCAGCGACGTACCCGACCCGGCGGCCGGCTCGCCGGCCGACGCCAGGATCGTCGGCAGCAGGTCCACATGCCGGACCGGCGTGTCGATCACCAGGCCCTTGGTGTCCTTCGACTCCTTCGTGATCTCGCCGATCAACAGCGGGACGTGCAGCGTCGGCTCGTAGGCAAAGAGACTGTGCGTGCGCTCTCCGTGTTCGCCGAGACTCTCACCATGATCGCCGGTGACGACCACCAGCGTCGGGCGCGTGAGCGCGCGCACGCGATCGAACAGTGGCCCGAGCGCCGCGTCGGTCCATGACACCTCGCCCAGATACGGCTCGGCCGCAAACCGCGTCGCGAACTCACCAGGCGGTTGATACGGCTCGTGCGGATCGTAGACGTGCACCCAGGCGAACCACTTGCCTTGCTGCGCGCCGATCCAGTCGAGCGCGGACTTCACGACCGCGTCGGCCGGCCGCTCGCGTTCCGCGGGCTCGCCTGGCGCTCCCGCCCGCGTCATCGTGTCGTCGTAGACGTCGAAGCCAGGCGTCAGCCCGAACCGGCGATCGAGCGGAAAACCGCCGACAAACGCCCCCGTAGCGTAGCCGCGTGGCTTGAGCAGCGTCGCGACAGTGGGTTCGTTCGGGCGCAGCCGGTACCCGGTGTTGTCGCGGATGCCGTGCTCGTATGGGAACTTGCCGGTCAGGATGCTCGCGTGCGAGACCAGCGTCACCACCGCGTGCGAATGCGCGAAGGTGAAGCGCGCGCCGTGCGCGGCCAGCGCGTCGAGATTTGGCGTCGCCGCGCGCCCGCCATACGACCCGAGCGCGTCGGCCCGCAGTGTGTCGATGGTCACGAGCAGGATGTTGCGATCGGCGTTCGGCTGGACACTAAACTGGCGGCCGCCGAGAATCGCGCAGGCACTCGCGAGAAGCGCCATGACCAGAGGAGACCATGAGATCAGGACTCTTGGAGAACACCATCGGGACAGGGTCAGCGAACGAGCGTCAGCGAGTGAGCCACGCGAACGGAGTGCGCCGGCGAAGCCGCGCGCGAGAGAGCGTGTAGGGAAGTCCGATGGGCGAAGCCCCTCGGATGATCCTGACCACCTGCGAATCACTTCTGCAGCTGCTGCGTCAAGACGGCGTCTTCCTTCTTGAGGTATTTGTTCAGAAAGACCTCCATCCGATCCCAGATCGGAACCCATCGCTTGTAGAGCAGCGTCTCGTGCGTGTCGTCGGGCATCACCAACAGCTCGTAGGGCACGTTGTGCGCGCGCAGCAGCTGCACCAGCCCGACGCTCTGCGCAAAGTTGACGTTGCGATCGTCGTCCCCCTGGATCACGAGCACCGGCGACGTCCAACGATCGATCTCCGAGATGGCCGATGACTTATATGCGAGATTCTCGGGGTCGAGGCTGCTGCCGTAGAGATGGACGCCCGCGAGGTCGACGCCGGCGATGAACATGTCCGAGTTGCGCGCCAATGCCTGCGACGTCAGCAACCCGCCGTACGAGAGTCCCCAGATCCCGACTCGTTTCGGATCGACGTCCGGCCGAGACTGCAGGTACTTGCCGCCCGCGACGACATCCTGGTACTCGGAGTTACCGCGCAGATTCGTGTTCGGCGCGGTACGAAACGACTTACCGTAGCCAACCCCGCCGCGATAGTTCACCGACAGGACGACGTAACCCTGGTTGGCCAGCCACTGGTTCACCGCGTAGAAGAGATGGTAAACCTCCATGTAGTGGTACGCCGGCAGCATCTGCCGTACCGGGCCGCCGTGCACGAAGATGATCGCCGGCCGCTTCTCTCCGGCACGGATGTCCTTCGGCACGAACAGCTGGTTGTGGATCTCCATGCCGTCGGCGGCCTTCGTCAGCACGATTTCCGGTTTCACGTGCGCGTCGGTCGGGAATTCCTTCGAGAGGATCGGGTAAAGAATCTTCTGCGCCGACGCCTCCATTGGTTGGGTGCGGGCGGCGGGGAAGACCGCCACCGACTGCGGACGGTTCCAGTCGGCGCTGAGCACGGCAATCTTGCCCGATGGCAGCACGACCGGATCGTGCTCGACGGCCTCGCCGTGTGTGAGCTGTTCCGGCGTGCCGCCGCCGACCGGCACGCGCCAGATGTGGCGCCGCTCGACGTCGGTCGCGTTCGTGCCGTAGTAGAGGAACGTGCCGTCAGGCGAGAACGACGACGACTCGATTTGTCCCGTCTGCGGCGTCAGGCTCGCCGGTTCGGGCACTGATGACAGCGTCGTGACCGGAAGGAACACGTCGGTGCGGCTGTTCGGGCCGGTGTTGTGCACCGGACCGTTCGCGCTCACGGGCACCGAGTAGAAGCGCGTCCACTCCTCGGGCTCGAGCTGGAACACGACGCGGTCGCCGTGCCACGCGATCGTGTTGATGGTCGTGAACACCTTGTCGTCCGGCGCGTTGTGCCAGAACTCCTGCGCGTCGCCGGTCGTCGCGTCGGCCACCCAGAAGCCCAGAGTGTAGCCGCCGCTGAACTTCGCGCTGGTCAGTCCAGGCCGTGGCGCTGGCTCGTTGGGCGTCGCGCCGTTCGCCTGATCACCGCCGCGGCCACGTCCCTGCGGAGCGCCACCGCCACCACCGCCGCGGCCTGCGCCGCCACGTCCTTGCCCAGGCGCTGCAGCGTTGAAGGCTGGCCCCGCCGCGTTTCCCAACCCGCCGGCACCCGGCTGCGACTGCAGGGCGAAGGGCGTGCCGGGCCGGCGGATGAACGCAATCCGGGTGCTATCGGGCGACCAGGTCGGGCTCGTGTCGAAGTCGACACTCGGCGACATGTAGGCCACCTTGCGCGTCGCGGCATCGTAGATGGCGACGAAGCTGTGATTGGTCCTGCGGCTGACGAACGCCAGCTTTCGGCCGTTCGGCGACCACACTGGCGTGCTGTTGACCCCCCAGATGCGGATGGTCGGCTTGAGTCCCTTGTCGTAGTCGTTGGTCCGCGGTCCTTGCGCCGTCGACACGCGGTAGATCTGGCCGTCTTTGGCGTAGGCGAGGTACCGCCCATCGGGCGAGAGCGCTCCCTCACTGCCTTCGGCCAGCCGCCACGAGACGCCGGGCGCGGTCGTCTTCGCCGCCCAGATGGCGCGTTCGACGCCGCTTGGGTCGGCCTCCGGGCTCGCGACCCAGCCCTCGCGGTTGCGCTCCGCGCCCCGCGTGAACGTCACCGTCGTTCCGTCATCCGAGATCTCGAGCTGCGAGGTTTCGACGCCGTCGTCTTTTAGATACGCGGTGACGCGGACCGGTTTGAAGTCGGGCGCGGCGGCCGTGAACACATTCCGCTGCCCCCTGTCGTTGGCGATCCAGGCGATGCGTTCGGCCTTCCGGGCCGCGACCAGCTCCTGGGGAAACGCGAACGTCATGAACTGCGTCATCGTCGGCACATGCCGCGTCGCCGCCGGTGGCACCGCGGCACGCGGCTGCACGACGCCAAACGCAACGAGCAACGGCGGCGAGGATCAGGCGTTTCATGATGGACGGGCTCCTATTGACCTCTTTGCACGTACGTAATCGCGATCGGCTTCGTTAGTGTCTGCCGTCCCATCGCCGTCTCGGCGTCGTTGTTGGTCGGCTGCTGCTGAATCGCGCGGACGACGTCGAGGCCGTCCACGACCTGGCCGAACGCGCCGGCCCCCTGGGCGTCGTCGAAGCGTTTGCCGCCGAAGTCAAGCGAGGGCTGATCGTCCAGACAGATGAAGAAATCGGACCGCGCCGTGTCGGCCTGCGTCGACCGTGCCATCGAGACCGTGCCCGTGACGTGCTTCAGGCCGGTGACGCTGGTGCGTTCGAGCGGGATGGGCGGGAAGCCTTCGCGGGCATGCTCCGGGTTGATGCCCCCCTGGATGATCGCCATGGCCGGCCGATCAGGAAGCGCGGGCGTGTAGTTATCGGGACGGGTGACGCGGTAAAACCGCCCGCCGTCATAGAGCTTCGCGTCGACGTATTTCAGGAAATTCGCCGCGGTGATCGGGGCGTGCACGGTGTCGACGGCGACGTCGATATGACCGAGCGCCGTCTCGATTCGGACGGGCACGTTGCCAGTCTGCCGAGCGTGCTGGCTGTCCCGCAGCTCTTCAGGACCGGCCGCGAGCGCGGCGACACCAATCGCGACTGCCAACAATGGGAGCTTCATGGTTTCGAGCGGCAGTGTATCGCACGTTGAAAGGGGAGTGAACACCGCGATCGTGGCAGAATCCGGGAATGCGAATCTGGGCGTCGCTCCTGGCCGTCGTCGCCGCACAAGTGACGGCGATGCCGCGAACGACCACGACGCCGGCCACGGACTATCCCATCACGCCTGTGCCGATCACCGCCGTGCGGATCACCGACACGTTCTGGGCGCCCAGGCGCGAGGTCAATCGGACGGTGACGATCCCGCACATCCTGCAGCAGAACGAACTCACCGGGCGGGTCGACAACTTTCTCAAAGCGGCGAAGAAGAAAGCAGGCGCGTATCAGGGACAGCGCTACAACGACACCGACGTCTACAAGGTGATCGAGGCCGCCTCGTGGTCACTCGTCGATCACCCTGATCCGGCACTCGAGAAGAAGCTCGACGACCTCATCGCGATCATCGCCGCCGCGCAGGAGCCCGACGGCTACCTCTACACGCCGCGCACCGTCGATCCCGCCAATCCGGCGCCGGGCGCGGGACCCGAGCGCTGGTCGTGGCTGCATACGAGCCACGAGCTCTACGACCAGGGGCACATGATCGAAGCTGCGGTCGCGCACTATAGCGCGACCGGGAAGCGGACGTTTCTCGATGTCGCGCTCAAGAGCGCCGATCTGATGACGCGGACGTTCGGGCCCGACCAGCGACGCGATGTGCCAGGGCACGAAGAGATCGAGCTTGCGCTCGTCAAGCTCTATCGCGTCACGGGCAACGAGAAGTATCTCGGGCTCGCAAGATTCTTCCTTGATGAGCGGGGCCGGGCGCACAGCGTCGAGCATCCGCAGTTCGAACAGGGTAATCGCTTCTTCATGTACAACGACCTCGCGTATCGCCAGGACCAGGCGCCGGTCGCGCAGCAGACCAGCGCCGTCGGCCACGCGGTTCGGGCGAGCTATCTCTACTCGGCGATGACCGACGTCACGGCGCTAGCGGCGGCCGGTTTCGAGCGCGTGATCGACGCGCTCTTCGAGGACGTCACCACGAAGAAGATGTACGTGACCGGTGGTCTCGGCGCCGACGGGCGAACCGAAGCATTCGGAGCGCCCTATGTCCTGCCCAATCGCGCCTATGCGGAAACCTGCGCAGCGGTCGGCGGCATGCTGTGGTATCACCGCCTGTTTCTGCGCACGGGCAAGGCCGCGCCTTACGACGTGCTCGAGCGGACGCTCTACAACGGCTATCTCTCGGGCGTGAGCCTCTCGGGCAACCGGTTCTTCTACCAGAATCCTCTCGTGTCCGACGGCCGCACCGAGCGTAGCGCGTATTTCGACGTCGCCTGCTGCCCGGCAAATCTGGCGCGCCTGATGGAGGAGCTGCCCGGCCTCATCTACGCCCGGACAGCCGGCCGGGTGTTCGTGAACCTGTTCGTCGGCAGCACGGCGTCTTTCCCGATCGATGGCGTGACGACGCAGATCACCCAGCAGACCGATTACCCATGGAGCGGCGCGGTCAAGCTCAGGATCGACCCCGCGCATCCGCTAATGGCAGCCATATCGGTGCGGATTCCGTCCTGGGCCCTCGCCAACGAACCTGCCGACGCTCTGTATCGATTCGCCTCAGCCATCGACGCCAAGCCCGTGGCCACGGTGAACGGCGCCGCAGTGCCGATGGTGATCACCGACGGCTATCTCGACATTCGCCGTCGATGGCAGAAAGGGGACGTGGTCACACTCGAGATGCCGATGCCCGTGCGCCGCGTGCTCGCCAACGACCAGGTCGCCGACGACCGCGGCATGGCCGCCCTCGCGCGCGGGCCGATCCTCTTTGCGCTCGAAGCAGTCGACAACGGCGGGTCGTTGAAAGAGCTGAAATTGCCGCTGAACGTGCCGCTGACTTCCCAATTCCGTGCCGACTTGCTCAACGGCGTCCAGGTGGTCACGGCTGCACTGCCCGGACGCACCGTCACCGCGATCCCGTACTACGCCTGGAACAACCGCGGCAAGGGCGAAATGGAAGTCTGGATTCCGTACTGAGTCATGGCCAGGGATGCCGCATTTCACCGGTATACAATACGCGGCATATGAATCGCACTCTTCTTCTCGGCCTGGCGGTGGGCGCCGCGTGCGCCACGCTCGGCGCGCAGTCGGCAAGCCTCTCGCCCGACACAGTCAAGGGACTGCCGCTGCGTGGCATCGGCCCCGACATCACCACCGGCCGCATTTCCGACATCGAGTTCGACCCGAAGAACCCGAACGTCTGGTACGTCGCTAGCGCCTCGGGCGGGTTGTTCAAGACGGAGGATCGCGGCAATCACTTCGCGGCGATCTTCGACGACGCCGGCGCCTACTCGCTCGGCGCGGTCAAGGTCGATCCCAGGGACTCCAACGTCGTCTGGCTCGGCACGGGCGAGAACAACAACCAGCGCAGCGTGGGCTACGGTGACGGCCTCTACAAGTCGACCGATGCCGGCAAGACATGGAAGCGCGTCGGACTCGAGAATTCCGAGCACATCCAGAACATCTTGATCGATCCACGCAACAGCAGCGTCGTCTACGTGACGGCGATCGGCCCGCTGTGGCGCGCTGGCGGCGACCGCGGCCTCTATAAGACGACTGACGGAGGGGCGACGTGGAAGGCAGTCCTCACCGTCAACGAGGACACCGGCGCCCAGGACGCGGTGATGGATCCGACCCACCCCGATACGATCTACGTCGCCATGAATCAGCGGCGCCGGCAGGTCGGCCAGCTGATCGGCGGCGGGCCGGGCAGCGGTCTTTACAAGACGACCGATGGCGGTGCGCATTTCACGAAGCTGACCAAGGGGCTGCCGGCGGTCGAGATGGGCCGCATGGGCCTCGGCATCAATCCCAAGAATCCGAAGGTGGTCTATGCCTTCGTCGTCGCGCAGCGTGGCGAGGGCGGATTCTTCCGCTCCGAGGATGCGGGCGCCAGCTGGACGCGCGTCGGCAAGCAGGTCGGCGGAGGACGCGGCGCCGGGACCGGCGAGGAGGACCCCGAACCGACCGAGATGCAGGCCGCGCCGCAGCCGCCCGCCCAGGGCCGCGGCGCCGCGGCTGACGACTGGTTCCGCGGCGGCGATCCAGGCTACTACGGCGAAATGTTCGTGGACTCGGAGAACCCCGACGTCATCTACATCACCAACACCAACCTGGCCAAGAGCGAGGATGGTGGCAAGACATGGAAGAACGTGCAGCTCCAGGGCGTGCACGTCGATTACCACGAGGTGGTGTGGGATCCAAGTGATCACCGTCACGTGCTGCTCGGCAACGACGGCGGCGTCTACGAGTCGTACGACAACTGGAAGTCGTGGCGGCACTTCACCAACCTGCCGCTGTCGCAGTTCTACCGGATCTCGACCGACAACGCGAAGCCGTTCTACAACGTCTGCGGCGGCGCGCAGGACAACGGCTCGGTCGAAGGCCCGTCGCGCACCCTGAACCGCGCCGGCATCCGCACTAGCGACTGGTTCAATATTGGCGGTGGTGACGGTTTTCAATGCCGGATCGATCCCGAGGATCCCAATATCGTCTACGCACAGTCGCAGGAGGGCAACGCGACGCGCCTGGACCTGCGCACCGGAATCAGCGTCAACATCATCCCCCGTACCAATAACGTCTACGGCATGCAGCAGGCCGACATCGACGCTGAGGTGCGCACCGCCAACCTCGGACGCGGCGGCGGCGAGGAAACGCCGGCGGCCCCTCCAGCTGGCGCGGCACCAGCCGGCGCGGCGCCCGCAGGCGCGCAGCAGGGAGCGGGCCGCGGCGGCGGACGCGGTGCGGCGGGCGGCGGGCGCGGAGGAGCCGCGCAGCGCCTCGGCCGGTGGCACTGGGATACGCCCCTCATCATCAGTCCGCACGACGCCCGGCGCCTCTACTTCGCCGGGGACCGCGTCTATCGCAGCGACGATCGCGGCGACACGTGGACGGCAGTCAGCGGCGACCTCACGCGCAACCTCGATCGCACAAAGATTCCGATCATGGGCAAGGTCTGGCCGGCTGATTCGGTCGCCTACATGGAAGCGACGACACGGCTGAGCACGATTACCGCGCTCGACGAATCGCCGCTCGTCGAGGGGCTGCTCTACGTCGGCACCGACGACGGCCTCATCCAGGTGAGCGATGACGAGGGCAAAAATTGGCGCAAACTGGATCCGATCCAGGGTGCGCCCGAATTCACCTATGTCACCGACGTCCAGGCCTCGTCGCGCGACGACAATACCGTCTTTGCGACCCTCAACGACTGGAACCGTGGCAATTTCAAGCCCTACGTGTTCAAGAGCACGGACCGCGGCAAGACGTGGACGTCGATCACGGGCGATCTGCCGCAGCGCTCCGGCGCGTGGTCGATTGTGCAGGACTCGGTCGATGGGAACCTGCTGTTTGTCGGCACGGAAGTCGGGCTCTACGCCACCGTCGACGGCGGCGGCCACTGGGTGAAGATGGCCGGCGTGCCCAACGTGCAGGTCCGCGACGTCACCATCCAGAAGCGTGACGGCGATCTCGTGGCCGGCACCTTCGGGCGCGGCGTCTACATCCTCGACGACTACACAGCCCTCCGCGACCTGTCGCCGGATGGGCTCGCCGAGCGCGCGCGCCTCTATCCGATGCGCGACGCCTATCAGTTCAACGAGCTGAACCAGATGGAAGCGACGTGGGGCAACACCACCTACCAGAACCCGGCCTACGGCGCCTTGCTCACCTACTCGATTGGCAGCAGTCAAGCCGGCGATGCCAAGTTCGCGCTCAATATCGCCGACAACGACGGCAAGCAGGTGCGGCGGCTGGAACTCTGCGGCGACGAGACCGCGGCGGGCCTGCACCGGATTGCGTGGGACCTGCGGCCTGACGTCCCCAACGCGCCCTCACGCTGCGCCGCACAGGGACGCGGCGGCTTCGGCGGCGGCGGAGGCTTCGGCGGGCGGGGCGGCGCCGCCGCGGTTGCCCAGGGACGCTACACCGCGACCATCGGCGCGTTGACCGGTGACTCATTCACCGCGATCGGCAAGCCCGTGTCGTTCCTTGTCCTGCCGCTGACGAAATAGCGGCCGTCGACAGCGTTCCAGGAGACCAGGCGGCTCCTGGAACGCTGTCATCGGCTGCGGCGAGCTACCTCACAGTCACCGTCAGCGTCAGCGTGTCGTCGGTATTCGAGTCCTTGATCCGCGCGTTGAACGAGTAGGTTCCCTTCATCGTCGGAATGCCGCTCAGTGTGCCAGTCGCTGTGTCGAGTGACAGGCCTGGCGGTAGCGCTCCCCCCTGCAGGTTCCACTTGGTAGTTCCCACCGCGTTCGCATAGCTCACGGCATACGTGTAGGCGGTGCCAGCCGTCGCGCCCGGCAGCGTGCGTGGCGATGAGATCTTGACGCCAGGGACGACCAATGCGCTCAGCGTCACCGTCGCGACATTGGCGGCATCGCCCGAGTCGGTGGCCCTGAGTGTCACCGCATACGTGCCGGCCGTGGTCGGTGTTCCTGAGATCGCGCCGGTCGACCCATTCAGCGTCAGCCCCGCGGGCAGTCCGGAAACGACCGACCACGCGTACCCGCCACTGCCGCCGGCCGCATGCACGCTGCCGGTGTAGGCAACACGCTCGCGGCCGCCGGGAAGCGCCGTCGTGGTGACGAGCACGGGCGCGCCGGCAATCGTGATCGAGAACGACGCGCTCGCGGTGTTCGTCGCGTCAGCCGCATCTGCCGCCGTTGCCATGAAGGTGTAGACGCCGGCTAGTCCCGGCGTGCCGCTGAGCGAGCCGCTCGAAGCGTCGAGCAGGATGCCGGGCGGCAACGCCGCTGCCGCCACGTTCCAGGTGTAGGTGCCGCACCCACCTGATGCCGTCAGCGCGCCGGCGTACGGCACCGAGAGGCGGTCGCCAGCGAGCACTCCTCCGACGAGGTGCACGGGCGCCGTCGCGACGGTGATGGTGAACGCCGCGTCGGCGGTGTTCGTGGCGTCAGCGGTGTCAGTGACGCGGACGGTCACGCCGCTCGCGCCCGCACTCCCTGGCGTGCCGGAAACCGCGCCCGACACGGGATCGAGCGCAAGGCCGGCGGGTAGCGATCCCGAGACAATCGACCACGCGTAGGCGGCCGACCCGCCGGTCGCCGAAAGCGACGCCGCGTAGGGTTGCGTCGCGCGGCCGCCGGGCAGCGCCGTCGTCGTGACCGCCACCGGCGACGAGCCGATGTGGATCGACAGCGACGTCGTCGAGTGGTTGGTCGCGTCGGAGGCGTCGGCGGCGGTGACATCGAACGCGAACGTCCCGGCCGTCGTCGCCGTGCCGTTCAACGCGCCCGAAACGGCGTCGAGCGCGAGACCGCCCGGCAGCGCACCCGTCGTTACCGACCACGCGTACGCACCGGTCCCTCCGGAGGCCTGCAGCGTGGCGCTATACGCAAACGTGACCCGGCTGTCGGCCAGCGTGACCGGCGCAATCGTGATGGATGCCGGGGCGATCGTGATCGTGAGTGCCGCGGTCGCCGCGTTCGACGCGTTGGCGGCGTCGGTGGCGGTGACGTGAATCGCCGTCGTGCCGAAAGCCGACGGCGTACCGGTGATCGCGCCGTTCGTTGGGTTCAGCGACAGGCCCGCCGGTAGCGCCTCGGCGACCGTCCACACGTACGCGCCGCTACCACCGGTCGCTGCGAGACTGGCGGTGTAGACGCTGCCGACGCGGCCGGCGGGAAGCGGGACGGCGGCGAGCGCGACCGGGACGAGAGCCGGCTTCAACGCCAGCAGGAATACGTCCTGGCGAGCCGACGTGCCGGCGTCGCCCACCGGGTCGACACCGAGCGTCTTCTCCCAGTTCGAGGTGAAGAGGATCCAGTTGCCGTCCTGGGACACGTTGGGGCGCGGCTGATACCAGAACGCGGTGCGCGTCGCGTCGCCGTCATAGGCGACGTTACTGCGATGATGCGCGAAGCGCCAGACCGTCGGGTCCACGCCAGCGGGCGCGTCGGTCTGGATGGCAATGATCTCGTCGTCCCACGCCCGCCAGGCGACCGTGTCGGTGCCGTAGCGATAGAGGCCGCTCACGACCGGCAGGAGGGCGTCTGGACGCGCGTTGTTCCACGTCGTGTGATCCGACAGGTAGACCTCTTTGGGCGAGAGAACTGTCGGAATCATGTCGCGCGTCGCCAGCGGCGATCCCAGGCTGCGGAACTGCCACTGCGCCGCGTCCCATGTCGTCGTGGTGCAGCAATCCTTGTTGACGTAAACGCCGTAGCCGAAGGCGTCGTGACCGTAGGGATGCGCAGCGGTCCCCAGTTCGGTGACGCTGCCTGTCTGCAGATCCCAGAGGTATTCCTGGGCCGCGTAGCGCGGCGCCGCCTGGTCGGCTGCCGTCGTGTAGAGCATCACGTAACGCCCGCCACGGTCGATCATCACGTGATGCAGGCTGAAATTCAGCGTCGTCGGCGACGGCTGCCCGTTGATCGTCGAGGTAAACGTGTCGATCAGCTGGCGGTTCTGTGGATTGGCGCGATCGAACACGACGACGTAGCGATGATGGTCTTGCGAAGTTCCGCCGAAGAACGCTTCGACCCGCTCCGTCGGGCCGCCGCTCGACGCGACCCCGCCGATGTAGGTTCCCGACAACCCGGTGACCACCGCATCGAGATCGAGCAGGCGCGTGTAAAGGCCACTCGAGAAATCATATTGATCGACGGTGTGCAGCGTAGCGCCGCTGCCGCTATAGCTGCCATAGATGATCGAATCGTTCGCGTAGCTGAATTGCGGCTCGATGTAGAACTTCAGCACGAGTCCGCCGTCTCCGGTGGCCGTCGGCTTCAGGCGCTTTGCCGTCCCGGTCGACGCGTCGAAGACATACGGAATCGGCCCGACACCACCGCTGCCCATCACGTAGAAATAGGTGCTGCTGACACTCCATGAGTTCTGGTGCGGGCTCGACGGAGTGCGATACGAGCGATCGACCGTGCCGGGCCGCGTCTGGTTGTCGGTGATGCGTCGGATCGCCGTGCTGAACACCGGATCGATGACGCTGCTGCCCGCCGGCCCGAACGCCGGCAGCGCCGGCTTCGCGTACACCCCGCGATCCGTAATCGCCTGGTACGGGGCAATCGCGGTCAGCGTGCCGGGGGGCGACGCCGGTGGTGGCGGGGACGGAGGAGGAGGCGGCGGCGGAGGAGGAGGCGGCGGAGCGGCCGCCGCATCCGCGATCGTGGCCTGCGTCAGCGACGCGCCAAGGGCATAGAGCGATACGTCGAGCACCAGCGGATACGACGGCGCGATCTTGCTCGTGTAGACGATCGTCCCATTACGCCGATAGACCACCTTGCCATTCTCGACCGCGACCCGGAACCGATCGCCGGCGGCATAGGGGCCTTCCGTCCGGTAGACGCCAAGTTCGCGGATTTCCCACGAACCGGACGGCCACAGACTGAACGAGTAGTTGATCGTCGACGAGCTCGTGGCGGCGCTCAAATCGCCGCCGAGGCCGGCGTACAGGCGCGTCAGCGCCGGCGCGACGAATTCCGAATAGCCATCCCCACCGAGCTGAAATCCGCTGTGGGCGCCAGAATCGGCGCATCCCTCACAGCCGGATGATTTCGTCAGCGCGCCATCGCTGGCCGTGACCTTGACGGGATCGCTCCACGTCGCGGGGGCCTGGGCGTTCAACGTTGCGCCTGCACACACGGCTAGCGCCACACTCAGTACAGAGATTTGGGATTTCATTTTGGTTGTGCGCCGCGACAAGGCAATTGGGTTGCCGTGATCGCCGGATGCACAATTTTGCAAACTGCTAACGATTTGCGGCTGAGCTCGGAGATTTTGGGCGAATGAGCAATGACAGGACTGAAATACGGATGACCAAAACGGGCATCAGCTCGTCAGTATTCGGCGCACAGCGACGCAAACCGTTCGCGTCACAACGAAATGGTCGCGAACGCGGCGACCCTCACGAATGGGTATGTTGTGCCCGCCTCGGACGGCTAAAACCCGCCGCCGGTACCTGAGCTTGATGTCGACTTGGCGCTGCTCGTCCTGTCCGACGACGACCGATGTGGCGTCCTTGGAAAGCGTCTCGAAGGCAGAGGGGTCGATGATGCCGTTCAGCCGTTCCCGCGGCGTGGCGATCAGGAAATAGCGTCCGGGCAACACGTTCTGCATGCGGAAGTGGCCGTTGCCGTCCGCGCTCGCGCGGCGCGTGCGGATCGAGTTCGACCGCCACGCGTTCTTGTCGTCGGAAAACATGATCAGCGCCGCGTCGGTCACGGGCTTACCCGCTGCATCGGTGACCGTGCCTTCGACCGTCGCCGCCTGGCTGGTCAGCACGATCGTGACGCGTTCGCCGTTCTTGAACGCATGGGGCGTGTCGGTGATGTCTTCGCCGCCGGCGAGCTGCACGGACTTCAGCGTGTTCTGCGGCGCGCCTCCGCGCAGGAGAACTTCACCGGCGAGACCCGTCATCCTGAAGGTCAGATCAGGCGAGACCAGCGCCGGCTGAGGCAACGGCATGCCCAGGCTGCCGTCCACGTCACCCGGCGTCGCGCTGACGCGCATCTGCAGCGTTCCAGTCGGGAGCTGCGGCGCTCCGTTCTCGAACACGACCGTGCCCGTAATCGTCGCTCCCGGCGCCGTTGTCACGAGGATGTCGTCCAGGTCGGTGTTGATCGTAAGCATCATGGTCGCAAATTCCCCCGGGTCGACGGGCGAACCGTCGGGACTGCGCGGCGGACCAGGCTGTTGCTGTCGCACGACGAGCCGATAGTCGCCCGGCTGGATGTTGCGCATCTGGAAGCGGCCCTGGTCGTCGGTCCCGAAGCCGTAGCTCGTCGTCATGCCGGCGGCCGAGCGTTTGAACAGGTTCCCGTTGGCGCGCCCCGTCGAGCGCCCCTGCGAGTCGGTGACCATGCCACTGATGTGGAACAGCCGGCCCGATACCATCCGGATCTCGACCCCGGGAGTCTCGGCGCCTGCTTTCGTGCGTACACGCTGCGCGGCCGCCTCATCGCCGGTGCCCGGATAGAACGTCGTCATGAAACCGACCTTGTCGTCTTCGGTTTCCGGCGGGGCGTTCGGCGCGACGAACGTATTCCCGCGCGCTTCGGCGGCCACGGCGTATTCGCCCGGGGCCAGGCCGAACATGCGGAACTGTCCGAGGTCATCGGTCTGTGAGTTGCCGCCGGTGCGGATACCGCGCGACGAACCGGGTAGATAGCCGATTGTGTAAACCTGCACGCGCGCCAGCGGCTCGCCGTTGTCGTCCGTTACGCGGCCGGTGATGACGCCGCCGCGCGGCAGCGCGATGTTGGCCTTGTCGAACGTCTGGCCGTCGGCGAGTTCGATCGGCGTGCCCACGTCCGTCGATCCCGGCGCGTTGGGCTTGGTCGCCCCGAAGCTGATTGTCAGATAGCCGGCGGAATACTGGCCCGGCGAGGCCATCAGCCGGTAGCGGCCGGCCGGCAGATCGCGGAGCTCGAACGTCCCCTGTGCGTCCGTGGTCGCGCTCTTCGGACGGCTGTTCACGAAGGTCGGCCCGTTAGCCGGCGGCGCAACCGTTGCTGACCCTGACCCCGCCGGCGTCGACGAAGACGGCACGGGAACCGGCGCGAGTGGCAGCAGGTTCACCTGCGCACGACGGATGGGGGAGCCGGTATCGGCGGCAACAATCCGTCCACGGATGATCGCGGTTCCCGTCGGCTCGGCCGGAGGCCGGCGCGTAGGATCCCGCGGCGCCTGCATGGCAGGCGGCGTTGGTGGTGGGGGGGGCATCACTTGACCCGCTCCGCTCACCCCGACAGCCCCGACAGTCCGGACAGCAAAGAAGACGGCTGCAAGCACCACGGTCGACTCCTTGTCCGGCAAGTTTAGACGCATACCGGGCCCAATGGTTGGACTCGGTACCTTTCCCGGAAACGAGGGAGGACCGGAAGCTGGCCCAAGGAGCCGTTTGCTATCGCTCCAGGTGGAACGGAACGCTCGTCACCACCACACGGGGACGGAAGAGCAGCGCCCCCTTGATCAGCAGCGCGCGCTGATTGTGGAGCAGGTGTTGCCACCATCGCCGCGGGACGAACTCCGGCAGGATAACGGTGACGTAGTCATCCGGATGTGCCGCCTGGAGCTCATCGATGTATTCGAGCAAGGGTTCCATCAGCGAGCGGTACGGCGAAGGCAGGACCTCCAGCCGCGTGCCCCCCGCCCAGGTACTCCAGTCCTGCCGCACCCGTTCGGTCGACGCAGAATCGGTGTCCACGTACAACGCCCGCACATCGTCGGAAAGGCTGCGGGCATAGGCCGTGGCCTGCAGCACGGCGCGATGCACGCCGCCGATCGGCACGAGCACGGTGCTGTGCTGCGGCCGCTCGCCGCGCCAGCCCTTGAGCGATAGTTGCGACGCGACATGCGAGTAGTGCCGGTGCGTTGCCTTGAACACCGCAACGGCGACCGGGATGAGCAGGATGATGATCCACGCGCCCTCGAGCGCCTTCGTCGTCGCCACGATCACGAGCACGACGCCGGTCGCGATGGCGCCGACGCCGTTGACGAGCGCGCTCGTCCGCCAGCCCGGCTCGCGTAGTCGCCGCCAGTGAATGACCATGCCGCTCTGCGAGAGGGTAAAGGAAATGAACACCCCGATCATGTAAAGCGGGATCAGCGCATGAGTGTCGCCGCCGAAAACCACGAGCAGGACGGCCGCGAATACACTGAGAGCGACGATACCGTTGGAGAAGGCTAGGCGGTCCCCCTGGTTTGAGAACTGCCGCGGCAGATAGCCGTCGCGCGCGACGATCGACGCGAGACGCGGGAAGTCCGAGTATGCGGTGTTGGCAGCCAGCACCAGGATCAGCATCGTCGCCGCCTGCATGCACAGGTAGAGCAGGCCGCGGCCGCCGAACGTGCCCCGGGCGATCTGCGAGATGACCGTCTCGGTTTCCGACGGGATGACGTGATACGCGTGGGCGAGCAGCGTAATGCCGACAAACATCGTGATCGCCAGCGCCGCCATCGCGATCAGCGTGTGCGCGGCGTTCCTCGCTTCCGGGGGTCTGAAAGCAGGCACGCCGTTTGAGACCGCCTCGACGCCCGTCATCGCCGTGCAACCGTTGGAGAACGCGGTCAGCAGCATGAACAGTCCAAGCCTGCTGCTGCCGATCGGCAGCGGGTTCTCGGGCTGAATCGGATGGATGCCGCCGCTGAGGAAGCGCCAGGCCCCGACCGTCAGCAGCGTCAGGGTCATGCCGATGAAAAAGTAGGTCGGGACGGCGAAGATGCGCCCGGATTCGCGGATGCCGCGCAGATTGCCCACCGCAAGGATCGCCAGGAAGACGAGCGACATCTCGACGCGGTTGACATGAAGCGACGGGAACGCTGACGTCACGGCCGCCACTCCGGCCGCGATGCTGACGGCAACGGTCAGCGTGTAGTCAATGAGCAGGGCGGCGGCGGCGACGAGCGCGGAGTTGATGCCCAGGTTGTCCTTCGAGACGATGTAGGCGCCCCCACCGCTCGGATAGGCATGGATTGTCTGCCGGTAGGAGAACGCGACGATCGCCAGCAGGGCGGCAATCAGCAAGGCGATCGGCGTCCCCATCGACAGCACCCCAAGGCCGCCGATGACCAGCACACGCAGGATCTCCTCGGTCGCGTAGGCGACTGAGGAGAGCGCATCGGACGACAGGACCGCCAGGCCGGTGACCTTCGACAGTCGCTCGTGATGCGCGAGATGGGTCGGGATGGGGCGGCCGAGGATCAGCCGCTTGAATGACGAATACAAACCACCGTCGGACACGCGAACTTCCAATCGGCCGGCGAGGTTAGCTGACGGGCTCGGGGTTGGAAGTCCCCGTCCGCCCTCGCTCGCTTTACGAGCGACGGCGCGATTCGCCCCTGCCGCCTGGATTGACGGCGCTGGTTCCCCCGCGCGCCGGTGTCGCCGACGCTTAGGCCTCAGGCATAGTACCGGGCGGCGCATTAAAAAGTCATAAAGAGCCGGGGCACCGGCTCCGGGCTAGGATCAGTCCGTGAGTTGGCGGACGGCACAGCGGCTCGGCATCGGTCTGCTCGGCGTGCTCGCAGCGACGATCGGACTGCGGACCGCGCGTGTGGAGAACGCCACGACGGTGGCGCTGGCCTATCTTCTCGTCACCCTCTTCGTCGCGTCGCTCGGCGATGTCTTAGTCGCGATCGCGACGTCGCTGATCGCCACCCTCTGCTTCAACTTCTTCTTCCTGCCGCCGCTCGGCACCCTCACCATCGCCGATCCGCACAACTGGGTCGCACTCTTCTCGTTCCTCGTCGTTAGCATCGTAGCCAGCCGGCTGTCGACCAATGCCCGCGCCCGCGCGCAAGAAGCCCTCGATCGGCGCAACGAAGTGACGCGGCTATTCGATCTCACGCGCGACATCCTCTTGACGACGGAGCGCGAGGGGGCGCTGGCGGCGATCGCGCGTCACGTGGCGCGCCGCTTCGAGCTGGACACGGTGACGATTTGCGTCCCGCTCGGCGACGGCGGCTGGCAGGTCCACCACGGCGGCCCGGTCGCGCCGGCACTGATGACGGCGGAGCTCGATCGTGCCTTTGCCTCGACCGCCGGGACGATGGAGTTTGACGCACGGACGCGGACCTATGGCGGCCAGCGCGAGATCGCTTCTGACGTCGGCGCCATCGCCATTGCGCCCGTGCGCATCGGCGCTCGAACCATCGCGCTCTTCGCCACCGGTGGCCGCGCCCTCGAGCCGGGCACGCGCGACGCCGTCGCCGGCATTGTCGCGATCGCGCTCGAACGGCTGCAGTTCCTCGACGAGCGGCGCGGCGCGGAGCTGGCCCATCATCGCGCCGAGCTGGCCTCGGCGCTCCTCGCCGCGCTCAGCCACGACCTGCGCACCCCCCTGACGGCGATCCGCACGGCGGTGACCAATCTCGATTCGGTGGAATTGCCCGAGCCGCAGCGTCGCGAGCAGGCGCGCGTCGCGGCAGGCGAGCTCGAACGGCTGACCCGGCTCTTTGACGAGATCCTCGACATGGCGCGCATCGACGCCGGCACCGTTCGGCCGAGGCGGTCGTGGACCACTCCGGCAGAAGTTGTAGAGGCGGCGATGAGCCACGTCGCGCCCGCCCTCGCCGGGCGCGACGTTCGCGTCGATGCGCGTGACGACGAGGCGGTCGAGATCGATCCGCGCCTGGCGGCGTCGGGGCTGATTCATCTGCTGGAGAATGCCGCGCGCTATGCGCCAACCGGCCCGATCGAAGTCCGCGGCTGGACCGACGCCGACGGCCTGCGCCTGGAGGTGCGCGACCACGGCCCGGGCGTGCAAGCGCAGGAGATCGAGCGGCTGTTCGAGCCGTTCTACCGCGGAGAAGCGTTTCGCAACCGCCCGGGCACCGGCATGGGCCTGGCGATCACACGGGGACTGGTGTCCGCCGACGGCGGGCGTGTCTGGGCCGAGAACGTCGCGCCTGGCGGCGCCTGTTTCACCATCGCCATCCCCGGAGCCACCCACGCGATCGCGACGGCAGAGTAGACACCGATGGGCCCACGCATTCTCATTGTCGACGACGAGCCCAGCATCCTGGCCACGATGGCGCCGCTGCTGCGTGGGCGGGGCTACGAAGTGTCGACGGCGACGACCGGGCACGCCGCGCTCGACGCCGTCGACCGGCAGCCGCCGCAGTTGGTCATTCTCGACCTCGGCCTGCCGGATCTCGACGGAATCGAAGTCTGCCGCCGGCTCCGCGAAGGGCGCGCGCTGCCGATCGTCGTGCTCTCGGCGCGCGGCGCCGAGCAAGACAAGGTCGCGGCGCTCGACGCCGGCGCCGACGACTACGTGACCAAGCCATTCGGCGCCGAAGAGCTGCTGGCACGCATTCGCGTCGCCTTGCGGCGCACTGAAGGAACAGCGCAATCGGGCGTGATTAAGCGCGGCGATCTGACAATCGACATCGATCGCCGCCGCGTGACGCGCGGCAGCGACGAGTTGCGCCTGACGCCCAAGGAGCTCGAGCTGCTGCTCTTCCTCGCGCAGCGCCCCGGCCGCGTCCTCACGCACCGCGCCATCCTCAAGGCCATCTGGGGGCCCAACGCCGTCGATCAGCCCGAGCACTTGCGCGTGCTGGTGAACGCGCTGCGCCGCAAGCTCGAACGCGACCCGGCCAAGCCGCAGTACATCACGACCGAGCCGTGGGTCGGCTACCGCTTCGCCGAGGAGTGAACGCGTCGATCAGAAATCGACGTGCAGCCGAAGCATCCCGACCAACACCGGCCCCCCGGTCCCGACGACCCGGTCAGCGCGCAATCGTAGCCCATTGCGTGCAACGCCGGTGTCGTACTGATTCACGCAGACGGCCACGCCACGCAGAGCGTCACTTGGCCGGGCGGCTGGCGACCGACAGCGCGTAGCGGTCGTCCAGATCGAGGTTGAGCAGCAGCACGTTGATACGGGGTTCACCAAGGAAGCCGAACTGCCGCTCTTCGACATGCTGCCCGACCAGCTGCCGCAAATCGGCCTCGCGAATCCCGCGTGCCTTCGCCACGCGCGGCACCTGAAACATCGCGTTATCGGGTGTGATGTGCGGATCGACGCCGGACGCCGATGTCGTCACCATGTCGATGGGAACCACCGTCGTTGGATTCTCCTTCTTCGCCGCCCCGACGGCCGCGGTCACCGCGTCGATCAGCTTCTTGTTGGTCGGGCCGAGGTTGGTGCCGCCCGAGCTGGTCGTGTCGTAGCCGTTTCCCGCCGCCGAGGCGCGGCTGTGAAAGTACCCGGGCGACGCGAATCCCTGCCCGATGATCTCCGACCCGACAACCCGCCCGTTCCGCTCGCGCAACTGGCCGTTCGCCTTGTCGTGGAACAGCACCTGTGCCAGCCCCGTCATCACAAGCGGATACACCAGGCCGAGTAGCACCGTCGCCACTACAGTCATCAACGCCGCCACGAACAAATTCTTCTTGAGATTCATATCCGTGCCCTATCCGCGCCTATCCGCGTCTATCCGTGGCCTCTTATCCGCGCCTTGATCCGCGCCCTCATCCACGCCTTGATCCGCGGCCTCTTATCCGTGGCTTTATCCGTGGCCCTCGCCAATGCCTTTATCCGCGGCCTCCCCGCGGCCTTCGGTCACGCCAGCCTCAGCGTCGTGATGATCACGTCGATGATCTTGATGCCAACAAACGGCGCGATGATGCCGCCAACGCCGTAGATGAGCAGATTGCGGCGGAGCAGGGCCTCGGCGCTCATAGCCCGGTAGGTCACGCCGCGCAGCGCCAGCGGCACCAGCGCGACGATGATCAAGGCGTTGAAGATCACCGCCGAGAGAATCGCCGACTGCGGCGTCTTCAGGCCCATGATGTTGAGCGCCAACAGCACCGGGAAGGCGACGGCGAACATCGCGGGAATGATCGCGAAATACTTGGCCACATCGTTGGCGATCGAGAAGGTCGTCAGCGCCCCGCGCGTCATCAGCAGTTGCTTGCCGATCTCCACGATATCGATCAGCTTGGTCGGGCTCGAGTCGAGATCGACCATGTTGCCGGCCTCCTTGGCCGCCTGCGTGCCGCTGTTCATCGCCACGCCGACGTCCGCCTGAGCCAGCGCCGGCGCATCGTTGGTGCCGTCGCCGGTCATTGCGACCAGCTTGCCGTCCAACTGCTCGCGCTTGATCAGCGCCATCTTGTCCTCGGGCGTCGCTTCGGCGAGGAAGTCGTCGACGCCGGCTTCCGAGGCGATCGACGCGGCGGTGAGCGGGTTGTCGCCGGTAATCATGACGGTGCGGATACCCATCGCGCGCAGGGCGGCAAAGCGTTCGCGGATGCCGCCCTTGACGATATCCTTCAAGTGGACGACGCCGAGCGCGCGCGGCCCCTCCGCGACGACCAGCGGCGTCCCCCCTTCCCGCGCTATGCGATCGACCTGCTGTCGCAGCTCGATCGGTAGCGACGATCCCTGGGCGAGGAGGTACTTCTCGATCGCGTCCGCCGCGCCTTTGCGGATCCGCCGACCGTCGAGATCCACTCCAGACATGCGGGTCTGGGCGGTGAACGCAATAAAGGTCGCCTCGTGCGAGGCCAGCTCGCGGCCCCGGATGTTGTATTTCTGCTTGGCGAGAACGACGATGGATCGCCCTTCCGGCGTTTCGTCGGCGAGCGACGCGAGCTGCGCGGCGTCGGCGACGGCGGCATCGCTGATGCCCGGTGCCGGTCGGAACTCCGTCGCCTGGCGATTGCCGAACGTGATCGTGCCGGTCTTGTCCAGCAGCAGCGTATGGACGTCCCCGGCTGCCTCGACGGCGCGTCCCGACATCGCCAGTACGTTGCGCTGCACCAGCCGGTCCATGCCGGCGATACCGATCGCCGACAGCAGCCCACCGATGGTGGTCGGGATGAGGCAGACGAGCAGTGAGACGAGCACGAACACGCTCTGCGGCGCGCCGGAGTAGACCGCGAAGGGCTGTAGCGTGACGACTGCGAGCAGGAAGATGATCGTCAAGCCGGCAAGCAGGATGTTCAGGGCGATTTCGTTCGGCGTCTTCTGCCGCTCCGCTCCCTCGACGAGCGCGATCATTCGATCGAGAAACGAGTGACCAGGGTCCGCCGTGATGCGCACTTTTATCCAGTCGGACAGCACCCGCGTACCGCCCGTCACCGCCGACCGATCGCCGCCAGCCTCGCGGATGACCGGCGCGGATTCGCCGGTGATCGCCGACTCGTCCACCGACGCGACGCCCTCCACGATCTCGCCGTCACCCGGGATGAACTGACCGGCCGGCACCATGACCATGTCGCCCTTGCGCAGGGAGGATGCCGGGACGACGTCGGTGAGGCCCGCCGGCGTCAGCCGGTTGGCAACGGTCTCCGTCCGCGTGCGGCGAAGCGCGTCCGCCTGGGCCTTGCCGCGCCCTTCTGCCATCGCTTCCGCGAAGTTCGCGAACAGCACCGTCAGCCACAACCAGAACGTGATCTGGATCTCGAAGCCGAGGCCGCCGCGACCTGCGATTGCGTCGCGCACGAGCGCCAGGGTGGTCAACACGCTGCCGACCTCGACAACGAACATCACCGGGTTCTTCGCCATCGTGCGCGGATGCAGCTTGACGAGCGCGTCGAGCGCCGCCCGCCGGACGATCTCCGCGTCCCAGATGGAGCGTGTCTTCTTCTGCTGCGTCGCCATGATCAGAACACCTTGCCCTGGAGCATCAGCAGATGCTCGACGATGGGACCGAGGCTGAGCGCCGGGAAGAACGTCAGCGCACCGACGATGAGGATGACGCTGACCAGCAGCCCGGTGAAGAGCGGGGTGGTCACCGGGAAGGTGCCCGGAGACGGCGGCACACGCTTCTTGCGGCCCAGGTTGCCCGCGATCGCGAGCATCGGGATGATCATCATGAAACGTCCGACCAGCATCGCCAGCCCGATGCTCACGTTGTACCAGTTCGTGTTGGCATTGAGTCCCGCGAAGGCCGAGCCGTTGTTGCCGGTGCCCGAGGTGTAGGCGTAGAGGACCTCGGAGAGGCCGTGCGGGCCGGGATTGAGGATGCTGGGCGTGCCGAACGACGGCGCGACCGACGCGATCGCGCTCAACGCGAGGATGGTCAAGGGAAAGACGAGCACGACCAGCATGGCCATCTGCACGTCGTACGACTCGATTTTCTTGCCCAGATACTCAGGTGTGCGCCCGACCATCAGTCCGGCGATGAACACCGACAGGACGACGAAGATGAGGATGCCGTACATCCCGGCACCGACGCCGCCGAAGATCACTTCGCCAAGCATGATGTTGACCAGCGGCACGAGCCCGCCGAGCGGCGTGAACGAGTCGTGCCAGCTGTTGATCGCGCCGCAGCTGGCGTCGGTCGTCACCGTGGCAAAGAGTGCCGAGTTGGCGATGCCGAAACGGACCTCCTTGCCCTCCATGTTGCCGCCGGGCGAGCCGTCCGTCACCACCTGGCTGGCGCCGGCCTGCGTCAGCAGCGGATTGCCCCTGGCCTCGGCCCAGTAGGCGGTCGTGACGCCGGCCAGGAACAGGAACGCCATGGCGCCCCAGACCGCCCAACCGTGCTTCCGCGATCCGGTCATGTCGCCGAGCGTGAACGTCAGCCCGGCGGAAATCGCGAAGATGCAGAACATCTCGAAAAAGTTCGACAGCGGCGTCGGGTTCTCGAAGGGATGCGCGCTATTGGCGTTGAAGAAGCCGCCACCGTTGGTGCCCAACTCCTTGATGATTTCCTGGGACGCGACCGGTCCCTGCGCGATCGTCTGCTTCGCCCCTTCGACCGTCGTCACCACATCGTACGGCCGCAGGTTCTGGACCACGCCCTGCGAGACGAGAAACAGCGCTCCGACAAGGCAGAAAGGGAGCAGTACCCAGAGCGAGCAACGGACCAGGTCGACCCAGAAGTTACCGATGGTGTCCTTCTCGCGTTGCGAAATCCCACGAATCAACGCGATGCCGAGCGCGATGCCGGTCGCCGCCGATGCGAAGTTGTGGAAGGCGAGCCCGGCCATCTGCGTCAGATAGCTCATCGTCGACTCGCCGCTGTAGGCCTGCCAGTTCGTGTTGGTGGTGAACGACGCGGCGGTGTTGAAGGCGAGCGGCGCCGGCACGGCCGGGAAGCGCTGCGGGTTCCACGGCAGCCACTGCTGCGTCCGCTGCATGACGTGGAGGACCAGCATCGAGACGACGCTGAAGAGCAGCATCGCCGCTGCATATTCCGTCCAGCGCATGTCGTGCGTCTCGTCGACGCCGGTCGCGCGGTAGATCACCCGCTCGAGCGGACGCAGCATCGGATCGAGCCACGTGCGCTCGCGAGTGAACACGCGCGTCATGAATCGTCCGAACAGCGGCGTCGTTGCCGCAACGCAGAGCAGGTAGACGCCGACTTGCAGCCAGCCGTTAGCGGTCATCTAAAACATCCGTGTTCATCGGTGTTCATCCGCGGCCATCCGTGGCCCTAAAATTTCTCCGGCCTGAGCAGCGCGTAGGTGAGATACACCAGCAGTGCTGCCGTCACGATCAAGGTGGCGATCGAATCGAGAGTCATGGTTTTCTCAAGCGATCGCACCCCGCCGTGTAGGCAAGAGCGACCGCGAAGAAGAAAACCGTGGCGAGCACGGCGAGGACGTCACTCATTTCGACACCTTCACCCCATGGTCTATGGCCAGAATGAACGCGCCGATCAGCAGATCCTGGTGCGGCACCAGGTCGTTGGCCGGGCCACTGAAGAATCCGCCGCCGGCGCCCTGTGAATTGTCGAAGCGGTACTCCGCCCGCAGGATCGCGTCGGCATCCAGGAAGTGGTGCTTGTACTCGAGCGTCGAGGTCATCGCGTAAACCGTCTGGCTGACGCTCGTGTAGCGGCCCGATGGATCGCGCGCGACTTCGGGACGGACGGTCACGCTCCACGGCCCGCCGATGGGGATATGGATCGGCATCTGGGCTGAGACCCACGACGCCTGCTCGCCGGTCTGGGCGACCGTTTCCGTCGCCACCTGCAGCTCGCCCGCCACCGTTGCGCGCGGCCATTTGCGCTCGACGATGGTGTCCGACAGGAAGCGCCAATAGCCGAGGCTCGTGTCTTTCTGGTGCGAGCCCCACAGCAGGGTCTCCTTCACCGACAGCTGCGGCACCGGCGCGAACGCCAGCTGGGCGCCGACGCTCGGGACGTGGTTCGGCTGCGAGAGGTGGAAGTAGCTGTTGACCACGAAGCCGGTCAGCGTGAACGTGTCGGTGAACGGATACGCGACATTGCCGCCGAGCATGTAATACGGCGTGAAGTCGGCGCCCCACGGGCGGGTATAGGTGAAGTTGTCTTTCGCGAACAACGAGTCATAGCCGATCAGGCTGCTGAACATCCCGCCCTGGACGGTCAGACCCTTGCCAACGGGCGCGAGGTACGACACGTCGGTCGGGCCGAGACGCCGCAGCCACTCGGCGCCGGCGATGTTCGGTGCGGTCGGCGAGAAGCCGAACGTGTCAGTGTCGTGGCCGCCCTGCGCGGTCAGCTCGACGCCCCAACGCGACTCGGCAACCGACGCCTTCTTCAGCCCGACCATTGCCATATCGACGGCGGGTTCGTCGAGCTTCGGAGTCGTGCCACGGGTGCGAAACAAGTGATTCTCCGGATCGTTGTTCGAGTTGAGAAACGAGACGTCGAATGTTCCGACGGCATGCCACAGCGGTGGGGCTGGCGCCGCGGTGCCCTGCGCCGGCGGGCGCGCCAATGCCACTTGCGGAGACGCCACCGCGAGCCCCACTGCCATTGGGATTACCGTTTGCTTCATCCAACCGGTCACGGGACTCCACAGGCCGATGTACGACATGAAAATGCCAGCCTGCAGGTTGATGCCGTTCATCTTGTCGAGGTGGTACCCGCCGTACGCCTCCGAGACATACCGGTAGGCTGTGTGCAGATCCCACTGCCCGCGGCCCGGGCTCGCGTCGTTGCGCGGCGTCGTCTGCGCGTACATCCCCAGCTGCGTCATCAGACGGGCCTGCACGTTGTCGTAGTGGAGATCGCCGCCGACGCCGAGCTGGGTCAGCTGGAACTCGCCGGAGCGGAAGATCTCGCTGGAGCCCGAAATCGTGTCGTCGCTCGGATTGTTGAAGCTGTAGGTGTAATTGGTGTCGACACGAAACTCGCCGGTGAACACCTTGCTGTCGAGCGGGGATTCCTTCGTCCGTGAGTTGCCCGACAGCCAGGTGAAATCGGCGAAGGCGAATGGATCCGGCTTCTTTTCGGGCGCTGGTGCGGCCGCGACCGGGGCGGGCGTCTCCGCGGCCGGCGCCGGCGCCGCCCCGCCGTCCTGCGCCCGCGACGTGTGCACTCCGACCAACAGCACGAGCACGATCAACAGGGCCAGAACCACCACGGTCATAGCGAGCGAGTGGCGCCGCGCACGTGGCACGGCGAGGAACTGCACGCCCGGCTTCACGAAAGCGCATTCCAACGTCTTGATATCGAGGAGCTCTTGGATGGCGGCGTCGATCTGCTCCAGCTTCTCGGCGCGAGTGCCCGAAATCCGTCGCCACCTCACTTCGTACTCCGCCTGCGGAATCAGGGGGTTCGTCATGGTCGTGATACCCACGATAGGGACGCGACCGTAGAAACGGGCTTAGAAAACCATAAAAAGAGCGTTAACGCGCCCAGTCTCCGGCGCCGGCGCGCTTAGCATGGAGTCGATGCCGGAGATCGCGCGCCCGTCCGCGGACCGACTGCTGGCGCGTCTCCAGAGCGAATCGCGTGCCCGGCTGCGCGTGTACATCGGCGCAGCCCCTGGCGTCGGCAAGACCTACCGGATGCTGAAGGATGCAGCCGCACTCAAGGCCGGCGGCGCCGACATCGTGATCGGTCTGGTCGAAACCTATGGACGCGCCGATACCGACGCGCAGCTCACAGGCCTCGAGGTCGTGCCCAGGAAGAAGCGCCCCTACAAGGGCGTCGAACTCGAGGAGATGGACCTCGACGCGATCCTCACGCGCAAGCCGCAGATCTGCGTCGTCGATGAGCTCGCGCACAGCAACGTCCCGGGCAGCCGCCATGACAAGCGCTACCAGGACGTGATCGCGCTGCTCGACGCCGGGATCACCGTGATGACCGCCGTCAACATCCAGCACCTGGAGACTCTGAACGATCTGGTGAGTCGCGTGACCGGTGTCCGCGTCCGCGAAACGGTGCCTGACACATTTCTCGATCGCGCCGATGAAGTCGTTAACGTCGACGTCACGGTCGACGAGCTGCGCACGCGGCTGCGCCAGGGGAAGATCTATCGACCCGAAAAGATCGAGCAGGCACTGACGAATTTCTTCCGGGAGGGAAACCTGTCGACGTTGCGCGAACTGGCGTTGCGCGCGGTGGCCGACGAAGTCGGTGAGAAGGCGGCGTCGTTCCGGCAGCGTGAAGGACTCGAGCCGGGGCTGATTCCGGAGCGGGTGATGGTGTGCATGAGCTCGAGCGTCAGCGCGCCACGCGTGATTCGTACCGGGGCGCGCATCGCCGGCCGGCTCGGCGCGCGCTGGTACGCAGTCTTCGTCGAGACACCGTCTGAACTGCCGGAGCGAATCAGGGCCGCCGACCGTGAGCAGCTGCAGAGTAACCTCGCGCTGGCCGAGTCGCTGGGCGCAACGGTGGTCCGGGTCAAAGCGGACCGCCCCGCCGACGGCCTCGTCGCCTTCGCGCAGCGCGAGGGGATTACGCACGTCATCTTCGGCCAGTCGTCGCGCACACGCCTGGAGATCCTGATGAAAGGGTCGACGCTGAATCGTTTCCTCGAAGAGGTCAAGGACGCGGCAGTCCAGGTGGTACCGCTATGACGACGAGGCACATCATGGTTGCATTGTCGGTGTCTTGGGTCGCTGCCGCGTGCGGCGACGTGAATGGCGCGCTCCACAGGCTCGCCGAGGCGCGCCAGCGGACGGCGGATCTCCAGGTGGCATTCGCCAAGGCTGCCGACGCCTCGAATCGAGCGGTCATGGCCGATACCGACGAGTCATCGGTCAAGTACGGGCAAGAAGCGGACGCCGCGAAACACGCCGTGCACACCGACACCGAGTCGCTGCATGTCCTCTTCGGCCAGCTCCGCTACAGCGATGAGGACCGGATCCTTCGCGACTTCGAAGATCGCTTCGCCGCGTACGAAAAAGTCGACAAGCTGATCCTCGACCTGGCGGTGGAGAACACGAACCTGAAGGCCCAGCGACTATCCTTCGGCCCTGCCCAGGGGGCGGCTGATGCATTCCGCGACGCGCTCGCGGCGCTCGCCCCCGCCCAGGCCGCTCGCGACGACTGGCGAGTGAAGGCAACCAGCGCCACGGCGTTGAGCGCCGTCCGCGAGATTCAGGCGCTGCAGGCACCGCACATCGCCGACCCGGACGACGCGTCCATGGGGACCATCGAGGCGCGCATGCAGGCCGCTGAGACGGCGGCACGCAGTGCGCTAGCCGCGCTGGCGCCGCTCGTCGATCCGTTGTCCCGACCGAAGCTCGCGGCGGCAAACGACGAGCTGAACCGGTTCATGGGGGTAAATGCGCAGATCGTCGCGCTGTCGCGCCGCAACACCAACGTTCGTTCGCTGGCTCTGGCCTTGAACGAGAAGCAGAAGTTGGTCGCGCCATGTGACCAGGCCCTGCGCACCCTTGCCGACGCGCTCGCACACCGCGGCTATCCGAAGGGGCGCTGGGACTAGCGCAACGACGACGCCCGCGCGCATGACTCTCCTTCGACTGTTGTTTGGGCGTCCGCTCGCTTCCCACGAGGAAGGGCAGCAGCGCGTCGGGCCGATCACCGGTATCCCGATGCTCGGCCTCGACGCGCTCAGTTCCGCCGCCTACGGTCCCGAGGCGGCGATGACACTGCTGATTCCGCTCGGGCTCGCCGGCGTTCACTACGTCTGGCCAATCAGCCTGGTCATCATCGCGTTACTGACCATCGTCTTTCTGTCGTACTGGCAGACGATCGGCGCGTATCGCGGCGGCGGCGGCTCCTACACGGTGGCGCGCGAGAACCTCGGTCTCTATCCGGGACTGCTCGCGGCGGCCGCCCTCCTCGTCGACTACGTGCTCGTCGTCGCCGTCGGCATTTCCGCGGGCGTGGGCGCGCTCGTCTCGGCGGTGCCGGGCCTGCAGGCGCACACGCTCGGACTCTGCCTGGGCATTTTGGCGATCATTGCGCTCGTCAACCTGCGGGGCGTACGCGAATCGGGGATTGCTTTCGTCCTGCCGACCTATCTTTTCGTGGGGTCCCTGTTCTCGGTGATCACGCTCGGGCTGTGGCGCGCCTGGCTGGCGGGAGGCCACCCCGTCGCCATCGTCGCGCCGCCGGCCGTGCCCCCGGCGATAGAGGGGGCGCGAGCCCAGCGTGATCAACGCGCGCCGCACGCTCACGGCCATCATCGGCATCCTGATCGCGTTACTCGCCGGCATCGCCTATCTCGGCCGCGCCTACCATGTTGCGGCAGCCGATCCCGGGAGCCCGGGTTACCAGAGCGTACTGTCGCTGCTCGTCGCAGCGGTCGCCGGTCGCGGCCCCTTCTACTACGTCTCGATCGCCTCCATTTTGTCGGTGCTCGCGCTATCGGCTAATACCGGCTTCGCCGATTTCCCACGCCTCTGCCGGCTGCTCGGCCAGGCGGGGTTCCTGCCGCGCGTCTCGCCTCCCGTGGCGGCCGTCTGGTCTACTCCTACGGCATCTCGGCCTTGACGTTTCTTTCGGCGATGCTGCTCATCATTTTCGGCGGCGTGACGGACCGCCTGATTCCGTTGTTCGCCGTCGGCGCCTTCCTGGCGTTCACGCTGTCTCAGGCCGGCATGGTCGTGCACTGGCTGAAAGCGCCGGAAGGAGCGCACACGCGCAACGTGATCGTCAATGGCGTCGGCGCGCTCGCGACGGGAGCGACGCTCGGGATCGTCCTGCTCGCCAAGTTCGTGGAAGGCGCCTGGGTCACGGTCATCCTGATCCCACTGCTGCTCGCCACCTTCGTCGCCGTGCGCCGGCACTATGACGCGGTCGCAGAAGAGATCGCCAACCCGTATCCGCTCGACATCGGTCGGTTGCAGCCTCCGCTGGTCGTGATCCCGATGCGCGAGTGGAACAAGATGTCGCAGAAGGGGCTGCGCTTCGCGCTGGAATTGTCTCCCGACGTCTTCGTCGTGCAGATTCGGACCGGTGACCCGGCCGAAGACGATCTCAAGCGCCGCTGGCACGAGTACGTCGAGGGTCCCGCCGCCGCGGCGGGATTGCCGGTGCCTCACCTGGTCGAGGTGGACTCGCCATACCGGCACGTCTTCAACCCGTTGCTCGACTACGTGCGCGATATGAAAAGGGAGAATCCGGATCGCCAGATCGCCGTCCTGATTCCCGAACTGGTCGCCCGGCGTTGGTATCAGCACCTGTTACACAACAAGCGCGCCGCCATGCTGAAGGCACTCCTGCTGGTCCGTGGCGACGACGACATCATCGTCATCAACGTGCCGTGGTATCTCGACGCCTGACGCGAGCCTTAAGGCATTCGTCGGGCAGACGGACGCTACAGGAGTGTCCCGCGCAGCACCACCAGCGCCACCGAGAAATAGATCACGAGTCCGGTGACGTCGACGAGCGTCGCGACAAACGGCGCCGACGAGGTCGCCGGATCGAAGCCGAGCCGCCGCAGCAGCAGCGGCAGCAGTGAGCCGATCAGCGTTCCCCACATCACGACGCCGATCAGCGCGAAGGCGACCGTGAAGGCGAGCAGTAACCAGTGCTGGCCGTAGATGTCGGAAAACACCGACCACACCGTGATCCGCAGGAAGCCGACGATGGCCAGGATCGTCCCCAGCGCGAACCCGGCGCCCAGCTCGCGGCGCATGACCTTCCACCAGTCGCGCAGCGTCAGTTCGCCGAGCGCCAGCGCGCGGATCACCAGCGTCGAGGCCTGCGACCCGGAGTTGCCGCCGCTCGAGATGATCAGCGGGACGAACAATGCGAGCAACACGGCTTTCTCGATTTCGTGCTCGAAGAAGCCCATCGCCGTCGCCGTCAGCATTTCGCCGAGGAACAGCGCCGTCAGCCAGCCGGCCCTCTTCTGGACCATCTTGATGAACCCGATTTCCATGTACGGCTCGTCGAGGGCTTCCGAACCGCCGATGCGCTGGATGTCCTTGGTCGCCTCGCTCTCGGCCACGTCGAGCACGTCGTCGATGGTGACGATGCCGATGAGCACACCGGCCGTGTCGGTGATCGGCAGCGCCGAGCGATCGTGCTGGCGGAAAGCGGCGACGGCCGTCTGTTGATCGTCGGTCGCCTTCAGTGCGACGAAATGGCGGTCCATTAGGTCTGACACCTTGCGCGCCGGGTCGGTCAGCAGGAACTCGCGAATCCGGATGTCGTCGATCAGGCCGCCCTGCGCATCGACGACATAGATGACATTCAGCGTCTCCGAGTCCTGTCCGTGCGTGCGCACGTAGTCCAGGACCTGCTGCACGGTCCAGTCCTCGCGGATGGCAACATAGTCTGGCGTCATCAGCCGCCCGACCGAGTGCTCCGGATAGCCAAGCAGGGTGACGGCGATCGCCCGCTCCTTGGGCGTCAGCAGCGCGAGCAGTTCACGAGTAACGGTGGCGGGCAGCTCCTCCAGGAACATCGTGCGATCGTCCGGCGCCATGTTGTTCAGCAGCCCGGCGACGTCTTCCTTCGACAGCGTCTTCAGCAGGGCCTCGCGGGCGTCCTGTGTGAGGTATTCGAACGTCGCGGCCGCGTCGCGCCTCGGCAGCAACCGGAAGACGACCGCCTGGTCGTCGAGGCTGAGGTCGGCGAGCAGCTCGGCGAGATCCGTGGCGGGACGGTTGCGGACGATGTCGCGAAGTTGGGTGAAGTCGCGCGTGCGGACGGCGGCAGCGAGCTCGTCGGCAGGTTTGGCCACCTGCCGAATCGCCCGCAGCGCATCCTCGCGCTCTGGACCGTTTAGTTGTTGCGCCATTTGAGTCAATGCGGCTCTGACAACGTCGTGATGGTGGATATGGGGACCGAGCGTCCTGGCGGCATCCAGCCAGATGCTGTGAATCAGTTCGAGATCGCGCGCGCTCAGCGCCGGGGCGTGGGCGCCGATGTGGAAGATGTCGGCGCGGCCGCTGGCGTGATGGATCACCAGGCGGACATCGCCGGCGCCGCTGTGCGGCCCGCGCTCCCAGGCCTCGCCCAGGAAGCGCGCTTGTGCCTCGGCCGAGAGCGTCGCCGATTCGCCGACGTAGAGCTCCGACGCCTGCAGCCGCACCAGCGCGGCGACGATGGCGTCGAACACGTCGCTCGCCGGGACGACGAGCAGGCGCACAGGCCGTGCGTAGCGCTCGGCGATCGCCAGCACGCGCGAGAACAGCAGCTGCTCGGCCGGCGTCGGCGTCGTGTCGTCGAGTCCGTCCTCGTCGGCGTCGACGTTGCGCAGCCGGGCCGTCATGACCACGATGTCGCGATCGCGCGGCGTCCGCAGCGCCGCGGCGACGTGCATGAGCGCGTGCGGGTTGCGGGCGGAAACGAGCAGGCAGCCGGGCCGCGGATCGATGCGCTCCAGCGACAGTTCGTCGGACGGACGGAGCTGGAAGGCGTCGAACTCGGCCAGCGGCGCGGCGGGCGCGAAATCGCCGCGTGACATGACCAGCGTCAAGCTCAGCGCCAGCAGCATCAGCGCCGCGGCAGCACTCGGGGCGTCGCGATGGGCGAGGAGCGCCAGCTCCGACAGCGCCAGGATCGCCAGCACCACCCACAGGGCCAGGCCCCACCAGGCACCGGCGAAGCGGCGGGGCAGGGCCGCGTCGAGCGCCTCGCCGCGGCGGCCGCGCAGCCGGACGAGCGCCGAGACGTGCAGGACGATCGACAACGCCAGGCTCATCGCGTAGGCGCGCGCCAACCACTCGACGCGGCCGCTGCTCGTCACGATCACCACGGCGGCGGCGAACGCCACGGTGTCGACAGTGCGCGCCAGCGTGCCGAACGTCGGGTGCGCGACGCGGAACATGCTCGACAGGACGCCTCGCGCCGAGAGGCGGCTGACCGCGGTCTCGGCTCCGGTCAGGGCCGAGCGGGCCGCCTGCGCCAGCATGAACGCGGCGACCGCAATCAGCGGGAGCGTCACCACGTCGCGCAGCCACCGCGGACCGGCGAGCTGCGCCACCAGAGCGAGCAACGGCGCACCCGACCACGCCGGCTGCGACGCCGGTGGGATGAGCCCGGCAAACAGGAAGCTCGACCCGGCGGTAACCACGATGGTGAAGGCGCCGACGATCACTGCCGTCCGGTGCAGGCCGCGGATCCGTGGCGGCTCGAGCTCGCCGGCGACCCGCCACAGACTGTCGCCGCCGCCGATCGCCGGAATCGCGAAGGCGAACCCGCGGAACATGCTGGCCAGCGCGGCAATTGCTGTCAGCGGCCCTGACCATCCCTCCAGGCGAAGTTCCCCGGGCGCCGCCGGAAGCACGATCCCCGGCCAGCCGAGGTGCGCCAGTCCGGTGATCCAGACGCCAGCGACCAGGCCGATGAGCACGCCGGAAGAGACCCAGATGTGGCGCACGCGTTCGCGGACCCCGAGCAGGTGCCCGGTGCGGGCGCGGATCCAGAGATAGCCGAGGAGCAGCAGCGCGGCCGCCGTCGCGACGTCGGCAATGGTCGCCTGGCGGACGAACCGGCGCACCCCCGAGACGGCGAACGCCGCGGTGCCGGCGTAATGCCCGAAGACCTCGCAGGCAAGCGCCGCGGCCAGCAGCCGCTCGATCAGAACCGCGGCCGCCGCCGCCAGAGACGCACGGGGCCCGAAAGCGCGCTCCACGCGACCGGCCACGCCCCCTGGGACGAGGAGGGCCCAGCTCTCGACGTCGATCGCCCGGCACAGAAGCCCGACGCCGACCGCCGCAAGTACGAACCAGGGCGCCGCCGAGCCAGCACCGACGATCGCGACCGATGCCACGTAGAACGCCGCGAACCCGAGATCCGGGATCGCCAAGGCCGCCGCGCGTGTCGCCGACGCGAACGACACCAGTGCTCGCGTCGCGAGCACGATGCGCACGCGTGGCGAAGGAGGAGTCGCCATCGTCGCTGCCCATCGTAACCCAGCGATGTATCATCGGCGCGCATGCATCTGCACACGGTGGACTGGGTGATCGCGATCGTCATCCTCGTCGTCTGCTTTTTCCCGGCGCTCTTCTTCGGAAAACTGGCCGGGACGAACACGTCGGAGTTCTTTGCCTCCGGTCGATCGGTACCGTGGTGGCTGGCCGGCCTGTCGATGGTTGCGACGACGTTCAGCAGCGATACGCCGAACTGGGTGACGCAGCAGGTGCGGCAGTACGGGGTGGCCGGCAACTGGCAGTGGTGGGCGTTCGTCCTCAGCGGCGTGGCCACCGTCTTCTTCTTCGCGCGCCTGTGGCGCCGCTTGGGCGTGATGACCGACCTCGAGTTCTACGAGTTGCGCTACTCGGGCGCGGCGGCATCGGTCGTGCGCGGCTTCCGCGCTGTCTACCTCGGCCTATTCTTCAACTGCTTCATTATGGCGATGGTCACGCTGGCGGCGTGCAAGATCGCCAATATCCTCTTCGGCCTGCCGCCGTGGCAGACCATCGTCATCTGCGGCGTCCTCAACGTCGTCTTCGCCGCCCACTCGGGGCTATGGGGCGTGCTCGTCATCGACATGGTCCAGTTCTTCATCAAGATGACCGCTGTGGTCGCCGCAGCCTACTTCTCGTTGAAGGAAGTGGCGCGCCACGCGGGCCTCGGCGACAGCGCCATCACTGGCCTGCATCAACTGGTCGGGGTGCTCGGCAGCCGACAGGTCGTCATGCACGGGGCTCAGCCCGTCGCGTCGGTCATCGACGGCACGGGCCAGCCATACCTCGCGCTGCTGCCGAACTTCGCCGACCGGCAACTGGCGTTGATGGTGTTCATCGTCCCGATCGCGATCGGGTGGTGGGCCAACTGGTATCCGGGCTCGGAGCCGGGCGGCGGCAGCTACATCGCCCAGCGGATGCTCGCCTCGCGTTCAGAGAAGGACGCGCTGGCAGGAACGTTGTTCTTCAATCTTGCCCACTACGTCATCCGCCCCTGGCCGTGGATCATCACCGCGTTGTGCTCGATCCTGGTCTTTCCCGAGCTGAAGGACATCCAGGCGGCGTTTCCCGCCGCCGATCCGACGCTTATCGGCCACGACAGCGCGTTCTCCGCGATGTTGATGTTCCTTCCGGCCGGCTTCGTCGGCCTGATGGTCGGGGGGCTCATCGCCGCCAACTCGTCGACGATTCTGACGCACCTCAACTGGGGATCGTCATATCTGGTGCATGATCTTTATCGCCGCTTTCTGCGTCCCGACGGCGACGAAAAGCACTACGTCACCGTCGGTCGCCTCTGCACCGTCGTCCTTTACGTTGTCGCGGCGTTTCTGAGCCGCCTACTGGAGTCGGCCCAGGACGCCTTCGAGGTGCTGATCTCGATCGGCGCGGGCACGGGCCTGCTCTACATCCTGCGTTGGTACTGGTGGCGCATCAACGCGTGGTGTGAGGTCGTGGCGATGGTCAGCTCGTTTTCGATCTCCGTGGCATTCTTCCTGATGCGCAAGGCTGGCCACCCGCTGCCGTTCGCCGACAGCGTCATTTATTCGGTGGCGTTCACGACCGTCGCCTGGCTGATTGCGGCGTTCGCCGGCGCCCAGACCAGCCGCGCTCGCCTGATCGAGTTCTACCGCACGGTCTACCCGGCCGGCCCGGGCTGGACCCCCATCCGCATCGCCGCCGGCGTCTCCGAGGCGGAAGCCGCCGCGCACTCCGATCATCTCGGCCGCGCCACCGCCGGCTGGATCGCCGGGTGCCTGACGATCTGGTCGGCACTGTTCTCGACGGGGGAGTTCCTCTACGGCCGGATGCCGCAGGCCGCCGGGCTCGCCGCGCTGTTCGTCGTCAGCGGCGGCGTACTCATCTACGTGATGAATACGCTGTGGACCGACGAATCCGTCGCGATCCGGGAATGACGATGCGGGATTCTGGATGAAGGATCAGCGATCACCGATCAAGGATTCAAACTGGTGGGGTCGGCGGAACGGTGTCGGGTTCCTTGGGCGGCGTCGGACCGAGGAGGGCGCGCAGTTCGTCTCCTTCGACGACCTCCTTCTCGAGCAGCCGGCGTGACAGCTCGTCGAGAATGTCGCGGCGTTCGCGCAGGACGCGGCGTGCCTCGTTGTGCGCGCCGGTGATGATCAGCATGACCTCGGCGTCGATTTTCTTCGCCGTGTCCTCGGAATGCGGTCCGCGGTCGCTCATGAACGGCGTGTCGAGGAACTTCGCGCCACGGTGACCGTCGTAGTTGACCGCCCCGAGCGCGTCGCTCATGCCGTACTCGGTGACCATGGCGCGGGCGATATCGGTGGCCCGCTGCAGGTCGTTGGCGGCGCCGGTGGAGATTTCGGCAAACGCGATCTCTTCGGCGCTGCGGCCGCCGAGCAGCACCGCCAGCTGCGACTTCAGGTCGGAGCGGCTCATCAGGTAGCGATCCTCGAGCGGCACCTGCATCGTGTAGCCGAGCGCGCCGAAGCCGCGGCCGATAATCGAGATCTTGTGCACCGGATCGAGGTTGGGCAGGATGCTGGCGACGATGGCGTGTCCCGACTCGTGGTAGGCCACGATCCGGCGCTCCTTGTCGCTCATCGCCCGCTTCTTCTCGAGGCCGGCGATGATCCGATCGATTGCTTCGTCCAGGTCCTTCATCTCGACCGCGGGCTTGTCGCGCCTCGCGGCGAGCAGCGCCGCCTCGTTGACCAGGTTGGCGAGATCGGCACCGGCGAAACCGGCCGTCCGTGCCGCGACGATCTTCAGATCGACGTTGGCCGCGATCTTCACCGTGCGGACATGGATCCGAAGGATGTCTTCGCGGCCGCGCACGTCGGGCTTGTCGACCAGCACCTGCCGGTCGAAGCGGCCCGGTCGGAGCAGCGCCGGATCGAGCACCTCGGGACGGTTGGTCGCCCCCATGATGATGATCCCCTTGCGCCCGTCGAAGCCGTCCATCTCCGCGAGTAGCTGGTTCAGCGTCTGCTCGCGCTCCTCGTGCGAGCCCATCGGCGACTGGACGCGGACCTTGCCGAGCGCGTCGAGCTCGTCGATGAAGACGATGCACGGCGCCTTGGCTTCGGCCTGCGAGAACAGAATCGCGCACGCGCGCCGCACCGACGCCGACGAACATCTCGACGAACTCGGAGCCGCTGAGGCTGAAGAAGGGCACCTTCGCTTCGCCGGCAACGGCGCGCGCCAGCAGCGTCTTGCCGGTGCCAGGCGGTCCGACCAGGAGCACCCCCTTGGGAATCCTGCCTCCAATGCTGGTGTACTTCTTCGGCGTCTTGAGGAACTCGACGATCTCCTTGAGTTCCTCTTCGGCTTCGTCCACGCCGGCCACGTCGCCGAAGCTCACCTTCACGTCGTCATCGGCGTAGATCTTGGCTTTGCTGCGCGCGAACGACATCACGCCGCCTTCCGCGCCGCCCATGCGCCGCAGGAAGAACGTCCACAGGCCGACAATGAACAGCAGCGGCACGACCCAGCCGAGCACGTCCGACACCCAGCGGCTGGCCACCTCACCGGTGTACTTGACGCCGTGCTCCTCGAGGTCGTCCGGCAGCTTGGCGTCGGTTACGCGCACAGCGCTGAACGGCTTGCCGGTCTTCTCGTTGCCGACCGGCTTCAGCGTCCCGTGCAGGCGGTCGTCGGAGAGAAAAACCTCCTGAATCTTGTTCTCGCGGACCAGGACCTTGAAGTCGGAATAAGGAATCGTTTCACCGTTCTGGATCTGGAAGAACACCTGGGCCAGCGCCAGCAGCAGCAGAAAACCAAGCACATACCAAACGATGCCGCCCGGCGCCGAGCGCGGGCCGGTGCGGCGCTCTCCGCCGCGGCGGTTCTGGGGACGGGGCGATTCAGCCATCAGCTAGATAATCTTAGTGGACGACGGCGGGCTGCGCCTTGGTAAACGTCAGTTCGCCGCCCCGGCCCTCGATCCGGACGGTGTCTCCCTCGCGGAACTCTCCTTCCAGCACCTTGATCGCCAGCGGGTCGAGAATACGGCGCTGGATCGTTCGCTTCAGCGGCCGGGCGCCATACGTCGGATCGTAGCCTTCCTCGATCAGCAGATCCTTGGCCCGGTCGCCGAGCTCGACGTGGATCTTGCGATCCTCGAGACGCTTCACCAGCCCGCGCAGCTGGATATCGATGATCGTCCGCATCTGCTCCCGCGTCAGCGGATGGAAGATGATGATGTCGTCGACCCGGTTGATGAATTCCGGGCGGAAGTGCCCGCGCAGCGCGTCCATGACTTCGCGCTTGACCCCTTCGGTCATTGGCTCCCCTTTGATCGCCGTCTCGGCGATGAAGGGGGAGCCGATGTTCGACGTCATGATCACGACGGTGTTCTTGAAGTCGACCGTCCGCCCCTTGCCGTCAGTCAGCCGCCCGTCATCGAGCAATTGCAGCATCACGTTCAGCACCTCGGGATGGGCCTTTTCGATCTCGTCGAACAGCACGACGGAGTAGGGCCGGCGGCGGACGGCTTCGGTGAGCTGGCCGGACTCCTCGTAGCCGACGTACCCCGGCGGCGCGCCGATCAGGCGCGACACCGTGTGCCTCTCCTGATACTCCGACATGTCGATCCGGATCATCGACTGCTCATCGTCGAACATGAACTCGGCGAGGGCGCGGGCGAGCTCGGTCTTGCCCACGCCCGTCGGACCCAGGAAAATAAAGCTGCCCAGTGGACGGTTCGGGTCCTGCAGCCCGGCGCGAGCGCGGCGAATGGCGTTGGCGACCGCCGTGATCGCCTCTGTCTGTCCGACGACGCGCAGGTGCAGGCGCTCCTCCATGCGAATCAACTTCTGGACTTCGCCTTCCATCAGGCGGCTGACCGGGATGCCGGTCCAGCGGCCGACCACTTCGGCGATGTCCTCTTCGTCGACCTCTTCCTTCAGCATCCGCTGGTTCTTCTGCAGCTCAGTGAGGCGATTCTCAGCGTCTTTGATCTTGCGCTCGATCTCGGGGATGCGGCCGTACTGGATCTCCGAGGCCTTGGCGTAGTCGCCGGCCTGTTGCAGCCGCTGCAGGTCGTTGCGCACCTGGTCGAGCTCCTCCTTCAGCTTGCGCGACGCCTGGATTGCCTCTTTCTCCTGCTGCCAGTGCGCAGCGAGCTGAGTTTCCTCTTCCTTCAGGTTGGCCAACTCCTTTTCCAGCTTGCCCAGGCGTTCGATCGATCCGGCGTCCTTCTCCTTGCGCAGCGCCTCGCGCTCGATCTCGAGTTGCATGATCCGGCGCTTGACCTCGTCGAGCTCGGCCGGCATCGAGTCGATTTCCATGCGCAACCGCGACGCCGCTTCGTCGATCAGATCGATCGCCTTGTCGGGCAGGAAACGGTCGGTGATGTAGCGGTGCGAGAGAACCGCCGCGGCGACCAGGGCCGAGTCCTTGAAGGTGACGCCGTGATGGATCTCGTAACGCTCGCGCAGGCCGCGCAGGATGCTGATCGTGTCTTCGACGGTCGGCTCGCCGACCATGACAGGTTGAAAGCGGCGCTCGAGCGCCGCGTCCTTCTCGATGTACTTGCGGTATTCGTCGAGCGTCGTCGCCCCAATCGTGTGCAGCTCGCCGCGCGCCAGCATCGGCTTGAGCATGTTGGCCGCGTCCATCGCCCCCTCGGCGGCGCCGGCGCCGACGACCGTGTGCAGTTCGTCGATGAACAGGATCACCTGTCCCTGCGCGTCGGCCACTTCCTTGAGGACCGCCTTGAGCCGCTCTTCGAACTCGCCGCGATACTTGGCGCCGGCGACCAGCGCCCCCATGTCGAGGGCGACGACCTTCTTGTTCTTCAGTCCCTCCGGCACGTCCTCGCGGGCGATCCGCTGCGCCAGTCCTTCGACCACCGCCGTTTTACCGACGCCCGGCTCGCCGATCAGCACCGGGTTGTTCTTCGTACGGCGCGACAGCACCTGGATGACGCGCCGAATCTCGTCATCGCGGCCGATCACGGGATCGAGCTTGCCCTTCTTGGCGAGCTCGGTCAGATCGCGGCCGTACTTTTCGAGCGACTGATACGTGCTCTCCGGATTCTGCGAGGTCACACGCTGGCTCCCGCGCACGGAGGTGAGCGCCTGCAGGACCGCGTCTCTGCCAGCACCGTATTTCTGCAGCACGCGCGCGCCGGCCGCCGTCCGGCCGGTCTCGCCGGCAAGCGCCAGTAGCAGGTGCTCGGTGCTGACGTAGTCGTCCTTCAGCCGTTCAGCTTCCGCCTCGGCCGCGCCAGTGACCTGCCGCAGCCGCGCGGACAGGCCAGGCTGCGATCCGCCATGTGCGCTCGGGTGCTTCGCCAGTTCCGCGCGGACGTCGGCGGCCACGCGCGCCGGATCGGCGTTGAGCTTGCGCAGGATCTCAGGCACGATGCCCCCTTGCTGCTCGACGAGCGTGAGCAGCAGGTGCTCGGGCGTGACGTCAGGATGTCCCTCTCGGTCAGCCAGCTGCTGGGCGGCGACCATCGCTTCCTGGGCTTTTTCGGTGTATTTCTGCAGATTCATGACCCGTCCACTGGGTCCGGCCTGACGGCAGGACCTATTGGTTATGACTTTCGCTCCGTCTGATCTGTTCCCACAGCGCGCGCTGATCCTTGGTCAGTGAGCGAGGCAACTGGATGTCGGCGGTCGCGTACAAGTCCCCCTTGATGTCCGCCTTGCCTACAACTGGCATGCCGTGTCCCTTGAGACGAAAAATCTGCCCCGGCTGGGTCGTCTCCGGCACCTTCAAACGGATCGAGCCGCTGATCGTCGGGACCTGCGCCTCGCCGCCGAGGATCGCGGTCGTGACCGCGATCGGGACCTTGACGTACAAATCGTCCCCCTTACGTTCGAAGACCGGGTGCGGCTTGATGTGCACGCGCAGGAAGAGATCACCCGACGCGGCGCCACCACTGCCGGCCTCTCCCTCGCCGGACGCACGCACCCGCGAACCGTCCTTGACGCCGGCGGGGATGCGGACGTCGATGCTGCGCGCCTGGCCGCCGAGTGTGATCGAGACCCGCCGCATCGCGCCGTGGTAGGCCTCCTCGAGCGTCAGTTCGGCTTCAGACTCAATGTCGCGTCCCTTCGCCGGCCGAGGGGCTCGGCCGCGCGCGCGACCCTCCGCGCCGCCCGCACCGGCGCCGCCGAAGAACGTGTGGAAGAAGCTCGAGAACGGATCGTCCGTCCCGAACATGTCGTGCATCTCGTCTTCGGACATCGTCCGGTAGCCGCCCGGGCCGCCCATGTTGATGGTCCAAGCGCCTCCCTCGCCGCCGCCACCGCCACCGCCGAAACCCCCGAACGGCGAGCCGCCGGGGAAAGGCTGTCCCTTCTGCTGCGCCTGTTCGTACATGCGCCAGTTCGCGCCGAGCTCGTCGTACTTGCGCCGCTTCTCCGGGTCGCCGAGGACCTCGTAGGCCTCGTTGATCTCCTTGAAGCGCGATTCTGCGCTCTTGTCGCCAGGATTGACGTCGGGATGGTGCTTCCGCGCCAGCTTCCGGTAGGCCGCCTTGAGTTCCTTGTCGGTTGCCGTCTTGGCCACGCCGAGCGTGGCGTAGTAATCCTTGAATTCCACTCTTGATAGAGTAAGGCCGCCGGCGCATGGACGTCCAATTCTCGGATTTCATCAACATCGGCCTGCTGGTGATCCTGGAAGGACTGCTGAGCGCGGACAACGCGCTCGTGCTGGCGATGATGATCCTCGGCCTGCCGCGCCAGGATCAGAAGAAGGCGTTGCGCTACGGCCTCGTCGGCGCGTTCGCGTTCCGTATCGCAGCGACGGTGCTCGCGACCTACCTGATCCGCATCGGATTCGTCCAGCTCGCTGGCGGCCTGTACCTGCTGTATCTGTCGTGGCAGCACTTCTTCCGCGGCGGTGGAGCAGACGCGCGGCAGCGCATCCAGCCGGCACGGCCGTGGCTCGGACTCTCCGCGTTGTGGGCGACGGTCGTGAAGGTGGAGCTCGTCAACATCGCCTTTTCCGTCGATTCGATCCTCGTCGCGGTGGCGATGTCCAAGAAGCTGTGGGTGGTCCTCGCCGGCGGGCTGCTCGGCATCATCGCTATCCGCGTCGTCATTGCGCAGTTGCTCTCGCTGGTGCGCCGCTACCCGGCCATCGTCGACGGCGCGTTCGTCATCATTGCCTGGGTCGGTGCCAAGCTGCTCATCGAGTACTTCCACGCGATCGGCTGGATTGCCTTTGAGATCAACAAGTGGATCTCATTCGGATTGATCGCCGCGATATTCGCGGTGTCTTACCTCTACGCGCGGCGCCAGGGCCCTGCATCTGACGCCGATGACGAGGCGGATGAACTTCTGCGATCGTGAACCGGGCGCTTTCCCGACGAGGGGGGCCGCCGCAGTTCCCGCTACGAGCCCGACAGCTTCAACTCGAGAGTCTTTGTCGCCCCTTCGGCCAGCGTGAACCGGGTCGCGGACTTGGCGGCGCGGGCGAGCCATTCCGGGTCCTGCCAGTCGCCCTGTGCCACATACTCGACAGCAGCGGCGTAGTAGTCCCCGGGCGGCAGGTTGGCCAGCTTGAACTGTCCGTCCTGGTTCGGGCGCGCCGACGCGGTCCAGCGATTCTGGACGAACGCCCACTTCTGTTCGTCGACCGGAAAGACGACAACGGTGTAGTCCTTCTGCGGCTGGCCATCCGGCGCGCTGACCGTACCGGCCATCGACGTCGTCTTGCTGGTCAGCTCGACGTCGATGCCATTGACGTCTTCACCCGCCTTGAACTCCACGCCGCGATCCGTCACGTCCTCGCCGTTCACCATCACGCGCATGAGGACCCAGCCGCGCGGCAGGTTGGCGACGCGGAACGTGTGCCCGCCGACGAGGCTCTCGATCTCGAACGCGCCGGTGTCCCTGACCGCGCCGAAGCCAAGTGACGGGGTCGGGCCGGCGTCAGCATCCGTCGCCAGGGAGGTTACGCGCATGCTGGCAATGCCGTCGGGCTTGGCGCCGCCTTCGAACGTGATCATGCCGGAGGCCCTCGCGCCACGCGTCCCGGTCAGGACGAGGCCGGTGACGTCTTCACCGGCAACGCTGAGATTCGTCATCGCGAACTCGCGCTGCGGCGGGGCCGCCGCTGTCGCTGGCGGGCCGTCGGCGCTCGTCGCAAACGCAAACGCCATCAAGTTGCCCCCCGCGCTGGTCTGGAACACGCCGCCGGTCGACTGGATCTGGAGCGAGTAGTCCCCGGGGGTCACGCCGTTCAGCGTGAAATTGCCGTCCTTGTCCGTGCGTGCGGTGCCGCCGGGGCCGAACATCATCGAGTCCTTCATCGACGGGATCAGCATCACGATGGCGCCCCCCATCGGCTTGCCGTCCGAACCCATCGCCATGCCGCTGACCCGCGCCAGCTTCACCGGCTGCAGTTGGATGTCGACGCTCGACAGCTCCTGGCCGACCGCCACGGCCACTCGCTGCGCCTCGCCTGGAGTCGGTGTCGATGGATAGTAGGTCGAGGCGTAGCCAGCGTTCTGATTCGTACCGCCCGCCGCCGCGTTGACGCCGACCATGTCGAGCACCGTGCTCATGTTGCGCAGCGTCGCCGAGACGAAGTACTCACCCGGCGGCAGCCCGTAAAGACGGAACTGGCCCAGATCGTTCGTCGAGGCGTTGCGGCCCGCCGGCACCATGCGGCGTCGGCCGTTTTGGTACTGAAGCCGCATCGCGGTGACGTCAGCGTCGGCCACTGCCTCGCCGAACTCGTCGACGACGCGGCCGGCCAGCACGCTGCCGCGCGGCAGCGCCATGTCGACTTTGTCGATGGACTGGCCGTCGGCCAGCTCGATCGGACGCCCAGGCTCGAATGGACGGTTCTGCCCGTATTGCATCGTCACGTAGCCGGACTTCGTTACCGAGACGCTGAAGCGCCCGGCCGGGAGTTCCTTGAATTCAAAGCGGCCCTGCGCGTCGGTCAGTGTCGTCTTGGATCCGATGTCCGGACTGCTGATGCGCACCTGCGCGCGCCGCAGCACCGATCCGGAATCGGCCGCCAGCACGCGGCCCTTAAGCCCCCCCGTGCCCTTCTTCGGTTCGCGGCCCGGTGGCAGAAACGACATGGGTCCGGTGTCGCTGCCGCTCGTGCTGATTCGGATGGTTTGCTGCTGGACCTCCTGGGGAATACCGCCGTCGGCGGCAGCCGCAGTCAGGAGGCAAGCGCACAGAGACAGAGTGAGCGGCGGTCGAAGCATGGTGCCATTTTGGACGAGGCGCGGCCGGATCTGGTTGAACGGACGAAACTTTTACGACTTTAACAATTCGCCTCCTTACCAGGAGCGTCCAGTCCAATCCCGCCCCGTGCCTTCACGGGCGCCTGCACTTTCGGCGGACTCCGGTCTTACGCCAGGGACAGCGGTAGCGGCGTTCCCCGATCGTAGAGGTCGTAGGTTTCGAGGACTGCGTCCGTCAGCGCCTCGATGAAGCGCGGATGCGCGTTCACCGCGTCCGCACGTGCCATCGCGACGCCGAGTTCCCGGCAGACGGCCGCCGCTTCGACGTCGAGATCGTAGAGCACCTCGACGTGGTCACACAGAAAGCCGACGGGGCAGAGGATTGCCGACTTGATCGGCGCAAGACGCAGGTAATCGCCGATGTCCGGCTCGAGCCATGCGTCGCCGGGCCGTCCGCTGCGGCTCTGGAAGACGAGTTCCCAGTCGGTGCGTCCCGAGGCCAGCGCGATCCGCTTTGCAGAAGCCAGCAGGTTGGCTTCGTAAGGGTAGGTCGCCGCCATCGCCGCGGGTATGCTGTGTGCGGTGAAAATGAGCCGGGCGCTGTCGCGCACGTCCTCGGGCAGCCGCGCCGCGGCTTGGCGGATGTTGTCGGCGTTCGCCTCGATGAACCCTGGGTGCTCGTGCCAGTCGCCGACGTAGACGACGTCGAGCGGGCGCTCCCCGCGCGCCGCGACACCGATGCGCGCATCGCGGACGTTCTCCCTGTATTGCAGGCAGCCGGAGTAGCTCCGCTGCGCCGCCGCCAGCACGCCGATCGCGCGTCGTATGCCGCTCCCGGCCATCCGTGTCATGGTGTCGGTGAGGAGCGGATGCCAGTTGCGCATGCCGACGTGGACGGGCAGCGGCACACCGCGCGCGAGCAACGCTGCTTCCAGCGCCGCCGCCTGTTTCATCGTCAGCTCGGTCAACGGCGACACGCCGCCGAACAACGCGTAGTGGTGCGCGACCTCTTCGATCCGTTCCGGACTGACGCGGCGTCCGCGCAGGACGTTCTCGAGAAACGGGCGCACGTCGTCGGGTCCCTGGGGCCCGCCAAATGCGACAAGGAGCACGGCGTCGAAGGGCTGCATTGCCGGTTCATTGTACGCGCCATCGCCGTCGAGCTCGGCGGCGGGTCGGTACCGTGGAACGCCAGCTCGCGTCGCAACGCTGCTGCTATACTTGGCGTTTTCTGATGTTCCAGATTCTCGTCACCAACGATGACGGTGTCCACTCCGACGGCATTCACGCGCTTGCCGACGCGATGCGCGCGCTCGGCGACGTGCTCGTCGTCGCGCCGCACGTCGAGGCCAGTGCCATCGGCCACGCGCTAACGTTGCGCCGGCCGCTGCGGATGGAGCAGCTCCGCGACCGCGTCTACGAAGTCGATGGAACGCCGACTGACTGCGTCAACATCGCCCTCACCAAGCTTTACGCCGTGCCGCCGCACCTGATCGTCTCAGGCATCAACAAGGGGTATAACCTCGGCGACGACGTGACCTACTCCGGCACGGTGTCGGGCGCGTTGGAGGGGGCGCTTCTCGGCGTGCCGAGCATCGCTGTTTCGCAGGAGCGGACGCAGGGCACTTACGACTTCAGCCACTCGTCCGCGGCGGCCGCCAGGATAGCGGCGATGGTCCTGCGCGACGGGGTCATCGCCCCCCAGACGTTTCTCAGCATCAACGTCCCCGGCGGCACTCCTAGAGGATTCCGGCTGACCGTGCAGGCGCGGCGCAACCACGTGACCACGGTCGACGAGCGCGTCGATCCGCGCGGCCGGCCCTACTACTGGATCGAAGAAGGGGAGAACGCGTGGGAGCCGCACGACCGCTCCGATTTCCAGGCCGTGCGCGAAGGCTACATCTCGGTCACGCCGTTGCAGCCGGACATGACGGACCACACAGCGTTCGCGTCGTTGGCGACACTCGCTCTCGATAAGGTCTCGCGCGACCTCCCGGCCTAGTCCTCATCAGCGGCGCAACATCTCCGGGAACTCTTTCTTCAGGTGCTCCAGCTTCGGCAGATCGTTGTAGACGATGTAGGGATAGTCGGGATGCTGCTCGAGGAAATGCTGGTGATACGCCTCGGCAGCGTAAAACCCCTCGAGGGGAACGACTTGCGTGACAATCGCGCTCCGAAAGATCTTCGCGCCGGCGAGCTGGCGGACGTACGCATCGGCGACCGCCTTCTGATCGGGCGTGGCGTAGAAAATCGCCGATCGATACTGCGTCCCCTCATCGGGCCCCTGCCGGTTGAGCTCCGTGGGATCGTGAGCGACCGCGAAGAACACTTTCAAGAGCTGTCCGTACGAGATCTTCGCCGGATCGTAGGTGATCTGCACCGACTCGGCGTGGCCGGTCGTGCCCGTGCTCACCACTTCATAGTGCGCCGTCGTCCGGCTGCCACCGGCGAAGCCCGAGACGACCTCACTCACCCCGGCGAGCCGTTCGAAGACCGCTTCGACACCCCAGAAGCAGCCGCCGGCCAGCACGGCGGTCTGCGGAGCGGTTTTTTCTGGCCTAGGGTCGAACGCCGGGTCAGGGAAGCGGGCGGCCCCCATCACGCCGCAGCCGAGCGTCGCCGCGAGGACGGTGATCCCAAGCGTGAGTCTTTTCATGACGTCTCCCATTCGAACGCGTGGCCGGAGTGGAACGTATCTCCCCGTTGATCCTGAGACGCGCCGATCCGACACGAAGGATCCATCCATCCCTGCGCGTTTTGATCCAGACTCGATTGAGGATGGCCAATCGCCGTTCGTTGAAGTACAATAACCTTTCACGCTTGTCGGGGCGTGGCTCAGCCTGGTAGAGCACTCGGTTCGGGACCGAGGGGTCGGAGGTTCGAATCCTCTCGCCCCGACCACTTTTGATCAATAAATACGGCCCTCAATTGACCGTCATGGTCGGTGGAGGGCCGTTTTTATTGGTCTGTTCGCGATCCGCCGGCCGCGATCACCCCAAAATGCTAGAAATTCTTAGAGAATTCGCGTCCTCGATGGTCGGTTGTGATCCGGTGTGAAACTGGGTTTTTGGGCGCTGAACGTTATGCTGACGTTATGCTGTTTTGGAACGATACGCTCTCGGTGAGACGACGCGCTAAACGGCATCGAGGGTCCGTTCGCCCATCGGATGAGCCCCGATGAGCTCCTTCAGGACTTGACTAACGACTCCGCGAAATCCTCTGCGGAGACGTGACAGATGAATCGCGAAACAGCTGAGCGTTGCACGATACTCCGCGGTCTCGTTGGGTCGACAGGTACACGGCCTCAATGTGAACGACGGCATCGAGGACCGCGACGAGATGGGCATCTGCGTCGAGCCTCTCGAGGAAGCGATGGCGCTGTGGGCGCCGTTCGAGCAATTCATCTACCGTTCTGCCGCCGAACGCGAGGGACGCCAGAATGCACGAAGCATTGCCGGCGATCTGGATCTGACGATCTACAGCCTGCGAAAGTGGATGCGTCTGGCGCTCAAGGGCAACCCGACGATCCTGCTCCTGCTGTTCACACCGGACGATCAGCTTGTGCATTGCGACTCGCTCGGTCGCGAGCTGCGTCGCCTTGCGCCGCAAATCATCTCGCGCCGAGTTCAAGGTCCGTATCTCGGATACCTCCAAGCGCAGAAGGAGCGGCTGACGGGGGAGCGCGGACAGAGACGCATTCACCGGCCAGAGCTGGAGGAGATGTACGGCTTCGACACGAAGTACGCGATGCACATGCTGCGTCTTGGATTCCAAGGCGTGGAGTTGCTGACGACCGGACGTCTAAGCCTCCCGATGCGAGAGCCTGAGCGGTCGTATCTGCTCGACGTGCGCCGCGGGAAGATTAGCGAACAGGAATGCCTCACGCGAGCCGGAGAGCTCGAGGGTGAGCTGACCGAGCTCGAGACGACAAGTGCTCTGCCCGAAGCGCCCGCGGAACCGCGGGTCGAGGAATGGATGCTGGATGCGTACCGTCGCTGCTGGCGACAATAGACCCTACGTTTGTTTCCACGGGCCGCCGTTCGACCATGTGCGCGGCCATGGTTCACTTCGAGCGGCAGCTTGAAGCACTGGCCAGAGAAAACGATCGAGCGTCGCGATGATCGCGGACAGGTCGGCAAGCTCGGACCGTCGTGCCCGTCGCACGAATGCTGCCCATTGGACCTTCTTTTGAGCGTCGTCGGCGAACTCGCTGGTCAGCGCGAGGGGACGATCGCCCGGGATCTCGATACCTCTGCGCGTAAACGTCGCCGCGACCGCCAGCCGCATCGTCTCGCCGTCGAACGTTCGGGTGTGGGCCAGCCGATGGATATCGAAAAAATCTTTCATCCGGCTGTTTGCCAGAGCCAGTCGGACCATCGCCTCGGTCTTCTCGGCAATTGCGGTCTCTGGCCGATAGGCATGCAGTCGGGCGCGCGGCAGGTCGAGGAGGCCTGGATAGTCCAGGATTTCCGGTGGTGGCACGACGGCGTCCCCGGCGCCCACATCGACCTGCAGCGGAATCCGAGCGTTGCCGAGCATGGCCATGAGCTTGACGCGCATGCCGCCGTACTCCTGGTCCTCGCGGATCGCTTCGACGTGAACGCTATCCGGCAGGAACGTCAGGCCGTCGTCCGGTGACTCAATCGCGCACAGCTGCACGAACACGCGCTTGAGGGCTTCGGCGGACGTGTCACCTATACCGAGCAGATCGACGTCCTTCGTCGGTCGAATCGCCTCGCCGAGCCACATCACCAGCAGAGCCGCACCTTTGAGAATGAACCGGTCTGCGAACTCGGACTTCGACAGGCGATACAGCAGGCGCTCACCGCCGAAGCGAGCGAGCGTCAGCTGGTGCTCGACGCCGAGTTCGCGGCTCCGATCAACGAGTCGCGCCTGTACGGAAACGACGATGTTCTTGGGGCCGCCGCGCTTCACATGACGACCGTTTCGAGGTAGGGCTGGATCACACGCTGGACGCGAAGCTTCTTGGCGATTCGATTCAGTTCATCCAGACTGAGGCGTTTACTGCGCCACGCTTCCGCCAGCGCTTCGAGGGCCACATCAAGGCCGACTTTGTTCCTGAATCGAAAGCAATCAGCAACAGAGCGAGCGAGGCTGTAGATGCGAACGGTCTGGCCTTCGATTCGATGCTCCTCGATGCCGAGATCGAACACGGCCGGGGAGATGTTGAGTACCCGAAGCGGCGGCACCGAAACGCGCGGCACACGCGCGCCACGCGGAATGGCAATCCAGACCTCAGCCGGAAGCTGCGTTCCGACGTCGTGGAACCGGAGGGCTGAGATCAGGCAGACCACCGATCGCGGGACGGCGGCGGAGGCAACCGCCAGGTCGTGGTGCTCTGTACTGCGTCTCTTCTTCGGCAGCCGATAGCGGCCAGGGCCAACCTTCTCAAGAGCGCCAGATCTCGCCATTCGGCTCAGCGTGCTCGTGTGAATGCCCTGATGAGCTACGTCCCGGGAGCGCAGGATGGCCTGCTTCTCAGCAAGGCGGAGAAGTTGGCCCGTGGCGCCTCGACGTTGCGTCGTTTTGCTTACACTCATTTGTATCTGTAAGCATATTACCGCATTCTATGCCGCCCTTGAAGCGCTTGCTTGGACTATCCCAGAACTGGGATAATCGTGTGGTGCGACGGGTCCTGGCTGCGGACGAGAAGCCGCAGCATTGGGTCGGTCCTCCAAGCGCGATTTCCTGAGCTTTCCCGCCCTGGGCATTGCGCAATTCGGTGGGACCGCTCCGGCCGCGAAACCGTGGACAGGCCTCGGTCCCGGCGTGCTGGAGGTCGTCGAGCCGCACGACGGAAACGCCTATCGCGCGGTGTACACCGTTCGATTCGAGAAGAAGGATTACGAGGAGCACTATGGCAAGCCGAAACGCTGAACGAAGAGAACCGGTCACTCGCGGTACCGGAAACGTGTTCGCGGACCTTGGGCTTCCTGATGCTGCCGAGCGACAGGCCAAGCTTCGCCTGGCCCACGCCCTGAATCAGGTGCTTGTAGGGCGGAAGCTGTCGCAGGCGGACGCTGCCAGGGTGCTGGGAATCACGCAGCCGAAGGTATCGGCGCTCCGGAACTACAAGCTGGCGGGCTTTTCGGTAGAACGCTTGATGAACTTATTGACGGCCCTCGACCAGGACATCGAGATCGTGATTCGCCGAAAGCCGCGCTCACGAAAAACTGGCCGAATCAGTGTCGTTGCCGCCTGACGTTGCGGTGGCGAACGCCAGTGCGGCGAACCAACACCTGACCATATGAGGGCCTCTGACGCAGCACGTCTCTCAGAGGATCATTTCCAGGCCTGGTGGGGAGAGCAGGTCATGGGCCAATCTGGTTAGGAGGATCTCGATGAGGGCAACGGCATCATTCGTGATTGTGGCGTCAGCTTTGAGCGCTGCGGTGAGGGCACAGATTCCACAGCGGGCGCAATGGGAAATCACGTTCGCGCAAGTCGAAGCAGCTGCCGGCCTCTCGGATATGCGGACCGCAGCGCCGGACACGTTTGAGGCTCGCCTGATGCAGCGACCGTGGTCAGCCGTTGCGCCTGTTCCATTTCTGCGACTGGTTCGAATTGACGGAGCGGTGAGGGCGCAGTTGTTCGTGTTCTGGGCTACGAGCCGGTCCCCGACAGGTCGCGAGCCACAGGGCGCAGACATTGTGTGTCGAGACGGGGTATGCGTGAGGCCCATCGATCTCATGGAGCAACGCGATTGGACAACAGTGGTCGCGACGCTCGCGCATCAGAATGCGTGTCCGATCGAGCACAGTAACGTCGTCCGTGGCTGTGCCGACTGCGATGAGATTTGGATCAAGACCGGGGTGGATGGGAAATACCGAGAGCAGTCGTGTAACCTTCCGGGCGCTGAAACGTCAGCCGACGTATTGCTGCAGCTCATGGAGCGCTATGCTCGAGCGGCTGGCTACTGAATGCAGCAGTCTGGGTAAATCGTTCCTACACCAGTCCGCCAAGGGTGATGACGCCGCCCTCGAGCGCGAGGCGGCCCTGAAAAAGGGCTTTGACAGTGAAAAAGAGACCGATTCGACCGACCAGTGATCGACGCGGCGAAAACGCCGCATCGTGCCCCGCTGCAGCGAGTTAAGGACCATCGATCGTCTCACGGACCATCACGCTAAATCACGCTCAGAACCCCACGGACCGGCACAAGAACCGGCACAGCGCCTGTTCGTGGAAACACCGGCGACGGCGATAGAATCGACGCAGGAGCCGCAAACCCATGGAGATTTTCCCCGGCATTTCGATCGATCCCGATGTGCGTTTCGGGAAGCCGTGCATCAAGGGGACGCGAATGGACGTCGCCACCGTGGTTGGCTTGTTCGCCGCCGGTGAAACCGTTGAGACGGTCTCGAGTGAATATGAGCTCTCCGTCGAACAGATCCGCGCCGCGCTCGGCTACGCTGCGCACGTTGCAGCCCACCTTCCGCCGGCTGTCCGCCAGGCGTCGTGAGAGTCTTCCTCGACGAGAACTTTCCGCTCGGTCTCGAACGTCGGCTGAAGGAGGACGGCCACGATGTCGCGCATGTCATCACCATCGGTTGGCGAGGTGCGCCGGATGCACGCATCCGTGAGCGTCTCGTCGATGCCGACGTGCTGTTTCTGACTCACGACGAGGATTTCCTGTTCAGTAAAGGTCCGGCCGCGATCATCGTGGTCTCTCGCGTTAGACAGGCGCGTCCGCTCCCCGAACGCATCGAGATCTGGTGTCTTGCCGTGGAGGATCTCATTAAGGATCCGCCCGCCGAACGGCGCTTTGAACTGCACGACGACGGAGCATTGGTTCCGTGGGAAGAAGGAGCGGCGAACACGTGGACGAGAAGACCTCCGCGCGCCGGTCGCTCCAAGCGCTGAGCGATCATCGTTCGCACAGTGAGCGGTTCACGGCCTGCCGTCACACCGGAGTGCGCGGCACTCGGCCTCCGGCTTGTTCCGGGTGACTGTTGTTCCTTAGGAGATTTGCCGCCGGCGAAAGTAGTTGACGCCGCACACGGAGCGCCGACGCGCTGACAGCTCCGTGGTCCAGAGCCTACTTCGACCGCGCATGAACCGTGCGCAGCGACAGCCGAAAGGCAGCCCAACCGCTGTATTCTCACTGCTGACGCGGTCGCTGCAGATCGTCGGGCCGTCGTCGTCACTGTCGTGGCAGATGTTGAGGGGGTGCCCGATCCCGACTACCCGGCTCCTGGTTACTTCATTAGCATCGGCTCTTGGGTGAACAGCTGAAAACCGGCCATTCGGTCGGGGCGACCGAGCCCGGTGTCGTTATCCAGCCATGACGCTACGGCGCAGGTGCATGCGTCAAGCCCGATAGTCGTCGGACGGGTGGTCTCGTCACACGCGTCGTGCTGATCGCGTTGGTTGTCACCGGTGGTCGTGGCGCCGGCATCGCCATCACGGCCGCCTCCGGCGGTTGGTCATCATCTGGCGCGGCCAAGTAGTGCTCTTCCGCAATGGCTACAAGCCTCTCGGCTTTCGCCGTCCGTCCCTTCGCGCCGTGGTAGTTAGCGAGACCCGAGTAGCGATCGAAGAAAAACAGATGGGAATCGAGGAGTTCGCCGTTCCGCCCAAGCATCCACACAAAGAGCTTCATCGACCAGATATCGACCAAGAGACGAGCGTGTGCCCAAGTCATTGCCATCGTCTTAGGAACGGTGAGCATCGGTGGGTCGACCTAGCGGAGGCTGAAGTTCAGCACGATGGCCACGATCATCGGCACGGGCTTTCCGTCGAGCGTTCCGGGCTCGAACATCCACTCGCGCGCGGCACCCAGCGCCTGATCATCCAATCCGGTGGGCTGGTCCAGAGACTTGACCACTCGGACTTGACCGATCGTGCCGTCAGGCAGCACAACTGCCTCGACCTCGACGCTCCCCACGATCTTCGCTCTGAGACCAGCCGTCGTGTACACCGGCGTCACTTCGTGCTTGAGCTTGGGCAGAACGACGCGCGGATCACGGCCGACCGGATGAAACGCATCCTTGCCAAACTCCTCGACCGTCGCCACCGAGACCGTCGCGGGCGCGCCGGGAAGTCGAAACGGGATCACGACCCGTAAAGGAGGCCGTGTAGCTCGGGCGTCGGTCAACGGCGGATACCGCCATTGTCTGACAGCCGCGATCGCCGCTTGGTCCAAGCCAAACACGGTATCGAGCGACTTGGCGATCATGACGCGCTTGACGGTTCCGTCCGCTAGAACGATCACGTCGAGCCAGACATCGCCCTGGACGCCCGCACGCTTCGCCTTATCTGGATACGTCGCATCAAACTTCTTGGTGGGTGCGAGGGTCAGCGGCGGAGGAGCAGCGAGGCTCGCGGGCTGTGGGGGTGGCTCGGCGCCTCTCGGTGCGGCGCTGGCGCTTTGGCCTCCTTGACCGAACGCCAGCGCGGGAAGTATGAGGACGCCCACGACGACACCCAGGACCTTCAGCATCGCATCACCATAGCACCGGGCCTGCAAGATTCAACGGATCGACCATACTGGCGATTCGGTTCTCGGTTGTAGCCAAGAGTTACCTTCGGCTGCAGGGGTCAGAACGCTTGAGCCGATGTGCTCAGTTCCGTGAGTTGCGCTGCCGCTCGGCATCGACCTCTTCAGCGCGTTGATGCTGGCGTGATCGAAGGCCTGCTGTAGCCTTGGCACTCGACTCACCGACGGCGGGTCGTCGGTCGGCAGTGGGTTACTTCGAAAAGGCGGTCGGCGAGTATGGGCGACGGCGTGCGCGGCGCCGATCGTGATCGTCGTCGCACTTGTGGCGGCGGCAGTGGCCGCGCAACCATAGCCAGACTGAAGGGAGACCCTGATGAGGCGCTCACTCCTGGTGTTCGCGATGGTCGGTCTCGCGGCGCCCGCGTGGCCGTGTAGCGTGGTGGGACCTCTGCCGTCCGCCGAACGTCTGGTTGGCGACGCCGACGTCATTGCCTGGGTGCGCGCCGAAGGCCTCTCGTCCACGCCTGGTCGCGACGGCGTCATGGCGGGCAGCCCCACTCAGGTACGGTTTGCGATCCTGCAGGTGCTCAAAGGCCCCCTGTCGTCCTCCGTGATCGAGTTCAATGGCTCACTGGCGGATCGTGATGACCGCAATGACCGGCCCGTGCCGTATGACTTCATCCGACCCGGAGGCCGCAGGGGGAACTGCTATACCCTGGAGTATCGGGTTGGCGCCGAGTACTTGCTCCTGCTGCGACACGGCGAGCCCTCAGACGGGGCGCGAAACCAACTCACGCCGGTACTGGGCGCCTCTCAGCCCGACGAATGAACAGCTGTTTGGCGGGGCCAGCGACGCGTGGTTCGTGTGGGTGAGTAACGAACTGCGGAGACGCATCGGCAACGTGCCGGCCAGCTGACCTTCACTCCTGCGACGCGTTGTCGACGTCGAAGAACTGTGATGTACGGGGGTTCTCGTAGCTCGCTCATCCCTCGACCGACCGTCTGGCTCCGCTCGATTTTGTAACGCCGGGGCGAGGAACGTGCTCGGCGAACCCGACCGCGACACCGCGTTCGCCCCGAGATTTGCCGAACTCGGGTTCGGCTCGTGGCTTGCTTCGGACTGGTCCAACAGCCATGGGCATAGGCGCGGGACTGGTCGGGGCGCTGACCCTGGTGGCGCAGGCGGTGACGACGCCAGCCACCAGTACCGAGGCCGGCATCCGGGCGATGCTGCAGGGCGACGACCAGGCCGCCGTGCGTATCCTACGGCCCTTGGCCAATGAGGCGGCACATCCGGATCCCGTCGCGCAATTCTTTCTTGCGCTGGCCTACGACTCCAACCGCGGCTCGGGAGACTACATTCGCGCGTGCAGTCTCTTTGCTCGCGCCGGGGGACAGTTCAGTCCCTTCGCCGCCCAGTCCGCGGCCCTCGCGGCCGCCATTCGCAACGAACTGGGCCCTGGGGCGGGGATGTGCGTCGCAGACGAGGGCTGGCAGGGCGGACCGCCGCAGTCCTTCGTGCTGAGACCCGGGCAGCAGGTCGTGTTCACCGACCAGAGTGTCTCCGTGACGTTCGGTGATCAGACGCAGCGCACGGACATGCTGCTCCCGCCCCAACCCGCGCTGAAAGTCGTCTACACCCCGCTCGACGTCACGCGTCCGGTCGCCGCGCGGCGCGATTTTTTCCAATGGATCGGCTGGTTGCCCGTGAATCCGGCCAATCCCTCCTCGTGGACGCTGATCTGGGTCCTCAGCGAAGTCGTCGGCGATCGGTGGATGCAGATCGCCACCGAGACGAGCCAAGGCTTGGTGGAGGGTTCGACGCGGCCCGTCTCGTATGACGTGAGTCAGTGGATTCGACTGCGCGTCAATGCGACGGGCGCGGCCGAGTACCAGATCACAGCCGGACCCGTGTCGCGTACCGTGGCTGTCCCGCCGCAGGGGCCACGCTGATGCGCCCCCGATGCCTCCTCGTCGCGGCGCTTCTGGCCGGCACGGTCTGTGGCCTGGGCGCACAAACTCGCACCGCTGACGGGGTGGTGGCGCTGGCGCGCGGCGACGACCAGCGCGCCACCGACATTCTGAAACCTCTTGCCGAGGACTGGCGCACCGACGATCCCGTCGCCGCGTTCTTCATGGCCGGACTCTACGATGCCGGCCGCGGGGTGCCCGCGGACCCGCTGCGGGCGTGCGCGCTCTACATGCGTGCGGCGTTCAAAGACCAGACCGCGCTCGGCCGAGAAGCCATGCGGCTGATGCGCACCGCCGCCCTCTCGAATGGCCCCGAGTTCAACCAGGAGTGCCAGCTCCTGTCCAATATCGGACTCGACAACGGATTCGAGCCGGTCACGTTTGATCTCGGTCCCGGGCACTTTGTCGAGTGGACGCTCGCGGCCGGAACCGTCACCTATGAGGGGCGCCGGCACCGCGTGCCGATGGGGTATTTTGACCGCGGTGCGCGATTTCTCCCGCTGCAGCACACCGAGCTCGTCATGGGGCCGGCCGGATCGGAACCCCGGCACTTCGTCCAGATGTTCGCCTGGCAACCGGCCGGCCGATCCGCCCAACAGTGGCACTTGATCTGCCAGCTCTTCGAGATCGTGCGCGATCAGATCATCCACCTCGAGATCCTCGGCCCGCTCGCCGACGCCGACGGTGATGCGCCTCCGTCGCGCGACGCCTTCAACGCTCGCGACTATGTCGACGTGCGCGTGAATCCGCAGGGACGCACCGAGTGGGCGGTGCTCACCGGCCTGCATCCCAGGACGCAGGTGATCGCGTCCGAAGCCGAGCGGCAGGCCGTCCGCGACCGGTCAGTGGCGCGCGACAGGGCACTGAAGGCCGTGGACTGGACGAAGCGGTTGGACGTGCGGCGCCGACCCACCCTGGCGTACGTGGACGCCGACGGCTGCGGCAACCTTGAGGTGTACGGCTGGTCGTCAGACCGGGCCGAGGTGCTCGTGGTGCGCCGCGGCGGAGGCGACGGTCTGGTGTCGCAGCCCGCCATCGTCGACCTCGCGCGCGGGTCAGCGGGGTTGTCGATCGATGTCTTCGTCTATGCCGCGCCACAGCAGAGGTTTGCGTTTTGCACCGACGTCGGGAATCCGCCGGATCCGGACGTGCCGGCGCCCGAAACGTGGCATGCCGTCGCGGGCACCCTCACGATCGAGGTGTCACCACCGGGTGGGCGCGCACAGACGCCTGACCTTCGGCAGGCCACCGTGACAGGGAGCAACCTCGTGCTGAAGAACGCCGCTGGAGCGACGCTGAGCGTGCCCGGCCCGGTGAGGCTGACGGCCTTCGTGGGGTCCGTCGGCGGCGAATAGCCTGGCGGGGTCCTGTACAACGCACGGCACGAATAGTCGCCGATCGCATGGCTCGCAAAGCTCGTCGCCGAGTTCTTACCCTTCGATGACAGCCGGTTCAGATCTCTGCAGTGGTCGCATGACGGGGCTAGCGTGCCGAGACGCGGTATCTCGGTCGCTAGCCCCCGACGCGAGCCCGTGCGGTAGCCCCGGGACAAGGAAACCAGGTCTGGAAATACAAGGGGACATCGACCGCGCTGGGCGCGGAGTGGGGCAACGCGTGGATTCTGAGCCCCGCATCGTCGCCACTGTCACGAAGGAGTGCGCGACGCCGATCAGCGAAGGACGCCCGACTCGGATCCGATCCGTGCGCTCACTTGCTACCTGCACGAACGCGATCCCGTGCCTCGACATGAGCACGGTCATCGGCACCTTGGTTGGGTGCTTGGAGTCGCGACGCCGAGCACAGCTCGCTGCGCTTCACCGTCACAGGCGAGTCCTGGCGTTTTGTTGCAAGGACTTGCGCACGACGACCCTTCTGACCCATCACAGGCTGCAGGATCATTCGTCGCGCAGCGCGACGGCCGGGCAGTACCACTCGCTTCTTGGAAAGCGCTGGACGAATGTCAACAAACTCGACCGTCGCCAATATCTCCTCAACACGTACCGAGTGCTACTGACGAGAGCCCGACAAGGAATGGTCATCTGCGTCCCAGAAGGCGACGCCTCAGATCCGACGCGCGACCCGCATTTCTACGATCCGACGTTTGACTGCCTCGGGGACATCGGCATTCCCGTTCTTCAATAGCCGGCGGCTGATTTTCTTGGATGCTGCTGGGCGTTGCGGGCTAGAAGCTGCTGCGTATCTAGTGTCCTGTAACCGTAGAAGATGAAACAAATAGCGCGACCCGCTCGTACTCCCTTACAAGGAGGCGAGCATGCGGAAGGGACGCCCAAAGGTTGCGTTGATCTTGACGACGGACGAGCGGCAACGCCTGGAGTCGCTGGCGCACCGATCGCGATCGGCCGCGGCACTGGCGCGTCGGGCGCGCATTATTTTGGCGTGCGCCGACGGCGCCGACAGCCGGGTGGTGGCGCGGCGGCTGCATGTCACACCCGGCACGGTCTGCAAATGGCGCGGGCGCTTCGTCGTGCATCGATTGGACGGGCTGTACGATGAGCCGCGTCCCGGGGCCAAGCGCACGATCACGGATGCGCAGGTGGAAGACGTGATCATTCGCACGCTGGAAACGACACCCCGCGGAGCCACGCACTGGAGTACGCGCGAGATGGCGAAGGCTGTCGGCCTCAGTCATACGGCCATCAGCCGCATGTGGCACACGTTTGGACTGCAGCCGCATCGGAGCGAGACGTTCAAGCTGTCCACCGATCCGCTGCTCGTCGAGAAGGTCCGCGATATTGTCGGCCTGTATCTGGATCCGCCGGCCCATGCGGCGGTGTTCTGCGTCGATGAGAAGCCGCAGATCCAGGCCCTGGAGCGCACGCAGCCGCTGCTGCCCCTCCAACCCGGCCAAGTGGAACGCCGCACGCATGACTACACCCGCCACGGCACCACGACCTTGTTCGCCGCGCTCAATGCCCAAACGAGCGAGGTGATTACGCAATTTCATCAACGACATCGATCCGCGCAGTTCCGCGAGTTTCTCGACCTGATCGACGCGCGCGTCCCCCGTCGACTCGACGTGCACATCATCATGGACAACTACAGCACGCACAAGACGGCGCTGATCCGAAACTGGTTCGCCAAACGCCCGCGCTTTCACGTGCACTTCACCCCGACGTACGGCTCGTGGCTCAGCTTGGTGGAACGGTGGTTCGCCGAGCTGACGATGAAACAGATCCGGCGCGGAACGTTCCGGAGCGTGCCCCAACTCAAAGCGGCGATCCAGGAATTCATCGACGCCCATCAGGCCGATCCCAAGCCGTTCGTTTGGACCAAGAGCGCCGACGAGATCCTCGCAAGCATCGCCCGATTCGCCCAGCGCACGGTCGACACGCGGGCCGCGCAATCAATGTCACGAACCACGGTTACAGGACACTAGCGATACGTGGGCTCTTGATTGACCGACCAGTACCGGCTGCGGTGAGTAGCCTCGGTCAGGATCAGGATTCTGTCGGAGGGGCGGGCCGTATGATGCGGACCTTCTGGTCCGTCGCGACCACAAGGCATCCCGCCCAATTCTCGATTTGCTCCGTGCGGAACAGCCCGGTCACGCGGTCGAGTGATGCACTCCGACCTGGTCCCGGCAAACGAACGAGCAGAAGACCGGCGTGCGTCCCAGGGGTGTAGCGGCGCATGTCCGAGAAATCCAGATCCTGCGTGATGAGAAAACGCCGCGCGGATTGTGCTGCGGTCCAGACCTCTGGATCAGCACGACCGGTCAGTTGCTCTCCGTGAACCGTATCACGTCGTGACCGAGCGTCGTGAGGACATTGACCAAGCGGTCAGGCAGGTTCTCGTCGAGTTTGATCCTCACCGTTTGACCGGCGTTTCGGCCAACGGCAGATCCTCCTGGGCAGACGCAGCAGCAAAGGCGATTGCCGCTCGCACGTCCTCCTCAGAGAGGGTAGGGAAGTCGGCGAGAATCTCCGCCGTCGTCGCGCCTTCGGCGAGGCTGGCGAGCACGGTCTTGAGGGTGACGCGCGTACCCTTAAGGACGGGTTGCCCGCCGACGATCTGTGCGTCACGCACGATGCGGTCGTGGTAGTTCATAGCTGAGATCATTGTAGCGCGAGGGAGGTATGGTCGATGGCCGGCCAAGGCAGCAGTCGCGATGGGCCAGCCACCAGGCCTTCTCACGTCGGACGTGTTCCTGGGCGGTGGCTCTGAAGCGAATTCGACGACTCAACGCGACCGGAGCTCTCGAAGGATTTCATCCGCGTCGACCAGCCGGCCAGCCTTGACGTCCTCCTCGGACTCGAGCAGCGCCGCGTGGGACGCCTCGTCCAGCCAGTCGCCGGGATCGAGCGGCAGCAGTTCGACCTCGGTGCCTTCAGGTAGGTCCGTCGGCTCGTCCATGACCAGCCGGCCGGCTTTTACGCGGGCCTTTATGAGAATTCGCGTGCGCGATGGTCGGTAGTATCCGGTGTGAAACAAGTCGGCCAACGGGTCTTCCGGTTGCTCTCAGAACGGTGTCTAACAGCGTTTCTGAGAGGCGCCTTCATGGGAGCCCGTGAAGAGACGTGGCGATCGCCACGAACGATGACTTCGCCACGCTCCTCGGCCCCCTCCGTCGAGCACAACAGTGGGCTGTCAGCGCGGATCAACATTCCATTCCCGTTTCGCGCCAGGATTTGCGAGAGGCCCAGGAACTCTTGCCTCTCCCGTGTCCTTGCCCAGGATGTCGATCTCGATGTGATTGACCGCACTCACCTTGGGTAGCGACTGGCTGACCGCAATCGTGAGTCGGAGCGTATCCGGGTCGAAATCGATTTGCCCATCGGCCACCACGGATTTGGTGTCCCAGCCGTGCGCGTGGCGCCACGTCTCCAGGTCGACAGACTGCTTCGCGTCGCCTTCGCCGTAGCCCTGGAATCCGGCAGACATCCCCACGTAGACATTGCCATCGGCCTCGTTGCCAGGATTCAGAAACACGATGGCCGACCTGTCGCACTTCGCGAAGATATTGTTCGAGATGACGTTACCTGTCCCGGTGCCGCTTGCCCTGCGATCGGGCCGCGTGATGGCAAAGACGGCGCAGTTGTCGCAGCGGCCGATCAGGTTCTGCGCGACGATCAGCTTGTCGGTGGCATTGTCGAAAATCCCCGAGCCCGCACAACCCCTCTGACCGGGCGTGCCGGGCTCGGCGTTGCGCACGTTCCAGATGACGTTGTTGTCAATCTGGTTCGTGTCGACGGTCATCTCCATGTGAACGGCAGCGCTGACCGACACAACGTCGGCGAGCACATTCCGCGTGAGCCGGCAGTTGGCATTGCCGACGTCGAGCCAGATCGCGTTGGCGTGGCGCATGTGGCGCACCACATTGCGGCGGAAGAGCAGATTGCGGGCGTTGTGGAACTTGGCGCCGGCCGCCTCCCAGCCGCGTTCGGCGTCGGCCCAGCCACACCACTCAATGAGGTTGTCTTCGATGAGCGTGTTGCTCGTCCCCATGCCGCCGATGCCTTCCACGCCGCAATAACGGATCGTGTTGCGGCGCAGGATGTGCGATGCGCCGGCCTGCCGCGAGGCCCCGCTGTTCGCGTCCCTGCCGATCGACAGGCCGCCTCCGTTCGCCCATTCGATCGTGTTGTCCTCGAGGATCCAGTGGTCGCCGCCGGCACACGAGATCATGCCGAACTGCGGAAACGGATACGCGTTGGCGGCGTGCTGAAACGTCAGCCCCTTGATGCGGATGAAACCGGCGCCGCCCACCGCGGGAACGAACGTGGCTTGACGGGTGGTCACTTCGATTTCCTGATCGGCCGGCGTTCCCGAGACCAGACGGATCTGGATGGCCTGTCCCGACGCCTCCACCCAGTAGCGCGCATCGGGCGAGCCACCGACCTCCTGCATGATCGGTCCGCCCCGACGCCGGGGCGGCAGGCCGTTTTGCGGCTGGGCGGCAACGGTGAAGTCGGGGGCCGGCGGCAGACGCGCCGCCGCCAGGTCGCGCTGTTGCTCCACGGGCTCCAGCGGCTTGCCGTCGACGAACACCAATCCACGCCGTCGCAGAAACGGCCCCATGTCAACCACGCGTGGATCGAGCCACGACCAGCTGCCCATGATGCTGGGCAGGGCGAACGGCTGGTAGGCATCGGGAAACATCGCGGCCGTGAATTCGTATCGCCATCCGGTCACCGGCGGCGTCGATCCGCCCTGGCCTCCAGGCCCGGCACCCGCCGGAATGGGCTGCTCCACCCAGCCGTCCTTCAGCACCTCGGAGCCCTTGATGAACACCTTGGCCCCGGGAGCGGCTTCGTAACTGATCATCTGCGACGGGCTCGTCCCGCCGCGGGCCGGGCGCACGCACTCACGATAGATGCCCGAAAAAATCACCGCGCGCTCGCCAGGTTGCAGCAATTGGGCGGCCTTGTTGATGGTGCGGAAGGGGCGCGCCTTCGTACCAGGACCGTTGTCGTCGGCCCTCGAATCGCCGTTGTCGACATAGTAGGTCTTCGAGAACGTCAGCGGCTGTTCCCATGCGGCGTATGGCGTGCCGTCGGGAAGGCGCGAGTCACCCGTCGCCTCGTCATGCAGGCCATGGGCGAGGACGCCGCGGCCGACGCTGGCGACCGCGCCCACGACTGCAACGGACTCGAGAAACTGCCGGCGATTCATTTCCGGCCCACCAGCGTTCTGACCCTATAGATGCCGCTCACCGCCGTCATGTACAGCGTCTTGCCATCGTCGCCCCACGCACAGTTGGCGGGTGTCTCCGGCGGGGCAATCGTACCGAGATGCGTGCCGGCCGGTGACAGCACCCAGATGCCGCCGGGACCGGCGGTGTAGATGTTCCCCTTAGCATCGATTTTCATCCCGTCCGCCAATCCGTCGATCTTGCTCGTGAGGTTTGCAAACACGCGCCCGTTCGCGAGCGTGCCGTCCGCCCCGACGTCATAGCGCATGACGAGGTTGTTCGCCGGGTCCGAGTTGTTGACGTACAGGGTCTTGCCATCGGGGGAGAACGCCAGGCCGTTGGGACGCTTGAGATCGCGCACGATTGCCTGAACGCGGCCGTTCGCGAAGCGATAGACGCCATTGAATGGCAGCTCCTTGGCCGGATCGTCATCCTGCTTGGCGAGACCGTAGGGCGGATCGGTGAAGTACAGGGCGCCGTCCTTCGCAAACACCAGGTCGTTCGGGCTGTTGAAACGCTTGCCTTCGAACCGTGACACGACTGGCGTCAGCGTGTGATCGGGCGCGACGCGCACGATCTGCCGCGCGCCGTGCTGTACCATCCACACCGATCCATCCGGCGCCTGAGCCATGCCGTTGGACCCGACGAAGGCGTCGGGCGGCGGATTCGACACGCCACCCGCATTCTCAATGACTACGTTGACCTGGCCGCCCGGCGTCACCGAGCGGACGACGTTACCCTGCACGTCGCTGAACCAGAGCGTGCCGTCGGGCCGCCAGAGCGGACCTTCGGTGAACTTGAAGCCCCCGGCGACTTTCTCGATGACGGTGCCTGGCGTGACGAGCGCATCGAGCGCCGGGTCCAGGCGTTCGATCTTGCCGACCCCGCCGGGCGCCGCCGCAAACACGGCGGCGACGGCAATCGCATATGAGGTGTGTTTCAACGCCACCGTTATACCTCGTCGTAGAGCACGACCGGATAGTCCTTGGTCGTCGTCATCGTTTTCTCGACCGGCGGCCACACGCGCTGGTGGGCTGCCGATGCGATCCATTTCTGTCGCAGCTCCTCGCTCTCGAACTCGAGCTCGAAGCGGTAGTTGTGCGTCGGTGGCACACTGCCTTGGATCACCGCGCGGCGCTTGAGCATCTTCACGCGGATGTAGCCTTCGTGCTTGACGGCTTCCGGAACGAACTGATTGTGAAAGAGGTCGAGCATCTCCCGCTCGCGCGCGGGTGCGATGTCCATCTCCACGTAGAGGCGGATGTGCTTCGTTTGAGCGGCGGCCCGCTCGGGCGCAGCAAACTGCGCGCCCCAGACGCCGGCCACTCCGGCGAGCAAACTCTTCAGGATCCCACGTCGTTCCACGGCAGTCTCCTTGGTTGAACGTGTTTACACTTCGGCGAATACCGGCTGTCCAGGATCGACCAGGGCCCAGCACCCCGCGCCGATGAGGAAGAGGGCTCCCATCACGTAGAGCGGAAGGTCCCAACTGGCGAACCAGGCAACCGAGTAGGCCACGACCAGCGGATTGAGCATGGCGACCAGATTGCCGATCGAGTTCATCGTCCCGCCGACGACGCCCACGTGGTTGCCGCCGATCTCCATGACCGTGCCCCACGCCGCGCCCAGCGTGAACATCGTCACGCCGGTGGCCGCCGCGATCAGCACGGCCGCGAGCATCGGCGATGGCGCCTTCGCCGCCGCGATCAGACAGAAGCCGACGATGACGTAGGCGACCGCGCCCAGGCCACAGCGGCCGACGCGGAGGCCGTAACCGGCGCACAAGCGATCGGTCAGCCAGCCGCCGAGCAGATCACCGGGTACGCTCACCAGCAGCGGCAGGCCGGCGAAGAGCGCCATCCCCGAGATGTTGAAGCCGTGCCGCTGGAGCAGGTACGACGGCAGCCACGTGATGCAGAAGTAGAACATCATGCAGTTCGGGATGTACATGATGCTCAGCGCAATCACATTCCGGCTGCGGACCAGCGTTCGCCAGTAGGTCCAGCCCGTGCCGTGGTCCGCGACGGGACGCCGGTCGGCGACGATGAGCGCCAGCTCCGAAGGGCTCACCGACGGGTGTTCGGACGGATCGCTGCGGAACCAGTAGATCCAGGTCGCGACCCAGGCGACGCCGACAAGACCAAATGTCACGAACACACCGCGCCACGACATTACGCGGAGCAGGCCAGGCCACGGTCCCAGCAGGCCGCCGCCGACGATCAAGGCGGGGGTCAATCCGGCCACAAGGTGCGCGCCTGAGAAAAAGATGCCCTGCGCGCGGCCTCGCTCGGGCTGCGGAACCCACCGTGAGAACGTGCGCGCTACGCACGGCCACGCGCCCGCTTCGCCGGCGCCGAACAGGAAGCGGATCGCGAGCATGCTGACGTAGTTCACGGCCGCCGCCGTCGCCATCGTCATCAGCGACCACCAGATGACGATGCGCGCGAGGACCGCGCGCGAGCCGACGCGATCCGCCCAGCGTCCGGTCGGGATCTCGAAGAGTCCGTAGGCGAGCTGGAACGCGGTGAATACCCAGCCCATCTCGACGGTCGTCAGGCGGAGATCGCGTTGGATGGCGGGCGCCAGTGTGCCAATGGCCGCGCGATCGAGGTAGGTCACCATCGCCAGTGCGGACGCGAGTGCGACGACGCGGTAGCGGGCGGTCGAGGTCGTCTCGATCGTCCGGGATGGCACCCTAGAGACCTCTTCCGCGACCGGGGCCGCCGAGACGCTGCGGCGGCGTCGACAGAAGATCGTTCTTCTTGTTCATGTCGCGCGCGACGCCGACCACGAGAAATTCGAGCGGCGCCGTCCCGGTGTTGGCGAAAGCCTTGGTTTCCCCGACGCGCACCGGGATGGCGTCGCCTGTCTTGATAGGCGCGGTCTCGGTCCCGATCGTGGCGGTGCCGTCGCCGCTCAACACGTAGTAGAAGCCGCCGATGCCCGGTTCCGAGCCGGGGCCAACTGAAGTTCCCGCGGGCAGAAGCAGGTGATCGACGTAGGCCCAGGTCGTGGAGAAGACCGCCGGGCCAAGCGCGCGGCGGTACTGCACTGTTCCTGTGCCGCCTTGGAGATTGGCGATCGGCTGGGTCCGCGACGGATCGAGCTGCATACTGATGAACTGCGGCACCGGATCGAGCGGCGCGCCGACGCGCGTGTCGCCGAGATCGAAGTTGTCGTAGATGCCGTGGAACGACGCGACATTGATGTTCAGCCACTGCACCGGCGTGTCGGTCGCATTGTAAATCGCGTGTGCGTGTCCCATGCGCGCCGGCGCGCCGGCCGGGCCTTTGAGCGTCGACGTGCGCCCGTCGACGGTGAACTGTGCCTCGCCGTCGAGGATGACGAACATCTCCTCGCAGTCGTTGTGGAAGTGCTGCCCGATTCCCGATTTCGGCTCGATGACGCCGCGGTGCAGGAACTGCAGGTTCGCGTCGATGGCGTCGGTGTTGAACAGCGCGAAGAAGTCCACCGTGCCGGGACCGCCGTGCACCGCCGGCGACGATCGGTAGCGCGCCGGGTCCGTGTGGGCGATCCGTTCGGCCAGCGCCAGCCGCGGCGGGTTGGCGGCCGGCAGTGCTGCCGGCGCACCGGCACGCCCCTGACCCGAGACGAGCACGCTCGCCGACAGGCTGATCAGGCCGAACAGACCGAGGCGACGACGCTGGCGCATGGACGGCCTCCGTTTCGTGTGCGTGCATTGTGCATGAAAGCGCTTACACTACCAAACGACGATGAGACTCGCGTGGATGATCGTGCGGGGTATCGTTCTGGCATCGGTGGCGTCACTGGCCCAACGAAGTGCACTGGCACCCACTCAGGAAGGTCGCCCGCTGCTGCAGTCGATGTTCCACGACCACGCGGTGCTTCAGCGCGATCGGCCAATCAGCCTCTACGGGGACGCCACTCCAGGCGCCGCCGTGACGGTGTCGCTTGGAACCGTCAGCGCCGAAGCCCGGGCCGGCTCCGACGGACATTGGCGGGCGACCTTGCCGGCGATGACCGCCGGCGGCCCCTACACGCTGTCGGCGACGGCAAATGGCGAGAACAGTCGCGCGAGCGACGTGCTCGTCGGCGACGTCTTCGTCTGCGCCGGTCAGTCGAACATGGCGTTCGCTCAGCGGCAAGCGGACGGTGCGGCGGAGGACGCCCGCACCGCGACCGACGCGCAAATCCGCCACCTCACTCTCCCGCCAGACGCCAGCGTCACGCCGCGTCAGGACTTCGCACGCAGTGTGCAGTGGGTGGTCGCCGGTCCCGAGACGGTCGGCAGCTTCTCGGCCGCCTGCTACTACTTCGCGCGCGAGCTGAAGAAGACCGCGAATGTGCCGATCGGGCTGGTCAATGCGTCCTATGGCGGCGCGCGGTTGCGCACCTTCATGAGCGAAGCCGCGCTGCGTCAGCTCGGGACCGAGAACGATGCCCTCGACCTCCTGGATCTGTACCGCACGGATCCGGCGGCGGCGATGCGGCGTTGGGGCGCGCAGTGGGAATCAGCGTGGGAGGCAGGAAGACCCCACGACGGCCGCCCGTGGCTGCCGGCGTACGACGAGGCGTCATGGAAGATTGCGCCGGCGGCGCTCGGCGCGTGGGCGCTGTGGAGTGGCACCAACCCGGACGGCTTCATCGGTCAGATCTGGATGCGCACCACCGTGACGCTCACCACCGCCCAGGCGTCGATGACCGATGCGTCGCTCGATCTTGGCTCCGTCAACCAGGAAGACGAGACGTGGCTGAACGGCACGTATCTCGGCGCCTCGTCGTTCGCCAGCCGCACCCGATACCGAATCGAGCCTGGCGTGCTGAAACCCGGCGTCAACGTCATTGCGACCAACGTCTATTGCGGTTGGCGGGACTGCGGGATCCGCGGCCCCGCCGAGGCTCGCGCGATTCGTTTTGCGGACGGCACGAGCGCGCCGATCGCGGGACCGTGGAGGTACCAGGAAGTCGCCGACGGCTGGATCGGACCGCAGCTACCCTGGGGATCGGTGCATGGCATCACGCTCGATCACAACGGCATGATCCTGCCCGTCGGCCCCTACACTTTTCGCGCCGCGGTCTGGTATCAGGGCGAGTCGGACGTCAACTATGCCAACGGCTACACGCCGGCGCTGCTCGCGATGATGGGGGAGTGGCGACGACGGTTCGACAGCCCCGAACTGCCGTTCCTCCTCGTGCAGTTGCCCGGTTACGGCGCCGTCCCAACGCAGCCCACTGCGTCACCGTGGGCCGATCTGCGCGAAGCGCAGCGGCAAGCGGCGATTGAAGACGCGTACACCGCCATCGCGGTGACGCTGGACATCGGCGACCCGGCCAATTTGCACCCGGCCAACAAGCGAGACGTCGGACGTCGGCTGGCGATCGCCGCGCGTTCTCTGATCTATGGTGAGCGCATTGCGCCGTCGGGGCCTGTCGTCGTGGGCGCCAACCGGCGCGCATCGAGCGTGGTCATCTCGTTCCGTGACGTGACAGGCGCACTGACGCTGCGCGACGCTGGCCCAAGCGGATTCGAGCTGTGCGGCGCGACCCAGGCTTCCTGCCGCTGGACTGACGCTCGCGTCGAAGGCTCGTCGATCGTGCTGTCGAACGCGGGCGACGCCACGCGCGTGCGTTACGCGTGGGGCGGCTCGCCGGCGTGTCCGCTCGTCGACGGATCGGGGCTGCCAGCGGGCCCATTCGAGGTCGCGATCCGCGCGAACACTACCGCACGGTAATCGCGAGCCGCGCGACCGTGTACGACCGCGCTGGTAGCTCGAACGTCATGCGGCTGCCCGCTGCCGGAGGGCCGAGTGGCTGGGGCGTGACCCGATTCGGCTGTTCGATGGTATTGAATGCCTTGAGATCCGTCCCGGTAATCGTGTCGCAGCCGAGGACCCGGGTCGGCGTGACGTCTTCCCACTCCAGCGTGACCTGACGCGGCGCATCGAGATCGCGGTTCAGCAACAGCACGCACGCCTGGCCGTTCGCTTCGTCCAGCGTCGCCACAACGTCGACGAACGGGACGTCGGCGTTACGGGCGAAGTCGGCCTGCAGGCCGGCTGCCTTGATCGGATATGTCTCGGACTCGACACGTAAATCGAGGACGCGTCCGCGCGCGTGGTGCAGCGCCCACGCGTAGGGATAGTACGTGCTCTGGCGCAGCACGCCGCTCTCGTGGGCGACGAGCGGAGCGATGACATTGACGAGCTGCGCCAGGCAGGCAACGTGTACCCGATCGGAGTTCCTGAGCAGCGTGTTCAGAAAGCCGCCGACGAGCAGCGCGTCTTCGAGGTTGTAGACCTCCTCGAGGAGATGCGGGGCGATCGCGCGGCGGCCGTCGGTGGCCTGCCTGTCTCGCGCGCGATACCAGACGTTCCACTCGTCGAACGACAGCCAGAGACGCTTGCTCGATTTCTGCAGCCCCTGGACGTAGTCGCAGACCGCGGCGATCTCGTGGATGTGCCGATCCATGTCGAGGTTCATCGCCAGGTAGCGCGCAGAGCTGTTCCCGCTCGTCGCCGGCGTATTGCCGTAGTAGGCGTGCAGGGAAATGCCGTCGACCTGGTCGTAGCATTCCTCGAGCACCTCGCGATCCCAGGTCAGGTACGTCGGCATCCCGGTCCCGCTCGATCCGCAGGCGATCAGCCGCAGGTCGGGAGAGACGACCCGCATCTGCTTCGCGACATCACGGGCCTTCCGGCCGTACTCGCGTGACTGCAGCTGGCCGATTTGCCACGGGCCGTCCATTTCGTTGCCGAGGCACCAGTAGCGCACGTTATGCGGCTGCTCATAACCATGCGCGCGCCGCAGGTCGCTCCACTTCGTGCCGCGCTCGAGGTTGCAGTACTCGACGTAGGCCACAGCCATTTCGGCCGAGCCCGTGCCGAAGTTGAGCCCGAGGAGCGGCTCGGCGCCGGTCAGCCGGCACCACTCGATGAAGTCGTTGGTGCCGAACTGGTTGGTCTCCGTCGAATTCCAGGCGCGGTCGAGCACGCTCGGACGCTGCGCCCTCGGACCGACGCCGTCGAGCCAGTTGTATCCGGAGATGAAGTTGCCGCCGGGATACCGAACGATGGGGACACCGAGCTCCTTGATCTCGCCTGCGACGTCCGTGCGGAAGCCCTTTGAGTCCGACAGGCGTGACCCGGGCTCGTAGATACCGGTGTAAATCGCCCGTCCCAGGTGCTCGAGAAACGAGCCCAGGAGACGCCGGTCGAAATCGGCTCGATCGTGCCCACGGCGAATCGCGACGCGGGCCGGCCCGCGAGCGCCCTGCGCATAGCCGATGGCCTGAAGCCAGGGCGCCGCCGCGACCAGCGCACCGGTCGTACCGAGGCCGGCGAGAAAATCGCGGCGGTCGCGTCTCATTTGAACAGGCGCGGCGCGAAGTCGTTGAACGCCCGCCGCCAACTCAGCCACTCGTGCGCGGTGCCGGAGGATTCGAAGTAGACGCTATGGACGCCGGCCTGGTTCAGCGCATCGCTGAACGCCTTCGTGCCGGGTCCTTCCACCGAGCCGACGCTGAGGAAGAGCACCTTGATCTTGCTGTTGAAGGCGGCCGGATCCGCGAACGCGCCGCCGCAGATGGTCTTCATGTCCGGCGCCTCGTTGCCGCGCCCGAACCCGCCGCAATTGCCGCTGAAGCCGCCGATGTAGGCGAACTTGTCCAGGTTCGTCAGCGTCGTCGCGAACGTCTGCGCGCCGCCCATGGACAAGCCAGCCATCGCCCGGTTGTCCTTGCCGGGACGGACGCGGTAGGTGCGCTCAATCATTGGCACAAGATCAGTGAACATCATCTCGGTGTAGGTGGGACGGCCAAGCGGTCCGCCCGGGCCACGGCCCGCTGCGCCGGGACCAGCGCCGCGGCCGCCAGGTGCGGCCGGTAAAGGAGTGCCGCGCGCGGGCGGCGGGGGCGGCGGCGCGTCGGAGGGCGGCGGGACCTGGCCGCGCGCGCCGAAGATCGCCGCGCTCTCGCCGGGTTTCACCGCATTCAGGTTGTCCATCACGATGATCATCGGCTTGGCTCTTCCCGCCGCGATCAGGTTGTCCATGATCAGATCGACGTGGCCCTGCCGGTACCACCCAGTTTCATCCTCGCCCCAGCCGTGTAGTAGGTAGAGTACCGGATAGCTGTTGCGGGCCTTGCTGTCGTAGTCGGGAGGCGTGTAGACGTAGGCGCGACGCCACTGGTGGGTGACCGTCGAGTAGTAGTGCTGCTGCGCCACGCGGCCGTGCGGCACGTCCTTCGTGTCGTAGAACTCGGCGTCGGACGCGGGGATCTCGATGCCGCTGTTCCACCAGCCGGACCCGAAGAACGTCATCGTCGACGGATCCGCGACGACCGCACCGTCGATCTGCACCGTGTAGTAGTGGAAGCCCTCGACCAGCGGCGTGGTCGTCACATCCCAGATGCCGTCAGGACCCTTCTGCATGTCGAATCCTGGGCCGACGCGGATGCGGACTTTCTCGGCATTGGGTGCGATGACGCGGAAGGTCGCGCGCCTGTCCGGATAGACACAGGGGTACTTCGCCTCGGAGATGTTCAACGACGATGGCTTGCACTCAGCCGGCGCCTGCGCCCAGGTCACCTGGGCACCCGAGACCGCGCACAACGCCGCCGCGACGACGATTGACCTCATGGCTTCTCCTCGATGGCCCGGGCCTGGCCGACCATCGCCATCGTGTGTAAACGCTTACATGTGTGTCGCGGTGAGGGTATCCGAAGCGAGCCAAGGTATCAAGCGCCCGCGGCCACGGCGATGCCCTCCTCAATCGACTCCAGCGACGCACGTGAGATGATGATTTCATGAGCTTGGAACGCGTGGCGCGCCGGGCCCGAGTGTCAACCGCGACCGTGTCCCGGGTCCTGAACAACACCGGGCCGGTCAAGAGCTCGACGCGCGCTCGCGTGTTGAAAGCGGTCGAGGCCTTCAAATACAGCCCCAATCTTCACGCGCGAAGTCTCGCCGGCGGCCAGAGCCGCAGCATCGGCGTGATCGTCTCGAATATCGACAATCCGTTCTTTCTCGACGTCTACCGCGCCGTCGAAACTCGCGCCCACGACGCCGGCTACGAAGTCATCATGGCCCACACCGACTACACGTCGGAGCGGCTGGTCAGCAGCATTAGGCTGATGATCGGCCGGCGGGTTGCCGGGCTGGCGGCCATCGTCTCCGAGATGGACTCGGCGCTGATTGCGGAACTGAGCGCGCAACGGATTCCCGTCGTGTTCTACGACGTCGGCACCCCGCGGCGCAACATCACCAATATCCGCGTCGACTACGCGAGCGGCATGTCGAAGCTGACATCCTACCTGTACAGCCTCGGACATCGCCGCCTCGGCTTTCTCGCGCACCACGCGACGCTCGGCCCTGTCAACGAGCGGCAGAAGTCGGTCGTGGCGGCGGCACGACGGCATCGAGGCGTGCAGGTGGCTACCGCCGCCGACGCGGACACGCTCGAAGGCGGGCGCCGTGCGGCGCGGGCGCTGCTCGATGCCCACCCGCGGGTGACGGCGGTGGTCTGCGTCAACGATCTGATGGCGGTTGGGGCGATGCGCGAACTCCGGACCAGGGGCCGCCGCGTCCCCGAGGATGTGTCGGTGACGGGATTCGACAACATCACGCTGGCACAGTTCTGCCAGCCAGCGCTCACCACCGTCCACATTCCCAGCGACACGATCGGCGAAACGGTCTGCGACTTCCTGATGAATCCGGGCAAGTCGCCGCTGCCGCACGAGTCCGTGATCGACCCCGAACTGGTACTCCGTGAATCCACCGGCCCAGCGCCGTGTTCGCGAAAATAGGATCATGTAAGCGCATACATCATCGCGCCGCATACAATGCTCCGTGCCATGAGACCATCCAGCATGCCCCACGCGATCGCGCTTGCCGCCGCCCTTGCCGTGCTCCCGGCGACGATGCTTCAGGACACTGCGCTGAAGGACCTGATGCCGAAGGGGATGGTAGTGGGTGTCGCCGTCAACCAGCGGCAGTTCGAGGGCGTCGATGCGGCCGCCGCCGACCTCATCACGAAGCAGTTCAACCAGATCAGCCCCGAGAACGCGCTCAAGTTCCAGCCGACGCAGCCGGCCGCCGACCGGTATACGTTTGACGCGGCCGATCACTATGTGCAGTTTGGTCTCGACCATCACATGCAGGTGGTCGGACACAATCTCGTCTGGCACTCGCAGACGGGGGCCTGGGTGTTCCAGGGCACCGACGGCAAACCGGCCGATCGCGACACGCTGCTGGCGCGGATGCGAGACCACATTCGCACCGTCGTCGGACGCTACAAGGGGAAGATCCACGGCTGGGACGTCGTCAACGAAGCGATCGACGAGGACGGCTCGATGCGTAAGTCCCCCTGGCAAGTCGGGATCGGGGACGACTATGTCGCCAGGGCGTTCGAGGTCGCACACGAAGCCGACCCCGACGCCGAGCTCTACTACAACGACTTCAATCTCGAGAAGCCCGCCAAGCGAGCCGGAGTCATCAAGCTGGTGAAGGACCTGCAGGCACGGAAGCTACGGATCGACGGAATCGGCAATCAGGCGCACTGGCGGCTGGACACGCCGGGCATCGACGAGATCGACACCGCGCTCGTCGAATTGCACGCGACCGGTCTGAAGGTGATGTACAGCGAGCTCGACATCAACCTGCTGCCGAACACGCCACGCGGCGCCGACCCCGCCGAGACCAACCCCTACGCCAACGGCTTGCCCGACGCCGTGCAGCAGCAGCTCGCGAAACGCTACGCCGACGTATTCGGCGTGTTCCTCAAACATCGTGACGCCGTCACCCGCGTCACCTTTTGGGGATTGAGTGACGCTGATTCGTGGCTCAACCGCGGGCGCATGAACTTCCCGTTGCTCTGGGATCGCCAGCGTCAGCCCAAGCCGGCTTTCAATGCGGTCCTCGAGACGCTGAGAAACGCGAGGTGAGAATCGCCGCAGGTCTCGTCGCGGCCGCGATGGTCGCGGTCACGCAGGCGCCCTCGCCGAGACTGGCGGGCGAGGCGCAGCCGCCTGCGTCGCCGCTGAGCCTGTGGTATCGCGCGCCTGCCTCGGATCATCCGCTCCTGCCGCTCGATGCGTCGCGACAGAGCCGACAGGCGGGCACCGCAGAGTGGGTCCAGGCCCTGCCAGTGGGAAACGGCCGTCTGGGCGCGATGGTCTTTGGCGGCGTCGTCTATGAGCGCCTGCAATTGAACGAAGACACGCTCTGGGCCGGACGGCCCTACGATCCCGTGAATCCGGAGGCGAAAGACACGCTGCCTGAGGTCCGGCGGCTGATCGCCGAGCGCAAGTATCCGGAAGCGGCTAAGCTCGTCGGCGAGAGGGTGCTGTCGAAGCCGCTCGCGCAAATGCCGTACGAGACGCTCGGCGATCTCGCGCTGACGTTCCCGCAGATCGACTCGGCGGAGGACTACCGCCGCGACCTCGACCTCGCGACGGCAACGGCCCACGTGACCTATGCTAGTAGCGGCGTGACGTTCTCGCGCGAAGTGTTCGCGAGCGCGCCCGACCAGGTCATCGTCGTGCGGTTGACGGCCAGCCGTCCGGGGCAGATCTCCTTCGAGGCGCGCCTGCAGACGCCTCAGCGCGCGACGGTGGAGGCCACCGCGAACGGCGACCTCGTGATGCGCGGCGTCAACGGCGATGGCGCCGGGACCACCGCCGACGGCCGCCCGATGGCCGGCGCCCTCCATTTCGAAGCTCGCGTCCGTGTGCTCCCAACGGGAGGCACGAGTCGCGCCAGCGGCGATGCACAGATTGTCCGCGACGCCGATGCCGTCACCTTGCTGGTCGCAGCGGCAACCAGCTACCGCACGTATGAAGACACGAGCGCCGATCCCGCCGCGCGCGTCTCGGCCGTGCTCGATCCGGCGTCACACAAGAGCATCGACATCCTCCGCGCCGCGCACGTCGGCGACTATCAGCAGCTGTTCAATCGCGTCGCGCTTGATCTGGGAGCATCGAAGACGGGGCCGACCGACGAGCGGATCCCGACGTTCGGTGACGGGACGGATTCGGGGCTGGCCGCGCTCTATTTTCAGTACGGCCGTTACCTGCTGATCAGCAGTTCGCGCACCGGTTCCCAGCCCGCGAATCTGCAAGGCCTCTGGAACGAGAGCATGTCTCCGCCGTGGGGCAGCAAGTACACCATCAACATCAACACCGAGATGAACTACTGGCCGGCGCTCTCGACCAACCTGGCCGAGACGATGGATCCGTTGACGGCGATGGTGTCGGATTTGTCGGTGACGGGGGCGCGCACGGCTCGCGAGATGTACGGTGCCGGCGGATGGGTGACGCATCACAATACCGACCTGTGGCGCGCCACCGGACCGATCGACGGCCCGCAATACGGCATGTGGCCGACCGGCGGCGCGTGGCTGACGCTGCCGCTCTGGGACCGCTACCGATACACCGGCGATCGTGCTTACCTGGCGCGCATATACCCGTCGATCAAAGGGGCGGCGCAGTTTTTCCTCGACACGCTCGTCGAAGAGCCGACGCATCACTGGCTCGTCACCTCGCCCTCGCTGTCGCCGGAGAACCCGCATCCGTTCGGCACGTCGCTGACGATGGGGCCGACGATGGACGAGGAGATTCTGCGCGAGTTGTTCGGCGATGCCATCGCGGCGGCGCGCACGCTCGGGACCGACGCCGATCTGCAGCAGGCGTGGAACGCCGACTCGCGCGAGGCTGGCGCCCCTTCAGATCGGCAGCGCCGGCCAGTTGCAGGAATGGCTCGAAGACTGGGACATGCAGGCTCCCGAAATCCATCACCGGCATGTCTCGCACCTGTTCGGACTGTTTCCCGGTCATGACATCGACGTACGGCGCACGCCGGAGTTCGCCGCGGCCGTACAACGGTCGCTCGAAATTCGCGGCGATCAGGCGACCGGCTGGGCGACGGCGTGGAGGATCAACTTATGGGCGAGGCTCGGCGACGGCAACCACGCCTATGAGATCCTGAAGTTCCTGCTCGGGCCCGAGCGGACGTATCCCAACATGTTCGACGCGCACCCCCCGTTTCAGATCGACGGCAACTTCGGCGGCACCTCGGCCATCGCGGAGATGCTGCTGCAGTGCGACGAGGGAGAAATCCGGTTGTTGCCGGCGCTGCCCGCGGTGTGGCCGGACGGTCAGGTCACAGGGCTAAGAGCCCCAGGCGGATTTGAGATCGGTCTGAGCTGGAAGCATGGGATGCTCGAGCGCGCGACGATTCGTTCGCTGCTCGGGCAATCGCTGCGCGTGCGCCGGCGTACGACGATCCGCACTTTCAACACCAGTGCCGGCGCGACGATAACGCTGGTCGGCGATGACTTGCGTGCGCCGGCGGTTGGTGGGGAACGTCGGCAATGAGAGTCGCCGTGACTGCCGCGCTGTGTGCGCTTACGCTGGGGGCTGCGCAGTCTTCGCAGCGGCCCGCGGGAGTGGCGATCCTTCAGGTCGACACTGATCGCCGGATCGGCACGATCGATCCGAAGATCTACGGCCAGTTTCTCGAACACATCAACCACTCGGTCGAGGATGGCCTGTTCGCCGAGCAGATCCGTGGCGCCGGATTCGAGGGGCGTGACTTCGAGACGTACTGGACCGCATTCGGCGCACGGGAGGCGGTGCGGGTCGTCGAGACGCCGTTCGAGCGTGGTACGAGGAGTGTCCGGATCGCTACCGGCCGCGAGGCGGCAGGAATCCGACAGGGGCGCATCTTCCTGGAGTCCGGTCGGAACTACGACGGGTCGGTCTGGATCAAGGTCGAGACGGGCGCGCCGCGCCTCTCGCTGCGCGTCCGCGCGGCGGATGGCACGGCGCTGGGCGAACGCCCGCTCGACGCGCGCGGGCCGGCGTGGCGGGAAGTGCCGTTCTCGTTCACCAGCACGCGGACGGACCGCGACGCGACCGTCGAAATCGCGGCTGTGGGCCACGGCGCGGCGCTAGTCGATTTCGTGTCGCTGATGCGCGCCGACGTGCGCAAGAACGGCATGCTGCGCCCCGACTTGCTCGAGGCGCTCCATGGGCTCGCGCCCGCGTTCATCCGCTGGCCGGGCGGCTCGTTCGCCTCGACCTACAAGTGGCAGGACGGCATCGGGCCGCTCGCGTCGCGCGTCTACCACCCCAACGAGATCTGGGGCGGCTACTCCGACTACTACGGCTTCGGCACCGACGAGTACCTGGAGCTGACCCGTCAGCTCGGGACCGACCCGTTGATCGTGCTGCCGGCACCTGACGAGGACCCGACGTCGGTCGACTACGCGATGAACTGGGTCCGTTACGTCAACGATCCGCCGACGACCACATGGGGACAGATGCGCGCGCGCAACGGACATCGCGATCCGTACCACGTCCGCTACTTCCAGATCGACAACGAGCCGATGAACAACGGCTTGACGCCCGAGCGCTACGCGGCGATCGTCAATCTCTATGGCAGCCGCTTGCGGCAGATGGCGCCCGACGCGGTCATCATCGCCTGCGGCCAGAAGCGTTCGAACGACATGGCGTGGAGCGAGAAAGTGATCGATCTCGCCGGCGGGAACTTCGACGTGCTCGGTGTCCACAACTACGAGTATGAAAGCGATCTCTTCGAATCCGGCGTACGGCGCATCCGGGACTACCTGGTCAAGCTGCGCGACTACGCGCGCGCGTCGGCCCATCCCGGAATCAGGCTTGCCGTGCTCGAATGGAATCTGAGCCGCACCTACGACTGGCGCGCCGGCCTGCACGCCGCTGGCAGCCTCATGACTGTACGAGTCGCTGACACCGGAAGTGACGATGACCGCTCCGGCGCTGTTGATGCGGAACACGACGGACGACCCGACGTGGACCGCGTTCATCTATCACGATCACGTGTCGTGGTTCCCGGGCGCGGGATACGTGGTCGAAAAACTGTTCCGCGAACATTTCGCCGAGACCTACCTCGCGTCCACCTCTGGCACGTTCCGGGACACCGCCGATCGCGCGACCTTCTTCACAGACATCTCGCAGATGAAGCCGGAGGCGTGGCAACCAGGAACGGTGGATGCCATCGCCACCGCGTCAGCCGACGGTCGTCGTGTCGTCGTCAAGGCGGTGAACTATAGCGGCAGTGCCAACACGCTGCTCGTGCACCTGCAGGGATCGCGGGTTCCGGCAGGCGCAGCGGTCAAGGTCTACACGATCACCGCGGGACTGAAGGACGTCGCATCGCTGGAGCAGCCCAATCGGATCACGCCACGTGAGCGGACGCTCGAATATCGCCCCGACATGACGGTTGATCTCGAAGCGTATACGGTGGCGGTCGTGGAGATCACGGCCAGATGACCGACAACAAAGGACTCGTACCATGACGGAGGCAAGGACTTCACCTCGAGGCGTGGCCGCTCTAGCGGTGGCCATCGCTGTCGCTGGCGGCTTTCTGACCGGGGCCGCGCAGGTCAAGACGAACGTGCCCGACCCGGTGCCGGGCGCGCGCCCGGCCATCGTCGAGCGCATCAAGATTCACGGGAAGGCGCTCGAGGGCAACCTCGAAGGAGATGCCGTCGATCGCGACGCGATCGTGTTCCTGCCGCCCAGCTACACCGAGAGCCGCGCGCGGCGGTATCCGGTCGTCTACGCGTTGCACGGCTACTCGATCGGCGCAGAGCAGTGGAGTCAGGAAATCCACGTGCCGCAGACGATCGAGGGGGCATTCGCCAAAGGTGCGCATGAGGTGATCGTCGTGCTGCCTGACTCGAAGACGGTGCACAACGGATCGATGTACTCCAGTTCGGTGACGACGGGAGACTTCGAGAATTACGTCGCGCGCGACGTCGTGGCCTACATGGATGCGCACTACCGAACGATCGCGACGCGCGAGAGCCGCGGCCTGGTTGGTCACTCGATGGGCGGCTACGGCGCGACGCGGATCGGCATGAAGCACGCCGACGTGTTCGGCAGCCTGTATATCATGAGCCCGTGCTGCTTGTCGGCGCGCGGCAGCGGCGCTGGCCGCGGCGCTCCGGCGCCGAACGCCACGGCCAACGACGAGGCGCTGGCCGCGGTCAAGACGCCGGCGGACTCGGCGAAGCTGCCGTTCGGGCTCCGCGCCCAACTGGCATCGGCCGCCGCGTGGTCGCCGAACCCGAAGAGTCCGCCGCTCTATCTGGATCTCCCCATCGGCGATCAGGCGCCGGCCGTCCTGGCGAAGTGGGCCGCCAACGCACCGCTCGCGTTCGTCGACCAGTACGTCCTCGAGTTAAAGCGGTATGGCGCCATCGCGATGGATGTCGGGGATCAGGACGGCTTACGCGTCGACGCCGGCAAGCTGCACGATGTGTTGGACCAGTACGGGATCGCGAACACCTTCGAGATCTATCCGGGAACGCACACCAGCGACGTCGCGGTCCGCTTTCAGGAGCATGTGATGCCGTTCTTCAGCCGAACGCTGTCGTTCGAGGCAACCAAGCGATGAGGCGATTCGGTCTCGCCAGCGCCGCGCTGATCCTGGCTATCGCGCCGACGCTCGCGCTCGACGGCCAGCCGGCGATGCACGACCCGTCGACCGTCATCGAGGCCGGCGGCAAGTTCTATGTCTACGCCACCGGCGCGGGACTCCCCGCGTTTCAGTCGGAAGACGGCTGGACGTGGCACCGTGCGGGCGCTGTGATGCAAGCCGTGCCCGGCGGCAAGCCGGGCCCCGAGGTCATCGCCAAGGGCGGCAACAACTCGTGGGCGCCCGACATCATCCGTTCCGACGACAAGTACTTTCTCTACTACGCTGCGCCGGGAACGCAGCCGAAAGCGGCCATCGGCCTGCTCGTCGGGCGCACGCTGGATCCGGCCTCGCCGGATTACAAATGGGAGGACGCCGGCCCGATCGTCTGGTCCGACGGCGTCGAGGACAGTAACGCCATCGATCCCGGCGTGCTGCGCGATCCAACCAACGGCACGATGTGGCTCACCTATGGGTCATACTTCGGCTACATCCGCCTCGTCGAACTGGATCCGAAGACGGGAAAGCGCCTGCACCCGGAGACCAGGCCGATCAACATTGCGATCAACTCCGAAGCGTCGGTGATGATCGTTCACGAGGGCTGGTACTACCTGCTCGTGACGCATGGATCGTGCTGCGCCGGCGGCAACTCCAGTTACAACATCCGCATAGGCCGGTCGAAGAAGGTGACGGGCCCGTTCGTCGACAACATGGGCGTCGACATGCTGCAGGGCGGCGGCAAGCTGTTCGCGGGATCGAGCGGCCGGCACGTCGGGGTGGGGCACTTCGGACTGCTGGATCTCGGCGACGGAGTCCAGAAGTTTTCGTGCCACTACGAGTCCGATCTGGATCGCGGCGGCATCAGCGTCCTCGACATTCGCCCGCTCTTGTGGCGCGACGGGTGGCCGGTCGCCGGGGACAACGTGACCGGCGGGACGTACGAAATCGAGTCGGTGCGGACGGGAACAGCGCTCGAGATGGCGGTGCAGGGTGTGGCCGTCGGCGGCGCGCGAGGGCGGGGCGGAGCGGGCCGGGGTGGTCCGCCGGCTGGACGCGGGGATACGGCGCCGCCGGCACCGCCGCCGCCTGTTCCCAACCAGGATGCGGCGCAGGTTGGGACCGCGTGGCCAGGCGGCCCAGTCAATGCCCGCATGGCGCCGTACATGCTGCAGGCGCAGCAGAAATGGTCCATCACGCCGGTCGACAATGCCGGTGGCTATCCGGGTTCGCCCTATTTCAAGATCACCATTGCGGGCACCGAGCGTGCGCTCGCCGCAACCGCGGATGCGGAACTCGCCGTCGTGCCCGCGTTCAGTGGCGGACCGGATCAACTCTGGCGCATCGATCAGCTGACCGACGGTACGTATCGGCTCGTGCCGAAGGCAGTGCCGAACTCGAAAGAGCCGCTGGCATTGTCGGCAGTCGGCAGCAGCATGCCCACACTCGAGAAGTTCAACGGGGGGAGCGATCGCCAGCGATGGTTCCTCAAGACACCATGATCAATCATTTGCGTACATGGCTGGCCGCGCTCGGAGCGCTGGCGATTGTCGTCGGAGCGACGCATCTTGCGGGGCAGCAGCAGCCGCCGGCGGCCGAGCGAGCTCCAGCGCCCACGCTGTCCCGGCCGTCTACGCCCGCCAAAGCGGTAGATGGTGCCGGATTTGTGCAGCGCTGGGTTCTGCTCGAGCCCATCAAAGTGTCGGGACAACTCACCGACGGCGCAGTACGCGCGGCCGTCGACAAACAGTACTTCCCGGACCAGCTCACCGTTGTTCCGCACGACGGGGAAACCGTCACGGTCGGTGACGAATCACTCACGTGGCACGGGGTAGACACGACGAACTACAACGTGAACCTGTACCACTTCGCGTATGCGCTTAACAAACCAACTTCGAACGTACTGTTCTGGGCTGTGACGCGCGTCGAGGTTCTGCAGGAGATGCGCAACGTGCGCCTGGCGATTGGCTCAAATGCGGCGTCGATCTGGTGGCTCAATGGCGAAGAGGTCATCGGCATCTACGGCGATCGTCAGACGGTGATCGATGACGGCGTGTCGAAGCGCCTCACGCTGACCAAAGGGTTGAACACCATTCGCGTCGCCGTGATCAACGCCGGCGGCGCGACGGATTTCTGCGCGCGCTTTCTCGATGCCGACGACGCCCCGGTGCGGGGGATTCGAGTCCGGCTGGGGCCCGGATAGGCCGTCAACTCAGGAGAAGCTTCCGCGCCTCGGCTTCCGGATCGTTGACTGTGCGACATGTCGCGTCGAAGATCATCGTCGGGCACCCGTCGGGTGTGAACGGTGTCCACGCAAGACCCGGTTGGCTGGGATTCCCCGTGCGCGCGAAGTTCGCCCAGGCGGTCGCCATCCGTCTCGCCAGCGCCTGCGCCTCCGGACCGTTGCCAGTCCCTTGCGCGCATCGCGCAGTATTGTCGAAGCAGAAGGCGAGCTCGGCGGTGTGCCACGCGCCGGCGTCCTCGAGCATCGGCGACTGCCAGGTGAAGTAGTAGGTGAACACCGGCGCTCCCTGTTGCACGTGTTTCATCGTGGCCATGCGCGTGACGTTGTTGCGCATGCCGAGGCCATTCAGCCCCAGGCCACTGCACATGTAGGACAGCGTTCGAATGCTCTTGTGCGGGTACGCCTTCTTTAGTGCCGCCACGATTGCCGCGGCCTTCGCGTCGCCATAGCTCCTGGTCAGCGTAGCCAGCCACTCCGACTCCGTGGGGCGCGAGGACATGCGGTTGCCCTCTTCGCTGACCGAGCCGATCAGCATCGGCACCTGCTTCGAGATCTCGGGCGCGCCCTCGAAGAAGGCGCGCATCGTGACGACCTTGCCGTCGACGGTCGGACCAAATCCAACGCGGGGCGGCGTGCCGCGATCGGGGATGGGCCCCGCACCCGTGGGCAGCGGAGGATTCATGCTCGCGACCACGGCGTTGCCGACCTCGTTGAGTCTCGCCCATTCCACCTTCTGCAGCGCGGCGATGTCCCTGACGCCGAGCTCCGCAAAGACACGCCTGGAGAGCTCTCGGGACTGGTCGAGGCTTGGAGGATTGCCGCCGCCGCCGGATTGTGCGGACGCCCTGTGGATAAGTCCCCTCGCTGACGGCATGCCGAGCAGCGTCGTGACCTTGGAGCCGCCGCCCGACTGGCCGTAGATCATCACGCGGTCCGGATCACCTCCGAAGTTCGCGATGTTGTCGCGTACCCACAGAAGCGCCGCCACGAGGTCGGTCATGCCGACGTTGGCCGAATCGGCGTAGGCGGGGCCGCCGAGCTCGGAGACGTCGAGGAAGCCGAGCGCATTGAGCCGATGGTTCACCGTCACCGAGACGATGTCGTGATGACGCGCCATCTGCGCGCCATCCTGCGAGGCCAGCTCGTACGCCGACCCAAACGTGTAGCCGCCGCCATGGATGTAGAACATGACCGGGCGCCTGCCGGTGAGGCTCGACGTCCAGATGTTCACCTTGAGCATGTCCTCGCTCTGCCAGCCATCGGTCCACTGAAAGAGGAATGTCTGCTCGCTCACCCAGTCGTGCAGCCGCTGAGGGCAGTTAGCGCCGTAGATCAACGCCGGGTACTCGCCGTCCCAGGGAGTGGGAGCCTTCGCGGGCAGCCAGCGATTCTCGCCGCCGGTCGGGGCGCCGTACGGCACGCCCTTGAACGTGAGCACGCCGTCCTCGACGTAGCCGCGCACCTTGCCATACTGGGTCGTGGCGATGGCCGACCTGGGCGTGCTGCACGTCCCTGCCAGAACCTCGGCCGATCCGCCCTTCACGTTAGCTAACGCTCCATACGTGGGAAGCACGGCCCCGACTCCGGCCACGGTGGAGAGACGCAGCAGGTCGCGGCGGTTCAGCGCTGGGCCATTCGAGCGTGATGATTTGGACATCCAGTCTCCTCAAGGCGACGCGCATCGCGCGTTGCCGGGCGCAGTGTAAGCGCTTTCTGGCTAAACGGCCAGCCGTGCCGGCAAGGGCGCTGAAGAGAATACCGCCAGTCGGTCAAGCGCTTACATTCGCCATCGGTCGTTCCCTAACAGTAAGTCGGTCTGCGAACAATTTGCCGAGGGGGACGCCAAGGGCTGCGCGACTGATGAGGAGGCGATCGCCAGTAGGAGTGCCAATGCCCCGATGGTTCTCACGAGTACACGCTACCACCGTGTGATCGAGGTGCACGAGACGTCATCTGAGGGCCTTCTTGTTGATCATCTCGTGATCCTCCTTCAGGGCCATGCGAATCGCGTTAGTATTCATCGCTGCTCTCGACATCGGGGGAGCGCCGACGAAAGGCGTAAGTTACTTTCGTGATTCGTCCGATTCCGCGACATGCGCGCTGGCTCTCCGGCCATTTGCGCTGTGGTGTCGGCGCGTGCTCGGGCACGCCATTTGCGAGTTACGTTCGGTTTACCTAGGAGAGCGTCTTCATGATACGGCCCGCCGCGGCTCTCGCAGGCCTGTTGCTCGCGCCCGGCCTTGCGTTTGGACAGTCCCGACGTGGACGATCGATCCGGGCCATTCGTCCGGTCAGTTCACCGTCCGCGATATGGTGGTAGCAAACGTTCGTGGAGAGTTCGACGGACCGACGGGCACGATCACGTTCGATCCGACCGACCTCAAGACGCTAAACATTGACGCCTCGTTCGATACGAAGAGCGTCAATACCCGCAACGCGGATCGTGATAAGGATCTGCGCAGCGACCTGTTCTTCGACGTGGCGAAGTATCCGAAGATGACCTTCCGCTCCCAGCGGACGGAACCGGCGGGTCCCGGACATCTGAAGGTGATCGGCGAGCTCACGATCAGGGGCATTAGCAAGGAGGTCACGCTCGACGTCGAAGGCCCGACGAAAGAGATCAAGGACATCTGGGGCGAACGCCGGCTCGGCGCGACGGCGACGACGACGATCGATCGCCGTCAATTCGGTTTGATCTACAGCCGCGTGCTCGAAGGAGGCGGCGCCGTCGTCGGCGACTCGGTTGCGATCACGCTCGATGTCGAGATGACTCGCAAGGGTGGTTAAGTCGGACAAGAGGAGTAGAAGCATGAAGCGAACAGTCAGGGCACTCGTTTTACTCGCCGCCGGCGCGGGCCTTTATCAGGCCGTCGCACTCGCCTCGGGGAGCGCGGTGCCGGTCCCAGCGTCATCCGGACCGTCGATGCCGAGCCGCAGTCCCGAGGAGATGGCAATCGCGTCCTACAACAGCGGGATCGAGCACAAAGACAAAGGAATCAAGATCGAGGAGTCGGCCGCGACGAGTACCGACGTCAAGGAACGGGCGAAGGCGGCTGACAAGGCGAAAAAGGAGTACGAGAAGGCGCTCAAGGACTTCACCAGCGCGGCCTCGAACAATCCCGAGATGTTCCAGGCCTACAACGGCATGGGCTTCTCGTATCGCAAGACCGGCGACTACGTGAAGGCGCTCGAGATGTACGACAAGGCCCTCAAGCTGAAGCCAGGCTTCGCCGATGCCATCGAGTACCGCGGCGAGGCCTATCTTGGCCTCAACCGCATCGACGACGCGAAGCAGGCCTACCTCGAAGTACTGGCGGCCGACCGCAAGCAGGCCGACACGCTGATGACGGCAATGAAGGCCTGGATCCAGGACCGCAAGACGACGCCCGCGGGCGTTGACCCGGCCGCCGTCGCCGGCCTGGAGACATGGATCGGCGAGCGTTCCGAAATCGCCAAAGATACGGCGGCGATGGGGCTCAGCCACGGACCGCGCTGGTAGATTGATTCGATGACCCGGTGGGGCGGCGCAATCGCCGCGCTGGCGCTGCTCTGCGCCGGCGCCTGCGCGCGTGCCGTCCCGCCGCCGCCCGCCGACACGCCGTTCGCGTGGCAGCTGCCGCGCGGGCTCCCGCACCCGGTCGTTCCGGCCGACAATCCGATGTCCACCGTGAAGGTGGCGCTCGGGCGGCGTCTGTTCTACGACACCCGCTTATCCGGAAACGGCAGCTACGCTTGCGCCAGCTGCCACCAACAGGCCAGGGCGTTCACCGATGGCCGTCCGCATGCGATTGGGTCGACGGGTGCGCCGCACGCGCGCAGCGCGATGACGCTGACCAACGTGGCGTTCAATCCGGTATTCGGCTGGGCTGATTCGCGGCTGACCAGTCTCGAAGCGCAAATGGCCGTGCCGATGTTCAACGTGCACCCGATTGAGCTGGGGCTGGCCGGACGTGAGTCGGAGATCGTCGGCCGCTTCTCGACACGCGGCGACCGCCCATGGTTCGAGGACGCGTTTCCTGGCGATCCGCATCCGGTGTCGCTGGCCAACGTCGTGCGCGCCATTGCCGCCTTCGAGCGGACGCTGCTCTCGGCCGATTCTCCGTTCGACCGCTATCTCTATCGCGACGACCGCGCGGCCATTCCGGTGTCCGCCGTGCGTGGAATGAAACTCTTCTTCTCCGAGCGCCTCGCCTGCAGTCAGTGCCACGCCGGTTTCAATCTGTCCGGGCCGGTGGTCTTTGCCGGCTCGCCCAAGCCACTGTTGGCGTTCAGCAACACCGGCCTCTACGATCTGGACGGCAAGGGTGCCTACCCGGCCTCGGATCGCGGCCTGATGGATGTGACATCGCGGCCGGAGGACATGGGCCGCTTCCGCGCGCCGACGCTGCGCAATATCGCCCTGACCGCCCCTTACATGCACGATGGCAGCGTGCCGACGCTCGAAGCGGCCGTCGCCCACTACGCCTCGGGCGGCAGGGGCCCACTGCGCGCCAGTCAGCTGAACGGATTCAGGCTGACAGCCGCCGAGACCAGCGACCTCATCGCCTTCCTCGGCAGTCTCACAGACACCACGTTTGTGACCAACCCAGCCTTCTCCGACCCGCATCGGCGCTGACGCCAGCCCTCATTCAACGGTGGAATGGTTGGCGGATCTCGATGAAACATCCGGTGTAAGCTATCGCACCCAAGTGGAGGCGTCACCATGGAGAGTACGAAATCTTGCGTCACCATTCACATGGTGGCGAGCCTCGATGGGTTCATCGCCCGCAAGGACGGCCGCGTCGACTGGCTCGAAACGTCAGACGAATTCAAGGACGGCGACACGCTGGACCCGCAGTTCGTCCGCGAGTTCCTCGCAACGATCGACTGCTATGTGATGGGTTCGCGCACCTACGAAACAGCACTGGGCTTCGAGGCCAAGGGCTTCGGATGGTCCTACGGTGACAAGCCAACGTTCGTCCTGACTCGCCGCGAGTTACCGAGGACGAGGGACACAGTTGAGTTCTACGCTGGCGATCTCGCGCACCTGGTGCAGGCGCGGCTCAAACCGGCCTTTCGCAGCATCTGGGTCGTCGGAGGTGGTGCCGTGTCGGCAGAATGTCTTCGCCTCGGACTGGCTGACGAAGTACGCTATTCGATCATGCCCATCCTGATCGGTGAAGGGATCCCCTTCTTCAACGGGCTCGAGCGGGATGTCGCGCTTCACCTGGTCGAGGTCAAGGCCTACACGAGTGGAATGATCGCGCTTCGCCACGAGGTTCGGAAGTAAGAAAGGCCGCGCGACCCGAGACACGTCCCGACGTCAGACGTCAGACGTCAGACGTCAGGCGCGACAAGGCCCGCTTGGCTCAGCGGGCCCTCTTCTTGGGCCCGGACTTGCTGGCGCGGTTGAGCGCGATCGCCTGACGGACGAGCGACTTGAACGCGGGCCCGTCAACCGCTTCGCCTTCATGGATGTCGATCGCGCGCCGGACGTGCCCCTCGAGACTCGAGTTGAAGAGACCGGCCGGATCCTTCAGCGCCGCCCCCTGTGCGAACGTCAGTTTCACGGTGCTCTTGTAGGTTTCGCCGGTGCAGATGATTCCGTCGTGCGACCACACCGGGACGCCCGGCTTGGTGGCTTTGGCCCACTTCCGCTCCTCGACGACGTCGGGGTCGGCTTCATGGATGAGCGCACGCATTCGCTCGAGTGTGTCCTCTCGCCAGTCGCTGGACTTCTTCATGCTCTCCTCCAACTGTTCCAGTTCATCGGGGCCTCCAGTTGGGCGCTTCAACGCCGAACTGCTTGGCGTACTCGGTGTTCAGACGCTGCCACCCGAACTTCATCGCCTCGGGACCGACGATGCGACCAATGGGCGTCCCCCGCAGGAAGTAATCGAGAACATCGAAACAGATGTGCCACCCGGCTGCCCCCATGGAAACGAAACGGGGGCCGATATTGGTCCACAGCGTCAGGCGAGTGCCGTCGCCCGAAGGCTTGAGTTCCCAGCGCATATCGAACCCACCCCAGTCGTATTCGAGTAGGTTGGGCGCGTCGGCGCGCGTGACGGTTGTTGTGGTCACCTGCGGCGAAGGTGCTCCGAGTGTCGCGAGCTGTACCGTGGCTCCAGCCGTGCCCAGACTGCGATCCGCGTCAAAAGGAGCCCACTCGCGCAGGTGCGCCGGATCGATGAGCGCCTGCCAGACTTTCTCCGGTGGGTGGCGCAGTTCCTTGACGAGAATGAGCGTCCATTGTTCTCCGTCCTTTTGCACCTGCGCGCCGTCGGCCGGACCCGGCATGTACTGTTCGCGATTGATCACGTCTGAACCCCTAGCGCGAATAGCGAGTCAGCTGGGTGAGCTGAAGGAGGTTGCCGCACGTGTCCTTCAGCATCGCGATGGTCGACCCGGTGACATCGGTGGGTGGCATCGTAAACTCGGCGCCGCGCGCCGTGGTCTGCTCGTAGTCGCCTTTGAGGTCTGAAGTGAAGAACATGGCCGCAGGCTGTCCCTTTCGAAAGATCGCCTCCTGATAAGTGCGTGCGGCATCACTGTCGTTCAGCGCCAGCTGCAACTCGGTGCCTTCTGGTTCCTCCGGCGAGGCTACCGTCAGCCACCGAAATGGCCCCTGGCTGAAATCGGCCTTCTTGATAAAGCCCAGCACTTCCGTATAGAAGCGCAGAGCCTTGTCCTGGTCGTCGACGTAGACGCTGGTCAATTTGATCTTCATTGTGTCTCTCCTTTGTCGCGCTCGCGGCGAAGGGCGCCTCCTGCTCTCATCGTCTTTTTTTTCGCTGACATTGCCCGATCCATGCGGTCGAGGTGGTGCTCGAGCGCGTCCACATGAGCTGACCAGAACCGGCGGAAGGGAGCTAGCCAGGCTTCGACCTCCCGCAGCGGTTCCGGCCTCAGCCGGTACAGACGGCGCTGTGCATCAACGGTCGCTTCCACGAAACCGGCCTCGCGCAACACGCGCAGGTGCTTGGACACGGTCGGCTGCGTCATGCGGAGCCGACGCTCGATCTCGCCAACGGACCGCTCCGACAAGACCAAGAGGCTCAGGATCGCGCGGCGATTCGGCTCGGCGATGACGTCGAATACGGAGACCACGCTCATAATATACCCATATAAGTATATAACTGTAAAGGCATATAAAGCCTAGGCAGCCTCGCATACAATCGACCGCACTCCACCGAGAAAGGCGCGGGCACATGGCCACGATCAATAGGCAGAAAATCGGCAGCGTCGCGTCGCTGGCGGCGGGCGCGACCTACAACTTCCAGTGGAACAACCCGCCGTGGGATACGGTGCTCGGCTACTTCGCCTATCCGGTGACGCCGAACGTCTCCGGTCCGCACGGCTCCGCGAACGGTACCGTGGAGATCACGAAGGTCGAGTGTACGTACATCCGCGACAACTTCAATGGCGACAAGAAATTCGTCTCCATCGCTGTCAAGAACACCGGCAGCGCCACGATTGGGTTCGATCTCTGGGAGAGCTGGATTTCCTAGCGCGAGCCGCTGCGGCGGGTGATTGGCGCGGCTCAGCCGGCCAAGCGCGACTCGAGCGTATCGAGGTAGACGCGCACGGCTGCGATGTCGGCGTTGCGCGACACGAAGGTTGCCGCCGTGGGATCGATCTTGCGCTGGGTCGCGTGCATCGCCACGTGTACGGCAGGGCACTCGGCGATCAGCGCGACGAGGACGGCCCAGGCAATTGTATCGAGCGCGAGCAACGCATCGAGCGCCGGAGACGCCCGCCACGGTTCGCTGTTACCGAGGTGACGCAACAAGTCCTTACGCAGCGTCTGCAACGACCTGTGTACGTCGCGATCGGCGCACTCGAGGCGAGCGAGGACGTCGGCCAACGTCCGCGCGGCGTGCCGGCACACGTCCTGGTAGAGCAGAGTCCACCCGATTTGAAAAGCTGTGACGAGGTCGGGCGCGCCCCACGCAGTCGGCCAGTTCTCCAGACCCAGGTTGCACGTGGCCAGGACCGCTTCCGAAGCCTCGGGCGGCGTGAACCGGCGCGCCTGCAGCGACCCGCCCGACAGCAAAGCGTTGGTCAGGAACGACAGCGCCTCGGGCGCCGCCGGATCGTGCGCAGCAACCGCTTGCACGCGATCGAAATGCGACTTGCCCGGAGCTCCCGACGACAGCAGGGCGCGCCGCGGCGCCGTCACGCCGGCCTCCGAGAGAATTTCCATCACGCTCGCCATTGCAGCGTGGTCTTCCGCCGTGCCGACGGCATCGACGGGGACCGGTGACGCCTCAGGCACGTATTCATCCGCAGGGGGGGCCACGGGAAGATCACGGAAATGGCCGCGCGCGACCGCATCGACCGGCGGCCGCATCCCGTCGAGGCGAAGCCCGCGTGATGCCTGGCAAAACGCTCGGCCCTGCGCCGGCGCGACGAAGCCCTGTCGATCCCGGCGCCCTTCGCGCCTGAGCGCGAGATCGCTCGCATGCTGCCCACCCGCGTCGAGCAGCGCATCGCAGCCATCTTGCTCCCGGTCCCCATCGGACAGCGCGACGCAACCGCGCAGCAGCCGCGCAAAGAGCGCGGGTCGCTCGCCACGGAGTGTCGACAACAGTTCGATGACCGCCTCCCAGTACTGCGGCCGGCGCGCGCGCAGGACGAAACCCGCGATCTCGGTGACGAAGGGGCCATTGTGCGGCCGTGCTTCGACCACGTCGCCGTCGAGCGTCGTGAAAGGAGCCACCGCAGCGGCGTCGAACACGGCCACGTGGTCTGCCAGACCCGCGACGACAACCTCGATCTCCATGGCCGCGACGCGCTCGGCCGCGACCTCCGGACCCATCTCGGCGAGCAGTTCCAACCACTCACCGAACCGCGCGCCGTCGAACGCCTCATCAGCACCGGCTGCAGAAGGGCGCCAGAGGTCGATATCCAGTACGCGGCGGAGTTGTTCCGGCGTCGCCAGCGCGACGATCTCGGCGCAGGCTTCTAGGCCGCAGTGATCGATTACGCGGTGAAGGATCTCGGCGGGAAGGCGCGGGACGGTCCGCACGAGATCCGGAGTACTGAGGAGGCGGACGAGGAGCTGCGACGACTCGCTCATGGGACCGCGCATGTTACCGGCGCGGCCGCAAAAGAAACAGTCTTGAAAGGCGCCGCGGCGTGCGGGACAATACTGCTGGGCGATTCTACCCCTCCAAACCCCGGCCCGCGTCGTCTTTTATTCATTCTGTTGTCGTCGTCCGCGTGAGCCCAGTCGGCGCCAGTGTGCGCCATCGTCACTGACGCCGACGCCGTCGGCGTTCTCGGCGCGCCACCGACCCGCTAGCGCGGCGCGAACTGCTTCATGAACTCATCCTGGCGCTGCTGCATTTCCTGCGGCGTCAGGTCTTCCTTCCGAGTGGCGATCACCCACTGATAGCCGTCGGGGTCCACCACCATGCCGAGGCGATCGCCCCAGAACTGGTCGGCAAGCTCTCCCATTGGCCCCGGGGGCACTTTCGCGCCGGCACTGACGGCGCGGTTGTACAGCGTGTCAGCGTCCGGCGTATAGATCCACAGCGTGACTGGCGAACCGCCGAGGCTTGCCGGGCTCTTGCCGCCGCCCATCTGATCGTTCAGGTAAATCACCGAATTGCCGATGCGGATCTCGGCGTGCATGACCTTGCCGTCGGGTCCGAGCGCCCGGCCGCCGGGCTCTTCGGCCCCGAAGGCCTTCTTGTACCAGTCGATCGCGCGGGCGGAGTCCTCGAAAATGAGGTGCGGAGTCACCGAATGCAGTCCTTGCGGGATGTAGCTCTTGGCCTTAGCCATCTGAACCTCCTGTCTTTCTGACAGCTAATCGATCAAGCCTCCCACGGATCGACAGCGGGGAGTTGTAAATTCGATCAGGGTGACTCTGCGGCCCTGGCAGACGGGCGCGTGAGCTTGCTACACTCGCAATGTGAACGATTCCAGCGAAGACTTCGCCTCGCTGTTCGAGGCATCGCTCAAGACGAAGCGGATCGAGCAAGGACAGACCATCGAGGGCACGATCGTGGCGATCGGGCCAGACGTCGCGTTCGTCGACGTCGGCGGCAAGGGGGAGGCGACGATCGACGTCGGCGAACTGAAAGACGATGATGGCGACATCGAGGTCGCGGTCGGCGATCGCATCCAGGCAGTGGTCATGTCCACTGCCGGCGGCTTGACCCTGTCGCGGCGCCTCGCGCTCGGCGCCGCGACCGCGCGCCAGATCGAGGACGCGTTCCGCAGCGGCCTGCCGGTTGAGGGCAAGGTGACTGGAAGCGTAAAGGGTGGCTATGAGGTCCGCGTCGGCCACCAGCGCGCCTTCTGCCCGGGATCGCAGATTGACCTCCACCCAACCGATGCGGCCGCTCACGTCGGGCGCGTCTACCAGTTCCGTATCATCGAGCACAAGGAGGGCGGCAGGAACGTGATCCTGTCCCGGCGGGTGCTCCTCGAAGACGCCCAGAAGACGAACGTCGCCAAGCTGCGCGAGTCGATCGTGCCCGGTGCCGTCATGACCGGACGCGTCGTCTCCCTTCGCGAGTTCGGCGCATTCGTCGACCTCGGTGGCGTCCAGGGCCTGTTGCATGTAGCCGACATGGCGTGGGCGCGCGTCAGCGATCCGTCGCACGTCCTCAAGATGGGTCAGGAGATCACGGTCAAGGTTCTCTCGGTGGATGAGCGCAAGCAGAAAATCTCGCTCGGGCTGAAGCAGCTCGCCGACGACCCGTGGTCGCGCGTGCCCGACGCCTATGCGGTCGGCCAGGTACGGGCGGGTCGTGTGACGCGGCTGGCCGACTTCGGCGCCTTTGTCGAGCTCGAGCCTGGCATCGAGGCGCTCGCCCATGCCTCCACCTTTGCGCCTGTCGGGCGGCAGGACGCGTGGGCCGCCGGCATCAAGGCCGGGACGACCGGCGCGTTCGAGATACTGAACATCGATCTGGAGAAAAAGCGGATCGGCGTCGCACTCGTGCCCGAAGGATCGTCGCGGGCCCGGGCCGTTGAAGGCGGGGAGGCGGAGCAGCACAGTGATCAGCCCGGACCCGAACGAGGGTTGGGATCGCTCGCCGACAAGCTGCGCAGCGCGCTCGAGCCGCGCCGGAAGTAAGGCGCGCTAGGCGCCCCCGGCCAGGTCCGCGTAGCCGTCGCTGATCGTGTCGTCGGGGCTGGCGCCCAGCAGGGCCATCAGTTCCGCGATCACGGCGGCCTTGTCGCGGGCGTCGCGCCGCGACCACGTCCGCGACTTCACCTCGATGAAATACCCGGCGCGCGCCGGCGTGAGCAACCGATCAAGGTGCACGTAAAACTCCACGCCCCGATAGGCGACCAGCCAGCGCCGCCGATCCTTGTCGACGATCCGCTCGGTTGCGGGGCGGAAGTATTCCCGGTAAAAGCGGACGGAATGGGTCGCCGGCGCAAAATACCGCGAACGCGACAGCAGGACGGTGCCGAAGCGATCCTCGCGGGTGCGGCCGGTGAGCGTCAGCCTCGACCGAGCTCCCATCACCGCGCCGCCGCCGTCGAGGAACTCGTCCTCGCGGTAGCGCAGCCACCCCTGGTCGGGGTCGTCGAACGACCAGTAGGTGTCGTACTGGTGGTAATGACTTGATCGGACGACCGTGATCACGTCGCCGACCATGACCGCGAGGAGACGATCCGGTGATACGACATGGGCCTTGACCTGGACTTCGAAGCTTTCCTGCTCGACCGCGCCGCCCACGGCGACGAGCTTCTGCAGCACGCTCACTTCGCGGCTCGCTAGGAACCTGTCGATGCGCGAGGCCTCCCCGCGCGCGGCTGCGCGCAACTCGTCCTCGTCGAGCGTCAGCAGCACGCGGTTACGCATCAGCCAGCGGCCGTTGCACATCACGTCGACGACATCGGTGGACTTCGAGGCATAGACGATCTGGCCGTAGACGCCGGCGGCGTCGTGGGCGAACGCCGGCACGTTGTGCAGGCGTTCGAGATCGACGACGATCAGATCGGCGCGCTTGCCGGCCTCGAGTGAGCCGGTCACGGCGTCCATGTGCATGGCACGGGCGCCGAGCCGCGTCGCCATGGCAAGGGCGGTTCGCGCCGGCACGGCGGTCGGATCGCCGCTCGTTCCCTTGGCCAGCAGCGCGGCCAGCCGCACCTCTTCGAACATGTCGAGATCATTGTTCGAGGCGGCGCCGTCGGTGCCAATGCCGACATCGACGCCGAGCGACAGCATCCGCGCCACAGGTGCGACGCCGGCAGCAAGCTTCAGGTTACTGCTCGGGTTGTGCGCGACTCCGGCGTTGGCGCTCTTGAGCGCGCGCATCTCCCCTTCGTCGACGTGGACACAGTGAGCGGCCAGCACCTTGGCGTCGAGGAGGCCGTGCTTCTTGACCCATGGCACGACCGGCATGCCGTGCTGGCGGCGGGACTCGTCCACCTCCTGCGCGGTCTCCGACAGGTGGATGTGCAGTGGCACGTCGAACTCGACAGCCAGTTCGGCACAGGCGCGGAGAATCTCGGGGGTGCAGGTGTAGGGCGCGTGCGGGGCCGGCGCCGGCACGATCAGCGGGTGGCCGCGCCAGCGCTGGATGAAGTCACGCGCCCGCATCAGCGACTCCTCATAGCTGGCCGCATCAGGGGTGGGGAAGCGGAGAACTGTTTGCGCGCACAGTGCGCGCATGCCCGCCGCCGCCGTCGCTTCGGCGATCGCGTCCTCAAAGTAATACATGTCGGCGAAGCAGGTAATGCCAGAGCGGATCATCTCGGCACAGCCCAAACGCGTGCCCAGACGCACGAAGTCGGGGCGGACGAACGCGCGCTCGACCGGCATGACGTAACCCATCAGCCAGACGTCGAGGCGCAGGTCGTCGGCCAAGCCACGCAGCAGCGTCATCGGCACGTGGGTATGCGCGTTAATCAGCCCGGGCATGACGACGCGGCCGCCACAATCGATCGTGTCGGCTGCCGAATACGCCGCTGCAGGCGGCCCGACAGCGACAATCGAATCGCCGGCGACCGCAACTGCCGAGCCACGGTAGATAGTGAAGTGCTCGTCCATCGTCAGGACCAGCGCGTTGCTGAGCAGCAGATCGCACGTCGATGCGGCCACGCCAGGAATTCTACTCGCCTGCGCTACACTCTTCGCTGAGATCGCCATGAATCGGCCGGCGGCACCAATCACATTCTTTTTCGGCGGCGTCGCACTGTTCGTGGCAATGGCCGGTGCCGTGGCCCGGCCGGTCACCCAGTCAGATCAACCGCCGCCCTTCGCGGCGCTGCCGCGCGAGGTGCCGTTTCCCGCGGACAATGCCCCAACGTCGGCGAAGGTGGCGCTCGGTCGCCTGCTGTTCTGGGATCCGATTCTGTCCGGCTCGGGCGACATCGCGTGCGCGACCTGCCACCATCCGAATTTCGGATACTCCGACGGCCGCGATCTGCCGATTGGCACCGGCGGCCGAGGCATGGGGCCGGCGCGGACGTTCCCCAACGGCGCTACGCCCATCGTCAAGCGCAACAGCCAGACCATCCTCGACGTCGCGTTCAGTGGCATTGACGGATGGGGCCACGTCGATCCGGCGCAGGCGCCGATGTTTTGGGACTCGCGCGCGCGTGGGCTCGAGGCGCAGGCGCTCGTGCCGATCGAATCCCTGGAAGAGATGAGAGGCGCGAACACGGAAGGACAGGGGGTCGCAGGCGCCGTCGAGCGGGTGCGCGCAGTCAAGGCCTATCGCCAGGCGTTCGCCAGGGCATTCGGCGGCGGTGACACGATCAACGCGACCAATCTTTCACGCGCCATCGCCGCCTACGAGCGGTCGCTGGTCGTCCTCGACACGCCGTTCGACCGTTACATGCGCGGTGACCGTACGGCACTCGGCGAAATCGAGCTGCGCGGCATGGCCGCGTTTGAAAACCACGGCTGCACGCTCTGCCACAACGGGCCGATGTTCTCCGACTACAAGCTGCACGTGCTCGGCGTCTCCGATAACTCGAAGCTCGGCGACTATGATCCCGGCGCCGATCATCGCTACGCCTTCCGCACGCCGAGCCTGCGTAATCTCGCGTTCACCGCGCCGTACATGCACAGCGGGCTGATCACCAACATCGGGAGTGCCGTCGGGTTCTATAAACAGGTAGGCGGCGGGGCACCGCTGCTCATGCACTTCGACAAGCCGAGGACGATCAGCGGGCAGCTCGTGCTCGGCTCTCCTGTCGGCCGAGACAAGCTCGATCCCCTGTTGCAGCACGTGACCGTGAACAGCGAGCTCGACGACATCGTCGCATTTCTGGGGGCGCTCAACGGGCCGTTTGACCGGACGATCCCGTCGCACGTGCCAAGCGGCCTGCGCCCAGGCGGCAGGTAGGGAACAAGCGGGGAGGCGGGACCTCCAGGTCCTCGCCTACACGTCCTTCCAGCCTCAGTCACGGCCGTGCGGGCCCCACCACCCGGCCGCGTGCAGTTCCTCCTGGACGCGCAGCCAATGGTCGTGCGCCTGTTCCGACGAAGGAAAGGACGTGATGCGCTCGGCCACGCCAGGCTCGGCCACGACGATTTCATAGCCGGAATTGCCGTCGAGCGGGCGGATCTCGCAACGGACGAACGACGACCCGCGACTGAAGAAGTAGAACATGGAACCCTTACCTCACGAAGTACGGCCGGACGATGCCATGCGCCGCGTCGGCGGTCATGGTTTTCTGCTGTCGCAAGTCAGCACACGCGGTGCAGATCTGTAACATCGGCCGCGGCACGCCCGTCTGGAAGACGTTGCGGCTGGCGACCTTCACTGCTCGACTGAGGCAAGATTCGCGCCGGGCGCTACAACCCGAAGGCGACAAACGGCAGGTAATCTTCGAGCTGCTTCCGGTGCGGCTCGAGGAGAGCCTTGTTGCGCGGCGGGACTGTTCCCGACGGAACCGCGTCGAGCGGCGCCTCCGCGGGCATCGTGCCGCTCTTGATCTGATCTGTCAGGCGGTCGAAGTCAACCGCGAAAAACGGGATGTCGAGAGCGCGATACGCTTCGGCGCGGATCCAGCGATACTCGGACAGCGACAACCCCGCCTCGTTGAGCGCATCGACCTGGGCCTTCTTCGCGTCCATCCATCCGGTCGCAATGTCGCGATACGCCGAGACGAGCGCCGGCAGATCGACCACCGTGGCGTCCTTCTTCTGAGCCAGCGCCTGGTAGTTGCGCTGGAACGCGGCGGCGTTCTGGCCGGTGCGATCGCGCACGTGCGTCAGGACCTGAACTAACTGATCGACCTGTTTGGGCGTCAGTTCGCCTGTGGGAGGGCTCGCAAACGATCCCTTCATGCGCACGCCCCGTTCGATCTCACCGATCTGTCCCAACTGCGCGAACTGCTGCACGGTCGAGCGCACTTTCATGTAGCCGTAATAGCCGATGCCGGCGAGGGCGACGCCGGCGACGAGGATCACGATGCCACAGCCGATCGCGAGCTTCTTCATCACGGTCCTTTCTTGGAAGCGGGACCGTTATAACCCAACTTGTGGCTCCCGTGATCAACGACCTCATCCGGTCCGAGATTCTCACCGTTCGCGCTGCGCTTTCCCCCGCAGCGGCGAGGGATTCGATAGAATAGCGGCGATTGTTACTGCACGCAGCATGAACGGGAGAGTCGTCCGCTTTCTTCTACCGCTCGCCGCCCTGATGGCGCTCGTCCCGGCGACGGCCTACGCCGAGCGCGTCAAGGGGCGCGTGTATGACGTCGACGAGAGGCACAGCGAGGTCCGGCTCGACGTCGGCGGGCACCATCGCACGTATCACATCGAGGATCGATCGCTCTATCGGGTGCTACGGCGCGATCGTGTCGTACTCGTCCGGGCCGAATTGCTGCGCGGACGCCACACCATTGTCGACGCCGAACCGGCCGTGCTCGAAGGGCAGGTCGAGCACGTCGATCTAAAGCACGACAAGATCGTCATCCGCGACACCCAGTCGAGGGCCAAACGCACATACCTCCTCGATCCCGCTGCCGGCAGGGACCTGCGCGCCGGGCAGGTCATCACCTTCGACGTCGAGGAGCGCGGATCGCACGTGGTGATCACGCGCTGGCACCGCCAATAGGGGCGCCCCGCGGCGTGCCCCCGACGAAGGGTGCCGGGAACTTCCGCTGGGTAATCTGCGGCTTGCTTTTCCTGGCCGCGACCATCAACTACGTCGACCGGCAAGTGATCGGGCTGCTCAAGCCAACGCTCCAGCAGCAATTCAACTGGAGCGAAGTCGACTACGCCGACATCATCTTCTCGTTTCAGCTTGCCTATGCCATCGGCTACGTATTCGCCGGACGCGTCATCGACAGGGTAGGGACCAAGGCGGGCTTCGCCTTGTCGTTGCTGGTGTGGAGCGCCGCCGGGATCGCGCACGCGTTCGTGACGAACTTCGGCCCCGGCGTCGCGCGGGCACTCGAGGCTTTCGGGCTGACGTATTCGGCATCAGTGGCCGGATTCATTGCCGCGCGTTTCGCGCTGGGCATCGGCGAGTCCGGCAATTTCCCGGCCGCGATAAAGACCGTCGCGGAATGGTTTCCCAAGCGCGAGCGCGCCCTCTCGACCGGAATCTTCAACTCCGGCACCAACATCGGCGCGCTCCTGACCCCGCTCATCGTGCCGGTCGTAACCGTGCGCTACGGCTGGCAGTGGGCCTTCGTCGCGACGGGCGCGCTCGGGCTGCTCTGGCTCGCGATCTGGTGGCCCCTCTACGGGGCCCCCGCCGGCCATCCGCGTGTCAGCCCGGCAGAGCTGGCGGTGATCGAGAGCGATCCGCCCGACCCACCGGCGCACATTCCGTGGCTCTCGCTCGTGCGCTATCGTCAGACATGGGCCGTCGCCGCGGCGAAGTTCGGCACCGATCCCGTGTGGTGGCTCTACCTGTTCTGGGTGCCCGACTTCCTGCACCGCAGTCACGGCATCGATCTGCAGTCGATGGCGCTCCCACTCGTGAGCATTTACTTGATCGCCGACCTCGGCAGCATCGCCGGCGGCTGGCTGTCGTCGGCCTTGCTCACGCGTGGCTGGACCGCGAACCGCGCGCGCAAGACCACGCTGTTCGTCTGCGGCGTGTGCGCCCTGCCGATCGCGCTGGCGCCGACGTTGCGCTCCGAGTGGATGGCCGTGTTGGTGGTTGGCATCGCCGCCGCCGCGCACCAGGGATGGTCGTGCAACGTGTTTACACTGGCATCTGACATGTTCCCGCGCCGCGCGGTGGGCTCGGTGATAGGTTTCGTCGGCATGTGCGGCGCCGTCGCCGGCATGCTCGTCGCCAAGATCACCGGCTACCTGCTCGAAACGACGGGCAGCTACAAGTTGATCTTCCTGATGGCAGCGTCCGCGTATCTCCTGACGCTTCTTGTCGTGCATCTGCTGGTGCCTCGCCTCGAACCCGTCACGCTCGACTGAGCATTGCCATGCGCCACGTCACCTCCGTTGTCGTCGCTGCGTTCGTCGTGGTTGCGGCCGCCGGCGCGGCCGCGTTTCAGGCAGGGCGGCCGTGGCCGCCGCCCGTCGCGCCGATGTCGTCCGCCTCGCCAGTGCGATCGCCGGCCGACGAACTCAAGACGATCGTCATGCCGCCAGGCTATCACCTCGAACTCGTCGCCAGCGAACCGCTGGTGCAGGACCCGGTGGTCATCGACTGGGACAGCGATGGCCGCCTCTGGGTCGTCGAGATGGCCGGCTACATGAACGACATCCAGGCCGGGCACGAGCACGATCCCGTAGGCCGCGTTGTCGTGCTGCAGGACACCGACGGCGACGGGCGCATGGACAAGCGGACGGTGTTCGCAGACGGTTTGATCCTGCCGAGAGCGCTCAAAGTGCTCGACGATGGCGTGCTCGTCGGCGAGCCGCCGCACCTGTGGTTCATGCAGGACCTCGACCACGACCTCAAGGCTGACAGGAAGACGCTCGTCACCGACGACTACGGTCGTCTCGACGCCAACGTCGAGCACAACGCCAACACGCTGCTCTGGGCACTCGACAACTGGATCTACACCTCCGAGGTCGACACCTTCCTGCGCTGGAAGAACGGCGCGTTCGAGGTCCGCAAAACGCCGGCGCGCGGGCAGTGGGGCGCGTCGCAGGACGATGCCGGACACGTGTTCAGGAATTCCAACGAATCAGCGCTGCACGCCGATTTCGTGCCGACGTATTACTACGGCCGCAACCCGGCGCTGACGCGCACCCGCGGCAGCGATGAATTCCTCGGCCATGCCCCAGACGATCTGAACGAGACCTGGCCGGCGCACCCGACGCCCGGCGTCAACCGCGGCTATCAAACGGGCATCCTGCGCGCCGACGGCACCCTCGCGCACTTTACGTCGGTGTGCTCGCCGATCGTCTACCGCGGCGATCGCCTGCCGCCGGAGCTCTATGGCAACGTCTTCGTGGCCGAGCCCGCCGCGAATCTCGTCAGCCGGCTCCTCGTCAGCGACGACGGCGCCACGCTGAGGGCGGAGAAAGCGTACTCGAACGGGGAGTTCATCGCTTCCACCGACGAGCGCTTCCGGCCCGTGTACCTGTCGGCGGCGCCCGACGGCACGATCTATGTCGCCGACATCTACCGTGGCATCATCCAGCACCGCGGCTTCATCACCGAGTACCTGCGGGATCAAATCCTCTCGCGGTCGCTCGAGCAGACGATCGCGCACGGACGCATCTGGCGCGTCGTGCACGACACAACGAGGCGAGGACCGTCGCCCGCTCTCTCGCGGGCGACGACGGCAACCCTCATCGATACGTTGTCGCATCCCAACGGCTGGTGGCGCGACACGGCGCAGCAGTTGCTCGTGCAGCGGCGTGATCCGGCCGCTATCGAGCCGCTCAGGCGCCTCGCGGCAGCCGCAGCAGTGCCACGTCTCAAGCTCCACGCCCTCTGGACGTTGGACGGCCTGGGCGCGCTCGACCCGGCGCTGGTGGTCGCGGCGCTGCACGATTCCTCACGCGATGTGCGGCTCTCCGCCGTCCGCCTGGCCGAGCGATGGCTGGGCGGCGACGAGGGGGCGCGCCAGGCGGTCCTTGCACATGTCGATGACCCCGATTGGGAAGTGCGGGAGCAGGTGGCCGCGTCGCTCGGTGCGCTGTCCGCCAATCTCAAACCGGACGCGATCGCGTCCGTGCTGGCGCGCCACGGCAACGATCCGGCCGTCGTCGACGCGGCGCTGAGTGGCATCGCCGGCAGCGAAGCCGCGGTCGTCGACATCCTGGCGCGCGCCCCGGATGACGCGCCTGCGCGCCGCGCCGCCGTCACCATGCTGGCCGCGACGATCGTGTCGCGTGGCGACAACGGCGACATCCAGCACATCTTCGATGTCGTCGCGGACACGTCGCGGCCGTCGTGGCTGCGCTCCGCGCTTCTACGAGGCGCTGAAGTGCAGCTGCTTGTCGTCGATGCGGCAACAGGGCGCGGGCGCCCCGCGCCCGCATCGGCGCCGGACGCGCCCTGCCCGACGTGCCCCGGCGGCCGAGCCGGCCCTGGCGGAGCGTCAGCCTTCCCGACAGGCCGCGCCGGCGACGGCGGACGCGGCGCGGCGCCCGGCGGCCGCGGACGAGGCGCCGGGCGCCCCGCCCTCAAGCTGGAACATGAGCCCGCCATCGTCGCACTCGCCGCGAGGAACGACGACCTCTCGGCGCGCGCGCGCGACCTGCTGGCGCGGCTGGAGTGGCCGGGCAAGCCTGGGGTCGCCGCGGTTGCGCCGCTGTCGGCAGCGGAACAGGTGCGCTTCGACGCCGGCAAACTCGTCTACCAGAATCTCTGCCAGGCGTGTCATCAGCCCGACGGGCGTGGCCGAGACAAGCTGGCGCCGCCGCTGGTCGGCTCCGCCTTCGCGCTGGCCGGCGATCCCGCGATTCCATCCCGCATCGTGTTGAACGGCAAGGAGGGTCCGATCGGCCTGATGCCGCCGCTCGGCAACGCCTTGACCGACGACCAGATCGCAGCCGTCCTCACCTACGTGCGGCGCGAGTGGGGACACTCGGCGTCGGCGGTCGACCCGGCGGTGGTAATCGCGACGCGCAAGGCGACCGCCGATCGCACGCGGCCGTGGACCAACGACGAACTGACGGCCCTGCTCGGCGGCCGCTGACGATCGAGAGCCTATCGCACCTCGAGGGCGCTGAGCAGGTTCGAAAAATCGTCGGTCCAGAGCGGCGTCGACGGCAATGCCGCCAACGGCCGCCACTGGTGATTGACGATCAGCGGCGCGATATCGCCCGCGCTGCGAGACAGCACGATCCAGTCGGAGCCACTCTTGCCTGCAGGCCATCCGCTGCCGTCGACCTCGACGCGGCGCGCCCCGTAGAGGCCACGATCGGCGGCCAGCCGCGCGACGATCGGTGCCAGCCGCAGATGCCGGTTCGACACGTGCAGCAGCAGCGATCCGCGCGCTGACAGGCGCGAGAGATAGAGATCCATAGCCTCGCGCGTCATCAGATGGACAGGAATCGAATCCGAACTGAACGCGTCGAGGACGATCAAGTCGTAGGCGCGCTCAGGCATGCGCGCCAGCGACAGCCGCGCGTCGCCGGTGACGACACGGCACTGCCCGCCGCAGGTATCCATGAACGAGAACCATTCCGACGTCCGTGCGATCCGTTCGATCGCTGGATCGATCTCGAAGAAGGTCCAGTGTTGGCCTGGCCCGGCGTAGGTGGCGAGGGTGCCGACGCCGAGCCCGACCACCGCGATGTCGCGCCCGTTCGCTGCGGACGGCAACTCTCGCCACGCCTCGCCGAACGGGCCGGTCGAATGGTAGTAGGTGAGGGCCTCTCGCCGCCGCGCCGTATCGAGCGACTGCATCCCGTGCAGCGTCGTCCCGTGCGCAAGGGCGTGATAGCGGCCCGTCGCGTCCTCGTTGACGCGGTAGACGCCGAAGAACGTGCGGGTCGCGTAGAGTACGCGCCCGTCAGGGACGGCGAATACCAGGCCGGCGCCGAGCAGCGCCGCCATCGCCCAGCCGAAGCGGCGAGCGTCATGGCGCTGCGAAAAGGTTAGCACCGCGGGTATCACAAGCGCGGCGAGCTGCGGACCCAGCGTCAGATGCCACGAGCGCGCGGCCAGGATACCCCCGCGGTGACCACGCCGACAATCGCTGGCACGATCGCCAGGCGCCACCCAGCGCGGGCGCCGCTGCCAGTCGGCCCGGCGGCGAGAACGCACCCGGCGACCACGACCAGTGGATATTCGATGACGCCGCGGAATACGACCGGTGCCAGCAGCGTGTTGAACAGGCCGCCCAACATCCCGCCGAGTGACAGCCAGAAATAGAACTGCGTGAGGTGCCCGGAGTCGGGGCGATCCGCCGCCAGGTCGCCGTGACAGCACAAGGCAATCGCCGCGAACGCGCCGAGATGCAGCAGCAGGATCGCGCCGAGCGGCTCGCGCGCGCGTGCGATCATGAACAGAGCGAGCGGGACGACGAGCAACGGCAAGACTCGCCCGGCCAGCGCTCGCGCGCGGGCGCCGCGGCGGCCGAAGGCGATAGCAAACGTCCATAGGTAGATCGCCAGCGGAACGATCCAGAGCAGGGGGACGGCGGCAATGTCGGTGGAGACATAGCTGGTCACAGCGAGCATCAGGCTCGACGGCACGAAAGCCACCGCTGTCCACTTAGCGCGCCGCGCGATCCCTATGTGCGATGACGCCGCAGCGACGCCGGCCGGCGCCACTTCGACTCGCACGTGACGCCACGCGAAGGCGGCGCAGGCCCCGGCAAGCAGCGCGAACACCGCGTAGCCGATCGCCCAGGTTCGCGCCTGTTCGCCCAGCGGCAGCGACGGCTCGATCGCCAGCGGATAGGCCGCCAGCGCGAGCAGGCAGCCGGCGTTGCTCGCCGCATAGAGGAAATAGGGATCGCGCCCGGCTGGATGATCCGTACGCGACAGCCAGTGCTGCAGCACCGACGCCGTGGTCGACAGCACGAAGAACGGCAGGCCGATGGTGCCGGCCAGCAGCGCGAAGAGCCACGGCAGCGGATGGCCAGATGGCGGCGTCGCCGACGCCGGTCGAATCAGCACTGGCAGGACCAGTGCCGGCAAGGCCAGAAGAACCGCGTGCAGCGCCACATGTCCGCGGACGGGCAACCGCCGCGACGCCGCGAACGCGTAGCCGTAACCGGCCAGCATCGTCATCTGGAAGAAAGCGACGCATCCGTTCCACACCATCGGCACGCCGCCGAGGATCGGCAGGACCATCCGCGCGACCATCGGCTCGACGAGGAACAGCAGGAACCCGCTGACGAACATCGCCGCCCCGAAGAGCGGGATCGCCACGGCAGCCGCCGCGAGACGCGCGGCCGGTGCCTGGGCGGCCGCGGGCCGTGAACGGACGACGAGCTCCATGGACGCCGCCGGGATTGCAAGCGAGATACCGCGCCGGATCGCCCGGCGCAGGGCTTGCTACCCGCTTCGAGCATTACAAAGCGGAAATCGGCGTAACGATTTCGGGCAGGAAGAAATGCTATTGTCGCTGCTGTGTCCGAAGACGCCGCGCAAGCACGTCTGCGGCTAATCCTGCAGCACTTGCCGCATCCGACTTACGTCTGGCGTCGCCAGGGGGACGACTTCATCCTGTCCGACTTCAACCAGGCCGCCGACGCGCTGACCCGCGGCGGCGTCGGTCAACTCACCGGGCTGCCGCTCTCGCAGACCTTCGCCGCCCGCCCCGACGTGATCCGCGATATTCACGCGTGCGCCGAGACGGCCACCGTCATCCACCGTGAAGACGTGTTCCACCTGCGATCAATCGGTGAATCGAAGCTGCTTTCGGTGACCTACGCGTTCGCGCCGCCCGATATGGTCATCGTCCACACTCACGATCTCAGCGAGCTGCGCCGTCTCGAAGAGGCGCTGCGCGAGGCACAGAAAATGGAAGCGGTCGGGCGCCTCGCCGGCGGCATCGCTCACGACTTCAACAACCTGCTCACGATCATCCTCGGCTATGGCGAGCTGCTGCAGGCGCGCCACGACGTGCCGGCAGAAGTCGTGCGGGACGCGACCGAGATCGTCAAGGCCGCCGGCAGCGCCGCCGCGCTGACGCGTCAACTGCTCGCGTTCAGCCGTCGCTCGGTGCTCGAGCCGCGCATCCTCGACGTCAATTACGTGGTCGAGCACGTGCGATCGCTGATCGAGCGGCTCCTCGGGCCCGACATTCACCTCGAGCTGCGGCTGGCGCCGGACACGCGGCGCGTGCGCGTCGACCCCGGCCATCTCGAGCAGGTGATCATGAACCTCGCCGCCAACGCGCGCGACGCCATGCCAAACGGCGGCCGTCTGACGATCGAGACCGGCAACGTCACCCTCAACGAGCACTACGTCTCGGAACACCCGGGCGCGGCGCTCGGCGATCACACCGTGATCGCGATGTCCGACACTGGCGTGGGCATGAGCGACGAAGTGAAGACACGACTGTTCGAGCCGTTCTTCACCACGAAGGAGCTCGGCCAAGGCACGGGGCTTGGCCTCGCCACCGTCTATGGCGCCGTCAAACAGAGCGGCGGCTCGATCGCCGTCTCGAGCGAGCCCGGACGCGGTTCGAGCTTCCAAATCTTTCTGCCGGTCATCGACGGACGATCGTGATCGCCGGCTGACCGGCCGCCTTCCTCGCGGCGTTCAGCGTGGCGAGATCGACAGTCGACATCTTCGTCCATTGCGCCGTCACCGCCGTCGCCTGCCGGCGCGCCTCGGCGCATGCCGCGACTTCACGGCCGGTGGGCGCCGTATCGGCCGCCTGCATCGCCATCGCTGCCGCCATCATCGTGCCGCTGACACTGTCGAGCGTCGGTGCCGCGGCCGGTCCGCCGCCGCGCCCGCCGCGCCCGCCACCCTGAGCGCCTCCGCCCAAGCCGCCACGTCCGCCGCCACCCGCCGGCGCTGCCGGCGCGATCTCGGCGAGCGCTTTCTTCATCGCGTCCGCTTCTGGACCCTGGGCCGACTCGAGCTGCGCAGTCAAGGCGCGCGCGTCTTCCGCCGCCTGGCGCAGCTTGCGTGCGCCGCTGTACATCTCGTGCGTCAGCGAGTTCAGCGTTGTCAGGCCGAGCGGCGGCGTCTTGACGCGCGGGTCCAGATGCACGGTCAATGGCTGCGTCGAGGTCTTGCCATTGGCCGTGAGGCGGACCGTGTAATTGCCCGCCGGAACCCACGGCGCGTTAACCGCTGGATACGTGCGATGCGGCACCGCCGCGCCGCCGCCGCCGCGACCGCCGCCGGCTCCGATCGGCTCATACCGCATGTCCCAGAGCACCCGGTGCATGCCGGCCTGCGTCCCGATCGTCAGCGGCGGCCCCGGCCAATAGAGCGGCAGCCCGCAATCGGCCGCGGCCGGGTTCTGCTGACAAATTTTGTTATAGGCCTCCGGGTCGGTGGCGGGATCTGGATTGCGCGCCTGATCGGTGCCAGACAGCGTGCGGACAGGACTGCCGGTGCCGTCGAGGATGTCGATCGTCACCACGCCGGAACTGCCCGGCGGCAGGAAGTAATCGAGGATCGCGCCGGGCGGCGGGTTCTCACCGGCAGGGAGTTCCGGCGGCCACGGCGTGGGATCGTTCATGCCGAACCGCACGCGAACCGCCGGCGCCGGCTTGACGAGGTAGGCGGCCCCGGACTCGGCTGCGGCACGAATCTTTGCCGCTTCGCGCAGCGGCGTGACGTCGTCGAGGATCCAGTAGCCGCGGCCGTGCGTTGCGGCGACCAGATCGGCGCACAGGCAGCTCGCGTCGTCTTTCACCTGCAGGTCGCGCACCGAGACGGCGGGCATGTCGAGACGCAGCGACTGCCAGTGATCGCCGTCGTCGAACGAGACCCACACCTGCGTGTCGGTGGACGCGTAGAGCAGTCCCTTCTGCTTCGGGTCCTCACGGATGGCATTCGACACCCAGCCGGGCGCGATGCCGCTGTTGATCTCTGTCCACGTCTTGCCGCCATCGTGCGTGCGCCAGAAATGCGGGTTCCAGTCGTCGACCCGCATGGTGTTGGCCGCAGCATAGGCGGTCAGGGCATCGAAGTGGCCCGCCTCGATGTTGAAGATGCGTGTCCACGGCGTGATCTGCGGCGGCGTGACGGCGGTCCACTTTATCCCACCGTTCATCGTCACCTGGATGTTGCCATCGTCGGTGCCGGCCCACAGGACGTTGACGTCCTTCGGGGAGGGAGAGAGCGCCGTGATCGTGCCGAGCGGCGCCGGCTTGACGGTGCTCGCGTACTTGCCCGCGCTGGCCGGCACGTCCCAGGTCTGGCGCGCCAGGTCGCCGCTGATGCGCGTCCACTTGTTGCCGCCGTCGATCGTCTTGAACACGACATTTTGAGCGTAGAACAGCAGATGGGGATCGACCGGCGACCACTCGAGCGGCATCGTTCGGACGTTGCGGTAGGGCCCCTCCGGCGGTACGACCGCCCGTGTTCCGGTCGCCGCCGTCTGGCCGAGACCGACGGCTGTGGTTGAGGCCACCGCGCCCGCTGGCGCCGGCGGAGTCAGATCCGGACCGACGCTCTTGGTCTGGCCGGTCTTGCGGTTATACAGCGAGACATTCGTACGGGCGCTGCCGTAGACGAGATCGGGGTTCGTCGGATCGGACGCCGCCTCGCCGTATTCCTGGATGTTGACCGGATGCCAGTCGTGGAAGGTGATGCGACCGTCGTTCGAGCGGCTGTCGACGCAGGCCGATCCGGAATCCTGTTGCCCGCCACAGACACGGTAGGGAAACGCGTTGTCGGTGGATACGTGGTACATCGCGGCGGTCGGCTGCGTGTACCAGTTGCTCCAGCTCGTACCGCGGTTCGCCGACACGACCGCGCCCTGATCGGAAACAAGGATCAGAATGTTTGGATCGTTCGGATTGATCCACATTTTCTGGTAGTCGTCGCCGCCCGGCGCGCCACGCACGGCCGTCCATGTGGCGCCGCCATCCTCGGTGCGCCAGAAGACGGTGGAGCAGCTGTAGAGGACCTCGGGATTCCTTGGATCAACCGCCAGGGTCGGCAGATCGCCGCCACCGATCCGCGCAAGGGGCCGCGGATCGGGCGTGCGTCCGTTTGCGGCAAGCGTCCAATGAGCACCGCCGTCGGTCGATTTGAACAGCCCGGTACCGCCCGGCGGCACGGCCGGCGCCGCGCCGTTGGCAACCGGCGTGGCCTGTCCCTGTGCGCCTCCGCGGCCGCCGCGCCCGCGTCCGGCCGCTCCCGCCGGGGCCGGGGCCACTGCGACCATCGCATAAACAATCTTGGGATTGCTCTGCGACAGCGCCAGGTTCGCCTGGCCAACAATCGGCAGACCTTCCGTCAGTGCCGTCCAGGTCGTGCCGCCGTCGCTCGACTTGAAGATGCCGCCACTATTGTCCTCGGCGGTGCCGCCAAATCCGCCGCCTTCGATGAAACTCTGCTGCTGCTGCCAGAGCGCGGCGTAGACGACGTTCGGGTCGGACGGATCAATGCGGACGTCGTCGCCGCTCGTGTACTCGTCCTTGTAAAGGACTTTCTGGAACGAGCGGCCGCCGTCCGTGGTCCGATAGATGCCGCGCTCGGGGTTGGGCCCGTACGGGTGCCCCAACGCCGCGACGAACATCGTGTTCGGATCGCGCGGCGAGACCTCGATGTGCGCGATCATTTGCGTGTCGGGCAGGCCGAGATGCGTCCACGTCCTGCCGGCGTCGGTGGACTTGTAGAGGCCATTGCCGGTGGCAAGGTCCGGCCGGATGATGCCGGCGCCCGTGCCGACGTAGATCACGTTCGGATCGGACGGCGCGACGGCGATCGCCCCGATTGATCCGGTCGACTCGCGGTCGAACAGCGGGACCCAGGTTGACCCATAGTCGGTCGAACGCCACACCCCGCCGTTGTCGAAGCCGGCGTAGGCGACGTTGGGCTGCGAGGGCACACCGGAGACGGCGCGGGCACGTCCGGCACGAGTGGGGCCGATGGCGCGCCAGTGCATGTCGGACGACGGGTCCGCGGCGGCCGGCGCCGCGGGCGTCTGCCAGGCAGCGGCCGCCGCGGTCGCACCTGCGGCCAGGAGAACGGTCAGAAGATTGCGCATCCGCGTAGTGTGCCACGGACGGGCTGTCCTTTGACAGCGCCGCCCCGCGGTGTTACAAACATAGCTTAATTGTTATAAAACTAACATGTCGCCAAGAACCGCTTCGCCGCTGGCCAAACGGGAACGCCAGATCATGGACGCGCTCTACAAGCTCGGACGGGCTACCGCCGCCGAGATTCGTGGCGGCCTCGATGGCTCGCCGGCCGACTCTACCGTTCGCACACAGCTGCGCGTGCTCGAATCGAAGGGCCACGTCCGGCACGAGGAACACGGACTGCGTTACGTCTACATGCCGACAGTTCCGCGCCACTCGGCGCGGCGTTCCGCGCTCCGTCATCTCGTCGACACGTTTTTCGATGGCTCGGCGGCCAACGCCGTCGCCGCCCTCGTCGGCGGCGAGGCCGCCCGCGTGTCGGACGACGATCTCGATCGCATCGCTCGGCTCATCGACGCGGCGCGGCGGGGGCCGGCGTGATCGCCGCGAGCGCCGTCCGCACGTCCGTCGTATTGCTGGCCGGCCTCGCGCTGCGCGCGGCCCTCGGCCGTCACTCCGCCGCGCTGCGCCACAGCGCCATCGCCGTTACCCTCCTGTGTGCGGCGCTGGTAATACCGGCCTCATTCGTCCTGCCGTCGTGGGCGTTCGTCGTCCAGGCTGCCGCGGCGACGGCCTCGCACCCGGCGCAACAGCCGCTGCACGCCGTCCTTTCCGCGACAGCGCTGGCAGGCGAACCAGTCGGAGTGCCCGTACGCCCGATCGCGGCCACGGTGTGGGCGGCTGGTTTCCTGACTGTCGTGTGCACACTCGTCGCGGGCATCTTCCGGCTGCGGCAGATCGCGTCACACGGCAGGCGCGTTGAGGTTCCTCGCTGGATTGAAGGCGCACGCGCCGTTGCCGCGACCTACGGCCTGCGACGCGACATCGTGCTCATCGAAGGGGCGGCGCCGTTCATGATCGCGACGTGGGGACTGCGGCCGGCGCGCCTGCTGCTGCCGCCCGGGGCCTCGTCGTGGAGCGATGACCGCATCCACGCTGTGCTCTATCACGAGCTCGCCCACGTGGCGCGGGCGGACTGGGTGGTACAAATCGCGTCGCAGGTCGTCCTCGCCGTACTCTGGTTCCATCCGGTCGCCTGGCTGGCGTGCCGGCAGCTCCGGCATGACAGCGAGCGGGCCTGCGACGATGCGGTGCTGCGACGGGGTGTCGACGCGCCCGACTACGCCAGCCACCTCGTCGCGCTGGCACGCGCCTGCCGGCGGTCGCCGTGGTCGGCGTGGATGCCGGCACAGCCAATGGCCCGTCCGTCTGCCTTCGAAAGGAGAATCACTGCCATGTGGAATCCGCGCCTCGATCGTCGTCCTCTGTCCCTCCGCGCCGTCACGGTGGTCGCTACGGCGCTCGTCGCGTGGACCTCCGCCGTCGCGGCAGCGAACCCCCGGCAGGCGCTGCCCGCCGCTTTGTCGGGTACTGTCTACGATCCGTCCGGCGGTGTCATTCCCGGCGTGACGCTGACACTCTCCAGTTCCACCCAGCGAACCCTGTCGACGGCCGGTGGCACGATCACGGCCACGGAACCACAGCAGCCCGCCAGCCAGGCAACCACCGACAGCGCCGGCCGCTTCTCGTTCCAAGGCATCGCGCCGGGACGCTACGTCCTATCGACGGCGCTGCCCGCATTTCACCAACTGCATGAGGAATTCGATCTCAAGACCGCGCCCGATTGGGATCGCGCCGTCACGCTGCAGGTCGGCACCTTGCGGGAAACGATCAGCGTGAGCGCAACGCGCACCCTCGCCACGCCAGCGGCGCCCGGCCCAAACCCGATCCGGGTTGGCGGCAACATCCGGGTACCGCTGAAGCTTCACGACGTGCGGCCCGCGTATCCGGAATCGATGCGTGCCGAAGGACGCGAAGCGGACGTCCAGCTCGAGGCAACGATCGCCGGTGACGGCTCGGTGTCATCCGCTCACGTCGTGAGCGCCCAGATCCACCCGGACTTCGCGATCGCGGCAATCGCCGCCGTCCGCCAGTGGCGTTACTCGCCAACGCTGCTCAACGGAAAGCCGATCGAAGTGGTGACGACGGTAACGGTTCGATTCAGCCTGTCGGACTAGAGCCGTCCGTACCCATTCGCGGCCGATTCGCGGCTATCCGCGGAGCCGCTTCCAGTTGTCCAGGCAGCGGCGGACCATCGGCAGCTCACCGCCTTGCTCGTTGCCCGTTTCTTGTTCGATGAGGTAGTACTCGACGCCGCCCGTTTTCTCGACGGCATCGAAGATTGCCTGCCAGGGCGCATCGCCGTCGCCGAACGCCGGCTTGTAGCCGGCCGCCGCCGCCCAATCCTTGCAGTGGACGCTCTTGATGCGGCCGGGATTCGCGGCAATCCAGGCAATCGGGTCTGCGCCAGCTTCGAGGCAGGTGCCGACGTCGAACTGCAGGACGACGTCTTTCGGCGTAGCGGCCGCGAGAATGTCCATCGGCCGCTTGCCGTCGACCGGGCGCCACTCGATCTGGTGATTGTGGTATCCAGTGACCATGGCGAGAGGCTTCAGCAGCTGCGACGTCGTTGAGAGCTGATCCGCCACGCCTTTCCAAGCGTCGAGCGTCGTCGCGCGCGGCGCACTGGCCATGATGATCGCCCGGCTGCCGATGATTTGATTGAGCTCGATCGCCTTCTTCAGGCCGTCAGGCGCGAACGACGGTCCGTTGTTGTGCGTCGAGTGGCAGACGAGGCCGTTGTCGTCGAGCACCTTACGGACGTCCTTGGCAATTTGGGTGGTCCAGTCCAGGTAGGGCGCATAGAACTCGACGACCTGGTAACCCATTTTGCCGACCGCCGCGACCGTGCCGGTGAGGTCCTTCGCCAGCTCGGTGCGAACGGAATAGAGCTCGAGGCCGACCGGAACGTCCCGCACGGCGCGCAGTGCCGAGGACAGCGCAAACGGCGTCGCCATGGCGGTGCCGAGAAACCAGCGGCGGGTGTGACGAGGCATCATCCTCGGCGCGAGTATACTCCGGCGCTATGGCGGACATCGACGCGAGCGGCTGGACCCGACGGGAGTTCATGGGCGCCAGCGCGGCGCTCACGCTGGCTCCGCAGATGGGGCAGACCCCGTGGTACCGGCGCGCCTACCGCTGGGGCCAGACCAACATCACTGAAAAGGATCCCCTTCACTACGATATCGAGTGGTGGCGCGGCTACTGGAAACAGACTGCCGTCCAGGCCGTGATCATCAACGCCGGCGGCATCGTCGCGTACTACCCGAGCCGGTTTCCCCTCCATCACCGTGCGGAGTTCCTGAACGGGCGTGACCTGTTCGGAGAGCTGACAACGGCGGCGCACGCGGACGGGCTGTTCGTGATGGCGCGAATGGACTCCAACCGCGCCGGCGAGGATTTCTTCCAGGCACACCCGGAGTGGTTCACGCGCGACCGTGATGGACGCCCCATCCGCGCCGCCGGCGAGTACATCGCCTGCATCAACGGCCCGTACTACGACGAATACCTGCCCGATCTACTGCGCGAGATTGTTGATCGCTCGCACCCGGACGGATTCACCGACAACAGCTGGGCCGGTCTTGGCCGCGAGGGCATCTGCCACTGCGACAACTGCGCGCGCGCGTTCCGGGCTGCGGCGGCAAAGGACCTGCCGAGCGATGCCGACTGGAACCTGGCCGCCTATCGCGAATGGATCACGTGGAGCTACGCGCGGCGGACCGCGGTCTGGGAATCCTTCAACCGTGTGACGCGCCAGGCCGGCGGCGCGGACTGTATCTGGGCCGGCATGAACAGCGGCTCGGTTACGGCGCAGGCTCGCTCGTTCCGCGATCTCAGGGAAATCGCCAGTCGGGCGGCCATCATGATGCTCGATCATCAGCGCCGCGACGACGACACCGGCTTCCAGCAAAACGGCGACACTGGCGCGCGTGTGCATGGCCTGATCGGGTGGGACGCACTCGCACCGGAATCGATGGCGATGTACGAGTCCGGGCCGGGCTACTACCGCGTCGCCGCGAAGCCGGCCGCCGAAGCACGGCTGTGGATGATCGCCGGAATCGCCGGCGGCATCCAGCCGTGGTGGCATCACGTCGGCGCCTCTGCCGAGGATCGGCGCGCCTACGACACGGCGACGCCAGTCATGCGTTGGCACAAGGCCCACGAGCGCTACCTGATCGATCGCACGCCCGTGGCGACGGTCGGACTCGCCTGGTCGCAGCGCAACACCGACTTCTTCGGGCGCGACGACCCGGAAACCCGCGTCGACGCGGCGTACACCGGCTTCATGCACGCCCTGGTACGCGCGCGCATTCCGTACCTGCCGATCCCAATCGATGATCTCGAGCGTGACGTGTCGATCCGGACCCTGATCCTGCCCAACATCGGCGCGCTGTCCGACGCGCAGGCCGTGGCCATCCGCCGATTCGTCGACGCCGGCGGGTCGATCGTCGCGACAGGGGAGACGAGTCTCTACGATGAGTGGGGACAGCCGCGCCGCGACTTCGCTCTCGCGGATCTCTTCCGCTGCCATCGCACCGCTGAGCCGCTGCCTCCGCGCGCGCCGCGCGCCGGCGCCAGCCTGCACACTTACCTGCGGTTGCCCTCAGACAGTCGGTCGCGACATGAGATTCTGCGCGGGTTCGACCGCACCGACGTCATCGCGTTCGGCGGCACGCTGTCGCCGCTGCGTGTCGATCCCGGCGGACGCGTCGTGGTCACGTTCGTGCCGCCGTTTCCGACCTATCCGCCCGAGACGGCCTGGATGCGCCAGCCCTCGACCGACATCCCGGGCATCGTACTTTCCGAGCGCGGTGAGGCACGCGTCGCGTATTTGCCTGCGGATCTCGATCGGCGCTATGCCGCCGAGCACCTTCCGGACCACTCGCACTTGCTCGCCAACGTGGTCCGCTGGGCAGCCCGCGGCGTGCTACCGCTCGAAGTGACCGGAACAGGGCTGCTCGACTGCCACGTCTACGCCCAGGCGGGGCGGGTGATCGTGCACCTCGTGAACCTGACCAGCGAAGCGACCTGGAGGGCGCCGCTCGACGAGTTGATTCGCGTCGGCCCCTTCGACGTTCGCGTGCAGGTGCCGACGACGATGACGCACGCGTCGACGCGCCTGCTGGTCGCTGGAAAAACGACAAAGGCCGCCCTGTCGAACGGCAGGGCGGCCTTTACGGTGGATGCCATCGACGATCACGAGGTCGTCGTGATCGAATAGCGACGGACCTACTTCTTTTCCGGGATGTTCAGCTCCTTCAGGTGCCCGAGCAACGTTTCGCCGGCCTTCTGGGTCTGGTTGGCGCCAGCCTTGTCGATCAGCAGTATCTTGCCATCGGGGCCGATGTAGAACGACCAGCGCTTGGCGAACGTCGGCGCGTTGGGCTGTGCGGCGCTGGGCGTGCCGAGCACGCCGTAAGCCTCGGCGACCTTGCGGCCGGGATCGCTCAGCATGACGAAGTCCGCATGCTCTTTTTCGGCGAAGGCCTTGTTGTCTTCGGGAGTGTCAACGCTGACCATAAAGTAGGTCACGTTGTACTTGCGAATCGTTTCCCCGCTCTCACGGAGCGAGTTGCATTCGGCCGTTCAACCACCTGTGAATGCCTTCGGGAACCACGAGAGCACGACGTATTGACCCTTCAACTCGGCGAGCGTGTGCGTCTTGCCATCGGTGCCCGGCAGGCTGAATTCCGGGGCCTTGTCACCGACTTTGAGCTCGACGGGCTGCGTGTTGTCCTGGGCGAACGCCATGGTTCCAGTGAGGCATGCAAAGGTAGCGGCGGCCGCCAGGGTCGTCCATCGGGGCATGCCAGCTCCTTTCATATGTGGAGATACGATAGCACATGCCCTCCAGGCGGCTGCTGGTGACGCGGCGCTCACGCGGCTGGCGCCAGCCGTCATCCTTGGCGCTGACGTTCGTCGCGTCAATCGCCGCAGCGCAGGCACCGGCGCCGCTGCCACATCCGCCCGGCTACGTCTGCGTGCGGGCGAACGCAGCCATCACCGTCGACGGCACGCTCGACGAGCCGCCATGGCGCGCGGCGCCGTGGAGCGACGACTTCGGCGAGATGGCCTCGGGCGAACGGCCCGAGGCCTCACTGCGTACGCGCGTCAAGCTGCTATGGGACGACCAGTATCTCTACATCGGCGCCGACGTCGCCGGTCCACATCTGTGGGCTGAGATGACCCGGCATGACTCGCCGCTGTACCAGGAAAACGCCTTTGAGTTTTTCATCGATCCCGACGGCGACAACCACGAGTACTACGAGTTCGAGATCAACGCGCGCAACACGACGTGGGACCTGTTCCTGCCGCGCCCGTACCGCGACGGCGGTCAGGGCTTGAGCGACTGGGAGATTCTCGGGTTGAAGTCGGCGGTGCATCTCGACGGCACGCTGAACGATCCTTCGGACGTAGACCACGGCTGGACGATCGAGATCGCCGTCCCCTGGTTCGCGCTCGGTGAGCAGGCGCACCGCCCGGCGCCGCCGCACGCCGGCGATCAATGGCGCATGAACTTCACGCGCGTCGAGACGCCGGTGAACGTGGAGGGCGGGGCCTATCGCAAGAAGGATGGACCGTCGCGCGTCTTTTCCTGGGCGCGTCAGTACGTCTTCGACATTCACCGCCCGGAAACATGGGGCTACGTCCAATTCGAGACAACCGCACGCCCATTCCTGCCGGACTCGGCGTGGCCGGCGCGGCGCTGGTTGAAGACGGTGTACGACGCGCAGCGGGAGTACCAGAAAGCGCACGGCCGCTACGCTGCGTCCCTCGATGAGCTCGACCTCGCCCTTCCCACGGGCGACAGCCTCAGGACCACGCGCACCGGCGCGACAGGGGATCTCTGGGAATCTTGCGTAGCAACAGGCAACGACGAGTGGTGCATCCGGCAGGATTCGCGGCTCTGGAAGAAGTGAAGCCAGGAGGGGAGAGGCCGCCAGTAGACAGCAGGTTGGGGAAAAACTCGTCAAGCCAGCGCTGCGAGCTGAGGAGGGCAGCCGGCCGGAGGAGACCGGCTGCGCGCCTGACGCCTGCTGTCTACTGTCGGCCTTTCACTTAGCTCTTCTTGAGAAGCCTGCCCCAGCGGTATGCGTAGAAATATTCACTGCGGCAGTTCGGACAAATGAACGAACCTACCCACGTTCCGGATCGACGGTTCTGCTCCACGCACTCGAGCCCGTGGGTGCACTGTACGCAGGTCAAGGCACGGCCATGCAGGTGAGCGGCGCCGTGAGAGTCTGCCGCCTCGGGCGTGGCACTGGCTCCGACGGGATGGTGGGCTCTCGGCATTGGGATCTCCAGGCTGGTTGCTGAGCAACCTGCATGCCGACAGAATGCGCAGCAGAATAGGCCCGGAATTGGCCGTTTCAGACCAGATACTCATCCCAACCCAGTCAAGCTGTTGACCACCGGCCAAGAGGTTGGCCGGTTCAATCGGGGACACAAACGATCCGCATGCACGAACCCTCGTGTCCCCGGTGAACCTGGCGGGACCTTCGAGGTCCCCTGATACTCCCGGACGTCCTATACCGTTCGCCGGCCGCTGACCAGGCCGACCACGAACAGCACCAGAGCGATCACGAGCAGCACGTAGATGAAGTTGCCCAGCGTGTACCCGCTCACAAGACCGAGCAGCCACAGCACGAGCAAAATCACCGCGATAGTAAACAGCATCCCTTGCCTCCTGGCCTACCGATACAGCACGAGCCGTGCCCGGTTTTGTGTGGCGCCCGCTACGTACTCCCGGTTTAGGATGAGCCATGCAACTCAGGCGAATCGCACCGATTGCCGTGTTTCTGTCCCTCGCCCAGGTGGCTCTGCAGGGCCAGATCGACGCGTCCCTTTTTGCCGGCCTCCACTGGCGGTCGATCGGACCCAATCGTGGCGGGCGATCGCAGACCGCGTCCGGTAGCACCGCTCGGCCGCTCGAGTATTACTTTGGCGCCACTGGCGGTGGCGTGTGGAAGACGACCGACGGCGGGCTCACGTGGAAATCCGTATCCGACAAGACGTTCCATACCTCATCGGTGGGAGCCGTCGCCGTCGCTCCGTCGAATCCGGACGTCGTCTACGCCGGCATGGGAGAAACTGAGCTCCGCGGCAACATCATCCAGGGAGACGGCGTCTACAAGACCACCGACGGAGGGAAGACGTGGACGTCGATCGGCCTCGACAAAACACAGGCAATCGCGCGCATCCGGATCCATCCGGCCAATCCCGACGTGGTCTTCGTCGCTGCGCTCGGTAACCCGTACGGGCCCAATCCGGAACGCGGCGTCTTCCGCTCGACAAATGGCGGCCGGACGTGGGACCGCGTCCTGTTTCGCGACGACAAGACCGGGGCGGTCGACCTCGCCCTCGACCCGAACAACCCGGACGTGCTGTACGCCGGAATGTGGGAGGTCTTTCGCACGCCGTACTCACTGTCGAGCGGCGGGCCGGGGAGCGGCCTATTCAAGAGTACAGACGGCGGCACGACCTGGAAGGAGCTGACGGCCAACCCAGGGCTGCCGAAGCCGCTCTGGGGAAAGGTCGGTGTGAGCGTCTCAGGTGCCGACAGCAATCGCGTCTACGCCATCGTCGAAGCGAGGGACGGCGGCATCTTCATGTCGGACGACGGCGGCGCGACGTGGAAGCTGGTCAACGACGACCGCCGTATTCGGCAGCGCGCCTTCTACTACTCGCGCATCTACGCCGATCCGACGACGAAGGATGCGTTCTACGTCCTCAATACGGGCGTCTACCATTCGATCGACGCCGGCAAAACATTGAAACCGGTTCGCGATCCGCACGGCGACAATCACGATCTCTGGATTGCGCCAAACGATCCCAACCGCATGATCAACACCAACGACGGCGGCGCCAACGTGACGACCAACGGCGGCGAGACATGGACGACGCAGACGTTTCCGACCGGTCAGTTCTACGGCGTGTTCACGTCCTCGCACATCCCTTATCACGTCTGCGGCGCGCAGCAGGACAACTCGACGGCGTGCACGTCGAGCGCCGGTAACGGCTCCGAGCTATATGACGTCGGTGGCGGCGAGAGCGGCTACATCGCGCCGGACCCGCGCGATCCCGACGTGTTCTACGCCGGCAGCTATGGCGGCCTGCTGACGCGCGTCAACAAGCGCACCGGCGAGTTTCGCGCCATTAACGTGTGGCCCGACAACCCGATGGGCCACAACTCGGGCGACATGACCGAGCGCTTCCAGTGGACCTATCCAATCGTGATCGCGCCGACCGATCCCAAGACGATCTACGTGACCTCACAGCATGTGTGGCGTTCGACCAACGAGGGGCAGTCGTGGGACCGGATCAGTCCCGACCTGACGCGGCACGATCCGTCGACGCTCGGAGACTCCGGCGGCCCGATCACGCTCGATCAGACCGGCGTCGAAACCTACGCCGTGGTCTTCGCCCTGGCGCCGTCACCCGTCGACGGCAGCCTCATCTGGGCCGGGTCGGACGACGGCCTGGTGCACGTCACGCGCGACGGCGGAAACACCTGGACCAACATCACCCCTCCCGATCTGCCGGCGTTCGCGCGGATCAGTCTTATCGAGGCTTCGCCGCACGACGCCGCGACCGCCTACATCGCGGCGAACCGCTATCAGAAATCCGATCGCGCGCCCTACGTCTGGCGCACGCAGGACTACGGCCAGACCTGGGCGAAGATCGTCGCCGGCATTCGACCCGACGATTTCGCGCGCGCGATCGAGGAGGATCCCAAGCGCAAGGGACTCTTGTTCCTCGGCAGCGAAACCGGCGTCTACGTGTCGTTCGACGGCGGCGACGTGTGGCAGGATTTCCGTCTCGATCTGCCGGTGACGCCGGTGCACGGCATCACAGTAAAGAACGACGATCTCGTCATCGCCACGCACGGCCGCGGCTTCTACGTCATGGACAATATCAACGTCCTCCGCCAGGTTTCGCGGGAAACCTCCAATGACGCGGTGATGCTGTTCAAGCCGGGCGACGCCATGCGTTCGGTGTCACGTGGTGTCGCGGTCGACTATTTCCTCAAGCAGGCTGCCGACACAGTGACGATCACCATCTCCGACGAGGAAGGCCACACCATCAAGACATTCATCGGCACGACCGCCGCGGCCGGGGCACCGCCGCCCCAGCCAGCCGTCGATGATTTCGCCCGTCCGGCGCCGCCGCCCGTCCCCCTGAAACAAGGGCTCAATCGTTTCGTCTGGGACATGCGCTATCCGGACGCGAAGGACTTCCCCGGACTGATCATGTGGGCCGGTAGCGTGCGCGGCCCGGCGGCCCCTCCCGGGAAGTACCAGGTGACGCTGGCCGCCGGCGGTGTCAGCCGGACGCAGGCGTTCGCCATCGTGCGCAACCCCAACATCAGCGCGACCGACGCCGACCTGCGCGAGCAGTTCGCGCTGGCGCGGCAGATCAACGACAAGGTCTCGGCTGCCCACGACGCCGTCGCCCGCATCCGCGACATGAAAGAACAGGTCGGCGACCGCAGCGGCAAGGCAAATGACGCCCGCATCAAGTCGGCCGGCAGCTCTTTGACGGCCAAGCTGACCGACGTCGAGGGGGGCATCTACCAGTACAAGAATCGCAGCGGACAGGATCCTCTCAATTTCCCAATCCGCCTCAATAACAAGCTCGCAGCCCTGCAGGGGATCGTCGAGGCCGGCGACTACAAGCCGACTGATCAGTCCTACGCGGTCTTCAAGGACCTGGCGGCGCAACTCGACCAGGCATTCCGCCAGCTGGACGGCATCGTCAAGGACGATCTCGACACCTTCAACCAGCAGATCGCGAAGAAGAAGCTGGCCCCGGTCGTGCCGAGGCATTAGTGTGGCGATCGAGTCGAGCAGCTACGGCGAGTCGCGGCTGCGCATGCTGCGCGTGCTGGCGCGTGGCGATCGCCACGACGCACGCGACCTGACGATCGCGCTGCGCTTCGAAGGGCGGCTCGACGCCATGGTCCCTGGTGAGGCGGTCAAGAACCTCGTCCACCGCATCGTCCGCGAGCAGGATCACGTCGCCGGGGCGATCGAGACGCTGGCCATGGCCATCTGCGACGGCATTCTCCAGGTTTACGAATCGATCGGGCTGGCGCGCGTCGAGATCGTCGAGCAACCATGGGCGCGCCTGGAGGCCGGGGGCAAGGCACAAGGCCAGGCGTTCACGCCGTCTGGCATCGAACGCCGCAACGTAGCGGTCACGGGGAACGGTACACACACGTCGGTGCAGGCGGGCCTCGAAAACCTGGTCGTCCTGAGGACCGGTGGCTTCGCAGGGCGCCAGGGCGACCAAGCGTCAGTCCAGCCGGCAGCCGATGGGTTGCAGCGCATCTACGTGGCGACGCTCGGCGCGCGCTGGGCGTATTCCGGCGGGGACATCGCGTTCGCCCCGTACCGGAGCGGCGTGCGCCAGGCGCTCGTCGACACGTTCGCGTGGCACAAGGGCCCGGCGGCGCGCGACACGCTGCGGGCGATGGCCGGCGTGGTCCTCGCCAGCTACCAGGAGATCGCGCAGGTGTCGCTGACGCTGCAGGAACATCCATATCGTCCCGTCGATCTGCTGGAGCTCGCGCTCGAGCACGATGCGCTGTTCATCGCGCATGACGAGCCGGTCGGCGTCCTCGAGATCTCCGTCGACCGCGACCGCGGACTATAATCGCCGCGACGTGCGAGTTGCGCGGCGTTTCATCATTCGCGGTCGTGTGCAGGGTGTCGGCTTCCGCTGGTTCGCGCACGACGTCGCCGCGCGCGAAGGTGTACACGGCTGGGTGCGCAACCTCGGAGACGGCGCCGTCGAGGCGCTGGTTGAAGGGGAAGTCGAGGCGGTGCGACGGCTCGAAGCAGCGTTGCGGCGCGGTCCCGCGGCGGCACGTGTCGACGAGTTCATGACCGAAGAACACGCGCCTAACGGGCGCTTCACGGAGTTCGAGATTCAATAATGGACGTGCTCAAAACCCGTATCCGCCACGTACCCGATTTCCCCAAGCCGGGCATTCTGTTCTACGACGTCACCACGCTGCTGCGCGACCCCAACGGGTTCAAGCTGGCGATCGACACCATGGCGGAGCCGTACGGCGGCCAGGGGATTTCAATCGTCGTCGGCATCGAGAGCCGTGGCTTCATCCTGGGAGCGGCGGTTGCGGACCGCATCGGCGCTGGTTTCGTGCCGGTCAGAAAGGTCGGCAAGCTGCCGTCCGCAACGATACGCGCCAGCTACGCGCTCGAGTACGGCACTGACAGCCTCGAGATGCACCGCGATGCGATTGAGAAAGGGCAGAAGGTGCTGATCGTCGACGACCTGCTGGCAACCGGGGGCACGGCGCGCGCGACGGTCGACCTCGTGCGCCAGCTCGGGGGCGACGTGCACGGCATCGCGTTCTTGATCGAGCTGGTCGGCCTCGATGGCCGTTCGAAGCTGCCGGGTGAGAACGTCCGCGCAGTACTGCAGGTACCGATAGTCCTGGGGTGACCGCGTCGGTTGACCAACTTATGTGGCGCGCCCGGCAGGACTTGAACCTGCGACCCCCGGTTTAGGAAACCGGTGCTCTATCCTGCTGAGCTACGGGCGCGCACGACGATTAAGTGCTAGTTGACAGAGACTTTAGCGGCATTCTCCTCGCTCGATTTAGGGTCCGCCTCGGGTGCAAAATCGCGAGTTGCGTGCAACAAAGTGCAACGAATTCTCGCGGCGTTGCTCCGGCGCATGCTTTCCGAGAGCCCGCCCGGCTGCACGTTGAGGTAGGTGCTCGTCTGCTCGATCGAGGCGTGGCCCAGCATCTCCTGCACATGATGGACCGGCCAGCCCTCTTCGAGCAATCGCGACCCGCCCTCGTGCCGGAGATCGTGGAAGTGCAGATTGATCGCCGTGAGGGCCGCGCGGGACGCCGGACTGAGCTTCGCGCCGCTGACCCAGACCGGCGTCTGCCCGTGCGCCTTGAGCACCGCCGTCTGCCACGCGCGTTTGACGGTCGTCACGCGCTCGCCGCAGTCGCCGAAGACAAACGCCTCGGGCGGATAGGGGCGGCCGGCCGGGTCGGTCCGCAGCATCTCCAACACGGCCGCCAGCCGATCCGAGATCGGCAGCGTGCGCGTCTCGTCGTCCTTCGCATTGGCGGCCCGAATCCGCAGCGTCCGGCGGGCGAGATTGACCTCCGCCCATTGGAGCGCGAGCAACTCGCCGCGGCGGCAGCACGTCTCGATCGCGGCGATGATGAGCGATTGCAACGACGGGCGCGCGACGGCCAGGAGGCGCCGCTCTTCGCCGGCCGTCGTGAGCCGGCCGTCCGCGTCGATGCCGTCTGGGACGAGCCGTCGATCGCGGCGCGCGGGCTTCCCGAGCTTTAACTCGGTGTCCTCGCTAATGGGATTGTGCGCGAGATAGCCCTTTTTCGTCGCCCAGCGAAACGCTTTTTTGATGAGGATGACGTAGTTATTGCGGGTCGCGGTCGCGCGCGTCGTGCGTAACTGCCCGAAAAACGCTTCGAGGTCGTCTTCGGTAATCGCGCCGATCGGGACGGCGCCGAGCGGCGTCCCGTCGACGCGCGGAAACGCCGCGAGCACCGCCAGCCGCGACGCATCGTCCCGCCAGCTTTTATTGCGGGGCCGGACCTGCGAGACGCGCGCAACGTAGGTGCTCGCGAAGTCGCGCAGGAGGGTCGCGCCAGGAGCGCAGGCGGCCTCCTGCGCGTGCCGGTGCTCGGCGGCGACGACGTCCGCGCGCCGCTCGTGCGCGAGGCGGAAGGTGCCCGCGCGAATCTGCACGCGGATCGCGTCGGCCTCCCGCTCGGCCTCCTCTTTGCTCGTGAGCCGGCGCCCGACCTCGCGGTCGAGGCTAAACCGAAACGCGGGGCCGCCGCGCGGCTTGAAATTGAAGTGCCAATCGTGCGCGCACTTCGGCCACTTCGCGCGCGGGCAGTCGCACCGCTTGCGGAGGCCGTCGTTGCGGCGCACGGCGACAGGACCAGCCGCGGCCCCCGTAGCTCGGAGGCGAGAGATCGTCATGAGCGCGTCCCTTTCTTCGTCGTCGTTTTCGTCGTTGTCGTCGTTTTCGTCTTCGGGCGCCGCGTCTGCCAGAGGAGCGATTTGCAGCGCGGGCATATCGTAATCGTCGATTGCCGCGGCACCCACTCGTGATCGCATCGCTTACAGGTCAAGGTCGGGATTTTGAACATCGTCCGACCATCTTACCTATAGGTAAGTTAAACGGCAAGCACGATCACGGGTCACTCGCCCTGTTCCCGTGCCTTATCGAGACGATCCCACATGTAACGGCTCAACCCATCGAGATCGCCCTCTTGGAGCAGGCGCTCCGCTTCAAGGTCCGGCTCGTCACCCGCAACGAGTGCGACCATTTTCTCTAGCGCGTCCACTTGATGCGCCCGTTCCTTCGTAAATCCGTCTGGCGTAAACAGCGCGTCGGTTCTCGCGTTGCCGGCCGCGGCGAGCCACGCCAGTTGCAGCGGGAGGAGTTTTTCCTTCCAGGTCCGGTCGGCGACGGCATCGAGGATGCGCGTCATCGCGTCGAAGTCGTCGCGCGCGGTCATGCGCGCCGCTTCCCGGTAAACGGCGTCGGCTTGATCTGGTCTTCGACCCACGCGTCGAGCCACTCGCGCCGCGTCAGGATTTCCCCTCGGCCGCGACCCGAGACGATCGCCCCGCGCAGCGCGCCCGTCTTAATTAGGCGAACGATAAATCGGCCCCCGCGCTTCAAGTAGACGCCCGCTTCGGCGGCCGTCATCCACGGCGAATTGTTCGGCTGGTCAGTCAATCGTGGCCTCCGTCACCCTCTTCCGGCGTCTCGTCGTCGGTGCCGAGCAGGCGAAGAAACTCCTCGTCGAATTCAGCCGTCGCGCGCGCGGTCACTTCATTGAATTCACCCGTGGCGCGCGCGATCTCTTCATTACGAGCCTGACGAGCGCGTTCCAACGCCGTCACAAATTCGCGCACGGCGGCCGGGCGCTTCCCGTGAGGAAAACAACTATCGAGTAGCTTGATGACGTCGCCGGCTGAGAAAACCAGCGGGTCGTCGTTTCTCGGGTCGTCGTTTCTCGGCATGTGGCCTCCTCGGATGGAAGGCCGGCGGGCGAGCGTGCGAAAATGCGCGCAGGCACGTCGGCAGGTTCTCTCTGCTCTGTGCTCAGGGCCGCGGGCGCGTTGTCGCGCGCTCGCGATCCGATCTCTCTCTACCTCGCGACGGCGCGCGAGTCAATCCTCTGCACAGTTACCGCGGCGTTGACTGAGCAGTCACGACTACATAGCTAAAACGTCGGTGCCGCTGGGTCACAGATTTTTTGCGGCCCGGCCGCCGCGCGATCCCGACGTTGTCCGCGGCGGCGGGTGACCGGCGGGTACATGACTAAATCCGCGAGGCGGGCGCTCGCCTCGTTCGGCCTGAGCGGCGAGGAGTTCGCCGACGCGGCGCTCTGCGCGGTCGGCCTGGGCGGCAAGGGTCGGCGCCTGAAAACGGTGGGGGCGCCCCTACCGTTCCCCTTAACGCCTCAGTCGTCGTCGTCGTCGTCGCGGTCGTCCTCCGGCGGCCGGAGCGCGGCCCAGGAGGCACGCCGCAGAAATTCCGGCACGGTGAGCCCTTCACGCGACGCGCGGGAATACGCCGCGTCGTACTGCGATGCTGGCACGCGGAGGTGCACGCTGACACTCGGATCGCCCCGCTGCAACGGCGGGCGCCCGGTCGGCCGCTGTCGATCGCCAGGAGGGCGCGGCACGTGAACATCCTACGCCTCGATCAAAGTGGGCCGGCGGAATGAATGCGATCGACGAGATGGGCTCGCCGAGTCGCCGGGACGCCGCCGGCCCGATTGCTCGTCCCGTTTCCCTCGACTAGTTCAGCCCCGTCACGAGGCCGAACGCCGCCGGCTGGAACACGCAGAGCGCGAGCCGTTCCTCCGCGCGAATCGCCGTCAGATTTTTGATGAAAAAATCTTGATGACTATTCGACGCCTGGACGTTGATCCCGCCTCTGCGGAAAATCATCGCCGCGGTCCCGCTCACGACGAGCGCGGTCCCGACGGCAATCGCCTTCGAGACCGCGACCGGCTTGCCCCAGATCGACGGAATGGCCGGCGGCGCGCCCGGCCCGAGGCCGATGTACCGCCCCTGCGCGTCTTTCGCGAGCAGCACGCTCTCGAAGTTCGTCGGGTGGATGATCACGCCCGTCGGCACGCGGTTTGTGCTCGCCTGGATCGCCGCCATCTGCTTGGCGATAGCGTCGGCGTTCGTATCGGTGCCGCGCGCGACGGCCGGCGCGAGACCGGGCCGCGCGAGCAGCCCGACCATGTTCGGCGCGACGCCGCTGCCGTTGAGGAGTTGATCGTCCTCGACGACTTGGAGCCCCTGCGAGAGACGCGTATCGATGTACGCGCCCATCGCCGGCACGTCTTCGAGGAGTTCATCGGTGATCGGAATCCAGTGCGCGAGCTTGACGACCGGGTCGGTCACGGGCGCGAGCGTGATTGCCGATTCCGGCTTCGGCGCGCCTTCGGCGACGGCGGCGGCGGCCAGGGTGAGCGCCGTCTCGCGCATGTAGGTGATCGCGTTGCTGGTCGTCGGCCCACTGCTCAGGAGATCCGCCACGACGGGCGGGCGCAGCGGCACCGGCACGATGCCAGGGAGATACTGCGGCGGCACGAGCATCCCGCCCGCGGTCGGGTCGGAGGTGATCGTCGTCGCCATGATCCCGCCCGGCGGCAGGATCTCGATAATCGGGGTCTCCCAATGCGCGCCGCGGTTCTTCGTGTCGCGCAGCCAGCGACCGGGCTCGCCGTTGACGAACTGGTCGCCCATCGAATTCCGCCCGCCGCGCCAGCCCGCCATCATCCCGCCCGTCGTCTGCTCGATCGCCGCCAGGAGGTTTTCATCGCTGCCGGCGGCGGCGACGCGCCGGTCGAGCGCCTGCACCCGGTCGAGCGCCGCCGTCATCGTCGCCTTTTCGCTCTCGCTGAGGCGCCGGTTTTCCTGTTCGGACTGCCGCTTGATGCGGGAAAAGAGATCGCGCGCGGCGTCCCTCGCCGCGGCGTGCTCGTCCCGCAATGCCTGAATATTCATCACACACGTTCCTTCTCGTCTACCTCTGACGGGCGACCGAGGACGCCTCGGAGCCATCTCGCGATCCTGGTCGGACCCGCCCGAGGGCGGTCTGCGACGTGTCGCTCGACGAAAGGCGTCTTCTACTCGATCGCCCGTGCGCGCGTCGGCCGTCGCGCCGTGGCAGCGGCACGCCGATCGACGCTTCCCCTCGCACCCTGCCAGCGCGAGGGATTCAGCCGCCAGCCGGCGGCGAATTCGTTGTCTTCCGGCCGCGATACGTCGCGGTACTAAACGGCGGCGCCGCGGTCGCGGGCTCCGTCGTCGCCGCGCTCGTCGGCGCCGGCACCGTAATCGACGTCATCGGCACGATCCGGCCGGCGACGATCGCCCCGTCACTCGGCGCCGTGCAAATCGTGTGAGGCGCTCCGCAAATGATGCACGGCCCCGGATCGCGTCGGTAGAAGAGACTCATCGCAGCACCCGAAGGATCGGCCGCGGCGCCTCGGCGCGGGCGGGCGCCTGTACCGCCGGTCGCTGCCTTTCTTCAAACTCGGCGATCAGTCGGGCGCGGCTGACCTCATCGTGCTTGAGGACAACTAAGCACCGATCCATCGCCTCTCGCTCCGCATCCGTCAGTGGCCCGGCGGCCTCGCCAAATAAGACCCGGAAGCCCGCCTTGATCCACGCCTTGTCCTCTTCCGGCAGTGCCCGTTCGAGCGCCGCGATCCGTGCCTTCGTCTCTTCCGGCAGTGCCCGTTCGATCTCTTCGTAGAGTTCATCGCTAGTAATCATCGTTCGTGCTCCTGCGCTCATCGTGTCGACATCGTGCCGCGTCGGCGTTTTCGTCGCCGTCCGGTGATGCATGCATCGCCGGGCACCTGAGCATCGGCCTCGCGCTCGCCGACGCGCCTACGGGTCGCCAAACGCGCCGTAGAGGCACCCTACGCAGACCCGCTGTCGACAAAACCCGATCGATCAACCCGATTTCGTTCGAGCGGACCTCCAAGGCGGTTTTGGGCGCCTGATCCATACAAAATCGAGCACGCCCCCGGCGGATTTTTCAGTGCCAGAAATGTCACCCCATACGCGGTCGTCGTCACTGTCGCGTCTCGTTCATCGCGGGCGCGACGTGCAAGCGCAGCGCGCCGAGCTTCGCGTCGAGGTCGGCGGCGGCCTCGGGCATCGCCTCGACGACCGCGGCACAGACCGCGCCGGCCAGTTCAATCACGGCATGGGCGGCGAGGTGCGCGCCGATGCGCTGCGAGTGGGGCGAGGCGTGCCGTTGCACGGTTGCCAGGAGAATCCGCTTCGAAGCGTTCGAGCGCCTCGCGGAAGTACGCCGCCGAGCCCGACTCGAATCGTTGAGCTTCCATTTTCAATCCTCCCAACCGGACCGGACACGGGCGCCGGACAACCCCCCCTAAAGGGGGGGAGGTTGTCCGTCCGCTCATCCGTAGTGTCAAAGCGGACAAACCGGACAACGACCGGACAAGTTGTCCGGTCATGACGCGCGCGCCTCGACGAGCGCGATCCGGGTGATGTGGTCGTCGCCGGATACGCGCATGAAGAGCCCCGACTTCCGGCGGACCGTGCGATCGAGGGTCTCGACCGAGACGCCCAGGTCTTCGGCGAGGCAGGCGAGGGTCAGCGGACCGCGGGTCAGCTTGTGTTTCAACCGCTGCCAGATCGGCAGCTTCTCGGCGAGTTCCTCGACGGCCGCGACGTCGACGCGCGCGAAGCGAGTCAGGTCGCCCTCGAAGGTCACTTCGACGCCGACGGCCGGCCGGAGCGGGCCGAGGTTCGCTTTCCGATTGAAGAGCCCGAGCGTGCTCACGCGGCCATCGGGCGACGCCGCGGCGAGGGTGATGTACCACGTGCTCCGCGCGCTGTTATGCCAGAAGGTCGAGCCGAAAGGCTTCTGGTCGCCGCCCTCGGCCTTCGTGATATGGGCAATGTGCAGCGAGCCCGTTCCGATCTGTCGGACCGCGCGGAAGTAGGCGAGCGCCTGCTCGGCGTCCTCGGGCCGCCCGTTGCACGCGAAGCCGGCCGAGTCGTAGCAGACGAAATCGAGCGCGTCGGCGCGCGCGATCCGTTGCAGGCGATCGACTTCGTAAATCAGCGGCCGGTCGCAGCGGACGTAGCGCACGTCGGGCATCCCGTGCGGCCGGAGCGTTTCGAGGCGCAGCCGGTGCTGCCGCTCGTCGAGTTCCCAGTCGAAGAGCGCCACGCGCAGGCCGTGCTGCTCGGAGAGGCAGCACGCGAGGTGGAGCGCAAAATACGATTTCATCGTCCCGCCGTCACCAAAGAGAATCGTTGGGTGATGCTGCGGAAAGCGGAATCCGTCGATGCTGTGATCGGCGTCGGCGACGGGCCGCGGCAGATCGCGCAGCACGATCGCCGGCATCCCGGTCCGCTCGGCGCTCAGCACGCGCTGACAGACTTCCTCCAATTGCCCCTGCCAGTCGACCTTGCCATTCGTGCGCGCGCGCTCGACGAGGCGCTTCGCATGTTCCTGCCGCGCCCGCGGGCTCGAAAAATTGAAGGTGCCGACCGAGAGGATGCCGTCGACGACGCGCGCGCCGGCTAGGTCGCACGCGATCGACAATTCGCCGATGAGTTCGTGCCGCTCGCGCCGGAGGCGCTCGACGCGATACTCGATGCCGCGGTCGGCATCCGTCAGCCGATACCCATCCGGGCAGGGCTTGAAAATCACGCGGCCCCCCGGCCTCGACGCCGTGCCCAGCGATCGGTCGGCTGCCCGAACGGGAAACGCGCTTCGAGGAAGACGCGCGCGAATTCGTCGAAACGGCGTTCGAGGCGTTCGAGCGCCGCGGCGATGCGGGCGAGTTGCTGCGCGTCATCGTTGCCGTTACGGTCATGGCGTATGCTGTCGTGCATGATCTCGCGCCCTCCACTGGCGCGCGGATCGAACGCCCTTCCGCGAGGTCAGCGCGGCGGGGCGTTTGTCGTTCTGGGCCGATGATCCGCTCCGCGGCGGCGGCCGTCGAGGGGATAAATAGCGCGGGGCTTATTTATCCCCCCCCTACCTCAGCGAGAATCGCTCGTGCGGCAGGTCGAGCAGCGGCTCGACGACCGCGATTCCTCGCTTCACATTCCCGGCTGAGGTCTTCACCTCGCGGGCGATGCGGCTGCACGTCTCGCCCTTCACGCGATGCCGGTAAAACCACTCCGCGTACCGCTCCAAGTAGCGCCCGTCTGACTTCGGCCCGGCGAGCTTCGCGCGCCGCCGCGCTGCCAGATACCGCTTGACGTCGGCGGCGTAGGGGCCGACGGCTCGCTGATAGGCCGCCGCGGGGTCGTCGCCGGGCGCTGGCCGACACGTCGCGCCCGGCCCGAGGCCGAGGCCGAGCGCGCGCTCGTGGGTCATCCGGTGCCCGTACATCGCGGCCCAGAAGAGCCCGCGATACTGCTCGGCGAGTTCGGTCGCCAGCCAGCGCCAGGGGAGGCCGACGCCGCGGAGAAAGCCTTCGAGGTGCGCCGCGACACGTCGCGCGGTCTCGCGCTGGCTCGGCCCGACCGGCGCCTCGATCGCGGTGTAGGCGCGGTACGCGGCGTCCCGCGCGCGCTGCGTCTCGACGACGAGCGCCTCGTACTCGGCCGTCACGGGCACCGCGTCGATCGCGCTCCCGACGTGCGGGTCGAGCAGCAACTCGATCCGATTGCGCAACCCGAGGCGGCCGGCGAGCGCCGACGCGAGCGGCGCGAAGTGGTCGGCCGCGGCGAGGAGGCCCGTCGTGCGATTGAGGTCTGCGAGGCACGCGGCGACGCGCGGATCGGCGCAGAGCACGCGCACGAAGCCGACGCGCGCGAGGAGAATCCGCTCGTCTTCGGTGCGCGTCCGGCCCGGCAAGGGGAGCAGCGGCGCGGCGACGAGGGCGCTCGACGCCATCATCCGCGCCGCTTCTCAGGAAACGCCATCGAACGGCCCATGACCTCGTGCGGCTGCCCGTGCTCGGCGAGGCGCACAGCGTACTGGTCGAGCCACTCTTCGCACCACAGCAAATTGCGGCCGGCGCCGATGCGCGCAACGCGGCACTCCCCGCGCGCGGTCGCCGCGTACAGCGTGTCGGCACTAATGCCGCCGAGATAGGCGCAGGCGTCGCGGATTTTCATCCAGCGCATAGCCCCCTCCGTTAGCGGGTCTCGCGGGCGCCGGCCGCGTCGCGGGCGGGGCCGCGGCCCAGGAGCGCGGCGGCGAGGAGGCGCCGCACCACGGCGGAGGACGTATTCGCCTCGGCGACGGCGACGCGATTGATCGCCGTGACCAGTCGGGCGGGGAGTCGGAGCGTGACGCGACGCACCATCTGCGGCGGCCGGGCGAGGGCTGAGGGCTTGTCAGACATGCCCGACGTTATAGCACAACTCAGATGCCGAGCGATGCCGCTAAACCATACGACCTAAACGACTTAAACGACGGAAACGACCACGCACAATTCCCCCTATGAGGGCGCCGCATTTACCGACCAGGGAGCGCCGATTTCAACCGCGCGGCTCGCGCTCGAATCATAGGAATTCCGACCGTCCGCTCCGAGACCCGCGCTCGCCGCGCGAGCTTCGTACGGATGCGGGTCGTGGACTGCTTAGGCTTGGAGACCGCGGCGGCCCCCGAGCCTGTTTTCTGCGGCATTCAACCGGGGGAAAAACTCCGCGGCGAGGTCGTCGACGAGGGCACCGCCGACGCCGCCAGCCGCGCCGAAATCCGCGTGCAACAAAGTGCAACGGATTCCAAAAAGGGCCGGTCAGCGCCGGACAGGATTGCGAAAAACCTTAAGGATTTGAGAGGGTCGGTCAGCGCCGGAGATCCGATTTCGCATTAGGAAACCGGTGCTCTATCCTGCTGAGCTACGGGCGCACGGGAAAAGCGGAGCTTCAAGATACTACCGGAACTGGTAGAATCGTCTTTTCCCGACTCAACGATGAAATCAACTGAACGTCACAAGCTAAAACAGAACGAGTTCGAGCGAACGGTCGCGCAGGCGCGCCAAGCGGTCGTCGATCGGCAAAGCGAGATCACGACGTCGCTCGTCGCGCTGGCCGTCGTGCTCGTAGTCATAGGCGGCTATTTTGCGTTCCGCGCATCGCGTAACGCAAAGGCCACGACGCTGCTGGCGTCGGCCCTGGCGGTCGCAGAGGCGCCGGTCGTCCCCCCCCCACCACCCGCTCCAGGTAGTGCGCCGCCGATCCAGGCGCCGGGCACTTACCGGACGGACCGGGAGCGCGCGGAAGCCGCAGTGCCGAAACTGCAGGCCGCGGCCGACGCCTACCCAAACACCGAAGCGGGAATCACCGCCCGTTTCCGGCTGGCGGCGGCGCTCGCGGAACTGGGACGGCATGCCGAGGCAGAGCAGCGCTATCAGGAAGTTGTCGACAAGAGCTCGAGCCGCGACATCTATCACTACACCGCTCAGTTAGGCGTAGGTGAAGCACGCATCGCGGAGGGTAAGGCAGCAGATGCGGTGTCGACGTTCCAGGCGCTCGCCACCGACACTAACTCACGGCTGCCGGTGGACGGCGTTCTGATGCAGCTTGGCCGTGCCGCGCTCGTGGCGGGAAAGCGGGAAGACGCGTCGCGCGCGTTCAACCGCGTCGTGGATGAGTTCCCGCAATCCCTCTACGTGACCGAGGCGAAGGAAAAACTCGCCGAACTGCGGAAAGCGTAGCACCCATCTGACGACTGGATACATCGTATCCAGTCGTCGCGAAATGTCTCCGCATCGGGCTACCTTGGGCTAGGCGGTAAGGCTGACCTGGGGACCGGAAGATGTCTGCGGACTGCGAGCCGGTTCGACGAGCAGCCGCAAGGCATAGCATGAAGGGCCACCGATGGCGCTGTTCGCCTCGCCGACACGGAAAATCGCCGACAGAACATTCGGCTTTTTGAGCGCGGTAGGCAGATCGGCGTGGTGCCGGGCGTCGCGGTCGACCTGGAAGTAGACTAGGCGATACATCGGAATCGCAGCGCCGTTCAGGCATTCGACAGACACCCCGTACTCGCTGACGTCGCGGGTCACGACCTCGGTGAGCCTGGTATTACCGCGCGCGTCTTTCCAAACGATCTGTCCGGGCACTGCAACGCGACGTCGTTCCGAAGCCCGTTTGTCGCTGCGCGGCTGATGACCGCCCTGCACAAGTCGAAGACGCTGTTCCATGACCGTTCCTCCGGCTGGGATTGTCTGCCGCCTCTATATCAAGTCGCGCGCCGAGATCTACATTCTGGCGGCAAAATTGAAGTAAGATGTTTGTAATCAGTCACTTATAGGCTACCAATGACAACTTCTGCCTGATGTTATTTCGTATACTTAGTATTCAATACTCTCGTCCTATGGATACAAGGTATTCAGGCACGGGTATCGGCACTGATACCGAGTCGATCGAGCTTCAAGTACAGCCCGCGCCGGGTCAATCCGAGCGCGCGGGCCGTCTGCGAAATGTTGCCGCCGGCGCGTTGGAGCGCCCCCTCGATCATCTCCCGTTCGAGCCCCTCGACGGCCGCCGCGAGAGTCACGTTGCGCGCCCGGCGCGGCGTCGGCGTACCGTCGCCGCCGGCAAAGACCGGTGAGAGCAGTTCCGGGGTGACGGTGCCGGCGGGCGCCGCCATAGCGACCGCGCGATGGATTTCGTTGCGAAGCTGGCGAACGTTACCGGGCCAGCTGAACGCGTCGAACAGGTCCAGCGTATCCGCGCTGAGCCGCACATCGGGCTTGCCGAGGCGCTCGGAGGCCTCGCGCAGGAAAAACGTGCTCAAGTGCGGGATCTCCTCGCGCCGGTCCCGCAGAGGAGGCACGTGAATCCGGATGACACTCAGCCGGTAGAAGAGATCCTCTCGAAATTTTCCCTCGACGACCCGCTGTTCCAGGTCGGCATTGGTCGCGGCGACGACGCGCACGTCGACGCGCATCGGACGCGTCTCTCCGACCGGCAGGATCTCACCCTGCTCGAGAAAGCGGAGAAGCTTCGGCTGCACGTCGAGCGGCAGGTCGCCGATTTCGTCGAGAAAGATGGTCCCGCCTATGGCGCTGCGGATGACACCGGGCTGATCGGCGACGGCGCCAGTGAAACTGCCGCGGCGGTGGCCGAACAGCTGGCTGTCAGCGAGCTCCCGGGTCGCGCTCGTGCAGTTGTAGGGAAGATAGGTTGCGCGGCCGCGTGGCGAACCAGCGTGAATGGCCCGCGCGACCAGATCCTTCCCCGTTCCGGACTCGCCCGTGATCAATACCGTCAGGTCGGAGCCTTGCAGCCGCTGGATCTGGTCGGCGACGCGCTGCATGGCGGCGCTGGCACACACGAACCCCGGCAGCAGCGGCTCTAGCGAGCGCTCCACGGTGCCGGCAGCCGGCTCGACCGGACGTTCGCGCGCGGAGCAGAGCTCGAAACCCTGGCGGAGCACCGCGCAGAGCGTGCGGAACCGCTGGATGGTGGGCACCGCGAACGGGCGGCTTGACGAGACGACAGCGAACCGATCGACGCCGCCGTCCCTGCCGATGGTGTCCACGATGAGCAGGGGGGCCGACGGCGTCACTGGCGTCCGCGCGGCCGCGGAGGCGATGGCGCGTGCGGCGTCGAGATCGCAGCCTGCCGCGGCCGTGACGCTCACTTCGGCGCGACGCCCGCGGGTGAAAATCACCGCGGCCTGCCCGTCGCACGCCTCGAGCAGCGCCGTGGCCCCTTCCTTGGCGAGCAGCGCCGGAGTGACGGCGGCGTCGACGATGCGGCGGACAACGGCAGCGTCGCCGTCGGGGCCGGCGCCCAGGAACGCGCCAGTCGCGACAGAGGGGAGGGCCCCAATCGCCGCGCGGGTGTCATCTAGATCCGGGCGCGCATCGAGCGACTCGAAAATCGCAATCGCATCCGCGAGATAACGTCCGGCTCGCGAGCGTGCTCCGGCAGAGCCGGCAAGCTTGCCCAGCTCGCGATAACTGAGCGCGGCCTGATAGCGCTCGCCGAGCAGCTCGAAGACGCTGACGCTCTGTCCAAAGTCGTGGTACGCCTCCGTCGGACGCCGCGTCATCGCGTGCACCCGGCCACGCAAACGGAGGAATTCGCCCCACGTACCGCTCATCCCCGTGACCGGCAGCTTCGCGCCAGCCGCGTGGAGCTGCCCCTCCGCATCGGCCACACGCCCTTGGGCGAGGAGCGCCTCCACCGCGATGAGTTCCGCCTGCGTGACGTAGGCCGGCGGAGCGTCGTGGGCGCGGGCGATCTCGACAGCCACGGCCAGCGCTTGCACCGCCTCGCCCCGCCGCAGGGCGACGCGGGCTTCGAGCGCGCGCACCGACCAATGGTACCAACGGCTGGCATCACCGTAGGCTTCGCGCGATCGCTGCAGACACCGGCTGGCGTCGTCGTACTCCCCCCGGATCAGGTGAATCTGCGCCAGCGTGTCGAAGACCGCGCCGGTCGTCTCGCGCATGAACTGCATCGGGCTGCGCACGTCGAGGGCGCGGTTCAGGGCCTGCTCGGCGCGCCGCAGGTTGCCGAGCCGCACGCTGATCTGGCCAAGCGACGCCAGCGCGATGCCCAGGCCGTGCGGCGTGCCGGATTCCTCCTGCAGCGCGACGCTGCGCTCGGCCAATGCCAGCGCCTGGTCGTGCCGGTGCTGCATCATCGCCACGTTGGCCAGGTTGCCGCTGACCGTCGCGACGACATCGCCGGCGCGGACCATCAGCGCTAGCCGCTCCGCTTGGCGCAGCGCCGCCATGGCCTCGTCGAGACGCCCTTCCTGCGCCAGCGACACGCCGCTGAGCGAGTGCACGAGCGCGAGGTTGCGCTGATCGCCGGCCGCGTGCAGCGCTGAAGCCGCCTGTGAGATGTGCTCGCGGACGATAGCCGTGTCGCCGACGTGGCGATAGCACAGACCGAGCTCGTAGTGGGTCAGGCCGATGGCCCGCGAATCGTGCGCCCGCTCCGCCTGTTTCAGGGCGCGGCCGAGCAGTGCGATCGCGCGCGAGGGCTCGCCGCGGGCCATGGCCAGACGCGCATGCAGGCGCCACAGGTCGGACAGCCGCAACGGATGCAGCCGCTCGCGCTCCTCGGGCGGCGCGCCCAACGCTTCCCCCGCCTGGCGCATATCGTCCTGCTGGAGCCAGGCTTCGGCGAGCGCGCAGCGGATCTGTATCGCTTCATCGCGGGCGAGGCCGGGAACCTTGAGGGCGCGGACGAGCAGTGTTGCGGCGTCCGCACCCCGCCCTTGCCGGAGCGCGTCCGTCGCTTGCGCCAGGGTGTCGGCTAGCACCACGCGCGGCAGTATACGAGGTATACAACCGCGCTGGCTAGACGGTTTACACACCTGCGCACGGCTGCGCGGCGGCTATAAGCGCCTGGCGCGAGAGTCGGCGGCGAAGCGGTAAGTCAGAAGTTTGTAGAGCAACTTCGCGCATAAAAAGCTGGGCGCGACCAGGCCGGGAATCGGACTCAGCTCGACGACGTCGGCCGAGACGATCGTGCGGCGCTGCGCGGTCGCGCGGAGCAGCGCCGTGATCTCCTGCCATGAGAGTCCACCGGGCTCCGGCGTACCGGTCGCCGGCATGATCGACGGATCCAGGCCGTCAACGTCGATGGTGACGTAGACATGGGGTCCGAGCGACTCGACGACGGCGTCGATCCACTTCGGGTCGCGGCGCATGTCGAAGTCGTAGAAGACCTGCGTGTTGAGCCGCGGCAGGACCTCCGCCTCCTCGGTCGAGAGGCTGCGGATGCCGACCTGGGTGAGGCGCGCGTGCTCGAGCGACCGTCGCATCGCGCAGGCATGGTTGTGCGGCGTGCCCATATAGGCGTCGCGCATGTCGGCGTGTGCGTCGATTTGCAGAACACTCAGGTCGCTGTACTTGCGTGACACGGCCGACACCAGCGCCGGCGTGATCGAGTGCTCGCCACCGAGGGTGACCAGGAACTTGTCGCGTCCGACGATTTCGTAGGCGACGCGCTCGATCTCGTCGACAACCGCCGCCATCTCACCGAAGGGAAGTTCCATCTCGGGCAGCGTGAAGATACCGACGCCGTGTACGTCGACCCGCATCTCCTCATCCCACAACTCCATGTGTGAGGAGGCCTGCAGGATCTCGTGCGGCCCGTTGCGCGTGCCGCCGACATAAGACGTCGTGCGATCGACAGGCACGGGAAGGATGACGACGCTCGAGTCATCGAATGATCGGCGCGTCGGCAGCGTGCCGCCGAACACCAGCGCCTCGACGTGATCGTACTGAAACGGAAAATCCATACAGTCAGCGCGCCTCGAACTGCGATTCCGGCAGCGGCCGGCCGTTGATCGACATCACCGGACCGGACGGCTCGAAACGCATCGGTGCCCTGGCGGCAAGCGCCTGCGCGCCCGACACGCTCAACGCGCTCACCAGAAGCGGCAACGCGATCGTCGCGTCGGCGTGGACGGTGACCTGCTCGGCGTCGGTCGCCAGCTTGCCCCAGCTCCGCGCCTCTTCGAGACTGGAGCCGGACGCTCCGCCGAAATGCGGCACGTCGGTGACGATCTGGAGCGCGAAACGGTGCCCCCCGATCCGGTCGTCGAAAAACTCGGCCTGGACGCTTGCCTGGTTGATGAAATTCTTGGGCGTCCCCCCCCCGAGCACGACTGAGGCCGTACGCGGATGGCGGATCACGATGTTGGCCGACTCGACGATATCGGCAATGACGTCGATGACGCCGGCCGTCCGGTCGCGGTGGCGGGCCTGCGAGAGCCCCATCCCAATGGACGAGTCGGCGATTGCCGGACAGAAGATCGGCACGTTGGCCCGGTAGGCCGCGGTCAGGATACCGTCCCGGCCAGTCTCCTTCCACAGATGCTCGCCGAGCTTGTAGAGAAACTCGCGCGAGCTGTAGGCGCGCCGCTCCAGGGTCAACGCGAACGACGCGATCCACTCGTCGTTGTCGCAGAACTCCTCTTCGCGCGCGTACGTGTCATAGACACGATCGATGTGCTCGGCCTGCAGCGCGGCGTCGTCTTCGTGCGGCGAGCCGAGGTAGTGGTGCCGGCCGCGCGTCTCGTGCAGGTCGTGGTAAAGATTCGCCCCCGTTGAGACGAGACAGTCGAGGTAGCGCCGGGCAATCAGGTGGCTGACGATCAGGCGCAGTCCGCCAGCACTGAGCGCGCCCGCCATGCCCATGAAGATCGTGCAGTCGCCGCCCAGCATCTTTTCCCAGATGCGCCGCGCCGTAGCGAGATTGCGCCCCTGAAACGAAATGCGCTCCATGCGCGCCAGGAGATCGTCGGCCGCGCCATCGGGCTGGACCACGAACGGTTCGACGGGCGCGCGAAGAAAACGGGACTTCGTCTTCATGCGTGCCGTTATTCTACTAGAAGGCATATCCGAAACGCGCGAAGAACGCTGCGCGATCGCGCCCCGTGACTGGATCGTGCGTCCACGCCGCGCCGGCGGCGATCGTCAGCGGGAACGAGTAGACGAAGACGGCATCGCTCGACAGTTCGCCGCCGACGGCAGAGCGTATGTCCGCGGCCCGCAACGACGCGTCCCAGGCGTTGCCGGCGTCGACGAACGCCGCGCCATGCAGCGAACGGATGAAGATCGGCCACGTGCCCGATCCGCGCTGGACGCGCAGCAACGGAAAACGCAGGTCAGCGTTGACGACAGCGGCGCGGCTGCCGACGATGTCTTCCGGATCGAAGCCGCGCAGCAGGCCGATGGTGTCGCGGCCAAAGTCGAAGAGCAACTCGGATGGTCCGGGCCCGCCCACCGCGAAGATTCGCTGCGCCGCGGCGTCTCCGCCGCTGACGGCCGCCGCGGCGCGCAGCGCCAGCACTGTGTGACGCGCCAGGACGCGCTGAAAGACGCGGACGTCGAGGACGCCGGTCGCGGCAGCGACGTCACTGCCGCGCGCGCCGCGACTGCCTTCGACCGCCACTTCGACGGCGGCTCCTTCTTCAGGACTGATTGAGTAGCCGAACACGCGCCGGCTGTCGAACAGCCAGCCGCCGCGAAGCGAACGCAAGTCGCGCGCGCCGGCGCGGCACGCCGTCGCGCACGACGCGGTATCGCGCTCGGCGTCGAATCCCGCGAGCAACGTCTGGCTCCATCGAAACTGCCGAAATGCCAGGAGCGCGCCCGCGAACAGCTCCCGGCTGCGCGCCTCGCCGCCGCCAATCGGATCTGTATCGTCGCTGTAGCGGGCCACGAGCGTCGGACGCCAGCGGTCATAGGCATAGGAAACGTTCCAGTTGGGCCGCACCCGCGCCGCGCTCCATGCCGCGCTCGCCGCATAAGCGTGGCGGCCGAGTGCGTCCGCCATGGCGGTGCCGGCGCCGATCAGCGTCTCACCGGCATTCGTCTCGACAACGGGCTGCCAGTACGTCGGCGCCAGCGTGCGAAGCGGCCGATAGGAAGTCCCAGACTGCAGGCTGGCGACGCGCTCGACGGTCGAATCCTGGCCGACGGCAGGCTCGGGCTCTCCCACCAACGGCGGCGAATCCCCGAGCAACCGGGAGACGACGGCCGGTGGGAGTGAATAGAGATCATACCCGTCGGCCGAATAGCCGACGTAGACGAGAGAACCGTCAGGGGCCACCTCCGGAGACCGCGCGCCAGACGCGGAATCGGTGACCTGGCGCACCACGCCGTTCTTCACGTCGATTGCGAAGATATTGAACGGCTCGTCGCCAGGATCGGCGGCGAAGAGGATGGTGGCGCCGTCCGGCATCCACACCGGCGTGACGACACGGGCGTGACCGCGGCTGACCAGCGGACGGACCGAGCCGTGCACAGCGTCGATAATGACCAGTTGGTAGACGCCGGCAGTCCGGCGCTCCGCCACGATCTGCGTGCCGTCGGGCGACCAGCGCGGACCGCTGTAGTCGGATTGCGGGTCGTCGACGAGCACGCGCAGCGCAGCCGGGGCGCCGCGCGGGTCGAAGTCGAGCAGCGCGAGCGCGCGCCGGCCAGGCCTCAGGACCACGCAGGCGATCTGCCGGCCGTCGGGCGAGACATCTGGATCCGCGGCGCGCGCTTCACGCGTCAAGCGGATCACCCGGCCCCCGCCGCGCGGCACGGCGTAGAGGTCCGCGATCACCGCGACTGAGCGGACGCGCACGAGTTGGTCGAACACGACCCAGTCGCCGTGCACGCTGGTGCGATCTCCGAACACGCGCCACGCCAGCCGCCGTGCCGATGCGCCGTCGATCGTCATGAGCGCCGGGAAGCCGTCGGCATTGCTCGTCCGGTAGTAGACGCGGCCGTCCGCCGCCACCCGGGGAGCGTCGACGACGAAGCCGTCATGGGTCAGCCGCCGCGCGGCAGTATCGGTCGCCCCCGGTGGCGGCGCCTCGTGCAGGTGCACGGCTGCGAATTCGCGCCAGAGATCGCCGAGAGGCTTGCCGAAAACGTGAGCGAAAGCGCCGGCGCCGAACAACGGCAGCCGGCCCGCCGTCGCGTCCGCGAGCGCGTCCAGCCGGTCAGCCCCGTATCGATCGGAGAGATATTGATGAAAATAGGCCCCATAAGCGTAGGCCGCGTTGCCGGCGGGCCAGTCGTCGAGTCCACCACCGGCGCGATCGATCGTCGCGAAACGCCGCTGCCGCGCCGCGCTGTCGACGATGGCGCGGAAGTCGCCGGCGTGGATACGCCCCTCGCCGGTCTGTCGGCTCTCTTCGTAGGTGGCGAGCCCTTCGATCTGCCAGATCGGCAGAAACGAGTTGGGGAAGACCAGCGGCGCACGCCCGAACACGTGGCGCACGCCGTTCATGAACCCCCGCGATCGATCCAGGTGCAGGATATGGGTGTACTCGTGCGTGAACGCCAGTTCGAGCCAGTCGGTGGTGTTGCCGATCAGATCGTCCTCAAACGGCGGCACAGCGGTGATTTCGATCGCATCGTAAGGGAAGGGCGTCGCCCAGCCGTTGGCGATGTCGGTTTGATCGACCAGGATCACCTGCACGCGCCCGCGCGGCAGGCCAAGCGTCGGCTCGAAACGGCTGCGCACGCGCTCGGCGATCGCCGTCAGGCGCGCGGCCAGCATCTCCTCGCCCTGGTGCGCGTGGACGTCGAAGTGCGCCGTCGTGAAAGTCCTGAACCTGAGGCGCGGATCGTAGCGCGTCGCCGCCTGCACCACGGTCGGCAACGCGGCAAGTGCCAGCACCGCGACGCCCAAGGCCCCACCAACGCCCAACGTCCAACGCCCAAGACGCGGGAAGTTGGACGGTTGCGGCGGTGTCACGGCTCGCCGCCCGCCTCGCCCTTCAGCGCCGCGAGCAGCGTCAACGCCTGCATCGGCGTCAAGTGGTCGACGTCGATCTCGCGCAAGCGGCGCCGCAGCGCGTCGTCGCCAGCGGCCGCTACCGCGAACAGCCCGAGCTGTTGCTGCGCCGCCGCCTGTGAGCCACTGAGCGACGGCCGTCCGCCGCGCGACAGTTCGTCGCGCTCGAGCCCGGCGAGGATCTCGCGCGCACGAGCGACGACGGCGGGCGGCAGACCGGCAAGCCGCGCGACTTGGATCCCGTAACTGCGATCGGCGCGGCCCGGCACCACCTTGCGCAGGAGGACGAGATCGTCTTTCCACTCGCGCACCACGACGTGGAAATTGGCGACCGACGCAAGCGCGTCGGCGAGGTCGGTCAGCTCGTGGTAGTGCGTCGCAAAGATGGTCTTGGGACGGGCGCGCGGATTCGACGCCAGGTGCTCAGCCACCGCCCAGGCCAGGCTCAGACCGTCGAAGGTGGCCGTGCCGCGACCGATCTCGTCCAGGATGACCAGGCTACGCGACGTCGCCGCGTGCAGGATGTTGGCCGTTTCCTGCATCTCGACCATGAACGTCGACTGGCCCCGCGCGATGTTGTCGGACGCACCGACGCGCGCGAATAGGCGGTCGACGATCGGCAGCTTGGCCGTCCGCGCCGGCACGAACGAGCCGGCCTGCGCCATCAGGCAGAGCAGCGCGCACTGGCGCAGGTAGGTCGACTTGCCACCCATGTTGGGGCCGGTGAGGATGATCAACTGCTGCGCGCCGCCGTCGAGCGCGACGTCGTTGGGGACGAAGGCATCGACGACGTGCCGCTCGACCACCGGATGACGTGCGTCGGTGGCGTTGAGCTCGTCGCCGCCATGCATCAGCGGCTTGGTGTAGTTGTTCACCGACGCCGTTTCGGCGAGCCCCGCCAGCACGTCGAGCGCCGCGAGCCCGCGCGCGGTGTCCTGAATCCGTGGCGCCGCGGCGGCCACCTGACCGCGGAGCGCGTCGAAAATCTCCACTTCGCGCTCGGCGATCCGCTCGTCGGCGCCGAGCACCCTTTCCTCGTACTCCTTGAGCGCCGGCGTGATGAAGCGCTCGCCGCCGGCGATCGTCTGCTTGCGATGGTAATCGGGCGGTACACTGCCGAGGTTCGATTTCGAGACTTCGATGTAGTAGCCGAACACCCGGTTGTAGCGGATCTTGAGCGAACCGATGCCGGTACGCGCGCGCTCGGCATCCTCCATCTCGGCAATACGCTGCTTGCCGCCACGACTGATGCCGCGCAACTCGTCGAGCTCCGGATCGACGCCGTCGCGGATCATGCCGCCGTCGCGGGCGACCGCCGGCGGCTCGTCGATCAGCGTTGCCTCGAGCGCGTCGCGCACGTCGGTCAGATCATCGAGCGCCGCGACCAGGCTGGTGACGAGCGGCGCCTGGAACTCGTCGAGCAGCAGGCGTACGCGCGGCACCGCGCCGATCGACTGCTTGAGCGACACGAGGTCGCGAGGCCCAGCGGTGGCGAGCGCGGCCCGGGCGACCAGCCGCTCGACGTCGTGGACCCCTTTCAGTGTTTCGCGCAGTTTGGCGCGCGCGGTGGCGCGGAAGGCGAAGTCTTCGACCGCGTCGAGGCGGTCCTGGATCCGCTCGAGCGCGATCAACGGCCGGAGCAGCCAGGCGCGCAGCAGGCGGCCGCCCATCGCCGTGATCGTGCGATCGATCTCGTGCAGCAGCGAGCCGGCGCGTCCGCCGTCAGACGCTTCGATCACTTCCAGGTTCCGCAGTGTCGTCTGATCGACCAGTAGACAGTCGGCACCGGTCCGGAAGGAGACGTCGCGGACGTGCGCGAGATCCGCCTTTTGCGTGTCGCGCAGGTACTGGACCAGCGCGCCGGCGGCCGAGACCGCGGCTCGACGTTCCTCAAGGCCGTAGCCCTGCAGCGACTGCGCGTCCAGTTGCGCGAGCAGGATCCGCCGCGCCGACTCGGTACTCGAACGTCCATGGCTCGGCCCGGGTAACGCGCGCGTCCAACCGCGCCGCGGTCACCACCGCTGCGGCCGCCTCAAACCCGATCGGCGCTAGTACCTCACGCGGCCGCAGCACGGCCAGTTCGTCGCAGAGGGCAGTCACTCCATCGTCGCCGGCGTACTCCGCCGCGGTGAATTCACCGGTCGAAAGATCGAGCAGCGCCGCGCCCAAGCCCGGGCCCGGATGCGCCGGCGCGAGCGCAAGGAGGAACGCCGGCTCGCGCGCGTCCAGGTAACCGGCGTCGGTCAGCGTTCCTGGCGAGACGACGCGGACGACTTCGCGGCGCACCAGCCCTTTGGCCTTCTTCGGATCCTCGACCTGCTCGACGACAGCGACGCGGAAGCCCTTGCGCACCAGCCGCGCGATATAGGCGTCGGCGGCGTGAAAGGGCACGCCGCACATCGGGATCGCGCCTCCGCTCGAGTCCTTCGAGCGCGAGGTCAGCGTCAGCTCGAGTGCGCGCGCCGCGGTCAGCGCGTCCTCGTAGAACATTTCGTAGAAGTCGCCCATGCGGAAGAAGACCAGCGCGTCGGGATACTGGCGCTTCGCGTCGAAGTACTGCCGCATCGCCGGCGTCGCGCCGGCCGGTTCGCTTGACGCGGGAGGGGACGACATCGGAGGGATTGCGCCGAGTATAACATTGCAGAATTGACGATTCTCTCGCTCGACACCTCGTCCGCCGCCGGTAGCGCGGCCATCGTGCGCGACGGCGCGATCGTGATCGAGCGCGCGGGCGATGCCGCGCGCACGCACGGCCAGCGATTGCCGCGCGAGCTGATCGAGCTGCTCGCCGCCGCGCATCTTCGACTCGACGAGATCGACGGCTTCGCGGTCGCGACCGGCCCGGGCTCATTTACAGGTCTGCGTATCGGCATCGCGACGATCCAGGGTCTCGCGCTCGCGCACGGCAAGCTCGTCACGCCCGTTTCCACTTTCGAAGCACTGGCGGTGGCGGCGGCCCCGGCGCCCGGTGACGGACCCCGACCGCCGCTCGCGGTTTGGATTGACGCGCACCGCGGCGAAGTGTTCGCCGTCGTCTACGGCGCTGACGGCCGCCAGATGCACGAGCCGTCATCGATGAGCCCCGAGGCGACGCTCGACGCCTGGGCCGCGATTTTCCGCCAGCACCCGCGCGTTCTCTTCGCCGGCGATGGCGCCATCCGCTACCGCGAGATCCTCGGTCAGCGTCTTGCCGCGGCAGTCGGAATTCCGTCGGTTCTTCCGACGCTTGCGGGCGCAATTGCGCTGATCGCGGCGGGGAAGCCCGCCCGCGCCGTCAAGCCTCACGCTGTCGTGCCGTTGTATGTCCGCCGTTCCGACGCCGAGCTCGCCCGCGACCGGCGCCTTGAAGCCGACCGCAACTGACATGCGGGTCGAGCGCCTCCGGGATCCCGGCGCTGAAGCCGACATCGATGCCATCATCGCGCTCGAACATGAGTCGTTCTCCAACCCCTGGCCCAAGGAGACGCTCGTCTGGGAGCTCGCCAACTCCGACGTGACCCGTGTCTATCTGCTTAAGGATGCGGAAGATCGGGCGATTGCCTTCTGCATCGCCTGGTTCATCTTCGACGAGCTCCACATCAATACGCTGGCCGTCAGTCCCGGCCGCCGCCGTCAAGGACTGGCAACGCTGTTGCTCCAGGCCGTCATGGCGGAGGCTGCTCAAGAAGGCGTCCGACGGGCCACACTCGAGGTCCGTGAATCAAACGTCGCTGCGCTCCAGCTTTATGCCAGCCTTGGGTTCTCTGTATCTGCCAAACGGCAGGGGTATTACACCAATCCGCCGGAAGATGCCTTGATTCTCTGGCGCGAGGAGTGGTAGGTTGGCCCGTATGAATGCCCTCGGGTAGTTTCACTTGTTCCAGGAGGCGGAAATGCCGACAGATTTCGAGGAAATGAAGAAACAGTTGCTGCAGAGCAACGACGAGTTCCGCCGACTCGCCACTCAGCATCACGACCTGGATGAACGAATTCACGACCTCGCCATACGTCAGTACCTCTCAGAACCCGAGCAACTCGAAGAAGTCACGCTGAAGAAGCGCAAGCTCCAGCTCAAGGATCAGATGGAGAGCATGCTGCGGCATCACCGCGTGGAACCGGTGCACCTCTCGCCGCGTTGAAGCCATATACAATCAGGATTCAAAGGCCGGTCTATCGGAGGCCGGCCTTTTTTATTGACCGATGAAAATAGACAAAGCCGGCGTTCCCTTCATTGCCGGCGCCCTTGTGCCTGCGGCGGTGCTGACCGGTGCCCGGCGCTACGGCTGGGCGGCAGGGTTCGCGGCGCTCGGCGCCTTCTTCGCGTATTTCTTTCGCGACCCCGAACGCGTGATCCCGCAAGACGACGGGCTGGTCGTGTCTCCGGCTGACGGCAAGGTCATGATCGCCGGACCCTCCGACCGACGCTGGGGGCCGCCCGGCGAGTGGGCGCAGATCACCATCTTCCTGTCGCCGATCGATGTCCACATCAACCGCACGCCGGTCGACGGGCAGGTCACACGGGTCGAATATCGCCCGGGCACGTTCCTGCCAGCCTATAAGGAAGACGCCAGTGGCAACGAGCTGAACGAGATCTGGCTCGATCATCACGGCGACACGGTGGTCGTGCGGCAAGTCGTCGGCATCCTGGCGCGGCGCATCGTCTGCCGCATCCAGGAAGGACAGACACTCCAGCGCGGCGAGCGGATCGGTCTGATGAAATTTGGATCACGCATGGACGTGTTCCTGCCGCCACGCGCCGAGATCGTCGCGGAAGTCGGCCAGCAGGTCGTCGCGGGCGAAACCGTCCTGGCGCGCCTGCATCCGCGTATGCTGAAGGCCGGTGATTAATCCTCTTTCGCGCCGGCGCGAAGACCGCCAGGCGCGATTCCGGCGCGGCGTCTATCTACTGCCGTCGATGATGACGGTGTCGAACCTGCTGTGCGGCTACGCGTCAATTGTTTATTCGACGCGTGGTGATTTCGACACCGCGGCGGTGCTTCTCGGCGTGGCGATGGTCGTCGACACGCTCGACGGTTATTTCGCGCGGCTCACGCATTCGCAGTCCGCGTTCGGCGCCGAGCTCGATTCGCTCGCCGACGTCGTGTCGTTCGGCGTGGCGCCCGCCATCCTGGCTTTCACCTGGGGGCTGTGGCCGCTCGGGCGGTTGGGCTGGGCCGCCGGCTTCGTCTACGTGACCGCCGCCGCGCTACGCCTGGCGCGGTTCAACATCCAGGGGATGGCGCTCACCGACAAACGCTACTTCGCGGGATTGCCGAGCCCGGCGGCCGCGTCAGTGACCGCGTCCACGGTGTTCCTCTATCCATGGGGGCTGCAGGATCCGCGGATCGCCGCGCTGGCGCTGCCGATGCTGCTCATCCCCGGGTTCCTGATGGTCAGCACGATTCGCTTCCGCAGCGTCAAGGCGATCGACGTCGGCTGGCGTCGCTCGCCCGTGTGGCTGCTGCTCGGCGCCATCGTGATCGCGGCAATCGCGGCGCACCCACGCCTTGCCCTCGTCGTGCTGTCCTACACTTACGTCACTGCAGCGCTGCTCATGTTCGTCTACAGCCGGCTGCGCCGACGGCCGGCGCCATCGTCGGCGACACCGCCGCCAGCGCCCGACGTGGCGACAGATCATCGCGACGCCTAGGCGGGAGCGTCGTCCGCGGCGGTGAGCGGTAGGCGAATCGTCACGATTGTTCCCGCCCCCTTGCGGCTGCCCACACTGATGGTACCGCCGCTCAACTCGATGTTCCGTTTCGCGATCGGCAGGCCCAGACCCGTGCCCGTCGACTTGGTCGAGAAATAGGGCTCGAACACGCGCGCCAGCGCGTCCTCGTCCATGCCGACGCCGGTGTCTTCGACGTCGATGACCAGCCAAGGTTCTTCGACACGCGCCGCCAGTCGTAAGCGCCCGTCGCGCGGCATGGCGTGGAGCGCGTTCTCGATGATGTTGGCGAGGGCGCGCCCGGCGAGCGTCCGATCGATGACCACCGGCGGCAGCGGCGGGGCGACGGCGTTGTCGAGCACGATCCGCCCTGCCAGCGGCACGCGATAGGGTTCGACGACGTCGTGCACCAGCGCGACCGGATCGACGGGCTGGCGCCGCGCCGTCGGCGACGAGGCGAAGCTGGAGAATTCGGCGGCGATCTGGCGCAGCAGGCGTACCTGACCGAGAATCGTCGTGACGCATCCCTCGAGCACCGGCCCCATCGGCTCGCCGCGATCGGCATGGACGCGGCGCAGGTGCTCCGCCGACAGCTGGATCGGCGTGAGCGGATTCTTGATCTCGTGCGCGACCTGGCGGGCCATTTCGGCCCAGGCCTCCAGGCGGTGCGTCTTCTCGAGCTGGTCGCGCTGCGCCTTCAGCTCCGCCGCCATGCCGTTGAACGCGTCGACCAGACGTCGCAATTCGTCAGACGACCGGACCGCGATGCGCGCGTCGAAATCGCCGCGGGCGATGTGCCGCGTCGCCCGCGTCAGCTGGCTGATCGGATCGGCGATGCGCTCGGCCATCGACAGGCCGATGGCCGCGCCGAGGAGGATGAAGAACAGCGCCGCCAGGTGGATGCCGCGATCGAGATCGTCGATCTCGCGCTCGACCTCGTGCTGGCGCAGCGCCAGCGGGACCGTCAGCACCGCGTTACGCGTACCGGAGCGAATCGGCGTCGCCGCCAGCATATACGACACGTCACCGATTCGGTCTTCCGTAACGATGCTCGGCAGGCGCTGCAGCACGATGGCGCGATACACGGGCTCCGGCGTACGTGTGGGCAGGAGACCCGACGCGAAGAGATCGCGCTCGCTCGTCGCGGCGAGCGTAGCCCCGTTGAACACGTTCACGTCCTGGTTGATCAGCTGGCTGATCCAGACCATCAGGTCGTCGCCGAAGGCGATCACGCCTTCGGTGCGGGCCAGCTGTTCCGAGTCCTCGATCACACGCTGCGCCACGGCGGCGGTGCGTGACGCTTCCCCCTTGATGTCGGTGAGCAGTAGGCCTGCGAAGTAGGCGCGGACGACCAGTGCCAGCGTCAGTACCGGGACGATCGAGGCGAGGACGAAGGCGAGAAACAATTTGCGGTAGAAGCTGGCGCGAATCTCTCGCAGCAGCGAGCGTCCACTCTGCGGACGGCCGCGGGAGAGCCGAACGAAAACGGCGTGCCCCATTAGCACCACGACGTAGAGCACCGCCGCCAGTGTCGTCAACTCCGCCAGCCGGACAAAATGGTCGAACACCGACGGCACCGGATAGCCTAGCGCGTAGATGAACTGGCGGTCGTTGGCGAAGTAGACGTCGTACGACTTACCAGCCTTGGCGGCGATCGTCCAGAACGGCTGCCGCGATCTATAGACGCGCTCGAAGGTCGCCGGGTCGAGCTCCCACGAGTCGTGTCCAGACGAATAGATAGTGGTTAGCCCCCAGCCGTAGGCGACAAATTCGACCTCCCCCTCCGGCAGCCCCTCGGCCGGCGCGCCGGCGGCGCCGACGAGCACATCCAGGTACGCTGACTGGGAGCTGATGAACGGGAGCGTGCGGTAGTCGAAGACGACATGCATCACCAGAGTGGCGATCGCTGTGCCGTTCTCGCAGATGCTGCGCTGCGCGTGCAGCGTGTTGCGTTCCTGCGCCCCGCCAAAGGACTGCGCCTCGCCGTAGACGATCCAAGTGCAGTCGGCGGAGGGCCCCGGCATCTGCTCGAGCGCCGACTCGGGGAAGTTGAGCGCGAACCGGCTGAGCAGTGCGCCGCTGGCATCGTAGAGCTCGACGTCGCTGGTCAGACGCTGACGCGCCAGCACCGTTTCATTCCAAATATGAAAGGCGACGTCGGTGCGGGGGCCGTCGGGCGGCACGCTGCGTGCCCGTGCGACGAGTTCCGCCAGCGACAACTGGTCGATCTGGCCTTCGGCTTCCGTCAGGCGATCTTGCAGCACCTGCGGATGCGTCATCGCCTGGACCGCATAGCCGTGCTCGGGTTCGGCGATGAGCTGGCGCAGGGCGCCTTCAGAATAGAAATGCACTGTCGGATACACGAGAAGAGCCGGCAGCAGGAAGGCCACGAACAGCACCAGCAGCCGTGCCGCGACCGTCGCGCGGCGATACCAGCCCGCCAGGCGAGGCGTGACGAGCGCAGCGAGTGCACAGGTCACCGCAGCGAGGAGGATCGGGGTCCACGGGATCGCCCACTCGCGTTGTGTCGCGGCGACCGCCACCGCCACGGTCGGCGCCAGCCAGAACGCCGCCACGCCGACATGCCACGCCGAGACACGACGCGGCAGACGCCAGCGGAAGGCGGCCAGTACGCACGCCAGCGCTCCGAACCAGAGCACGGCGGCGTGGCTGAGCACGATTGCCGCCAGCGTCGTCAGACGCGCCGGCGTCCACGGGTGCAGCGAGAAGTGATTCAGATCGACCGCGGCCGGATCGATGCTGCGACCGAGGACGCGCTCGAACCCGACCAGCATCGCCGCCAGGAACACGCCGGCCGCGAGCTGCGCCGCGGCGAAGCCAAGCGCTGACGACGACGGCGTCAGCCGGCGCGCCCGCAGCGCGAGCCGCAGCCGGACCGCCGCCGAGACGAGCGCCGCCGCGACCGCCGCCGCGGTCCCCGCGGCCAGGCACAGGCGCGCTGCGCTGCGTGCCGCGGGCGACCGGGCCCACGGCGCAATCGCCAACGCCAGCCACAGCACGGCGCCGCCCGCCAGCACGACGAGTACCGATCGCCAGCGTCAACTCGAGCTCCCGCGCCGGCGCCCGTGCCGCGAACCGACGGTCGAGCAGCGGTCCCGCGAGCAGAAAGATCGTCGCCCCGAACACGATCAGCGCCGCGGAAACGGCCGTACGCCGCAGCGCCAGCCGTCCGGCGCGCAGGTCGGCCAGGCTCGTTGACGCCTGGAGCAGCGGCGTCCCGTCGGGGGCACGGATCGCGAACGGAAACACGGTCGCGACGGTGGGTGGTGGCGAAGCGAGCGGCAGACGCAGTTCCACCGGCGCCGCCGGCGTGTCGAGCGCATACACGGCGACACCCAGCCGCGACACCGCCGGTGCCGGCGCCACGGCATGCTCGACCACGACCGCGCCAAGCCGGCGCGCATCGGCGGTGGCCGCGATCGGCTCGACATAAACCAGGCGCAGCCCGAGCGGCGTCGACGTGACGAAGATGGCGGCCGCCCCCTTTACCCGTTCGAGCGGCAGGTCCGAGGCACGTCCCGCCCATGCCCGCGGCACACCGCCGTTGTCGTAGATCGTCAGCGCGATGATCGAGTCGTCGTCGCCCGGCGACTGGCGCGCGAGCAGCGCGGCATCGAACAGCTGCCGCGCGTGTTCGTCGGCCTCGGGGTTCGACGCCATCGCCTCACGGACGGCGGGATCGCCGCTGATCGCGTGGGCAACGCTGGTTACGTCCGCGGTCATCCCGGCGATCGTGTCCTGGACGCTCTGTTCGAGCCGCACGGCGGCCGCCCGATCGTCGAGGCCGAAGCGCCAGAACTCGACGGCGAAGCCGGCGAGCACCGCCAGCGCCGCTGCCGCGCAGCCTCCGGCAAACAGCCGCGCCGCGCTCACGCGCCGGTCCCTCGTCATGAGCGCCGCACCCGTCGTCGTCTGGCCCACGTGGTTCGAGGATACACCGCGGCGAGCGCCGCGGCGGGAACGTGACCCGTCGGATAATAATTGCGGATGGCCGATACGCCCGGACTCAAGGCGGCGCTCAAGCGCGGGGCGCTCGTCGCCGCCGCGAATTGGCCACTGGTCCTCGTCCAGTTCGTCGCCGAGTCGAGCCTCAAGCTCATGCTCGCCGTGCCGATCGTCGGCGGCGCCTTCCTGGTCGCGCTGCTGCTCGACACCAGCATGGCCGACCTGCTCCGCGGCGACGCGCGCCAGATCGTTACGGCGATCATCGCGGCACTGACGCAGAGCCCGGCCGCTCTGGCCGCCTTCCTGGCCGCCGGACTCCTCGTCCTCGTCGGCGGCTCGGTCGTGACGTTTGTCGTCAAGGCGGGCACGATCTCGCTGCTGGCCGAGGCGGAGCGGGTGGCCGGCCCGATCGAGCGCCCGCCGCTGCATTTCGACGCACTCCGCCGCGCCGCGGTCGTCGCCATCGAACCGTTCATCGACGGCTGCCGTCGATTGTGGCGGCGCTATGTGCGGATCGGGCTCGGGCTGCTGTTCGTCTACGCCGTTACCGCGGCGGTCTACCTGGCGTTCGTGCTCGGCGGCTACGCCCTGGCCGGAAATTCAGCCGTCCTCCTCGGGTGGACCGCGGCGGCGGCGGTGGCCTCGAGCGTGTTGATCGTCTGGATCACGCTGGTGAACTTCTTCTATCTGATTACCCAGATGGTGGTCGCTCTCGAGGACGTCAGCGTCCGCGACGGCGTACGCCTGGCGCTGGCGTTCGTCTGGGGCCATCTCCGCGAGGTCGCAGCGGTGTTTGGCGTCGTGCTCGTCGTCGTCATCATCGCCACCGCGGCGTCGATTCTGGCCACCGCCGGTCTTGGACTCATCGCCTTCGTGCCGCTTGTCGGCCTGGCGGTCCTGCCGCTGCAAGCCGCGGCCTGGCTGTTGCGCGGCATCGTGTTCGAATACCTGGCGCTGGCGGCGCTCGGCGCTTACCTGTCACACTACCGTTGGTATCACTCCGCACGATCCGCTCCATGAATCACGACCAGTTTCTCTCGCGCACCGCCGGCCGCATGACGCAGTCGGCTATCCGCAAGATGGGCACGCTGCTCGCCGCTGGGCGCGATCTCATCTCGTTCGCGCCGGGCTATCCCGCGCCGGAGACCTTTGCCTGGGATGAGTTCCGCACGATTGCGTCGGAATTGCTGGCCAGTCGCGACGCCGCCATCCTCCAGTACGGCCCGACGCGCGGCTACAAGCCGCTGCTCGAAACCATCGCCGGCATCCAGCGCGCGCGCGGCATCGACACCGCGATCGAAGATCTGCTGGTGACAACGGGATCACAACAGGGGCTGGATCTCGTCGCCCGTGTTCTCGTTGATCCCGGCGACGTGATCCTTGTCGAACTGCCGACCTACGTCGGCGCCATCAGCGCGTTCCGCAATGTGCAGGCGTCGATGGTCGGGATCCCGCAGGAGCCGGACGGGATCGATCTGGGCGCGCTCGACGCCACCTGGGTGAGGCTGGCCGACGAAGGGCGACGTATCAAGTTCCTCTACCTCGTGCCGAACTTCCAGAACCCGACCGGGCTGCTGATCGGCCTCGGCAAGCGCCGCGCCCTGCTCGAGTGGGCCGCACGCCGCGATGTTCTTATCGTCGAAGATGACCCGTATCGCGATCTCTATTTCGAGGACTCTGCGTCCGAGCACGATGTCCGCCCGATCAAAGCGGACGATGGAGAAGGACGGGTCGTCTACCTCAGCAGCTTCTCCAAGACACTGGCGCCCGGCTACCGCGTCGCCTGGATGGCAGCAGCGCCGGCCCTCGCCGCGAAGCTGGAGATGGCCAAGCAGGCCGAGGATCTGCTGACGGGCTCGCTCGACCAGCGCGTGGTCTACGAAGCCTGCCGCCGCGGCGTGCTCGATCGGCAGATTCCACTGCTGCGCCGTCACTACGCGGCGAAGCGCGACGCCATGCAGCAGGCGCTGCAGCGCGAGCTCGGCGCGCTGGCCAGCTGGCCCAAGCCCGACGGCGGTTTCTTTCTCTGGCTGACGCTGCCGGCGGCGATCGATGCCGACCGCCTCCTCATACGCGCCATCGATGAAGGAGTGATTTATGTCGCTGGCGAGGCGTTTTACGTGAACGGAGCCGGGAAGAACACGCTACGCCTGTCGTTCTCAGCCCCGACGGTCGAGCGCATCGAGATCGGCGTCAGTCGTTTGGCACGGGCGCTCCGCGCCGAACTGGCAGCACCGGCGACAACGGGCGCAGCTGCAGACCCGGCAGCGTCGTGAGCGGCATCAGAGGCGGGTCTCTCATCACCAGCGGCCAGTCCAGCGCCGCGAGCGGCTGCAGCGGTGGATCGTCGAGGAGCAGCTCCCTCAGCACGAGACCGAGCGGCTTCAACTCGGGATCGGTGAGGAAGGGCAGTCCCGGCAACGGGTCGAGCTTGGCGAACGCCATCAGGGGCGCCTCGCCGGCCGGCGCAAACTTCGTCAGGTTCCACTCGTTCGTCAGGCCGCCGGTGATCGCGTAGACGACTGGCCCGTCGGCGGAGTCGACGATGGCCGGCGCGAGCGCCGGCGGCGCTTCGCCAGGGAGCCCAAGCGCTCCGGACTTGACGCCGTTTCCATCCCACAGCATCTGTACCTCACTGGCGCTCGCGGGGACGAACACGACGTGACCCGACGCGAAGACCCCGAAGAAGGGACGCTGGCGCATCGGCGCCTGCCAGCGCTGGTTCCCATTCTTTCGGTCAAAGGCGCGCACCACGTTGTCGAGCGCGGCGACGTAGACGTGCTCGTCGTCGATGGCGATGTGGCCGATCGGCTGCGCGCCGATCCGGTACGAGGCCGGCCGCGGCTCGCCGTTTCTACCGTCCACCGAGTACAGCCGCTTGTCGCCGCTGCCGACGTAGACGCGTCCCGCAGTCGCGGCAATCGCTGTGACGCCGTCGGGGAAGAAGTGATCCCAGACCTGCGCACCGTCGGTCATCGCCAGCGCGAGGACCCGGCCGTCATTGGCGCCGGTGTAGACGTGACCGTTGTCGATGACCGGCGGCAGCGTGACGCCGCCGGCGGCATGGCGCCACACGACCGAGCCGTCGGCCGCGTGGACGACGATGACCTCGTCGTCCGTGACGGCGATGATCCAGTCGGCCTCCGCCACGATTGGCGCGACGGTCTTGATGCGCGGCAGGATCCAGGCGCTCGCGCCGGTCGCGCCACGCAGCGCCTCGATGGCGTCCCCCGTGGAAATCACCAGCAGGTCGCCGTCGACGGCCATCGGCACCGATACGTTCTTTTTCTGGCGCCAGAGCTCGTGACCATCGGCGGCATCGCGCGCGACCAGGAAGCCGGCGGCGTAGGCGAGGTAGACGCGCGCGCCGTTGCTGATCGGTCCGGCGCTCACCGGCCCGTCGAGTGGTACCTGCCACCACTGTGCCAGCGGCAGCTTGGGCGCCGCGGGGCGATCGGCGCCCGCGGCGAGGCGTGCGCTCACAACGCTCACGAGCACCAGGAGCGCAAATGCCCTACAAGATGTGGTGGTGTGACCCCGCGGCACACCTTATAATAGCGTTTCGTTCTCCCGTGACACATCAAACCATCGTCGTCCTGGATTTCGGATCGCAGTTCACGCAGTTGATTGCGCGCCGGTTGCGGGAGCTGTCGGTTTACTCGGAAATCCTTCCCTACAACGCGCCCGCCGCCGAGATCCGCGCGCGGCGGCCGGTCGGCATCGTGCTGTCGGGCGGCCCGCGCAGCGTACGCGAGGCGTCGGCGCCGCGCTGCGAGCCCGCCGTGTTCGAGGCCGGCGTTCCGGTGCTCGGCATCTGCTACGGCATGCAGTTGATGACCGACGTGCTGGGCGGAGAGGTCGCGCCGGCGCCGCAGCGCGAGTATGGTCACGCTGTGATCCGGATCGACGCCGACGCGCCCATCCTCGCCTCGGTCGGCCCCGAGCTGCGCGTGTGGGCGAGCCACGGCGACTTCGTCAAGCGGGCTCCGGCCGGGTTTACGGTCACGGCGACGAGCGCGAACGCGCCGGTCGCGGCGATGGCAGACGAGTCGCGCCGCTACTACGCGCTCCTCTTCCACCCCGAAGTGGCGCACACCGATCGCGGGACCGAGATTCTCCGCAATTTTGCCTTCGACATCTGCGGCTGCACTGGCGACTGGACGATGGCGTCCTTCGTCCAGGACACAGTGAGCACGATCAGGCGCCAGGTCGGTGACGGACGCGTCGTGTGCGGGCTGAGCGGTGGGGTCGACTCGACCGTGGCGGCGCTGCTCATTCACAAGGCGGTTGGCGAGCGCTTGACGTGCATCTTCGTGGACAACGGCGTCATGCGCCTCGACGAGGCGTCGCAGATCCGCCGACGCTTCGAGAAATTGCAACTGCCACTGGTCTTTGCGGATGCCTCAACGCTCTTTCTCGATCGCCTCGCCGGCGTGACCGAGCCGGAACAGAAGCGCAAGATCATCGGCGCCGCCTTCATCGAGGTGTTTGAAGCCGAGGCGAAGAAACTGGCCACCGACCAGGGTGGGTTCGCCTTTCTCGCCCAAGGCACGCTCTACCCTGACGTGATCGAAAGCGTCTCGGTGATCGGTCCGTCGCACGTGATCAAGAGCCATCACAACGTCGGCGGCTTGCCGGAGAAGATGCACTTCAAGCTGGTCGAGCCGCTGCGGCAGTTGTTCAAGGACGAAGTTCGCGCCGTCGGCAAGGAGATGGGACTCGACGATGAGTTCGTGTGGCGGCAGCCGTTCCCGGGGCCTGGCCTCGCCGTGCGCATTCTCGGCGAGGTTACGCCGTCGCGCCTCGATCTGCTCCGCAAGGCCGACGCGATCGTTGCCGAGGAAATCCGCCAGGCTCAGTGGTATCGGAATCTGTGGCAGTCGTTTGCCGTGCTGCTGCCGGTGCAGAGCGTTGGCGTGATGGGGGACGCGCGCACCTACGAGTACACCGTCGCGATCCGCGCCGTCGAGAGCAAGGACGGGATGACCGCGGACTGGGCGCGGCTGCCCCACGAGATCCTCGCCGCGATCTCCTCGCGCATCGTCAACGAGGTCAAGGGTATCAACCGCGTGGTCTACGACATCAGCTCCAAGCCCCCCTCGACCATCGAATGGGAGTAGGGATTGGCCAGTGGGGAGTGCACATTGACGAGTGACGGATTGAAGAGTGGGGATTGAAGATTGGGCGCTACCTGCATCATGCGTCAATTTCGCTCGACACGCATCAGTCGTCAATCGACAATCCAATGGTCGTTCGACAACCGGCACTCTGCGAATCGGCAATCTGCCATCGGCATTCGCCAATGAGCGAATTCGTCCACCTCCATCTGCACTCCGAGTACTCGCTGCTCGACGGCGCCTGCCGGATCGAAGAACTGCTCGACAAGGCCGTCGAGCTGAAGATGCCGGCCATGGCGATCACCGAGCACGGGAATATGTTCTCGTCGGTGGTCTTCCACGACCAGGCACGCAAGCGCGGGATCAATCCGATCCTCGGCTGCGAGGTCTATGTGGCGCCCGGTGACCGCCGCACCAAGAGCGGCACGCCGGGGGAAACGGCGAACCACCTGGTCCTGCTCGCGGAGACCAATGAGGGGTATCACAATCTCATCAAGCTCGTGTCCTCCGGCTACACGGAGGGCTTCTATTACAAGCCGCGCATCGACAAGGAGCTGTTGGCACAGCACGCCAAGGGGCTGATCGGGCTGAGCAGCTGCCTCAAGGGGGAAGTTGCCACCGGCATCCGCACCGAGCAGCAGCACAAGGCGATCGCCGCTGCGGCCGCGTATCGTGACATCCTCGGACGCGAGAACTTCTTCCTCGAGATGCAGTACCAGGGCATCGAAGAACAGAAGGTCGTCAACGTCGGGCTACAGCCGATCGCCAGGGATCTCGGCCTCGACCTCGTCGTCACCAATGACGTCCACTATCTGAAGAACTCCGACTACAAACCGCACGACATCCTGCTCTGCATCGGCACGGGGAAGACGGTCAACGACGCCGACCGCCTCAAATACCACGGCGACCAGTTCTACCTGAAGACCGCCGCGGAGATGGCGCATGTCTTTGCCGACTTCCCCGAGGCGATCGCCCGTACCGCCCAGATCGCGGCGCGCTGCCACGTCGATCTGTCGTTCAAGGAGAACTACCTTCCGAACTTCGACGTGCCTGACGGCTTCACGCTCGACGAGTACTTCGAGCACATCGTGCGCCAGGGCTTCGAGATGCGCCTGTCGCGCCTGCGCGAACTCGAGGCCAAGGGTGTGCTCAAGCACACGATCGACGAGTACCAGCGACGGCTGTCCTACGAAATCGACATGATCAAGAAGATGAAGTACCCGGGATACTTCTGTATCGTCTGGGACTTCATCCGCTACGCGCGCGAGCAGGGCATTCCGGTTGGTCCCGGCCGCGGCTCGGCGGCGGGCAGTTTCGTCGCCTACTGTCTCCGGATCACCGACGTCGATCCGATGGAGTACGACCTCATCTTTGAGCGCTTCCTCAATCCCGAGCGCGTCTCGCTGCCCGATATCGACATCGACTTCTGCGAGCGCCGCCGCGGCGAGGTCATCGAATACGTCACCCGCAAGTACGGCCGCGCACAGGTCGCGCAGATCATCACCTTCGGGACGATGAAGGCGCGCGCGGTCGTCCGCGACGTCGCGCGCGTGATGGACATTCCCTACGCCGACGCCGACAAGGTCGCCAAGGCCGTCCCGCCGGCGTTGGACATGACACTGGCCAAGGCCCTCGAGGAGAGCGCGCCGCTCAAGGAGCTGGTCGAGAAGGACGAGCGCGTCAGGGAGCTGATGACCGTGGCGCAGCGCCTCGAGGGCATGACCCGCCACGCCTCGGTCCATGCCGCCGGCGTCGTCATCGCGCCGCGGCCGTTGACCGAGTTCGTTCCGCTCTACAAGTCGCAGAAGGACGAAATCGTCACGCAGTGGGCGATGAAGGAGGTCGAGCGCGTCGGCCTCCTGAAGATGGACTTCCTCGGCCTGAGCACGCTGACGCTGATCCAGGACTGCCTAGGCGAGATCAAGCGCACCGGCGGAATCGACCTCGACATCGACGCGATCCCGCTCAACGATGAGAAGACCTACAAGCTCTTCTCGGACGGCCAGACCTACGGCGTGTTCCAATTCGAGAGCTCGGGCATGCGCGAGCTGCTGCGCAAGGCCAAGCCGGAACGGCTCGACGACTTGATCGCGCTCAACGCGCTCTATCGGCCCGGCCCGCTCAAGTCGGGGATGGTCGACGACTTCATCTCACGCAAGCAGGGCAGGACCGAGGTCAAGTACGAGCTGAAACAGCTCGAACCCATCCTCTCCGACACCTACGGCGTCATCGCCTATCAGGAACAGGTCATGCGCATTGCCGCGGTCCTGGCCGGGTTCACGATGGGGCAGTCGGACGTCCTGCGCAAGGCCATGGGAAAGAAGGACCCCAAGGTCATGGCCAAGCAGCGCGAGGCCTTCATGGAGGGCGCCGGCAAGAACGGCGTCAACGATAAGAAGGCCAAGAAGATCTTCGACCTGATGGAATTTTTCGCCGGCTACGGCTTCAATAAGTCGCACTCGACCACCTACGCGTGGGTCGCCTACCAGACCGCCTACCTGAAAGCCAATTACCCGTGGCATTTCATGTCGGCGCTGTTGACCATCGAAGCGGCGAATACCGACAAGCTGGCCATGTACCTGGGAGAATGCCGGGAGCTTGGCATCCCGATCCTCGCGCCAGACATCAACACCAGTCAACTCGCGTTCACGGTCGAGCCGGCCGGCGTCCGTTTCGGATTGTGCGCCGTCAAGAACGTCGGCGAGGGGGCGATCCTGTCGATGCTCGGCGTCCGCACGGACAAGGGGAAGATCGACTCGCTCTTCACGTTGTGCGAGCAGGTCGATCAGCGGCTGGTCAACAAGCGGCCGATCGAAAGCCTGGTCAAGGCCGGCGCCTTCGACGCGCTCGCCGCCGGGCCCGTCCCGCTCCGCCGCGCGCGTCTCTTCGCCGCCGTCGACAAGGCCGTCGAACACGGCAGCCGTCACCAGCGCGATCGCCAGGACGGCCACGTCTCGTTGTTCGGGAGTGCTGACGACGAGGCCGGCCAGGCGATCCCGCTGCCCGACGCGCCGCCGTGGACCGAGGCGCAGCAGCTGGCCTTCGAGAAGGAAGCGCTCGGGCTTTATATGTCCGGCCATCCCCTCGAGCGGTTCAGCGGGGAACTGAAAGCGTTCGGCGCGCAGCGGATTGGGGATCTCACCCAGTCGCTCGCCGACGTCTGGATCGCCGGTATCGTCAGCGGTTTGCGCCCGCTCAAGACAAAGAAGGGCGACCGCATGGCGGTCTTCGTCGCCGACGACATCGCCGGCGGCGTCGAGGTCGTGGTCTTTCCGGAGGCTTTCGCCAAATTCGGCCATCTCGTCGCGACCGACGCCATGCTGCTCGTCCGCGGCAAGTTCGAGAAAGACGACGAATCCGCCCGCATCGTCGCTACCGAGCTGCAGCCGATCTCGATGCTCAAGGAGCGCACGACGCGCGAAGTGGTGATCCACCTCCACGTGCCTACGCGCCACACCCTGGAGGCCCTGGCTGAGCTGCTGTCGCGGCATCGGGGCGACCGGCGGGTCATTCTCGAGCTCGATACCAAGAAGAACGGCACCCCCGCGCTGCGCGTCAGAGCCGATGTCGCGCAGCGCGTGCGCCCGTCGGAGAAGCTGGTGGAAGAAGTGGAGCAGCTGTGTGGAATGGGCAGCGTCGTGCTTAGATAGGCCCGACGACACTGACCGGCGATTCACGGGAGATCAGCAGGCCAGGAATTACGGAGGTCTTGCCGCCTCCGCTGCTGCACTCCCGATCTCCATGTGCGGTTTTGTGACAGCTGCCGCGAAGTGAGTGCTGATGCCTGAACTGCTGGAATTCGAAGAGCCGGTCGGAGTGCTCCTCAAAGAGATTGAGGCGCTCTCGATGCTGGCGAAGACGCCCGAGCGCGAGAAGTCGATCGAGTCGCTGCGGCGGCGCGCTGACGAGATCCGCACGGAGCTCTTTCAGCACTTGACGCCGTGGCAGCGAGTGCTGGTAGCGCGCCATCCCAGCCGGCCGAACACGCTCGACTACGTCGAGCGCCTGTTCACCAACTTCGACGAGCTGCACGGCGACCGCCGCTTCGCCGACGACCACGCCCTGATCAGCGGCCTCGCCGAATACCGCGGCCGGCCGATCGCCGTCGTCGGACACCAGAAGGGGCGCGACACCAAGCAGAAGATTTTCCGCAACTTCGGCTACGCCCGGCCCGAAGGCTATCGCAAGGCGCTGCGCGTGATGGAGATGGCGCAGAAGTTTTCGCGTCCGATCGTCGTCTTCATCGACACGCCCGCCGCCTACCCCGGGATGGAGTCGGAAGAGCGCGGCGTTGCCGAGGCGATCGCCGTCAACCTGCGCGAGATGATGCTGATCGAAGTCCCGATCGTCGTCATTGTCTGCGGTGAGGGGGGCAGCGGCGGCGCGCTCGGGATCGCCATCGGCGATCGCATCCTCATGCAGGAGTTCTCCGTCTACAGCGTCATCCCGCCGGAGGGCTGCGCCGCCATCCTGTGGCGCGACGCCAACAAGAAGGTCGAAGCGGCGACGGCGCTGAAGATCACTGCGCCCGACCTCGTCGCGCTGGGACTGGTCGACGGCATCATTCCCGAGCCGCCCGGCGGCGCGCACAACGATTACGAGGCGGCCTCCGCCCTCGTCGACCAGGCCCTGGCCGCGGCGATCGACGAATTGTCGGGACTGGCGGTGCAGGAGCGCCTCGACACGCGCTACGAGAAGTTCCGGCGCATGGGCGACGTCGGGTTCCACGAGCCCGCCGCGCCGCCTGGCCCCAACGCATGAAGTCGCTCCTCTGGGATCACCTGCCGTGCGACGACGCCGACAGCCGGCGGCTGGCGCAGGCGCTCAATCTGCACCCGACCGTGGCGCGGCTGCTCTGCCTGCGCGGGCTGGGTGATCCCGAGCGCGCGGCGCGTTTCCTCTCGCCGACCCTCGATCACCTCCACGATCCGTTCTTGCTCGCCGACATGCCGCGCGCGGTCGAGCGCATCGAGCGGGCCCTGGCCGGCCGGGAGCGCATCGCCATCCACGGTGACTACGACGTCGACGGCATCACCTCGACCGTCATCCTGCGTCGCGCCCTCGAGCTGCTCGGTGGCGACGTCGTGCACTTCATCCCCGAGCGGCTGCGCGACGGTTACGGCCTGCAGCCGGCGGCAATCGATCGCCTGCATGGCGAAGGCGTGCAGCTCGTCATCTCGGTCGACTGCGGCATTCGCGCCAGCGAGGCGACCCTGCGCGCGCGCGAGCTCGGCGTCGATCTCATCATCACCGATCATCACGAGCCGGAGGGCACACTGCCGCCCGCCCTGGCGGTGATCAACCCGAAGCGCGCCGACTGCCGGTATCCGGACAAGAATCTCGCCGGCGTCGGGGTCGCCTTGAAGCTGGTGCAGGCGCTCTGCCAACGCGCCGGCAAGAGCAGGTGGCTCCCGGCATTCGTCAAGGTTGCCGCGATCGGCACACTCGCCGACGTCGTCCCGCTCGTCGGCGAGAACCGGGTCATCGCCAAGCTCGGGCTCGCTTCCCTGAGCAGCGGGCGCCACACCGTTGGACTGCGCGCGCTGCTCGAAGCGTCCGGGCTGAGCGGCAAGCGGATCGACAGCTACCAGGTCGGATTCATTCTCGCCCCCCGCGTCAACGCGGCCGGACGGATGAGCACGCCCGACATCGCGACCCGTCTGCTCCTCGCCAACGACGAATCTGCGATCGAGGAGGCGCGCGGCCTGGCGCTGCAGCTGAACGAAGAAAACCTGCGCCGCCAGGGCGAGGAAGCGGATCTCGTCGCGCAAGCGAAGAAGGCCATCGAAACCGACCCGGCGATCGGCGCGCACAATGTGCTCGTCGTCGGCGGGGAAGGCTGGCATCGCGGCGTGATCGGAATCGCCGCCTCGAAGATCGTCGACCAGTATCACAAGCCGGCGATCGTACTCTCGGTCGACGGCGCCATCGCCCACGGCTCGTGCCGCAGCATTCCGGCCTTCGACATGCTCGACGCCCTGGAACGCTGCGCCGACGTGTTCCTGCGCTTCGGCGGGCACCGCCAGGCCGCCGGCCTGACCATGGACGCCGCGCGCGTGCCCGAGTTCCGTGCGCGGATCAACGCGCACGCCGACGCTGTGCTCGAGCCCGATCACCTGCGTCCGCGCCTGCGCATCGACGGCGCGCTGAACCTGCGTCACATCACCCCCGACCTGGTCGAGGGCCTCGACGCCCTGGCACCGTTCGGACTGGCCAACCCTCGCCCGGTGTTCCATGCGATGCCGGTCGAGATCGTCGACGGGCCGCGGCCGATCAAGGACCGCCATCTCAAGATGACGTTCCGCCAGGACGGCCGCAGCATCCGCGCCATCGCCTGGCGCGCCGCCGAGCGCGCCGCCTTCCTCACCGAGAACCGCGCCGGCGTCAACCTCGCCTTCTCACTCGAGCAGAACGAGTACCAGGGCGAGACCTACCTCGAACTGTCCGTCGCCGATTTCAAGCGTCTGGACGACGTACAATAGACAAGCTCCACGTCGCGAGCGATGTGAACATGCGCTGGCAGAACATCCTGCGGTGGGCGATAGCCGCGTTCGTGGTGGTGTTTGCCGTCATCGTCGGGGTGTCGATGAAGCACGCGCGCCGCAAGACGACCGATGCGCCAGAGGTGAAGAAGATCGACGCCAACGCGCTCGTGCAGACCATCGGCAAGGCGATCATCAGCCAGAGCCGGATCGGGAAGCCGGATTGGTCGATCGAGTCCGGCAACTCGGTCAGCTACGAGGACGGCCGGTCGAAGTTCGGCGGCGGGGTCAAGGTCACGATTCCCGATCGCGACGGTCGCACCGTCCTCATCGAAGCGCGAGATGCCGAAGTCACGGTGCCGCCCGGCAAGATGATCGGCACCGGTGCCTTCAGCGGCGGCGTCAAGATGACGACCAGCGATGGCATCGTCGTGCAGGCGGCCACGGCCACCTATGACGACGCCACGCAGATGACGACGATTCCCGGACCGACGACGTTCAGCAAGGGCCGGATGACCGGCAGCGGCAACGGCGCGACCTACGACCAGGCCCGCGAGGTCCTGTGGATCCTGCAGAACGCCAAGGTCGACGCCGCGCCGGATGACAAGGGCAGCGGCGCCATTCACGTCACCTCGACGCAGGCCGGCATGGCGCGCCGCGAGCACTACATGAAGTTCGTCGGCAGCGTGCACTTCGACGGCGAAGGACACGTCATCGAGGCGGACGAATCGACCGCCTACCTCACGCCGGACGACGCGCGAGTCACGCGCATGGAACTGCGCAACAACTCGCGGATCGTCAGTAAGCCGGGCACCGGCGGTCCGCAGGACATGCGCGGCCGGGACATCGACATGACCTACGCCGCCGACGGGCGCACGCTGCAGTCGGCGCACCTCGTCGAGAACGCGGCCGTCAAGCTACCGGGTGAGCCAGGCAAACCGGGGAAGCAGATCGCCGCCAAGGGCATCGACGTGTCGCTGGCCCCCGACGGCGTCACCGTCACCAATCTCACCGCCGCCGAGAACGTCGTCGTCGATCTGCCGGCGGACGGCGAGATCCCGGGGCGGCGGATTCGATCGGCGATCTTCGTCGCCACCGGCGCACCGCCGGCCGGCGGACAGCCGGGCGGCATCCGCAACGCGTCGTTCGGCGGCGGCGTCGACTACCGCGAGCACCGCGACGCCAGGGGCAAGCTGCCGCTGATCGATCGCACCGCCAGGTCCGACAAGCTCGACATCCAGACCAAGCCAGGCTTCGGCGATCTCGAGCGCGCCGACTTCCACCACAACGTGCACTTTACCGACGGCCCGAACACGATCGCCGACGCGCCCACCGCCGTCTACGACATCGGCCAGGATCGACTCGATCTGACACCGGGAACCGGCGACACTGGCAAGGGTCCGCACGTCACCGACGGCCGCGTCGTGACCGACGCGCGCAACATCCAGATGGCCCTCTCGGCGCAGAAGATGAAGGCGGACACCAACGTGCGCAGCGTCATCATCCAGCAGCAGGGCAAGTCGAAGGAGGACACCGTCAAGGTGCCCTCGATGCTGAAGCAGGACCGGCCGGTCTACGTGAGGTCCAACCGCCTCGACTACGACAGCGACTCGTCGCTGGCCACCTACAACGGGAAATCGGTCCTGTGGCAGGACGGCGAGGACGGCGCGACGATTAACGGCGACAAGATCATCGTCGACGACAAGACCGGCAACCTGCACGCGATTACCAACGTCGTCACCAACACGTTCATGAAGCAGGCCGATCAGCCCGACAAACCTAAGACGCAGGAGAAGCAGCAGCCGACCGTGACCAAGGCCGACGAGATGCTCTACGTCGACGACAAGCACTGCGCGACCTATACGGGCACCGTCCACATGAACGGGCCCGACGGCGACTTGACCTCGGACAAGCTCGATCTCTACTTCGCCGAGCAGGGCGGCGACCTCGAGCGTGCCGAAGCCGAGGGCCATGTGGTCTCGAAGCAGATCAACCGCCGCGCGTTTGGCAAGCACCTGTCGTACACGACGACCGACGATCTCTACACGATGACCGGCGCACCGGCTCTGGTCTATGACGACACGGCGCCCAACTGCAAGGTGACCAAGGCGCCGACGGTCCAGTTCCGCAAGGACGCCGGTACCGGTAGTGCCACCGGCAACGGCACCTTCGGACAGAAGAGCGAGGCTGTGCAGTGCGGCACCGGCCCGGGGTCGCACTGAATGGCGACGCTGCGCACCCGCGAGCTGACCAAGTCGTACGGCGGCCGGACCGTCGTCAAAGGCGTCAGTATCGAGGTCGACTCGGGCGAAGTGGTCGGGCTGCTTGGCGCCAACGGCGCCGGCAAGACGACAACCTTCTCGATGGTCGTCGGCCTCACAGCGCCGGACACCGGGCGGGTGACGCTCGACGGCAACGACGTTACCGACGACCCGATGTACATCCGGGCGCGCAAGGGCATCGGCTACTTGCCGCAGGAGGCGTCGATTTTCCGCGGTCTGACGGTCGAGCAGAACATCATGGCCATCCTCGAGACGCTCGACCTCAACGGCGCGGAGCGGCGGGCGCGCCTGCGCGAGCTGCTGGCCGAGCTCGGGCTGACTCCGCTGGCCAAGTCGCCGGCCTATACCCTTTCGGGCGGCGAGCGGCGGCGCGCCGAGATTACGCGGGCACTGGTCATTTCGCCGAAGTTCATGCTCCTCGACGAGCCGTTCGCCGGCATCGACCCCATCGCCGTCACCGACATCCAGAAGATCATCGCGCACCTGCGCGACCGCGGGATCGGGGTGCTCATAACGGACCATAACGTCCGTGAAACGCTCAAGATCACCGACCGCGCCTATATCGTCCACGACGGGGTGATTTTCAAGAACGGAACGCCGCAAAGCCTTGCCGACGACGAAGATGTGAAGCGCATTTACCTCGGAGCCGACTTCCGGTTGGACTAGAATCAAACCAGCAATGGCGATCTCGCAGAAGCTTCATACCAAACTCGTCCAGAAGCTCATCCTTACGCCGTCGCTGCAGCAGGCGATCAAGCTGTTGCCGATGTCTACGCTGGAGCTGGCGGATCTGTTAAACCAGGAAATGGTCGAGAATCCGCTGCTCGAAGAAGTGCCGACCGAGGAACTACAGCCCGCCGAACAGCAGGCCCAGAACGAGAAGGCCGACGCCGAGAAGCCGACCGCCGAAAAGACCGACCAGTGGGACGACGCCGACTATGAGTACTTCTTCGGCGATTACCTCGACGACGGCTACCGCTCTCGTACCCCCTCAGAGGTCAAGGAACTACCCCCAATCGAGAACACGCTGTCGTCGACCGGCTCGCTCTCCGACCACCTCATGTGGCAGCTGTCGATGGAGGCCGAGAACGACAAGCTGCAAGATCTCGGCGACAAGGTCCGCGAAATCGGCGTCGCGATCATCGGCAACCTCGATGACGATGGCTACCTGGTCGCATCGGTCGAGGAAATCGCGGCGATGGGGGACTGGGCCGTTTCCGACGTCGAGCGTGTGCTGCAGCACGTGCAGACGTTCGATCCGCACGGCGTCGCCGCGCGTGACCTGCAGGAATGCCTCTGGCTGCAGCTCAAGTTCATCGGCCTCGAGGGCACGCCGACCGAGAAAATCGTCACCGAGCACCTCAAGCTGCTGCAGAACCACCAGGTTCCGGAGATCGCGCGCCGCATGGGCGTGCAGATCGAGGATCTCAAGGAACACATCGAGATCATCCGCAACCTCGATCCAAAGCCGGGTAGCCGCTACAACCCGCAACAGTCTCAGTACGTCATCCCCGACGTCTACGTCGTCAAGGTCGAGGACCAGTACGTGGCGATGTTGAACGAGGAAGGGCTGCCGCAGCTGCGCATCAGCCCGACCTACCGCCGCCTGCTCGACAAGAACGCCGGCAGCAACCAGGCCAACGACGAGACGCGCGCCTACGTCAAGGACAAATTCCGCTCGGCGCTGTGGCTGATCAAGTCGGTCGACCAGCGGCAGAAGACAATCCAGAAGGTCGCCAACAGCATCCTCAACTTCCAGCGCGAGTTCCTCGACCACGGCATCGAATACCTGCGGCCGCTGGTCCTCCGCGATGTCGCCAACGACATCGGCATGCACGAGTCAACCGTCAGCCGCGTCGTCAACAACAAGTACATGCATACGCCCCAGGGCGTGTTCGAACTGAAGTACTTTTTCCACAGCGGCATCAGCAGCTCCTACGGCGATAGCGTGTCGTCGGTGACGATCAAGCAGCGGATCCGCAAGATCATCGAGAACGAGGACCCACGCAAGCCGCTGAGCGACTCGAAGATCGTCAGCATCCTGCAGAAGGAAGGGCTGATGCTGGCGCGTCGGACCATCGCGAAGTATCGCGAGGAGCTGAAGATTCCAACTTCCAATCAGCGCAAGGTGCTGTATTAGCCGCCACTCCGGCAGCAGGTAGCTGACGTTCTCATGCGCGTAGACAACATCACCGGCCGCCACGTCTCGATCACGCCACCGCTCCAGAGACTCGTCGACCAGGCGCTCAACAAGCTCGAGCGCATCCTCAATGATCGCGCCGTGTCGGCGACGGTCACGCTCAGCAAGGAAAAGTACCGGCACATCGCGGAAATCATCGTTCACGCCCGTGGCGACCACACGCTGACCGGGGTTGGGCAGGGCAACACCTGGCCGCTCGCCGTCCGCCAGGCGCAGCAGAAGGTCGAGCAGCAGGCCAAGAAGCTCAAATCGAAGTGGACCGACGGCCGCCACCGGAGTGCCCGCGCCGAGCGCAACGCCGCACCGACCACGCCGTCGAGCGCTGCTGCCGGGGGCGCACGACGCGTCGTCCGTGGACGCTATCCGATCAAGCCGATGTCGGTCGAGGACGCGGTGCTGCGGCTGGACGGCGGCGCGGAGGCATTCGTGGTCTTCCGCGACGCCGATAACGACCGCGTCAATATCCTCTACCGGCGCAAGGACGGCAATTTCGCCCTCATCGAGCCCGAGTGATCGAGCGGCGACGGCTGATTGGTGATTTACGGATTGGCGATTGAGAATTGACGAGAGGCTTGAGGATCGACAATCTGTGAATCCTCGTTCTGCGCCCTTCGATCGGCCATGACCGGCGTTCCCGTAGCGACCGTTCTCCGCGACCTGACCGAGAGTCGTGGCGTCGGCCTCGAACTTGTCGCCGGCGCCGGCGGTGTCGACCGGCGCATAACCAACCCGTATCCACAAAAGACCGGGCTCGCGCTTTCCGGCTTCGATCAGTACTTGCGCGAGGGGCGGGTCCTCGTGCTCGGCGAGAGCGAAATCCGCTTCCTCGAATCGCTCAGCGCCGCCGAGCGCCTGGATGTGGTCGGGCGCGTGTTCTCGCACGACCTCCCATGCATTGTCGTCACCGCGGGTTTCGCGCCGCCGGCGGAACTGACGGCCGAAGCCGATCGCGTCGGGCTGCCGCTGCTGCGCTCGCGCGGCGCCACGCCGATCGTGATGGCACGCCTGTCGGCCGCGCTCGATGCCTACCTGGCCGCGCGCGGCGTCGTCCACGGCGTGCTGATGGACATCCTCGGCCTTGGCGTCCTCATCGTCGGCGACAGCGGCATCGGCAAGAGCGAGTGCGCGCTCGACCTCGTGGTCCGCGGCCATCGTCTGGTCGCCGACGACGCAGTCGAGCTGCGGTCGCGGGCGGAGGCATTCCTGATCGGCACCTGCCCGGAGCTGACGCGGCACCACATGGAGATCCGCGGCCTCGGACTCATCAACGTCCAGGACCTGTTCGGGGTCGCGTCGACGCGCCGCTCGAAGCGGGTCGAGCTCGTCGTGCAGCTCGAGCGCTGGGATCCCGCACGGGAGTACCAATCGCCTGGGTCTCGACGAAACGCACTACGAAACGCTCGGCATCAGCGTCCCGATGATCCGGATGCCGGTCGCGCCCGGGCGCAACCTGGCGATTCTGGTGGAGGTCGCGGCACGCAACCAGCTGCTGCGCTACGGCGGACTCAACTCGGCGCAGCGGCTGGCCGACCGGCTCGACGAGGAGCTGGGGCGGGCGCGCGAGCAGGCCGACTTCGATTTTGGTGAAGAGATTTGACGAGGGAGCGAAGGCACGCGGCGCGGCGGGCGGCCCGGACGGCGGTGGCGTCTCGGTTCGTCGTCCTGACCGGTCTGTCCGGATCGGGCAAATCGCAGGCGATCCGCGCGCTCGAGGATCTCGGATACTTCTGTGTCGACAACCTGCCGGTGGCGCTGCTGCCGATGCTGGCCGAGCTGACGCTGCGCGCCGGATCGGACATCGCCCGTGCCGCGGTCGTCGTCGACGCTCGCGAAGGCAAGATGCTCGATGAGCTGCCGAAAGTGCTGCGCCGGCTGCGCGCGACGCGCCACCTCAACCCCGTGCTCATCTTCCTCGACGCGCAAGACGATGTGCTGGTGCGTCGCTTCAGCGAAACGCGACGGCCGCACCCACTGGCGCCCGATCGATCGGCGATCGAGGGCATCCGCGAGGAGCGCGATCGCATGAAGCCGCTGCGCCGCCTCGCTGATCATGTCGTCGACACCTCGGCGATGACGGTGCACGAGCTGCGGCACGCATTCAGGAACGTGGAGAGCGGCCGGTCGCCTGGGTCGCAGCTGGTCGTCACCGTCCTCAGCTTCGGCTTCAAGCATGGCATTCCCGTCGATTCCGACCTGCTGTTCGACGTGCGCTTCCTGCCCAACCCGCACTTCGTGCCGACGCTGCGGCCGCACACCGGCCGCGACCCCGAAGTGCGCGAGTTTCTCGACAAGTCGACGGCGACGCACGAGTTCCTCGAACACACATTGAATCTGCTGCGCTTCCTCATCCCGCAGTACGTCGCGGAAGGCAAGTCGTACCTGACGATCGGAATCGGCTGCACCGGCGGGCGACATCGCTCGGTGATGGTCGCCGAGGCGATCAAGAAGGGGCTGACCGGCCTGAAAGGTGTGCAGACGCGAGTTCGGCACCGGGACATCGCGATCGATTGAGGGGGCAATGGTGACAGTCACCTCATGAAGGTCGCCGTCGTCGTGGTTACGCACGGGCAACTCGCCGCCGAGCTCCTCAACGCGGCCGAGATGATTGTCGGCGATCTGCCGCACTTCGCCGCCGTGTCAATCGGCTGGCACGAGGACGTCGATCAGGCCCGCGAGGAGATCGGCAAGGCGATCGCGCGGGTGCGCGAGAAGGTCGTGACCGCGGAGGGGACGGCCGGCGTGCTCGTGCTCACCGACATGTTCGGCGGCACGCCGGCGAACCTCGGCGTCACGTTCCTCGAAACCGACAAGGTCGAAGTAATCACCGGTCTGAACCTGGCCATGCTGATGAAGCTGGCCCGGCCGCTGAAAGAGACCGACCTGCTGACTCTGGCGCGCGAGATCCGCGAGCAGGGGCGCAACGCCATCTGGGTCGCCTCCGACCTCATCCGCGGCGAGAAAACGTAGATGCGGACGTGCCAGCTCTCGATCACCAATGCGCTCGGCTTGCACGCGCGGGCGGCGGCAAAGTTCGTGCACAAGGCCGGCAGCTTCAAGGCGCACATCCGCGTCGCCCGCGGCGACCGCGAGGTAGACGGCAAGAGCATCATGGGCCTGCTGCTGCTCGCCGCAGCGCAGGGCAGCGCAATCCACGTCTCGGCCGATGGCCCCGACGAGGCCGAGGCGATCGCCGCCCTGTGCGCCCTCGTCGAGCGCGGCTTCGACGAGTCACCAGGCGAACGGACTCAGGGTGGCAACGCATGAAACTACGCGGACTCGGCGTCTCTCCCGGTATCGGCATCGGACGAGCGCTGGTGGTGACACGCGGCATCCGTAACCTGCGCTTCCGCATCCCGGAGCGGCGCATCGCCAACGAGCTGCAGCGTCTCGACGAAGCGCGCGCGCAGTCCCGTGTGCAGATCGAGCAGATCAAGGAGCACATCGCCGCCGCGGCCGGCCGCGAGCACGCGTATCTCTTTGACGCCCAGCTGTTGATGCTCGACGACCCGATGCTCGTCGACCGCGCCGCCGCCATCGTTCGGCAGGACCGCCTCAACGCGGAGTCGGCGCTGCAGCGCGCGCTCGACGAGGTCTCGGCGCTGTTCGATCGGATGGACGACCCCTACCTGCGCGAGCGCAAGGGGGATGTCGCCGACGTCGTCGGCCGCCTGTGCGTGAACCTGACCTCCGGCGGCGATCCGCTCGATTTGTTCAAGGAAGTCGAAGGGCCACTCGTCCTCGTCGCCGACGAGCTCAGCCCGTCGCTCGTCGCGCAGCTCGATTTCGAGCGGCTTGCCGCTTTCGTCACCGACGCGGGCAGTTGGACCTATCACACCGCGATCCTGGCGCGCTCGATCCACGTCCCGGCGGTCGCCGGCCTGCGCCACGCCAGCGGGGCGATCCCGCCAGGCGCGCTCGTCGCCGTCGACGGCTCGAGCGGTGACGTGCTCGTCGATCCGCCCGCCGACGTCATTGCCGAGCTCGAGGCCCGCTCGCGCAAGCGGCGCGCCTACGAACGCTCGCTCGACGAATACGTCGCGCTGCCAGCAGTAACGGCGGATGGCACGCCGATTCGCATCGAGGCGAACGTCGAGTTGCCAGAAGAGGCGGCGCGCGCGCGGGAACGCGGCGCCGAGGGGATAGGCCTCTATCGCTCCGAGTTCCTGCTCGCCGGCACGAGCGCGGCCGGGCTCGACGAAGAAGCGCAATACCGCGTCTACCGGCGACTGCTCGAGGCCATGGACGGTGGACGCGTCACGGTGCGGACCTTCGACGTCAGCGAGGCACAGCTGGGGCTGGCGGCGGCCGGCGAGCCGTCAAGGGCGCCCCTCGGCCTGCGTGGCCTGCGTCTGAGCCTGTCGTTCGACGCGGTGTTCCAGGCGCAGTTGCGCGCGCTGCTGCGCGCCGCGGCGCACGGACCCCTGCGGGTGATGTTCCCATTCGTGACCGGCGTGGAGGAGCTGCGCGCGGCGCGGACCGCGGTCGCACAGGCCGCCGACGCCCTGCGCAAGCGCGGGATCGCCGTGCCGGCAGTCCCGATCGGCATCATGATCGAAGTGCCCTCGGCGGCGCTGACCATCGACCTGCTCGCCGCCGAGGCGGATTTCGTCAGCATCGGCACCAACGATCTGATCCAATACACACTCGCGGTTGACCGCACCGACGACCGCGTCTCGCGCCTCTACGAACCACTGCACCCAGCGATCCTGCGCGTGCTGCGCCAGGTGGCGAAAGGGGCGGCGCGCCGCGGCGTCCCGGTCTCGGTGTGCGGCGAGATGGCGGCGGACCCCGCCCTGCTGCCGCTCCTCACCGGCCTCGGCCTGCGCGAGTACAGCATGACGCCGGCGGCGATCGCCGTCGCTAAGCAGGTCGTGCGCGGCATCCGTATCGCCGACACCGTGCGCCTCGCCAGCCGCGCGCTCAAGGCGGCCACCGCCGCCGACGTGGAAAAGGTGCTGGCGGAGTCGCTGGCGACGGTCCATGGGAAATGACGTGACGCCCCTCGGATTAGAATGACCTGTCCTGTCACACGAAGGAGCGAGAGTGAACGAAGTGACGAAGGTGGAAAAGCCTTGGGGCTACGAGCTGCACTGGGCGAAAACAGACCGATACGTCGGCAAGTTGATACACGTGAACGCCGGTCATGCGCTCAGCCTGCAGTACCACAACCAGAAAGATGAAACGATCTTCCTGTGGACGGGCCGCATGCTCTTCGAGGTCGCAGACGGCCACGAGGGCACGGCCGGCGGGCCGCTCACCAAGCGCGAGATGAAGCCCGGTGAGTCGGTACACGTCACACCACGCACCGTGCACCGGATGACGGCGATTACCGACTGCGATATCTTCGAGGTTTCCACCCCGGAGCTGCATGACGTCGTGCGGTTGGAAGACCGCTACGGGCGCGAAACATAGCCGCGGGCGGCGGAGGTTCGCCGCAGACAATCACAGCGCGGCTATGAACTATAGAGGCAGAGAGGACACAGCATGGGAAGCGTCAACAAGGTGATCCTGGTCGGCAATCTCGGGCGCGATGCGGAGCTGCGCTACACCCCGGGTGGCGCGCCGGTCGCAACCTTGAACCTCGCCACCACGGAGGTCTGGAACGACAAGGCGTCGGGCCAGAAGCAGGAAAAGACGGAATGGCACCGCGTCGTGCTGTGGGGCAAGTCCGCCGAATCGCTGTCGGAGTACCTGACCAAGGGCAAGCAGATCTACATCGAGGGACGGCTGCAGACCCGCAAGTGGCAGGACAAGGATGGCAACGACAAGTACACGACAGAGATCCGCGCCGACCGCATTACGCTGCTCGGTGGCGGTGGCGGCGGGGGAGGGGCCATGGCCGGCGCTGCCCGCCAGCCGCAACGCACCAGCGCCCCGTCAGGCGGCAGCGATCACGAGCCGATGGGTGAGCCGATTACCGATCTCACCGACGACGACATTCCGTTCTGACGTCGTCAATGTCCAATACCCAACTCCCAAGTCAATCACTTGGGGGTTGGGTGTTGGATGCTATTTCCTGTTCAGTCTCTGCAACGCATTCGAGGCCTGCGTCGCCTGGAAGCTGGTCGGATACTTCTGGACGACAGCCTCGTAGGCCTTCTTTGCCAGATCCGGCTGTTTCAGCTGCTCGTAGGTGCTGCCCAACTTGAAGTAGGCCGAGGCGTTGGCGTCGGTCGCCTGCGGGTAGTTCTGCGGCACGAGCAGGAACGCGTCGCGCGCCTGGCCCCACTTGTCCTGGTTGTAGTACGACGCGCCGATGTTGAACTGCGCGTCCGCCGCGTTTGGGAGCTGCGGAAAGGTCTTGATGAACAGCTCGAAGCCGGCGATCGCCGAATCGTAGCGGCCGGATGTGAAGTCGCTGTAGGCGGAGTCGAACATCCGTTGCGGCGAGACGCCGACCGGCACTTGCGAAGGAGCGACGGGCGCGGCCGCCGTACCGGGCGCGGCGCTGTCGGCGCCGGCCGGCGACGGCTGCGCCGGGACGGCGCTCTGCGTCTGGGGCTGTGACGCGAGCACTTGGCGCAGAGCCTGGATTTCGGTCCCGACCGTCGAGAGTCGGACGTTGGTGTCGTCCGCCTTCTCGCGCAGAACACGCACCGTCTCGCCGATGTTGTTGACAGCGAGCGTCTGATCGGCCATCGCCTTGCGATTGGCGGCAGACTGGTCGTCCAGCTTCGCGGTGACCGCTTTCAGCGCGTCCTGGAGAGATCCGAACAACTGCTGCAGCTGCTGGTTCTGCTCCTCGAGCATCCGCACCTCGGCCATCAGCTGCAAGTATTCCTTGCTCGGGCCGGCCCCCGCCGGAGTCGAGGCCAGGACCAGCAGACCGGTCAACAACGTGACGCTCGTCTTCTTCATGGCTATTTGCTCGTCACGACGAAGTGGGCACGACGGTTCTTCGACCAGGCGTTCTCGTCGTGCCCCGGATCGAAGGGGAACTCCTTGCCGTAGCTGACCGTGCGCAACCGATCGGCAGGAATGCCAAGCGAGACGAGGTAGGTCTTCGACGACAGCGCCCGCTTTTCGGCGAGCGCAAGGTTATATTCGGCCGTGCCGCGCTCGTCGCAGTGCCCTTCGATGGTGATGACCCAGTTGGGATACTTCTTCAGCAGCGCGGCGTTGTTGTTGAGCGCCTGCTGCGCGGCGGCGTCGACCTCATAACTGTCGAGCGCGTAGAAGACCGGCTGGAACGGCGAGTTCTTGTTGATCGTGTCGAGATCGGCCGCGGCGATGGGATCCTCGCTGATCGCCGGCTCCCTCGGAATCGGCGTCGTATCCGCCGTCGGCCGCGGCGGCTCGGGCTGCGCCGGCGGCTGCGACGCGGTCGTCGATGGCGTGGAGGGAGGCAGCGGGCGCGCGACCGGCGGCTTGTTCTTGTGGCACGCGCCGGCAAACACGAGCAGCGCCAGGACGGCGGCGGCGTATCGCTTGTTTGTCATCGGTCTCTATCGGCTCCAGTTCGGAAACTTGTTGTTCCCCTCGCGGGTAATCTGCCGCAGGTTGTTGCCGTCGCGGTCGATGGTCCAGACCTCTGTCTTGCCGCTGCGCGTCGACGTGAAGGCAATGTGCCGCCCATTGGGCGAGAACGCCGGGCTTTCGTTGCTGCCTATCCCGTCGGTCAGCTTCGTGACCTCGCCCCCCTTGGTAAAGCTGTACAGCTTGATATCGTAGCCCGGTCCGGTGCGCGCGGAGTAGGCGATCTCGTTGAACTGCCCCGACGACCACGTCGGTCGGTCGCAGTATTCGTTGATCAGCTGCCGCTGCCCGGTGCCGTCGGCGTTCATCACGTAGATGTGCGGCTGGCCGGTGCGATCCGAGACCCATGCGATCTGGTTGCCGCTCGGCGACCACGTCGGCGTCACGTCGATCGCCGGGTTGCTGGTCAGGCGCCGCATGTTGGTCCCGTCGCGGTTCATGACGTAGATTTCCGGATTGCCGTCGCGGTTCGACGTGAACAGGATTCGTGAACCATCCGGCGAATAGATGGGCAGATAGTTCTGGCGCTGCGGATTGCCGTTGGCGGGCGTGGCGCGCTCGCCGGTCTGGATGTAGGACACGATGATGTCCTGGAACGTGCCGAACTGCCCTGACGGACGGTAGCTGGTGTAGGCGATCGCCTGATTGTCCGGCGACCACACCGGCGTGATGTTCAGCGTCGTCGTATTGGTCACGCGGCGTGGGTTGGCGCCGTCATAGTCGGCGATGTAGATTTCCTGCACGTCGCGGTTGGCCACCCCCGACTTGGCGCGCTCCTTGTCGCGGTCGGACGAGAAGGTGAGGCGCGTCCGCGCCACGCCGTCGAGTCCAATCTGCGACTTGTGGATCTCGTCGGAAATCGTGTGAGCGTAACGGCGCGGATTGGCGACCGGGCCGCTGTATTCCTTGCCGAACGCCATCTTGCCTGACGACACCTGGATCAGCTTCACCTGAACGACGATGTTGTTGCCGTCCTTGCGGACGCTTCCGACGATGAGGCCGTCGGCGTTCACTTCCTTCCATGGCGTCAGGTCGACGTTGTCGGGCGCCGCCGGACGCCCGGCCGTAGCCAGCACGTCCTTCTTAATCATGTAGTACTCGCGCTCGTAGTCGATGTCGTCGTAGAGCACGTCGCCGATCGTCTTGGCGGCAGCGACGGTCTCGGCGTCTTGTGCGAGCGCGACGAATGGCGCGATCGCCAGCTTCGGCGGACCACCCGTCCCCGAGACGACGACCACGACATCGGTCGGCTGCTGCGACTGCGGAGGAGTGGCCGGCGGCGGCTGTTGCCCCTGGCCGTGCAGGGCCGCTACCGTCGCGACGGCCACGAACGCAAAAAGTGTCTGCTTCATCATTTGTACTGGAATTCCAAGTGGACCGTCAGCCGCGGGTTGGTGAAGGCGGCGGGCAACGGCGGCAGGCGGCGCGTTTGCTCGAGCGCGCGCTGCGAGACCAGATCGAGGAACGGCCCCGCGCTCTGCTCGACGCCGATGTCGGTGATCGTGCCGTCGCGCTGGATCGTGAACTTCATCCGGCTGAGGCCGACCTGTCCCTGGTGCTGCTGCCAGTTCGCGACGACCAGGCGCTGCATCGTCTGCAGGTACTCTGGGCAGCAGAAGTCGGCGAAATCGGTGCGCGCGCCGCCGACCGGACCCCCGCCAGTCGCGAGCCCGCCGAACGGAATCGCCGCCGTCTGCCCGGTCTCAACCCGCGCCGTACCTTTGCGCACTTCCGTGCCCTCTGTGGGCGTGCGGCCGTGCAGCAGCGGCTGCGTCTTGGGCGGCTCCGGTTTGGCAATCGGCTTCGGCTCGGGACGCTTGGTCGGCGTCGGCTCGACCATCTCGGGCTTGGCCAGCGCCGGCGGCGCATCGTTCTTCGGCTTGACCGTGTCCGGCACCGCTTGCTGGATCTGCTTGTTCGAGATCGGATTGCGCCCCTGAATCACGTCGCTGCCGCCGGCCAGCGAGATCGTCATCATGTGCGCCGGATCGACGTCCACCGTCTTCGGCCACAGCCGTCCCGAGAGCGTCACCGCGCTCAGCAATACCGCATGGGCCAACAGGGACACGACGACCATCTGCGTCAGGCGATCCGCCTGATGCGCGCGATCGATCAGGACTTCGGTGACGGCGTCCATGAACATCTCCCGCCTCGATGCGGGACCTACCGGCCGCTCCCTGCGGGCCGAGTCGCGATGGCCACCTTGTCCACGCCTGCCTCTTTCAGCCTGTCGATCACGGTCATGAACTGCTGCATCGTCACGCCCTGATCGGAGCGGATGAAGACCGACTTCTCGTCACGGGTCATCAGCGCCTGGCGCATGCGCTCCGCGAGGACGTCGGCGTTGAACGCCGCGTCGTCGCCGATCTGGACCTTGTTGTTGCGGCCGAAGTCGGATGGGATGGTGACGTAGAGCGGTTTCTGCACCGTGGGGTTGGCCGCCTTCTTCGCCTGCGGCAGATTGACTTGCATGCCCTGCGTCATCATCGGCGCCGCCACCATGAAAATGATCAGCAGTACCAGCATCACGTCGACCAGCGGGACGACGTTGATTTCGGCGAGCGCGGTCGAGACGCGAACGTTGCGTCCTCGGTGGCCGCGGCCGGCTGACGGCGCGTTGGGCAGTGGCTGAACCTTCGGCATTTCAACTCCGCCGGGTCCGGGGACCCGGCCAACGCCTCCTCGTCGGACAGACCTTCAGGCGCGCGATCACGTGAAGTTCCTCTCCGAGATGTTCAAGAACTCCAGTGCGAAGTCGTCCATCTGCGCTGCGAAGTCCTTCACCCGTCCGGTGAACCCGTTGTAGAAGTAGACCGCCGGTACGGCCGCGAACAGGCCGGCGGCCGTCGCAATCAGCGCTGACGCGATCCCAGGCGCCACCACCGCCAGGCTCGTCGATCCTTCCGCACCGATGCGCGAGAACGCCACCATGATGCCGATGACGGTGCCGAACAGGCCGATGAACGGCGTGATGCTCGCCGTCGTCGCCAGGAACGGCACGCGCTTCTCCAGTTTCGCGACCTCGACCGTCGTCGCGCGTAGCAATGCCCGATCGACGCTCTCGAGGCTCTTCAAGGTTGGACGCGGCGCGGCCGCCATCGGTCTGCCTTCGCCTTCACGCGGCGCGTCGCGGCGCAGCTGAAGATTGAGCTCCGCGTAGCCGGCCTGAAAGATGCCGACCAGCGGACTCGCCGGCACGCTCGGGCAGATCGACTGCACCTCGGAAAATTTCGTGCTCTTGCGGAACACCTGCAGGAATGTCGCAGTCTGACGCTCGGCACGATTGAATTGCAGCGTCTTGGCGAAGACAATCGCCCACGACACCGCGGAGAAGAGCAGCAGGATGAGCAGGACGCTCTTCGCCAGCCAATCGGCGTCGGCGATGAGGTGAACGAAATCGACTCCGCCGGTCCCAGAGCCCGGCTGCCCCTGCGCCTGAAGCGCAAAGGCGACGTAGCCAAACGTGAGCAAACGAATCCTCCGCCCGGGCCTCGCAAAGCCGGGGCCACACCAGTGCGCCGCTGGGACAGCGCAGACGCCGCCGAGAGTAACACGGGTAAAAAAGCGCGTCAACCGTTTGATATCATGGAACTTCCGCGCGGACAGAAATGATTCGCTATCTCAGTGTCACCAACCTGGCCGTCATCGACCGTCTCGAGCTGGAGTTTGACCCCGGGCTCAACGTGCTCACAGGCGAGACAGGCGCCGGTAAATCCATCCTCGTCGGCGCCGTCGGGCTGCTCGTCGGAGGGCGAGCCAGCGCTGATCTCGTGCGCACCGGCGAAGACAGCGCCGTCGTGCAGGCGGTCTTCGAAACGGCCGCCGGGCGGGACGTGATCGTTCGCCGCGAGGTGTCAGCGCAGGGACGCAGCCGCGCCTTCGTCGACGGCGTCCTCGTCACTAGCACCGCGCTGCGCGATGCCGCCGGCGGGCTCGTCGATCTGCACGGCCAGCACGAACATCAGGTGTTGCTCGATCCCGCCGCGCACCTCGATCTGCTCGACGAGTTCGCCGGGCTGACCGGCGAGCGCAGTGGCGTGGCCACAGCCTTTCTCACATGGCAGCAGCTTCGCGATGAGCGGGCTCGTGTCGCCGCCAGCGAACAGCAAAAGGCGTCGCGCGCCGAGTTCTTGGCGTTCCAGCTCACTGAGATCGACAAGGCGAAGCCGCAGCCGGGGGAAGACGACGAGCTCGCCGCGACGCGCACCGTCCTGGCGAACGCCGATCGCCTCCAGCGGCTGTGCGCAGAAGCCTACAACACGCTCTACGACGGCGACGCCGCCGCGCTGCCGGCACTCGGGCTGGTGTGGAAAAAGGTCGGCGAGCTCGCGTCTCTCGACACAAGATTCGCGCCCTACCTCGAAGGACGCGACACAGTGAAATCGCAGCTCGAGGACCTCGCCTTCTTCCTGCGCTCGTACTCGCAGGACATCGACGCCTCTCCGGCGCGGCTCCAGGAAATCGAGGATCGCCTTGCGCTGCTCGAACGTCTCAAGAAGAAGCATGGCCCTGGACTGGCCGACGTCATCGCCAAGGCAGCCGACCTCCGACGCGAGCTTTGCGACATCGAGCACGCGACCGAGCGCGCCGCAGAACTGGACGCCGGGATCGCTGCCGCCGCTGCCGGTTACCGGCGCGTCGCTGATGCCCTGTCAAACCAGCGACGCACCGCCGCGCCGGCGTTTGCCCGCGCCATTGAAAGGGCGCTGGCCGAGCTCGCGATGGCCAGGACGCGCTGCGACGTGCGCTTCGCCGACAACAGGGGAGAGGACGGCTGGAGCGAGCGCGGCATGGACGAGGCCGAGTTCTACATCTCTCCAAACCCGGGGGAGGACCTGCGCCCGCTGGCCCGCATCGTGTCGGGCGGCGAGCTGTCTCGGATCATGCTGGCGCTCAAGACACTCGCCGGCGTGAACACGTCCGACGCACCGGGCAAGACGCTCATCTTCGACGAGGTCGACGCCGGGATCGGCGGCGCGGTCGCCGATGTCGTCGGGGCCCGGCTGCGCCTGCTGGCGGATCGCTTCCAGGTCCTCTGCATCACGCACCTGCCGCAGATTGCGGCCTACGGGACAACCCACTTCCGCATCGAAAAGGTCGTCAAGGCCGGCCGCACCTCGACGTCGGTGACCCGCGTCGAAGGCGCTGGCCGCGAAGCGGAGATCGCGCGCATGATGGGAGGAGCAGACATATCGAGTGCCGTCCTCGCCGGGGCACGCGAGATGATCGAAGCGAAGGCAAATATAAAGCGAAAGCGAAAATAGGGAACGCTATACTGCTACCGAGTATATACACGCAATGAAGTACCTCGTCGAGACCTTCGGCTGCCAGATGAACCATCACGACTCGGAGCGGATGGCCGGCCTGCTCGAACAAGCGGGATACGACCGGACGAACGACGACCGCGATGCCGACGTCATTGTGATCAACACCTGCAGCGTGCGCGAGAAGGCCGAAGAAAAGCTCTATACCCGTCTCGGGGAGATTCGCGTCCTCGGTGAAGAGACGGGATCGCGCCCAATCGTGGCTGTCGCTGGATGCGTGGCACAGCAGGAGGGAGAGCGCCTTCTCGAGAAGACGAACGGCAAATTCATCGACGTCCTCATCGGCACCCAGAGCCTCAAGCGTCTGCCAATGCTGGTCCAGCAAGCCCATCACACATCGCATATCGCTCCCCGCGTCGACCTGAGTCCGCACGACGATGTCAGCTTTCCGCTGGGCATCGCCCGGCGGAGCGAGCCGCACAAGGCCTACGTGACCATCATCGAGGGCTGCAACGAGTTCTGCGCCTTCTGCGTTGTCCCGTACACGCGCGGCAACGAGCGCATGCGGCCGCTGCGCGATGTCGTCGCGGAGGTCCGGCAGGCGGCGGATACAGGAGCTAGGGAAGTCCAGCTTCTCGGCCAGATCGTCAATCACTATCAGGCGCCCGACGAGCCGTGTGACTTCGCCGAATTGCTGTCGCGGGTAAGCGACGTTGAGGGAATCGAGCGGATCCGTTTCGCCAGCCCGCATCCGCGTCACGTGACGACGCGCTTGATGGAGGCGATGCGCGACCTGCCGAAGATCTGCCGGCACCTGCACCTGCCGGTGCAGAGCGGTTCGACCCGCGTGCTGGCTGCGATGCGCCGACGCCACACGCGCGAGGATTATCTCGATCTCGTCGCGCGCCTGCGCGACACCATCCCGCACCTGGCGCTATCGACCGACATGATCGTCGGCTTCCCGGGGGAGACCGACGACGATTTCGCGCAGACGCTGTCGCTGACGGAGGCGGCGCGCTACCACAGCATGTTCTCCTTCAAGTATTCGCCGCGCCCGAACACGCTAGCCCTGAAGCGCATGCCCGATGACGTACCCGACGAGGAAAAGACACGCCGCATCGTCGCCTTGCAGGCGTTGCAGAAGCGAATCCAGGGAGACCTGTTCGAAGCGGCAATCGGTCGCGTCGAACCGGTACTCGTCGACGCAACCAGCCGCCGTCGCGACTGGGAGCTCTCGGGGCGGACGTCAGGCAATACAGTCGTAAACTTCCCGGGCGATCCGAGTTGGGTCGGCCGGACCGTGCAGGTTCGGATCACGGGTGCGAACCCGAACAGTCTCAAGGGAGAAGCCGTATAGCGTGCGCCCGAGGGCGGACGCGGCCGGCAGTTATGCAGATCGAAATGACGATCAAGGGCCTCATGGTCGACCCGATCACCAACATGCCGATCATCATTCTCCGCGACAAGGATGGCCAGCGAGTACTCCCAATATGGGTGGGCGTCTTCGAAGCCAATGCCATTGCGCTGCAGATTGAGAACGTGACGACACCCAGGCCGATGACGCACGACCTGCTGAAGAACGTCATCCACGACCTACGTGGCCGCATCGAAAAGATCGTCGTCTCCGATCTGCGTGAGAGCACGTTCTACGCGCTGATCTACCTCACGGTCGGCGGAGAAGTCATGGCAGTCGACGCGCGGCCCAGCGACGCGATCGCCCTGGCGTTGAGGGCGCGGGCCCCGATCTTCGTCGAGGAAAAGGTGATTGACCACGCCAAGACGGCTGATCTGGCGCCCGAAAAGGGAGAAACCGAGCGGCTGCAGAAGTGGCTCGAGTCGCTCGATCCGGAGGATATGGGGAAATACAAGATGTAGGAGAAAGGCTTGGGAGGCGCGTGCTAATATCGGGCGCCGACCCCTCGATGATCGTCGCCATCGCAAACCAAAAAGGCGGCGTGGGCAAGACCACGACCGCAGTCAACCTCGCCGCCGCGCTCTCGCTGCGCGGTAAGCCGACTCTCCTCGTGGATCTCGATCCACAAGCCAACAGCACGATGTCGTACCTGGACGTGACCACCGTCCAGCGCAGTGTCTACGACGCGATCGCTGAAAAGGACGTGGCATTCGAAGACGTCATCCTGGCGTCGTCTCAGCAGCCCAATCTATGGGTCGCGCCATCGCGGATTGCGCTGGCCAAACTCGAGGCCAAGTTGGTCGGGGAGATCGACTCGCACTATCGGCTGAAGGACCGGCTCCAGCCAATGACCGAACGCTTCCCGAACATCGTCATCGACTGCCCGCCAACGCTGGGACTGCTCACCGTGAACGCCCTGGTCGCAGCAACGCATTTGCTGATCCCGATTCAGTCGTCCTATTTCGCGCTGGAAGGAACGGACGATCTCTTGGAGACGATCGAGAAGGTACGAGCGCGAGCGAATCCGGGCCTCCGCATTCTCGGGGTAGTGATCACGATGCACGACAAACGGACGTCTCTGGCACGCGACATCCGCGCTCAGATCGACAAGGTGTTCGGCAGCAAAGTGTTCAAGACCGTGATCACCAAGAGCGTCCGACTCGAGGAGAGTCCCGCGTACAAGGAATCGATCTTTACCTTCGCCCCCGATTCAACGGGAGCGGCGGAGTACTACCGGCTGTGCGAAGAAGTCATGGATCGCGCCTGATGCGAAAGGAGCGTCATGCCCGCTAAGCGAGGACTGCCGTCGACGGTGCGGATGCGCCACGACGAGCATTACGTAGAGGCTCTGACTAGTTCCGCGGGAGCGCCGATTGGACGCCTCGTACCGATCGACGAGCTCGACCCCAATCCCAACCAGCCGCGACAGGTCATGGGAGATCTCTCCGAGCTGATGGCCTCGATCGCCGAAAAGGGGATCATCGAGCCGATCATCGTCAGGCAGCGTGGGTCGCGGTTTCAGATCGTTGCTGGAGAACGTCGCTACCAGGCAGCGGTGCAGGTCGGGCTCCGCGAAATACCGATAGTCATCCGCGAAGTGGATGACACGGAGATCATCGAGATCGCCTTGATCGAGAACATCCAGCGGAAGGACCTGACGCCGTTCGAAGAGTCGGAGGCACTACAGTCGCTGGCCAACCGGTGCGGCTATACGCACGAAGACATGGCGCGGAAGCTGGGGAAGTCCCGCACCGCCATAACCGAGTCCCTGTCCCTCAACCAGATGCCCGACGAGGTCAAAAACCTATGTCGGCTGGCCGACATTTCCTCTAAGTCGTTGCTTTTAGAGGTAGTTCGTCAGGGTGACCCTCAGAAAATGGTCGCTTTGGTCGAGAAGATATCGCGAGACGGCGGCGTCACACGCGAGGCAGTCCGCAAGGAGAAAGAGGCTGCCAGGCCCAAGGCCGGCCGGCCGAAGCATTACACCTTCAGCTACAAGGCCCCGACCAAGGCTTTCAACCTTCAGCTTCGATTCACGAAGTCGAGAGTCGATCGCGACGAAGTCATCGAAGCCCTCCAGGCGATCATCCAAGATCTCCTGAACCAGTAACCCCATCTCCTGAACCAGTAACCTCTAGAGCACGATCGGCCGGCTTTCAAAAGGCAAGCTTCGCAGCTCGCAACCAGTACCGATTTCCAAGCGTGCATGGCAACGCATAAATATACAGCCGCACGCCAAGCCGGCAGGAACGTCCAGAGCCGGCAGGAACGTCCGGATCGAGGAGCGTCACGTTCCTTTGGATTTTAGTTAACATAACATACATTATCAGAACCTCTAGAAATGGCCTGAAAAACCGGGCTGTGGAAACTCCGCGCATTCGTTCTCGGTCGACTCCCCAAGCCAGCGCCCAGCGCCGGCCCGATCTCGCCTCCGCCCCCGAACCCGTGGGCGATCGAGCCCACGTGCGCTATCCTGACAACCGACCGTTGTGAGAACTCTCGACCGCTACCTAATCCGCGAAGTCCTGCCGCCGCTGTTCCTGTCGCTGCTGATCTTCACGTTCATCCTGACCATCCCGCCGCTCATGGAACAGCTCGAGGCGCTGGTCGCCAAAGGGGTGCCCTGGGGCGTCGCCGCGCGGATGATGCTGACCCTGATCCCGCAGTCGCTCGGGCTCACGATCCCGATGGCACTCCTGGTCGGCCTCCTGATCGGGCTCGGCCGGATGTCCGGCGACCGCGAGGCCGTGGCGCTCCTGGCCTGCGGCGTCAGCCCATACCGGCTGATGCGCCCCGTCCTCCTGCTCGCGACGGTCGCCGGCCTCGCCCACGTCTACGTGATGATCTGGGCCATCCCGGACGCCAACCAGACCTTCCGCCAGTTGTCGTACGACGTCATCTCAAAGAAGGTGGAAAACGACGTTCGGCCTCAGGTGTTCTTCCAGGACTTCCCGAATCTGGTGCTCTACACACGCGACATCCCGGCCCAGGGCGGGGGCTGGAAGGACGTCCTCGTCGCCGATACGCGCAAGGCGGACGCGCTCGATCTCTACATGGCGCGTAACGGGCGGCTGAACCTGAATCGGGAGAAACAGACGGTCGATCTCGTCCTCGAGGACGGGACGCGCTATTCGAGCCAGGGGCCCGACGGGCAGAAGATCGACACCTACCGGTTCACGGAGCAGCTGGTCGTCAAGCTCGATCCCAACAGCGTGTTCCCGCACACCGAACTCCTGCGCGGCAACAACGAGCTGAGCATTGCCGACCTGTGGAAGCAGGCCGACGACAAGCTGGCGCACAAGCTGCCCGCGCACCAGGAGATGGAGGCGATTCAACAGCGGTTTTCCTTCCCCGCCGCGTGCGTCGTCTTCGCCGTCATCGGCGTGGCGCTTGGCCTGAGCGTCGCCCGCGACGGCAAGGTCGCCGGATTCGTGGTCGGGATCGCGGTGATCTTCGCCTATTACATCCTGCTCTACTTCGCCCAGGGGGTGACGCGCGGGTATTACGCCGGCGAGAACAGCCACCTGAAACCGCTGATCGTGGCGCAGCTCTCGCGCTGGGTTCCCAATCTCGTGCTGCTGCCGTTCGGGATCCTGGCGCTCATCTGGCGGGCCCGGTGGGCCGAAGGACGGCTTCCATTCCGTAGCGTGGTCCGGCTGACCAGCCGCGTCGCAGGCTGGATCGACCGGCTGCGCGGGGATGCCGAGCCCGACGCCGCATCAACCTTGCCCTCGACACCCGGGGCGGCCGCGCGTCATCCCGGCAACCGGCGCACTCGCGTCGTCGTCATTATCCGCATCCCGAATCTGTCCTGGCTGCTGCCCAACATCCTCGACCGCTACATTTCGGCGATCTACCTGCGCGCCGCCGCCATTTCGTTCGCTGCACTGCTCGGCATCTTCTATATCTCCACCTTCATCGACAAGACCGACAAGCTCCTCAAGGGACAGGCGTCGGGCACCCAGATCCTGACCTTGCTCGGCTATATGACGCCGCAGTTCATCTACTACGTCATTCCTCTTTCGGCGCTGCTCAGCGTGCTGGTCACCTTCGGCCTGCTGAGCCGCTCGAGCGAGCTCTCCGTGATGAAGGCATGCGGCATCAGCCTCTACCGGATCACGGCGCCGCTGCTGGTGTTGTCGGTCGTCTGGAGCGGCGTGCTCTACGGGCTCGAGCAGCAGATCATGGCCAAGGCCAACGAGAGGGCCGATACCCTCGACTCGCAGATTCGCGGGCGCGCGCCGCGCACGCTCAACCCGCTGATGCGGCAGTGGGTCCTCGGCCACGACGGGACCATCTATCACTACGACGCCTTCGACGCGCTGTCGAAAGCCATCCTGAACCTGACGATCTACACGCCGGCGCCGAAGGGCTGGGCCCTCGAGAGTCAGTTGTTCGCGGCCAAGGTGCAGTACGACAACGGCGAGTGGATCGGCCGCAAGGGGTGGCAGCAGAACTTCGCCGTGCGCAAGGGAGGCTATGCGGCCTTTCCGGAGCGCCACCTGCCCCTCGAGCCGCCGAGCTATTTCGAGAGCGAGGCGCCGGTGGCCGAGATGATGACGGTGCCGGAGCTGAAGCGTTACATCGATCAGCTCAAGGCCAGCGGCTTCAATGTTGTTCCGTTAACCATCGATCTGCAGAAGAAGCTCGCGTTCCCGTTCGTGACGGTCGTGATGACGCTGCTGGCGATCCCCTTCGGGCTGACAACCGGCAAGCGCGGTACGTTGTATGGGATCGGCATCGGGATCGTGCTGGCGCTCGGTTACTGGATTGTCGGCGGCGCCTTCGCCGCCATCGGCAAGGCCGGCGTGCTCAGCCCGATCATGGCCGGCTGGGCCCCCAATATCCTCGCCGCCGGCAGTGCCGCGTACTTGCTGCTGACCGCTCGCACCTGACGGTCAACCGTCAGCTCGGCGCGATCTCTTTCAGCGCGCTCATCAAGTCGCTCGCGAGAAGCCCATGGCGGAATGCCTCTCGCAGGGCGCGCTCGGCAATCTGCCGCGCAACGGCCTGTCCCGATCGCTTGGGCTCGCGCGGTCTCGCGGCGATGAAGGCGCCCAGGCCGCGACGCATCTCGACGATGCCGTCCTGGACGAGTGTCCGGTAAGCGTGCTGAATCGTATTGGGGTTCAACTTCAGCTCGTGCGCCAGCTGCCGCGTGGGCGGCAGCGCCTCCCCAGGTTTCAAGACGCCAACGGACACCGCCCGTTGCACTTCATCGGCGATCTGTCGGTAAACAGAACGTGGGTCATCCGCTTTCAGCTCAATAAACACCGCAGTATCCTAGATCGTTAGTGAACTAGTTGTCTAGTGTTCTATTTAACTAGTGCGCTAGATCTGACCATGAGGTGCCCAGAGTGTCCCGGGACGGCGTTCGTCAAATCGACCACGAGGAGTACCGAGGTCAACGATTCGGACGGAGGAGCCGTTGCCTGAATACCGACGGCGCGGAACTCGGACAGGACGGCATGAACGGCAGTCCCGGCAGGATCCACGTAATAGGACCTTCCCCACCGCCGGCCGTCCGCCGTCCGCACCTGGACGGCCAAGCGGGTAGGTCGGTCGGCAGCCATGGTGAGGTCGATCGCGGAGAAGGCTTGCGCGCGCAGGTCACTGGCGAGCGCCACGAACTGACTTCCTCGGGGACCGTCGGCCAGGTGATATTCGAGCTCCCCCCGCGAATCCGGCGTTCGGAGGATCGCGCTCGACGCCGGATCCTTTTCGATCCGCCAGGGGAACTGGCCCTCACGCGCGACCGGCGGTGCTGACTCCATCGGCACGGCGGCCCCGAAGTTCGCGACGTACACGGGGTTGCCCACCAGCCACGGCACCGGCGGATCTCCCGGCGCGGCCGCCAGACGCGCTTCCACCCGGTACGCAGCTCGCCGATCAGCCGGTACTTCGCGGGTCAGCTCTGCGGCGCCGCGCGCGATCTCGCCGTCGGGCCCGATCAAGACCAGTTGGGCGCCGGCCGGCAGTGTCGCCCTCGCCCTCAGGGTCACGCTTGCTCCCGACGGCACCGCGTGAAAGTCGAGCAGGGCCGGCGCGGCTAGGGCGTCGATGACCGTAAAGACGCGTCCGGCGCGGATGGCGGCGAATACGGCGTGTCCATCCGTGGCGGCATCGCCGCCCAGCGGCCGGTCGAGCACCGCACGGATGCTCAACTCACGGAAGCTCGCCTCGTAACTCGGAATGCCGATCGTAGCGAAGAGCGCCCGCCCCGGGTCCTCGACGCGTTGCCCTGGCCCGCCGTGCGCGTCGGCGCCGCCCAACGCCACCACGGGCCGCTGCCGCAGCAGTACGTCCCACCGATCCAGTGTCGCCGGTCGATCGAGCAGTGACGCCAGGGCGCCGGGCGGACGCAGGAAGTAGGCCAGGCCGGCGCGCAGCAGCGCAGACCGTGTCTTGTCGCGCCACTCGCTGTCGGCGTTGATCCACTCGATCCCATCGATGGGCGCGATCGCCGTCCAGCGCAGCGTCGCCTTGGGCGAATCGGGGTGCGCGGCAACGCCGAAGCCGCCGAGGCGGTGGACGTCCTCGACGACCGCATCGCCGGCGCCGCCGAGCGGATACGGCGCCCGCGCCATATCGAGCGCCACGTAGTGCCCGTCGTCGGTGCTGATCTCGACCGCGTCGAGCAGCAGCACGCCCTGGCGGTATTGGGGAGGATCAGGCGGACGGGTGCCGTCCCCGTGATCTGTGAGAATGACGAACTTCAGCCCGGCGTGGGCCGCGGCGGCGGCGATCGCGTCCGGGTCGGCGTGCCCGTCTGAGCGGGTGGAGTGCACGTGATAGGCACCGGCTGCCGTGCGCGCCGCCAGCGCGTCCCAGCCGGCGGTCTCGACCCGCACCGGCGCCGCCGGCGCGAGCAGAAACACAAAGACGCTGACCGCGACGAGCGCGATCAGCGTCCATTTTCGATGGGAGAGTGCAGATTGAAGAGTCACGGATTGGCGACTGGCGATTGAGGATTGGATTGACGATTGGAGATTACCGCGCCTGCATCGGCCAATGCCAACCGTCAATCATCAATCGTCAATCCAATCGCCAATCGCCAATCGTCAATTCTTCAGATCACCAATCACCAATCGCCAATCGCCAATTAGCGCCCCGCGTCCGCCTGCAGGGCGGCCGCCTTGTCGGTGCGCTCCCAGGTGAACTCCGGCTCAGTCCGGCCGAAGTGACCGAACGCCGCCGTCTTCTTGTAGATCGGGCGGCGCAAGTCGAGCGACTCGATGATGCCGCGCGGCGTCAGCTTGAAGTGCGCGCGCACGAGCTCGCTGATCTTGTCGTCGCTGATCGTTCCGGTGCCGAAAGTATCGATCAGCACCGATACCGGCTCGGCGACACCGATCGCGTAGGCAAGCTGCACCATGCAGCGCTCAGCGAGGCCGGCCGCGACAACGTTCTTGGCGACATAGCGGGCCATGTAGCAGGCCGAGCGGTCCACCTTCGTCGGATCCTTGCCTGAGAACGCGCCGCCGCCGTGCGGCGCCGCGCCGCCGTAGGTGTCAACGATGATCTTGCGGCCGGTGACGCCGGCGTCTCCGTGCGGGCCGCCGACAACGAAGCGTCCCGTCGGGTTGATGAGGACCCGGGTCTTGCCGTCCATCAGCTCCTTCGGGATCACCTTGTGGACGATGTTCTCGGTGATCTCTTCCTTGAGCGTGTCGTTGCTGACGGTCGGGCTGTGCTGGGTTGAAACGACAATCGTGTCGACGCGGACCGGCTTGCCGTGATCGTATTCGACCGAGACCTGCGACTTACCGTCGGGCCGCAGGTAGTCCATCGAGTGATCGCGCCGGCGCTCCGAGAGGCCGCGCACGAGCTTGTGCGCCAGCATGATCGGCATCGGCATGAGCTCCGGCGTCTCGGTGCAGGCATAGCCGAACATCAGCCCCTGGTCGCCGGCGCCACCGGGGTCGACTCCCTGCGCGATGTCAGGCGACTGTCCGTGGATCGACGACAGCACCGCGCACGTCTCGGAGTCGAAGCCGAACTTGCCACGCGTATAGCCGACTTCCTTGATCGTCTCGCGGACGATGTTCGGGAAATCGACGTAGCAGCTGGTGGTGATTTCGCCCGCGACGATCGCCAGCCCGGTGGTGACGAGCGTTTCGCAGGCAACGCGGCCAACCGGGTCCTGCGCGAGGATCGCGTCGAGGATCGAATCGGAGATCTGGTCGGCGATCTTGTCAGGGTGCCCTTCGGTCACCGACTCCGACGTAAATAGATAACGACCGTTACGGCTCATGTGCGGTTCGAGCTCCTTCACTTGCACTTGATGACAGTGGTAGAACCTACGAATCGTACCACATCCCCTATTTGCGCGGGTGAAATTTATCGTAGACGGCGCGCAGGCGGGCCTCGAGCACGTGTGTGTAGATTTGCGTCGTCGAGAGGTCGGCGTGTCCAAGCATCAATTGGATCGCCCGCAGATCGGCACCGCGTTCGAGCAGGTGCGTGGCGAACGAGTGACGGAGCACGTGCGGACTGAGGCCGCGCTGGACCCCCGCCTTGATGCCGTACTCCTTCAACAGCTTCCAGAAGCCGACGCGCGACAGCCGGCCCCCTCGTGCGTTGACGAATAGCCACGCCGCCTTGCGTCCCTTGATCAGCCCCGGCCGCGCCTCGGCGAGGTAGCGGCGAACCCAGTCGGCGGCAACGTGCCCGAGCGGGACGATGCGTTGCTTGTCTCCCTTGCCGATGCACGTCAGGTAGCCCGCGTCGAGCGCGACGTCGGCCGGCTTGAGCGACAGCAGCTCCGTAACGCGCAGGCCGGTGGCATAGAGCACCTCGACGAGGGCTTTGTCGCGGATCCCGCGCGGCGTCGAGGGATCGGGTTGCGCCAGGAGGCGATCCACTTCGTCAAGGCCGAGATACTTGGGCAATGCCGGCCACGCCCGCGGGGCGCGCAGGTCTTCGGCGGGGTCGCTCACGATGGTCTTTTCAACGAGCAGGAACTTGTAGAAGCCGCGCACGCAGGCGACGGCGCGTGCCACCGAGCGCGGGGCCAGGCCACCGGCCATCAGGTGCCGGGCGAACGCCTCGAGATCGCGCCGATCGAGCGCCTCGACCGCCCGACCGCGCCCGCCGGCGAATGCCGCCAGCGCGCCAAGATCCCGCGCGTAGCTCTCGACGGTGTTCGGCGACACGCGGCGCACGTCGCGCAGGTAGCCGAGATACGTATCAATCACGCCAGTCCCCGCCGCCGGCGCAGTGCCCACTCGATCGATAAGAACCCGGCGAACGCCGCCCCCCACCACGGAGAGCGCGACGGCTCCGACCGATGGATGACGGACGCCGCGGGAAAACGCTCACTCAGCGTCCGAATCAGGGACGCGTCATCCGTGAAGACGCCACCACCGGATGCGGTCGCCGCGATCCGCAGCGGCGCGACCGCGGGGGGGAGCGTCGCAGCGCTGGCATCGACCGTAACCGCGGCAGCACCGCTCGCATCGCCTATCTCGGCAGCAATGGCGTACAGTCCTTGCCGCGACGGGCGCCACTGCCCTTCGTAGACGCCCGGTTCCGCCGACGGCCAGACGCGAACCATCTCATCCACGCGCTGCCCAGGATCGGTGACGCGAACCCGCGCCGCAGCCAGTGCGACGCGGTCGCGCGCGTCGGGCACGTCGCTGGCGCGCAGACGCAGGCGAATGTGCACGAGGTCGCCGGGACGTACCGCCGATGGCCTGGCGGCGACGTCGAGGCGCGGCGGTACCGCGGCGGCTCCGGCCAACAGCGCCGTCGGCCAGAACCGGGAGAACGCACCGTCGGCCCGATCGCGGTACCGCCACGCGTCGAACGCCCCCGAGATCACGATCGCCCCCGCGCCGCGCCGCAACGCGGTGACGATCGGCGCACCAGACGGATCGACCGCCAGCGGCGCCGCCATCGCGCCTCCCCCTCGCACCACAGCGAGCTCGGCCGCCACCAGACCGTCCGCGAGGCCGCGCAGCGCGACCGGACTGTCGAGCACGCGCGAGTCGAACGCCACGTCCGGCAGGAGTGCCACGCGGCCAGTCGGCGGGCGATCCGGCAGGAACACGAGGACGCCGCCCCGCTCCTCGACAAACCAGTGGATCGCGTCGATGCCGGCCGCATCCAGGCGGTCGAGGGCCCCACAGACGAGCAGCTCGTAGGGCGCGAGATCCTTGCGCCGGAGTGACGGCGGCGGTGCGCCGGCGCGAGTGACCGCTGCGGTGGCCGCGCGTTGCGCGCTGGCGACGGCGAAGCCGGGCTGCGCCTCGAGCGCCCGGCGAACGAACACCAGCGGCCAGCTCAGGCTGGGAGCATAGATGAGCGTTCGGATCGGGCCGCGTAGCGGCGGAGCGAGCACGTCGACGCTGGCCTCAGCGTTCCGCTCGCCGCTCGTCGAGGCGCGAACACGCAATGGGACCGCACCGGCGGTCACCGGCATGTACGGCAGCACGGCGTTCCACCGCTCCTCGTCTCCATTCCACGTGTGCGTGGCCGACGCCACAGCTATCCCCTGCTCCTCCGCGACGATTGTCGTCGTCCGCCCGCGCTCGCCGCGAGTCAGGACCAACGCCGACACCGTCACGGCCTGGCCGGCCACGCGCGTCGCGGACACAGATGTGCGCTCGATCGTGACGCCCGGCGCGCTGGCTGTGCGGTCGAGCACATAAAGAGGGACGGAGGACGCAGCCAAGGCCTCATGCGCGGCATCCGGCGTGACGATGGCCGCGGCTTCGCCGGTGGAGACAACCGTGAACCCGGCTCCATGCAGGTGCTCGGCCAGCGCGCCGGCCTGCGTCCCAGCGAGGCGGACGCCGGGACGCTCACGCCGCGGCAGCGGCACGCCCGGATTGAGGATGGCGATGCCGGCAAGAGCGATGGCCATCCAGCGCAGCGCCGTCATCGCGCGCCTCCGCCCGCGACGGCGGCGGCGCCGGCCAGTCGCAAGACGTCCGGATCGACACTCGCGCCGTCGAGTCGTCCACGCTGCGCGCGCGGCAGCAGCGCTTGAACGGCCACCCGCAGCGTACTGCTGGCGGCGGACGTATCGCCGCGCCCCAGCGCGTTTCGCGCATCGACGATGTTCCGCGACGCCTTCTGGACGTCGGGCGCGCCTGGCTCGATCGCGATCGTCCGCTCCGCCAGGCGCGCGAGCCTGTCGATGGCGGCCGCATCGAGCCCCGACGACAGGTCGAGTAGCTCCGCGAGAACCGCCCGCGCCGCGTCGACCCGCCCGTCGCCGGCCGGCGGCACCAGCTCGCGCTGCCAGTCGCGCACGCCGGCGAGATCGCCCGATGACCTCCGGGCCGGGTCGACACGGATGCGGGCGGGAAGCGCGCGCAGCAAGTAGCGGCTGTGGCCGAACGCGCGCTGCAACGCGCCGACGGCTTCTTTGGCAAGCGGCAACGCGCGCGCCGGCGTCACGGCGGCAAGCGCCTGTTCGACCTTGGCCATCAGAAGCGTCGCGGCCACGATCTCGCGCCGCGCCTGGTTGGCGAGACGCCCTTCCTGGATCTCGTGCGAGGTCTCTGCTTCGACCACTTCGTCCTCGACTTCGCCGCCAAGCATGAAGACGAAGTTGGCGCGGACGGCGCGTTGTTCGGCGGCGATGTTGGCGGCGGTCTCCTCGAGCTCCGCGCGCGGCATCGCGTCCTGCCGCGCCAGCAACCGATCGATTTTCACGACAATCATCGCCTCGCTCAGCGCGTAGCGCTCCTTGTCGGGCGGCATGTCGATGCCGTCCAGCGCCACGTCGCCGGGACCGGCGATCTCGATGAAAAAGGTATCGGAGGAGGCCTCGCCGGCGCTGGCCGGCCGCGCGTCGGCGGCCACGGCACGGTAGACCAGCGCATCCCCCGGCTCGAGGTGCAGCGACGCCAGCGCCAGCGTCGCGTCCGCCGACCACGCACGCGGCGACGACTGCGTCACCGTGGCCGGCAGCGTCCCTTCCTTGAACGTGAACTGCTCTCCCCCGCCGGAGACAACGGTGTAGCGGAAGGCCAGCATCCGCAGCCCCAGATCGTCGGTCGCGTCGGCATGCACGGCGATCGCGCGCGTCGCGTCAGTGACCCGCAGATCGCGCGCCGGCACAGTGACACGAACGTCCGGAGCCGCGTCGGGCACGACTGTCAACGGCACGAGCGCGTGCACGCGGGGTGCGTCGATCGCGATCGCGCCGCTCTCGACCAGGGTCGCACGAGTCGCCCCGTCGGCGCCGGCGCCAATCGCGACGCCGTTGAGTCGCACCTGCACATCCGCGACGCCCGCGACCCGAATCACGACGGTGCTGCCGGCCAAGGCCTCGACTTCGTGCGGATTGCGCAGCCGCTGCGCTGGCCGCCCCGTATACGTCGGCGGCGTCAGCTCGACGATGACATCGTCCGCCGCCATGACCACCGCGGCCGCGATTGGCGGGCGCGACAAACCGGACGGAGAGAACGCGACCGGCCGAACGAGAAGTATGGTGACGCCAATTGCAGCCGACGCCATCACGACGTCTCGCGTTAAGGGCACGACGCGGCCCGCGTCCATCGCGACCAGAGCCGCTGCCGCCTCGCGCAGTACCCGGCGGCGCATGTACGGTGCCACGCGATCGCACGCGATCAGCTCCTCAGCCGTCACCACGAGATTGCGCAGCGAGGGGTTCATGTGCTCCACGGCCCGTGCCGCTTGTCGCGGCCGGCGGCGGTCACGTCCCGCCAGGAACATCGCCGTTGCGCTTGCCAAGCCGACACCGGCCGCCATCAAGGATCGCGAGCTCGCGCCTACGCCGGCCAATCGCATCGCGACGAGCACCAGCGCGGCGACGAGCGCGCCAGCACCGGCTGCTCGCAGCGCGTCGCGCATCGCCAGACGCCGGCACACGTGATCGAGCGCGACGGTCACACCTGCGGCCTGGCCGTCACGCCGCATGCGCGCGAACCTCCTCGGCCGCTCGCGATGCGCGACGGTTGCGGACCACACCCTCGATCAAGACGAGCGCCAGCGCCACGCCCCAGAGCCATCGCCCGTCGCCCGCGTCAGGAGGGACGTGGCCCAGTTGCGCGACCGGTGCCCGGCGCCACCCGGCCAGAGTTGCGTCATCGATCGCGATCGTCTCGCGCTCGGGGCCTGCCACGAGCGGGCTGGCGGCGACGATGACGGCGCGGACGATCGCCGGCGCCACCGGCGATTCCGCCGATAGCGCTGTCCGCGCCGTCAGCATCCCGCCGCGCTCGCCGATCACCAGCGGCGCACCTGACGCGATCACCACGGGGTCGGCGGCGAGCGCAATCGCGGCCGCGGCGATTCGCGGTGTCTTCGGCGGCAGCTCGACGCCGGGCAGCGCACCCGCGAAAGCGATGTCGATGGGCAGGGGCGGCTTACCGGCAGGAATTCCGAACGATCGGGCCGCTGCCAGCGCCCGATCTGCGGCCCCCTGGTCGGTTGGCGACGCGCGCACCGAGACGGCCGCCTCCGCGGCGCCATTCGTGCGCGTCCAGGTCACCTGCGTGCTCACGGCGTCGAGCTCCAGCGCGGGCGTCCAGCGCGCGCCGCGCCAGCCCTCCACGTCGGGCAGCGGACCGCCGGCGCTCGACGGCGCCCCGGCCCGTGCGAAGCGCAAGCCGACGTGCACCGGCACGTCGGCGAAATCCCCGGCGTCCACCGATCCACGCTGGAAATCGGACACGATGGCAATCTCGCGCCTCGCCGCAGCGCTCGACTGCAGCCACGTCAGCGCCCGCCCAAGCCCCTCACGCACGTCCGGCGACGCGAACCGTTGGGACTCAAACACGCCGCGGGACTCTGCGTCGACGACAGACATGGCGACAGATGACTGCACGCTGGGAGACGTGTCGACGACGATGGCGCGAGCGACGCGCGAGGCCCACGCGCGCTGCCGCGCGGGCGTGATCAGAACGGGCTGCGCCACCGCGAGCGCAGCCGCCATCACCGCGCCCGCGCGCAGGCACAGCAGCCCGAGATCGGACGGACGCTGCAGCCGCACGGCGGCGCCCTGCACCGCCGGTACGAAGCGCGTCGCCGGAAAGAGGACACGCGTCGCATGCCGGCGGACGAGCAGATGGACGAGTATGGGGCCGGCCACGAGCACCAGGCCGAGCAGCGCGGCGGGTGCCTGCCAGATCATCAGGCGAGGCTTCCCGCGCGGCGGCGGAGGTAGCCGCGCAGCGCCGCGTCGAGCGGCACGTCGGTGAACACGCGTACGTAGTCGATCCCGTAGGTCGCACAGCGCGCGCGCCAGCGTTCCAGGAAGGCCGACACCGCCGAGCGGTAGCCGCGCAGCGCGGCAGCACCGTTCGACAACACCCGCACGCCGGTCTCCGGGTCTTCGAACTCGACGTCGCCGCGGAACGGCAGTTCGACCTCGTCGCGCGTCAAAATATGGACCACGATCACTTCATGCCCGGCGTGCACGGCGCGGCTCATCGCGCGTTCGACCCCGCGGTCCTCGTCGTACAGGTCGGAGATGACCACCAGGATGCCCCGGCGCGAGAGCAGATCAACGGTGCGTGACAGCACCCCGGCGGCACGGGTGCCGCCCGTCGCGCTCTCACGCGCCAGCGCGAGCAGTACCGCGCGCAGGTGTCCTGCCCCGGGACGGCTCGGTAGGAACCGTCGGACGTCCTCGGCGAAGGTGACCAGGCCGACCGCGTCCCCCTGGCGTGACACCAGATGCGCCAGCGCGGCCGCGACTAGCCGCGCGTACTCGAACTTACTGACGCCCCCCTCCGCCGCGTAGGCCATCGACGCGCTGGCATCGACGGCGATCTGCGTCATCAGGTTCGTCGTCTCGCGGAACTGCTTTGTGTAGAGCCGGTCAGTGCGTGCGAACAGCTTCCAGTCGACGTATTTCAGGTCGTCGCCGGGACGGTAATGGCGGTATTGGCTGAACTCGGCCGAGTAGCCGTGGAATGGGCTGCGATGCAGCCCCGCGAGAGTGCCGTCGACGATGCGCTTGGAGACGAGCTCGAGATCGCTGAGCGCGGTCAGCGTGTGCGGGTCGAGGATCACAACAGTCGGCGGACGATCTCGTCGGCGTCGACGCCGTCGGCCTCGCCCTGGAAGTTCATGAGGATCCGGTGCCGCAGGACCGGCAGCGCCACGGCGTCGACGTCGCTGAGGTCGGCAACCGTCCGGCCGTCGAGCAGGGCGCGCGCCTTCGCGCCGAGGAGAAGGGCCTGGCCGGCGCGCGGCCCGGCGCCCCAGCGCACCCATTTCCGCACGAACTCCGGCGCTTCGTCTGAGACGGGACGCGTCGCCCGCACCAGGCGCGCCGCGCGGTCGACGACGTTAGTGGCCGCCGGCACGTCGCGGACGATCGTGTGCAGCCGCTCGATCTCGTCGCCCGTCGCCACCGCCTCGATCGTGGCTGCCCGCGTCCCCGTCGTCATGGTCAGGATGCGCCGCTCTTCCTCGGCCGTCGGATAGTCGATGACGATGTTGAACATGAAGCGGTCGAGCTGCGCTTCCGGAAGCGGATAGGTGCCTTCCTGCTCGATCGGGTTTTGCGTCGCGAGCACGAAGAACGGCCGCTCGAGATCGTGACGCACGCCGGTCACGGTCACCTGGTATTCCTGCATCGCTTCGAGGAGCGCCGCCTGTGTCTTGGGCGGCGTGCGGTTGATCTCATCGGCGAGGATGATGTTGGCGAAGATCGGTCCGCGGATGAAACGGATCACCCGTTTGCCCGTCGCACGATCCTCCTCGACGACCTCGGCGCCGACGATGTCGGACGGCATCAGGTCGGGCGTGAACTGAATGCGGTTGAAGCGCAGATCGACCGCTTCGGCGAGCGTCTTGATCAGCAACGTCTTGGCCAGGCCTGGCACGCCGCGCAGCAGGCAGTGGCCACCGGCCATGAACGCGATCAGGATCTCGCGGACGACGCGCTGCTGGCCGACGATCACCTTGGCGAGCTCCGCCTCGAGCCGCGCCGCCACCTCGACCACACGGATATCGATCAAGTTGGGCTCGATGTCCGCTTCCATCTCGGCTGAGTCTATACTAGCGCCTAGCGTCCGATGGCCAGCCTCACACCGTCGAAGTGGCAGTCGCTTCCCACTGAACAGATTAATCCCGCCAGCCTGGCCGTCGACAAGGCGCCGGTGCGCGACATCGTCGACATGATTGTCAACGAGGACAAGAAAGTCGTCGCGGCGGTGCACAAGGAAAAGGAAAAGATCGCGCACGGCGTCGAGATCATCACGCAGGCGTTGCGCAAGGGCGGGCGCGTGATCTTCGTCGGCGCTGGGACAAGCGGGCGCCTCGGGGTGGTAGAAGCGGCCGAGATGCCTCCCACATTCGGGACGCATCCCCGCCTCGTCCAGGGCATCATGGCCGGCGGCCAGTCGGCGGTCTTCGAGGCCAAGGAAGGCGTCGAAGACAACTACGAGGAAGGTGGCCGCAGCATCGCGCGGCTGCGCTTGTCCAACCGCGACGCGCTGGTCGGCGTCTCCGCCAGCGGAATCACGCCGTTCGTGCGCGGCGCGCTGACGCGCGGCCGCAAGGCCGGCGCCAAGATCATCTTCGTCACCTGCTGGCCCGGCTCCGAGTTGCAGAATTTCGTCGACCTGCTCATCGCGCCGAGCGTCGGTCCCGAAATCATCGCCGGCTCGACGCGGTTGAAGGCCGGCACCGCGACCAAGATGGTGCTGAACATGCTCACCACTATCTCTATGATCAAGTGGGGCAAGACCTACGGCAACCTGATGGTCGACGTGAAGACGGGATCTGAGAAGTTGAAGGACCGCGCCAAGCGGATCGTCAACGTCGTGACCGGCCTGGATCCCGCCGATGCCGAATCCCTGCTCAAGCGCGCGCGCTGGAACGTCAAGGCGGCGATCGTGATGCAGAAGGCCAACCTGACGTTGCCGCAGGCGATGAAGCGCCTGAAACAGGCCGACAACTCCGTCCGCGAAGCAATTGGCGAGGACATCGAGCCACGCCTTCGCGAGCTGCTCGGCTCGTAAGCGTCGGTTGCGCTATACCGGGATCGCCAGTGCCGCCGCCGCGGCGCGATCGAGCATCAGCTCGACGTCGCGGTGCAGCTGCAGGAACGACGCCGGCATCTTCGTCTGGATCGGTCCGTTGGCCATCCGCTCCACGCACTTCGCCTTCGACTTTCCCGTGGCGATGAGGATGATACGGCGCGCGTGGAGGATGGTCGCCATTCCCATCGACAGCGCCTGCGCCGGAACCCTGGCGGGATCGCCACCGAAAAGCGTCGCGTTGCTTCGCCGCGTCGACGGCGTCAGCGTCACGCAGTGAGTCCTCGGCGCGAGCGACCTGGCCGGCTCGTTGAAGCCAATGTGTCCGTTGGTGCCGATGCCGAGAATCTGCAGATCAATGCCGCCTGCGGCGGCGATCGCCGTCTCGTAACGCACGCACTCGGCGTCGAGAGCCGGCGCGGCGCCGTCGAGGAAATGGATCTGTTCCGGCGGCAGGTTCACGCGCGAGAACAGGTGCTCCTGCATGAAGCTTCGGTAGCTGCCTGGATGATCGCCCGCGACGCCGACGAATTCGTCGAGGTTGAATGTGGTCGCGCGGGAGAAGTCCGCTTGCCCGTGCGCATGGAGCGCCCCGAGCTCGTGATAGAGCCGGATTGGCGTGCGCCCGGTGGCCAACCCGAGCACGAGCGCTGGGCGTTGCCCGAGGGCGGCGGCCACCTGCACGGCCAGCGTGCGCGCCAGTAGCCGCTCGTTGTCAAAGACGCTGATTCTCACTGCGTTAGTCAGTCTTATACGACGGCACGATGTAACCGCCGCGGGCCTCGGCCAGCGCGAGGCGTACGGCGCCAGCGGCCGGTTCGGCGTCGAGCAAGATCGTCCGGCTGTGCGGCGACGCCTGCGGCAGCCGGCGCGCCAATTCCTCCTCGAGCCAGGGCACGGCGCGGAACATCCCGCCTGACAGGACGAAGGGAAACTCCGAGCCGGCAATGTCGAGCCGGCGCGTCACCGACAGCGCGAACGACTCCAGGTAGTCCGCCGCGCCGCGCAGGATGCCGATCGCCACCTCGTCGCCGGCTGTGAACGCGCGCATCACTCCCTGCGCGAGGGCGGCGATGGCCGCCGGGCGCAGCGTCGCCGCGTAGACCTGGTGAATGAGATCCTGGGCGCGCGCCACGCCGTAGAAGGCCAGAAGCTCCTGCGTCAGTTTCGTGGCGGGACCGCGGCGGTCCGCCTCGCGCAGCACGGCGCGCAGCGCGGCGCGGCCGATCCAGTAGCCGCTCCCCTCGTCGCCCAGCACGTAGCCCCAGCCGCCCGCCCGCGCCGCCTGGTTGTGTTCATTGCGGCCGTAGGCGATCGAGCCGGTCCCGGCAATGACGACGACGCCCGGCAGTCCGGGCGCACCCGCTTCGAGTGCCACCAATGCATCGTTGACGACGAGGATTCTCGCCTTGTAGCCGATGCGGCGCATGATGCCGCGGACAACGCGGGCGTCGTCCGGACGATCGACGCCCGCGATGCCGAGGCAAATGGCGCCGGGGATCACGTCGCGATCCGCCAGCGCCTCCTCCATGACTTCGTGCAGGACCTTTTCGACCTCGAGTTCGCCCGCGGCCTGCAGATTGGCGCCGCCGCGCCGGGCTTCGGTGAGGACGTGCCCTCTCTCGTCGGCGAGCTGACAGACCGTCTTGGTCCCCCCCGCGTCTATCCCGAGAACGAACAATGCCGATTCCGCCTCCCTACCAATACAGCTTAAGGCTGAATTGCAGCTCGCGCGGGTTGCGCGTGCCGGTAATCTGCCCGAAGGTATCGGCCTGGCCGGCGCACACAATCAAGCTGGTCTGGCAGGCATTGTCGACCGTTGTCCACTGCGTATGGTTGAACGCGTTGATGAAGTCGACGCGGAACTGCAGGCGCTTCTCCATCGGATAGAAATTCTTCGACAGGGCGAGGTCGGTCTGGTTGCGGCCGGGCAGGCGGAACGGGGCGCGGCCCGAATTGCCATAGGTGCCGTCCTGCGCCGGCACGTACGCAGTCGGGTCGAACCAGAACGGGAACGGCATCTGCCCCGCTTTCGGATCGCCGGCGGCATCGGCATAGAGCCCGCGGCGATCGTTGTTGGTGAGCTCGATGATGCGCGACACCGGCGGGCCCGATTGCACAGTCGTGAAGCCGGACAGCTGCCAGCCGCCAAGCACGTATTTGAGGATGACGTTCTCGGCGTGGGTGAAGAACGGCAGCTCGATGATGTAGGTCGCGTTGAAGATGTGGCGCCGATCGGTGCGCGCGTCGGCGTACTCGGCTTTCAGGTTGTTCGGATCCTGCGGGAAATCGGCCGAGTCGCGATCGTTGCTTGCCGTCGTCTGGTTGCGGCTGAGCGTGTAGTTCAGCGTGTAGGTGCCGGCGCGGCCCCCCTCGTGACGGAACTCCGTGAGCAGCCCCTTGTAGTTGCTGTAGGCGGTCGTCTGGCGCATGTTGATGCCGGCGCCCGTGACCGAGGTCGCAACGCTGTACCCCGGAAACGGCGCCGCCGCTGTCGGACTGCCGGCGGCCACCACCGCGGCCGGCGACGGCCGGTTGATGTCGACCGGCTGGATCAGGTTGTCGCCGCGCGAGCCGACGTAACCGACGTCGACCGAGCCGCGGCTGTAGATCTGCCGCTGGTAACCGATGTTCCACTGCTGCGTGCGCGGACTGTGGAACGGGACGCTGGTCGCGATCAGGCTGCGCAGGCCGGTCGTGCCGGGCGCGGTCCCCGCCGAGGGATTCGAGAGCGACGCGTTGGTCAGCGTCACCGTATTCACAAAGGGCGGATTGGTGAAGTCGTTCTGCTCGAAGATGCCGACGAGCGGCTGGTCGAAATAGAGGCCGTAGCCGGCGCGGACGATCGACTTGCCGTCCCCCTTCGGATCCCACGAGAGGCCGGCGCGCGGCTGGATGTCCGACTTCTCCGTCGCATAGATGCCGCGCCCGAACGGCGAATTCTGATTGGCGACGTAGATGCCGTTCAGCGGATCCCCCGTGTTGGGGAAGACCGACGAGCAGGTCGGCGGATTGGCGCAGGTCGGCGCGTTGGCGCGCAGGTAGGCCGCCGGATCGAACGTGTCGAGCAGGTCGTTGGCGTCTTTGATCGACGGATACAGCCCGTATCGGAGTCCGTAGTCGAGCGTCACGGTCGGCGTGATCCGGAACGTGTCCTGCGCGTACATCTCGTAGCGCTGCCAGCGCAGGTGGTTGGTGACGTCGATCTGCGCTTCGGTGTAGGTGCAGGTGCCGCCGCAGGCGCCGTCACGGTTGCCGGTCAGGAAGTTCTGGAAACCAGTACGGCCACCAGTGACGCTCGGGAACGTGAACGATCCCTGCGTCTGGTTGTTGGCGTTCTCGTTCTTCGCCTCGAACCCAAAGAGCACGCCGACCTTAATCGCATGCTTGCCCTTTTGCCACGTCAGGTTGTCGGTGACCGTGCTGTTGAAATATTGGATGCGGAACGCCTGGATCGTGGTGATCCCCGACAATCCGGTCACCGACAGCGACGGCACCCGGTTGGCGCTGTTCTCGGGAAACAACTCCGGAATGCTGACGTTCGTCTGCGCGCGCGTGTTGACGTTGGCCGGATCGTCGCTGGTGTGGATCTGGTTGCTGGAGAACTGGTACTTCAGCTCGTTCAGCTTGTTGCCGAATATGCCCCGCAGTTCGACGGCCAGAATCTGTCCAGGCACGGCAGTGTGCGTCGCTGACACGAAAGGCACCGCGATCGTCGTGAACAGCCCGCCAGGCTCAACGGTATTGCTGAGATCGTGCGTATAGCGGCCGACGAGCTTCCAGCGATTGCTCAGATCGACGTCGGTGCGAATCACTTCCTGCCGCGTGTTGTTCACGCTCGGGGTGTTATTCAGGTATTGCGCCGTGCCGGCCGCCGTGAAGAAGTTCGGCGCCGGCCACAACTGCAGCAGCTTGACGGCGTTCGGATCGCGCAGCGACGGATCGACATAGTTCGGATTTGATGGATCGTTGAGCCACGCCGAATTGACCACACTGGCGGTCTGCGACGCCGGCGCCCGCGTCGAATAGCGCCACTCCTCCGACCAGAAGAAGAACGCCTTCTGACGGCTTGGCAGCAGCGGACCGCCAACCGTGTAGCCCGGGTTCTGGTAACGCAGGCGCGGCGCATGGCCGCGGATTGAAGGATCGCTGCTGCGGTTACGGAAGAACGAGTTCGCGTTGAAGCGATCGTTGCGCACGAAATCGTAGGCCGTGCCCTGGAACTTCTGCGAGCCGCCCTTGGTAACGATGTTGACCACGCCGCCGCCGCTGCGTGGGAACTCGGCGGCATAACTGCTGGTGATGATCTTGAACTCCTGGATCGATTCGAGCGTCGGCGTCGAGAGCAGCGTGATATTCGAGCCGACGTCGACGTTCGATACGCCGTCGACGAGCCAATTCACCGAGTTTCGCCGGCTGCCGTTGATCGAGATGCTGACCGTCGACGTCAGGCCGATGCCGACCTCGTCGGACAGATCGCTCGACACGCCCGGCACGAGGGTGGCCAGCTGGACGAAATTACGGTTGTTCAGCGGCAGTTCCTGGACTTGCGTCGGTCCCATCAACTGCTGCACCGCCGGTGAGGGCTGGACGAACTGCGACGCGGCGCTGACCACGACGTTCTCATTGACGTTGCTGACGCCCATCTGGGCGTCGACTTCGAGACGGTCGTTGACGTGGAGCTGGATCCCCTTGACGGTGCGCGGCTGGAATCCGCTCAGCGCGAAGGTCACGGCGTATTCACCCGGCTGAAGCAGCGGCGCCGTGTAGAGGCCGCTTTCGTTGGTGACGAATTCCTGCGTCACCCCTGTCTGGACCGCCTTCACCGTGACCGTGACCCCCGGCATGACCGCGCCAGACTGGTCCTTGGCCACGCCCGCAATGGTGCCCGTCGTCTCCTGGGCGGTGGCCGTGCCGGCCATGCCAGGCCACAGAAGCCCGGCGGCGATGGCAAACGCGCGAATCGCCCATCCGATTCTGCTTCGCATCATCCTCGACTCCCCTCGTTTGATTACGTGCCCGCGGCGAGCATATCATTATGATGACTTTGTACCTGTGCCAATCTTGAAGCGCGGCGACCCCGTACCGCTCTACCATCAGCTCAAGATCGCCCTCCTGCGCGAGATCGAGGGCGGCCGTTGGCGGCCCGGCGATCGCATCCCCACCGAAGACGCCCTCATCACGCGTTTCAAAGTCAGCAAGATCACCGTACGCCAGGCGCTTCGCGACCTCGCGCAAATGGGATACATCCGTCGCGAGCAGGGACGAGGCACCTTCGTGCAGGGACCGCCGCTCGAAGAAGGGCCGCGCGAGCTCAAGAGCTTCACCGGTGAAATGCGAGACCACGGCTTCCATGCCACATCGAAGGTCCTCGAGCAGAGCGTGGTCGCTGTGTCTGCCGAGATCGCCGAGCGCCTCCAGTTGCAGGAGGGCAGCCCTGTGTTCCGTCTCCGCCGTCTTCGCATGGCCGACGGCGAACCGATGGGGTTGCAGACGGCCTTCATCGCGATGACGTTGGTGCCGCGGATTGACGAAGTGTCGTTCACGGACGCCTCGCTGTACGACGTTCTCGCGTCGCAGTACGCTCTGTATCCGGCGGCCGCGCGGGAGACGCATCAGGCCGCGCTGGTTGCTGAAGAAGTCGCGTCGCTGCTGCGCGTCGCCGCCGGCTCTCCCGCCCTCGCGGCTGAGCGCCTGACAACGCTGGCGGACGGGCGGCCGCTGGAATTCGTGCAGTCGATCATGCGCGGCGATCGCTACAAGATCGTGCTCGATTTAACGCGTTTCGTTCGTTGACGGCCCGTCGCCGCCGCTGGTACACTCAGTCGCTCCCATGAACGTCCCCAACCCGCTCGCGCGCGGCCGCGTGATGACCGTGACTGCGATAGCTGTGATCGCGCTGTTCTACGCTGCCGCGCCCGGTGTCCCGGTGCGGGCGCAGGAGGGCGCCTCCGAAACGCGCGCGCTGTGGGTTCTCCGCTCGTCGCTGACCTCCCCTGCCAGCATCGCCTCGCTCGTCCGCACGGCCAAGGAACAGGGTTTCAACACGCTGCTGGTGCAGGTGCGCGGCCGCGGCGATGCCTACTATGCCAGCGCCATCGAGCCGCGCGCGGCCGATCTCGCGCGCCAGCCGGCGTCGTTCGACCCGCTGGCGGCGCTGCTCGCCAACGCGCACGCTGCCGGCATCCGGGTGCATGCGTGGCTCTCGGTCAATCTTGTCTCGAGCGCCGTCGACTTGCCGGTTTCTCCCGAGCATCTCGTCACCAGGCACCCCGACTGGCTGATGGTGCCGCGCCCGATCGCGCAGGAGTTGGCGCGCATCGATCCGACTAACCCTGGCTACGCCGGCCGGATCGCGCGCTGGACGCGCGGCCAGCTCGAGACGGTCGAAGGGCTGTACGTATCCCCCGTCATGCCGGCAGCGGCGGCGTATTTCCAATCGGTCGTCACCGACCTCGCACGCCGCTACGACGTCGACGGCGTGCATCTCGACTACGCGCGTTTCCCGAACCCGCAGTTCGACTACAGCCGCTTCGCGATCGCCGAGTTCCGCAACGATCTCCGGCCGCGGCTGACGGCAGACGTCCGAGCCGAACTGGACGCGGCCGAGGTTGACGACCTGTTCGCCTACCCGGATCGTTTCCCTTCCGAGTGGAAGGCGTTCCGGCGCGCGCGGATGACGGCGCTCGTTGCCGGCGCGCGCCAGGCGCTGCGTGCGGTGAAACCGGCGGCGGTCTTGAGCGCCGCGGTGGCCCCGGATGCGCAGGATGCGGCCGACGAACGCTCGCAGGACTGGCGCGGCTGGCTCGCCGCCGGGCTCGTCGACGCCGTCGCGCCGATGGCCTACACGCAGGAGTCGTCGCGCTTCGTCGACCAGATCGCGGCGGCTCGCAACGCCGCCGGCGCCCATGCTGTATGGGCTGGCATCGGCGCCTACCGTCTCTCGCCCGCGCAGACGATCGAAAACATCCAGGCGGCCCGCCGGCTTGGCACCGCGGGCTTCGTGCTCTTCTCCTACGACAGTCTGACCGGCCCCAAGCCCCCGGCGCCCGACTACCTGGGCACGGTCAGCCGAGGGGCATTCGCCATCAACTCTGCAACGCCGCAGCTTCCGACCTCGAAGTAGCGCCTGGCGGCCTGGGAGTTGCGGGGAAGCAATTGACGCCCGGTTCTGTCATTCAAGGCGGCATCGCCGCCCACGCCTTCCCTGGCGCGGTCGTCGAGACCGGCGGTCGCGACACGGTCCGCTGGACGCAGGCATTCGGCGCGCTCACCTATGCGTCCGATTCCCCCCCGGTCGTGATCGACACCATTTACGACCTCGCGTCGTTGACCAAGGTGATCGCGACGGCGACGCAGGCGATGCGCGCCGTCGACGCCGGCGCGCTCGACCTCGATCGACGCGTCGCCGACCACCTGCCGGAGTGGCGCGGCGTCGATCGCGAAGCGGTCACGATCGCCGATCTGCTCGAGCACGCCTCCGGCCTCACGGCCTATCTCCCCTTCTTCCGCGATCACCACACACGCGCCGAGTTCGAGCGCGCCATCTGCACGCTCCCTCTCGAATATGCGCCGCGCACGCAGTCGATCTACAGCGACCTCGGGTTCATGCTCCTCGGGTTCGTGCTCGCGGACGTGGGATTCCCGCTTGGCGCTGCCCAGTTCGACGCGATCGGATTCAACCCGCCGCGCGAACTCCGCGCGTGCTGCGCCCCGACAGAGCTCGATCTCTGGCGCGGGCGCTTGCTGCAGGGAGAAGTCCACGACGAGAACTGCTGGGCGCTTGGCGGTATCGCAGGGCACGCCGGCCTGTTCGGCACTGCGGCCGGCGTCGGCATATTCGCGCGCGCGGTCCTCGACGCGATGGCCGGCGGGTCGTCGCTGGCGCGCCCTGAGACGCTCGCGCGATTCGTCCGCAAATCGACCGTTTCCGGCAGCTCGCGCGCGCTGGCCTGGGACACGATGCTGCCGACATCTTCGTGCGGCACGCGCCTGTCTCGGCGCGCGGTCGGCCACACGGGTTTCACCGGCACGTCAGTGTGGATCGATCCCGACAGTGATCTCTACGTTGTACTGCTGACCAATCGCGTGCATCCGGCGCGCGACAACAACCAGATTCAGCGTGTTCGGCGGCGGCTCCACGACGCGGTCGCAGAAGCCAGGAGCCTGTAATCAGTGGCCATTCATCCGCCGCTAGGCCGGCTCAGACTGCAGGCTGGCAGACGTCGTCCTAACCGTCAGTGACAACGCTATTGACGGCCGATTCCGGGGGGAAGGACTTGACCGCCGCCGCCACGACCGCGGCCCCCGTCCGGGAGAGTCGGTCCGCGGCCACCCCGTCCACCTGGGCCGCCACGCCCACCGTCAGGCCCGATGGGACCTCGGCCACCAGGCCCGCCGCGGCCGGGGATGCCGCCTGGCCCAACCGGAATGCCGCCGCGGCCGCCGCCCGCGCCAAGGCCCTGGTAGATGAACATCCACTCGTTGTAGTGATTCCGGTTCAGGTACAGGCGAATCGACTCGTTCGTGCTCTTGCTGCGCACGCCGAGCATCCCTCCCGCCACCGTGCCGTTCGACGAGCTGTTGGCGCTGCTCTCGCTGTTGGCGCCGAGCTGTCCCGTCGATGCCGGCGGTCCGCCGCTGATTGCCTGCGTGGTCCCGCGACCACCAGGCAGCGAGGTGCCGGCCTGGCCGGCGGGGTTCGGGTTCGTCGCCGAAATCAGGTCGAAGTCGCCGTTGGTGATGGGATCCTTGTATTTCTTGCGCAGGTAATGCCCCTGCACGAGATCGTCGACGCGCGTAGGCAGCGCGTTCGTTTTCCTGTTAAAGAGGCGGATGGCCCGGACGTACTGCTGGCCGCGGAAAACGAGTTCTTCTTCCTTCTCCCGCTGCATGTCGTGACGCCACACCGGCAGAGCGACCGACATGAGGACCGCCGTCACGGCCAGCGCCACCAGGAGCGCGGCCATCGCATAGCCTCGTTCGGTCGAGAGTTCTTGACCCCGTAAACTCATGAGACTACTATTGTTAGCGCGATCTATGGTAACACACCGCCGCGTCATGTTCGCTCTCATTCTGGTCGCGCTCACGCTTCCGGCGGCATGCGACAAGGTGCCGCTCCTGGCGCCGACCGGCAGTGTCATCAGTCTCATCCCTGAGGCCAACAATGTCGCGCTGAACAGCCAGATGTCGATCGTCGCCACGGTGATCGAGAACGGCGTGGCGTCGTCTGGAAGCGGCAGCGCCGGCAGCTCGTCGACGACCGGCGCCGGCACCCCGGTACAGAACGGCACCGTCATCACCTTTACGACGACGATCGGACACATTGAGCCTTCCGAAGCACGCACACACAACGGTCAAGTCAGCGTTCAGCTGATCACCGCGGGGACGAGCGGTGCGGCGACCATCACCGCCTACTCCGGGGGCGCGTCGACCACGACGAAGATCAACGTCGGCACCGCCGCGATCAAGACGATCACGCTCTCCGCCTCGCCGGCCACGCTCGGGTCGTCGGGCGGCTCAGCCACTGTCACTGCGACCGTCATCGACGACTCCGGCTCCCCGGTGCCCAACGTGCCGGTGACCTTCACGACCGACAACGGCACGCTCAATCCGCCGACTGCGACCAGCGACGCGAGCGGCAACGCGACGACGACCCTGACGACGTTGAAAACGGCGAAGGTCACGGCGACCTCGGGCACGATCGCTGCCGCGACCGCGCTGACCGTGACAGTCAATACGTTCGCACTATCAGCATTCACGGCCACGCCCAACGCGACGAGCGCGGGCACGCCGGTGACATTTGCGGTGACGCCGACGACGGGAGCCACGATCAGCAACGTCCGCATCGACTTCGGCGACGGGCGATCGCAGAGCCTCGGGTCGATTAGCGGCCCGCAGAACGTGGTCCACGTCTATTCGGCGGCCGGCCAGTACACGGCGACCGCGACCGTCACCGACACGTCCGGCGGGAGCGGCTCTCTTTCGACAACGGTGATCATCGGGTCGCTGCCGGTCACGCTCAGCGCCTCCCCGCCGGCGCCGACCGTCAACAGCCCTGTCACCTTTGTCGTCGGCGGCATCGGCACCGCGCAGGTGGCGCAATACAACTGGACGTTCGACGACGGTACCGGGTCGCTGACGACCACGTCTCCGCAGCTGACGCATACGTTCACCAGCCGCGGGCTGAAGAACGTGCGCGTCGATGTCATCGGCGTCAGCGGCGGCGCGATCGGGTCGGCCTCGGTCACACTGGACGTGCAATAGCCGTTGCGGCTGATCAAGTACCTGAAGGCGCGCCTCGAACCGATCCTGGTGAGCGACCGGGAATTCGTCGACGCCGCCTTCCGCGACATCCTCGGGCGCGAGGCCGACCAGGGCGGCCTCGCCTTCTACCGCGGCGTGCTGCGCTCGGGCGTGCGCCGCACCGCCGTTCTCCTCGACATCATGCGTTCGCCCGAGTTCCAGCGATCGCTCGCGCCGCCGGCGCCATCTTCCCTGCCCAACCTGGTGCTGCAGCGGCCCGAACGCTACCGCCGCACCACGGACCGCAACAGCCGGCAGTCAATCCTCGTCTTCGACGCGGCGCAGCTGTCCGACTTCGACTGGCTGGAAGAGGCGATCATCGCCAACGGCTATTACGAGGCACCGGGCGTCTGGATTCTCGAGGTCGACTTCGACAAGCGACTGGTCGCGGAAATGATCGCTGCCTTCGCGCCGTCGGCCGCGCTGGAGCTCGGCACAGCGGCGGGGGCGGTGCTCGCATGCCTTGACGATCTTGGTATCACCGCTGAGGGTGTCGAAATCAGCACGATGGCGATCGCGAAGGCAACCGGCCGCGTGCGGCCGCGGATCCATCACGGGGACCTGCTCGCGCTCGACCTGCCGGCGAAGTACGACCTGATGTTCGGCCTCGACGTGTTCGAACATCTGAATCCGAACAAGCTCGACGGCTACCTCGCGCGCGTGGCGCAGGTGACGCGCGACGACGCATATCTGTTCTGCAACATCCCGGCATTGGGTCCCGACGAGGTGTTTGGCAACGTGTTCCCGTTCTACGTCGACGGCTGGGACGAGCAAGCGCGCGTCGGTGGACTCCTGCGTACGCTGCACACCGAAGACACCGGCTATCCGATTCACGGTCATCTCACGTGGGCGACCGCGCCGTGGTGGGTGACGCGCTTCGAGGCGGCCGGGTTCGTGCGTGACGTCGAGGTCGAGCGCGCCTTTCATCGCAAGTACGACGGCTACATGACGAAGCGCTCGCCGGCGCGCGGCGCCTACTTCGTCTTCGGCAAGCCCGCGTCCGCTGCCCGTCGCGCTGCGGTCCTGTCGCGCATTAGCGAACCGTCGAAGCTGCTCTGAGCCGTTCGCGGCAGACGAAACGTTACCAGTCCGAGTAGCTGGTGCCGTCGAGGGCAGTGCCCTGCGCGCCACTCTTGATGTCGTAGATGCCGGCTTCGCCGCTCGGACTGTTCGGATCGGGTTCGGCCGCCACGGTCACCCACGAATCGGACGACTGTGTGACCGGATCGATCGGCACTTTGCGCATGTAGCCCTCGCTCACCAGCGAATCGAGGCCGCTCGGGTACTTGCCCTTGTCGGCATAGTACTGGTCGATGGCGTCGCGCATGCGAAACAGGTCCGTGTGCAGCGTAGCCTCCTTCGCCGACAGCACCGAGTTCTTGTACTGGACGAGGCCCATCGCTGCCAGGATCGAAATCAGCGAGATCACGATCAGCAGCTCGACGAGCGTGAAGCCGCCTTGGCGGGTCCGTCTCAATGCCGGCATTCGCCAGCTACCAGTCCTTGTATTTGGTGCCATCGAGCGCCTTGCCTTCCGACTTCGTGTAGACGTCGAACACGCTGCTCCCGCCCCACGACGTGGAGTCCGGCCGATCCGAGTAGGCGCGCATGCCCCACTCGGCCGAGTGCGTTATCGGATCGATCGGAATCCGGCGCAGGAACTTGAGCTTGACGCCGGTGGCGTCGTTTATCTTGGTCACGCCATCAACGAGAATCTCGAGGCTGGCCGGATAGTTCTCGGAGCCGGCCTTGATGTCGAAGGGGGAAATCGCACCGGCGTCAGCGGCATCCTTGAACTTGTCGATCGCCGTGCGCATGTCGCGGAGATCGCGGCGCAGTTCCGCCTCACGCTGGCGCTGGATGCTGACCTTGGCCAGCGGCATCACCGCCGACGCGAGGATCAGCAGGATGGCGCACACGACCAGCAGTTCGACGAAGGTGAAGCCGCGCTCCACGCCTCGCGTCAGTCTGCCCCAGTCGCCATTCGCCATTGACACGGCTCACCTCACCGTCACCGACACCGGCGATGACGTAATCGCCACGGGGGATCCCGTGGGGCCGAGCGCGACGCCGCTGATGGCGATCGTGCTGGTGCCAGGTGCGACGCCGTCGAACACCAGCGCGGCGATCAGGCCGGAACCGGACGCGCCGGTCTGATCGCCTGCGCGGCTGAGGACGAGATCCACACGGCCGTTGACGCTGTCGATCTTCGGCGCGAAGCTCGACGTGATGCCACCCTGGCGCATGAACGTCCCTTCCGTCGCCGTCCGCACCTTCAGGATCGCCGGGTTGTAGGTGATCGTCAAGGTCATCGTCGAAATGCGCGATGCGTTGTTGATCGAGATCGGCACCGAGTAGGGTCCGCCCTGCACGCGGAATTCCGTCCCTGCCGGCGTCAGGATGATCTGCGCCGGTGTCACCGCACCCGGTGCGTTGCCTCCCTGTCCTGCTGCGGGGGCGGCGCCCGTCGGCGTGGCCGCGGGCGGATTGGCGCCCGGCGCGGGAGTCGCGCCCGGCGGCTGCGCCACAGGCGGCAGCGTCCCCGGCGAAGTGGCCGGGGGCGTCGGTGACACGGCCGTCGGTGCGGGTGCCCCAGGGACCGGCGCGGCCGGCGCCGGTTGGTTGGTCAGCGTCGGCGGAACGGTCGGCGGAGCCGTCGGCGTCTGTACGTAGGAGGGCACCGCCGCAGTCCCCGGCGGCGCCGGCGGATTCGGAATCTGCGCGCCGGCTGGCGCGGCCACAGGCGGCTGCTGCGCGCCCGGCTGCGGCAGGTTCGGCGGGCCAGTCGGCGGGCCAGTCGGCGGCGCGGGCGCGGGCGCCTGTCCGGGCGCGGGCGCTTCCGGCTGCGGCGCGATCAGCTGCGGCGGTCCCGACAGGCCGACATTGGCCTGGGTGCCGATGTAGATGTTGCCGACGTCTTCCTTCGTCAGTTCGTGATCACGCACGATGTGCGGCGTAATCAGCATGACGATATCGTTGTCCTGGTCGTTGTCCTCGTTGTAGCTGAAGATAGCGTTGATCCCGGGGATGTGCCCGATGCCGGGCACGCCTCGATTCAGCTTCGACTTGTCCGTGCGAATCAAGCCGGCCAGGAGGTTCGCTTCCCCCTCCCGCAGCCGCAGGTAGGTCGTGACCTTGCGTGAGGTGAACGACGGTGCCGACTGGCCGCCGACCTCAATGCTGTTGCCGAGCGCGCTGCTCTCGACCGAAATCTTCAGTCGGATTTCTCCTTCGTAGGTCACCGTTGGCGTGATGTCGAGAATGACACCGACGGTGCGGTAGCTGTACGACGAGGTCGGCGTCGTCGCCAGGCCGCCGGCCGCGGCCGCGCCGAATACCGTCTGCAGCACGGGGATGTCCTGGCCGAGGTTCAGCGTCATCTGCTGCCCTTCGGCGCCGCGCAGCTGCGGCTTGGCCAGTGTCCGCGACTGCGAATCCTGCGCCAGGAAGTTGACCACGGCGTACGGCACGCCGAGGTAGAAGTCGTTGGTGCTGACGCCCTGGCTGATGGTATTGAGATTGAAGGGCGGCGGCGCGCTCACCGCGGTCGTGTTGGGCGGCGCGACCTCGGGGGAGAAGATCAGGTTCAATGCGTACTGGCTCAGGTCGATGCCGTATTTCTTGACGCGCTGATTGTTCACTTCGAGAATCTGCACGTCGAGGAGCACTTCGGCACGAGGCCGGTCGTTGGCCCGGATCAGCCGGTCCACGACGTCCATCACCGGCGAAGTAGCGCGGACGGTGATCGTGTTGGCGGTCTTGTTCGGCATCACCATGGGCTGTACGGGCATCTGCGGGATGCGCATCACGCTGTTGACCAGCGAGGCCAGCTCGGTGGCGTCCGCGTGGTTGATGAAGAAGACGCGCATGACGAGATCGTCGGTACTGCTGATGCTTCGCCGGCTGGTCCGGGATGACGATGATCGTCTTGGGCCCGGTGACCTTGTAGTAGTACTGGTTCGCCGAGAGCACCTGGTTCAGCGCTTCCTCGAGCGTAACGCCGTCGAGATTGACGGGGCCGTACGGCTTGTCGACGAACTGGGCGTCGTAGTTGAGGTTGATCCCCGACGCGGTGCCGATGAAGTTCAAGATGTCACGCAGGCTGGACTGCTGCCCAAAGTTCATGCGCAATGGCTCACGCGACCCCGGATTCAGCAGCGGCGGCGCGTTGAGACCGCGCGCCTGGTTCTGCAGCTGCGTGATGCGGGGCTGGGGCCGGCTCGCTTCCACCCGCTCGCGGATCGTCCGTTCGAGCTCCGCCACCTTGGCCTGGATCACGCGGTCGGTCGAGGTGATCTCCAGCGCCTTGCGGTACTCGGCCAACGCCTCCTCGAGATCGTCACGCCGTTCGAGCTCGCGCGCGTGCTCGGCGTGCATATGGTAGGCCTCGTCCTGGGCGCGGCGCAGGTGGATGCGGTACTCGCCGTTGTCCGGATTCTCCTGGACCGCCTTGGTGAAGTAAGTGATCGCGCTGTCCCAGTCGCCGGCGTGCACGGCGTCCTGTCCATGACGGAACGCGCGAGACGCCGCGCACCCCGATGCGACCAGCGCCAGCACGAGCAGTCCTGCCAGTTTGCGTGTCATGTCACCTCACCCGCGCATCGGAATCGTCTGCCGACCGCGGCCGTCCAAGTATTCCACTGTTACCGACTCGACACCGATCTTGACGACGCGATATTGCCCGAGGACGATCTCCCCTTCGCCGGCGTATTGCGGCATGCCCTTGCCGTCGGTGTTGACGAAGATGGCGACCTTGCGCCCCCTGACCTCGACCGTGCCGATGAACTTGAGCGGGATCGGCGGCGGAACGTAGTTCTTGTCGCCCACTTTCGGCGGCGGTGGCGGCGGTGCTGCCGTCGCCGGCCTGGGCGGAGGCGGCGGCGGGGGCGGCGGCGGCGGCACGTAGAATCGGAACGGGTTCCGCCCTTTCTCTTCCGGCGCGGCCGGCGCCTGCTGCAACTGCCCGAGCTTGACGTCGAGCGGTCCCGTTGCACCTGCGTCCTTCAGTGCCGCCGCCTGCTTCCGCTGCTCCCTCGGAGGATTAGACGGTCCGGACGGCTGCACGGCCGCCGGCCACATCATGTAGACCGCCAGGGCCACCACCGCAACTGCCAGCAGCACGAGGAGCGACGGGCGGGGCCGGCCCGTGGCCGGCGCGGCGCTACTTTCCGCCATTCTCCGTCCGGAAGAAAGTCCCGATCTCGAGCGTCATCGCCAGTCCGCGACTCGCCTGCTGCTGCTGTTCGCCCGGCGACTGCAGCCCGATGTTCTCGATGACGATGAACTCCGGAGCCGTCTCGATGGCGTAGATGAACTTGCGCACGTTGCGATAGTCGCCCGACAGCGTGTAGGTCGTGGTCAGCTTGTCCAGGGAACTGCCCTTCTCGTGCGCCGTGGCGTTGACCCCGTGCTCCAGCTTCACGTTGGCCTGGTGCGCCAGCTGCGCCAGGCGCGTGTAGGTGAGGCGGCGCGCCACTCCCTGATCGGCAGGCAGGACGTCCTTGTAGAACTTCTGCAACGCGCCATCGGCCTGCGCCTTGCCGGTGACGATCGCCTTGGCGCTTTTCAGATCGGAGCGCGCGCTGTTGAGCTGTTGATGCTGCAGCCGCGCCTCGGCCTCGGCGTTGACCACCTGACGACCGAGCGGAAACACGACGACGGCGTAGAGCACGACGTTGGCGATGGCGAACACCAGCAGGAACGCGACGAGACGACGCTTCTCCGCGACCACGCGCTGCAGCGGCGTCACCGTTTCCCTCCGGGCGGCGTCGGCGGAGCCGGCACGCCGGGCGGCGCTGACGCGGGCCGCGCCGATCCTTGCCCCGGCGTGTAGATCGCCTCCATCACCATCCGCTGCAGGCCGTCGTCGGTCATCGAGACGTTGTTCCATGCCACGTCGTGGAACCGGCCCGTCTTCTCCAGCCGATCCCAGAACGCGTCAATGACGTCCTCGCTCCGCCCCTGGACGTCGAAATGCAGCGTGGTGATAGCGTCCTTGATCTCGGGGTGAACGCCCATCAGCATCACGTCGTCGGGAAGGGTCGTCTCGATTTCGTTGAACAGTTGCGTCCACGAGAAGGTGCGCTTGGCGATCAGGTCGTTCGCTTCCTTGGCCGCCGCCGACAGCGCGGCGAGCTGCTTCTGGTCGATGCCGCTGCGGATCCGCTGCGCGTCGCGGGTATCGACGTCGGCTTCGCTGCGATCGCGGCGGATCGCGGCGTTCAGCTCCGTCTTGTAACGCGACAACTGGCGGACGCGCGCGATCTGCCACGCCGTGACCGCGAGGATGAGCACGGCCAGCATTGCCGCGACGGCGTGGACCGCGCGCGTGTTGTAGAACGGCCGCGTCGACAGGTTGGTGCGCAGCATCAGGCCACGCGCGCCCTGAGCACGACGCCGACAGCGGGCGCGAGAGTGTCGAGCAGCTCGGGCGCCGCGGCGACGCGATCGCGCATCGCCGCAGTGCCGCGGAAGTCGAGCGACTCGACGCGCACGCCCATCCGCTCCTCGAGGGCGCGGCGAACCCCCTCCCCCGTTGCGGCGCCGCGCGCCGCCGCCCCCGACAGGACCACCCGGGCGAACTGCTTTCCGCCGAGGCGATCCTCGTGATACATCGCGGTCTGGTGCACGACGTCGGCGAGATCCCCCTCGCCCTCGAGCTGCCGCGTGCGAAAGAAGATCAGCTGCCGCTCGCGCACGATCGCCAGCGTGGCGTAATCGGCCGCGACGTGGACCACGAGCCAGTCCCCCATTCCGGCCCCCGCGCCCGACGCGAGCGCGGCGTTGATCAGGTTGAGCGAGGCCAGATCGACGACACCAGCCTCGGCACCGGCGTCCGCGCACGCCGCCATGTAGCTCTCGACGATGTCGCGGCGCGCCAGGGTGACGAGATACTCGCGGCCGCCGTCGGCCAGCGGCGCCGCCGGCACCCAAGAAATCTGCGCATCTTCCGCCTTGAAGGGCGCCGCCTTGCGCACCTGCCAGCGGATCAATTGATCGAGATCGGAAGCGGCCGGAACCTTCTCGAAACGCAGCAGCGATAGCTTGGCGGCGGTGTCTGGAATGACCAGCGCGACGCGGCGAGGCCGCGTCCCCAGCTTGTCGAACGCCGAACGCAGCGCCGCCGCCAACGCGCGGCGATCGTGCACGTTGATCGCGTTGAGCGCCGGGGTCACGACGCCGGGCGCCAGCCGCTCCGTGCCGTGCGCCGCGATCACCCAGCCGCTCCCGTCCTTGGCCAATGACACCGCCGTGACACGCTCGGCGGCGATCTCGATGCCGACGGAGGGCGGCGGGCTGACGAGGAATCCGGGCAGTCTCGACATCGCTACTCGACGAAGGTGACCTTGTTGATTTCGCGCAGCGTGGTGACGCCACCGAGGACGCGCTCGACCGCCGACTCGCGCAGCGAACGCATCCCTTCTTCCCGCGCCGCCTTCTTCACTTCCGAGTTCGGCCGCCGGGCCAGGATGATCTCGCGAATGTTATCGGACAGATCGAGCAGCTCGCAGATGGCGTCGCGCCCCTTGAATCCGGTGCCGCTACACTCGATGCAGCCGCCGCCCTCGAAGAACAGGCCGCTGTCGGCCAGGTTGGGATCCATGGCCGACTCGGTGAGCTGCTCGCGCGTGATCTTCGCCGACCGCTTGCAGTGCACGCAGATCTTCCGTACCAGCCGCTGCGCCAGCACGCAGTTCAGCGCCGAGACGAACTGGTAGGGCTCGACGCCCATGTTGAGGAAGCGGCCGAGCACGTCGATGACGTTGTTGGCGTGGACCGTCGTGAACACCAGGTGGCCGGTCAGCGCCGAGTTGATCGCGATCTGCGCCGTCTCGTTGTCGCGAATTTCGCCGACCATGATCTTGTCGGGATCGTGCCGCAGGATCGAGCGCAGCCCGCGCGCAAAAGTCAGCCCCTTCTTCTCGTTGATCGGAATCTGGGTGATGCCACGCAGCTGGTACTCGACCGGATCCTCGATCGTAATGATCTTGTCCTCGACCGTCTTGATCTCTGACAGCGCCGCGTAGAGCGTCGTCGTCTTGCCGGAGCCGGTCGGGCCGGTGACCAGGACCATCCCATAGGGTTCGCGAATGTACTTGCGGAATCGCCGCAGCTCGTCCTCAGGGAAGCCCAGGATGTCGAGGCGCAGCTCGGTGAACTGTTCGCTGATCGACTCCTTGTCGAGAATGCGGATGACCGCGTCCTCGCCGTGCGCGCTCGGCATGATCGAGACGCGGAAGTCGATGGTCTTGCCGCCGAGGCGGAGCCTGAAGCGGCCGTCCTGCGGCACGCGCTTCTCGGCGATGTCGAGCTCGGCCATGACCTTGACGCGCGAGATGATCGTGCTGTGGAAGCGCTTGTCGATCGGCCGCATCGCCGACTGCAGCACGCCGTCGATGCGGTATTTCACGTGGACGGCGTCGTCCTGCGTTTCGATGTGGATGTCGCTGGCCCGCCGCTGCAGCGCAGTGTAGATCGTGGTGTCGACCAGGCGGATGACCGGGCTGGTGTCGGCAGTCAGCTTGTCGACGCTGAGCTGCTCCTCGTTCCCCTGCTCGTCCTCGCGGAGAATCTGCAGCTGGAAGCTCTCGGTCGCTTCCTCGAGCACGCGCGTCGAGCTCTCGCTCTTCTTGAGGATGCCCTGGATCGCCGAAGGCGCGGCCACGATCACCTTGATCGGCGCGCCGAGCAACATGCCGAGCTCGTCGATCATCGGCAGGTCGCGCGGATCGCTGACGATGATCGCGAGCGCGTTGCCCTCGCGCCGGTAGGGGACGAAATTGTAGCGCAGCATCAGCTCCGCCGGAATGGTGCGGAACAGATCGTGATCGATGTTGAAGTGTGCCAGGTCGAGGAAGGGCAGCCGGTAGCGCTCGGCCAGACGGCGCGCTTCTGCGACTTCGGCCGCCAGCTCCGCCGCCGAGCGCTGCGGCGCGGCGGTGTCGGCGTAGAGCTCCGCCGGCGTCGCCTCGACCGTGGTCGGCTTGGTATCCATGGTGCTATCCATTCAGCGCCGAAGACAGGTTGAAGAGAGGCATGTACAGCGACAGCAGCAGGCCCGCGATGACGATCCCCATGATCACCAGCAGGGCTGGTTCGACGATCGTGATGAACCGGCCCAGGTTTGTGTCGATCTCCTCGTCGTAGAAGTCCGACAGGCTGTTGAGCATCTCCTGCAGCGCGCCTGTCGACTCGCCGACCTCGATCATCTTGATCGCGACGTCGGGATAAACGCCGCTGTCCAGCATCGCGGCCGCGAGCGAACGCCCTTCGCGCACTTGCTGCGCGGCGCTCAGCAGTTCGCCCGCCATGTACTGGTTGCCGAGCGAGCGCGACGTCACTTCGAGCGCGTTGACGAGCGGGATGCCCCCGCCGAGCAGGGTCGCCAGCGTTCGCGAGCCCTGCGCCGTCGAGAACTTCTGCGCGATCGGTCCGATCATCGGCAGCCTGAGAATCAGACGGTCCAACCGCCGCCGCTGGCCGGGTTGCTTGACCCAGCCGTAGACCCCTAGCGCCGCCAGGACAGCTACCGCCAGGATCAAGTAGTAGTACGTCGTCACGAACGCGGAGACCGCGACGATCACGCGCGTCGAGAGCGGCAGCTCCTTGCCGAACTGGTTGTAGAACGCGCCGAACTCCGGCACGACCTTGACCACGATGATCGTCACGACGCAGAGCGACAGCACGACCAGGATTACCGGGTAGACCAACGCCGAGATCGTCTTGCGCTTCACACTCGACACGATCTTCACGTAGCTGACGTAACGCCGCAGGACCGACTCGAGGTTGCCTGACTTCTCCCCGGCGAGGAGCGATGCCGTGTAGACGCCCGGAAACAGAGCGCCATGCGCCTCGAACGCCTCGGACAGCGCGCTGCCCGACCGCACCCGCTCGTGCACGTCGTCGAGCACCGCCTTGAAGCTGGGATTGGCCACGCGCCGACGCAAGATGTCGAGCGATTGCACGAGCGGCATCCCCGCCTTGAGCAACGTCGCCAGCTCCTGGTTGAATACCAGGAACTCTCGGCTCGACACGGTCCGCCGCTTCGGCAGGGCCGGCAAATGGACCCCCGCCAGCGCGCGGCGGCCGGCCTGCTGAATGGCGAGGACGTAAAGTCCCTTTTCCTCGAACTCGCGGCGGAGGCGGGCCTCGCTATCGGCGGCGTAGACGCCTTCGATGACCTCGCCCCCGGGCGTGCCGAGCCTGCATCTAAACTCCATCAGTAAGGCGAACTCCCGCCAATTCTACACAACTAATTGGATTAGACGGAGTTATCCGGGCCCTGGCTGGGTCCGGGAACGGAAGATTTAACAGGCTTAACGCGCGCCGACGAGGCTCAGGATGCGTGACACGTAGTTCTGTGTCTCGCGATAGGGAGGAACACCACCGAACTTGCTGACGGCCGCCTCGCCGGCGTTGTACGCGGCCAACGCGAGCGACAGGTTCCCCTTCGCCGACTCGATCAGCGACTTGAGCTTGCGCACTCCGGCGTCGATGTTCGACGCGGGATCGTAGGCGTTGCGAACCCTGTATTCCTTGGCCACCGACGGCATCAGCTGCATCAGCCCCATCGCCCCTTTGGCCGAGCGGGATCGCGGGTTGTAGTTGGATTCGACCTGGATGAGTGCCTGCACCAGCACAGGGTCTACACCGTAGGTCTCGGCGGTCGTGCTGATCATGTCGGCGTATGCGGTGTCGCGGAGCCCGGCCGTCTTCATGAGCCCCATCGCTACTGGCAGCGCCGTCGGTGTCACGACGTCCCGGGACGGCTCGGGGTGCGGCACTTCGTCCGGAACGATCTTCTCGATGAGCTGCTTGTCGCAGGTAACGGTTCCGCCCGCGCGCAGCATCAACGTGATGCTGTCCCCTTCGGTCGTGTGTCCCTTGACCGACAGCGTCCCACCCGACGTCATGAAGACGATTTCGGCCGACGCCAGCGACGAAGCGCCCACGACGCATACACATGCGGCCATCACGATCCGGGCAGTCTTCAACACCTGCATTGGGACGAAGGATACTAGCACTTGGTTGGCCGACTGTCCAGAATCACTACAGTCGAGCTTCTTGACCCCTCCGACCTGGTGCGGATTGGGGATTGCGGTTGAGATACTAAGGATTCTTAGGTTCCACGTAGGTATGGAATACGCGGATGCCGAGCTCACGCGGGTCGGGCCCACCCGGTTTGAACGTCTTGTCGGCGTCGATGGATAGTTCGACCGTGTCGGCCGATCCGAGCTGCGCCGCGGTCAAGGGGAACGTGAGCAGAGCCGGCCCTTTTGAGTCCGCGGCGAACTGCCCCACCGGCTGGTCTCCGATCTTCAGCGTCACCTGCTGAGGCGGGTTGAAGAGATCGACGCGGGCGTCGTACTGCAGGTAAAGCGTCGAGTCCTTCTTCGGGTTCTTGAACGCGATCGTGGCGGTCTTCTTCGTCCATTGCCACTCGTTCTGCGGGTTCTTTGGATCGACCTCAGTCGGGTGCCAGCCGTCTTTCGGAATCAGGTAAATGTTCTCCGACGAGGCCAGGATCTGCACCTTGCTGACGACATACTCGCGGCGCGATGCTTCCTGCGCGTTGAGGACGAGGCGCTGGCCAGTTGCCGGATCGTAGAGTCCGAGACGGACGATCGCTTCTCCGATGTACGGGTAATTCGGAACGAAAATCGTCCGCTTGTACTCGACGGTCTGTCCAGGCTGCCACTTGCTGGTGGGCGTCGGGGGCAGGTGGTCGTCGGTCCACATCTGCTCCCCCTCCGGATCTAGCACGTGCACGAACACCCAGTAGTCCTTGGTGAACTTCGCGTCCGGCGCCACCACGAACTTGTAGGTCAGCGTCGTGGCACTGCCGATCGGAACCCGATCCTTGCTGAACGAAACGGACGGTGTGGCGACGGCCGGCTCGTTGGCCTGCTTGCCGTGGCAGCCCGCAAGGGCGAAGGCGATGAGAAAACCGGTGATCAGACCGCGAACTGTGTTGCGCATCTTAAAGCGAAGCCAGCCGCGGATAGTACAGCAGTTGTGGCAGGTACAGCAATATGTTAGCGTTCACCACGTGGATGCATTGGGTTTGGTCGAAACGCGGGGCCTGATCGGGTCCATCGAGGCCGCCGACGCGATGGTCAAGGCGGCGAACGTCGTGCTCATCGGCAAGGAATACATCGGCGCGGGCTATGTCACTGTGCTCATCCGCGGCGACGTCGGCGCTGTGAAAGCGTCGACCGACGCCGGGGCTGCTGCGGCGCGGCGCGTCGGCGAGCTCATCTCAGTCCACGTCATCCCGCGCCCGCACAGCGAAGTCGAGAAGATCCTCCCGAAAGCCCCCAAGGACGCCAAAGCGTCCTAGCCCCGCGCGGTAGCAGCAGGACATGACGGCCCAGACCGATCGCGATCTTGCCTCCATCGCCGAGGCGCGATCGCTGGCGCGACGCGCCAAGGCGGCCGCGCCGGTGCTTGCAGAGTTCTCTCAGGAACAGATCGACACGCTCGTCGACGCCATGGCCGCCGCGGTGACGCTGCAGGCCGAAGCGCTCGCCCGCCTGGCCCATGAGGAAACCGGCTACGGCGTCGTCGCAGACAAGGTTCAGAAAAACCTCTTCGCCTCCGAAAAAATCTACAAGTTCATTCGGCCGATGAAGACGGTCGGGGTGATTCGCCGCCTCGAGGATCGCAAGGTCATCGAGATCGCGGATCCGTTCGGCGTCGTTTGCGCAATCGTCCCGACGACCAACCCGACGTCGACCGCGATTTACAAGATCCTCATCTGCATCAAGGCGCGATGCCCGATCGTCATCAGCCCGCACCCTTCCGCCGTCCGTTGCATCTCGCGCGTCGCCGAAATCATGAACGAGGCCGCCCGCCGCGCCGGCGCGCCCGAAGCCGCGATCAACTGGATGACGACGGTGACGCTCGAGGGGACGCAGGAACTGATGAAGGCGAAGGAAATCGCCGTCATCCTGGCGACCGGCGGAATGGGCCTGGTCCGGGCCGCCTACTCGGCCGGCAAACCCGCATACGGTGTTGGCCCGGGCAACGCGCCGTCGTACATCGAACGGTCCGCCGACGTGGCCAAGGCTGTGCTCGACGTCGTTACCGGCAAGACCTTCGACAACGGCGTGCTGTGCTCCTCGCCTAACTCCGTCGTGGTTGACGCGCCGATCGTGGAAGACGTGAAGCGTGAGTTCGTCAGGAACGGTTCGTACTTCCTGTCGCCCGACGAGGCCGACAAGGTCGCGAAGGCATTGCTCGGCGCGAACCGGCTGCCCAACCCGGCGCTCGTCGGGCGTCCGGCCACCGCGATCGCGCAAGCGGCCGGAATCAGCGTCCCGCCGGGGACGCGCGTACTCATCGCCGAGTTGAAAGGCGTCGGCCGCGACTATCCGCTGTCGATCGAGAAGCTGGCGCCGGTGCTGTCCTTCTATACGGTCGCGGACTGGAAAGAGGGCTGCGAGCGCTGCAAGGAGATCCTGCGCTATGGCGGCATGGGACACACCATGTCGATCCATTCGCGCAACGATCAGATCATTCTCGAGTTTGGCCTGAAGAAGCCCGCCTACCGGATCGTGGTCAATACGCCGACCACCCACGGGTCGATCGGTCTGACGACGGGGCTGGACCCGTCGATGACGCTGGGCTGCGGCGGCTGGGGCGGCAACATTACGTCAGATAACATTTCTCCGCGACACCTCATCAATATCAAACGCTTGGCCTACGAGACCAATCCCGCAGTCGTGCGACCGCCTGCCCCGGCCGCAGCGGCCTACGGCTCGTCCAATGTCGTGAACCTGCCAAAGCCTCCGCCCGGGCCACCACTACCCGGTGGTATTCCGGCTGACGTGCTGGCGCGCAGAATTGATGAATTCCTTGGATCGAGGGGATACAGAGCTCCCGCGGGTCCGGTGGCAGCTGATACAAAGCCTTCGGCTGAGCCGGCAGGACGCAGGCCATTCGAGCCGCCAGAACAGAAGAACGACGAAAAGCCGACCGATTTCGTGTGTGAGGAGGACGTCCGTCTAGCGGTAAGACAATCGCGCAAAATCGTCATAGGGGAGCGGACGATCGTCACCCCGGCAGCGCGCGATCTAGGCGACCAGCACCGGGTGTTCGTCCAGGCTCAGTGGCCCCGATAGGAAGACCCTTTATTGTTGAGCGGATTGGTTTTATGGTTGACCGGTCGCCCGGCTGGTTGATATCCTGACCGCCCAGCTGCGTTTACGATCTCTACAGGGCAAGGCTATTGCACGACGGCAGGCGCCAAGGTCATCCATTAGCCGTCCCCCAAGGGAGTGCTCCAGCGTGATGAGAATGCCGCGAAGGACGTTCGGCGTCGGGTGCTGTGTACTGGTTGGCGCGTGTGGTGCCAATCCGAAGCCGCAGGTCCGCGTCCCCCCGCCCCCCGCTCCGGTCGTCACGGTGGCCCAACAGCCGGCGTCCGCGCCCGCCAGGTCCCTGGTTGATCCGATTGACGCACTGATCGCGACATCCCAGGCGCACTTCCAGGCCGGCGAGCAGGAGTTGAAGGCGGGCCACCTCGAAAAGGCACGGCAGGATTTCGACCGCGCCGTGGGGGTGCTGCTCGATGCGCCCTACGGCGCGCGCACCGATGCGCGCCTGCGTGAACATTTCGATCGTCTTATCGATCGGGTCAACGCCTACGAGGTCACGGCGCTGTCGCAGGGCGACGGCTTCGCCGAACAGCGGGTCGTCGCCGCGCCGATCGACGAGCTGCTGAAGAACGCCACGACCTTCCCGGCCCCGGCCGCCGACGCGGCGACACAGGCGGCAGTCAAGGCCGACCTGCAGCACAACGCGCACGACATTCCGATTCCCGACAACGCGAAAATCCTCTCCTACGTGGAAGTGTTCCAGGGACGGCTGCGCGATTACATCCAAGAAAGCCTCGAACGCGGCGCGAAGTACATGCCGATGATCGAGAATGTCTTCCGCGCCGAGGGCCTGCCGCTGGATCTCGCCTACATCCCGATCATCGAGAGCTCCTTCAAGACCAACGCGCTGTCGAAAGCCAACGCCAAGGGGCCGTGGCAGTTCATGAAGGGGACGGCGCAGGAGCACGACCTCAAGATCGACTGGTTCATCGACGAGCGCTCGGACCCGGAGAAGGCGACAATCGCCGCGGCGCGCTACCTGAAGACCCTGAGCACGATGTTCGACGGCGACTGGAACATGGTGCTCGCCGCCTATAACGGCGGCCCGGGCCGCGTCTCGCGCGCGATGAAGCGATCGGGCGTCGACGATTTCTGGCAGCTGTCCGCGACGTCGAAATGGCTGCCCAAGGAAACGCGCGAGTACGTGCCACTCATCCTCGCCGCGATGATCATTGGCAGGAACCCCGCCCAGTACCGGCTTCGAGATTGCCTCGGCCGAGCCGACCGTATACGAGAAGGTCGCGCTGCCGCAGGCGATCGACCTGCGCCGTGTCGCGGAGTGGGCCGGCACCAGCGTGGACGAGATTCAGCAGCTCAACCCGGAGCTGCGCCGCTGGACGACGCCAGCCAAGCCGAACTACGAAGTCAAGGTTCCGGCCGGCACGGCTGACAAGCTGACCGCCCGGCTGGCGGAGGCCTCCCCTGCCGACTTCAGCACCTTCAAGTGGTACACCGCCAAGAAGGGCGAGACGCTGCTCACTGTCGCGCGCCACTTCGGCGTGTCGCGAAGCGATGTCGCGGAAGCCAATAACCTGTCGTTGACCGCGCATCTGCGTCCGGGCCAGGAGTTGATCATCCCGCGCCAGCCGGCGACAATCCTCGCGGCCCGCACCGAGCACACCGCTCCCTCAGCGGTCGCTTCGCGCAACATCGCCGAACCGGCTGCCACGCCGACCGTGTCTCAGCCCGCCAGAGTGGTCGCTGTCACCTACAAGGTCAGGCAGGGGGACACCCTGTTTTCGATCGCGCAGCTCTTCGACACGACGGTGGCGAAGATCAAGAGCTGGAACCGGCTCTCGAGTAATCGCATCGCCCCTGGCACGCGGTTGAAGATCATGACCTCGCACCAGACCGGCGCGAGCGGCCACCAGTAAAGACAGCTGCCAGACGACAGTGTGCGGCCGGCACGCCGTCGTCACCGCGCACTGGCACGACCACCGACTCTGGCCCACTCCCAACCGGCCACCGGCCGTTAGTTTTTCTGACTACCGGCTACTGCTGACTTCTGAATTGCAGCGCTTCCGCGACGTGCTCGAATGCGACGCCTGGCGACGCACGCAGATCCGCAATCGTCCGTGAGACGCGAAGAAGACGATCGAAGGAGCGCGCGGTCAGCCCCAGCCGCTCGCTGGCGTCGTGGAGCAAACGCTCCGTGCGAGCGTCGAGCGTACACACCCGCCGCAGCGCGCGCCCGGCCAGGCCTGCGTTGACGGTGGCAGCGGTGGTTTCGGCGCGCGCCGCCTGCATTGCGCGGGCGCGTTCGACGCGCGTGCGGATCGCCGCGGTCGGCTCGTTCTCGCCCTCTCCGGTCAGCTCGCTCGTCGGCAGCGCCGCCACCGACACCGTCAGATCGATGCGGTCGCGCAGCGGACCGGAGAGCCGCGCCGCGTAGCGGTCGATCTGCGCCGGCGTGCAGCGGCAGGCGCGGCGCGCATCCCCCAGAAATCCGCACGGGCACGGATTCATGGCGCCGACCAGGACGAAGCGCGCCGGGAACACCGCCGTCCGCTGTGCGCGTGAGATGCGGACGAAGCCGTCCTCGAGCGGCTGGCGCAGGACCTCGAGCACATGGCGACTGAACTCCGGCATCTCGTCAAGGAACAGCACGCCGTGGTGCGCAAGACTGATCTCGCCTGGTCGGGGGTTCGATCCGCCACCGACGAGCGCAACGTCGGAAATGGTGTGATGCGGCGCGCGGAACGGACGCGCCCGCACCAGTCCGCTGCCGCCCGACAACAGCCCGGCAACCGAGTGGATCGCCGTCACTTCGAGGGATTCGTCAAAGGTCAGTGACGGAAGGATCCCGGCGGCGCGCTTGGCCATCATCGTCTTGCCCGAGCCCGGTGCCCCCGAGAGCAGCACGTTGTGGCCGCCCGCCGCTGCAATTTCGAGGGCGCGGCGCGCCAGGAGCTGGCCGCGTACGTCCGCGAAGTCACCATGCACGCTTTCAGGCGCCGCCCCCTGCGGCTGCGCCTCGAGATGGACGGGACGCGGGTCGTTCAGGGCGACGACAGCCTCCGTCAGCGAGGCCACCGGAAAGAAGTGCAGGCCTTCGACCACCGCCGCCTCCTGACCGTTGGCCGTCGGCAGTAGCACGCCGGGGATGCGCTGGCGGCGGGCGGCGACGGCGATCGGGAGCACGCCACGAGCCGCCTGGATGCCGCCGTCGAGGGAGAGCTCGCCGACGATCACCACGTCCTCGACGTCGCGCCGCTGCACCACGCCCGATGCGGCCAGAACGCCGAGCGCGATCGGCAAGTCGAATGAGGCTCCCGCCTTGCGCATGTCTGCCGGCGCGAGGTTGACGGTGATGCGGTGCCTGGGAAACTCGAAGCCCGAATTGCGGATGGCACTGCGTATCCGATCGCGGCTCTCGCGAACGATGGCGTCGGGGAGCCCGACGACCGTGAATCCGGGCAGGCCAAAGGAGGCGTCAACCTCGATGGTGACGGGAAACGCCTCGACGCCGAAGACCGCCGCCGACCGCACGCGTGCCAGCACGCTCAGGGCTGCTGCAAGGAACGACTCACCCGCGATCGCGAGGAATGCGTAGAGATTTTGCCCCGCAGCGGCCGCGCGATCGCGGAGATACGCAGAACGACTAGCGCGTCACGCGGTGAGAGTCGGCAGAAACAGCGGCACGGGCTTCGGCCGCATGCGCAAGATAGGTCGCGTTGCCCGGTGCCAGCGACAGCGCCCACGCGAACGCCGCGGCCGCTTCGGAGGCTCGCCCTTGCTTCAGGTACACGTACCCGAGCGTGTCGTGCGGCTCCGGGCGTCCGCGCAGGGTCTCGACCGCCGTCTGCGCCCATCGTTCCGCGGTGCTCAGGTCGCCGGCGTCGGCGAGGATCCAGGCCAGGTTGTTTGCCGCAATCCCGGCGTGCGGATCGCGGGCCAGGACGGACTCGTACTGCGCGCGGGCCGCGGCTGCATCGTGCCCCGATTCGAGCAGGATGGCGGCCATCGTGCCCGGACCGGTCGGGTTCGGCACCCGGGCGGCGGCGTCGCGATAGCGCGCGACCGCGGCCGCAACGTTGCCTTGGCGGGCGTAGAGCGCAGCGAGCAGTTCGTAGGCGTCGGAGCGATCGGGCGCCGAGCGGATGACGTCGAGCAGCCGGCGTTCCGCCCTGGCGTCGTCGTGCGCGGCCAGGCCGACCCGCGCAGCGAGGATCGTCGTCGCCGGATCCTGGCGGGTGGCGAGCCAGCCGTCCACGCGCTGCTGCGCCGAGGCGACGTTGCCTGAGGCCAGATCAATCGCCACTGCCGCGCTGCGCGCCGCGTCGTCGGCCGGCGCCTGCTCGAGGGCGCGCGACACGGCGGTCCGCGCTTCGGCCACGTGGCCGGCGGCCAGCTCGGTCAGCCCGCGCTCGACGTCGACCTTGGGATCGTGCGACGGCACCGCGGCCAGCTCGCGGCGCGCGCGGTCGACGTCACCGGTCGCCCGCAGCGCGCGCGACAACAGCACGACGGCCTCGGGATCGCCGCGGTGCGCCGCCGCAGCACGCTCGGCCGCCTGGAGGGCCCCGCCGCCATCTCCGAGCGACAGGCGCAATTGCGCCAGCTGCATCTGCGCCGCCACCGCATGCGGATTGAGCGCCAGCGTCTTCTCGAATGCGTCTTCGGCGGCGCGCGCATCGTGCCGTGCCAGCGCCGCGAGCCCGACCGTGTAGAAGGCTGGCGCTGACGTCGGATCGTCGCCCGCCGCACGTTGCGCCTCTTGCGCCGCGGCCTCCCCTTGCCCCGAGGCGAGCAGCACCCGAGCCCGTAGCAGGCGGGCCGCCCCGTCGCGGCCATCTTCCTTAACCAGCGCGTCGGCGATCGCCAGCGCGTCGGCCGTCTTACCCTGACGCTGCCGGATCGCAGAGACGCGAATCTGCGCCTCGCGCCGCGCCCGTCTCGGCGACCGTACCTTCTCGGCTGTCCGCAGCGCCTCGTCGAGGCGCCCGACACCCATGTAGAAATCGGTGAGAGCCAGCGCGCCGTCTGGCGTGCCGGCCAGCGCCTGGAAGTGCGGCTCGGCCTCGGCCGTGCGCCCCATCTCCAGATAGAACAGTGCGAGCGCACGGTGTACGAGTTCGGCGTGCTCACCGAGGGTTAGCGCGTCACGCAGTTCACGTTCGGTCGAGGCAGAGTCGCCGGTAGCCCAGAGGAACTGCGCCAGCGCCAGGCGCGCGTCGACCGACGCCGGCGCCAGGGCGACCGCCTTGTCGAACGACTGCCGCGCCTGCTCGTGCCGGCCCGCCGCGAACTGCACGGTGCCGAGCGCGCGATAGGCTGAGGCATTGGCGGGATCGATCGCCAGAGCCTGCTCCATCTCGCGCACCGCCCGACCGGGCTCGTTGAGCCCCGCGAGCGCGTTGCCGCGCAGCACGTAGGCGGCAGCGTTGCGCGGGTCGCGCGCGAGCACCAGGTCGGCGCGGCGGCTCGCCTCGTCGTAGCGGCCGGTCATCAGCAGGATATTTCCCGCCTGCACGTCCGCGTCGAGATTACTGTCGTCGAGTTCCGCGACACGCACGAACTCGGGATACGCCTTCAGTGGTTCCCCCGACGCCATGTATGCGTCCGCGAGCCGCCCGTGCGCATCACTGCGCAGCGGCTGCGCCTGGATCGCCCGCCGGTACTCGATCGCCGCTTCGGCGTACTTGTGTTGCGCGCGGTAGGCGTCACCTTTTGCCATCGCGTTCGCGGCTATCGTGGTCGGGGCCGCGTGGCAGGCGGTCAGGGCCGGGATCGCCGCGATAGCGGCGGCCGCAAAAAGAAGTCGTTTCGTCATGGCAGATAGCTCGCAAGGACTGGGAATACACTTCGGCTGAATTCAGCTCCGGCGTCTTCGCCGGCTGGCGTCGATGGGTCCGCCGCAGTCATCACGCGAACGAGCGCGCCGTCGCTGCGGCCGAGCCGTGCGGCGTCAACGATCAGCCAGAACTTGTTCGCGAATTCGTTGGCGACGACCCGCCCGCGTCCCTCGTACCAGTAGTAGGCGAGCTGCCGCCGCCCGCCGCGCTCGATGACGTAGCGGTTGACCGGCACGTTGCGGCCGTCCGCGTGCCAGGTCTCGACACTCGATTCGACCGGCTGCCACCCCGATCCCGGCAGGCAGTTTTGCGGCGAATGAATGGCGTCTCCCTGGCGTTGGCTGGCGTAATACGCGACGTAAAGATTGACCACGCGGCCGGCCGGGCCGCGATAGTCCCGATCGAGATAGTCGTCGGCGCGGAGGATCTCACGCGCCTCGGCGTCGAGCGGCACCTCGCCGGCGGCCGTCCACGCGTCGACCGCCGCCGGAAAGGTCTGCAAGGGCCGTATCGCTACCGGGGTCTCCACCCCGGTACGCCGCTGCGCCGCCATGCCCGCCGCTCCGATCATCGCCGACAGCACCAGCGCCCGCGCCATCACGTCAGCACCGCCGCGGGGCGGGGCGCAGGACGCCAGTCGCGGACACGGCGCAGCAGGCGCTCCGCCGCCAGCAGCAGCGCGAACGCGGCAACGAACACCACCCAGCCGGCAAACTCGTGAAAGAACCCCTCAGCGGCGTAAGGACCGATCCACGCCGCGGCTATTCCGGTCCCGGTCACGCGCGCCGCGTTGGCGAGGACAGCGATCGGGACCGAGAGAACGGCGAGCACACCGCGCGCCCACTGTCGCAAGCCGGCGAGGTTGCCGAGCAGCAGCGCGACGCTGAACAATGACACCAGCGAGCGGATGCCGCTGCACGCCTGGGCCACTTCCAGCGTCATCGATGACAAGACGAGGACGTTGCCCTCGCGCAGCACCGGCACCCCGAGCCCGGACAGCGTCGTCTCGGCGGCGCGCGAGGCAAGGAGTTGCAAGGGGAAGGCGATGCGATTGAACACGACCGCAGGCAGCGGGATCGCCACCAGCGCCAGCAGGAGCGGAAAGGCCAGCGCGCGGAGCCGGGGCGCGCCGTAGAGCGCGACGACGGTCCCCGCAATCACCCCAAGGAGCGACACGCGCGACAGGAACAGCTCGGCTCCGAGCTGTCCGGCCAGGAAGACGACCAGCGAAACCGCGACCAGCACGAGGCCGGCCAGGTGCGGGGCGCAGGGAAGTGCCGCGATCCGTCGGCGATCGCGCCAGGCGAAGTAGAACGCGAACGGGACGACGAGAAAGCCGTGCGAGTAGTTCTCGTCGCTCGCCCATTGGCGGACGAGCGACGAGAGCGTGGGAAGGTAGACGGCGAGCGTGACGGCAAGGACGAGTGCCGGCGCGGCGAAGGGATGCGACGACCGAACCGTCATCGCGCGCTCAGATCAGACGCCGCCCGAACCGCAGCAACCCGACCACACCGGTCCCGAGCAGCAGTAGCGAGGCCGGCTCGGGCGTGGAGGCCCCCCCCGGAGTGCCGTTGACGCTGAACCGCACGAGAAAGCCGCGATTGCCGAGATTGTCGCGCAGCCCGAACGAGACGTTCGCCCGCGTGCCGCCGCTGAACCCATGGAACGACAGCATGTCGCGAGCGTTGGTGTCTTCATCGACATGGAGCGTGGCGGCCCCGCCGTTGGCGAATACGGCGCTGCGCGCCAGACCGCTGTTCCACGCGAAGCTCAGGCCGTCAGTGTTGTTCGAGGTACTGTAGCCGGCAGGAATGTAGCCAGGCTGCGGTTTTGGATCCATCGCGTCGAAGCCGTCCGACAGTGGATCCAGGATCTCCGCCGTCAGTACCGTGAACGGGCTCGACGCCGTATCGAAAATGGTAAAGGATAACGGGACGTTGGCGTGCCCCTTAAGCCCGTTGACCAGGACGATCGCGCTCGATCCGCCGCCGAGCGACAGACTCCCGAAATCGAGCGTCCCCCCGCCTGTACCCGCCCCGGGCAACGCCACGCTGGCGCCCGCGCTGGTACTGAACACCGTCGAGATTGGTTCGGCGCGCGCCGCTGCTGGACATACCAGTCCGGCGCACCCCGCAATCAGGGCCACTTGCACGTTTTTCATGGCACCTCCACCCGTCCGTGACGGACGGCGTAACAGCACGGTCTGCGAGCTCAAGGCGTCAGCCGCCGCACGAGACTGCCGAGTGCGATCAAAGCCGCCCCCGACAGCAGCATCCACGCCGACTCAGGTGGATGGTCGGCCTTCATGGCGAGAAGGAGGAGGACGGCGAGCATCACCGTGGCCTTCATGTGCCGTCTCCTTTCCGCATCTGGGTACGCTCTTGCCCAACACGCGACCATTCGCAGGGTCTCAGGTGCCCGCAGTGCAAGGGTGCGGCCGACTTCGCCTGCAACCTGAGAGCTGTGCTATACTTCCGGGGTTTCACCAACTCGACCGGACCTGATGCGCGCACGCCGTTACACCTTCGTTGTTGCCGACCGCCAGACGGGCGCTGTCCGTCGTCTGACAATTTCACTGTGGCCGGCCTTCGCGGTCGCCGCAGGCCTGTTTGCGTTGCCAGTGCTGATTGGCATGGGCGCGCGGTGGAGCGCACTGGCTGCCATCAACGATCTGCAGTCGACAAACGCGTCGCTGCAGGTCGAGAACGCCAGCTATCGCGAGGCGACCGGGCAACTGGCCAACCAGGTGTCGGCTCTGCAGACCGCGGTCGATGACCTCGGTGAGCGCGCGGCCGTCGATGCGAACGCCAGCCGGGCCATGGACAAATTGCCCACCAACGTCAAGTCGCGCGCCATGGGCGGCGGCGTCAGCGCCAGCACGTTCGCCCCAGTGCTCAAGAGCGGGCTGGCCTCACCCGACACCGTGCTCGGCGTGCTCAGCGACCTCCTCGGCGTGATCGGCAGCCGTCTCGACTCGGTGCGCGATAGTGTCGAGCGCCGCAACGCGCTCGCCGCCGCCACGCCGTCGGTCTGGCCCGTCGCTGGCTGGCTCACCTCGTTATACGGCAATCGCACCGATCCATTCACCAACGACCAGGACTTCCATCCCGGTCTCGACATCTCGGCTGATTACGGCCAACCCGTGATCGCGACCGGCGACGCGACCGTCGCCGCCGCGGGCCCCAACGGCGCCTTCGGCAACATGGTGTCACTCGATCACGGCTTCGGGATCATGACCAAGTACGGCCATCTCTCACGCATCGCGGTGATGGCCGATCAGCGCGTCAAACGCGGCGACGTCATCGGCTACGTCGGTTCCACCGGGCGCTCGACCGGCGCGCATCTGCACTACGAAGTGTGGATGAACGGCAAGCTCACCAATCCGATGACCCTCCTCGCTCACTGACGTCCGCCTCGGGCGCCAGGCGGAAACGACAAGTTCTGGTACAATTGCGGGATACCCATCCCGCAATGATCATCGACAAAGCACTCTCGAAACTCTTAGGGGGCACCGCCAACGAGCGGGAGCTCAAGAAGAAGCTAACGCCGGTCGTAGCCCAGATCAATGCCTTCGAATCCTCCATCGAGGCACTCACCGACGCGCAGCTGACCGGCAAGACAGCGGAATTCCGCCTGCGCCTCGAGCAGGGGGAAACGCTCGACGATCTGCTGCCGGAGGCGTTTGCGGTCGTCCGCGCAGCGGGCCGCCGCACGCTCAAGATGCGTCACTTCGACGTCCAGTTGATCGGCGGAATGGTCCTTCACCGCGGCAAGATCGCGGAGATGAAGACCGGCGAAGGCAAGACGCTCGTCGCGACGCTACCGGCCTATCTCAACGCCCTGGCCGGAAAGGGCGTGCACGTCGTCACGGTCAACGACTACCTCGCACGACGCGACGCGGAGTGGATGGGCCGTCTCTACCGATTCCTCGGCATGACGGTGGGCGTCATCCAGCACGATCTCACCGACCAGGAGCGGCAGGCCGCCTACGGCAGCGACATCACCTACGGCACCAACAACGAGTTCGGCTTCGACTACCTGCGCGACAACATGAAGTTCGATCTCGCGCACTACGTCCAGCGCGGGCACAACTTCGCGATAGTCGACGAAGTCGACTCGATCCTGATCGACGAAGCGCGAACGCCGCTGATCATCTCGGGTCCGGCTGAGGAGTCGACCGACCTCTATTACGAAGTCGATCACATCATCCCGAAGCTCGTGAAGGGCGCGACGACCCGCGGCGACGTCAAGGCCGAGGAGCGCGAAGAGCTCGAGAAGACCGGCGACTACATCGTCGACGAGAAGCACAAGACGGTGAACCTCACCGAGAGCGGCATGGCCAAGGCCGAGAAGCTGCTCGCGCACCGCCTCGAGCCGGGGACCGACGGTCTCTACGACCCGGCGAACATGAAGATCCTGCACCACGTCAACCAGGCGCTGCGCGCGCACAGCCTGTTCCACCTCGACGTCGAGTACATGGTCAAGGACAAGGGAGACGGTACCGACGAAGTCGTCATCGTCGACGAGTTCACCGGACGCCTGATGCCGGGACGCCGCTGGAGCGACGGCCTGCACCAGGCGGTCGAAGCCAAGGAGCACAACGCCGCGCATTCGCGCGTCAAGATCGAGCGCGAGAACCAGACCCTCGCCACCGTCACCTTCCAGAACTACTTCCGTAAGTACAAGAAACTGTCGGGCATGACCGGCACGGCCGACACCGAGGCGCAGGAGTTCGCCAGCATCTACAAGCTCGACGTGCTGGTCATCCCGCCCAACCGCGTCCTCCAGCGCATCGAGGAACCCGACACCGTCTACCGCACCGAGAAAGAGAAGTACGACGCCATCGTCGTCGACATCCTTGAGAAGCAGAAGGAAGGGCGACCGGTGTTGGTCGGCACGGTCTCGATCGAGAAGTCGGAGCGGCTGTCGAGGCTGCTCAAGGTGCGCGGCATCAAGCACGTCGTCCTCAACGCCAAGTTCCACGCGCAGGAAGCCCAGATCGTCGCGCAGGCGGGCCGCAAGGCCACGGTGACGATCGCCACCAACATGGCGGGCCGCGGCACCGACATCCTGCTCGGCGGCAACCCCGAGTTCATGGCGCGGCAGCAGACTCTCGCCGATCAGATTGCCGAGAAGCTGCCCAAGGGACAGGAGAAGTTCGTCGACGACGCCGACTTCGTCTACTTCTACCACCTCGACAGCTTCTACCGCGTGCCGCTTTTGCAGTACCGAGCAGATCTACGCGGCCTACAAGAAGGAAACCGACGCCGAGCACGACGAAGTCGTGCGCCTGGGCGGCCTGCACATCATCGCCACCGAGCGCCACGAGGCGCGGCGCATCGACAACCAGTTGCGCGGCCGCGCCGGCCGTCAGGGCGACCCCGGCTCATCGCGCTTCTATCTGTCGCTCGAAGACGACCTGATGCGCATCTTCGGCTCCGATCGCATCTCGGGCCTGATGCAGCGGCTCGGCATGGAAGAAGGCGTGCCGATCGAGCACCGCATGGTCACCAAGGCCATCGAGCGGGCACAGAAGCAGGTGGAGGCGCAGAACTTCAGCGTCAGAAAGCACCTGCTCGAGTACGACGACGTGATGAACAAGCAGCGCGAGAGCATCTACGCGCTGCGTCGCGAGATCCTCGAGGGCCATATCCGCTACGCCGAGGGAGAGGACCCGCTCGACATCCGCGCCTACCTGTTGGCGCTCGGCGACGATCTGGCGGCCAACACCGTCGCGAATTACACCGGCGAGAAGACCGACCCCGAAGAGTGGGACCTCGAGGCGCTCGAGACGGCCATCTCCGAGATCTTCGGCTTCGACCAGGAGGAGCGCGACCAGGTCGACTTCGGCGGCAAGACCTCGGATGAGATGATCGACCTCGTCTGGGACGTCGCCAAAGGGAAGTACGAGAAGAAGGAAGGCTTGCTCGACGAGCCGGCGATCCTCCACCGCGTCGAGCGCGACATCATGCTGCAGATCGTCGACGCGCAGTGGAAGGACCACCTCTACTCTCTCGACCACCTCAAGGAGGGCATCGGCCTGCGCGGCTACGGCCAGCGCGACCCGCTCGTCGAGTACAAGAAGGAGAGCTTCCAGCTCTTCACGGCGATGCGCGACCGAGTCGAGGAAGAGATTGTGCGCTACCTGTGGCGGCTGATGCCGGTCATGGGCGACGGCACGGCGCCGGCGGCAGTACCCCAGCGTCCCGCGCCGCGTCGACCGACGCCGGCACAGGTGACGCTCAGTTCGCCGTCATCGCAGCCCGCCTCGCCGTTCGGCGCGATCGGCGCTGGCACGCCGGCCCCGGCGCGCGGCGGTGCCCCAGCGGGCGGCGCCCCGCGGCCCGCACGCACCGGCGGGGACGACGTCGTCCGGCAGGTGAAGCGCGACGAGCCGAAGGTCGGACGCAACGACCCCTGCCCGTGCGGCAGCGGCAAGAAGTACAAGAAGTGTCACGGAGCGAATGCGTAAAATCGATCTGCCGGCCGGCGGGGGGATATGGAAACACGAACTGACGTGTTGAACGCCGATCAAATCTCCGTCGGTCTCGCGACCGCCCTCACCTTCGACGACGTGCTGCTCGTGCCGCAGCATTCGACGGTGCTGCCTAGCGCCGTCGACGTCGCGTCGCAGTTCACCCGCAACATCCGCCTGAACGTGCCGCTGGCCAGCGCGGCGATGGATACCGTGACCGAATCGCGGCTGGCCATCGCCATGGCGCAGCAAGGGGCCATCGGTGTCATTCACAAGAACCTGACCATCGAGGAGCAGGCGCAGGAGGTCGACCGGGTCAAGCGCTCGGAGAGCGGGATGATCGTCAACCCGATCACGCTGTCCCCGACCAACCGCATCTTCGAAGCTCTCGAGCTGATGAAGAACTACCGGATCTCAGGCGTGCCGATTACGCTCGACGGCAGCAAGGAAGGGCGATTGGTCGGCATCCTGACCAACCGCGACCTGCGCTTCGAGACCAACGTCGATCGCCCGATCGCCGATGTCATGACGCGCGAGCCGCTGTTCACCGTGCCGGTCGGGACGACCCTCGACGCGGCGCGTGACATCCTGCACCGCCACAAAGTCGAGAAGCTGCTCGTCGTCGACGATCTCTACCGTCTGAAGGGACTGATTACCGTCAAGGACATCCAGAAGGCGATCAAGTATCCCAACGCCTGCAAGGACTCGCTCGGCCGGCTGCGTTGCGGCGCCGCCGTCGGCGTCGGCAAGGACGCCATGGAACGCGCCGAGGCGCTGGTCGCCGCCAACGTCGATGTGCTCGTCATCGACACCGCGCACGGCCACTCGCAGGGGGTGCTCGACATGGTCCGCCGCGCGCGCCGCGCCTTCGCCAACGTCGACATGGTCGCCGGCAATGTCGCCACGGCAGAGGCGACCGAGGCATTGATCGATCTTGGCGTCGACGCCGTCAAGGTCGGCATCGGCGCCGGCTCGATTTGCACCACGCGCGTCGTGGCCGGGATCGGCGTGCCGATGATCACTGCCATCGCCGAGTGCGCCCGCGCCGCCGCCGCGCACAACGTGCCGATCATCGCCGACGGAGGGATCCGCTACTCGGGCGACATTACCAAGGCGATTGCCGTCGGCGCCAGCGCGTGCATGATCGGCAGCCTGTTTGCCGGCACCGACGAGAGCCCTGGCGAGATGATCCTGTTCCAGGGACGCAGCTTCAAGGAATACCGCGGCATGGGTTCGCTCGGCGCGATGCGTCGCGGCAGCCGCGACCGCTACTTCCAGGATGAGTTCGATCTCGACAAGAATCCCGAGTCAGGCGAGAAGTTGGTGCCGGAAGGGATCGAAGGTCGCGTCGCGCACAAGGGATCGGTAGCGGCGATGGTCCACCAGCTTGTCGGCGGTCTCCGCGCCGGCATGGGCTACACCGGCTCCCGGGACGTACCGACACTGCAGCGCAATGCCCGGATGATCCGCGTGTCCCCCGCGGGCCTGCGCGAGGGACACGTGCACGACGTGATCATTACCAAGGAAGCGCCGAACTACCGCGTCGAATAACTCCATGAGCAGCGGGAACTTCCGCTGCGGGCCACCGCCGTTAACACGCCCGCCAGGCAGGCAGCGGCTGTCCGAGTTACCACTCCTGCTCTTCATGCCCGCGAGCCTGCGCCAGCCACTCGCCGCTGACGTGTTCCAGCGAGTATGTCGTCGGCGACTGCCGACGGTGCCGGGCGCGCAAGGCCAGCCCCGCGCCCACGACCACGAGTGTGATCGGGATCAACCAGAGTGCACGGATCATGACTCTGCCCTACGGAGCAAGAACGGATCCCGGCGAACGCAGGGCCACGCATGGGCTGGGCGCTGCCGAGCGTCAGGATCCGCGTCGGTAGGAATTACTCGGCAGCCGCGCTTAGCGACCGCCGCAACTTCCAGGAATTTGCTTGATCGCGGTCACACGAAACTGAGCTGGCCTATCAGACGCCGTCTTACCGGTGCTGACAGCGGCGCTGGTATCCGGCCGAGTTGCCCCAGGCTGTACTGGTGGCAGGAGAACGCCTTCCACGGCGACGCGCTGGTTCGCGTAGCGGTGCAACGCCGCGGCGTCGACGCCCACGAGTGAATAGGCGGTTTCCTTCGGTCGCTTCTTGCCCAGGTTGACAGTGAAGAAGACGCCGCTGTTGGCGGCATCCGCATTCATACCCGCAGGCCCGGTGCCGCTCGACCCGCCCGATCCGGGCATACTCGTGGTTCCGCCACCCGGCATCAGACACCCGGTCAGCGTCGTCGGCGCATGCGCCGCCGTACCGGGAACATTCATGGTGACGGGCTGCTGCGCCGCCGCGCCAGCGGCCGCAGCCAACAAAAGAAGAGTGGTGCCTTGCATGATGCGAGTGTACATCGGGCGGCAGCTCGGTGCGAGACATCCGGTTACCGTCACCGCTTCGTTATTGCTGTTCTTGTTCTGCCCGTTGACGTCCTACGTACTACTCGCGTACGTGAATGAGGCGCCGCTCGTCGTCGACGCGCTCGAGGTGCACTGCGAGGGCACGACTCGGCCTGCCATGCCAGCGCTCTGCCCACTCGATCGCGACAACTCCGCCGCTATCGATCAAATCGTCGAGGCCGAGGTCCTCGACTTCAGCCGGCGAGAGGCGATAGAGATCCACGTGGTACAGCCTGGCACGCGCGCCATCGTATTCCTGGACGATGGTAAACGTCGGGCTCGACACATCGTCGGGTGAACCGCCGAGGCCGCGCGCCAGGCCGCGCACGAACGCCGTCTTGCCTGCGCCGAGCTCGCCATAAAGCAGCAGAACAGATCCCGGCGACAGTCGCCTGCCGAGGTCCTCGCCTGCGCGTTCAGTTTCCGCCTCGCTAGCTGTGATCACGCTTGATCTTGCGTCGAGCGGTCAGTTCCAGTACCGCATCGCCGAGCCGGGAGGCGATGTCGGACGGCAGAAGTGCGGTATCTCCCTCGTCGGCCTCAGCGAGATCGCCGGCCGTGCCGTGAAGATAGACGGCGAGCTTGCACGCGCCTTCGGCGTCGAGAATCTGCGCGAACCACGCCGCGATCATGCCGGTGAGCAGATCGCCGGTGCCGCCGGTCGCCATTCCGGCGTTGCCTGTTAGATTGACGAACGAGCGTCCCTCCGGGCCGGCGACGACGGTCCGGTGTCCCTTGAGGACGACGTGGCACCGGTGCCGCGCCGCAAAATCGCGCGCGTGCTCCAGGCGGTCGGCTTGGATCTCCTCGATGCTCATACTGACGAGCCTGGCCATCTCGCCCGGATGCGGCGTGATAATCACGTCGACGCCGTCGCGTCCCATCAGCCGGTCGGGGTCTCCGGCGAAGGCGTTCAGCGCGTCGGCGTCGAGTACCAGCGGCACGCCCGAGCGCTCGAACACGGCGTGGACGAACGCGGCGGTCGATGGATCCCGCCCGAGACCAGGGCCAATCGCGATCACGTCGGCCTTGAAGTCGAGGACGCGATCGGCTGCACTGAAATCGATCGTTCCCGACGCCGTTTCCTCCAGTCCGATCGTCATGTACTCGGGCGCCATCGCCGCGACGATTGGCAGGCACGACCTCGGCGTCGCGATCGTCACCAGCCCGGCTCCCGATCGCAGCGCACCGGTCGCGGCGAGATGGGCGGCTCCCGTCCGCCCGACCGATCCGGCGATGACGAGGACGCTGCCGAAGTCCCCCTTATGTGAGTCGGCGACGCGCGCCGGTACCAGCTCGCGCATCCGCTCTCGCGTGAGCAGTTCCAACCACCGCCCGTTCAGTTCGTCGATCACCGAGCCCGGAATCCCGATGTCCGCGATGACGAGATCGCCGCCGTAGGCATCGGCCGGTGGCAGGATCAGCGGCACCTTCGGCGCCGCCAGCGTCACGGTCATCGTCGCCTCGATGGCTTCTCCGTCGACTTCGTGCGAGTCGGCCGAGACGCCCGTCGGGAGATCGATGGCCACGACGGGCACCCCAAGCCCGTTGATGTCGGCAACGACCGTTTCCAGTAGGCCAGTGAGCGGCCCGTGGAAGCCGGTCCCGACGATCGCGTCGACGATCAGCTCACACTCCGAGATTTCGCTGAAGTGCAGCTCCCACTCCTGCGCGTTGGTGATCTCGACCACCGTCACGCCGACGCGGCCGAGAATCTCCAGGTTGGTGCGGGCGTCGCCGCGCACGTCGGCAACGCTGCCCAGCAGGTAGACGATCGCTTCGACGCCGCGCTGCGCCAGCGTGCGCGCCACCACGAAGCCGTCGCCACCATTGTTACCGCGGCCGCACAGCACGCCGACGCGACTCGTGGCCAGGTCGTCGAAGGCGGCCTCCATCGCTGCCACCGCCTGGCGCCCGGCGTTCTCCATCAGCACGACCGAAGGGATGCCGATCTCGTCGATCGTCTGCCGATCAGCCTCGCGCATCTGCTGCGTATTCAAAACCCGCATGTATTCCGTATGTTACACTCCGCCTGATATGCGTGGAGCGGTTTACGTCAACGGGAAGATCGCGCCCGCCGACCAGGCCGTGGTGCCGGTATTCGACCACGGATTCGTCTACGGCGAAGGCGTCTACGAGACGATGCGCACGTATAACAGGGTGCCGTTCCTCTTCGAACGCCACATGCGCCGGCTCCGCCAGTCATCCGAGCGCATCGCTCTCGACGTCCCCTTCGACGACGACACCATGCTGACGTGGATCGAGCGCACCGTCGCCGCCGCCGGCGAGCTGCAGGAAGCCTACGTCCGCGTCCTCCATACCCGCGGCGTCGGAGACCTCACCTACGATCTCAGGTCGACGCCGGCGCCGACTACGGTCATCATCGTCAAGCCGTTCGAAGCCTATCCTCCGCGTGTCTACGACAGCGGCATCCGCGTCGCCCTCGTCGACATGCTGCGCAACCACCCGCGCTCGGTTAACCCGATCATCAAGTCGAACAACCTGATGAACAACGCGCTGGCCATGCAGGAGGCGTATCGCTCCGGAGCCGAAGAGGCGCTGATGTGCAACTATCGCGGCGAGCTGACCGAGTGCTCTCAGTCGAACTTTTTCCTCGTTCGCGACGGCGCCGCGCTGACGCCCGCGTCGGACGCAGGGCTACTCGAAGGAGTGACGCGCGCATTCCTGTTCGAGCTGGGACGCGAGCTGGGCACCGACATCCGCGAAGCAACGCTGTATCCGAAAGATCTCGAAACGGCGGACGAGATGTTCATCACCTCGACGACACGCGAGCTCTCTCCGGTCGTCAACGTCGACGGGCGCGTCATCGGAAGCGGCAAACCCGGCCCGATTACGAAAAAGCTGACCGCCCTCTACCAGCAGCGCGCCGAAGAGCTCACCCGCGCGCTGGTGCGCCACGCCTAGCCTCTCGATCAGGCTTTCGTCAGCGTGAGGCCGTGACCGTCTCGTACGCCTCCATTGGAGGGCACGAGCAGATCAAGTTGCGGTCGCCGTAAGGGTTGTCGATGCGCGCGACGGAGGGCCACACCTTGCTGGCCCGGACGTAGGGCAGCGGAAACGCCGCCTGCTCGCGCGAGTAGGGGTGGTCCCACGCGTCGGCAGCGACCATGTCGGCAGTGTGCGGTGCGTTCTTGAGGACGTTGTTCTTCGCATCAGCGCGGCCGTCGATGATTGCCTGGATCTCGCCGCGGATCGCGATCAGCGCGTCACAGAATCGATCCAGTTCCCCTTTCGCCTCGCTCTCCGTCGGCTCGATCATCATTGTCCCGGCTACCGGGAACGAGACGGTCGGCGCGTGAAACCCATAGTCCATCAGCCGTTTCGCCACGTCCTGCTCGTCGATCGCAACAGCGCCGTGCTTGAACGGGCGCAGGTCGAAAATCAGCTCGTGCGCGACGCGGCCGCTGTGGTTCGCAAACAGCACGTCGTAATGCGCCTCGAGCCGCGCCTTGATGTAGTTGGCGTTGAGAATGGCGACGCGCGTCGCCTGCGTCATGCCGTCGGCGCCGAGCATCCGTACATAGCCATAGGAGATCAGGAGGATGCTGGCGCTGCCCCACGGTGCGGCCGAGATCGCCGGTATCGCCTTGGTGCCGCCGACCCTGACGACCGGGTGCCCGGGCAGGTACGGCACCAAGTGGGTGGCCACGCCAATCGGGCCCATACCCGGGCCACCGCCGCCGTGCGGAATCGCGAACGTCTTGTGCAGGTTGAGGTGGCAGACGTCGGCGCCGATCGACGCGGGGCTGGTCAGCCCGACCTGCGCGTTCATGTTGGCGCCGTCCATGTAGACCTGTCCGCCGGACTCGTGCACGATCGCGCAGATCTCGCGGATGCGTTCCTCGAAGATGCCATAGGTCGACGGATACGTCACCATCAACGCCGCCAGCGCATGCTTGTGCAGCAGCGCCTTGGCGCGGAGGTCATCCAGATCGATGTAACCGTGCTCGTCGCACGCCACGACGACCACCTTCAAGCCAGCCATCGTCGCGCTCGCCGGGTTGGTACCGTGCGCCGAGGCGGGAATCAGCACGATGTCGCGCCCGGCCTGGCCGCGGTCGCCGTGATAGGCGCGGATGACCATCAACCCGGCGAACTCTCCCTGCGCGCCAGAGTTGGGCTGCAGCGAGACCGCGGCAAACCCGGTGACCTCGCAGAGCGCAGCCTCGAGATCGCGGAAGATCTCGCCGTAACCCTGTGTCTGCTCGAGTGGCGCAAACGGGTGGATTCGGCTGAATTCCGCCCACGTCACCGGCAGCATCTCGGCTGCCGCGTTCAACTTCATCGTGCAGGACCCGAGCGGAATCATCGACGTATCCAGGCCGACATCCTTGCGCTCGAGGCTGCGGATGTAACGCATCATCTCGGTTTCCGAATGATGCGCGTTGAACACCCGGTGCGTCAGGTACGCGCTGGTGCGCCGTAAGTGCACCGGCGCCTTGATCAGCGGCGGCGCTCCGTCTTTGTAGATGGGCCTGTGGCCGCCGCTCAAGGCGGCGACGATGTCGGCAACGTCCTCGATCGTCGTTGTCTCGTCGACCGAAATGCCGATGGCGCCGTCGGCGAAATAGCGGAAGTTGAGGCCTGCCGCTTCCGCGGCCTTGCCTACCGCCACGGCGTTCGCCCCTTCGACGTGCAAGGTGTCGAAGTACGCAGCGTTGCTCTGCCGGAGCCCGGCGGCGACGAGCGCGTCTTCGACGGCGCGCGCCATGCCGTGAATCCGCTCGCCGATGGCGCGCAGCCCGCGCGGACCGTGGAACACGGCGTACATCGCCGCGATATTGGCCAGCAGGGCCTGCGCCGTGCAGATGTTCGACGTCGCCTTCTCGCGGCGAATATGCTGCTCGCGCGTCGCCAGCGCCATCCGGTAGGCGCGCCGGCCCTGCGCGTCGATCGACACGCCAATGATCCGTCCAGGCGCCTGGCGCACGAACGACTCGCGCGTGGCGAAGAACGCCGCATGCGGGCCGCCACAACCGAGCGGCACGCCGAAACGCTGTGAGTTGCCGACGACCGCGTCGGCCCCCATCTCGCCCGGCGGCACCAGCAGCGTCAGCGCCATCAGGTCGCTGGCCACGGCCACCAGCACCCCCGCATCGTGCGCGCGCTTGATGATCGGCTCGAGATCGCGCACGTCGCCTCGATCGCCGGGATACTGCAACAGCAGACCGAACGCCTCTTCCAGCGGCAGCGACTCCGCATCGCCGATGTCGAGCCGGATGCCGAGCGGCAACGCGCGCCCGCGCAGCACGTCGATCGTTTGCGGGAACGTGCTCGACGAGACGAGGAACACGCTCTCCTGCCCGGCCGGTGCCTTCTTCGTATTGATGCGATGGAACATCGTCATCGCCTCGGCGGCGGCGGTGCCCTCGTCGAGCAGCGAGGCGGAAGCGATGTCCATGCCGGTGAGGTCGCGGACGACCGTCTGGAAGTTCAGCAGCGACTCGAGGCGCCCCTGAGCGATCTCGGCCTGGTACGGGGTGTAGGGCGTGTACCAGCCCGGATTCTCGAAGACGTTGCGCAGGATGACGGCTGGGGTGTGGGTGTCGTAGTACCCCATGCCGATGTACGAGCGCATGACACGATTCGTCGCCGCGACGGCACGCAGCCGCCGTAGGTACGCGGCCTCCGTTTCGGCCGGCGGGAGGTTCAGCCCTTTCGTGAACCGGATGCCGGAGGGAATCGTCTGATCGATCAGTGCGTCGAGCGATGGGACGCCGACGGCGCGCAGCATCTCGTCCTGCGCCTCGGCGTCCGGCCCAATGTGCCGGGAGCTAAACGAGTCGTGCATTCGTGGTCCATTTAATCCGCGTCATCCGCGGGTTCACTTCGTCAGATCCGTGTACGCCGCCGCGTCGATCAGGTCGCCCTGGTCGCCGGTTACTTTCAGCGCAATCATCCATGACCCATGCGGGTCCTTGTTGACCTGCTCAGGACTCTGCACCAGCGCGGAGTTGACCTGCGTCACCTCGCCGTCGACGGGGCTGTACAGTTCCGACACCGCTTTCACCGATTCAATCGTGCCGAAGACCTCACCCTTCTTCAGCGAACGGCCGACCGGCGGCAGCTCGAGATACACGACGTCGCCGAGTTGCTTCTGTGCGTAGTCGGTGATGCCGACCTGCGCGTCGCCCCCGCCCAGCCGGATCCACTCGTGGTCTTTCGTGTACTTCACGTCAGTCGGATACATCGTCGCTCCACTCCACGCCAGGCCTGACGACCCGGCCTACGCCCCGGCCTGCTTCTGCCGTTTATAGAACGGCATGCTGACGACCGCCGCCCTGACACGGCGGCCGCGGACGTCCACTTCGAACTCGGTGCCCGGCTGCGTGCACTCGGCTGGCAGGTAGGCCATGCCGATCGCCTTCTTCAGAAACGGCGTCTGCGTGCCGCTCGTGACCGCGCCGGCCTTACCGCCGTTCAGGTGGACGTCGTAACCGTGGCGCGCGATCGCGCGCTCCAGCATCTCGAACCCGATCAGCTTCCGCGCGGTGCCGCCGGCCTTCTGCTGCTTCAGGACGCCGGCGCCGAGAAACTCGCCTTTTTGCCAGCCGACGATCCAGCCGAGATCCGCCTCGACGACGGTGGTCGTCTCGTCCATGTCGTTGCCGTACAGGCGCATCGACGCTTCGAGCCGCAAGGTGTCGCGGGCGCCCAACCCGGCGGGAACCACGCCCGCAGCCTTTCCCGACTGCAGAATCGCGTCCCACACCCGCTCAGCGGCATTGGGCGGCGCGAATACTTCAAACCCGTCCTCGCCCGTGTAGCCCGTGCGCGAGATGGTCACGCGCACGCCGGCCACTTCCCCGGTCGCGAACCAATAGTACCTGATGGCCGACAAATTGACGCCCGTCAGGGATTGAAGAATGTCCTTCGCCGACGGCCCCTGCAGCGCCATCAGGGCGTAGCGAGAGCTCGTGTTGACGGCCACTGCGTCGCCGCCCACTTCCTTCACGTGCTCCGTGATCCAGTGGAAGTCCTTGACGATGTTGGACGCGTTGACCACCAGCATGAAGTGGTCGTCGGCCAACTTGTAGGTCAGCACGTCGTCGACGAACGTCCCTTGCGGGGTCGTCAGCGCTGAGTACCTGGATCTGATTCAGGGCGAGCTTGGCGGCGTCGTTGGAGGTAATGTGCTGCACCGCCTCGAGCGCGTCGGCGCCGGCGATCTCGATCTCCCCCATGTGTGAGACGTCGAACAGACCGGCGCGGGTGCGGACGGCCATGTGCTCGTCGACGATGCCGCTGTATTCGACCGGCATGTCCCAGCCGCCGAACTCGACCATGCGGGCACCCAGGGCACGATGGCGGGCGTGGAGGGGGGTCTTCTTGAGGGTGTTCAACCGTTAGAAGGTACTATGCGCCGGCCGATTTCGACAAGTCTGCGTCTATTGAATTGTCGTAGGATCTGGCCAACCGGGAGGGACCATGGTTGCCTGTGCCGCCGCGCTCTGGGCCGTCGTCCTCGTTTCGCAGTCCGTTCCGTTTTCGCAGGGACCCCCGCCGCCAGCCACCGGACTGATTGTCGGCCGCGTCGTCGACGGATTGAGCGGCCGGCCCGTCAGCGGCGCTATCGTTACGCTCGAAGGGGGTGCCGCAGCGACCGGCGCCGGACGTATCATGCCGCGGGCGCTGACCAGCGCCACGGGGCAGTTCGTCTTCCGCAAGGTCGCAAAAGGCTCCTACCAGTTACGCGGATCGCGCGCCGGCTATGCCGACGGCAGCTACGGCCAGCGACGGCCCGGCGGCGTCTCGGCCTCGCTCCAGCTCGACGACGCGCAGCGCGTCGGAGACGTGGTCATCCCGATCTGGAAGCACGCGACCATTTCGGGAGCGGTCGTCGACGAGGCAGGCGAACCGCTCATCGGAGTCCAGGTCCGCGTCTTCAGCCGCCGCTCCGTCGCCGGACGGCCGCGCATGATGTTTGGGCCCATCGCGACGACCGACGACCGGGGTACCTACCGATTCGCGTCGCTCGTGCCGGGCGACTATCTCGTGGCCTTCGTCTCGAGCGAGACGGCCCTGCCGACCGGCATCGCCGAGATGCTCATCAATGCCGCGTTCATGAACGACCCCAAGAACGGCGACCTGATGCGGCAGCGGATGGTGCTCGGAGGAGCCATGATGCAGCCCGGTAGCACGTCGGCCCTGCAGGCCGGTCCGCTGCTGCGCAATCTGTCGTTCGGCGCGCCCGTGCCGCCAATCGCCGCGGACGAGAACGCCGTCTTCATCTATCCCACGCAGTTCTATCCCGGCGTGCCCAACGCCGCGCGTGCCCGCGTCCTCACGCTTGCGTCCGGCGAAGCGCGCGAGAGCATCGACTTCGCGCTGCGCCCCGTGAAGACGGCGCGTGTCTCCGGGGCCGTGGCGGGCCCTGACGGGCCGGCCGCGAACCTCGCCGTGCGTCTAGTGCAGGCAGGTGAGGACACCGAAATCGAAACGTCGGCGACCATGACGGGATCGGCGGGAGAATTCACGCTGCTCGGCGTGCCTCCCGGGCAGTACGTGATCAAGGCGCTGCGCGCGCCGCAACCTAACACCCTCCAGAACCAGAGCATGGTGACGACGCAGATTCAGATGGGCTCGTCGATGATCATGACGAGCAGCAGCGGCAACCCGAACGCGCCGCCGCCGCCCATTCCCGACGACCCGACACTTGTCGCGGAGATGCCGCTGTCGGTCGGCGATACCGACCTCAACGACGTGCTCGTGCCGCTGCAGCGCGCGGCCCGCCTGACCGGACGTTTCGAGTTCGACGGCAACGCACCGCGTCCGGATGCGACGGCAACGATGCGTATCCTCGTCTCGATGCAGCGTGCCGACGGTATGCAGCAGGCAGGGCCGTTTCTCGCGTCGCCGACGGGTCACGCCGACGACACCGGCGCGTTCAAGACCTATGGATTGGCGCCCGGGAAGTACCTCCTCCGCGCGACAGCCCCGGACGGCTGGACGCTCCGCTCCGCGACCGCGAATGGGCGGGATCTGGCGGACGTCCCGTTCGACATACGCACGGCGGACATCAACGACGTCGTGATCACGTACACCGATCGGCCATCCAAAGTGAGCGGCATGGTCTACGCCGGCAATGGCAGCCCTGACCCCTCGGCGCTCGTCGTTATCTTCCCCGTCGACAACGCGGCGTGGGCCGACAACGGCATCAGCCCGCGGCGTATGCGCGGCACGCGCCCGGATCGTAGCGGGAGGTACACCTTCGCCGCGCTGCCGCCGGGCGACTACTACGTGGCCGCCATACGCGAGGAGACGACGCCGCAGTGGCAGGACCCCCAGATCCTCGAGGACATCTCCCGTTCCGCGGTGCAAGTGCACGTCGGCGAAGGCGAAACGCGCACGCAGGACTTGAAGTCGAGCGGAGGTGGCCAGTGAGCGCGCCGGCACTCGTGCTGATCGCCGTTCTCGCGCAGGTTCGAGATGCGGCGCCGGCGGCCACGGGAACTGGTACGCTCGCCGGTATCGTGACGACTGAGGACACGCCCCCGCGTCCGCTCCGCCGCGCCGTCGTCACCGCGAATTCCCCCGATCCACGCGTCGGCCGCACGGCGATTACTGACGACGCCGGGCGCTTCGCGTTCGTTAACCTGCCGCCTGCACGCTACACGCTGACCGGCAGCAAGCGCGGCTGGGTGACGACCTCCTATGGCGCGAAAGCCCCAGGACGACCGGGACGGTCGATTCCCGTCGCGCAGGGCGAGCGTGTCACCGCATCGCTTTCGCTGACTCGAGCGGCGGTGATCACGGGCACGATCCTCGATTCGGCCGGCGGCGTGCCGGCCGGCATGTCGATTCGCGTGATGAAGTACTCATACCTCGCCGCCTCCGGTGAGCGCCGGCTGATGCCAACCGGCGCATCGTTTGTCGGCCCCGACGAGCGCGGCCAGTACCGCATCTACGGCCTGACGCCGGGCGAATACTACATCGCCGCCTCGGGCGCGCCAGGCCCCATCTTCGCTAAGGGCTCCGATCTGCACCTCACCACCGACGTCGACGTCGAGGAGGCGACGAAGGCTGTCGAAGGGGGTCCGCTTGCGCCGATGACCGACGTTGCACAGCGTACCGTCGCACTGTTGCCGACCTTCTATCCAGGCAGTGCGTCGCCCGCGCAGGCGACGCCGATCGCCGTCCGCGCCGGCGAGGAGCGCACCGGCGTCGATTTCACTGTCCAGTACACCGCCGCGGCGCATGTCGACGGCACGGTCGGGTGGCCCGGCGGCGGCCAGATTCCGGCCGGCACGCAGGTGAGCCTCACCCTCAACGATCCGCAGATGCCATCGCTCGGCTTCGACGGGTTCCGCAGCGCCCGTCCGGGAACGGACGGACACTTCGAGTTCGCGCAGGTCGCCCCAGGACCGTACCTGCTCGTCGCTCGCGCGGCGCTGCCTCCGGCACAGGGCACGACGACGCCGCAGGTGTATTCCGCTGCGATGGACCTCGACATGCAGTCGGACGACCAGCACCGCCTCCAGCTCACTCTGGAGGATACGCTGACGATTTCCGGCAGCGTGCAGTACGACGGCGACGGCCCGCGGCCGTCGCTCGCCGGGGTGCGCGTGAATCTGCAGCCGGTGACGCAGGGAATGGCCGTCACGGTCACGAGCGGCGGCAACACCCTGAACGCCGACGGGACGTTCATGCTGACGGGCGTCACGCCCGGGCGCTATCGCCTCTTGCTGTCCCAGCCGCTACCACAGGCACAGATGGCATGGATGGTCCGCAGCGCGACGCTCGCAGGGCAGGACGCGCTCGACGCCGGTATCGACATCCGCCAGTCAGTCGCCGGCGCGGCGATCACGATCACGGACCGCGTCACTGAGCTGAGCGGCAAAGTGGATGCGGCGACCGGCGCCGGCGACTATACGCTCGTTCTGTTTCCGCAGAACCGTGACTATTGGGGCGGCGCTTCGCGCCGCATCATCACTGCGCGCACGGCGAAGGACGGATCGTATAGCTTCCGCCGCGTCCCAGCCGGTGACTACGCACTCGCGCCGGTAGACGACGTCGAGCCCGGAGAATGGTTCGATCCGGCATTCCTGCAGCGGTTGGCACCGACCGCCATCAAGCTCACCATTGGCGACGGCGAGAAGAAGACCCAAGACATCCACGTCGGCGGCCACTGAATGATTGCCGCGGCGCTCCTGATCTCGCTGTCGCTCGCCGCGCAGGCGGCCGACGCCGATCCGAGCACGATCGTGTCCGGGCACGTCGTCGACGCCTCAACCGGTCGTCCGATTCCGGACGCGGTGATTTGGACGGCGGGATCGTCGGTGGCGCCTCCCGGGGCGTCGGGCCGCGTGCGGGTCATCAGCAACGGCTCTGGCGCGTTCGTTCTTCGCGGCATCGGCAAGGGCTCGCTCGTGCTGACGGCCGCGAAGGGGGGCTACGTCAACGCCGCGCCAGGACAGCGCCGTCCCGGCGGCAGTGGGCAACCGATCCCCGTCGATGGCGGACACCGCATCAGCAACGTCGAAATCCGCATGTGGAAGTACGCCGCGATCGGCGGCACGGTCGTCGACGAGTACGGCGATCCCGCAGTCAACGTCCGCGTCGAGGCGTTGCGACGCACGTTCGTCGCAGGCCGCGCGCGATTCGAGGAGGCCGTCTCCTCCGCCCTCACCGACGATCGCGGCGTCTATCGAATCGCCGGCCTCACGCCGTCCGAATATGTCGTCCGTATCCCGTCGACGCAGACGTCCGTGCCGTCGGATTTGATCGACGCGTTTTTCGGCGGCACGCCTCTCCCCGACAGCAAGCGGATGCAGATCTCGCGCGAAATGAACGCGGCCGGCGCCGCGATTGCGCCGGCAGGCTCGCCCTACGCCATGCGCGCCGGCAGCCAGACGTTCTCGCTGCCGCCCGGCTCGCTCACCCCGGCAGTCACGCCGCGCGGGACGATCGTCTACCCCACGATCTACTTCCCTCTCGCCCCCAACGCCTCCCAGGCCGCCATCGTCAGGCTACGATCGGGCGAAGAGCACGTCGACGCCGATATGCAGATCCGTCCGGCACTCGGCGTCGCTGTCTCCGGTGTCCTTGTCGGTCCAGAGGGACCGGCACCGGTTCTGACGCTGCGCCTGATGCCGGCTGAAGACGATGGCACGACGGCGCCGCTCCAGGCGGCAACGACGATGACCGACTGGAATGGAGCGTTCACGTTCGCGGCTGTGCCGCCGGGACAATACGTGCTCAGCGCGCTGCGCGTGCCGCAACCGCCGCCAGATGTCGAGGGCACCGCACGCGTCAGCGCCACGCCCGGCGGCACGATGACGATTGCCTCGAACCCACCTGCCGCGCCGTCAGGACCGCCGCCGGTATTGGCGGACGCGACTCTCGTCACACAGGTGCCGCTATCCATCGGTGACAGCAACCTCGACGACCTGGTCGTCACGCTGTCGGCGGCGCCGAGGCTCAGCGGCCGCATCGAGTTCCACGGCACGCGCGATAAGCCATCGCCGGAAGCTGTCGCCGGCATGCGTATCCTTCTCGATCGCGCCGATGGGACCCGCCCGTTCGCGCCGTCGATCGCCGCGGGCGCCGGCCACGCCGATGCAAGCGGCATGTTCCGTACCTACGGGGTACCGCCCGGCCGCTACCTTGTCAACGTCACGCCGATGCCGAGCAAGAGCGGTTGGTATCTCGAGAGCGCGATCTACGACGGCCGCGACATCGCCGACCTGCCGATCGACCTCGTGAACAAGGATCTCGACGGCGTGGTCATCACGTTCACCGACCGGCCGTCGGCGATCGCCGGGTCGGTGAGCGGCGCGCGTGGCACCGATGCGACGGCGATCGTGATCGCGTTTCCCACCGACGAGGCGATGTGGACGTCGGCGCCGCGCCGCTTGCGCACGGCGCGCGCGACGGAAGACGGATCGTTTGCGATTCAGGCGCTCCCGCCCGGTGAATACTACGTTGCCGCCGTAGAGGAGGATTTTGTCGGCGAGTGGCAGGAGACGACGCTGCTGCGCACGCTGACCGGCGCTGCGCAGACGGTGCACGTTCTCGAGGGGGAACGGACGAGCGTGAGCCTGCGCGCGGCCGCAGTCCGGTAGATGCGGCACGTGCTCGCAACGCTCGGTCTGCTCACGGCACTCGGCCTGCCGGCTGCCGCGCAGACGCGCGACGTCCGCGCGACAACGACGACCGGCGCCATCGCTGGAATCGTCGTCAGCGACGACTCGGAGGCGCGCCCGGTACGGAAGGCCCGGGTGACATGTACCGGTTCGGGCGAGGGAAGCACGACCATCACCGACGAGACGGGGCAGTTCGTATTCCCCCACTTGCCGGTGGGCCGGTACACGATTGGCACGTCGAAGCCGACCTGGGTTACGGCTGGCTACGGCGCGCGCCGGCCCGGAGGGCCGGCATCGCCCGTTTCACTTGCCCGCGGACAGACGCTGCAACTAGTCATCCGGATGGCGCGCGGCGCCGTCATCACTGGCGTCTTGCTCGGTCACGATAACCAGCCGGCGGCCGGCGCGCAGGTGCAGGCGCTGCGCTACCGCATCACGGGCGGCGAGCGGCGTTTGGTCGGCGTCGGCAGCGCGACCACCGACGATCGCGGCCTCTATCGCATCTTTGGCTTGCCGGGCGGCGACTATTACGTGTCGGCAACCACTCGGGACCTGGGGGGCATGGGCGCGGGCGATCTCGTCCTGACGAGCGACGCTGACGTGCGCGATGCCGCGGCGTCCGATAACCCCTCGAGCCGGCGCGCGGCGGAAGTTGCGCGGACCGTGGCATTCGGCCCGGCCTTCTACCCCAGCGGCACCAGTGTCACGCAGGCCGGCGTCGTGTCGCTGGGCGCCGGCGAAGAGCGAAGCGGCATCGACTTCGCCATGCAGCTCGTGCGCACGGCGCGGGTCGAAGGCACGGTAACCCTACCCGAAGGCGGCACGCCTCAAGGGACGGAAATCAATCTGATCGCAAGCACCGGCGCCGGCGAAACAGGACCCAGACAGCCGGGGGAAAGCCATAAGCGGTCGTTTCCAGGAGCCGATGGCGCGTTCTCGTTCGACGGCATCCCGCCCGGCACATACACACTGGTCGCCCGCGGATCGCGTCCGATGAGCAACGCGGATGGATCACCGGCAGGCGCCCAGATGGTCTGGGCCTCAACAGAGATCGCCGTCGACGGCGAGCCGGTGACAGACCTCTCGCTCTCGTTTGAGACAGGCCTGACGATCGCCGGCCGCGTGCGCTTCCGCCCGTCCGCTCTCAAGCCGCCCGCCCTCACCACGATTCGCGTCCACGCGGTGGCAGGCGGCTCGCGGGATGCGGTGTCGTTTGCGCCGGCAGTCGCGACGGTCGGCGCCGACGGCACGTTCACGCTGACCGGCGTCATGCCGGGCCGCTACCGGCTCAGCGCGACCTTCCCGGGCGCAGGACGCCCGGGTGGCTGGACGCTCGAATCGATCGCGGCCAACGGCGGCGACGCACTCGACGCTCCGCTGACGGTCGCGCCGCACCAGCACGTGCTCGACACGTTAGTCACCTTTACCGATCACCTCGCAGAGATCTCCGGCATCTTGCGCGCCCCGCCCGGCGCGCCGGGCGACGCGACGATCGTCCTCTTTCCCGAGGATCAATCGGTATGGCTGCCGCAGTCGCGCCGCATCCAAGCGACGCGTGCCGACGCCGACGGAGGCTATGCATTCCGCAACGTGCCCGTCGGACGCTACTTCGTCGCGGTCACGGAAGACCCAGAGCCTGGCGAATGGTTCGATCCCGCGTTTCTTCAGCGGTTGCTGCCCGCGGCGGTCCGCGTCGATGTCGCCGCAAGCCAGGCAATCACGCTCGACCTGCGGCGAGACTGAATCGCGGAGAGCTGCCGGCAGAAACTCGTCGCGTAAGGTCCGGCCAATCGGCAAACAATCAGCGCACGATCAAATGCAGCTCGTGCGGACCGCCGTCCGTCGATATGGCGACTATCGACGGCGTCAGCGTGCGCTCCACGCGTCCACACATCAGGACGAATTCCCAACCGCCGGCTTCAGGCAGCGCGACACTGAACAGACCCGGCCCGGTCCGCGTCGCGTTCACAATGTGCAGCCCGGTCTTTCCGACCGGCCCGGTCGCGAGCAGGTCGCATCCGGGGTCCTGATCCAGCGCCACCGAGACCACGAGCCCACGGCCAAGCTCGATGTCCCCAAGCTCTACGAGTGGCAGTGCGGCGTGCGGTAGTGGGACGCGCATCACGGCGTACGGTCCGCCGCCCAGACGCAACTCCCCTCCTCCTCCGGGCGCGAGCGCGATCGAGAATCGGCCGTCCGGACCGGTGCGTGCATCGCCGCCCTTCAGATCGATTGGATCGGCGGCCGACGTGTACGCGCCTGGGTCCGGGGCACTGAAGACGTCGACGCCGCCAAGCGGTTTGCCCTCCGCTACGACGCGGCCGCGGGCCACACCGGGTGCCTGCAACCGAACGGTGATCCGCACCGCGTCGTGAGCCAGCCGGACCGACGCCCGGCCCAGTTGCGGATGCCAGACGACGATCTCGTAGTCGGCCTCGCCCAATCCCCCAATCTCCACGGTGCCGTCGGCCGCCGACGTCGACTCGGTTGCCAGCACCCTCCGTGGCGGCGGAGATTCCGGAGACGATGTGGCCGCGGCCTGAGGTTCGATCAGGCGGAACGCCGTGACCTGTGCCCCTGGTACCGGATCCCCGCGCGTCGAAACCACGAGCGCGCTGACGTCGCGGCGCTCTTCGAGTTGGATGCGAAGGGGCAGCTGTGGCGCACCACCGGCCACCTCGCCAAGGTCCAGGTACTCGGGCCCTGAGCGGTCGCTGCGAATCTCGAGCCAGCCGCCAGGTGGCGATGAATCGCCGGCGATCCAGAACACTCCAGGCGTGAGGCTCTTGACTCGCAGATCGGTGATGAGCGCCGTCTCGAGCCGCACCGCGCGCTGGCGCTGCAGTGGCGCCACGGGCCGCGCCGCGATGAAGCGGACGCGTGGCGGCGGGCCTCCGTCTCGATCGCCAACCAACGCGAGGCGTCCCCATGCCGACGGGCGAAGCACCGGCGTCGACTCTCCACTGACCGCCGCCGACAACAGGCGCCCGGCGTCGCGCCCGAGCAGGACCCCGGTTTCATCGACAGGCACGCCCATGCATTCCCACCGCGAACCGCTTGCCCACCAGCAGGACGGCCAGGCGCCCCCGGTCATTCCTATTTCGCTGAGCCAGTCGAGTTGCGGCGCGGACACGGTCACGCCCCAGACGACCCCGGCGATCGTCCGACGCCACACCCGACCGAGTCGACGGTCCGCCGCGTCCTCTCGCAACACCATTGGACCATCGATTAAATATGTGCCGTCAGCGCGTTGCAGCACGACGACCAACGGCTGCCCGACCACAAACGTGATCGTCGTCTCGGTTCCATCCCGCGCGATCGAAATGGACAGGGGCACGGGCGGAGCGGTTTGCCTCCATTGATACGCGCTGATGTGCGAAACTTCGGCGGGGACGTCGTGGTAGATGACGTGCGCGCCGATCATCGACGTCCCCTCATGAAGGCCTGCTCGATTTGCGCCAGGCGCGGTTGCTCGTCCCGTTCGGCGAGCGGTAGGCATCGACCGCCCTCGAGCATGACGAAGCGCGTGCATACCGAATCGAGGTCGTGCAGCCGGTGCGACGAAATCAGCAGCGCCGTACCCGCCTGCTGCCAGTGGCGCAGCGTCTCGGTCAGCCACCCCGCACCGGCCGGGTCGAGTCCCTCCCACGGTTCGTCGAGCAACAGGATGTCGGCCGGCTTGCCGGCAAGACACACGCGCAAGCCGAGCGCCTGCCGGTTGCCCCGGGACAGACGTCCGATCGGTCGCCGCTCCGCCGCTTTCATCCCCATGAGCGACGCCCATCGCCGCGCACTCACTGTCGGCGGGAGGGTAGACTCGCCGCCGAAGTAGCGGCACGTCGGTACAACGCGCGGCGGCGCCGGCAGGCAGCGCACGCTACCCTCGTCGGCGAGCACCAAGCCCGCGGCGACGCGGAGCAGCGTGGTCTTACCGGCTCCGTTGGCGCCGAGCAGTCCGACCGCTTCGCCACTGCAGACCTGCAGCCATGCCTTGTCCAGGACCGCGTGGCGGCCGAACATCTTCGTGACCCCTGCCAGCTCGAGCCGGATCGTCATGATTGCGTCACCAGGTACACGTCGAGGCGCGAACCGACTCGCCACGTCACCAGCAACAACCCGAACACGAACGCCGACGCCGCCGCGACCGGCGCGAGCCCAATTTGGACATGACTTCCCAGCAGCAGAAACGGACAGATCAGGATCGCGGCCGCCATACGCAGTGATCCGATCGCCGTGGTTTCGTTTCCGGCCCAGGCAAGGAGATCGGGATGGCGCAGCAATAGCCACATCAATACGGCGGTCCACGAGACGCCGGCGCCACCACGCGGAAGCGCGAACCCGACCGACCAGGAAAGTGATGAGACGATGAAAAATGCAGCCGCGCGCGCGCCGACCGCTGCTGACGAGGCAAAGGGACTACCCACGATGAATCCGATGGTCACGAGCGTCGCCCACCCGAGCCCGCCGGGCGTAATCGATGCGGTCCACTGAGCCGCGAGCGCGGCAACACGATTTCGTCCATGACTGAGCATCGGATCGAAGTGCCCGCGACGGGCGGTCGCGACGAAACCGGTTGAGGCCAGGAACAACTGCACGAACAAGACAAGGCCGAGTGCCGAATCCAGTTCCCCCGGGCTCCACACGGTCGTGACGGCGCCGATGGCGGTAACCGCCACCAATGCCGCGAGTGCATAACCGGGAAACGGGCGCAAAGCGATGAAGAATCTCACCATGCGCGCACCTCGCCGACGTGGCCGCTCGATAGCAGAAGGATCACCCGAGGGCCGTCTACGCGAAGGATCATGCGGGCGGCCTCGGGCAAGCGTGACTGGCCGCGCGGCCGCCCATCAGTGCTGTAACGAGCCAGCACCCACCCGCCTGGAACGTCGGCCTGTTCCGGGGGAGCGGTACCGCTGCTCAAGACCCACATCTCATCGGGTCCTTCGACGTAGGCGTCGCGCACTGGCCGCGCCGGGTTGTCCGACGTCAGCAGCACTTCGGGCGAGACAGTGCGCAATCCCGCCAGAGGCACGCGCCGTGTTGTTCCCTCGTCACTCAGCAGAAACACGGCGGCTTCGTCGGGAAACCAGCAGGCTCTCTCGCGTGTGCGGGTGGCTCCGCACGCGAGCAGGTTGAGGGCCGCGGCCGATGCGCGCGCGAGCCGATCGAATGCACGGGTGGTGATGCCGCTCCACGGTACGCGCGAAGTGCCGTCAGCCGACGCGACCAGCAGCGCCGGCCGCGGCGCCACGAAGGTTGCCTCCTGGTAGACGAGACGGTCGGCCACCGCGAAGATGTCGAACTGCGGCGCCGGGAGTGTGACTTGGGCGGCCAGGCTGCCGTCGTGATTCACCCGCGCCAGCGTGTGCCGTCCCTTGATCGTAAACAGCGCACCGTTCGAGAGTCGTGCGAGGCCCCAGCAGGACTCGCCAGGGCCCAGCGCCAGATGCGTCCGTACGGCCTGACGCGCCGTCAGATCCACGCGAACAACATCGAGCCCGCCTGCCAGCAACAGTGCGGCATCGCTGGTATCGGCACGGCCACCGATAATTTCGGGACCGACGACAGGACCGAAGAGCCGCGTGACGGCGACGGTGTCGGGAGCCTGCCGGACGACAGGCGTCCGGCAGGCAGCCACTAACACCGCCAGCACGAAGATGCCGGCAATCCGCATTTCACTGTCCGACGAGGCGGAGCCGCAGGCAGTCGGCGTAGTCGACCTCGCAGTCGAGCCCGGCCGCCCAGCGATACCAGAAGCTGTCGACGCGGCTCGCCCTGTCGTAGCAATCGGCGAGATCCCCGAAGCAACCGGCCATCGCCGGTCTCGGCGACGCCGCCAATCCAGCCAACACCACTAGTGCGAACAATGCCTTTTTCACCATTGCAGCCCTCCAGACTGTTCCGGCGCGCACCTCTGCGGACCGTCCGCCCCGCCTGCGCCGGCGTGTGTGGCCGGAGGCAACCCGGCACGTTTCGCCGCGGCGATTCCGCGGCCCAGTTCAGGCCGATAGCCGAGATAAGCGACGAGCGTGTGATACGAAATACCCAGCTCGCGGCAGGTCCGGCGCTTGTTCTCGCCGCATCGTTCGTAGACCATCCGTGCATAGCGCGCGCCCCACGCGCGCATCGTGTCAATCGCGTGAAAGGCCGGCAGCAGTGCCGGGGCGTAGCCGTCGAGCACCGATGGCGGTAGATCCTCTAGGCGCAGGGCGTCCCCGTCCGCCAGCGCGATGCCGTGCTCGATGACGCGTTGCAGCTCGCGGACGTTGCCCGGCCATCGGTAGGCGACCAGCGCGTCGGCCGCAGCCTGTGACAGACGCAGCTTGCGATAATCGCGATGCAGCGCGAGAAAGTACTCCGCTAGCTCGATGATGTCGTCGGGACGATCGCGCAGCGCCGGAACCTCGATACTGACGCCATGCAGGCGATAGTAGAGATCGAGGCGGAACTTGCCGCGCTCGACCAGATGTGACAGCGGCTGGTTCGTGGCCGCGATGATCCGCGTGTCGATCCGGCGCGACCCGGTGGCGCCCACACGTTCGATCGACATCTCCTGGATGGCGCGCAGCAATTTCGCCTGCGCGGCCAGCGACAAGTCCCCCACCTCATCGAGAAACAGCGTCCCCTCGTGGGCGTGCTCGAACTTCCCTCGGCGCCCGCGAACTCCGGTCGCTGTGCGATCCTCGATGCCGAACAGCTCAGCCTCGAGCAGGGTTTCGACAATGGCGGCACAGTTGACGGGAACGAACGGTCCAGAACGCCGCGGCGACAGCTCGTGGACCTGTCGCGCGACGAGTTCCTTACCGACGCCCGACTCTCCCTCGACCAGCACCGTGAACTCGGTCGCGGCGACGCGTTCCATGCGAGTGCGGACGGCCCGGATGCCTGGGCTCGATCCGACGATCGGCGCGGCACCGTTGCGGCGGTAGCCTCCGGCGGTGCCCAACAGCCCCGATCGCTGCGCGCGATCGATCGTCAACACGAGCGCCGCGATCTGCCGTGCGGCCTCGAGGAGTTGCCGGTCCCACGCATCGAGCGCGCTGCCGCCGGGATCGAAGAGAGCGTCGATGGCCCCCAGCGTAAACTCTCCAGATCGCACCTCGATCGACAGCCCATTCTCCGGCGGGCTCGGGGTGGGCGGGCCATCGCGCAGTTCGACTTCGCGCGCATTGAGCAGATCGCGGAGTTCCCGCTCGAAGCGATCGCGGACGGCGCGCGCCTCACGACACGCCGGCAACGCATCGGCCACTGCTTCAACCAGGGACATTGCGCCGCGGCGCCGCTCGGCCGCGCGGAACCAGCCATGAACCATGCTGCCTCCCATCAGATGCGAGGTTTGTACGACTTCCAAGTCCGGTGCCATGGGCCCGGTCGCAATTTCCCCGTCATTTCCCGCGCACGTGGCGCGACGTCCGTCTGACGGCACGCGAATTGGGGGAGCTAATACCCGCCGTGGGTCGTGACTTCTCGTGACCCGCGTCCCAAAGCCTCGGCGAAGCTTTGCGCGGATAATAGGGGTCGTGCTGCCTGTCCTCTTCCGCATCGGATCGTTCGAAATCACGAGCTTCGGCGTCATGGTGGCGCTGGGTGCGCTGGCCGGCCTCTGGGTGTTCCGCCGCGAGTTGGCGCGCGCGGGACTGCCCGATGCCGCCCTCGACGCCGCCGTCTACGGCCTGGTCGGCGGCCTGCTCGGCGCCAAGCTGCTCTATGTCTGCGAGCACCTCGACGAGTCGTCGTTCTTCGCGCTGTTTCTCGATCGCGGCGGGATGAGCTGGTTCGGCGGGTTCGTGGGCGGACTCGCGGCCGGCTACCTGACGATCCGGTCGCGGCGCTGGCCGCTCATCCCGGTCCTCGCCGCCGCGACGCCAGCGCTGGCAGTCGGCCAAATGTTGGGGCGCGTCGGGTGCTTCCTCGTCGGGGACGACTACGGCAAGCCGACGGCGCTGCCGTGGGGCGTGGCCTTTCCGCGCGGCCTGCCGCCGACGCTCGATCGCGTCCATCCAACGCAAATCTACGAGGCGGTGTTCCTCGCGGTCCTCGCCTGGGTGTTGATCCGGTGGCGGCGGAAAGGGATCGCCGATCGCGCAGTACTCGGACGCTACTTCGTGCTCGCCGGCACGTTCCGCTTCCTGCTCGAGTTCGTGCGCGTCAACGTGCGCGTGCTCGGCCCGCTAACCGTCGCACACTGCTTCGCCCTGCTGGTGGTTGCGCTCGGCGTCGTCATTCTGCGCCGGCCGTCCGCGGCGTAACGCGAGCAGCAATCAGCCCCTGTAGACGATCGCGGTGTCGACGGCGCGCACCGGCCGACGCGAGTCCAATCGCTCCGTGACCGGCGACCGCGTCCAACGGACCAAAAAGCGATCTCAGCCGGATCCGCCTATGTTAGATTGGCCGTACGCGCTGTCACGAGTGACGCTTTAGGACGAATGGCGACTTGTCCCCGATGCAAGGGGCACCTTACTGACGGGCATCGATGTCCGCGGCGCCGCTCGCTGGTGCTCCTCGAAATCACGGCCTCTGCTATCGTCGGCGGACTTGGCGCGTGGCTTCTTCTTGCCGCCTTCGATCCGCGCGGACAGATCACAGACATGGACGGCACCGCCATCGTCATCGGGATGCTCGTCGCCGTGAGCATCAACCGACTTCTTCGTCGCTGATCGCCCGTCCCGGCGCGGCGCAGCAGCCGGCAACATTCTTGCTCCGCGACGCCCGCGACGACCGAAAGGGGGCGTGGTGTGTCGGAATTGCAGACAACGACGGAAAATTTGACCACCTCCGAGGTGGCCACAACGATCACGCTGCCGTTGGTGCTCGTCGCGGACCCGGATGGGGCGTCGCTCTCGCGGCGCGCTGCGCGGCTGCGCGCCCGCGGCTTCCGCGTCGTCGTCGCCCACACGCCCTTCGAAACGATCGTCAAGGCGTCGTGTCGGCTGCCTGACCTAATTTTGCTCGACTCGGCGCTCGGCCCCGGCAGTACCCGCGAGACGACCGAGCTCCTCGCGACCTGCCCGGCAACCGCGCACATCCCGATCGTGCAGCTGCAGGCCGGTAAGCGCCTGCCGCCGCGCGTCTTCGCGCACGCCCGCGCCTGAGTGAGACAAGCCCGCCGCTCGCGCTCCATCGCGAAGGCGGCGTGCAGACAGCTCACGCACTAGGGCTCACCCTCAGTTGTGAGCGTCGAACGTCCGACTCATTGCGCGGCTGTACCGGAGAACTCCTCGTAGGTCCCCTTGAAATCGGTGAGCTTGCCGGGCTCGAGCTGCCACACCCGTGAACCGACTTCTTCCATCAGATCCTGGTCGTGCGTGACGAGCAGGATCGTGCCCTCGTACTTCTGCAGCGCGACGTTCAGCGCGTTGATCGACTCGAGGTCGAGGTGGTTGGTTGGCTCATCGAGGACGAGAACATTGGGCTTCTGCAACATGATCCGGCAGAACAGCAGCCGCGCGGTTTCCCCCCCCGAGAGCGCTTCAGTAGGCTTCAACCCCTCTTCGCCGCTGAACAGCATCTGACCGAGCAGTCCGTGAATGTCCTGGCGCGCCGCGTCCGGATCGAACTGGTGCAGCCATTCGACGGCGGTCATCCCCTTGCGGATCAGGCCGGTCTGGTCCTGCGGGAAATACCCGACGGTAGCCTCGTGGCCCCAGCGCACCGTCCCCTCGTCGATGTCGTGCGGCGACGGCGTCACACCGGGCGCGTCGGCGAGCAGCACCTTGAGCAGCGTCGTCTTGCCGACGCCGTTGCGTCCGACGATGACGATCTTCTCGCCGCGGTTGACGATGGCGTCAAAACCATCGATGACGCCGTGATTCTCGAAGCTCTTCGACACCTTCTTGATCTCGATCGCCATCCGCCCAGACGGGCGGTTCATCTTGAAGTTGATATACGGACGCTGGATGTTCGAGCGGGCCAGGTCGGCCGTCTGCAGCCGCTCGACTTCCTTGCGCCGCGATGTCGTCTGCGCCGAGCGCGTCCCGGCCGAGAAACGCGCGATGAATTCCTGAAGCTGCTCGATTTTCTTGTCGCGCTGCGCGTTCTCCGCCTCGACGCGTGCGCGTATCTGCGTCTTCTGCATCACCATCTCATCGTAGCCGCCGGTATAGGCGATGATGGTCTGGTAGTCGATGTCCGCGGTGTGGGTAGTCACCGCGTTGAGGAAGTGGCGGTCGTGTGAGATCACAATCAGCGTGCCCTCATAACGGACGAGGAACTCGCACAGCCAGTGGATCGAGTCGAGATCGAGGTGGTTGGTCGGTTCGTCCAGCAGCAGTGCCTGCGGATGCCCGAAGAGTGCCTGCGCGAGCAGCACCCGCACCTTCTGCCCGCCCTGCAGCTCGGACATCTTCCGTTCGTGGAGCGATTCAGGAATGTCGAGTCCGTCGAGCAGGATTGCCGCGTCGCTCTCCGCGGTATAGCCGTCCTCTTCGCCGACGATCCCCTCGAGCTCGGCCAGGCGCATGCCCTGGTCGTCGGTCATGTCGGTGACAGCGTAGAGGTGCTCGCGCTCCTCAAGAGCCGCCCACAGGCGCCGGTTGCCCATGATCACCGTGTCGATGACACGGAACTTGTCGAAAGCAAACTGGTCCTGCCGCAGTACGCCGACCTTTGCAGGCCGCGCGACGTTTCCCTTTTGCGGCGGCGTCTCGCCCGTCAGCAGCTTCATGAAGGTCGACTTGCCGGAGCCGTTCGGCCCGGTCAGGCCGTACCTCCGTCCAGGCGAGAACGTCGCCGTTACGTCCTCGAACAAAATCTTCGACCCGAACCGCATCGACACGCCAGAAACAGAGATCACACGCGCCCCTTGTGCGAGTAAGAGAACCTCTGATTATAACACGCGACGAGGACTTCTTCGCTAGGCGTCAGCGTTCGCGGCGCACTGTCGGCTTGAGGCCGCGAATCTTCGTCTTCTTGAGCGCGGCGATGACCTCGTCCGCGCGCTCGTCGGGGACTTCGACCAGCGAGAAGCCGTCGGCGATCTCGATCGCCCCGATTTCCTTAGAGGCCAGGCCTGACTCACCGGCGATCGCCCCGACGAGATCGCCGGGACGGATGCCGTCGCGTCGGCCGGCGGCGATGAACAGACGGGTCATGCCGGCAGACTGACCTCGCCGCTCGCCCGGCAGGCGGCCGCGCGCCGGCTTGAGCGGCGCCCCCGTGTCGAGCTTTGGCGCGGGGATTTCGCGATCGTCGCCATCCCCGCCTTGCGCCTTGTGTGCCAGCTGAATCGCCGCCGCGGCGACGTCAACGATGTCGAATTCCTGCGCCAACGTCTCGACGACGACGCGGACCTGTTCGAAACCGCCGGCGACGAGCTGCTCGCGGATCGCGGCACGTGTCAGGTCGAGGCGGCGCGCCCGCAGGTCGGCGACGCTCGGCACGGTGAGCACTTCGACCTTCTGCCGCGTGACGGCCTCCATGCTGCGCAGCAGCCGATGCTCCCGCGGCTCGACCAGCGTGATCGCCGTGCCGTCCCGGCCGGCGCGGCCGGTGCGGCCGATGCGGTGCACGTAGGCCTCCGACGAGGCCGGCATATCGTAGTTGATGACGTGCGACAGGCGTTCGATGTCGAGGCCGCGCGCGGCAACGTCGGTCGCCACAAGCAGGTCCGCGGAGCCATCGCGAAAGCGGGCCATGACACGGTCGCGCTGGCGCTGGTCCATGCCGCCGTGCAACGCCTCGGCGCCGTGGCCATGTGCGTTCAGCATTTCCACAAGCTCGTCCACCTCGAGGCGCGTGCGGCAGAAGACCAGCGCCGACCCCGGATCCTCCGACTCGAGCACGCGCTCGAGCGCGGCCTGCTTGTGCGGGCGCGCCACGACGTAGGCGATCTGGCGGATGCGCGGCATCTTCCCTGCCGCGACCTTCTCCTCGGCGATCGTGATCCGGGCAGGGTTCTCGAGATGGCGTCCGGCAATCGATAGGATCCGGGCCGGCATCGTCGCCGAGAAGAGCGCGGTCTGATGCTGGGGGGGAGCGGCATCGAGGATGGCGTCGAGGTCGTCCGCGAAGCCCATGTCGAGCATCTCGTCCGCCTCGTCCAGCACAAGCACAGAGAGGAGATCGAGCTTCAACGTCTGCCGGCGGATGTGGTCGAGCGCGCGCCCTGGCGTCGCGACGACGACGTTGGCGCCGCGCTCCAGCGCGCGGATTTGCTGCGACATCGATGCGCCGCCGTAGAGAGGTACGACCGACACGCGGCCGCCGCGGGCATACTTGTGGATCGCTTCGGACACCTGCATCGCCAGCTCACGCGTCGGCACTAGAATCAGGCCTGCGGTCGGGTGACGCCCAGTCGCGCCAGCCTCGGTGATGCGCTGCAGCATCGGCAGCGCGAACGCCGCCGTCTTCCCGGTGCCGGTCGCTGCCCGCGCCAGCAGATCGCGGCCGGCGAGCATCACCGGAATGGTCTCCCGCTGGACTGGCGTGGGCTCTTCATAGCCGAGCGCGGTAACAGCGGCGAGAATGTCATCGGAGAGACCCAGCGTCGAGAAGCCCGATACGGTTTTGGCCATCCGATCATTCTCCCCCGCAGAGGCGACTTGCGCCACACTTGTTCGATGGCGGCCCCGGAATGGACGGTGGGACCGGAGGAGGCCGGCGTGCGGCTGGACAAATTCCTTGCCGCCGCCGATCGTTTGGCGTCGCGGGCGCGCGCGCTCGCGTCGCTGGAGCGCGGCAAGGTCTTCCTCAACGGCGAGGAGGCGGCCGTCGCCGCGGCGGCGACACGGTTGTCACCTGGCGATCGCGTCCGCCTCTGGATCGATCGGCCCGGCAGTGCCCGAGCCCGGCCGCGTCCGCAGCAGGTCGCCGAAGTGACGATCGTCTACGAGGACGAGGCCCTCCTCGTCGTCAACAAGCCGCCAGGGCTGCTGGCGGTCCCACTCGAGCGCAAGGCGAACGCCCCATCGGTGTTCGATCGTCTCGAGGATCACTTCCGTTCCCGAGGCAAGCGCAAGCCGCTCGTCGTGCACCGGATCGATCGCGATACATCGGGGCTCGTGGTCTTCGCCAAGACCGTCCAGGCGCAGCAGACGCTGAAGGACCAGTTTCGCCGCCGCGAGCCGGAGCGCGTCTACCTGGCCGTGGTCTACGGGAGTCCTTCACCTCCGACAGGCACCTGGCGCGATCACCTCGTCTGGGACGATAAGGCGCTCATCCAAAAGGAGACGCACCCGAACGACCCGCGCGCCAGCGACGCAATCAGCGACTATCGAGTGCTGGAGAGCTTCGCGTCGACGTCGCTGATCGAAGTCCGACTGAAAACCGGACGCCGGAACCAGATCCGCATCCAGGCGCGTCTGCGCGGGCACACGCTCGTCGGCGAGAAGCGCTACGTCTTCGGTCCCGACGCACTGCGGGCCGTCCAGTTCGAGCGCCAGGCTCTGCACGCTCATCGCCTGTCGTTCCTGCATCCTGACGATGGCCGCCGGCTGATCTTCGAAGCGCCGCCGCCCGCGGATTTTGCCGCACTCGTGCAGCGGCTCAGCTCCTCCGCTTCTTGATCTTCGAAGGCCTGGGGTGGGACTTGCGGCGACCAGGACCGCCGGCATCGCCGGGCCGTCAGAACAACGTGCCCGTCTCCCCGAGCATCGCTCTGCGCATCAGCGGCAGCGCGAGTGGGCCGAGATGGATGAACGTGTCGTGGAAGTCCCGCAGCGTGAATTGCGATCCCTTTTTCTGTTTGTAGTCTTCGCGCAGCTTCAGGATCATCAGTTTCCCCATCGTGTAGTAGCCGTATGTCGCGTCGGTCGTACCGCGCTTGGCCTCCGACACGGCGACCGGACGCGGCTGGTAGCCATCGTTGACGAAGAGATCCTCCGCCTGCTTCACCGTCATACCTTTCGTGTGCATCCGGATGCCGGCGATGAAACGGGCATCGCGCAGCAGCGCGTCCTGGATCTGCGCCAGGCGGTACTTCGGATCCCCGTCGTGAAAGCCCTCGTCGAGCACCATCTGTTCGCAGTAGTGCGCCCAGCCTTCGACGTTGCTGGCCACGCCGACGACCTTTCGGACATCGGACGGAAACTGCTTCGCGTAGAGAAACTGCAGGTAGTGCCCCGGCCACACCTCGTGCACTGACACGTTGGAGATGGCCGCGTAGTACCACTGCGTCATGAAGTCGGCAGTCTGTGTCGCCGGCCACCTCGGATCCGGCAGCGTCATGTTGTAGTAGGCCTCGGTCGCCTTCGTTTCGTATGGACCCGGCGTGTCCATCGACGCCGTCGTCGTGGCGCGCAGGAACGGCGGCGTTTCCTGCACGCGCGCCGGCGCCGCCTGCGGCACCGTCACGATGTGGTGATCGGCCATGAAGCGGCCAAGCGCATCGAGTTCGGCCTGGGTCACGGAAAGAAGCTTGTCGGCCGACGGATGATCCGCCTGGATCGTGGCCAGTACTTCCATCGGCGTGTGCGACGGGTCGATCTCTTTCGCAGTATCGGCGAAGGCGGATTTATTCTTCGCCATGTCCTGCTCTGCGATGGCGAGCAACCGGTCGACTGGCGTGTCGATCATCTCGTCGGCGGCGAGCTTCTTCGCGTACGTGTCAGCGCCGATGGCGAAGTCCCCTGTCGAGCGCTTCAGCAGATCCGTCTGCAGCCACTGCTTGTAGTCGCCGAGCGCGGCGATCACGGCGTCGTTGCTTTGCTTGAACTGGGCCACCAGCGCTGCGTCCTTCACGTCGGGAAACGCCTGCGCGACAGCCGCTTTGAAGAAGCCCTGGCTGCCATCGAGTTGATCGATCGCGATCTGGGTGAGGATCTCCGGTGGATTGTCGAGGTTCTTGCGCGCTTCGAGGAGCGCCGCCGGCATTTGCTTCTCGCGCGCAATGAGCAGCTTCATCCGCTCGTCGTCCGGCGCGTAAGCGCGCTTGATCATCAGATAGGCGGTGTTGGTGATCCCGCTGCTATAGGTGTCGGGATCGCGGGCCCACGGACGAATCGTCTCGATCGTGAGGATGCGCGAGTCGATGGCGTGCAGCAACTGTTCGCGATCCAACTGGCTGGAAGTCGACAGCGCCGTTGCCTCGATGGCGGCAACATGCGCGCGGAAGCCTTTGGCCGCAGCCACGGCGTCAGTGACGCCCTGGCGGGAGTAGTCGTCCAGCTGGTCGTCGAACTTGTGGATACCAAGGTAGGTCGCCTGCGTCGGCTGACGCCTGTAGAGGTCCTCAAAATATTCGCCGGCCAGTGCGGTAAACGCCGCATCGGCCGAAAGTTTCGCCTGCGCCGGGGGTGGCGGCTGCGATGAATTGCAGGCCGCGAGCGCGGGGAGCACGACGGCAAGCGCGAGTCTTCTGTGCCTCACACGCGCATGGTAGCGCACCAGCGAGGACGCGCCCTGCCACAGAATAGTCACCCGGCGCGGCGGGTACAGCTTCCCGTATAATCCGCACGCCCACGAATCTGAACCCAGGAACCAGACTGCAAAATGGAGGAGCGCCGACATGCGTGGCCATCCTTATGTACGTGCATGCGACAGCGCGGCGATGCTTGCGCTCGCGGCGTGGCTCTGCCTGGCTGCCGCGCCTGTGCTGCCGGCAGTCGCCGCGGCGCGAGCGGGCGACAATGCCTCGGTCCTCTGCATCGCGCCCGACGGCGTGCTGCACGCGTCGGGCATTGCCGGCACCTGCCAGCCGGGCCAGACCGCCGTGCCGCTGGCGACATCCGCTACCGGCGCCTGCGACAGCAATCCGTGGCAAGGCGCCGACGACTGCGATACCTCGACGCCTACTGGCGGTGACGACCTGACCGCACTCGAGTATCGCGTCAAAGCGCTCGAGAACCACCCAGTCTTCGAGGTCGTCGATCGCGACAAGCGTCCGATCCTTCAGGTCACGCCCGGCAAGGTCGTGCTGATCAACGCGGCGGGAGACCGCGTGATCGAACTGCGCGCTATCGAACGCGGGGGCCACCTGCTCGCCAGGAACCTCGCCGGCGACGAAGTCGCGCTCGCTGTCTCCGGCGACGTCGGCGGGTTGGTCCTTACCGAAGGCGGCGTGAAGCGGGTCGAGTACGGCAAGCAGCCGGCGGGCAACGTCTCGCTGCGTTTCCCTAAGGGCAGCGGCGTGGTGGCGGCAATCGGCGAGTCGCAGGGCATCTCGGGCGCGATCGTCGTTGGCGACGCCTCCGGACAAGCCCGCGCGCTGATGTCCTTGATCGACAACAAAGCCAGCCTGAGCATCCAGAACGCGAAAGGGGCGCCGGTGGTGGCACTGACGGAGGGGGCTACGCAAGGCGGGCTGCTCGTGATCGGCGACGCGACCAGTGAGCCGATGGTGAAGTTCGGCGTCAACGAGGACCGCTACGGCATCGTGCTCGCGGGACCGGTCTCCGGCTTCCCGCTCGTGCCCAACAGCGGGTTGCCGGGCAGCTATTTTCTCGGATGCGCGGGAGGCGACAAATGTGGGCCTGGCGGTGGAGGATCTCAATGAGCACGGCACGCTTGCATCTCGTTTTCGTCTTTGCCGTCGGCTGCGCGACCACTTCGCTGGCCGGCTGGATCACGGCCGATCTGCGGGCGCAAACCCCGGCCAGTGCGGGGCCAGGCCTCGTCCATGCGTGCGCGGCCGCCGACGGCGTGCTGCGAATGGCCCCGGCGAACGGTGGCTGTCCCCCAGGGCAGCAGAGCCTCTTCTTCAGGAAGGCCTCTCAGACGGCCGGCCAACCCGCGCCGCCGTCAAAGGACACGACCGACGCACGCATTAAGGCGCTCGAGCAGCGGATCGCCGCGCTCGAGCGCGATGCGCTCACTGGCACGGCGCACCGCGTCGTTGCGCCGTTCGAGGTCGTGGACAAGAGCGGCAATCGCGTGCTCGTCGTCGGGGAGGACCGGACCATGCGGCTGTACAACGCTGCCGGCAATGACGTCGTCCGCCTCGAGGCGAATCCCGACGGAGGAACTCTACTTACCCGAAACGGCACGGGACTGGCGGCAGCGATCGGCACAAGCGGGACGGAGGCGAGCTTCAACGTAATAGAAGGCACCATCAAACGGACGGAGCTGGGCCGCAACCCCGACAGCGGCAACTATCGCGTCGTCTTTTTCCCCCCCGCCGGGGCCTTTCAAGTGGCGGGGTTCGGCGAAAGCGAGAACCACGAAGGCGGCACCGCGTTCATCACCGACAAGAGTGGCACCAGGGGGGCGGCCATGTGGATGACGGAACACGGCGGACAGTTTGGCATTAGCAACGGCGCGAAGAAGACTGTCGCGACGCTGACCGAAGGCAAGACGGCGGGCGGCCTGCTCGAGATCATGAGCTCTGGCGGCGAACGCATGGTCGTCGCCGGCGTGCAGCCCGGGGGCTTCGGCGTCGTCCAGGCGGGCCCCGCGTCGTTCATGCAGGCCGCCGGCCTGGGGCTGCCGGGCAGTTACATCGCCGGCAAGGCGAAATGAAGGCCCGCCTCGTCGGGCTCGCCCTCGCCTGCGCGCTCGTGCTGACCGCCGCTCGCCCGGTCGCGCAAGCGGCGGCCGCGCCGAAGATCCCGCTCTGCGCGGGCCTCACGATCGTCACCGCGGTCAGCCAGCCCGACGGCGACTACGAGTCGATCAAGACGATCCAGTCCGTCACCGACACGGAAGTGCGCGTGAAGTACCTCGTCGGAAGCGATGTACGCCGATGAGTTCTCGATGGAGCCGCCGAAGCTGCGGCAGACTAACGTCACCCGGACGATCCGCCGCAGCGATCTGCAGACCGGCACGCTGTACCTGCAGCAGTTCTCGCCGGTGCTGCCGGAGATGATTCCCGAGACCACGGCGATCGGCACGTCCGCGGCGGTGCTCAACGATCTGAAAACGAAGGGCGAATCGGAGTTCGGCATCTTCATCGGATTCAATATCCAGAAGCCGGGCATCGATCGCGAGGAACATCCGAACGTCTACGACAACCAGGAGGTCGGCACGATTACCCGCATCGGCAAGACGCCGGTGATGCTGCCCGTCCTCGTCAATGACGTGCCCGCGTCCCTGCCAACGATCCAGGCGGGCGGCGAGCTGATCTTCGACAAGTCGGAGTTCTTCTTCCTCGACGATCCGGCGAATCCGTTGGTGCTCAAATTTCGCATCGGTATCGGCGATGTCCCAGCATTGTCGGAAGCCGACGCGAAAGGAACCGGTAAACCCGCGCACCCGGTCGGCGATCGCGACTTGCTGCAGGTGATCAAGATCGACACGCACTGCGGCGGCGCCGCCCCCGACAACCGCGGCGGCCCTGGCGCTGGCGGCGGCGGTGCGGGGGCTGGCGGCGGCGTCCCCGCGGGCGGAGGTGGCGGGGCCGGCGGCGGTGCGGGCGCGGGTGGCGGCAGCGCCATCGAGCGTGCGCTCTCGGAGTCCGGGCGCGCCGACATTTACAGCATCTACTTCTCGTTCAACAGCGACGCGATCCGGCCTGAGTCGGAGCCGACCTTGAAGGAAATCGCCGGCGTACTGACCCGCCACCCGGACTGGAAGCTCGGCGTCAACGGCCATACCGACGGAGTCGGCACCGACGGCTACAACCTCGAGCTGTCGCGGCGGCGTGCAGCCGCCGTGCGCGCCGCGCTTGTCAGCCGCTACGGCATCACTGCCGCGCGTCTTTCGACCGACGGCCTCGGCAAGTCGCAGCCCAAGGATACCAATGCCACGATCGAGGGGCGTGCCAAGAACCGGCGCGTGGAGCTCGTCAAACAATGATGACCGTTCGCACCGCAATCCTCGGGGCCGCCTGCTCCGCGCTGGCCGTAGCCCAGATCGGCGGCCAGGCAGCTGCGCCAGCACCAGACATCCTGACGAAAAGCCAGGCGGCGTACGCGGCCTTGCGTTCCTACGCGGACACGGGCACTGTCGATACTGAATACGGACAGCCCGGTGCCGTGGTCCGCGAGCGTCACACGTTCCGGACGCTCTTCCACGCGCCGCGGCATTTTCTCTTCGATTTCGTGAAGGAGGACAAAGCAGATCGCTTCGTGGTGTGGGCCGACGACGAGGCCTTTCATACGTGGTGGCAGGCGACCGCCGTCGCCGACACATATCCAAAAGGGCAAGGCGGCGGCGCGTTTGTCGCCGGCGGACAACCGACGCTCAACTCGCTGATGGTGCTCTCACCCTGGCTCTTTTCGCAGGCTGACCTGACCGGGTCGCTGACCGAATTCGGCGATGCGTCGACGGCCGGGACGGAGGCGATCAACGGCCACTCGTGCCAAAAACTCACCGGCGTCGGCAAATCCGTATACCGGCAGTCGGGGCACGTCGTCAACGTGCGTAAGATGATCGTCTGGATCGACGTGCAGACCCTGCTGGTGCGGCGTGTCTTCGAGGACACGGCCGAAGGGACCGGCACGGGCCTCAACCGCATCACGACCACCTTCGATCCGCAGGCGAATCCGGCGATCGAAGACGCGCGTTTCGCATTCACCCCACCGAAGTAGAGGAGACTCGCCGTGTTCGTGCGATCGATCGTTGCCGTCGCCGCAGTCGTCACCGTCACTACCGGGATCCTCTCGGCACGACCGGCCGCGGAGTCCTGCTGCGGCCCCATCTCCCCCGCGGGTCAGCGGCTGCTCGAGATTCTCGACAGTACCAACGTCGAGACGCTCTGGCTCGCGCACGAGCACGTCAACTGGGAGACCGGCCAGCCTGACAAGGATGCCGACTACGAAGGACCCGGCAAGGCGACCCATTGCAGCGCGTTCGCGGCGGCGGTCGGCAAGCGCGTCGGCATCTACATGCTGCGTCCGCCGGAGCACGGCCAGATCCTCCTCGCGAACGCGCAGGCGGCTTGGTTTCATGCCGCCGGCGGTCAGCAGAATGGGTGGCGGGACGTGAAGACGCCGAAGGAGGCGCAGACGCTGGCCAACCAGGGCTACTTGGTGACAGTCGTCTACGAGAGTCCCGATCCGCACAAGCCCGGGCATATCGCGATCGTCCGCCCCGCGGCCAGGCCGGAACGGCTGCTCGAGGAGAACGGCCCTGAGATTACGCAAGCCGGCACGCGCAACTACGTAAAGACGTCGACGAAGGTGGGCTTCGAGCATCATCTCGGAGCGTGGCCGGACGGCGTGCGCTACTACGCACACCAGCTGCAACGCTGACGCGCAGCACGGACACTGGTTGCCGCGCCACGTGCTATGATCGGATGTTCGAAGCACGCCTCCGCACGTCCCCATCGTCCAGAGGCCTAGGACGTGGCCCTTTCAAGGCTAAAACGCGGGTTCGAATCCCGCTGGGGACGCCACACCCTGTATAGGGGCCAGGCCCTCCAGGAGTGCAGGAGTCAGGGAGGCTTCCCACTCCGTCCATTCCTCGCAGGGCACGGCCGGGTCCCACATCTCCAGAGGCCCGATCAAGCGGCGTAGCAGCATCCTGGCTACGCGTGGTTCCGCGCGCAGTGTCTCTCTCCATGTGGCAGCACGATGCTCCAGGGCTGCACGCAGCTCTTTGACCTTAGGCTGGGCTGGGCGTGGTGCCCTCAGTCGTACATCCAGCTTGGCTATGGCGGCATGGTGATCGCGGATCAGTGGGGCCACTGCATCAGCAGGCACACCCGCAGCAATGGATCCGACCAGCCTGTCCACTTCCACCTGGAGCCTGCTGCGCTCAGCTGCCAGGCCTTCCATGGCATCGGCATCCCCCTTGTCCACCAGGGCCAGCAGCTCTTCGATGAACTTGGTGCCCAGGGCCTCCTGCTCCACCAGGTCCAGGACCGCTTCATCAGCCACACTGATCGGAGTGGTGAAGGTGTTCGTGCAGACACCAGGTTTACGCCGGCGCGTGGCACACACGTAGACCCCGTCCTGCTTCCAGGGGCTCTTGAAGGCCTCAAAGTGCCCACCACAGGTCTTGCAGATCAGCAGCCCACCTGACAGGAGATACTTCCCAAAGGCCTGCTGCGGGGCATGCTTGCTCCTGGCCTTCTGCTTCCAGTGATCCCGCCTGGCATCCACACGCCCTGCCAGGTCTGCATCCACAATCCGCAGACGGTCTGCCCACTGCTCTGATCGAAACCAGGTGTCTTCAGGTGTGGGGATCTGACCCTTCTCTCTGCCGCCTGATCGTGGTCCCAGCTCGCGGCCATAAGCCTTGGCACTCTTGCCATACACCACTGAGCCACGGTAGACCTCGCGGGTGATCACTGCGCGCACTGACGACGATGACCAACCACTGGGCCTCCCCTGCTGGGCACGCGGTGACAGGGCCTTGGTGTTGTTCAAGGCCAGGGCAATGGTGCGCAGCCCATCGCCCTCTGCAAACCGCTCGTAGATGATGCGGATCACTTCTGCTTCGGCGTTGTTGATCCTGCGCTCAGTCTGACCTTTGCCCAGCTTGTGATTGTCGTAGCCGAACAACTTCCCGCCAGTGACCAGGCCCTGCTCGCCCTTCTGGCGCATGGCTGATCGGGTGTGCTTCCTCACCTGGTCGCGATACTGCTGCGCGAACCTGGCCTTCATGAAGGTCATCATCTCGCCTTCGAAGGTGTCCAGATCCACAGCCTGGCCAGTGCTGTAGTCCCAGATGGTGACGCCCAGGTCAGCCAGGGTGTTGAGGGCCAGCATGGTCTGGCGGGCATTGCGCCCGAAGCGGTCCAGGTCGTAGAACACCACAGCCTGGAATGCCCCTGCAGCTGCATCACGCATCATGCGTTGGAATTCTGCACGGTTGGCAAACAGGGCACCGCTCACACCATCATCCTGGTAGATGTGATGGTCATCGAGTGTCCAGCCCTTCATGGTGATGAAGGCCTTGGCTCCATCAACCTGTCTGGTGACGGACTTGGCCTCCTCGGCCACGTCAGTTTGTTGGGTGGACTTCCTGGCGTAGATGGCGGCGATCATGGACACCTTCCTGCAGCTAGGAGGGCGCCCACGTATGATGAGGGCAGCCCACTTTGCTCGCTGATACCGAGTGAATGGGTCAGGACCCACCGCGTGCCGCAAGCATGCGATGGGTCCGTCTTCATTATACAGCGGCCTTCAGCTGCAGCAGCTTGGCCCGCAGGTAGGTCACTTCCGCCTGCTTCTCTTCCAGGGCTGCCTCCCAGACCTCAGGTGTCAGCCCAAACCTGTCCAGACCCTCGGTCTTGATCTGCACCAGGTCAGCCTCAGCCTCCTTCAGCTGCTCAGTGAGGTAGGCGCGTGTGGGCCCGATCTGAGGCTTCATTTTGCGCCCCTCTTCAGCTGCTGCTGCACCTTGAGAAGCTCCGACCGCCGCCACCGCTCATCACACATCTGGTGCAGCATCGAGCGCCGCGCCTCTTTGAGGATGTTCCTTACGAACCCAATCTGAAGGGGCGTCATGTCGATCTTCCGGCTGTCCTGTGGTTTCATCTCGCGTCTCCTGCCACGGTTGTGGAGGCCGACGCCAAAATGAAAAAGGCGCCAACCCCAGTTACGGGATCGGCGCCTGCAATGGACACTCAGATCAAGTCGCCCGCTGCTTTAGCATTGCATGGCGGCCCCCATTTTTTTCGGGGCACCAACCCAGCGGACGGAACGAGCGTATCAGAATCCGAACTGGTACGCAACTACTACTTATCCTTGTGCAGAATCGTGTCGAGGCGGGCCTTCGTCGCGGCCCCTTCCGCCGCCAGGACGGTGATCTGGGCTTCGAGCTGAGTGATCCGCTTGTCATGCTGGAACAGATAGAGGTAAGACTCTTCCACAGTGCCCATCAACAGCTCTCCGCCTAGGAACACATCACGATCAGGCCTCTGAGCCATCATTGGCAACTCATAGTGGCTGCGTGCGAAGGCTTCTACCTCTGAGAGGGGCCGAAGGCCTTCGTAGGTAATGCCCATTTTCTTGACGTTGGGAGCAAAGCGATCAATCTGACCAGTGGCCCATTTCTCCAGCACGAAGTCAGGGTTGGTGTAGGCAGTGCCATTCAGATAGACACCAGTGGCAACATTGAGGGTACCAACGCCCATCCAGCCCCCTGTGCCCCCTGTAGCTGCACCAATCGCCACTCCACCCAGCATGCTCAACAAGCCTTGTCCAACCGTGCCGCCACCACTGCCTCCTGACGCGATGATGCGCGTGTCATAGTCTGCAGAGGTGCCTGCGGAGTGGAAGTCAATAAATGGTGTATTCGCGCCTGACGTACTGCCGATCTCTACCCCTGCATTTGAGGCGCCCATAAATAATGTTCCGGCGAGTGAGGTGCTCCCGCCATCCACGGTGAGATTGTTGCCCACCGTGACATCGTTATTGAGCGACACAGATCCAGAGGCGCCATCGAACAACGCCTGCGCGAGATGGCCTGCGGCGGACGCCTGAATATCTATAGTCGTAACGCGGCTCCCAGCGCCACGGTCCGCCACGATGTTGATGCCCTGGCCGATCCCGTCGTCGTAGCCTTCGAGATACCCCGTGCCATTCGTGTAGTTCCAGCTATACCGCGTGAGTGCAGACCCTCCCGAAAAGGCATTGAGGCGGACGCCACTGCTGTCAATGGTGAGGTTGGCACTCGCCATGGAGAGGTTCGTCCCATCCCAGGAGATGTTGTTTCCAGCTGGATTGCCTACTCTGAACCTCGGAGTGCCGCCGTTGTAGTCCAACCACCAACCAGTGCCAGTCCCGAAGGCGCTGGCACCATTGGAGTGGAACACCCCGCTAGTGCTCATGGTCAGATCCCCAGTGAGTGAGAGATTGCCAGAGGTGTCCGCCACCAGCTTGTTCGTGGTGCCTGAGCGGATGCGAAAGCCATTCGTGGCATCCAGGGTGACGTTCGTGTTGCTGGCATCCCCCATGGCCACACCATAGATGTCCCCGCTGTAGCTATAGAGGCCGTTCAAGTTCCCGATGGCCCACCTGGGGGCGATCTGGTTATAGGTCGTGCCGGTCCTGACATTCCCCACGATGGTGGGACCTGAGCCAGAGAGCACGCCTGCAGTGGAATACAGATCAATGAAGCCATTCCCAGTGGTCCCTGTGTCCAGGAGGGCATCTCCTGAGATCCAGGCATTAGCACCAGAGCCGTCCAGGTTCCTGGTCACTGAGTAGGTGTAGGCACCCGCACTACCGCCTGCACCAGAGGTCACTGCCATAAATTCTACTTGTGGCGTACCGCCAGGAGCAGACTCCATGTAGACGCGATCGCCGTTGTTGAAGTTGTTGTACTTCACCGTGATGCTCGTCGCCACATTTGTGAGGTCTGCAGTCAACACATTGGTTGGAGCCACAAGCACTCGGCCTCCAATCGTAGCAATGACCTGCTGAGCAACTAATGTTTCTGCCTGCAACTCTCCTACATACAACGAGCGAATCTTGTCTGTCAGGGATCCGACATCAGAGGTGAAGTTCAGGTTCGGAAGATAGTGGGCATGCGGCACAATGGTGCTTGTGACATCCAGGGTACTGGACAGCACAGCTGCTCCAGTGACTCCGAGGGTGCCTGCTACACTCGTGTTCCCTGAGGCAGCAGTGACGGTGAACTTACTCGTGGCCACATCGAAGTTCCCACCCACATGCAAGGTGGAGCTGAGGGATCCTGTGGTCCCTGTGAACCCGCTGGTGAAGGCCTGGGATGCGGTGTAGGTGTTGGCATCCTCCAGCCTGGGTACGAGGGTCCAGGAGCCTGAGGAGCGCTTGGTATACAGCTCCCCAGTGGCATAGTCCAGGTAGATATCCCCTGTGGTGCCGCCGCTGGGTGCCCCTGAACCTGTAGACAGGTTGTCGCGTTGCACACCAGCAGTCCAGAGGTAGAGCTTCTCAGCATCGACGTTGCCCTGGGCATGGGCGGGAGCAGAGAGCAGCAGCAGGGCGAAGAGTGCCCAAATGATCTTTTTCACGTATATGTTCCTTGTGAAGTGAAGTCGGTCGATGCTGCTGCTCCGAGAAAGAACCCCGCGGCCCTGAGATATCCAGGACAGCGGGGTTGGTGGTTGCTTCCCGCCGCGCCAACTAACGCGACGAGAGAGCTGACACGGGAGACCGCCTGCACCCCGAGGGTCTTCATCTGCGATTGCTGGTGTTGAGGCCACGCGGGGATCAAATCGCGTGCGGCGAGGCCAGCTGCAGACTTGCCCTGGACCGTTACCAGCCAGAGCACACGCCGATCACCCCATCGACATGCTGTGGAGTATCCTCGCCTACGGTCTAGGCCGCCAGGGCCTGGAATGTCCGATGTGCCACTTCTTGCAGCCCCTGCACTGATACGCGTTCATCTCAGGACCCAGGGTGCGGGCCTTCCCTTCAGCAACCTTCTTACTCGGATGCGCCACCTTCCCATCACACTGGCGGTGGATCTTGGGTGAGTAGACACGATCCGTGATCGGGTGATTCCATCTGCTGCGCCTGGACATGTCATTCCGCCAGTGCTCTATCCAGATCGCGCTGGGCCTGATCACGCGTGGCACGCAGCTCCTTCAAACGCTCGCGCACGTCAGCCAGGGAGCCATACCATTCGATCGGACCGAATGCCGCGTTGGTGTTCTTCACAGGCGGGGCCTGGGTATACCCCGCTTCGATCAGGAGCTGACCCAGCCTGAGCGTTTCCAGTTCCCTGGTCCAGATACCCTCGCACTGCTTCCCCTCATTCACGATGCGAATGCTGGTGCGCAGGTTCACCATGGTATGCAGGTCCGTCTCGGTCTTGATCTTGGGCGGCAGGACATTGAATTCAGCGGTCAGCTGCTCCAGCACCTTGACGAGACTGGCCTCCCACTTCTCCTCAGGCGTGATCTTTGGCTCCACTTGGGCCAGGGTCTGGGTAGAGGCCTGAATGGTCTGCCTGCGGTTCCAGAGCGCTGACCTCTTGGCAAAGTAGGCCTCCATCGCGTTGCCTGTTTGCAGGACATTGCCAATGTCACCGAGGGTGGTGAGCTGGGCTTCGATATCAGCCAGGGCTGCTTCAATGGTAGGTGCAGTGGCGGTGGTCACTTGCTCTCCTTCTGGTTGATGATGCGACGAGCTAAATCCAGGTCATATCCATTGGGGGCAGCACCATAGGGGTCGTATCCCAACATGCCAGGGGTGAGCGTGTCTGCCACGTCTCTCTGCGTGGGCTTGCGATCTTTCAGGGCTTGGGCGTAAGGATCCGGGATCTGGTCGTGTGCTTCGAGTGTGGTCATTTCTTTCTCCTGCGTGGCGAAGTGCGCTTGGCACTTGGGGCAGAGCGTGTCTGCCCTGCTGCAGCAGATGCTGCCGTCTTTGAGCTTGCGTGGGGCGATGGCCATTGTTGTCTCCTCTTAGGTGGTGAAACGATCCAGGTGATCATTGGGTTGTGCTCCTATGGCTGCGATGCCTCGATAGATGCGCTTCACGACCTTGCCTTCCAGGTCAAGGAGCGCACGCCAGACTTCAGTACGCTCATGCTTGATGCGCTCAGTGGCCTGCAGTGCGGCCAGGATGGCGGTGCGGTCTACCATCGTGTGATCCCGCTGCCATGAGCCATCGTGCGGAACATCGTGGCAGTGGCCTCCTGGTTACGCCGCTCAACTTCCTCTGGGTGCATGCTGTGGATGGCTCTCCAGATCTCCAGGCGCTCAGCCTGCATCTCCTTGCAGGCGGTCTCAGGCTTGCGGCAGTGCTCACAGAGCGCAGGTGGGGCTGGCTCAGGGGCTGGTGCAATGGCTGCTGCTTCTGCTGTGTGCTCTGGTGCAGGGGCGATGCTCGCGTGCTGCTGCTTCAGGGTCAGACTGGCACGAGCCGCCAGGGCTGTCTCTTCGAGTCTCTCAACGAGCTGCTCATCGCTCAGGGCGTCGTAGCTCGCGTCACTTGCCCTGGGCGTGGTGCCTCTGGCCTGGCGTAACTGAGTGCTGAGGTCCGTCCACATGGCCATCAGGCGCTGGTGCTCTGGTGCGCCACGTCGTACGCTGTCCAGGCGCTCCTTGACTTCAGCCAGGTAGCGGCAGGCGTCCTTCAGTTCCAGGGTTGCAGGGTTGTACTCTGCAAGGGCTTCCTCGTAGAGCCGATCAACGCGCTGTGGATTGATCGGGCGCGTGGCTCCGAGTCTGCTGCCGAGCGTTGCCCTACCACAGACGACGCATTGCCCTCGACCATGCGTGGGCACCATGCCCTTGCACCCTGTGCAGAAGGCCTGCTTACTGTCTGTCACGCGATACCTCCATCTTGTAAGCAAATCTCCGAGGGGATTTGCACGACGCCAGGGTGTATAGCCCAGTGGCGCGCCAGCTCTGGCCTCTGGCCTTTGAGAGTGACAGCCAGTTCCATGGCACTGAGTTCGCGCTCCAGGCAGCTGGGCCAGGGCGTCCGGCTTCCCAGGGGTGCTGGCCGTGTGACTTTCCGCCTTTTGTGACTTGTTCCCAGCCCAGGGCGGCAGCAGATGAATACAGGAATACAACCCCTCCACCCTTGCCCTGAAACAAAGTCACAAAAGGTGAGAAAGTCACAGCTCGGTCCCCCCCTGGTCCAGGAGCAGCTCCTGCCTGGCCATCTTCAGCCCTGCACCCTCCTCCACCTCCAGGTGCCACTCCTGCCCACTCCTGCCCTTGTGTTGCCCACTGCGGAAGCAGCGCCCTGCAATCACGCGGTCCTTGTGCCCACGCAACCACCAACCCACGCTCTTGGCGCTCCACTTCCCCTTGCATGCAACTTCGATCAGCTTGTTGCGCAGCGTGATGTCTGCCAGCGGAAGCGGTTCGTGTTCTTTCGGTGATGCTTCTGCTGCTGCATTGATGCCTGCAACGCTAGTGGCGGTTGTGCCACGCGCACGCAGCCAGAGATCCATAACGTCAATCAGTTCTTCCCGCTCTGTGTCGTTATCCAGGATGGTGCTCCTGGTGTCTGCAGGGTCAGCACAGTGGAGCCACACCAAGGCACCACGTATCCACTCCCAGTCAGAGAACGAACCCATGGGCGTGAGCTTCTGAGGGCGACCAGCAATGTGATAGGCACGCAAGATCGTCAGCCCTGCAATCACCAACTCAGGACGTGCTGCCAGCACTTCAGCGTGACAGTCGAAATCAAACGTGCGTGTATCTGGCCTCTCCACCTTTGCATCAAGCCGACAGACCACTGCTCGGCGTGAGGTATCACCAGCGAATGTCAGGTTGTTGCCACTCGCGATCACCAGGGCGGTTGATGGCAGCACGCGTCGTTCACTAAGTCCGAGGATGCGGGCCTGCACAACCTCCTGCGTCAGCATTGAACAGAGGAAGTCACCAGCAATGGGCTGTTCACAGTTGTCGATGTGGATCACAGGGTCGCCAGCAAACAGCACTGTGGCCAGGCGCTTCTCATCCTCCTCAGCAGTCTTCCCCTGAGAGAGTGCAGGCGGTCGAAAGCCCATGGCCAGCAGCCCCGCCATCTCAGCCAGCAATGACTTGCCTGTGCCAGCGGTTGGTGCGTCGAAGCCATGCAGGGGAGCGGTGCGCAAGTTGACGCGCACCAAGGCAGTGAGCAGTGCTGACAGGGCCACTGACTTGGCGGCAGCATCCACGAAGGGAAATGAGCGCAGAGGATGTTGCAAGAGTGCCAGGGCATCCTCAGCGTCTTCTCTTGTGGGATGGCTGACGACTGCTGGAAAGCTGCCTGCAGCACAATCCACCAGCAACCCACTGGCTGGGTCGTAGCCTGGCCGTTCAATGATTCGCCCATCACGCGCAAGGGTTGGTGCAGTGACCACACCGCGCAGCACTGGAAACGGCCACTCAGCACGCCCAAGCAACGTGCGTGCATAGATCGCAGGAGGATCTACAGGGGTGTAGTGCTCCTCTTTCCGAGCGGTCTCTGCGGTGTGCCTCACCCACTGCTGCACGCGGGCCATCTGCTCGATCAGCCATGGCTCCTTCACACCAATGAGCATGGTTGACCCCGCCTCACGGCGGACATCTCGTGCATCTCCAGTGGCAGTGTCGAGTTTGATTGCGCGTGTCAGTACGCCACCACGCTGATAGATCGGCGTGGTCTTCAACAGTGCAGCCTGTGCCTGCTCTACGATGTCAGTGAGCTTGCCCCCTGCGATCACAATGCGGTCAGCAGCATCTGCATCAGCACCGCGACACCACTCTCGGATGCGCGCCACAACTGCAGGCCCATGCTCACCGATCATCTTGGCGACAGTTGGAGCCGCGGAACACTTTCGATCTTTCTCAAGCCGCGCCGCCGTACGCCTCACCCACTCACCTGGCCTGGGGCTGGTGTCGGTATCCTTCACCTGGCGGGACGCCTCTTCGAGGATCTTGGCAACGATGATCTCGGACAGGTCCAGGCTCAGGAGGAAGCCAGCCAGAGCCTCATAGAACTTCCACCGCTCACCATCAGGAACGAAGTGCCTGACTAGCAGTGCTGTGATTGCAACATGCAGCACAGTGCTGCGCAGGAGAACAAAATCACATTGCAGTGGTTCACCCTTGGGTAACCACTGCAGCTGTTCCAGGGTGCCATTGCCATTGACGGGCACACAGCTGGGCGGGATGACGGTGTAATGGGTGCGATCAGTGCGGATTTCAACCAGGGTCTGGTCACTTATCTTTTCCGTCCCCATCCTCGTCCTTCACCTTCACCACGTCGAAGAAGGCCTCATAGACAGCATCCTCTGACACATACCAGTGGTGTGTGACGCCCACAGAGGGGCGGCCATGCTTGAGGCCAGTCTTCAGTAAGAAGACCTCAGCGGCTGCGCGTGCCTCAGGGCAATCCAGATCAACATCAACCCTGGGGCTATCCAGGCGCAGGGCCTGGTTGTTCTCAGGGGCAATGACCATCGTCGGCGGCGGATCAGTGGTCCATCCAGTGACCAACGGCGGCTTCTTGGTGCCAGCCTTGAGCGGGATGTAGATCGGAGCAGTCACTTCTGGATGCTCCACCGCGCGAATGCATCCTGCGGGTCTTGTCCTTCAGGAAGCTGCTCGATGAATGGAGCACCGTAGTAGACCTTTGTTGCCATGTGTCGCGGGTCTTGCTCTTGCTTCACCAGGCGGCAGATCTCATCATCAAGAGCGGACTTCAGTACGCTCAGGGATCGTTCCAGGCGTCGAGCCACCTGTGATGCGCGGCTGTTCTTGGGGAAGGCCCTCAGCACCTGGCCCTGCGCCTGCCAGGCAGCTTTCAGCTGGTTGCCCAGGGTGACGTGGTCCTGGATGGTGAAGCGCTCGTAAGGGCGGTTCACTTGGACACCTGAACAAAGATCGGCCCGTCGTACTGAAGCGTGGCAGCCAGCTTTTTGATCCGTCGATGATCACGCAGGGGCGGGCAATAGGGGATCCGGCCGGAGTCTGTTTCCCAGTAGAGCGTACCTGCGAACCACGACTGGGTTCGACGCTGCTCCCAGGCATGCCGGATCGTCGTAACGAAAAGAGGATGGAGGATCAGTCGCACTTTCATCGCGCCTGCAACCTGTCTGCTCGCATTGCAGGAGCCTCATCGAAGAAGATCTGATCGCGTGGAAAAGAGACAAGTTCTGCGAGCTTTTCCAGCCGTGCGACAGTCAAGTCAGTTGCAATGATGGTGGATGAGCGAATCACCACGAAGTAGGCGGGATAATTGGGCCATCCCGCTGTACGACGTAGCAGGTCCTGGCTTTCCTTCGACTGAAGGACCGCCTTAAGTAAGAACGGATTGAGCTGTCGGCGTGGCGCGGCGGGCTTCATGCAACCTCCGAAAACAAGAACAGCTGCCAAGTGATGGTTCGCCATCAATGGGCAGCCGTATTCGTTGTCGGCGGTCTCTTAAGTCCCCGCTATTGCAGGGGCAGCCTTGGGATGCTTCTTCTGTGCTTACCGAACCCAGCCCAAGGTGCTAATTAGGTATTAAAGCACAGACTCCCCAGATTGAACCCATAGACTTTTGTAAAAGATCTGAGTAATCAGCCTCCAGGATGAGCCAGAACTAAAGGGGCTACTTCCCCCTGGGTCAGATCCCTGCCGCCGGTCCTGAGCTAGCCTGAGCGGGCGGCTGGCTCCCACTGAAGGCCAGGAGTCAGGCTGCCCAGGGCAAGCGGACGCGTACCCTATACAGAGTCGGAGTTCCCCCTGGGGACGCCAGTTCGTAATGGGTGCACCCTTGTGAACCGAGCCGGGTGGGGACGCCATCCACCGCAAGAACCACGTCGCCTGGCGGATTCGCGATCTACAGCCGGTCCCGAAGGATCGCAGCCATCAGTCGCGGATTTCTGCGTCCGTGAAAGATCCCCACCACCCAAAGCGGCTTCTCGTCTGGTGCGTAGGCCACGAGGAACTGGTCGCGCGCAACGTGGAATCGCAATGGGCGGGCTGTCAAATCGGGGCGTCGGTGTCCGATGTGCGGCGAGACCGCCAGTGTGCGGAGGACTGTATGGATGTCGACGAATACCCGGTCAGCGGCGTCGATATTATCTTGCGCGATGTACTCCCAAATCTCGTCGAGATCCGCGAACGCAGCGGGATGGAAAGCGTAGCCGCTCATCCGCCCGATCGCCGGCGCTCGCTCTTTTCGCGCAGTTTCCTGAAGGCCTCCTCGCCATCGATCGGTGTCACCTGACCGCTCTTGAGATCATCGTAGCGGCTGTCGAGCGTCATGCGGACTGATGACACCTCCTCAAGGTACCCGGCAAGGGCATCCTCTACGATATCCTCAGCGGCACGTCCGCTAGTCGTCGCGAGATCCTGCAGTCTTTTGGCCGTTTCCGGAGTGACGTGCACGTCCATGCCGCTACTGTACGGCTTTCGGCAGCGACCGGCAAGCGATGCGCGCGGCAAATTCCAGCACCGCCTTCACTTGCTTGCGCGTGACGGGAAACTGTTCCAGCACCTCGTCGATCGTCATGCCGTCTTCGAGGTTTTCGAAGATCGTCGCAACCGGCGTTCGCGTCCCCTTGAAGACCCAGGCACCACTGACCTTGCCGGGAACACTCTCAACCGCAGAGCATTGGACCAACCGAGCGATGCCATTACGGCTCCTTCCCTCGAGAGCAGAGTCGAGCACGCGCTTCGCGGAACACGTCAGACGCAGCAACACCGATGCTTCGTCGAATGCGAGCCGTGCTTGTGCTGGTTCTCAGCGTCCTTGTCGGGATCCCATTCGAAATCCATTCTGGCGCGAGTCTACAGGTATCAGGACTCACCGCAGGCGCGCAACGCGGTCTGACGCGCGATCGATGGACTCAGCCGCCTGCTTCCGCTCTTCCGGACTCGACCGATCGTGTCCATAGATGAGGAAGGGGGTATCAGGGCGATCATGCAACTCAGCTCGCGAGACCGGCCGGGTGTCCGAGAAGAACTGCATGCTGGCGATGCCAGCCTTCAGCCGTGCCAACGCCGCGGAGCGCTCCTCGCGCTGCTCGTCGAGCGGTTCGACGATGACCCGCACCCGCTGGTCCTCGCGGAGGTGCAGTTCACCGGTTGGCTGGAGGACGCCGTGCCTGTGATGGCCTCGGTGATTTGCGTCATGGTCAACCAATCGTTCCTCGATCAGAATAGCGCAGAGCGCGTTGACCCTGCACCCACGCCGGCCAATGCTGAACGGACGGGCCGGGAGTCTGCAGGGCCACAACGCGCTGTGCCGGTTTTTGTGCCGGTCTCCGCGGTTCTCAGCGTGATTTAGCGTGATAGGCAGTGATGTCGCGGTCTGTACCTAAATCGCTGACGCTGAGCCGGAACGGCGAGATGCCGCGGTAGATCAATCGTCTTTTCGTGGATGTACGCATCCTCGACGCGGTCCAGACGTTCTCGCTTCTGGGCTACCAGGCTGGGTGTTGGTCGCCGCTGGCGGGTTTGATCTGAGGGACATCATTCGGCGCTGGGTCAGGGGATTCCACGCGGCGCTCTATCGTGAGGCTCTGTCACTCGATGCCTCCTTCATGACACTTCCGCCTTTGGCCGAGGCTGACCAGCACACAGGCCAGGTAAAAGAAGTTCCAAAAGTCGTGCCGGAGTTCGTGAAGACCATTTATGAAAACCGCGCGCTCGGGAACATCGATCGGGCCATCTGTCGAAATGGAAAGTGCACGTACGAGTGCGTGTGGGTATCAGCTGACAACGAGCGCTGGTTCTGCGTTTATGCGCTTGACCTGTATCGCTGGTCGGAGTTGGGAGACAGCACGAACTTTGGAACAAGGGGCTGCGTCGGATGTTACGTTCCTCCGGCCGGTGTCCCGCCTGCCGGGGCAACGCGCGGTATCCGTCCATCTGATCGCGAACTTCAGAACCCGCTGAACCCCTTCGCCGAAGAGCCTTCGGGCGACGTGAACACTGCACCAGTCTCCGCAGGTGGGCAAGATCGGCGGTAGGCCGGGCGGAGGACCGGCCGTGAGGGCAAGGTCATGACGCCTGCCCCGCCGCCGGCTGCCATTGTAAACCCGCACACGTGTGCGGCCTTTGTATGACTTTCATACGAGCACGCCAACCTTGCAGCGACAAGCGCTTGCGGCGGCACTTCGCGATCCGTATAGTCGGCGGAATTGTCGGGGGGACGAAGGAGTGCACTCACGCCGGCGCATCATCATTGCCGACGATCACGCAGGCGTCATGGCCGCGCTGATCCGCATTTTGGAACCGCATTGCGATGTTGTTTCGACTGCCGTCGACGGTGAGGAACTTCTCCGGCGAGTTGGCGAGTTGGTGCCGGATGTCGTCGTTACGGACATCTTCATGCCTCGGATGAACGGCCTCGACGCCTGTCGATACATTCGGCAAATCCACCCAGCCGTCAGCGTCGTCATCGTGAGCGAGCACCTTGACGGAGATGTCACCTTGTCCGCCTTCGAGTTCGGCGCATGCGCCGTGGTGCGCAAGGCCGACATAGTGCAGGAGCTGCCGGCGGCGGTGTTAGCTGCTTGAGGCCGATCAGGCCGCAATTCCTGAGAATTTCGTCGTGCAACCTTTGTCGAATCTCCCCTCGCGTTGACGTTTGTCTTCTCGGCGCCGGGCTTCGAGGAGACGATGCGATGCAATTCCGTGCCGGCTGGTGAAACGCCGACCCCGATGACGCCAGAACAGCAGCGAGACTGCGCACACCTCGGACACTCCGAGAGCGCGGGCCACATGAACAACCCGGAGAAGTGAACAGGTTCATGAAGATCCTCAAAGCGTGGTATCGCCCGTCTTGGCGGCATGCGTTGGGGACGCCACCCACTGCAAGAACCCACGTCGCTTGCGGATTCGCGATCTACAGCCGGTCCCGAAGGATCGCAGCCATCAGTCGCGGATTTCTGCGTCCGTGAAAGATTCCCACCACCCAAAGCGGGTCCTCGTCTGGTGCGTAGGCCATGAAGAACTGCCTCCTGGCGCGGGGGCTTGCTTCCCTGCCCTGGCCGAAGATGTAGCCCTTCCGGTGCGTGCGCGACGAGCGCGGCGCGCAGCTTTGGTGTCAGCGGCCTGTCGCGGCCTTTTGCTATAGCCATCTCTTGTGGCTATAATTGTCATATATGAAAGTGAGCGTAGCCGAAGCCAAGAATGCGCTTCCCAAGCTGATCAAGGCGGTCGAACGCGGCGAGTCCGTGACGATCCATCGGCACGGGACGGCCGTGGTCGACATCGTCCGGACGACGAAGGCCGACCCCGAGAGGCCGAAGTTCGGGACGTTGAAGGACAAGGTGACAGCCCCCGACCCCGACTGGTGGAAGCCAATGAAAGCCGAAGAGGTCGATGCCCTCGTCGATGGCCGCTGACGCATGCGGCTGATCCTGGATACGGTGACGTTCATCTGGGCCGTCAGCACTCCAGAACGCCTGTCCCGTGCTGCGATCTCTGCGCTTCGAAGGCGCACCGCGGTGCGCGAGATCAGCGTCGTTTCCCTGACCGAGATCGCCGTCAAACAGACCCGAGGGAAACTCGCGTTCAGCAAGGCCGACGCGACGGCAGGCGTCGCCGACCTACGGTTGCGGGTCTTGCCGGTACTCGGCAGAGCACGCCTTCCGCCTGTTCGATCTGCCCACGCATCATGCCGATCCGTTCGATCGCCAGATCATCGCCCAGGCCCTCGCGGAAGACATCGCCGTCGTGACACCTGATGAAGCCTTTCTCGCGTACGAAGGCCTCAAGGTCGTGTGGTGACTGGGGCGCAGAACTGCGCGGTCCGCTCAATCGCGCAATGCGACAGTCTGCGCGTCACGATAGCCGCGGTCGCCCCACTCGATCAGGCGAGGCGCGTCGTCGGACCACCACAGGAGCACCCGGCCGAAAAGCGTGTCGTCCGTCGCGAGACGAATCACCGCGCTGGCGATCTCGGCCGTCGTCAACAGCCGCGCCGGTATGCCCTGTCGGCGGCGCTCTTCCGGCGACAACGACTCCCAGTACCTGGCGCGGACCGTCCGTGGCAATCCAGCCAGGCGCCAGGCAGTTCACACGAATATTATCCGCGCTGGCGAAACCGGCCAAGCCGGTCGTCAGCCGAAGCAAGCCGGCCTTTGCGGCATCGTAGACGGGCGCTCCTCCCTCCGTTTTGCGACCGTGCCAGAGAGCGGAAATCGACGCGATGTTGACGATCGCGCCTCCGCCATGGCGGCGCATGGCCTCGACCGCATACCGCGTCGCGTGGAGCGTACCGATGAACTCCGTCTGCGCCGTGTTCGCCCAATGGTCCATCTCGAATCCCTGGCGAAATGGACCTGAGGCATTGTTGACGAGCACGCCGACATCGCCGAACGTCTCTTCCGCGACGACGACGAGCTGGCGGACTTGCTGCTCGTCGCATACGTCGGCATGGAGGAACGTGGCCCGGCCGCCCGAGTTCCTGATCAGACGGACCGTCTCCTCTCCGCCCGCGTCGTCAATGTCGCTCACCACCACGGACGCGCTAAGGCTCGCGAGACGCACGGCAATCGCACGCCCACAGCCGGTGCCGCCCGATCCCGTCACGATGGCGGTACGATTTCGCAGTTCCACAGGCGCAATCTACCAGACCCGTTCGACTGCCGGTGGAGACGCCGTGTCAACACCTACGGTACGGCCACCTTCTTCCGCCACTCCGTCGCCTGGGCGGGTTTGCCCCACGCGGCGTACAGAACGATCACGCGGTGGCCGGCGTTGGTGAGTTCTTCGCGGAAGTAGGCGGGTATCGATCCGGCCTGCTGCCGCATCCCCTCGTAGCCGCCGACGACCAGCGGCTCGGCCTCGCCGAACCGGCGCTGGCCCGCGAGGCTGCCGCCGAGCAAGCTTTGAGCATCGAAACGGCGCCATGACTTCGGCATCGTCTGCTCGCGTCCAGCCAGCGCTTCGCGTAGCACGGGCTCGGCGTCGACGTACTTGCGCTGGCGCAGGCAGGCAAAGCCGAGCGATTCGAGCGCGCCCAACGTGCTCGGATGTACTGGCCCGGCCGATTCGCGCAGGCCGCTGACTGCGTCGCGCAGCATCGCTTCCGATTCCGCGTGTCGACCCTGACAGCCGCACATGGCGGAAGTTTGGCACTGTCCGCTGATAGGACGCGGCTGTACGCGGCGTGCTACAACTCCGGTATCCGGGATCCGACGAATCCTGCCAGGGATCGGCTCCAGCCGACCATTGCCTCCGATAGCGCATGGCTGTTTACGCGACCAGTCGTTGGTGTCGTCGCCGGAACCAGATGAAGGTGACAGCGAAGCCAAACGCGAACGCGACTGGCGCGTGTCAGCGCGGCGGAGCGGTCCTCCCGCTGCTCGTCGGGCGGTTCGACGATGACCCGCATTCGCTGGTCCTCCCGGAGATCCAACTCACCGGTTGGCTTGAGAACGCCGTGCGTATAGATGGCCTCGGTGATTTGCGTCATGGTCAACCAATCGTTCCCGATCAGAATGGCGCAGAGCGCGTTGACCCTGCAGGCACGCCGGGCAGTGCTGAACGGACCGGCGCGGGAGTCTGACAGGGCCACAACAGCGCTGTGCCGGTTTTTGTGCCGGTCTGCGTGTCAGCGCTCACCTGAAACCGCGTAAATCTGAACTCACGTCGATATCACTCTCGGTCTGAGCCTCACCTGAATTGGGCGGTCATCGAAGAGCCGTGCAGGCGCTCGGCGGCGGTCGGGATCACACCGACGCGCGGAGGGCAGCTGCCGCCGAGCGCCCCCTCGACGTCTCTGGATTGCTGTAGGCTGACGGGCTTGCGGCGGATTGAGGTGAAGGCCTGGAGGTGAAAGCTCCAGGCCCTCGATGACCGCCTCGATGCTCCGACGGACCGAGCCGGTCGTCTCTGTTGTGCCACGGTTTACGCGCCGTGTCCAGTCGAAGCGCGCTGCCGCTCCGACGTCGTGGACACGCCGCTTCGTCAGAAAATCTGTCGACGCTGCAATCGACTGTTCGCGATCTGCGTCTCGTGTGATCGCGGGCAAGCGTATTGCTCATCAGGGTGCCGCGCGGCCGCCCGCCGTGCATCCGTCCGCGCCGCCCGGCAACGCCACCGCCGCAGTCCCGAAGGTCGCCTCGATCATCGCGATCACCAGCGGGCGTACCGCGCCCGCGTGAGGGATCAGACTTCCCCGCGCGCCGCCGCCCTCGCCACACTGCCGGTGGACACGACGACGGATTCGGTGCCGACCGCGCCCCTGGCGGGTGCGTTGCGTTGCATGGTCTGTGGCCGGGAAAGCGCCTGGCTCTTTCCACCGCCCTGGCGGATTCGTCGCGTGTCCCCGGAGACGCGACATGATCACGCCCGAGCAGCACGCCGAGATTCGCCGGTTGTATTACGGCGAGCACTGGAAAGTCGGTACCATCGCCGCGGCCCTCGGCGTCCACCATGACGCCGTCCGGGCGGCCATCGTGCACGATACGCAGGGCGTGCGGCGTGGCACGTGCCGCGCGACCCTGCTCGATCCCTACCTGCCCTTCGTGCGCGACACGCTCGCGCAATATCCACGCCTGCGCGCCACGCGCCTGTTCGAGATGGTGAAGGGGCGCGGGTACTCGGGCTCGGTGGTGCAGCTGCGGCGCGCCGTCCGTCTGATGCGTCCAGCGGTGACGGCGACGGTCTATCGCCGGCTGGTCACGCTGGCAGGTGAAGAAGGCCAGGTCGATTGGGGCGCGTTTGGATCGATCCGGATCGGTCGCGGCGTGCGCTCCCTGTCCGGGTTTGTGATGGTGCTCTCGTACTCGCGCGCCGTCTTCGCCCTCTTCACCGTCGATCAGACGCTGGAGAGCTTTCTGCGCGGCCATGTCGAGGCGTTCCAGACGTGGCCGGGCGTTCCACGGACGCTGGTCTACGATAATTTACGCAGCGCCGTCCTCGAACGCGCGGGCACCGCGATTCGCTTTCATCCGCGGCTGCTCGAGCTCGCGGGCCACTATCACTTTGCGCCGCGGCCCTGTACGCCCGGCCGCGCCAACGAGAAGGGCAAGATCGAGCGCCAAATTCAATACCTGCGCCATGCCTTCTTTGCGGCGCGGACGTTTGTCGACGTCGACGATCTGAACGCCCAATTTCGGCGCTGGCGCGACGAGATGGCGCATCAGCGGCCGCATCCCGAGCAACGCGATCGGACCGTGGCCGAGGTCCTCGCCGAGGAGCAGCCGCGCCTGCTGCCGCTGCCGGCGCATCCCTTCGAGACCGAGGTGATGCGCGCGGTGGTGTCCGGGAAAACGCCCTACGTGCGCTTCGACCGCAACAGCTACTCGATTCCCCACACGCACGTGCGGCGCCCCGTGACGCTCCTCGCGAGTCCGACCACCGTGCGCGTGATCACCGGCACCGAGGAGCTCGCGCGCCACGCGCGCAGCTACGACACCGGCCACGTGATCGAGCAGGAGGCGCACATCGCCGGCCTCGTCGCGGCCACGCGCCAACACAATCCGTCCAGTGCGCGTGACCGACTGCGCCTCGCGATCCCGGCGGTCGCCACGCTGCTCGAGCGCCTGGCGGCGCGGGGCGAATCGCTCCGCGTCCACATCGCGCGCTTACTCGCCCTGCTGGACGACTACGGCCCGCAGGAACTCGGCACCGCCATCGCTCGCGCCCTCGAGCGCGACGCGCTCGGCGCCGGCGCCATCGCCCATATCCTCGAAACCCGTCGGCGCCAGCGCGGACTGCGGCCGCCCATTCCCATTACGCTCCCCGATCACCCCGGCGTCCGCGATCTCGACGTCACGCCGCATCGCTTGGAGACCTACGATGAGCTCACCCGATCCGATTCCGACGACGCTGAGTGATCAGCTCCAGCAGCTCGGGCTCGTCCACACTGCCACTGAGCTGAATGATTTCATCGCCCGGGCGACGCAGAAGCGCTGGAGCCCGGTGGTGCAGCTCGAACGGCTCGTCCACGCCGAGCTCGAGGCACGCCTACGGCACCGGGTCGAACGCCGGCTCCGGGACGCGCGGCTCGGGCGCTTTAAGCCGATGGCCGATTGGGAATGGGCGTGGCCAAAAGCGATCCATCGCCCCACGGTCGACCGCGTCCTCACGCTCGATTTTCTGGCGCAACGCGAAAACGTGATCGTCGTCGCGCCTCACGGCCTCGGCAAGACGATGATTGCCAAGAATCTCGTCCACGAAGCCATCCTCGCCGGTCACTCGGCCCGCTTCCTTACGGCCGCCGATTTGATCCTTGACCTGACCAGGCAAGAGACCGCGCGCGCGCTGCAGCACCGGCTCCGCAGCTATCTGCGACCGAGCCTCCTCGCCATTGACGAGGTGGGCTACCTGGCCTATGACGCGCACGCCGCCGACCTCCTCTTCCAAGTGGTGAGTCGGCGCTACGAACAGACCTCCATCGTGATCACCACCAACTTGCCCTTCAAGCAATGGGACACCGTCTTTCCAAACGCCGCGTGCGCCGTCGCCCTGATCGACCGGCTCACGCATCACGCCGAGATCATCTCGATTGACGGGGACTCCTATCGCAAGCGCGAGGCCGAGCAGGCACAGAAACGGAAGCAGGAGCAGAAGCCGAAGCGGTGATCAAACGGCCGTCGCCCTCATCGACGTCGGTCCAGATTTACGCGGTTTTACATGAGCGGCGACAGTCTGCGGAGTTCTCAGCGTGATTTAGCGTGACAGTCAGCAATGCCGCGGCTCGTGGCTAACTCGCTGACGCCGAACCAGATGCTGCGAGATGGTTCGAATCCCCGCTGAGCGTTCGGACCCCGTGCATACTATTTAGTCAAGTCGGCCATATCCGTTAGGTGCGCAGCAAGGGAGGAACCATGCCGAAGCCATCGCCCGCGTGTCCTGACTGCAAGGTGCCCATGGACTCCGGTTTCATCATCGATCTCACTGGCAGCGAGCTCAGTAAACAGTCTTCATGGGCCGAGGGAACAGCAAAGCGGAATTTTTGGGGTTCGGTCGTAGCCGGCAAGCAGCGGCTACCGATTGTGACATTTCGTTGCCCGAAGTGCGGTCAACTAAAATCATTCGCGCAAGAGAACTAGGCGTTTGTCTACGCCGCCAGGGCAACCTGACCCGCAGGCGCCTATACATGTTGGAGTTTCCCCCTCGACGACCCGGGGGCGTAAGACTTCGCCCCGCAACAGATCCCGGATCGCCTGATCCGTCGTCGGCATGTCCACCATCATCCCGTTGCTACAGACCGACGCGCCGCGGTTCCGATACGTGCCGCACGTGTAGCGGAACCGGGGTCCGTCGGTCCCGGGGCGCGACACCGCTTGCATCGACCCGCCGCACTCACTGCCTGTAGTCCCGACAGCGCAAGCCAGGCCGTCGCGGGCGCCGATGGCGCCGCCCACTGTTAACCACCTGTCCCCAACTCAGGGACCGTTGCGAAGCTCAGCCGTTCCTGGGGTAGTGTATTTCCCGCGCAAGAACACTTTTGGGGGGCCGCCAAATCGGCACCTTCCTGATCTGAGTGAGCAAAGATGAGAAGCCTCGTGCGGTGTGGCGTGGTCCTGTGTCTGGCCCTGCTCGGGTCTATGCCTGTCCGTGGACAGGCGACGCTTAACCTGTCGCAGGATCTCGTGGCGCTCGGCATCGCCGGGACGAACATGGTCCCGAACCAGCCGTCGCAGGATGCGGGCCCTCTTCTGGTCCAGGGTGTCGCGTATGCAGAGCGTCAGGGCATTCCGCTGGTGATTGCCGATCCGGGCGCGTATTACTTCCTGAGCCTGCAGAACCCCAACTGGCACGTTCAGCTGGAGGGACTCCACAGTCTCACCATCGACCTGCAGCACTCCGACTTGATCTTCACGCAGACGTACGCGGCGGCGCTGTACCTCGGGTTCAACACGGGCGTGACCTTCCAGAACTTCACCATCGACTATCAGCCACTTCCATTCACCCAGGTCCGCATCGTCTCCGTGAATCCTGCGACCGCGCAAATCCAGTATGCGGTCCAGCCCGGTTGGCCGGACCCGAGCACGTTCAACACGGCGCCGGCGGGCACGATCGTCCAGGTCCACATCTTCCGCAACGGTCAGCCTGCGTACGGGACCGGTCGAATGGCTGCGCAAAGTCCCATGTCGGGCAACCTGATCACCCTCATCCCTTACGACACGATTCCGACGGCGCAGAGCATGGTGATGATACGTCCGGGCGACGTCGCGGTCGTAGCCATGCGCACGAACCTCAGCACGGTGATCACCGACCGGTGCATCAGCTGTACGCTCCGTAACGTCACGGTGTACTCCGGTACGAACGCGGCCGTTCAAACGAACTTTTCGTCTTCCAGCACCATCGAGCGGGTCTACATGATCCCGAAGCCGGGCACCGATCGCCTGGTCAGTGCCTTCGGCATCAACTCCATCCATCCGGGGCCAAATTCATCCATCCGGCTGAGCAGGGCAATCCGCTCGATGGATGACGGGTTCGGCTTGTTCGGTCACGTTACAGGACTGGTCCAGAGTCAGCCGTCCTCTAAGACGCTGACGGTGGCGGGCATCGCGAACACGACGCTCAACTGGATCGTGAGCGTCCCGGACGGATCGCCGGTCGCCTTGGAGCGGCCGCTCGACGGCGCTCTTCTCGCTTCGGCCACTGTCGTGTCACAGGTGGCCGGCTCGACATCCGTCCAGCCGTATCTCGTGACGTACACGTTCGACCGCGATCTCCCATCTGGACTCATCGGTTCGTACCTGTACTCAACGGACGCGAACCTGCGTGGTTCGAATTCGGTGGTCGAGCGCAATCTGGCGCAGAGCAACGCCGCCGGGGGTAATGGACTGGACGTGGGCGGCTGGGCCTCTGGCAGCGCGTTCCGTGGGAACTACCTGCGGCGGAATTCCTGGACGGCCATCATGGCGAACCAGCATCTCGAGGACAACTGCTGCGACGACAAGAGCGAGCCTCTCGCGAACGTCACCTTCTCGAACAACGTAATGGATGGCGCCAATCTGTCGCCGAGTCGTAATTACTGGTTCTACGCACTCGGCGCGATGCAAGTATCGACGCTCCGATCGAACCCAGGCAACGCCGATACGCTCATGACGGGGAGCCCGCACCAGAACATCACCATCGCCAACAACTTCGTGGCGGATGCGGGCCGTTCGGCGATCTGGTTCGGAAACACCGCCGGCGGTAGTGTCACCGGGAATTACTTGCTGAGTGCCGGCAAACGACCGGATCTGCCGGATGTCGATCAGGGGCACCTTCCCGACGCCACGACGCCGCTCGTCATCGATATGACGTCAAGCGGGATTGCGACGTCCAACAACACGATCGACACGACGTCGGGTGTGACATTCGTCACCGATACGGCGTATCGGGAACTGGCAGCGTATGCGCCGGGCAGCACGATGCGCCTGAATGCCTACAGCCTCGGCGCGCTCGCGAGCCCAACCGCGACACTCACCGACGCCGACGGCGTCAAGTGGCCGATACCCATCCAGAGCACGTCGGCGCACGCGCTCGACGTGCAACTGCCACCGGGCACCGCACTCGGGGGCGCTTATCTCACGCTCACGTCGGGAGGGACTCAGTATTTCGGTACGTTGTTTCTGGACAGTCAGGACAACATCCCCGCGGTGAACGGCTGTGTCTATGAGGTGTCGCCGTCTTCGCTGACGGTGCCGGGGACGGCGACGACCCTGCCGGTGCCCCTGCCGGTGCTCGTGGTGACGCAACCGGGCTGCGGCTATCAGGTGACGGCATCGGACGCGTTCGTAACGCCAGGGCCAGGAGGCACCGGCACGGCGGTGATCACCGTCGGCTTCGCGGCCAACAGCGGCGACACCGCACGCACCACCACGATTGAGATCGCGGGCCAACCCTTCACGATCAGCCAGGCAGCCCGGCCGGTCGCCTCGGATCTCAGTCTCGATACGCCGACGGGCGGCGCGGTCGCGACGCCGGTGCTCATCGCGGGCTGGGCGCTGAACCGCGGCGCCGTGTCTGGCACCGGCGTCGATGCCATCCACCTGTACCTCACGCCGGCCGGAGGGCCGACGACGTTTCTCGGCGTCGCCACCTACGGCGCGGCGCGCGCCGACCTCGCCGCCCTCTACGGATTGCAGTTCACGAATAGCGGCTTCACCTTCAGCGTCAACGGCCTGGCACCGGGCACCTACACGCTGAGTGTCTTCGCGCACGACGCGATGACCAACACCTTCGACGCGAGCCGGAATGTGACGTTCACCGTGGTCCGGCCGGTCCCCGACCCGCACATCGCGGTCGATACGCCGACGCGCAACGCGACCGTCACCTCAGCCTTCGAGGTGGGCGGCTGGCTGCTCGACGCCGGGGCGACCATCGGCACCGGAGTCGACGACGTGAAGATCTACGTGCAGCTGCCGGGTGGCCCGGTGCCCGGCGTGTTCATCGGCCACGGCCGCCTTGGCCTGCCGCGTGCCGACGTCGGCGCGCTCTACGGCGCGCGGTTTAACAGTGCCGGGTTCCATTTCACCATCACCGGCCTGGCGCCCAGCCTCGGCAACACGCTGTGGGTGATCGGGCACGACACCCTCACCAACGCCGACACCATCAGCATGTCGGTGCCCTTCAACGTCGACGCGAAAGCCCTCATGTCGATCGACCTCCCGTCGGCGGAGGCCGCGATCGCGTCCAACACGTTCTTCGTGTCCGGCTGGGCGATCGACCGAGGCATCGAAGACAGCTCGGCGCCTGGCACTGGCGTCGACACCATCGTGCTCTACGCGTTCCACAACCCTGGCAGCGGCGAGCCGGCGATCTTCCTCGGCTACGCCGACTACGGGCATATCCCGCGTGCTGACGTGGGACAGTTCTATGGCAATGGCCGCTATACGCCGAGCGGCTACGCCTTCACGGTCGACCGCGCCGCGGCAGGGCTGGGGACCGGCGAGTACAACATCGTCCCCATCGCGCACAGCACCGCTACGGGGACCTATAACAACCTGGCGATCGTGCGCGTGATCCTGCAGTGAGTCAGGTCTACAGCATCGGCGCGCACAGCGCGGCCAGCGGCCCGTTCAACAACACCGCCATCGTGCGCGTCACGCTGCAGTTGTCGTCAGACCAGGAGCCGTTCACGGGACCGGCACGTGGCATATTGCGGTTTACCGCGTGGCTGAAGCGTCGCTCGAATCCGTGAATGTCGCTGGAGAACCAGTTCATTGAACTTCTTCATCAGCTGCGCGCATGTCGCCGGCGTTGGCTCTGTTCTTTTGCCAACGGAACAAGGCCCCGCTCCGGGCTCCTGGGACGCCCCCAGGGACGCCCGAACCCGTCCGGGGATGTCGACGCCGTGGGGTCGGGCGTAGCTGCTAGAATCCGACCGGGATTTGCAAAGTGGATTCGATGAAACTAAATGGCATCGTCGTCGGATCTGCTGTACTTCTCACAGGGTTCATAGTTAATGCGCCGCCGGTCCGTTCTCGGCTGAAAACGCCAATCGTGCGGGTTGTCGCATCCGGGCTGCTCGCGGCGCTTATTACTGCCGGGGGCCTTCTGTTCGAGGACCTCGTGTTGAACGCCCGATAGAACGAGCAGGTCGCCCACAATCCAAGCGATTCATGACGCGGCGATCGACACGACCAACGCGGGCCGTCATCTGATGCTTGAACGTCACCGCCGGGGTGCGCCATGAAGATTTGCTACGTCTTTATCGCCGTCGGCTTCGCGGGGATCGTGTGGGCATCGATCGAGCGTGACTGGTTTCTGTTGTTGGTCAGTTTCACACTCTCTCTCAACGGCTGGATGTACAGGGGGCTCCAACCGTCCCCCTGGGTCAAACATCCGACGATTCGCGACCATTCACGCGACACCACCACTAACGGGTGACGAAGCGCTGTTATTCTGAGCTTAGCTTGCTGATGTTGTCATTGACCGCAGTCACGGTCTTGTCGATCGACGCAAACAGCTCCTGCGCCTGGGCATTGAGCTTCTCGGCATCTGGTTTCAAGGCTGCCACTGCACCGGGATTGAGGTCATGACCGAGAAACGTCACCTGATCCTGCAGAGACTTCATGAATCGTCCGTACTGTTCCGACCCGCTTTGGCCTTCCTTCCGAATCTCGCCGAACCGTTCCTTCGCTGTTGTCAGGCGCTGCTCGCTACGCCCGCGCAAACCCGGATCGGTAATCGCTGCGGTCGAGGCTTCCCAACTCTTGAACAGCTTGTCAGCCTCTGTGTTCATTTCACCGGATCGTGTCGAGACCTCGGCACGCTTCTTTTCCGTATTCGCCATTTCCTTCTGGAGCTTCTTGTAGGCGTCGCGGCGATCCTTCACATCCGGAGCGAGCACCGCGTTGTAGGCATCCATGGTTTTCTGAAACTGCGTCTTGGCGTCGGTGATCGACTCGACTGCCGATTTCGCTTTCTTGATTAGCTGCTGGATCTGCTTGAGACCTTCCTCTTGGGCGACACCGACAAGTGCGGCCCCGACGATCATCAGAGAAATGCCGAACGCGGTCGTCCTCAGTGATGGGCGTTGATTCATGGATCGGCTCCTTCCCTTCTCGGGCCGCAGACAGCGTGACAGCCCACTGCAGGCTACCGAGCAACCAAAGTGATGTCCATAACAATGTGGGGGATCGAATTCGTCGATGATCTTGAACGGCTCACCTATCTTCTGAGGCAGCCGAGACACCTGTAACTTCTACTTCACCGTGACTCGCACCGTGATCGGATCCTGAACGAGCACCTTGACGACGGTACCGGACGGGATTTCTACTTCGCTGCCTTTGGTGGCGAGCACCGTGCCCGCGCCGCCTGCCACGGCGCCGAGGGCTGCGCCCTTCCCGCCGCCGATCACGCCGCCGACGACGGCGCCCGCTCCCGCGCCGAGCCCGCCTTTCTTGACGTCGGACTTCGTGTCGGCGGCAGCGGTAACCTGCACCTTGGCGGTCTGGACGCGGACCGTTTCGTCATTGACCACCAGCCGGTCGAAACGGAACGCAACGGACGCTTTGCCTTTGACCCGCCCCGACTCGGCCGCTTCCGTGACCGATCCGAGCATCTGCGTGCCGACGGGCAGCGCCGTCACGCCGGAAATGGTCACGGCCTTCGAAATGGACCCCTTGACCGGGTCCTCCACCTTGCTTGTGTCCGACGCCACCGCGGTGAGGAGCGTCACGCTCAGTGATGTGCCAGCGGGAATCGTCACATCGCGGAACGCAGGCGCTGGTGGCACGGGAGTCTCCGGTTGCGACTGGGGCTGTGCGGGCGCGGCGGCGGGCGCTGGCGCCGCCGTCGATGGAGGTGTAGCAGCGCGTGGCACCGGCTTGGACGCGTCCGCCGGCGCCGGCGAGGCGGGCTGCTCCGTAGTTGCGGTTTGCGCGGGCGGTGTCTGCGCACACGCCAACACAAAAACCGAGGAGAGGGTGAGCGCGACAATCGACTTGATCACGGGTCGCCTCCAGTGTCGGATACTGACGAATACATGGTAACGCCCGCCCGTGACTACCGTACTACCTCTTCACCTTGAGCCGGTATTAACTCATCCATCGGTTGTCGAAAATGCCTGAATCGGCAGATGCTCCAGCTCAGCCATGCCCACTAACAACTTCGTCAGCGAACACAACACCTCCACCGACCGGCGTGGGCAGCCTACTGTGTCTTCAGCTTCTCGCAGGCGTGTATTTCGAGCGTGCTGGCTGTCCATCGTGCTCGGCGTCACTGCGGTAGCGGCTACAAGTCAGAATCCGGCGACGCGTCTCGTCAGCATCGGCACGCACACGCTCGAAGTGGTTCAGGCCGGCTCCGGATCCGGCACGATCGTGTTCGAAGGCGGGCTCGGAAACGATCTGTCGACGTGGGATCACGTCCGGCCGGCGGTGGCCGCGTTCGCTCCCGTGGTCGTGTACTCGCGATCCGGCATCGGCCACTCCGAGCCGGGCCTGGGAGCGCACACCGCGCGCGAAGCCGTCGAGGATCTGCACGCCTTGCTGCAAGCGTTGCACGCGCCGCGTCCCTGCATCCTGGTCGGCGCCTCGTACGGCGGCATGCTCGCCCGTCTGTACACATCGGTCTATCCCGCTGATGTCGCCGGTCTCGTCCTGGTCGAAGGGGTTCACGAGCAGCAGGTGAAGCGCTACGGCAAGCTCGATCCAACGTATCCGGAGGCCTTCAGGAAGTCGTTTGCCGATCAGCTGGCGAAGCCGGGGGCCGAGGCCGACGAAGTCCGGGAGACGGTCCGCATTCAGGAGGCTGGAGTGGTCGAGGGGATGAAGCCACTTCCGGATATCCCGATCGCGGTGCTGACGAGCATGAAGTCGGACCCGAAGGCCGCCTTCGTCAACGACACACCCCGCGGGCATGAGGCGTGGCGCGCCATGCACGACGAGTGGGCGCAGCGATCGACGAACTCTCTGCACGTCCAGACGTCGCGAAGCGGCCATCACGTGCAGGACGACGAGCCGCAGCTGGTGGTGGATGCAATCCGCTTCGTACGCGTTCGATTGGGGTGGGACCGGTAAGGCTTATGTCACCGCGGTGATGAACCCGTGAGAATGGTTTCATTTCACGTGCGGCTCCCGTGACATCGGAGCGGCGGAGCCGTCCGACCAGCGTGGCACGGGGATGAATAGCACTGTCGGCTCGAACTGGCCACCATCGGCGCCTATGATCGGCGACCCTTCCAGTCCAGCACCCCAGCTAGCAGCCTGGCCGCGCTGTACGAAGAACATCACGTGCGGCATCCACGGTCCAGCCGCGTCGTCGCTCAGATAACCCTGCTTGGAGAGCATGAAGGAAAAAGACCCCGCCTCAGGCAACCCGAACTGCTTGCTGACAAAAGCGGCCCGGGCCTTGTCGGTTAGCTGCTGCCGGGTGGCACCCGTCAACACCCATTCGGTGCGTTTCAGGTACTGAGGCAGCACGCTGTGCACGGCTGGCGGGTTGAAGCAGTTCGGCCCACGCAGCTTGGGATTCCAGAACTCGGGATCGTCGAAACCGGCGGCCCAGGAGCGCTCGACGAAGCACACGAAGCCGTTCGTTCCCTTGACCGCGGTCTCATACCCGATGCTGCCAAGCACGAGTACCTCGGCGTTGGCCGACACCGACGGAGGGGCAGCGCTACGGGCCAGAGCGATCTCGTTCTCTCGGTCCGCGATTCGGTATTGCTCGAGTGGCGCCATCGCAGGGTACGCGGTGGGCTTCTTGTCCTGCGCATGCGGCTTCCCGACCGCGAGTAGCGGCAGGACGACGAGCAAAAAAACGTGCCGTTGTCTGGAGGCTGTCATGATCATCGCTCCCTGAAGCGTTGACGCAATCGGATTGCTTCAGCGGATAGTCGATCGGAAGCGCCCGAAATCGACAGGCGCTCCTCGCCGCCCGGACCGCATCCTCAGTGCGGCCGAAATGTCTTGCCCGTCTCGAGGAGCGTCTTCAACCGCGACAGGATCCGCGGCCACCCCTCCGCGTTCTGAAGGTACGCAGGATCGTCGTCTGCCCAATCGTCGTTGGTGACGACAACCTTCACAGCCTCCGTCTCCTGGGTCAACGTCACACTCACCCTCGACTTCACCGCGCCGTCGCCCATGCCGAATCTGTACTCGAGCAGGGTCGGTGCGTCGACGCGCAGGACCTCGCCCGTCACGTAGCGCATCGGCTGTCCATCCTTGCCCGGCCCCGACCAGGTCATCGCTCCGCCAGGCCTGAGCTCAATAGCGAAGTCCGCGCCCATGAAGATCGTCTTGTTCGCCTCCTTCGACACAAACCCGTTCCAGACCTTGTCGATGGGTGCGGCGATATAGAAAGTAAACGTGAGGGCTGGCATCGGCATTTCAATCCTCTCGCTGAGATCGGCGGCGACATCGATCGAGTTCTTACTCTGTCGCCCCAGGATGACGACGGTTACTGTACGACAGAATCGCTCGCCGCTCCCGCGCTGGCTAATCTTGCGGTGCTCGAAAAGGAGCCGTATGAGAGAATCGCCGCGCCAGGTCGGGCCAATCGTCGAGCGAAGCCATGGAGAAACTGAGATGACGGAACTGGAACGGCGCCTCGCGAGGGCCGAAGAAGGCGTCGCCGCTGCGCGGCGAGATATCGTTCGGCTGCAGGCGCGCAGCCCGCGAGCGTCGGGCCGTGCCGCGTCGTTCGTCGCCGGCGTCATCTTTGCCGCTGTCGGCAGCTACCTGACGACGACGGCTGGGGCACAGGCGCCCAAGAAGGCCCTCACGGTGCCGTTCACCGTTGAGAATTCGAAAGGAGAGGACATTCTCCGGGTGTACGACGGTGGCGTCGTCGTCCGAGGGCACGTGTACGTCATGACGCCGAGCGGCAACATCTTCGCGGGGATCTCGTCGGACGCGACTTCTGCCGGGCTTTCGATTGCCAGCACGGTCACCGTTCCGACCGGTGGAACCGCGATCGGGATCTCCACGCCGGCTCTCTTCCTCGGGACCAGGAAACTGCGAGGGTATCTGGAACTCAACGACGAGAGCGGCAACAAGATGGTCGAAGCCGGAGGTCTCGACGACCACAAGGGCTACGTCCTGACAACGCCCTACCGGGCCAGTGTTGATCCACGGGGGAACCCCAGCGTCCTCATGGGCGGGGCCGGGAGGTAGTGCGCGCCGCGTCTCTCGAGCAAGGGCTGAAGTACCCAAGGACCACGTGTAGAATGCGGCGCATGCGACGCTGCGCCTTCGGTTCGTCGCTCCTTTTTCTCTTCCTCATCGGCTGCGGACACGACGATTCCGGTTCGACGACGCCCCCGATCGCGCCCTCCGCGCCACCTGCTGGCGTGCCCGCTGCGATCTTCCTGACCCCGAATGTCTGGACGATGCCTGCCGGCGGCGGCTCGCTCGAGCTGGTCATCGCGACCAGCGGTAACACGGTCGGCAGCACCGTTACGGCGAACGTGCCCCTGCAGCTCACGGCCTCGAGCGGCACGCTGTCGAACGAACGGCCGACTACCGACTGGACGGGTCACACGAAGGTGACGTGGACCGGCGGCAGCTCGGCAACGATCACGGCGGCCGCTGGCGACGTCGTCGGCATCGCGGCGATCACCGTGCCGAATGCCACGGCCACACCGATGCCACCCCCGTCGCCGTCACCGTCACCGTCACCGGCGCCGTTTCCGACACCAGGCCTCGGGCCGCTGTTCGTCGACATTATTGCGGACCCACGCCTGACCGACACGGACATGCCGGTGCACTTTCTGACGACCGTGCGCCCGCAGAATCCAGACCCCATGCCCACCGGCCTGACCTACGCGTGGGACTTCAACGAAGACGGTGTCACCGACAGCACTGAGGCCACGCCGACGTATCGGTTCGTGCAGGGGAAAGACGATTACGCCGTGGTCGTCGCGGTGCGATCGGCGGACGGGCGACTGGGGCGCGGGACGATTCATGTCGTCGTCGGCGCCGCGCCCGCTCCTAGTATCGACGTCAGCGTCAGCGCGAGCCCGAACCCGGCTGGGGTGAACGGCACAGTCACCTTCACCGCGACCGCGACGCCCAACAGCACGGGCGGCACCGTGACGCAGTACGACTGGGATTTCGACGGCGACGGCGTCACGGACCTGACGACGACGACCGCCAGCGCGACACAGAGCTATCCAACGGTCGGCGCGAAGACAGTTGGCGTCACCGCGCGCTCGCCGGCCGCCAGCGGCCACGGCGCGGGCACCGTCGTGGTATCGGCGCCAGCACTGAACGTGACGCTGACGCCTAGCACCGCGACGCCGGCGGTCGGCTCGACGATCACGCTAACGGCGACGCCGGCGGTCGCCTCTGGCACGATACCGACGCTGTCGTACGCGTGGGACTTCGGTGACGGCACCACATCGACGACGAGCGGGTCGGTGGCACTGCACGCGTTCGGCGCGGCCGGTGTCTATACCGTGCGCGTGACGATCACGGCACCCGACGGCCGCACGGCGACAAACGCGACCACCATCATCGCCGGTTGACGATCACCCCGGGCCCGCGTGCGACCGCGTCGCGGCCGTACCCCGTAGAACGCGTCCCTAGGCGAGCGTCTGCTTGCGGCGGCGCACGGCCGCGGCAACGCCGCTCAGCCCGGTTCCGAGCAGCAGCATCGACGCCGGTTCGGGAACGACGGAAGTCTGATTAAGTGACCCGTCGCCGTCGACGATCTTCGCGCTTGAATCGCCACCCGCCGTGGAAATGGATTGGATGTGGGCGAATGCATCGCCACCGAACTTGAGCGTAGACAGGTTCGTCGTCGCCGAATCGAGGAAGAAAGTCACGGTCTCGCCAGCGTTGAATAGCTGGTTGTTGTTGTTGGCTGTGGGAAACCCGAGGCAGAGATTCAAGCCCTGACCCGAGTTGTCCTGGTTGCATTTGGAGAAATCGAGCGACGGCGCGGTCGGACCGCTGGGAGTCGCTGAGAACGTCTTGATGGCAGCATCGTGCGAGAGTCCACCGGTGTAGAAGAGTCCAAAATCGCTGACGAAGCCGTTCGTGTTATTGGCAATCACGAGCTTCACGTCGCCCGTGCCGGGGCTTTCATTGAGAGTGTCATCGCTTATCGTGACGGTGACTGCACCAGTCAGCGCGCCGCATGAGCCTGTATAGCAGTTGTTGAGGGTGATCGTGCTCGCGTTGGCCGACGCCGCGGTCGCGCCGATCATCGCGACGCCGAGTGCTGTCATGAGCAAATACTTCGGTTTCAATGTCGTCTCTCTGTTGTCGGAAGGCCAATCGCGGCCAGCCGTCGGTTGTCGATGCCATGTGAAAGAGCAACATGTCCGCCAGCCCGACAAGAATATGAACGACCGTGAAGTCATGGCTTTCCAAGCATTTGCGAGGACGCAGCGCGAGTGTTCAGAATTAAAAGGAATCCATGGCGCTGTTAAATGTCACTCATGAAGCAGACTTTTAAGTGTCAAATGATCTTCTACAGTCCGTCACAGAGTACTTTAACCGCCATAACAGTCTACTGACGTGCTGGCGGGTTCGTCAGCGCGCAGAAATGCCGGACCCGTCTCCCAACCCGCCCGAACAGACCACTCCCTCGATCCGGCGCGCACTCCGGAATACCGTGGACGCAAAGCGCTGAACTGACACTGCTCCGTAGCGCGCGACCAGGATGCGTCGCCTAAGCGCCTCTAACTCGAGCCCGCAAGCTGCTGGCTGGGAGAGCGTTAGGCCCGCGTGTCTTCAACGAGCGACCGATGGTACCGGCTGTGCTCTCCCCTCCCCCGGAACGGATCCGCAATAGAGGAGAGACCATGAAAGTCACGATGACGTCGCGGATGGGAGTGTGGGCCGCCCTGCTCGGACTGCCGCTGGCGGTGGCCGCCCAGCAGCCGGCACCGGGCGCCGGCGGAAAGGCGGACCAAGTCGCGGCGCTGAAACAGTCTCTGGCGGAAGGCACCAAGAAGCTCGCGCAATACGAGTGGGTCGAAACGACCGCCATCAGCCTGAAGGGGGAGGAGAAGAGCCGCAAGCAGAACCGCTGCTTCTACGGCGCCGACGGGAAAGTGCAAAAGGTCGCGATCGCCGGCGAACCGAAAGCGGCACCGAGCGATAGCGGAGGGCGTGGCCGGAAGAAGGGCGGGGGCGCGGTCAAGGGGGCGATCGTCGAAAACAAGAAGGAAGACATCCAGGAGTACATGAAGCAGGCCGTCGCGCTGGTCCAGTCCTACGTGCCCCCGCAACCGGCCAAGATCCAGGCAGTGAAAGATGCCGGCGGCGTGTCGGTGAACCCGCAGGGATCGGGCGTGCGCATCGAGATGAAACAGTACCTGAAACCCGGCGACGTGCTGTCCATCGATCTCGATCCGGCCGCCGGCCGCCTGCTGGGGCTGAATGTCAGCAGCTACATCGAGAAACCCGACGAGCCGGTGACTCTCGCCGTGCAGATGGCGACGCTTCCTGACGGTGCGCTCTATGCCGCAAAGACCGTGCTCGATGCGAAGGCGAAGAACATCCAGGTGGTCATCACGAACTCGGGGCATCGACCCGTAACGAAATAACGATCGTGAAACTCACCGCTCATACCGATTGGGCGCGCCGGGCGTGGGAAGGCCGCGATTGACCGGCGCCCCGCTGGCGTGCGCGCGGGTCATGGGAGCGGTGAGCGTGATTCCAGTGCCGGAGACCTCCGCCCCGGACGCGTGCGTGGAGGTGAGCGGCGCCGTGAGGGTGAGCGTGGCGCCACCGCGCCCGCCAGCGACGGCAGCCACAACCGCCGTCTCCTGAGACGCACCGCTGTCGATGAGGACGGCCTGCCCGGCGCTGAAGCCGGCCAGCCCGGCAACAGAAACCACGGTCGAGCCCGCACTGGCAGCGGCGGCGATCGTCGTGGCGCCTGCGGTGCCGACCGTCGCAATGACGACGGTTTCGAGGTTCGCGCCGGTATCGATGGTGATGGTCTGGCCGGCGGCAAAATCGGCGATGCTCGCCACCTTGATATTGACCGCGCCGGCGGCCGAGGCGACCGGCAGGATCGTGGCGGGCTGTAACAGGAAATCAGCGCAGTTGCTGTCGGTGTCGGCGCCGTCCGGGAAACGTCCCGCACTTCGGTGCGGTGTCGCCAGGGCCGGAGCCGCCCCGCCGAAGCCGCCGCGCCCGGGTCCGGGCATCGACACGCGGCAACCCGCTTCTCCTGAGCCGGACCTGGCGTGGTAACCCTCGGCGGCCCACGGATCCACGAGCAGACCGTAGTTGAGGCTGTCGACGACCAGGCCCGCCGCGTCGCGCAGCACGATACTGCCAGCAGTGGTCGAGAACGCGGGACCGCCGAACCACTGATTGGGCGCTGGTGTGCCCTGATAGCCAGCGGTCGTGACGGCTGCGTCACGCACGACGGCCTCAATCGCGTGTGCTTTGGCCAGCGGACCGTCGAGCACGACGCCGGTGCCGAGCGGTTGAACGGGCTCGTTGCTCGAGTGGGCGAAGGCCGTCGCGGGCTGGAATGTGATCCCGGTGCCGCGCGCGCTGAACGGCAGATTGGCGGCGTGGGCGAACTTCAGCGGCGAGGCCAGGTCGAGACCCGTTCCCTGCGCGACGACGAACTCACGGTTGAGGTGTGCACGCGCAAGCGCCGGTGTGACCTCGACGCTCGCACCGGCTGGACCCGGCTGGCCGACGGCGCTGATTGTGACCGTCTCGTGATTGGCAGGCGTACCGACCGTCAGCGCCTCGCCCACAGTGAAACCGCTGACGCTGCGGACGTTAATCGCTGTCGCCCCGGCGTTTACGTCGGCCGAGAGCGCCGTGCGGTTCGCCTGCGTGCCGACGCGCGTGACCGTGACGGTCTCGATTCCATGGCCGACACTGTCGATATCCAATCGGATCTTGTCGCCGGCTGAAATGTTGGCCACCGACGTCACCTTGATATTGGTCGCGCCGACCGCGGCGTCCGCACCGAGAAACGCCTGGGTGCCTGGCTTGCCGACCGCGGTAACCGTAGCTACCTCGTAGCGCTCGAGCGCTTTGCCGACCGCAGGATAGGTGGCCCCGTAGCCCAGACCGATCTTCTCGCCGACCGCGAAGCCGGCCACGCTCGTCACCGGCACGTTGGTCGAACCGGCGGGAATAGAGATCACCGGACCATCTGGAAGCGGCTGCCAGAGCGTCGTGCTGGCCGCGGCTGCCGTCCCGATGCTGACGATTCTGTGCGTCTCGGCGCCAGCGCCTGAGTCGATGCCGATCGCATCGCCGACGTTCATTCCGGCCGTGCTCCGCACGCTGATCGTCGTGTCACCGGCCCGCGAGGGAGCCGCGAGGCCGGAGTTGGCGAGGCCGAGTAAGTAGAAGCCGCCAGCCGCGAGCTTCTGTCCCGCCGGGATCGTCACCGCCGAGAAGATGGCCTGCTGTGTCTGATGTTCGGTGATCGTCCACTTGGAGATGTCGATTTCCCTGGCACCCGCGTTGTAGAGCTCGACGAATGCGTTCGTCGTGTTGGTTGGGGACCCGTCGTTGACACGGAACTCATTGATCTTGATCGGGCTGACGCTCCGCACCTTCTCCGCCGCCGTCTCCGAGAGCTTCGCGCCGCTCGTGCGGTTCGTCCACTGCGCCCTGCCGACCAGGTCTCCATTGAAGGCCGATGGTCCCGCGGTGATCTTGAATGTCGCACTCACGCTCGCCCCGGGCGCCACCGGATCGGCAAACGTCGCCGCCGTCTTGGTCGTGCCAACGACGATGGCGGTCCACTGCGTGCTGGGCAGCGCCATGCTCAACTCGACACCCGTGGCCGGCGCGCCCATCGTGTTCGTGAACGTCAGGGTCGTATCCTGCGACGTTCCCGGCACAAACGTCTGGAGCCCAGGCGGCGTGGCGGTCGCCGACGCCGGCGCCAGGGTCAGGCGCGGCCCCTCGTAGCGGGCAGCGACGACGTTGGCCTGCACGAGTTGATCGGTGGCATTCAAGGGGAAGGTGCCGGCGGCGGTCATCGCGCCTTCGTAGAACGTGCCCTGCGAGCCGACGCTGTTGTCGCCGCCGTTGCCGAGGAGGATGGCCCCCTGCTTTCGCATCGGGTCGTAGGTGATGTCGACGCGCGGGCCATCGAACATCACCGACAGTGCGCCCTCCTGCGCATCGCCGCCCATCGACGTCCAGTGGTGCGGCTCCCCCTTCGCGACCGCTGTCACAAATCGCCAGGCGATGTCGGGCAGGTTCGCGCAGAGCTTGGATGGGCTTCCCGGATTGACACAGCCGACGAGGTTGTTCTCCTGGTCGGTCATGACCCACGGTCCGGGCGCGTTGCCGTGATACCAGGCGGTGGCGTTGCCGTAGTACGTCGTCTCCATCGTGCCGTTGTCGTCGTCACGACTATCGATCTCCGCGTTGCCGTAATCGAAGCAGCAGCCGGAGTTGTAATGCCGGCCGTTGATGACCCAGTACTGCCCTTCGGCCTGGTCGTCGACCGCGGTGCCCTTCGCGTCGTTCTGGCGGAGCCCCATACCGGGCGCGATGAAGACGCCGTAGACCTTGTGCCCCATGACCGTGAGCGGCGCCATGTCGGCGATCGGAAGGTTGTTGAAGCCGCCCATCGCGGGCCCACTGAATCCGCCACGCGGCGCCTGAATCAGATCGTTGTGCTTGGGAGACTGGTCGTAGATCCTGGCAATCCAGCAATAGGTGTTGGCGCAGAAGGCATCCTGCGCGGCCGCGTCGGCGTAGCCACCCGCATCCGGTGCCGGTGAGGCAACCGGCTGGACGACGCCGACGTCCAGCGTCTTACCGTCCGACTGGCGCAGGACCTGGTAGAGCGGACCGTTATAGCCAGCAAACAGCGCACGCGTGGTGCTGTGTGCGGCGACGCACGGCGCGCCGGCGGCGGCGTAGATGTCGCATGGGCCTTGCGGCCTGGCTGGGCGCGCGCCCGGCTGCGCCGTCGGCAGGGAGACGCCGATCGTGACCAACGCGAGCGGCAGGGTGAGCCGGTGCAGAACGTCGATTTTCGTCTTCATGGAAGATCCGCTGGGACGATGTCGGCCAGAGCTTAGCAGATCGACCGCTGCCGAAAGACAGCGGCACGCGCGCCGGCACGATCGCGACCGCCGACCAGATGTTCACCAGTCGTCGACCATGTATGCTGGTCGGCACGATGCCGAACTCCGCGAATCCTCACGCCGGACAGCCTATACGGGCGCGGGGACCGCGCCCCTCAGACGCGCGCGCGACGATGATCCTCGTGCACGGCCGCGGCGCGACCGCGGAGAGTATCCTCGCGCTAGCCGACGAACTGCGCCTGGACGATCTCGCCTATCTCGCGCCGCAGGCTGCCGGCAACACGTGGTACCCGTACTCGTTCCTCTCGCCGATCGCCGACAACGAACCGGGCATCACGTCCGGCCTCGGCGCCATCGCCACGCTCGTCGAACGGCTCGCTGCCGACGGCGTCGACGCGGAGCGCGTTGCGCTCCTCGGGTTTTCGCAGGGTGCCTGCCTGACGCTGGAGTACGCGGCCCGCCACGCGCGGCGCTACGCCGGCGTGTTCGGGTTGAGTGGCGGCTTGATCGGGCCGCCCGACACCGCGCGCGACTACGCGGGATCCCTCGACGGTACGCCGGTCTTCCTCGGCTGCAGCGACGTCGATGCGCACATCCCGCTCGAGCGCGTGCGCGAGTCGGCCGCGGTGTTCACCAGGATGGGTGCCACGGTCGACGCACACATCTATCCGGGCATGGGACACCTGGTCAACGCCGACGAGATTGCCGCCGTGCGGAGCGTCATGCTCGCGGCGGGTGATCCGGCGTCTCGAGCAGTCGCGGGCGCTCGGCGAGCAGCGCCTCGATGGCGTCGGCGAGGTGCTCGTCGGTGATGTGATGGTCGCCGCGCGTCACGCGCAGCTCGTGCGCCTTCATCAGCACGTCAACGTCGCGCAGACCGTCGGGCGTCTGGAACTTATAGCAGGCGAGTTCCACTTTGAGTCCGTTGGCGTCGTGCAGATAGATTGAGTCCATGAAGCCGCGGTCGCGCTGGATGAACTCGATGCCGCGTTCCTGCAGCCGCGAGGGAGCCTGCAGGAATGTCGACCGCGATACATTGAAGGCGATGTGCTCGACGCATCCGATTTCGCGCGGCGCCTGGCGTTTGGCATCCTGACGCGATTCATTGGTGAACACCGTGAGCAGGCGACCGTCGCCGGGATCGAAGTACAGGTGGTTCTCGTCGGGCTTACCCAGGTTCGGCTGCTCCATGACAAATGGCATGCCGAGCGCCCCTTCCCAGAAGTCGATCGCGCTCTGCTTGGTGGAGCCGACGATGGTGATGTGATGAAGGCCCTGGACCTGAATCTTCTTCACGGCACGTTCCTCGCTCCGTGCATCATACTGCGCGATAACATGAACGGATGCGCGTCCTGCTCGCAGGCTCGACCGGCGCGGTCGGCCGTCCGCTGGTCTTGCAACTCCTCGCCGCCGGTCACCGGGTCGTCGGCCTGACGCGCGCGCCCGACAAGATTGCCGCGTTGAAGAACGCCGGCGCCGAGGCGGAGGTCTGCGACGTGTTCGATCGCGACCGACTGATGGCCGTCACGCGCGCGGCCGCCCCCGATTCGGTCATTCACCAGCTCACCGACCTGCCGTCCGCCATGGATCCGGGCCGGCTGGCCGACATCTACGAGCGCAACAACCGCGTCCGGCGCGAAGGCACGCGCAACCTGCTCGACGCCGCGGCCAGCGCCGGTGCCCGCCGCTTCGTCGTACAGAGCATGGCCTCGTGGTACGAACCCACCGGCGGTCCGATCAAGACCGAGGTCGATCCGCTGTGGACCAACGCCCCGGAGCCGCTCGGCACGGCCGTCAGGACTGTCGACGAAATGGAGCGGATGGTGTTGCACGAGGTCGAGGTGGGCATCGTGCTCCGCTACGGCGCGTTCTATGGACCTCGTACGTGGTACGCGGCCGACGGCGAAATCGCCCGGCGCATGCACAGCCGCGGCTTTCCCATCATCGGGCGCGGTGACGGCGTCATGTCGTTCATCCATGTCGAGGACGCGGCGTCGGCCGCCGTCGCGGCGCTCGCCGCACCCGCGTCGGCGATCTACAACGTCGCCGACGACGAACCGGCAGCGGCCGCGGTGTGGATGCCGGTCTATGCCAAGGCAGTCAGCGCGCCGAAGCCGTTCAGCGTCCCGGCATTCGCAGCGCGGCTGGCGATCGGCTCGACGCTGACCGAGTGGCTGACGACGATGCGCGGCGCGGCGAGCACAAAGGTGAACGCCGAGATCGGCTGGCGCCCGAAGTACCCGTCGTGGCGCGACGGCTTCACGACGCCCGGCTGAGCGCGAGATCCGCCGCCGGAACACCCTGACGATCTCGTGATTGTTCCGCGCAAACTGTGATCACTTGACATCCGCGCGCAACTGCCGCACGGTAGTGGCCGGGTCTCCCCGCACTCCCCATCTCACGACTCCGCATCAGTTCGCCTGCGCCACCGGCACGGCGACAGAGGTGCGTATGAGTCAGCGTCGCGCGACAGCATTACTGGCGTTCGTCTTCGTCGTCGCGGCAGGCACCATCGCCGCCGCGCAGCCCGCGTCACCGCCGGCCCCGGCGCAGCGCGTGATCGTTGAGCTCGCCGTGGCGGGCGGACGTCACGTTCCGGAGGGCCGCCTCGCGGGAGCGGCAGCCGTCTCGGCCCAGCGCCGTTCTATTGCCGACGCCGGTGATCGCCTTGCGGCCCGGCTGCCGCGTGGATCGCGCAGCGTGCATCGCCGCTTCACGACGGTCCCCTACCTCGTCGTCGACGCCGACGCGGCGACGCGCGCGGCGCTGGCCGTCTCGCCCGAAGTCCTCCGCGTCATGGACGACGTCCTCGTCCGGCCGAGCCTGGCGCAGAGCGTGCCGCTGATCCAGGCCGACCAGGCGTGGGACGTCGGATACGACGGCAGCGGTACGGTCGTGGCGATCCTCGACACGGGCGTCGACGCCAGCCATCCGTTCCTCGCCGGCAAGGTGGTCGACGAGGCGTGCTTCTCGAGCACGGTGGCCGGCCTCAGCCAGTCGGCCTGCCCTGACGGCACCAGCCAGCAGTTCGGCGCAGGCTCCGCCGCCCCGTGCTCGATCAGCGACTGCATCCACGGCACGCACGTGGCGGGCATCGCGACCGGCAACGGCGCCAGCGCGGGGCAGTCGTTCAGCGGCGTGGCGAAGGGTGCACGGATCGTCGCCGTACAGATTTTTTCCATCGTGACCGATCCCGGCAGCTGCGGCTTCGTGGCGCCGTGCGCCGGCGCGTTTACCTCCGACATCATCGCCGGCCTCGAGCATGTCTACGAAGTCGCGGGATCGCTCAATGTCGTCTCGGTCAACATGAGCCTGGGCGGCGCCGCGTTCACGGCACCGTGCGACGACGAGCCGGAGAAACCGGCCATCGACAACCTGCGGTCGATCGGCATTGCGACCGTGGTCGCGGCGGGCAACGGCTCCTCCGGCAACTCGCTGTCGTCCCCTGCCTGCATCTCGTCGGCGATCAGCGTGGGGTCCACCGACAAGAGCAACAACGTATCGATCTTCTCCAACGTCGCGTCATTCATGTCGCTGTTCGCGCCCGGCGACTCGATCAACTCGTCGGTCCCCGGGGGCGGCTACCAAGTGCTCAGCGGCACGTCGATGGCGGCGCCCCACGTCGCGGGCGCGTGGGCGATCATGCGCCAGGCGATGCCGGGTGCCAGCGTCAGCACGATTCTCGACGCCTTCCAGTCGACGGGACTGCCGATTACGGACAACCGCCTGTTCTTCGGCGACGGCGTCGTCGCCCCGCGCCTCAGCGTCTTCCAGGCGCTGGGCTCGCTCGTCTCGGTGTCCAACCCGGCTCCCGTGCTGACCGCGGTGACCCCCGCCCGCATCCGGCCCGGAGTCATTCCCGTGCCGATCACGCTGGCGGGCACCGGCTTCAACATCTACTCGGTCGCCTCCTGGAACGGGACGCCGGTCTCGACCACCGTGACCAGCGCCAGTGCCATCCAGGCCGCGGTACCGACGTCACTGATGACCGGCACGTCGGGGCTGGTCACCGTGACCAATCCGACGCCGGGCGGCGGCACATCGACCGCGGTGACGGTGCCGCTCGATCCGCCGGTGACGCTGTCGGTGAGCGCGACGACCGTACCGACATCTTCGGCGTTGACCGTGACCCTGACCAACGGCTTCGGCGGGGCACAGGACTGGATGTCGTTCGCCTCGACCGCGTCGGCGTATACGAGTTACGTCTCGTACGTGTACGTCGGTAACGGCGTGACCACGAGGACATGGACCGTCACACCGTCGACGCCGGGCACATACGAGTTCCGCTACTTTCCCAGCAGCGGTTCCCCACCTGTCGCGCTCAGCCCCACGGTCACCGTCTTCCAGGCACCGGCGCCGATCCCGGTGATTGCGTCGACGTCACCGGTCGCCGCGCCGGCCGGAGGCGCCGGGTTCACATTGACCGTGAACGGATCATCGTTCACCAGCGCGTCGACGGTCACGTGGAACGGGTCCGCTCGACCGACGACGTACGTCAGCGGGACGCAGCTGGAGGCGACGATCGCCGCAGCCGACATCGCCGCGATCGGAGCGGCTCAGGTCGCGGTGTTCACACCGGCACCGGGCGGCGGCACGTCCGGCTCGCTCAACTTCGCGATCATCGCTCCTCCGGTGTTGACGGTCAGCGCGACGTCCGTTCCGGAGAACGCCAACGTGACCGTCACGCTGACCGGCGGCGCGGGCGGCGCGACGGACTGGATTGTGCTGGCTCCCACCGGCGCCCCGAACACGAGCTATGTTCTCTACACCTACGTCGGCAGCGGCGTGACGACGAGAAGCTGGACGGTGACCGCACCGTCGACGCCTGGCACCTACGAATTCCGACTGTTCCTCAACAACAGTTATACGACCGCCGCGACGAGCCCGACAGTCTCCGTCGTGTTCGTCCCGCCGCCGGTGCCCGCCGCAACCTCGCTGTCGCCGTCGAGCACGGTCGCCGGGGGCGCCGGGTTCTCGCTCACCGTGAACGGATCGGGCTTCACGTCCGCGTCAGTCGTCAGCTGGAACGGGAGTCCGCGGCCCACCACCTTCCTCAGTAGCACGCAGCTCACCGCCGCGATCGCGGCCACCGACGTTGCCGCGGTTGGAAGCGCGCAGGTATCGGTGACGACGCCGCCGCCCGGCGGAGGCACGTCAGCAGCGCTGACTCTGACGATCGCGCCGCCGCCGACGCTGTCGGTGAACACGACCTCGGCCGCGGCAGGGCAGAACGTGACCGTCACGCTTACCGGAGGGTTGGGTGGCGCGACCGACTGGATCGCGATGGCCCTGACCTCCGCACCAAACAGCAGCTACGTTGCCTACACCTATGTGGGCAGCGGCGTGACGACACGGACGTGGACGGTCGCCGCACCGTCGACCGCGGGAACCTATGAGTTCCGCCTCTTCCTCAACAATGGTTCCACGCGCGCCGCGACGAGCCCGGCGGTGACGGTCGTCTTCGTCCCGCCGCCGGTGCCAGTCGTCAACTCGCTCTCGCCCTCGAGCGGCGTGGCGGGCTCGGCCGGCTTCACGCTGACGGTCAACGGATCCGGTTTCGCATCCTCGTCGGTCGTGAGCTGGAACGGCGGGGCGCGCCCGACGACGTTCGTGAGCAGCACGCAATTGACCGCAGCCGTCGCGGCCAGCGACGTCGCCGCGGTCGGCACGGCGCAAGTCTCGGTCTCGACTCCGCCGCCTGGAGGCGGCACGTCATCGTCGCGGCTCTTCACGATCGTGCCGCCCCCGACGCTGTCGGTGAACGCCGCGACAGTCGCGTCGGGAACCAATGTCACCGTCACGCTGTCGGGCGGCCTCGGCGGCGGGTCCGACTGGATCGCGCTGGCACAGACGTCAGCGCCCAACACCAGCTACGTCGCCTACACCTACATCGGCAACGGCGTGACGACGCGGACGTGGACGGTCGCCGCGCCGGCAGCCGCGGGGACCTACGAGTTCCGCCTGTTCCTCAACAACGGCTACACACGCGCGGCGACCAGTCCGGCGATCACCGTGTTCACGGCGCCGCCTCCGGTACCCGCCGTCACGTCGATCGCGCCCACGACAGTCGTCGCCGGCGCGGCCGGCTTCACGCTGACCGTGAACGGATCCGGCTTCACATCCTCGTCGGTCGTGAACTGGAACGGCAGCCCGCGCGCCACGACGCTGGTCAGCAGCACGCAACTGACTACGTCTATCACCGCGGCCGACGTCCTCATGGTGGGCAGCGCGCAGGTCTCGGTCTCGACGCCTGCACCGGGCGGCGGCACGTCCGCCTCGGCCACGCTGACCATCGTCCCAGCGCCGACGCTGACCGTGAGCACGACGACGGCGGCGCCTGGAGCGAGCGTGACCGTGACGCTGAGCGGTGGCCTGGGCGGGGCGTCGGACTGGATCGCGTTGGCCCCGACGTCAGCGCCGAATACGACCTACGGCGCCTACGTCTACATCGGCAGCGGCGTGACCACCCGCACCTGGACGGTCGCCGCACCGTCGACACCGGGCACCTACGAGTTCCGCCTATTCCTCAACAACGGCTATACGAGAGCGGCGACGAGCGCGACGGTCACGGTGCAATAGAAGGCCCGCTCGGCAGTGTCGGTAACCCATCCCGGGGCGGAAATGCACCGGCTGCGAGCGATGGCACGCAACGGCTGCCGAGCGGATGAAAAGGATCGCGGTAGAGCAATCGGCTGGCCGCGCGCGATGCGGTTAGCAATGGCGCAAAACCGACGACCTACGCCGTGGCTTCGCGTCGGCCTGGCGACAGGAGTGTGATCGGGCACACGTGGCTGTCTCAGGGGGCGATGTAGCTGGTCTTGACCGTCGTGTAGAACTCGGCCGCGTAGCGCCCCTGTTCGCGCGGGCCGTAGCTCGATGCCTTCCGGCCGCCGAACGGAACGTGATAGTCGACGCCAGCGGTCGGCAGGTTGATCATGACCATGCCGAACTGCGCGTGCCGCTGGAAGTGCGACGCATGTTTCAGCGAGGTTGTCACGATGCCGGCTGAAAGGCCGGTGTCGGTGTCGTTGGCGATGCCCAGTGCCTCGTCGTAGTCTCTGGCGCGGATGACGCAGGCCACCGGGCCGAAGATTTCTTCGCGCGAAATCCGCATGGCGCTAGTGGCGCCGGTAAACAGCGCCGGCGACAGATAGTAGCCGTCGGTCGATCGCGTCACGCGCTCGCCGCCGATCGCCAGGGTCGCGCCTTCCTTCTGCCCGACGCCGATGTATTCGAGGTCCGTGTCGAGTTGCGGCTGATCGACAACGGGACCAACCTCGGTGCCGGGTGACAACGCGTTGTCCACCTTGATCGAGGCGAGCCGCTTAGTCAACGCCTCGACGAAGCGGTCGTGAATGCCCTCGGTCACGATCAGGCGCGACGACGCGGTGCACCGTTGACCGGTGGAGAAAAAGGCACCGTTCACCGCCACGTTCACCGCCGTCGCCAGGTCGGCGTCGTCGAGCACGACGAGCGGGTTCTTGCTGCCCATTTCGAGCTGGAACTTCGCCATCCGTGCGACCGCTTTCTGGGCGATCGACTTTCCCATCTCCATCGAGCCGGTGAAGCTGACGGCCGCGACGTCGCGGTGAGTCACGATCGTGTCGCCGACGGTGCCGCCCGATCCCATCACCAGATTGAAGACGCCAGCCGGCAGGCCCGCCTTGGCGAGCACATCGGCCAGCACCCACGCGCATCCGGGCGTCCATGACGCGGGCTTGAACACCACCGTGTTGCCGAAGGCCAGCGCCGGCGCGATCTTCCACGCCGGGATCGCGATCGGAAAGTTCCACGGCGTGATCAGACCGACGACCCCGATCGGCTCGCGGGTGATCTCGACGTCGACGCCGGGGCGCACCGACGGGATTTTTTCTCCCGACAGGCGCAGTACTTCCCCGGCGAAGAACTTGAAAATATGACCGGCGCGGACGGTCTCCCCCACGCCCTCCGGCAGCGTCTTGCCTTCTTCGCGGGATAGGAGACGGCCAATCTCGTCCTTGCGGGCGACGATCTCGGAGCCGGCCTTGTCGAGAACGTTGGCGCGCTCCTGGATCGAGCCGGTGGACCACGCGGGGAAGGCCTTCACCGCGGCGGCAACCGCGGCCCGCGCCTGCCCGGCATCGGCCTGGGCATATTCGCCAATGACGTCGGCCAGATCGGACGGGTTCCGATTGGGCGTCCAGGTGACGCCGTCGACCCACGCGCCGTCGATGTAGTTGCTGAAACGCTCGGCCATGTCTACAACAGTCCTCGTCGTGCAAGATTGATCATCAGCGCAGTGGTGCCAAACGTCCACGGCGTGATGCGATCGGTGTGATTGACGCGGTTGATCAGTACGCCGAGCGACGGCGTGGCTACTTCGACGACGTCGCCAACGGCGTGGGTGAAGCCCTGGCCGGGGGCAAAGCGGTCGATCGTCGGCGCGAACATCGTGCCGAGGAACAACATCATGCCGTCGGGATACTGATGATGGCGGCCCATCGCGTGCGCGACCAGCTCCTCGGGGTCACGGCTGATCAGCGCCATCGAACTGGTCGCGGTAAGGCTGAACCCCTCGGTGCCGCTTATCTTCAAGCCGACGTCACAGGTACGAACGGTGTCGAGCGTGAAGGCCTCGTCGAACAGCCGGATGAACGGTCCGATTGCTGCCGAGGCGTTGTTGTCCTTCGCCTTGCCGAGCAGGAGCGCGCTGCGCCCTTCGAAGTCGCGCAGGTTGACGTCGTTGCCGAGCGTGGCGCCGGTGATGCGGCCGCGGCTGTTGACCGCGAGTACCGATCTCCGGCTCGGGATTGTTCCACGCCGACTTGGGATGGACGCCGATCTCGGCGCCCGCGCCGACGGCCGACATCGGCTGCGCCTTGGTGAAGATCTCGGCGTCGGGCCCGATGCCGACCTCGAGATACTGCGACCACGCGCCCTGCGCGATGAGCGCGTCCTTGACCCGTGCCGCCTGCGACGAACCGGGGCGGATATCGCGCAGGTTGTCGCCGATGATCGCGACGAGCGACTGACGCACGGTGTCGGCCTTGCCGGCGTCGCCGCGAGCCTGCTCCTCGATGACACGTTCGAGCAGGCTGGCGACGAAGGTCACGCCGCTGGCCTTGACGGCCTGCAGATCACACGGCGCCAGGAGCGACGGGCGATGCGGATCGTGCGAATCGGCGGCGGCATTGGCGAGCGCCTCGCCGACGGTCGTGACGCGCGGCAGCGCTTGTGCGCCACGCAAGGCCGCCACGGGATCGTCGAGCTCGAGCAGTTGACTACAGGTCGGCGCGACCGCCGACGCGTCGAGGAGGTCGCCGTTGCTGACCAGGACCGGCGCCGGCCCGCCAGCGCCCGGCAGCCAGGCGCGGCCGAGCAAGATGGCGCGGGCGCCGTCGGCCGGCAGGCACTCCACGGTTCTCAGCCACTCACCCACCCCTGGAGGATATGCGATGTAGGCCGCGCGAGCGAAACCGTGCCGCGGCTACTTCGGCGATGCCGCCGGCGGCGCGAGCGGCTGCGCCACGTAGTGGTCGATGAAATCCTTGAATTCCGGGTGCAGGAACACGGCGCCGAACTTGAACTGCTGCATTTCGCTGAACGCGCGCGCCGCGTTCCAGCCGTCCTGGGTCATGCGGTAGATCGCGGTCATGACGCCGGTGCGATGACGGCCGCCGATGCAGTGGACGTAGACGGGCTGGTTGGCCGGGTTGGTGACGAGCGACAGGAACTGCGCAATCACCGCCGGCGAGGGCACGTCGTGCGTGGTCATTGGAATGCGCACGAACTGCATGCCGGCCGCCTTGACGTCGGCCCCTTCCGCCGCGCTGCCTTCCTCGGCGAGATCGATCACGAGCTTCACGCCGGCGGCCGACAAGGCACGGAAGTCGGCGCCCTTGGGCTGCGCACCGCGGAAATAGTGCTCATCGATGGCGCCGAAGTTGTCGATGTGAATGTTGGCGAGCGTGCCTGCGGCACCCACCGGCGCGGCACCTACTGGCGTGGCGACGAGCCACGCGGCGCAGGCCAGCCCGGCAATATAGGAACGGACATGCAAGCCTCTCAGCCGAGTCATACGTCAACCTCCTGGAATGACGAGATACGTCGCAAGGCCCGTTCCGGATCGATCGTCACAATTTGAGCCTGTTTTGCGGCCGGGCTCGACAGCTGAGTCATGAATTTAGGACGTTGGCCTACGCGCCGACTGCGAGCAAGGGATCCTGGCGATTGATGGCCAGCGATGAGACGATGAACAGCACGCGCCCGGAGGCCGGCGCGATCGCGCGCTGAAGCTCGCCCCCTTCCCAGTCGCGGACGCAGCCCAGGTCTTGGCCCATCGCGACGGTGGCGCCGACCGGCACGGCGGGATACCAGAAGCCCTCGTGGTCGCTTCGCAGCCACGCGAATTGCTCGAGGAGTGTGCACGAGGCCGCCGGCACCTCGCCTGGATGCATGCCGAGGTGGCGCAACACGCGCGCCAGACCGCCGGTATGAAGGGCTACGTCCTCCGGCGTCCAGATCCCCTGGCCGCCGGCCTCAGCGAGAATCGCCGGAACCCCGGCGCGCGATGCCGCGGAGAACGTCGACCCCGGCGTCTCGCTGGACACCAGCAACTCAATCCCGAACGCCTTCGCCAGCGCGAGTGATTGCGCATCGATGCGAGCGTCACCGCTGCGATAGAAAATCGTGAACGGTACCAGCGCCTCGATCAGGTCGCCACCATGGAGATCGACGTAGACGTCGGCCTGGCGAATAACGTTGGTGAAGACCCAGGCCGCGATCTGTTCCGAGGCGGTACCGTCGGCATTCCCGGGGAAGACGCGGTTGAGGTTCTTGCCGTCGAGCGGACAGAGGTAGATCGATCGCGCCGGGAATGCCGGCAGGTTCATCACCGGCACGACGATGACGCGCCCGCGCAGGTCACGTGGCGACAGCGTCTGGCCGAACTGCAGCGCCGCAGCAATGCTGGCATATTCCGCCGGGTGGACGCCGGCGGTCACGACCAGCGTGGGTCCATCTGCGTCTCCATTGATCAACCACATGGGCAGACGGTAGGGCGCACCCGCGACGACGAACTCGGCAAGGCCGTAGACCTTCTCGCCACGATCTGCTTCGAGCGCACCGATTTTCAACATGGCCGGCATTGTTAGCAGCTGAACAGACTCAGATCATGGTCACGGGTGGATGATGATGCGTCCGTGCAACGACGCGTTGTCGGGATTGAGGTGATCATGAAGGCCGCAAGTGCGCACCGTCACCAGGTTGCCCGTCTCGCGGCGCTGCCCGGGCGCGAGTACGCCGACCTGGTTGATCTCCGGGCAATCTGTGTGATCAGGATGCGGGTCCGACGCGATTTGATGCGGCTGCGCGTGGTTGTTGATGAACAGCACGCGCGAGCCAGCCGTCACGGTAATCTCGGATGGCGTCAGCACGCCGGCCGCCGAAATCACCATCTGATTCGGATTGTCGGTGGCGGTAGGCGTCGACGGCGCGGTGGAGCCGCCGCAGGCCGTGTTCAGGGCTGCCAGGGCTGCCAGGGACCTCACCGCAATCGCGCGCTGGCGTGACAGTCCGCGCACGTCAGAACCTGAAACCGGCCGCCAGGGTCAGTGCGCGGTTCTTGGTCCGGCTGCTGTCGGTCTTGTCCGCGTCGATGTCCCGCACGCCGAAGGTGTAGCGGCCGTCGATCGAGAAGGGCCCGATCACGATCCCTCCTCCTCCGGCGACACCCAGATCGAAACGCTCGACCTGGTCCGAGACGTCGAGTTCCTCGGTCGCTCCCGGAAAGCTGGTACGAACCCGCGCCCGCACGCGGAACGCGGGGGCGACGCCGCCGGCGACATAGTAGTGGGTGTGGCCGCTGCCCAGCCTCACGCGCGCCAGTATCGGCACCTCGAAATAGTCGATCAGTACGGTCGAGGCGATGTTGAACTCGTCAACTTTCGAGCCTTTCGTCACGTAGAGGCCTTCCACCTGCATGCCGAGCCACGAGCCGATCGGCAGCGTGTAGAAGGCGCCGGCGACCGCGCCGACACGCGTGCCCAGCGACGGCGCGTTGCTGACGCCGCTGATCTGCTGGGTGGCGATGCTGACGCCTCCTGTCACGCCGAACCCGCCATCCTGCGCCGAGGACGCCGAAGCGGACACGCTGAGGATCCCGAAAGCGATGAACGCTACGCGCGGGACGAACCTCACAGAAAGGCCGGCCCGCCGGGAAACGCGCCGCCGAGGATGCCGACAGAGTCTCCACCCAGCCATCGATCGATCACGGTCGAATAGACCGAGCGGAAGTCGATGTCGTAGTGCACGTCGGTACCGCTGTTCTCGAGCGTGGGATTGTCGGACGCGACGCGCAGGCTTGGTGCGGTGCCATAGAGGCCGCCGCGGACGGCGCCGCCCAGCGCGAGCATGATGCCGGCCGCGCCGTGATCGGTGCCCTGGCTGGCGTTTTCATCGATACGGCGGCTGAACTCGGAGAACTGCAGCACCAGCGTGTCGCCGAAGAGTCCCTGGTTGACGAGGTCCGCGTAGAAGGCCGCGATGGCGCCATCGAGCGTCCCCATCAGTCCAGCGTAGGTGCCGTTGCCGTTGGTGCCCTGCCCCGCGTGCGTGTCGAAGCCGCCGGTCTGCACCCAGAACACGCGCGTGCCGATGCCGGTCACCATCGCGCCGGCGACCGTACGCAGCGCGAGGGCGAGACCGTTATTGGGATAGGTCACGGTCGAACGATACGCGCCCACCTGCGCGACGCGATCGAGCGTGGCGAACGCGTCCTGCGCCGTCGCGTGCACGAACGACAGCTGCGGCCGATCGACGGGCAGATGCGACGCGATCCGCGTGGCGGCCGCGCGCGCGAACCCGGCGTCGGCGCCACCATTCGGGCTGGTGAATGCGTACTGCTGGGCGTTGGGAATGGCCGGCACTGCGGTCGTCCGTCCCTGCAGAGTTTGCGGCACCGTACCGGTCGTCGACCAGCCGGTCAATGGATCGATCGGGGCGGGCAGGCGGTCGAGATAGCGCCCGAGCCAGCCGAAACTGGACGGCGACGAGGGGTCGGCGGTCGACCAGATGTCGGTGCCTTCGAAGTGCGACCGGCTGGAATTGGCATAGCCGGTCCGCTGCAGAACCGCGAGCCGTCCCGCATTGAAGATGGAGCGCAATCCGGTCAGCCGCGGATGCAGGCCGAGAGGATGGCCGCCGCTATCGCTGCCGATCTGGAGAACAGTGGCGGCCGGGATCGCCAGCGTCGGGCGGCGGGCGTAGTACTGCGCGTCGGTGTAGGGGATCAACGTGCTCAGCGCGTCGTTGCCGCCACTGAGGTCCAGGATCACGAGGTTGCGGCGAAGCTGTCCCTGGGCCAGCGCCAGGTCGCTCACGAAGCGCGGCGCCGCGAAGCTGACCGTGAATGCGGTCACGCCGCCGCGGACGAAATCACGCCTGGTCATCGGCATCGGGGCATCTCCTATACCAGCTGGTACTCACCCGCACCGACAATGAGATGAAAGAGTCCTGGAACCTTGGTCAGCAATTGCGCCTCGGATCCCGTCCACGCGCCGCCGGCCTGGAGGTAGCTGACGAGCGCGCTTTGCCCGTCGGCATCGAAATCCGCCGGGCGCAGCCGGTCGAGCGCTTCCGACAGCACGGCGTCGGGCGTGGCGGCAACCGGCCGGAAGCTGTCGCGCAACGCGAACTTCTGGTTGGCGGCGAGCTGCGAGGCGAAGTTCATCCGCGCCAGCATCGCCCCGGTCGAGAACCACGCCGTGCCGAGATGCCAGCCACTGACGTCGGGGGGCTCGAGGAGCTGCTGCCCCATGTTGGCGAGGGGCGTCAGTGCGTCACCGACTGAAAATCCGGTCCAGCCCACCTCCTTCAGCGATCGCGCGACGAACTCCGCCGGCCATGAGTAGCGTTTGTAGTAGGTGGCGGGATCACGGAACTGCGGCGACAGGATCAACGCGCGCACCATCGGTTCGATCTCGAAGTTGCGCGCGTAATAGATCGAGGCCATCTCGTTGATCAACGCCTGGTCCGGGTCGTCCACTTCGTTGACGAAGAAAGCGTAGAGCTTGCGCGCCAGCCGAGGCCCGGTCTTGGGATGCGCCGCGACGGCCGTGATCAGATCGATGCCGTCCTGCATGCCGGAGGCCGCGGCACGCGCCGGAATGACGCGGGTGCCGTCGGGATAGATGGCGAAGGTGAATTCCTTGGCGCTGGTCTCGTGGTTGCCGGGCACGTAGCTGAACGCGTAATGCTGCGCCGGACCGCTACCGGGATGCGCCAGGTTCCATCCCGTGAAGACCCGCGCGCCGGCGTAGACGTCGGACTCCGCGAAGGTGTCGACGCCCATGGTAAAGAGCTCCATGAGCTCGCGCGCGAAGTTCTCCTGCGGGTGCGCGCGAACGTTGGACCGGCCGTCGAGCCAGAACAGCATGGCCGGGTCCTGGGCGATCGCCAGCAGCAGATCGCGGAAGTTGCCGAGCGCGTAGTCGCGCAGGAGTTCGAGCTGCCCCTTGACGCCGGCCGCGTCTTCCGACGGCTTGGCGGCCAGCATCCGCGCCGCGTCTTCGCTGGTGGTGTCGCCGGCGATCTTGGACTGCGCCGTCGCGAAGTGGTTGTGCCAGAACAGCGCCATCTTCTCCTGCAGGGGGCGCTTGCTGTGCACCATGCGGAACAGCCATCGCTGCCGCGCGTCGTTGATGTTCGATGCCGGCGCGAACGCGCCGGCGGACGTCATCCCGACGTAGCCCGGCGCGCCGATGAACTGATCGACGTCATCGGGCTGCTTCGCGTAATCGAGAAGGTAGGCGGCGGCGGTCGAGAAGCCGGCTATGCCAAGGCGCGCGAACTGCGCCAGCTCGGCCGCGGAGGCGCCGAACCCGGCGCGCCGGAACACGTGCGCGATCTCGTCTTCGCGTTGCTGAGCCATGGCGTGTCCCGGGCGTGATGATAACACCCCTTCAGATCTGGGAGTACGCCGCCGGCCTGAGCAGGATCGTGGTGATGTTCGAGACGATCTCGGGATCGGTGAATCCCGGGGTCTGCGCCAGCTTGCGCCACTCCGGATCGCCGCTGAAGCCGCTCCAGTTCTTGTCGCGCGCCGCCAGGTTCTCGTGCGTCAGCATGTAAACGAGGCTCGGCATGCGCGCGCCGGCCAGCGTCCGCGAGAAGAACACCGGGCTCAGGCCGACACGTTTGAAGATGTCGATCTCCCCCATCTCGGCAAACATCTTTACTTTTGCGCGGTGGGCGCGCTCGCTGGGGCTCTCGTAGGTGCGCAGTTCGAAAATGCGCGGCCCCTTCGCCGCGGTCGCGGCCGGCACGACGATCCGGGGAAACTGGGGGAACGGCGACAGGAGTGACACTTCCTGCCGCACGTAGACGGGATCGCTGGCGGTGGCCTCGAGATACGGCGCCGCCGCTTTCTGAAACGCCTCGTCGGCGTCGAGCCTCGCCTCACGCGCGACCAGCGCGTCGGCCGACGCAAACGGCGTCAGCACGAATACGGTCGGCGTCGGCAGGCCGAAGGTCACCTGGAAGACCCCGACCGGCGCGTGACCCAGGCGGTTGAGCGCGGGGATCAACGCGCCCTGCAGGTAGTCGTCGAGGCGCCGCGACTCGGTGCCGGTGTGCATCGAGTACTGGCGCCATTCGTAGAGCACCGGCCCCGGATCGGCGCCGGCGGAACCGCTCTGGCCGGCGGCGAACGCCGGCAGCATTGGCCACAGCGACAGGAAATCTCGTCGAACCATGGCACAGCTTAACGCCACCAAAGCATGAAATCATGCTAAACAGGCTTGACCATGCACAACGTCCCCACTTGGCCCGCGCTGCCGCTTGACGGCTGGCGCAACACGCGCGACACGCTGCACATGTGGACGCAGATCGCCGGCAAAATCTCGCTGGCACTGACGCCGCGGGTGAACCACTTCTGGAACATCGCGCTCCAGGTCACGCCGCGCGGGCTGCAGACGCCAACGCTCATATGCGAGGCGCGCACGTTCACGCTGCTTTTCGACTTCATCGCGCATGAGCTGGTCGTCGCCGTGGCCGACGGCGAGCGGCGCACCGTACCGCTCGCACCGCAGACCGTCGCCGACTTCTACGCCGGCGTGATGGGGGCGCTCGCCGAACTCGGCATCGACGTCCGCATCTGGACGATGCCGGTGGAGGTCGTCGAGCCGATCCGCTTCGAGCGCGACACGACACATCGCGACTACGACGCCGACGCGGTGCGGCGCTTCTGGGATGTCGTGCTGGCGATCAAGCCGGTGCTCGAATCCTTCCGCGCCGAGTTCACCGGCAAGTGCAGCCCGGTCCACTTCTTCTGGGGCAGCTTCGATCTGGCGGTGACGCGCTTCTCGGGACGGCGCGCACCGGCGCGTCCCGGCGCCGACTCGATCACGCGCGAGGCGTACTCGCACGAAGTGATCAGCCACGGCTGGTGGCCCGGCGGCGGTCCGATCGACGAGCCCGCGTTCTACGCCTACGCCGCCCCCGAGCCCGAGGGGTTCAAGGCCGCGCAGGTCGCACCGCCGGCGGCGTTCTATAGTAAGGACTTTTCCGAGTTCATCCTGCCCTACGAGGCAGTTCGCACGGCTTCCGAGCCCGAAGCCGCGCTCTACGCGTTCCTGCGCACGACCTACGACGCCGGCGCCGCGCTGGCACGCTGGGACCGCGAGGCGCTCGAGCGCCCCGAGGCCGAGTGGCCGGCCGTAAAGGAGTGGAGACGATGAAGAGCGGAGCCTGCACGCACATCGATGCGATCGATAGCGTCACGCCAGCCAAGGCCTACGAATGCGAGGAGTGCGTCAAGATCGGTTCGTCGTGGGTGCACCTGCGGACCTGCCAGACGTGCGGCGGCACCCGCTGCTGCGACAACTCTCCGAACCGCCACGCCAGCAAGCACGCGCATGCGACGCATCACCCGGTGATTGCCTCGGCCGAGCCCGGTGAGCGCTGGCTATATTGCTATCCGCACGATGCCTTCGCGGAGTACTGAATAACTGTTAGCGCGCCACCAGCGACGTTCCCACGAGCTGCGCCACCCCGCCGAGCGTCGTCTGTGCGGCATTCAGCCCGAGGCGGAAGTCCTTGTCTGAATACGTCGTGTAGAGATCGGTCGGCTGGTGCCACTGCGGATCCCAGCCGCCGCCGATCTGCGCACCGCGCTCGTTCTCGCGCAGGCTCACGGCGGCGATGACGTCCTCGAAGTTGCGTGAGTCGGTATTGGTCATGTGCGGGCCGACCGCAGCCGGATAATCGGTCGCGTACTTCTCGTTGGCGGCCTGGAGCGCCCACGCCAGCACCTGCGCCTGGGCGGCCATCTTCGACGTCTTCTGGAATTCGATGTTGACGTCAGCCTCGGGACGTTGCTCCTTGGGCAGCGTCCCGTCGGCGAGCGGCATGCCGTGATCGAAGAGCATCATGTCGTGCTGGATCATGCCGAGCCACTTCGGCTCAGGATACTTCCCCGATCCGGCCGGGTCTTCCTTCCCCTGCAGCGCCTGCCGCTGCTGCACGTAGGCGCCGGCGCCTTCGGTGCCGGTCTCCTCGTTGTTCCACAGCGCGAAGCGGATCGAGCGGTCGGTCTTGACGTCAGGACTGCTGAAGACGCGCGCCAGTTCCATCACGAGCGCCGTGCCCGAGCCATCGTCGTTGGCGGCCTCGCCCCAGCCGATGCCGTCCATGTGCGCACCGATGATGTACATCTCCTCGGGGTGCGTACTGCCGACCTTCGTACAGAAGACGTCCTGGCGTTCACCCGGCCCCTCGGGCGTCGGCTCCGAGTCGAGCTGACGGATCTTCTCGTCGGGCTGCTTCAACGGATCGTTGTTCACGCCGGTCGGATGGCGAGTGCCGCGGATGCGGCTGCCACCCTGCCCCTGCGTTGGATCGGCGTTACCGCGCCCGCGGCCGGCCGCGCCGCCCTGGCCGCCGGCGGGCTGCGCGCCGCGCGCCGCCGGCGTCCGCGGCGTATAGGTGTAGGTGATGCGCTCGGGCGCACAGCCATAGCCCTTGAGCTGCGCCTCGATCCAATCGAGCGCGGCGCGATTGCGCGCCGTCCCCTGACGCCGATCACCGAACTGCGTCAGCCCCTTAATCGTCGCCTTGTACTTCTCGAGATCGAGCCGTCCGACGAGCGTCTTGATCGGATCGTCTGGAGCCGGCGCCGCAGGAGGAGCTTGTCCCTGTAAGAACGCACAGAGCCCGATAGCACATACAGTCAGCCGCATCGACAGTTTCTCCCAGTCGGGCCGCGTTCGAGCGCGTCATGAGGCGAACGACGCCCGAAAACTCGTCCGTCATAGGCGTATCATACCCGCCATGCTGACCACTCTACGGGTCCTGACGGCTGAAGCGCTCGGGACCTTCTATCTCTGCTTCGCGGGCATCGCGGCGATCCTGTGCACGGTGCCACCCATCAACGCCGGCGGCGGCCTCGTGGCGATTGCTCTCGCGCACGGGCTGGCGCTGTCGATCGCGGTGAACAACTTCGGCGGCATTTCCGGCGCGCACGTCAACCCCGCGGTCACCGCGGCGATGATGGTGACGCGGCGGATCACGCCGGGTCTTGGACTCTTGTACATGGTCGCGCAGATGCTCGGCGCAACCATCGCGGCGCTCACCTGCCGTCAAATCTTTCCCGCGGAAGCGGTCAACGCGGCGATGCTGGGCATCCCACTCCCCGCCGCCTGGGCGACGCCGGGCATCGTGTTCTGCGTGGAGATGGTCCTCACCTTCCTCCTGGTGACGTCGGTCTTCGGCACCGCGGTCGACGAGCGCGGCAAGACGGTGAAGATCGGCGGGTTCGGCATCGGCCTGACGGTCGCCTTCGACATCCTGGCCGGCGGCCCGATTACCGGCGCGTCGATGAACCCCGCACGCTCGTTCGGTCCGGCGCTGGTGATGGGCCACTGGGAGTGGCACTGGCTCTACTGGCTGGCGCCGATCGCTGGCGGCTTGCTGGCAGCGGCCGTCTACTCGTTCCTGCTTGTCACTCCCGCGGAGCCGCCGGTCCGCGAAGAATGGCTCGACAAGGGAGCCCGATAGATCGCGATCGCCGCGAGGCGGACATGGGGATGGCCCCCATGTCCGTCACCTCGATGAAATCGAGTACCTGATCAGTACCCCTTCGACAAACTGCGTCGTCACCATCTGGCCGCCGCGCGTGTACATCGCGAGCGTGACGTGCAGCTTGCCTTCGACGGCCTCGCTCGTCTTGTCCGGTTTGCCGAGGGCCGCATCGACGTCCTCACGCAGCATCCCCTTGCGAAGGTCGGCCGCGGGCGTGGGGGGAGGCGCGTCGTTGCGGGCGGCAGGCCGCGAGGACGGGCCGGCGGCGAACGGAAACTCGACGTATTGATCGAGCGCGCGCATGACGCCGCCGGCGTCGAGCCCCGGCGGCACTCCCTCCTGGTAGCGGATGTTGAAGCGGGATCCGCCGTGCAAGCGGTCGACGGCGATGCGTTCCTTCTTGGCTTCGGACGCGGCGGCGGCGCGCGACTGGTTGCGCGCGTCCTCGCGCTCGCGCGCCGACTTCATGTCGTCGAGCTCGCGCTGGAGCCGCTTCTTTCTTGCCGGATCGGTTTCGGACTTGACCTCCTTCTCGAGGTCCTTCTCGCGCTGCGTCTTGGGCGCCGAGGGCACGGAGACGCTACCGTTTGTGTCGTCACCGAAGGTTCCGTAGCCGCCGCCGCCGAGCTGGAACTCAATCAGCTTGTCCTTGACCCGCACGCGCGTGATCATCACCGACTCACCGTTGTGCACGGCGATGCCGTAGGACTTGATGCGCGAGGAGTACTGGTTCATGTCGATCGGCCGGCGGGCATCGGGAAAGACGTCGATGCCCTCCTGGGAGGCGGGCATGTCGAGCTTGACGTGCACCGACTTGCCTTCGAAGAAGTCCTTCAGCTCCGACTCACTCTGGGCGAACGCGGGGACCGCCGGGAGGACGAACAGGCAGACGGGCAGAATGACGCGATGCAGATTCAGCATGCGCGAGAAGATACCCTCAGGAACGGATCTGGATCAACGGCTCGTAGAGGCGGGTACCTTTGCACTCCGGGCATTTGCTCGCGCCGGTCACCTTGTCCTTGGAAAACACGTACCCGCAGCTCCGGCACCGGGCGGGCTCGACCCGGATGTCCTTGTCGGCCGCTTTGGCCGTCTTGAGCACGTGTTTCAGGTGGTCCTCGACCTCCTGGCGGGTAAGTTTCAGTTCGTGGGCGATGGATGACATCGTCCGCGGCTGACGGAGCATCTCCTCGATCTGCTGACGCACGGTCATGTCCCTTCTATTGTACAGAAGGGCATGACCGTGTGGATGGGAGGGCTAGCGGCCGCCGAAATTATAGGTGATGTTGAACCGGGCCACCCGCGGCGCCAGGACCTGCGTCGGCGAGAGGAAGGCGGCAATCTGGGTGATCGGCGCCGCCGGGTCGCCAGCCGCCCGGACGTTGGCGAGGCCGGTGTTGGTCCGCACGCCGTAGACAGTGTTGGTGTTGGTCACGTTGTAGACGTCGAGGCTCAGCTCCAGGCGGTTGCCGCCGAGGCGGAAGAACGTGCCGCCGCGCAGATCGAGCGTCGGCAGCCACGGGAGCTCGACGCTGCCGCGAGGTTCGGCGTTGACCGTGAGCGACTGACGCGTGCAGTTGGTCGTCACGCTGCCGCTGCAGGTCGGCACAGCCCACGTGCGCGTGATCGGGAGCCCCGACTGCAGGCGATAGTTCGCGGCGAACAGAATGTTGTGCGGCAGCTCGTAGGATCCACTTGCCTTGAAATTGTGCCGCCGACCGGCGCTCTCTCCCTCGGCATTGACGAAGGCGTTGTTCGGGTTGGCGAGGCTGGTGAGCTGGACCGTGGTGTGTGAGTAGGTGTAGCCGGCCAGCATCGTCCACTTGTTGCTGAAGCGCTTGTTGGCGACGATGTCGACGCCGTTATAGTGCGCTGCGAGGCGATCGTCGTTGATGGTCTTGGTGGAGCTCACGACGCCGGCGTTCTGGTTGTAGACCTGCAGCGGCGCATCGTCGGCCGTGCCGAACACGCCGTCACGCCCGGGGTCGGTGACGGTAATGAGCGAGGTACTGCTGCGGCCACAGATCGATCGAATTATCGATCGTGCCTTGGATGTCGCGCTCGCGCGTGTAGAGATAGGAGACACTCAGCAGGAAGTTCGGCATCAGCTCGTGATCCACGCTGACGGTCGCTTCGTTGCGGTAGGGCCGCCGCAGCGACTGATCGAAGGTCGCGACGGCGAGGTTACTGGTGGCGCTTAACGCGCCGAACTCGCCGCCGACGTATTTCTGCCCGTCCCACGTCGCGTTGCCCGGCTGGAAGTTCAGGTCACCGTTGAGATCATTCCAAACGTAGGTCTGGTTGATCGCGGCGTTGGGGTTGGGCGGCGTCCCGGTGGAGATCTGATCGAGGTATCGTCCCCACGAAGCCTTCAGCACAGTCTTGCCGCGGCCGGTCAGATCGTAGGTAGCGGCGGCGCGCGGCCCGAAATTGTGCCAGAGCGGATCGTGGTGCACCGCAGCGAACGATTTCTGCACGGTGAAGTCTTGCACGACGCCGTTGATGGTCACCCCTTTGAAGACGAGCCCCCCGGGGAAGAAGGCGCTATCGGGCGTGGTCTGCTCGGGCAGATATCCCTCGACGCGCTCCCAGCGCAGGCCGCCGACGAGGTTCAGGCGCCCGATCGTGTACGAGTCCTGACCGTACAACGCCGTGGTCGTCACCGCGCGAGTCTGGTGCAGCGGCGAGTTGAAAATCTGGACCGACACCGGCGCCGGCGCCGGCAGGCTGGTGAAAATCAGGTTCACGTCATCGACGCGAGTCGTGTCGACGTCTTCCGGCGTGTAGCCGTTGTCGAAGCCGGCCTTGAACTCGTGCCGGCCGCCCGCGAACTGCGGCAAGTAATACTGCCAGTTGGCCAGGATCTGTGTGCGGCGCCGGAACATGATCTGGCTGCTCGCCCGGTTCTGGAATCGTGTCGACGTCGAGTTGTCGAGCAGCGACTGCAGGTCGGTCTTCTGATAGAGCGGGAAGTGGGTGTTGTTGTAGCTCACCTTGCTGTCGATGAACATCCGGTCGGTCAGCACGCGGTTGTAGGCCAACTGCGCGATGACGAACGTATCCAGCTCCTTGGAGTTGGAGTCCTGTGTCGTAAACACGTTATTGACGAACGAGTCGCGATTCGGCTTGTCGTAGCGCTGCTTGGAGACGTAGCCCTCGAAGCGGTCGGCGGCCGTCGGCTGATAGGTCAGCTTGCCTTCGCCGGCCAAGATGTCGGTGGTGTCCAGCTGGCTCGTATCCCCCAGCTCCGTCTTGATGTAGGGGGGCACGATGGCCGGAAAGCCGGCGACGCGGACGTGCGTGGCCTGGTAGTTGAAAGAGCCGAAGTAGAAGAGGCGGTTCTTCAGCATCGGTCCTCCGGCCTGCAGGTTCGTGTTGGTGATCAGGTCCGAGGAGTTCGCGTCGGGCCGCAGGCCGGCGGCCTGCTGGGTGCCGTCGATGTTGAGCGCCTGCGTGTGCTTGCCCTGATAGGTCTGCAGCGCCGAGCCCTGGAAGCTGTTGGTGCCGCTCTTGGTCACCATGTTGATGAAGACGCCGCCGGTGCCGACCGAGATGTCCTGCGCACCGGTCGACACTTGAATGTTCTCGAACGCGCTCGGGATGTAGTAGTTCATCGAGAAGCCCTGCGCGGCGGGGTCGTTGACGTTGACGCCGTTGAGCAGCTGCGTGTTCTGGGCATTGGGCGTGCCGCGCGCGCTCATCGAGCGCTGCAGGCCTCCCTGATTGCCGCCGACGTCGGGCGACTCGACGACGACGCCGGGTGCCTTGTACTCGAGGATGTTCCAGATGTCCTTGCCACCGGGCGTCGTCTCGAGCAGCGCGCTGTCGATGTTGGTCTTTGACCCGACGGTGCGCGTGTCGACCACCGGGGACTCACCTTTGACGGTGACGGCTTCCGCCACGGCGCCGACTTTCATCGGTGCGTCGACCGTGATTGTCTGACTCTGCTGGAGTACCAGGTCCTGGCGAATGAACGTCTGGAACCCCTGCAGCGTCACTTTGATGGTGTAGGTGCCGGGCGTCAGGCCTGGGACTTGGAACACACCTCCGCTGTCGGTGACCCCTTCGACAGCGCGCGGCAACACCGGGCTGGTGATCGAGACCGTGGCGCCAGGCATCACCGCGCCTTGATCGTCGATGGCCTTGATCGAGAGACTTCCGGTCTGCACCTGGGCGAACGCGGCGCCGGCGGTGCAGACGACCGCCAGCGCGGAGATGATGACACCGCGAACGAATGTGCGCATACGACTCCCTCCCGTGCTCAGGGATATACACCCGAGGGACCGGCGGCGCAACAGATTTGGGTTCTATCTCTTCCGTGAATCGCTCGCATGTTCGAAGCGGCGGTACGTGGCGATGGCATGACGGGATAGAGAGCGGCGATCGGCAGCGCGAGCAGGGCGCAGACGATGCCGCCCGGCAGCGCCCGAGCTTCCCCGCGGTGGTCCCGATGTTGCGATCATCGAGAAGGATGAGCCGGCTGACGCGCGCCCTTCGACATCGCAACTACCGTCTGTTTTTCAGCGGCCAGAGCCTGTCGCTGGTCGGCACATGGATAACCCGGGTCGCAACGAGCTGGCTGGTCTACCGTCTCACGGGCTCAGAGCTCCTGCTCGGCGTCGTCGGCTTCTGCGGACAGATTCCGACGATGCTGCTGGCGCCGTTTGCCGGCGTGATCGTCGATCGCCGCGACCGCCATCGCCTGCTCGTCGTGACGCAGATCCTGTCGCTGCTCCAGTCCCTCGCGCTGGGAGTACTGACCCTGGAACGGCTCATCACCGTGAAGTGGGTAGTGGGCCTGCAGATCGTCCAGGGAATCATCAACGCCTTCGACACACCGGCACGCCAGGCGTTCGTGGTCGAGATGGTGGAGGATCGGGCGGACCTGCCCAACGCCATCGCACTGAATTCGGCGATGGTCAACGGCAGCCGGATCATCGGCCCGTCGATCGGCGGCATCCTCATCGCCAGCGTTGGCGAAGGCTGGTGTTTCATGACCGACGCCGCGTCGTATCTGTTCGTGGTCGCATCGCTGCTGTTCATGCACATGCCACCGACGGCGCGGCGGCGCGTGGAGGCGCGGATGCGCCAGGAACTGCACGACGGTTGGCGCTACGTGCGCCGGTCGGCGCCGATCCGCACGGCCCTTGTCTGTCTGGCCATCGTCAGCACGGCGGCCATGCCCTATACCGTGCTGATGCCGGCTTTCGTCGAGAACGTGCTGCACGGCGGTCCCAATACGCTTGGCGTGATGATGGCAGCGTCGGGACTGGGTGCGCTGGCGAGCGGCGTCTACCTCGCGGCGCGGCGCTCAGTCGTCGGCCTCGGCCGGATCGTCTGCTACGCGACGCTCGCGTTCGGCGCGGCGCTCATCGCCTTTGCCTTCGCCACCTCGTTCTGGATGGCGCTACTGTGGCTGCCGGTCGTCGGCGGGGCGTTCATGATGCAGATGGCTGCGACCAACACGGTGTTGCAGACGTTGGTCGACGACACCATGCGCGGACGGGTGATGGGCGTTCTATACGATGGCGTTCTTCGGCACGGCGCCGATCGGTAGCCTGCTCGCCGGCGTGGCGGCCGATCGGCTAGGGTCGCGCTGGACGATCGCGCTGGGCGGCGCCGCCTGCGTCGCGAGCGGGCTGTGGCTCGCAACACGCCTGCCGCGCCTGCGCGCGATCGTCCACCCGATCTACGTCGAGCGCGGCATCCTGGCGGTGCCGGCAGTCGACAGCGGCGCGAAGTCGTTGTAAGGCCGCCTCGACTTCGCTTTTCCGCCGGCTATTGCGCTCGCAGCGTAGTGGCAGGATCCAACCGCAGTACGCGGAGCGCGGGGATCAGGCTCGCGGCAAGGGCGATCAGCATCAGCACGGCGATGACGCCGGCAAATGTGGGCGGATCCGATGGCGCGACGCCCCACACGAACGACTGCAGCAGGCGCGCTGCGGCCAGGGCCGCGGCCGCCCCGATCGCCACGCCGACCCCGGCCAGCACCAGTCCGGGAATGACGACGGCGGCGATCGCCTGGCGGCCGGTCGCACCGAGTGCCAGGCGGATGCCAAGCTCGCGGGTCCGCTCGTTGACGCTGCTGGCGATCAGGCCGTGCAGGCCCACGGCGGCAAGAACGAGCGCGATCAGCCCGAGCCCCGCTACCAGCCACATCATGAACCGCTGCGACGTAAGCTTCTGTCCACGGAGATCGTCGATCGTCTTGATCTGGGCAATGGGCAGCTCGGGATCGAGCTGCTGGATCGCCTGGCGAAGCTGCGGCACGAGCGACGCCGCTGGCAGCGAGCTGCGGACGACCCAGGACGGCTCGAACCAGACGTGAATCACGCTGAGAAAGCCGGACGGCACCTGCGTCACGGGTACGTAGATGCACGGCGCCTGCGCGATCGGCCCGAACGCGCCGCCACAGCCCGAGTTGCCCTGCTGCGTGTTGCCGACCACGCCCACGATCTGCAGCGTGCGCCCTTCCGTGACGATGTGGCGTCCGAGGGCCTGGCCATCCTTGTAGTAGCGGGCGACGAAGGCGTCGTTGACAACGGTGATGAGGGGCGCACCGGCGGCGTCGCCGGGCTGAATGCCGCGGCCTTCACGAATCGGAATCCTGAAGGCCTCGAAGAACCGCGGCGTGACCCAGTTGACGTTGCCGCAGGTCGTGTCCTCGGGCTTGTCGATCACCGGGCCATCGACGCGGCGGATGCCGTCGTTGAGGAGCCGTGAGTAGGGCATGCCGAGGCCGGCCGCCGCGTCCTCGACACCCGGAATGGCGCGAATGCGCGCCACCGAGTCGTCGAACATCCGCGCGACCGTCGCCGCGTCGTGGTAGCGGGCATCCTGCATCGAGACGCTGGCCGTGATCAAGTGCGCCTCGTCGAACCCTGGCGCCAGGTCGCGCAAATGAATGAACGTGCGAATCAGCAGGCCGGCGCTGACGAGCAGGATGACGCCGAGCGCGACCTCGCTGACGACGAGAATTCGCCGCGGCCAGCGGCTCGACGCGCCGGCAACGCCGCGGGTACCCGTCTCCGCCAACGCCGCCTGGACGTCGAGACGTGACGTCTGGACGGCAGGAATCAGCCCGAACACCACGCTCGTGCCGAGCGCGATGACGATGGTGACGACGAGCACGCGGAGATTGAGCACGAGCGGCTGCCATAGTCCGAACACGTCGGCACCGAGCGAGCCCAGCCCCTTCAGGCCGGCCCACGCGACGACGAGGCCGAGTGCGCCGCCGAGCAGCCCGAGAATCGCGCTCTCGACGAGCAGTTGCCGGATCACGGCGCCGCGACCACTCCCGAGCGCCATTCGCGTCGCGATCTCGCGGGTCCGCGTCGCCCCGCGCGCCAGCAGGAGTCCCGCGACGTTGACGCACGCGATGACAAGCACGATCGCAACCGCGCCCCAGAGCAGCAGCAGCGGTTGGCGGACTTCGGCGGTCATGCCGTCCCGCATCGAGACCAGCCCGATCTCAGCAATGCCGTCTTTGGGCGGATTGTTGAACGCAAATGGAGACGCAGCGCGGACGTCGTTCTGCGCTTCTCCCCAACCGGTTCCATCCTTGAGCCGGAGGACGACTTCGTAGTTGGTGCCCGAGCCCTCGCCCGTTTTCGACGGCTTGAGCGGCGTCCAGAGATCGACGGCCGATCCCGCCTGGAAGCTCGAACGTTCCGTGATCGGAAAATCCGCCGGCATGACACCAATGACCGTGTAGGTCTCGCCGCGCAGCCGGATCGATCGACCGACAACGGCGGGGTCGCCGTTGAAGACACGCTTCCACAGTTCGAAATTCAGGATCACGACCGGGCTCCCGCCGACGCGATCTTCGTCGCGGGTGAATTCGCGCCCGATCATCGGTGGGATGCCGAGGACGTGGAAATAGCCAGCGCTGACGCGTTGCTGAAAGACGTAGGCCGCGCTGTCGCCAGCGACCAGGTTCACCCCGGACGTGCCGCCGACGACCGCGGCCTCGACCGTCGACGCATGGTCGCGGACCGCTTCCCACATCCGTCCGGTGGCGCCGACGTCCCGGTTGTCGCCTCCCCTCGGCGAGCGCGTGTGGTACTCCAGCAGGGCCAGCCGATCGGGGTTCGGGAAGGGTAACGGCTCGAACAACAACGCGTTGACGGCGCTGAAGACGGCGGCATTGGCGCCGATCCCGAGCGCCAGCGTGACCACCGCAGCGAGCGTGAAGCCCGGCGTCTTGCGCAGCATGCGCAGCGCGAAGCGGGCGTCGCGTGCCAGCGTGTCGAGGAAGGCCGGCGTGTTCATCCGGTGGAGTAGACGGAGCCCGGCCGGGTTTGGTTTACGAACCTTCCTCGGAGCGCTCGTCCCAGACGTCGGATTCCCCGATCTGGCGAACGATGGGGTGGTTGCGCGCCAGGCGAACCATCTCGCCGCGCGGGTCGGAGAACCCCCATTCGCGCACGTCGATGGCAAAGCTGAACCGGGAAATGAGCGTGCCTCGCGTGAGGTCGGCGTCTTGCTCGTCGCGGCCGACGTCGGACCGCGTCCGCTCGATCAACTGTTCGAGCACCCAGGCGGGCACGTTGCTGCGGTAACCGGGATACACGTAGTTGAACATCTGCAGTTGCGCGAGCAGCAAGGGCCAGTGCTCCCCCACTCGCGCCATCAGGCGCTCCCAGTCGAGCACGTCGGCCACGCAAAGAATCAGGTGGACGATGTCGGACATGTCGTGGCGATGCCGCTCGTTGATGAAGAGGCGATGCCAGATCAGCTCTTCTGCGGGCGCGATGCGGACCGGCTGCGCCGCCAGGACGCCGCTCCGGCTGTATTTCACCCAGTCCGCGTCGATGAAGGCGACGGCGTTGCCCATCCCGTAAATGAGGTCGACGAATTTCTCGCCGACGACGGCCTTGGCCAACCAGTGCAGGTCCTCCAGGCGCATGACGAAGCCGGCGTCGTGCAGCGCGCGCGCGGCAGCAATCACCGCCCCCGGCTCGACGAAGATGTCGAGGTCCTTGGTCTGGCGGTAGATGCCCGTGTGCTCGTAGATCGCGTAGGCGCCGGCGACGACGTAAGGCACCGACGCCTCGTTGAGTGCCTGCAGGGCGCGGCGGTAGACTCCCCGTTCCTCTTCCGGAATCCAGAAGTCACCGTGTGTCAGCGACTTCCGCTCTTCTGGCGACAGCCGTCTCGGACGCCGCCCAGGCACACTTGGCACGAAGGCCTCCACGCACATCTCAGCAACACACGGGCCAAGTCTCGGGAAGTACGGATGCGAGAGCCCGACGCCTCAACCAGCCAGATCCGCCATCGGCGGAAAGCCATGCTGCTTCCGGCCCTCATCACCGTCGTGTTCCATCGACGTCTTGAAGTGCTCGAAGCGTCCGTCGGATGCCGGTTCGGCCGCGCCGCGGCGCAGCCGTTCCATACGCGCCCCGCTCAACGGCTTGAACCCGGATGCGATCTTCACGTTCTGCTTCAGTACCCGCATCGAGTCGATGCCGCTGACCGTGGTCGCCACGGGCAGGCTCATCGCGTAGCGAAGCGCGTCCTCGACCGTCACGGCGCGCTTCTTCACGGGGTCGCCCGACCCGCACAGGCTCTTCATTCCGATCGCTGCAATCCCCTGGCGCTGCAGCTCGGGCAGTACCTGCCGCTCAAAGCTCCTGAACGTGCCGTCGAAGACGTTGAGCGGCAACTGACACGCGTCGAAGGGATAGCCGAACGACAGCATGCGCAGGTGGATCGCCGGGTCCTTGTGTCCGGTGAAGCCGACCAAGCGCACCTTCCCGTCACGCTTCGCCCGGTCGAGCGCCTCGACGACGCCCCCCCTGGCGAAATGATGATCGGGCTCGTTGTCGTAGACGCACTCGTGCACCTGCCACAGATCGAGATAGTCGGTCTTGAGGCGGCGCAATGATTCCTCGAGCTGCCGCATCGCGACTTTGGCGTCGCGTCCGTGGGTACAGACCTTGGTCATCAGGAACACGCGATCACGGCGATCGGCGAGCGCGCGCCCCATGCGGACTTCGCTCTCATGCTCGTGGTATTCCCAGGCGTTGTCCATGAACGTCACGCCCGCGTCGATCGCGGCGTGGACGATCCGGATGCTCTCGCGAACGCTCTTGACCTGGCCGAGATGGTAACCGCCGAGCCCAAGGGCGGACACGGTCACGCCGCTGTGGCGGCCGAACGGGCGAAGCGGGATGGACATCGTGACAAACCCTCTCAGGCTGCGGACGGCCACACCGCACGGCCGACGAGGAATGGACCCAGGCGGTCGAGGTAGAGGGAGGTCTGCTGGGTCTTGCGCATCGATTGCACCACCGCCGAGAGCGGAAACAATTCTTTACCGATCAACCCGATGACGAAGTCGTTGTCGTCGCGGTCCAGGCCGTGGCACGCCAGGCGAATGTCGTGGGCGAGGTCGCCGGCCCCGAAGGTCATGCCAATGCTGCCGTGCTCGGCAAGAATCTTCCGCTGCTCCTGCTCGTCGAGCTGCGCGAACTTGCCGCTGCGACGCAGCGGATACCAGATGGCCCACGGCCAGTCGCGATTCAAGACGGTGCGGCGCGGCCGATCGATCAGCGTTTCGCGCAGATCCGGCTCGTAGCCGATCGCGTAGGTGCGACCGAGCATGGTGTACTCGGGTTTGAGCGTCAGGTCGGCGCACGGGCCGCTCGTCAGCGCCGGACGCAGGGTGTCGACGAATGCCTGCGGCGTTTGCGTCATGACAAGGACCGCGATGCCGCGCGGGTCGTTGACGTCCTCGTAGACGACGGCCTCGAGGCCCGCCTCCTGGATATGCCGGGCGACGGCGGCGGCGTCAGGGCATCCGCCGAAGGCTAGCAACTGCATGAAAAGCCGCTCGTCGGAACGCTGGGGCACTCCGTCCTTGAGGCCCCCCTTTTCGCTGAGATCCGGCGGCTCGATCCGGGCACGTCCCTTATCCATCCCGTTCACTGTATCGCATAGATTTTGCGGATCGGATGGTCGAGGTTGGGCCGCCTCATTTTATGATTAGAGGGCATGTCCACCGACGAACGCCAGGCGGCGCAGCGCCGCCTTTCCGATCTGCTCGCCCTGCTCAAGGCCTCGCCCCAGCAGGAGGTGCTCACCAACCTGGTCGAAGAGACCGAAGCGCTCGGGCGCGCCATCGCCGCATTCCACCTCGAGGGTATCCGCTTCCGCATCTACAACGTCGATCGGATGGTCGCCCACCCGCCCGTGCCCCTGCCCTCCGAGGCAGGAACGATTGTCGCCGATGTGCGGCACCACCTGGAGGCGGCCGGCTTCCACACACGATCCCACCAGGCGCCGCACTAATCATCCGAGGGGCGTCGAGAGCTGTGGCCGAGCTCGATCCGACGGACTGGTGTTGCTACAATAGGGTATCGATGAAGGACCTGATTCCGCTCCACGATGTCGAATCGCTCGACGCCGCGATCGCCGAGTCCCGTGAGCGGCCGGTGTTGCTGTTCAAGCACAGCCGGTATTGCGGCGTGAGTTGCGAAGCGCTGGATGAGCTGCAATCACATATCGAATCGCGCGAGAATGCCGGCGTCTCCTACAAGATGATCACGGTACAGACGCATCGGCCGGTATCCGACGCGGCGGCGCAACGCCTCGGCATCCGCCACGAAACGCCTCAGGCGATCCTGCTTCGCGACGGCCGCGTGGTGTGGAACGCGTCGCATTTCCGCATCACCGCCACCGAGCTCGCCGCGTTCGTGCCGTAAGCGACGCCTACCGCGTCGCGCCACCTCATTCATCCCGCTCGGCCGGCGGCCACAGCCACGCCGCGCCACGCACGCCGCTCGAATCGCCGTGGCGGTTGCGAACCAGGCGTGTGTCGACACGATCGGAGAACACCCAGTTCGTCCATTCCGCCGGCACGTCTGAATAGAGCGCGTCGATGTTCGAGAGACCGCCACCGAGGACGATGACGTCGGGATCGAGGAGGTTGACCACCGTGGCGAGCGCCTTTGCCAGGCGTCGGACGTAGATCGCCAGCGCCGCTCTTGCACCTGCGTCGCCGCCCGCGGCGGCAAGCGCGATCGCCTGCGCCGTCGGCGCATTCCCGCCGTGGGCCAGTTGGAGGCCGCGTCCGCACAGAAACACCTCGATACACCCGCGCCGCCCGCAGTAGCACGGCGGCCCGGGCCACTCGGTTGCGTCGGGCCACGGCAGTGGGTTGTGTCCCCATTCGCCGGCGATGGCGTTCGCGCCGGCAAGCACCTGGCCGTTGACGACGAGGCCGCCGCCCACGCCGGTACCGAGAATCACGCCGAACACCACAGCCGCACCCGCGCCTGCTCCGTCGGCCGCCTCCGACAGCGCGAAGCAGTTGGCGTCGTTGGCCACCCGTAGGTCGCGCCCGAGCGCGCGTGACAGGTCATGATGCAGCGGCCGGCCGATCAGCCAGGTCGAGTTCGCGTTCTTGATTACGCCGGTGGCCGGCGAGACGGCGCCGGGGATGCCGACGCCAACCGTGCCGCGCGCGCCCGCCTCGTGCTCGACCGCGGCTACCAGGCCGGCGACGGCGCGGATGCTGGCCTCGTAATCCTGGCGCGGCGTGTCGATGCGGCGGCGCACGCGCTCCCGCCCATCCGCGCCGATGGCGATCGCCTCGATCTTCGTGCCGCCGAAGTCCACACCGATCCGCACGTCAGCCCCCGCCGCCCTCGCCGCCCTCGCCGCCGAGCAGCACCGGCAGCACTTCGGTCGGCGGTGCCAGCGAGAATACTTCGGCCACCCCGGCCAGATCGCCAGGACGCGGCTTGCGCATCGGGTTGAACCAGACGGCGCGAATGCCGGCGCGCGCCGCGCCGACGATGTCGGCCGCCCATGAGTCGCCGAACATCACCGCGTTGCCAGCGTCGACACCAAGCCGCGCCAACGCGACGTGAAAGATGCCCGGATCCGGCTTCGCGATGCCGACTTCCTCCGAGACGATCAGCTCGTCGACGAGAGACGCCAGTCCGCAGAAATGGAGCTTCTCGCGTTGTTCCTCGAGCAGGTTGTTCGACACGATAGCCACGCGCGCCCGCGTCCGCACCGCCTCGAGCAGCGCCGCCGCCCCGTCGACGACGCGGCGGGCGCCGACATAGCCGCCGCGATACACCGTCGCAATGCGCTCGACGTCCGCCTCGTCGAGTGTCGTGCCGACTGCCGCGAACAGGCGCCGGAAGCGCTCCCGCCGCGCGTCGTCGATGGACAGGCGCCCGGCCAGCACGTCGGCATGCAACTCCTCGAGGTGCCGCGAATGCTGATCCTCGAAGAGCGCGAAATCGACGGCGGCCGCGTGCCGACGATGCACTTCGGCCAGCGCGGCGCGCGCCGATCGACGGTGATCGAACAGCGTGTCGTCGAGATCGAAGAGGACGCCCTTGGTCACCGGTGGCGATCGACTCCGCTGTGGAGCGCGCCCCCCGACTGGAGGCGCGGCATCCGATCGAGGCCCGGTTCAGCCATGTTCTGGTGCGGCCGGATTATATGCCGGACGCTTGCGGCGGTCCCGCCACGCCACCATCGCCAGCCGCGGCAGCAGGCGCGGGAAATGCCAGAGCAGGCGGCGCCGAGCCGCGCGGTAGGACAGGCGGCCACTGCCATAGTCGACGAGGATCTCAGCGAACGCCGGGTGCGCGTTGGCGCCGCGCACGACGTTATCCATCCGCTCGGGCGAGGGAAACAGGTACTTCTGGATCAGCACAGAGTCGCGCAGCTCCGGCCCGATTTCACGGCGCCAGGCACGGACGTAGCCGCGCCGTGCGCGAACCGGATCGATGACGCCGCCGGCACGCGCCGCGATGACGGCTTGCGCGGCGAGATCGCCGGTGACCATCGCGTAGTAGATCCCTTCCGCCGAGAAACCGTTGACGAAACCGCCGGCGTCGCCGGCGAGCAAGACGCGGCCCTGCGCCGTGGTCTTGAGCGGGCCGCCAATCGGGATCAGAAAGGGGGTGAAGTGTTCGCGGCGCGACTGCCCTTCGACCATGCCGCGCGCGCGCAGATCGCTGACGAAGGATTGCTGCAGGTCGTAGGGAGCCACGTCGACCTGTTCCTGGAAAAACGGCAGCACGTAGCCGATGCCGACGTTGACGTGTGCCTGTTTCGGGAAGATGTAGGCATAGCCATGCGCGCCGCCGTAACCGTAGAAGACCGAGAGCGTGCCGGGCTCCGCGGCGCGCAGCGTGTCGGCCGGGGTCTCCTCCATCATGTCGAGCGCCAGGCGCGCGCGCGGCCACCCCGGATTGATGGCAAGGCGCCGCGCCACGACGCTATTGACGCCGTCGGCGGCAATGACCAACGGCGCGCGAAACGTACGGCCGTCGCGCGTACGCAGGGTGACGCCGTCGGCGTCCTCGCTGGCCTGCGCGATCGCCGCCGGCGCGACGATCTCGGCGCCGGCCTCGCGGGCGAGCGACGCCAGCAGGTAGTCGTACTCGATGCGGCGGATCAACACGACCGCCGGTCCGGGTGACTGCATGCGGAAGATGGCGCCCGACGGGCCCTCGAGATAGAGGCTCGACACCGGATGCGACGGAATGCCCGGCAGCGCAGCGCGCAGCCAGGGAAAGCGCGAGAACACGCGCGTGCTGATGCCGCCGCCGCACGGCTTCTGACGCGGCAACGGATCGCGCTCGAGCACGAGCACGCGCACGCCGGCGCGGGCCAACTGCAGTGCGGCCGTCGATCCCGCTGGGCCGGTGCCAGCGACGATGACCTCGGCGTCGGGTTGGAAGCTCATGTTAAAGTGATCGGATGTCGGCGGCCGCGTTGGTGATTGCTGCAGAGAACTTGATGCTCGCGCTGCGCGAGCGCGTGAAAGTCGAAGGAGAGGTCGCCACCTTCTCCGATACCGAACCAATTCAGGCCCTGCAGGCGATCATGGATCAGCGGCCACCGCTCGTCGTCCTCGAGCGCCTGTTCGCGGCCACACCGCGCGGCGCAGCGTTGATCAACCGCATCAAGAGCGACCCGCAACTGGCCATCGTCGAGGTGCGCGTCGTATCGCACACCGGCGACTACTCGCGGCAGGTGGTCAAGCCGACCGCGGTCGCGGCCGCGGTGCACCCCGTGGCTGCCGGCGCCGCGGAATCGGCCAACGCGGCCGTCGCAACCGAAGAGCCTGCGCGGCCGCTCGACTGGCACGGCACCCGCCGCGCCCCGCGCGTCCGCGTCCGCGCCGGCGTCGAACTGCAGCTCGACGGCAATCCCGCGTCGGTCATCGACCTGTCCACGGTCGGCGCGCAGGTGATCTCGCCGACCGTGCTGCGGCCCAATCAGAAGGTGCGCATCACCGTGCCGCACGACGACTTCGTGCTGCGCTTCCGCGGTGCCATCGCCTGGGCGAAGTTCGAACTGCCCAGGCCGCCAGCGACCGCGCCGCAGTATCGCGCGGGCGTGGAGTTCGCCGACGGCGATCCGGCCGCCCTCGACAAGGTGATCGAGCGCAACCGCGCCAACTGACACGCCGTGACCCGGCCGACGCGGCCGCTCGCTCACGCCCGTCCGAACCATGCCGCGGCGATCGAGTCCTCACGGATGATTGTGTCTTCGCGGGCCGAGCCGGTCGAGAGCACGGCCGCCGGCACGCCGGTCAAGGTTTCGAGCCGTGCGATGTAGCGCTGCGCGTCGGGCGGCAGGCCGGCGTAGCGACGCACGCCGGCCGTTGGCTGGGCCCAGCCCGGCATGGTTTCGTAGACCGGCTCGCACCGGCCAAGCTGGGCGATCTCTCCCGGGAACTCCGTCAGCGTCGCACCGTCGCAGCGATACGCGGTGCAGATCTGCAGCTCGCTCATCCCGTCGAGCACGTCGAGTTTAGTCAGCGCGAGCGCGTCGAGGCCGTTGACGCGGACGGCGTAGCGCACCGCGACGGCGTCGAACCAGCCGCAGCGACGCGGTCGCCCGGTCACGGCGCCGAACTCCTGCCCGGTCTCGCGCAGGCGGTTGCCGATCTCGCCGAACAGTTCCGTTGGCAGCGGTCCTTCGCCGACGCGTGTCGTGTAGGCCTTGGCCACGCCGAGCACACCGTCGATGGCTCGCGGCGGCAGCCCCAGCCCGGTACAGATGCCGCCGGTGGTGGCGTTCGACGAGGTCACGTAGGGATAGGTGCCGTGATCGATGTCGAGCAGCGTGCCCTGCGCCCCTTCGAACATGATCGCCCGTCCCGCCGCGCGCGCCTGCGCCAGGTAGAGCGACACGTCCTTCACCCACGGCTTCATCCGGGTCCACGCCCGTTGCACGTCGGCAATCACCTGCTCGGCGTCCATCTGCGAGTCGCCGATGATCCGGTTCCGCGCGTCGACGTTGTGGCGGATGGCGCTGGTCAGCGCCTCGGTGTTGGCCATGTCGCCGACGCGGATGCCGCGGCGCGCGATCTTGTCTTCGTAGGCCGGCCCGATGCCGCGCGAGGTCGTGCCGATCTTGCGCTCGCCGCGCCTGGCCTCGCTCAGCAGATCGAGCTCGCGGTGATACGGCAGGATCAGGTGCGCCTTGTCGCTGACGATCAGCCGTTCGCCGACGTCGATGCCGGCGCGGCCGATCTCCTCGATCTCGGCGAACAGCGCCTGCGGATCGACGACCACACCGTTGCCGATGACACAGGCGATGCCCTCATGCAGGATCCCGGACGGCAGCAGACGCAGGACGAACTTGCGCCCGCCGGCATACACCGTATGGCCGGCGTTGTGACCGCCCTGATAGCGCGCGACGATGGAAAAGTTCGGGGTCAGGAGGTCGACGACCTTGCCCTTCCCCTCGTCGCCCCATTGCGCACCGAGTACCGCTATGTTCTTAGCCATCTGACGGAAGTATTCTACCTTTTCACATGATCGCGCTCGACGGAGAAAATCTGACACTGACGGCTCTCGCGGCGATTGCCGACGACCACGCCGCGATCTCGCTGACCCCCGCGGCGGCGCGCGCCGTCGCGGCCGCGCGTCGCGTGGTCGATCGGCACGCCGGCGGCGACATCCCCGTCTACGGCGTCAACACCGGATTCGGTTCGCTCGCCGAAGTCAAGATCGCGAAGGAGGCGCTCGGCGCGCTGCAGCGCAACCTGCTGCGCAGCCACGCCGCTGGCGTCGACGCGCCGCTGCCGCCGCGCGCCGTGCGCGCGATGATGGCGCTCAGGGCCAACGTGCTGGCCAAGGGCTATTCCGGCATCCGCCTCTCGACGCTCGATTTGTTGGTCGCGACGCTCAACGCGCGCGTGCATCCGATCGTGCCGAGCCGCGGATCGGTCGGGGCCAGCGGCGATCTCGCGCCGCTCGCACATCTGGCGCTGGTGCTGATCGGTGAAGGATTCGCCACCGTCGGCGACGATCCCACCGTGCTCGGCGGCGCCAGGGCGCTAGCGCGCGCCGGCCTCTCGCCGATCGAGCTCGGCGCCAAGGAAGGACTGGCGCTGATCAACGGCACGCAGGCCTCGGCGGCGGTCGCGGCGCTCGCCGTAATCGGCGCCGAACGGCTCGCCCGCGCCGCCGACATCACCGCGGCGCTGACCATCGACGGTCTGCGCGGGTCGTACCATCCGTTCGAAGCGCGGTTGCACCTGCCGCGTCCGCATCCGGGGCAACAGACCTCGGCCGCCAACCTGCTGGCGCTGCTCCAGGACAGCGCCATCAATCGCTCGCACGAGAACTGCGGTCGGGTCCAGGACGCCTATTCGATGCGCTGCGCGCCACAGGTGCATGGCGCGGCCCGCGACGCCTTCGCGCACGCGCGGAACACGCTCGAGATCGAGGCCAACGCGGCGACCGACAACCCGATGGTCTTCGCCGATCGCGGCGACATCGTCTCGGGCGGGAACTTCCACGGCGCCCCGGTCGCGATCGCCGCCGACCTGATCGCCATCGGGCTCGTCCAGCTCGCCACGATTTCCGAGCGGCGCGCCGATCGGCTCGTCAACCCGGCACTGAGCGGGCTGCCGCCGTTCCTCAGCCGCGACTCGGGGCTGCACTCAGGCTACATGATGGCGCAGGTCACCGCCGCGGCGCTCGCTTCCGAGCTGAAAACGCTGGCGCACCCGGCGAGCGCCGATACCATTCCAACCTCGGCCAACCGAGAAGACCATGTCAGTATGAGCATGGCGGCGGCGTTGAAGGCGGCGCGCGCGCTCGAGCTCGCGACGCGGGTCGCCGCCATCGAGATGCTGCTGGCGTGCCAGGCGATCGATCTGCTCGCGCCGCTGACGACGTCACCGGCACTGGCGGCAGTACACGCGCGCGTGCGATCCGAGGTGGCGACGCTCGACGACGACCGCCCGCCGTCGCCCGACATCGAGGCAATCTCACAATTGATCACTCGCGGATCGCTCGAAGACGCGTGCGCGCGAGAAGTCAAGTAAAGATTTTTTCAAAATCAAATTGACAACGCCCGCGTACGTTTCTAGATTGCTAACCTTCCGCGATTGACGGCTGCGACGTCAGGCGCGAACAATCTACTCCGAGACATGAGGACCCTGAGCCGCCACGTCAGTGCGCCTCGCGGCGCGGCCATTTCGTGCAAGGGATGGCCGCAGGAGGCCGCGCTGCGGATGCTGATGAACAACCTCGATCCGGAGGTGGCGGAACGGCCCGACGACCTCGTCGTCTACGGCGGTTCCGGCCGCGCCGCCCGATCCTGGGAGGCCTTCGACGCGATCGTCGAGACGCTGCGGCGCCTCGAGCACGACGAAACGCTGCTGGTTCAATCCGGGAAGCCAGTCGCCGTGTTCCGCACGCATCCGTGGGCGCCGCGTGTGCTCATCGCCAACGCCCTGCTCGTGCCGGCCTGGGCCAACTGGCAGACCTTCCGCGACCTCGAAGACCGCGGCCTGACCATGTACGGCCAGATGACGGCGGGCAGTTGGATCTATATCGGTACGCAAGGCATCCTTCAGGGCACCTATGAAACGCTGGCCGAAGTGGGCCGCCGTCACTTCGGCGGCACCCTGGCGGGCCGGCTCGTCGTCACCGCCGGCCTCGGCGGCATGGGGGGCGCCCAGCCGCTCGCGGTCACGATGAACGACGGCATCGCGCTCGTGGTCGAAGTCGATCCGTCGCGCATCCAGCGGCGGCTGGCGACCCGCTACGTCGACGAGCGTGCGCGCAGCCTCGACGAGGCCCTGGCCCGCGTCGAGACGTTGCGCATCGCGCGCCAGCCGCGATCGATCGCGCTCGAGGGGAATGCCGCCGACGTCATCCCCGAGCTGGCCCGCCGCGGCGTTCGCGTCGACGTTGTCACCGACCAGACGTCGGCGCACGACGCCCTCAACGGCTACGTGCCCAACGGCGTACCGCTCGCCGACGCGGTCGCGCTGCGCGCGGTGAACCCGGCAGAGTACGAGCGGCGCGCGCTCGCCGCGATGGCCGCGCACGTGCGCGGCATGCGTGCCCTGCAGGACGCGGGCGCCATTGCCTTCGATTACGGCAACAACATCCGCGCCCAAGCCGAAAAGGGTGGCGTGACCGACGCATCCCGCATTCCGGGCTTCGTGCCGGAGTACATCCGCCCACTGTTCTGCCGCGGCAAGGGGCCGTTTCGCTGGGCCGCCCTGTCTGGCGATGCCGCTGACATCGCAGTCACCGACCGGCTGGCGCTCGAGATGTTCGCCGCCGACGCGGCGCTGTGCCGTTGGATCCGCCTCGCCTCCGAGCGCGTGGCCTTCCAGGGACTGCCGGCGCGGATTTTCTGGCTCGGCTACGGTGAGCGCGCGCGCTTCGGGCTGGCCCTCAACGATCTCGTCCGCCGCGGCGCGGTCAAGGCGCCGATCGTCATCGGCCGCGACCACCTCGATACCGGATCGGTGGCGTCGCCGAACCGTGAGACCGAAGGCATGCGCGACGGCAGCGACGCGATCGCCGACTGGCCGATCCTCAATGCCCTGCTCAACACGTCGTCGGGCGCGACGTGGGTGTCGGTGCACCACGGCGGCGGCGTCGGCATCGGCTATTCGCTTCACGCCGGAATGGTGATCGTCGCCGACGGCACCCGCGAGGCCGACGAGAAACTGCTGCGTGTCCTGACCTGTGATCCCGGCAGCGGCGTCGTCCGCCACGCTGATGCCGGTTACCCTGACGCGATCGCCGCGGCGCGAGAGAATGGAATCGACATGCCGATGCTGGGTGTGACTCCGGGTCCCAAACCGGGTGCAACACGATGATGATTCCCGAGCGTCCTTCGCTGGAGCGCCGGGTGCTCGCGGCCCTCGACGGATCGGCCGGTCACGGTCCGCGCATCCCCGTCGTCCTCGGCGGCTGCGGCACCGGCCGCAGCTCGCTGCTGTTGCGACTGCGCGATTTGATTGGCCGCTCGCAAGCGCAATACATCGACGTCGAGCGCGTCGCGACGACGCCCGAACGCTTCCTGCAGGCGGTGCGCGAGGCCTCGCCGTTCCCGGCGGTGCCGGGGCACGGCCACGGCGGCGGCCCCGGCGCCCGTGACGCCTTTGACGCGACGCTGGCCTTTCTCGACACGGCGCGCGCTCCGGGAACGACGCCGGCCACCTTCCTGCTCGACGAGTTCCTCGAGCTCCGCACGTTCGAGAGCTTCCCCGGCCTGCGCGCCGTGCTGCGCGATCTGCTCGGGGCGCTAGCTTCGAGCGGCAACCGCTTCGTGTTGACGACCCGCTATGTGTCGCGCGCGCACCGGTTGTTGCGCGACGCGCCGTCGCAGTTCGAGCTCATTCACGTCGCGCCCCTCGGGGCGGCCGAGATCCGCGCCACCCTGCCCGGGACCCACGCCGACGATCACGTACGCGGCGCGGGCGAGGCGGAAGAGGAAGTCGAGCGACGCCGCGATGAGCTGGCGCGGCTGGTGCAGGTGCTCGCCGACGGTCGTCCGTCATACGCGCGCGCCATTGCCGAAACCGCGACCGCGCTCGCGCCGCGCGGCGCCGCCGATCCGGTCAGCGCGCTGGCCGCGCTACTCGCGCCCGGTGGGCAACTGGCGGAGGCGTGTCGCTTCTGCTACGAACTGCGCCTGCACCGCGCCCGCGGCTACGGCGCGCTGAAGGCGATCCTGGAAATACTGGCGCTGGAAGAGCCGCTGACACTGACCCAGATCGCGCAGCGCCTGCGCCGCACGCCCGGATCGACGAAGGACTACCTGTCGTGGCTCGAGGACGTCGACTTGATCGTGTCGCGGCAGAAGCGCTACAGCTTCGCCGATCCGATGCTGCGGCTGTGGGTGCGCCTGCACTGCCACTCGGTGCCGCCGACTGAAGACGACATCACCCGCGAGCTGCACGAGTACGTGATGGCGCGCCTGCCGCACGCCGAGCCGTCGCTGGCGCTCGCCGGCACGCCGCTCGAGCAGTCGAAGTACACGGGCATCATCGAGATTGACTGACGGAAGCAGGACCAGGGGTCCCTACGCCGTGAGCTTCTCGAGCGCCGCACGGGCCGCGGCCTGGGCCGCTTCCTTCTTGCTGCGCCCCTCGGCCGTCGCCACCGCCTGACCCTCGACCAGCACTTCGACGACGAACGACTTGCGGTGATCGGGACCCACTTCCGCGGCAAGGCGGTAGGCGGGAAGGCCGCGGCCGCGCGATTGCAGCCATTCCTGTAGTGCCGACTTCCAGTCGTCGGTGAACGCGGCTTCGGCGCCGGTACGCCGCGCCTCCGCGATCAGGTCCTTGAACTCGCGCTCGATGAAGCCGCGCGCCGCCTCGACGCCACCGTCGAGATAGACGGCGGCGATCAGCGCCTCGTAGCAGTCGGCGATGATCGCGTGCTTGTGGCGGCCGCCGGTCTTCTCCTCGCCCCGCCCGAGGATCAGGAACTGCCCCAGGTTCAGCGCTTCGCCGAGGCGGGCGAGCGACACCGATGACACCAGCGACGCCTTCAGTTTCGACTTTTGTCCCTCGTTGTGCTGTGGAAACTCGCGGAACAGCATGTCAGCGATGACGAAGCCGAGCACCGAGTCGCCGAGGAACTCCATCGACTCGTTGTCGAAGACGCCGCCGCTGGCGTCCTCGTGCACGCGCGAGCGGTGCGTCAGCGCGTGCTCGAGCATGCCGCGGTCCTTGAAACGGTAGCCGATGCGGCGTTCGAGCGGCTCCAGCTCCGATCCGAAGGGGACGACGCGGCCGCCCTGCACTTCGTCGCGATGGCTTTCGATGATGCGCAGCGCCGTGGCCGCCTGGTCGGGTGCGACCGCGATGCGCCGTTCCCACGACTGGTCGTTGAGCGCGAGGGGAAACGCCGTGCGCGAGTTGTCGCTGAGCAGGACCGACCAGATGTCGTGGGTCTCGAGGAGGCCGCGGATGATATTGGCCTCGATCTCGGACGGCGTGCGAAAAATGACGACCAGCTCGTTCATACCGCGACGCGCGCCGCCACGGCGGACTGTTCGACCTTGATCAGGATCATCGTCATGTCATCGTGCTGGTCGGCCTGGCCGACGAACGCCTCGATCTCGCGCAGGATGCGCTCGCGCAGATCGGCGGCGTCGAGATGGCCGTGCTCGGAGATCAGGCGGGTCAGGCGGCCGTCGCCGAACAGATCGCTGGCGGCGTTCATGGCCTCGGTGATGCCGTCGGTGTAGAGCGCGATGACGTCCCCCTGGCACAGGTCGATGCGGCACTCTTCGAGCAACTCGACGAATTTTTCCTGCGCCCCGACGATGCGCAGCCCGACGACGAGCCCGCTCGGCACGAAGCTCTCGGCGGTGCCGCCGCTCTTGAGCACGACCAGCGGCGTGTGCCCCGCGCGCGCAAAGGTCATTGTCCCGGCGTCGAGGTCGAGGACGGCATAGGTCATGGTGATAAAGCTGCGCGTGTCGAGATTGTCGGAAATGATCCGGTTGACCTCGATCAGCAGCTGGCGCGGCGACTGATAGATCTGACTGAGGGAGAGCACCAGCCCCTTGAGCTCGGCCATGTAGAGCGCGGCGGAGGTGCCTTTGCCCGACACGTCGGCAATCAGCACGCCGAGGCGGCGCGGCCCGAGCGGGAAAAAATCGTAGTAGTCGCCGCCGACCTCGCGCGCCGGGACGCAGAGCGCGGTGATGCTGAGTCCGGCGAAATCAAGCGGACCGCGCGGCAGCAGCGACATCTGGATCTGCCGTGCGATGCGCAGCTCTTCTTCCAGGCGCTTCTTCTCGGCCGCCGTCTGCAGCAGGCTCTCGATGCTGCCGGTCATCTGGTTGAACGAGTCGGCCAGCTCGCCGAGCTGATCCTTCGACTCGATATTGATCCGGTGCGTGAAGTCTCCCTGGCTGACGCGCTCGGTGCCCATGAACAACTCGTGAACCGAGCTGGTGATCGAGCGGGCGAGCGCCAGGCCCATCGTCAGCGCCGCCGCCTCAATGATCAGGAACAGGATGCCGATGACGATCAGGAAGATGAACAGCGCCTGCGACAGCGGCATCGTGCCCAGCAGCATCGACTGCGCGCTGGCCAGGTGGTTGTAGAGCTCGCGCAGCCGGTAGGCGAGCGCCAGGGTGTCGCTGTGCGGCGCGCCGGTCGCCCAGTCGACCACGTCGATCTGCGCCAAGCTCTTCTCGAAGAGGATCGATCCGTTGCCCTGCCGCGTGCTGCGCAGGCGCGCCGCGGCGCTGTTCAGGTCGACGCGGCGATCGAAGACGTTCTCAAGGCGGACGCCGGTGTTGGCGTAGAGCTGATGGAGCACCTGATCGTCGAGCGGAATATCGACCACCACGGCACCGCCGGCGCCGGCGGCCCCGACCTTGACCAGCGTGCGGACGACGAGGTCCTCTTCGCCGGGTGCGTTCTTGATCGGCGCGCCGATCGAGCCCTGGAACAGCTCGCGCGCGCCCAGCCACACCGGCGCGGCCGATGGCGCCGGCACCAGCGTCCACTCGCCGGCGGTCAGGCGCGTCCCGCCGGGCGCGAGATACGCGATCGCGACGGCGGGATAGCTGGTCGAGCGGATGCGGTGGACCCGGTCGATCGTCTCCTGGGCCCGCCCGGGGTTACGCGCGATCTCCGTGGCTGCCGCCTGGGCGGCGACGCGCGCGTCCTCGATCACCTTGTCGTAGCCGTCGCGAAAGAGATAGGCGCTGACGTTCATGAACACCAGGCTGCCCGCGAAGAGGAAGAAGATGAGGATCAGGAGCGAGGGAACGACGCCGATGAAAATGTAGGAGAGGATCAGCTTGCGGCGAACACGCCAGAGCAGGCGGCGCTTCACCTGGACGAACAGCCGCCAGCCGAAGACGACCAGCGCGACGGCGAGTGCGATCGTCGCCGCGCTGCTGACCAGGCGCGCGGCGGCCGGCGGATCGCCGGCGGTGCGCCAAATGGCGAAGACGAACTTCGCCGCCGCCGCGGCGATGAACAGGCGGCCGGGCCAGGCGTGCAGCAGCAGCTCGCGCGGCGTCGGCTGCGGCGCGGCGGCAGTCCGTGACATGGGACGTCGCGCCATGTGCGAATATTAGAGCATGAAACTCCCGCCGGACGCGCGCTTCCCGACGATCTGCATTCACGCGGGACAGACGCCCGACCCGGGCACCGGCGCGATCATCACGCCGATCTTCCAAACCTCGACCTACGTCCAGGAGGCGCTCGGCCAGCACAAGGGCTACGAGTACGCGCGCACGCAAAACCCGACGCGCACCGCGCTCGAGCACAACATCGCCGCCATCGAAGGCGGAGCTGCGGCGTTCGCCTTCGCCTCGGGCATGGCCGCGATCGATGCGGTGACGACGCTGCTCGAGGCCGGCGACCACGTCGTGGTCACCGACAACACCTATGGCGGCACCTTCCGCCTGTTCGACAAGGTGCTACGCAAGTACCGGCTGGAGTTCAGCTACGTCGACACGTCGCAGCCGGCGCTGGTCGAGCGGGCGATGCAGCCGAACACGAAGATGCTGTTCGTCGAGACGCCGACCAATCCGGTGATGCGGCTGACCGACCTCGAGGAGGCGGCAGCGATCGCGCGCCGGCACGGCGCGCGCCTGGTCGTCGACAACACGTTCGCCAGTCCCGCCGTGCAGCGCCCGATCGCGCTCGGCGCCGATCTCGTGGTGCACAGCACGACCAAGTACCTCAACGGCCACAGCGACAGCGTCGGCGGCGTCGTCATCGCCACCCGCGACCAAGACGTGGCCTGGCTGGGATTTGTGCAGAACGCCGCCGGCGCGATTCTCAGCCCGTTCGATTCCTGGCTCGTCCTGCGGGGCACCAAGACCCTGACGGTGCGAATGGCGCAGCACAACACGAATGGCATGGCGCTGGCCGAGTACCTCGCGTCGCACCCCAAGGTCGAGAAGGTGCTCTACCCCGGACTGCCCGACCATCCCCAGCACGCGCTGGCCAAACGGCAGATGCGCGGCTTTGGCGGCATGCTCAGCTTCGACGTCGGGACGTTCGAGGCGGCGCGCGCCGTGTGCAACGGCGTCCGCCTGATGGCGCTCGCCGAGAGCCTGGGCGGCGTGGAGACGCTGATTTCGCATCCCGCGTCGATGACGCACGCCTCGGTGCCGCCAGAGCGGCGCCGGCAGATCGGCCTGACCGACAGCATGGTCCGCATCTCCGCCGGCATCGAGGACCCGCAGGACCTGATCGCCGACCTGGCCCAGGCGCTCGCTTAGGCCTTCGGGCCGCGGTGCCGCAGGTACTCGATCAGTACCGGCAGCAGCGACACCAGGACGATGCCGATCGTCACCAGCGAGAAGTTGTTCTTGATGATCGGGATGTTGCCGAAGAGCACGCCGGCGAGCACGCACGTTCCCACCCAGGCGACGGCTCCGATGGCGTTGAAGATCACGAACGACGCCGGCGTCATCTGCGCCGCCCCTGCCACGAAAGGCACGAAGGTGCGCACGATCGGCACGAAGCGGCCGAGGATCACCGCCTTGCCGCCGTAGGTCTCGAAGAAGGCGTGCGCGCGATCGAGGTAGTCGCGGTTCATCAGGCGTCCGACCAGCGAGCGGCTGTCGGTGGCGACGAACACGCGGGGCCCGATCTGCCGGCCGACCGCGTAATTCACGGCGTTGCCGGCGAAGGCCGCGAACGCGAGCAGGCCGAACAGGACCCACCCATTCAAGCCGCCGCCGGCCGCGGCCAGCGCTCCCGCTGCGAACAACAGTGAATCCCCGGGCAGAAACGGCGTGACGACGAATCCGGTTTCCGCGAAGACGATGGCGAACAACAGGCCGTAAACCCAGGCGCCGTAGGCGTGGACGAACTCGAGCAGGTGTTTGTCGAAATGCAGGACGAAATCGATCAAGTGGTGGTCTCTCCGATCCAGTTCAGGTAGGCCTGGTTGCCGTCGGCAATCGGAATCACGACGAATTCCGGCACCTCGTACGGGTGTAGATCACGCAGGCGCTGCCACAGGGCATCGACGCGCAGCCGCGACGTCTTGATGACGACCTGCCGCTCGTTGTCGTGCTCGACCGTCCCCTGCCACCGGTAGGTCGACTGCATGGGCGGCAACACGTTGACGCAGGCGGCCAGGCGCTCGCCGATCAGGGCGTCGGCGATCGGCGTGGCGTCGACGTCCACGGGAAGCGTGGTGAGAACGATGACGAAATCGGACATGCAGTTAATGCTCGAGGTGCGTTCGGCCGAAAGCATTGTACAAAGGATCCGTTCCCCGCCATGCCTGCCGAATCCCCAGAACCGCTACGGCGGCGTTCCCGGACCCCGGTCGCGGCGTCGCCGTCTCCATGGCGCTCGCGCCTGCTGCAGTACGGGCTGGCGTTCGTGACGGTCATCCTCGTCGTCGACGCGCTGGTCGGGGAAAAAGGATTCCTGGACACGCTGCGGGCGCGGCGGCAGTACGGCGTGGTGGCGACCGCCCTGGCCCGGAAGCGCGCCGAGAACGCGCGCCTACGCGATGAGGTCCGCCGGCTGCGCGACGATCCCTCGCGCATCGAGGCCGTCGCGCGCGAAGACCTGGGGCTGATGCGCCCGGGCGAAGTGCTCTTCATCGTCCATGACGAAACCGCGCCCGCCAAGTAGGTGCGGTGTTACCCCTTTTCCCGCTTCACCTGGTCCCACGAGACCGACGAGACGCCGGTCCCCTCCGCCATGAACTGCGCGCTCAGCTCGTCGAGTGACGTCCGCGGGTCGAGCCAGGTGTGGAACTTGACGGTGACGTCGTTCTTCCCCTGCGAGATCTCGCGCGGCTCGAAGACGACGGCGTTGCGCACGAGGATGGCCTCGACCTGCGCCGTCGGGAAGAGGCGGCCCGCCGCCGAGACCGCCAGCGCGAGCGTCCGGGTCTTCTGCGTCGCCACCCGGTCGAGAATTAGCAATGACACGCAGAGAAACGCCGTCCCGAGCCCGGCGACCGCGAACGCGCCGAGCCCGGTCGCCATGCCGAGCCCCATCAGCAGGAAGAGGATGGTCACGTCCTTGGGGTCGTCGACCGGCGTGCGGAAACGGACGATGCCGGCGGCGCCGGCGATGCCGAAGGCGCGCGCGAGCGAGTCGCCGATGATGATCATCATCATCGCGCCCGAGACGCACAGGAGCGTTTGTGCCTGCTCCAGCGAACGCGGCCGGTCGCGGCTGACCGGGACGTGGACGGCCGTGACCAGCGCGCCGATCAGCAGCGCGGCGACGAGCTTGGAGAGTTCGATAAAGGGCTGCACCGGGTGGATCGGGATGGCCACCTTGCGCCCGCTCTCGAGGGCCTCCTGCGTGATCGGATCGAGCCCGACGAGCTGCATCGGCCACTTGAGCCCGGCCCAGACCAGCGTGCTGCACAGCGCCGCACCGGCGACCAGAACCGCCAGCGTCCGCCACGGAAACGTCGCCAGGCGCGCCGCCTCGACCGAATCGTACCGCTCGAAGATCGCCGCGAGCCGCGACAGCTCCAGCGTCGCCAGGACGGCGGGGCGAACGGCGGCGATGCGCAGACCGCCGCGGAGCCGCTGGGCGCTGGTATGGGCGCGCACGAGCGCGCGGATGCCGGCGCTGTCGATCGTCGCCACGCCGCTCATGTCGATAATGAGGTGCCGCTGGCCCCGACGCAACAGCACCTGGAGCTCCTGCTCGAACGCCTCCGCCGCGCCACCGGCAACCAGCGGTTCCTGCGGGGACAGAACGAGGCGTTCGCCGTTGGGACGTCGATTCACTGTCAATATGATTGGTTGCGCGGAACTATACACGACAGGCGCGCCCTGACGATATGATTCGTATCCGGATGTTTCCTATGGACCTTCGCGACGCCATCCGCGGCTTCGCGAGGCACCCTGGTTTCGCGCTGGCGGCCGTGTTGTCCCTGGCGGTCGGGATCGGCGCGAACACGGCGATCTTCAGCGTGGCCAGCGCACTGCTGATCAAGCCGCTGCCCTATCCGCAGGCCGACCGGTTGGTGATTCTCTGGAACCGCTCGCCGGGGCTGGGCATCGCCCAGGACTGGTTCTCGACCGCGCAATACCTGGACATCCGCGGCGCCGGGGCCAGCCTCGAGCAGGCCGCGATCGCCTACGGCGCCAACGAGACGATCGCCGGTGACGGCGAGCCCGAGCGGATCGCGACGCTGCGCGTCTCGTCGAACCTGCTGCCGATGTTCGGCGCCAAGCCATTCCTGGGACGGCTCTTCACGCCGGAAGAGGACACACAGACGCCGGCGGCCAGCGCCGTCCTCGGGTATGCGACGTGGGTCCGCAGATACGGCCGCGATCCCAATGTACTCGGGCGGCACATCGAGGTGAACGGCCGTCCATTCCAGGTCATCGGCGTGCTGCCCGAATCCTTCTCGCTGGCGCATGAAGTGCTGCCGACGCTCGGCATCGCGGCCGACGCCGACCTGGTGATCCCATTGCCGCTCGCGCCGTCCGCGGCGAAGGCCCGCAACCGTGAGGACTTCAACGTCGTCGGCCGGTTGAAGCCGGGACGGACCGTCGCCGACCTGCAGCAGGACATGGACGGCCTGACGGCGCGTCTACGACACGACTTCCCGGAGTTCTACCCGCCTAACGGCGGACTCACCTTCGGCGTCGTGCCGCTGGCCGAGCAGGTCGTCGGGACCACGCGCACGTCGGTGACGCTGCTGACGGCGGCGGTCGCCTGCGTGTTGCTGATCGCCTGCGCCAACGTCGCCAACCTGCTGTTGTCGCGCGGGATTGCACGCCAGCGCGAGATCGCGGTCCGTTCGGCGCTCGGCGCCAGCCGTCGGCGCATCGTTCGGCAACTGCTGACCGAGAGCATACTGCTGGCCATCGCCGGCGGCGCGCTCGGCCTGCTGCTCGCAGCGGAAGGCCTGCAACTGATCCACCTGCTTGGCACCAAGAGCGTGCCGCGCCTGCGCGACATCCGTCTCGACGCGGTCGTCCTCACGTACAGCGCGGCGGTCTCGCTGTTATCAGCGCTCATCTTCGGGTTCGCGCCAGCGATTCGCGCCGCGCGCATCGACATCCAGACGCAACTCAAGGACGGCCACGGCGCGGCCGCCGGCCTGGCGCCGTGGGGCAGGCGGCAGCGCACACGCAAGGTACTCGTCGTCGCCGAGTTGACCTTGTCGGTCGTGCTCCTCGTCGCCGCCGGCCTGCTCATCCGGAGCTTCGTGAACGTGCTACGGGTAGCACCGGGATTCAACCCGACCGGCGTTCTCACCGTGGAGGTGACGCTGCCGCCACCGAAGTATGCCAACACCGATCGCGTGCTCGAAGGTTACCGCGAGTTGTGGACGCGCCTGGCGCGCATCCCCGGCGTTGCCGCGGTTGGCGGGGTCACATCCGTCCCCCTGAGCAACATGCTGGCGTGGGGCCCGATCACCGTCGAAGGACGCGCCAGCGCGCCGGGCGAGCGCTTCATCAACGTCGATCAGCGCGCCATCGCCGGCGACTATTTCACGGTGATGCAGATCCCGCTCGTCGCCGGGCGCCCGTTCAACGACCAGGACCTGCCCACCAGCCCACGCGTCGCCATCGTCGACGAGCACACGGCCAAGACATTGTGGCCCGACGGCGCGGTCGGCAAGCGGATCCGCAGCGGCGGCATCAACGCCGCTGAGAAGGCGCCGTGGATCACTATCGTCGGCGTAGTCGGTACGATCAAGCAGGACGCGCTCGACGCCGAATCGCGGCTATCGCTCTACCTCCCGCAGCCACAGCTCACGCCGCGCGGCATCGTCGCCGTCCTGCGCGCCTCTGGCGACGCGACCGCGCTCGCGCCGGCCGTGCGCCGCGAAGTGCACGAGATGAACGGGAACATCCCCGTCTACAACATCAAGACGATGGAACAGCGCTTGAACGATTCGCTGGCGCGGCGGCGCTTCTGGATGATGCTGCTGGCAATCTTCGCGGCGATCGCCGCGGCGCTGGCGACGATCGGCATCTACGGCGTGGTTGCGTTTCTCGTCGAGCAGGGGTCCCGCGAGGTCGGGATCCGCATGGCGCTCGGCGCCACCCCGCGCCATATCGCACTGCTCGTCCTGCGGCACGGCGCGCTGCTCGCGGCGGTCGGCATCAGCGCCGGCCTCGCCGGCGCGATTGTCGTCACACGGGTGATGCAGGCGCTGCTCTTCGGGGTCGATTCCGCCGATGCCGCCACTTATGCGGCGGTCGTGGCGCTGGTGCTGGCGACGGCGCTGGCGGCGTCCTATGTGCCGGCGCGCCGCGCCGCGCGCCTCGACCCGGTTCGCACGCTGCGCTAGACGCGCTACGAGCCGGCGCGGCCAGCGGTCAGCCGCAGTATCTTGCCGGCGTTGCCGTCGGTGAGCACATACAGCGCCCCGTCGGGCCCCTCCGTGACGCCGCGAATCCGCTGATTCAGATCGACCAGCAGCCGTTCTTCCGCGATGACGCGATCGCCTTCGAGCACGAGGCGAACGAGCGACTTGCCGGCGAGCGCCGACACGAACAGGTTGTCCTTCCATGCCGGAAACTCGCGCCCGGTGTAGAACCCTATTCCGGCCGGCGCGATGTCCGGCGTCCAGAAGTAGACGGGCTGTTCCATCCCGTCCTGCGCCGTGCGGTCGCCGTTGATCGGTTTACCAGAGTAGTCGTGTCCGTAGCCGATAACGGGAAACCCGTAGTTCGACCCCTTCTTGACGAGGTTGACCTCGTCGCCGCCGCGTGGACCGTGCTCGCTCGTCCAGAGACGGCCGCTGCGCGGCTGAATCGTAATGCCCTGGATGTCGCGGAAACCCATCGCGTAGATCTCGGGGTGCGCACCCGCTCTGCCAATAAACGGGTTGTCCTTGGGGATCGACCCGTCAGGATTGATGCGCAACACCTTGCCCATGTTGCTGTCGAGTTGCTGCGGCTGCGGCCAGTCGGCAGAGTTGATGCCGACTCCCGATGGAATGGTCGACGTGATCAGCAACGTCCCGTCTGGCGCCTGGATCAGTCGTCCGCCGGTGCCCTCCGCGTTGAGCAGCACCTGCAGGCCTTCGAGCCGGCGATCGTCAGCGGACAGCCGCGCCTTCCCGACGAGCAACACACCGGGATACCGCGCCTCGGCCGGATCGACGCCGTCGGGGACGACGGTGTAGGTGAGGTAGATGGTGCGGTTGGCGCTGAAATCGCGATCGGCGCGTACCTCGAAGAGCCCTTGCGCGGCGTAGAGATTACCGGGCAAGCCCTCAAGCGGCGCCGAGACGGTGCCATTGGTCGCGACGATCTTGATGCGGCCCGGCCGCTCGCCGACGAGTAGGCGGCCATCTGGCAGGAAGCTGAAACAGAACGCCCGGTTGAAACCCTCCGCGACCGTCGAGACCGTGTAGCGGGACGGCGTCGCGGGCACCGGCGCGCGGGTCTGGCCCAGCCACTGCGGTGACGGCGCGTACCCGTCAGGCGCGGCGCTCCCGTCCTCGGGCTTGAGGCCGCCGGCCGGCGGCGCGGGCGGCCGGGGCGCAGAATGGACCGCCTGCATCACGGCCAGCAGCAGCACGACGGCGATGGTTCGACTCATCTCACGTTCCCGATTCTCATAGGGGCATCGTAATCGAACGGCGGGGCCTCGAACAAATCCACACGACCTGCGTATCGGGTTGTCGTGGAAACCCAGGGACTACGGTTTCGCTAGGGCTTTTCGCGCGCGCCGTGCTGCTCGAGGTAGCTCATGAGCACCGCGTCGCGCGCCCCGATGGCGGCGACGAGCGGGGTGCTCGCGGCGTGCGGTGTATTCACGGGAGCGCCAGCATCGATGAGCGCGTGCACGACATCGTGCTGCCGGTTCTCGCAGGCCAGCACGAGCGCCGTCTCCACCTCGCGGCTGTCCGGGGCGAGCCCGGCCGCCATCAAGGCCCGCACCGCGGCAGCCACGTTGCTGAACTGCGCCTCTAGGATGGGTGTCGTCGTCTGCGTCGAATAGCCGCCGGCCTTCGACGGCGCCTCGCCCCAGGCGACCGCGGGATCGGCGTGCCCGGCGAGCATCGCTTCCACGATCGCGGCATATTCCGGACGCTCCGGCCGCAGACGGTGCAGCGCGATCTTCCACGGTGATTGATAGTGGCCGTCGACACGCACCATCTGGTTCGGATTCGCCCCGCCGGCGAGCGCGCGTGTGACGCCGTCCAGGTCGCCGGCGACGGTCGCGGCCATCAGCGGCTCATCGAGCGCGCCGCCGCGGTGAGCGTTGTCGTTGGGTCGGCTGCACGAGGCGCAGATCAGCAACGCCGCGGTCACGCTGGCGAGCAAGCGCCCCCTCATCGTGCTGCCTGTGTGTCGCGCAGCAGCGCGATCACCGCGTCGAGTGCCTTCGCTGCGGCGGCGCGCTTCTCGTCGGCACGAGCGGCCTGCGCGACCTCGAGCGCGGTGCGGCCGTCGCCGTCGCGCGCCGCCGGGTTGGCGCCCCGCTCGAGGAGATCGCGAACAACCTGGTCGTATCCGAAGACCGCGGCCCGGAACAGGGCCGTCTTGCCGTCGACCGGCGACGAGGCGTCGATGCGCGCTCCGTTGGCGAGCGCCTGCTCGACGCCGGCGCGATCCCCGTGCCGGGCCGCGCGAAAGAGAGCCTCATCGTTGTCGGAGAAGCGCATCCCCGGCAAGATGGTGAACCACGCGAAGGCGCCCCCCAGACCCCCGAGCAGGACGACCCAGCGGAGCACTGCACCGGCCCGGTTCAAGCCCAGGAGGGTATAGAGAATCGGGTGGGCCTTGTCGTCGGCTGCCATGCGGTCGCCGATTCTAGCGCATGGCCCGCCGAGGCCATGCCCGGAAATGACCCGTTCCGGGGACGCGCGCCGCCGCCGTCACGACCTATAGTTGAAGGCATGCCACGGCAGTTGCGGCTGATGGTCGTCGCGGCGCATCCCGACGACGAAACGCTCGGGTTTGGCGGCGTGCTGGCGCGCTATGCCAGCCAAGGGGTCGAGACCTTCCTCGTGACGGCGACACGCGGTCAACGCGGGCGGTATCACACGCACCGCTATGGCGAGGCGCCGCATCCCGGCGGCGAGGCGCTCGGGCAGATCCGCGAGCGCGAACTCCGAGCCGCCGCCGCAGCGCTCGGGATCGCCCATGTGACCGTGCTCGATTACGAGGATCAGCACCTCGATCGCGCGCGGGTCGACGAGATCGTACCGCTGCTGGCCGGCGCGATTCGCGCGGCCCGCCCGGACGTCGTCTTGACGTTCGCCCCTGACGGCGCCTACGGCCATCCCGATCACATCGCTATCTGTCAGTTCACCACGGCTGCGATCGTCGAAGCCGCGTCGGCCGCCGCCGGCGCGGCGGCGCATCGCGTGGCGAAGCTCTACTACCTGGCGTGGGGCGAGCGGCTGTGGTCCGCGTATCAGCGCGCGTTCAAGAAGCTCGTATCGGTGGTCGACGGTGTCGAGCGCCAGGCGACGCCCTGGCCCGACTGGGCGATCACCGCGGTCGTCGAGACGGGCCCCTGGGGCGGGCAGGTGTGGCGTGCGGTTGCCTGCCATGTGTCACAGGTCGCAGCCTCGTCGGCGCTCGACAGCCTTGCGCCCGCCGATCGCGAGTCGCTCTGGGACTCGCTCTCGTTCTATCGTGCTTTCAGTCTCGTCAACGGCGGCCGCCGGCTCGAGACGGATCTCTTCGAGGGGTGTCATGCCGACGACTGATTCGAGAACTGCGCCGCTGGCGATGGACGCCGTGACGTTCAGGACGATTGGACACGAGCTGGTCGATCAAATCGCCGCGCTGCTCGAGGGCATTCCGGCTGGCCCGGTCACGCGCGATCGGACGCCTGCCGCGGTGCGCGACGGGCTGGGTCTGCTGGGACCGCTGCCCGAACACGGCACCGAGCCTGCGGCGCTCCTCCGCGAGACCGCCCAGCGCCTGTTCGCGGAGTCGCTGTTCAACGCGCACCCGCGCTTTTTCGGTTACATCACCGCTCCGCCGTCGCCGATCGGCGTTTTCGGCGACTTCCTCGCCTCGGCGCTGAACGCCAATTGTGGGTCGTGGGCGCTCGCGCCGGCGGCGAGCGAGATCGAAGCGCAGACGGTGCGCTGGATCGGCGAGTTCATCGGCTTCCCTGCCGGCGACGGCCTACTCGTCAGCGGCGGCAACATGGCCAACATGGTCTGCCTGATCGCGGCGCGCGCCGCGGCGGCGACGTGGGACATCCGGGCCGCGGGCGCGGCCGGAGGGCCGCAGCCGCTGGTCGCATACGCCTCGACCGAAACGCACACCTGGATCCAGAAAGCCGCCGACATCTGCGGTCTCGGCACCAACGCCATCCGCTGGATCGACGCGGGTCCCGATCAACGCCTGAACCCCGCCGCCTTGCGGCGCGCCATCGAGTCGGATGCGGCGGCGGGGCGGCTGCCGTTCCTGGTGGTCGGGACCGCGGGATCGGTCAGCACCGGCGCGATCGATCCCCTTGGTGACATCGCGGCCCTCTGCCGCGAGAAACGCATCTGGTTCCACGTCGACGGCGCCTACGGCGCGTTCGCGGCGGCGCTGCCCGATGCACCCGATGATCTCCGCGCCATCGGCGAGGCCGACTCGGTCGCCGTCGATCCGCATAAGTGGCTCTATGCGCCCCTCGAAGCCGGCTGCGCGCTCGTCCGCAACCGCGAGGCGCTGCGGCTGGCGTTTTCGTATCATCCGCCGTACTACCACTTCGATGAGCAGGCGCTGAACTTCGTCGACCGCGGACCGCAGAACTCGCGCGGTTTCCGCGCGCTGAAGGTGTGGCTGGCGCTGCGCCACGCGGGAGCGGCCGGCTACCGGCGCATGATCGCCGACGACATCGCCTTGGCGGGCGCGATGGCCGCGGCGATCGAGCGGCAGGACGAGCTCGAGCTGGTCACGCAGTCGCTCAGCATCACGACGTTCCGCTACCTGCCTCCCGATCTGCGCGACTCCGCCGATCGCTCGACCGCCGAGTACCTGAACCGGCTGAATGCGGCACTGCTCGACGCACTGCAGCGGGGCGGCGAGATCTTCGTGTCGAACGCGGTCATCGGCGGACGCTACGCGCTGCGGGCCTGCATCGTGAATTTCCACACGACCGCCGCGGACGTAGAGGCCGTCCCGGCGGTCGTCGTCGCGCATGGGCGTCGCCTCGACCGGGAACTGCGCGGGTCGCAGGCACCGCGGTAGTTACCGGAAGATGCGGCCGATGCCGAAGATGGTCCGCCAGCCGCCGTCGAGGCCGGTGCTCGACGCGATCAGGATTGGCCCGACGAGCGTGTCGAAGATCAGCCCTACGGCAAGGTGGGTGTTGAAGTCGGCGTTCTCATGCGTGTTGAACACCGACCCGTTCTCGAGCCAGCCGCCGACGAATACGGGACCGCCGAGAAAATCCGGCAGGCGGCTGACCTGCCGCAGCGCGCCAATGGTCAGCACTCCGTAGTGGTCGCCGCGCCGCTCGCCGACATGAAACGCGTCGAGGATATAGGGATACCCGACCGTGAACTGCTTGGTCGGCAGTGGATGGTCGTTGAACGAGGTGCCGGCGGCGGCGACGACGAACAGGCGGTTGCGGCGGCTGGGCGAAGTGAACCAGGAGCCGGCCAGCTCCGCCTGCGTCAGCCCGCGGTTGGTCCGGGTCGCGTCGGGGACCTCCGGCGAGGTGAATGTCTGCTCGAAGGTGCCGGCCACGCGCACGCCCTGCGAGGGCACGACCGGGCTGTCCTCGCTGTCGTAGGTCCAGCGGAGATGCGCGCCCGACTCGGCGCCCGACAGCTCCGGCAGGCCGGGATCGCCGGCGCGGACCGAATCGCTCACGTGGGAGAACCAGAACCCGCCGGACAACTCGCTCTGCCGCGACACGTTGACGCCCAGATCGGTGATCACCGTCTGGCGATCCTCGCGGTATTCCGCGATTGTGACGTCGTCCTGGACGAAGTTGAAGGTGTGCCGGCTGAGATTGCCGAGGACGCGAGCGAACACCGGGGAACCGCCCAACGACTTGTACAGCGCCGCGGACAGATTCGGATCTGCGCCAAGACCGCCATCGATGCGCAGCTCAGACCCGGGTCCGGCGATGTCGAACGTCAAATAACGCGCCGCGAGCTGGACGCGGAAGGTCTCCGACGTGGTGTTCTCGACGTTCAAGCCGAGCATCAGAAACGGCGGCGCGTAGGTCTTGGCGATTGCACTGACGAGCAGTCCGGCGCGCCCGTTCTCCTCCATCATCCGCCAGGTGACCGATTCGTAGCGGTCGAGCCCGGTCAGCATCGACAGATCGCGCTCGAGCAAGGGCAGGTCGAGCGGGCGATGCAGGTGCGGCTGCAGCGTGCGTTGGACGAGCGCCGTGTCGCCTGGCTCGACACCGTCGAGGGTGAGGAACTCCGGCGACGGAACGGCCGTCCGCCGCCGCGCCTGGCGAGCCGCCACCCAGGCCTGCCAGTCCGCGTCGTCGAGCCGGTGCGCGAGCAGGGCATCTTTGTTCCGCTCCGCCGCCTCGTAGCCGCGCGCGATCAGCCCGTCGGCGCGGCGCCAGTCGAGCGAGCCGAATCCGGTGACGTCGACCGCGATCACCAGGTCCGCCGACTTGAGGGCGACGCGGGTCGACGATTGCATCATCGCGTCGACGGTGCGGCCGAGGAGGCCGAATATCGAGTAGTCGATCGTGTCCGACGGCGCGGCGCCGACGTCGATGGCAATCACGAAGGCTGCGCCCGATTCGCGCACGACGTCGGCCGGCACGTTGTCGAGCGCGCCGCCGTCGACGAGCACGCGCCCGTCGCGTTCCACCGGCGGGAAGGCCGCCGGCAGCGACATCGTGGCCCGCAGCGCGGTTGCCAGCGGGCCGCGGTCGAGCACGACCTTCTCCGCGGCCTTGAGGTCGACGGCGACGACGCGGAACGGCGTCGGCAGCGCGTCGAAACGGTCGAGGCCATAGTACGGCGCGGCGATCCGCGCGAGCAGGAGATCGACCTGCTGGCCGTTATTGAGAGAGGTGGGCGGCACGATCCCTCTCTTGAGGCCGAATTCCAGGCGCGAGGGATAGCTGCGCGCGTCTTCCTTGCGGCGCAGGTTCTTCGAGGGGAAGGACGTGCTGCCGAACATCGTGTCCCAGTCCGTGCCGGTGATGAGCGCGCGCAGTTGGGCGGCGTCCATCCCCGTGGCAAAGGCGCCGCCGACCAGCCCGCCCATGCTGGTGCCGGCGGCGACGTCGATCGGGACGTGGTGCTGCTCGAGCCACTCGATGACGCCGATGTGCGCGATGCCGCGGGCGCTGCCACCGCCGAAGGCGACGCCGACAACAGGCCGGGAGGAGGAGGACTGGCCATATGCGGCGACCGACCACAGCAGGATGAATCCGATGGTCAGCGCCGCGGCTCCGCGCACACCCGGATTGTGGCGCCGGTTCGGGGGTCGTCTCTATGCAGTTTCGGCACCGCGGCAGATGTGCCAAGATGTCCGCCAGTCTCTTGGTCGACACTGCGTCATCCCGCGCGTCCACGTCGCTGCCGCGCGCCCTGGGCCCGTTCCTGCTCGCCGCCGCCTATTACGTCGGCGCGGAGATCGGCTTTGCCCTGCAGTCGCCCAATGCGCCGCAATCGGTGTTGTGGCTGCCCAACTCGATCCTGCTCGCGGTCCTGCTGCTGGTCCCGTTCCGCCGGTGGCCGGCCTACCTGCTGGCGGCGTTTCCGGCGCAGATGCTCGTCGCCTGGGGCGCTGGAGCGCCCTATCTCACCATGGCGCTCCTCTACGTGACCAACTGCGCCGACGCCGCGTTGGGGGCCTATGCGGTTCGCCGATTATCGAACCAGCCGGGCCCGTTCCGCTTCGACGACCTGCGCGACCTGGTCATCTTCGCTGTCTTCGGGGCGACCCTGCCGACGCTGGTGCTGTCGTTCGCCGACGCCGGCATCTCATTCGCCACCGGCTGGTCGGCCACGTTCCACGACCCGTTCATCACGCGCGTGCGCTCGAACGTCCTCACCCACCTCGTCGTCGTACCGGCGATTGTCGATCTCGTCAGTGTCTCGTGGCGCGACCTGCGTCCGCGCCGGGCGCTCGAGGCGATCCTGGTCGCCGGCCTGACCTTCGCCGCCAGCGCCGTAGCCTTTACGCGGGTTCCGGAGTCCGCCGCGTTCCCGGCGATTCTCTACACGCCGCTGCCGCTGCTGCTGTGGGCGGCCGTCCGCTACGGGCCCGGCGGCATCGGCGCGTCCGTGCTGACCGTGGCGGTCGTCGCCAGCTGGCACACGCTGCACGGCCGCGGCCCGTTCACCAGCCACCTGCCGGCCGAGGGCGTCTACGCGCTGCAGCTCTTCCTGCTCGCCATCGCGGCGCCGCTCCTGATTCTCGGCGCCGTGGTCCGCGAGCGCAATCGCGCGACGAGCCGCGTCCAGCGCAACGAAATGGCGCTTCGCCGCAGTTACGCGCGCGTGCGCGAGCTGGCCGGCAAGCTGATCGCCGCTCAGGAGACGGAGCGGGCGCGCATCGCGCGCGACATGCACGACGACTTCAACCAGCAGCTGGCCGCCGTCTCGATCGGCATCAGCGCCCTGCGCTCGCGCATCGCCGGCCCCAGCCTACAGGCAGAACTGCAGGCTCTGCAGGATCGCACCGTCGCCCTCACCGACCAGGTCCGGCACTTTTCACACGACCTGCATCCGCGTATGCTGGATCACGTCGGCCTCGCGGCGGCGCTGCGGACACACTGCGCGCTGTACTCGACGCAGCACCAGCTTCGCGTGCACCTCGTCGCCGCCGACGATCTCGGACCGGTGCCGCGCGACATCGCCATCTGCGTGTACCGTATCGTGCAGGAAGGGCTCAGGAACGTGGTGAACCACGCAGGTGTCGGCGATGCGCATGTGACGATCGAGCGTAACGGCGACCAGTTGGAGATACAGATCGTGGACGGCGGGCGCGGCTTCGACCCGGATGCACGGATGTCACGCGAAGGGCTCGGCCTGCTCAGCGTGGAGGAACGGGCCCGTCTGGTCGGCGGCTCCCTGTCGATCACTGCCGCGCCGGGCCGCGGCACGGCGCTGCAGGTCTATATTCCGGTGACCGGCCGATGAGCCTGCCCCGCGTCCTGCTCGCCGACGATCACGCCATCGTCGCCGAAGGCCTGCGGCTGCTCCTCAAGGATCATTGCGAGCTTCTCGGCATCGTCAGCGACGGTCCGAGCCTCGTCGACGCAGCGCTGCAGCACCAACCCGACGTCATCGTCGCCGACATCTCGATGCCGGGTTTCGACGGCTTGCAAGCGGTGCGGCGCATGCGCGAACTGGGGGTCACCGCCAAGATCATCATGCTGACGATGTACGCGGACGCCGAGGTGGCGGAGGAGGCGATCGCGCTCGGCGCCAATGGCTACGTGGTCAAGCACTCCGCCGGGGAGGAACTGCTGAAGGCGATCAGCACCGTGCGGGAGGGCCTCACCTACATCACGCCGTTTGTGACCAGCCGCCGGCCGCCGCGCTAGGGTTGCGGCGCCGGCGCCGGCGAGATCTGACCGTTCACATCGCCGCGAGCACGCTCCTGTTGCGCCCCTGGGACTTGGCGGAATAGAGGGCGCGATCCGCGCGCTGGATCAGATCGTACGCGGAGGCGGCGCGCGCGTCGGCAGCGATGGCCCCGAAGCTGGCGGTCAACCCGTGGCCGTCGAGCGGCGATGCCGCCGTGGCCCGACGCAGCCGCTCTGCCGTCTGCAAGACCCCGGCGGCGTCCATGCCGTCGATCACCAGCAGGAACTCCTCCCCCCCGTAGCGTCCGACCGCGTCGCTCTTGCGAATCTCCGCGGCGAGCCGCTGCGCGAACTCGCGCAGCACCCGGTCGCCGGCGGCGTGTCCGAAGGTGTCGTTGATCGTCTTGAAATGATCGACGTCGACCATGATCACGCCGAACGCATGCTGAAACCGCTGCAGGTCGGCCCACGCCTGGTCGACGGCTTCCTCGATGGCGGGCCGGTTCAGCACCTTGGTGAGCGCGTCGGTCGTGGCGATGAGCTCGAGATGCCGCGTTTGATCGAGCAGGCGGCGGTTGTGCGCGATCAGCCGTTCGTACATACGGCTGCGATCGATGATCATCGCCACCTGCGAGGCGATCTGCTGGAACACGATCTGATGCGCCGCCTCGTAGGCGTTGACGCGGCTGCTGGTGAAGAAGAGAAACCCGAGCGGGCGCCCGTCGACCACGAGCGGGCAGGTCAGGCTGGAGCGGCCTCCCTCTTCGACAATCGATCGTGTCGACGCCGATTCGGGCTTGACGGCCAGGTAGGCCTCCAGATCGTTGATTATGCGTGGCTGTCCTGCCTGCAGAATCCGGGCAAGGCTGCTCCCGGCCATCGGCTGTGAATACCCCGGGACGATCCGCGAGGGGCCCAGCTCCGATTTCGCCCAGTAGGCGACCAGGTGCCTGCCATCGTCGGACAAAAAGGCGCAGCCGATACGTTCGAAGGGAATCAGACCGTCGAAACCCTCGAAGACCTTGCCGAGGACTTCGTCGAGGAGCACGCCGCTTTCGACGGTCTGCACGAGGTCGAACAATTTTCGCAGCTCGTGTTCGCGGCGGCTGATGGCGCCCGACAGCAGTTCGAGTTCGTGGCCGAGCGGGGCCAGCGGGTCGAGACCGTCATCGGCGAGCGGCGGCGGCAGGGTACCTTCGCGCAGCGCGCGTACCCAGGCGGCATAGGCGTCGACGCGGTCTTGCAGCCGAGGCATTTTGGGATTCGGTGATGTCATAGCCGGGACGTCCGCGTCGCAAGCCCTAGAGGATGATCACCAGCGATTTGCCCTTCTTCTCCACCAACTTGTCGACCTCCTTGGTGAGTCGTGTCCGACGCTGGAGGATCGCCTCCACCGCATTGCCGCCGATCCACGGCTCGAGGTGGGTGGCGAGGTCCGATTTCTTCAGCGCCAAGACGCGCTCCCAGAGCGTCTGGTCGACGCGCTCGAACGCGAACGGCAGCTTCTGGTCCATTACGAATGCGCGCGAGTGATCGATCAGAATCAGCTCGCCCGGCGCGCCGAGCAGGATGTTGCCGGCGTTGCGATCGGGGTTTCCGACCAGGTTGTCGAACAGCTGCATGCGGCGAATCGCGTGGCCCCAGACCTCGCCGGTGGGCACGCGTCCGCCTGCCTGCTTGACGCTTTCTGCGCCGTCGATCCACATGATCGCCGCGCCGGTATCGCCGTCGACTTCGCGCTCGACGGCGGGCGGCACCATGTGCATGCCGAGGAGCTTGTCGAGCTCGTAGGCCGCGATCTCGGACTTGTAACTCTCCCAGTAGCCATGCGGCCGGCCAGGTGGCAGGAGCTTCCAGGTCGCGCTCGCGACCGGGTCGGAGGGATCGAGAAACATGCGTCGCGGCCGGGTCACCCCGGTGCCGATGTCTTCCAACCTTGTCACGTGCGCGCTCTTCAACTGTGCTTCGATCGCCGCCTCGCGACCGACCCACGTGCGCATCGACGTCACCTGGGCCGTCGGAGGTTGCGCGTGGATAACCACAGTCCCGAGCGCGGCTATCGCCAGGAAGGCCTTGCTGGCCTCGATCGTGCGCATTACAGGCGTTATAGATTTGCGGACGAGGCGGCGCTATGCAGATTTGGCAATGCCGAAAGTGCATAGCTGGACGCCACTGCGGTCGCGCACGCTCGGCGGACATGCCCCTCTGGCTCGCTGTCGCCGTCTTGCTCCAGGCCGTCCCGCGCACGGCCGCGCCCGCCGCCGCTCCCCCGCCCGACACGCTGGAGCGGATGAACCAGTCGATCGACGCCCTGACCCGCAAGGTATGGCCGAGCGTCGTGCAGATCCAGGTCACGGGCTACGGCTCGCGCGACGAAAATCCACGTGACGACGTCAGCGCCGTGATCACGCGGCAGCGATCGGTCGGCTCGGGGTTCGTCATCGATGCCGGCGGCTATATCATCACCAACGCGCACGTGGTCAATGGCGCGCAGCACATTTCAGTAGTGTTGCCGCCTGCCGACGCCGACGGATCGCTCGCTACCGCGCTGACGCCCCGTATGAAGGTCGTGCCGGCGCACCTGGTCGGCATCGCCAGCGAAATCGACCTCGCGGTGCTACGGGTCGAGGGTATGACCCTGCCGCCGCTGCCGCTGGCCGCCTACACCCAGGTCCGCCAGGGAGAAACAGTGTTCGCGTTCGGCAGCCCGGGGGGGCTGCGCAACACGCTGACGCACGGGATGATCTCGGCGGTCGCGCGGCAGGTCGATCCTGACTCGCCGCTCATCTACATCCAGACCGATGCACCGATCAATCCCGGCAATTCCGGTGGACCCCTGGTCAATACCCGCGGCGAGGTCGTCGGCGTGAACACGTTCATCCTGTCGAACTCGGGCGGCAGCGACGGCCTCGGCTTCGCGATCCCCTGCGCCACGGTCCGCACCGTGTTCCATCAGCTCTTGCAATACGGGGTGCTGCGACGGCAGGAAGTGGGCGTGAGCCTGCAGACGATCAATCACGCCATGGCCACGTCGCTCGGACTGGCGCGCGACTACGGCGTCATCGTCTCCGACGTCTGGCCTGGTGGCCCGGCGGAAGCCGGTGGGCTCAAGATCGGCGACGTGCTGGTCTCGATCGACGACGAAGTGGCCGACAACGTGCCGACGGTGACCTACAAGTTCCGCCTCCGCGACACGCCGGACCCGGTCAAGATTGTCGTCCTGCGCGGCACCTCGGAGATGACCTTCCGCGTGACCGCGGTCGAAGAGAAGAGCGACCTCGACTCGGTCTCAGCGCGCGCGGATCCGCAGAAGAACCTGATCCCGGAGCTCGGCATCCTTGGCGTCGAGCTCGACGCGAAGGTGGCGGCCAACGCCAAGGGGCTGCGCGATCTCTGGGGCATCCTCGTCGTCGCCCGCGCGGGAGGCGCGGCGACCGAAGTGCCGCTGCAGCCGCGCGACATCGTCCGCAGCATCAACAACCAGGCGACGCCATCGATCAAGGGATTGCGCGATCGCCTGCAGGCGCTCAAATCCGGCTCGCCAGTCACGCTGCAGATCCAGCGAGACGGCCGCTTGATGTATGTCACTTTCACGCTGGAATGAGGCCCAGCCCTAGCCGACCTTGAAGGGAGCCGCCGCAGACACGGTACCCCACTCGACGCGCAGCGTCCCGCCAGCCTGCGTGTCATCGATCGAAATCGTGAGCTGTTCGATCGGCTTGGCCAGCTTCGCGACGCTCATCGGCACGCGCCCGACCTCGAGAGCCGCCTGATACGGAATGCCCCATTGGCCGGGTTTGTCGAGCTTGCCGAGCGCCAGCTCCCACGCCTTGTCACCGGGCACCGTGTTGATCGTGTAGGTCGTGCCGGCGGCGAGCTTCAGCGTGCCGAACGTCAGAGCCTTGCTGCTGGTGATGGTCGTCGCCTGATCCGCACCGGTCCGCCACGGCTGCGCGGGAGGCATCAACTGGGATTCCGGTCTTCCCTTGAGCGACGGGCGGCCATACTCGATTGTGATCACCGCGGTATCGACCGTCCATTCCGCCTGCACATGCGGACTGCCCCCGTTACCGGAACCGATCGGGGTCATCTTCTGGGCGGCAAGTGACGCGCCAACAAGGCACGCCAGTGTAAGCGTCATCGGTGCGCTGAAACGTCGCGGCATGGATCCTCCGCGCACGATCTTACTTCTGTGCGTCCGTGTGTGCGGTCTCATCCTTGCGGCACTCCCTTCACCGTGAGTGTCGCCGCCTGACTCCGCGTCGCACCCGACGTGTTCGTCACGGTCACCGCATACCTGCCCGCGTCGGCGGGGCGCAGCGCGGCGAAGGTCAGCGTCCTGCCGGTGGCGCCGGCGACCGGCGCGCCGTTCTTGAACCACTGATACGCGGCATCCGGAATCGCCGCGGCGGTCACCTTCAGCGTCAGCGATTGTCCCGGCGCGACCGTCATCGATGCCGGCCCGCTCAAGATGATCGGCGTCATGACCGGGCTCCAGCCGCCGAGGACCCATGCCGGGTTGCGGTAGTCAGCGATCGTCTGCGCATCGCGGTCCTTGTTCAACTGTTTCGACGCCGGGTCGCGGGCGCTGACGTCCGCGGGCGAGCCGTCGCGGGCATTCCTGCTGTCGTATTCCCAGTAGCGCACCTGTGAGGGGTCGCCGCCGATTTCCCCCCATCCCACCGGGCTGATGCCATCCAGTGTGCACGACAGGAGCACGACCTCTGCGTTGGGATAGGTACGGCCGCCATTAATCGGCGCGCGGGCGATGACGGCGGGCTCTGCGCCGGTGGCCGTCAGGCGGCAGGTGACCAGGACGGTGCCGTGGTTCGCCGATGTGTTGCGCGTCCAGGTGAAGGGTCCGCGCGAGCGCAGCTCGCAGTCGCGAAAGAACGCCGGACCACGGCCGAGAATCGTGTCGCCATCGCCCACGACAAGACTGTCTGCGACATAGACCGATCCGTTCACCTGCAGCGCGTCGCCCGAACCGTAAACGGAGACATGGCTCACGACGTTACGCTGGCCGGTGATGAGCACCCCTTCGGCCTGACCGCGCGCGGTGTTCCGGATCGTGAGATTGACCAGATGCACGTCGTCTGCTTGATCGAGCATGAACGCTGCACGCCGCGAGGGAAACGTGCCCGGCCACTCGTTGGTGGCGACGTTGGAGGGGTGCGGATTGAAGATTTCGCTGTTGGCGTAATGGATCTGCACCTTGTCGCGATCCTGGCCGACGATCGTGACGTTGCTCTTATTGCGCGCATAGACGATTTCCTCGTAGTCGCCGTCGCGGACGAGGATCGTCGCCCGGGCGGTGCCCCTGTCTGGCACGAAATCGAGCGCTCCCTGGACCGTGTTGAAATCGCCGGAACCGTCGGCGGCAACCACGAGGCGGATCGACCCGGCCGGCGGCGAACGGCGCTTGGTCGAGAACCGCCAGGCCTGCTTGCCGGTCAGCCCGCTGAAGCGGCCGCACGTGAGCACACCCGGATCGACCTGCACGTAGTAGGTTCGCCCGTAGGCCAGCAGATCGTTGTGCGGATAGATGGTCACGACGTTGTCGTGGACGATGACCGGATAGAAGTGAAAGGCGTCGGTGAAGCCGCCAATGATTGTCAACTGTGACGTCGGCGGGGTCGGTGCCGCAACGCCCGACGGTGTGCCAGGGACGGTGTCAGCGTTGGTGGCGCGAGGGCCCGTCCTGTACTCGTAGGCCACTGGCGTATACGGGACACGTCCCGCGAGGGCGCCCGGGCCGGCGGTGGGCCCGGACGGAATCGCGAGATCGAGGGTATCGACAACCTTGTCGCTCGCCGCGTCATAGATCCGGACAGTGCCGGTGCCGCCAAGGACGGCCGCCTCCGGACAGGTGATCCTGAGATGTGTGTCGGGATTGACGCCAGCAGCGCCATTGGCCGGAACGTAAGCGATCGTCTGCGCCAAGGCCGGCACTTCGAACGCCAGCAGCGCGACAATCAGTGACGTCAGCACACGCATGGACCCTCGCGGCGAGCTAAACGAGCTTGCCGGGAATGTATTCGGTGAGGCTCGCGACGTACTGCGCGCGGAACAGGGCGTCGACGTGTTCGACGTGTGTCGCGTCCTTCAGGCCGCGGATCGCGTCGACCGAGTCAAAACCGTTCGCGCCGAGCCAGCGCGCGAGTCCGTCGCGTAAGGTCGCCACGTGGGCCGGCCCATGCCGCAACAGGGTGGAGGCGGTGGTGACGACGTCGGCGCCGGCGAGGAGGTATTTGACGACCTCGACATGCGTCTCGACCCCGCGACTGGCCGCGAGCGAACACGCCAGGCGGCGCGACAGGACGGCAATCCAGACCAGCGACAGCGGCAGCTCCGCGGCCGTCGACAACGGCAGCGATCGCGTCACCCGCAGCGTCGCGAGGTCGATGTCGGGCGCATAGAAACGGTTGAAGAGGACCAGGCCGTCGGCGCCGGCACGGACCAGTTCCGACGCGACGTGCGGCACCGAGGTGAAATGCGGGGCGAGCTTGACCGAGATGGGAATGCGGACGTTGGCCCGAACGTGGTGGACGATCTCGACATATCGGCGCTCGATCTCGGCGCCGCTGACTGCGAGATCGAACGGCATGGCGTAGAGGTTCAGCTCGATCGCCGCGGCGCCCGCTTGCTCGAGACGGCGTGCGTGCTCGATCCACCCGTCAGAGGTCGTGCCGTTCAGGCTGGCGATCACCGGAATCCCGAGCGACTCCGACGCACGCCGCAGCGTTTCGAGATGCCCGGACACGCCGGCGTCGTAATCGGCGAGCTCGGGGAAGTAGGTACTCGCTTCAGGCTGGCTCTCGGACCCTTGCTGCGTGTACAAGGCATATGCCGTGTCCTCGGCGCGCACCTGCTCCTCGTACAGGGACGACATCACGACCGCGGCCGCGCCGGCGTCCTCGAGCCGTCGCATACCGTCGAGCGTCGCGGTCAGTGGAGACGCAGCTGCCACGATCGGATGGGCGAGCTGCAGGCCGAGATAGCGGGAAGCGAGAGTCATGACATGACACCGTGGTCGAACCGGCTACCGTCCCGCGCCGCCAGGTCCTCATACACGCGGTAGCGCTCCTCGACTCCGCGCTGTGCCTCGTCGAGCAGGCGCTTGGCCAGGTCCGGGTGCGTCTGCACCAGCGACTTGAAGCGCACCTCGTTGTAGCGATATTCCTCGAGCGGGATCCGCGGCCGCGGCGAATCGAGGCGAAACGGGTTCATGCCTCGTCCCCGCATCGTCGGATCGAAGCGGAACAGGGGCCAATAGCCCGAAGCCACGGCGCGCGCGGCCTGCTTCATGCCGTGACGCATGTCGATGCCGTGCGCGATGCACTGCGAGTAGGCGAGGATCAGCGACGTGCCGGGGTAGGCCTCGGCCTCGCGCATCGCCACCAGCGCCTGCTCGTTGTTCGCCCCCATGGCAATCTGCGCCACGTAGACGCGCCCATAGGCAACGGCCATCAACGCCAGATCCTTGCGTGGCGTGGTCTTGCCGCCGGCCGCGAATTTCGCCGTGGCGCCGAGCGGCGTCGCCTTCGACGCTTGTCCGCCCGTGTTCGAATACACCTCGGTGTCGAGGACGAGGATGTTGACGTTCTTGCCCGACGCGAGGACGTGGTCGAGGCCGCCATAGTCAATGTCGTAGGCCCAGCCGTCGCCGCCGACAATCCACACCGAGCGGCGGACGAGAAAGTCGGCCAAGGCCAGCAGGTTGGCGGAATCGGGATCGGTGGCGCCGGCGAGCGCCGCCTTGAGCGCCGCCACGCGCTGCCGCTGCACGCGAAAATCCGACTCCGTCACCTGCGGCGCGTGCAGGATCGCCGACACGAGATCGCCGCCAATGCGGGGCGCGAGTCCCTGCGCCAGCGCGCGCGCCTGCTCGGTCTGGCTGTCGATGGCCAGGCGATACCCGAGGCCGAACTCGGCGTTGTCCTCGAAGAGCGAACTGGCCCACGCCGGGCCGCGCCCTTCGCCGTTGGCCGCCCACGGCGTCGTCGGCAGGTTGGCGCCGTAGATCGACGAGCAGCCGGTCGCGTTGGCGATCTGCAGTCGCTCGCCGAAGAGCTGGGACATCAGCTTGAGATATGGCGTTTCCCCGCAGCCGGCACAGGCGCCAGAGAACTCGAATAACGGCTCGAGGAACTGTACGCCACGTACGTTGGCGAAGTTGACACGCGTGCGATCGGCCCACGGCAGCGTCTCGAAGAAGCGAACGTTCTCGCGCTCGGCGACGACGTGTTGCAGGCGATCCTTCATGTTGATCGCCTTGATCGCGGCATCCGCGGGGCTGTGCGCGGGGCAGTTCTCGACGCAGACGCCGCAGCCGGTGCAGTCTTCGACGTAGACCTGCAGGGTAAAGCGTGAGTCGGGGTAGCCGCGCGCGTTGATCGGCGCCGCCCTGAATGCCTCGGGCGCGCCGACGAGCCGGCTTTCGTCGTAGTACTTGGCCCGGATGACGCTGTGCGGGCAGACGATCGCGCACTGCCCGCACTGAATGCACAGGTCGGACTCCCAGATCGGCACGTCGTCGGCGATGTTGCGCTTTTCGTAGCGCGTCGTGCCGACCGGATACGTTCCGTCCACCGGCAGCGCGCTGACCGGCAGCGTGTCACCCCGCATCGCCAGGATCGGCGCGGTCACGTTGCGCACGAACTCGGGCGCCGAGTCAGGAACGAGCGTCAGGCGGATGCGCTGCCCGGCCGCTTTGGCCGGCACGCGAACCTCGTGCAGGTTCGCCACCGCGCTGTCGATCGCCGCGAAGTTCTTCTGGACGATCGCCTTCCCTTTCCTGGCATACGTCTTTTCGGTCGCTCTCTTGATGGACTCGACCGCCTGCTCCTTGGGCATCACGCCAGACAAGGCGAAGAAGCAGGTCTGCAGGATGGTGTTCACCCGCGAGCCGAGACCCAGATCGGCGGCCACCTTCGACGCGTCGATAACGTGGAGCTTGAGACGCCGGTCGATGATCTGCTGCTGCACCTCGCGCGGGAGTTCGTCCCAGACCGTGTCGGCGCCGTACGGACTGTTGACGAGCACGGTCGCGCCGGGCGCGGCCGCGGCCAGCGTGTCGAGCTTGTAGAGGAAGTCGAACTTGTGCACGCCGACGAAGTTGGCCGACTTCAGCAGGTAGGGCGCCCGCACCGGGCGGGGACCGAAGCGCAGGTGCGAAATCGTATAGGAGCCGGACTTCTTGGAGTCGTAGACAAAGTAGCCCTGGGCGTGCCGGTTGGGATCCTCGGCCAGGATCTTCGTGGAGTTCTTGTTCGCGCCGACCGTCCCATCGGCGCCGAGACCGTAGAACAGGGCGCGAACGACGTCTGGCGGCTCGATGTCGAAGCTTGCGTCAACAGGCAGGCTGGTGTGCGTGACGTCGTCGGTGATGCCGATCGTGAAGCCGCGCTTGGGCTGCGGCTTCTTCAGCTCGTCGAAGACCGTCTTGGCCATCGCCGGATCGAAGTCTTTCGACGACAGGCCGTAGCGGCCGCCGATGATCACGGGCATCGAGGAGATGCGGCCCGCGGCAAGCGCCTCCGCGTAGGTCGTCACGACGTCGAGATAGAGCGGCTCACCAGGCCCGCCGGGCTCCTTCGTGCGGTCGAGCACCGCGATGCGCGTCACCGTCGACGGCAGTGCGGTGCGAAAGCCTTCGTGGTCCCAGGGCCGGTAGAGCGTCACGTGCAGCACGCCTACTTTCTCACCGTGCGCGTTCAGCCACGTGACGGTTTCGTCGAGGACTTCGAACGCCGAGCCGATGACGACGACGACGCGGTCCGCCTCGGGGTGGCCGCTGTAACGGAACAGCCGGTAGGTGCGGCCGACGAGCGCCCCGACCCGGTCCATCGCGCGCTGGACGATGCCCGGCACGGCGTCGTAATAGAGGTTTGCCGACTCGCGCGCCTGGAAGAAGGTATCCGGATTGTGGGCCGTGCCACGGATGACCGGCCGCTCCGGCGTGAGCGCGCGCGCCCGGTGCGCGCGCACCAGGTCGTCGTCGATCGCCGCCCTGATCTGCTCGTCCGGGATCAGGCTGATCTTGTTCTCTTCGTGCGACGTGCGAAAACCGTCGAAGAAAAACATGATCGGCACGCGGCTCTCGAGCGTGGCCACCTGTGCCACGAGCGCCAGGTCGTGCGCCTCCTGCACCGACGCCGCCGCCAGCATCGCGAAGCCGACCATACGCGCGCTCATCACGTCCGAGTGATCGCCGAAGATCGACAGCGCCTGCGTGGCAATCGCGCGCGCCGCCACGTGAAACACGCACGGGGTCAGCTCACCGGCAATCTTGTACATGTTGGGCAGCATCAGCAGGAAGCCCTGCGAGGCCGTGAACGTCGTCGTCAGGGCGCCGCTCTGCAGCGCGCCGTGCACGGCCCCGGCCGCCCCCCCCTCGGACTGCATCTGCTGGATGACCGGCACCTGTCCCCAGATGTTCTTGATGCCCTGGGCCGCCCAGGCGTCGGCGAGCTCCGCCATCGTCGAGGACGGAGTGATCGGAAAGATGGCGCAGACCTCGTTGACGCGGTAGGCGATGTGAGCGGCGGCCGTGTTGCCGTCCATCACCACCGATTTCACGGACATGGAGAGGCTCCTTAATCAGCGTTGACGGGGCCTACGCCCGAACGGTGAATCGACCGGGGACTCGCTCGGGCGTCCTGCCCACGGCGGCGTCGTCACGCGCGGGCTCCGGCATCATGTCGATCGCGTGACACGGACACTGTTCGTAACAGGCGGCGCAACCGGTGCAGAGATCGTGCTCGACGCGGTAGAACCGGCCCTTGCCCAGCTTGACGATGGCCTGCTCGGGACACGCCGCGTAGCAGTTGTCGCACTCAAAACAATTGCCGCACGACAGGCAGCGGGTGGCCTCGTAGCGCGCCTCCTTCTCCGAAAGGCCCGAGACGATTTCGTCGAAGCCGGTGCGCCTGGCGATCGGCAGCTCGGCATGCTCGCGGCGATCGGCATCGAGGAACATCGTCAGGTTGAGCAGCTCGTAGGGCACCTGCGGATGTGGCTCCGGCTTGGCGTAGACGCCGCCGCGCAGCCAGGCGTCGATGTTGCGCGCCGCCTTCTTGCCGTGGCCGACCGCCGCCGTCATGGTCCGGGCGCCGCCGATCATGTCGCCGCCGGCGAAGATGCCGTCGCTGGCGCGCAGGTGTGCGTCCACTTCGACGACGTTGCCCCGCCCGATACGGATGTCGGGAACCTTCTTCAGGAACTCGACGTCGGAGTGCTGTCCGACGGCGAGCACCAGCGAATCCGTCTTGAGGGTCTGAAACTGTCCGGTGCCGACGCACCCGGAGCCGTCAGGCAGCATCTCCATCTGTTCGACCAGGATCTCGTCCTCGCCGAACTGTTTCACGGTGGACAGCCACTTGATCTTGACGCCTTCGGCGAAGGCTTCCATCGCCTCGTAAGGGTGCGCTTCCATCTGCGCCTTGTCGAATCGGAAGATGATGACCGCCTCTTCGGCGCCGAGGCGCTTGGCGATGCGCGCCGCGTCCATCGCGGTGTTGCCACCGCCGACGATGCCGACGACGCGGCCGAGCGATGGCGCGCGTCCCTTCTCGACGCGCTCCATCAGCGTGACCGCGTCGATGATCTTGCCGCCATCCATGGCGGGAATATCGAGGTGATTGGCCACCTGCGCGCCAATGCCGAGGAACACGGCATCGAACTGCCCCGCCGCCTTCTCGGCATGCACGTCGGTCACGCGCGCGTTGCGGATGATGCGCACGCCCATCTGCTCGATGCGCGCGATCTCTTTGTCGATCCCTTCGCGCGGCAGGCGGTAGGCGGGAATGCCGTAGTGCATCATCCCGCCGGGTTCCGGGTTGGCGTCGCGGATTTCGACCTCGTGCCCGAAGCGCCGCAGGTGATAGGCGCACGACAAACCGGCTGGACCGGCACCGACCACCAGCACGCGCTTGCCCGTTGACGGGCCCGGCGCAATGGTCCAGCCCTTCTCATTGGCCAGATCGCCGAGAAACCGATCGAGCGAGTGGATCGAGACCGGCTGATCGAGGAACCCCCGGTTGCACGCACTCTCGCAAGGGTGGTAGCACGCGCGGCCGTGCGCGGCCGGCAGCGGGTTCTCCTCCATATATTTCCGCCAGGCCGACTCGTAATCGCCCGCCTGCGCCAGGGCGAGCCATGCCTGGATGTTCTCCCCGGCCGGACACGCGTGGTTGCACGGCGGCAGGCGGTCGACGTAGACGGGTCGCTGCCATCGACGCGCACCCGCGCCTTTACCGATGGTCTCCTTGTAGACCGGCGTCAGATCCTTCGGAACGAGACTCACGGAGCCTCCTGGTCGGCGTTCTTGGCGTTCGTCTCGGGTCATGCACGAACCGCAAGCTCCGTGCCACCGATGACCACTGTCCCGCGCGCAGAGGGCCCGACCGAGCTCGACGTCATGTACCGGAGGTCCTCCGAAATACTGGAGGCTGCGGCGGCCTCTCATGTCGGCGGATCGTCTATTGTTGGCGGGTTGAAAACCCTCGCGGATCTCGAGCGGTGGAAACAATCCGGCGTCATCCGTGCCCAACAACACGACGTTCTGTCAGCGTTGGTTCGCAAGGAGCGGTTTTCGATCTTCGTCGAGCTGCATACCGTCCTGTATCTGGGAGTGGTCGCCTTCATGGCGGGCCTGGGCTGGACCATCCAGATCCACTTTCAGCGGCTCGGTGACGCCGCCATCGTGGCGGCGTTAACGTTGACGTTGGCCGGGTCTCTCTACTACTGCTTCTCGCGAGGAGGTGCCTACTCGAACGGCCGGGTGGAAGCGCCGGCGTTCGCATTCGACTACGTGCTCTACCTGGGATGCCTGGTCCTTGGTCTCGAGCTCGGCTACCTTGAGTTCCTGTTTCACCTACTGCAAGAGAACTGGGACCATTGCCTGCTGCTATCGGCCAGCGTGTTCTTCCTGCTCGCCTACCGCTTCGACAACCGTTTCGTGCTGTCGCTCGCACTCTCGACGCTGGCCGGCTGGTTCGGCGTCCGGCTGTCCCACTTCCCCACTCTCGGCGCGGACTCGGTGCGCACGGGTGCGTTGATCTATGGCAGCCTGGTCGCGGCAGCCGGCGCCGCGCTCTTCCGCGCCGCCATCAAGAAGCACTTCCTCGATGCCTACCTGCACGTCGCCGCGAACGTGCTGTTTGTGACACTGCTCTCCGCGCAATTCGACCACGACGCCCACGAGCTGTACCTGGCCGCCCTGCTGGGCCTCGCAGGGCTCGTCATGGCCGCCGGAGTGCGGTTCCGGCGTTTTGCGTTCGTCGTCTACGGGGTGCTCTATGGCTACGCCGGCATCAGCGTGCGCGTCCTGCGCGACGTCAATTCGTTCAGCAGTGCCCTGGGCTATGTCGCCATCTCGAGCGCGATCGTGATCATGTCGCTGGTCGTCCTGGCCCGTCAGTTCGGGCGGGAAGAGTGAGTCTCTATAACGCAGAAGACGAGCGCCGCATGCGCCTGCAGGCGTTGATCCGCGAGTGGACGAAATCGGAGTCGCTCGATCCCCAGCAAGGCGCCACGCTCGAGGCCGAACTTCGCGTGAACGTCCGCCGTACCAACATCTTCCTGCGCGCCGGGCTCGCGCTCTTCACGGCGCTCATCGTTGCGGCATCGGTGGCGTTGGCGATCGTCGCGTTCGAGCTGGATCATCCGATGCCCGAGGCTGTCGTCTCGGCGGTCGCTGCCGTGGTGTGCGTCGGGCTCGCCCATTACTGCGTGATCCGCCTGCGATGCTACCGGTTCGGCGTGGAAGAGGCGCTGGCGGTCGTGTCCGTGGCGCTGATGGCGGTCGCGGCCTACACGTTCACCTACGTGCACAACATCGAGGGCGTGGGTGACGCGCCTGCGGCGGCGGCGCTGCTCGCCGGCGCCCTGGGAGGTGCCGGCGTCTACTGGCGCTTCGGCTATGCCTACGCGGCGATCGCCGCAATGGCGTGCGCCGCGGCCATCCCGTTTCAGTTCGACCTGACGGCGCCGGTCCAGCACGCACTCGCAGCGGCCATGCTCGCGGCCATATTCGCCGTCGCGCGCAAGCAACGCCGGCGATACGACGACGAGTACCCGGGAGATGATTACGCCCTGCTCCAGGCGGCCGCCTGGGCGGGCCTGTATCTCAGCCTGAACCTGCACCTGCAGTTGTGGTTCACGTTGGCGGAGATCGCAGGACCGTTCTACTGGTTCACCTACGCGATGATCTGGGTGTTGCCGCTTGCCGGCCTTTCTCTCGCAATCCTGGGCAAGGATCGGCCACTGCTCGCCGTCACGCTCGCGATGATGCTCAGCACGCTGCTGACCAACAAGGCATATCTCGGCTGGCCGCGCCACGAATGGGACCCGATGGTGCTCGGCGCCTTCTTGATGGCCGCGGCAGTCATGGTTCGGCGCTGGCTGTCGGCCGGCGCGAACGGACAACGCGCGGGCTTCACAGCGACACGGATTCTCAGCAGACAGGCCGGCGCGGTGACGGTGGTGGGGACCGCCTCCGCGGCATTTCATCCGGAGGCGCCGTCGTTCCCGGAGTCGGAGCGCTTTGGCGGCGGTGGCGGAAGTTCCGGCGGTGGCGGCGCCAGCGGGTCGTATTGACGCTACACGACGATCGTCGCCAGCGGTTGCAGCTGTTGCCGCAGGAAGAGCCGCGCCGTCTGCAGCTCGCGCTTGACCGTGCGCTCGCTCACGCCAACGACGACGGCGATCTCTTCGACCGAATTACCGGAGAAATAGTGCATTTCGACGATGCGGGATTGTCGCTCGTCCAGCCGTTCGAGCTGCTCGAGCGCGCCGTGCAGGGCGAGCACGTCAGTCGATTGCTCGATTGACAGCACCAGGGCGTCATCGAGTTCGACCTGACGGAGTTCCTCGCCACCACGTTTGTCCGCGATCCGGCGCCGCGCGTGGTCGACCAGAAGCTGGCGCATGATCCGCGCGGCGATGGCAAAAAAATGCGCGCGGTTCTCGAAGCCGACGGGCTCCCCGCCCATGAGGCGCAGCAGCGCCTCGTGAACGACGGCGGTCGGCTGGAGCGTATGGTCCGCCCGTTCGTGCCTCATCAGCGCCGCTGCGATTCGCCGGAGCTCCCGATACACGATCGGGACCAGCCGATCGGCCGCACCGCTGTCGCCCCGCTGCATGTCATGGAGCAGGCGCGTAATCTGATCGTTCATCGGGAACGTGGGCGTCCTCGCCGCTGCAATGAATGACCGGAGTATAGGGCACGGTACGCTTTTCTGCTAGAGTGGCGCCGCTCCCGACATGACGCCCGAGCGCTGGCGGCACATCAAGCGCCTCTGCGAACTGGCTCTCGACCGTGCCGTCGAAGAGCGTGCGGCTTTCCTGACCGACGCGTGCGCGGCGGATGCGCTGTTACGGGTAGAGGTGGAGAATCTACTCCGGCACGCCACCGCAGGCGCTGACATCGTCGATTCGCCGATCTGGGCACTCGCCCCTGCTTCCTTCATCCCGCCAGCGACCGCGCTTCGGGAGCAGCCGGAGCAGATCGGGCGTTATCGCGTCATCCGAATCCTAGGTCAGGGAGGCATGGGCACGGTCTACGAGGCGGAGCAGGATTCGCCCCGCCGACGCGTCGCGCTGAAGGTGATCAGGGGAGGCGCGACCAGCCGCGAGTTGTTCAAGCGGTTCGAGCGGGAATCGCAGGCCCTTGGCCGGCTGCAGCATCCCGGAATCGCGCAGGTCTACGAGGCGGGCACCGCCGAGACGAGCTTGGGATCGCAGCCGTACTTCGCGATGGAGTTCATCGAGGGCTCCCCGCTGAAAGAGTACGTGGCGGCGTCCGATCTGGACATGCCGGGACGGCTTGACCTCGCGGCGAGGGTTTGCGACGCCCTCCAGCACGCGCACGAGCGGGGCATCATCCACCGCGACATCAAACCGGGCAACATCCTGGTCGATCGCCTGGGCCAGCCGAAGGTGCTCGACTTCGGCGTCGCCAGACTTCTCGAATCGGCGCCGTCCGAAACACTGCAGACAAGCGAAGGGCAGCTGATCGGCACGCTGGCCTACATGAGCCCGGAGCAGGTCGCCGGGGATCCGTCGTTGATCGATGGACGGAGCGATGTCTACGCCATCGGCATCGTGCTCTACGAACTGCTGACCGGGCGCATGCCCTACGAGGTGAGCGGGCGACAGCACGACGCGATCCGGGCGATTCTCGAAGAGGACCCCAGGCCACTCAGTACCGGTCAGCCGCCGGCTCAAAGGCGACGTGGAAACCATCGTCGCCAAGGCGCTGGACAAGGATCCGCGACGCCGTTACGGGTCCGCCGCGGCGCTTGCGGCAGACCTGCGACGCTACCTGGCCCACGAGCCGATCACGGCGCGGCCAGCCAGCGCGGTCTACCAGCTGCAGAAATTCGCCCGGCGGCACACTTCGCTCGTCGCCGCGCTGGCGGCGGTGTTCGTCACGCTGACCGCTGGCACCGTCGTCAGCATGCGGCAGGCGCTGCGCGCGCGAACCGCCGAGCGTGCCGCGGTCGACGCCGAAAGCCACGCAAGGACGGAGCGCGACGATGCCGTTCGTGAAGCCAACCGGGCGCTGACCGCGGAACGTGCCGCGCAGCAGGATCGCAACCGCGCCGTAGTCGCGCAGGAACAAGCGCAGGTGGAGCGGAGTCATGCCGTCGAGGCCAGCCAGCGCGCAGCGACCGAGGCCGCGATTGCCCAAGCGGTGCGAAACTTTCTCCAGTCCGATCTCCTCGCCCAGAGCAGCGCCCAGCAGCAGGCGACTCCCGATTCCAAACCCGATCCCGATCTCAAGGTGCGAACGGCGCTCGACCGCGCGGCCGCGCGCGTACCCGAGCGCTTCCGCAACCAGCCACTGGTCGAGGCCTCCGTGCGACAGACCATCGGGGCTGCCTATCAGGATCTGGGGCTGTACGGAGAGGCGCAAGGACAATACGAACGTGCCCTGCAGTTGCGGCGCGCCACGCTCGGCGCGAGCGACGACTCGACGATCGAGTCGCTGACACATCTAGCGCGGAACATGATGATGCGGGGCAAGTATCCGGAGGCCGAAACGCTCTATCGGCAGGCCATCGACGCCTTGCAGCGTCGCGGCTCGCGCGATACCGTCGTGCTCGAGACTCGGGGAGAACTGGTCGAGGTTTACCTGCAGCAAGGTCGCTATCGAGAGGCGGAGACGCTGATCGTCAAGACATTGGACACTCAGCGACGTCTTCTCGGGAACGATCATCCCTCGACACAGGCCAGCCTGTCGGAGCTAGGGCGCGCGCAAATCGCGCAAGGCAAGTACGTCGACGCCGAGGCGACGCTTCGCGCCCGTCTCGCCGTCGCGCAAGGCACCAAAGGAGCCGATCATCCAGACACGCTCTCGATCGCAACCGATCTCGCGGAGGCGCTGGAGACCCAAGACAAGTTCGAACAGGCGGAGCAGCTCTACCAAGCATCGCTCGATGCCGAGCGGCGTGTCCTCGGACCCGATCATCCGTACACGCTGACAACGACCAACAATCTCGCAGTGCTACTCAAACGCCAGGGCAAATTCAAACAGGCCGAGCCACTCTACATAGCCGCCGTGGACGGACGCACGCGGGCGCTCGGGGCCGAGCATCCCGACACCTTGAGCTCGATGAACAACTTCGGGGCGTTCTACGTGTCTTCCAAGCGCTTCGCTGAAGCGGAGCCGCTGCTCACGCGCGTGCTGGCCGCTCGCAGGCGTGTCCTCGGCGCCGAGCATCCCAACACACTGAACACCATGGTCAACCTCGCACAGGCGTACCGCGGCCTTGGCCGCACCAGCGACACGGAATCGCTGTATGCCGACGTGCTCTCGATCAGACAGCGCGTACTGGGGAACGACCACCCGGACACCATATTCATCATGGCCAACCTCAGCGTGTTGTATTCCAGTGAGGCGAAGTTCGACGAGGCCGAGCGCTTGAGCGCCCAAGTCCGGGACGCGCGGCGGCGGACCCTTGGCGACAGCCACCCGAGCACCGCGCAAGCCACCGACAACCTTGGAGCGGTATACCTGGCCCTCGGCGACGTCGCTCGCGCCCAGCCGTTGTTCGCTGAGGCGCTCGAGCATCGGCGCCGCGCCTTGGGGCCGGATCATGCCGAAACCCTCCGCAGCCAGTCGAACCTGGCGAACGCCTACCTGGCGGGAGGGGACGTCGAGCGAGGTGCGGGACTCCTCGAAGAGACCGTGCAGCGGGCGCGCACGGCCTTGGGGCGAGATCACGACGTCACGCTCATCGCCATCGAGTCGCTGGCCATGGCCCGCCGGCGGCAGGGCCGGCTGGCCGACGCACGTCCTCTGATGACGGAGGCGCTCGAGACTCGACAGCGTTTGCTCGGGCCGGGTCACCCCTACACGATTGAAGACCAGATGAAGCTCGGGCTCATCATCTTCGAACAACACGACTATGCGCAGGCTGAGACGACCGTGAGACCTCTCGTGTCGCTCGCTCCACCCTCAGGCGCGCCCTGGCTAGTCTACGAGGCCAGGAGTGTGCTCGGCGGCACGCTCGCCGCGCAAGTGCGTTTCGAGGAAGCCGAGGGCGAGTTGCTCAAGGCGCACGAGGGCCTCGTCGGCCTCGATACTCGGATACCGGCGCAAGAGAAGCCAATGATTGGCCAGACCGTCGAGCGCCTGGTGGAGCTGTATCGTGCCTGGGGCAACACTGAGCGTGCTGCCTTCTGGGCCAGCCGGCAACCCGTCCCGCGCTGATCCATCGTTACGGGATAGAAGAAGGCGATCAACCTCGATCGGTAGGACGGCGCGTGATCTCGGAGGTACGCTTTGGCGACACCACAGGGGCGTTCATTTTCGTCATGGATCGCGGTGCTAGTGGGCGGACTGTTTGTCGTGTTGTCCGCCATCAGCTTGTGGGGCGCAGCGATCTACTCATTGCGAGGCGTGCCGGCCACCGGACAGGTGGTCGAATTTCACCAGAGCCAAGCTCGGAGTCGGAGCATCAACGCGCACGTCGTTGTCCACTTGCCTGGCGTCGCACTGTTCTCCTGGGATGTCGACGATACGTTCGGGATGCAGAACTGGGAAGTCGGCGGCAGTGTCCCGCTTCTTTGTGCGCACGTCCACGCCGATCACATCAGTTGTGTGGTCGACTCCGGGTGGGATCGGTTTCTCCTTCCGTCGATCATGCTGATGATCGGCGCTGCAGTGGTGGGTGTCGCGGTCGGTGTCCGGGGCTGGACGGGGCGGCGCAACCGATGAATCGAAGCGTCATCGGTCGTGGACGCTGTGGGACGCTGAACACCCCGTCGCGCAACCTGCTGCGGAGGCCAGCAGGATGACAATGTCTTCGAACCAGAGTCTTGGAGAATGCGTAAGACCAAGGCAAAGAACAGATCCGTAAGTAACCATTACAAGGATTCGAACACCCTGCCGCCATGTGGCGCTGCTCACGATCAGGCAGCGTCTACTCTGAGATTTTAGTCTTCGCCATGAAGACTTTCGCGTGCGGGTCCTTCTGGCCGCAGGCGCAGACCCTGCGGAAACGGCCAGCCAAACGCGTGGACGCGGTTTTGCACAATCACGCAGTCTCACACGCGTAACGGCTTCATTGGAGGGTCGGATGAAGAGACTGATGGTGGCGGCAATGTTGTGCGCTGGTGTGCTCGCGCCTCGGATAGCCGCGGCGCAGGGGGATCCATTTCTGGGTGAAATCCGCTGGGTAGGATTCAACTTCGCCCCGCAGGGCTGGGCGAGGTGCGACGGGCAGCTTATGCAGATCGCGCAGAACACGGCGTTGTTCTCGCTGCTCGGGACGACCTACGGCGGCAACGGGCAGACGACGTTTGCGCTGCCCGACATGCGCGGACGCGTCGCCGTGCATCAGGGACAGGGTCCTGGCCTGTCGCCGCGGGATATGGGCGAAGTGGCGGGCGAGGAAGCTGTGGCGCTGTCGATCGCGCAGATGCCCGCGCACACGCACGCCGCCTTTGGCAGCGATGCGGAAGCGACCGTCGTCAACCCGTTCGGAGCGGTGTGGGGCACGAAGGCGCGCGTCGCGCTGTACGCGCCGATTCCTGCCACACAGCCGCTGGCCCCGGCCGCCATCGGCAATACGGGCGGGGGTCAACCGCATGACAACATGCCGCCGTTCAACACGCTGAACTGCATCATCGCGCTGCAGGGCATCTATCCGGCGCGCTCATGACGAGGGTCATCGCGACAGCAGCTCTCTGCTGCGGCATGATCGGTGCGGCGACTGCCGCGGACGCGAGCCCGGTGACGGTATACACCTCGAGCGCCGCATTCAACACAGCCACGACGGGCCAGTCGGTAGCGACGTTTGATGATCTCGGCGGGGGAGCGACGATCGCCTCTGGCGGCAGCGCCGATGGCATTACCTTCACGTACTCCATTCCGGCGAAGATTGAAGTCGAGGATGCGTTCGCGACGACGTCTTCGCCGAACTCGCTGGGCACCGTCGGCGACGGCGTCTTCATCGCCGGCGATGCCTTCACGATCACGTTCGGCGGCCCCGTACAGGCGGTCGGACTGTTCTTGATTGCCGGAGACATCATCCATTCGGGAGACTTCCGGCTGTCCGCGGTCGGTGGCTTCGGCGACAACGGCGCGTCGCCCGACAACTTTGTGTCCGACGGCACCAAGGTCTTCTTCATAGGCTTGTCAGACCCGGGCGGCTTCACCTCGGCGACGCTGACGAGCTTCAACGCCAACGGCGCGGATTTCTTCTTCAACGTGGACGACGTGACGACGGCCAGCATCGCCGAGGGCACCACCCCGGTCCCCGAGCCGTCGTCGCTCCTGCTGCTGGCCAGCGGCGGCGCGATGGCGGTGCGCCGGTTCCAACGACGGAAGCTGATCTAGCATTCACACGGCGAGTCTGTCGTGGCGCGGACTGCGTCGCGTCAGACTCGCCGTCCCACCCGCCCTTCCGCATCCGCCGTCGCGCGAGCGTGAACCGTCCTATCGCGGTCTTCAATCCCGTCGTTGACATTGAGGCCGTGGACCGTCGAGCCGACAAGGCCTCGGAGAGTTGTGCCGCGTTCGGAGTCGAGCGAGGGCACCCTGGTCGAGCGCCGTAAATGGGGCTATAAAGCCGAAAACGGATTGCTGATACGCTTCTGCCCCGATGGCGCGATCCGTGCGACGTCGCGGTAACACAAGTAACGAGGTACTCACATGAAGCGTGGTCACATCGCGGCGCTCGTCGTACTCGCAGCGTCCATTTTCATCGCGACGCTGAGTCTGGCGGCACAGGACCGGTCCAGCGTGAAAGTGCCAAACGGTCTCTCGTTCGCGGAGTTCAAGGAGTACGACACGTGGCAGACGATCGCCCCGAGTCAGACCCCGGAAGAGTTGAAGGCCATCCTAGGCAATGCCGTGATGATCCAGGCCCTCAAAGACGGCATTCCGGGGAACGGCAAACCTGTTCCTGACGGCGCGATGATGACCAAGATTGATTGGCTGAAACAGAGCAATAGCGTGTCGCCATACCCGGTCGAGGTACCGAACACACTGAAGTCCGTCTCGTTCATGGTCAAAGACTCGAAGCGATTCGCTGATTCAGGCGGTTGGGGCTATGCCCAGTTCACGTACAACCCTGGATCCCATAGCTTCACGCCAGTCGGGACTGGCTCAGCGTGCGGCTACACCTGCCACACGCGGGTGAAAGCGAATGACTTCGTGTTCACGAAATACGCGCCTCGATATTAGCGTAGCGCGGTCGCTCGCTGGCCCAGTTATCGTTGATGACCGCGAGCACGAGCCCGTTCACATGGGCGATCGCGGCGAAACGATGCCTGTGTCGAGCAGATATGCCAGCTTCAGAGCGACACCTTGCGGCCGGTGGTTCTATCGCGTGCGGCGGCGACGAAGTCGTCATCGGCGCAAATCTCTTCGAGCGAATGGGTCTTGAGGAACTTCGTCCGAATGCGACCAACGCGACATCGTTCGCGAACAGATCGAGCGAGGTCAGCGTGTTCCAGCTTTGTTCACGATCAGCTGCCAGGCCTGTCGGATGTGGGACTCAAGCGCCTCGTCGCTGACCTGATCAAGCTCGACGCCGATCCAGCCTGCGGCGCCGACGTACGCCGGCCTGTAATACGCGTGCGGCGCCTCTTCGACGAGCGCCTCCTGCAGCCCCGGCGACGCGGGGAGCACCACGGCCACGTGCCCGTCACCGTGATGGTTGTTCGAGAACCCGGCGAAGACGCGCTTGTGGACGAAGAACGTCGGCTCCCCGTGCGACAGCTTCTCCGTCGCGCCGGGCAGCGACAGACAGACTCTCCGCACACGCCGAAGCTGCCGTGCGAACGGCTTTGCCGTCATCGGTGCAACAGGAACTATAGATCCGGCGGGACTCTAACGCGGGCGCGGCCTCGGGAGCTTGCGATTCCGGACGCCCACCGCCAGATCAAGGCCCGGCGCTCGCTTGGCGCCGGTGACGTGAATCCGCCAACCGGGTACACGCGTCCCAGCCGCCGGGCATGAACCTGATCACCCCCCAAGCCAGCTGAGTCTGGCCACGGCTTATGATGTGACTCGTCGAATCGGATGGCCTAGAAGGGAAGCCTGGGCGCCCATCAAAACCGGAGCGTCTGATGGCCTACAGCGATGTTCGCGAGTTGATGATCGAGAATCGGCAAGGACCTCCCCTCCATATTCACGTCGCAGAGGATGAGGAAGGATTCGTCAGATCCGGCACGCTATCGGCTGTGCTCCATGGTCGCCGATTCACCGCAGGCCCGGGAGAGCGGGTGTCGGTCCCTCGCGGATCGGCCCACCGGTGGTGGAACGACGGGAATGAACCCCTGGTGTTCGAAGGCTACGCGCGGCCCCTAGAGACTCATCATGCCGCGGCCGATTCAAGCCGCGCTGTTTCGAGTGATCGTCACGGTTGGCACCCTGCTTGGGCGCTACCGCGGGGACGGTTGGCCCGGGTGTCCATCTCGTTGTGTTGGTGCGCCGCTCGCTGCCGAAGAAGTCACGTGACGCGGTTTGAATGAGTCGCGATAGACGCCGCAGCACGTGGCTCAAGGCGGGACGGTCTTGCCTCACATCGTTGACTATCGGAACAGTTCCGATTTGAGCGGCAATAGTGGGTGTGCTGCTGAGCGGAGGTCGCCGACGGTGCGGCGGTCGCTGCCCGAACGATTGACGATTCTCGATCGGGTCGCAGCGCCCGATGGTCAGCTCTTGATGATGCTGTGAACCTCGAAGATGTCCGGCGGGTTGGTGAACTGGATGCCGGCGCCGGCGAGGATCGGCATGAGACGCTCGCCGAAGGCTTCGAACTGCTCCCGCGAGTTCCAGATCTCGCTGACGTTAAGGTGGCCATCCGAACCGAAACAGACGTGGTAGTCGAGCCCGGCCGGTGGCCATTCGCCGGCGTTCTTGATTTGGCGAATCGTCTCGTCGTACTTCTTGGCAGTGAGAGCGATGGGACTGAAGCGGACAACGATACTCATAATGTGCACCATCATACCAGCTCAGCGGTATGGGGAGCGGATCGGCGCCATTGCGAGTTGGGGATTAGGCAGCGACGACACTGATCCGCCCAGTCTTACGTGAGCGAGGCTTGCGTCGAATCACGATCTCGATGTCCTGGTCGAGCGCCGTCAACAGATTCATCAGGCGTTCGACGGAGAAGCCCTCCAGCTTGTAGCGACGAAGCGCAGAAACCTTCGGCTGCGTCACTCCGAGCACCTTGGCGGCATCGGCCTGCGAGATCTTGTGCGCTTCAAGCTCCTGATTCAACGCATACGCTAGCAGCCCGTGGTGCAAGTGCATGAATTGAGATCGACAGGCTCCCTGGGTCGTACTACACTGCGCGCATGTCGATGGGGAAACGCAAGCGTCAGCGTGCCACCGAGCTGTGGGTGCCGACCACCGACCTGCCGGTCGCCCCGTCGCACCCGTTCTATCGGCGCCTGAACGACCTCCTCCGCGTGGGTGACTTCGATCGGTTTGTCGAGGGCGCCTGCCAGAGATTCTACGCCGCCCGCATGGGCCGGCCGAGCCTGGCGCCCGGTCTGTACTTCCGGCTCCTGCTGGTCGGCTACTTCGAAGGACTCGACTCCGAGCGCGGGATCGCGTGGCGGGCGGCGGATTCGCTGGCGTTGCGCGATTTCCTCGGGCTGGCGTTACACGAGTCCGCGCCCGATCACTCGACGATCTCGCGCACGCGACGCCTCATCGATCTCGAGACCCATCAAACCGTCTTCCTCTGGGTGCTGGACTACCTCGCGGCGGCGAAGCTGCTCAAGGGCACGACCCTCGGCGTGGACGGCACGACGCTGGAAGCGAATGCAGCCCTGCGGACCATCGTCCGGCGCGACACCGGCGAGGGCTATCAGGAGTTCTTGACCGGGTTGGCGAAGGCGTCGGGCATCGGGACACCCACGCGGGCCGATCTCGCGCGGATCGATCGGAAGCGAAAGAAGAAGGGCTCGAATGACGATTGGACGCATCCCCATGATCCGGACGCCAAGATCACGAAGATGAAAGACGGTCGCACCCACTTGGCCCACAAAGCCGAGCACGCCGTCGATCTCGACACCGGGGCCGTCGTGGCCGTGACCCTCCAAGATGCGGATGACGGCGACACCACCACAATGCAGGAGACGTTGCGCCAGGCCGCGGACCATCTCACGGCCGTGCTGCCCGCCAGCGACGGGTTCCGCGCGTTAGTCACCGACAAAGGGTTTCACAGTAATGACCGGTTGGTCGACCTGACGCGACGCGGCATCCGCACCTACATCTCGGAGCCGGACCGAGGACGGCGGCACTGGCGGCACAAGGCGGAGGCGCGCGATGCGGTCTACGCCAACCGGCGACGGATCCGCGGACCGCGCGGCCTCAGGTTACTCCGCTGCCGCGGCGAGTTGCTCGAACGGACGTTCGCCCACATCTACGGCACTGGCGGGATGCGCCGGACGCATCTCCGCGGTCACCGAAACATCCTGAAACGCCTACTCGTGCATGTTGGCGGGTTCAATCTCGGCCTCCTCATGCGGACCATCTGTGGCGTGGGCACACCGCGGGGCCTCCAGGGCCGAGTCGCCGCGCTGTTGGCGACGCTATGGGTGATCATCGACCCGAGGCGACGTTCAGCGGCGGTCACTCACGCGTTCCACGCCCAACGCACCGCCGTGCGCGGGACCTTCACGCAGTCGCCGTTGTTCATACGAAGCGCGACTTGTGCCACGGGCTGCTAGGCGCAGCCTGACCTGCCGCTCCGCCGCATCGGGAAACCCGAGATCCGCGAACAGCTTTCCGGTCCCACGGGTTACCGGTTCCTGCCCTTCAGCGCTTTTGCTTGCCATCGACATCCCGTTTGGCCGTCCGGATGCCGGACGGAGATTTCTTCTGAAACGCGTATGCGGCGGTTTCTCGTCGGCGGCCAGGACAGGTCGCACCCATGAGATTATCCCAGTTCTGGGATATTAGAGCAAGCCGACTAGCAAGCGTAATCTGGCGGGTCAGGCTCCGGTGACTCGCCCTGAAGACGGCGCAGCGATATCTGAACGTCACCGACGAGGAATGGCGTAAGACGATGCCGCAAAGGCTGTGGAACGGAAAATAATCGCCGGGCCTGTCGGCCGGTTCGCCGAGCCGGAATGGGTGCGCGGAATCTATTCCGTTTGACCTGCTGCCGTCAAGAAGTGCCACTGCCACTCCGACGATACGTATACATGCTAAAGTCATACGTATAGGAATCTGATGACATGAAGGCCAAGCTCACAATTAGCGTGGACGAGAAAGTCGTCCCACAGGCGAAGCGATACGCGCAACGCCATGGGACGTCCCTGTCGGGCCTGATCGAGCGGGCCTTGCGTGACGCCAGCGCCTCAGAGGCACCCGCGTTTTCGACCCGATGGCGAGGCCGATTCAAGCGCGCGCGGCGGACGGATAAACGCTATCGACTGCTGGCGAAGAAATACCTGTGATTTGGCTGGTCGACACGGACATTCTGATCGATTTCGCGCTCGATCGGCGCCCCTATGCGGCCTCTGCCGGAGAGTTATTGGACGCACTCGAACGACGGCAGGCGACGGGATTCATTGCGTGGCACGGCGTCGCAAATTTTCATTACCTCGTCACCTCAGAGAAAGGCTCGTCTGCCACGAAGGCATTTGTTCTCGACCTTCTTCGGTTCGTGCAGGTCGCGCCTACGTCGACCGAGAGCGTACGGGTACGCGGCCAGCCTTCCGATGCGCGATTTCGAAGACGCGCTGCAAGTCGCCGCCGCTGTCGCTTGTGGCGCGAACACAATCGCCACGCGGAATGTTCGAGACTACGCACGTGCTCCAGTGAGAGCGACAACGCCAGCGATTCTCCTCAAGGAACTGACCAAATAGCTGACGATCAGTCCGGCCCGCATTTTGTCGGGACGGCGAGCAGAGCTTCGCGTCCCGCTCGATCTTGGCGATCCGGAGCTCGACCTGGTTGAGCCAGGACGACGCCGTGATGGGCCGCGCCGGTCATTTCGGCAGGCCGTTCGCCCAGTTCACGACCACCGTGATCGGAACCACCTCTGCGCGTTGATCATACGTGTTGACCAGGAACTTCTGGCCGTCGGGCGACGGCGCATAGGTCGCGCGCGTGCCCAGCACGGACGCGGGAACCCGCATCGTAAACAACTCCTTCACCGGTCCGGCCGCGAACTGGTTCGCGCTGGTGGTCACGTCGACGGCCAGCAGCCGATCGTTGGCGGCGAAGAACAGCTCCTTGCCATCGGCGCGCCAGCGCGGATTGTCGCCGCCGTCGCTCGACACGGGCCAGTTGCCGTTGCCGTCGGGAAACGACGTGACGTAGACCTCGCGGTGCGGGCCCTCGTCGACGGCGTAGGCAAGCCACCGTCCATCCGGAGAGACCGCGGCCGGGACCTGGTTGGCATTTCCCGGCGCGAGCGCGCGCGGTGTGCGCTCGCCGGTGAGCGGCAGCAGCCAGAGTTCGCCCCTTTCGGCGGCGCGCGGTATGCGGTAGAGCAGCGTCAGCCCGTTTGCTGTTGCTGTGACCTCCAGCGGCAGCTTGGTGAAATCGTCGTGCAGCAGCAGCGTTTCGCTGTCGCCACCGGTTGACGATCTCCGGAAGAGGTCGAAACTGGCGCCGCGCCGTGCGCTGTAGATGATCGACTGACCGTCGGGCGTCCAGACCGCCGCCTGGGAGACCTCATTGTCAACGGTGAACGGCCGACCGAGGTTGCGCAGCACATCGAAGACCCACACGCGGCTCTGGGCCGCGGTCGATACTGTCACCGACACGAAGCGGCCATCGGCCGACATCTGGACGTCGCGGTAGCCCTTCGGCTCACCGAGCGTCCCGAGGGCGTGTCCCGCACGGTCGTACCACACCAACTGGGTGCCGGCGTAGTTGCCCGTCTGGTACACGAGCACGCCATTCTGGGACACCGAGAACGCACCGGTGCCGGTCCCGAAATTCGTCAGCACAGGCTCGGCGATCGGGACCGCCGCCCCCGACAGCCTCCGGGTATCAGGATCGAAGGGCTGCGCCATCAACGTCCCATCCCGCAGGAACAGCAGGCGCCGATCGGCATACACCGCGTTGGTCGGGTCATCGAGCAGGCGCGTAACCTCCGCAGAATCGAGCGATCCAGCGAAGACGCCGCGTGTCGCCCCGGCAGCGATCGCGGTATACAGAAAATGGTGGCCGTCGGGCAGGAAGAATGGACAGATGTGCGTGAGCTCTCCTGCCGCCAGCCGGGTCAGCGCTTCGGGCTTGCCACCCGCCGCCGGCACCCGGCTCAGGCCATTCGTGCTGGTAAAGATGATGACGTCATCACGGTTCCAGCTACCAGGGGGCCCCGGTATCGCGTCGCAGAGCGTCGTGATGGTCCCGGTGGCGATCTCGATCTTCTTCAGCTTGCCGTCCGCGAAGAATGCCAGCCAGCGGCTGTCGGCTGACCAGAACGGCGCCACGGCGTTGACGGTTCCGTTCAGCGCCTGCGCGGCAAAGCCGTCCAGCGGCCGCACCCATAGCAGAGGCCGCCCGGCCTCGTCCGGGGCGACGAATGCGAGGCGTCGACCGTCGGGCGACACCTGCAGGCGGAGCGCCGGTGCGCCCGAGAGGGCGGCGGGCGGGAGGATGACGGACTTGTAGGTGCGCACATCCGTGGCCGGCCGCATCAGGACATCGTGTCCGATCGCGGCGAGCGCGGCGATCACGGCAGCCGCGAACAGCAGCCATGGCAACGGGCCGCCACGCCCGCGTGGTGCCGGTACGGGAGGCGCCGCGCCGCCGCCGACGGGGTGCAACGCGTCCCGGAGTTCAAGCCGTGCCGCGCCGATATCGGGCAGCCGCTCACGGCGATCCTTTTCCAGGCACCGGCGCAGCAGCGTGCGCACCCCAGCCGGTGTTTCAGGTGGCAGGCAGGACCAGTCGGGATCCGCGCGGACGATCGCGGCGAGCGTGTCGGTCACGTCCTCACCGGCGAAGGGGCGTCGCCCCGCCAGCATCTCGTAGAACACGCAGCCGAACGCCCAGATGTCGGCGCGCTTATCGACCGGCTTGCCTTTCGCCTGTTCCGGAGACATGTACGCGGCGGTGCCGAGCACAACGCCGAGCTGTGACAGCTGGAACGGGCTCGTGATCGTCGGGGAATTCTCGATGTTTACGTCGCGCCCGGCGGGATCGACGGGCGCCAGCGCCTTGGCCAGCCCGAAGTCGAGGACCTTCGCCTGGCCGTCGACGCGGAGCTTGATGTTCGCGGGTTTCAAATCGCGGTGGATGATTCCCTGTTCGTGCGCTGCCTCAAGAGCTTCAACGACCTGCGCCGCGATCGCCAAGGCCTCGTCGAGCGGAATCCGTCCGTGCAGGCGAATCCGTTCCGACAGATCTTCGCCGTCGACGAACTCCAGCACCAGGCCATGACTGCCTGCTTCCGCAGGCAGATCGACGAGGCCATACGCCTGTGCGATGTGCGGATGATTCAGCGCAGCGAGGGTACGGGCTTCGCGCTCGAAGCGTGCGAGCCGCTCGGAATCGCGCGCGAACAACGACGGCAGGATCTTGATCGCGACGTCGCGCTGCAATTTTGCGTCGCGGGCGCGATAGACTTCGCCCATGCCGCCGGCGCCGAGAAGCGAGACGATCTGGTACGCGCCGAGGCGAGTTCCGGCCGGGAGGGACATGCGGGCGTCGCTAGTCTACGACATCGCGGCTCGAGCGCCCTCGGGAGGCATTCGTGTACCGCCGCGGCGCGGCCACGACAACGCGCCATTGCGGCAGATGCTCATCGCGCGCCAGCCGCTCCGGCAGCGCGATGCGCGCGGGGATCCGACGGTCCGTCCTCATGCTTCACGAATCGCAGTCGCCGCCGAATCGCTGCGCAGCGTCGCGTCGATTCGCAGCCGCCTCGGCGCGCTGAAGGAGGCGATCGGGGAGTTGCCGGTCGGAGCGCTGGAGCGCGCGGAGACGATCGAGGACTTCAAACACGAGTACAGCAAGACACGGTCAATCGCCGGCGTCAATCGCACCCTCGCCTTCGGCACTCGGCCACGCCGATTTCAGGACGACGCAAGGCCCGACCGGAAATCTGCCAGTCATGTGTATCTGGATGAAGCAAGCCATCGACGGCAGGTTCCGCTTCGTCACGCTGAAGCCGTCAAAGGGAAGGAGCGGCAATACACGAGAGAACGTCCCGTCTGCGTTCGAGCGTTCCTCAACCGCATCGATCGCGTCAGCCACTCCTCTCTCGTTCTGCAGTTCTCCGGTGGCCTTCCGCATCAGGATACCGCGACGGCTGCTCAACGGAAACGGTTGGGGCTGTACGCTCAACGGGGCGCCGAAGCGCCCCGTGAGGTTCTACCTATTGTCAGCCATTTGTCAGCCGACAGTTGAAAAAGTGGTTGCGGGGGCAGGATTTGAACCTGCGACCTTTGGGTTATGAGTCACGCCTGACAAGCCTACCTGGGACCGCCTCATCACGCAGAAGGCCGATTTCATTGGTGTTTCTGACAACCGGCGGCAACTGACGACCCCCTGAAACCGCGCACGTCGGTCACAAATCGGTCACACCTCAGCCGTGGCCGTTCGAAGGGGGCTTTATGGATTTCGATCCGCGCGATTCCGACACGCGTGAAGACGCGTCGAATAATTCCGGTCAAGACGACAACCTGACACCATCTCGAGAGAAGGATCGTGACGATCATCCGCGAGAGCCCGGCCGCGGCCCCGGTGATTCGCGATCGGATCAGGAAGGCCACCGGCGCGCCGATGCACGCTGGCCCGAACGCGAACGCAACAGCGACCTCCGCGAGGTGCTCAGGCGTGGCCTGAGTCTCCCGCGCGGGCCGGAGCGAGAAGTCGTCCGCGACCGTCACCGCGAGTACACGCTGCGCGGCTCAGAGGTGCGGACGCTGGCGACGGTCGGCGCGTTCCGAGTTGTCTCCAGTCGTGATCTCCGGGACCACCACGATCGCCCGCTCGATCCCCGCTCAAGCGACCTGCGCCATCTGCGAGAGCAAGGGCTGGTCGAGACCGTTCGTGTGCCCGGGTCGCGAGATCAAGCGGTCGCGCTCACGAAACATGGACGGAGTCTCCTCGAGCACAATCGGGACCGTGATATCGATGGCCGCCAGACGCTCTGGCATGGCGTGAAACGCGAGCGCGAGCTCGGACACGACGTACAGGTCTACCGCGCCTACGAACGCGCTGCTGCGCGTCTCGCAAGCCGTGGCGCGGGCGTCGAACGGGTTCGTCTCGACCACGAGCTCAAGCGTGAGTACCAGGCGTGGCTGCACGAGCGGGATCGGGACCGCTCCGCTTACGACGGGCACCCCGATCGCACCGACGAAGAGATCCGGGAGTGGGCGCGCGAGCACGACCTGCCCTACTTCGACGAGCAAGTCCACTTTCCCGATCTCCGTATCGAATATCGCGACGCGGAGGGGCGCGAGGAACACGAAGATATCGAAGTGACGACCGAGCACTACCGCGGGGCCCATGCCGCCAGCGTCGCCCAGTCCGGGTTCTCCTGTTACCGCGGCTCCACCCTGCGGATCGGAGGTGGCGGTGGTGGCAGCCGTGGCGGCGGCCGGCACGGCGGGCTCGCGGAGGAGATGCTCTAATGACCGCCGCAGAACGCGTTCAAGCAGTCGCCGATTACGACTTCAGCGAGCGCCAGGCGCGATTCCTAGTGCTGGTCATGCGGCACTCCGGTCTGTGCGTCAAACGGCAGTACGCGGCGTTCGCCGGGATCGCGAACGGCGGCGAGAAGTGCAATGCGTTCTTCAGGAAGCTCGTCAGGCGCGGATTCGCCATCGAGAGTGCGTGCATCCACAATCGCGCGCGCCTGTATCACGTCAACGCCAAGCCGCTCTATCACGCGATCGGGGAACCCGACAGCCGCTACCGTCGGACGGTGCCCGCGCGCGCCGCAGGCGACCGCCTGATGCGGCTCGATGCGGCGCTGATCAGCCCCGATCTCGAGTGGCTCACGACGCGGGTCGAGAAGCTCGCGTACGCGAAGTCGAGGACCGTTCTTGGCGTCCCCGAGCCGAGCTCAGCGGTGGCTTTCGGAAACGCTGCCAACCAGCTCACTGAACTCGCGGGAACGTTCCCGATCGGCATCGACTCAAGCGGGCGACTGGTGCTGCTCTTTCTGGCCACGAACCCGTGGACTGACGACTTCCGGACGTTCCTGATCGGTCACGCTCCGCTCCTCTCGTTGACACGCACCTGGACCCTGCGGGTCGTATTTCCGCAGTCGCTTCGACGGGCGGTCGCCGCATACGAGGCGGTGGTCCGCGAGGAGTTCGAAAGCCCGCTTGGCGGGGAGGCGAGACGCGAGCTCCAGCACTACTTCTTTCACCGTCGCCGGGGCACTGACGTGGCCACTCTCCCGGAGGCGCTGCACACGCGCCTCACTCGCTACTCGGAGGTGTACAGCGGCCCGCGCTTCACTCACCTCTACCGGCGCTGGCGAGCCGACGAACAGGCCGCGTTCACGCCGCTACCGTCGGCGGTTCCGGCGGCCATCGCGGAGGGTCGGGCGGCCGTGGAGTGCGTGGTCCTTCCCCACCTCTATGACCATCTCGCGCCTCTCGTCGACGGCGAACGTTTTCACCGCCAGCGACATACGGCTGACGCCGAAGAGGGGGAGGAGGCTCCGCACGGCATCAACCCGTCCCTTAACCCCGCTCCTTAACCCGGCGTCCGCCGCAGGCGATACGTCGTCTGCCGACCCCGGGCGCGAGAGACTCGGGATGAAGCCGCCTTAGTGCAGCGATTTATACCCATGTGCCGCGCGCCACGAGGGTCGGCGCTCTCTGCCGACCCAACACGGGTTCCGACCAGCGGAGAAGCGGAACCCAGGACGTGAACGACCCCGCCTGCGGTCCGCCGAACCGGCTCAGGCCCCGTTCGGGGTCGTTCACGTCCTGGGTTCCGCGTGTCGTGTTTGTCGCGAACATTCTGAGCAGATCTCTCAGGGAAAGTTCAGGACGAACTCGCACAGAAACCTGTGGCATGTGCGCACGTTTCTGACGTGGATTACTCATGCCGACACACGCGGCTGGCGCCTCGATAATTGCCAGCCTTTGGCCGGCGGAGTACGCGGGTCAACGCCGCGCAGCGCCGAGCGGATGCGAGGGAAGCGTTGACGCGCGTGCTCTGCGGCCAAATCATCGCGGTCGAGGCGACAGCATCCCGACACGCGAGTGACGAACGGCGCTCCGCCGCTGTCATTTTCCGGGAGCGCTTGCGCGTGTGCAAGGCTGCCCTCGCTGTGCTGGCGCTGCGCGGCCTTGACACGCGCCGCGCGCTCCCTTTCCTGCAATTATCGGAGCGCCGACAGGACTAATCTACCGTCGCTGCGGCCGGCTACTTCTCGGCCGCGACTGGTGGCGGGGGCCGCGAACCAACGCGAGCAGTCACGGTCACGCCTCGGGAATCTCCCGCTTGAATGTTTCCAGAGTGATCTGGTCGGGCTCGGGCCCGCCGCGGACGCCGGTATCGAGCGCGTCAATGGCCGCCAGTTCGGAGTCACTCAGGTCGAAGTCGAAGACGTCGAAGTTCTCGGCAATGCGGGCGGGCTTCGTTGACTTCGGAATCGCCGACCGCCCCTGCTGGAGGTGCCAGCGCAGCATCACTTGGGCGGCTGACTTGCCGTGCCGCCGCGCAATTTCTCCCAGCGTCGGATCGTCGAACGTGCGCTTCTCGCCGCCCCGGTACGATGTGATCCCGCCGATCGGCGACCAGGCCTGCGTCAGGATGCCGTGCTCCGCGTGCAGACGCTGCAGCGCCCTCTGTTGGAAATAGGGATGCACTTCGATCTGATTGACGGCAGGTACCACGCTGATTTCACCCAGCAGCCGCATGAGGTGATCGGGCATGAAGTTGCTCACGCCAATGGCGCGTACCCGGCCATCCGCGAGCAGCGTTTCGAGTGCTCGATACGCGTCCAGCGTCAGATCGAAGCGGCTCGGCAACGGCTGGTGCAGCAGCAGCAAATCAAGCCGCTCGACACCCAACTTGCCCACGCTCTTTTGAAAGGCGTGCAGCGTGGCCTCGTACCCGTAGTCGCTGATCCACACCTTCGTCTCGATGAAGACCTGATCCCGGGCGATACCAGACCGTCGGATTCCTTCGCCGACCTGGCGCTCGTTGAAGTACAGACGCGGCCGTGTCGATGAGGCGGTATCCCTGCGCAATGGCCGATTCAACCGCCGCGACCGTATCCTCCGGTGAGCTCTGAAAGACGCCGAGCCCAATAGTCGGTATTTTTACGCCGTTGTTCAGCGTGAGAAGTGGCGTGGTGGTCATCGCTTGATCTGCCTCGTCCAGAACCGCACTACGTGTTCAATCAATCCTTCGGCCACCGTTCCGGTTCCAAGGCCGAATCCGTGGCGTTTGTGTACATCTTCTCAACCGCAACGGCTGCACACAACATGACCGACAGGCACCGCCCCACGGTCATTGCTTGGAATCACCGCGCCGTCAGGGCCGCCGATATGGCACGACGACGGCCTTCGCGCCGCCGACGAGGACGAGCGCAGTGTCGCCGACGATGGTCACACCGGTGGCGCCGGGTAGCCCGTCCTTCACCACCTTGACGTCCGCACGGTTGCCGTCGATCGTCAGTTCCGCCAACCGTCCCTGCCCTTCTGCCTGGATCAGCGTCTTGGGCCCGATGGTGCGCAGCCCGTCGGGCCGCCCCAGCGGCAGCGACGTCTCGATCTTCACGACCGTACCCGCGCTGCCGTCTGGATTCACCGGAATCCGAAAGAGTTCGCTGCCGAAGAACGTGTTCACGTACACGGCGCCATCGGCGAGGAGCGCGATGCCGTCGATCCCGCCGAACCTCTGATCTGTCACCCAGAGGTCGAGCGCGGTGGCGCCGGGCTTCAGCCGATGGACACGATTGGCGAACGACTCGGTCGCGTAGACCGTCCCGTCGGGCGCGATCGCCATGTCGTTGCAGACGCCGCCGTTACTGGGAAACGGATAGGTCCCCTTGGCGGCGCCGGTCTTCAGATCGAAGGATCGCAGCGCGGTCTGTCCGACCACGGGCGCCCCGCCGCGGCCACCGCTCGAGTTCTGGCACACCCACAACATGTTTGTCTTGTCATCGGCGAGGAGCCCGGCCACGCTCGTCAAGTCTCGTATCCACGGCTCGGCCTGCGCCGCGCCCGGGGCGGCGCGGTAGATGATTCCCTTGGCCATGCTGCCGAAATAGACGCTGCCGTCCTGGCTCGACGTCAGGTTCTCGGCGCGAAAATCGGTGTCGTTGACGGTGACTTCGGTGCGCCCCTGCGCGCGCGCGAGCGGCGACAGCGACATCAAGGTGAGGACGGCGATGAGAAGGCAATTGATTTTCATCATTCACCTAGCGTCCGTAGCTGACGCGGATGAGACGATTGCCGCTGTCGTCGCTGATCAGAACTGACCCATCCGGCAGCTGCAGCGCGTCGGCGGGACGGCCGCTGGTGACGCCCATCGCTCCACGTCCGGCCAATGTCGATGCGGTGCCCGGCAGGAAGCCGTCGAGGAACGGTTCGTACCCCGTGACCTTGCGTCCGTCGGTGAACGCCGCCATGACGCGATATCCGCTCGGCGTCGAGCGGTTCCACGATCCGTGCTCGGCGATGATCGCGGCGTTATTGTACTTCGCCGGGAACATGCTGCCGGTATAGAACGTCATGCCGATGGCCGCGACGTGCGCGCCCAGCTTCTGAACGGGGGGCTCAGTCGTCGAGCAGGCGCGCTGCGAGCCGAACTCGGGATCGGGGACGCTGCCCTCATGGCAGAACGGGAAGCCGAAGTGCAGGCCGGCCTTGTAGGCGACGTTCAGCTCGTCGTTCGGCACATCATCGCCCATCATGTCGCGGCCGTTGTCGGTGAACCACAGTTCGCGCGTCACGGGGTGCCACGCGAATCCGACGCTGTTGCGGATGCCCTCCGCGTAACTCTCGAGCCCGCTCCCGTCCGGCTTCATGCGGAGGATCGCGGCGGTCATCGCGGGCGGCGCGCAGATGTTGCACGTCGAACCCACCGACGTATAGAGCATGTCGTCCGGCCCGAACGCGATGAACTTCCACGTGTGCCCCTGGTTAGGATTCGGCAGGTTGTCGTAGACGATAACTGGCTTCGGCGGCGCGTCGAGATGCTTCTCGATGTCATCGAACCGGAGAATCTGGCTGCTCGTCGCCACGTACAGCGCGCCGTTGCGGAACGCGACGCCGTTCGGCTGCCGCAGGCCTTTGGCAATCGTCAGGACCTGATCGGCCTTGTGGTCGCCGTCTTTATCGACGACCGCGTAGACGTTGCCGGCATACTGCGACCCGACGAACACGGTGCCTTGGGAGCCGAGCGCCATCATGCGCGCGTTGCCCACGTTCTCGGCAAACACGTCGAACTTGAATCCCGCCGGCACGACCAGCGCGCCAACCGGGCGCGGCGCAGCCTGACGGGCCGATGCCGTCAATCCGCCGGCCAGTGCCGCAGCGCAGAGCGTCACGACAAATCGCGGTGTCGATATCTTCATGATGTATCTCCGAATTCGTGAATGGGAGTGTGCGGCTACAGTTCCTGCCGCGTTGGCCGGAAGAGAATCTCGTTGATATCGACGTCTGCCGGCTGCGCGATCGCAAACGCCACGGCGCGCGCAAACGACTCGGCCGGGATGGCGTACTCCTCGTAGAACGCGCCGATGCCCTTGGCGACGTCCGCTTCGGTGACGCTGTTGGGCAACTCCGTCGCCACCGCGCCGGGCGAGATGATCGTGGTGCGCAGGTTCCACGGCTTGACTTCCTGACGCAGGCCTTCGGTCAGGACCCGGACTGCCGTCTTTGTCGCCGCATACACGGCGTTGTTCTTGCCGACCTTGTGTCCCGCGACCGACGACACGTTGATGATGTGGCCGGCTTTCTGCCGCTGCATGTGCGGCAGCGCCGCGGCGATGCCATACAGCACGCCCTTGATGTTGATGTCGATGGTGCGGTTCCAGTCGTCGATCTTCCGCCGATCGAGCGGCGAATGCGGCATGATCCCGGCGTTGTTGAGCAGCACGTCGATGCGTCCGTGCTTCTCGACCGCGGAATCGACTAGCGCCTGGACCTGCGCCGGATCGGTGACGTCGGTCGCGACGGACGAGGCCGTGCCGCCGGCTTTGGTGATCTCGTCGACCAGCGCATGGAGACGCTCGATGCGCCGTGCGCCCAGTACAACCGTCGCGCCGCGCGCGGCGAGATAGCGTGCCGTCGCTTCGCCCAGACCGCTGCTGGCACCGGTAATGACGACGATCGTGCCTGACATTCCAGCGTCGGTGTCGCTCTTCATTTCGCGCCTCCGACCCGCTTGCCCGCGTGCGCGTCGATCCACTTGAGGATCAGATCCGCAATCTGGAGGTTGTTCTTGTCCTGCATGATCATGTGGCTGTTGCCGTGCATGCCCGTCTCGGCGGGGCTCAGCATTTGCGCTTGGCCGCCGACGCTCTTGAGGCGGCCGATCAGCGCCTGACAGAGTTCGAACCGCGCCTGCCAATTCGGCAGCGCCGGAATATCCGTCGGATTGTCGCGGTGATCGCCGAACACGATCAGGATCGGCACCGTGGCAAGCGCTTTGATCTCGTCAGCCGTGTACGTTGCCGGACAACTACCGGGTTCCACGAGGACGAGCCCCTTCATCACCGCGGGATTCAGCAAGGCGGCTTGCAGCGGAAACACGCCCGACTGCGAATGCCCCATCACCACCGCGCCGTTCAGCTGACCGGCGAGATCCGACAAGTTCTTGATGGTGGATGTGGATGTCGTGCCGCGAAACATGTCCGGCACGCCCTGCTTCGCAAATTCGTTCGCGGCGGAGACGGGGAACTGGCTGTCGGGGAACGGTCGCCCCGCGGTGACGCCAAAGCGAAAGTTGGCCCAGGCGTTCTCGTCGCTGAACCGCAGCCAAATCGGCAACTCGCTCGGCGGCTTCGATCCCGCACGCACGTCGTTGAGAATGGCTTGATTGAACCCCGATCGCCCACGGCCGACCTGGTCGGGCACGTAGACGGGATGCGCGTGGCGGACGAAATACTCGTCCCAGCCCATTCGACCATCCGGCGTCGTCTCCCAGGACTTCCCGGTCAGCGTCGCGCCGTGCACCATGACGACGGGAACGTTACCGGCGCCGGCCTGTGGAACCATGTAGCGGACGTACATCTGATTGACGGTAATGTGGCCGCTGGGACCGAGATCACCCAGCTCCCCCGCTGTCTGCTCCACCTTGTCGCCGCCGACGAAGAAGCTGCCCTGCGCCTTCAACACGAGCGGCTTGTCGGGTGTTTTGACGTCCTTGAGCGCCTGAGCTGACACGATCGCGGAACTGCCGAGGACGGCCGTCGCGATGCTGGCAAGGAGCGATCTTCGAATCTGGCGAGAGACAGGTTGAGCTTTCACGAGTGATCTCCTGATAGACGCGTCACACGAGAGTAGCGGACGCTCAGCGCGCGTTCGTGCCTATTCCTCCGAGTGGTTAACCGGATCAGCGCTCGAATCAAGAGCTTTAGGCAAGACCACTGCAGGCATCGGCTGTACCATCGGGCCCATGAGATCCACCGCGGCCTTATCCAGAGCGCGTGTCGTCGAAGGGCCCGGCGACCTGGCGTTGCGGCGTTTCGCCAATCTGTTGGCGCGCTACGCGCCGCACGATGGCGCGTTTCCCCTTCGGCTGCCGGGCACGTTCGCTGTTCGGCTCTCGCACATTTCGACCGAGCCGATGTACGCAACCATGCGGCCGGCCGTCTGCATCGCCGCGCAAGGTGCCAAGGTGGTGATGGTGGGCCGCGACGTCGTCGAGTACGACCCGGCGCATGTCCTCATCCTCGCCGTCAATCTCCCCGTTTCCAGCCAGGTGATTCGAGCCAGCCGCAAGGACCCGTATCTCGGGTTCGTCCTGGATCTCGATCCGGCACGCGTGGCCGAGCTCGCGACGCGGGTGTTTCCACACGGCCTTCGCAAGGCTTCCGACGTGCACGGCCTCTACGTCGGGCACTCCACCGACGGCCTCGTTGACGCGGTGACGCGGTTACTCGATCTGATGGCGGATCCTGAGGAAGCGGAGATGCTGGGTCCGCTCGTCGTCGACGAAATCGTCATCCGGCTGCTGCGCACGGCCGTTGGTCCGAGAGTGGCGCAGATCGGGCAGCCGAAGTCGGGCGTTCAGCGCATCGGCGACGCTGTCGGCTGGATCCGCGAGCATTTCGCGCAGCCGGTCACCGTCGACGAGATGGCTGCTTCCGTCCACATGAGCGCGTCGACGTTTCACGAGCGCTTCAAGGCGGTGACCTCGCTCAGTCCGCTGCAATACCAGAAGGTGCTCCGGCTGCACGAGGCACGGCGGCTGATGCTGTTCCAGAAAGTGGACGCGAGCGACGCGAGCCACCGCGTTGGATATCTCAGCCCATCGCAGTTCAGTCGAGAGTATGCGCGCTTCTTTGGAAGCGCACCGAGCAGAGATGTCGCGCGCGTGCGCGAGGAAGGGTTTTCGCATGCCGGCAGTGACATTTAGATCTTTCGGTTCGCTGGCCGCGATAGCGGTCATGACTGGCGCCGGCATCGCCGCCGTCGCGCAACCACCTGCTCCAGTCGCGAAGACCGACAGCGGCGCGCTCCAAGGCACCGTCTCCGAGGGCGTCGTCTCCTTCAAGGGCATTCCGTTCGCCGCGCCTCCGGTCGGCGAGCTACGCTGGCGGCCGCCGCAGCCTGTGGCCAAATGGACGGGTGTGCGGCCGGCGACCGAGTTCGGTGCCGACTGCATGCAGGGACGATTCGGACCGCCGCCAACTGCGGCACCGGGTTCGCCGACTCCACGAATGCCGTCGGAAGATTGCCTGTACCTGAACGTCTGGCGACCCGAGACGGCGAGCGCACGGAGTCTCCCGGTGATGGTCTGGATCTACGGAGGTGGCTTCACCGGTGGCTCGAGCTCGGCGCCCAACACATCGGGCGTGGGCTTCGCCAAGCAAGGCGTCGTCCTGGTCGCCATGAATTACCGAGTCGGGCGGTTTGGGTTCTTTGCCTTTCCAGCGTTACGGAACGAGCATCCCGACGAGACGAAGGGCAATTACGCCTACATGGACCAGATCGCGGCGTTGCAGTGGGTGAAGCGAAACATTGCCGCGTTCGGCGGCAATCCTGACAACGTCACGATCTTCGGATTCTCCGCCGGCGGCGTCTCCGTCCACAGCATGCTGGCATCGCCGATGGCGCGCGGCCTGTTCCAGAAAGCCATCGTCGAATCCGGCGGCTCGCGCGATAGTGTGCTGACGGCGCGGCCGATGCGCGCGGACGGCGTCGATCCAAACTATCCGGTTTCCGCCGAGACGATAGGCCTCACCTTCGCGAAATCGATGAGCATCGAGGGGACCGACGAGGCCGCACTGGCCAAATTGCGCGGCCTCAGTGCCGACGACGTGCTTCGCGGCGCACCGGCGCAGCCAGGCGCGAACGCGCCCTCGTATGAGACAACGCCGATTCTCGACGGCAAGTTGATCATGGAAACGGCGGAGGCGGCCTACAACGCCGGCCACCAGCCGCGCGTGCCGCTGCTGCTCGGCAGCAACATGGGCGACACCGCGGGCAATCGCGTCCGCGCGCGCAGCAAAGACGAGTTGTTCGCGCGCTACGGGCAGTGGAGCGCCGACGCGAAGGCGGCCTACGATCCCGACGGCACAACTGACCTGGCCACGCTGGTGCAGCGGGCGAACGACGACTTCGGTCAGGCAGAGCCCGCTCGGTTCGCGGCGGACGCGTTTGCCGCCAAGGGATCACCCGTGTATCTCTACCGGTTCTCGTACGTGCAGACGTCGATGCGGGAACAGTTACGCGCGGGGACGCCGCACGGCGGCGAGATCGCCTATGTGTTCGGCACGCTGTCGCCTGGCCGCGGCGGTGCGCCGACTCCGGAGGATCTCGGGGTATCCCGCATGGCGCAGAGCTACTGGGTCAACTTCGCGAAGACCGGGGACCCCAACGGACCTGGTCTGCCCACGTGGGGGCGCCACACTGTCGACGATGGGAAGATCTTCGAGTTCCGTCCTGACGGAACCGCGGGCACCGGCCCCGACGCGCGGAAAGCACGCCTCGACGTGACACGGAAGGCGACGGAGGCCGGCAAGCGCGCGGATTTTTGACCATGGTCAGCCTCACGGCGTTACTGACGACGCTGGTTCTTCAAACGCTGGTGATCACGCGCGAGGGCTCTGGCGCCGTGGAACGAGCGCCTGAGGCAAACTTCAGCGGAGATGTTCGTATCGAAAGGATTTTCGAACCAACCGCCCCCTCACACTCGAGTGGCGCGTTCGTGACCTTTGCGGCCGGCGCACGAACGGCCTGGCATTCGCACCCTGCTGGTCAGATCCTCGTTGTCACGGCGGGCACCGGCCGCATTCAGTTGTGGGGCCAACCGGTTCGGGAAATCCGTACCGGCGACGTCGTCAGGATCCCACCCGGTATCAAGCATTGGCACGGTGCGTCGGCTCAATCGTCGATGACCCATCTCGGAATTACCGAGGTCCTCGACGGGGCGGCGGTGCAGTGGATGGAGAAGGTTTCCGACGAGCAATACAACGCCGCCTTGGCGGCGCCGCGTCAGAGCAACGCCAGGCCGTCGGGTGAGCTGCAGCAGCGGATCGCACCAGGCCTGGCGACGCTCACCGACGACGTGCTGTACGGCGACGTGTGGCAACGACCCGAGCTGTCACCGCGTGACCGGAGTTTGGTCACCATCTCGGTGTTGATCGCGACCGGCAAGACGGCACAGCTGGCTGGCCACCTGACACGAGCACTGACGAACGGTGTGAAGCCCTCCGAGGCGTCCGCCCTGCTGGCGCATCTGGCCATCTATTGCGGCTGGCCGGCCGCTGTTTCGGCGCTGGAGGTCTACGACCAGGTCTACAAGGCGCGGAACATTGACCCGGGCAGTCTCCGCAGCGTGAGTCCCCGCCTGCCGGCCCCTCCCTCGGACGCGGCGCGCGCGAGAGCGATCGCGGCCGAATTGGGACACGTCGCGCCGAAGTTCGTCCAGCTCACCAACGACGTGATCTTCCAAACGCTGTGGCGGCAGCCCGAACTCAGCGTCCGGGATCGCAGCCTTGTTACGATCGCCGCGCTGGCCGCCACCGGCGAGGACGACCAGCTGGATACATACCTGAGACTGGGAATCGAAAGCGGTCTGACGCGCGCGCAGATCGCCGAGGCATTGACGCATCTGGGGTTCTACGCCGGTTGGCCGAAGGCAACCAAGGCATTGGCCGCGGTAGCGAAGACGCACGCCCAATAAATTTCGTGGTCGGCCTCGCCCGTGAGGTTACCAAGCGGAAGGGCCCGTCGGCGACGGCGGACGCACTCGCGGACGTCGAACAGCGACTCGAACAATCGAGACTCGCGCGTCAGGCAGAGCACTGGAATCTTCTGACCGGGCTCGTTCCCGAGCACCTCTCATATACCGCCTGAACCGCCGGACCCTTGGCGCCGTAACTTGACCGAGCCGGAGCGTTGGTGCAGTCTGGTACAGTCTGAGGAGCGACAATGCCCCAAATAGAAGTGAGCGAACAGCAGATTGTCGATGCGCTGGACCGGCTTTCCCCGCAGGGACGCCGCGAGGCGGTTCGGCGACTCATCGCTGGCGCATCAGCTCTGGATCGCACGGTCGACGCTCTCCAGCCCCGGCTCGCGGAGATAGCGAGAGAGCGAGGACTCGACTGGGCGAAGCTCTCCGATGAAGAACGCGAGCGTCTCGTGGATGAAATCCTTCACGAATGATTGCGGGATCGCTCCGAGTCGTCTTCGACACCAACATTCTCGTTTCCGGTCACTTCTGGAAAGGCCCTCCATACCGGTGCCTGCTGGCCGTGGAGGCGGGCCTCGCCACGCTGATCTTGTCCGATCCCATCCTGAGCGAATTCCGCGAAACATTGACTGGCAAGTTTGGTCTGTCAAAGTCCGACGTCGATCCGATCGTGCAGCAGTGGGCCACGCGTGCAATGCTCGCCGCGATTGAAGGTCAGTCCGGCTGGGTGTCGGAGGACGCTGATGATGACAAGTTCATCGAGACGGCGATCGTCGGCGGCGCCGCGATCATTGTGTCAGGGGACCATCACCTTCTCGGCCTGGGCAGCGTGCAGGGAATTGAGATCTTGACCGCGCGGCAGTTTCTGGATCGCCTCGCCGTCGCCGAACCCGGCCTGTAATGAACGCGCAGACCCGAGCAGGTCGCGCGAGCCCGCCAGAACCGCGAACGTCGCTTCGGCACATGATTCTGCAGGAGCGCTTAGCCGCGTCACCGCTGAACTGTTGTGCTTGACATCGCTGACGTACCGAGCGCACCCTTGATTCATCTCGTGTGGCGATCGATCGCCACTCCTCCACGATGGCCCAGGTCACGTGGAGTTGCTTCGAGGCCGCCGGCTTATAGGTCCGTGGCGAGAAGCACCCAAGACCGGAACGGTGGGACGTCGCAGCCGAAGAATCCGACGGCCGAAGGCAGTCGGTGACGGCACCCAACGCGACAGCGATCTGAGAGCGACCGGCATATTGCCCGTCGCGTCCTGACGCACCACCGCAGGGCCGGTGCCCCCATGGAAAGCCGTCGCGTGCGACTTCTCCCAGGACAGGTCGCAAGGCACGAGCATCTGGAGAGTGCGGTGCGTCGCGCACAGCCGCCACGCACCGACGCCTCCCGCCGGCGTGTGATTCGAGCGAGCGTGTAGCCCTCGCGCAAGAATCCCGCCTTCCCGAGTCCGCCACGCGAGCCGATCGCCGCCAGGCCGATCGTCCTCCCGTCGCACCACCCCGACTCGGTTCGTCAATTCCAGGAACCAGGCGTCGACCACACGCCGTCGACGCCGCACATGCGCGGAGGGAACCGATGAGGAAGACGACGTACACGGAATCGGCGCATACTGCGACGACGCAGCCGCCACTCGGCGAATCGGTCAACAGCGGACTCCCCAATCGCCTGATGACCGCATCCGAAGTCGCGGAGTTCATCGGCTGCCACGAGGAGACGGTTCGCCGCGCGTACCTGCGCGGGCTGCTCGTGTCGCAGCGCTTCGGCGTCAGAGGAAGGAGGTTTCATCCGGCGGATGTGATGGATTGGATTCGGCGCGGCGCGCCGACCAGAGTCTCGTGAACAGCTCACTCAAAGGAGTCGGAAGCATGAAGGAGGTCCTATGGCTATCTGGCGAAGATGCAGTAAACAAACGTGCGCGAACCCGAGGCGGTGCCTGGAGCACCTGTATTTCGACGTGACGCATCAGGGTGCCCGGTATCGAGTACCAGTAAACGAGTTCGCCATCCCCCGGATCGATCCGAACAAGCAGCGGCCGATCCAGTCGCTCGAGGAAGCGCGCGATTGGGAGCGCGTGTTCATCGGCGAGATCAAGGCGGGACGCGATCCGCGGCGGCCGAAGAAGGTCAAGAAGTCATCGGACGCTGCGCTGAAGGACGTCGCGAGCTTTCTCGACGCGTACGTCGAGCGGTGCGTCAAGCCAGCGGCGTTGAAGAGCTTCAAGTCGACGGCCAGCCGCATCGCCGTTCTCAAGGAGCACCTCGGCGAGCTGCCGCTCGACGCACTCGAAGAACCCGACGAGATCAACGGGTTCAAGACCGAGTCGGATTACGCAGAACGGGTGGAACTCGCGACGATCCATCGAACCCTCGAAACGCTCCGTCACGCGATGAACTGGGGAATGGCGCAAACGCCGCCGCTCTTCAAGAAGTCGCCCTTTCACCGGTTCGGCGTACGGATGAACAAGAAGGCCGAAACGGCGCGCGATCGACGGCTCACCCGAGAGGAGGAGAAGAAGCTGCTCGACACGGCGCTGCAGAAGATGAACTCGCCGGAGCATCAGTACGCTGGCCCACTACTCCACGACCGGATTATCGGTGCGTTGGAGCTCGTTTGCCGGCGCGGCGAGATGCTGCTCATCCAGAACAAACGCGTGAACTGGGAGTCGTACCAAATCGGAATTCCCGGCGCGACCGCCAAGGACAAGGAGAACCGGCGGATTCCGTTCAATCCTGAAGGACGGCTCGCCGCAATTCTTACGCGTCGAGCGAAGCTCGGACCCGACGCCTACGTGTTCGGCACCGCCATCGGCGAGTACCAGTCCGAATTGCAGACGGCCTGGGAGACGCTGCGGCTGCTCGGCCACGGCATCCAACCGCGCTCGGCCAGGACCGGTGCGGCCTGGAATCGTGAACAGCTGAGGAAGATCGATCTTCGGTGGCACGACCTCAGGCACGAGGGCGCCTGCCGCTTGCTGGCCGACGGCGTCGACATCCGCATCATCCAGTTGATGCTCGGCCACGCCAGCATCATGCAGACGCAGCGCTATCTGAACATTACGGACGAGGAACTCAGGAAAGGACTGGAGGTGAGCTGGAACAACAAAGGCCGACCACTTCGGCTCGCATCAGGAGCGTGAAGTCGTCGGCCTAGTCTTAGAGGGTCGCCTCAGTTCGCGCGTCGGTCACAAATCGGTCACAACGCGGTCCCAGAAGGCTTGAA